>NZ_QOKV01000009.1 GCF_008365405.1 Azospirillum brasilense | reverse complement strand
CAGACTCTATCGAAGAACCGCGATGACCGCCCCGCTGTGGATAACCGGCCCGCCTACGCCAGCCATGGGAAGGCGCTGCGGCGGGCCGCTTCCCCACAGCTACACCACGCTTCGGGACACGACCCCGGCATGCAGCGGAGGGGGTTGGACGCTGGAGGGGGCCAAGCGGTGTCGGAGGTCAGGGATCGCCACGTCGGAGGGTGGGATCGTGCCCCGGGCGGTGCGTCGGCCCACCTCTATCGGGCCGCCGACAAGCCTGGGGTCATCATCGACCTCCGCCTCTCTCCCACACGAAACACCGCCGCCTCTGCCAAGCGCTTCCCGGCCAAGGCGCCCAACGGCTTGAAGGAGTGCGAGAAGCCGGCGGCCATCAACACCGACGAGGCGCCAACCCATGGTCCGGCCCTGGCCGAAATACATGCTGAAGGGGCTGACACCGACGCAGCCGCCTCCGTACAACACGTTGTCAAACGTTCTAAATTCACGTGATGGGGAAATTTGCCACACCAGGCCTGAAGCCGCCTGGCATGAACACGTTTTCAAGTGGCGTCTGTAGCCTGCTGGGTTGGACAATCGAATTCCTCCATCGCCTTGTACCACTGGTCCGACAGAGCTTTTGCCAAGCTGTCGGCGGTGGGAAACGACCGACACAGCAGCGCGTCGCCATGAACGAATCTTTCTCGAAGGCTCTCGATCGTCATAGCGATCATCAATCTCAGAACACCTTCAAATTTGCTGCGCTCACCCTCGGTAAATGGACGACCGCGACGGCGGGCGACGACCGCTATGATGCGATCGACCCACTCTGAATTCATGCGTTCGCGCATGCGCAGCACCTCCGGGTCACGTGTGGCGAGCTCGGAGAACAGGCTGTAGACGCCGGCGTTCGCCTCGTAAGCGCGGCAATAGACCGTATTGGCGTCCAGTATCGCATCGTAACTGCTCCTCGGCCCCTTGGGTGCCGACCGCCGATACGTCACATGCTCAAAGAACAGATTGACGAGGACAGCGGCGCACTCGTCCATGTCTTTGAAATAGTTGTAGAAAGTGCCACGGGATAGCCCGGCCTCGTCAAGCAGCGCCTCGACGGTCATCAGTTTTCCCGGAAACGTCCGAAGGTGACGGGCGACGATCGAGAGCAGCATGTAGCGCGTCCGCTCCCGTTTCGGGCGCGTCCGTTCCCGGCTCCATATCGCGAGCACCTCTTCGAAGAACAGCGGAGCGGAGCCTTCACCACACTCGGGCTCGCTTCCCGGTTTGCCCACACCCTCCCGCATCTTACGCCCTCACCCTTCGACCGAATCGGTCCTGACCATGAATGTTGGACAATCGCACTGTGGCCTCTTGACGCGGTACATTTTTATACATACTGTCATTTTTAGACAATGCGTCATCACTGGACAGGCCGATGGTACCTACGATGGTGGACGTGAATAAACCTTCAAGTGGCACCTTGACCAGGGAGGCGAACCTGAAAACGAGGTCCACCGGCGCGACGATCGAGTTCCAATCCGTCAGGAAGGCCTATGGATCGGTAAAGGCGCTTCATGATTTCTCTTTGACGATTCGTCCGGGAGAGTTCCTGACGATCCTTGGATCGAGCGGGTCCGGCAAAACCACCGCGCTCAATGCACTTGCGGGCTTCTCCACGGCCGACTCGGGCGACATCCGCATCGACGGACGTTCGGTGATCGACGAGCCGCCGGAGCGGCGAAATCTGGGGATGGTGTTCCAGAACTATTCCCTGTTCCCCCACATGTCGGTGTTCGACAACATCGCCTTCCCGCTGCGCATGCGCCGCGCGCCGCGCCGGGAGATCAAGGAGCGGGTGGAGCGGGTGCTGGAGATCGTGCGGCTCGGCCCGTTGGCCGGTCGCATGCCACGCGATCTGTCCGGCGGACAACAGCAGCGTGTCGCCTTCGCCCGCGCCATCGTGTTCGAACCTCCCGTCCTGCTCATGGACGAACCGCTGGGCGCCCTCGACCTCAAATTGCGCGAGGCGCTGCAGTTCGAGATCAAGGAAATCCAGCACCAACTCGGCTGCACCGTGGTCTATGTGACCCACGATCAGCGTGAGGCCTTGGCCATGTCGTCGCGCATCGTCGTGTTGCGCGACGGACGGATCGAACAGGTCGGCACGCCGTCCGAAATGTACGACGCACCGCAAAGCCGCTTCGTCGCCGATTTCATCGGGCAGACCAACCTGCTTGCCGCCGGCGTGGCGCAGCCCGGAACGGTGGCCATTCCCGAACTCGGCATCACCTATCGGGACGACGTGTTCATTGCCCGTCCAGGCTCCTGGTACGCAAGCATTCGCCCCGAGAAGCTGCAGCGCCGCCCGGCCGAAGGGCCGGACATCGCCGTATCGGTCACCGTCCAGGAGGCCGTGTTCCTGGGCGACGTGATCGAATACAGCGCCCGCACCGGCCACGGTGCGCTCATCCACTTCCGGGAACAGAGACGCGACAGGGACCGGATCCCGGAACGCGGAGAGACGGCGAACCTCGTTCTCCGCCCATCCGACGTCGTCCTCGTTCCAGACCTTTCCAGAACCAGTCGATGAAAAGCTGATAGAGGAGCGTTCTATGAACAAGCTGCTGTGGAGCCTCTCTCTCGGAGCGGCGCTCGTCGGCGCCGCTGGTGGTGCGGCGCTGGCTCAATCCCGGGACAAGACGGTCGTGATCGCCAATTACGGCGGCGCTTGGGCGGAAACGCTCAACCGCATCTGCATCCAGCCCTTCACCAAGGAGACGGGGATCACCGTCACGCAGGCCGCGACGGAAGACTCCCTCGCCCAGATCCGTGCCCAGCAGACCACCAGGAACATTCTGTGGGACATCGCGCCCACCGAGCGTTCGGGACTGCCGGTATCGCAGAAGAACGGTTGGCTGGAGCCCATCGACTGGTCGGTGGTCGACCCTGAAAACAAGCTGCCGCCGATCGCCCGCAAGAGCCACGCGATCGGATCGGTGGCCTATTCCACCACCATCGGCGTGCGCACGGACAAGCTGCCGGAAGGCAAGACCTTCACCGGCTGGAAGGACTTCTGGGACGTCAAGCAATTCCCCGGCCCCCGCACGCTGCGCAACTCCCCGGCGGAGAACCTGGAATTCGCGCTGATCGCCGACGGCGTGAAGCCGTCCGAGGTCTATGACGTGCTCCGTTCGCCGGAAGGCGTGGATCGCGCCTTCAAGAAGCTCGACGAGATCAAGCCGGCGATCACCGTATGGTGGACCAGCGGGCAGCAGCCGGTCCAGTTGCTGGCCAGCGGCGAAGTGTTCTACGCGACCGCCTTCAACGGCCGTATTCAGCAGTTGCAGAAGGACAAGCTCCCGGTCGAGCTGATCTGGAACGGCGGCTCGCTCGACGTCAGCTACTACTCGATCGTCAAGGGGGCCAACAACGCCGCCGCGGCCATGCAGTTCATGAAATACTGCTGGAACGAGCCGCAGCGTCTGGCCGAGATCGCCCGCGCCATGCCCTACTCCAGCTTCAACCCCGACATCTACAAGATCCTGTCGGCGGAGGAAGCCAGGCAACTTCCGACCAGCCCGGAAAACATGGAGGTGCAGTTCGCGCTGAACGCCGAATTCTGGGCCGAAAACCTGCCGCGCATTCAGAAGCGGTGGGAAACTTGGCGTCTGCAATGAGCGACGGCGTTTCCATGCCGCGTGATGGGATAGGGGCGGCGCGCCGACGGCGCGCGCCCTTCTCCTCCCTCTGGCTGCTCGCTCCGGCGGCTTTGCTGTTCCTCCTGGCCTTCCTCGTCCCGGTGGGCGAGGTCGCCCTGTGGAGTCTGCAGGGCGACGCCGGACTGACGGCGGAGCATTACCAGGAAGCGCTTGGCGAGGGGCCCTACCGCACCATCCTGTTCGGAACGTTGCAACTCGCCGCCGGCGTGGCCTTCGCGTGCATCCTGGCCGGCTACCCCGCCGCCTATTGTCTGGCGTCCTGCCCGCCGCGGCGCCGCACGTTGCTCCTCCTGCTCATTCTGACGCCGCTTTGGGTCAGTGTGCTGGTGCGGACCTTCGGCTGGATCGTCGTCCTGGGCCGCGAGGGATTGGTGAACTCCATGCTGATCGGTGCGGGGATCATCGATACGCCGCTCCAGATGCTTTACAGCCGTGGGGCCGTGTACATCGCGATGGTGCAGGTGCTCCTGCCGGTCGCCATCCTGGTCATGTTCTCCAGCATGACGACCATCAACCGCTCCCTGCTGCTGGCGTCGCGCATCCTCGGCGCCACCCCGTGGCGCGGCTTTCTCCACGTCTTCCTGCCGCTGAGCGCCGGCGGCGCGGTCAACGCGTGGATGCTCACCTTCGTCCTGGCGCTGGGCTTCTTCATCACCCCGGCCCTGGTCGGCGGGCCGAAGGAAAACATGATCGCGAACATCATCGCGACGCAGATCACGGTCACCCTCGACTGGGGGCTGGGTTCGGCTCTCGGGATGGTGCTGCTGGTCGCCGGCTTCCTGATGGTGGGCGCCGTCGCCCTGCTCTTCCGGCGCGTGACCCGGCTGAGCGGCCATGGAGGGACGCGATGAAACGAACACTGTGGGAACAGTCTGGACGCTACCTCCTGCCCGTCTATTTCGTCGGCGTCCTCCTCTACCTGTTGCTGCCGCTGCTGCTGGTGGTACCGATGTCGGTCAGTGAGACGCGATACCTCAAATTCCCGCCGACCGGCTTCACGCTGCACTGGTACGAGGACTTCTTCGCCACGCCCGGCTGGATCGACGCGACCTGGCGCAGCCTGGTCATCGCAGCCGCCAGCGCGCTGCTCGCGACTGTCGTCGGCACGGCGGCGGCGCTGGTCCTGAGCCGCGACGGCCGCGCGGTGCGGATCGCGGGACCGATCTTCCTGGGGCCGCAGGTCGTGCCGGTCATCATTCTCGCCCTCGGCACGCTCCTCGTCTTCAGCCGCTTCGGCCTGTACGGCTCCATGGGCGGCATCGTGCTGGTGCACGCGGTCCTCGCGTTGCCCTTCGTCACGACGACGGTGTCGGGAGCGCTCCGCCAGACCGGCGACACGCTCGCCAGGGCCGCCCGGGTCCTGGGGGCCCGGCCGCACGAGGCCTTCTGGCACGTCACGCTGCCGACCATCCGGCCGGCGGTCATCTCCGCGGGCGTCTTCGCCTTCTTCATCTCCTTCGACGAGCTGGTCATCGCCCTGTTCGTCATGGGACGCAACGAGACCTTGCCAATGCGGATCTGGGCCGACATGCGCCACGATCTGACGCCGGTTGTCGCGGCGGTCGCGTCGCTGCTCATCCTGGCCACCTTTGCGGCGGTTTTCCTGAGCGATCGTATCCAGCGCCGCGCCGAACGGCGCGCGGGATAACCGGTCGCGACACACCCCTCATCTACGGGCCACCCCTCATCTACGGGAAGAGTGATGTTCGCAGATTTTCGCACGGAAGAACCCGATGCTCTCGCCCGCCGTCTGGAAACGGCAACACTTCCGGATTCGGTGTTCGACCTCCTGGCGCAAACCGCCGTCCGGCACCCGGACGCCCCGGCGTGGCGGTTCATCGACGACGGTGTGGAGCGGAGCTGGGGCGAGGTGCTGGCCAAGGTCGAAACCGCCGCCGCCGCCTTCGCCGCGCTCGGCATCGGCCCCGGCGTGCATGTCGCGGTCATGGCCTGGAACCGGGAGGAGTTTCCCATCGCGTGGCTGGCGTTGTCCCGCCTGCAGGCGGTGATGGTGCCGGTGAACGCCACCTACACCTCCCGCGAGGTCGAGTATGTGCTGAAGACCTCGCTCGCCGCCTTCCTCATCCTGGAGGCGGAGTTCCTGCCGCATCTTGATGCGCTTGAGACGGTGTCACTCCCCCCGTCCAGCGTCATCGTCATCGGCGATACGGCGCCGGGCCAGCATCGCCGCTGGCAGGCCCTGATGGACGAGGCGCAGGGCCGCCGGGCACCCCACACCCCCCGTTCCGCGGACGCGGTTCTCAATCTCCAGTACACGTCGGGCACCACCGGCTTCTCGAAAGCCTGCATGCTGACCAACGACTACTGGCTTTGCCTGGGCTTCAGCTCCACCGAGTTCTTCGCCACGGACCTGCGGCGCTTCTATGTGGGTTCGAGCTTCTTCTACATGGTCGGGCAGAGAATCCTGCTGAACGCGATGGTGAGCGGCGGCTGCGCCTTCTTCCCGCGCAAGCCCGGCGCCAAACGCTTCATGCTCGATGTCGCGCAACTGGAGTGCGACTACTGCGCGCTGTTCGAGATGGTCTACAAGCAGCCGGCCCGGCCAGCGGATGCGCACAACGCGCTCAAGCTGGCCACCATCTTCGCGTTCGGACCGGAAAGCCACGCCGACTTCCAGCGCCGCTTCGACGTGTACGGGCAGGAGTTCTACGGCATGACCGAGATCGGCGGCGGCACCTACATGCCGGCGCACCGGATCGCCGAGATGACCGGCTCGGCCAGTTGCGGGGTGGTCGCCCCCTTCCGGGACGCGATGATCGCGGACGAGGACGGCAATCCCGTGCCGACGGGCGCGACCGGGGAGCTTTGCGTGCGTGGCCGCGGCCTGCTGAAGGGCTATTTCGGAAACGAGGAGGCGACGGCGCAGGCGTTCCGCAAGGGCTGGTTCCGCACCGGCGATCTGGCCCGCGTGGACTCCTCCGGGTATCACTACATCCTGGGGCGGACCAAGGACATGGTGCGCCGCAGCGGCGAGAACATTTCGTCCCGCGAGGTCGAGGTGGTGCTGCGCACGCTCGAAGGAATCCAGGACGCCGCGATCGTTCCGGTTCCCGACGATTATCGCGGCGAGGAAATCAAGGCCTACATCCAGTTGGCGCCGGGGGTCGATCCCTCGACCTGCACGCCGGAGCGCATCGCCGATCACTGCGGGCGGCATCTCGCGGCCTTCAAGGTGCCCCGCTACTACGAGTATCGCGACTCCTTCCCCCTCACGGACTCGCAGCGTGTGCAGAAGAAGCATCTGCTGGCGGAAAAGCCCGACCTCCGCGTCGGCGCCTACGACTGGCAGGACAAGATCTGGCGCTGACGCCTGCACCCCGTCTCCCCGTGAAAAAAACCAACCGGCCTCGAAGAGGACTTCTGACATGCCCGAGATTACCGCCCAGACCGAGGGCGCGATCCGCATCCTGACCATCTCCAACGAACCCAAGCGCAACGCGTTCGAAGGCACGATGGCCGCGGATTTCCTAGGCCACCTGAACGACGCGGACGGCGACGCCGCCGTGCGGGTGGTCGTGGTGACGGGCGCCGGCGACATCGCCTTCTCAAGCGGACACGATCTGAATGAAATCGCCTCCGGCGCCCACGCGGCGACGAATCTGGGAGAGGCCCCGTTCCTGCGCCCACGGGACATGAGGAAGCCGGTCATCGCAGCCGTCAACGGGCACTGCTACGCCGCGGCGCTCATTCTCGCCCTGTCCTGCGACCTGCGCGTCGCGAGCGTCAACGCGACGTTCGGGTCGCCGGGCGCCCGCCTTGGCATGCTCCCGGAGGGCGGACAGATCGGCCGGTTGCCGCGCCTGATGTCGTCCGCCCGTGCCTTGGAACTGATGCTGACGGCCAATCCCCTGCCCGCGGACGAGGCCTACCGAACCGGCTTCGTCAACCGTCTGGCAGGAAAGGGCGAGGCGTTGAACGAAGCGCTCGTCCTGGCGCGTGCCATCGCCAAGAACGCCCCCTCCGTGGTTGCCGCAATCAAGACCGGAGTGATTCTGGGGGAGCGCGAGGGGATCGAAGCCGCCGGTGCCTATGAAGCGGCGGTCGCCCGCCGATTGGAAAAGGGAGCGGACGCCCGCGAAGGCGTCAGCGCCTTCCTGGAAAAGCGCGCCCCTGTGTTCCGTGGTGGCGAGTGACGGTGCCCATCCAACATCGTCTTCATCAAAGGGAAAGAACCACCGTGGCCGAGAACTTCACAGCCTTTGTCATCGAGGACGTTGGCGGCAAGCCGAAGGGTGGCTTCACGACGCTGACGCTGGCTGACCTGCCGGACAACGACGTGCTGGTCGAGGTCGCCTGCTCCACGCTCAATTACAAGGACGGACTCGCGGTTTCCGGTAAGGGCCGGATCGCCCGAAAGCTGCCGATGGTCGCCGGCATCGATCTGGCCGGCACCGTGGTCGAGTCCCGCTCTCCCGCCTGGAAGCCCGGCGACAAGGTGGTCGCCAACGGCTGGGGCCTGTCGGAAACGCAGTGGGGCGGCTACACCCGTTTTCAGCGCCTGAAGGCGGAGTGGCTGACCCGTCTGCCGGACGCCTTCTCGTTCGAAGAGGCGATGGGCATCGGCACCGCCGGCTACACCGCCGCGCTGTGCGTGGATGCGCTGGAGCGGTGGGGCGCCATCCGCCCCGGCGGCAAGGAGGTGTTGGTCACCGGTGCTGCCGGCGGTGTCGGCTCCATTGCGGTGGCGCTGCTCGCCAAGCGCGGTTACCCGGTCGTTGCCTCCACCGGCCGTCCGGAGACGCACGATTATCTGCGTGGCCTCGGCGCCAGTGACTTCATCGACCGCGCCGCCCTTCTGGAAAAGGGAGCCCCCTTGCAGAAGGAGCGCTGGGCCGGTGGTGTCGACTCGGTGGGCGGGCAGACGCTGGTCAACGCGCTGTCGCAGACCGCGTGGGGTGGCGCCATCGCCGCCTGCGGCTTGGCCGGCTCCTCCGATCTGCCGGGAACGGTCCTGCCGCACATCCTGCGCAGCGTCGCGCTGTTGGGCGTCGACTCCGTCATGGCTCCGCCGGACCGCCGCGACGCCGCCTGGACACGGCTGGCGCGCGACTTGGACCGGAGCGCGCTGAAGACGATGTACGAGGTGCAGCCCTTCGACGCGCTGCCCGAACTGGCGACCAAAATTCTCGCTGGGAATATCCGCGGCCGCGTCGTCGTCGACGTGACCCGTTGAGAAATTTCGGCAGGTTCCGGCCCATCCCGCGGCCGGCGCTCCTTCCACGACAGCGTCTCGTCATTCCGATTTGCGCACCAACGTCGCGATCAGGGAGAGGGCAAGGTCCGGCTCGGTCGCAAAGTTGGCCGGCATGCGGCGGAAGGGCTGGACGCTGGAGGGAGCCAAGCGGTGGCGGGTGACCGGGATGCCACACGGCCGTTGCGATGGTCTCGGCGAGATTGCGGTGGCCGGCGTAGCGGGGATTGGTGCGCGTCGTTACGCCGCTTCCGTACTTGGCCTCCGCCGGTCCCGGCAACGGGTTGGCCGAAAAGTTGACGGTTGCCCCCCGGAGTGGCCAACCGCCGTGCAACCTATTTTTACACCTATCCTGGAGAGACCTGACCTTCAAACGCATTCATTCCG
Organism: Azospirillum brasilense; assembly: GCF_008365405.1. Classification (GTDB taxonomy): domain Bacteria; phylum Pseudomonadota; class Alphaproteobacteria; order Azospirillales; family Azospirillaceae; genus Azospirillum; species Azospirillum brasilense_D. The sequence goes on along the minus strand of NZ_QOKV01000009.1, from coordinate 230,770 downwards.
AACGCCCTCCTCGGGCCGGCATTATTGCACCGGCTGTAATGATGAACTGCCAAACCGGGTCATTCCCGTGATCGGCTGAGAGGCGCACTCTCTGTGTGCGGATCGGGATGGTCCCGGCCAGCATCGCAGGAGTCGGCTATGAAGCTCTATCATCACCCGCTGTCGGGCCATGCGCACCGCGCCCGCCTGTTCGTCTCCCTGCTCGGACTGCCCCACGAGCTGGTCGAGGTCGACCTGACGGCGGGCGCGCACAAGATCCCTGCATTCCTGGCGCTGAACCCATTCGGTCAGGTGCCCGTGCTGGACGACGATGGCGTGGTCGTCGCGGACTCGAACGCCATCCTGGTCTATCTGGCGAAGAAGGCCGGGCGCAGCGACTGGCTGCCCGAGGACGCCCGGAACGCGGCGGCTGTCCAGCGCTGGCTGTCGGTCGCGGCGGGCGAGGTCGCCTACGGCCCTGCGGCGGCGCGGCTGGTCACGGTGTTCGGCGCCGGCTTCAACCCCGACGAGGTCATCGGCCGCGCGCACACCCTCCTGAAGAGGCTCGACAGCCACCTGTCCAGCCGCGACTGGCTGGTCGGCGACCGGCCGACCATCGCCGACGTCGCCATCTACAGCTACGTCGCCCGCGCCCCGGAAGGCAACGTCGATCTGTCGGGTTATCCGGCCGTCAACGCCTTCCTCCGCCGGGTCGAGGCGCTGCCGGGCTTCGTCCCCTTCGCCCAGACGCCGGCGGGGCTCACCGCCGCATGACGCGCTGCCAGGGCGCGCGCACCGGCGCGCCCGCTTCTTTCACGGAGGAGACGGGACATGGGCGAGACCACGAAGTCGCTGCCGACGTGGCATGAGGGCGAGACGTTCCTGCAGGAGAAGGTCGGCGTCGCCGAGCGGATGGCGATGGTCGGACAGCGGGTCGTCCGCGACTTCATGCCCGACCAGCACCGCGACTTCTACGCCCAGCTCCCGTTCCTCGTGATCGGCAGCGCCGACCCGGGCGGCGATGCCTGGGCCACCGTGCTGGAGGGCCGGCCCGGCTTCATGTCCTCGCCGTCCCCGACCCTTCTCGACATCGCCGCACGCCCGGCTGCCCGTGACCCCGCGGGGGCCGGCATGGCCGATGGCGAGCCGGTCGGCCTCCTCGGCATTGAGATGCACACGCGGCGGCGCAACCGCATGAACGGCGTCGTCTCGACGACGCCCGCGGGCTTCCGCGTCGCGGTCGACCAGAGCTTCGGCAACTGCCCCCGCTACATCCAGCTGCGCGATGCCACGCTGGCCCGCGACCCCGCCCAGCCCTTCGCCGGCGCCGTCGAGGAACTGACGGCCCTCGATCCGGCGGCGCGGACGGTGATCGCGGCGGCCGACGCCTTCTTCGTCGCCTCCTACGCCGATCGCGGAAATCATCGTCAGGTCGACGTGTCGCATCGTGGCGGCAAGGCCGGGTTCGTCCGCGTGGCCGAGGACGGCACCCTCACCATTCCGGATTTCGACGGCAACCTCTTCTTCGCCACGCTCGGCAACATCCTGCTCAACGGGAAGGCGGGGCTGCTCTTCGTCGATTTCGCCAGCGGCGACCTGCTGCAGATGACCGGCGACGCCGCGGTGGTCCTGGAGTCGCCGGAGATCGCCGCCTTCCAGGGCGCCGAGCGGCTGTGGACCTTCAAGGTGCGCAAGGTCGTCCGCCGGCCCGGCGCCCTGGCCTTGCGCTGGACGCTGCGGGCGGACGGCTGGTCGCCCAGCTCCCTGATAACGGGCGACTGGCGCCAAGCCGCCGACCGGCTGCGCGCGGAGGAGTTGGCGACGCGCTGGCGGCCGATGACGGTGACGGGTATCGTCGAGGAAAGCGCCACCATCCGCTCCTTCCATCTGCGGCCGAACGACGGCGCGGGACTCCTGCCGCATCTGGCCGGACAGCATCTGCCCATCCGCGTCACGCCGGCGGGCGCCGACAAACCGGTCGTCCGGACCTACACGCTGTCCGTCGCCCCGTCCGACGGGATCTACCGGATCAGCGTCAAGCGCGAGGGCCTGGTGTCACGGCACCTGCACGACCATGTCCGGGTCGGCGACGTCATCGAGGCGCGCGGGCCGGCGGGCGGCTTCATCATCGACGCCCGTGCGACGCGGCCGGCCGTGCTGCTGGCCGGCGGCGTCGGCATCACGCCCCTGCTCGCCATGCTGCGCCATGTGGTCTATGAGGGGCTGCGCACGCAGCGAATCCGCCCGACGATCCTGGTCCACGCCGCGCGCTCCAGACCGGAGCGTCCCTTCGACCGGGAAATCGCCGATCTCGTCACGGCGGCGAACGGCGCCGTCCGGCTCGTCCGCGTCCTCAGCGATCCCGGCGATGCCGCGCCGGGAGTCGATTACGACGCCGTGGGCCGCATCGACATGGCGCTGCTGACGCGAATCCTCGGCTTCAACGATTACGACTTCTACCTTTGCGGGCCGCCCGCCTTCACACAGGCGCTCTACGACGGCCTGCGCGGCTACAACATCGCCGACGGCCGGATTCACGCCGAAGCGTTCGGGCCGTCCTCTCTGAAGCGGACGGGTGAGGCCACGGAAGCCGCCGTGACACCGGCGCGTCGGCCGCCCTCGACCAAGCCGGTGCCGATCGCCTTCATGAACACGCTCAAGGAGGCGCGCTGGACACCCGGCTCCGGCACGCTGCTCGACCTCGCCGAGGCGCGCGGCCTCGATCCCGCCTTCAGTTGCCGCGAAGGCACCTGCGGAACCTGCCGCACCAAGCTGCTCAAGGGTGCGGTGACCTACGTCAAGGAGCCGAGCGCGGCGGTCGCCGCCGACGAGGTGCTGCTGTGCTGCGCCGTCCCCGCCGAAGCGGAGACGGACGAGGACGACCGCATCCAGTTCGCGCTCTGACCGCACACGGCCTTTCGTTCAGCCGCTTCCCGGAGTTGCCTGCCACTTCGAAGGCCCGGCAACCTGCCGTATTCGCTGGAGCGGATTGGCTGAAATCTGATAGGTTGAACGAGGCTTCAACCGGTTAATGGGTGTCTTGGATGCCGTTGACGGAAAGGACCGCCCAAGGCGATCAGTATGTCCTTCCCGGTGCGGAACGCCGGACCGAGCCCGGCCTGCCCTACGCCGCCGAACCCGATGGTCAGCTCGCCCTACATTTCTACGAGCCTCCCCGTGCCGACGAGAGGGACCCCGGCAAACCGCCCCCTTTGTCGCGCCCGCTTCCCCACCCCACGCCAATCAATGAAGGCCCGCTTGCCGGCCGCGTTGCGTTCTTCCCGCAGGTCATGAATGATGTGACCGAAGCTTTCCGAGCTTTTTCCGACGTGACAAAGGAATGCCGGGATTGAGCGTCCGGAAATCATCCTTCGCTCCTGATCGCGGCCCGCCGACCACATGAGGATCAACGTTCATGCCTTTCGACAATCCGTCGGGCGATCGCGCCCGTCGGCAGCCACGGTTCGGCAAAGCGGCCCAACGGCAATCCGTGCAGGGAGCCCCGGCGCGACCGCACCAGAAGGTCAATGGTTCCGCTCAGCAAAAGCATGTCCAGTGGCTCGCCCGCGCCGACGACGCCGAGCGATCCGGCGATTCCGTCGAAGCCGAAACCTGTCGTCAACACGCGGAGCACTGGTTTCGTGTGGCCCACGGTCGCAACGATCCCTGAGACTCCGCTGATCCACCGCTGGCGGTGTCCTCGGGCCGTGGCGGCGTGGCTCAGGCCGAATGGCCCTGTGCAGTCGAGCACGGCCCCGCTTGAGGGGTTCGTCGGCGGCTAGGCACAGTGTGCTGCGAAGCCCCCTCCGACCGGGTCAAGCCAAGGTGCCACGCCCCCGGGCAGCCAATCCGATCAGCAGCACATACCCGAGCGCAACGGCTTGCCCAGCGAGAAAGCTGCCGGCCACGCCACCCGGCACGGCCGCGACCGATGCGGCGGCGAGTGTCACGAGGATGCCGCCCAAGGGGACAATGATCAGAGCGGTCCAGCGCCGCACCGGCGCCCAGAACGCCGGGATCAGGAACAACACCCAACCGGCGGCAAGAGCCAAGAGCATCGTTTCGGCACGCGCCGCGTTGGCGTTCTTCAGCACATCCTCGACCATGGTCGCGGCATCGACGCTTCCATTCGCCACGAGCGCCACGTCGTCCCCGTCGATGCGAAGCGGCACCAGTCCGCGACCACTCCGGTCGGCCACAGCGATCACGCTCAAGGCCCCCTCCCGCAAAGTCCGGTACATGAGTCGCCGGTCGTTGGCCGTCGGATGAGACACCGGGTCGAAATCCCGTGCGCTGCCGCTTGGTTGATAAGCCCCATGGGGATCGCTGACAGAGAGCACCATGCCCGCGGGCAACCGGTAATCCTCGCTCGGGCGCAGGGGTTCCAGTGCCGAGGGCGTTGCGGCCAGAAGCGGGTCTGTCAACGCCCAGCCGTCAAGACGCGCGCCGGACGACGGCATGAACTGCGTCTCCTCAGGGCTCCAGCCTGCCTTCCGGCCACCGCGGTACCGCTCCACGATCCTCTGGATGATCAGCGAGTTTTCGAAGGTAACGCCCGTGCTGCTGTCGGTGATCGGCTTTCCAGCCGTTGCGGTTCCCCGGACGTAGACGACGCGCCCGGCCAGATCCGGACCGGGCTTGGCGGGCTCGGGGCTGGCGAGCAGCGACCGAAGCTCGCCCACATGGGCCACCCGCACCGCAGCGTCGGTATGGAACCAGGCGTAGGCGCTGACGAGCAGAAAACTCAGGAAGAGGAACGTCACCGACGCCATCATGAACAGAACCGTCCGCTGCCTCCAGGGCACGCTCGGCTTCGCGGATGCGACGGTGTCGGTCATGGCGTCCGTTCTTGTGATCATGGCAGGTCCAGCCCCGACAATGTTCGGGTTGTGGGAAAGCGGAGAACAGCGGGTGCGATGACTGCGATCGTCGACCGCGTGCCGACCATTCCGGCGAATGGATGACCGCATCGGCAAGGAGTTCGTAGTCTTCGGCACCTCCCCCTCAGTGGGCACGGGCCGAACCTTACCCCGCCGAGCCGGGCCGCGACTTGACTTCAGGCAAGTGGAACGTGCCCTTGCTGCCAAGCAGCAATGCGATGAGAACGCCAATATCGAGGCGCTCCTTGGGCACTGTCACGGTAATTGACCCCGTCGGCAATGGCCGGCCCGAGCCTCATCACCCAACGCCGGCCCGTCTTTTAGGACGCCTCGATGCCGCGTTCGGCCAACAGCTCTTATCCAGCGGCGATATCGTCATCGCCTGTGGGCCGCCGCCGTAACGACGACGCCTGAGAACATGCGGTTGCGTTCACGGAACAGAGGGGGGTTGACGCGAAAGAGATATGTTATGTTATAACATAACTTAGTTGGCGTGATGAGTTCCCACGCCAGGGGGACTTTTGGGGGATAACATGAACTGCCGTGCCAGCCGCGCCCGCCCTCGGGCGGGAACGGTATTCTCTTGCCTTCTCGCCGCATCGCCGGCCCTGCTGTGCGCCGCCGGAGCGTCGGCGGATGGTCCGGTCGTGCTGGAACCGGTCGTGGTCAGCGCGACGACCACCGAACGCTCGCTGGCCGACGCCCCGGCGACCATCACCGTCATCACCGGCGATGAACTTCTGCAGCGCCCGGTGCAGGATCTGGCGGACGCCCTGCGCGACACGCCCGGCATCATGGTCGGCGGCATCGGTCTGAACCGCCGTGGCATCTCCATCCGTGGCATGCCGGACGAACACACGCTGATCCTGATGGATGGCAAGCGTGTGAACACCGCCGGCAACGCCATCGCGCATGCCGACTACGACCTCAACTGGGTGCCGCCGGAAGCCATCGAGCGCATCGAGGTGGTGCGCGGGCCGATGTCGTCGCTCTACGGGTCGGAGGCTCTGGGTGGTGTCGTCAACGTCATCACACGCCGCGCCACCGATGCCTGGCATGGCAGCCTGTCCGCCCAGGGCGGGCTGATGGCCGGGACGGGCGGCGACAGCGGGCAGATGGGCGCCTATGCCGGCGGACCGCTGGTGCCGGGCGTGCTTGGCCTGAGCGTCACCGGCCGGAGCCAGGGCCGCGAGCCGACCCGCGCCCTGGCCGATCCGCGTCTGACCGAGCTGGAGAGGCGGCGCGCCGCCACCGGCAGCGCCGCCCTGACCTGGACGCCCGACGAGGCGCAGCGGATCGACTTGGCCTACGGGCAGGGGCACGAGACCAGGGATTACACCGTCCAATCCGGTGCCACCGCCGCGTCGATCTACACCACGACCGACACGATCGACCGCCGCCATCTCTCACTGGCGCATCAGGGTGACTGGACCTGGGGCAACACCAGCCTGCGCGCCTACCGATCCACGCTCGACCGCACAAGCCGACGCTCGGCCGGCGTGCCGACCGATCCGCAGACGCTCACCGACGACATCGTCGATGGACACGTCAGCGTGCCGGTGCTGTCCTGGAACCGCGTGACGCTGGGCGGCGAATGGCACCGCGAGCGCCTGACCGACAGCACGATCAACCGCGCCGGCTCGGCGGAAGCGATCCATCACGCCCTGTTCCTCCAGGACGAGATCAGTTTGGGCGCCGACTCGTCGCTGGTGCTGGGCGACCGCGCCGACCATCACGAGGCGTTCGGCTGGCAGCACAGCCCGCGCGCCTATATGGTCCATCACCTGACCGACGCGCTGACCGTGAAGGGCGGCGTCGGCAAGGGCTTCAAGGCGCCGACGCTGAAGCAGCTCTCGCCGCAATATCAGGCCGCCGCCGCCGCCGGTCGCTTCACCGTGGTCGGCAACCCGGCCCTGGAGCCGGAAACCAGCACCGCCTACGAGTTGGGAGCGGAGTACCGGGCCGAATCCTGGTCGCTTCGCGCCACCCTGTTCCAGAACGACCTGGAGAATCTGATCGAAACCGCCTGCACCCGCTTTTGCGGCATCCGCGGCCGGGAAATCCGCACCTATCAGAACATCAACGAGGCCCGCATCCGGGGAATGGAGCTGGAGGGCGGAATCGACCTGCCGGCGAATCTGCGCCTCGACGCCAACTACACCTTCCTCGACAGCGAGGACCGCGGCACGGGTCTGGAGTTGAGTGAACGACCCCGGCACCGTGCCAACGTCACGCTGGCCTGGAGCCCGGTCGAACGCTTCACCGCGCGGCTGCGCACCGAGTATGTCGGTCGACAGGCGCTCTATCCCTCCTCGGGCGCGGCGACGCGCCTGCCGGCCTACACGCTGCTGTCGCTCGACCTCAGCCAGGAGCTGACCGACAGCGTGGTGTTGCGTGGCGGCATTCAGAACCTCACCGACCAGCGGCTGGCCGAAAAGTCCCCGCTCTTCCCCTATGCGGAAGAGGGGCGGCTCTACTGGGTCGGCCTGAACCACAGCTTCTGACATGACGCTCCTTTCACGATTGATCGTGGTCCTGTGCCTGTGCGCCGCCGGGATGGCGGTGACACGGGCGGCGGAGGCTGCACCGCGCCCGACGGTCCGGGTCGTCACCAACAGCTTCGTGCTGCCCGGCAAGCTGGAGCGCCTCGCCCGCTTCGCCGACGAGAACGGGGTGACGCTGGACAGCCTGCGCGTCGAGACCGCAACGGGCGAGCCGGCGGCGTGGCTGGCCGGCGCCGACCTCGTCATCCTCGACACACCGCGTCCAGGCGATCTCGCCGTGGTGCGACAGGCGCTGGGGACGGCGCTGGACGATGCCAGCGTGCCCTGGCTCCAGGTCGGAGGCGGCCCTCCCGCCTTCGGAGGTGTGGCCCCGGAGCACGCGCGGCGCCTGCTCGCCTATTACGCCAACGGCGGCGAGATCAATCTGCGCCGCATGGCCGCCTACATCCGGGAATGGCGGGCGGGTGGAAACATTGAGGCCCTGGCCCCGGCGGAGCCCTTGCCGAAGAGCGGCGTCTATCATCCGGCGGCGGCACGGCTTTTTTCACACGTCGGGGACTATCTCGCCTGGGGCGCGGACCGCTGGCCAGCCGACGCGCCGCGCGTCGCCTTCGCCTTTCACGCCGGCAGCCTGTCGGCGATGCAGACCGGGGTCATCGACGCCCTGGTGGCGGGAGCCGAGTCCCGTGGGTTGGCTCCGCTGGCGATCTGGTTCGACGCCACCGATCCGCAGGCGCTGCAGTCTCTTCTGCGGCCGGCGGGTGCCGCGCTGCTGGTCAACCTGCATCACATGCAGAATGGTCCCGCCCGTCGGGCCGAGTTCGAGAGCCTGGGCATTCCCGTGCTGCAGACCCTCGGCTATCGCGACGGCGGGCCGGAGGACTGGCGCCGCGCGCCAGGCGGCGTTCCGTCCCAGCTGGTGGCGCCGTTCCTGGCGGTGCCGGAAGGCTGGGGGATGAGCGATCCGCTGGTGATCGAAGCCGTGGAGAGGGGAGAACCCGTGCCCATCGCCGAACAGGTGGCGGCCCTGCTCGACAAGGTGGCGGCGCTCGCCGCCCTGCGCCGCACGGCCAACGCCGACAAGAACCTGGCGGTGATGGTGTGGAACTATCCACCGGGCGAGAAGAACCTGTCGGCCTCGAACCTGAACGTGCCGCGCAGCCTGGAACGGCTGACCGGCGCGCTCGCCGCCGCCGGCTACGACGTGCCGCCGACCGAAGAGGCCCGGCTGATCGAGGCGGGGCAGGCGATGCTCGGCGGCTTGTACCGGCCCGAGACGCTTGACCAGTTGTTGGCCGCCGGGCTGGCCGAGGCTTTCCCGGTCGCCCGCTACGCCGCGTGGTTCGCCGCCCTGCCGGAGACGGTCCGCGACAGCGTCACCGACCGCTGGGGCCGGCCCGAGGAGCATTGGGCGGTCCGCACCATCGACGGCGAGGCGCGCTTCGTGGTTCCGCGCCTGCGTCTGGGCAAGCTGACCCTGCTGCCCCAGCCGCCGCGCGGCGGAACGCCCGGCCACGCCTATCACGATGCCAAGATGCCGCCGGACCACTATTACCTCGCCGTCTACCTGTATGTGCGGCAGGCGCTGGCGGCCCATGCGCTGATCCATTTCGGCACCCACGGCACCCAGGAATGGACGCCGGGCAAGGAACGCGGCCTGTGGGCCCATGATTTCCCGATCCTGGCGGTCGGCTCCCTGCCGGTCTTTTATCCCTACATTCAGGACAACATCGGCGAAGCGATCCAGGCCAGGCGGCGGGGCCGCGCCGTCACCGTCAGCCACCAGACCCCGGCCTTCGCCCCCGCCGGGCTGTATGACGAACTGCGCGACCTCCACGCGCTGGTCCATGAGCATGGCCAGCTCGACGGAGGCGCCACCCGTGACCGCACCGCCGAACGGATCCGGACGGCAGCGGTGGAGGCCGGCATCGCCCGCGATCTCGGGTGGGATGCCGAGCGCATGAGCGCGGATTTCGACAACTTCCTGGCGGCGCTCCATGACCATCTGCACGAACTGGCCCGCCACGCCATGCCGCTGGGACTCCACAGCTTTGGGGATCCGGCCGCCCCCGAGCACCGCCTCGCCACGGTCATGCAGCAGCTGGGCAAACCCTTCTACCGCCGTCTCGGCCTCGACCCTCGGGAGGTCTTTGCCGGCACGTTCGACACCCTCAAGGAGACGGAGCCTTACCGCCTGCTGCACCGCCATCTGCGCGAGGAGATGGCGCTGGACACGGTCGCCGATCCGGAGCTGCGCGCTCTGCTGGAGCGGGCCGCCGCCCTCGACCGTCATCTGGCCGACCCGCAGGAGGTGGAGGCTCTGCTCGCCGGGCTGTCGGGCGGCTTCGTCCGGCCGGGACCCGGCGGCGATCCGGTGCGCAATCCCGATGTGCCGAGCGGGCGCAACATCGCGGCCTTCGAGCCGGACAAAATCCCCACCCGCGCGGCCTACGAGGCGGGGGCCGACGCGCTGGCCAAGCTGATCGACGCCTACCGGGCCGAGCATGACGGGGCGGTGCCGGAGAAGATCGCCGTCTCGCTGTGGTCGTCGGAGGCGATGCGCCATCTGGGCGTGTTGGAAAGCCAGGTGCTCCACGCGCTGGGCCTGCGCCCGGTGTGGGACGGCGGGGGCCGGGTCACCGCGCTGGACATCGTGCCGGCGGCAGAACTTGGGCGCCCGCGCATCGACGTGGTTCTCCAGGTGACCAGCGTCTACCGGGACCAGTTCGACGGTTTCATGCGCCTGCTGGCCGGAGCCATCGACCGCTTGGCCCGGCTGGACGAGCCGGGCAACGCCGTGGCGCGCCACAGCGCGGAGACGGCGCGGAGCCTGATCGCGCAGGGCGTCGCACCGGAACGGGCGCAGGAGTTGGCCGCGCTGCGGCTGTTCGGCAACGAGCCGGGGGATTACGGCAGCGGACTGACCGATGCGGTGCTCGATTCCACACACTGGACGCAGGACGCCGCGCTGGCCGACGCGTTCCTCGACCGGCTGCAATACGCCTATGGCGCGCGGGAATGGGGTGTGCGGCTGCCGACGGAGGATGGAAACCTCTTCGCCGAGACGTTGCGCGGCGTTCAGGCGGCGGTGCTCGCCCGCTCGTCGCGGCTGCACGGCGTGCTGTCCACCGACCATCCCTTCGAGTATCTCGGCGGGCTGGCGCTGGCGGTGCGGCGCCTCGACGGCGACAGCCCCTCGCTCTACATCGCCGATCTGCGGGAGGCGCAGGGGCGCATCACCGGGGCCGCCCGCTTCCTGGCCGACGAATTGCGGTCGCGCTCCCTCAACCCGCATTGGATCGGCGCCATGCAGGCGGAGGGCTACGCCGGCACCACGGAGATCGTGAAGACGGTCAACAACCTGTGGGGCTGGCAGGTGACGGCGCCGGAGACGGTGCGGGCCGACCAATGGCAGGCGGTCCACGACACCTACATCCGGGACCGCCGGAACCTCGGGCTAGACGGCTGGTTCGAACGGCACAACCCCATGGCCCAGGCGCAGGTGATCGAGCGGATGGCCGAAGCGATCCGGAAAGGCTATTGGGACGCCGACGACCGGACGCGCCGCGAACTGGCCGAACGCTGGCAGGTGCTGGCGCGCGACCACGGTGCGAGTGCCGGGGCACCGGCCACCGCCGCCTTCATGAAGGCCATGGCCGCCGGCTACGCCCCGGCGGTGGAACCATCCGCCCCCTCCCCATCCGCGGAAGCCACCCCGTCCGAAGCCGTTTCCGAAGCTGTGCGGGGGACGGTGATGACCCCGGTTCCAGCGGACCGCGGGGCCGATCCCGCGGCGTGGCGTGCTTTGGCCGGTCTTAGCCTGCTCATCCTCTTCATTCTGGGCGGAGCCGCCCGGCAGGCCGGCGCCAACCGACGGCTCACTTCTTTGAGGACTTCATCATGACCATTCTAGAAAGTGGGCTCTACGACATCGCCCGCCTGTTCCTGCTGCCCGTCCTGCTGCTGATCCTGGCGTCGCTGGCCTACAGCCTGACGGCGCTGGGGGCCTTCGCGGTGGAGGCGTGGCAACGCCGCCGCGGGGTGCACCGCTCGCCGCTGATCGCCCACCGGCACCGCACGGGATGCGGCAGCGACGATCTGGAGCTGTGGATCATGAAGCGGCTGGAGTGGCTGCGGGTGGTGGCCCGCAGCGCGCCGATGCTGGGGCTGGTGGCGACGATGATCCCCATGGGGCCGGCTCTGCTGGCCCTGACCCGCAACGACGCCCAGGGCATCGGCGAGAACCTGACGGTGGCCTTCTCCGCGGTGATCCTGGCGCTGGTGGCGGCCAGCATCGCCTTCTTCATCCTGACCTTCCGCCGCCGCTGGCTGCTGGAGGATCTGCGGGCGGTGGAGCGGTCCCTGGCCGACGCCGGGGGGGCCGGCTGATGCGCTTTCTCGACCATGACGACGCCGACGATCCGATCCTGTCGGTGGTGAACTTGATCGACCTGTTCCTGGTGGTCATCGGCATCCTGATGATTGTCATCGTGCGCAACCCGCTCAACCCCTTCTCGTCGACCAAAGCCGTCGTGGTGGAGAATCCCGGCGAATCCGACATGCGCATCACGGTGAAGGACGGGCGGGAGCTGACCCGCTACGAATCGACCGGCACCATTGGGGAAGGCCGGGGAGTCCTTGCCGGAACGACCTACCGCCTGCCGGACGGGCGACTGATCTATGTTCCCGAAACAGCTGCTTCCGGTACGCCGTGACCGGGGTGCTGGCAACACCAACCGAGGGGCATTCTTTGATAATAAGAATAGTTCGCATTATGAGCTCAATGCGGCTATACCGGTGTGACCGGCCTTCCAGGCGATGGCCCCACGGGCGCCGGTATCCTCGCATCCGTCATTCCGCGCGTCTGTGCCCGACACCCTCCGCCCACCGCTGCCCGACGACACCCGTTCCCGGGGCGCCCAATGACGGGCTCCATGGGCGCCTGGGCGCGCAAGATCGCGGAGTTGTTCGATGCGCATCGACTGCGCGTGGAGCGTGCCATCGCGCGGCGGACCGGCGACCCGCAAACCGCGGGCGATCTCGCGCAGGACGCCTTCCTGCGGCTGGCCCGTCTGCCCGATGGCGAGGCAATCCAGAATCCGGCCGGGCTGCTGTATGTGGTGGCCGACCGCGTCGCGCTGGACCATTGCCGGGCCGCCAAGCGCCAGCGCCTGCGTGAGGCCGGTCCGCCCGACGAGGACCTGCCCTCCTCCGGCCCCGCGGCCGATGCGGTGGTGGAGCGGAACCAGACCATGGCCCGGCTGCGCGGCGCCATCGACTCCCTGCCGCCCAAGACTCGGGACGTCTTCCTTCTCTACCATGTCGAGGGCTTGTCCTACCGTGCCATCGGCGAGCGGCTTGGCATCTCCCCCCGCACGGTGGAGTACCATCTGCGCACGGCGCTGGAGCAGTGCCGCGCGCGGATGAAGCGGCGTCCGCCACGATGATGCGCCGGGAAGGTCCCGGCCGGTCATTTTCTTTGAGGGATCGGCCGCCTTCGACCGTCTATCCAAACACGAGACAACCCAAACACGTGACCACGGGAGCGCTCAGCGGGACGCGATGGATCATCTGGACGGACAGCGCAGCGAGCCGGCGGAAGGCAGACCGATGGAAGGCGGACCAGACGAGGACCGGCTGTTCTCGGAAGCCAACGCGTGGCACTTCCGCCTGCAATCCGACGACGTCCGGCCGGCGGAGCGCGCCGCTTTTGCCGACTGGCTGGCCCGCAGTCCGGCTCACTCCCGCGCCTGGGCCGACCTGCAGACCCTCCTTCACGACCTGAGGGAACCCGCCCGCGCCGCCTATGCCGAGTCCCGCAGCGCCCCGCCCCGCCACCCCGCGGCGGCCGGCATCCGGCGCCTTGCCGCGGCGCTGACGATCCTGCTGGTGGTCGGCGGCCTCGGCGTCTGGCACGGACCGACGCTGTATCAGAACGCCGTCGCGGATCAGGTGACCGCGACCGGGCAGCGCCGGAGCTTGACGCTGCCGGACGGCTCCACGGTCGACATGAATGGCGGCACCGCGCTGGCGCTCGATTACCGAGAGGGCGAGAGGCGCGTGCGGATTCTGCGCGGTGAGGCGTGGTTCAACGTCACGCGCGATCCCGACCATCCCTTCGTCGTCGATGGCGGGGCCGGTGCCGCCCGTGTGCTGGGAACCCAGTTCAGCGTCCGGCGCGAGAACGAGCGCACGACGGTCACCGTGGGCGAAGGGCTGGTGGAGGTCGTCGCCCATCGGAACGCCGACGGCAACGCCCCCTGGCCGGACGGCGTCCGCCTGCACCCCGGCGAGAGCGCGGAGGCCGATGCCGACGGCCTGACCGGGCCACGGGCGGTGGACACCGCCGTCGCCTTCGCGTGGCGCCAGGGTCAGATCGTCTTCCGCCAGCAGTCGCTCGCCTCCGTGATCGCGGCTCTGAACCGGCAGTGGCCGGGCCGGGTGGTCCTGCTGAACGACGAGGCGGCGGAGCGCGTCGTGTCCGGCGTCTTTGCGCTCGACCGGCCGGATGCCGTGATCGACGCGCTGGAGCGCGGTCTCGGCGTGCGCGCCACGCGCATCACCCCCTACTTGACCCTGCTCCGCTGAAAAAAATCGGCGGGACCTAAAAAACTTCCCAGGGTTCTCCGCGCGCCCGTCGTCATGTCCGGGAAGGAAGAGAATGAGACGCAATCGCAAAAGCGGTGCTCTCTCTCACCGGACGACAGAGGCGAGCGATGACATCGGTGACGTGTGAAGCGACGGGTGTGACGAACGGGCGCCGGGACGGCGTCCAGGATGGCCGGCTGGGCCGCAGGCTCCCGGGCCGGTTCAAAGCCCGGTTCATGGGGCGGCTCCTGGCGACGACGATGCTGATCGTGCCGGGCCTCCCGCTGTCCGGCGTCGCCGCGGCCATGGTGCAGTCGATCCAGGAGGCGATCCCGGCCGGCCCGGTGACCTTCGCCATCGCGCCGCAGTCGGTGGACGGGGCGCTTGCCGCCTTCTCCACCGCCACGCGCATCCAGGTGCTGACCGCCAGCGCGGTGACCCAGGGCGTCACTTCTCCCGGCGTCAGCGGATCGATGACCGCGCGCGAGGGGCTGAACCGCCTGCTGTCCGGCACCGGATTGGCCGCCCGCTTCCTCAACACCGACACCGTGACGGTCGAGCGCGTGGCCGCCGGCGACGCCGTCCTGCTCGACCCGCTGCAGGTCGAGGGAAGCCGGGGCGCCACCGGCCCCGGCGCCCTGCCCCCGGCCTATGCCGGCGGACAGGTGGCGCGCGGCGGGCGCATCGGCGCGCTGGGCAACCAGGACGCGATGGACGTTCCGTTCTCCATCACCAGCTACACCGCCGAAACCATCCGCAACCAGCAGGCGGACACCATCGCCGACGTCCTGGCCAACGACCCGGCGGTGCGCAGCAGTCTCGGCTACGGCAATTTCTCCGAGAGCTTCGTCATCCGCGGCTTCCAGCTGACGGGGGAGGATCTGTCGGTGGACGGCCTCTACGGCACCGCTCCGCGCCAGATCGTCGCCACCAACATGTTCGAACGGGTGGAGGTGCTGAAGGGCGCCAACGCCTTCCTCAATGGCGCGGCCCCCAGCGGGTCCGGCATCGGCGGCGGCGTGAACCTCGTGCCCAAGCGGGCGGAGGACGAACCACTGAGCCGGCTGACCGCCAGCTACGCCATGGACAGCCGGTTGGGCCTGTCGGCCGATGTCGGCCGCCGGTTCGGCGACGCCAACCAGTTCGGCGTGCGCGCCAACGCCGCGGTCCGCGGCGGTGACACCGCCATCGACGACGAGGAGCGGACGCTGACGCTCGGCTCCCTGGCGCTGGATTACCGCGGCGAGCGCGCCCGCGTGACGCTCGACGTCGGCACCCAGACCCAGCGGGTGGAGCAGGGCCGCCCCGTGGTCTATGTCGGTGGCTTCGTCCCGGCGGTGCCGTCGGCCTCGCAGAATTACGCGCAGCCCTGGAGCTATTCGCGGATGCGCGACACCTTCGGCCAGATCCGCGCCGAATACGACCTGCTGCCCAACCTGACCGCCTACGGCGCCTTCGGCCTGCGCAGCATGCGCGAGGACGGCGACTATGCCTCCCCCACCATCACGCGGCCCGACGGCACCGGCACGGTCCGGCGCCTGACCGTGCCGCGCGAGGACGACACCGTCACCGGCCAGGGCGGCATCCGCGCCGATCTGCAGACCGGCCCGCTCCGGCACCAGCTGAACGCCGGCGCCTCCGCGCTGCGGACGACCAACAACAACGGCTTCGAATTCGGCACGACCTCCACCATCAACCTCTACAACATGGTCGGCTTCCCGCGCCCGGCGACGACCTCGGCCAGCGGCATGGTCGGCAATTTGCCGAAGGTCAGCGAGTCGGTGCTGCGCAGCGTCTACGCGTCGGACACGGTGTCGATCCTGAACGACCGGGTGATGGTCACCGCCGGCCTGCGCCAGCAGAACATCCAGGTGCGCGGCTACAACCGGGCCAACGGCGCCCGCACCTCCGATTACGACCAGTCGGCGCTGACGCCGGTGGTCGGGTTGGTGGTGAAGCCGGTCGAGCAGCTGTCGCTCTACGCCAACCGGATCGAGGGGCTGGCGCAGGGGCCGACCGCCCCATCCACCGCGGCCAATTCCGGAGAGATCTTCGAGCCCTACCGGTCGGTCCAGTACGAGGTCGGCGGCAAGCTGGATTTCGGCAGCTTCGGCGGCTCGCTGTCGCTGTTCCAGACCACCCAGCCCAGCGGCGTCACCGACCCGTTCACCCGCGTCTACAGCGTGTCCGGCGAACAGCGCAACCGCGGCATCGAACTGATGCTGTACGGCGAACCTGTGCAGGGCGTCCGGCTGCTGGGCGGCGCCACCTTCATCGATCCGGAGCTGAGCGACACCGGCAGCGCCGCGACCGAGGGCAAGGACGCCGTCGGCGTGCCGCGCCACCAGTTCAACGCCAACGTCGAATGGGACCTGCCCTTCCTCCCCGCGTCCTTCCCCACCGTGACGCTGACCGGGCGCGTGATCCACACCGGGTCGCAGTATGTCAACACCGCCAACACGCTGAAGATTCCCAGCTGGACCCGCTTCGACGTCGGCGCGCGGATGATCGCCGACGTCCAGAACCGTCCGGTCACCATCCGGGCGGCGGTCGAGAACGTGACCGACAAGGCCTATTGGGCCTCGGCCTCCGGCGGCTACCTGAGCCAGGGCAGCCCGCTGACGGCCAAGCTGTCGGTGTCGGTGGATTTCTAAGGGCGGATTTCTGAGGGCGGATTTCCGACCGGCGAAGCGATGACGGCGGCATGAGGGGGCCCCAATGACCAACCGAACCATCCGGATCTGGACTCTGATCCACAAATGGACCAGCCTGATCTGCACGATCTTCATGCTGCTGCTGTGCCTGACCGGCCTGCCGCTGATCTTCCATGACGAGATCGAGGCGCTGACGGCCGAGGACACCCTCCCGCCCATGCCGGCCGACACGCCCTTGAAATCGCTGGACGAGGCGGTGGCCTCGGCGCTGGCGACCTACCCCGGCGAGCGCCCGTTGTTCCTCAGCTTCGATGTGGACCGGCCGGTGGTGAACGTCACCACCGGCCCAGGGGCCCGCCCTCCGGTGTCGCAGATGCACATCTCCGCCATCGACCTGCGCACCACGCGGATCCTGGCTGACCTGAACGATGACGACGGGTTCATGCATGTGATGCTGCGCCTGCATGTGGACCTGTTCGCGGGGCTGCCCGGCGAGCTGTTCCTCGGCTTCATGGGCTTTTTGCTGTTCCTGGCCACCCTGTCAGGGGTCGTGATCTATGCCCCCTTTATGCGCAAGCTGTCCTTCGGCACGGTGCGGGCCGGACGCGGCAGGCGGCTGAAATGGCTCGACCTGCACAACATGCTGGGCATCGTCACGCTGATGTGGGTGGTGGTGGTCGGATTGACCGGCGTCATCAACACCTTGTCCGTGCCGCTGGTCGCCTATTGGCGCGCCAACGAGCTTGCGGCGATGATCGCCCCCTACGAGGGCAAGCCGGTTCCGGAGCGCTTCGCCTCGGTCGACGCGGCGGTCCGCACCGCCATGGAGGCCGCCCCCGGCATGCGGCCGCAATTCGTCGCCTTTCCCGGCGTGCGCTTTTCCAGCAACCACCATTACGCGGTGTGGCTGAAGGGAGCCACGCCAGCCACCAACCGCATCCTGACCCCCGCCCTGATCGACGCGGAGACGGGGGCCTTCACCGACATGCGCTCCATGCCCTGGTACATGCTGGCGCTGCGGTTGTCGCAGCCGCTGCATTTCGGCGACTACGGCGGGCTGCCGATGAAGATCCTATGGGCGGTGCTGGACCTGCTGACCATCGTCATCCTCGGCAGCGGCCTGTATTTGTGGATCGCCCGCCGCCGCCTTGTCCAGGCTCGCCGTGCCCAGGATCATGCCGCCGCAGGCCCCGGCCTGCGCGCCACCGCCGGGGAGGCTGCGGAATGACGCCGCGCACTCCCTTCCGACCGCTGGCGGTCTTCGGCATTCCCGTGGCGATCGCGCTTGTCACCGCCGTCGGGCTGATCGCCGCCCTGCTGGATGACGGCGTCGTGGACGCCGTGTCCTGGGCAGCACTGTCGGTCCCCGTGCTCGCCGCGGTCTGGTCCTGGCGCAACCGCAACCGCTGAGAGCGGCCTCGTCACGGGAACCAAGCCGACGCGCGCGAGATCAGATGGTGCGAGACCTCGACTCGATCGTTCTGTCGGCGGCCTTGCTCGTGGTGGACGCTTGAACCCGGTTCCCGGAACGCGGCTCCATAGGAGCGCAGCCGGTCGGTGGTGACCTGCGTCGGGGCAATGCCGTGCTTCTTCAGCAGCTTGCGCATCCGCAAGCTCGCCCGATCACCACCGCCCCGCAGTGGACTCCGCCGTCTCGCCAATTTGCGCAGCAAATAAGTTCAAAGGACAACGCCGCTACTCATGGTCACCGACGGGCGGCATGGAGACCACCATATCGACCCAAATGCTTCCGCCCGTGGTCATGTGGTCGTGCATGTGCCGGCGCGCGGCCTCGCCATCCCCTTCCAGGATCGCCTTCACGAAAAGGTCGTGTTCCGTGTAGGACTTCATAGGACGCGCGGTGTGCTGGAACGGATACTGGCGGTAGATGCGCAAGCGACTGCGAATGAGTTTCGCCTGATGCTCCAGATGCTCGTTCCGGCTTCCGGCGTAGATCAACTCATGGAGTTCGCGATTGAGATTGTCGTAGGCCTCGATGTCGCCGGCCTCGGCGGCGGTGCGGCTCGCTTCGTGCACTTCCAGAAGACGCTTGCGCCCGGCGATTCCCATGCGGCGGGCGGCAAGGCTGGCGGCCAGGGATTCCAGTTCGACCAGAACCTCCATCATGCCGACGAGCTGCTTGGCGGACATCCGCAACACGGAGGCGCCGGCTCCCGGCTTTATCGTGACCAGGCCGCTCGAACCGAGCTGGGACAACACCTCGCGCACCGGCGTCCGTGACACGCCGAACCGTTCCGCCAAAGCTCGTTCGTCCAGGCGCTCGCCGGGCGCGATGATCCCGCCCAGAATTTCCTGTTCGAGCACCTGCCGCATTTCCGTTACGCGGCTTGGCTTTTCCGCCTGCATGGCATGATCCGTTGGCAAATCGGGAGCGGCCAACAGTATCGCGTGCCCCGGTCGACGTCAATGTGATGGTATGCCAAAACTCGATTTTGGTCGACCGAAGAGCCGCAACCGGCGGAGAAGTCAGGCCATGGCAGACCGCAGCGCACCCTCGCCCGGCGAAGGTTTTCAGCGCCCACTAACGCGCAAAGATACGACCGGAACCGACGCCGCCCATTGCTGGGTCGGCAAACCATAAGCGTGCCAAACTTTCCATGTTGCATTCCATTACCGCTCTCTGGTATGCATAATCTCGTTCATGGTTCTTTAGAAAAACGAAGGCGGTATCCGCAGGGCCGCGCCGTCGCCAATGACGGCGCCTGGGAGGAAACGATGAACGGGACGCCACGGGGTCAATCTGACGGGCCGGCGACAGCCCCCCAACTGACCGTGAAGGACGCGGTGGGCACCATCCGGCTCAACCGCCCGCTTCAGCACAATCGGATCGACGTGGCGGACATCGCCATTCTGCAAGAGGAAATCGCGGCCGCCGAAGCGAACCCTTCCGTTCGCGTGCTGGTGCTGACCGCGACGGGGCCGAGTTTCTCGTCCGGGTACGACCTGAGCGCGGCCCAGTCGTCCCAGCGCGGCGGGGCGGACGGCCAGGACGGGGAGAATGCCTTCGCGCGGTTGTGCGACCGCGTTGAAGCGGTCCGTGTTCCGACGATCTGCGCCCTCAACGGCAGCGTCTATGGCGGCTCCACCGATCTGGCGCTCGCCTGCGACTTCCGCATCGGCGTGACCGGGATGCGTATGCGCATGCCGGCCGGGCAGCTTGGCATACAATTCTACCCCAGCGGCCTTCGCCGCTACGTGTCGCGGCTCGGCCTCAACGCGGCCAAGCGCTTGTTCCTCACGGCGGAAACGATCACCGGCGATGACCTGCTGAGCATCGGTTTCCTGGACCGGGTCGTCGCTCCCGACGACCTCCCGGCCGCCGTGGACGAGCTGGCCGGACGCATCGCGGCCTGCGCGCCGCAGGCCATCGCCGGCATGAAGCGCGCGCTCAACGACCTCGCCCGCGGCGAACTGGACGATCGGGCGGCGGAAGCGGCCTTCGCCGCGAGCCTGCGATCCGACGAGTTCGCCAATGCCCTGAAGGTCTGGTCGCAGCGCCGGGCGTCCTGACCGCCTCCGCCCCCGGCGCGCGCCGGATCGGCACACCAGCTTCCATCTCGACCAGCCCCCATCTCGAAAAGAGACCGTCCATGACCGACCAGAACCTGGTTCTGAACACGACCCCCCATGCCCTCGCGCGCGAACTGTCGGGTTTGCTGCTGATCGGCGGCGAACTCCGGCCGGCGGCCACGGGAAAGACCTTCGACGTCGTGAACCCCGCGACGGGCGACGTGATCGCCACGGCGGCGGAGGGCGGCGAGCGGGACGTCGACGCCGCCGTCCGCGCGGCGGTCGCGGCGCAAGGCGCCTGGGCTCGCCTTCCGGCGCGCGAGCGGGGCCGGTTGCTGGTCGAATGCGGGCGCCGTCTGGTCGGCCATGCCGAGGAGATCGGGCGCCTGCTCGCCCTGGAGACGGGCAAGGCCATTCGCACCGAAAGCCGGGTCGAGGCGTCGCTGGTGGCGGACACCCTGACCTTCTACGGCGGACTCGCGTCCGAGCTGAAGGGCGAAACCGTTCCGTTCCACCCGAAGATGCTGACCTTCACCCAGCGCGAACCGATCGGCGTCGTCGGCGCCATCATTCCGTGGAACGTGCCGCTGTACCTGATGGCGCTCAAGATCGCGCCGGCGCTGGTCGCCGGAAACGCGGTCATCGTCAAATCCGCCGAGGAGGCGCCCCTCGCGGCCCTGCGCGTCATCCAGGTCATGAACCAGCTGCTGCCGGCGGGTGTCCTCAACATCCTGTCGGGTGACGGCCCCGGATGCGGCGCGCCCCTGGTCACCCATCCGGGGGTCGGCAAAGTGACCTTCACCGGTTCGGTGGAGACGGGAAAGATCATCTCGCATCTGGCAGCCGACAAGCTGATCCCCGTCACCCTCGAATTGGGCGGCAAAAGCCCGATGATCGTGATGGGCGACGCCGATCTCGACAAGGCCATCGACGGCGCCGTGGCGGGCATGCGCTTCACGCGGCAAGGCCAGAGCTGCACCGCCTCCTCGCGCATCTTCGTCCACGAGAGCCTTCACGACGCCTTCGTCGACAAGCTGAAGGCGAAGGTCGACGCCATGACCATGGGCGACCCGCTGGACGAGGCGACGGACATCGGCACCATCATCTCCCCGCAGCAATTCGACCGGGTGCAGTCCTACATCGCGCTCGGCGAGGCAATGGCGGGTGCGGTGGCCCACCGTTGCTCGGCCCTGCCGACGGACGAGCGGTTGGCCCGTGGCCTGTTCGTGCAGCCCGTCCTCTTCACCGGCCTTGCCAACGATCACCGGCTGGCCCGCGAGGAAATCTTCGGACCGGTCACCTGCGTGATCGCCTTCCGCGACTACGAGGACGCGCTGGCGATGGCCAACGACAGCGATTTCGGCCTCGCCGCGACCATCTGGACGCGCGACCTGCGCACCGCCCTCGACGCGACCCGGCGGCTCCAGGCCGGCTTCGTGCAGGTCAACCAGAACCTCGTGGTCCAGCCGGGTCTGTCCTACGGCGGCTTCAAACAGTCCGGCCTTGGAAAAGAAGCATCCCTCGAAGCGATGCTCGATCACTTCACGCACAAGAAGACGGTCATCATCAACATGGACTGATCAAGAACTTACCATAAAAGGGAGGAAACAAGAATGCGCACGTCCTTTATCGCCGCTCTTCTGGCCACGACGACGTTGGCGGCGGGAGCGGCCCAGGCCGCCGAGGTCATCCGGATCGGCGTTCTGAACGACCAGTCGGGCCTGTACAGCGAATTCGGCGGCGCCGGCTCGGTCGAGGCGGCACGGCTGGCCGTCGAGGATTTCGGCGGCCAGGTTCTGGGCAAGAAGATCGAGATCCTGTCGGCGGACCACCAGAACAAGCCCGACATCGGGCTGGCAAAGGCCCGCGAATGGTTCGACACCCAGGGCGTCCATGCCATCGCCGACCTGACCAATTCGGCCATCGCCATCGGGGTCCAGAACCTCGCCCGGGAACGCGGGAAGATCACCCTGGCCACCGGTCCGGGGACGACGCGCCTCACCAACGAGGACTGCTCGCCCAACGGCTTCCACTGGATGTGGGACACCTATTCCCAGGCGGTCGGAACCGCCCGTGCCGTCGTCCAGGACGGCGGCAAGGACTGGTTCATGCTGACCGCCGATTACGCCTTCGGCCATCAGATGTCCGCTGACATCGACAGGACGGTCAAGGAGAACGGGGGCAAGGTGCTGGGGCAGGTCAGGCACCCGCTCGGCAACGCCGATTTCTCGTCCTTCCTTCTCCAGGCGCAGGCGTCCAAGGCCGCGATCATCGGGCTCGCCAACGGCGGGACGGACACCACCAACGCGGTCAAGCAGGCCGCCGAGTTCGGCATCACCAGCAGCGGCCAGAAGCTCGTCGGGTTGGCCGTGCTGATCAGCGACGTGCACGCGCTCGGTCTGGAAAACGCCAAGGGCCTGATCGCGACCACAGCCTATTACTGGGACCGCGACGAGGGCAGCCGCAAGCTGGGCGAGCGCTTCGAGGCGCGCATGAAGCGCAAGCCCAACATGGTCCAGGCCGGCGTGTACTCGGCGGTGACGCATTACCTGAAGGCGATGCAGGCGGCCGGCACCGACGACGGCACCGTGGTCGCCGCCAAGATGCGGGAGCTTCCCGTCGACGACCTCATCACCAAGGGCGGCAAGGTCCGTGAGGACGGCCGGGTCATCCGCGACATGTACCTGATCGAGGTCAAGACTCCGGCCGAGTCCAAGGGACCCTGGGATTACTACAAGGTTCAGCGCACCATCCCCGGCGATCAGGCAGCGATTCCCTTGAGCGAAAGCAAGTGCTCCCTGGTCAAGAAGTGACCCACTGAGAGATTCTTCCGGAGGAACATCATGGCGCGGATTGCTTTCATCGGACTCGGCAACATGGGCCGTCCCATGTGCGACAACCTGACCAAGGCCGGTCACGACGTCGTCGGCTACGACGTCGTGACCGCGGCGCGCGACGCCTACGCCGCCGCCGGCGGCCGAGCGGCGGCCACGCTGGCCGAGGCGCTGGCCGACGCCGACACCGTCATCAGCATGATCCCGACGGGAAAGCATGTGCGAGCCGCGTTTGAGGGTGAGGGCGGCGTGCTGGCGCACGCCCGTCCGGGCACGATGCTGATCGACTGCTCCACCATCGACGTGGAGAGCGCGCGGGCGGTCAGCACGGCGGCGGCCGAGGCCGGTTTCGTCATGGTGGACGCCCCGGTGTCCGGCGCGGTTCCGGCGGCGCAGGCCGGGACCCTGACCTTCATGGTCGGCGGCACCGCCGAGGGCTTCGAGCGTGCCCGCCCGGTGCTGGCCGCCATGGGACCCAAGATCTTCCATGTCGGCGCATCCGGGAACGGCGTGGCCCTGAAGATCTGCAACAACATGATGGCCGGCATGAGCATGGTCGCCATCAGCGAGGTGTTCGCCCTGGCCGAGAAGCTCGGGCTCGACCACCAGACGGTCTACGACGTCATGACCGTGTCCTCGGGCAATTGCTGGGCCTTGCAGAGCTATTGCCCGGTACCGGGGCCGGTGCCGGCGTCGCCGGCCAACCGCGACTACCAGCCCGGCTTCGCGGCGGCGATGATGCTGAAGGACATGCGCCTGTCCCAGGACGCGGCCGGCACCAGCGGCGCCGCCACGCCGCTCGCCGGCAGCGCCGCCGCGCTCTACCAGATGCTTGTGGAGCATGGGCACGGAAACAAGGATTTCAGCGCCGTCTACGCCCTGATCACCGGACGGCTGACATCAATGTGAAGCTGACATCGGCGTGAAAGGGAAACCGATCATGGTTCATGCGATCCGCGTCCACCAGCCCGGTGGTCCCGAAGCCCTGGTCTGGGAGGAGGTGGCCGTGCCGCCGCCCGGCCCGGGGGAGGCTCTGGTCCGCCACACGGCGATCGGCGTCAACCTCATCGACACCTATCACCGCTCGGCCCTCTCCGGGCAGTACGCGATCCCACGCCCGGCCGTGCTGGGTGTGGAGGGCGCCGGCGTCGTCGAGGCAGTCGGCCCCGGCGTCACCGATGTGGCGCCCGGCGACCGCGTCGCCTACTGGATGCTGCTCGGCGCCTACGCCGAGCGGCGCATCGTTCCCACGCACCGCCTGGTGAAGTTGCCGGACACGGTGTCGGACGAGGTGGCCGCCGCCGCGATGGTCAAGGGGACGACGGCGCAATATCTGCTGCACCGCGTCCACCCGGTCAAGGCGGGGGAAACCCTTCTCGTGCACGCCGCGGCGGGCGGCGTCGGCCAGATGCTGTGCCAGTGGGCGCACGCTCTGGGCGCGACGGTGATCGGCACGGTCGGCTCGCCGGAAAAGGCGGCCGTCGCCCGGGGCGCCGGCTGCGATCACGTCATCCTCTACCGCGAGGAGGATGTCGCCGCGCGCGTCCGCGACATCACCGGCGGTCGCGGTGTCGACGTGGTCTATGATTCCGTCGGGCAGGACACCTTCATGGCGTCGCTGGACTGTCTGAAGCCCTTCGGCCTGATGGTCAGCTTCGGGCAGGCGAGCGGCCCGGTGGCGCCCTTGGATATCAGCGTGTTGGCGCAAAAGGGCTCGATCTTCCTCGCCAAGCCGACCCTGGCCACGGTCACCCGCAGCCGCGACGACATCGAGACGCTGGCCGGCGGGCTGTTCGAGGCCCTGGCCTCGGGCCGGGTCCAGGTCGGCATCGCCCATCGGGCGCCGCTGACCGAGGCCGCATCGGTGCACCGCGACCTGGAAGCCCGCCGCACGACGGGATCGATCGTGCTCATTCCCTGACGCGAACCGTCCTTCGCCTCGGAATCACATGGCCCGCATCGCGGCGACAGGAACACCGGAATGACGCACAATCTTTACAACCTGCTTTTGAAACCCGGAGCGCCGTCCGATGCGCGGGTGGCCCTGCGAACCGATACGGGGCGAACCGATACGGGGCGAACCGATACGGGGCAAACCGACACGGGGCGGACATGGACCTACGCGGACCTGTGGCGGACCGCCGGACGCATGGCGCACGTCCTTCACGAGGCCGGCGTCGGTCCGGGAAACCGGGTCGCCGTGCAGGTGGCGAAGTCGCCGGAGGCGGTGTGCCTTTATCTCGCCGTCCTGCAACTCGGGGCGGTCTACCTGCCGCTCAACACGGCCTACACGCTGGCCGAACTGCGCTACTTTCTCGACGACGCGGAACCCACGGTGTTCGTCGGGCAGACTCCGGTCGTCGGCGATCTGGTGCCGCCGGCCGGGTGCCGAACCTTCACGCTCGATCCGAACGGCGAAGGAACCGTGACGGCGGCGTGCCGCGGCCGCCCGCCCTGGGAGCGTGTCGCCGATGTGGGCCCCGACGAAGTGGCGGCGATCCTCTACACCTCCGGAACGACGGGGCGCCCCAAGGGCGCCATGATCTCCCACGGCAATCTGGCCTTCGGCACCCGCACGCTGGACGCCCTTTGGGGCATCTCCGAAGCCGATGTGCTGTTGCATGCGCTGCCCATTTTCCACGCACACGGCCTGTTCATCGCCTTGAACTCGATGCTGTATGCGGGCGCGTCCTCTGTTTTCCTTCCCAAATTCACGGCCGACGCCGCGATCGAGCATCTGCCCCACAGCACCGTGTTCATGGGTGTCCCGACGCTCTACACGCGCCTCCTGGCCGACCCGCGGCTCACCAGGGAGCGGTGCGGGAGCATGCGCCTGTTCACCTGCGGTTCGGCTCCTCTGTCACGGGAAATCTTCGAGGCGTTCGAGGCCCGCACGGGGCATCGGATTCTCGAACGCTACGGCATGACGGAAACCACGATCATTGCCTCCAATCCCCTCGACGGCGAGCGTCTGCCCGGCACGGTCGGCTACCCCCTGCCGGGGCTGGAGGTCCGGGTTGTGGACGCCGCCGGACAGCCGCAGCCTGCGGGCACGGTCGGCGGTCTCGAACTGCGCGGTCCGAACGTGTTCAAGGGCTATTGGCGGATGCCGGAAAAAACAGCGGCGGAATTCCGGCCGGACGGCTTCTTCATGACGGGGGATCTGGCACGCGCCGCCCCGGATGGCCGGCTTACGCTGGTCAGCCGCGCGAAGGAGATCATCATTTCCGGCGGCTACAATGTTTATCCGCGCGAGGTCGAGATCGTGCTCAACCGCATCGACGGGGTGAGCGAGACCGCGGTCTTCGGCGTTCCCCACCCCGACTTCGGCGAGGGCGTGGTGGCCGCCGTCGAACGCCAACCGGGTTGCGAGTCGCTCGATCCGGCCTCCATTCTCGCACGGGCCGCGCACGAACTCGCCGGATACAAGCTGCCCAAGGCCGTGATCGTCCAGGATGCCCTGCCCCGGAATGCCATGGGAAAGATTTTGAAGAACGAACTCAGTTCGCTGCACAAGGACGTGTTCAGAAAAAAGGACGTGTTCAGAAAACGAGACGCAACCGGTTGAGGTGTCGGTGCATCCGGGGCAGATCCTCACCGAACGCCTCACCGAACTCGGCCGCCACCTGACCCCAGCGGAGATCGCCGGCTTCAACGCTCTCGACGAGGACGGTCGTCCGCGCATCGACCCGTCCCGCGGCATGACGACGGTCGCCAAATGGGCAGCCATCAGCGTCTGGTGTGCGACCAGCCCGCAGTTCGACGGCCTCGGCGGCGACGATCACGAGGATTGCGGCCGCGAGGATTGCGGCCGCGAGGATTGCGACCGCGAGGATTGCGACGTCACCACGGTTCATGCCGGGGAGACTGGGTGGGCGGGCGTCCCTTCCTGGGCGACCGACGACGCGCGGGCCGCGCGGCTGTGGCACCTGTCGGAGAACCTGAGCAGGGCCTCAACCTCCCTGAGCCGTTACCGTGCCGGGCGTGAGCCGTCCGGCGCCGGCTGCCGGAACAGGCGCCGCAGTTCCTGCGGGGTTTGGCCGAGGACTCGGAGGAAGCCCTGGCACATCCGGTCCGGGTCGATGAAACCGACGAGGCGGGCGATCTCCTCGAAGGTTTGCCGGCCGTCCTCCACCATCGTCCGCGCCGCTTCCACCCGCATCCGCTCGACGGCCTTGGCCGGTGTCATGCCGGTGGAGGAGGTGAAGGCCCGGCCGAACTGCCGCACGCTGAGATGCGCGACGTCGGCCAGCCGCTCCACCGAGAGATCCGCCGCCAGGTTCTCGCGCGCGAAACTCAACGTCCGGCGGATGCGGTCGGACCCCGGATCGAAATCGAGCAGGGAGGAATACTGGTACTGGCCGCCGGGGCGCCGGTAATAGACGACGAGCATGCGGGCGAGGGAACGCGCCGCCTCCCGGCCCAAATCCTCCTCGATCAGGGCGAGCGTCATGTCGATCCCCGCCGATATGCCCGCCGATGTCCAGACCCCGCCGTCACAGGTGTAGATGCGGTCGCCATCCACCCGCAGGTTCGGGTAACGCGCCTGGAGCCGCGGCGCATAGAACCAATGGGTGGTCACCAGCCGCCCATCCAGGACGCCGCTCGCGGCGAGGATGAAGGCCCCCGTGCAGACGCTGGCAAGCCTACGGGTGTGGGGCGCCGCCGCGGCGATGGCCGCCGCAAGATCGTCCACCCATGGCTCGTCCGGGGGTTCCGGCGCGCCGACCACGATCAGCGTGTCCGCCGGGGTGTCGGTGCCGACCTCCGGCAACGGTTCGGTGATGACCTCAAGCCCGCAGGAGCTGCGCACCGCCCCGCCGCCCATCGACGCGACGGAGAGCCGGTAGTGCTCCCCGCACAGCCGGTTGGCGAAGGAAAAGGCGTCGAGCGGCCCTCCGAGATCAAGCAGCACGAAGCCCGGATGGACCAGGAAACGCACGTGACGGGCCATGTCCGAAATCCCGGGAATGATGACCTTTCCGCCATCATCGGCGCGCGATAGCCTTCGGTCAACCTCAGTGCTCAACGGAGCGTTCCATGACCAACCTTCCTGGCCGCGCTGCCCATCCCACCGGCGGCCGCCCGGACCGCGCCGGGGGCGACGTCCCCCTCTTCCCTTGACCGGAGTCCAACTATGAGCACCATCACCACCAAGGACGGCGTTTCGATCTTCTACAAGGATTGGGGATCCCGCACCGGGCAGCCCATCGTCTTCCATCACGGCTGGCCGCTCAGCGCCGACGACTGGGACAGCCAGATGCTGTTCTTCGCGGACAAAGGTTATCGCGTGATCGCCCATGACCGCCGCGGCCACGGGCGCTCCGCCCAGGTCGGCGAGGGCCACGACATGGACCATTACGCGGCCGACGTCGCGGCGGTCGTCGAGCATCTCGACCTGCGCGACACCATCCACATCGGCCACTCCACCGGCGGCGGCGAGGCGACCCGTTACGTTGCCCGCCATGGTCGGGGGCGCGTCGCCAAGCTCGTCCTCGTCGGGGCGGTGCCGCCTGTCATGGTGAAGACCGCGGCCAATCCCGGCGGTCTGCCGATCGCGGTGTTCGACGATTTCCGCCGCCAGATCGCCGCGAACCGGGCGCAGTTCTACCTCGACATCCCGAGCGGCCCCTTCTACGGCTTCAACCGGCCCGGTGCGGCGGTGCCGCAGGGCGTCATTCGGAACTGGTGGCGGCAGGCCATGATGGGCGGCGCCAAGGCCCAGTATGACGGGGTCAAGGCATTCTCGGAAACCGACTTCACGGAAGACCTCAAGGCCATCGAGGTGCCGACGCTGGTCATGCACGGCGACGACGACCAGATCGTGCCCATCGCCGACTCCGCGCTGCTGTCGGTCAAGCTGCTCAAGGCCGGCACGCTCAAGGTCTACGAGCGCTTCCCGCACGGGATGTGCACGACCCATGCCGACGTGGTGAATCCCGACCTCCTGTCCTTCATCGTCGGCTGACGCCCGCCCCCGATCCGAGGTGCATCCCATGAAGATCGTCGTCATCGGCGGAACCGGTCTGATCGGTTCCAAGCTCGCCGCCCTTCTGCGCGACCGCGGCCACGCGGTGGTCGCCGCGTCGCCCAGCACGGGGGTCGACACCATCACCGGCGCCGGCCTCGCCGACGCCCTCGCCGCCGCTGCGGTGGTGATCGACGTCGCCAACGCGCCCTCCTTCGAGGATCGGGCGGTGATGGACTTCTTCCAGACGTCCGGCCGCAACCTGCTCGCGGCGGAGGCCGCCGCCGGTGTCGGGCATCATGTTGTCCTGTCCATCGTCAACACCGACCGGATGCCCGACAACGGCTATTTCCGGGCCAAGGTGGAGCAGGAACGTCTGGTCGCCGCCTCCGGCATTCCCCACTCCATCGTCCGCGCCACCCAGTTCATGGAGTTCCTCGGGGCGATCACCGCCAGCCACGCGGACGGCGACACGGTGCGGCTGGCCGCCGGTCTCTTCCAGCCGATCGCCGCCGACGACGTGGTGGCCATACTTGCCGAGACGGCGCTCGATGCGCCGCGCAACGGCGTCATCGACATCGCCGGCCCGGACCGCGCGCCGTTCCCGGCGATCGTCGGCCGCTACATGGCGGCGGTCGGCGACGGCCGCGGGGTGGTCGGCGACCCGGAGGCCCGTTACTTCGGCGGTCGCGTCGGGGAGCTGTCCCTGGTTCCAACCGGCGAGGCCCGCATCGGTCGCATCGGTCTGGACGCCTGGCTCCGCCGGTCGCCGCGCCGCTGATCCTGCACCACCCATCCGGAGGATCCCCATGACTCGCCATGCCGGCGCGCCGACGCGCGTCCTGCTCTCCACCGCGGCCCTGGCCCTCGCCGCACTGCCGACGTCCATCACCCTGGCCGACCTGCCGGGAAGCCGGAACGCCAAGGTCACGCAGGTCTACGAGCACGCACTGCCGGACGTCCCCGGCAAGAGCATCCGGGGCGTGCTGGTCGAATACGGCCCGGGCGGCTCCTCGCCGTCCCACACCCACGCGAAATCGGCGCTCATCTACGCCACCGTGCTGGAGGGGGCGGTGCGCAGCCAGATCAACGGCGGCCCGGTCAGAACCTTCCAGGCCGGCGAAAATTTCACCGAGCTGCCGGGTGACCACCACAATGTCAGCGCCAACGCCAGCGACAGCCAGCCGGCCAAGCTCCTCGCGGTCTTCGTCGTCGATACGGCGGAAACCGAACTGACCACTCCCGACCGGCAGTGACGGCTGGCCGAACGGACCCAACGGAGCGCCCCGACAGCGGGCGCTCCCGACGAGGGAGAACCCCATGACCCGCACCGTGTTCATCACCGGCTGTTCGAGGGGCTTCGGCGAAGCGACCGCCCGTCTGTTCGCCGCCCGCGGCTGGAACGTCGTCGCCACCATGAACGCTCCGCCATGGACCTGACCACAAATCCGGGGCGGCACACCACCGCCTCACACGAGCCCATTCGGCAGCCGGTCCTAAAGCAGCGTCATCCCGCCGTCGACGCGCAAGTCGATGCCGGTCACGAAGCCGCCGTCGTCGCTGGCGAGGAACAGGGCGGCCCGCGCCAGTTCCTCAGGACGCCCGAGGCGGCCAAGCGGAATCGATCGCGCCAGATCCTGCTCGAAGGATGGCCGGTCGTCCGGCTGTATGCCGAGCTTGTCCAGAATCGGCGTGTCCACGGGACCGGGGCTCAGCACATTGACACGGATGCGCCGGTTGCGGAGTTCAAGCGCCCAACTCCGCGCGAAGGCGCCCAGCGCCGCCTTGCTGCCGGCATAGACCGCATGCCCGTCCAGCGCCTTCCCGCTCGCGATCGAGCCGGTCAGGATGATGGCTCCACCGTCGCGCATCAGGGGCAGCGCCTTGGTGACCCCGAAGAACACGCCGCGCGTGTTGGTGGTGAACTGGGCATCATAGTCCGCTTCCGTCACCGCCGCCGAAGGTGCGATGACGTTGACGCCGGCGTTGGCCATGTAGATGTCGATCGCGCCGAACCTCTCCCGCACCACCGAGACCAGCCGGTCATGCGCGGCGAGATCGGCCACGTCGCCGACCAGACCGACCGCGTCCTGCCCGAGCGTGGCGGCGGCCCGCTCCACAGCCTCCCTACGGCGGCCGGTAATCACGACTCTGGCACCTTCGGCCGCGAAGATCGTGGCTGCGGCGAGGCCGATGCCGCTGTTGCCGCCGGTGACGACGGCGATTTTGCCTGCAAGCTTACCCATGGAACCCTCCACTATGAAGAACACCGGGTATCTGGCCGCCGCGGCTGGCTGGAATTAGTCTCGTGTGCGGACAAGCACCTGTTCCGGATCGTCTCGAATGCCCGTTCCCGACCGCACCCACGACTTGCTGGCCTTCCTGCGCACAGCGGAAACCGGATCCTTCACCGGTGCCGCCCGCCGGCTCGGCACCACCCCGTCGGCCGTTTCGAAGAGTGTTGCCAGACTGGAGCGGCAGTTCGGCGCACGGCTGTTCCATCGCTCCACTCGCAACCTCGCACTGACCGCCGAGGCTGCCGCCTACGCGGAACGAGTTGCGCCGCTTCTGAGTGCCATCGAAGACGCTGGGGACATTCTCCAGCCTGGACGCACCGCCCAGGGCCTGCTGCGCGTGACGATGCCTGCCGATCTCGGCGCGGCTCTGATGGAACCGCTGGCACGCGAGGTTCTCGGACGAAATCCTGGGCTGAAGCTCGACGTCAGTCTGACGGACCGGCATGTCGACCTGATCCGCGAAGGCTATGACGTCGCATTGCGCGCCGGCGTCCTTGCCGACACCGAATTGATCTCGCGGCGGTTGGGGGCGTTACCGATGGTCCTCGTTGCCTCTCCAGCCTATCTGGCGGCACGCGGCGTCCCGCGGACCGTCGCGGCGCTCCGCACGCACACTCATGTCCGCTACACGGTCGCCGGCCGCGCCTTTCCGATCACCTTCGCCGACGGAAGCTCCTTCCTGCCAGAGAGCGTGCTCGATACCGACAGCAGCGCGGGCCTCCGCGGCGCGGCGCTGGCCGGCGTCGGCATCGCACAGGTCATGCGCGTGGCGGTGCAGGATGAGCTGGAGACGGGGAAGCTGAAGGTGGTGCTGGCGGAGGCGCCACTGCCCGGCGTGCCGGTTCAGGCGCTGCACGCCTTCGCGCGTCACGCGCCCTTGCGCGTCCGGCTGTTCATCGACTTCGCCTTTGCGCGGATTGCCGCGCTCGAGGCCAACGGTGCGCGCCAAACCGGCCCGGCGTGATTTCTCTCCGGGTTCATCGGAATCCGATGCCCTCACCGAGATGACCGGAAGGTCAGCAGCGCGCGCCGATGCACCGTCGGGGAGGCGCTACGCCAGTGGAGCCGGCTCCCCCCGGGTGAGCGGAATTCCGACGCTAAAACATATATTTTTGTTGCATCTTAAACGGCGCCAATACATTCATCTAAGATGAATGTTTAATCTGGCGCGAACCTCCTCGCCGCCACAATTCGAGCGGGACAATTGCCCCCGCCAACCCAGGAGCCCATTCGCCAATGCCTCTCACTCAGCAGACCGTCGCCATCGTCAAGGCCACCGTTCCCGCCCTCGCCGAGCATGGCACTGTCGTTACACGGACGATGTATCAAATCCTGTTTCGCGACCCTGAGGTCGCCGCGCTGTTCAACCAGTCGCATCAAGGCGAGGAAGGCGCGCAAACCAAGGCGCTCGCCAATGCCATCCTCGCCTATGCCCGCAACATCGACAATCTCGGCGCCTTGACGCCCATGGTCGAGCGCATCGCGCAAAAGCACGTCGGGCTGCAGATCCTTCCGGAGCATTATCCTCATGTCGCAGCCGCCCTCCTCGGAGCGATCCGCGAGGTGCTGGGCACCGCCGCGACGGAGGAGGTGCTGGATGCGTGGGGAGAAGCGTATTGGCATCTGGCCCACATCCTGATGGGACGGGAGGGGCGGATCTACGACGCCCTTGCCAATGAGAGCGGAGGGTGGAGCGGCTGGCGGGACTTCGTCGTCACACGGCGGGTCAGGGAAAGCGAGACGATCACCTCCTTCCATTTGTCGCCGAGCGACGGCGGCCCGGTGATCCGGCACCGGCCTGGGCAATATCTGACATTCCTTCTTCCCGTGCCGGGACGTGCGCCGCTGCGCCGGAACTACAGCATCTCCGCCGGTCCTGACACCCTCGGCTATCGCATCTCCGTGAAGCGAGAGCCCCGCGGCGCCGGTTCCAATTGGCTGCACGACCATGCCCGGGAAGGAACCGCGCTGAAGGTGTCCCCGCCCGCCGGCGACTTCTTCCTGCCCGAACAGCCGGAACGGCCGGTCGTCCTGCTGAGCGGCGGCGTCGGGCTGACGCCCATGGTGAGCATGCTCGAGGCGATCGCCACCGCTCCGACCGCGATGGAAGCGCATTACGTCCATGGCACCATGAACAGCGCCACCCATGCGATGGACCGGCATATCCGCGAACTGTCGGCGTCACGGGCCGGCATCACGGCGTCAACCTTCTACAGCGATCCGCTGCCTGGGGATCGGTTGGGCGTCTCCCATGACGCAGCCGGCTTCATCACGATCGATTGGCTGCGGACGAACACGCCGTTCCAAGACGCCGATTTCTATCTGTGCGGCCCGAAGCCCTTCCTGAAGGCCTTCGTCGGCGGCCTTGACCGCGCCGGCGTGCCACGCCCCCGGGTGCATTACGAATTCTTCGGACCCGCGGAGGATCTCGAGGCCGCTTGAGCGGCCTCTCCCGGTCAGGACTCCGGCTCCGCCTCCCCCCGTGCCGCGGTATGGGGGAGGGGCGGCTGCGGCAGGCCGAGCAGAGACGCCATGCTGCGGCGATGGCGGACGATGTCGGCCAGAGTGTAGTCGTCAAGGACAGCCAGGAACGCCTGCAGCGCCTCGTGCAAGGCGGTGCGCAGGTTGCAGGCCGGACTCAGCCGGCAGATGGGCGAGGCCTGCAGCGCGCCCATGCAGTCGACAATGGCCATGTCCTCCTCGGTGTAGCGGATGACGTCACCGATCCGGATCTGCTCGGCCGGACGGCCCAGGCGCAGCCCACCGTTCCGGCCCCTCACGGTTTCGACGTACCCACCCCGTCCAAGGTCATGCACGACCTTCATCAGGTGGTTCTTTGAAATGCCGTACACCTGTGCGATGTCGCTGATGGTCGGCAGCCCCTCCTGTCGCACGGCCAGGTACATGAGCACGCGCAGCGCATAATCCGTATAGCTCGACAAGCGCATTGCCAACCAAACCTGCATGGGGATTGCATCAATATAGCCTTGCGGCCCGGAGCTTGCAATCGGCCGATCCGGTCTGTCCGGATAGGAAGGAATCCAGCTCCGTCAAGGAGAATTCAGCGGTCGAAGCCGCGCGGGGTGCGGCATTCCGCCCCTGGAAAAACATTCATCAATTTTGCATCTTAAAGCACGAGATACAACCCCATTCCGATCGGTACCGGCGCCTCAGCCGTCCTGCTCCGGAGCCGACCCCGAGCCCACAGTCGCGCAGGAGAATGTATCATGACCTTGCACAGCCTGACTCTGCACCACCGGCCTCAGGACTTCGGCGACCACGTCGCTCTGGGATTCACCAAGGCGTTGCGTTTTGTCGCCGACACCTTCTTCGCCAAACGCTACGGGCATCGCGCCATCGTGCTGGAAACGGTGGCGGCGGTTCCGGGCATGGTCGGCGCAACGCTGCAGCATCTGCGCTGCCTGCGCCGCATGCAGCACGACCAGGGCCTGATTCACACCCTGCTCGACGAGGCGGAGAACGAACGCATGCACCTCATGACCTTCATCGAGGTGGCGAAACCGAACTGGCTGGAACGCGTCCTGATCCTGCTGACCCAGGGTGCCTTCTACAACGCCTTCTTCCTGCTGTACCTGGTTTCGCCGAAGACGGCCCATCGCGTGGTCGGCTATTTCGAAGAGGAAGCGGTGGTCAGCTACACCGGCTATCTCGCCGAGATCGACACCGGCCGGCACGCGAACCCGCCGGCCCCGCGCCTCGCCATCGATTATTGGAAGCTTCCGGAAACCGCGACCTTGCGCGATGTCGTGCTCGCCGTCCGCAACGACGAGGCCAACCATCGCGACGTGAACCACGGCTTCGCCGACACGCTGGCGGGTCAGCCGTCCGCCGACCCGGACCGCCGCGACGAGCCGCGCAAGGTTGCTTGACCGGGATGGAGCCGTTCACCATGAACGCCGCACCCCATCGCACGCACCCCATCGCACACACCGGGGACGTCATCTTTCGATGCGGGTTGCCGGCCGGCGCTCCGGACAGCGTCGCCCAGGCCGCGGTTCGGTCCCGCCTCGCACTCGACGACCCGCACGGTGCCATCCGGCCGGAGGGCGTCCCGGAAGGGATTGGTCAGTTCGCCGAAGAGCCCAGGCATGACGATGGAGGTCTCGATGCCCCAGCGCGCCAATTCGCGCGCGGACTGGGCCGCGATCGCGTCGAGCCCCGCCGCGATGGAACAGTGGACCGCCAGATAGGGCGCGGCACCCCCGCCGCAGCCCTGCTCACGAGCCAGACGACAAGGCCCTGCGACCGGTCCGCATGTGCGGGAGGATCGCCCGCATGACGCGCTGGGCGCCGAGAATGCCGCGTTCTCATATCCCGGACAATTTGGGCTCTTTCGTGTAATTACCCCTTAAGGGGGCGCCGTGAAGCGGGACTTCCGCGTCGTCCCCGGGGTCTCGACGGGACTCCCGCAGTGGCACGAAACAGGGGGGCACATGGACCGGCTGCAGGCGATGCGGATTTTCGTGAAGGTCGCGGAAACGGAAAGCTTCGCCGAAACCGCCCGCCACCTGCATCTGAGCGCGCCCGCGGTGACGCGTGCCGTGGCGGCCCTTGAGGATCTGATCGGCGCCCGCCTGTTCGTCCGCACCACGCGCTCGGTCAAGGTGACCGAAGCCGGGGCGCGTTACCTTGAAGACTGCCGCCGCATCCTGTCGGACATCACGGAGGCGGAGGCCGCCGCGGGCGGCGTCTACGCCACCCCGACGGGGACGCTCGCCGTCACCGCCTCCGCTCTGTTCGGGCCGATGCATGTGCTGCCGATCGTGACCGAGTATCTGGATCGCTATCCAGGCATGCGGGCGCAAACCTTCTTCGTCGATCGTCCGGTGAACATCGTGGAGGAAGGCATCGATGTCGCGGTGCGCATCGGGCACCTTCCGGATTCCGGGTTCACGGCCATCCGGGTCGGCACGGTCCGGCGCGTGGTCTGCGGCGCCCCGGCCTATTTCGAGCGCCACGGCGTCCCGGCGACACCGGCCGACCTCAAGCATCACCGCATCGCCGTGTCGACCGGTGCCTGGGCATCGCCGGAGTGGCGGTTCGCCCGGGATCAGCGGGTGACCATCGATCCGATCCTGCAATGCAACACCAACGAGGCGGTGATCGCGACCGCCAAGGCGGGTTGGGGCCTCACCCGGGTTCTTCATTACCAGATCGGCCCGGCGCTGCTGGCCGGGGAGCTTCGGATCGTGCTCGCCGACCATGAGGAGCCGCCTTTGCCCATCCACGTCCTCCACCCCGAGGGGCGCCACGCGCCGGCCAAGGTGAGGGCCTTCGTGGACCTCGCCGTGGCCCGCCTGCGCGAAAACCGCTTCCTCAATTAGGCCCCGGAGAAGGCTCGCCCTTCGAAAATTGGCGGGAAGACACCCGCATGTGCGTGGGTCACGCCCCGTCCGCCTCGCGGAAGGCCGCTTTCAGATCGCCGTAGAGGCGGCGGAACAGGCGGCGGCGCGGCGCCAGGGCGGCGGCCAGGGCCGGGTCCGGCTCCACCGTGTGGCGGATCTCCAAGGGCTGGCACACGGTGTCCGGCTCCTCGCCCGTCACCGCGAGGCGCGCCAGACGGGCCGCCCCGAAGGCCGGGCCGACCTCGCCCCCCGCCGGGTAGTCGAGCGGCCGGCCAAGCGCGCTCGCCAGGATGCGGCCCCACAGGGCACTGCGCGCGCCGCCGCCGATCACCAGGAACCGCTCGACGCGCCCGCCAGCCTCCTCCAGGGCCTCCAGCCCGTCGGCGAAGGCGAAGGCCACCCCCTCCAGCACCGCGCGGGCGACTGCCCCGCGGTCGGTGTCGTGGGTCAGGCCGAAGAAGACGCCCTTGGCGTGCGGATCGTTGTGCGGCGTGCGCTCCCCCGACAGGTAGGGCAGGAAGACCAGGGCGCCGGGGTCGCCGCCGTATGCCTCGGCCTCGCGCAGCAGCGCCGCCTCGTCCTCGGCGCCGGTCAGGCGCGCGGCGAAGGACAGGCAACTCGCCGCGCTCAGCATCACCGACATCTGGTGCCAGCGGTTGGGCAGGGCGTGGCAGAAGGCGTGCACCCCGCGCTCGGGGTTGGGCGCAAAGCGGTCGCCGCTGACGAACAGCACGCCCGAGGTGCCCAGCGACAGGAAGGCGCTGCCCGGCGCCACCACCCCGACCCCCACAGCGCCGGCCGCGTTGTCGCCGGCCCCGGCCGCCACCACGGTTCCCGGCGGGACGCCCCAGTCGGCGGCAACCTCCGCCCGCAGCGCGCCGGTGGGCTGGCACCCTTCGTACAGCCGCGGCATGTGCGCCTCGCCGAGCCCCGTGGCGGCCAACAGCTCGTCCGACCACGCGCGCCGGCCGACGTCCAGCCACAGCGTGCCGGCGGAATCCGACAGGTCCGAGGCGTGCTCGCCGGTCATGCGCAGGCGCAGCCAGTCCTTGGGCAGCAGCACCTTGGCGACCTCCTTGAACCGCTCCGGCTCGTGCGCCGCGACCCACAACAGCTTGGGCGCGGTGAAGCCGGGCATGGCGCGGTTGCCGGCGATGGCGCGCAGGTTGGGGGCGCGGCGCTCCAACTCCGCGCATTCGGCGCCGCTGCGCCCGTCGTTCCACAGGATGGCCGGGCGCAGCACGCGGTCGCCTTTGTCGAGCAGGGTCGCCCCATGCATCTGCCCCGACAGCCCGATCCCCCGCACCGCTGCCATCGCGTCGGAATGGGCGGCGCGCAGGCCGGCGACGGCGCGCCCGGTGGCGCCCCACCAGTCCTCCGGGTCCTGCTCCGACCACAGCGGGTGCGGGCGGCTGACCTCCAACGGCGCGGTGGACTGGCCGACGAGACGTTGCGCCGCGTCGACCAGCACCGCCTTGACGCCGGACGTCCCCAGGTCGATGCCGAGATACATGGACCCTTCCCCCAATCAGTCCGCGGCCTCAGACGAGGCGGTTCACCAGATTCTCCAGCATCTCCTGCCGGCCCGAGCGCGGCCGAGGGTCGAGGTCGAGTCCGGCGTCCGCCGCCCCGGCCAGATCCAGCCCGCCGAGGAGCTTTTGGCCGAGATCGCCGCTCCAGCCGGCGTAGCGCTCCGCGCGCAGGCGGTGCAGCCGGCCGTCCTCGACGAGGCGCGCCCCGGCCAGCAGCGCGCGGGCCAGCGTGTCGATGCCGCCGACATGGGCGTGCAGCAGGTCGTCCGGCGCGATGCTCTGGCGCCGGATCTTGGCGTCGAAGTTGAAGCCGCCATTGGCGAAGCCGCCGGCCTCCAGGATGCGCGCCATGGGCAGCGCCAGCTCCACATGGTCGTTGGGGAACTGGTCGGTGTCCCAGCCGTTCTGCGGGTCGCCCCGGTTCATGTCGATGGAGCCGAAGACACCCAGCGCCAGCGCCGCCGCCACCTCGTGCTCGAAGCTGTGGCCGGCCAGCGTGGCGTGGTTGACCTCGATGTTGACGGCGACCTCCCGCTCCAGCCCGTAGCGCTTCAGGAAGCCGTAGACCGTCGCCACGTCGTGGTCGTACTGGTGCTTGGTCGGCTCCATGGGTTTGGGTTCGATCAGGATGGTGCCGGTGAAGCCGATCTTGTGCTTGTGCTCGACCACCATCGTCAGGAAGCGGCCGAGCTGGTCCAGCTCGCGCCCCATGTCGGTGTTGAGCAGCGTGTCGTAGCCCTCGCGCCCGCCCCACAGCACGTAGTTGACGCCGCCCAGCCGGTGCGTCGCCTCCAGCGCGTCGCGCACCTGGGCCGTGGCGCAGGCGAAGACCTCCGGGTCGGGGTTGGTCGCCGCCCCGGCCATGTAGCGCGGGTGCGAGAACAGGTTGGCGGTGCCCCACAGCAGTTGGACGCCGCTGCGCTCGATGCAGCCCTGCAACCGCTCGGTCAGGCGGGCGAAGGTCGCCTGGGTTTCCCGCAGGGAGCCCATTTCGGGCGCCACGTCGCGGTCGTGGAAGGTGAAGAAGGGCGCGCCGAGCTTTTCGAACAGCTCGAACGCCACGTCCATCTTCGCCTCGGCCAACGCCACCGGATCGCCGCCGCCCATCCAGGGCCGGTCCAGCGTGCCGCCGCCGAAGGGGTCGGAGCCGGGCCAGCAGAAGCTGTGCCAATAGCAGACGGCGACGCGCAGGTGATCGGCCATGCGCCGGCCCAGGACCATGCGGTCGGGGTCGTACCAGCGGTAGGCGAGCGGGGTGTCGCTGTCCGGCCCTTCGTAGCGGATGCGCTCGACGCCGGTGAAAAAGGCTTCGGTCATGACAAATCCTTTCAAAGCTCGACCCAGGCGGCATCCCGGCGGCTCGATTCCACGGCGGCGTGGATGAAGCGCACGCCGCGCACGCCGTCCCGGACGGTGGGGACGAGGGCGGCCGGTGCACCGGCGGCGGCACCGCCCATGCGGGCGACGATCAGGTCGGCGGCGTCGCGGTAGATCTGGGCGAAGCCTTCCAGATAGCCTTCGGGATGGCCCGACGGGATGCGCGTGGCGTGCGCCGCCGCCCCGTCCGATCCGGGGCCGCCGCGGGTGATGGTGCGCGGCGGCTCGCCGAGCGGGCTGAAGCGCAGATGGTTCGGCTGCTCCTGGAACCACTCCAGCCCGCCCTTGTCGCCGTAGACTCGCAGGCGCAGCCCGTTCTCGTGGCCGGGCGCCACCTGGCTCGCCCACAGCATGCCGCGCGCGCCGTTGCCGAAGCGCAGCATCATGTGCGCGTTGTCGTCGAGCCGGCGCCCCTCCACGAAGGCGGTCAGGTCGGCGGCGACCCGCGTGCAGCGCAGGCCGGTGACGAACTCGGCCAGCTGGAAGGCGTGAGTGCCGATGTCGCCGACGCAGCCGGCGATGCCGCTGCGCGCCGGGTCGGTCCGCCATTCCGCCTGCTTCTGCCCGCTCTCCTCCAGCCGGGTGCTCAGCCAGTCCTGCGGGTATTCGACCTGAACGACGCGGAGGGCGCCCAGGTCACCGGCCGCCACCATGGCGCGGGCCTGCCGCACCATCGGGTAGCCGGTGTAGTTGTGGGTCAGCGCGAAGACGAGGCCGCTGCGCTCCACCGCCGCCGCCAGATCCTCCGCGTCCTCCACCGTGGTGGTCAGCGGCTTGTCGCAAATGACGTGGATGCCCGCCTCCAGAAACGCTTTGGCGGCGTCGTGGTGCAGGTGGTTGGGCGTGACGATGCTGACCACGTCGATGCCGTCGTCGCGCGCCGCCTCGGCCCGCGCCATCTCCGCGAAGCTGGCGTAGCAGCGCTCCGGCGGCAGGAACAGGTCGGCGCCGCTGGCTTGGCAGCGCTCCGGATCGGAGGACAGCGCCCCGGCCCGCAGCTCGTAGCGGTCGTCGAGGCGCGCGGCGATGCGGTGGACCGCCCCGATGAAGGCGCCGCGCCCGCCGCCGACCATGCCCAGGCGCAGCCGGCGGTTCGGCCCGGAGGCCGTCTTCCCTTCGATGGTCATGCTTCCCTCCCGCTCAGCCGATGCCGAGCATGCGCCGGTTGGCTGCCTCATCAGTGCCGGCCCCGGCGAAGTCGTCGAAGGCCTTCTCGGTCACTCGGATGATGTGCGCGTCGATGAATTGCGCGCCTTCGGCGGCCCCCTGCTCGGGGTGCTTCATGGCGCATTCCCACTCCAGCACCGCCCAACCGTCGAAGCCGTACTGGGTCAGCTTGGAGAAGATGCCGCCGAAATCGACCTGCCCGTCGCCCAGCGAGCGGAAGCGCCCGGCCCGGCCGATCCAGGGCTGGTAGCCGGAATAGACGCCCTGGCGCGGGGACGGGTTGAACTCCGCGTCCTTGACGTGGAACATCTTGATCCGCTCGTGATAGACGTCGATGTAGCCGAGATAGTCGAGCTGCTGCAGAACGAAGTGGCTGGGGTCGTAGAGGATGTTGCAGCGCGGGTGGTTGCCGACGCGCTCCAGGAACATCTCGAAGGTGGCCCCGTCGAACAGGTCCTCGCCGGGATGGATCTCGTAGCAGAGGTCCACCCCCGCCGCGTCGAAGGCGTCGAGGATCGGCCGCCAGCGCCGCGCCAGCTCGTCGAAGGCCGTTTCGATCAGCCCCGCCGGCCGCTGCGGCCAGGGGTAGACGTAGGGCCAGGCCAGCGCGCCGGAGAAGGTGACGTGCGCCGTCAGCCCCAGGTTGGCCGAGGCCTTGGCCGCCATCAGCAGCTGGTTGACCGCCCATTCCTGGCGGGCCTTCGGGTTGCCGCGCACCTCCGGCGCCGCGAAGCCGTCGAACGCCTCGTCATAGGCCGGGTGCACGGCGACGAGCTGTCCCTGAAGATGGGTGGACAGCTCGGTGATCTGCACGCCGGCTTCGGCCAGCACGCCCTTCACCTCGTCGCAGTAGCCCTTGCTCTCCGCGGCCCGCGCGAGGTCGAACAGGCGGCCGTCCCAGGACGGGATCTGCACGCCCTTGAAGCCCAGCCCGGCGGCCCAGGCGCCGATGGCCGGAAGGCTGTCGAACGGCGCCGCGTCCCCCGCGAACTGCGCGAGGAAGATCGCCGGCCCCTTGATCGTCTTCATGATGGGTCTCCCCATGAGTGTGTCGGTGTCCCCTCCACCGCCGAAGGCGGGGGAGGGCCAGGGAGGGGGCAGAGGTTCTTAGAACGGCGAGTCCGGGTAGTAGTATTTCGCGGCGTTCTCCGGGGTCACCAGCGTCGCCTCGATTATGTATTCCTTCTGGATCGGCGCCTTCTCCACCAGATGCTTGGCGGTGATCTCCATGGCCTCGGCGATCATCGCGGGCGGGTAGAGGACGTCGGCGGGAACCAGCACGTCCTTGTCCATGACGCGCTTGATCATGTCCTTCATGCCGGCGCCGCCCAGGATGAACATCTCCTTCTCGCGGCCGGCCTGCTTGACGGCCTCGATGACGCCCAGCGCGATGTCGTCGTCCTGCGCCCACACCGCGTCGATCTTCGGGAAGCGGGACAGGAAGTCCTGCATCACCTTGAAGCCGTCATCGCGGTTCCAATTGGCGTACTGCATCCCCAGCACCTTGATCTGGGTGCCCTCGATCTCCTTCATGAAGGCGTCGACGCGCTGGTTGTCGATCACGGTCGGGATGCCGCGCAGCACCACGATGTCGCCCTTGCCGCCCATCTTCTCCTTCATGAACCGGGCGGAGACCTCGCCCATCTGCGGGTTGTTGCCGGCGACGTAGAGGTCCTGGATGGACGGGTCGGTCAGGCCGCGGTCCACCACCGTCACGAACTTGCCGGCCTGCTTGACGGCGCGCACCGGGTCGGTCATCGGCGCGGATTCGAAGGGCAGGATGACCAGCGCGTCGATCCGCTGCACCGAGACCAGATCCTCCAGGTCGTTGGCCTGCCGGCCGACGTCGCGGGCGGTGACGATCACCACGTCGAGGTTCGGGTACTGCTTCTCCAGCCGCTTCTCGGCCTGCTGGGCGTGCCAGTTGAGGCCGCCGGCCCAGC
This sequence comes from Azospirillum brasilense, assembly GCF_008365405.1. Lineage (GTDB taxonomy): Bacteria > Pseudomonadota > Alphaproteobacteria > Azospirillales > Azospirillaceae > Azospirillum > Azospirillum brasilense_D. The sequence continues at coordinate 188,150 of NZ_QOKV01000009.1, read as the reverse complement.
CATGAGTCGCGGCGGGGATGGACACGCCCATCTTGATCTTCTGCTGCGCCCAGCCGGCGACCGGCGCCACCATCAGGCCCGCGGCCAGCGCCGCGGCCAGACCGAAACGGAACGTCATGGTCGATTCCTCCCTGTTTGTCTTTCTGTCAGCGACGCGCCACGGTCCCCCGTTGCAGGAGCACCGCGACGATGATGATCACCCCCTGGATGGTGCCGTTCAGGTAGACGCTGACGGCGCCGGTCAGGTTGAGGATGTTGTCGATCAGCGTGAGCATGACGGCGCCCACCACCGTGCCCCAGATGCGGCCGTAGCCGCCCTTCAGCATGGTGCCGCCGATGATGACGGCGGCGATGGCCTCCAGCTCCCACAGCAGGCCGGTGGTGGCCGAGGCCGAACCCAGCCGCGGCACGTAGATCACCACAGCGATGGCGACGCAGATGCCCTGCAGCACGAAGGCCAGCAGCTTGACCCGGTCCACGTTGATCGCCGAATAGCGCGCCACGTCCTCGCTGGAGCCGATGGCGGCGCAGTAGCGGCCGAAGCGCGTGCGGTACATGATCAGCGCGCCGATCAGCGCCACCACCGCGAAGGCCAGGATCGGGTAGGAGATCCCGAAGACGCCGCCGTAATAGACGGGCCGGTAGATCGTGCGGATCTCCGAGTTCAGCGACAGCGTGCCGCCATCGGCGATGTAGGTGACCAGGGATCGGAAGATGCCCATCGTCCCCAGCGTGACAATGAACGCCTCCATCCGGCCCTTGGTCACCAGCAGCCCGTTGACCAGCCCCGCCGCCAGCCCGAGCCCCAGCGCCACCAGGACGCCGACCAGGATGACCGGCAGCCCGGCCCCCATGGAGCCGACCAGCGCGTTCATCACCACGATCATGACGCCCGACGCGAAGGCGGCCAGCGAGCCGACCGACAGGTCGATCCCGCCGGCGGTGATGACGAAGGTGGCCCCGACCGCGATGATGCCGATGAAGGCGGTGCGGGTCAGCACGTTGCCGATGTTGCCGGGGCTGAGGAACACCGGGTTGACGATGGTGCCCAGCACGATCAGCGCGGCCAGCGCCAGGAACGGCCCGTAGAGTTTCAGATCGAAGCCGGAGGAGGGCTTCCGCGCGGCCTCAGGCATGACCGACGGCGTCATGCGCGTCTCCTTGTGATGGACGGCTTGATGAACTGGGTGATGCGCGCCCCTTCAGGCCGGTGGCGTAGCGGACGATCTCGCCCTCCTCGATCTCATCACCTTCCAGGATGCCGGTCACCACGCCGGAGCGCATGACCACCACCCGGTGCGACAGCCCGATGATCTCGGGCATTTCCGAGGAGATGAGGATCACCGACCCTCCCCGGCGGGCGAACTCGTGCAGGAACCGGTAGATCTGCTGCTTGGTCCCGATGTCGATGCCGCGCGTCGGCTCGTCGACGATCAGGATGTCCGGATCGACCTGCATGGTCTTGGCGAGCAGCAGCTTCTGCTGGTTGCCGCCGCTCAGGCTGCCGACCGGCACGTCCAGCGTCCGGACGCGGATGTCGAACTCCGTCACCGCGCGCTCCAGCGCCGCCGCCTCCCGCCGCTCGTCCACGAAGACGCGGCCGTAGCGGTCGAGCGCCAGCAGCGTCAGGTTCGGCTGCAATCCCTTGGCGAGCAGCAGGCCCTTGCCCTTGCGGTCCTCGGTCAGGTAGGCGATCCCGGCCGCCACCGCGTTCTCCAGGCGGCGGACGCGCAGCGGCTCCCCGTTGCGGAAGAGCGTGCCGGCGGTGCGACGTCGCAGGCCGAGCAGCCCCTCGGCCAGTTCCGTCCGCCCGGCGCCGATCAGCCCGGCGAAGCCCAGGATCTCGCCGCGGCGCAGGTCGAACCCGGCACCCCGCACCCAGCCGGGAACGTCGATCCCCCGCGCCTCCAGCACCGCAGGCGCGTCCGGCGCCGGCGGCGTCTTGGCCGGAAACAGGTCGCTGATCGCCCGCCCGACCATGAGCTGGGCGATGCCATCCTCCGTCAGTTCGGCGGTCGGGCGGGTGGCGATGTGGTGGCCGTCGCGCAGAACGGTCACCCGGTCGGTGATGGCCCGCACCTCGTCCAGCTTGTGGGAGGTGTAGACGATCCCCACCCCCTGGTCGCGCAGCCGGCGGATCAGGCCGAACAGCACAGCGGACTCAGTGCCGGTCAGCACCGCCGTGGGCTCGTCCATGATGAGGACGCGGACCTCGCGCGACATCGCCTTGGCGATCTCGACCATTTGCCGCTCCGACACGGCGAGGTCCCGCACCCGCACGCGCGGGTCCACCGGGCATTCCAGCTCCGCCAGGACGGCGCGGGACCGCTCGCGCATGGCGCGCTTGTCGAGAAAGGGGCCGCGCCGCAGCTCGCGCCCGAGAAAGATGTTCTCCTCGACCGTCAGGTGTTCGGCGAGGTTGAATTCCTGGTGGATCAGCACGACGCCCGCCGCCTCGGCGGCGCCGATGCCGGAAAAGCTCATGGGTCGCCCATCCACGCGCACGGCGCCCGATGTCGGCTGGTGAAAGCCGGACAGGATCTTCATCAGCGTCGATTTGCCGGCCCCGTTCTCGCCGACCAGGGCGTGCACCTCACCGCGCTGGACGGTGAACTCCACGCCATGGAGGACCTCGACGGGCCCAAAGCTCTTCGTGACGCCGAACGCTGCCAAAAGCGGCTCGGCCATGGGGTCGCCCCCTCCCTGGATTGCGGCTTCTCGTGTGGCCGCGAATTAGATAGACGGTCTAACAAATGGGAGCGTATGATTCGAATCAGCCCGCGTCAAGCCATGTCGGGGCGACATCCCCCACCTTTTCGGTGTATGCCCCGCCCGGCGCCCAACGATTGCCGCCAGACGCGCGAGACAGGAATCCGCATGCTGCCAAGGGTCAACTCGGCCGCGATCCGCCGCCTCAACATGGTCCGCGTCTTCCACGCGCTGCGCGAGAACCCGAGCTGCGCGCAGCGCGACCTCAGCCGGCTCACCGGCCTGGACAAGGCGACGACCTCGGCCATTGTGGCGCAGATGATCGAGGAGGGGCTGGTCGAGCGGAGCGAGGCGCCGCGCGCGCGCCGCATCGGGCGTCCGGAAACCGCGCTTGGCATCGCCCCGTCGGCCGGGCTGCTGGTGGGCGCCCGGCTGGAGCCGGGAACGATCCGCATCGTCTCCACCACGCTGGCCGGCACGGTGGTGGAGCAGTCGCAGATCCCCGGCAGCACCGACCTCACCGCGGCGCTGCGCCAACTGCACGAGGGGATCGACGCAGTCGTGGCGGCGAGCCGGCCGGAGGGCGGAGCGGCACCGCCGCCGTTGCGCGGCATCGGCATCGGCATTCCGGCGCTGATGGACCGTGAGGGCCGGCTCGTGCTGGCGCCCAATCTGGGCTGGCGCGACACGCCGATCCGCCCGCTGCTGGAGGAGGCGCTGGGCGCGCCGGTCCATGTCGACAACGACACCAAGGCCGCCGCCATGGCCGAGCGGCTGTTCGGTGCCTGCCGGGGGGTGGAGGATTTCGTCTACCTGACCGGCCATTCGGGCGTCGGCGGCGGGCTGTTCCTCGGCGGGCGGCTGTACCGCGGCGCGCAGGGCTTCGCCGGGGAGATCGGCCACCTGACCGTCGTACCGGGTGGCCGCCCCTGCGGGTGCGGCAAGCGGGGCTGCCTGGAAACCTACGTCTCCGAAACCTCGATCCTCGCCCAGGCCGGCGAGCGGCGGCGCGCCCTGCCCGACCTGTGGGCCGCCGCCGCCGCGGCGCGCGACGGCGATCCGGTGGTGCGGACTTTGCTGGAGGCGGCCGGTTCGCATCTGGGAATGGCGCTCTCCCATATGGTCAACCTGACGAATCCCGGCTTGGTGGTGCTGGGCGGCAACCTGTCGATCGTCGCGGAGTTCATCCTTCCGACGCTGAACGCCGCCCTCGACGAGCATGCGCTGGAACCGCTGCGCCGCGACCTGCGGCTTCTCGTCTCGCCGCTCGGCCCGGACGCTGTGCCCATGGGGGGAATCGCCCTGGCCATGGATGGCTTCCTCTCGGTGCCGGGACCCATCCTGTAAGGCCGTGCGCGATCGCGCCGGTGCGGCAATAAAGCCTTCCACTTCAAGCTGAAAAAGCCGGTGGCGCCGCGCCGACGGTCTGATAGGCTGGATGGCCTTGACGGCGTTGCCTGCAAGCGAATGGATTGGTGGATGATGAGGAAGCCAAGCCGGTGGCTGCTCAAAGCCGCAGCCGCGCTGTCCGTCGTCGTGATCCTGTACGGGGTGTGGCTGTTTGTGCAGCCCAAAGGACTGCCCGCCGGTCTGGCCAGCGGCAACGGCCGGATCGAGGCGGTCGAGATCGACATCGCCACGAAAACCGCCGGGCGGGTCGAGGACATCCTGGTCGATGAGGGCGATTTCGTCACCGCCGGCCAAGTGCTCGCCCGGATGGACACCGACGTGCTCCAGGCCCAGGCCAAGCAGGCCGAGGCCCAGAAGCAGCAGGCGGTCATCGGTGTCGAGACCGCCCGCCATCAAGTGCTCCAGCGCCAGGCCGAGCGCCAGTCGGCGCTCTCCCTGGTCGCCCAGCGCGAGGCCGAGCGGGACGTCGCCCAGAAGCAGCTCGCCCGATCCGAGGAACTGGAAGCGCGCGGCACGACGTCGCGGCAGGTTCTCGACACCGACCGCGCCCGCTTCGAAAGCGCGAACGCCGCCGTCAGCGCGGCAAAGGCGCAGGTCGCCGCAGCCGACGCCGCCATCGCCACGGCCGAGGCCCAGGTCGTCAACGCCAGGGCGGCGGTCGACGCCGCCGCGGCCACCATCGAGCGCATCCAGGCCGACATCCGGGACAGCACCCTCCGCTCGCCGCGCGACGGACGGGTGCAGTTCCGGGTGGCGCAGCCGGGCGAGGTGCTCGGCGCCGGCGGACGGGTGCTGAACATGGTCGATCTCAGCGACGTCTACATGACCTTCTTCCTGCCGACGGAGGTTGCCGGGCGGGTGAGGATCGGCACGGACGTGCGGATCGCGCTCGACGCCTTCCCGCAATACGTCATCCCCGCCAAGGCCACCTTCGTGGCCGACGTCGCCCAATTCACGCCGAAGACGGTGGAAACGGCCAGCGAACGCCAGAAGCTGATGTTCCGGATCAAGGCCCAAATCCCCCCTCCGCTGCTCAAGAAATACATTCGTGATGTGAAGACCGGATTGCCGGGGGTGGCCTATGTGCGGATCGAGCCGGACACAGAATGGCCGGCCAACCTGCAAAACCTCGTGCCATGAGCGACACCGCCGACCGGTCCGCCGCATCACCCGTCGCGCATCTGCGGGACGTCCGTCTGGTGTACGGAAAGGTCCGGGCCATCGACGGGGTCAGCCTGGACGTCCCGGCGGGGCGTGTCACCGGCCTGATCGGCCCCGACGGGGTCGGCAAGTCGAGCCTGCTGTCGCTGATGTCGGGCGCGCGCGCCTTGCAGGAGGGGACGGTCGAGGTGCTGGGCGGCAGCATGGCCGCGGCGCGCCACCGCCGCGCCGTGTGCCCCCGCATCGCCTACATGCCGCAGGGCCTCGGCAAGAATCTCTACCCGACGCTGTCGATCGCCGAGAATCTCGATTTCTTTGGACGGCTGTTCGGCCAGGGCCGGGCCGAGCGCCGGCACCGCATCGCCGACCTGACGCGGAGCACCGGTCTGGCGCCGTTCCCTGACCGGCCCGCCGGCAAGCTGTCCGGCGGCATGAAGCAGAAGCTCGGCCTGTGCTGCGCGCTCATCCACGACCCGGACCTGCTGATCCTCGACGAGCCGACCACCGGCGTCGACCCGCTCTCGCGGCGGCAGTTCTGGGAGCTGATCGACCGCATCCGGGCGGACCGTCCCGGCATGAGCGTGGTGGTGGCCACCGCCTACATGGAGGAGGCGGCGCGCTTCGACTGGCTCGTCGCCATGGACGAAGGGCGCGTGCTGGCGACCGGCAGCCCGCGGGAACTGCTGGACCGCACCGGGACCGCGACGCTGGAGGGGGCCTTCGTCGCGCTGATGCCCGAGGAAAAGCGCCACGGGCACAAGGCTGTCGCGATCGTGCCGCGGCCGGAGGACGGAAGCGACATCGCCATCGAGGCGAAGGGCCTGACCATGCGCTTCGGCGACTTCGTGGCGGTCGACCATGTCAGCTTCCGCATCCCGCGCGGCGAGATTTTCGGCTTCCTTGGCTCCAACGGCTGCGGCAAGACGACGACCATGAAGATGCTGACCGGCCTGCTCCAGCCGAGCGAGGGTGAGGCCCGGCTGTTCGGGCAACCGGTGGACGCCCGCAACATCGAGACCCGGCGGCGCGTCGGCTACATGTCGCAAGCCTTCTCGCTCTATTCGGAGCTGACGATCCGGCAGAACCTGGAACTGCACGCCCGCCTGTTCCAGGTGCCCGAAGACGTCTTACCCAGCCGGGTCGCGGCGGTGGCGGAGCGCTTCGGCCTCGCCGACGCGATGGAGGCGTTGCCGGACCAGCTGCCGCTCGGCCAGCGCCAGCGCCTCTCCCTCGCCGTCGCGATGGTCCACGAGCCCGCCCTGCTGATCCTGGACGAGCCGACGTCGGGCGTCGATCCCATCGCGCGCGACGCGTTCTGGGAGATCATGATCGGGCTGGCGCGCCGGGACCGGGTGACGATCTTCATCTCGACGCATTTCATGAACGAGGCCGAACGCTGCGACCGCATCTCGCTGATGCACGCCGGCCGCGTGCTGGTCAGCGACACGCCGGCGGCGCTCGTCGCGAAGCGCGGCGCCGCGACGCTTGAGGAGGCCTTCATCGACTATCTGGAGGAGGCCGTGGCGGAGCGTCAGGGAGGCGACGCGGCGGCGCCCGACGATCGCCGACAGGTCCCGCCTCCCGCCGCCAACCCTCCCGGCGAACGCGCGGAAGGCCGCGTCTTCAACCCGCGGCGGATGCTCAGCTACACGCGTCTGGAGGCGCTGGAGCTGCGGCGCGATCCCATCCGGGCGACGCTGGCCCTGGTCGGCAGCCTTTTGCTGATGGTCATCATGGGCTACGGCATCAACATGGATGTCGAGGACCTGTCCTTCGCGGTCCTGGACCGGGACCAGACGACGGTGAGCCGCGACTACACGCTCAACCTCGCGGGCTCCCGCTACTTCGTCGAACGGGCGCCGATCATCGACTACGCGGATCTCGACCGGCGCATGCGGGCGGGCGACCTCTCCCTGGCGCTGGAAATCCCGCCGGGCTTCGGGCGCGATGTCGCCCGTGGGCGTCCGGTCCAGATCGGGGCGTGGATCGACGGCGCCATGCCGACGCGGGCCGAGACGGTCAACGGGTACGTGCAGGGCATGCACAGCCAGTGGCTGGCCTCGCGGAACCAGACGCCCAGCCTCGCCACCATCGAGACCCGTTTCCGCTACAACCCGGATGTCGAGAGCCTGAAGGCCATCGTGCCGGCGGTCATCCCGATCCTGCTGCTGCTGATCCCGGCGATGCTGGCCGCACTCAGCGTCGTGCGGGAGAAGGAACTCGGCTCGATCATCAACCTCTACGTCACGCCGGTCACCAAGCTGGAGTTCCTGCTCGGCAAGCAACTGCCCTATGTCGGGCTGGCCATGCTCAACGTCCTTCTGATGGCGGCGCTGGCGGTCACCGCCTTCGGCGTGCCGTTGACCGGGAACGTGCTGGCCCTCGCCACCGGCGCCCTGCTTTACAGCTTTTCGGCGACCGCCATGGGTCTCCTGATGTCCAGCTTCATGCGCAGCCAGATCGCCGCCGTCTTCGGCACCGCCATCGCGACGCTGATTCCGGCCACCCAGTATTCCGGCATGATTGATCCGGTCTCGTCCCTCGGGGGCGCCGCGGCGCTCATCGGGGAGGTCTACCCGACCACTCACTTTCTGACCATCGCGCGGGGCGTCTTCTCCAAGGCCCTGGGCTTCGGGGACCTGCACGCCGCCTTCGTCGCGCTGCTGATCGCCGTGCCGGTGCTGATCGGCGCGAGCGCGCTGCTGCTGAAGAAGCAGGAGACCTGAGCGATGCAGGTGTCCAACGTCCTGAACCTCGGCATCAAGGAACTGCGCAGCCTCGCCCGCGACCCGATGCTGCTGGTCCTCATCGTCTATTCCTTCACCCTCGCCATCTACACGGCGGCGACCGCCATCCCGGAGACGCTGAACAAGGCGGCGATCGCCATCGTCGACGAGGACCGCTCGCCCCTGTCGGCCCGCATCGTCGGGGCCTTCTACCCGCCCTATTTCCTGCCGCCGGTGCTGATCACGCCCGCCGAGATGGACGCCCGCATGGATGCCGGGCTCGACACCTTCGCGCTCGACATTCCACCCGACTTCCAACGCGATGTCCTCGCCGGGCGCCGGCCGGCGATCCAGCTCAACGTCGATGCGACGCGGATGACCCAGGCCTTTTCCGGGAGCGGTTACGTCCAGCAGATCGTCAGCGGGGAGGTCAACGCGTTCGTGCAACGCTACCGGGGTGAGCAGGCCCTTCCGGTCGATCTCGCCCTGCGCGTCCGCTTCAATCCCGGGATGAACAAGGGCTGGTTCGGATCGGTGATCGAGGTCATCAACCAGGTCACGATGCTGTCGATCATCCTGACCGGCGCCGCCCTGATCCGGGAGCGCGAGCACGGCACCATCGAACATCTGCTGGTGATGCCGGTCACGCCCGTCGAGATCATGGTCGGCAAGATCTGGTCGATGGCCCTGGTCGTGCTCGTCGCCTGCGCCGTCTCGCTGGTCTTCGTCGTCCAGGGGCTGCTGGCGGTTCCCATCGGCGGCTCCGTCGCCCTGTTCCTCGCCGGCGCCGCCCTGCACCTGTTCGCCACCACGTCGATGGGCGTCTTCCTGGGGACGGTGGCCCGCAGCATGCCGCAGTTCGGCATGCTGATGATCCTGGTGATGGTGCCGCTGCAGATGCTGTCGGGAGGCATGACGCCGCGCGAAAGCATGCCCGCCCTCGTTCAGGACGTGATGCTCGCCGCCCCGACGACGCACTTCGTCACGCTGGCCCAGGCCATCCTCTACCGCGGCGCCGGCCTCGACGTGGTCTGGCCGCAGTTCCTGGCGCTGATCGGGATCGGCGTGATCCTGTTCAGCCTGTCGCTGGCGCGCTTCCGCAAGGCCATCAACCAGATGTCATGAGCCAGATGTCATGAGCCGCCGCCGGGCGCCCCCGGCGGGTCGGGCAATTTGTGCCCATGGGCAGAGCTTGCCAAGCAAAAGGCGCGCTTTTCGGCGTCATGGGCGCCGGGGACGGCGCCATCGGCGCGGCACAGACATGGCACAACCTTTGCTCTTCCCACTGGCATGTGGCGAATGCCGCAAACCGCAGTGGAGGGGGAACGTGCAAGTCCTTGGTCATTCCGTGTCCGCCGGCCATCCGGTCGTCTCGGATCGGAGTAGGATGTCGGGTGCCGGGCAATCCGCGGACTCGCCCAGCTTCTCGGACCTGCTGCCGACACGCGCTTCCGACGCGGCGGCCCCCACGGCCGCGCCGGCATCGGCCGATCCGGCCGAGCGCGAGGAGATCGCCCGAATGCAGACGGAGCTGGATGCCTACAAACGGCAGCGGGATACGGTCGTGCGGAACCGGACGATGGACCCGCCGGCGTTTCAGATGGCCTTGCCTGTCAACGACCGTGGCTACATGCCATACGTGACGGCCGACCAGCAGAAGCTGATGGATCGCATCACCGATACCTACCTCGGCCGGCCGGAGCACGAGATGGCGAGGATGTGGGAGGAACTGAGGGCCAACGGCCTCACGCCCGAGCAACTCGTGCGCACCGCGAAGTATTTCGTCAATCTCGACGGCGAGGTCGTCAGCCGCGCAGTGGCAACCGGGGGCCAGCGCCCCGCCCAGCACGGCGGCACCGCCTGGACGGCGTCCAGCGTTTGACGCCCCCTCCCCCACGACGGACGGCGAAGCCTCGCTCCACTGCTGAGCCGCACCGAGTGTCACCCGAATGTTGGAGTCCACCGAACATTGAAGTTTACGCAACGTCCGCCCCACCACGGATGACGCGCCGGACGTCGGCGGGCATGGCGGCAGGTCAGGCGAAGGTGGCCAGCAAAACCGGCAGGATCGCCATTGCGACGCCTGCCCCCAGAGCCAGCCGGTGACTGAGCGGCAAATCATCCCTGCACGTCTGGTCCGGCGCACCGTCCAGAATGTCATGCGGAAGTGGCAAGGGCAGAGCGCAAGACGGGCTGAGCGACGCGATCAACATCCATTGGAGGTCATCCGAAGCCTTCATGCCGAGTTTCCTGTTCAAAAAGGAAAAGACGAGGCGCGGCGTTCAAACGGATGCGGCCCCGCCAACAACATTCTTCATTTGTACAAAAAATAATTTCATATAGGAAAATAGGTTTTTTGCTCGACGTCAAGAGCGCGCGTCGCCCCTGGCTGGCATTTTGCCGAGAAAAAACCCCCTGCCTTGCCTCGCACCGGCGGCCGGCTGATCCTGGACAGCGCTCAGAACTCGATCCGCTGAATGTTCGCGGCCCCTCAGCCCATTGCCAAGCGGTCGGCGGCGAACTCCGCGGCGAACAGCGCGACCAGATGCTCAATCAACGCCCGGATCCTTGGCACATCCCGCAAATCCGGGTGCAGCACCAGCCACGCCTCGCGCTCCAGCGGCGGCGCCGCGCAGGGTACCGGCCGCAAGTTCGGCTCCCCCGCCACCAGCCAGAACGGCAGCAGGGCCACTCCGAAACCCGCCTTCGCCGCCGCAAGCTGGGTCTGCAAGCTGTTGGAACGGAGGGCGACGCGGCGGCCGGCCGTGTGGCGGGCCAGCCAGACCGCTTCCGGCAGGTCGGCCAGCGCCTCGTCGTAGCCAATCATCGCGTCGGGCGCCCCCACCACCGCGAACAGGCCATAACGGATGGCGGCGAGCCGCCGCGCGATCAGGTCGCCGCGCTGCGGGCGGGCGAGCCGGATGGCGATGTCGGCTTCCCGCCGCGCGAGGCTGAGCGAGCGGTTGTCCACCGTCACCTCCAGGTCGATTCCAGGGTGGCGGGCGCGGAACGGCCCCAGCCGCGGCATCAGGAAACGGTCGGCCAGCGCCTGGGTGGTGGTCAGCCGGACGGTGCCGGTCAGTCCGGCCTCCCGCCCGCCGCGGCTCGAGACCTGACGCAGAATGGCCAGCGCCCGCTCGTCCATCCCGTCGGCCAGCGCGAAGACCGCTTCCCCGTCCAAGGTCAGGCTGTAGCCGTCGGCCCGCCGTTCCACCAGGCCGCAGCCCAACCCCTCTTCCAACGCAGCGACCCGGCGTCCGACCGTCGCGTGGCTGATCCGCAACGCGCGCGCCGCCGCCGACAAACTGCCGGTGCGGGCCAGTTCCAGGAAAACCCGCAGATCGTCCCAGTTCAGGGTGGCTGTCTGCTTATGAACAGTCATCGTGCAAACCTATCGAATTTCCGTCCAAAAATACACAGAGCACTGTGGGCGCCGCACCCTCTCATCCGGAGCCGCATTCGCCATGAGCGCCACCCCGAAGACCCTTCTCGCCCTCGCCGGAGCCCCTGCCACGCCGAGCCCCCTCGACTCCGCGGCGCTGGTGCTGATCGACGCCCAACGCGAATACACCGAGGGCGCCCTTCCCCTGGTCGGGATGGAAGCCGCGGTGGCCGAGGCCGCGCGTCTGCTGGAGCGGGCGCGCAAGGCCGGCCTCCCGGTCTTCCATGTCGTCCACCACGGCAAGCCGGGTGGCCCCCTGTTCAACCCGGAAAGCCCGCTGTCCGGCATCGTCGCCCCGCTGAGCCCGCTGGACGGCGAGACGGTGGTGGCGAAGCACCGGCCCAACGCCTTCGCCGGGACCGACCTCGACGCCCTCATCCGCGCCACCGGCCGCAAGGAGTTGATCGTCGCCGGCTTCCAGACCCACATGTGCGTCAGCAGCACGGTGCGCGCCGCCCTCGACCTCGGCTGGCGGACCACGGTCGTGGACACGGCCAGCGCCACCCGCGACCTTCCCGACGGGGCCGGCGGCGTGATCCCGGCCGACGTTCTTCACCGCGCCAACCTCGCCGCCCTAGCCGACCGCTTCGCCGTGGTGGTCAGGGACAGCCGGGCCTGGGCGTAAAGACCGCATCGGCTCACCGCCATTTCGAGACGGTGAAAGGACCATCCACCCATCACTCCGCACCGGACAGTGCCCGGCACCGACGCTTCCGCGCGCCGAAAATTCGCACGCTCCGCAAAAAGAGGTTTGTTGGAGTACAAAACTCAAGTTATCATATTCCAGTTGATGCAATCGCATTGCGATTGAATAATGGATAGATCAAGGAGATCGCGGGTGGACGTGATCGCTGAACTGACGAGCCTGATCGGCGCCGACGCCGTCCTGACCGACCCCGCCGATCTGGACGCCGTGACCGAGGATTGGCGCGGGCGCTACCGCGGCCCGGCGCTCTGCCTCGCGCGCCCCGCCAACGCCGAACAGGTGGCCGACGTGGTGCGCTGCTGCACCAAACACGGCGTGCCGGTCCTGCCGCAGGGCGGCAACACCAGCCTGTGCGGCGGCGCCGTTCCGTCGGAAACGGGACCCGCCCCGGTCATCCTCAGCCTCACCCGCATGCGCGCGGTCCGCGCCATCGACCCGGTGAACAACACCATGGAGGTCGAGGCCGGCTGCGTCCTCGCCACCGTGCAGGAGGCCGCCGCCGCGGCCGGCCGGCTCTACCCGGTCAGCCTGGGCGCCGAGGGCTCCTGCCAGATCGGCGGCACCATCGCCACCAACGCCGGCGGCACGTCGGTCCTGCGCTACGGCAACACCCGCGAGAACGTGCTGGGGCTGGAGGTCGTGCTGGCCGACGGCACCGTCTGGTCGGGCCTCTACGGCCTGCGCAAGAACAACACCGGCTACGACCTGAAGCACCTGTTCATCGGTTCGGAAGGCACCCTCGGCATCATCACCGCGGCGACGCTGAAGCTGCACCCACTGCCGACGCGCCACGCGGTGGCCTGGGTCGGCATGGCGTCGCCGGAGGACGCTCTGACCCTGCTGACCCGCGTCCAGGCGCGCAGCGCGGCCCGGCTGTCCGCCTTCGAGATGATCAACCGCCTGCAGCTCGACCTCGTGATCGGCAACGTCCCCGGCCGCCGCAGCCCGATCGAGAGCGCGGCCGACTGGCACGTCCTGATCGAGCTGTCGGACAACGGCTCCGGCGAGGCGCTCGACGACGAACTGCAGGCGATCCTGGAGGACGCCTTCGCCGACGGCCTGCTGAGCGACGCCGCGCTGGCCTCCAGCGAGGCGCAGCGCCACGCCATGTGGGAGATCCGCCACAGCGTGTCGGAGGCCAACAAGAAGGCCGGCGTCGGCCTGACCACCGACTGCGCGGTGCCGCTGTCGGCGGTGCCCGCCTTCATCGCGTCGGCGACCGCGGCGGTGCGCGCCCTGGTGCCCGATCTGCCGGTGATCGTGGTCGCCCATCTCGGCGACGGCAACGTCCATTTCATCCCCTTCTTCACCTTCGACGCCTGGGAGGCCGCCGGATCGGGCGACCGCGACGCGCTCGCCGCCGCGCTGCGCCACGCCGTCAACGACGAGGCCGCCCGGCTCAAGGGCACCTTCAGCGCCGAGCACGGGGTCGGCCGCGTCCAGCTCGCCGAGATGGCCCGCTACAAGCCGCCGGCGGAGCTGGCGCTGATGCGCGCCGTCAAGCGGGCGCTCGACCCGCAGAACATCCTCAATCCCGGACGGCTCCTGCCGCCCGGCTGATTTTTTCCATCCTCCCCCGCCCATCCGCCGTCCCGGCCCATCCTGAGGAGTTCCGACATGAGCACACGTCAATCCGGCTGGTCCCGCCGCACCCTGCTGAAAGCCGGCGCCGCCGGCACCGCGGCGCTCGCCATGCCGGCGATCTGGAGCCCGGCCCGCGCGCAGAACAAGCGCATCGTCGTGCGCGACGACGGCGGCATCTACACCAAGGCCTACGGCGAGGTCTTCTACAAGCCCTTCACCGCGGCGACCGGCATCGAGGTCGTCGGCGTCCAGGCCAACGCCGAGCCGACCGCCCAGATCCGCTCGATGGTCGAGGCGAAGTCCTACACCTGGGACATGGCCAAGATCAGCGAACCGGCCATCCTCATGCTGACGAGCGGCGACAAGCCGATGCTGGAGAAGCACGGGCTGGAGAACGATCCGGCGGTCGCCGGCATTCCCAAGCAGTACATGTCGGAGTACGGCGTCGGCACCAACGTCTACACCACCGTGCTGGCCTACCGCACCGACGCCTTCAAGGGCCGCAAGGCGCCGGCCTCCTGGAAGGATTTCTACGACGTCGCCGGAGTCTCCGGCCGCCGCGCCCTGCGCAAGCATCCCTTCGACACCATCGAGCAGGCGCTGATGGCCGACGGCGTGCCCACCGGCGAGGTCTATCCCTGCGACTTCGACCGCGCCTTCAAGGCGCTGGACCGAATCAAGAAGGACATTCCGATCTTCTGGACCAGCGGCGCGCAGGTCGAGCAGATGCTGATCTCCGGCGAGGTCGATCTCGTCCCGACCTGGGTGTCGCGCCCGCAGGCGGCGATCGCCGCCGGCGCTCCGGTCGGCATCGTCTGGGACCAGAACATCTGGGGCCTCGACAACTGGGCCATCCTGGCCGGCACCCCGAACGCCGACGCCTGCCGCCAGTTCATCAAGTTCACCTGCGACCCGAAGCGGCAGGCCGAGCTGGTGAAGTACTTCCCGGCCGGCGTCACCATGCCCGACGCCTTCAAGCACATCGATCCGGCGGTCGCCCCCAACTGCCCGACCTTCCCGGCGAACATCGAGAAGGGCGTCAAGATCAACGCGCAGTTCTGGCTGGACAACCAGCAGAAGGCGCTCGAGCGCTACAACGCCTGGCTGCTGAGCTGAGGCGACGGGACGTCACGTCCCGACTGAGGACCCGCGACCGGACCCGCCCGCAGGACGGGACCGGTCGCGGGGCTCCCGCATTTTTCCCCACTTTCTTTTCGACGCGAGGAGACCTGCCATGTCGTCGTCCAGCCTAACCGTCCAGGGCCTCGCCAAGCGCTACGGCGATTTCGTGGCGCTCGCCCCCACGGATCTCGTGGTCGCCGACGGTGAATTCCTGACCCTGCTCGGCCCGTCGGGCTCGGGCAAGACGACGCTGCTCAGTCTGCTCGCCGGGCTGGTTCCGCCCGACGAAGGAATCGTGCGCATCGGCGCGCAGGACGTGACCTACGCCCCACCCTACGAGCGCGACATCGGCGTGGTCTTCCAGAACTACGCCCTGTTCCCGCACATGACGATCGCCGAGAACATCGCCTTCCCGCTGAGGATGCGGAAGATCCCGGAAGCCGAGGCGAAGAAGCGCGCCCGCGAGGCGCTGGAGATGGTCCATCTGCCGCACATCGCCGGGCGCTACCCGCGCGAGCTGTCGGGCGGCCAGCAGCAGCGCGTCGCGCTGGCCCGCTGCATGGTCTACAAGCCGTCGATCATCCTGATGGACGAGCCGCTGGGCGCCCTCGACAAAAAGCTGCGCGAGCACATGCAGCTCGAGATCAAGCATCTGCACCGCGAGCTGGGCACCACGGTCGTCTACGTCACCCACGACCAGGAAGAGGCGATGACGATGTCCGATCGCATCTGCCTGATGAACGCCGGCCGCATCGAGCAGCTGGGCACGCCGGCCGACCTCTATTTCCGCCCGCGCACGCTGTTCGTCGCCGACTTCCTCGGCGAGTCCAACCTGCTGCCGGCCTCGCTGGGGCCGCGGATGGGCGACGAGGCGGAGATCCGGCTTGGCAGCACCGGTATTCCGGGCCGCGCGCTGGCCAACGGCCAGGACCTGCCGCCGGGCACCCCGGTGCGGGTGATGGTGCGCCCGCAGAACCTGACCATCGCCCGTCCGTCGGACAACAGTGCTTCGGGCGTGATGGGCCGGGTGTCCGACGTGATGGTCACCGGCAGCCTGACCAAGGTCTACATGCAGCCGCTCGACGACGCCCTGCCGCCGCTGGTCGCCGCCTTCGCCACCCGCAACGAGGCCGAGGCGATCCGCATCGACGACGTGCTGGGGCTGTCCTGGGACAGCCGCGACGCCGTGGTGATCGCGGACCGCGGCCCGGCCGCCATGCCCGCAACCACGGCCAAGGCGGCCTGACATGAGCGACCAGATCATGACCATGACCCACGCCGCTCCACGGCGCGGCGCCCCGCCGGCCTGGCGCAAGCCGGTGCTGATGGGCGCCCCCATCGTCCTGCTCCTCACCGTCTTCCTGGTCTTCCCGGTCGGCCAGCTCCTGGCGCTCAGCGTCTACAACGGCCAGGGCTTCACGCTGGCGCCCTACCAGCAGCTCTTCTCGTCCAGCCTCTACGTCACCGTGCTGTGGATCACGCTGAAGATCTCGCTGGCGACGACGCTGGTCGCGGTGGCCGGGGCCTACCCCATCGCCTACCTGATCTCCGTCACCAAGGGGCCGGCGAAGAGCCGCCTGATCTTCTGGGTGCTGCTGGCCTTCTGGACCAGCTTCCTGGTGCGCGCCTTCGCCTGGGTCATCATCCTCGGCCGCAACGGCGTCATCAACGGCACGCTGATGTCGCTGGGCATCATCGACCGGCCGATTGACCTGCTCTACGGCTTCGGCTCGGTTCTGGTCGGCATGGTGCACGCCATGCTGCCGCTGGCGGTGATGACCATGCTGGCGGTGATGGAGAACATCGACCGCACCCTGCCGCGCGCCGCCAGCACGCTCGGCGCGCGCCCCGGCACCGCCTTCTGGACCGTCTACTTCCCGCTGTCGCTGCCCGGCGTCGCCGCCGCGGCGATCATGGTCTTCGTGACGGCCATCGGCTTCTTCATCGTGCCGGCCCTGCTCGGCGGGCGGCGCGAGACGATGATCACCCAGCTCATCATCGACCAGATCCAGCAGACGCTGAACTGGGGCCTCGCCGGCGCCATCTCGGTGCTGCTGCTGACGGTGGTGCTGGCGGTGTTCGTGCTCTACGACCGCGTCTTCGGCTTCGCGACGCTGACCGGCGAGACCGCCGGGGCCGCGCACAACCGCGACACCGCCATGCGGCGGCTGGGCGGCCGGGTGCTCGGTCTGCTGGGTGCGGCGAGCGATGCGCTCATCGGCCTCTTCCCGCGCCGCCGCCCGCGCGGCACCGGCGAGATGCCGTCCGCCGGCCTGCGGACGCTGGTGTGGACGATGCTGGTGCTGATCAGCCTGCCGGCCTTCCTGATGGTCCCGCTGTCCTTCGGCGAGGCCGGTCTGGCCTGGCCGCCCACCGGCTTCTCGCTGCAATGGTACGAGCAGCTGTTCCAGTCGCCGCTGTGGATGCAGGCGCTGACCCGTTCGCTGGTGGTGGCCTTCGGCACCGGCCTGCTGTCGATGGCGATCGGCGTGCCGGCGGCCTTCCTGATGGTGCGCAGCCGCATGCGGGGCAAGGGCGCGATGCTGGCCTTCATCCTGTCGCCGGTGATCGTGCCGCGCATGATCATCGCCGTCGGCATGTTCTACCTGTTCGCCCAGATGGGACTGGTCGGCACCATCCTGGGTCTGGTGATCGGCCACACGGTCGTCGCCGTCCCCTATGTGGTGATGACGATGACGGCGGTGCTGCGCAACTACGACACCCGGCTCGACCTCGCGGCGCAGAGCCTGGGCGCCCGCCCGCTGGCCGCGCTGCGCCACGTCACCTTCCCGATCCTGGGGGCCGGCATGCTGTCGTCCTTCCTGTTCGCCTTCGCCACCTCCTTCGACGAGCTGACCATCTCGCTGTTCTCGTCGGGCGGTCTCAGCGCCACCCTGCCCAAGCAGTTCTGGGACGAGGTGACGCTGCAGGTCTCCCCCGTCATCGCGGCGGTGTCGACCGGTCTCCTCGTCTTCGTCGCGGTGCTGATCTACGCCGCGGACCGGCTGCGCCGGCGCAGCCTGGCCTCCTGATCCGCACCGGAACCGACGCTCCACCTCTTCGCACTTCCAAGGATACATCATGCTCGACGCCACCAAACTCCGCGGCATTCTGCCCGCCACCCCGACGCCGGTGACCGCCGACGGCACCATCGACGTGGCGGCCTCGAAGGCGCTGTTCTCCTGGCTGAACCGCCAGGGGATCGACGGGGTGGTTCCGCTGGGCGGCACCGGCGAGTACGGCGCGCTGGCGCGCGCCGAGCGCAACCGCTTCGCCGCGCTGACGGTCGAGGCGATGGCGGGCAAGAAGCCGGTCATCGCCGGCGTCCTCGACACCGGCTATCACGACGCCCTGGCCGCGGGCCGCGACTTCGCGGCGGCCGGCGTGGACGGCCTGCTGGTCCTGACGCCCTACTACACCAACCCGACCCAGGCCGGCATCCGCGACTACTTCCTGCGCTACGCCGACGAGTCGCCGGTGCCGATCCTGATCTACGAGATCCCCTACCGCACCCGCATCGCCGTCGATCCGGAGGTCCTGCACGAGCTGTCGCGCCACGAGCGGATCGTCGGCATGAAGGCCTGCAACACCGATATGTACCACTTCCTGCGCACGATGGCCGGACTGGACCCGTCCTTCGCCATGCTGAGCGGCGAGGACACGCTGTTCCCGCTGCATGTGGCCGCCGGGGCCAAGGGCGGCATCGTGGTCACGGCCAACCTTCTGCCGCGCGCCTGGCGCCTGGTCTTCGACCTCGCCTCGTCCGGCAAGACCGCCGAGGCGCTGGAGGTCCACCGCACCCTCATCCCGATGATGAACCTCGCCTTCGCCGAGACCAACCCCGGCCCGATGAAGTCGGTGATGGGCCTCATCGGCGTGAACGCCCCGGCGATGCTGCCGCCGCTGCGCGAGCCGCGGCCGGAGCTGCGCGAGGCGCTGAAAAGCGAACTGTCGCGCCTTCTGACCACCTATGAAGGGCTGCCGGCGGCCGCGGTGGCCTGACCGGTGGCAACGCTTGCGCGTGGCATCCGGCGCGCCGGATGCTATGCGTAGGCGAACCATGCCGACGACGCGAGGACGAGCACCCATGAAGGCCGGAAAGACCACCAGGACGGGCGGCATGGCGGACGGCACGGCGGGCGGCGACGCCCAACAGACCGACACCGCGCCGGCCGTGAAGCCGAAGGCCGACCCGCGCGCGTCGTCGCTGTTCGTCGGCTCGACCGAAAAGACCTTCCAGATCCTGCACGCCTTCGACGGCCCGCACCGGCAGATGCCGCTGTCCGAGATCGCCAGGGCGGCGGGGCTGGACCGCAGCGCCGCCCAGCGCCTGGTCTACACGCTGGAGACGCTGGGCTATCTGCGGCGCGTCCACGGCACGCGCAACTACGCGCTCAGCCCGAAGCTGCTGCAATTCTCCTACAACTACCTGCGGGCGAACGAACTGATCGAGAAGGCGTCACCCTACCTGCTGGACATCAGCCGCAGCGTCGGCGAGACCGCCAACCTTCAGGAGCTGGACGGCCACGAGATCGTCTTCGTCGCCCGTTTTCCCGGCCGGCATCTGGTGAACATCGACATCATGGTCGGCAGCCGGCTGCCCGCCTACTTCACCGCCTCGGGCACCGCCATCCTGTCGCGCCTCTCGGAGGAGGAGCGGGAGGAAATCCTGGCCCGCACCGACCTTCGCCCGCTCACCCCCTTCACCGTGAACGACCCCGGCCGGCTGCGCGCCCGCGTGCAGGAGGCGGCGGAAAAAGGCTACGCCGTGGTGACCAACGAGACGGTGATGGGCGACATCTCGGTCGCCGCCGCCATCACCGACGAGCATGGGCACGCGGTCGCCGGCCTGAACATCTCCGTCCCCACCACCCGCTGGACGCCGGAGACGGCCGAGCAGGAACTCGCCCGGCACGTGCAGGTGGCGGCGACCTCGATCTCCGTCAACAAGTTCGCCGGCTATCCGCGGTAGCCGCGTTACCGATGCCCCTGGTCGGCGTGGGCGCAGCCGCCGTGCTCCAGCTGCACCGTGGCGTGCCGGATGCCGAACCGTTCCTCCAGAACCCGGTTGACGTCGCGCAGCACCCGGTTCCGGTCGGCGCCGTCCTCGACGACCGCGTGCAGGGTCAGCAGGAGACGCTCCGTGTTGAGCGACCAGACATGGACATGGTGGACGTCCGACACCCCGGCGACCTCGCCCAGGGCGGCGCCGACGCTGGCCGCGTCGATGCCCGGCGGGGTGCCTTCGAGGAGGATGTGCCCGGCCTCCTTGGTGATCCTCCAGGCGCTGCGCAGGATGAGCAGGGCGACCACCACCGACAGGATCGGGTCGATCGGCATCCAGCCGGTCCACAGGATGATCAGAGCGGCGGCGATGGCGCCGACCGAGCCGAGAAGGTCGCCGAGAACATGGACGGCGGCCCCGCGGACGTTGAGGTTCCCGTTCCCGCCACGGCTCAGGATCCAGAAGGCGAGGATGTTGACCAGCAGCCCCAGCGTGGCGATGACCAGCATCTGGGGTCCCATCACCTCGACCGGATCGAAGAGGCGTCCCACCGCCTCGACGACGATCCACAGCGCGATGGCGAACAGGCTGATCCCGTTGGTGTAGGCGGCCACCACCTGGAAGCGGTGGTAGCCGTAGGAGCGCAGCGGGTCGGCCGGACGACGGCCGAGGCGAAAGGCGAACCAGGCGAGCGCCAGCGCCGCGAAGTCGGTCAGCATGTGCCCGGCGTCGGCGAGCAGCGCCAGCGAGCCGGAAACGATGCCGCCCACCACCTCGGCCAGCATGAAGCCGCCGGTCAGCAGCATCACCCAGAAGACCTTGCGCTCGCTGCGTTCGGTCACCGTCGGCATGTCGTGGCTGTGGCCCGCTTCGCCATGCCCGTGGCCGTGGCCGTGCGTGTGATCGTGCCCCTGATCGTGACCATGACCGTGATGATGTGCCATGTGTTCAGTCCGATGCCGTGTGTCAGTCCGTGGAACCGTTGAAGCGGGCGGTGCGCCGGGTCATCAGGAGGGCGGGAGGAGCGGCCGCACGACGTTCAGGAACGCCTCGTAGCTCAGCACCCCCTTGTGCGTCTTGCCGTCGATCACGAAGGACGGGGTCGAATCGATCTGGTGCTTCTCCGCACCGTCCAGGCGCGACTGGAGGATGGCGTCGCCGAGGACCTGATCGTCCAGGCACGCCTGGTAGGTCTCCTTCGGCAAGCCGGCCAGCAGGCCGTAGCGGGTCAGGCTTTCGCGCGGGTCCTTGGCGTGGGACCAGTCGTCCTGCTTGGCGAACAGCACCGGCAGGATGGCGAAGTACCGTCCGGGCGGCACGCAGCGGGCCAGGACGGCGGCATCGAGAGCCGCCCGGTCCAGCGGGAAATCCCGGTAGACGATGCGGATCTTGCCGGTGTCGATCAGCTCCTTCTTCACCTGGGGCAACACCTCGTTGTGGAAGGTGGCGCAGTGGTGGCAGGTGAGGGACGCGTATTCGACGACCTCCACCGGAGCGTCGGGGCTGCCCAGGACGCGCGGAGTCGTCGCCGTCGCGGGGACCGCCGGAGCTGGTGCGGTGGCCGGGGATTGCGCCAGGGCCATGGGCGCGCCGCCCAACAGGCCGATGGCGCCGAGCAGCGCCACCGCTTGGCGGCGGTTGAATGGATGGGCGGTCATTGTCGTTTTCTCCTCGATGTCCACCAGTGAAGCTTGCGCTCAGGACTGCTTGCCGGTCTGTCGCGGCCACAGCCCGGAGACCAGCAGCAGCCCGACGCCGCCGGTGATCCCGATGTCGGCGACGTTGAAGGTCGGCCAGTGCCACCCGAAGGCATGGAGGTCGATGAAGTCGGTGACGGCGCCCTGGCGCAGGCGATCCATAACGTTGCCCACCGCACCGCCCGCGATCGCGCCGAAGCTCGCCGCCTCGGCGCGGCTGTCCGAGCGGGCCGCCCACACCACCAGAACCGCGACGACGAGCAGCGCGGCCCCGGAAAGCAGCCAGGGTCCGTAGGCGCTGTCGTTCTCCAGAAGCCCGAAGCTGACGCCGGTGTTGAAACCGAGCACCAGATTCAGGAAGGGCGCCACCTCGATCAGCCGCGGCGGCGCCAGGAGATGCTCCAGCGCCGCCCATTTGGTGAACTGGTCGAGGACCAGAACGATGGCGCCGATGGCACCCGCCAGTCTCAGGCCGGCGGACGGAGCCGTCCATGTCGTCTTCATGATTCCTTCCTTCCAAAGACCGGCTGCGAAGCCGGGAGGTGTCCGCCCTTGCGGCGAAGCAGGCGCAGCGCGTTGAGCGTGACGATGATGGTGGCCCCGGTGTCCGCCAGGATGGCCAGCCACAGGTCGGTGATGCCGAACAGGGTCGTCACCAGGAAAACCGCCTTCAGGCCGAGGGCGAAGGCGACGTTCTGATGAATGTTCGCCAAAGTCGCCCGCGACAAGGTGACCAGTTCGGCCACCCCTTCGACCCGGTTGCCCAGCAGGGCGGCGTCGGCGGTCTCCAGCGCGACGTCGGTGCCGCCGCCCATGGCGATGCCGACGTCGGCGGCGGCGAGGGCCGGGCCGTCGTTGATGCCGTCGCCGATCATCGCGACCGTCCCCTGCCCCTTCAGGCCGGCGATCGCGCGCAGCTTGTCCTCCGGCAGCAGTTCGGCCTCGACCTCAAGGCCCAGCGTCCGGGCGACCGCCTGACCGGTGCGGCGGTTGTCGCCGGTCAGCATGACGCTGCGCACGCCAAGCCCGCGCAGGGCGGCGATCCCCTGGGCGGCGTCGGGCCGCGGCTCGTCGCGGAGCGCCAGAAGGCCGATGGGCCGTCCGTCCGCCAGGACTGCGGCGACCGTCTTGCCCTCCTCCTCGAAGGCGGCGACGGTGTCGGCGGGCAAGGCTCCGGCGCTGCCCCGCTCGACGGCGTGACGGGGGGAACCAACCTCGATCAGGCGCCCGCCGACCACGGCCTGCACCGCCCGCCCCGGAACGGCCTTGCGGTCGCGGGCCGGGCGCAGCGGCACGCCATCCGCCGCCGCGCGCTCCAGGATGGCGCGGGCCAGCGGGTGGGCGGAGCCGTTCTCGACGGTGGCGGCGAGGCCGAGCAGCGTGCGCTCGGTCCCGTCGAGCGGAACGATGTCGGTGACGCGCGGCTGCCCCAGGGTCAGCGTGCCGGTCTTGTCGAAGGCGATGGTCCGCACCTTGCCGATCGCCTCCAGCGCGGCGCTACCCTTGATGAGCAGACCGCGCCGGGCGCCCGCGGCGATCCCGGAAGCGATGGCGGCCGGGGTGGACAGGACCAGCGCGCAGGGACAGCCGATCAGCAGCAGCGCCAGACCGCGGTAGATCCAGCTGTGCCAGTCCCCGCCGAAGCCGAGCGGCGGCACCAGGACGGTCAGGACCGACACCGCGATGACGGCGGGCGTGTAGCGGGCGCTGAACCGCTCGATCCAGCGCGCGGTGGGAGACTTGGCGGCCTGCGCCTCTTCGACGAGTTGGACGATGCGGGCGATGGTGTTGTCCGACGCCTTGCGGGTGACGCGGACGCGCAGGACCCCGGTGGCATTGATGCCGCCGGCGAAGACCGGGGAGCCCACGGATTTGGCGACCGGCACGGACTCGCCGGTCACCGGGGATTCGTCGATGTCGGACTCGCCCTCCTCCACCACGCCGTCGGCGGACACGCGGTCGCCGGGCCGGACAAGAACGAGCTGCCCGACCTCCAGCCGCTCCACCGGCACCGCGCGGGCGCTCTCCCCCTCGATCAGCAGCGCGGTCCGCGGGACCAGCGCCGACAGCGCCCGGATGCCCGACCGGGCGGTTCCGGCGGCGACACCCTCCAGCAGCTCGCCGATGGCGAAGAGAAGGACGACCACCGCGGCCTCCTCCGTCTCCCCGATGACGAGCGCGCCCAGGGTCGCCACCGACATCAGCATCTCGATGCTGAAGGGCGAGCCGGAGCGGGCGAGCCGGACGGCGCGGCGCCCGAAAACGGCCAGCCCGACCAGCGCGGCGGGCATCGGCGCATAATCCGCCACGGCCGGCGCCAGCCAGGACAACAGGGAGCCGCCCCCGACCAGCAGTCCGATCAGGATGACGATCCGGCCCCGGCCGGTCTGCCACCAGGGCGGTTCCGTCCCGATGGCGGTGTCGAACGCCGCACCGCTTTCGGCGACATGGATCGTGTCGGCGGGCTCCACCCCGAACCCAAGCCCGCGGATCGTCGCCTCGACCGTCGCGCGCGGCGTCGCCGCCTCGTCCAGCGTCAGCCGCAAAATCTGCGAATGGTGGTTGAGCCCGACTCCGGACGCCCCCGGCAGACGCCGCAACGCGGTTTCGATCTTGCCGACGCAACTCGGGCAATCCATCCCCGCCACCTTGTAGCGCAAGGCCTGCCCGGTGACTGGCGGAGCGGCCTCCATCGTCTCGTCCTGCATGATCCACTCCGACCGGCGATATGAGGGGCCGCGGTGGGGACGAACACGCGGCGGCCTGTCGTGCGCCATCCTGAACCCTGGAGTCACTACAGGGTCAAGAGGGTTTTTCAGGTTGCTGAAGCAGGATTTGTCCATCGGCGCTCTGACGGCGGGACCGCGCCAATCCTCAAGCACGCGGGCCAGTCGCCGGCAAACCCGGCGCGGCTCATTCCATGAAATCCCGAAGGGAAAGAGGCTCAGGGCTTGCTGGACGTTGTCGGAGCGGCCATTTCGCAAGTGCGAGATGCCGATGAATGCGAACGGCCAACGGAAGGATGATGCCGATGTCTCGATCCGCGGTTTCCGGTTCAGGACCGAATGCCGTCGACGCTCTGTCATCCCGCCCGTCCCATGAACGCCCTCGGATCGTGCTCGTGCTGGGCGGCGGCAACGCGCTCGGCGCCTACCACGCCGGAGCCTACGAACACTTGCACAGCCGCGGCGTTCAGCCGGACTGGATCATCGGCGCCTCCATCGGCGCGATCACCGGAGCGATCCTGGCCGGGAATCCTCCCGAGCGGCGCCTCGAACGCCTTCACCAGTTCTGGCGGGAGGCGACCCTCCACACCTCCGGGCTGCTGCCCCACAGCCCTGCCAAAGCCCGGCAGGTCTACAACGGCGCCCATGCCGTCATGGCCACGCTCTTCGGACGGCCGAGCATCTTCCGGCACCGCTTCCCCGGCTTGTGGTCGGTGCTCCCCTGGGTGCCCAACGACGTGGCGCTCTACGATCAGTCGCCGTTGCGGGACACTCTTGAGCGCCTGATCGACTTCGACCTGCTCAACCGCGCCGAGGTCCGCTTTTCCGCCGGCTGCGTCGACATCGAAACCGGAGACGAGGTTTATTTCGACAACAGCCGGGACGAGATCCGGCCCGAGCACATCATGGCGAGCGCCGCCATCACCCCGGCCTTTCCGCCGATGGAGATCGGTGGCCGCCTGTTCTGCGATCCCGGCTACACCAACAATCTGCCGCTCGATCTGCCCTTCACCGAACCGCTCGACCGGGACATGGTCTGCTTCGCGGTCGAGCTTTTCAGCCTGCGCAGCGCCCGCCCCGCCTCGCTGGACGCCGTCCTGGAGCGCACCAACGACCTGCTGTTCGCCAGCCACGCCCGCCGGAGCGTGCAGGCGCTGCGGCGGGAGTTCGAACTGCGCGAGAGGATCGAACCGATGGGAGCCTCCGCCACGCTGATCCACATGGCCTATCAGGCGGCGAGCCACGAGCTTGCGGCCAAGGGATTCGATTTCTCGCCATCGTCCATCGCGGACCGCTGGGCCGCCGGACGGCGGGACATGGACAGCGGCTTGGCCCTGCTGGACGGCGCCAGTCAGGATGCTCACCGCTTCCGGTACGCCGCCGTGGCCTGGAAGGCGGCGCTCGCCGCGGCGGAGGATGGTGCGGCGCCCTGACGCCGGAACGGAACGGCACCGTGCCACAGGAGGACGCCGACCTCCTCCTGCCTTGATCATCCTCACACCACATCGGCGCTCCCGCTCTTCGTACGTTGCCTTGTTCGTGCCGCCGCACCGATCACGCCCACCGCCGGTAATCCAGCGGTTCGATTTCGCATGCGAACGACCTTGCTAATGCCTGATGCATCAGGCATTGTGCGCGTCATCAACCTTTCGGGACCGGCACAGAACCGGTGCCCTGGAAAATGCGGATCGGAGGAGCGCCCCTATGAACGTCGATAAACTCTCCATCGTCCTGACGGTCGCCGTGGCGGCGCTGTTCGCCGGTGTCCCGGCCAAGGCGCAGACCGCGGAGCGCGCCATGCGCCTCTCGGCCGCCGTCGCGCAGGATCACCCCTTCGCCAGCGGGGTTTCGGCGCTGACCGCCTGCGCGGCCGAGAAGTCCGGCGGGAAGATGAAGATCCAGAGCTTCTGGAACGCCTCGCTGGGCAGCGATGTGCAAGCCGTGCAGCATGTGCGCGGCGGCTCGCTGGACATGGTGGTGGCCTCCACCTCGCCGCTCGCCTCGCTGGTGCCGGCCATGGGCGTCTTCGACCTGCCCTTCCTGTTCGAGAACGAGAAGGAGGCCGACCGCATCCTCGACGGCGCCGTCGGCCAGCAGCTGTCCGAGAAGCTCCTGGGTGTCGGGCTGGTCAATCTGGCTTATTGGGAGAACGGGTTCCGCAATCTGACCAACTCCCGTCGGCCCATCCAGAAATGGGAGGATCTGGGCGGCACCAAGATCCGCGTGATGCAGAATCCGGTGTTCATGGACACCTTCTCCACGCTGGGCGCCAACGCCGTCCCGATGGCCTTCAGCGAGCTGTTCACGGCGCTGGAGACCCGCGCGGTCGACGGGCAGGAGAACCCCTACGCCAACATCGAGACCGGCAAGTTCTACGAGGCGCAGAAGTACCTGTCGGTCACCAACCACGCCTACACGCCGGCGGTGATCCTGTTCTCCAAGAAGATCTGGGACGACCTGTCCTCCGCCGAGCGTGACGTGCTCCAGTCCTGCGCCGCGGTGGCCCGCACCGAGGAGCGCCGGGTGAATCGCGAGCAGTCGGAGACGTCGCTCGCCCGCCTGAAGGAACTCGGCATGCAGGTCAACGAGCTGTCCGCCGAGGAGCGCAAGCGCATGCTTCAGAAGGTGGCGCCGGTCTACGAGAAGCACGCCGCGACCATCGGCACCGACACGATGACCCTGCTGCAGTCCGAACTCGACCAGCTCCGCAAGGCCAACCCGTAACGCATCCCCCCTGGCCCACGGGCGGCCGTGAGTCCGCCCGTGGGGCCATGCGCCCGTCCGACGCCCGATCTCCCCATGGGAACCCCGATGCTCATCAAAAAGATCGACACGTTCATCCTGAAGACTCCGCTGAACGCGAAGACCTTCTATTCCTCCCAGGCGGCTTTCCCGGAGCGCAACAGCCTGCTGGTCCGCATCACCACCGACGACGGTCTGGTCGGCTGGGGCGAGGGCGGGCAGTACGGCCCGGCGGAGCCGCCGGAAAGCTGCATCATCGACGTGCTGGCTCCCCGGCTGATCGGCCGAAGCGCCGACCAGCCGGTGCGCGTCTTCGAGGATCTCTATTCCTTCTGCCGCGACTTCGGCCAGAAGGGCACCTACATCGAGGCGCTGAGCGCCATCGACATCGCGCTGTGGGACCTGTGGGGCAAGTCGCTGAACCGGCCGGTGCACGCGCTGATGGGCGGCGCCTTCCGCGACAAGGTCGCGGCCTACGGCACCGGCTGCTACTACCCGGACTATTTCCGCGACACGCCGCGCATGATGGCGGCACTGGCCGAGGAGGCGCAGCGCTACCGCGAGGCCGGGCTGCCGGCGATCAAGATCAAGATCGGCCTGCTGCCGATCGCCCAGGACATCGAGCGGGTGGCGCTGGTGCGCGACGTGCTGGGGCCGGACACCCTGATCATGGTCGACGCCAACCACGCCTACAACACGGCGGGCGCCGTCAGGATCGGGCGGGCGTTGGAACAGTTCGACGTCCGCTGGTTCGAGGAGCCGGTGCCGCCGGAGGACCGCGAGGGCTACCGCCGCGTGCGCGATTCCATCGACGTGCCCATCGCGGGCGGCGAGTGCGAATACACCCGCTACGGCTTCCGGGAATTGGTGGCCGGGGGCTGCATC
Organism: Azospirillum brasilense; assembly: GCF_008365405.1. Lineage (GTDB taxonomy): Bacteria > Pseudomonadota > Alphaproteobacteria > Azospirillales > Azospirillaceae > Azospirillum > Azospirillum brasilense_D. Next base: position 160,235 of record NZ_QOKV01000009.1, on the reverse strand, counting down.
GACATCGCCCAGCCGGACCTGTGCTGCGCCGGCGGCTTCACCGAATGGCAGAAGATCCTGGCGCTGACCACCGCCCACGGCGTGATGACCGTTCCGCACATCTGGGGGTCCGGCATCGCCCTGGCCGCAGCGCTCCAGGCGTTGGCGACGGCGCCGCTGGTTCCCTACACGGCGCTCGGCGTGCCGCTGCAGAACGAGCCGATGGTGGAGTTCGACCGCACCCACAACCCGCTGCGCGACGATCTGCTGATCGACAACTTCACGCTGGCGGACGGGTGCCTCGCCGTGCCCGGTGGGCCGGGCCTGGGCGTGGAGGTCGATCCCGACCAGCTCGCCCGCTACACCGTGCGGTCGCGCAGCGCGTGACCGGGTTGGAGACGCCCCGCCGGAGATCCGTGATGTGGAACGGCACCCTCTTCTTCCGAATCCTCGACGGCATCCTGGTGGTGTGCATCGCCGCGATGCTGGTCATGGTGTTCGGCAACGTCGTGCTGCGCGCCGTCTTCAACAGCGGCATCGACGTGTCGGAGGAGCTTCCCCGCTTCCTGTTCGTGTGGATGACCTTCATCGGCGCCGTGATCGGCTTCCGTGAGGGCGCGCATTTCGGCGTCGACGCCCTGGTCCGCCTGCTGCCGCGCGCCGGCAAGAGGGTCTGCTGGGCGATCAATCAGGTCATCATGCTGATCTGCTGCGCGGTCATCGTCCAGGGCACGCTGCTCCAGCACGATCTGAACGCGACGAACCACGCCCCGGTGACCGGCCTGTCGATGATCTGGGTCTTCGGCGTCACCTACCTGACCGGCGGGGTGATCGGGCTGATGTGCATCGTGAACCTCGTCCGGCTGGCGCTCGGCAAGGTCGGCGACGACGAGCTGATCCAGGTCGAGGAGGAGGGCATGGGCGAGGTGGACCCGAATCGGCTGAAAGGCCCAGGTCCGCTCGCAAGCCCAAACACGCTGAAGGAAACGGCGCCGTGACCATCTTCATCTTCGTCGGCAGTCTGCTGGGCGCGATGGCCCTGGGGCTGCCCGTCGCCTTCGCGCTGATCGTCTCCGGCCTCGCTTTGATGGCCTTCATGGGGATGCTCGACTCCCAGATCGTCGTGCAGAACATGTGGGACGGCGCCAACAGCTTTCCGCTGCTGGCCGTGCCCTTCTTCATGCTGGCCGGCGAGTTCATGAACGCCGGCGGCATGTCGCGGCGCATCATCGCCATGGCGATGGCCTGGGTCGGCCACCTGCGCGGCGGGCTGGGCTTCGTCGCCGTGTTCGCGGCGATCCTCATGGCCTCACTGTCCGGCTCGGCGGTGGCGGACACGGCGGCGCTCGCCTCCATCCTGCTGCCGATGATGCGGCAGGCGGGCTACGACATCCACCGCTCCGGCGGGCTGATCGCGGCGGGCGGCATCATCGCGCCGATCATCCCGCCGTCGATCGGCATGATCCTGTACGGCGTCGCCGGGCAGGTCTCCATCACCAAGCTGTTCCTCGCCGGCATCGTGCCGGGAATCATGATGGGCGTGGCGCTGCTGATCACCTGGTGGTGGCTGGCCCGGCGCGAGATCCTGACCACGCCCCCCAAGGTGCCGCTGCGCGAGCGGCTGCGGCTGACCGCCGACGCCTTCTGGGCGATGCTGCTTCCGGTGGTCATCATCGGCGGGTTGAAGACCGGCGTCTTCACGCCGACCGAGGCGGCGGTGGTCGCCGCGGTCTACGCCATGTTCGTCGGGCTGGTCATCTACCGCGAGCTGAAGATCGCCGACCTCTATGGGCTGATGCTGTCCGCGGCGAAGACGACGGCGGTGGTGATGTTCCTGGTGGCGGCGGCGGGCATCTCCGCCTGGCTGATCACCGCGTCCAACATCCCGGCCCAGCTCGCCGAGCTGTTGGCTCCGGTAATGGACAACCGGCTTCTGCTGATGATCGCGCTGATGGTCATCGTTCTGATCGTCGGCACCGCGCTGGACTTCGCGCCGACCATCCTGCTGATGGTCCCCGTGCTGATGCCGATCATCCGCCAGGCGGGCATCGACCCGGTCTATTTCGGTGTCCTCTTCATCATGAACAACGCCATCGGCCTGATCACCCCGCCGGTCGGCACGGTTCTGAACGTGGTCTGCGGCGTCGGGCGCATGTCGATGTCGAACCTGATGAAGGGCGTCGGCCCGTTCCTGCTGGCGCAGACCGCCGTGCTGTTCCTGCTGGTGCTGTTCCCGGAGCTGGTGATGGCGCCGCTGGCCTGGTTCACGGCGCGGTGACGGACTCCGATGCCCCAAGGATTTGAAGCCGGGTTTGAAGGCGGGGGAAGCGCGGTGCTAAAATGTCGGACTTGACGCGGCGCCTCCGTCTGCGGCGATTCACTGAGGAACGGTCATCCATGCTGGACGGCAACGGTCCCCTCGACACGGCCTCCATCGGCGAGCAGGTCACCGACCGGCTGCGGAGCGAGATCATCTCCGGCCGGCTGGCGCCGGGGTCGCGGCTGATGCTGGACCAGTACAAGGCGCTGTGGAACATCAGCATCACGCCGCTGCGCGACGCCGCCAAGCGGCTGGAGGCGGACGGGCTGGTCCACATCTACCCGCGGCGCGGCATCTTCGTGGCGGAAATCGACCGCAACGCCCTGATGGAGGTGTTCCAGCTCCGCATCGCCCTGGAGCCGCTGGTGACGGAGCTGGCCACCCCCCACGCCCCGGAGGCGGAGGTGGAGGCGATGACCGAAGCCTACATCGCCGCCGGCCGTCCCGGCCCGGAGGAGGAACGGCAGGCCCGCCTGCAGGAGGTGGACGAGGTCATCCACGACTTCGTGCTGGCCCACTGCCCCAACCAGCGGCTGGCCCGCATCATGGCGACGCTGCGGGATTCGGTGGCCTGGTGCCGGAACGCGGTGATCGAAAAGGTGCCGAACGCCTTCGACCCCTCGCTGGAGGAGCACATAGCCATCTGCAAGGCGCTGCGCGCCAAGGACGCCGAGGCGGCGGCGGCGGCGATGCGCGACCACCTGATCGCCACCCGCGACCGCACCTTGAAGGCCATGGAGGACCGCGCATAGGCGGTGGCGCCGATGCCCGCCGCGCCGAACCCCAGCACCGCATCGCGGCGGCGGAGGTTCAGGCGGAGAACGGTGCCACGTGGTAGCGCGCGGCGGGTTCGCTGCGGGAGAGGTTGGGCAGCATCGCCTGACGGGCGGCCTCATAGGCGTGCCACTGGGCGGCATCCGGCAGGGCCGGGATGGTCACCAGTTCGCCCGCGTCGAGCCCGGCCAGCGCCGCATCGACCATGGCGTCGGCGGGCATGACGATTTCGCCTGGCAGATGCTCCACCGGCGTGCCGGCGGTGCCCCAGAAATCGGTGGCCGTGGCGCCGGGCAGAACCGCCTGGACCCGCAAGCCCTTGTCCGCCAGCTCGTGGTGCAGCGATTGGGTCAGCGCCAGGACGAAGGCCTTGGCCCCGCCATAGACGCCGTTGAGGATTTCCGGCCCGATCGCCACGATGGAGGCGATGTTGACGATGGTGCCGCGTCCGCGCGCCACGAAGGCCGGCGCGGCCGCGTAGGTCAGCCGCATCAGCGCCGTCACGTCGAGGTCGATCATCCGCTCCATGGCATCGACGTCGGCCGAGAGCAGCGGGGCCGTCGCGCCGACCCCGGCATTGTTGACCAGCATGGTGATGCTGGCGTCGGACGCCAGCATGTTCTCCACCGCGCGCCGGTCGGTCTTGTCGCCCAGATCGGCGGCGAAGACCTCGACGGAGCGGCCGGTGCGGTCGGCGATCCGCGCCGCGAGACCGGCGAGCTTACCGCGGTTGCGGGCCACCAGGATCAGGTCGTGGCCACGGTCGGCCAGGCGGTTGGCGTAGACCGCGCCGATGCCGGAGGACGCGCCGGTGACGAGCGCGGTGCCGAGAGGAGAAAGGCTCATGGGTCTGTGTCCTGTCTGCGGGCCGCGTCATTGCCGCCCGGCGTGAGGCCATGTTTAGAACGTCTGGCGCTTGACCTGAATGTCGTATATCCCTCGTTTCAGGACGCGAGGGGAATCCACCATGCGCATCGGTTTCGTCATCTACCCGGGCTTCCAGATGATGAGCCTGGCCGCGGGTTCGGTGTTCGAGTTCGCCAACATCTGTGCGGGCGAACAGATCTATGAACTGGTCACCGTCTCGGAGCATGGAGGGGCGGTGCGCAGTTCCACCGGGATGGCGGTGGACAGCGTGTCCTTTGCCGGACAGGATTTCGACACGGTGCTGGTGGGCGGCGGTGTGGAGGTGCCCCGGCCGAGCGACGGGCTGCGCGCCTGGATCGCCGGCCGTCTGCCCGCCGTGCGGCGCCTGGGCGCGATCTGCACCGGCGCGTTCGTGCTCGCCGAATCCGGTGTGCTGAACGGGCGGCGCGCCACCACCCATTGGCTGCTGGCGCGCGAGTTGGGGACGCGGTTTCCGGCCATCCGGGTCGAGGAGGACCGCATCTTCATCATCGACGGGCCGGTCTGGAGTTCCGCCGGCATGACGGCGGGCGTCGATCTGGCTCTGGCGATGGTGGAGAAGGACCTCGGCAGCGACATCGCACGGTCGGTCGCCCGCAAGCTGGTGATGTACCATCGCCGCGGCGGCGGCCAGACCCAGCATTCGGAACTGCTGGAGATGGCGGCGAAGTCCGACCGCATCGAGGCGGCGCTGACCTACGCGCGGCAGAACCTGAAGAATCCGCTGTCTGTGGAGGAACTGGCGGGAGCCGCCGCCTTGAGCCCGCGCCAGTTCAGCCGCGCCTTCCGCACCGAGACCGGGCAGTCCCCGGCCAAGGCGGTGGAGCAGTTGCGGCTGGAAAGCGCGCGGCTGATGCTGGAGCAGACGCGGCATCCGGTCGAGATCGTCGCCCGCGAGAGCGGCTTCGCCGATCCGGAGCGCATGCGGCGCGCCTTTCTGCGCGCCTTCGGCCAGCCGCCCCAAGCGATGCGGCGAGCCGCAAGGCTGGAGGCGCGATCCACCGGGGCGCCCACTTGACCGGCATCGGATCGGCCGGAAGCCGCAGTGCGATCCCCGACGGGCATCATGGTCCGCAGCCTCGTGGCGTCCGGATTGCCCGCCCCGTCAGTGGGTCGGACGCGCACCGCTGCCCGGATGGCCGCCCCCTACAGCGTCGATCGGCTCATTGCTCCGGTTTGCGCAACAGCGTCGCGATCAGGGAGAGGGCGATGTCCCATTCGGTGTCGCTGCGGGCCGAGCCTTTGTAGATGCGGATGCCGTTGCTCGGCTTGGTCTTGCCGATCATGAAGACATCCGACGACACCACGCCGATACCCCGCTCATAGAGTGTTTCCGCAACGGCCGTGGAATCTTGGGCCGAGTCGAGATCCAGCCACAGGAACAGGCTTTCCGGATCGCTCTTCGCCAGAGCGCCGCCGAAATGGTTCAGCGCCAGGCTGTGGCGCGTCGTCAGCTGCTGGCGCAGCGTGCCGACGAACTCCAGGTGCTTCTTCTGCTCCAGCAGGCTCTGCACCAGCGTGAGCGAGATCACGTCGGTCATCCAGATGCTGCCGCGAAGCGCCGAGGCGATCGCCGCCCCGTACCGTTCCGGAAAGGCCACGAACCCGCAGCGGTTGCCGGGGGCGATCACCTTGGACAGGGACGAGATGTGGAAACACCCTTCCGGATAGAGTGACCACAGGCTGGGAAGCCGGTTCGAGGCCAGCGGCCGGAACAGGTCGTCCTCGACGATCAGCAGGGAGTTGCGGCGGGCGATGTCCACGATGGCCTGACGCCGGTCCAGAGGCATGGTGACGGTGGTCGGGTTGGCCAGCGTCGGCACCAGGAAGATGGCCTTGACCCGCGGGTTGCCGACCAGCCGGGCGAGGCTGTCGGGAATCATCCCGTGCTCGTCCGTGTCGACGGGGATCAGGCCGAGCCCCAGCACCTGGGCGGCGGCCTTCACGCCCTGATAGACCAGACGCGGCACCAGGATCGAATCGCCGGCGGTCAGCACGCTGGCCAGAACCACCAGGATCGCGTGCTGGGCGCCGGCGGTCACCGCGACTTGGTTGGGCGTGGCGCTGACCCCCCAGGACAGCAGCCACTCCACCGCCAGACGGCGGTTGTGGTTGCTCCCGAAGGCCGAATGATACTCCTGCAGCCGCGCAAGATCGTCGGGGTGGCTGGCGATCTTGCGCAGGAGGCTGCCGATGAACTCCTGATAGCCCGGCACGTTCAGCTTGTGGACCGACAGGTCGATGGCCGGGGGCAGGCGCGGCTGATCGTAGGACGGGGCGGCGTGGTTCAGGTCCCGTCCGCGCACCGCCGTGCCCCGTCCCGCCTCCGCCGAGATCACGCCGCGCTTCTTCAACAGGTTGAAGGCCTTGGTGATGGTCGTCAGGTTGACGTCCAGGGAGCGCGCCAGTTCGCGGTGCGACGGCAGCGGCTGTCCGGGGGACAGTTGCCCGCTGGCGACCTGCGCCGTCAGGGCGGTGGCGATGCGCACGTAGATCGGGCTGTCGCGGTCGAGTTCGGCCATCGTGGCCTTCAGCGTTGCGAGCGCGCGCGCATCGACGCCGCTCCGCCGGTCGCGGCTGTTCAGTGCCATTGTCCTTCCCATGATGGCTTATCGCCCCCTGTCGCCTGAGCGCAGGGGCGTCGATGTTCGGGCCTCACCATACATTGCCGCGCGTGGTCGCATCAAGTGTATGGCGGTATCGGCAATTTTTTGCAATACGGACATTGACTGTACGCCGTACAGTATGACAGGCTTACATACGGCTGTAGGACAGCCTCTCACATTGGATGCTCATCAAGGAGGGTGATATGCGTTTCTGCAAATCGGCATGCACTGCGCTTCTGGCGGCTGGCATGGCCTTGTCCGCCCTTCCGGCCGCGGCGGAAACCACCCTCCGGCTGCACTCCGTCTGGGTCGAAAGCCGCCCCGTCGCCGAATACCTGAACTATTTCTCGAAGAAGGTTGAGGAGCATTCCAAAGGCGATCTGAAGATCCAGGTCTTCCATGGCGGGTCCCTTGGCATCAAGGACGCCGACATCCTGCGTGTCCTGCCGTCGGGCGCGGTGGACATGTCGGCGCTGTATCCCGAGTACGTGGCGCGCGACGAGCCGGAACTCGCCGTCGCCTACGTCCAGGGCTCCATCGAGGCGGTGGACGACCAGCTCAAGGCCGTGCCGGCCATCCAGGCCATCTACGCGCCGGTGTTCGAGAAGTGGGGCATCACCACGCTGGGCGCCGTCCAGGTTCCCGAGCGCGGCGTCCATGTCTTCTGCAAGACTCCGGTCCGCAGCCTTGAGGATCTGAAGTCCAAGAAGATCCGCGTGTGGGGCCGCCATCAGGTCGAAACCTTCAAGAAGCTGGGCATCGCCGCGCAGATCATCGGGCAGAACGACATGTACGTCGCCCTGCAGACCGGCGTCGTCGATTGCGCCACCTACATGGGCAGCATCGCCACCACCATTTCGCTCCAGGAGGTGACGCCCTACGCCGCCTATCTGCAGCCGCACGCCGGGGTGCCGATCAACCTGCTGATCTCGACCAAGCGCTTCCAGTCCCTGTCGCCCGCCCAGCAGGAGGCGCTGCGCGCCGCCGCCGCCGACGTTCTAGCCTACACCAACGACGAGTTCACCAAGGGCGAGCGGGAAGAGGCCGGGCTGAAGAAGCTGGCCGACGCCGGCGGCAAGATGCTGGAGCCCTTCTCCGACGCCGATCAGGCGGCCTTCATCACGGCCGCCCGCACGACCTGGAAGGAGATGTCCGAGCAGGTCGGGCCGAAGGCCGTCGCCAACATGAACGCCATCCTCGACGCCGTGAAATAGCCGGTCGGCACGCCGCCGGCTGGTCGGCGGCGTGCCGCACATGGACAAGAGGGGAATGGCATGGACAATTCCATATCGAATTTGTTGAAGAACATCGGAGCCGGCATCATCGCCTGCTTCATCGCGCTGGTGATCGTCGCGACGCTGAATCGCTATGTTCTCGGGGTTCCCCTCGATTTCTCCGACGAGTTCGTCGGGCTCCTGTTTGCGACCTCCAGCTTCATCTCGATCGTCACCTCCGACCTCGACCGTGAACACATCACGGTGCAGATCGTGACCAGCCGGCTGTCTCCCACTTTGCAGCGCATCTGCCGGCTGGCCGGCGACGTGGCGACCATCCTGTTCTTCGTCATCATTCTGGTCGAAGGCTACAAGTTCGCCGCCTTTTCCTGGCAGATCTCCGCCCGCTCCGAGAACGCCGCCCTGCCGGTGGCTCCCTGGATGTTCGGCATCCCGGTGATGGCGCTGTCGATGATCCTCCTGCGCGTCCTGCGCCTGCTGGGGCGCGCCTGAGCCGCAGCCCTGCCCGCGCCCGAGCGGGCGGCATCAAGGGTTTGGCCAGCATTTAAAAATTTGGAGTGAGCGACATGGTATGGCTCGTCATGGGCGTGAGTCTGGCCGTCATGCTCCTCGCCGGGTTTCCGATCGGCGTGGCGCTGGGGCTGACCGGCTTTCTGATCCTCGAACTGTTCGTCGGCGGCGCTCTGCAACTGGGCATCACCGCCGGCTGGAACGCCTTCAACAGCTTCACCCTCAGCGCCGTCCCGGCCTTCATCGTGCTGGGCGAGGTCCTGCTGGCCAGCGGGCTCGGCGCCCGCATTTACTCGGGGGTGTCGCCGCTGTTCCGCCGGGTGCCCGGCGGCCTGATGCACACCAACGTCGCGGTCGGCACGCTGTTCGGCGCGGTCAGCGGCACCAGCCTCGCCACCGCCGCCGCCGTCGGGTCGGTCGCCTATCCGCAGCTCATCAAGCGCGGCTACCCGGCGAAGAGCGTGGTCGGGATCCTGGCCGCCTCGGGCACGCTGGGGATCATCATCCCGCCCAGCCTGATCCTGATCATCTACGGCGCCACCATGGACGTGTCGATCGGCAAGCTGTTCCTGGCGGGCTTGATCCCCGGCTTCCTGCTGGCGGCGATGTTCATGGGGCTGGTCGCCGTCCGTGCCCGGCTTTCGCCCGACTGGCTGCCCGACGACCGCGAAGCGGTGTCGCTGGCGGTCATCCTGCGGTCGCTGGTCGATCTCTGGCCGTTGGCCATCCTGATGTTCGCGGTGCTGGGGACCATCTACATGGGCATCGCCACCCCGACCGAGGCGGCGTCCCTGGGGGTGGTCGCGGCCATCGTGCTCGGCTTCACCGTCGGCGAGCTGACGATGAAGGGGCTGCTGCACGCGCTGATCGCGGCGGTGCGCGGTTTCGGCGCCATCGCGCTGATCTTCCTGGGGGCGTCCATCCTGTCGCAGGCCATCAGCATCCTGGGGCTGCCCGCCCAGCTCGCCCAGACCATGGGTGCGATGGCCATCGGCAAGTACGAGCTGCTGCTCGGCATCGTCCTGCTCTATCTGGTCCTCGGCTGCCTGTTCGACGGCATCTCGATCATGCTGATGACCCTGCCGCTGACCTTCCCGCTGATGATGAACGTCGGCTTCGATCCGGTCTGGTACGGCATCGTCGTCACCATCCTGATCGAGATCGGGATGATCACCCCGCCGGTCGGCATCAACCTGTTCGTGCTGGTGTCGCTGACCAAGGGCGCGGTCAACATCACCGAGGCGGCATGGGAGGCCATCCCCTACTGGCTGCTGATGCTGGTGTCCATCGCGCTCTTCACCCTCGTCCCCGGCATCGTCACCGGCCTGCCGAACCTCTTCTATTAAACCTCTTCATCCGACGTGGCGCGCCCCGGCGCGCGCCTCCCATCCGCAATCACATCCGAGGCCATCATGCCTGACAGCATCGCCGACATCCGTCACGAGGACCTGATCGTCACGGATTCCCTCCTCGTCTGCAACTTCGACCGCGAGATTTTCGAAGCGATGCGGACGGCGGGCATCACCGCCGCCAACTGCACCTGCAGCGTCTGGGAAGGCTTCCAGGACACCATGAAGAACGTGGGCCACTGGAAGCGCATGTTCCGCGAGCATGGCGACATCATCACCCAGATCCGCAGCGTCGAGGACATCCGCCAGGCCAAGGCGGACGGCAAGGTCGGCATCATCCTGGGCTGGCAGAACACGTCGGGCATCGACGACAACATCGACTATCTCGAACTCTACGCCGAGCTGGGCGTGAAGATCATCCAGCTCACCTACAACACGCAGAACCTCGTCGGGGCCGGCTGCTACGAGGGCAAGGACGCCGGGCTGACCGGCTTCGGGCGCGACGTGGTGGCGGAGATGAACCGGCTGGGCATCCTGGTCGATCTGTCCCACGTGTCGGAACGGACGGCGACCGAAGCCATCGAGGCGTCGGTGAAGCCGGTGGCCTACACCCACTGCTGCCCGCGCGCCCTGAAGGACCATCCGCGCAACAAGTCCGACGAGACCCTGCGCAGCGTGGCGCAGCGCGGCGGCTATGTCGGCGTCACCATCTTCCCGCCCTTCCTGCCCAAGGGCACCGCCTCCACCATCGACGACTTCATCGACGTGGTGGAGCACATGGTCGGCGTCTGCGGCGAGGAGCATGTCGGCATCGGCACCGACATGTCGCAGGGCCAGCCCTGGTCCTTCCAGGAATGGGTGATGCACGACAAGGGCAACGGGCGCCGCCTGACCACCTTCGGCGATCTGGTCTTCCCCAAGGGCATCGAGCGCATCGAGGACTATCCCAACCTGACCGCCGCCATGGTCCGCAAGGGTTGGTCGTCCGGCAAGATCGAGCGGGTCATGGGCGGCAACTGGCTGCGGCTGCTGCGCGACGTCTGGTGAGCTGCCGGTCCGTTACGCCTGATCCACGCTGAAGGAGCGCCCCCGCCATGGCCACAGTCGCCGTCATCGGTGCCGGTTTCGTCGGTCTGTCCTCGGCCTACTGGCTGATGCGGGACGGGCACGCCGTCACGCTGTTCGATCCCGCGGGACCGGCGGGCGGCGCCTCCTACGGCAACGCTGGAACCTTCGCCAACTACGCCTGCATCCCGGTGAACAACCCGTCGGTCTTCCGGGATTTCCACCGCTACCTGCTGGCCGCCGACAGTCCCTTCCGGCTGCGTGCCTCCTACCTGCCGCGGCTCACGCCGTGGCTGGCGCGCTTCCTCTGGCACTCCACCCCGGCGCGCTACGAGGCGGCGGCAAAGGCTTTGGGACAGCTTCTTGGCCGCGCCTACGAGGGCTACGCCGACCTGATCCGCGACGCCGGGCTGGAGGACCGGATCCGCCGCCGCGAATGCCTCTATCTCTATTCCAGCGAGCGCTCCTTCCGGAACAGCGCGGACTCCCTGAGGCTGCGCCGCGAGGCTGGCGTCGCCTGCGAGGTTCTGGACGCTTCGGCCATCCGGGGGCTGGAACCGGCACTGGCGCCGATCTTCGCCCACGGCGTGCTGTTCCCCGGAAGCTGGCATCTGAGCGACCCGGCGGGCTTCCTCACCGCGCTGCACGGCTGGCTGGCCGGGCGCGGCCTGAGGACCGAGGCCCGCGCCGTCACGCGGCTGGCCCCCGGCGGTTCCGGCGTCGTCCTCGTCACACCGGACGGCGATGAGCGTTTCGACCATGCCGTGGTGGCCGCCGGCATCCATTCCCGACCGCTGGCCGCCGATTGCGGCGACCGGCTGCCGCTGGACACCGAACGCGGTTACCACGTCACCTTCGGCGGGGTGATCGACCCGATCGGGCGGCCCTGCGGCTGGGCCGAGCGCGGGCTCTACATGACCCCCATGGCCCAGGGGCTGAGGGTGGCGGGCACGGTCGAACTGGCCGGGCTCGATCCCCGCAAGGCGTCCGGCCTGACGGGGCTGCTGGCGCGCTCGGCCCGCGATGCTTTGCCGGCCCTGAAGGAACCGGGCGTCCGCCAGACCGACGACTGGCTGGGCTTCCGCCCGACCTTCCCCGACGGGCTGCCGGTGCTCGGCCGGTCGCGGGCCAGCGAACGGGTGGTCTACGCCTTCGGCCACCAGCATGTCGGGCTGACCCTCGGCGGGCTGAGCGGCATGGTGGTCGCTGATTTGGTGGCCGGGCGCGCGCCGCCGCTCGACCTGACGGCGATCGATCCCCGCCGCTTCTGAACCGTCTCCCATTCGCCGTTCTCCCTGCACCGGAGAGTCCGTATGCCCTACACCACCGCGCTCGGCGGCACCCGCTGGAGCTTCCCCCATCTGCGCGACGTGCTGGCCAAGGCCTCGCCCGCCCGGTCGGGGGACCAGTTGGCCGGGCTGGCCGCCGACAGCGCGCTGGAGCGCCACGCCGCCCAGCGCGTCCTGGCCGACATTCCGCTCCGGGATTTCCTGGCTACCGACCTCGTGCCCTATGAGGAGGACGAGGTCACCCGCCTGATCCACGACCAGCGGGACGCGGCGGCGCTCGGCCCCGTCGCGTCGCTGACCGTCGGGGAATTCCGGGACTGGCTGCTGTCGGACGCCGCCGACCGCGACGGCCTGGCCGCTCTGGCCGCCGGCCTGACGCCGGAGATGGTGGCGGGCGTGTCGAAGATCATGCGGGCTCAGGACCTGATGATGGTGGCGGCCAAATGCGAGAACCCCGTGGCCTTCCGCAACAGCCTGGGGCTGGCCGGGCGGCTGTCCACGCGCCTGCAGCCCAACCACCCGACCGACGACAGCCGCGGCATCGCCGCCAGCCTGCTCGACGGGCTGTTGATGGGCAGCGGCGACGCGGTGCTCGGCGTCAACCCGGTCACCGACAGCGTGGAGGATTACAGCCGCGTCGTCCGGCTGTTGGACGAGTTGCGCGTCCGGCTGGACATCCCGACGCAGACCTGCTGCCTGGGCCACGTCACCACGGCCATCCGGGCGATCGAGGGCGGGGCGCCGGTCGATCTGGTGTTCCAGTCCATCGCCGGATCGGAGAAGGCCAACCGCGGCTTCGGCGTTTCCCTGGCCATGCTGCGCGAGGCGCACGAGGCCGCCCGCTCGCTGGGCCGCGGGACGGTCGGCGGCAATGTCATGTATTTCGAAACGGGCCAGGGCGCCGCCCTGTCCGCCGACGCCCATCACGGCGTCGATCAGCAGACCATGGAGGTCCGCGCCTACGCCGTCGCCCGCGCCTTCCAGCCGCTGCTGGTCAACACCGTGGTCGGCTTCATCGGGCCGGAATACCTCTACGACGGCAAGCAGATCATCCGGGCCGGGCTGGAGGACCATTTCTGCGGCAAGCTGATGGGCCTGCCGATGGGGGTGGACGTCTGCTACACCAACCACGCCGAGGCCGATCAGGACGATATGGACACGCTGTTCGCGGTTCTGACCCTGGCGGGCGTCACCTTCGTCATCACGGTGCCCGGCTCCGACGACATCATGCTGAACTACCAGAGCCTGTCGCACCACGACGCGCTGACGGTCCGCCGCCTGACCGGCCGCCCGCCCGCCCCGGAGTTCGAGGCCTGGGCGCGCCGGGTCGGGCTGCTGGACGACCGGAACACTTGGCGGCCCGTCCCGATGGAGACGCCGCTGCTGGAGGCGGTCCGGTCGCTCGCCACCCTGGAGGCACCGCGATGACCGAACGCGACGGCAAGACGCCGAGCCTTGTGCCGGCTCCAGGAGACATCCACCCGTTGCGCCGCTTCACCGACGCGCGGGTGGCGCTGGGCCGGGCGGGCACCTCGCTGCCGACGCGGGCGCATCTGGATTTCCTGCAGGACCATGCCCGTGCCCGCGACGCCGTGTGGGCAATCCCCGATCTGGACGGGCTGGGCAGCCGGCTGGAATCCGCCGGGATGCCGGTCGTCCGGCTGCGCAGCGCCGCCCCCGACCGGGCCGTCTATCTGCGCCGCCCCGACCTGGGCCGCCGCCTCGCCGATGAGGACGCCGGACGGTTGCGCGGGCTGGCGGTGCCGGAAGGCGCGGGCGGGAGGTCGCGCGTGGGCATCGTGGTGGCCGATGGGTTGTCGGCTATGGCGATCGACGTCAACGCCGCCCCGGTCGTCCTCGGCCTTGGGCAGGCGTTGCGTGACCAGGGATTGGATGTGGCGCCGGTGGCGTTGGTGGAGCAAGGCAGGGTCGCCATCGGGGACGCCATCGGCGAAGCGTTGGGGCTGGCTCTGGTGATCGTGCTGGTCGGCGAGCGTCCGGGGCTCTCGGCGGCCGACTCCCTCGGCTGCTACGTCACCTGGGCGCCGCGGCCCGGCACCCCGGATTCGGCCCGCAACTGCGTGTCCAACATCCGGCTGGGCGGGTTGGACCCGGAGCGGGCCGTCGCGAGCATCGCCACTCTGGTTCAAGGCATTTGCCAATCACGGGTCAGCGGCGTCGCGCTTGCCGCCGCCATTGGTCAGCGCCGTGAATAGAGTGGTCCCGCCCCGTGCGCCTAGCCCGCCACCCCGTTGACGACAGGACGTGGTCGCGAGGGCAGCGCCTCGCGGTCCCAGATTCCATCGTTCGGCATCGCGCGCAACTTGTGACGTTCCACTTCGCGCTTCGTCACGGAGCGGGGGAAGCTCTCCACGAAAGCGATGAAGCGCGGAATTTTGAAGGCGGCCATGCGGCCCTCGCACCACGCGGCGATGGCGGCCGGCTCCACGCCGCTGCCCGGTTCGCGGATGACGAAGGCCTTCACCTCCTCCTCCCCCTTCTCGGACGGCGTGCCGACCACCACGACCTCGCGCACGCCCGGACACTGGCTGAGCACGCTTTCCACCTCATAGGCCGAGACGTTCTCGCCGCGGCGGCGCAGCCAGTGGGCCTGACGGCCCGTGAAGTGCAGATAGCCGTCCGCGTCCAGATGGCCGAGGTCGCCGGTGTGCAGCCACAGGTTCGACAGGCATTCCAGTGTGCGCTCCGGCGCGTTGAAGTAGCCTGACATGAAGATGTGCGGGTAGCGGGGGCGCAGCGCGATCTGGCCGGTGACGCCCGGCGGCACCGGCTGGTCGTCCTCGTCCAGGATGGTCACCTCCGCCCAGCCATGGGTCAGGCCGTTGGCGCGCGGCTTCGGCGAGCCCATCGGATTGTTGACGATCAGCACGCCGCCGGTCTCGGTCAGCGAATAGACGTTGACGAAGCCGATGCCGAACCGCTCGACGAAGCGCTCAGCCACGGCGGGCGGAATCTGGCCCGTCACTCCCAGAGAGACGCGCACCCTGTGATGGCGATCCGCCGGGCTCTCCGGCTGTTCGGTCAGCACGGTGATCATGGTGCCGATCAGATCGACGATGGTCGCCCCGGTTTCCCGCGCCCGCGCCCAGAAGTTGCTGCCGCTGAAGCGGCGGTCGATCACCGTGGGAATGTCGGCGACCATCGGCCCCATCACGCCCAGCATCAGCCCGCCGACGTGGAACAGCGTCAGGATCGAGTAATGGACGTCGTCCGGCCGTGTCTCGAACGCCTCGACGTAGCGCATCCCCGCCGCGATCCAGGCGAAATGCGGCAGAAGCGCGCCCTTGGGCAGGCCGGTGGTGCCGCCGGTGTAGATGATGACCGCCGGATCGCCGCCGGACACCTCCATCAGCGGCAGCGGATGACCCGGCTCCAGCAGGTCGGCGAAGGGCCGGAAGCGACCGCCGGTTTCCCCGTCGCCATCCTCCACCGCATAGACGCGCATCGGCGGCAGCCGGTCCGCGACCGCCTCCACCCGCTCCGCCAGCTCCCCGTCCACCACCAGCACGGCGGGCGTGGCGTTGGTCAGGGTGTGGACGAGATCCTCCCCCACCAGACCGGCGTTCAGCGGCACCCAGATCGCCCCCAGCTTGCCGGCGGCGACCCAGGTCAGCAGATGCTCCGGCGCGTTGCGCAGGAAGCAGGCGACCCGGTCGCCCCGGCGCACCCCCAGCCGGTGCAGGTTGGCGGCCACCCGGCTGGACTCCCCGTCCAGTTCCCGGTAGCTCATCGCCCGCCCGGCGACGGTCAGCCGCGGGGCGTCCCCGTGCTGCGCCGCGCGGGCGGCGACCAGCGCCGGCAGGGTTTCCCACTGCACCGGAACGCCGTGGATCTTGCGCGTGATGGTCATGCGGCGGGCCTCTCTCATTCCGGCAGGATGCGGCGCTTCTGGAGTTCCTGGAGGAGATCGACGAACATCTCCTCGCTGTCCACGCAGTCGTGGAAGCCCAGCTTGCGCGCCTTGATCGTGCTCATGTGGTGCGGGTTGGGGCGCTGGCCGTAGCCGAACAGGAAGTCGGCGAACTGCCAGGATGGCACGACCTCGGTGTATTTGTAGGGCTTGAGACCGTGCTTGGCGACCACGCGGTCCCAGATCGGCTCGTTCTGCGGCATGATGCGGGCCAGCGAGAAGGGTTGCGCCGGCTCCAGCTCCATGCGGAACAGCTCCGCCACCTTGGGGAACACGTTCTCCCAGACATAGACGTCGCCGTTGGCGATGTTGAAGACCTGGTTGGCGCATTGCGGGCTGGTGCCGGCCCATTCGGCGGCCTTGGCGATCAGCCGGGCGTCGGTCGCCTCGCCGATGCGCGACGCCCCGCCGGGGAAGCGCAGCGGCAGGCCGTATTCGCGCGACACCGCGGCGAAGACACCGATGGCGGTGATGATGTTCAGCGGGCTGCCGACCGCGAGGCCGCAGACGATCTGCGGGCGCAGCACGCTCCAGCTCCATTCCTTGCCCTGCTGGCGTTCGCTGATCCAGTCCTGCTGGTCGTAGTAGAAGTTCGGGCGCATGTAGCGCGGATCGCTCTCCCGCGCCGGCTGGCGGAAGGGGCCGAGATGGCCGCCGTACGCCTTGGTGCCCTGCAACAGCGTGATGTGGCGCAGGTTGGGCGACACCGCCTCGACATTCTCCACCACGTTCTTCAGCATGGCGAGGTTGGTCTCCACATGGTCCCATTCCGACCAGCCGCGCGTCACGTCGGGCTTTTCATAGACGGCGGTGTAGCAGATGTTGGTGACGCCCTTGATCTCGCGCAGCTTGCGGCAGTCGTCAGGGTCGCGCAGATCGACGGCGGCCCATTCGGCGGTGGTCTCGAAATCCGGGGTGCGGCGCGACACGCCGCAGACGTCCCATTCCGGGGAGGCTTCGAAATGCTCCAGCATCGGGCGGCCGACGGTCCCCAGCGCACCCACGATCAGCATCTTCTGACGGGCCATGAACACGATCCTTCTGTGCGGATTTCTTCAGAAAAGGGTCATCAGGTATTGGCGGTCGCCCAGCGGCTCGGGCGGGCCCTCGTAAATCTTGCGGCCGGTGCGCAGCACGGTGACGCTCTGCGCGATGGGCAGGGCGTGGACGACGTTCTGCTCGACCATCAGCACGGCCATGCGCAGCGCCCGGTTGACCTCTGCGATGGCCTCCATGACGCGCTGGACGAGGTTGGGGGCGAGGCCGATCGATGGTTCGTCGAGGATCATCACGTCGGGCCGGTGCATCAGCGCCATGCCCATCGCCAGCATCTGCTGCTGCCCGCCCGACATGGTGCCGGCGATCTGGCCGGCGCGTTCGCGCAGGATCGGGAACAGGTCCATCACCGCGTCGCGATTCACCCGGATCTCCGCCGGGTCGTGGGCCGTGTAGGCGCCGAGTTCCAGATTCTCGCGCACGGTCAGGCTGCGGAAGATGCCGTGCCCCTGCGGAACCAGAGCGATGCCGGCCTTCACGTTGTCGGCGCAGCGCCGCCGGGTGATGTCCTCCCCCCGGTAGCGGACGGTCCCGGACGTCGGCCGCAGCAGCCCGAAGACGGAGCGCACCAGCGTCGTCTTGCCGGCCCCGTTGTGGCCCAGCAGCACGCGGATTTCGCCGGCCCGCACCGTCAGGTCCATGTCGTGGACCACCGCCCGCTTGCCGTAGCCGGCGCTGAGGCCGCGCACCTCCAGGACGGGTTCGGCGATCGGCATGGTGTGAATCTCGGTCATCCGAAATACCTCTCGGCCAGTTCGCGGTCGCGCATCAGCGTGTCGGGCGGGCCCTTGGTCAGCACGCGGCCCTCGTCGATGAAGACGATCTCGTCGCAGACACCGCGGATGACCTCCAGATTGTGCTCGATGATGCAGACCGCCTTGTTGGCGCGGGCGAGGTCGCGGATCACCCCGCAGATGCGCTCCACCGTCACGGTGTCCAGCCCCGACAGCGGCTCGTCGAGCAGCAGCACGTCGGCCCCGGTCGCCAGCAGCCGGGCGATGACCAGCAGCTTCTCCTCGGCGTAGGACAGGTTGGCGGCGGTCTCGTCGGCCTTGGCGAGCAATCCGACGAAGGAGGCGATCTCCAGCGCGCGGGCGACGTTCTCGCGGTCGGCCCGGCGGACCAGGCCGGGGCGGAAGTAGACATCGAGCGGGCGGTCGCCCGGCTGCGCGGGCAGCGAGACCAGGATGTTCTCCACGACCGTCAGCTTGGTGAAGAGCTTCAGGTCCTGGAAGGAGCGGGCCAGCCCGGCGGCCACCACCTCGTGCGGCTTCAGTGTCGTCACGTCGCGACCGCGGTAGAGGATGGTGCCGCCGGTCGGGCGCAGGAAGCCCGACAGCAGGTTGAAGGCGGTCGTCTTGCCGGCGCCGTTGGGGCCGATCAGCCCGACGATCTCGCCGCGCTTCAGGTCGATGGTCAGGTCCTTCACCGCCTGGATGCCGCCGAAATGCTTGGACAGCGAGGTCGCGGAGACCACCACCTCGCCCGGCGTGCCGCTCGCGCGCTCCAGCGCACCCGTCAGCGGGCCGTTGGCGGGAACGCTGGAGCGCGCGGCCCCGGTCGGCGTGCGGAACACCGTCTCGGGGAACAGTCCCTCCGGACGCAGCCGCAGGATGACGATCAGCACGACGCCGTAGATCACCTGCCGCACCATGTCGGCGATGTCGCCCGGCACATGGACGAACTTCAGCCCCTCCGGCAACAGCACCAGGATCGCCGCTCCGGCCAGCGAGCCCCACAAATTGCCCATGCCGCCCAGGATCACCATGGCGAGGATGAGGATGGTCTCCTCGATGGTGAAGGATTCCGGATTGACGAAGGCGATGTAGTGGGCGACCAGCGAACCGGCGACCGAGGCCAGCCCCGCCGACATCGCAAAAACCACCAGCTTCATCCGGACGAGGTTCTTGCCGACCGCCTGGGCCGCCGCCTCGTTCTCCCGCATGGCGCGCAGGGAGCGTCCGAACGGCGAGGCGCCGAGCCTCCAGGCAATTGCGCAGCACAGCGCCGCCATCACCGCGGCCAGCGGCAGGAAGGTTACCGGGCTGGTCAGCGCCGTGCCGAACAGCGACACCGGGGGGATGCCGGGGATGCCGTCCGGCCCACCGGTCAGCGGCTTGCTGTTCATCAGCACGTCGATGGTGATGGCCTGCAACGCCAGCGTGATGACGACCAGATAGTGGCTGCCCACCCGCATGGCGGGAAAGGCGACCAGCAGGCCAATGGCGGCGGTGACCACCGTGCCGGCCAGCAGGGTGAGGGGAAAGCCGATCCCGAGCTTCGTCGCCAGGATGCCGGCGGCGTAGGCGCCGCTGGCGTAGAAGGTGGCGTGCGCCAGGGCGAAGATGCCGCCGAAGCCGATCAGCAGGTTGAAGGAGGTCGCCAGGATGCCGTACAGGCAGACCATGACGAGGATGTGGGCGAGATATTCCATGGCTGTGTCCCTCTCCTCACGCCCGGCGGACGATGCCGGAGGGGCGGGCGAGCAGGAACCCGAACAGCACCACGAAGACGATGGTGTTCTGCCATTCGGTGGGAATCTGCCACATGCCCAGGCTCTGCACGAAGGCCAGCAGGAAGGCGGCGATGACCGCCCCGCGCAGCGACCCCACCCCGCCGACGATCACCGCGACGAAGGCGACGAACACCGCGCCGAAGCCCATGTTGGGGTTCAGCCCGTCGCGCAGCAGGACCAGCGCACCGGCCACCGCCGACACCGCGGAGCCCAGCGCGAAGACCAGGATGGACAGCCGCGTGGTGTCGATGCCGATGACGGTGGCCATCTCGCGGTTGTCGGCCATGGCGCGGATGGCCTTGCCGTAGCGGCTGGCCCGCAGGAACAGCGCGATGCCGCAGCCGACCAGCAGCGCCGCCGCCACCTGCCCCAGCTGCACCGTGGTGAAGAAGGCGTTGCCGACGAAATGCACGTCGTAGGCGACGCTGTCGACCGTCTTGACCCCGGTGCCGAAGACGATGCCGATCAGGTTCTTCATGACGATGAACAGGCCGAGCGAGGCGACCAGAACGACGAAGGGCGGGCTGCCGCTGATCTCGAACGGGCGGTAGATGAACAGGTAGCACCCGACGCCGAGCGCCGCGGTGAAGGCGACGCCCAGCAGCACCGCCGCCCAGAAGGGCAGCCCGACCAGCGCCGCCAGCGCCCAGATGGTGTAGGCGCCGACCGCGTAGACCGGCCCGTAGGCGAAATGCACGACGCCGGTCGTCCCGAAGATCAACGCGAAGCCCATCGCCAGCAGGGCGAAATGCGCGCCGTTGAACAGACCGTTCAGGGTCAGTTGGATGAGCAAGTCCATGGAATGGCGCTCCTGATTTTTTTCCCTCTCCCGCCCCGGGAGAGGGAAGGGGCCCGCGTCGGCGGGAAGGGTGAGGGGTGATCGGGCTCGGTAGGCACTCCATGTTCCGATGCACCCTCACCCTCCCCATGCTCCGCATGGGTCCCCTCCCCCTCCCGGGGTGGGAGAGGGACATTGCTTCGGATCGGCGATCATTCCCCCGAGGTGAACTTCACGAATGTCTGTTGCCCGTTCTCCAGGCGGAACACCGCCACCGGCTTCTGCGCCACGCCGTTCTTGCGGAAGGTCAGCGTCTTGCCGTAGACGCTGTCGAAGGTCGGATTCTCCCACAGCGCCTGCACCAGACGCTCGCCGCTGTAGTAATCGCCGCCCTTGGCCTTCGCCCGCCGGATCAGCTCGGCGATGACGTAGACGCCCTCGTAGTAGTTGGCGGCATAGAAGTCGGGCATCTCGCCGAACTTCGCCTTGTAGGCGTCGGCGAATCGCTTGGACCAGGGATTCTCGTCGGTGGCGGCGAAGTAGTCGGTGACGACCTCCACCCCCTCGGCGTGCTTGCCGGCGACCTTGGTGTCCTCGGCGGTCCATTCCATGCAGTAGACCGGCTGCTTCATGCCCAGCTCGCGCATCCGCTTCACCGCCAGCCCGGCCTGCGGCGTGGTCGGCCAGTTGGCGATGGCGTCGGGCTGGGAGGCGCGCAGCTTGGCGACCTGGGTGTCGATGTTGGCGGCGTCGGCCTGGAACTGCTCGGCGGCGACCATCTTCAGCCCCATGCCCTCCCACGCCTTGGTGGTGGCGGCGATGGTGGCGTCGCCGAACTCCGACTTGATGGCGATCTGGGCGAGCTTCTTGGCCCCCTGCTCGGCCGCGCGGTGGGCGATGCCGGCGGCCAGATCCGACGCCATGGAGCGGATGTTGAACATGTAGGGGGAGGTGCCGACCGTCTGGGCGCTGACCCCGCCGCCATTGATCATCATCACCTTCTTCTGGTCGCCGATGGGCATGGTGGCCAGCGTCACCGTGGAGAAGGAGGGCAGCACCGCCTTCACTCCCTCGACGTCGATCAGCCGGTTCATGCCGGCGACCGCGGCCTGGGCGCTGCCGCTCTTGTGGTCCTCGATGACCAACTGCAGCTTGATGCCGTCGATACCGCCCTGGGCGTTGATCTCGTCCACGGCGAGCTGCGCCCCGGCGCTCATCACCTTGCCGTAATGGGGCGAGGCGCCGGTCATGGCGAAGATGCCGCCGATCTTGTAGACCGCCGGGTCGGCGGCCAGGGCGGTGGTGGACAGGGCGGCTGTGGACAGGGCGCTGCTCAACACGAGCGCGGCGAACAGGGTGCGTTTCGACATCGTTCCCTCCCAGGAATCCGTTGTTCGGGGGTGACGCGGTCCCGTTGACGGGACTCGTTGCCGTTTCGAAAGAACTCAGCGGGCGAAGGACAGTCCGGACAGCAGCCGCCGGACGGACGGCGCCGCGTGGTTCTCGGCCAGCAGCGGGGCCAGCCGCTCGGTCTTCTCCGCCATCGACGGGCGGTTCTCCAGGCGCAGGATGCGCCGTCCGGCGGCCAGGGCGTCCAGCCGGTCGCGGTAGTAGGCGATGCGCGCCTCCGCCGCCTCGGCAAAACCCTCGGCGGGCAGGATCTCGGTCAGGAAGCCGAAACCGTAGGCCTGCGCGGCGTCCATCATCCGACCCCCCGCCAGGATCTGGAAGGCCAGCGCCGCCGGCAGCCGTTCCGTCAGGGCGGCATGGACGAAGGCCGGATAGAGGCCGAAACGCATCTCCGGAAAGCCGAACTGCACATCGTCGGCCCCCAGAACGAGGTCGCTGAGACACGCCACGATGCAGCCGGCGCCCAGCGTTCGGCCGTGGACCACGCTGACGACCGGCACCGCCGAGCCGTGCAGCGCCTGCATCGCCGCCCGCAGCGCCTCCTCCTGGGCGGCGAAGGCGTCAGCGCCGCGGCTCATCTCGGCGACGTCGCCACCGGCGCAGAAGCCGCGCGGCCCGGCGCCGCCGATCGCCACCAGCACCGCCCCGGCGGCGGGAGCCCCGTTCACGGCCTCGGCCAATGCCAGCAAGGTCGCGGTGTCGAGCGCGTTGATCTTCTCGGGCCGGTTCAGGGTGATGCGCCGCAGGTCGCCGTCGTCGCGGACCAGCAGGGTGTCGGTCATGACGCCGCCCTCCCCGCCCTGTGCCGGATGCGTCCGGCGATCACCGTTTCCCCATGCTGGTTGTCGATCCAGACGTCGTAGCCGTCGCCATCGGCGCGGCGCTGGCCGCCCGCGGTCACCACGTCGTCTTCGCGCACCGGGCGCAGGAAGCGGATGTCGAGCGTCGTGTCGGACACCGCCGCCTCGCCCAGGCTGCGGCGGACCGACTGCCAGAGCAGGTTCACCGACAGCAGGCCGTGGGCGATGATGCCCTTCATCGGCGTCTTCGCCGCGAAATCGGGATCGACGTGGATCGGGTTGAAGTCGTCGGTCAGCTCGGCGTAGAGCCGGATCGCCGCGCGGTCGATCCGCTTGGTGACCGGGGTCAGGCGGTCGATGGTGGTCGTCCCGTCCGCCATGGTCAGGCCGCCCACAGGATGGTCATGCGGCCACGGAAACAGGGAGTGCCGTCCTCCCCCACCGTCTCGGTGTCGAAATGGACCCAGCGGCGGTCGCGCTTCAGCTCCTTTCCGGCGCAGGCGATGCGGGTGGTCAGCCGCTCCCCGACCGTCGGGCGGCGCAGCATCTCGTAACGCTGGGAGCCGTGGATGTTTCCCGGCGGGCGCGGCACGACGAGGCTGGAATAGGCCCGCATGGTGGCCACCGCGATCATCCCCGCGGGCATCCGCCCGTCCGGCGGGTCGTCGGGGTAGAGGCTGGTCCAGCGCTCCATCAGCGCGTCGGACAGGTGAAGCTCCTCGGCACCGAAGGCGGCGCCCTCCCGGAGCGTGTCGAACAAATGCATGGATGGTCCCTCCCGAAGGGTTGGGTTCACTCCACCAGGAGCCGGACCTGCGGCAGCGCGCCGCCGCCGGCCAACGGCTCGAACAGGACGCGGACGCGCAGGCCGATGCGGGCGTCCGACGGCGGGCATCCGCGCAGATTGACCATCAGGCGGAAGCCCTCGTCGAAATCGACCAGCGCCAGGACGTAGGGCGTGTCCGCTTTGAAGGCCGCGGTCGGCGCCCGGTGGACGATGGTGAAGCTGTGGATGGTGCCCAGCCCCGTGGACCGCTCCGTCACCGGTCCCTCGGCCCGGCAGGCGGTGCAAAAGGGCCGCGGCGGAAATTGGACGTGGCCACAGGCGGCGCAGCGCTGAAAGGTCAGCACCCCCTCCGCGCAGGCGTCCCAGAAGGCGCGGGTGTCGGCGGTGACCAGCGGAGCGGGCTTCATGGGGGATGGATCGGTCGCGGACATCGTCAGGCCCTCCCCAGGATCAGCGAGCAATGGGCGGACAGGATGCCG
This sequence comes from Azospirillum brasilense, assembly GCF_008365405.1. GTDB lineage: Bacteria > Pseudomonadota > Alphaproteobacteria > Azospirillales > Azospirillaceae > Azospirillum > Azospirillum brasilense_D. The sequence goes on along the minus strand of NZ_QOKV01000009.1, from coordinate 136,446 downwards.
CCGTCGCCGTGGACGAAAGCGGTTTCCGCCCCCGCGACCTGCCGGGCCTCGGCCTCGCCGCGCAACTGCCGCACCGCCTCGACGATGTGGAACATGCCGCCCGCCGCCCCCGAATGGCCATAGGACAGCAGCCCGCCGTGGGTGTTGCAGGGCAGGACTCCATCCAGCTCCAGCGCGCCGTCGAGGATCGCCGGACCGGCCTCCCCCTTCGGGAAGAAGCCGATGGATTCCAGCTCGGCCAGCAGGGTGATGGTGAAGCTGTCGTAGATCTCGGCCACGTCGATGTCCGCCGGGGTCATCCCGGCCATGGCGAAGGCCTGCGCCGCCGACTGCCGGCAACCGAAATCGGTCAGCGACGGCATGGCGAAGGCGTGCTCGTGCGTGTTCATCTGGCCGTAGCCGAGGATCGACACCGCGCGGTCCGCATGGTCGGCCGCCGCGTCGGCGGCGCTGATCACCAGGGCGGCGCCACCGTCGGAGACGAGGCAGCAGTCGAACAGCCGCAGCGGGTCGGCGATCATGCGGGCGGACAGCGCCTGCTCCATGGTCAGCGGGTCGCGGGCCTGGGCCTTGGGGTGGCGGCGCGCGTGGCCGCGCTGGGTGACGGAGATGGCGGCGAGATGCTCCGCCGTGACGCCGCGCTCGAACATGCAGCGCCGGGCGACCAGCGCGTAGGCCGCCGGGATCGACATGCCATAGGGACGCTCGAACTGCGGGTGCCCGACCTCGGCCAGCGCGGCGACGGCGCCGCTGCGCCCCAGCCCGGTCAGCCGGTTGTCGGCGCAGACGGCCAGGACATTGCGGCAGATGCCCGCCCGCACCAGCGCCGCCGCCTGCATCACCAGCGCGCAGGCGGTCGCCCCGCCGGCCTGGACGGCGGCGCTGTAGGACGGCGCGATGCCGAAATACTCGTTGAAGACCGACGACAGCATCAGATGCGGCTCGGCCAGCGAATAGGCGCAGAGCACGCCGTCCACCTCGTCGGCCCGCAGGCCGGCGTCCGCCAGCGCCGTGGAGGCCGCCTCGGCGTGGAGCGCCATGCAACCGCTGCCGTCCAGCCGCCCGACGGCGGTGTCGGCGGCTCCGGAGATCACCGGGGTCATCGCGTGGTCTCCCGTGGGGAAAGGGGGGCGGCGGCCCGGCCCGGCCCGGCGAGCAGCCGCCCGATGCGCCGCGTGGTGTCGCGCAGGTCGGCGGCCATGGCCGCGGCCCGCTCGTCGGAGAACTGCGCGGTCAGCCCGACCGCGGACAGGGCCAGGAAGGGACGGCCCTCGGCGTCGAGGATCGGGCTGGACACTGTCGTCACGCCGCGCGTGAAGCCGTCGCGGTCCACCGCGTAGCCGGCGGCCCGCGCCTCCTCCACCTCGGCCAGGAATTGCTCGAAGGGCGGCGGGTTGTCCTGACGGACGGCGGCGTACTGGCGGCGCATCTCCTCCACCGGCAGGCCGGCGTGCGCCGCCATGCAGCGGCCGAGCGCGCCGACCAGCAGCGGCAGCCGGTGGCCGATCCGCATGTGGATCTGGATGGCCGAGCTGGACACCGCCTGATCCACCAGCATGACGCGGTGGTCGCTGACCCGCAGCCACGCCGTCATCGGCGTCTGCCACGCGGCGGCCAGCCGTTCCAGCTCCGGATGGAGCAGCCGGGTGTAGCCGACCTGATCGAGCGCGCTGCCCGCCAGCTCCAGCAGCCCGGCGCCCAGCCGGTAGGCCTTGCCGACCTCCTCGAACTGGACCACCCGCTCGGCGGCCAGGGTCTTCAGGATGTTGAAGCAGGTGCTCGGGTTGAGGCCGAGCGCGCGGGCGACCTGCGCGCTCGACACCGCCCCGTCCTGCGCCGCCAGATGGCGCAGGATCGCAAAGGCGCTGACCACCGCGCCGACGGGCTTGCCGGCGTTGAACGTCGTCGAAAGAGTGAAGGATTCCCGGTCCTGGTCGTCGGTGAGCATAGCGCGCTCTCCGTTCTCTATTGAGAATTTTATTTTCTATGAAGATTGTGAGCGTGCAAATATTGTTCGTCAAACGAATTGTCTGTTTTCGGGAATGTTTTGAATGCATACCCCCATAGTCATTATGCACGGCTCAACCCCTCCACACCCCGAACGCAAAACGGCCCCGCCGGGAGGGGCGGGGCCGTTCGTGCCGTTCCGTGCCTGATAACCTGCGGATCACCAAGCCAGTTCGAGGATCTCCCGGACGTCGTCCTCTCCGGTGACCGGGCGCGGGTTGCTGCGGACCATCATGTTCTGCATGGCCCCGGCGGCGATGGCGGCGAAATGGTCGCGCGTCACGCCGACCGCCCGCAGACTGTCGGGCTGCCCCAGGGCGCGCACCAGATCGGCCACCGCCACGGCCGCGTCCCCGTCCTCCCGCCCCAGCGCCTGCGACACCAGCCGTTGGCGGTCGGCGTTCACCGGGTGGTTCCAGCGCAGCACGCTGGGCAGCATGACGCAGGAGCAATGGCCGTGCGGCACGTTGGCGACGGCGCCGAGCTGGTGGCCGATGCCGTGGCTGGCGCCCCACTCCACCCGGCCCAGCCCGGTCGAGGCCAGCCAGACGCCGAGCTGGCATTCCAGCCGCGCGTCGAGATCGTCCGGCCTCTCTCGGTTGGCGGGGAGGGAGCGCGCCAGCATCGCCAGCCCGTGCAGGCAGGTCGCGTCGGTGAAGGGCTGGGGCTTGCGGGAACAGACCGTCTCCACCGCGTGGTCGACGGCGCGGATGCCGGTGGACAGCCACAGCCGCTCCGGCGTGTGGACGGTCACGGCGGGGTCGAGGATGACCACCTGCCCGCCGATGTGCCGCCCGGTGTAGAGGTCCTTGACCTGCCGCGCCGGGTCGGTGGCGCCGCCCAGGTTGGAGAATTCGGCGCCCGACAGGGTGGTCGGCACGATGATCTGGCGCAGCGGCGGGTCCTTCACCGGCGGGACGATGCGGGTCCCGTCCTCGGAGACGCGGATGCGCACGGCGTCGAATCCGGCGGTGTCGGTGATGCCCTCGGCGAGCGCCACCAGGGCGACCTTCACCGTGTCCATGGGCGTGCCGCCGCCGACCGTGACGATCAGGTCCGGCTCCAGCCGCCGCACCTCCGCGGCCAGCGCCAGGACGGAGGCGCGCGGCACATGCTCGACGCAGGAGTCGAAGACTCCGGCGCAGGCGTCGCCCAGCGCGTCGCGAATGGCGGCGACGACGCCCGTGGCTTGGCTCAGCGTCCGGCTCGCCACGATCAGCGGTCGCTTGCTGCCCAGCTTGGCGACGGTTTCCGCCACCGCCTCCGCCGCCGGGCGGCCGTAGATGACGCGGTCCTGCGCCAGGAACTCGTAGACACCCGACTGCATGGTGGTTTCCTCCCGTTGGCGATTGGCGGCACGCGGCGCGAGCTTACCCGCCCAGATAGGCAGCCGACAGCGCCGGATCGGCCGCCAGCTCCGCCGCCGGACCGCCGCGCACCACTTGGCCCCGCCGCAGCACGCAGCCGGAATGGGCGACGCGCAGGGCGATGGCCGCCACCTGCTCGCACAGCAGGATGGTGGTGCCCCGCTCGCGGCAGACGGACTCGATGAAGCCGAAGATCTGCTGCACGATCACCGGCGCCAGCCCCAGCGACGGCTCGTCGAGCAGCAGATAGCGCGGCTCGTGGATCAGCGCCGCCGACAGGATGACCATCTGCTGCTGACCGCCCGACAGCATCCCCGCCGGGGTCTGCCGCCGTGGCGCCAGCATGGGGAACTGCTCGTAGACGCGGTCGGCCACCGCGCGGAAGCTGCCGCCGCGGTTGCGGAAGTCCCAGGCGACCTTCAGATTCTCCTCCACCGTCATGCGGTGGAACAGCCGGCGTCCTTCCAGCGCGTGCGACAGGCCGCGGCGCGCCCGCTCGTGCGGGGAAAGCCGCGTGATGTCGTCGCCGTCCAGCGTGATGCGCCCCGCCGCAGCCGGCACCAGGCCGGACACCGCCTTCATCAGCGAGGACTTGCCGGCCCCGTTGGCGCCCAGGATGGCGGTGATGGTCCCCGGCTCGGCCCGCAGCGAGACGCCGCGCACCGCCTCGACCGGGCCGTAGCGGACCTCCAGCCCGTGGATTTCAAGACCCGTGGCGTCAGGCATGGATGGCCTCCCCCGGATGGGTTTCGGTGCCGAGATAGGCGGCGACCACCGCCGGGTCGCGGTACATGCCGGCCATGCCGCCCTGATAGATGACCCGCCCGCTGTCCAGCACGACCACGCGGTCGACCAGCTCGTTGAGGAAATCCATGTGATGCTCGATCAGGATCACGCCGACACCCCGCTCCTTCAAATGGCGGACCAACCCGCCCAGCCGTTGCAGTTCGACCTCCGACAGGCCCGCCGCCGGCTCGTCGAGCATGACGAGGCGCGGGTCGGCCAGGATGACGCGCGACAGCTCGGTCATCCGCTGGTCGCCGTAGGGCAGGTCGCGCACCGGCGTGTCGGCCAGATGCGACAGGCCGGCCATGGCGATGATGGCGTCGGCGCGGCCCAGCATCGCGGCGTCCTCGCGCAGGGCGCCCGGCAGGTTCAGCGCCGCCGCCAACGGATTCTGCCGGTAGAGCCGGTGCCCGCCGAGCAGCACGTTCTCGCGCACCGTGAAGGCGGGGACGAGCCGCGGGTCCTGGAAGGTGCGCAGGGCCCCCCGCCGCGCCACAGCGTGGTCGAGAAGGCCGGTGATGGCGGCGCCGTCGAAGGTCACGCGCCCGTCGCTCGGGCGATAGATGCCGCTGATGATGTTGACCAGCGTGCTCTTGCCCGAGCCGTTCGGCCCGACGAGACCGAGGATCTCCCCCGCCCCCAACGTCACCGAGGCGTTGTCGAGCGCCCGCAGCCCGAGGAAGCTGATGGAAACCCCTTCCGCGCTCAGCAGCGGTCCGCGTCCCGACGACGCTTTCGGCGCGGCGGGCGGCGGGGCCTGCAGCGGCGTCACGTCCTTGGCGAAGCGCGGGCGCGGCAGCAGCAGCCCGGCCAGCCCGCGCGGCAGCAGGACGAAGGACAGCAGCAGGATCAGGCCGTAGACCATGAACTGGTACTCGGCGAAGATCTGGAGCTTCTCCGGCAGGTAGGTGAAGACGACGGCGCCCAGCACCGGGCCAGCCAACGTGCCCAGCCCACCGACCACCGCCATCACCAGCACCTCCACCGAGCGGTGCAGGCCGAAGGTCTCCGGCCCGAGATAGCCGACGAGATGGGCGTAGAACCCCCCCGCCAGACCGGCCAGAGCGGCGCTGAGCATATAGGCGTTCCGCTTGGTGCGGGCGCGCGGCACGCCGATGCTGCCGGCGGCGACCTCGCTGACATGGATGGCGAAGAAGGCGCGGCCGAAGGGGCTGGTGACGAAGTTCCGCAGCAGCCACACCACCCCTGCCACCACCGCCAGCATGATCTGGAAATAGGCGACCGGGCCGACGGACCAGCCGAACAGGGTCAGCGTGCGCAGTCCGGGCGACGGCACGCCGCTCAGCCCCATCATGCCGCCGGTGACCGAGGTCCACTCGCGCACGACCTCGTAGAAGATCATGCCGAAGCCGAGCGTCATCATGGCGAGGTAGAACTCGCGCACCCGCCCGGCGGCGAAGGACAGCAGCCAGCCGCTCGCGGCCCCCATCGCCGCCCCGGCCAGCAGGGTCAGCGGCAGCGGAAGCCCGAAATTCTTCATCAGCAGGGCGGAGCCGTAGGCGCCGATGCCGAGGAAGCCGGCGTGCCCCAGCGAGATCTGACCCGCGACGCCGGTCAGCAGGTTGATGCTCTGGGCCAGCAGGACGTTGACGAGAAGGAACGACCAGATCTGCACGGTGGAGCCGCTGACGAACTCCGCCGCGACGCCGAGCGCCACCAGCAGGGCCGCGACCACCGGGGTCCGGGTGAGGAAGGAGAGGAGATTCCGCATCGCTGGCCCTTACACTTTCGTGAATTCCTTGCGGCCGAACAGACCCTGCGGGCGGATGGCGAGGATCACCATCAGGATGGCGAAGGCCATGCCGTGTTCGGCGGCGGTGGAGACGTAGCCGCCGACCAGCTTCTCGATGACACCGAGAGCGATGCCGCCGACCAGGGCGCCCGCGGTGTTGCCCATGCCGCCGAAGACCGCGGCGACGAAGCCCAGCACCATCAGGTTGAAGCCGAAGCTGGGATCGACGGTGCCGGTGATCTGCGCCACCATCACCCCGGCGATGCCGGCCAGCACGCCGCTGGCGACGAAGGACAGCACGATCACCCGGCGCACCGGGATGCCGGCCAGCGCCGCCGCGTCGGCGTCGTGCGACACCGCCCGCACCGCGCGGCCCCAGGCGGAGCGGCGCAGGAACAGCTCCATCGCCACCATCAGGGTGAGCGACAGGCCGAGAACGGCGAGATACTGCGACGAGACCTGGACCCCGGCGATGTCCACCGAATCCAGGCTGTCGAAGACCAGCGACGGGAAGGCGATGGCCTGCGACCCGAAGACGGTGGAGACGAAGCCCTGGAGGAAGATGCCGAGCCCCAGCGTGGAGACCACCCAGCCCATGCTGTCGCCGGATTTCAGCAGCGGGCGGATGGCGATCCGCTCCGCCACCACCATCAGCCCGCCGGCCAGCAGGATGCCGAGCGGCACGGCGATGACGGCGGGCATCCCGGCCGCCAGCATCGCCACCGTCGCCACCGAGGCGGTCATCAGCAGCGAGCCCTGGCCAAAATTCAGCGTCCGCGTGGTCCAGAAGGTCAGCGACAGCCCCATGGCGATGAGCGCGTAGACCGCGCCGACGCAGACGCCGGCGAAAACGAGTTGCAGCACGAAATGCATGGCGTCGTCCTTTCTCATCCCTCTCCCGCCCCGGGAGAGGGAGGGGACCCACGAAGTGGGGAGGGTGAGGGGCCTCGGGCGTGGTACGGACTCCATGTCCCGATCACCCCTCACCCTTCCCACCGCTTCGCGGCGGGCCCCTTCCCTCTCCCGGGACGGGAGAGGGAACCCCGTCAGTTCTTGACGATCGTCAGCCCGATCTTGTCGCCGGTCTTCACATACTCGAAGATCGCGACATCCTCCGGCGCGATGGCGTGGTGCTTGGTGGCGGAGAAGGAATAGGTGGCGTTCACCCCGCGCAGGCCCTGGATTCCCTCGATAGCCGTCGCAATGGCCTTGGGATCGGTGGAGTTGGCGCGCTTGATGCCCTCGAACAGCACGTCGGCGGCGTCGTAGGCGTTGCTGACCGACAGCGACATGAAGATCTGAGGGCGCTGCGGGTCGTTGCCCCACCAGCGGTCGGTGCCGTACTTGGCCTTGTAGGCGTCGGCGAAGCCCTGGGCCGCCGGGTTCAGCGTCTCCTCGCCGAAGACGTAGACCATCGAGCCGCGCGTGCCGGTCACCAGATCACCGGCGGCCTCCTGATAGGGGATCGACAGGGCGCCGTTGGAGGCGACCAATGGCACGTTGAAGTTCAGCCGCGCCATGGTGCGGCGGATCACCGCCAGATCGGCGCCCAGCCCGACGCAAACCACCACATCGGCCCCGGCCCGCTGGAGGCGGGCGATCTGCGCCGTCACGTCCTGCGCACGCTGGTTGTAGGTTTCCGTCGCCACGACGGCACCGCCCGCCGCCTTCAGCTCCTTGGCGATCATGTCGGCGCCGGACACGCCATAGGCCGTGCTCTCGTGAACCAGCCCCGGCTTCTTGAACTGCTTGGCGACGTAGCGGCCGAGCACCGTCGATTCGACGTCGTTCTGCAACGCGAAGGAGAAGACGTTCGGACGCGGCTTGCCGCCGTCCGGGTAGGTGACGGTCGGGGTCTGCGCCACCGGGTTCATGTAGGGACGGCCGTCGGCGGCGGCCATCTCGATCACCGCCAGCGTCGGGCCACTGCCCGCCGGGCCGATGATGGCGACCAGCTCCTTGTTGTCGAGCAGCCGGCGCATGTTCTGCACCGCGCGGTCGGGCACAAGCTGGTCGTCGAGCAGCATCGCCAGCTCGACCTTCTTGCCGTTGATGCCGCCCTTGGCGTTCCACTTCTCAATGGCGAGTTCAACGCCGCGCCGCCCACCCTCGCCATACTCGTTGTAGGGGCCGGTCAGGGCCGAGGTCATGCCGATCTTGATGGTGTCCTGCGCGGCGGCGGACCCGGCGGACAGGGCGATGGCCGAGGTCAGCGTGACGGCAGCCCCGAGCAGGCGGATGACGGAACGACGGTGCATGGCGCTTTTTTCCTCCCTTATGCGGCGGAGCCTGCGAGCTCGCCTATTTGAATGAACCATGAGTCATTTTTCATCGAGAATGTAACGCGCGCCAACTTTCCGCGCAACGGTGTATTTGAGGCTGTCCCCTCTCCCGCCCCGGGAGAGGGTGCCCGCGGAAGCGGGCGAGTGAGGGTAGCACAAGGATCAAAGACCTTATTGGCGGCGCCACCCTCACCCTTCCCGCGCTGGGCGCGGGCCCCTTCCCTCTCCCGGGGCGGGAGAGGGGCACCAGATGTCGTCGCCCCACCCAGCAGGAGGGAGCGGGAATAGGGGCAAACAGACCGCTTGACTGAAACATGAATCATCGTTCATTGTTTGGTCGACCAACGGAGCATCGACTCCGCACCGCGCTTTCCCACACACCGGCAGGGCGCGGAAGAATTGCGAAGGGAGGCACCCATGCCGTCATCCGCCGCGCAGGCAGACCCCACTCCACCGGCCCCGGCCACCACGACCCCAACCGACCGGCGGCTAGCGCTCCACCGCACCATGCAGACGATCCGGGCGACCGAAACCACCCTGTCCCGGCTGTTCGCCGACGGCGAGATCCCCGGTTTCATCCATCTCAGCGTCGGGCAGGAGGCGGTGGCCGCGGGCGTCGTCGGCGCGCTGGGGCCGCAGGACAGCTTCGCCACCACCCACCGCGGCCACGGCCACGTGCTGGCCCGCGGCGTGAGGCTCGACCTCTTCTTCAAGGAGATCATGGGGCGGGCCGGCGGCATCTGCGGCGGGCGCGGCGGCTCCATGCACGTCGCCGACCTGTCGCTGGGCGTGCTGGGGGCCAACGGCATCGTCGGGGCCGGGCTGCCGCTCGCCACCGGAAGCGCGCTCGCCCACCAGACGCGGCGCACCGGCGGCGTGGCGGTCGCCTTCTTCGGCGACGGCGCCATGGCCGAGGGCGCCCTGCACGAGTGCCTGAACATGGCGGCGCTGTGGAAGCTGCCGATGGTCTTCGTCTGCGAGAACAACGGCTGGTCGGAATTCTCGCCGACCTCCACCCAGTTCGCCGCGACGCTGGACAAGCTGGGCGCCGCCTTCGGCGTGCCGCACCGCCGGGTGGACGGCAACGACGTCGCCGCCGTGGCCGAGACCGCCGCGGAGGTGGTGGACGCCGCCCGCAACGGCGGTGGCCCGCGCATCCTGGAATGCCTGACCACCCGCTGGCACGGCCATTTCGAGGGCGATCCGCAGCGCTACCGCAACGCCGACGAGATCGCCGGCCTGCCGCAGAACGACCCGCTGCGCCGCTCCGCCGAGGCGCTGCTCGCCGCCGGGGTCGAGGAGTCGGCGCTCGCCGCCCTGGTCGACTCGGTGGACGCCGAGATCCGGGAGGCGCTGGAGGCCGCCCGCGCCGACGCCCTGCCCGACGTGGACGCCGCCTTCCGCGACGTCTACACGCCGACCGCCACCCTCACCGCCGGGGCCTGACCTCCGATGCCGAAGCCTTTGCGCTATGTGAACGCCGTCGCCCAGGCCCTCAACGACGCGATGGCCGCCGACCCCGCCGTGATGCTCATGGGCGAGGACGTGGCCGCCGCCGGGGGACCGTTCAAGGCGACCCGCGGCCTGCTCGATGCCCACGGGCCGGAGCGGGTGCGCGACACGCCGATCTCCGAAGCTTCCCTGGTCGGCGCCGCCGTCGGAGCCGCGCTGACCGGCATGAAGCCGGTGGTCGAGATCATGTTCATGGATTTCGTGACGCTGGCCATGGACGCCGTGGTCAACCAGGCCGCCAAGGCCCGCTTCATGTTCGGCGGACAGTGCAGCGTGCCGATGGTGCTGCGCACGCCGCACGGCGGCGGGCTGAACGCCGGGCCGCAGCATTCACAGTGCCTGGAGGCGTGGTTCGCCCATATTCCCGGCCTGCGCGTCGTCTGCCCGGCCACCGTCGCCGACGCCTACAGCCTGCTGCGCGCCGCCATCGAGGCGCCGGACCCGGTCGTCGTCGTCGAGAACAAGGCGCTCTACGCGCTTCAGGGCGACATCGACGTGAACGCCCCGCGCGAGGTCGGCAAGGCGCGCATCGACCGGGCGGGGCGCGACGCCACCATCGTCACCTACGGCGCCACCCTCTACGCCGCCCGCGCCGCCGCTGACCGGCTGGCCGCCGAGGGCATCGAGGCGGAAATCATCGACCTGCGCTGGATTCAGCCCTGGGACGAGGAGGCCGTCTTTACCTCCGTCGCCAAGACCCACCGGGTGGTGATCGCGCACGAGGCGGTGCAGGCTTTCGGCGTCGGGGCGGAGATCGCCGCGCGCATCGCCGCGGACGCCTTCGACGACCTCGACGCCCCGGTGCTGCGGGTCGGCGCGCCCTTCATGCCCATCGCCTTCGCCAAGACCCTCGAAGCGGCCTATCTGCCCGACGCCGACCGGATCGTCGCGGCGGTCAAGAGCACGCTCGCCTGATACCGACCCACGGGAGGACAAACACCATGACGGACGAAAGCCCCATCCTCACCAGCCGCGACGGCGCCGTGGGCCTGATCACCATCAACCGCCCGGCGACGCTCAACGCGCTCGACGTGCCGACCCTGCTGGAGTTGGAACGGGCGCTGGGCGAGTTGGAGGCCGACGACGGCGTCCATGTGATCGTCGTCACCGGGGCCGGCGAGCGCGCCTTTGTGGCCGGCGGCGACATCGCCGATCTCGACAGCCGCCAGGGCCTCGCCCACTATCTCGACTTCGCGGAGGTCGTGCACCGGGTGTTCCGCCGGTTCGAGACCTGCGACAAGCCGACCGTCGCCGCCGTCAACGGCTGGGCGCTCGGCGGCGGGACCGAGCTGGTGCTGTCGCTCGACATCCGCATCGCCGCCGACACCGCGAAGTTCGGCCTGCCGGAAATCAACCTCGGCCTGTTCCCCGGCGCCGGCGGCACCCAGCGCATCCTGCGCCAGATCCCGCCTTGCCGGGCGCGCGAGCTGGTCTTCACCGGCGACCAGTTCACCGCCGCGGAGGCCGTCGCCTGGGGACTGGTCAACCGCGCCGTGCCGAAGGCCGAACTGATGGCCGAGGCGATGGCCACCGCCCACAAGATCGCCGCCAAGTCGCCGCTGATCCTGAAGCTGACCAAGCGCACGCTGCGCCATGGCGCGGAGATGCCGCTCGGCGCCTCGCTGGCCTACGAGCAGGCGATGATCGGGCTGGTGCTCGACAGCCGGGACGCGCACGAGGGCTGCCGCGCCTTCCTGGAGAAGCGCAAGGCCGCCTTCACGGGACAATGACCATGGTCCGCGAACTGGTGATGCCCAAGCTGGGGCTGACGATGACCGAGGGGGTGCTCGCCGAATGGCGGGTGTCTCCCGGCCAGCCCTTCCGCAGCGGCGACGTGCTGCTCGTTGTCGAAACCGACAAGATCGCCTCGGAGGTCGAAGCCGACAGCGACGGCGTGCTGATCGAGACGACCATCCCGGCCGGCGAGACGGTGGCCGTCGGCACCCCGATCGCCCGCTGGTCCGCCGACGGCGCGGGGGCCGCCCCCGCTCCGCAACCGGCGGAGGCGCCCGCCGCGAAGGCCGCCCCGATTGCCGTCCCCGCAAGCACCCGTCCCCTGCCCGCCCCCGTCCGCGCCAATGGGGAGCGCATCCTGTCGACGCCGCTCGCCCGGCGCCGCGCCGAAGGTCTCGGTGTCGATCTCGCGGCGGTGACCGGCAGCGGCCCGCGTGGCCGCATCAAGGTGGCCGATGTCGAGGCGGCGGCGCAAACGCGGCCAATACCCCAGCCGGCGCCTCAACCGGCGCCCCAACCCGCACCCCAGGCGCCAAAGATCGAGACACCCGCCGGGGACCGGTCGAAGCCCACCACCCTGCAGGCGACCGTCGCCCGCCGCCTGACCGCCGCCAAGCGCGACGTGCCGCACTTCTACCTCGCCGCGGAGGCCGAGGTGACGGAGCTGGCCGCCCTGCGCGACCGGCTGAACGCCGACACCGAGTCCGGACTTCCCCGGATTTCGATGACCCATCTGGTGCTGGCCGCCGTCGGTCGGGCGCTCGCCGCCATGCCGGAGATGGACCGGGTGTGGGACGACGAGCCTGCCGGCGGCGCGATCCTCGCCCTTGGCCGCGGCGACATCGGCATGGCGGTGGACACGCCGCGCGGGCTGGTCGCCCCGGTGCTGCGCGGGGCGGCGACCCTGCCGCTCGACCGGCTGGCGGCAGAGGCCGCGTCCCTGACCCGCCGCGCACGTGACGGACGCCTGACGGAGGAGGACTTCCAGGGCGGCGCCGTCACCGTGTCCAACGCCGGCATGCACAACGTCACCTACATGACCTCGATCATCAACCCCGGCCAGTCGAGCATCCTCGGCGTCGGCAGCGTCCGCTCCGTCTTCCGTCCCGACGAGGCGGGAGCCCCGGTGCTGAAGCGCGAACTCGGCCTCGTCCTGTCGGCGGACCACCGGCTGTTCGACGGGGTGACCGCCCTGACCTTCCTCAACCGCATCATCGCCGGGCTGGAGCGGCCGTTGCGCCTGCTTCGCGCCGCCTGACCCAAGGAACGATTCCCCATGGACTTCCAGCTTTCCGAAGAACAGCGCCTGATGATCGAGACGGCGTCGCGCGTCGGTGCCGAGTTCGGTCCCGACTATTGGCGCGAGCAGGACGCGAAGAAGAGCTTCCCGACCGAGGCCTGGGCCGGCATCTGCGAATCCGGCCTCGGCGGCGTTTCCCTGCCCGAGGAATATGGCGGCTCCGGCCTCGGCATGCTCGACATGGCGCTGGTGGTGGAGGCGCTGTCGGCGGCGGGCGGCGGCGCGACGCTGGCCCAGCTTTTCATGATCAACCCGATCTTCGGCGGCGTGGCGCTGGCGAAATTCGGCACCAAGGCGCAGAAGGACGCCATGCTGCCCGCCCTGATCCAGGGCAAGCTGAATTTCTGCATGGCGCTGACCGAGCCGAACGCCGGCTCCAACAGCCTGGAGATCCGCAGCTTCGCCCACGCCGACGGCCAGGGTTGGCGGCTGAAGGGCCAGAAGATCTGGATCACCGGCGTTCCCGACGCGCAGAAGATGCTGGTGGTCGCCCGCACCACCCGGCTGGAGGAGGCGGGCCGCCGCACCGCCGGCATCAGCCTGTTCCTGATCGACGTGGACCGCGAAGGGCTCAGCCATCAGCCGATCGAGAAGGTCGGCACCAACACGCTGGCCTCCAGCACCGTCTACTTCGACGACGTCCGGATCGAGCCGGACGAGCTGATCGGCACGCTCGACGGCGGCTGGCACCAGCTTCTCGACGTGCTGAACACCGAGCGCATCGTCACCACCGCCGGACTGGTCGGCGCCGGCAGCCTCGCCATCCGGCTGGCGGTGGACTACGCCAAGGACCGCAAGGTGTTCGGCGACAAGCCGGTGGCCGCCTACCAGGGCGTCCAGTTCCCGCTCGCCCAGGCCCACGCCGAGCTGCAATGCGCCCGGCTGATGAATTTGAAGGCGGCGTCTCTCTGCGACACGGGCTTGCCCTACGGCAGCGAGGCCAACATCGCCAAGCTGATCGCGGCGCAGGCGGCGTCCCACGCCATTGAGCGGTCGATGCAGGCGATGGGCGGCATGGGCTACGCCAAGGAGTATCACGTCGAGCGGCTGTGGCGCGACGCAAGGCTGTTCCGCTTCGCCCCGGTGTCGGAAGAGATGGTGTTGAACTTCATCGCCATGCACGATCTCGGCATGCCGAAATCCTACTGAGCGAAGCCGGCGGATAAGCCGGACGCACATCCCGAGGGAGGGGACACCCGTGGTCAATCTGAGCGCCTTCATCCGGTTCCACGCGCTGCGCACGCCCGACCGGCTGGCGCTGGTCTACGGCGACCAGCGCATCAGCTACGCCGATTTCCTCGACCGCATCGGGCGGATGGCCGCCTTCCTCCACCGGCGCGGCGTGCGCGAGGGCGACGTGGTGGCGGTGGTGATGAAGAACAGCGCCGCCTTCCTGGAGATCGCCTTCGCCGCCAGCCACATCGGCGCGGTGTTCCTGCCGATCAACTACCGGCTGGCCGCCCCCGAGGTCGCCTTCATCACCGGCAACGCCGGGGCGATGCTGGTCTTCGCCGACGCCGAGCTGGCCGCGGCGGTGGAGGGCGAACCGAACGCCGTCCTGGTCGACGCGGCGGCGCAGGCGGACGGGCGGACGCTGGCCGGCACCGAGGGGCCGGTGCCGCCGATGCGGGTGCGCGGGACGCAGGACCTGTTCCGGCTGATGTACACGTCGGGCACCACCGACCACCCCAAGGGGGTCATGCATTCCTACGAGAACTTCTACTGGAAATGCATGGACCATGTGACGGCGCTGGGGCTGACGGCGGAGGACCGGTTGCTGGCGGTCGGGCCGCTGTACCATGTCGGCGCCTTCGACCTGCCGGGCCTCGCGGTGTTGTGGCTGGGTGGGACGATCTGCCTGCTGCGCGACTTCGACCCGGACACGGCGCTGGCCGCCATCGAGCGCGAGCAACTGACCGGCGCCTGGTTCGCCCCGGTGATGGTCGGGCGCATCCTGTCCCATCCGGAACGCGGGCGCTACGACGTCTCCAGCCTGAAATGGGCGATCGGCGGCGGCGAGCGCACGCCGGAACAGCGCATCCGCGACTTCACCGGCCTGTTCGCCAACGCCCGCTACATCGATGGCTACGGCCTGACCGAGAGCTGTTCGGGCGACACGCTGATGGAGGCCGGGCAGGAGATCGAGAAGATCGGCTCGACGGGCCGGGCGCTCGCCCATGTGGAGATCGACATCCGCGACGATGCCGGCACCTCCCTGCCCGCCGGGGAAATCGGCGAGATCTGCCTGCGCGGACCGAAGGTCACCAAAGGCTATTGGAAAGACCCGGAGAAGACGGCGCGCAGCTTCTACGGCGACTGGTTCCGCACCGGCGACGTCGGCTATCTCGACGCCGACGGCTTCCTGTTCCTGACCGACCGCAAGAAGGACATGATCATCAGCGGCGGCGAGAACATCGCCTCCTCGGAGATCGAACGGGTCGTCTTCCTGCTGCCCCAGGTCGTCGAGGTCGCCGTCATCGCCGTCCCCGACGAGCGCTGGGGCGAGGTGCCGGCGGCGGTCGTGGTGCTGAAGGAGGGCGAGAGCCTCGACGCCGAGACGCTGGAGCAGCACTGCCGCCGGCACCTCGCCGGCTTCAAGATCCCCAAGCGCCTGCTGCTGCGCGAGGCGCTGCCGCGCAACCCGTCCGGCAAGGTGCTGAAGCGCGTGCTGCGCGACGAGCTGATTCCGACCAGCGAGGAGGACACCCCATGACCGCTTCCGAAACCTTGGCGGCGGCCATCGCCCGCTTCGTCGCCGGCCTCACCCTGGACAGCCTGCCGCCCGACGTGGTGGAGAAGGCACGGGTCTGCCTGCTGAACGGCTACGGCATCGCGCTCGGCGGCCACGGCACGCCCTACGCCCCGGTGGCGCGGACGGCGGCGCTGGCCCTGCATGGGGAACATTCCGGCGGCGTCACCATGCTGGGGGATGGACGACGGACCAGCGTTCCCGGCGCGGCGCTGGCAGGCTCCCCCCTGTTCCATGGCCGGGCGCAGGAGGACACCTGCGGCGCCGCCCACATCGGCGCCGTGCTGATCCCGCTGCTGACCGCGCTGGTCGAAGCCGGGGACGGCCCGGTGGAACGGCTGCTGCCCGCCCTGGTCGCCGGCTACGAGGCGGGCGGGCTGCTGGAGAACGCTTTCTCGCCGCTGACCACGCCCGCCGGCCTGCGCGCCTCACCGCTCTACGGCACATTGGCCGCCGCCGCCGGGGCGGCGTACCTGCTCGGCCTGCCGGAGGAGCGCATCGCGGCGGCGCTCGCCAACGCCGCGTCCTTCACCGGCGGTATCCTGCAATCCTTCGACGACGGCACCGACGAGTGGCGTTATCAGGTCGGCGTCGCCGCGGTGAACGGCCTGACGGCGGCACGATTGGCGGCGGCGGGCTCCGTCTCCGCCCCCCGCGCCTTCGAGGGCCGCACCGGCTTCGTCCGCGCCTTTACCCGCACCGGCTGCGATCCGGTGGAGCTGGCGGCGCGGCTGGGGCGCGACTGGTCGATCCACCGCGTCACCTTCAAGCCCTACCCGGTCTGCGCCTTCAACCAGACCCCGGTCACCGCGGCGCTCGCCCTGCGCGGCGAGGTGGCGGGCAGGGCCATTCGGTCGGTGACCGTGCGCATGAACCCGTTCGAGACCGGCTATGCCGGCATGGATTCGAAGGGGCCGTTCGCCAGCATCTCCGGCACGCTGATGAGCATCCCCTTCTGCATCGCGCTGACCCTGCTGCGCGGCGTGCCGACCATGGAGACGATGACCCGCTACGACGACGGCGCGGTCAACACCCTGGTCGAACGGGTCGATCTCGTCCCCGAGGAGGGCGTGCGGCGGCTGTGCTGCGCCATCGAGGTGGTGCTGGAGGACGGCACGGCGCTGACCCGCCGCCAGGACATGACAACCGACGACTTCTCACTGCCCTGGGAGGCGGTGAGCGCGCTGGTCCGCCGCATCGGGGACGAAACCGGGGTACCCGCCGACGCCTACGACCGGATCGAGCGTTTCGCCCGCGCCCTGCCCGACGCGGCGATCGGCGACGTGCTGGGAGCGTTCGGGCGGCTTCCCGATCACCCGCATCAGGCGTCGGTTTTTCTCGTCAAAGGCGTGGGGAACGGCTAAATCCGGGGCGGTGAGGGAGATTGCAGGCGATGGCGGCGATGGGGCGGACGGCGGGAAAGAAGACGCGGGTGCAGCGGTCGGAAGAGGTCCGCGACGCCCTGTTCCAGGCCGCCGCCGAGGTGGTGGGGGAACACGGCTACATCGACGCCTCGATCACCCGCATCACCCAGCGGGCGAACCTGGCGCAGGGCACCTTCTACAACTACTTCTCCTCGCGGCAGGAAATCTTCGACGAGTTGCTTCCGGTGCTGGGCGCCAAGATGCTGGCCCACATCCGCCAGCAGGCCAGTGGTGCCAGGACCTTTCTGGAGAAGGAGGAACAATCGTTCCGGGCCTTCTTCTCCTTCCTCAAGCGCATGCCCTATTTCCTGCGCATCCTGAACGAGGCGGAGATTTTCGCGCCCAAGGCCCACCGCCAGCACTTCCACAACATCACCGGCGGCTACATGCGCTTCCTGCGCAGCGCCCGCAAGAACGGCGAGATCGCCAACCTCGGCGACGAGGCGTTGGAGCCGCTGGTGTACATGCTGATCGCCACGCGGGGCTATCTCGCCCTGCGCTACACCGATGAGGACGGCGTCGTCAATCTGCCGGAAGAGGCCGTTCAAATGTATCTTCAGCTTCTCTCGAAGGGTCTTCTGACCAAAGAGCCGGACATCCCGTGAAGAATGCGTCTTCGCGGGGATGACGAAGTGGGGATTGTCGCCAATCACATGGAGACGTTTCCAGACAGCTGTGAACGGGATCCATGCTCCAATCAGAAAGGCGTCATGGAACTCGGCGGGCCGGGTCGGTGCCCCCCACCAACCCGTGCATCATTTCGTCGCCAAAACAGCCCGGGACGATGACGCCGCTCTGGACGTGGTCCGGTCGTGTGTTCCGATCCGTCGCACAACGATGGCGGCGCCGCCTCCCTGTCCGCTCCCCGCCAAATCTCTCGATACAACCCCGAAATGTGTTTTTTCCATCAATCCCCATCGACTCACTCCGGTCGTTATAAAAAATTTCGTTGAAGACGCCATGTTTCCCCAAAGAAACTCATTGATTGTCTTTTGAAAGATATCGTCAATTGCAAGTAGGCGCCGTTTGGCTTTAATCTCCGCAGACCAATTGGGGGCTCGGGCAGAGAGTCGGTTGAGGGAGGACGGCGGAGTGAAGGCGGATGTGTTGAAGAATGGGGTGGCCCGGCTGGGCGGAGCACTCCTGATCGCGGCGGCGGCTCTGGCGGGCGACGGAGCGCAGCAGAAGGCCGAGGCGGCATCGACGCTGGTCTTCTGCTCGGAAGGCAATCCGGACAATCTGGCCCCAGCGCTGGCCCGCACCAACACCAGTTTCGACGCGATCCTGCACGCCTACGACACGCTGGTGCGCTTCGACGCGGAATCGAAGAGCATCGTGCCCGCGCTCGCGGAATCCTGGACCATCTCGCCGGACGGCACCGTCTACACCTTCAAGCTGCGCCCCGGCGTGCGCTTCCACGACACGCCCGGCTACACGCCGACGCGCACGCTGACCTCCGCCGACGTGTTGTTCAGCTTCTATCGGCAATGGCACAAGGACCACCCGTATCATTCGGTCGGAAACGGGGCCTACAACTACTTCAACGACCTTTCCATGGGCTCGATCCTGAAGTCGATCGAGGCGGTGGACGACCTGACGGTGCGCTTCACGCTGAACCGGCCGCAGGCGCCCTTCCTGGCCAACCTGTCGATGGTCTTCGCCGCCGTCACCTCGGCGGAATACGCCGACACCATGGTCAAGCGCGGCACGCCGGAGCTGTTCGACCTGGAGCCGGTGGGAACCGGCGCCTTCCAGCTCCTTTCCTATCAGAAGGACAATCTGCTCCAGTACAAAGCGTTCGAGGGGCACTGGGCCGGGCGGCCGCCGCTGGACAATCTGGTCTTCGCCATCACCCCCAACGCCACGGTCCGGCTGAACCGGCTGCAGGCCGGCGAATGCCACGTCATGCCCTATCCCAACCTGACCGACCTGCCGAAGATCCGCAACAGCCCGTCGCTGACCCTGCTGCGGCAGGAGGGCTACAACGTCGCCTTCCTCACCTTCAACGTGGAACGGAAGCCGCTGGACGACGTGCGGGTGCGTCGGGCGCTCAGCATGGCCATCGACAAGGAAACGTTGGTGGACGCGCTCTACGGCGACACCGGTCGTACAGCGAAGAATCCGCTGCCGCCGACGAGCTGGGGCTACAACGACGCCATCGCGGACATCCCCTACGACCCCAAGGGCGCCAGCCAGCTCCTGGCCGATGCCGGCTACGCCAACGGCTTCGAGATCGAGCTGTGGCACATGCCGGTGGCCCGGCCCTATATGCCCGCCGGCAAGCGGGCGGCGGAAATGATGGCCAACGATCTGGCCCAGGTCGGCGTCAAGGCGACCATGGTGACCGACGACTGGTCGGTCTACATGAAGCGGCTGATGAACGGCGACCACCAGCTGGGCATGATCGGCTGGACCGGTGACAACAGCGACCCGGACAATTTCCTCTACACGCTGCTGAGCTGCGAGGGGGCCCGCAAGGGCGGCGGCAACATGGGCAAATGGTGCGACCGTTCCTTCGACGACGCCATCATCGAGGCCAAGCAGACCACCGACGTCACCAAGCGCACCGCCCTGTATCATCGGGCTCAGGAGATCTTCAAAGACCAGGCTCCGTGGCTGCCGCTGGCCCATTCCATGGTGTTCATGGTGCTGCGCGAGGAGGTGACGGGCTATCGGATGAATCCCTTCGGCCTGCACCTGTTCCACCGCGTCGATCTCGCACAGTGAGCGGCGGCGCGCGGTGACGATCCGCACCAACATCGCCCAGCGGATCGCCGCGGTCGGCGGCATGCCGGTGCTGGTGGCGGCGGCGATCGCCATCGTCGCTTGGTTCCTGCTGCAGCAGTCCGACCGCGCCAACGGCTCGGTGGTCACCGCCGGGACGATCTACCGCGAACTGCTGGGGGCGGAGGCGGCGCGCTCCGACTATCTGAACACCGCGGCCAGCCGGCGGGCGGCCCAGGCCGTCCGTTTCGACGCCCACACCGGCGCGGCGCGCCGCCAGTTGGACGCCCTGGCCGACGCCACCGAGGACGATGCGCTGGAAAGCGCCGTCAGCGAGACGCGACGGATTCTGGACCGCTACGCCACGCAGATGGAGGAGCTGAAGGCGGTCACGGAGCAGAACGACGCCCTGATCGGCGCCATGGCCCAGCAGGCGGCCCGGCTGATCGACATCACCGACGCCGCCCGCCAGCGCCAGAACCTCGCCAACCTCGGCTACGCCGAGACGGTGGCGGACTCCGACCGCCGCCTGAGCCTGCACCGTGACGTGCTGGACAACGCCCGCAGCATCTACGCCGCGTTGGCCGGGCTGTGGCGGCACGAGGCGGCCCGGCTGTCTCGGGAACACGGCCAGACTCAAGGCGGCGGCGCCACACCCGGCAATGCCGGCGCGCACGACACCGGCGTGCTGATGCTGCGCCTGAGCAACAGCGCGGACGCGCTGGAGGAGGCGCTGGAGCGGGCCGCCGCCGCGGAAGGGCGCGGGGGCCGTGGGCAAAAACGCATCGTCGCGGCGGTCTCGCAGGTGTCCAGCGCGTTGATGGACGGCGGCGACATCCGGGACGGCGCGCAGGAACTGGAAAAGCGCATCGACCAGATCCTGAACGTTTACGGCACGGCCTACGCCGCCACCCTGAACGAGGTCACCGAACTCACCGCCCACGCCGTGTCGGCCAACGAGACCGAACAGCAGGCGCAAGGCGTGACCATCGCCGTGCTGAAGCTGGCGCACGCCACCGCCGACGCGGTGAGCCACCGGGACATCGGTGCGACCATCGCGCTGATCGCGGACGGCGCGGCGGTGGAGGAGCAGATCGAGCGGATCGCGCTGCCTCCGCTGGTCCGCGGCGGCATGATGTCCGCCGTGGCCGGATGGCGGGAAAGCCTGGACAAGGTGCGCGAGGGGCTGAGCGTTCAGGACCTGATGATCGCCCAGATGGACGCGGACGCGAAGGAAATGGCGTCGGGCGCCAGCGCGCTGAACGACACGTTCCGCAGCAACGCCGAAACCATCGGGGCCTTCCTGCGGTCCGCCCTCGTGCTCGGGGCCACCGCCGGCCTGCTGCTGGCGATCGCCGGAGCCTTCTATGCCGCCCGCTCGATCACCCGCCCGCTGGACCGCCTGCAAAGGCAGATGGTCCATCTCGCCGGGAACCCGCTGACCGGCGCCATCGTGGACACCGGACGCCGGGACGAGGTCGGGGCGATGGCCCGCTCGGTGCAGCATTTCGTCACCGAGATCGCCCAGCGGGAAACCGCCCTGCACGAGGCCAAGAACCAGGCGGAGGAGGCGACGCGGGCGAAGTCCTCCTTCCTGGCGGTGATGAGCCACGAGATCCGCACGCCGATGAACGGCGTGACGGCGATGGCCGAGATGCTCGACCAGACCGACCTGACCGAGGAACAGCACGGCATGCTGGGCGTCATCCGGTCGTCGGCCCAGGCGCTTCTCATCATCATCAACGACATCCTCGACTTCTCCAAGATCGAGGCGGGGAAGATGGAGATCGAATCCCTCCCCTTCTCCCCCCTGGAGGTGGTCGAGGAGTCGGCGGAACTGGTGGCCGGGCGCATCGAGGAAAAGGGGCTTCAACTCTCCGTCGACGTCGGGCCGGGCGTTCCCGACCGGCTGACCGGCGATCCGACGCGCGTGCGCCAGATCCTCATCAACCTGATGGGCAACGCCGTCAAATTCACCGAGAAGGGCAGCGTCGCCGTGACGGTCAGCGCCGAACCGCTCCCGGCGGGGAATGGCGGGGTGATGCTGCGCTTCGCCGTGACCGACAGCGGGATCGGCCTGACCGAGGAGCAGCGGGCCAAGCTGTTCCAGCCCTTCCAGCAGGCCGACAGCTCGACCTCCCGCCGCTTCGGCGGCACCGGGCTGGGGCTGACAATCTGCCACAAGCTGTGCACCATGATGGGGGGCGGCATCGGGGTGGACTCGGTGTTCGGCGAGGGTTCCACCTTCTGGTTCGAGCTGCCCTTCGCGGTGGCCGCCCCGACCGCCGACTGCCCGCAGCCCCGAACGCCGGCAGCCCCGGCGGTGGCGGTCAACGACGCCCGCGTGGTGGCTGTCGGCTTCGACGGCGACGGTCGCCGGGCGCTGCAAGGCATCCTGGCTGCCGCCGGCATCGTCCCGCTGGGCTGGTACGATCTGAACGACGGCCTCGAAGCGGTGACCGAAACCCAGGCTGGGCCGGCGGGTTCCGACCCAGGCAACGAGGCCGGGCGTCTGGTGGTGCTGGTCAATGGCGGGATCCAGTCCGAAGCCGCCATCGCTTGTTGCCGCGCCATCGTGCAGTCCCCCGCCTTTGCCGACGGTCCGGTCCCCGCGGTCATCCTGGCCGTGCCGCGGGCGCTGGCCTCCACCATGTCGGAAGCCGACCGCATCGGGCTGCTGTGCGCCGTCAATCTGCCTTTGCGGCGGCGGCGGGTCTGGCTGGCCATCGCGGCGGCGCTGGGTCGGGCCAGCCTGGAACGGCGGTCGGAGCCGCGGGAGCATGACGCCGCCGGCTGGGAACCGCCGCCCATCGAGACCGCCGTCGCGGCCGGGGCGCTGATCCTGGTCGCGGAGGACAACCCGATCAACCAGACGGTGATCCGCCGCATGCTGAGCAAGCGCGGTTACGCCATCGAAATGGCCGACAACGGTGCCCGCGCGCTGGAGATGCTGCAGCACGGCCGCTATGGCCTGCTGCTGACCGACTTCCACATGCCGGAGATGGACGGCTTCGGCCTGACCCACGCCATCCGCGCCCGCGAACGGGAATTGGCGGAGGCGTTGGGCGCCGGTGCCGTGACCCGGCTGCCCATCGTCGCGCTGACCGCCGATGCCCTGCCGGGCACGCAGCAGCGCTGTCTGGACGCGGGAATGGACGGCTATCTGACGAAGCCCATCGAATCCCGGCTGCTGGCCGAAACGCTGGACCGCTTCCTGCCGCAGGCCCGCTCGCTGCGCCTGCCGGCCCGCCGCACGCCCGCCAAGCCGGAGCCGACGGCCGTGGCCGAAGCGCTCTCCGCGCCGAGCTGGGCGGACGCCGACATCGACCCGCAGATCTTCGACCTCGGCCAACTGGGCCAGAATTTCGGCAGCGACGACCCGGACGCCATGGTCTTCCTCGGCGATTTCCTAAGCATGGCGCCGGGACTGATCCAGGCCGCCGTGACCGCGCTGGAGGCCGGAGCCGCTGGGGAAGCCCGCGACGCGGTCCACACGCTGAAGGGGGCGGCCCTGTCGATCGGGGCGGCCCGGCTGGGCCGGCTGGCCGCCGACACCCAGGACCTGCTGGACGCCGGGGACGCGGAGACCGCCGCGCTTCTCGCCGGCATGCTGGACGCCACCCTGGACGAGTTGATCACCGCGACCGCCGCGATGCGGGCGTCGCACAGTCCCGCACCGACGTCTTGAACAAGGGCAGCCCACTATGGCGGTAGATTACTCGAAGCTGAGCATCCTGATCGTCGAGGACGACAACTTCACCCGTGGCCTGATCCGCAAGGTGCTGAAGGAGATCGGCGTCCGCTCGATCTCGGAATCCTCCAACGGCAAGGACGGGCTGATGGAGGTGGTGCGCACGCGCCCGGACATCGTCTTCTGCGACATCCACATGGCGCCGATGAACGGCAAGCAGTTCCTCCAGGGCGTGCGGGGGATCAAGGTGAAGGACGTGGACAAGACCCCGGTGATCTTCCTGACCGGCGACTCCGACCTCAGCACCGTGCGCTTCGCCAAGGAGCACAACGTCAACGGCTATCTGGTCAAACCGATCAGCCTCGCCAAGCTGCGCGACAGCATCGACGCGGTGGTGTCCAGCAACGTCGGAATGACGCAATGGCTGACCTGAAGACAGCCTGAACCCGCCGTCGCAAACGCCCTGAAGCCGGCCTCGGGAATCTTCTGGAAACGATGGAGCGTGCGCCCACAGCCGATCGCGGCGGTGATTTTTAATGCAAATAGGAATCACTTGCAATTTCAATCCCTGATTGGCAGAACATAGCCCTTATCCACCAAATCGGATTGGCGCGCCATGATTGGAAACGCATCGATGGCGGAAGCCGCCTTCCACGGGCTGGCATTGGCCGCGACCGTGGCCGGAATCGCCGGACTCTACCTTTCGGCACCGCGCCAGCAATGGCTGACCCGCCCACTGGCCGGTCGCCGCAGCCGCATGATCGGGACGCTCGCTCTGCTGGAAGGGTGGCTGCTGTGGTCGGTGGTGATGCATCCGGTGACCGCACTGTTCACCTGCCTCACCGTTGCGATGCTGGTCCTCACCATCCTGCCGTTCGCCGCCGCCGCCCGCGGAGCCATGCTCGCGCGCCGGGAGGGCTGAGCGATGGCCGACGCATCCTCCACCCGCAACACGCAGGCGCCGATCCGTCCTGACTGGTGGAGCAAGAGTCTGGCCGGAGTGGTCCTGGGCTTCTCGCTGGCCATCGCCCTGTCGGGACTGTTCGCCTGGATCGGCCCCGGCGGGCCGGCCGCGGTGAACAAGCTGCAATTCATCATGTGGCTCGTCGTTCCGATCTGGCTGGGAGTGGCCAGCGCCTGCTTCCTGTTCCGCAGCGGGCGTCAGGCCTGGCTGTGGCTGGGCTGCGCCAACATCCTGGCCCACACGGCGCTGCTCGCCGCGCGCGGCCCGCTGCTGCACTGAGCCTCCGTCCACCCGTCCCGCCCTCACAGCCGCGAGCCGAGCCATGGCCATCCGCACCGACGTCGTGCGCCTCTACCGTCAGGTTCACACCTGGACCGGCATCCTGACCGGACTGATCCTGTTCGTCTGCTTCTATGCCGGCGCCCTGACCATGTTCAAGGAACCGCTGGAACGTTGGATCACGCCACCGGTGGCGGTGACCCCGGCGACGCTCGACCGGGCGGAGGATCTGGTCGCCGCCGCGCGCGCCCTGCGGCCGGAGGTGCGGGACTTCACCCTGGCGGTGGAACCGGCCCTGGCCGGAGAAGCGCCGCTGCGCCTGACCTGGACGGAGGAACGCTTCGACCCCGCCCCCTGGGCCGCCACCCTGGCGCCGGACGGGAGCGTGGCGGTGGAGCAGCTCAACCCGTCGGGCATCGGGCTGCTGGTGGATTTCCTGCACCGCACCGTGGGCATTCCGGGCGATCTGGACATCGGCACCATGGTGACCGGCATCGCCAGCGCGCTCTATGTGGTGGCGCTGGTGTCCGGTGTGATCATCCTGCTGCCGTCGCTGGTCAAGGATTTCCTGATCCTGCGCGTCACCCGGAACGTGAAGCGGATGTGGCTGGACGCCCACAACGTGCTGGGGCTGATCAGCCTGCCCTTCCACCTCGTCATCGCCCTGTCGGCGGTGGTGTTCGGGCTGCACGACCACATCTACGACACGCTGGACCGCGTGGTCTATGGCGGGCAGATGCGCGCCGTGGCGGCGGCCAGCAGCCCGTTCCGCACGGTGTCGAAGGACATGGGCCCGGCAGGCATGCTGCCGCCCAAGGAGTTCCTGACGCGCGTCCACAGCCTCGCCCCCGGCTTCCAGCCGGTCAGCCTGGAGTATCACGACGCCGGCACCGGGGCCGCCACCGTGCGCGTCTGGGGCCATGACCCGCGCTACCTCGTGCGGCGGGAGGGCTTCGTGCTGATGGGAGCGGTGGACGGCCGGATCATCGACACCCAATACATGCCGGGCCATCAGAACGGATGGTCGGCCACCGTCTCCGCCTTCTTCGCGCTGCATTTCGGGACCTTCGGCGGCGGCATCGTGCGCTGGTCCTACTTCCTGCTCGGGCTGGCCGGAGCGGCGCTGTTCTACACCGGCAACCTGCTGTGGATCGAGTCGCGGCGGCGGACGGAGCGGCAGGCGAGAGGCCCGGTCGAGCAGAGCCGCGCCACCCGCCTGCTGGCCGCCGGAACAGTCGGGGTGTGCCTGGGCTGCGTGGCCGGCCTGTCGCTGACCATCGCCGCCGGGAAGTGGCTGAGCGGGCTGGTGGACGACCTGCACGCCTGGCATTGGGGCATCTACTACGCGGTCTTTCTGGGTGCCTGCGCCTGGGCGTTTCTGCGCGGGGCGTCCCGCGCGGGTGTGGAACTTCTGTGGGCCAGCGCGGCGGCTACTGCCGCCATCCCGGCGACCTCGCTGCTCGGCCTCGTCATGCCGGGTCTTTGGCTGTCGGACGGGCTCATCGGGATCGATCTGGTGGCGGTGGCCGGCGCCCTGGCCTTCGCCGCCATGGCGCGTGGCGCGGAGCGGCGCGCCCAGACCGGCCCGCGGGACAGCGTTTGGGCGGCCCCGCATGAGCGCTCGGAATCGGAGGTGGGCATCCAGCCGCTGGCCCACCCGGCGGAATGATCGGATCCACCTAAAAAACAACTTCGCCGAGTCATAGCCCTTGCGGCGAAAAGGGATATGCACTAACAATCGGAAGGGGTAGTTGAGAATGAGTCGCATTAGCAACTACGTGACTGTCTAATCAGGGGATATGAGTATGACCAATCGCACATCGGGGGCGTGTGCAGAGGAAGGGACGGCGGCCGGCCGTCCGGTGGCTGCGGTGAAGTCCGCAACCATGGTGGGTGCGGCTCTGGTGGCCGCGCTGGCGGGGGGAACGCCGGCGCTGGCCCAGCAGTCCGCCTCGGAAGGGTCGCCCGCCGCCGTCCAGACGCTGGGGCCGGTGACGGTGACGGCAACCGGCACGGCACAAAGCACGCTGACCGCTCCCGCCTTCACCACCGTCATCACCTCGGAGGATCTGAAGAAGGAGGGCGTCGCCTCCTCCGGCCTGCCGGAAGTCCTGGGCCGTTCGGTGGGCGTCAACGACCGCACCGACGCCACCGGCCGCGACGAGGTGGTGATCCGCGGCATGGGCCAGAACTACTCGCTGGTGCTGGTGAACGGACGCCGCGTCTCCACCTCCGACGCGCTGTGGCGCGGCGGCGACTTCGACTACCACTCGATCCCGATGTCGGCCATCGAGCGGGTGGAGGTGGTGCGCGGCCCGTTGTCGGCGCTCTACGGATCGGACGCCATCGGCGGCGTGGTCAACATCATCACCAAGAAGCCGACCGACAAGTGGTCGGGCGAGATCAACGGCGACTACCGCGTCGTCGAGCCGGGCCGTGGCGGCACCCAGTACCGCACCGGCCTCTACGCCGCCGGCCCGATCGTGGACAAGGTCTCGGCCTCCGTCTCCGCCGAGTATTTCAACCGGCAGGCTTGGTACGACGACTCCCGCTACAACGGCGTGGTTCCGGTCCTGGAAAAGAAGAACCTGGCGAACCTGCTGACCACGCTTGCCTGGGACGTTACGGAGAACCAGACGCTGGAGGCCAATTACGGCCTGAACCGCGACAACCGGCCGCGCGGCTACTACGACCGCTGGCTCTCCTCCCAGAAGCAGGAGATCGTCCGGAACACCTTCGGCGCCGCCCACCGCGGCAACTGGGGCTGGGGCGACACGCTGGTGGAGGCCAACTACGAAGACGGCCGCATCGACGATTTCAACTCCTCCTTCAACGCGCCGCAGCAGCGGCACCTGAAGGAGAAGAACCTGTTCCTGCACGGCCGCTCCAACTTCCAGCTCGGCTTCAACCGGCTGACCGCGGGCGCGGAATACCGCAAGCAGACGGTGGAGGACCCCAACACCTTCCTGCAGTCCGGCAAGTCGGAAATCGGGCAGAAGGCGGTCTATCTCCAGGACCAGATCGGGCTGATCGACGGGCTGACCCTGACGGTCGGCACGCGCTACGACCACCACGAGATCTTCGGCGGCAACTTCACCAGCCGCGCCAACGTCGTCTACGCGCTGACCGACGCGTTGTCGCTGAAGGCCGGCGTCAGCCAGGGCTACAAGGCGCCGGACGCCTACCAGCTCAGCCGCGAATACCGGATCGTGAGTTGCGGCGGCCGCTGCTTCCTGTCGGGCAACCCGGACCTCGAACCGGAGACCAGCACCAACTACGAGATCGGCCTGGAAACCCGCTATGACCGCTGGGACGGCAGCGTCGTGCTGTTCCACAACAAGGTCAAGGACATGATCCAGGCGGTCTACGATCCGGTGGCCGTCGCCCGCAATTGGAGCAACATCAACAACGTCGACATCTCGGGCGTCGAGGTGACGGGCTCCGTCAGCCTGACGCCGAAGCTGCTGCTGGCGGGCAATTACACCTACCTCTACACCGAGCAGAGCAACGGTGCGGAGCTGGACTACCGTCCGCGCCACAAGATCAACGCCTCCCTGACGTGGCAGGCGCTGGAAAACATCAGCACGTCGGTGTCGACCAGCTACACCGGCCCGCAGCTCCAGGGCACCAGCAAGATGCCCGGCTACACCCTGCTGAACTGGGGCGTCAGCGCCGACGTCACCGAGGCGCTGACCGTCGGGGCCGGCGTCAAGAACATCACCGACGTCATCCTCAGCGAGAAGAACGTCAACTTCACGTCGGTGGAGGTGGGACGCAACTACTACGTCTCCGCCAACTACCGCTTCTGATCCGCCGCCGCCCGTCCCCGGTTTGCTCCGGGGGCGGGCGCGTCCGCTTTTCAAAGACGCCTTCGGCGATGCCGGAAAGGCCCCGCCCATGACCCTGTCGAACCTTTTCGTCGATGTCAGCCTCCTGAAGAGCAACCCCGATTTCCGCCGCGTGCTGATCGCCCGGACGATTTCGCTGATGGCGCTCGGCCTGCTGTCGGTGGCGGTGCCGCTCCAGGTCTACGCCCTCACCGGGTCGAGCCTTCAGGTCGGGATGGCCGCCGCCTGCGACGGCGTCGGCATGTTCCTGGGCCTGCTGCTGGGCGGCGTGCTGGCCGACCGGACGGACCGCCGCCGGCTGATCCTGGTCGCCCGCAGCGTCTGCGGCCTGGGCTTCCTCGGGCTGGCCGCCAACGCGGCGCTGCCCTCCCCGTCCCTTCCGGCGATCTACGCCCTGTCCTTCTGGGACGGCTTCTTCGGAGCCATCGGCGTCAACGCCCTGCTGGCGGCGATGCCCCATCTCGTCGGGCGCGCCAATCTGGTGCAGGCCCGCGCGCTGGGCATGCTGTCGATGCGCGTCGCCACCATCCTGTCGCCAGCGCTGGGCGGCCTGCTGATCGCCGGGCTGGGCGTCGGCTGGGTCTATCTGCTGACGGCGCTCGGCACCGGCCTGACCGTCCTGACCCTGCTCGGCCTGCCCCGGATGATGCCGCAGGGCGAGGCCGGGGAGAACCCGCTGCGCGCCATGGGGCAGGCCTTCGCCTTCCTGTTCGGCCACAAAGTCATTCTGAGCGTGGTCGCTCTCGGCTGCCTGACCACGGTCGTCACCTCCATCCGCATCCTCTTCCCGGCTCTGGTCGAGGAGGTGTTCGGCGGCGGCGCTTTCGAGACCGGGCTGATGTACAGCGCCGTTCCCATCGGGGCGACGCTGGGCGCCGCGCTCAGCGGCTGGGCCGCGCGGCTGGAGCGGCC
The DNA here is from genome assembly GCF_008365405.1 of Azospirillum brasilense. Lineage (GTDB taxonomy): Bacteria > Pseudomonadota > Alphaproteobacteria > Azospirillales > Azospirillaceae > Azospirillum > Azospirillum brasilense_D. The sequence continues at coordinate 107,114 of NZ_QOKV01000009.1, read as the reverse complement.
GGGTCTGGTGATGGGCGGCGCCTGCATGGGCGCCTTCGCCTGCGTCGCCGCGATCGGGGCCGCCGGAAGCCTTCCCAATGGTTTCTATGTGGCGCTGCCCGTGCTGGTGCTGTTCGGCTACGCCACCTCCATCGCCTCTCTCCTGGAATACAGCATGGTCCAGGGCCACACGCCCGACCGGCTGCTGGGCCGCGTCAACAGCTTGTGGACCGCCCAGGACGTGTTCGGCGACAGCGCCGGCACCATCGGCATGGGCCTGCTGGCGACGCTGCTGAGCCCCGCCGTCGGAATCCTGGCGCTGGGCCTGGGCGCCTTGGCGCTCGCCGCCGCCGTGACCGCCACCGCCACCACGATGCGCGGAGCGCCGATGAGCGACCCCGCCCTGGAGGGAACCGGATGATGAGAAACCGGATGATGGCGCGCGCCATGCCGATCCTGCTGACCGCCGCCCTGCTCGCCGCCGCGCTTCCCGCCGCCGCCCAGACGCGGGTGAAGGTGACGGCGGTGGTCGCCGCCCCCGTCCGCCAGACATTGCATCTCCCCGGCACGCTGGTGTCGCCGCAGAGCAGCGCCCTGTCCGCCCAGGTCGAGGGCCGGGTCGACGCTCTGCTGGTCGAGGCCGGCGACCGGGTGGAGGCCGGGCAACCGCTGCTGCGGCTGGACGACACCGTCGCCCGGCTGGAACTGGAGCGGCTGGAGCATTCGCTGGCCGAAGCCGAACACCTCCAGCGCGACGCCCTACGGCTGGCCCGCGAGGCGGAGGCGCTGGCCGGCGTGCAAAGCGTCTCGCAGTCCCGCTTCCGCACGCAACTCGCCCAGGCCGCCATAGAGGAGGCCAAGGTCCGCCAACTCCGCGCCGCCGTCGCCATCCAGCGGGAGCAGGTGGCGCGTCACGCGCTGACCGCGCCCTTCGCCGGGGTGGTGACCGAACGGCGCACCGAACGCGGGCAATGGGTGGGGTCCGGCGGCTCGGTGCTCCAGCTCGCCGCCACCGACCCGCTGCGCGTCGTCGTCGATGTGCCGGAGCGCCAGCACGGGCGGATTGAAGCCGGCACGCCGGTCACCGTTCTGGTCGCCGACGCGCCGGAGGGGGCCGGCGTCGCCGCGGCGGTCGAGCGGGTGGTGCCCGCCGCCGATCCGGTCAGCCGCAGCTTCCGCGTCCACATCGCGCTTCCCAACCCCGAGGGGCGGCTGATGCCCGGCATGTCGGCGCGCGTCGGCGTCGCGCTCGGCCCGGCGCCGGGAACGGCGGAGATCGCGCTCCAGGTCCCGGCGGACGCGGTGCAGCGCCATCCCGACGGCAGCGCCCGCGTCTGGGTGGTGCAGCGCGGCGACGACGGGGCGGTGGCCCGCCCGGTGGCGGTGCGCACGGGCCGCCATTCCGGCGACCATGTGGAGGTCCTCAGCCCCGAGCTTCGTCCCGACGATCTGGTGGTCGTCCAGGGCAACGAGGGTCTGCGCCCCGACCAGCCGGTCGTCCCGGACATGGTGGGGTGAGAAAAACCCCTCTCCCGCCTCTCGCGCCCGCATGCGGGCGCTGACGGCGTCAGGCGGCCTTTGGCCGCCGAGAGCCCCGGGAGAGGGTGGCCCGAAGGGCCGGGTGAGGGTCCTGCGAGGATCAAGGCGCCGATCCTTGGCGGCACCCTCACCCTTCCCGCGCTCCGCGCGGGCCCCTTCCCTCTCCCGGGGCGGGAGAGGGACCGTTCACGTTCCTATCCGGAGTCGCGATGACCCGCCTGATCCTGCGCAACCCGCTGGCCGCTTTGGTGTCGGTCCTGATCCTGTGCCTGCTGGGCGCGGTGTCGGTCTTCCGCATTCCGGTGCAGATGATCCCCGACATCAGCCCGCGCCGGATCATGGTGGACACCAACTGGCCCGGCGCCACCCCGCAGGATGTCGAGCAGGACATCCTGATCGAGCAGGAGAAATACCTGCGCGCCATCCCCGGCCTCGTCCGCCTGTCCTCCAGCGCCGAGTTCGGCGGCGGTCAGGTGGAGCTGGAGTTCCCCGCCGGCACCTCCGTTGACGAGGCGCTGATCCACATCGACAACGCGCTGTCGCAGGTCACCGACTATCCGGAGACGGTGGACCGCCCGCGCATCGTCGCCGAATCCGCGACGGCGGAGCCCTTCCTGTTCTTCGGCGTCGAGCGGCTGGACGGCGCCACCGACGCGGAGTCCATCCAGCGCGAGACCAACTGGATCGAGAACGTCCTGCGCCCGCGGCTGGAGCGAGTGGCCGGCGTGGCGAAGGCCGAGGTGATCGGTGGGGCCACGCAGGAAATCCACATCCTGCTCGACCCGCTGAAGCTGTCCGCCCGCAACCTGAATGTGGGAACGGTGCGCGACGCCGTGCGGGCGCGCAACCGCGACGTCTCCGGCGGCGACCGCGACTTCGGCAAGCGCCGCTACTTTCTGCGCACCATCGGGCGCTTCTCCGACCTGGAGGATCTGGCCGACCTGATCGTCGCGCGCGAGAACGGCACGGCGATCCGCCTGCGCGACGTCGGATCGGTGACTATGGCGACCCAGGAGGCGCGCAGCGTCGCCTTCGCCGACGGGCGCCCCACCCTGCTCGTCACCATCGGCAAGCGGGCCGGCGCCAACGTCATCGCCGTCAAGGAGGCGGTGACCAAGGCTGTGGAGGAACTGAACCGCCACGCCCTGAAGGAGCGCGGTCTGTCCATGCGGCTGCTGTCGGAGGACGTGCGCTACATGGAGCGGTCCATCGACAACGTGCTGAGCAACCTGATCGCCGGCAGCGTCCTGGCCGCGGTGGTGCTCCTGCTGTTCCTGCGCTCCATCCCGGCGACCGCGGCGGCGGCGGCCAGCATGCCGGTCTGCACGCTGGCCACCCTGCTGGTCCTGGCCGCCGCCGGGCGCAGCATCAACGTCATCTCGCTGTCCGGCGTCGCCTTCGCCATCGGCATGACGCTGGACAACAGCGTGGTCGCACTGGACGCCATCGCCCGCCACCTGCGCATGGGCAAGTCGAAGGCCGCCGCGACCGAGGACGGCATCGCCGAGGTGTGGCCGGCGATCCTGTCCTCGACCCTCACCACCGTCCTGGTCTTCCTGCCGGTGCTGTTCATCACGGCGGAGGCCGGGCAGCTCTATTCCGACATCGCCATCGCCATCACCGGCGCCGTCGTCATGTCGATGGTCGCCGCCCTGGTTCTGGTTCCCGTCGTCGCCGGGCGCTGGTCGGTGGCGTCCGCCGCCGCCTCGCGCGGGCCGGAGAAGGAAGGCATGCTGGGTGTGGCGGTGCGCTGGATGCTGCACAGCGCCCGGCGGGAGCTGGCGATCCTCGCCGTCTCCGCCGCGGCCATGGTGGCCGTCATGCTCGCCATGGTGCCGCCCGCCGAATATCTGCCGGAGGGCGAGGAGGCGACCGTCTTCAGCTTCATGGCCGCCCCGCCCGGCTACAGCATGGAGTCGATGCAGGAGGTCTGGCGGCAGATCGACCCGCTGCTGAGCCGTCAGGTGGGTGCCGCGGACACCGACGCCGAGACCGGCATTCCGCCGCTGCGCGTCAATCTGAGCTTCATCCGCCCCGGCTTCATCCGTTTCGTGACGGAGCCGATCAACCCCGCCGACACCGACGCGCTGATCGCCAACGTCACCAAGCGGATGCGGGCGATTCCCGGGATGCGCGGCTTCGCCGCGCGCGGGTCGATCTTTTCCGGCAACAGCGGCGGCGCCCGCGCCATCCGGCTGGAGCTGAGCGGCGGCGACCTGACCACGCTCTACGCCACGGCGCTGACGGTGCTCGACCGCGCGGGCGATCTGTTCCCCGACGGGCAGGTCAACAGTGACCCCTCCCCGCCCACCCTGGCCATGTCGCAGCCCTTCCTGGAACTGCACCCGAACTGGGAGCGCGCGGGCGAGATGGGCATCGGGCTGGCCGAACTGGGCTACACGCTGCGCGCCTATTCGGACGGCGCCTTCGCCGACGAGTATCTGCTGAACGACGAGACGCTGGACATCTATCTGCGGGTGAACGGCGGCCTGGGCCGCGACCGCCAGGGCTTCGCCGATCTGGTGCTCCACACCGGCCGCGGCGCACCGGTGCCGCTGTCCAGCCTCGCCGAGCTGCGGGAAACCGTGGGGGCCTCCAGCATCGCGCGGATCGACGGGTTCCGGACGGTCACCCTGACCATCATCCCGCCGCGGTCGGTGGCGCTGGAATCCGGCATCGCCGCGGTGCGGAGCGATCTGGTGGACCGGCTGCGCGCCGAGGGCGTGATTCCCGAGGGGATGAGCACGCGCATCACCGGGGCCGGCGGGTCGCTGGACGAGCTGCGCTCCGCCCTGGCTGGCGGGTTCCTGCTGGCGCTCGCCATCACCTATCTGGTTCTGGTCGCCGTCTTCTCGCACTGGGGCTATCCGCTGATCATCATGGCGGTGGTGCCCACGGGGATCGGCGGCGGGCTTGTCGGGCTGTGGCTCTACAACCTCGCCGCCGGCCTGCCCGGAGGCTTCGGCACGACCCAGCCCTTCGACGTGCTGACCATGATGGGCTTCCTGGTGCTGGTCGGGACGGTGGTGAACAACCCCATCCTGATCGTCGAGCAGGCCGCCGTGAACCGCCGGACGCACGGCATGTCCGGCGCGGAGGCCATCGCCGACGCCTTGCAGAGCCGGATGCGCCCCATTCTGATCACCACAGTGACGACCGTCGCCGGCCTGATTCCGATGGTCGCGGTGTCCAGCGCCGGGACGGAGCTGTACCGCGGGCTGGGGCTGGTCGTGCTGTGCGGCCTGCTGATCTCCAGCCTGGTGACGGTGACGGTCCTGCCCGTCGTGCTGTCCCTGGTCTTCCGCCTGTCCGACCGTCTGGGCGCCAGGACGCACGACCGGAGGATGGCGGAAGCGGGCGATTAATTCCGAGGGAAAGAAATCCCGCGGCGGTTGCAGAAAGCGCTTGCGCGGGATCGGACATATCCCTATATTGCGAATGAGAATCATTCGCATTTCTATGTATGCGGACGCCGCTCATGGCTCCGGCAGAACGCCGGTGATGATTCCCGCGCCCACACGGACCGTCAACGGCGCGCTTTTTCCGACCAAGTCAACGTCGTCCGCGCTGGCGGATGGACAGTGGAGGCTCGTGTTTCCATGGACGTTCTACCCCTGCCCGCCGGGGAGCGGCCGCTCGGCGGCCGTTCCGACCCGGATTTTGCCTTCGCCTCGCGTGGCCGCGTCCTGAAAGCCTACGGCGTGGACGAGCGGTTGGACGTCGCGCTCGACGACCGCAGCTTCGCCGATGGCCGGTGGGAGGAGGCGCTGGACCGCGCCTTCCGCCGCCGCAAGGCCCAGGGTGTCGAGAATCCCATCCTGGTCGGCGCCGTTCCCTTCGATGGACGCCAGCACGCCCGCCTGTTCATCCCCGAGCACTGCGATTACGAGGACGCCGGCCGCATGGCCGCCGACCCCGACCCCGTCGCACTGAACGCCATCGAAGAAACCGTGGGACGCAGCGCCTTCGAAGCGGCGGTGGCCCAGGCCATCGACCTGTTCCGCGACACCGCTTTGAAAAAGGTCGTTCTGTCGCGCCCGCTCGACGTGGAAGCGCGCGAGGCCTTCGCGCCGGGCCGCCTGCTGCGCGCCCTGCTGCGGCAGAATCCCGGAGCCTACGTCTTCGCGGCACCGGTCGCCTATGGGCAGACGCTGGTGGGGGCGAGCCCGGAGCTGCTGATCCGCAAGACCGGGCGGACCGTGGCCAGCAACCCGCTGGCCGGTTCCGCCCCGCGCAGCCCATCCGCCGAGGTGGAGCGCCAGCGCACCGCCGCCCTGCTCACCTCCACGAAGGACCGGACGGAACACCGCTACGTCGTCGAGGCGGTGCGCGCGGCGCTCGCCGGCCATTGCAGCCAACTGTCGGTGCCAGACGCGCCCAGCGTGATCCGCACCCCGACCATGCTGCATCTGTCCACCGAACTGACCGGTGAATTGGCCGATCCCGCGGTGTCGTCGCTGCGGCTCGCCCACGCGCTGCACCCGACGCCGGCGATCTGCGGCACGCCGACCGACCTCGCCCGCGACGCCATCGACCGGCTGGAGGGCTACGCCCGCAACTGGTACGGCGGCATGGTCGGCTGGATGGACAGCCGGGGCAACGGCGAATGGGCCCTTTCCATCCGCTGCGGGCTGGTCCAGGGCCGGCATCTGCGGCTCTATGCTGGAGCCGGCGTCGTCGCCGACTCTGATCCGGCGGCGGAGTGGGAGGAAACGGCGGCCAAGCTGATCACCATGCTGAACCTGTTCGGCGTCGCGTCCGCCCGGCCATCCAACACCGACCTTCCGGTGGAGCTGGCGTCGTGACCATTCCCTTCACGCCTTGGCCCGCCGCGTTCGCGGAGCGCTACCGCGCCAAGGGCTACTGGACCGGCGACCCGCTGACCGACGTGATCGACCGCCACCGGGGTGCGGCGGCGGAGACCACCGCGATCCTCTGCGGGGAGCGCCGGTTCCGCTACGCCGACCTGCAGTGCCTGTCTGTCCGTCTGGCCGCGGCCTTCCGCGCCCGTGGCCTGCGGCCCGGCGACACCGCGCTGGTCCGGCTGCCCAACCGCGCGGAGTTCTATCTGGTCTTCTTCGCCCTGCTGCGCTGCGGGGTGGTGCCGGTCAACGCGCTGAACAGCCATGGCGTCTATGAGCTGACCGCCTACGCGCGCCAGATCGAGCCGGCCCTGGCCGTGCTGTCGGCGGGGGACCCGTCCCTGGCCGCCTTGATGGGGCAAACGGTCGGGCCGGAGCGGCTGCTCCTGCTCGGCGCTCCGGCGGACGACGGGATCGGCGGCTTCGCCTGGGCCGACGGCGGTGCGCTGGCGGAGGACGCGCCCGGGGCAGCCCCTGCCGCCGATCCGTCCGGCGTGGCCTTCTTCCAGCTGTCCGGCGGCAGCACCGGTACGCCGAAGCTGATCCCGCGCACCCACGACGACTATCTCTACAGCGTCCGCCGCAGCGTCGAGATCTGCGGGCTGGACGGGTCCTGCCGCTTCCTCTGCGCCCTCCCGGCGCCGCACAACTTCACGCTCAGCTCGCCCGGCGCGCTCGGCGTGTTCCACGCCGGCGGAACGGTGGTGATGGCCGGCGACCCCAGCCCCGCGACCTGCTTCCCGCTGATCGCGCGCCACCGCGTCACCTGGGTGGCGCTGGTCCCGCCGATGCTGTCGGTCTGGCTGGAGGCCGCCGACGGCGCCGAGGACCTCTCCAGCCTGGAGGTCGTCCAGGTCGGCGGCGCCAAGCTCAGCCCCGCCGTCGCCGAACGGGTGCCGGAGCGGCTGGGCTGCCGTCTCCAGCAGGTCTTCGGGATGGCGGAAGGGCTGGTGAACTACACGCGGCTCGACGACGATCCCTGGACGGTGGTCAACACCCAGGGCCGCCCGATGAGCCCCGACGACGAAATCCGCATCCTCGACGCCGCCGGCCACCCGGTCCCGCCCGGTGCGGTGGGGGAGCTATGGACCCGCGGCCCCTACACCTTCCGCGGCTATTACAAGGCCGACGCGCACAACGCCCGCGTCTTCGACGCCGAGGGGTTCTATTGCAGCGGCGATCTGGTCAGCCTGGCGCCGGGCGGCAACCTCGTCGTCTGCGGGCGCAACAAGGACCAGATCAACCGCGGCGGCGAGAAGATCGACGCGCAGGAGGTCGAAGACCTGCTGGCCGGCCACCCCGCGGTGGGCCACGCCGCGGTCGTCGCCATACCCGACGCGCTGATGGGCGAGCGGTCCTGCGCCTTCGTGATCGCCCCGCCCGGCACCAAGCCGTCGGAGCTGCGCCGCTTCCTGCGCGGCCAGGGGCTGGCCGACTTCAAGCTGCCCGACCGCTTCGTTTTCGTCCGGGACCTGCCCAAGACCGCCGTCGGCAAGGTCGACAAGCAGACCCTGCGCGAGCGGGCGCGCCAAGACAACGTTCTCATGGAAACGACCGCATCATGACCATCCGATCCATCGCCCCCTACGCCCTGCCCACCGCGGCGGACCTGCCGCAGGACAAGGTGTCCTGGAGCGTCGACCCCGCCCGTGCGGTCCTGCTGATCCACGACATGCAGGACTATTTCGTCGGCTTCTACGGCGCGGCGAACCCGGCCATTGTCAGCTGCATCGACCGGATCGTCCGGCTGAAGCGCCATCTGAAGGCGCTGGGCGTGCCGGTCGTCTACACGGCCCAGCCGCCGGTGCAGACCGACGCCGACCGCGGCCTGCTGAACGATATGTGGGGGCCGGGCCTGACGGCCGAGCCGGATCTGGCGGGCATCGTCGCCCCGCTGGCTCCGGACGCCGACGACCGGGTGCTGACCAAATGGCGCTACAGCGCCTTCTTCCGCGCCCCGCTGGCCGAGATGATGGCGGAGGCGGGGCGCGACCAGCTCCTGATCTGCGGGATCTACGCGCACATCGGCGTGATGCAGACGGCGCTGGACGCCTTCATGCGCGGCATCAAGCCCTTCCTGATCGCCGACGCCATCGCCGACTTCTCGCGCGAGGATCACATGATGGCGCTGCGCTACGTCGCGCGCAACGCCGGGCGGACGATCCATTCCGACAGCCTGCTGGCCGCCCCCGCGGCGGTGCTGAGCAAGGAGGGGCTGCGGCGCATCCTGTTGGCCTCGCTCGACGAGGCACCGGGGGACGACGACAATCTGATGGATTTCGGTCTGGATTCCATCGCGGTGATGCAGATGGTGGACCGCTGGAAGGCCGTGGGAGTGGAGGTCGGCTTCGCCGAACTGGCCGCGCAGCCGAGCATCAACGGCTGGTGGGCGCTGATCGAGCCCCGGCTGGCCGCTTCCGGGCGCGTGGCGGCATGACGGACTTTGCGGGCCGGACCGCCTGGGTGACCGGCGCGGGGCAAGGGATCGGGCGGGCCGTGGCCGACCTGCTCCACGCCCGCGGCGCCATCGTCGTCGCCTTCGACCGCCTCTGGCACGACGGTGGGGAGCGGCCCTACCGCGCCGTGACTCTGGACATCGCCGACGCAGACGCGGTGGCCGGAACTTGCCGGGCGCTGTTCGCCGAGGGCACGCGGATCGACGTCCTGGCCAACGTCGCCGGCATCCTGCGCATGGGACCGGTGGAGACGATGAGCGACGCCGACTGGAGCGACAGCTTCGCCGTCAACGTGGCCGGTCCCTTCCACATGATGCGGGCGGTGATCCCGGCCTTCAAAAGCAGCGGGGGCGGCGGCGCCATCGTCAGCGTGTCGTCCAACGCCGCCCATGTGCCGCGGATCGGCATGGCCGCCTATGGCGCATCGAAGGCCGCGCTGACCAGCCTGACCATGACGGTGGGGCTCGAACTCGCACCCTTCGGCGTGCGCTGCAACGTCGTTTCCCCCGGTTCCACCGACACGCCGATGCAGCGCGCGCTGTGGAACGGGCCGGACGGGGCGGCGAAGACCATCCAGGGCAATCCCGGCCAGCACAAGCTCGGCATCCCGCTCGGCAAGCTCGCCACGCCGCGCGACGTGGCGGAGACGGTGGTCTTCCTCGCCTCCCCCGCCGCCGGCCACATCACGCTGGCCGACCTGCTGGTGGACGGCGGGGCGACGCTGGGGCGCTAGCCTTTTCATCTCAGGAACCTAACCGATGACCAACGACCAGTATGTGAACCCCTTCGACGACGAGCGCCACGACTTTCTGGCGCTGGCGAACGATGCCGGCCAGTTCAGCCTGTGGCCGTGCTTCGCCGCGGTGCCGGAGGGCTGGACCGCCGTCTTCGGCCCCGCCGGGCGCGCCGCCTGCCTCGACCACATCGAGGCCGCCTGGACCGACCTCACCCCCGCCGCCGCCTGACGGCTTTTCAAAGCACTCATGAGGACAGGGCCATGCGCATCATCCCCCTGCTGGGCACGCAACTGGGCATCTGGCTGGCGGATCAGGTCGCGGCCCGGAAGAACGCCTACGTCATCGCCCACGCCATCGAGCTGAACGGCGCCATCGACGCCGCGCGCCTGTCGCGGGCCATCCGCGACGGGCTGGCGGAGGCCGACACGGTGACCGCACGCTTCGCCGAAAGGGATGGCCGCGTTGTCCAGATTCTGGGCGGCGGCGATGCGGCGACGGAGCCGGAGCGCATCGATTTGACCAGCGTTTCCGACCCGGAAGAGGCGGCGCGCGCTGTCATGGCCGACGATCTGGCCGGAAACCTGCCCGCCGACGGCGACCGCCCGCTGTGCCGCCAGATCCTGTTCGACGTCACCGGGGCGGATGGAACACCGCGCTGGATCTGGTACCAGCGCTACCACCACATCATGCTGGACGGTTACAGCTTCAACGCGCTGACACGGCGCATCGCGGATTTGTACGGCGCGGCTGTCGAAGGGCGAGCGCCGGCTCCTTGTCCCTTCGTCTCCGTCTCCGCGGTGGCGGAGGAGGAAGCGGCCTATCTCGAGTCCGACGCCTTGGCACGCGACCGCGCTTATTGGAGCGGGCTGTGCCGGGACTTTCCGGCGCCGCTGACTCTCTCGGTCCAAGGCGCCAAGCCGACCGAGCAGCAGGCGACGTCGGAGGTGGTGGCCCACGCCGCCGCCCTGCCCGGCCCTCTGGCCCGCGCGCTCGCCGGACTGGCGGAGACTTGCGGCGTGTCGGTCGCCGATCTGGCGATGGCCGGCATCGCCGTCTATCTGCACCGGCTGTCCGGCGATCCCCGTCCGGTGGTGGGCGTGCCCTTCATGCGGCGCATGGGCTCCGCCGCCGTCCACGCCATGGCGCCGGTGGTCAACGTGCTGCCGGTGCGCATCAACCTGACCGGGGCCGGCACGCTGGCCGAGGCCGCCGGGCGGGTGCGGTCCGCGCTGCGGGAGGCGCGCCGGCACCAGCGCTACGACGCGGAGCGCATCCCCCGCGACCTGGGGCAGGTCGGGTCGGGAAAGGCGCTCTACGGCCCGGTGGTCAATTACCGCCTGTTCGATTACGACCTGGACTTCGCGGGTGTCGAGGCGATCACCCACCATTTGGCGACGGGTCCGGTGGACGACTTCGAGTTCGGCCTGATGACCCGCGGCGGCAGCATCGCGTTGGAGCTGCGCGCCGACCGCACCCGCTACGACGCCGCTGAACTGGCCCGCCATGCCCGGCGCCTGGTCCGGCTGCTCGACGCCGCGGTGGCCGGCACTCCGCTGGACGGCCTGCCGGTGATGGACGCCGACGAGGAGGCGGCCATCGCCGTATGGTCCGCCGGTCCGGTCTTCGCCGCCCCGGAGCGCCCGGCGACCCTGGTGGAGGTCCTGGACCGCCAGTCCGCCGAGACGCCGGAGGCCACGGCGCTGGTGTTCGGCGACACCCGCATCACCTTCGCGGAGCTGTCGGGCGCGGTGTCGCGGCTGGCACGGCTGTTGATCGCGCGCGGCGTCGGTCCCGGCGACGTGGTGGCGGTGGCGATTCCGCGCTCCGCCGACGCGGTGGTCGCCATGCTGGCCGTTCTGGCGAGCGGCGGCACCCATCTGCCGCTGGACCTCGACTACCCCACCGAGCGGTTGGCGATGATGTGCGAGGACGCCGGGCCGCGCTGCGCTCTGACCTGGGCCCCGGTGGCCGGGCGGTTGCCCGCCGGGCTGGAGACTCTGTGCCTGGACGATGCCGACCTGCTGGCCGCCTGTGCCGCCCTGCCCGGCGGCCCCGTCGCGGCGGCGGAGCGCAAGGCGCCTCTGACGCCCGGTCATGTCGCGACCATCATTTTCACCTCCGGCTCCACGGGGCGCCCGAAAGGAGTGATGAACACCCACGGCGCGCTTCTGAACCTGTTGCTGTCCCACACGGCGACGGTCTACGGACCGGCGCTGGAGGCCGTCCGGCGGCGCCACGGGTCGCGCGCCCTCAGGGCCGCGCACACCCATTCCTTCGCCTTCGACTCTTCGTGGCTGCAAATCTTCTGGATGCTGCTGGGGCAGGAGCTTCACGTCTTCGACGAGGAGATGCGGCGCGACGCCCACGCGCTGGTGCAGGAGGTGCGCAGCCGGCGCATCGACGCCATGGACCTGCCGCCCTCCTTCTGCGCGCAGATGCTCGCCTGCGGCCTGATGGAGCCGGGACACCATCACCCGACGCTGATCCTGATCGGCGGCGAGGCGGCCTCCCCCACCCTGTGGGCGGAGCTCCGCGGCCATGCCGATCTGATGGCGGTGAATCTCTACGGCCCGACCGAGAACACGGTGGACACGCTGCGCGCGCCCGTCACGGTGGCGGAGCGGCCGGTGGTCGGGCGTCCGGTCGGCAATGTGCGGGTCCATGTGCTGGACACCCGGCTGCGCCCGGTTCCGGTGGGCGCCGTGGGCGAGCTGTACATCGGCGGCGCCGGTCTGGCGGCGGGCTATGTGGGCCGTCCGGGACTGACCGCCCAGCGCTTCGTCGCCGATCCCTTCGGGTCCGGCGGACGGCTCTACCGGACCGGCGATCTGGTGCGCTGGACCGGCGATGGGCAGATCGACTTCATCGGGCGCGCCGACCACCAGATCAAGGTGCGCGGCTACCGCATCGAGATCCCGGAGGTGGAGGCCGCCCTTCACCGCCTGCCCGGCGTGTCGGGCGCGCTGGTGGCGGCGGAGGCAGTGAACGGCAGCCACCGGCTGATCGCCTATTGCACCCTGGCCGAAGGATCGGAGCGGACGTCCCGTGAGCTGCTGCATGGGCTGCGCGAGCGGTTGCCGGACTACATGGTGCCCTCGGCGCTGGTGGTGCTGGACGCCTTCCCGTTGACCGTCAACGGCAAGGTGGACCGCGCCCGTCTGCCCGCCCCGGCGGCGGAGACCGGCGGCACGGCTCCCGCCACCCCGGCGGAGGCGCTGCTCTGCCGCGCCATGGCGACGGTGCTGCAACTGCCGTCGGTCGGCGCCGACGCCGATTTCTTCGCGCTGGGCGGCGACAGCATCAGCGCCATCGCGCTGGGCAGCGCCCTGCGCGCCCACGGGTTCGAGCTGCGCCCCCGCGACGTCTTCGCCGGGCGCGACCCGCGGCGCATGGCGCTCGCCCTGAAGACGCTGGCTCCGGAAAGCCGGACCGCGACCGAGCAACAGGGTATCGATCCGACGGCGCTGGAGGCCCGTCACGGCCCGGTCGCCGCGGTAGTGCCGCTGCTGCCCTTGCAGAAGGGCATGCTGTTCCAGAGCCAGTTGGGCGGAAAGGCCAGCGCCTACAACGCCTTCACCGCGCTCGACCTCGACGGGCCGCTGGACGCGGAGCGGCTGGGGCGGGCCTTCGACGCGGTGCTGCGCCGCCACCCGCAGCTTGCCGGGCTGTTCGACCATGACGGGCGCGGCGAGCCGCTGCTGGTCATCCCCGCCCTGCCGGACGGCGGCGCCGGGCTGTGGCCCTTCGAGCGCCACGACCTGTCGGGCATGATCCCGGAAACCCGCGCCGCGGAGCTGGCCCGCATCGAGGCCGCGGCGGCGGAGCGCGCCAACCCGACCGACCGTTTCCTGGGTCTGGTGAAGGCTATCCTCGTCCGCACCGCGCCGGACCGTCATCGGCTGCTGATCGCCGTGCATCATCTGGTGGTGGACGGCTGGTCCACGCCGCTGCTGCTGCGCGACCTGCTGACGGCCTATGCGCAGGGTCCCGACGCGCTGACGCCCCTGGCCGTCGGCTATCCGGCGGTGGTTCACGGCCTGCTGGCCCGTGATTTGTCCGCAAGCCGGGACGCCTGGGGCGCGGCGCTGGCCGGGGCTACCCCGACCGTCCTGTTCGACCCGGCCCGGTCCGGCGGTGACGCACCAATGGAGGAGTCGGAACTGGCTCTGCCGGCGGAGCTGACCGACGCCCTCCTCTCCCGGCTGCGGGCGGAGGGGCTGACCCTCAACGCTCTGATGCAGGCGGTGTGGGGATTGGTTCTCGGCAATCTGGCGGGGCGTGACGACGTGCTGTTCGGCACGCCGGTCTCCGGTCGTTCCAGTGCCGTTCCGGGCGTCGGGGAGCAGGTCGGCCTGTTCCTGAACACCCTGCCGGTGCGGGTGGCGCTGGACCCGGCGCGACCGCTGTGGGAACAGCTTCCGGCCATCCAGGAGCGCCACATCGCCTTGATGGAACACGACGGCCTAGGCCTGTCGGAGCTTCAGGCGATGGCGGGTGGCGCCACGCTGTTCGACACGCTGCTGGTCGTGGAGAACTATCCGGACAGCGGTTGCGAGTCCCTCGACCTCGACGGCGTCCGCGTCGCCGGCGTCCACAACCGCGGCTACAGCCACTACCCGCTGGCCCTGCTGGTGCTGCCGGGCCGGGAACTGACCCTGCTGGTCGAGAACCGCGGCGCGGTCCCCGACGCGAGGGCGCTGGCGGAGCGGGTCCGCGGCTTGCTGACCACGCTGGTCCGCCATCCCGAGACGCCCGTGGCCGCCCTGCCGACCTTGACGGAGGGGGAGCGGCGGCACCTCGCCGCGGTGAACGCCACCGCGCGGGCGGTGCCCCGGACCACGCTGCGCGACCTCCTCGTCGCGCAGGCGGCGCGCACGCCTGACGCCTTCGCCCTGGTCGACGAGCGGGAAAGCCTGACCTTCCGCGACGTTCGAGGGCGGGTAACCGCTCTGGCCAAGCGGCTGCGCGCTCTGGGCGTGCGTCCTGGCGACGTGGTGGCGGTGGGCGTGCCGCGCTCCGCGTCCCTCAGCCTGTCGATCCTGGCGGTCATCGAGGCGGGAGCGGCCTATCTGCCGCTCGACCTCGGCTATCCCGTGGAGCGGCTGGCCTTCATGCTGTCCGACGCCCGCCCGCGCGTCCTGATGACCGACGCGGCCTCGCGCCCGCTGTTCGGCGACGCGGTGCCGGTGCTGTCCGTCGATAAGGACGGCGGGGCGGGGGATGAAACACCTGTCCTTTCTGACGGGCTGATGCCGGAGCACCCGGCCTACGTCATTTTCACCAGCGGCACCACCGGACGGCCCAAAGGCGTGGCGGTGTCGCACGGCGCCATCGTCAACCGCATCCTGTGGATGCAGAACGAGTATCCTTTGGGGCCGGACGACGCGATCCTGCAAAAGACGCCCTGCGGCTTCGACGTGTCGGTGTGGGAATTCTTCTGGTCCTTCCTGGTCGGGGCGCGGCTGGTCATGGCGCCGCCCGAGGCCCACCGCGACCCGGCGGCTCTGGTCCGGCTGATAGAGGATCACCGCATCACCACGATCCATTTCGTGCCGTCGATGCTGGCCCTGTTCACGGACAGCGTGATCGAAAGCCACAGTCCCGATGCTCCGGTCTGCGCCAGCCTGACCCGCGTCTTCTGCAGCGGCGAGGCGCTGGGGCGGGGCCTGTCGCGCGCCTTCGGCGACCGCTTCGGCGCGGAGTTGCACAACCTCTACGGCCCGACCGAGGCGGCGGTGGACGTCACCTATTGCCCGGCCTCCGGGGCCTGGATCGAGGGGGACGGCGGCGTTCCCATCGGCCGGCCGGTGTGGAACACGCAGCTCCGCATCCTCGACCACGCCCTGCGCCCTGTCCCGCCGGGCGCGGTGGGGGAGCTGTATCTGTGCGGCGACCAGCTCGCCATCGGCTATCTCGGGCGCCCCGGCCTGACCGCGTCGCGCTTCGTCGCCGATCCCTTCGATCACGGGCGGCGCATGTACCGCACCGGCGACCTCGCCCGCTGGCTGCCGAACGGCTCGGTCGAGTATCTGGGCCGCACCGACCATCAGGTGAAGATCCGCGGCCAGCGCATCGAGCTGGGCGAGATCGAAAGCGCGCTGGCCGCCCTGCCCGGCGTGGCCCAAGCGGTGGTGACCGCTGTGGCGCTGGGCGGAGGCCGCTCCGAGCCGGGCATGGACCAGCGCCAGCTCATCGCCCATCTCGTCCCGGCGGCGGGCCACGCTCTGGACGAGGCGGCCATCCGCGCCGCTCTGCGGGACACGCTGCCGCCGCACATGCTGCCCGCCGCCTATGTGACGCTGGCCGCCCTGCCCCTGTCGCCGAACGGCAAGCTTGATCGCAAGGCCCTGCCCCTGCCCGCGGTAGGCGCCCAGGCGGCCTCGTCGGGCCGCGCCCCGGCGCCGGGGCTGGAAAGCCGTCTGGCGGTCCTCTTCGCTGAACTGCTGGACATGGAGCGGATCGGTGCGGACGACGATTTCTTCGCCATCGGCGGCCATTCCCTTCTGGCGATGCGGCTGGCCGCGCGCATCCGCCGCGACCTGGGCCAGCCGGTGGCGGTCAGCCAGATCATGGTCGCCCCCACCGTCGCCCGGCTGGCCGCCCTGTTGGCCGAAACGGGCGAGCGGGACGAGCCGGAGAATCTCGGTTTCGCGCCGGTGATCCGCCTGCGCGACGGGTCGGGCCCGCCGCTGATCTGCCTCTATCCGGGGTCTGGCCTGTCCTGGCAATACAGCGTCCTGTCGCGTTACCTAAGCGGGGACCGACCCATCGTCGGGTTGCAATCGCCGCGCCCCAACGGCCCGCTGGCGCTCAGCGCCGACCTCGACGAGCTGTGCGACCGCCAGCTCGCCATCCTGCGCGAGGTGCAGCCGCAGGGTCCCTACCATCTGCTGGGCTATTCTCTGGGCGGCACGGTCGCCTACGGCCTGGCGGTGCGGCTGCGGCGGCTGGGGGAGCGGGTGGATTTCCTCGGCCTGCTCGACACCTATCCGGCGGAGGCGCACGACTGGAGCGGACTCGGCCGCACCGACGCCGATCAGGCGGCCGAGCGGGAGCAGGAACAATTCCTCAACGACGCTCTGGCCGACGTGATGGACGAGGCTCTGCGGCGGGAGAAGGTGGAGATGTTCGGCCACATCTTCGGCAACTACAAGGACGCCATCCGGGTTCTCTCGAAGGCCCGAACCCCCGTTTACGACGGTGAATTGACGCTGTTCGTCGCGGAGAAGTCGATCCCTCCGGACATCGACCCCGAGGGAAGCTGGGCGGGCCGGACCGGACGCCTCTCCGTCCACCGCCTGTCCCACTGCTCGCACGAGGACATCATCGCCCCGGCGTCCCTGCGGATCGTCGGCCCCCTGCTCGACCGGGTGATCGGAGCGGCGGCGGCTGATGCGGAACCGGTCCGCGCCGCGGTGGGCGGATGAGAAAGGAAGGGCGCATGAAGCGCCTGATGATCATGGGAATGGTGATCATGGTTCTGAACGCCTGCGCCGGGGCGCCGGACGGCTCCCCGTTGGTTCTCGACGTTCCCGTGTCCGGCACGGAGCCCAGCGCCGTCCATTCCTTGGACCTCGACGACGGCGACTATGTGGAAGGCGTGCTCGATTCGGGAACGGACGCGGCGGAGCTGCGGCTGATCGACCAGGAAGGGCACCCCGTCCGGCTGCTCCTGAACGGAACGGCGGGGCGGGAGGTCTTCCGTTTCGTCGCCAAGCCCGGCATGGCGGCGCTGCGGGTCACGCTGCGCGGGACCGGCGGCTATCGGCTGGCGCTGACCCGCCGCATCGCCGTGGCGGACCAGCATCCCGTCCTTCAGGGATATCTGAGTCCGACCATCGCCGCCCTGGCGGAAACGGTGAAGCGTGGCGGCGGGACCGACGCCTTCTGGCGGGACATCGCCCGGCGCGGCACGCCGTTGGTGGAACCGTCGATGGGCCCGCCGGGATCGGACCGGGTCATGTTGACCTTCCTGGCGCGGGGCGCGCGCCACAACGTGCGCCTGCTGGGCGGCCCGACCTCCCGGCACGAGACCCTCGAACGCCTCGGCGACAGCGACGTCTGGTTCAAGAGCTTCGTCGTCCCCGCCTCCACCCGCCTGTCCTATCAGATCGCGCCGGACGTGCCGGACTTCCGCGGAACCTGCCGCGAATGCCGGATGGCGATCCTGGCGCAGCTTCAGGCCGATCCGCTGAACCGCCGTCCCTGGCCGATGGACGCGCCCGATCCCTACAATCAGGTTTCCCTGGTGGAACTGCCCGGCGCCCCGCCCCAGCCTGGTTTGGAGGGCGGCTGGACCGAGCCGGCGGGACGCCTCATCGGCGAACGGTTCGCCAGCCGCATCCTCGGCAACACGCGCGATGTCGTGGTCTATGCACCGCCCGGCGTCGACCCGGCAGGGAAGGATACGGTCCTGCTGTTGCTGTTCGACGGTCCGGACTATCTCGACCGTCGCGCGCCGGTTCCAACGATGCTCGACCGATTGACAGGCGATGGCCGCCTGCCGCCGATCGTCGCCGTCTTCATCGCCAACCCCACCACCGAGGCGCGGGAGCGCGAGCTGCCGGCCAATCCGGCCTTCGCCGCGATGCTCGCCGACGAGCTTCTTCCCTGGTTGAGCGATCGTATGGGCGTCCGGCCCCGGCCCGATCTCACGGTTCTGGCCGGGTCCAGCTATGGCGGGCTGGCGGCGGTGTCTGCCGCGCTGGCCCACCCGGATCGGTTCGGAAACGCGCTTTCCCTGTCCGGCTCCTTCTGGTGGCATCCGGCCGACGCGCCGCCGGACCGCCCGGAACACGTGGCCGGTCTGGTGGCGTCGCGCGATCGTCGTCCGGTGCGTTTTTTCCTCAGCGCCGGCCTGTTCGAGAGCGGCAGCGACGGCGAGATCGGCATCCTCGAAAGCTCCCGCCACCTGCGGGACGTGTTGGAGGCCAAGGGCTACGACGTCGTCTACCGCGACTATGCCGCCGGGCACGATCATTTCGCTTGGCGCGGTGCGCTGGGCGACGGGCTGTTAGCGCTGTTCGGGCGCTGACGCAACGGCCCCGGTGCCGCGAGCGGGGATGGAGGGCGGATTCAAACCGTCACCTCCCCGAGGGCGAGGTGACGGTTCGGAAGCTGGAGCAACGCCGTTCCCGCGGTTCTGCCCACCGAGAACAAACAGAGTGTGATAAGGAACTCGCCGGTGGCCGTTGGCACGGTCTTGGCGTTCGCCCAGGCCGTGAAAGCATCGGCGAGCGCCGTTGCGCAGCCATCGAGGCTCACGTCCGCACCGTCATCATCCCCGAGGACGACCGTCCGGCTGACCGTCACCGGCTGCACGGCGTAGACGGTCCGTGCGGTGCCGGCAGAGTCCGTTCCGCTGTACTGCGCGAAGCGGAAGCCGAGCGTGGCGGATATCCTCGGCTGCGCGGCGGTTCCGACAACCTCACTCAGCAGCGCGCTCAACCAGTTGGCCAGGGTCGGCGACTCCGGTTCGGCGACGACTGTGGCGATGTCGTACCCCTTGCCCGGCCCGTCAACCAGGGGCGTCACCGGTTGCGGGAACGTCGCGGGGGTCGTTGTCAGGATGAAGTCTGACGACACCGTCCATCCGGCGTTGGGCATCAGGTCGGCATTGCGCTCGACAACCACCGTGGCGCAGCCGTTGTGGCGGAGCCGCAGGTCGAGCCCCGACAGCGACAACTCGACCATCACCGGCGCCTGGCAATCGGCGGGCTGGTAGGTGACGGTGAGCGGATCGTCAGCGACGATCATGGTCTCGGGCTGTGCCGTGCCGTCGACGGTCAGCGGCACGGCGGACAACGTGCTCCCGTCCGGTAGGGCGCCCACGACCGTGACCGTCATCATCCAGAGGCCGCCGGGATCGTCGGCGCTTATTGTAGGCGGTCATGACGCTCGCCCAGCTGTCGCCGCCGAAATCCCCGTAGACCGGCACCGCGACGGCTCCGGATTGCAAGCTGGTGTAAAGCGGCGCCGGCGCGAAGTCGGTCGCCTTGCCGGAGATGGTCGGCTGAAGCAGGCTGGCGGCCACCGTCCACAGCTGGCCGCTGTTGGACGAACCGGTTCCGCTGGCCAGCAGCAGGGCGGGGAAGACGGCCTGGAAGGCGCTTGCGAAACGGTCCAGGCCGTTTGAAAGGTCGGCGGTCGCTGGGGCCGGGGCGACGGCGATTCCCGGCAGCCGTGCGGTGTCCGCGGAATCGAGGTTGTCGATCCGCTTGAGGGTCAGTGTGACGACGATCTCCTGCGGTGGCATGGCCGTCGTCGGCGCCGAGGTCGCCTCCCCTGCCTTGAACGCCGCACCACGGCTGGCGAGCAGCGCCACGTTGACCGTGCCGTTCGTCCGGGAAAGCGTGGCCAGCGTCGGGTCGGCAGCGGCAAGCGACAGGAAATAGCCGGCCGTGTTGGTCTGGGCGAAGGCCAGAAGAATGTTCAGCGCACCCTCGGCATCGGCCGATGTGGCGTCGGTCAGATTGGCATCGTCCTCGTCCGCATCGATGCTCATGGCCGCGAACGCCGCGTCGGGCGAAGGAGGTTCGCTCTGTGTCGACAGGTTGGTGCGCAGCAGCCCGCAGTCTCCGGGGGCCTCCGCGCAGTCGACATAGCCGTCCGAGGACCTGTCCGGCCTGACCCGTCGCGGACAGCTGCACCCCGCCGCGGAAGCTGACCGTTAGGCCGCCGGCGGTCTGATCGAAGGCGAGCGCGTTCCACTGGTCCGCCGTGATCTCGTCGAGTGACACGGTGGCGGTGAGGCTTTCGGCCTCGCCCGCTCCACTGTTCAGCAGATACTCGAAGAAGGCGAGGAAGACGTAAGTTGCCAGCGACGCCGGGACATTGTCGGCGGTGACGAGCGGCGCGCTCATGCCGGCGTCGCTGGAGAAGAGCTGGAACCGCGCGTTCACCGCCTCGATCTCGTCCTCGAACGATGCGCTCTGCATGTTGCAGGTCGCGAAGTCGCAAAGGGAGACGGAGTTACGCTGCCAGCTGCGCGCCGGCGACTGCGGCCCAGATCTGGAATGCCTGGGTGCGAGCCTTCCGATAGTCGGCGGCGGGGCGGTGGTTGCGGCGGAGTTGGAAGAGGTTTGGCAATCGGATCGTGGATGGACAGGAAACGCTGGACCTGGGCAGGGTCTTTGAATCGCTTTCGCTGCCGTTCGCGCCGCCGGGTGGGGTGATGGGAGTTCTCCGCCCGGTTGTTCAGCCCCTTATGCTGGCGGTGCTCCCCGCCCATCCCCAGTTCCCGCTTGGCGGCGGCGTAGGACTTCAGCTTGTCGGTCACCAGCACGCGCAGCGCCCGGCCCTGTGTTTTCAGCAGCTTGCGCAGCAAGCGTTTGGCCGCCTTGGTGTCGCGCCGGCTCTGAACCAGCACGTCGAGAACGGAGCCATCCTGATCGACCGCCCGCCAGAGGTAATGGTTGCGGCCGCCGATGGTCAGGACAACCTCGTCGAGGTGCCACTTGTCGCCCCGCCGTGGCGCCCGCCCGGCGCCACCTACCGCTTGCCGCACGTCCAGCTGATCCAGACAATGCCGCCTTGTAGGCTTGTGCCTACATTTCGTGTAGCGCGAGTCGTCTTAATGTAGTATTGTACTATCATGGTAGTGGATGGGGTGCATGGCATGGGCCGAATGATGTCCAGCAGAGAGTTCAATCAAAACCCAAGCGAAGCGAAGCGAGCAGCCGAGGATGGCCCGGTGATCGTCACGGATCGCGGCGAACCGGCCTTCGTACTTCTGCGCTACGACACCTATCAGCGCTTGTCGGGTGAACAGGGTGGCTCCATCGTCGAGATGCTGCGCCAGGACGACGCCGGGGCCGATTTCGACTTCGAGCCGCCACGCATCGGCGACATCGCCCGGCCGGCGGTGCTGGACTGATGTTCCTGCTCAACACCAACGCCATTTCCGAGCTGCGGCGGCCGGCGCGGGCCAACCCTGGCCTTCTCGCCTGGGCGGGCGGCGTGCCGCCGGCCGACCTGTTGATCTCGGCCATCACCCTGTTCGAGATCGAGCTGGGTGCCGGCCAGGTCGGCCGCAGGGACGCCGCGCAAGGGGCGGTGCTGCGCAGTTGGATCGACACCCAGGTAATGCCGGCCTTTAGAGGCCGCATACTGCCAGTGGATGCAGAGGTGGCGCAGCGCTGCGCGGCGCTCCACGTTCCTGACCCACGGCCACAGGGCGACAGCCTGATCGCGGCCACCGCGCTCGTTCATCGCTTGACTGTGGTGACCCGCAACGTGCGTGATTTCGAGCCAATGGGTGTTCCGTTGCTCAACCCCTGGAGCAACAGCTGACACCCTTCCGCCTTTCCAGAAGCCGCCGGCCCCAAAAAGCAGCGCCACGCGAGGAAGACAGCTTCATGCGTTTTACGCCCAAGCCCCTTGACATCGCCGACCTCGACGGATTCGCCAAAAGCGATCTTTTTTGGCCTTCAGCCCTTCGGTGAGAACTTTGCCAATCTCGTGCAGCGCATCGATGAACCGCTGGTGATCGCGCTCGACGGTCCTTGGGGAAGCGGCAAATCACCCTTCGCCAGACAGTGGGCCGGCCTGTTGCGTCAGCGCAAGGTGCCGGTGATCGTCTTCGATGCTTTCGCCAACGACCACCAGCCTGACGCCTCCCTGGCGTTGGCCGCCGAGATCACCGCCTTGGCCCGCCAGCACCTGCCTGAAGACAGGAAGAGGCATTGTCACGGGAACCGAGCCGGCGTGTAGACCCCCCCGAATTCGCAGCTTTGCTCACACTGCGGCGGTTGTGGCCTGCCAGTCGGCGATGGCCTGCGCCCGAAAGGAGCGCAGAGTGCGGCGGGAGATCAGATGGCGCTGGAGGAAGAAGGTGTTGTAGACGGCGGCGTGCAGGGAGGCGAAACGCTGGGCGGAGCCCGGTGAATTGAAGCGCTGTATCTTGCGCTCTCGTCGCCGGACTGGCTGATGCGAGACTTCGGCGCGATTGTTCTTGCGCCGGCCTTGCTCATGACGGGCGCTCAAGCCCAACTCCCGAAAAGCGGCTCCGTAGGAGCGCAACTGGTCGGTCGTCACCTGCGTGGGCACAAATCCCTGCTTTCTGAGCGGCTTGCGCATCAACTTACCAGCCGCGGCTTTGTCCCGGCGGCGCTGGATGAGCAACTCCAGAACTTCACCCTCATCATCGACGGCCCGCCACAGATGCATCAGCTGGCCGTCGATCCGTACGGCCATTTCATCCAGGTGCCAGCGTGGGCTGGGCTTGGGACGCAGCCGCCGCAGGTTGCAAGCGATGGCCGGCCCAAACTTCAGAACCCAGCGGCGGACGGTCTCGTAGGACACCTCCACGCCGCGTTCGGCCAACAGCTCCTCGACATCCCGGTAACTCAGCGTGAACCGGAGATTGAGCCAGATCGCGTGCCGGATGAACGGGGGCGGGAACTGATGGCGGGCATACGAGAGCGGCAGCATCCGAGCAAGATAATGCCGCGACTGGCGCGCTGCCACCGTTCCCGTGACAACGCCCCCGCCACTTCATCGCACACCCGGTTCGCTGCCTGCCGGACGCGCCGTATCATCCTCCCCCCAGGTTTGCGACGGTCTCCGCGCGGATTGCCTTCCACTTATCGTCGCCCACCGAGCCCCTGCTGGGCCAAGCACGTGATTTCGCACCGATTGACGCCGATGTCCTTCAGAGTCCAGTCATCGATCTCCTGGAGAGAGGCCATTGTCCGGCGCATCCGGTGCCCTTCCCCAAGGCGCACGAGAAGAACGTCAGCCACGCAACGCCACGCGGCAAACCCAACGGTGTTGCGATCAGCGCGCAGCACCGCATGAATGGATGTGGACGACATGGTTGTCTCCTGTTCTGAATAGTTGCTGGCCCGGCTTGCCGGCCAATCAGGGCTCGCGCCGGCAGACGTAATAATCGTTCTGCAGATCATGCGGCAGCTGTTGCACCGTGACGTCCGTGAAACCGCGTTCGCGCAGCATCGCGACGGCCGTTTCCCGCCCCCACATCGCCCCGAACCCAGCACCGTCCTGGGCCAGTGACACGGTCATGCAATGCATGCAGGACACGGTGTAGAGCAGCGGTCCGATGGGATGGTCGATGTTGTTGTGGTGGTGGCACGAGGCGTGGATGTCCTGCATCAGGAAGGTGCCGCCGGGCCGCAACGCACGGGCGATGGCGCTCAACACGGTTCCCGGCTCCTTCTGGTCGTGGATGGCGTCGAAGGCGGTGATCAGGTCGTAGCGCGCCACCTCGTCCAGATGCGTCAGATCGGCCTGGGCGAAGCGGATGTTGCCCGTCCCGTGCTGAATGGACTCCGTGCGCCCGCGCCGGATGGCTTCCACCGACAGGTCGTATCCGGTGAAGCGGCTGTTCGGGAATGTCCGGGCCAGCAGGTTCAGCGCCCGGCCGCTGCCGCAGCCGACGTCCAGCACGTCGATGCCGGATTCCAGCCGCCCCACGATCTCCGGAGCCAGGGGCAAAATCTGGTCGATCAGCGCCCCCAGCACGGTCTGCCCGCTGTCCTCGGCCATCACCTCATGGAAGCGGGCGAAGGCCTCGTACGGCACCCCGCCACCCTTGTGGAAGCACTCCACGATGCGGTCCTCGACCGAGCCGAGCAGAGGGATGTACTGCGCATAGACCGCAACGTTGCCCAACGGGCTGGACCGCGTCAGCGAGGCCGCATGCTCCATGGGCAGGGCGTAGCGGCCGGTGTCGGGGTCGAGGGCGACGAAGCCGCCCGTCACCATGGCGCCCAGCCATTCGCGAACATAGCGCTCATTGAGTCCGGCGGCTTGCGCGATCTCTCCGCTGGTGGACGGCGGCAGCAGCGCCATCCGGTCGAACAGGCCGGTGCGATGGCCGATCGAGGTCATCAGCGCCATGGCGCCGCCGTTCAGCACGCCAATCAGCCGTTCCGCGAAGGCGTCGGCCCGGCCCTGGTCGAAGCTGTCGGTCACGGTGGCGGTGCTGTCATGAGAGGTCATGGCGGAGGTCATGGCGGTCATCGGGGCGTTCCTTTCCGGATGCGGGGAATGTCGTGGCCGCACCATGCCCCCTCGCCCGTCTGCCGCCCGTCATCAGGCGCGTGAATCGTGCGTGAATTCGCACAGCGGACCCTCACGCCATGGCCCGATTTCGTCTTTTCCCCTTGCCCCGGCGGTTTTCACGCCGCTTTCACGCTCCGCATGACGGGCGGCTGACAAGCCGGAGGCTAGCGTTGGGGCCTATCGTTCCCGCCGGAACAGCAGGGAGAACACGCCGTGGCCCGCATTCCGTACCCTTCCACGTTCCTCGCCGTCGCCGTGCTCGCCATGGCGTGTCCGGCGAGCGCACAAGACCATTCGATGCACCGCCCGCTCAAAACGGAAGTGAAGCCCTTTACCGAGATGGGGACCGGAGCGACCGGCCCGCTGGACGCTTCGGTGGACCTGCTCGACGGTCTCGGGACGCTCTCATGGTCCGTCACCACCGCCAGCCCGCAGGCCCAGGCCTTTTTCGACCAGGGGCTCCGCCTGTCCTACGCCTTCAATCATGGGGAGGCGAGACGCGCCTTCCGCAAGGCGCAGAGTCTCGATCCCGCCTGCGCCATGTGTTTCTGGGGCGAGGCGCTGGTGCTCGGCCCCAACATCAACTGGCCGATGGAGCCGGATGCCAACGCGCCGGCCCTGGAGGCCCTGCGGCAGGCGCAGGCCCACGCCGCCCACGCCACGGACCGGGAGCGTGCTCTGATCGACGCCCTCGCCCGCCGCTACGCGGAGGGTGCGCCGGCCGATCGCAAGGCGCTCGACGCGGCCTACGCCGACGCGATGGCCGAGGTCGCAAGGCGGTTTCCCGAGGATGCGCAGATCGCCGTCCTGACGGCCGAGGCGATGATGAATTTGACGCCCTGGGATTACTGGGCGGACGCCGGCCGCACACCGAAGGGGCGCACGGCGGACATCGTCGCGAGGCTGGAACGGGTGCTGGCGTCCGATCCGAAGCATCCCGGTGCGATCCACTACTACATCCACATGGTCGAAGCGTCCGACCGGCCCGAGCG
Source organism: Azospirillum brasilense (assembly GCF_008365405.1). Taxonomy (GTDB): domain Bacteria; phylum Pseudomonadota; class Alphaproteobacteria; order Azospirillales; family Azospirillaceae; genus Azospirillum; species Azospirillum brasilense_D. The sequence continues at coordinate 81,525 of NZ_QOKV01000009.1, read as the reverse complement.
GGCGGAGCCCCACGCCGACCGCCTCGGCCGGCTGATGCCGGCGGCGGGGCACATCGTGCACATGCCCTCGCACATCTACTACCGGGTCGGCCGCTACAAGGACTCGCTGGAGGCCAACCGCGGCGCGGTGGCCGCGGACGAAGCCTACTTGGCGAGGGTGAAGGCCGCCGGCCTCTATCCCGGCGCCTATTATCCCCACAACATTCATTTCCTGATGGTGTCGGCGCAGATGGCCGGCGACGGACCGACCGTGGTCGCCTCCGCCGACAAGCTTGCCAGGACCGTCACTGAGGAGGCGGCGCGGACGATCCCGTGGGTCCAGCCGATCAAGGCCGCGCCCTATTTCGCGCACGCCCAGTACAGCGCGCCGGCCGTCGTCCTTGCGCTGCCCGATCCCGGCGACGAGCTTCCCTACGTCAAGGCCCTGTGGCACTACGCCCGCGGGGTGGCCCAGGCGGCGGCGGGCAACGGCGCCGAGGCGGCGCGCGAGACGGAAGCCATCGACGCCATCGTCCGCACCACCGATTTCACTGGCCTGGACGCGGCCGGCATTCCGGCGGACCGCATCGCCACGCTGTCCCGCCATGTGGTGCTGGCACGCACTGCGCAGGCGCGCGGTGACCTGGAAACCGCCCTCAAGGAATTCCGCGAGGCCGCAACCATCGAGGACACGCTGTCCTACATGGAGCCGCCCTACTGGTATTATCCGGTGCGGCAGTCTCTGGGTGCCGTCCTGCTTCAGACCGGGCAGGCGGAGGAGGCGGAACGCGCCTTCCGCGCCAGCCTGACGAAGACCCCGCACAACGGCTGGGCGCTCTATGGTCTGACCGAGGCGCTGAGGGCGCAAGGCCGCACCGCCGAAGCCGAGCAGACCGCCGAGCGCCTCGCCCGCTCATGGGCTGGCGATCGCAGCCAACTGGCGCTGAACCGGCTGTAGGCGCATCAGGCGGTCAGCGCGTCCTGCACGCGCTGGATCGGGTGGACGAAGCCGACCCGGCGGCACTCCTCCAGCGCGTCGATGAGGCTGCGCCGGGTCGCCTCGTCGTGCAGTCCCCGGCCCCAGCGGGCCAGCGCCTGGCCGCGCGCAGCGAACAGCGTGCACCAGGGCAACGGCTCGGCGGCCGCGTAGTTTTCCAAGGCTTGGGCGTAGCGCTCCGCCAAGGGCCAGTCGTGCAGATCCAGCGCCGTGTCGATGGCGTCCCGGTAGAACTGCAAATGGTTGTGCCCGACGCTTCCGCAGGCCAGCAACGCTTCCCCCTCGTCAAGCCGCGCGCGCCGGGCGGCCGGATCGTCGCAGCACAGGGCCAATTCCGACAGGATCGACGGCCCCATATAGCCGAGCCCGGTTTCGCGGGCGAGGTCAAGCGCCCGGTGCAGCAGGGCGCAGGCGTCGGAACGACGGCCGGCCAGGCGTTCCAGCTTCGCCTCGAACGCCAGATGCTCCGCTTCGAAGCGCAGCGCACCGAGTTGTTGCGTCAGTGACCGGGCGCGGGCGAGATGGTCGCGACCGGAGGCCGCATCACCCAATTCGAACAGGATCTCGTAAGCGACGAGATGCGACAGCATTTCGGCCCGGCGATGGCCGATGTCGTGGGCCGCACGGGCGCCGGCGCGGGCATCCTCCACCGCGCCGCGCGGGTCGTTGAGATAGAGGCGCGTGATCGCAACCATGTAGAGATTCGACACCTCGACACGCGGCAGATCATGCTCGCGGGCGAGTGCGACGCAGCGCTCGAAATGCTCGCGCGCGGTCACCATGCGGCCATGGGCGTAATGAGCGTCGCCCAGCCCGCCCAGCGCGGCGATCTCCAGCTCCGCCGCCCGGGGGTCCACCGCTCGGGCCTGCCGCGCCCAGTCGAGCGCCGCCCGATGCTCGCGCAGGCAGCCGTCCAGATCGCCGCGCGGAAAGCAGAGGTTGCCGCGCAGGTGGTGGACCCGCGCCCGTTCGCCGGTCAGTCCGGCGCGCACCGCCACCGCTTCGGCATCGGCCAGCGCCGCCATGGCGCCGTCCAGGTCCTCCGTCACCCGCTTGCCGGCCGCCAAGCCGAGCAAGGCCCGGCAGCGTTCGGCATCATCGTTCGCGAGGTCCCGTGCGGCGGCGAACGCCTCCACCGCCGCCGGGGCTTCGCCCAGCGCGTCGAGCAGCTCGGCCCGCAGATAGGCCAGCGCGAAGCGTTCCGCGCGCGTCCCGGCTAGGGCGAGCCCGCGCTCGGCGAGGCCGACCGCACGCTCGAACCGGAAATCGGCGGCGCACAGTTCCGCAGCGCGAGCATAGGCCGCGACGGCCGTGGAGTCGTCCGCCCGGTCGAGGTGCTCGGCATGGCGCACCGGGTCGCGGGCGGCGTACCAAGCGGCGGCGCGCCGGTGCAGGTCGCGCCGCCGCGAGCGCAGGAGCGCTCCATACACCGCCTCCTGCACCAGGGCGTGGGCGAACAGGAACGACTCCCCATCCGGGCGGATCAGCGCCTGGCCGAGCAGCGCGGCCACGCTGAAGTCAGGCTTCTCGATCAGGTGTCGCAGCGCATCGAGCGTGAATTGCGGTCCCAGGATCGAGGCCGCCTGCAAGGCCTGCCGGTCGAGCGGGGCAAGCGCGTCGGTCCGCGCCAACACGATCCCGTGGATGGTTCCGGGTACGTCCTCCCCATCGCTCTGGCTGCGCAGCAGTTGGTCGAGGAACAACGGATTGCCCTCCGCCCGCTCCACGCAGCGCAGCACGCGCCGTGCCCCCGCGTTGGCGTAGGTGCTGGCGAGGGTCACGGCCTCGTCCCGGCGCAAGGGCGCGAGGTCGAGGGTCAGCACCGGAGCCCCACCGATGGCGGCCCGCCATTCGGCGCCGAGCGGATCGCCCTGAACACGGGTGGAGATCACCAGCATGGCGCGGCATTCCGCAACCTCCGCCGCCAGCATGGCGAGATAGGACAGGGTCTGTGCGTCGGCCCAGTGCACGTCCTCGACCACGAGAAGCAGGGGCTGTGCGGTGCTCCGGGCGCGCACCAACGCGGCGAAGGCTTTGCGCCGGCCACGATCGCGCGTGGGGTGGTCCAGCGCCTCGTACACTGCCTGGAGGTTCGGCGGCAGCGGTCGGTCCACGATTGGATAAAGATGCAGGCGGGCATCCGCCGGCAACAGCCCCCCATCGGACAGCCGGTCGTCGAACAGCCGGTCGATATCGGCTGGCGGTCCGGCAAGGCTGCGCACCAACGCCCGCAGCGCGTCTTGCCCGCGGCCGACGCCAACCTCGATCACAACGCCGACGGCACTGCGGAACCCCGCCTCGGCGGCGATCCGCTGGAATTCGCCGACAAGGCGGCTTTTCCCGATACCGGGATCGCCGCGAAGGTGGATGGTCATGCCGCTGCCGCTCTCGCGGCACCCGTCGAGTGCCGCCCGGAACTGGCGCAGTTCCGCCTGCCGCCCGATGAAGGGATGACGGGCCGGCCCCACGCCGCCGTGCAGTCCGCGCAGACGCCAGGTGATGGCTTCCTCTCCGTCCGACACCGGCTCTACGTCCACACGGTCGCCAAGGGCGCCGCGCATCCCGTCACACAGCAATGTTTCTCCGGAGGCGGCGCGCGCCGCCAGACGCGTGGCGTCGTGCATGGCCTTGCCGGTGACGGTCCCGCCGCGTGCGCCATCCACCACGACCAGACCGCAGGCGACGCCGGCCCGCACGCCCATCCCCTTCGCCGCACGCCCCAGTTCCGTCTGGATGTCCAGCGCTGCGCGCGCCGCGCGCCACGGATCGTCGCCGAACGCACGCCGGATACCGAAGGCCGCCAGGGCCGTATCGCCGCCATGGCGCACCGTCTGTCCGCCATAATCCCTGGCGATCCGGTCGATGCGGTCGAACAACCCTGTGGAGAGGGTGTGCGCGTCCTCTGGATCGAGCGAGGCGCCGGCCTCCTCCACACCGGTCAGGCCGATGCACAGGATGGCCGCGTACCGCAATTCGGGCTTAACGGCGGGACCGGACGCGGCGGGCGGCGGCTCCGGTGGAAGGGGCTCCGGTAAAACGGTGGGTGTGCCCGGCTCCTCGTTTCCGGATGGGGACATCGCGGACGGGGACGTGTCCAGCGCAGATGGCGCAGCGGGGGCGGAGCCATCGCGGGCGCGCCGGCGGTCGAGAACCTCACGGAACACGCGTTCGGTTCCCGGTTCGGGCAGGACGCCCAGCTCGCGCTCCAGCAGGCTGCGGCAGGTCTGATACTGCTTCAGCGCCGCAGCGTGGCGTCCCTGGCGGGCATAGAGCTGCATCAGCGCCCGGTGGGCTGGCTCCTGCAACGGATCGAGCGCCAAGATGCGCAACGCCGTGCGGACACCGGCTTCCGTCGTGCCGGCCTCCAACGCGGCATCGAGCCGTCGGGTCATCGTGGAGAGCGCCAGTTCGCGCAGGCGCTGTCGTTCGGCCATCAGCCAGTCATCAAAGGTCGGCGCGCGCAACGCAACGCCATCGAAGAGGTCTCCCCGATAAAGCTCCAGAGCGAGATCCTGCGCTTCCACCGAACCGGTAGCCATCCCCTTCGCCACCGCTTGTTCGAACGCGGCAACGTCGGTTTCGACGCAGCCTGAGGCGAGCGCCACCATGTCGCCTTCGGCCAGCAACAGCGGCGGGCCACCCTCTGCGGGCAGCCGGCGCAAGGCCGCGATCACCTGACGCAAGCTGCTGCGGGCCTGGATGCCCGGGCTGTCTTCCCAAAACAGGGCGGCAAGTTTGTCGCGGGATTGGGCGTGATCGGGGCGCAGGGCGAGGTGCACCAGCAGGGCCATCGCCTTTCTGGTGGTGAGCACGACCGACGAGCCCGCAACCGTTCGCAATTCGAACCCGCCGAGGAGGGACAACCTCCAGGCGTCCATGGCGACTCCACACTGAAATGGTCCATGGCGAGGCCGACATGACACAGGCTGCCACCAAACGATGTGTGCCGCCAGACCAATTCCGCATATGTCCACCGTTGGAGACCGTCGCAAACCTGGGGGAGGATGATACGGCGCGTCCGGCAGGCAGCGAAACGGGTGTGCGATGAAGTGGCGGGTCATGGTGGAGGTGACGGGTGAGGACGGCGCGGTGACGCGGCACGTGATCTCCGCGGGTGAGCGCTCCGCAGTCGGTCAGGCGGCGACGCTCGGGCTGAGCTCGGCCGAGAGCAAGGCAGCCCTGGCCGGCGTGCAGCGTGTCCTGGTTACCGCATTGCCCCAGGCGCGGAGCAGTTGGCCCGACAGCCAGGCATGGCTCGGCTGCGGGATGGCGATCACATCTTTGCCGACATCGCGAAACAGCATGGTTCATTCCCCAGCTTATGGTCGAACCCGAAGCCGGCGACCTGCGCCCTGTAAACGGATGCTGCCGGGGATCGTCTCTTTGGATGCTGGCGTGCCGGTCGGCCGAATGGATGGGACGCTCGTCCCACTTACCCGATGAAACCAAATCGGTCATGGACCTGCCCGCGGCCCCCTTGGCCTGGTCCAAAAAAGCCCATCCTGCCCGGACGGTATGAGGCGCACCTTCAACCCCTGCACAGAAGCCCCGCTTTGGGTCAAGCCGGGTTCATCGGTTCGGTAGGCAGGATGGCTGCGTCCTCGGGTTCCGCCGGCGCGGCGGGGACGGTCTCCTCATCGTCCTCCGCCGGAGGGCGGCCAAGGCAGGTCCCATCAGGGCGGGCGAATGGTGACAAGGTCCGGGGTGCGGGCCGGTGAGACTTCATGGTGCCTCCTCTCCTCAAGCCAAAACACGGTCCAAGCGGTTCTGTTGCAAAGTTGGCGGTCACGCGGCGGAATGGCTGGACGTTGGAGGGAGCCAAGCCGTGTCGGACTTCAAGGGACGCCACTTTGAGGGTGAGATCGTGCTCTGGGCGGTACGCTGGTACTGCCGGTACGGCATCAGCTACCGCGACCTTGAGCAGATGATGGCCGAGCGCGGCGCTTCGGTTGATCACTCGACCATTTTCCGCTGGGTGCAGAAGTATGCACCGGAGGTCGAGAAGCGGCTACGCTGGCAGTGGCGCTGTCCGCGGTCGAGCAACTGGCGGGTCGACGAGACCTACGTCAAGGTGGACGGCAAGTGGGCCTGCCTGTACCGAGCCGTCGACAAGCATGGCAACACCATCGACTTCCACCTCTCTCCCGTGCGGAACACCGCCGCTGCCAAGCGCTTCCTGTCCAAGGCGTTGTACGGCTTGAAGGAGTGGGAGACGCCGACGGTCATCAACACCGACAAGGCGCCAACTTATGGGCCGGCCTTGGCGGAATTGAAGGCTGAGGGCAAATGTCCCGAGCCGACCGAGCACCGCCAGGTCAAATATCTGAACAACGTGGTGGAAGCCGACCATGGCAAGCTGAAGCAGTTGATCCGCCCGGTGCGGGGCTTCAAGACCCTGAAGACGGCCTACGCGACGATCAAGGGCTTTGAGGTGATGCGGGCGCTCCGCAAAGGCCAAGCGTCCAGCTTCAACATCACCCGCGACATGCGGGGCGAGGCGCGCCTCGTCGAACGCGCCTTCAATCTTGGACCCGGTGTGCTCGCCGACGCCGTGCATTTCCTCGGCATCGGCATCATTATCAACCAGATCAGCACCGCCACCGGCAGGTTGACCTGGGCCATCTCGGCGGCGATGGTCTGGAACAGCCCGGGTGCCAGATGGCCGAAGGCGATGCCTGTGACGATGGACGGCGCCACCCAGACGCTGAGGTAGCGCTCGAAGAGCGCTCATAGGCGGCGCTCCGTCGGGGTGGCCCGGATGTCAGCCGTCATGTCGATGTCCTGTCAAGGGGCAGTGGCGACGCGCCGCCCGGCGGCGTCGAGGCATCCGGAGGCCGTCGCCGCAGGCGGTCGCATGGTGTGGCAAGCGATGTTCGGCTACCACCTGCGCACGCTAGTGGAGGCCTGCTTCAGCCGCTACAAACACGTCGTCGAGGTCTTCTAGGGTTCCATACCAACGACCGCCGGCAGACCGGGATTGATGGCGCCGTCCTGTTCCAGAACCGCATGCTCGACCTCGTCTGTCTCCAATGTTTGGGTACGCCGCACTGTCGGCAACAGCTCTCGTGACCTCAGTGCAACAGCGTCATGGCGCATTCTTGCTAACCGGAGCTAGGTCGCAACATGGTTCAAGCCCCATTCCGAACGGAGACTGCGGCCGGAACTGTGATCACGTTCGGTGCTTTTCGCCTTCATCCAGACCGGCATCTCCTGTTCAAGGACAACAAGCCGGTTGCTCTAGGTTCGCGCGCACTCGACATTCTGATTGCTTTGGCCGATCGGGCTGGGGAGTTGGTCACGAAGGACGAGCTGGTCACGCGCGCGTGGCCGAACACCATCGTCGAAGAGTCGAACCTCAGGGCGCAGATCGCTTTGCTTCGCAAGGCTCTTGGCGACTCCGGGGGCGCAGCCCATTTCATAGTGGCCGTTCCGGGTCGCGGCTACCGCTTCGTGGCGCCGATCTCATCCTTAATCCTCGCAGACGGACCCGAGGCGGCGAGCGCCCAGAACAACCTTCCACGGCTCCTGAGATCGCCAATCGGGCGGGAAGACGCCATCAAGGCTGTGCGAGGCCGCTTTCAACGGTACCGTCTTACAACCATCGTGGGACCAGGCGGTATTGGCAAGACCACACTCGGTGTCGCCGTCGCTGAACAACTTCTGTCCTCGTATAAGCACGGCGTGTGCTTTCTCGATCTGGCCCCACTGGCGAACGACCAACTCGTTTCAGGCGTGCTGGCCGCCACACTCGGCTTAGCCGACAGTTCCAAGGACCCTCTTTCCGGCGTCATCGCGCATCTGCGTGAGCGGCGGATGCTGCTTGTCTTCGACAGCTGCGAGTTGGTTGTCGACGCGACGGCACGGCTGGCGGAAGCGCTGCTCCGACAGACATCGGAGATCCATATTCTCGCGACGAGCCGTGAAGGCTTGCGGGCGGAGGGCGAGAGCGTCTATCGGCTGCCACCCCTGGACCTGCCTCCGATGTCTGCTGGATTGACCGCAGGAGAGGCACTGACCTCCCCGGCCGTCCAACTGTTCGTTGATCACGCCATATCCCGCGGCAGCGGATTTGAGTTTGACGACGGTGAGGCGCCTCTCGTTGCCGATATCTGCCGCCAACTCGATGGCATCCCCCTGGCCATCGAACTGGCGGCAGGGCGGGTTGGGGCCTTTGGCACGCGAGGCGTGGCAGAACTCCTGAACGATCGCTTCCGGCTGCTGGCAGGCGGCAGACGCACCGCTCTTCCCAGGCATCAAACCCTGGAGGCCACGATCGATTGGAGTTACGAAGCGCTGTCGGCCCCGGAGCAAACGCTTCTGCGCCGTCTGGGCGTGTTCGCGGGTGAGTTTACGCTGGAGGCCATTGCCGCCATCATGACTGGGGACAGTGATCTCGACACCGATCTTCCTCTTCATCTGTCCAATCTGATCTCGAAGTCTCTTGTCGTTGTCGACGTTCACCAGAAGATCGCACAGTACCGACTGCTCGACACAACCCGCGCCTACGCGTTGGCCAAACTTTCGCAACGCAGCGAATTCAATGGCATCATACTGCGCCTGTCCAACCATCTGTGTCGTGTCCTCGAACACTCGCACGGCGAAATCGAATTGATTCCCGCCGATGAGTGGCTGGCGCGGTACAGCCGCCATATCAACAACGTGCGCGTGGTGCTGGATTGGGCCTACTCACCCAAGGGGGATCCTGCGGTCGGACTTGCCGTAACCGTGGCCGCCATCCCACTGTGGTATCAGCTCTCAGCGGTCGACGAATGTCTGAAATGCGTTAAACGTGCCTTGCTGAGCATCGGCCCGGGACCAGAGCGGGATGCGCAGGCGCGCCAGGTCATGCAGCTCTACAGAGCGCTCGGCCTGTCACAAGCTTTCAAGGTGGGGTTCGCGCTGCAAGCACCGGCAGCATTCGCCAAAGCTCTGGAAATGGCCGAAGATCTTCACGATGTTGACGCTCAATCGGAAGCGCTCTGGGGCCTGTGGCTTTGCCGGGTCGGTATGGGTGAGTACCGGGAATCACTTGGCATCGCGCAGCAGTTCATGAAACTGGCGGACAATGGGCTCGATCGCTTCATTGGCGATCGAATGATGAGCATGACGCTCTTTTGCATGGGAGATTGCAAGGGCGCTCGCACCCACGCGGATCGCATGCTTGCTCACGATATTTCCGCTCCGGAAGCCATCTCAACCAGTTCGGTTCGCTTCCGATTTGGGCAATCAGTGACCGCCCGCGTTCAGCCTGCCCAACTCCTTTGGATACAGGGCTTCCCGGATCAAGCGGTCCAGGCCGCGAAGAATGCTGTCGACGCCGCCCGCGCATCGGGCCATGCGATTTCGCTGTGCGAGGCACTGGCGCGATGGGCTTGTCCTGTCTGGGTTCACGTTGGCGATATGGCGGCCGCGGACCTCGCAATCACATCCATGATCGACTTGGCGGCCACGAACGCGCTCGGACCCTGGGAAGTGTTCGGTCGCTGCTGGAAAGGCGCACTCCTGATCAAGCAGGGTCATGGAAATCGAGGCATCCCACTTCTGCGCACGGCGCTGGAGGAACTCCAAAAGGGAAGACTGTTCACGCTCTACAACGTCCGATTCCTTGGGTTCCTGGCCGAAGGTTTGGCGTCCACGGGACAGAGCGCGGAAGGATTCGCCCTTGTCGACGCCGCCATCCGGCATAGCGAGGAGACGGAAGAGCTTTGGTGCGTTGCGGAACTCTTGCGCGTGAAAGGTGAGATCCTGCTGCAAGACGGCACTGGTTCCAGCTCGGCCGAGCAATGTTTTCTACAGTCCGTCAAATTCGCACGACGGCAGGATGCGTTGGCGTGGGAACTTCGAACGAGCATGAGCATGTCCCGTTTGCTGCGTGAACGTGGGGAGGTTGCGAAGGCGCACCGCTCTTTGGCGAAGGTATACCGCCGTTTCACTGAAGGCTTTGAGACGGCCGATCTGAGAACTGCGAAGGCACTTCTCGCCGAATTTTCATAAGAATCGACTGAAATTCCGCTCCGTCATCTCTTGGCATGCCGCACGGGAATTCACGACGATTCACTGGATACTCTTCGGCTGCTTCGGTCATCGTCTTCGTGTGCCGACCATTCGGCAATGAATGACAGAGGTGCGGCTGAGGGGGATCGAACATGACCACCGCTGTAATGAATGCGCTCGTCCTGCGTGGGCCCAACGCACCCTTCACTCGGGCCAGCATCGCTCGCCCACAGCCCCGGGCAGGCGAAGTCCTGGTTCGGATAAAGTCGAGCAGCGTCAACCCACTGGATCTTAAAATCCGAAACGGCAACGCGGCGCACGCGAAACATCCTTTTCCCGCCATTCTGGGAATGGACCTTGCCGGGACCATCGAGGCCCTCGGTGCCGGCGAGAGCCGGTTTGCCGTCGGAGACGACGTGTATGGATTGGCCGGAGGTGTGGGCGGTCATCAAGGCTCGCTGGCGCAGTTTGCTGCGGTTGATGCCGACCTTCTCGCGCCGAAGCCATCCAATCTCAGCATGCGCGAGGCGGCCGCGCTCCCCCTTGTTTTCATCACGGCGTGGGAAGGGTTGGTCGACCGGGCTCAGGTCCAAGCCCGCCAAAAGGTGCTTGTTCTGGGTGCTGGTGGCGTCGGGGAGATGGCGATCCAGATCGCCTCGGCTTTTGGAGCCGAGGTCTTTGCGGTCGACAAAGCTGCGAAGGGGGACATCATCGAGCGCCTGGGCGCAACGGCAATCGACCGTGAGCAGACAACTCCTCAGGAGTATGTTGGCGATCACACCGGCGGCCACGGCTTCGATGTTGTCTATGACACGGTGGGGGGGGTGGCGCTTGATACCGCGTTCAACGTTGTTCGGCGCTTTGGCCATGTGGTGAGCTGCCTCGGATGGGGCACGCATTCACTTGCTCCCCTGTCGTTCCGCGCCGCGAGCTATTCGGGTGTCTTCACGCTGTTGCCGATGCTGACCGGCAAAGGCCGAGCCCATCACGGGGCGATCCTGCGAGAGGCCAAGCGGCTTGCGGAAGCCGGGAAGATCACCCCTCTCGTCGACCCCCGCCGCTTCAGTTTCGAGACTGTCGCGGAAGCGTACGGCGAAATCGAGAAGCGCACCGCCAACGGCAAGATCGTTATCGACATCGCCGAATAGAGCAGCCCCGTTGCTCCCCTCAAGAAAGGGAAAACGTCATGCCATTCGTCAACGTGAAACTGGTCGACGGCGTGTTCACGCCGGAAGAGAAGCACGCCATGGCCAAGGCCTTGACCGATGTCATGGTGAAGTTCGAGGGCTCGGAGGCCTTCCGCGAGGTGGTATGGGTCCTCATCGAGGAACTTCATACCGATGGTTGGCATATCGGCGGCAGGCCGTTCGAAGGGCCGAAGTCGTTGATGACGACGCTTTCGAAATCCAAGGACGTCGTCGAAATGATCGACGGTACGCCCACAACCCGGAAGGAGTGGGCGGCGGCAGTTCCAGTCTTGGGCTGACCACCTCGCACTCTCCAACACGGCGGCCAAAGCGCACCGTCTGACTTAGGCCCGCCGGTTGCTGGTGGAACCGTGTCCGCCCGACAGAGGGAAGAGACATGAATGCGAAAGAAGCGATTCCAACACCCAGCGCGACCAGACGGGACGTGTTGATTGGCACGGCCGCCGTCCTCGTCACGACGTTGCCCCTGGAATCCTTGGCCGCCGCGGCGTCGCCGCATTCAACCAGCGCAACCAGTGCAGATGGGAGTGAGACCATGAGCAGCATCAAGACGAAAGACGGCGCCCAGATTTTCTACAAGGACTGGGGCGCCGGGCAGCCGATCGTGTTCCACCACGGGTGGCCACTGAGCAGCGACGACTGGGACAACCAGATGCTGTACTTCATCGGAAAGGGTTTCCGGGTCATCGCCCACGACCGGAGGGGCCACGGCCGCTCCAGCCAGACCTCGGGCGGCAACGACATGGACACGTACGCGGCCGACGTCGCCGCGCTCGCCGAAGCGCTCGACCTCCGCGATGCGATTCACATCGGCCATTCCACGGGCGGCGGAGAGGTCACCAGGTATGTCGCCCGGCATGGCAAAGGCCGGGTCGCCAAAGCGGTCCTCATCTCCGCCATTCCGCCCGTGATGGTCAAGTCCGCAACGAATCCCGGAGGGCTTCCCATCGAGGTCTTCGACGGCTACCGCGCGGCTCTGGTGGCCAACCGGGCGCAGCTCTACCTCGATATCGCGAGCGGCCCGTTCTACGGCTTCAACCGCCCCGGCGCGGTCATCTCCGAAGGCACGGTCCGCAATTGGTGGCGTCAGGGCATGATGGGCGGAGCGAACGCGCACTATGAGTGCATCAAGGTCTTCTCGGAGACCGATTTTACCGATGACCTGCGGGTCATCGACGTTCCGGTCTTGGTGATGCATGGCAGCGACGACCAAGTGGTGCCCATCGCGGACTCCGCCGAACTCTCCGTCAAGCTGCTCAAGAACGGGACGCTCAAGGTCTACGACGGTTATCCGCACGGGATGTTCACCACCCACGCTGACGTGATCAACGCCGACCTTCTGGCCTTCATCCGATCGTGACGGCCCGGGCAGGCCGAGATGCCTGCCCTCAACCTTTCAAATCAGTTTCGACAGCTGTCGGCTCACCGACTCCGGCTGCGGAAAGGTCTGTCATGACATCCGAACACATGCTCTCTCGCCGCGGATTTTGCCTTTGCTGCATGGGCGCGGCGAGTTTCGCCGCCACAGGAGGCTGGATGAGCCCACGCGAGGCTTATGCCGAGGCGCGCGGCCTAGTGAGCCTCATCAAGGACAGCGCTGCCAAGTCCGTGATCGCCACCCACAAACTGAGGAACGACATCACCATCCTCGAAGGCTCCGGCGGCAACGTCGCGGTCTTGGCCGGCAAGGACGGCCTCGTCATGGTCGACGCGGGCATCAGCGTGTCCCGCCCCCAGATGACGCAGGCGCTCTCCGCGCTCTCCTCGGAGCCCGTGACCCATCTCATCAACACCCACTGGCATTTCGATCACGCGGACGGCAACGCCTGGATCGGCGAGGGTGGAGCGAAAATCATCGCGCATGAGAACACCCGAAAATACCTGTCGCAGGTGCAGCGGGTGGAGGACTGGGATTACAATTTCGTTCCGCTGGAGCAAAGCGGCGTGCCGAAACACGTCTTTTCTAAAGAGCATTCGCTCAAGCTGAACGGGCAGTCGCTCGCCATGAAACATTACGGTCCGGCGCATACCGACGGCGACATCTTGGTAATGTTCGGCGAGGCAGACGTTCTCCATGTCGGCGACACCTACTGGAATGGGATATATCCGTTCATCGATTATTCGACGGGCGGCAGCATCGACGGGATGATCGCCGCCTCGGATGCGAACTTGGCCGCGTCCACCGGCAAGACGATCATCATTCCAGGCCACGGAAATCCGGTGAGCAACCGTGCTGAGTTGCAGGAATTCCGCGACATGCTCGTTAGCGTCCGCGAGAACGTCGCCGCGCTGAAGCGCCAGGGGCGCTCGCGGGACGAAGCGGTTGCGGCCAAGCCGACGGCATCCTTTGACGCCAAGTGGGGCAATTTCGTCATCGACCCAGGCTTCTTTACGCGGCTTGTCTACGCGGGCGTCTAGCAGGAACCTCCGGCCATCCGCCAATCCCATACCGGTGCGTTCCTCGCCCAGGTTTCCCACGCCTTCGGAGTGCGGATCCGCCGACGATCCAACGGATTAAGTGACCTGAGACCGGAAAATTCCTCCAGGAATGGGTAGAGTCCGTCATCGAGGGGAGACGGACAGATGAGAGGCAGCCGGTTCAGCGAGGAGCAGATCATCGGCATCCTGAAGGAGCAGGAGGCCTGACAGAAGACGGCGGACTTGTGCCGCCGACATGGGATCAGCGAGGCGACGTTCTACACCTGGAAGGCCAAGTACGGCGGGTTGGAGGTCTCTGAGGCCCGGCGTCTGAAGACGCTTGAGGATGAGAACGCCCGGTTGAAGAAGTTGCTGGCCGAGGCCATGCTCGACAACGCCATCCTGAAGGACGTCGCCGCAAAAAAATGGTGACGCCCGCCGCCGTGCGGAGGGCCGTTGCCCATGTCCGTGCCCGCCACGGCGTGAGCGAGCGGCGGGCGTGCCTTGTGCTGGAAGTGGATCGCTCGACGGTGCGTTACCGTTCCCGGCATCCGGATGATGCCGCCGTTCGGGAACGGCTGCGCGAGTTGTCGCGCCAGCGGCGTCGCTTCGGCTATCGCCGGCTGCATCTGCTGCTGGCCCGCGAAGGTCTCGGCGACGCCACGCCCGCTGAGATCGTCATCGTCGCGGCGGCGCAAGCCGAGCGGGGGCATTCCCCGGCCCGGCTTGCCATCACTGCCCGCTTGGGGCATCACAACTCACAGAGACTCTGCCCATGACTGGAGAAAACTTCGGTCTCAGGTCATCGGTGGTCACCTCGGTGGGAGCGAAGCCGTGCTTCTTCAGCAGCTTGCGCATCAACTTCAGGGCTGCAGCCTTGTCGCGCCGGCGCTGGACGAGCATCTCCAGCACCTCGCCTTCATCATCGACCGCCTGCCACAGATGCATCAGCTTTCCACTGACCCTGATCACCATCTCATCCAGATGCCAGCGCGGGCTGGGCTTGGGTCGGAGGCGCCGCAGATTGCCGGCAATGGCCGGCCCGAACTTCAAAACCCAGCGCCGGACGGATTCGTAGGACACATCGACACCCCGTTCGGCCAGCAACTCCTCGACATCGCGATAACTCAGTGTGAACCGCAGGTGCAGCCAGATCGCGTGTTGGATGATCGCGGTCGGGAACTGATGGCGGGCATACGAGAGCGGCGGCATCCGAGCAAGATAATGCCGCGATCGGCGCGCCGCCACCGGACCCGTGACAACGCCCGGGCGCCCTATGGGTCGCTGCCTTCCTGATGTTCGCGCTGATCCATGGGCGGAGGCTGCTGACCCACCGGTGACGAGGGACCGGCCGTGATCGGCTTCAGCCGGCCGCCGCGATGGCCCGCGCGAACTCATTGAGCAAAACGTCGGTGTCGAGGCCATAGTCGTCCGCCACCTCGGCGATCGTCTGGAAACGCGCCATGGGGCAGCCCGGACAGGCCATCCGATGCTTGAGGAACACGGGGATGGTCGACGGCCAGCGCTCCAGCACGTCCTCGACGAGGTCGGAGGACGAGGGCAAGGCCGCGGTGGCGCAAGGTGATTGCGGAGCGATCATCCCGGCACCCTAGCGCACCGGCGCGCGCGTCTCTTTGCGCCCGCGCAAACGGAAGGGAGGTTCAGCCCCGCCTATTTCTCCGGCTTCGAAGTCTCTTCCGGTTTCGCCGGCTTGGGCAGATCCTCGGCGATGGCGACCAGGGCGTGCGGCTGGCGAATCGTCACCTGCTGGCGTCCGCCCTCGACGATTCCCTGCCCTTCCCAACCGCTGAGGATGCGGCTCACCGTGTGCAGCGTGGTCCCGGTCATCTCCGCGATGTCCTGGCGGGACAGCGGAAAGTCGATCTCGACGCCGTTCCCGACCCGGCGGCCCGCCTGACGGACCAAGCGCAGAAGCGCATGGGCGACCCGCCGCTCCACCCGCTCGGTGGACAGCTCGCGCAGGCGGGTCTGCACCTCCTGCAGGCGGCGGCCGACGATGTCCAGGGCGTTCAGCGCGATGCGGGGGTAGCGCTCCATCAGCTCGCCCATCGTGGCGGCGGTCCAGTGGACGCCGACGCAATCGACCATGGCGAGCGCGTCGGCGGGATAGATGCCGCCCGAGAACACCGCCGCCGTGCCGAACATCTCCCCGGCGCCGATGTAGCGGACCACCAGCTGCTGCCCGTCGGCCCCGGTCTGGACAATCTTGACCCGCCCGTCGATCAGCGCGTGGCAGAGCGCCGCCCGGTCGCCCTGGGAGAAGATGGTGGTTCCCTTCTCGATCCGCCGGGTGTGGGCGGACCGGACGATCTCGGCCAGGGCCGCCGCGTCCAGACTGGAAAACAGCCGCAGGCCACGCAGACTGGCGGGATCGGGGGCAAGCGGCGTCATCGGACCATCCTCAAAAGGCCGTGCCCGACCACCCCTGCGGGAAGGCGTCACGGAAAAGTTGCCTTCCAAGATGACCGCCCGCGCGCCGCGCCGCAACCCGCCTGCGCTCCAACCAAGACCAAGGACTCAGTTTGTCCTGGAACAAAGAGCCGATCGGACCAGTCCTTTAGGATTGCCGACACCTCCCAACCCTTCGGACCTCCCCCATGCAGATCGCCGAACAGTCCACCGCGGCCGAGCCGGTCATCGACGTCCAGTCCATTCCGCCTCACCAGCGCCACCCGCTGATCCTCCAGGCCACGCAGGATCTGGCGCCGGGCCGGGGCTTCGTGCTGGTCAACAATCATGACCCGCGCCCGCTCTATCTCCAGGTCCAGGCGCTGTTCGGCGATGCGGTGAGCTGGACCTATCTCGAACGCGGGCCGGAGCGTTGGCGGGTGCGCATCGGACGGCCGGACTCCGGCACCGCCCCGGCGACCTCCCTGCGGGTGCGCATCGGGCGCGGCGGGCAGGCGAGCGCGGTCGCCGCCGAGACGCCGCTCGGCGTGGCGGACGGCGGGCTGGTCTGCGAGATCACCGACTGCCCGCCGGGCACCAGCGCGGAGCAGGTGCTCGACCTGATGCAGGGGGTCATCCCGCCGGCCGGGCAGTTGCACCTGTCCTACGAGCGTCTGGTCGCCCGGCGTTCCGGCTCCTGCTGCGGCGGCATGTGCGGCTGATCGCCCCAGGCGGCCGTTCGGGACCTTGGGCTTGACCGTCATCAAGGATGGTATGACCACCGGGCTGTATTGCCGAAGCCCGGCGGGCTCCGCCCGCCACACGACCATTCCGAAGGGAAGGAGACAGGCGTATGCGCGATCCCGGCTTTATGGCTCAGGATAAGGCCCAGGAGATGGTCCCGGACACCCGTGCCCGCGACGTCGAAGTCCAACTGACGCGGGCCGGGCTGGGGTTCGCGCGGCGGCTCGGCGACCGGGCCGGCGGCCTGCTGTTCGACCGGCTCCTGCGGATTCTGGAGGCGCGCCACCCGCGCGCCTTCACCGCCCTCGGCGAGCTGCCCGACGCCCGCCTGCTGATCGACCCCGTGGACGCGCCCGCCGCCCTGCTGCTCCGCGTCGGCCCCGGCCTCGCTCTGCGGGTCTGCGACCGCACCGCCGAGGCGGAGGCCACAGTGCGCGGCCCCTGCGCGCGGCTTCTCGACCTGCTGGAAGGGCGCATCGATGGCGACGCGCTGTTCTTCCGCCGCGAATTGTCGATCGAGGGCGACACCGCCCTGATCCTGGCGCTCCGCAACACGCTGGACGGCGAGGAGATGGACCTGTTCGGCGACGTCGCCGCTGCGGCCGGTCCGCTGCGGCACGCCCTGCCCGTGGCGCGGCGCAACGCCGGGCGGGCGCTCGACCTGCTCGCCACGGCGCGCCGCTTCGCCCCGCCGCCGGTGCGCTGGGGCATGGCCATGCTGGAACGGCGATTCGCCGGTCCGCAGCAGGGAGCGTGACGGCATGGGGTCCTTCGAACTGATCTGCCCGGCGGGCAACCCCGCCGCGCTGCGCGCCGCCGTGGACGCGGGCGCCGACGCCGTCTATCTGGGCTTCCGCGACGAGACCAACGCGCGCAACTTCCCCGGCCTGAACTTCTCGCGGCCGGAGCTGGCCGAGGCTATCGCCTACGCCCATGCGCGGTCGGTCCAGGTCTTCGTCGCCATCAACACCTACCCCCAGGCCGGCAACCTCGCCCCCTGGCAGCGCGCGGTGGACGATGCCGCGCGGCTGAAGGCGGACGCGGTCATCCTCGCCGACCTCGGCCTGCTCGACTACGCGGCGAAGCACCACCCCGACCTGCGGCTTCATCTGTCCGTCCAGGCCTCCGCCGCCAACGCCGAGGCGATCCGGCTCTACCGCGAGGCCTTCGGCGTGCGGCGGGTCGTGCTGCCCCGCGTGCTGACCGTGCCGGAAATCGCCCGGCTGAACGCCGAGGTCGACGTGGAGACGGAGGTCTTCGTCTTCGGCGGCCTCTGCCCGATGGCGGAGGGGCGCTGCTCGCTGTCCTCCTACGCGACCGGGCTGTCGCCCAACAAGCAGGGCGTCTGCTCCCCGGCCAGCCATGTCCGCTACGAGCCGCGCGGCGAGGCGCTGGCCTCCCGCCTCGGCGGCTTCACCATCAACGTCTTCGGCGCCGGGGAGCCGGCGGGCTACCCGACGCTGTGCAAAGGCCGCTTCGTGCCCG
Organism: Azospirillum brasilense; assembly: GCF_008365405.1. GTDB lineage: Bacteria > Pseudomonadota > Alphaproteobacteria > Azospirillales > Azospirillaceae > Azospirillum > Azospirillum brasilense_D. The sequence continues at coordinate 63,291 of NZ_QOKV01000009.1, read as the reverse complement.
GTGGCGGCACCTCCCGCGATCCGGCCTACCTGTTCGAGGAGCCGACCAGCCTCAACGCGCTCGCCCTGCTGCCGGAGCTGAAGGCCGCCAAGGTCTGCGCCCTGAAGATCGAAGGCCGCCAGCGCGGCAAGGCCTACATCGCCGCCGTGGTCGGCGCCTACCGCCGGGCGCTGGACGCCTTCGAACGGGGGCTGCCCGTGCCGGCGCTCGACCTGGAGGCCATGGTCGAGGGCGGGGCCCAGACCACCGGCGCCTACACCCGCGCGTGGCGCTGAGGAGTTGCGTTCATGAAACCCACCCTGACCCTTGGCCCCGTCCTGTTCAACTGGCCGGCGGAGCGCTGGCGCGATTTCTACGCCCGCATCGCCGACGAGGCGCCGGTCGACGCCGTCGTCGTCGGCGAGATCGTCTGCTCCAAGCGCGCGCCCTTCCTCGCCCCGGTCATGGACGAGGTGATCGCCCGTCTGGCCGCCGCCGGCAAGGAGGTCTGGCTCGCCAGCCCGATCCTGGTGGGCAGCGACCGCGAGCGCGCCGCGATGCGCGATCTGCTGGACTGCGACCCGCTGCCGGTGGAGGCCAACGACATGGGCGCGCTGGCCCTGCTGGAGGGACGCCGTCACGCCGTCGGCCCCTTCATCAACAGCTACAACGAGGCGACCCTGGCCTGGCTGGCCGGGCGCGGCGCGGTCGCGGTGTCACTGCCGGCGGAGCTTCCCGCCGCCTCCGTCGCCATGATGGCGAAGACGGGGACGGCGCTCGGCCTGTCCATGGAGGTGCAGGTGTTCGGGCGCGCGCCGCTCGCCATCTCCGCCCGCTGCTACCACGCGCGGGCGCACGCGCTGCACAAGGACGGCTGCCAGTTCGTCTGCGCCAACGACCCGGACGGCATGCCGGTCAGCACCGTCGACGGCCAGCCCTTCCTGTCGGTCAACGGCACGCAGACGCTGTCGCATGGCTATCTGGCGCTGGCGGCGGAGATCGACCGGCTGCGGGCGATGGGCATCCAGCGCTTCCGCCTGTCGCCGCAGGACCTCGACATGGTCGCCGTCGCCAAGGCCTTCCGCGCCGTTCTGGACGGCGAGCGCAGCGGACAGGATGTGATGGCGGAGCTGCGCGGCATGACCGCCGTCCCGCTGGAGAACGGCTTCTTCCACAACATGGCGGGTGCGGCCTACGCCGACGCTCCGGCCGCCTGACGCGCCCGCCATCCGATGTCCGTCGGACCGTCGCCCCCGCGCGGCCCGGCTGACTTTTGAGTCCGCTTAAAGAGGAAACCCCTATGAAGCGCATGTTTGCCCTGCTCGCCTTCGGGCTGGTCGCGTCGTCCCCCGGCCTTGCCGCCGCGCAGGACGCCGATGCCGGCGCGAAGGTGTTCAACCAGTGCAAGGCCTGCCACACCATCGAGGCCGGCGGCCCGAACCGCGTCGGCCCAAACCTGCACGGCGTCGTCGGCCGCAAGGCCGGTGCCGTCGACGCCTACAAGTATTCCGACGCGATGAAGAACGCCGGGGCGTGGGACGAGGCGACGCTCGACGCCTATCTGGCGGACCCCAAGGGCGCCGTCCCCGGCAACAAGATGGCCTTCGCCGGCGTGAAGAACGAGCAGGCCCGCAAGGACTTGATCGCCTTCCTGAAAAAGAACAGCTGACGAAATCGTCCGTTTTCCTTGGCGGCTTGACCGCCGTCAAGGATGGGAGAGCATCCGGCCGCTAGGGTAACCGCACAATCGTTGATCGATTGCGTCCCCGCTGGACGAGTACCCTCCCGTTTTTCTGCCCCCTCCAAGCCCATCGGTTCTTCGCCGGTGGGCTTTTTTCCGCTCAAGGGCGGCCGCGGACGAGAAAATGGCCGAAGGCGGCCAGGAACAGAATCGCCGCCGCGCTCCAGGCGCCGGCCGCGGCCAGCAGCCACAGCGGGCCATCCTCTCCCGCCGCCACGGCAACCGCCCGCAAGGCAACGGCGAGCGCGGTGAGCGCGTAGCAGCCCGTCACCACCGCCGACCGCGCGAAGGCGTTGCCGGCGTGCTTGCGGATCATGCTCGACATCACCGCGAAGCCCATCAGCCCGAGCGCCCCGACCGTCCAGAGATGGACCGCCATGCCGGGCGACGCCGCCACGGCGGCGAAACCCAGCGGGACGCAGGCGTAGGCGGTGTGCACGGCGAGGACCGATGGCCGGTCGAGCGTCCGCCAGCCCCGCCATTGCAGCAGCCGGACCGTCTGCGTGAGCGCGGCGAGAAGGCTTGCGGCGGCCGTCGCTCCCGAACTTGGTTCGACCAGCCAGCCGGCCAGCGCACCGGCGGCGGCCAGGGCGGCGGCACGCTCGAACCAGGGACGCCCGGTGAACAGCCCTGCCTTGCTGGACAGCCCCAGATGGGTGGCGGTCAGGCTCGGCGCGATGCGCCCGCCCAGCACCATGACCAGCCCGAGCGACAGCGCCAAGGCGGACGGGACGGCGTCGCACAACGCCGCCCCGGCCAGCGCGCCGACCAGGGCCGCGACGACGGCGTTGCGCCGATCCCGCGCGGCGGCGATCTGTGCGGTCACGAGAAGGGCCAGCGCGGCGAGGAACGGCGCGTGCGCGGTGGCCACCCAGGGCGACAGCGCCCGTCCCGCCAGCCAGAGCGGTACGAGGAACGGCCAGAGGCGCGCGCCGACCAGGGAGCGCCCGGTCCAGCGCGGCAGGGCGGTGCGCAGGAATCCCGCCATCATCGCCGGCAGCGTGCCGAACAGCAGCGCCCGCCCGTGCCACCCCATCGGGTCGGCGATCGCGCCGGACACGTCCCACCCCAGCAGGACCGGCACCCACAGCCCCACCGCCAGCAGCGCGTCCAGGGCGGCCAGCAGGAAGAAGGGACGGAACGGCACCATCAGGCCCCGCTCCGCCTGGGCCGGATCCTCAAGGCTGGATCATGGGTGACGGCCGTTGGGTCCGACGTTGCAGTGCCGCCGCAATTGTTCGACCGACCGCACCCGGACGGTGTTGCCGGTGACGTGCAACTGGTGCGGGGAGAGTTTGGTGAAGGTGCGCGACAGCTGTTCCGGCGTCATGCCAAGGCGGCTGGCCAGCACGCGCTTGCTGACCGGCAATTCGAAGGTCGCGCCGTCCTCCGCCTCGTCCTGAGGCGACGGATCGACCTGCGACAGGATGAAGGCGGCGAGCCGCTGGGTCGTCGTGCGCAGCTTGAGATTCTTGACCTCGCGCACCAGACCGCGGCACTGCCCGACCAGCGTGCTCATCACCCGCAGCGCCAGCGCGTGGTCGCGGGCGACCTGCGCGCGCAGGACGGGAGCGGCCAGCATGAGAATCCGGGACGATTCCAGCGTCCGCGCCGACATCAGGTACGGCGCATCGGCCAGCACCGCCGCCGGCACGAAGCAATCGCCGGGGCGCACGATGTCGATCACCGTTTCCTGCCCCACCTCGTCGCAGCCGGCCAGCATCGCCGTGCCCTCGACGAGGATGTGCAGGAAGTCGGGGATCTCGCCTTCCGCGAACAGCCGTGTCTCGCGCGGGAACCACTGGAGCAGCGCCCCGTAGGTCAGCGCCTCCAAGGTCTCGTCGGCGACCCCCTCGAACAGCGGGAGGTCGCGCATCAGCGTCAGGGCGCCCTGTCTCATCGTCCCGGCTCTGGTGTCGCGGTCAGGCTTCGGAGGCGGGCTTGCGCGACGCCCCACCGTGAACCGGGGTGACCAGGACGGGGGCGGCGTCGGACTCGTCGTCCTTCAGGCCGGTCTTGAAGGACTTCACGCCCTTGGCGAGGTCGCCCATGACCTTGGGCAGCTTGCCCGCCCCGAACAGCAGCAGGACGAGCAGCAGGACGATGGCCCAATGCATCAGGCTGAAACTTCCCATGACGATGGTCTCCTGGGTGAAGGACGGTCAGGCGCGCAACGCGAGGACGCTGCCGTCGCGGCGGGTGAGGCGGGCGGCGGTGCCCGGAAAGCGGTCGAGGAGGACGGCGGCCCGCGCTTCCGGCGCGACCGACAGGGCGGTGGACAGGGCATCGGCGGTGGTGGCGTCGGGGGCGAGCACGGTGACCGCCAGCCACTCCCGCGCGCAGCCGCCCGTCGCCGGGTCGAACAGGTGGGTGAAGCGCCCGGCGGGGTCGAAGGGCGTGCCGTAGCCGCCCGACGTCGCCACCGCCCGGTCCGCGATCTCAAGCGTGCCGGCGTTGCGGCCTTCCACGAGCGGATCGGCGAGGCCGACCGACCAGGGGCGGCCCGAGGGGTGATGGCCGAGCGCGCGGATCTCGCCCAGATCGACCAGCACATCGGTCATGCCCTCCGCCCGCAGCCGTTCGGACACGCGGTCGGTGACGTAGCCCTGGGCGATGCCGTTCAGCGTCACCGCCATGCCGCGCCCGGCGAAGGAAACGCGGCCCGGTTCGATGCGGAGCTTGCGGTGATCGACCAACTCCCTGGCCGCGCGAAGGACGGCCGCCGGCGGGCCGGCGGGATCGGCGCCGGGGCGGGCGAAATGGCCGGCGTAGAGCTGCCACAGCGGCTGCACCGTCGGGTCGAAGGCGCCGTCGGTGCGGCGGCTGAAGGCCGCGGCTTCGGACAGCAGCCGCACCAGATCGGCGGGCGGCGCGTCGAGAACGCCGTCCCGGTTCAGGCGGACCAGCGCGGAATCCGTCCGGTAGAGGCTGAAGACCCGCTCCAGCCGCGCGACCTCCTCCAGGCATAGGGCGATCAGGCGATCGGCCTCGGCGGGGTCCGGGTGCGCCAGCTGGATGACGGAATCCGCCCCCAGCGCGACGCCGCGCCACGTCCGCACTGGCACGCCCGCCGCCCGGAGGCCGCCCGGCAGCAGCGCCAGCCCGGCGGCCACCGCGGCGATGCCGAGAAAGCGGCGGCGGGTGGTCATGGCGTGCCTCCGTGTCCGGCGCCGTGGCCGCCGCCATGCCCCACACCTTCGTCCGCGGCGGTCTGTTCGGAGGGAAGCGTGGGGTGGAGGATCTCGTCCTCGGTCACCTCGGCGAAGCGCTTGATCGCGCCGCCGTTGTCGGCGGCGAAGCGGCGGGCGGCGGCCTCGTCGCCGAAGGGGAAGGGCTCGGCCTCGCCCATGCCGCCGCGCTGGCGGCTGCCCACCACGTACCAGGCCTTGCGCGCCTCGATCCAGACGGTCAGGTCGGGCTTGCGCGGATCGGCGGCCTGGGCGACGTCGGTGACGTAGATGGCGCGGACGTCCTTCGCCTCCTCCGGCAGCATGGTGAAGGCGAAGGTGTCGCGGACCGAGGACAGCCAGACCGGGCGATCCCGCCCACCGACCAGGATTTGCCCCTTCGGGCCGGGATGGTCGGCGAGGTTCATGCCGCAGTAATGGCCGATCGCGTCGGCGGTGATGGCGACGGGCGGCGGCGGAGCGGTCTCCGCCTTCTGCTGCTGGCAGGCGGACAGCGGCAGCAGCAGGCAGGCCGCCAGCAGCGTGGCTCTCAGGGAGGTGTTCATCAGATCTGCCTTCTGGAAAAGAGGACGGCGGCCAGCGCCAGCGGTGCGGCGACCCAGCCGGCCAGCACGGCCAGCAGGACGGAAGCCGACACCTGCACCTGCGCGGCCAGCCCGGCGGTGCCGGCGAACTGGCTGACGCTCTTGAAGCCGGTCAGGTTGAAGAGGCGGAAGGCGTCCGCCGGGTTGGCGAGCAGCAGCCCGTTCAGCAGGCCGGCGTTCACCGTCTTGCCGCCGTCGGCCACCAGCAGCCCCAGCAGCGCCATGTCGTAGAGCAGGACCAGCACCAGCCAGATCGCCACGGCGATGCCCGCCGCGGTGCCGCGGTCGCGGACCAGCGTGGAGGCGAGGTAGCCCATGGCTGTGAAGGCCGCACCCAGCAGGACGCTCGACCCGATCATGGCGGCGAAGGCGCGCCAGCTCTCCGGCCCGATCTCGGTCCCGCTCATCGCCAGCGCCACACCGGCGGCGCCGTAGCCCAGCACGGTGGCGAAGGCGATGATCGCGGCGTGGCCGAGGAACTTGCCGATCAGCACCTGCCAGCGCGCCACCGGATAGGACAGCAGCAGCGTCATGGTGCCGCGGTCGATCTCGCCCACCACCGCGTCGAAGGACAGCAGCAGCGCGATCAGCGGCAGCAGGAAGATGGTCAGGCTGGACAGGCTGACGATGGTCACCTCCACCCGGCCGACGCCGACCGTGCCGGTCGGGGCGGCCCCCAGGAAGCTCAGCGTCAGAGCCAGCGCCGCCATCAGCAGCGTGGTGGCGACGACCCAGCGGTTGCGCAGGCCGTCGCGCACCTCCTTGGCGGCAATCGTCAGAAGCGTGTTCATTCCGCAGCCTCCCGGCGCAGGAAGTGGGCGTACATCTCGTCCAAGCTCGGCTGGACGACCTCGATGTCGGCAAGCTCCGGCCCTTCGCAGGCGATCTGGCGGAGCGTCGCCACCTTGTCGTCGTTGGCGCAGGCGGTCTCCACGACCTCGCCGGAGGGCAGGGTCAGACGGATGCGCACCGGCAGCTGGGCCAGCCCGCGCAGCGTGGCGAGCGAGCCGTCGGCGACCTTGCGCCCGCGGTTCATCACCACGACGCGGTCGGCCTGCCCCTCCAGCTCGGTCAGGGCGTGGCTGCACAGCAGGACGGTGGTGCCGGCGTCGCGCAGGTCCCGCACAATCTCATAAAAGCTCTGGCGCAGCGCCGGGTCGAGGCCGGTCGTCGGCTCGTCGAGGAACAGCACCCTCGGCCCGCCGAGCAGCGCCTGGGCCAGCGCCAGCCGCTGCCGCATGCCCTTCGAATAGGTGCCGACGCGGCGCTTCACGGCGGCGGGCTCCAGCCCCACCCGGTCGAACAGCGCGTCGTTGTCGTCGCGCGGAACCCGCTTCAGCCGGGCGTAGAAGTCCAGCGTCTCGCGCCCGGTCATGCTCGGATGGAAGGCGACGCTTTCCGGCAGGAAGCCGACCTGCCGGCGGATGTGGGAGGCGGAGGCGCTCGCCGGGTCGCCGCCCAGCACGCGGACGCTGCCGGCGGTCGGCGTGGTCAGCCCGAGCATCAGCTTGATCAGCGAGCTCTTGCCGGCGCCGTTGTGGCCGACCATGGCCACGCATTCTCCGGCGGCGAGGTCCAGATCCACCTCGCGCACGGCGAAGGCGTCGCCGTAGCGCTTGGAGACCCCCTCCACACGGATGGTCGGTGTGTCGGTCATTGGGCGTTCCTTTCCGCCGTTTGGCGCAGCGCCGGAGACGGCGGCGGGCTCATCAGAGGGGCGCTGTCGATCACGCCGCCGGGGTGCAGCGCCGGGAACTGCTTCTGCGCCCAGCGGATCACCTGCACGCCGGGGCTGTTCATCAGCAGCTTCGCCGCCGGATAGGCCCACATCACGCGGTCGACGACGTCGTTGGGACGGTAGGCCTCGTCGGCGACGCCGTCACCGTTCAGGTCGAAGGCCGCGTTGTCGGACCAGTAGTTGCCGCGCCCCTTCTCCGACCAGTCGAGGTGACGGGTCCCGACATACTTGACCTGGGTGCGGTTGCCGATGAAGGCGTTGCCGGTCAGCGTGTTGCGCTCCGACCCGGCGGTGAAGTGCACGCCGATCTCGCAGCCCTCGAACCGGTTGCCGGTGAAGCGGTTCTTGTTGGCGTTGTAGATGAAGACGCATTTCCAGGTGCCGGTGCGCTGGCCCTCCACCGGCCCGTCGGTCGCCACCGGCATGTCCTTGTCGGCCACCACCTCCACCGGCGCCGCCTGTTCGGGCGACAGGGGACCGTCGATCACGTTGCCCTCGATGAGCGCGCTGTTGGCGTAGTTCAGCAGCAGCCCATGCTCCCGGTCGCCCTGCGAGCGGTTGTTCCGGATCACGAGGTTGTTGGAATACATGATCGCGTAGCCGACATGGTTGCCGACCGAGACGTTGTCCGACACCTCGGAGTCGTTCGTGTACATGTAATGGACGGCGAAGCGCACCCGCTCGAACCGGTTGCGGGCGAACAGGTTCTTCTTGGACGTCGTGGTGAAGATGCCGTCGCGCCCGTCCTGGACATTGTTGTCCACCACCTGCGTGCCCGGCGCGTTCCACAGCTGGATGCCGTTGCCGCGTTCGGACAGGCGCAGGTCGGTGCGCCCGATGACGTCGTTGCGCCGGACCATCACGTCATGGGCGCCCCAGACATAGATGCCGATCAGGTTGTCGCGCAGCCGGTTGCCCTCGATCACCCCGCGGTGCGCCTCCTTGCCCAGGAAGATTCCGGTGTTCTGCTCGGACAGGCTGAGGCCGGAATTGCGGACCTCGATGCCGCGCACGGTCACGTCGGAAGCGAACACCGTCACGGCGTTCCCCGCCCCTCCCCCGTCGATGACGGCGCCCGGCTCGCCGAGCAGCGTCACCGGCTTGCGGACCACGACCGGGCCGGGGTGCGTGCCGGGGGCGAGGACGAGCGTGTCGCCGGGCAACGCCGCGGCGAGCGCGTCCGCCAGCCCGCCCGGCGCCACCGTCACCGTGGCGGCGAAGGCCGTCCCGGCGGCGAAGACGAGCGCCGCGGCGAAGAGGGGGAGTGGGGAGTGGTGGGGCATTGGCTTGCCTTGATGGTTTTGCGGCGTGTTGCCCCCACCCCGGCCCTCCCCCGCTCAGCGGGGGAGAGTCAGGGAGGGGGCAAACGGTGCCTCAGGTCGCGCGCGGCTCGACGATCATGCGGCCGCCCATCTCCATGTGCAGGGCATGGCAGAACCACTGGCAATAGTACCAGTGCACGCCCGGACGCTCGGCGATGAAGGTGACCGAACTGGTCTGCTGCGGCCCGATCTCCATCGCGATGCCATGGTTCGACAGGGTGAAGCCGTGGGCCAGATCGTCCACATCGTCCATGTTGGTGAGGTAGATCGTCACCTCGTCGCCCTGCTTGACCGTGAACTCCTCAAGCCCGTAGGCCGGAGCGCGCTGCCACATGTAGACGCGGACCTTGTTGCCCTCGCGGATGACCTTGGCATCGTCCTCCAGGACCACGCCGTCCTTCTTGGCCTGCTGCCGGGCCTCCTCCCACATCGGGTCGTCGCGGGTGAAGACGCTCTTCGGGTTCAGCTTGGAGCGGTGGACGATCAGCGTGTCGTGCGGCTCGGCGTAGGTCGGGCCGTCGTGCACCAGCTTCATCTCGTCGCCCGAGATGTCGATGAGCTGGTCGTTCTCCGGCTTGGACGGGCCGACGTTGAGGAAGCGGTCCTTGGAGAACTTGTTCAGCACGACCAGCCACTTGCCATCGGCCTCCTTGGTCTGGCCCATGGAGGAGTGGGTGTGGCCCGGCTGGTAGTGCACGTCCAGCTTCTGGACGATCGGATCGACCTTCTCGCCCTTGTAGGCGCGCTTGGCCTTGTCGATGTTCCACTTCACGATCTGGCTGTCGAGGAACAGCGTGGTGTAGCCGTTGCCGCGCCCGTCATAGGCGGTGTGCAGAGGCCCGAGTCCGAGCTGCGGCTCTGCCACGATGACGTCCCGCGGCTTGATCTTGTCGTCGAACAGGTCGTCGAGCAGGCGGACGTCCATCACCGACACCGTCGGCGACAGCTTGCCGTTGATGGTGACGTGGATGCCGTCCGGCGCCGCGTTGATGCCGTGCGGGCTGTTGGGGATCGGCACGTAGCGGGTGAAGGGCGAACCGTGGCGGCCATCGACCACCGGGACGCCGTGCATCACCTCGACCTTGCCGGCCTTCACCGCCTCTTCGATGCGCTTGATGTTGAAGATGACGATCCAGTCCTGCTCGTTCGCCGTCATCTCCGCGGTGGTCACGCCGCTTTCGGAGTTGTAGCAGGTCGAGAAGGCGTATTTGCCTTGGTAGTCCGCCTCGGTGTTGTCGAGGTTGCCGTCCACCCGGACCTGCCACGACACCTTCATGCTGTCGCCGTCGATGGCGGAGAAGTGCGTCCGGTAGTTCTTCGGGTCGAGGTTCTTGCCGTCGTTCGGCATCGGCACGAGCTGCTCGGCGTTCGCGAAGACGTAGCCGGTGCGCGGGTACTTCTGCAGGCGCAGGCCGTGGATCGCCGAGACGTTCGGAATGTCGATGATCTTATCGACCTTCATGATGTCGCAGCGGATGCGGGCGACGCGGGTGTTCGCCTTGTCGTTCACGAAGATGTAGCGCCCGTCGTAGGTGCCATCGGTGAAGGACATGTGCGGGTGGTGCAGGTCGCCGTTCAGCCAGGTGCCGCCGTGGTTGGCCAGATACTTCCGGTTCTCCTCGGTCAGACCCTCGGTCAGGATCTTCCGGCTCTCGTTGGTCTGGCCCCAGCCCGACGCGCTGCAACGGTTGAAGACCGGGATGCGGTGCAGCTCGCGCATGCTGGGCAGGCCGAGGATGCGCAGCTCGCCCGACTGGCCGCCGGAATGGAAGACGTAGTATTCGTCGAGATCGCCCGGCTTGACCTCGTACTTCTGGTTGCTCGCACCCGCGGCCGCGGCCGGGCCGGCGCCGAACAGCGCGCCGCCCGCCGTGCCGCCGGCCACCGCGCCGGCGATTCCGGCCAGCGCCGCCGCCTTGGCGGTGCCCCCGAGAAGATCGCGGCGGTTCACGCCCGTCCGCTCAACCTTGATGTTCGACGCCTTAGTTTCCGACATGGGTGAACTCCTTCGATGTCCCCTTGCGGGGCTCTTGTTTCGACCTGGTGGGTCAAAGTCCTTCCGGCCGGGCGGACAGGTGCCCGGTGGCGGGATCGGTGGTCAGCACGGCGGCGCGGGGCTTGGCCTCGGCAACCGTGCCGGTGGATTGGCCGGTGGATTGGGAAGCGTCGCGGCGCTCCCGCTTCAGGCGCTTCTGGATCATGACCGGGCATTTGCGGTCGTGGTGGTAGAGCACCTGGCAGTGGAGGCACTGGATGCATTCGTTGGGGTTGATCGAGCCGTCGGGGTGGATCGCCTGGACCGGGCACTCGTTGGCGCAGCGCCGGCACGGGTTGCCGCATTCCTTGTAGCGGCGCAGCCAGTCGAACATCCGCATCCGGCCGGGGATGGCCAGTGCCGCGCCCAGCGGGCACAGGTAGCGGCAGAAGAAGCGCTCGATGAACAGGCCGGCGGCGATCAGGGCCACGGCGAACAGGACGAACCACCAGTCGCGGACGAAATGCAGGATGATCGCAGTCTTGAACGGCTCGATCTCCGCCGCCTTCTCCGCCGTCGCCAGCGAGGTCAGCGACAGGCCGAACAGAAGCAGGAAGATCATGTACTTGATCGGCCACAGCCTCTGGTGCAGCCCGAAGGGCACCGCGATCTGGCGCACGCCCAGCTTCTTCGCGGCCTTGGAGGCCAGCTCCTGCAACGCGCCGAACGGGCACAGCCAGCCGCAGAAGGCGCCCCGGCCCCAGAACAGCAGCGACGCGGCGACCGAGAACCACAGGATGAACACCAGCGGGTCCATCAGGAAATAGTCCCAGCGGAAGTCGGTGCGCAGCGCGTTGGCGAAGGTCAGCACGTTGACCACCGACAGCTGCGCCGTCGCGTACCAGCCGAGCCAGACCAGCGTGAAGACGAGGAACCCGGTGCGCACCCGCTCGTAGAGGGCCGGGCGCTTCACGAGCTGGTCCTGGAAGAAGAAGATACCGGTCAGCAGCAGGATCGCGCTCGCCAGCACGGCGACGTCGAACAGCCGGTTCTCCCAGATGCGCCGCCACAGCGGGATCTCGTCGGCCGCGTCCGGGTCCGCCAGGGCGGCGGGCATCGGCACTCCGGAAGACGGCGCCCCGGAGGGCGGCGCTGCGGCTGCGGGAGCGGCCACCGGCTCGGCCTTCAGGAACTTCTCCGGCGGCTGGTAGCCGAGGTCGAAGGTGACGAACGCCTTGTCGAGCGCCGCGGTCGCACGCTGCACCAGCAGCTGCAGGCGCCAGGGATCGGCGGGATTGAATCCGGACCCTTCGGGGATGACGAACAGGCCGATCTCGGGGAAGTCCGGCGCGCCCGCCGCACCCAGGGAACCCAGGCGCTTGTGCAGGCGGTCGCGGAAGCGGATGGCGCCCTCATGCTGGACCAGCTCGAAACGGTCGAAGATGCCGCCGCGCACATAGCCCGAGCCCTTGAAGGAATAGCGCCCCTGCCCGGCCACGACGATGGCGTGCTGGCCCGGCTTCAGCCGCTGCACCAGCGCCTCGTACTCCGCGTCGCCCAGCAGGGAGCGGCCGACGGTGGGAATGGTGGCGAGCGCCGCATAGAGGTCGATAAACGTGTCGTTCGGATCGCCGGCTTCGGGACGGGCGGCGGCTTCGGCCTTGCCGGTGCGCTCGAAGGCGGCGTTGACCTCGCCCACCGTCAACGTCAGGCGGCGCACGGAGCCGTCGCCGACCAGCGTGGCCCAGTCTTCGATTCCCGTCTTGGACAGGTCGAGGCTGCGGGTCACGGTCGGCGCGGCCTCGGCCGCTCCCGGCGCGCCCAGCGCCTGCAGGACCTTCTTGCCGGAACGGATGATCGAATCGCCGATCACCATCACCGTCACGGTGGCGCCGGACACGATGTCCACCGGGGGACTGGACGCGCTCTGCGAGGCCAGGGTCAGCACGTTCTTGCCGACGTAGCCGTCGATGAAGGCGTTGACCTTGGCGGGCGGGATGCCGATCAGGACGATGGGCTCGTGATGGTCGACCAGCTTCGCTCCGGTCACTGTGCCGTCCGGCGCCAGCCCGACCATCACATGGATCGGACGGCCCGAATAGCCGGTCGTGTTCACGAAGTCGGAGGTCAGGAAGGCGTGGCCGACCAGCGCGTCGCCCTTGTAGACGGGAACCAGCGGCGCGTTCGGCAGGGGGGCGCCGAAACGGTCCGCCCCGGCTGCGAGATCGCCCGGCTGCACCGTGCCGAGATACCGCGCCAGCAGCGCTTCGGCCGCGTCCGCCGTGCCGAACCCGGCCAGCAGAATCAGCAGCCCAGCCGCCAGTGCGCGTGTCCTCCGCAAGAAATCTGCAACCATTTCCCTTGCCCTGATGTCTTGATCTTGATCAAGAGGCCGCAGGCCCCTTTGACGCGGCTATGAGACCACACGTTCGGAACCATGTTCTTGACCGGCGTCAATTCGGATAAAATGAGTCCGGACTATCCTCCTCCCGGCATTCCGCTCCTTATGACCGTGCGGGACGCAGGATTGTATTTTAGGCAAACTGTATTTTGAAATTGAGGTGAAGCCATGCCGCTGCTGCGCCACGAGCCTCAGGGCGGGGTCCGCTCGCTGGACGATCTTCTGGGCATCGCCCTGGCGCTGGAACAGGAGGCGGTGCGCCGCTACACGCAGTTGGCGGCCCTGATGGACCGGCGCGGCGAGACCGACACCGCCGCCACCTTCCGCGCCCTGATCGCGGAGGAGCAGGACCATGTGCAGGCGGTGGGTGGCTGGGCGCACAGCCTCGGCCGCCCCGCCCCCGACGCGCCGGCATTCCTCTGGCGCCTGCCGCCGGAGCTTGCCGCCTCCTGGGAGGAGCTGACCGAGCGCACGCGGCTGACGCCTTATCAGGCGCTGTCGCTGGCGGTGGTCAACGAGCAGCGCGCCTTCGCCTTCTACAGCTACATTGTTGCCAACACGCCGGACGAGCCGGTCCGCACCCACGCCGAGTCGCTGGCTCGCGAGGAACTTCGCCACGCCGCCCTGCTCCGCCGCGAGCGCCGCAAGGCCTTCCGCCGCGAACGGGGTTGGGCGGACCGCAAGCCTGCCCGCGCGGACACACCGGCGGAGCTGGAACGGCTGGCCGTCGCCCTGCTGTCCGCCACCGCCGCCGAGCACGGCGCGCTGGCGGTGCGCCTGCTCGCCCTGGGCAACGGTGACGGTGCCGCGCTGCTGAGCCGCATCGCCGAAGAGGAGCGGTCGCTGATCCCGTCCGGCTCCGACGCGGCGGCGGCGCAGGCCGCCGTTCCCGACACCGCGCCCGCCTGCCTGCGCGCGGCGGTCGCCGCCTCCGAGCGGCTCGCCGAAGCCTTCGGCGACGTGGCGGCCCAGGCGACCGACGAGCTGGTCCTGACCGAATCCCTGCGCCTTCAGGAGGCGGTGGTGGGACACCTCGCGCAATTGGCGGAGCGGATCGACGCGAAGGGGTAAGGCTCTACCCCACCACCTGCCGGTACAGCGCCGGCAGGGCCTTGGTCAGGTGCGTGACCTGCGGGAAGATCGCGTAGCCGCCCCGACCGAACAGGTAGGGGAAATAGTCGCGCGCCTCGGCGTCCACGGTGATGCCGAACAGGGCGATGCCCTGGCGGCGGGCCTCCTGGATGGCCACGCGGGTGTCCTCGATGCCGTAGCGCCCTTCGTAATGGTCCACGTCGTTGGGCTTGCCGTCCGACAAGAGGATCAGCAGGCGGTGGCGGTTGGGCCGCTCCGCCAGACGCGCGGCGGTGTGGCGCAGAGCCGCCCCCATGCGGGTGTAATGGCCGGGCTTCAGCGCCTGGACGCGGCGCTGCACACGGGCGTTCAGCGGCTCGTCGAACTCCTTGACCGTCTGCACCCGCACCCAGTCGCGCTTTTTCGAGGTGAAGGCGAAGATCGCGTGCGGGTCGCCGCAGGCGTTCAGCCCGTTGGACAGGGCCAGCAGGGCCTCCTTCTCGACATCCAGCACGCGGTGCCCGTCCACCCAGCCGTCGGTGGACAGCGAAGTGTCGACCAGAACCGCCACCGCCAGATCGCGCGCCGCGTTGCGCGCCGCCTGATAGACGCGGTCGCTGCCTGCCCCGCCCGCGCGCTGGTCGGCGCAACGGCGCACCAGCGCGGTGAGGTCGAGGTCGTCGCCGTCCGGCTGGCCGGTGAAGACCATGCGCTTCGGGCGCAGCGCCTCGAACTGGCGGCGCACCTGCCGGATGCGGCGCTGGGCGGCCTCGTCGGGCACCCAGTCCTCGCCGTCCTCCGGCGCCGGTTCGGCGACGACGCGGCAATGGGCGGGATGATAGGCGCGGCGGCGATGGTCCCATTCCGGATAGGTCAGCACCGCCGTCAGCGCCGCCGCGTCCACGGCGGCGGGCGCCAGATCGAGATCGAGTTTCAACCGGGTCGAGGGCTTGCGCTGGTGCTGGGCGAGCGCGATCTCCTCCATGTCGTCGGCGGCCTGGCGGGCGGCGTCCTCGTCGTCGTCATCGACCGGGCGGGGGATGTTCATCATCTCCGCCAGACCGAAAATCTTCTCGAAGCGGTTCAGGATCAGCGGGTCCTCGCGCTGCACCTGATCGCTGTCGCGCCGCGTCGCCTTGCGGCGCTGGCCATCGCTTTCAGAGGAGGGGGCCGCCCCGTCCTCGGCCGTGGCATCGGGAATCGCTGCCGCGCCGGACGGAGCGGGACCCGAAACCTCGCCCCACAGCGGCACCGGCAGGAAGGGCTTGTAGCCGGCCGGGGCGGTGAAGCGGTCCAGCGGAACCGTCCCGTCCAGCGCCGCGCCGCCGTCGCCAACGCCCAGCAGAGCCAGCACCGCCGCCTCCACCATCGCCTCGTCCTTCGGCAGGGAGCGCTTGGGCCGCACGGCGATCAGCGCCGTGCACAGCTCACCGTGCAGGCGGGTCAAACCCGGCCAGCGCGCGAGAACCCGCGCGGTGGTCGCGTGGGCCTGCCGCAGCGCCCGCAGATCGGCCCGCAGCGGGTCAGCGGGGGCCTCGCCATCGGCCTCGGCGTGCGCAAAGTACGCGGCCAGCCATTCGTAGAGCCGCTCGTTCAGCGCCGCGTCGGGGAACACGTCGAGCATGGCGGGCAACTGCAGCACGTCGCCGTCCAGCGCCGGCCGCTCCAGCCGTTCGGTGCCGAGGCCGATGCGCTCCAGAACCGACAGCCGGTGGCTGGAGGACGCCCTTCCCGCGGCGGCCAGCCGCACGCCCCGGTCGCCGCCCAGCCCGCGGAAGAACACCGCCAGCCGGGGCCGGATCGCCTCCAGCGTCACCGCGGCATCGGGATGGTGCGGCAGGCTCGACCGGCCGCCGACCAGACGGTGCCAGTGGCGGCCGATGAACTCCTCAGGCTCGAGCAGCGACAGCATGTCCGTTTCCCTTACCCCAGTTGCCCTTAGCCCAGGGCGATGTCGGCGACGCGCAGCAGCGCCTGCCGCACGTCGGCGTCGTCGGTCAGCGGCTCGATCAGCGCGGTGCGGATGGCCCGCTCGGGCTTCACGCCGGAGCGGATCAGCGTGGCGCAATAGACCAGCAGGCGGGTGGAGACGCCCTCCTCGAGATCCTGGCCCTTCAGGGCGCGCAGCGCGCCGGCCAGACGGACCAGCGGGGCGACGCGCGCCTCCGGCAGGCCGCTCTCGCGGGCGACGATGACGGCCTCGTCCTCCGGCGCCGGGAAGTCGAATTCGATGGCGAGGAAGCGCTGGCGCGTGCTGGGCTTCAGGGTCTTCAGGACGTTCTGGTAGCCGGGGTTGTAGGACACCACCAGCATGAAGTCGTCCGGCGCTTCCAGCAGTTCGCCCGTGCGGTCGAGCGGCAGCAGGCGGCGGTCGTCGGTCAGCGGGTGGAGCACGACGGTCACGTCCTTGCGCGCCTCCACCACCTCGTCGAGGTAGCAGACGGCGCCTTCGCGCACGGCGCGGGTCAGCGGGCCGTCCGCCCACACCGTGTCGCCGCCTTTCAGCAGGTAACGCCCGGTCAGGTCGGCGGCGGTTAGGTCGTCGTGGCAGGACACGGTGTAGAGGGGACGACCCAGCCGGGCCGCCATGTGCGAGACGAAGCGCGTCTTGCCGCAGCCCGTCGGCCCCTTCAGCAGCAGCGGCAGGCGGTGGCGGAAGGCGTGCTCGAACAGCTCGCACTCGTCGCCGACGGCCTTGTAGTAGGGGATGTCGAGGTCGTCCGCGACGGCCTTCAGGGCGCTGCGGGTCATGGGCGTCTCCTCGGAAACGGAAGGCGGAAAAAGGAAGGCCCCCTCCCCCGGCGTGCGGAGGAGGGGAAGGTCCTGATTACTCGGCGGGCTGCACGGCAGCGCCGATCCCGGTGGTCTTCCGGGACGCGGGCACCGGCCCGAGCAGAGCGTAGAGGTAGAGGACGGCGCCGATGAACACCGCCGCACCGGCGGCCAGACGCACCCAGTAGAAGGGGGCGATCTCCGCCTGGACGGTCATGTAGTCCATGCCCATCACGCGCTGCAGGTGGACCTGCACGACCCCGGCGAAGGTCAGGGCGAAGGTCATCACCGTCATGCCGCCGGTCATCAGCCAGAAGCTGGCCTTGTTGAGGGTCTGGTGGTAGGGCGCGACGCCGCGCAGATGCGGCATGGCGTAGCTGAAGATGGCGAGGTTGATCATCACATAGGCGCCGAAGAAGGCCAGATGCCCGTGCGCCGCCGTCACCTGCGTGCCGTGGGTGTAGTAGTTGACCCAGGACAGCGTGTGCAGGAAGCCCCAGACGCCCGCCCCGAAGAAGGCCGTCACCGCGCAGCCGACCGACCACAGCAGGGCGGCCTTGTTCGGGTGATCGCGCCCGCCCTTCAGCACCATCTTCACCGCGAAGACGACCATGAAGAAGAAGGGGGCGACCTCAAGCGTCGAGAACAGCGAGCCGATCCACTGCCAGTAGCCCGGCGTGCCGATCCAGTAGTAATGGTGGCCGGTGCCCAGCAGGCCGGAGAAGAGGGCGAGGCCGACGATGGCGTAGAGCCACTTCTCGACGATCTCGCGGTCGACACCGGTCATCTTGATCATCAGGAAGGCGAGGATGGAGGCCATCACCAGTTCCCACACACCCTCGACCCAGAGATGGACGACGTACCACCAGTACATCTTGTCCAGCGCGAGGTTGGTCGGGTTGTAGAAGGAGAACAGGAAGAAGATCGCGATGCCCCACAGCCCCATCACCAGGATGTTGGTGATGACCGTGCGCCGGCCCTTCAGCACCGTCATGGAGATGTTGTAGAGGAACATCAGCGCGACGACGACGATGGCGACCTTGATCCACGTCGGCTGTTCCAGGAACTCGCGCCCCTCGTGGATGCGGAAGACGTAGCCGACGACGGCGGCCAGCGCGCCGAACATGAACAGGCCGAACTGGATGTAGGCCAGCTTCGGGCTGTGCAGCTCGCGCTCCGCCTCTTCCGGGATCAGGTAGTAGGCGGCGCCGAAGAAGCCCATCAGCAGCCACACGATCAGCGCGTTCGTGTGGATCATCCGCAGTATGTTGAAGGGAAGCAGTTCCGACAGGACGTTGGGCAGCACATAGACCGTGCCAGCCAGCAGGCCGACCAGGAGCTGAACGCCGAACAGGGCCAGCGCGCCGTAGAAGTAGGGCAGCGCGACCTTTTGCGATTGGTATTTCATGGCCTTTCGTCCTTCGTCAGCCGGAGATCTTGGGCGGCCAGTTCTGGGTGTTGATGCGGCTGGTCCACTCCAGGAAGGCGGCGAGGTCGTTGACCTCCTGCTCCGTCAGGTTGAACTGCGGCATCTGGCGGCGGCCCTCGATGCCGCTGGGCTGGGCGGCCATCCAGCCGGCCAACGCGGCGCGCGCGCCCTCCGCGTCCTTGTCGCCGCCGTAGCGGATCCAGACGTTGCCCAGTTCCGGCGCGAAATAGGCGCCCTCGCCCAGCAGCGTGTGGCAATTGATGCAGGAGTTCTTCTCCCACACATGCTTGCCGCGGGCGACGCTGTCGGTCAGCCCCTTGCTGTCGGTGCCGGTGTTGACGACATAGATGTGACTTGCCGCCGTCAGCGAGACGAAGGCGGCGAAGAAGAAGAGCGATCCGCCGTAAAAGATGTTTCGGGCGGCCGCTTTCGTGAAGCGTTCCGTCATGCGTTCGATTCTCCTGGGTCAGGCCTTCGTGGAACGGAGGGGCCTTGAGCAGCGTTGGCCGTGCGCCATGACGGAGAAAGTTGACCGATTTGGTGCGACTATCCTTGACGGCGGTCAAGTGGACGGTCGTCGTCCGGATTTGAGGCCGGATTTGAGGGCTGTGCGAAAAAGCGGGCGCCGGGTCAACCCGGCGCTTCCCGCGGCCGGCGCGCTCAGGGAATGGTCGGCGCCGGCGTGCTCAGGCTCCACATGGCGTCGAACATGGACGCCTGGAAGGCCGCGAAATCGGCGCTGTCGAGGATCAGGCCGTAGCTCTCGCGGGCCGACGAGATGACCGAAACCTTGCTGCCGTGGATGAAGCAGGTCATCGCAAGGTTGTAGGTGGCGGGCGCGTAGCGCAGTTCGCGCCGCTCCTCCTGGCTCGACGGCCAGATCGGCGCGATGTCGCGCTCCTCCGAGCGGATCACCCGCAGCCAGATGCCGCGCCGTGCCCGCTCCTTCAGGTAACGCTCCATCTCCTCCAGCCCCGGCTCGACCATCAGTTCCCGCATGGAAAGGGTGGCGCGCAACTCCTTCTCCTCGCCGCTCAGCGTCTCCCACAGGACGGTGCGGATGCCTTCGGGACCGGGGTGGAAGCGGACGTTCGGCTGGCCGTTCTCGTGATGGTACATCGACCGCAGCACCGGCATCACGTCCTCGAGCATCTGCCGCCGGGCCTCGCTGCGCTCCAGCAGGATGCCCGGGTCCTGGGCGACCACGAAGCGGCGCTTGCCGTGATCGACGAAGCGGACGAGCCCTTCCGCCTCCAGCTTGGCGAGAGCGTCGTGCGCCGTGGTGCGGGCCATGCCGGCGCCCGCGGCCACTTCCGTGACGGAGCCGCCGCCAAGGCGGATCGTCGTCAGATAGAGCTTGTAGAGCGTCCCCGATATGCCGATCCGGGACAGCTTCTCCTCAAGATTCACCCACGTGCTCCCTTTTGAATCGCGTCGCAACATGCCCGATTCCGCGCCACCCGTCCATCGTCGGTTTTTGCCGATAAAATCTCGGCATCCGGCGGCACAACTGTGGCACTGAGGCGATAAAATGGGCTTTCCCTCCGCCAAATGCCCGTTAAAACGGCAAGTTTAGGCCTGTCAAACACCATTCATTCGTATTTTTCAAATTGACGGATTTTTCCGACACTGTCATCGTTTTGTCGTCGTCCAAGGACGTTGACGTCCCGCGAGGCGGCGCCGAACGGTGGAACGAGGGAAGGTGATGGAAGCGAATTCAAAAGCGCATGCGGCGGCACCGCCTTTCATGCAGAGGGCGCCGCGCCGCGCCGCGACCCCTCGCATTCTGACGGACCGGTCCTTCCGGGCGGCGCTGGGCCTCACGGCCTTCTTCGCCGTCTGGCAGGCGCTGACCTCGCTCGGCGTCATCGACGCCTTCCTTCTGCCGTCGCCGGTGGCGGTGGCAGGCGCGCTCTGGGACATGGCGCTCGACGGCTCGCTGTGGGTCCATCTCGGCGCCAGCCTGCAGCGGGTGGCGGTCGGCTTCGCGCTCGCCTGTGTCGTCGGCATGGCGCTCGGGCTGATGTGCGGCTGGTGGCGCAGCGTCGCGGACTTCGTGCGGCCGGTGGTCGAGGCGCTTCGCCCCATTCCCCCGCTCGCCTGGATTCCGATCACCATCCTGTGGTTCGGGCTCGGCGACGCCGCATCCTACTTCCTGGTCTTCCTCGGCGCCGTCTTCCCGGCCTTCGTCGCCACCTACACGGCGGTGCGGGGCCTCGACCGCAACCAGATGAACGCGGCGCTCTGCCTCGGCGCGACGCCCTGGCAGCTCTTCACCGACGTGCTGATCCCGGCATCCCTGCCGATCATCCTGCCGGGGCTGCGGATCGCGCTGGGCGTGGGCTGGATGTGCGTGGTGACCGCCGAGCTGATCGCGGCGCAGACCGGCCTCGGCTATCTGATCCAGCAGTCGCGCATGCTGTTCCAGATCAACAACGTCGTTGCGGGCATGGTGGCCATCGGTCTCGTCGGCTTCGCCATGTCCGCCGTCCTCGAACGGATCGAGCGTCGGGTGAACGCCTGGGCGCCTTCCGAGCGCAATTGAGCAGGAGGCGAAGGAACATGGCCGCCAACACCGCACTCAAGCCCCCCGCCCCGCCGCACGGCGCGCCGCAGGCCCAGCCGGCCGACATCCAGATCGACATCCGGAATCTGGGCAAGGTCTATGGCGGGACCTCGTCCGACAACATGGTCGTCGCCCTCGACGGGGTCGATCTGCGCATCCGCCGCGGCGAGTTCATCTCGCTGCTCGGCCCCTCGGGCTGCGGCAAGTCGACCCTGCTCGGCATCGTCGCCGGCTTCCAGTCGGCGTCGAGCGGGACGCTCCTGCAGAACGGGCGCGCCATCGTGAAGCCGGACCCGTCGCGGACGGTCGTCTTCCAGGATTACGCGCTGTTCGGCTGGATGACCGTGCAGCAGAATGTGGAGTTCGGCCTGAAGGCCAAGGGCATGGCGAAGAAGCAGCGCGCCGAGATCGCCCGCTCGCTGATCGACATGGTCCGGCTGACCGGCTTCGAGGAGAAGTACCCGCACCAGATCTCCGGCGGCATGAAGCAGCGGGCGGCCATCGCCCGCGCGCTCGCCCCGGACCCCGACATCCTGCTGATGGACGAGCCGTTCGGCGCGCTGGACGCGCAGACCCGCGTGCTGCTGCAGGAGGAGATCGCCCGCATTTCGTCCGAGGCCGGCAAGACAGTGATCTTCGTCACCCACGGCATCGACGAAGCGGTGTTCCTGGCCGACCGCGTGGTGGTGATGAGCCCGCGGCCCGGCCGGGTGCGCGAGGAGGTCGCCGTGCCGCTGCCGCGGCCCCGCACGGCCGAGATGCGCTCCGATCCCTGGTTCGTCTCCACGGTCAACGACCTGTGGGAGACCCTGAAACCCGAATGGCAAAAAGGGGAATGAACGTGACCTCCACTCTCTCGCGCCGTCGTTTCGGCCAACTGGCCGCCGGCATCGCCGCCGCCGCAACCCTCGCCAAGCCGGCGATCCTCCGCGCGCAGGGCGCGGACGTCGTCAAGATGGGCTGGTTCAACACCACCACCGTGTCGGCGCAGATCGCCCATGTGCTGATGCGCACGGACATCGCGGCCCGCAACGGCCTGCGGATGAACATGATCCAGCTCAACGCCTCGCCGGCGGTGAACGAGGCGATCGTGTCGAACGCGGCCGATGTCGGCACGCTGTCCGACTTCGCCGCCGTCACCACCATGGCGGTCGGGGCGCCGGTCACCACCATCGCCTCGCAGGCGCGCTTCCGCTCGGCGGTGCTGGTGACCAAGAAGTCGGGGATCACCGACGTCGCCGGGCTGAAGGGCAAGCAGGTCTACGGCACCTTCGGCATCACCGCCTTCCAGAACGCCCAGGAGGCGATGACCAAGGCCGGCCTCACCCCCGGACGCGACATGACCTTCGTCAATGTCGGGCCGGCGGAACTGGCCGACGCGGTGGGCGCGCAGCGGATCGACGCCTTCTTCACCTACGACCCGTTCGTGAGCTTCTTCGAGAACGCGGGCTTCGCCCAGGTGATCTCGGAGAACCTGACCCCGGTCATCGTGCTGACCGCGAACAACCGCTTCTTCAAGGACCGGCCCGAGGTGGCGGAGCGCTTCCTGCTCGCCAATTCCCAGGCGCTGTATTTCGCCAGCCAGAACCACGACCTCGTCAACGGCTGGTTCCGCTCGTTGGAGCCGGCGAAGAACATCCCTGAGGCCGTGCTGGAAAAGGCGTCGGGCTACGATCCCGCCTGGAACGCCAAGGCGCCCACCGACATCAAGGCGGCGCTGTCGGCGGAGCAGATCAAAAAGCTGAACCTGCTCGCCGAATGGGGCGTCGAGGCGAAGCTTCTGCCGCGCCTGCCGGACGTCTCGAAGTTCGTCGACACGTCCATCGCCGGCAAGGTCGACGCCGCCTTCACCACCCAAAACTTCGATCCGAAAACGGTCAAGATCGTCGGCTGAGCGGCCGGCGATCCCGACGCATCGCGCAGGACGGGGCGGCGGCCGTGCCGGGCCGCGCCGAAGGAGACCTCATGACCCTACGACTTGACGACGCGGCCCGGCCGGCGACCGACCACGCCACCGACGCCCCCTGCCCCGCCATGCGCCATTTCGACTTCGCCACCCTGCCGGCACCCGACCGCTACCGCCTTCTGACCGCTGCGGTCCTGCCGCGGCCGATCGCCTGGGCGGTCACCCGCTCGGCCGAGGGCCGGGTGAACGCGGCCCCCTACTCCTTCTTCAACGTCTTCGGCTCCGACCGGCCGGTGGTCTGTCTCGGCGTGCTCGCGCGCCCGGACCGGCCGAAGGACACTGCGGTCAACATCCGGGCGACGCGCGAGTTCGTGATCAACCTCGTCCCCTTCGCCCTCGCCGAGGCGATGAACCTCACCTGCGTCGAGGCGCCGCCCGAGGTGGACGAGACCCGGCTCGCCGGGCTCGCCACCCTGCCGAGCGTCGCGGTCCGGCCACCGCGCATCGCCGCATCGCCGGTCGCCTTCGAATGCCGTCTGATCCACGAGTTCGAAAGCGGTCCCGGACAATGGCTGTTCGTGGGCGAGGTGCTGCACGCCCATGTCGCGACGCGCGTCCTGACCGGCAACCCCGAACGCCCCCGCATCGACCACGAGGCGCTCGACCTCGTCGCCCGCATGCATGGCCCCTCGGCCTATCTGCGCACCCGCGACGTCTTCGATCTGGTGAGGCCGGTCTGGGCCGACACCGCGCCTCAACCCACCGAAACACACTGCAAGGAACGACAAGCATGACCAAGGTTAAAGTGGCCGCGGTGCAGGCGGCGACGGTGCCGTTCGACGCCGCCGCGGCGACCGCCCGCACGGTCGACCTGATCGCCGAGGCGGCGTCCACCGGCGCGTCGCTCGCCGTCTTCCCGGAAGCCTTCATCGGCGGCTATCCGAAAGGGCTCGATTTCGGCTGCTCGATCGGCCGGCGCACGCCGGAGGGACGCGCCGACTTCGCCCGCTACGTCCGCGGCGCGATCACGGTGCCGGGACCGGAAACCGAGACGCTGTCGGCTGCCTGCGCGCGGCACGGCATCCACGCGGTCGTCGGCGTCATCGAGCGCGACGGCGGGACGCTCTACTGCACGGTGCTCTACCTGGCGCCGGACGGCCGGATGGGCAAGCACCGCAAGGTGATGCCGACCGGGTCGGAGCGGCTGGTCTGGGGGTTCGGCGACGGCTCGACCCTCACCGTCATGGACACGCCGTTCGGCCGTGTCGGCGGGGCCATCTGCTGGGAGCATTACATGCCGCTGATGCGCGCGGCATACTACGCCAAGGGCGTCCAGCTCTGGGCGGCCCCGACGGCGGACGACCGCGAAAGCTGGATCGCCACCATGCGCCACGTCGCCATGGAGGGGCGCTGCTTCGTGATCGGCGCCTGCCAGGTGATGCGCCGCTCCGACTTCCCGGAGGACTACGCCAGCCGCATCGACGCTGGGCCGGACGAGTGGATGATGCACGGCCGCTCGGTCATCGTCGGGCCGCTCGGCGAGATCCTCGCCGGCCCGCTGGTCGACGCGGAGGGCATCCTGACCGCCGAGGTGGACGTCGAGGATTTGGTCGGCGCCAAGCTCGATTTCGATCCGGTGGGCCATTACGCGCGGCCGGACCTGTTCAGCATGCGCGTCGACGAGACCCCGCGCGCGCCGGTCGCCACGGTGCGCGACCGCATCTCTGCCGACCACAACGAGATGGCCGACGAGGCGGCTTGATTGATGAATGGGCGTGCGTGTTCGACCGGCACGCCACGCTGACGTGGTGAGGATACGGACGCGATTGTCCATTCCGTGCGTTTCGGCATCGCCGCTCCGGCTGGGAGACGGCGATGCCGACCCGTGCGGGATCGGATGATCTTTCAGCAAACCCCACACAGGCTTATGCAAACCGGGGCTTATGGAAACCGGCGGATCTCCGCCAGCCCATGCCCGGCGTTCGAGGCCCGTAGCGTCTGAACGATCCGCCGGAGACGCTGTGCCAAGACGCGCTCCTTCGCGCAGGCCTCCTCGCACAGCGCGCGCATCTCGGCGATGCTTGGCCTCCACTTCCTCGTCCGGCGCCATGCGCGCGCCGCGTCGTCGATGGCCCAGGCCGGAAACTCGCCCAAGTCCTCGACCCAGTCCATGGCGACCAGCTGCTCGACGTCGGGCGTCAGCCCCTTGGCCGGGAAGTGGGACAGCAAGGCCAGCACGCGACCGAGCAGATGGTCGGGCTCGGCCGGCGCAAGGATGGAACTTTCCAGGTCCCTCAGCACCCGCTGCGCCATGGCGACCTGCCGGGCCGAAAGGGACGCTGGTGGCGACCAGCTTTCCTGAAGCCCCTCGAACCCATTCTCGCCGAAGCGCGGGCGGTGTTCCAGGGTGCCGGTGGCCAGGACCTCGCGCAACGCGTCCGGAAAGGCGGCGACCAAACACCGGCAACGTTCGGCCGGGGCCATCGCCGGGTCGAAGGGCAGCGGGGACCACTCGGGCAGCGGCATCATCGCGACGGACATCGACAGCTCCTCAGAAACGGGGACGGGCGACGGGCTGGGCGCCCTTGAGCCTTGCGGCGACGGTCATCCAGGCATTGACCCGCTGCTCGGCGACGCTTTGGCTGGCGCCGGTGACGATACCCCCGACAGACCCGGCGGCTTTCACCGTCGGCGCTTTGCCGGCCGCCGCGTCCTGGGTCAGCCACGCCCGCCAAGCGGCGGAAATGTCGCGGTACCGGTAGCCGTGAGCTTGGCAGCGCAGGACAAACCCCTCGACATGCCGGCTGAGATCGACCGTGCCGAAGCGGCTCCGGGCCCAGGCGAGATCGTCGGTGTTGGGCATCCAATCCGCAGGCACCTCACACACCGGTCCGCGCCCGCCCGAAGCGAGCGAGTCCGGATTCTGTTCAGGATGATGGTGTTCCTGACTCGGTGCTGGACAGGGGGCGTTCGCCGGCGAGTCATCCCTGTCGCCGGCCGAAACAGGGCGCGCCGCCTGGATGATGACGGTCGGGGCGACGGCCTCCTCGTTCTGGGCGACGCGCAGTTGGTACAGGCAGGACAGCCGTGAGCCATCGCGGCCGCGACGGTGCTCGATGGTGACCAAACCGATGTCGTGAAGACGCTGGAGGATGCGGTTGATGGTTGGGCGCGAACGTTTCAGTTTCGCCGCCAGGGTCGATTGCGACGGCCAGCAGACGCCGTTCTCGTTGGCGAAGGTGGCAAGCGCCGCGAGCACGGCGAATCCGTCCGCGTCGAGGTCGGGGTGGTCGAGCCACCAGGCGGGAATCTTGCCCCAGCGGCTGTTGGTCTCGGTCGTGGTGGTCATGCGGCGCTCCCGCGAGGTCATGGAACCGGCATGGGCCGGCGTTCTTGCGGGACAGGATTCCCCGGATGCTTCGGAGTCTCCAAAGCGCGCCCGTCACCTATCGACAGGTGGCGGGCGCGTTTGTGGTAGGTGTCAGGCGCAATTGCGGAGGTGTCAGGCGCGGCATCGGCAGGCCGCAGACGCGCATATGAAGGTGTCAGGCGCGGTTACCGCCGCGACTCGGGGACCTTGAAACGCGCCTGAGACCTATCGGCGCGTCGATGACGCCTTGTGGGCAGCCCATCCTCTAGGTTCCAGGCGCGTTTCGAGAGCCCCGGATAGGGCGCAGGCGCGCTCCGATTCGCTGGATTCTCTAGGTTTCAGGCGCGTTCGACGGCCCGGACCATTCGGTAGGTCTCAGGCGCGCTCACGTGTCGGTGACACCCTGGAGCCGGCCCGGCGGCGAATCGTGGTGTCAAGCCGTCTCCGCAGGGGAGTGAAGACATGACCGATTCGGCCCCGCTCCGGCCTGTCGTTCGGCAAACGCGCCTGCGACCTACCGCCTGCGCGCCCGTTGCCTACAGGAAGCGCGCCTGCCACCTACTGGATGCGCGCCTGTCACCTATGGTTCCACGTGCGATGTCGTTGCGTCGGACGGCGGAAGAGACATAGGCTTGGTGTTCAGGAATTCGGAGAGGCACCAGATGTCGGGGCAGATCGTCGTCAAGCAGCGCCGTATGGAGACCCAGGGGCAGACCGTCCAGGGCACGCTGTTCGAACACATCGACGCCACCACGGGCCGGCGCCACAGCGTCAACATGGTCTCTCTGTACGATCTGGCCCCGAAGTACATTTTCGACAGCCCTGAATCGAAGGCCAACGGGCAGGCGGCGCACAGCTTGGAACCCCGCGACCCGGCGGCTCAGGATGACCGCCTGCCGATGATCCACCGGCAGTTCTCCTTCGCCGACCAGATCTACCACCTCACGGTCGTTCCGGCACGCATCCAGCGCCGGGTGAAGGGCAAGGACGGCCGTTTCGTCCGCGACGCCAGCGGAGCTCAGCTGGTGGAGGAGATCGACGCCTATCCGGGTGAGCGCGAACAGATCATCGAGGACGTGATCCGCAAGCTGGCCTCGGACCCGGCGCGCCTGTCGGTGGACAACGGCGAGGCGATCCTGCGCTTCTCCCTCTACGAGGTCTGGCAGGAGCTTCGCTCCGTCCGGCACACCCTCAGCATTCCGGAGATCAAGGAAGCGCTGATGATCATGCGGCGCTGCACGGTCCAGATCGAGCGCCGTGGCCGCCGCAAGGTCATGATGGACTCCGGCATCTTCGCCGGCCTCGGGTTGCGGCAGCGTCCCAGCGAGACGGACGACACCGACGACGCCTCGATCCTCGATGACGAGAGCAGCGACGCGGAGACCTTCGTCCAGTTCAACATGATGCTCCGCGAGGCGATCCGCCGGGTCGACTGGCACTCGATCTCCTACGAAGCCCTGATGAAGATCCGCAACCCGTTCTCGCGCTGGCTGTTCAAGCGCATCGCGGAGACGCTGCGGCAGGACCCCTCGCAGTCGGTCGTCAGCATCACCGCCCGCGACATCATCCGCGACTCCGGAATGTCGGAGTGGTCGCGGTTCCGCGACATGCGGCTGCGGATTCACGACGTCGTCAAGGCGCTTGCCGATACGCAGATCGGGGCTCTCGACCGCATCGAGATCGAGGAGGTCAAGGAGGGGCGGAAGTACGTCGACGTCGAGTACAACCTTTATCCCTCCCAATCCTTCCTCGACCAGATCCGCCGCGCGGTGGCGGAGCGCGCCGTCAACGAACGCGAACTCACCCTGGTGGTCAACAACGACGATCTCGATGAGAGCGGCCGCCCCAAGCGTTTCGTTCCGGTCACCTCCGACGTGGCCAACCAAAGCCGCCGTCGCCGTCGGGCGGCCCTGCCGAAGGGGGGCGACGGACAGATGCCTCTGCTGGACATCGTGGAGTAAGCTGGGGAGACCTGCCCTCCCCTGCCCGCCCGTCCGCTGAAGCGGGCCGGATCCCGCCGACAAGGGACCTGCGGTGCGTTGAGCCGACTCAATCGGCGAGGAGGGCCGCCAGCTTCTGCTGAATCGCTTCAAGCGCGGACCGCTCGGCGGGGCCCATGCCTTCACGGTTCTCCTCAAGCTTGGCGACCATTTGTATCAAACCGCGGACCGCGGCTCCGGCCGCGCGTCTTCTAAGCAAAAGACCATCCGGCTCCTTGCGCTTCATCTCCTGCCGCTGTTCGGTGATCGCCTTCGCCGTTGCGCCCCTTCTGGCGAGTCTCCACAGCTTGCGCCGCCCCTCTTCACTGGGCGCGGCGGCGACTTCCTCCAGCGTGGTCTGCGGGACGCGATCGACGAGGACCATATACTCGTCGAGCACATCCTGCGGCAGGGAGAGGATGCCGAGCGCCCGTGAAATCGCCGCAGGGGTTTTGCCAACCACCTCGGCCAGCTTTTCCTGGGTGTAACCGTGCTTGTTGCGAAGGCCGTCGAGCGAGCGGGCCGTCTCGACCGCGTTCAGGGATTTGCGTTGCAGATTGTCGACCAGGGCCAACTCGTCGGGGTCCCCCGACAGCACACGCGCGAAGATCGTGGTGCGGCCCAGCAACTCGAAAGCCCGCAAACGCCGTCCGCCGCCGATCAGGGCGTAGCCGTTGCCGCCCCCGGGGGTCACCAGGATCGGATACATCAGGCCGTGCCGCTCGATGGACTGCCGCAGTTCGGCAAGGGAGGCATCGTCCTGCACGGCGCGCGGTTGGTGCGCGCGGCGGTCGATGCGGTCGATGTCCAGTTCGAGCACCGAGGGGAAGTCGTCGGAGAGGCCGAACGCCTTCGGCGCCGGTCCGGTCACCTCGGCCGATGCGGTCAGGTCGGTGCGGCGGGCGAGCTTACGCGACATGGGCCTTCAGCTCCTTGGCGGCAGCGCGGGCGGCGGCGGCGATCTCTTCGAAGACGGCGCGCCCGGGGATGCTCTTGACGGCGGCGAGAGGGATCACGCCGGATGCGGCGGCCTGCGCGAACACGGTCGCTCTCGGAATGGGATCGAAGATGCGGTAGCGGTCGCCGTAGCCCCGGCGCAAGTCCTCCAGGGTCGCCTGATCCTGGGTCAGGCGGGCGGAGAACAGCGTCGGAAGGATGCCCAGCATGCGCAGCCCGGGATTGCGCCGCCGCCGCAGGTTCTCCAGGGAGTGCAGCACGTTTCGCAGGCCGACGAGCGCCAATGCTTCGGTCTGGCACGGCACCAGCAGAAGGTCCGATGCCTCGAGCGCGCTGACGGTGACGGCACCCAGGTTCGGAGCGGTATCGAGAACAATGAAGTCGTACTGGTTCCGGACCTCGCCGACACGCTGCCGGAGGGGAGCCAGCTTCCCAAGGGCGAGTTCGACGTCGGCGTCGGCCAAGCTCATGAAGGCGGGAAGGAGGTCGAGCCGCGGTTCCGGGGTTTGGATGATGTAGTCGGTGAAGGGCTTGTCGTCCGCCAGGGCGTAGTACAAGGTCCGGCGTTCAACCTCCATCTGGTCCATCTGGGCCGGCGAGTAGCCGAGATGGACGGTGGCGCTGCCCTGGCTGTCACAATCGATCAGCAGGACCTTCGACCCTTGAGCGAGCAGACAATAGGCGATGCACAAAGCCGACGTCGTCTTCGACACCCCCCCTTTCGCCGATCCGCACATCACGACGGTGGCATGGCGCGGCCGGTCGGTGCTGCGCTCGGTCTCGACAGCGTCCACGACCGTCTTCGGTGTCCGCTCCGATCCACTTTCCCAGCGCGAGATCTGAGCCCGGTCATACTTGCGGCCGAGGCTCTCGTTGAGCCAAGCCGCCAGTTCGGTCTGGCTCCACCCGCGTTCCTCGCGCAGTCCTTTGAGGCTTTCTCCGGCCATGGTTCGTGGGGTCTCCCGTCCGACTGTCCGGCCGCATCCTTGGTCGCATCCTCAACATTGTCAATGGAGTTTCCCGAGATTGCCTCAACAGGGCGATTTTGTGTTCTGGGAGAAAGTTGCGCTCTACAGGATCGTGCGCACTTTTTGCGTGCTTAAGTCAACTTAACGCACACGGGCCGTTCGGGCTGACGCACTGGACCCGACCCAGGCAACCAACTTAGGTGCCGTAAGGGCGACACCCTGTTCGACCAACTCCATCAACGGGTGATCCGCGCAACAGATTCCAACGAAACGGCCATGAGGAAAGGAACTGCGACCGATACGGCGATTCCGGCGGCTGCAGCCTCCGGAAGGTGCAATCGCGTTCAGCGGTGCGGGACAACCATCGCTCCAGGGTAAGCTCCGCTCACCCCTCCCGGTGAAACGTCCCGCAGTCGTTCAGAACACAGCAGAGGTGATCGAGGAACGCTTCGGCCAGCGGCGGAAGGGAGCGCCCCGCCTTGCGGATGACCCTGACGGGACGGGAGAAGCCGAACATATCGATGGGGCGCGAGCGCAGCACCGGCTCGGCAGCGATCTCGCGCGCGGAGCCCGGCAGAATCGTCAAGCCCAGCCCGGCCCGCACCATGGCGATCGCCGTCATCATATAGGTCGCCTCGCAAACCGGCTTGGCGATCCGCCCGGCGGAGAGGAATGCCTCGTCGACGATCTCGCGGACGCTGGTCGCCGGGTCCATCAGCACCAGCGGCACCTCGGCCAGCGTCTCGATGGTCACCCGCGGAAGATCGCCGACGGCATGGCCCTGTGGAAAGACGATGTGCATCCGGTCGCGGACTTCCAGCACCGTGTCGATGTCCTGTCCCTTCGCTTCGCCTCCCGTGATCCCGAGATCCACCTCCTCCGACCGGACGAGCCCGAGCACGCGGCTGGCGATGACGTCCTTCAAAACGAAGGTCACGCCGGGATGAAGGTCACGGAAGGACTGGATGGCGTCGGGCAGCACGCCCGCCGCGATGGTCGGCAGCGCCGCCACGCGCACCACCCCGCGCCGCATCGCGGCGATCTCATGCGTGTCGACCACCACGGCGTCCAGGTCATGGACCATGCGCTGGAACACCGGCAGCAGTTCGCTGCCGATGCGGGTCAACTCGACGGACCGGGTGTTGCGGTCGAACAGCTTAACCGCCAAGGCATCCTCCAGCCGTCGGATCTGCACCGTCAGGGTCGGCTGGGCGACGTGCAGCGACTCCGCAGCCCGCGTGAAACTGCGGGTCTGCGCGGCGGCGAGAAAGGCGCGTATCTGGCGGAGACTGAGATCCATAGCTCAACTCTATTACTGACATTGAATCAATTCAATTGTTCGCGCGAACAATCTCGGCAAGGATGGTTTGCATGCAGCGGAATTCAGCCGCCCGTCGGTGCGACGCGCCGGAGCGGAGGAAACCGGAACGAATAAAAATGCAAGGGGGAGACCATGCCAGCCTCAATCACCGGCGGCGGCCGCACCGCAATGGGCGCCGCCATGGGGGCCGCCGCGTCCCACGCCGTCCCTTCGCCGCGCTGAGGGCCGTCGATGCACCGCATCAGGATCGGTTCCGGCGCCGGCTATTCCGGCGACCGCATCGAACCGGCAATCGATCTCGCCGAACGGGGCGGCCTCGACTACCTCGTCTTCGAATGCCTTGCCGAGCGGACGATCGCCCTGGCCCAGCAGGCGCGGCAACGCGACCCCGCCGGGGGCTACGACCCGCTGCTGACGGTCCGCATGACCGCCGTGCTCGGCGCCTGCCGGCGCAACGGGGTGCGGCTGATCACCAACATGGGAGCGGCCAACCCGCTCGGCGCCGCCGAGGCGACGCGGGCCGTCGCCCGCTCCCTGGGGCTGGGCGGGCTGCGGATCGCCGCCGTGACCGGGGACGACGTGTTGGCGGTCGCGCGGCAGCTCGACGTCGCTCTGGAGGACGGCGGAACCCTGCGCGGGCTCGGCGACCGCGTGATTTCGGCCAACGCCTACATCGGCGCCGGCCCCATCGTCGAGGCGTTGGCCGCCGGCGCCGACGTGGTCATCACTGGACGGGCCGCCGACCCGGCGTTGTTCCTCGGTCCGATGGTCCATGAATTCGGCTGGCGGATGGACGATTGGGACGCGCTGGGGCGCGGCACCATGGCCGGGCATCTGCTGGAGTGCGCCGGGCAGGTGACCGGCGGCTATTTCGCCGACCCCGGTGTCAAGGACGTGCCGGAACTGGCCCGACTGGGCTTTCCCATCGGCGAAATCCACGCGGACGGCACCCTGGAGGTGACCAAGCTGCCCGGCACGGGTGGGTGCGTCACGCCGGCCACCGTGAAGGAACAGCTTCTCTACGAGATCCACGACCCGGCGCGTTATTACCAGCCGGACGTGGTCGCCGACTTCTCCGCCGCCCGCGTCGAGGGCGACGGGCCGGACCGGGTGCGCGTCCGTGGCGGGCGCGGCGCCGCGCGGACCGGGCTTCTGAAGCTGTCCATCGGCTACATCGACAGCTGCATCGGCGAGGGGCAGATCTCCTACGCCGGACCGGGAGCGGTCGAGCGCGGGCGGCTCGCGCTGGACATCGTCCGCGAGCGGCTGGCCCTGACCGGCGTGCGGACCGAGGAGTTGCAGTTCGACCTGGTCGGCCTCGACGCGCTGCATGGCGACCGGCTGTCGCGCGGCCACACGCCCTACGAAGTCCGCCTGCGGGTGGTGGGGCGGACCGCCAGCCTGGACGAGGCGGCCCGGATCGGGAACGAGGTCGAAACGCTCTACACCAACGGCCCGGCGGGGGGCGGCGGCGCCTGGAAATCGGCGCGCGAGATCGTCGCCGTCGCCTCCGCCCTGCTGCCGGAAAGCGCCGTGCGTACCTCGGTCACCCTGCTGGAGGCGTAAGCCATGAAACTTCGGGACGTTGCGCACACCCGCTCCGGCGACAAGGGCAACATTTCCAACATCTCGGTCATCGCGCTGGACGAGACCGACTACCCGTTCCTGGCGGAGCATCTGACGGCCCAGAGCGTCGCCACGCATTTCCAGGGAATCGTGACCGGAACGGTGACCCGCTACGAGCTGCCGACCCTGG
The DNA here is from genome assembly GCF_008365405.1 of Azospirillum brasilense. Lineage (GTDB taxonomy): Bacteria > Pseudomonadota > Alphaproteobacteria > Azospirillales > Azospirillaceae > Azospirillum > Azospirillum brasilense_D. The sequence continues at coordinate 30,268 of NZ_QOKV01000009.1, read as the reverse complement.
GGGCGCTCAACTTCGTGCTGACCGGGGCGCTCGGCGGCGGGGTTACCCGCTCGCTCGCCCTGGATGCCCACGGCAAGGCGCTGAGTTCCGCCCTGCTCGATCTCGAACTGCCGAACCGCAACCGGCAGAACAACCAATATGGAGGGGAACGCCCATGACCAAGAAGAAGACAGCGTCCAACGACACGGCGCCCACCGGCACAGCGCCCGCGCGCCCGCGTCTGAGGGCGCTCCTGGGAGCCGCCGCCGCCGTCCTCATGACCGCATCGGTCCAGGCCCAGGCCGCCGACCCGATCAAGATCGCCTACAACGGCGACATCTCCGGCTCGCCGTCGGCGGAATCGGGGCAGATCGGCGTTCTCGGCATCGGCGCCGCGGTCGAGGACATCAACAAGCGCGGCGGCGTGCTGGGCCGCCCCCTGGAATTCCTGGTCCGCGACGACCTGGGCCAGCCGCCCAAGGCCATCCAGAACATGACCGACCTGATCGACCGCGAGAAGGTCTCGGTCGTCTTCGGCCCGACCAATTCCGGCAACGCCCTGGCCTGGAAGCACATCGCCAACCAGAAGCGCATGCCGGTGCTGGTTTCCAGCGCGTCGAGCACGGCCATCACCGAGGGGCCGTCGAGCGGCAACTACCTGTTCCGCGTCTCCATGGTGGACCGCGAGCAGGCCTCCGCCCTGCTGGCCTACGTGAAGAAGAACCCCGAGGCGAAGGCGGTCGGCTTCTTCGTGGAGACGACCGGCTACGGACAGGCGGGGCTGAAGGATCTGGAGCAGATCGCGGCGCTGCACGACATGAAGCCGGTGTCCATCGAGAAGTTCGACGCCCGCGACACCGACATGACCTCGCAACTGTCCAAGGCCAAGGCGGCGGGGGCGGACACGCTGGTGGTCTGGGCGCAGGCGGCCCCGCTCGGGCATCTCGTGCGCAGCATGGAGAAGCTGGACTATTTCCCGAAGGTCTTCACCACCTGGGCGGCGTCCTTCAGCGGCTTCCCCGAGGTCGCCGGGCCGAAGCTGATGGAATGGCCGGTCTTCCTGACCACCTCCAGCGAGCGCAAGTCGGCGGAGGCGGAATCGCTGTTCGCGCGGATCGGGCCGAAGCTGGCCAATCCGTCGATGTTCTGGGCGGCCTCGCAGGCCTACGACACCGTTCTGCTGTGGGCCGCGGCGGCCGAGCAGGCCGGCGACACCAAGGGCGAGGCGGTGCGCGCCGCGCTGGAATCCCTGAACAAGCCGGTCGCCGGCATGGTCAAGACCTACGACAAGCCCTTCTCCACAGCCCAGCACGAGGGGCTGACGGCGGCGGACTATCACTGGTCGCGCTGGAAGGACGGCAAGGTCGTCGATTTCAACGACCCGGTGCTGGCCGGGCTGCAACCGGCGGACTTCAAGAAGTGACGCGGACCGCGAACCGTCACGGAGGGTGACCCATGCTGCAAGCCATCATCGGCGGGCTGACGCTGGGCAGCGTCTACGCCCTGATCGCCCTCGGCTTCAACCTGACCTACACCACCACGCGGACGCTGAACTTCGCGCAGGGTGACTTCGTGTCGGTCGGCGCCTTCGTCGGGCTGGGAACGGTGGGGGTGCTCACCGCGGCGCTCGGTGCCGACGCGGTCGGTTATGTCTGGCTCTACGCGCTGGCGGCGGTGGCCGCGGCGCTGGTGATGGGGGTGCTGGGCCTGCCGCTCTATCTGGCGGCGATCCGGCCCTTCGCCGGCAAGCCGGGCATGTCCTGGGTGGTCAGCACGATCGGCTTCGGCATCGTCCTGCAAAGCGCCGCCCTGTCGGTGTGGGGGCTGGGGGCGCGGATGCTGCCCGCCCCCTTCGGCGACGAGGTGTTCCGCGTCGGCGAGGCCGGCTTCCGCTCGCAGGAGCTGGTGGTGCTGGTCCTCGCCTTCGCGATCCTGGGGGCGTTCGACCTCGCCATGCGGCGCACGGCCATCGGCCGCTGCATGCGGGCGGTGGCGCTGAACCGCGACGCCGCGGCGCTGATGGGCATCGACGTGCCCCGCGTCATGGCGATGGCCTTCCTTGCCAGCTCGGCTCTGGCCGGGCTGAGCGGGGTGCTGGTCGCGCCGATCCTGTCGGCCTCCCTCTTCATGGGGGTCATCATCGCCCTGAAAGGCTTCTCCGCGGCGATCATCGGCGGCCTGACCAACCCGCGCGGCTGCATGGCCGGCGGCCTGCTGATCGGTCTGGTGGAGTCCCTGACGGCCCTGTGGAGCGCGCAATGGCGGGAAATCATGGTCTTTCTCCTGGTCATCCTGGTGCTGGCCATGGCGCCCAACGGCCTGTTCGGCCGGAAGCTGGTGGAAAAGGTATGATGGAGGCCTCCGTACTCCGGCCGGCGGCCCGCCGCTTCGCCCTGCTGCGGGCGGCCCCGGCCCTGGGCATCGGCGCGGCGCTGGTGGCGCTCGCCCTGACGCTGAGCAACGATTTCTACCTCTACGTCGCCTTCATGGCCGGCGTTTACTACATCTGCGCCTCCGGCATGAACGTGCTGGCGGGTTATGCCGGGCAGAAGTCTCTCGGGCAGGCGGGACTGTTCGCGGCGGGGGCCTACACGGTGGCCCTGCTGACGACCCGGCTGGAGCTTCCGCCGGCGCTGGCGCTGGCCGCCGCACCGCTGGTGGCCGCCGCGGTGGGCGTGCTGATCGCCCTGCCCTCGCTGCGGGTGAAGGGACCCAGCCTCGCCCTGGTCACGCTGGCCTTCGGGCTGGTGGTGGAGAAGCTGGTGACCGAATGGACCGACCTGTTCGGCGGCGCCCAGGGCATCTACGGCATCGCCCCGCTGGCGCTGGGCGACGAGCCCTTCGCGCTGAAGCACTGGGTGGTCCTGGTGATCGTCCTGGGCGTGGCGGTCCATCTCGCCTTGTCCCATCTGCTGAACGGGCGGTTCGGCCGGGCGCTGCTGGCCCTGCAAAGCGACGAGATCGCCGCGGAGTGCGCGGGCATCTCGGTCTACCGCTACAAGACGCTCGCCTTCGTGCTGGCCGCCGCGCTGTGCGGGCTGGGCGGCGCGCTGGTGGCGCAGCAGAACCAGTATTTCAATTCCGACTTCGTGACCTTCCACCTGTCGGTCTTCATCCTTCTGCTGGTGCTGCTGGGCGGGGCCGGCAACATCTATGGCCCCATCGCGGGCGCGGCGATCCTCACGATGACCGAGGTGTTCCTGGCGCAATGGCCGTCGGTGCAGCACTTCATCTACGGAGCGATGCTGCTGTTCGCGCTCTACCTGATGCCGACGGGCGTCGCCGGCGCGATCGCGCGCGTCCTGCCCCGCCGGATGGCGGTCCTGGATGGGGTGGAAACTCCCCCGCTGACGGCGATGGAGCGCGGCCGGGCGTCGCCGTCCGCCGGCCCCCTGCTGGCCGGCCCCCTGCTGGAGGTGACCGGCGTCAGCAAGGCGTTCGGCGGCGTGGTGACCGCGGACAAGGTCGGGTTGCGGCTTCACGCCCACCGGATCCACGCCCTGATCGGTCCCAACGGCGCCGGCAAGAGCACCCTCATCAACATCCTGACCGGCGTGATCACCGCGGATTCCGGGACCATCCGGCTGGCCGGACAGGACATCACCCGTGGCACGGCCCACGCCCGCGCCGCCCGCGGCATCGCCCGCACTTTCCAGAACCTGCGCCTGTTCGGCTCCATGACGGTGTTGGACAACGTGCTGATCGGCGCCCATGCGCGGATCGGCGTGACCGGGCGGGAGGAGGATGCGGTCGCCAAGGCGAAGGCCGTCCTGGACTTCGTGGGCCTGGGCGAGCACGCCGGGGCGCTGGCCGGCAGCCTGCCCTACGGCCTGCAACGTCGCGTCGAGCTGGCCCGCGCGCTGGCCGGAGACCCGGTCCTGCTGCTGTTGGACGAGCCTGCCGCCGGCCTGAACCCACGGGAGACCGCCGAGCTTGGGCAGCTCATCAAGCGCATCGGCCAGCTCGGCGTCGCGGTGCTGATGGTGGAGCACGACATGGGCTTGGTGATGAGGATTTCCGACGAGATCGTCGTCCTCGATCGGGGCGTGGTGATCGCCGAAGGCGCACCCCGCGACATCCAGACCAACCCCCGCGTCATCGAGGCCTATCTGGGCCGCGAGGACGGTTTGGCCCCGGACAAGCCGGAAGCTGACAAGGAGGAGCGCCCATGCTGACCGTCGCCGACCTGAGCGTCTCCTACGGGCCGATCCGCGCCTTGCGCGGGGTGTCCATCCGGGTCGGGGCCGGCGAGATCGTCGCCCTGATCGGCGCCAACGGCGCCGGAAAGAGCAGCCTCCTGCGCGGCATCACCGGCCTCGTCCCGGCGGCGGGGCGGGTGGCCTTCGACGGCCGGCCGGTCGACGGGCTGAGCACCCCGCAGCGCGTCGCGCTGGGCGTCGCCATGGCCCCGGAGGGGCGGCAGATCTTCACCGACCAGACGGTTCACGAGAATCTGCTGCTCGGTGGGCATCTGCTGCGCGGTCAGCCACAGCGGATCGCCGCCAACATCGACCGCTTCTACGCGCTGTTTCCCCGGCTGTTGGAACGGCGGGACCAGATCGCCGGCACGCTGAGCGGCGGCGAGCAGCAGATGCTCGCCATCGCCCGCGCCCTGATGACGGAACCCAAGCTGTTGATCCTCGACGAACCCTCGCTCGGGCTCGCGCCCATCATCACCGCCGACATCTTCAGGACGCTCGTCGGTCTGCGCCGGGACGGCATGACCATTCTGCTCGTCGAGCAGATGGCCAACCAGGCGCTGGCCATCGCCGACCGCGCCTATGTGCTGGAAGGCGGGTCGATCGTGCTGGAGGGCGCCGCCGCCACGCTGCGCCGCGATCCCCGCATCCGCGAAGCCTATCTCGGCGGCGATCTCGCCCACCACGCCGCCTGACCGGCGGCTCCCTTCCTAATCGGCCGCCTGACCGGCTGCCCTGCCCCCACCTCGGATTCGGATGCCCACCATGTCTCTGCCTTCCTACGATTGCTTCATCGACGGCCAATGGCGCCCGGCCCATTCGCGCGAGACGCTGGAGATCCTCGATCCCGCCGACGGCGCCGTCCTCGCGCGCATTGCCCGCGGTGGCGCGTCGGACATCGACGAGGCCGTGCGGGCGGCGCAAGCGGCGCTGCCGGGCTGGGCCGACTGCGTGCCGGTGCAGCGCGGGCGTGTCCTCCACGCCATCGCCCGCCGCATCCTGCAGGAGCAGGACCGCCTCGCCCGCCTCGAAAGCCAGGACACCGGCAAGCCGCTGGCCCAGGCCCAGGCCGACGCGGTCGCCGCGGCGCGTTTCTTCGAGTATTACGCCGGCGTCGCCGACAAGGTGCTGGGCAGCTCCATCCCGCTCGGCCCCGACTACGCCGACTTCACGGTGCGCGAGCCGCTGGGCGTGACGGCGCAGATCGTCCCCTGGAACTACCCGCTGCAGATCGCCTCCCGCGGGCTGGCGCCGGCGCTGGCGACCGGCAACACGGTGGTCCTGAAGCCCGCCGAACTGGCCTGCCTCAGCGTGCTGGAGCTGACCCGCATCTGCCACGAGGAAGGGCTGCCGCCCGGCGTTCTGAACGTCGTTCCGGGACTGGGGCAGGAGGCCGGCTCCGCCCTCGCCGCGCACCCCGGCGTCAATCTGGTCGTCTTCACCGGGTCGGTCGCGACTGGCGCCCAGGTGATGCGCACGGCGGCGGACAACATCGTCCCGGTGCTGCTGGAGCTGGGCGGCAAGTCGCCGAACATCGTGCTGGCCGACGCCGACCTCGACGACGCGCTGCCGGTGCTTCTGAAAGCGGCCTTTCCCAACTCGGGCCAGACCTGTTCGGCCGGGTCGCGCGTCCTGGTGCAGCGCGCCCGGCACCGCGAGCTGGTCGACCGGCTGGCGGCGCTCTGCCGCGACCTGAAGGTCGGCCCCGGCCTGCAAAATCCGGATATCGGCCCGCTGGTCAGCCGTGCCCAGCAAGGCAAGGTGCTGGATTACATCGGCATCGCCCGCGAGGAGGGGGCGGAGGTCATCACCGGCGGGATGCCCCTGCCCGGCGCCGACCTCGGCCGGGGGAACTTCGTGTCGCCGACGCTGCTGGACGGCGCGCGCCCGGAGATGCGCGTCCATCGGGAGGAAATCTTCGGCCCGGTTCTGACCATCCTCCCCTTCGACGAAGTCGAGGAGGCGGCGGCGCTCGCCAACGCGACCGACTACGGGCTGGTCGCCGGGATCTGGGGCCGCGACGTCGGCGCGACCAACTGGCTGGCCCGCACCGTCAAGGCGGGGCAGATCTTCATCAACTGCTACGGCGCCGGCGGCGGCGTGGAGCTTCCCTTCGGCGGGTACCGCAAGTCCGGCTTCGGGCGCGAGAAGGGTCTCGACGCGCTGCTGTCCTACACGCAGGTGAAGAACATCTGCACCCGCATCGCCCTGCCCCGCCGCTCCTGACTCCTTCCGCACCACGAGGCCTTCGCCATGTCCGCCTTCCCCGTCTCATCGTTTTCCTGCCCGACGAAGATTCTCTTCGGAGTCGGGGCGCACGAGCAGCTTTCCGACGTCCTGCGCGAATGGAACGCCGCGCGCCTGTTCGTCCTGCTCGACCCGGCCCTGGCGGACAGCGCGATCTTCCGCCGGATCGAGGCGCTTCTGACCGGCAACGGCGTCGCCCTGTCCGTCTTCACCGCCATCGAACCGGAACCGGGCGACCGGACGGTGCAGGCCGCCTTCGAACGTTGCCGCGAGCAGGACGCCCAGGCGCTGCTGGCCATCGGCGGGGGAAGCACCATCGACGTGGCGAAGGCGGTGGGCATCCTGATGACCAACGGCGGCCGGATCGCCGATTATGAGGGGATCGAGAAGTTCGCGATCCGCCCGCTGCCGCTGATCGCCGTACCGACCACGGCCGGCACCGGATCGGAGGTGTCGGGTGCCTGCGTCATCACCGACACCGCGCGCAAGACCAAGATGGCCATCCGCCACGCGGCCTTCAGCCCGGCGCAGGTCGCCATCCTCGATCCCCTCGCGGTCGGCTCCATGCCGGCCCATGTCGCCGCGCACGCGGGGATCGATGCCTTCGTGCACGCCTTCGAATCCTACCTGTCCAAGCGGGCGACGGTCTTTTCCGACGCCGTGAACCTGCACGCGATGACTCTGATCGCCGGCAGCATCCGCCCCTTCGTCGCCGACCGGACCAACGTTCCGGCGGCGCTGGACATGCTGTGCGGGTCGGCGCTGGCGGCGATGTCCTTCGGCGTCACCGGTCTCGGCAACGTGCATTGCATGGCGATGGCGGTCGGCGCCCTGTTCCCCGTCCCGCACGGCTTGGCCAACGCGGTCTGCCTGCCCTACGCGGCGGCCTTCAACGTGCCGGCCAAGCCCGAGCGCCTGGCCCGGGTCGCCGAAATCCTGGGGGTGGACACCACCGGCCTGACCCGGGACCAGTCGGCGGAAGCCGCCGTGGACGGCCTGCGGACGCTGTGCGCCGACCTCGGCATTCCACCGCGCCTGCGCGATGTCGGCGTGACCGAAGACCGGCTGGAGGAGATGGCACGGCGCAGCTACGCGGCCGATTACAACCGTTGGAACCCGCGACACACCAGTGAGGAGGATTTCCAAGGATTGTTCCGCACGGCGTTCTGAACCGAACACTGAACAGGATTTCCGAACTCCGCCCACGGATGGGCGGGCTCGGAAATTCTGCAAAACCTTTGAGTCCGCGGGTTTCTCCAGCCCGGGGCTGTGGCCCGATCTGGAGAAACCCGCTTAGGCGGCCCCCGGAAGGATGGACACCGGGTTGTGCGGCCTGAAGCTCAGCCTGCTCCGGGGTGATGCAGCCGGTCGCCAAGCGCAGGCGTTGGCGATCGCAGCAGCCTCGGATGCAGGCGAACAGGTCGCGTCCGGGTCGCGTGCGCCAAGCACAGCAGCCCGATGGTGACACGCCGAGGGTGTCGCAGAGCACCCGAGCCGGGTAGTCGTCACGTCACCTCTCCGCTTCCGGCGCGAGCTTAACAGAACTGTCCACCGATCCGGAGCGGGCCCACTGTCGGGATCAAGGAGCTGACGGAGCCTTACCCGTCATGCCGACAGAGACTCTCGGTGAGACGCGCGAAGGCGAGCATGCCGGGATCATCCATGCCGATGCTCTTGTCGGCATACATGCGGGCACGTCCCATGCGGCAAGGTTCATTCCGGAAGCGAACGAGCGCCTCGTCACAGGCTGCGACCGCTCTTGCGCGGATCGCAGCCTGATCCCCGGTGCCGGCCAGGGCCGAGGAAACCGCATCGAGCGCATCGACCACGGTCTTGTCCCCGAGCTTCGCGCCGCCTCGCGCCATGACGGCATCGCGCGCCTGTTCGAGAAGGGGGGCCAGTTCGCTCCAGGGGATTTCGGTCCGCCCCTTCGTCCTCTTCGACATCGTCAGGAGCCCGGTCGCGAGCAAGGTGCCGAGGCTCGATCCCGTGGCAGAGGCCGCAGCCTTGGCAAGGATGCCCAGGCTCACCCCGACATCGTCAATCCCATCCATCCGCTGCTCGGCCATGAGATCCAGCACCCGGCGCAACATGCCGCCGGTGTCCCCATCGCCGAGCCTGGAGTCGGCCACATTGAGTTCCTGTTCAAGGGTCGTCATGCGCGCGTGCGCGAGGGCGACACCGGCGGCAATGTGCGTGACGGTCAGGCCCATGGTCAACCAACCTTCCAGAAGGGGCAGGACGCCGGAGCGGCGAGAAGCCGTTCCAGCTCATCGTCGAGGAAGCAAAGGCTGAGCGACACGCCGGCCATTTCCATCGAGGTCACATAAGGCCCGACCAGGGGTTGGACGACCGCCAGCCCGGCCTTGTCCAGCCGTTCCGCGATGCGCCGGTACAGGATGAAGAGCTCTTCCAGGGGGGTGGCGCCGAGGCTGTTGACCAGGACCGACACCCGGTTTCCGCCTCCTTCGGGACGTTCCGCCAGGAGGCGTTCGACCATCTCGTCCGCGACGGCATCCGCCGGCTTGAGCGTGTCGCGCCAGATTCCGGGCTCGCCGTGGATGCCGATGCCCATTTCCATTTCGCTTGGGGCGATACGGAACGACGGCTCCGCCGCGCCGGGGATCTGGCAGGACGAAAGGGCGCAGCCGATGGTCCGCGTCCGCTCCACGGCCTTCGCCGCCGCCGCGGTCACCTCGGCCAGCGAGGCGCCCTCATCGGCCCGGGCGCCAGCGATCTTGTAGGCGTAGACGATGCCGGCGACGCCGCGCCTCTTGTTGCGTTCTTCGGGAGCGGCGCTGGCGATGTCGTCGGTGCCGAGCACCGTGCTCAGTTCCAGGCCATCGTCCTCCAGGAACTCCCCCGCCATATCGAAGTTCATGCGGTCGCCACCGTAGTTCCCGTACAGACGCAGGACACCGCGCCCACCGTCCGCCGCCTTGATCGCAGCTATGCAGGAATCCACGGTCGGGCCCTCGAAGACGTTGCCGATCGAGCAGGCGTCGACGAGGCCCGGACCGACGTAGCCGGTGAACAGGGGCAGGTGTCCGGATCCGCCGCCGGTCACGATGCCGACCTTGCCCGCCCGGGCGCCGTCGGCGCGGCGGATCACCCGCCCCGCCGGTCCGTCCCGCATGAGTGACGGATGGGCTGCGCACAGCCCGTCGAGCATCTCGTCCACATAGTGCGCAGGATCGTTGATCAGCTTCTTCACGATGGATTCCTCCCGTTGCGCCGCGTCCGCGCGCCATGGCAGCCCCCCCCGCCCGCAGCGCTCCGGCGCTTCGGTGACTGGAAAGGTTTGTTGGTCGGATGCGGGCTTGTGGGGCTTGGAACCGGACGCTGGGGCCCGGTCCCGCCCGTTACGTGATGGGTGTGTCCGGCGCCGGCGCCGCGGCGTCGTCACCGTTGCTGTAGCCCAGCTGGAACGAAATCGATTCCGCGTGGCTCATGACGACCGGAGCGAGGCTCTGCACCCGTTCGTGCGTCATGCGCGTGGCGGGGCCGCTCACGCTCACCGCGGCGAAGACATGCCCGCTGGTGTTGCGGATCGGTGCGGCGACGCAGCGCACGCCGATGTCGATCTCACCGTCGTCGATGGCGTATCCGCGCTTGCGGATCGATGCCAGGTCCTCCCTCAGCCGGTCGGGGTCGGTGAGGGTGTTGCGTGTGTAGGCCGGAAGCCCCATCCCGAGGACGCGGTCGATGACGAGGTCGGATTGGAAAGCCAGGGTCGCCTTGCCGACACCGGTGCAATGGCAGGGCGACGCCTCCATCGTGGTCGTCGCGTTGTTCGGGCCGGATCGGCCCCCCGCTCCCCGCTCGATGAAGACCATCTTCATGCCGTCGAAGACACACAGGTGGACGGACTCCCGCGACAGGGCGCTGAGCGCATCCACGTATGGCTTCGCCACGCGGTGCACGTCCATGTTGGCCAGAACGATCGATCCCAGCTCGAAGAGCTTGATGCCGAGCCGGTACTCGTCGCGGCTGTGGTCCTGTTCCAGGAACCCGATTTCCTTGAGCGTGAGAATAAGGCGGTGTGCCGTGCTGCGCGGAAGCTTGGTCCGGCGCGCCACATCGGCAAGCGACAGCCTGCGGTCGACGGTGGAAAAACATTCAAGGACGCTGAGCATCTTTCCAGCTGACTTGATGTTGTTCGTCTTCAAGAATGCCTGTCCCTTCTGCTCACCTGCCGGACAGGCGTACCGGGCATGGTCGTGGAGCCCGGCTCCGCCTGCTTCAGGCGCAAGGCGGAGCAAAGATCGGCCAACCGGCCCTCCCGGGTCAAGTCGTGTCGACGCGCTCATCGTCCCTCCCAGGGGATGCCACCCTCGCAAGCGCGCTTGCGAGGGTGGCCGGCATTCCATGGCTTCGGCCGACGCGGTTATTCCGCCGCGGCCGTTGTCGGCGAGGCCTCGTAACGAAGCACTTCGCGCAGGGCGGCATCGATGCGCGCCTTCTGCGCTTCGGTGGCGGCGGGCATCGGCTGGCGCGGGACGCCGACCTCGCACCCCTGCCGGCTGAGCGAATGCTTGACGCACCCAGGCAGGTTGTCGCCGTTGATCGTGTTCCAGAAGGCCAGCAGACTCCGGTGGATTTCCAGCGCGCGCGGATGGTCGCCGGCCTGCACGGCATTCCACAGCGCGACGGTCACGCCGGGCACCGCGGCCGGGTTCGCCGCGATGGTGCCGTGGGCGCCCAGCGCGAAGGACGGGTAGAGAAGCGCGTCGACCGCCGTGAAGACGAGCTTGCCCGGCACCTGCTCGTTCAGCAGATCGGCCATCAGCTTGAGGTCGCCCGCGCTCTGCTTGACGCCGATGACGCTGTCGATCTCCTTCATGATGCGGACCAGGAGCGACGGCGACAGGTAGTTCCAGGGCACCACGTTGTAGATGACGATCGGCACCTTCGTCTCGCCCGCGAGCGTGCGGAAATGCGCCAGCGTCGCGTCCTCGTCGGGTTTGAAGACGTAGTGGACGGGCGTCACCTGCAAGGCCGCCACCGGCAGGTGCGCCATGGCCCTGGCCTTAGCGATGGCGTCGCGGGTGCTGTTGACGATGATTCCCGCCACGACGGGGACGGCGCCGTCGACCTCCTCGCAGGAAATGGCGACGAGACGCGTCAGTTCCTCGGTCGAGAGGGTGTGCCCCTCGCCGGTGCTTCCTCCGACGCAGACGCCGTGGACACCCTTTTGCAGCATGAACCGCACCTGGGCGCGGAACGCCGCCTCATCAATCTCCCCGTCGGCCGTGAACGGCGTGACCAGGGGGGGGATGATGCCGCTCAGCGATGTTGACATTTGGACGCTTCCTCCTTGTGTGTCCCACAATGCGGTATTTACATTCGGCGCCCATCGCCTGTCAACGCGCAACAAGCCAATTCCAATTGGATACGATGGGATGTTCGCTTGACGAACATCCCGTATCGTGGGATACGGCAAGAAAGGCAGGGCACCGAACCGCCCTGCGGCATGTCTTGGAGGAGACGCTCATGATGGGACTGCCCATAGGCAGGCTCGGCCGCGGGACGGCGGCCACCGTTGCCATGCTGACGTGTCTTGCGGGGGCCGCTCCGGCCCTTGCCGAATGGCCCGAGCGGCCGGTGACGCTGATCGTCATTGCCGGGGCCGGGGGCGGCAGCGACTACACGATGCGCCTGCTCGCCCGGGAACTCGAAGCCAAGCTCGGCCGCCCCTTCAACGTCGTGAACCAGCCTCAGGCATCGGGCGTCGTCGGGATGACGACCTACACGACGGCCAAGCCCGACGGCTACACGCTGGGCCAGATCGCCCCGTTCGCCCAGTACAAGCTGCTGGGACAGGCCGATTTCACGTCGGCGAGCTACACCCCGATCGCCCAGTTCAACGCCGATCCGGCGGCGGTGCACGTTGCGCAGAACTCCCCGCTGAAGAGCGTGGCGGACATCGTGGCCAAGCTGAAGGCGGATCCCGGCTCGCTCCGCATCTCGTGCGGCGGCACGTGCAACGCCAGTTGGGACATCCCCTTCATTTCCCTGCTTCTCGACCAGGGCGTCGATGCCAAACGGCTCAATCTGATTCCCGCCGCCGGATCGGCGGCCGGACTGCAGGAACTGGCTTCGGGCGGCGTCGATGTCGTCCTGTGCTCGCTTCCCGAGGTCGACGCGCTGCGCGACGCGGGCCGGGTCCGCAGCATCGCGGTGATGAGCGAGACGCGCATCGAGGGCTACCCGGACGTCGCCACCGTCGGCGAACAGGTCGGGAAGCCGTACAGTGGCGGCACCTGGCGCGGTCTGGCCGGCCCCCCTGGCATGGACCCCGCGCTCGTGGCGCGGATCGAATCCGCGGTGAAGGACGCGTTCGAGAGCGACCGCTTCCAGCACGAGATGAAGGCGCGCCGGTTCGGGGCGGCCTGGCTTGGACGGACCGAGCTGAAGGCCTTCATGGAGCAGCACGAGCAGGAGACTGCACGCGCGATCAACGCCGTCGGGTACAACAAGTAGATATCGATCCGATGGCGTGCGCGCGTCGGACGGCAATGGGAGGAAAATCCATGCGTATCAGCGTTCTTGCATCCGTTCTGATGGCTTTCGCCGGGCTGGCCGGCACGGCGCAGGCCGAATATCCCGAGCGCCCGGTCACCATCATCGTTCCGGCGGCGGCCGGCGGCGGCGGCGATACGACGACCCGCATCCTGGCACGGGAACTGAAGGAGATCCTTGGGCAGCCGATCACCATCGTCAACCAGGGCCAGGGGGGCGGCGTGGTCGGCCTGACGGCGATCAAGAACGCCACGCCCGACGGCTACACCGTCGGGCTTCTCTTCCCGTATGCGGGCTACAAGGCGACGGGACAAGCCGACTTCACGGCCAAGGACTTCACGCCGATCGCCAACTTCAACGGTGATTCCTCCTCCCTTCTGGTCGGTTCCGGGTCCCGCTTCAACGATCTGAAGACGGCTCTGGAGGCGATCAAGGCCTCCCCGGGCTCTTTCAAGGTCCACTGCAGCGGCGGCTGCGGCAGCGTGTGGGACATCCCGGTGGCCGGCATGATGCTCGACTATGGGATCGACGTTGCCGCGATCAAATGGGTGCCGGGCCAGGGCGCCGCACCCGGCCTCATCGAACTCGCGGCGGGCGGCGTGGATTTCCAGACCGCCTCCCTTCCCGAGGCGTCCGCCCTGATGTCGGCCGGCCGCGTGCGTCCCCTGGCCGTTCTGAGCCCCGAGCCGGTGCCCGGATTCCCCAACGCGCCCACCACCAAGCAGTCCATCGGCACCGCCGTCGACGGCGGAACGTGGCGGGCCCTTGGCGGTCCGGCCGGAATGCCGGCCGATGTCGTCGCGAAGCTGGACGCCGCGGTCGCCAAGGCGACGCAGAGCACGGCCTACAAGGACGCCATGGCGAAGGCGAATTTCGGGATCAAGTACCTGAACGGCAAGCAGCTTGAGGAGCTGATGCTGCGCCACGAGAAGGACACCGCCCGCGTCATGGACGCCCTCGGTTACGGCAAGTGATCGGCGGGGGGCCGGGCAAACCATGCATTCCTTCTGACGGTGGAGGCTATCCGCCATGAAAGTTCAAGACGTCCTCGTCGGCCTGTTCTTCATCGCGATCGGCATCCTGATGATCGAGTACGCGGCCGACCTGAAGCCGCCGCGCCATCTCAAGTTTGGCCCCGGATTCTTCCCGCTGATCATCGGCTCGGGGCTGATCCTCGTCGGAGGAGTCATCGCGCTGCTCGGCCTCCGCACCTTGCGCACCGAACCCCTCTGGCACCGACCGGAGTGGTCGCGGACCCGGCAGGGATGGGTGCGGTTCTGCTCCATCCCCGCCGCGATCGCCCTCTACGTGCTGATCGTCGACGCGGCCGGTTTCCTGCTCACCGCCGTCCTGGTGATGGTCCTCGTGCTGGCCGTATCCGGTGTGCCTCTGCGCCGCGGCGTGCCGGCCGGAGCCGTCACCGCCGTCGTGCTGACGGCGATCTTCGCCTCCGTGCTCCACGTACCCCTGCCGTGGGGACCGCTTCAGAACATTTCGGGGTGGCTGCTATGGTGATCCTAACGGACGTTCTCGGCGTCCTGCTCGACGTCCACCTGCTGCTGGTGATCGTCGCTTCGGCCATCTACGGGCTGGTGCTGGGGGCGATCCCCGGCCTTACCGCGCTGATGGCCACGGCCCTGCTGGTGCCGGTCGTCATGTTCATGGAACCCGTGCCGGCGATCGCGGCCATCATCACGTCCTCCGCCATGGCTATCTTTGCCGGCGACATCCCGGGTGCGCTCATGCGCATGCCGGGCACGCCGGCGTCGGCGGCCTACACCGACGACGCATACAGCCTGACGCGCGAAGGCAAGGCCGGGCTGTCCCTCGGAGCCGGCCTGTTCTCCTCGGTCCTGGGGGGCCTGCTGAGCGCCCTGGTTCTGACCCTGGCGGCTCCGAACCTGGCCGAGTTGGCGCTTCAGTTCAGCAGCGTGGAATATTTCTGGCTCGCGGTCCTGGGCCTCAGCTGCGCGACCTTCGTCGGCGGCTCGTCGCTTCTCAAGGGGGTGGCGGCCCTGCTGTTCGGGCTGGGGCTGTCGACCATCGGCATGGATCCGGTCTCCGGGACTCCACGCTTCACCTTCGGCGTCACCAATCTGCTCGGCGGCCTCGGCCTGATTCCGCTGCTCATCGGCGTCTTCGCGATCTCCGAGCTGTTGCGCACCGTGACGCTTCCGCCAACCGGCGAACGGCAGGCGCAGCTGGCGGTCGGCTCGGTCAGCGCCGGCATGGGCCGCCTGATGTGGCGACACCGCCGCGAGGTCCTGCGCGGAAGCACGCTGGGAACGCTCGTCGGCGCTCTGCCGGGGGCCGGCGCGGACATCGCCGCATGGATCTCCTATGCGGTCACCCGCCGGTCGCAAAAGGGCAAGGATCCGAACGCCCTCGACCAGAAGGTCGAACGCCTCATCTCCGCCGGCGCGGCGAACAACGCCAGCCTGGGGGGAGCCTACATCCCGGCGACCGTGTTCGGAATCCCCGGAGACGCGATCACCGCCATCGTGATCAGCGTCATGTTCCTGAAGGGCCTCAACCCCGGCCCGACCATCTTCCTCAACAACCCGACGGCGATCTACTCGATCTTCGCGATCTTCTTCGTTGCGAACCTTCTGATGATTCCGCTGGGCATCCTGTGCATCCGCACCTTCGGCCTGATCCTGAAGGTGCCGAGGTCCTATCTGACACCGATCATCCTGCTCTTCTGCATCGTCGGGGCCTTTTCGGTCGAGAACACGCTGTTCGCGGTCGGAATCATCGCCATCGTCGGTTTGCTCGGCTATTTCATGGAAGCCAACGACATTCCCATGGCTCCGGCAGTGCTCGGCCTGATCCTCGGGCCGGTGATCGAGCAGACCTTCATGACGTCCATGCTGAAGAGCGGCGGAGAGTTGTCCGTGTTCTTCGACCGTCCGCTCGCCATCGCCCTCGCGGTGGTGACCCTGGGCTCCTGGGCGCTGACCGGCGTCCTGAAGCTCGTGGACGCAGCCAAGGCGCGCCCCGTCCTGACGTGACGCACCGGCGGCCGCTCCTCATCGTGACCACGCGCGGAGGGCTTCGGGGGCCCTCCGCGCTGCAGTTCAAGAAACCCCTGACAGGAACGTGCCATGACGATGACTGGCGAGATGCTGATCGGCGGCGCCGCCGTGTATGGCAAGGGCGTCACCTTCCGGGCCGTCGACCCCGCCACCGGCCGCGAGATGGAGCCGGCCTTCGGCGGCGGCGGCGAGGATGAGGTGGAGCGCGCCTGCGCTCTGGCCTGGGAGGCGTTCGACATCTTTCGTGAAACGGGGCTGGAAACCCGCGCCCGCCTCCTTGAGACCATGGCCCGGCACATCCTCGATCTGGGCGACGCGCTGGTCGAGCGGGCCGTGGCCGAGAGCGGCCTGCCGCGTCCCCGTATCGAGGGCGAGCGCGGCCGGACGGTCGGCCAGTTGCGCCTGTTCGCCCAAGTGGTGCGGGAGGGCGGTTGGCTCGACGCCCACATCGACCGGGCACAGCCTGACCGCAGCCCCCTGCCGCGGCCCGACCTGCGTCAGCGCCACATCGCGCTGGGCCCCGTGGCGGTGTTCGGTGCCAGCAATTTCCCGCTGGCCTTTTCCGTGGCCGGCGGCGACACCGCGTCGGCGCTGGCCGCCGGTTGCCCGGTGGTCGTCAAGGCGCATCCCGCCCATCCCGGCACATCGGAATTGGTCGGGCGCGCCATTCAGGCTGCGGTTGCCGAGTGCCGCCTGCCGGACGGCGTGTTCTCCATGCTGTTCGATTCCGGTCATGCGGTCGGAACCGCGCTGGTCGCCGACCGGCGCATCAAGGCCGTGGGCTTCACCGGCTCCCGCCGGGGCGGCGTTGCGCTGATGAACGTCGCGGCGGCGCGGCGTGAGCCCATCCCCGTCTATGCCGAGATGAGCAGCATCAACCCGATATTCCTGCTGCCCGCCGCGTTGGAGACGCGGGCGGAGACGCTTGGCAAGGCGTTTGCCGCTTCGTTGACCATGGGCGCCGGTCAGTTCTGCACGAATCCGGGGCTCGTCCTCGCGGTGGACGGCTCCGGCCTGGACCGCTTTTTGGAGGCGGCCTCGGCAGCCCTGCGGGAGAGCGCGGCGGCCACCATGCTGACGCCGGGCATCCACGCCGCCTATGACGACGGCGTGCGCCGGCTGATGGCGCGTTCGGACGTGCGGACGGTCGCGCGCGGGCAGGCCTGCGCCGGGCCGAACCAGTGCCAGGCGGCGCTGTTCGCCACCGACGCCAGGGCCTTCCTGTCCGACCCGGGCTTGCAGGAGGAGGTGTTCGGCTCCGCCTCGCTGGTGATCCGCTGCCCCGAGGTGGCGACGATGCGTGCGGTGGCCGAGCGTCTGGAGGGCCAACTCACCGCGACCGTGCACGCCGACGGCGCGGACGCCGACGTGGCCCGCCACCTCTTCCCGACACTGGAGCGGAAGGCTGGACGGGTGCTGTTCAACGGCTGGCCGACGGGGGTCGAGGTGTGCCATGCCATCGTCCACGGCGGCCCCTTTCCGGCGACCTCCGACAGCCGCACCACCTCGGTGGGGACCCTGGCGATCCGCCGCTTCCTGCGGCCCGTCTGTTACCAGGATGTTCCGGCGGCGCTGCTGCCCGAGGCGGTTCAGGATGGCAACCCGCTGAACCTGTGGCGCCGTATCGACGGCGATCTTCAGGGACCCGACGGGAAGGACGCCTCCGTTTGTGAGCCTGCCGGCAGGATCGAGGGTGAGGCCCGGTGATCGCCACGGAAGTGTCCGGAATTTCGTGCTCGGCGGGGCGGGTTGAGTGTTGGGCGTTCATCGGGGCGTGGCACGGTTCAATGAGACACCCGGCTGCGGTGGATTGCACCGCAACCGGAGGTCTTTGAGATTCAGGTCCGGGCCGAGGTCGCCGGCGCGCCGCTGGCGGCGTGATCACCGGAGCGCCATCAGCCTCCCGGCCAAATCAGGCTTCGCTCCGCCCGGCTACCAACAAGTTGACGGTGCCAAGCAGCCAGCTTCGGTGTCGTTGCAGCTGGACCTCGGCTTCTCATCGGCTACACTACGATCACGATCGGCATGGACGCCGCGGCGGTTGCGGCTGGACCTCAGTTTCCCATCGGCTACACTTTCAGCGTCCTCCTGGCGCGCTCACCACCAGTTGCGGCTGGACCTCAGTTTCCCATCGGCTACACTAACTACAACCCGCCGCTGCGCGCCCGCGTCGTTGCGGCTGGACCTCAGTTTCCCATCGGCTACACTTGACCGGCATTCGACCACCAGAGCCCGGCTGTTGCGGCTGGACCTCAGTTTCCCATCGGCTACACTTCCTGACCCGTGAGGCCCCTCAGTGGGATGGTTGCGGCTGGACCTCAGTTTCCCATCGGCTACACTCGTCGGCGGTGGGACGCGCAACCGGCTGGAGTTGCGGCTGGACCTCAGTTTCCCATCGGCTACACTCGTCGACGTGCTGGCGGTCGACCAGGGCTAGTTGCGGCTGGACCTCAGTTTCCCATCGGCTACACTTGGGGGCGGGATAAGGCACTGAAAAGGCAGCCTTATCCCGCCCTTTTTCGATATGGAATCCCTCTTCGCGCGGGTCAGAACAGCACATATTGCTCCGGATTCTTCCGGGATGGCTGACGTACGCGGCCGTCGAAGCACAGGATGGTTTCATACTGCTTGTCCGTGATGAAGACGATATGCACCTTTCCGGTGGGCGGAATGGCCTTCTCGATTCGCCGGGTCAGCGCCTCCGCCTGCTCCTTGCCCACGCAGTGGCGCAGGTAGACGGAAAACTGCGACATCTCGAAACCCTGGTCGAGCAGGAACTTGCGGAAGGTCGTGGCGGCCTTGCGCTCGCGTTTAGTCAGCACCGGCAAGTCGAACAGAACCATCATCCACATGATCCGGTACCCGCTCAGCATCGACGCCGCCTGATCGCCTCTCTGTGAACCTGCCCCGTCACGCCGGTTGCGGCACCTTCGGAGGCGCCGGCCACTCCAGCGGCATCGGCGCCCACGCCTTGCCCCCTTCACCCGCCGGCAGATCGAGTGTGGCTTCCCCACTCTCATAGGCCTGAGCCAGTGATGTCGCCGCCCGCATCACCACGGTGGACAGGGGTGTCGTGCCCTCGGCCGTTGGCAGGTCGAGCGAGGGCACGAGAGCCAGGAAGCGCTTGGCCTCCGGAGTCACCGCTTCATGCCCGGCCTCGGTCAGCCGCAGCACGGCAAGGTCAACAAAGGGGCGGAACGGCTCCATCAGGTCATCCACCAGGCACAGCGGGTTGCCTCGGTTGCGGTGGAACAGCCCCAGTGTGGGATGCAGCCCCGCCCCCATCACCCCGCGCGCCACGGTGGAACGCAGGATCGCATAGCCGTAGTTCAGCAACCCGTTTACCCCGCCCGCATCCGAGTCGCGCCGGAAGTCGTCGCCGAGCAGCAGCGGCCAGTAGCGGCGTGCGGCCTGCGCCTCGATGTTGTCGGGATCGCCGGAGCGCACCTTGCGGGCCAGAGCCTCGAAGGCGCCGGAGGGCGCGCCCCTCGCCTCCAGCACCGCGCCCTGCTGGCGGATCTTGGCGCGTACCAGGATCTGCCACAGCCTTTTCGTCTGCGGGACCGACACGTCGAGCTGGGCGCGCATGCGTTGGGCCTGCACATGGTGGCCGTCGACCGGCCAAAGGAAGGCCGCCGGCACATGGTTCGGCCCGCACAGCACCACCGGCACGCCCCGTTCGGACAAGGCCAGAAGCAGGTTGTTGGAATAGGTCAGCCCGTGCGCGTTCGCCACCACGGAGGCGATGTCGTCCAGCGGGACCCGCCCGATCTCCGCGCCCCGCGACTCCACCACCAGGAAGCCGCGCGACAGCGAGAGGTGCCGGCCGTCCTCGGCGATCTCGACGATGCGGCCGGTCATGAGGCCGTCTCCAGGTCAGGCGGCAACACCGCCCATTTCGGGAAGCCGGGGTCGCGCACCCGGCCCAGCGGATCGACCGTCACCCGTCGCGCTTCGCGCTGGCGCAGCATGCTGAAAGCGACGATCAGCCAGCGGAACGGGTCGTCCGGGTCGGCATGGCGCTTGTCCAGTTCGCCCGCCTCGACATGCTCGGCCATGCGGACGCGGTTGTTGGCGGGCTCCAGCCGCGCCACGCGCATGATGCGCAGGCGCCCGTCATGCTTCAGCGTCACGAGGTCGCCCTTGTGCAGGCGCATGACGAAGCGCTCGCCCTCCGCCGGGACATAGGGCGCCGCGCGGCCGTCGGGCAGAGCGGCGCGGTGCGCCTCGAACAGGGTCGCGGCGCGGCCGGACCAGCGGCCGTCGGGCAGGGCCACAATGTCGATGTGGTGCACGTCGCCGGCGATCAGGCCCTTGTAAGGCCCGCCGTCCGGCCCGTTGAGCCAGATCGGGTCGGCCTCCTTGGCGAGCAGGCGGGCGCGGCGGATGCCGGTCCAGGGCGCGGTCGCCGCCAGATCCTCCGCCGCCTTCGCCACCGCCTGCTTGACGTCCAGCCGGTCGGGGCCGGCCTTGTGGAAGGCGACGCGGTCCTGCATGGCCCAGCACAGGTCGGGGTCGCGGATGCGCGCGATCTCCTTCTCCGTCAGGCCGTCCAACGGCTTGCGGTAGACGAGGTTGAAGCCCTTCTCCCGCTCTTTCTCGGTGGTCGGGCCGTAGGCGGTGTCCTCGTGCAGGCGGCCGCCGGTGCCGTGTTCCGGCTTGTGCGAGACGGTCAGCCCGCGCACCCGCGCGGCCAGCTCGTCGCGGAAACCGTCCCAGGGGTCCTCCAGATCGTCCATCAGCCGGTCGATCCCGCGGTCCTCCGCGCGGGAAGCGGCCTGGGCCACCTTCTGCACCATGCCCTGGTCGATGCAGCCGATCACCGCCGCGTCCAGCGCGTGGTGCCGGTGGTCGTCGCGGTTCTTGGCGTGGGTCGCGTCCATCGGCGGATCGCCGCCCTCGCGGTTGTGGTCGCGCAGGATGGAATCGACGCCCCAGCGCCGGCGCAGCAGGGCGGTCAGTCGCCCCGGCGAGACGCGCACCCGGTCGGGGTGGCAGACGTGGCGCAGATACTCCCGCGCCAGCCGCGCGAGGTATTGCGTGTCGGTGATCTGCCGGGCGAGGAAACCGCCCTCCTCGTCCCAGCGGTTCATGGCGTTCTCGGCGAAGCGCCAGCGCTTGTTGGGCGGCAGGTCCTCCACGCAGCCGAGAATCCGCGACCAGCGCGCCTCGTCCGTGTGCCAGCGCTCGTACGGCGTCCTGTTCGCCTTCTCGCGGTTGGCGGCGGTCAGGCAGACCACCTTGTTGGCGGCGCTGTCGTCCAGGCCGCGGGAGAAGGGCAGGATGTGGTCGATATCCACCTTCTCCGACAGCAGAAGCTCCAGCCCGATGGTCTCGCCGGTGTAGGGGCAGCGGCGGTTGATGCCGCTCCCCTGCTCTTCCCACAGGCGCAGCTTCATCAGGTTGCGGCCGTTGACCGGCGCGTTGACGCGGCGCAGCAGGGCCCTGCGGTCGTCGTTCTTCCGCTGGTTTTCCGCCTGTTCCTTCTCGTTGCGGCGGCGGGCCTCCTGGGTCTGCTTCAGCGGACGGGCCAGTTCAACGACGATCTCGTGCGGGCGGCCATAGCGTTCAATCAGCCCGTTCACCACCAGCCGAACCTGGTTCAGCCCGATGTGCACCGTCGGGTTGGCGAGCCGGCCGAGCCGCTTTTCCTCCCCATGCTGCGGGTCGCCGGTGCCGAAGGCGACGTGGCGTTCCAGAACCGCGCCGTAATAGGGCAGCGTGTTGAGCCGCTCCCCCGGCCGGCGGTCGGAATGGTGGGTGCCGGGGATGGCGACCGGCACGGCTTCGTCGTAACGGATCGGGCGCCCGTCCCGCGACTCCCGCTCCAGCACCGGCAACAGGACGGCCAGGGCCTTCCGGCCGATGCGCAGGTGGAAGTCGGGCAGAGGCGCGTCGGCGACGCGGGCGGCGGCCTCGGGCTCCAGCTCCCAGCGGGCGACCAGCCAGTCGATCAGCGCGCCCTCGTCGGTTTCCGACAGCAGCCGCTCGACCAACTCGTCCTGCTCGGCCAGGGTCAGCCTCGCCCAGCGCGGGCCGAAGCGCTTCTTGTCGGACAGCAGGGCCGAGGTTTCGTCGGTCGCCAGTTCCGGCCGGCGGGTGGATTCGTGGGAGAACTCCACGTCCGAACCGAGCTTCAGCGCCTTGCGGATGTCCTTGAAAGTAATGGTCTTCCGGGTCGGCTTGGCCTTCGCCGCGCGCAGGATCAGGTCGCGCTCCCCGACGGTCAGCGGCCGTTCGCTGCGGTCCGGCGCGATGATCCGCAGGTTGGCAAGTTCGGTATGGAACCGGAACCGCTGCGCCGAGGGCAGAGCGCGCGGGGCGCGCGGGTCGTCGGGGAACAGCGAGCATTTGCCGACCGCCGGCGGCTTCAGCGGGCGCTGGTGGAAGATGCGGTGGCGCAGGGTGGCGCGCGCGTCCTCCGTCAGCATGGCCGGGTGGTGACGCGCCTGGGCCGCCCACAGCCGGTCGAACTCCGCCTCCAGCATCGGGCGGGCCGGGTAGAAGGGGTATTCGGCCTTGGCGCCTCGCCCCACCATCCGGGCGCGCACGCTGCGCCCGTTGGCGCGCAGCCAGTCGAAGAAGGCGCCGAGGGTCGGGGCGCCGGCCTCCGCCATCTGGATGTCCAGCTTGCCGATGGCGGTGCGGATCTTGCCCGCCTCCTCCTCGTCGCCGGCGCCACGCATCGCCTTGAAGCCCCGGCGCTGGTTGATGTGGAACAGCGCCCGGCCGATCTCGTGGGGCTCCAGCCGCTCGGTCAGCCCGCGCGCGCGCAGGTCGAGCGGATCGAGCCGCTCCAGCGCCTTGCGCGCCGCCCGGTCGCCGGGCATCAGGCCGAAGCGGATCAGCGCCGCCATCAGCCGGTTGCGCCGCACCAGCGTCCGGTCGCGCCGCCGCCGCATCTGCCGCGCGATTCGCCGCGCCACGGCGAGAGAACTCTTGTCCTGGGGGTTGCGCCCATCGGTGAAAATACGGACACCCATGCGCCGGATGCCCTTCGGCTGTCCGTCATGGTCGAGATCGAGCACGCACCAGCCAAGGGAATTGGTGCCGAGGTCAAGGGACAGGCGATAGGGCTGCATGGGATCGGGCCGCTCCCCAAGAAGGAATACGCGCGTGTTCGGCTATGGTCGGTTTATCGAACACCATTCATGGTCGATCATATCATGGCTCTTGACCGCATGAAGGGTTCTGCTACTCTCTCGGCAGCTGGAAACGATACCTGTTTTAGCCGATGGGAAACCGAGGTCCAGCCGTTAACAAGCCCGCTCCGGCGGGCACAAGATGCGGGGCAGGCCACGGCCTGCCCCTTCTTGTTTCGGGTGCTCATCGTCGTGCCCGCCCCCTCCTCCGGCTCTCTTGCGGCTCCTCCAGTCGAACGGCGTCGGCCTCCGTCTCTGGTGCATTGATTTCCACGGAGGGTGTCTGCTTCGCCCGGCTTCCATCGATAGGCAGCTTGAAGTGCCCCTGGCGCCGGTCGACCGGCTTGCCCCTCCCCTTCTGAGACATTTTCCCGCTCGCCGCCGGCCTTGCGTGGTTGAGGGCGAGCAGGCGCTCCAGCACCTTCTCGTCCGAAAGATCGGCCGGCCAGCCGTAGGCGTCGGCCACAGTGGCGTCGAGGGCGACGTGAGCCTGCACGAGCCACGCCGGGCGCTGGTTGTAGAGGTTGGTCAACGTGCGGATCTTCAGGATCGCGGCGGCGCGCTCGTCTCGGGGCAGCCGGCGTTTCGGGTACCCCGGCACCACCTCATCCACCTCCACCACGAGGTCGGGCGGGTTCAGCCAGTTCTCCCGCAACTTGTTCAGCCGCTCCGCGGCCGCCGCAATGGCCTTGGCACGGGGATCGTCGGCATAAGCCGACGCCGGACGGTCGGGGGTAAGACCGTTCGGAAAGGGGAAGGTTTCGAAGGTCGTGGACGGCGTGTAGCGCGGACGGTCTTCGAGACTCGTCCCCAAACGCAATGCCCAAAGTTCATGGAAACGGCTGTGCAGAATGCCGAACGTCGTGTCGTCGTCCCGCGCGATAACGTCCAAAAGATTGGCTGGCAGCACGCCTGCCGGCTGCCAGACGAAAACTCTGTGCTTGGCGACCACCGGCGTGACGATGCACCGGACAAGCCCTGACAGGCTGGCGCGCAGTTCCGGACGGGAGCGTTCGTGCAGCCACCACAGTTGCCGGGTCCGCGCGTTACGGTCCTTGGCCCGTTCAGGCTGCACATGACGCAGCACATGCTCGAAGGGCGCCTCATAAAGCGCGGACTCCAACTCGTCCAAGCCGTCGAAATCGATTACCCACGTATCCGAAGAGCACCGAACCAGATCCATCGCGTTCAGCCAAGGACGAAGAACATCGGAATTCGGACGTCCGTTTGGGTTCAACGGCCCAGCCAGCCAAGCCCGGGCCGTCGCGCCGGGAACATCGAACGATCCATACTTTTTGATGCCTTCGAAACACACCCCACCATTCTCCGCCAACGGCCGTGCCGTCGTCAGGTCCACCCCTCCCCCGGTCAGGTCGGCGAAGATTTCCGGGACCTCCTTCCCGTCCAGCCGGGGCGTCTCGTCGATGCCCTTGGGGCCGAAACAGACCAGCGACACGCGGACGGCCGCGCCGTCCTCGACCTGCCAGGGCTCGTCCGACCAGGCGTCGAAGATGGTGCCGCTCGCGCGGATGCGGTCGAGCACGCTGCGGTTGGCCCCGCCGCGGATCGAGTTGGTGGCGACGAAGCCGACGCGCTCCACCCTGCCCTCCTCCAGGCAGGCGCGGGCCTTCTCGAACCAGTAGCACACGAGGTCCACGTTCCCGGAAAGCCGCCCGGCGAACAGGCGGCGCAGGCGCGTCACATAGTCCTCGCCCAGTTCGCCCAGCATGGATTTGTCACCGAGGAAGGGCGGGTTGCCGAGGATGACCACGCGGTACGGCTCCGCGTCCTTCCCGCCCGTCTCCTCGCCGGCGGCCAGGGTCCCGGCGTCGGGCCAGCGGGTCTCGCCGCCGATCAGGTCGATCAGCGCGTCCTTCTGCTCGATGGTCGTCAGGCTTTGCAGAATCGGGTTGCGCGGCACGTCGTAGCCGTGGCGGCGCATCCACTGGATCGCGCCGATCCAGACGGAGATGCGGGCCAGCTCGACGCCCAGCGGGTTGACGTCGATGCCCAGCACCGCTTCCGGCCCGATGGTCTTCGGCCGTTCGTTGCCTTTCAGATCCAACTCCAGCTGGCGGGGAAAGCCGAATCCCTCGCCCTCGACCACCACCTCGTGCTCCAGGTCCTTCAGCGCGCGCAACGCCAGATACAGGAAGTTGCCGGAACCGCAGGCTGGGTCCAGCACGCGGAAACGGTGCAGCCGCTCAAGAAAGCCGTCGTACAGCGCCCTCGCCTGCCGGCGGAGGCGCTCGCGTTCCCTGGGCGCGGCGGACTTGGCCTTGTCCAGAACGGCGACGATCCGGTCGCGCGCCACCGCCCATTCCCGGCGCAGGGGGCGGCTGACCACCGGCTCCACCAGCTTCAAGATGGTGGGTTCCGGCGTGTAGTGGACGCCGACCGCCCCTTGCGAGAGACCGTCGCGGTCGCGGCGCACCACCGCGCGCGCCAGAGCCGTGCGCCGTTCGGGGCTCAGCCCGCGTTCGAACAGGGTCCCCAGGATCGTCGGGTCGATGTCCGACCAGTCCAACCGCGCCGCCTCGCGCACCATCGCGATGTCGCCGGCCTCCAAGGGCAGTGCGTCGGCGTCGTTGAACAGGCCGCCGTTGAACCACTCGACCTTCTCGAACCCGACCCGCCCACCGTGGCGCATGGACCGGAACAGTTGCTCCGCCAGGGAAACGAACTCCGTCGGTTCGCGGGCCGCCGCGTCCAGCAGCCGGGTGAACATCCGCTCGCCCAGCAGGCCGACATTCTCCGCGAACATGCAGAAGACCAGCCGCATCAGGAAATGCGCCACCGTCCAGCGGTCGTGCCCGCGCCTTACCAGCCGGGCGGCCAAGGCGGCGAAGCGCCCAGCCGCCTCCTCGGTCAGCATGGCCCGCGTCTGTCCGGGCCGCAGCCGTTCCGGAGCGGCAAAGGCCCATTTCAGGATGTTCAGGCGGTCGGGATCGCGCAGGTCGGTCAGGCCGATCTCGTGCTTCTCCGTGACGGCGTTTGTCCAGTTCGTGTGGACCCGAATCCGGACCATGTCGCTGACGATCAGCAGAGGCGGGTTGTCGAGCGCCGGCGCGTAGCGCTGGAGCTGCGCGTAGGCCGTTTCCAGATTGCGTCCGGGTCCCTTGTATTCCCAGGCGAAACAGCCGCGTTTCCAGACATCGGCGCGTCCGGGCCGCCCATCGGTCTTGGCAGCGGCCTTTTCGAAGCAATAGTCCGTGGCGGTCGGGTCGGCATCGGCCGGAGCCATTTCCCCCAAGACATGACAAAGATCGACAAAGTGTTGTTGTGCTCCCTGACTCTCGCCCAGTGTGGATCGCTCCCATTTGCGAACGAACTCCTCCACCGTCATGCGAGGTAGCATGGCGTCGTCAAGCATGAAAATGAATTCTTTTTTGTTGTCGCAGGAGGAATGCTGATCTTTAACTCTTAATAGAATCTTTACAGGCAAGGTTATGAGAGAGATTTGAATATAGCGCAAAATAATGCCTTTGTATGATTCCTGTATTTTTTGCCTTCTTTTCATAAGTTTGCTAAGTTTGCGAGTGGCAATGCCGCGTTTTCCAGCACACATGCCCTCGCAGATTATCCGCGTCTCGGCGAAGCTCGGCCGCCACCTTCTCATCCGGTGCCATGCCGTCGGCAAAGCCAGGGTGTGGCTATTATGGCGCACTTCATGCTTGAGCGCGGGCAATCACCAACAACGTCACCGTGACGAGTTGACGATTTTGTCACGTGCCGACAAGTTGGCCCCGATAGTCCCAGAACGGGTTGATGCCGTGATTTCAATATCCATCAAGGGTGAGCAACTGCGGGCGTTCCGCGAAGGCCGGACCATGGGCCAGCAAGAGATGGCGGAATGGCTGAACGGCCAGCTCAGTCGGCGTTACGACCGAAACAGGGTCAGCCGCTGGGAGAATGGCAGCGAGCGGATTCCACAGATCGTCGCACAGTTGATATCTGTCAGCGACAAGATGACCGCCGGACCGAAGGGCCTTCCCAGTGGAACGGTCGGCGGTGGCGGACCCGGCTCTCCGCGGACCGCGACGAAGATATCCGTCGCCAATCAGAAAGGCGGCGTCGGAAAGACGACGACCGCCGTCAACCTCGCCTTCCTGCTGGCGAAAGCGGGGATGAGGGTGCTGCTGATCGATGCCGACGCGCAGGCGAACGCGACCATGCATCTGGGCGTCGACGCCTACGCGCTCGACCGTGACGGGGCGACGCTTTACCATGTGCTGTTGAAGGACCGCCCGATCGAGAAGACCATCGTTGCGGTCTGCGGTGGGCTGTTCGACCTCCTGCCGTCGAGCCTGACCCTGTCCCAGGCCGATGGAGAGATGGCGGGGGACCCCAACAGCAATCTTGCCTTGCGCGAGAAGCTGGGCGACATCGACACCGCTTATGACGCCATCGTGGTGGATTGCCCTCCGAACCTGGGGCAGGTCACCATCAACGCGCTGAACTGCTCCGACTATGTGCTGGTACCCGTCCAGACGGAACCGATGGCCGCGCTTGGCGTGCCGATGCTGATCGACAACACGCTGGCCAAGGTGCGCCGTCGCGTGAATCCGGGCGTGGAAGTGCTGGGCATCCTGCCGACCATGTACGCGGAGCGCCATTCCATGGACCGGCTGACCCTGGCGCAGCTGCACGATCTGTACGGCGCCAAGACCCGCATTTTCTCCCCGGTTCCCTCTTCCACCCAATATCCGCAAGGATCGGCGGCCGGTCGCCCGACCCTGGAGGCGATCCCCACGGCGCCCGGCGCTCAAAGTTATCAGGAAGTCGCGGATGCGCTCATCGCGCTGCGCGCCAAGCGTGAGGAGACGGCCCATGTCCAATAAGCTTCTTGCCCAAGCGACGAAGTCGAAGATGCTGACGAAGGCCGTGACCGGCGCGTCCGAAGCCGTGTCGAGCGACCCGCGTTTCCGGGTGTCCGCGGATCACCCCGAGGTCGTGGAACTGGACCTCGACAGGATCGACCCGAACCCGCACCAACCGCGCCGGCATTTCGACGAGGTGGCGTTGCAGGCGCTCGCCGAGTCCATCCACCGCGTTGGCGTCCGGCAACCCATTGGCGTTCGTAAGGGCGAGGGCGGACGTTATACGCTGGTCTGGGGGGAGCGGCGCGTCCGGGCTTCCCGGTTGGCGGGCAAAAGCACGATTTACGCGCTGTTGGTCAAGGATGGGAACGGCGCTGAACTGGCGCTGGTCGAAAACCTGCAACGCGAGGATCTCGATGCCGTGGAAACCGCCGCCGGGCTTGCCGCACTGCGGGAGCAGCACGGCTACACGCATGAGCAGCTTGCCGCCGCCAGCGGACTTGGGAAAACCGAAGTGACGCGGACGCTTGGCATCCTCGCCCTGCCCTCTCCGATCCTTGAGGAATACCCGGCGCATCGCCGGAGCATCGGCAAATCCGCGCTGTTTGAAATGGTGGACGCCGACGATCCGACGCTTCAGCTTCGGATGTGGGAAATGGCCAAGGGCGGCGCCACCGTTGTGGCTCTCCGGTCCGCACGGAAGGAGATTGCGGTCGATGCGGGCGCCAGCGGGGGAGCGAGCGCAGCTGACGGTGGACTTTCCCGAACCTCGGCCCCTGTCGTGAGCCGCATGGTGACCAGCGTCCGGAAGACCTTCAAGGCCATCGACGCCGTCCGGGAGCAGGGAGCATCCCTGGATGATGATCAGCGAGGCGTTCTGAGGGAGCTTCGCGAACGCATCGACACTCTTTTGGCGGAGTGACACGCGATGGTGCGACGTCGCACCAGAGGCCACTCGTGTTGGCGCCCTTCCCTTCTTTTCGATGAACAGCTCAGCCTTGATGCTCGCATTTAAAGCGAACTTTTGTTCGCTTCAGACGCATATCGCCTCGTTCGCCGGCTCTCAGCGGATGCCGATGGCATCCGCCTGCCGCCAGCGGGAACTCTGTTCCCGCGAGAGGCGGGCTCCGGTCGCATGAGCGACCGGGACCGCCGTCACGGTCCAAAGCGGATCTCAATCCGCTTTAGCGTTGGCGATTGCCTTCTTTGCCGTCTTCATTACGGTGAACCGACGAGCAGCGGAACGATGCGCGTCTCGACTCTATCGGTGGCGGCCCGAGTGGCACCGCGGCTTACCGGTGAGGACGCTGACGCACCCAATTGGACACTGTTCCGCGCGCTGCTGCCTTACTAGGACGCTGGTAGCGCTTGATGCCTGTGTCCATCTGGGTGGGATGACAGTGGTAAAT
Organism: Azospirillum brasilense; assembly: GCF_008365405.1. Classification (GTDB taxonomy): domain Bacteria; phylum Pseudomonadota; class Alphaproteobacteria; order Azospirillales; family Azospirillaceae; genus Azospirillum; species Azospirillum brasilense_D. Next base: position 915 of record NZ_QOKV01000009.1, on the reverse strand, counting down.
GGAACCGAGGTTCTGACGGACGCGGGACGGGAGATTCTGCATCCGTTGATCGAAATGTGCCGACAGCGCGACCTCGCACTCGGCACGACGTTCCTGGGTGGCACCACGATCCGGACGCATCCCAAGGTTGCGGGTGCACCCAGCAAGGGGGTTTTCCGGGGCGCAGCGAGACCTGCGTGAGGGCCTTGGCCGCTCTCGTGGCGGCTATGGTACGAAGGCCTGCATGATTGTGGAGACGCTGGACGCACGCTCGGCTTTGCCCTGGCACCGGCGCAAGCCCACGAACTGCCGCTCGCCTCGGGTCTGCTGGAGGTCCTGCCCGACGTTCCCGCCGGGATCGTTGCCAACCCGGGTACGCATCAGATGCGCTGCGCCAACACGTCTGGGATCTCGGCGCTCGCCCGGCTGTTCCGGCCCGGATCTACAACAACCGCAACATCATCGAGCGCCTGTGGGCCAAGATCAAGAGGTTGTCAACGCCGGCTGAAAACTGACCCTCTTTGGCCTTTGGTCATCGGTCGAAAACTGACCCACCAGAACGCCGCGGGGTGGGGGGCGCCCCACCCCGCGGCAGCGCCGTTCATTTTCCCTCGGTCTTGGAGGCAAACCCCGCCTTGCGCTTGTCCTTGAGGCGCCAACTGTCGCCCTGGATCTGGACGAGGGCGGCATGGTGGAGCAGGCGGTCGAGCATGGCGGCGGTGAGCACGGCGTCACCGGCGAAGGCTTGGTCCCAACTGCCGAAGGTGAGGTTGGAGGTCACCACCACCGAGCCCTTCTCGTAGCGTCTGGAACATCGTTATCCAAACTGCTCTGTTCCATGTCGGTTTCCTCCAACGGCGTTCGACGGAGCCATTTCATCGGTGGCTGAGCGTTCTTTCAGGCGCCACTCCCACTGACCACAGCCGCGTGTGGTTC
>NZ_QOKV01000091.1 GCF_008365405.1 Azospirillum brasilense | reverse complement strand
ACCTGAAGCCCGAGGCGCTGATCGCGACGAACACCTCGTCGATCTCGATCACCCGCCTCGCGGCCTCGACGGACCGCCCGTCCAAGTTCATGGGCATGCATTTCATGAACCCGGTGCCGGTGATGCAACTCGTCGAGCTGATCCGCGGCATCGCGACCGACGAGGCGACCTTCAACGCGATCAGCGAGCTGACGGCGAACATCGGCAAGACCGCGGCGGTGGCCGAGGACTTCCCGGCCTTCATCGTCAACCGCATCCTGCTGCCGATGATCAACGAGGCGGTCTACACCCTTTATGAGGGCGTGGGCGGCGTCCACGCCATCGACACGGCGCTGAAGCTGGGCGCCAACCATCCGATGGGTCCGCTGGAACTGGCCGACTTCATCGGCCTGGACACCTGTCTGGCGGTCATGCAGGTCCTCTACGAGGGTCTGGCCGACAGCAAGTACCGCCCCTGCCCGCTGCTGGTGAAGTATGTCGAGGCCGGCTGGGTCGGCCGCAAGG
>NZ_QOKV01000090.1 GCF_008365405.1 Azospirillum brasilense | reverse complement strand
CCGGCGATGAAGCCGACGACCGGCTTCTTGGTCCCGGAGTCGCGGATGAACTCCGCGCCCTTGACCTCGGCGTCGCCGCCGATCTCGCCGATCATGATGATGCCCTCGGTCTCCGGGTCCTTCAGGAACAGCTCCAGGCTGTCCACGAAGTTGGTCCCGTTGACCGGGTCGCCGCCGATGCCGATGCAGGTCGTCTGGCCCAGCCCCGCCGCGGTGGTCTGCGCCACCGCCTCGTAGGTCAGCGTGCCCGAGCGCGAGACGATGCCGATCTTGCCGCGCTTGTGGATGTGGCCGGGCATGATGCCGATCTTGCACTCGTCGGGCGTGATGATGCCCGGGCAGTTCGGCCCGATCAGCCGGGTCTTGGAGTTGCCCAGCGCCCGCTTGACGCGCACCATGTCGAGCACCGGGATGCCCTCGGTGATGCACACCACCAGCGGGATCTCGGCGTCGATCGCCTCCAGGATGGCGTCGGCGGCGAACGGCGGCGGCACGTAGATGACGCT
>NZ_QOKV01000089.1 GCF_008365405.1 Azospirillum brasilense | reverse complement strand
CCGCCGATCTTGGCGGCGGCGCTGACCGCGTTCAGCGTGGCCGGCTTCAGCGCGGCGTTGTCGTGTTCGGCGATGACGAGAATGGACATGTCAAATCACCCGCGCTTCGTTCTTCAGCTTGTCGACCAGGGCGGCCACGTCGGCGACCTTGACGCCGGCCTTGCGCTTGGCCGGCTCGGCGACCTTGAGCGTGGTCAGGCGCGGCGCCACGTCGACGCCCAGCGCGTCGGGCGCCAGCGTCTCGATCGGCTTCTTCTTGGCCTTCATGATGTTGGGCAGCGAGGCGTAGCGCGGCTCGTTGAGGCGCAGGTCGGCGGTGACGACCGCCGGCAGCGTCAGCTGCACCGTCTCCAGGCCGCCGTCGATCTCGCGGGTCACGGTGACCGAGCCCTCGCCGGGCACGACCTTGGAGGCGAAGGTGCCCTGCGGCCAGCCCAGCAAGGCGGCGAGCATCTGGCCGGTCTGGTTGCAGTCGTCGTCGATCGCCTGCTTGCCCAGGATGACCA
>NZ_QOKV01000008.1 GCF_008365405.1 Azospirillum brasilense | reverse complement strand
CTTGACAGGGCCGCTCAACGCGACCTCAACCCAAGCTTTCGAAACTGTTCGTCTCTTACTGCTTGACCGAGATGCTCAAGCGACCCGCGATGCCAGTCCCTCTCCGGAACCGGTCCGCGGCCAACGGCCAAAACCGCCGCCTGCGCATCCCTTCTCACAACACGGTATCAACGATATCCAAGATCCCGCGATCCTCATCAAGGACCGCTGCCCGTCCCGCGCTGCGCCACCGGAGTCCGGTGCGGCGCGTCGGGGCGCTGTATCTAGAAGATCCGACTTGCTCTGTCAAGCCTTTGTTTTCACGTTGGCCCGACGTTACTTCGTCTCGTCTTCGGCATCTCTGCCGTTCCCTTGCCGCCGTCGCGCTTCTCAGCGGCCCCGGCGTCGTGGGAGCCGGGTTATAGGCGGGTTGGATTAGCCCGGCAAGCGCTTTTTTCCATCGACCGGCATTTTTTCGCTGCACCGCATCACGAGCCCAGAAGGACGGTCATCGCCCCCTCGATCAGCCGCCGGGCGTTGGCGAACAGAGTCGCCATCTGAAGCGTCACCAGGAAGGCCAGCGCGTAGACGATCCCCGGCTGCGTCTCCTGCCAATCGAGGACGCGGCGGGTCAACCGCTCCGGCACCGGGACGGTCAGAACCGCCGCCATGATGAGGACACCGACCACCCCGCCGGCCAGGATGTCCGTCGGGAAGTGAAGCCCCAGATAGACGCGCGGCAGACAGATCACCACCAGCGTCCACAGGAAGGCGAAGGCCCCGACCAGCCGGTTCGACCACCACAGGGCCGCGGCCAGCGCGAAGAACAGCACGGCGTGGTCGCTGGGAAAGGAACTCCAGCCATCGACCGCCCAGGCGTTCACATCATACGGAACGACGAAGCCCAACTCCGGATCATGGACCGGGCGCAGGCGCATCGGCAGGAAGTTCTGCATCCCGCGCCCGATGGCGATGGCCAGCAGCGCCCCGGCGATGGTCTTCACCGAATAAAGGTCCGGCCCGATCAGCCGCCCGCTGCGCCGGGTCCAGCACCACCACAGCAGCGCCATCAGCACGCCGCCCTTCAGCAGGTCGCTTTGAGCGATGACATAAATGGTCTTGTCCGCCGCCATGCTGGCGCGGCTGTAGCCGTTCAGCCAGCCGATGATGACCAGATCGAATGCCGTGGTCACGCCGTTCCCTCCGTTCCGTCAAGCCGGTCGGCCTTTGCAAGGCCAACCGCTGGAAGCAAGGAACGGAAGGGCAAGCCCGGAGGGCGCCGGTTATCGGTCTTATTCCGGAAGAGTCAGCGCCGCTCGTACACGCTGTCGCCGCCCGCCGCGCCGAACAGAACGACGTCGTAGGGGTCCTTCACCCCCGTCTCCATGCCGGGCGAGCCCTGCGGCATGCCCGGAACGGCGAGGCCGACCGCCGCCGGGCGTTCGCGCAGCAGCCGCTGCACGCTGTCGGCGGGAACATGGCCTTCCAGCGCATAGCCGCCGACCAGGGCGGTGTGACAGGACTGCAGCGTGGCGGGCACGCCGAGGCGCATCTTCACCGGCTCCACATCGTCGACCTCCTGCACGGTCACCGGGAAGCCGGCGGCCCGCATGTGGTCCACCCAGCCGCCGCAGCAGCCGCAGGTCGGCGATTTCCACACCAAGACTTCCGGCTTCGCCGCGCTGGTGGACGCCGAGGCGGGGACCGTGCCGGCCAGACCGCGCACCGCGATGGCCAGGGCGCCCACCGTCAGGCTGGCCCCCATGGCCGTGAGAAACATCCGACGATCCAACATTCGCAACACCCGCTCCACAGTCTCGCGGAAAGATGGCTTGCGGCCACCCCGTTTCAACGCAGTTTGCCGCCCGCCGCCGCCGCCCGCTTTGATCGTGGTCAAACGACATACCGCGGACCGACGGTTGCGAAAGGACGAAATTCATTCCATAAGGACAACGAACCCGTTGCGCAGGTGAAGTTGCATCGGTTACCGCTGAATGGCAGCAATCCGCGTGGCAAACCTTGACCGGCACCGCCGGGAACCGGTTGTTGGCCGGCAACAGGCCGAACGGACGGGCAAGCTGAACGGACGGGCAGGACGGGCGGAACGCACAGCATGGAAACCGACCTTCTGTTCGCAGACGACGACCAACCGCCGCCGCCCGAGGACGGGGCGGAGCCGTGGATCGTGCTGATCGCCGACGACGATCCGGAGGTTCACGCGGTCACCCGGCTGGCGCTGGGAGGCCTGTGCTACAAGGGGCGGCGCCTGTCGCTCGTCAGCGCCCTGTCGGCAGGCGAGGCCGCCGCCGTCCTGCGCTGCACGCCCAACGTCGCCATCATCCTGCTGGACGTGGTGATGGAGACGGACGACGCCGGGCTGCGGCTGGTCCGCACCATCCGCGAGGATCTCAACAACAACGCCATCCGCATCATCCTGCGCACCGGCCAGCCGGGACAGGCGCCGGAAGAGGACGTGGTCCTCGCCTACGACATCAACGACTACAAGTCCAAGGCGGAGCTGACGGCGAAGAAGCTGTTCACCTCCGTCGTCGCGGCCCTGCGCGCCTACGCCGACATCGTGGCGCTGGAGACCAACCGCCGCGGGCTTCAGCAGATCATCCAATCCACCGACCGCCTGTTCGAACTGCGCTGCATGCAGCAGTTCGCGGCCGGGGTGCTGACCCAGCTGTCCGCCTTCCTGCGCGTGAAGCCCGACGCCATCCTGTGCGCCCAGCGCGGCGCCACCGGCCGGCCGCTGCCGGACGGCGCCTTCTACGTGCTGGCCGGAGCCGGCTGCTACGCCGAGGCGGCCGGGCAGACGGCGTCGCCAACCGGAGCGGTCATCCCGCCGGCCCTCGCCGATCGCATCACTGATGCCTTCCGCAGCCGCCGCAGCCATTACGGCGCCAACGAGACGACCCTGTTCATCCGCGTGCCGGACGGGCACGAGGTGGCGGCGTGGATTCACACCGACCGGCCTCTGGACGAGGTGGACCGTGGGCTGGTCGAGGTGTTCGCCTCCAAGATCGCCCTCAGCTTCGCCAACGTCAGCCTGTATGAGCGGCTGCGCGAGGCCAACGAGACGCTGGAGGCCCGCGTCGCCGAGCGCACCCGCGCGCTGGAGGCGGCGAACGCCAAGTTGGAGCGGCTGGCCACCGTCGATCCGCTGACCGCCGTGTGGAACCGCCGGCATTTCCTGGACCTCGCCGCGGCGGAGCTGGGACGGGCGCATCGGCACGGGCGGCGGCTCAGCGTCTTCCTGCTCGATCTCGACAACTTCAAGGCGGTCAACGACGGCCACGGCCACGCCGCCGGGGACGAGGCGCTGCGCACGGTGGTGGTCCGCGCCCGCGAGGCCCTGCGCACCTCGGACCAACTCGCCCGCTTCGGCGGGGAGGAGTTCGTCGCCCTGCTGCCCGAGACCGACCTTGCCGGGGCGCGCATCGTGGCCGATCGGGTGCGCGCCGCCATCGCCGGAAGCCCGGTGATGACCGACGGCCGGGCCATCCCCATCACCGCCAGCCTGGGCGTGGCCGAGTGGAGCGCCGCGGAGCCCTCCATCGAACAGACCCTGCGCCGCGCCGACGCCGCGCTCTACGAGGCCAAGCTGGCCGGACGGGACCGCGTGTGCGTGGCCGACGAGCCGCATCCGCCGCCCTGTTCGTGATGCGCCGCCATGGCGGATGCGGTTTGTGAAAACATAGAACCGCTTTCTTGCGGTCCGCACACGATGCGGAAACAGAGCGGATACGGAAATTTCCCTGACGTGAACGAAGTTTGCAAACTTCACTCGCCCTGCACTTAGGCGTTGCAGGTCCAGAGGGCGTGGATTACCGCTCCTCCATTCTCGACACCATGAGACGGTGAAAGCGGCGAACCGGCTCCGGGCCGCTTCCGCTCCGGTTCTTTTCGGGGGATCAGGGTCTCAGCCATGTGGAACGATTATGGTCAGGCGCTGTTCCTGGCGCTCGCCTTGGCCGGGCTGGGCTTCGGCATCGGCAAGGCGGCGGCCCTGTTGGGCGAGCGCGCGATCGAGCGGCGGCTCGGCACCGGCCGCCTGCAGGACACCATCACCCGCCGCGCCAAGCTGGAAGCCGGGTTCGAGGCGCGCAAGACGCAGCGCATCGACGATCTGCGCAAGGCCGAGCGGGACATCGGCGACGCCACGCGCCGCCGTCAGACGCTGGAACGGCGCCTGCGCGACCTTCAGCACCGCGGCGATGAGCTCCGGCGGCTGATCGGTGAGGAGGTCGCCGGCACGCCCTGCTACATCGCGCAGGTCGCGAACAAATATGTCGGCGGCGGCGCCAACCAGCAGGCGCAGCACGCCTTCATCGACTCCGGCTGGGCACGGCCCCAGACGGTCGAGGTGTGGGCGCGCACCATGCCGGTGGCCCGCGCCGAGATCGAGCGGCGCTACCCGCCCGCCTTCGGCTATGTGGTGTTGCGGATTCAGGAAACGCCTCAGGGCGCGTCGATCACGACCGGCGGGACGGGCGCCAGCCAGGGCAAAGCCGGGTCGGGCGATCCCCGCCCCCTGGCGATGGCGAGTTGAGGGCGCCGTGGGCCATCCATCGACGCTGCATCTCTTCTCCGCACTGGTCGGCGTGGCGACGCTGGCGGCCTCGCTCCTGTCGGCGCGGCGGCAGCTCCGGACGGCGGAGGATCGCATCGTCAACGCCGCGGCCCGCCGCCAGGCACAGGTGGAACGCCTCAAGCGCCTTGCCCGCGCCACGCTGGACCAGGCGCGGGAGCTGCGCGCGGCGCGGCGCCGCAAGGCATCCATCGACTTGGCCTGCGAGGATCTGGAGCAGCGTCTGGCGGCGGCGGGCGCGGAGGACCGGCGCGTCTATGTCCTCGATGACCGGCGGACGCCGGCGGATGCTGGATGGGTGGTGACGGTGGCCCACGCCGACTATGGCGCGCGCGTCACCGGCGGCCTGGAGAGAACGGCGCTGGACCGTTGGAAGAGGGGCCGTCGTTTTCTGGTCTGGGGACTGGACGAGACGAAGGCGCGGGAGAAGACCAACGCCCGCCATCCCGAGCACAAGGGCTTCTCCATTCTTTCGGTGAGTCCTTACCTCGATTGACGACTCGGACGGATAGGCTTCCCCGTTTGGGGGAGCCCCGGTGGCGGTCATCTGCCGGACGGACGGTTGCTGTCACCTCTTTTCGCTACCATGTCCTTCACAGTTGCGTCATTCTGATCGGGTCAAGCGGAGGAGCCATGATGGATCTCGATCTGGTCGTGCTCGTTGGAGCGATGGCTGCGGCCCTCGCCGGCCTCGCTGCCGCCCGCCCGGCCATGAAGCCGGTGCGTGTGCGCAGCCGGAACCGCCGTCGGCGCTGATCCCCCGGCGCCGCGACAGGCGGCGCTGCGGTCAGGCGGCGGCTTTGCCCCGGAGGCGTTCCGGGGCTGCCGTCAGCGGTCCAGGTTGCGGATCGCGCGGTTGAGTTCGTACTCTTTGGAAGCGACATGCGCTTCCAGGTTCCCCACGCGCTTTTCGAAATCGCGGAAGCGTTGCGTCAAGCCGGCCAGGGTGCGGTCGGGCTTGATCGACACGCCGCGCCAGAAGGCCTCCTCCTCCGGATTGCGGTAGACCGCCGGTGGCTTGACCGGCAGGACCAGCACCGCGATCACGTAGGCGAGGATCACCGGCGGCATGAAGAAGAACAGGCCCAGCACCAGAGCCAGCCGCACCAATGCAGGCTTGAACCCGAAATAATCGGCGATGCCGGCGCACACGCCCCCCACCACGCCACGCTGCGGATCACGGAAGAGCCGGTGCGGGTTGGGCGAGTCGTAAGGCGAAGAACGGTTCATCGTCGGGCTCCCGTCAGGTCGGATTGATCGTGGAATGCGGCAGGCTCAGAGCTTGTCGCGCCAATTGGGCGACTCCGCGTCGAGCACCCGCTCCAGCGCGTGGATGCGGCCTTCCAGGCGGTTCGAGATGTCCCACAGTTCGGCCAGAAGCTGCTCGTCCTGGGCCGACAACCCACGCTGCCCGCGCCATTTGGTGATGTAGTGGAAGATGATCCAAAGCGGTGCCACCACGGTTATGAAGAGCGCCGCGAGGACGAAGCTGAAACCGCTCATCGGGGGACGGCCTTTCTTGTTGTTTGGGAAACCCCTCTCCCGCGGAGCGGCGGGAGAGGGGGCTCAACGTCAACCCCGCCGTCCGGAAAGACAGAGCCGGGGCCAGTGTCGACGCCGGTGCGGGATCAGCTTCCCCGGCGCGCGGCGACGCGGGCCTTCAACGCGGACAGCTCGTCCTGGACCTTCTTGTCGGCCTCCAGTTCGGCGATTTCCTCGGTCAGCGTCTTGGTGCGGCCGACGTCGTAGGCCTCCACGCGGCCTTCCAGTTCGTCGAGATTGCGCTCCACCTGCTCGAAGCGGGAGAAGGCGTCGTTGATCCGCTCGTCGTGCAGGGTGGAGCGGACGCGGACGCGGTTGGCCGCCGTCTTGGTGCGGGCGACCAGCGCCTTCTCGCGGTTCTTGGCGTCGGTCAGCTTGGCCTGAAGGCGGCCGATGTCCTCGTTGGACTTGGACAGCGCCTCCTCGACCTGGGCGAGCTGGGCAGTCAGGACGTCGGCCTCCTCGGCGGCGCGCGACTTGGCCAGCAGCGCCTGCTTGGCGAGGTCCTCGCGGTCGTGGGTCAGCGCCGTCTCGGCCTTGCGGTCCCAGGAGTCGCGCTCGCGGTGCAGGTCGGCGATGCGGCGCTCGATCTCCTTGCGCTCGGCGATGATCTTCACCGTGGAGGAGCGCACCTCGACCAGCGTGTCCTCCATCTCCTGGATGATCAGACGGATCAGCTTCTCCGGGTCCTCCGCGCGGTCGAGCAGGGAGTTGAGGTTGGACTGCACGATGTCGGTCAGGCGCGAAAAGATGCTCATGGGGATGTGTCCGTTCTTGGTCGCTTAGGGTCGGGCGTTGATGGCGTCAGCCGAGGATCGTCGCGATCAGCAGGCCGGCGGCGAAGAACGCCCAGCTCTCGGTCGGGCGGCTGGTCAGGTAGGTCCGGATGCGCGCCGCCAGCGGACGGGCCTCGCGGGTGTAGCGGCGGTGGTAGTCGCTGTAGTGGCTCATGCGGGTCTCCTTGTTTGGTTCCCTTCTTCGCAATGGCCGTGCCAAAGCCAGAAACCCCTGCAAAGCCTTGGATTTCCAGGGGTGGGCAAGCGGAGACCGGTCTTGGAGCATCGCCATTTCCGCGATAGAATGAAGAAATTCGCCAACTCTTCGCCCTTTTGACCATGCAACCCAACCCACCTCCTCTGCTCGGGGAGTCCCCGGCCTTCCACGCGGTCCTCGCCCACGTCTCCCGTGTGGCGCCGCTGGAGCGCCCCCTGCTGGTCATCGGGGAGCGTGGGACCGGCAAGGAGCTGGTGGCCGCCCGCCTGCACTATCTGTCCCGGCGCTGGGACCGGCCCTTCGTGAAGGTGAATTGCGCCGCGCTGACCGAGAGCCTTCTCGACTCCGAACTGTTCGGGCACGAGGCCGGGGCCTTCACCGGGGCGATCCGCCGGCAGATCGGGCGGGTGGAGCAGGCCGACGGCGGCACGCTGTTTCTGGACGAGATCGCCACGGCCAGCCCCGCCGTTCAGGAGAAGCTGCTGCGCGCCGTGGAGTATGGCGAGATCGAGCGGGTCGGCGGGCGGACCCAGACCGTCGATGTGCGGGTGATCGGGGCGACCAACGCCGACCTGCCGGCGCTGGCCGAGACCGGGCGGTTCCGCGCCGACCTGTTGGACCGGCTGGCCTTCGACGTGGTGACCCTGCCGCCGCTGCGCGCCCGGCGCGAGGACATCCCCGTGCTCGCCGAACATTTCGCGCTGGGCATGGTGCGGGAGTTGGAGCGGTCCCTGTTCCCCGGCTTCACTCCACGGGCGCTGGAGCAGCTTCTCGACCACGGCTGGCCGGGCAATGTGCGCGAGCTGCGCAACGCGGTGGAGCGGTCCGTCGCCGCGTCCGACCCGGAGGGGCCGGTGGAGGAGATCCTGCTCGACCCCTTCGCCTCCGCTTGGCGGCCGGCCGCGCCGGCGGCGGCCGTCCCGTCACCGGTCGCGGAGGAGGCGACGCCCGTTGCCGCCGGAGACTTCCAGGAGCAGGTGCGGCGCTTCGAGTCCGGGCTGCTGGAGACGGCGCTGGAGCGCAACCGCTTCAACCAGCGCCAGACCGCCGAGGCGCTGGGGCTCGGCTACCACCAGCTTCGCGGGCTGCTGAAGAAGCACGGGCTGATCGGCAAGCCCGATTAACCCAATCCCTCTCCCGCCCCGGGAGAGGGTGCCCGCGACAGCGGGCGGGTGAGGGTCGTGCAAGGATCAAGGCGCTAATCCTTGGCAGCACCCTCACCCTTCCCGCGCTCCGCACGGGCCCCTTCCCTCTCCCGGGTCGGGAGAGGGATCTACTTCCTTTCCAGCAGCAGGGTGCCCTTGCTCTGCAGCCGGTCCTTCACCTTGTTGGCCAGCAGGCCGAGCGCCCAGGGAAGCTGCACCTCCACGGTGACGCTGTCGTCCTGCACGTCGATGAAGCCGGTGACGGTCTGGGCCATCGCCACCACGCGAAAATCCACGCGGTCGTCGGTCCAATGGTCGTCCATGCTGCTGGCGACCGCGGCGAGGTGGGAGCGGGCCTGCCCCACCCCCTCCGCCACGCGCCGCTTCGCCTCGTCCCGGCCGAGCTTGTGGGGAATGGAAACGGTCAGGGGTTTCGACATGAACAGGCTCTCCGCTGCGTCAACGCTTATTCATGGAAACAACAGTCCGCGGCGGCTTTTCTTCCACCCCCGTCATCCATCTGCAACGGTGCTAAGACAAATCTTATCTCTTTCGAGGGCGCTCTTTCGTCGCAACGGGGCGGCGGCGTATAGCTTTCCATCACAGATTACATCGGGCATGGACTTCTTGGGGGCCGCGACCGCGCCGTGAGCAACGATCGACCGGGCGAACTCTTTGCGGGGCCGCGCCCCATCCAGACGCGGGGCGAGGAAACGGCGCTGCGCCCCCGCCTGCCAAAACGCGCGCCCAAGCCGGAAAAGCCGACCAAGCCTGAGAAACCCAAGGCCGAGAAGCCGCGGAAAGCCGCTCCGCCGCCGCGGAAGACCGCCCCGAAAGCGGCCAGAGGCAGCGGTGGCGGGCGGCGGTCGATCCTCGGCACGCTGGTCTATGCCGGAACGGTGGCGGGCGTGTGGTGCGGCATCGCGCTGGGCGCGGTGCTGGCCTGGTTCGCGCTGGACCTGCCGGACATCTCCAAGGTCGCGCAGTTCGAACGGCGCGCCTCGGTCACCGTGCTGGCGGCCGACGGGTCGGAGTTCGCGCGCTTCGGCGACCTGCACGGCACGACGCTGGGCGTGCGCGACCTGCCGCCGCATCTGATCCATGCCGTGCTGGCCATTGAGGACCGGCGCTTCTACTCGCATTTCGGCGTCGATCCCATCGGTCTGGCCCGCGCGCTCTACGTCAACTGGCGGTCCGGGCGCTCGGCGCAGGGTGGTTCCACCATCACCCAGCAGCTCGCCAAGAACCTCTTCCTGACGCCCGAGAAGTCGCTGAAGCGCAAGATCCAGGAGGCCATGCTGGCGCTGTGGCTGGAGCACCGCTTCACCAAGGACCAGATCCTCACCGCCTATCTGAACCGCGTCTATCTGGGGGCGGGCACCTTCGGCGTGGACGCAGCGTCCCGCACCTATTTCGGCAAGCCGGCGACCCAGCTCGACCTGCGGGAATCGGCGATCATCGCCGGCCTGCTGAAGGCGCCCTCGCGCTACGCCCCGTCCTCCAACCCGGACGAGGCGGCGGAACGGTCGCGCGTCGTGATGGGCGCCATGGTGGACGCCGGCTTCATCACCGCGCAGGAACTGGAGGCGGCGCGCAACGCCCCGCCGTCGGCCAAGCGCAAGCCGGGCGGCGACGGGCGCTATTTCGCGGATTGGGTGACGGAGCTGGTCTCCGCCTTCGTCGGCTCCGGCCACGGTGACGTGGTGGTGCGCACGACGCTGGACCTCAAGCTGCAGCGCGCGGCGGAGCAGCGGCTGGAGGAGATCCTGTCCGGCGCCGGCGCCACCGCCAACGCGCGCCAGGGCGCCCTGGTCGCCATGACCACCGACGGCGCGGTGCGCGCCCTGGTCGGCGGGCGGGACTACGACAGCAGCGAGTTCAACCGCGCCACCCAGGCGATGCGCCAGCCGGGGTCGGCCTTCAAGCCCTTCGTCTATCTGGCGGCGCTGGAGGCCGGCTGGTCGCCCGACAGCCCGGTCGAGGACGCCCCGGTCCGCATCGGCGGCTGGAGCCCCGGCAACTACGACGGCAAGTTCCGCGGCACCGTCACCATGGCCAACGCTCTGGCCCATTCGTCCAACACCGCGACCGTGCGCATCATCGACCGCATCGGGGTGGAGCGGGTGCGCCGGGTGGCGGCGGGGCTGGGCATCAACTCGCCGCTGGGCAAGGACCTGTCGCTGGCGCTCGGCACCAGCGAGGTCAACCTGCTGGAGCTGACCCGCGGCTACGCCGGCATCGCCAACCGCGGCGCCCCGGTCTGGCCCTACGCCATCACCGAGATCAGGGACCGCGACGGCAACGTCCTGTACCGGCGGCAGGCCGGCGGCTCCGTCCCGGTGGTCGACCCGGCGCACGCGGTGCAGCTCACCCGCATGATGACCGGCGTCATCGAGTACGGCACCGGCAAGTCGGCGAAGCTCGACCGCCCGGCGGCGGCCAAGTCGGGCACCACCCAGGATTACCGCGACGCCTGGTTCGTCGGCTTCACCGCCGACCTCGTGGCCGGGGTGTGGCTGGGCAACGACAACAACGCCGAGATGAAGCGGGTCACCGGCGGCTCGCTGCCGGCCAAGCTGTGGCAGGGCTTCATGCTGGACGCCCACGCCGGACGCCCGCCCCGCCCCCTGCCGGGGATGGAGGGCGCCCCCGCCTATGTCGCCTCCGGCGGCATCGCCGAACCCGCCCGCGCCACCCCGGCGGCGGCCCCGGCGCGCGGGTCATCAGGCGGTGTGGCGGGCGGCATCGGCTCGCTGATCGAAAGCCTGACCGGCAAGGGCAGCGCGCCCCAGGTGCAGTACGACTACGGCAATCCGGTGCGGTGACGGGCGAGCGCATTGCCCCCACCCCGCCCCTCCCCCGCTGACGCAGGGGAGGGAGATTGGTCCCCTCCCCTGCGCAGCGGGGGAGGGTTAGGGAGGGGGCAATAGGGGCGAAAACTCAGCCCCCCAGATACCCCAGCACGCCCTTCCCCGCCCGCGCGCCCATGGCGAAGCAGCCCTGGAGGAGGTAGCCGCCGGTCGGCGCCTCCCAATCCAGCATCTCCCCGGCGACGAAGGTCCCCGGCAGGCGGGTCAGCATCAGCGAGGCGTCCAGCTCCGCCAGCCGGATACCTCCGGCGGTGGAGATGGCGCGCTCGATCGGCCGCACCCCGGTCAGCACCATCGACAGGCCCTTGATCTGGCGGGCCAGCGCCGCCGGGTCGGACAGTTCCGACGCCGGCGTGAACTCGCGCAGCAGGGCGGCGCGCGGGCCGGTCAGCGACAGGGACTTCTTCAGGAAGGTGGACAGCGATTCCGCCCCGCGGCGGCGGAGCCGTTTGGCGATCGCCGACTCCGGCAGATCCGGCATCAGGTCGATGGTCAGGGCGGCCCAGCCCTCGCGCTCGATGGCGTCGCGCAAGGGGGCGCTCAGCGCGTAGACGGCGCCGCCCTCGATGCCGGTCTCGGTGATGACGAACTCGCCCTTCAAACGCCGGTCGCCGAAGGCGAGGCCGACGCTCTTGACCGGCTGGCCGGCGAAGCGTTCGCGCAGGTGATCGGACCAGGGCACCTCGAAGCCCATGTTGGACGGGCGCAGCGGCGCGATGTCCACCCCGCGCGCCGCCAGCAGCCCGGTCCAGGCGCCGTCGGAGCCGGTGCGCGGCCAGCTCGCCCCGCCCAGCGCCAACAGGGTGGCGCGCGGGGCGACGGTGGTTTCGGTTCCGTCGCCCCGCTGGAAGCGCAGCGCGCCGGACGCGTCCCAGCCGAGCCAGCGGTGGCGGCTGTGCAGGGTGACGCCCAGCCCCTCCAGCCGGCGCAGCCACGCCCGCACCAGGGTGGACGCCTTCATCTGCACCGGAAAGACGCGCCCGCTGGAGCCGACGAAGGTCTCGATCCCGAGCCCCGCCGCCCAGTCGCGCAGGTCCGCCGGGGAGAAGCCGCCCAGCAGATCGGCGAACAGCGGGGCCTGCGCGCCATAGCGGGCGGTGAAGGCGTCCAGCGGTTCGGAATGGGTCAGGTTCAGCCCGCCGCGCCCGGCCAGCAGCAGCTTGCGCGCCGGGGTGGGCATCCGCTCAAAGACGGCGACCGAGCGGCCTGCCGCGGCGATGACCTCCGCCGCCATCAGCCCGGCCGGGCCGGCGCCGATGATCGCAACGTCGGGAGAAAAGACAGTTTCAGGGGCGTCGGTCATCGGGTCCCCCGAGGGGTGAAGGATGTCGACCGGTCCCGTCCGCACCGCCTTCACCAAAGGAAAAAGCAGGGTCGGACGGGACCGGGGCACTCAAGAAGCGGGTCGGCGGCGCGGGACCGGATCAGTCCGCGTCGTCCTCCTGGGCCACCTCGTCGGCAAGGTCGTTGGCCATGTCGGCGAAATAGCCCGCATCCACCTCCAGCCCATTCTCCTCGCAGATCCGCATGAAGATGCGGTAGGCGTGCAGGATCGCGACGTCGAGAACGACGAGGTCGCCCTCCTCGCTGTGCTTGTCGGTGATGCCACGCTCCTGGAGCGTGCCGACGATGTCGTGAGAGGCGGCCTGAAGCACCGCTTCCATGGCTTGTTTGTGCAGAGTCGACATCGCGGGGGTCCTCTTTCTCAAGTGGTCGTCTGCCGTCGGGCGCGGCGTGTTCGGCGCCGGCCCGTGGTAGAAAACCCCTCTTAGCAGCTTCGGGTTCTCGCCGCAGCGATCATCGCGCGCCGTCCTTCGCATGGCTCTGCAGATAGGTCAGCAGCAGGCGGCCCTCCTCCTCGTCCAGCCGGGTCAGCCGCTTCATGGCGTTCATCTTGCCGATCCAGGCGTTCGCGTCGAACGCGCCCGGCGGGTGCAGCGCGTGGCAGAGCGAGCAGTTGGCGTCATAGACCCGCGCGCCGTAATCCCACAGCGCGCCGAGCGTGCCCACATAGCCGCCGGCCCCGGTCCAGGCGGTCAGGCGGACCTCCGTCCATTCCTGTTCGGTTTCCGGATCGGTGACGCTGCGCAACGCCGCCGCTTGGCCCGCCACCGCCGCATTCAGCTTGACCGTGGTGATGCGCTTGCCCGGCTGGGCATAGAGCGTCTGCCTGGAGCTTCCGCGCTGCCAGCCGGTGATCTCGACCTGCAGGGCGCCGCCCTCCGCCGCCAGGATCGTCACCGGAGTCGCCGCGGCGATCTCGCCGTCTCCACCAGCCCCGAGCGCCGGTAGCGCGCCGTAAAGGGCGAGGCTGGTCAGGGCGTAGGCGGTGTCGCCGGGCTTCAGGGCCAAAGCCTTCGCCTGCTCCGACAGACCGGCGAAGAGTTGGCGATGGCCGGCGGTGACGTCGGGGAAGCTGTGGGCGATGCCCTTGTGGCAGTCGATGCAGGTCTTGCCGGCCTTCTCCGCCCCTTCCATGGCGCTGGCCGCCTTCGGTGTCTGCTTATGGAAGTCCATGGCGCCGAAGGAATGGCAGTTGCGGCATTCCTGGCTGTCGGTCGCCCGCATGCGCTCCCATTCGCGGCGCGCCAGCGTGTGGCGCTTGGCCTCGAACTTCTCCTTGGTGTCGATAGAGCCGATGAGCCAGTGATACAGCTCGCCGGACGCCTGCACCTTGCGGATCACCTTGTGCGTCCAGTCGCGCGGGACGTGGCAGTCGGCGCAGGTGGCCCTTACGCCGGAGGCGTTCTGGTAGTGGGGCGAGGTCTTGTACTCGACATACACGTTGTCGCGCATCTCGTGGCAGGAGACGCAGAACTCCATGCTGTTGGTCGCTTCCATCGCGGTGTTGAAGCCGCCCCAGCCGACCACCCCGACGACGACGCCCACCAGACCGGCCAGCGCGAGCGTCCCGAAGCCCCCCGCCGTCTTCCATCCCCACCGCATGTCGATACCCTGCAACCATCCTCAAGAAAAGGAATGGGGCCAGGCCGCCCCAACGACGCCCGGCCCCATCCAAACCGCCGAACCGTCAGTCGAAGGGATGCGGCTTCGGCGTCTTGTCCGTGGACGGCGGCAGGATCGGCAGAGCGAAGCTCGGCTGGTCACCGGTCAGCGTCTTCAGGAAGGCGACGATCTTGGCGTTCTCGTCGGTCGAGAACTTCTTGCCCAACTGGATGCGGCCCATGACGTCCACGGCGTCGGACAGCGTCGCCGCCTCGCCGTCGTGGAAGTAGGGGTAGGTCAGCGCGACGTTGCGCAGCGTCGGAACCTTGAAGTTGAAGCGGTCGGCCTCCTCCTTGGTCACCGCGATGCGGCCCTCGGCGGGGTTGTTGGTCTTGTAGGGCTCGACGACGCCCATCTTCTGGAAGGTGTTGCCGCCGGCGGCCGAGCCGTTGTGGCAGGCGGTGCAGCCCGAGTCCTTGAACAGCTCGTAGCCTTCCAGCTCGACGGTGGTCAGGGCCTTCTTGTCGCCCTTCAGCCACTGGTCGAAACGGGAGTTCGGCGTGACCAGCGTCTCCTCGAAGGCGGCGATGGCCTTGGTCACCTCCTCGATGGTGATCTTGGTCTCACCGAAGACCTCGCCGAATTCCTTCTGGTATTCGGGGATGGAGCGCAGCACCTCGACCGCCAGGGCGTGGGTGGAGCCCATCTCGCCGGGATTGGCGATCGGGCCGCCGGCCTGCTCCTGCAGAGTCAGCGCACGGCCGTCCCAGAACTGCGCGACGTTCAGGCTGGAATTCAGCACGGTCGGCGAGTTGATCGGACCCTGCTGCCAGTTGTGGCCGATGGAGGTCTTCAGGTTGTCGGTGCCGCCCATGGACAGGTTGTGGCACGAGTTGCAGGAGATGAAGCCGGACTTGGACAGCCGGGGATCGAAGTACAGCTTCTTGCCGAGTTCAACCAATCCGGGATTGGCGATCTTCGCCGGCTCGATCGGCGAAATCGGTTCGTCGGCGGCGAACGCGGGCACGCCGAAGGTGGCGACGGAGGCCGCCAGCATGGCCGCGAAGGACACGGCAGCACGCATGGACATCGCACTTCTCCCTTATCGAAGTTCTAATATTTTGGCTAATGCCTTGATGCAAAATGACAGTGGCATGGCCCACTCTGGTGATACCAGTGACAGGCGTGTCGCGCGGCAACGTGTCGCATGTCCTTATACAAACTGTGGCCATTCAAAACAATCATCGGCGCCGGCATGAAAAAGGGGCGGCGGGACAACCCGCCGCCCCATTGGGACGATGCTCGAACAAAGACCTTTGGTTGCGCCTAATCGGCAGCCTGACTGGTCATGCCGCCTTGCACGCCGGACGGCATGCCCTTCACCACCTCGTCCGCCGTGGCGCGGTGAACCTTCACGGAGCCGGTCCACTGGCCCCAGGCCTTCGGGTCGATCGTGTCGCCGTTCTTGCCCAGCGACTTCAGCCGCTTCTGGTCCTCGTCGGTCAGCACCTGCTTGGGCAGGGGGGCCAAGCCGGCCACGTCGGCGGCGGTCATGCCCAGCATGCCGGCGACCCGGCTGCCGTAGTCGTCATGGATCAGGAAGAAGTGCCAGAGCATGCGCTCCTGGACGTCGCGTTCGCACTGGCCGAGCAAGGTGCCCATGTTCAGGACGAGATCGTCGCGCTCCCAGTCCATCATGGTGCAGTAGCGGCCCCGCGCCTGGACATAGTCGTTGCGGCGCTCGATCACGCTGCGGGTCAGGCGGCCGTGGAGTTCCGGCGGGTTGTTCGGCTCCTCCCGCTGGGCTTCGCTCAGGCCGTTGTGGATGGACGGCTCGAAATTGACGTGCGGGTTCTGCCCCGGCGCCAGATCGCGTTGGTAGGACATCTGGCCACCCGACAGGTTGGTGGCGACCGGCGCGTTCTTGGCTTGGTTGATCGGCAACTGCTGATAGTTGGGGCCAACCCGGTAGCGCTGCGTGTCGGAGTAGGAGAAGGTCCGCCCGACCAGCATCTTGTCGTCCGAGAAATCCAGCCCGTCCACCAGCACGCCGGTGCCCATGGCGATCTGTTCGTTCTCGTTGAAGACGTCCTCGACGTTGCGGTTCAGCGTCATCACGCCGACATGGCGCAGCGGGAAGTCCGACTCGGGCCAGATCTTGGTGTCGTCCAGCGGGTCCCAGTCCAGTTCGGGATGGTCGTGGTCCTCCATGATCTGGACATACACATCCCACTGCGGGTAGTCGCCTCGGTCGATGGCCTCGTAGAGATCCTTGGAGGCGGAGCCGAGATCCTGCCCCTGCACCTTCGCCGCCTCCTCCGCCGTCAGGGAGGCGACGCCGCAGCGCGGGTGGAAGTGGTACTTGACCAGCACCGTATCGCCGTTGGCGTTCACCATCTTGTAGGTGTTCACGCCGAAGCCTTCCATGTGCCGGTAGTTCGCCGGAATCCCGCGCGGGCTGAACAGATGCGTCAGCATGTGCATGGATTCGGGCGTCTGGCTCATGAAGTCGAAGATGCGGTTCGGTTCCTGACGGAAGGTCACCGGATCGGGCTTCAGCGAATGGATGACGTCCGGGAACTTGATGGCGTCGCGGATGAAGAAGACCGCCAGGTTGTTGCCGACCAGATCCCAGTTGCCGTCCTCCGTATAGAATTTCACCGCGAAGCCGCGCGGGTCGCGCGCCACCTCCGACGAATCGCGCCCGCCGATGACGGTGGAGAAGCGGATGGCCAGCGGGGTCTTCTTGCCGGCCTGTTGAAACAGCTTGGCGCGGGTGTAGGTGGAGGCCGGCTCGTCGCCGATCTTGCCGGTGGCCTCGAACTCGCCGTAGCAGACGAAGCCGCGGGCGTGGACCACGCGCTCCGGAATGCGCTCGCGGTCGAAGTGGGTGATCTTCTCCAGGAACTGGTAGTTCTCCAGCGTCGCCGGCCCGCGGCTTCCCACGGTGCGCTGGGATTGGTTGTTGGTGATCGGATGGCCCTGACGGTTGGTCAGAGTCTTCGATTGGTCAGCCATCGCTTTCTCCCTGAACAGCAGCAAGAGCCGGCCCGCCCCAGGGGACGTCCGGTTCGTTGTCAACGCCAACAGTTTGGAAGCGTTCCAATCTGAACCGCCGGCCGGCGGCACCCTGTCCGTCAGGGAGATGCCCAAACGGGAAAAGGGCAGCCCCGAGGGACCGCCCTTTCCGCAAACGTCGTGGATGACGTGAGCTATCAGAAGCCCATGCCGCCCATGTCGTCCATGCCACCCGGCATGCCGGCCGGAGCAGCCTTCTTCTCCGGCTTCTCGGCGATCATCGCCTCGGTGGTGATCAGCAGGCCGGCGATCGAGGCCGCGTCCTGCAGGGCGGTGCGAACCACCTTCACCGGGTCGATGATGCCGGCGGCGACCAGATCGGTGAACTCACCCTTCTGGGCGTCGTAGCCGAAGTTGGCGTCGTTCTGGTCCAGCAGCTTGCCGACCACGATCGAACCGTCGGTGCCCGCGTTGTAGGCGATCTGACGGACCGGGGCCTGCAGGGCGCGGCGGATGATCTCGATGCCGACGCGCTGCTCGTCGTTGATCGGCTTCAGGGCGTCGAGCGCCTTGGTGGCGTACAGCAGGGCGGTACCGCCGCCGGCGACGACACCCTCTTCCACCGCGGCGCGGGTGGCGTGCATGGCGTCGTCAACGCGATCCTTGCGCTCCTTCACCTCGACCTCGGTGGCGCCGCCGACGCGGATGACGGCAACGCCGCCAGCCAGCTTCGCCAGACGCTCCTGCAGCTTCTCGCGGTCGTAGTCCGAGGTGGTCTCCTCGATCTGCGCCTTGATCTGGCCGATGCGGGCCTGGATGTCCTCGGCCGAGCCGGCGCCATCGACGATGGTGGTGTTCTCCTTGGAGATCACGACCTTCTTGGCGGTGCCCAGCATGTCGATGGTGACGTTCTCGAGCTTGATGCCGAGATCCTCGGAGATGACCTGGCCGCCGGTCAGGATGGCCATGTCCTCCAGCATCGCCTTGCGGCGATCACCGAAGCCCGGGGCCTTGACGGCGGCGACCTTCAGGCCGCCACGCAGCTTGTTCACGACCAGGGTCGCCAGGGCCTCGCCCTCGACGTCCTCGGCGATGATCAGCAGCGGGCGCGAGGACTGCACGACGGCCTCGAGGACCGGCAGCAGGGCCTGCAGACCCGACAGCTTCTTCTCGTGCAGCAGGATGAACGGGCTCTCGAGGTCCGCGATCATCTTGTCGGCGTTGGTGATGAAGTACGGCGACAGGTAGCCGCGGTCGAACTGCATGCCCTCGACGACGTCCAGCTCGGTCTCGAGGCTCTTGGCCTCTTCCACCGTGATGACGCCCTCGTTGCCGACCTTCTCCATGGCCTGGGCGATCATCTTGCCGATCTCGCCTTCGCCGTTGGCGGAGATGGTGCCGACCTGGGCGATCTCGTCGTTGGTCGTGACCTTCTTGGCACGGCCGCGGATGTCGTTCACGACGGTCTCGACGGCGAGGTCGATGCCGCGCTTCAGGTCCATCGGGTTCATGCCGGCGGCCACCGACTTCACACCCTCGCGGACGATGGCCTGGGCCAGAACGGTCGCCGTGGTGGTGCCGTCGCCGGCCAGGTCGTTCGTCTTCGACGCGACCTCACGCACCATCTGGGCGCCCATGTTCTCGAACTTGTCCGACAGCTCGATTTCCTTGGCGACCGAGACGCCGTCCTTGGTGATGCGCGGAGCGCCGAAGGACTTCTCGATCACGACGTTGCGGCCCTTCGGACCCAGCGTCACCTTCACGGCGTCGGCGAGGATGTCCACACCGCGCAGCATCTTCTCACGCGCGGCGGCGGAGAACTTAACTTCCTTGGCAGCCATTGCTCACTTCCTTGAAATTCGGGGGGTTGGATCGCTCAGCGCGGGCGGAGGCTCAGGCCTCGACGACGCCCATGATGTCGGATTCCTTCATGATCAGGAAATCCTCGCCCTCGATCTTCACCTCGGTGCCCGACCACTTGCCGAACAGGATGCGGTCGCCGGCCTTCACGTCGAGCGCAACGACCTTGCCGCTCTCGTCACGGGCGCCCGGACCCACCGCGATGACCTGGCCCTCCTGGGGCTTCTCCTTCGCGGTGTCGGGAATGATGATCCCGCCCTTGGTCTTGGTGTCGGACTCCAGACGCTTGACGACGACGCGGTCGTGCAGCGGACGGAACTTCATGGGGATGCCTCCAGGATCAAGGCTTATTGAAAGGATTGGCGCCGGGCTCGGGGCTGTTAGCACTCTCCCCCGGCGAGTGCCAGACAGCTAATCGAGCTGCGGTTTTGATTCAAGAGGGTCGTTGCGGCAATCGGTGCGATTCCTGGCAGCAGTCGCCCCTTCCTGCTGCTAATGCATTGAAGTAAAAGAAAAATTTTTGTTGCCCGCCACAGCCGCGAACGGCACACTTTCACAAAAGAATCACCAGGACGCAGCGGAAGGACGCCACCGGTTCCACCATCACGGAGGCAGAGCATGGCCAGTCTGGGGCTTCAGCTTCGCGATTACCGCCTGACCACGGCGGAGATTCTGTACCACATGCCGGACCACCCGCACCTGCTGCAGAGCTATCTCTGGCAGGAGTTGGACCTCGCCCCCGGCTACCCGGTGCTGCGCCGGTTCCTGGGTTTCTGGCAGGCCAACCTGGACGGCAGGCTGCATTCGGTGAAGCTGGCGACCCACCGCCTGATCACGCCGGGAGAGGCCCGCGCGGTGGCCGCGGAATTCCGCTGGAATTGACGCCCAACCCCTTCTTTCGCGGGAAAATGTGAAAAAATAAACCATTATTAAGATCATAACTCTTTCGATAGGCTTCCCTCAGCACGCACTGTCCGTGCCGATGCACGTCTACGACAAGCTGGGGGATGACGAACATGACGACGCCGGTTTGCGAAGAAGCGGTCAACCTTGTGAAGCATTTCGAAGGTCTTTACCTCAACGCCTACCTGTGCCCGGCGGGGGTGCCGACCATCGGCTACGGCCACACCGCCGGGGTCGAGCTGGGGCAGAGCATCACCTCCGCCCAGGCCGACGGTTTCCTGCAGTCGGACCTGACCGCCGCCGCCGCCCAGGTGGACAAGCTGGTCACCGTCGCGCTGAACCCGGACCAGCGCGGCGCGCTCGCCTCCTTCGTGTTCAACCTGGGGGCCGGCAGCCTGCAGTGCTCGACCCTGCTTCGCCTGCTGAACCAGGGCGACTACGAAGGCGCGGCCGGCCAGTTCGGCCGCTGGGTCTACGCCACGGTCAACGGCGTCAAGACGCAGCTTCCGGGTCTGGTGAAGCGCCGCGCCGCCGAAGCCGACCTGTTCGAAAGCTCCACCACGCCGCTGCCCCAGGCGGCGGTCAGCACCGCCACGGGTGCGTGAACGGGAGACGCGGAGTCCCTCTCCCGCCTCGGGAGAGGGAAGGGGCCCACGCACAAGCGTGGGAAGGGTGAGGGTGATGCCGAGGATCAATGCCTGATCCTTGTGCGACCCTCACCCGCCCGCTTCGCGGGCACCCTCTCCCGGGGCGGGAGAGGGAAAGCATCTCCCCTCACCCCTTCCGTTGGCCGGTCAGCCGCAGGCCGCGGTCGATCCATTGGGCGGTCAGCTTTTCCTGGACGGCGTTCTGGCGAAGCCGCTGGTTCAGGTTGGCGAAATCCACCCGGTCCAGGCTCTGGTCCTGGTTGAAGCAGGAGAAGACCACCGTCTCCTCCCCCGTCGCCGGGTCGGTGTGCCGTTGCAGGCACTGGGCGCAGATCTCCTTCATCATGCATTGCATGGGGGAGTTGATGGAGCCGATGGCGGCGTGGCCGGGCTTCAGGTAGGGCTTCAGCAGGCCGTGCCGGGCCGCCCCCACCGCTGCCATCATGCGGTCGGAACCGATGGCGACGATGCGGTCCACCGTCTCCAGCGGAATGTCCGCCGGTCCCAACTCGCCCGCCGCGTAGGCGCGCATGGCCTCCACGATGTTCCCGACGAAACTCAGATCATCGGGGCGCGTCGGCGTGAAGCCCGGCGCCTCGTCGCAGCACCAGACAACGCGGTCGGCGGCGGCCTCGATCTGTTCGGTCTTGTAACGGTCCTCCATCCGCTTGTAGCCGGCGAAGTAGACGACCCGGTTGCCGCGCGCCCGGCAGGCCTGCCCGATGGAGAACAGCACCGCGTTGCCCAGCCCGCCGCCGACCAGCGCCACCGTCTCGCCCTCCGGGATCTCGGTGGGGGCGCCGGTCGGCCCCATCACCACCACCGGATCGCCGGGCTTGAGCAAGGCACAGAGATCGGACGAGCCGCCCATCTCCAGAACGATCAGGGAGAGCAGCCCGGCCTCCTTGTCCACCCAGGCCCCGGTCAGGGCCAGCCCTTCCATCGCCAGCGTGGTCCGGCCGATCCGTTGCGCCAGCGTTTCGAAATTCTGCAGCCGGTAGAACTGTCCGGGTTCGAAACGGCGCGCCGCGGCCGGGGCCTTCACCACCACCTCCACGATGGTCGGGGTCAGGCGGGTGACGCTGTGCACCAGGGGCCGCAGCTCGGCGTTCAGGCGCCGCACCAGCGCCTCCGGCGTCACGGAGGTCGGCGCCCGGCGGGCCAGCGCCCGGCTGACCACCGGATAGCCGCGCTTCGCCCCGCCCATCGCCTTCACCACATTGCCGGCGAAGGACGGGTGCAGATCGCCGAAGAAGCTGAGGAACCGCCCATCCGGCGCCCGCGCCATCAGCACATCAGCCTGGGCCGGCTTGGCCTGCCGCTCCGGCGTCACCGGCCGGCCGTCCTCGTCGATGGCGCGGAAGCAGCGCCCGTCCAGCTCGACCCACTCCGGCTCCTCGCGGGCCAGGACGGTGTTCGGCTGGGTGCCGGCGGCGACCAGGATGGTGCGGGCGGGAAGCCGCGCGTCCACCGCGGCGGGCGCCACCACCCCGTCCGGCCCGACCGGGTTGATGGCGAGGTGAATGGCCCGCGCGGCGCCCATCTCGTCGATCTCCACCCCGCGCGGGGCGGCGCATTCCAGGAAACGGATGCCCTCGGCCAGCCCGTGCGCCACCTCCTCGTGGTTCAGCGTGTAGCTGGGGCTGTCGATCAGCCGCCGTCGATAGGCGATGGTCGAGCCGCCCCAGGATTGCAGCAGCGCCGCGACGCGCGGCTCCCGCCCCTGCTCCCCGGCCTCCAGGCGCTCCGCCCGGATGGCGCGGGCGTGGGCCAGGAACTCGTCGGCAAGGTCGGCCTCGTCGGGAGTCCAGCGGGCGCGCACCGCCGCCTCCCCCCGCTCGGCCGCCAGGACCTCGTAGCGGGAGAGGAATTTCTCGACCTGGACCGGGTAGTAGGCCAGCGCCTCCGTCGCCGTGTCGATGGCGGTCAGCCCGCCGCCGATCACCACGATGGGCAGCCGGACCTGGAGGTTGGCGATGCTGTCCGCCTTGGCCGCCCCGGTCAGTTGCAGCCCCATCAGGAAGTCCGAAGCCTGCCGCACCCCGCGGGCCAGCCCGTTCGCCATCGGCACGACAGTCGGCTTGCCCGCCCCCATGCACAGCGCGATGTGGTCGAAGCCCAGTTCCAGCGCCCTGTCGATGGTCAGCGTGCCGCCGAAGCGCACCCCGCCGATGATCGTCATGCGCGCCCGGCGTTCCAGCAGCAGCCGGATCACCTTCAGGAAATTCTTGTTCCAGCGCACGGTGATGCCGTATTCGGCCACGCCGCCGAAGCCGGCCATCACCCGCTCGTCCAGCCGGTCGTAGAGGTCGCGCACGTCGCGGATCGGCCGGAAGGGCACCCGCGTGCCGCTGGGCAGGACGCCGGAGAGGTCGGCGGGCAGCGGCTCGATCTTCAGCCCGTCGATGCCGACCACCGTGTGGCCGTCGTTCATCAGATGATGCGCCAGCGTGAAGCCCGCCGGCCCCAGCCCGGCCACCAGAACCTTATAGCCGCTGTCCGGCCGCATCAGCGGGCGGCGCAGGTCCAGCGGGTTCCAGCGGGTCAGCAGGCTGTAGATCTCGAAGCCCCAGGGCAGCTCCAGCACGTCCTTCAGCGTGCGGGTCTCCGCCTGCGGGATGTCCACCGGCTCCTGCTTCTGGTAGATGCAGGCCTTCATGCAGTCGTTGCAGATGCGGTGGCCGGTGGCCGCGCACATCGGGTTGTCGACCACCACCACGGCCAGCGCCCCGATGGGCACCCCCTCAGCCTTCAGAGCGTGCATCTCGGAAATCTTCTCTTCCAAGGGGCAGCCGGCCAGCGCGACGCCGAAGGCGCTCTTCTGGAACTCCCCCGTCTTGCGGTCGCGCAGCCCCTTGGAGCAGCTGTCCTTGCCCTGGTTGTGGCACCAGATGCAGTAGTTGGCCTCGTCCAGCGCCCCGGCCAGATCGGTGCCGGGGTCGGTCAGGTGGAAGCCCTGGCGCTCGCGGCAGGCGTCTTCAGGCAGGCGCATCATGGTGACGCCGTGCCGTTCCACCGTCTCCACGGGGACGAGACGCTGCGGGTCGGTGCGGTGCGGCACCTGGAACAGCACGCCGCCGCCGTGCCGGGCGCGCCCGGCCTCGCTGAAGACCGCCCAGGCGGCGTATTGGGCGGCGCTGTCGAGTTGGTCGGCGTGGGCGGCCTCGTCCTCCATCCAGGCCAGCACCTGCCGGGCGAAGCCAGCCTCGGTCAGCGGGCCGCCCAGCCAGTCCTCCAGCCGCGCGGCCAGCTCCGCCCCGTCGAGGGCCGCGACCGCCTCCGGCTTGACCGCCTTGGCGGCGCGGCGCTGAACGAACAGGCGCTTGGCGGTGTAGAGCGGCGCCAGCTCCGTGTGGCGGGCGCGCAACTCGTCGAGCGCGGCGCGGATGCCGAACAGATCGCCGATGAAATCCTCGGCGTGGGGGGCGAGCGCGATCAGCAGGTCGCTTTCCGCCCTGGCCTCCAGCCGGTCGGGCTGGGCGCGGGCGGACAGCAGCCGGTTGGCGAGCGCCACGTCCGTGTCGGACAGCCGGGCGAGGAAGGCACGGTCGAGCCGGGCCAGCCCGTCCTGCCCGTAAAGCTCGTGGAACGACAGGCCGAAGCCGAGGGTGAGGTCCGCCATCGCCGCCCCGCATCCGAAGCCGTTGGTAAGACTGATATTTGTAACACCCGCGGCGCGCCGCCTTCACCCGAAACCGGTGTCGCCGGCCACGGGGTAACCCGTGTCCGTTTGACGCAGCCGCTGCCGCACCCCACATGAGCCGGAGGTCCCTATCCCCCCGGAACCTTTCCGCATCATCCGGAGCCGCCCGTCCGTGACCGACATCGCCGCCCCCGCCCTCGCCGGGAAAGACGTCCGCGACCCCGCCTCCACCCGCCCCATCGCCTACTGGCTTCTCGTCTGCTGCGCGATGGTCTTCGCCATGGCGGTGATCGGCGCCATCACGCGCCTGACCGAATCCGGCCTGTCGATGGTGGAGTGGAAGCCGCTGATCGGCATCCTGCCGCCCCTGTCGGAGGCGGAATGGAACCGCGTCTTCGGCCTCTACCAGACCACGCCGGAGTTCCGCATCCACAACGCGGCGATGGATCTGGCGGCCTTCAAGCAAATCTTCTGGTGGGAGTGGTTTCACCGCTTCTGGGGCCAGCTGATCGGCTTCGTCTTCCTGATCCCCTTCCTGCGCTTCTGGGTCAACGGGCGCATTCCCGCCGACCTGTGGCCGAAGCTGGCCGGGCTGTTCCTGCTCGGCGGGCTCCAGGGGGTGATCGGCTGGTACATGGTCAAGAGCGGTCTGGTCGACCGGCCCGACGTCAGCCACTACCGGCTGGCGCTGCATCTCGGCACGGCGGTCGTGATCTACGGGCTGCTGCTGCGCACCGCGCTGGGGATTCTCGACCCGCTGCCGCTGGCCGGCTGGGCGACCGAGTCCGGCCGGCTGCGCAAGCACGCGCGCTGGGCCTTGGGGCTGACCGGCGTCACCATCGTCTGGGGCGCCTTCGTCGCCGGAACGGACGCCGGGCTGGCCTACAACACCTTCCCGCTGATGGCCGGCCACATCATCCCGCCGGAGGTGGCCAACCTGACGCCCTGGTGGATCAACTTCTTCGAGAACACCGCGGCCATCCAGCTGACGCACCGGGCGCTGGCGCTGCTGACGGGGCTGGTGGTTCTGGGGCTGGCCCTGCGGGTGTGGGTGGCCCGCCTGCCGGGCCGCGCCGGGCGGGTGGCGCTGCTGACCGCGGCGATGGTGCTGGTCCAGATCGGGCTGGGCATCGCCACGCTGCTGAGCTTCGTGTGGATACCGCTGGGCGCCGCCCATCAGGCGGGCGCCATTCTGCTGGTGTCCGGGCTGGTCTGGCTGCTTCACGAGCTGCGCCCGGTGTCCGTTCCGAAGCGCTGACGCCGTCCAATTCCCTCTCCCGCCCCGGGAGAGGGTGCCCGCAGAGCGGGCGGGTGAGGGTCATGCGAGGATCAAGAGACTGATCCTTGCCGGCACCCTCACCCTTCCCACGCCTGCGGCGCGGGTACCTTCCCTCTCCCGGGACGGGAGAGGGGTTTTCCACTCACCTCAATCGTGCTTGCGGATGAACTCCCGCACCGCCGGCATGATGCTCTCGCGCCAGCGCCGGCCGTTGAAGATGCCGTAGTGGCCGACGCCCTTCTGGAAATGGCGGGCGCGCATGTCGTCCGGCAGCGAGGCGCAGAGGCGGTGCGCCGCCTCGGTCTGGCCGGGGGCGGAGATGTCGTCCAGCTCGCCCTCCACCGTCATCACGGCGGTCCGGCGGATCGCCGCCGGCTCCACCTTGCGCCCGCGCGACTCCATGGTGCCGTTGGCGAGCGCGTGCTTCTGGAACACCGTCTCGATGGTCTGCAGGTAGAATTCCGCCGACAGGTCCATGACCGACAGGTATTCGTCGTAGAAGCGGCGGTGCTGCTCCGCGGAGTCGCCGTCGCCGCGGACGAGGTGGCGGAACAGGCCGACATGCTCCCCGATGTGGCGGTCCAGATTCATCGACATGAAGCCGGAGAGCTGGACGAAGCCCGGATAGACCTGACGGAAGCCGCCCGGATAGTAGGCCGGGACGGTGGTGATGACGTTGCGCTCGAACCAGGACAGCGGGTGGGTCGCCGCCAGCTTCACCGGCACGGTCGGGTTGGCCATCGGGTCGATGGGACCGCCCATCAGCGTCATGGAGCGCGGCTGCACCGCCTCGTCCCCTGCCGCCATCAGCGACACCGCGGCCATTACCGGCACCACCGGCTGGCACACCGCGATGACGTGGGTCTGCGGCCCCAGGAAACGGATCTGCTCCGTCACCGTGTCGATGTAGTCGTCCAGATCGAAGCGCCCGCGCGCCAGCGGCACCAGCCGGGCGTCGATCCAGTCGGTCACGAAGACGTCGTGGTCGGCCAGCAGCGCCGCCACCGTGCCGCGCAGCAGCGTCGCGTGGTGGCCCGACATCGGGGCGACGAGCAGGACGCGCGGCTGCGCCGGCGTGCCCTCCGGCTTGGCGAAGTGCAGCAGGTTGCAGAAGGGCTTGCGATGGACGATGCGCTCGGTGACCGCCACCGTCTCGCCGTTCACCACCGTTGTCTTCAGGCCGAAGTCCGGCTTGGGGAAGCGGCGGGTGGTGCGCTCCAGCAGTTCCGCGCCGGCGGCCATGGCGCGTCCGACGCGGGTGTAGGAAACCGGGCTGAACGGGTTCTGGAAGGTGTGCTGGGTCGCTTCGGCCAGGAGGCGCATCGGGCGCAGAGCGGCGTGCTGCAGATCGTAGAGATGGTAGAGCAACATGTCCTCGCTTCGGCGGTTGATCCCACGCCCGGTCGGCTGGGTGTCGTCATTGGTCGGCCGTCATTGGTCGTATGACCAACCGATAGATTGGCCAGTCCTTATCCGGAAGGTCAATAGCCGACACCCGTTCTCGGGCAAAAAACTTACATGGGAAACAGTCAGCCACACGAAACAGACCGCGCAATGCTGCACTGCAAATGGGTCAAGTCAGGAGGATCAAGCCCAAAGAAAAAGGCGCGCCCGCGGAACCGCGCACGCGCCTTGCAGCCATCAAGGGCCCGGCATACCCGAGCGGGTATCTCGGTTATGGCACCGCCACGGTGGCGCGCACCGGCAGATGGTCGGACGCGCGACGCGTCAGCACCGTGCGCACCACCTCGTAGGACGGGATGGTCAGCCCGTTGTTCACGTAGATGCGGTCGAGCCGCAGCGTGGGCATCCGCGCGTGGAAGCTGCGCGGGCTGGCCCAGTCGGGGAAGGCCTCGGCCAGCTTGCGCAGCCGGGGCGAATTGGGCGCCCATTCGTTAAGGTCACCCATGAACAGGGTCGGCAGGGCCGGCTGTTCCTCCAGCCGGTCGACGATGGCGCCGACCTGCCGCGCCCGCTCCCACGGGTCGAGCCCGAGATGGGCGACGATGATGCGCACCGGACGCCCCTCCACCTCGACGATCACGTCGATGCCGCCGCGCGGCTCCCGCCGGCCGACGCTGAGGTCGATGGGCTCGCATTTCAGGACCGGCAGCCGGGTCAGGATGGCGTTGCCGTAATGGGCGTGGGCGTTGTGCTTGGTCGGGCCGGCATGAGCCTTCAGGCCGGTCGCCCGTTCAAGGAAGGCGAACTGGTCCAGCCCGGACTCGCCGCGGTGGTGCCAGCCGACCTCCTGGAGCCCGACCAGATCGACGTCCAGTTCCTTGATGACTTCGGCGATGCGGTCCGGCGCGAAGCGCGCGTCCAGCCCGACGCAGCTGTGGATGTTCCAGGTCGCCACGCGCAGCGGCGCCATGCCCTCCGGCACCGGGCCGCTGCGGCTGTCGACGCGGCGCTTCGGGCGGCGGACGCGGGCGGCGCGCAGCGCGGAGGCGATCCGCTGCACACGCTCTCGGCTGAATCGGATCACCGCTGTTGGTCTCCCTTCGCTGTCTCTCCGGTGGTCGGCCCCGTGGTCGGCCCCGTGGCTGGCCGTTTCGCCGCCAGGACCCGCACCAGCCGATTGCCGGCCCAGCCGAGCCCCAGCGCGGTCACCGCCGCCAGACCCAGAAGAACCATGTCGGTGGGCGTCGGTTCCGTCAACACACGCTCAAGCTGGTGCCCGAGCAGGTTGAAGACAAGAATTCCCGGCGCCATCCCCAGGATCGTCCCGAACAGATAGTCGGGAAACCGGATGCGGGAAGCCCCGGCGACGAGGTTCACCACGGTGAAGGGCGCCACCGGCACCACCCGCAGCGCCGCCATGGCCAGCACGCCGCGTTCGCCGAGCGCGGCGCTGGCCCGCCGCACCACCGCGCCGCCGTAACGCTCGATGGGGCGCCGGCCGGTGAGGCGGCCCACCCAGAACAGCGCCGCGGCGGAGGCCAGCACCCCGGCCAGCGCGGTGGGAAAGCCCAGCCACGGCCCCAGCGCGATGGCCGTCGCCGCGATCAGCAGCAATACCGGAAACAGCACGAAGCCTCCGGCGACATAAAGCAGGATCAGCCACAGCGGCCCGAAGGCCGACTCGCGCAGGCGTTCGAACGCCCCCAGGACGGCGTCCAGGGTTGCCCAGTCGCGCAACGGCGTGTGGTTCCACAGCCCCCAGACCCCGCCGACCACCGCCAGGATGACCGCCAGCGCCAGCCAGTGGTGGCGCCGCGGGATGCGCGACGGCAGGACGCGCCACACGATGTCCGCCGCCCCCACCGGGCGTTCGGGGTCGAAAAGCATGGAGTCGGCGACGGCGGCGGCCAGCAGGCCGGGGTCGGCGTCCTCCAGCGGTTCCAGCGTCCGCCCGCCGGGCCGGCGCAGCGTCTCCACCATGCGGATGAGCGAGCCGGAGCGGCGCAACTCCGCCGTCACGCTTTCCGGCGCCACCCCGAGATGCTCGGCGATCAGGTCGTCGCGCACCCCGGCGATGGCCCGCCGGGCCTCGCGTCCTTCCGCTCTCCCGTGCGGCGCCTCCAGCGCCAGATCGCATTCGGTGTCCAGCCCCATCGACCGGTTGTTCAGGTTGGCCGAGCCGATGCGCAGAAGCCGGTCGTCCACCACCATCACCTTGGCGTGGATGGTGATGCCGACGCTGCCGGTTTTGGCGCTCTCGGTCTTGGCAATGTAGAAGCGGAAGCGCCCGTTCCGGTCGGCCTCGCGCAGTTCCTTCACCAGCCGGGCGCGGGCGCCGAGCATCACGGTGTTCTCCAGCCAGCTCGACGTGCGGGCGGAGTTGACGACCACCACCTCCGGCCCGTCCGGCTCGGCCAGCCGCGCCTTCAGCGCCTCGGCGACGGCGACCGAGGCGAAATACTGGCTTTCCATGTAGATGAAGCGCTCGGCCGCGGCGATGGCGGCGGTGTAGAGCGCCTCGACCTCCCGCACCTCGTCGCGCCCGTTGTAGTGGGGCTCGGTGCGGGCGATGCCAACGGGCATGCCCTTGAGCAGCGGGGCGAGCTGTTGCGGCCAGGGGTCGGGACTGTCCGGCCCGGCCCGGCGCGCCTTCAGCCGCAGCCGCCGGGGACGCTTGCCATCGGAAGGGCCACCGCCGCCGCCAAGCACGTCCATGGCGGGCGGCGACAGCACGCAGCCGGTGGCGCGGCGCCAGCGCTCGCGGAACAGGTCGCCCAGCGCGCGGGCGGCGGCGCCGTCCACCGCCATCATCACGTCGTGGAAGGGCTCGTAGGGGGTGCCGTCCGGCTGGCGGCGCAGCGGCTCGTCGGCGCGGTGGGCGCGGGTGTCCCAGCGGTTGGCGGTGATGTCCAGCCCGCCGCAGAAGGCCAGCCGGTCGTCGATCACCAGCATCTTCTGATGGTGGCAGGCCCCAGCGGGATGGTCGCCGTCCAGCCGGTACTGGAGCCGCGGATGGCTGAGCCAGCCGCGCAGGAACAGCGGCTGCGACCAGCGGGCCAGATCGAACAGCTCGGCAAAGTCCCACTTCAGCACATGGATGGTCAGGTCCGGGCGGGTCGCGGCCAGCCAGTTCAGCAGGTTGCCCAGCTTGTCGGGGCGGCGCGGGTGGCGTGCCTGCGGGGTCAGCCGGATGCGGGCGTCGAAGTCCCAGGCGGTCAGGTAGATGCTGCGCCGCGCCTGCCGCATCGCCGCCTTGGCGAGCGCGAAGTAATCCTCCCCATCGACGATGACCCCGACCCGCTCCGCCCGCTCCACCCGCCAGCAGGTGCGGCCCGGCACCAGCAGCGGGCCCGCGGCCATCACGGAGGACACCGGAAGCGGCGTTGCGGGGAGGGATGGCTGGGCGACGGACGGCTGGTCGGGCATGGGACGCGGCTGGACCGGGGTTCCTGCGGGGATCGGCATCGGGGGTTCACATATGGTGCGTCCGGGACGGGCTGCGACCGGCCAGGAAGGCGAATGCCCGAACAACACCGCAGCCGCCCAACCCTCCCCACCCCCCGCCGAGAGGCGAAATTCCATTGCCCGACCGGCCGGGACCTGGGTACCGTCAGGAGGAATCCATTCGTGTCCGCCATTGTCCCGTGTCTCATTTGTCATGGCCCGCCTGTTGTGATCCGCTTGTCCGCTCCTCCGTCGACTCCCCCCGTCACGGCCACCCTCCCTCGGCAGGGCCGATGCTGAGGCTCGTCCTGCGCCGGGTGCTGGCCGTGGTGCCGGCCCTGCTGGGCCTCGCGCTCGCCGCCGCCGTGGTGGCCGCGCTGGCGGGACCCGGCTGGGCGCCGGCGCTGGGCACCGTGCTGGCCGCCCTGCCGGCGACGCTGGCGCTGGTTTTGCCGGCGCTGGCGCTGGGGACCGTGCTCGGCGCCCTGCTCGGCGCGATGGGCGGAGCGGGCGGCGCCGTGCTGGGCGGGGTGGGTCCGGTCATGCCGGGCTTTCTGCTGGCCGCGGTCTTCACCGCCACGCTGGCGAAGGCGCCTTTCCTGCTGGCCCTTGCCGCCCTCGCCCTGCCCGCCGCTGCCCAGGCCGCGACGCTTGCCGGCCGGGCGCGGGCCGGGGCGGAGGACACCGTTCTGCTGGCGGCCCGTGGGCGGGGAATCGACGGCTCCGCCCTGCTCTGGCGGCTCACTCTGCCGCTCGGCCTGTCGGCGGCGGCGGGCAGCCTGCGCAGCGCCGCGGCCGGAACGGTGACCGCGGCCGTGGCGGTGGAAAGCCTGTTCGGGACCGGCTTTTCCGGTGCCGGGCGGCTGTTCGTCGAGGCGGCGCGCGCCGGGGATACCGGCATGGCCTTCGCCGCGCTCGCCGGGCTGTGCGGCCTCGCCGTGCTGCTGGGCGCCCTGGGCGGCGCGCTGCGCGGCTGGATCGACCCGCGCGCCCGGATGGCCTGATGCACGGACCCGCCGGCACCGACTCTCATTGGCGCGACGGCCCCTGGCAGAAAGCCGGGCAGCGGCTGACCGCGCATCGGCCCGCCGCCGCGGGGCTGACCGTTCTCGCGGCCCTGATGCTGGCGGTCGCGGCCGGCCTCGTCGCCGGGGGCGGCCCGGTGGGGGCGGCGCTGGCCGCCGGGCACCAGAGCCTGACCTTCGCGCTGCTCGCCGGGCTGGGCGGGGCCACCCTCGGCCTGTTCTGGGCCGCCGCCGCGGTGGCTCTGGGCGAGCGGGCGGAGCGGATGATGATGGCGCCTGCCGCCGCCCTGACCGGCCTGCCCCTGGCGCTGGTCCTGCCGCTGGCCGGCGGATTGCTGGGTCCGGAGCGCGGACTGGCGCCGATGGCGGTGGTGACCGCCCTGATCGCCGCCCCGGCGGTCGCCGTCATCGCGCGGGACGAGCTGCGCGCCCTGCTGCGCCGGGAGTTCCTGAGCGCCGCCCAGGCCGCCGGAATTCCCAACGGACGCCGGCTGCGCCGCCACATCCTGCCCAACGCGGTCCTGCCGCTCGCCGCCGCGGCCTGGACCGCCCTTCCCCGCGCCCTGATGGCGGAAAGCCTCGCCAGCCTGCTCGGCCTCGGCCTGCCGGAGGGGGTGACCGGCTGGGGAACCGCCATCGGCGCGGCGGCACGCGCGGGCGACGCCGTGGCGCTGGCTGGGCCGGCGCTGCTGCTGGCGCTGACCCTGTGGGCGCTGCACGGGGTGGGCGACGGGATGCGGCTGGCCTTCTCAACAGCCGCCACCGCAGGAGGGCGCCGGTGAGCGGAACGGACGACGGCGCGCCGCTGCGGGTGGAGGGGCTGTCCCTGCTGACCAGCCGCGATATCCTGCTCGACCGGCTGAGCTTCGCCGTCGAGCCCGGCGAGGTGCTGGCCCTGTCGGGCGGCGCCGGGGCGGGCAAGACGCTGCTGCTGCGCGCGCTGGCCGGGCTGGCCCCGAAAGGCGTCACGGTGCTGGGGGACATCCAGATCCGGGGGCGGCGCATCCTGGTCACCCAGGACGGCGCCCTGGACCCGCTTCGCACGCTGGGCGCCCAGTTCGTGGAGTTGCTGTCCCGACAGTCCGGGTTGGACGAGCGCGCCGCCCTGCGCCGTGCCGCCGAGGCGCTGGAGCGCTTCCAGGTGCCAGCCGCCGCGCGCCGGTTGGCGCTCCACCCGCACGAGCTGGGCGAGGCGATGCGCTGGCGGGCCGCGCTGGCGCTGGCCATGGCGGCGGAGCCGGCGCTGCTGCTCGCCGACGCCCCCGCCGCCGCACTCGACCCCACCCAGCGCGTCCGCCTGCTGAGCGACCTCGCCGCCTGGACGCGCGAGGCCGGGACGGCGCTGCTGCTGGCCGGACGCCCGCAACCCGATCCGGTTCCTTCCGGTCTGGCCCGCTCCAATCTGGCCGACCGCCGCCTGATCCTGGCCCAAGGGCGTCTGGAAGCGCCGGAGGAGGAGCCCGCCCCCGCCCCGCCCCCGATGGAGCCGGCGCCCTCCGGCCCGCCCATCCTGTCGGTGCGCGACCTGCGCGTCGCCTTCCCGCTGGGGCGGGGCTGGCGCGGCGAGGAGCGCTGGCTGACCGTCCTGGACGGCCTGTCCATCGAACTGGCCGAGGGCGAGACGCTGGCCCTGCTCGGCGAGACGGGCAGCGGCAAGTCGGTGCTGGCCCGCGCCATCCTGCGGCTGGTGCCGCCGGTCGGCGGTCAGGTGTCCTGGCTGGGCACCGACCTCGCCGCCGCCCCGCCGGAGGCGATGCGCCGGGCGCGGCGGGATCTGCAAATCCTCTTCCCCGATCCGCTGGCCGCCTTCGACCCGCTGATGACCATCGGCGCGCAGCTCGCCGAGACGCTGGAGTCGCTGCATCCTTCCCGCTCCGCCGCCCAATCCACAGCCGACCGCGCCGCGCGGCTGGCCGAGGCGCTGGAGGAGGTCGGGCTTCCCGCGGCGGTCCTCGACCTTTATCCCGGTTCGCTCCGTCCGGCCGAGGCGGCGCGCGCCGGGCTGGCCCGCGCCCTGCTGCCGGAGCCGCGCCTGCTGGTCTGCGACGAACCGGCGGCGACGCTCGACGGGGCGGAGCGGGCCGACTTCCTGGCCCTGCTGCAGGCGATCCGCCGCCGCCGCCGGCTGGCCCTGCTCTACGCCACCCAGGACGCCGGGGAGGGCTTGCGGATGGCCCGGCGGGTGCTGGTGCTCCTGCTCGGCCGGATCGTCGAGTCGGCGGACCGCGCGGTTCTGGCGGCCGGAGCGCGCCACCCCTACAGCCGCGCGCTGATCGCGGCGGCCGGCTTGGCCCGACCGGCGCTGCACGGCGATCCGCCCTCCCCCCTGCGCCCGCCGACCGGCTGCGCCCTGCGGCTGCGCTGCCCGCTCGCCCATGACGGCTGCGCCCAGGTCCCCCCGACGCTCGCCCCCGTGGCGCCGGGCCACCGAGTCGCCTGCCATGTCGCGCAGGACGACGCGCAAGACGGTGCTCAAGACGACGCCCAGGTTGGCGGAAAAGCCCCCTGAACCCCTGTCCGGAGCCCGCCGACGCTTCGGGCGGGGCCGCAATTCCGTCCCAAAAAGGTCTGAAACTGCGCGGGTTGGCAAGGAGGCGGGCACGGGATAACGTCGCCGGCCTTCACGCCCGCATTGCTGAAATCACGGAAAAGGACAGGGATGCTTCGCGCACGCACCCGGTGGACGGTCCCCTGCATGGGCGCACTCGCCGTCCTTCTGCTGCTTCTCGCCGGCCTCGCCGCGCCGTCGCTGGCCGCCGGCCCGGTTCCGGGGGCCGCCATGCCGGCCCCCGCCGCCGCGGCCCCCGCGGAATCCGCCGCCTCGCCCGATCCGACGCCCGAGCAGATGCAGGCGATGATCACGACGCTGGAGGACCCGGCAGCCCGCACCCGGCTGGTCGAGCAGCTGAAGGCGCTGGTCGCCGCGCAGAGAGGGCTGGAGCAGGCAAAGGCCGAGGAGGCCCCGGCGGCCAGCACCCTGCCCGAGACCATCGGCGCCAGCGCCCTGTCCTTCCTGGCCGAGCGCATGGACGTGCTGAGCCGCCAGCTCGTCCAGGTCGGCAACGTGTTCAAGGAGCTGCCCGGCGCCATCGAGTGGGCGAACCGGCAGATGGTCGACCCGTCCGCCCGCGACCGCTGGGTGCAGATCGCCATCCAGCTGACGATGATCCTGACCGCCGGTCTGGCGATCGAGCGCTTCGTCGGCTGGCTGCTCGCCCGCCCGCGCAACGCGCTGGCCGCCCGCCGGGGCACCACGGTGCTGGTGCGCTTGCCGCTGCTGCTCGGCCGCGCGCTGCTGGAGCTGGCGCCCATCGCCGCCTTCATCGTCGTCGCCTACGCCATCCTGTCGGTCAGCGAGCCGGGGCCGCGCGTCCGGCTGGTCGCGCTGGCGGTCATCAACGCCACCGTCATCCTGCAGATCCTGCTGGTCGCCGCCCGCATCCTGATCTCGCCCTTCGCGCCGTCCCTGCGGATGGTGCGGGTGGGCGACGCCAACGCGCTGCGCCTCTACCGCTGGGTCCGCCGGGTGGCCGCGGTCGGCGTCTACGGCTATTTCCTGGCGGAGGGCGCCTATGTGCTGGGTCTGCCGCTGGGCGCCTACGGGGCGCTGCTGAAGCTGCTGGGGCTGGCCATCGCCGGCATGCTGATCGCGCTGATCCTGCAGAACCGCCGCATCGTCGCCGACTGGATGCACGGCAACCCGCTGTCCGGCGACGGCGACCCGACGGCCACCGCGGAGCGCGAGGCGGAAGGCCAGGGCGCCGTCCTGCGCTCCGCCCGCCGCCGCTTCGCCGACGTCTGGCACGTGCTGGCGATCATCTACGTGGTGGTGACCTTCGGCGTCTGGGTGCTGAACGTCTATGGCGGGTTCGAGTATCTGGCCCGCGCCACCGGCACCACCATCCTGGTCGCTGTAGTCGCCCGGCTGCTGGTGAACGGCATCAACCGCGGCCTGCGCCGCGGTCTGCGCATGGTTCCGGACAGCCAGGGCGCCCTGCCGCCGCTGAAGGACCGCGCCTCCCTCTACCTGCCCTTCCTGCACCGTGTGGTGAAGACGGTGATCTGGGTCGGCGCGGCGATGATGATCCTCTACGGCTGGGGCTTCGACACGCTGGCCTGGACGGACACGCGGCTGGGCCAGCGCATCCTGCGCAGCACGGTCACCATCGGCCTTCTGCTTGTCGGCTCCATCGTCGCCTGGGAGGTGGTCAGCGCGATGATCGAGCGCTTCCTCGCCTCCACCGACCGCAACGGCACGCGGATCGAGCGCAGCGCGCGGGTGCGCACCCTGCTGCCGCTGCTGCGCAACGCCTTCCTGGTGGTGCTGGTGACCATGGTGTCGCTGATCACCCTGTCGGAGCTGGGCGTCAACATCGCGCCGCTGCTGGCCGGTGCCGGTGTGGTCGGTCTGGCCGTCGGCTTCGGGTCGCAGACCCTGGTCAAGGACATCATCACCGGCCTGTTCATCCTGTTCGAGGACAGCATCTCCATCGGCGACGTGGTGGATGTGGGCGGCGGCCATTCCGGCGTGGTCGAGGCCATCTCCATCCGCTCCATCCGGCTGCGCGACGGGTCGGGCGCCATCCACACGGTGCCCTTCAACTCGGTCAGCACCGTCAAGAACATGTCGAAGGACTTCTCCTACGCCCTGTTCGAGGTGCGGGTCGCCTACCGCGAGGACCCCGACCGCGTGATCGAGCTGCTGAAGGACATCGGCACCAGCCTGCAGACCGACGCGCTGTTCGCGCCCGACATCATGGCGCCGCTGGAGGTGATGGGCCTGGACAAGTTCCAGCCCGACTCGACCCAGCTGATCACCGCGCGCTTCAAGACCCGCCCGACCCGGCAGTGGGGCGTGTCGCGCGAGTTCAACCGCCGCATGAGGAAGCGCTTCGAGGAGTTGGGGGTGGAGGTGCCGACCGGCTCCATGCAGCTCATCGTCGGCGGCAACCACCCCGACCGCGCGCTGGCCGAGGCGCTCAGCCAAGGTTCTTAAAAAGGCCGGGGCTCGCACATGGAACGGTGCGGCCGGGGGGTGCTCTACGCCTCCGGCCCGCCGCGCTCCAGGACCGCGACGAAGGCGCTGACGACGCGCGGGTCGAAGTGCCGGCCCGCCTCGGCGCGGATCAGATCGACCACCGCTGCCAACTCCCACGCCTCCTTGTAGGGGCGGCGGTGCAGCAGGGCGTCGTAGACGTCGGCGACCGCCACGATGCGGCCCGACAGCGGGATGGCGTCGCCCGCCAGCCCGTGGGGATAGCCGGTGCCGTCGAACTTCTCGTGGTGGCTCTCGGCGATCTCCGCCCCCATCGACAGGTAGCTGCGGCCGCCGACCGGGCCGGAGGCGTCGCGCAGGATGCGCCCGCCGATGGTCGCGTGCTCCCGCATCTGGGTGATTTCCTCGGGAGCCAGCTTGCCGGGCTTGCGCAGGATCTGGTCGGGGATGGCGACCTTGCCGACGTCGTGCAGCATGCTGGCCAGCCCGATCAGCTCGCAGAAAAGGTCGTCCGCCGCGCCGCCGCAAGCGCCCTGCGCCTGGAGTTCCCGCGCGATGGCGGTGGCCCAGCGGCCGATGCGCCGGACATGCTCCCCGGTGACCTCGTCCTTGTATTCGGCCAGCTTGCCCAGGGCGTGCACCGTGGCGATCTGGGCGAGGCGGAGCTGTTCGTAGAGGGCCACGTTGTCGAACCCGACCGACATCCGGGAGCAGAAGATCTCCAGCAGCCGACGCTCGACGTCGGGCAGGCCGCCATGCCCGCCGATGAACAGCGCGACGGGGCCGGGGCTCCGGGTCTGGAACGGTGCGACGCTGTGGTCGTCGCGGTGCAGGCTGCAGCCCCGCGCCAGGGCGGCGGCGATGTCGGCGCAGGCCGCGTCCGGCAGCACGGCGCCGACCGGTCGGCCGGCGGCATCGGCGAAGACGCCGGTTCCGCACAGCACCACCGCCTCCCACGACCGGCCGTGCGGCGGGCTTTCCGAATTGGGACCTTCCGGATTGGGGCCTTCCGGATTTAGGCCGGACGGCACCGCGCACAGGAAGGCGCCGGCCGCCCGCGGCAGCAGGGCGGCGACCCGCTCCACCACGCCGACGGCGAAGCGGTCCATGGAGCGCTGCTCGAACAGGGTGCCGGCGGCGTCGACGATCGTCTCCAGCCCCTGCCGGTTCCGCTCGATCGTGTCGATGTGCTGGTAGGAGCGCAGGGCGGCCACCGTGGTGGTGAACAGCTTCTGGGCGGTCAGCTCGCTCTTGGCCTTGTAGTCGTTGATGTCGTAGCTGACGATCACCCGCCGTTCCGGCGCCTGGCCGGGCTGGCCGGTGCGCAGGATGATGCGGACCCGCCGGTTGCCCAGCACCTCCCGGATGTGGTGGACCAGACGCAGGCCGGCGTCCTCCGTCTCCATCACCACGTCCAGCAGGACGGCGGCGATGTCGGGATGGTCGTTCAGGATCGCCCGCGCCTCGCCCCCCGAATGGGCGGACAGGAAATGCAGGCGCCGCCCGTCGAAGGTCACGTCGTTCAGCACGACGCGGGTGATCGCGTGCACCTCCGGATCGTCGTCGACGATCAGCAGCTTCCAGGGAGCGGCGGCGGGGCCGGACGTCGCGGACAATGGATCTGGAGCGTCCTCGTCGGCGAACAGCAGGTCGTCGTCCTCGTCCTGGCCCCAGCCCTGGATGTCCGACATCGCCGCTCCCCGCCCCGCTCTGCCAAGCTGCATGGCTACAATTCGATTCTCTTTTTCAACGTTTGTGGCGGGCCGTGTCAACCACCCCGGCGCCTTCACACACACGACTGCAGGCGGAGGGAGGCTGCGGCGCGTTGTCTTCCTCCGTTCCGGCTACCACCAAAGCGCCCAGCCCGGCGCGTGTGGAGGGGTTGCGGCCCGCCCCGAACGGGGGATCATCGGGAGAAAGGTGTGAGGCGAAAAAAACCGAAGCTGAGAAAACAACGGGAAAACGACGGGGGCAGGGCATGATACCGGACGCTTGGGACATCGAACTGCGCGAAGGGGCCATCAGCGTGGCCCGCCATCTGATCGAAACCGGCTGCGTCCGGTACGACCCGGACCATCTGTGCCGCCACGGGTCGGGGCTGGTCAGCCCGGTTCATCTGGAGGGGC
Organism: Azospirillum brasilense; assembly: GCF_008365405.1. Taxonomy (GTDB): domain Bacteria; phylum Pseudomonadota; class Alphaproteobacteria; order Azospirillales; family Azospirillaceae; genus Azospirillum; species Azospirillum brasilense_D. Next base: position 213,775 of record NZ_QOKV01000008.1, on the reverse strand, counting down.
GGCGGCTGCTCTCCTACCCCGCGGTGCGCGACGAGGTGCTCGACTTCGCGCTGCGGATGATCGAACAGGAGATCGGCGACGGCGAGTTGGACGCCATCGCCGCCGCCGAGGGGGCCGGCGTGCCCTGGGCCGCGCTGATCGCCGACCGGATGGAGCTTCCCCTCGTTTTCGTGCGCAAGGAAGCGCCGGAGGGCCAGCAGGATTACAAGCACCGGATCGAAGGGCGGGTGGAGCCGGGTTGGCGCGTGCTCCTGGTCGAGCAGATCGCCGCCGACGGCCACCGCAAAGCCCGCTTCGCCCAGCCGCTGAAGGAGGCGGGCTGCGACGTGCGCGACCTGTTCGTGCTGTTCCAATACGGGATTTTCGACGAGATCCAGGAGCATCTGGCCCCGCTGGGCATCACGATGCACGCGCTGGCGACCTGGTGGGACGTGCTGGAGGTGGCGAACCGCGGCCATTACCTGGACGGGCAGGCCCAGGGCGAAATCCACGCCTATCTGCACGACCCCAAGCGCTGGACCGCGGAGCACCAGAAAGGCCGGAAAAGCGAGAAGGCGGCCTGAAGCGGGTCCTATCCCCTCTCCCACGCCAAGCGGGAGAGGGGGAACCGGTCACTGCCCGGCGATGCGGGCCCACTGGTGGCCGGCGCGGGCGGTTTCGCCACAGCGGGCGGCCAGGACGGCGGCGGCGTAGGGCACCGCCAGCAAAAGCTGAAGACCGGCCCAGGACAGCGCTTCCCAGTTCGGGCTGGTCCACACCACCTCGTGCAGGGCCTCCATGATGGGAAGCTGCCCGTAGATCAGCGACTCCATCGGAACCACGCCTTCCGCCAGCACGGTCAGCAGCGCGCCGAGCAGCAGCAGGGCGGCCAGCGCCGACTCCAGCGGCAGGCGGCGGACGGCGCCGCACAGGCCGCTCGCCGGAGCATCGGCCACCGGGGAATCGGCGACTGGGACGGCGGGGCGGAACAACCCGCCGATTCCCCAGGCGGCCAGCGCTCCCGTGCCCTCCGGGCGCCGCGTGGCGCGCATGGCGCCGAGCGCCAGCAGGCCGAGCGCCGGCAGAGCGAAGTACCCATTGGGGAAGTCGCGGTAGCGTCCGTCAAAGACGATCAGGAAGCTCCAGGCGATCCCCAACAGGGCGAGCACGACGGCGGCGGCCTTGCCCACCGTCTCCAGCCGCGACAGCGCCGGACGGCCGCGCAGCGGGGCCAGCGGCTCCAGCGCCAGACCGCCGCTGCCCAGCGCCCGCCTGGCGGCCAGCAGAACGGCCATCGACAGCACGGCCGTCGCCGCCAGCATGACGACGGACAGCGCCACGTCCTGCGGGTAGTGCTTGCCGTGCAGGGCGCCCCAGACGGCGTGGACGAACAGGGTGGACAGCGCCTGCGCCAGGAAGGCCAGAGCGGCGAAGGCCCCGGCGGTCAGCGGACGGCCGCGCAGCGTCAGCCCGATGACGAGCGCCAACGCGAGGCCGGAGGAGACGCCGAACAGCATCGGCCATTGGCGGTTCTCCACCACCGGCCCGGCCAGGGCGAACTTCGCCTGACGGTCGGCGGTGTAGAGGCCCCAGTGGCCGCCCACCGTGCCCTCCAGCTTGGCCTTCCAGCCCTGGTCGAAGGCCTCGATCACGTTGTAGTCGAAGCCTTCCTGCTCGGCGAGGCGGACGAAGCCGTTGACGAACTTGGCCTTGTTGACCAGCCCGGTGACCGCGGCGCCGCGCGACCGGCCTTCCGTCGGCCAGCCGGTCTCGCCGACCAGGATCGGCTTGCCGGGGAAGCGCTGGGCGATGGTGCGGTAGCTGCCGCGGATGCGCTCCATGGCGCCGGCCACGTCGGTCGGCACGTCCTCCCAATAGGGCAGCAGGTGGATGGTCAGGTAATCGACGTGATCGGCGATCTGCGGGTATTTCAGCCACCACTCCCACACGTCGGCGTAGGACACCGGCTGCTTCACCGCCGCCTTCACGCGGTCGATGTAGCCGGCCACCTGCTCCGGCGTCAGCTCGCGGCGCAGCAGCACCTCGTTGCCGACGATCACGCGGGTGATGACGTCCGGGTAGCGGTTGGCGAGGTCGATGAGGGAGGTGACCTCCTTCTCGTTCTTGTCGAGCCGCGACGACAGCCACGCCCCCATGGTGACCTGCATGCCGTGGCGGCGCGCCAGCTCCGGCACCACCTCCAGCCCCTCCAGCGAGGTGTAGGTGCGCACCCCCGCCACCTGCGGGGCGAGGGCCGCCAGGTCCTCGTCGATCTGCTCCACACTGGGGAAGGTCTGCGTCAGCGGGCTCTGCCCGTCGCGGAAGGGCGCGAAGGACACGCTTTTCAGCTTGCCACCGGGCGGCGGGTCGAGCGGCACCGGCTGGTTCGGCAGCAACCAGACGGCAAAATTCGCGAGGCCGGCCACGAGCAGCACGGCGAGGATCGTGATGAGGCGCATGGAGGGGATGTCTACACCAAATGCGGGATCGGCAAAACGGTCTGGCGAACCGGGTAGCTCCAGAAGGAAAACGGGCGCGCCCCCGGAGGGAGACGCGCCCGTCAAGGACCAATCCGGCCCAACCGGGCCGGCTGGAGTTGATGACGTGCCATCGTCACGATCCATCAACGAACCACGGCCCGCTTTATTCCAGCGATTCCGCTCAGCGTTCCACAAAAGCCTTTTCGATCACGTAATGACCGGGTTCACCGTTGTGGCCCATGGAGAAGCCCAGCTCGTTCATGATGCCGCTGGTCTCGTCCAGCATGGCCGGGCTGCCGCAGATCATCACGCGGTCGACCTCGCGGTCGAAGGGGGCCAGACCGACGTCCGAGAACAGCTTGCCGTTGCGGATCAGGTCGGTGATGCGGCCCTGGTTGCGGAACGGCTCGCGCGTCACGGTCGGGTAATAGATCAGCTTCTGCTTGACGTCCTCCCCGAAGAACTCGTTCTCCGGCAGGACGGTGTTGATGATGTCGCCGTACGCCAGTTCGCCCACCGTACGCGTCGTGTGGGTCAGGATCACCTTGTCGAACCGGGCGTACATCTCCGGGTCCTTGATGATGCTGAGGAACGGGGCGAGGCCCGTGCCGGTGCTGAGCAGGTACAGGTTGCGGCCCGGCAGCAGGTTGTCGGTGACCAGCGTGCCCGTCGCCTTGCGGTTGACCAGCAGCGTGTCGCCTTCCTTCAGATGCTGGAGGCGCGAGGTCAGCGGGCCGTCCTGCACCTTGATCGAGAAGAACTCCAGCGTCTCCTCGTAGCTGGCGCTGACCAGGCTGTAGGCGCGCAGCAGCGGCCGGCCGTTCACCTCCAGGCCGATCATGGTGAACTGTCCGGGATCGAAACGGAACGAGGGATCGCGCGTGGTGGTGAAGCTGAACAGCGTGTCCGTCCAGTGGTGAACGCGCAGGACGCGCTCATGAATCAGATTGCTCATGGAATCCGCAGGTCCGTTTCGGTGACCGGCATGCTGTGGCCGGTGTCGTTTCAGAAGCCAAGCCGTGCCGCATTGCAGCACATCTCTTTAACAACAAATTCGTCAACAGACCACTAATTTATACCAACAATTTTGTTGTGGCTTTTCGGTTACCACAAGACGATATTGCAAAATAAACGGCCCTACTCTCCCGCCGGCGGGGCGAAGAGATAGGGCGACAAACCACGCAGATTCTCATCGACAATCAGGCGATGGTTCAGCGGCGGGAAGGCACGCTGCGAGCAATCCAGCCGCGGACAGAGCCGGCAATTCACACCGATGGGCGTCGCCGCCTCGGTGTTTTCCAGATCCACACCGTCCGCATAGGTGATCTGCGCCGCGTGCTGGAGGTCGCAGCCCAGCGCGATGGCGAACTGCTGCGGCGGGCTGCGGAAGCCGCCGCCGGCCTTTACCACCGTGCGGGCGATGGAGAAGTAGGTGGTGCCGTCGGGCATCTGCGCCAGCTGGCTGTGAATCTTTCCCGGCGTTCGGAAGGCCTCGTAGACGATCCAGCGGGCGCAGCCGCCGCCGAAGCGCGCCAGATGGAAGCCGGCGCCGGAAAAGCGCTTGGACACATTGCCGGCGCTGTCCACCCGCATCAGGAAGAAGGGAACGCCCTTCGCCCCCGGCCGCTGCAGCGTGGTCAGCCGCTGGCAGACCTGCTCGAACGAGGCATCGAACCGGCGCCGCAATATTTCGATGTCGTATCGAACCTGATTGGCCGCCTCCCAGAAACGGGCGTAGGGCATCACCACCGCCGCCGCGAAATAGTTGGCGAGGCCAATGCGGGCCAGCCGCCGCGCCTCATCGCCGGTCAGACCCGATGCCTCCACGATGTGGTTCAGCAGGTCGCGGTGGCGCAGCAGGGCGATCTGGCAGGCGAGCTGGAAATTGCGCCCGGACGGCGCCAGCATCTCCGACAGCAGGATGCGCCGCCCGTGCCGGTCGAACCGGCGCACCGCATAGCCCATGATGTCGGAGGGCAGCAGCCGGACGCGGACGCTGTGGTTGTTCAGCAGATAGTCGGTCAGGCCCCGGTAGAGGTCGCCCTTCTCCAGCCGGCCCTCCTGCCACAGCTCCTCCGCCGCCGTCTCGAGCTCGGCGAAATGGTTGGAATGGGCCTGGAACAGGTCGCGCACCTCGTCCTGCGGGAAGGAGGAGGTCTGGACCAGATGCAGCTTCTCGCGGTCGGCCACCCGTTCCGACAGGGTCTGCAGGTCGTCGCGGCTGGTGCGGAAGGCGCGGTAGAGCGCCACCACCGCCTGCCCCAGCGTCGGGGCGACCGCCGCCAGTTCGCGGAAGTCCTGGTTCTTGATGTCGGAGCCGTCGAACAGCGGGTCGGCGAAGACCTCGCGCAGGCCGGCGACGAGGCGGCTCTCCTCGTCCTCCGCGAAGCTTTGCAGATCCACCCCGAACTGCTGGCCCAGCTTCAGCAGCAGCGGCACGGTGACCGGGCGCTGGTTGTGCTCGATCAGGTTCAGGTAGCTGGGGGAGATGCCCAGCTGCTCGGCCATCTGGGCCTGGGTCAGCCCATGGTCGCGGCGCAGCCGACGCACCTTCGGACCCAGCATCGCCTTCTTGTCCATGACCGCCCCAACTCCAGCTGAGCAGATTTACAATATTTACTGATTTACAGAGCTTTTCGGACGGCAGTTTACAAACAGACCCTTTTACAAACAAGGGCATGTTGCAAGGCAGCGAAGAGCGTTTTAGTTGTTTTGTCAGGGCAGCGCTCAAAAGCAGCGCAACGGTGACGAAAAGAAGGAAAACGACCATGTCGCTCGATGAAAAGACCAAGGCCGCTCTCCGCGCCGCGCGCTTCGAAGGCATCAAGCGCGATTACACCCAGGACGACGTGAAGCGCCTCAGCGGCTCGGTCAAGATCGAGTACACGCTGGCCGAGATGGGCGCCCAGCGCCTGTGGGAGCTGCTGAACACCGAGCCGTACATCAACACGCTGGGCGCCCTGACCGGCAACCAGGCGATGCAGGCGGTGAAGGCCGGCCTGAAGGCCATCTACCTGTCGGGTTGGCAGGTCGCCGGCGACGCCAACCTGGCCGGCCAGATGTACCCGGACCAGAGCCTGTACCCGGCCAACTCGGTGCCGGCGGTGGTCGAGCGCATCAACAACACCTTCAAGCGCGCCGACGAGATCCAGACGGCCGAGGGCAAGGGCGACACCTACTGGTTCGCGCCGATCATCGCGGATGCCGAGGCCGGCTTCGGCGGCCCGCTGAACGTCTTCGAGCTGATGAAGGCGATGATCAAGGCCGGCGCCTCGGGCGTCCACTTCGAGGACCAGCTCGCGTCGGAGAAGAAGTGCGGCCATCTCGGCGGCAAGGTGCTGATCCCGACGCAGCAGCACATCCGCACGCTGAACGCCGCCCGTCTGGCCGCCGACACCATGGGCACCTCGACCATCGTGCTCTGCCGCACCGACGCGGAGTCCGCCCAGCTCATCACCTCGGACGTTGACGAGCGCGACCATCCCTTCATCGACTTCGACGCCGGCCGCACCTCGGAAGGCTTCTTCCGCCTGAAGAAGGGCACGGGCGTCGAGCATTGCATCGCCCGCGGCCTGTCCTACGCCCCCTACTCCGACCTGCTGTGGTGGGAGACCTCCCGCCCGAACCTGGAGGAGGCCAAGCGCTTCGCCGAGGCGATCCGCAAGGAGTTCCCGAACAAGCTTCTGGCCTACAACTGCTCGCCGAGCTTCAACTGGAAGGCCAACCTGGACGAGGCGGACATCGCCAAGTTCCAGCGCGAGATCGGCGCCATGGGCTACAAGTTCCAGTTCGTGACGCTGGCCGGCTTCCACAGCCTGAACTACTCGGCCTTCAAGCTGGCAAAGGGCTACGCGGCGCGCGGCATGGCCGCCTACTCGGAGTTGCAGGAGGCGGAATTCGCGGCGGAGGCCGAAGGCTACACCGCGACCAAGCACCAGCGCGAGGTCGGCACCGGCTACTTCGATGCGGTCGCCACGGCGATCTCGGGCGGCCAGTCCTCCACCACCGCCTACAAGGACTCCACCGAGGCCGATCAGTTCCATTGATCGAAAGGCTGGGCGCGTCCGGTTCCATCCGCCGGACGCACCCGCTTTGAACGAGACAGCACTTTGCCCCCTGCAAAGTGTGAAAGGGTCATACGGCCGCCCATCGCGGCAGCCTCCCCGGCTCGGGCCGTATGACCGGTTTGCGCCGATCCTGTGGACGGTTGGCTTCGGCCCGCCGCCCCGGTGACCGGTGGTTCCCGATCCGGTGTGCGAGCCGGATCTCTTCGAACGGCTGACGCTATTGACTTCAAACGGCCGGGGGTCCGCCCCCGGCCGCTTCTTTTTGCGCCCGCTGCTTGTCACAGCCGCGCCATGACGGCATGGCTGACCTGCGCCATGCCAACCGCCACAATCGGGAAATCGTGATTAAGTCTTGAGCGCAACCGCGAAATCGCCGCGCCGGTTGCCCTTCCCCGCGGTGGGGAAGCTGCGTTGCAGTGCGGAATAAGCCATTGACTTGGGACCTCGTTGCCGCCACTTGTGTTCCATGCTCACCACAAACCGATCAGGGGCGTGACCGCCCCCCGCCGGACCTCACCTGACGAGGGCCGGCTGCGGGTCCCATCGCCGCGCAAAGCCTTGCGCGGCGTGCGCCGTTTCTTTTCCCCAACGGCGCATTCTTCGCGATGGCCCGCGCACACTGGTTGAACGATGAAAGGACAAGACAGTATGGATCAACCCCTCGCAGGAAAGAGCATTGCCATTCTCGTCGCCAACGGCTTTGAGGAACTGGAGATGACGGAGCCGCAACGGGCTCTCCTCAAGACCGGCGCTACTCTTCGTACGATTTCTCCCGAACAGGGTCTGGTGAACGGCTGGCACGGCAAGTCCTGGGGCCATTACTTCCCGGTGGACAAGCAGGTCGGTGAGGTTCTGGGGGCCGACTATGACATGCTGCTGCTGCCGGGTGGCGAGCGCAGCGTCACCAAGCTCCAGCAGAGCGCGCACACCCGCCGCATCGTCGGCCATTTCCTGGACGCCGGCAAGCCGATCGCCGCGATCGACCAGGGCATCCAGCTCCTGGCCATCCCGGGCAAGCTGAAGGGCCGCACGCTGGCCGCCCCCGAGGCCGTCCGCGCCGAGCTGGAAGCCGCCGGCGGCAAGATCAGCGACGAGGCCCTGGTGGTGGACAACGTGACCATCACGGCGCTGGGCCATGACGAGTTGGCCGCCTTCGTCGAGCAGATCGTCAAGGTCTTCTCCGAGGCCGCCGCCATGCGCAAGGCCGCCTGAGGCCAAGCCAGCTTAAGGCCAAGCCACCGCGCCTCGACAGGCTGCCCGTCTTTCCTGCGGGTTTCGTCGTGTGAGTCCACGGCCGCCGCGCGTCCAGCGCGTGCGGCCGTTGCGCGTTTCAGGGGGCGCGTTTCAGGGGGGCGCGTTTTTCAGCCCTCAGAACGGCCGCGTGCCTCCGCCGACCCGGCAGGGCGGGAAGGTCAGGCGCACGGTCGTTCCGGCCCCGAGCCGGCTGTCGATGTGGAAGGTGCCGCCGTGCAGCGCGATCAGCGCGCGGGTCAGCGGCAGCCCCAGGCCGGAGCCGCGCTCCGCCGCCCGGTCGCGGCCGTGGTTGTTCTGACCCTGGTTGCGGCCATGCACCTGCCCGAAGGCGTCCAGCGCCACCGGAATTTGTTCGGGCCGCATGCCGATGCCGTTGTCGGTGACGGTCAAGGCGATGCCGCCGTCCTCCGTCAGCTCGCCGCGCACCCACACGCGCCCGTTTTTGGGGGGGGCGAACTTGATGGCGTTGCCGATCAGGTTGGTCAGCATCTGCCGGATCTGCGAGGCGTCGCCGTGCAGGCTCGGCAGATCGTCGGGAATCTCCATGCACAGCGACACCGCCGACTCGCACGCCCGCGGCTGCATCATGCCGAAGGTCAGGTCGACCAGCAGGGAGAGATTGCAGGCCTCCTCGTGCAGGTCCATCCGCCCCGCCTCGATCCGCGCGAGGTCGAGGAGATTGTTGATGAGGTCCAGCATGTAGACGCCGGCCGCCGCGATCTGCCCGGCATACTCGCGGTAGCGCGGGTTGTTCGGCCCCATCATCTCGTCATGGATGATCTGGGCGAAGCCGAGCACGGCGTTCAACGGCGTGCGCAGCTCATGGCTCAGGTGGTGGACATAGTCGGACTTGCGCTGGTTGGCCTGTTCGGCCTCGTCGCGGGCGTCGCTCAGCTCCGCCTCGCGGGCCTTCAGGTCGGTGATGTCGGCGCGGATGCCGACAGTCCCGCCCTCGTAGGTCCGCCACTCCTCGATGCGAATCCAGCGCCCGTCGTGAAGCTGCACCTCCATCGGCGGTCCGGCGCTGCGGTGCTGCTCGATGCGCCGCTCGATCCAGCCCTCCAGGTCGCCGTCCGGCACCTGATAGACGCCCCGCTCCACCCCGCCGCGCAGCACCTCTTCGAACCGCGCCCCCGGCGTGATGAGGTCGGTGTTGGCGGAAAACAGCTCCCGATAGCGGCCGTTGCACAGCACCAGCCGGTCCTGGGCGTCGTACAGCACGAAGCCCTCGGTGATGCATTCGATGGCGTCGGACAGCAGATGGTGGGCGCGCCGGGCCGCGCTTTCCGCCTCCACCCGCTCCGTGACGTTGCGGATGCTGCACATCACACGGTCGCTGTCGGGCAGCGCGACCAGCCGCGCTTCGAAGAATTTGGTGGCCCCCCTCTGCTCTGAGGGCGGCGGCAGCGAGAAGTCCAGGCCGATGACCGTCTGCCCCTCGTTCAGCCGCCCCAGCCCGGCGGCCAGCAGCCCGGCGGCGGGCTCGGGCAGCGCCTCCTGCACCCGGTGGGCCAGGAAGCGCTCGGCGGGCACGTTCAGGTCGCCGGGGCTGGCGGCGGCGAAGTCGAGGATGGTGCCGTCGCGCAGCAGTTCGAAGCGGATGTCGGGATAGGCGTAGGACAGCGCGATGAGCTGCTCGTTCAGCCGCATCATCTCCTGCCGGGCGCCGCTGTCGGCGGGGGCTTCGGCCAGGATCAGCCCGCTCGGACGCGGCGCCGGAGCCAGCCGGAGATCCACCTCCAGCGGCAGGGACAGGGGGGCGTGGATGGTCGCCCGCACGTCCACCGTCCGCCCCGCGGCGGCCTGCTGCAGCGCGGCGGAGAAACGGCTGGACAGGCTGACCCGGACGGCGGCGGCGGGCGCGTCGCGCTCCAGGCCGATCAGCGCGCGGGCGGCGGCGTTCAGCCACAGGGTCAGCCCATCGGGATCGAGCAGCCACAGCGGCGTGGCGAGCGCGTCCAGCCATTGCAATCCGGCCATATCTTCCCGCGTCATCTCCGGCCCGCCCCTATCCAACCCGCCCCTATCCAACCCAGGGGACGCCGCATCGGCTTGCGGGATGACGGGCAGAGCGGCGGTCATGGGCGGCAACATGGCAGGTAATGCATGGCGGACATGCTATCAGAGCAAGGCAGGGCGTGAACAGGGGCAGGGCAACCGTCCGAACCGTCTATTTCCGGCCCAAGCGTGGAAAACGGGACGGAAAGGGTAGCGGTTCAGCCTTTCGCACCGCAAGAAACCGCGGGATCGGCGCTGACACCGGCGCCCATCCATGCATAAATCGGCACCGCTCACCAGAGGCATCGCTGCCGATCCACCCTTTCGGAGGGCCGCCATGGCCGACGAGATTCCTCAAGATGGCCCGCAGGACATCCCGCAGGACGGCCAGATCCGCGACAAGCTGATCGCCACCAAGCAGCAATGGGCCCGCGAGGGCCGGGGCCTGACCGGTGAGACCGCCGACCCGGCGCGCGACCGCCTGCCGCCGGGCCAGCGCTTGGTGGAAACCTGGCCGGTGCTCGATCTCGGCATCCTGCCGCGGGTGACCGAGACGACCTGGACCCTGGCGGTGGACGGGCTGGTCGACACCCCCGTCACCTGGAGCTGGGCGGACCTGCAGGCCCAGCCGCGGGAGCGCGTCGTCTCCGACATCCACTGCGTCACCACATGGTCGCGCTACGACAACCAGTGGGAGGGCGTGTCCACGCGGCACCTGCTGTCGGTCGTCCGGCCGCGGCCCGAAGCGCGCTTCATCCTCTGCCACTCCTCGGACGGCTACACCACCAACCTGCCGCTGGACGCCTTCGCGGCGGAGGACGCGCTGCTCGCCACCGGCTGGGAGGGCCAGCCGATCAGCCGCGACCATGGCGGACCCGTCCGAGTCGTCGTGCCGAAGCTCTATTTCTGGAAGAGCGCCAAGTGGGTGAAGCGAATCGAGTTCCTGGCGGAGGATCGCCGCGGCTATTGGGAAGTCCGCGGCTATCACAATGACGCCGACCCCTGGCGGGAAGAACGCTACAGCGAGTAGCGTGCGACGGCGCCCGCCATTCCGGTCCAGAAACAATCCCGGCAACAGTCGGTGCCAAGGGATGACCGGTCACCAATCAAGACTTGGTCGGACCATTCCATGACGTGACTTCGCAAAATCGTGACGTCTCGCGTCTGATTTGCGCCAGATCATTTCCCTGTTCCGCAATGCTGACGTAGCCGTACGGGCGTCGGGCGACTCACATTCGGACGCAAGGGATTAACCAATGACAGTGGACTCGGTCACGATTGCCCTGGTGGGCAGCGGTGGCGCCGGCGCGATGACCGCCGGACAGATGCTGCTGGATGCCGCCGCCAACGTGGGATGGTACGGATTGATGTCGCGATCGACCGGCCCGCAGATCCGTGGCGGTGAAGCCGCCGCCCTCGTTCGCCTGTCGCCGACACCCGTTCATGGTCCGGGGGACCGTTTCGACATCATCATCGCTTTCGACTGGCAGAATGTGGAGCGCTTCGCGGCCGAGCTTCCCCTGTCGGAGAAGAGCGTCATCATCACCGACCCCAGCCAGGGCGAGGTGCCCGCGGTCCTGGCCGCCAGCGGCGCCAAGCAGGTCGAGCTGCCGATCAAGGAGCTGGCCGGGCGCATCCCCGGCGGGCGCGTCAACATGGTGGGGCTGGGCGCCGTCGCGGCGATCGTCGGCCTGCCGCGCGCCGGCATCGACGCGGTGATCCAGAAGGCGCTGGGCAAGAAGGGCGAGGCCGCCATCCAGGCGTCCAACGCCGGCATCGACGCCGGGTCCAAGGAGGCCGCCGGCTGGAACCTCGGCTTGGAACTGGCCGCCCCCAACAAAGAGGGCGCCACCCGCTGGAACATCTCCGGCAACGAGGCCGCCGGGCTGGGCGCGCTGAAGGGCGGGGTGAAGTTCTGCGCCGCCTATCCGATCACGCCGGCGACCGAGATCCTGGAATGGCTGGCCCCCAACCTCGCCAGGACCGGCGGCAAGCTGGTCCAGGCGGAGGATGAGCTGGCTTCCATCGCCATGTGCCTGGGCGCCTCCTTCAGCGGCGTGCCCTCGATCACCGCGACCGCCGGCCCCGGCCTGTCGCTCATGACCGAATGCATCGGCCTCGGCGTGGCCTCCGAGACCCCGGTGGTGATCGTCGACGTGCAGCGCGGCGGCCCCTCCACCGGCATCCCGACCAAGTCCGAACAGTCCGACCTGAACATCGCCGTCTACGGCCTGCACGGCGACGCCCCGCATCTGGTGGTCGGCCCGACCTCGATCGCCGACTGCCTGTTCACCACCCAGTGGGCGGTGCATCTGGCCGAGGCGCTGCAGACCCCGGCCATCGTGCTGTCCGATCAGGCGATGGGCCAGTCCCGCGCCATCGTCGACAAGCCGGCCGACGCCCCCCACAAGGCCAACCGGCTGCTGGCGAGCGATCTCGGCGGCGAGGGCAAGTACCGGCGCTACGCCGACACCGAATCGGGCGTCTCCCCCGCCGCCATCCCCGGCATGCCGGGCGGCGAGCACACCGCCGACGGGCTGGAGCATGCGGAGAACGCCCTGCCCTCCTCGCAGGCGTCCGATCACCAGAAGCAGCTCGACAAACGGCTGCGCAAGCTGACCTCCCACGACTATGGCGACGCCTGGGCCGACATCGAGGGCGAGGGCGAGATCGCCGTCGTCACCTGGGGCTCCGCCACCGGCCCGTCGCGCGAGGCGGTGCGCCGGCTGGAGGCCGCCGGCACCAAGGCCCGGCTGGTCGCCATCCGCCTGATCTCCCCGGTCCAGCCGGCCAAGCTGGCCGCGGCGCTGGACGGCGTCACGAAGGTCCTGGTCGTCGAGCAGACGCACGGCGCCCAGTTCCACAAGTTCCTCCGCGGGCATTACGACCTGCCGGGCGCGGTGTCGGTGTTCAGCCGCCCCGGCCCGCTGCCGATCCGCGCCCGCGAGGTTCACGAGACGCTTCTTTCCCTGATCTGACCGGCCGGAGCACGAAATCCATGGATACCCATCTGACCGACGATGTCGTGGGCCCGCTGCCCGGCGACTACAAATCCGACGTGAAGCCCATCTGGTGCCCCGGCTGTGGCGACTATTCCGTGCTGGCCGGCATCACCCGCGCCATGGCGACCATGGGGCTGGAGCGCCACGACACCGTCGTGGTGTCGGGCATCGGCTGCTCGTCGCGCATCCCCGCCTACACCAGCGTCTACGGCTACCACACGGTGCACGGCCGCTCGCTGGCCGTGGCGTCCGGCGTGAAGCTGGCCCGGCCCGAGCTGAACGTGCTGATCTTCGGCGGCGACGGCGACGGCTTCTCGATCGGCGGCAACCACTTCCTGCACGCCTGCCGCCGCAACGTCGACATGACCTACATCGTCATGGACAACCAGGTCTACGGCATGACCAAGGGTCAGGCCTCGCCGACCACCGAGGCCGACTGGTGCGAGTCGAAGCTGACCCCGGAAGGCCCGGGCGTCAACCCGATCCAACCGGTCGCCCTGGCGCTGGCCTGCGGCGCGAACTTCGTCGCCCGCGGCTTCTCCAACAACCCGAACGAGGTCGCCCGCCTGATCGTGGAAGGCGTGAAGCACCCCGGCTTCTCGGTCATCCACATCCTGTCCCCCTGCGTCACCTTCCGCCCCGAGCAGCGCGGCTGGAAGAGCACGGTCCACCCCTACGGCCGCGAGCCGACGGACGACCCGAACGAGGCGATGCGCGCCGTCCTCGAGGACGACGGGTTCGGCCTCGGCATCTTCCTCGCCGGCAACCGTCGTCCGTTCCAGCCGGGATCGACGGCCACCCACAGCATCGCCCAGATCGAAGAGGGGTTCGCGGTATGAAGACGAAAGTCCTGAACGGGGCCGCCAACGTCGGTCTGTTCCTGGCCCACGCGCTGGCGCTGGAGATCGAGGCGGCGGAGCGCTACACCGAACTGGCCGACAGCATGGAAGCCCACAACAATGTGGAGGTCGCCAAGCTGTTCCGCGATCTGTCCACCTACTCGGCCAAACACGCCGAAGAGGTGAAGCAGATCGCCAGGGAGCACGGCGCGCTGCCCAAGGTCGCCCCCTGGGAGTTCCAGTGGGACGCCACCACCGAATCGCCGGAGGCCGCGGCCTTCGAGAACGCCCACTATCTGATGAAGCCGCACCACGCGCTGAAGATGGCGCTGCTGAGCGAGCATCAGGGCAACAACTACTACGCCTCGGTCGCCGCCGAGACGAAGGACCCGGAGGTCGCCCGCCTCGCCCGCGAGTTCGCGGAAGAGGAGGCCGGCCACGTCGCCCTGGTCCGCAAATGGCTGGAGCGCTACCCGGCCCCGAAGGACGACTGGTCGGACGATCCCGACCCGCCCAACATCTCCGACTGAAACGATCGGGCAAAAGGCCTTTAAGATTGAGGCGGAGAGCCGCCGGATGGTAAGGACGGGACGGCCCAGCGCCGTCCCGTTTCCTTTTGGCCTTTGGTAATGACCGCCGGAACCCCCGACACCGCGCCCGCCGTCCTCGTCCCGTCCCCCTGCATCAGCGTGTGCAAGCTGACCGCCGACCGCGCCTATTGCATCGGCTGCCTGCGCACGCTGGAGGAAATCCGCGGCTGGAAGCACATGGACGCCGACCAGAAGCGCGCCCTGCTGGCGGATCTGGAGAACCGGCAGGCCGCCGCCGCGGAGTGACCGTCCCTAAACCGGCTTCTTTCGTCAGGCCGCCGCACCGCGCAGCAGGGTCATGCGGTCGCGGTCGGCGCGGATGCGGTCGAGATGCTGCACCGCCACCGCGGTGATCGGCAAAGGCAGTTCCTTGGCCAAGGCCTCCTCGTAGGCACGGACGCATTCGCCCTCGCCGCGCTGCACCTCGGCCAGGATCGCCTCGCGGTCGTGGCCCAGCACATTGGTCTTGAGTTCCAAAAAGAAGCGGTGCGCGCCGCCCATCACGGTGCCGCCCATGTCCGGCGCCCCGCCCTGTTCGGCGACGAGGCGCTGCACCTCCCGCACGATGGCGCCGCGCTGGGCGGCGAGATCGTTGAACAGCGCCTTCAGATCCTCGTCCTCCAAAGCTTCCGCGGCCTGACGATAGGCTTCGTGGCTGTCCTCGACGATGCGGATCAGATCGTTAAGGGTATCGACGATCTGGTCTTTTCCCATCATGGCCGGTTCATTTGCCGACATGGCCGCTCCCTCCCCTGGCAGTCTGCCCATCCGCTTTGAAAAACCTCCCGCCCCGGTGAAGGTTCCTTGATGCATCCGAAGGGGGCTCCGGTCGGTCGGGCCGCATCGCCCGATGGTGACGAACCGCCGTCCCGCCTGTTGTCGCTCCATCCCCAATGGACTGTCCGATAACGCAACGAGGGAGAGGACCTGTGGCCAACACCACCAAGGAAACCCTGATCGACTGGCTCCGCGACGCCCACGCCATGGAAAGCCAAGCCGTCGAGATGCTGGAGCGGCAGGCGGAGCGCATCAAGAACTACCCGGACGTCCTCGCCAAGGTGCAGGAGCACATCGAGGTGTCGAACCGGCAGGCCGACCGGCTGAAGCAGTGCCTGCAGCGTCTGGGCACCGACACCTCGGCCATCAAGACCGGCGTCGCCATGCTGATCGGCAACGCGCAGTCGCTGTCCGGGGTCGTGGCGTCGGACGAGATCGTGAAGGCGTCGATCTTCGACTATTCCTTCGAGCATTTCGAGATCGCCAACTACCGCGCCCTGATCTCCGCCGCGGAACAGGCCGGGGAGCCGGAGATCGCCCGCATGCTGCAGCCGAGCCTGGACGAGGAGCTGGAGATGGCGGCGTGGCTGGAACAGCGCCTGCCGCAGCTCACCAAGACCTATCTGGAGCGCCGGGAAACCGCCGGCGTCGCCGAAGCGAAGCGCTGATACCAAAACATCGTCAAAGCCGCGCCGGGGCGCCGTCCCCGGCGCGGTTTCCGTTCGTCAATGCACCGCCAGCGCCGAATGCCGGCGAACCGCCGGGCGGGCGCGCCACAGGCTGAGCAGATGGCCGGACAGGGTCATCGCGTCCGACGCCAGCCCGAAAGCCGAACCGGCCAGCGCGTTGTGGCCGGCCCCGACCACCGTCGAGGACAGGAAGAACAGCCGCATCCGCCCGACCGTGCTCTGCCAGCGACCGATGGTGCCCAGAACGAAGCCCGCTGCCGACAGGGCGGACATCGGACCCTGCCACGTCGCCGCCGCGACGGCCAGCGCCGCCGGGACGGTCAGGGCGAACAGCACGCCCAGCCAGCGGGGCCGCCGTTCCGGATAGGCGGCGGCCATCTGCACGAGGCCGAGCGCGCACATCAGCATCCCCGTATGGGCACCCAGAGCGAAGAAGTGGACGACGAACAACGCGCCGGCCCCGGCCTGCGCGGTCAGGATCGCCCGCCGGTCCTGAAGCAGCGTGGACAGGACGCCCAACGCCAGACCGGCAAGCCCGCTCACCGCGACCAGCGACAGGGACGGCAGGTAGTGCAACAGGAAAACCATGGATAACGCCTTCACCCTTCGGAAAATGCTGCGCCGCAGCAAAAAGCCGCGGCGAAGGGGGCGGACGCTAGGCGCGGATGGTTAACCGGCTGTGAATCGGGGTGTGATCAAGAGTGGGCGTCCCGTCCCGCCGCACTGACTCGGGATAAAGGCAAAAAGCGTTTAATGCCAACGATCTCGCAACCCATGGCCTGACCATGGGCATACCCCTGTGGTCGGGGGCACCCCATGGGCATTTCACCTTTGCGACGTTTCCCCGGAACGGCTGGGCCGTCATTCTTCGCACCGCAAGATGACACGCTCAACAACACACGCTCTCGACGCCGTGCCTTCCCGAAACGCCGTGCCTGAGACGCCTCTGGAATAAGACGCTCTGGATGAGATGCCCTATGACCCAGCTGACGAAACGGGACGCCGCACGTCTTCCCGCACCACCCACCTGTTGCCATTGCGGGAAACCTTTGCGGGCCGGGGAACCGCATTGGGCCGGCGATAGCGAGAACCGCCCCTGGCATTATGGCTGCGCCGAGCGGGTCGGCCTGACCATGTCCTGGACGCGGGTCCGCCATCGCCGCGCGATCGTCGCGGGAGCATGACCGCGCCGCCCTGTTACCTCCCTGACCGAGATTGATCGGCAGGACTTCAAAAAGGGGGAAGCATGAAGGGGACACCACAAAGCATCTGGCTGTCCATGGCCAACCGGTCGGCCAGTCAGGCGATCGGTTTCTGGAGCGGCGTGTTCAACGCCGCCGCCCGGCGCAACCAGACCACCCTGTTCAACGCCATGGCCAAACCGCCCAAGGCGAAGCGGACGACACCGAAAAAGAAAAGCCGCTGAGACAAGCGCCAGCGAGGCAAGCACCAGAAAGCACAAAAGCCGCCCAAGGGCGGCTTTCTTGTGCAAACTGGAAGGAATGGCGCGCCCGAAGAGATTCGAACTCCTGACCCCCAGATTCGTAGTCTGGTGCTCTATCCAGCTGAGCTACGGGCGCATTCCTGTTTGTCTTCCCGGCGGCGGCTGTAACCGTCCGTCGTCGAGGCGCGCAACTTACTCAAAAGGATTCCGGGCTGCAAGACCTTTTTTCGCCTTTTCACGCGGTCGATTGCCCGGCGGTGGGGCTTGCGGTATAAGCGGCGCACGTTTCTTTCGGAGTCCATAGCCGTGCCAGAAGCCGTTCCGTTCAACAAGCACTTCCCGGTGTCGTGGGAGGAGCTTCACCGCAACGCCAAGGCGTTGGCCTGGCGCCTGATCGACAAGGGTCCGTGGAAGGGCATCATCGCCATCACCCGCGGCGGTCTCGTCCCGGCGGCGATCATCGCGCGCGAGCTGGAACTGCGCATGATCGACACCGTCTGCGTCTCCAGCTACGACCATCAGAACCAGCGCGAGGCGATGGTGCTGAAGGGCGTGGAGGGCGCCAACGCCGGAGACGGCGAGGGCTGGCTGATCATCGACGATCTGGTCGACACCGGCAAGACCGCGGTGGTCGTGCGCAAGATGCTGCCGAAGGCGCATTTCGCCACCGTCTACGCCAAGCCGCTGGGCCGCCCGCTGGTCGACACCTTCATCACCGAGGTGAGCCAGGACACCTGGATCCACTTCCCGTGGGACATCGAGCTGCAATTCTCCCAGCCGATCGCCAAGCAGCACCGCGGCACCTGAAACGTCCCTCTCCCGCCCCGGGAGAGGGTGGCCCAAAGGGCCGGGTGAGGGTCGGACAAGGATCAACGCGCTGATTCTCGACGGTACCCTCACCCTCCCGCCGCTTTGCGGCGGGTCCCTCCCTCTCCCGGGACGGGAGAGGGGACTGTGGTGACCTCGCCTGACACTTGACACAAGCCTAACTCTCTTGTGTCAAGTCTACAGCAACCCCGCCGAGCGGTGGCGCGGGTCCAGCGCGTCGCGCAGCCCGTCGCCCAACAGGTTCAGCCCCAGCACCGTCACCGCGATGGCCGCCCCGGGAAAGATCGCCTGGAGGGGCGAGGTGAACAGGAAGGTCTGCGCGTCGCCCAGCATCTTGCCCCAGGAGGGCGAGGGCGGCTGGATGCCCAGCCCCAGATAGCTCAGCGCCGCCTCGTTCAGCACCGCCACGGCGAACAGCACCGTCCCCTGGACGATCACCACCCCGGCGATGTTGGGCAGCACGTGCACCAGCGTCACCGACAGCGGCCCGCGCCCCAGCGCCAGCGCGGCGCGCACGAAGTCCCGCCGCCAGACGGCCAGCGCCGCCCCGCGCGCCACCCGCGCGAAGACCGCGGCGTTGAACAGGCCGAGCGCCAGCACGACGTTCACCGCCCCCGCCCCCAGCGCCGCCGTCAGCAGGATCGCCGTCAGCACCGCCGGAAAGGCGAACAGCAGGTCGCCCAGCCGCGCCACCGCCTCGTCCCCCCAGCGTCCCCAAGCGGAGGCGGCCAGCCCCAGCGGCACGCCCAAAACAGCGCCGAGCGCCACCGCCGCCGCCCCGACGGCCAGCGAGTTGCGGGCGCCGACCAGGATCATCGACAGCACATCGCGTCCGAAATGGTCGGTGCCCAGCCAATGGACCGGCCCCGGCGGGCGCAGCCGGGCGACCACCCGCACCTGCTCCGCCGGGAAGGGCGTCCAGACCAGCGACAGCAGCGCCGCCCCCACCACCAGCGCGGTGAGCAGTCCGCCCAGCAGCAGGCTGACCGGCAGGCGCCTCAGCCGTCTCATGAACACTGTCATGCCGTCACCCGCGGGCGCGGGTCGATGGCGGCGCAGGCGATGTCGACCAGCGCGTTGACCGCCACCACCGTGACCGCCAGCAGCACGACGACGCTCTGCACCACGATCAGGTCGTGCTGGCCGATGGCCTGATAGAGCAGCCGGCCCAGCCCCGGCAGGGTGAAGACGTTCTCCACCACCACTGCCCCGGCGACGAGGAAGGAAAATTGCAGACCCAGGATGGTGGCGACGGGGATCAGCGCGTTGGGCAGCACATGGCGTCGCAGCACCACCCGGCGCGGCAGGCCCTTGGCGACCGCCGTGCGCACATACTCCTCGCGCAGCGTGTCGAGCGCCGCGGTGCGGGTGATGCGCGCCAGGATCGCCGCCTCCGGCAGGGCCAGCGCCACGGCGGGCAGCAGCAGCGCCTTCAGCGCCGGCCCCGCCCCGGCCTCCCACCCCGGAAAGCCGCCGGCGGAGAACCAGCCCAGCCGCACGGAGAACAGCAAAATCAACAGGATGGCGAACCAGAAGCCGGGCACCGCGATGCCCATCTGCCCGAAGGCCATGACCGCCCAATCCCCCGCCCGCCCCTGCCGTCCCGCAGCGAACAGGCCCAGCGGAATGGCGATTCCCGCCGAGAGGACCAAAGCCAGCCCGGCCAGCGGCAGGGTGATGGCCAGCCGGTCGGCGACCAGCCCGGCGACCGGGCGCGCGTAGGTCAGGCTGGTCCCGAAATCGCCGTGCAGCATGCCGCCCACCCAGCCGGCGTAGCGGACGGGCCAGGGTCGGTCGAGCCCCATCTGGGCGCGCAGGGCGGCCACCGCCTCCGGCTGCGCGCTGGTGCCCAGCATCACCAGGGCGGGGTCGCCGGGGATCGCCTCCAGCACGGCGAAGACCACCAGCGTGGCCAGCCACGCCGTCAGCGCCAGGGTGAGCAGACGGCGCACCAGGAAGGCGAGCACGCGGGTCAGCCCCCGCCGGGTCCGGTCCGGCCGCGCCGGATCACTTCCACCGGACGCCCGTCACGTCGTTGGCCTGAATCGGGCGGTTGACCCACATGCCCTGCACCGCCGACTTCTGCACGGTGGCCGAGGGCAGCATGAAGAGGAAGCCGTTCACCGCGTCCTCGGCCAGGATGCGCTGCTGCTCGCCGTAGAGGGCGTTGCGCTTGGCGGGGTCCTGGGCGCGGTCCAGTTCCGCTCCCACGGCGTTGAAACGCTCGCTGCGGTAGTTGAAGTAGTAGTCGGGGCGCCCGTAGATGTCGATGTCCAGCGGCTCCGTGTGGGCGATCAGGGTCAGGTCGTAATCCTTGCCCTTGAACACCTTCTCCAGCCAGGGCGCCCATTCCATCGGCTCGATCGTCACGCGGACGCCGACCTCGGCCAGCATGGCGGCGATCAGCTCGCCGGAGCGGCGGGCGTAGATCGGCGGCGGCAGGCGCAGCGTCGTCGCGAACCCGTCGGGAAGGCCGGCCTCGGCGAGCAGCGCCTTGGCCTTGTCCGGGTCGTAGGGGTAGAGGCCGGTCAGGTCGACGTAGCCGGCGCGGTGCGGCGGGAAGTGGCTGCCGATGGCGGCCCCGTTGCCGAACAGCACCCCGTCGATCAGCGTCTTGCGGTCGATGGCGTGGGCCATCGCCCGGCGCACCCGCAGGTCGTCGAAGGGCTTGCGGGCGTTGTTGGTGCCGAGGATCGTCTCCCCCTCCGTCGTGCCGACCATGACGGTGAAGGCACCGTCGTCGCGGAACTGGGGCAGCGCCTCGTAGGTGTCGAACTGCGGGAAGCTGTCGATGTCGCCGGCCTTCAGCGCGGCGACCTGGGCCGCCGGGTCGCTGATGAAGCGGAAGGTGACGCGCTCCAGCGCCGGCTTCGGCCCGTCATAGTCGGGGTTGCGCACCAGCACCACCCGGTCGCCGGCCACCCAGCGCTCGAACTTGAAGGGGCCGGTGCCGACCGGGGTCTGCTTGTTGGCGCCCGCCGACTCCGGCGCGACGATGGCGGCGTCGCCCGACGCCATGTGGAAGAGGAACAGCCCGTCGGGCCGCGACAGGGTGACCGTCACGGTCTGGGCGTCCGCTGCTTCCACCCCGGCGATGGCGGCGAAATAGCCCTTCTGCGCGTTGACCGAGTCGGCGCCGCGCGCGCGGTCGAGCGAGAACTTCACGTCCGCCGAATCGGCGTCGGTGCCGTCGTGGAACTTCGCCCCCTTGCGCAGGTGGAAGGTGTAGGTCAGCCCGTCCGCCGACACCTCCCATTTTTCGGCGAGGCCCGGCACCACCTTGCCTTCGGCGTCGATGCGGGTCAGCGGCTCGAACAGGTTGGCGTAGGTCACCTCGTCGATGGCCGCGGCGGCGCCCGCGGTGGGGTCGAGGTGCGGCGGCTCCAGCCGCATCCCGACCACCAAGTCAGTACGGGCCGGATCGGTCCTGGGGGCCGCCTGCGCGAGGACCGGACCGGCGGCCAGCGCGCCGGCCAGCCCGAGGACCGCTCCCATGGTGATGGCGAGCGCGGTGCGCCTCTGGCGGTTCGGCATGACGGCTGTTTCCCCCAATCGTTGTCTCGGCGCGGGATGATGCGGTGAAGCCCCGCCCGAGTTCAAGACCGCAGGCAGGCTTTTCCGCTCAGGCCTCCGCCAGGAAGGCGCCGTACTGGCGCGAAATCGCCTCCACCGCCGTCTCGAACAGACGCTTGCCATGCTCCGGCGAGGCGAGGCCGGGGGCGGAGCCGATGCGCCCGTCCGGATGGCGGCGGCGGAAGTCGCGGGCGTCGTAGAAGCCGCCGGGCGACGCGGTCTCCGGGTCCATCGCCGCCGTCTTGATCGCCTCGGGATAGGCGTACTGGGTCAGCGACACCTCGCTGGGCGTGGCGTGGGAGCCCTCCTTGCCGCCGAACAGCTCCCGCGACAGGCGCCCGATCTCCTGGTTCTCCCACCAGTTGACCAGGGTGCAGCGCAGTTCCGGCGCCTGCCGGCCGCGCAGGGCGCGGTTCTCCGCGTAGATCTCGTAGAAGGCGGCACGGACCGACGCGACGTTGCCGCCATGGCCGTTGACGAAGAAGAAGCGCTCGAACCCATGCTCGGCCAGCGACATCACATAGTCGCGCAGCAGGGCGATCAGGGTGGAGGGCTTCAGCGTCATCGAGCCGGCGAAGTCCATGTGGTGCACGGCCATGCCCACCGGGATGGTCGGCCCGACCATGGCCCCGGTGGCGTCGCCGACGCCGCGGGCCACGACCTCGGCGCAGATGGCGTCGGTGCCGATCAGGCCGTTCGGCCCATGCTGCTCGGTGGAGCCGATGGGCAGGATGATGCCCTTGGAGGTCTTCAGATAGGTCTCGGCCTCGGCCCAGGTGCTGAGAAGAAGCTGCACGGTCCCGGTCCCTCGTTCGGTGTGTCGTCTGCCAAAGATAGGGCGGATCGCCCGGCTTCCCAAAAGTCCGTTGCCGGCGCCCTCACGGAGGAGGGGCCGGGTCGAGTGGAAATTCTACCAGCACGACGTGCATTTGAGAATTTCTGATCATTTATATACAATTTTATGGCGCCCTTCACTCCATCCGGCCCAACCGAAACCCGAGGTCAATGACATGCATGCCGAGGCAGACGCCGCTGATAGCAAGGATGATGTGTTTGTCGCCTACGCCTCACGGCCACGGCAGCTTCTCATTTTATCGGTGCAAACCTTTTCAGCAGCTTGGGGATTTTATCTGTTCAAAATTTCCGAGATGTCGGCGCTTGGTGCGTGGCTGGGCATTGCCACAATCGTTGTTTCCGTCATGGCATCAGCAGAAACCATATCCCTTTTGATCTGCAAGGGTCCGATGATCAAAGCAGACGCAGACGGATTGTTCATTCATGGACAGACCATACAGCCGGTACCATGGGAGAACATTGCGGCGGCCGATCATGGGATGGTGCTGAACACGCCTGGTGTTCCAACCACATACATATTGAAGGTCGCGGAAGCTGGCAGGCATCGTCTTCGGCCAAGTTATGCCAGCGCCTATACAAGGGGTCGACTGCGGCTCAGCAGCTTTGGCTCCACCGCATCGGGAAATGACGTCCGACACATTCTGAAAATCCATGTTCCGCATTTGCTCTGGCACATCGCATCGGACAAGGCGGACAGGAGAGTTGTATAAAATCCACACAAATCCATTTCACGGGTTTTCCGGAAATCGGAACGTGGAGGTGGCGATTGCTAGTCCGGTCTGGGCTGGTCGCCTTTCATCTTCTCCCGTCCGAGATGGAAAGGCTTCATAAGCGTGTGTCAATCAACGGACCGGTTGACGCAACTCATTTGACGGTGGCCGGATGGGACCGGAAGTGCGCGCGACAGCACCATGAGCGCACCCGTCGCGCTGGCATGTTTTCCGAAGCTTCCATACACTCGCGTGCATTTCCCAAAGCATGGCGTCTGGCATGGTTGCGCGGATCAACACGGTTGCGTTTCAGGGCATCGAGGTTCTGGACATCGACGTTCAGGTTCAGATGTCCGGCGGCATCGTCGCCTTCACCGTGGTCGGTCTGCCCGACAAGGCGGTGGCCGAGAGCCGGGAGCGAGTGCGGGCGGCGTTGCACGCGCTTGGCCTCGCCCTGCCGGCCAAGCGGATCACCGTCAACCTCGCCCCAGCGGACGTGCTGAAGGAGGGCAGCCATTTCGATCTGCCCATCGCGCTGGCCCTGCTCACCGTCATGGGCGTGCTGCCCGACCTGGAGATGAGCCGCTACTGCGCGCTGGGCGAACTGGCGCTGGACGGGGCGCTGACCCCGGTGGCCGGGGTGCTGCCGGCGGCGATCAACGCGCTGGCCCACGACCGCGGGCTGATCTGCCCGGAGGCCTGCGGCGGCGAAGCCGCCTGGGCGGGCGAGGGGCTGGACGTGCTGGCGCCCGCCACGCTGCTCGCCCTCATCAACCACTTCCGCGGCCAGCAGGTGCTGACCCGCCCCCGCCCGCGCATCCAGGAATGCGCCGAGGCGCCGCTCGACCTGCGCGACGTGAAGGGCAACGAGACGGCCAAGCGCGCGCTGGAGGTCGCCGCTGCCGGATCGCACAATCTGTTGATGATCGGGCCGCCCGGCTCCGGCAAGTCGATGCTGGCGGCGAGGTTGCCGGGCCTCTTGCCGCCGCTCGACCCGGCGGAGGCGTTGGAGGTGTCGATGATCCACAGCGTCGCCGGACTGCTGGAGGGCGGCAAACTGCTGCGCCAGCGCCCCTACCGGTCACCGCACCAGTCGGCCAGCCTGCCCGCCCTGGTCGGCGGCGGCTCGCGCGCCAAGCCGGGGGAAATCTCGCTGGCCCACAAGGGCGTGCTGTTCCTCGACGAGCTTCCCGAATTCCCGCGCGGCACGCTGGAGGCGCTGCGCCAGCCCTTGGAGACCGGCAAGGCCGTCGTCAGCCGGGTGAACCACCATGTGACCTACCCGGCGCGGGTGCAGTTGATCGCGGCAATGAATCCCTGCCGCTGCGGGCATCTCGACGACGCGTCGCTGGCCTGCGCCCGTGCGCCGAAATGCGCCGCCGACTACCAGTCGAAAATCAGCGGGCCGCTGTTCGA
The DNA here is from genome assembly GCF_008365405.1 of Azospirillum brasilense. GTDB lineage: Bacteria > Pseudomonadota > Alphaproteobacteria > Azospirillales > Azospirillaceae > Azospirillum > Azospirillum brasilense_D. The sequence goes on along the minus strand of NZ_QOKV01000008.1, from coordinate 189,274 downwards.
CCGCATCGACCTGCACATCGACGTGCCTGCCGTCAGCCCCGCCGACCTCAGCCTGCCGCCGCCCGCCGAGGGCAGCGCCGACGTGGCCGCCCGCGTCGCTCTGGCCCGCGCCATACAGGCGGAGCGCTACGCCGGCTTCGGCCCCTTTTCCGAGGGCCGTGCGGTGCGCACCAACGCCGAGGCGGACGGCGAACTGCTGGAGAAGGCCGCCGCCCCCGACCAGCCGGGCCGCGCCCTGCTGACCGAGGCGGCGGAGCGGCTGAAGCTGTCGGCCCGCGGCTATCACCGCGTCATGCGCGTCGCCCGCACACTGGCCGATCTGGACGGCGGGGGCGGCGTGCGCCGCCCGCACATCGCCGAGGCGCTCGGCTACCGCCGCATCGCCCCCGGTCGATAGGCTTGGGTCCGCTGAACGTTTACTCCGCCGCCACGGCGTTGCCGTGGTTGGAAGGGTGGTTCCGGTCGTGCAGGCAGCGGCGCAGGCGGACGGCGGTGATGATGGCCAGCGCGCCATAGGCGATCAGATAGCTGCCCACGCCCAGCGCCACGGCCAGCAGGCCCAGCGACGGCAGGACCCACATGCCGAAGCCGAACAGCACCGACAGGGCACCGGCCACGCCCCAGGCCCATTTGCCGTGGGTGCGGTGCATGCGCCACGCGGTCATGATCTTGGCGAAGCCGGTGATGACCGACCAGGCGGCGATCACGAAGATCAGCGCGAACAGGCTCGCCTCCGGCCACAGCAGGGCCACGGCGCCCGCCACCAGACTGACCACGCCGTCGAGGATGAAAGGCAGGCTGCGCTCCTGCGCCTGCGCGGCGCGGACGCCGCCGATGATGGCGAACAGCCCGTCCATCAGCAGGTAGGCCGCGAGCAGAACCGCCAGGGTGGCGACCGTCGCCCCTGGCAGAAGGAAAGCCAGCAGGCCGAGCATCACCGCCGCGGCCCCGCGCAACGCCAGCGCCCACCAGTTGCGCGCCAGCAGATCGTTCATGCCCTGGACCCGCCGGGCCTCGTACACCGCCTCCGTCGCCATGTCTCGTCTCCCCTCATCCGTTCGAGTGCACCGGGCGCGGGTGAGCGCGCCCGATACATCACGGCAACAGAATCAGGAGGACATCGTTGCGGCGGCGGGTTGTCGCGGTGGCGGGATTCGCGCGAAATCCGTGCGGATCGGCCGGGGGCGGATCAGTTGTTGCGGCCGTAGTCGCTCTTGCTGGGCTCGATGAAGTAGAACAGCTTCGAGTCGAACTGCATGCCCTCGCGCGGGTTCATCAGCGCCACCTCGGTCGTCAGCCCCTGGGCGTCCAGCACCCGCCATTTGCGGAGCTGGAAGGGCCGGTCCTCGAAAACCAGCGTCAGGGTGCCCTTGCCGGGGTCCTTGGTCTCGGTCAGGCTGATCTCCACCAGCCCCGGCGCCTGATAGACCCCGGTCACCGTCACGTCGCCGGACAGCCGGATGTTCTTGCGCAGGATGAAGTCGGCCAGCGTGCTGCCGATGGGGGCGCTGGACTGCTGCCGCATCTCGCCGTCCCAATAGAAGATGAAGGCGCCGTCGGCGACGACGAAGTCCTTCACCGGCGGGTCGTATTCCAGCCGCATCCGGCCGGGACGCGCGAGGTAGAAGGTGCCGGCCGTCTGGTGGCCGTTCGGAGCGACCTGCACGAACTTCGATTGCAGCGTGCCGATGCCGTTCAGATAGTTTTCCGCCTGGGCCACCAGCGCCTGGTCCTGGGTGGACAGGGCGGCGGCGCGCGGCGCGGCGAGCGCGGGGACGGCGCCAGCCATGGTCATGGCGACGGAGGCGGAGAGAGCGGCGGCAGCCAGAATGCGGCGGAACGGGATCTTCATGATGCCTGCTAGGTAACCGGACGTTCCGGGCGGAAATGGGGCGCGGCGGTGGTGGTTCCAAGGAGAAAGAGCGCTTAACCCCCTCCCCAACCCTCCCCCTCTTCGAGGGAGAGGAGGCATGGGCGAAGCGGCGGCAGTCCCCTCCACCTCGAAGAGGGGGAGGGGGAGGACTAGGGAGGGGGCAACCGCCGTTCACTCCTCAATGTTGCGGGCCAGAACCTCGCGCTTGCCGGCGTGGTTGGGCTTGCTGACCACGCCCTCGGTCTCCATCCGCTCGATCAGGCGGGCGGCGGAGTTGTAGCCGATGCGGAGCTGGCGCTGGATAAAGCTGGTCGACGCCTTGCGCTCGCGGCAGACCACCGCCACCGCCTTGTCGTAGAGGTCGTCGCCCGACCCGCCGCCGGCGCCCGACCCGTCGTCGAAGGAGCCGCCGTCCTCGTCGTCCTCCTCGGTGATGGAGTCGACGTAGCTCGGCTCGCCCTGGGTCTTGAGGAACTTCACCACCTGCTCGACCTCGCCGTCGGCGACGAAGGGGCCGTGGACGCGGGTGATGCGGCCGCCGCCGGCCATGTAGAGCATGTCGCCCTGGCCGAGCAGCTGCTCCGCCCCCTGCTCCCCCAGGATGGTGCGGCTGTCGATCTTGCTGGTCACCTGGAAGCTGATGCGGGTCGGGAAGTTGGCCTTGATGGTGCCGGTGATGACGTCCACCGACGGGCGCTGCGTCGCCATGATCAGGTGGATGCCGGCGGCGCGGGCCATCTGGGCCAGCCGCTGGATCGCCGCCTCGATGTCCTTGCCCGCCACCAGCATCAGGTCGGCCATCTCGTCCACGATGACCACGATGTAGGGCAGCTCCTTCAGATCGAGCGGCTGCTCCTCGAAGATCGGCTTGCCGGTGTCGGGGTCGAAGCCGGTCTGGACGCGGCGGGTCAGCAGCTCGCCGTCGGCGCGGGCTTCGCGCAGGCGGGCGTTGTAGCCCTCGATGTTGCGCACGCCCAGCTTGGACATGTTGCGGTAGCGGTCCTCCATCTCCCGCACCGTCCATTTCAGGGCGACCACGGCCTTCTTCGGATCGGTGACGACCGGCGTCAGCAGATGGGGGATGCCCTCATAGACCGACAGCTCCAGCATCTTGGGGTCGATCATGATGAAGCGGCAGCGGTCGGGCGGCAGACGGTAGAGCAGCGACAGGATCATCGTGTTGATCGCCACCGACTTGCCCGAGCCCGTCGTGCCGGCGACCAGCAGGTGCGGGAAGCGGGCGAGGTCGGCCACCACCGACTGGCCCCCGATGTCCTTGCCCAGCGCCAGCAGCAGCTTGCCCGCCGTCTTGTCGAAGACGTCGCCGGCCAGCAGCTCGCGCAGCAGCACCGTTTCGCGCTTGGCGTTGGGCAGCTCGATGCCGATGACGTTGCGGCCCGGCACCACGGCGACGCGGACCGACACCGCGCTCATCGAGCGGGCGATGTCGTCGGCCAGACCGATGACGCGGGACGACTTGGTGCCGGGCGCCGGCTCCAGCTCGTAGAGCGTGACGACCGGGCCGGGATGGACCTTCTGCACCTCGCCGCGCACGCCGAAGTCGGACAGCACGCCTTCCAGCTTCACCGCGTTCTCGCGCAGCGCCGCCTCGTCCACCTTCTCGCCGCGCACGCTGGTCGGGACGATCTGGAGCAGGTCGAGCGGCGGCAGCTCGTAGCCGTCCGCCTCCTCCAGATTGAGGGCGGCCTGCTTGGCCGGGCGCCCTTGGTCGGCGGCCTTCGTCTTGCCCCCGGCGGGCGGGGTGACCACCGGAACGGCGCGGGTCTTGGCCTCCACGCGCGGTTCGACGCTGATCGAGTCGGACAGCCGGCCGCGCGGCGCGGCGCGCAGGGTGATGGCGCCGCCGTCCTCGTCGGGCGTGTCGTCGAGAGTCGGGGCGGCGGCCTCCTTCCCCGCCGTGGCGAGGCTGGGCTCCCGGCGCAGCAGGCCGCCGGTCTGGCGGGCGGCATTGCGCGCGGCCTCCGCGCCCTTGTCGCGCACGAAGGACACGCCGGCCCGCGCGCCCCGCCCGAGGCGGGCGAGGCCGGCGGCGGTCTCGCGCAGGCTGGCCGCCCATTCGCGGATCGACAGGCCCATGGCGACGAACAGGATCAGCCCGCCGGCCACGCCGGCCACGGTGCCGACCAGCGGATTGCCGGGGCCGCCGAACAGCAGCTTGCTGACCCCGTCCAGCAGGACGATGCCGAAGCTGCCGCCGGGATGGCCGTTCAGCGGGTCTCCGCCTCCGCCGCCCATTCCGGCCAGGAACATGGCGACCAGAAGCACGCCCCACACCGCCAGCACGCTGCGGAACAGCGGGTGGCGGATGCTCTTCTGCAGGCTGAGCCGCCAGCCCCACATCATCGGGACCAGCGCCAGCAGATAGGCCGCCCAGCCCAGCGACTGGATCAGGACATCCGCCAGATGGGCGCCGAACCGGCCGAACAGGTTGTGGATGTGGGCGTCCGCCGCCGGAACCGCGTTCCACGAGGGGTCGGCCGGGTTGTAGCTGCCCAGGATGACCATCAGCACCAGACCGACCACGCCCAGCGCAAAGCCCGCCAGCTCGCGCGCCCGCGCCACCACGAAGGCGCGCGTGGCGGGCGAGAAGAAGGGCGGCTTCTCCGGCCGCGCTCCGGCGGGCCGTGCTCCGGCGCTTTTGCCGCTTCCGCTGCGGGGGCTTGCGGGTCGTGCCATGGGCAGAAGGTCCTCAAGAACGTGCTGTACCGAACCCGTCCTTCGGGGCGAAAGACCGGGGTGACGTGAGCCGAACCGGGCGGCCCTTATCCCAGAATGCGGGCGATGGCGGCGCAGGCGTGGGCGACCGTCTCGGCGTCGTTCACCAGCGCGATGCGGATGAAGGGGGCGCCGGGATTGGCCTCGCCGGGGTTGCTGCGGGTCAGGTAGGCGCCGGGCAGCACGCGGATGCCGCCCTCCGCCCACAGCCGGCGCGTCGCCTCCTCGCCGTCGCCGACCTCCAGCCACAGGAAGAAGCCGCCGTCCGGGCGGTAGTAGCCGTAGCGTCCCTTCAGCGCGGCCTCCGCCGCGTCGAACTTGGCGCGGTAGAACGCGCGGTTCTCCTCGACATGCGCCTCGTCCCGCCACAGGGCGGCGCTGGCCGCCAGCACCGGCAGCGGCATCCCGGCGTTGGAGTAGCTGCGCAGGCGGGTGAAGCGGGACATCAGCTCCGGATCGCCGGCCACGAAGCCCGACCGCAGCCCGGCGGCGCTCGACCGCTTGGACAGGGAATGGAAGACCAGGATGTTCGCCCAGGGGCCTGCCTTATGATCGGGGCCTTCATGGTTGAGGCCCGCGGCGACCTGGAGCGCGCCGACCGGCGGCGTGTCCAGATAGATCTCGGCGTAGCACTCGTCCACCGCCAGGATGAAGCCGTAGCGCCGTGCCAGCCCGATCGCCCGCTCCAGATAGGCGGCGTCGGCCGCCGCCCCCTGCGGGTTGGCCGGGGTGCAGAGGTAGAACAGCGCCGTGCGCTCCAGCAGCTCCGGCGTCAGCGCGTCGAGGTCGGGCAGGAAGCCGGTTTCGCGGGTGGAGGGCAGGAACACCGGCTCCGCCCCCGCGAGCAGCGCCGCCCCCTCGTAGGGCGCGTAGAAGGGGTTGGGCATCAGCACCGCCGGCTGCCGGCCCGCCTTGCTCGGCGGCACGGCCAGCAGGGCGAGCAGGAACAGCGCCTCGCGCGTGCCGGACACCGGCAGGACAGACTTTTCGGCGTCGAACAGCCCGTCCGGCAGGGCGTAGCGGCGGGTCAGCCAAGCGCCCACCGCCTCGCGGAACTCCGGCGTGCCGCCGACCGGCGGGTATTTGCCCCACAGATGGGCGTTGGCGCGCAGCGTCTCGTCGATGATGGCCGGCGGCTGGTGCTGCGGCTCGCCCACCGACATCAGGATCGGCTCGGCGTTGGCGCGCGGCGTCACCCCGGACAGCAGCGCCGCCAGCCGGGTGAAGGGGTAGTCCGACAGCCGGTCGAGCCGGTCGTTGACGAGAGCGAAGGTGCCGAGGTCCGGGAGCGACATGCCGCCGAGAATCCTTTCCATGAGGACGGCCCGAGAAGGCCGGGCCGGCCCCAAGGGGCACGGCCCGTCAGGGGCCTCTGGGGGCCTCTGCCCGATACGAAACGGAAACGATCCTATCGACGGTGGAGTCCCGGCACAAGGGCACAAAACCGGACGAGGCCCGGTCAAGGGAAAGCATACGCCGCCCGTTCCGGCGGCCTTGGCGTCACAGTGGAAAGACTGGCGCGCCCGGCCTCAAGTCACCGGGCAGATCATCGATGCCCCGCTGCAAGAAAAAGCGGACGCGCCTTCCCCCCTGGCGGGAGGGGCCGGGCCACGACGCCCCGCCCTGTCCGCTTCCTCCAAAACGCCTCAGAGAGCTTCGGCGTTGGTCTCGCCGGTGCGGATGCGCACGGCCTGGGCAATGTCCAGCACGAAGATCTTGCCGTCGCCGATGCGGCCGGTGTTGGCGGCCTTCTGGATCGCTTCGACCACCTGCTCGTACTGGTCGTCGGACACCGCGACCTCGACCTTCACCTTGGGCAGGAAGCTCACGGAATACTCGGCGCCGCGGTAGATCTCGGTCTGACCCTTCTGGCGTCCGAAGCCCTTCACCTCGCTCACCGTCAGGCCCTGAATCCCGAGCGACGTCAGCGCCTCGCGCACTTCGTCGAGCTTGAACGGCTTGATGATGGCCATAACCAGTTTCATGTGGCTTCCCCTTGGGTATGCGTGTTTGCGGGCCCTTGCGGTCGCCCGGTCCCCCCTCGGCCGATCCCGCCGTGACGGCGGGTTTTCCGAACGTGACTCGAGCGTGTTCGCCTCGACCATAAAAAGCAATGTCTTCAAAAATCGTGCCGGTTGCAGAATCGGCCCTTTTCAGCGGTTTTCGGCTGTTTCGCCGATCGATTGGGCAGGTCATGCCTAATAATTACGCAATTCGGGGGCCGCGACGCAGCGCCGCTGGACATCCGGACCGAGCGGAACGATTGTTCGTACCCGTCTACACTGATCGAAGGGCAGCGCCATCATGACCGAATCGGGCACCACCGCAGCGCAGGAGATCACGACCGACGTCGTCGTGTTGGGCGGCGGACTGGCCGGGCTCAGCATGGCGGCGGCGCTGGCCACCGCGGGCGTTCCGGTGGTCTGCATCGACCGCGACAGCCCGGACCGGCAGGCGGGAGACGATTTCGACATCCGCACCACGGCGGTCGCCTACGCCTCGATGAAGGTGCTGGAGGGGGCGGGCGTGTGGAAGCACATGGAGCCCTACGCCGGCCCGATCCTGGACATCCGGGTCGCCGACCAGTTCTCGCCCCTGTTCGTCCATTACGACCACACGGAGCTGACCTGGGACGGCAAGAACCAGCCCTTCGGCTGGATTCTCGACAACAAGGACATGCGCCGCGCCCTGTTCGCCCGCGCCAAGGAACTGCCCGGCCTGCACCATCTGGCCCCCGCCCAGGCGGTGTCGATCGAGCGCAACCGCAGCGGCGCCACGGTGACGCTGGCCGACGGGCGGGTGGTCAAGGCGCGGCTGGTCGTCGGGGCCGACGGGCGCCGCTCGCTGGCGCGGGAGAGCGCCGGGATCAAGCTGCGGACCTGGGCCTACGACCAGTCCGCGATCATCTGCACGATCCGCCATTCGGAGCCGCACAACGGCGTGGCGGTGGAGCATTTCCTGCCCAACGGCCCCTTCGCCGTGCTGCCGATGACCGAGAACCGCTCCTCCATCGTGTGGAGCGAGAAGCGGTCGCTGGTCGACATGTATCTGAAGCTGCCGGAGGACCAGTTCATCGACGAGCTGACCCGGCGTTCGGGCGGCTATCTGGGCGACATCGAGCTGGTGACCCGGCGCGATGCCTGGCCGCTGTCGGTCCTGCTGGCCGAGCGCTTCATCGCCGAGCGCGTCGCCCTGATCGGCGAGGCGGCCCACGCCATCCACCCCATCGCCGGGCAGGGGCTGAACCTGGGCCTGCGCGACGTGGCGGCGCTCGCCGAGGTGATCGTGGACGCCCACCGGCTGGGGCTGGACGTCGGCTCGCCGGAGGTGCTGGCCCGCTTCCAGCGCTGGCGCCGCTTCGACACGGTGCTGCTGGCCGTGGTCTGCGACGGTCTGGTGCACCTGTTCTCCAACAACATCCCGCCGATCAAGCTGGCCCGCGACGTCGGCATGGCCGTCGTCAACCGCCTGCCGCCGCTGAAGCGCTTCTTCATGCGGCACGCGATGGGCGTGGTCGGCGAGCTGCCGCGGATGATCAAGGGCGTGCCGCTGTAAGGCGCCGCCCGCCCGTCACTCCAGTCCGTATTCCGACAGCGCCTCGTACACCGCGGCCCCCTTGCCCAGGTGGCTGCGGTAGAGCGTGAAGTGCTCCACCCGGATCGGACCGGCGCGGAACATCCCGCGCTCCTCGACGAAGCGCCCGATCCGGTCCTTCGGCGCGTCCTTCAGCCGGGCAAGCGTGACGTGGGGCGAGAATTTGCGCTCCTCCGCCGGCAGGCCGCAACGGACGATCGCCGACTCAACCTTGGACTGGAGGTGCGACAAGGCGTCGCTGCGCTCCACCCCGGCCCAGAGGACGCGGGCGTTACGGCCGCTGCCGTACACGCCCACGCCGTCCAGAACCAGATCGAAGGCCGGCGCCGCGATCTGCGCCAGCGACTCGTCGATCTCCGCCGCCTGATCCCCCGGCACCTCCCCGATGAAGCGGAGCGTCAGATGCAGGTTGTCCGCGTCGGTCCAGCGGGCGCCGGGCACGCCGCCGCCCAGCCCCGCCAGACGCCGGCGCACATCCTCCGGAAAATCGAGGGCGACGAAGAGACGGATCATTGGCTTTCCGGAACGGTTACGGGCAGGGGTCGGGATAGCGGGCGTTGACCGCCTCGATGTCCTTCATCACCTCGTCCGACAGCGTGACGTCCACCGCCGCGATGTTGGACTTGAGGTCCTCCATGGTCGTCGCGCCGATCAGCGAGGACGCCACGAAGGGCTGCCGCAGGGTGAAGGCGATGGCCATCTGCGTCGGCGACAGGCCGTGGCGCCGGGCGATGTCCAGATATTCCTTCGTCGCCACGTCGGCGTTGACGGTGGCGTAGCGCGACTTGCGGTGATCCAGCGCGCGGCGGGTGCCGGCGGGAACGGCACCGTCCAGATACTTGCCGGTCAGCGTGCCGGCGGCCAGCGGCGAATAGGCGAGAAGTCCGACATCCTCGCGCAGGGACACCTCGGCCAGACCCTGCTCGAAGGTCCGGTTGAGCAGGCTGTAGGCGTTCTGGATCGAGGCGATGCGCGGCAGGCCCTTGTCCTCCGCCAGTTTCAGGAACTGCATCACGCCCCAGGGCGACTCGTTCGACACGCCGATGTGGCGGACCTTGCCGGATGTCACCAGCTCGTCGAGCGCCGCCAGAGTCTCCTCGATGGGCGTGCCGTCCTTCTCCGGCCGGTGGACGTAGTTGCGCGCGCCGAAGCGGTTGGTCGAACGGTCAGGCCAATGGAGCTGGTACAGGTCGATGTAGTCGGTCTGGAGCCGGCGCAGGCTGGCCTCCACCGCCGCGAAGATGTTAGCGCGGTCCAGCTTCGCCTCGCCGTTGCGCACCCAGGCGAAGCCGCCGTCGGTGGCGCCGACGACCTTGCTCGCCAGGATCACCTGGTCGCGCTTGCCGGTCGCCTTGAACCAGGTGCCGATCACCTCCTCCGTACGTCCGTACGTGTCGGCGGTCGGGGGGATGGCGTACATTTCCGCCGTGTCCCAGAAATTGACGCCCTCGCCGAGCGCGTAATCCATCTGGGCGTGGCCCTCGGCCTCGCTGTTCTGGCGCCCCCAGGTCATGGTGCCCAGGCCGATGGCGCTGACCGACAGGCCGGTGCGGCCGAGCGAACGGTATTGCATCTTGATGTGGTCCTTAAAGGAACAGGGTGAGCACGCCCGTGTATCCGTACAGGCGGGCGTTGGAGATCTCGCCGCTGGCGAAGAAACCGGCCAGCGGGATATCGCCGAAGGTTTCGCGGATCAGCGCCAGTTCCTGGCTGCCCTCGCCGAACAGGCTGGGGCCACGGGCGATGCAACTGACGTAGAGGGCGCCCTTCGGGGTGGTCTTCACGCGCTTTTTCATATTCGCCAGCATGCGGCGCATGTCGGCCTCGGCGCTCTGCTGGTCGCGGCGGGTGAACAGGATGGGTTGGCCGCTCTGCACATGGTGGGCGACGGCGATCCAGCCGGCGCGCGGGTCGATAGCGATCAGGTCGCGCACCAGATAATCCGCCGTGTCGCTGCCGGCGATCGGCAGGCCGGCGAAGATGTAGCCGGACACCCGCTTGAGGTCGCGGGCCAGCAGTTCGCCGATGTCCTCCTTGAAGACCTCCAGCGCCGGGCGCCCGTCGATCTCCAGGACGACGTTGTCCTCCGCCGCGGTGATGGTGCGCACCGGCCCGATGGGCGTGCAGCCCTGGCTGAGGCCGGTGGCGACCGGCACCTGCGGCGCGAACAGCACGCCCGACACGCCGCCATCGGCCACCGGCCCGCCGACCATCGTGGCGGTGTTGCCGGGGATGGTGAATTGCGGGAACTCCGACCGCGAGGCCGACAGGCCGCCGACCAGGAAGGCCCCGGTTGATTCCGCCAGCGAAACGACCAGCCCGGCCAAGTCCTGGTGACGCGGGTCGGCGTGGGCGAGCGCCAGCATGGCGCCGTGCTTGTCCAGCCAGCCGCCGGCCATGCGGCGCAGCGGCTCCATGTCGCCCGACACCACCGGGAACAGGCGGAAGCCCTCCGGCGGCAGGCGGGCCACCATCACGGCGATGCCCGGCTTGTCGAAGATTTCCTCGTCGTTGGCGCAGACGCCGATGCCGACCGTGCCCACCCAGTCGCGGATGCCGGTGACGCCGCGCAGCAGCGTGACCATGCTGGTCGCGTGCTCGGCCAGCGCGTCGGTGATGTAGAGGAAGCCGAGGTTGCAGCCCTCCACCGCGCCCAGCTCGTCCAGGCACGCCTTGACGACGGCGCCCCATTCGGTGCCGGTGGCCGATGCGGCCTTGAAGTGGGTTTCGGTGGTGGCGGTGTCGCCGGCCAGGGTCGCCATGGGTGTCAGTCTCCGCTCTTGGCGATGCCGTCCAGAAGGCGGGCGACGTGGGGCGTGATGCGCTCCACGATCACCTTCACGCCGGCCGCGTTGGGATGGATGCCGTCGGGCTGGTTCAGCGCGGCGTCGGCCGCCACGCCCTCCAGGAAGAACGGGTAGAGCTGTACGTCGTACGTCTTCGCCAGATCCGGGTAGATGGCGTTGAAGCGGTCGCCGTACGCGCGACCCAGGCTGGGCGACGCGTACATCCCGGCCAGCAGCACGGGCAGCGTCTCGCCGGTCAGCCGCTTCAGGATGGCGTCGAGGTTGGCGCGCGCCGCGCCGGGGTCGAGCCCGCGCAGCATGTCGTTCGCCCCCAGCTCCACCAGCACGGCGTCCGGCTTGTCGGCCAGCGCCCAGTCGAGCCGCGACAGCCCGCCCGCCGTGGTGTCGCCCGACACGCCGGCGTTGACGACGGTGACGTCGTAGCCCTTCGCCCTCAGCGCCGCCTGCAACTGGGGAGTGAAGGACTGCGCTTCGGGAAGGCCGTAGCCGGCGGTCAGGCTGTCGCCGAGCGCCAGCAGGGTGTAGGGCCCCTTACCCGCGCCGTTCTGGGCGAGCGCAGGCGCGGTCATGCCGACTCCCGCGACAAGAGCGAGCGCGGCCAGCCCCGACCGAAGGAGGACCGTGTTGAAATGGCGGCGCACCATGCCATATGGCGTGAGGTTTTCCCGCCCATTCCTCCGCCCGTTCCAGAGACGCATGCCAATGTCCCGACCCGATTCCGTTGAGTCCACCATCGTCGATCTCGACGAGGTGCATCTGAGATTGGACAGCGCGGCCGGACCCGTCAACATCCTGAGAGGCCTGAATCTCCGCATCCAGCCCGGTGAACGGGTCGGCGTGGTCGGCCCGTCGGGCTCCGGCAAATCGACCATGATGATGGTCATGGCCGGGCTGGAACGCCCAACGGGCGGGACCGTGCGCGTCGCCGGACAGGATCTGGGCCGGCTGGACGAGGACGGGCTTGCGCGCTTCCGCCGCGACCATGTGGGGATCGTCTTCCAGGCTTTCCACCTCGTGCCGACGATGACCGCGCTGGAGAACGTCGCCATTCCCCTGGAATTCGCCGGGGCCCCCGACGCCTTCGACCGCGCGCGGCAGGGGCTGGAAGCGGTCGGGCTGGGCCACCGGCTGACCCACTATCCGGGCCAGCTGTCCGGCGGCGAGCAGCAGCGCGTCGCCCTGGCGCGCGCCTTCGTCGCCGAGCCGTCGCTGCTGCTGGCCGACGAGCCGACCGGCAACCTCGACATCGGCACCGGCGCCACCATCGTGGAGCTCTTGTTCGATCTCGCCGAGCGGCGCGGCACGACGCTGGTGCTGATCACCCACGACCCATCCCTGGCCGATCGTTGCGACCGGACCGTGCGCCTGATGGACGGGCGCATCGTCGACGACGGCATGGCCGCCCGCGCCGAACGCGAGCGCGTGGTGGGGGACTGAACGTCCTTTTGGGGAGTGGTCGCGTCGCGCCCCCCTCCCGACCTCCCCCCGCTTCGCAGGGGGAGGAGATAAAGCCCTCCCCTGCGAAAGTGGGGGAGGGTTGGGTGGGGGCCCGATACGACCACTCCCCATCCACCCGCAAACCCACATTCCCCGTCGGACGCCGCCATGACCAACCTCGCCCTCGCCTTCCGACTGGCCCGCCGCGAGTTGCGCGGGGGGCTGAAGGGGTTCCGCATCTTCCTCGCCTGCCTGACGCTCGGCGTCGCGGCCATCGCGGCGGTGAATTCCGTGTCCGGCGGCGTTCTGTCGGGCCTGCAGGCGGACGGACGGGCCATCCTGGGCGGCGACGTCGCGCTGCGGCAGATCTACGCACCGCCGACCGACGAACAGCGCTCCTGGCTGGAACAGGCCGGGCGCCTGTCGCAGTCGGTGGACATGCGCGCCATGGCCCGCTCCGCCGACGACCAGCGGTCCACGCTGGTCGAGCTGAAGGCGGTGGACGGCGTCTACCCGCTCTACGGCTCCGTGGCCCTGGCGCCGGAGGGTGACCTGCACACGGCGCTGGCCAACCGCGACGGGCGCTGGGGCGCGCTGGTCGAGGACGGGCTGCTCGACCGGCTGGGGCTGAAGACCGGCGACACGCTGCGCCTGGGCGAGGGCGAGTTCACCGTGCGCGGCGTCCTGACGCGGGAGCCGGACCGGGCGTCCAACGGCGCCTTCTCGCTGGGGCCGCGGGTGATGATCGGCCTGCCGTCGCTGGAGGGCACCGGCCTGCTCCAGCCCGGCAGCATCGTCTATTGGACCGCCAAGCTGGCCCTGCCGCCGGGCACCGACGTGGCGGCGTGGCAGAAGGCGCTGACGGCGCGCTTCCCCGACGCCGGCTGGCGGGTCCGCGACTTCACCAACGCCTCCCCGCAGATCGAGCGCTTCATCGACCGCATGACGCTGTTCCTGACGCTGGTCGGGCTGACCGCCCTGCTGGTCGGCGGGGTCGGGGTGGGCAACGCGGTGCGCAGCCACCTCGACTCGCGCGCCCGCACCATCGCCACGCTGAAATGCCTGGGCGCGCCGGGCGATCTGGTCTTCCAGGTCTATCTGCTGCAGATCCTGGCGCTGTCGGGCCTCGGCATCCTGCTCGGGCTGCTGCTCGGCGCGGTGGCGCCGCTGGGGCTGGGGTCGCTGCTCGACCAGGTGCTGCCGGTCCCCACCCGGATCGGCGTCTACCCGGGCGCCCTGGCGCTGGCCGCGCTCTACGGCCTGCTGACCGCCCTGACCTTCTCGCTGTGGCCGCTGGGCCGCGCGCGGGAGGTGCCGGCGGCGGCGCAGTTCCGCGATGTGGTCGCCCCCGCCGGGGGCCGACCGCGCGCGGTCTATCTGGCGGCGATGACGCTGACCGTGGCGGCTCTGGCCGGGCTGGCGGTCGCCACCGCCCACAACAAAATGTTCGCCGCCTGGTTCGTCGGCGGCTCCATCGCCACCTTCATCGCCTTCCGCGTGGCGGCGTGGCTGGTGGTGCGCGGGGCCGCGGCGGCGGGGCGCCCACGCCGTCCGGGGATGCGGCTGGCGCTCGCCAACCTGCATCGGCCCGGCAACCCGACCGGAGCGGTGGTGCTGTCGCTCGGCCTCGGCCTGACGGTGCTGGTCGCCATCGCGCTGATCGAGGGCAACTTCTCCCGCCGGGTCAACGAGACGATCCCCAAGGACGCGCCAAGCTTCTTCTTCGTGGACATCCAGCCCGACCAGTTCGAGCCGCTGAAGCAGATGGTTTCCACCTTGCCCGACACCAGCGGGTTCGAGGCGGTGCCCTCCCTGCGCGGGCGGATCGAGACGGTGGACGGCCAGCCGGCGGAGAAGGCGCTGGTCAACCCCGAGCAGTCCTGGGTGCTGTCCGGCGACCGCGGCATCACCTATTCCGCCAAGCTGCCCGAGCATTCGGAGATCGTCGCCGGGTCCTGGTGGCCGGAGGACTACAAGGGGGCGCCGCTGATCTCCATCCACCAGAATGTGGCGAGCGCCTTCGGCATCGGTCCCGGCGCGAGGATGGGGATCAACGTCCTGGGCCGCACCATCGAGGCGACGGTTGGCAACGTGCGCGCCGCCGACTTCTCGACGCTGGCCATCAACTTCGCCCTGGTCTTCGCGCCGGGCACGCTGGAGCGGGCGCCGCAGACCTGGATCGCCACCGTCCGCAGCACCCCGGCGGCGGAGCCGGAGGTGCAGCGCTCCGTCCTGCAGCGCTTCCCCAACGTGACGCTGGTCCGGGTGAAGGACGCGCTGGACACGGTGGGCACCATGCTGGGCCACATCGGCACGGCGGTGCGCGTCACCGCGGGCATCACGCTGGCCGCCGGCACGCTGGTGCTGGCCGGCGCGGTCGCCGCCGGGCACCGCCGCCGGGTCTACGACGCGGTCGTGCTGAAGGTGCTGGGCGCCACGCGGGCCGACGTGCTGAAGGCGTTCCTGCTGGAATACGGGCTGCTCGGCATCCTGACCGCGGCCATCGCCGGGGTCATCGGCACCATCACGGCCTGGGCGGTGATGACCTTCCTGATGCGCTGGGACTGGACGTTCCTGCCGTCGGCCGTGCTGACCACGGCGCTGCTGAGCACCGCCATCACGCTGGCCTTCGGCTTCCTCGGGACGTGGCGGGCGCTCGGCCAGCCCTCCGCCCCGCTGCTGCGCAACGACTGAGGGTGGAAGAGGTCAGGCCGGTTCGGGGACGCGGTCGTCGGCGACGATGCGGTTCTTGCCGGACTGCTTGGCCGCGTACATGCGCTGGTCGGCCAGATCGACCAGCCTTTCCCAGTCCACCGGGCGGTCGTGGAGGTATTCGGCGACGCCGATGCTGGCGGTCTGCGGGGTTCCGTCCGGGCGCTTGCCCAAGCCCCGCTCGTGCAGACGCTCCACCGCGGTCAGGGCGCCCTGACGGCCAGTGTTGGGCATGATGACCACGAACTCCTCGCCGCCCCAGCGGACCAGCACGTCGGACTGGCGCAGCATGGCGCGGATCGCTTCCGCCGACCGTCCGAGCTGTTTATCCCCCTGGTCGTGGCCGTACCGGTCGTTGATCGACTTGAAATTGTCCAGGTCGAAGAAGATCACCGACAGCGGATGGTCCGAACGTTGGGCGTGCGCGAACTGCAACCGCAGAAGCTCCTCCCCGATGCGGCGGGAGAAGGCGCCGGTCAGCCCGTCGTGCGACGCCTGATCGACCAGGGCCATCATGAAGTGCAGCTGGCTCATCGCCGCCAGCGTCGCCACCACCATGATGAGCACCAGCAGCCACAGGGCGCCCAGATAGGAGGGGAAGGGGAAGACCAGCGAGCCGTAGACCCCGGCCAGCATGTGCGCCGCCAGCATCGGCGTCGCGAAGGCGAGCCCTTCCAGCGCGGTCAGCGGGAAGACGCTGAGCCCCGCCACCATCACGAAGGGCAGGAAGGCGTAGCCGGCGGCCACCGCCAGCGCGCTTCCCGCAATCATGTCCTCGTTCAGCATGGGGTGCGAGGCGAGGAAGAAGATCGTCGGCACCGCGAGCAGCAGGGCCAGCCCCCGCCACGCGCTGCCCATGTCGTCGCAGATCCGGTAGCCGAGCGCCAGCGCGCCGAAGGCGAAGCTGGAGACCAGCCGCAGGCCGGCCAGATAGCCCCACAGCGGCCAGGGGAAGATGAAGACGTCGATGACGATCCACAGCGGCGTCAGCACCGCGAACACGGCCGCGACCATGCGGACGCGGGAATGGATCAGCACGGCCCGGCGACGCTGGATGATCGGGGTGTGCCCCCCGGGATGCATCAGGTCGCGCAACTGCTCGAAGGAGAGATCGCCGCTCACCGCCTGGAATGCCCTCTCCGCGAACCGTCTGAGGAGATTAAGCGCTTGTTGATACACGCGATGCCCCCCATCGGCAACGGCAATTGCTGTGATTTCCAGGGATACGTGCGTATGCGGCGCGGCCTGTGGCATCAACGCATTTGTACGTGATTTGCCGGGACAGTCTTCCCGCCGCTCGCCGCTGTCAACGCCGAAGTGGTCATACCACTGGGGCAAAAGCACGCGGCGCTCATGAAAAAGCCCGGCACGAAAAAGGCCCGGCGATGGGCCGGGCCTTTTTCTTGGGGTCGGAACGGCGCGAAGAGGCTCAGTCCTTCAGATCTTCCCAAAGCTCCTTCACCTTGGCGAAGAAGCCCTCGGACTGCGGGTGGGAACCTTCCTTGCCAGCGCTGTCGAACTCGCGCAGAAGCTCCTGCTGCTTCTTGGTCAGGTTGACCGGAGTCTCGACGACGGCCTGGATGTACATGTCGCCGCGCTGCTGGCTGCGCAGCACCGACATGCCCTTGCCCTTGATGCGGAACTGGTGGCCGGACTGGGTGCCGGGCGGCACCGTCACCTTGGTGCGGCTGCCCTCGATGGTCGGCACCTCCACGGTGCCGCCCAGCGCCGCGGTGGTCATCGGGATCGGCACCCGGCAGTGGATGTTGGCGCCGTCGCGCTGGAAGATCGGGTGCGGCGCGATGGCCAGGAAGATGTAGAGGTCGCCCGGTGGCGCGCCGCGCAACCCCGCCTCGCCCTCGCCGGCCAGACGGATGCGGGTGCCGTCCTCCACGCCCGCGGGGATGTTGACCTGAAGGGTCTTCTCCTTGCGCAGGCGCCCGGCGCCGCCGCAGCTCTTGCAGGGGTCCTTGATGACGCGGCCCTGGCCGTGGCAGGCCGGGCAGGTGCGCTCGATGGTGAAGAAGCCCTGCTGGGCGCGCACCTTGCCGTGGCCCTGGCAGGTCGGGCAGGTGACCGGCTGGGTCCCCGCCGCCGCACCGGAGCCGCTGCAGGAATCGCAGGCGACGGTGGAGGGAACGCGGACGTTGGCCGTGGTGCCCTTGAAGGCCTCCTCCAGCCCGATCTCCAGATTGTAGCGCAGATCCTGGCCGCGGCCCGACGCGCCGCCGCCACCGCGGCGCCCGCCCATGAATTCCCCGAACATCTCGTCGAAGATGTCGGCGAAGCCGCCGCCGCCGCCGCCGAAATCGAAGCCGCCGAAGCCGCCGCCGGCTCCGCCGCGCCCGTTCTCGAAGGCGCCGTGGCCGAAGCGGTCGTAGGCCGCGCGCTTCTGCTCGTCCTTCAGGACGTCGTAGGCTTCGCTGATTTCCTTGAACTTGTGCTCGGCGTCCTTGTCACCCTGGTTGCGGTCCGGGTGATACTGCATCGCCATCTTGCGGTACGCTTTTTTGATCTCGTCCGCGCTGGCGCCCTTCGCCACCCCGAGCAGCTCGTAATAGTCCTGTTTCGCCATGGGCCCCGACCGCCTTCACATACTAATAGACCAATCATATCTCCGGCCCGCCACCGCAGGACGGATGACGGGCCGGACGATACTGCATGGCGCCGGGTTCTCCCGGCTGTGACACCGGAGGCAACGGGCGGCTGCCCGACGATTGCCTCCGGTTCCGAACGCTTAGGCCGACTTCTTCTTGTCGTCGTCCACTTCCTCGAAGTCGGCGTCGACCACGCCCGGCTCGTTCGGGGCGGCGCCCGCCGCACCGGCGGCACCGGCACCGGGGGCCTCGCCCTGGCCGGCCTTGTACATGGCCTCGCCCAGCTTCATCGACACCTGGGCCAGAGCCTCGGTCTTCGCCTTCACGGCCTCCAGGTCCTCGCCGTCCATGACCGACTTCAGCTCGGCCACGGCGGCCTCGGCGGCGGTCTTGTCGGCGGCGGGGATCTTGTCGCCGTTCTCCTTGATCGTCCGCTCGGTGGTGTGGATCAGGGCGTCCGCGTGGTTGCGGGCGTCCACCAGCTCGCGCCGCTTCTTGTCGTCGGCGGCGTGGGCTTCGGCGTCCTTCACCATCTTGTTGATGTCGGCGTCCGACAGGCCGCCCGACGCCTGGATGCGGATCTGCTGCTCCTTGCCGGTGGCCTTGTCCTTCGCCGTGACGCTGACGATGCCGTTGGCGTCGATGTCGAAGGTCACCTCGACCTGCGGCACGCCGCGCGGGGCCGGCGGGATGCCGACGAGGTCGAACTGGCCGAGCATCTTGTTGTCCGCGGCCATCTCGCGCTCGCCCTGGAAGACGCGGATGGTCACCGCGTTCTGGTTGTCCTCGGCGGTCGAGAAGGTCTGGGACTTCTTGGTCGGGATCGTCGTGTTGCGGTCGATCAGGCGGGTGAACACGCCGCCCAGCGTCTCGATGCCCAGCGACAGCGGGGTGACGTCGAGCAGCAGGACGTCCTTGACCTCGCCCTTCAGCACGCCGCCCTGGATGGCGGCGCCGATGGCGACCACCTCGTCCGGGTTCACGCCGCGATGCGGTTCACGGCCGAAGAACTGCTTCACCGCCTCGATGACCTTGGGCATGCGGGTCATGCCGCCGACCAGGATCACCTCGTCGATCTCGTTGGCCTTCAGGCCGGCGTCGCGCAGAGCGGCCTTGCAGGGCTCGATCGTGCGGGCGACCAGCTCGTCGACCAGGGCTTCCAGCTTGGCGCGGGTCAGCTTGACGTTCAGGTGCTTCGGGCCGGACTGGTCGGCGGTGATGAAGGGCAGGTTGACCTCGGTCTGCATGGCCGAGGACAGCTCGATCTTCGCCTTCTCGGCGGCTTCCTTCAGGCGCTGCAGGGCCAGACGGTCCTTGCGCAGGTCGATGCCCTGCTCCTTCTGGAACTCGTCGGCGAGGTAGTCGATGATGCGGGCGTCGAAGTCCTCACCACCGAGGAAGGTGTCGCCGTTGGTCGACTTCACCTCGAACACGCCGTCGCCGATCTCCAGAACGGACACGTCGAAGGTGCCGCCGCCGAGGTCGTACACGGCGATGGTGCCGGCGCCCTTCTTCTCCATGCCGTAGGCCAGAGCGGCCGCCGTCGGCTCGTTGATGATGCGCAGCACTTCCAGGCCGGCGATCTTACCGGCGTCCTTGGTCGCCTGGCGCTGGCTGTCGTTGAAGTAGGCCGGGACGGTGATGACCGCCTGGGTCACCTTCTCGCCCAGATAGTTCTCCGCCGTCTCCTTCATCTTCTGCAGGATGAAGGCGCTGATCTGCGACGGGCTGTACTTCTTGCCGACGGCTTCCACCCAGGCGTCGCCGTTGTCGCCGGGAATGATCTTGTAGGGGACGAGGCCCTGGTCCTTCTTGGTCAGCGGATCGTCGTAGCGGCGGCCGATCAGACGCTTGATCGCGAAGAGGGTGTTCTCGGGATTCGTCACCGCCTGACGCTTGGCCGGCTGGCCGACCAGACGCTCCGCGTTCTGCGCGAAGGCGACCATGGACGGCGTGGTGCGCGTGCCTTCGGCGTTTTCGATCACCTTGGCGCTGGAGCCTTCCATGACGGCCACGCAGGAGTTCGTGGTGCCGAGGTCGATGCCAATGACTTTGCTCATGTTCAGCCTCTGTTGTTCGGCAGATGCGTGGCGGCCCGTTTGGTCCGGCACCGCCGCGATCCCCTTGGGGTCGGTGGAACGGTTGGGTGGATTCACGTCTGTCGCCGGAGATATAGGCAGGTGCGTTTCGGGCTGCAACGTCCTGGTCATTCCGCCAACCGTCAAAAGACCAAAAGGTGACGCGCACGCCGGGGCATATCGTCGCGCCCGTGGCTTCGCGTCGCAAGTGAATACCAGGGTATTCAGAAGCATAAGGCGTGCAACGTCATTCCCTCATCCCGCCAAGACGCCGGAAAGCGCTCTGTTACAGGGCTTTAACACAAGCAAAACCCCGCATCCCAGCCATGTTAACTTTTCATTAACAAGTAATGGTGTGCATTCTTGTGCGCAATCAATTGCCGGTTCCTCCGTTTCTTTGTTGTCTCAAGATTCTAATAGTGGAGATCCGAAGGAAATATGATATATCCCTCCAAGGCAAAGGGGGCCGCTGTTGTTCGCAGGCATGGCTTTCCGAAGCGGGACCGTGTGCAGTATTCCATGGGGGATCAAGATGATGGACGAACGGCGCGACATGGCTCTGGCCATCAAGTCCTGCCTCGACAGCCTTATGGACGACGCGACGAAGTGTGATCTGGACGATCTGGCGCGCTTCATCAGCCTGGCCGCCATGGCGGCGGAGGAAGCGGCCATGGCCTTCGATCCGAAGGCGGCACAGTTGAAGGCCCTGATGTCCGGCGGCGCCGGCCATTGCTGATCGCCCGAACGTTGATTGCCTGAACGTTGATCGCCCGAACCGGCGCGGGAACGCCGGGGATGCCGGGTTCGAACAACCTGGCCGAAAAAGAAAAAGCCGCCCCCGACAGGGCGGCTTCCTTAACGTCCGGGCGCCTCCCAGACGCTCACAAAATCTCCGCCGCGCGGATCGCCCCGTCGAGCAGGGCCAGCGTGCCGGCGCAGGACTCGTCCCCGTCCATGACCATGGGCAGGCGGTAGCTGAACATGGCGGCGGCCGCCTTGCCGTCCCGCTCCGCCCCGACCAGCCACAGGTAATGGGCGTCGGTGCCGCCGTCCTCCTCCGTCATCATCACCGCCTGGGCCAGCACGCCGTCGTCACCCCACGGCTCGACGATCCGGTCGCTGGCCCGCGGGTCGTCGGGGCGCACGAAGCGCAGCGCCATCTCGCGCAGCACCGCCACGGCGCCGTCCGGCCCGTCCTTGGGCGCCACCCGGTCGGTGACCAGCCGCAGCACGCCGCCCGCCGGGGCCGGGGGATGAAAGGCGGCCACGGCATGACCCTCATGCTCCTCCACCTCCGGGCGCCAGCCGTCCGGCAGCCGGAACCGCACCAGCCCTTCCCATTCCACGCTATGGCCCACGCTGTGGCCGTCCTGTCCGCCCGTCACGGCATCCTCCCCTGATCCTGTGCCGGCACTTTAGGCCGAAGCGCCGGCGAATCCAGCCTTGATCGCGGCCCGCCGAGCCACCATGGTTCGGCGATGATCGTTTCCGCCAGCTACAAGACGGACATCCCCGCCTTTTACGGGCGCTGGTTCCTGAACCGGCTGGAGGCCGGGCACTGCCGCATGGTCAACCCCTATGGCGGCCAGACCTACCGCATCGGCCTGACCCGCGCGGAGGTCGACGGCTTCGTCTTCTGGACCAAGAATCTCGGCCCCTTCCTTCCGGCGCTGGAGGAGGTGTCGGAGCGCGGCTTTCCCTTCGTCGTCCAGTACAGCGTCACCGGCCTGCCGGGTGCGCTGGAACGCTCCGTCCCCGACGCGGAGCGCGCGGTGGAGCATATGGCCCGGCTGCGCGACCGCTGGGGGCCGCGCGCCGCCGTCTGGCGCTACGACCCCATCGTGATGGCGCCCATGGTGAAGGCAGACGCAACGCCGCCGTCCTGGCACCGCGCGACCTTTGCCCGGCTGGCCGGCCGGATGCGCGGCCTGACCGACGAGGCGGTGGTGTCCTTCCTCCAGCCCTACCGCAAGACGGCGCGCAACCTGGACGCCGCCGGTGTGCCCTGGCGCGACCCGGCCCCGGAGGAGAAGCGCGCCCTGCTGGCCGATCTGGCCGAAATCGCCGCGGAGCACGGCATGGCGCTGACGCTGTGCACCCAGCCGGAGCTGGCCGGCATCCCCGGAACGGCGCCGGCCCGCTGCGTCGACGCGCAACGGCTGTCCGACGTCGCCGGGCGGCCCGTCGCGGCCAAGGAGAAGGGCAACCGCCCCGGCTGCCTGTGCGCGGAAAGCCGCGACATCGGGGATTACGACACCTGTCCGCACGGCTGCGTCTATTGCTACGCCGTCGCCAACCGCAACACGGCGCAGCGGCGCTTCGCCGCCCACGATCCGGCGGGGGAGTTCCTGTTCACGCGGGAGCGGGCGGGATAAGGCCCCCCGGCCCGCCGTCTCGACGCCTTCCCGGTTACGGGCAGACCTTCTTCACGGTCTCGACCAGCTTGTCCGGGTTGAAGGGCTTGACCAGCCAGCCGGTGGCCCCGGCCTCGCGGCCGGCGGTCTTCTTGGCGGGATCGGCCTCGGTGGTCAGCAGCAGGACGGGGGTCGCGCGGTTGAGCGCGCTGCCGCGGATGGCCCGGGTCAAGGCCAGACCGTCCATGCCCGGCATGTTCAGGTCGGTGATGATGCAGTCGAACTTCTGCCGGTTGACCTCCGCCAGACCGGCGCTGCCGTCCGCCGCCTCGGTGACGCCGTAGCCGGCGTTGCGCAGCGTGAAGGCGACCATGTCGCGGATGGTCTTGGAGTCGTCGACGGTCAGGATGGTCTTGGCCACGGGTCCGGTTCCCTGAATGAGCGGCGGCCTGGAACAGGCGGTTCATTGTGCGCCGCGATAATCCCAGATGCGAATAGGGGCCAGATGCGAATAGGGGATTGATCCGCCCGGCGCAAGTTCTTCGGTATCTTAGGATCAGCGGAAGGACGGCACCCGTTCGAAAAGGAGCGGCGCGGCAAGCCGAAGCCCCCGCGCCGCAAGACGTGCCGCCTGCCGTCCGGAGGAAGGTCAGGCCATCCTCCGGAGGACGATCAGGCTTTCGTATCGACGTGCTGGCCGCCCATTTCGTGAGGACCGGCCTTGGCGACGCCCACCATGGCCTCGCGCAGCAGGCGGCCATGGATGGTGTAGCCGGGCTGGAGAACCTGCACGACGGTGCCGGCAGGCTTGCCAGTGCTCTCGATCTCGAACATCACCTGATGGAAGTTCGGGTCGAACAGCTCGCCGGTCGGGTCGATCTTTTTGATGCCCGCGCGCTCGAAGGCGGAGATGAGCTGGCGCTCCGTCGCCTCCACGCCGACGGAGAGGCTCTTCAGCACGTCGTCGTTCTCGCGGCCCTCGGCGGGGACGGCCTCCAGCGCGCGGCGCAGGTTGTCGGCCACCGTCACCAGCTCCTTGGCGAAGCTGGACACGGCGAACTTGCTGGCGTCCTCACGGTCGCGCTGGGCGCGGCGGCGGGTGTTCTCCACCTCGGCCATCTGGCGCAGGAGCTGGTCCTTCAGGCTGGCGACCTCGGCCTCAAGCTGGGCCACGCGATCCCCGGCACCGGCGTCCGCGGCCTTGTCCTGGGCGGACTTGTCCTGGACGGCTTCGGTCTGCTCCACCTCGGCTTCGGCGGGCTTGTTCTGCTCTTCGCTCATGGCTCTCTCGTTGTCGTCTTGGGTCGTCGTCTGGTGGGAAATGGGTGAAGCATTGCCAAGGGCGTCACCCGACAAGGCGGCTGATGACCTTGGCTGTATAATCCACAAGCGGGATGATCCGGGCATAATTGATGCGGGTCGGGCCGATCACGCCGATGGCGCCGATCACCTGCTCGCGGCTGTTCTGGAACGGCGAGATGATCAGCGAACAGCCGGAATGGCCGAACAGCACATTCTCCGCGCCGATGAAGATCTGCACCCCGTCGCCCTTCCCGGTGGCGTCGAGCAGGCGCAGCATGGTCTCCTTGGTCTCCAGCGCCTCGAACAGGGCGCGCACGCGCTCCAGGTCCGACAGGGCGGTGACGTCCTCCAGCAGCTTCGCCTGGCCGCGCACGATGAGCTGGCCGCTGTTCTGCCCGCCGCTGCCCGCCCAGGTGGCGAGGCCGGCGGAGACCACACGCTGCGACAATTCGTCCAGCTCGGTCTTCTGGTCCTCGATCTCGCGCAGCACGGCCTGCCGCGCCTCGTCCAGCGTGCGGCCGACCAGCTTCGCGCTGAGGAAGTTGGAGACCATCTGCAGCGTCGCGGCGGGCACGCCGACCGGCACCTCGATGACGCGGTTCTCGACCAGCCCGTCCTCGTTGACCAGCACGACCAGCGCCCGGCCGGGGGCCAGCGAGACGAACTCGATGTGCTTCAGCGGCCGGTCGGTCTTCGGCGCCACCACCAGCCCGGCGCAGTGCGACAGGCCGGACAGCAGGGTGGAGGCCTCGCCCAGCACGTCCTGCAGCGACCGCCCGGAGGAGGCGCATTTGGCCTCGATGGAGCCGCGCTCGTCCTCGCTCAGGCTGCCGATCTCCAGCAGGCCGTTGACGAACAGGCGCAGCCCCGCCTCGGTCGGGATGCGGCCGGCGGAGGTGTGGGGGGCGTAGAGCAGCCCCTGCTCCTCCAGGTCGGCCATGACGTTGCGGATGGTCGCGGGCGACAGGGCCATGCCGAGCCTCCGCGAGATCGTGCGCGAGCCCACCGGCTCGCCGGTCGCCACATAGGCGTCGACAATCAGCCGGAAGATCTCGCGGGACCGTTGGTTCAGCTCGGTGATCATGCGGGGCGGGGACCGGACGATGCTGTTGAAGCGCGGAGGCGGCGTCCCGAATTTAGGCAGGTGTCCGCGCCGAATCAACGTGCGCCCCGGTTGCGCGCTGGACGGCGGGGGCAGCGGGCGCTAGCTTGCCGCCGATTTCAACAGATTTGCGGATCATGCCCGATGCGTCCCTCCGGCCGCGCCCACGACCAGTTGCGCACCATTTCCCTTGAGCCCCATTTCAGCAAGCACGCCGAGGGGTCCTGCCTGGTGCGTTTCGGCGACACGCACGTCCTGTGCACCGCCAGCGTGGACGAGGGCGTTCCGCGCTTCCTGAAGAACACCGGCCTCGGCTGGGTCACCGCCGAATACGGCATGCTGCCGCGCTCCACCCACAGCCGCACCGACCGCGAGGCCGCCAAGGGCAAGCAGTCGGGCCGCACCCAGGAGATCCAGCGCCTGATCGGCCGCGCGCTGCGCGCCGTCACCGACCGCGCCGCCATGGGCGAGAAGCAGATCAAGATCGACTGCGACGTCATCCAGGCCGACGGCGGCACCCGCACCGCCGCCATCACCGGCAGCTTCGTCGCCCTGCATCTCGCCTTCCAGCATCTGATGCAGATCGGCGCCCTGAAGACCATGCCGCTGACCGACCATGTCGCCGCCGTCTCCTGCGGCATCTACAAGAACACCAGCGTCCTCGACCTCGACTACGCCGAGGATTCGACCGCCCAGGCCGACGCCAACTTCGTGCTGACCGGCAATGGCGGCATCGTCGAGGTCCAGGGCACCGCCGAGGAACGTCCCTTCAGCGAGCCGCAGTTCATGGAACTGCTGGCGCTGGCCCGCAAGGGCATCAACGAGCTGGTGGCCTTGCAGAAGGCGGCGATCGCGGTGAAGTAAAGGCGCGGCTGCGCGTTGCCCCCACCCTCCCGCTTCGCGGGTCCCCCCTCCCCCGCCCAGCGGAGGAGGGTCGGGGTGGGGGCAACGGTCTGTGACAGAAGGAACTCCCATGACCACGCCTCCCCGCCGCTTCACGGGCGGCACGCTGGTGATCGCCAGCCACAACAAGGGCAAGGTCCGCGAGATCGCGGCGCTGCTCGGCCCCTACGCCGCCTCCTTCGTGTCCGCGGGCGAGCTTGGCCTGCCCGAGCCGGAGGAGACGGGAACCACCTTCGTCGCGAACGCCGAGCTGAAGGCTCTGGCCGCCGCCAAGGCCGGCCACGTCGCGCTGGCCGACGACAGCGGGATGGTGGTGCCGGCGCTGAACGGCGACCCCGGCATCTACTCCGCCCGCTGGGCCGGGCCGGCCAAGGATTTCCAGATGGCCATGGGCAAGGTCGAGGACGGGTTGAAGGGCCAGACCGACCGCCGCGCCTGGTTCGTCTGCGCCCTGTCGCTCGCCTGGCCGGACGGCCATGTCGAGACGGTGGAGGGCCGCTGCCCCGGCACGCTGGTCTGGCCGCCGCGCGGCGCGCATGGTTTCGGTTACGATCCGATGTTCAGGCCGGACGGCCACGACATCACCTTCGGCGAGATGGACCCGGCCAGGAAGCATGAGATGAGCCACCGGGCCGACGCCTTCCGCCAGCTTGTGGAGCGGTGCTTCAAGTGACCCCAATCCCTGAATCCATGGGGCCTGGCTTCGGGATCTACATCCACTGGCCCTTCTGCAAGGCGAAGTGCCCGTACTGCGACTTCAACAGCCACGTCCGCGACCGGGTCGAGCATGACCGCTGGCGCGCCGCGCTGGTGCGGGAGCTGGATCATTACGCGGACGCAACGCCCGGCCGCCGGGTCACCTCGGTCTTCTTCGGGGGTGGCACGCCGTCGCTGATGGAGCCGGCGACCGTCGGCGCCGTGCTGGAGCGCATCGCCGCCCGCTGGACGGTGGGCGACGATCTGGAGGTGTCGCTGGAGGCCAACCCGACCTCGGTCGAGGCCGACAAGTTCCGCGCCTTCCGCGCCGCCGGAGTCAACCGCCTGTCGATGGGCATCCAGGCGCTGGACGACGCCGCGCTGAAGTTCCTCGGCCGCCAGCACAGCGCGGCCGAGGCGACCGGCGCCATCGCGCTGGCCGCCCGGACCTTCCCCCGCTTCAGCTTCGACCTGATCTACGCCCGTCCCGGCCAGTCCGTCGCGGCGTGGGAGGCGGAGCTGACCCGCGCGCTGGACCACGCGGTCGGCCATCTGTCGGTCTATCAGCTGACCATCGAGGAGGGCACGGCCTTCTTCCCCCTGCACGCGCGGGGCGATCTGGTGCTGCCCGACGAGGATCTGGCCGGCGACCTCTACGAGGCGACGCAGAGCCTGCTCGACCGCGCCGGGCTGCCCGCCTACGAGATTTCCAACCACGCCCGCCCCGGCGAGGAGAGCCGCCACAACCTGACCTACTGGCGCTACGGCGATTACGTGGGCGTCGGCCCCGGCGCCCATGGCCGGCTGACCCTGGACGGCGAGAAGTTCGCCACCCGCGCCCACCGCGCCCCGGAAATCTGGCTGGAGCGGGTGGAGCGCGACGGCCACGGCGCCGCCGCCCCCGAACCGGTCGCCCGCGAGTCGCGCGGGTCGGAGCTGCTGATGATGGGGCTGCGCCTGCGCGAGGGGGTGGCCCGCGCCCGGCTGGTCGAGGAGACCGGCCGCGACCTCGACGGGCTGGTCGATCCCGCGGCGCTGGAGCGTCTGGTGACCGGCGGTTTCCTGGAGGTCGGCAAGGACACGTTGCGCGCCACCCACGAGGGACGGCAGCGGTTGAACGCCGTGCTGGGGGCTCTTCTCGCCTGACCGCAGGAATACCCGGAAACGTGGTGTGACAAAGGCGCCCACTCCCCGGCGCGCCCCGCATTCTTATACGTCCGTTTATAAGTTTCCTGTGACTGTCGGTCATCCTTGAAGTCCTGGCGAAGGACAAGGGCAAACAATCGCCGCTTGCCGGGACACAGGGCAGGGCAGACAGTTTCAGGCAGACATCCCATGATCCTCACGAGGCTTTCCATTCGGGCCAAGCTGTGGGCGCTCGTCGTCGCGGCTTCGGTCGCATCCTTCGCCATCGCCGGCGCCGGCCTTTATCTCAATTACAGCCGTATGCACGCCGACCGGCTGGAAACGCTGCACAGCATCGTGGAGACCGGGGTCACCCTGGCCGCCACGCTGGAGGCGGACGCCGCCGCCGGCAAGATCACCCGCGACGAGGCGCAGGCCCGCTTCAAGGCCGCGGTGGCCGGCATCCGCTACGCCGGCGGCAAGGAGTATCTCTTCGCCCACACCATGGACGGCTACGGCTTCGCCCACGTCAACGCCAAGCTGATCGGCGCCGACGTCAAGCCGCTGAAGTCGGCCAACGGCGTCCACATGATCGTGGAGTTCATCCGCATGGTCCGCGCCAGCGGCGACGGCCTGCTGGAATACGACTGGCCGCGCACGGTCGGCGGCAGCGATCTGGCGGTGAAGCTGGGTTATGTCCGCGGCTTCGAACCGTGGAACATCTTCATCGGCACCGGCATCTTCATCGACGACATCCGGGCCGCCTTCCTGGACCAGCTGCGGACGCTGGCCTTCGTCATCCTGGCGCTGGCGGTGCCGGCCGTCGGCCTGATCGCCTGGGTCGGCACCGACATCAGCCGGGTGCTGCGCGGGCTGGGCGCCAAGATGCGCTCGCTGGCCGACGGCGACCTGTCCACCCGCTTTCCGGAGGCCGAGCGCGGCGACGAGATCGGCGCCATGGCCAAGGCCGTGCTGGTCTTCCAGAACAACGCCCGCGACAAGCAGCGGCTGGAGGCCGAGCAGGCCGCGTCGGCCCAGCGCGCCGAGGAGGACAAGCACCGCGCCATGCTGGCGCTGGCCGCCAGTTTCGAGCAGAGCATCGGCGCCGTCGTCCGCACCGTGTCCGACGCGGCGGCGACGATGGAGGAGCGCGCGGCCGAGATGAGCCGCGCCGCCGCCCAGACCGACGAGCTGGCGACCTCGGTCGCCGCGGCGACGGAGCAGACCTCCGCCAACGTGCAGACCGTGGCCGCCGCGTCGGAGGAGCTGGCCGGCTCGATCCAGGAGATCAGCCGTCAGGTCGCCGAGTCGTCGCGCATCGCCGGCGAGGCGGTGACCCTCAGCGGCCGGGCCAACGACAAGGTCGGCGGGCTGGCCGAGGCGGTGCAGAAGATCGGCGCGGTCGTCCAGCTCATCAACGACATCGCCAGCCAGACCAACCTTTTGGCGCTCAACGCCACCATCGAGGCGGCGCGCGCCGGAGAGGCCGGCAAGGGCTTCGCCGTGGTGGCGAGCGAGGTCAAGGCGCTGGCCAACCAGACCGCCAAGGCCACGGAGGAAATCGCCGCCCAGGTCGCCAACATCCAGTCCGTGACCGGCGACGCGGTCGGCGAGATCCAGGGCGTGACCCAGGTGATCCTTCGGGTGAACGAGATCGCGACCTCCATCGCCTCGGCGGTCGAGGAGCAGGGGGCGGCCACCCGCGAGATCAGCCGCAACGTCCAGGAAGCGGCGGGCGGCACCCAGGAGGTGTCGGCCAACATCACCGGCGTCACCGGTGCGGCGACCCAGAGCGGCGCCACCGCCCGCGACGTGCTGGAGATGTCGCGCCAGCTCGGCCACCAGCTCGACACGCTGCACCGCGAGGTCGGGGGCTTCCTCCAGCAGCTTCGCGCGGCGTAAGGTGGGGTGAACGGTCCGGGAGAGGGGTTGGGATGCGCATCAGTCTGGTGGTGGCCGCCGCGCGCAACGGCGTGATCGGCCGCGACGGCACCCTGCCCTGGTCCCTGCCCGGCGACCTGAAGCGCTTCCGGGAGCTGACCATGGGCAAGCCGGTCCTGATGGGCCGGCGCACCTGGGAGTCGCTCCCCCGCAAGCCCCTGCCCGGCCGCGACAACCTCGTGGTCAGCCGCAGCGCCCCGCCGGGCGAGCGGGACGGGGCGCGCTGGTTCGGCGGCCTCGACGCGGCGCTGGACTGGTGCCGCGGCCGCGGCGTCCCGGAGGTCGCCGTGATCGGCGGCGCCGAGCTGTTCCGCGAAACCCTGCCGCTCGCCGACCTCGTCCACCTGACCCGCGTCGAGCGGGATGTGGAAGGCGACACCGTCATGCCGCCGCTGGGGCCGGAGTGGGTGGAGACGGAGCGCGGCCCGCTGCTGACCGAGAACGGGCTGGATTACCGGTACGTGGACCTCGCACGGTGCCCCATCAGCGCCGGCCCGTGACGGGTCAGGCCAGCAGCGCCCGCACCCGCTCGGCGTCCTCAGGGGTTGCCGGGTTGTAGACGAGCATCGTCAGGTCCGGCCGGCCGTCCACGGCGAAGGCCGAATATTCCAGCTCCAGGGTGCCCAGCGTGGGGTGGCGCAGACGTTTGACGCCCTCCCCGAAATGGCTCACGTCGTTCGCGGTCCACAGGGCGGCGAATTCCGGGCTCTGGCGCGACAGATCCTCGACCAGCGCCCGCACCGCGTCGTCAGCACCGGCGCGCGCCGCGTCGGCGCGGAAGGCGCCGACGACGAAGCGCGCCACGCCCTCCCAATCGAACTGGGCGGCCCGCACGCGCGGATCGCAGAAGATCAGCCGCAGGATGTTGCGCCGGGACGCCGGCAGCGCGCCGTAGTCGGTCAGCACCGCGGCGGCGGCGCGGTTCCAGGCGACGACGTCCCAGGTCGCCGTCTTGATCAGGGCCGGGCTGGGGTTCAGCGCGTCCAGCACCCGCTGCAGGCGCGGCGTGACCGCCTCCCCCACCGGACAGCGCAGCGTCGGCAAGCGGTTGAGGCCGAGGAGGAAGAGATGCTCGCGCTCGGCGTCGGTGAGCATCAGGGCGCGGGCGATGCGCTCCAGCACGTCGGCGGACGGCGCTCCGCCGCGCCCCTGCTCCAGCCAGGTGTACCAGGTGGTGCTGATGTTCGCGCGCTGGGCCACCTCCTCGCGGCGCAGGCCACGGGTGCGCCGACGCTCCGCCGAAAAGCCGAAGGCCGCGGGATCGAGCTTCGCCCGGCGATCCTTCAGATAGGCGCCCAGCCTGCTTTCCCCCGATCCGTTCTCCGCCATGGCGCGCCGGCCCGTCCTGTTGGTCATTATACCCCGATAACGTCACGACTTTACCAGGATAAGCCCCACACCGACAGTGGCCTCCAACCCTGACCGGAAGAGGTTTCCCATGCGTGTCTTCGTCACCGGCGCCACCGGCTTCGTCGGTTCGGCCATCGTCCAGGAGCTGCTCGCCAACGGGCACCGCGTTCTCGGCCTCGCCCGCTCCGACGCGGCGGCGGCATCCCTCGCCGCGGCCGGCGCGGAGGTCCACCGCGGCTCCCTCGACGACCTCGAAAGCCTGCGCGCCGGTGTGTCCGCGGCCGACGGCGTGATCCACACCGCCTTCAACCATGATTTTTCGCGCTTCGCCGACAACTGCCGGGAGGACCATCGGGCGATCCTGGCGCTGGGCGAAGCGCTGGAGGGCAGCGACCGCCCTCTGCTGGTGACGGCCGGCGCGGTCGTGGACGCGCGCGGGCCGGTGGCGGTCGAGAGCGATCCGCACCGGCCACCGTCCGACGCCCTGCCCCGCCGGACCGAACTCGCCGCCGCGGAACTGGCCGCCCGTGGCATTCGGGTCAGCGTCGTGCGCCTGCCGCCCTCGACCCACGGCGTGGGCGACCATGGCTTCGCGCGCATCCTGCACGACATCGCCCGCCGGACCGGCGTCTCGGCCTTCATCGGCGACGGTGGGAACCGCTGGGCGGCGGTGCACCGCCGGGATGCGGCGCGGCTGTACCGGCTGGCCCTGGAGGGCGGCGCCCAGGGCGGCCCGTTCCACGCCATCGCTGAGGAGGGCGTGCCGTTGCGCCGCGTCGCCGAAGCCATCGGCGCGCGGCTGGGCCTGCCGGTGGTGTCGAAGACGCCGGACGAGGCCGCCGCCCACTTCGGGTGGTTCGCCTTCTTCGCCGGCGTCGATTGCCCGACCTCCAGCGCCCACACCCGCGCCCTGCTGGGGTGGGAGCCGCGCGAGACCGGCCTCGTCGCCGACCTTGGCCAGTCCGGCTACTTCACCGAGTGACCGGCCGGCGGGGGGCGCATAGGTGCCAACTCACGGTATGAAAGCAGTTTCCGACACACGACCGCTTTGCTTTTCGTCACCCCCGCGAAGGCGGGGGTCCAGGAAACCTCGCAGACAAGTGCATGAACAGGCTGGATTCCCGCTTTCGCGGGAATGACGGGTGAAGAGAGATCACGGCGGTGGGATAATGAACGGAATCGACAAAGCCGGCGACCAGGGTGCCGGGGGCTCCGGCCCTCAGGCCTCCTTGTTCTCGCCCGTGTTCTCGCCCTTGTTCTCCCGGTGGCGGCGCTCGATGGCGTCCCACAGGGTGGCCTCCAGCGCCGACCCGTCGAGCCGGTTGATCTCCTGGATGCCG
The DNA here is from genome assembly GCF_008365405.1 of Azospirillum brasilense. Taxonomy (GTDB): domain Bacteria; phylum Pseudomonadota; class Alphaproteobacteria; order Azospirillales; family Azospirillaceae; genus Azospirillum; species Azospirillum brasilense_D. Next base: position 157,327 of record NZ_QOKV01000008.1, on the reverse strand, counting down.
GTGGGCGAGGTCACGTTGATCTCGGTCATGTAGTCGCCGATCACGTCGATCCCGACGAAGACCAGACCCTTCGCGCGCAGCACCGGGCCGATGGCCTTGCAGATCTCCTGCTCACGCGGGGTCAGCTCGGTCTTCTTGGCGCTGCCGCCGGCGTGGAAGTTGGCGCGCGCCTCGCCCTCCTGGGGCATGCGGCTGACGGCGCCGGCGGGCTCGCCGTCGATCAGGATGATGCGCTTGTCGCCCTGGCGGATCTCCGGCAGGTACTTCTGCACGATCACCGGCTCGCGGTAGAGCTGGGTGAACAGCTCCAGCAGCGAGCCCAGATTCTCGTCGTCCGGCTTCAGGTGGAAGACGCCGGCCCCGCCGTTGCCGAACAGCGGCTTGACGATGATGTCCTTGTGCTGCGCCCGGAAGTCCAGGACGGCCTGCTTGTCGCTGGTGATCAGCGTCGGCGGCATCAGGTCGGGGAAATGGGTGACGAACAGCTTCTCCGGCGCGTTGCGCACCTCCGCCGGGTCGTTCAGCACCAGCACCTTGGGCTGGATGTGCTCCAGCATGTGGGTGGCGGTGATGTAGGCCATGTCGAAGGGCGGGTCCTGGCGCATCAGCACCACGTCCATGGTCGACAGGTCGACGATCCGCGGCTCGCCCAGCGTGTAATGGGCGCCCTTCTGGCGGACCACGGTCATCGCGCGCACACGGGCGGTCAGGACGTTGCCGGTCAGGCTGAGGTCGCGCGGGTGGTAGTGGTAGAGCGTGTGCCCGCGCTTCTGCGCCTCAAGCGCCATCATGAAGCTCGAGTCGGTGTCGATGTTGATGGACTCGATGGGGTCCATCTGGAAGGCGACGGCGAGGCTCATCCTGCGGGTCTCCGAAACGGGCTTTTGAAAGTGGGATCAGTTCAGTTGGTTCTTGAGCTGCTGGATCAGCGCGGCGACCTGATGGCGGTGCCGTTCGCTGGCGGTCAGCTCCAGGAAGCTTTCCAGCGCGGCGATGGCGGCGGCGAGGTTGCCGTTGTGGGCCTCCAGAAGGCCGGTCTCCCGCCACAGCGACGCCTCGGCCGGGGCGAACAGCCGCATCGCCTCCAGCACCTCCAGCGCGCGCGGCACGTCGCGGGCGGAGAGGTGGCGCAGCTTGATGTTGTTCTGGAGCCGCAGCAGGATCTCGCGGTTGGACACCGTCTGGTAATGGCCGGGCTCCAGCTCCGCGGCGCTGCCGGCGGTGGCCTTCAGCAGGTCGCGCAGGTCCACGGCGCTGCGCACCTGCCCCTCGTTGAAGGGGTCGAGGATGGCGCGGGCGCCGTCGGCCTCCAGCCGCACCAGGAAATGGCCGGGGAAGTTCAGCCCCAGCATCGTCCAGCCCTGCGAGCGGGCGGCGTGCAGATACAGGATGCCCAGCGCCACCGGCAGGCCGCGGCGGCGGTCGATGACGCGGAGCAGGTTGGCGTTCTGCAGGTCGTCGTAGGTTTCCTGGTCGCCGGCGTAGCCGTGCCGCTCCACGATGACCTCGTGCAGCCAGGAGATGCGGGCCTCCAGCCCGTCGAGGGTGGGCGAGACGCGCTCCGCCAGATCGTGGGCGATGTCGGCGAGGTGGCGGCGGTAGTCGGCCAGCGCGGCGCCCGGCACCTCCAGCGCGCCCAGCGCCAGGGCGGCTTCGGCCAGATCGATCTGCTCGTCCGGCTGCTGCCCCACGCGGCGCAGGATGTCACGGGCCTCGGCGCGGCTGGTCACGGGCGGCGTCCTTCCTCTTCTTCAGCCTTCGCGTCAGGCCCGCCACGCGTCCGGCACGTGGCGCGGCCAGGACCAAGGGGTAACGAGCATGACGTCGAAGCGCAAGACATAGCCGGCATACTGCGGGTTGGCCCCCAGATAGGCGTGGGCGGCGCGGGCGAGGCGGCCCCGCTGGCGGGCGTTGACCGCCTCGTTCGCGGTGTCCCAGTCGCCGCGGGCCTTGACCTCGACGATCGCCAGAGTGTCGCCCCGCCGGGCCACGATGTCGATCTCTCCCATGGGTGTGCGCAGGCGGCTTTCCAGGATGCGGTAACCCTTCAGCCGCAGCGCCAGCCGGCAGAGCTGCTCGGCATAGCGGCCGTAACTCTCCGCTCGGCGGCGCAGCGCGCCCGGCGCGCTCATGGTTTCCCCTCCCGCGCCAGCTCCAGCGCGCGGGCGTAGACGGCGCGCTTGTTCTGGCCGGTGCGGGCGGCCACGTCGGCGGCGGCGTCGCGGACCGACAGGCGGGTCAGCGCCTCGCGCAGAAGGGCGTCCACGTCGGCCTCGGTCGGGGTGGCCTCCTCGCCGGGCGGGCCGATGACCAGCACGACCTCGCCCTTCGGCGGGCCGGCCTCGGCGTAATGGGCGGCCAGCTCCGGCAGGGTGCCGCGCCGCACCTCCTCGTAGAGCTTGGTCAGTTCCCGCGCCACCGCGGCCTCCCGCGCGCCGAGGATGTCGGCGAGGTCGGCCAGCGACTCGGGCAGGCGCTGCGGCGACTCGAAGAAGACCAGCGTGGCGGGAACGGTCTTCAGTTCCCCGGCGGTGGCGCGCCGGGCGCTGCTCTTGTTGGGCAGGAAACCGGCGAACAGGAAGCGGTCGGTCGGCAGGCCGGACAGCACCAGCGCCACCAGCGGGGCGGAGGCGCCGGGCAGCGTGGTGACCGCCACCCCCTCCGCCACGCACTCCCGCACCAGCTTGTAGCCGGGGTCGGAGACCAGCGGCGTGCCGGCGTCGGTGACCAGCGCGATGGATTCGCCCGCTTTCATGCGGCCGATGAGGACCGGACGCATCTTCGCCGCGTTGTGTTCGTGATAGGAGACGAAGGGCGTGTGGATGCCATGGATGCCCATCAGCTTCGCCGTCACCCGCGTGTCCTCGCAGGCGATGGCATCGGCGCGGCGCAGCGTGTCGAGCGCGCGCAGCGTGATGTCGGCGGCGTTGCCGATGGGGGTGGCGACCACATAAAGGCCGGCGCCGAGTTTACTTGCGGCCCTCGGCTCGCTACCTTCAGCGTCACCAGAGACGCCGGGCCCGGAAACGGGCTCGGGCGCCGGACCGGATGTGGAGATCGTTGGTGGCACGCTTGACGACACCTTTCTCGCGCGCTTGGGGGCAGCAGGCTGCCGCCGCCCTGTTGGTCGTTGGCACGCTTTCGGCCTGCTCGACTGTAAAGGCCCCGGCGCCGCCGACTCAAGCGCCGCAAGCGCCCGTCGCCGCCGTTCCGGCCGCCCCGCAGACCTTGAAGGTGGCGATCCTGCTGCCGCTGTCCGGGTCCAGCGCCGCCATCGGGCAGGCCATGCTGGAGTCGGCGCAGATGGCGCTGTTCGATCTGGCCGGCGACCGCTTCGAGCTGCTGCCCCGCGACACCAAGGGCACGCCCACCGGCGCCGCCGACGCGGCGCGGCAGGCGATCGCCGAGGGGGCGAGCCTGATCCTCGGCCCGCTGTTCGCCGCCGACGTGGCGGCGGTGAAGCCGGTCGCCCAGTCCGCGGGCGTGGACGTGCTGGCCTTCACCAACGACTGGACCCAGGCCGGCAACGGCACCTATGTGCTGGGCTTCGTGCCCGCCGATCAGGTGACCCGCGTGATCGGCTTCGCCCGCTCGCGCGGTGCGACGCGCTACGTCGCGCTGGCCCCGCGCACCGCCTATGGCGACGCCGTGGTCAACGCCGTGCAGACCGCCTCGCGCCAGTTCGGCGGGCAGGTGGCGCAGGTCGAGCGCTACGACCCGGTGGTGACCGACCTCGCCCAGCCGGCCCGGCAGGTGACCCAGGCCGGCGTGCAGCCGCAGGCGGTCATGCTGGCCGAAGGCGGCCCGCGCGCCCAGGGTCTGGCGGCGGCGCTGTCGGCCAATGGGCTGAACACCCAGCAGGTCAAGCTGCTCGGCACCGGCCTGTGGGACGAGCCCGGCCTGGGCCAGGAACCCGCCCTGGCCGGCGCCTGGTTCGCCGCCCCGGCCCCGCAGAGCCGCGCCGACTTCGAAGCGCGCTTCGAGAGGACCTATGGGCGCAAGCCGCCGCGCATCGCCACCCTGTCCTACGACGCCACGGCCATCGCCGCGGTGTTGGCCAAGATGCCCGACCCGTCGGGCCGCTTCGACCGCGCGGCGCTGAACAACCCCAACGGCTTCGAAGGCATGGACGGCATCTTCCGCCTGCGCGCGGACGGCGTCGTGGAGCGCGGTCTGGCCGTTCTGGAGGTCACCCCCGGCGGCCCCCGCGTGCTCGATCCCGCCCCATCCAGCTTCGAAGTGCTGGGGCAGTGATCGCAAAGCGCTGAAACAGAAAGGTCTTTAACCACAAGGGCACAAAAGCACGAAGGAGTTCGTGTCTTTGTGCCTTCGTGGTGAACCGCAAACTATCCGTGCTGCTTCGCCAGACGACGGGCGTTGGCGCGGACGGTGCGGTAGGCGGGGGTCATGCCCGCATGGGTCAGAGCCGTGGCCGACTCGACCATGTAAAGCGCGGCGTGGATGCCGGCCTCGACCGTCTCGGTGACGGTACGGCGCTGCAGCTCCATCAAATCGGCGGGGTTGCGGCACTGGCCGAGGCCGGTCACCATCACCATGGCGGCCTGAAGCTGGCCCTGCATCAGGGTCATCCAGGCCTGCTGCATCTCGCCGATGCCCTTGGCGACGGCGTGGGTGGCCTCCACCATCGCCTCCACCTTCTCGGAGCCCATGCGGACGAACTCCGGGTTGGCGAGGTCGATGGGGTTGTTCATGGCCGCCGCCATCATCGCGGTGCGGTAGCCGATCGTCTGGGCCGCCGCCACCCCCATCTCGCCCGTCTTGACGCCGGTCCGGGTCAGATCGCCCGCCACCGTCAGAAAGCGTTGCGTCGGTTCGCCGTTGCCGGCCTTGCGTCTCGCCATTCGCTCCACCTCACCAAAGGACCCTACCGGACCAAAAGCCCCGGCCGGGTCGAAAAAACCGTGACCCGGACGCCAACGCTGCACTGCAGCATTTGGTTCCGGGTCCAGTCTTTACAGGGAAGCGAGCGCGCGGTCGAGATCTTCAACGATGTCCTGGGCGTCCTCCAGCCCAACGGACAGGCGGAGCAGGTTCGGACGGATGTTCGCCGCCGCCTTCTCCTCCACCGTCAGCTTGGAATGGGTGGTGGTGTCGGGGTGGGTGACCAGGCTCTTGGAGTCGCCCAGATTGTTGGAGATCAGCACCATCCGCAGGTCGTTCAGGGCGCGGAAGGCCTCCTCCTTGCCGCCCTTCAGGAAGATCGACAGCATGGTGCCGCCGCCGGTCATCTGGCTGCGGCAAAGGTCATGCTGCGGGTGGCTGGCCAGACCCGGATAGAGCACCCGCTCCACCTTCGCGTGGCCTTCCAGGAACTCCGCCACCGTCAGGGCCGACGCGCTCTGCGCCGACACGCGCAGTTCCAGCGTCTCCAGCCCCTTCAGGAGAAGCCAGGCGTTGAAGGGGGAAATGGTCGGGCCGGTGTGGCGCAGGTAGGGGTGGATCACGTCCGACCCGTACTGCTTGTCGCTGGTCAGGATGATGCCGCCCAGACAGCGGCCCTGGCCGTCGATGTGCTTGGTCGCCGAATAGACGACGACGTCGGCCCCCATCTCGAACGGGCGCTGCAGCACCGGCGTGGCGAAGGCGTTGTCCACCACCACCTTGGCCCCGGCCTTGTGGGCGAGGGCGCTGACCGCGCGCAGGTCGACGACCTCCAGCCCCGGATTGCTGGGCGTCTCCAGGAAGACGACCTTGGTCGGCTTGGCCAGCGCCTCTTCCCACTGGGACAGGTCGGTGCCGTCGACGAAGACCGCCTCGACCCCGAAGCGGGCCGACAGCTCCTTGATCACCCAGTAGCAGGAGATGAACAGCGAGCGCGGCGCCACGATGCGGTCGCCGGTGCGCAGGTTCGACCACAGGGCGGCGTGCACCGCGGCCATGCCGCTGGTGGTGGCGTAGGCCCAGGCGGCCCCCTCGTACTCGCACAGCCGGTCCTCGAACATCGCCGTGGTCGGGTTGCGGAAGCGCGAATAGACGTGGCGGGAGCCGTCGTTGACGAAGGCGCTCTCCGCCTCTTCCGCCGAGCCGTAGACGAAGCCGGAGGTCTGGTAGAGCGCCTCGCAGGTCTCGTCGAAGGACGAGCGGCGGACGCCGCCATGGACCAGACGGGAACGCGGGCGAAGCCCCGCGACGTTCGGATTGCGATGATCGGTGCGCGCCATGGCCGCTTTGTCTCCTCTGTCCGCCGGCGGGGCAGACCGGCACAACAAAAAACGCCCCGACCGATCGGGTCGAGGCGCGGACGCGGCTCGGACCTTTTTAGCGGGTTGTTTTACGTGGCCCGCAAGCCGGTCGACCAAATCACCACGTGCCCTCGCTTTTAGGACCGCCGCGGCGCGCCGTCAAGGGACAAGGAAGCCGTGACAAAAAGAGGCCGCCCTGCGTCAACATCGCGCAGCACCCGATGCCGCCGCCCGCTTGCCCCGCGAAGCCCCGGCACCGGATCATGGCCGCAAGGCGTCGGGAAGGGGGGTAGGGGTCGTGCAGTATCGCAAGGAGCAGGAGCGGCACTTCGCCCGTCTGGTGCTCACCGGCCGCTTCACCAGCCAGGACGCCGCTCCGGTGCGGCAGGCGATCGCCGACGTGAAGGGCGGGACGGAGCGCCGTCATCTCCTCGACCTGACCGGGCTGGAGTTCATCGACAGCGCCGGCATCGGCCTGCTGCTGGTGATGAACGGCGAGGCCCTGTCGGCGGGCAAGGCGCTGTCCCTGCTCTGCGCGTCCGGGCAGGTGCGCAAGGTGGTGGACCTGACCCGCATCGCCATGATCATCCCGGTGCACGAGACCGTGGCTGACTATCTCGCAGCCAGCGTGCCCGAGGCCCTGCTGGCCGCCACCCATCCCTGCGCGCCGGGCGAGGACCCGATGGCCGTCGCCGTCCGCGCGCTTCACGCCAAACCGGTCCTGCCGCCCGCGATCGTACCGCCGGACTCGCTCGGTCGGGGCGGCGCTTCCGGGTAGGCCGCTCGCAGCGCGGGCGCAGGCTTCCCATCTGAAGCACCGGACAGAGTCCGTTCCGCGTTGGGGAGGCACCGAATGGTTCATCTGCACAAGTCGCTGGAATCCGAAGCGTCGAAGGCCGCCGAGCGGGAGGGCCGTTCGCTCGACCAATTCGTGAACGAGGCGGTGGAGGAGAAGCTGCGCCACGCGCAACGCCCCGCCACCCAACGCCACGTTACCCCTATCCATGACCGCGGCGCCCCGCTGGACGAGGACGCCGTGGAACGGGCGTGATCCTGACCGGTGGGATCAACGCCATCGCATTTGGCGTCCCAACCCTCTCCCGCCCCGGGAGAGGGTGCCCGCGCAGCGGGCTCTCGCGCTGGCTGAAAGCCAGCGCTGACGCGGCAGGCGGACCTTCGGTCCGCCGAGAGCGGGTGAGGGTCGCACGAGGATCAGCGCACCAATCCTTGGCAGCACCCTCACCCTTCCCACGCTTCGCGCGGGCCCCTTCCCTCTCCCGGGGCGGGAGAGGGGGTATCGTTTCCGTTCAGAGAAGCAGGCCTCTCAGACGGTACAACTCGTCGAGCGCCTGACGCGGCGTCAGGCTGTCCGGGTCGATGGACTTCAGCGCCTCCTCCACCCGCGACGGTTCCAGCGGAGCGGCGGGCGCCGACACCGCGGGGGCCGGCGGCGGGCGCTTCAGGGCGGCGCTGAACAGCGGCAGGTCCTCGGCCAGACGGTGGATGGCCGCGTTCTGGTCGCCCGATTCCAGGATGGTCAGCACCTCCTCGGCGCGGCCCACCACGGCGCCGGGCAGGCCGGCGAGCTTCGCCACATGGATGCCGTAGCTGCGGTCCGCCGCCCCCGCCGTCACCTCGTGCAGGAAGACGACGTCGCCCTGCCATTCCTTGATGCGCATGGTGTGGCAGGACAGGCCCGGCAGCTTGCCGGCCAGCATGGTCAGCTCGTGGTAGTGGGTGGCGAACAGCGCGCGGCAGCGGTTGACGTCGTGCAGATGCTCAACGCAGGCCCAGGCGATCGACAGGCCGTCGAAGGTCGCGGTGCCGCGCCCGATCTCGTCCAGGATGACCAGCGCGCGGTCGCCGGACTGGTTCAGGATGGCCGCCGTCTCCACCATCTCCACCATGAAGGTGGAGCGGCCGCGCGCCAGATCGTCGGCGGCACCCACGCGGCTGTAGAGCCGGTCCACCACCCCGATGTGCGCGCTCTCCGCCGGTACGAAGCCGCCCATCTGGGCCAGCACGGCGATCAGCGCGTTCTGGCGCAGGAAGGTGGACTTACCCGCCATGTTCGGGCCGGTCAGCAGCCACAGCCGGTTGTCCGGGGCGAGGTCGCAGTCGTTGGCGACGAAGGGCCCGGCGTTGCCGGCGTCGAGCACCGCCTCCACCACCGGGTGCCGCCCGCCCTTGATCGAGAAGGCGAGGCTGCCGTCCACCACCGGCCGGCGGTAGCGCCGCTCCGCCGCCAGCTCGGCCAACGAGGCGGCGACGTCGAGCGCGGCCAGCGCGTGGGCGGCCTGGGCGATGGCCTCGGCGCGGCTGGTCACCTCCTCCACGAGGTCGTTGAACAGCTCCAGCTCCACGGCCAGCGCCTTGTCGGCCGCCTCGGAGATGCGGCGCTCCAGGTCCGACAGCTCCACCGTGCCGAAGCGCACGGCGTTCGCCATGGTCTGGCGGTGCAGGAAGACCTCGCGCCCCTTCTCGGACATCAGCTTGTCCGCGTGGGTCGCCGTCACCTCGATGTGATAGCCCAGCACGTTGTTGTGCTTGATTTTCAGCGCCGGCACCCCGGCGATGCCGGCGTATTTGACCTGAAGCCCGGCGATCAGCCGCCGGCTCTCGTCGCGCAGGGTCACCAGCTCGTCAAGCGCGTAGGAATAGTCGCGCGCGATGAAGCCGCCGTCGCGGGCGAGCAGCGGCAGCTCCGGCGCCAGCGCCTGGGTCAACTGATTGACCAGCTCGCTGTGCTCGCCCAGCCCCTTGGTCACGGCGCCCAGCCCGTCGGGCAGCGGGCCGCCGGGATGGCCGTTGAGCAGCAGGCGGATGGCCGAGGCCTGGGCCAGACCGTCGCGCACGGCCGCGAGGTCGCGCGGGCCGCCGCGCCCCAGCGTCAGGCGGGACAGGGCACGCTCCAGGTCCGGGCAGCGGCGCAGCGCCTCGCGCAGGTCGCCACGCAGCCGCTCCTCGTTCAGCGCGAACTCGACCATGTCGAGCCGCTTGGCGATGGCCGCGGGGTTGGTCAGCGGCGCCGAGAGCTGGGCGGCGAGCAGACGCGCCCCCGCCCCGGTCACCGTGCGGTCGATGGTGGCGAGCAGGCTGCCGCGCCGGTCGCCGGTCAGGGTGCGGGTCAGCTCCAGGTTGCGGCGGGTCGCCGCGTCGATCTCCATGACGGCGCCGGGGCCGAGTCGGCGCGGCGGCGACAGGCGCGGCACGCGGCCCTTCTGCGTCAGCTCCACATAGGCGACCAGGGCGCCGGCCGCCGCCACCTCGGCGCGGGAGAATTGCCCATAGGCGTCCAGCGTGCCGACGCCGTAGAGGGTGAGCAGCCGCTGCCGCCCGTTCTCGCTGTCGAAACGCGGGGTCGGCTGCACGGTCAGGCGCGATTTCCATTCGCCCCACAGCTCGTACAGGTCGGGGCTCTGGCACAGCTTCTCGGAGACCAGCACCTCCTGCGGGTCGAGGCGTCCGAGCGCGGCGCCCAGCCCGGCGCGCTCCACCGGCTGCACGACCAGTTCGCCGGTGGACAGCTCCAGCCAGGCCAGCCCGAGGCCGCCCGCCGCCTCCGCCACCGCGGCCAGCCAGTTGGAGGCGCGGGAGTCGAGCAGGCTGTCCTCGGTCAGCGTGCCGGGGGTGACGATGCGGATGACGCCGCGCTTCACCACCGACTTGGAACCGCGCTTCTTGGCCTCCGCCGGGTCCTCCATCTGCTCGCAGATGGCGACGCGGAAGCCCTGGCGGATCAGGCGCTGGAGGTAGGATTCATGGCTGTGGACCGGGACGCCGCACATCGGGATGTCCTCGCCCAGATGCTGGCCGCGCTTGGTCAGCGCGATGTCCAGCGTCCGGGCGGCGTTCACCGCGTCCTCGAAGAACATCTCGTAGAAATCGCCCATCCGGTAGAACAGCAGGCAGTCGGGATGGGCCTGCTTGATCTCCAGATACTGCGCCATCATCGGGGTGGCGTCCGGGGGAATGGTGGCGGGTGAAATGGCGGCGGGCGCGTCGGACACAGGTCTTCAACCGGTTGCGTTGTGGCGGGCAAGGTCGGGCCGGCACCCTAGCACGCCCGCGCTGGTGCCGCGATGACCGCTTCGTTAGACTGTTCGATGCCCGTAGAACGAGCAAGCCGAAGCCGAAGGAGACCGCCGTGACGCAAGCGCCCGAGAACACAGATGGCCCGACCACGAACGGCCAGGACACCGTCCGGGAGGTGCGCGAGGTCGTTGCCCTGTTCAAGACCCGCGAGGCCTTCGACAAGGCCGTGTCCGCCCTTCTGGACGCCGGATTTGACCGCGACGACCTGTCGGTGCTGGCCAGCCACACCTCGCTGGAGGCCGCCGACCAGCGCCCGCAGGCCCCGACGGACGAGGCCCTGACCGGTCTGGTGGGTGAGCTGAAATACGCCTTCCCCCTGACCACCGCCGGGCTTCTCGCCATCGTCGGCGGCCCGATCGCCGCGCCGCTGGCGGCCATCGTCGCCGCCGGCCTGGGCGGCGTCGCCATCAAGGACTACCTGGACGAACTGACCAGCCACCCCGACACCGACGAGTTCGGCCGCGCGCTGGAGGCCGGTGGCGTCATCCTGTGGGTGCGCACCGCCGAGGTGGAGGACGAGGTGGAGGCCGCCGAGATCCTGGAGCGCAACGGCGGCGCCAACATCCACCTGTCGGTGCGCGAGGAGTAAGACGGGAAGAAACGCCGTGCGTCAGGCGGCGCGGGCGCGCCTCTCGCCGCCGCCGCCCACCACGGTCAGGCCGCGCAGGCGGAACTGCGCCCGCACCACCGCGGCCCAGCCCTTGCGGATCTGGGCGATCTTGTCGGCGTCGGAAGCCCTGGCGTCGGTGGCGGTGCCACAGATCTCGAACAGAAGCGCGTCGCCGATGGAGCCGGGGCACAGCGCCAGGGCGTGCACCAGCCAGGCCATCAGCTCGGCCGGGGTGTGACGCGGCAGGCCGCGCTCCGCCAGGGTCAGGGCGTTCCCGAGGTTCGCCAGCTCCCGCCGTGCCGTTCCGGGGTTCGGGATCATCAATGGCCTCCCTCGCGCGTGTCTCACGGATGACTCCTTATCTCTTCGGAACGGAGCGCGTCAGTGACGGCCATCACAGCAGCGTTCCAAGGGGATCATGCAGGAAACAGACGGCAGCCTCTTTTGGTGTGCCGCGTGCGAATTATCCTCTTTCCCGTTATAGTCGGGACGCCGCACGGTTCGTCGCACCCCATCGCATTCCTGGGAAGGCTCACGTTTTGTCGATGCTCTCCACCCGCGCCGCCTCCGCCGACGCGTCCGACACCAAGGACGCCGGCACCGCCAACATCCCCAACAAGCGCGCCATCTTGTCCCGGCGCAAGCTGGCGGAGGACCTGGAGAAGCTGGTGGCGGAGCATGGGACCGGCGACAAGCTGCGCCCCGCCCTGATCGCCCGGCTGCGCGGCGCGCTGAACGACGGACGGGCGGAGGTGCGCGCCCGCTTCGAGGCCAAGGGATCGGGCGAGGACTGCGTGCGGCAGAACTGCTACCTCGCCGACGGGGTGGTGCGCTCGCTGGCCGACCTCACGGTCACCCACATCTTTCCAACCCCCAACCCGACCGCCGGCGAGGTGTTCGACATCGTCGCCACCGGCGGCTACGGCCGGGGCGAGCTGGCGCCCTTCTCCGACATCGACCTGCTGTTCCTGCTGCCCTACAAGCGCACCCCGCGGGTGGAGCAGGTCGTGGAGTACATGCTCTACATCCTGTGGGATCTCGGGCTGAAGGTCGGCCACGCGGTGCGCAGCGTCGACGACTGCATCCGCCAGTCCAAGGCCGACGTGACCATCCGCACGGCCATCCTGGAATCGCGCTACCTCTGGGGTCCGCGCAAGCTGTTCACCGAGCTGCGCCGCCGCTTCGACCGCGAGGTGGTGGCCGGCTCCGGGCCGGAGTTCGTCGAGGCCAAGCTGGCCGAGCGCGACAACCGCCACCTGAAGCTGGGCGACAGCCGCTATGTGCTGGAACCCAACCTGAAGGACGGCAAGGGGGGCCTGCGCGATCTGCAGACCCTGTTCTGGATCGCCAAGTATCTGTACCGGGTCGAGGACGTCGACGATCTGGTCGGCAAGAAGGTGCTGCTGCCGGAGGAGGCGCAGCGCTTCGCCAAGGCGCAGAACTTCCTGTGGACCGCGCGCTGCCACCTGCACTACCTGACCGGTCGCATGGAGGACCGGATGACCTTCGACGTGCAGACGTCGATCGGCAACCGCATGGGCTACACCGACCACGCCGGGACCAAGGGCGTGGAGCGCTTCATGAAGCATTATTTCCTGGTCGCCAAGGACGTCGGCGACCTGACCCGCATCTTCTGCGCGGCGCTGGAGGCGGAATCGAAGCGCCCGCCCAAGTTCAACATCCTGCGGCTGGCGGCACTGGCCCGCCGCAAGGACGTGGACGGCTTCGTGGTGGACGGCGAGCGGCTGAACGTCCGCAGCGACCGCCAGTTCAAGGACGAACCGCTGGACATGATCCGGCTGTTCCACACCGCCCAGCAGAACGACATCGACATCCACCCCAACGCGCTGCGCGCCATCACGCGCTCGCTGTCGGTGGTGGGGCCGAAGCTGCGCGCCGACCTGGAGGCCAACCGGCTGTTCCTGGAGATCCTGACCGGCCGCAAGGACCCGGAGATCACGCTGCGCCGCATGAACGAGGCCGGCGTGCTGGCCCGCTTCATCCCCGACTTCGGGCGGGTGGTCGCGCAGATGCAGTACGACATGTACCACGTCTACACGGTGGACGAGCACACGCTGTTCGCGCTGGGCATCCTGCACAAGATCGAGATGGGCGAGCTGACCGAAGAGCTGCCGCTGTCGTCGGAGGTGATCCACAAGGTGGTGTCGCGGCGCGCGCTCTATGTCGCCGTGCTGCTGCACGACATCGCCAAGGGCCGCGGCGGCGACCATTCCATCCTCGGCGCGCGGGTGGCGGAGAAGCTGTGCCCGCGGCTCGGCCTGACGGCGGAGGAGACGGAGACGGTGGCTTGGCTGGTGCGCTGGCACCTCGCCATGTCCTACACCGCCTTCAAGCGCGACCTGGAGGACGACAAGACGGTGCGCGACTTCGTCTCGCTCGTCCAGTCGCCGGAGCGGCTGCGCCTGCTGCTGGTGCTGACGGTGGCGGACATCCGGGCGGTCGGGCCGCAGCGCTGGAACAACTGGAAGGCCACACTGCTGCGCGAACTCTACAACCGCTCGGAGGAGGTGATGTCCGGCGGCCTGTCGGTCGAAGGGCGCGGGCGCCGCATCCAGGCCGCCCAGGCGGCGCTGCGGGACGAGCTGTCCGACTTCGACGACGCCGATTTCGAGCGGCACCTCGCGCTCGGCTACCCCGCCTATTGGCTGGCTTTCGACGCGGAGACGCTGGGCCGGCAGGCGCGGCTGGTTCGCGAGGCGCTGCGCGACGAACGGCCGCTGACCGTCAACACGCGCATCGACCGCGGCCGGGCGATCACCGAGGTGACGATCTTCGCCACCGACCACCACGGCCTGTTCTCCCGCCTCGCCGGGGCGCTGGCGGCGGCGGGGGCGGACATCGTGGACGCCCGCATCTTCACCATGACCAACGGCATGGCGCTGGACGTCTTCACCGTGCAGGACGCGGCGGGCGGCGGCGCCTTCGAGAGCGGCGACAAGCTCGCGAAGCTGTCGGTGATGATCGAGAAGGTGCTGTCCGGCCAGTTGAAGCCGCTGCACGACCTGACCAAGCGCAAGGCCCCGCACGCCAGCCGCACCCGCGTCTTCCACGTGCCGCCGCGCGTGCTGATCGACAACAACGCCTCGACCACCCACACGGTGATCGAGGTCAACGGGCGCGACCGTCCCGGCCTGCTCTACGACCTGACCCGCGCGCTGACCAACCTGACGCTTCAGATCTCGTCGGCGAAGATCTCGACCTATGGCGAGAAGGCCATCGACGTCTTCTATGTAAAGGACGTCTTCGGCCTGAAGGTCACCCACGAGAGCAAGCTGGCCCAGATCCGCGAGCGGCTGCTGCACGCGCTCGCCGATCCGGCGGGGTGAGGACGGGCCGGGAACTCCGGCTTCAGGACAGCCGGTCCTCCGCCCAGCCGTCGAGCGCCTTGGCGGCCAGACCGGCCAGCACGCCGGTCGCCATGCCGGCGGCGTAGTCGGACGCCCAGTGCCGTTCGGTGGCGAGGCTCGACCAGCCCACCGCCGCGGCGAAGCCCAGGCTGACCATGGTCGCCGGGGACAAGCCGCGGTTCAGCCCGACCGCGGTGGTCAGCGCCGACACGTTGATGGCGTGGCCGGAGGGGAAGGAGGCGTGCTTGCCGTCGGCCTTGCCCCAGCGGCTGGGGTCGCGACCCTCGTTCGGGCGGACGCGGCAGACGACGCGCTTGATCCCCTTGCCGGCCACCGTCCCCAGCGCGATGGCGAGCAGCCCCTGCCGGGCGAGGCGCGACCAGCCCGGCTTCTCCATGCCCAGCCCGGCGGCCCACAGCGCCCCCAGGGCCGGCATCAGCACCATGCGGGAACTGGGCACCTGGAGCCCGTCGCGCAGGGCCGGCGCCTCCGCGCCCAGGGCGACGGCCTTGCGGTGGGCGGTTCCGTCCAGCCCGTTCACGCCGTCCAGCACGCGGCCCGTGAAACCCTCGTCGCTCATGTCGCGGATCTCCCAAAGCACGCCCCCGTCGCCGCGGAGGCCAAGCGTAAAACAGCCGCGCTGCCGTTTCGTGCCCGCATGGTCCCGCAAGGCAGGGGTGCCGCCTTGGCAACCTTGGCAATCGCCGACCGTTTCAACGTCCCTCTCCCGCCCCGGGAGAGGGTGGCGCCAAAGGCGCCGGGTGAGGGTCGCACGAGAAGCCAAAGGCTGACCCTCAGCGACACCCTCACCCTTCCCACGCTGCGCGTGGGCCCCTTCCCTCTCTCATCCCGGGAGAGGGTGGAGTCGGCGATTGCCAAACCGGCCCACCGCGGCGCCTTGGCAATCGCCGACCACCGGCCCAGACATTGGCCAGACATCGCCAAGACCACCCCAAGAAATGCCGAGTCGCGACTCGCCCAGCCCGCCCGGCCTTGGCAATCGCCGACCAATGCCCGAGTCGCCTTAAGTCTGGGCCGAGTCACCGATGATTCCCACAAGGTCCCTTGGCGAACGCCGACGAGTCTTCTGGCAATCGCCGACGCACCCCCGAGTCGTCCCCAGGCAATCGCCGACCTAGCAAATAGACTCCAGCAATTAGGTCTCAATTAGCCTCGTCGGCGATCGCCAAATGGACTCTCCCGGCGGTGCATGATCGACTGCAGGCAGAATGGACGGGGGGACCTATGGGCGACGTGCACCAACTCATCATGACGCATGGCCGGCGCGAGGCGCGGAACCTCGTGGACCCGAAGCGGGCCAGCGTCGTCGATGTCGCGGCGGCGGTGCTGGAGGACGAGTCCAACGCGCTGGGCATCACCTATTCCGGTTTCTGCCTGACCAGCCTGCCCCACCGCAAGCTGGCGCCGGACGCCGAATGGCGCCGCGACCAGGGCCGCGTCACCCTGCTGGTCGAGCCGGGCAAGGAGCGCAAGCGCGACGGCAGCCTGATGCCGGTCGGCGTCCCCTACGGCGCCAAGGCGCGGCTGATCCTGCTCTATCTCCAGACCCGCGCCATCCAGGACAACAGCCGCGAGATCGAGCTGGGCCGCTCGATGAACGACTGGCTCGACCGCATGGGCGTGTCGGCCGGCGGCTCGACCTACAAGGCGGTGCAGGAGCAGGCGACCCGCATCAACCTGTGCCGCCTGACCTTCTTCTGGGACAAGGACGGCGCGGAGGGCTTCGCCAAGGAGAACATCGTCAACGGCGGCATCCGCCTGCGCGACGACGACGGCCAGGGCACGCTGTGGCGCGAGACGGTGCAGTTGTCGGAAACCTTCTTCGCCGCGCTGAAGCGCTCCCCCGTGCCGATCTGGGAGCCGGCGATCCGCCACATCGGCGGCTGCTCCATGGCGATCGACGTCTATGTCTGGCTGGCCTACCGGCTGCACGTGCTGCGCGACCCGATTCCGGTGACCTGGAAGGCGCTCTTCACGCAGTTCGGCGGCGGCTACAAGGAGTTGAAGCACTTCAAGCCGGAGTTCCGGGTGGCGCTGGATCTGGCGCTGGCCGTCTACGAGGCCGCGCGGGTGGAGTTCTCCGACACCGGCGTCCTGCTCTACCCGTCGCCACCGCCGATTCCGGAGCGCAAGATCCTGCCCGCCGCGCGCGGGTAAGTCGGCGATTGCCAACCCGCCCGGCTCCGGAATCGGAGTCGGCGATTGCCAGGGGCCGAAGCGCCATCCTCCCCAGGCAGACGAGCGGGGCTTTGCCTAACCCGCCTTGAAGGCCTGCAGACTGCCGCCTTCCCGCGCGTAGATCTGCATCGGACGGCACGTCTCGTCCGTATTGATGATGAGCACGCCGGGTTTGTCCCGCGAATACAGCCAGATCTCGTATTGCGACACCCGCCCGCCCGGTCCGGTGCGCAATTCGCTGTAGACCGCGGCCCGGAACTGCTCCACCGGAATCCCCTCACCCGCCAGGACGGACGCGACCTGACGATTGCAGGCGCCCCGCACCAAGCCGTTCAGCGCCTCCACCGCCCCGGGGGCGGGCTCCGTGCTGCGCGGCGGAGCGAGGCCGGCGCAGGCGCCGAGGCCGAGCAGGCCGGCGCACAGGATGACCCCGGCGGTCCTGCGATTGCGCGAACGGCGTCCGGCGTGGCGATGCATCGCGGCCTCCCTGCCCAATGGCGGTGTTCGTGGCGGTGTTCGGTTACCTCTGCCCAAACACGGGAACGGGCAAAAGGTTCGCACCCAGCCCTTGGCAATCACCGACCATCCCGAATCCGCCGGGCAGAAAAAAGGCAGACAGAAAAAAGGCGGGGCGCAACGGCCCCGCCTTTCTTCCTTGGAATCGGCCGGATGAACTCAGTCCACCTGGACCTTCTCGCCGTTCTTCCAGGCCCAGAACACGTAGCCCGGCTGCTTCAGGTCGCCCTTCTCGTCGAAGGACAGCGAACCGACCACCGTGTCGAAGGACGGGCCGGCGCGCAGCGCCTTCGCCACGGCGTCGGACTTGGCGCTGTTGGCCTTCTGCACGGCCTCGGCGTAGGTCTGCACCGCGGCGTAGGCGAACAGGGTGAAGCCGTCGGTGCGGATGTTCTTGGCCTGCAGGGCCTCCACCACCGGCTTGGCGGCGGGGTTGCGCTGCGGGTCGGGGGAGAAGGTGAACAGCGTGCCTTCCGCCGTGTCGCCGGCGATGTTCCAGTAGGACTGCGGCTGGATGCCGTCGGCGCCGATGATCTGCGGGCGGAACTGCTGGTCGGCCGCCTGGCGGGCGATCAGGCCCAGTTCCTGGTCGTAGCCGCCGTAATAGAGCACGTCCACCCCGTCCGACTTCAGGCGGGTGATGAGAGCGGAATAGTCCTTCTCCCCCGCGGTGATGCTGGTGAAGGCGGCCTCGGTGATGCCGGCGGCGTTCAGCCGGCGCTTCACGTCGTCGGCAAGGCCCTGGCCGTAGGCCTGCTTGTCGTGGACGATGGCGACCTTCTTGCCCTTGTAGCGGTCGGCGATCAGCTTCGCCGCCACCTCGCCCTGCTGGTCGTCGCGGCCGCAGACGCGGAAGACGTTCTTCAGGCCGCGGTCGGTGAGCTGCGGGCTGGTCGCGGTGGGGGAGATCATCACGATCCCCTCCTCGCCATAGACGTTGGAGGCGGCGATCGAGGCGCCGGAGCAGACATGGCCGATCACCGCGGCCACGTTCTGGCTCACCAGCTTGTTGGCGGCGGCCACCGCCTGCTTGGCGTCGCAGGCGTCGTCGGCGATGGTCAGCACCAGCTTCTGGCCCAGCAGCCCGCCCTTGGCGTTGATGTCGGCCACGGCGGCCTCGACGCCGGCCCGGGTCTGCTCGCCATAGGCGGCGGCGGCGCCGGTCATCGGACCGGCCAGCGCGATGGTGATGTCGGCCTGGGCGGCCCCGGCCCACAAGCCGGCCCCCAGGGCGACGGCGGCGGCGGTCACAGCCAGCTTCGCACGGATCATGGGTGGATTCCTCTCTCCGGGAACGGGTTCTTTTTATCGAACGCTTTTGGGTCGGAGACCGCGGACGCCGCCTCCGAAACAGGCAAACAAGCAAAGGGACGGGTTTGGCGCAATGGGCAAACAGGCACAGGCTGCCGCACGCCCGGCGCATGACACGGCCTTCGGGATGGCGATGTACCGGTTCAGTCGACCAGTTCGCGCTGCGCGGGGCCGGGCGACGGCTCGTTCAGGGCCAGAGCCGTCGGAGCCAGAGCCGTCGGAGCCAGGGCCAGGGCGATGGCCCGGTGCAGATCGTCGGCCAGAACAGGCTTGTGCAGGATGCTGAACTGGCCGGCCTCGGCCTCCGCCAGACGCTCCGGGGCGGTGTCGCCGGTCACCAGGATGCCGGGGATCGGGCGCTTCGACCGCCGGCGCACCTCGCGGATGGTCTCGGTGCCGGTGTGCCCCTCGCCCAGCCGGTAGTCGGCGACGATCACGTCCGGATCGGGGTGGCGGCGCAGCGCCTCCACCGCCTCGCCGAAGCTGGCGGTGGGAAACGCCTCGTGCCCCCATTGCCGGATCATCGCGCACAGCCCCTCGCGGACGATGGGGTCGTCCTCGACCACCAGCACGCGGGCGCCGGCCCGCATGCGGGCGGTCACGGGAAAGTCCCCCGGCAGCGTCTCGGCCGGGGCGGGAGGAGCGGCGAGCGGCACCTCCACCCGGAAGACCGATCCCCGCCCCGGTTCGGAGCGCAGGCTGACCGGGTGATCGAGCATGCGGGCCAGCCGGCGCACGACGGCGAGCCCCAGCCCGAGCCCCTGGTCGCGGTCGCGGCTGGCGTTCCCGACCTGCACGAACTCGTGGAAGATGTCCTCCTGCCGGTCGGTCGGGATGCCGATGCCGGTGTCCCACACCTCGATCCGCAGCACCGCGCCGCGCCGCCGGCAACCGACCAGGATGCGCCCGCGGTTGGTGTAGCGCAGCGCGTTTTCAACGAGGTTCTGAAGGATGCGGCCCAGCAGCATCGGGTCGCTGTCCACATGGGCCCCGCAGGGCATGATGTGCAGCAGCAGACCCTTGCGCACCGCCACCGGCCGGCTGTTGGCGGCGATGCGGTCCAGCAGATCCGTCACCGGGAAGACCATACGCTTCGGCTCCACCGCCCCGGCCTCCAGCCGCGACACGTCCAGCAGCCCGTCGAGCAGCATCTTCAGGGCGCCCAGCGCGCGGTCCATGGTGGTCAGGATCTTGCGCATGGCGGGGTCGGTGGCGCGGGTGGACAGCGCCTCCATCAGCAGCATCAGCGACTGCACGGGCTGGCGCAGGTCGTGGCTGGCCGCCGCCAGGAACTTCGACTTGCCGATGTTGGCCCGGTCGGCCTCCCGCCGCGCCTCGGCCAGCGCGGCCTGGGCGGTCTTGTGCTCGGTGATGTCGCGGACGGTGGCGATCACGCTGACCAGCCGCCCGCCGGCGCCGCGCACCGGCGAAGCGCGCAACTCCAGCCAGACCTCCGGCGCGTCGCCTTCCAGACCCGTGCCTGGACGCAGGAACTCCGCCCGCATGTCCCCGGCGTCCTCAGCGCCGTCGCACAGCGGGGACAGGCCCATCTCATCCCCCATCAGGCCAGCCAGCACGTCCCGCGCGGCGCGCCCGTCGGCGGCGCCCGGAGCGATCCCCATCAGCCGGGCGAAGGCGGGGTTGGTGTAGACCACCGGCGAGCCGGGGCGGGTGGCGTCGGCGATCAGGATGCCGTCGCCGCTCCATTCCATGGCGCGGTTGCGGATGCGCAGCGCCCGGTCGCCGTGGCGGCGGCGCTGAAGCTCCACCAGGAAGGCGGTGGTGAACAGCAGGATCACCGCGGTGGTGGCGGCGGCCCAGATGATGGAATAGAAGCGGTTCTGCCGCCACGCGCCGAACACCGTCTCCACCGACTCGCCGACCACCGTCATGAGCGGGTAATCGGCGGAGGCGCGGAAGGCGTAGATGCGCTCCACCCCGTCCACCGGGCTGACGACGCGATGGTGCCGGACCGTTCCGCTGCCGGCCTCCGGCCAGAGACCGGAGCTGCGGAAGCTGCGCCCGAACACCTGATCCTGAAGGGCTTGGCGGGCCAGCAGGGGGCCGTCCGCCCGGGCGATGGCGACCGAGCTGTCGCGCGGCAGGTCCAGCCGCCCGTAGAAGCGGGAGAAGATCTCCGCCGGGACGTCGATCACGGCGACGCCGCGGAACGTCCCGTCCGCCCCGTCCAGCCGGCGCGACACCGGGATGAACACGTCCGATGTGCCCGGGCTGACGAAGGGCAGGCCGATGACGAAGCCCTTCTGGTTCCCCTTCCGGTGGACGCCGGACTTGTGCCGGGCGAACTCCTCCCACTCCAGCACGGGATTGCGGGTGGTGGTCCGTCCCAAGCCCATGGACAGCCAGCCGTTCCCATCGTAAATCCGGATGGAGGCGGCCAAGCCTTCCTCGAACGACCGCCGGGTGGGAATCAGGAGCGGAATGTCCTTTTCGACATGGGAGGCGACGTCGATCAGAAGATCGTCCAGCCGGCGGAAGGTGGCGATGGCCTGTTCCTCGACCAGCTGCGCCATCGCCGCCGTGTGCTGGCGGGTCGTCTGGTCGAGGAAGCGTTCCTCGCGGTCGATGCGGGTCAGCAGCGTCCACCAGAGCGCCGCGATGGCGACGGCGACCGCAACGGCGGGAAGAACGAGACGGGCCTCCATCCCCCGTGGAAAAGCGATCCATCGTCGCACTGCCGACCTCAAACACTGCCTCACGGACATTATGCGCCAGCCGAACTCCTCCTTCAATGGACAAGCCAGCGACCAATGATACAAAAAGTAGAGGATAATCAAACTTTTGCGGGTTTTTCGCACCGGTCGGCGCGGGGTTGGGCGGCCAATCGGGCCTTTGCCGGATGAGTTTCGCCCGCGCCATCGCCACCGTCGGCAGCCTGACCCTGCTGAGCCGGCTGGCCGGTTTCGCCCGCGACATATTGACCGCGGCGGTGCTCGGCGCCGGGCCGGTGGCCGACGCCTTCTTCGTGGCGCTGAAGCTGCCGAACTTCTTCCGCCGCCTGTTCGCGGAGGGGGCCTTCAGCGTCGCCTTCGTCCCGCTGTTCGCGGCGGAGCTTCAGCGCAACGGCCGCGCCGCCGCGGTGGCCTTCGCCGAGCAGGCGCTGGCGGTCCTGCTGACGGTGCTGCTGCCCTTCACCGCCCTGGCCATCCTGGCGATGCCCGCGCTGATGCACGTCCTGGCGCCGGGCTTCGTGGACGAGCCGGCGAAGTTCGCGCTGGCCGTCGACATGGCGCGGCTGACCTTCCCCTATCTGACGCTGATTTCCCTGGTGGCGCTGCTGGGCGGCGTGCTGAACGCGCTGGACCGCTTCGGCCCCTTCGCCGCCGCCCCCATCGCCTTCAATCTGACGCTGATCGCCGCCCTGCTGACCGCGCCGCGTCTGGGGCTGGAGCCGGGGCGGGCGATGGCTGCGGCGGTGACGCTGTCGGGCGTGGTTCAGCTGGTCTGGATGGGCTGGGCCTGCCGGGCGGCGGGGGTGACGCTGCGCCTGACGTGGCCGCGGATGACCGAGGGGATGCGCCGCCTGTTCCGGCTGGTCGGGCCGGGGGCCATCGGCGCCGGGGTCATGCAGATCAACCTGTTCCTGAACGTCGTGCTGGCCTCGCTGCTGCCGTCGGGCGCGGTGTCCTTCCTCTATTACGCCGACCGGCTGAACCAGATGCCGCTGGGCGTCATCGGCATCGCCATCGGCACCGCGCTGCTGCCCGTGCTCGCCCGCCACGCCGCGGCGGGGGACGAGCGGATGGTCCGCCACTACCTCAGCCGTGCCTTGGAGTTCAGCCTGCTGCTCGGCCTGCCGGCGGCGGTGGCGCTGGGCGTCGCCGGGGCGCCCATCGTGTCGGTGCTGTTCGAGCGCGGCGCCTTCGGCCCGGCGGAGGCGCAGGCGACGGCCTGGGCGCTGGCCGCCTACGCCATCGGCATCCCCGCCCATGTCATCGTCAAGGCGCTGAACGCCGCCTTCTTCGCCCGCCAGGACACGGCGACCCCGGTGCGCGTCGCCGTGGTGGTGACGCTCGCCAACCTGGCGCTGGGCATCGCGCTGATGCCGGTGCTGGGCCATGTCGGGATCGCACTGGCCACCGGGCTGACCGCCTGGCTGAACCTCGCCCTGCTGGCCGGGGCGCTGCGCCGCCGCGGGTTCCTGCAGCTGGACGAGCGCTTCCTCGGCCGCGCGCCGCGCATCGCCGCGGCGGCGCTGGGCATGGGGGCGGCGCTGCTGGCCGGCGCGTCGGCCCTGGCGCCGGGGCTGGAGGCGGCGTCCACGCTGGTCCGCTTCGGCGCCCTGGCCCTGCTGGTCGGCGGCGGCGTGGCGGTGTTCGGAACACTGGCGCAGCTGACCGGGGCCACCGATCTGGCCGACCTGAAGGGCTTCCTGCGCAAGGACACTCCGGAATTGGAGCCGCCCGTGTCTTGACCCCGCCCGGTTCCGGGGCGATAACAGCCGCCTTCCAGAAGTTTCGAGCGAGAGTCCTCCCGTGAACCGCATCTTCTCCGGCATGCAGCCGACCCGGCAGCTTCACCTCGGCAACTATCTGGGGGCGCTGCGGAACTGGGTCGAGCTGCAGAACAGCTACGAGTGCATCTTCTGCGTCGTCGACCTGCACGCGCTGACCATCGACCAGGACGCGGAGGTCCTGCGCAACAACATCCGCGAGGTCACCGCGGCCTACATCGCCGCCGGCATCGACCCGGAGAAGAACATCCTCTTCAACCAGTCCTTCGTCCCGGCCCATTCGGAGCTGGCCTGGATTCTCTCCTGCCACACGCCGCTCGGCTGGCTGAACCGCATGACGCAGTTCAAGGAGAAGGCCGGCAAGCAGAAGGACATGGCGAACCTCGGCCTCTATTCCTACCCGGTGCTGATGGCCGCCGACATTCTGCTCTACAAGGCCACCCACGTCCCGGTGGGCGAGGACCAGAAGCAGCATCTGGAGCTGGCCCGCGACATCGCCGGCGCCTTCAACCGCCGCTACGACACCGAGTTCTTCCCGCTGCCCGAGCCGCAGATCCTGGGCGAGGCGACGCGCGTGATGTCCTTGCGCGACGGCACCAAGAAGATGAGCAAGTCGGACGAGTCCGAATATTCGCGCATCAACATGACCGACGACGCCGACACCATCGCGACGAAGATCCGCAAGGCCAAGACCGATCCGGAGCCGCTGCCGGACAACGTCGCCGACCTGGAGAAGCGTCCGGAGGCCGACAACCTCGTGACCATCTACGCCGCCCTGTCCAGCCAGACGCGCGAGCAGACGGTGCAGCAGTTCGCGGGCGCCCAATTCTCCGGCTTCAAGGCGGCGCTGGTCGATCTGTCGGTCGCCAAGCTGGCGCCGATGACCACCCGCATGAAGGAGCTTCTCGACGACAAGGCCGAGATCGACCGCCTGCTGCGCCGCGGCGGCGAGCGCGCGGCGGCCATCGCCGAGACGAACCTGAACGGCGTGAAGGACATCATCGGTCTTCTGCGTCCCTGAACCAAAGTGATCGGGTTCAGCCTTCTTAGCCCTCTCCCCTCTGGGGAGAGGGGATTTGGAACGCGATAGTTTTGGTCTCTGTCCCACCGACCGAAAGGCGTCCGCCGTGACGGCTCCCATCCTGCTCACCGGGTTCCAGCCCTTTGGGGATCACGCCGTCAACCCGGCGGCGCTCCTCATGGAGCGGCTGGCCGGCGAGCCGGGGGTCGTCACCGCGATCCTGCCCGTCGAATACGACGCCTGCGGCGCCGCCTTCGCCGCCCTGCTGGAGGAGCACCAGCCCGCCGCCGCCCTGTGCTTCGGGCTGGCCGCCGGGTCCGAATACATCAAGATCGAGCGGCTGGCCTGGAACCGCGACGAGAGCGAGCAGGCCGACAACGCCGGGGTGGTGCGCACCGACGACGCCATCGAGCCGGACGGACCGACCGCCTACGGCTCCACCCTGCCGGTCCCCACGCTGGTCCGCGAGCTGGCCATCGCCGGGCTGCCGGTGACCTTCAGCGACCACGCCGGCGGCTTCGTCTGCAACCACCTGTTCTACCGCGCCCGCCACGCGATCGAGACGGCGGACCTCGACGTTCCCATGGGCTTCGTCCACCTGCCGCCGCTGCCGGAACAGGTCGCCGGCCAAACGGGCCGCTCCGGCCTGCCGCTGGACCTTCAGGAGCGGGCGGTGCGCGTGCTGGTCGGGCTGCTGCGCCAGGGGCTGGGGATCGCCGCCTGATCCGCCAGCATCACCCCGCGATCAGGGGCGCTGCGCCAGCCGCTCCATCTCCTTCGCCCAGCCTGCGTAGTTCTTGTGGAACTCCGCCAGCGCCGGATCGTTCCGGGTGCGCTCGGCCATCGCCTGCATCAGCGGCGCCTGGGCCGCCGCCAGCTCCCGCGCGTCGGTCCGCCGGGTCGCCGTGAGGAAGGAGGACAGGCTGGTCACCAGCTTTCCCCCCGCCGGGGCCGCCGCCATCTTCGCCAGATCGTTGACGATCCACGGCATGTATTTCAGCACATAGTCGGCGTAGGTGCGCATGACCGGTGCCTGCTCCAGCAACTCGGCGCGCTCCCGGTCGAAGTCCGCACGGTCGAGGATGGCGTGGTTGCGGTAGACGACCGGCGCCTCCGCCGAGACGTCGCACTCCCAGCCCTTGCGCGGGACCAGCAGGTCGGCCTGATCCTTCTCCTCGCGGTAGGGGTAGAAGGGCATGGTCCGGCAGCGCGACGGCTTGTCGGCGTGAACACCGCAAAGATTGTCCGGCTGGAGCGCCGGGCAGGGAAAGTGGTTCGGCAGATAGGCGCTGGGCTGGATCAGCACCGCCACCGTCTTGCGGTTGGGCAGGCGCACGGTCGTGCCCAGCCGGGTGGCGAGGTCGTAGGATTTCGCGTTCGACCGCACCACCGTCCAGACCAGCGCCAGCGGGAAGCGCACGGCGTGGGCCACCGCGTCCGTGAGCGTCAGCGGCAGCAGCCCGTGGCAGCATTTTCCGCAGGCGGTGCAGGCGAAGCGCGGTTCCATGATCCGGGTCCGCCCTCAGCGGCCGCAGCAGGCCTTGAACTTCTTCCCCGACCCGCAGGGGCAGGGCTCGTTGCGGCCCACCTTGACGACCCGGCGCGGCTCGCCCTTCGGGTTCACCTCGCCGGCGCTGTAGAGCCACTGGCCGTCGATACGGCGGAACGAGGCCCGCTCGTGGTGGCGCATGTCCTGGCCGTCGCGACGGAACTGGATCAGGAACTCGACGGTCCCCTCGTCGCCCTCCTCCGTCGCGCGCAGCACCTCCAGCCGCTGCCAGTCGCACTCGTCGGCCACCCGCTCCGCCTCGGCGCGGTTGAAGTCCTCGCGGATCTCCGGCGCGTGGGTGCGCTCCACATGGTCGAGGTCGTGGCGCACGAAGGCGGTGTAGCGCGACCGCATCAGCGCCTCGGCCGTCGCGGCGGGCGCGCCGGCCAGGATCGGGCCGCAGCAGGTCTCGAAGGAAAGGCCGGAACAGCAGGGGCAGGCGGAGGAGGTCATGGCGCGCGGGTCCGTCGGTGGGTCCGGGGCTGGTGTGGCAGGACAGGCCACCCCGGTCAAGCGCTGCGGACCAAACACAACGGACGGACAGGGTAACTCAGGCCGAACGGGCGCGGCGCGGTTCGGACGGGGTGTGGACCGTCGGTGTCACGATGGCGCGCAGTTGCTCAAGGAACGCGCGGCCGGTGTCGGTGAGCGTGACGATCTTGCGGCGGCGTTCGCGCGGGTCTTCCTGGGCCTGGACGAGGTCGAGTCCGGCCTTCCCGAAGCTGTGCCAGCGGCTGAGTGCCGCGACGTTGCGCGACGCGGAGGATTGAGCGATGCCCAGGCGTTCCGCAAGCTCGCCGATGGAAATCCCTTCGTTCTGCGCGATCGTCATGAAGGACAGCGCGTACTGGATCGGCAGGTCGGGATCGAGCTTGCGAAACGCCTCGAGCACATGGACGACGGTGGTCACCTCGTCAGGGCGAACCTCGTCAGGGCAAATATGGGCCGGCATCAGCGACCCTCCCCGAGCGAGGACCCCATCGGGCCGGTGTGTAGATGATGTTCAGGCGTCCAAGCCATATCACGAATTCCCCGTTATCCCGCCGGGCGTCGAAAAAACGATCCGGAGAGGCCCAGTGGGCGTGCTCAACGAAGACCGAACGACCGCAAAACCCCAAAAAGACACACATGGCTTCCTCTCGATATCCGGAATTCGCGTTCCAATGCGCTGGGTTGAAGAAGGGAGCCGTTAGCTCGCCGGGTGGTATGGGCGGACCAATCGCCCTGTCGGCGATTCGGGGTGGTGGGTACGATGGCTTTCATCGTGGTCTCCGTGGGTTGAAGGAAGGCATGGGTTGAAGGAAGGCGCGGCCCCGAAGGGAAACCGCAGGATCGGGTATCGCCTGTCAGCGATACGCTTGCAACGTCAAAAATGACCGGGCATCCGAAAGGTTCCGCTCCCGGATGTGTTGAGCCGGACTGTAGCCCGCTTCGGTTCCGTCCAGCCCGCCATCAAATCCAATGTCGCGCCGCAGATGGGCGCTCAGCGTCTCCACGCCGGCATCGTCGCCGTCGCGGTCCAGCCACTGCCGCAGCAGGGCGTTCCACAAGGTCTGCATGACTCCTCTCCTTGGTGCAGAGGAGCAATTAATCCGCTATCGGATGATTTCCGTCAAGTCCGATTACCGCCCGCCGGACCAAGCGGTCGGGCTGCTCCGCCTTCCCCCCTTGGCGATCCGCATTTTCCGCCCTATAGAGTCACGTCATGAAGGCGACCCCAAGTACCACCCGCATCGCGCTCTGACGCGTCCGACGCGCAGAGCCTGAACGCGCGCGACCCGGAGGGGAGCGCGCGGTGTCCGTCTGCGCCCGCGCGCAGGCGAAAAGCCGCCGGATCGGCGGCTCACAGGCCGTGAGTGGTTTGATGGAAAACGTCTTCGAAAGCCCGTTCAAGGGCATCGTGCTGGACAAGCAGGTCACCAACCCGAACATCGTCGTTGGCCGCTACAGCTATTATTCCGGCTATTACCATGGCCACAGCTTCGACGACTGCGCCCGGTTTCTTCCTCCGGACGAGGGCGTCGACAAGCTGGTGATCGGCAGCTTCTGCTCGATCGGGTCCGGCGCGGCCTTCATCATGGCGGGCAACCAAGGCCACCGGAACGATTGGATCAGCACCTTTCCCTTCTTCTGGATGCCCGAGGTGCCGGCCTTCGCCGGCGCGCGGAACGGCTATCAACCGGCCGGCGACACGGTGATCGGCAACGACGTCTGGATCGGTTCGGAGGCCATCGTCATGCCCGGCGTCACCATCGGCGACGGCGCCGTGATCGGCACGAGGGCGCTGGTGACGCGCGACGTCGAGCCTTACGCGATCGTCGGCGGCAACCCCGCCCGGGTGATCCGCAAGCGCTTCGACGACGCTCTCATCGCGCTGCTGCTTGAGATGAGGTGGTGGGATTGGTCCGACGACCAGTTGCAGGGCGCCATGCCGATCCTGACCAGCGGCGACGTCGCGCTCCTGCACCGCCATTGGCGCGATGTGATCGAACGCGACTGACGGCCACCGGACCGCTTCGCCTGTTCACCCCGGAACAGGCGAAGCGGCTCAGGAGGCGGGTTGGGGGGCCGGGCGGCCGCCGACGCGGGCGTCCCAGCCCTGCATCGCGACCTCGGCCACGGCCTCCAGTTCGGCGCGCTCAGCGCCGTCGCGGGCGAGGATCGACATGCCGGCCTGCACCGTCTGCACGAAGCGGGCGAGCGCGTGGAGATCGACCGAGGCCGGGATCTCGCCCTCGGCCACGGCGCGTGTCAAACGCTCCGTCAGGATGCCGACCGCCGAGGCGCGCGCCGACCGCAACACTTCACCCAGTTCGGCGTGCCCCTCGCTGCCGACCGCGGAGAGCGTCACCATGCAGCCGCGCGGGATATCCCCGCGGCAGCCGGTGAGCGCCGCGGCCGAGTCCATCAGCAGGCCCATGACCGCCTCGCGGGCGGTGCCGGCGGTGAAGAAGCGCCCCCAGACCAGCCCCTCGTAGCTTTTGCGGTAATGGTTCACCGCTTCGAGATAGAGCGCCTCCTTCGAGCCGAAGGCGGCGTAGAGGCTGGGCGAGCCGATCCCCATGGCCTCCGTCAGGTCGGCGATGGAGGTCGCCTCGTAGCCCTTGCTCCAGAACAGGCGGGTCGCCTGGGTCAGGGCAGCCTCGCGGTCGAAGGCGCGCGGCCGTCCGCGCCCGCGGGCGGGCGGCGTGCCGGCCGTCTGGACGGTCCTGTCGTCGGTGGGCGGGGTCGGGCGTGATTTCTGCATCGATCACTATTTAATCCCGCCGCCGCGTGAGGACAATGCCTCGGACAGCGTCGTTCTATTTTTGTGTCGATCAATACAAAAAACATTGACCGAGGCGCCGAACGGTTCTAGCTGTTTCTGTATCGAACGACACAGAAAGGCTGGATCATGGTTGAGCCGATTGGCGAATTGGTTGGCAAGCGCGCCCTGGTGACCGGCGGTTCGCGGGGCATCGGCGCCGCCATCGCGCTGGCGCTCGCCGACAAGGGCGCGGAGGTGGCGATCTCCTACGAGCGGTCGGCCGAGCGCGCCGCCGAGGTGGTCCGGGCGATCGAGGCGAAGGGGCGGCGCGCGGTCGCCATCCAGGCCGACAGCGCCGATCCGGCGGCCATGGCGGCCCTGGTCGGCCGGACGGTGGAGGCGCTTGGCGGCCTCGACATCCTGGTCAACAACGCCGGCATCGCCCGCCAGGGCATGGTCGCCGAGATGAGCCTCGCCGACATCGACGCGCTTCTGAACGTCAACGTGCGCGCGGCGGTGCTGGTGGCGCAGGCGGCCATCCCGCATCTCAAGGGCGGGGGGCGCATCGTTTTCATCGGGTCGTGCCTCGCCGACCGCATCACCGCCCCGGGCGTCACCGTCTATTCGATGACCAAGTCGGCGCAGATCGCCCTGACGCACGGCCTCGCCCGCGAACTCGGCCCGCGCGACATCACGGTCAATCTGGTCCAGCCGGGGGCGACCGACACCGACATGAATCCGGCGAACGGCGATCATGCCGAAATCCTGCGCTCGCAGACGCCGCTCGGCCGCTACGGCAAGCCGGAGGACGTGGCGGCGGCCGTCGCCTTCCTGGCCAGCCCGGCGGCCCGCCAGATCTCCGGGGCCACCCTGACGGTGGACGGCGGCCTGAACGCCTGACGCCGCAATCGGTTCGGGGAAGCCTTTGTTCGAAAAGGCGCCCCGGACGGCACCGGCCAAGGAATAACCATTCGTTAACGACGAATATGGGGCGACCCGAGGAGCGCCAACACCGACGCCAGCAACGGAGACGCCTCAGATGCGGCACGCACCGATGAGAACGGCCGATTCCCCCGCCACCCGGCCGTCGCCGCGGGGTGGCGCCCGATGAGCCGTTCCGCGACGCTCGACGGGTTGCGGGGGTATTTCCTCGTCTTCATGATGGTGAACCATGTGGTGCTCGCCGGCGGCGTGCTGCTCGCCAAGGTCAACCACGCCGAACTCGGCTATGTTCAGGACGCTCAGGGCTTCGTGCTGCTGTCGGGAATCGTCGCCGGGATGTACTACACCCGCGTCTGGACCCAGCGCTCCCCCGAGGCGGCGCGGCGGCGCTTGTTCGCCCGCGCCCGCGAGTTGTACGTGTCGACCATGCTGGTGATCGCGCTGGTCACCGCCATGGTGGTGCTGGTCCCCGGCGCGCGGGAGCCGCTGGGCGGCTTCCTCGGGCATCTGGCCGGACTGGAGCCCGGCACCCTGCTGGCGAGCGCGCTCCTTCTGCACTCCCCGACCTTCACGGATCTGCTGATCCAGTACATCCTCTACCTCGCGGCGACACCGCTGCTGCTCCGCCTGATCCTCGACGGCCACGCCCGCAAGGTCGCGCTGGGCAGCGCCGCGCTGTGGGCCGCCGTGCAGATGGGCTTGCATGTCCCGGTGCTGAGCGCGCTCGACGCCGGGCTGGGGCGGCTCAGCGACGGGCTGGCAGTGCGCGGGCCGTTCAACCCGCTCGCTTGGCAGGTGCTCTACGTCGCGGGTCTGCTGATCGGCAGCGCCGTGCAGCGGGGCCGCTTCGACGCCGACCGCTGGTTCCCGGTCGAGCGGCCGCCCTGGCTGGTTCCGGCGCTGGTCACCGTGGTGGTCTGCGCGGCTTGGCATCTGTCCTTCGTCCATGAGCTGGTCGGCCCGATCGTCGGCGAGCGTTTCCTGCGCTACGTCGACCGCACCGAGTTCAGCCTCGTCTACCTCGCGAACTTCGCGGCGCTGGCCTATGCCGTGTCCTGGCTGCTCATCGCCGGCCCGCGGTCGTCCCACCCGGTCGCCGCCGGCACCGCCCGGCTGCTC
Organism: Azospirillum brasilense; assembly: GCF_008365405.1. Taxonomy (GTDB): domain Bacteria; phylum Pseudomonadota; class Alphaproteobacteria; order Azospirillales; family Azospirillaceae; genus Azospirillum; species Azospirillum brasilense_D. Next base: position 126,673 of record NZ_QOKV01000008.1, on the reverse strand, counting down.
ACCGCGCTGTTCACCCTGCCCTTCCTCCGGCTGCTGGGGCGGCACTCGCTGCAGGTCTATCTGTTCCACGTGCTGGTGGCCTACGCGATCCTGCTGATCGACCTGTTCGGCGGCCCGTTCAACCAGCTCACCAAGGCGGTCCTGCTGCTCGCCGGCGTCGCCAGCCTCGCCATCCCCGCCCTGTGGCGCGAGCGGAGCCGCGGCAAGCCGGCGGAGCGGGGCGCCGTCCGGATGGGCCCGTCGCGAAGCTGAGGGTGCGAGGGCGCGGACGGACAGGACCCGTCTTGTCCTGGACAAGCCCGCCCCGCTGGGTCAAAGAGAAAGCATCAAAAGTGGTGGGACCGGTGGAAGGGCCATCGCCCGGCCGATCCCGGCCCGCCCTTGCGCTGCTGAGGACGATCGACCCGCGTGACGAGACGCGCCCATCATCGGTGGTTCGGAACACTGGCTGCCGCCCTGTTGGCGGTGGCGCTGGCTCCACTGCCAGCCAAGGCCGACCCCCGCTTCGTGCCCGGCCCCTGCTGGTTCTCCGTGCCGGAGGGCGAGGCCGCGCTGTGCGGGACCGTCGGTGTGCCCGACCGGCGCGACCGGCCGGCGACGCGGGCCTTCCGCCTGCCGGTCGTCGTCCTGCTGTCCACCGCCAAGCAGCCATCGCCCGACCCGGTCCTGTTCCTGGAGGGCGGCCCCGGCGCCTCCCCCTTCGGCAGCGGCGAGGCGGTGGAGGAGCGGATGGAGGTGTGGTGGTCGCTGACCGCCGGGTTCCGCCGGTCGCGCCACGTCGTGCTGTTCGACCCGCGCGGCGCCGGGCGGGCCGAGCCGGACACCGACTGCCCGGAGCTGGACGTGCTCGGCGCATCGCCCCGCCTGCGCCCGGTGTCGCGGGACCGCCGCGCCGCGCTGGAGCGCACGGCCATCGCCGCCTGCCGCGACCGCTTCACCGCCGCCGGGCTGGACGGCGCCATGTTCACCACCCCCATCGCCGCCGACGACGCCATGGACGTCGCCGCGGCGCTGGGCGCGCCGCGGGTCAACCTGTTCGCCGTGTCCTACGGCACACGGGTGGCCCTGGAGATCCTGCGGCGCCATGGCGGGCGGGTGCGCGCGGCGGTGCTCGATTCCATCTACCCGCCCGACGTCAACGCGACGGAGGAGGCGCCCTGGCTCGCGCACCGGGCGTTCAAGCGGCTGTTCGACGATTGCGCGGCCAACCGCGTGTGCCGCGCCGCCTATCCGGACCTGGAGCGCCATCTGCTGGAGCTGGTCGAGCGGTTGGGCAAGGCCCCGGTGGACGTGCCGGTGGGCGATCCGGAGATCCCGCGCTGGGCGCGGTTGGACAGCGCCGCTGTCCTGTCGGCCCTGCTGGAGGCGATGGCCGAGGGCGAGAGCGTGCCCCGCCTCCCCGCCCTGATCGAACGGGCGTGGCGCGGCCGGTACGACCGCCTGACCGACTGGGTCCCCGCCCCCTGGCTGGGCGACCCCGACTCGGCGGAGGGCATGGCTTTTTCCATCGAATGCCGGGAGACGGTGACCCCCGCCGACCCGTTGCGGCTGGCCGACGCCGCCCGCCGCTTCGCCCCCTACGGCGCTGTCACCGCCGACGATCCCGGCCGGCGCGTCTGCGCCCAATGGCCCGCCGCCGCGCAGGAGGCGGCGGAGCGGCTGCCGGTGGCCAGCCCGGTGCCGGTGCTTCTGCTGTCCGGCGCCTACGACCCGCTGACCCCGCCGGACTGGGCGGAGCGCGCCGCGGCGACCCTGCCGAAAAGCCGGCATCTCGTCTTCCGCAGCGCCGGGCATCTGGTCACCGCGTCGGACGACTGCGCCGTCGCCGTCGCCACACAGTTCGTGGATTCGGAAGCCCTGCCCGCCAACGCCTGCCCGGCAGCGGCCAAGCCGCCGGGGTTCCAGCCACCCTAAACCCTACTTCAGCGCGTCCAGCATAAAGGCCGGAAGGGCGAAGCTGGCGACGTGGATGTCGGGCGTGTAGTAGCGGGTGGCCAGCCCCGCCGCCGCGAAGCGCGGGCGGATCGCCTCCGCCGTCTGGCGGCGCAGCGCCGCGTCGTCGGTGGCCCAGCCGAAGGCCATGAAGCCCCCGTAGTAGCTGGGCACCGGCGCCACGAAGAAGCCGGCGTCGCCGAACAGCCGGCCCAGCCGCCGATGGCTGTCCTTCAGCTCGCCCGGCTGGAGGAACGGCACGCCGTTCTGGGTGACCAGCACGCCGCCGGGGGTCAGCCGCGCCTTGCAGTCGGCGTAGAAGTCCTCGGTGAAGAGGACGGCGCCCGGCCCGTGGGGGTCGGTGGAATCGACGATGATGACGTCGAACCGCTCCGCCGTCTCCTTGATGAAGGCGCAGCCGTCGGCGATCACCAGATCGGCGCGCGGATCGTCGAAGGCGCCGGCGCTGATGGACGGCAGATGGGCGATGGACAGGTCGACCACCGAGCGGTCGATCTCCACCATCGTCACCCGCTCCACCGCCTTGTGCTCCAGGCAACGGCGCAGCATGCCGCCGTCGCCGCCACCGACGATCAGGACGCGGCGGACCCGCCCATGCGCCAGGATCGGTACATGGGTCAGCATCTCGTGATAGACGAACTCGTCGCCTTCGGTGGTCTGGACGACCCCGTCGAGCGCCATCACGCGGCCCAGGACCGGGTTCTCGAAGATCACCAGGTCCTGGAGGCCGGTGCGGTCGCGGTGCAGGACGCGGCCCATGCGCAGGCGCTGGGCCACGTCCGTATGCAACGTCTCGTCGTACCAGCCGGAGCCGGAGTCGCTCATGACCCGGTTTCGCCGCGCAGCAGCTCGTCGCACTTCACGCCCGTGGGCTTGAAGGCGCGCTCCAGCACCGGGATGGCCTTCGTGGGCTGGGCGTCGCCGCACATGAAGATGTCCAGGGCGGCGTAGCCGCGTTCCGGCCAGGTGTGGATGCTGATGTGCGACTCGGCGAGCACCGCCACGCCGGAGATGCCGCCGTTCGGCGTGAAATGGTGAAGGTGGATGTGCAGGAGCGTCGCCCCCGCCACTTCCACGGACTCGATCAGCGTGGAACGGACATGGTCCAGCTCGTCCAGACGTTCGGCGCCCCACAGATCGACGATCAGGTGCGTGCCGGCGCAGACCTTGCCATCGCGGACGATGAAATGGTCCTTGCTGTCGTCTTGAGATTCTCTCCAGGGACCAGAAGTCACGTTGGTCCGGTTGGAGATTTGACCTTCCGTTTGGGCTTTCCTTGGATCGCTTCCCAAGTCCATCCCCAATTGGAAGAGAGAAGCGGTCTTCGCCATCGTTCTCCCCCATCAGCAGATGTTCCGCGCAAATGGCGCGGAGGAGGGGGGCATATGGGACAAATTCGCATGCGAATCAACACAATTCTGTCCCTGCATCCCCTTTGTGCTTGGCCGCGGCGCTCTGGCGCGGCGCGCGGCGCGGGCGCATAATCGCCTGTCCGCCGCCGTCCGGAGCGGTTCGAAGGGTCCTTCTGGAGTTCATTGCCATGAACCGCAAACCGCTGATCGGCGTTCCCGCCTGCACCCGCATGATGGGCGAGCATCCCTTCCACGTCGTCGGCGACAAGTATGTGCGCGCGGTGTCGGACGGGGCCGGCGGCATGCCGCTGCTGATCCCGGCGCTGGGGACGGCGCTGGACATGGACGAGGTGGCGGGACGGCTCGACGGGCTGCTGGTCACCGGAAGCCCGTCGAACGTCGAGCCGCACCGCTACGGCGGCTCGCTCAGCGCGCCGGGCACTCTGCACGACCCCGAGCGCGACGACACCACCCTGCCGCTGATCCGCGCCGCGCTGGAGATGGGCGTGCCGTTGCTGGGCATCTGCCGCGGCTTTCAGGAGTTGAACGTGGCGCTGGGCGGCACGCTGCACCAGCGGGTGCACGAGGTGCCGGGCTATGCCAACCACCGCGAGGACAAGGAGGCGCCGCTGGCCGTGCAGTACGGGCCGTCGCACAGCGTGAGGCTGACCCCCGGCGGCGTTCTGGAAAGGCTGGCCGGCGGCGAGGCTGCGGTGACCGTCAACTCCCTGCACGGGCAGGGCATCGACCGGCTGGCCGACGGGCTGATCGTGGAGGCGATGGCCGAGGACGGGCTGGTCGAGGCGGTGCGGGTGGCGGGGGCGCCGGCCTTCGCGCTGGCCGTGCAATGGCACCCGGAATGGCGGTTCTGGGAGAACCCGTTGTCGGCGGCGATCCTGCGCGCCTTCGGAAGCGCCGCCGCCGACCGGGCGCGGCGGCGTCTTTCCTGAAAGATGGTTTCAGGACAATAGATTAGGTCAACAATCGGCGAGTGCCGCGTGCCCAGGATTTGGGCACGCCGCCCTTACCCCAACGGCGTCAGCCGGCCCGCGAGATGCGGCGGAGGAAGTCGATGAGCTGCGCCTGCTCCTCGGCCGAGAGATCCTTCACCATGGCCTTGTCATGGGCCTGGATGCGCGGAATCAGCTCGTCCAGCAGCTTCTCCCCTTCCGGGGACAGGCGGAGCGCGTAGGAGCGGCGGTCGTTGGGCGAGGGCGCCCGGATGACGAGGCCGCGCGACTCGAGCCGGTCGATGACCGCGACCATGGTCGAACGGTCGATGCCCACCGCCGAGCCCAGGTCGGACTGCGACAAGCCCTCGTTCTCCTTGATCATGATCAGGACGCCGAATTGCCCCGGCGTCATGTCGTGGGGCGCCACGGCGTTCTGGAAGCTCTGGAACACGGCCACCTGCGCCTTGCGCAGATTGTAGCCGACGAGCTCCGGCAGAGGGCCGAGGGCCATCTTTCCGGACTTGCTCGGACGCTGGCGGGTGCGCCGGTCCGAGGGGGTGGGGCGGTCGATGTCGGTCAACGTGAAAGCCGTCGTTTATTGACTAGTCTATTGGTCGTGTAAAATGCAGGCAGGTGCCGATTTTGTCAGCAAGAACCACACAATCCGCATCATATGCATGGCACCCATTCCCGCTACGCATTGGTTCCGCCCGGAAGCGGCTCCACCTCTAGCCCTATGAAGTGATCGCGCTCCTGACCCCGGCCCCCCCGGAAACAGGCATGCCGGCGCGGTTGCCCGCCGACGGTTCATTCCCCTGCCGCAGACGGGTTCCGAAAACGGAGCTTCCGACGCCCGGTCCCCCCCAGGCCGGGCGTCTTCGCGCCAAAGCCCCGGCCCGACGGCTGGGGCTTTTTTCTGGTGCTCTTTCCGGTAGGGTGGGTGCCCGAACCGCACCCCACCGAAAAGAAAGGCGCGCCATGGCCTACGCCATTCCCCTGTGGCCCCAGCCCACCGTTCCGGTCGCCGGCGGCGATCCGTTCCCGGTCCGCCGCATCTACTGCGTCGGCCGCAACTACGCCGCCCACGCGCGCGAGATGGGCGCCGATCCGGACCGCGAGCCGCCATTCTTCTTCATGAAGCCCGCCGACGCCATCGTCGCCGACGGCACCGCCATCCCCTACCCGCCCCGGACCGCCAACCTGCACCATGAGATCGAGCTGGTCGTGGCCATCGGCACCGGCGGGCGCGACATCGCGGTGGAGCGCGCGCTGGACCATGTCTACGGCTATGGCGTGGGGCTGGACATGACCCGCCGCGACCTGCAGAACGCGGCGAAGAAGGAAGGCAAGCCCTGGGACATGGGCAAGGGCTTCGACCAGTCCGCCCCCTGCGGCACGCTGCGCCGCGCCGCCGACATCGGGCACCCCGACACGGGGTCGGTGACGCTGTCGGTCAACGGCGAACTGCGCCAGAAGGGCGACCTGTCGGACCTGATCTGGTCCGTGTCCGAAACGATTTCCTACCTGTCGGGTCTGGTCGAGCTGCAGCCGGGCGACCTGATCTACACCGGCACGCCGGAGGGCGTCGGCCCGGTGGTCGCCGGCGACCGGCTGGAGGGCGCGGTCGAGGGCGTCGGCTCCATCGCCGTCACCATCGCCTGACGACGCCATTACGGATCACCGGACGATGCGCATCGCCACCTGGAACATCAATTCCGTCCGCATGCGGATGGACCTGCTGCTGCGCCTCATCGACGAGGCGCAGCCGGACGTCATCTGCCTGCAGGAGACCAAGGTCGTCGACACCGACTTCCCCATGGCCCCGCTGGCCGAGAAGGGCTACGTCCACGCCCACATCCACGGGATGAAGAGCTACAACGGCGTCGCCATCCTGTCGAAGCTGCCCTTCGCGTCGCGCGACGTGCAGCACTGGTGCGGCAAGCAGGACTGCCGCCACGTCTTCGCCGAACTGCCCGGCGGGATCGAGCTGCACAGCGTCTACATCCCGGCGGGCGGGGACATTCCGGACCCGGAACAGAACGACAAGTTCGCCCACAAGCTCCAGTTCGTGGACGAAATGACCGAATGGTGGACGACCCGGCGCAGCCCGGACCGCCGCATGGTCATGGTCGGCGACCTGAACATCGCGCCGCTGGAGAACGACGTCTGGAGCCACAAGGAGCTTCTGAAGATCGTTTCCCACACCCCGGTGGAGGTGGCGAAGCTGACGGCGATGCAGGCGTCCATCGGCTGGGTCGACGCGCTGCGCCATTTCGTTCCGCCCACGGAAAAGCTCTACACCTGGTGGAGCTACCGCGCGAAGGACTGGGCGGCCTCCGACCGCGGCCGGCGGCTCGACCACATCTGGGTCACCCCGCCGCTGAAGGACGCGCTGACCGGCCACCGCGTCCTTCGCGAAGCCCGCGGCTGGGAGCCGAAGCCGTCCGACCATGTGCCGGTGATGGTCGATCTCGCATTGTGATTGGGTGGGGGTAGTGAGAAGGATTTCACCACAGAGACACGGAGACACAGAGATTTCTTGAAGGGTCTCTTTGTGATTATCTCTGAGTCTTTGTGTCTCTGTGGTGAAACACCATCACATTTCGACCAGCGGCACGTTCATCGCAACCACCACCGGGGTCCCGTCCTCCGCCACCCGGAAACGGTGGGCGCAGCCGTCGGTCAGGCGGTGGGCCGGCTTGCCCACCATGTCCCAGCCGGTGGCCAGCGCGTAGAGCGCCCGCATCACCCCGTTGTGGGCCACCGCCCCGGTCGGCACGCCCCCGGCCCCCACCTCGGCCAGCCAGGGAATCAGCCGCTTCTGCACGTCGCGCGGGCTTTCCCCGCCCGGCGCGCGGAAGTCGAGGCCCATCCGCTCGCGATCCGCGGTCAGGGCGCCGCTCGACCGCAGTTCCTCCAGCAGACGGCCTTCCCACTCGCCCCAGGACATCTCGACGAGGCGCGGTTCCGGCGCCGGGTCGAGGCCGAGCAGCCGGGCGGTCTCCCACGCCCGCCGCTTCGGGCTGGCGACCCAGCGGTGGCCCAGCACGTCCGGCGGCAGCCTCCAGGTCGCGACTCGGGCGCGGCCCTCGTCGGACAGCGGCTCGTCGATGCCGCCCTGGAGACGGTGCGCGGCGTTCCAGGCGGTCGGCCCGTGGCGCAGGATGATGAGGTCGGTCATGGGCTCCCTTTCCGCGCGGCGCCCCGGACGACTCCGTCCAGGACCGCCACCGCGTTGCTCAGATCATGCTCCGCCGCGGCGATGCGGCGCGCGGCCTCGCCGAAGCGATGGCGTTTCCCCGGGTCGTCGAGCAGCGCCCGGACCGCGGCGGCGAAGGCCTCCGCGTCGCCCACCGGCGGCAGCAGGCCGGTCACCCCGTCGCGCACCACGTCCGGCACCCCCCCGGTCCGCCCCGCCACCACCGGCAGACCGGCGGCCTGGGCCTCCAGCAAGGCCATGCCGTAGGCCTCGTTCACCGCCGGCCAGACCAACAGGTCGGCAGCGGCATAGAGCGCGGTGAGATCGGACGAATCCTGCTGGCCGAGGAACAAGACTCCCTCCCCTGCGAAGCGGGGGAGGGTTGGGGTGGGGGCAAGTGCGCCTCTCCCGAACAATGTCTCGATCCGCAGGCGAGCGGGACCGTCGCCGGCGATCAGCAGATGCGGACTCGCCCCCACCCCGGCCCTCCCCCGCTGGGCGGGGAAGGGAGAGAGGGCTTGCGCCAAAATCTCGTAGGAGCGCTCCTTGTCGCCGCCGCGCATCATGCCGACGGCCAGCAGCCACGGAACATCCGGGTTCAGGCCGTAACGCTCGGTCAATGTTGCCCGGTGCCGGTCGCGCTCCGCGGCCGCCGTCGCAAAGGGGCGCGTGTCGAGGAAGGGCCGCAGCCGCACCAGCCGGTCCGGCGAGGCGAGCAGCGGCAGCACCCCCTCGGCGTCGTGGCCGGCGAGGTTGACGACGGCCGCCGCCTGCCGGATCGCCGCCTCGGCGGCGCGGTGGCCGGCGACAAAGGGGCCGGCGGCGCGCTTGGCCGCGAAGGACGCCTCCGCCACCACATAGGGGATACCGAAGCGGCGGCTGACCGCCGGTCCGATCCAGTCCGGCGCCTTGTGGTACAGGTGGTAGGTGAACCAGAGGTCCGGCGGGTCGTCCCGCCAGCGCGCCGTCAGGCGGTCGGCGCAGCGCGCGCCCAGCGCCGCCAGACGCTCCGCCCGGCCCGGACGGCGCCCATCGTCCCAGCTGCGCAGGGTGCTGGCCAGGGTCACCACGTGCCCGGCCCCCTCCAAGGCGGCCATCAGCAGCCGGGCCATGCGCCGGTCGCCCGAGGGCACCGGGTGGGTCGGGGATTTCAGCGGGGCGTAGAAGGCGATGCGCATCGCGGCCCCGGTGTCGTGAAGAAAAGGACGCTCAGAACGGGGTCGGTTCCCGCGCGCAGACGACCCGGTTCCGTCCGGCGGCCTTGGCGCGGTACAGCGCCTCGTCCGCGCTGGACAGCATGGCGTCCACGTCGCGCGTCCCGGCGGCGCAGCAGGCCACGCCGATCGACACGGTGAAGCGCACCGTCTCGACTCCCGATGATACCTTCAGTTCTGCCGTGCGGCGGCGGATGCGCTCCGCCACCATGCGCGCCCCGGCGATGTCGGTTTCCGGCAGCAGGATGGCAAACTCCTCGCCGCCGGTGCGGCCCAACAGGTCGTTCTCGCGCAGCAGGGCGCGGCAGGCGGCGGTGAAGGTCCGCAGCGCCTCGTCTCCCACAGCGTGGCCGTGGGTGTCGTTGATGCTCTTGAAATGGTCGAGGTCGAGCATCAGCAGCGTGACCGGCCGGCCGTGGCGGCGGGCGCGGGCCAGCTCCTGCTCCGCCGCCTCGACGAAGTGGCGGCGGTTGGACACGCCGGTCAGCGAGTCGGTGATGGAAAGCCGGCGCAGCCGCTCCTCCGACTCCTTCAGCGCCGTCACGTCGTTGATCAGCACGTAGATGACCGGCAGGCCGTCCCAGGGCAGAGGCGACATGCTGACTTGGACACAGGTGCGCTGACCGTCGGCGGACATCATCACCCCGTCCTGGGACCGCACCAGCTCCCGCTCGCGCAGGCAGCGCAGGAAGGCATCCCGCTGGTCGTCGATGCCCGATTCCTCGACGAAGTCCAGGAAATGGCGCCCGACCAGGGCGTCGCCGCTTTGGCCGAGGATGCGCGCCGCCTCCTGGTTGGCGAAGACGATGCCCATTTCCTGATGGATCAGCAGCCCGGCGGGCAGCAGGTCGAGCATGTCGCCCAGCTTGCTGCGCGTCAGCGACAGCTCGTGGCTGGTCGCCACGGCGTCGCTGTCGTCGTCGAAGTCGATGAAGGAAAGGATTTCCGGTTCGGGAAAGGCGGCTAGACTCGACATGACGTCGCAAAGGTGGAGCAAAGCCGCACTCTATCCCGTTGTCAGCCGCCGTGCAACGCACAGCATCCCCCAAATGGCATAAAGGACGACTGTCCATTTCCGGTTGTGAAACGGTCATGCAGCCGGTCGATGCCCAAGTCGCTGCCGAAGTCCCGCCGCACCCGCGCGGCACCCGCCGCCCCCAGCGCCGCGCGGCGGGCCGGATCGCGGAGCAGCGACTCGAGCGCGCCGGCCAGCGCGGCGGGATCCTCGGGGTCCACCAGCGTGCCGGTAACGCCATCCTCGATCAGTTCGGCCACCGCGGCGGCACGGGTGGACAGGCAGGCCAACCCCTGGCTCTGCGCCTCCATCAGCACGTTGGGCAGGCCGTCGCGGTCGCCGTCGCGCGCGGTGCGGCAGGGCAGGACGAACAGGTCGGCGCGGCGGTACTGGGCGATCACCGCGTCCTGGGCCTTCGCCCCCTGCCAGTCGATCCGCCCCTCCAGACCCAGCGCCGCCGCCTGCGCCTTCAGCGCGGACAGCCGGTCGCCGCCGCCGATGTGGGTCCAGCGCCAGTGCAGCCCGGCGGGCAGGCGGGCCAGCGCGTCGAGCAGCAGGTCGAAGCCCTTCTTCTCCACCGCCCGACCGACCGACAGCAGCCGCACCGGGTCGGCGGGGTCGGACCCGTCGCGCGCCGGGCGCGCGTCCGGCGGGGCGGGGAAGCGGCTGAAGTCCAGACCGTGGTAGAGCAGGTCCACCCGCTCCGGCTCCGGGGCCAGGGCGCGCAGGCGGGCGAGGCCGAGCGCGGTGCAGGTGACGCCCCAGCGCGCCTCGGCCAGCTTGTCCCGCAGGTCCCAGTCCGGCGAGGTCCAGATGTCCTTGGCGTGGGCGGAAAAGCTCCAGGGCAGGCCGGTCAGCAGGGCCGCGTAGCGCGCCACGCTGGCCGGGGTGTGCAGGAAATGGGTGTGCAGCCAGGTGACGTCCGCCGGCAGTTCCGCCGCCAGCACACAGGCTTGGCCGAAGCGGCGCACGCGGTTGCGGCTGGGGTCGCGCCGCAGGTCGGCCAGCCAGGCGGCCCGCGCCGCCGGCCAGCCGGGGCGCCGCCGCGCCGCGGCCAGCGCGCGCAGCACGCGGGCGGGCGCGTCGTGCAGATATTCGGGCAGATAGGTCACCGGGGCGGTGACGCGGCGGTTCAGCTCGTGCACCGCCTTGTCGGTCGGTTGACGCAGGCTGACGATCCGTTGACGCAACCCCCGCCGCTCCAGCCCCAGAATCTCCTGCGCGATGAAGGTTTCCGACAGGCGGGGCCAGCCCTTCACGATGACGGCAACGGTCACGCGGCGTCCCCGGCGGCCATCTGACGTTCGGGCGCGCAAGGGAACGGCGACGGGGCCGAGGCCGAATCCGGCAGGTAGCGGGCCGACAGGCGGTTGACGCTCTCCAGCCCGCCGAGCAGGCCCGGCACCACCACCGAGGAGGGCGGCGCCTGCCAGGGCAGCCGGCGCAGCGCCGCCGCCATCGCCGCGGCGTCGCGCACCCCGTCGTCCATCAGGACGGAGACCAGACCCAGCTCCTGCGCGCGGGCGGCGCGGATGGTCTGCTCGCGCCGCGGCACCTCGCGCGGGACGATCAGCGCCTTCTTGTCGAAGGACAGGATCTCGCAGAAGGTGTTGTAGCCGCCCATGGCGACCACCCCCACCGCCCCCTGCATCAGCCGCTCGATCCGCGCCTCGAAGGCGGTGGCCTCGACGTTGGGCAGGGCTTCCGCCCGGGCCAGGAACTCGGCCTGGAGGTCCGGCTGCATGAAGGGGCCGAACACCAGAACGGCGCGGTAGGGGATGCCGGGATCGCTCTCGTAGGCGCGCAGCACCCAGTCGACCAGCGCTTCGCCGTCGCCGCCGCCGCCGGGAGTGACCAGGATGTAGGGTTCGTCCGGCAGGCCGGGACCGTGCGGGACCGCCGGGGGCACGGTGCGGTGCAGATAGCCGGTGTAGACCATCTTGTCGCGCACCGACTGCGGGACCTCGATCCCCTCCAGCGGGTCGCAGATCTGCGGCAGGCCGTAGGCCCAGATCTCGTCGTACAGGTTCTCCAGCGCCGGCAGGACCTTCTTGCGCTCCCACTCCGGGGCGAGCAGGGCCGGCTCGTCCATCACGTCGCGCAGCCCCAGCACCAACGGCACGCCGCGGCCCTTCAGAAGCTCCAGCGTCTCCCGCACCTCGCCGCGCAGGCCGAGCGGTTCCTTGTCCACGATGAACAGGTCGGGCTGGTAGATCTCCGCCGTGTGGCGGATCAGCGAGGCCCGCATGGACAGGATCTCGTCGATGTCCAGATGCAGGTTCAGCGCCGTGTATTCCCCGTTGCGCAGCTTGATGACGCCGGGGATGCGCACGAAGTCCACCCGCGTGCGGAAGTCGAAGCTGCCGACGATGGGCGAGCCGGACAGGATCAGCACGGACAGGTTGCTGTAGCGTTCCACCAGCGCATGGGCGATGGCCCGGCAGCGGCGCAGATGGCCGAGGCCGAACGTGTCATGGCTGTAGATGAGCACGCGGCCCGAGGTCGGACGTTCGCTCATGGAGTTCCTACCTCTCCCGATTGGCCTCTTGTGTCCGGCCGCGGCTTGGCCGATGAACGGGTGTGCGTCATGCCGCCGTCACGCCGGCGGCAGACCGCGTGCAGGCGAACCATAGTCCCAGCGGCCAGACGGCAGAGGGGGTAAGGTTTCTGCCTGCTCCCGGCACCGGCGTCCCCTTGCGTAGAATGGCGCTATGGAATCCAGCATTTTCCGATTCATCCTTCGGCACAGCGTCCGTCAGCAGATCGTGCTGACCCTGATGACCCTGGCGTCCTTTCCGTTCCTCTACGCCTCGCTCGACCTACCGAAGCGGATCGTCAACGAGGCGATCGCCGGGAAGAAGCTGCCTGAATCCTTCCTCGGCTTCCATCTCGATCAGGTGAGTTACCTGTTCGTCCTATGCGGACTGTTCCTGACTTTGGTGCTGGTCAACGGCGCGTTCAAGTACGTCATCAACACCTACAAGGGCCGCCTGGGCGAGCGGATGCTGCGCCGGCTGCGGTACGAGCTGTACGTGCGCGTCCTGCGCTTCCCCCTGCCCCGCTTCCGCAAGATGTCGCCCGGGGAGATCATCCCCATGATCACGGCGGAGGTGGAGCCGCTGGGCGGCTTCATCGGGGACGCCATCGCCATCCCGGTGTTCCAGGGCGGCACCCTGCTGGTCTACATCGCCTTCATCTTCGTCCAGGACCCGGTGCTGGGGGCAGCGGCGGTGTCGCTGTACCCGTTCCAAGGCTGGCTCATCCCACGGCTTCAGCGCAAGGTCAATCAGCTTGGCAAACAGCGCGTACGTGCCATGCGCCAGATCGCCGACCGCATCGGTGAGACGGTGTCCGGCATCCAGGAGGTGCACACCCACAACACCGCATCCTGGCATCTCGCCGATCTCAGTCACCGCCTGGGCGACGTGTACCGCATCCGTTTCGAGATTTACCAAAGAAAGTTTTTCGTCAAATTTCTGAACAATTTCATAAACCAGCTGACCCCGTTCTTCTTCTACTCGATCGGCGGTTATCTGGTGATCCATGGTCAGCTGTCCTTCGGCGCGCTGGTCGCGGTTCTGGCGGCCTACAAGGACTTGGCCGCCCCTTGGAAGGAGCTTCTCGACTGGTACCAGCAGAAGGAGGACAACCGGATCAAGTACGAGCAGGTGGTGGAGCAGTTCCACGTCCCCGACCTGCTGGCCGAACGCCTGCTGCGCGAGGAGGAGGACGTCCCGTTCAAGGGCAGCCTGTCCTTCCGCAACGTCGCGTTCGGAGAGGACGGCGGGTCGCCCATCCTGGAGGGGGTGACCTGCGACATCCCGCTGGACGGCCACACCGCGCTGATCGGCGTCGGCTCCGGGCGGGACGAGCTGGCGCAGCTTGCCGCCCGCGTGCTGCTGCCCTCGTCGGGCCAGATCCGGCTGGGCGAGCGCGACTATGCGGAGCTGCCGGAGAGCGTGACCGGACGGCGCGCCGCCTATGTCGGTGCCACCCCCTACCTGTTCTCGGCCTCGCTCTACGACAACCTCGTCTACGGGCTGCGCCACCGGCCGCTGCGCGAGAACGGCGACGGTGAGGAAGCGGCGGCGCGGCGCAAGAGCCGGATGACCGAGTCGGTGCTGTCCGGCAACGCCACCGACGACGTGGACGCCGACTGGATCGACTACGCCGCCGCCGGCTGCGACGGGCCGGAGGATCTGAAGGCCCGCATCCTGCGCGTGGTGACCATGGTTTCGCTTCAGGACGACGTGTACGGCATGGGCCTCAACCGCACCGTCGACCCGGAGCGGCGCCCCGACGTGGCCACCCGCGTGCTGGAGGCGCGCGACGCCATGCGCGCCACGATGCTGAACAACCCGGACCTGGGGCGGCTGGTCGAACGCTTCGACCCCGACCGCTACACCGTGAACGCCACGCTGGCGGAGAATCTGCTGTTCGGCACGCCGGTCGGCCCGATTTTCCAGACCGACGCGCTGGCCTCGAATCCCTATATGCTGCATGTGCTCGACAAGGTGGGGCTGACCGACACCATCCTGGAGACCGGCCACAAGGTGGCGGAAACCATGGTCGAGCTGTTCGCCGGCCTGCCGCCCGGCCACGAGTTCTTCGAGCGCTTCTCCTTCATCGGCTTCGCCGAGCTGCCGGAGTATCAGGGCATCCTGGCGCGCACCGCGAAGGAGGGGCTGGGCGCGCTGCGGCCCGAGGAGCGGACGCGGCTGATGACCCTGCCCTTCAAGCTGATCGGCGCCCGCCACCGTCTGGGCCTGATGACCCCGGACCTGGAGAAGAAGCTCCTGCAGGCGCGGCACCTCTTCGCCAGCGACCTGCCGGCGGACCTGAAGCACGCCGTCGCCTTCTTCGACCCGGAGGCCTACAACGCCGCGGCCAGCATCCAGGACAACATCCTGTTCGGCAAGATGGTCTACGGGCAGGCGCAGGTGCAATCCAAGGTGGGCCGCATCGTGGCGGAGCTGGTGGACCAGCTTCACCTGCGCGACACCATCGTCGAGGTCGGGCTGGACCATCCCGTGGGGGTCGCCGGGTCGCGCCTGTCCGCCGCCCAGCGCCAGAAGGCGGCGCTGGCCCGCGCCCTGCTGAAGCGGCCGGACCTGCTGGTGCTGAGCGAGGCGACCAGCGGCCTGGACACCAGCAGCCAGACCAAGGTGCATTCCGCCATCATGGGGGAACGCAAAGGATGTGGTCTTGTGTGGGTTCTGCACCGCGCCGGCTTGGCACGGGCGTTCGAGCGAGTCATTGTGATGAAGGACGGGCGAATCGCCGAACATGGGCGCTTCGACGAGTTGAACAGGCCCGGAACGTTGTTGCATGAATTGGTGTCCGCCGAATAAAGCCGGCGGCGTTGAGGAGGCAGACGGCATGAGCATCGCCGAAGAAGTCAATTGCCTGCGCAGGATTCCCCTGTTCGCCAACATCGACACTGCCAAGCTCAAGCTTCTGGCCTTCACCAGCGAGCGGTTGAGCTTCCGCTCGGGCGACATCCTGTTCGAGCAGGACGAGATGGGCACCTGCGCCTACATCCTGCTGCGCGGGGAGGCCGAGGTGATCGTGACCGGCCCCGGCGGGCCGCTGGCCGTCGCGACGCTGGGGTCCAACGAGATCGTCGGCGAGATCGCCATCCTGTGCGACGTGCCGCGCACCGCCACCGTCCGCGCCAGGACCGATCTGGAAGCGCTGTGCGTGCCGAAGGACCACTTCCTTCAGATGATCGCCGACTTCCCGCAAATGGGGCTGGAGATCATGCGCTCCCTGGCCCACCGGCTTGAATTGACGACCATGCGCCTGCGCGAGGTCTTGGCCGCCCAGGCGGTCTGACAGCTCATGCGTGTTCTTTTCCATGTCCAGCATCTGCTGGGCATCGGCCACGACCGGCGCGCCGCGCTGATCACCCGCGGGCTGGCCGAGGCCGGCGTCGCCGTCACGGTGCTGCGCGGCGGGCATCCGGTGCCGGGGATTGATTACGGCACGGCGGCGGAGATCGTCCAGCTTCCCCCCGCCCGCGCCGCCGACGGCAGCTTCAAGACCCTGCTGGACGGGCACGACCGGCCCATCGACGATGACTGGCGCGCCCGGCGCCGCGCGGCGGTTCTGGAGGTCCATGAGCGGGTGCGGCCCGACGCGCTTCTGGTCGAATCCTTCCCCTTCGGGCGCCGCGCCTTCCGGTTCGAGCTTCTGCCGCTGCTGGAGGCCGCCAAGGCCGGCGGGGCGGTCACCGCCTGCTCGGTGCGCGACATCCTGGTGGCCAAGGCCAAGCCGGAACGGCTGGAGGAAACCGTTTCGACCGTGGAACGGCTGGTCGACCATGTGCTGGTCCATGGCGACCCGGCGCTGATCCCCTTCGCGGCGACCTTCCCCGCCGCCGCGCGGCTCGCCGACCGCATCCGCTACACCGGCTATGTCGCCGCCCCGCAAGGCGGGGACACCGAATCGACGGACGGCACCGGCGAGGTGATCGTGTCGGTGGGCGGCGGGGCGGTCGGCCTGCCGCTGCTGCGGGCGGCGCTGGCGGTGCGTGCGTCAACTCTCCCCGGACTTGACGCACCATGGCGCCTGCTGGCCGGGCCGGACGTGCCGGAGGCGGATGTCCGCGGGCTCGCCGCCGCTGCCCCGCCGGGCACCATCGTGGAGCGGGCGCGGCCCGACTTCCCCGCCCTGCTCCGCCGCTGCCGCCTGTCGATCAGCCAGGCCGGTTACAACACCGTGCTCGATGTGCTCCAGGCCGGCTGCCGAGCGGTCGTCGTCCCCTTCGCTGTGGGCAGCGAGACTGAGCAGGCCACCCGCGCTCGTCTGCTGGAGGAGCGGGGCCGGCTGGCCGTGGTCGACGAAGCCACCCTGACACCGGACACCCTGGCCGCGGGCGTTGCCAAGGCGCTCGCCCTGCCCCCGCCGCCGGCCATCCCGCTGCGCTTGGACGGTGCCGCCGCCACCGCCCGGCTGCTGTTGGACGCGGTGGCCTACCGCCAAGGCAACAGCCGCTAAACCAATCAGGACGCTTGGATTTTTCCGGTGCGGGGGCCATGCTGACGGTCATCTCCTGCTCCGGCCTGCCCCGGCCCCAACCGTGCGATGACCGTGACCGCCACCGCCCCTTCCGACAGCCCGCCGCGCTCCGGGTGGGACGATCTGACCGCCGAGCTGGACGCCTGGGCTGCCGCCGGGCGCACCGCCACCTTGTGGTGGCGCGACGACGACGCCGTCGAGCCGACTCCTGCGCTCGACCGGATGGTTGCCCTGTCCGTCGAGACCGGCGCGCCGCTGGCCCTGGCGGTCATCCCGGCGGGCGTCACGGACTCCCTCGCCCCCGTTGTGGACGCGGCCCCCTCCGTCACGGTGCTTCAGCACGGCTGGTCGCACGCCAACCACGCCGCTCCCCCCGCGAAGAAAGCGGAGCTTGGCGCGGACCGGCCCGCCGCCGCCGTCCTGGCCGAACTGGCCGAGGGGCGGAACGTGCTGGAGCGCCGGTTCGGACCGCGCGCCCTGCCCGTCCTGGTGCCGCCGTGGAACCGCGTCGCGCCCGGCGTGGCGGCGGGCCTGCCCGGCGCGGGCTTCGCCGGCCTGTCGGTTTTCGGGCCGCGGCGTGTGTCAACCGTCAACATGATGTGTGTCAATACACACATCGACCCGGTGGCCTGGAAGGACGGCAAGCGCTTCCTCGGCGACTCGGAGTCGCTGGGCATGGCGGTCGCCCATCTGCGCGCCCGGCGGCTGGGTACGGTGGACGCGAAGGAGCCGACCGGGCTGCTGACGCATCATTTGGCGATGGACGGCGAAACCTGGGCCTTCACCGCGCGTTTCCTGACCGTGACCCGCCGCCATCCGGCGGCCCGCTGGCTGGCTGCTGAGACCCTGTTCGCCACCCCGTTCGCCGCAGAAGGACATCGCTGAAACATGGCCGAGCTGCCCATGGCCCGACCCTCGACCGGGGAGACGCCGACCGTCGAGGAGATGCGTTACCCCGCCGGGGCGCTCGCCGGCGACTACGCGCGGGCCGGGGCCGGGCTGGCGCTGACGGTGCTGCCGCTGGCCTTTCTGCCCGTCACCCCCTGGATCGCCGTGCCGCTGGCGGCCTGCGCGCTGCTGTTCGCCGTCTTCGCGGCGCGCACCCTGCAACGCCAGCTGACCCGCCTGACCATGGACGGCGAGGGCCTGCGGGCCGACGGGCCGCTGGGCGGCGCCATCCGCTGGGACGCGCTGTCCGGCCTGAAGCTGCGCTATTACGCGACCAGGCGGGGGCGCGACGACGGCTGGATGCAGGCGGCGCTGAGCGGCGGCGGCACGACCCTGCGCTTCGACAGCAATCTGGAGGGCTTCGACGCGGTGATCGAACAGGCCGCCCTCGCCGCCGGGCGCAACGGGGTGGCGCTGACCCCAGTGACGGTGGACAATCTGATCGCTCTCGGCATCGAGCCGCCGGCAGATCCCAATGAAAAAGACCCCAACGAAACGAGGCCGGCACCATGAGCCGCACGCTGCTCCGGGTGGAGGACCTGAAGGTCGATTTCCAGGTGCCGGGCGGCGTGGTCCAGGCGGTGCGCGGCGTGTCCTTCCGGGTGCGGGCGGGGTCCACCGTCGCCCTGGTCGGCGAATCCGGGTCGGGCAAGTCGGTGGCGGCGCAGTCGATCCTGCGCATCCTGCCGCGCAACGCCGCCATCGCCGACGGGCGCATCCTGTTCGACGACGGCATCGTCAACGACGGCGCCGGACCCGTCGACATCGCTTCGCTGAAGGCCGACGGCACGGCGATGCGGGCGCTGCGCGGCGGCCGCATCTCGATCATCTTCCAGGAGCCGATGACCTCGCTGTCGCCCCTGCACACCGTGGGCGACCAGGTGGGCGAGGCGGTGCGGCTGCACCAGCGGGTGACCGCCCGGCAGGCCCGCGCGCAAGCCGAGGACATGCTGCGCCGGGTGCGCTTCCCCGACCCGAAGCGGGCGCTGGACACCTACCCGTTCGAGCTGTCGGGCGGCCTGCGCCAGCGCGCGATGATCGCCATGGCGCTGGTCTGCCGCCCCGCCCTGCTGATCGCCGACGAGCCGACGACCGCGCTGGACGTCACCATCCAGGCGCAGATCCTGAAGCTGATCAAGGACCTCCAGGCCGATCTCGGGATGGCCGTGCTGCTCATCACCCACGACCTGGGGGTGGTCGCCAACCTCGCCGACGAGGTGGTGGTGATGCACCGCGGGCGGATCATGGAATCCGGCACGCGCGAGGACATCTTCGCCGATCCCCGCCACCCCTATCTGAAGGCGCTGCTGCGCGCCGTTCCGCGCTTCCACATGGCGCCGGGGGAACGGCTGGTGCCGATCCGCTCCATCACGTCGCAGGGCGGCAGCCTGCTGGAGAAGGATCACCAGCCCTGGCCGCCCGGCGCCGACGCGGCGGGGCCGCTGCTGGCGGTGGAAGGGGTGCGCAAGCGCTACGGGGCGCGCAAGGCCGGCTGGTTCGGCGCCAAGGCCGGGGCGGGCACGCTGGCGGTGGACGATGTCAGCTTCGCCATCGCGCGCGGCGAATGCGTCGGGCTGGTCGGCGAGTCGGGCTGTGGCAAGACCACCCTGTCGAAGATCCTGATGCGCGCCCTGACTCCGGATCAGGGCAGCGTCCGCTTCAACGACCATGGCCGGGTGGTGGACGTGCTGGGGCTGGAGGGCGCGGCCCTGACCGCCTTCCGCCGCAAGGTGCAGTTCGTCTTCCAGGACCCCTTCGGTTCCCTGAACCCGCGCATGACCGTCTTCGACATCATCGCCGAACCGCTGGTCATCCACGGCATCGGCGACGAGGCGGAGCGCGCCGCGCGGGTGAAGGAGCTGATGGGGCTGGTCGGGCTGGACGCGCGGCATCTGCGCCGCTACCCGCACAGCTTCTCCGGCGGCCAGCGCCAGCGCATCGGCATCGCCCGCGCGCTGGCGCTGCGGCCCGAGCTTCTGCTGCTCGACGAGCCGGTATCGGCGCTCGACGTGTCGATCCAGGCGCAGGTGCTGAACCTGCTGAAGGACCTGAAGGAGCGGCTCGGCCTGACCTACCTGTTCGTCAGCCACAATCTGGCGGTGGTGGATTACATGGCCGACCGCATCCTGGTGATGTGCCGCGGCCGGATCGTCGAGTCGGCCCCGCGCGAGGCGCTGTTCCGCAACCCGGTCCACCCCTACACCCGCGCCCTGCTGGCCGCCGTGCCGGAACCAGACCCCAGCCGCCCGCTGTCGCTGACCGACCTGGAGGAAGGCCGCGCCTCCGACCCCGCCCGCTGGCCCGCCCCCTTCACCATCGACGACGACCACCAGCCCCATCTGGTCGATCTCGGCGGCGGCCATTGCGTGCGCGCCGACGCCGCCGTCCGCGTGCGGGAGGTGGCGTGATGAGGCTGGCCCGCCCCGCCCTGCTGCTGCTCGCCTTCCTCGGGCTCAGCGCCTTCGACGCGGTCGAGACGCCGATGCTGGAGAACGCGGTCGGCGCCGGGTCGCTGCCGCCGGTGGAGAAGCGGCTGCCGCTCACCCCGCTGGTCGAGCCGATGGACCGCGCGTGGCAATCGCCGGGGCGCCATGGCGGCGACCTGCGCCTGCTGATGGCGCGGACCAAGGACACACGGCTGATCTACGTCTACAGCTACGCCCGGCTGGTCGCGCTGACCCCGAGCCTGCGCATCGTGCCCGACATCCTGGAGCGGGTGGATGTGGAGGAGGGGCGGATCTTCACCTTCACGCTGCGCCGCGGCCACCGCTGGTCGGACGGCCATCCCTTCACAGCGGAGGACTTCCGCTACTGGTGGGAGGACATGGCGAACAACGCCAAGCGCTCCCCCGGCGGGCCGCCGCCGGAGATGCTGGTGGCCGGGGAAGCGCCGAAGTTCGAGGTGCTGGACGCCGCCGCGGTGCGCTACACGTGGACCCGCCCCAACCCCTTCTTCCTGCCGATGCTGGCCGGGGCCAAGCCGGTGGAGATCTATGCCCCGGCCCATTACCTGCGGCGCTTCCACCCCCGCTTCACCGAGCCGCTGGAGCTGAAGCAGCGGGTGGAGGCGGAGCGGCAGAAAAGCTGGCAGCAGCTTCACAACCGCAAGGACAATCTGACCGAGTTCGACAACCCGGACCTGCCGACCCTGCAGCCCTGGGTGCCGACGACCGCTCCGCCCGCGGAACGTTTCATCTTCGTAAGGAACCCCTATTTCCATCGGGTGGACCCGGCGGGGCGGCAGTTGCCCTACATCGACCGGGTCATCATGACGGTGGCCGACGCCAAGATCATCCCGGCCAAGACGGGAGCGGGCGAGAGCGACCTCCAGGCGCGCTACCTGCGGTTCGACAACTACACCTTCCTGAAGCAGGGGGCGAAGCGCAACGACCAACGGGTCACGCTGTGGCGCACCGGCATCGGGGCGCAGGTGGCGCTGTTTCCCAACCTGAACTGCAACGACCCGGTGTGGCGCGCGCTGAACCGCGACGTGCGCTACCGCCGCGCCCTGTCGCTGGCTATCGACCGCGAGGAGATGAACCAGGTCATCTATTACGGCCTCGCCATCCCGTCCAACAACACGCTCTTGGAGGTCTCGCCGCTGTGGGTGCCGGCCTACCGCGACCGCTGGGCGCAGTTCGACGTGAAGCAGGCCAACCGGCTGCTCGACGAGATCGGCCTGACCAAGCGCGACGTCAACGGCGTGCGCCTGCTGCCCGACGGCCGCCCGCTGGAGATCGTGGTGGAGACCGCCGGGGAGAGCACGGAGGAGACCGACGCGCTGGAACTGATTGCCGACGGCTGGCGGCGCCTCGGGGCGCGGCTCTACATCCGCTCCTCGCAGCTCGACGTGTTCCGCAACCGCATCTTCGCCGGCGACACCTGCATGTCCATCTCGCGCGGGCTGGACAACGCCATCGCCACCGCGGACATGAGCCCCGGCGAGCTGGTGCCGGTCGATCAGGCCAAGTACCAGTGGCCGAAATGGGGCCAGTTCTTCCAGACGATGGGCAAGGACGGCGAGCGCCCCGACATGCCCGAGGCGCGCGACCTGCTGGAGGCCTTCCGCGCCTGGCGCGACGCCCCGGACGAGGCCGGGCGGGCGGCGGCCTGGACGCGCATCCTGACGCTCAACGCCGAGCAGGTCTTCACCATCGGCACGGTGGCCGGGGTGCCGCAGCCGGTGGTGGCGCGCCGCACCCTGCGCAACGTGCCGGAGGAAGGGCTGTTCAACTACGACCCCGGCGCGCATTTCGGGCTGTACCGGCCCGACGGCTTCTGGTTCGACGGAAAGGGGTGAGGCCATGCTGGGCTACGTGATCCGCCGCATCCTCATCATGATCCCGACGCTGCTGGCGATCAGCGTCATCACCTTCGTCATCATCCAGCTTCCGCCCGGCGACTATCTGACGACGCTGGTCAACGAGATGCAGAGCCGGGGCGAGAGCATGGACCAGGGCCGGCTGGCCATGCTGCGCGAGACCTACGGGCTCGACCGGCCGATGTATGAGCAGTACGCGCTGTGGCTGGCCGGCATGCTGCGCGGCGACTTCGGCTATTCCTTCGAATACAACCTGCCGGTATCGGACGTGGTGGGCGACCGGCTGTCGCTGACCGCCATCGTGTCCTTCGCGACCATCCTGTTCATCTGGGTGGTGTCCTTCCCCATCGGCATCTATTCGGCGACGCGGCAGTACAGCCTGGGTGACTATGTCCTGACCTTCCTCGGCTTCCTCGGGCTGGCGACGCCCAGCTTCCTGCTGGCGCTGGTGATGCTGTATTTCGCCAACGTGTGGTTCGGCACCTCCATCGGCGGGCTGATGGACCCGCGCTACATCGGCCAGCCCTGGAGCTGGGGCAAGGCGATGAGCGTGTTCGAGCACATGTGGATTCCGGTGATCGTCATCGGCACCGCCGGCACCGCCGCGATGATCCGCCGCCTGCGCGCCAACCTGCTGGACGAGCTGCACAAGCCCTACGTCGTCACCGCGCGGGCCAAGGGCCTGCCGCCGGGGCGGGCGCTGGTGAAATACCCGCTGCGCGTGGCGCTGAACCCCTTCGTGTCCGACATCGGCAACCTGCTGCCGCAGGTCGTCTCCGGCGCCGCCATCGTGTCGGTGGTGATGTCGCTGCCGACCACCGGGCCGATGCTGCTCCAGGCGCTGCGCAGCCAGGACATGTATCTGGCCGGGTCCTTCCTGATGTTCCTGGCGGTTCTGACGGTGATCGGCGTCTTTCTGTCCGATCTGGCGCTGGCCGCGCTCGACCCGCGCATCCGCCTGAGCGGGGGAGCCAGCCGATGAGCGCCTCCCTTCCGACCCACACCCCCCTGCCCCACACCGTCGACACCGCCCCCTGGGACCCCGACGAGGTCGAGCGGCTGTCGCCGGAGCAGGAGCGCTTCACCACCGCCTCGCAATGGCGGATGGTCTGGTGGAAGCTGCGGCGGCACAAGCTGGCGGTGGCGTCGGGGATCGTGCTGCTTCTGCTCTACGCCTCGACCCTGGTCAGCGAGGTCCTCGCCCCCTACGCGGTGGACAGCCGCAATTCCCACTTCATCCACGCCCCGCCGCAGACCGTGCATCTGTTCCACGAGGGGCGATTCGTCGGCCCCTTCGTCTACGGCTACAGCTACCGGCTGGACATGGAGATCCTGAAGCGGGAGTACAGGCCCGACCCGGCGAAGGTGCAGCCGATCCGCTTCTTCTGCCGCGGCGACCGTTACGCGTTCTGGGGGCTGGTGGAGACCGACTGGCACCTTGCCTGCCCGGCCGAGGGCGGGACGCTGTTCCTGATGGGCACCGACCGGCTGGGCCGGGACCTGCTGTCGCGGATGATCTACGGGACGCGCATCTCGCTGACCATCGGGCTGATCGGCGTCGCGGTCAGCTTCGTGCTGGGGATCGTCATCGGCGGCATCGCCGGCTATTACGGCGGCTGGGTGGACAATCTGATCCAGCGGCTGATCGAGATCATCCGCTCCTTCCCCGAGCTGCCGCTGTGGATGGCCCTGTCCGCCGCCCTGCCCGTCACCTGGAACCCGATCTTCATCTATTTCGGGATTACGGTGATCCTCGGCCTTCTGGAATGGACGGGCCTCGCCCGCGCCGTGCGGTCCAAGCTGCTGGCCCTGCGCGAGGAGGACTTCACCACCGCCGCCCAGCTGATGGGGGCCAGCCCGGCCCGCATCATCGGGCGGCACCTGCTGCCCAGCTTCATGAGCCACCTGATCGCCTCGGCGACGCTGGCCATCCCCGGCATGATCCTGGGCGAGACGGCGCTGAGCTTCCTCGGCCTCGGCCTGCGCCCGCCGATCACCAGCTGGGGGGTGCTGCTGACCGAGGCGCAGAACATCAACGTGGTGGCGCTGTACCCCTGGCTGATGCTGCCGGTGGTGCCGGTGATCGTGACCGTGCTGAGCTTCAACTTTCTCGGCGACGGCCTGCGGGACGCCGCGGACCCGTATCGGTAAAGCTCAGGGCTTCTTCTTCGCCGCAGGCTCCGGCTGCTCCTTGAGGGAGGCCAGCACCATGCGCACGCGGGCGAGGTCGGCGTCGTTGCCCTTGGCGGCAGCGGAAGCGGGCGCGGCCTTGGCCGGGGGGCGCTTCGGCGGGGCGGGCTCCGCCGCCGCGACCTGGGTGCGGGGAGCGGCGGGAGCGGGCTTGGCGGCCACCGCCTTGCCCGACGCGGCCTTCGCCGGGGTCGCCCTGGCCTCCAGGATGCGGGGATCGCCGCCCTTCGGGCTCCAGGTGCGGACCGGGCCGGTGTCGACATGGACGTGGCCGGTGTGGGGGTAGAGCGCGTAGCCGCCGCGCTGCAGGGCCGCGGCCTCATCGGCGAGACGGCGGGGCGGGACGCCGGGGATGGAGATGTCGGCGGCCTGGCCGCGCAGGTGATAGCTGTTTTCCGCCACGTTCGGGTTGCTGCGGGCCAGCGTGACGTTGGTCAGCGGCGACCGGTAGCCCGAGGTGATGTGGACCGGCGTGTCGGCGTCGGCGCCGCAGCGGTCCCGCAGATCGGCCAGAAGCTCCACCAGGGTGGGATCGACGGGCACCGTCTCGCCGGTGCGGCGGTCGCGGAACAGGCTGGCGATGCGGTCCAGAGCCTGCGGATCATAGCCGTCGGCGCGGCGGTAGGTGACGCTGACCGTCTCGCCGCTGGCGGGATGGTGCAGGACGATCGAGCGGGGGCCGCCATCGAACGAGGCCTTTGGACCCGGAGTGGAGGCGCAGCCGGCGAGCGTTCCGCCGGCGAGCAGACCCAGCAACGATAAGCGCAGAAGATGCCGCATGCGTCTCCCCAGAGTTCTCTCTGCGGTTGCAGGCGGTTTTCATACCATAATTGTCACACGATCCGGCAGTGACAACGGGCCAGGGGACGCGAACGGAGGCTTGGCCGTGTCCTTGGCGCATCACTGTCCAAGGGGATAGTTGCCGATCAGAGAGGAAGCGTCATGCCTTCGCGGGCGACCAGCGTTCCGGGGCGCCGGGCTTCGGCGGCGGTGGCGATGACGTCCAGGTCGGCATCGGTGCGCCGGGGGTCGTGGTGGAAGATGACCGCGCGCTTCACCCCGGCCTCGTCGGCGATGCGCAGGCACTCCTCCCACGTCGAATGGCCCCAGCCGACGCGGGCGGCGTATTCGGCGTCGGTGTAGGTGCAGTCGTAGATCAGCAGGTCGCTGCCGCGCACCAGTTCCATCACGGCGGGGTCGCGCCCTTCCGCTGGGTGCTCGGTGTCGGTGACGTAGCACAGGCTGCGCCCGGCGAACTCCACGCGGTAGCCGGTGGCCCCGTCCGGGTGGTTGAGCCGAGCGGTGCGCACGGTAACGCCTGGCTTCACCGCCAGCGTCTCGCCGCTGACGAAATCGTGGAAGGTGCAGTCGGCCCGAAAGATCTCCACCGGGACCGGGAACAGCGGCGCCGACATCATGCATTCCAGGACGGAGCGCATCGTCCGCTCCCGCTCCAGATGGCCGGCCCTGATCCGCACGCGGCTGGCCGCGTCGAAGGCCGGCGCGAAGAAGGGCAGGCCGCAGATGTGGTCGAGATGGCTGTGGGTCAGCAGCAGATCGACGTCCACCGGCTCCCCCTGGCGCATCAGCGCCTCGCCCAGCGGGCGCAGGCCGGTGCCGGCGTCGAGAACCAGGAGAGCATCCCCGCAGCGCAGCTCGACGCAGGGGGTGTTGCCGCCGTAGCGGACCGTGTCCGGCCCCGGGGAGGCGATGCTGCCACGCACGCCCCAGAAGCGGACGGTGAAGTCCGGCGGGGTGTCAGGCGCACCGGAACAGGCGTCGGAAACGGTTCGTGCCGTCATGGTACCGACAATTTGGCGGTAGGACCCTCGCGAGTCGAGTGAAAAGGTTGTTTCACGAAACGACCCTCCGGCTCGTCCGCAAGCCGGTCCGGCGGCAAGCGGGCAGCCGTTCCGCCTCGATGGAAGGGGGGACGGCGCGAGACGGGGGTAGGAGGAAAAGGCGTGCCGCACCGCCGAGATGCGGAGATGCCCAATCCGATAAGATGTGGTAGTTTGCGCCCGTTCGCCCATCGACGCGAAAAATCGCCTCCGGACCCCGCCCCCTCGGATGGACCCAGACAAGCTCGCCAAAGTCCTCGCCATGGCCGAGTCGGAGCATCAGGGCGAGGCCCAGTCCGCTCTGCGCGCCGCGCGAATCATGCTGTCGAGGGCCGGCCTGTCGTTCCGCGATCTCGCCCGCGGCGCCCGTCCGGTCTCCACCGCCCCGGAACCGCCGCCCGCCGCCAGCGCCCCGCCGCCCGACCGTCCGCCGCCGCCCGACCAGCTCGTCCAAGGCTTGCGCCGTCAGGTGCGCGATCTGGAGCTGGAGGTCGCCGGGCTGAAGCGGCAGCTGGAAAAGAGCAACGGCGACATGGAGCGCCAGCGCGAGGAGGCCGACCGCTGGCGCGGTCTCGCCCGCGAAACCGCCGAGAAGCTCTGGGACCTCGGCAAGGCGCTGGAGCGCAAGCACAGCCGCCACACCAGCCTGGACAAACGCCGCGCCATCCTCGATCTGCTGCAGGACCCCGGCAGCGCCCTGCTGGCCGACCATGAGATCGCGCGGCGGGTCGGCACCTCGACCAAGCTGGTCGCCCATTGGCGCCGCCGGCTGGCCATCGTCGGGCGGAAGATCCGCCTGCTGCCCGTGGTGCCGCGCGGCCGCGGCCTGTGGGGCGGCGGGCGTCCGGCCGGTCCGGCTCGCGGCGGAGCGGCTCTGGCGAACAAGCGCCAGCGCTGGATGGGCTATCCGGTCGCCGTCACCATCGCGGACCGGTCAGGACCGCTCGGCAAGCGACCCTGACACGGCGTTCCCGTTTCAGTTGGCCCGTTTCAGTTGGCCCGTTTCAGTTGGATGATCCGTTCCCATCGGTCGTGGCACTGCCCATATCCGCCGGTGCTTGCGCACTGGACGAGCGATCCGTCACCGCGACGCGCCACACCGTGTTCGACAGGTCGTCGGCGACGATCAGGGCGCCCTTCGGGTCCACCGTGACGCCGACCGGCCGGCCGTAGGTCTTGCCGTCCTCGCCCATGAAGCCGGTCACCACCTCGACCGGGTCGCCGGCGGGGGCTCCGTCGCGGAAGGGGACGAAGATCACCTTGTAGCCGCTGGGAACGCTGCGGTTCCAACTGCCGTGCTCGCCGACGAACACGCCGTCGGCGAAGCGCTCGCCCATGACCGGCGAGGAGAAGGCCACGCCGAGCGCCGCGACGTGCGAGCCCAGGGCGTAGTCCGGCTTGATCGCCGCGGCCACCAGCTCCGGCTTCTGCGGCTGGGCGCGCGGATCGACGTTCTGCCCCCAATAGCTGTAAGGCCAGCCGTAGAATCCGCCCTCGCGGACCGAGGTCAGGTAATCGGGGACGAGGTTGGGGCCGAGCTCGTCGCGTTCGTTGACCACCGCCCACAGCGTGCCGGTCCCCGGCTGGATGGCCAGCGCGGTGGGATTGCGCAGGCCGGTGGCGTAAGGCCGGTGCGCGCCGGTCTGCGCGTCGATCTCCCAGACCATCGCGCGGTCGGCCTCGGCGGGCATCCCGCGTTCGGTGATGTTGCTGTTGGAGCCGATGCCGACATAGAGGAACCGCCCGTCCGGGCTGGCGGCCAGCGACTTGGTCCAGTGATGGTTGATGTAGGCGGGCAGGTCGGTGACCTTCTCCGGCGGCCCCTCGGCCCGGGTCTGGCCGTCGCGGTAGGGGAAGCGCACCAGCGCGTCCTGGTTCGCGACGTAGATCTGGCCATTCACGAAGGCCAGCCCGTAGGGCGCGTTCAACTGGTCGGCGAAGACCGTGCGTTCCTCGTACCGGCCGTCGCCGTCGGCGTCGCGCAGGAGGGTGATGCGGTTGCCGCTCGGCACCGAGGTTGTGCCCTTGGCCTTGATGATGCCGGCGATCAGGTCCTTGGGCCGCAGCGGCGGGGCCGAGCCGCCCCGGCCTTCGGCAACCAGGATGTCGCCGTTGGGAAGGACGAGGGTCTGGCGCGGGATGCCGAGGTCGGTGGCGATCGCCGTGACGGTGAAGCCCTCCGGCACGGTCGGTTTCCGGTCCCCCCAGTTGGCGGGGTTGGCGATCTTCATGCTGGGCAGCAGACCGTGCTGCTGCTCGGGCAGAGGCGGGTTGGCGCCGTAGACGGGCTGCGACGGGTTGTTGTCGTCGCAGGCGGTCAGCAGGACGACGATCCCCGCCGCGGCCAGCAGGCTGGAGCGTTTCATCGCGTTTCTCCCATGCGGGCGCCAATGCGGAGACTGGAGAAGCCGAACCAGGTCGCCAGGATGGCGGTCACGGCGACGGCTGCCGACAGGATCAGGCCCTCCGGCATGGTTCCCCAGGCGTCCCGCGCGTGCACGAAGGCGTTGACGAGGCCGAGCGCGACGGTGATGAGCAGCAGGACGAAGTAGACGAGCCCGCGACCGCGGCGCCGGCCGGCGCGGAACAGGTCGATGAAGGCCCAGAGGAGCGAGACGCTGGCGAAGACCATGCCGCCGGCGATCAGCCAGGAGGCGAAATGGCTCCACTGGATCTCGAAGCTCCTGAAATAGGCGAAGTCGCAGAGCAGGCCGCCCAGGAACAGCGGAAGGGAGGCGGCGAGCAGCACCGCGTGCAAGGGATGGATGGCCCTTGCCGGTCTGCCGTGATCGACGATGGCAACCAAGACGTCATCTCCTTGCCCAACGGGGGTCCGTGCCGAAACGGCGCGGAAATCAATCCTTTCAATGGGTAGGCAGGGAGATGGTTCCGCGCGGCCGCCGGCCGGGGATCGCCTGACAGGGGATCAGGGCACCAGCCGGTAGCCGCCGGGCTCCGTCACCAGGATTTCCGCGTTGGACGGATCGCGCTCGATCTTCTGGCGCAGGCGGTAGACGTGGGTTTCCAGCGTGTGGGTGGTGACCCCGGCGTTGTAGCCCCACACCTCGCCCAGCAGCGTCTCGCGCCCGATCACCGCACCGCCGGCCCGGTACAGGTATTTCAGGATCGCCGTTTCCTTCTCGGTCAGGCGGATCTTGCGGGCGCCGCCGTCCGCAAGGAGCAGCTTGCCCGCCGGGCGGAAGCTGTAGGGGCCGATGGCGAAGACGGCGTCCTCGCTCTGCTCGTGGACGCGGAGATGCGCGCGCAGCCGGGCCAGCAGCACCCCCATGCGGAAGGGCTTGGTGACATAGTCGCTGGCCCCGGAATCGAGCCCCAGGATGGTGTCGGCGTCGGAGGCCGCCGCGGTCAGCATGATGACCGGGCAGCGCACCCCCTCGCGCCGCAGCAGGCGGCAGAGGTCGCGCCCGTCCATGTCCGGCAGCCCGACATCGAGCAGGATGGCGGCGAAGCCGCCCTCGCGCGCAACGGCCAGCGCCGAGGCGCCGTCCCCGGCCTCCACCGTCTCGAATTCCTCCAGAAGCTGGAGCTGCTCGGCGAGGGACTGCCGGAGGGCGGTGTCGTCGTCGATCAGAAGGATGCGTTTCGCAAGCGTCATTCGGGGGCGTTCACCGGTGGCTCCGGGCGCGGAACTTATCATGGCCCGCGCGGGATTGCCCTAGCCTAATCGGAAGGACCTGAGCATAGCGCAACCCGGATTCGCCCGCACCGGCGGCGGTTTGCGCCATCGTTGCACCGCCGGCAACGGTGTGGCGCGCGGGATTTGCTGGACAGGGGTGCGCCACCTGCGCTTTGCTTCCCGCGCTCTCCGACCCATGTCGGGATCTTTCGCCCTTCGGGGCGCAGCACGCGAAGCCTCCGTTATGTACGCCGACGCCCCGTCCGACTCCGCCCTGCCCGAAGCCGTCCTGCCCATGGACGAAGCCGCCATGCGCGCGGTGGACCGGGCGACGGCCGCCCTGCGCCGGGGCGAGGCCGTCGCCATCGAGACCGCCGACGGCAGTGTCGGCGCCGCGGTGTCGGTGGAATCCGTGGCGATCGACGCCGTGCAGCGGCTGGTGCAGCTCACCGGCGCCGCGCCGGTCCTGGCCGTCACCCGCCGCCGCGCCACGGTGCTGAAGCTGATGGGCGAGGGGACCGGCGTCGTCGCCCTGTCGCTTCCCCGCTGCCTGACCGCGGACGAGGCCCACGCGCTGGCCGACCCCGAACACCGCCCGGACGGCATGATGCCGGACGGCCTGACCGCCACGGCCATGGACCCCGGCTCGCGCGAGACCGCGGCGGTGGACCTTGCCCGGCTGGCGCGGCTGCTGCCGGCGGCCATCGTCGCCCCGGGGACCGGACACACGACCACCGGCCACAGCGGCAGCGCCGCGGAATGGGCGGCGAAGCACGACCTGCTGCTGGTCCGCGCCCGCGACATCGCCGACTACCGCGTCCATGTGGTGCGCACGCTGCGCCGGGTGGCCGAGGCCCGCGTCCCGCTGTCCGGCGCCGAGAACACCAGCATCGCCGCCTTCCGCCCCATCGACGGCGGGCCGGAGCATCTGGCGATCATCGTCGGCACCCCGGCGGCGGGCGAGCCGGTGCTGGCCCGCCTGCATTCGGAATGCTTCACCGGCGACCTGCTGGGCAGCCTGCGCTGCGACTGCGGCCAGCAGCTGCGCGGCGCCATCGCCGAGATCGCCCGGCAGGGCAGCGGCGTCCTGCTCTATCTGGCGCAGGAGGGGCGGGGGATCGGCCTCGTCAACAAGCTGCGCGCCTACCGCATCCAGGACCGCGGCTTCGACACGGTCGACGCCAACGAGATCTTGGGATTCGAGGCGGACGAGCGGGTCTATCTGCCGGCGGCGGAGATGCTGCGGCAGTTGGGCTTCACCGCCGTGCGGCTGATGACCAACAACCCCGAGAAGCTGCGCCAGCTCGCCCGCTGCGGGATCGAGGTGGTCGAGCGCGTTCCCCACATCTTCCCGGCCAACGGCCACAACGAAGGCTATCTGCGCACCAAGGCGGAGCGCAGCGGCCACATGTTCTGAGAGTCGATTCTTCGGAGGGCAGGAATCGCCCCTTGCCCGGCAGCTCTTGCCGGGTCGCGGGTCGCATCCGAGCCCGAAAGCGCGCGAGGGCACGGGATTCCAGCCCAGGGAACTGGCACACCGGTTGCTTAGGGTAGGGCTGGACACCGCGACGGGAGACCGCCCATGGCCATCGACGCCACCACCATCGACGCAGCCGCCGCTTCGCGGCCGGTGCAGCGCGAGCGGTCGCCGGCCCAAGCGGCGCCCGCCTTGACGGTCATGGAAAGCCGGGACAGCCCCGACCGGTACGAGGCCGAGGCCGAGATGTCCTTCGGCGACTTCCTCGACATCATCAACCCGCTTCAGCACATCCCCCTCGTCAACACCATCTACCGCGAGATCACCGGCGACACGATCAAGCCGTCGTCGAAGGTCATCGGCGGCATCCTGTTCGGCGGCCCGCTGGGCGGCATGGCGTCCATCGCCAACGCGGTGGTGGAACAGGCCCAGGGCAAAGACATCGGCGGGCAGATCATGGCCTCGCTCGGCTTCGACGGGGACGCCGCCGCCGGCCATCCGCCCGCCGGCACCTCCGGAGCCACCGCGGTCGCCGCTCTGCCGGACTCCACAGCCGGCACCTCAGCGCCGGCTGCGGCAGCCACGGCGCCGGCCACCCAGCCGGCCCATGCCGCGATGGCGGAGCTGCCGGACGCCAAGCGGTCCACGGCCCCGTCGCACGGGGTGGGGGCGGCGGTGGGCGGGACCGGGCGCAATGGCCTGACGGACACGCCGCATCCCTCGCGCATGCCGGCGCGCGACACCCCGCTGGCGAACAGCCTGATGGCCAAATACGCCGCCGCCAAGCCGCATCCCTCCACCATCGGCTTTGCCGCAACGGCGGCCCCCTCCGGCGCCCGGAAGACCGCGGAGGCCCAGGCGCCCGTGGCCCAACCGGACGCCACAGCCGGAACCGGGGCGGCGAACGCACCGACAAATGCGCCGGCACAGGCGAACGCCGCCCCGGCCGCCGCCAACAGCAACGCCTTCGCGCCCGTGACACCGGACATGCTGTCTGAGACGATGATGCGCAATCTGGCCAAATACGAGCAAGGCCGGCGAGCCGCACAGGCCCCCGCGCCCAGTCTGCGGGTGTCGGGCTGAGCGCGATGACCCCGGAAGCGGGTGAGGGAAGGGCGATGGAGATCACGGTTCGTCTTGCGGACCCGCCGGCCGAAGGCCGTCTCGACTGGCCCGGCGGGTCATTCCGCTGCGTTCTCGGCCGCGGCGGCATCCGGTCCGCCAAGCGGGAGGGCGACGGCGCCACCCCGGTCGGCCGCTTCGCGCTGCGCCGCGTGTTGTGGCGCGCCGACCGGCTGGAGCGGCCCGAGACGGGCCTGCCGGTGTCGCCCATCGCGTCCGACGACGGCTGGTGCGACGACCCGGCGGATCCCGCCTACAACCATCCGGTCAAGCGCCCCTACGCCGCCAGCCACGAGGAGCTGTGGCGCGACGACCACGTCTACGACGTCATCGTGGTGATGGGGCACAACGACGACCCGGTGGTGCCGGGTCTGGGCAGCGCCGTCTTCATGCATGTGGCGCGGCCCGATGGGGCGCCGACGGCGGGCTGCGTCGCGCTGCCCCTGCAGGACCTGCTGCGGCTTCTGAAGGACTGCGCGCCAGGCACCGCGCTGACCGTGCTGGACCCGGCGGCGTAATAAGCTCTAACCGGCGGCGGGGGTGGGGCGCGCTCCGAAGATCGCCGTGCCGACCCGCACATGGGTGGCGCCGAAGCGGATCGCCGTTTCGTAATCGCCGCTCATCCCCATGCTGACCTCGGGCAGGCCGGCGCGGCGCGCCATGTCGGCGAGCAGGGCGAAATGCATCGCCGGCTCCTCGTCCACCGGCGGGATGCACATCAGGCCGGTCACCGGCAGGTTCCAGCTGTCACGGCAGGCGGCCAGGAACGCGTCCAGCTCCGCCGGGGAAATGCCGGCCTTCTGCGGCTCCTCGCCGGTGTTGACCTCGATCAGGCAGCGCGGGCGGCGCCCGCTGCGCGCCATCTCCTCGGCCAGGGCCTCGGCCAGCTTGGGCCGGTCCACCGTCTGGATCACGTCGAACAGGGCCACCGCGTCCTTGACCTTGTTGGTCTGGAGCGGGCCGATCAGGTGCAGTTCCAGGTCCGGGAAGCGCTCGCGCAACGCGGGGAACTTCGCCTTGGCTTCCTGCACGCGGTTCTCGCCGAAGACGCGCTGGCCGGCGGCCAGGGCCTCCTCCACCGCCTCGACCGGGTGGGTCTTGGAGACGGCGACCAGGGTTACCGCGCCGGCAGCGCGCCCGCCGGCGGCGCAGCCGTCCTGGATGGAGCGGCGGACGGACTCCAGCCGGGCCGTGACGGTGCCGTCTGGTGTATCGGTGTGCGAAGCGGACATGCCGGCCCTCCCCCTTTTATGGCGCCTGCCTGTACAGGGACCGGAGGGCGTGGTAACGGACGGGCCGACGAAACGCAAGCACCCCGAGGAGAACACGGCATGCGTGGTTGGATGCGTCCCCTGATCCTGTCGGCGCTGATTCTGGGGGCCGCGCCGTTCACGGCCGGCAGCGCCCTTGCCCAGAACACCGGGAACCAGAATGGCGGCAAGCCCGCCGCCGGCAAGGAGGCTCCGAAGACGGTGGCGGGGTCGGCCATCGCTCAGGTGCCCTTCGCCGAACATCCCTTCCCCTTGCAGGACGACGGCACCTACAAGGAGTTCATGGGCGCGGCGGCCGCCGACATCAACCGGCGATGCACCAAGCTGGAAAGCTATGGCTGGGAGTTCAAGAAGGACGACGCCGCCCGCCGCGACCAAATCCTGGAATCCACGCTGGGCGGCTTCCGCAAGGCCGGCTGGAAGATGGGGGAGGTGAAGGTCCGGACGATCCGCGATCCGGGGACCACCGCCTATACGGCGGAGAAGGCCAAGCAGCGCCTGCTGGCCATCTGGACTCCGATGGAGGACGCGGCGATCCTGCTGCTCTGCGAGACCGAAGCGGCGCAAGCCACTAAGAAGTAAGGAACGGCGCCAAAGGAAAACGGCGGCGGATGGGCATCCGCCGCCGTTTCCGTCAGAGCTGCCGCAAGGCCGATCAGAAGGCCAGACGGGTGTCGATCATGATGATGTGCGCGCGGTCGTCGGGGCTGATCCCGCCGTTGTCCAGCGTCGTCATCTCCGAGTCGAGGTCGAGGTAGCTGTACTCCAGGCCCGTGGTCAGGCCGGGCGCGATGGTGTAGGTCACGCCGGCCTGATACAGCTCGGCCTTGACCGGGGCCACGAACCCGGTGTTCGGGCTGGTGCCGTTGGACTTCGACTGCGAGTAGTTGGCTGCCAGGATGAACGGACCGGTGGCGTACTGGGCGCCGACGATCCAGATGTCCTGCTTCTCCTTCACGGTCAGCGACTTGTCGTAGCCGCTCTCGCCGCTGTAGGCGTAGCTGCCGCCGACCTTGAAGTCGCCGAAGCCGACGTTCAGGCCGACATGGTAGGAGTTGAGCTCTTCGAAGCGGGTGGCGCCGGCGCC
The DNA here is from genome assembly GCF_008365405.1 of Azospirillum brasilense. Classification (GTDB taxonomy): domain Bacteria; phylum Pseudomonadota; class Alphaproteobacteria; order Azospirillales; family Azospirillaceae; genus Azospirillum; species Azospirillum brasilense_D. The sequence continues at coordinate 92,073 of NZ_QOKV01000008.1, read as the reverse complement.
GGTGCCGTCATCGACCGCATCGCCGAACTGGTAGAAGGCGCTGGCCCCGATGGTGAAGCCGCCGAACTCGTTGGTGTAGGTGCCGCCGACCTCGACGACGTCCTGGAAGCCGCCATTGTCCTGGCGGCGGTTGATCGAGGTGTGCGAGTCGCCCGTGCGCGGCGTGTAGGAGACGCCGCCCTGGATGCCCGCGAAGGTCGGGGTCAGGTAGATGACCTTGGTGCCGACGTCACCCGACGCGAAGGCGCGGAAGTTGTTGGTGGTGGTCGGCAGCAGCGAATAGGTCTGCGAGCCGCCCAGGAACTCCACCGTGTTGTTGTCCGGACCGCCGGCGATGCCTTCGACGTTCGGGCCGATGATGCCGAACTCGTCCGACAGGCCGTTGATCGTGCCGGCCTGCAGGGTGCCGAAGCCGCTGTTGACGAAGATGAACGCGCGGTCGGCGTCCATGGTGCGGACGTTGCCGGCGCCGTTGGCGGCGCGCATGCGGACGCGGCCGCCGTATTCCAGGCCGTTGTCGGCCGTGGCGACCGGGGTGACGGTCACGCGGAAGCGGTTGGCGAACTCCGTGGAGCGGGTGCCTTCGTCACGGTCCTGCTCGACATAGGCGCCCTGGAAGAAAGCGTCGCCGCCGATCTTGACCTCGAACTTGGTCTGGGCGGAAGCCATGCCGCTGCAGGTGATGATCGCGATGGCTGCGCAGCCCGTAACAAGAGAACGCTTCATTGATGGTCCATCCTTCTGGCAGGCCCCCAAGGAGACTGGAGCCGTGCGGTTGTGCTTCCCACCAACTACTAAGCCACCCGTTCGTTTACCCGGCAAGGGTGATTCGACGGGGTAAGCGGTTCAACTGTAACACAGTTGCCATTCCGACACAGGTATAAGTGTTTGAAGGCTAATGGATTTTCCCGTATGCCGTAAATATAGCACATTTCATGGCGAGATTTTGGGCGCCATGAACAAACTTTGCGCACCAAAACGCGCCATGGCGGACGGTGGACCGAAGGCAAAAGACGCAAGGAAAAGACGCAGAGTGACGGCAAGGAGGATGCACAAAGAAAAAGGGCGGTGGCCGAAGCCACCGCCCTTTTCCATCCACGGGTGACCGCAGATTAGAACGCCAGGACCGTGCGGAGCAGGACGACGTGACCGTCGTTGTCCAGGTCCACAGCGGCCGTGCTCAGGTCGCTGTCGGCCTTGAAGTAGTCGTACTGAGCCTGCAGGGTCAGGCCCGGAGCGACGGTGTAACCGGCGCCGATCTCGTAGACCTCGAGCGAGCGATCGCCAGCGGTGTAGAGGCTGCCGGCGTCCTTGCCGTTCTTGTAGTTGGCGCCGACGACGATCGGGCCGGCGGTGTACTGAGCGCCGACAACCCAGATGCGGCTCTTCTCGTTGTCCGAGGTCGCGGTCTGGATCTGGCCCGACTCACCGAAGTCGGTGTACGAACCGCCGAGCGAGAAGCCGGCGTAGCCAACCTGGGCACCGACCTGCCAGGCGTTCAGGTCCTCGACGCTGGCGCCGACCGAGGTCGTGCCGGCGGCGCTGCCCCAGTAGTAACCGGCGCTCGCCTTCACAGCGACACCACCGAAGGTGTTGCTGTAGTTGGCACCGACTTCGACCAGATCCTCGAACGTGGTCGAGAAGCCGCGGCCAGAAGCGGCGACCGGGGTCAGGTCGGCGCGGTTGACCGAGGCGTGCGAGTCGTCGTTGCGGGGGGTGTAGCTGCCGCCCACCTGCAGGCCGGCGAAGCGCGGCGAGAAGTACACGATCTTGGTCGCGTTGTTCTCGACGACCAGCGACTGGTTCAGGATCGAGCCGTTCAGACCGCCCAGGCCGCCGGCGATGTCCGAGGTCTGGCTGATCCAGGAGGTGACGCCGTCATAGATGGCCAGCGGCAGGTAGTCCTGCGGGGCCGTGACGTAGGTGGCGTCGTTGAAGGAGTTGGTCACGCCCATCTGGACCTGACCGAAGGCGCCCTGCGCGAAGATGTAGCCGCGGTCGGCGTCCATCGTGCGGTTGTTGCTGGCGCCCGAGTTGGCGCGCATACGGATGCGGCCGCCGTACTCCAGGCCGTTGTCGGCCTTGGCGGTCGGGGTCACGATGACGCGGAAGCGGTTGCGGAAGTCAACCGAACGGGCGCCCTGGTCGCGGTCTTCGTTGACGTAGCCGCCTTCGAAGTAGGCGTCGCCGCCGACCTTGACTTCAAACTTGGCCTGAGCGTTGGCAGCGCCGGCACCCAGAGCCAGAGCGGCAGCGGCGCAGCCCGCGAGCAGATAACGGTTCATGATTGTTGCCTCCATCCTGGCAGCAGAATTTTCAGCCCGGTTAACGTCCTGGCTGGCTCTGTGGTACGCAGATGCGGGGACGCCAGCAAGCCGGAAATCGAAAAGTTGCAGCAATGAAGGAACAGTGTGTCCGACGGAACACACCTTGATTGTGCGCCGTCGTTGGAATTCCGCCGCCCGCGCCATCCCGTCCGCAGGGCTCCGGCATCGCCCCGGACACAGCAAAGGCACAGGCTGCGCCCCGCATCGGCTGTTGCCGCGGGCGGGCTTTTATGGTCTTTTCACCGGCATCCGCCGCGGTATCGTGCGCGGTACCCCGAATTTATTGATCCAGGTTCCGACCATGCGCCGTTCCCGTGTCCTTCGCCTTGCCCCCGTCGTGCTCGCGGCGTCGCTCGCCGTGGCCGGTTGCTCCAGCTGGGGCGGCCAGACGGAAACCGTCGATGAGCAGATCAAGAAGGAATACAAGTTCGGCAGCCTTCTCGGCACCGACGGCGGCTTCAGCCTGTTCGGCAAGAACAAGCGCAACGGCGCCGAGCAGGGCGACCCGAACGGGATCGGCGTCAACAGCTTCCTGTGGCGCGCCTCGCTGGACACGCTGTCCTTCATGCCGATCGTCTCCGCCGATCCGTTCGGCGGAGTCATCCTGACCGATTGGTACACGCCGCCGGACACCCCGAACGAGCGCTTCAAGGTCAACCTGTACATCATGGACCGCCAGCTCCGCGCCGACGGCGTGCGGGTGTCGGTGTTCAAGCAGCAGCGGGCCGGGTCGGACTGGCGCGACAGCGCGGTCGGGCCGGAGACGGCGTCGACGCTGGAGGACGCGGTGCTGACCCGCGCCCGCCAGATCCGCGTCGCCCAACAGGCCGCGGCGCGCTGAACACGGGCACCGATCAGCCAAGCAGGGGCCGGGCGGGGCAGGGCGCGGACATCGGTCCGCCGCCTGTTACTCCGCCAGCGGCGCCTTATCTATCAAGACCCACGAAATTCACGGAACGGCGTCTGCGGTCATGTCGCGTTACAATGTCAAGGAAACCGAAGCGAAGTGGCAGGGCGAGTGGGAGCGGCAGGGCTGCTTCACCGCGCGCGAGGACGCTTCCCGTGAGAAGTATTACGTGCTGGAGATGTTCCCCTACCCGTCGGGGCGCATCCACATGGGGCATGTCCGCAACTACACCATCGGCGATGTGATCGCGCGGTACAAGCGCGCCCGCGGCTTCAACGTGCTGCACCCGATGGGCTGGGACGCCTTCGGCCTGCCGGCGGAGAACGCCGCGCTCGAGAAGAAGACCCACCCGGCCAAATGGACGCGCGAGAACATCGCGGCCATGCGCGCCCAGCTGAAGACGATGGGCCTGTCCATCGACTGGGACCGCGAGATCGCCACCTGCGACGTGGAGTATTACCGCCACGAGCAGAAGATGTTCCTGGATTTCCTCAAGGAAGGCCTGGCCTACCGCAAGGAGTCCTGGGTCAACTGGGACCCGGTCGACAACACGGTCCTCGCCAACGAGCAGGTGATCGACGGCCGCGGCTGGCGCACCGGAGCGCTGGTGGAGAAGCGCAAGCTGTCGCAGTGGTTCCTCAAGATCACCGCCTACGCCGACGAACTGCTGAAGGGGCTGGACACGCTGGACCGCTGGCCGGAGCGCGTGCGCCTGATGCAGGAGAACTGGATCGGCAAGTCCACCGGCGTGCGCTTCCGCTTCGACCTCGTCGGGCGGGCGGACACGCTGGAGGTCTTCACGACCCGGCCCGACACGCTGTTCGGCGCCTCCTTCGCGGCGATCTCCGCCAACCACCCGCTGGCCGCCGAGCTGGCCGCCGGCAACCCCGCGCTGGCCGAGTTCATCGCCGAGTGCAACCGTCTGGGCACCAGCGAGGAGGCGATCGAGACCGCCGAGAAGCGCGGTTTCGACACCGGGCTGAAGGTGGCGCATCCCTTCGACCCGTCCTGGGAACTGCCGGTCTACGTCGCCAACTTCGTGCTGATGGACTACGGCACGGGCGCCATCTTCGGCTGCCCGGCCCATGACCAGCGCGACCTGGACTTCGCCCGCAAGTACGGCCTGCCGGTCACGCCGGTGGTCGTCCCGGCGGACGCCGATCCCGCCGCCTTCGCGGTTGGCGACGAGGCCTACACCGGCCCCGGCCTGCTGCGCAATTCCCGCTTCCTCGACGGGCTGGAGGTCGAGCCGGCCAAGCAGGAGGTCGGCAGGAGGCTGGAGGAGCAGGGGCAGGGCGAGCGCACCACCCAGTACCGTCTGCGCGACTGGGGCGTCTCCCGCCAGCGTTACTGGGGCTGCCCGATCCCGGTCATCCACTGCGAAAGCTGCGGCATCGTCCCGGTGCCCGAGCGGGATCTGCCGGTCGTCCTTCCGGACGACGTGACCTTCGACAAGCCCGGCAACCCGCTCGACCATCACCCGACCTGGAAGCACACGAGCTGCCCGAGCTGCGGCAAGCCGGCGGTGCGCGAGACCGACACCTTCGACACCTTTATCGAGTCGAGCTGGTATTTCGCCCGCTTCTGCTCGCCCAAGGCCGAGGACGTCGCCTTCACGCGCGAGGCGGTGGACTACTGGCTGGCGGTCGACCAGTACATCGGCGGCATCGAGCATGCCGTGCTGCACCTGCTCTACTCCCGTTTCTGGACGCGGGCGATGAAGCAGTGCGGCTACCTGAACGTGGAGGAGCCCTTCGCCGGCCTCTTCACCCAGGGCATGGTCAACCACGAGACCTACAAGGACGCCGGCACCGGCGCCTGGCTGGCCCCGACCGACATCCGCAAGAACGATCTGGGCGACTACATCCGCAACGACGACGGTGGCCCCGTGACGGTCGGCCGTGTCGAGAAGATGTCGAAGTCCAAGAAGAACGTGGTGGACCCGGCGCACATCATCGGCACTTACGGCGCCGACGCCGCCCGCCTGTTCATGCTGTCCGACAGCCCGCCGGAACGCGACCTGGAATGGACCGAAGCCGGCATCGACGGCGCCTGGCGCTACATCAACCGCCTGTGGCGGATGGTGACGGAATCGCCGGTGGCACTGCCGCCCGCCGGCGCGCCGAAGCCGGACGCCCTCGGCGCCAAGGCCGAAGCCACCCGCCGGATGGTCCACAAGGCCATCGCCGGCATCTCGGAAGACCTGGAGAAGTTCCGCTTCAACAAGGCGGTCGCCCGTGTGCGCGAGCTGTCCAACGCCCTGGGCGAGCTGGACGGCACGGGCGAGGGCGAAGCCTGGGTGCTGCGTGAAGGCTTCGAGGCCACCGTGCGCCTGATCGCCCCGATGATGCCCCATCTGGCCGAGGAGCTGTGGGCGCAGCTCGGCCACGCCACACTGCTGGTGAACCAGCCCTGGCCGCAGGCCGACGCCGCCCTGGTGGTCGAGGATTCGGTCACCATGGCGGTCCAGGTCAACGGCAAGCTGCGCGCGACGCTGGAGTTGCCGCGGGACATGGCGAAGGACGCCGCGGAGCAGGCCGCCCTGGCCGATCCGAACGTCCAGCGCGCCCTGGAGGGCAAGCCGGTGCGCAAGGTCATCGTCGTCCCGAACCGGGTGATCAATGTCGTCGTCTGAACTTCATAACGACCCTGGCGGCCATAACGGCAGAGCCGGCGTCCGGCGGCGGGGGCTTCTGGCCCTCGCCGTGCTCGCGCCGGCGGTGCTCGCCACGGCGGCCTGCGGTTTCCAGCCCATGTATGGAAATCTCGGGGCGAACAGCATCGGCACCGCCGAGCTTCAGCAGGTGGACATCGGGCTCATCCCGGACCGCTATGGCCAGAAGCTGCGCAATCTCCTGATCGACCGCTTCTACGTCGACGGCCGCCCCGCTGCCCCGCTCTACCGGCTGCAGACCACGCTGACCGCGTCGGAGCAAAAGCTGTCCCTTCAGAAGGACGCGACCGCCACCCGCGCCCAGCTCGTCGTGAACGCTCCCTACCAGCTCATCGACGCGGCAACGGGAAAGATCCTGTTCAAGGCCAACGCGCGGTCCTTCATCAGCTACAACGTGCTGGAGCAGCAGTACGGCGCCCTGGCCACCGTCGAGAACGCCTACGACCGCGCGATTCTGGAAATCTCCAACGAGATCACCACCCGCGTGGCCGCCGAACTCGGCCGCAAGACCTGATCCGCACTGAGTAACGGAGGCCGTTCCTCCGCCACCGACGGTGACTTCGTGAAGCTGCAAGCCCGGGCGATCGACGGCTTCCTGCGCAGCCCCGATCCCAAGATCCGCGCGGTCCTGCTCTACGGCCCGGACACCGGTCTGGTGCGCGACCGCGCCATGGGGCTGGGCCGCACCGTGGTCGCCGACCTGTCCGACCCCTTCCGCGTGACCGAGCTGCTGGGCCGCGCCGTCGCCGACGACCCGGCGCGCCTGGCCGACGAGGCGGCCGCCCTGTCCTTCACCGGCGGGCGCCGCCTGATCCGCGTGCGCGAGGCGGAGGACAACGCCGCCACCGCCTTCACCGCCTTCCTGGCTGCACTTCCGCCCGGCGACAGCCTCGTCATCGTCGAAGCCGGCGATCTCGGCAACCGGTCGAAGCTGCGCACCCTGTTCGAGGGGGCGGACGGCGCCGTCGCCATTCCCTGTTATGTGGAGGAGGAGGCCGCGCTTGGCCGGGTCATCGCCGACATCCTGCACGGCCACGGCCTGACCGCCGACCCCGACGCCTTGTCCTTCCTCGCCGGCAATCTCGTCGGCGACCGCATGGTGGCGCGCGGCGAGATGGAGAAGCTGGCGCTCTACATGGGCACCGAGACGCGCGTCCGGCTGGAGGACGCCCAGGCCTGCGTCGGCGACAGCGCGGCCCTGTCGCTCGACGAGCCGATCTGGGCGGCGGCGGAGGGCGACTTCGCGACGCTCGACCGCTCGCTGGCCCGTCTGTTCGCCGAGGGCATGTCCCCGGTGCCGATCCTGCGCGCCGCTCAGCGCCATTTCCAGCGCCTCCAACTGGTCGCCGGGCAGGTGGCGGCGGGCAAGTCGGCGGACGCCGCGGTGGAGGCGCTGCGCCCGCCGGTGTTCTTCAAGATGAAGCCGCGGCTGACCGGTCAGGCCCGCCGCTGGCCGGCGCCGCTGGTCCGGCAGGCGCTGGAGCGGCTGGTCGAGGCCGAGGCGGACTGCAAGCGCACCAACATGCCCGACCAGACGCTCTGCGCCCGCGTCCTCTTCCAGCTCGCCTCGCTGGCGCGGCGCTGACCTTTCCTACTTCGCGGCCAGGAACTGCGGCACGCGCAGCAGGATCAGCTCGTTGTGGTCCTGTTTGCCCAGCGCGCGGCCGGACGAGTAGGGCAGGTTGTTGTCGTTGCCGACGACGATGTGCTCCGCGTCCACCACGTCGACGTTCTCGATGGTCACGAAGGGGAAGGTGAACTTGCCCTTATCGCCGCCGAGCTGGGTGACGCCCTTCGGATCGTCGATGTCCATCAGATCGACATAGCCCACTTTCTTCACAAAGCCCTCGGCGTCGGCCTGGGCAAAGTCGATTTTGTAGACCCGCTTGAACCGGGCCGGAACGTTGAAGCAATCCGGGGTGGGTTGGCTGGTGCAGCCCTGGGCCGGGTTCCCCTCGCCGTTGTCGCGCTCGATGATCAGGCCGGTGGTGGCGTCGATCATGTTGAAGTCGCCGATGTTGTTGCCGTTGGCCTCCAGAAGGTACTTGACGCTGCGGCCCGTGAAGTCGCCCTTGGCGACGTCGAATTCGGCGATGCGCAGATACTCCCGCCCGTCCTTGGTCTCCCAGGCGCCAACCGTCCCAATCTGGGCGTTGAACAGCGGCCCTTCGAACAGCGGATAGAGGAACCGGCCGTCCTTCGACGCGGCCATGCCCTCGAAACCGCGCGAGCGGCGCACCTCGAAGCCGACGGCGCCCGGCACCGCCGGGGTGGACACCGCGTAATGGTCGGGGGAGCGCACGGGCTTGCCGTCCACCATGCTCTCGTGCAGGGACAGCAGTTTGCCGGTCCGGTCGGTCACCAGGATGTAGGGGCCGAACTCATCGCCGAAATACATCCGGTCGCCGATGATCTGCACGCTCTCGACGTCGAAGTCGGCGCCGGTCAGGTAGCGTTCCTTGGTCGCCTCGGTGACGATGGGGAAGGGCACCTTGCGGTCGGGATCGCGCAGGAACAGCGTCTCGGCCACCGCCGCCTTGCCGGTCTTCCAGTCGATGGTCAGCCGGTGCACCGTCAGCATGGCGTCGGCGGAGTTGCCCTTGCTGCCGAAGCCGTTGTCGGTCAGCACCAGGAAGCTGCCGTCGCCCAGCGCCTTGATGCCGGAAAAACCCTGGACTGGCTGGCCTTCGAAGGGCAGCGCCATGCCGGTGCCGCGCGGCGCGCCCGGCGCCGACAGGAAGGACGTGCCGTCGATGCTGCGGGGCTGGTCGACGCGCTTGCGGTCGGCGGCGGTGAACTTGCCGGAGGTGCGGAAGAGGTCCGGCGCTTCGGCGGGCGGGGCGATGAAGGTGGCGGCGTCGATGACGCCGTGGCCGGCCAGTTCCGCCGGGAATTTCTGGTCCGCAAGCGCCGGACCGGCGAGCAGGGCCGCGGTGAGGCCGGCAAGGCACAGGCCGTGGATGGGCTTCATAGATCTCCCCCTCTGTGTCGGCTCCGGCCGCGTCGCTGCGGCCGGACGACCCTGTTTAGGGGGAGTTCATGTTAGTGCCGTTTCACTAAAGTGACAGTTTGGTTCCGCGACGTCCTACTCACCACCGAGGCGCCGCAGCACGTCGTCGAGCTGGTCCAGCGTCTGGTAATGGATGGTGATGGAGCCGCCCTTGCCTTGGGGCGTGATGGCAACCTTCAGCCCGATGCGGGCCGAGATCTCCTCCTCCAGATTCACCAGATCGACGTCCTTGAGCGTCGGGTCGGTGGCGGCACCGCCGCGTCCGCCGGTCTTCTTGGCCTTGACCGGCGCACTGCCACGCATCAGGTCCTCGGTCTGGCGGACATTCAGCCCACGCTTGACCACCTCGCGCGCCACCGACACCGGATCGGAGGAGGTGAGCAACGCGCGGGCGTGACCGGCGCTGAGCGCCCCGTCCTGCACCATGCCCTTGACCGGGTCGGGCAGGGCGAGCAGACGCATCATGTTGGCGACGTGGCTGCGGCTCTTGCCGACCGAGCGCGCCAGATCCTCCTGCGTGTGCTCGAACTCCTCCATCAGCCGCTTGTAGCCCTCGGCCTCTTCGAGCGGCGTCAGGTCCTGGCGCTGGATGTTCTCGATCAGCGCGATTTCCAGCGCTTCACGGTCCGACAGCTCGCGGATGACGACCGGCACCTCATGCAGGCCGGCGATCTGCGCGGCCCGCCAGCGGCGCTCGCCGGCAATCAGCTCATAGGAGTTGGTCGTCTCCGAATCGCGGCGGACGAGCAGGGGCTGGAGGATGCCCTTGTCGCGGATCGACTCGACCAGACCCTGCAGCGCCTCGTCGTCGAAGGTGCGGCGCGGCTGGTACTTGCCGGGATGGATGAACTCGATGGGCACCTGCTTGGACTGGCGCACCTTGTCGAGCGCGGAATAATCCTCCGCCGCCTCGCCGAACAGGGCGGACAGACCGCGGCCCAGGCTGGCGCGGCGGGCACCGCCGTCCGAACGTTTGGTATCCTCCATCACGCGCTCAGCCTCTTCTCACGGCGCAGCACCTCGCCCGCCAGATGGATGTATGCCTGCGACCCGGGGCAGCGCATGTCGTAGATCAGCACCGGCTTGCCGTGGGACGGCGCCTCCGACACCTTCACGTTCCGCGGGATGACGGTGTCGTAGACCTTCTCGCCGAAGAAGCCGCGCACGTCGGCGGCCACCATGTCGGACAGGTTGTTGCGCTTGTCGAACATGGTCAGCACGACGCCGTGGATGTCGAGTTCGGGGTTGAAGGCGCGCTTCACCCGCTCGATGGTTCGGACGAGATGGCTGAGCCCCTCCAGCGCGTAGAACTCGCACTGCAGCGGCACCATCACGGCGTGGGAGGCGACCAGCGCGTTCAGCGTCAGCAGGCCGAGCGCCGGCGGGCAGTCGATCAGCACGTAGTCGTATTCCAGCGCGCTCTTGTCCACCGCCTCGCGCAGCCGGAACTCGCGCCGCTCGGAGGTGACCAGCTCGACCTCGGCACCGGACAGATCGACGGAGGAGGTGATGATCGACAGGTTCGGCACCGTCGACACCGTGGCGGCGTCCTCCAGCGGCATGCCGTCGAAGAGCACGTCGTAGATGCCGACGCGGCGTTCGGCGCGTGGGATGCCGAGGCCGGTGGAGGCATTGCCCTGGGGATCGAGATCGATCACCAGGACGCGCTTGCCGATGGCGGCCAGAGCGGTTGCCAGATTGATGGTGGTCGTGGTTTTGCCCACGCCGCCTTTCTGGTTGGCAATCGATATGACTCGCGCGGAAGGAAAGGCGGAGGGCATGTCAGCCTCGCGGGAAGCGTCGGAGCGGGAATGCATCAGGGTCGCGGTCTTAGACACGGGCGATACCACTCACACGCAGGATGGTTCCGGTGGGGTCGGTGCGGCTGTCGAAGCGCTCGGTCCGCATCTTCCAATATTTGGTGGTATCGGTCAATTCGTCCGCCACATTTTGGCCCTTGGGAAACAGTGCCGCACCCCGGTCCTGAAGGAAGGGATGGGCCCAGGTCAGCAGGTCGTTCAGCGGCGCCAGGGCGCGGGCCGTCACCACGTCGGCGGCGATCGGCGGCACCGCCTCGATCCGCTTGTTGTGCACGGTGACCGACGCTCCGGCGACACGGGCGGCCTCGCGCAGGAAGGCGCATTTGCGGGAGTCGCTCTCCACCAGATGTACCTCCGGCACGCCCATGATGGCGAGGACCAAGCCGGGGAAGCCGGCGCCGCTGCCGAGATCAACCAGCACCCGAGTCCCTTCGGGCAGCAGCGGATAGAGCTGGGCGGAGTCGAGAAAATGCCGGCGCCAGGCGTCGGGCAGGGTGGAGGGGCCGACGAGATTGATCTTCGGCTGCCACTTGCGCAGCGTCGCCTCGTATGCGGCGAGGCGGTCCAGCGTTTCACGTGAAACACCGGTCTCCGCCTGGAAGGCCGCGGCATCGAACAGGCTCATCAGACGGCCACCTTCACGTCGCGCCGTTTCACGTGGCGGAGCAGGGCAACCAGCGCCGCCGGGGTCATGCCGGGAATGCGGGCCGCTGCCCCCAAGGTCGCCGGACGGGCCTGCCGCAGCTTCTGCCGAATCTCCGCCGACAGGCTGCCGATGGTGTCGGGATCGAGATCGTCGGGAAGCGCCAACGCCTCGTCCTTGCGGAAGGCTCGAATGTCGGCCTCCTGCCGGTCGAGATAGCCGGCGTATTTCCCGTCGATCTCCAACTGCTCGGCGACATCGCCGGGGATCGCCGCCAGTTCCGGCCACAGTCGGGCCAGGGTGGCAAGGTCGAGGTCGGGATAGCGCAGCAGATCGGCGGCGGTCCGCCGCACACCGTCCTGGTTGACCGCGATGCCCTGCCGCTGCAGTTCCGCGGGGGTGGCCTGGAGCGCGCGCACCAGCGTGCGACCGGCGGACAGCGCCTCGGCCTTCGCCGTGAAGGCATCGCGCCGCGCCGACCCGACACAGCCAATGGCCAGCCCCTTCGGCGTCAGCCGCTGGTCGGCGTTGTCGGCGCGCAGGATCAACCGATACTCGGCGCGCGAGGTGAACATCCGGTAGGGCTCGTTGGTCCCTCGGGTGATCAGGTCGTCGACCAGAACCCCGATGTAGGCGTCGGCGCGGTCGAGGACAAAGCCCTCCGCCGAACCGCCGGCCAGCAGAGCGGCGTTGATGCCGGCCATCAGCCCCTGCGCCGCCGCCTCCTCATAGCCGGTGGTGCCGTTGATCTGGCCGGCGAAGAACAGGCCGGGGGTCCGGCGGGTCTCCAGCGTCGGCTTCAGCTCCCGCGGGTCCACGAAGTCGTATTCGATGGCGTAGCCGGGGCGGATCATCACTGCCCGCTCCAGCCCCGGCATCGCCTTCAGGAAGCCGAGCTGAACGTCGCGGGGCAGGGAGGTCGAAATGCCGTTCGGGTAGACCGTGTCGTCGTCCAGCCCCTCCGGCTCCAGGAAGATCTGGTGGCGCTCCTTGTCGGCGAAGCGGACCACCTTGTCCTCGATGGACGGGCAATAGCGTGGGCCGGTGCTCTGGATCTGGCCGGAATACATCGGCGCGCGGTGGAGGTTGCCGCGGATCAGCGCGTGCATCTCCGGCGTCGTCCAGGTGATCGCGCAGTCGATCTGCGGCGTGTCGATGCGGTCGGTCAGGTAGGAAAAGGGCGGGGGTGGCGTGTCGCCCGGCTGTTTCTCAAGCGCGGCCCAGTCGATGGTCTTGCCGTCGAGCCGCGGCGGCGTGCCGGTCTTCAGGCGACCGAGCGGGAAGCCGAGACGCGCCAGCGTGTCGGACAGGCCGATGGACGGCGCCTCGCCGACGCGACCCGCCGGGGTGGTTTCCTCGCCGATGTGGATCAGGCCGCGCAGGAAGGTGCCGGTGGTCACCACCACGCATCCCGCAGCGAGGATCTCTCCGGAGCCGGTGACCACGCCCGTGACGCGCCCATCCTCGCCGATGGTCAGGTCCTCGGCGCCGCCGGCCTCGATGGACAGGTTCGGCTGTTCGGCGAGGATCGCCTGCACCGCCTGCCGGTAGAGCTTGCGGTCGGCCTGGGCGCGCGGGCCGCGAACGGCCGGTCCCTTGCTGCGGTTGAGGATGCGGAACTGGATGCCGCCGCGGTCGATGGCGCGGGCCATGACGCCGTCGAGCGCATCGATCTCGCGCACCAGATGGCCTTTCGCCAACCCGCCGATGGCCGGGTTGCAGGACATCTCGCCGATGGTGTCCAGCTTATGGGTGAGCAGCAGGGTGCGCGCACCCATGCGCGCCGCGGCGGCGGCAGCCTCGCAACCGGCGTGGCCTCCGCCGACAACAATGACGTCGAACGTTCGCATGGCCGGACCATAGCCGAGTCAGCGTCGGACGCCAAGTGCGGCGACGCCGCAAAGCCCGTGTTTCACGTGAAACAGAGCGTCGCAACGCGTTTGTCACGCCACCCCCGGCTCACTTGCCGATGCAGAAATCCCGGAAGATCACGTCCAGCAGGTCTTCGACATCGACACGCCCGGTGATGCGGCCGAGAGCGCGGCTCGCCAGACGCACATCCTCGGCCATCAGCTCCGGCAGGGGGGCGGTTAGGGCGCGGCGCAGGGCATCGCGGCACTCCTCCAAGGCGGAGCGGTGGCGGGCACGGGTGAGGGCCGGGGCACCGCTGCCCGCCAGCCGATCGGCGGTAAACGCCGTCAAACGCCGTTCCAGCTCCGGCAGGCCGGCGCCGGTCCGGGCCGAGACCGCGACCGCCTCCCAGCCGCCGACGGTTGGCACCGCGGCATCGACGACGTCCGTCTTGTTCAGGACGACCACCGTGTCCTTGTCGAGCAGGGCGACGGTCGCCGGGTCGAGTGTGGGTAGGGCGGTGGCATCGAACACGGCAACCTTCACGTCGGCGCGGGCGGCGCGGTCGAGCGCGCGGCGAATGCCTTCCTCTTCCACCTCGTCGGCGGCGGCCTCGCGCAGGCCCGCCGTGTCGGCCAGCACCACCGGGTAGCCACCGAGGTCGAGATGAACCTCGATCACGTCGCGTGTGGTGCCGGCGCGGGCCGAGACAATGGCGGCCTCGCGGCGGGCGAGGGCGTTCAGCAGGCTCGACTTGCCGGCGTTGGGAGCGCCGACGATGGCAATGTGCAGACCTTCGCGCAACCGCTCACCCCGGCCGCGGTCGTCCAGATGGGCGTCGATCTCGGCGGCCAAAGCGTCCAACACAGGGCGGGCGGCATCCGACACGCCGGATGGTAAATCCTCATCGGGGAAGTCGATGTCGGCTTCGATGTGGGCGAGTGACCGGGTCAGCCGATCGCGCCAGCCGTCGTAGAGTTTGCCGAGCGCGCCTTCCATCTGGCGTAAGGCCTGACGGCGCTGGGCGGAGGTCTCAGCGTCCACGAGGTCGGCGACCGCCTCGGCCTCGGTCAGGTCGAGCTTGCCGTTCTCGAAGGCGCGGCGGGTGAACTCACCGGGTTCGGCGACGCGCAGGCCGGGCCGGGCGGACAGCGCCTCCACCACGCCGGCCACCACGGCGCGCCCGCCATGCAGGTGCAGCTCGACCACATCCTCGCCGGTGAAGCTGCGGGGAGCGGTGAAGCGCAGGACCAGGGCATCGTCCAGCGCCTCCCCGGTCTTGGGATCGCGCAGCCGGACCAGGGTGGCCATGCGGGGTTCGGGCAGCGGCTTGCCGGTCAGGGCGGCGAGCGCGTCGCCGGAAGCCGGACCCGAAACGCGAACCACCGCCACACCGGCGCGGCCGGGGGCGGTGGCGAGGGCGAAGATGGTCGGGATCATCGTGCCGAATATCATCGTGCCGGTTCCGGAACGATCAGCCAACCTGTTCCGGCAGCAGTTCTTTTTGTTCCGGCTTCAGCATGAGCCGCTCCACACGCCCACCAGCGATCAGGTGCGTCTCCAGGATTGCGTCCACGTCGGCGAAGGATTGGTAGGTGTACCAGACGCCCTCCGGGTAGACGACCAGCACCGGACCCAGCTCGCAGCGGTCCAGGCAACCGGCGGCGTTGATGCGTACCCGGCCGTCCAGACCCAGCTCACGGGCACGCGCCTTCATGTAGTCGCGGAGCTTCTCGGAACCCCGGGCGGCGCAGGAGCCGCGCTTGTGTCCGTCGGGGCGGCGGTTGGTGCAGGAGAAAACATGGGCTTCGAAGTACGGCTTCGGATCGGTCACTTGCGTCCATCCTGTCCCATGGCGGCGGCCATCTGGGACCAAAACATTTTCTGAAGCTGCTCCATGCCCTGAATCCCCGCCGGCAGCCACGTCTTCATCATCGTCTCGGGGTCCATGGCGAGCAGGGAAGCCTGCATGCGATCCTGGATCTCCTGCATCATGGCGTCCTGCATGGGCTTCACGTCGGGAAGGCCCAGGAAATGGCGCGCCTCTTCCGGTGTGCAGTCGATGTCGATGGTGATCTTCATGGCCCCATTCCCTTGGAAGGCGCGCGGTGCGCGGGAAATTAAGGGTTGAGCGCCGCTTCGGCTCATGCCCCACTATACAGATAGGAAGCCCTGGCGCAACGGCACCGCCGCGCCAGTTTATTCCCAACCACGCCACAAACTGGAAACGCCTGCGATGCCCGCGAACCTGCTTGGCCGGGAGACCAGCCCCTACCTGCTCCAGCACAAGGACAACCCCGTCCATTGGATGGCCTGGGGTCGCGACGCCTTCGAACGGGCTAGGCGCGAGAACAAGCCGGTGCTGCTGTCGGTCGGCTACGCCGCGTGCCACTGGTGCCACGTGATGGCGCACGAGAGCTTCGAGAACCCGGAGATCGCCGGGCTGATGAACGAGCTGTTCGTGAACATCAAGGTGGACCGGGAGGAGCGGCCCGACGTCGACCAGATCTACCAGTCGGCTCTGGCCATGCTGGGGCAGCAGGGCGGCTGGCCGCTGACCATGTTCCTGACGCCGGAGGCCGAGCCCTTCTGGGGCGGTACCTACTTCCCGCCGGCCTCGCGCTACGGACGCCCCGGCTTTCCCGACGTGCTGCGCGGCGTGGCGGAGACCTACCGCAACAAGCCGGAGAACGTGACCCGCAACGTCGCCGCGCTGAAGGACGCGCTGGGCAAGCTGGCCGAGAACCGGGCGGCGGGGGAGGTCGACCTCGCCATGCTGGACCAGATCGCCGACCGGCTGGTCCGCGAGGTGGATCCCTTCCACGGCGGCATCGGCCACGCCCCGAAATTTCCCCAGGTGCCGATCTTCACGCTGCTGTGGCGGGCCTGGCTGCGCACCGGCAAGGAGCCTTACCGGGAGGCGGTCACCAACACGCTGGCCCACATGAGCCAGGGCGGCATCTACGACCATCTGGGCGGCGGTTTCGCCCGCTACTCGGTGGACGAGATGTGGCTGGTGCCGCATTTCGAGAAGATGCTCTATGACAACGCCCAGCTTCTCGACCTGATGACCCTGGTCTGGCAGGCGGAACGGGAGCCGCTGTTCGAGGCGCGCATCCGTGAAACGGTGGGCTGGACGCTGCGCGAGATGATCGCCGAGGGCGGCGGCTTAGCGGCGACCCAGGACGCCGACAGCGAGGGCGAGGAGGGCCTCTTCTACATCTGGAACGAGGAGGAGGTCGACCGGCTCCTCGGCCCCGGCGCGGAAGTCTTCAAGCGCGCCTACGGCGTCACGCCCCAGGGCAACTGGGAGGGGGCGACCATCCTCAACCGGCTGCACCGCATCGAGGCGCTGGACGCCGAGACGGAGGCTAAGCTGGCCGACCAGCGGGCGATCCTCTGGCGGGAGCGGGAGAAGCGGATCAAGCCGGGCTGGGACGACAAGGTGCTGGCCGATTGGAACGGCCTGATGATCGCGGCCCTCGCCCAGGCCGGCATGGTCTTCGACGAGCCGGAGTGGATCGCGGCCGCGCAGCGCGCCTATGCCTTCGTCCGCGACCGCATGACCGAGGACGGGCGCCTGCTGCACAGCTGGCGGGCCGGACAGCTCAAGCACCGGGCGACGCTGGACGACTACGCCCATATGGCGCGCGCGGCACTCGCCCTGCACGAGGCGACCGGCGACGCGGAGCCGCTGGAGCAGGCGCGGGCCTGGGTGCGGGTGCTCGACGCGCATTTCTGGGACGCCCAGGCCTGCGGCTATTTCTACACGGCGGACGATGCCGACGACCTGATCGTGCGCACCAAGTCGGCCGGCGACGCGGCGACGCCCAGCGGCAACGGCACGATGCTGGCCGTGCTGGCGACGCTGCACCACCGCACCGGTGAGGCCGCCTTCCGGGAGCGGGCGGACGCCCTGGCCGCCGCCTTCTCCGGCGAGCTGAGCCGCAATTTCTTCCCGCTGCCGACCTATCTGAACGCGGCGGAGCTTCTCCAGAAGGCGCAGCAGATCGTCATCGTCGGCGACCCGCGGGCGTCCGACACCGCGGCGCTGCGCCGGGCGGTGCTCGACCGGCCGCTTCCCGACCGCATCCTCAGCGTCCTGCCGCCGGGCACGGATTTGCCCGTCGGCCATCCGGCGCACGGCAAGGGCATGCAGGGCGGGGCAGCGACCGCCTATGTCTGCACCGGCATGACCTGCTCCCCCCCGGTGACCGCGCCCGACGCGCTGGCCGCCGCCCTGATCCGGAGGTGACTCCATGGCCACGACGACCGGAAGCCTGACCGTCGACAGCCCGCTGGGCCTGCTGACCCTGACCAGCGCCGCCGGCGCCATCGTGGCGCTCGATTGGGGACGGCTGGGCGACGACCGGCCGGACCCCGTGCTGGAGGAGGCGGCGCGCCAGCTCCGCGACTATTTCGCCGGGACGCGGTTGGATTTCGACCTGCCGCTGTCCCCCCGCGGAACGGCCTTCCGGCAGAAGGTCTGGGCGGCGATGCAGGCCATTCCCTACGGCGGCGTCCTGACCTACGGCGACGTCGCGCGGCGGCTGGAGACGGCGCCGCGGGCCGTGGGCGGGGCCTGCGGCGCCAACCCGATCCCGGTGATCATCCCCTGCCACCGCATCGTCGGGGGCGGTGGGGCGCCCGGCGGCTATTCCGGTCTGGGCGGCCTGCGAACCAAGGATTGGCTGCTCCGCCACGAGCGGCGGTACCGGGTGACAGCGGAACAGGCCGGCGATACGCTGGAGCTTCAGCTTCTATAAAAAGGGAAGGAACCGACCACCATGGTTCACGCGATCCGCATCCACGACTACGGCGGACCCGAAGCGCTGCGCTGGGACGAGGTCGAGGTGGGCGACCCCGGCCCCGGTCAGGTGCGCCTGCGCCAGACCGCCGTCGGGCTGAACTACATCGACACCTATCACCGCTCCGGCGCCTACAAGCTGCCGCAGCTTCCCGCAATCATCGGGACCGAGGGCGCCGGCGTGGTCGAGGCCGTGGGGCCGGACGTGACGACGCTGAAGCCCGGCGACCGGGTCGGCTACGCGCCGCTGATCGGCGCCTACGCCGAATCCCGTCTCGCCCCCGCCGACCGGCTGATCCCGCTGCCGAGCTGGATCGAGGACCGGCAGGCCGCCGCCATGCTGCTCCAGGGCATGACCGCGCAGTTCCTCCTGCGCTCCACCTACGCGGTGCAGCCGGGCGACACCATCCTGGTGCAGGCCGCCGCCGGCGGCGTCGGCCAGATCCTCTGTCAGTGGGCGAAGCATCTGGGCGCCACGGTAATCGGCACGGTCAGCAGTGACGAGAAGGCGGAGCTGGCCCGCGCCGCCGGCTGCGACCATCCCATCATCTACACGCGCGACAACTTCGTGAACCGGGTAAAGGACCTGACGGACGGGCAGGGCGTGCCGGTGGTCTATGACGGCGTCGGCAAGACGACCTTCATGGACAGCCTGGACTGTCTGCGGCCCCGCGGCTTCATGGTTCTGTTCGGCGCGGCGTCCGGGCCGGTCCCGCCGCTGGATCTCCAGGTTCTGGCGGCCAAGGGTTCGCTTTACGTCACGCGCCCGACCTTGTTCAGCTACGTCGCCAAGCGCGACGACCTGATGGCCAGCGCTGCCGACCTGTTCGAGGTGGTGCATACCGGCGGGGTGACCATCAACGTCGGCCAGACCTTCGCGCTGCGCGACGCGGCGGAGGCCCACCGGGCGCTGGAGTCCCGCGCCACGACCGGGTCCACGGTGCTGCTGCCGTAAGGTTCAAAGCCCTCTCCCGCCCCGGGAGAGGGAGGGACCCACGCGCGAGCGTGGGAGGGTGAGGGTGTTGGCAAGGATCGGTGCCTTGATCCTCGTGCGCCCCTCACCCGGCCCTTCGGGCCACCCTCTCCCGGGACGGGAGAGGGAATAACAGCTCACTCAGCGGCCCAGAGCGGGTTCTTCAGCTTCTTGAGAAGCTCCGCATGGGCCGCCAGCTCCTCCTCGCTGGGCGCGTGGGCGCGCGGGGCGCGGTAGGGGCGGTCGATGCGGATCGCCGCGGGACCGCCTGCCGCCGGGCCGGAGGCCAGCGCCAGACCGGCCTGCCGCCCGCCGCGCAGCTCCAGATACACCTCGGCCAGAAGCTGGGCGTCGAGAAGCGCGCCGTGGTAGGTGCGGCTGGAATTGTCGACGCCGAAGCGCTTGCAGAGCGCGTCCAGGGTGGCCGGCGCGCCGGGGAACTTCTGCCGCGCCATCAGCAGCGTGTCGATGGCCCGGTCCTTCGGCATCACCGGATAGCCGGCGATCCGCATCTCCCAGTTCAGGAAGTGCATGTCGAAGGCCGCGTTGTGGATGACCAGCGGCGCGTCGCCGATGAAGGCCACGAACTCCGCCACCACGTCGTTGAACAGCGGCTTGTCCGACAGGAACTCCGTCGTCAGCCCGTGCACCGCCACGGCGTCCGGCGGCACGTCGCGCTCCGGGTTGACGTAGCAATGGAAGGTCTTGCCGGTGGCGACGTGGTTGTGCAGCTCGACGCAGCCGATTTCGATCAGCCGGTGCCCTTCCTCGGGCTTGAAGCCGGTCGTTTCCGTATCGAGGACGATCTCACGCATGAACCACCTGTCCGGGCTGGTATCCCCGCGGCGGCCATAGCCGTCCGCGGCGCCGCTTCACGTCGGCGAGGATGTTGCGCAGCGCCCGCCGGGTGGCCCGCCGTCCGTCGCCGGTGTTGACGACATGGTCGGCGCGCCGCCGCTTCTCCGCGTCGGGCATCTGCCGGGCCAGAATAGCGGCGAACTTGTCCGGCGTCATGCCCGGCCGCGCCAGCACCCGTGACTTCTGCACCAGGAAGGGGGCGGTGACCACCACGCTGCGGTCCACCTTGCGCTCCCCACCCGTCTCGAACAGCAGGGGAATGTCCAGCACCGCCACGCGGACGCGGCGGCGCGCCACTTGTTTCAGGAAGCGCCGCTGCGCGGCCTGCACCGCCGGGTGGAGGATCGCCTCCAGCCGCTTCAGCGCCGCCGGGTTGCCGAAGACCGCCGCGCCCAGCGCCCGCCGGTCCACGGCGCCATCCACCACGACGCCGGGAAAGGCCGCGTCGATGGCCGGCACGGCCGCGCCATGGCGCCCCAGCAGGCCGTGCACCACGGCGTCGCTGTCGCAGACCGGAGCGCCCATGCGCTTCAGCATGCGCGCCGCCGTGCTCTTGCCCATGCCGATGGAGCCGGTCAGTCCCAACACGATCATCGAGCGACCTCAGCCCTGGAGAACGGTGGCCTTCAGCCCTTCGGTGACCTCGGGCTCGCGGCCGAACCAGGCGGCGAAGCCGGGGCGAGCCTGGTGGAGCAGCATGCCGACGCCGTCCACCACGCGGTTGCCGCGGGCCTGCGCCGCGGTCAGCAGCGGGGTCATCAGGGGCGTGTAGACGATGTCGGTGACCACGGCCGAACCGGGCAGGGCGTGCAGCTCCAGCTCCAGCGGCGGCTGGCCCGCCATGCCCTGGGTGGTCGTGTTCACCACCAGCGCCGCCCCTTCGAGAAGCGTTTCACGTGAAACCCAATCGGCGACCTCGATGGCGCCTCCGATGTCAGCGGCCAACTCTTCCGCCCGCGCCCGCGTGCGGTTGACCAGCCAGACCCGTGGCGTGCCCTCGTCGAGGAGAGAGGCCACGACGGCGCGCGCCGCACCACCGGCCCCGATCACCACCGCCGACCCGTCCGCGGCGGTCCAGCCCGGCGCACCGCTCTTCAGGTTCTCGATGAAGCCGAAGCCGTCGGTGTTGCGGCCTTCGAGCGACCCGTCCTCGCCGACCACGATGGTGTTCACCGCACCCATCCGCTTGGCGGTGGCGTCCAGCCGGTCGACCGTGCGCCAGGCGGCCTCCTTGTGCGGCACCGTGACGTTGCAGCCGCGGAAGCCGAGCGCGGGCAGAGCGCGGATGGCCTGCTCAATCCGGTCGGGAGGCACGGCCAGCGGCACATAGGCGCCGTCGATGCCGTACTGCTCCAGCCAGTAGCCGTGCAGCCGGGGCGAACGCGAATGGCCGATCGGCCAACCCATCACCCCGGCCAGCGTCGCCTTGCCGCTGATCGTCATTCCGCAATCACCCCATGCACCCGCAGGAACCCGAGCAGCGGCAGCAGCGGCAGCCCGAGGATCGTGAAGAAGTCGCCGTCCACCCGATGGAACAGCTGCGCGCCCAACCCTTCCAGGTGATAGGCGCCGACCGACCCCAGCACGTCGTCCCCCGCCGCGTTCAGGTAGGACTCCAGAAAGGCGTCGCTGAACGGGCGCATGGTCAGGCGGGCGCGGTCCACATGGTGCCACAGCCGCTCGCCGTCGCGGATCACCACGGCGCAGCTCACCAGCCGGTGCGTCTTGCCGCGCAGCTCCTGAAGCTGGACCCTTGCGGCGTCGCGGTCGGCCGGCTTGTCGAACCAGCGGCCCTCGCACTCCAGCATCTGGTCGGCGCCGATCACCAGGGCGCCAGGATGCTTGCGGGTGACGCGCTGCGCCTTCAGCTCGGCAAGCGCCTCGGCCACATCCTCGACCGGAGCGCCCTCGGCGCGGGCGGCCAGCTTGATCTCCTCCTCGTCCACCGCGGCGGGGGCGAGCGCGACGCGCACCCCGGCGCGCTCCAGCATCTCGGCCCGGGTGCGGGAGCCGGAGGCGAGGACGACGGTGGGAACCGCTCCGCTCACGTCAGCGGCCCCTCGGGGACGACGCCCGGAACGACGCCGGGCAGGCCGCCGGTCTGACGGCGGGCGAGCAGCATCATGATCTCCGCCGCCGTCTCCTCGATGGAGCGGCGCGACACGTCGATCACCGGCCAGCCGCGCCGGGTGAACATGCGCCGGGCGTCGGTGACCTCGGCCCGCACCACCTCGGGATCGACGTAGGTGGAGGACTCGTTCTGGTTCAACAGCTTCAGCCGGTTGCGGCGGATCTGCACCAGACGGTCCGGATCCTTCGTCAGGCCGACGACCAGCGGCCGGGTCAGCTTCTCGATCTCCGGCGGCATCGGGCATCCCGGGACGATCGGGATGTTCGCCGCCTTGATGCCGCGGTTCGCCAGATAGATGCAGGTCGGCGTCTTCGACGTGCGCGACACGCCCATCAGGATCACGTCGGCCTCGTGCAGGTCCCAGCTCGACTGGCCGTCGTCGTGCGCCAGCGCGAAGTCCATCGCGTCCATGCGCCCGAAATACTCGGCGTCCAAGGCGTGCTGGCGGCCGGGCTGGCGCTGCGATTCCACGCCGAGGAAGGCGGCCAGCGCGTTGATCAGCGGGTCGAGCACCGGGATGCAGGGGACCTGCACCTCGCGGCAGAAGTCCTGGAGGCGGCGGCGCAGCTTCTCGTCCACCAGCGTGAACATGACGAGGCCGCGATTCTCCTGGACGCCCTCCAGAACCATGTCGAGCTGACGCTCGGTCCGCACGAGATTCCAGAAATGCTCGACCGGGCGAACATCGTCGAACTGGATGACGCACGCGCGGGCGACGCTGTTGATCGTCTCGCCGGTCGCGTCCGACACAAGATGCAGGTGGAACTGTCTCATCCGTCCCCAACGTGTTGTGGAGAACCCGTCCGAATCTGTGGACAACGGGGATCTCCTGGATTCTATCCCTCCGGGCGGGACTCGTCGCCCCCGCTGGCGCCCCCTTCGGGACAATCCGCGCGCCCTCTCCGGAACATGGGTACAATGACTCGCGCGGACCATGTTATCCACGGGATTCCCAGGCTTCGCGGTATAGCATTTCCGCCGTTTCCGGCGAAAGCGTCCGGAGTCGTCCACAGAATCCGATTTTCGTCCACAGCGCACCGTCCAGCCTGTGGACGATTCCGCGCAAAGCGGGGATTCCCGTTTTCCACAGGCACCCACCACCCCTTCTTCCTTTCTCTCCTTAAAAAGAATACTGAGTAGGAGGGTGACAACCCGCAGACCCGATTCACCTACAGGGGAACGATTCGCCGTGTCCGAGGCCGTGTCCGAGAATGCCAAGCCGATGCTCGCAGCCCTTGCCGGCGAGGTGCGCCAGCGCCCGCCTTTCTGGCTGATGCGCCAGGCCGGCCGTTACCTGCCGGAATATCGGGAATTGCGCGCCAAGGCCGGCAGCTTCCTCGACATGTGCTACAACCCCGACCATGCGGTCGAGGTGACCCTGCAGCCGCTGCGCCGCTACGACATGGACGCGGCGATTCTGTTTTCCGACATCCTGGTGGTGCCGCACGCCCTGGGCCAGCCGCTGGCCTTCCTGGAGGGCGAGGGGCCGAAGCTGGACCCTGTGAGAAGCGTGGAAGACCTCAAGCGCCTGTCGCGCGATCGCTTCCACGAGCGGCTGGAGCCGGTCTACGAAACCGTCCGCCGGCTCTCCAGCGCGATTCCGGCGCACACCACGCTGATCGGCTTTGCCGGGGCACCCTGGACCATCGCCTGCTACATGGTCGAAGGGGCGGGGTCCAAGGAGTACGCCCATGTCAAGCGCTGGGCCTACGGCGATCCCGCCGGGTTCGGCGCGCTGATGGATCTGCTGGTCGAGGTGACCGCCGATTACCTGTGCACCCAGATCGAGGCCGGGGCCGAGGTCGTGCAGCTCTTCGACAGCTGGGCGGGCGTCCTGCCGGCCGGCGAATTCCGCCGCTGGGTGATCGAGCCGACGCGGCGGATCGTGGATCTCATCAAGGCGCGTCACCCCGCGATTCCGGTCATCGGTTTCCCGCGCGGTGCGGGCCTCTCCTATGAGGCCTACGTCACGGGCAGTGGGGTGGATGCGGTCGGGCTCGACACCACCGTCCCGGTGGCTTGGGCGGCCGGGAATCTGCAATCCAGATTGCCGGTGCAGGGCAACCTCGACCCGATCATGCTCGCCGCCGGTGGCGAGGCCCTGCGCAGTGCGGCGTCGGAGATTCTGGAGACGCTTGCCGGCAGGCCCTTCGTCTTCAACCTGGGCCACGGCGTGATCCAGACCACCCCGCCGGAACACGTGGCCGAGCTGGCCCGTCTGATCAAGGACTGGCCGAACCGGGGCTGAGGCCCCGGCGGAGTCCAAAACAAGCGCGCAACGGGAAGGGAAGGGGATTCCAGTGCTTTACCTCTGGGTCAAGGCTCTGCACGTCATCAGCATCATCGCCTGGATGGCCGGGCTTCTCTATTTGCCGCGGCTGTTCGTCTATCATTGCGAGACGGCGCCGGGCTCCGAATCCTCGGAGCGGTTCAAGGTGATGGAGCGTCGCCTGCTGCGCGCCATCATGAATCCGGCGATGGGCGCCGCCTATCTGTTCGGAATCGCGATGATCGTGATGGAACCGGCCTGGATGAAGCAGGGCTGGCTGCACGCCAAGCTGCTGTTCGTCCTGGCCCTGACCGTCACGCACATGATGATGGCGCGCTGGCGCAAGGACTTCGAGGCGGACCGCAACACCCGCCCGCAACGTTTCTTCCGCATGTGGAACGAGGCGCCGACCCTGCTGATGATCGGCATCGTCATCTTCGTGATCGTGAAGCCGTTCTGACGGGAAGGGGCGGCGGTCAGCCCCGCCGTCCCATCACCCGGCGGGTGACCGCCTTCTCCGCCTCCACCGCCAGGAAGATCGCCAGACCGGCCGCCGTCATGGCCACCCACTGGGTCCAGTCGACCGCCGCCGTGCCGAACAGGCTCTGCAGGGGCGGGGCGTAGGTGAAGGCGAGCTGGAAGACCAGCATCAGCCCGATGGAGATCCACACCGGGCGGCTGCCGAACAGCCCCCGCCGGTTCAGCACCGAGGCGGTGACCGCCCGGGCGTTCAGCAGGAAGAAGATCTCCCCCATCACCAGCGCGTTGACGGCCATGGTGCGGGCGACCGGCGTCGGGTCGCCGTGGCCCTCGTGCAGCAGGAAGAATCCGAAGCTGGTGGCGACCAGAAGCGCCATCACCAGCACCATGCGCCCGATCAGGAAACCGGGCAGGATCGGTTCGTCCTGCGGGCGGGGCGGGCGCTTCATCACCGCGGCCTCCGGCGGCTCGAAGGCCAGCGCCAGACCCAGCGTCACCGCCGTCACCATGTTGACCCACAGAATCTGGACCGGGGTGATCGGCAGCGTGTAGCCGGCCAGCACGGCGACCAGGATCACCAGCGCCTGGGCGCCGTTGGTCGGCAGCATGAACAGGATCGTCTTGCGCAGATTGTCGTAGACGGTCCGCCCTTCCTCCACGGCGTGGGCGATGGAGGCGAAGTTGTCGTCGGCCAGCACCATGCTGGCGGCCTCCTTCGCGGCCTCCGTCCCCTTGCAGCCCATGGCGACGCCGACGTCGGCGCGCTTCAGGGCGGGGGCGTCGTTCACCCCGTCGCCGGTCATGGCGACCGTGTGTCCGGCCGTCTGGAGCGCGCGGACGAGGCGCAGCTTGTGCTCCGGCGTGGTGCGGGCGAAGACGTCGGCGTCGCGCGCCACGGCGACCAGCGCCGCGTCGTCCAGGCGGTCCAATTCGGTCCCGGACACCGCGTCGCCCGACAGGTTGAACTGCCGTCCGATGGCCTGAGCGGTACCGGCGTGGTCGCCGGTGATCATCTTCACCCGGATTCCGGCCGCCTGGCACTCGGCCACCGCCACCACCGCCTCCTCGCGCGCCGGGTCGATGAAGCCGCACAGGCCGAGCAGGGTCAGCCCCTCGCGCACGTCGTCCATGTCCAGCACGGTCTGGCCGGTCCGGGCGGGCCGCCAGGCGAGCGCCAGGACGCGCTGGCCGCGCGCCGCCAGATCCTCCACCCGCGCCAGCCAATGGCCGGCGTCGAGTGGTGCGTTGCCGCCGTCCGCGGCCCGTACGTGCGCGCACATGGACAGCACGCGCTCCGGCGCGCCCTTGACGTACAGCAGCCCGTGCCCCTCATGGTCGTGGTGCAGGGTGGCCATGTACTTGTGTTCGGATTCGAAGGGGATGACGTCCGTGCGCGGGCGGCGGGCGGCCTCTTCCCGCACGTCCAGCCCGGCCTTCATGCCCAGCGCCAGCAGGGCGCCGTCGGTCGGGTCGCCGGCCACCGTCCAGCCGCCGCTGCCATCCCCGTCATCCTCGCCGCGCTGAAGCTCCGCGTCGTTGCACAACAGGGCGGCGCGGGCCAGCTCGGTCAGCACGGGATCGGCGGCGGGGTCCAGGGCCGCGCCGTCGCGGCGGAACTCGCCTTCGGGGCGGTAGCCGGTGCCGGTCACCGCGCAGTCGCCCGCCACGGTCACCACGGTCTGCACGACCAGCTCGTTGCGGGTCAGCGTGCCGGTCTTGTCGGAGCAGATGATCCCGACCGAGCCCAGCGTCTCCACCGCCGGCAGGCGGCGGATGATGGCGTTGCGCCGGGCCATGCGGGTGACGCCGATGGCCAGCGTGATCGTCATCACCGCCGGCAGCCCCTCCGGAATCGCCGCCACCGCCAAGCCGACGGCGGCCATGACCATGTCCGCCCAATGCTCCCCCCGCACCAGAGAGCCGTAGAGGAAGGTCAGCGCGGTCAGGGCCAGGATGCCGATGGTCAGCCAGCGCCCGAAGACCGCCATCTGGGCGAGCAACGGCGTGGTCAGCTCCTCCACGCCCGCCAGGAGCGTGCCGATGCGGCCCAGCTCCGTCCGGTCCCCCGTGGCCACCACGACGCCCGTGGCCTGTCCCTGGGCCACCAGCGTGCCAGAATAGGCCATGCCGCCGCGCTCCGCCAGGGGAGCGTCCAAGGCCACCGCGTCGGCGCTCTTGGCAACCGGCACGGATTCCCCGGTCAGCGCCGCCTCCTGCACGCGCAGCCCCTTGACGCGGACCAGCCGCAGGTCCGCCGGCACCTTGTCGCCCGAGGCCAGAAGCACCCGGTCGCCGGGCACCAGATCCTCCGCTGGCACGGTGACCTGATGACCCCCGCGCAAAACCACCGCCTGTGGCGACAGCATGCTGCGGATGGCGTCCAGCGCCTGCTCCGCCTTGCCTTCCTGGACATAGCCGATGGCCGCGTTGATCAGCACCACGCCGGCGATCACCGCGGCGTCGACGAACTCGCCGAGCAGGACCGTGACGACTCCCGCACCGATCAGCACGTAGATCAGCAGATTGTCGAACTGCGCCAGGAAGCGCATCAGCGCCGATCGGCGGGGCGGCGGAGTCAGCCGGTTTGGGCCGTGTCGGTCCAGGCGCTCCGCCGCTTCCTCGGGCGTCAGCCCGTCGTCGGGGCTGTCCAGCGCGGCCAAGGCTTGGTCCGGGGGCTGGGCGTGCCAGGGCAGGGGGTCCGTGGAGGCTTCGGGAGCAACGATGGTTCCGGGTCCGGAACGGTCATGCGGGCTCATGATGTCAACCAAACCGTTTCTGTCCTAAACGTCCAGGTCGTGGCCCGGTGGCCTGGATAACAGGGGATGCGGCATCATGACCCGGACGAAGACGCGCAAGATTCCACCCGATTTCCAAGAATTCGCTTTCATTTGACTTGCAGACGGCGTTCCGCTAACCATCTTTCCCACCACGGGGCGGCAAGCCTCGCGGGCACCCATCCCACATCCGCCGTTTCGTCCCTCCCCAACGATCTGGGCGCGACGTCCGACAGGCATTCCCCGCCTTCAGCGCCGTCCGACGCTCAACCGACGCACCCTGCGCCGGCCCGGGACCTCTGGCACTCCCCCTCGCATGACCGATTCCCTTAAGGCACCCCCATGCATCTCCAAGAGCTGAAGTGCAAGAGCCCCGCCGAACTGCTGGCGTTCGCCGAGGAACTGCAGATCGAGAACGCCAGCACGCTGCGCAAGCAGGACATGATGTTCGCCATCCTCAAGCAGCTGGCGGAAAACGATGTCCCGATCTACGGCGACGGCGTGCTCGAGGTTCTTCAGGACGGTTTCGGGTTCCTGCGCTCGCCGGAGGCCAACTATCTTCCCGGCCCCGACGACATCTATGTCAGCCCCAGCCAGGTGCGCCGCTTCAGCCTGCGCAC
Source organism: Azospirillum brasilense (assembly GCF_008365405.1). Taxonomy (GTDB): domain Bacteria; phylum Pseudomonadota; class Alphaproteobacteria; order Azospirillales; family Azospirillaceae; genus Azospirillum; species Azospirillum brasilense_D. The sequence goes on along the minus strand of NZ_QOKV01000008.1, from coordinate 63,929 downwards.
CGGCGACACGGTCGAGGGGCAGATCCGCGCGCCCAAGGACGGCGAGCGCTACTTCGCCCTTCTCAAGGTCAACACGATCAACTTCGATGCGCCGGACAAGGTCCGCCACCGCATCAACTTCGACAACCTGACCCCGCTCTACCCGGAAGAGCGGCTGCGCATGGAAGTCGACGACCCGACCAAGAAGAACTACACGGGCCGCATCATCGACCTCGTGGCGCCGCTGGGCAAGGGCCAGCGCGGGCTGATCGTCGCCCCGCCGCGCACCGGCAAGACGGTGATGCTGCAGAACATCGCCCACTCCATCGCCACCAACCACCCGGAAGCCTATCTGATCGTCCTGCTGATCGACGAGCGCCCGGAAGAGGTGACCGACATGGCCCGCTCCGTGCAGGGCGAGGTCATCAGCTCCACCTTCGACGAGCCGGCGACGCGCCACGTCCAGGTCGCCGAGATGGTCATCGAGAAGGCCAAGCGGCTGGTCGAGCACAAGCGCGACGTGGTCATCCTGTTGGACTCCATCACCCGTCTGGCCCGCGCCTACAACACGGTCGTTCCCTCCTCGGGCAAGGTGCTGACCGGCGGTGTCGACGCCAACGCGCTGCAGCGCCCGAAGCGCTTCTTCGGTGCGGCCCGCAACATCGAGGAGGGCGGTTCGCTGACCATCATCGCGACCGCGCTGATCGACACCGGCAGCCGCATGGACGAGGTGATCTTCGAAGAGTTCAAGGGCACCGGCAACTCCGAGATCGTGCTGGACCGCAAGCTCTCCGACAAGCGCACCTTCCCGGCCATCGACATCTCCAAGTCGGGCACCCGCAAGGAGGAGCTGCTGGTCGACAAGGGCACCATCTCCAAGATGTGGATCCTGCGCCGCATCCTGATGCCGATGGGCGTGACCGACGCGGTGGACTTCCTGGTCGACAAGCTGAAGCACACCAAGTCGAACTCGGAATTCTTCGAGTCCATGAATCAGTAGCCGGCGATTGTCTCTCCCCGTCCGGTTCAAGGGCGGGGAGAGCACGAAAAAAGGCGGGAGGCCCCGGTGGAGCCTCCCGCCTTTTTGTTTGTCCGAAGCCGATGGCCCGGATCAGAACCGGGATATCAGAACGGCGGCATCAGAACGGGGATTGCGGCGCCTCTTCGGCCTGGCCCTGCTGGCCGGCGGTCTGACGGCGGTACAGGTCGACGAAGTCGATCGGGTTGATCATCAGCGGCGGGAAGCCGCCGTCCTGGGTGCAGCCGGCCACGATGGCGCGGGCGAAGGGGAACAGCATCCGCGGCGCCTCGATCAGCAGCACCGGGCGGTGATGCTCCTGCGGCAGGCCCGGAAGCTGGAACAGGCCGCCATAGGCGACCTCGACCAGGAAGGCGGTCGCTTCGGCCTGCTTGGCCTCGCAATGCAGCTTCAGCACGACCTCATAGACGTCCTCGCCCATCGGCTGAACCTGCACGTCCACGCCGATGTTGACCTGCGGCTGCGGCTGGCCGGGCAGCAGGCTCTGCGGGGCGTTGGGGTTCTCGAAGGACAGGTCCTTCACATACTGCGCCAGCACATGCATCGGCAGCGACGAGGCGGCTTCCTGATCTTGACCGTTGATCTGCTGATCGGACATGGACAACTCCTGGCCGCGGGGCGGCATCACGATGGAAAGGTCTTCAAGACCCGCTGGCTAGCACGGAATTGCTGGCTCCACAAAGTGAAACCGGCGTGTTTCACCCGCGGTCGTTGCGGTAGGGCGAGCCGGGCGGCGCCCAGCGGGAGTCACCGAGCTTGGGCGTGTCGTCCGGCCCGTCGCGGTCCGCCGGACCGGCGTTTCCCGGACGGCCGCCGTCAGGGTCGACCTCCTGGTATTCGACGTCGATCACGCCCGGCGGCGGGCGGTTGGACGGTCCGCCGTGAGGACCGTTCGGATCGCCGGCGCTCCAGCTCCGATTGCCTGTTTGGCCGCCCATGCGGCCGTGCATCTGGAAGGAGGCGGCGCCTTTCATACGGTCGAACAGCCAGCGGCCCAGGGCGTTGCGGATCGGGCGCACGAACAGCAGGATTCCGACGATGTCCGTCAGGAAGCCGGGGATGATCAGCAGCAGGCCGGCGACGACGACGCAGAAGCCCTCGAACACGGCGCCGACCGGGCTTTCGCCGCGCTCCGCCGCCTGCTGCGCGCGCTTCAGCACGGACAGGCCCTGCCAACGGATCAGCACGGACCCGAGGATGGCGGACAGGATGACCAGCCCGACCGTCGGACCGGCGCCGATCCGGTCGCCGACCTCGATGAAGGTGGCGATTTCCGCGATCGGCAGCAAAAGGAACAACAGCAACAGTGGATTCATGGCCGTCCTTGCTCTTTCAACCCCAAGGGCCTATCTACACCAGGGTACGCACCCGATCTTTGGTTGGAAGAACAGCTCCGGCACGGGTCATCGGGTGGAATCCTCGGCGGAGAGAGCGAGCTGGGACTTGGTCCCGGCACCGTTCCGGTACACTTAATGCTCACCCGCCGGAGGGTCCAGTAGTGGATCAAGCGGGGCCGGTGATTTCGGGGCCGGCCTTCAGTCACCCGGAAGGATGGATGATGGGAGATGGGTTTGTGTTCGTCGAGATCCTGATCTTCGCGATGATCGCGGCGTTTCTCGTGTACCGGCTGCGCAGCGTGCTCGGCCGCCGCACCGGTGAGGAACGTCAGCGGCCGAACCCCTTCACGGCCCGCCCCAACAACCAGCCCGACAACGTGGTGGCGATGCCGAACCGCGAGCGGCCCCTGCCGAACGTCGCCCCGTCGCCCGACGAGCCGGTGTCGCTGGCCACCGCGCTGGAGCAGATCAAGGCCGCCGACCCCAGCTTCGACGAGAAGTATTTCCTGCAGGGCGCCCGCGGCGCCTTCCAGATGATCGTGGAGGCCTTCGCCAAGGGCGACACGGCCACCCTGCGCCCGCTGCTCTCGGACGAGGTCTACGACAACTTCGCCCGCGCGGTGCGCGAGCGCCAGTCGGCCGGCGAGACGCTGGAGACCCGCATCGAGACGATCACCGATGCCGACGTGGTGGAGGCCCGCATGGACGGCCGCACCGCGCTGGTCACCGTGAAGTTCGTGTCGGAGCAGATGAACGTCGTGCGCAACAGCGCCGGTGCCGTGGTGGACGGCGATCCCAACGCCGTGGTCGAGGCCGTGGACGTCTGGACCTTCGCCCGCAACACCCGCGCCGGCGACCCGAACTGGGCGCTCGTCGAAACCCGCACCCCCCAATGACCGATCGGTTCTGATGCTCTCTCATCCGGTTGTTCGTCTCAGCGCCGCGGCAGTCCTTGCCGCGGCGTTTCTCGTTGGCTGCGAGCGGAAGGAGGAGGAGGCCAAGGCGCCGCCGCCCCCGCCGCCCGAAAAGCTGGTCCTCACCCCGGTCGCCTTCACGGCGCTGCCCGGCTGGAGCGCCGACCGCGTGGCGGAGGCCGTCCCGGCCTTCCAGCGCTCCTGCGCGAAGGTCAAGGCGCTGGCCGCCGACCGCTCCATCGGACCGGACGGGGTCGGTGGCAAGGCGGCGGACTGGCAAGCCCCCTGCGCCGAGCTTGCCAAGCTGCCGCCCGGCGACGACGCGGCGGCCCGCGCCTACTTCGAGACGTGGTTCACCCCCTACGCCGCGGCCAACAACGCCGAGCGGCGCGGCCTTTTCACCGGCTATTACGAGGTGGAGCTGAAGGGCAGCCGGATGCCGGACCCGGCCTTCCCGGTGCCGCTCTACAAGCGCCCGGCCGATCTGGTGATGGTCGATCTCGGCGAATTCGCCGATCGCTGGCGGGGTGAGCGCATCGCCGGCCGGGTGACGGCGGGCCGGTTGAAGCCCTTCGAGGACCGCGCCGCCATCGAGGCCGGGGCATTGGGCGGGAAAGGGCTGGAGCTGGTCTGGCTTCAGGACCCCATCGCCACCTTCTTCCTGCACATCCAGGGATCGGGCCGCGTCAGCTTCCCCGACGGGAGCGAGACGCGCGTCGGCTACGCCGCCCAGAACGGCCACAAATACGTTGCCATCGGGCGGGAGCTGATCGACCGCGGCGCCCTGAAACGCGAGGAGGTGTCGCTCCAGACCATCCGCGCCTGGCTCCAAGCCAACCCCGGCGAGGCGGCGGCGCTGATGAACAAGAACCCTTCCTACGTCTTCTTCCAGGAGCTGAAGGGGGAGGGGCCGAACGGCGCCCAGAACGTCGCCCTGACGCCGGGGCGCAGCCTCGCCGTCGATTCCAAGTTCCTGCCCTACGGCGTGCCGGTCTGGCTGGACGCCGAGGACCCTCTGGACGCCCAAACCCGGCTGCGCCGCCTGCTGATCGCCCAGGACACCGGCGGGGCCATCCGCGGCCCGGTTCGCGGCGACGTCTTCTGGGGCCATGGGCCGGAGGCGGAGGAAAAGGCCGGCGTGATGAAGAGCGCCGGCGAATACTACGTCCTTCTGCCGAAGACCGTCGCGCCGGCGTCCTAACCGGACGTCCAACATCCGGAAGAACCCGGGCGGAGCGGGGGCCTGAGCGTCATCATGCCGGGACGTGTCCACCGGAAGGAGGGCTCATCCCGCATGATGCTCCTGGCCCGAGCGATGGCGGCCCGAGTGACCAGGCAGGTGTTCGCGGGGTTCCTGGCCGCCGCGTTGCTCCTGCCCGGCAGACCCGCCTCCGCCTCCATGATGGAAGACCAGGGATGGAGCAAGGAGGACAAGGCGCTCGCCCTCAACGTCGGCACCGGCATATTGGCCCTGGGGTGGGGCGTATGGTCCTGGGATTGGGGCACCGGCGGCCCTCGCTTTCAGGATGAGGGTTGGTTCGGCCGCAGCACGACCGAAGGCGGTGCCGACAAGATCGGCCATGCCTGGACCGGTTACGCGATCAGCCATCTGCTGGCCCGCCAATATCAGAGTTGGGGCTTCACCCAGACGGACTCCGCCCGGTACGGCGCGCTGTCGTCGCTGGGCATCATGGGCTTGGTGGAGGTCGGTGACGCCTTCAGCGACGACTACGGATTCTCCTATCAGGACATGCTGTTCAACACCGTCGGAGCCGTGGCCGGCTACATCCTGTGGGACAACCCGGAATTGGCCCGCAAGGTTGATTTCAGGGTCGAGTACAACCCGTTCTCCGGCGGCGACAAATATCAAGCGGACGTCTTCACCGACTACAGACGGCTGAAATATCTGCTCGCGGTGAAGGCGGATGGATTCGACGCCATCCAGGACCCCCTGCTGCGGCATCTGGAGTTCCATGTCGGCTTCTACGCGCGGGGCTACGAGGATTACAGCACCAACCCCAGCCGCGACGATCGAAGCCAATACTTCTATCTCGGCATTGGCTTGAACCTGACCCGCCTGCTCAGCCCGCATGTGAAGACCGGCGGCGTGTTCCACTACATCCAGCCGCCCTACACCTACATATCCAAGGATTGGCGCATCGCTCCCTGAGCGGAACCGATACCCTTGCAAAGCATCGGACCGGCGAACAGGGGTGAAGAAAACCAATGGGGCGCCGAAGGTTTCCCTCGGCGCCCCAATGTTTCACGTGGATCAGCGGGCGGGATCGGAGAGCGATCCCTTTTCCATTACCCCTTGGCTATTATCCCTTGATGATCATCGGGCCGAGGCGGCGGCCGGCAAAGACGTGGATGTGCAGGTGCGGAACCTCCTGGTTCGCGTCCTCGCCGCAGTTGGACAGGATTCGGTAACCGGGCTCGGCGGCGCCGGCGCCGCGGGCAACCTCGCCGACCGCGCGGAACAGGCCGGCGATCTCCGCCTCCGTCGCGCGGGCGCTGAAATCGTCCATGTCGACGTAGGCGCCCTTCGGGATCACCAGGATGTGCGTCGGGGCCTGTGGGTTGATGTCGTGGAAGGCCAGCGCGTGCTCGGTCTCCAGGACCTTCTTGCACGGGATTTCGCCGCGCAGGATGCGGGCGAAGACGTTGTTCGGATCGTAGGTCTTGGCCATCGCGTCGTTTCCCCTTCCGCCTTTATCGATTTAAGCTTTGCGTGCCTTCTTCTCGGCGATGCCGCTGGTGCCCTCGCGCTGGGCCAGCTTCTCCCAGACCTCGGCGGGCTCCAGCCCGGCGTCGGCCCACAGCACCATCAGGTGATAGAGCAGGTCCGCCGATTCCGAGGCCATGGCCGCCTTGTCGCCGCGCACCGCCTCGATGACCGTCTCCACCGCCTCCTCGCCGACCTTCTGGGCGATCTTGGCGGTGCCGCGGTGGAACAGCTTGGCGGTGTAGGAGGTCTCCGGATCGGCGCCCTTGCGCGCCTGGACGGTGGCGTAGAGCCGGTCCAGAACCTTGGCGTTGACGGCCTTCTTGTCGTCAGACATGGGCCGCCTCCGCCGCGGAGGACACGGGCCGGGCCGGGCGCACCGGAATGCCGGCTTCGGCCAGCGCCGCCTTGGCCTGCCCGATGGTGTAGGTGCCGAAATGGAAGATGGAGGCCGCCAGAACCGCCGTGGCGTGGCCCTCGCGGATGCCCTCCACCAGATGGTCCAGCGTGCCGACGCCGCCCGACGCGATGACCGGGATGCGCAGCCCATCGGCCACCTTGCGGGTCAAGGCGAGGTCGAAGCCGCTCTTGGTGCCGTCGCGGTCCATCGAGGTCAGCAGGATCTCGCCCGCGCCATAGGACTCCATGCGCTTGGCCCACTCGATGGCGTCAATGCCGGTGGCCTTGCGCCCGCCGTGGGTGAAGATCTCCCAGCGGCCCGGCTCGACCTGCTTGGCGTCGATGGCGACGACGATGCACTGGGCGCCGAACTTCTCCGCCGCCTCCTGCACGAACTCCGGACGGTGGATGGCCGCGGTGTTGATCGACACCTTGTCGGCGCCGGCCAGCAGCAGCTTGCGGATGTCCTCGACCGTGCGCACGCCGCCGCCGACGGTCAGCGGCATGAACACCTGCTCGGCGGTGCGGCGCACCACGTCGTAGATGGTGTCGCGGTTCTCGTGGCTGGCCGTGATGTCGAGGAAGGTCAGCTCGTCCGCCCCCTCCCGGTCATAGACGCGGGCCTGCTCCACGGGGTCGCCGGCGTCGATCAGATCGACGAAGTTGACCCCCTTGACGACCCGCCCGTCCTTGACGTCCAGGCAGGGGATGACGCGCATCTTGAGCATCAGCCGGCCTTTCCGGTGACGGGGGCGCCAGAAACGGAAACGGATGAGAGCAGGTCGAGCGCCGTCTTCGGGTCGATGCGCCCGTCGTACAGCGCGCGGCCGCAGATGACGCCCTGGATGCCGGTGTCCTCCTCCTTCTTCAACGCGATCAGGTCGTCGATGGAGGAGACGCCGCCCGACGCGATCACCGGGGTGGTCAGGTGGAAGGCGAGGTCGGACGTCGCCTCGACGTTCACGCCGCCCATGGCGCCGTCGCGGTTGATGTCGGTGTAGATGATCGCGGCCACGCCGCTGTCCTCGAACTTCAGCGCCAGATCCAGCGCCTTGATGGTCGAGGTCTCGGCCCAGCCGGCAACGGCCACGTAACCCTCGCGCGCGTCGATGCCCACGGCGACCTTGCCGGGGAACTCCCGGCAGGCTTCACGGACCAGCTCCGGCTCGCGCAGGGCGACGGTGCCCAGGATGACGCGGCTGACGCCCTTCTCCAGCCACAGGGCGATGGTCTTCAGGTCGCGGATGCCGCCGCCCAGCTGCACCGGGATGGTCACGGCGCCCAGGATGCTCTCGACCGCCCGGCCGTTGACCGGCTTGCCCTCGAAGGCGCCGTTCAGATCGACCAGATGCAGCCATTCGAAGCCCTGGCTTTCGAACAGGCGGGCCTGGTCGGCGGGTTCGGTGTTGAAGACGGTCGCCTGGCTCATCTCGCCGCGCAGCAGCCGAACGCAGGCACCGTCTTTGAGGTCGATGGCGGGATAGATGATCATCGCGGTGTCTCGTCCTATGGCGTGTCGTGAAGCGTGTCGGGGGTGAGGTCTTTCACATAGAAATGTCCGGCCAGCCTTTTGCCGTCCACCAGCGCATAGAAGGGATGCGTGCCCCAGCGTTTGAAGCCCAGATCCTCGTACAGCGTGATCGCCGCGCTCTGGGTTTCGCGCACGTCGAGGTTCAGCACGCGGAAGCCGGACGCCCGCGCCTCCTCCTCGACCGCCACGGTCAGGCGGCGGGCGAGGCCGTGGCCGCGCGCCCAGGGGGCGACGAAGCTGGTGGTCAGGGTGGCGGCGTGGGCCTGCGCCTCGTTGTTGCGGGCCGGCTTCACGAGCTGGGCGGAGCCGGCGATGACGCCGTCCAGCCGGCCGACGAACAGGATGCGTTCCGGCACCACCAGAACGCCCTTCCAGTAGCGTTCCATGATCTCGCGGGCGGGCGGCGCCACCCAGCCGAAGCCGCCGCCGGCCTTGACGGCGTCGTCGGCGGCGTCGCACAGGTCGTGCAGGTCGCCCGTCTTCAGCGCGTCGATGCGTTCGACCGTGACGTCGGTCATCGTCAGACCCGCCAGGTCAGGAAGTTGGCGACCAGGGCGAGGCCGGTCTCCTGGCTCTTTTCCGGGTGGAACTGGGTGCCGACCAGATTGTCGCGCCCGACCACCGCGGCGAAGGGGCCGCCGTAATCGGCACTGGCGATCACATCCTCCGGCCGCTCCACGGCGAAGCGGTAGGAGTGGACGAAATAGGCGTGCGCCCGCTCCGGCAGGCCGGCCAGCACCGGATGCTCCCGGCGGATGTCCAGCTCGTTCCAGCCCATGTGCGGGATCTTCAGGGTGGGATCGGCGGGCTCCAGCTTCACAACCTCGCCCTTGATCCAGCCCAGCCCCTCGGTCACGCCGTATTCGCGCCCGCGCTCCGCCATCAGCTGCATGCCGACGCAGATGCCCAGGAACGGGCGGCCCTTGCCGTGCACCACCTCCTCCAGCGCGTCGAGCATGCCGGGAACCTCCGACAGGCCGCGCTTGCAGTCGGCGAAGGCGCCGACGCCCGGCAGGACGACGCGGTCGGCCTTGCGCACGGCGTCGGCGTCGGAGGTCACCAGGACCTGGAAGGAGGCATGGCACTCCGCCGCCGCGCGCTCCAGAGCCTTGGCGGCGGAACGCAGGTTGCCGGAGCCGTAATCGATCAGCGCAACGGTTTCCATGAAACGAGGACCTTGTGACAGAGCGCCGGCCTTGTCGGAGCCGCCGGTTTTTTTAGAGGGAGCCGCCCAGCGTCCCCTTGGTGGAGGGCACGGCGTCGCGCTTGCGCGGGTCGATGTCGATCCCGGCCCGCAGCGCGCGGGCAAGCGCCTTGTAGCAGCTTTCCACGATGTGGTGGTTGTTCTCGCCATAGAGGCATTCGACGTGCAGCGTCACGCCCGCGGCCATGGCGAAGGCCTGGAACCACTCGCGGAACAGCTCGGTGTCCATGTCGCCGATCTTGTCGCGGCTGAAGGACACCTTCCAGATCAGGTAGGGCCGGTTGGAGAAGTCCAGCGCGACGCGGGTCAGCGTCTCGTCCATCGGGATGTAGGCGTGGCCGTAGCGCTGGATGCCCTTGCGGTCGCCCAGCGCCTTCGCCACCGCCTGGCCGATGGCGATGCCGCTGTCCTCGGTCGTGTGGTGGGCGTCGATGTGCAGGTCGCCCTCCGCCGCCACCGACAGGTCCATCAGGCTGTGGCGCGACAGCTGCTCCAGCATGTGGTCGAGGAAGCCGACGCCGGTCTTCACGTCATAGACGCCGGTGCCGTCCAGATTCACGGCGACCCGGATCCGGGTTTCGGTGGTGTTCCGCTCGATCGAGGCGCGGCGGACGCCATTGGCAAGGCTCTGGTCCATGAGTCCGGGTTTTATCAGGAAGCGCGCGGGCGCGCCAGAGGTGCCGCCTCCGAAAACGCCTATGACCGTCGGTCGAGATGCCACATAATGCGTGTGTGTGCATGTCTGTATGCACGCACAACGCGCATAATGGGATATGTCCCCCGACATGCCGACGCCCGAACGCCTTTTCCTGTCCCTCGCCGCCCTGCTGGGGCTGGCCGCCTGCATGGGCGGGGAGCTGCCGCAGACCCGCAAATCCCCGCCCGTCGCCCGCGGTTCGACGGAGCCGGTCCGCTTCGACGGCCTGTCGCTGGGCTCGATGCGGCGGGGCATGGTGACGGGGCGCTATGTCTGGGCGCTGGAGTGCTGGCCGCCCTATGAGGACGTCTATTGGACCAGCGGGCGCAGCCTGCACGAGAACTCCACCTTTCAGGAGCGCTTCGCCGAGGTTCTGGCCGACGCCGGCTACGACGTGGCGGGCGTTCAGGGAAGCGACTACGAAGCGGAATTCGACCGCAAGCGCGCCCGCTTCGTCCTGCGCGGCGACCTGCGCGCGGTGAACAGCGACCTGTGCCGCCGCCGGAGCTGGCTGACGGGCGGCGGCGAGGGGGTGTCCGGTGTCGGCAGCCTGCGGGTCGACTGGGCGGTCTACGATGCCGTGACGGGGCGGCTCGTCCACCGTGTCACCACCACGGGGGTGGCCCGCAAGGACAGCGGCGTGCCGCAGGGCGACGTTCTGCTGATCGAGGAGGCCTTCGGCACGGCGGTGGAGGCGCTGGGCGCCGACCCCGGCTTCCGCGCCGCGGTGTCGCGGGGCGGGGCGATAGCGTCAAGTGGCCCCGCCATAGTGTCAAGTGGCCGGGGAGGAGTGTCAACCACCCCTCCGGGAGCGTCAAGTGCGGGCCCGGTAGTGTCAAGTGGGGTGGCGGGAGTGTCAAGTGCCGCCCCGGATGTGTCAACTGGGCCGTCTGTGGTGTCAACCGTGGCAATCGAAACTGTAACGGTCGATCCCGGCGGCGCCTCCGCCGGACCGGCTCCCGTCCTGGAGGACACCCGTCCCCCGACCCTGATTCTGCGCATCGTCGACCCGCTCCAGGGCTACGCCGACGATCCCACCGCCCGCGTGTCCGCCGCCACCGTGCGCGTCGGGCCGGAGGAGCGCAAGGGCCGGGGGATCGTGTTGGGGGAGCTGGACGGCCAGTCCCTCGTGCTGACGCTCGACGCCGGGCTGGACGCGACCGTCACCGTCGCGCCGTCCCGTGGGGTGTCGCTGGACGGCATGGTGATGGCGAGGGACCGGTCCGGCGGGATCGCCCTGGTCCGCGTGCCGGCCCGGCTGCACGCGGCGCCGCTGCGGCTTGATGACCCGGCGGTCAGCGAGCCGGTGACGGCGGTCCTGGAGCGGGGCGACGACACGGCATCCGGCATTCTGGCGGCCCGGCGCGCCGATCCGCAAGCGGCGCCGGGGGTGGAGGCCACGCTGTTCCAGGCCGACCTGACCGGGCCGGACGCGGCGCCGGGCGACCCGCTGGTGGACGAGGCGGGCAACCTGCTGGGTGTGGCCCGTCCGGGCCCGCTGCCAAGTGGCGCGCACGGCCTGACCGTCTTCGTCCCGGTGATGGAGGCGCTGGCCCGCCTGGGGGTGGAGGTGACGCAGCTCGCTCCCCGGCCAACTCCGTCCCATGGCCCAATTCCGTCCCGTGGGATGCCGGCCCATGACGCCAGACTTGACGGGAACCGCCGTCCCCCCACATAGACCCGTGTTCCGATGTGCCTATGTCGGCCGGTGTCGCGCCGGGCCGTTCGGGCACGGGCGTTTCTTTCTTCGAATACGGTCCCGATGACTTCCCACGATCCCATCCAGTGGCACGGCACCACCATCCTCTCGGTCCGCAAGAACGGGCAGGTGGTCATTGCCGGCGACGGCCAGGTGTCCGTCGGCCAGACGGTCATGAAATCGAACGCCCGCAAGGTGCGCTGGCTCGCCGGCGGCACGGTGATGGGCGGCTTCGCCGGCGCCACCGCCGACGCGCTGACCCTGTTCGAGCGGCTGGAGACCAAGCTGGAGAAGCACCCCGGCCAGCTGCTGCGCGCCTGTGTGGAGATGGCCAAGGACTGGCGCACCGACCGCTACCTGCGCCGGCTGGAGGCCATGATGGCCGTGGCCGACCGCAACGTCAGCCTGATCCTGACCGGCAACGGCGACGTGCTGGAGCCGGAGGACGGCCTCATCGGCATCGGCTCCGGCGGCGCCTACGCCCTGTCGGCGGCGCGCGCGCTGGTCGACATCGATGGTCTGGACGCGGAGGCCGTGGCCCGCAAGGCGATGAAGATCGCCGCCGGCATCTGCGTCTACACCAACGAGAACGTCACGCTCGAAAAGCTCTAACCCTCAGACCGGGTCCCACGCCATGTCCGCCCCCAGCATCGCCGCCGCCACCGCCGCCTTCAGCCCGCGCGAGATCGTCTCCGAACTCGACCGCTACATCGTCGGCCAGCACGAGGCCAAGCGCGCGGTCGCCATCGCGCTGCGCAACCGCTGGCGCCGCCAGCAGCTCCCCGAGGGGCTGCGCGAGGAGGTTCTGCCCAAGAACATCCTGATGATCGGCCCGACTGGCGTCGGCAAGACGGAGATCGCCCGCCGCTTGGCGAAGCTGGCGCAGGCGCCCTTCCTGAAGGTCGAGGCGACCAAGTTCACCGAGGTCGGCTATGTCGGCCGCGACGTCGAGCAGATCGTCCGCGATCTGGTGGAGGCCGCCATCGGCCTGACCAAGGAGCGGCTGCGCAAGGAGGTCGCCGCCAAGGCGGAGCTGCGCGCCGAGGAGCGTGTGGTCGACGCGCTGTGCGGCGAGAACGCCAGCCCGGAGACGCGGCAGAAGTTCCGCAAGATGCTGCGCGAGGGCACGCTGAACGACCGCGAGATCGAGATCCAGGTGGCCGACACCGCCGGCGGCCTGCCGACCTTCGACATCCCCGGCATGCCGGGTGCCCAGATGGGCATGCTCAACCTGAACGACATCTTCGGCAAGGCGCTGGGCGGGCGCACCAGGTCCCGGCGCATGTCCGTCGCCGAGAGCTACACCGTTCTGATGGCGGAAGAGTCGGACAAGCTGCTCGACCAGGAAAAGGTCGTTTCGGAAGCGATCCAGGCGGTCGAGCAGAACGGCATCGTCTTCCTCGACGAGATCGACAAGATCTCCGCCCGCTCCGACTACAAGGGCGGCGCCGACGTCAGCCGCGAGGGCGTGCAGCGCGACCTGCTGCCGCTGATCGAGGGCACGACCGTCAGCACCAAGCATGGCGCGGTGAAGACCGACCACATCCTGTTCATCGCCTCGGGCGCCTTCCACCTGTCGAAGCCGTCGGACCTGCTGCCGGAGCTGCAGGGCCGCCTGCCGATCCGCGTCGAGCTGAAGGCGCTGGAGCAGGAGGATTTCCGCCGCATCCTGACCGAGCCGGAAGCCAGCCTGATCAAGCAGTACAAGGCGCTGCTGAAGACCGAGGAGGTCGATCTCGTCTTCACCGACGACGCCATCGACGAGCTGGCCCGCCTCGCCACCGAGATCAACGCGACGGTGGAGAACATCGGGGCGCGGCGCCTGCACACCGTGTTGGAACGGCTGCTGGAGGACATCAGCTTCACCGCCAGCGACAAGGCCGGCCAGACCGTGACCATCGACGCGGAGACCGTCCGGGCCCAGGTCGGCGGCCTCGCCAAGAACGCCGATTTGTCGAAGTTCATCCTGTAAGGAAACGGGCCGCCATGCCGCACGCCGTCGACAAGGACACGCGCCTTTGCATCTCCTTGTCGGGGCGGCCCAGCAACATCGGGACGCGCTTCCACAACCACCTGTACGAAGCGCTTGGCCTGAACTTTCTCTACAAGGCCTTCACGACCGACGACCTGCCCGGTGCCATCGCCGGCATCCGGGCGCTGGGCATCCGCGGCTGCGGCGTGTCCATGCCCTTCAAGGAGGCCTGCATCCCCTTCCTCGACGCGCTGGACCCGTCGGCGGCGGGCTTGCGGTCGGTCAACACCATCGTCAACGACGGCGGGCGGCTGACCGGCCACAACACCGACTACCGGGCGGTGCGTCTCCTGGTCGACCGCCACGCCGTGCCGCGGGACCTGACCTTCGCGCTGCGGGGCAGCGGCGGAATGGCGCGGGCGGTGCTGTGCGCGCTGCGCGACGCCGGCTTCGCCGACGGCACGGTGGTCGCCCGCAACGACGTGACGGGGCGCCGGCTGGCCGATGAGTATGGCGTGCGCTGGCAAGCCGATACCACCGGCCTCACCCCGGGCCTGCTGGTCAACGTGACGCCGCTCGGCATGGCCAACGGCCCCGACGCGGAGGCGCTGGCCTTCGACCCGGCGCTGATCGGGTCCGCCGCCTGGGTGTTCGACGTCGTGGCGATGCCCGCGGAAACGCCGCTGATCCGCGCCGCGCGCGCCGCCGGCAAGCCCGTCATCACCGGGGCGGAGGTCATCGCGTTGCAGGCGCTGGAGCAGTTCGTGCTCTACACCGGGGTGCGCCCGACCGACGCGCAGGTCGCGGCGGCCGCCGCCTATTCACGGGCGGGATAGGCGCGGCCGCTCACCAGTCCGTCAGGAAGCGTTCCTTCGGCAGGTGGATGACCACCGACGTGCCGGTCCCCTCCAGCGAGCGGATTTCCAGCCGGCCGCCGTGCCGCTCCACCAGCGACTTGGCGATGGACAGACCAAGACCGATCCCCTCGAACCGGCGGGCCAGCGAGGAATCGCCCTGGAAGAAGGGCTGGAAGACGGTTTCCAGACGGTCCTCCGGGATGCCGACGCCGCTGTCGAACACCTCGGCCACCAGGGCGCCCGCGGAATCCACGCGGGCCGACACGCCGACGCGCCCGCCTTCCGGCGTGAACTTGATGGCGTTGGACAGGAGATGCAGCAGCACCTGCTTCAGCGCCCGCGGGTCGGCCAGCAGGGGCGGCAACTCGCTGGCGATGTCGGCCTCGACGTGCAGCTTGCCGCGCTCCGCCCGCTTGGCGACCAGACGGACGCAGGACACCACCACGTCGCGGAAGTCGCAGAGCGCCTCCTCCAGACCGACCTGTCCGGCCTCGATGGTGGCCATCTCCAGCAGGTCGTTGATGTTGGCGAGAAGCAGCTCGCCCGACCGTTTGATCTCCGCCGCGAAGTTGACGTACATGGGGTTTTCCAGCGACCCCAGCATCTGCTGGTGGATCACGTCGGCGAAGCCCAGGATGCCGTTCAGCGGCGTGCGCAGCTCGTGGCTCATGTTGGCGAGGAAGGCGGTCTTGGCGCGGTTGGCCAGCTCCGCCGCCTCCTTGGCCTCGATCAGCGCCTGCTCGGCGGCCTTGAAGGCGCTGAGGTCGCGCAGCATCGCGACGAAGACGTGGAATCCCGGCAGGTCGATCTCCGAGAGGGACAGCCAGACGACCATGGCGGTGCCGTCCCGCCGGAGGGCGGTCACCTCCCGCCCGACGCCGATGACCTGCCGCACCCCCGTCTCTTTGTAGCGGCGCATGTAGGCACCGTGCTGCGCGGCCTCCTCCGGCGGCATCAGGATGGTGATGTGCCGGCCGGTCAGCTCATCCGGATCGTAGCCGAGAAGCTGTTCCGCCGCCTGGTTGGCGGCCAGGATGACGCCGCGGGCGTCCACGGTCAGGATGGTTTCGACCGCCTGTTCCACGATGGCGCGGTTGCGCGCCTCGCTGCGCTGAAGCTCCTCGTCGGCGGCGCGGGCGGTCGTCACGTCCTCGATCACCATGGCCAACGCCTGCACCCGTCCGTCGGGGCCGAGCAGGCAGGACGGCCGCATGGCGGCGCGCATCACCCCGCCGTCGGCGCGCAGGAATCGCTTCTCGAAGGGGTCCGGCGCCGCTTCGCCCCGCATCACCCGGCCGAAGCGCAGGCTTTCCCACGCCCAGTCCTCCGGGTGGGTGACGTCGGCCAGATGCCGCCCGGCCATGTCCGCCGGCCGGTAACCCAGACCGTGGGCGAAGGTGGGATTGGCGGCCAGAATGCGTCCGTCCGGCGCGGCCACGACCATGCCGACCGACGCGCTGTCGAAGATGGAGCGGAACAGGGCGTCCGTGACGCCGCCCCCCGGCATCATGGACCCGACCTCGGCGGTCATACGATAATTCCGTCTGGTCAAGCCTGGATTCGGGGTATCCCGGATCGGATGGTAAGGGATTTGGCGCGGTGAAAGCGAACGCGAAACGTCCGGCTGCCTATGCCGAAGGTGCGACTGATTAACCCATAAGACAAATCGGGCCGTTGCGACGTTCGCCCCTGCCGTTCTACCGCCGCCGCGGAGCCGCCCGACGCCGCACCGCCGCGCCGCCGCGGGCCGGCGCCTCGTCCAGCAGCAGCAGCAGCCGGTCCAGCGTTCCGTCGTCCAGATCGTGGATGCGTTCGGCCAGACGGTTCGCCAGCTCGGTCGCCTTCGGGTTGAGCCCGGCGGTGTCCACCGTCACGCGCGGGTGCGACAGGTCGGCCAGCCGTTCCAACTCCTCCGCCTCGTCCCAGATGATGCCGAAATAGGCGCAGATCTGCCGGACGAGCTGGGCGGAGGGCTGGCCGCGCTTGCCATGCTCCAGCGCCGACAGATAGGCCGAGGAGATGTGCAGGTCGGCCGCCATCTGCTTGAGCGTTACGCTCTTGCCCTCGCGCAGCGCGCGGACCCGTTCGCCGAAGGGTGTCATCGCGGCCCCGTCCTACCGATGATGGTCGCGCCGCCGCTTGACGAGGACGTACAGCGCCCCCTCGCCGCCGTGCCGGGGCTGCGCCGGGCGCACCGCCAGAACCATCGGGCGCAGGGCGGCGTCGGCCAGCCAGCGCGGCACCGACTGGCGCAGCACGCCGGCCCCACCGGTGTAGGTGCCCTTGCCGGTGATGACCAGCACGCAGCGCCGCCCCTCGTGCCAAGCGCGGCGGACGAAGCCGGAGAGGGCGCCGTGGGCCTGGTCCTGGCTCATTCCGTGCAGGTCGATGCGCCCGTCGATCTCCATCTCGCCACGCGAGAAGCGGTCGGCGGTGCGGCGGTCGATGTTGTCGAGGTTGCCGACCTTCAACGGCGGCTGCGAGGGGCGCCCGCCCTTTGGCACACCGCCGCGCGGCGGCAGGGTGGGGGGTGGGGAAGCGGTGGTGGCGACCGGTTCCGGCTCGCCCGCTGAGGCGGCGGGGGGATCGGGGTCCTCGATGGTCCGGCCCGGCATCGGTTCCGCGTCGCGCATGGCGATCCGCCACAGCCGCCGTTCCTCGGTGGAGACCGAGCGGCGGCGGCTCATGACGGGGACCTCGGCGCGGCCCGTCCGGGCGCGCGGGTCGAAGGGTGGGGCGGATCAAACACGGTGAAACAGGGGTTCCGGCACGGACAACGCTCCGATAAACCCTTGAACGCTCAGCCGTGTCAATCCTCCACCAGAAGAATGTGAAGGCGCCGCGGCCCGTGGGCGCCCAGCTCGATCCGCATCTCGATGTCGCCGGTCCGCGACGGCCCGGTGATGAAGTTGACGGTGCGGGGCAGGGCGCCCTTTCCGCCACCATCCCCACCGGCGGCGCGCAGCCGGTCCCAGGCGTCCTCCATGGTGCCGACGATCTGGCCGCGCCGCAGCACGACGATGTGGGTGTCGGGCAGGAAGTTCAGCGTGGTCGGCCGCTCGGCTCCGGACAGCAGCATCAGCGTGCCGGTTTCCGCCACCCCGGCGAAGGCGCCGGTCAGCGACGCGCCGTCGCTGTCGCGGGCGCGCCCCTTGGTCACCGTCAGGGTCGGGCGCTGGTCCCAGGGGATGGGGTCCAGGGCGGCGTCCGGGGCGACGCGGACCTCGGCGGGCAGGTTCAGCCCGGCCAGATAGTCGGCCACCGCCCCCGGCACCTCGGCCATCCCGCCCAGCAGTTCCACGGTCGCCGAGACTTCCGTCGCCATGGCGGCGAACAGCTCGACCTGCTCATCGTGGGGATGCTGGGCGCGGGCCGGGATCAGGTTGCGCGGGTGAGTGGCGAGCCTCCGGCGCGCCTCCTCCGAGCCCTCGGCGGAATTCAGCGCCTTGCGGATGCCGCCCAGGATCTGGGCGCGGGCGGAGCCGGTGTCGGCCATGGTCAGCGATTCCCCTTCGTCTCGGCCGCTTTCTTTTCGGCTGCCTTCTTCTCGGCCCACATCTGCTGGAAGGTCCTGCCTTCCGGCGCCGGCATGTCGCGGTGCTTCGTCCAGCCCTGGGCCAGCGGCAGGCGGGCGAAGCGCCCCCTGCCGCGGCCCAGCGCCCCCAACGCCCGCGCCGCCATCTTGGTGGCGGCGTGGTAGAGCGCCGGGCGCCGCGCGAACCAGCCCCACAGGGCCAGCCCCCGGCGCATGGCGGCGGGCTGGAGGTTCTGCTCGAACTCCTTCTCCCGCCAGTGGCGCATCATCTTGGGCAGGGGGATGCGCATTGGGCAGACCGCCTCGCACCGCCCGCAGAAGGTCGAGGCGTTGGGCAGGTGCCCAGCCTCCTTCACGCCGAGCAGGGCCGGTTGCATCACCGACCCGATCGGCCCCGGATAGACCCAGCCGTAGGCGTGCCCGCCGACCGAGCCGTAGACCGGGCAGTGGTTCATGCAGGCGCCGCAGCGGATGCAGCGCAGCACGTCCTGGAACTCGGTGCCGAGCAGCGCCGACCGCCCGTTGTCGAGCAGCACGACGTGGAACTCCTCCGGCCCGTCGAGGTCGCCGGGGCGGCGCGGCCCGGTGGAGAAGGTGGTGTAGGCCGACGCCTCTTGGCCCGTCGCGGAGCGCGCCAGCAGGCGCAGCACCAGGGCGGCGTCCTCCAGCGTCGGCACCACCTTGTCGATGGTGGCGATCACCACATGGACGCGCGGCAGGATCTGCGTCAGGTCGCCGTTGCCCTCGTTGGTGACGATGACGGTCGAACCGGTCTCAGCCACCATGATGTTGGCGCCGGTGATGCCGACGTCGGCCTGCTGGAACTTGCGGCGCAGCACCTGCCGCGCCTCGGCGATCAGCACCTTGGGCTCGTCCAGCACGCGGTCCGCCGGCAGGTCGGTGTGGGCTTGGCGGAAGGTGCCCTCCACGTCCGCCTTGGACAGGTGGAAGGCCGGGGCGATGATGTGGCTGGGCGGCTCGCGGCGGAGCTGGATGATGTATTCGCCGAGATCCGTCTCGATGGGGGTCAGGCCGTTGGCTTCCAGGTAATCGTTGATCCCGATTTCCTCGGAGACCATCGACTTGCCCTTGGTGACGGTCTTCGCCCCGACCTTGCGGCAGATGCCCAGGATGGCGTCGCGCGCCTCCTGGTCGGTGCGGCACCAGTGCACATGGCCGCCTTGCTCGGTGACCTTGCCCTCGAAGGCCTCCAGATAGGTGTCGAGGTTGGCCAGGACGTGGTTCTTCAGGTCGCGGCCCTGGTCGCGGAGATCCTCGAACTCCGGCAGGCGGTCGGCGGCCTGTTTGCGGCGGTTGACGAAACCGGCGGGCGCGATGGCCAGGACCTTCTGAAGCCGCTCGTCGCTCAGCGCCTTGCGGGCGTTCTCGGGGAAGGCGTGGGTGGTCGGCTGCATGGCGTTATGCCCTCCCACTTTTTATGGGCTCGCCAATCGGGGGTGTGTCGGTGACGCCGGCCAGCACCTCCGCGACATGGCGGACGCGGACGGCGGAGCCCTCGCGCTTCAGCTTGCCCGCCATGTTCAGCAGGCAGCCCATGTCGCCGGCCAGCAGCGTGTCGGCCTTCGTCGCCGTGATGTCCGCGGTCTTGGCCTCGACCATGCGGTTGGAGATGTCCGGATACTTGACGCAGAAGGTGCCGCCGAAGCCGCAGCAGACCTCCGCCCCCGGAAGCTCGTTCAGCGTCAGCCCCTCGACCTTGGCCAGCAGGCGGCGCGGCTGCTCCTTGATGCCCAGCTCGCGCAGGCCGGAGCAGCTGTCGTGGTAGGTGATCGTGCCGTCGTAGCGCGCGCCGGTGTCCGTCACCCCCAGCACGTCGGTCAGAAAGGACACCAGCTCGTGCGTGCGCGCCGACAGATGCCGGGCGCGCGCCGCCCAGGCCGGATCGTCGGCCAGAAGCTCCGGGTAATGCTTGCGGATCTGCCCGGCGCAGGAGCCGGAGGGGACGACGACATGGTCGAACCCCTCGAAGGCGGCAATGGTGCTGCGGGCGAGATCCCGCGCGGTGGCGCGGTCGCCGGCGTTGAAGGCGGGCTGGCCGCAGCAGGTCTGGGCGGCGGGCACCTCGACCGTGCAGCCGGCGTCCTCCAGCAGCTTCACCGCGGCGAAGCCGACCGTCGGGCGGTAGACATCGACGAGGCAGGTGACGAACAGCCCCACTCGGGGGGCGGGGCGGGTGTCGGCCATGATGTGCAGTGTCTTCCCGGTGCTGATCCCCTGACGGTGGCGACTTTAGGTCGTCCTGCCGGTGATGGCAACGGGCCGGGCCGGCGGCGTCCGGTCGCGGCGCACCCGGTATCACCCAAAGGTTGTATAGACAAGAAGAAAGGCAAATAAAAATGAAAATGAAACAAACAATACGGCAAACACCCCTTCTATTTCTGGAAACATGGAGAAAGCTTTTACCGAATTGAAATCTAAATTCTCATATTTTCCGTACATGAGAACAGGCAGACCGGTCGTTTCAGTCATGGGTCTGTGCTGAAGGTTGCACCGGTTTTCGTGTGAGGGGTAGGGGACAAGGCGATGAGTCTGATGAGTTTTTTCCGGGGTGGGTCCAACGGTGGCAACGGGCGCGGCGCTGAGCTGGCCGAGCTGACCGAAGCGCTCGACCTCTATGGCAACCACGCCGGCGTCGGCCTGTGGGACGCGGTGTTCCACAACGGCGACCCGGCGCATCCGCAGAGCCGCTGGACCTGGTCCGGGCAGTTCCGCCGGTTGCTCGGCTTCGACAGCGAACAGGATTTCCCGAACCTGATGACCTCCTGGTCGGACCGGCTGCACCCGGACGACAGCGCCCCGACCTTCGCCGCCTTCGGCGCCTTCCTGGCCGACGCCAGCGGCCGCACGCCCTTCAACGTGCGCTACCGCGTGAAGATGCGCGACGGCTCCTACCGCTGGTTCCGCGCCATCGGCGGCTGCCGGCGCAACGCGGCCGGCTTGGCGCTGCGCGCCTGCGGCTCGCTGATCGACGTCCAGGAGGAGGAGGAGATGCGCCAGCGCGCCGGTTCCCTCGCCGCCGACTTCGACGCGAAGGTCAAGAGCGTGGTGCAGGCGGTGTCCGGCACCTCCACCGACATGCAGGGCGTGTCGCGCCAGCTCGGCGCCCTGTCGGAACGGTCGACCCGCCAGAGCGCGGAGGCGGCCAGCGCCACCGCCCAGGCGGCGTCCAACGTCCAGGCGGTGGCGGCCGCCGCCGAGCAGCTCTCCGCATCCATCGGGGAAATCGGCCAGCAGGTCGAGCGGTCGGTCGCCATCGCCCGCGAGGCGGTGTCGCGCACCGAGCAGATCGGCGGCACCGCCGACAGCCTCGCCCAGTCGGCGCAGCTCATCGGCGACGTGGTGAAGCTGATCCAGGGCATCGCCGGCCAGACCAACCTGCTGGCGCTCAACGCCACCATCGAAGCGGCGCGGGCCGGCGAGGCGGGCAAGGGCTTCGCCGTGGTGGCGAGCGAGGTGAAGAGCCTCGCCAACCAGACGGCCAAGGCAACCGAGGACATCTCCGCCCAGATCGCCGGCATCCAGGCGGCGACCAACCAGACGATCGGCGCCATCCAGGGCATCGGCGAGACGATCCGGTCGATCAACGAGATCTCCACCACCATCGCCTCGGCCGTGCAGGAGCAGGCGGCGGCAACGCAGGAGATTTCCAACAACGTCGCCCAGGCCGCCCGCGGCACCGACGAGATCGCCCGCAGCATCGAGGCGGTCAGCGTGGCGGCGAACGAGACGGCGCAGGCCTCCAGCCTCGTCATCCGCTCCTCCTCCGACCTGTCCGGCCAGTCCGACAGCCTGAAGCATCAGGTCGAGACCTTCCTGCAGGCGCTGAAGGCGTCCTGACGGCAGGACCGGCGCGGGGAAGGGGATTTTCCCCACGCCGGTCCCGAGGGAATCCGCGGTTCAGGCGACCAGACCCACCGCGATCGCGCACATGACGACGCCGATCCCGGTATCGAGCGCCCGCCACGCGCCGGGCCGGGCGAAGACGGGCCGCAGCAGGCGCGCGCCAAAACCCAGCGCGAAGAAGAACAGGAGGGACGCGGTCATCGCCCCCAGCGCGAAGGCGTGCTTGCCCTCGGCGAACTGGGTCGACACCGACCCGACCAGCACCACCGTGTCCAGATAGACGTGCGGGTTCAGCCAAGTCAGCGCCAGGCAGGTCGCCAGCGTCGCGCCGAGGCCCGCCGGAACCGCCGAAGCCGGGTCCAGCGCGCCGCCCGCCCGCCAAGCCGAGCGGAAGCTGCGCAGCCCGTAGACCAGCAGGAAGGCCGCCCCGGCGTAGCGGGTGGCCGTCTCCAGCCAGGGCAGCCATTGGGCGGCCTGGGCGAAGCCGCCGACCCCGGCCAGGATCAGCAGCGCGTCCGACACCGCGCAGGTCGCGCAGACGGCCAGCACATGCTCCCCGCGCAGGCCCTGGCGCAGCACGAAGGCGTTCTGCGCGCCGATGGCGACGATCAGGCTGAGACCCAGCAGAAGGCCGGGAAGGAAGGCGGAGAGCATGGCGGCCTCATTCGTTGGCGATATCGGTGGTGGAGGCCGTTCCCCTACCACCGCCGTCCGGATTAGAATAACTAAAGTCCCTTATCCCGATTAAGGAACGCTAAGCCATGCTGGACTACGCCCTGCTCGCCGCGCTGGCCGCGGTGGTCCGCACCGGCAGTTTCGAGCGGGCGGCGGCGCAGCTCCACGTCACCCCCTCCGCCGTGTCGCAGCGGGTGAAGCTGCTGGAGGAGCGGATGGGGACGATCCTGGTGGTGCGCGGATCGCCCTGCACCGGCACGCCCGCCGGCCTGCGGCTGAGCCAGCACGCGGAGCGGGTGGCCCTGCTGGAAAGCGAGTTGCGGGACGGGCTTCCCGGCGTGCCGCAGGACGGGCCGGCGGTGACGGTGCGCATGGCGGTCAACGCCGACAGCCTCGCCACCTGGTTCGTCGCCGCCATGGCCGGGACGCCGGACGTGCTGTTCGACCTCGTCCTCGACGACCAGGAGCACAGCGCCGACTGGCTGCGCCGGGGCGAGGTGCTGGCGGCGGTGACGTCCGGCGCCCAGCCGGTGCAGGGCTGCGACAGCACCCCGCTGGGGGCCTTGCGCTACGTGGCGACGGCCAGCCCGGACTTCCTGCGCCGGCATTTCCCGGACGGGGTGGAGGCGGCGTCGCTGGCCCGCGCGCCGCGCCTGACCTACAACAGCAAGGACCGGCTTCAGACGCAGTGGACCCGGCAGGCCTTCGGGGTGGAGATCGCCTCGCCGACCCACTGGATGCCCTCCACCCACGCCTTCGTGGACGCGGCGCTGGCCGGGCTCGGCTGGGGCATGAATCCGGAGCCGCTGGTCGCCGGCGCTTTGCGCGATGGGCGGCTGGTGGCGCTGGTGCCGGGCCAGCCGCTCGACGTGCCGCTGTTCTGGCAGCGCAGCCGCATCGCCAGCCGCACCCTGGCCGACATCACGCGCTCGGTGTTGACGACGGCGCGTGCCCGCTTGACGCAAGCCGCTTTGGACCACGACGGTGGTCCCGGCCGCACATGCGGCCGAAGCCCGCCGGCGAATGAGGCGATGTGAAGCCAAAGCGAACGGAAGTTCGCTTTACCGGTTCGCCGTCGGCACCATCATGCTCGCCAGGAAGAGGGCGGCGGCGGCGACCACGATGCTCGGCCCGCCCGGCAGGTCCCAGTTCAGCGAGGAGAGCAGCCCACCCAGCACCGCGGCGATGCCGAAGACCGAGGCCAGGGCGGCCATCGCCTCCGGCGTGCGGGAGAAGCGGCGGGCCGCCGCCGCCGGGATGATGAGGAGCGAGGTGATCAGCAGGATGCCGACGATCTTCATCGCCGCCGCGATGACCAGCGCGATCAGCAGCATGAAGGCCAGCCGGAGCGCCTCCACCGGCATGCCCTCGACCCGCGCCAGATCCTCGTCCACCGTCACCGCCAGCAGCCGGCGCCACAGCAGCAGCAGCCCGCCCAGAGCCGCCGCGCCGCCGGTGTAGATCCAGGCGAGATCGCCGGTGGTGACGCTCAGGATGTCGCCGAACAGATAGGCGACCAGATCGACGCGCAGCGTCTCCAGGAAGGCGATGGCGACGAGGCCCAGCGACAGCGACGAATGCGACAGGATGCCCAGCACGGTGTCCGTGGCCAGCGCGCGGCGCCGCTGCAGCCCGACCAGCGCCAGCGCCAGCGCGACGCAGACCCCGACCACGCCGATCAGCGGGTTGACGCCCAGCAGGAAGCCCAGCGCCACCCCCAGCAGGGCGGAATGGGCCAGCGTGTCGCCGAAATAGGCCATGCGCCGCCACACCACGAAGGAGCCCAGCGGGCCGGCGACCAGCGCGATGCCGCAGCCGGCGGCCAGCGCGCGCAGAACGAAGTCATCCATGGCAGCAATCCCCGTCATGGCCGGGCACCACGGCGCCGTCGGTGGCGTGCGCGTGGTCGTGGTGGTGGACATAGACGGCCAGCGCGTCGGCGTGACCCCCGAACAGGGCGCGGTATTCCGGGTGGCGCCGCACGTCCTCCGGCGCGCCCTGGCAGCAGACATGGCCGTTCAGGCAGAGCACGCGGTCGGTGCGGGCCATCACCGTGTGCAGGTCGTGGCTGACCAGCAGCACGCCGCAGCCGCGGGTGCGGCGCAGCGTCTCGATGCGCCCGAACAGTTCGGCCTGCCCATGGACGTCCACCGCCTGGTCGGGCTCGTCGAGCACGAGAAGCTCGGGATCGCCGAGCAGGGCGCGGGCCAGCAGCACCCGCTGCATCTCGCCGCCGGACACTGTCTGGACCGGGCTGGCGGCGAGGTGGGAGACGCCGGCCTCCTCCAGCGCCGCGGTGATGCGCGCCTCGGTCACCGGGCGCCACAGCGCCAGGAAGCGGCGGACCGTCAGCGGCAGGGTCGCGTCGACGGTCAGGCGCTGCGGCATGTAGCCGATGCGCAGGCCCCGGCGGCGCTCCACCACCCCGGACGAGGCGCGGACGAGGCCCAGCACGGCGCGCACCAGCGTCGTCTTGCCGGCGCCGTTGGGGCCGATCAGCGTGACGATCTCGCCGGGCCGCACCTCCAGGTCCACGCGGTCGAGGATCGTCCGCCCGCCCAGCCGCACCGTCAGACCCTTGGTGTCGACCAGGGGAGGGGCCAGGGACGGAATCGGCGATCGCGCCGCGCGGGGGGCCGCGTGATGGTCCCCGTGATGGATTGACATGTTATGTTATAACGTGACATTGCTGGAAACGAAGACAGCTATGCGCCGGAAAGACCCGGCTGTCCAGTCAGACGATGAGGAACCCACCCATGCGTGCCGCGATGCGCCCCCTTCCGCTCCTTGCCCTTGCCGCCGCCCTCTCCGCCAGCCCGGCCCTGGCCGAGTCGCCGAAGGTCGTCGCCTCGATCAAGCCGGTCCATTCCCTGGTCGCCGCGGTGATGGAGGGGGTGGCGGAGCCGGCGCTGATCGTGCGCGGTGCCGCGTCTCCCCACACCTACGCCATGAAGCCGTCGGACGCGAAGGCGCTGGCCGCCGCCGACCTCGTCTTCTGGATCGGGCCGGAGCTGGAGGGCTTTCTCGACAAGCCGGTGACGGCGAACGCGAAGAAGGCCACCTCCGTCACGCTGCTGGAGGCGCCGGGCGTCACCCTGCTCGACGCCCGCGAGGGCGGCGCCTGGGAAGCCCACGACCATGGGCATGAGCACACGCATGATCACGACCATAAGCATGACGACAAGCACGCCCATGAGGACGAGCACGGGCATGACGAGGTGAACACCCACATCTGGCTCTCCCCCGCCAACGCCCGCGCCATGGTGGCGGCGATCGCCGAGGCTTTGTCGGCCAAGGACCCGGCCAACGCCGCCGCCTACACCGCCAACGCCGAGCGCACCGCCCGCTCCATCGACGCGCTCGACGCGGAGCTGAAGGCAGCGCTGGCCCCGGTGGCCGGCAAGCCCTTCGTCGTCTTCCACGACGCCTACCAGTATTTCGAGGCGCAGTACGGCCTGAACGGCGTCGGTGCCATCACCGTCAACCCGGAACGCCGCCCCTCGGCCAAGCGGCTGTCGGAGATCCGCGCCAAGATCGGCGGGCTCGGCGCCGCCTGCGTCTTCGCCGAACCGCAGTTCGAGCCGGCGCTGGTCAACACCATCGTCGAGGGCACCCCGGCGAAGAAGGGCGTGCTCGACCCCGAAGGGGCGGACCTGAAGGACGGCCCCGGCCTCTACCCCGCGCTGATGCGCAACATCGCCGCCTCGCTGAAGGACTGCCTGGGGTCCTGACGCGTCTCGGCGCTTAAGCCTTGTCCCCGGCTGTGCTAGACCCGTGTCGGAATTCTCCCAGGGAGGCAGGCATGAAGATCGGGGTCGTCGGGTGCGCGGGGCGCATGGGGCAGATGCTGGTGCGCGAGATCGCCGCCACGCCGGGCTGCACGCTGGCCGGCGGCACGGAGCGGGTGGGCGGCCCCGCGCTCGGCAAGGACATCGGCACCCTCGCCGGCCTCGAACCGCTGGGGGTCGTCGCCATCGACGACGCGGCGGCGCTGTTCGCCGAGGCCGACGCGGTGATCGACTTCACCAGCCCCGAGGCCAGCGTCCGCCATGCGGCGCTGGCCGCCCAGTCGCAGACGGTGCTGGTCATCGGCACGACCGGCATCGGCCCGGCCCAGCAGGACCCCATCGCCCAGGCCGCCACCCACACCCCGATCGTCCAGTCGCCGAACATGTCGCTGGGCGTCAACCTGCTGCTGGCGCTGGTCGAGCAGGTCGGCCGGGCGCTGGGCGACGACTACGACATCGACATCCTGGAGATGCACCACCGCAACAAGGTGGACGCGCCCTCGGGCACCGCGCTCGGCCTCGGCCGGGCGGCGGCGGCGGGGCGCGGGGTGGCGTTGGAGGATGTCTGGCAGAAGGTCCGCGACGGCCACACCGGCGTCCGCCCGCGCGGCGAGATCGGCTTCGCCACGCTGCGCGGCGGCGACGTCATCGGCGACCACACGGTGGTCTTCGCCGCCGAGGGCGAGCGGGTCGAGCTGACCCACAAGGCCTCGGGCCGCCAGATTTACGCCAAGGGCGCGGTCCGCGCGGCGCTGTGGGCCAACGACAAGCAGCCGGGCCTCTACAGCATGAAGGACGTGCTGGGGATGTGATCGGTCAGGCCGCGGTTCTCTAAGCCGCGGCCTCGTCCTCCGGCAAGGCGTGCCCCTGCTCCCAGGCGAGCAGGGCGCGCTTGCGGGGGATGCCATAGCGGTAGTTGTGGATGATCCCCGACTTCTGGATCACCCGGTGGCAGGGGATCAGCACGCAGACCGGGTTGCGTCCCACCGCCGCCCCCACCGCCCGCATGGCGGTCGGCTGACCGATGGCGCGGGCCACGTCCTCGTAGGACACAACGGCGCCGGAGGGGATGCGCAGCAGCGCCTCCCACACCTTGATCTGGAAATTGGTACCCTTCATCAGCAGGCGCAGCGGCTCGCCTCCCGCGGAACCATCCCAGCGGAAGGCGCGGGCGGCGACCGGGCGGGTGGCGTCGGCGTCCTCAATCAGACGGGCGGCCGGCCAAGCGGCGGCCATCTCGGCCAGCGCGTCGCGCCCGTCCTCCTCCTCGGCGAAGCTCAGCCAGCAGACGCCGCGTTCGGTGGCGGCGACCAGCGACGGGCCGAAGGGGGTGGGGTGCAGGCCCCAGCGGATGGTCAGCCCGCCGCCGAGCGCCTTGTACTCGCCGGGCGTCATCGCTTCGCAGGCGACGAACAGGTCGTGCAGCCGCGACGGGCCGGACAGCCCGACGTCCAGCGCCACGTCCAGCACGCTCTGGTTCGCGGCGAGCAGCCGCTTGGCGTTGTCCAGCGTCAGGAACTGCAAAAAGCGCTTCGGGCTGATCCCCGCCCATTGGGTGAACAGCCGCTGGAAATGGAAGGGGCTCATGCCGGCGACCGCGGCCAGCTCGTCCAGCCCCGGCTGGTCCTGCCAGTGGTCCACGAGATGGCGGATGGCGGCGGCGATGGCGCGGTGACGCCGCGCATCGACTGGATCTTCGGCGGGATTCAGGCACGGCATGGCGTTCTCTCCCAGGCTCCATGACCGGCGCAGGATGCGCCGCCGGAGCGGGCCGACCAACCCGTTTCTTGCGCAACACGCCTCGCGGTCAGGGCACCGGTTCGGGATGGCAGGGGGTGCTGCGCCACCGCGCCAGCGCGCCGCGCAGCGCCTTGGCGAAGTCCGCCCGCTCGTCCGGCGTCAGGAAGGCGCCGACGGTCACCGACTGCCCATGGGAGGTGAGGGTCACCCGGCCGCCGTGCCGGGGCGGGCCGTCCAGGGTGACGCGCAGCCAGTTGGGCTGAAGGCTCCAGCGCCGCTCCGGCTTGTTCCAGGCGACGCGCTGGACGGTCAGGTCGGTGTCGGTCAGGCGCACCCGCTCGTACAGCCGGGCGGCGCGGTTGTTGACGCGGAAGGCCAGCCAGAGGATCACCACGTCCAGCCCGCAGAAGGGCACCACCGGCCACGCCCCATTGGCGGCGAAGATGCCGGCGATCAGCAGGTTTACGAGGATCACCACACCCATCAGAACGCGGTAGCCGTGCCGCCCCAGGCTGCGGTGCGGGTGCAGGATCGCGTCGAAGAAGACGCGGGAAGCCGGGGGCAGGGCCGGGAATGACGCCGGGGATGGGGTATGACGGGCCATGGTCATGCACACAAACTGGTGCGCGTCGGCCGCGCCGTCCACCCGGCGTGTTTGCAAGAACAACCGGGGTCCCGCTATGCTGCGCGCCATGAAGCCCGCCGCCGTCCAGGAATTCTTCCGCCGCCTCAGCGCCGCCAACCCGGAGCCGAAGAGCGAGCTGGAATACGTCAATCCCTACACGCTCCTGGTCGCCGTCGTGCTGTCGGCCCAGGCCACCGATGTCGGCGTCAACAAGGCCACCGGCCCGCTGTTCCGGATCGTCACCACGCCGCAGCAGATGGTGGAACTGGGGGAGGAGCGGCTGCGCGGCTACATCAAGACCATCGGCCTGTTCAACACCAAGGCCAAGAACGTCATCAAGCTGTCGGAAATCCTGGTCGCCGAGTATGACGGCACGGTGCCACGCGACCGCGAGGCGCTGGAAACCCTGCCCGGGGTCGGGCGCAAGACCGCCAACGTGGTGCTGAACGTCGCCTTCGGCGAGGAGACCATCGCGGTGGACACCCACATCTTCCGCGTCGGCAACCGCACCGGCCTCGCCCCCGGCAAGACGCCCGACGCGGTGGAGGCGAAGCTGCTGAAGGTGGTTCCCAAGGCCTACCGCCGGCACGCCCATCACTGGCTGATCCTGCACGGCCGCTACGTCTGCAAGGCCCGCAAGCCCGACTGCCTCGTCTGCCCGGTCAGCGACCTGTGCGCCTTCAAGGACAAGGTCCTGCCGGCCGCCGTGGTGTGAGCGGCAAGCTGTGATGTTTCCCGTGAAACGCCTGCGATAACTACAAAAAGAAAAAGCCCGGCGAGGGGTCGATCCCCGCCGGGCTTGATCGCGAAGCCGCGTTTAGCGGCGTTTAGCCGTCCACCACGATGGGGTCCAGCGCCGACGCTGCCGGGGCCGGTGCCGCTTCCGCCGAGGCGGCGGGGGCAGTGGCCGGCTTGGCCGCCGGGGTGTATTTGCCGATCTCGCCGTTCAGCAGGGCGCCGGCCTCGACCGCCAACTCGCCGTACTTGATCGAACCGTTGATCTTGCCGGTGGAGCGCACGGTCAGGCGGCCGCGCACGATGATGTCGCCCTCGAAGCGGCCGCCGATGTCGGCCTCGTCGATCTCGACGGCGCCCTTGAACAGGCCGGTTTCGGCGATCTCGATGGACCGGCCGTCGCGCAGCTTGGCCTCCACCGTGCCTTCCACGACCAGGATGTCGCAGGACCCGATCTCGCCGTTCAGCGAGATGTCGCGGCCGACGATCAGGCGGCGCTGGTCGCTGGCGAGCGGAGCGGTGGGCGCCGGGGCCGCAGCGACCGGCGCGGGCGCGGCGGCGGGGGCCGAAGCCGGGGCGCCATACCCCTCGGGACGGCGCGGCGCGGCACCCGGCAGATCGACGGTGCGGCGCGGAATGTCCGTCGGCTTGTAGCTCGAACCGGGGATCGGGGCGCCGGCCGGCGGCTTCGGGGTGCTCGTGTTCATCTCGGGTCCCTTGGAGGAAATCGGCTCGGGTTGCGGCAGACGACCGGCCGGGGCGGGGGCGGCCGGCGGATTCGCCGCGGACGGGGTGCTCAGGGAGGCGAGCGGCGACACCGCCGCCGTGGGTTCGGCGGCGCCCGCCTGCGGTGCGGCCGGGGTGGCCGGGTCGGCGCTTTGGGTCTTCGGCGCACCGACGGGCGGATTCTTTCGTCCGAACAGCATGAACGTTGATCCCCAGGTCAGTCAGGTCGTGAAGGTTGGCAGGTCATTGAAGTCGGGTCATCGGAGGCGGCGTCGCATGACCGGGCCCGCTCGACAGCAGCCAAAAGACCACCCCGCCGGGGTAACACGGTCATCCGGCCGGCCGCAAGTGGGCTTTGGTGCACGGTCGGGGCCGCGCCGCCCTGCGGTCCGTCACGGCCCTTCCCGGCGGGAAAGACCGGTCATGGACCCCGTCATGGAATGGTAGACATGGACCATGAAGGCGCTCGCGATCACCGGCACCAGCAGGTTGACGAAAGGAATTGTCGAAAGAAAGGCAATTACCGCGCCAGCCAAAAATGGTTTCAACGGGCTGGAACGCCGCAGAAACCCCGCCTCCTTCCGTCCCATCCGCCGGATCGCCACCATCTCGAAATATTCGCGGCCGAGAAGATAGCCGTTGGCGGTGTAGAAGATCAGCAGGTTCAACCCCGGCACCATCAGATAGAGGGGCAGGGCGAACAAATTGACCAGCAGGACGATGGCGAAAAAGCGCAGCGCGGTCAGCAGCTCTTCCCCAAGGCCGGTCTGGCGGGGCGGCGGCAACTGGGGATAGTGGCGCCGCTCCACCGCCTGCACCACCTCGTCCAGGAAGAAGCTGGACACCATGCCGACCGTGGCGGGAAACAGCACCCAGGCCAGCAGCAGGACGGCCAGCCCGCCCAGCACGTCCAGCACCCCGTCCACCCAGGCGTAGCCGGTCAGCGCCGTGTGGAACAGCGCCCACCATGCGGCCCCGGCGAGCAGGGCGAAGGCCAGGATGGCGGACAGCACGCCGATCCACACGACGCGGCGGGACGCCGGGTCGGAAAGCTGTCCGATGGCGAGAAGCAGGGCGCGGATCATACGGACTCTCTTTCGATGGGGCCGTTGCGGTCGGGCGTCGCTTATCTACGACGGCGGGCCGCTTCGTTCCAGGGGGCCTTGCGCCGCGCTTGAGATGTGAAGGCGGGCCGCTATACTCGCGCCCGGTTTTCCAGCTCAGCACAAACACCGCATTTCAAGGAGCGCCCATGGCCACGGCCGAATTCGACGTCACCGGCATCGGCAACGCCATCGTCGACGTGATCGCCCATGCCGACGACGCCTTTCTCACGGCCAACGGCATCGAGAAGGGCGCGATGACGCTGATCGACGCCGCCCGCGCCGAGGAGCTGTATGGCCGCATGGGTCCGGGCATCGAGGTGTCGGGCGGTTCCGCCGGCAACACCATGGCCGGCATCGCCTCGTTGGGCGGCCGGGGGGCCTACATCGGCAAGGTCCACGGCGACCAGCTCGGCCAGGTCTTCCGCCACGACATCCGCGCCGCCGGCGTGCATTTCGAAACGGCGGCCGGTCATGGCGGCGCCCCGACGGCGCGCTGCCTGATCCTGGTCACGCCGGACGCCCAGCGCTCCATGAACACCTTCCTCGGCGCCTGTGTGGAGCTGGGACCGGAGGACATCAACGAGGCGCTGATCGCCAACTCCCAGGTCACCTATCTGGAAGGCTATCTGTGGGACCCGCCCCGTGCCAAGGAGGCCTTCCGCAAGGCGGCCTCCGCCGCCCACGGCGCCGGGCGCAAGGTCTCGCTCTCGCTGTCCGACAGCTTCTGCGTCCACCGCCACCACGCGGAGTTCCTGGACCTCGTCGAGGGCCATGTCGACATCCTGTTCGCCAACGAGCATGAGATCACCGCCCTCTACAAGACCGACCGCTTCGAGGACGCGCTGGAGGCGGTGAAGCGTCTCGGCAAGACCGCCGCCCTGACGCGCAGCGAGAAGGGCGCCGTCATCGTCTCCGGTGGCGAGGTGGTCGAGGTCCCGGCCGCTCCGGTCGCCCGCGTGGTCGACACCACGGGGGCCGGCGACCTCTACGCCGCCGGCTTCCTCTACGGCTACACCCGCGGCATGGCCCCGGCGGTCTGCGGCCGCATCGGCGCGCTGGCCGCCGCGGAGATCATCAGCCATGTCGGCGCCCGCCCGGATATCGTGCTGGCCGATCTGCTGCCCGATCTGCTGAAGGACGCGGGCGTTCCGGCCTGATTGCCGCAACAGCGCCTGTAAGGTATAAGCTGGCGGACCTTCCCGTCCGCCGGCTCCGCCCCCATGCAAGTCTATCTGCCGATCGCCGAGATGTCGGTCAACGCCCTGCTCGTGCTCGGCATGGGGGGACTCGTCGGCTTCCTGTCCGGCATGTTCGGGGTGGGCGGCGGCTTCCTGATGACGCCGCTGCTGATCTTCATCGGCGTTCCGCCCGCCATCGCGGTGGGCACCCAGGCCAACCAGCTCGTCGCCGCCAGCGTGTCGGGCGTGCTCGCCCATTGGCGGCGCGGCAACGTGGACGTGAAGCTCGGCGTCGTCATGCTGCTGGGCGGCATGGTCGGCACGGTGGTCGGCGTCTGGATCTTTTCCATATTGCAGCGGATCGGCCAGATCGACGCGGCGATCACGCTGTCCTACGTCTTCTTCCTCGGCACCATCGGCACGATGATGATGGTGGAGGCCAGCCGCGCGCTGATCCGCCGCCGCGCCCCCACCGCCAAGCGGGGCAAGCTGCATCGCCACATGTGGCTGCACGGCCTGCCGCTGAAGATGCGGTTCCAACGCTCCAAGCTCTACATCTCCGCCCTGCTGCCGGCCGCGATCGGGGCGATCGGCGGGATGCTGGTGGCGATCATGGGCATCGGCGGCGGCTTCATGCTGGTTCCGGCGATGATCTACCTGCTGAACATGCCGACCGGTCTCGTGGCCGGCACCTCGCTGTTCCAGATCATCTTCACCACGGCGATGGCGACGCTGCTCCAGGCGGCGACCAACCAGACGGTCGACGTGATGCTGGCGCTGCTGCTGCTGATCGGCGGGGTGGTCGGCGCGCAGTTCGGCACCAAGGCCGGCGGCCGGCTGCGCGGCGAACAGGCGCGGCTGCTGCTGGCCTCGCTGGTCGTCGCGGTGGCGCTGAAGCTCGCCTTCGATCTGGTGGTCGAGCCGAACGACGTCTTCACCATCTCGATGAGGATGTCGTGAGCGCTGTTCGCAAGGGCGCCGGGCGGCTGTGGTCCGTCCGGGTCGCCGGCGGGCTGGCGGGGCTTCTGGCGGGGGTGTTCCTGGCCGCCACGGTCTGGGCGCAGCAGCTCGTCGCCGACCTGTCGAGCCACCTGATCGCCATCACCACCGGCTTCACCGGGACGGAGGTCGTGCTGTTCGGCACCACCGACGGGGCGGGCGACGTCGCCATCGTGGTGACCGGCCCGCGCACCCCGGTCACCGTGCGCCGCAAGGAGCGCATCGCCGGCATCTGGATCAACGCGCGCAGCGTGCGGTTCGAGCAGGTGCCCGGTTACTACATGGTCGCGACGAACCGTCCGCTGGACCAGTTCGTCGGCCGTCCGGTGCTGGAGCGCCACCAGATCGGCCTGCCGAACCTCCAGCTCGGCCCGCGCGAGCAGCTGGCCCCGGACCAGCTCGCCCTGTTCCGCTCCGCCCTGATCCGCAACAAGCAGCGGGCCGGGCTCTACGGCATCACGCTGGGGCAGGTGGCCTTTCTCGGCGAGCGGCTGTTCCGGACCAACATCTATTTCCCGGCCAACGTGCCGACGGGGCTGTACAATGTGGAAGCGCTGCTGATCCGCGACGGCGAGGTGGTCAGCGCCCAGACCACGCCGCTGGTGGTGTCCAAGGTCGGCTTCAGCGCGGAAATCTACGACTTTGCGCGCAACCAGCCGATGATTTACGGTGTTGCCGCGGTGATTGGCGCCATCGCCGCCGGCTGGCTGGCCGGCGCCATCTTCCGGAGGGTGTGACCCATGTCCGATCCGATTGCCACCGATCCGATTGCGTCCATTCCGACCGCGTCCGATCCGGCCGTTTCCGAACCGGAGGTTACGGCCAAGCTGCCGGTCCGCATCTTCCTGGTCGTGGTGGACGAGAGCCCGGAGCTTCAGCTCGCCTTGCGCTACGCCTGCCTGCGCGCCCGCAAGTCGGGGGGCAAGGTGGCGCTGCTCTACGTCATCGAGCCGGGGGAGGTGCAGCAGTGGCTGGCCCTGGAGAACCTGATGCGCGAGGAGCAGCGCGCGGAGGCGGAGCAGAAGCTGCAGAAGCTCGCCCGCGACGTGAACCGCCTGACCGGCACCCTGCCGGCCCTGTACGTGCGCGAGGGCAACCGCCGCGACGAGGTGCTGGCCCTGATCGACGAGGAGCCGAGCATCTCCATCCTCGTGCTGGCCGCCGGCGTCGA
This sequence comes from Azospirillum brasilense, assembly GCF_008365405.1. Lineage (GTDB taxonomy): Bacteria > Pseudomonadota > Alphaproteobacteria > Azospirillales > Azospirillaceae > Azospirillum > Azospirillum brasilense_D. The sequence goes on along the minus strand of NZ_QOKV01000008.1, from coordinate 29,434 downwards.
TCCGGAGGGGCCGGGGCCGCTGATCTCCTACTTCACCAACCGCGGCCTCGCGAAGATGCGCATTCCGCTGACCATCGTGCCGGGCGGCATCGGCATCGACGCGCTGGACGCCATCACCTAAGGCGTTTCAACGTCCATAAAGGGCGGTAAGGCTGCGCTGGTCGATGTCGGACCGGTCGTCGGTCAGCACCGGATGCCCGGCCAGTTCGGCAGGGGCCAGCGTCTCCAGGATGCGCGCGGCCGCGTACATCGCACCCGCCGGAGCGGAGCGCAGGCGTACGCTCAGATCCTCAAGCGTACGCGCCTCCTTCGTGGCGATCATCAGATAATTCCCGCGCCCGGCGTCGGCGACGTACACCGACGGGAAGACGGCGCCCTGCGTCGCCGCCAGCGGCCCGACCAGAGCGTCGCGGTCCATGGGGGAGGCGACGTTCATGACCAGCACGCCGCCCGGCGCCACCCGCCGTTCCACCGCCGCGAAGAACTCCCTGGTCGCCGTGAAGAAAGGGATCAGGGCGGTCGAGTAGAGGTCGACGATCACCACGTCGTGCAGCTCCGGCGACCGCTCGACGTGGCGGCGGGCATCCTCGACGGCGACGCGCACCTCGGGCCGCAGACCGAACCTCTCGCGCGCCACCTCGACCACCGCGGGGTCCAGCTCCACCCCCAGGATGTCGGCGCCGGGCCAGGAGTCGAGGATCTCCTTGGCGGCGGCCCCGCCGGCCAGACCCAGCACCAGGACGCGCGTGCCGTTCCCCAGGGCCGGGACGGCGGCGAACAGATCGTAATAGAGGCCGGTCGGTCCGCCGTCCTTGCGCAGCCGCGACTGGGTGGCCCAGGCCACGTTCAGATGCAGGCGGATCTGTTCGGCGTCCTCCTGCACCATGATGGTGTTGTGCGGCGTTTCGCGGTAGAGGGCGAAGCCCTGTCCCTCGCCGTGGCCGGCGGCCCAGGCCAGGGGAACCGCCAGGGCCGCGGCGGCGGCCACCCGTTTCCCACCCGGAATGAACAGGCAGGCGAGCGCCGGCAGGACCGCCGCCAGGGCGTAGCCCGCCGACACCCCGACCTCAGGGATCGCGTAGAAGGAGGCGAAGAAGGTGCCGCCGATGCTGCCCAGCGTGCCGACCGCGTAGATCCGGCCCGCCGCCGCCGCACCCGTCAGGCTGCTCAGCCCCGCGCAGATCGGCGACACCATGGCCAGCGCGAAGGACGGCAGCCCGAGGATCAGAGCCGCCCCGACGACCGACCCCTCCACCGCGTTGAAGCGGCCCGCGGCGTCGGCCAGCATCGGCTTGCCCAGCCAGGGCGTCAGCGCCGCCGCGGCGACCCCGGCCAGCAGGGCGGCGCGCAGCGCCGGCACCGCCTTCGGCCCGTCGCCGAGCTGCCCGCCGGTCCAGTAGCCGGCGGCCATGAAGGTCATCACCACGCCGATGACGGCGCCCCACTGATAGACCGAATAGCCGAAATGCGGCGCCATCAGCCGCCCGCCGAGGATCTCCATCATCATCAGCGACCAGCCCGCCGAGAAGGCGGCGGCGGCCAGCGCGAAGGAACGGAGGGACGGGCGGGTGGGGAAGGGATCAGAGCCGCTCAAGGTCGGCGACCGTACGCTCATTGATCAGGTTGCCGGTGTTCAGCGTCGTCTTGGGCTCCAGCAGAAGCACCGAACACTCCTCCGGAGCCGCCGGCATATGCTCGATGCCCTTCGGAACCACGATGAACTCGCCGGGGTCGAGCCAGACCTCGCGGTCCCGGAAGCGCATCAGCATGCGGCCCGTCACCACCAGGAACAGCTCGTCCTCGTGATCGTGGTGGTGCCAGACGAACTCGCCCTTCAGCTTCACCAGCTTGAGGTGGCAGTCGTTGATCTCGCCGGCGATCTTCGGGCTCCAATGGTCCGAAAAGCGTCCGAAGGCGTCCGCCAGATTCACCTTGTCCATCAGTCCGTATCTTCCCCCTTCAACCCATAAACCTCGATCGGGTCGTTCAGCCCCTTCACCGGATGCCAGCCGACCGAGAGGAGGCGGCTGGCGCAGGCCTCGGCCACCTCGGCGGAGGTCAGGACGTTGCGGTCCAGGCGGCTGCACAGCCCCTCGATCCGGCTGACCAGATTGACCGCCGGCCCGATCACGGTGAAGTCCAGCCGGTTGGCGGAGCCGATGTTGCCGTACATGACCTCGCCCATGTGCAACGCGATGCCGCAGCGCAGGGTCGGCTGGCCCCAGGCGGACCGTTCGGCGTTGCGGGCGGCCATGTCGGTCAGGGCCTCCTGCGCGGCGTCCAGCGCCTTGGTGCAGGCGGCGGCCCCGGTCGGGTCGCCCTCCTCCAGCGGGAAGATGGCCAGCATGGCGTCGCCGATGAACTTCATGATCTCGCCGCCGCGGCTTTCCACGGCACCGCCCATGATCTCGAAATAGCCGTTCAGCAGGGCGATCAGCTCCTCCCGCGGCAGCCGGTCGGCCAGCGAGGTGAAGCCGCGCAGGTCGCAGTACCACAGCACGGCGCGGACGTTGGCGCCGGTGCCGCGTCGGATGTCGCCGGACAGGATGCGCGCGCCGGTGCGGTGGCCGACATAGGTGTCCAGCACCGTCGTCGCCAGCCGCCGCAGCGCCAGCGTCTCCAACACCGCGCCCAGCGCCGGCAGCACCGCGTCGACCAGCGCCAGATCGGCGGTGGAGAAGCCGCCGGGCCGGTCGGTGGTGAAGCTCAGCACGTTGCGCCGCCCCCCGGCGAACAGAACCGTCATGGCGACATAGTCCGTCGCCCCCTGCGCCTTCAGCTCGGCGAAGACCGGGTATGGGTAGGGCGGCTCCATCTGCTCCAGCCGGTAGCGCAGGCCGTCGGCGCCGTCCTCGATCAGGGTGGCGAAGGGACTGGTCAGATACTCGGTGCTGGTTTCCGTGCCGTGGGCGCGGGTGGCGATCTCCACCTGCTCGGCGTTGCGGCGCCAGAAGAAGGCGATGGTGCGGATCTGCGGGTGCAGCAGGGGCAGGGCGCAGACGGCGCGCAGCAGCGGGACGCCGGACGCCATCAGGCGCCGGCAGAAGCGGTCCATCATCGGCTCGAAGCCGGGGGCGTGCCGGCCTTCCAGCAGCAGCCATTCGACGACCTCCCGCGCGGCGTCGTCGATGGAGGGGGCCGCGGAAGTGGCCGGTGCGGTGGCCGCGGGCGGTGCCATGCTCACGGATCGATAACCATAAAGATGCGATGCTTGATCTGTCGGAGGATTCTGCCCAAGTTTCGCCTACGCCGCCAGTGTTGTTCGGCGCCGATGGAGGATATCACCATGTTCATTCAGACCGAGCAGACGCCCAACCCGGCGACTCTCAAGTTCCTGCCGGGGCGTGACGTGCTCGGACGCGGCACTGCGGACTTTCCGTCCCGCGATGGTGCCGCCGCTTCGCCGCTGGCCCAGCGGCTGTTCGAGATCGACGGGGTCCAGGGCGTCTTCCTGGGTGCCGACTTCGTGACCATCACCAAGGCCGGCGACAAGGAGTGGTTCCTGCTGAAGCCGTCGATCCTCGGCGTCATCATGGAGCATTTCACCGCCAACCGCCCGGTGCTTCTGGAAGAGGCGGCCGGCGACGGCCACGCCGCCAGCGCGGACGACGACGAGCTCGTCACCCAGATCAAGGAGCTGCTGGACACCCGCGTGCGTCCCGCAGTGGCCCAGGACGGCGGCGACATCACCTTCTACGGCTTCGAGGAAGGCGTGGTGTATCTGGAGATGAAGGGGGCCTGCTCGGGCTGCCCCAGCTCCACCGCCACGCTGAAGGCCGGCATCGAAAACATGCTGCGCCACTACATCCCCGAGGTGGTCGAGGTCCGCGCCGTCCGCTGACGGCATTCACCGGACGGGCGCGGTCGGCACAGGCCGCGCCCGTCCGGCGTCTCTCCGCCTATTCCGGAACGACGAACTGCATGCCCAGCCAGCGCCACCGTCCGTCGGGGGCGGGCAGGGTGCAGTTCACGCGCGTGCGGCCCGGCGGGAAGGGGTCGCGGATGCGCACCTCCACCCGGTCCTCCGTCACGCGCTCCAGCGCCGTCCGGCCTTGGCCGGCGGCGAAGCAGGCCAGCCGCGCGATGTCGCCGATCTCGTCCGACACGGTGAAGCCGATCGACGGCGGGTTGACGGTCAGCAGCGGATCGTCGGGCGTCAGGTCGGTGACCGGCAGGGGCAGGGCGTTGGCGGCCAGCCGGAAGCGGTCGACGCTGCCGAAACTCTCGTTCATCACGAAACGCGGCAGGGTCGCCCGGTCGGCCTGCGGGTGCAGGACGCCGGACTGTTGGCCGAAAGCAGCGGCGAAGCCCTGCTCCGTCACCATGACCCGCAGCGCCGACGACACCTCGCCCTGCGGGTAGGCGAACAGGGTCGGGCGCTGCCCAGTCTCCGCCTGCAGCCGGTCGGCCATGCGGCGCAGCTCCGCCTTCACCTCCTCGGCGGGGCGGGACACCAGCGACTGGGTGGAGGCGCCGAGCCCGCCGAGCGTGACCCCGGCGGCGGCGAGCTGCCGCACCTCCGCCCAACTCATGTGGGCGGGCGACCCGCGGTCGATGGCGTCGGTCGCCACGAACAGGGTGAAGGGAAGCCCCGCCGCCTTCAGCCGCGGCCACGCCTCGCGGAAGGCGGAGCGGCTGGCCTCGTCGATGGTGATCGCCACCGTGCGGTCGGGCAGCGGCGCGCCGCTGCGCAGCGCCTCCAGGATGCGGGGCAGGGGCAGGACCTGATAGTCGCCGTCCTGAAGCTCGTCCAGGTGGGCTTCGAACTGGTCGATCCGGATGCTGATGGACGGCGTCTGGTCCTCGCCGAACCGGTCGTAGGCGAAGACGACGGCGGTGTTCGTGGTTCCGTCTGCCGCAACGCCCGGGCTTCCCGCCAGGGCCTGGAAAGCCCAGGCGGCGGCCACGGCGAAGAGGGTGGCGGCGCGGCGGAACGGCATGGCGGCCTGTCGTGGGTCCGGAACGGTCGCGCGGCCGGACGAGGGTCCGGGCTGCGCCACGGCTGGTGTGGCACAGGCACGCCGCCGGGAACAAGTCCGCAACACATACTCTGTGCTTCGCGTGCTTTCGTGATGCAGCCTTGCAACAACCCCTATGACACTAGGCCTTATGGCTTCCGGCCGTGAACCCGGTGCCCACGGCCGGATCGATAGGGATCAGCCCATCATCAGGCCGCCCAGGGCCGCGTCGGTCAGCAGGGGATAGCGCTGTTCGTCCGGCAGTTGATAGTGCCACCACTCGCAGCTGTAATGCCGCCAGCCCGCCGCCGTCATGACGCCGAGAAGGGCGGCGCGGTTGCGCTGCTGCTCCGTGGTCAGGTCGGTGCGGCCATGGTGGGACTGCTCGGTCATGTCGTCGAAGCCGGTGCCCATGTCCAGCGGGTGCCCCGTTCCGTCGGCCAGCGTCAGATCCACCGCGACGCCGCGGGAATGGGTGGAGCCGCCCGCCGGATCGGCGATGTAGGACGGGTCGGGCAGCGCCCGCCACAAGGCCCATTGCGCCTCGACCGGGCGGAAGGCATCGTACAGCCGCAACCGGCAGCCGATGCCGCGCGCCAGCCGGATCGCCGCGCGCAGCGCCGCCGCCGCGTCGGGGTGCAGCAGGCAATGCGGGTGCCGGTAGATGGGCACCCCGGTCAGGTTGTCCGGCGTGGCGTACAGCAGCTCGATGTCAACGTCGAAGTCCGGTGGTGCGATGGGTGTGAGCATGATCCATGCCGTCAGGGAAGGTCGGGGCTGTCTATCACGCTCTTGACCCAGGCTTGAAGTGGGGCTTTGAAGATGGCGGATCTGACGACGCGTGTGAGGCGATGAGAGTTCTGGGACTGGACACGGCGACCTCCGGCTGCTCCGCCGCGCTGTGGGACGACGGCGCCGTCACCGTGCGGCGGCGCGAGCCGATGGCCCGCGGGCAGGCGGAGGCGCTGGTGCCCCTGGCGCAGGCCGCGCTGGCGGAGGCCGGTTGCGCCTTCGATGCGCTGGACCGCATCGCCGTGACCGTCGGGCCGGGCGCCTTCACCGGGCTGCGCATCGCGCTGGCCGCGGCGCGCGGCTTCGCCCTGGCCGCCGGGTTGCCGGTGGTCGGCGTCACCAGTTTCGACGCGGTCGCTCACGGCTTGCCGGAGGGGGAGCGGGACGGCCGCGCCCTGCTGGTTGCCGTGGACTCCCGCCGCACCGAGCCGTTTTTGCAACTCTTCCACCCGGACCTGACGCCGTTCGGCGAACCGGCGATGCTGGACCCCGCCGCGGTGCCTGGCTGGCTGGACGGGTTCCTGCCCACGGGGCCGCTCCTGGTGGCCGGCGACGGGGCCGGTTCGTTGCGTCCGCTTCTGGAAGACCGCCCCAAGACGGACTTCGCCGCCGGGCCGGGCACGCCCGACGCCGCCGTGGTCGCGGCGCTGGGTGCTGTGCGGGAGGTCGGGTTGCCGGCCCAGCCCTTCTACCTGCGCCCGCCCGACGTGTCCCTTCCGCGGAAGACGGCATGACGGCGGCCCTGCCCGAGACGTCCCGCTCCCGGACGTCCCTTCCGACGCGTCTTCAGACCGCCGGCCTCGCCGACGCCGCGGTGATCGCGGCCCTGCAGCAGGGCTGCTTTCCCGACGATCCCTGGGGCAGCGAGGCCGTCGCCAGCCTGATCGGCCAGCCCGGCTTCTTTTCCGTGCTCGCTTTGCGGGACGGCGGGGAGGGCGACGATCCGGTCGGCTTCCTGCTGGCGCGGGTTGCCGCCGAGGATGGCGAGATCATCGCCGTCGGCGTCCGTGCCGACGCGCGGGGACAGGGCCTCGGGCGGCGGCTGGTTGCGGCGGCGCTGGACGGCGCGCGGGCGCTGGGCGCCACGGCGCTGTTCCTGGAAGTCGCCGAAGACAATGGTATGGCACAATCCCTGTATAAATCCTGTGGTTTCTTTTCCGTGGGCCGTCGTCCCGGCTATTACCGCAGGGCGGAAGGAAGGGTTGCCGCCCTTGTGCTACGGTATTCGTACACCGACGAATAAATATTAACCTTTCTGAATCCACAGACGGTGAACCCCCTCCGGCTCATCCGGATTTTCGGGCGTCACGGCGAGAATGGAGTGACCCAGTTCGGCTAAGGATCGGGGTACATTCTCCAAGGGTTCGCCAGCGTTCAGCCGGACTTCAAGCGTCTGCCCGGCCGCCATGCGCTCCACCGACAACTTGGTCTTGACGAAGGTTAACGGACACACCTCGCTGGTGATGTCCAAAAACAAATCCGGAGATTTTTTTTCGTACACTGCTTCCTCTTTAAGAGCAAAGGATGGATATTGCGCGCGGCCACAAACCTCTTTATATGGAGAGGAACGCCAAGCTGCGGAGCAAGCTTACATGAGCAATGGTAACCCTTCCAACGCGCTGTTGTCTCTGACCACGGAGATCGTTGCGGCGCATGTCTCGAACAATACAGTCGCTCTCGGCGATCTTCCGACGCTGATTGAGCAGGTGTACAAGTCACTCGCGAATGTCGGGACCGAGCCGGTTGCGACGGAGGAGCGTCCGCAGCCCGCGGTGCCCATCAAGAAGTCCGTCACTCCCGACTACATTGTGTGCCTGGAGGATGGCAAGAAGCTGAAAATGCTGAAGCGCCATCTGAAGACGGCCTACGACATGTCGCCGGAGGAATACCGCGACCGCTGGGGCCTGCCGGCCGACTATCCGATGGTCGCCCCGAACTACGCCCGCCAGCGCAGCTCGCTGGCCAAGCAGATCGGTCTCGGCACCCGCGCCCGCCGCGGCGCGGCCTAAGGTCCATCGGGCTTGTGCGTTGGTGTCCGGCGGACCGCCGCCGTTCGGTCCGGTCCGCCCCGGAACCCCACCGCCCGGATGTGATCTTTTCTTCCTTCCCGCGTGATCATTACTGTCCCGCCTTGCCGCCGTCCCCGTTCGCCGGGGCCGGACCTTGTGGCTTGCCCGGAGTCCGGGCTTGCCGGGGGCGGGTTCGTCACGTCGCGGTTGACCGGCAACCGCCCATTCGTGTTATCCCTGTTCCGTGCCCGACCGGGCTCCGGAAGGAGAACCGGCGGTTGCCGCGACCCGAACAACGCCAGTGAAGCGTCGAGTATGGCTGATACAGGCACGGACCAGGGCAGCTCTTCGGATCTGCGCATGGGCTCCCTCGAAGTGCGGTTGGCCGAAAGCGCCGCCGAGATCGATTGGGCGCAGGCGCTGCGCTACCGCGTCTTCTACGAGGAGATGTCGGCGGTGCCGTCGCCGGACATGGCCGCGCGCCATCGCGACTTCGACGATTTCGACACGATCTGCGACCATCTGCTGGTCATCGACCACGCCCGCGGCGACGGCCCGGAGTCCGTGGTCGGTACCTACCGGCTGATCCGCCGCCCGGCGGCGGCCAAGGCCGGGCGCTTCTATTCCAGCGACGAATACGACATCGGGCGGCTGGTCAGCTATCCGGGAGAGATCCTGGAGCTGGGGCGGTCCTGCGTCGACGCCGCCTACCGCACGCGCGGCAGCAGCATGCAGCTTCTGTGGCGCGGCATCGCGGCCTACGTCTTCCACCACGACATCGCGGTGATGTTCGGCTGCGCCAGCCTGCCGGGCACCGACCCGGTGGCGATGGCCGAGCCGCTCGCCTACCTCCATCACTTCCATCTGGCCCCGGAAGAACTGCGCCCCGTGGCGCTGCCGGAACGCTATGTCGGCATGGATCTGATGCCCCGCGATCAAATCGATCCGAAGCGCGCGCTGACGTTCCTGCCGCCGCTGATCAAGGGCTATCTGCGGCTGGGCGGCTTCATCGGCGACGGCGCGGTGATCGATCACCAGTTCAACACCACCGACGTGTCGATCGTGGTGAAGACCGACCTGATCACCAACAAATATTCCAAGCATTACGAGCGGCGCAGCCGCGACGCCCAGATCGCGTGATCGGCAATCGCGTCAGAAAACGGGCGCATCGGGAGGCGAGTGGCATGACGGCGTTGGACGCAACCGGCGCGCGCGCCCTGGGATCGCCGGTGCGGGGCGGGCTGCGCCTGGCGGTTTATCTGCTGTGGACGCTCCTGCTGATCCCGCTGCAGGCGCTGGCCGTCGCCCTGCGGTCGCCGCTGCGCCACCGCATTCCGCAGCTTTATCATCGGGTCTGCGCCGTCATCCTGGGCATCGGCGTCGTGGTGCGCGGCCAGCGCGCGGCGGACGGGCCGGTGCTGTTCGTCTCCAACCATTCCTCCTACCTCGACATCACGGTGCTGGGATCGGTCATTCCGGGCTCCTTCGTGGCGAAGAGCGAGGTGGCCGGCTGGCCCTTCTTCGGGGCGCTGGCGAAGCTCCAACAGACCGTCTTCGTGGAGCGCAAGGCCCGCGCCGGGGTGGAACGGCAGCGGGACGATCTGGGCGCCCGGCTGGACGCCGGCGACAGCCTGATCCTGTTCCCCGAAGGCACCTCCAGCGACGGCAACCGCACGCTCCCCTTCAAGACGGCGCTGTTCGCGGTGGCCGCCCGGCGCATCGGGGACCGGCCGCTCACCGTGCAGCCGGTCAGCATCGCGCCGACGCGGCTGGACGGCATCCCGATGGGGATCGCCTTCCGTCCCTGTTACGCGTGGTACGGCGACATGGATCTCGCCCCGCATTTGTGGACGGTTTTCACGCTGGGCCGCATGACGGTGGAGGTGGAGTTTCATCCCCCCGTGACCATCGACAGCTTCTCCAGCCGCAAGGCCCTGGCCGACCATTGCCAACGTGCCGTCGCCCGGGGCGTGGAGCGCGCGGTGTCCGGAAAGCCGACGCCCTCTGCTGTTCCGTGACGGAAACGTTCCACACCGCGAAATGGGCCGCGAAATGAATGGTCGGCCTGCGGGCACGATTGACTCGTTTTCCCGCACTCGTGCTACCATATCGACAGAGTGCGATGCCGCGACGCGGCGGGTCGCGCGCCGGATTGCGCCGCTCGGACCGGTGCCGTCCAGGCGCGCGTTTTTGTATTGGTCGAGATCGCGGTCGGCCGGGATCGCGGTTGGTCGGATCGTTCAGCGCTGTGGAAGGGATCGTTGAGTAAGAAGCTCTTCATCAAGACCTGGGGTTGCCAGATGAACGTCTACGACTCCGCCCGCATGGCGGATGTCCTGGCACCCCTGGGCTACCGGCCGGTGAACGAGCCGGACGGCGCCGACATGGTGATCCTCAACACCTGCCACATCCGCGAAAAGGCCTCCGAGAAGGTGTTCTCGGAGCTGGGCCGGCTGCGCCAGCTCAAGGACGTCAAGGCCGAGGCCGGCGACGGCCGGATGATCGTCGCCGTGGCCGGCTGCGTCGCCCAGGCAGAAGGCGAGGAGATCGTCGCCCGCGCCCCCTTCGTGGACATGGTGTTCGGGCCGCAGACCTATCACACCCTGCCGGAGATGGTGGCCAAGGCCAGCCGCAAGGCGGGCAGCGTGCTGAACACCGACTTCCCCGTGGAGTCCAAGTTCGACTTCCTGCCGGACGAGAGCGCCGCGCAGGGCGTCTCCGCCTTCCTGGCGGTGCAGGAGGGTTGCGACAAGTTCTGCACCTTCTGCGTCGTGCCCTACACCCGCGGCGCCGAGTTCTCGCGGCCCGGCGCCCAGATCCTGGCGGAGGCCCGGCGCCTCGTCGCCGGGGGCACGCGGGAAATCAACCTGCTCGGCCAGAACGTCAACGCCTGGCACGGGGAGGGGCCGGACGGCACCACCTGGGGCCTCGGGCGGCTGGTCCGCGAACTGGCGGACATCGACGGGCTGGAGCGCATCCGCTACACCACCTCGCACCCGCGCGACATGGAGGACGACCTCATCCGCGCCCATGCCGAGGTGCCGCAGCTCATGCCCTACCTGCATCTTCCGGTGCAGGCCGGGTCCGACCGCGTGCTGGCGGCGATGAACCGCAAGCACACGGCGGACGACTACCGCCGCATCGTCGACCGGCTGCGCGCCGCCAAGCCGGATCTGGCGCTGTCGGGCGACTTCATCGTCGGCTTCCCCGGCGAGAGCGACGCCGACTTCGCGGCGACCCTGCGCCTCGTCACCGATGTCGGCTACGCCCAGGCCTATTCCTTCAAGTACAGCGCGCGTCCCGGCACCCCGGCGGCGCTGGAGCACGGCCAGCTGCCGGAGGACGTCAAGGACGCCCGTCTGGCCGCGCTCCAGCAGTTGCTGAACGCGCAGCAGCAGGCCTTCAACGAGAGCTTCGTCGGGCGCACCGTGCCGGTCCTCTTCGACCGCGTCGGCAAGCGCGCCGGCCAGCTTCTGGGCAAGAGCCCCTATCTGCAGTCGGTGCACGCCGACGCCAACGAGCGGCTGCTCGGCCGCATCGTCGCGGTGCGCATCGACGCCGCCCATCCGAACAGCCTTGCCGGCAGCGTGGCGACCGGTGAATACCGCAGCTCCGCCACCGGCACGCAACCCGTGGAGGCGACCGTTTGAACGGCTTGCCCGATCAGCGCCCCGACCCGCGCTCCGATCAACGCCCAGATCAACGGATTGATCTGAACTTCGACGACAACCGGCTGCTGCCGATGCTGTACGGGGAGCACGACCGCCACCTCGCCCGCATCGAAAACCAGCTCGGCGTTTCCCTGATTTCCCGCGGCAACACGCTGACCATTGCCGGTCCGGCGGAATCGTCGGAAGCCGCCCGTTCGGCCATCGACGCCCTCTACGAGCGCCTCAAGCGCGGCATGACCGTCGGCACCGGCGAGGTGGACGCCGCCGTCCGCATGGCGACCGGCGTCGGCGGTGCGGTGCGCGACCAGAATCTGGCGACGCTCAGCCGGGGCGAGGTCGCGGTGCGCACCCGCCGCAAGGGCGCCATCACCCCGCGGTCCCCCATGCAGGCGGCCTATCTCCAGGCGCTGGCGGAAAGCGAGATGGTCTTCGGGCTCGGCCCCGCCGGCACCGGCAAGACCTACCTCGCCGTCGCCCAGGCGGTGGCGCTGCTGACCACCGGCCAGGTCGACCGCATCATCCTGTCGCGCCCCGCCGTGGAGGCGGGGGAGCGGCTGGGCTTCCTGCCCGGCGACCTCAAGGAGAAGGTGGACCCCTATCTACGCCCGCTCTACGACGCGCTGCACGACATGCTGCCGGCGGAGCAGGTGAAGAAGCGGCTGGAGTCCGGCGAGATCGAGATCGCGCCGCTCGCCTTCATGCGCGGCCGCACGCTCGCCAACGCCTTCGTCATCCTGGACGAGGCGCAGAACACCACGCCCATGCAGATGAAGATGTTCCTCACCCGCCTGGGCGAGGGGGGGCGCATGGCGGTCACCGGCGACATCTCCCAGACCGACCTGCCGGCCGGCGCCAAGTCCGGCCTGCGCGAGGCGCTGGACATCCTGGAAGGGGTGGAGGGCATCCGCTTCGTCCATTTCACCGCCGCCGACGTGGTGCGCCACCCGCTGGTCGCGCGCATCATCCGCGCCTATGACCGTGCCGAAGGCGACCGCACCGATGGCCGGCGCAAGCCCGCCCCCCGGCTCCCCGCCGCCGCGGACGACGAGCCGGATGCGGAGGGAACACCGTGATGGCCGTCGATGTCGTCGTTTCACGTGAAGCGGGCGATTGGGCGGACAACGCCGAATGGCTGTGCGAACGCGCCGCGCTCTCCGCGCTCTCCGTCACCTACGACGAGGAGGAGGGGCCGGCGGAACTGTCCGTCGTGCTGGCCGACGACGCGCTGGTGCACCGGCTGAACCGCGAATACCGGGGCAAGGACAAGCCGACCAACGTGCTGTCCTTCGCCCTGACCGAAGCGGAGGAGCCCGAACTGGGCGAGGACGCGCCGGTCATGCTGGGCGACGTCATCCTGGCCTGGGAGACGGTCGCCCGCGAAGCCGCCGAGCAGGGTAAAACACCTTCGGACCATATGACCCACCTTGTGGTGCATGGCGTTCTTCATTTGCTCGGGTATGATCACGAGACGGACGACGAGGCCGAGGAGATGGAGCAGCTCGAAACCGACGTGCTCGCGACCCTCGGCATCGCCGACCCGTACGCCGCCACGCGCTCTCCGCCCGGAGAGCCGAATTTGGACGAACAACCACCGGACCGATGAGCGAGATTTCCGACAGTCGAACGCCCCGTGAAGACGGGGCCGAAGATCAACAATCCTTGGGCCACCTGTTTCGCGGGTGGATGAGGACCGTCCTGGGGGGGCGCGACGACGCCACCCTGCGCGCCACGATCGAGGACCTGATCGAGGATCAGGACAGCGGCGAGGGATCGCTGGGAGCAGGCGAGCGCGCCTTGCTCGCCAACATCCTGAAGCTGCGCGACCGCGCCGTCGACGACGTGATGGTGCCCCGCGCGGACATCGTGGCGGTGGACGTGGACACGCCGTTCCCCGCCCTGGTCCAGCGCATGGCGGAGGAAGCCCATTCCCGCCTGCCGGTCTTCCGTGAAACGCTCGACGACGTCGTCGGCATGGTCCACATCAAGGATGTCCTGGTGGCGATGGCCAGCCGGACGCCGGTCGAGCTGAAGGACATCGTGCGCGATCTCAGCATCGTCGCGCCCAGCATGCCAGTGGTCGACCTTCTGGTGCAGATGCGCCAGAAGCGCCAGCACATGGCGCTGGTGGTGGACGAGTTCGGCGGCATCGACGGCCTCGTCACCATCGAGGATCTGGTCGAGGAGATCGTCGGCGAGATCGAGGACGAGCACGACGAGGAGGCGACCCCCCACTTCGTCGAACGCCCCGACGGCACGATCCTCGCCGACGCCCGCGTCTCCATCGAGGATTTCGAGGACCGCGTCGGCGCCTTCCTGACGGAGGAGGAGCGCGAGGAGGTCGACACGCTCGGCGGTCTCGTCGTGTCGCTGGCCGGACGGGTGCCCGGCCGCGGGGAAATACTGACCCACCCCTCCGGCCTGGAGTTCGAGATCGTCGAGGCCGACCCCCGCCGCATCAGGCGGCTGCGAGTCCGCACCGCCCCCGCCGAGAATTCCGCCCTGGCCGAGGTCGGGTAAGCCCCGCAGGGTTTTTCACCACGAAGGCACGAAGGACACAAAGACGGCACAAAGAGACTCTACCGCATTCCCGGGATCACGGGTGGGGCGGGGGCTTCTTTGTGACCCTCTTTGTGCCTTCGTGTCTTCGTGGTGATTTCGTTTCCAGACCAATATGTCGGCCCGTGCAGCCTCACCAGCCCATCCGCATCCGGAGTGTCACCCCTTGACCGCCACCGACATGACGACCACCCCGGCCCGGCTGGGCCGACTGTCCGCGGGTCTGGCCGGGCTGACCGGCTGGCGCCGGCTGCTGGCGGCGGCGGGCTTCGGCGGGCTGGCGACGTTGGCGCTGCCGCCGGCCGGCGCGGTTCCGTTGCTGCTGATCGCCTTTCCGGGGCTGCTCTGGCTGCTCGACGGGGCGCGGACGAAGCGGCAGGCCTTCGCGGTTGGCTGGTTCTTCGGCTTCGCCCATCACCTGCTCGGCCTCTACTGGATCAGCGCGGCGCTGTTCACCGACATCGAACGGTTCTGGTGGGCGCTGCCGCTGTCGGCGGCGGGGCTGCCGATCCTGCTGGCGCTGTTCACCGGCCTCGCCACGCTGCTGGTCTGGACGCTGCGGGTCCGAGGGATGGCGCAGGGGCTGGGGAAGGCGGTTCTGTTCGCCGCCTGCTGGGCGCTGTTCGAATGGCTGCGCGGCCACGTCTTCACCGGCTTCCCGTGGAACCTCGTCGGCTATGGCTGGACGGGCGTCCTGCCGGTTCTGCAAGGCGTCTCGCTGATCGGCATCTACGGCCTCAGCCTGCTGACCGTGCTGGTGGCGTCGCTGCCGGCGGGTCTGGCCGACATGGCGGTGCCGCGCCGCCGCGCCTGGGGAGCGCTGGCCGCCGGGCTGGCGCTGTTCGCGGCGCTGGGCGCCTGGGGCGGGCTGCGGCTGGCCGGAGCGTCGGACGCGACGGTGCCCGGCGTGCGGCTGCGGCTCGTCCAGCCGGCCATCGACCAACGGCTGAAATGGGCGGCGGGCGAGCGGGTGCGCAACGTCCAGCAGCAGATGGAACTCTCCGTCGCCCCGTCCACTGAGCCGGTCACCCATGTGATCTGGGCGGAAACCGCGGTGCCGCTGTTCCTCGACCAGGACGCCCGCCTGCGCCAGGCGCTGGGGTCGGTCACGCCGCCCGGCGGGCTGCTCATCACCGGGGTGCCGCGGATGGAGGCCGGGCCGGAGGGCGAGCCGCTCTATTACAACAGCATGGCGGCGGTGGACGGCAGCGGGGCGGTGACGGGCCGCTTCGACAAGTTCCACCTTGTGCCCTTCGGCGAATACATGCCGCTGCGCCGCTGGCTGCCGGTCGGGGCCATCGCCGGCAACGGGGCGGAGTTTTCCGCGGGTCCGGGACCGGTGTCGCTCGATCTCAAGGGCCTGCCGCCGGTCAGCCCGCTGATCTGCTACGAGGTGATCTTTCCGGGCGCCGTGCTGCCCGCCGCGGACGACGGCGCCGGACGGCCGCGCTGGATGTTGAACCTGACCAACGACGCTTGGTACGGCAACACCGCCGGCCCGTACCAGCATTTCGCCATCGCCCGGACCCGCGCGGTGGAGGAGGGGATGCCGTTGGTCCGCGTCGCCAACACCGGCATCTCCGGCGTGGTGGATCCCCACGGCCGCATCACAGCCATGCTGCCGCTTGGTCACAGGGGTGTGGTCGATGCGGCCTTGCCGGAGGCGCTGCCCACCCCCACTCTCTACGGACGGGTGGGTGACGGCGCGTTTGGGTTGCTTCTTTTAACCTGTTTCGCGGTGGGCCTGCGCGCACGACATCGCACTTAGCGCAACCGAGACTCTTTTTTCAATCACGCGCATCGGGAGCGCTCGGGTGGCCTTGACTGCATACATGGATATGTCGTATCAAGGTTGCACAACTGTTTCAGGGAATTAGAGCAATGCAAGCAACGCCAGCGCGGGGCCGCCGGGCCACTGCCGGCCGTCCCAAGACGGGAAAGCCGAACCCGATCGACGTGCACGTCGGTTCCCGCGTCCGGTTGCGCCGGACCCTTCTCGGAATGAGCCAGGAAAAGCTGGGCGAGGCCATCGGCCTGACCTTCCAGCAGGTGCAGAAGTACGAGCGCGGCGCCAACCGCATCGGTGCGTCGCGCCTGTTCGACCTCAGCCGCGTCCTGGACGTTCCGGTGTCCTTCTTCTTCGACGACATGCCGGCGGAAGCCGCCGCGGCTCCGGTTGACGACGAGGAGGGCAACGCTGCCGGTTTCGAGGAGCGTTCGGGCGGCTACGAGCCGGATCCGATGGCCAAGCGTGAGACGCTGGAACTGGTGCGCGCCTACTACCGCATCAACGACCCGTCGGTGCGCAAGCGCCTGTTCGAGCTGACCAAGGCCGTTGCCAACTCCGGCATGGTCGAAGCGGCCGAATAACCGGTTCAGAGACCCGAGCCGAGCAACCGGAAGCAATCCGGACGGCAGGACGATTGGGGAACGCGGCCCTCCGGCCCGTTCCCCAAAGTTTTTTTAGGCGAATTTCCATCCGTCTCTTCCAACCCCGGGGAGATCGCTTGACCTGGAACGCAAACCTTGTCACATACGGCAAATGACTGGCTTTCCGTGGGTGCTGCGCCGGTCTCCCAATTTACTTCTGTTGAATAGCCCCCTCCCATTGCCGAGGTTCGTCGTGGCCAAGCTCAACTACGTGTTCACCAGCGAGTCCGTGTCCGAAGGCCATCCGGACAAGGTGTGCGACCGCATCTCCGACGCCATTGTCGATCTGTACCTGTCGCACGACCCCTACGCCCGCGTGGCGGTGGAAACGCTGGCGACCACCAACCAGATCGTTCTGGCCGGTGAGGTGCGCGGGCCGGAAAGCATCACCCCCGACATGCTGGTGCAGGTCGCCCGCGCCGCGGTGAAGGACATCGGCTACGAGCAGGACGGCTTCCATTGGGAGAAGATGGACGTCAAGTGCCTTGTCCACTCGCAGTCCGCCGACATCGCCGTCGGTGTCGACGCTGCCGGTGAAAAGGACGAGGGCGCGGGCGACCAGGGCATCATGTTCGGCTACGCCTGCAACGAGACCCCGGCGTTGATGCCGGCGCCGATCTACTACAGCCACGCCATCCTGAAGTCGCTGGCCGAGGCGCGCCACTCCGGCGCCGCCCCGCAGCTCGGCCCCGACGCCAAGAGCCAGGTGACTCTGCAGTACGAGAACGGCAAGCCGGTGCGCGCCACCGCGGTGGTCGTCTCCACCCAGCACGCCGACGGCCTGACCCAGGAGGAGGTGCGCGAGATCGTCCGTCCGCACGTCCTCAACTGCCTGCCGGCGGGCTGGATGTGCGACGAGGCGAACTTCTACGTCAACCCGACCGGCCGCTTCGTCATTGGTGGTCCGGACGGCGACGCCGGCCTGACCGGCCGCAAGATCATCGTCGACACCTACGGCGGTGCGGCCCCGCACGGCGGCGGCGCCTTCTCCGGCAAGGACCCGACCAAGGTCGACCGCTCCGCCGCCTACGCCGCGCGCTACCTCGCCAAGAACGTGGTCGCCGCCGGTCTGGCCGAGCGCTGCACGATCCAGCTGTCCTACGCCATCGGCGTGTCGAAGCCGCTGTCGGTCTATGTCGACACCCACGGGACCGGCACGGTCGACGAGGACCGGCTGTCGGAGGTCCTGCAGAAGCTGGTCGACCTGTCCCCGCGTGGCATCCGCACCCACCTGGGCCTGAACCGGCCGGTTTACGCGCGCACCGCCGCCTATGGCCATTTCGGCCGCGAGGCGGAGGCCGACGGCGGCTTCTCCTGGGAGAAGACCGACCTCGTCAACGACCTGCGCACCGCTTTCTTCTAAGAGCGGCTTCTTCCAAGTCCGGACCCGTTCGTCCGGAATGCAGGGGCCCCTGGGCCCCTGCATTCGTTTTGGGATCTTGCTGTCACGATGACCGACTCCTTCCTGGACTCGTCCAAGCGGCTCTACGGACGGCGCAAGGGGCGTCCGCTCCGCAAGCGCAAGACCGAATTGCTCGACGGGCTCCTGCCGTCGCTGGAAATCCCGGTGCCGCAGCCGGGCGACCGCATCGACCCCCACGCCCTGTTTTCCAAGCCCATGCGCGACGTCTGGCTGGAGGTCGGCTTCGGCAGCGGCCACCACATGGCGTGGCAGGCGGCGAACAACCGCGACGTCGGGGTGATCGGGGCGGAGCCCTTCATCAACGGCGTGGCCGGTCTGCTCAAGCTGGTCGATGACGAGGGTGTCCAGGACAACGTCCGCGTCCTGCCGGACGATGCCCGCCCGCTGCTCGACGCCCTGCCGGACGCGTCCGTCGGGCGCGCCTTCGTGCTGTTCGCCGATCCCTGGCCGAAGAAACGCCATTGGGAGCGCCGCTTCATCGGCCCGGACAACCTGCCGCGCCTCGCGCGCGTGCTGAAGGACGGGGCGGAGCTGCGGCTGGCCAGCGACGACATGGGGCTGGTGCGCTGGATGCTGGAGCACACGGTCCGCCATCCCGACTTTGAATGGACCGCCCGCGGCCCGTCCGACTGGCGCCACCGCATCGCGGACTGGCCGCCCACCCGCTACGAGGAGAAGGCCATCGAGGCCGGTCGCAAGCCGGTCTTCATGCGCTTCATCCGCAAGGCGCGGGGGTAGACACCAGCGGCTCGCCGTAATGCTCCACCACGGGGAACGGATCGTAGAAGTGGTGGAGCAGGGCCTTCCAGCGGGCGTAGCGGTCGGACCCCCAGAAGCCTTCGGTGTGGTCCTCCAGCCGCTCCCAGCGGACGAGCAGAAGGTAGCGGTCCGGCGCCTCCAGGCAGGGCCGCAGTTCCAGCCCGAGGAAGCCCGGTGTCGCGGCGATCAGGGGCTGGGCCTCGGTCATCGCCCGTTCGAAGGCCGAGCCCTGGCCGGGTCTGACGATCAGGAGAGCCGTTTCGAGGATCACGGTGAGCGGCCTCTGCAGGATGCTTTTCCGAGCGGTGCGAAGGCCGCCGAAGGCTTCACTTTACCCCGGCCGAACCGGCCCACCAAGCGCTTGGCATAGGACCTTGCGGAAAAGCGCTTGCGGCCTGCTCCGGAATGTCTATATTCACCGCATGAACCCATACGGATCGGCGGCTCGGGAAACCGGGCCGGCGGGACGCTTTGCGGGTGGGCCTTGGCCCACTTATTTTTTTATCAGCGTATGGAATCCCCGTGTTGGTCCCAGGGCGCTGTGCCAGGGGAGACCGCGGGGGCGGGTCAGGTGGAATGGAAGCAACCGGTCGTATCGAGCAGATCATCACGCCGTCGGTCGAGGCCATGGGCTACGAACTCGTGCGTGTGCAGTTGACCGGTGGGCAGCGCATGGTTCTGCAGGTCATGGCGGAACGCGCCGACGGCGCGCCCATGACGGTCGAAGACTGCGCCGACATCAGCCGCGCGATCTCCGCGGTGCTCGACGTTGAAGATCCGATCAAGAGCGCCTACACGCTGGAGGTCAGTTCGCCGGGCATCGACCGGCCGCTGACCCGTCTGAAGGATTTCGAGCGTTTCGCCGGTTTCGAGGCCAAGCTGGAGACCCGGCTTGCCGTCGATGGCCGCAAACGCTTCAAGGGCATGCTGAAGGGCGTCGACGACGGCCTCGTGTGCATCGAATCGGAACAGGGAGCCGCCCGGCTGGAGTTCGACAACATCCTGCGCGCCAAGCTGGTCTTGACGGATGAACTGATCCGCGCCAGCCAGGGCCAGGGTTGACGGCCGCTCCGGGCTTCACTCGAAGAACAAACGCCAGTCCAGGAAGTGTGACGGATGGAACTGCTGCAAGTCGCTGACGCGGTTGCCCGCGAAAAGAACATCGACCGGGACGAAGTCCTGGAGGCGATGGAGCAGGCGATTCAGAAGGCCGGGCGCTCCAAGTACGGCCACGAGCACGACATCCGCGCCCGCATCGACCGCAAGACGGGCGACATCCACCTGACCCGCCACCTGGAGGTGGTCGAGGCGGTGGAGAACGAGGCGACCCAGGTGACCCTCGCCTACGCCCAGCGCCGCAAGCCCGGCGCCCAGGTCGGCGACTTCCTGGTCGATCCGCTGCCGCCCATCGACTTCGGCCGCATCGCCGCCCAGACGGCCAAGCAGGTCATCGTCCAGAAGGTTCGCGACGCGGAGCGCAAGCGCCAGTTCAACGAATACAAGGACCGCATCGGCGAGATCGTCAACGGTCTGGTCAAGCGCGTCGAATACGGCAACGTCACCGTCGACCTGGGCCGCGCCGAGGCGATCCTGCGCCGCGACGAGCTGCTGCCGCGCGAGCATTTCAAGAACGGCGACCGCGTGCGCGCCTACATCTACGATGTGCGCGAGGAAGCGCGAGGTCCGCAGATCTTCCTGTCGCGCACCCATCCGATCTTCATGGCGAAGCTGTTCGCCCAGGAAGTGCCGGAAATCTACGACGGCATCATCGAGATCAAGGCCGTCGCCCGCGACCCGGGCTCGCGCGCCAAGATCGCGGTGATCAGCCACGACAGCTCCATCGACCCGGTCGGCGCCTGCGTCGGCATGCGCGGCAGCCGCGTCCAGGCGGTCGTCGGCGAGCTGCAGGGCGAGAAGATCGACATCATCCAGTGGAACCAGGAGCCGGCGACCTTCATCGTCAACGCCCTGGCCCCGGCCGAGGTCGCCAAGGTCGTGATGGACGAGGACAACAGCCGCATCGAGGTGGTGGTGCCCGACGACCAACTGTCGCTGGCCATCGGCCGCCGCGGCCAGAACGTGCGCCTCGCCACCCAGCTCACCGGCTGGGACATCGACATCCTGACCGAGCAGGAGGAGTCGGAGCGCCGGTCGGACGAGTTCCGCACCCGCTCGCAGCTCTTCATGGACGCGCTGGACGTGGACGACGTGATCGCCCATCTCCTGGTCGCCGAAGGCTTCACCTCCGTGGAGGAGATCGCCTACGTCGAGACCGAGGAGCTGGCCGAAATCGAAGGCTTCGACGAGGATGTGGCGGAAGAGCTGAAGCAGCGCGCCCTCAACTTCCTTGAGGAGCAGGACGTCCGCATGACCGAGAGGCGCCAGACGCTCGGCGTCGAGGATGCGGTGGCGGACGTCACCGGCTTCAGCCCGACCCTGCTGGTGAAGCTGGGGGAGAACGGTGTGAAGACGATGGACGACCTCGCCGACCTCGCCGCGGACGAGCTGCGCGACATTCTCGGCAAGGAGGCCCCGACGGAAGACGAGGCCAACGAGATCATCATGGCCGCCCGTGCCCACTGGTTCGACGGCGAGGAAGGCGCGCCCACCGCGGCGCAACCCTCCACCGACGACCAGGCGGCGCAGAGCTGAGCCGGGACTTAGGACGCACAAACGGTACGGATGGTTGGGCTGAGCGACAGGAACGAACAGACTCCGGCGGATGGTGAACCGGACGACCTCGCGGTCGAAGGGGAGGCGCTGCTGCCGGCGGACCTGGAAAAGGGTCCGCTGCGCCGCTGCATCGCCACCGGCACCGTGCAGCCGAAAGACGGCATGATCCGTTTCGTGGTATCACCCGACGGCGAGATCGTGCCGGATCTGGAGGAACGGCTTCCGGGCCGCGGCCTCTGGCTGTCGGGGGACAAGGCGGCCTTTACGAAGGCTTTGGCCAAGAACATGTTCGCCAAGGCGGCGCGGCGCGCGGTGCGCGTCCCGCCCGATCTGGCGGAGCGGCTGGAGAAGCTGCTGGAGCGGCGGTGCCTGGATGCCTTCGGGCTGGCGCGCCGGGCCGGGCAGGCTCTGGCCGGATACGAAAAGGTGCGCGAGGCGCTGAAGACCAATCAGGTCGGACGCGCCGGACCGCCCTATCTGCTGGTCGAGGCCAGCGACGGTTCGCCCGACCAGCGGGGCAAGATCACAGCGCTGGCGCCGGATATGCCGGTCGTGGACCTGTTCGACGCCGCGGCGATGGCCGCGGCCCTGGGACGGGAAAACGCCGTGCACGCGGTGGTGGCGCGCGGGAAGCTGGCCAAGGGATTGGCACGCGACTCCGCGCGTCTCAAGGGTATCAAAGGCTTTGTCGCCGGCTCTCCGCCGGCCGGCCACGTAAGCAACGTCTGACCATTCGGGAACCGATGACCGACAGCAACGACCAGGACCAAAAGAAAGTCTTGCACCTCTCCGGCTCCGGCAAAGGGAAGCTGGAGCTGAAGAAGCCGGTCGAGACCCAGGTCCGGCAGAGCTTCTCCCATGGCCGGTCGAAGCCCGTGACCGTGGAGGTCAAGCGTAAGCGGGCCGTGGAGAAGGGCGCTCTGCCGGGCGTGGCCGACGGCGGCGCAGCCGCGCGTCAGGCCGCCCAGGGCATCCCCGTCCGGGGTGGGCCGGGCCAGCGCCAGCGCGGCGGTGGCGGCGGCGCCGTCCGTCAACTGACCAACCAGGAACGCGAGGCGCGCATCCGCGCCCTGCAGGGGGCGGCCGAGGACAACCGCCGCCGCGCCGAGGAGGAGGCCGAGGCCGCCGTCTTGGCCGCCGAGGCCGCCGCCCGCGCCGCCGAGGAGGCGGCGTCCCAGCCGGCCCAGGTGGTCGAGGAGGAACCGGAGATTCTCGACGCCGAGACTCTGCGCCAGCGCGAGCTGGCCGAGCTGCGCGGCATCGAGGAGGCGGAGCGCGCCAAGGCCCAGGAGGCCGAGCGCCGCCGCCAGGAAGAGGAAGCCAAGCGCAAGGAGGCCGACGAGGCCAAGCGCAAGGACACCGAACAGACGCGTCCGCAGGGCGCTGGTGCCCGTCCCGCCGCCGGTGGCGCCGGTGCGCGCACCGCGGCCACCACCACGGAGGCTCCGGCCGCCCGTGGTCCGGGGGCTCCGGCCGCTCCCCGCTTCGGCGAGGAAGAGGACGACCGCCGCGGCAAGCCCGGGAACAAGAAGGCTCCGGCGCCGGCTCCGGCGCGCAAGGCCGGCCCGGCGGGCGACCGCCGCAAGGGCTCCAAGATGACCGTCTCGCAGGCGCTGAGCGACGATGGTGAGCGCACCCGTTCGCTGGCCGCGGTCCGCCGTGCCCGCGAGCGCGAGCGGCTCCGCCAGATGAGCCGTCAGGAGACGCAGAAAGTGACCCGCGACGTCGTGCTGCCCGAGGTCATCACCGTCCAGGAGCTGGCGAACCGCATGGCGGAACGCGGCGCCGACGTGATCAAGCAGCTCATGCGCATGGGCGTGATGGCCACCATCAACCAGACCATCGACGCCGACACGGCGGAGCTGGTCATCGCCGAGTTCGGCCACCGCGTGCGCCGCGTGTCGGAGGCGGACGTCGAGGTCGGCCTGCGCCTCAACGACGATGCGGAAACGGCGCTGGTGCCGCGTCCCCCGGTCGTCACGATCATGGGCCACGTCGACCACGGCAAGACCTCGCTGCTCGACGCCCTGCGTCAGACCGACGTGGTCAGCCGCGAGGCCGGCGGCATCACCCAGCACATCGGCGCCTATCAGGTGCAGCTGGAGTCGGGTGCGAAGATCACCTTCATCGACACGCCGGGTCACGCCGCCTTCACCGAGATGCGCGCCCGCGGCGCCAACGTCACGGACGTGGTGGTGCTGGTCGTCGCGGCGAACGACGGCGTCATGCCGCAGACGATCGAGGCGATCCATCACGCCAAGGCTGCGAAGGTTCCGATCATCGTCGCCATCAACAAGATCGACCTGCCCGACGCCAAGCCGGACCGTGTCCGCCAGGAACTGCTCCAGCACGAGCTGGTCGTGGAGGAACTGGGCGGTGACATCCAGACCGTGGAAGTGTCGGCCAAGGCCAAGCGCAACCTGGACAAGCTGGAGGAGGCCATCCTCCTGCAGGCGGAAATCCTGGAGCTGAAGGCCAACCCGGGCCGCACCGCCGAAGGCGTCGTGGTCGAGGCCAAGTTGGAGCGCGGCCGCGGTTCGGTCGCCACCGTGCTGGTCCAGCGCGGCACGCTGAAGGTCGGCGACGTGTTCGTCACCGGGTCGGAGTGGGGCCGTGTCCGCGCCCTGGTCAACGACCGCGGCCAGAGCGTCGAGCAGGCCGCCCCGGCCAGCCCGGTCGAGGTGCTGGGTCTCAACGGCACGCCGCTCGCCGGCGACGACTTCACCGTCGTCGAGTCGGAAGCCCGCGCCCGTGAGATCGCCGAGTTCCGCCAGCGCAAGAAGCGCGAAGCTGCCAACGCGGCGTCGGCCCGCGGCTCGCTGCAGGACATGTTCAGCCGCATCCAGGCGGGCGAGGCCAAGGAACTGCCGGTCGTCATCAAGGGCGACGTGCAGGGCTCCATCGAAGCGATCTCCAACGCCCTGGAGAAGCTCACGGCGGAGAACACCGAGGTCAAGGTCCGCGTGCTGCACGCGTCGGTGGGTGCGATCAACGAGTCCGACATCACGCTGGCGAACGCGTCCAACGCGATGGTCTTCGGCTTCAACGTCCGCGCCAACCCGCAGGCCCGCGACATGGCCAAGCGCGACGGCGTCGAGATCCGCTACTACTCGATCATCTACAACGTGATCGACGACGTGAAGGCGGCCCTCACCGGCATGCTGTCGCCGACCCTGCGCGAGCGTTTCATCGGCTACGCCGAGATCCGCGAGGTCTTCAACATCACCAAGGTCGGCAAGGTCGCCGGTTGCATGGTCACGCAGGGCACCGTCAAGCGCGGCGCCGGTTGCCGCCTGCTGCGCGACAACGTCGTCATCCACGAGGGCACGCTCAAGACGCTCAAGCGCTTCAAGGACGAGGTCAAGGAAGTGCGCGAGGGTTACGAGTGCGGCATGGCCTTCGAGAATTACGACAACATCCTGGCCGGCGACATCATCGAAGCCTTCGAGATCGAGGAGGTGGCGCGCGAGCTGTAAGCCCGCCGCCGCATCCCGGCTCACGGACCGGCTACAGATGACGTTACAGATGACAAGGGCGCCCGTGCGCCCTTGTCGTGTTTTCGCGGAGGGACCGATCCCTCCCGCACCGCATTCGGGATCGACAGCATGAGAAAGAAACACGACCTGGCCGGAAAGCCGCCGTCCCAGCGCCAGCTCCGCATCGGCGAGGAAATCCGCCATGCCCTGGCGGACCTGTTCCGGCGCGGCGACTTCCACGACCCCGAACTGGCGGAACTGAACGTCACGGTGACCGAGGTGCGGATCAGCCCGGACCTGCGCAACGCCACCGCCTTCGTCACGCCGTTGGGCGGCGGCCCGATGGACGAGACGCTGTCGGCCCTGCGCCGCGCCGCGCCCTTCCTGCGCGGCCAGGTCGCCCGCGCCATCAACCTGCGCCACGCCCCGACGCTGAGCTTCGAGGCCGACACCTCCTTCGACTATGCCGGTCGCATCGACGACATCCTGCACAGCCCGGCGGTCGCCCGCGACGTCGGCTACCGCTCGCTCGCCGACCGCGTGAACGGCGACGACGACCATGACGAAGAGGACGACGGCTGGGACGAGGAGGACGAGACCGAGACGGACGACCTCGACGACGGTGAAGACATCGACGACGAGGACGAGGACGAAGACGAAGACGACGGGGATGAGGGCAACGGCGGCGAGGGCGAGGGGCGCCGTGGCTCGTAAGCGCAAAGGCGAGCCGATCCACGGTTGGATCGTGCTGGACAAGCCGGCGGGGATGACCTCCACGCAGGCGCTGTCCAAGGTGCGGCGCCATCTGAACGCGGAGAAGGCCGGGCACGGCGGCACGCTGGACCCCATCGCCACGGGCATCCTGCCCATCGCGCTGGGCGAGGCGACCAAGACCGTCTCCTACGCCATGGACGGCGAGAAGACCTACCGCTTCACCGTGGCCTGGGGGACCCGCACCACCACCGACGACCGCGAGGGCTCGGCGACGGAAACCTCCGCGGTGCGGCCCGACGCCGAGGCGATCCGCGCCGCACTGCCCGCCTTCCTGGGCTTCGTCGAGCAGATTCCGCCGCAATACTGCGCGCTGAAGATCAACGGCGAGCGCGCCTACGACATCGCCCGCGAGGGGGAGGTGGTGGACATCGCCCCCCGCACCGTCCGCATCGACCGGCTGGAGCTGGTCGAAACCCCGGACGCCGACCACGCGGTGCTGGAGGTGGATTGCGGCAAGGGCACCTATGTCCGCTCCATCGCCCGCGACCTCGCCGAACGGTTGGGGACGGTGGGGCACATCCGCGATCTGCGACGCCTGCGCGTCGGGTCTTTCACGCTTGACGGGGCGATTTCCCTGGACGATCTGACCGCGATGGAGCAAGGTGCCGCGGTCGAAAGACTTCTGCTGCCGATCGAGACCGCGCTGGACGACATCCCGGCGCTGGCCCTGACGGACGCGGAAGCGCACCGACTGAAGCACGGCCAGACGGTGGCACTCCTCACCCGGCAGGACCGCGAACGCCTCACGGCGCTGCGCGGCGATGTTGGTGGGGATGGCACCGTTATTGCGCTTTTCGGCGGCAAGCCGGTGGCGCTGGCGCGCGTGGAGGGGGCGGAGGTCCGTCCGGTGCGCGTTCTCAACCTATGAACGATGGAGACCCCGATGTCGATCACGCCCGATCGCAAGCAGGAACTCATTAAGGACTATTCGCGCGGCACCAACGACACCGGTTCGCCCGAGGTCCAGGTCGCGATCCTGTCCGAGCGCATCCGGAACCTGACCGAGCACCTGCAGGGCCACAAGAAGGACTTCCACTCCCGCCGTGGTCTGCTGGTGATGGTCGGCCAGCGTCGCCGTCTTCTCGACTATCTCAAGAAGAAGGACAACAGCCGCTACGCCACGCTCATCGAGCGTCTGGGCCTGCGTCGCTGATTTCCAAAAGGCGTCCGTCCTGGTGACCGAACATCCGTCCCGATCAGCGCTCGATCCGCCGCGCCGCGTTCCGGTGCACAGGGGAGTGTCGCGCTGGTCGGGGCGTGCGGCTGTTCGCGAAGGTATGTATTGATCAAACGGCCGGCCCGGACCTTCCGGGACCGGCCGTTTGACGTTTTTGGCCCGTTTCGGGTTTTACCCTTTGTTGGGTTTTCACATGCGGGGTCCGACGACCGATGACCCCGGCTTAGGCCAGCAATCCGGCGGGCCTAGGTGTCGGATGGAAGGAAGAATCCATGTTCAAGGTTTTCCGCAAAGAAATCGAATGGGGTGGACGCAAGCTGACGTTCGAGACGGGCAAGATCGCCCGTCAGGCCGACGGCGCGGTGCTGGTCACCTATGGTGAGACCACGGTCCTCTGCACGGTCGTCGGCGCCAAGTCGCCGAAGCCGGGCGTCGATTTCTTTCCGCTGACGGTCAATTACCAGGAAAAGTCCTTCGCAGCCGGCAAGATTCCCGGCGGCTTCTTCAAGCGTGAAGGCCGCCCGACGGAGAAGGAGACGCTGGTCAGCCGCCTGATCGACCGTCCCATCCGTCCGCTGTTCGCCGATGGCTTCCGCAACGAGACGCAGGTCATCTGCACCGTGCTGAGCCACGATCTGGAGAACGATCCGGACATCGTCGCGATGGTCGGCACCTCGGCCGCGCTGACGATCTCCGGCATCCCGTTCCTCGGTCCGATCGGCGCCGCCCGCGTCGGCTACGTCGACGGCCAGTATGTGCTGAACCCGACCATGGACGCCGTTGACGGTTCCGCGCTCGACCTCGTGGTCGCCGGCACCCAGGACGGCGTGCTGATGGTCGAATCGGAAGCCAAGGAGCTGTCCGAGGAGATCATGCTGGGCGCCGTGATGTTCGGCCACAGCGGCTTCCAGCCGGTCATCGACGCCATCATCGACTTGGCCGAGCAGTGCGCCAAGGAGCCGTGGGACCTTCCGGCCCCGGCCTACGACCGCGCCGCGCTGAAGGCGAAGCTGCGCGCGACCGTCGGTGCCGACGTCGAGGCCGCCTACACCGAGACGGTGAAGCAGGTCCGCTACGAGAAGATCGGCGCCGCCAAGGCGAAGGCGCTGGAGGCTCTGGCCGAGGCCCACGAGACCCAGGCCATCGTGACCGAGTTCAAGGAGCTGGAGGCCGACATCCTGCGCGGCGCCGTCCTGAAGACCGGCCGCCGCATCGACGGGCGCGACACCAAGACGGTCCGTCCGATCGTGTCGGAGGTCGGCGTGCTGCCGCGCGCCCACGGTTCGGCGCTGTTCACCCGCGGCGAGACGCAGGCCCTGGTCGTCACCACGCTGGGCACCAGCCAGGACGAGCAGATCATCGACGCGCTGCAGGGCGAGTACCGGGAGCATTTCATGCTCCACTACAACTTCCCTCCGTACTCGGTGGGCGAGGCCGGCCGCATGGGCTCGCCGGGCCGCCGCGAGATCGGCCATGGCAAGCTGGCGTGGCGCGCCATCCACCCGCTGCTGCCGAAGAAGGAAGACTTCCCCTACACGCTCCGCGTGGTGTCGGAAGTGACCGAGTCCAACGGCTCGTCGTCGATGGCGACGGTTTGCGGCACCTCGCTGTCGCTGATGGACGCCGGCGCTCCGCTGGCGCGTCCGGTGGCCGGCATCGCCATGGGCCTGATCAAGGAAGACGACGGCTTCGCGGTCCTGTCGGACATCCTGGGTGACGAGGATCACCTGGGCGACATGGACTTCAAGGTGGCCGGCACCGACGCGGGCATCACCGCGCTCCAGATGGACATCAAGATCACCTCGATCACCGAGGAGATCATGAAGATCGCCCTGGGCCAGGCCAAGGACGGCCGCCTGCACATCCTGGGCGAGATGGCCCAGGCCCTGACCGGCGCCCGCGAGGCGGTGAACGAGAACGCCCCGCGCATCACCGTGATCAACATCCCGAAGGAGAAGATCCGCGACGTGATCGGCTCCGGCGGCAAGGTGATCCGCGAGATCGTGGAGCAGACCGGCGCCAAGATCGACATCGAGGACGACGGCACGGTGAAGGTGGCCGCGGTGGACACCAAGGCCGCCCAGGCCGCCATCGACTGGATCAAGGGCATCGTCGCCGAGCCGGAAATGAACGTGGTCTACACCGGCAAGGTCGTGAAGGTCGTCGATTTCGGCGCCTTCGTGAACTTCCTGGGCTCGCGCGACGGCCTCGTCCACATCTCCGAGCTGTCGCCGCAGCGCGTCGGCAAGGTGTCGGACGTGGTGTCGCAGGGTGACTCGGTGAAGGTGAAGGTCATCGGCTTCGACGACCGCGGCAAGGTGAAGCTGTCGATGAAGCAGGTCGACCAGGCCACCGGCGAAGACCTGACCAAGAAGGACGGCCCCGCCGCCTGACGGTAAGGTTTCACCCTCCCTCGCACCAGCGGGGGAGGGCGCCTCTCTTCCCCCTCCCCTGCGCAGCGGGGGAGGGTCGGGGAGGGGGCAAAGGCGCCGTAAGGCGCCTTTTTCATGCGCGACGGCCTATCAGCCAGCTAGCCGTCTTCGGTTTTTGTATACTGTCCGCACCTGAAAGTTAGCCTGCCATTTTTTCGCTGAGCGACGGCGCTACTTGGTCGTGTCCCGAAGCGTGGTGTAGCTGTGGGGAAGCGGCCCGCCGCAGCGCCTTCCCATGGCTGGCGTAGGCGGGCCGGTTATCCACAGCGGGGCGGTCATCGCGGTTCTTCGATAGAGTCTGGTC
>NZ_QOKV01000088.1 GCF_008365405.1 Azospirillum brasilense | reverse complement strand
GAAGCTCTGCCCCGCCTCCACCGTGGAGGCCGTCACGCCGCTGAACAGGCTGGTGGTGGCGCTGTCCACCCCGACGCCGAAGGTCTTGGCTCCGCCGGTCGCGGTCAGGGTCGGCACGGCGTCGACGCGGATCGTCACGGTGGCGCCGCCCGTGCTGTAGGCGTCCGCGCTGGTGTCGGCGGTGCCGCCCGCGGTGCCGCTGGTCAGGTCCCACGCCTTGAAGGTGAGGCCGCCGGTGTCGGTGTTGGTGAAGCCCGACCCGCTCGGCACGAAGCGCACGCGGTCCGACCCGGCGAGCAGCAGCGCCGAGCCGTTGGACGAGGCGGTGGGGATGTCCGTCCAGGCGCCGGTGCCGACCTTGTACTGCCAGGTGCCGTTGCTGTTGGTCACCCCGGTGACGGCGATGCCGAGCGGAAGGACGGGGACCATCGGGACGGGGCTGTCGTACTCGGCGTCGGTGGCGGTGCCGGCGGAGGCCAGCAGGGCGGTGACGGTCATCCCGCCGTTCGCGGTGTCGGCGATGCCCTGGTCGATGACGGTCAGGCTGCGG
>NZ_QOKV01000087.1 GCF_008365405.1 Azospirillum brasilense | reverse complement strand
CCAGACTCTATCGAAGAACCGCGATGACCGCCCCGCTGTGGATAACCGGCCCGCCTACGCCAGCCATGGGAAGGCGCTGCGGCGGGCCGCTTCCCCACAGCTACACCACGCTTCGGGACACGACCCGTCGCCGCAAGGTTCCATTGCAAAGAGGGTTCCATTGCAAAGATTGACGGCGGGCGGCGATCGCCCCGCCCTTTCGCGACAGCACTCATACCGGTTCCGCCGAACCCACGACGAGGTGCGCAACGTCCTACGCCCGGCAACCCGGCGCAACCAGCACGTCTCTGCGGCGCAGCGACCGACGATCCATGTCCAAAGAGTCGCTGCTCTGCGCGATATGATCGGCCTCGCGTCGTTCACGGCGCCCGCCGCCAGACCTTCGGCATCGTCGACTCAGGTATGGCGCGACACCTGACGGAACCGAGACGACTGCAGCGATCTTGAAGTTTCTCGGGCAACCTAGAATCATCTCCGGGCCGCACATCAGGTCGTGTCCCGAAGCGTGGTGTAGCTGTGGGGAAGCGGCCCGCCGCAGCGCCTTCCCATGGCTGGCGTAGGCGGGCCGGTTATCCACAGCGGGGCGGTCATCGCGGTTCTTCGATAGAGTCTGGTC
>NZ_QOKV01000086.1 GCF_008365405.1 Azospirillum brasilense | reverse complement strand
CATCCAGCACCTCGCCGGCATGAAGGACAGCAAGGTCATCGTCGCCATCAACAAGGACGAGGAGGCGCCGATCTTCCAGGTCGCCGACTACGGCCTCGTCGCCGACCTGTTCAAGGCGGTGCCGGAGCTGACGGCCGAGCTGGGCAAGGCGTAACCGGCCAGTCCTCTTCGGAAGACCAGCGGGCCAAAGACAAGCGGGAAAGCTCATATGTCCACGATCAAGAAGATTGGCATCATCGGTGCCGGCCAGATGGGCAGCGGCATCGCCCACGTCTGCGCGCAGGCGGGGTACGAGGTCGTCATCTCCGACATCAGCCCGGAGATTCTGCAGAAGTCGGTGGCCGCCATCTCCAAGAACATGGACCGTCAGGTTCAGAAGGGGAAGCTGACGGAGGCCGACAAGACGGCGGCGATCGCCCGCATCGCCACCGGTTCCGACCTGTCCGTGTTCCATGACGCCGATCTGGTGGTCGAGGCCGCGACGGAGAACGAAGCGCTCAAGCGCGAGATCTTCAAGAAGCTGGTCCCGAACCTGAAGCCCGAGGCGCTGATCGCGACGAACACCTCGTCGATCTCGATCACCCGCCTCGCGGCCTCGACGGACCGCCCGTCCAAGTTCATGGGCATGCATTTCATGAACCCGGTGCCGGTGATGCA
>NZ_QOKV01000085.1 GCF_008365405.1 Azospirillum brasilense | reverse complement strand
GCCGACACGCAGGACCCGATGTCGCCGACCAGCGGCGCCACGATCGCCACGTTGCTGTCCATCTCGCGCGGCTCGATGTCGATCTGGATGAAGGTCTTCGACCCCGGCTCGCCCCACGTCTTGCCCTTGCCGTGCGACAAGAGCCAGTTCAGCCGCGCGCCCACCAGCACCACCACGTCGGCGTCCTTCAGCACCATCGAGCGCGCCGCCCCCGCCGACTGCGGGTGGGTGTCGGGCAGCAGCCCCTTGGCCATGCTCATCGGCAGGAACGGGATGCCCGACTTCTCGACCAGCTCACGCACCGCCTCGTCGGCCTGGGCGTAGGCCGCCCCCTTGCCGAGGATGATCAGCGGCCGCTTGGCGCCCTTCAGCACCTCCAGGGCGCGCGCCACCGAGTCCGGCGAGGGCAGCTGCGCCGGGGCGGCGTCGACCACCTTGACCAGCGAGCGCGCCCCCTCGGCGGCGTCCATCACCTGCGAGAACAGCTTGGCCGGCAGGTCGAGGTAGACGCCGCCCGGACGGCCCGACACCGCGGCGCGGATCGCGCGGGCCACGGCGATGCCGATGTCCTGGGCGTGCAGCACGCGGAAGGCCGCCTTGCACAGCGGCTTGGCGATGGCCAGCTGGTCCATCTCCTCGTAGTCGCCCTGCTGCAGGTCGACGA
>NZ_QOKV01000084.1 GCF_008365405.1 Azospirillum brasilense | reverse complement strand
CCGTTGAGCTTGCAGGTTTCCACCAGCGACGCGACGGTGGCCCAGTGCTCACCGCCGCCGTCGCTGCCAGCGAACAGAGCATTCTTGCGCGTGAGGGCCAGCGGGCGGATGCTGCGCTCCACACTGTTGCTGTCGATCTCCACCCGGCCGTCGTCGAGGAACAGCGTCAGCCCCTCCCAGCGGCTGAGCGCGTAGCGGATCGCCTCGGCCAATGTCGATTTGCGCAACACCGTCGCCAGCTGCTTTTCCAGCCACGCCTTCAGTTCCGCAATCAGCGGCGTCGAGCGGGCCTGGCGCTCCCGGCGGCGCGCCTCGGCGTCACGGCCGCGGATCTCCGCTTCCACCGCGTACAACTGGGCGATGCGCCGCAAGGCTTCGCTGGCGATCGGCGCCGAGCCGCCGGTCTGGAGATCATAGAAGCCCCGGCGGACGTGCGCCCAGCAGAAGGCGAGGCGCACGGCTCCGCCCTCGGCCAGCTTGCGATAGCCGGCATAGCCGTCGACCTGGAGCACGCCGGTGAATCCCCGCAGGTGCGCCACCGGCCGTTCCGCCTTGCGATCGGGAGCATAGACGTAGGCCACCGCCGGCGGCTCCGGTCCGTTCCAAGGGCGATCGTCGCGCGCGTAGGCCCAGAGCTGGCCGGTCTTCGTGCTGCCGCGTCCGGGGTCGAGCACCGGCGCCGTCGTCTCGTCGGCGACCAACTTGCC
>NZ_QOKV01000083.1 GCF_008365405.1 Azospirillum brasilense | reverse complement strand
CGCACCCGGGTCCAATCCAGACCCTCGACGAGCGCCGAGAGCTGAGCCGGGGTCAGCCGGATCACGCCGTCGCGGATCGCTGGCCAGCGGAACTGGCCGGCCTCCAATCTCTTCGCGACGAGAACCAGTCCGGTGCCGTCCCAATGCAAGAGCTTGACCCGATCGGCTCGCTTGGAGCGGAAGACGTAGACGACCCCGCTGAAGGGATCCGCTCCCAGCTGCTGCTGCACCAAGGCGGCCAGCCCATCCATGCCCTTGCGGAAGTCGACCGGCTTGGCGGCGACCAGGACCCGCACCGCGCCCTCGATGCCGATCATCGCGACGCCCTCACCGCGCGCAGCACCGCCCTGACGGTGGCGCCGTCCATGCCGGCGGGCACGCGCACCATCGCATCGCCGATCTGCACCTCGATGGCCAGGGGCTCCTTCGGCATCGACGTGGCGGAGGACGGTGTGGTGTCCAGCACCACTGGGGCGAACACCATGCCCTCCTGGGAGCGGCCGGCGGTGCGCGATTCCCGACGCCAGCCGAACACCTGCTGAGGCCGCAGTCCATGACGCCGGGCCACTTCGGAAACCACCGCCCCGGGCACCGCCGCCTCGGCCAGGATCCGCGCCTTCTCCTCCGGCGACCAGGTCCGGCGGCCTACATCGCCCGTGATCACTTCCATGCGGCGCACCTGCACGGGCTCCGGGTCAAGCGTAAGGTCGAGCGTAGACACAAACCGTTCTCCCGATCATG
>NZ_QOKV01000082.1 GCF_008365405.1 Azospirillum brasilense | reverse complement strand
GCCCCATTCGGAAATCCACGGATCAAAGCCTGCTCGCGGCTCCCCATGGCTTATCGCAACGTGCTGCGTCCTTCATCGCCTCTCAGTGCCAAGGCATCCACCAGATGCCCTTCAGACGCTTGATCCTCTACTCAGCGGTTGCGCCACGCGCAGGGGCAAGCCCAGACGCACGCACAACGCCGCAAGATGCATTGACCATCGAACCAACCCTTCTTCAGAGCCGGCCCGAGGTCCGTCCTCGGTCACTTAACAATCGTCTTCACACTGTCCATGATCCCGCTCCAGTCCCCTCAGCGATGAGGAGCCCGAAGCTCACGTTTCCGTGTTGCGTTTCCTTCTGACGGATCCCAGGGAGACCACCATCGCCTCGACACCAGCCCCTCGAAAGCGAGGGTTCTGGTGGAGGCAGACGGGATCGAACCGACGACCTCCTGCTTGCAAAGCAGGCGCTCTCCCAACTGAGCTATGCCCCCGTTTGGCGTCAAGCGCGCTTCCCAACTTGATGGGTGGCCTGATGGGTGGTGGGCCAGGGAGGATTTGAACCTCCGACCTCACGCTTATCAAGCGCGCGCTCTAACCAACTGAGCTACTAGCCCCTCGCTGCCCAAGCTCATCACTTGGGTGGCAACGATGAGATCCGTGAGAAGGGATGCGCCGGCGGCGGCTTCTTGGTCGGCGCGCGGCCCGATCGGACGGGCCGGCTTTTCCTTAGAAAGGAGGTGATCCAGCCGCAGGTTCCCCTACGGCTACCTTGTTACGACTTCACCC
>NZ_QOKV01000081.1 GCF_008365405.1 Azospirillum brasilense | reverse complement strand
AGAGCGCCTAACAGAACCATTTCTGGACGAAGCGCCAGCAGATGAGGCTGGCAGCGATGTGGTGAAAGGCGGTGAAGATGTCGGCGCGCCGCTCGTAACGGACGGCGAGGCGGCGGAAGCGGGCGAACCAAGCGAGCGTACGCTCGACCACCCAACGGTGTCGGCCCAGGCGCTCGCTGCTCTCGATGCCGCGGCGGGCGATACGCGGAATGATGGCCCGCCGTCGCAGCGCTTGTCGGCAGAAGGCGAAGTCGTAGCCCTTGTCGGCGTGCAACTTGGCCGGTCGGCGCCGTGGCCGGCCCACACACTGGCGGATCGCCGGCACAGCATCGACCAGCGCCTCAAGCAGCTTGCTGTCGTGCCGGTTGGCCGACGAGCTCCTCAGAGCGAGTGGAATGCCGTTGGCATCGACGAGGATGTGCCGCTTGGAGCCCGGCTTGCCGCGATCCGTCGGGTTCGGGCCGGTCTCCTCACCCCCCTTTTTGCCGGAACGGCGGCGCTGTCTACCGCGGCCCGCTCCCAGTTGATGGCGTTGGCGTAGCCGAGCCGGTCGAGCAGCACGCGGTGCAGCCGTTCCCAGACGCCGGCTTGGTGCCATTCGTGCAGCCGGCGCCAACATGTCATGCCCGAGCCGCAGCCCATCTCCACCGGCAGCAGTTCCCAGGGAATGCCGGAGCGCAACACGAACAGGATGCCGGTCAGCGCCGCGCGGTTATCCAGCCGGGGCCGCCCGCCCTTCGGCTTGGGTGGCTCCGGCGGAAGCAAAGGCTCAATCAGCGCCCACAGGGCA
>NZ_QOKV01000080.1 GCF_008365405.1 Azospirillum brasilense | reverse complement strand
CGCCGATCCTGGTGACGCGCGAGCATGTGGCGTCGATGAAGCCGGGCTCGGTGCTGATCGATCTGGCGGTGGAGCAGGGCGGCAACGTCGAGGGCTCGGAGCTGGGCAAGGTCGTCGTCACCGACAACGGGGTGAAGATCGTCGGCCACGCCAACTACCCCAGCCGCATCGCCGAGAGCGCCTCGCTGCTCTACGCCAAGAACCTGCTCGCGCTGCTGCAGTCGCTGCACGACAAGGAGAAGGGCATCGCCCTCAACTGGGACGACGAGATCGTGAAGGCCATCGCGCTCACCCGCGATGGGCAGGTCGTTCATCCCGCCTTCGCCGGCCAGACGGTCTAAAGGCCGGACGGATTTAGGGAGAGACACATGGATCAGACTCAATTGTCCAACCGCGTCGCCGAGCTGAAGGCCCAGCTCGCCGCGGCCAGCCAGCAGATCGACGCGCTCGCCGCCCAGGCCGCAGCACTCGGCCACGCCGCTCCCGTCGCGGACGCGGCGAGCCACGGCAACTTCTTCATCACCGGCCTGACGGTGTTCGTGCTGGCCTGCTTCGTGGGCTACTACGTGGTGTGGCGGGTGACGCCGGCGCTGCACTCGCCGCTGATGGCGGTGACCAACGCGGTGTCCTCGGTGATCATCGTCGGCGCCCTGATCGCCGCCGGCCCGGCCGGCTTCGGCTTCTCCAAGATCATGGGCTTCCTCGCCGTCATCCTGGCCAGCGTCAACATCTTCGGCGGCTTCCTGGTCACCCAGCGCATGCTGTCGATGTTCAAGAAGAAGGGCAAGTAACCATGGAAACCCT
>NZ_QOKV01000007.1 GCF_008365405.1 Azospirillum brasilense | reverse complement strand
TCGCCGGCTTCGATCGTGCCGCCCAGCGTCACCTGGGTGACCTGCGCGGTGCCCGTCTTGGCCGCCGTCGTCGTGTTGGCGGCCATGGTCTGGCTGTTGTCGAAGTAGGTGATCGTGCGCGACTCGTTGCCGTCCGTGACGATGAACGACCGCTCGCGGCCCGACGCGCCGCGGACTTCGATCTGCACGTCGGAGAAGCTGCCCGCCGTGTTGGTCATCGTGCCGGACAGCTTCAGGCCGACCAGGCCGTGGGCCATTTCGGCGCTGTTGATCTCGCCGGCCGCGCCCTCGATGGAGCCGTCGCCCTTGATGCGCACCGTGTAGGTGTCCGCCGACACCACGTTGGTGACGCGGGCGTTCTCGATGCCCTGGATGGTGTTGACGGCGCGGCGCGACTCGCTGGTGGAGTCCATGCGCAGGCCGTTGCCGGCCAGCAGGTTCTTGCCGCCGTAAGCGGAGTCGCCGGCCAGCTTGTCGATCTGCTCCTTCAGCGCGTTGAACTGCGAGGCGAGCGTCTTGCGGGTGGCGACCGCGCCGGCGTCGGAGCCCAGAGCGGAGTAGGCAGCGGTGGTCAAGCCGCGCGCCTGCTCGATCATGTCGTCGATCGAGGTCAAGCCCTTGTCGGCGGCCTTGATGGTGCTGATCGCCTGCCCCATCGTGTCCTTCAGCGCGCTCAGGTCGCCCGCACGCTGGGTCAGCCCCTTCGCCGCGAAGAACGAGGTCGGGCCGTCGAGGGCCGTGTTGATCTTGTTGCCGGTCGAAAGGATGTTCTGCTTCTTCGCGATCGACTCCTGCACGCCCTGCAATTGCAGCAGGTTCGTGCGCATCGACGACGAGAGGGAGATGTCGCTGGCAGCCATGGAAGTCACTCCTTTTGGAGGATGTCAGTCCGTACGACGTTGCGCGCACGGAGAGGGACTAATTCCCTCGGGCTACCAGTAGGCAAAAAATGGGCCAGATCGAATTTGCCGCCCAGGCAAGGCAGTTTCTGCCTCTCGGCAAATCAGAGGTCGGCAGATTTTGCCGATCACCCGGCAGAAATTGCCGCGGACCCGGCACCGTTTGCCGGTTGATCGTCGAGACCGGCAGAATCTGCCGGGCTTGCAGCGAGCGCCATCACCTCGCAAACGGCGAGTGGACCGGCGGTCAGCGCCACGCTTCCCCACGACCAGCCGACACCGAATCCCGACAGGACGAGGCGCAGCGGACCGCCGCACAGCGATGCTCCCAGTTCGGAGGCCAGCGCCAGGGGAATGGAGGCGGAACTGGTGTTGCCGAATCCGGCGAGCCCGACCACCGTCTGATCGGGCGTGGCGCCGAGTTTCTGCGCGAGGTGGCGGATCATCTGGGCGTTGGCCTGATGCAGGACCAGCCGGTCCACCGTTCCCATCGTCCAACCGGCGCGTTCCAGAACGGCGCGGATGTTCCCCGGCACCTCGCGCAGCGTGAAGGCGAAGACCTGGGTGCCATCCATGAACAGGTGCGCAGGCTCGCCGGGCCGCCGCAGACCGCCTCCGGGGACGGCGAGGTAGGGGGCGCCGGCGCCATCGCTGCCCAGCGTGAAGGCCATGGGCGCGGCCCCCTCTCCCGCGACCAGCGCCGTCGCCGTTGCGGCGTCGCCAAACAAGGGCGCCACAGCGCGGTCATCGGGGTCGAGCACACGCGATGTCGTGTCGCCCGCGACCAGCAGGGCGCGCCGCCCGCCCGCCGCCTTCAGCATCGCCGAAGCGGTCCACAGGCCGTGGACGTAGCCCGAGCAGCCGAGTGTCAGGTCCAGCACCGCCGCCCCTTTGCCCAGCCCCAGCCGATGGTGAAGCAGATAGCCCGAGGCCGGCAGGATGTGGTCGTGGGTCTGGGTGACCATGACCAGCAGATCGACGCTGTCCGCCGCCCAACCCAGCCGGTGCAGCAGGCGTCGTGCCGCCGCCTCCCCCAGATCGGACGTGCATTGGTGAGGGGACGCGAGGTGACGCGCCTCGATGCCGGTGGCCTTTGCGATCCGCCGGGCGGCGTCCTCGCCGAAGCGTGCGGCCAGATCCTCCACCGTTTCGCGCCGCTCCGGAACGCAGGCGACGATTCCCGTCAGAGCGACGCCCTCGATCACGCTGGCCACCATGGGGCGTCTCCTTCCGTCAGCCGATGATGCCGCCGTCCACGACGATGGTCTGGCCGGTCACGAAGCCCGCGCCGTCGCCCAGCAGGAAACGGACCACCGGCACCACGTCGGCCACCTCGCCCAGCCGGCCCAGCGGCGTCCGCCGCACGATCTGGTCGCGCTGCCCCTCGGCCAGCGTGCCCGACATCTCGGTGGCGAGATAGCCGGGCGCGACCGAATTGACGGTGACCTGGAGCCGCCCCACTTCGCGCGCCAGCGCGCGGGTCAGCCCATCCAGCCCCGCCTTCGACGCCGAATAGGCGGACAGGCCGGTGTAGCCCCGCTGCCCGATGATCGACGAGATGTTGACGATCCGCCCCGGCCCCCGCTTCACCAGCTTGGCGCGCAGGAAGGCGCGGGCGACCTGGATGGCGCCGGTCAGGTTGACCTGGATGACCTCCTCGACGTCGATCTCGGGAAAGGTCGCCAGAACCCCATCGCGCGCGATGCCGGCGTTGTTGACCAGCCCCCACAATGGAGACGCCCCGCCCCAGTCCAGGGCGGCGTCCATGAAGGCCCGCACCTCCTCCCCATCGCCGATGCGGCAGGGCCGCCAGAACAGGTCCGGCCCGGCCAGCCGCTCCAGCGCCTCGCTCGATGCGCGGCTGCAGGTGGAGACGCGGTAGCCCTCGGCCAGCAGCGCCTCGACGATCCCCAGCCCCAGCCCGCGGCTGCCGCCGGTGACGATGACGTGCCGTTTGCCACTCATACCGGTCCCTTCCGCGTCTTCTTGCCCGCCGCCCCCAGGGCGATGCTCCCGGTCATGGTCACCAGACGGGGCC
Source organism: Azospirillum brasilense (assembly GCF_008365405.1). Taxonomy (GTDB): domain Bacteria; phylum Pseudomonadota; class Alphaproteobacteria; order Azospirillales; family Azospirillaceae; genus Azospirillum; species Azospirillum brasilense_D. The sequence goes on along the minus strand of NZ_QOKV01000007.1, from coordinate 260,972 downwards.
GCGCCGCCGCCGGCAGATCGGCCACGGCGGCGCGGATCGCGGCGCGCAAAACGGCCTCCTCCACCCCCGGCGCCGGGACCACCAGGGCGGTCAGGATGTGGCCGGTCACCGGATTGGCCGCGGCCTGGACCAGGGCATCCCGCACGCCCGGCACGTCCAGCAGCACCTGCTCCACCGCCTCCGGCGAAACCTTGACCCCGCCGACGTTCACCCGTCCGTCGAGGCGCCCGGCGAACAGCACCCGGTCGCCACGCACCGCCACGACATCGCCCGTGGACAGCCATCCACCCTCATGGCCGAGCATCGCGCGGGGGCTCTCCACCTCCAGCACGCCGTCGCGCAGGCGCAGGCCCACCCCATCGATGCCGCCGTCCAGCCAGGCGGCGGGAAAGCCGGCCTTGCCGTCGCCCACCGCGAAGAGTGCCCCGGCCTCCGTCGAGGCGTAGATGTGCCGATGTTTCGCGGTCGGAAAACGCTCCGCCAGACGGTCGAGCAGCGGCTGGTCGGCAACCTCCCCGCCCAACGTGACGGCCGCCAGAGTCGGCATTTCGCCATCGAGCGCCAGCAGGAAGGCGCGCCAGAAGCTGGGCGTCGCGCTGATGTGGCTCACCGCGTGCCTCACGGCGAGGCGCGCCAGTTCCGCCGCCCCGGCGCCGGGCGCCGACACCAGCGTCGCCCCGGCCGCCAGCACCGTCAGGATCACCTGAAGCCCGGCGAAGGCCGCCGGCTCATAGGCCAGCAGCCAGCGCGCGTCCGGATCGGCGGCGCCGCGCAACCGCCCGCGCAGACGCTGGAAGTCGTGCCGTATCAACTTCGGCGTTCCCGTGGTGCCGGAGGTTTCCAGCAGCACCGCGAAACCCGGTTCATGGGGTTTGCGCCCGGTTTCCGCAGAGGCGGCGCGGCGCGACAGATGCAATTCCACCCCGGCCCGCTCGGCGGCGACAAGGGCGGCGACGAGGGCCGGCACGCCCCGCTTCGGCGGGACCACCCGCCCCCCCGCAGCCCGGAACACCCCTTCGAAGGCGTCGGCCTCCGCGGCGATCTCCGCCCAGCCGACGCTTCGCTCCGCCTCGATCAGGCGAACGCCGGGATGCAGCCAGCAGGGCGGTGGCGGCAGGCTCATGCGGACCCGGCGGACACGCCCGGATGGCAGAGGACCGGACGGTAGAGGGCCGCCAGCTCCCCGACCGTGTTGAACTGGATGAACCCAGCGCGGAAGGGGTCCTGGCCGGTGCGCTGCTCCAGCACCACCAGCAAGGTGGCGAGGTCGAGGGAGTCGATCGGCAGATCCCCGCCGAGGAAGCGCGTGTCCGGGCCGAGCGCCGGCAGGGTTTCCCCTTTGTCGGCGGCGATGCGGGCAAGCTCTTCGGTGATCAGCGCGAACATGGAGTCGGTCATTGGGGGTCGCATGCGCAAAGGAAGTCGCGGAGGGTGGCCGTGACGGGGGTTGCCGCCTCACTATGCGGCAAGTGCCCGGCCTTGTCGAAGAGATGAAGCGGCGCGCCAGGGGGCAGGCGGTCGGCGCTCGGCACCGGGATGATGCGGTCCTCCCGCCCCCACAGCAATTGGATCGGCATCGGGAAGGCCGTCCAGTCCACCGGACCGGGCGACCGGTGCGCGTCCGCGAAAGAGCCGGCGATGATCCGCTCAAGAGCGGCCCTGCGGTGAGGATCGGTGGCCTGGGCGTGCATCACCTCGCCGACGCGCCCCGCCAGCAGCCAGGGCCGGGCGAACAGGCGCGCGGCGCAGTCCCGCCCCTCCTCCACCGTCTCCAGCGCCGCGACCCGCCGCAGGAATTCCAGGTCGAAGTCAGGGCCGAGGCCGGCGCTGGCGATCAGCGACAGGCCCGCCACCCGTTCCGGCGCGAGGCGCGCCAACTCCAGCGCGACATAGCCGCCCATCGAGTGGCCGACCGCATGGACGCGCGGAACCTCCAGCGCGTTCAGCAGGCGCAGCAGCCAGGGTGCGAAGGCGCCGACCCGCCCGTCCCCGACCTCCAGGGTCGAGGCGCCGTGCCCCGGCAGGTCCACCGCCAGGACCCGGCGGTCGGTGGCCAGCGCCGCGGCGTTGAACTGCCAAGTCAGCGAATCCCCGGCGAAGCCGTGCAGGAGCAGGGCCGGAACGCCGCCCCGCCCAATCGACAGATAGGAGGCCGGACCGCCTTCGATGTCCGCCCGTCCGCGCCTGGGGGAGCGCTCAATCCTTCCGGTCACCGGAAATTCAGGCCGTTACGGCGATGCCGGCAAGAGCGAGCAGGTCGTCCACCGTCTTCGCCTTGACGAGCTTCTCGCCCTCCACCACATGGCCGAGCTTCTCATCGACCAGGGCGATGAAGCTGATGACGGCCAGCGAGTCCCAGCTGTCGATCGATTCGAGTTCTTCCGCGCCCGTCAGGGTGCCGGGGTCCAGTTCCAGCATCTCGTCGAGCGCGAGCAGGAATTCCTTGCGGTCCATGGTGGTGTCTCCGTTTCAGTGGAGCGTGTTCTGACGCACGCTGCCGTTCAGATCGGCCCATTCAGGGTTCTGGCGCAGCAGATTGCAACAATCCTGCCAGCCGAAGTCGGGATTTTCGGGGAGCAAGGCGCCCAGCAGGCGGCGCACCAATTCCAGGTCGGCGGCCTCGTCCACGCACCAGCGCTGCTCCAGGACGCTGCCGTCCTCAGGCGCCAGGGGGGCGCCGATGCGGAAACGTTCCGGACGGCGGTAGATATGGGCGGTGACGTGCTCGCGCTCCGCCGGCTCGGCGGCGGTGGCGGCGGCCTCGTCCAGGGCGGCGCGGGTAAAGACCTCGGTGTCCAGGCCGCGCGGGAAGCGGGTGACGTCCAGGCTGAGATAATCCAGCGGCGCCGCCGCCTCCAGGAAGGCGGTCACCACGCGGTCCACCAGCGCCGGGTCGATCAGCGGGCAATCGGCGGTGACCCGCACCACCACGTCGGCGCCTGCCATGGCCGCGGCCCCGGCGAAGCGCCCGAGCACGTCCTGTTCGTCGCCGCGGAAGACCGGCACCCCGAACGATCCCGCCAACGCCGCCACCGGATCGTCGGTGCCGTTCACCGTGGTCGCCAGCACCAGCGCGTCGAGCGTCCGGCAGCGCGCCAGCCGGCCCAGATGATGCGCCAGCAGCGGCTGTCCCGCCGCTTCCATCAGCACCTTGCCGGGCAGGCGGGTCGAGGTCATGCGGGCCTGTGAGATGCAGACGACGCGCGGCGTGGCCTTGGTGGCGCTCATTCCTCCTCCGGGGCCAGCATGTCCCAGCGCAGCGGCTCGCCGCGCTTCAGCGCGCGGGCGGCGCGGCGGCCGAGCACGGCGGGGAGATGTTTCGGCTCCAGGCCGTATCCGGGACGGATGGAGCGGACGCTGGCGGCGCTCAGCGCCTCGCCCGCCGCCACCTCGGCGGTGACGTAGAGGGAGCGGCGGTAGTCGCGCCCGCCCGCCTCGCTCGGCTTCACCCCGTAATGCACGCGGCCCAGAGCCGCCCAGGCGGTGCGGACGGAGTCGGCCATCGCCTTGAACTCCGCCGGTTCCAGGGAAAAGGCGCTGTCCACCCCGCCGTCGGCGCGGGACAGGGTGACGTGCTTTTCGATCACCACCGCGCCCAGCGCCGCCGCGGCGACCGGCACCGCCGCGCCGTGGGTGTGATCGGACAGGCCGACGTCGGTGCCGAAAGCCTGCGCCAGATGCGGAATGGTGCGCAGGTTGCAGTCCTCCGGCGGCGTCGGGTAGCCGCTGACGCAATGGAGCAGGACGAGCGGCGTGTCGCCCGCGGCCTCCACCGCATCGGCGATCTCGCCCAGCGTGGCGAGGCCGGTGGACAGGATCAGCGGCTTGCCCGAGCGGGCGGCCCGGCGGATCAGCGGCAGGTCGTTCAGCTCGAAGGAGGCGATCTTGAAGGCCGGAGCGTCCAGCCGCTCCAGCAGCTCCACCGCCGTGTCGTCGAAGGGGGAGCTGAAGATGGTCAGGCCGATGGCGCGGGCACGTTCGAACAGCGGGCCGTGCCACTCCCAGGGGGTGTGGGCCTCGCGGTAGAGGTCGTGCAGGGTGCGGCCCTTCCACAACCCGCCTTCCAGCAGGAAGCCCGGCCCGTCATGGTCGATGGTCAGGGTGTCGGCGGTGTAGGTCTGCAGCTTCACCGCGTCGGCGCCGGCCTCCTTGGCGGCCTCGACCAGGGCCAGCGCCCGGTTCAGGTCACCCTTGTGGTTGCCCGACATCTCGGCGATCAGATAGGGCGGATGGCCGGGGCCTATGGGACGGCCGTTGATGATGACGTCGCGCGGCACGGAGGGCGGTCTCGCTGTGATGGTCACGAATCACTCTGCCACGGAAGCGGACGGCGGGTCTTTCTTTTGTGCGGCAGCCCGCAGAAGATCCCGCGCCTCCTCGCCATAGGCGAGCAGCCGTTCGGTGCAGCGGTGGCGGTCACCGACGGTTCGGAAGCGGATCCGCGACAGTTCCGCCTGCCGCTCCCGCAGTGCGGTGTCGGCAACGAGGGCGGCGGCGCGCTCCACATAGGCGGCGGCGTCCGGAACGGGGATCTCCGCCCCCGCCACGCTCGCGACATCGCCCCAAGCCAGCGTGACCACCGGCAACCCTTCCGCGATGGCGTAGGCGACGCTGCCCCCTCCGCCCTGGCGCGACGGGTTGAGGTAGGCGTGGCAGCGCCGGTAGAAGGCGCGGATGTCGGTCAGGTGGCCCAGGCTGCGCATCCGCGCGCCGTTGCGCGCCGCCTTCAGCCGGTCGGGCAAGTGCTCGACCTGCCCGGCGAAGACGATCACCGCGCCGGGGCAGCGGTCGAGGATGGACTCGGCCAGCGCAAGGAACTCCGCGGTCACCTCGAAATCCAGGCGGGTGCCGACCACGGCGAACACGAAGGCCGCATCCCCCAGATCGAGAGCGCCCCCGACGCCCGCCGTGGGAGGCGGGGAAAAGCCCAGCGTGAAGGGCCGGAAGCGCCGCGCGAAGGGACCGCGGTAGAGCGCCGGCATGGCGTCGGTGTGGTTCCCCTCCTCGTAGCCCAGCACCAGATGGGCCAGCGAGATGGTCATCCCCGACGTGGTGGGCAGGCAGACCACCGGCCGCGCGTCGGTCACCGCGAACAGGTCGCCCACCACGTTGGCCCCGCCGAAGGTGACCAGCAGGTCGGGGTCGTAGCCGTCGATGGCGCCGACGATGGTGGACAGCTTGTCCTTGGAAAAGGCGCGGTCGGTGAAGGAGGCCATCTTCACCTGCCGCCCGACCATCTTAAGCGCGAAGACGCCCTCGTAATCGTCGACCAACTCCGCGATCATCGGCGGAACGAACAGGCTCTCGGCCCGCAGCGGCATGGTGTTGCAGTTGATGATGGCGACGTCGAGCCCGAAGTCGTCCTGGAGCCGGCTGGCGTAGTCGAAGCAGTCGCGCGAGGGCTGGTGCTGGTCGTTGGTGAACTGGTTGGTCAGCACGGCCACCCGGCGGATCGGCCCGTCACGCGGCACGCGGCGGGGCGGAACGACGCCCCAGCGCCGCGCCACCGCCCGCACCAGCTCCTCATAGAAGCGGAAGAGGTCGCAGGGGCCGAAGGCGGCCAGCTTCTCCGGCGCCGATGCCGCCAGGAACAGCTGCCGGGCCATGCACCAGTAGGTGTAATGCAGCAGTTGCGGCCCGACCCGCTCCCCGCCCAGCAACAGGTAATGCAGAATCCGCTCGTAGTGGTAGAGGTCGCCGGTGAGCTGGAACAGCACGGAGTGGAGCAGCACCGTCTCGCCGCTCGGCGGGTCGCGGCGCAGCTCCTCTGCGATGGACAAGCGGGTGTCCCGATCCAGTTCGCGCCGCATGCGCTCGCAGTGGGTGGACAGGGTGTTGAGACGGTCGGCGTTGAACTGGCGCTCGGCCAGCAGGGCCTTCAGGGTGGCGGCCTGTTCTCCGGCGATGTCGGACATGCTGTTCCCCCAACCGGCGCCTGGTTCGCGCCCCGCCCCCCTGATAGCCCCGGCGTGGTTAAGGTTTCAAGAATGCAAAGCTCGCCCCGGCACGAAGGGCGGACCCGACGACCGGGAAACGGAAACGGTGTTCAGCGGAGTTCAAGGCGACGGTGGTGCTGGAGGTGATACCGGATCGGCCTTCCCAAGCCGGCGGCCGGCGCCGTAAGGTCCGCAGCCACGACGACCGACCGCCCTTGAAAGCCCCTGCCTCATGCCCCGCCCGCCACACCTGATCGAAAGCCCGCAGAATCCGCAGTTCAAGCTGTGGGAGTCGCTGCTGGAGAGCCGTGGCCTGAAGAAACAAGGCAAATTCCTGCTCGCCGGATTGAAGACGGTGCCGGAGGCACTGGCCCGTTGGCCGGACCGCTTTTCCACCCTGCTCCTCACCGATCCGGCGCAGGCGGAGGGCTGGCGCGTGCCCGCAGGGCTGGGGATCGTCCAACTGGCGCCCGCCCTGTTCCGCACCCTGGACGCCTCGGGCACCGGCTTTCCACTGCTGGTCGGCACGGTGCCCAACACGCCGCCCGTCGACCTTTCCCGACCGCCGCAGGGACTCGAACTGGTCTGCGCGCTCGGCGATCCCAGCAACCTCGGCGCCCTGCTGCGCAGCGCCGCCGCCTTCGGCGCCCGCCGGGTGATCCTGCTCGACGGGGCGGCGCACCCCTACCACCCCAAGTGCCTGCGCGCCGCGTCGAACGCCCAGTTCGAGCTGACCCTGCTGCGCGGCGGCCGTTGGGAGGACGTGCAACGGGCCGCCGGGCCGCTGGTCGCCCTGGATGCCGGGGGCGCCGACATGGCGGGCTACCGCTGGCCGCGCGACGTCCGTCTGGTTCTCGGCGAGGAGGGCCAGGGCGTGCCCGCCACCCTGCCCGTTCAACGCCTGTCCATCCCGACCACCGGGGCCGTGGAATCCCTCAACGCCACCGTCGCGGCGAGCGTGGCGCTGTTCAGCCACTTCACCGCCGACCGCTGAATCGCAGGCATGAAAAAGGCGAGGGGAATACCCCCCTCGCCTCTTCAAACCTCCGCCCGACGGACGCCCGATCAGCCTTGACGGTAGTTCGGGGATTCGTTGGTGATGGTGATGTCGTGGACGTGGCTTTCGCGCAGGCCGGCGTTGGTGATGCGGACGAATTCGCACTTCGTCTGCATCTCGGCGATGGACTGGCTGCCGGTGTAGCCCATGGCCGCGCGCAGGCCGCCGACGAGCTGGTGGATCACCGCCGACATCGGGCCCTTGTAGGGCACGCGGCCTTCGACGCCTTCCGGCACCAGCTTCATGGTCGACACTTCCTGCTGGAAGTAGCGGTCGGCCGAGCCGCGGGCCATGGCGCCCACCGAGCCCATGCCGCGGTAGCTCTTGTAGGAGCGGCCCTGGTAGAGGATGACCTCGCCGGGGCTCTCATCGGTGCCGGCGAACAGGCTGCCCAGCATCGCCACGCTGGCGCCCGCCGCGATGGCCTTGGCGAGATCGCCCGAGAACTTGATGCCGCCGTCGGCGATCACCGGGATGCCCATCGTCTCGCAGGCCTCGACCACGTCCATGATCGCGGTGAGCTGCGGCACGCCGACGCCCGCGACGATGCGGGTGGTGCAGATGGAACCGGGGCCGATGCCGACCTTCACCGCGTCCGCGCCGGCATCGACCAGCGCCTTCGCCGCCTCGGCGGTCGCCACGTTGCCGGCGATCACCTGGGTGTAGTTGGACATGCTGCGCGCGGCGCGCACCTGATCCAGCACCTTCAGCGAGTGGCCGTGCGCGGTGTCGACCACCAGAACGTCCACGCCCGCGTCGAACAGCGCCTCGGCGCGGCGCAGCCCGTCCGAGCCGGTGCCGGTGGCGGCGGCGACGCGCAGGCGGCCCTGGGCGTCCTTGCAGGCGTTGGGATAGGCCTGGGCCTTCTCCATGTCCTTGACCGTGACGAGGCCGATGCAGCGATGGGCTTCGTCCACCACCAGCAGCTTCTCGATACGATGCTGGTGCAGCAGGCGCTTGGCCTCGTCCTGGCTGACGCCCTCCCGCACCGACACCACATCCTTGGTCATCAGCTCGCTGACCGGCTGGTTCGGGTTGGTGGCGAAGCGCACGTCGCGGTTGGTCAGGATGCCGACCAGCTTGCCGCTGCCGCGGGAGTCGCGGCTCTCAACCACCGGAATGCCGGAAATGCGGTAGTCGGCCATGAGCTGGAGCGCGTCGGCGAGCGTCTGGCCCGGCGTGATGGTGATCGGGTTGACCACCATGCCGGACTCGTACCGCTTGACCTTGCGGACCTCTTCGGCCTGCTGCTCGATGGTCAGGTTGCGGTGGACCACGCCGATGCCGCCGGCCTGGGCCATGGCGATGGCGAGGCTGCTTTCGGTCACCGTGTCCATCGCGGAGGACATCAGCGGGATGCCCAGTTCGATGGTCTTGGTCAGGCGCGTCCGGGTGTCCACCTCGTTCGGCAGGACCGAACTTTCGGCCGGAACCAAGAGGACGTCGTCGAAGGTCAGAGCTTCGCGGATCGTGGACGAGCGGGCCATCGGCGGTCTCCCGGGAGATAAAAAGGGGCCGGAAAAAAATTTGGCGCACTATACACAAGACCGTGGGCTTGTGAAGGCGCCTGAACCACAAACTGTCGTGTGCCGGGCCTCATCCGCGCAAGCCAGCCATGACCTGCGCGAACGGGCCGCAGCCTGAGGTGGACCTAGTCGTTCGCGTTGGCCCCACGGAAACCGGTGGCGACCACATAGGTTTCGGAGGATTCCGCACGGCTGGCCGGCGGCTTGGCGTGGCGCACCGTGGTGAAGTCGCGCTTCAGCCGCTCCAGCAGCGACTTCTCCGCCCCGCCCTGGAACAGCTTGGCGACGAACGCCCCGCCGGGGGCCAGCACCTCCTCCGCGAAGTCGTAGGCGGCCTCGGCCAGCGCCATGATGCGCAGATGGTCGGTGGACTGATGCCCGATGGTCGGGGCCGCCATGTCGCTGAGCACCACATCGGCGGGACCGCCCAACGCCTCCTTCAGACGCTCGGCGGCACCCTCCTCCAGAAAGTCGGCCTGCATGGTGGTGGCGCCGGGCACCGGGTCCATGGGCAGGATGTCGAGCCCGACGACCTTCCAGCCCTCGCGCCCGGTCTGCACCTTGTCCACCGCCACCTGGGTCCAGCCGCCGGGGGCCGCGCCGAGATCGACCACACGCTTGCCCGGTCCCAGCAGATGGAATTTCTCGTCCAACTGCAACAGCTTGAAGGCCGCACGGGAACGGAAGCCGCGCTTCGTCGCCTCGTGCACGTAGGGGTCGTTCAGATGCCGCTCCAGCCAGCGGGCCGAGGAGGTGGTGCGCTTGGCCGCGGACTTCACGCGGACGGTGGCGCGGCGCCCACCCGGCGTCGAGGAGGACGGAGGCTTTCCAACCATGGTCTCACATTTCCTTAATAGATTTGCCGCGCCGACCCGATCAGCTCCACGAGGATGCCCTCGCGCAGGCCGCGGTCGGCGATGCGCAGGCGCTCCACCGGCCAACAGTCGCACAGCGCGTCCAGCACCGCGCATCCGGCGATCACCAGATCCGCACGGTCCTGTCCGATGCAGGGATGCCGTGCCCGCCCGTCGAAGTCCAGCGCGACGAGACGTTCGATGACCGCGCGGGCGTGGTCGATGCGCAGAAAGCTGCCGTCCACCGCCCGCCGATCGTAGCGGCAGAGGCCGAGATGCACGCCGGCCAGCGTCGTCACCGTGCCGGAGGTGCCGAGCATCTGCACCTGCCCGGCCAGCACCCGCTCCCGGATGCCGTTGCGCGCCTCGAAGGAGGCGATGGCCGAGGCCACCGCCTCCACCATGCGCCGGTACATGCCGTGGTCGGCGTCCGCGCCACCGAACTGCTCGGTCAGGCCGATGACGCCGCACTGAATGGACGTCTGGTCGAGGATGCGCGGGGGCCGCCCGCGCTCCACCGCCAGCCACATCAATTCGGTCGAGCCGCCGCCGATGTCGAACACCACGGCATAGGGCACGTTCGGGTCGAGCAGCGACGCGCAGCCGGCGAGCGCGAGGCGCCCTTCTTCCTGACTGGAGATGATTTCGATGGCGATGCCGGTTTCGCGCTCCACCGCATCGATGAACTCGTTGCAGTTGCGGGCGCGGCGGCAGGCTTCGGTCGCCACCGCACGGGCGGCGGTGACGCCGCGCCGCTCGATCTTCGACCCGCAGATCTTCAGGGCGGCGAGGGTGCGCTCCATCGCCGGGTCGGACAGCCGGTCGTTCCGGGTCAGCCCCTCGCCCAGCCGAACGATCCGCGAAAAGGCGTCGATGACGCGGAAGCCGCCGGGAATCGGGCGTGCGATCAGCAGGCGGCAATTGTTGGTGCCGAGATCGAGGGCTGCGAAGACCGGGCGCGCAGGGGCCGACGAACGCAACCGTCCGGTGTCGTTCTGCCGCTCACTGTGCACCTGAAGGTCCACGTCTCCTCCCCGCCATGCTTAAGGGAGTCATCTTAACCCGGTTTCACGTCCCAGCGAAAGCCCACGAATGGCATTGATTTGTGTCCGCGCGCCCACACCAAGGTGCCAGCCGCGAAAAAAGAGCTATACAAGCTCTGTCCGCTTTGCTAAAAGGGCGGCCCACGACGGGACGCGGCGCAGCGCCGCTCCCGGTGACGGTCTGGGGGATCGTCTAGCGGTAGGACAGCGGACTCTGACTCCGCCAGCCTAGGTTCGAATCCTAGTCCCCCAACCAATTTTTGCCCTTTCCGTCGTTGCATCGAGCCTGAAGACGGTTGGCATCGCTCTCGGCAGCACCTTTCCATTTTGAAAACAGCCAACGAACGCTTTTGAAGCGTTCTTGCAACAGCGCGTTGGCGTCGCGGTTGGATTCGCCGCGTCCAGGGCTTACTTAAGCGGTCCACCCTCCACGGCACGAATTCCCTTGAACGACACGCCCCGCCGCTCCGGCAGCTTTCCCGATAAGGACAGGATCCTCTCCTTCATCCGCTCCAGCTCGACGCCGGTCGGTAAGCGCGAGGTTGCGCGCGCCTTCAAGCTGTCGGGCAGCGACGACCGCGAAAGACTGAAGGAGCTTCTCAAGGAGTTGGAGGCCGACGGTGCCGTGGAGCGCGGGCGCAACAAGCGCGTCGCCCCGCCGCGGTCGCTGCCGGAAGTCGCCGTGCTGGAGATGACCGGTGTCGATCCGGACGGCGAGGTCACCGCCCGCCCGATCACCTGGACGGGCGAGGGCAACCCGCCACGCATCTTCATGATGCCGGACAAGAAGGGCCACCCCACACTGGGAGCGGGAGACCGGGTGCTGGCGAAGCTGAGCCGCATCAACGACCGGCTGTACGAGGCGCGCACCATCCGACGGCTGGACGGCACCGTTGGACGCGTTCTCGGCGTCTATCACCCGTCGGCGGACGGCGGACGCGTCATCCCCACGGACAAGCGCAACAAGACCGAACTGCTGGTCCTGCCGGCCAACCGCAACGACGCCGAGCCGGGCGAGCTGGTGCTGGCCGACCTGCTGCCCGCTGCCCGGCTGGGCTTGCCGCAGGCCCGCGTCGCGGAGCGGCTGGGTCACACGGCGGAACCGCGCGCCGTCAGCCTGATCGCCGTCCACACCCACGGGCTGCCCACCGACTTCCCGCCCGCCGCCCTCCGCGAGGCGTCGCTCGCCGCCGTGCCCTCCCTGACGGGACGGACCGACCTGCGCGCCCTCCCGCTGGTGACCATCGACGGTGCCGACGCCCGCGATTTCGACGACGCGGTGTGGGCTGAACCGGACCCCGACCCGATGAACCAGGGCGGCTGGCACCTGCTGGTCGCCATCGCCGACGTGGCCTTTTACGTGCGCCCAAATTCGGCGCTGGACCGGGCGGCCTTCGAGCGCGGCAACTCCGTCTACTTCCCCGACCGCGTCGTGCCGATGCTACCCGAAGCGCTGTCCAACGACCTCTGCTCGCTGCGCCCGCAAGAGGACCGCGCCTGCCTCGCGGCGCATCTGTGGATCGACCGCCACGGCGCTCTCCTGCGGCACCGCTTCGTGCGCGGCCTGATGCGCTCCGCCGCACGCCTGACCTACGAGCAGGTGCAGGCGGCTCGCGACGGCGCTCCGGACGAGGCGACGGAGCCGCTCATGGAGGCGGTCATCGCCCCGCTCTACGGCGCCTACGCTTGCCTGTGGACGGCCCGGCAGCGCCGCGGCACGCTGGAACTGGACCTGCCGGAACGGCGCGTCCGGCTGGACGCGCGCGGGCGGGTGGCGGAGATCGCGCCGCGTGAACGCCTCGACAGCCACCGGCTGATCGAGGAGTTCATGATCTGCGCCAACGTCGCGGCGGCGGACAGCCTGGAGCGGGCGGGCATGCCCGGCCTGTTCCGCGTGCACGACCAGCCATCGCTCGACAAGCAGGAGACGCTGCGCGAGTTCCTGACCGGCATCGGTTACACGCTGCCGCGGGTGGCGCGGCTGACCCCGGCGCATTTCACCGCAATCCTCGACCGCGCCGCCGGCACGGCGGACTCGCAACTGGTCAGCGAGGTCATCCTGCGCAGCCAGTCGCAGGCGGAGTACAGCCCCGAGAACATCGGCCATTTCGGCCTGTCGCTCGACCGCTACGCCCATTTCACCTCACCGATTCGCCGCTACGCCGACCTGATCGTGCACCGGGCGCTGATCCGCGCGCACGGGCTGGGACCGGGCGGGCTGGACGACGCGGCCATGGCCGGTCTGACCGACATCGGCGAGCACATCTCGACGACCGAACGCCGCGCCGCCACGGCCGAGCGCGACGCCATCGATCGCTTCACCGCCGCCTTCCTGGCCGACCGCGTGGGCGCCCTGTTCACCGGGCGGATTTCCGGGGTCACCCGCTTCGGCCTGTTCATCCGGCTCGACGAGAACGGTGCCGACGGGCTGATCCCCGCCAGTACCCTCCCCGACGACCAGTACGAGCATGACGAGCGCGCCCACGCCCTGGTCGGCCAGCGCACCGGCCGCACCTACCGGCTGGGCGCCGCGGTGAAGGTGGTGTTGATGGAGGCCGATCCGCTGACCGGCAGCACCCTGTTCGCCCTGCCCCGCGCGGAGGGGGATCCCACCGGGGGCTTTGCTGGGGGCACAGATCATCCGTTGCAATCCGGCCACCCTGCTCACCCCGCGCGGAGTGCCCGTTTCGCGGGCCGCGCAACCCAGAAGCAACGGAAGCGTGGCCGCTGAGTCACAGTGGTGGACATTCCACGACAAAGAGTCTTGCCCCCGTCTTTTGTCCCGCCAGCCCTCATTTCTGAAGTGCTATTCCTTATCCGTTCGAATCCGGTGGGCAACCATCCGGGTCCGCCTGTGGGAAAGGAGGCCGCGTACGGCGCGCCATGGGCATACGGAAACGAGGATTTTCGCCGCGCGGGCGTCTTTCGGTCCCGCTCGCGGCCGCCATGCTCGCTGTCGGCCTCGGAAGCCTCGGCGGGACGCTGCCCCGTCCGGCCGAAGCCGCGACCGAAGCCGCCTTCATCAGCGAGCAGGTCTTCGCCGTCGCGTACGGCAAGATCGCCGAAGTGTATCTCCAACAGGTCGATTTCGGCCGCCTTGGTCTGGACGGGCTGAAGGGTCTCGCGACCATCGATCCGACCGCCCGCGCCGAGCGCCAGGGCAACTCCGTACGCCTGTACGTGTCTGGCAGCCTGATCGCAGAGTACGCCGCACCGTCCCTGTCCGACGCCGCCGGCTGGGCCGCCCTGACCACCAAGGCGGTGGAACGCGCCCGCCTCTATTCCCCCACCCTCTATCAGGCGGTGCCGGAGCGGGTCTATCAGGTGGTCCTCGATTCCGTGATGACGGATCTGGACGGCTATTCCCGCTACACCGGCACCCAGCGCGCCACCAGCGAGCGTGCCCAGCGCGAGGGATACGGCGGCATAGGCCTGTCGCTGGAGACGGCGAACGGGCGCACCCTGATCCGCAACGTGCTGCCGCGCAGCCCGGCCGACCGCGCCGGCATCCGCGGCGGTGACCAGCTTCTGGCGATCGACGGCGACCTGACCGCGCGCCTGACCGAGACGGATATGCGCGACCGACTGCGCGGTCCGACCGGGACCATGGTCCTGCTGACCGTGGCACGCGACAGCAACCCGCCGCGCCGCGCCCCCATCCGGCGGGAGCGCGTGGTCCCCAACACGGTGAATGCCAGCGTGTCCGAGCAGGTCGGCGTGCTGAAGGTGGACCGCTTCAACGCCGCCACCGCGTCCAACCTGCGCGACGCCGTCCTGTCCACGCGGCAGAGCATGGGCAAGGGCCTGAGGGGTTTCGTGCTCGACCTGCGCGGCAACCCCGGCGGCCTGCTCGACCAGGCGGTCGCCGTGGCCGACCTGTTCATCGCCCAGGGCAAGATCATCACCACCGAAGGCCGCCACCCCGACAGCCGCCAGCGCTTCGAGGCCGGTCCCGACGACATCGCCGACGGGATGCCGCTGGTCGTTCTGGTGGACGGGCGCTCCGCCTCCTCCGCCGAGGTGGTGGCGGCGGCACTTCAGGACTCGGGCCGCGCGGTGGTGGTGGGCGCCTCCTCCTACGGGAAGGGCAGCGTCCAAACGGTCACCCGCCTGCCCAACGACGGCGAATTGTTCCTGACCTGGAGCCGCATCTACACGCCCGCCGGCTACACCCTGCACCGCCAGGGCGTGCAGCCGACGGTCTGCACCAGCCGCACCGGGCAGGACGATCCCGTCGCCCTGCTGTCCGACCTGCGCGACGGCCGGGCGCGCCCGATGACCCAGTTCGCCGGCTGGCGCGCCCGCGCCGCCGACGACGAGGACGCCCTGGCCCGCCTCCGCGAAGCCTGCCCCTGGAAGGAGCATGAGCCGGAACTCGACCTGAAGGTGGCGCTGCGCCTTCTCGCCGAACCGGCGCTCTACCAGCGGGCGGTCGCCCTGTCCTCCACCAACACGGTGGCGGAGCGCTGAGTCGTTTTCCGCCCCGAATACAGGCGAAAACAAGGACGTCGATCGGCCCTTCCGACCACTTTACAAAGGCTTGACATCGCGGCTGTAGCGGGTATCTTCCCCCGCTACGACGCCGCCCCGCCGGGCTGGCGGGTTTCGGATTTTTAGTCGGGATTGAGATCATGGCGAAGCAGAACACCGTCCTCATCAAGCTGGTGAGCACGGCCGACACCGGCTTCTTCTACGTGAAGAAGAAGAACCCGAAGAAGACCACCGAGAAGCTGTCGTTCCGCAAGTACGACCCGGTGGCGCGCAAGCACGTCGAGTTCAAGGAAGCCAAGATCAAGTAAGGTTTCCCGGACTGCCGGAATCAGAAAGGCCGCCTTTTGGCGGCCTTTTGTTTGTCCGGAAGCTGTCCGGCTTTTCCAAGGGGACAGCTTCGTCAGCCGCCCCGTCAGGGAGCCAGCAGAGCGTTGGCGGAAGGGTCGGCGATGGTGCAGTTGCGCCCGGCGCGCTTGGCCTCGTACAGAGCCTCGTCGGCACGGCGGATCAGCCCTTCGGCGGTGTCGCCCAACCGGCCGCCCACCGTCACGCCGATGGACACCGTGACCGGGATCTCGCCCACATCGGCGGACACTTTGAACAGCGTGTCGGCGATGCGGCTGCGCAACCGCTCGGCCACCGTCAGAGCCGCTTCCGCGTCGGTGTCGGGCAGAATGACCACGAACTCCTCACCGCCCAACCGCGCCACCAGATCGAAGGTGCGCAGGTTGCGGCTGGCGCGGCTGGACACCTCCTTCAGCACCTCGTCGCCCACGGTGTGGCCGTAGCTGTCGTTGACGACCTTGAAATGGTCGATGTCGAACAGCAGGATCGCCACCGGCTTGTGGTTGTCGATCGCCCTCTCCAGCAACCGCGGCAGGTGGGCGTTGATGTAACGGCGGTTGAAGACGCCCGTCAGGCTGTCGGTCAGCGCCATGGACAGGCTGTGTTCGTAGTTCGCGCGCAACCGCTCCTGGTAGCGCTTGCGCCGGATCTGGGTGCGGGCGCGGGCCAGCAGCTCGTTCCGGTCGATGGGCTTGCTGATGTAGTCGTTGGCGCCGAGTTCCAGCCCCTTGGCGGCGCGGTTCAGGTCGCCGTCCTCCACCATCAGCAGGATTGGCACCTGCCGGGTCCGCTCGTGCGAGCGGAGCTGGGAGCACAGGCGCAGGCCATCCTCGTTCAACAGGGTCAGACTGATGACCACAAGGTCCAAATCGTCGCCCAGCGCGCGCTCCAGCGCCGTGGCGCAGGTGTCGGCGGCCATCACATGGGCGTGGTCGCGCTTCAGCGTCTCAGTGACCCTGTCCAGATCAAGAAGCGAATCCTCCAGCACCAGGACGCGGGCACCCTCGAAGGATTCGCTGTTCAGCGTACCGGTTGGCTCCAGAACCCCCAATTGGCCGGAGGTCGTCTCGCGCAGCCGCCATTCGTCCATCATCATCTTCAGACGGACAAGCGACCGCACCCGCGCGAACAGCGCAACGTCATTGACCGGCTTGGTCAGGAAATCGTCGGCGCCGGCCTCCAGCCCGCGCACCCGGTCGGCGCCATCCGACAGGGCGGTGACCATCACCACCGGGATGTGCATGGTCGCGGGATCGGAGCGGATCTTCTCGCACACCTCGAACCCATCCATGCCGGGCATCATGACGTCGAGCAGAACGATGTCCGGCGATTCCCGCCGGACCATCTCCAGCGCCTCAGGACCATTGCTGGCGGTGATGACGTTGAAATACTCGCGCGTCAGCTTCGCCGCGAGCAGCTTCACGTTCGGAAGGACATCGTCGACGACGAGGACGCGAGCGGACATGGAACGTGCGACCGATCCCGTAACAGGTTAGCGAAGGAACTTCTGAACGGCTTCCAGGAACTTCGTCACCGAGATCGGCTTGGCGATGTAGTCCTCGCAGCCGCCCTCGCGGATCTTCTCCTCGTCCCCCTTCATCGCAAAGGCGGTCACCGCGATGATCGGAATGGACTTGAGCGCCGGATCATCCTTGATCCAGCGCGTGACCTCCAACCCTGACACCTCCGGCAACTGGATGTCCATGAGGATCAGATCCGGACGGTGCTCCCGCGCCATGGCCAGGGCATCCATCCCGCTGCTGGTCTGAAGCGTCGCGTAGCCGTGCGCTTCCAGCAGATCGTGGAAGAGCTTCATGTTCAGCTCGTTGTCCTCGACGATCAGGACACGCTTCACGGTTCGGTCGTCCATCGGCGCCTTCTTGGGGCTGTTCGGTTCCGCGAGCATCGTGCCACCCGCGCTCCTGCTTGCAGCGACCACACCCGGAGAGACCGGTATAGCCCGTTCACTGTCCCGCCGCGACGGTTAAATTGTCGTTAGCGATGCCTCCCGCAGCCCGCTGTTTCCCTCGAAGTCCCGAGGATTCAACAGACTCCGTCATGCGATCAGCCGCTCCGGCGGGAAATGCAGGTCGATGCGCGTGCCCTCCCCCGGCGCGCTGGACAGGGTCAGCCGACCGCCATGGGCCTCCACCAAGGAGCGCACGATGGACAGGCCCAGGCCGGTCCCGGCGCCGCTGCGGATGCGTTCGCCCGGCACCTGCCGGAAGGGCTCAAGCACGGTGAGGCGGTGCTCCTCCGGAATGCCGATTCCGGTGTCGACCACGGCGATGCGCAGCCCGGTTCCGGTCTCTTCCTCCGTACGCGTCACATCAATGGCGACGCGACCACCCGCCGGGGTGAACTTCACGGCGTTGGACAGCAGGTTCAGCAGGATCTGTCGCAGCGACCGGCGGTCCGCCCGCAGGCGAGGCAGCGGCCGGGGAAACGAGGCGTCGAAGGAAAGCCCCGACGATGCCAGGGACAACTCCTGGAGGGCGTACACCTCGCCCACCACAACCGCGATATCGACATCCTCGTCGTGCAACTCGACGTGCCCAGCCTCGATCTTCGACAGATCCAGCACGTCGTTGATGAGTTCCAGAAGATGCGCGCCCGAAGCGCGGATGTTGCCGATGAAATCGCGCTGCCGGTCGGTCAACGGACCGGTCCCCGGATGCAGCAGAAAATCCGCGTAGCCGATGATGGCGTTCAGCGGCGTGCGAAGCTCATGGCTCATCCCGGTGAGGAAGTCCGACTTGGCCCTGTTCACTTCCGCCTGCCGCGCGGCTTGAGCGACGCGACGTTCCCGCTCCACGGCGCGTTCGGCGGTGTCCAGCATCAGGCTGAGCGCGTCGGCGGCCATGGCGGCCAGCATCCGGGTTGAGAACGGCACCACATAGGGCCGCCGGTGATGGCCGGAAATCACCCCCCAAGGCTTGCCACCGTGGGCGACCGGCACGGTCAGGGCGGCTCCCGCCCCCATCCGTCGCAGGAAATCGAGCCGGTCCGGCGGTGGGCTGCGCAGCTGCGCGTGGGCCAGATCGGGCGGTGGGGCCGCGGTGTCGGCGTGCAGCAGGGGAACCGGCTGCGCCGCATGGTCGGGGATCACGCGCACCCGCGGATTCCCGTCCGGGGCGCCATCGAAGGCGGTCGCCGGCAGGGCGGCGCCCGGGTGAAGATCCGGGGCGGCGTGGTCCCAATCCGGCGCTTGGTCCTTCGCCACCACCTCGCCGTTGCCGAAGGCGTCGAAACGGCAGACGATCACCCGGTCCAGCCCGGTCAGACGGCGGACGGTATGGGCGGTATGAGCCGCGATGGCCTCCAGCCCCACGGCGTCGCGCAGGGCGGCGATCCCGGGCAGCACGCCGGCCGGCGGTGCCGTGGCGGCGCGGCTCTCCAGTCCGGCGGGCGGCCGCTCAACCTCCAGGATTGCCCGCCCGCCATGCTCATGCAGGAAGGCCAGCAGCGGCTCTCCTCCCGGCGGTGTCACGGCGGCATGCAACCCCAACGCCCGCAGGTCCGGCGGCAAGGCGTGCAGTTCCGTCAGCAACGCCGCAAGCTCGGGCAGTTCCAGCACGTCGACGCTCCGACCCAACAGCCGCTCCGGAGCCAAGCCGAGGAATTCCGCCGTGTTGGCGCTGCAAGCAAGGATCGTCGCGCCATCGCTGCGCAACGCCACCAGGGCGCCGTGCGGCTGTATCGCATCGGCGGCGGCGCAGGTGGATGATTGCTCAGCCGGAGATTGGGGTGACGAGGGATTCGGGCGATCCGAAGACGTGTTCAGAGCGGGCACCTTTGCGACGGAAAGGTGCAGATGCTGCGGCGGGATCAGCGTCCGGTCAAGCGCGGCTTGGGGGGTGCGACAGGCTGACCGATCCGGGTTCCGGCGGCCCGCCCCAGCTCAGCCGCTGGCCCGACGGTTCGCTGCCGAACGCGCGCCGGGCTGTCCGGCCTTGTGTCCCGGCGAGCGCGGGCGGCGCCCCGCCTTGTTGCTGTACATGTGGGAGTCGGCGAGACGGATCACCTCCTCCTCCCGGTCGTCGGCCCCATAGGGCTGCACCCCGAAGGAGAAGCGGATCGGAAGGTCGGCGTTGTTCCACTGGACGCCGCGCCGACAGGCCACCGCGGCGATCTGCCGGGCGCGGGCGGTGCCGCAGGCTGCATCGGTGTTCGTCAGCAGCAGAGCGAACTCGTCCCCGCCCAGGCGGGCCACCACGTCCTCCTCGCGAACCGCACCGACGAGCAGCCGGGCGACCTGCCGCAAATACGCGTCGCCGGCCATATGGCCGTGGGTGTCGTTGATCCGCTTGAAGCCGTCCAGATCGATGATGACCAGAACCCCTCCGCCCTTGCCGCTTCCTTTGGCCCTCTGCCGCCGCGCGGCGGCGATCTCACGCCGGAAATGGCTGAAGAAGCCGCGGCGATTCAGCAGACCGGTCAGTTCGTCCGTCATGGACAGACTTTCCAAGTAGGCGATTCGGTCGCGCTGTTCGGCGATGGTGGCGCGGGCCTCGGCAAGCTGGCTTTCCAAGGCCGGTGCTTCGACGGTCACGACCGCCGCCGAATGGGCGATGCGGCTCCCGCGCAAAGGGGGCATCCGCAGCAACCGGTCGTGGTTCCCCCGGTCGAAAGGCAGCCCGTCGTGGTGGTCGGCGGCAATGGCTTCCAGATCCCGGGCCAGATCCCGGTTCAGATCCTGGGCGGTCACGACGGCGCTCATGGGCTTTCTCCACATGATCGGCACTAGCTGCGCCGAACTCGAAGCAATCGCCGTGCCATATGAGGAAATCCAGAAGACTAGGTCTTTCGTCCCGGCAACTTCTGCCGGGCACGGTCGCCCCCAGGCAGAATTTGCCTGGAGAACGGCCCATTACGGAAAATTTTATCTATTTTTGATTTATTTTCTCTTTTGAACGGCTTTCGAACAATCGGCTTGTCCAGGATCGGACCGGCCCGTTTGCGACGACGTCACACCACACGGTCGGGCGGCGCCGCCCCGGCGAAGAATGCGTCCAGATTGTCCAGCGCCTTGAAGCCCATGGCGTTGCGGGTTTCGACCGTGGCGCTGCCCATGTGCGGCAGCAGGAAGCAATTCTCCAGCCCGCGGTAACCGGCGTGCAGGTTCGGCTCATTCTCGAACACGTCCAGCCCTGCGGCGGCCAGCCGCCCGGAGGCCAGCGCGGCGATCAGAGCCTCGTCGTCGACGACGGAGCCGCGGGCGGTGTTGACCACGACGCCCCCCGGTGGCAGGCGCTCGATCCGCTCCGCGTTCAGCCAATGGGTGGTTTCCGGAGTCGCCGGAAAATGCAGCGACAGCACGTCGCAGACCGCCAGCATCGCCTCGGGATCGGCGTGGTAGACGGCGCCGGCCTCCTGCTCCGCGGGCAGGCGCCGCCGATTGGAGTAGTGGATGGTCATGCCGAAGGCCCGCGCCCGCTGCGCCACCGCCTGCCCGATTCGACCCATGCCGATGATGCCCAGCCGCTTTCCGCCCAGATGGGTGCCGAGAAGCTGGGTGGGCGTCCAACCGCTCCAGGCTCCGGCGCGGATCATCCGCTCCCCCTCCGACGCGCGCCGCGCCGCGCCGAGCATCAGCAGCAGGGCGATGTCGGCGGTCGCGTCGGTCAGCACGTCCGGGGTGTTGGTGACGATCAGGCCGCGGGCCTTGGCCGCGTTCAGGTCGATGTGGTCGGTGCCGACCGAGAAGGTGGCGACGATCCGCACAGCCTCGGGCAGGGCCGCGATGGCCGCGGCGTCCAGCCGGTCCCCGGCGGTGCACAGGATGCCCTGGGCGCCGGCTTCCCCCGCCTGGGCGGCGATGTCCGCGCCGGACAGCGCGCGGTCCTGCGGGTTCAGCCGGGCGTTGAAATCGCGCGCGGCGCGGGCCTCCACCGCGTCGGGCAGGCGCCGGGTCACCAGGAGTACGGGCCGTGATGCCGGGGTGTCGCTGCGCATGTTTCTGTCCTCAGCCTTCCGTTTATTCGGGGGGTCGGGCCTTCCGCTCCGCCGCCGAAACACCCATAATCCATCCGACGCTGCCAATCACCTGTGGATGTCGCTTTGCAGAACCGCCGCTCCGCCGCCCGCCTCGCCCTTTGCGCGACCTTCGGCGCGTTCCTGGTGTCCCTGACCGCCCTTCCCGCCACCGGCCCGGCCCAGGCGGCCCCCGCCGGCGCGGCCGTGGGGGCGGCGGCCGGGGCGGCGGCGAACATCCAGCCTCACCGCGCCGTCTACAAGATGTCGCTGCTGTCCGCCCGCAACAGTTCCAAGGTCAGCGACGTGCGGGGCCGCATGCTGTTCGAATGGGCCGACGCCTGCGACGGCTGGACGACGGAGCAACGTTTCCAGCTCCGTTTCGTCTATGCCGAGGGCGACGAGATGGCGATGACCACCAACTACACCACGTGGGAGGCCAAGGACGGCCAGCGCTACCGCTTCAACGTCCGCAAGCTGATCAACGGGGAGGAGGACGAGGAGGTGCGCGGCGACGCCCGGCTGGCCAAGGACGGCACCGGCAGCGCCGCCTTCTCGAAGCCGGAGCCCCAGGACATGGAACTGCCCCCCGACACCATGTTCCCGACGGCCCACACCCTGGCGGTGCTCGACCACGCCGGCGCCGGCGACACCTTCTTCAACCGGGTCGTTTTCGACGGGGCCGATTCGGAAGGGGCGACCGAAGTGTCGACGGTCATTGGCGCGGCGGTCCAGACCAAGGAGGACGGCGCCGACCCGCTGCTGAAGGGCAAGAAGGCGTGGCCGGTGCGCATGGCCTTCTTCCCGTTGAAGAGCGATTCGGCCCAGCCGGAATATGAGATGAGCCTGCGGCTGCTGCAGAACGGCGTCGCCGAATCCATGCAGATCGACTACGGAGACTTCACCGTGAACGCCATCCTGGAGAAGGTGGAGGCGCTGCCGAAATCGGGCTGCTGACCGCCGAACGCAAAGGCGCGATTGCAAAGGTCACAGCCCATGGCGCATTTCGTTACAAATCATTTTGCCATCTTTTGAGGAAACTGGCCTAAACTGTGCATGGTGCGCGGTCACACCGCCGCGGATTCGTGTCGCGCACCGACAGCAGGATGAGGGTTTTCCTATGGCCAAGAAGCAGGTTTTGGTGGGACAGGTGTTCCAGACCGTTGGCGCGACCAACGGGCGGTCCTGGCGCGTGCGGGAGACCGTGACGCTGTTCGGCATCCCGCATGCCCGCGTGGTCAGCACGGAGGACGAAGGCGACGCGAAGACGCTGAGCTGCCTCGTCCTGGTCGACTCCAACTATTACCGCATGATCGGCTCCGGCACCGTCGCGGCCTGACGCCCTCCCGGTCCCCTGAACAAGAAAGCCCCCCCGGCCTCACGGACGGGGGGCTTTTCTGTTGGCTGCTCCTCCCCCTCCCCGCCGCGGCGGGAAGGGGGAAGGACGATCCCGGACCGTCAGGTGGCGGCCTTCGGCGCCTCGGCAGCGACCTTCGGCTTCGGAAGGTCCAGCTTCAGATGCAGTTCGCGCAGGCGCGCCTGATCCACCGGGGCCGGGGCCTGCATCAGCAGGTCTTCGGCGCGTTGGTTCAGCGGGAAGGCGATGACCTCGCGGATGTTTGGCTCGTCGGCCAGCAGCATCACGATGCGGTCGATGCCCGGGGCCGAACCGCCGTGCGGCGGGGCGCCCAGCTTGAAGGCGCTGAGCATGCCGCCGAAGCGGGCTTCCAGCTCCTCCGGCGGGTAGCCGGCGATCTCGAACGCCTTGTACATCAGCTCCGGCAGATGGTTCCGGATGGCGCCCGACGACAGTTCCACGCCGTTGCAGACGATGTCGTACTGGTACGCCTTGATGTCCAGCGGGTTCATCGTGTTCAGCGCCTCCAGGCCGCCCTGGGGCATGGAGAAGGGGTTGTGGCTGAAGACGACCTTGTTGGTCTCCTCGTCCAGCTCGTACATCGGGAAGTCGACGATCCAGCAGAAGCGGAAGGCGTTCTTCTCGATCAGGTCCAGCTCCTCGCCGATCTTCGTGCGGGCGAAGCCGGCCAGCTTGGCCGCCGGACCGGGCTGGTCGCAGACGAAGAAGACCGCGTCGCCGTCCTCCACGCCCGCCGCCGTGCGCAGCTCCGCCTGGGCGGCCTCCGGCACGAACTTGGCGATCGGACCCTTGCCGCCCGCCGCCTCGAAGATGATGTAGCCGAGGCCCGGAGCACCGAGACCGCGCGCCCAGTCGTTCAGCTTGTCGAAGAAGCTGCGCGGCTTGTCGGACACCTTCGGGGCGCGGATGGCGCGGACCACGCCGCCCTTTTCCAGCGTCTGCTTGAAGGCGCGGAACTCCACGTCGTCGCGCTTGAAGACGGCGGTGACGTCGGTGATCTCCAGCGGGTTGCGCAGGTCCGGCTTGTCGTTGCCGTACTTCAGCATCGACTCCGCGAAGGAGATGCGGCGGAAGGGCGGCTTGTCGATGGCTGGCGGCGTCTCGCGGCGGAAGCCGCCGAACTCGTCGAAGATGCCGTGCAGCACCGGCTCGATGGCCTCGAAGACGTCGTCCTGGGTGACGAAGGACATCTCGAAGTCGAGCTGGTAGAACTCGCCCGGCGAGCGGTCGGCGCGGGCGTCCTCGTCGCGGAAGCAGGGGGCGATCTGGAAGTAGCGGTCGAAGCCGGCGACCATCAGCAGCTGCTTGAACTGCTGCGGCGCCTGGGGCAGCGCGTAGAACTTGCCCGGATGGTTGCGGCTCGGCACCAGATAGTCGCGGGCCCCCTCCGGCGAGGAGGCGGTCAGGATCGGCGTCTGGAACTCGGTGAAGCCCTGCTCGATCATGCGGCGGCGGGCCGACGCGATGACGCGCGAACGCATCAGGATGTTCTCGTGGATGCGCTCGCGGCGCAGGTCGAGGAAGCGGTAGCGCAGGCGCACGTCCTCGCCGGCGTCGGTGTCCTGGTTGACCTGCAGCGGGATCTGCTCCGCCTCGCCCTGCACCGTCAGCTCGGCGATCTGCACCTCGATGCGGCCGGTCGGCAGGCGGTCGTTGATGGTCTCCGCCGTGCGCTTGACCACCTTGCCGGTCACGGTGATGACCGATTCCAGCTTCAGCCGCTCCGCCGCCTGGAAGGCCGGGTTGGAGGTGTCGACCACGCACTGCGTCAGGCCGTAATGGTCGCGCAGGTCGATGAACAGGAGCTGTCCATGGTCGCGCTTGCGGTTTATCCAGCCCGACAGGCGGACAATCTGACCGGCGTTCTCTTCGCGAAGCTGGCCGCAGGTGTGCGTGCGGTAGGGGTGCATGGGTCGAAACACCTTGGAAAAGGTCGGAATCCTGCGCGGAAAGGCGGCCCGACACACCACACCGACAGAGCGGGAATGTCAAGCCGCCATCCGCGTTCGCTGCACGCCGGGAGAGTTGCCGAAGGGCGAGCTTTCGCGCGGACGCGCGCTCGTGTATGAAGCCCGCATGACACTGATCACGACCACTGAAGACCTTGACGCCTTCTGCCGCTCGCTGGCCGGGGTGGACTACATCACCGTCGACACCGAATTCCTGCGCGAGAAGACCTATTGGCCGCAGCTCTGCCTCGTGCAGGTCGGCGGACCGAACGGCGCGGTCGCCATCGACCCGCTGGCCGAAGGCATCGACCTTGCGCCGCTGTTCCGCGTGATGGTGGACCCGGCGATCCTCAAGGTGTTCCACGCCGCCCGGCAGGACGTGGAGATCTTCTGGCACCTGTCCGGCCAGATCCCCCACCCGCTGTTCGACACCCAGGTCGCGGCCATGGTCTGCGGCTTCGGCGAGAGCGTGGGGTACGAGACGCTGGTCACCAAGCTGGCCGGGGCGCGCATCGACAAGTCCAGCCGCTTCACCGACTGGTCGCACCGCCCGCTGACCGAGCGGCAGTTGACCTACGCCCTATCCGACGTGATCCACCTGCGCCCGGCCTACGAGAAGCTGAAGCGCCGCCTCGTCCGCTCCGGCCGCGCCCATTGGCTGGAAGAGGAGATGGCCGTCCTGACCGATCCGGCCACCTATCAGGCGGACCCGGACAGTTCCTGGCTGCGGTTGAAGGTGCGGACCAACAAGCCGCGCTTTATGGCCGTCCTCAAGGAATTGGCGGCGTGGCGGGAGCGCGAGGCGCAGCGCCGCGACCTGCCCCGCTCCCGCGTGCTGCGGGACGAGGCGCTGCTGGAGATCGCCGCCCATGCCCCGACCAGCGTGGACGACCTCGCCCGCACCCGCGGCATGGGCCGCGGCTTCGCCGAGGGACGGCAGGGCGCCGACGTGCTGGCCTGCGTTCAGAAGGGTCTGGACCTGCCGGACTCCGAACTGCCACGCGTCGAGCCGCGCGAGGAACCGCCGCCGGGACTGCAGCCAGTGGTTGAGTTGCTGCGCGTGCTTCTGAAGATGAAGTGCGATGAGAACAATGTGGCGTCAAAGTTGATCGCTTCCGCCGCCGACCTGGAGGCGATCGCCGCGGACGATGGGGCCGATGTCCCTGCGATGCAGGGCTGGCGCCGCGAATTGTTCGGCGAAGACGCGTTGGCGCTGAAACATGGACGCATCGGATTGGCGGTGCTCGACCGTCGTGTCCGCATCGTTCCGGCCGGCAATGGAGAGGGGTCGTAAACGGCCCCATCCAGAATCGTTCCAGAATGGCCCAAGAGTCGGTCCGGGACGTTACAGGTTCAGGCGGCTCAGAGACGTTTAGCCAAATTTATGAAACAATTCATCGCAATTAACAGCGCTTTAAGGCATTGTTAAAAAAGGTCAGAGCTAATAAGTCACGGGCTCCGTATCCATGCCGTGTATCGGTGCGGTTTGGTTCGCGGATGGAATTCTCGCCTATAAGGTGCGCACACGCCCTATGCGCACACCCGGGGGATTTCGCGTATGAGCAGGTTCGGCGGCAAACCACCCATGGGACGCGACCGCGTCCGCCTCTCCACGACGGAGAAGCAGGCTGCCGTCGCCGCCGCGAAGGACCAGAAGCCCGAATTTGACAACGACAAGCTGCTGAATCTGCTCCGCTCTGCGAAATCCGAACTGCAGGGTATGCGACTGATCCACATGCACCTGTCGCTGCTGCGGGACAAGGACCCGTCAAGCCAGATGATCGTCCGCACGATCATCCAGGAACTGGCGAGCAAGGCCTCCTATCTGCAATCCTTCAACATCTCCAACGGCGACGTCATCATCCTCTACAAGGGGCTGAAGCTGACCGGCGTCACCGACGTCTGCCAGAAGGTGGAGCAGATCTTCCTGGCGAAGACGACGCTGACCGGGGCGAACCCGTACAAGGAATTCTCGCTCTACTCGATCATGGAACTGGCGTTGAACTTCATCAACGTCATCCGCTTCATCGAGGAATTGCAGGCCAACGAGACCGGCGATCATTCCAACGAGACGAAGCCGCCGATCACGCTGGAGGAGATGGCCAAGCTCGAACGCTCCATGCAGATGTTCGACCTGTCGCCTTTCCTGTTCAACCAGGCCATTGCCAACATCGGTCGCAACGCCGAAGAGGACATGGCCTATTTCGAACTCTACATCTCGATCAAGCTGCTTCAGGAGCGGCTCTGCCCGGATTACGACATCACGGCCAACAAGTGGCTGTTCAACTATTTCACGGCCAACCTCGACCAGTCGGTGCTGCGCGCGCTGAACCACGGGCTCAGCTTCATGCGGGGCCGGCGCATCGGCATCAACATCAACCTGTCCACCGTCATCTCCACCGGCTTCGTGAAGTTCGACGAGCGGCTTCCCCTCGATTTCCGCGGGCAGGTGGTGCTGGAAATCTCCAAGGGCGACCTGATCGAGAATCTGTCGCTGTTCAACGAGGTCGTGGAGTTCGCCCAGGACCGCCGCTACCAGATCGCCGTGGACGGGCTGAACCCCTTCTGGGTGACGAACTTCGACCTGGAGTATCTGAACGCCGACTACGCCAAAATCTTCTGGTCCAACGACATGCTGGAGATGGACCCGACCTTCGAGAAATACTTCATGGAGCGCATCCAGGAGCAGGACCGCTGCAAGTTCATCCTGGCGCGCTGCGACAGCGTGTCGAGCCTTGTCTACGCCCACAAGGTCGGCATCACGATGGTGCAGGGCCGCGCCGTGGACAACATCCTGCGCAAGGGCGTGAGCGTCCGCGAAGCCATCGCCCACGCCAAGGTGGCGTGAGGGCGGCGGTTCCTCCGCCGCCCCCCGCTCCTACTCCGCCGCTTGCGGCCGGGCCGGCGGCACGATTTCACCCTTGCGGTTCAGCGCCTTCGCCAGCGCGTCCAGGCGCCGCTGCACCGTCTCGCCGGCCGGCACGCTGAAATCGTCCGGCAGGGTCAGCACCAGCCGCTCCCCCGACACCTTCAGCGCCGTGCGCTGCAGCAGCGCCGTGGCCCCGCCGGTCAGCGTGTGGGCCAACCGCAGCGCCAGCCCCAGCACCAGCGCCTTGCGTGCCTGGGCATCGCTCAGCAGCGACCGTGGCCCCGCGGTGACCGCGTTGGGCGTGCCCGGCCCGTCGATGGACCCGGCGTAGCGGGCGTAGACGGCCAGCGCCAGAAAGGCCCGCTCGTCATGGTCGATGCCGGGGAAGGGGTAGCGCAGGATGCGCAGGCAGGCGTGCTCCGCCCGGTAGTCGGGATGCTCGGCCCAGCCGACGTCGCTCAGCAGGCAGGAGGCCTGCCGCAGCCGCAGGGCCGCGTCGTCCTCCCCGGCAAAAAGATTGCCGGTCCAGGACACCAGAAGGGCCGGGTCGCCGATGCGGACGAAGCGCTGCGCCCAATCCTCCACCGCGGCGATCAGCGGGTCCTGCCGCTGTCCCTCCGGATCGAGCAGCGCGTACAGATGCCCTTCCCGCAACCCGTAAGCCGAGAACACCACGCTGGAGGGCTGGACCATCCGCAGCAGCCGCTCGAACACCAGCGCCGCGTAGGGCAGCGTGTCGATCCGGCGGCGGGAGCCGGACATCTTCTCCAGCGAGGAGCGGCTCTGCTTGGCGATCAGCCCGGCGAAGTCCCGCGCCTCGGCGAAGGGCACCGTGTAGTGGTGGATGATGTGCAGCGGGTGCTTCACATGCTCCATATGCAGCTTCGCCAGGGCCCGCCAGCCGCCGCCCACCGGGAAGAAGGGCTTCCCGCGCATCTGGGCCAGCCAGTCCAGCTTCTCCAGATGCTGGTCGATGGCGCGGACCAGCCCGTTCGGCTTGGCCGGGTTCAGCTCCATCAGGCGCAGCGGCCCCAGCGGCATCGTCAGATGCTCGCCGATCACGCCGCGCTCCAGCCGCACCAACTCCAGGCTGCCGCCGCCGAGGTCGCCGACCAGCCCGTCCGCGGCGGGAGTGCCGGACAGCACGCCCATGGCGGACAGCCGCGCCTCCTCCTCGCCGCTGATGACGCTGACGTCGAGGCCGGTGCGGTCCTTCACCCGCTGGATGAAAGCCGCCCCGTCCGTGGCGTCGCGCACCGCCGCGGTGGCGATGACGTCCAGCCGGCCGACGCGCATGCCGGCGACCAGAAGGGCGAAGCGTTCCAGGGCCTCCAGGCCCTGGGCCACGCCGTCCGGGTTCAGGCAGCCGGTCTTCTCCACGCCGCGGCCGAGCCCGCACAGGACCTTTTCGTTGAAGACCGGCAGGGGCGACCGCTTCAGAGCGTCATAGACGACGAGCCGGATCGAGTTGGACCCGATGTCGATCACGGCGATCCGCTCGCCCTTGTCGACCACCCTCTCGACGGCCTTGGTAGCGACCGTGTGTTCCTGCGCCGGCGTCATAGGCAACCGATGTCCTCAATCAAATGACCGTACGCAGCTTCAACCGCGGCGGCGTCTTTTTGCTGCTGAGCGCGCTGCCGCGCCCCGACAGGCTGGGGTTCGTCATGAAATAGTTATGGGCGCTGAACGCGTCCGGACCAGCCTCCACCCGATGATAAACGCCATCGGGGCCGAGTTTCCAGGTGTTCGCCTCGTCCTTCAGGTTGGCGACCATGATCTGGTCCAGCACCTGCTCGTGCACCGTCGGGTTCTCGATGGGCACCAGCGTCTCGATGCGACGGTCCAGGTTGCGCGTCATCCAGTCGGCGGAGGAGATGAAAAGCTTGGCCTGCGGGCTGGGCAGCGCATGGCCGTTGGCGAAGCAGATGACGCGCCCATGCTCCAGGAAGCGCCCGACGATGCTGCGCACCCGGATGTTTTCCGACAGGCCTTTGACACCGGGACGCAGGCAGCAGATGCCGCGGATCACCATGTCGATCTGCACGCCCTTCTGCGACGCCTTGTAGAGCTGGTCGATGATCTCCGAATCGACCAGCGAGTTCAGCTTCACCCAAATGTGGGCGGGCTTGCCGGCGGCGGCGTTGGCGACCTCGGCGTCGATCAGCTGGCCCAGCTTCTGGCGCAGCGTGATCGGGGCGATGGCGATCTTCTCCAGCAGCTTCGGCGTGGCGTAGCCGGTCATGTAGTTGAACATCACCGCCGCGTCGTGGCAGAGCGCCGGATCGCAGGTGAAGAAGGACAGGTCGGTGTAGACCTTCGCCGTGATCGGGTGGTAGTTGCCGGTCCCGAAATGGACGTAGCTGCGCAGCGCCTTGTTCTCGCGCCGCACCACCAGCGACACCTTGGCGTGCGTCTTCAGATCGACGAAGCCGTAGACCACCTGGGCGCCGGCGCGCTCCAGATCGCGCGCCCAGCGAATGTTGGCCTCCTCGTCGAATCGGGCCTTCAGCTCGACCAGGGCGGTCACCGACTTGCCGGCCTCTGCCGCCTCGATCAGCGCGGCGACGATCGGGCTGTCCTTGCTGGTGCGGTAGAGCGTCTGCTTGATGGCGACCACCTGCGGGTCGCGCGCCGCCTGCCGGATGAACTGCACCACCACGTCGAAGCTCTCATACGGATGGTGAACGACGATGTCCTTGTCGCGGATGGCCGCGAAACAGTCGCCGCCGAAGTCGCGGATGCGCTCCGGGAAGCGGGCGTTGAAGGGACGGAAGACCAGATCGGGCCGCTCGTCGACGATGAGCTGGCGGGTGTCCGACAGACCGATCAGCCCGTCCAGCACGAACACGTCGTCGTTCGACACGCGCAGCTCGTGGCGCAGGAACTCGCGCAGGTCGGCGGCCATGCCGGCGTCCGTCGCCAGCCGGATGACGCTGCCGCGGCGGCGGCGCTTCAGCGCGCTTTCGAAGGTGCGGACCAGATCCTCCGCCTCCTCCTCGATTTCCATCTCGCTGTCGCGCAGGACGCGGAAGACGCCGTGGGCCTTCACCTGGAACGGCGGGAACAGCCGGTCGATGAACAGCATCACCAGCTTTTCCAGCTGGATGAAGCGGATCTCCGAGCCCGGCAGGCGGATGAAGCGGTCGAGTTGCGCCGGCAGCGGGACCAGCGCGTCGAGGTGCCGCCCCTTCACCGGCTCGTGCAGTTGCAGCGCCAGCGAGAAGCCCAGGTTGGGCAGGAAGGGGAACGGGTGCGCCGGGTCCACGGCGATGGGTGTCAGGATGGGGAAGATGTCGTCGAGGAACTTGGCCTCCAGCCAGTCCTTCTCCCCCTCGGTCAGGTCCTCGGCGCCGACCACCATGATGCCGGCCTCGCGCAGGTCCTGCTTCAGGCTGCGCCACATGGTCTGCTGCGCGTTCATCAGCTCGACGATGCGCTGGTTCACCGCGGTGAGCTGCTGGGCCGGGGTCAGGTTCTCGGCGCTGGGGGTCTTCACCCCCGCGGCCACCTGCCCCTTCAGGCCGGCGACGCGGACCATGTAGAATTCGTCGAGGTTGCTGGACGAGATCGACAGGAACCTCAACCGCTCAAGCAGCGGGTGGTTCGGGTTGGACGCCTCATCCAGGACGCGCTGGTTGAAGGCCAGCCACGACAGTTCGCGGTTGATGAAGCGCTCCGGCGCGTCCGCTTCAATGCAGGTCGCTTCCAAGTCCTGAAGTTCGGTCACAGCAGCCTCGGGCTTTTGCGTGATGGGTGGTGCCGCTACAGTCCGGTCGGGCCGGACCGCCCGCCGCGGTCGGTGGGCCAAGCAACCTACCCCAACTACGTTACGGTTTTGGGTCAGACAGCATAATACTGCCGTCACGATAATACCGCTGCGAAAACAGTCGCACCCCCCGCGCATCCCGCCGGGCCGCGATCCGGACAGGAAGGGATAGCCTCGATGAAGACCCTGTATCTCATGCGCCACGGCAAGTCCGCGTGGGACGACCCTTCCCTGGACGACCACGACCGCCCGCTGGCGCCGCGGGGCAGGAAGGCGGCCCGGCTGGTCGGCCACGAATTGAAGGACCGCGGAGCGCGCATCGGGCTGGTGCTGTGCTCCACCGCCCGGCGCGCGGCGGACACCGCCGACCGGCTGCTGGAGGTGATGGACGCGCCGGACATCCCTGTGGAGCGCGAGCGCGGCCTCTACCTGTGCGGAGCGCGGGTCCTTCTGGAACGGCTGCGCGACGCACCCGACTCTGTGTCGTCGCTGATGCTGGTCGCCCACAACCCGGACCTCCACGACCTCGCCCGCGCGCTGACCGGCAGCGGCGAGGAACGGCACCGCGCGGCGCTGGCGGAGAAGTTTCCGACCGGCGCCTGCGCGGTTCTTCTGTTCGAAGCCTCCCGCTGGGCCGACCTGGACAGCGGGGCGGGACGGCTGACCGATTTCATCCTGCCGCGGAAACTCTCTTAACGCCCTATTGCCAAATGGGGTATTTCAACCCCGAACCGAGCAGGCCCGGAACCGAGCAGGAGTCGCCCCCCGTGTCTTCCGCGCCCCAGAACAACGCGCCTCCGGGTGCAACCGCCGCGGTGTCCGCTATGCGCGAGGTGGAGATGAAGCTCCACCTCGACCCGCGTGATCTTTCCCGCGTTGCAGACCTGTCCGCCCTGAAGGGCGCGGCGGAAGGTGCTCCGGCCGTCCGCAACCTGCGGACCGTCTATTACGACACGCCGGACCGGCGCTTGTTCCTGGGGGGCGTGGCCCTGCGGGTGCGGCAGGACGGCGACCGCTTCGTGCAGACGCTGAAGACCCTCAACGCCGCCACCCCCGGCGATTCGGCCGCCGTGGCCATCCGCAAGAAGTGGGATTGGACCATCCCCACGGCCGCCCCCGACATGACGCCCCTCGAAGCCGAGGGCGTGGCTGCCCTGGTGCCGGAGGACGCGCGGGCGGCGCTGGTTCCGCAATTCACGACGGAGTTCCGGCGCACCACCCTGCTCATCCGTCCGGACGCCCTGACCTCCATCGAGGTGGCGGTGGACGAGGGCCAGATCACCGCCGGCAACGCCTGCGCCCGCATCAGCGAGGTCGAGCTTGAGCTGAAATCGGGCCGCATCGGCCGCCTGTTCGACCTCGCGCTGGCGCTCCAGCGCCGCGTTCCGGTTCGCATCGGGACGGAGAGCAAGGCGGAGATCGGCGATCGCCTCGTCACCGGACGCCTGCCCGCCCCCGCCCTGCCGGAACCGCTGGGCCTCACCCCGGTCACCACGGTGGCCGAGGCCTATCGCCACATCGTGCGGCACGGTCTGCGCCTGCTGCTCTCCAACGAGGCCTGCGCCCTGGCCGGAGGCGACGTGGAGGGGCTGCATCAGATGCGCGTCGCGCTGCGCCGCCTGCGCACCGCCATCCGTCTGTTCCGTCCCCTGGCCGGTGTGCCGGACGGCTGCCGCGCAGGGAACGACATCCGCTGGTTTTCCCGCCAGCTCGGCCCCGCCCGTGATTGGGACGTGCTGCTTTCCCACGGGATCGCGCCCTTCGCGGCAACGGAGAAGTCCCCGGCCGACGGAATCGCTGCGCTGACCGCCGCGGTGCGGGAAGCCCGTCGAGCGCCCGCGCTGGCGGCGGTGGAGGCCATCCAGTCGCCGCGCTGCACCGGGCTGATCCTGGCGCTCGGCGCCTGGCTGGAGGACGGGGCGTGGCAATCCGGTGCCGCACCGGAGGTCCGCACCCAGCTCGACCGCCCGATGGCCGAGTTGTCCGGCCCCTGGATGGCCGCCCAGCACGCCAAGGTATTGAAGGCGGGGGCGTCGAAGGCGGGGCGCGACCTGGAGGGTGCCGACGCCGCGGCGCGCGACCGGCTGCGCCGCCGCCTGCGCAAGCTGCGCCACACGGCGGAGTTCTTCCGCGGCCTCTACGCCGAAACCGCAACAGTGCCCTTCATCGCCGCGCTCGACGCCCTGCTGAGCGCTCTGGACGCCGAGCACGACGCCGCGGTGGCCGGCGATCTTCTGCGCCACCTGTCGGCCGATCGGCCGGAGCAGCGGTCCGCCGCCGATGCGACCACCCGCTGGCTCGCCAAGCAGGCCGACAAGCGCCGCAAGGCGCTGCCGGGGCTGTGGAAGGCTTTCCGCGACGGGCCGGTGTTCTGGTGAGGGCAAGCGTTGCTAAACCGACACCGCCACAAGCGGCCTACAGCGTCCCCGCATAGGCGCCGCCGTCCAGCAGCACGTTCTGCCCGGTCATGAAACCGGCGTGGGCGGAGCAGAGGAAGGCGCAGGCCGCACCAAACTCCGCCGGATCGCCGAAGCGGCCGGACGGGTTGCCGGCGCGGCGGACGTCCATCTCCTCGTCCAGGCTGCGGTTGTTGGCCTTGGCCCCGCCTTCCATGGTGGCGCGCAGGCGGTCGGTCTCGAAGGGGCCGGGCAGCAGGTTGTTGATCGTTACGTTGTGCCGCACGGTCTGGCGCGACAGCCCGGCGACGAAACCGGTCAGCCCCGCCCGCGCCCCGTTGGACAGGCCGAGGATCGGGATCGGCGCCTTCACCGCCGCCGAGGTGACGTTGACGATCCGCCCGAAGCGGCGGCCGATCATGCCGTCCACCGTCGCCTTGATGAGGAAGATCGGGGCCAGCATGTTGGCCTCGACGGCGCGGATCCAGTCGTCGCGCTCCCAATCACGGAAGTCGCCCGGCGGCGGGCCGCCCGCGTTGTTGACGAGGATGTCGGGCTCCGGACAGGCGGCCAGAGCGGCGGCGCGCCCCTCCTCCGTCGCGATGTCGCCGGCGGCGGTGATCACGGTGGCGCCGGTCTCCTTGCGGATCTCCTCCGCGGCCGCCTCCAGCAGGTCGCGGCCGCGCGCGGTGATGGTGACCTGCACCCCTTCGCGCGCCAGCGCCATGGCGCAGGCCTTACCCAGTCCCTTGCTGGCTGCGCACACGATGGCGCGGCGTCCGGCGATTTCCAGATCCATCCTCGTCCCCTCCCTTCCCGGCCTCCAGACCGGCCAGCACCTCGCGGGCCAGCGGCACGGTCAGGGGACGGTGCGCGGCCAGCGAGGCGCGGTCAAGCGCCGCGACCACCCGCCCCGCCGCCTCCAGCGACCGCTCCATCCGGGTCAGCAGATAGGTGATGAGGTCCATGCCCGGCCGCAACTGGCGGTCGGCGAACAGCTTGACCAGCACGGCGGCGAGCAGGGCGTCGTCCGGCGCATCCACCCCAACCGCGGGGGCCGCCTTGATGCGGGAGCGCAAGTCGGCCAGCTTCATCCGCCAGCGTGACGGCGGGCGGCGCGACAGCAGGAGCAGATGCCCGCCCGAGTCGCGGGCGAGGTTGTAGAGGTGGAACAGCGCCTCCTCCCGCGCCGGCGCGCCGGTCACCCGGTCCGCGTCCTCCACCACCACGGCGTTGGCGCGGGCCAGCAGGGCGTGCGGGTCGATCTGGTCCAGGGTCTCGCCCATGGCGAT
This sequence comes from Azospirillum brasilense, assembly GCF_008365405.1. GTDB lineage: Bacteria > Pseudomonadota > Alphaproteobacteria > Azospirillales > Azospirillaceae > Azospirillum > Azospirillum brasilense_D. The sequence goes on along the minus strand of NZ_QOKV01000007.1, from coordinate 226,094 downwards.
GGGGGCGTGGCTGCGCGCCCGCCAGACATGGCCCAGATGGGTCTTGCCACAACCGTCCGGCCCATACAGCGTCAGGGCCGGCGCCGGCCAGGACGGCCAGCGGTCGAGCCACGCCACCGCCTCGGCGTTGCTGGGCGCCACGAGGAAATCCTCGCAGCCCATGGCGGCGCGGTGTCCGAGGTCGAGCGGTATCTGAGCCGCAAGGGTCATGAGGCGGGAGCCATCAGGAAGGGGTACCGCGGTAGTAGGGGCTCTCAAGATAGCGCCCCAACGCGAAGCGTGTCAGCACCCCGATCACCGCCGCCACCGGAACCGCCAGCAGGACGCCGACGAAACCGAACAGCGACCCGCCGGCCAGCAGGGCGAAGATCACCCAGACCGCGTGCAGCCCGACCTTCTCGCCCACCAGCTTCGGCGTCAGGACGTTGCCCTCCACCGCCTGCCCGAACAGGAAGATCGCGATGACGAAGGCGACCCGCCATGGGTCGTCGAACTGCAGCAGGGCCAGCCCGGTGCTCGACACGAATCCGAACAGCGAGCCGACATAGGGGATGAAGGACAGGAGCCCCGCCATCAGCCCGATCACCAGCCCGAAATCCAGCCCCGCCAGCGACAGCGCCACCGCGTAGAACACCCCGAGCACGAGGCAGACCAGCGCCTGCCCGCGGACGAATCCGGCCAGCGTCTCATCGACCTCGCGCGCCTGCTCCCGGATGGTCGCGGCGTGGTGCAGGGGCAGCCAGCCGTTCACCTTGGCGACCAGGATGTCCCAGTCGCGCATCAGGTAGAAGGCTACGATGGGCGTGATGAACATCACGGATAGCACGTCGAACAGCGCCAGACCGCTGGACAGGATGTGCTTCAGCATCCTGCCGACCCAGCCGACGACGTCGCCGGCGTAGTTGCCGGCGGCACCGCGCAGCCGCTCCACATCCTCCGGCGACAGGCGATGCACCAGCCGGTCCAGCATCGGCAGCAGCCGGTCCCGCGCCGCGTTGGCGTAGTTCGGAAGCACCTCGATCAGGTGAGAGACCTGGGCCTGCACCAGCGGCAGCAACAGCAGGACCATCAGCACCAGAACCAGGACGAAGGACAGCAGCACCAGCGTCGTCGCCAGCCAGCGCGGCAGGCGCCATCGTTCCACCCGGTCGACCACCGGGTCCAGCAGATAGGCGACCGCCAGCCCCACCACGAAGGGCAGCAGCATGCCGGACAGCAACCAAAGGACCAACACGAACAGGCCAAGGCCGATCAGCCAGAAGCGGATCTGCTTGCCCGCCGTCACGGCACCCCTCCGTGCCGGCTGAACAGAAGACCGCCGCGGTAGACGTAGGCCAGCCCGGACAGCACCGTGGTTCCGGCGCAGGCCCAGATGAGCAGCGGCACCAACTCCCACCCGAACAAGTGGAAGTCGGGCAGCCCCAGCCCCGACGGGGCCAGCACCGCCGCCGCCAGGGCAAGCTGCACCGCCGTGTTGATCTTGCTGACGTAGAGCGGCTGCATGGCCAGCGACTCCTTCAGCGTGTAGAGCAGCATCACCCCGCCGATGATCATCAGGTCGCGGAAGACCACCAGGATGACCAGCCACAGCGGCAGCACGCCGATATGGCCCAGCGAGACGTAGACGCTGACCAGCAGCGCCTTGTCGGCGATCGGGTCGAGATAGGCGCCGAGCACCGTGCGGGCGCGGAACATGCGGGCCACCGCGCCGTCCACGGCGTCGGACACCCCCGCCCCGACGAACAGCCAGAAGGCGACCCCCAGCTCCCCGGCCAGGATGAAATAGACGGCGACCGGCACCACCAGGATGCGGCCGAAGGTGATGATGTTCGGGATGCTCACCGCGGTGCCTTCTGCCGTTGTCCCTTGCGCCGGCGCCCCGTCAAGGGCCGGTACCGGCCCGTCTGTAACGCCGTCACGCCCTCTACCGTCACGGGCGCGCCGTGCCTGCCGGCAGCGTGCCCAAAATGCGCGGCGGCGCCCCCGGTGCCGCCTGCGGCGCGCCGACCGGGGCCGGCGCCACGCCGGGATAGGCCGACGGCGCGGCGGTGGCCGGCGAGAAGGCGGACGGAGACGCCGGGACGGATGCCGGCGAAACGGCGGCGGGCTGTGCCAGGGACGACGCCCCGGCGCCCTTCGCCAGCACCTGGAGCTGCCATTCCGGCGTGGGCGCGACCGGCGGGAGCGGCTGGCCCGGAACGGGCACCGGAACCGGTGCTGCGACCGCCCCGGTGCGGGCGAGGCCGAGATCGCGGCGGGCCAGCGCCTGGCGCAGCCGCTCCACGTCGCCCCGGTGGGTCAGCGCGACCAACGCCTCGTAGCGGCTGATCGACAGCACGTCGGTGCGGGTCACGGCGTTGACCATGCCCAGCCGCTTGCGCGTCTCCACCCAGTCGTTGAGGCTGGCCAGCGGCACGCGCACCAGCGTCGCCTGCTCCGGGCCGCTCGCCACGGTGTTGTCGCGGCGGTAGGACTCGTCGATGGCGGCCGACACGAAGGTCGTCGCGCGCGTCAGGAAGTCGCCGGCCCGGTCGGCCATGTCGGCCTTCACGTTGACCGTCTGCTGGTCCCGCGCGCCGTCGGGGGTGTAGTGGGTCACCTCGACCGCCAGCGGACGGCCGAGATCCAGACCGCCCGCCGGCAGGTCGGTCTTGGCGACGACCACGCCGCCGGCGTTGTAGCGCTGGGCGATGCGGGCCAGCGCCTCGGGATCGCCGGACAGCGCCTCGTTCACGCCGATGGCGGAGATGTCGGCCAACTCCCCGTCCGGGACGACCAGCGGCACCAGCGAGGCGGCGGTTTGCCGGCCCTCCCAGGCCTCGCGCCAGTCGGTGCGGTCCTCCCATAGGACGGGGCGCCCGTCCACGACGGTGACCGGCAGGATCACGGTGGGCCGGGCCGGCGGCTCGACATACTGCTGGCCGCCGCCAGCCAGCGTCTCGCGCACGGAATTGGGACGGAAGCGCACGGTGATGCTGCCGACATAGCGGGTGGCCGACACCTTCTCGTCGTCGATCTCGAAGCCCTGGACCAGCCGGGCGAGCTCGATGTCCGACACCCGCGGCGCGCTGGTGGCGGTGGGGACGAGGCGCTTGTACAGCTCCGCCCAGGCCTTCACCTGCGCGTCGCGGATCGCCTGATCGCGGGCGGCGTTGGCGTTGGCGGCGCTGACGTCCACCTTCACGCCCGACACGGTGAAGGGGTCCGCCGCCGGAACCGCTGCGGGCACCGCTCCGGGGGTTGCCCCCGGAACGGCCATGGGGGCCGCCACCGCGGGTGGAGCGGCGCCGGGCACCTGCGCGTCCACGGGGCCGGCCGGAACGGCCAGGGCCACGGTGATGGCGGCGAAGCCCGCAAACAGCGGCGCATGGCGGCGGTGGAGCATTGCAAAGCCTTCCGATTCGAGTATGTTCGGCCCGTTCCCTTATGACCCGGCCCAAAATGACCCGGTTCAGGTGGCCCAGGTATATAGCTCAGCCCAAGCGAGGATACCATCAGCACCCAGTCTAATAACACGTCCGACGCCTACAAGCAGGCCGGCGTGGACATTGATGCGGGCAACGCGCTCGTTGACGCGATCAAGCCGCTCGCCCGTTCCACCGCGCGCCCGGGCTCCGACGCCGGGCTGGGCGGGTTCGGCGCCCTGTTCGACCTGCGCGCGGCCGGGTATCACGACCCGCTGCTGGTCGCCACCACGGACGGCGTCGGCACCAAGCTGAAGGTCGCCATCCTGGCGAACCGGCACGACACGGTGGGCATCGACCTCGTGGCGATGTGCGTGAACGACCTCGTCGTCCAGGGCGCGGAGCCGCTGCTGTTCCTCGACTATTACGCCACGGGCAAGCTGGACGTCGCCGCGGGCCGCGCCATTGTCGCCGGCATCGCGGAAGGCTGCCGTCAGGCCGGCTGCGCGCTGGTCGGCGGCGAGACGGCGGAAATGCCGGGCATGTACGCCGAGGGCGACTACGACCTCGCCGGCTTCTCGGTCGGTGCCGTGGAGCGCAAGGACGCGCTGACCGGCGCCACCGTGCGGGACGGCGACGTCGTGCTCGGCCTCGCCTCCTCCGGCGTGCATTCCAACGGCTATTCGCTGGTCCGCAAGCTGGTCGAGACGTCCGGCCTCGGCTACGACTCGCCCTGCCCCTGGGACGCCGGGAAGACGCTGGGCGAGGCTCTGCTGACCCCGACCCGCATCTATGTGAAGAGCACGCTGGCCGCGGTGCGCGCCGGCACGGTGCGGGCGATGGCCCACATCACCGGCGGCGGCCTGATCGAGAACATCCCGCGCGTCCTGCCGGACGGGCTGGGCGTCACGCTCGACGCGTCGGCGTGGCCGCTGCCGCCGGTCTTCCACTGGCTGATGAAGACGGGCGGACTGACCCCGCTGGACATGGCGCGCACCTTCAACACCGGTCTCGGCATGGTCGTCGTGGTCCCGGCGGACAAGGCGCAGCAGGCGGCCGAGATCCTGGCCCAGGGCGGCGAGACGGTCTTCACCGTCGGCACCGTCCACGCGGTCAAGGACGGCGACGCTCGCGTCACCGTCACCGGCATGGACACGGCATGGTCGGCCTGACGCCAAACTCTCTGAAGGTTGGAGTCCTGATTTCCGGGCGCGGCAGCAATCTGCAGGCGTTGATCGACGCCTGCGCCGCCCCGGACTTTCCGGCGGAGGTCGCGCTGGTGCTCTCCAACAAGGCCGACGCCTATGGGTTGGAACGCGCCGCATCCGCCGGGGTGCCCGTCGCCGTGGTCAGCCACCGCGACTTCCCTGGCGACAAGCGCGCCTTCGAAGAGGCCATGGACGCGCGCCTGCGCGCGGCGGGCGTGGAACTGGTCTGTCTGGCCGGTTTCATGCGGCTGCTGTCGCCTTGGTTCGTCGAGCGCTGGCACGACCGGATGATCAACATCCACCCGTCGCTGCTGCCGTCCTTCAAGGGGCTGGACACGCACCAGCGGGCACTAGACGCCGGGGTGCGCTTCCACGGCTGCACCGTCCATTACGTGCGTTCGGAGATGGACGAGGGGCCGATCATCGCCCAGGCCGCGGTTCCGGTCCTGCCTGGCGACGACGCCGACCGGCTGTCCGCCCGCGTGCTGGAGGCCGAGCACCGGCTCTACCCCCAGGCGCTGCGCCTGATCGCCGAGGGCCGCGCCCGCGTCGAGGATGGCCGGGTGACCCTGTCGGGTCCTGAAACGACTTTGCCGACCCTCATCAACCCGCCGGCCTAAGTCGCCCAAGCGGGACCCTTGCCGCAACCGTCCGCACTCCCCACATTCTCCGCCGGAACCATAAAAGGGGAGGCAAAGCGCCATGGCGGTTACCGATCACGGCCACAATCCGGTCAGCGAGGATGTCGTCCGCCGTCACGAGGCGGGCTGGCACGCCTTCACCCGCTTCATGACGCTGGCGACCGCAGGCGTAATCGCCGTGTTGGTCTTCATGGCGATTTTCCTGGTCTAACGGCCCGTACAAGCGGCCAACCGGAAAGCTGTGGCGGGGCGCTTACGCCCCGTCCGGCAGACGGCCGAGCAGCAGATCGCGCATTTCGCCGACCAGCGCGTCCACCTGCTCCTCCCACGTCTCGGTGCCGCCCTGAATGGCGTGCATGACGTGGGTCGCGAGGTGGATCAGCGCGGCGCGCACGCAATCCTCCGCCGGGAAATCCAGCCCCACCGTGTCCTGAAGGAACTGGCCGAGCTGGTCGGCGGCGTTCCAGGGATGGACGACCACCGTGTCGAAGCCGCTGGTCCCCAGGAACACCGCGTTCAGGGCCGTCGCCTGCGCGTTGATCGCGTCGATGGCCGCGTCCTGCTCGACGTTGCCGCGCAGCACCTCTTGGAAGGCCGCCAGGCACTGGTCGACGTAGCCGCGCACCAGCAATTCCACCACGCCCGGATCGCTCAGGTCGTTCCTGCCCTTCACCAGGGGCGGCAGCGGTTCCAGCAGGGCCGCGACGATCGGCTTGACGTCGGGATTTTCCATGGCGGGGGTACTCCTAGCGGTAGAATCCCCGAATACTCGACTTCGCCACGCCTGTCCACGATGCCGTGACCCGGCGCGGGCGACAAGTTGCGGGCGGAGCCGCTGAAGCGGAAGCCTCTGAATCGAAAAGGGCCGCCCCGGTCGGGACGGCCCTTCGCGCAAGGCTGCGAAGCGGACGAGCCGCGATCAGCCAACCAGCTCAATGCCGGCGAAGAAGAAGGCGATCTCCTGCGCGGCGGTCTCCGGAGCATCCGAGCCGTGCACCGAGTTGGCCTCGATCGACTCGGCGAACTCCTTGCGGATGGTGCCCTCGGCGGCGTTGGCCGGGTTGGTGGCGCCCATGATCTCGCGGTTGCGGGCGATGGCGTTCTCGCCTTCCAGGACCTGGAGCACGACCGGGCCGGAGATCATGAAGGAGACGAGGTCGTTGAAGAACGGACGCTCGCGATGCACGCCGTAGAACTGCTCGGCCTGGGCCTGGGACAGCTGGACGCGCTTCTGCGCGACGATGCGCAGGCCGCCGTCCTCGAACTTGGCGTTGATCTTGCCGGTCAGGTTGCGGCGGGTGGCATCGGGCTTGATGATCGAGAGGGTGCGTTCGACGGCCATGGCGGTGGGCTCCTGCTGGAAATGCGTTATGGGCGCCGCTGGTTTGGCCGGGGCGCCGGTTGCGCGGGGTTATATAGGCGCTTTTCGGCCACGGCAACCGGTTCGTGAGGCCGCGGGGTTCCCGTGCTGGCCTTAACCACAGAGACACGGAGACACAGAGTTTTCGCCGATGCGGCCGGCATACCGCCGCAGGGATCTCTGTGTCTCCGTGTCTCTGTGGTTCCCGTCTTGCCAAACGGCACCCCGGCACATCCGCACAAGCGCGGCTGCCATGAAGAGTTGCCCCGCGGGTCCCGCTTCAAATCGGGGGTTCGCCGTGGTAAACCGGCGCCGATATGCTGCACATCAACGACCTGACGTTCCGCTACGGCGGACGTGTGCTGTTCGACCGCGCCACCGCGGTCGTGTCGAAGGGCCACCGCGTGGCGCTGGTCGGCCGCAACGGCACCGGAAAATCCACCCTCCTCAAGCTCATCGCCGGCCAGCTCCAGACGGACGCCGGAGCCATCGGCGTGCCCACCGGCACCAAGATCGGCATGGTGGCGCAGGAGGCCCCGAGCGGCGCCACCACCCTGATCGACGCCGTCCTGGCGGCCGACACGGAGCGCACCGCCCTGCTGGCCGAGGCCGAGACGGCCACCGACCCCATGCGCATCGGCGAGATCCACGCCCGGCTGGCCGACATCGAGGCCCATTCGGCGCCGTCGCGCGCCGCCCAGGTGCTCTCCGGCCTGGGCTTCGACGCCGACGCGCAGGCGCGGCCCTGCTCCGACTTCTCGGGCGGCTGGCGGATGCGCGTGGCGCTGGCCGGCGTGCTGTTCGCCCGGCCCGACCTGCTGCTGCTCGACGAGCCGACCAACCACCTCGACCTGGAGGCGACCATCTGGCTTGAGGGGTACCTCAAGAACTACCCCCACACGATCCTGCTGGTCAGCCACGACCGCGACCTCTTGAACTCGGTCCCCACGACGACCATCCATGTGGACCAAGGGAAGCTGGTGACCTACGCCGGCAACTACGACCAGTTCCTCAAGCAGCGCCGCGCCAACATGGAGCGGTTGCAGGCCATGGCGACCAAGCAGGAGGCCAAGCGCAAGCACATGATGGCCTTCGTCGAACGCTTCCGCTACAAGGCGACCAAGGCCCGCCAGGCGCAGAGCCGCCTGAAGGCCCTGGAGAAGCTGGAGACCATCACGCTGATGGAGGACGACGCCGAGGTCGTCTTCAACTTCCCACAGCCGGACGAGATGGCCCCGCCGCTGATCGCGCTCGACGGGGTGACCATCGGCTACGGCGACCGCGCCATCCTGCGCCGCGTCAACCTGCGCATCGACATGGACGACCGCATCGCCCTGCTCGGCGCCAACGGCAACGGCAAGTCGACGCTGGTGAAGCTGCTGGCCGGACGGCTGGAGGCGATGGCCGGCGAGGTGAAGCGCCCGACCAAGCTGCGCGTCGGCTATTTCGCCCAGCACCAGCAGGACGAGCTGGACCTGTCGCTGACCCCCATCCAGCAGACCCAGCGCATCATGCCACTGGCGCCGGAGGAGAAGGTGCGCGCCCATCTGGGCCGCTTCGGCTTCCAGCAGAGCAAGGCGGAAACCCGCATCTCGGACCTGTCCGGCGGCGAGAAGGCCCGGCTGCTGCTGGCGTTGATGAGCCGCGAGACACCGCACATCCTGATGCTGGACGAGCCGACCAACCATCTCGACGTGGACAGTCGCGAGGCGCTGATCGAGGCGATCAACGGGTTCGAGGGCGCCGTCATCCTCATCAGCCACGACCCGCACCTGATCGAGCTGACCGCCGACCGGCTGCTGCTGGTCGCCGACGGCACGGTGCAGCCCTACGACGGCGACCTCGACGACTACCGCCGCTTCCTGCTCGACCGCGCGCGGGCCGAGCGCGCCGCCGCCAAGGGCGGCGAGGCGACGGACGCCGGGGCGAGCCGCAAGGACCAGCGCCGCGCCGCGGCGGAGGCCCGCGCCACCCTGGCCCCGCTGAAGAAGAAGGCCACCGACGCGGAGTCGCAGGTCAACAAGCTGACCGAGGAGAAGCGCAAGATCGAGGCGAAGCTGGCCGATCCCGCCCTCTACAGCGGTCCCAGCGACAAGCTGCGGAAGCTCCAGATCGACCTCGGTGTCGTGGACAAGAAGCTGTCCGCCGCCGAGGAGGCGTGGCTGGAGCATCTCGAAGCCTATGAGTCGGCGGCGGCGGAGGCCGGCGTATGAGCGTGCCGCGCAACGTGGCCTTCACCGGAGCGGCCTCGCTCCCCGCCACCGTCGCCCGCCGGGGGCGGCACGAGCATGGGGAGGAGCGGACCTCCGACGTCCTGGCCGCCTTCCGCGCCAACCTGCCGGACGGGCGGGTGTCGCTGGGCAACCTGATCCAGGCGCTGGGCGACCGCTCTCTGGGCACCATCCTGCTGGCCCTGTCGCTGCCCACCATCGCGCCGGTGCCGCTGGGCGTGTCCTGCCTGTTCGACCTGCCGATCCTGCTCTTCTCCGCCCAGATGGCCTTCGGCAAGCGGGGAGCCGCCCTGCCCGGCTGGATTCTGCGCCGCTCGGTCAGCCGCTCCCTCGCCGCCCGCATGATCGACAAGGCCATGCCGCGGCTGACCGCCATCGAGCGGATGCTGAAGCCGCGCCACAGCCGCTTCGCCAGCATCGACGGAGAGCGCTGGTTCGGCGTGCTGGTCCTTCTGCTGTCGCTGACCTGCGTGGTGCCGCTGCCGCTGACCGGCTGGCTGCCCGGCTTCGCCCTGGTTTTGCTGTCCCTGGGCCTGATCGAGCGCGACGGGGCCGCCGTCGCGGTCAGCCTCGCCCTCACCGTGGCCGCCCTGGTCTTCTTCGCGCTGGTCGCCAGCAGCCTGTCCTACGCCGGCCAGACCCTGTTGTCCCTCACGTCATATCCCGCGTTCATGGCATAGCTCCCGCCGCTTCGGCCGGTTGCGGGGGAACCCGGGATGCGACATAAGTGCGCTCTGGGATTGTTAGGTTCGGGACCCCCCGAGGCTCCAGCTTGTTTAGCCCCGGGGTAAAACGCTCAACAGCCAACGGCGAAAGGCCGATCATGACACCAACGGAAATCACCGTCGCGGAGAAGCAGAAAAGCGGCAAGACGCCGCCGGCCGCGTGGCTTTTCTTCCAGCGTTGGTTGGCCAATCCCCTGTCCATGGGTTCCGTTACACCATCCTCGGGCGCGCTCTGCCGGCTGATCGGCGAACAGGTGCTGTGCGGGCCGGACCAGGTCGTCGTGGAGTTCGGCGGCGGCACCGGTGCCATCACCAAGGCCCTGCTTCAGCGCGGCATTCCGGGCAACCGCATCTTCACCTTCGAGATCGACGACCACCTGTCGCGCTTCCTGCGCGGCCATTACCCGGACGTCAACGTCGTCCATGACGACTGCCGCAAGGCCGCCGACATCCTCGGCCCGGCGCTGGTCGGCAAGGTCGGCACGGTGGTCATCGGCATCCCCATGCTGAACCTGCCGATGCGCGCCCAGAAGGAGGTCGTCGAGGCCTGCTTCCGCATCCTGCCCGAGGGCGGACGCTTCGTTCTCTACACCTACGGCCTCGTGTCGCCGCTGAACCAGCGCGCGCTGGGCGTCAAGGGCAAGCGGCTGGGCTTCACCCCGCTGAACGTCCCGCCGGCCTCCGTCTGGGGCTATTGGAAAGCCAAGCCCTAATCCCCTTTTCTCATTCCTTGCGCGGTGCCTGCCGCAGCAGGACATCCGTCAGTCCCACCGGCAGAGCCGCCAGCAGCCACACGGTGGCGGCCATCGGCCAGGGAAAGGCGATGCGCGCCTTGTTGCGGGCCAGCCCGCTCTTGATGACCTGGGCGGCGCGGTCCGTCTCCATCAGGAAGGGCATGGGGAAGCGGTTCACCGCGGTCATCCGGCTTTTCACGAAGCCCGGACAGATCACCGTCACGCCGATTCCCTGCCCCGCCAGATCGCCGCGCAGCGACTCGCCATAGACCCGCACCGCCGCCTTGCTGGCGCAATAGGCGGGCGCGCCGGGCATGCCGCGGAAGCCGGCCAGCGAGGCCATCAGGGCGATCTGCCCGCGCCGCCGCGCCTGCATGCCGGGCAGCAGCGGGTGGACGCTGTTCAGCACGCCGTCCACATTCACCTGGAAGATGCGCCGTGCCTGCTCGGCGCTTTCCACGCCGCCCCCGGTGCCGGCGGAGATTCCGGCGTTGGCGATGACCAGATCGACCGGCGCGCGGGCGTCCAGCGCGCTCAGCCACGCCGTCATGGCCGCGCGGTCGGCCGCGTCGACCAGGGCCGTTTCCACCGCCGCCCCGGCGGCGCGGCAGCGCTCCGCCACCGCCTCCAGCCGCGCGCAGTCGCGTCCGCTCAGGGCCAGCGCGACTCCAGGGGCGGCGTAGGCGCGGGCCAGTTCCTCCCCGATGCCGCTGGACGCCCCGGTGATGACGATCGAGCGCGGATCGCGCATGCCCCTTTCCCCCTTGTCCCTGACGCTTGTTGCCTTGGCCGCCCGACGCTATAACGTGAGCCTCCCGATCCCACAAATATTCGTCGAGGCCGCTTTGCCCGCCCAACGCTCCGCCGTTTCCAGCATGACCGGTTTCGCACGCGTGGATGGGCACGCCGACGGCTACAGCTGGACGTTTGAGGTGAAGAGCGTCAACGGGCGCAACCTCGACATCCGCTGCCGCCAGCCCGCCGGCTTCGACACGCTGGAGGCCGCTGCCCGCGCCGAGATCCCCAAGCGGCTGGCCCGCGGCAGCGTCAACCTGAACCTGACCGTTACCCGCAGCCAGTCGGTGTCGCAGCTCCGCATCAACCGCGAGCTTCTCGCCCAGGTGCTGGAACTGGCGCGCGAGATCGAGGGCGCCGGCGCCGCCCCGCCGCGGCTCGATTCGCTGCTCGCCGTCCGTGGCATCATCGAACCGGTGGAGGAGGACGAGGGCGAGGCGCGGGAGCGGGTGGAGGCCGCGCTGAAGGCCGACCTCGGCCGGCTGATCGGCGAACTGGTCACCGCCCGCCTGTCGGAGGGGGCGCGTCTGGTCACGGTGCTGAACGGCCATCTCGACGAGATCGAGCGGCTGATCACCGCCGCCGCCGCCTGCGCCAGCACCCAGCCCGAGGCTTTGCGCGAACGGCTGCGCAATCAGGTCGCCGCCCTGCTCGACGCCGCTCCGGCCCTGCCGGAGGAGCGGCTCGCCCAGGAGGCCGCCATCCTGATCGCCAAGGCCGACGTGCGCGAGGAGATGGACCGCCTGCGCGCCCACATCCAGGCCGCCCGCGACATGCTGGCGGAGGGGGGCGCCATCGGCCGCCGCTTCGACTTCCTGTGCCAGGAATTCAACCGCGAAGCCAACACCCTGTGCTCCAAGTCCGCGGACGTGGAGCTGACCCGCATCGGCCTGTCGCTGAAAGCCTCCATCGAGCAGCTTCGCGAGCAGGTCCAGAACATCGAGTGATACCCGCCCCATGCCCGAGACCATGAACACGAAGATCGCCCGGCGCGGCCTGATGCTCGTGCTGTCCTCCCCCTCCGGGGCGGGCAAGACCACCATTTCGCGCCGCCTGCTGGACCGCGACCCCGGCATCACCCTGTCGGTGTCCGTCACCACCCGGCCGATGCGCCCCGGCGAGCAGCCGGGCGTCCATTACTATTTCGTCGACATGCCGGAGTTCGACCGCATGGCCGGCCAGGGCGAGTTGCTGGAGCACGCCCGCGTGTTCGGCAACTGCTACGGCACGCCGCGCCACGCGGTGGAGACCGCGCTGAGCGCCGGGCGCGACGTGCTGTTCGACATCGACTGGCAGGGCATGCAGCAGCTGGCGGCCAACGCCCGCGCCGATCTGGTCAGCATCTTCGTCCTGCCGCCCTCGGGCATCGAGCTGGAGCGCCGCCTGCACTCCCGCGGCCAGGATTCGGCTGAGGTGATCGCACAGCGCATGGCCAAGGCGTCGGACGAGATCAGCCACTGGGCCGAGTATGATTACGTGATCGTCAACAACGACGTCGACGAGAGCGTCACGGCGGTCCAAGCCATCCTGCGTGCCGAGCGGCTGCGCCGGACGCGGCAGGTCGGGATGCCCGCGTTTGTGGAGAGTGTGCAGGCGGCGCTGTAAAGCGACGGCCCCCTCCCACCCCACTTCGTGGGTCCCCTCCCTCCCCCGCTTCGCGGGAGAGGGCACTCATCCCCTCCACCGCGAAGCGGGGGAGGGTTAGGGAGGGGGCAATTGCAAGCTCACCTCCCCCGGAACGCCCGCGCCAGCGCCGCGAACCCCGCCACGTCCACCTCTTCCGCCCGCGCGGTCGGCTCGATGCCGGTGGCGGCCAACAGCGCCTCCGCATTTCCCAAACTCTTCAGGCTCTGGCGCAGCATCTTGCGGCGCTGGCCGAAGGCGGCGGCGGTCACCTGCTCCAGCGCCTTCCACTCGGCCGGCTCCGGGTTGGCGCGCGGGGTCAGATGGACGATGGTGGACTCCACCTTGGGCGGCGGGGTGAAGGCCTTGGCCGGCAGGTTGAACAGCACCCGCGCGTCCGACCGCCACTGCGTGATGACCGACAGGCGGCCGTAGGCCTTGCTGCCCGGCTTGGCGACCAGACGGTCCGCGACCTCCTTCTGGAACATCAGCGTCAGGCTGACGAACTCCTCGATCCGCTCCAGCCAGCCGATCAGCAGCGGCGTCGCCACGTTGTAGGGCAGGTTCGCCACGATGGCCCGCGGGGCCGGGGCGATTTGGATGGGATCGACCTCCAGCGCGTCGCCTTCGACGATGGACAGCCGCCCGTCCGCCGCCTGGATCACGTCCTGCAACGCCTCGATGAAGCGGTGGTCGCGCTCGATGGCGATGACCTGCTTCGCCTTGGTCGCCAGAAGCGCGCGGGTCAGCCCGCCCGGACCGGGACCGATCTCGACGACCGTCACGCCGGTCATGTCGCCCGCCGAGCGCGCGATGCGCCCCGTCAGGTTGAGGTCGAGCAGGAAGTTCTGCCCCAGCGCCTTGCGGGCATCCAGCCCGAAGCGGGCGATCACGTCGCGCAGCGGCGGTAGGGTCTGCGGGTCGAAGGCGGAGGGCATGGGGGCGGAGTCGGGCGTGGCGTCGGTCATGGCCGCACTTATAGGACGGCGCAAGCCCGCCGTCATCTGCCGCGCATCGTCGTCACCCTTCGCTTTTGAGCGCGATGTTTTCCGGCGCGGCGTCGAGACGGCCCGTGCAGGTGATGCGACGCCCGTCGTCGAAGGCCTGGGACGGCTTCGGCCCGATGGTCACCTGCAGGACCACGCGGTCGGCCAGTTGGTCGCCGAGGTCCTGGGGCCGGTCGCCGCCCTGGGAATCGTGGCTGAACACACTCTCCAGATACCAGGCCGCCCCGCCGGCCCCCTGCGGCCCGCCGCGGACCAGCGCGCCGGCCAACCGGGTGTAGACGTCCTTGCACACCTCCTCGGTCCGGTTGCGCGGCAGATCGACAAAGTTGGCGTAGGCGACGATCCGCCGGTCCTGGAAGCGGTAGAAGACGCCGCTGCGCGACACCTCGGCCCGCAGATCGCGGGACAGCCCGTCGACCGTGTCGTGCAGATCGCCACGCAGCCGGGTCATGCCCCAGTCGAGCAGGGTCACCGGCTCCCGCGACAGCCAGTCCAAAGCGTCGCGGGCCTGAACCGGCCCGGAGACGAAGGGCAGAAACATGAAGGACGGCAACAGGACGAGCGCGGCGAAACCCCTCATGGCGTCGGGCCTCCGGACCATCGTTGCGGCGCAACCGTACCCGCGATGCTAAGCCAGGAGCGCGGCCATATCCAGCCGGATTCCGGGCCGCATGCCACGCCCAAGCCGGGGTACCCCCGTCAGTCCTCCAGCAGGAAGTCGCGCACCGCGGCGATCTGGTCCCCGGTCATCAGCGCCGGGGCGTGGCCGGTGTGGGCGAACTCAATCAGACGGGCCTTGGGGCCGCGGCGGGTCATCTCCTCTGCCGTCTCCGCCGGAAGAATGTCCGAGGTGGCGCCGCGCAGCACCAGCACCGGGCAGCGGATGCGGTCCCAGACGGCCCACAGGTCCACGTCCTCCATCGGCTGCGCCTTGAACGCCTCGGCGATGGCCGGGTCGTAGGCGAGGCCGTAGCAGCCGTCCGGACGCAGGCGGGCGCTGTGCTCCGCCATGTGGCGCCACGCCTCGTCGGACAGCCGCCCGAAGCCCATCAGGACGAAGCGCAGGTAGGATTCGACCGCCGCCAGATCCTCGAACACCGGGTCCTTGCCGACATAATCGGCGATGCGCTGCAAGCCCGCCTTCGGGATGAAGGGGCCGATGTCGTTGACGACCAGCCGGCGGATCGGGCTGTCGGGCTGGGCGGCCAGCAGCATGCCGATCAGCCCGCCCATGGAGGTGCCGATCCAATCAACCGACTCCACGCCCAGCCGGGCGATCAGCGCCGCCATGTCGGCGCAGTATTGCGGGTAGCCGTAGAGCGTCGGGTTGGCCAACCGGCCGCTCCTACCGCGCCCCACCACATCCGGGCAGGCGACGCGGTAGCGGTCGGCCAGATCGAGCGCCAGCGCGTCGAAATCGCGGCCGTTGCGAGTCAGGCCATGCACGCAGACGGCGGTGCGGGCCGCGTCCTCGCGCCCCCACTGGGTGTAGGCGACGCGGTGGAACCCCGCCGCGCTGAGGCCGAGAAAGCTGCGTTCGGACATCGGCACGGGTGGCCCCTCCCCTGTTGGTTCGTCCTCAGCCCTTGCCGGGCTTCGCCAGCTCCGCCGCCTGCCGGACGACCATGGGCGACGGGTCCGCCACCGCGGCGTCGAAGGGATGCCGCGGTGCGTCGTACAAGCGGCGGATGGAGCGCACGTAGTTCCGCGTCTCCTCGTAGGGCGGAACGCCCCGGTAGCGGTCCACGGCGCGCTCCCCCGCGTTGTAGCCGGCAAGGGCCAGCGTAACGTCCCCCTGGAAATAGGCCAAGAGCCAGCGCAGGTAGCGTACGCCGCCGCGGATGTTCTGGGCGGGGTCGAAGACGTCCGATACCCCGAAGCGCTCCGCCGTGTCGGGGATGAGCTGCATCAGCCCCGCCGCCTCCTTCGGCGACACCGCGTCGGAGCGGAAGGCGCTCTCCACCCGGATCACCGCCATGACCAGCGCCGGGTCCAGCCCGTACTGGGGCGCGGTCTTGTGGACCAGCGCGATGATCTCCGGCGGCGGGGGCGACGCCTCGCGCAGCGGGGCCGCGCCGGGGCGGCACCAGGGACGGACATGGCCCATGCGGCCCGGCACATAGGCGACCAGCCGCCGCGCCTCCTTGTGGCCGCGCGACGCCGCGGCGCGCAGCCAGGCCGTGCCGACCCGCTGGTCGCGCTTCACCCCGACGCCGAACAGGAAGCGCCGCGCCATGCGGTAGGACGCCTCCGGATCGCCCTTCTCCGCCGCCTCGCAGTCGGCCATGCGCGACTCGCGCGAGGAAACGGAGCCGGACTTGCCCGCGGCGAGGGCGGCGGGGGCCGCCAAAGCAACGAGAAGGGCGAACATCAGGGGGAGGAAACGCACGGGTTGGCCTTGGAACGGTCTGCAAAACCGCATTGATATGAGGCTGCCCGCAAGATGCGGCAAGCGCAGGACAGGATTACCCTCTTTTCGACACAGCGCGCAGGCGGCCGCGCAGCGACCGCGCCCAGCCGCGAACCACCGCCTGCGCCGGACGAGTCGCCTCGCGCACCCGCCCCACCAGCCGCTTGGCGGCCAGCCAGGGCGGCAGGGCGGTCAGCCAGGCCAGCCAGCGCACCACCCGCACGTAGCACCAGGCGAAGGCCGGGATGGTCAGCAGCTTGTCCTTGCCAATGTGGAACAGCCGCTCCACCAGCGTGACCTTGACCAGTTCCACGCCACCGAGCAGCAGCGCGCCCTGGACCGCATGCCCGGTCCCCATCAAATACAGGCCGACCGGCTTCAACGGCTCCAGAATCACCAGCGGAACCATGAACAGCGCCAGCGTCGGATAGGGGCCGAGCCGGCGGATGCGCGCGGCCAGCCGTTCGGCGAAGCGCTGCCGGCCGATCCAGGCGGCCAGCGGGCGCACCGCCTCCAGCGCGACCGCGTCGATCAGGAAGTAGACCAGCGCCGCGACGGTCAGCAGCGGCCGCAGCACGAAACGGCGCAGCAGTCCCACCAGCCTCCGACCCAAGCGCCGACCCAAGCTCCGAGAGGAGGAACTTCCGTTCGAGGTAGCCATTAGGTCTTTCGTCAGGCGTACAGGGGCGTTTCGCCGGCTTGGGTTCGCTGCGGAATTCCACTATCTAACGTTTTTGCCATTGCGCGTCCGTCCTCTCGTCCACTCTCGGTGCGCCCCATCGTGCTCGGCCATTACGATCCTTACCTCGTTGCGCTGTCCGTTGTCGTCGCCTCTTTCGGCGGCTATGTGGCTCTGGACCTCGCCTCCCACGCGCGGGAAGCCGGGCGGGGGCGGAACGGCTGGCTGGGGGCCGCGGCGCTCGCCCTGGGGGCGGGGATCTGGTCGATGCACTTCATCGGCATGATGGCGATGCGCATGCCCGTGCCGGTGTCCTACGACATCCTGCTGACCGCGTTGTCCTTTCTCCTCGCGGTTGGGGTGTCCGGGACCGGACTGTTCGCCGTCGCGCATGGCGGGGGCGGCCGGGCAACCCTGGCGGCGGCGGGTATGCTGACCGGCTTCGGGATCGTCGCCATGCATTACGTCGGCATGGCCGGCATGCGGCTGCCGGTGCCGCTGATCTACGACACGCTTCTGGTCGCCACGTCGGTGGTCATCGCCGTCGCCGCCTCCACCGCCGCGCTCTGGCTCGCCTTCCGCACAGCCAGCCCCCTGCAGCGCCTGTCCGGCGCGCTGGTGCTCGGCGCCGCGGTGGTCAGCATGCATTACGTCGGCATGGCCGCCGCCAGCGCCGTCGAGAACACCATTGGGAAAGCCATTGGGCACGCCGCCCATCTGGACGCCGTCCCGGCCGGGGACGACCTCGGCCTCGTGCTGTCCACGCCGTCTCTCGCCGTGGGAACCGGGATCGGCACGCTGCTGATTCTCTCGCTGGGGCTGCTCTCCGTCCTGATCGACCGGCGCCGTTCGGCGGAGCGCGCGGCGGGGCAGGAGGCGCGTTACCGCTCCGTCGTCGACACCGCCGTGGACCCCATCGTGGTGATCGACGAGATCGGCACCATCCAGTCCTTCAATCGGGCGGCCGAGACGACCTTCGGCTACGGCGCGGAAGAGGCCATCGGCGCGAACGTCCGCATCCTGATGGCGGAGCCGCACCGCTCCGCCCATGACGGCTACATGGCGCATTTCCGCGAAACCGGCGAGCGGCGGATCATCGGCATCGGGCGCGAGGTGGAGGGACGACGCAAGGACGGCTCCCTCTTCCCGCTGGAGTTGTCGGTAGCCCAATGGCACGACGGGCGGCAGCGCCTGTTCACCGGCATCATGCGCGACATCACCGCCCGCAAGGCGGCGGAGGACGCCCTGCACCGCGCCAAGGCGGAGGCGGAGCGCGCCCGCGAGGAGGCGCTGGCCGCCCGCGACAAAGCCGAAAGGGCGGACATGGCCAAGACCAAGTTCCTCGCCGCGGCCAGCCACGACCTGCGCCAGCCCGTGCAGTCGCTGTTCTTCTTCGCCCACGCCCTGTCCGACCGGCTCGACGGCCATCCCGCCTCCCCCCTTCTGGCCAGCATGAGCGAGTCGCTGAACGGCCTGCGCACGCTGCTGGACAGCCTGCTGGACGTGTCGCGGCTGGACGCCGGGGTGGTCACCCCCGCGGTGACGGAATTCGCGCTGGGTCCCCTGTTGCAGCGTCTGGCCGACGAATACCGGGGCCGCGCGGCGGAGGTGGGGATCGCGTTGCGCCACGTCCCCACCGACGGCTGGACGCGCAGCGACCCGGCTCTGGTCGAGCGCATCCTGCGCAATCTCGTGGAGAACGCCATCCGCTACACGGAGAGCGGGCGGATCCTGATCGGCTGCCGCCGCACCGGCAACGGCCTGCGGGTCGAGGTGCTCGACACCGGCATTGGCATCCCCGAGGACAAGCGCGACGAGGTGTTCGTCGAGTTCGCCCAACTCGCCAACCCCGAGCGCGACCGGCGTAAGGGATTGGGGCTGGGGCTCGCCATCGTGAGGCGGCTGGCCGGTCTGCTCGGCCACGAGGTGACCCTGCGCTCCCGGCCGGGACGGGGCAGCGCCTTTGGCCTGACCGTGCCGTCGGTCGCGCCGCGCCAGGTGATGAAGACCTGCCGCCCGGCCGCCCAGCCCGCCGCCAACGGTGGAAAGGGTCTGGTCGTGGTGGTGGAGGACGACGCCATCATCCTGCTCTCCATGCGGACCATGCTGGAGGAATGGGGGTACGAGGTGGTGGCCGCCGTCTCCGCCGACGAGGCGATCGGCACGCTGACCAGCCTCGGCCAGCGCCCCGACATGATCGTCGCCGATTACCGTCTGCGCGAGGGGCGGACCGGCCTCCAGGCCATCCGGGACATCTACGGCGTGTGCGGGGTGCGGGTGCCCGCGCTGGTGCTGACCGGCGACACCGACCCCGCGCGTCTCGCCGAGGTCCAGCAGAGCGGCCACCGCCTACTGCACAAGCCGGTGGCCCCCGAAGTGCTGCGCAGCGCCTTGACCTCCGCGGCTTAGGCACCACCAGTCCCGGCCAAGTCCCGAGTGTGGTTGAAAGCGCGCTCCGCCCCGCTTATGGTCTTGGAAAAAGGCGCGTTTGCGCCGAAACCACAACCAAAGTCAGGTTCCAGGAGCGCCCCCCCATGAAAGCCATGCTGCTCGGCTTCGCCGCCGCCATCGTCATCGCCGTCGGTGCGTCGGTCGCGCTGACCTCCATCGACCACAGCTCGGCCAGCCGCTTCTCCAGCAGCTCGGTCCGCCTCTGACGCTTACCCGCGGCGGCGGGCGGCCATGGCCTCCGCCGTCGTCAGGGCGGCGATCAGGCTCGACGCGCCGGCCTTGCCCGTGCCGGCGATGTCCAGCGCCGTCCCATGGTCCGGCGAGGTGCGGACGAAGGGCAACCCCAGCGTGATGTTGACCCCCGTGTCGAAGTCGATGGTCTTCAGCGGGATCAGCGCCTGATCGTGGTACATGCACAGCGCCGCGTCGTAGCCGCGGCGCGCCGCGGCGTGGAACAGCGTGTCGGCGGGCTTCGGCCCCACCGCGTCGATGCCCTCCGCCCGCAGGTCGGCGATCGCCGGGGCGATGATGTCGATCTCCTCCCGCCCCATGGCGCCGCCCTCCCCCGCGTGGGGGTTCAGCGCGGCGACGGCCAGCCGGGGCCGGGCGATGCCGAAGTCGCGGGCCAGCGCCGCGGCGGTGACCCGCCCGGCGTGGAGGATCGCCTCCCGCGTCACCAGCGGCACGGCGTCGCGGACGGAGACATGGATGGTCACCGGCACAACGCGCAGGTCCTGCGCGGCCAGCATCATCACCGGCTCGCCCGTCAAACCAGCGGCCAGACCGGCCAGATGGGCGAGATACTCCGTGTGCCCGGGATGGCGGAAGCCGGCGGCGTAGAGCGCCGATTTCTGGATCGGGTTGGTGACGACCGCCGACGCCTCCCCCCGGCGGACCAGATCGACCGCCCGGTCGATGCTGGCGATCACCGCCGCCCCGTTGGCCGGGTCGGGGCGGCCCGGCGTCACCGGCGCCGCCAGCGACTGTGGCAGCACCGGCAGCGCAGCGCCGAACAGCGCAGCACCCTCGGCCACACTGCCCACCGCCTTCACCGGGACCGGCAGGCCGAGCCGGGCGGCGAGCGCCTCCAGGCGGGCGGGATCGTCCAGAAGGACGAAGGGCGGCACCGCGCCGTCCGCGCGGGCCGCCCAGGCCTTGAGTGCGATCTCCCCGCCGATCCCCGCCGGCTCGCCCATGGTCAGGACGAGCGGCGGCCGGACGCCGGATTCGGTCATCAGTTGCGGATCTCCACGAAGGCGGTGCGGCGCAGGTCGCGCAGGTAGCGGCGGGCCAGCAAGTCGGCGCGCTCGTTGATCAGGTCGCGCTCGATCTCCTCGCGCGGCGGCATCTTGATGTCCTTGGGATCGATCGGCGGCGGGGCCGGGGCGGCCACCGGCTGCGGCTCGGCTTCGGGCGGCGGCTCGATCATCGGCACGTCGCGCTTGCAGACGATCAGGATGACGGCGCCGCCCGGGCTCATCAGCACCGGGCTGGGCTGGCCGAGCGGGATGCCGACGGCGAGTTGCTGGAGGCCCGGCGCGAGGTCCTTGACCCGCAGCGTGCCCATGTCGCCCGACTCCGGAATGCCCATGGCACGCGCCTTCTCGTCGAAGTCGGTGCAGCTCTTGATCGACTTGCGCAGCTTCTCCGCCTGGGCCTGGACCGCCTTCAGCTCCTCCTTCGAGGGGGCCGGAATGACGATCTGCTTCATGTTGACCTTGGCCTTGGCCAGATCGGGCTTCGGCTGGGGCCGCGGGCGCGGCGGCGGGGCCGGCGGCGGGGCGGTGGAGGCGTTGCTGCCGAAGGGGCGCTGGTCGCGCACCAGCAGGACGTGATAGCCGGTCGCCGTGCGGACCGGGGACGAGAGCTGACCGGCGCGCATGGTGGACAGCGTCTTGTCCAGCTCCGCGTTCAGCTCACCCGTGCGCACCCAGCCCATGTCGCCGCCCGAGGCGGCGCCGGCGGACTGCGAGAACTGGCGGGCCAGCGCGGCGAAGTTGCCGCCGCGGCGCACCTCCTCGACCAGCCGTTCGGCGTTGCGCCGCACCTCCTCGTCCTGGTCGGGGCTGTCGACGGCCAGGAAGATCTCGGCCACCAGATATTCCGGCTTGCCGATGTTGGCCTTGATGCGCTGCATCACGGCGTCGATCTCCTCGTCGCCGATCACCACCTCCTGCCGGATGCGACGCTGCATCACGCGCTGCCAGGACAGCAGCGCCCGCACCTGCTCGCGCAGGGTGGAAAGCGGAACGTTCTGGGTCTTCAGCATGGCTTCGAGCTGCGGGCGGCCCATGCGGTTCTGTTCGGCGATGCGCCCGATCGCCTCGTCGATCTCCTTCGACGGGACCGAGACGCCCAGCCGCTTGGCCTCCTGGAGCTGGAGCCGCTCATCGATCAGCTGGCGGAGCACCTGCGGAGTCAGGCGCTGGCGCGTCTCCGCGCTGTCCTGGGCACCGGCGTTCAGCAGAGCGAGGCGGATCCGCGCGTGCACGTCGGACAGCGAGATGACCTCGTCGTTGACGACGGCGGCGATGCGTTCCGCGGGGCCTTGCGTTCCCGCCGCTGGGCTGTTCGGAGCGTTGGGAGCCCGCGTCTGGGCCGCGGCCGGCGCGCCGGCGGCAAGAAGGGCGCAGGCGGTCGCCACGGCGAAGGCAGACCGGACGGCTCGCAAACTCTGCATGGTGCTCCAGACTCCAGAGGTGGTTGCCGTTTAATACGGCCCCCCCGGGCGCGTGTAAACGGAATCGTGGGCCGCATCCTGGAACGGAATTGTGTCCAAAGACCGGGCGGCCGGCGTCGGCCCTGCTCGGGATCCCGCGTCAGCCGTCTTCCAGATGCAGCAGCACCGCGGTGCCCAGCAGCACGCTGACGCAGGCCGGGCTCCAGGCCGCCATGGCCAGCGGGATGGTTTCGGAGATGCCGAAGGTGCGGATCACGTCGGTCATCACGAACAGCACGAATCCGGTCAGAACGCCGCCGGACACCATCGTCATGGTGCCGCCGCGCCGCGGCAGCCGCAGCGAGAAGGCCGCGGCGAACAGCACCATCGCCACGTAGAGCAAGGGCTGCGACAGCAGCGACTGGTAATGCAGCCGGTGCCGGACCGCGGGGAAGCCGGTGGCCTCCAGCGTGCGGATGAACTGCGGCAGGTCCCAGAAGGAGATCGTCTCCGGCGAGGCGAAGCTTTCCTCGATGGTGGTCCGGTTCAGCTCCGTCGGGATGACGTAGGTCGGGACCGTCTCCGATTCCTTCTTGCCGAGGTTGATCGTGGCGTCCTGCAATTCCCACTTCCGGTCGCGAAGCACGGCCCGCGGCGCGTCCACCCGGCCGATGTAAGTCATGTTGGTGTCGAAGCGCAGGACGATCACTTGGCTCATCTCGAAGGTCAGCGGGTTCACACCGTCGGCGTGGATGAAATACTGCTCCCCCGCCTCCTGCTGGCGCAGCCACAGGCCGCTGCGCGAGACGTCGAAGCTGCTCGACTTCAGTTTCAGATAGCGGTCCTGGAGCTGGTTGTACTTGGCGATGAAGACGGCACCGACCGGGTTGATCATCGTCACCTTCACCGCGCCGATCATCAGCACGGCGATCAGCACCGGGGTCAGGAACTGCCACGCCGACACGCCGACCGCGCGGGCCACCACCAGCTCCGCGCTGCGCGTCAGCCGCCAGAAGGTGAACATGCCGCTGAACAGGATCACGAAGGGAAAGATCTGCTGGCCGATCTCCGGCAGCTTCAGCAGGGCCATGCGCAGGACCAGCCAGAAGGTGATGTCCGGCTTGGTCCCGGCGCGGCGCAACAGCTCCACGACGTCGAGCAGGAGGATGATCGACAGCAGGATGCCAAGCAGCAGCAGAAACCAGATGACGAACTGGCGCCCGATGTAGCGCGACAGCGTAGCGGATGAATACATGGGCTCCGGCCTCCCCGGCCGATCGACGGGCGGTACGCGCCGCGCCGGGGGCTTCCGTCACGGCGTGCCGGGGCTATGTACTGCGGACGGGCGCGGGAAACAACCGGTCCGCGCCTTGACAGGGCGCACGGGAAGGTCTTTATCCCAGGGTGGTTGCGGATCGATCCCACCCGCCCCGGCGCCCGCGCGCCGGCCGTTCCAGTCGAGAGGAGCCCGAGAGGAGCCGATGAAGTTCGCCTTTGCGAAGCCCGCGCTGCCCAAGTCCGGCACCGTCGCCGTCACCGTCGCCACCGATCGCGCGCTCGGCGCCGCGGGGCGGGATCTCGACCAGAAGACGGGCGGCACGCTGTCCCGCGCCATGAAGGCCAGCCGCTTCACCGGCAAGAAGGAGGAGACGCTGGCCATCCTCGCCCCCGCCGGGGTCGAGTTCGACCGCGTCCTTCTCGTCGGCACCGGCAAGGGCGAGGATCTGTCCGAGGCCACCCTCCAGGCCGTCGGCGGCGCCATCGTCGCCGCCTTGGACAAGTCCGGCGAGACGGAGGTTTCCGTCCTGCTCGACCTGCCGGACGGCGGTACCGTGGCTCCCGACGCCGCGGCGGCGGAGTTGGCCTTCGGCGCGCAGCTCCGCTCCTACCGGTTCGACAAGTACCGGACGACCGAGAAGAAGGAGGCCAAGCCCTCCCTCAGGAAGATCATCGTCCTGACCGCCGAGCCGGACGCCGCCAAGCGCGCCTATGGCCGCCTGGAGCCGCTGGCCGAGTCCGTCGCCTACACCCGCGATCTGGTGTCGGAGCCGGCCAACGTCCTGAATCCGGAAAGCCTCGCCGACCGCTGCCGGGACCTGACCGACGTCGGCCTGCAGGTCGAGGTGCTGGACCTCAAGAAGCTGAGGAAGCTCGGCATGGGCGCGCTGATCGGCGTCGCCCAGGGCAGCGCCTTCGAGCCGCGCGTCGTCGTGATGCGCTGGGACGGCGCCCCCGACGCCGAGGACCGCCGCCCGCTCGCCTTCATCGGCAAGGGCGTGACCTTCGACACCGGCGGCATCTCCATCAAGCCCGCCGCCGGGATGGAGGACATGAAGTGGGACATGGGCGGCGCCGCGGTGGTCATCGGCACCATGCGCGCGCTCGCCGCCCGCAAGGCCAAGGTCAACGCCGTCGGCATCGTCGGCTTGGTCGAGAACATGCCCTCCGGCACCGCGCAGCGGCCCGGCGACGTGGTGACCTCGCTGTCCGGCCAGACCATCGAGGTGATCAACACCGACGCCGAAGGCCGCCTCGTCCTGGCCGATTGCCTGACCTACGCGCAGGAGACCTTCAAGCCGCGCCTGCTGGTGGACCTCGCCACGCTGACCGGTGCGGTCATCATCGCGCTGGGCCATGAGCACGCCGGCCTGTTCGCCAACGACGACTGGCTGGCCGAGAACCTGCTGGCCGCCGGCCGGTCGGTGGGCGAGCCGCTGTGGCGCCTGCCGATGGGCGACGCCTACGACAAGGACATCAACTCCGACATCGCCGACATGAAGAACGTCGGGTCGGGCCGCGGCGCCGGCAGCATCGTCGGCGCTCAGTTCCTGAAGCGCTTCGTCGAGGACCTGCCCTGGGCGCACATCGACATCGCCGGCGTCGCCTGGTCGAAGAAGGACACGGCCACTGTCCCGAAAGGCGGCACCGCCTTCGGCGTCCGCCTGCTCGACCGCTTCGTGGCGAACTACCACGAGAGCAAGTAAGGTTTAGCCCTCTCCCCAGAGGGGAGAGGGCCATCTCGACGATGAGGCCATGACCGAGGTCCGTTTCTATCACCTCCAGCGGCGCACGCTCGAACAGGCGTTGCCGAAGATCCTGGAAAAGGTTCTGGAGCGAAACTGGCGCGCCGTCGTCCTCGCCGGCTCGCCGGAGCGGGTGGACGCGCTCAATCAGCATTTGTGGACCTACGACCCCTCCTCCTTCCTGCCGCACGGTGCCGCCCGCGACGGCTTCGCCGCCGAACAGCCGGTCTGGCTGACCGCCGAGGAGGAGAACCCCAACGGGGCCACCGTCCTGGTTCTGGTGGACGGGATGACCAGCGGCGCGATGGGCTCCTTCGACCTCGTCTGCGACCTGTTCGACGGCAATGACGGCGACGCGGTGCTTGCCGCAAGGGACCGCTGGAAGATCTGCAAGGCCGCCGGACACGCCCTCACCTACTGGCAGCAAAACGACCGCGGCGGTTGGGAAAAGCGCGCCTGAAGCCAACGCCTTTTGTAGGTTTTAAAGAATTCTTCCAGTGATACCGCTAACGCGGCGTAATATTGCATTCGTTTGTCACCACCGGTCTTGACGGGCCTCCTGTGCACAAGGTTAATCTAAAACCCGTAAAATCCCGCGGAGCGGTGCACAGGTGGAGGGTGGCATGCAGAGGCGCGTCGGACGGGCATCGGCGGCACCGTCATGACCCGCAGTGCTCTTGACCCGACGCTCGCGCGGGACGTCAAGGATGCCGCCATCCTGATCGTCGACGACAATGCGTCGAACGTCGCTCTGGTGCGCGACATCCTGACCCACGAAGGCTACACCGCCGTGCGGGGGGAAACCGATCCCCGCCAGGTTCCCGCGCTCTGCGAGGCCCAGCGCTTCGATCTTCTGCTGATCGACATCCGCATGCCGCACATGAGCGGATTCGATCTGATGGAGCGCGTCAACACCCTCTACGGCGACGATTACGTGCCCATCCTGGTGCTGACCGCCCACACCGACCAGGAGACGCGGCGGCGTTCGCTGGAGTTGGGCGCCAACGACTTCCTCACCAAACCCTTCATCGCCTGGGAACTGCTGCACCGCGTGCGCAGCGTGCTGGAGATCCGCAAGCTCTACCAGCGCGCGGCCGAGCAGAACCGCGGGCTGGAACGCCGCGTGTCGGAGCGCACGGCAGAACTCAGCGCCGCCCTAGAGGCCGCCCGCCAAGCCGACCGGGCCAAGCTCGACTTCCTCTCGGTGACCAGTCACGAGTTGCGGACTCCGTTGAACGCCATCATCGGCTTTGCCGAGGTGCTGTCCAGCGAGGCCAATGGGCCGCTCGGCCACCGCGACTATCTGGACTATGTCCGGCTGATCGAGGAGAGCGGCAAGGCGCTTCTCGGCATGGTCAACAACATCCTGGACTTCACCCGCGGCTCCGGCGGCATCGACCTCGCCGAATCGACCATCGAGTTGCCGGGCCTGCTGATGCACTGCATCGATCTACTCGGCGCCAAGGCGCAGGCCAAGTCACAGACCATCACGCTTCAGCCCGGACCGCCCGTCACGCTGCGCGCCGACCGGCGCCGCTTGGCGGAGATGATCGTCCATCTGCTGGACAACGCGGTGAAGTTCGGTCACCGGGGCGGGCGGGTCTCGCTGCGGATCGCCCTGCAGGGCGGGATGGTCGCCATCGCCGTCGCCGACGACGGCCCCGGCGTCCCACCGGGCATCGTTGATCACGTCTTCAGCCCGTTCATCCAGGGCGAATGCTCGCTCGTGCGCCAGCATGAGGGGATCGGGCTCGGCCTGCCCATCGTCCGCCGCTTCGCCGAATTGCATGGCGGCAGTGTGGAGTTGGACAGCGCGCCGGGGCGGGGCACGACCGTGACCATTCTCCTTCCCGTCACACGTCTGACGGCCCCACCCATCGCGGGCCTGAAGGAATCGCGGGCGGGGTAGCGGCACCTGACCAATCCCGACCGGATCGGGTGACCGGCTTCGTCAAGTCTACTCGGCGAGGCTGGGTTCCTCCAAAGGTCCCGGTTCGGCGTCGACGGAGCGGGCCGGCCAAACTGGTCACCAACCCGACCTCCGACTGGCTCCAATGCTGCTGGGTCACCAGGAAAACGTTGAGATAGGGGCCGAGCGCCCCACGCACGTCCGCCAGAAGGAAATTCACGGCGTCCAGCGACGGCGGCCAGAAGCAAAGGTTAGGAACAGCGGACGCCGCGGGATGGCACCACGGAATGGGCCACCCAAGGTGATCGCGCCCGGATGATCAGATCACCGCAAAGCCATGGCAAATGAAAGGTTGCCGGGGCTGCTTGAAGCAACAACCGCAAACGGCGCGTTGGACAATTTTCGCAGCCCTCGGCGTTATTCCGCTTCCACACGCATGAGGTCGCCCAGCTTGTCGAGCAGATAGTCCAGGTCCTCGGCCGCCAGATCCTCATACTGGGTCAGGATGCGCTCGATCACCCGGCGGCGGTGGCGCTCGATGTCGTGCGCCTCGCCGTCGTAAGGGGTTTCCTTCAGCACGTCCAAGGCGATCCGGCAGGCCGGCAGCAGGGCCGGCGGCTGCTTCGCCTTGTCGTAGATGGATTTCAGACCCAGCCGTCCGGCGTCGTGGATCAGCAGGCGGGCGTTGGTCAGCGGCACGTTGGCCAGATGGGACAGGGCCGTCTCGAAAAAGGCGCTGTCGCCCATGCACAGCGCCCGCACCAGCAGCGACGGCGTCAGCCGGCCGCTGCGCGACAGTTGCGCGACCAGCCGTTCCAGCGCGCCCTCGTCGCTTTCCCCGGAGAAGAGGGCGACGGTGGCGCGTTCGCGGCTTTGCAGGATCAGGTCGGCGGCGACCTTGGCCGGAAGGTCGTGGTTGGTCACCAGATGCTGCTGGAGCTTCTCCGAGACCACGGCGACCAGCCGTTCGGCGATCGTGATCGGCAGGCGGGCGCGCTGGACCAGCGGCTCCTGAACGGTTTCGCTGTCGGCGAAGCGCTCGATGACCCGGCCGAGCGTGCGCTCGCCGAGATCCGCGCTCTCGTTGGCGACCAGGACCGCCACCGCCCCTTCCGACGCGGTGTCGATCAGCGCGTCGGCGACGCTGGCCGATAGGGCCGGGCGCTGCGCGATGGCGGCGTGCTTGGCGTCGGTGCCGGTTCGCACCAGCTCGACGAGGTCGGCATCGGTCAGCACCGTGGAGACGCTGAGCACCGGAATCGCCACGGCCTCCACGTCGCGCGCCAGCATCAGCGCGACGTCGCGCGGCAGCGCCGGGTTGGCCTTCAGATTCTCGGCCAGCGACTGGCGCACGCGCACCACCGCGTCGCGCGCCATGAAGCGGATGATGTCCTCGGCGAGCCGGCGTTCGCCGTCCGTCAAGGTGGCCGCGGAGAATTGCCTGGCAACCTTGACCGCCAGTTCGGAGCGGCTGTTCGGCGACGGGTCCGACAGCAGCCGGGACACGTCGTCCTTGGTGAGTTGGTCGCTCATGGGTCCCTGACCCTTTCCTGCCCTGCGTCGCCCCCGCGCCTCGGATTCGTGCATCAGCGGGAGCGAATGTATTCAGGTCATGATCGGACCAAAGCATTGAGCCTTTGTTAACGACGATTTCCGGCGACGGGCCGGTCCCGGCCGCTCCTCACCAGCCACCGTGCCGGTGCCCGCCGTGCCGTTGATGGTGACGGAGGCCACCGTGATGACCGCCGCGATGGCCGCCGTAGTAGGGGCGGCCATACACCACGGGCGGCGGCCCGTAATGGCGGTACAGCGGGCGCTCGTAATAGCCGTACCCATAGGAACGGTGTCCATAGCCATAGACGGGTCCGGGCGTTCCGGCGGCGACGTAGCAGCCGGACAGCAGAAGAGCGGCGAAGGACAGAAGGGACAGCGAGCGGAGCGTCGTCATTGGCGTTCCTGTGCCAGGGGTCGCGGCCCGACGGGCGGGCCGTGCTGACAGGATGAACGCCTGCGACGGGGATATTATTCCGCAGGTGGCGCCGTCCCGGTCACCGCCGTCCCCGGCGTCCCTGCTTCTTCGGAGCGCCCTCGGGAATGCCGCGGCCCTGGCGGGCGGAGCTGATGCCGATGCTGCCCGGCTGTTCCAGCCCGAGGTCCATCGCCTCCAACCGGCGGAGTTCGTCGCGCAGGCGGGCGGCCTCCTCGAACTCCAGGTCGGCGGCGGCGGCCTTCATGCGCTTCTCCATATCGGCCATCACGGACTTCAAATTGTGGCCGACCAGTTCCGACGCGTTGAGGCCGGTCTTCACGGTGACGTGGTCGCCGCGCTCGTACACGCTCTCCAGGATGTCGCCGATGGCCTTCTTCACGGATTCCGGCGTGATGCCGTGCTCCAAGTTGTACGCCCGCTGCCTCTCGCGGCGGCGCGCCGTCTCGTCGATGGCGTACTGCATGCTGCCGGTGATCCTGTCGGCGTAGAGGATCGCCCGCCCCTCGATGTTGCGGGCGGCGCGGCCGATGGTCTGGATCAGCGAGGTCTTGGAGCGCAGATAGCCCTCCTTGTCGGCGTCGAGAATGGCGACCAGCGAGCATTCGGGAATATCCAGCCCCTCGCGCAGCAGGTTGATGCCGACCAGCACGTCGTAGGCGCCGAGCCGCAGGTCGCGGATGATTTCGATGCGCTCCAGCGTCTCCACGTCGGAGTGGATGTAGCGCACGCGCAGCCCCGCCTCGTGCATGTATTCGGTCAGCGCCTCGGCCATCTTCTTGGTCAGGGTTGTGACCAGCACGCGGTTGCCCTTCGCCACCACCTCCTTGCACTCGTGGATCAGGTCGTCCACCTGCGTCTCGGTGGGGCGGATGATCACCTCCGGGTCGATCAGGCCGGTCGGGCGGACCACCTGCTCGGCGAAGACACCGCCGGTGCGCTCCATCTCCCACGGGCCGGGGGTGGCCGAGACGAAGACCGTCTGCGGGCGCATGCCCTCCCACTCCTCGAACTTCAGCGGGCGGTTGTCCATGGCGCTGGGCAGGCGGAAACCGTATTCGGACAGCGTCTCCTTGCGCATCCGGTCGCCGCGGTACATGCCGCCGATCTGCGGCACCATGACGTGGCTCTCGTCCACGATCAGCAGAGCATCGCCCGGCAGATACTCGAACAGCGTCGGCGGCGGCTCGCCCGCCGCGCGGCCGGTCAGGTAGCGGGAATAGTTCTCGATGCCGGCGCAGGCGCCGGTGGCCGCCATCATCTCGATGTCGAAGGTCGTGCGCTGCTCCAGCCGCTGCGCCTCCAGCAGCTTGCCCTGGGCGTTGAACTCCTCCAGCCGGAGCTTCAACTCGCGCTTGATCTGCTCGATGGCCTGATTGAGCGTCGGCTTGGGCGTCACATAGTGGCTGTTGGGATAGATGCGGACGGCCTCCAGCGAGGCGATCTTCTCACCGGTCAGCGGATCGATCTCGTGGATGCCCTCGATCTCGTCGCCGAACAGCGAGATGCGCCAGGCGCGGTCCTCCATGTGGGCGGGGAACAGCTCCACCGTGTCGCCGCGCACCCGGAACAGGCCGCGCCCGAAGGCCGCGTCGTTGCGCTTGTACTGAAGCTCGGTCAGCTTGCGCAGCAGGTCGGGCTGGGCGACCACCTGGCCCTTGCGCAGATCGACGGTCATCTCCGAATAGGTTTCGACCGAGCCGATGCCGTAGATGCAGGACACCGACGCCACGATGATGACGTCGTCCCGCTCCAGCAGCGCCCGCGTCGCCGAGTGGCGCATCCGGTCGATCTGCTCGTTGATCGAGGATTCCTTCTCGATGAAGGTGTCGGTGCGCGGGACGTAGGCTTCCGGCTGGTAATAGTCGTAGTAGGAGACGAAGTATTCCACCGCATTGTTCGGGAAGAAGGACTTCATCTCGCCATAGAGCTGCGCCGCCAGCGTCTTGTTCGGAGCGAGCACCAGGGTGGGACGCTGAACGTGCTGGATGACGTGCGCCATGGTGAAGGTCTTGCCGGACCCCGTGACGCCGAGCAGCACCTGATCCTTCTCGCCGGCGCGCAGCCCCTCGGTCAACTCCCCGATGGCGCGCGGCTGGTCGCCGGAGGGATTGAACTCCGACACCAGTTCGAACTTCTTGCCCGCCTCCAGCTTGGGCAGGGACTTCTGCGGGAGGGCGGTCAGGACGGGATGGGACATGCGGGTACGCTCGCGCCAAGGGTACGGAACGGGAACCGAGTATATGGCCCACACCACCCCCGCTGTCGAGCGTGGGCTTGTCCGGTAGCTGCTGCTCGCCCGCCTCACGTTATCAATGCCATTTCTGGCATTGACCGCATGCCTGTTTTAGCATATTTTACTGACAGAAATCTGCAAAAGCAGAGATTAGAAAAAACTTGCGGAAGGACCCATTCATGCCTGTGGTCAAGGAAAATTCCCTAACTGATAGAATCCAAGGAACAAGAAATGCCATCAGAGGAAAGGGCTGTTTTGTGGGTCTCCAGCGCGAAGGCTGATCTCCTAGGGTTTCCTGACGCTGTCAAAAGAACAATCGGCTTCGCTGTCCACTTGGCGCAAATCGGACTGAAGCATGAGCAAGCCAAGCCCTTGCATGGCTTCGGCGGAGCTTCGGTGCTGGAGGTCGTGGAGGATCATCGCGGAGATGCCTACCGGGCCGTCTACACGGTTCGCTTCGAGGACGCTGTGATCGTGCTTCATGCCTTTCAGAAGAAGTCCAAACGAGGAATTGCCACACCAGCCCACGAGATCGACCTGATCCGTCAGCGGTTGAAGGTGGCGGAGGAGTTGTACGCGCAATGGAAGACAGGACAGACGAAACCAAGCTGACGCTTGCCGAGGGAAGCGGCAACGTGTTTGCCGACCTGGGCTTGGCGGATGCTGAGGAAACCATGGCGAAGGCACGGCTGGCGGGACAGATTGCGCTCGCGATCCGCGACTTGGACCTGACGCAGAAGCAGGCTGCGGAGCGGATGGGTCTGGATCAGCCCAAAGTATCCGCACTGATTCGCGGGAAGCTGACAGGCTTTTCGATCGAGCGGTTGGTGCGCGGACTGGTGGCGCTTGGCCGTGATGTCGAGATCACGGTCCGCCCGAAACCGGACTCGCGGGATCATGCACGCGTCGTGGTGATGGAGCGATAAGCGCCTTACAATGCTTGCCCCCTCCCTGGCCCTCCCCCGCTCTTGGCGAACCTATGGTCCGCCTGCCGCGTCAGCGCAAACCTTTGGCTTGCGCGAGAGCTGCGCAGGGGAGGGGAAAAAAGGGCGTGCTCCTTACCCGCGCACCAGCGCGTCGTAATCCTTCACCAGCGTCTCGCAGACGCGGCCCGGCGTGAAGCGGTGTTCACCGATCTGGCCGACCGGAGTCACCTCCGCGGCGGTGCCGGTCAGGAAAACCTCCTGGGTGTTCGCCAGTTCGTCGGGCTGGATGTGGCGTTCGATGACCTCGATGCCGCGGGCCTTGGCGAGGTCGATCACCGTGCGGCGGGTGATGCCGTCCAGGAAGCAGTCGGGCTTCGGCGTGTGGATCTTGCCGTCCATCACCAGGAACAGGTTCGCCCCGGTCGCCTCGGCCAGATAGCCGCGGTAGTCGAGCATCAGCGCGTCCTGGTAGCCCTCCGCCTCCGCCGCGTGCTTGGACAGCGTGCAGATCATGTAGAGGCCCGCCGCCTTCGACGCGGTGGGGGCGGTGTCCGGGGCCGGGCGGCGCCAGGGCGCCCAGGTCAGCTTGATGCCGGCCATCTTCGCCTCGGGGCTGAAGTAGCTCGGCCACTGCCAGACGGCGATGGCGACGTGGATGCGGCTGTCCTGCGCCGCCACGCCCATCATCTCGCTGCCGCGCCACGCCACCGGGCGCACATAGGCGTCGGTGAAGCCCATCGCCTTCACCGTCTCGTTGGTCGCCGCGTCGATCTCCGCCACCGAGTAAGGAAGCTCGAAGCCCAGGATGCGGGCCGAGGCGGCCAGACGCTCGCTGTGCTCGGTCAGCTTGAACACCGTGCCGTTGTAGACGCGCTCGCCTTCGAACACGCAACTCGCGTAATGCAGGCCATGCGACAGGGCGTGCAAATTCGCGTCGCGCCACGGCACCAGCGCGCCGTCGTACCAGATCACGCCGTCGCGGTCGTCGAAGGGAAGGATGGACATGGCGGCTCCCACCTTGGTCTTTGGCCCGTTGCTCGGGACTTGGAATGGAATTGTCGAAAGCCGCGCTTGTCTCGCGGCCTTTGTTCGTTTATGTCTGGCTTATTGACCCATTTGTAACGAATCGCACCGATCACGTCAACATGGCTGACATAAAAGCGGGCGTGAACCAGCTTTTCCTGCGCGAAGAGGAACTTCGCACGGGCATGGAGCTGCTGTTCTACGCCTATCGGGAATTCACCGCGGAGCCGGACGAGATCCTGGCGCAGATCGGCTTCGGCCGGGCGCACCACCGCGTCATCTATTTCGTCGGGCGCTATCCGAAGATCACCGTGTCGGAGCTTCTGGCGATCCTGAAGATCACCAAGCAGAGCCTGTCGCGCGTGCTGGGGGAACTGGTCCGGCAGGAATTCATCCAGCAGCAGACAGGCGTGCGGGACCGGCGGCAACGTCTGCTGGAACTGACGGAAAAGGGCGTGGAGTTGGAACGCCAGCTGTCCGAAACGCAACGGCAGCGGATCGCCCGCGCCTACCGCATGGCCGGGGCGGAGGCCGTCGAGGGCTTCCGCAAGGTGATGCTGGGCATGATGGACGAGGAGGACCGGGTGAAGTTCGCGCCCCCGGTGCCGGCCCGGCTCGCCGCCGTGAAGCGGTAGGAACCGGGCCGGAAGACCGGTCTCAGGCAAGCCCTCGATCAGGCATCCTTGGCCGGGGTCGTCTCGGCGGCGGCCGGGGTCGTCTCAGCGGCGGCGGTGGAAGCCGCATCCGCCGGCGGGGTGCCGGCGACGCCCTCCGCCCCGTCCTTGCCCGCGGCGTTCGCGGCGCCACGGCGGCGGAAGGACGTGCGCTTATACACCACGCTGTCCGAAGACCCCGGCGGGCACTGAACGATTTTACCCCCCTTCGCAAGAAACTCGCGGGTCATGGAGTCGAGATCATTCCGATCCGCGCTGCGGTTATCGGATGCCATGCATGCCTCCTGTGATCGTCATCGTGCCCCATGGCACCATCCGGGCGGTCCCGGCGGTCCATGGAGCATGCGTTTCTTTTGTGAAGCGGCTGTTACAGGATTGGGGGCAATCGGCCCCTGAATGAGCGGCCCCGACAGAAATCGGAGCTGAAAATTACGCCTCTTTCAGGTTGGCCGCGGCGCTCTTGCCCTTCTTGGGGTCGCGCTGGAGTTCGTAGGACAGCTTCTGGCCTTCATGAATATTGATGCCCGACCGCTCAACGGCGGAGATGTGGACGAACACGTCGGCCGTCCCGTCATCCGGCTGGATGAAGCCGTAGCCCTTGGTGGTGTTGAACCATTTCACGGTTCCAGTAGCCATCTGGTAGTTCCTTGAACGAGGTTTCCCATGGCGCTCATGCCACGGGTTCACATCAAATCACCGAGGGGAAGGACCAGACGCAGCGATCTGCAAGCGGACCGTAGACCCAAAGAAATTCGACTCTTCTCACGTGGGGATCGAAAGGCCGCAATGCAACCCGAACCCCTCGGCCAAAGCCCGGACACTTGTTCCGACTCACGACTCTTGCCTCGTTCGTCGGAGTCGGCCCTGCCCTTCGGCGGAGTTGTCCCGGGCTTGTTGCTTAGCCCATAGTTTTGGCGCCCTGATTCTTTTGTCTTAGCTTTCCTGGAAGGAGCCGGCGGCATGCAGCGTGCCCATCTTGTGGCCGCTTTCCTGACCTTTGCCGCCTTGTGCGTCGGCGTGTCCGCCCTTTCGGTGTCGCGCGACCGCCACGCCACGCTGGAACAGGCCCGCCGCGAGTTCGCCGCGACCGCTCACCTCCTCGACGAACACGCCAGCCGCGCCATCGAATCGGGGGATGCCCAACTGCGCATGCTGCTGGCAGAGTTGGAGCGGTGGGACCGCCGCGACTCCGCCGAAGGACAGCGCATCCAGGCGGCGATGCGCGCCCGCGCCGAACGACTGCCGCAGATCGGCGGCGTCTGGGCGCTCGATGCGCAGGGCCGGCTGCTTCTGGACAGCGCGGAACACCCGCCACCGCCCCGCGACCTGTCGGAGCGGGACTATGCCAAGGCTCATCTGGACACCACGCGGGGACCGCCGCCGGGTCTTCATGTCGGGTCCCACCTGCCCGACGGCGCCGGCGTCAACCAAGGGCGCTTCACCATCAGCCGCGCCCTGCGCGACGACGAGGGAGGTCTGCAGGCCATCGCGGTGGCGGGCATCCAGAACACCTATTTCTCGCAAATGTACGGGGAGGCCGGCTGGGGCGAGGGCGCTCGGCTGGCCCTGTTCACCAGCGGCAAGGAGAAGCTGGCCGAATGGCCGCCGGACAGCGCCGTCGCTCCGCCCTCCACCGCCTGGCCCCAGCCCTGGGACCCGCCGGAAAGCCCGGCGATCGTGGAGGGGAGGCAGATCACCGCCGCGCGGATGCTGACCGGTTTCCCGATCGTGGTGGTGGCGAGCCGCCCTCTGGCCGAGGTGTTGGCCCCCTGGCGGGAACGCGCCCTGTGGACCACCGCGGTCAGCGGCGGCATCCTGACCGGCGCGGCGGTGCTGTTCGTTTTCGCTCTGGCCGGCGCCCGGCGGGAGGAAGCGGTCCGGGCGGAGCTTCTGCGCGCCAACCAGAGCCTCGACGACCGCGTCCGCCAGCGGACGGCGGAGCTGGAGAAGGCCCTGCGCAGCGCGGAAATGGCCAGCCTCGCCAAGATGAAGGTGCTGGCGACCGTCAGCCATGACCTGCGCCAACCCTTGCAAGGTCTGGCCGCCTTTCATGAGCTGCTGTTGAAGGAGGCGCCGAACCCGACGCTCAAGCAATTGGGCGCCATGGCCTCGGCGTCGCTCCAGGCCGGGCAGCGGCTGCTCGACGATCTGCTGACCCTGTCGCGGCTGGAGGCCGGCGTGGTGCCGGTGGAGGTCGGCGTCTTTCCGCTCGCCCCGCTGCTGGAGCAACTGGCCGCCGAATTGCGAGCGGAGGCCGAGGGCAAGGGCCTGCGGCTGACCGTGATGCCCACCAAAGCCTGGGTGCGCAGCGATCCGGCGCGGCTTCAGCCAATCCTGCGCAACCTGCTGTCCAACGCCGTCAAATACACGGCGCGCGGCGGGGTGGTCGTCGGGGCGCGGCGGCGCGGCGACGCCCTGCGGGTGGAGGTCTGGGACAGCGGCCAGGGCATCGCCAGCGCCGAGCTGGGCACGATCTGGGAGGAGTTCTACCAGATCGGCAACCCCGCCCGCGACGGCTCGCGCGGCGCCGGCCTCGGCCTGTCCATCGCGGAGCGCACCGCCCGCCTGCTCGGCCATCCGCTGGAGGTCCGGTCGCGGGTCGGCCGCGGTTCCGTCTTCGCGGTCACTCTGCCCAGCGTTCGGTCCTCCGCCATCCCGGCGCCGGTGGCGCGTCCCCGGCCGGAGGAGGAGACCGCAGCGGATCCCGCCCCGGACCGCCCCGCCGAACGGTCCCTCGGACGCCTGTCCGGACGGCGGGTGCTGGTGGTCGAGGACGATCCGTTGCAGCGCAGCTCCCTGACCTTGCTTCTGGAGCAGGCCGGGGCCGGTGTGATGGCGGCCGACAGCTTCGATTCCGCCCTCGCCGCCGCCCAAGCAACGCTCCAGGCGCCCTCGGCGATCCTCAGCGATTACCGGCTGCCCGGCGGCACCGACGGGCTGAGCGGCATCCAGACGCTTCGCGGGGTGTTGGGACGGGACGTTCCGGCCATCCTGCTCACCGGGGAATTGTCCGCCGACCTCGTGCGCGCGGCCAAGGACGCGGGCTGTCTCGTGCTGACCAAACCCGCAGCACCCAACCGCATCCTGTCCACCCTGGCGGAGCTGACCGCGGGCGCCGATGCCGCCGCCGGATGTGGGACCTGATGCCCTGCCCGGCCGCCGCCGCTTCCCTTGGTGCGCGGCGCGCGGTTGCGCTACAGTCGCGTCATGACCGAAGAAGACCAGCCCCACATCCTGGTCGTCGATGACGACACCCGTCTGCGCGAGCTGCTGCGCAAGTACCTCGCCGGCAACGGCTTCCTGGTGACCACCGCGAAGGACGCCGCGGAGGCGCGGGCCAAGCTGGCCGGGCTCGCCTTCGACCTGCTGGTGCTCGACATCATGATGCCGGGCGAAACCGGGCTGGAGCTGACCGAGTCGCTGCGGCGGGAGCGCGACCTGCCCATCCTGCTGCTGACCGCGCGGGGCGAGCCGGACGACCGCATCGCCGGGCTGGAGGCCGGGGCCGACGACTACCTCGCCAAGCCCTTCAACCCGCGTGAGCTGCTGCT
Source organism: Azospirillum brasilense (assembly GCF_008365405.1). GTDB lineage: Bacteria > Pseudomonadota > Alphaproteobacteria > Azospirillales > Azospirillaceae > Azospirillum > Azospirillum brasilense_D. The sequence continues at coordinate 188,838 of NZ_QOKV01000007.1, read as the reverse complement.
GCGCATCAACTCGATCCTGCGCCGCCAGGCCAGCCGCCCGGCCGACCCGGTGCCACCGCAGCCGGTGAAGCTCGGCCCGATGATCTACCTGCCCGACCGCGACGAGCTTCGGGCGGGCGACGAGGTGGTCCGGCTGACCACCGCGGAGGCCGGGCTGCTGCGCGTGCTCGCCGCCTCCCCCGGCACCATCTTCTCGCGTGAGGAGTTGACGGAGCGCAGCAAGGTCGCCGGCAACGCCCGCACCATCGACGTGCAGGTGACCCGCCTGCGCCGCAAGATCGAATCCGATCCGCGGGAGCCGCGCTACATCCACACGGTGCGCGGCGAGGGCTATGTGCTGAGGCCGGACCCGTAACGGGGCCGCCAGAGCGCCAGGAACAGGACCAGGACCAATGACCACCGACACCGCTGCCGGACCGATGCCGATGCCGCGCCGGGAAAAGACGGGGCTGCTGAAGCGGTTCCTGCCCCGGACGCTGTTCGGCCGCTCGCTGCTGATCATCGTGACGCCGGTCATCCTGGCCCAGGCGGTCGCCACCTGGATCTTCTACGACCGGCATTGGGACACCATGACGAACCGGCTGGCCTTCGCGGTGGCTGGCGACATCGCCATGGTCATCGGCATGCTGGAGCACGACCCGACCCCGGAAGGCCGCAACTGGACGCTGGCCGCCACCGCGCGCAGCACCGACCTGATCGTGACGCTGGAGCCCGGCAGCACCCTGCCCGACCACCCGCCGAAGCTGCGCGGCATGCTGGAGAACACGCTCAGCAAGGCGCTGCACGAGCGGGTGCGGCGGCCCTTCGCCATCAACACCCGGATCACCCGCGAATGGTACGAGATCCGCGTGCAGATGCCGGACGGCGTGCTGTCGGTGATGTCGCCGGAACGCCGCCTGTTCAGCCCGACCAGCTACATCTTCATTCTGTGGATGGTCGGCTCGGCCCTGGTGCTGTTCACCGTCGCCATCATCTTCATGCGCAACCAGATCCGCCCCATCAAGCGGCTGGCCGCCGCCGCGGACGCGCTGGGCAAGGGCCGCGACGTGCGCAACTTCAAGCCGGAGGGCGCGACCGAGGTGCGGCAGGCCGCCGTCGCCTTCCTGCGCATGCGCGAGCGCATCCACCGCCAGATCACCCAGCGCACGGAGATGCTGGCCGGCGTCAGCCACGACCTGCGCACGCCGCTGACCCGCATGAAGCTGGCGCTAGACATGCTGGGCGACGGGCCGGAGGTCGAGGAGCTGCTGACCGACGTCTCCGAGATGGAGACGATGATCGAGGGCTATCTGGCCTTCGCCCGCGGCGAGGGGACGGAGGCCGTTCAGCCGACCGACCTGACCCGCATCCTGAACGAGGTGGTCTCCGGCGTCCGCCGCGAGGGGGCGGAGGTCGCCCTGGTCGCACCGGACGGGCTGACCCTGCCTCTGCGCCCCAACGCGACGCGGCGCTGCCTCGCCAACCTGCTGTCCAACGCCCGGCGTCACGGCGACCGCATCTGGGTGCGGGCGGAGCGGGAGGACGGCTTCATCGACATCCTGGTGGACGACGACGGACCGGGCATCCCGCAGGCGTCGCGCGACGACGTGTTCAAGCCCTTCTTCCGCCTGGACAGCTCGCGCAACCAGGCGACCGGCGGCGCCGGGCTGGGGCTGACCATCGCCCGCGACGTCGCCCGCAGCCACGGCGGCGACATCACGCTCAGCGACAGCCCCTACGGCGGCCTGCGCGTGCTGATCCGCCTGCCGGTGTGAAGCCTCCTGGAGCCTCCGCCATGCCCGTCAGCCCCGACGACTACCGCCTCATGGACGTGCTGCAGGGTGGGCTCTGCTTCTATTGCAGGGAGCCGGTGGGCACTAAGGCGACTTTCGACCATCTGATTCCGCTGGCCTATGGCGGACTCGACGCGGCGCCGAACGTCGTTCTGGCGCACCGCCGCTGCAACCAGCGCAAGGCCGACCGCCTGCCGACGGCGGAGGAGATCGAGCGTTTCGTCACCCAGCGTCGCCGCAGCCGGCTTGGCGTCTGGCCGCCCCTGCTGGCTCTGCGCGACGCCGAGTCGGGTGACGAGTGGATGACCGTCGCCCGCGCCATCGCCGGGCTGTGAGCCCCGGCCCTATTGAGCCCTCTTGACGGCGGCCCCGCCTTCTGGCCCGATCACCGGAACGATAAACAAGGTTAATTCGGGAGCGTTCGATGGCGGATCGGTACGACGTCGTGATCGTCGGCGGTGGTGTGATGGGCTGCGCGGTGGCCTATTTCCTGGCGAGCGACCCCGGCTTCGGCGGCAGCGTGGCGGTGGTGGAGCGGGATCCGACCTACCAGCGCGCCTCCTCCGCCCTGTCGGCCAGCTCGATCCGTCAGCAGTTCTCGACCCCGGCGAACATCGCCCTGTCGCAGTTCGGCCTCTCCTTCATCCGCAACGCGACAGAACATCTGTCTGTGGACGGCGACCCGGTGGATCTAGGTCTGCGCGAGCCGGGCTATCTCTATCTGGCGACCGGCGCCGGGGCGGACATCCTGCGCCGGAACAACGCCATCCAGCTCTCCTGCGGCGCCGACATCGCCCTGCTGTCGCCGGAGGAGCTGGCCGCCCGCTTCCCCTGGCTGTCGGTGGAAGGGATCGCGCTGGGCTCGCTGGGACTGTCCGGGGAGGGCTGGTTCGACGGCTACAGCCTGATGCAGGCCTTCCGCCGCAAGGCCAAGGCGCTGGGCGTCGCCATGATTGCCGGGGAAGTCGCGGGCATCGACACCGCCGACGGCAAGGTCACCGCGGTGCGTCTGGCCGACGGCCGGCGGCTGTCCTGCGGGGTGGCGGTCAACGCCGCCGGGCCGCAGGCCCGCCACGTCGCCACCATGACCGGGGTGGACCTGCCGGTGTCGGCGCGCAAGCGCTGCGTCTTCGTGTTCGACTGCCGCGAGGAGCTTCCCGGCTGCCCGCTGGTCATCGACCCGTCCGGCGTGTGGTTCAGGCCCGAGGGCAAGCAGTTCATCTGCGGCGCCCCGCCGCCCGCCGATCGCGACCCGGATACCGACGACCTGACGGTGGAGCACGACCTGTTCGAGGAGATGATGTGGCCGGCGCTGGCCGAACGCGTCCCCGCCTTCGAGGCGATCAAGGTCACCACCGCCTGGGCCGGCTTCTACGAATACAACGAGATCGACCAGAACGCTGTCATCGGGCCGCATCCGGAGCTTCGCAACTTCCTGTTCTGCAACGGCTTCAGCGGCCATGGCCTGCAACAGGCGCCGGGCGCCGGACGTGGGCTGGCGGAATTGATCGCGACCGGCGCCTTCCGCAGCCTGAACCTGTCGGCCTTCGCCTACGACCGTCTGGTAGAGAACCGCCCCCTGTTGGAGACGAATGTGATCTGAGGGAACGGGCGCGAGCCTGGCCGGTTGATGGGGTGACCATTCCGAACGGAGCATGAGGCCCCGCGATGAAGCAGCCCCACACCGAAGAGACCGTCAAGCACACCGACGACCAGCAGAACACCGGCAACCACAAGAAGCCGGATGCTCCCGACGCCAAGGGCGCCGACCGCTTCGGCGGCACCCGCAAGGGCGCCGAGAATGTGGAGCCGACCAAGGACTGATGGCGGCCTGAAGGGCTTGCACCGGTGGGGGCGGACGTGCCACATCCCCTGGCGCGTCCGTCTCCACTCCGCAGGCCGGGAGCCTCTCCCATGGCTCACGCCATGTTCAAACGCTACAAGATTCTGTTCACCCGTCCCCTGCCCGGCCTGCGTCCGGGCCGGCCCGAGCGCGACGCCATGGTGGAGCGGGTCAAGCGCTTCGCCAGCCAGAACGGCATGGCCGGCGACCTGCACGCGATTGCGCCCAACGCCGGCTTCGGCATCCTGGAAATCCAGTGCACGGACAAGCTGGCCCGCCGCCTGAGCGACCTGTCCGAGGTCGAATCCGTTTTGGAGGCGTAGGCGCCGAACCGTCAGATCTCCACAATTAGCGGCAACCTGGAAGTGACGGAGCACTGTCCCGGGTGCATTCCGACCGACACCGGCGCGCGCAACGGTTTCTCCTGGGTTGCATCCCCAGGAAACCGCCAAATCAGCCAGCTAAGTATTTGATTTGAAAGGAATGGCGGAGGGGATGGGATTCGAACCCACGATAGGGGTTTGAGCCCCTATAACGGTTTAGCAAACCGCCGCCTTCAGCCTCTCGGCCACCCCTCCTACCGGGTCGACGCTCTGTGGCGCCGCTGGCGTGGGTGCGTTCTAACGATCCGAATGGGGCCTGTCAACGCTTACTCGCCAAAAATTTGGAACGAGCCAGAAAAGAACGAAATCTGTATAAAATTTTATGTACTTTTTAGAAAATCAAAGGTAGTTTACCACCAGAACGCGATAGCAATCTTTGGTCAGGGGGACGCCATGAGCTTGTCACGCCGCTGCGCCGAAACGCTGATCGATCTGGTCGAGATCAAGCTGAGCTGCTTGGAGATCACCGACCGCGAGGACCTTCGCGAAAAGGAACTGCTATTGCGCTGTGTTGAGGAACTGAAGGCGGAAGCGCGCGGCGAAAATGGGGCCACAGCCGCATTCGAGGCGCCCAAGCGGCGTGGTCGCAGGCCCAAGCATTTGCAGATCCAAGATCTCCACGCCTAGCGAGATCCGTCGGCAGTCATCAGACCGGCACCACCGGCCCCGGCCGAGGCGCCTGCACCGTCGGCATGGCGGCCTCCCGTGCGATGCGGCGAGGCAGACGCAGGGTGAAGCCCGTGCCGTACCCGGTCGCCGACCGCACCGCCACCGTACCGCCCAGCACGCCTGTCACCGTACTCTGCACGATGTGCAGGCCGAGCCCCGAGCCCCCCTCGCCGCGCTTGGTCGTGAAAAAGGGTTCGAACACCTTTTGCAGATGATCCTCGGGGATGCCGGCCCCGTCGTCGGAAAAGTCAATGACGACATGATCGCCGCCGTCCGCACGGACCGCGATCCGGATGGTCCCCCGTTGCTTCTCGTCATAGGCGTGAATCAACGCGTTGATCACGAGGTTGGTCAGCACTTGGCTCAGCGCGCCGGGAAAGCTGTCCATCTCAAGCCCCTCCGGACAGTCCACCTCGACCGTCACCTGCGTGCGTTTCAAGCGCGGCCGCAAGGAAAACAGCACCTCGTCGACGTAGGTCCGCAGATCGAAGGACCGCCACTCGCCGGACGTTTGGTCCACCGCCACCTGTTTGAAGCTCTGCACCAGCGCCGCCGCCCGGTTCATGTTCGAAACGAGCAGACGGGCGGCCTCCATCACCGTGTCCAGATACTCGGCCAGGATGGTCTTCTTCAACGTGCCCGAATCGAAACGGACGCGCAGGTCGCGGGCCTGTTCGGCGATGTGGCTGGCGGCGGTGAGGCCGATGCCGATGGGGGTGTTGATTTCGTGCGCGACCCCGGCGACCAATTGGCCCAGCGAGGCCATGGCCTCCGCCTGGATCAGGCTTTCCTGGGCGGCACGCAGGTCGGCCAGAGCGCGCTCCGCCTCGTCGCGGGCAGCCGCCATGGCAGCCTCCGCCGCCTTGCGGTCGTTGATGTCGTAGAGCCAAGTCAGCAGCGCCGGCTCCCCGTCCATCTCAATCTCGCCCCAGCTCGACAGCACCCAGACGATCGTTCCGTCCGGCTTGCGGAAGCGCACCTCGGCGTCGCGGAACGGGCCTTCCCGTTCGAAGCGGTCGATCAGGGCCTGGCGGTCCGCCGGGTCGGCGTACAGCCGCTCGGCGGGCATCGGCAGCAGGTCGTCGCGCGACCGGCCTAGAATGATCTCCGACTGCGTGTTGCAGAACACCAGCAGACCATCGCGGCGCGTGATGTTCACGGCGATGGGGCTGGCCTCCAGGATCCGCAGCAGCCGTTCCTTGCCGGCACGGACCTCCTCCTCCTGCCGGCGGCGCTCGGTGATGTCGGTCATGATGCCGACGTAGCGCACCGCCTGCCCGGCACCGTCGCGAATCGCCCGCCCCTGAGCAGCGATCCACATCCAGCCGCCGTCGGCGCGGCACAGCCGATAATCATAGGCGTAGGCCGCCGTCTCGCCCCGCAGATGGGCATCGATGGTGGTCAGCACGCGCCGCCGGTCGTCGGGATGCAGACGCAATTCCCAAAAGTCGGCGGGCATCTCCGGTGGCTCGGCGTAGCCCAGCATGCGCGGAAAGCTGTCGGACCACCAGCAGGTCCCCCGCTGGATGTCGGTGTCCCACACCGCCGCACCGGTGGCGTCCAACGCCATCTCCAGGCGGTCGGCCAGATCGCGGCGCACCGCGTCGGCCTTCTTCTGCTCCGTCAGGTCGTAAAACCAGCTGATGTGGCAGCGCTGCCCCTCGAAGTCGATGACCGTCGAACTCAGCGACCCCATGCAGGTTTCGCCGTTGCCGCGGCGCAGCAACACCTCCTGTCCGTCGAAAAGGCCATCGGCGTAGAGACGGTCGATGGCGGTCCGGCGGTCCCGCGGGTCATGATAGAGCGGCCACATGCCGTCGCGCCGGAGTTGCTCGCCGCTGACTTTGAAACAGGTGATGGCGCTGGGGCTGTGGTAGAGATTGTCGCCGTCGCGCGTGTTGATGAGAACGCCGATGGGAGCGGTGTCCAGGATGGCGCGCAGCCGGTCCTCCGTCGCGCCGGAGGCGTTTGAAAGGCTCCCTTCTGAAGGCCTTGCTCCCATGCGCCGCGCCGCCAGAAAACCGGCGAGAAATCCGGCCAGGAGACCGGCGCACAGCGCAAGCAGCGCCACCGTCAGCGAATTTGCAATCATTGGGCCTCCCGCCGGCCCCAATTGAAACCGACGGGAGAACAAAATCAACGGTTATGACGCCGCACCATGCCATGACATGGCGCCACAACCGTCGCCAATCAGCCTTTCAGCTTGGTCATCAGGATTTCATTGACCAGGGCTGGGTTCGCCTTGCCCTGGGTCGCCTTCATGACCTGACCGACGAAGAAGCCGAACAGCTTGTCCTTGCCCGAGCGGAACTCGGCCACCTTGTCGGCGTTGGCGGCCAGCACGGCGTCGATGGACGACTCGATGGCCCCGGTGTCGGTGACCTGGCGCAGGCCCTTCTTCTCGACGATGTCGGCCGGCTTCTCGCCGGTTTCGAACATCGCCTCGAACACCTCCTTGGCGATTCGGCCGGAGATGGTGTTGTCGGCGATCAGGTCGATCAGGCCACCGAGGTTTTCCGCCGAGACGGGGCTCTCCTCGATCTCCTTGCCGGCCTTGTTCAGATAGCCGAACAGCTCGCCGGTGACCCAGTTGGCGGCCAGCTTCGGGTCGCGGCCCTTGGCCACCGCCTCGTAGAAGTCGGCGCGGGCCTTCTCCGACACCAGCACGTTGGCGTCATAGGGCGACAGCTTGTACTCGCTGATGAAGCGGGCCTTCTTGTCGTCCGGCAGTTCCGGCAGGGTCTTCTTGATGTCCTCGACCCAATCCGGATCCAGTTCCAGCGGCAGCAGGTCGGGATCGGGGAAGTAGCGGTAATCGTGCGCTTCCTCCTTGGAGCGCATGGAGCGGGTCACGAACTTGGTCGTGTCCCACAGGCGCGTCTCCTGGTCGATCTTGCCGCCCTCCTCGATGATCTCGATTTGGCGGCGCGCCTCGTACTCGATCGCCTGCATGACGAAGCGGATCGAGTTGACGTTCTTGATCTCGCAGCGCGTGCCGAAGGGCGCGCCCGGCTTGCGCACCGACACGTTGACGTCGCAGCGCATGGAGCCTTCCTCCATGTTGCCGTCGCAGGTGCCGAGGTAGCGCAGGATGGAGCGCAGCTTGCGCACATAGGCGCCGGCCTCCTCCGCGGTGCGCATGTCCGGCTCCGACACGATCTCCATCAGCGCCACGCCCGACCGGTTCAGGTCGATGTAGGTCTTGGCGGGGTGCTGGTCGTGCAGCGACTTGCCGGCGTCCTGCTCCAGGTGCAGGCGCGTCACGCCGACCGTGCGAGACGAGCCGTCCGGCAGGTCCAGAACGATCTCGCCCTTGCCGACGATGGGCTGCAGATACTGGCTGATCTGATAGCCCTGCGGCAGGTCGGCGTAGAAGTAGTTCTTGCGGTCGAACACCGAGTGCAGGTTGATCTGCGCCTTCAGCCCCAGGCCGGTGCGCACCGCCTGCTCGATGCAACGCTCGTTGATGACGGGCAGCATGCCGGGAAAGGCGGCATCGACGAAGCTGACCTGGCTGTTCGGCTCCGCGCCGAAGGCGGTGGCGGCGCCGGAGAACAGCTTGGCGTTCGAGATGACCTGGGCGTGGACCTCCAGCCCGATCACGATTTCCCAATCGCCCGTTTCGCCCTGAATGTACGACATCGGTCTCTTCTCTCGTCCGGCTCAGGCCATGAACGGCGGGGTGGCGGTGACGGCGGCGGCCTTCTCGATGACCTGACCGACGCGCAGGACGGTTTCCTCATCGAAGGGCCGGCCCAGGAGCTGGAGCCCCAGCGGCAGCCCGTCCGACCCGACGCCCGCCGGAACCGACATGCCCGGCAGGCCGGCCAGCGAGGCCGGCACCGTGAACACGTCGTTCAGGTACATCTGGATCGGATCGTCCATCTTCTCGCCGATGGCGAAGGCGGTGCTCGGCGCGGTCGGCGTCAGGATGACGTCGCACTGCTTGAACGCCTCGTCGAAGTCCCACTTGATGCGCGTGCGCACCTGACGGGCCTTGTTGTAGTAGGCGTCGTAATAGCCCGCCGACAGCACGTAGGTGCCGATCAGGATGCGGCGGCGGACCTCCTTGCCGAAGCCGGCGCCGCGGGTGTTCTCGTACATGTCCTTCAGGCTGGCGCCCTCGACCCGCAGACCGTAGCGCAGGCCGTCGTAGCGCGCGAGGTTCGACGACGCCTCGGCCGGAGCGACGATGTAGTAGGTGGCCAGCGCGTACTTGGTGTGCGGCAGGCTGATCTCCACCGGCTCGGCGCCGGCCTGCTTCAGCCATTCGATGCCCTGGTCCCAGATCGCGGCGATCTCGGCGGGCATGCCCTCCACCCGGTATTCCTTGGGAATGCCGACCTTCAGGCCGCGGATGTCACCGGTCAGCGCGGCGCGGAAATCCGGCACCGCCATGTCGACCGAAGTCGAATCCTTCGGGTCGAAGCCGCACATCGAGCGCAGCATGATCGCCGCGTCCTCGACCGTGCGGGTCATCGGGCCGGCCTGATCCAGCGAGGAGGCGAAGGCGACCACGCCCCAGCGCGAGCAGCGGCCGTAGGTCGGCTTGATGCCGACGATGCCGGTGAAGGCGGCGGGCTGGCGGATCGAGCCGCCGGTGTCCGTGCCCGTGGCGCCCAGAGCGGCGCGCGCGGCCACCGCCGCGGCCGAGCCGCCCGACGAGCCGCCGGGGACGATCTGGCGCGACCAGTTGCCGACCTCGCCCGGGCTCCACGGGCTGATGACGTTGCCGTGGTGCGAGGTGATGTTGGCCGAGCCCATGGCGAACTCGTCCAGGTTCACCTTGCCCAGCATGACGGCGCCGTCGCGCCACAGGTTGCTGGTGACGGTGGACTCATACTCCGGCTTGAAGCCGTCGAGGATGTGGCTGGCCGCGGTGGTCGGCACGCCCTTGGTGCAGAACAGGTCCTTCACCGCGATGGGCAGGCCCTCCATCGGGCCGGCCTCGCCCTTGGCGCGGCGGGCGTCGGACGCCTTGGCCATCGCCAGCGCCTGCTCCGGCGTCTCGGTGATGAAGGCGTTCAGCGGGCGGATCGTCTCCACCGCCTTGACGTGGGCCTCGGTCAGCTCGACCGCGGTGAATTCCTTCTTGGCGAGGCCGTCGAGGGCCGCCGCCATGGTCAGATGCGTAAGACCGGTCATCACTCGACCACCTTCGGAACGACGTAGAAGCCTTCGGCCGTCTCCGGGCCGTTGGAGAGGACGGCGTCGCGGTAACCGCCGTCGGTCACCTCGTCCTTGCGGCGGCGCAGCGTCTGCGCGGCCACGCTGGTCATCGGCGGCACGTCCTGCGTGTCGACCTCGCCCAATTGTTCGACGAAGCTCAGGATTTGGCTCAGCTCACCCGCCAGGTGATCCAGTTCATCGTCCGGCACCTTGATGCGGGCCAGATGCGCGATCTTGGCCACGGTGGCCTTGTCGAGCGACATGCCTTCCACTCTCTTCCGAAACGTCTGGAAAAACGGCTTGGAAGCTATCACCCGAATTCTATTACCGCAATGATTCAGGGATATCCCTTCCACCGGCGTGCGCCTCCGGACCGGCGGCGAGAGGCGCCGGGAGGAGAAAGCGCGGCAAAAGGTTCCCAGGGCCGACGCCGCGTGGTGCGTTGACGGGTTCCCTGTTAGATTGCCGAACATACCAGTCAAATTCGCGCCGAAGCCACCTCACCGCACCCAGCCGGGCAGGCTCTCAATGACGGCATCACTGACGCTGGCGAAACGCCTTTTCCTCGGCTTCGGCATCGGCGTGGCGGGCTTTGCCGCCGTCGCCCTGTTCAACAACCTCGCGATGACGCGGCTGAGCGACCTGCAGCAGGAGGGAATGCGGCGGGTCGCCGACGCCACGACCCTGACCGAACTCGCCGGCTATGACGGGCGTCTCTACAAGATCGTGGCCGACGCGCAGATCAACGGTTACAGCCCGCAGCACGCCGAACAGTGGAAGACCGTCCGCCAGAACGCCGAACTCTACATCCGCAAGACCGCCGGGGTGATGGACACGCCGGAAGAGCGCGGTTGGGCGGAAGAGGCGGAGAAGCACTTCGGAGCCGCCGTGGACATCTTCGAGAAGGAGATGCTGCCCATCCTGCGCAGCGGTCCCGCCGACGCACGGACCCGCGCCATGGACGACCGCATCGACGGCGAACTGGCCGCCATGTCGGACCTGTACGAGAAGATCAAGATTTCCACCGCCCGCGAGGCCAGGGAAGCGGACGAGGAGTTTGACGACACCGCCCGGCATTACGGCATGATCGGGGCGTCGATCTCGGTGGCGATGACGGCCATCCTGCTGCTGACCGCGCTGCTGACCACACGTGCGGTGGCCGGGCCGGTGCGCGCCATGACCGAGGCCATGCGCCGGCTGGCCGACGGGGATCTCTCCATCGCCGTTCCCGCGCAGAACCGGCGCGACGAGATCGGCGCGATGGCCAGCGCCATGCTGGTCTTCAAGGACAGCCTCCAGCGCAACCGCGTCATGGAGGAGGAAGCCCGGCAGGCCGACCAGCGCGCAACGGCGGACAGGCGGCGGCTGATGAACGAATTGGCGGACTCCTTCCGGACCGGCGTGCAGGACATGGTCAGCGCCGTCGCGGCGGCGGCGGGGCAACTTCAGGGCAGCGCGCGCAGCATGGCGGCCATCGCCGAACGGACAACGGTCCAGGCATCGTCCGTCGCCGCGGTGACCGAGCAGGCGTCGGACAACGTCCAGACGGTCGCCTCCGCCACTGAGGAACTGAGCGGTTCCATCACCGAGATCGCCGATCAGGTCGACAGCGCCGCGCGCACCAGCCGGACCGCTCTTGAGGAGACGCAGCGCACCAACGCCACGGTGGAAAGCCTGTCCGGCACGGCGGAGCGCATCGGCAGCGTGGTTCAGCTCATCCAGCAGATCGCCTCGCAGACCAACCTGCTGGCGCTGAACGCCACGATCGAGGCCGCCCGTGCCGGTGAGGCCGGCAAGGGCTTCGCCGTCGTCGCCAACGAGGTGAAGGGCCTCGCCAACCAGACCGCGCGCGCGACGGAGGAGATCACGTCCCAGATCCAGGCGATCCAGAAGGAGACCCACGACGCCGTGTCGGCGATCCGCGACATCGCCGACACGGTGCGGCAGGTGAACGACATCGCCGGCGCCATCGCCCTGGCCGTGGAACGCCAGTCCGCGGCGACCGGGGCGATTTCGCGCAATGTCCAGCAGGCCGCCCAAGGCACCGCCGACGCCTCGCGCAGCATCCTGCAGGTGAACGACGCTTCCCGCGAGGCCGGGCAGGCGGCGGCGGATGTGCTGGAGGCCGCCAATAGCCTGGGCAACCATGCCCAGGCCATGCGTCGAGCGGTGGACGAATTCGTCCAGCGCATCCGCAGCGCCTGACCTCGCGAAGGCGCCCGACGCCGGACGTTGGGCCGCGTCAATCTTTGCCGCGTGCCGCGTCCCAACGCGCCCGGTCGATGCGCAGGGTGAAAAGGGCAAGCCGGTCGCCCCAGGGCGCCGTCCGCTCCTCGACGGCGATCGGGACGAATCCCAGCGCGGCGTAGAGAAGAAGTCCCGGGGTGTTGGTGTTGAAGCAACGCAGCACAAGCTCGGGCAAGCCGTGATGGTCGAAGGCGCGGTCCATCATGATGCGCACCAGATGCTTCGCCACGCCGGTTCGCCGAGCCCAGGGCGCCACACTGACATTGCCCAGGCTGGCGCTGCATTCCGCCTCGAAGGTGGCGAAGTTCGCATAGCCGACCACCTCGCCACCGCGCAGCACCACCATGGGATCGCGGCGTACGGCCAGCGAGGCGCGCACCTGTTCCGGGGTCAGCGGCCACGTCGCGCGGGGGAACAGGAAATACAGCTCCTCCCGATCACGGGCGAACCGGCAGATGTTGGGAATGTCGGCATCGGCCAAAGGGCGGTGGCTGAATGCAGCCGCGGGAGTCGGATCGGTGGCGGCGGTGGGCATGGAGGGACTCCGGAATTCACATGCGCTAGAATAAGTATGCCGGAGAACAACTCAAGCAGCTTCGCTGCGCCATTGCACCGCCCAACATCTCCGCCGGGCTTGCCGTTCCGGCAGACGGCTTCTATGGTTCGCGGCATGATCCATACGCTTCCCGAACTGGCCGCCCGCCTGGGCCGGGGCCAGCGCCTGCTCGGCCTCGACGTCGGCACCAAGACCGTCGGCATGGCCGTGTCCGACCCGAACTTCGTCGTCGCCTCGCCGATCGGCACGCTGAAGCGCACGAAGTTCACCCAGGACGCCCGCGAGCTGTCGCGGACGCTGCGCGATTACGGGATCGGCGGGCTGGTGATCGGGTTGCCGCTGAATATGGATGGGTCGGAGGGGCCACGCGCCGAATCCACCCGCGCCTTCGCCAAGAACCTGATGGAACGGTCCGACCTGCTGGGCTGGGACGCCGAGATCGCCTTCTGGGACGAGCGGCTGTCGACCTCCGCGGTGGAGCGTTTCATGATCGGCGAGGCCGACATGACCCGCAAGCGCCGGGACGAGGTGGTGGACAAGATGGCCGCCGCCTACATCCTGCAAGGCGCGCTGGACGCGCTGGCCCACATTCGGCGGATGGAGCGGGAACAGCGGGAACAGCGGGAACGCGACGAGTACGACAACGACATTGGCGGCGGCAGCGGCCACAGCGGCGACAACGGGGACGCCTGACGGCCCCATGCTGCCCATCGCTGGGGCGCTGGCCCCAATCTTCCTGCTGATCCTGTTCGGCCAGGGGCTGCGCCGCCGCGCCGTGATCCCCGACTCCGCCTGGCCGTCGCTCGACCGGCTGACCTACCTGCTGTTCTTCCCCTGCCTGATCGTGGACGAACTGACGCGGACCGACCTGCGCGCCCTGTCCATGGGTTCGATGGGCGCCACGATGGCGGCGGGGATCTTCGCCGGCGCCGCCCTGGCGCTCGCTGTCCGTCGCCCGATCGGGCTGGACGGGCCGGCCTTCACCTCGGTCTTCCAGGGGGCGATCCGGCCCAACACCTATGTGGGTCTGGCGGGGGCCAGCGCGCTCTACGGCTCCCCCGGGCTGACGCTGACGGCGGTGGGCATCGCCGTGGTGGTGCCGCTGGTCAATCTGCTCTGCGTCACGGCGATGGTGCACTATGGCCGCGTGACGGACGGAGCGCCGCAGCGCAACGGCGTCGGCGCGGTCGTCTCCGGCATCCTGCGCAACCCGATCATCATCGCCGTCGCCATCGGCGCCGCCCTGAACCTGGGCGGGATCGGCCGGATTCCGGTGATCGGGGACGTGGTGGGCATTTTGGCGCGGGCCGCCCTGCCCATGGGATTGCTCTCGGTCGGCGCTGGGCTGGACCTCGCCGCGGCGCGTGGCGCCGGGCTCGGCGTGGCGCTGTCCAGCGTCCTGAAGCTGTTGCTGGTCCCTGCCGCGACGGCGCTCGCCGGGTCCTGGCTGGGGGTGGACGGGCTGCCGCTGACCATCGCGGTGCTGTTCAACGCCCTGCCCTGCTCGGCCAGCTCCTACGTCCTGGCCCGGCAGATGGGCGGCGACCACGCGCTGGTGGCCGGCATCATCACCGTTCAGACGCTGGCTTCCGCCGCGACGCTGCCGCTGGTCATCGCCTTGGCGGGCTGACGATCCATCGCCTTTAATGGTTCGTTAGGCGCCGGCCACGATACTACCCTGAATGGTTTATTCTTGAGGCTTACACAGCCATGACCATTCCTCCCGCAGCGACCCACAGCCCAAGCCCGTCCTTTGCCGCGTTGGGGAAGGTTTCAGGACATGGTCCGGTTGCGGCGGCCGCCCCGTCGGCGGAACCGCCCTCCTCCGGGCCTGTGGACACGGTCAGCCTCTCCACCGAGGCGCAATTTCGGATGAGCAACGCGACGAGGTTCACCGTAACCGCCGACTCGCTGGCTCAAGCCGCGGCGGCCGCGAAGACGGTGCCGGGACTGAACGCCGACGCGGAACGCTTCACACCCGAAGCGATGGCAGCCCATGCCGAGTGGCGGGAGAAGCACACGGACTATAAAGGCAAGGTCCGCGACCTCGTCGACCAGACTTTCGGTCTCAGCGCCGACCGAAACGGTTGGGCGGCGGGCGGAGCCGCGCTGACCGCCATAAGGAACCTGGCGGAAAAGAATGGTCTGATCGAACCGAGAATGCCCCCGGCCGTAGCCAACATGCTGCAGACGACGGGTGAAAGCATGTGGACCGACAAAAGCGGCGGAACCACCGGCATGTTCGACATCGCTTTCCTGCCGAATGGCGCGGAGAAAGGCGGCAACCTCCGCATCCTGTTCGACAGCGCGAAGAAGCCCGGCGCCGACAGCTCTCTGGTCGATTTGAAGAACGGCGGTGCGAACGCTCAAGGCGCCTTGACGAAAATCAGAACCTCGGCGCTTGGCGCGTCGCTGGACAGCGCGGGCGGTTGGAATCCAGGCGGCTCGGCCAACGCCTACGCTCTCACCAACGACACGAACGGCGGCGGCGAAGTCTTCGGCATGGTCATTGCCAACAACGCCGACGATTACGCCAGGGTGAATTCCAAGACCATCCTGGAAACCATCCACAGCCTCCTTGGCTGAGGCTGCCGCAACGGTTTTTCGTGACCGCTCACGGCGGTTCGGGTGCTCCCTGCGGGAAACACTCCAGCCCGTCGTCGATGGCGTAGTAATCGCCCTTGTCCTCAGCATGGATATGCCGCAGCGTCGTCAAACCGGTCGGCTGGTCCAGCGTGCCGGCGGCGATGTCGAACAAGCCCGACTCGTCGCCACTCCAGAACAGCGACGAACCGCAGCGCGAGCAGAAGCCCCGCTGCGCCTTCGCCGAGGAACGGTACCAGGACAGGGTGTCCTGCGCCTCGATGACGACCGTCTCGCGCAGAATGGTGATGTAGGCGCCGAAATGGCCGTGGAAGCGCCGGCACTGGCCGCAGTGGCAGTTCACCACCCCCATGGGCCGCTCGGTCGCCTTGTACCGGACGGCGCCGCACAGGCAACCGCCCGTCAGAACTCCGCTGTCGCTCATCGGTCCGCTCCCGTCCGTTTCCTCGATAGGGGTAGGTCAACCCTGCCAGAAGGGCTTGTCGGCCTCGGTCACCGCGTCGGCGCGGGACAGGCCGATGTCCTGCAACAGATGATCGGGCAAAGCCTCCAACGCGCGACGCTGGCGCCGCCGCTCGTTCCAGGTCGCCACCGTGTCGAACAGGACGACCAGCGTACCGCCAATCCCCTGGCCGGGCCGCTCCCGCGCATCGGTGCGGGTGCTCATGCTGCCGTTCATGCCGTCATTCATGCTCTGGGCCATGACCGCGTCTCCTCTTGTGTCGGTCGTCGGAGCCTGTCGCCCGACGTTCCGGACTGTGTTCCGTGACTGGAGGATGGGCCACCCGGTCCTTGCGCACAAACGACGCTTTCTCATAGTTTGGATTAGGAAAACTAATCCGAAGACAGCCTCCCGGAGTCGCTCCATGGCCCGCCGCCTGCCGCCTCTGAACGCTCTGCGCGCCTTCGAATCCGCCGCCCGCCACCTGTCCTTCACCAAGGCGGCGGAGGAGCTTCACGTCACCCAGGCCGCCGTCAGCCATCAGATCAAGGGGCTGGAGGAATGGCTGGGCATGCCGTTGTTCCGCCGGATGAACCGCGCGTTGATCCTGACGGAGACCGGGCAGTCCTATCTGCCGCCGGTGCGCGACGCCCTCGACACGCTGTCCCAAGCGACGGAGCGGCTGTTCCGCATGGACGGGTCCGGCGCGCTGACCATATCCACCATGCCCAGCTTCGCGGCAAAATGGCTGGTCATGCGGCTGGGCCGCTTCCAGGCCCGCCATCCGGAGCTGGAGGTGCGGCTGCACACCACCCCGCAGCTCGTGGATTTCACCCAGCAAGACGTGGACATCGGCATCCGCTTCGGCGCCGGAAACTGGCCCGGCCTGCGCTGCGAGCGGCTGATGACCGAGGACATCTATCCGGTGTGCAGCCCGTCCCTTCTGACCGGCCCCCGCCCCCTGTGCCGACCGGAGGATCTGCGCCACCATACGCTGCTCCACGACGACTATTTCATCACCTGGGGCACCTGGGGCGAAGCCGCCGGGATCGCCGGGCTGGACCACGCCCGCGGTCCGCGCTTCGACGATTCGGCGCTGCTGCTCCAGGTCGCGGCGGAGGGCGGCGGCGTGGCGCTGGCCCGCGGCGTCCTGGTGGCGGACGACGTGGCTTCCGGGCGGCTGGTCCGGCTGTTCGACGTCCATCTGCCGGGCAACTACGCCTATTATGTCGCCGCCCCGCCCCATTACTTCTCGCGCCCGAAGGTCAAGGCGTTCCGCGACTGGCTGTTCGAGGAGGCCGCCGCCGATCCAGCCGCCGGCCACAGCCGGGCCTTGTCCGCGGCCGAGTCCGCCACAACCTCTTCTCCAGACGCCTGAACAGACGCCTGACCGGGGAAAGGTTGCGCCATGACGCCCGCACGCCCACTCGTCCTCGCCGCCCTCCTGTCCGCTTCGCTGACCTGGCCCGCCGCCGCCCACCACGGCTGGGGCGGTTACGAGTCGGGGCAGGAGATGACGCTGACCGGCACCGTGCAGCAGATCGCCTTCAACAACCCGCACGCCATGCTGAACCTCCAGGCCGACGGCAAGCTCTGGCACGTCGTGCTCGCCCCGCCCAGCCGCATGAGCACGCGCGGCCTGCCCGCCGATTCGATCAAGCCCGGCCAGACCGTGACGGTGGTCGGCTACCCTGCCAAGTCCGACCCGGCGGAGCTGCGGGCGGAGCGCATCACCGCCGCCGACAAGACCATCGAGTTGCGCTGACGCCGGGTTCCGCGCATGGACCACGATCTCGGCCCCACCGGCCCCGGCTGGCTCGTCGCGCTGGAGACGTCCGGGCTCGGCGAGTCGCTGCGCCAGTCGGTCTGGCTCTACCCGCTGGTCGAGATCACGCATATCCTCGGATTCGCGCTTCTGGTCGGGGCGATCCTGGCCTTCGACCTGCGGCTGATCGGGGTTCGTGCGCCGCTGCTGCCGGCGGATGCGCTGGCGCGGTTGCTCCTGCCGGTGGCGGTGATCGGCTTCGCGCTGGCGGTGCCGACCGGCCTCCTCCTCTTCACGACGGAGGCGACGGCGCTGGCCGGCAACCCCGCCTTCCTGGCGAAGCTGGCGCTGATCGGGCTGGCCTTGCTGAACATCCTGGCCTTCCACGGGCTCGCCGGGCGGCGCATGGCAGACTGGAGCCTTGCGGACCGGCCGCCGCCGGGCGCCCGGTTCGCGGGCGCCGCCTCGCTCGCGCTGTGGGTCGGCGCCCTGGCCTGCGGGCGGCTCATAGCCTACGTATAGGAAAAGGTCATAGGGCGCGCTTGCGGGCGTTCGGGACCGCTCCTATAGTCGCGGCCCATGACCGGATCGCCCCATTCCACGACGGTTTTCCCGCACCGCCACCTCCTTGGCATCGAGGGGCTGACGGCAGGCGAGATCACCACCATCCTCGACCTCGCCGACGGCTACGTCGAGCAGAACCGCCAGCCTTCGAAGAAGTCGTCGCTCCTCGACGGGCGGACGATCGTCAACCTGTTCTTCGAGAACTCGACCCGCACCCGCACCAGCTTCGAGCTGGCCGGCAAGCGGCTCGGCGCCGACGTCATCAACATGTCGTCGGACGGCAGCTCGGTGAAGAAGGGCGAGACGCTGATCGACACGGCGATGACGCTGAACGCCATGCACCTCGACGCGCTGGTCGTTCGCCACGCCGATTCGGGGGCGGTGAAGCTGCTGGCCGACAAGGTCAACTGCTCGGTCATCAACGCCGGGGACGGCCACCACGAGCACCCGACGCAAGGGCTCCTGGACGCGCTGGCGATCCGCCGCCGTCTGGGCAGCCTCGACGGGCTGATCGTGGCGATCTGCGGCGACATCCTGCACAGCCGCGTCGCGCGCTCCAACATCCATCTGCTGAACGCCATGGGCGCCCGCGTCCGCGTCGTGGCGCCGCCAACGCTGATCCCCTCGCAGATCGACCGGCTGGGCGTCGAGATCCACCACTCCATGGCGACCGGCCTGAAGGACGCCGATGTGGTGATGATGCTGCGCCTCCAGACCGAGCGGATGAGCGGCCAGTACGTCCCCTCGACCCGCGAATACTTCTACTTCTACGGCCTCGACTACGAGAAGCTGGCGGTGGCGAAGCCGCACGCGGTGGTGATGCATCCCGGCCCGATGAACCGCGGCGTCGAGATCGACTCCGAGGTCGCCGACGACCTTAAGCGCTCCATGATCCTCGATCAGGTGGAACTGGGCGTGGCCGTCCGCATGGCCGTTCTTGATCTCCTCACCCGAGACCCCAATAAAAATGAAGGCCGGGGTTCCAATGCCTAATTCCACCGCACCCCGCGTCGCCTACCGCAACGCCCGCCTGCTCGACCCCGCCAGCGGCCTGGACCAGCGGGGCGACCTGCTGACCGACGGCGCGAAGATCGCCGACTTCGGCCCGTCCCTGTTCGCCGACGGCGTTCCGGAGGGGATCGAGGTCGTGGACCTCCAGGGCCAATGCCTCGCCCCCGGCCTCGTCGACATGCGCGTCCTGATCGGCGAGCCCGGCGAGGAGGAAAAGGACACCATCAAGAGCGCGTCGCGCGCCGCGGTGGCCGGCGGCATCACCGCCGTGGTCCTGCTGCCCAACACCGATCCGGTGACCGACGAGGTGGCGAGCCTGGAGTTCATCGCCCGGCGCGCCCGCGAGGTGCGTCTGGTCAAGGTCTTCGCCTACGCCGCCGCCACCCGCGGGACGGACGGCAACGAGATCACCGAGATGGGCCTGCTGTCCCGCGCCGGAGCCGTAGCCTTCACCGACGGCACCAAGGCGATCGCCAGCGCCAAGGCGATGCGCCGCGCGCTCAGCTACGCCCGCACCTTCGACAAGCTGATCGTCCAGCATCCGGAGGAGCCGAGCCTCGCCAGCGGCGGCATGATGAATTCGGGCGAGCGGGCCACCCGCCTCGGCCTCGTCGGCATCCCGCGGGAGGCCGAGATCATCATGATCGAGCGCGACCTGCGCCTGCTCGAACTCTCCGGCGGCCGGCTGCACTTCGCCCACATCTCGACGGGCGAGTCGGTGGACCTGATCCGCCGCGCCAAGGCGCGCGGGCTCAAGGTCACCTGCGACACCGCCCCCCATTATTTCGCCCTGACCGAGACGGACGTCGGCGATTACCGCACCTTCGCCAAGGTCTCCCCGCCGCTGCGCGGCGAGATGGACCGGCGGGCCATCGTGGAAGGGCTGGCCGACGGCACCATCGACGCCATCGCGTCCGACCACACGCCGCAGGACCAGGATCAGAAGCGCCTGCCCTTCGCCCAGGCCGCCTGCGGCGTGATCGGGCTGGAGACGCTGTTCCCGCTGACGCTGGAGCTGGTGCACAAGGGGGCCATGCCGCTGTTGAAGGCGCTGGCCTGCGTGACCGTGAAGCCGGCCGAACTCCTCGGCCTGCCGCTCGGCCGCATCGCCAAGGGGGCGCCCGCCGACCTGATCGCCTTCGACCTGGACGTGCCGTGGAAGGTGGACGTGACGGCCTTCAAGTCGAAGTCGAAGAACAGCCCCTTCGAGGACCGCCCCGTCCAGGGCCGTCCGCTGCGCACCGTGGTGGACGGGCGCACCGTCTGGCAGTTCGAGGGCTGACAGGGTGACGATCCTCATCTCGGCCCTGCTGGGCTATCTGCTGGGCTCGATCCCCTTCGGGCTGGTGCTGACGCGGCTGGCCGGGCTGGGCGACATCCGCCAGATCGGGTCCGGCAACATCGGCGCCACCAACGTGCTGCGCACCGGCAACAAGCCGCTGGCCGCCGCCACCCTGATCCTGGACAGCGGCAAGGGCGCCATCGCCGCGCTGCTCGCCCTCGCCTGGGCGGGGCCGGAGGCGGCGGTCTTCGCGGCGGGCGGCGCCATGCTGGGGCACAGCTTCCCGGTCTGGCTCGGCTTCAAGGGCGGCAAGGGCGTGGCGACGGCGCTCGGCGTGCTGCTGGCGGTGTCCTGGCCGGTCGGCGCGATCGCCTGCGCGACGTGGCTCGCCATGGCCTTCCTGTTCAAGATCTCGTCGCTGTCGGCCCTGACCGCCCTCGGCCTCAGCCCGATCTTCGGCTGGATCTTCGGCGGGCCGCTGGTGGCGGGTCTCTGCCTGTTCATCGCCGTGCTGGTCGCCATCCGCCATTCCGCGAACATCAAACGCCTGTTGAAGGGCGAGGAGCCGAAGATCAGCTTCGGCAAGAAGAAGGCCTGACCGGCTCCGTTCAGGTCTTCAGGAACGCCCGCTCCATCGCCGTCAGCAATTCCCCCGCCAGGACGGGCTTCCTCAGGATCACCAGCGGTCCGCCATCGCCGTCCTGCAAGCCGGGGATTCCATCCTCGGGCGGGGAGGCGGACAGGACGACGATGGGCAGGTCGGGCCAGTCGAAGCGCAATTGACGGATCATCGCTTCGCCGCCCAGCCGGGGCATCACCAAGTCGGTGATCAGCGCATCGAAGGAGCCCTTGGCCAGGGCGCTCAGCCCCGCCTCCCCATCCGTTACGGTGGTGACCGTGCAATGGGCCATTTCCAGCATGCGGGCCATCGCCATGGCGGTGAGTGAATCATCCTCCACGAGAAGAATATTGAGTGACCTCGCGAAACGCACCGGTAACCTCCACGGGTGGCGAACGGGCCGACACTCTCCACGAAGGCCGGTTGCTTCGCTCCTGCAAAAAAGTGTGGCCGGGGGCGTTATTTAGGACGCCGGCTTCACCGTACCATGGTGTGGCGTCCGGCGGGATGGTTTCGAGAAGGCCGTGACCGACCCCGCCCCTCGGCCCTTGCGGCGGCTCGACCAGCGGTACTGCGGGTCGTCGGCGATCAGATGCAGATGGTCGGAAATGCGGTTGCGCTCCAGCCAGCCGAGGGCGGCCTCCAGTTCCGACAGCGTCATCTCCGACCGCGCCTTGTTCATGCAGCGCTTCAGCACGGCGTTGTAGGTGTGGTAACTGACCGGCCCCTCGGCGACGAGGTTGTTGTCCTGGTCCTCGATCACCTGGGCCGCCACGATCTGGCCGATGCGCTGGCGCAGATGATGTTCCACGGCGCTCGGCACCTGCACCCCGTCCTTTGACGGGCGCTCGGCAGAATGGCCGTTTGCGGGGGGGCGGTCGGCGGAATCGCGCCCCGGCGGCGGGTTCCCGAAATCGGGACCGGGTGCGACCACGGCGAAGCGCAGGGCCGTCGCGTTAGATTCCAGCGGGATGATCTCCGGCTCCGCCTCCACCGTGCGTTCGAAGGGCAGTTCATGCTGGCGCCGGGTCTTGACCATGGCCCGCGTGCCCTGCTGGGTCTCGACCATCTGGCGGAACCGCTCGAACATCATGTCGGAGGGGTGGTAGATCACCGCCCGCTGCTGCTCGTAGGCGCCGGCGTGGGGATCGACGCGGGTGGCCCGCGCGATGGCCTGCTCCAGCCAGGGGCGGGAGCGGATGTGGGTCAGGCAGGCGACGTGCGAGATGGCCGGCGCGTCCAACCCCTCATAGGCCATGGCGACGGACACCAGCACGGCGGGCTCGGGGCGCAGGCGGAAAGCGGCCACCACCTCCTGCGCGTCGCGCCGTTCGGAAATGGCGATCTGCGCCATCCGCGCCGCCTGGGCGCCGGGCATCCAGCCGCGCAGCGTGTCGAGGTAGTTGCGGGCGGTCTCCTGGTCCGGGGCGATCACCAGCAGCTTGCCCAGCCCAGTTCCATCCTGTCCGGAACCGTTCCCCGCCGCGCGCCGCTTCGCCCGGTGCTCGCGGCAGGAGCGGTAGGCCTCGCGCAGCATGGCCTGGGCGAAACCGGTGCGCAGCGCGGTGAACAGGGCGTCGCGGGTGTTCTCCCCGGCGCGGGACAACGCGTCGACGCTGCGCGTCGTCCGCTCCGCGTCCAGCCACGTCGCGGTGCCGTCCATCGCGCCGAAGGTCACCGGCAGGATCGCCTTCTCGGCCAGCGCCTGCCGCCGCGAATAGCCGACGATGGCCCAGCCCGGCGCCTTGAAGTCGATCTCGCGCACCCGCCGCACTCCCTGCGGCGTGCGGTAGGGCAGCCACAGGATGGGACGCCCGTCCGCCCGCTCCAGCGTGCCGCTCATCAGAAGCCGGGCGGCGGCACTTTCCAGAAGCGGCAGGATGGAGCGGCTCCAGGCGGTTTCATCCTCCGCCGTGGTCGCCGTTCCGGTGTCGGCGACGGCGGGCAGGTGATGCAATTCGTCCACGGCCAGCAGATAGCGGTGGCGGCGGAACTCCTGAAGGTGCAGGTCCGGGGCCGCGGCGACCGCCTGATAGGTGGTGACGTATCCCTGGAGGCCACGGCAGGGATCGCGCCCATTCTCCGCCGCCCGCAGCGCGATCCCGTGGCCCAGCGCCTCGCGCCAGCGCGGGTCGGCGAAAGCCTCCTCGGCCTGCCGGCGCAGGCTGTCGCGGGGCACGATCCAGCAGATGCGGTCGATCAGCCCGGCGCGCATCAGCGCCGCCCCCATGATCACCGGCAGCAGCGACTTGCCCCCACCCGGCGTTACCGCGGCCAGCACGTCCCGCACGTCCGTCTGCCGCTGCGCGATGGCCGCGGCGACGCCGGCGACCATGGTCTGGTGGCTCCTCAACGCTGGCATGCCGGCCTGACGCCCCTCCCTGACGGTTTTGCGCGGTACGGACCGGCAAGGCTAAGCTGCGGGGAGTCGCCGGGTCACGGATTCAATCGTAGGTAGGACTCCCCCCAAAGGAGGGGGGCGCTCGCCAAAGGAGTCCGAAGGAAAGGTGGCGGATGCGCTTCGGTCTGGGCGTGGGTCGGGCTTCGTGGTACACGAATTGTTCTTTTGAAAAGTTCCCAACGAGAAGAGCAAGGAGGGCACCGAGCGATGAGCACCCGTCCGCAGGCGGTTTCCACTCAGCATGTCGAGAACGAGCGCACCCGCGTCACCGAATGGCGTCTGGTGCCGGGGGCGGAGACCGGCGCCCACGTGCACGGCTACGACTATGTGATTGTCCCGGTGACGGCCGGCGCCTTCACCATCGTCGATCCGGACGGCAACGCCCGTCCGTTCCCGTTGGAGCCGGGGCGCTCCTATTTCCGCAAGGCGGGCGTCAGCCACAACGTCATCAACGACGGCGACAGCGACATCGTCTTCGTCGAGGTCGAATTCCTCCAGCCCGGCTGACCCCGCAAACCTGATCCCCCTGGCCCGATCCGACTGACCGATGCACCGCGGCTCCACCATGTTCGACTATGGCCAGGACGGCGACGAGCCGCTTCCCGATGCCGTCATCCGTTCCGGCGGGCCGCGGTCCGTCCAGCATTTGCTGCTCTCGCTGTCGCCCGAGAATCCGCTCTACCTCTACGCCGACGCGGCGGACGCCGGGGGAGGCGCCTATTACCGGGACTCCCGCGAGGTCTGGCAGTCGCTGGCCGACGGGGAGGGCCAGCGCTGGCGCTGGTTCGTCGGCAGCCAGGGTCGCGTCGTCGAGGCCGCCCCCGGCGATGTCCACGGCCTGCGCCGCGCCGCTCCGGTCGCCCTCACCATCACGTGGTACAGCCTGCCGGACCGCGAGAGCGTCGGGCGGGTGCGCAACGCCCTGCGCGCCATCGGCGCAACCTGCACCCGCGGCCCGGCGGGCTGAAAGCGTACCTCCATCGTGAACGCATGGGCGCCATGTCATTTCGGAATCCCTCTTGATCAGGCCGGGATTGTGTGGGCGCGACTTCTGTCCTAATGTTAGGAACCAGGAATCCGGGAGCATCCGACAGAGTGGCCGTCACCCAGGCACAGCCTTCGCGCGTTCTGACGCCCTGTGCCTCATCGCTCGTCCCGCGGTGACCGGCCATGATGGCCTCTTCCCACATGATCGTCGGCGGGGCGGCGTGGTTCTACGCCTCGGCGCGCTTCGGCCTGCCTTTCGACGTGGTGGCGTTCGGGGCGGCGGTGATCGGGTCGCTGGCGCCGGACATCGACCATCCCAAATCGACGCTCGGCCAGTTGATGCGGCCCCTGTCGAACGTGATTTCCGCCGTCTTCGGGCATCGCGGCGTCACCCATTCCACGCTGGCCATCGTGGGCTGCCTGTGGGTCCTGCACGAATACGCGGACTACTCGCACCTGATCCTGCCCTTCCTGATCGGCTATCTGACCCATCTGGCGGGTGACCTGCTGACCCCGGCGGGGCTGCCTCTGCTCTGGCCGATCAAGCGGCGGCGCAACTTCGCGCTCCCCATCCTGAAGACCGGCGGATTCTCGGAGCAGTTGGCGGTCACCCTGCTGGCCGGCTGGATGATCTCCGGCCTGTTTTCCGCATCCTGGCCGGGCCTGCCCCTCGACCGCCTGCCCTTCGAGAACTGGATGGCGATGGACCGCCCGTGGCGTTCCGCCGTCGTCGCGGCGCAGGGCTTCCTCGGGGAGGAAGGGCGGGAGCGCAGCGCGCCACCCATTCCCGCCCGCAAGCCCGCGGAGCCCGCAAGGACCCGTCCGCTGAAAGGATGAGGCATGAGCGCTTGGGTTGTGTTTTTAATGTAACGGTCAATGAATCATCTTTGCTTTCGCTTCGTCAACCTTGTCACATTTCGTCATAGAGGCCGCGGAAATCTGTCTTTGTCACCGCTTAGCGATTCGTTAGGCTTTTTAGGCATATTCTAACGACCATATCCAATCGATCTTAGATTGAATTTCCACACGCTTCGATGCGGACGGGTCCGATCATGGCAAAGCTCCGGATGTCGAAAGAGACACAGGCGGTCGACGGCGTTTCGCCCAACGCGGCGACGGCGATGCCGCTCCACCTCGCCCTCCCCGATCTGCCCGGCGGACAGGACAACAGCCTGAAGCGTGTGTCCGATGTGCTGGCGCCGCTGGACCACGGGCAGAAGCTCCAGCTCTACAAGATGATCCGCGACGGGTATCTGGACGACATGGCCGAGCCGGTCGCCCAGATGCTGGTCACCATGCTGAACGGGCGGCGGTCCGAGCACGCGCGCCGCGTCTGGACCGGCCTGTTCGACGCGCTGATCCTGCGCGACGATTCCCTGCTGACCAGCGGGGTCCGGCTGGCCGGCGCCCTGCATCTGGCGGACGTCAGCGCCTGGTGGTTCGCCCTGGCCCCGCGCCTGGAGCCGCTGGTCGGCCGCGTCCAGGAGACGGTGGCACGCCTTGCCAAGGACCAGCCGCTGAACGAGATCTTCGCCTCCGCCGAGGCGCAGGTCTGGGCCGACGAGTTGCGCCAGCGCAGCCTCGCCGTGCTGGCCCGCCTGCGCGCCACACCCGCGGAAGCCACCGCCTTCCTGGCCGAGGTGTCGGGCTTCCGCGCGCAGATGTTGAAACGCCACGGCGTGCGCCAGCGCGAAGGCGTCTCCCGCGCGGAGCTGGAGCGGATGGAAACCATCCTTCAGGCCGCCCCCGCCTGGGCGGGCCAGCCCCTGCCCTCGCTGCTGCACGGCGACCCGGTGCGTCTGGCGCGGGAGATGGTGCGGCGCGGCGACTGCACGCGCGATGGGGCGGCCATGTTCGCGGTGGCTGGCCTGCACCGGCGCGACGACGCCGCCCTGGCCACCCGCCTGTTCGAAGCCTTCCCCGTTGCCGTGGCCAAGGACGCCATCATCGGCCGGCTTCTGGTCGCCGCGGAGGCGCTGAAGGCCACGCTGACCGGCAGCTTCCTCAGCAAGCCGGGCCTGCTGGTGGCGGACGCGGTTGACGACCGCGACCATCCCTCCGCCCAGCTCCAGCATTTCCTGGCCTGGTACGACGCCGTCCACGCGCTGGAGCTGGACACCACCGACCGCGAACGCAACTTGGTCCATCAGGCGTTCCGCGAGCTGAGCAACGCGGTGCACGAGGACCTCGCCCCCGTCCTCGCCCGGCGGATCGAGGCGCTGACCATGCACAGCGTGCTCGATCCGCTGATGGAGCGCGTGCGCTTCGTGAACGAGTTCCAGGCGCAGCTGGCGCGGCGCGGTATCGTGTCATCGGGCAAGCCGTGGCGGGCCGAGGACGGCAACCACGTCGCCACGGTCTTCCGCCGCCTGTCCTCCACCGGCGCCGCGGAAGGGCTGCGGACGCTCGGCCAGCTCGCCGATCTGGCGGACATGCTGAGCTATCCCATCGAGATCACCGCGCTCGACATCGCGCTGGCCGGGGTGATCGAGGCGGCCTTGCGGCAGCAGAAGACGTTCGGCGCGGCCGAAACCCGCCTGATCGACCGCGTCATCGCCGTGTCGAGCGACGAACGCAAGCGCTGCCGCTGGTGGGTCGCCCCGGAGGTCGTCACCCTGTTGGACGCCGCGGAGAAGTCCGGCATCGCCGGCACCGCAAAGAAGTAACGGCGAGCCGCCGAACCCCATCATTTCAGCCTATGCCCAGGATGCGGCGGCGCCCGTTCCCGGCCGGTTCATTCCGGCTTCGGAACGGCGGTGCCTACCTCCTGTTGGTCCGGACATGTGAAGCCGGCGCAGCCCTTGTTCGTGGCGGCGCCCGGCGCTCCCCCGCAGATCCGGAGTCTTCATGGCACAGCTCAAGGCCAGCCTGCGCCCGGCCCCCGCCCCGCCACCCCAACCGATTCCCGTCACGCTGAACGTCAACGGGGTGGAGCGGACGCTTCACCTCGCGCCATGGACGACGCTGCTGGACGCGCTGCGCCTGCATCTCGACCTGACCGGCACCAAGAAAGGCTGCGACCACGGCCAGTGT
This sequence comes from Azospirillum brasilense, assembly GCF_008365405.1. Classification (GTDB taxonomy): domain Bacteria; phylum Pseudomonadota; class Alphaproteobacteria; order Azospirillales; family Azospirillaceae; genus Azospirillum; species Azospirillum brasilense_D. The sequence continues at coordinate 161,491 of NZ_QOKV01000007.1, read as the reverse complement.
GGGGCCTGCACCGTGCTGGTCGATGGGCGGCGCATCAATTCCTGCCTGACCCTGGCGGCGATGCAGGACGGCCGCAAGGTCACCACCATCGAGGGGCTGACCACCGGCGACGCGCTCCACCCGCTCCAGGAAGCCTTCATCGAGCATGACGCCTTCCAGTGCGGCTACTGCACGCCGGGCCAGATCTGTTCAGCCGCCGGGCTGATCGCCGAGGGCAAGGCCACCACCGACGACGAGATCCGCGAGTTGATGAGCGGCAACCTCTGCCGCTGCGGGGCCTATCCCAACATCGTCGCGGCGATCCGGCAGGCCATGGCCACCGCCGCCCCGAAGGCGGAGGGCGCGCCATGAGATCCTTCACCTACGCCCGCGCCGACAGCGCGGCGGACGCGGTCGGACGGGCCGGCGTCTCCGGGACGGCCTTCGTCGCCGGGGGGACCAACCTGCTCGACCTGATGAAGGCCGACGTGCTGCGCCCCGAAGAGCTGGTCGACATCTCCCGCCTGCCGCTGGACCGGATCGAGGAAACGGCGGAGGGCGGACTGCGGCTGGGCGCGCTGGCCCGCAATGCCGACACCGCCTACGACGAGCGCGTGCAGACCCGCTACCCCATGCTGTCCAAGGCGATTCTCGCGGGAGCCTCGGCGCAGCTCCGCAACATGGCGACCAACGGCGGCAACCTGCTGCAGCGGACCCGCTGCTACTACTTCTACGACACCGCCACCCCCTGCAACAAACGGGAGCCGGGGTCGGGCTGCGGCGCGATCGGCGGAATCAACCGCATCCACGCCATTCTGGGCGCCAGCGACCAGTGCATCGCCGTCCACCCCTCCGACCTCTGCGTCGCCCTGGCAGCGCTCGAAGCGGTGGTCCAGGTGACCGGGCCGGAGGGTGAGCGCAGCATCCCCTTCGCCGACTTCCACCGCCTGCCCGGCGACCGCCCGGAGATCGACACGGTTCTGCGGCCGGGCGACCTCATTACGGCCATCGACCTGCCGGCCAGAGGCTTCGCCGAGCACTCCACCTATCTGAAAATCCGCGACCGCGCCTCCTACGCCTTCGCGCTGGTGTCGGTCGCGGCGGGGCTGGAGTTGGATGGGGGCACCGTCCGCGATGCCCGTTTGGCGCTGGGCGGAGTCGCCCACAAGCCCTGGCGCGACCCGGAGGCGGAAGCCACCCTCGTCGGGAAGCCCGCCACGCCCGACCGGTTCCGCGCCGCCGCGCGCGTTCTGCTGCGCGACGCCAAGGGGCACGAGCACAACAGCTTCAAGATCGAACTGGCCGAGCGCGCCATCGTCCGCGCCCTGACCGAAGCCGCAGACCCCAAGGGAGCGCCCCGTCCATGATCGCCATTCCCAGCATCCCCGGCTTCCTGACGGAGCCCAACGGCCCCATCGGCAAGCCCGTCAGCCGGGTGGACGGGCGCAAGAAGGTGACCGGCAACGCCCATTACGCCGCCGAGTTCACCTTGCCGGACCTCGCCCACGGCTGCATCGTCTCCAGCGCCATCGCGCGCGGACGGATCACCCGCATCGACACGGCGGCGGCGCTGGCCCTGCCCGGCGTCATCCACGTCTTCACCCACGAGAACCGGCCGAGCCTCGCCTGGTTCGACCGCAAATGGAAGGACGACGACGCGCCCAAGGGGGCGCCCTTCCGCCCGCTCTACGACGCGGAGATCCACCACGCGCTCCAGCCGGTGGCGCTGGTGATCGCCGAGAGCTTCGAACTGGCTCGCTACGCCGCCCGCCTCGTCCACATCGAGTATGAGGCGGCTCCCCATCAGACCGACCTGCGCGCCAACCGCGCGAACAGCTTCACCCCCGGCAAGGACAAGGGCGGCTTCCAGCCCCCGCCGAAGCCGCGCGGCAACCCGGAGCAGGCCTTCCTGGAGTCGCCCGTCCAGGTGGACGCGGAGTTCACCCAGGCGGCGGAATACCACAACCCGATGGAGATGCACGCCACCACCGTCCTGCACCACGACGACGGCACGCTGACCGTCCACGACAAGACCCAGGGCGTGCAGAACTGCCACACCTACGTCTGCAACGTCTTCGGCCTGGCCAAATCCGCCGTGCGGGTGATGTCGCCCTTCGTCGGCGGCGCCTTCGGCTCCGGATTGCGGCCGCAGCATCAGCTCTTCATGGCCATGCTGGCGGCGACGCAGTTGAAACGCTCCATCCGGGTGGAGCTGTCGCGCCCGCAGATGTTCAGCTTCGGCCACCGGCCCGAAACCATCCAGCGGGTGGCTCTGGGCGCCGACCGCGACGGCACGCTGCGCGCGCTGATCCACGAGGCGGTGCAGGAAAGCTCGCGGAACGAGAACTACGTGGAGATCGTCGTCAACTGGTCGGGCCAGCAGTACAAGTGCGACAACGTCCGGCTGGACTACACGCTGTCGCGGCTGGACGTGCACACGCCGCTGGACCAGCGCGCGCCGGGTGCCGCGACCGGCGTCCCGGCTCTGGAGATCGCCATGGACGAGCTGGCCTGCAAGCTCGGCATGGACCCGGTGGAGCTTCGCCTGAAGAACTACGCGGAGACCGATCCGAACACCGGAAATCCCTTCTCCAGCAAAGAGCTGCGCGCCTGCTTCCGGCACGGGGCGGAGCGGTTCGGCTGGGCGAAGCGCAGCCCCGCGCCGCGCTCCATGCGCGAGGGCCGCGAGTTGATCGGCTGGGGCATGGCGGCGGGCGTCTGGGACGCCATGCAGGGGCAGGCCGCCGCCAAGGCGGTCCTGGGCGTCGACGGGAAGCTGGTGGTGTCCAGCGCCACCGCCGACATCGGCACCGGCACCTACACCGTCATGACGCAGATCGCCGCCGACGTGCTGGGCCTGCCGATCGGGGAGGTGACCTTCTGCCTGGGCGATTCCTCGCTTCCCACCGCCCCCATCGAGGGCGGCTCCTGGACCGTCTCCACCGTCGGGTCGGCGGTCAAGGCGGTGTGCGACCGGGTGCGGTCACAACTGGTCACGTTGGCCGGAAAGCTGGAGGACAGCCCGCTGAAGGGCGTGGCGGAAGAGGATATTCTCTTCGCCGACGGCCACCTGATGGTACGGGACGACCGGGCGCGGCGGCTGTCCATCACCGACGTGATGCGCGGCTCCGGCACCCTGTCCATCGAGGAGGAGGCGCGCGCCCTGCCCTATCTGCTGGCGCGGGCGCGGCACACCTTCGCCACCCATTCCGCCGTCTTCGTGGAGGTCCGGGTTGATGAGGACCTCGGCACCGTGCGGGTGGCCCGCGTGGTCAGCGCCATCGCCGCCGGCCGCATCATCAACCCCAAGACGGCGCGCAGCCAGATCCAGGGCGCCGTGGTCTGGGGCATCGGCATGGGTCTGGAGGAGGAGGCCTTCACCGACCACCGGCTGGGCCGCGTGATGAACCACGACTACGCGGAGTACCATGTCCCGGTGAACGCCGACGTGCCGGAGATCGACGTGCTGTTCGTCGAGGAGCATGACGACATGGTCAACGCGCTGGGCGCCAAGGGGGTGGGCGAGATCGGCATCGTCGGCGTTCCCGCCGCCATCGCCAACGCCATCCATCACGCGACCGGCGTGCGCGTGCGCGATTTTCCGATCACGCTGGACAAGGTGCTGGCGGGGCTTCGCTGACGAGGGTGGGTGGTCGCGACGGGCCCCCTCCCGACCTCCCCCCGCTCTCAGCGGACCGAAGGTCCGCCTGCCGCGTCAGCGCAAACCTCCGGTTTGCGCGAGAGCTCCGCAGGGGGAGGAGAAAAGCCCTCCCCTGCAAAGCGGGGGAGGGTTGGGTGGGGGCCTTAGGCGACTACGTCCCCCTTACGCCGCCGCGACGGCCTCGACCGGCGCCATGCGGATCAGGTAGTCGAAGGCCGACAGCGCGGCCTTCGAGCCCTCGCCCATGGCGATGATGATCTGCTTGTAGGGCACCGTCGTCGCGTCGCCCGCCGCGAACACGCCGGGGATGGAGGTCTGGCCGCGCGCGTCCACCTCGATCTCGCCGCGCGGGCTCAACGCCACCGCCCCCTTCAGCCACTCGGTGTTGGGGACGAGGCCGATCTGCACGAAGATGCCCTCCAGGTCGATGCGGTGCACCTCGCCGGTGTTGCGGTTCTTGTAGCTGAGGCCGGTCACCTTGATGCCGTCGCCATGCACCTCGGTCGTCAGGCCCGAGGTGATGACGCGCACGTTGGGCAGGCTGCGCAGCTTGCGCTGGAGCACCTCGTCGGCGCGGAGCTGGCTGTCGAACTCGATCAGCGTCACCTCGGCGACGATGCCGGCCAGATCGATGGCCGCCTCGACGCCGGAGTTGCCGCCGCCGATCACCGACACGCGCTTGCCCTTGAACAGCGGGCCGTCGCAGTGCGGGCAGTAGGCCACGCCCTTGTTGCGGTACTCGTCCTCGCCGGGGACGCCCATCTGGCGCCAGCGGGCGCCGGTGGACAGGATCACCGTTTTGGACTTCAGCGAGGCGCCGTTGGCGAGCTGGACCTCGATCAGGCCGCCCGGCCCCTCGGCGGGGATCAGCTTCTCCGCAAGCTGCAGGTTCATCACGTCGACCTCATACTCCTTGACGTGCTGCTCCAGCGCCGCGGCCAGCTTCGGACCCTCGGTGTGGGAGACGGAGATGAAGTTCTCGATGGCCATGGTGTCGAGCACCTGCCCGCCGAAGCGCTCCGCCGCGACGCCGGTGCGGATGCCCTTGCGGGCCGCGTAGATCGCCGCCGCGGCGCCGGCCGGGCCGCCGCCGATCACCAGCACGTCGAAGGCATCCTTGGCCTTGATCTTCTCGGCGTCGCGCTGCGCGGCGCCGGTGTCGATCTTGGCAAGGATCTGCTCCAGCCCCATGCGGCCCTGGCCGAACGGCTCGCCGTTCAGGAAGATGGACGGGACGGCCATGATCTTGCGCGATTCGACCTCCTGCTGGAACAGCGCGCCGTCGATGGCGACATGCTTGATCCGCGGGTTCAGAACGCTCATCAGGTTCAGGGCCTGCACCACGTCGGGGCAGTTCTGGCAGGACAGCGAGAAGTAGGTTTCGAAGCTGTACTCACCCTCCAGCGCCTTCACCTGCTCGATGACCTCCGCCGACTCCTTGGACGGGTGGCCGCCGACCTGCAGCAGGGCGAGGATGAGGGAATTGAATTCGTGGCCCATCGGCAGGCCGGCGAAGCGGACGCCGACATCGGTGCCGGTGCGCTTGATCGCGAAGGAGGGCTTGCGCGCGTCGTCGTCGCTGCGGACGAAGGTGATCTTGTCCGACAGGGACGCGATGTCCTGCAGCAGAGCCTGCATGTCCTGCGATTTGGCGCCGTCGTCAAGGGAGGCGGCCAGTTCGATGGGCTGCGTGATCTTGTCGAAATAGGCCTTGAGCTGGCCTTTGACGTTGCTATCCAACACGGCGAGGGCTCCCGAAAGTGGTTTTTCGAAGCGAGCCCGGTGGCGCCAGGGCGGGTCCGGGCAGCAGAATTTCGTTGAAGCGTTTCTTGTCAAACGGATGAAGGCCACTCGCGATCCGGGCCCGGAATCATCCGGGCCCGAAGCCGTGGCGCCACGGCCAGCGTGGCCGCGGCCGAACCGCCCGGCCGCGGTTGCGGCCGGCGGTTTCCAATGATCAGCCGGAGAGGCTTAGATCTTGCCGACGAGGTCGAGCGACGGGGCGAGCGTCTTCTCACCCTCTTCCCACTTGGCCGGGCAGACCTCGCCCGGGTGCGAGGCGACGTACTGGGCGGCCTTCACCTTGCGGAGCAGCTCGCGGGCGTCGCGGCCGATGCCGCCGGCGGTGATCTCGATGATCTGGATCTTGCCGTCCGGGTCGACGACGAAGGTGCCGCGGTCGGCGAGGCCCTTCTCCTCGATCAGGATCTCGAAGTTGCGGCAGATCGTGCCGGTCGGGTCGCCGACCATGGTGTAGGCGATCTTGCCGATGGCCGGCGAGGTGTCGTGCCAAGCCTTGTGGCAGAAGTGGGTGTCGGTCGAAACGCTGTAGATCTCAACGCCGAGCTTCTGGAACTCGCTGTAGTTATCGGCCAGGTCTTCCAGCTCGGTCGGGCACACGAAGGTGAAGTCCGCCGGGTAGAAGAAGACGACCGACCACTTGCCCTTCAGGTCGGCGTCGCTGACGTCGATGAACTTGCCGCCCTTGAAAGCGGTCGCCTTGAACGGCTTAATCTCGGTGTTGATCAAGGACATGATTTCTCCATCAGTCTGAATGATTGGAGCAAGCGTCACTCCGGTGTCCTGCCCGCTTGGCGCCGTCTCCCCGATGGTGTCCCATCCGGGTTACCGGTGCCGCGGCATCCCTGCCGGAAGTCTGCTCCCCCCTCGTTGGTCGCTTGACACCAGGGAAGTTAGGGGCAATGGGTCAGCGATGGAAGCGAAAAATACCAATCGCTTTGATCGATAAAACCGATTATTGTGCAGTGCATGAAGCCCCTTCCCACGTTGCGTCAGCTCCACTACCTCGTCGCCGTCGTCGATCGCTGCCATTTCGGCAAGGCGGCGGAGGCGTGCCTCGTCAGCCAGTCCACGCTCAGCGCCGGCATCCAGGAATTGGAGAATCTGCTGGGCGCCCCGCTGCTGGAGCGCACGCGGCGCACCGTCCTGCCGACCCCGCTGGGCCGCGAGATCGCCGACCGCGCCCGCCTCGTCCTGAAGGGGGCGGAGGAGCTGGTGGACATGGCGCGCTCGGTGGAGGACCCGATGTCCGGGCCGCTCCATCTGGGCGTGATCCCGACCATCGGCCCCTTCCTGATCCCCCGCGTCATGCCGGCGCTGCGCGACAGCTTCCCCAAGTTGAAGCTGTTCCTGCGCGAGGACCAGACCGCCCGGCTGCTCGACCGGCTGGAGTCGGGGGAGCTGGACGCGGCCATCCTGGCCCTGCCCTATCCGTCCGGCGACGTGGAATCGATCGACATCGCCGAAGACCGCTTTTCCGTGGTGTGCACGCCCGAGCACCGGCTGAGCGACGTCACGACGCCCCGCCCGTCCGACGTGGCGCTGGACGATCTGCTGTTGCTGGAGGACGGGCACTGCCTGCGCGACCACGCGCTGGCCGCCTGCTCCATGGAGGGGGCGCGGCAAAGCGCCGCGTTCCAGGGCACCAGCCTGCACACGCTGGTCCAGATGGTCGCCAACGGGCTGGGGGTGACGCTGCTGCCGCAGATGGCACTCGATTCAGGGATTCTGCGCGGTTTGGATGTGGTGGTCCGCCCCCTGGGCGGAGAGCGGCCCTACCGCCGCATCGGGCTGGTCTGGCGCCGCACCTCCGGCCGCAAGGAGACCTTCCGGCAGCTCGCCGCCGCCCTGAAGACGGAGATGTCCCGCGACAACGGACCGCAGGCCCCGGCCAATGGCGACGCCAGCGTACGGACCGCGGCTTGATCCGACCTCAGAAGACGTAGGTCATCACGAGATACAGCAGCGCCTCGCCGTCGCCCACATTGCGGTAGGCGTGGGGGGCGTCGGCGTCGAACTGGATCGTGTCGCCCTCCTCCAGCCGGTGGGTGCCGTCGCCGGTTTCGATCTCGACCACGCCGCGCCCGACCAGGATGTTCTCCACCGTGCCGATGGTGTGGGCGTCGGCCCGCTCGTCGGTGCCGGGAGCGAGGCGCAGTTCGTAGAACTCCACCTGCCGCTCGCCACGGAAGGGGAACAATGCCCGGGAGCTGAAGCGCCCGTCGCGCGAGGCAAGCGGCCGGCTGTCCGCCCGCCGGATGACCGTGGTCCCGCCGCTGCCCCCGCTGCTGAGCAGGCTGGAGAAGGGCACGTCAAGCGCGCGGGCGATGGTCCACAGGAAATCGATGTTCGACGGCCCCTGACCCGCCTCCACCGCCGTCAGCTCCGCCCGGCTGTTGCCCGACAGCTTGGCGAGCGCGTCGACGGACAGCCCCTGGCGGAGCCGGAAATTGCGGATGTTCTCGGCGATCACGCCGGTCAGCGGGTTGGCATCGCCATCCGTGCCCCGGGGGGTCGATGTCGTGCTCATGGTGTCTGGCCCTCCCGTTCCATCAATCGGTGCTCACATCCTGGGGGTCAGCGGGGCGCCGCCTGGATCTGGTCGAACAGCGCGCCCTCCGCGAAATGGGCCGCCTGGGCCTTGCGCCAGCTGCCGAACACGTCGTCCACGGTCACCAGCGCCACCGGGGAGAAGCGCCCGGCATACTGCCGCGCCAGTTCGGGATGGCGGGGCCGGTAGAAATTCCGCGCGGCGATCTCCTGCCCCTCGCGGGTGTAGAGATACTGCACATAGGCTTCGGCCACCTTGCGGGTGCCCTTGCGGTCGACCACGCTGTCCACCACGGCCACCGGCGGCTCGGTGAGGATGGACAGGGACGGCACGACGATCTCGAACTGGTCGGCGCCGAACTCCTGAAGCGACAGGAAGGCCTCGTTCTCCCAGGCCAGCAGAACGTCGCCGACGCCCTTGCGGGCGAAGGTCAGCGCGGCCCCGCGGGCGCCACTGTCCAGCACCGGGACATGCCGATACAGCTCGGCGACGAACTGCCTGGCCTTCGCCTCGTCGTTGCCGTTGGTCTTCAGCGCGTAGGCCCAGGCGGCGAGGTAGTTCCAGCGCGCTCCGCCCGAGGTCTTCGGGTTGGGCGTGACCACCTCCACGTCCGGCTTCACCAGATCGTCCCAATCCTTGATCTGTTTCGGGTTGCCCTTGCGGACCAGGAACACGACGGTGGAGGTGTAGGGTGAGCTGTTGTTCGGCAGACGCGTCCGCCAGTCCTTCGCGATCAGTCCGGCGTCGGCGATGGCATCCACGTCGTAGCCCAGAGCCAGCGTCACCACGTCGGCATCCAGCCCGTCGATGACCGAGCGCGCCTGTGCGCCCGATCCGCCGTGCGACTGGTGGATGACCACCGTCTCCCCCGACGCCTCCGCCCAGGTGCGGGCGAAGGCCGGGTTGAACTCCTCGTACAGCTCCCGCGTCGGGTCGTAGGAGACGTTCAGGATCGTGCTGCGGCTCGCGGCACTGGCAGTCGCCAGGGCGGCCAAGGTCACCAGCCCAACGGCGATGAGGCTCTGGCTGAAGCGCGACGGCATGAACGGTGATCCCCAAGCTGACGGTCGATGGCGTGGTGCCGGGGATTATTGAACATGGCCGATCCCTATCAAGCAAGTCGTCTTTTGCCGTCAAACGTGTAATTCACATATGTCCGATTATCATTTATCAAAACTTTAATGTGAAAACACGGCGTCAAACGGTTGCGCCCGCCGAACGGCGCAACCGGACCGGTCAGGCCTGCTTGGCGTCGATGATGCCGCGGCGGATGGCGCGGGTCTTGGTGAAATGGTCCTGCAACTGCTCCCCCTCGCCCCAGCGGATGGCGCGCTGGAGAGCGGTCAGGTCCTCGGTGAAGCGCTGGAGGATTTCCAGGACCGCTTCGCGGTTGTTCAGGAACACGTCGCGCCACATCACCGGATCGCTGGCGGCGATGCGGGTGAAGTCGCGGAAACCGCCGGCCGAGAATTTGATGACCTCGGACTTGGTGTCGTCCTCCAGGTCGGACGCCGTGCCGACGATGGTGTAGGCGATCAGGTGCGGCAGGTGCGAGGTGATGGCCAGCACGCGGTCATGGTGGTTGGCGTCCATCAGTTCCACGGTGGAACCGATGCGGCGCCACATCGCCACCACCTTGTCCACTGCGCCCTCGTTGGCGCCGGGCGGCGGGGTGACGATGCACCAGCGCCCCTGGAACAGGGTGGCGAAGCCGGCCTCCGGCCCCGAATGCTCGGTGCCGGCCACCGGGTGGCCGGGAATCAGGTGCACGCCGTCCGGGATGTGCGGTCCGACGTCGCGCAGCACCGCCTGCTTCACCGAGCCGACGTCCGTCACGATCATGCCGGGGCGCAGCAGCGGCCCGAGCTGTTCCCCCACCTCGGCGAAGGCGCCGACGGGGGTCGCCAGGACCACCGCGTCCGCACCCTCCAGCGCTTCCGCCAGATCGGTGGTGGCGCGCTCGACGATGCCCAGTTCCATCGCCTTGGCGCAATGCTCCGGGCTGCGGTCCGCGCAGACGACCTGACGCGCCACCCCGTAATGCGTGAGCGCCCGCGCCAGGGACGAACCGATCAGACCCACGCCGACGATGACGACGCGGTCGAACAGGGGGGCGGCCAGAGGGGCGGCCAGAGGGGCGGCGGTCTCGCTCATGATCTCAGGGCACCGGCTGCGGATGGGTTGCAGAACGCCCCGCTATAAAGCACCAAGGCGCCCTATGACCAAGGGAAAGTTTGCCCGGCCGCCTCGTGAGGAAACGCGCGCAGCGGCGCGATCCTCTCTCCCGTCCCGGGAGAGGGTGGCCCGAAGGGTCGGGTGAGGGTAGCGCAAGGATCAATGAGCTGATTCTTGCCTATACCCTCACCCTCCCACCGCTTCACGGCGGGCCCCTCCCTCTCCCGGGGCGGGAGAGGGGAAACCACTCCGGCCTTACGCCGCCAGAAAGTCCTTCAGCGCCTGCACCACTTCGCGCATCTCGGCCTCCGTGCCGATGGTGACGCGCAGGCAGCTCGGCAGGCCGTAGGCGGGCATCTGGCGGACCAGGATGCCGCGGCCTTTCAGGAACAGGCGCGCCGCCTCGGCGTCGTCCTTCCCGGCGGTCTGTCCGGCGAAGTCGACCAGAACGAAGTTCGTCACGCTGGGATGGGTCTTCAGGCCGAGCCCGTGGACCTGCTGGACGAACCACTCCCGCCATTCGGTGTTGTGGCTGCGCGAGCGCTCCAGGAATTCGGTGTCCTCCAGCGCCGCCACACCGGCGATCTGCGCCGCGGAGGAGACGTTGAAGGGGCCGCGCACGCGGTTCAGCACGTCGGCGATCCCCGCCGGGCAATAGGCCCAGCCCAGCCGGACCGAGCCCAGCGCGAAGATCTTCGAGAAGGTGCGGGTCATCACCACGTTGGGGAAGCGGTCGACCAGCTCCTGCCCCGCCGAATAGTCGTTGTGGTTCATGTACTCGGCGTAGGCCGCGTCGATGACCAGGATCGCGTTCTCCGGCAAGCCGGCGTGCAGCCGGGCCATCTCGTCGGCGGTGATGTAGGTGCCGGTCGGGTTGTTCGGGTTGGCGACGAAGACCAGCCGAGTGCGCGGCGTGACGTGGGCCAGCAGCGAATCCACATCGGTGGTCAGATTCGTCTCCGGCGCCTGAACCGGGGTAGCGCCGACCGACTTGGCGCCGATCGGGTACATCAGGAAGCCGTGCTGCGAGTACAGCACCTCGTCCCCCGGCCCGGCATAGGCGCGGATCAGCAGGGCGATCAGCTCGTCGGAGCCGGCGCCGCAGACCACGCGGTCGGCGTCCAGGCCGAAGCGCTCGGCGATGGCCTTGCGCAGCTTGGCGGAGCCGCCGTCCGGGTAGCGGTGCAACTCGCCCGCGGCGGCCTTGTAGGCCTCCACGGCGCGCGGGCTGGGGCCGAGCGCGCCTTCGTTGGAGGCGAGGCGGATGTGCCCCGCATGCTCGCCGCCGACGTAGGGGGCGATGTCGAGAATCCCCGGGCGGGGCGCCGGGCCGTTGTTCGGCTGGGTCATGTCAGGTCTCGGACCTTGCGGGCATCATTGGGCGGGCGTCATTGGAAAGACGAGGTGGAGAGATGGAGCGGGACGGCGTAGCCGCCCACGATGTTGATCCGCACCGGGATCTCGCCCAGCCGGCCGGCGAAGGCGGACAGGCGCGGGTCGGTGTGGTCGACGAAATCGGCGACCTCGACCAGATGGATCGACGGGCCGGACGGGTCGCGGGCGTGCCAGGTGCAGAAATAGGTCGGGGCGAGGCCGCTCGTCTCCAGATGATCCTTGAGCCGGCCGCGGCTGAGGTCATGCCCCAGCTCGATCCCCAGGAGGGTGCGGTCGTCGCCGGTCGGCTCGTGCGGGACCAGCGCGATGGCCAGCGCGTCGCGGTCCTCGCCGCGGGCGTTGCCGCGCCCGGCGAAGGGCAAACGCGCCACCACGCGCGGCGTGCGTGCGTCGGACGACACCAGGAAGCGCCACCAGGGGTCCGCGTCGTCCTCCGCCGGGTAGGGAACGACGCCGACGGTGGCCGTGCCCTCCGACACCGCGCGGATCGCCGCGACGGGGGAGTTGACGGCGGTCATCGGAACGACGCTGCCGAAATGGTCGCGGGCCACGTCCCAGAATCCGCGGCGGTCCTCCGGCGCGTAGACCGCGACGGCGAAGGGTCCCTGGAGCCGGGTGAAGGCGGTGATCATCTCCCGCCACATGCGGGTGACGGCCATCGCCGGGAAGGAGCCGGCGTGGCGCGCCATCAGGCGGCGCAGGATGACCGCCTCGCGCGCCGGGCGCAGATAGATCGGGGTCTGGGGATTCCCGCTGACCTGACCCTCGGCGGCCTCGATCTGGCTTTTGACGACGCCGACGCGCTCCACCACCGCGGCGCGGCGCATCAGCAGGTCGTGGATCGTATCGTCGATGTGATCGATCTCGCGGCGCAGATCGTCGAGCGGGGACTTGGGCGGAGGCATGGGGCGGGAAACCGTCAAATCCAAAGCGAATCCAAAGCCGGATAGTAGTAGTCCGCAAGCGGCGCGAAATCAAAGAAAACGTTGACACTCCCAACCGCCGGTCCGTAGCTATGAGCTCCCGTTTTCCGGAGGCCCTCGACCCGTCATGTCCGCGCCGAATCCCGCCGCCGCCGTGCCTGCCGCCGTGCCTGCCGAGCCCGCGACGATGCCCGGCCACCGGGTCACGCTCGGGGTGGACCGGCCCATGCGGCTGGACAGCGGCGCGGAGCTGGGTCCCTTCGAGGTCGCTTACCAGACCTACGGCGCGCTGAACGCCGACCACTCGAACGCCATCCTGATCTGCCACGCCCTGACCGGCGACCATTACGTGCTCGACCAGCATCCGGTGACCGGCAAGCCGGGCTGGTGGGAGATGCTGGTCGGTCCGGGCAAGCCGGTCGACACCGACCGCTATTTCGTCATCTGCTCCAACGTCATCGGCGGCTGCATGGGCTCCACCGGCCCGAAGGAGACCGACCCGGCGACCGGCAAGCCCTACGGCCTCGGCTTCCCCGTCATCACCATCGGCGACATGGTGCGCGCGCAGAAGCTGCTGGTGGAGCATCTCGGGATCGACCAGCTGTTCTGCGTGATCGGCGGCTCGATGGGCGGCATGCAGGTCCTGCAATGGGCCGTCGCCTATCCGGAGTCGGTGTTCGCCGCGGTGCCGATCGCCACGGCGGCCCGCCATTCGGCGCAGAACATCGCCTTCCACGAGGTCGGCCGGCAGGCGATCATGGCCGACCCGGACTGGGCCGGCGGCAACTACCTGCTGGAGGGCACCCGCCCCCACCGCGGGCTGGCGGTGGCGCGCATGGCCGCACACATCACCTACCTGTCGGAACCGGCGCTGCACCGCAAGTTCGGGCGCAACCTGCAGAACCGCCAGACCGTCACCTACGGCTTCGACGCCGATTTCCAGGTGGAGAGCTATCTGCGCCATCAGGGCATCACCTTCGTCGAGCGGTTCGACGCCAACTCCTACCTCTACATCACGCGGGCAATGGACTATTTCGACCTCGCCGCGGATTACGGGGGCGGCACGCTGTCCAACGCCTTCCGCAAGGACGGCAAGGGCACGCCGGTGCGCTTCTGCCTGGCCAGCTTCTCCAGCGACTGGCTGTTCCCGACCTCCGAATCGCGGGCCATCGTCCACGCGCTGAACGCGGTGGCCGCCAACGTCAGCTTCGTGGAGATCCGCACCGACAAGGGACACGACTCCTTCCTGCTCGACGAGCCGGAATTCCATCAGGTGATCCGCGGCTTCCTGGAAGGCTGCGCCGAACACCGCGGCCTGACACGGACATCCAGACCATGACATCCCGGCCATGAGCCCCCTCGACGACACCCCGTCCGCCGCCCGCACCGCCACCGGAAACGGCATCCGCACCGACCTGAAGCTGATCGCGGAAATGGTGGAGCCGGGCAGCCGCGTGCTCGACGTCGGCTGCGGCGACGGCGCCCTGCTCGCCTTCCTGTCCCGCCGGAAGGGAGTGGACGGGCGCGGGATCGAACTGTCGATGGACGGCGTGCACCAGTGCGTGGCCCAGGGCCTCTCGGTCATCCAGGGCGACGCCGAAACCGACCTGAAGGACTACCCGCCGGGTGCCTTCGATTACGTGATCCTCAGCCAGACCCTCCAGGCGATGCGGGAGCCGCGGACGGTGCTTGAGACGATGACCCGCATCGGGCGGCGGGCCATCGTGTCGGTGCCCAATTTCGGCTATTGGCGCATCCGCGCGCAGCTTCTGCTGACCGGGCGCATGCCGGTGACGGAGAAGTTGGGCTACCAGTGGTGGGAAACGCCCAACATCCATTTCTGCACGATCAAGGACTTCGTCGTCCTGGCGGAGGAGATGGGCATCCGCATCGAGCGCTGCATGATCGTGAACCGCACCGGCCGGGTCACCGGCCACGCCCATTCCGGGCTCGCCAACCTGCTGGGCGAGCAGGGCGTCTTCCTGCTGCGCCGGGACTGACCGGACCCCGCCGCCTCCCGGCGATGCAACCCCTGCCCCGCTGGCGCTGTTGATAGGCAAAGTCCGTTCAACAACCGTCCAGCGGGAGCCACGCACCATGCGACTCGTCCCCTCCTCCGTCCTGGCCGCATCGGCCGCCGCCCTGCTGCTGTCCGGCGCCGCATCGGCGCAGACATCGCAGGCCCAGGCCCCGCAGGCGTCACCGGACGCCGCGCGTCCCCCGCTGATGACGGCACCACGCCCGGACGACACCCCGGCCACCCCGCCCGCGGCCTCGCAGGAAGGGCTCGGCGGCGACGCGCCTTCCGACGAGATGAAGCGCGCCGCTCCCTCGGTCGCGGCGATTCCCCATCTGCTGACCCCGGAGGAGGCGCGGACCCTGATCGGCAAGGAGGTGCGGACCCGCGACGGCCAGCCCGGCGGCTCCATCAAGGATTTCACGCTGGACGGCAGCGCCGCCTCGATCGAACGGATCGTGCTGGCCCCAGCCGAGGGCAGCGGGGCGGACGGAAAACTGCGATCCCTGCCGGTCAGCATGCTGCGCACCGACATCGCGGGCGCGGCGGCCGGTGCCGACGGCTCCACACCGCCGACGCTGGACCTCCCCGCGGCCGAACTCGCGCGGGCGCCGGAATTCACCTATGGCGAGGGCGTGAAGACGGTGGCCGGCCAGCCGCAATAACGGCTCAAGCGCCGCCGTCCACGGCGCGCAGCAGGTCGAGGATGAGCCGCTCGCCGTCCGGCCAGGGACCGTAGCCGCCGGCGGTGTTGATGTGCGCGAGGTCGCCACCGTCGATGAAGTCGGCCCCCCATCCCACCGCGAAGGCGCAGGAACGCTCGATCCGGGCGTAGGGATCGTTGCGGCTGGCCAGCACCACCGCGCGGAAGGGCAGCGGGTCGGTGGGCACCGGGGCGAAGCCGTGGACCTCCGGCGGCGTGTGCTCCGCCGATTCGACGTCGGGCGGGGCGACCAGCAGGGCGGCGACGTTGCCGACCGACGAGCCGCGTCGCACGGCCCAATGGGCCACCGTCATGCAGCCCAGGCTGTGGGCGACCAGCACCACCTTTGCGGCCGCGGCGGCCACAGCCTCCTCCAGCGACCGCACCCAGTCCTCCAGGACCGGCGCGTCCCAGTCGGCCTGCTCGACGCGGGTGAAGGACGGGTGACGCTGCTGCAACCAGCTTTGCCAGTGGTCCGGACCGGAATTGCCGAGTCCGGGGACAATGAGAACGCTCGCCTTCGCCATGGGGTCCGATCCGCTGCGGTGAACCGGGAGGTTACAAACCGCAACGGCCCCGGAGCAAGGATTACGGCTCCTCCGACACCCGCCACGCGCCGGACCCTGCCGGGCGGCGGGCCGGGGCCGCACCGCCGGGAAGTGGAACGATCAGGCGGCGCTTGGCCGGCTGCTGGGTCCTGCGCGACACCCCGGCGAAGATCTGCTTGGACGCCTCGATCATGGTGACCCCGGCGAAGGCCTTGAACCAGCGTCCGCCCACCTCCTCCCAGGCCGGGGCGGTCTTCATCAGGAAACGGGAGCGCAGCGGCGGCAGGAACAGGGCGTGCCCTGTGCGCTCCGGCACGAACATGGTGTCGCGCAGCACCTGCTTCAGTTGCGAGGCCGAATAGGGAAAGCCATGGCCGAAGGGCGTCCAGTCGGCCCGCGCCCACAGGCCGCGACGGTTGGGCACCACGACCAGGACCCGGCCGCCACCGGCCAGCACGCGCCAAATCTCCCGCATCATCGGGCGAAGTTGCTCCGTCCCCTCCAGCCCGTGGACGAGCAGCACGCGGTCCACCGACATGTCGGCGAGCGGCAGGTCCGCCTCGTCGCCCAGCGCCACCAGCCCCGGCCCGCCGGGCGGCCAGAAGGTCACGCCCTGGGTCGCCGGCATGATCGAGAACACCCGCTCCGCCTCGTCCCGGAAGGGCTGCAGGTACGGCGTCGTGTAACCGACCCCCAGCACGATCTGCCCGCGCAGGTCGGGCCAGATGGTGCGGATGCGCCGGCGGATCATCCGCCGCGCCGCCTGACCCAGCCCGGACTCGTAGAATTCACGGAGATCGACGATATCGGTGTACATGGTCATCCCAAGGCTATCACGTTTCGATCAAACGTCCATTCATGCGGGAGGGGCCCAAGGCCATGGACATTCACCTGATTCCGGCATTCACCGACAATTACATCTACCTCCTGCGCGACCCGGCCAGCGGCGCCGTGGGGGTCGTCGACCCCGGCGATGCGCAGCCTGTGCTGGCGGAACTGGAGCGGCGCAACTGGACGCTGACGCACATCTTCAACACCCACCATCACAACGACCACATCGGCGGCAACCACGCGCTGAAGGCGCGCTATGGCGCCGACGTGATCGGCCCGCGCGCCGACGTCGCTCGCATTCCCGATATGGAGACGTGTCTGGGCGAAGGCGAGACCATTTCGTTCGGATCGCTCACCGCACAGGTGTTTTTCGTCCCCGGCCACACCTCCGGCCACATCGCCTTCTGGTTTCCGGAAGCCAAGGCGCTGTTCTGCGGCGACACGCTGTTCGCGCTCGGCTGCGGGCGGCTGTTCGAGGGCACGCCGGCCCAGATGTGGGCCTCGCTGGTCAAGCTGCGCGGCCTGCCGGACGACACGCGCGTCTATTGCGGCCACGAATACACCCTGTCCAACGCCCGCTTCGCCGTGACGGTGGAACCGGACAACGCCGCCTTGAGGACCCGCGCGGCGGACATCGCCGCCCAGCGCGAGCGCGGGGAGCCGACCATCCCCTCCACGCTGGGCGCCGAGAAGGCCACCAACCCCTTCCTGCGTGCCGACGTGCCGGAGGTCCAGGCCGCCCTCGGCATGGCCGGAGCCGACCCGGTGGCGGTCTTCGCGGAGATTCGCGGCCGCAAGGACCGCTTTTAAGAAGGACCGCTTTTAAGACGGCGCGCCCTCGCGCTACGCTGACGCCCACAGAACGGGAGGAGAGATTTTGATGAAGCTGCGCTGGAGCCCGACCTCGCCCTACGTCCGCAAGGTCGCGATGGTCCTCATCGAATGCGGGCTGGACTCGGCGGTCGAAAAGCAGGTGACCAACGCCTGGGCGCCGGACACCGACCTGCCGACGGACAACCCGCTGGGCAAGGTGCCGGCCCTGATCCTGGACGACGGCTCGGCGCTCTACGA
Organism: Azospirillum brasilense; assembly: GCF_008365405.1. Classification (GTDB taxonomy): domain Bacteria; phylum Pseudomonadota; class Alphaproteobacteria; order Azospirillales; family Azospirillaceae; genus Azospirillum; species Azospirillum brasilense_D. The sequence goes on along the minus strand of NZ_QOKV01000007.1, from coordinate 143,837 downwards.
CAGCCCGGTGATCGCGGAGTATCTGGACACGCTGCACGACGGCCCGCGCCTGTTCCCCGTCTCCGGCCCGGCACGCTGGACGGCGCTGCGCCAGCAGGCGCTGGCCGACGGCATCTGCGACGCCGCCATCCTGCGCCGCCTGGAGCTTCAGCGGCCCGACGGCGAGCGCTCCGACTCCTGGGCGGACCGCCAGCGCCGCGCCGTCGCCCGCGCGCTCGACGTTCTGGAGGCCGACGCGCCGGCCCTCGACGGCACCCTGACCATCGGCACGCTGTCCATCCTGGTGGCGCTCGGCTACCTCGACTTCCGGTTCGGGCACGAGGATTGGCGGGTCGGCCGTCCGGAGCTGGCAGCGTGGTTCGCCTCGGCCTCCGACCTCGACAGCTTCCGCCGCACCGCGCCGCCTCCGGCATGATGGCGGGCGGCGTGAGAGAGGGCGAAGCCATGGAGTCCCTGACGCCCGAGCGCATCATCGCGATGCTGGGCATGCAGCCCCACCCGGAAGGCGGCCACTATGTGGAAACCTTCCGGGACGCCCCGCCGGGCGGCGGGCGCGGCGTGAAGACCGGGATCTATTACCTGCTTCAGGCGGGTGAGCGCTCCCACTGGCACCGTGTGGACGCGGTGGAGATGTGGCACTGGCACGCCGGCGGGCCGCTGGAGTTGTCCATCTCCAGCGATGGGAGGTCGGTGGAGCGGTTGATCCTCGGGATGGAGCTCGCGGGCGGCCAACGCCCGCAGGGGGTCGTCCCGGCACACGCGTGGCAGGCGGCGCGGCCGTTGGAGAGCTGGGTTCTGGTCGGCTGCACCGTGTCCCCGGCCTTCGAATTCGCCGGCTTCGAAATGGCGCCGAAAGGATGGGAGCCGGGGTGATGAGGCCGGTTGGAGAAAACACATCTCCCGCCTACGCTCCCCCGTTCAGCGCCCTAACGATCGCCACGCAGCATATCGCGGCTGGCCAGCACGGCCCCGCCCATGATGAGCGCGCAGGCCACCCAGACGGTCCAGCCCCCCGCCGCCTGCCCGAACAGGATCAGCAGCAGCGTGGAGGTCAGCGGCGTGGCGTAGGACAGCACGCCCAGCGCCCGGATGTCGCCGCGCTTCACCCCATGGTCCCACACGAAGAAGGCCGCGCCGACCGGCCCGATCCCCATGGCGAGCACCGCGAGCCACTCGCCACCGGACGGCGCCACCGTCGTCTCGAACAGCAGGTGCGACAACCCGGCCAGCACCGCCGTGGCGAGGCAGAAGCCGCCGACCGCCTCGGTCGGGACGTCGCCGAAGCGGCGCGACAGCACCGAATAGGAGGCCCAGAGCACCGCCGCGGCCATGGCCGACAGGTAGCCCGGCGTGTCCCCGGCGTCGAGCGACAGGCCGCGCGCGCCGCCCGTCACGATCAGCACCGTCCCGGCCAGCCCGCACAGCGCGCCCAGCACATGGCCGCGCTTCAGCCGCTCCCCCGGCAGCAGGGCGGAGAACAGGACGATCAGCAGCGGCCAGAGATAGTTCAGCAGATTGACCTCGACCGCCGCTCCGGGGGCGAGGCGGAAGGCCAGGAAATAGAAGAAATGGTAGCCGAACAGCCCGGCGACACCGAGCAGCCAGACCCGCCAGGGCTGACGCAGCACGCCGATCACATCCTTGCCCCGCGCGGCCCCCGCCGCCGTCCCGATGATGAAGGCGACGCCGAAGGACATCGCCACAAGCTGGAACGGCGGGATGGTTCCCGACAGCGCCGTCAGCAGCGCCAGCGTGGACCACATCAGAATGGCCAGACCACCGATGGCGGTGGCGCGACGGACGGCGGCCGGGGCTGACGCGGCGGCGGTCGGGAGGTTCGGGTAGCTTTCGGTCGACATGACGAACGCTTAGCGCAAAGAACGCTGCCGGGCAATCGGGCCGGGCAATCGAACTGTCCGACAGCGGACCTGTGCGTGTATCCTGCCTTCCGGCGGGCCGCATGCGTTCCGCGTCGTCCCCCTTCCCAACCGGCTCCCGCCTTGCCCACCGAAGCCCTTCTCGCCGTCCTGGCCGGCGCCCTTCTCCATGCCGGCTGGAACACCGCGCTGAAGGCCGGCGGCGGCAGCGCGTCCGACGCGGTCCTGGTGGTCGCCGGGTCCGCCTTCATCGCCCTGCTGCTGCTTCCCGTCGTTCCGGCGCCGTCGCTCGCCAGCGCGCCATACCTCGGCGTGACGGCGGTGCTGCACGTCGGCTATTACCGGCTGCTCACCGCCGCCTATCGTGACGGGGCGATGAGCCACGCCTATCCCCTGATGCGCGGCGCGCCGCCGCTGATCCTGGCCCTGTGCAGCGGCGCCCTGCTGGGGGAGGATCTGTCCGCCGTTGCCTGAACGGGAACGGTGCTGGTCTGCGGCGGGATCCTTGGGCTGACCCTGCTGGGGCGGGGATCGGGTCCGTCGGGATCGTGGCGGGGCACCGCCTGCGCGCTCGCCAATGCCCTGGTGATCGCCGCCTACACGGTGGTGGACGGCATCGGCGTGCGGCTGTCCGGCGCGCCGGCCGGCTACACGCTGTGGTGATTCCTGCTGTTGAGCGTTCCCATGGTGGGGGGTGCGCTGCTGCGCGACGCCAGAGGCTTTCTGAGCCACGCCCGCCGGCGCTGGATGGTCGCGCTGGGTGGCGGGGCGGCCAGCATCGCCTCCTACGGGCTCGCCCTGTGGGCAATGACCATCGCGCCGGTCGCCGTGGTGGCGGCGCTGCGCGAAATCTCGATCCTGTTCGCCATGGCGCTGGCCGCCCTGGTGCTCAAGGAGCGGGTCGGCCCGGTGCGCCTGGCTTCCGGCGTGGTCATCGTGCTCGGCGCCGCGTCGCTGCGTCTCGCGGCCTGACGGCGCCCCAACGGATCGGCCGCGCCTACAGGCGGATGGCGAGGAGTCCGGCGCTTTAGAAAAGCCCGTTCAGCAGAGACCCGCGCCCGCTGTAGCCGCCGCTTCCCCCGGTGAGGATGCCCAACGCCCCGGAACTGGTCGTCGTGCCGCCGGTCAGCAGGGAGGTCAGGCGCTGGAGCTGCGGCGTCTGTTGGAGCGGGTTGTCGCCTTTGACCGGCTGCTTGGCAATGGTGTCGTAGTCCTTGCTGTAGTCGCCCATGCGGAGCTGGAGGCCGTAGTTTTTCTCCTCCTTGGCCGCCACGCCCTTGTCGCGGGAGACGCGCAGCGTGTAGTCGCCGCGGTCGAGCGACAGCGTGCCCGCCTCGAACTTCTTGTAGGCGTCGTAGGTGGCGCCGGCCTCGCTGTTGCTGTCGGCGACGATCTTGCCCTGCTTGTCCATCAGCTGAACGCGCACGCCGGTGTCGCCGACGCGGCCGAGGGCGACCTCGCCGGGCGTCGCCAGATTGAACTTGTAGAAGTCCGCCGGGTCGTTGGCGGCCAGCGTGCTGAGCACGTTGAGACGGCTGGTGTCCTTGACCAGCGTGCCGACGTTGGTGGCGAAGGGCGCGGCGTTCAGGGCGGACTTGCGGACGGTCTGCTCGTACTCCTGGACCTCACCGCTGGGCTTGGCGTCGGTCGCCTGCTTGGCCTGCTCCTGCACGCGCTTCATCGCCGCGTCGATGGACGTCTGAAGGCTCTGCGCCAAGCCGCTGATGTCGCTCATTCCAACCATGGCACGCCCCTCCGACTGGCATTCTTCGTGTTCGTCGGACCGGTCCTTGCAGGCGGCGGGCCAAATGGCTTTCCATGGTTTTCAATGGGTTGAACGAAAACTGTCACGGGAAGGGCGGCAAGTTCCGCCGCCCCTCCGGCAGGATCTGCCGGGGTTACGCTTGCACCAGCGCGAATTTGTCGACGTCGACCAGCCCGCGGTCCGTGATCTTCAGATGCGGGATCACTGGCAGCGGTAGGAACGCCAGTTGCAGGAAGGGCTCGGCCAACGGGCATCCCATCTGCCGCACCGAAGCGCGCAAGCTGCGCAGGTGGCGCTCCACCGTCTCGAAGGGCTCCAGGCTCATCAGCCCGGCCAGCGGCAGGGCCAGTTCGCCCACCACCTGACCGTTGCGCACCGCGACGAAGCCGCCCTGAAGCTCGATCAGGCGGTTGACGGCGATGGACATGTCCTCATCCGAAGCGCCGACCACGCAGATGTTGTGGCTGTCGTGCCCGACCGAGGAGGCCAGCGCACCCTCGCGGATGTGGAAACCGCTGGCGAAGCCACGCCCGACATTCTGGTTGGTGCCGTGGCGGGCGAAGACGCAGATCTTCAGGATGTCGCGGTCGGGATCGGCCACCAGTTTGCCGTCCCTGGCCGGCACCTCCAGCCGCAGATGGGCGGTGATGATCTTGCCGGGCAGAACCCCGATCACCGACTGGACGGAGCCGCGGGCGGGCACAGCGAAATCCTCCGCCGTCACCGGGTGGAGCTTGACGGAGCGCAGGCCCACCGGGCTGACCGCCGGGCGCCCGGCGAAGGTCTCCGGGGTCACCACCCGCCCGTTGCGGATCACCCGGTTGACCGCGCATTCCTCCAGATCGTCCAGCAGGACGAGATCGGCGCGCTGCCCCGGCGCGATCAGCCCGCGGTCGAACAGGCCGAAGCCGCGCGCCGCCGACCATGTGGCGGCGCGGTAGACATGGGTCAGCGGGGCGCCCAGCCGGATCGCGCTGCGGATCAGATGGTCCATGTGACCCTCCTCGGCGATGTCGAGGGGGTTGCGGTCGTCGGTGCAGAAGCCCAGGAAGGGCGAGGTTTCCGGCTGGATCACCGGGGCCAGCGCGTGCACGTCCTTCGACACCGACCCGTCGCGGATCAGCACCTGCATGCCCTTGCGCAGCTTCTCCATCGCCTCCGGGGCGCTGGTCGTCTCGTGGCAGTTGCGGATGCCGCAGGACAGGTAGGCGTTCAGCTCCCGCCCGCTGAGCAGCGGGGCGTGGCCGTCGATGTGGCGCCCGTCGAAGGCGGCCAGCTTGTCCAGCACCCCGTCCACCTTGTGGAAGACGCCGGGGAAGTTCATGAATTCCGCCAGCCCCAGCACCTTCGGGTGGTCCTTGTGGCGCAGCAGGTCCGCCGCCTCCAGCCGCGCGCCCGAAGTCTCCAACTCCGTCGCCGGAACGCAGGAGGAGAGCTGCACCCGCAGGTCCAGCACCGTTCCCTCGGCACAGTCGAGGAAGTAGCGCAAGCCCTTCTCGCCCAGCACGTTGCAGATCTCGTGCGGGTCGCAGATGGCCGTGGTGGTGCCGCGCGGCAGGACGCAGCGGTCGAACTCCATCGGCGTGACGCAGGTGGATTCGCAATGGACGTGGGTGTCGATGAAGCCCGGCACGACGGTCAGTCCGGACCCGTCGATCTCCTCCACCCCGTCGTAGGACTCGTAGGTGCCGACGATCCGGTCGCCGCAAAGAGCGATGTCGCCCGCGGCGGTCTCGCCGGTGACGACGTTGAGGAAACGGGTGTTCTTGATGACCAGATCGGCCTTGGTCTCGCCCAGGGCCTGACCGATGCGCGTCTTCAGATCGTCCCGGGTGACCGCCATGACTCCGCCTCGTCCTGACCATTCCAAGTCTTCTTTAGGTAAAAGGCCGAGCGGGACCCTTCAATCGGATTTTCCGTAACAGCAAATCGCCCGGTCAGCTCCCTGGTCGACTCGCCAGTTCGATCACCGGTCCAAGGCCACGGTAGTCCGGGTAGTTCCAATAGCTGCGCGGCTCCAGTCGGTAAGCCGGAAGGCCGAGGCCCAGCGTGTAGACCGGCCCGCTTCCACCATAGCCGACGCCGTAACGCGCCCAACGAGCCCCGCCGCCGTCCTCGCAAGCCGTCAGCGCCAGAAGAAGAACGGCAACGATGGATTGAGCGATCTTTCCGATGATGGCGGCGATGGGATTCATGATCCACCAGCCCGGTCCGACGCGTTGCGCCTCTAGAAAGACAAACACGCCGGGATCATCGGTATTCCCAGGAAAAATGGTTCGCTCAAAAAACAATATGCGTTTCGTCTGGTTCTGCTCCAATGGTGACGCGGCAACGTGTCATAGAACGATTTAACGCTTCGGAAACCAATGGGCACCTCAATATCGTCATGCACAGAGGCGGCCCAAGACCGCCGCAATGGGGACGTCCAGCATGTTGAAAGCGCTTAAGAATCTAAAGATCGGGCCGAAGATCTATCTTCTCGTGGGGCTGCAGGCGGCGGTGGCGGCGGTGACCGGCCTGATGGGGCTGGCCGCCATGCAGGATCTGGCCGGCAAGTCCGAGGCCATCGAACGCGCGTCGGACCGGCAGGTGCTGGGCGAGCAGCTCAACGGCCTCGTCCTGGCCGTCGTGATGGATTCGCGTGGCGTCTACATGGCCCGCGACCGGGCCGAGGTGGACAAGTTCGGCAAACCCCTGCTGGACAATCTGAACACCCTCGGCGAGCGGCTCGGCACCCTGAAGCGCCTTACCCCGGCGGAGGGGCAGGCCGCGCTGGCCCCGGTGGCGGCGAAGGCGGAGGAGTTCATCCGCTTCCGCACGGAGCTGGTGCGCCTCGCCCGTGAGAAAGGGTCGGCGGAAGCCCGGACCTACGGCGACAACGACGCCAACCGCAGCAACCGCCAAGCGCTCAACGGCGCGATCCAGACGCTCAGCGCCGACCAGGACGGCATGATCGACCGCCTGCACGACGAGCTCGTGTCGGCCCGCCGGCATTGGACCACCCTGATGCTCGCCATCGGCATCGGCGGCGTGCTCTTCGGCGTCCTGTTGGCCGTTCTGGTCGCCCGCGACATGATCGCGCGCCCCATCGCCCGCATGACCGCGGCGATGAAGACCATCGCCGCCGGCAACACCGGGGCCGAGGTGCCCGGCACCGGCCAGGGCGACGAGGTCGGCGACATGGCGGAGGCCGTGCTGGTCTTCCGCGACGGGCTGCGGCGCGCCACTGATCTGGCCGAGCAGGAGCGCCGCGAGATCGACGTGCGCCGCCAGCGTCAGGAACGGCTGGAGGCCCTGACCCACGGCTTCGCCCAGAAGATCGAGGGGCTGTGCCGCACCCTGAACGGGGAGGCCGACAACATCCGCAGCAGCGCGGAATCGCTCACCCACTCCGCCGCCGACGCCTCGCGCCGCAGCTCGACCGTCGCCGCGGCGGCGGAGCAGGCCACCGGCAACGTCCAGACCGTGGCCGCGGCGACCGAGGAGCTTTCCACCTCCATCGGCTCGATCAGCCAGCGCCTCGGCGAGGCCGCCCGCATCGCCAGCGAGGCGGAGCGTGAGGCCCAGCGCACCAACAGCACCATCCAGGGCCTCGCCCAGGCGGCGGAGAAGATCGGCGCGGTGGTCAACCTCATCACCGAGATCGCCAGCCAGACCAACCTGCTGGCGCTGAACGCGACCATCGAGGCGGCCCGCGCCGGCGAGGCGGGCAAGGGCTTCGCCGTGGTGGCGCAGGAGGTGAAGAGCCTCGCCAACCAGACCGCCCGCGCCACCGAGGAGATCTCCGCCCAGATCGTCGCCATCCAGAGCGAGACCCAGCAGGCGGTCGGCGCGATCAGCGGCATCGTCGGCACCATCGAGCGGATCAGCGACATCAGCACCAACGTCGCCGCCGCGGTGGAGCAGCAGGGCTCCGCCACCCAGGAAATCGCCCGCAACGTGCAGGAGGCCGCGATCGGCACGCAGGAGGTCTCCTCGACCATCTCCGGCGTGTCGCAGTCCGCCGACCACACCGGCGAGGCCGCCGGTGGCCTGCTGAGCGCCGCCAAGGGCCTGTCGGTCCACGCGCGCACCCTGCAGAGCGACGTGGACGACTTCACCCGCCAGATGAAGGCGGTCTGACCCCCTCTCCCCTCCTCTCCGGCTTTCATGCCGGAGAGGAGCATTTCCCGACGCATCCTTTCCGCTGATGCGCCCCCGGCGTTCGAAGCTTACCCGCCTCATACCCCATTTGATGCAGATCAATGCCGCGCCGGCATCGAAACTGGTGCAATGCCGGCGAGCGTTTCGCGCCAAAATACCCCTATAAGTTATAGGGATTAAGCCGCGCCGTGGGTTTCCCGCCTCGGGTTTCCCACGACGCGTCGTGGCGTGCTGCGCATCCGGCGTCCGGCAACCGGGCGGCCAGCAGATCAATGCAAAAGGGTCTTTGGGGGAAATCATGCCCGACGGACATGTGGATCTCGACGCCGAGCACATCGGCGATCTCGACGAGTATGAGGGTGCGCTGGCCGGCCTGTCCCGCCGGGAATTCCTGGCCTACTGCACGGGCGTGGCCGCCACGCTGGGCCTGTCCCCCGCCTTCGGCGTGAAGATCGCCAACGCCGCCGTGGCAGCACCACGCCCGACGGTGATCTGGCTGTCGGGCCAGGCCTGCACCGGCTGCACCGAATCGCTGCTGCGCACCCACCACCCGTCGCTCGAGACGCTGATCCTCGACACCATCTCGCTCGACTACAACGAGACGCTGATGACCGGCTCCGGCCACCAGGCCGAGAACTGGAAGCAGCAGGCGATGAAGGACAATTGGGGCAAGTACCTGATGGTCACCGACGGCTCCATCCCGACGAAGGATGGCGGCGTCTACTGCAAGGTCGCCGGCAAGACCTACAAGGACGCCGTGCTGGAGTGCGCCAAGGGCGCCGCCGCCGTCATCTCCATGGGCTCCTGCTCCTCCTGGGGCGGCTGGCCGTCGACCGGCGTCAACCCGACGGGCGCCGTCGGCCTGAACGAGATCATCAAGGACAAGCCGGTCGTCTCCGTCCCCGGCTGCCCGCCGAACCCCTACAATTTCCTGTCGCTGGTCCTGCATTTCGTCGCCTTCGGCAAGCTGCCGGAGCTGGACGACAAGATGCGCCCGAAGTTCGCCTACGGCCGGCTGATCCACGAGAATTGCGAGCGCCGCCCGCATTTCGACGCCGGGCGCTTCGCCATGGAGTTCGGCGACTACGGCCACCGCCAGGGCTACTGTCTCTACAAGCTCGGCTGCAAGGGTCCGGAGACCTACGCGAACTGTCCCTCCATCGGCTTCAACGACGTCGGCCAGGGCACCTGGCCGGTGGGCACCGGCCATCCCTGCTTCGGCTGCACCGAGAAGGGCGTCGGCTTCACCAAGGGCATCCATGAGCTGGCCTCGCTGAAGTCGGTGGCACCGCCCAACACCTACCCGGCGGTCGCCGTCGAGAAGGGCGAGGGCATCTCCGCCGGGGCCGCGGCGGTGGTCGCCGGCATCGCCGGCGCGGCGGTCGGCGCCGGTGCCGTCATCTCCAGCCGGCTCGGCAAGCAGGACGCGAAGACCGAATCCTCCTCCACCGCCGCCGAGTGAGGTGACGCCATGTCGAAAAACATGATGTCAAAGAACATGATGTCGAAAAGCAGGACATCGGTTTCGCGTCGCGGCTTCCTGCGCAACGCGGTCAAGGGCAGCGCTGCGGCCGCCGCAGCGGCCTGCACCACCGTGGTCGCGGCCCCGCCGGAGGCCAACGCACTGGTCCGCCCGCCCAAGCCGCTGCCGCCCGACGCGGTCGGTCTGCTCTACGACAGCACGCTGTGCATCGGCTGCAAGGCCTGCGTGACCGCCTGCAAGGAGGTCAACCACATGCCGCCCGACGTCGGCCCGGCCCAGCAGGGCTGGAACGCGGGGGGCGGCGACAAGCCGATCTACGACAGCCCGGTGGAGCTGTCGGCCAGGACGCTGAACGTCATCAAGGCCTACAGCCACGGCACCGGCGCCACCAAGGACGCAGCGGAGAACGGCTTCGCCTTCATCAAGCGGCAGTGCCTGCACTGCGCCGATCCGTCCTGCGTGTCGGTCTGCCCGGTGTCGGCGATGACCAAGGACGCGAAGACCGGCATCGTCAACCACGACCCGAGCGCCTGCATCGGCTGCCGCTACTGCGTGCTGTCCTGCCCGTTCGGCGTGCCGAAGTACGATTACAACGACGCCTTCGGCGAGATCAAAAAGTGCCAGCTCTGCAAGCAGCAGCTCGCCAAGAACGAGCTTCCGGGCTGCGCCGACGTCTGCCCCACCGGGGCGACGCTGTTCGGCCGCACGGAGGACCTCAAGACGGAAGCCAAGCGCCGCACCGCGCTGAAGGTCGGCGAGCACACCCACTACCCGCGCGGCGACATCGCCGGCAAGGTCGGCGGCCCGCGCTCCGGCCATGAGAAATTGGTCGAGGCGGCCTACCAGACGCACATCTACGGCGAGAAGGAACTGGGCGGCACCCAGTGCCTCGCGGTGTCCGCCGTGCCGTTCGACAAGCTGAACCTGCCCACCAACGTGCCGGAGAACGGCTATCCGACCCTGTCGGAAGGCATCCAGCACACGCTCTACGCGGGCATGATCGCCCCCGCCACGGTGTTCGCCGGCCTCGCCTATCTGGCGCACCGCAACACCAAGAACCACACCGACGAGTGAGGGGGCCACGCCATGTCTTCACAAGCTCATGAGCATCAGCCGCTCGGCGGCCGGGTCCTCACCCTTCCCTTCCTGATCTGCGCCGCCCTGGTCGCCGTCGCCGGCGTCATCCTGTTCCAGCGCTACACGCAGGGCCTGGCCGCCGCGTCCAACCTGAACGACGGCTATCCCTGGGGCATCTGGGTGGCCATCGACGTGGTGATCGGCTCGGCCTTCGGCTGCGCCGGCTACGTCATCGCGCTGCTCTGCTACATCCTGAACCGCGGCGAGTACCACCCGCTGGTCCGTCCGGCGGTGCTGGCCAGCCTGTTCGGCTACGGCCTCGCCGGTCTGGCGGTGCTGGTCGATCTGGGGCGCTACTGGAACTTCTACCACATGATGCTGCCGTGGTACGCGCAGCCGAACTCGGTGATGCTGGAGGTCGGCCTGTGCGTGGCGACCTACACGCTGGTGCTGGTGGTGGAGTTCGCCCCGGCCTTCCTGGAGCGCTTCGGCATCGAGGGGCTGCGCGCCAAGCTGAACAAGGTGCTGTGGGTCTTCATCGCGCTGGGCGTTCTGCTGCCGACGATGCACCAGTCGTCGCTCGGCACCATGATGGTCATCGTCGGGCACAAGCTGTCGCCGCTGTGGCAGTCGCAGATGCTGCCGGTCTTCTTCCTGCTGACCGCCATCCTGATGGGCTTCGCCATCGTGGTCTGGGAATCGGTCATGGCCTCGCTGAACTTCCGCCGCCCGATGGAAACGCCGGTGCTGTCGAAGCTGTCGGGCCTGATGCTGGTCGTCGCCTCGCTGTTCGTCGTGCTGCGCTTCGTCGACCTGATTGTGCGCGGCCAGATCGGCCAGATCTTCGGCGGCCCGCAGTCCGGCTGGTTCGTGGTGGAGATGGCGCTGATGATCTCCGGCCTCGTGCTGCTGATCCCCAAGGCCAACCGCAACCGGTCGCGGGCGCTGTTCCTGGCGGCCTCGCTCCTGCTGGCGGCGGGCATCCTCTACCGCCTGAACGTCTATCTCATCGGCTTCACGCCGGCGGTCGGTCCTTGGCACTACTTCCCCTCGGTCAAGGAAATCATGGTCACCGTCGGCGTCTTCGCGCTGGAGATCGCGCTGTATCTCCTCTTCGTGAAGAAGCTGCCCGTCATGCACGCCGTCCATCCCGAGCACGGCTGAGTTTAGGAGACTGTCGTTATGGCTCAGCGAGTTGTTGTAGATCCGGTCACCCGCATCGAGGGTCACCTGCGGGTCGATTGTGAAGTGGACGGCGGCAAGGTCACCAACGCCTGGGCGTCGGGCCAGATGTGGCGCGGCATCGAGCTGATCCTTCAGGGCAAGGACCCGCGCGACGCCTGGGTCTTCGCCCAGCGCATCTGCGGCGTCTGCACCACGGTGCACGCCATCACCTCCGTCCGCGCGGTGGAGAACGCGCTGAAGCTGGAGGTGCCGCTCAACGCCCAGTACATCCGCAACATGATCCAGGGCGCCCACAACGTCCACGATCACATCGTCCATTTCTACCACCTGTCCGCGCTCGACTTCGTGGACATCGTGTCGGCGCTGAAGGCCGACCCCGCGGCGACCGCCAAGCTGGCCCAGTCGATCTCCGGCTGGCCGCGGAACAGCACGCAGGAATTCGCCACCGCGCAGAAGAAGCTGCAGGCCTTCATCAATTCCGGCCAGCTCGGCATCTTCGGCTCGGGCTACTGGGGCCATCCGGCGATGAAGCTGACGCCGGAAGCCAACCTGATGGCGGCGTCCCACTACCTCCAGGCGCTCGACTACCAGCGGCGCATGAACAAGGTGGTGGCGATCCTCGGCTCCAAGACCCCGCACATCCAGAACATGGCGGTCGGCGGCGTCACCAACCCGATCAACATGGACAGCCAGTCCACCCTGACCCTCGAAAAGCTGATGTACATCAAGCAGCTGATCGACGAGGTGGGCGACTTCATCACCCAGGTCTACATCCCCGACGTGGCGGCCATCGGGGCCTTCTACGCCGACTGGACGCAGTATGGACGCGGCGTGGTGAACTACCTGTCCATCCCGGACATGCCGCTGGACACCAAGGGCACCACCTTCGCCCTGCCCGCCGGCTACATCGACGGCGGCGACCTCGCCAAGTTCACCCCGATCAAGGACTTCCACGACCCCTACTTCGAGAAGGGCGTGAAGGAGAGCGTGAAGCATTCCTGGTACCAGGGCGGCAAGGGTCCCCTGCACCCCTACGACGGCGAGACGATCCCGAACTTCACCGACTGGCAGGACGACGGCAAGTACAGCTGGATCAAGTCGCCGACCTTCTACGACAAGCGCGCCCAGGTCGGCCCGCTGGCCAACGTGCTGGGCATGTACGCCTCGGGCCACCAGCGCACGCAGTTCTGGGTCAACGCGGTGCTCGACGCGGTGTCCGGCCATCTCGGCAGCAAGGTGGGCGTCGACGCGCTGCACTCCACAATCGGCCGCCACGCCGCCCGCGCGGTGCGGTGCGTGGTCCTGCACGAGGAGTTGCAGAACCAGTGGACACTGCTGATGGAGAACATCGCGAAGGGCGACACCAAGACCTTCAACAAGCCGGTCTTCCCGAAGGGCGAGATCCGCGGCTTCGGCTTCCACGAGGCGCCGCGCGGCATGCTCTCGCACTGGGTCGTGATCGAGAACGGCAAGATCAAGAACTATCAGGCGGTCGTGCCGACCACCTGGAACGCCGGCCCGCGCGACGAGGACGGGAACATCTCGGCCTACGAGGCGGCGCTGATCGACAACCCGGTGGCGGTCGCCGACCAGCCGCTGGAGATCATCCGCACCCTGCACAGCTTCGACCCGTGCCTGGCCTGCGCCGTGCACCTGACCGACACGGAAACGAAGTCGCACTACCAGGTGAAGGTCGTCTGACCCAAGCCTTCTGACCGGCCGAAAGCCCCTCCTCCCCGCGGAGGAGGGGCTTTTCGCGTCGTCACACCGGTCGATTGATCCAGTTCACGGCGCCCGGTGCCGGTCCCACCCCATCCTTCTGTTTCAAAACCGTCGAACGGAGTCCCCGCGTCATGTCCATCCTCGTCCTCGGCCTCGGCAACATTCTCCTGATGGACGAAGGGGTGGGCGTGCGCGCCATGGAGGCCTTCGACGCCGCCTGGGGCGTGCCCGATCACGTCAGCGTGGTGGACGGCGGCACCTGCGGCATGGACATGCTGGACCTGATCGCCAGCCACAAGCACCTGATCGCGGTGGACGCGGTGAAGACCGGCGCGCCGCCGGCCAGCCTGACGGTGCTGCGCGGCGACGAGGTTCCGGCCTATTTCAAGGGCAAGCTGTCGCCCCATCAACTCGGCCTCAGCGATCTGCTGGCCTCGCTGCGCCTGCAGGACGAGGCGCCGGAGAGCGTGACGGTGGTCGGCTGCGTGCCGATGGCGCTCGGCACCGGCCTGATGATGTCGCCGGAGATCGAGGCGATGATTCCGCGGATGGTGACGATGATCGTCGAGGAGTTGGCCCGCCTCGGCGTGACCGCCACGCCCCGAAACTGAGCGTGGCGATCACGATCGATCCTCAGCGGTCGGCGCGGATCGGGCCGAACTCCACCGGGACCCAGGCGTAGCCCTTGCCTTCGGTGCGGACATGGCCGATGCCGGGGAAGGGCAGATGGGCGCCGGCCACCCACAGCTTCTGCGCTGCGGCGTCGGCGAAGATCTTCTTGCGGGAAGCGACGGCCTGCGCCTTGTCGGCGTCGAACTCGATGACGACCTCCGGGCGGGCGAACTGCACGGAATGGCTGTGCACGATGTCGCCCCACATCAGGATGCTGCGCTCCCCCGACGTGAACAGGTAACCGCTGTGCCCCGGCGTGTGGCCGTAGGCCGCCACCGATTCAACGCCGGGAACCAGGCTGTCGCCGGGCTGGTAGGGCTTCAGCTTGCCCGCCGCCGCGTAGGGCGCCACCGCCGCACGGGCCATGGCGAAGAAGGGCTGGCTGTCGGCCGGGGCCTTGGCCGCCACCTCCTCGTTCAGCCAGAAGTCGGCGTCGGCCTTGGCGACATGGACCGTGGCGTTGGGGAACAGCATGGCGCCGTCCGGACGCAGCAGGCCGTTGGCATGGTCCGGGTGCAGGTGGGTCAGCAGAACCGTATCGACCTGTTCCGGGTTGTAGCCGGCGGCGCGGATGTTGTCGGCGATGAAGCCCAGCGCCGGGCCGAAGGCCTTGGCCGTCCCGGTGTCCACCAGGACGAGATTCGTGCCGGTGTGCACCAGATAGGCGTTCACCGCCGTCTGGACGCCCGGCGTGTCGGCCAGGAACATCCGGGCGAGCAGGCCCTGGATGTCGTCGGCGCTGGCGCCGCTGAGGATCTTGCGGTCGAGGTCGATGAAGCCGTCATACAGCGCGGTGACCTCGAAGTCGCCGATGGCCATCCGGTAGAAGCCCGGCGCCTGGGTCCGCTGCTGGCCCGGAACCTCCGCGAGGGCCGGCACGGCAGGAGCCAGCACGGCACCGGCGGGAAGTGCGACGGCCAGGGCGAGCAGGGCGTTGCGCAGGGAGGCGAAGGTCGGCGGTGTCATCGGCGTGGTTCCCCTTCAGGACGGTCGGCGCCCAGCATGGCCGTCCTGGACCCGCCGGGGAAGAGTGCTGCGCGCACGTCGCCAAACACCTGGATTCCTTACCGGAATCCACAAAGATCTGGACAAGGAAAAGGCCCGGCGGAGCGCTCCGCCGAGCCTTCGATGCCGAATCGGGTGTCCTGGGAGGCGTCCCGGATCAGCCCAGCGCGAGCAGCGCCACGCCGGCCAGACCGACCACCGCACCCGTGCCGCGCAGAGCCAGGGCGCCCTTGCGGCCTTCCACCAGACGGCGCAGCGACAGGGCGGCACCGATGCCGGCACCGTGCAGCAGCGCGGTCGACAGGGCAAAGCCCAGGCCGTAGAGCAGCGGCTGCGCCGCCTCCGGCATCTCGGCGCCATGGGCATGGCCGTGGAACACGGCGAACAGGGCGACCACACCGGCGGAGGCCAGCAGCGGCAGGCGGGACTGCAGGGCGATCAGGGCGCCCAGGGCGACCACGGACAGGACGATGCCAAGCTCCACCTGCGGCAGGTCGATGCCGGCCACCCCCAGCAGGCCGCCGCCGATCATCGCGCCGACGAAGGCCACCGGCAGCGCCCACAGGGCCTTGCCGCCGCGCTGCGCGGCCCACAGGCCGACGGCGACCATCGCCAGCAGGTGGTCCCAGCCGCCGACCGGGTGCATGAACCCATGGACGAACCCGGCATCGTGGGCGCCGAAGGTGTGGGCGAGCGCCGCGTTGGGCAGCGCGGCCAGGGCCGCCGCCGCGGTGACCGACGCGAGAGCGAAACGTTTCATCCGTGAAAACCCCTGCTGTATCGTTGAGCGGCGCACGACCGACCCCTACCCCATCGCGCGCGAAGCGGTCGCCACTTTAGCAGAACCGTTCCGATTGGAAATGGCGGAGCGCCATGAAATTACGTCGGACCGCATGTTTGACGCACATCAATGTGCGGATTCAACCCCCGGTCAAGATGCCGCAGTCGAACTGACATCATCCTGACGAGTTGGCTTCCCCGCGTGAGGGCGCGCGCATGTGTCTCGGCATTCCGATGCAGGTCCTGGAGACCGACGGCTTCACCGCGCGCTGCGCCGGCCGGGGCGAGGAACGGCGCGTCAACGTCATGCTGATCGACGAGGTCCCGGAAGGCGGCTGGGTCCTCGTCCATCTCGACCGCGCCGTCCGCCCGCTGGAAGTCGAAGAGGTGGAGTCGCTGAACCGCGCGCTGGACGCCATCCTGCTGGCGGCGAAGGGGGAGAACGTGGACCACCTGTTCGCCGACCTCATGGAAAAGGCAACCGCATGACCCCCGGCGGCCCCGAGGCGGGCTTCGCCGCCGACGCGCGCCCCGCCTGCGCTGCCTGCGGCGCCGTCTACGACCCCACGGCGGGCGATCCGGGGCGGGAGGTGCCGCCGGGAACGCCCTTCGGCGGTCTGCCCGACTATTGGCGCTGCCCGGGTTGCGGCGGCCCGCAGCATGGCTTCACCGTTTCGGCGCCGTCGGGCGCCGATCCCATGGACTTGCGGGTTGCCGCCCTGACCGCCAGCTACCGCCTGATCGCGGAGCGCGACATGGCCGGCGTTCCCATTTGCAACGCCGCCCTGGCGGTCGAGGCGCTGGGCTTCCGCCCCCATGGGCCGGGCTGGGTCGGCTGCGTCATCGCCCCCTGGTTCCTGAACGCCGTGCTGATCCCGCGCGATGCCGCCTTGTGGGCGGATCGGCGCGACGGCGACAAGGTGGAGATCGCCCTGCCCTCCGGTGCCTACCGCTTCACCGCGGCGCGGGTGGGGGTCCTGGGAACGCTGGCGGTGATCCCGCTCGCCTCGGCCATGAATGTGTTCACCGATCAGGAGGACGCCCGCGCCGCCGCCGTTCTGGCGCTCGACCATCTGATGCGGGAGCCGCAGCAACCGGCGCCACAGACCGAACCGCCGCCGGCAAGCGATGGGGAGGCGGCGAAGCCCGCCCTGTCCCGCCGCTCCCTGTTCGGACGAGCGCGCCGATGAGCGTGGCGGGCGCCGGGCTGGAAGGCAGCGTGTCGGTGCGACTGGAGACCGCCGCCGGGCGGGTGCGCACCATCGCGGTGCAGGTCCGCCGTCCCGCCGCCGCCCGCGCCCTGTGCGGACGCACGCCCGACGAGGCGATGCGCCTCGTGCCGCTGCTCTTCAGCCTGTGCGGCACCGCCCAGTCGCTGGCCGCGCTTGAGGCTTTTGAGGATGCGCTCGGTCTCGACGCCCACCCGCACACCACCGCCCGCGCCCTGCTGGCCGAGGCGGAAGCCGCGACGAACCACGCCTGGCAAGTTCTGATGGACTGGCCGGCGCGGCTCGGTGAAGCGCCGCAGCCCAAGGAGTTGGCGGGCCTGCGCGCCGCGGCCGCGGCGATCCATCCCGCGCTCTACCCGGCCCGTGATGGTCTGCGTCCCGGCGGCGGCTCCCTGCGGCCCGACCGCGCCGCCCTGACCGCCGCCATCGCGGCCCTGCGCAAGGGGGTGGAGCGCGCCGTCTTCGCCGCCCCGGCTCCCACCGACGTGGCGGCGTTGGAGCGCTGGGCCGAGGCGGGCGGAACCGGTGCGGCCCGGTTGATGCGCCGCGTCCTGGCACCGGGCATGGCGGGCTTCGGCGCCTGCGGCGTGGCGGCGCTGGAGCCGCATCCGGCGGGCTGGTTCGGCGAGCGGCTGTCCGTCGACGCGGTGTTCTCCGAGCGTCCCCGGCAGGACGGTGCCCCGGCCCACACCGGGCCGCTGGCCCGCCGGACCGCGCATCCGCTGGTCGCCGCGTTGCTGGCCCGGCACGGCTCCGGTCTCGCCGCTCATGCCGCCGCCCGGCTGGTGGAGCTGGCGGGACTGGCGGAGCGCTTGGCATCGTGGGTGGAGCGCTTGAACGACGCCGAGCCGGTCCCCGATGCCGAAGCCGACGCCACTCTGCTCGGTACGGGAAGCGGCGTCGTGGAGACGGCCCGCGGGCGGCTTGCCCACTGGCTGCGGCTTGAGGACGGTCGCATCGCCGATTATCGCATCGCAGCGCCGACCGAATGGAACTTCGCCGCGGACGGGCCGCTGGCCCGGGGCTTGGCCGATGCTTCGGCCGACGCGGGTCTGGCCGAGCGTGCCGGCCTGTTGGTGGCCGCACTCGATCCCTGCGTGGCCTCCGCCATCACGATTCAGGACGAGGACTGACCCATGCACGAGCTGGCGCTCAGCCAAGGCATCATCGACGTGATCCGCGATCAGGCCGCGGCCCAAGGCTTCACGACGGTGAAGACGGTGCGGCTGGTCATCGGCACCCTGTCCCACGTCGAACCGCAGGCCATCGCCTTCGGCTTCGACGCGGTCAGCCGCGGCACCATCGCGGAAGGCGCCGTCCTGGACATCGAACGCCCGTCGGGTCAGGCCTTCTGCCTGTCCTGCGAGAAGCCGGTCCCGCTGCCCGAGCGGTCGGCCCCCTGCCCCGAATGCGGCGGCCACCAGCTGATGGTGACCGGTGGCGAGGAAATGCGCGTCAAGGAACTGGAGGTGGAGTGATGTGCACGGTCTGCGGCTGCGCCGAAGGCGAAACCAAAATCGAAGCCGGCCACGCGCACGGCCATCACCACCACCATGGTCACGACCATCATCATGATCACCATGGCCACAGCCACGAGCATGTCGGTCCGGACGGCAAGGTCTACCGGCACACGCACGGCGACGACCATGGCCATGATCATGGGCACGACCATGGGACCATCGACCTCGGCCGCGGCCCGGCGGGGACGGAGGTGCCGGGCATGTCGCAGACCCGACTGGTCGCCATCGAACAGGACATCCTCGCCAAGAACGACAGCTTCGCCGCGGTGAACCGCCAGCTGTTCGCGGCGAAGGGCGTGTTCGTGCTGAACCTGATGTCCAGCCCCGGTTCGGGCAAGACGACCCTGCTGACCCGCACGCTGACCGACCTGAAGGGGAACTTCCCGATGGCGGTGATCGAAGGCGACCAGCAGACCTCCTTCGACGCCGACCGCATCCGCGCCACCGGCACGCCGGCCATCCAGGTCAACACCGGCAAGGGCTGTCACCTCGACGCCCAGATGGTCACCCAGGCTGTGGGGCGCCTGCCGGTGGAGGTGGGCAGTATCCTGTTCATCGAGAATGTCGGCAACCTCGTCTGCCCGGCCGGCTTCGACCTCGGCGAGGCGCACAAGGTCGTCGTGCTCTCTGTGACGGAGGGGGAGGACAAGCCGCTGAAATACCCGGCGATGTTCGCCGGCGCCGACCTGTTGCTGGTCAACAAGATCGATCTGCTGCCGCATTTGACCTTCGACGTGGCGCGCATGATCGCCTACGCCCGCCAGTTGAAGCCGAACCTGCGCGTGATCGAGGTTTCCGCGACCACCGGGAAAGGGCTTGAGGATTGGTACGGCTGGATCGCGGAGGGGCTTGCGAAGGCGGTGGCGGGACGCGGCGCATGAGGCCCGCCGATTTCCTCCTGATGGCCGGGGCCTGCCTGTATTTCATGGCCACCCCCGGTCCGGGCATCTTCGCCGTGGTCGCCCGTTCCCTCGCCCTGGGATGGCGGCGCAATCTGGGCTTCCTCGCCGGGATGGTGGTGGGCGACCTCGTGCTGCTGGCGCTCGCCCTCGGCGGGCTGGCCGCCGTCGCCCACGCCTTCGAGGAGCTGTTCACCCTGCTGCGCTTCGCCGCCGCCAGCTATCTGATCTGGCTGGGCATCCGCACGTGGCGCGCGCCCGTCACCCTCGGTGGAGACCTGCCGGAGGCCGAGGGTGCGCAGTTGCGAGGTTTCGCCAGCGGGCTGGCCCTGACCCTCTCCAACCCGAAGACCATCCTGTTCTACATGGCCTTTCTCCCGGCCTTCGTGGACCTTACCCGCGTCTCGGCCACCGACGCCGTGCTGATGGCCGCGATCGTGGTGGGCGTGTTAAGCGCCGTCCTGCTGACCTACGCCATGGCGGCGTCGCGCGCCCGTCACCTGTTCCGCAGCGAGCGGGCCATGAAGGCACTCAACCAGGGCGCCGGCACGTTGATGATCGGCGCGGGCGTGGCGGTCGCAGCGCGGTGAAACGGCTGCGCGTCCGGGTCCGTGGGCAGGTGCAGGGGGTCGGCTTCCGGCCCTTCCTGCATGGGCTGGCGCACCGCCTCGCCCTGACCGGCTGGGTGCTGAACGACGGGGCCGGGGTGCTGGCGGAGGTGCAGGGCGAGGCTCTGGAGCGCTTTCTGGCGGCGTTCGCGAAGGACGCCCCGCCGCTGGCGCGGATCGACGCGGTCGAAGCGGAAGATTGCCCCATCCGCCCCGACGAGGCGGGTTTCGCCATCCTTGCGTCGCAGCACGGCGCGGTAACCACCGGGATCGCCCCCGACGCCGCCGTCTGCCCGGCCTGTCTGGCCGAGCTGTTCGACCCGGCGGACCGGCGCTACCGCTACCCGTTCCTCAACTGCACCCATTGCGGGCCGCGCTTCACCATCACGCGCGCCCTGCCCTACGACCGGCCGCAGACCGCCATGGCGGGCTTTCCCCTCTGCCCGGACTGCGCCGCCGAATACGCCGACCCCGCCGACCGCCGCTTCCACGCCCAGCCGACCGCCTGCCCAGCCTGCGGCCCGCGCCTGTCCCATTCCATCGAGGAGGTGCTGGCCGCGCTGCGCGGCGGACGGATCGTCGCGATCAAGGGGCTGGGCGGCTTCCACCTCGCCTGCAACGCGTTCGACGCGGCGGCGGTGGAACGGTTGCGCGCGCGCAAGCAGCGCAACGGCAAGCCCTTCGCCCTGATGGTCGCCAACGCCGTGTCCGCAGAGCGGTTCGTGGAGGTGGGAACGGCGGAGCGGACGTTGCTGGAGGGGATGGCGCGGCCGGTGGTGCTGGTGCGGCGGCGGGACGGTGCCTCCCTTCCCGACGCCATCGCCCCTGGTCTTGCCTGGTTGGGCGTCATGCTGCCCTACACGCCCATTCAATATCTGCTGTTCCACGAGGCCGCCGGACGCCCGGACGGCACGGCGTGGCTGGAGCGGCCGCAGGATCTCGCGCTGGTCATGACCTCCGCCAACCCCGGCGGGGAGCCGCTCGCCATCGGCAACGACGAGGCCCGGCAACGACTGCATGGCATCGCAGACCTGATCGTCGACCACGACCGAGACATCCTGATCCGCGCCGACGATAGCGTGATGCGGGTGTTGGCAAGCGCGCCGGCGTTCCTGCGGCGGGGGCGCGGTCATGCGCCGGTGCCCATCCGCCTGCCGCGCTCCGGACCGTCGGTGCTGGCGGTCGGCGGGCACCTGAAGGCCACCGTTTGCCTGACCCGCGGCAACGAAGCCTTCCTCAGCCAGCACATCGGCGACCTCGACAACGCCGCGACCCTGGAATTCCTGGAGGAGAGCGCCGCCCATCTGCGCCGCATCCTGGCGGTGGAGCCGGTGGCCGTCGCCCACGACCTGCACCCCGACTTCCAGAGCACCCGCTTCGCCGAATCGCTCGGCCTGCCGACGCTGCCGGTGCAGCACCACCACGCCCACATCGCGGCGGTGCTGGCCGAACACGGCGTGAACGGTCCGGCGCTGGGGCTGGCGCTGGACGGGTTCGGGCTGGGGACGGACGGCGGGTCCTGGGGCGGGGAAATGCTGCTGCTGGACGGCACCGGCTTCACGCGCCTCGGCCATCTGGCGCCGCTGGCCCAGCCGGGCGGCGATGTCGCGGCGCGCCAGCCCTGGCGCATGGCGGCGGCGGCGCTGGCCCGCATGGGGCGCGGCGCGGAGATCGTCGGGCGCTTCGCCGCCTGCGGCCCGGCGGACGGCGTGCGGCGGATGATCGAGGGCGGCATCAACGCGCCGCCCACCAGCTCCTGCGGGCGCTGGTTCGACGCCGCCTGCGGCCTGTTGGGCGTGCGCTCCGTCGCCGGCTTCGAGGGCGAGGCGCCGATGGCCCTGGAATCGCTGGTCCGCAGCCCCACGGTGCTGGAGGGCGGCTGGCGGATCGACGGCGGCGTGCTGGACCTCACCTTCCTGCTGGAGAGTTTGTTGCAGATCAATGCGCAGGAGGGGGCCGACCGGTTCCATGGCACCCTGGCCGCGGCGCTGGTCGCTTGGGCCATGCCGGAACTGGCGGCGCGCGGCCTCGACCGCATCGCCCTGTCCGGCGGCTGCCTGATGAACGCCGTGCTGGCGCAGGGGCTGAGCACCGGCTTCGCGGCGCGCGGGGTCACCGCGCTGCTGCCGCGCCAGGCACCGGCCAACGACGGCGGGCTCAGCCTGGGACAGGCCTGGATCGCCATGCAGAGTTTGCTTGAGGAAGGACCGCCCCCATGTGCCTCGCCGTCCCCGCCCGCGTGATCGAGCTTCTGGAGGACGACCGCGCCACCGTCAGTCTGGGCGGGGTGAAGGTCGTCTGCTCCCTGGCGCTGGTCGAAGGGGTGGCGGTGGGCGACTACGTCATCGTGCATGTCGGCTACGCCCTGTCCAAGCTCGACCCGGAGGAGGCGGAGCGCACGCTCGCCCTGCTCGCCGAAACCGGCACTCTGACTCCCGCCGCCTGATCCGCCGCCTGACTGTGTGGACCCCGCCATGACCGACCGCCGCCTCTTCACCCGCAAGCTCGACCTCGCCCGCGGCGCCGTGGACATGAGCCACGGATCGGGCGGCAAGGCCATGGCCCAGCTGGTGCGGGAGCTGTTCGCCGCCGCCTTCGCCAACCCGCTGCTCGACCAGGGCAACGACCAGGCGGCCTTCGATCCGCCCGCCGGGCGGATGGTGGTGACGACCGACGGCTTCGTCGTCTCGCCCCTGTTCTTTCCCGGCGGTGACATCGGCTCGCTGGCCGTGCACGGCACGGTGAACGACGTCGCCATGGCCGGGGCGGTGCCGCTCTATCTGACCGCCGGCTTCATTCTGGAGGAAGGCTTCCCGCTGGCCGACCTGAAGCGGCTGGTGGACAGCATCGCCCACGCCGCGCGCGAGGCCGGCGTATCCATCGTGACCGGCGACACCAAGGTGGTGGAGCGCGGCAAGGGCGACGGCGTCTTCATCACCACCACCGGCATCGGCGTGGTGCCACCCGGCGTCGCCCCGTCCGGCGAGCGGGCGCGGCCCGGCGACGCGATTCTGGTCAGCGGCACCATGGGCGACCACGGCGTCGCCATCATGTCCACCCGCGAGAATCTCAGCTTCGAGACGGACGTCCGGTCGGACAGCGCGGCGCTGCACGGGCTGGTTGCCGGCATGGTCGCGGCGGTGCCGGACGTGCATGTCCTGCGCGACCCGACTCGCGGCGGTCTGGCGACGACGCTGAACGAGATCGCCCACCAGTCGGGAGTCGGCATGCTGCTGCGCGAGGCCGACATCCCGCTGAAGGCGGAGGTCGCGGCCGCCTGCGAACTGCTCGGGCTCGACCCGCTCTACGTCGCCAACGAAGGCAAGCTGATCGCCATCTGCACAGCCGAGGACGCCGAGCGCCTTCTGGCGGCCATGCGCGCCCATCCGCTGGGGGGCGATGCGGCCATCATCGGCACGGTGGTCGAGGATTCGCACCGCTTCGTGCAGATGCAAACGCGCTTCGGCGGCAAGCGCATTGTGGATTGGCTGTCCGGCGAGCAGCTTCCCCGCATCTGCTGAGCCTCCGCTTGCGCCGAAAGGGGCACCCCCTCGGCTTCGCTCGCACCGCCCGGCGTACCGCAATGGAACTGCGGCGGATCGGCCCAGCCGGGGGACCCCGGACGCGCCTCACGCGTTGCCTCCCCCGGAAGGCGGTCGTGTTTCCGCCAGCCGAATTGTGAGTACGGGGGATCGATGGGTATTCCGCAGTCCATCCAGTTGGGTGCTGCACCGCTGGAACCGGCGACGCTCGCCGGCACGGCGTCCGCCGCGGAGCTGGTCGCGCGTCTGCCGACCACGGCACCGCTGCACCGCAACCGGGTGAAACGGGCCTTCGACCTCGTGGGGGCGGTCGGGCTGATCCTGTTCTTCGGACCGCTGATGCTGATCGTCGGGCTTCTCATCACACTGGACGGCGGCCCCGCGGTGTTCGGCCACCGGCGCATCGGAACGGAGGGCCGGGACTTCACCTGCTGGAAGTTCCGCTCCATGGTCGTCAACGCGCCGGAGGTCTTCGAGAGGCTGATCGAATCCGACGCGGAGGCCCGCGCCGAGTGGGAGGCCACGCGCAAGCTGCGCAACGATCCCCGCATCACCTGGATCGGCCGCTTCCTGCGCCGCACCAGCCTGGACGAGCTGCCGCAGCTCTTCAACGTCCTGACCGGCGACATGAGTCTGGTCGGCCCGCGCCCCATCGTGCAGGAGGAGGTGGAGCGCTATCACGTCTGCTTCCCCTTCTACATGCGGTGCCGCCCCGGACTGACCGGGCTGTGGCAGGTCAGCGGCCGCAACGACGTGGATTATGGCCGGCGAGTCCAGCTCGACACCGCCTATCTGCTGGGGTGGAGCCTGTGGGGCGACATCCGCATCCTGCTGCGCACGGTCGGCGTGATGCTCAGCGGAAAAGGTGCCTATTAAGGCGTAGAATCCCCGCGCCAGCGCTCTCCCCCGCCCGGAGAGTGGCGGCGTGAAGGGTGGAGACATATATCCTATCCTGCGCGAGGCGACGGGTCCCGCGGCATCAGGGGGCAGGATTTGAGATTGCCCGGTCAACGTGCTAGGTTGCGGATGGACGACCGGCGGAGCCGGCCGGAAGGCCATGTTCCGCCGTACGAAAGCACATACGCACCGGCCTCGGGCGTCCGGCAGGCGAAACCCCTGGTACAATAAGGCTTGCAGTCGCGTTGATGGCTTTGATTCCGCCGGCCGGGCCGGTCAGTCAAGAGGGGCGCAGGATGGCGAAACTGCTGGCGGCGCTGTTGCTGCTGATGGTGGCGATGGGACCCGCCTGTGCGGTCGTGCCCGCCTCCCGCGCCGACACCAGCATCGCGCTGGACCATTACCGGCAGGAGTTCGCGAAGGCCAAGGGGACCTCCACCCTCCCCTCCCCGGCGGACCGCAACTACCTCCTCTTCTCCGACGTCCTGCGCCGCGTGCTGGCCGAGCATGTGAAGCCGGGCACGCCGCAGGTTCTGGTCGAAAAGGCCGTTGCCGGCCTCCAGAAGAAGAAGAAGGAGGAGCCGGGGGCGACCGACCGGGTGCTGACCGAGGCGGCGCTGGACGCGATGCTGACCTCCCTCGACCCCTACTCGGCCTTCCTCGATTCGGAGCATTTCCGCTACATGCGGGAGCAGACCCAGGGCGAGTTCGGCGGGCTGGGCATCGAGGTGACGATGGACGAGGACAGCGGCCTGATCCGCGTCGTGTCCCCGATCGACGGCTCCCCCGCCGCCCGCGCCGGGCTGCGCACCGGCGACCTGATCGCCCGGATCGACGAGGCGCAGGTCAAGGGCATGAATCTGCGCGACGCGGTGGCGCGCATGCGCGGCCCGGTCGGCACCTCCGTCGCCCTGACCATGCGGCGCAACGGCGCTGGCGGTGGAAACAGCGCTCCCGACGCGCCGTTCCGCGTGTCGCTGACCCGCGCCATCGTGAAGATCCAGCCCGTGCGCTACCGGCTGGAGGGCGACGTCGCCTACATCCGCATCGCCGCCTTCAACCAGCAGACCTCCCACGCGCTCGACGATGCGGTGGAGGAGATGCGCCGGCAGGCCCATGGCCGGCTGGCCGGCGCTGTGCTGGACCTGCGCAACAACCCCGGCGGCCTGCTCGACCAGGCGGTGAACGTCGCCGACCGCTTCCTGGAGGCGGTGGACATCGTGTCGGTGCGCGGTCGCGACCCGGACGAGAACCGCCGCTACACCGGCACGCCGGGGGACCTGCTGGCCGGGCTGCCCATCGTCCTGCTGATCAACAGCGGGTCGGCCTCGGCGTCGGAGATCGTGGCGGGCGCCCTTCAGGACCACAGCCGGGCGCTGCTGTTCGGCACGCGCAGCTATGGCAAGGGCTCGGTGCAGACCATCTCGTCGCTGTCCGGCGACATCGGCATCCGCCTGACCACCGCGCGCTACTTCCGCCCGTCCGGCGGACTGGTCGACTGCTTCGGCGTGTCGCCGAACCTGGAGATCAAGCCGGCCAACGACAACAGCGAGGAAACCCACCCCGACCCGGCGACCTGCGACCCGCACGCCACCCCGCCCCCGCTGCCGCGCGCCTGGCGGATCGAGGACCTGTGCCCGGACGTGGCCGCCGCCCCGTCGAAGCCGGACGCCGACCGCCCGCTGGACTGCGCCGTCGCCGCCATCCGCACCCGCCTGATGGGCACGCTGATCGGGCGGCCGTAACAAGCCGCACCCCCAAGAGGTGAAACAAAAAAGCCCGCCGTTCCATTGGAACGGCGGGCTTTTTCTTTGTGCCCCGCGCACCGTCTCGGACCCAATGGGCGGATCGTGACGGTGATGGGAATGGTGCTGCTTCCGCGACCGGGCGTGTGGGGATGGGTCCGCCCCGCCCCCTCACACCCGGCTGTTCGACGTCAGACCACTTCGACGCGCTGCGCTTCCGGACCCTTGACGCCCTGGCGGACGGTCACCCGCACCTGCTCGCCATCGGCAAGCACGTCCAGGCCCGAACGCTCCAGAGCGCGGATGTGAACGAAGATGTCCTTGCCACCGGTGGACGGGGCGATGAAGCCGAAGCCCTTGGACACGTTGAACCACTTCACGGTGCCGTCGACCGTCTCCTCGGCGCCGCCGGCGCCGCCGCCGTAGCTGCCGCCACCGCCATAGCTGCTGCCGCCGCCGTAGCCGCCGCCGTAGCTGTCGCCGCGCGGAGCGCGCGCCGCCGGGCGCGGGGACTCGCTGGCGGTCGAGGTGTCGACGTCATGGATCGTGGCGACCTGCGGGCCCTTCGGGCCGCGGGACAGGTCACAGGTGATGGTGGCACCCTCGGGCAGGCTGTCGTGTCCGCAGAACTGCAGAACCGTGGAATGCAGGAAGGCATCCGGCGAGCCGTCTTCGGGCGTGACGAAGCCGAAGCCCTTGGTCGCGTTGAACCACTTGACGGTGGCGCGGATGTTGCGCTGGGTGATCTCGGGAGCGCGGAAGCTGTTGCGCTGCGGACGGTCGAACATACGTGGTCTCATCTGTCGTGATAGGCCATGCCCCAACCGGCGGAACATGGCCCCCCGAAGATGATCCGTTCCGCCGCGCTTTTCAATTGAGATCGCGCGCGCCGGAAAGAAAGATTCGGCAAAAACACGGCCGAGGGCCGCCCGGCGGTGTCCGGGCGACCAAAAATATCGCAATTGCTGCGAGATTCGGCGGATTGTCGGTCAAGACCGGCCCGTCAAGACCGCCCCTCTCGACTGGGCTGTCAGGCGGCTCCGCAGCACTTCTTGTATTTCTTGCCGCTGCCGCAGGGGCAGGGATCGTTCCGCCCGACCTTGGGGCCGCTGCGCGGGCGGGCGCCCAAGGTGCCGTCCACATAGAACCAGCGGCCGTCCCGCTTGGTGAAGCGGCTGGTCTCGTGGTGCTTCTGCTGCTTGCCGTTCATGGTGAAGTGGGCGACGAACTCGACCACGCCGTCCTCGTCCTCCGCCCCGCCAGCTTCGGTGGCGCGGACTTCGAGGCCGGTCCACTGACTGTTGGCGGCCCAGGTCTCGATCTCCTTGCGGTCGAAGTCCTCGCGGGTCTCCGGCAGCAGCGTCTCCTGCAGATAGTCGATCTTCCCGCAGGCGAACGCCGAGTAACGCGACCGCATCAGCGCTTCGGCGGTCGGCGCCGGCGCACTGCCGTCCAGATAGGGGCCGCAGCAGGCGTCCAGCGGCTTGCCGGAACGGCAGGGGCATTCGGTGGTGGCGGTGGTGGTCATGACTTCCGGCCTCTCGATTTGAGGGCGCCATGCATAGCGCAGCCGGCGGCCTCCGCCAAGCATCACCGGAAATTCGCCTGAACCGGACCGGCATTCGCGCTAACCTGTGCGGAACATGAACCTGTGCAGAACATGGGCGGCAGGCCCGGACCGATGGAACCGGCGATGACCAGACGCGGACCCGACCTTCCCACGCGGCGCATCGCCGCGGACACCGTGCTGATCCGCCAGGGCGAGGCCGGGGACTGCGCGTGGCTGATCCAGTCGGGCGAGTTGGAGGTTCTGCTGGACGGCCCGGACGGCCCCCGCCGCCTGGGCACCGTCGGCGCCAACGCCATCGTCGGGGAGATGGCGCTGCTCGACGACGGGCTGCGCAGCGCCACGGTGCGCGCCCTGACCGCCGTCGAAACGGTGGAACTGTCCCGCGACACCTTCCGCGCACTGCGCGGGCGCTGCCCGCCGCTGGCCTCCTACCTGCTGGAAAGCCTCGTCGCCGCGATCCGCCGCAGCTATGGCCTGTCCCAGCCCGAGCGGCAGGAGGGCGGCGCCGCGATCCGCTCCTCCGATTCCTTCGCCACGGTGGCCGACCGCCGCATGTTCCGCCGCGGCCACAGCTTCTTCCGCCAGGGGGACGCCGGAACGGCGGCCTATCTGATCCAGTCCGGCTCGGTCGGCGTGCAGCGCGACGGCACCGACCTCGGCGTGCTGGGACCGGGGCGGATCTTCGGGGAACTGGCCCTCCTCGCCAACCGCCCCCGCGCCGCGACCGTCGTTGCGCTGGAGGCCACGGTCTGCGAAATCATCCGCAAGGACCAGTTCGCCAAGGCCATCGAGACGATGCCGCCCATCCTGCGCTCGCTGACGCGCATCTACATCGAGCAACTGTCCGGCGGACGGCTCCTGCCCCACCACGCCGAACCCGCAAGAACCGACTCGCCATGACGTCCAAGACCACCGCCAAAGCCGTCCGCGTCAAAGCTCCCCGCCCGCAACCCGATCTGTCCTTCGAAACCGCGCTGGGCCAGGGCCGGCTGGTCTGCGGCATCGACGAGGTGGGGCGCGGCCCGCTCGCCGGCCCCGTGGTCACCGCCGCCGTGGTGCTGCCGGCGGGCGGCCTGCCCGACGCGCTGGCCCGCGCCATCAACGACAGCAAGGCGCTGAGCCTGCGCGCCCGCGAGGCGCTGGAGCCGGAGATCCGCGCCCACGCCCTGGCCGTCGCTCTGGCCGAGGCGTCCGCGGCGGAGATCGATGACCTCAACATCCACAAGGCCACACTGCTGGCCATGAAGCGTGCCTACGAGGCGCTGCCCGGCGAGCCGCCCGCCGTCGCGCTGATCGACGGGAAGTTCAAGCCGGACCTGTCCTGCCTGATGGAGGCCATCGTCAAGGGCGACGGGCGCAGCCAGTCGATCGCCGCGGCTTCCATCGTCGCCAAGGTGGCGCGCGACCGCGAGATGATGCGGCTGGCGGAGCTTCACCCCGAATACGGCTGGGACCGCAACGCCGGCTACCCGACGCCGGAGCATCTGGAGGCGCTGCGCCGCCACGGCGTCACGTCCCACCACCGAGTCACTTTTGCACCAGTCCGCGCCCAAATCGAACGGGCCGGCTGACCGCCGCGATTCCGGGGCAAGAAATCAGTTGACGGCGACTCGGCGGCGAATCATTGTCCCAACGACTGATTCGCTGTTTTGGTTTCGTCAATGCTCCCCCTGAACAAAATTCTCGTGGGCGATTGCATCGCCCTCATGAATGAAATGCCGGCTGAATCGGTGGACCTTGTCTTTGCCGATCCGCCTTATAACCTCCAATTGGGGGGCGAACTCTTGCGCCCGAACCACTCCCGTGTTGACGGAGTGGAGGAGGACTGGGACAAGTTCGAGGATTTCGAGACCTACGACCGCTTCACGCGGGACTGGCTCGCCGCGGCCCGCCGCATCCTGAAACCCGAGGGATCGTTGTGGGTGATCGGCAGCTACCACAACATCTTCCGTGTCGGCGCCACGCTGCAGAATCTGGGCTTCTGGATTCTGAACGACATCGTGTGGCGCAAGACCAACCCGATGCCGAACTTCCGCGGCACGCGCTTCGCCAACGCGCATGAGACCATGATCTGGGCCTCGCGCGAGAAGGACGCCCGCTACCGCTTCAACTACGACGCCATGAAGGCGCTGAACGACGATCTGCAGATGCGCAGCGACTGGCTGCTGCCGATCTGCAACGGCGCGGAGCGCCTGCGCGACGAGGACGGCCGCAAGGCCCACCCGACGCAGAAGCCGGAATCGCTTCTCTACCGCGTCATCCTGTCCTCCTCCCGCCCTGGCGACACGGTGCTCGATCCCTTCTTCGGCACCGGCACCACGGGTGCCGTGGCGAAGCGGCTCGGCCGAAACTGGATCGGGCTGGAGCGCGACGCGACCTACGCCAAGGCGGCGACCGCCCGCATCGAGGCGGTGGAGGAGGCCCCCGACGCCGCCGTTCTCGACACGCCGCCAAAGCGGTCCGCCCCGCGCATCCCCTTCGGCTGGGTGGTGGAGCGCGGCCTGCTGCGCCCCGGCACGTCGCTGTTCGACCTGCGCCGCCGGGTGGTCGCCCGCGTGCGCGCCGACGGCACGCTGATCGGGGCCGGCCCGCGTGGCGAGCATCGCGGCTCCATCCATCAGGTGGGGGCCGCCATGGCCGGTCTGCCGGCCTGCAACGGCTGGACCTTCTGGCACTATGAGGACGGCGGTGACCTGCGCCCCATCGACGTGCTGCGCGAGCGCATCCGCTCCGAAGCCTCCGCCTGATTCCCGGCGCCGGACCTGACGCGGGGCGGCCGCTCACGCCGCCCCGTTCGCGCAAGTTCAGCATTGGAGCCCTTCATCGAGCGCCGCCCGCATGCCTTGGCAGGACGGGGACGGCGTGATAGGCGTGTGCGCCATGAACAAGCTCTTCGCCACCGTCACCGCTCCGGCGCCCCGCTCGGCCCCGGCGGCGCTTTCCACCCGTTGCTTCGTGCGCGATCTGGTCATGGATGCGCTGATCGGCGTCTATGCCCACGAACGGATCAAGCCGCAGCGCATCCGCCTGAGCCTCGACCTGGAGATCGCCGCCCCCGGCGTCACCGGCGAAGACATGGCGGCGGTGGTGAAGGGGCTGGTCAGCCAGGGCCACGTCACCCTGATCGAAACGCTGGCCGAACGGATCGCCGAGCGCTGCCTGTCCGACGAGCGGATCGCCAGCGTCAAGGTGCGGGTGGAGAAGCTGGACGTGTTCCCGGACGCCGCCAGCGTCGGCGTCGAGATCGAGCGCGCCCGGAGCTGACCCGTCAGGCGGGCTCCTTCTGCACCGCCGCGACGCGGCCGGCGGTGACGGCGGGCGGCGCCATGGGCGACGCGGTCAGCGGCAGGTGGATGGTGAAGCGGCAGCCGGCCCCCGGCCGCGACGCCACGGCGACGCGCCCGCCGAGCGTTCCGGTGACGATGTTGTAGACGATGTGCAGGCCGAGCCCGCTGCCGCCTTCGGCGCGGCGCGTGGTGAAGAAGGGCTCGAAAATGCGCTCGATCTGGTCCGGCGGAATGCCGCGGCCGTCGTCGACGACGTCCAGCACGACGCTCGCCGCGCCGGCGGAGGACGGACCGTCGGCGCGCACGGCGATGGCGATGGTCCCCGGTACGTCGGGCCGGAAGGCGTGCAGCAGCGCGTTGATGACGAGATTCGACACGACCTGCGACAGGGCGCCGGGATAGCTGTCCATGATCAGCCCGTCCGGACAGTCCAGCGTCACCCGATGCCCGGTGCCTTTCAGCTGCGGGGCTAGGCTGCCGAGCACGCCGTCCAGATAGCCGCGCAGTTCGAAGGGCCGCTGCGTCTCCGACGTCTGGTCCACGGCGACCTGCTTGAAGCTCTGCACCAGCGTGCAGGCGCGCTCCAGATTGCCCAGGATGATGGAGGCTCCCTCCTCGATCCGGTCCACGAACTCCTCCAGGTCACGGCGGCGCAGTTGCCCATCCGCCAAGCCGGCCTTGAACTGCCGCGCCTGTTCGGCAAGATGGCTGGCGGCGGTCACGCCGATTCCCATGGGCGTGTTGATCTCGTGCGCCACTCCGGCCACCAGCGCCCCCAGCGACGCCAGCTTCTCCGCCTGGACGAGGCTCCTTTGGACCCGCCGGAGGTCATGCAGCGCGCGCTCCGCCTCCTCCTTTGCGGCGACCAGCGCCTTTTCGGCGTACTTGCGCGCGGAGATGTCATGAAGAGCCACGAACAGCGATTCCACACCGTCGTGATCCATCGCCATCGCCGACAACACACCCCAGAAGGGTCGGCCCTCCGCGGTTCTCAGCCGCGTCTCGACGTCCGGCCGCCGGCCACGGAGGAACATGCCGTCGGCGATTCCCTCCCAATCGGCCGAAGCCTCCAGGAAATCCGGCACCGCAAGCTCCAGCAGGGCGGAGCCGGTGGTTTCCAGAAGCTCCGCAGCGGGAGCATTGGCGAACAGGATGCGCCCGTCGCTGCGCCGCGCGATGACGATGGGAAAGGGCGAGGATTGCAGGATGGCACTCAGCCGCGCTTCACTCGCCTGCAAAGCCTCGGTTTGCCGGTGCAGCGCGGTCATCATTTCGGCGAACCGCTCCACCGCCGCATCGATGCGGTCGAACTCCTCCAGCGAGGCCGGCGGCAGAGCAATCACCCGCGGGTTTCGTTGCAAAGCGTGCAACGTATCGCTGAGGCGCATTACCGGTGCTATCACATGGCGGCGCAGCAGCGCCGTCACGAGGCCCAGCAGCAGGATCGCTGCAGCGATCCCGGCCACCCCGGTCCACAAGCCGCGCCAGCCGTCCGCGACGATGCGGTCGGTCATCAGCAAGGTGGTCACGGCGGCGTCGCTGGACAGACTGTCGGCCAGCGTCTTCAGTTGGCGATAGGCGAGATCGCCGTCCTGCCGAACCTGGGCCAGCACGGAAAGACGCCCGCGTTGCAGGTCGATCACCGCGTGCGCCGCCGTGAACCGGTCCAGAAGGACGGCGAGCCGGTTGGGCTGAGCCGCCGGCCCGGTCCTCATGCTGGAGAGACTGTCCAGCAGGGCTTGCTGGTTGCGCAGCAGCCCGATGACCTCGCTGTCCACCAGCGCCAGCCGCTCCGCCGTTTCGCTGGCTGCCGCCTGCCCGTAGAGGCGGCGCAGATGGTACAGGTTGCTGAGGAAGGCATAGTCCTGGACCGCCTTGTCCGGCTCGGCCAGCAGCGCGGTGGCACCGGCCAGCGCGTCGTCCGCCCCGGCGATCTGCTCGCGGATGCTGGCGGACAGCGCGTCGATCAGGTCGGCGCGATGGTTGCTGCGCCGCACGGCGTCCAGAGCGCGGTCGAGCTTGTCCCGGACCTCCTCGTCGACCACCAGGGCGAACCGGCCGGCCAGCGCCTCCACCTCGTCCAGGGCGGCAGCGCGGCGGGCGCGGTCGCGGCTGTTCAGGATCACCTCGGCGAGCCGGCTCAGCTCGGCGGCGGTCAGAGCGTCGCGGTGCTGTGCGCCGGCGCGCGGCATGGTGACGTCGCGCGCCTCCTCCGCAATGCCGACGATGCCGATGAAGGCCGAACCGACCACCGCCGTCAGCACCCCCAGCACCAGGACGACGACGGCGGCGAGCATCATCGCCACAGCCTGCAGACGGAGCTTTCCCCTGGAGCGATTGGCCGCTGCAGCCGTCTGGGCGTCGGGAAGGGGAGCCGCATCATGGGCGATGGCTTTCCCGGTGACAGCCGTGCCCGACGCCGCCACGATGTCCGCTACCGCGATGTCGCCCGAATCCACCGGCCTATGATCGTTCATATCACCGTTCCAGAGCACCATTCCGGACGCGACGCACGCCAAAAAACATCCCAGGGGAGTTTTTTTGCCGACGTTGTGCACGCAGCGGTAAACTTGCCTGACCCGGCGTTATTCCTCCAGACGATTTTCCAAAATTCGGGCCTATTGCGCGGCGGCGCTTAGAAATTAGCTGCGGTGATAACCGAGCGCGGTGCAGGAAGAGCGGCGATTTCCTGGATGAGTTTTTGCCGGAGCGCCTCGACGAAACTGCTGCGGTCCATCGCCGTCTTCACAAATCCATTCATGCCGCCGACGACATTCTCCTGGTAGTACTCTTCCAGCCACGGAAACTCGTCGAGGATGGCCAGGGCGTTGATGGTGACCCCCTGCCGCTCGACCCGGTCACGGACTCCCGCGGGGTCCGGGCCGCTGTTGGAGAAGCCGTTCGACACGATGTCGATGACCTTGCGCGCGGCGTCGAATCCGTTGCCGGCGAACAGCTTCGCCGATTCTTCGATGGCGCTGCCCAGCGCCGTGGAATCCCCTTGGAATCCGCGCGGCGCCTTGTCGATCCGGCTCGCGAAGGCGGCCACCTCCTCCGCGCTGGTCAGCGGAGTCCAGGGCACCAGCACGCGCAGGCTGTGCGGGCCGGAGAAGACCACCAGGGTCGCCGCGGCTCCACCCGCGGTCACCGCGTCGCTGACATCCGGATCGCGGAAGGCCGCGGCATGCCCCTGCAACTGGAACTCCAGGTCCCCGTCGGTGATCGAAGCCGACCCGTCCACCGCCAGAACCAGTTCCAAGGCGACGCGACGCCCGGCGGGGACCGAGCCTGTCTTCGCCTCGGACTCGGCCCGCAGGGGTCCGGCAAGCCATGCGCCGGCCAGGAAGGCCGGCAGGGTCAGGATCGTCCGCCGCCTCATCTCGCTCCGTCCGCCTTCCATTTACGCGTGCGCCCCGTTTACGCGTGAGCCAGGGCGTGACGCACCACCTTCATCATGACGGAGGGAAGGGCCTGCCCGCCCAGCCGGTCCACCGGAACCCACAGCCCCTCGGCCATCCGCCAGCCGTCGCCGGCCTTGGCCGCGACGACCTCAAGTTCGAGGTGAAAATGGCTGAAAGTATGGCGGACCGCGCCCGGCAGGCGGCGCCAGGACCGATTCAGCGGGGCCGTCGCCGCGATTTCCGCCTCGCTCGGCGCGTGGCCGGCCCAAGGGGTGGAGGGCACTTCGGTCATGCCGCCCAGCAGCCCCTCCTCCGCCCGGCGGCGCAGCAGCACGGCCCCCTCCGGGTTGATCAGCCAGAAGGCGACGCCGCGCCGGGTCGGCTTGTCCGCCTTGGCGGCCTTGCGGGGAAGCTGCTCCTGGATGCCGGCGGCGCGGGCGGCGCACCAGTCCGACCAGGGACAGAGCATGCATTTCGGCTTGCGCGGCGTGCAGACCGTGGCGCCAAGATCCATCATCGCCTGGGCATAGTCGCCGGGCCGCTCGTCCGGCGTCAGGAGGGCAGCCAGCGCGCGCAGCTTGGGCTTCACGCCGGGAAGCGGTTCCTCGACGGCGAACACGCGGGAGACCACCCGCTCCACATTGCCGTCCACCACCGTCGCCTTGTGGCCGAAGGCAATGGCGGTGATCGCCGCCGCGGTGTAGGCGCCGATGCCCGGCAACTCCAGCAGAGCCACCTCCTTGTCGGGAAAGTGCCCTGCCCGCTCCGCCACCACCACCTGCGCACATTTGTGCAGGTTGCGCGCCCGCGCATAGTAGCCGAGCCCGGCCCAGGCCACCAGAACGTCGTCCAGCGGCGCCACCGCGAGATCGCGCACCGTCGGCCAGCGTTCGGTGAAGGCGCGGAAATAGGGCGCCGCGGCGGGCACCGTGGTCTGCTGCAGCATGATCTCCGACAGCCAGACCCGGTAGGGGTCGGCGACCTCCCCCGGCTTGGCGCGCCAGGGCAGGTCGCGGCGGTTGTGATCGTACCAGGAGAGCAGCCGCGGGGCGGCGTCGCTGGGGGCGCTCTTTGGGGCGGTGTGGAGAGGCGTCGTCATGGCGGCAAGACATAGGGCGAACATGACTGCCGATAAAGGGGCACCTGCGGGGGCGCTGGCGCAGTCCCGCCCGCTTGCGCTAGGGTGCGCGGACGATCACCAGGAAGCCCCGACCAGGAAGCCTTGACATGAACGGACCGCGGCGAATCGGCCAGACCGTCCCCGAGGTGGCCGGAAAGGCGCTGGGCAAGCGCGGGCTGGCCTTCGGCTCGCTCATCAACGACTGGCCGTCCATCGTCGGCCACCAGCTGAGCCTGCGCACCGCCCCCGACAAGCTGAGCTTCCCGCGCGGCAAGCGGGAGGACGCCGTCCTGCACATCCGCGCCATGGGCGCCATCGCGCTGGAGCTTCAGCATCTGGAACCGCAGATCGTGGAGCGGATCAACGGCTTCTTCGGATACCGCGCGGTGGCGAAGATCAAGCTGATCCACGCCGCCCCGCTGACCATCCAGAAGCCGACGGTGCGCCCGCGCGACCTGACCATGGACGAGGAATTGTCGGTGATGACCACCACCGCCACGGTGGAGGACGAGGAGTTGCGGGCCACGCTGGAGCGCTTCGGGCGGTCGCTGCTGGCCCGTCCGCGTCCGGCGCCGCGCCGCCGCTAGCCATCAAGCGATCCCCTTGTGGGCGGGAGCCGGCTCGGGCTGGGCCATACTCTTGCCGCAAAAGGGGAGTTTCGATTATACCATCAACATCTGGTAGGGATGAGGCCAAAGTGAACCGCAACCTTTTGGGCATTGCCGCCCTGATCGCGGTCGGCATGACGCTGATCATCGGGCTCGCCGTCGTCGGCTCCCGGCCGTCGAACGGACAGACTCTGCCGGTGCAGCCGCCCGTGCAGACGGCGCAGGCTCCGGCAGCCTCGACCGCCGACCTGCTGGCCGACCGGGTGCTCGGCAACCCCAACGCGCCGGTGACGATCCTCGACTATTCGTCGATGACCTGCCCGCACTGCGCCGCCTTCCACACCGAGACGCTGCCGAAGATCAAGGAAGCCTACATCGACACCGGCAAGGCGAAGCTGATCTTCCGCGACTTCCCGTTCGACCAGGCGGCGCTGCGCGCCTCCATGCTGGCCCGCTGCGCCCCGGCGGAGCGCTATTACCCGCTGCTCGACGTTCTGTTCAAGAGCCAGGGCCAGTGGAGCCGCGCGGCCGACCCGGTCAAGGCGCTGGCCCAGTACGGCAAGCTCGCCGGCATGAGCGAGCAGGTCATCAACGCCTGCATGGCCAACCAGGCGCTGGCCGACGGCATCCTGCAGAGCCGTCTGGTCGGCCAGGACAAGTACAAGGTGGAGGCCACCCCGACCTTCGTCCTCAACGAGGGCGCGGCCACCATCAGCGGCGCGCAGTCCTTCGAGACCTTCGCCGCCGCGATCGACAAGCTGGTGAAGTAAGGACCGGGTAGAAGGCTTCGATCCCGTGCACTTCACGCGCCTCCGCCTGTCCGGCTTCAAGTCGTTCGTCGACGCCACCGATCTGGTGATCGAGCCGGGCATGACCGGCATCGTCGGCCCCAACGGCTGCGGCAAGTCGAATCTGGTGGAGGCGCTGCGCTGGGTGATGGGGGAAACCTCCGCCAAGCGGATGCGCGGCGACGACATGGACGACGTCATCTTCGGCGGCACGGCCAATCGTCCGGCACGCAATCTGGGCGAGGTCGCCCTCCTCATCGACAACCGCACGCGCACCGCCCCCGCCGGCTTCAACGAGCACGACGAGTTGGAGGTGACGCGGCGGATCGAGCGCGGCAACGGCTCCGACTACCGCATCAACGGCAAGCTGGTGCGCGCCCGCGACGTCCAGCTCCTCTTCGCCGACAACGCCTCGGGCGCCGGTTCCCCGGCGCTGGTCAGCCAGGGCAAGGTCGGCCAGATCATCAACGCCAAGCCGCAGGACCGCCGCATGCTGCTGGAGGAGGCGGCGGGCATCACCGGCCTGCACTCCCGCCGGCACGAGGCGGAGCTGCGGCTGCGGGCGGCCGAAGCCAACCTCATGCGCCTCGACGACGTGATCGGGGCGATGGACACCCAGCTTCAGAGTTTGAAGAAGCAGGCCCGGCAGGCCGCCCGCTACCGCAACCTCTCCGAACAGATCCGCAAGGCGGAGGCCGTGCTCTGGCACCTGCGCTGGATCGCCCACGAAGGCGAGTTGGCCCGCGCCCGCGGCGCCTTCGCCAAGGCAGAGGGTGCCGTGCGGGAGCTGATGCTGGCGGTCACCCAGCTGACCACCCGCCGCATCGACGACGCCGCCGGGCTGCCGGAAAAGCGTCAGGCCGAAGCCGCCTCCGCCGCCGCCCTGCAACGGCTGGTCATCGCCAAGGAGCAGCTCGACGCCGAGGAGAAGCGGGTCGCCGAGCAGCAGCGCGCCCTGCTCTCCCGCCTGCAGCAGATCGCCGGCGACCTCGGCCGCGAGGAGGCCCTGGCCGCCGACGCCGGCGATGCCCTGGCCCGGCTGGAGGCCGAGCGCGACCGTCTGCTCGAAGCCCAGGCCGACGAGGAGATGCTGGAGGAGGCCGCGCGGGAGGCGCTGGCCGAGGCACGGGACGCGGTGGACGCGCTCGACCGCGAGCTAACCCGCCTGACCGAGCAGACCGCCGCCGACGAGGCCCGCCGCGCCGCCACCCAGCGGCAGGTCGCTGATTTTGAAACGCGGGCCTCCGGGCTCGCCAAGCGCCTCGCCGAGCAGCAAGCGCAGCGCGACGCGCTGGAGCGCGAGACCGCCGCCCGCGCCGACGTGGCCGAGTCCGAGCTGGCCGTCGAGCTGGCCGAACAGCGGCTGGAGGACGCCCGCGAGACCGCCGAACGGGCCGAGCGCGCCAAGACCGACGCCGAACCCGCCCAGACCCGCGCCCGCGAATCCCTGCAAACCGCCGAGTCCGCCCGCACCAAGCTGAAGGCGGAGGAAAGGGCGCTGGCCGAGCTGCTGTCCGCCGGGGCGGGCGACCTGTTCCCGCCGCTGGTCGACGCGGTGACCGTCGCCCCCGGCTACGAGGGCGCCCTGGCCGCGGCGCTGGGCGACGCGCTGACCGCCCCGCTGGACGAGGCTGCCCCGGTCCACTGGCGTCCTCTGCCGCCCTACCCCGCCGCCGCTCCCCTGCCCGCCGGAGCCGAACCGCTGGCCACCCGCGTCCAGGGACCGGAGGCCGCCGCCCGCGCCCTGTCGCACATCGGCGTGGTGACCGACGACGCGGCGGGCGCCGCTCTGGCCGCCGGTCTCGCGCCCGGCCAGATCCTGGTCAGCCGCGACGGCGGGGCATGGCGCTGGGACGGGCTGACCGTGCAGGCCGGCGCGCCAACCGCCGCCGCCGTCCGCCTGAAGCAGCGCAACCGCCTGAACGAGCTGCGCGGCGAGCTGGACCTCGCCGACGAGCGGCTGGAGGTCGCCCGCGACGCCCTGGACGAGGCCAAACGCGCCGTCGAGGAGGCCGCCCAGGCCGACCGCCGCGCCCGCGACGCGGTGCGCGAGGCCTTCGCCGGGGTGACCGCCGCCCGCGACCGCCACGCCAAGCTGGCCCGCGAGGCCGACGCCGCCGCGTCGAAGCTGGCGGCGGTGGTCGATGGCATCGCGCGGCTGGACACCGACCGGCAGGAGGCCGAGGCCGCTCTGGAGGAAGCGCGGGAGCTGCTGGACGCCCTGCCCGACCCGCGCGAGGGCCGCGACGCCGTCAACGACCGCCGCGCCACGCTCGCCGAGCACCGCGCCGTCCTCGCCGAGAAACAGAATGCGCTGGACCGCCTGACCCGCGAGGCGCAGTCCCGCCGCCAGCGTCTGGCCGCCATCCAGCAGGACGTCGCCTCTTGGGGCACCCGCTCCGCCGGGGCGGGCGGGCGCGTGGCCGAGTTGAAGCAGCGCGCCGCCGCCGCCGAAACCGACCTCACCCAATTGCAAAGCCGACCGGCGGCGATCGAAGCCGACCGCCAGGCCCTGCTCGGCCGGATCAGCGAGGCCGAGCGCGCCCGCAAGCGCGCCGCCGACGCCTTGGCCGAGGCGGAAAACCGTCTGGCCGAGACCGAAAAGCTGCTGAAGCAGGCCGAGTCCGGGCTGGCCGACGCCCGCGAGGCCCGCGCCCGCGCCGAGGCCGCCGTCTCCGCCGCGCTGCAGAACGGCCAGACCCTGACGGAGCGCATCGCTGAGCGGCTGAACTGCCGCCCCGAGCAGACCCGCGCCGCCGCCGATCTGCCCCCCAACGAGGCGATGCCCGACGTGGCGGTCGTGGAATCGCGCCTCGACAAGCTGACCCGCGAGCGGGAGAACATGGGGCCGGTCAATCTGCGCGCCGAGATCGAGGCGGCGGAGCTGGAAACGCAGATCGGCACGCTGCAGACCGAGCGCGAGGATCTGGTCAGCGCCATCGCCCGCCTGCGCCAAGGCATCGCCAGCCTGAACCGCGAGGCGCGGGAGCGTCTGGTCGCCTCCTTCGACACGGTGAACCGCAATTTCCAGGAGCTGTTCATCCGCCTGTTCGGCGGCGGCAAGGCCCATCTGGAGCTGGTCAGCGCCGAGGACCCGCTGCAGGCCGGACTGGAGATCTACGCCAGCCCGCCGGGCAAGAAGCTGCAGGTGCTGTCGCTGTTGTCCGGCGGCGAGCAGGCCCTGACCGCGCTGTCGCTGCTGTTCGCCGTCTTCCGCTCCAACCCCGCGCCGATTTGCGTGCTGGACGAGGTGGACGCGCCGCTGGACGAGGCCAATGTCGGCCGCTTCTGCGATCTGGTGGAAGACATCGCGCGGGAGGGCAACACCCGCTTCCTCATCATCACCCACCACCGCCTGACCATGGCCCGCGTGGACCGGCTGTTCGGCGTGACGATGGTCGAACGGGGCGTGTCGCAACTGGTCAGCGTGGACCTGCAGAAGGCCGAGGAATTGCGCGGGGCGGCGTAACCGATTCCAATTCCCATTCGCAGGCTTTCACAGCTTCATTCCGCTCTCCCGGACGCCTAAGATAAGGCGGATGAATGACCGGCGCGGGCGCCGGAAAGGGAGAGTGGACGTGGAACGGGTGGATTTCCTGATCGTCGGCGGCGGCATGGCCGGTGCCTCGGCGGCTTATGAGCTGGCGGCGCACGGCAGCGTCATCGTGCTGGAACGGGAGAGCCAGCCCGGCTACCACTCCACCGGCCGGTCGGCGGCGCTCTACACCCAGACCTACGGGCACCCGGTGGTCCGCGCGCTGACGGTGGCGAGCTGGGATTTCTACATCAACCCACCGGAGGGCTTTTCGGAGCACCCGCTGCTGACTCCGCGCGGCGTCCTGCTGATCGGACGGGCCGACCAGACCGCCGCTCTGGACCGCGACTTCGCCGAGGGGCGGCGGCTGACTCCGACCGTCGAGCGCCTCGACCGCGCCGAGGCGCTCGCCCGCGCCCCCTTCCTCAAGAGGGATTACGTGGATGGCGCGGTGTGGGAGCCGACGGCCATGGACATGGACGTCCACGCCATCCACGGCGGTTATCTGCGCGGGCTGAAGGCGCGCGGCGGCCGGCTGGTGACCGACGCCGGGGTGACCGCGCTGGAGCGGCGCGACGGGCTGTGGATCGCCTCGACCCCGGCGGGCGACTTCGCCGCCCCGGTTCTGGTCAACGCGGCGGGTGCCTGGGCCGACGGTCTGGCGGGAATGGCCGGCGCACGCCCCGTCGGTCTGGTGCCGAAACGGCGCACCGCCATCACCTTCGATCCAGTGTTCGCCGACCCGGCGGACGTGGCGGGCCTCGCCGGCTGGCCGATGACCATCGACGTGGACGAGCAGTTCTACATGAAGCCGGAATCGGGCCGGCTGCTGCTCTCTCCCGCCGACGAGACGCCCGTGGAGCCCTGCGACGTGCAACCGGAGGAGTTGGACATCGCCGTCGCCGTCGACCGTATGGAACAGGCGGTGCGCTTCTCCGTTCGACGTATCACGCACAAATGGGCGGGCCTGCGCAGCTTCGTCGCCGACAAGGTGATGGTGGTGGGCTACGACGAGTCCGCGGACGGTTTCTTCTGGCTGGCGGGCCAAGGCGGCTACGGCATCCAGACGGCACCGGCCATGGGCCGCACCGCAGCGGCCCTGGCCACCGGACGCGGCCTGCCGGCGGAGGTCGCGGCGCTCGGCGTGCGTGCGGAGGATCTGGCGCCGGCCCGGCTGCGGCGCCCCTGACGGGAGACAGGCGATGCGCAGGATGATGGCAGGAAACGGTTTCGGTGCGATTCTTCTGGCCGGTGGACTTCTGGTTGGCGGTCTTCTGGGCGGCTGCGCCAACCCGGCCGCCGATCAGGCGATGATCGCGCAGAATGCGCTGGTCGGCATGCCGAAGCAGACCCTGCTGTCCTGCGCCGGGGTTCCCGAACGGCAGGCCACCGCCGGAGACCTGGAATTCTTCACCTACCGCAGCAACCGTCTGATCTCCTACCCGGCCTGGGGCGGTTACGGCGGCTACTGGGGCTATCCCTACGGTGGATGGGGCGGCTACGGCTACGACGTGACCAGCGTCGACTGCGAGGCGACCTTCACCCTGCGCAATGGCGTGGTGGAACGCATCGTCTATGGCGGGTCGTCCAGCGGCGGAAGCCGACTCGGCCAATGCTACGCGATCGTACAGAACTGCCTGGCGCAAGTCCCCTCCCAGTCCCCACAACCCTCCATGGCCCCAGCGCGGTAAGAGTTCCAGTCCATGCGACAACTCGTCGCTGTTGCAAAGCCGCCTCACTATGACGTTTTGGTTGA
Source organism: Azospirillum brasilense (assembly GCF_008365405.1). Lineage (GTDB taxonomy): Bacteria > Pseudomonadota > Alphaproteobacteria > Azospirillales > Azospirillaceae > Azospirillum > Azospirillum brasilense_D. The sequence goes on along the minus strand of NZ_QOKV01000007.1, from coordinate 101,623 downwards.
GGCGGCATAGCAACCCTAGAAAAACTCTGGTAATACATCTCCAGGCATTAAGCCAAAAAAACGACATCAGCTAATTCTGCCCTGGAGCGAATCCCATGACTTTCCTGAAGCGCGCCGCTGCCGCCCTGCTGGCGACCACGGCTCTCGCCGCCGTTTCCTCCCCGTCGCTGGCCCAGGATTTCAAGGGCAAGTCCGCCGGCGACATCCTGGTGCGCGCGCGCGCCCTGGCCGTGATCCCGCAGGAGAATGGTGACCTGATCGGCGGCGGTCCGTTCGGCGGCAGCAACATCGGCAGCGTGGACATCGAGAACGACTACATCCCCGAACTCGATGTCTCCTATTTCATCACCGACAACATCGCTCTGGAGCTGATCGCCGGCACCACCCGTCACAAGGTTTCCGGTTCGCTGATCACCGGCAACGACATCGACGTGGGCAAGGTGTCGCTGCTGCCGCCGACCCTGACGGCCCAGTACCACTTCTTCACGAAGGAGCGCGTCAGCCCCTACGTCGGCGCCGGCATCAACTACACTTGGTTCTACGACGAGACCGCCGCCCGCAGCACCAACGCGGACGGCTTCACGACCAACACCGTCGACTACAAGAACCGCTTCGGCTGGGCGCTTCAGGCTGGTGTCGACGTTGCCCTGACCGGCAACTGGTCGCTGAACCTCGACGTGAAGAAGATCTTCCTGAAGACCGACGTTACCGCCAACGTCAGCGGCGTTCCGGTCACTTCGGACGTCAAGATCGATCCGTGGCTGATCGGCATCGGCGTCGGCTACCGCTTCTAATCGGCCTTTCCGGAGCCTCTCACGGGAGGCTTCGCGAAACCGCTGGATTCAGGCCGGTTACTCCGAAAGGAGTAGCCGGCCTGTTCCTTTTTGCGACTTCCTATAGCGGCTTCTGTGGGTGAGCATTCCCTTTCGTGAATCCGCGCGGGAGGAAGCACAACCATGCACATTGCCGCCGTCTTGAAAAGGAAGGGCACGGAGATCATCACCGCCAATCCGGACGACCGGATCGACGCGGTCGCCCGCAAGCTCGCCCATCACAAAATCGGCGCCGTCCTGGTGATGAAGGATGACGGCCGCCCCGCCGGAATCCTGTCGGAACGCGACATCGTCCGCGCCGTGGCTGCGGATGGGGCCGCCGCTCTGGAGAGGCCCGTCGGCGACCTGATGACCCGCGATCTCGTCACCGGAAGCCCGGCCGACACGGTGTCCCAGATCATGGGCGTCATGACGCAGCGCCGAATCCGCCATCTGCCGATCCTGGAGGGCGGTGAACTCGTCGGGTTGGTCAGCATCGGCGACATCGTGAAGGCGCGGCTGGACGACGCGGAACTGGAGGTCGAGTCCCTGCGCGGCTACGTCGCCGGAATGGGCTGAGGCCCACTCACCATTCCATAAACGAAAACGCCCGCGGACCATCCCGCGGGCGCTTTCAAAGGCAGGACAACCGGACGTTCAGTCCGGCCGTTCAGGCGGAATGCGACTGTGGGAAAGCCATGGCCGCCTGGGTGCGGTTGCGCACACCCAGCGACTTGAAGATCGCGGTCATGTGGATCTTCACCGTGCCCTCCGACAGGCCCAGCTCATGGGCGATCTGCTTGTTGGACTTGCCTTCGCGCAGGCGGTCCAGAACCTCGCGCTGACGCTGGGTCAGCAGATGGTCGAGCTGCGGGTCGCTGGGCGGGATGGCGCCGACGCGCACCTCCGACTCCCCAGACTCGCGCAGCACGGTCGGCGGCACATAGACGCCGCCGGAGAAGATGAGATCCAGCGCGCTGAGCATGATCTTCACGCTGGAGGATTTCGGGATATAGCCTGCGGCACCGTGCTCCAACGCGTCGCGGACGTCGTGATGCGCTTCGGACGCGGACACGACCACGACCTTGGAGTCGGGCTGCTTTGCCCGCAGGTCTTGGATGCCGGAGAAACCGGGCCAACCGGGCATGCGCAGATCGGTCAGGACGAGATCGTAGGTCTCGCCCTTGCCAGCCTTTTCCAGAAGCTCATCAAAGTTGCTGGCTTCCTCAAAGCTGGCTCCCTCCTTCAGCTGCTCCAGCAGCCTGCGCAATCCCTCCCGGAAAAGCACATGGTCGTCTCCGATCAGGATTTTCATCTGGTGGTGCCCCCGTACTCAGTGCTTTCAATGGTCCGAACGTACAGCCCTGACACAAGGCCAGTGTTCCAACCCTCAGTTTCGGAAAAAATGCAGGTCATTTTCAAGCATCATATGACCCAATTCCAAAAGGTATAGAAAGTCCTTATGCAGGGTAATGTCACATCAGATGTACCACGTTCCGGTGGGGGTGGACAACCCGAATTTAACCTTTGTCACATGGCAGGCTCTGAGCAATGGCATTGCTGCGTGACAGCAATATCCATTTTACGCGACGTCCACCCATGACGAAAGTGAGCACGAATGTATCAAGCCATAGGCTTGCTCATGACAAAGAACCATCGTTTTCGTACTTTCTATCTTTCGCATCTCTCGAAGCGAAAAGGCCGGAACGGGTGAAGCATACACCGATCCCGGCCCAAAGACATAGACCCCGTAAGGCTGATCCTCAGAAGGCGGCCTCGTCCATCTCCATCAGGGGACTGGACCCCGCCATGATGATGACGAACAGGGCGTTGGTCTGCGGCAGCAATTTCGCCATGTAGAAACGGGCCGTCCTGATCTTGGCTTCGAGGAAGGCCGCGTTGCCCTCCCCTGCTACCAATCTCGCCTGGGCGGCCTTGACCATCCTCAGCCACATCCAGCCGAGCGCCACCAGACCGAACAGCCGCAGATAGTCAGTGGCGGCCGCCCCCGCCTCCTCCGGGTCCTTCATCCCCTTCTGCGCGATGATGGCGGTCGCCTGTTGGAGCTTGGCGAAGGCCTTGGCGAGCGGCAGGACGAATTCGGCCAAGTCCTCCGTCTCCATGTCGGCCTCGATCTCGGCGCCGACGGGGTGGAAGAAGCGGCGCAGCAGCCGGCCCATGTCCTGCGGCAGCTTGCGCCCCACGAGGTCCAGCGCCTGAATGCCGTTGGTGCCCTCGTAGATCTGGCAGATCCGGGCGTCGCGGACATACTGCTCCACGCCGGTTTCCCAGATGAAGCCGTGGCCGCCATGCACCTGCACAGCGATGTTGGCCGACTCGAAGCCGATGTCGGTGAACAGCGCCTTGACGATCGGCGTCATCAGCTGGACGAACTCGTCCGCCTCCTTGCGCGTCTTTTCGTCGGCGTGCTTCTCCGCCATATCCAGCTTGTAGCCGACCAGGGCGCCGAGCGCGCGGGCGCCCTCGGTGTAGGCGCGGGCGGTCAGCAGGTTCCGCCGCACGTCGGGATGCACGATGATCGGATCGGCCGGCTTGTCGGGATGCGCCGTGCCCTTCAGCGAGCGGCCCTGGAGCCGCTCCCTGGCGTAGGCCACCGCGTTCTGATAGCTGACCTCGGCCACCCCCAGCCCCTGGATGCCGACGGCGAGGCGGGCCGCGTTCATCATCACGAACATCGCCCGCATGCCCTTGTGCGGTTCGCCGACCAGCCAGCCGGTGGCGTCCTCGAAGTTCATGACGCAGGTCGCCGACGCCTTGATGCCCATCTTGTGCTCGATGGAGCCGCAGGCGACGCCGTTGCGCGGACCGACGGTGCCGTCCTCGTTGGGCAGGAACTTCGGCACCAGGAACAGGCTGATGCCGCGCGTTCCGGCCGGTGCGTCGGGCAGGCGAGCCAGCACCAGATGCAGGATGTTCTCGGTCAGGTCATGCTCGCCGGCGGAGATGAAGATCTTCGTGCCGGTGATCCTGTGGCTGCCGTCCTCCTGCGGAACCGCCTTGGTGCGGATCAGCCCCAGGTCGGTGCCGCAATGCGGCTCCGTCAGGCACATGGTGCCGGCCCAGGTGCCGTCGACCAGCCGGCCGAGGAAGCGCTGCTTCAGCGGGTCCGATCCGTACATGGACAGGGCGTTGTAGGCGCCCAGCGACAGGCCGGGATACATGCCGAAGCTGAGATTGGCGGAGCAGATGAACTCCTCCAGCATGGTGTTGACCAGCTTCGGCAGCCCCTGCCCGCCATAGGCCGGGTCGCAGGACAGGCCCTGCCAACCCGCCTCGATGTAGGTGCCGTAGGCCTCCTTGAAGCCCTTGGGCGTGCGCACCACGCCGTTCTCGAAGGTGCAGCCCTCGCCGTCGCCGGACTGGTTCAGCGGGAACAGCACCTCCTCGCACAGCTTGGCGCCTTCCTCCAGGACCTGAGCGATCAGGTCGGGGGTGGCGTCCTCGTAACCCGGCAGTTCGGCCAGCTTGCCCGCGCCGACGATCTCGTCGAGGACGAAGCGGACATCCTCCAGCGGAGCCTTGTAGATCGGCATTCCTCAGTCCTCCCCCATCAGTTCCGCAGCGGCTTGCCGGTGGTCAGCATGTGCTCCACCCGGTCGATGGTGCCCTCGGTGCGCACCAGCTCCATGAAGGCTGTGCGCTCCAGCGCCAGCATCTGGTCCTCGGTCACCGGCTGGGTGACGTCGGCCTTCGGTCCGCCGGTCAGGATGCCGGCCAGCTTGCCGCAGACCACCATGTCGTGCGGCGTCGCCTTGCCCTGGAGCGCGAAGCCTTCCAGGAACAGCTCCAGCGCGGCCCGCCCGTTGGGGCCGGGGAGCGTGTAGGTGACCTTTTCCGGCGGGGTGTAGTCCGCCGCCAGTTCCAGCGCCTTGGCCTTGGCGTCGGCCAGCAGGCGGTCGCGGTTCATGGTGATGCCGTCGCCGGGACGCAGGTACAGCAGGTCCTTGGCCTCCGCCGCCGACTTGGCGACCTTGGCGAGGCTGATGGTCTCGAAGGCCCCGGCGATGGGCGGCATCGGCCCCTTGGGCGTGCGCGGGTTGGCGGCGTGGCGGGCCAGCATCTCCGTGCAGCCGCCCCAGCCGGGGATCAGCCCGACGCCGACCTCGACCAGCCCCATGTACGTCTCGGCGTGGGCCTGCACATGGTCGGAATGCAGCAGGATCTCGCAGCCGCCGCCGAGCGCCATGCCGCTGGGCGCCGACACCACCGGGAAGGGGGCGTATTTCAGGGCGCGGTAAGCGCGCTGCCCGCCCTCCACCAGTTCCTCGATCTGCGGCCACAGCCCGACGTTCAGGGCGAACAGGGCGAGGCCGAGATTGGCGCCGACCGAGAAATTGTCGGCCTCGTTGTGGATGACCAGCGCCTTCCAGTCGCCTTTTCCGTCGCCAATCAGCTTCATCGCCTTGCCGTAGGCGGCCATGACGTCGCCGTCCAGCGCGTTCATCTTGCTGGTGAACTCGACGCACAGCACGCCGTCGCCGATGTCCCACAGGCTGGCCGAGCCGTTCTTCCACACCGGCTTCGACGCCCGCTTGATGTCGGACAGCAGCAGAACGCCCTCGGGCCGCACCACCGTGTCGTAGAGGCCGGCGGTGGTCAGGTGCTGGAGCTTGCCGTCCTCCACCCGGTAGAAGGGCCGCCCGGCGGCCTGCTCGACCAGCGGCGGGATGGGAATGCCCTCGCTGCGGCAGAGGTCGGCGAACCAGGCGGTGCCCAGCCGGTCGATCAGCTCGAACGGACCCTGCTTCCAGTTGTAGCCGAGCCGCATCCCCTCATCGACCGCGACGATGCTGTCGGCGATCTCCGGCACCAGCGACGCGGCGTAGGACAGCGTGTGGGCCAGCACCCGGCGGGCGTACTGCCCGGTCTTGTCGGGGAAGTCGGCCAGCGCCCGCAGGTCGCGCCCGGCGGCGGACACGCTTTCCAGCTTCGGCTTGTCGGAGCGGCGGTAGGCACCGGTGGACAGGTCGATGGCCTCCTTGATCTTGGCGCCGCCCTCGCGGTTCAGGCGGTAGAAGCCGCCCTTGCCCTTGCGGCCCGTGTAGCCCTCCGCGATCATCCGGGTGATGACGGGATGCTCGCGGAAGGCGGCGCGGTAGGGGTCGTTGTCCGGCAGGGTCGCCAAAAGGCTCTTGGCGATGTGCGGCATCAGGTCGAGCCCGACGAGATCGACAAGGCCGAACACGCCGGTCTTCGGGATGCCCATCGGGCGGCCCGCGATGGCGTCGGCCTCCTCCACCGTCAGGCCGAGATCGACGGCGGCGTTGATCGCCGTCTGGATCCAGTAGACGCCGATGCGGTTGGCGATGAAGCCCGGCGTGTCCTTGCAACGGACCACGCCCTTGCCCAGCGCGCGGTCGCCGACGTCGGCGACGGCGGCCAGCGCGTCGGGCCGGGTGACCTCGCCGCCGACGATCTCCAGCAGCCGCATGTAGCGCGGCGGGTTGAAGAAGTGGGTGATGAGGAAGTCGCGCTTGAAGGCGTCCGACTGCCCCTCCACCAGCACGCCCAGCGGGATGGTCGAGGTGTTGGACGACACCACGGAGCCTGCCTTGCGCACCGGGTCGATGCGCCGGTAGAGGTCGGCCTTGACCGCCGGATTCTCGACGATGGCCTCGACGATCCAGTCGACGTCGGCCAGCAGGGCGAGGTCGTCCTCCAGATTGCCCGGAGTCACCAGTTTGGCGTTCTTCGGGTGCATGAAGGGCGCCGGGTCGGTCTTCAGGAGCCGCTGGATGGCCCCCTTGGCGATGGCGCTGCGGTCGTCACCCTCCTTGGCGGGGATGTCGAGCAGAACGACGGGAATGCCGGCGTTCGCGAAATGGGCGGCGATGCCGCTGCCCATCACGCCGGAGCCGATCACGGCGGCGCGTTTGATCTGCATGGTTGGTGCCTCCCTGTCCCGCCGCCGTCAGACCGCTTCCAGGACCGTGGCGATGCCCTGGCCGCCGCCGATGCACTGGGTGGCGAGAGCGAACTGCTTGCCCTCGCGCTTCAGCAGGGCCGCGGCCTTGCCGGTGATGCGGGCGCCGGTCGCGCCGAGCGGGTGGCCGAGCGCGATGGCCCCGCCGTCCAGGTTCACCTTGGCCGGGTCGATGTCGAGGTCGCGCATGCAGGCGATGGCCTGGGCGGCGAAGGCCTCGTTCAGCTCGATCACGTCGATGTCCCGGATGGACAGGCCGGCGCGCGCCAGCGCCTTCTGCGCCGCCGGGACCGGGCCGAGCCCCATCACCTCCGGCGCGCAGCCGGCCACCGCGACCGAGCGGATGCGGGCAAGGATCGGCAGGCCGTTGGCCTTGGCGTAGGCCTCCGTCGTCACCAGAACCGCCGAGGCGCCGTCCGTCAGGGGCGAGGAGGTGCCGGCGGTGACCGAGCCGTCGGCCAGGAAGGCGGGCTTCAGGCCGCTCAGCGTCTCGCCGCTGGTGCCGGGGCGGATGCAGCCGTCGCGCTCCACGAGGCCGGCGGCGGTCTGGATGGCGACGATCTCCTCGGCGAGGCGCCCGCCCTGCTGGGCCGCGGCGGCCTTGGCGTGGGACTCGGCGGCCATCGCCTCCTGGTCGGCGCGGGAAATCTCGTAGCGGCGGGCGACATTCTCCGCCGTGACGCCCATCGAGCAGTAGGCTTCAGGGTAATGGTCCTTCAGGCCCGGATGCGGCAGCGGGTTGTAGCCCATCATCGGGACGCGGCTCATCGACTCGATGCCGCCGCACAGGAAGACCTCGCCCGCCCCCATCTGGATGGCGCCCGCCGCCTGGTGGATCGCCTGCATTGAGGAGCCGCAGTAGCGGTTGATCGTTGTGGCCCCGGCGGTCAGCGGCAGCTTCGCCAGGAAGGACACGGTGCGGGCGATGTTCATGCCCTGCTCGCCCTCGGGGAAGGCGCAGCCGACGACCACATCCTCGATGTCCTGCGGGTTGACGCCCGTGCGCTCGACCAGCGCCGCGACGACATGGGCCAGCAGGTCGTCGGGGCGGACCTTCGCCAGCTCGCCCTTGTTGGCGAAGGCGAAGGGGGAGCGGGCGTAGCCGGCGATGACGACCGGATTGGCGGGCGTGGTCAAAGGCGCCGAGGTCATGGTTGCGTGTCCTCCGAGGTCTGCGTCTCCGTGATTCCGTTCTTGCGGAAATGGTCGGAGATCTGGGTGTCGATGATGCGCAGCTCGCCCAGCGTCTGCTGGACGTCCTGAAGCTGCCGTTCCAGGTCGGCGATGCGGCGGCGGGCGATGCGCTGCATGAAGCGCATCTGCTCCTTCTGGATCTCGTCCGCGTCGTAGAGGGTGAGGAATTCCTTGATCTCGGCGAGGCTGAAGCCCAGCCGCTTGCCCCGGCAGATCAGCGCGAGGCGCGCGCGGTCGCGGTGGCCGTACACCCGGGCGGTGCCGTCACGCTGCGGCGCCAGCAGCCCTTCGTCCTCGTAATGGCGGATGGTGCGGTGAGTCAGCCCGAACTCGTCGGCCAGTTCACCGATGGCGAAGGAGCGCCCGGCGCCATCCGCGCCGGGGGCGAGTCCGTCGTCGTCACGTGCGCCCAGCCCCATCAACCTTGCGGGTTGCGACATCCTCCCACCCTTCCCTTGATCGTCATTGCCCTTGATCGTCACGGGTTGACGTTTACGTAAAGGTAAGGCACCTGCCATTTGCTGTCAAGCGGGCAGCCCGCTCCCGTCCCGATGGCCTTCCGGGGTGCGGCGCGCGCGCGCTGTGACAGCATGCCACGGGCGATGAGCCTGCCCAGCTATGGCAGGCTCAGGTCATTCAACAAAAAAACCGTCGACGAACCCGGGCCAGGAATGGCCGGGCGCAACGGGCGGTTACAGGGCAGGACAAACCGGAGTTACGGCAAGCAGGGTTGGGACAGCCGATGTCGTCGCGCGCCATCGTATCGCTGGGCGTCTGGATACTCGCCATGGTGCTGATCGGCACCCTGACGGTCGGGGTCGCGTTGCTGTTCTACGTGGCGCTGACCGCCTTCTTCGCGGTCGTGGTGGCCGTCCTGATGCTCGTCACCCGGCAGCGCGACGACGAGCACAAGACGATCATCTGAGACCGGCGGGGCCGGAAAAGTCAGCCTTGAAAAAGCAAAAGCCCCACCACCCGCGCGCGGCGGACGATGGGGCTTTTCCGTTCGGCTTCCTTACTCCGGCAGGACGCGCAGGCGCGACGCGGCGGTGCGGGCCGACTGGTGCGGGCGGTAGAGGTCTTCCACCGCGGCGCCGGGCTGGGCGTAGTCGCCGGGCGTCACCGCGCGCACCAGATAGACCAACCGGAAACGCGGTGCCTGCTTGGTCATGTCGAGCGCAGCGACGAAGCGGTCGTCGCGGTAATCGACGGCGCGCGGCGCGGTCAGCTCGCCCAGCCAGGACAGGTCGCCCAGCGGCGCCCCGCCCCCGGCGAAGCGGGCGGCCTCAATCTCGAAGCCGGCGGGCAGCGGATCGGACACCAGAACCTGCCGGTCCACCGGATCGGAGGCGCTGCCCTCCAAAATCACCACCAGCCGGTCATTGGGACGGACGGCGCCCGGATCGGCGGGGCGGCCGGTCATGTCGAACAGGCTGCGGGTGATGGTCATGCCCTGCTCCTCCGCCCCCGGCACCGCGTCGGCAATGCCGGACACCGACAAGATCTGGCGCAGCGGCTCGCCCCCGGCGTTGCGGATGGCCGGCGGGGCCGCCGGGTCGATGCGCTGGAACAACGGCTTGACGCCCTCGGCGACCTGATCGGCCCCCTGCGCGTCCTTCTGGGCGATCTTCATCGACGGCGCCCGGTCGATCAGCGCCTTGGCGGCCTGGAGAAGCCACGCCTGCTCCTGCACGCCGGTGGTGCGGACAGCGGCGTAGGTCTTGGACAGGCGTTCGGTCGCCTGGGTCAGACGATCCCGCTCGACCACGCCGCTCTCGCCCATCAGCGCCACCACGCCGGCCTCGTCGCGCAGGGACGAGCCGTAGTCGCGCAGGCTGGCCGACACGACGCGGGCACCGGACAACCGCCCGAAGGCCTCCGCCGCGCGGTCCTTGTCACCCAGCGCGGCGATGGCCGTGGCGACCTGGGCGCGGGCGAAGTCGGTCTGCAGCTTGTCCCAGAAGGTTTCCTGGAAGTAGCGGACCGCACCGGCATCGACCATCTTGGCGCGGGCCAGCACATAGAGCGCGTAGGCGCGGGCCGGCTGCTCGTCGGCCTCCACCCAGGCGTTGTCGAGCGCGCCGCGCAGCCCGTCCAGCCCCTTGCGGTAGGGACCTTCCGGCACGCGGTAGCCGGCGGCCTTGGCGCGGCCCAGGAAATCCAGCGCATAGGCGGTCAGCCAGGAATCGGCCTCCCCCTTCGGCGACCAGGCGGCGAAGGCGCCGTCCATCCGCTGGAAGGTCAGCACGCGGTCCACCGACCGCTGCACCCGCGCCTTCACCCGCTCGTCCGAGGCGACGCCCAGCGCGACGGCCACGTCGCCCAGCGACAGCAGCGGCAGCGCGCGGCTGGCCGTCATCTCCAGCCCGCCGGGGCCGCCGCGCTCCAGCGCGGTCAGCAGGCCGGGAATGTCGAGCTCGGGCAGGTTGCCGAGCGACAGCGCCGCCGTCGCAGTCTCCGGCCGCAGGCCGTTCAGCAGGTCGGCGGGCAGTTCGACGTTGCGCTCCGGGGCCAGCATGGAGGCGGTGCGGCGGGTGACCAGCGGCGCGGCCGGGCGCACCGGGATTTCCCACTGGCGCGTGATACGCAGGCCGTCCGGCCCGGTCACGTCCAGCGCGATGTGGCCCGTGCCGACGCCGTTGGCGGTCAGGACCCGCCCGGCGGTGGCCCGCTTGCCCTTGCCCAGCTCGGGCACGGCGATGGTCCCCTCGCCGAGCGACACGGCGCCGCTGGCGATCAGGGAAATGCTGTAGGCGCCCGCCGGCCCGCCGACGTTGTCGAGCGTCACCGGGACCACCGCCCGGTCCCCCGGCGCCAGGAAGCGCGGCAGGCCCAGGTCGGCCAGCACCGGATCAGCGACCAGCATGGAGGATTCGGAACGGCCCAGCTTGTCCCCGCTCCACGCCACGGCCATCAGGCGCAGCCGGCCCTGGAAGTCGGGAACGTCCAGCGGCACCGCCACCTTGCCCTCCGGCCCCACGGTCAGCACGCCGGAGAACAGGGAGACGACGCGCTCCGACTTCTGCGGAACGGTGACGCCGACCTGACGCAGCCGCGGAGCGGCGCCGGGGCGCGGGCGGGTGGCGTCGAGGACCGCCGGATCGATCAGCCGCCCGAAGGAATCGCGCAGCTCCACGCCGAGGCGGCGCTTGCCGAGATAATGGTCGATGGGATTCGGCGAATGCTGGTCGGTGAGCTGGAGCACGGCATCATCCACCGCGGCGACCGTCACGTAGGCGGGCTGGCCCTCCGGCACGCCCTCCACAACCACCTCGGCGGTGACGGAGCGGCGGGGCTCGGTCTGCGCCGGGGCGGCGACGCGCACGTCCAGCGCCCGCTCGTTCCCGTCCACCGCCAGCCAGGACAGGCCGACGGCGCGGCGCGCCACGCCCTTCGACAGGCCGCCCGCGGCGTCCGGCGCGCCGAAGGCGGTCGCCAGCACATAGACGCCGCCGGTCCAGGTCGGATCGACGGGAATCTCCAGGAAGGCCCCCTCCGGCCCGATGCGGCGGGTGGAGGCGTGGCGGATCTTGCGATCGGCGACGGTGATCAGCACCTCGCTGTCGTAGGGCGGCTTGACATAGACCCAGGCGGTCTCGCCGCCCTTGTAGGCGGGCAGCATGACGGTCACGTCCACCTGATCGGGACGCTCGCCGGCGGTCGGGGTCATCCACCAACCGGCGGCGAAGCGCAGGCTGCTCGCCACGCCGGTCTTGGGGTCGAACACCTCCAGCCGGTAGCGCCCGGCGGTCACCGGAGCCTCCACGGAAGCCGGCTTGGCCGCCTGGGCGGCGAGCGTGCCGCCGGTCACCCGCTGGTCGCGCACCGTCACCTTGTAGTCCCAGCGCCCGTTCGCCTCGAACCACGCGTAGTCGTACTCCTCCTCGAACAGCTCGTAGGAGAGGTCCTCCTTGTCCATCGGCTGGCCGTCCGGCCCGACCGCCACCACGTCGAATCCGGCGGTGGCGCCTTCCGGCACGCCGTCGCCCTCGAAGCGCGGGCGGATGCCGACGGCGAAGGGCTGGTGGCGCACCGGCAGGACCAGATCGCGGCTGACCGAACGGCCCCCGATGTCGAGCAAGGTGGCGCGGACCACCGCCTCCAGCGGCTTGGTGCTCTCCGGCGCCTTGGGCAGCGCGAGGTCGGCCTTGGCCTGCCCGTTGCGGTTGGTGGTGAAGCCCGGCAGGTCGCTGCGCAGCGGCTTGACCTCCTCCTGGGCGAGGCCGAAGCGGTAGCCGGGCAGGTTCGGGTAGGGGTTCGCCGCGGCGCGCAGCGTAACCGCCAGTTCGCCCGGCAGGCCCGCCGCCGGGGCGCCGTAGAGGAAATGCCCGTCGATGGTCAGGGTCGTCTTGCCGTCCGCCGGAAGCTCCGCCGCCTCGGCGGCCAGGGCGACCTCGAGCCGCGGCGGCACGAAGTCCTCGACCAGGAACTCGGCGCGGCCCAGCACCGGACCCATGGTGTTCGGCTGGCTCCCGGCCTCCGGCTCGCCATGGGCGGTGACGGCCCAGGTGCCGGTCATGGCGTTGGCCGGGATCTCGACGCGGGCGGCGAAGCTGCCGCCGCCGGATTCGGCAAGCGGGCGGCGGTCCACCTCGAAGCCGTCCGGACGCTGGATCTTCAGCGTGACGGGACGGCCGGTGACCGGCTTGGCGTCGGCGTCGCGCAGCAGCGCCGCCAGATGCACCGTCTCGCCGGGGCGGTAGATGCCGCGCTCGGTGTAGAGAAAGGCGTCGGGCTGGCCGGGGACCGGGCGCGCCGGGACCGCCACCGCGACGCCGCCGGGCGCCGCGTTGGGCGACCCGGCCGCCGGAGGCGCGTTGGCCAGCGTCGGCGTCACGAGGTCGAGGAAGCCGAAATCCCCCGCCCCGCGGTAGGCGAACAGCGCCTGCACCGGTTCCCGACCGGCGGCGCGCAGGGCGGTGAGGTCGAATCGCGCCAGCCCGTCGGCACCGGTCAGCGCCTTGCCCAGTTCCTCGTTGTTGCGGGCGAGCAGGCGCAGCTCGACGCCGGCCTCCGGGGTCGCGCCCTTCACGGAGCGGGCGAAGACGACCAGCGCGTCCTCTCCGGTGATGGCGTTCAGGCCGAGATCGGAGACGACGAACCATTGGGTCGCCTTGTGGTCCCAGCCGCCGGGCTTGATGTCCTCGGTGCTGGCCACGGCGATGTAGACGCCGGGCTCCAACCGGCCCAGGACGGCGTCGATCGGAAAGGGCGTCAACACCGCCTGGTTGCGGCTGTTGCTGATCGCCATTTCCCCGCGCCACACCTCCTGACCGGAGCGGTCGAGGATCTCACCCACCTCGTGGTCGGACATCTGCTGGCCGATGCGGCCGAAATAGATCTTCTCCACCAGACTGCGGTCGTTGATCCGCAGCACCTGGAGCTTCGCCCGGTCGAGGTTGATGGAGCGCAGCGGCAGACCGTCGGCGCCGATGCGCGGCAGGATGTAGCCGGCGCCGCGGAAGGCCAGCGCCGGCTTGCGGTTCGGCACCTCAATGTCGCGCGCGTCCGGGTTGGGCAGGCGCTTCCCGTCGCTGCCCGGCAGCCCGTCGCGCAGGGTGATGCGGTAGCTCTGCCCGTGCTTCAGCCCCTCGACGCAGAGCGTGCGGTCGCGGGCGACGGCGGTCCCGTCGAAGGCCGCCCCGCCACCGGCGGGCGCCACCTCCACATAATCGCGGTAGTTCACCGCGCGCGACTTCTCCAGCCGGTCGGTGAAGGTGAAGCAGGCCTGCGGCACGTCGCGCTCCGCCACCACCTCGGCGGAGGAGACGCCGAAAGGCACCGGCTCGGGCGGCGCGTCGGCGGCGATGACGGGGGTTGAGGACGCGACGAGGACGGCACAGACACGCGCCACTGCACGCAACATTCGATCTTCCCTGGACCAGCCGCCCGGCGCGGCGCGCGCGGGCCTATGCGAAAACGTCGGGCCTGCGAAAGCACCGCTATCGGCAAACCGGCGCGGAGTATGCCGAAGCGCCCCTGGTTTCGCCACGGCTTTGCGGCGCCGCCCGGAAAATCCCGCAGGGTGGATGGGATGTGGATCAGGCTTGGGATGGAGCGGGGATCAGCCGGCGAATTCCAGCGTGAACTGGCTGCCCTCGCCGGGGCGGCTGTCGATGCGCAGGCGCCCGCCATGGGCCTCCATCAGCGACTTGACGATGGACAGACCCAACCCGCTGCCCTGCCCCGGCAGCGCCACATGCACCGCGGGTTGCCCGAAGGGCTCCGCCGCCTGATGCAGTTGTTCCGGCGTCATGCCGATGCCGTTGTCCGTCACCCGGACGCGGCACCCGCCGTCCGCTCCGCCGCCGACCGTTACCAGGATGCGCCCGCCGTCCGGCGTGAAGGTGATGGCGTTGGCCAGCAGATTCAGGAGCATCTGCCTTAGGGCGCGCTCGTCCGCCGTGACGCCGTGATGGCCCGGCTCGACGTTCATGTCCAGCCGGATGCTCTTGGCGTCGGCCTGCGGCGCCACCATGCGGAACGCCCACTCGACGACCGGAGCGACGTCGAGATTCTCCGGATGCAGGGGCAGCGTCCCCGCCTGGAGCCGCGACAGATCCATGATGTCGTTGATCAGCCCCAGCAGATGCCGCCCCGATTCGTGAATGTCGCGGGCGTAGTCGGCGTAGCGTCCCCCGGACTGCGGACCCAGCATCTGATCGCGGATGATCTCCGAGAAGCCGAGGATGGCGTTCAGCGGGGTGCGCAGTTCATGGCTGACGCGGGCGAGGAAATTGCGGTTCAGCGCCAGCGCGGCGCGCAACCGCTCCGCGGTGCGGTGCTGCACCAGAAGGAACAGCATCACCAGCAGGATGGACACGGTCAGGATCGCCGCCAGCAGGAACAGCGTGTTGCGCAGGTCGGCCACTCCCGCCTCGATGTCTTCCCGCGCGACGCCCACCGTCGCGACCAACGGATAGCTCTCCACCATACGGTAGGCGAAGGCGCGCAGGACGCCGTCGGTCTGCGACTCCTGCCAATAGACGCCGGCGAGCGACCGGCCCAACGCCTCCCACAGGCGGGAGTGGGGGATGGCGAAGCCGACCGCCTCGACGCCCCGCGAGGCGCCGCGGGCACGGATCATCTTGTCCATCCCGATCAGGGTCACCGCCCCCTGCGGCCCCAAATTCGCCTGCTGGTAGAACTCCGCCAGGATGTCGGGGTCGATGTTGGCGATCACGATGCCTGCGAAGCCGCCATCCCCGTCGGTCAACCGCCGGCTGAGGCGCAGCAGGGGGCCGCCGCCGGTCGTTCCGGGAAAAGGCGTTCCGATGTGCATCAGGTCGCGGCCGGTGCCCTGGTGAAAGGCGAAAGCCGTCTCGTCCCGCTCGTTCATCCGCCCGCCCGGCCCTTCGCTGCGCAACAGCACGGTCCCGTCGGCGTCGAGCACGGTGAAGTGATGGATCAGCGTCGGATCGTAGAGCGTCTGGTCGAGGAAGTTGCGGATGCCGGGCAGGCCGTTCTCCCCGAATTCCAGCGCCAGGGAGCGCAGCGTGATGTCCACCTCGTGGACCGCGCGGTGGGTGCTCTTGGCGAAGGCCCGGACCATGACCTCGGCCTTCGCCACCGCTTCCCGCGTCTGGCCGTCCAGCAACTCGCGCGTCACCTGCGCGTAGGCCCCCCAGACCACCGTGATCGCAACGGCGGCAATGGCGAACACGCACCAGCGGAACGAGATCGGCAGACGCATCCCGGTCTTTCCACAGGCGGTCCACCGGGGCGGATCCGGACGATGATCCGTTCCGGCCCGGTATCGACCCTAGAGGACTAGGGGTATCACGCCACCGAAGTCTCCGGCAAGCCCCTCCATCCTGCGTTGACGGCGGAGGCCTTCATGTCATTTCCGCGAGAAGTGCGCCCTCAACCGTTCAACCGCGCCATCGAGGATTTCGTCCCTCTTGGAGAAGCAGAAGCGTACGAAGCTTCGCGGCGCGTCCTGGACGAAGAAGGCACCGACGGGGATGGCCGTCACCCCGGCCTCGGCGGTCAGACGGCGGCAGAAGGCCTCGTCGTTCCCGTCGAACCCGAAGGGCGACACGTCGGCGACCACGAAATAGGTGCCGGCGGACGGCAGCACCTCGAACCCCACGGCGCGCAGCCCGTCGGCCAGCCGGTCGCGCTTGGCCTGGAGCCCGCCGGCCAACCCGGCGAAATAGGCGTCGTCCTTGCCCAGCCCATAGGCGACCGCCGTCTGAAGGTTGGGCGGCGTGGTGAAGGTGATGTACTGGTGCGCCTTGGCGACGGGCTGGAGCAGGTGCGGCGCGCCGGTGACGTAGCCGACCTTCCAGCCGGTCAGCGAGAAGGTTTTGCCGGCGGAACCGATCTTCAGGCAGCGGTCGCGCATGCCGGGCAGCGTCATCAGCGGAATGTGCTGCCGCCCGTCGAAGACGATGTGCTCGTACACCTCGTCGCAGACGGCGAAGGCGTCGAAGCGCTGGACGAACTCCGCCAGCAGCTCCAGCTCAGCGCGGGTGAAGACCTTGGCGGCGGGGTTCAGCGGGTCGTTGATGAGGACGAGCTTGGTCTTGGGCGAGAAGGCCGCCTCCAGATCCGCCCGCGTGAAGCTCCAGTCCGGGGCCTTCAGGCTGACGAAGCGCGGCACGCCGCCGGCCAGCCGGACGATCGGCAGGTAGCTGTCGTACATGGGCTGGAACAGCACCACCTCGTCGCCCGGTTCGATGAGGCCGAGCAGGCTGGCGGTGAGCGCCTCGGTGGCGCCGGAGGTCACCAGCACCTCGGTCTTCCAATCGATGTCCAGCCCGTAGAACCGCCGGCCGTGGGCGGCCAGCGCCTGCCGCAGGTCCGGCGTGCCCATCATCGGCGGGTATTGGTTCCACCCTTCGAGGATGGCCTTGGCCGCCACGTCCAGCACGTCGGCGGGACCGCGCTCATCGGGAAAGCCCTGGCCAAGGTTGATCGCCTTGTGCTCGTCCGACAGGCGGGACATCACCTCGAAGATCGTGACCGGGAGGTCGAGTTCCCGCCGACCAAGGAAGCCTGTCTTCGGTTCTCCGGAATTTTGCATCGAACACCGTCGGTGTGGTTGGGTGAGTTCCGTGGTGGCTGATCGGTGACCGGACGGATCGGGAAGGCGCCGCCCGTCTCGGATCGCGGATCGAACGGGCGGAGTCCGGCGGTCGTCGCAACAGCCTTGTTCCGGCTTGCCTTATCGACGGATTGCAGCCGTTCGTCCAGCGCCTCGGCGGGGTTTTCCCAGCCGAGGCGCTTGCGCGGCTTCCTGCTTCCGGAGCATGCGACGGGCACCGGGGAGGTGGCGGGGCCAGCCGGACGCGGCGAGCGTCAACAAAAGCCCTGCCCGCCCGTGTTGGGTCCGTCATCAACGGTCGACACAAACCCAATCGAATCAACAGCGCGCACGCCCGATCGCCTCACGGGGGGCCGAGGCGGCAGGGCGGCGCGAACCGACGCGGCCCAGCGGTGAAGCCGGGGCCGGGCCTACCCACAAAACCGGGCGGGTGAACCGTACGGGGCCGGGCCCCCACGGCTACGCCACCCGCTCCTCACGCCTGCCCGACGCTGTGGCCGGCGTTGCGCCCGCGGCGTCCACGAACGGCGGTCGGGTCGACCACCTCCGCATCCTCGTCGAGCGCCTGACCGCCGGCTCCGTCGGTCTGGTCGGCGCAGCGTTCGGCCAGTTCCCGGATCGCTCCGCGGATCTGCGGGTCGCGGATGTTCTGGAAATAACGGGCGAGCATCAGCGCCTCGCGGGACCGCAGGGTGCCCTCCGATTCCTCCGCCTGCGGGCTGGCGACCCCCGCCTCCTGGGCGGCGTGGCGCTCCTCCAGCCCCTCGAAGAAGACGGAGACCGGCACCCGGAAGAACTGGGCCAGCTTGAACAGCCGGCTGGCCGAGACTCGGTTGAAGCCGCGCTCGTACTTCTGAAGCTGCTGGAACGTCAGCCCCAAAGCCGCCGCGACATCGCTCTGGCTCAGACCGGCGAGCATGCGCAGTTCGCGCAGGCGCTGCCCAACAAACACATCGACCTCGTTGAGGCCTTCCTTCTTCTCACGTCCACGTTTTTTCACAACATTCCCCCATCAGGAAAAGTGGCAAAGCCCCATGTCACGCGAAGCAACATTCGGTTCTGCGTTGGAAAGATTCCGACGCGCTTGTGCCACGATCTTTTTGGTATCGGACAAGCGACCATTGCAACTCAGCTATGACGTCGGCGGTGTAAAGTCAACCACCGTTGCGGCATTTACTACCTACGTCCCAACAAACCACAGAAAGAGAATGGTTACTCACGCACGCATTATTCCTTCTTTCGGAGTAATTTTAATTTGCTTAGAACGGAAACAATCTGCCGAACACTCTTTTTTGGTGAATCGGCGCCCGAACCCTCGCTCACAGGTGGGCAGAAGAGCGTTGCCGGCGCGCATCGATAGGCACATTTTGCCGGGCACTGGGCAATTTCTGCCCACGAATTAACGCTCTCTTCATCAAGACAGCCCAGCATGCGCGCTGAAGACGAGGACCGGCGCGGTTTTTGCAAATTCCTTTTTTGCGTCTGCGAAATCAAGAACTTCCCGGAGATCCACCGGGGCATCCGATCGGGGACTAGCGCGTGAACAATCTTCTGCAGACCTTGCGCAACCTGGGTCCCGCGCGCCTGGCCGCCATCGGTGGCGTCGGCCTGCTCCTGATCGGATTCTTCGTTTATTTGATGACCCGCCTCTCCACCCCGGAGATGGAGCTTCTCTACGCCGAACTCCAGCCCACCGAAGCCGCGGCCATCGCCAAGAAGCTGGAGGAGGCGAAGGTCCCCTTCACGGTCGACAAGACCGGCACGAAGATCATGGTCGCCGCCGAGCAGGTGGGGCCGACCCGCATGCGGATGGCCGCCGCCGGCCTGCCGTCGGGTGGCTCCATCGGTTACGAGCTGTTCGACAAGGGCGAAGGCTTCGGCGCCACCAGCTTCATGCAGAACATCAACCACCTGCGCGCCCTGGAAGGCGAGATGGCGCGCACGGTGCAGACGCTGAACGGGGTGCAGAGCGCCCGCGTCCATCTGGTGCTGCCCAAACGCGAGCTGTTCGCGCGCCAGCAGAACCCGGCGACGGCCAGCATCTTCATAAAGTTGCGCCCCGGCGCCCAGCTGTCGCGCGAGAACATCCAGGCGATCCAGCACCTGATCGCCGCCTCCGTGCCGAACCTCGACCCCAGCCGCATCTCCATCGTCGACGACAAGGGCACCCTGCTGGCCCGCGGCTCCGGCAACGACAGCGCGGACGCCATGCTGGCCTCGGCGGAGGAGAAGAAGGTCGCCTACGAGAGCCGCATCGCCCGCATCATCGAGGATCTGCTGGGCCGCACCGTCGGCTACGGCAAGGTGCGGGCGGAGGTGTCGGCCGATCTCGACTTCGACCGCATCACCACCCAGTCGGAAATCTTCGATCCGGAAAGCCAGGTCGTCCGCTCCACCCAGACGGTGACGGAGGCGAACGAGAGCCAAGACCGCGACCCGCTGTCGCCGGTCACCGTGGACCAGAACCTGCCGACCGCGCAGTCGGGCAACAGCGCCGGGCCGATCTCGCAGAACAAGCAGAACCGCAGCGAAGAGACGATCAACTACGAGATCAGCCGGACCACCAAGAACCACGTCCGCGAATCCGGGCAGGTCCGCCGCCTGTCGGTCGCCGTGCTGGTCGACGGCACCTACAGCCTGCCCAAGGACGGCAACCCGGCGGCCTACCAGCCGCGGCCGGAGCAGGAGCTGGAGAGCATCAAGGCGCTCGTCCGCTCCGCCGTCGGCCTCGACGCCGTGCGCGGCGACACGCTGGAAGTCATCAACATGCGCTTCTGGTCGCCGGAAGACGACGTCCAGAAGCCGGAGGAGCTGTTCCTCGGCATGACCAAGGACGACCTGTTCCGCATCGCGGAGATGGTCGTGCTGGGCATCGTCGCCGTGCTGATCATCCTGCTGGTCATCCGCCCGCTGATCACCCGCGCCTTCGAGAAGGCCGACCAGCAGGAGGAGGACGACATGGACCGCCTGCTGGCCGACCAGAGCGGCATGCCCGCCGCGCTGGCCGCGCCGACCGGCGCGCTGGCCCAGGATCTGGCCCTGGAAGCCGCCCAGGCCGACGAGGAGCTGGAGCAGATGATCGACATCAACCGCGTCGAAGGCCGCGTCCGCGCCTCCTCGCTGCGCAAGGTGGGCGAGATCGTGGAAAAGCATCCGGAGGAAGCGGTGTCGATCCTGCGCAACTGGCTGTATCAGGAGAGCTGACGCGATGAGTTCGGTCCGCAAGTTCCTGTTCGACGAGTCCTTCGACGTGGATGCACCACCGCGCCGGCAGCGTCAGGCCGACGACGACTATTTCGACAACATCCCCCTGCCGGAACCGGAGCCCGAACCGGAGCCGGAGCTGCCCCCCGAGCCGCCGCCGCCGGTGTTCGGCGAGGCCGATCTGGCCGCCGCCCGCGCCGCCGGCTTCGCGGAGGGCGAAACCGCCGGCAAGTCGACGGGCTACGGCAAGGGCTTCCTGGACGGCAACAACGCCGGCCGCAAGGACGGCTACGAGAAGGCCCGCGCCGAGATCGAGGCCACGGTGCAGGCCCGGACCGCCAACGCGCTGGAAACCATCGGCAACGGCGTGCAGCACCTGCTGAACGAGCATTACGCCACCAGCGCCCAACGGGCCGACCAGCCCGTGCACATCGCGCTGGCCATCGTCCGCAAGCTGATGCCGGAGCTGGCGCGGCGCGGCGGGCTGATGGAGGTGGAAGGGCTGGTGCGCGCCTGCCTGACCGACCTGATCGACGAGCCGCGTCTGGTCGTCCGCGTCGCCGACGACACGGTGGACGCGGTGCGCGAGCATCTGGATCAGGTGATCGCCGCCCGCGGCTTCGGCGCGAAGCTGATGGTGGTGGGCGATTCCGCTCTGGCGCCGGGAAGCTGCCGGATCGAGTGGGCCGAGGGCGGGGTGGAGCGCGACACCGCCGGCCTGCTCGCCCAGATCGAACGGCGGATGGCCGGCCTGCTGGAGGCGCCGCCGGGCTGACACCTCGGCGGACCGGATGGCGGCAAGTAGCATTTTTTTTTGAGGTTCTAAGGGCTTCTGGAGACTTCGATGGCCAAGGACAGCTTCTCCCTCGACGAGTTGGACGGCGGCGGCCGCAGCGACATTGCGGAGTATGAGACCGGCCTGGGTCCAGCCAAGGACCTGGAAGCGGTCTACGACATCCCCGTCCAGATCTCCGCCGTGCTCGGCAAATCGACCATGCAGGTCAGCCAGCTGCTCAAGCTCGGGCGCGGCGCGGTGGTGGAACTGGACCGCAAGGTCGGCGAGGCCATCGACATCTACGTGAACAACCGTCTGGTCGCCCGCGGCGAGGTCGTCGTGGTGGAGGACCGGCTGGGCATCACCATGACCGAAATCATCAAGTCGGACCGCGGATGAGCCTCACACGAGACAGCGCCGAATCGTCCCGCCGGGGTGGGCGTTCGGCCCGCCCGCGCGGCGGGGTGGACATGGCGACGCTGGTCGGTCTGGCCGCCGCCGCCGTGGTCATCTTCGTCGCCATGGCGTCGGGCGGCAGTCTGCGCGCCTTCGTCGACCCGCCTTCGCTCATCATCGTGCTGGGCGGCACGCTGGCGGTCACCACCGCCTCCTTTTCGCTGTCCGACGTGGCCATCGCCTGGCGCGACGCCGGGGCGGTGCTGATCCACCGGACCAGCGACCCGCGCGGCGTGGCCCGGCAGGTGCTGCTGCTGGCCGAGGCGGCGCGGCGCGCTCCGGAGACGCTGCGCAACGTCCTGCCGGAGCTGAAGCACGAGTCCTTCCTGCACCGCTCCGTCACGCTGGTGGCCGAGGGCCTGCCGCCCGACGACATCGAGCGGATGCTGATCGGCGAGGTCGAGGCGTCGGGCGCCGGCAAGGTCAAGAGCGCCGGCGTGCTGCGCCGCGCGTCGGAGGTGGCGCCGGCCATGGGGCTGATCGGCACGCTGGTCGGCCTCGTCCAGATGCTGGGCAGCCTGAACGACCCGTCGAGCATCGGCCCGGCCATGGCGCTGGCCCTGCTGACCACCTTCTACGGGGCGGTGCTCGGCAACGTCGCGCTGGCCCCGCTGGCCGCGAAGGTCGAGCGGACCGCGGAGGAAGACGCGCTCATCAAGACTCTCTACACCATCGGCGCGGTATCCATCGCGCGTCAGGAAAATCCGCGGCGTCTGGAGATGCTCCTGAACGCCGTTCTTCCGCCTGGAAAGCGGATTCAGTACTTCGACCGGGACTCCGACCGGGGTTCTCCGAGGGGAGCGTAAGATGCGTCTGCTGATCGTTGGAACGTTGGAAGGGTACATCACCGCCGCTGGCAAGATCGCCATGCAGCGCGGGGCGAAGGTGTCCCACACCGACAGCATCGAGGGCGCCCTGAACGCCCTGCGCGCGGCGGCGGGGGCCGACCTCGTGATGATCGACGTCAAACTCGACATCGCGACCTTCATCGAAAGCCTGAAGGCGGAACGGATCACCATTCCCGTGGTGGCCTGCGGCATCGGCACCGACGCCGCGGCGGCGGTGAAGGCGATCCGCGCCGGCGCCAAGGAATACATCCCCCTGCCCCCCGACGCGGAGCTGATCGCCGCCGTGCTGGAAGCGGTGGCGGAGGAAAGCCACGCCATCGTCTGCCAGGACCCGGCCATGCTGGCGACCCTGCGGCTGGCGGACCAGGTGGCGCCCAGCGACGCCTCCGTCCTCATCACCGGCGAGAGCGGCACCGGCAAGGAGCTGATGGCCCGCTACATCCACCGCAAGAGCCGGCGCTCCGACGCGCCCTTCGTTGCGGTGAACTGCGCGGCCATCCCGGAAAACCTGCTGGAATCGGAGCTGTTCGGCCACGAGAAGGGCGCTTTCACCGGCGCCGTCGCCCGCCGGCTCGGCCGCTTCGAGGAGGCCAACGGCGGCACCCTGCTGCTCGACGAGCTGTCGGAGATGCACCCGCGGCTCCAGGCCAAGCTGCTGCGCGCCATCCAGGAGAAGGAGATCGACCGCATCGGCTCGTCCCAGCCGGTGAAGGTCAACGTCCGTCTGGTCGCCACCTCCAACCGCAACCTGGAGAACGAGGTCCGCGCCGGCAATTTCCGCGAGGATCTCTATTTCCGGCTGAACGTCTTCAGCGTCGCCATTCCGTCCCTGCGCGAACGGCCGGCCGACATCCCGATGATCGCCGACCATTTCCTGAAGAAATACGCGCAGGCCAACGGGCTGGGCGAGAAGCGGCTGTCGGACGATGCGTTGCTGATGCTGCGCGCCCATCACTGGCGCGGCAACGTGCGCGAGCTGGAAAACACCATGCACCGCGCCGTCCTGCTCTCCAAGTCGGAGACGGTCGGGCCCGACGCGATCATGCTGACCAGCCAGCTGCTCGCCCCGGAAGGATCGGCGCAAGCGTCGATCCCGACCAACTCGCCAGTCGCCAACCCCTTCGCCGGGCCGGGCGGCACGGTGCCGCAGGCGCCGCGCGGCTATGGGCAGCCGGCTCCCGGCTACCCGACCTCCTACGCGCCGCCGCAGGGCCACGCCGCGGGTGCCGCGGCCTACGGCAACGCGGGGGCGGCGTCCGGCGCTCCCGCCGTCCAGGGACTCGTCGGGCGCACGGTGGCGGAGGTCGAGCGCGACCTGATCATCGGCACGCTGTCGCACTGCCTGGGCAACCGCACCCACGCGGCGAACATCCTGGGCATCTCCATCCGCACGCTGCGCAACAAGCTGAAGCAGTACAGCGAGGATGGGGTGCCGGTGCCGCCGCCGGGCAGCGAGGAACGGGCGGCCTACTGATCCGCTGATCGGAGGAAAGGCGGAGGAGCGGCGGCATGGCACTGACCGAACACAATCCCGGAGCGCGAGCAGGCGGCGGCAACATGACCGCGCTGACCGACATGGTGGCCGTCGCCAAGGGCGCGCTGAAGCGCGGCGACCTCATCATGGCGGCCGGCATCATGCTGATCGTCGTCGGCCTGATCCTGCCGCTGCCGCCGATGCTGCTCGACATGATGCTCGGGCTGAACGTCACCATCTCGATCCTGATCCTGATGGTGGTGCTGTTCATCGAAAAGCCGCTGGAGCTGTCGTCCTACCCGACGATCCTGCTGATCACGACGCTGCTGCGCCTGTCGCTGAACATGGCGTCCACCCGCCTGATCCTGACCCAGGGGCATGAGGGGACGTCCGCAGCGGGCCATGTCATCGAGGCCTTCGCCGGCTTCGTCATGGGCGGCGACTTCATCATCGGCGTGATCGTCTACGCAATCCTGACGATCGTGAACTTCAAGGTCATCACCGCCGGTTCGGGCCGCATCGCCGAAGTGGCGGCGCGCTTCACCCTGGACGCCATGCCCGGCAAGCAGATGGCCATCGACGCCGACCTGTCCGCCGGCATGATCGACGAGACCACCGCCCGCGCCAAGCGCAAGGAGCTGGAGGACGAAAGCGCCTTCTTCGGCTCCATGGACGGTGCGTCGAAGTTCGTGAAGGGCGACGCCGTCGCCGGCCTGATGATCATGTTCATCAACATCATCGGCGGCGTGTCGCTGGCGGTCCTGCGCTACGACATGCCGATCCTGCAGGCGCTGGACACCTTCACCAAGCTGACCATCGGCGACGGACTTGTCTCGCAGATCCCGGCGCTGGTCATCTCCATCTCCGCCGGTTTCCTGGTGTCGAAGGCCGGCACCGGCGGCTCCACCGACAAGGCGGTGGTCGGGCAGCTCACCAACCACATCAGCGCTCTCGGACTGTCGGCAGGCGCCATCACCCTGCTGGCCTTGATGCCGGGCATGCCGGTGCTGCCCTTCCTGCCGGTGATCGCCATCGTCGGCGCCGCCGCCTGGTATCTGCCGAAGATCCGCGCGAAGAAGGAGGCGGAGGAGGCGGAGGCCGCCGCCGCGGAGGCCGCGGGCATGGGCGGGCCGGGCGGCGGAGCCGCCCCGGTGGCCGACGAGCCGATCGCCACGGCGCTGGCCATCGACCTGATCCGGCTGGAACTGGGCTACGGCCTGCTGTCGCTGATCAACCAGCCGCAGGCGGGCAGCCACCGGCTGACCGACCAGATCAAGGGCCTGCGCCGCCAGATCGCCGGCGAGGTCGGGTTCGTCATGCCGGCGGTGCGCATCCAGGACAACCTCCAGCTTCCGCCCAATTCCTACATCATCCGCGTCAAGGAGATCGAAGCCGGGCGCGGCGACATCCGCCCGAACATGCTGCTGGTCATGGACCCGCGCGGCGAGGCGATGAGCCTGCCCGGCGAGCAGACGGTGGAGCCGACCTTCGGCCTGCCGGCCATCTGGATCGAGCCGGGCTACCGCGAGGAGGCGCTGTTCAAGGGCTACACCGTGGTCGATCCGTCCACGGTCATCACCACGCACCTGACCGAGCTGATCAAGGACAACATGCCGGAGCTGCTGTCCTTCACCGAGACGCAGAAGCTGCTGGACGAGCTGGACAAGGAACACCAGAAGCTGATCGCCGATGTGGTGCCGGCGCAGATCACTGTGGGCGGATTGCAACGGGTGTTGCAGAACCTGCTTGCAGAACGGGTTTCGGTACGCGATCTTGCCACCATTCTGGAGGGCGTGTCCGAGGCGGCAAGCCAAACCCGCAGCATCACGCAGATCACCGAGCATGTGCGCACGCGCCTGGCGCGGCAGATCTGCGACGCGAACATCAACGAGATGGGAGTGATCCCGCTCGTCACCCTGTCCCCCGAGTGGGAGCAGGCGTTCGCGGAATCGCTGGTGGGCGACGGCGACGACCGGCAACTGACGATGGCGCCGAGCCGGCTTCAGCAATTCATCACTTCGGTCCGCCAAACCTTCGAGCGACACGCCATGATGGGCGAGACCCCCGTCCTGTTGACCAGCCCGCTGATCCGTCCCTTCGTCCGCTCGATCGTCGAGCGGTTCCGGCCGGCCACCGTGGTGATGTCGCAGAACGAGATCCACCCCAAGGCGCGGATCAAGACCCTGGGGCAGATCTGATGCAGGCCATGACGAACCAGTGTGACGGGCGGGGAGCGGGCCGATGCGGCTGAAGTCGTTCCACGCCAAGTCCATGTCCGAAGCCATGCGCATGGTCCGCCAGACGCTGGGCGACGATGCCATCATCGTCGCCACGCGCGAGGAGGACGGCGGCGGCGTTCGCGTGACCGCGGCGGTGGAGGACGACGATCTGCTGATGACGCAGGCGCGCACAGCCCAGCCGACCCGGACCGCCCGCCCCGTGGTGGTGGTCGAGGAGGAGCCGGAGATCGACGTGGGCGAGGTGGTGGCCGACGTGCTGCACCGCCACGGCGTGCCCGCCGCGCTGGCCGAGCAGTTGATCGACGCCGCCGCAGGGCTGGACACCGACGATCCCGCGCTGGCTCTGGGCGCCGCGCTCGATTCCATGTTCACCTTCAGCCCGTTGCAGGACCGGCGCGGCGGCAACAAGCCGCTGATCCTGGTCGGCCCGCCGGGCAGCGGCAAGACGCTGATCGTCGCCAAGCTGGCCGCCCAGGCGGTGTTCCGCAAACGCTCGGTCGGCGTGATCACCACCGACACGGTTCGCGCCGGCGGCATGGAACAGTTGGCCGCCTTCACGCGTCTGATGAAAATCAAACTGGCGACGGTGGAAGACCCCGACGCGCTCGCGGGCGCGTTCGAGGTCAGCCGCGGCGCCGACGTCGTCCTGGTGGATACCGCCGGGCGCAACCCCTACAACCGGGAAGACATGGCCGACCTCAAGGCCCTGCTGTCCGCCGGGGTGGCCGAGCCGATCCTCGTGCTCCCCGCCGGGCTGGACGCCATGGAAGCCGCCGACATCGCCCAATCCTTCAAGGCGCTGGGCGTGCGGCGGATGCTGATCACCCGGCTCGACATGGCGCGTCGGCTGGGCAGTCTCCTGGGCACCGCGCACCGCGCGCGGATGGCCTTCTGCAACGCCAGCGTTTCCTCCAAGGTGGCCGAAGGGCTGACACCGCTGAACCCGGTGGCCTTCGCCCGCCTGATGATGCCCGCCGAGGACAAGGCGGCGCGCAACCGGCCCAAGCCGGCGGCCCCTGCCAAGACCAAAGCCGTTCGTTCTTCGTCGAGGACCATCCCATGACCGATCCGGTGTTTCCGGCCGCCCTCAAGAACGTTCACCCGCTGCGCGGTGCCAACGTCATCGCCGTGGCCAGTGGAAAGGGCGGCGTCGGCAAGACGTGGTTCTCGATCACGCTCGCCCACGCGCTGACCAAGATGGGCAAGAACTCGCTGCTGTTCGACGGCGACCTCGGCCTCGCCAACGTCGACATCCAACTCGGCTTCCAGCCCAAGAACGATCTCGGCGCTGTCATCAACGGTGACGTGACGCTGGGCCGCGCGGCCCAGCGCTACACCGATGGTGGCTTCGACATCATCGCGGGCCGCTCCGGCTCCGGGACGCTCGCCCAACTGCCGAGCCAGCGCCTGTCCGGCCTGCGCAACGACCTGATGGAGCTGGCGCGGCGCTACGACTGCGTCATCATGGACATGGGGGCCGGCGTCGACCGCACGGTGCGCACCCTGTCCGGCCCGGCCGGGACGACGCTGGTGGTGACGACGGACGAGCCGACGTCGCTGACCGACGCCTACGCCTTCATCAAGCTGACCCACGCCACCAACCCCACCGCCGACCTGCGCGTCGTGGTGAACATGGCGCAGAGCGTGAAGGACGGCGAGCGGACCTACGGCACCATCCTGAAGGCCTGCCAGAACTTCCTGAAGTACAAGCCCGCGCTGGCCGGCATCATCCGCCGCGACCTGAAGGTGCGCGACGCCATCCGCAACCAGTCGCCGCTGCTGACCCGCTCGCCCAGTTCCGACGCCGCGCGGGACGTGCTGGCCATCGCCCAGCGGCTTCTGAACGGCCAGTAAGGCCGGAATGGGGGGCGCCCTTCCACCCCCGGCCGCCGGTGCGCCCGCCGCCCCGGCGGCGGCCACCCCCGCGCCCGCCCCGGTGGCGGTCGCCGAGGGCACGATCAAGGCCCTGCCGGAGCGCTTGCAGGACATCGCCCGCCCGGTGGTGCTGACCGGCACCGTCGTCGGCACCACGCCGGAGGGTCTGGCCCGCGTGCGGACACAGGCCGGCGAAGTGCTTGTGCAAACCCCGACGCCGCTGCCCGCCGACAAACCGGTGACGCTCCAGATCACCCCGGCGCAGGTGTTGCTGGAGCAGGCGCAGGCCGCGTCGACCGACCCCGCCGCGGCCTCCCCCACACAGAGCCTCGCGGCGAAGGTTCTGGTGCTGACCCAAGGCACCCAGACCGCCCCCCCGACCACCGCGCCGAACGTCCCGACAGCACCGCCGACGAGCGGACCGGCGCAGACCGTCCCCAGCCAGACCGGCGTGGCGCAGCCTCAGGGCTCGGCGACGCCGGTGGTGATCCTGCCCAACCCGGCGTTTGCCACGCCGACCACGGGACCGGCGGGCCAGCCGCTTCCCCTGCTGCTGCCGGGCACCATCGTTCCCGCGCTGGTCATCGCCGCGGCGCCGAAGCCTCCGGCCGCGCCCGGCGCCCCCCCGGCCCTCCCCGGCCAGATCACCGCCACCCCGGCGGCCCCGCCGCCCCTTCCCGTCACGGACGGCGACAGCGGCCAAGCCCCGGCACCGACGCAAGCCGGCCAACCCAACACAACCCCCGCCCCTCCACAGGCGCAGCCCACGCCTTCGGGCGCAACACCGCTCCCCGGCAAGCCGATGCTCGACGCCACGGTGGAACTCGGCGGCGACGCGGCGCATCCCGGCGGGGAACTCGCGGAGCCCGCCGCTCCCCCAAAGCCGACCCCCGCGAAACCAGCCGGCGAACCGGTCCTGACCCAGGGCGGCACCGTCGCTCTCAAGATCCTGACCGTCACCCCCCCGCCGGACCAGCCGCAGGCCACCCCGCCGGACGACGGGTCCCTCCCACCGGACGGCCAGAGCGCCGGCACCCCGCCCCGCAAGGACGGTGCCCCGTCCCAACCCGGTTCTTCGCCTCCCGCAGCGCCGCAATCGGCCCCTGCCTCGCCCCGCGGCGCCGCAACCCCGACCGCAACGCCCAGTGTGGACTCCGGCGCCTCCCCGACAACGCCGGAGATGCCCGATGGACCGGTGCTGAAGGGCACGGTGGCCGGCAGCACGCCGCAGGGCCAGCCGATCCTCGCCACGCCGCAGGGCATGCTGGCGCTGAACGTCCAGGCGAGTCTACCGCAGGGCAGCGCCGTCACCGCGGCCCTAACCGACCCCGCCAAGGCGCTCCAGACCGCGCCACCCCCGCTCACCGCAGAACCGGGGCCGCTGAGCGAACGGGACTGGCCCGCCATGCGCCAACTCCTGGCCACCCTGGCCGGGGTGGACCGCTCCGCCGCGCAAGCGCTGATCGGCACGGTGATGCCGCAGCCGAACCGCAAGTTCGGCGCGGCGCTAAGTTTCTTCCTGTCGGCGATCCGCGGCGGCGACGCCCGCGGCTGGCTGGGGGAGGACGCCGCCTCCGCCCTGGAGAAATCCGGCCAAGGCGGCCTGCTGTCCCAGTTGGAACGCGAGTTCCGCAGCCTCCAGCAGCAGGCGGGCGATCCCCTGCCCGGCGACTGGCGCCCCTACACCCTGCCGATGATGGACGCCAACGGGCTGATGCCGCTCAAGCTGCACATCCATCCCATAAATTCGGAAGAGGACGGCAAGACGGGCCGCAAGGGCGGCGACAAGGGGAGCCGCTTCCTGCTCGACCTGGATCTCAGCCGGCTCGGTCCGATGCAGCTCGACGGGCTGGTGCAGCCCAACCGGTTCGACCTGATCCTGCGCAGCCACACCCCGCTGGCGCCGGAGATCCGCCTGGACCTGATCCAGATTTTCGCGGACAGCATCCGCGCCGTGGGTTACATCGGCGGCCTGTCCTTCCAGTCCGGAGCCAAATGCTGGGTCAAGCTGACCCGAACCGGGGCCGGCGGAAGCAGCTACACCGCCTGACGAGCCTGGACGCCATGCACCGCCGCGAGCTTCTGACCACCGCCGCCAACCCGGATGCCCGCCATGACTATCTGGTGGAGCTTCACGGGGAACCGGCGCCCGGCACCCGCCTGACCCTGCGCTACGTCCCCGACCGCGCGGTCGCCGCGCCGGAGGGCGTCGCCGCTTATCTCGGCGCCCTGTCCGGCACCGCCGCAACCGCCGGGCCGGAGGCCCTGGCCGTTGCCGTGCTCGACGACCTGAACAACGAACTGATCCCCCGCTGGGTCGAGATCACGGTGGAGCGGACCCTGCCCGTCCCCCAGCGCGTGGTCATCGAGGACCGCCAGCCCGGTTGGGACAACCCGCATCTTTTCGCCCGGATGCGGCGCGTCTGATTCCCGACCCCTGGCCACACCGATCGGACGGCATGGCTGCACCGCGCCATTCCACGGCGTTCATCGCTTGATTTCCTCAACCCGCATGAGAATAAAGCGGGTCGGTCGGTGCGTGGATGAGCCCGTTGAAACGTGCGCGAATATTGAGGCGTGCCCAAACCCTGTGGGCGCGCGTTGGGCTTCGCGCACGCCTCGAAGCCTTCATTCTGCTCGCCCTTCTTCCAATGGTGGGTCTGGTCGTCGTCCTTCTGCTTCAAGAGCGCAGCCAGGACATCGAGCGGGCACGCGATGCCACCCGCCTGCTCGCCGACCGCGGGGCGCAGCAGCAGGCGCAGATCGTTCAGCAGGCCCGCAGCGTCCTCCAGCTTCTCACCCTGGTCCCCGACATCCGGGAAGCGAGCCCGGAACGTTGCTCGACCTTGTTGAAACAGGCGACCGACCTCTATCCCTGGGCCGCCGGTTTCGGCGTGTTCAATCCCGATGGAAATCTGCTGTGCAACAGCAGCGACAACCGCTCGCTGAACCTCGCCCAACGTGACTATTTCAAGGAAGCCCTGGCGACGCGCGGCTTTACGGTCAGCAACTTCCTGATCGGCCAGAACAGCAAGCAACCCCGCGTGGTCGCCGCCCTGCCGATTCTCGATGATGACGGATCGGTCAGCCGCGTGCTGGTGGGCGGGGTGGATCTGAGCTGGCTTGCGGAACTGTCCGCCGAGATTGCCCGCGAGTCCGGCGGGATCGTCTCGCTGTTCGATTCCCAGGGAACGGTCCTCGCCCGTGTGCCGGACCCGCAAGGGCTCGTCGGGCGATCGATGGCCGATCATCCGATGGTCCGCAAATTCCTGCAGGAGGAGGCGGGCATCATCGAGGATGACGGGCTGGACGGCGTCCCCCGGATCAGCGGCTTCTCGACCCTGGAGGAAACCGGCGCCAAGATCGTCGTCGCCGTCACGCGCGACGACATCCTGATTGCGGCCGACCGGAACCTGCTGCTGGGAACCGGTGTCATGGTCGGTGTGGTGCTTCTCATCGTCGGAGGGGTCTGGATGCTAATGGAGGTGATGGTCCTGCGCGGCCTGCGGGACCTCAAGGCATCGGCGGCGTTCCTGTCGTCGGACCTCTTCGATCCCCATGCCCCCTGCACCCCGGCGCCGGTCCACCCGTCCGAGATTGGCCAAGTCGCCCACGCGATGCGGACGATGGGGCATGCGGACGATGGGGCGGACGCTGAGCACCATCGCCTTCGAGGATCGCCTGACGCGGCTCGCCAACCGGCGCTTCTTCGAAGCTCACGTGGAGCGCCTTCAGGAGCAGCCGGCGTCGGATCGCGATGCCGTGGCGATCCTCTACATCGACCTCGACGGATTCAAGCCGATCAACGACCGGCACGGTCACCATGCCGGCGACATGGTGTTGAAGGAGATCGGCGACCGGCTGGCGCGTTGCGTGCGCCATGGGGATTTCGCGGCGCGCCTCGGCGGTGACGAGTTCGCCGTGCTGCTCTCCCTGCCGGATGGCCAACAGGGGCATTATGCCCTGGACGTCGCCAGACGGATCATCGACAGCGTATCCGCCCCGATCATGGCCGACGGGCTCGATGTCCAGATCGGATGCAGCATCGGCATCGCGCTTTGGCCGTCGGACGCGGCGGACTTGGCCCTGGCGCTTCAGAACGCCGATCGGGCGCTGTACGCCGCCAAACACGCCGGCCGTGCGCGCGTGGTGTCCTATTCGGATCTTCCCACCGACAACGCCACGGTCGATTGAACGGGCCGGGCCGTCAGGTTTCCAGTTCGCTTTCTTCCCGCTGACGGCGGCGGAAGCCGACCAGCGCGGTTTCGTCCAGCATGTTGGCCTCCTTGCGCTTCAGCTTCTCCTTCTCGCGCTTCAACCGTTCCTCCTCGGCCAGTTCGTAGCGCTTCAGCTCCTGGAAGGCTTCGGCCATCTCGTCGGTGGCGACGGCGATCTGGGCCTCCACCTGCCCCATGGACTGGGTCAGCCGCTTGCCGCGCTCCATCGCCGCCTGGATGTAGTTGCTGTAGGTGAAGGCGTATTCGACGTTGCCGCGGGCGGTGTCGCGCTCCGCCGCGATCTCCTCCTTCAGCCGGTCGATCTCGGCCTGGAGCCGGTCGGCGAGGTTCTGCAGCTCCGCCAGCGCCCGGCGCTTCTCGTCGAGCTTCCATTTCTGGAGGCGGATGATGGTCTTGAGACTGCTCATTCTTGCGGCGGCCACTGTTCAATGCCGAAGATGGCGGCAAGCTGGGCGTAGCTGTTGTCGAGGTCGGTCGCCTCGCGCTTGCCCTGCTTGAGGAACGCCTCCAAGGCCGGCTGGAAATGAATGGCCTCGTCCACCTGCGGGTCGGTGCCCTTGCGGTAGGCGCCCAGGCGGATCATCTCCGCCATATTGTCGTAGGACGACATCAGCCGCCGCGCGTGGTTCACCAGCTCGTTCTCCATGGGGGAGTTGCAGCCGGGCATGGTGCGCGACACGCTGCGCAGGATGTTGATGGCCGGGTAGCGCCCGCGCTCACCGATCTGGCGCTCCAGGACGATGTGGCCGTCCAAGATGCCGCGCACGGCGTCGGCGATGGGTTCGTTGTGGTCGTCGCCTTCCACCAGCACGGTGAACAGGCCGGTGATGGACCCCGACCCGCTCAAGCCCGGCCCGGCGCGCTCCAGCAGGCGCGGCAGCTCGGCGAAGACGGTCGGGGGATAGCCTTTGGTCGTCGGCGGCTCGCCGGCCGACAGGCCGATCTCGCGCTGGGCCATGGCGAAGCGGGTCACGCTGTCCATCATGCACAGCACGTTGCGGCCGGCGTCGCGGAAGGCCTCCGCCACGGCCAGAGTCATGTAGGCGGCCTGGCGGCGCATCAGCGGCGCCTCGTCGGAGGTGGCGCAGACCACGACGCTGCGCGACAGGCCCTCCTCGCCCAGATCCTCGGTGATGAATTCCTGCAATTCGCGCCCGCGTTCGCCGATCAGACCGATCACCGCGACCTCCGCGCCGGAGAAGCGGGCGAGCATCGACATCACCGACGACTTGCCGACGCCGGAGCCGGCGAAGATGCCCATGCGCTGGCCGCGGCAGCAGGTGAGAAAGGCGTTGATGGCGCGGATGCCCAGGTCCAGCTTCTCGCCCACCCGGGCGCGGGAGTGGGCGGGCGGCGGGTTGTTGCGGATGGGAACGCCATGCGTCCCCTTGGGCAGCGGTCCCTTGCCGTCCACCGGCTCGCCCAGCGCGTTGATGACACGGCCGAGCCACGCCTCCGTCGGGAAGACCATGGGCTGGCTGTCCGACACCAGCGCGCGGCAGCCCAGCCCGACCCCGTCGATGGAGCCGAAGGGCATCAGCAGCGCGCGGCCCTGGCGGAAGCCGACCACCTCGCAGGGGACCTGCCGGCCGTCGCGGGATTCGACGATGCAGCGGCCGCCCACCGACAACTCCTTCTCGATCCCTCCGACCTCGACCAGCAGGCCGAGCACGGCGGTGACCCGCCCGAACCGGCTGCAACCGGACACGGACTCGATTTCCTGAAGGATGCGGGCGACGTCGGCGGGCACGGTCTTGCGGATCAGCGGACGGAATTGGGACGGGTGAGCCGGGTGCGGACGGCGCAATTTGCGGTGGGCTGGGAGTCCGCCGCCATGCCGCCCGCGTCATGCTCGTCCAAAAACATTAACGTTAAATGAAGTGCTATGCCTCTGGCGTTAAGCTGAATCGTCTGTTAACCTGTGTAAACAGACGAGCGGATCTGTTAAGGGAATTGGTTAAGGAACTGCGGGACAGCAACGCCGCTTCGGAAGCCAGAAACGCGCCATCAAACATCGGGATATCGCCATGAGGGTTCTGCTGGTCGAAGACGATTCCTCCACGGCCAAGAGCATCGAACTGATGCTCCAGTCGGAAGGCTACATCGTCGACTCTACCGACCTCGGTGAGGATGGACTCGAAATCGGCAAGCTGTACGATTACGACATCATCATCCTCGATCTGATGCTGCCGGACATCGACGGCTACGAGGTGCTGCGCCGCCTGCGCGCCGCGCGGGTGACCACGCCGATCCTCATTCTTTCTGGCCTGTCGGAGCTGGACCACAAGATCAAGGGTCTGGGCTTCGGCGCCGACGACTATCTGACCAAGCCCTTCGACAAGCGCGAGTTGATCGCCCGCATCCAGGCCATCGTCCGCCGCTCCAAGGGCCATTCCGACAGCATCATCCGCACCGGCCGCCTGACCGTGAACCTGGACACCCGCACGGTGGAGGTGGACAACCAGCCGCTCCACCTGACCGGCAAGGAATACGGCATCCTGGAACTGCTGTCGCTGCGCAAGGGCACGACCCTGACCAAGGAGATGTTCCTGAACCATCTCTATGGCGGCATGGACGAGCCGGAATTGAAGATCATCGACGTCTTCGTCTGCAAGCTGCGCAAGAAGCTCGCCGCGGCGACCCAGGGCGACAACTACATCGAGACGGTGTGGGGCCGCGGCTACGTGCTGCGCGACCCGCACGAGGAGGCGTCGCCGATCCCGCGCGTCCCGCACCAGCAGGCTCAGGCGGCCGGCTGATCGCCGACCGCCCATCACTGTTGAAAGTCATGCCGGTGAGCGGCGGGTTCAGGCCTGCCGCCCTCCACGGCTATTCCTGCCAGAACGCCTTGCCGGTTTCGCGGCGGGCGTCCTTGCGGCTCAGCCCGACATCGCGCAGCAGATGGTCGTCCAGGGCCGCCAGGGAGCGGCGCTGCCGGTGGCGCTCGATCATCCCCAGCACCTCGCCGAACGCGCGCTCGGCAAACCGCCGCGCGCCGCCAAGAGACACCATGCCCCGGTCTGTGGAAACGACGCCCAGCGCTCTCCTGCTCATGATCCGACACTCCGCTTGATGATTTCCGTCCCCTAGAAATGACCCGGAAGCGGCTTGTCCGCAAAGGATGCTTTCTCTAACCTGCATGAGAGAATTTCATGCGGCCGGGCAACAATCCGGCGGATGCGGACCCATGCAGATCCCTCCCCTCAACGGCCTGCGCGCCTTCGAAGCGGCGGCGCGCCATCTCAGCTTCACCCGCGCGGCGGAGGAGTTGAACGTCACCCAGAGCGCGATCAGCCACCAGATCCGGACCTTGGAGGATCGACTGGGCATCCGGCTGTTCCGCCGGTTGAATCAGGCGTTGGTTCTGACCGACGCCGGCCAGCTCCTGCTGCCCAGCGTGCGCGACGCCTTCGCGCGGCTGGCCACCGGCCTGGAGCGGGTGATGGAGCATGAGCGCTCCGGCGTGCTGACGATGAGCGTCTCGCCCTCCTTCGCCAGCCGCTGGCTGATGAGCCGCATCGGCCGCTTCCGCGCCCGCCACCCGGAAATCCATCTGCGCATCAGCGTCAGCCAGCACGAGATCGATTTCGAGCGCGAGGCTGACATCGACATCGGGCTCCGCCATGGCCTTGGGGTGTGGGAGGGTTTGCGGGCCGACCGCTTCCTCGACGACGCGGTATTCCCGGTGTGCAGCCCGGCCCTGCTGCAGGGGCCGACGCCGCTGCGGCAGCCGGCCGACCTGCGCCATCATGTCCTGGTCGAGGAAACCGGCCACAGCTATTGGGCGACGTGGCTGGCAATGGCCGGGCTCGGCGACCTGAAGCCAAGCTCCGAGATGGTCTTCGACGAGATCGGAATCGCCATCGAAGCCGCGGAAAACGGCCAGGGCATCGCGATGGCGCGCGGCACCCTGGTGTTGGAGGAGTTGGCGAGCGGGCGGCTGACCCGGCTGTTCGACCTCGCCCTGCCGGGAGACTTCGGTTACTACCTCGTCTGCCCAGAGGTCACCGCCGACCGGCCGAAGATCGCCGCTTTCCGCCGTTGGGTCATGGAGGAAGGCGCCGCCGACCGCCTCACCGTCACGCCGCCCTGATCAGACAGCCCTGATTAGACGGCCGCCCTCAGCCCGCTCGGCACCTGGAAGCCGCCCAGGCTGTACAGGCCGCGCTGGCCTTCCACCGGCTTGAAGCGGTCGGTGATGCCCAGCACGGTTTCCGCACCGCCCAGATAGAGCACACCGTCCTGCGGCATCTGGCGGGCGATCGCCTCCAGAACCTTGGTCTTGGTCGGCTGGTCGAAATAGATCAGCACGTTGCGGCAGAACACGATGTCGAACTGCCCCAGCCCCGACAGGTCGCCCAACAGGTTGAATTCGCGGAAGGAGGCCATCTGGCGCAGCTGCTGGCTGATCTGCCACTTGTCGCCCTGCTGCTTGAAATGCTTCACCAGCATCTGAATCGGCAGGCCGCGCTGCACCTCGAACTGGGTGTAGATGCCCGACTTGGAGCGTTCCACCATTTCCGCGGAGATGTCGGTGCCGACGATCTCGATCCGCCAGCCGGCCAGCTTCGCCGCGTCGTCGTTCAGCAGCATGGCCAGCGAATAAGCCTCCTGCCCGGACGAGCAGGCCGCCGACCAGATGCGGATCGACCGCTTCGCCGACCGCGCTTCCAACAGCCTCGGCAGGACGATCTGCTTGAACTGGTCGAAGGGCTTCTGGTCGCGGAAGAAGGACGACTCGTTGGTCGTCATCGCCTCCGTGATGTCGCGCAACAGGGCTTCGTCCTTGCGCGTCCGCACGCTGGAGGCCAGCTCCTCCAGCCCCTTCATGTTCCACTTGCGCGCCACCGGCATCAGCCGGGATTCGAGCAGGTAGGCCTTGTCCCGAGTCAGGACCAGACCGGAACGCTGCTTGAGCAGCGTGGAGAACATGTCGAAATCTTCGACTCTCATGCTGCCCTCGATGCGAACTTGCGGATGTAGGGACCGATTTCCTTGAGCGGCAGCACCGCGGAGCAGATGCCCGCCTGGGCGACGGCCCCCGGCATGCCCCACACGACGCTGGACGGCTCGTCCTGCGCGATCAGGGTGCCGCCGGCGTTCACCACATCGGTGCAGCCCTTCAGCCCGTCCTGCCCCATGCCGGTCAGGATGCAGGCGAGAACCTTGCGCCCGCCGAAGGCGCGGAGGATGGACCGCATCATCGGGTCCACCGCCGGGCGGCAGAAATTCTCCGGCGGGTCCTTGGTCAGCGAAATCACGTTGGCGCCCGCACGCTGGGTGACCAGCATGTGGAAGTCCCCCGGCGCGATGTAGCAGCGCCCCGACACCACCGGCTCGCCGTCCTTCGCCTCCTGGGCGTTCAGCCCGCATTGGCGGGTGATGTGCTCAGCCAGGATGGTGGTGAAGGTCGCCGGCATGTGCTGGGTGATCAGGATCGGCTGGGTGACCCCGGTCTTCAGATGGGCGAGCACCTCGAACAGCGCCTGCGGGCCGCCCGTGGAGCTGCCGATGGCGATCACGTCCGGCTTGACCTGGCCGACGGAGCCGACGGCGGGAGCCGGGCGCAGCGTGACGGGCGGCGGCTCGCGCTTTAGGAAGGCGGCGGGCACCGGGTTCAGCGGGCGCAGCTCGCCGCGGGTGCGGGACCCGGCGCGGCGGGCGGCGGCGCCCAGCGCCTTGACCTTCGACACCAGCTCGCGCTTGAAGGCGTCCGCCCCGCCGATCTCGCGGGTGGAGGTCGGCTTGGGGATGTAGTCGGCGGCCCCCGCGGACAGGCAGCGCATGGAAATGTCGGCCCCGCGCAGCGTCAGCGTGGAGGCCATGATGATCTTCACCTGCGGCGCCACCGCCAGCAGCTTCGGGATGGCGGTCAGCCCGTCCATCACCGGCATCTCGATGTCGAGGACGATGACGTCGAGCGAGTTGCGCTGCAGGGCGTTGACGGCCATCTGGCCGTCGCCGACCGACGCGACCACGCGGATCTCGGAATCGCCTTCCAGCGCGCGGGTCAGAAGGCCACGGATCACGGCGGAATCGTCGACCACCATCACCCGGACGGGATCGCCGCCGGCCGCGCCGGTCGGATGCCCCGACGGCGCGGGGGGAGGAGGTCTGCCGAAACGATCAGACATATCGCAATCAGCCTTTCAGGGTCGGAGCGGCAAACGGTGCGGTGGTCCCGCCCGTCACAGCAGCCCGACCTGCTGGAACTTGGTCTGGATGATGTCGCTGTCGAAAGGCTTCATGATGTACTCGTTCGCCCCGGCGGACAGCGCCTCCTGGATGTGGGCGAGGTCGTTCTCGGTCGTGCAGAACACGACCTTGGGAACGTCTCCGCCGGTCATCTTGCGCAGACGGCGCAGGAAATCGATCCCGTTCATCACCGGCATGTTCCAATCCAGCAGGATGGCGTCCGGCATCTTCTGCGCACAGGCTTCCATGGCCTGCTTCCCATCCTCCGCCTCGGTGCAGGCGAAGTGCAGCTCTTCCAGGATCTTCCGCGCAACCTTGCGGACCACGCGGCTGTCGTCGACGACCAGGCAAACTTTCATGGTGAACGGGCCTCAGGCTTCGCTTTGCACACCGACCAGGGTTTCGCCTCAGGCCGCTTCCAACGTGGTGAAATTCAGCAGACGCGGCACGTCCAGAACCACCATGAGCTGACCGTTCAGGCGATAGATGCCCGTGGACACCTCGCGCCAGCGCGGGTCGAGGGTGGCCGGGTTGCGCTCGAAGTCGTCGTTGGAAAGGCTCAGCACCTCCCCCACCGAATCGACCATCAGGCTGTAGAGTTCGCCGCGCAGGTCCACCACGATGGACATGCCCGGCTTGTCCTTCGGGCGCGACGTCAGGCCGAGCCGCAGGCGCACGTCGATGGCGGTGACGATGCGCCCGCGCAGGTTCAGCGAGCCGGCGACCTCCGGCGGGGCCAGCGGGATGCGGGTGATCCGCTGATGCCCCAGCACGTCCTGGACCTGCAGGACCGGGATGCCGAACAGCTGGTCGGCGATCGTCATGGTCACATAGTCCTGGCTGCCACCGGAGGTGATCTCGTCGCCCTTGGACTTCTTGGTGGTGGCGGGCAGCTTGGCGTTGCTCATGCGGCACCTTTCTGCTCGGACAGGGTCTGCTGCAGCGCGTACAGCAGCGCGTCACGGTCGAACTTGGCGACATAGTCGGTGAACCCGGCCTGACGGCCGCGGTCGAGGTCGCGCGGGGAGGCGTGGCTGGACAGGGCGACCATCGGCGTGCCGCTCCAGCGGGTGCCGCCCTGGCGGACCGCCTCGGCGAAGTCGAAGCCGCTCATCCCCGGCATTTCGATGTCGGAGACGATGACGTCGAAGTCCTCGCCCGCCTCGCAGAGCGCCAGCGCTTCGTTGGCGTTCTCCACCGCGGTGACGTCGTAGCCGGCGACCGACAGCAGCGGGGTCAGCAGGTTGCGGAAGAAGGGGCTGTCATCGACCAGCAGCACGCGCTGGAGCGCCCTCTCCTCCTCGTACGCATCGGTCGAGGACGAGCCGAACCAATCCTTGTAGGCCTGGGTCAGGAAGAAGCCCGCGTCGATCACGTCCGTCGCCTTGCCGGCGATGATCGCCGAGCCCATCAGGCCCGGACGGTCGGCGGTGAGCTGCACCACCAGACGCTCCTCGACGATGTCGACGATCTCGTCGACGATCAGGCCCATCGACCGGTCGCCGTCGGCGAAGACCAGCACCGGCTGGCGGCCTTCCTGGCCGATCATGAAACCCGGATCGATCGGCACCAGCGGCATCAACTTGCCGCGGTACTGGACCACCGGCATGCCGTTGGACGATTCGACGCTGGCGAGATCGACATCCTCCAGGCGGGCGACCAGCGACAGCGGCACCGCCTTCGGCGCGCCGGCCCCGGCGCGGAACAGCAGGAGCGCCATCTTGTCCTCCTGGCGGGTCGCCTGGACAGAGGCCGCCTCCTTCGAGACGTTCTCGCCCATGGCCATCTCGCCGGTCGCCGACGCGATGCCGTTCGGGTCGAGGATCATGATGACCGAGCCGTCGCCGAGGATGGTGTTGCCCGAGAACATCTCGATGTGGCGCAGGATCGGCGCCACCGGCTTCACCACGATTTCCTCGGTGTCGAACACGCGGTCGACCATGATGCCGAAGGTGTAGGTGCCGACCTGCGTGACCACGATGAAGGTCTCGTCGGTCTTCTTCTCCCCACCTTCCTGGTCGTCCAGCCGCAGCAGCTCCTGCAGCGAGACCAGCGGCAGCAGGCGGTTGCGCAGGCGCAGGACCGGCGTGCCCTTAAGCCGCTCGATGGTGTGCTCGCTGTCGGCGGCGGCGCGCACCAGCTCGACCACGCTGATCTGCGGGATGGCGAAGCGCTCGCCGGCGCACTCCACGATCAGGGCGGAGACGATGGCCAGCGTCAGCGGGATCTTGATGACGAAGGTCGAGCCCTTGCCCTGCTGGGACTTGATCTCGATCGTGCCGCCGATCTTCTCGATGTTGGTCTTGACCACGTCCATGCCGACGCCGCGGCCCGACACGTTGGTAACCTTCGCCGCGGTCGAGAAACCGGGCTTCATGATGAACTGGATGATCTGCTGGTCGGACATCGCCGCCAGCTCGCCTTCCGAGGCCATCCCGTTCTGGATCGCCTTCTGCTTGATCCGGTCGATCGCCAGGCCCTTACCGTCGTCCTGGATCTCGATGATGATGTGGCCGCCCTCGTGATAGGCGTTCAACGTGATGCGGCCGGTCTCCGACTTGCCCGAGCGCAGACGGTCGGCGGGCACCTCCAGGCCATGGTCGGCGGAGTTGCGCACCATGTGCGTCAGCGGGTCCTTGATCAGCTCAAGCACCTGGCGGTCCAGCTCGGTGTCGGCGCCGAGCATCTGGAGGTCGATCTTCTTGCCCAGTTCGTGCGACAGGTCGCGCACCAGACGCGGCAGCTTGGCCCAGGCGTTGCCGATGGGCTGCATGCGCGTCTTCATGACGCCTTCCTGCAACTCCGACGTCACGTGGTTCAGGCGCTGCAGCGGGGCGGCGAACTCGCTCTCCTTCTGCGACCGCAGGATCTGGAGGAGCTGATTGCGGGTCAGCACCAGCTCCGACACCATGGTCATCAGGTTTTCGAGCAGATCCACGTTCACGCGGATGGTCTGCGCGGCGACCGCCGATTCCTTCGTCGCGGCCTCGCCGCCCGCACCGGCGCCGGAGGCGGCCTCCGCGGCGGGAGCGGGCATCTTGGC
The DNA here is from genome assembly GCF_008365405.1 of Azospirillum brasilense. Taxonomy (GTDB): domain Bacteria; phylum Pseudomonadota; class Alphaproteobacteria; order Azospirillales; family Azospirillaceae; genus Azospirillum; species Azospirillum brasilense_D. The sequence goes on along the minus strand of NZ_QOKV01000007.1, from coordinate 60,276 downwards.
GGCGGCGGGGACCGGATCGGGGTCCGGCACCACCAGATCGTGCGAGGGGACGGGGTCTTCCGCCGGTTCCGCGGCGACCGGGGCCAGGGCGGTGCTGGTCGGACCGGGAGTTGAGTTCCAGATCGCCTCAAGCTCGTCCAGCGTGAGGTTGCCCGAGGAGGCCGGGGCCACCTCCGCCGCCGCGACCGCGGGGGCCGGCGGGGGCTCCGGGGCCGGGGCGGGCTTGGCCGCGGCGGCCCCCAGCTTGCCTTCGGCGCACAGGTTCAGCCGCTCGATCAGCGGCAGGTCGTCGCCCGGCGGTTCCGCCTCCGTCGCCTCCAGCACCGCCAGCAGGCTCTTGATGGTGTCCAGCGCCTGAAGGATCAGCGAGACCGCTTCCGGGTTGATGGTCAGTTCACCGTCACGGAACTTGCCCAACACGTTTTCCGAGGCGTGCGCGACCTTTTCCAGGCGCGGCAGGCCGAGGAAGCCGCAGGTGCCCTTGATGGTGTGCACCAGACGGAAGATGTTCGACAGAAGTTCCGGATTGTTGGGATTCTGCTCCAGACGGACCAGTTCCACGTCGAGAACCGACAGGTTCTCGTTGGTTTCCGTCAGGAATTCGGAGAGCAGATCATCCATGTCGCGATCCCCACGCCCGCAATTGTATCCGTTTCCGGCCGGGCCGTCCGGAGGGCGGCGTGCGCGACGCCGCCGGTACGGGCCTTTCCAGCTACGGTGGGAGCCTGTCAAACACTGATTAAGAGAACCTTACCTCCTTCGATACCACTCCCGGGCTCCGCCGTCATGCCGAGCCACGCGGCCCAAGGTCACAGCCGGCGAGGCCGGTGCCGGCGCGGCGGCCTATGACCGCCGGGCATGCTGCGCACGGCCATGACCAACCGCCGCGCACCGGACCGGCGGCGGTTTGAAAGACGTCGATGCGCGGGTCACGCCTCCGGCGGGGGCCGGGTCACCACTCCACGGTGAAGACCAGCCGGTCCGGCCCGGCCGGGACGGCGGCGACGCGGTAGCCGTCGTCTTCCGCGAAACGCCCGGTCATGTAGGCGTGGATGCTGCGCGGGGTCAGGTCGGCGGCGGCCACCGTGCCGGCCAGCGCCGCCGCGGACTCGTCCTTCAGGGCGCCGGGACGCCCGGCGGCGGTGATGATGAAGCGCCCCGCCTGCTCGTCCCCGTCCGCCGTGACGGTGATGGTGCCGCCGTGGGTCAGCGCCTCGTCGGCCAGGATGATGACATTGAGCAGCACCTTCGACGCGCCGCGCTTGAAGGCGAGCTGGTCGTTCGGCACCCCCGCCGGCCAGTCCAGCGTGGTCCGCCCGCCCTCCAGCAGCCCCTGCGCGGAGGAGCGGGTGTCGCCGAAGCCCTTCTGCTCCCGCCCGGCGAGGCCGTAGGCCAGCCGGAAGACGCGCAGCCGCCGGTCGGCCTGCCCGGAGGAATGCTCGATCAGCTTCACCGCCTCGCCCATGAAGCCCCCGGCGGGCTCGTCCTCCATCTCCTCGATCAGTTCCAGCCCGTTGCGGATCGCTCCCACCGGGCTCACGAGGTCGTGGCAGATGCGGGAAGCGACAAGCTCGATCACGCGGATGTCCAGCGGCACGGGAGGTCTCCAGATCGTTGATGGCCGACCGTCGGCGAAACGGCCATCGGCCAAAGCGCGGCCCGGGGAACGTTGTTCAGGAACTTCCCCCGGCCGGGCGGCATTCTGTTGCATGCCGGTGCCCCATGGGGATGGCCGGCGGCGACGTCTGTTTGTATCATTCCAGGGGCGCGGATGCCGCCGCTTTTCCGCGGTCATCCCGCGAAAGCGATAACCGAATCCAGTGGATGCAGGGGGCGCGGCATGGACGATTCATTGGTTCCCGGCGCCTGGGTGCGCCACCCCGCCCGCCCCGACTGGGGTCTGGGGCAGGTGCAGTCGGCCATCGGCGACCGCGTCACGGTAAATTTCGAGAACGCCGGGAAGTTGCTCATCAACACGTCGGTGGTCTCCCTGACCGTCACCGATCCGGACGACGCGCCGTGAATGGGAGGTTGCCGCTGGCCGCTATCCTCCTGCTGGCCGCCGGCAGCCCCGCGCTGGGCGACGACGCGCCCGACCCGGAGCGCGGCAGGACGCTGTTCCGCGCCTGCGCCTTCTGCCACACGCTGACGCCGGACGGCGGCAACCGCGCCGGCCCGACGCTGTGGGGTCTGTTCGGGCGCCCCGCCGGGGCGGTGGAGGGCTACCACTATTCCCCGGCGCTGAAGGGCAGCGGCATCGTCTGGGACGAGGCGGCGGTGGCCCGGCTGTTCGAGATCGGCCCCGACGTGATGACCCCCGGCAGCAAGATGCCGATGCAGACCATCACCAGCGCGTCCGATCGCCGGGATCTGGTCGAGTATCTGAAGGAAGCCACGACGCCGTGAGTCCGGATCGTGAGGCCCGCAAGCGGAATTGAGGAGCATGGCCCCGGGCGGCCCCCATCCCCATCTCTGTCTGGCGAACCCCCTTTCCGAGCTGTGGTTTCCCGATGACTCCCCGTGCCGTCCGCAAGCCCCTGGCCATCCTGGTCGCCGTTCTCGCCTTGGTGGTCGTGGTGCCGGTGCTGGGGGCGGGCGGGGTCCTGCTTTGGCTTCGCCAGCAGACCCCGGCCTACGAGGGCGCCGTCACCGTTCCCGGGCTGGAAGGCCCGGTGGAGATCCTGCGCGACCGCAACGCCGTCCCGCACATCTTCGCCGCCACCGAGCGGGACGCCTACTTCGCGCTCGGCTACGTCCACGCGCAGGACCGGCTGTGGCAGATGGAGACGATGCGGCGCAGCGCCGCCGGGCGTCTGGCCGAACTGGTCGGCACGCGCTTCGGCGACTGGGCGCTGCGGCTCGACCGCTCCATGCGCACGCTGGGCGTCTATCGCCGGGCCGAGGAGGCCTATGAGGAGCTGTCGCCGGAAGCCCGCACGGCCTTCGACGCCTACGCCGCCGGGGTCAACGCCTGGATGGCGACGCACCGCGAGGCGCTGCCCATCGAGTTCCAGCTTCTGCGCCACACGCCGGAGCCCTGGCGGCCCACCGACAGCCTCGTCTGGGGCAAGCTGATGGCGCTCCAGCTCTCCGGCGATTCGCGGGACGAGCTGTTCCGCGCCAGCGCCCTGAGAAGCCTGACGCCGGAGCAGATGCGCGACCTGTTCCCGGACTCCGACCCCGCCGCCCCGGTGACCCTGGCGGCGGCGCTCGACGGCATGGATTTGCCGAAGGCGCTGGCCGCCTTGCCCGACCTCGGCTTCGACACCGCGTCCAACGAATGGGCGCTGACCGGGGCGCGCAGCGCGACCGGCAAGCCGATCATCGCCAACGACCCCCATCTCGGGCTGGAGGCGCCGATCCTCTGGTATCTGGCGCGCATCGTGACGCCGGACCACCGCATCGCCGGGGCGACGATCCCCGGCGTGCCGCTTCACATCCTGGGGCACAACGGGCGCGTCGCCTGGGGCTTCACCACCACCCACAGCGACACCCAGGACCTGTTCATCGAGAAGCTCGACCCGCAGGACCCCGACCGCTACCTGACGCCGGACGGCGGTGCGGCCTTCGGGACGCGCCAGGAAACGATCCGCATCGCCGGCCAGCCGGACGAGACGCTGACGGTGCGCGAGACGCGGCACGGCCCGGTGCTGACCACGCCGGACGCCGCATCTGCCACGCCTGAGGGTCATGTTCTGGCGCTGGCCTTCCCCGGCCTGACCGCCGCCGACACCACGGCGGAGGCGCTGTACCGCCTCAACCACGCCGCCGACGCCGCCGCGGTGCGCGAGGCGCTGTTCCTCCATGTGGCGCCGCAGCAGAACGTCGTCTACGCCGACACCGCGGGAACGCTGGGCTTCCTGTCGCCGGCGCTGGTCCCGGTGCGGCGCGGCGGCGACGGGCGCGTTCCGGTGCCGGGCTGGACCGGCGAACATGACTGGATCGGCTACATCCCCTTCGACGCGCTGCCCCAGGCGGTCGATCCGCCGTCGGGCCAGTTCGTCAACGCCAACAATGCGGTGGTCGGCCCCGGCTACCCCTACGCCCTGGCGACCGAATGGCCGGACCCCGCCCGCGCGGAGCGGATCGTGCAGATGCTGGGCGACGGCCCGCACACGGTGGAAGAGGTCGCCGCCCAGCAGATGGACGAGTTGTCCCTGCCGGCGCGCGACCTGCTGCCCCTGATGCTGGAGCCGCTGCGCGGCGTGCCCGATCTCAATGGGCAGGCCCGCGCCGCGCTGGACCGTCTGGCCGGTTGGGACGGGCGGATGGACCGCGACCGGGCCGAGCCGCTGATCTTCTCGTGGTGGGAGCGGGAACTGGTGCGCAGCGTCTTCGCCGACGAGCTGGGACCGCTGTTCCCGAGCTATTGGGACCTGCGCCCCCGCGCCCTGCATCGCGTGCTGACCCAGGCGCCGCACTGGTGCGACGACCGGACGACGCCGGCCCGCGAGGACTGCACCGCCATGCTGGCCGGAGCCTTGAAGACGGCGCTGGCGGAGATCGAGCGGCGCCACGGAGCGGACATGATCAACTGGCGCTGGGGGGCGGAGCACAAGGCCGCCCTGAACCACCGGCTTCTCGGCCGCGTGCCGCTGCTCGGCGAGATGTTCGACCTGTCCATCCCGACCGGCGGCGGCGCCTTCACCGTCAACCGCGGCACCACCCGCGTGCGCGACCCGCAGGCCCCCTTCTCCCACGTCCATGGCCCAGGGCTGCGCGCGGTCTATGATCTGGCGGACCTCGGCAACTCCCGCTTCTCCATCGCCACCGGCCAGTCGGGCAACCCGCTGTCGCCCCATTGGGGGGATCTGGTGCAGGGCTGGCGCGACGGGGTGGGGCTGCGGCTGACCGGCGACCGCGGCACGCTGGCCCGCGAGGGCGCCACGCTGCTGACGCTTTCCCCCACCCGTCCAGGGAGTTCGCAATGACCGAGGCTACACCGTCTCCGACCCTGACCCTGGACGACGTCCGCGCCGCCGCCGCCCGGATCGGAAGCCACCTCCCCGTCACCCCCACCGAAGCCTCGCCCCGCCTGTCGGAGATCACCGGCTGCTCGGTGGTCCTGAAGCTGGAGAACCAGCACCTCACCGGCTCCTTCAAGGAACGCGGGGCGCTCAACAAACTGCTGTCGTTGGGCGAGGCGGAACGGCGGGCCGGGGTGATCGCCATGTCGGCGGGCAACCACGCCCAGGCGGTGGCCTGCCACGCCACGCGGCTGGGCATCCGCTCGGTCATCGTGATGCCGTCCTTCACCCCCTTCACCAAGGTGGAGCGCACCGAAAGCCTGGGCGCGCGGGTCGAGCTGCACGGCGAGACGCTGAGCGACGCGGCGGCCTACGCCCAGGAGCTGGCGGCGCGCGACGGGCTGACCTTCGTGCATCCCTACGACGACCCGCTGATCGCCGCCGGCCAGGGCACCGCCGCCCTGGAACTGCTGGACGCCGCGCCGGACCTGGAGATGCTGGTGGTGCCGGTGGGCGGCGGCGGGCTGATCGGCGGCATGGCGGTGGCGGCCAAGGCCCTGAAGCCGGACATCGCGGTGATCGGGGTGGAGTGCGCCATGTTCCCGTCGATGCGCCAAGCGCTGGCCGGGCAGCCCATCACCTGCGGCGGCGCCACCATCGCCGACGGCATCGCCGTCAAGGCTCCCGGCGCCGTCACCCTGCCGCTGGTCCGCCGGCATGTGGACGCGGTGGTCGAGGTGGGCGAGCCGCGGCTGGAGGAGGCCGTCTACCGCCTCGCCACCGTGCAGAAGCTGGTCGCCGAAGGGGCCGGGGCGGCGGGGCTGGCCGCCGTGCTCGACGACCCGGAACGGTTCCGCGGCAAGCGGGTGGGCATCGTCGTGTCCGGCGGCAACATCGACGCGCGCATCCTGGCGCAAGTGCTGACGCGCGGGCTGGTCTACGAGGGGCGCATGGTGCGGTTGCGCATCGGCATCACCGACGCGCCCGGCGCGCTCGCCCGGGTCGCCCGCCTGCTCGGCGAGGCCGGGGCCAACATCGTGGAGGTGCACCACCAGCGCCTGTTCCACGACGTGCCGGTGCGCATGGCCGAAATCGACGTGGTGCTGGAAACCCGCGGGCGCAGCCACGTCCAGCGACTCGTCGCCCATATGGAGGAAGCGGGCTTTCCGACGGAACTGATGACCGACATCTCCTGATCCGCGATGGAATGACGCAAGATGGTTTTCTTGTTGCGCGGCCCTGTACAAAAATGACGCACTCCGTGATAGAGAAACCCAACGCGAACTCTCTCTATCAGGATGTAAGCGTATGCCAGCCGCCTTCTGGGTCCCCACCTCGGTCGCCACCGTCTACGGTTTGACCGCCGCCAACCGCCCCGCCACCGACATCGACGGCGGCCCGCTGGGATGCGATCCCGCACTGCTCCGAACCGGCATCGTGACGGCGCCCCAGGCGATTTCCGATCCCTCCCTGAAACCCATCCTGTCGGGGGCCAAATGGGGCACCACCCAGGCCGCGGCTCCGGTCACCCTCACCTACTCCTTCTATGAGAACGGCGGTCCCGCCGTCGCCACCGCGGAGGTCAATCCGGCCCCACTGGGCGCGGCCTTCCGCGACGCCATCCGCGGCGCCCTGGCAAGCATCGCCGACGTCGCCAGCATCCGTTTCGTGGAGATCACCGAGTCGGCGACGGGCGGCCCGCTCGACGCTCCCGGAGCGTCCGGCGCGCTGGTCGGCCATCTGCGCTTCATCGACGACGCCCGGCTGGACAACGATCCAGGCACGCCCGCCTATGCCATCGGTCCGTCCGCCTCGACCCTGTCCAGTGGTCTGGTCGCCTTCGATTCCGACCGAATCGACGCCGCCAGCGGCGCTGGATACGCGCGGGTTCTCCGGGAGATCGGGCGCGCCCTCGGCCTCACCGACAGCTTCGAGCCCGGCGATGCACCTGCGTCCGGCAACGATCCGCGGGCGGAGAGCGGCGTGTGGAGCACGGGCTGGACGATGATGTCGGTCACGCCACCAGCCTCCCGCCTGCCGGCCGGCACGGCGTTCAACCCGGTCGGGCCGATGGCGGCGGACATCCAGGTGCTGCAGTCCTGGTACGGCGCCAACCTGGGCACGCGCACCGGGGACGACGTCTACCGCATCGACGGTCCGCTCGCGGGAGCGGCGATCTGGGACGCCGGTGGAACCGATACACTGGACGCCTCCGCCGCGTCGAGCGGCCTGCACATCGATCTCTCGTCCAATGAGATCAACGGCAACGCCGTTATCGCCAAGGGCATCAGCATTGAAAACGCCATCGGCGGGGCCGGCAACGACACCATCTTCGGGTCGTTCTCCAACCCCATCCATTTGGTCAATGGCACGTTTCTTCCCGGCAGCGCCAACAATCGCCTCGACGGCGGACCGGGCAACGACGACATCATGGCGGGGTCCGGCGACGACACGCTGATCGGCGGAACGGGCAGCAACGTGCTCGACGGAAGCCTCGGGTACGACACCGCGGTCTATGGCGCCGCCTCGACCGACGCCTATGCCTACAGCCTGCACGGCACCCTGTTCCTGTCGATTCCCAAGCTGGGCATCAGCGACCGGCTGCACGGGATCGAACAATTGTCCTTCACCGACCGCAGCGTCGCCGTCGCGGACGCCACATCGATCCTACGGTCCCCCCTTCCCAATCCCGTCAAGGAGCCTCCGGTTCCCGTGCCCATCGATCCCGAGCGCCGCCTTTCGATCACCCGCGGCGGGGACAGCACCGTAATCGCGATGGACCGCTACTCCGGCCCGGTGAGTTGGCTTCACAACAGCCACATCGGCCAGAACGACAGCGAGGCGATGCGCGGGACGGAGCGTGCCGATTTCATCAACACGGCGGGCGGCGACGACGCGGTGGACGGCAGCGGCGGCGACGACGTGCTGGACGGCGGCCTGGGCTCCAATTACCTGACCGGCGGGAGCGGCGGCGACACCTTCTTCGTGGACGGGCGCGGCGGTGGCGTCACCTGGTCGACGGTGACCGACCTGGAGGCGGGGGAATGGGTCACCGCCTGGGGCTGGAAGGAAGGGACGTCCAAACTGACCTGGGCCGAGATGGCCGGCGCCGAGAGCGCGAAGGGCGTCACCGCGCACATCGACCTCGACAACAACGGCAGCGTCGACATGAGCATGACCATCGCCGGAAAGTCCTTCGGCGCGATCTTCGTCACCCCCGGAGAGGTCAACGGCTCCAGCTACCTGGCCTTCGCCCTCAAATGACGCCCGGCCGGTGACGGGCGCCCGGTCCGGTCCGGGCGCCCCGAACACCCCCTGATGCCTCAGGGAAGCTGCGCATAGGCGCCGCGGAAATAGAGCAGCGGCTTCCCATCCTCGCTCCCGGACAGGCGGCGGACGCGGCCCACGATGATGACGTGGTCGCCGCCGTCATAGACATGCTCCCGGTCGCACTCCAGGCTGGCGAGGCAGCCGGTGAGGATCGGCACGCCGCTGTCCCAGCGCTCGACCCCCACCCCGTCCCAGCGCTCTTGAAGGTCGCGGCGCGAGAAGCGGTTGGACAGTTCCGCCTGCCCTTCGGCCAGGATGTTCACCGCGAAGGACGGCGCGGTGGTGAAGGCCTCGAACGACATGGCCGCCCGGCCCAGGCAGAACTGCACCAGCGGCGGGTCGAGCGACACCGACGAGAAGGAGTTCACGGTCACGCCGATCGGCTCGCCGTCCGGGGCGACGGTGGTGACCACGGCGATGCCGGTGGCGAAGCATCCGAGGGCATTGCGGAAGGCCCGAGAGTCGATGGTCATGGCGGCCTGTATGGGCTCGTCGGTTATTGGGGCGAGGGTGCGGCGGCGAAACAGCGGGATTAACCCAGCCGGACCCTCGGCGCAAGCCGCATCTGCCCCGGACCGTCCGGAAGCGGCCGGAAGAGGCCGCCTTCCGCATTAAATGGATCTTAAGGATGAAGGTCCACCCTTCGGGCGTCGGCACGGACCACGAATTCCCGACCTCAAGGCCCCATTCAGCAAGGCTTCATGTCAGCGAACCCGTCCGGCGGCGAACGGCCGATCATCATCAAGAAGAAGAAGGGTGGCCACGGCGGCCACCATGGCGGCGCTTGGAAAGTCGCCTACGCCGACTTCGTGACGGCGATGATGGCCTTCTTCCTGCTGCTGTGGCTGCTCAACGTCACCACGTCGGACCAGCGCAAGGGCATCGCGGACTATTTCTCGCCCACCTCGGTCAGCCGCGAAAGCTCCGGGTCCGGCGGCATGCTGGGCGGGCGCACCATCACCGCGCCGGGCGCCCAGATCTCTCCCTCCTCCCCGATGTCCGCCGATGTTCCGGTCTCCGGCCCGCCCGGCCATTCGACACAGGAGGACGACGAGGCGAACGATCCCACCGACGCCGCCCCGCCGCCTTCCTCGTCCCCCGCCTCGCCCGCCGAGCAGAAATCCAACGAGTCGCGGCTCGACTACCAGAAACGGCTGGAGGAACAGGCCAAGCAGCTCGGCATTCCCGGCCAGAAGCCGGGGGAACGGCTGTCCGACTTCGCGGAGCGGGTGAAGGAAGGCGGCGAGAAGCTGCAGGACGCCCAGAAGGAGGCCCGCCAGTTCCAGCAGGCCGCCACCGAAATCCGGCAGGCCATCCAATCCGTGCCGGAACTGGAGCCGCTGGCCCAGAACCTGATGATCGACCAGACGCCGGAAGGCTTGCGAATCCAGATCGTCGACCAGGACCGCGTCTCGATGTTCCCCGGCGGGTCGGGCCAGATGTACCCGCAGACCCGCCAGCTCGTCATGCAGGTGGCCAAGGCGCTCGCCAAGCTGCCCAACAAGCTGTCGATCAGCGGCCACACCGACGGCATCCCCTTCACCTCCGGGGCCGGGCGCGACAATTGGGATCTGTCCACCGAACGCGCCAACGCCACGCGCCGCGCCTTGATCGCCGGCGGCATCCCGGAGGAGCGCGTCCAGGACGTGATCGGCCGCGCCGACCGCGATCTGCTGGTGCCCGACCAGCCCGGCAGCCCGCGCAACCGCCGCATCAGCATGGTGCTGCTGCGCGAAAGCAAGACCGCCGCCGCGCCCGCCGCCACGAATTGATACCAAAGCCGATGAGGGGTTGGTACCAAGGCGTTAGTTCTCTGCCTTTGAACGTACCCCTTCTTGTTTTGTCGATGCGCTGCACAACGCGGGGAATGTTTGCCCTGTTCAAATGGCGAAGTGATGGTTCATACTTCGCGGCAGACACCATTGCCATACGGCATCGGTCAATCAAGGGCGTTAGCTGCGGGGGAGTCTGTGAGCGTACCCGAAGGCAAGGCGACTGACCTATTGACGAACTACGATCCCGGCCTTTATTACGACGAATTGTTCGGAGGCCGTGATTATCCAGCCGAGCACTCGGCGCTGATCCGGCAGAGACTAGCCGGTCTGAACTTCGGGGATCTGTTGCGGCGGTCGCAGGACGCCGAACGTGAACTGTACAATCTGGGCATCACCTTCCTCGTTTACTCGAACAAGGACGCGGTGGACCGGATTCTTCCCTTCGACATCATTCCCCGGGTGATCTCGGCCAAGGAATGGGCGCATCTGGAGGCCGGCATCACCCAGCGCGTCACGGCGCTGAACCTGTTCCTCCACGACATCTACCACGACCAGAAGATCCTCAAGGACGGGGTGATTCCCGCCGACCTCGTGCTGGGCAACGGCTGCTTCCGGCCGCAGATGGTCGGGTTGGACGTGCCGTTCGACACCTACATCCACATCATGGGCACGGATCTGGTCCGCGACCGCGAGGGAACCTTCCGCGTGCTGGAGGACAACGGGCGCGTGCCGTCCGGCGTGTCCTACGTGGTCGAGAACCGCCACATGATGCAGCGCGTGTTCCCCGACCTGATGCAGGACATCGGCATCCGCCCGGTCGACAATTACGGGCACAAGCTGCTCGACGCGATGATGGAGATCGCGCCGCAGGACGTGGCCGACCCGCAGGTCGTGCTGCTGTCGCCCGGCTCCTACAACTCCGCCTATTTCGAGCACATCTTCCTGGCGCGCGAGATGGGCGTGCCGCTGGTCGAGGGCCGCGATCTGGTGGTGGAGAACGACCGCGTCTACATGAAGACCACCAACGGTCTGGCGCGGGTCGATTCGATCTACCGCCGCATCGACGACGCCTTCCTCGACCCCAAGGCCTTCAACCCGGACAGCATGCTGGGCGTGCCGGGCCTCCTGGAGGCCTACCGCAAGGGCAACGTGGCGCTGGCCAACGCCATCGGCACCGGCGTGGCCGACGACAAGGCGATCTACTGCTACGTCCCGCGGATGATCAAATACTACCTGGACCAGGAGGCGATCATCCCCAACGTGGACACACGCATCTGCCGCGAGGCCGACGCGCTGCGGTACACGCTGGACAACCTGGACAAGCTGGTGGTGAAGCCGGTCGGCGAGGCCGGCGGCTACGGCATCACCATCGGCCCGCGCGCCAGCAAGGAGGAGTTGGCGGATTGCCGGGCCAAGCTGCTGGCCGATCCGGCCAACTACATCAGCCAGCCGGTGGTCGACCTGTCGGTCTGCCCCACCGTGACCGACGACGGCATCGATCCCCGCCACGTCGACCTGCGCCCCTTCGCCATCACGGGCAAGAACACCTGGGTGCTGCCCGGCGGCCTGACCCGCGTGGCGCTGAAGAAGGGCACGCTGATCGTCAACTCGTCGCAGGGCGGCGGGTCCAAGGACACCTGGGTTCTCCAAGATGGGGGTCTCCAGGATGGCGCACAGGAAGGGAGCGCGTCGTGAATCTGCTGGCCCGTTACGCCGAATGCATTTTCTGGATGGCGCGCTACATGGAGCGCGCCGAGAATCTCGCCCGGATCCTGGACGTGCATGAGACCTTCGCGCGCGACACGCGGGGGATGACCAACTGGTTCTCCATCGTCCAGCTCAACGCCGACGAGAAGGACTTCTTCAGCCGCCACGACCGCCCCACGGCGGAGGCGGTGGTCCATTACTATATGTTCGACACCCAGCACACGAACTCGCTGGTGTCCATGCTGCGCATGGCGCGGGAAAACGCCCGCGTCCTGCGCCCGTGGATCTCCACCGAGATGTGGACGCAGATCAACGTGTTCCACAACAAGCTGGTGGAGATGAACGGCAAGGACGTCGCCCTGTCCAACCTCTCCAAGGTCTGCACCTGGATCAAGGAGGAGTGCCAGACCCACACCGGCATCACCGAGGGCACCTTCTACCGCGACCAGGGCTGGTACTTCTACCAGCTCGGCAAGTACATCGAGCGGGCGGACCAGACCACCCGCCTGCTCGACATCAAGTACCACACGCTGCTGCCCTCCCCCGTGGTGGTCGGCTCCACGCTGGACATGAGCCAGTGGACGACGGTGCTGCGCTCCGCCGCCGGGTACCACGCCTTCCGGCGCGTCTACCCGCGTGGCATGTCGCCCACCACGGTCGCTGGCTTCATGATGTTCAACGAGGGATTCCCGCGATCCGTTGTGATGTGTGTGCGACAGATCGACGGCCTCTTGACCCGCCTGAAGTCCCGTTACACCCTGCGCAACGGCAGTGAAGCGATGGAGAAGGTGGACGAGTTGCTCGGCGCGCTTTTGGCCCGCCCGATCGAAGAGGTGATCCAGCTCGGCCTGCACGAGTATCTGGACGGCGTGCAGGCCCAGCTCTGCGGCATCACCACCGAGATCGGACGCGCTTTTTTCGGCCAGGACACCGTCCCCATGACCCAGAGCCAGTCCCAGTAGCCTACTTAAAGCAAACCGCCGTTCAGCACCCTCTCCAGCCGCAGACCCCCAACAGCCGGCCCACGGGCCGGTGATTCAGAAGTCAGCCAGCCCGATGTCGGTCATCCAGCCGCAACTCCGCCCGCTCCAGCAGTTCTTCCGGTCCGGGCCGATGCCCTGCCCCTATCTGCCGGGACGGGTGGAGCGCAAGCTGTTCACCCGGCTGTTGGGTCCCTATTCGGCGGAGGTCAATTCCACCCTGTCGCGCGCCGGCTTCCGACGCAGCCACGACATCGTCTACCGGCCGGTCTGCCCGAATTGCCAAGCCTGCGTCCCGGTCCGAATCCCGGTGGGCTCCTTCGCCCCGACCCGGTCGCAGAAGCGCGTCCGCCGGGCCAACGGCGACCTGACCCTGGCGGAGGCCGCCGCCGCCGCCACGACGGAGCAGTACCGGCTGTTCTCGCTCTATCAGAATTCCCGCCACGGCGAGTCCGACATGGCGCGCATGGCGATGGCCGATTTCGCCGCCATGATCGACGAGGGGCGGGCCGACACCAGCCTGCTCGAAGCCCGCGACACGCAGGGGCGGCTGGTCGGCTGCATGCTGACCGACCGGCTGACCGACGGCTATTCTGCGGTCTACAGCTTCTACGACCCCCGCCAGGACCGCCGCAGCCTGGGCAGCTTCATGATCCTCAGCCTGCTGGAGCGCGCCCGGGCGGAGGGGTTGCCCTACGTCTACCTCGGCTATTGGATCGCCCAGAGCCGCAAGATGGCCTACAAGGCCAAGTTCCGTCCCCTGGAGGCGCTGGGGCGTGACGGCTGGTTCCGTCTGCCGAACGATCCGGCCGACTGACAGACCGCCATTCGGATTGCCCATGATCGGGGAATATTGGGGCAATCACGTATAAGGGCCTTCAAGCCCTTGCATAGCGGGGCCGCCTGCGGAATATTGCCGCAGAATACACACCCTTGGTGTTACCATAAAAGATTGAACCGGCGCCCAGCGCCACCGTTCACAGGGCAACAAAAGGAACGGACGGGGACATACCCGTTCCAAACCAACAGGGAGGCTCTCCGTTGAGGTTCCTGCTCCGAATCAGCGGGCTGATCGATGCTGTCAACAACGGCATCGGCAAACTCGTTTATTGGCTGGTGCTGGTCGCCGTGATTGTCAGCGCCGGCAACGCGGTCATCCGCTACAGCCTCCATTACAGCTCCAACGCCTGGCTTGAGCTGCAATGGTATTTGTTCTCCGCGATTTTTCTGTTGTGCTCTGGATACACGTTCCTGCGCAACGAACACATCCGGATCGACATCGTGCTGGGTCGCTTCTCCAGGCGCGTCCAGTGCATGGTGGACATCTTCGGGATCGTCGTCTTCCTGTTCCCGATGGCCATCCTGATCATGTGGCTTTCCTGGCCGATGTTCTGGGACAGCTTCATCACCAAGGAGATGTCGAGCGATGCCGGCGGCCTGATCCGCTGGCCGGCCAAGATCCTGGTTCCCGCCGGTTTCTTCCTGCTGACCATGCAGGCGGTGTCCGAGCTGATCAAGCGCATCGCCTTCCTGGCCGGACTCATCGACGAGCCCGGCGAGAAGATGCACAGCCACTCCTAAGAGACCGGGGACCACACACGATGGCCGCCTTCCTCATTGAGAACATGGCGCCGCTGATGTTCGCGGCGCTTGTTCTTTTCCTTTTGATGGGTTTCCCGGTCGCCTTCGCGCTCGCCGCGAACGGCCTCCTCTTCGGTCTGATCGGCATTGAGCTGGGTCTGCTGACCCCGGCGCTGTTCCAGGCGCTGCCGGAGCGCGTCTTCGGCATCATGCGCAACGACACGTTGCTGGCCATTCCCTTCTTCACCTTCATGGGCCTGATCCTCGAACGATCCGGCATGGCCGAGGATTTGCTCGACACGGTCGGGCAGCTCTTCGGCCCGCTGCGCGGCGGTCTGGCCTATGCGGTGATCTTCGTCGGCGCGCTGCTCGCCGCCACGACGGGCGTGGTGGCGGCGTCGGTCATCTCGATGGGCCTGATCTCGCTGCCGATCATGCTGCGCTACGGCTATGACCGGCGGGTCGCCACCGGCGTCATCGCGGCGTCGGGCACGCTGGCCCAGATCATCCCGCCGTCGCTGGTGCTGATCATCCTGGCCGACCAGCTCGGCCGTTCGGTCGGCGACATGTACGCCGGCGCCCTGGTCCCCGGCCTGGTGCTGACCGGCCTCTACACCAGCTACATCCTGATCACCAGCATCGTCCGCCCCGAATACACCCCGGCCCTGCCGCCGGAGGCGCGGAGCCTGCGCGGTTTCCAGCTCCTGTTCCGGGTGCTGACCTCGCTCGTGCCGCCGCTGGTCCTCATCTTCCTGGTGCTGGGCACCATCTTCCTCGGCATCGCGACGCCGACAGAAGGCGGCGCCATGGGCGCCACGGGCGCCATGATCCTGGCGCTCATCAAGCGGCAGCTCAGCTGGTCGCTGATGCGTCAGGCGATGGACACGACGGCGAAACTGTCCTCCTTCGTCATCTTCATCCTGATCGGCTCGACGGTCTTCGGTCTGGTGTTCCGCGCCGTGAACGGCGACCTGTGGGTGGAGCATCTGCTGACCGGCCTGCCGGGCGGCGAACTGGGCTTCCTGATCGTCGTCAACATCATGGTCTTCCTGCTCGCCTTCTTCCTCGACTTCTTCGAGCTGGCCTTCATCATCGTGCCGCTGCTCGCCCCGGTCGCGGAAAAGCTGGGCATTGACCTGATCTGGTTCGGCGTCCTGCTGGGCGTCAACATGCAGACCTCCTTCATGCATCCGCCCTTCGGTTTCGCCCTGTTCTTCCTGCGAAGCGTCGCTCCACGCGAGGATTACAAGGACAAGATCACCGGGAAGATCATCAAGAAGATCACCACCGGCCAGATCTACTGGGGTGCTGTGCCGTTCGTCTGCATCCAGCTGATCATGGTGGCGCTGGTTATCATGTTCCCGGAGATGGTCTTCAGCGGCCTGGACCGCGGCGAACCGATCGACATCGACAACATCCAGATCGAGATCCCGGCTTTCGATTCGGGCGAACCGCCGCCGCCCTTCGGCGCTCCGGAACAGCCCGCCGAGGACCCCAACGCCGACCTCATGCGGCAGTTGCAGGGCAAGTAACCGGTCCTTCCATCCCCTCCTCCCCCGACCAGCGGGGGAGGAGGGGATGGAAGAACAGCCGGATCATCGGCAACAAAAAAGCCCCGCTTCCGCGGGGCTTTTTCGTGTCGGGCTTTGTTAGGACTTCTTTTTCGGGGTCGGGGCCGAATAGACGAAGTTGTCGAAGGTGTTCTCGGCGACGCGGAACCACAGATACTCCTCGTCACGGAACTTGCGCCACTGTTCGTAGACCTTGCGGAACTTCTCGTTCTTCGCGGCCTCCTCCTCATAGACGTCGAAGGTTGCCTGATAGCAGGCCTGCAGGATGTCGCGCGGGTAGGGCTTCAGCACGGTGCCGGCGCCGACCAGACGCTTCAGCGCGTGCATGTTCACCACGTCGTACTTGCCCACCATGTCGGCGGTCGCGTCGGCGCAGGCCGCTTCCAGAACCGCCTGATAATGCTTGGGAAGCTGCTCCCACTGCGGCAGGCTGACCAGGAAGGACACCTGCGGGCCGCCTTCCCACCAGCCGGGGTAATAGTAGTATTTGGCGACCTTGTTGAAGCCGAGCTTCTCGTCGTCGTAGGGGCCGACCCACTCCGCCGCGTCGATCGTGCCCTTCTCCAGCGCCGGGTAGATGTCGCCGCCGGCGATCTGCTGCGGCACGACGCCCAGGCGTTGCAGGATCGTACCGGCGTAGCCGCCGATGCGGAACTTCAGGCCCTTCAGGTCCTCGGCGCTCTTCAACTCGTTGCGGAACCAGCCGCCCATCTGGGTGCCGGTGTTGCCCGCCGCAAACTGGATGATGTTGTAACCCTTGAAGAATTCGCGCATCAGCTCCATGCCGCCGCCGTGGGTCATCCAGGCGTTCTGCTGGCGCGCGTTCAGGCCGAAGGGCATCGCCGCGTCGAAGGCGAAGGTCGGGTCCTTGCCGACATAGTAGTAGGAGACGGTGTGGCCGCACTCCACGGTGCCGTCCTTCACGGCATCCAGCACCTGCAGGCCGGGAACGATCTCGCCGCTGGCGAAGGTGCGGATCTGGAACTTGCCCTCGGTCATCTCGGCGACGCGCTTGGCCACCCGCTCGGCCCCGCCGTAGATGGTGTCCAGGCTCTTGGGAAAGCTCGAGGCGCAGCGCCACTTGATCTCGGGGTTGCTCTGGGCGATGGCGGGGGCGGCCAATGCGCTGGCGGCGACACCGACACCGGCGCTGGTGATGAAGGTACGGCGTTTCATGGCGGTCTCCTTGGGTCCTCTCGTCCCGGCGCGGGTGCACGCCGCCGTTCCGGCCCCCGGAAAGGGAGCGCGGCGTGCGAACCGAAAGGCTGTTGTTTGTTGGAAGTCTTCTGGCAACGCCGGATCGACGTCACCGTGCGGGTCACGGACCGGGACTGCCGGAGCCGATGGGACCCCGTGCCACCGCTGTGCCTTCACACGGATCTGTGGTGACCATGCGCGTGCCTCCCCTATGCCCGGTGTTCCTTCAGCCCTGATGTCCCCGTTTGGGGCACCGCTTCGGCCGACGGCACCGAGTTCCTTTTGATACAATGACTATGCCGGAATCGCGGGGCAGACTTCAAGTCCAAGCATGGCTCAACCCTACCAATTCGGGAACTTTCCGTCGGAAATTCCGCCAAAAGTGAAACGGGGAGCCTAAAGCCCCCCGTTTGCGTGCAACGTTAGGTAATACAGGTCAGATGAAGCGCCGTATCACGTAAAGCGGTTGACCTTCGGGAAGCCGTTGGGCGGCATCTTGCCCACGCCGGCGCGGTTGCCCAGCCAGCCGGTCAGGTTGGTGACGTTGAACTGCCGCTCGCCGTGCTTCCAGCTCAGTCCCTCGGCGATGGTGAAGACCTTGAGATCGGACAGGCTGCCGTCCTTGTACTTCTGAAGCTGCACACCCTTGCCACGGGCCATCACCGGCACCTGCTCCAGCGGGAAGACCAGCAGCAGGCGGTTGTTGCCGATGACGGCGACATGGTCGCCCTCCGCCGGGATGCAGATCTTGGCGTCCTTGTTGTCGTCGGGGTTGAGGACCTGCTTGCCGGAACGGGTCTGGGCGACGACCTCGTTCTCCTCGACCTGGAAGCCGCGCCCGTCCTCCGACGCGACCAGCAAGCGACGATCGGGCTGGTGCTTGAACAGGGTGATGATGTCCGCCTCGTTGCCGAGGTCGATCATCAGCCGCACCGGTTCGCCGAAGCCGCGCCCGCGCGGCAGCTTGTCGGCGGTCAGCGTGTAGAATTTGCCATTGGTGCCGAAGACGAGGAGCTTGTCGGTGGTCTCGCAATGGACCGAGAAGCCTTCCTTGTCGCCCTCCTTGTACTTCACGTCGAGGCGCTCGGCGTCGGTCAGGTGGCCGCGCACCGCGCGAATCCAGCCCTTCTGAGAGCACAGGACGGTCAGCGGCTCGCGCTCCACCATGGCGTCGACGGGGATGTCGATGATCGCCGTCGCGCCGGCCACCTGGGTCCGACGGTCCTCGCCGAAGCGCTTGCGCGTGTCCTCCGTCTCCTTGCCGATCCGTTCCCAGCGCAGGACCGTGTCGGAGAGAAGCTCCGTCAGCCCGGCCTTCTCGGCACTCAGCGCGTCGTTCTCGCGCTGGATCTCCATCTCCTCCAGCTTGCGCAGGTTGCGCAGCCGCATGTTGAGGATGGCCTCGGCCTGCACCTCGGTCAGGGAGAAGGCGCGCATCAGCTCCTGCTTCGGCTCGTCCTCCTCGCGGATGATGCGGATCACCTCGTCCAGATTCAGATAGGCGATCAGGTAGCCGCCCAGAACCTCCAGCCGGTGGTCGATCTTGGCCAGCCGATGCCGGGAGCGGCGCTCCAGAACCTCCATCCGATGGTCGAGGAAGGCGTCCAGCACCTCGAACAGGTTCATGACGCGCGGGGCGTTGTCCTTGCCCAGCACGTTCATATTCATGGCGAAGCGGATTTCCAGATCGGTCGTCTGGAACAGCGAGGCCATCAGGACCTCAGGGTCGACGTTGCGGCTCTTCGGCACCAGGACGAGACGCACATCCTCCGCCGACTCGTCGCGCACGTCCTCCAGCAGCAGCAGCTTGCGGTTGGTCAGAAGCTCGGCGATCTTCTCGACCAGCCGGGCCTTCTGCACCTGATAAGGCATCTCGGTGACGACGACCTGCCAGGTGCCCTGCCCCAGCTTTTCCACTTCCCACTTGGCGCGCAGGCGGAAGGAGCCGCGCCCGGTCCGGTATGCCTCCACCACGTTCGCCCGCGGCTCCACCAGCACGCCGCCGGTCGGGAAGTCGGGACCGGAGATCAGGGTGACCAGATCCTCGATCGACGGAGGGGGCGGCGCTGCCTTGTCGGCCAGGAGTGCCTTCTCGCAGCGCTGCCTGTACTTCACGATCAGCCGCAGGGCGGAGCAGAGCTGCGCGGCGTTGTGCGGCGGGATGTTGGTCGCCATGCCGACCGCGATGCCGCTGGAGCCGTTGGCCAGAAGGTTGGGGAAGTTGGCGGGCAGGACCGCCGGCTCGTCCCCATCGCCGTCGTAGGTCGGGCGGAAGTCGACCGCGTCCTCGTCGATGCCTTCCAGCAGGGCCTTGGCGACGTCGGTCAGGCGCGCCTCGGTGTAACGCATGGCCGCGGCGTTGTCGCCGTCGATGTTGCCAAAGTTCCCCTGGCCGTCCACCAGCGGGTAGCGCACCGCGAAGTCCTGCGCCAGACGAACCAGCGCATCGTAGACCGAGGTGTCGCCGTGCGGGTGGAACTTGCCGATCACGTCGCCGACCACGCGGGCCGACTTCTTCGGCGGCGTCGAGGGGTCGAGCCGCAGCTGGCTCATGGCGTAGAGCAGCCGCCGGTGCACCGGCTTCAGCCCATCGCGCACGTCGGGCAGCGACCGCGCCATGATGGTGGACAGCGCGTAGCTCAGGTACCGCTCGCTCAGCGCGTCGCGGAGCGGCTTCTCCTGGATGTCGAGGACGGGGTCTTGGGCAGGGTCTCGGGACGTCATGGCGCGTGAATACCAAATCTAGCGGCCACGCGCCACAATGTTCTCGTAACGTTCTCTTAATCGCAGCCGCGCGGGCGGCAGCGGGCCGTTCAGCAGATGACGCTCCAGGAAATGGCCGGTCAGGCGCAGCCCCTCCCCGACCGCCTGCGGTCCGCCGCCGCCCAGCCCGATCAGGAATCCGGGCAGCGGCAGCAACCGGTCGCGGTAGGGTTCCCCGGCCGACGCCGACACCGCGCGCCCAGTGCGCGGGCTGACATAGGCGAGGTAGTCGTTCGCCCCGGTGACCGCGCAGCGGTCGAGATCCAGCCCGAATCCGAGCTCCGCCAGCAGCCCGACCTCCCACCGCACATAGGACTCGGCCCAGGCGTCGCCGGCCAGCAGGCCGAACAGCGCCAACAACCCGTCGAACAGCGCCGGGTGCGGCTGGTGTTCCGGAAGAGCGGCTTCGGCCAGCGCGCAGGCGGCGGTCAATGCCGCGAGTCGCGGCGGGTCGTCCAGGAAAGCGGCGGAATAGCCTTGCACCACCTCCAGCGTCAGGTTGCCCAGATGCTCCGGCAGGCGCCCGCGCCAGCGCGCCGACACCAGCGTGCCCGGCTCCAGCGCCGCCCGCGTCCGGCTGGACCGCCCGCCCATGACCATGCCCGCATGCCGCCCATGATCCCGCGTCAGCAAGGTGACGACCGCCGAGGTCTCGCCATGCGGCCGCGCCGACAGCACAACCCCCTGATCGGACCATTCCATAGGCCTGCTTCCTTACGTTGACGAACCGCGGCCGACTCGCCTGCGGTACCCGGGCCGGCCACGGGGCGCCCGCGACGCGGGATCGGTCAATTTTTCCGCCAGCATGGCGCAAATCCTTCGCAACAGGGCTTCATTTCTCATTCACCATTCGGGCACTATGTTGCGAGTGACAGAATGCGGGCGCACCGCAGCGGTGAGGGGGCTTTGAACAGCACGATCGAGCGATATCTGCTGGCCGAGAAAGCCGGCTCCGAGGGCGTCTGGGATTGGGACCTTCGCAACGATACGATGTTCCTGTCTCCCCGCTTCAAGGAGTTTCTCGGCCTGCCGCCGGGCGAGATCAATCGCCCGGAAGATTGGCTCGACCGCGTCCACCTGGACGACATCGACTGGCTCTACGCCTCCTTCGAAGGCCAGATGGTTGGCGTCTCGCTGCCTTTCCAGATCGAGCACCGCGTTCGTCGCATCGGAGTCGGCGCATCTCCGGGCGACAGCGACGCCCATTGGCGTTGGTTGGTCTGCCGCGGCATGGCGGTGACCGACGAATCGGGTGACCCGGTCCGTCTCGTCGGGTCGGTCGCCGACATCACCGACCGCAAGCACGCCGAACGCCAGTTGCGCAAGAGCGAGGAACGCTACGCGCTCGCCGCCGCGGCCAGCAATGACGGTTTGTGGGACTGGGATCTCGACGCCGGGACCGCCTATTACTCGCCGCGCTGGCTGTCGCTCCTCGGGCTGGAGGAAGGCAGCGTCGGCAGCAGCCCGGACGAATGGATGGAGCGCGTCCATCCCGAGGACCGCCGTTCCCTGCGCGAGGCGCTCGACGCCCTGGGCGGCGCCAACACCGTGTTTCAGATCGAATACCGCGTGCACCACGCCGATGGCGGCATCCGCTGGATGGCCTGCCGCGGCATCGCCGTGCTGGACGCCCAGGGCCGCCCGGTCCGGTTGGTCGGCAGCCAGGCCGACGTTACCGACCGCAAGTCCGCCGAGCAACGCCTGCTGCAGAGCGAGGAGCGCTACGCGCTGGCCGCCGCCGGCGCCAACGACGGGCTGTGGGACTGGCGGCTGGACAACGACGAGGTCTACTACTCGCCGCGCTGGGCGGCCATGCTGGGTTTCGCCGTGGACAGCCTGTCCAACCGCATCGGCGAATGGTTCGACCGCGTGCATCCCGACGATCTGGCCGGGCTGCGCACCGCCGTCGACCTCCACCTGTCCGGCGAGCGGGAAAATCTCCAGCACGTCTTCCGCATCCGCGCCGCCGACGGGGACGAGCTGTGGATGCTGGTCCGCGGCCTCGCCGTTCGCGACGGGTCGGGCCGGTCGGTGCGGATCGCCGGCTCGATGACCGACATCACCGCCCAGAAGAGGGCGGAACAGCAACTCCTGTTCGACGCCTTCCACGACGGCATGACCGGGCTGCCCAACCGCACCCTGCTGCTGGACCGCATCGGGCAGGCGCTCGACCGCAACCGGCGGGCCGGCGGCAAGGCCTTCGCCGTCATCTTCGTCGATCTCGACCGCTTCAAGTCGATCAACGACGCGCTGGGGTCCAGCGTCGGCGACCGGCTGTTGAAAACCATCGCCGAGCGGCTGGACGAGACCCGCCGCATGGGCGACACGCTGGCCCGCTTGTCGGCGGACGAGTTCGCCGTGCTGCTGGACGGCATCGACGACGTGGGCGACGCCCTGACGGCGGCGGAGCGCATGGGCGAGGCCGTCGCGCGGCCCTTGGCGCTGGATGGGCACGAATTCGTCCTGTCCGCCTCCATCGGCATCGCGCTCAGCGTTTCCGGCTACGACCGGGCGGAGGAGATGCTGCGCGACGCCAGCCTCGCCATGTACCGCGCCAAGTCGGGCGGACGGGCGCGCATCGACGTGTTCGACAGCAATCTGCGCCGTCAGGCCATGGCCCAGATGCGCACGGAAACCGACCTGCGCACGGCGCTGGAGCAGAACCAGCTCGTCCTCTACTACCAGCCGATCGTCGCCCTGTCCTCGGGCCACATCGCCGGGTTCGAGGCGCTGATGCGCTGGAAGCATCCGGAGCGCGGGCTGGTCCCGCCGGGCGAATTCATCCCGCTGGCCGAGGAATCGGGGCTGATCGTGCCGATGGGCCGCTGGGCGTTGCGCGAGGCGGCGCGCCAGCTCGGCCAGTGGCAGGCACGCTTCCCCCGCCCTGCTCCGTTGTTCATGAGCGTGAACGTCTCCTCCCGCCAGTTCAGCGACGACGACCTGATCGGGCTGGTCAGCGAAGTTCTCCAGGAAAGCCGGGTCCCGCCGTCCAGCCTGAAGCTGGAGATCACGGAAAGCCTGCTGATGAAGGACCCCGCCAAGTGCCGGGTGCTGATGCAGGGCATCCGCGACATGGACGTGCGCCTGTCCATCGACGATTTCGGCACCGGCTATTCGTCGCTGTCCTACCTGCACAAGTTCCCGGCGGACACGCTGAAGATCGACCGCAGCTTCGTCCAGGCCATCTCGTCGGGCGAGGGCAACGCGGCCATCGTGCAAGTGATCGCCACGCTGGCCGCCATCCTGGGCATGGAGGCGGTCGCCGAAGGGGTGGAGACCGAATTGGAGTCGGAGTTCCTGCGCGACATCATGTGCAAGTACGCGCAGGGCTACCTCTACGCCCGCCCGGCCCCCGCCGACGCCATCGAGGCGCTGCTGCTCCGCGAGGCGGAGGAACCGCTGGTCCTTCCCAGCCTGGCGTAAGCCTCCGCATCCCCTTATCCCGGCCCCGGCCCCATCCAACGGACACTTTCCCCGGCACCGTTCTTTGTGCGAGTGTCCGCGCTCTTTCACCGGGACAGATCAGGATTTCGCGTTATGGCCGACCGCAACTGCGGAGAATGCACGCTGTGCTGCAAGCTGATGGGCGTGCCCGAACTGAAGAAGCCCTCGGCCAAATGGTGCGTGTCCTGCGACCAGGGCAAGGGCTGCACCGTCTATGAGGAGCGTCCGCAATCCTGCCGGAACTTCCAGTGCTTCTGGCTGATGGACGAGAATTTTCCGGATGAGTTCCGGCCCGACCGCATCCACGCCCTGGCCGCCTTCAACGACGTGAAGGACAGCTGCGTCCTCCATGTCGATCCGGCCAAGCCGCGCGCCATGTCCAGCCCGAAGGTCAACGCCCTGATCGACGCGCTTCTCAAGAGCTACGCCAAGGTGTTCGTGCTGTCCGGAAAGGAAAGCGCGCTGATCCAGCGCTGATCGCCGGCGCGGTCACCCCCCGCGGAAATTGAGCAGGCTCGGCGCCTTGTCGATGATCTCCTCCAGGATCAGGGAGGCGGTCTCCAGATCGCGCTCCAGGTCCGCGCCGAGCTTGCCGGCGTAGTTGGGACGCTTCAGCTTCTCGTGGGCGTCGTGCAGGCTGCGGAGCTCCGCCACGAAGATCTCGCGGGCGCCCATCGGCAGGATCGGGTTTGCCGACAGCACGAAGAAGAAGCGCATGCTCGCCCGCACGAGAAGGGCCAGCATCACCGTGTCCAGCCGCTCGAACTGGTCGCGCAGGTCGTCGGACCGGGTGTCCACAAGGTTGCGCAGCCGCTGCTCGATCAGGATCACCAGCGCCTGGAACTCGCCCACCTTGTCGCGGAACTCGCGGTAGGCGCCGAAGCTGTGCTTGCTCGCCTCATGCTCGGCCAGTTGGGCGAGCTTCGACGCCTCCCGGCACTGGCGTTCCAGCGCGGACAGCAGTTCCTTGACTTCGGCGCGGGTGTATTGGCGCTTGCTCATGACGGTGGAAAGACCCTTCGACGCGACGGCCTGCCCTATAGCACGAAGACGGGCGCCGGTCACCGGGACGCTTCACCGCCGCGACGAGTGGAGGGCCGAAGGATCAGTGATCCGCCGCCACCGGCTTGCCGCCGGGGCGCCGCACCAGCGGCATCAGCAGGAGCCCGGCGAAGAACACCCCGGCCATCAGCAGCAAACAGTCGTTGAAGGTCAGCACCATCGCCTCGCGCTCAACCATCCGGGCCAGCGTCTTCATGGCGGCGGCCTGCGGGTCGGCGACCAGCCCGTCGAACTTGGCGGCCAGCCCGTCCAGCGTTTCCTGCACCAGCGGGCGGGCGAGGTTCAGATTGTCGCCCAGCCGGTTCATGTGCAGGGAGGCCCGCTCCAGCAGCACCGTGTTGATCGCCGCCAGACCGATGGCGCCGCCGAGGTTGCGCATCAGGTTGTAGAGGCCGGACGCGTTCTTGAGCTGCTCCGGCGGCAGGGTGCCGAGCGCGATGGTGTTCACCGGGATGAAGCACAGCATCAGCGACAGGCCGCGCACCGCCTGCGGCAGGAACAGCTCCCAGAAGCCCGACTGGTTGGTCAGGTGGGCGTTCAGCCAGACGCCCGTCCCGAACAGGCACAGCCCCAGCGCCAGCATCACCCGCAGGTCCATCTTCTTGGACAGCACGCCGGCGATGGGGGCGGACAGGAACTGGAAGGCGCCGGTCACGAACATGATCGTGCCGATCTGCAGGCTGTTCAGCCCGCGCACCCGCGCCAGGAACAGCGGCTGCAGGTAGACCGCCCCGTAGAGCCCGATGCCGATGATGAAGCTGTAGAGCGAGCCGATGGCGAAGTTGCGGTCCAGGAAGGCGCGCAGCTCGACGATCGGGTTGCGGTAGGTCAGGACCCGCCAGAAGAAGCCGACGGCGGACACCGCGGCGACCACGGCGAAGATCGCCACATACTCGTCCTGGAACCAGTCCTGGCGCGGCCCTTCCTCCACAACGAACTCCAGGCTGCCGAGGAAGGCGGCCATCAGCCCCAGACCGATGAAGTCGAAGCCCTTGCGCAGCGCCGGGTTGGGCTTGTCCACGTCGACCAGAGTCCAGACCAACGAGGTCACGGCGATGCCCGGCAGCACGTTGGCCAGGAACAGCCAGTGCCAGGAGAAGCTCTGGGTCAGCCAGCCGCCCAAAGTCGGCCCGAGCGTCGGCGCCATGGTGGCGACCAGACCGATCATCACCGACACCCCGGCCCGCTTTTCCGGCGGGAACAGGGAGAAGCTGGTGGCGAAGACGGTCGGGATCATCGCGCCGCCGATGAAACCCTGGAGCGCCCGCCACACGATCATCGATTCGATGCTGGAGGTGAAGGCGCAGGCGACGCTGGTCAGGGTGAAGCCGGCGGCGGCGATGGTGAACAGCACGCGGGTGGAGAGAATCCGCGCCAGCATGCCGGACAGCGGGATCATCACCACCTCGGCGATGAGGTAGGAGGTCTGGACCCACGAGATCTCGTCGGCGCTGGCCGCGAGGCCCGCCTGGATCTCCGACAGGGAGCTGGAGACGATCTGGATGTCCAGGATCGCCATGAACATGCCGACGACCATGGACAGGAAGCCCAGCCAGTCGCGCGTGGTCACCGGACGCGGTCCCGCCGTGGGCGGGAAAGAAGGAGCCGCCGCGCCCCGGCCCGCGGGGGGCGGGGGAGTTTGGAGCCGGGACGCGGCGGCCTCGCCGCCCGCGTCCGCCGGGGGATTGGCGTCGCGGGCGGTGGGCGTGTCGTCGTTGGTGATGGCGGTCATGGTCGCCCTCTCCAGGACGAAAGAGATTGGGACGAAAAACGGTTGTTGGCGCGGTTACTTCGACGCGACCGTCCGGCCGGGAACCAGCGCGCCCATGACGGTGCCCGCGCTGTGCGGCTGCTCCTCGGCGCCACGGGTGTCCACCTCGGCGACCACCGACAGGCCGGGGCGCAGCAGGCCGGACAGTGCGCTGTCGCGCGGCAGGGCGATGCGCACCGGCACGCGCTGGACGATCTTGGTGAAGTTGCCGGTCGCGTTCTCCGGCGGCAGCAGGCTGAACTGCGAGCCCGACGCCGGGGCGAAGCTCTCCACCCGGCCATGCAGCGGCTTGCCCGGATAGGCGTCGATCTCCACCGTCACCGGCTGGCCGGGGCGCATGCGGGCGAGCTGCGTCTCCTTGAAGTTGGCGACCACATAGACGTCGGGCAACGGCACCAGCGAGAGAAGCTGCACGCCCGGACGCGCGTACTGGCCGACCTGGACGCCGCGGTTGCCGACCACCCCGTCCACCGGGGCGCGGATGACCGTGTTGTTCAGATCGTTGCGCGCGGTCTGCAGGGCGGCCTCCGCCTGACGCAGGCGGGCGTCGGTCTCGCTGCGGTTGGCGTTCAGCACGCCGACCTGATCCTGTTCCGCGACCAGCGCGGCGCGGGTGCGGGCGGTTTCGGCCACCGCCTTGCGCAGATCGGCATCCGCCGTCTCGAACTTCTGGCGGCTGGCCCAACTGTCGCTGGCGAGCGCGCGGGTGCGGTCGAAATCCTGCTGGGCACGGCGCTGTTCGGCCTCCGCGCTGGCGACCGAGGCGGCGGCCTGATCGATGATCGCCTTCTGGAGCTGCAGCTTGCTGTCGAGGGTGCCGAGCGCCGCCTTTTGCGCGGCGACGTTGGCCTCGGCCTCCGCGACCTTGGCGCGGAAGTCCTGGTCGTCCAGGACCGCCAGGACGTCGCCCGCGGCCACCTGCTGGTTCTCCGCCACCCGGACGTCGCGCACATAGGCGGAGACCTTGGGGCTCACCACCGTGATGTCGCTGTGGACATAGGCGTTGTCGGTCGACTCGAAAAAGCGACCCTCGGTCCACCAGCCCCAGCCGGCGTAGCCGCCACCGGCCAGCGCCGCCACCGCCACACCCGACAGAACGATCTTTCGCACGGCCTTGACCATCGTGATCCAACCCACCCGTTTCGGCTCTTTGCCCGGCGGGGAGCGGCTTGGCGCCGCGCCGGAACTGAACCGTTCAGTTTAGTCTTGCGGAAAAATGATCGCGACCCTACCTGTTGTCAAGAGTGAACTGAACGGTCTAGTTTTAACGTTTGGGATTGTGGTTGAATGCGGAACGCGCTACGGCAGCGGGGACTCGGCGCACGAAGCCCCGCAAGCACCGCCGGCACCGTGGTAGAACAGGACGCAAGGTCGGTGGCAGGACACCCGGTTTCAGGACATCCGGTTTCAGGACACGAGGAACGCATGAGCACGCTGGTCGCCCCCACCCCGGAGGCAGGATCGAAGCCCGCGCAGATCCTGGAGGCCGCCGGAAAGCTGTTCCTGGACCATGGCTACGGCGCCGTCAGCATGGACGCCATCGCCAAGACGGCCAACGTGTCCAAGGCGACCCTCTACGCCCATTTCGGCAGCAAGGACGAGCTGTTCCGCGTCATGGTCGCCCGCGAATGCAAGGGACAGGCGATGGCCGCCGTCTGCGAAGAGGCGCGCGCGCTCGACATGGCCGACGGGCTGCGCCTGATCGCCCGCCATTTCGTCACGCTGATCCTGTCGCCGCAGGCGCTGGCCGGCTACCGCGTGGTGGTCGGCGAGGCGCACCGCTTCCCCGAGCTGGCGAGCGCCTTCTACGAGGCCGGCCCGGCCCGCACCATGGAGCACATCAGCGCCTTCATGACGGACCTCGACCGCCGCGGCCAGCTGCGCATCCCCGACCCGCTGCTGGCGGCGGAGCAGTTCGTCGGACTCGTCAAGTCGCACACGCATCTGCGTTTCATGCTGTGCCTGTCCGAGCGCCCGACGGAGGAGCAGTTGACCCGGATCGTCGACGGCGCGGTCTCCCTGATCATCCGGGGCTACGCGCCATAACGGGCCTGCGGTCAGCGACCGCCGTCGAAGGTGATCATGACCTCCAGCACCCCGGCGGCGTCCGCCTGGACATCGCGGAAGGTGGCGATCTCACCGGGAAGGATCTGCGGCGGCACCGGCTCGACGGTCCAGTTCCGCAACGGCTGGCGGTCGGCGCCCAGCGCGGTGACCCGCAGCGTCGGCACCGTGCGCAGCGTCTCGGAGGTGTTGACAATCTGCCCCTCCACCAGCAGAGCGGTCTTGCCGTCTTCGGCCTTCTGTTCCGAGCGGACGTTCTGAAGCTGGAGGCCGGTGCCCGGCGGCTCCACCGGCAGGCCGACCGTCTCGTAGAACAGGGCGGCCGGAGGCCACAACCGCACCACGGTGGCGCGGCCGAAGTAACCGGCGGCGGCGATGGCCAGCAGCACCGCCATGAAGGCCCCCCAACCGACCAGCGCCCGGCGCCGCGCGCCGGGTTCCGCCGGGGGTTTGGCGGTTTCCTTCTTCTTGGAGGACGGCGTCTTGGAGGATGGCGGCGGGACCGGGTGGAACTCGGTCACCGCGTCGGGATGGAGGACGGAATCGTCCTGCGGCGACTGCCACCACATGTGGCCGCATTGGGCGCAACGCACCTTCCGGCCCTGCGGACCGACCGCCGAATCGGCAAGAGTGTACCGTGTGTCGCAGGCCGGGCAGGTGATGATCATAGATGCCGATCGTTGTCACCGAAATTGCAGACTGTCCTTATAGGTAGTCATGAGGTGTGAAGCAAGGAACGCACGGGCGCCGCGCGCGGCCGTCCCAAACCGGATGATCGGTGCCGCAGGACGGACAGCGGTGGACGCGCCGGCCCCTGCCGGTGCATTGTCCGTCCGCGCACCCGGCGGGACGCCGCCGGGGCCTTCCGTTGCGCCTTTGGTGGGACCGTGATCCGTTTCGAGAATGTGGGACTGCGCTATGGCACCGGACCGGAGGTGCTGCGCGACATCAGCTTCACCCTGCCGCCCGGCTCGTTCCATTTCATGACGGGGGCGAGCGGGGCCGGCAAGTCGTCGCTGCTCAAGCTGATGTATCTGGCGCTCCGCCCGTCGCGCGGGCTGGTCACCCTGTTCGGCAAGGACATGGCGCGGGTCAAGCGCGCCGACCTGCCGGCGCTGCGCCGCCAGATCGGCGTGGTGTTCCAGGACTTCGCCCTGCTCGACCATCTCTCGGCGCTCGACAACGTGGCGCTGCCCCTGCGCATGGGCGGTGCCCGCGAATCGGACGTGGTGGAACACTGCACGGAGATCCTGCGCTGGGTGGGCTTGGGCAACCATCTGAACTCCCTGCCCTCCACCCTGTCGGGCGGGCAGCAGCAGCGCGTCGCCATCGCCCGCGCGGTCATCAACCGCCCGCGCCTGCTGCTGGCGGACGAGCCGACCGGCAACGTGGACGACGGCATCGGCATGCGCCTTCTGTATTTGTTCGAGGAGCTTCACAAGCTGGGCACCACCGTGGTCATCGCCTCCCACAACGAGGCGCTGATCCGCCGCTTCGAGCACCCGCGCCTGATGCTGGAGAACGGGCGCCTGCACGTCCTGCCGGCGCACGCCTCGCGCTGGGCCTGAGATGGAGGCCTGAAGATGGGGGAAGGAGACACGCCATGGCCCTGCCGCCGCTGACCCGCCGAAACTCCGACCTGCCGCTGGCGAAGGACCCGACCTCGCGCTTCCTCATGGGATTGACCGCGCTGATGGTCTATCTGGCGGCGCTGGCGCTGGCCGGAGCCCTGCTCGTCTCCGACATGACCCGGCGCTGGGACAGTGGTCTGGCCGGCGGACTGACGGTGCAGATCATGCCGCTCCCCGACAGCGCCCAGGCCGCCCCGCTGGAGGAGCGGACGGAGGCCGCGCTGACCGTTCTGCGCTCGACTCCGGGCATTTCGACCGCCAGCGTCCTGTCCAGCGGCGACGTCGGCCGGCTGCTCGAACCCTGGCTGGGCAAGGAGGCCGCCGACCCGCTGCTGCCGATGCCGCGGCTGATCGACGTAATGACCAACGGGCCGGTGGACACGGCGGCGCTGTCCGCGCGCCTGACCTCCGCCGCCCCCGGCGCCACGCTGGACGACCACGCCGTGTGGCTGGCCGACCTGCGACGCTTCGCCGGGGCGATGCATCTGGCGGCGCTGGGCATCGTCGCGCTGATCGGCGGGGCGGGCGTGATGGCGGTGATCTTCGCCGTGCGCTCCGGCCTCGCCATCCACCGCCATGTGGTGGAACTGCTGCACCTGATGGGGGCCACCGATCGCTATGTGGCGCGGCAGTTCGAATCGCACGTCATCGGCCTCACCCTGCGCGGCGGGATGACCGGGCTGCTGCTGGCCGCCGGCACGCTGGGCGGGATCGGCCACGCCGCCGCCGGGCTTCACGCCAGCCTGCTGCCGGACCTCGCCACCTCGCCCTGGTGGGCCGTCGCCGCGCTGGCCGCCGTGCCGCTGGCCGCCTGCCTGCTGGCCGCCCTGACCGCGCGCTGGACGGTGCTGCGCACGCTGGAGTCGATGCCGTGACCGCCCGCCCGACCCGCCCGTCTGGAGGCTGAGCGATGGCCCACACGCGGCGCGCCCGCGTCCTGCGGGCTTTGCGACGGCTGCTGCTGCTGGCGATGCTGGGCGGGCTGGCGTGGCTCGGCGGGCTGTTCTGGTTCGCCGCGTCGATTCCCCGAACCCCACCGCCGCCCGGCAGCGCCGAGGCCACCCGCAACACCGATGCCATCGTCGTGCTGACCGGCGGCAGCGGCCGGTTGAGCACCGGGCTGGAACTGCTGGCCGACGGGCGGGCGCACCGGCTGTTCGTCTCCGGCGTCTATGAGGGGCTGGAGGTGCAGGAGTTGCTGAAGCGCTCCCGCCAGTTCCCCGGCGAGATGGAATGCTGCATCACGCTCGGCTATTCGGCGGACAGCACGGTCGGCAACGCCTACGAGACGGCGGACTGGCTGCGCGCGCAGGGCTACGGCTCGATGCGGCTGGTCACCGCCAATTACCACATGATGCGCAGCCTGCTGGAGTTCCGCATGGTGATCCCGGAGGTCGAGGTGGTGCCCCACCCCGTCGCCTCCCCCAACGTGCATCTGAACGACTGGTGGCTGTGGCCGGGCACGGCGAGCCTGCTGATGACCGAATACAACAAATACATTGTGACGCGGCTTCGCTACGCGCTTGAGAAGCTGATCGAATCCTGACAAGTTCCCGGCCATGATCTTCCTGCGTTCCCTCGCCTTCAACGTCGCCTTCTATGTGTGGACGGCGGTCATCTGCGTCGGCATCCTGTGGTCGCTGCTGCTGCCGCGACGCAGCATGATCCGCGTGATCACGTGGTATTTCGGCACCGTCTCGTGGTTGGAGCGCACGCTCGTCGGCATCCGTTACGAGGTGCGCGGGCGGGAGCATGTTCCCCAGAGCGGGTCCTTCCTCCTGGCCGCCAAGCACCAGTCGGCCTGGGAGACGATGAAGCTGCACTTCCTCGTCAACGATCCGGCGATCATCCTGAAGCGGGAGCTTCTGTGGATTCCCATCTGGGGCTGGTACGCCGCCAGATCCCGGATGATCGCCGTCGACCGCGGCGCCAAGGGCCGCGCCGTCGCCTCGATGGTCCGGAACGCCCGCCCGGTGCGGGACGAGGGGCGGCCCATCGTGATCTTCCCGCAGGGCACACGGGTCGCCGTCGGCGCCTACCGACCCTACCGGATCGGCGTCGGCGTGCTCTACGACCATCTCAAAATCCCCATCGTGCCGATGGCGCTGAACGCCGGCCTCTACTGGGCACGCAACAGCTTCATCAAGCGGCCCGGCACCATCATGGTGGAATTCCTGCCCCCCATCCCGCCGGGCCTGGGCCGCGCCAAGGCCATGCAGGAGTTGGAAGAGCGGCTGGAGGCGGCCACCGACCGGCTGGTCGTCGCCGCGGGCGGCCCGGCGACCGTGCGGCCGAAGGCGGCGGAACCGGTCACCGCCGACGTGGCCGAAACCGCGTCCTGATGCGCCGGGGCGCGGCCTTCGCCATCCTCGCCGGACTTCTCCTGGCGACGGCGACCGGCGCGCGAGCCCAGTCGCAGCCGAGCGCGGAACGCTTCTCCAACGCCGCGGTGAGCGAGGGCGTCACCATCACCCGCAAGGCCTGCGCCACGCTGGAAGCGCAGGAGACCGCCGCCTGGGTCGAGGTGGACGGGCGTGGGGAGTGCCTGCGCTACTACGCGGCGGGCCTGCGACCCGCCCCCGGCCCCAACCCCATCGCCGCGGCCTGGATGCACGGCGACATCATGGGGACCAAGCCGACCTCCGTCGGTCACCAGGAGGGGCTGGGCGTCGCCGCCATGATCGACCAGGAACGCGCCCTGGCGGAACGGTTCGGCATCCCCTTCCTGTTCCTCGCCCGGCCCGGCGCCTATGGCAGTTCCGGCCGCTTCTGGACGACGCGCCACACGCCGCGCGAGGCGGCCCTGATGAACGCCCTGCTCGACGTCCTGAAGGCCCGCTACGGCGTGACGGCATGGGCGCTGGGCGGGCACAGCGCCGGCGGCACGCTGACCGCGGAGTTCCTCACCCGCCGCCACGATCTGCGCTGCGCGGTGATCTCCTCCGGCGCGCCGGCCTACCGCGCTTATCTGGAGGCGCGCGGGCTGCGGTCGCTGTTGGCCCGCCCGCAGGGCTGGTTCGACCCCACCGCATCGCTCGACCGCATCCCGCCCGATCCCGAACGCCGCGTCTTCGTCATCGGCGACCCGCGCGAGACCAACATCCCGTTCCACACCCAGCGCGGCTATTTCGACGCCCTGACGGCGCGCGGGCACGCGGCGTGGCTGGTGCCGCTGGAGCGGGCGCCCGCCCCGCGCCACCACAGCCTCGTGGACTTCGGCGAGACCGCTCTCGGCCTGTGCGGGTCCGGCGCCGACAGCGGGCACATCCTGGCGACGCTCAAGGCCATGCCGGATCAGCGGGAGCGGATCAGCAACTGACGACCGGAACACAAACGGAACAGCCGGGTTGACCCTCACGGAGGCGCACCCTACTCTTCGGATAGCGTTGTCGGCGGGCCGGCGCCATGGACCGGCCCGCCCGCGCAAGGGGAGGACGCATGACGGGGATCGCCACCATTTCCCAGCGGATCTGGGACATGAAGTACCGCTTCAAGTCCGCCGCGGGCGATCCCATCGACCAGACCGTCGCCGACACCTGGCGCCGCGTTGCCACGGCGCTCGCCGCGCCCGAGTCCGATCCTCAGGTCTGGGCGCCGCGCTTCGAGCGGGCGCTGTCCCGTTTCGAGTTCCTGCCCGCCGGGCGCATCCTGGCCGGGGCCGGCACCGGGCGGACGGTGACGCTG
This sequence comes from Azospirillum brasilense, assembly GCF_008365405.1. Lineage (GTDB taxonomy): Bacteria > Pseudomonadota > Alphaproteobacteria > Azospirillales > Azospirillaceae > Azospirillum > Azospirillum brasilense_D. Next base: position 26,749 of record NZ_QOKV01000007.1, on the reverse strand, counting down.
TTCAACTGCTTCGTCATGGGACGGATCGAGGACGACCTCGGCGCCATCTTCGCCCATCTGCGCGAAGCGGCGCTGACCATGCAGCAGGGCGGTGGCATCGGCTACGACTTCTCCACCCTGCGGCCCAAGGGCGCCCTCGTGAAGGGCGTCGGCGCCGACGCCTCCGGCCCGCTGTCTTTCATGGACGTGTGGGACAGCATGTGCCGGACCATCATGTCGGCGGGCGCCCGGCGCGGCGCGATGATGGCGACCCTGCGCTGCGACCATCCCGACATCGAGGATTTCATCGACGCCAAGCGCGAGCCCGGCCGGCTGCGCATGTTCAACCTGTCGGTCCTGGTCACCGACGCCTTCATGGACGCCGTGCGCGAGGACCGGCCCTGGCCGCTGGTTTTCGACGGGCAGGTCCACCGCGAGGTGCGGGCCCGCGGCCTGTGGGACCGCATCATGCAGGCCACCTACGCCTATGCGGAGCCGGGCGTCATCTTCATCGACCGGGTGAACGGGCAGAACAACCTGAGCTATTGCGAGTCCATCTCCGCCACCAACCCCTGCGGCGAGCAGCCGCTGCCCCCCTACGGCGCCTGCCTGCTCGGCTCGATCAACCTCGCCGCCCTGGTGCTCGACCCGTTCGAGGAGACGGCCCGGCTCGATACCGACCGGCTGAAGGAGCTGACGGCGCTCGCCGTGCGGATGATGGACAATGTGGTCGACGCCTCGCGCTTCCCATTGGAACCGCAGGCGCGGGAGGCCCACGCCAAGCGCCGCATCGGGCTGGGCGTCACCGGGCTGGCCGACGCGCTGATCCTCTGCCGCACGCGCTACGGCGGCGAGGCGGCGGTGGCGCTGACCGAGTCCTGGCTGAGGGTCATCCGCAACGAGGCCTACCGCGCTTCCGCCCTGCTCGCCGCGGAGAAGGGCGTCTTCCCGCTCTACGACCGCGACGCCTATCCGAACGCCCCGATGGTGCGCGGGCTGGACGAGGACGTGCGCGCCCTGATCGCCGAGCATGGCATCCGCAACGCCCTTCTGACCTCCATCGCGCCGACGGGCACGATCTCGCTGTTCGCCGACAACGTGTCGTCGGGGATCGAGCCGGTCTTCTCCTACAGCTACGAGCGCACCGTCCTGATGCCCGACGGCACCCGCCGCACGGAGGAGGTGAGCGACCACGCCTACCGCCTGTTCCGCGCGCGGTTCGGCAGCGACGCCCCCCTGCCCGACTGGTTCGTGGACGCGCAGTCCCTGACCCCGGCGGAGCATGTGGTGATGCAGGCGGCGGCCCAGCGCCATGTGGACAGCTCCATCTCCAAGACCATCAACTGCCCGGAGGACCTGCCCTTCGACGCCTTCAAGGACGTCTATTGGCAGGCCTACGAGCTGGGTTGCAAGGGCTGCACCACCTACCGCCCGAACGCGGTCACCGGCTCCGTCCTGTCAGTGAAGAAGGAAGGGGCGGCCTCGCCTCCCGTTCCGATGGCCAAGCCGCCCGACCGTCCGGAGACCCTGCCGGGGGAAACCTACAAGGTGCGCTGGCCGGACAGCGACCACGCCATGTACATCACCATCAACGACATCGTGGAGGACGGCCGCCGCCGGCCCTTCGAGGTCTTCATCAACTCCAAGAACATGGAGCATTACGCCTGGACGGTGGCGCTGACGCGGATGATCTCCGCGGTGTTCCGCCGCGGCGGCGAGGTCGGCTTCGTGGTGGAGGAATTGAAGGCGGTGTTCGACCCGCGCGGCGGCGCCTGGATGCAGGGCCGCTACGTCCCGTCCCTTCTGGCAGCCATCGGCGACGTGATCGAACGGCACCTCAAGGCCATCGGCCTGCTGCCCGACGACGGGGCCAAAGATGGGGCGCTGACCGCGCCACCCCACACCGGGCACGCCGGGCCGGACACGGCCGCCCTCCGGCAATGCCCGAAATGCGGCCAGCCCGGCCTGATCCGGCAGGAAGGCTGCGACAGCTGCCTCAATTGCGGCTATTCCAAATGCGCCTGAGGGCGGTTAGCACCGCAACGGTTCGCCGGAAATCGGCGGCGCCAGAACGCAGGGCGCGTCGCCCCCGTTCCGGGTGACCGTCGGCGTCGCCCTGGCGCCGGACAGGAGGTCTTCGATGCCGACGCCCTTCGCGATGGCGATGCCGGGCGCCATCATCAGGGGCACCCAGATCACCGCGGACAGCAGGTTGGCGGTCTGAAAGCTGTGGTGGGGCATCGCCATCATCCCGGCGGTGATCGGCACCACCGGCCGCAGCGGGCCAAGGAAGCGGGCGAGGAACACACTCTTGCCACCGTGGCGCAGGAAGAAGCGGCTGCCCCGCTCCAGAAGCTCGGGCCGCTGGCGGAACGGCCAGACGACCGGGACACGATCGCCGAACACCCGGCCGAGCCAGTAGGACACGGCGTCCCCCAGCACCGCGCCCAGCGCGAGGGCGACGTAGACCTGCCAGAAACCGAGGGCACCGGAGGCGACCAGCGCGCCTCCCGCGGCGATCAGCACCACGCCCGGCACCACGAACCCGACGAAGGCCAGGGACTCCGCGAAGGCGCACAGGAAGAAGATCACCTCCGCCCAGGAGGCGTTCGCTTCGATGAAGGCGCTCCAACGCTCCATGCCGTCGATCAGCATGTTCCTTGCTGCGTCGTTCATTCAACTTCCCTGTGAGGCGGCTCGTCGGAGCGGACTGTGCCACAGATCGGCAGCGTCGTGCAGATCGGTGAAAATCTCATCCCGCCTCGCCGCACAGGGTCAGGCCACACCCTGAAGCCACTCGGCCAGCATTTTTTGCGCGGCCTCGCGCAGTTCCGGGCCGATCCGCGCCGCTTGGCCACGCAGCACGCGCGGGTCGATGCCGGCCCCCGCCAATTCGGCGGCATGGCCCGTCAGCCATCGCTCGATGCCGGCAGCCACATCGACCTCCGGATGGAATTGCAGGGCCAGCGCATGGCGGCCAACCGCGAACCCCTGGGTTGCGCAGAGCGGCGTCGACGCCAAGCTCTCCGCCCCGGCGGGGATCTGGAAGGCGTCCCCGTGCCAGTGGAGCACCGGAACGCCCTCCAGATGGCGAAGCGGCCCGGCCCGTCCGTCATCGGTCAGCGTGAGCGGGCCGAAGCCGATTTCCTTGTGGCCCATGGGGCGCACCGCAGCGCCGAGCGCCGTGGCGATCTGCTGCGCCCCGAGGCAGATGCCGAGCGTCGGGCGCCCCGCGGCCAGCCTCGCCTCCAGGAGGGATGCCTCCTCGGCGAGATACGGATAGGCGTCGCTGTCATAGACCCCGACGGGACCGCCGAGGACGATCAGCAGATCCGGCTCCAGCGGGTCGAGCGTCGCGAAGGGGGCCGCGTCGAGATCGTGATAACGCACCGTGTAGCCGGCATCCGACAGCACCGCGCCGAAGATGCCGAGGTCTTCAAAATGGACGTGCCGGATCGCCACCGCTGTCTTGTGCATGGGTCGCCTTCCCTTCCCAAATGGGAAACATCAAGGATTGGTCGGCTCTTCGATAGCAGGAAAATGGCCCGCCATACCCAGCCACTCTCAGACACCCACCCAGACCAATTCATCCGATGCCGCGCGCCCGCGCCATGCTATGGCTTCGTCGCCGCGCGAAGCGCCTTCTCCAGCTTTCTGACCGCCACCTCGATTTCGAAAGGCGTGTAGGCCGCGAAACCCATCAGGAAGCCGGCCTTGCCGTCGCCGGCGGCGTGCAGCGCCGACAGGCCGAGCAGTTCGATCCCGGCCCGCCGCGCCGCATCGACGGCGGCGCGCTCCGTCAGGTCGCCGGTCAGCAGGCAGGGCATCTGCAGGCCGCCGATGGGAACCTGCGGCTCGACGAAATCCGACAGGTGCTTGGCGACGAGGCCCGCCAGCGCGTCGAGGCGCTCGGCGTAGACGCCGCGCATGGTCCGCACATGCGCCCCGAAATGCCCGCCCTCCATGAAGCGGGCCAGCGTGAGTTGGGCCATCGGCGCCGTGTGGCCATCCAGCAGGGTGCGCGCGACGGTCATCGGCTTCACGAGTTGGGGCGGCAGCACGGCGTAGCCGATCCGCAATCCGGGAAAGAGCGATTTGGTGAAGGTGCCGATGTAGATGGTCCGGCCGTGCGGATCGAGCCCCTGCACACAGGCCGTCGGCTTGCCCGTGTAGCGGAACTCGCTGTCGTAGTCGTCCTCGATGATCCAGGCCCGATGCCGGGCCGCCCACTCGATCAGGGCCAGACGGCGGTCCAGCGCCAGCGTCGCGCCGGTCGGGAACTGGTGGGACGGCGTCAGGAACACCGCCTTCGCCCGCTGCGGCTCGGCCAGGATGTGATCGACGACGATGCCCTGCCGGTCGACGCGGATCGGAACGCAGTCCAGCCCTGCCGCCTCGAACGCCTTGCGCGCCCCGTAATAGGCCGGGTCCTCCAGGAAAATCCCGTCGCCAGGATCGAGCAGCATGCTCGCGCAGAGCGCCATGGCCTGTTGCGAGCTGGTCAGCACCAGGACGCGGTCGGCGGTGGCGCGCGCGCCGCGTTCCAGGTTCACATAATCGGCGATGGCGCGGCGCAGCGGTTCGGTCCCCTGCGGATCGCCGTGGAACAGGCTTTGCGCGCCGACCTCCTTGCGCACCTGCCGTTCCAGCCGCTCCCAGAGCGCGAGCGGAAAGGTCCGGGTTTCCGGAACGCCATGGGCGAAGGGCCGCGGCGCGGGCATCTCGCGCACCCCGCCCGCCTCGAACACGGCGGCGCCGCGCCGGCTGAGAGCGGGCGCCTGATCGCTCGGGAGCGTGTCGCGCCGGGGCCGGCGGCGGCCCGGGGTGAACTCGGTGATCTCCGCGACGAAGCTGCCGCTGCCGACGCGCCGGTCGATGAAACCTTCGGCGTGAAGCTGGGCGTAGGCCGCCTCGATCGTGTCGCGGGACACCCCCAGCGACGCGGCGAGCGCGCGCGAGGCGGGCAGCGGCTTGCCCGGCCCGAGCGCGCCGTCGACGATGAGCTGCCGGACGGCCCGCTGAATCCGCGCGTGGAGCGGCATGGCCGCGTGGGCGGGGTTGGCGATCCACGCCTTCACGGACTCGAGCTGGGAATGCCGGAACAATTGGTCTGGCCTTCTTCGATAAAGCGGATGGGCACATCAGGCCATTGGTCGGGTAGCTGTCAAGGCCGCTCATCGCCCTTGCGGCCCGAACCGTCCGGAGGTCCCACGCAACCATGCCACCCAATTCCGCTCCCATCCGCCTCGACGACCTCACCCACCCCGTCGTGGCGGGCCTGATCTCCGTCATCGTCAATTACGGCGGCACCTTCATCCTGGTCTTCCAGGCGGCGAAGGTCGCGGGCCTCGGCCCCGACCTCACCGCCTCCTGGGTCTGGTCGGTCTCCATCGGCGTCGGGCTGACCGGGCTGTTCCTGAGCTGGCGCCATCGCGAACCGATCATCACCGCCTGGTCCACCCCGGCCGCGGCGTTCCTCGTCACCGCGCTGGCGACGACGCCCCACGCCGAGGCGGTCGGCGCTTACATGATCTCGGCGGCGGCCTTCGTCGCGCTCGGCCTGTCGGGCTGCTTCGAGAAGGTCATCCGGCTGATCCCGCCCGGCATCACCTCCGGCCTTCTCGCCGGCATCCTGCTCCCCTTCGGCATCGGGGCGTTCGGCGGGGCCAGCGTCGATCCGCTGCTGGTCGGCCTGCTGATCGTCGCCTATGTCGCGCTGAAGCGGTTCTCCGCCCGCTACGCCGTGGTCGGCATCCTCGTCCTCGGGCTGGCCTTCCTGCTGACTCAGGGCCGCGTCGATCTGTCGGGGCTGTCGCTGGAGTTCGCCGCCCCGGTCTTCACCGCGCCGGACTTCTCGCTGAACGCGCTGCTGTCCGTCGCGCTGCCGCTGTTCCTGATCACGCTGTCCGGCCAGTACATGCCGGGGATGCTGGTCCTGCGGAACGACGGCTTCAAGACGAGCGCCAACCCCATCGTGACCGTGACCGGCCTCGGCTCGCTGCTCATGGCCCCGTTCGGCTCCCACGCCTTCAACATCGCCGCCATCACCGCCGCCATCGCCACCGGCAAGGAAGCGCACGAGGACCCGGCCAAGCGCTGGATCGCCGGGATCGCGGCGGGCGTCTTCTACGTGCTCGTCGGCGTGTTCGGGGTGACGCTGGCCGCCGTCTTCATGGCGTTTCCCGCAACCTTCATCACCGCGCTCGCCGGTCTGGCGCTGCTCGGCACCATCGGCGGCAGCCTGGCCGGGGCGATGGCCGACCCGGCCTCCCGCGAGGCGGCGCTGATCACCTTCCTGGCGTCCGCCGCCAACATCAAGCTGCTCGGCATCGGCGGGGCGTTCTGGGGCTTGCTGATCGGCCTCGTCGCTCACCTCGTCCTCAACGGGCGCCTGCGCCTGCCGCGCCGCAGCCTGGCGGTCAGAAAAGAGGCGGTGACCGAGAGGGCGGCCCCGTAATCACCCTATCGGCTCTCCTCGGGCGGCGATCCCCGGGCGGCTATCCCCGGGACGACCGCTTGATCCCGGGGATGGTCGCGACCGTTTCCGCCAGGAACTCCACCAGCAGCCGGACCCGCGCGATGCCGGCCCGTTCCGGCACGATCAGCAGGTTGAGCGGCACGGCGGGCGGCGCGTGGTCCGGCAGGAGAAGCTCCAGGCGGCCGTCGGCGAGCAGATCGTCCACCAGCCAGACATGGGCCGGGCCGATGCCGCGGCCGGCGAGATAGGCTTCGCGCGCGGCAAGGCCGTGATCGACCCGCAGCCGTCCCCCCAGGGACACGGCGTGAAGGGCGCCGTCCGGCCCTTCGAGCGTCAGCCGGTCGCTCCCCGCGATGTTCGACATGCGCACACCCTCGAACCCCGCGAGGTCGGCCGGCGTCGTCGGCCAGCCGTGCCGCTCCAGACAGGCCGGCGCCCCGACGAGGGCACGCCGGCTCTGCCCGAGCGCCCGCCGCTTCAGCGAACTGTCGGCGAGCGGGCCGAGCCGGATGGCGATGTCCACGCCGTCGCGCACGAGGTCGATGCGCTCGTCGGTCAGGCCGAGATCGACGGCGATGTCCGGGTGGCGGTCCTGGAAGGCGAAGATCAACCGGCTGATGTGCCGGACGCCGAGCGCCGCCGTGCAGGACACGCGCACCGTCCCGGCCGAGGCGCGGCCGGTGTCGCGCGCCTCGTCGCCCGCCTGCTCGACGAGGCGCAGGATCTGGACGGCGTTGGCGTAGTAGCGCTCGCCCTCCGCGGTCAGGGCGACGCGGCGCGTGGTGCGGCTGAACAGGGCGACGCCCAGCGCCTCCTCCAACTCGCGGATGTGCCGGGTGACGCTGGACTGGCCGATGGCCATCTCGCGCGCCACCGCTGACAGGCTTCCCCGCTCGGCGACGCGGACGAAGGTCCGCATGCGGTCCAGCGTGACGTTCGCGGGCGATTGATCCATTTTACGGCAGTATCCTATCCATACCCCCTGTCTACCGGATCAATCGCCATCCGCCTAGCTTGAGTCGCACGTGCTTCAAGCGAACAGGTGCCTGCGATGAATGTGCTGATCGTCTTCGCCCATCCCGATCCCCGCTCCCTCAACGCCGCCCTGCGCGATGCCGCCGTCGCGGAGCTTGAGGCGCAGGGCCACGCCGTGCGGGTCTCCGACCTCTACGCCATGAACTGGAAGGCGGCGGTGGACCACGCCGACTTCCCCACCCTCGGCGGCGGCGAGCGCCTGAAGGTGGCCGCCGCCTCCGGCGCCGCCTTCGCCGCCGACGCGCTGACCGCGGACGTCAAGGCCGAGCAGGAAAAGCTGCTGTGGGCCGACGCGCTGATCCTGCAATTTCCGCTCTGGTGGTTCACCATGCCGGCGATCCTCAAGGGCTGGGTCGACCGCGTCTACGCTTACGGCCTCGCCTATGGCGTCGGCGAGCACAGCGACCGGCGCTGGGGCGACCGCTACGGCGAGGGCCGCTTCGCCGGCAAGCGCGCCATGCTGGTGGTGACGACGGGCGGCTGGGCCGAGCATTACGCGCCGCGCGGCATCAACGGCCCGATCGACGACCTGCTGTTCCCGATCAACCACGGCATCCTGCACTACCCCGGCTACGACGTGCTGCCGCCCTTCGTCGCCTACCGGGTGGACCGCTTCGACGAGACCGGCTTCGCACAGACGGCGGAGCAATTGCGAGAGCGGATGCGGACGCTGGAGACGACGGCGCCGATCCCCTTCCGCCGTCAGAACGGCGGCGATTACGCCATCCCCAGCCTTGAACTCCGCCCGGAGTTGGAAGCCCCCGGCGCGTCGGGCTTCGCCCTGCACCGTACCGCTTAGGTGCGCTACAGCCGGATCAGGACGACGCCGAGGATCAGGGAGGCGGCGCCAGCCAGCCGGGTCGGGCTTATCGGCTGCTGAGGCAGACCGAGCAGACCGACATGGTCGAAGGCGAGCGAGCCGAGCATCTGGCCGACCACGATCAGCGCCAGCACCGTCGCCGCCCCCAGGCGGGGCACCATCAGGATGGCGGTCCCGATGAACAGCGCGCCGAACAGCCCGCCGGTCCAGGTCACCCACGACCCCACCCCGCCCACCGCTTCGGCAAGGCGGGGACCCGGCGCGAGGAGTGCCACCGCCAGCATCGCCAGCATGCCGACGACGTAGCTGACGAAGCCCGCCCACCAGGGCGAGCCGAGGTCGGCCCTGAGGTTGGCGTTGAGGACCTGTTGCAACGCGACGCTGACCCCAGCGCCGACCACCAGAAGGTACGAGACGGCGGACACTGCGATGGACATGCCATGCTCCCAAGATTGGCTGTGGGTGAATGCCGGATGGGTAGCAGGCGGCGCGGCGGCGGTCTGGTACGGATGTGACCTACCCGGCGCGGTAGCGGCCCGGCGTCACGCCGAAGGCACGGCGGAAGCAGCGCCCCATATGGCTCTGGTCGGTGAATCCGGTGTCCGCCGCAACCGCCGCGATGGGCTCCCCGGCGCGGAGCAGCAGCCGCGCGTCGTTCAGCCGCTCCTGAAGCTGGAAGGCGTGGGGTGGGACGCCGTGGTGCTTGCGGAACCGGCGGGTGTAGCCCTCGCGGCTCATCCCGGCGCGGCGGGCCGCGTCGCCGACGCTGTCCCACGCCTCGCCCCCCGTGAACGCGGATGCGGGCTCCACCCCGGTCCCGATGGAGCGGCGGTGGTCCTCGGTGATCCGCGTCAGGTCGGGCCAGCCCAGCCCGCCCGACCGGCGCCAGTGCCGGGCCAGCCCGGCGATCGCCTCCGGCGCGGCGTACAGGCCGGGCGGCGTGTAGAGGTTGACGCAGACGACCTCGTCGGCCCCGCACAGCGAGCGGTGCGGCGTTCCCGCCGGGATGTGCACACCCTCGCCGGGACCGGCCTCGCGCAGCTCGCCCGCAATGACGAAACGCCGCCACCCCGCCAGGACGAAGGTCAGCTGGTCCTCACGATGGAAATGCACCGGCAGGGCCACGTCGCGGCCGCGCACCGTTCCCAGCTCGACGATGCCGCCGCCGCTGCCGGTGGGGCGCCAATAGTCCCAAACCTGCGGCGGACGCCCCATAACGGCGATTCCTTCCATCGACCTGTTTCCCGAATGCGATTTTCGCATGGCGCCGATCTGGACTCCATCGCACCGCACATCCTGTGGCATAAGAGCCCCCGCCACGCCATGGGAACAACGCCGCAGGAACGCAGCCGCACATGATCCGCTTCGACAACATCAGCAAGCAGAATGGTCACCGAATCCTCTTCCTCGAAGCATCGGCGGCGTTGAACCGGGGCGAAAAGATCGGGCTGGTCGGTCCCAACGGGGCGGGCAAGACGACGCTGTTCCGCATGATCACCGGCGAGGATTTGCCGGACACCGGTCAGGTGGCGATCGAGAAGCAGGCGACCATCGGCTACTTCAACCAGGACGTCGGCGAAATGTCCGGCCGCTCCGCCGTCGCCGAGGTGATGGACGGCGCCGGCCCGGTCAGCACCGTCGCCGCGGAACTGGCCGAGCTGGAAGCCGCCATGGCCGACCCCGACCGCGCCGACGAGATAGACGCCATCATCGAGCGCTACGGCGAGGTCCAGGCCCGCTTCGACGAGCTGGGCGGCTACGAGCTGGAGGGCAAGGCGCGCGAGGTGCTCGCCGGCCTCAGCTTCAGCCAGGAGATGATGGACATGGACGTCGGGAAGCTGTCCGGCGGCTGGAAGATGCGCGTGGCGCTGGCCCGCATCCTGCTGATGCGGCCCGAGGTCATGCTGCTCGACGAGCCGAGCAACCATCTGGACATCGAAAGCCTGATCTGGCTGGAAGGCTTCCTGAAGGGCTTCGAGGGCGCCCTGCTGATGACCTCGCACGACCGCGAGTTCATGAACCGCATCGTCAACAAGATCATCGAGATCGACAGCGGGTCGCTGACCAGCTACTCCGGCGACTACGGCTTCTACGAGCGCCAGCGGGCGCTGCGCGAGAAGCAGCAGGAGGCGCAGTTCGAGCGCCAGCAGGCCATGCTGGCCAAGGAACTGAAGTTCATCGAGCGCTTCAAGGCCCGCGCCTCCCACGCCAGCCAGGTCCAGAGCCGGGTGAAGAAGCTCGACAAGATCGAGCGCTTCGAGCCGCCCAAGCGCCGCCAGATCGTGACCTTCGACTTCCCGCCGGCCCCGCGCTCCGGCGACGACGTCGCGGTGCTGAAGAACGTGCACAAGGGCTATGGCAGCCGGACCATCTACGAGGGGCTGGACCTGACGATCCGCCGCAAGGAGCGCTGGTGCGTCATGGGCGTCAACGGCGCCGGCAAATCGACGCTGCTCAAGCTGGTGGCCGGCGCGACCGAGCCGGACAGCGGCACCGTCGCGGTCGGCGGCAGCGTGCGCATGGGCTATTTCTCCCAGCACGCCATGGACCTGCTGGACGGCGACAAGACGATCTTCGAATCGCTGGAGACCTCCTTCCCGCAGGCGAGCCAGGGAGCATTGCGCGCACTCGCCGGCTGCTTCGGCTTCTCCGGCGACGATGTGGAGAAGAAGTGCCGCGTGCTGTCCGGCGGCGAGAAGGCCCGGCTGGTCATGGCGATCATGCTGTTCAACCCGCCCAACTTCCTGGTGCTGGACGAGCCGACCAACCACCTCGACCTCGACACCAAGCAGATGCTGATTTCGGCGCTGGGCGCCTATGAGGGCACCATGCTGTTCGTCTCGCACGACCGGCATTTCCTGGCGGCCCTGTCGAACCGGGTGCTGGAGCTGACGCCGGAGGGCATCCACCAGTACGGCGGCGGCTACACCGAATATGTTGCGAGCACCGGGCAGGAAGCGCCAGGCATCCACTGACGCCGGCCAGGGCGGGAGCGTGTGCGCCGCAACAAGCGGCTTGCGCGCGCCGCCCCCTCCATGGAAACTCCTTCCCGTGTCGTTCGGGCTGGGTTGCGCAACCATGGAGATTTTGGAATGGCTGGGTATGACAACGCCGACGGCCCCGCGGGGCTGGTCATCCGCCTGATCGACACCGCGGTGAAGGCCCTGGACGAGATGTCCGACGCCGCGGGCGAGATCGCGCCGGACGTCGGCAATCTGACGGACACGCTGGTGGCCGCCCAGCGCATCGCCGACCGCGCGTCGCAGGATCTGCAACGTCTGTCCCAGAAACTGGCCGCCCAATAGCGGCCGAAACGGTGCGGCGCGCCAACGCGCCGCACCGCGCCCTCATCAGCGGCGCTGGCCGGCGGTGAAGGTGAAGTTATCGAAGCTGTTCTCGGCGACGCGGAACCACAGATACTCCTCGTCGCGGAACTTCTTCCACGGCTCGTAGATCTTGGCGAACTTCGGATTGTTCTTGGCCGTCTCGTCGTACAGTTCGTAGGCCGCCTTGTAGCAGGCCTCCATCACCTCGCGCGGGAAGGGACGGAGCTGGGCGCCGCCGGCGACCAGACGCTTCAGGGCGGCGGGGTTGTCGGAGTCGTACTTGGCGTTCATGATGGCCAGCGCCTCGAAGCAGGCCGCTTCCAGCGCCGCCTGATAGGGCTTCGGCAGCTCTTCCCACTTCTGCTGGTTGACCAGAAGCGACACGTTCAGGCCGCCTTCCCACCAGCCGGGGTAATAGTAGTACTTGGCGACCTTGTTGAAGCCCAGCTTCTCGTCGTCGTAGGGGCCGATCCACTCGGCGGCGTCGATGGTGCCCTTTTCCAGCGACGGGTAGATGTCGCCGCCGGCGATCTGCTGCGGCACGACGCCCAGCTTGGTCAGCACCTGCCCGGCGAAGCCGCCGATGCGGAACTTCAGGCCGCTCAGGTCCTGGACCGTCTTGATCTCCTTGCGGAACCAGCCGCCCATCTGGGTGCCGGTGTTGCCCGCCGGGAAATTGACGACGTTGTAGCCCTTGAAGAAGTCGCGCAGCAGTTCCATGCCGCCGCCCTGGAGAATCCAGGCGTTCTGCTGGCGGGCGTTGAGGCCGAACGGCACCGTCGAATCGAAGGTGAAGGTCGGGTCCTTGCCGACATAGTAATAGCTGGCGGTGTGGCCGCACTCGACCGTGCCGTTCTGCACGGCGTCGAGCACCTGGAGGCCGGGGACGATCTCACCGGCGGCAAAGGGGCGGATCGTGAATTTGTTGTCGGTGATGGCGGCGACGCGGCGTGAAATCACGTCGGCGGCGCCATAGATGGTGTCCAGGCTCTTCGGAAAGCTGGAAGCGAGGCGCCAATGCACTTCCGGGGTGCTCTGCGCGATGGCCGGAGCCGCCAGAGTGCTGGCCGCGACGCCGACACCGGCGCTGGCGAGGAATGAACGGCGTTTCATGCGGGAAGTCCCCTCCTGTTCTTTTGTTCGGGAACGAACCTATCAGCCTCCTCCGAACCCCCGCAAAAGGTTAGCCGTGCAATGGGCGAATAGCTTCCCCGCCGAAATATTTCGTGACAAACCGTTCGCGGTTGAAACCAACGGTTACGGCACCGCCTATCGGTGGTCGCGGAAGCGCCCATAGGTGTAATGGGCAGCACAGCCCCCTTCCGCCGACACCATGCAGGAGCCCATCGGATTCTCCGGGGTGCAGACCGTGCCGAACAGCTTGCAATCGCTGGGTTTCTTCACGCCGCGCAGGATGTCGCCGCACTCGCAGCCCTTGTGGTCGGGCACCGCGCGGCCCGGTACGGCGAAGCGCCGCTCCGCGTCGAAGGCGGCGAAGCACTCCCTCAAGCACAGGCCGCTGTCGGGGAGGGAGCCGAGGCCCCGCCACTCGAAGCTGGGGCGCACGTCGAAGGTGTCGGCGACGATCCCCTGGGCCTTCCGGTTGCCGTCCGGGGTCACCGCGCGGGTGAACTGGTTCTCCACAACCGCCCGCCCCTCGTTCGCCTGCCGGATCAGCATCAGGATGGCCTGGAGCACGTCCAGCGGTTCGAACCCGGCGATCACCACCGGCTTGTGGTAGGCCTCAGCCACGAATTCGTAAGGACGGCTGCCGATGACCACGGAGACGTGCGCCGGCCCGACGATGCCGTCGAGCGGCAGCGTGCCCATGCTCCGCACCTCCGGGCTGTCCATGATGCCCCGGATGGCCGCGGGGGTCAGGACGTGGTTGCAGAAGACGCTGAAATTCCTCAGGCCCTTGGCCTGGGCGGCGTGGACGGCCACCGCGGTCGGCGGCGTGGTCGTCTCGAAGCCGATGGCGAGGAAGACCACCTCGCGGTCCGGATTCTCCTCGGCGATGCGCAGAGCGTCCAGGGTCGACAGGACCATCCGCACGTCCGCCCCCTCGGCCTTCGCCTTCAGCAAGCTGACCCGCCCCGATCCCGGCACGCGCAGCACGTCGCCGTAGGTGCACAGGATCACGCCGGGCTGGCGCGCGATGGCGATGGCGTCGTCGATCCGCCCCACCGGCAGGACGCAGACCGGGCAGCCCGGCCCATGGATCATCCGCACGTTGTCCGGCAGCAGGTCGGGAATGCCGTAACGGGACACCGCGTGGGTGTGGCCGCCGCAGAACTCCATCAGGTGATAGGTCCGCCCGCTCGCCGCCTCCCGCGCGATGGCGGTGGCGATGCCGCGGGCCAGCGCCGCGTCCCGGAATTCATCGACGTACTTCATCGTCCCCGCCCCTTCGGCCTGCCACAGCGGCATTTGGACGGCGGCGGGGAGCGCTGGCGTTGATGCGGATCAAGAATGGGGCGCGGCGGGACGGCGTCATGCCCTCCCCGCCGCGAAGCCCCTTTACTTCGAGGCGCCCATCATGGGCAGCGACAGCTCCGGCCCACGCCCCGAATCCTCGATGGCGATGGCGGAGGAGCCGGGGGAACCCAGTGCCACGCTCACCGGACGCCCGTTGTTGTGGTTCTTCCACATCTCGTAGAGCGCCAGCGCCGCGTAGATCTTGGCCTCGCGGCTGGTGTTGTAGAGCCATTCCTGGGTCGGGATGACGCGCAGCGCGCCGTTGCCCGACTGCTCCACCCGCTCCGCGAAACGGTAGCCGAGCTGGTTGTTGATGCCGGCCAGCAGCCCGTCGAATCCCGAGGAGATGCGCCCGAACCCGGCGTCCGACGCCGCGGAGGACGCGCCGCCCAGCGTGCTCGGCGTCTGCCGCTTCACGAGGTCGCCGAAGACCCAGCCCTCCTCGCCGGTGCGCATCGAGCGCACGCCGATCCAGTTGCCCTCCTGCTTCAGCTCGATCACCTCGTCGCCGCGGGTGACCGTGGAGCGGACCGAGGCGTTGTCAGAGGGGGCCGCGCGCAGGTTCACCTTCTCGCCGGTCACCGTGTGGATGTCGCCGGGGGCCGCCGCCGCGGGCAGGGCCAGCGCCGCCGCCACGCCGAGGCCGGCCAGGGTTCCGAGGAAAGTCTTCGTCATCCGAGACATGTGCATTCTCCCGCAGAACGCGCGCATCGCGCGCCGTTTCCCCTACAACAGGCAAAGGCGGGGTATGCTCCATGGACAGCTGCCGGGCGGGCGAGGCTACTCGAAAGACACACGCAGCGGGCTGTCGCCGGCGGGCCAGACGCCGCGGTCCACGGCGCGGGCGCCCTCGAAGACCAGCCAGCTCTGCCGCCCGTAATGGGGCAGCGGGCGCAGCAGCGCCTGGAGCGCCGCCGCGTCGTCCGCCGCCACCGCCAGCAGCGGGCGGCCCTGCGGCGTGCGCGCGGTCCAAACCCGCGCCGTCCCGCGCCCCTTGAGGCTGTCCGGCAGCGGCGGCAGGCCGAGCCGGACCAGCAGCCGGTTCACCTCCCCCGCCGTCCCGATCACGGCGAGCGGAGCAGCGGGATCAATGCGGTCAGCAGTGGCGATCCGCGGCGTGCCGTCCGCCAGCCGCTCGGCCAGCGCGCGGGCGGCCTCCGCCGCGGGGCCGTCGGCGGCGGCGATGACGGTGGTGGCCGCGTGGTCCAGTGTCACGTCGCGCAGGGTCGGCGGCGCCTCCCCCGGCGCCAGACGGCGGAACAGGCCGAAGCCCGGATCGACCGCCAGCGCCCGCGGTGCGGCGGCAATCGGGATCGTCACGGTCGTTTCGCGTCCGTCGAGGCGGACGGCAAGGCGCTCCACTCCCGCCGCGGTTTGCACCTCCACCGGAACAGTCAGGCCGTAGGCCGGCTGGCCCTGGCGCAGGGTCAGCGCCACCCCGTCGCCGTCGGCCTTCGTCGCTACCAGTTCCAGCGTCGGCGCCCCGACGCGGGTCAGCCACTGCGCGAAGAAGGGGTCGAGGTCGCGCCCCGACGCCTCCGCGAAGGCGTGTCGCAGGTCGCCCCACCCCGCATCCTGGAAGCGTTTCTCCTCCCAGAAGCGGCGGATGCCCGCGTCGAAGGCCTCCGCCCCGATCTCGGCGCGCAGCATATGGAACAGCATCGCCGCCTTGCCGTAGCCGACAATCTGGGCGGCGTCGTGGACCTTGGCCCGGAAATCGATCAGGGCGGAATCGCGCTCCGCCGGCAGGGCGGCGTAGTCGCGCAGCCAGTCCAGCCGCATCGCCCGCGCCGCGTCCTCTCCGCGCGCCTCGGCCGCCGCGTAGTCGGCCATGAAGGTGGTCAGCCCCTCCGACCAATTTCCGGGCCAGTTCCCGCCCTCGCCGACGCGCACCCCGTTGCCCCACCAGTTGTGCAGGATCTCGTGGGGCAGCGACTGGGCGCGGATGAAGGGCAGCGGCATCACCGAACGCCCGATGTAGGTCAGCCCCGGAAAGCCCAGACCGACCGGCAGCGGGGCC
Source organism: Azospirillum brasilense (assembly GCF_008365405.1). Classification (GTDB taxonomy): domain Bacteria; phylum Pseudomonadota; class Alphaproteobacteria; order Azospirillales; family Azospirillaceae; genus Azospirillum; species Azospirillum brasilense_D. The sequence continues at coordinate 10,613 of NZ_QOKV01000007.1, read as the reverse complement.
GAGAGGATCGCGAATCCGGCGAAGGGGTAGGCGCCGATCCGCGCCGCCTGCGCGTCGATGGTCCGGGCGCTGAGGTCCAGATACTCGTCGGCCAGCGGGGCCTGTTCCGGATGGAAGTAGGTGCGCAGGCGCAATCCGTTATGCATCCGCTCCGTCACCTGCCACGGTCCGGCGAAGAGCGACGGCTCCTCGACCCTGCGCTCCTCCGCGAAGGTCGCGGTGTAGCTGGCACCATCGCGCGTCTCCTCCACCAGACGTCCCGTCGCCACCGCGACGAAAGGCCCCGGCACGCGGACCGACAGGCGCCAGGAGGGCGGCTCCGCCGCGCCGCTTTCGGGAGTCGGAATCCATCCGGTGCCGGCAGGCAGATAGGCACCCTCCGCTCCGCCTCCCCCGCCGCGCGCTTCCGGCGTCAGGGGCGGCAGGGTCCCGGCGTAGCGCAGACGCAATTCGCCCCCACCCTCCGGCACGGTCACCGGCAGGGCGTTGCCGCGCACCGCGACCGGCGCGCCGTCGAGCCGTGCTTCGCCGACCACCAGCCCCGGCGCCAGCCGGAGCCGGTGCGTCCCGGCGGGCAGGCGCAGCCGGTCCTCCACCTCCAGCCGCCGCGCGGCGGGGTCCAGCGTGACGGTCAGGTCATGGTGCAGGCCGGCGGCCCAGCCGGGCGCGGCGGCGAGGATGCCGCAAAGGGCGAGGAGGAGGGTGCGCATGGCCCTCCAATATAAGGCCTGGGCTGCGCCGCACCAGCGTCGGCACGGCGGCGTTGCGGGGTTTCCCCACCCATAAAGCCCTTCCCCCTCTCCCTCACCCCACCGCCGGCAACCGGTCCAGGAACTTGTCGAGCGTGATCGGGTACTCGCGCACCCGCAGGCCCGTCGCGTTGTGGACCGCGTTGGCGACCGCCGCCCCCACCCCGCACAGTCCCAACTCGCCCACCCCCTTGGCCTTCATCGGCGAGGAGATCGGGTCGGCCTCGTCCAGGAAGATCACCTCCTGATGCGGGATGTCGGCGTGGACCGGCACCTCGTAACCGGCGAGGTCGTGGTTGACGAAGAAGCCCGTCCGTTTGTCGAGCGCCAGTTCCTCCATCAGCGCGGCGCCGACGCCCATGGTCATGGCGCCGATCACCTGACTGCGCGCCGACTTCGGGTTCAGGATGCGGCCCGCCGCACAGACCGCCAGCATCCGCCGCACACGGATCTCGCCGGTCGCCGCGTCCACCGCGGCTTCCACGTAATGGGCGCCGAAGGTCGACTGCTGGTATTTCTTGTCGAGGTCGCCGTATTCGATGCCGTCCTCGGCGGACAGGCCGTCGGCGCCCGCCGCTTCGGTCAGCGGGATCTTGCGGTTGCCGGCGACGACCTGCCCGTCCACGAACTGCGCGTCGGCGGAGTTGACCCCCAGTTTCTGCGCCACCGCCTCGCGCAGCTTCACGCAGGCGGCGTAGACCCCGGCGGTGGCGTTGTTGGCGCCCCATTGGCCGCCCGACCCGGCGGACACCGGGAAGCTCGAATCGCCGAGCCGCACCGCCACCTTGTCCAGACCCACCCCCATCATCTCCGCCGCGGTCTGGGCGATGATGGTGTAGCTGCCGGTGCCGATGTCGGTCATGTCGGTTTCGACCGTCACGATCCCACGCTGGTCCAGCCGCACCCGCGCCGCCGACTTGGTCAGCAGGTTGTTGCGGAAGGCCGCCGCCATCCCCAGCCCGACCAGCCAGCGCCCGTCGCGCACCTGTCCCGGCTTCGGGTTGCGTTTGGCCCAGCCGAACCGCTCCGCCCCCAGGCGCAGGCATTGCACGAGCTGGCGCTGCGAGAAGGCCCGGTTGGGATCGGCGGGGTCGGTCTGGGTGTCGTTGCGGATGCGGAATTCCACCGGGTCCATGCCCAGCTTCTCCGCCATCTCGTCCATCGCGACCTCCAGCGCCATCATGCCCGACGCCTCGCCCGGCGCGCGCATGGCGTTGCCCTCGGGCAGGTCGAGCGTGGCGATGCGATTGCCGATCAGGCGGTTCGCCCCGGCGTAGAGCAGCCGCGTCTGGTCGGTCGCCGTCTCCTCCGAGCCGCCGGGCAGGTTGCCCGACCAGCTTTCATGGGCGATGGCGGTGATCGTGCCGTCCGGCGTGGCGCCGATGCGGATGCGCTGGATGGTGGCGGGGCGGTGGGTGGTGTTGTTCATCATCAGGGGCCGCGACAGTCCGACCTTGACCGGCCGCCCGGCCTCCCGCGCGCCGAGCGCCGCCAGCAGCGCGTCGGCGCGCAGGAACAGCTTCCCGCCGAAGCCGCCCCCGATGAAGGGGGAGATGACGCGCACCTTGTCCTTCGGCATCTTCAGCGTCGCCGACAGGTCGGTGACCATCCAGTCGATCATCTGGTTGGAGGTCCAGACGGTCAGCCGATCGCCCTCCCAGGCGGCGATGGTCGCGTGCGGCTCCATCATCGCGTGGCTTTCGTCCGGCGTGGTGTAGGTCTCGTCGAGCGTCACGGGAGCCGCCGCGAAGGCCCCCGCGAAATCACCGACCACCGAATCGCCGTCCTTGGTCTTCTCCGCCTTGTCCTTGGCCGCGGCCAGATCATAGGCGCCATCCGTCGGGGTGTAGTCGATGCGCACCAGCCCCGCCGCGGTGCGGGCCTGCTCGAAGGTCTCCGCCACCACCAGGGCGACGGCCTGCTGGTAATGTTCGATCTCCGGCCCGCCGAGCAGGGGCGCGGCGTTGCGTTTGCCTTTGTCGAGGGAGCCGGCGTTCTCCGCCGTGACGATGGCGACGACGCCGGGGGCCTTTCGCGCCGCCTCCAAATCCATGGACGCGATGCGCCCCTTGGCGATGCCCGAGCCGATGACCCAGCCATAGGCGACGTTCGGCGCCACGTCGTGCCATTCATAGGCGTAGGTGGCTTTTCCCGTCGTCTTCAGCGGACCGTCGATGCGGTCGGTCGGCTTGCCCACCACCTTCAGCTGGTCGATCGGGTTGGTGGTCGCGGGAGTGTCGAACTTCATGTCTCACCCTTTCGCTTCGGCCAGCACCGAGGCGAGCGTCCGCTCGACCAAGGTCAGCTTGAAGGCGTTGTCGTGCGTCGGCTTCGCATCGGCCAGCAGCCTAGCGGTCACCGCCTTGGCGCCGCGCGGCATCTCGGCCTCGGCGGCCTCGACGCGCCACGGCTTGTGCGCCACGCCGCCCACCGCCACCCGGCCGCTGCCGTCGCGCTGCACCACCGCCGCGACGGAGATCAGGGCGAAGGCGTAGGACGCGCGGTCGCGCACCTTGCGGTAGAGGTGGGTGCCGCCGACCGGCTTGGGCAGCGTCACCGCGGTGATGAGCTCGCCGGGCACCAGCTCCGTCTCGATGTGCGGCGTGTCGCCGGGCAGCCGGTGGAACTCCGCGATGGGAATGCTCCGCGTCGTCCCGTCGGCCCGCACCGTCTCCACCGTGGCGTCCAGCGCGCGCATGGCGACGGCCATGTCGCTGGGGTGGGTGGCGATGCAGGCGTCGCTCGACCCGACGACGGCGAGCTGCCGGCTGTAGCCGCCGATGGCGGCGCAGCCGCTGCCCGGCTGGCGTTTGTTGCAGGGCTGGTTGGTATCGTAGAAATAGGGGCAGCGCGTGCGCTGGAGCAGGTTGCCCGCCGTCGTCGCCTTGTTGCGCAGTTGGCCCGACGCCCCGGCGAGCAGAGCCCGCGACAGCACGCCGTAGTCACGCCGCACCCGTTGGTCGGCGGCCAGCGCCGTGTTGCGCACCAGCGCGCCGATGCGCAGCCCGCCGTCCGGCGTCGCCTCCACGCTGTCGAGCGTCAGCCCGTTGACGTCGATCAGATGGGTCGGCGTTTCGATCTCCAGCTTCATGAGGTCGAGCAGGTTGGTGCCGCCCGCGATGAATTTGGCGCCGGGCCGGCGTTCGACCGCGGCGGCTGCGGCGGCGGGGGAGTCCACCCGCTCGTAGGTGAAGGGTCTCATGCCTCCCTCCGTGCGACGTCCGAGATCGCATCGACGATGTTGGAATAGGCGCCGCAGCGACAGATGTTGCCGCTCATCCGCTCGCGGTACTCGTCTGCAGTGGCTTGGGGTGCGGCGTTCAGGTCGGCGGTGACGTGGCTGGGCACGCCGGCCTTGATCTCGTCCAGCATGGCCACCGCCGAACAGATCTGGCCCGGCGTGCAGTAGCCGCACTGGTATCCGTCATGCTCGACGAAGGCCGCCTGCATGGGGTGCAGCTTGCCGGGCAGGCCCAGCCCTTCGATGGTGGTGACGCTGCCGCCCTCGTGCATCACGGCGAGCGACAGGCAGGAATTGATCCGCTGCCCGTCCACGATAACCGTGCAGGCGCCGCACTGGCCGTGGTCGCAGCCCTTCTTGGTGCCGGTGAGGTGCAGATGCTCGCGCAGCGCGTCGAGCAAGGTCGTCCGCGTGTCGAGTTCGAGGTCGCGGCGCTGCCCGTTCACGGTGAAAGTGACCTTGGACAGGACGGGCGACAGAGTGGACGCGTCGGCTTCGGTCGCGGGGGGTGGCATGGCGGTCTCTCCAACGGTGGCCGCCCGCGCCGGCGCCCGGAACGGCGCCGCCGTCAGCGCGGCGGTGGCGGCGGTCCCAAGCAGGAGGCCGCGCCGCGTCATGTCGAGGTCGCCGGAATAGTGCATCGGTGGAATCCTCTTCCCTTCCTGGCTGTAATCCCGGCCCCGCGGGGCGGGGCGCGGGCGTGCGGACGGCTCATCCGCTTGTGCGGATGGGGAAAAACTAGGCCGTGCCGGTCCGGTGATTACCCGCCGGTCTCTGATAAGTCTTATGAAACGGGTCAATGGAACGCAGTGGCCCCGCGGATGGTTGAACCGGGTTTGCCCGGCGCTTCCTCATCCACCCGCCTTGATCCGCTTGCGGCGCACCGACATGATTGGCCGAGGCGGGGGAGTGTCGCTCCCGCAGGCAAAGGGCCGGGCAAAGGAAGGTGAGCGTTGGATCTGCGTCAGTTGCGGTATTTCATCGGCATCGTCGATGAAGGCTCCTTCACGGCCGCGGCTCAGAAGCTGAACGTCGCCCAACCGGCCCTCAGCCACAACATCCGCAATCTGGAGGCGGGCCTCGGGGTCAAGCTGCTGACCCGTGGCGTCCATGGGGTCAAGCCGACCGCCGCCGGCACCCGGCTGTACGAGCACGCGGAGATCATCCTGCGCCACGTCGCCCAGGCGACCGAGCAGGTGCGCAACTGCTCGGGCACGCCGAGCGGGCTGGTGACCGTCGGCTTTACCTCCTCGGTGGCGCTGGTGGCGGCGGTTCCCCTGGTGCAGGCGGTCCGCGCCGAGCTGCCGCAGGTGTCGCTGCGGGTGGTCGAGTCCTTCAGCGGGACGATCCTGGAATGGCTGAACGACGACCGGCTGGATTTCGGCTGCATCTACGACGTGACGCGGTCGCGCACGCTGCTGGCCGAATCGCTGGTGCGCGAGGATCTCTACCTGATCGGGCCGCCGGGCGGTGACGATGGCGAGATCGCCTTCGACGAACTGGCCGGCAAGGACCTGATCCTGCCGAGCCGCCCGCACAATCTGCGCGACCGCATCGAACGGGTGGCGCGCGAGACCTGCACGATCGTCACCGTGGCGGTGGAGATCAACGGGCTCCCCCAGATCAAGGCGCTGGTCGCCAAGGGGGTGGGCTATTCGGTCCTGCCGATCTCGGCGGTGATGGAGGAATGGCGGACGGACCAGGTCTCCGCCCGGCTGATCGTGTCGCCGTCGCTGCGCCGCTCGGTCCATCTCTGCCGTCCCCGCGGCGCCCCGGTGACCGAGGCCGCGGCGGCGGTGCGCGAGACCTTCCTGCGGGTGGTGCGCGATCTGGTCGGCGGCGGCGACTGGCCCGGCACCCTGCTGCTGGACGAAGAAGCGGCGTCCTCGTAGCCGCCTCGGCCTCATAGCGCTTCGTTATGCGATGCATGCCCCATCTGTATTGGATCGGGGCCGGTCCGGCTGTTTACCATCGCGGTCACGGATAATCGGCCCTGGCCCACAGCGGAGGCTTCGCAGAATGACTTTACCTCTGGCTGGACCTCTGTCAGGACGGCTGGTCGTCTCGCTGGAGCAGGCGGTGGCGGCACCGCTCTGCACATCGCGGCTCGCCGACGCCGGGGCGCGGGTCATCAAGATCGAACGGCCGGAGGGCGACTTCGCCCGCGGCTACGACGCCGTGGTCCACGGGCAGAGTTCCTATTTCGTCTGGCTCAACCGGGGCAAGGAGTCGGTCGTCCTCGACATCAAGACGCCCGAGGACGCCGAGTTGCTGGAGCGGCTGATCGCCCGCGCCGACGTCTTCGTGCAGAATCTGGCGCCCGGTGCGGCGGAGCGGGCCGGCTTCGGCTCGGACGCGCTGCGGCGGCGCCATCCCCGGTTGATCACCTGCGACATCTCCGGCTACGGCGACGACGGCCCCTACCGCGACATGAAGGCCTACGACCTGCTGGTGCAGAGCGAGACCGGGCTGGCCTCCATCACCGGGTCGCCGGACCAGCCGGGGCGCGTCGGCGTGTCGGTGGCCGACATCGCCTGCGGCATGAACGCCTACACCGGCGTCCTCCAGGCGCTGCTGGAGCGCGAGCGCAGCGGTGAGGGGTCGGCGGTGGCCGTGTCGCTGTTCGATTCACTGGCGGAGTGGATGATGGTGCCGCTGATGCACCACGACCATGGCGGCAAGGCGCCGGGGCGGGTCGGGCTGATGCACCCGAGCATCGCCCCCTATTCCGCCTTCGCCCTGGCCGACGGCCGGCAGGTGGTGCTGTCGATCCAGAACGAGCGCGAATGGGTGGCCTTCTGCGCCGACGTGCTGCTGCGGCCGGAGCTGGCGACGGACGAGCGCTTCTCGACCAACAACCGCCGCGTCGCCAACCGGCCGGAGCTGGACGCGCTCGTCGCCGCCATCTTCCAAACCATGGACCACGCCGAGGCGGTGCGCCGCCTGAACCGCGCGCGCACCGCCTTCGGCTCGCTGAACGAGGTGGCCGACCTGTCCACCCACGCGCAGCTGCGCCGCGTGACCGCCGAGACGCCGGGCGGACCGGTCGACGTGGTGGCGCCGCCGGTGCAGGTGCGCGGCCGACCCTACGCCTCCGGCGCCGTTCCGGCGCTGGGCCAGCACACCGACGCCGTCCGGCGTGAAATCTCTGAACAACAGGGGGGAGCATGACCATGGATCATTTGCGCGACTGGATCGGCCGGTCGGAAAGCGCCGAGGACGTCGCGGCGCCGGCGGCGCTGACTGGGCTGGCGGCGATGCTCGACCACGACAACCCGCCCTGGCCGGCCGGCGAGGTGCCGCCGCTCGGGCATTGGCTGTATTTCCTGCCCAAGGCGCTGCAGCGCGACATCGCCGAGGACGGCCATCCGCACAAGGGCGGCTTCCTGCCGCCGGTGGAGCTGCCCCGCCGCATGTGGGCCGGCGACACGCTGACCTTCCACCGGCCGATCCGCAGCGGCGAGGCGATCACCCGCCGCTCGACCATCGAGGAGGTCACCCCGAAGGAGGGCCGGTCGGGCCGGATGGTCTTCGTGAAGGTCCGGCACGAGATCAGCACCGCCGTCGGCGTCGCCATCACCGAATTCCACGACATCGTCTACCGCGAGGCCGCCAAGCCCGGCGACGCCCCCGTCCCTGGCGAGCGTCCGGCGGGCGAGGCGGTATGGCAGCGGCGCATCCAGCCCGACCCGGTGCTGCTGTTCCGCTATTCGGCCCTGACCTTCAACGGCCACCGCATCCATTACGACCGCGACTATTGCCGCGACGTCGAGGGCTATCCGGGGCTGGTGTTCCACGGCCCGCTCAGCGCCACCATGCTGATGGATCTGTTCCTGCGCGAGAATCCGGGGGCGCGGGTGACCGGTTTCCGCTTCCGGGCGAAGCGGCCGCTGTTCGACATCCATCCGCTGACCCTGTGCGGCGCCCCGACCGAAACCGGCGCCACGCTGTGGGTGACCGACCACGAGGGCTTCGTCGCCATGTCCGCCGAGCTGGAGGCCGAACGGTCATGACGACGGCGCATCGCGGCACGGTTGGAGGAGGCGTCTGATGTCCCTGCCGTACCGATCCTACCTCTTCGTCCCCGCCGACAACGCCAAGCTGCTGGAGAAGGCCCACCAGCGCGGGGCGGACGCCCTCATCCTCGACCTTGAGGACGCGGTCCTGCCCGCCAGCAAGCCGGAGGCCCGCCGCGGTCTCCCCGCGCCGATCGACCGGCTCCACGGGCTGGACATGCCGGTGCTGGTGCGGATCAACAGCGGCTGGCGCGACGCCGTCGCCGACCTGGAGGCCGCGGTGCGCCCCGGCGTGGCCGCCCTGGTCGTGCCCAAGGCCGAGGACGCCGGGGCGCTGCGCGTCCTCTCCGCGATGATCGCGGAGTGGGAGGCGGAGCGCGGCCTGACGCCGGGCGCCATCGGCCTCGTCGCCCTCATCGAAAGCCCGCTGGGGCTGGAGCGGCTGTCCGGGATCGCCGCCGTTCCGCGCGTGGCGGCGCTGGCGCTGGGCAGCGAGGATTTCGCCCTGACGCTGGGGGTGGAGCCGACCGAGGCGCTGCTCGCCCTGCCGTGCCGCCAGATCGCGCTGGCCGCCGCCGCCCATGGTCTCGCGGCGATCGGCCTGCCCGGCTCGCTGGCCGAGTTCCGCGACCTCGACGCCTACCGCGCCATGGTGGCGCAGGCGCGGGCCGTCGGGATGACCGGCGCCCTGTGCATCCACCCGGCCCAGCTGCCCGTCGTCCGCGACGTCTTCGCCCCCTCCGCTGCCGACGTGGCCTGGGCCGGGCGCGTGGTCGCGGCGTGGGACGAGGCCCAGACGGCGGGGCGGGGCGCCGTACAGGTGGACGGGCGCATGGTCGACCGCCCGGTCGCCGAGCGGGCGAAGGCCATCCTGGCGCGCAGCGCCCCCACGGCCTGAATCCCACGGCCTGAAACACGGCACCAATCAAAAAAGCAGGGTGACGAGACATGAAGACCAGCATCGGTCAGGGCTTCGACGAGATCCGCGACGCCGTGCGCGCGCTCTGCGCCGAATTCCCCAGCGAGTACCATCGCCGCATCGATGAGGAGCGCGGTTATCCCGAGGCGTTCGTGGATGCGCTGACCAAGGCCGGCTGGATGGCCGCCCTGATTCCGGAGGAATACGGCGGCTCGGGGCTCGGCCTGACCGAAGCCTCGGTCATCATGGAGGAGATCAACCGCTCGGGCGGCAACTCCGGCGCCTGCCACGGCCAGATGTACAATATGAACACGCTGATCCGGCACGGCTCGGAGGAGCAGCGCCGCCGCTACCTGCCGAAGATCGCGGCGGGCGAGCTGCGCCTCCAGTCGATGGGCGTCACCGAGCCGACCACCGGCACCGACACCACCCGCATCAAGACCCGGGCGGAGAAGAAGGGCGACCGCTACGTCATCAACGGGCAGAAGGTGTGGATCTCCCGCGTCCAGCATTCCGACCTGATGATCCTGCTCGCCCGCACCACGCCGCTCGATCAGGTTCGCAAGAAGTCGGAAGGCATGTCGATCTTCATCGTCGACATCAAGGAGGCGATGCAGAAGGGCATGACCGTCCAGCCCATCCGCAACATGGTCAACCACGAGACCAACGAGCTGTTCTTCGACAATCTGGAAATTCCCGCGGAGAACCTGATCGGCGAGGAGGGGCAAGGCTTCAAGTACATCCTGACCGGCCTCAACGCCGAACGGGTGCTGATCGCGGCGGAATGCATCGGCGACGGCTACTGGTTCATTGACAAGGTCTGCGACTACACCCGCGACCGTCAGGTGTTCGGCCGCCCGATCGCTCAGAACCAGGGCGTGCAGTTCCCCATCGCCGAGAGCTTCATCGAGGTGGAGGCCGCCAACCTGATGCGCTTCGAGGCCTGCCGCCTCTACGACGCCGGGGAGCCCTGCGGCGCCCAGGCCAACATGGCGAAGTACCTCGCCGCCAAGGCGTCGTGGGAGGCGGCGAACGCCTGCCTGCAGTTCCATGGCGGCTTCGGCTTCGCCAGCGAATACGACGTGGAGCGCAAGTTCCGCGAGACCCGGCTGTATCAGGTGGCGCCCGTCTCCACCAACCTGATCCTGGCCTATGTCGCCGAGCATGTCCTGGATCTGCCGAAGTCCTACTGACCGGGCGGGTTTCCCCGGACCCAACTCCCCATCGGTGCCGGAGGTGGCCTGAAAGCCGCCTCCGGGTTTGAGCTGGTCCGCCGCCGTTCTGTCTGGTGTTTATGTCTCCTCAGCCGAACCAGGCGGCGACGTTTCCGGTCTGGCCGAGGATGGTGATGCGGGCGCCGGAGCCGATGTCGAGGGTGGTGTTGCCGCCCTCCACTCGGGCCGAGCGGATCACCGCGCCGAGGTCGATGCCCGCCTCGTGGAAGGCCAGACGGTCGACCCCAACCTGGAAGTCCATCACCACCGACCCGCCCGAGTTGCGCCCGAAGGCGAACAGGTCCGCGCCGCCGCCGCCCCACAGCGTGTCCGCACCGCCGTCGGCGAACAGCACGTCGTTGCCGGCCCCGCCGTTCAGCAGGTCGTCGCCCGCTCCGCCGAACAGCGTGTCGTCGCCGTCCTCGCCCAGCAGCGTGTCGTCGCCGTCGCCGCCGCTGGCCAGGTCGTCGCCCT
>NZ_QOKV01000079.1 GCF_008365405.1 Azospirillum brasilense | reverse complement strand
AGGGTTTCCATGGTTACTTGCCCTTCTTCTTGAACATCGACAGCATGCGCTGGGTGACCAGGAAGCCGCCGAAGATGTTGACGCTGGCCAGGATGACGGCGAGGAAGCCCATGATCTTGGAGAAGCCAAACCCAGCGGGGCCGGCGGCGATCAGGGCGCCGACGATGATCACCGAGGACACCGCGTTGGTCACCGCCATCAGCGGCGAGTGCAGAGCCGGCGTCACCCGCCACACCACGTAGTAGCCGACGAAGCAGGCCAGCACGAACACCGTCAGGCCGGTGATGAAGAAGTTGCCGTGGCTCGCCGCGTCCAGGACGGGCGCCGGGATCGGCATCGCGTGGGTCATCTGGGCAACCTGGACCTGAAGCTCCGCCGTCTGGTTGGTCAGGGTGAGGAGCGAGTGGCGGAAGGCCTCAATCTGGCTCGCGGGATCGGGATGTTCCATGGAAGCCGCCTCCTCAGACGGTCTGAACTTCGCGGACCGCGTCCGCGAAGGCGGGATGGACGACCTGCCCATCGCGGGTGAGCGCGATGGCCTTCACGATCTCGTCGTCCCAGTTGAGCGCAATGCCCTTCTCCTTGTCGTGCAGCGACTGCAGCAGCGCGAGCAGGTTCTTGGCGTAGAGCAGCGAGGCGCTCTCGGCGATGCGGCTGGGGTAGTTGGCGTGGCCGACGATCTTCACCCCATTGTCGGTGACGACGACCTTGCCCAGCTCCGAGCCCTCGACGTTGCCGCCCTGCTCCACCGCCAGATCGATCAGCACCGAGCCCGGCTTCATCGACGCCACATGCTCGCGCGTCACCAGGATCGGCG
>NZ_QOKV01000078.1 GCF_008365405.1 Azospirillum brasilense | reverse complement strand
CTCGCGCTCCGACGAGCCGGAGATCAGGATCATCGGGAAGCAGTTGGTGGTGGCGTTGGCCAGCGCGGTCAGGCCGTTGAGGAAGCCCGGCGCCGAGACGGTCATGCACACGCCCGGCTTCTTGGTCAGGAAGCCGGCGATCGCCGCGGCGTTGCCGGCGTTCTGCTCGTGGCGGAAGGAGATGACCCGCAGCCCCTCGCCCTGGGCCATGCGCAGCAGGTCGGAAATCGGGATGCCCGGCACGACGTAGAGGTTCTCGATGCCGTTGAGCTTGAGGGCATCGATGACGAGCTGGAAACCATCCGTCAGCGCCGGTTCCGCATCGGTGGCGGCCGTGGCTTGGTTGTTGAGGACTGTGACGGCTGACATAAGGGTTACTCCTCCCCGACTCTTATTCGGTTCACGATCGGTCAATCGAGAAAATCGCAGTGCTGTTCGACATGGCGGGCCAGCCCCAGCGTGTGCTCGCGCACCCGCCGCTCGGCCAGGTCGGCGTCGCGCCGGGTCAGGGCGTCGATGATGTCGCGGTGCTCGACGATGGACGTCTCGGCCCGGCCGCCGCGGCGCATGGTGACGCGGCGGATGGCCCGCATGTGGATGAAGAAGCGGTCGGTCAGGTCGGCGATGAGCGTGCAGCCCGAGGCCTGGATGATCGACTGGTGGAAGGCGACGTTGGCGTCGGAATACTCCAGCACGTGGTCGGCCAGTTCGCCTTCGGCGAAGCGGTCGAAGGTCTCGTGCAGGTCGGCCATGCCGCGCTCGTCGGCGCGCTCGACGAAGAGGCGGGCGGCCATGCCCTCCAGCGCCGCGCAGACGGTGATCATCTCGATGATCTCCGCCTTGGTCTTGCGCAC
>NZ_QOKV01000077.1 GCF_008365405.1 Azospirillum brasilense | reverse complement strand
AGAGCCCGTTTGAAAAGGGTTGGCGGCAACGGCATGATGTGATTCAAGCTTCGGATGTGGACCGAAGCGACGCGCAGCCGAATGGCCAGGATCGAGAAGAAGACGAAGCGGTATTCTACGGACCTGACCGATGAGGAATGGTCTGTGATGGAACCGCTGATGCCACAGAAGGCCGACACCGGCCGTCCGAGGTGTGTGGACCTTCGGGAGGTCTTGAACGCCTTGCGCTACTTGGCTCGAACGGGCTGTGGCTGGCGGCTTTTACCGAAGGACTTCCCTCCGTGGCAGACGGTGTATTGGTGGTTCCGGCATCTCCTGCGGCGCTTGCTGTTCCAGACGATCCACGACGTGACGTTGATGATCGACCGTGAACGGGCTGGCCGTGAGGCCAGTCCGAGCGCCGGGGTTGTGGACAGCCAATCGGTGAAAGCTCCCGCCGCTAAGCAGCGAGGTTACGACGCGGGTAAGAAGATCAATGGACGCAAGCGGCACATCGCAGTCGACACCGATGGCCGCCTGCTGATGGTGAATCTAACCACCGCCGACATTTCCGACTCCGCCGGCGCGCAGATGATCCTGGAAGCGATACGCAAGCGTTGGCCATGGATGAAGCACCTCTTCGCCGATGGCGCCTATGATCGCAAGAAGCTGATGGACAAGGCCGCCTTCCTCGACTTCACCGTCGAGGTGGTCCGGCGAACTGACACCCAGCCAGGGTTCAAGGTCGTGCCACGGCGCTGGGTGGTCGAGCGGACCTTCGGATGGATGACCCGCTGGAGACGTCTGGTTCGAGATTATGAAGCCCGGATCGACGTCTCCGGCGGTATGATGCAACTCGCTATGGCAAGCCTGCTACTTCGACGTGTCTGCCATTGAACCGGTTGTCAAACGGGCTCT
>NZ_QOKV01000076.1 GCF_008365405.1 Azospirillum brasilense | reverse complement strand
GGTCGTGTCCCGAAGCGTGGTGTAGCTGTGGGGAAGCGGCCCGCCGCAGCGCCTTCCCATGGCTGGCGTAGGCGGGCCGGTTATCCACAGCGGGGCGGTCATCGCGGTTCTTCGATAGAGTCTGGTCACCACACCTCAACCCACACGAAGGGTGACCACGATGACCGACGAGATGATGGCGCTTCGCGCGATGCTTGAGAAGGGCGCGGATGCCGATGTTCTGCGCGAGATGATCGGCTTTGCCGCCGAGCGGCTGATGGAACTGGAGGTGCAGGGCCTGACCGGCGCCGTCCACGGCGAACGCTCGTCCGAGCGGCTGGTCCAGCGCAACGGCTACCGGGATCGCGACTGGGAGACCCGAGCGGGCACCGTCGAACTGCGCATTCCCAAACTGCGCAAGGGTTCTTACTTTCCAGGCTTTCTGGAGCCGCGGCGGATGGCCGAGAAGGCGCTGACGGCGGTGATCCAGGAGGCCTACATCCAGGGCGTCTCGACGCGCTCGGTGGACGATCTGGTCCAGGCCATGGGGATGTCGGGCATCTCCAAGAGCCAAGTGAGTCGGTTATGCGCCGAGATCGATGAGCGGGTGAAGACCTTTCTCGGCCGTCCCATCGAGGGCGACTGGCCCTACCTGTGGCTCGACGCCACCTATGTGAAGGTCCGGCAAAATGGGCGCATCGTCTCGGTCGCCGTCACTATCGCCGTGGCGGTCAACACCGACGGCCGCCGCGAGCTCCTGGGGATGGACATCGGCCCGTCGGAGGCCGAAACCTTCTGGATCGAGTTTCTGCGCAAGCTGAAACGCCGGGGGCTGAACGGCGTCAAGCTGGTGATCTCCGACGCCCATGGCGGCATCAAGGCCGCCGTCACCCGTGTTTTCCAGGCGACGTGGCAACGCTGCCGGGTG
>NZ_QOKV01000075.1 GCF_008365405.1 Azospirillum brasilense | reverse complement strand
GACCATCGGGACGGGGCTGTCGTACTCGGCGTCGGTGGCGGTGCCGGCGGAGGCCAGCAGGGCGGTGACGGTCATCCCGCCGTTCGCGGTGTCGGCGATGCCCTGGTCGATGACGGTCAGGCTGCGGACGTCGCTGGACAGGATCGGGCGGTCGTTGGCGCCGGTGAAGTTGAGGGTGAGTTCCTGCGAGACGCTCCGGTTGCCGTCGGAGACGGTGAAGGTGCTCTTCCCCTGCATCGGCCCGGCGGGCACACCGTTGAGGAAGGCGGCGTCGAAGACGTAGGCGTAGTGGCCGGTCTGGCTGTTGACGTAGGAGGTGCCGCCCGGCCCGGTGGACCAGATGTCGTAGGTGACGCCGTTGCCGAGCGTGACGCTGCCGTACTGGAGCGGGGAGCTCTGCGAGCCGGCGATGGAGTAGGTCAGCGTGTCGCCTTCCAGATCGGACGCGGCGAGCTGGCCGTCGATCAGCGGGAAGCTGTCGGCGGCGGCGGTGTCGACCAGCGTCGGCGGCGTGGTCGGCACCGCCAGCGTCGGCGGGGCGTTGGTGTCGATGCGGTCGTTGGTCTGGCTGATCGCGGTGGTGTAGGGGGTGTTGGCGTTGCTGGCGCTGTCGACCAGGACGATGTTGACCGGGATGTCCTGGTTGGCGGCGCGGTCGCCAGTGCGCTGGCCGTCGGCGGTGACCGTGAAGGTGGCGGTGTAGGTGGTCGCGCCGACCTTGGTCAGGTTGCCCAGCGCGAAGCCGCCGACGGTGCTGCCGCTGCCCAGCGTGTAGGTGTCGCTGTCCGAGGCCACGGTGATCGTCACCGTCACCGTGTCGCCGACCTTGGCCGCCTGGTCGGGGATCGTCACCGTGGTGATCGACGGCGGCGTCGTGTCGGCCGTGTTGTTCGTCACCGACTGGTTGGTGAC
>NZ_QOKV01000074.1 GCF_008365405.1 Azospirillum brasilense | reverse complement strand
TCAGGGTGACCGCGTCGTTGTAGGTCTGGGCGCCCGTGGTGGTGACGTTGCGCAGGCTGCTGGTGCCGCCGGCGTCGGTGGTCAGGCTGGCCAGAGCCGTCGTGCCGCCCACCGTGCCGGTGAACTGTGTCGCGCCCTTGCTGTTGATGACCAGGGCCTGGGCGCCGTCCACCGTGCCGGCGAACAGCACGCTCGACCCGCCGTTGACCGTCGTGTCGCCGGCCAGCGTCGCCGCACCGTTGGCGGTGAAGGCCCCGCTGGTGGTGGCGTAGGTGCCGTTCAGGGTGACCGCATCGTTGTAGGTCTGCGCCCCTGTCGTGGTGACGTTGCGCAGGCTGCTGGTGCCGGTGGCGTCGGTGGTCAGGCTCATCAGCGCCGTCGTGCCGCCCACCGTGCCGGTGAACTGCGTTGCGCCCTTGCTGTTGATGACCAGGGCCTGGGCGCCGTCCACCGTGCCGGCGAACAGCACGCTCGACCCGCCGTTCACCGTCGTGTCGCCGCCCAGCGTCGTCGCACCGTTGGCGGTGAAGGCGCCGCTGGTGGTGGTGTAGGTGCCGTTCAGGGTGACTGCGTCGTTGTAGGTCTGGGCGCCCGTGGTGGTGACGCTGCGCAGGCTGCTGGTGCCGGTGGCGTCGGTGGTCAGGCTGGCCAGAGCCGTCGTGCCGCCCACCGTGCCGGTGAACTGCGTCGTGCTCTTGTTGTTGACCGCCAGGGCGTAGGCGCCGTCCACCGTGCCGCTGAACAGCACGCTCGACCCGCCGTTCACCGTGGTGTCGCCGGCCAGCGTCGCCGCACCGCTGGCGGTGAAGGCGCCGTTGGTGGTGGTGTAGGTGCCGTTCAGCGTCGTGGCGGCGCCGTGGGTCTGGGCGCCTGTGGTGGAGACATTCAGGAAGCTGGCCGTGGCGCCCGCGTTGGTGGTCAGGCTGGCGAGCGCCGTCGTGCCGCCCACCGCCGCGTTGAACTGCGTCGTGCCCGTTCCGGCGATGGTCAGCGCCTGGGCGCCGTTCACCGCGCCGTTGAAGGTGGCCGTCCCGGCGTTCACCGTCGTCGCCCCAGCCAGCGTGGTCGCCGCGTTGGCGGTGACCGTGCCGCCCGTGTAGGTGCCGTCCAGGGTGACCGCATCGTTGTAGGTCTGGGCGCCCGTGGTGGTGACGCTGCGCAGGCTGCTGGTGCCGGTGGCGTCGGTGGTCAGGCTGGCCAGAGCCGTCGTGCCGCCCACCGTGCCGGTGAACTGCGTCGTGCTCTTGT
>NZ_QOKV01000073.1 GCF_008365405.1 Azospirillum brasilense | reverse complement strand
ACAAGGAAGGCCCGACCCTGGTCATCCTGGGCAAGCAGGCGATCGACGACGACTGCAACCAGACCGGCCAGATGCTCGCCGCCTTGCTGGGCTGGCCGCAGGGCACCTTCGCCTCCAAGGTCGTGCCGGGCGAGGGCTCGGTCGCCGTGACCCGCGAGATCGACGGCGGCCTGGAGACGGTGCAGCTGACCCTGCCGGCGGTGGTCACCGCCGACCTGCGCCTCAACGAGCCGCGCTACGCCTCGCTGCCCAACATCATGAAGGCCAAGAAGAAGCCCATCGAGACGCTGGCGCCCGACGCGCTGGGTGTCGACGTGGCGCCGCGCCTGACCACGCTCAAGGTCGCCGAGCCGGCCAAGCGCAAGGCCGGCGTCAAGGTCGCCGACGTGGCCGCCCTTGGTCGACAAGCTGAAGAACGAAGCCCGCGCGATCTGATAGGGCCAGCGTGCTCCGAAGAGAAAGTGATCTGACATGTCCATTCTCGTCATCGCCGAACACGACAACGCCGCGCTGAAGGCCGCCACGCTGAACGCGGTCAGCGCCGCCGCCAAGATCGGCGGGGATATCCATGTGCTGGTCGCCGGCCAGGGCGCCCAGGCCGTCGCCGAAGCCGCCGCCAAGGTGGCCGGCGTGTCCAAGGTGCTGCTGGCCGACGACGCGGCCTATGCCCACCCGCTGCCGGAGAACGTCGCACCGCTGGTCGTCGGGCTGGCCAAGGGCGACGGCCCCGAAAAATATGAACATCTTCTGGCCGCCGCCTCGTCGGAGGGCAAGAACCTGCTGCCGCGCGTCGCCGCCCTGCTCGACGTCGCGGCGATCTCCGACGTCACCGGGGTGGTTTCCGCCGACACGTTCGAGCGGCCGATCTACGCCGGCAACGCCATCGCCACGGTGAAGTCCGCCGACCCGATCAAGGTCGTCACGGTGCGCACCACCGCCTTCGAGGCGGCCGCCGCCACGGGCGGCTCGGCGACGGTGGAGAGCATCGCCGGGACGGGCGACGCCGGTTCGGCCAGGTTCGTCGGCCAGGAGTTGACGAAGTCGGAGCGTCCGGAGCTGACCCAGGCCAAGATCGTGGTGTCGGGCGGCCGCGGCATGCAGTCGGGCGACAACTTCAAGCTGCTGGAAGCGCTGGCCGACACGCTGGGGGCGGCGGTCGGCGCCAGCCGCGCGGCGGTGGACGCCGGCTTCGTGCCGAACGACTATCAGGTCGGCCAGACCGGCAAGATCGTGGCGCCCGAGCTGTACATCG
>NZ_QOKV01000072.1 GCF_008365405.1 Azospirillum brasilense | reverse complement strand
GGTGATTGCTCACCGGGCTGGCTGAGCGGGTGCCGCCAGCTGGGCGTTGCGCGCATTGGGGGTGGTTGGCGATGCCGGTGTTGCGTTGCGCGGCCGGACATGAGTCAAAGGCGGGATGACGGTTCCGCCGCGCTATCGCCTCAGTGACGCCGAGAAGGAGGCCCTGCTGCTTGAGCAGGCGGCGCTGATCGAGCGCCTGGTGGCGCGGGTGGCCGAGTTGGAGGCGCTCCTCGGCAAACCGAAGAAGACCTCAGCGAACTCCCACCTTCCGCCCTCGCAGGATGGTCCCGGGCGAGAGCCTCGCAAGGCGAAACGGCGGCGCAAGCCGCGGCCGTCGCGCCCCGGCGTTGCCCGGCCGCTCGCCCCGGACCCCGATCACACCGAGTGCCGTCTGGCCGAGAGCTGCCCACATTGCCGATCGGCGCTGTCACCGGCGGCACAGCGGTGTCGGCATCGCTACGACCACATCGATCTGCCCGAGGTCCGCCCGGTGGTGACGCGGGTTGAGCTGTTCGGCGGCCGCTGCGGGAGTTGCGGGCGGCGCTACCGGGCCGATCCGCCCGTCGCGATGCCGCCGGGCACACCGTTCGGGCCCGGCATCCGGGCGCTGCTGGCCTACCTGCACCACAGCCATCATGTCGGCTTCGAGCGCTTGGCGCGGATGCTGAAGGAGCTGTTCGGGCTGGCCATCTCCGAGGGCGCCATCGCCAATGCCTTCCGCCGCATGGGCCCGGCGTTCGACACGGCCTGTGCGGCGATCAAGGCCAAGCTCCTGACCGCTCCGGTCATCGCCTCGGACGAGACCACGACGCGGGTCAACGGCGTGACGCACTGGCAGTGGGTGTTTCATTCCGAGCACGCCGTGCTGCACACCATCGCCCCCAGCCGCGGCCGGGCGGTGGCCGCCGCGGTCCTGGGCGAGCATCAGCCCGAGGTGTGGATCTCCGACCGCTACGCCGGGCAGCAGGACCTGGGGCGGGTCCACCAAGTCTGTCTGGCGCACGTCATGAGGGACGTTCAGTATGCCATCGACTGCGGCGACAGCGTGGTGGCGCCGAAGATCCGCGACCACCTGCGCTGGGCCATCCGGGTGGGCAAGCGAAGACCGAGCCTGAAGGACAGCACGCTGGCCGCTTACGCTGCCAAGGCCGAGCGCGGCCTCGATGCGTTGCTCGGAGTCCCCGCCGCCCATCCGGCCGGGCGCGAGCTGCAACGCCAGATCAAGGCGTGGCGCGGCAAGTTCTTCGTCTTCCTCACCGACCGCCGCGTGCCGCCGACCAACAACGGCAGCGAGCAGGAAATCCGCCCATCCGTGATCTTCCGGAAGGTCACCAACGGCTTCCGCTCCGACTGGGGGCCGGGCATTCACGCCGGCTACCGCTCGGTCACCGGAACCGCGCGCCGCCAAGGCCAGTCCGCCTGGACCGCCATCCGCAACCTCATCGACGGCACCTTCGTCGTCGCTTAACGGCTCAGCTGCCGCCAGCCGGGTGAGTAATCAC
>NZ_QOKV01000071.1 GCF_008365405.1 Azospirillum brasilense | reverse complement strand
CGCCTTCGGCGATGACGTCGCAGCGCATGATGCCGCCGAAGATGTTGACCAGGATGCCTTCGACGTTCGGGTCGGAGAGGATCAGCTTGAAGGCCGCGGTGACGCGCTCCTTGGTGGCGCCGCCGCCAACATCGAGGAAGTTGGCCGGCTCGCCGCCGTACAGCTTGATGATGTCCATGGTGCCCATCGCCAGACCGGCGCCGTTGACCATGCAGCCGATGTTGCCATCCAGCTTGACGTAGTTGAGGTCATGCTTGGCGGCCTCGACCTCGGCCGGGTCCTCCTCGGCGACGTCGCGCAGCTCGGCCACGTTCTTGTGACGGAACAGGGCGTTGTCGTCGAAAGCCATCTTGGCGTCGAGCGCCAGGATCTCACCCGAGCCGGTGACGATCAGCGGGTTGATCTCGACGATCGCGCAGTCCAGCTCGGTGAAGGCGCGGTACATGGCGGTCAGGAACTTCGCCGCCGCCCCGACCTGCTTGCCTTCGAGGCCGAGCGCGAAGGCGACCTTGCGGGTGTGGTAGCCCTGGATGCCGGTGGC
Source organism: Azospirillum brasilense (assembly GCF_008365405.1). GTDB lineage: Bacteria > Pseudomonadota > Alphaproteobacteria > Azospirillales > Azospirillaceae > Azospirillum > Azospirillum brasilense_D. The sequence goes on along the minus strand of NZ_QOKV01000071.1, from coordinate 1,085 downwards.
CGGATCGACGGCGACCTTGACGATCTTCTCCGGCGTGTTGTGGGCGACCTCCTCGATCTCCATGCCGCCCTCGGTGGACGCCATGATGGTGACGCGGCCGGTGGCGCGGTCGACGAGCATGCCGAGATACAGCTCGCGCTTGATGTCGGCGCCTTCCTCGACGTAGAGGCGCTTGACCTCGCGGCCGTCCGGACCGGTCTGCTTGGTGACCAGCACGTGGTTGAGCATCTCGCCGGCGTTCTTGCCGACCTCCTCGATGGACTTGACGACGCGGACGCCGCCCTTGCCCTCGGGGTTGTCCTTGAAGCGGCCGGCGCCGCGGCCGCCCGCGTGGATCTGCGACTTCACGACCCACACCGGGCCACCCATCTCGCGGGCGACGGTCTCGGCCTCCTCGGGAGAGAACGCGACGCCGCCGCGGGGCACCGCGACGCCGTACGTCTTCAGCAGGCCCTTGGCCTGATACTCATGGATGTTCATGGCTGTCTTCGGGTGTTTAAAATGGAAGGGTGCGGGGCGCAGGCCGGCATCGGCGCTGACGCGTCCCGCGCCGGCACCCTGCGTCCTGTGCTGAATCCGTGGAAGAATAACGGTGTGAGCCTGCGGCTCACCGGATGTGTGCGTCAACGCCCCCGCTCTTCGGGACTGCGTGCGCCTGTTATCCGTGCTGCATGGAATGGGCGTCCCGACGGGACGCCCCTGCCACGGCTGTCTTTACTCGGCGGCCATGCGGGGAACGACCAGCCCCAGCGCGCCGCTGTCGCGAACCTCGCCGATGCGGCGTTCGTCGAAGCCGAGCACCTCGCGCAGGATCTCGTCGGTGTGCTCGCCCAGCAGCGGGGAGCGGGTGACCTCGGTCGGGCTGTCCGACAGCTTGATCGGGTTGCCGACCGTCAGGTACTTGCCGCGCGTCGGGTGATCGACCTCGACGATGGTGCCGGTCTCGCGCAGCGACTGGTCCTCCGCCAGCTCCTTCATCGACAGGATGGGGCCGCAGGGGATGTCGTACTGGTTCAGGATCTCCATGACCTCGAACTTCGTCTTGGTCATGGTCCATTCCTCGACGGTCGCGAAGATGTCCTTCA
>NZ_QOKV01000070.1 GCF_008365405.1 Azospirillum brasilense | reverse complement strand
TGTTGCCATCGCTGGAAAACTGACCCGGGTCATCGGGTGAAAACTGACCCACCGCTCGTAGACTCCCCCTGACCTGCGCGGAGGGGGGAGGGATGCAGACAGCGGAGGAAGTGATGGAAATCCGGGTCATGTTGAAGCAGGGCAAGAGCATCCGGGAGGTTGCCCGTGAACTGGGGGTGTCGCGGAACACGGTTCGGCGGTACGCCCGGGGCGCGGCGCCCGGTTACAAGGCGCGGCCGCCGGTGGCGCGGAAACTGGCCCCCCATGCGGAGTGGCTGGCGGAACGGGTGCGGCGGGCAGCCCCGGAGCATCTGTCGGCGACGGCGCTGCTGGCGGAGTTGCGCCATCGCGGCTACCGCGGCGGCCTCACCATCCTGCGTGAGCATCTGGCGGCGCTTCGTCCGGCTGAGGAACCGGAGGCAGTGGTCCGCTTCGAGACGGCGCCGGGCGATCAGATGCAGGTGGACTGGGCGGTGGTGCGGCGCGGGGCGGATCGCCTGTCCGCCTTCATCGCCGTACTCGGCTACAGCCGCGCCGCCTACGTCGAGTTCGTCAGCGACGAGAAGCTGGAGACGCTGATTGCCTGCCACCAGGAGGCCTTCGTGTACTTCGGCGGGGTGCCGCGGACGATCCTTTACGACAACATGCGCACGGTGGTGGTCGGACGCGACGCCTACGGCCCCGGCCAGCACCGTTTCCAGCCGGCCTTTCGCGATTTCGCCCACCATGCCGGCTTTCTGCCCCGCCTGTGCCGACCCTACCGGGCCAAGACCAAGGGCAAGGTGGAGCGGTTCATCCGCTACCTGCGCGACAGCTTCCTGGTGCCGCTGACGACGCGGCTGGAGCAGCGCGGCGAGCGGCTGGACGTCGTCACCGCCAACGTCGAGGTGCGCAAATGGCTGCGCGACGTAGCCAATGCCCGCGTTCATGGCGGCACCGGCCATGTGCCGGCCGAGCGGCTGGTCGAGGAACGGCCGGCGCTGCAGGAGCTGCCGCGGCCCTGGCCGGGACGCTTGTCCACCGGGACACCGGCGGCCGCGATGCCGGCGCCGGTCCTGCAACATCCCCTGGCCGTCTACGACGCCCTGCTGACCACGGACGGGGCGGCCTGATGGACCTCCAGCATCAGAGGATCGCCGAGCTGTGCGCGGACCTGCGCTTGGCCGGGGTCGCCGGGCAATGGCCGGCTCTGGCGCAGGATGCCGCCCAGCGCTCCGCCACCTTCGCCGACTTCCTGGAAGCCGCCCTCAAGGCCGAGCGGGACCTGCGCCGGGCTCGGGCGCGGACGACGCTGGCCACCCTGGCCAGCTTCCCGGCGGTCAAGACGCTCGATCAGTACGATTTCGAGTTCGCCGTCGGCGCGCCGCGTCAGCAGATCATGGAACTGGCCACGCTGGCCTTCGTCGAGCGCTTGGAGAACGTAGTCTTCCTCGGTCCCAGTGGCGTCGGCAAAACCCATCTGGCCATCGCGCTCGGCTATCTCGCCACCCAGCGCGGCATCAAGACGCGCTTCATCACCGCGGCCGACTTGGTGCTCCAGCTGGAAACGGCACAGCGCCAGGGGCGGTTGAAGGAATACATGAACCGGACGGTGTCCCCCTACCGGCTGCTGATTATCGACGAGATCGGCTACCTGCCCCTGGGGCGCGAGCAGGCCAACCTGTTCTTCCAGGTGGTGGC
>NZ_QOKV01000006.1 GCF_008365405.1 Azospirillum brasilense | reverse complement strand
ATTGCTACTCGATATATACATGCCACGACTATGATGTATTTCAAAAGACTCACAGTGAAGTAGCCTATCTTTACTAGGTTATTTTTTTTTTTTTATAAAAAGAAGAAGCGGCAATCCAACTCTGGCCTTGCTGGGGGGGGCGGGGTAGTTTAAAAAAGACACCCCTTTTGGGCGGGGGGGGGGGGAAAAAAACCCCCCCCCCCGCCGCAAGCGTCTATTGTAAAGATTTTCATTCCGAAATGGCATTGAACTTTACGAATCCGATCACGCTGTGGGTGGGGGCGCCAAGACATCATTGAAATTCAAATTCTTATAAAAAAATACAATCATTGGGTGTGCATAACCTTTCTGAGTACCCGGATGACCGTGAGGGAGGGGGGTGTCGTTCCCCCTCCCTTATGGCACCGGTCGCAGGCTTGTCTTCGCATGACCTGCGCAGGCCGGGCTTGACGGGGGATGCCCGCCACCCGAGATTTCACGGCGAGCGTCCGTCGTGATCCAGGAGCAGCCATGGCCCCCCAGCGCCGTCACATCCTGCGTGCCCTTGCCGCCGTCGCGGTCGGTGGTGGCGCGGCGACCCTGTCCGGCCCCGCCGCGGCGTTCCGCGTGATCCCGAACGATGATCTGAAGGGTGTGCTGGACGAGGGCTGCGGCGCCACCGCCTATCATCGCCGGATGATCGACGAGGCGGTGCAGGCGGCCGGCGTCTCGCTGACGGAGGAGCAGCGCAACACGCTCCTCTCCCAGATCTCCTGCCCGACCTGCCGCTGCCCGCTGAACCAGATCGACAATCCCGCGGCCGGCCTGCGTTTTTAGAGACTGGCCGAGACGCCGCGCGTCGGCCAGACCCTGCGCCCCGTCATCGGAGCTTCTTCGCACGGTCTGGCCAAAGACGGTGTCAGCGCGGGGCGGTGGCGCGGTTCCAATTGGTGGCGTCCGCCGGGTTGCCGGGCAGGGGAGCCAGGGCCGGAGCCATTGCGGCTGGCGTGGCGAACAGGGCGTCGAACTCGTCCGCCGTCATCCCGGTGAGGACGAGTGCCTGCCGCTCTTCCGAGTAGCGCAGCTGTCCGGAGTCCAGCGTCACGTGACGCTTCACAGGATGGACCGGAGCACCGCTCGCCACCACGAGTTGGACCGGCTCGCGAGCCGGGGTGAGGACGACATCCTCCACGGCTCCCATGATGCGGTTTTCCGGAATGGACTGCACGGTCAGCCCGACCAACTCCAAAGGCGACATCTGCGCCATGGGACGTTGCGTGGCGCCGGTCTCCGCGCAGGCGCCGAGCGCTGCCAGTGCGCAGACGGCCAGCAGCCGGATGGCGGGGCGGGGGGTGAAGCGTCGATGGTTCATGCGTGGCTCCTCCGTCGCGTGGGCAAGGCTATAACGCGGCAGCGGAGCAGAGGGGTCGCAGGGAGGATCGGAAAAGGGCGCGGCCGGCGGCGGCCACGCCCCTTGCGCCATCAGTCCCTCATGCCCGCGGTACTTCCTTCAGGTGAGGATGCTGCCGTCAGGTGAAGACATAGTCGCGGCCGGGCACCAGCCCCACCGAGTCCACGGACAGCGACGACCCGTCGCGGAAGCCGAAGGCCGTGCTGGTGGCGGTGGTGGAAACGGTCAGGTCGGCGGCGGAGAAGCCGCGGAACTCGATGCGGTCGATCCCCGCTTCGAAATAGCTGATGTCGTCGGTGCCGAAGCCGCCCGGCGCCACGTCGAAGCGGAAGATGTCCGTGGCGCTGTCGCGATAGCTGACCATGTGGTCGTTGCCGGCTCCGGGCAGGAAGACGTCGGACCCGTCGTCGCGCAGCGTGTCGATCAGCCAATCGTCGCCGATTCCGCCGACCAGCGTGTCGTCGCCGCGCCCGCCCTTCACCGTGTCGTTGCTGGACCCGCCATCCAGCCAGTCGTCGCCGGCCCCGCCGAACAGCTGGTCGTCGCCCTGGCGCCCGTACATGCGGTCATTGCCCGGATCGCCGGCGTAGGGATCGCCCAGCCAGTCGTTCCCAAGCCCACCATCCAGCATGTCGTTGCCGAGACCTCCGGAAAGCGAATCATTCCCTCCATTGCCATAGACCGTGTCAGCGGAGTCGGTGCCGAGATAGCGTTCGGCGGCGTTGGTTCCCGAAAACCTGGCCATGGTTGCCTCTCCTCAATGATTAACAAATCGTTAACATCAAGTCGGTAAGAGAGAAAGGTAAAAAAACACTTAACGCATCGGCGCCAATTTTTGCCACGGCCCCTTGGGTCTTGTTGCTCTTGTGTTTCGGTGTTGTTTCCAGATTCGAATCTTCGATTTCCAAACACTGACAATCAGAAAATGAAAAAGGCCGGCGCCTTGCGGCACCGGCCTTTCTTGAAACTGCCTGTTGCGAACAAACGCCGTGTCCGACGCTCTACGCCTGGGTCGGCGACGGCATGCCGGGGATCGGCTGATCCGCTGGCGGCGGCATTTCCGGAGGGGTGTCGGGGTTCTCGGGCACCGGGTATGGGTCCGGCGTGGTCGGACGGTCCGGCTGCGGGGTGTTCGGGTTGCTCGGCGGCGGCACCTCGGTAGGGTGTCCTGGGGTGGACCGTTCCGGCGTCATGGGATCGCTCATGCGGGCGTCTCTTCCGTGGTTGAAATGTGTGGTGGGCGCGTCACTCGGCGGCGCGTTCGACGGCCCGGCCACCGGCCTGGACATCCTGCCCGGCCCCTTCGATCGTGTTGCAGCCGGCAAGCAGGGCGGCAAAGGTCAGAACGAAGCTGGCGAGAGCGATCTGGCGGACGGGGAACGGCATGGCGCGGCTCATGATCCCGAACTCCTCAATGGATGCTGTTGCTTCGTCAACGCGCTGCCGCGGGCGTTGGTTCCGGCCCATTCGGCGGATTTGCAACAGGGCGGAAGGACAATAAGCCGCCACTTGACGTGGTACGCCGCAAGGTCAAGATGGCCGGTTCCGCCACCGGCGGCGACAACCGTACACAAACGACCGACACACAAGCGACCGACTGCCCGATCATGCCCGACCACGCGATTCCCGCCCCTTTCCTGGCAGACCGTCTGCGCACCCACGCCGGCGAACTGCTGCGGCTGGCCGCCCCCGTCATCGTCTCGCGCGCCGGCTTGGTCGTCATGATGGCGGTGGATACGGCCATCGTGGGCCGCTACAGCGCGCAGGAGCTGGCCTATTACGGGCTGGCCCATCTGCCGGCCAATCTGCTGGTCACCACCGGCGTCGGGCTGATGATGGGCGTGGTGGCGGTGACCGCCCATGCCCTGGGCGCCGGCCAGGACGCCGAATGCGGGCGTATCTGGCGCCGGGCGATTCCCTACGCGCTGCTGCTCGGCATCCTCTTCGCCCTGGCCTCGCTGGCCGGCGAGCCCTTCTTCCGCCTGACCGGCCAGTCGGCGGATCTGGCGGCGGGCGGCGGGCAGGTGATGGCCGTGCTCGGCTACGGCATGCCGGGCATGATGCTGTACGTTGCCACCGGCTTCTTCCTGGAGGGGCTGAAGAGGCCCATACCGGGCATGGTGGCGATGATCCTCGGCAATCTCCTGAACGCTCTGCTCGCCTGGATGCTGGTGTGGGGGCATGGCGGCTTCCCGGCCATGGGAGCGGTCGGCTCGGCCTGGGCGACCACGGCGGTGCGCTGGGGGATGGGGCTCGGCCTCGTCTTCTACGCCTGGCACATGAGCGACCACGCGCGTTGGGCGGTGCGCGACCCGGTCCGCGACTGGTGGAGCGGCAGCCGCAAGCAGCGCCATCTCGGCTACGCCGCCGGGGTCAGCCTGGGCGTGGAGAGCGGCGCCTTCGCCACGCTGGGCCTGTTCGCCGGGATGATCTCGCCGCTGGCGCTCGGCGCCTACACGGTCGGGCTGAACCTGACGGCGCTGCCCTTCATGGCGGCGGTCGGGCTGGCTTCGGCCACGGCGGTGCGGGTGGGGGTGGCCTATGGCCGGCGCGACCCGCTGGACATGGCGCTGGCCGGCTGGACCGGGCTGGGCGTCACCAGCCTGATCCTGGCCGGAGTCGGGGTGCTCTACCGTTGGATGCCGGAGCCGCTGGCCGCCATCTACAGCGCCGATCCCCAGCTGATCGCCGCGGTGGCGCCGCTGATCGCCTTCACCGCCTGGGTTCTGGTGGCGGATGGCGGGCAGGTGGTCATGGCGAACGCGCTGCGCGGGCGCGGCGATGCCTGGGTCCCCACCGCGCTGCACTTCATCTCCTACGCGGTGGTGATGATTCCCGTGTCGGCCTTGCTCGCCTTCGGGTTGGACCGCGGGGCGCGTGGTCTTTTTGAGGGAATTTTGATCGCCAGTGTGGTATCCGTGACCATCCTTTCGCTGCGCTTCGCGCTGTTGAGCCGCCCTCGGCCTGCAAAGGCCGAAGGCCATTGACCTGCAAAGGCCAGAAATCGTGGGAACGCCGGAGCGTTGTGTGCACATGCGAAAGCTGATAGGAATTCTTATATTACATGCAGCGGCCCGAAGGGCCGTGCGGACGTGCCCCGTTGAACCGTAAGTGTTGACCTTGAGCGTTGAACAGCAAGCGTTGAACACCGAGCATCGCCGCAGCCCGTAGAATGAGTTTGTCTCCTTGAGCACGACGCCCCTTCCTCCCGCCTCCGACATCGCGCCGGTCACCATCGAAGACGAGATGCGCCGGTCCTATCTCGATTACGCGATGAGCGTGATCGTGAGCCGCGCTCTGCCCGACGTCCGCGACGGGCTGAAGCCGGTGCACCGCCGCATCCTCTACGCGATGAAGGAGGGCGGGTACGACTCGACCAAGCCCTATAAGAAGTCGGCGCGCATCGTCGGCGACGTGATGGGTAAATACCATCCGCACGGCGACAGCGCGATCTACGACGCCATGGTCCGCATGGCGCAGGGCTTCTCCATGCGCCTGCCGCTGATCGACGGGCAGGGCAACTTCGGTTCGATGGACGGCGACCCGGCGGCGGCCATGCGCTACACCGAGGCGCGGCTGGCCAAGGCGGCGGAGGCGCTGCTCGACGACATCGACAAGGACACCGTCGATTTCCAGGCCAATTACGACGATTCGGGCAAGGAGCCCACGGTTGTCCCGGCGCGCTTCCCGAATCTGCTGGTCAACGGCGCGGGCGGCATCGCCGTCGGCATGGCGACCAACATCCCCACCCACAATCTGAGTGAGGTGGTGGACGCCTGCTGCGCCTACATCGACAACAACGACATCACCGACGAAGAGCTGATGGAGTTCGTGCCCGGCCCGGACTTCCCGACGGGTGGCATGATCCTCGGCCGGTCGGGCGTCCGCTCGGCCCTGATGACCGGGCGCGGCTCCGTCATCATCCGCGCCAAGACCGAGATCGAGGAGATCCGCAAGGACCGCTTCGCCATCGTGGCGACGGAGATCCCGTACCAGGTCAACAAGTCCAAGCTGATGGAGCGCATCGGCGAGGTCGTCAACGACAAGACGATCGAGGGCATCTCCGACCTGCGCGACGAATCGGATCGCGACGGCGTGCGCGTGGTGATTGAGCTGAAGCGCGACGCCATGGCCGACGTGGTGCTGGCCCAGCTCTTCCGCCACACCCAGCTGCAGACGTCCTTCGGCGTCAACATGCTGGCGCTGAACGGCGGCCGGCCGGAGCTGATGAACCTGCGGCAGATCATCGCCGCCTTCGTCCGGTTCCGCGAGCAGGTCATCACCCGGCGCACCGAGTTCCTGCTGGGCAAGGCGCGCGAGCGTGCCCACACCTTGGTCGGTCTGGCCGTCGCCGTCGCCAACCTGGACGCCATGATCGCGCTGATCCGCAGCGCCCCGGACCCCGTCTGGGCGCGCGAGCAGATGATGGAGCGCGAATGGCCGGCGCTGGACGTCGCACCGCTGATCGCGCTGATCGACGAGCCGGGCCGCGGCGTGTCGGAGGCCGGCACCTATCGCCTGTCGGAAGAGCAGGCCCGCGCCATCCTCGACCTGCGCCTGCACCGCCTGACCGGGCTGGAGCGCGACCGGATCGGCGCCGAGCTGACGGACGTGACCGACCAGATCGCCGATTACCTGGAGACTCTGGCCAACCGCGCGAAGCTGCTGGGCATCCTGCGCGACGAGCTGGTGGAGATGAAGGAGCGGTTCGGCACTCCGCGCCGCACCGAGATCCAGGAGCTGGAGTTCGAGGCCGACATCGAGGACCTGATCCAGCGCGAGGACATGGTCGTCACGGTCAGCCAGTCCGGCTACGTGAAGCGCGTGCCGCTGTCCACCTACCGCGCGCAGAAGCGCGGCGGCAAGGGACGGTCGGGCATGTCGATGAAGGCGGAGGACGCGGTCAGCGACCTGTTCGTCGCCAACACCCACACGCCGCTGCTGCTCTTCTCGTCGCGCGGCATGGTCTACAAGCTGAAGGTCTACCGCCTGCCGCTGGGCAACCCGCAGGCGCGCGGCAAGGCCTTCGTGAACCTGCTGCCGCTGATCGATGGCGAGACCATCACCACCGTCCTGCCGCTGCCCGAGGACGAGGCCGTGTGGGCGGACCTGCACGTGGTCTTCGCAACGTCGAAGGGCAACGTGCGGCGCAACCGCCTGTCGGACTTCGCCAACATCCGCTCCAACGGCCTGATCGCCATGAAGCTGGAGGAGGAGGGCGAGCGTCTGATCGCCGTCCGCACCTGCTCCGAGGCGGACGACGTGCTGCTGGCGACCGGCGGCGGCAAGTGCATCCGCTTCGAGGTCGCCGACGTGCGCGTCTTCGCCGGCCGCACCTCGACCGGTGTGCGCGGCATCCGTCTTTCCGACGGCGACGAGGTCATCTCGATGACCACGCTTCACCATGTCGACTCCTCGCCCGAAGAGCGCGCCGCCTTCCTGAAGATGAAGCGCGAGGAAGGCGTCGAGATGGAAGGCGAGGCGGCGCCGGAGGCCGACGAGGTGCCGACCGAGGCCGTGACGATCAGCCCCGAACGCTACGAGGAGCTGAAGGGCCTGGAACAGTATGTGCTGACCGTGACCGAGCGCGGCTACGGCAAGCGGACGTCGTCCTACGAGTACCGGGTGACCGGCCGTGGCGGCCAGGGCATCTGGAACATGGAGATGGGCGACCGCAACGGCTCCATCGTCGCGGCCTTCCCGGTGGAGGACTCGCACCAGGTGATGATGGTCACCAATGGCGGTCAGGTCATCCGCATGCCGATCCACGACGTGCGCATCGCGGGACGCAAGACGCTGGGCGTCACGCTGTTCCGCGTCGGTGCGGACGAGCGCGTGGTGTCCGTCGCCTCCATCGCGGAGGATGAGGACACCAACGGGAACGGGACCAACGGCAACGGTGGCGATCCGAACGGCGGCGGGACGGCCTCCGTGGACGACGCGCCCGTGGACGATACGTCGGCAGATGGCGCCGCTCCTGGCGATACCCCCGGTGATACGATCGAATAAAAAGAGGCGGAAGGTACTCCCATGGCCAAGCGCCGCATCGGTGTCTATCCCGGCACCTTCGACCCGATCACCAACGGGCACATGGACATCATCCAGCGGGCGTCGCGTCTCGTCGATCATCTGATCGTCGGCGTCGCCCGCAACGCCGGCAAAGGCCCGCTCTTCTCAACGGACGAGCGGGTGGCGATGGTCCGGGAGGACGTGACCGCCCTCAACAACGCCGGGGCCAGCATCGAGGTGCGGGCCTTCGACACGCTGCTGATGCATTTCGCGGTGGAGGTGAACGCCACCGTGATCATCCGCGGCCTGCGGGCGGTCTCGGACTTCGAGTACGAGTTCCAGATGGCGGGGATGAACGCCCGCCTGAACCCGAAGATCGAAACCATGTTCCTGATGGCCTCGGAGAAGAGCCAGTTCATCTCCTCCCGCTTCGTGAAGGAGATCGGGCGTCTGGGCGGCGACATCCGCGGCTTCGTCAGCGGCCGCGTGGCTGAGCATCTGGCCGAGCGCTTCGCCCTGGAGGCGGGCAACGGCGACGCCAGCAAGCAGGTGCAGACGCTCAAACAGTGACGGCGCCGGGGCCGCGGCGGAGGGCGAAATTTTTGTGCGCTCCGCCCAACCCCGCTGTTGACCGGGGCGTCACCGCCCCCTATGTTGCGCCCCGCATCGGCAGCAGGCCGCATGCTTCTGTGATCCGGTAGCTCAGTCGGTAGAGCACGTGACTTTTAATCATGTGGCCGTGGGTTCGAATCCCACCCGGATCACCATTCCCCTCGATCATTTAGCGCTCTGACGGACCGTTGCGTGACCGTCTGCAAGGGTTCGGGGTACCGCCCCCGGTTGCCGCCTGTTTAAAAAGATCGGACGGGTGATCCCTCGTGTCACCCCGGCCGCAAGCCGGAACCTTCCGCCGACGTCCGGTGTTGCTTGGCGGCAGCGTCAAGAGGGGGAGTTGCCGGCATGAACCGAGCCACCGATCCGTATGCCGACACCATGGGCGGCGTCGCGGCGGACAATACAGAGAACGCCACACCCACATCCGACGCATCGGCATCGCCGCGCGGCCGGCGTGGAAAGGACGAGATCGAGCAGGACATCCACGCCATCCGAGGCCGCATGGACGCGGTGCTCGACGAAATCGAGTTCCGCCTCTCGCCCGGCCAGATGTCGGGTGGAGTCATCGAGGTGGTGCGCGATGTGGTGGAGGGCAACCCGTCGCGGATGGCCCGTGCCATCCGCTCCAACCCCTGGCCGCTGGCTCTGGTGGCTGCGGGCGCCCTGTGGTTCGCCTGGACCGTCTCACGCACACCGGAGATCGAGCCGACCGTTTCGGGCACTGCTGCGGGACGGGTCGCCGACGGCGCGATCCAGGACGTGCTGAGCGTTCTTGTGGCGGCGTGTCGCCAGGGAGCCACCGGATTCCGCCAGGCCGACATGGTTCTGAACGACCCTGACCTGAAGGGACGGCTGGTCCAAGTCGCCACACAGTTCGACCGCAGCGCCGCCGCCTTGGAGGCGGAACTGGTGCGCCGTGGTGGCGGCCGTGACCTGCAGGCTCCTGTCCACGCGGTCTGGCGTGACCTGGACACGGAGCTGGGTGGTCCGCGGACGCGCGGCGGGCTGCTCCGCGGGCTGGAGAGCGGCGTGGAAGGGACGTTGGGGCTGTTCCGCAACAGCCTGCACGATGACCTGCCCGAGGACCTGACGGTGATCGTCGGCGCCCATTTCCATGAGATCGAGACGGTGCGTCACCGTGTCGGCGCGTTGCGCGAAGCGGTCGCGTGAGGGAGGGGGCATGCTGGGGCTGAGCCGTCGCCACCGCAATCAGTATCCGCGCGTCGAGATGGGAGGGCGGGGGCGATCGGCGGCCCGGCCCTCCGACATCCCGAAGGCGGGTTGGAAGGACATCCTCTGGCGCACCTGGGAAGAGCAGGGGAAGGACAACATCTCCATCGTGGCGGCGGGGGTGGCCTACTACGCCCTGTTCGCCATCTTCCCGGCGGTCGCCGCGTTGGTCTCGCTGTATGGCCTTGCCTTCGACCCGGCGGGGGTGGAGCAACAGGTCAGCCAACTGGCCGGGCTGCTACCTCCGGAGGCGCTGGACGTGCTGCGCGATCAGGCGCGCAACGTGGCGTCGGCACCGCGTGAAGGTTTGGGCTTCGGCGTTCTGTTCGGCCTCGCCCTGACGCTGTGGAGCGCGTCGCGCGGCACGAATTCGCTGATCACCGCGCTGAACATCGCCTACGGGGAAGAGGAGCGGCGCGGCTTTCTCTGGCTCGCCTTCCTATCGCTGGTGCTGACGCTGGCCGGGCTGGTGTTCGTGATCATGACCCTGGCGCTGATCGTGGCGGTTCCAGCGGCCATCAACTTCCTTGGCCTGCGGGAAACCCCCATCGGTTGGGTCGCCAGCCTCGCGCGCTGGCCGATCCTGGCTGTGGCCATCATGCTGGCGCTCGCCGTGCTCTACCGCTACGCTCCGGACCGGCGACAGCCGAAATGGCGCTGGGTGACCTGGGGCTCGGCCGTCGCCACCACGCTGTGGATCGTCGCGTCGGTGGGCTTCTCGGTCTACGTCTCGAACTTCGGAAGCTACAACCAGACCTATGGCTCGGTCGGGGCGGGTGTGGTGCTGTTGCTGTGGTTCAACCTGACCTCCTACGTCATCCTGATGGGGGCGGAGCTGAACGCGGAGATCGAGCATCAGACCGCCCGCGATACGACGGAAGAGGATGGGCGCGGCCCGAAGCCGATGGGCCATCGGGACGCCTATGTTGCCGACACGGTTGGGAAGCGCCGGGCTTAGCGCTTCCCCCGCTCGACGTTATCGGGTCAGCGATTGCCGCAGCTCTGAATAACGCCATCGACCTTGCGGGAGCTGTCCGCGGTCAGCCGATCGTGGATGAAATCGGACCACAGGCCGGCCCGGTTCAGATCGTCGGACACGCAGCGGCAGGTGGCGGTGCAGCGTTCCATCTCGCCGCCGCTGCTGGTGCAGGTCGCCACGCAGGATGTCTGGAAGCTGCGGATGTCCGCCGGGTCGGCACCAATTCCCATCGCCAGCAAGGACAGCAAGCCGAACAGCACGGGCTGGTGCAGCAGATAAACCGCCAGGCTGTGCCGTCCGGCCCAGGCGAACCAACGCCCGACCATTCCGCCTGGAGCCAACGTCGGGCCGGGACGCCACAGGCGCCCCAGCGCCATCCCGAACAGGAAGCCGCCGAACCAGGGGAAGAGCGGCACATAGTCGTTCGATTCCGGCTCGAAGGTCATCAGCCCGACCCAGCGCAGCCAAGGCTGGTCGAACAGCGGCAGGGCGACCGTCTCGCCCAGCGCGATCACCGCCACGCCGAGCAGCAGAAGCACCGGCCAGGGAAGGCGCAGCAGAGCGAGGCCGAGCAGGCTCGCCACCGCCATATGGTGCAGCACGCCGAAGAAGATCGGGCTGTCCGGAAACATCGCCACCGACACCGCCGACACACCGCCCGCGGCCAGGGCAAGCATGGCGAAGCGCCGCAGGAAGCGGCGCCGGTCGATCCCATCTTCCGCCGCCAGGACGAGGCTGAGGCCCGACAGGATCAGAAAGCTGCCGAGGATGCCGGTGCGCGCGGCCAGCCAGAGCGGATCGCCGAACAGGTCGAAGTTGGCCAGCCCGAGATAGGTCAGGTCCCAGGAACCGTGATAGAGAGCCATGGCGAGCAGCGCCACGCCGCGCGCCATGTCGATGACCCCGACGCGACGCGCCGTCATGGTTGCCGGAGCCGCCGATGCGGGTGAGGTGAGGAGGATGGGCATGGGCGACTTTTGCCGGAATGGCCTTTCCCTGTCCACCGGCGCCGGTCAAGAAACCATGGTCGGGGAAAGAACGAGCCGGGCCGTGGTGCCCTGGCCGGGAGATCCGGTCATGCTGAAGGTTCCGCCGATCTGGGCGGCCAGCGAGCTGACGATCTTCAAGCCGAGGCTGGAGGGGCGGGTCAGGGTGAAGCCATCGGGAAGGCCCGCCCCGTCGTCACACACCGTCAGCACCAGTTTCCCATCGTCGGCCCGCAGGTCGACGCCGATCCGTCCGGCCTCGCCGTTGGGGAAGCCGTGCTCCAGTGCGTTGCTGACCAGCTCGGCGAGGATCAGGGCCAGAGGGATCAAGGTGTCCGGCGGCAGATCGGACTCGGCGGCGCTGACCGTGCAGTCGACCCGCTCCGCCCCGGATGTCTTGAGGATGTCCTGGCATAGCTCGCGCAGGAACGGCTCCATGTCCATCGGCCCGTCATGGGGAGCGTGAAGCCGGCGGTGCAGGCGGCCCAGCGTGGACAGCCGTCCGGCGGTCTCCTCCAGCGCGCGGCGGGCTTCGGGATCCCTGACCTTGGACTTCTGAATCGCGATCAGGGAGGAGGCGAGCTGAAGGTTGTTGGAGACGCGGTGCTGAAGCTCGCTGAACATCACCTGGGTTTGCTGTGTCAGGCGGGCGCTGCGGTTGCGCTCCTCCGCCAGCCGCTCCAGCGCCACGTTCATGATGTGAATCACGGCGATGTCCACCGCCACGACCAACCCGAAGAAGCCCAGCGCCAGCGCGCTGCCGGGGTTCAGGTCGAGCGATTGGCTGGTGCCGAGGAAAAAGTACCAGGAGGCCAGCCCGCTCAGAATCGCCGTCAGGATGCCCGGCCACAACCCGGCCAGGAAAGTGGTGACGATGACCGCCGGGAAGAAGGTCAGGAAGGGGAAACCCGCCGGCAGCCGGTCGTCCAGGGCAAGTCGCGCTACCAGAGCGATGGCGAAGGCCGCCAGCGCGAACATGAACCCCAAACCCTTATGCCCGCGCAATCGGGAGAGCTGGGCAAGGGTCATATGCGGCGGTCGTCCGTTTCGGAAGAGGGGAACGGACGGGTCGTCCGTGGAAGAGAGCGTCTACGATATGGAGATTCGTATGCGAACGCACCGACTTTTATGCGGGTGCTTGGCAAATTAAGTTCGATCTTCGTAACGTTCGTCCGGCGCTTGGTCGCGTGTCTTCACGACGAGGCCAGGGCGTTGCGCAAGTCAGCGCGTTGGTCCGGCAAAGGCGCTATCGACCCTTGTGCGGCGATGCGTCCAACGCAGAACGCTGAAACCGGTGGCAACGGGGCTTGTGGGCAATCACGGCGATCAGGCGACCGGTATCCCCTTCCGCTGCGGTCAGGGCCAGGACGGAACCGACGCCTTCCTCGGGCTGGTGCAGGGCATCCGTCAAATCCGCCAGTGCGCGACGGAACGCGATCCCATCGGGTGGCGCCCCGGTGTCACCCTGAGCGACGGACCGCGGCTGCGAAAAAAGAAACGGCGCTGCGGATTGCCGCTGCGCCGTTCGTTGCCGCATGTCGCCTGTGCAACTTTTCCGAAGGCCTCAACCGGAAGATTTTGGGACCTTTCGGTCGAGGCGTCGGTACGGTGTCAGCGCTTCACGGCGATGCCTTCGACCTGCGACACGTCGCGCACCGCGCCGCGGTCCGCGCTGGTGGTCAGGGCGGCGTAGGCGCGCAGAGCCGGCGAGACGACGCGGTTGCGGTTGGCCGGCTTCCAGGCGTCGGCGCCCTTGGCGTTCTCGGCGTCGCGGCGGCGCTGCAGCTCCTCGTCGGATAGGGCGAGGTTGATTTTGCGGTTGGGGATGTCGATCTCGATCCGGTCGCCGTCCTGGACGAGACCGATGGCGCCGCCCTGCGCCGCTTCCGGCGAAGCGTGGCCGATCGACAGGCCCGACGTGCCGCCGGAGAAGCGCCCGTCGGTAACCAGGGCGCAGGCCTTGCCCAGCCCCTTCGACTTCAGGTAGCTCGTCGGATAGAGCATCTCCTGCATGCCGGGACCGCCGCGCGGGCCTTCGTAACGGATGACCACCACGTCGCCCGCCTTGACCGTGTCGCCCAGGATGGCCTCGACCGCCGCGTCCTGGCTTTCGAAGACGCGGGCCGGGCCGGCGAAGACGAGGTTGGAGGCGTCGACGCCCGCCGTCTTCACGATGCAGCCCTTCTCCGCGATGTTGCCGAACAGCACGGCGAGGCCGCCGTCCTTGCTGAAGGCGCTGTCGACGGAGCGGATGACGCCCTTGTCACGGTCGAGATCCAGTTCGGGCCAGCGCTTCTCCTGGCTGAAGGCGATGGTCGTCGGGATGCCACCGGGGGCGGCTTTGAACATGGTGTGCACGCCCTCGTCCTGGGTGCGCTTGACGTCCCAGCGGTCCAGCGCATCGCCCAGCGTCTTGGCGTGGACCGTCGCGACGTCGCGGTTCAGCAGCCCGCCGCGGTCGAGCTCGCCCAGGATGCCGAAGATGCCGCCGGCCTTGTGCACGTCCTCGATGTGGACGTCGGACACCGCCGGGGCGACCTTGCAGACGTTGGGGACGCGGCGCGACAGCCGATCGATGTCGTCCATGGTGAAGGGCACCTGACCCTCCTGCGCGGCGGCCAGCAGGTGCAGCACCGTGTTGGTGGAGCCGCCCATGGCGATGTCGAGCGTCATGGCGTTCTCGAACGCCTCGAAGGTGGCGATGCCGCGGGGCAGGGCGGTGGGGTCCTCCTCCTGGTACCAGCGGCGGCACAGTTCGACGGCCATGCGGCCGGCGGCGAGGAACAGCTCCTTGCGGTCGGCGTGCGTCGCCAGGATCGTGCCGTTGCCGGGCAGGGAAAGGCCCAGCGCCTCGGTCAGGCAGTTCATCGAATTGGCGGTGAACATGCCGGAGCAGGAGCCGCAGGTCGGGCAGGAGCCGCGTTCCATCACCGCCGCTTCCTCGTCGGTCACGGTCGGGTCGGCGGCGGCGACCATGGCGTCGATCAGGTCGACGGCCTTGGTCTTGCCGCGCCAGTTGACCTTGCCGGCCTCCATCGGGCCGCCGGACACAAAGACCGCCGGGATGTTCAGCCGCATGGCCGCCATCAGCATGCCGGGGGTGATCTTGTCGCAGTTGGAGATGCACACCAGCGCGTCGGCGCAATGGGCGTTCACCATGTATTCGACCGCATCGGCGATCAGCTCGCGCGACGGCAGGCTGTAGAGCATGCCGTCGTGGCCCATGGCGATGCCGTCGTCCACGGCGATGGTGTTGAACTCCTTGGCGACGCCGCCGGCCTTCTCGATCTCGCGGGCGACGAGCTGGCCCAGATCCTTCAGGTGGACGTGCCCCGGCACGAACTGGGTGAAGGAGTTGGCGATCGCGATGATCGGCTTGCCGAAATCGCCGTCCTTCATGCCCGTCGCGCGCCACAGGCCGCGGGCGCCCGCCATGTTGCGGCCGTGCGTGGAAGTGCGGGAGCGATAATGCGGCATGTCTCTACCTCAGGGATCGAACATTGCGTGCGGATGCGCAGGGGCAGCAACACTAGCAATCCCGAAGGGCGGAAACCAGACCTCTCGTTCCCTTAACCGCCCCATTTTCCGGCTGGCGAGGCATAGGTGCTTTGCGGAGAACGGGAATGGGAGCGCCCCGCCCCTCAGCCGCGCGACGCGTCCCGGCGCGACGCCTTGCCCGGCTTTCCGCTGGACGCCCCGCCGCGGGAGATCTGGCCGCCGGTCTTGGTCGTGCCGGTCTGCTCCGTCCGTCCGGCGGCCACCGCCGAAAGATTTTCAGCCGCCGCCCGTGTGCCGCCGCCCCGGGCGGCTTTGGGAGTGGCCTTTGGCTTCGCGGGGGCCGGCTTCGCTGGGGCCGGCTTCGCGTCGGTCGCCTTCGTGGAACGCCGTTTCGGCGGGGCTTCCGGGGCGCTGCTTTCCGTTTCCGCGCTCTGCCGCTCGGCGCGGATTTCGTCATCGACCTCGGCTTCGGCCTGGGCCCAATGCTCGTCATGCCGGCCGTCGGGGCGGCCGTCCCGCTCCCAGATGTCGTGGGCACGGCGGCGAACACGCTCGGCCCGATCCTGGCCCGGCTTTTCGGTCATGGGGCTGCCTCCTCCTGGTCATGGCGGGTCGGGGTCACGGACCGGCCTGTCCGTCACAACGCAGGAGAGCGGCAGTGGTTTCCGAACATCCGAAAGCGCGGGCCAAAAGGCGGAAGTTGTATCGTCAGCGGCTTTCCTGTCCGACGAACCGGCTTTCGAAGCGGGCGGCGTCGGCGGGGGCCAGGGCGACATGCACATGGGCCTGTCCATCCTCGTCCCGGCGGTCCAGCACCTGTCCATGCTCGTACAGCCACGCCAGGGCGCGCCCGTCCGCAAGGTTCACGCTCAGTTCCAACACCTGCCGACCAGCCGATATGCGCCGGTCCAGCAGATCCAGCAAGTCGTCCAGGCCCTCACCGGTCAAGGCGGATACGGCGACGGCGCGTTCCTCACCCTCCATCATGCGCTGGTTGGCGAGGCGCATGTGGAGCGCTCCGCGGGCGGTCGCCGGCATCTGGTCGGTCTTGTTCAGCACCTCCACCACCCGCGGGTCGTTGGCGGCGTCGATCCCGAGATCCGCCAGCACCGAGTCCACATCCGCCTTCTGCGCGGCCGCATCGGGATGTGAGACGTCGCGGACGTGCAGGATCAGGTCGGCGGCCTGCACCTCCTCCAGCGTCGCCCGGAAGGCGGCGACGAGTTGGGTGGGCAGTTCCGACACGAAGCCCACCGTGTCCGACAGCGCCATGGTCTTGCCGGAGGACAGGGCGATCCGACGCACCGTGGGGTCGAGCGTGGCGAACAGCATGTCCTCGGCGGTGACGCTGGCGCCGGACAGCCGGTTGAACAGCGTCGACTTGCCGGCGTTGGTGTAGCCGACCAGCGCAACCAGCGGCGTGCCGCCGCGCTGCCGGGCGGAGCGGTGCAATTTGCGCGTCCGCCGCACCTCTTCCAGGTCCGACTTCAGGCGGGTGATGCGCTCGGCGATCAGGCGGCGGTCGAGTTCGAGCTGGCTTTCGCCGGGGCCGCCCAGGAAGCCGAAGCCGCCGCGCTGCCGCTCCAGGTGGGTCCAGGACCGCACCAGCCGCGAGCGCTGGTAGGTCAGGGCCGCCAACTCGACCTGCAACTGACCCTCGCGGGTCTGGGCGCGCTCCCCGAAGATCTCCAGGATCAGGCCGGTGCGGTCGATCACCTTGGCCATGCAGCGGCGTTCCAGGTTGCGCTGCTGCACCGGACTCAAGGGATGATCGATCACCACCAGATCGGCGTGAAAGGCTTCCACCATCCCGCCGATCCGCTCGGCGGTGCCGCGCCCGAACAGAGTGGCGGGATCGGGGCGGGCGACGCGGATCACTTCGGCGTGCGGCACCTCCAGGCGGATGGCCTGGGCAAGCGCAATCGCTTCGGAGAGTCGCGCGTCGGGCTGGCGCGCCGCGGCGTTTCCATCGTCGGCATGCGTGGGCAGGACCGGCAGGATGACCAGAGCGCGGCCGGCGGAGGGCGGTCCCGCCCCGTCAGGATCGTGCCCCTGGTCATTGCGGGAAACGGAGGCGGCGGAACGGGGTGACGGGCGGTCGTCGGAATCAGGCATCGGGCTGGCACCGTTCCTTCAGGCAAAGGGGTTGGGCGATCAAGAGTTGCAGGCCCGCAAAAAACAGCCCGCCGCTGCCGCGGTTCCAAAACCGTCCGGAATCGTGCACAAACCGCTGGCGTGTAACCTCTGGGCATACTCCGATCATGTCATCCACAGACCGCGGCGCCACGTCACCCAATACGGTCAGGCCCAACCGTCCGGCTGGGGTGCCCAGCGCCGGCGTGCTGGAGCGCTGGCCATGGTGGGGGCTGTGCGGGGCGCTGGCGGCGGCGATGGTGCTGTCGGCTCTGGTGATCGGCTTCCGTACGCCCTACTGGTCGCACGCCGACCAGGATCTGGTGCTGGCCTATCATGGGCTGCTGTTCAACGAGGGGCTGGCCCAGGAGTATTTCGATCATCCCGGCTACACCTATTTCCTGGTGATCGAGGTCTGGTACCGGCTGCTGCACGCGCTGGGGCTGATGCCGGTCGTCACCCTGTCCAGCCTGCCGCCCGCCGCCGACACCGCCGTTTACGACGCGGCTTGGCAGAATCTGGTGGAGGCCGGACGGGCGCTGTCCATTCTCATCACCACCGGCTTCGCGCTGGTCTACGCCAACCTCGTCCGTACGCTGGTCGGCGACCGTCGGGTGGCCTTCCTGGCCGCCGTGGTGATGGCTTTCGGCATCGGCCTGTCCACCCAGGCGCGGCAGATGCGCACCGACCTGCTGTCGGCCTCCTTCGTGGTCACGGCGCTTCTTCTGGTGCTGGTCGCCGTCCGCACCGCACCGGGCTGGCGGCCCCTGCTGCTTCTCGGGCTGGCCGGTCTGCTGGCCAGTTTGGCGGTGGTGACGAAGATCCAGGCGATCTTCCTGGCGCTGGGCATTCCGGTGATCGCGCTGGCCTTCGGGCGCCGCTTCGCGGGGGAGGGCAGACATCACTGGATCGCCGCCGGCATTCTGGCGCTGGCGGCGGGCGCGGCGGCGCTTCCCGCGGTGGCCCTGATCCAGCACGGCATCGCCAGCGCCGGGCAGTCGCTCTACCCCTACCGGCCGGTCGGCGGCGGGCTGTCGGGGGTCTATCAAGGGATCATCGTCGGTTGGGTCGTCCTCGGCATGGCCGTCTACGCGGCGGTGTGGCGGGTGCGCCTGTCCTACGCGGTGGCGGCCATGGCGGCGGTCGTGCTCGGGCTGGCGCTCGGGGTGCTCGCCCTGACGATTCGTCCGCATGAACAGAACGTCATCGCCGTCGCCAACCTGATCGAGCACATGTTCGTCTTCACCACCTGGAAGCATCAGGCGGCGCTCCAGGGGCAGGAGCAGGTGCTGTCCGACGGGCTGGTGACGCTGCTGGCGAAGGGGCTGTGGCGCACGCTGGCGATTCGCACCATCGTCCTTCACCCCGACAACATCCCGCAGACCGTCGTTGTGGAATGGTTCATCATCGCCGGCTGCATCGTCCTGTGGCGCCGGGGGGAACGTGTGGCCGCGGCGCAGGCGGCGCTTCTGCTGCTGGTCGCCTGGGGTCTGGAGACGCTGTTCTCCCTGCGCGGCTTCCAGCGGGCCTACGCCGCCTACACCGACCCGTTGATGGGGCTTGCCGCGGCCTGGGTGCTGCTGCGCCTGCCCGGCCTGCTGGATGGCGCCCGGACGCGTCGCTGGATCGTCGGCACGGTGGCGCTGGTGGTGGTGATCGCCCAGGTCTGGCCGGCCATCGAGGCCATCCGCCTGCCCAACCCGGCCGGCCAGTGCGGCTGGATCCCCACCTACATGAAGCGGGTCGAGCCCTTCCCCTTCTGCCGCCCCGGTTGAGGTGCGGCGCCGGCGTCCCACATCATGGGGATAGGCTGACCATAAGGTTCGACCCCCATGGACGACACCGCCGACACCCGCTGGAAGACCGATCCTGACGCCCCCGACACCGCGGGCCACGCCGCGGGAGGGCAAGGCGCCGACGAACTGGACCGGCGGGTGGCCGCCGCGGCGATGCGGCTCGCCGCCGGGCAGGGCTGGCGCAACACCGGGCTGCTGGCGATCGCACGGGCCGCCGGGGTGGCGCCGGATGTCTTCTACCGCCGCTTCCCAGATCGCTCCGACGTGCTGGCCGCCGTGTCGCGGGTCGCCGACACGGCGGTTCTCGCCGACGATGCTCCGGTCGGTCCGGACGAGAGCGCCCGCGACCGGCTGTTCGACGTGATGATGCGCCGCTACGACGCGTTGCTGCCCTACCGCGACGGGCTGCGTTCGGTCGTCCGCGATCTGAAACGGGAACCGCTGACGGCGCTGGCCTTCTCCCGCCATTTCGGGCGCTCGATGGCCTGGATGCTGCGCGCCGCGGGGGTGGAGGCCGACCGCACCGGCGGCGCCCTGCTCGTGGCCGGGCTGGGCGCGGTGCAGGCGCGGGTCATGCGCGTCTTCCTGGAGGACGACAGCGCCGACCTGTCGCGGACCATGGCGGCGCTGGATTCCGAACTGCGGCGGGCGGAGCGCTGGGCTGGGGCATTACGCCGCAGATCCGGACGCGCCTCTTTCTCCGAATCGCAAACGGCGCCGCAGGGCGTCGGGGAACCGGCCAGGGAACCGGGAAGCGCGTCCGCCGGTTGAGGTTCCGTAGGGCGCAGTGTAACCCCTGGTGCGACGCACAAGGGCGTTGACTATCTTTTTGGCAATCTGCATAGTCGCGCCACAGGTTTGCTGCGCCGCAGCACGCCTAATGAATCCTTTCGTCGGGGGTGAGAACCATGGCCAAGCAGACCGGTAACCCGTTCCTCGAATTCGATCTGTCCAAGATGCTGGGCGAATACAAGGTGCCGGGCCTGGACATCGAGTCCATCCTGGCGAGCCAGCGTAAGAACATCGAGGCGGTGACCGCCGCCAACCAGCTCGCGATCGAAGGTCTGCAGGCCGTTCTGCGCCGCCAGGCCGAGATCGTCCGCTCCTCCGTCGAGGAGGCTGGCAGCTACGTGAATCAGGTCGCCGCCGCCGGAACGCCGGAAGAGAAGGCCGCCAAGCAGGCCGAACTGGTGAAGACCGCCTTCGAGAAGGCCCTGTCGAACATCAAGGAACTGGCCGAGCTGGTCGCCAAGTCCAACACCGAGGCCGCCGACGTGCTGTCCAAGCGCGTGTCGGAGAGCCTGGACGAGGTCAAGGCCGCCATCGCCAAGAAGTAAGCTCCTCTCCCACCGGAGAGTGCCGCAAGGGGCCGCCCACCGGGGCGGCCCTTTCGCGTTTCAGCTTCGGCGGCGCCGGTGCTAGCCTTGCCCGCGACGATTGAAACCGTGACAACCGCAACAGGGTAGGGACGGGAACCGTGACCATCAGCTACGACGATTTCCTGAAGGTGGACATCCGTGTCGGCACCATCATCGCGGCGGAGCCCTTTCCGGAGGCGCGCAAGCCCGCCTACAAGCTGACCATCGACTTCGGGCCGGAAATCGGCACCCGGCGCAGTTCTGCCCAGATCACGCGCCATTACACGCTGGATGAGCTGGTGGGCCGTCAGGTGCTGGGCGTGGTGAACTTCCCGCCCAAGCGCATCGGCCCCTTCACCAGCGAGGTTCTGTGCCTGGGCTTGCCCGACGCGGAGGGTGAGGTCGTGCTGGTTGGGCCCGGGCAGGGCGTGCCGAACGGCGGACGGCTGTACTGAGGCCGCGAACAGCAAAAAGGGCCGGGAGGCATCGCCGTCCCGGCCCTTTTTCTTTATGCCAAGCCTCTCACTCGGCGCGTTCGATGGAGCCCCAGAGATCGTATTCGTCAGCGTGCTCGATGGTCACGTCCACGATGTCGCCCGGCTTCACGTTCGTCTCGCCGTTCAAGAAGACGTTGCCGTCAATCTCCGGCGCGTCGGCGTAGGAGCGGCCGATGGCGCCCTCCTCGTCGACCTCGTCGATGAGGACGCCCAACGTGAAGCCGACCTTCTGCTGGAGCCGCTCGGCGCTGATCGCCTTCTGGGTTTCCATGAAGCGCTCCCAGCGCTCCTGCTTGACCTCTTCCGGCACGGCGCCGGGCAGGTCGTTGGCGGTGGCGCCCTCGACCGGCTCGTACTTGAAGCAGCCGACGCGGTCGAGCTGCGCTTCCTTCAGCCAGTCCAGCATGAACTGGAAGTCTTCCTCCGTCTCGCCGGGGAAGCCGGTGATGAAGGTGGAGCGCAGCACCAGATGCGGGCATTCCTGCCGCCACTTCCGGATGCGGTCGAGCTGCTTCTCCTGGGCCGCCGGGCGGCGCATCGCCTTCAGCACCGTGGGGGAGGCGTGCTGGAACGGGATGTCCAGATAGGGGAGGATGCGGCCCTCCGCCATCAGGGGGATCACCTCGTCCACATGCGGGTAGGGGTAGACGTAGTGCAGGCGCACCCAGACGTCGAAATTCGCCAGTTCGCGGCAGAGGTCGATGAAACGGGCCTTCACCTTGCGCCCGTACCAGTCCTCTTCGGCGTACCTGCGGTCGATGCCGTAGGCGCTGGTGTCCTGGGAGATGACCAGCAGCTCCTTGACGCCGGCGGTCGCCAGCTTCTCCGCCTCGCGCAGGACCGAAGCGACCGGCCGGCTGACCAGATCGCCGCGCAGGGACGGGATGATGCAGAAGCTGCAGCGGTTGTTGCAGCCCTCGGAAATCTTCAGATAGGCGTAGTGGCGCGGGGTCAGCCGCAGCCCTTCCGGCGGCACCAGATCGGTGAAGGGGTCGTGGACCGGCGGCACGGCGTCGTGCACGGCGTTGACGACCTGCTCGTACTGGTGGGGACCCGTGACGGCCAGCACGTCCGGATGGACCTGCCGGATCATGTCCGATTCCACGCCCATGCAGCCGGTCACGATGACCCGACCGTTTTCCTTGATCGCCTCGCCGATGGCCTCCAGCGATTCCTTCTTGGCCGAATCGAGGAAGCCGCAGGTGTTGACCAGCACGACGTCCGCGCCGTCGTAGGACGGCGAGATCTCGTAGCCTTCGGCGCGCAGGCGGGTGAGGATGCGCTCGGAGTCGACGAGCGCTTTGGGGCATCCCAGGCTGACGATCCCCACCTTGGGGGAGGAGGCCGGGTTGGTCTTGAAACCGGGAATGGACGGGGGCGTGCTGGTCATGGCGCGCATATATAGGCGAGTCGCGGCGCAACGCCAGACAAAACGCGCGGCGCAGCCCCGACACGAGGTGGTAGGTGCCCTGCGTTGTCTTCGCACCGGTCCGGTAATCCGGACGGCGCCACAGGGGGGTGCGACACCTTGTGCTGAATGGGATTTAAGGTCAATGTTTCGTTTACTGTCGCGATGCCGTAGTGTGCGCCCCGTCGTCGGGGGTGGGGAGTCATGGACTTGCCTACTGCAGTATGTTAGTTTGGTGACCATATAGTCTCTATAACGTACAGACGCGTTGCCGGCTTTTCGCTCTGCGGCGCCGTCTTTCTCCGGCAACTGTCGAGACTCCGCTGCCATGTCGAAAAGCCCACCGTCCCTGGCATCGGCGCAGGCGATCGCCGAGGTCATGATGCACATCGGTCACATTGCCGACAGCATGGGCTATACGCAGGGTCTGAAGCCGTCGCAATGGACGGCGCTGCGCTATTTCGCGCGCGCAAACGACAGCCAACGGACCGTTTCCGCCTTTGCGGACTTCCACGCGACGACCCGCGGCGCGGCGTCCCAGATGGTCGAGGTTCTGGTGACGAAGGAATTGCTGACGCGGGTCCCGGTGCCGGAAGACCGCCGAGTCGTTCAGCTTCACCCCACGGAGAAGGCGTTGGCGCTTCTCGAATATGATCCGCTGAAGGACTTCGCTGCGGTCATCGCGGCCCTGCCGGGGCCGGATCAGTTCCAACTCGCGGATCTGCTGTCGCGCGTGCTGAAGGGGTTGTTGAGCCAGCGGGCGTGAGCGGGAGAGGTGCTGTTGCCCCCTCCCTAACCCTCCCCCGCTTCGCAGGGGAGGGAACTAAACCCCCTCTCCCGCGAAGCGGGGGAGGGCCGGGGAGGGGGCAAGAACGTCACCGAACTACGCGCTCCCCACCGTCGGCCCCTTCAGCCGCTCGACCGCCTGGGTGACGATCTCATGCAGGCCTTCGCCGCCGGCGCTGCTGTGATCCAGCAGACGTTGGCGCATGCGCGGTTCCCAGAAGGCGCGGATGTGACCGGCGGTTTCGGTCACCGCCTCGTCCTGCGGGTAGGACTGGAAATAGCTGGCGATCTGGTTCGCCATGCGGACGAGTTCGCGTGTGGTGTCCATGGGTCGGCTCCCGGAAATTTGGTTTTCTTCGTCAACGGAACAGCATGACGCCGTTGCCGCGCGCGCGGGCGGCCAGCGTCATGCCGGCGGCGCGGGCGAGCTTCAGCGCCAGCGCCGTGGGGGCGGAAATGGTGGCGAGCATGGGAATGCCGATGGTCGCGGCCTTCTGGACCAGCTCGAAGCTGCAGCGGCTGCTCATCACCGCGAAGCCGCCGGACGGGTCGATGCCCGCGCGGGCCAGCGCGCCGGCCAGCTTATCGAGTGCGTTGTGCCGCCCGACATCCTCACGCGCCATCACGATGCGCCCGTCCGGCCCGGCCCAGGCCGCGGCGTGCAGGGATTTGTTGGCGCGGTTCATCGGCTGGTGGTCGGACAGGGCGGCAAAGGCGGCAGCCACCGCCGCCACCGACGGGGTGAAGCCCGCCGTCACCTTCGGCGGCTCGCGCACCGCGTTGGCGAGGCTGTCGATCCCGCACAGGCCGCAGCCGCTCCGCCCTTCCATGGACCGGCGGCGGAGCGAACCGCGCAGAAGACGCAACGGGTCGGCCTCGATGGACAGGACGATGCCGTCCTCCACCGGGCGGACGTCGATGCGGTCGATGTCGACGGCGCTGCCGACGATTTCCTCGCACAGGCTGAAGCCCAGCGCGAAGTCCTCCAGATCGGCGGGCGTCGCCATCATCACGGCGTGGGAGCGTCCGTTGTATTCGAACGCCACCGGAGTCTCCTCGGCGACCAGCCATGTCACGTTCGCCAGATTTGCCGCCTGATCGGCGGTTTCCGGAAAGCCGGTGCCGCTGGCCGGCAGGGAATGGGCGAGTGACTGCATCGTTGGTCTCCTGTTTTCCCTCTCCCGCCCCGGGAGAGGGAAGGGGCCTGCGCGCAGCGCGGGAAGGGTGAGGGTGCTGACAAGTATCATCCGCTGATCTTTGGACGACCCTCACCCGGCCGCTTCGCGTCCACCCTCTCCCGGGACGGGAGAGGGGTTCGGATTACTCCGCCGCCACTTCCACCAGATCGCCTCGGCGGATCTGCCAATCGGACGGGTGGTTGCTCAGCGTCACCTGCACCGCGGTCACCTTGTATTCGGGGCAGTTGGTCGCCCAATCCGAATTCTCGGTGGTGACCACGTTGGCCCCCGTCACCGGGTGGTGGAAGGTGGTGTAGACCACCCCCTGCGGCATCCGGTCGGAGATGCGCGCCCGCAGCGTGGTGGCGCCGATGCGGCTGGCGATGGAGACCAGATCGCCGTCGCGGATGCCCCGCTCCTCCGCGTCGTGGGCGTGGACCTCCAGGATGTCCTCCGGGTGCCACGCCACGTTGGCGGTGCGGCGGGTCTGGGCGCCGACGTTGTAGTGGCTGAGGATGCGGCCCGTCGTCAGGATCAGCGGGTAGAAGCGCGAGGCCCGCTCCTCCGTCGGCACATATTCGGTGATCATGAAGCGGCCCTGGGACGCCTTGCCTTCGCGCACGAAGCCGTCGGCGTGCATGATCGGCGTGCCGACCGACTCCTCGTCGGTGCAGGGCCATTGCACGCTGCCCACCCGGTCCAGCTTCTCGAAGCTGACGCCGGAGAAGGTCGGGGTCAGGCGGGCGATCTCGTCCATGATCTGCGCGCCGCTGCGGTAGAACATGGGATAGCCCATGGCGGTGGCCAGATCGCAGACGACCTCCCATTCCTGCTTGCCGGTCTTGGACGGCATCACCGGGCGGACGCGGTTGATGCGGCGCTCGGCGTTGGTGAAGGTGCCGTCCTTCTCCAGGAAGGAGGTGCCGGGCAGGAAGACATGGGCGAAGGCCGCGGTCTCGTTCAGGAACAGGTCCTGCACCACGACGATCTCCATGGCCCGCAGGGCGGCGAACACATGCTGGGTGTTCGGGTCGGACTGGGCGATGTCCTCGCCCTGGACGAACAGGCCCATGAAGGTGCCGTCCACCGCGGAGTCGAACATGTTGGGGATGCGCAGGCCCGGCTCGGGGTCGAGCGCGGCGTTCCACACCTCCTCGAACTGCTGGCGGACCACGTCGTCGGAGACGTGGCGGTAGCCGGTCAGCTCGTGCGGGAAGGAGCCCATGTCGCAGGAGCCCTGGACGTTGTTCTGGCCGCGCAGCGGGTTCACGCCGACGCCGTCACGCCCGATGTTGCCGGTCGCCATGGCGAGGTTCGCCATGCCCATCACCGCGGTCGAGCCCTGGCTGTGCTCGGTGACGCCCAGGCCGTAATAGATCGCCGCGTTGCCGCCCGTGGCGTAGAGGCGGGCCGCCGCGCGCATCTCCGCCGCCGGGATGCCGGTGTACTGCTCGGTGTTTTCCGGGGAGTGGCGCGGGTCGCGGACGAAGGCCTCCCAACGGG
The DNA here is from genome assembly GCF_008365405.1 of Azospirillum brasilense. Taxonomy (GTDB): domain Bacteria; phylum Pseudomonadota; class Alphaproteobacteria; order Azospirillales; family Azospirillaceae; genus Azospirillum; species Azospirillum brasilense_D. Next base: position 240,135 of record NZ_QOKV01000006.1, on the reverse strand, counting down.
CGAACTCCATCGGGTCGCACCGGTCGGCCACGAAATTGCGGTCGACCAGCTCCTCGGTCACGATCACATGGGCCAGCGCGTTCATCGCGGCGACGTTGGTGCCGGGGCGGAGCTGGAGGTGGTGCGTGGCCGAGACGTGCGGGCTGCGCACGAGGTCGATGCGGCGCGGGTCGATGACGATCAGCCTGGCGCCCTGGCGCAGCCGCTTCTTCATGCGGGAGCCGAAGACCGGGTGGCCGTCCGTCGGGTTGGCGCCGATGACCAGGATCACGTCCGACTTGTCGACGCTCTTGAAGTCCTGCGTGCCGGCGGAGGTGCCGAAGGTCTGCTTCAGGCCGTAGCCGGTCGGGGAGTGGCAGACGCGGGCGCAGGTGTCGACGTTGTTGTTGCCGAAGGCGGCGCGGATCATCTTCTGGACGACATACACCTCCTCGTTCGTGCAACGGGACGAGGTGATGCCGCCGATGGAGCCGCGGCCGTACTTCTGCTGGACCGCGCGCAGGCGGGTGGCGGCGTAGGCGATCGCCTCCTCCCAGGACACGACGCGCCACGGATCGTCGATGCTCTCGCGGATCATCGGCTGCGTCTGGCGGTCGGCGTGGGTGGCGTAGCCCCAGGCGAAGCGGCCCTTGACGCAGGAATGGCCCTCGTTGGCGCCGCCGTCCTTGTGGGGGACCATGCGGACCACGGTGGTGCCCTTCATCTCCGCCTTGAAGGAGCAGCCGACGCCGCAATAGGCGCAGGTGGTGATGACGCTGTGCTCCGGCTGACCCAGCTCGATCAGCGATTTCTCGGTCAGGGTGGCGGTCGGGCAGGCCTGGACGCAGGCGCCGCAGGACACGCACTCGCTGTCCATGAACTGTTCAAGCGCACCCGGCGACACCTTGCTGTCGAAGCCGCGCCCGTCGATGGTCAGGGCGAAGGTGCCCTGAACCTCGCCGCAGGCCCGCACGCAGCGCGAGCAGACGATGCACTTGGACGGGTCGAAGGTGAAGTAGGGGTTGCTCTCGTCCTTCACGGCGGCGCGGTGGTTCTCACCCTCGTAGCCGTAGCGGACGTTGCGCAGGCCGACCGCGCCGGCCATGTCCTGAAGCTCGCAATTACCGTTGGTCGGGCAGGTCAGGCAGTCCAGCGGGTGGTCGGAGATGTACAACTCCATCACGCCGCGGCGCAGCCGGCCCAGACGCTCGTTCTGGGTGTGCACCTTCATGCCCGGGGCGACCGGCGTGGTGCAGGAGGCCGGCGTGCCGCGCCGCCCCTCGATCTCCACCATGCACAGGCGGCAGGAGCCATAGGCGTCCAGCATGTCGGTGGCGCACAGCTTCGGGACGGTGATGCCGGCCTCCATCGCCGCGCGCATCACCGAGGTGCCTTCCGGCACGGTCACCGTGCGGCCGTCGATGTCCAGCGTTACCATGGTGGCGGACTCGCGGGCCGGGGTGCCGTAATCAATGTCCTTGATCGACATGGTCTCAATCCTTTTTGGGGAAGTGCCGGTCAAGGCCCCCTCCCTAACCCTCCCCCGCTTCGCGGGAGAGGGGACCGATCTCCCTCCACCGCGCAGCGGGGGAGGGTCGGGGAGGGGGCAGGCGGTCACTCGGCCGCGACAGCCGCGGGGCTGCGGGTGAAATCCTCGGGGAAGTGCTTCAGGGCGCTGCGCACCGGGATCGGCGTCATGCCGCCCATGGCGCAGAGCGATCCGTCGGTCATGACCTCGCACAGGTCGTTGAGCAGCGTGATGTTCGCCTGCACCTTCTCGCCGGCGATGATGTGGTCCATCACCTCGACGCCGCGCACCGCCCCGATGCGGCAGGGGGTACACTTGCCGCAGGATTCGGCGGCGCAGAACTCCATGGCGAAACGGGCCTGCCTGGCCATGTCCACGCTGTCGTCGAAGACGACGATGCCGCCGTGGCCGACCATCGCCTCGACCGCCGCGAAGGCCTCGTAATCCTTCGGCAGCTCGAACAGCGAGGGCGGGAGGTAGGCGCCGAGCGGGCCGCCGGCCTGCACCGCGCGGATCGGGCGCCCGGTGATGGTGCCGCCGCCGAACTCATAGAGCAGCTCGTGCAGCGTGACGCCGAAGGCCTTCTCGACGATGCCGCCGTGCTTGATGTTGCCGGCGAGCTGGAAGGCCAGCGTGCCGCGCGACCGGCCGACGCCGAAGTCGCGGTAGTGGTTGGCGCCCTTGTCCAGGATGATCGGGACGGAGGTCAGCGACAGCACGTTGTTGACGATCGTCGGCTTGCCGAAAAGGCCCTCCAGCGCCGGCAGCGGAGGCTTGGCCCGGACGGTGCCGCGCTTGCCCTCCAGGCTTTCCAGCATGGAGGTCTCCTCGCCGCAGATGTAGGCGCCGGCGCCGACGCGGACGTCGAGGTGGAAGCGGTGGGCGGTGCCGTGGATCTCGTCGCCCAGCCACTTCTCGTCATAAGCCAGCCGGATCGCCTCGCGCATCGTCGCGACGGCGTGCGGGTACTCGGAGCGGATGTAGATGTAGCCCTCGGTGGCGCCCACCGCGATGGCGGCGATGGTCATGCCCTCGATCAGGCAGAAGGGGTCGCCCTCCATGATCATGCGGTCGGCGAAGGTGCCGCTGTCACCCTCGTCGGCGTTGCAGCAGATGTATTTCTGGTCCGCCTTGGCGTTCAGCACCGTGTTCCACTTGATGCCGGTCGGGAAGCCGGCGCCGCCGCGGCCGCGCAGGCCGGATTCGGTGACCTCGGTCACGATCTCCGCCGGGGTCATGGCGAGCGCCCGCTCCAGCCCGCGGAAGCCGCCGTGCAGCCGGTAATCCTCGACCGACAACGGGTCGATGATGCCGCAGCGAGCGAAGGTCAGCCGCTCCTGCTTGGCGAAGTAGGGGATCTTCTCGGTCAGGCCGTGGGCCAGCGCGTGGTCGGCGCCTTCGAGGAAGCCGGCGTCGAACAGGCCGGCCACGTCCTCGGCCATCACCGGACCGTAGGCGACGCGACCCTCGGGAGTCTCCACCTCGACCAGGGTCTCCAGCCACAGCATGCCGCGGGAGCCGTTGCGGACGATGCGGAGCGGGATGCCGCGCCGGGTGGCCTCGGCGCGGATGGCGGCGGCGGTCTCGTCGGCGCCCACCGACAGGGCGGCGGCGTCGCGCGGCACGTAAACCGTGTGCAGGGGCTCGCTCATCGCGCGGCCTCCGTAGCCAGGGTGGAGGCGGTGATGGCGTCGAAGCGGGCCGGGCTGACCCGGCCGTGCAGCGTCTCGTCGACCATCACGGCGGGGGCCAGGGCGCAGTTGCCCAGGCAGAAGACCGGCTCCAGCGAGAAGGCATCGTCGGCGGTGGTCTCGTGGAAATCCACCTTCAGGCGGCGACGGATGTGCTCGATCAGCCCGTCGGCGTTCATCGACTGGCAGGCTTCTGCCCGGCAGACCTTGATGGTGTGGCGGCCCGGGCGGCTGCGGCGGAATTCGTGGTAGAAGGACACCACCCCGTGCACGTCGGCGCGCGACAGGTTCAGCTCACGCGCCAGCAGCGGGATGGCCTCCTCGTCGATGCAGCCGAACTCTTCCTGCAGAGCGTGCAGCATCGGCAGCAGGGCCCCGCGCAGGTGACGGTTGGCGGCGATCACCGCCGTGGCGCGGTCCTCGCTCCATGGAGATCGGGCGTTCATGGTCTCCTCCCCCGCGCCCGCCTGGATCGGCGGCGCTTCGTTGGTGTCTTGTCCGTCAGCGTTACGGACATTGGGGAAGGCGCGCAAATTTGATTTTCTGATGCGGTGATAGGGTTTCGCTATCACCACACGGGCTGAACGGTTATGCCTTTGAGATCATAGCCCTTTTTAGAGACCCCAGGGAGCCAGCGCCTCGTCGGTCAAGGCGCGCACGCGTTCGGCGAGGCCCGGTTCCGCGGCGACGGCGGCCAGAGCCTTGGCGAGCGGGGCCGGCGGTTCGCGGTCGGCGTAGACGAGTCCAACGGCGTAGGTCAGGTCCGGCTCGGTCAGCGGCAGGGCCACCAGATCCGGGTGGCGGGCGACCAGGGTCAGGAGCTGGCTCGGCACCACACTGGCCGCCAGACCGCTGCGCACGATGGTGTAGATGGTGACGATGGAATTCGTCTCCATCAGCGGGACCACCGTCCGGTCGGCCATGCGGAAGGCGGTGTCGGCGATGCGCCGGTTCTGCATGTCCGGGGTGAGCAGGCACAGCGGCAGCTCCGCGGCGTCCGCCCAGCGGATGCTGGTGGCGCCCTCCCGGACCTGGCGGCGCTGGGCCAGCAGGAAGTAGCGCTCCGAGAACATCGGTACGGTGCGGACGTTGCTCAGCGGCTCGTTGTCGAGATAGGTGACGGCGGCGTCCAGCTCGAACCCGTCGAGGTCGCGCTGGATGTCCCGCGAACTGAGCGAGCGCACGCTGGAGCGAATCTGCGGGTAGCGCTCGGCGAAGCGGGCCAGCACATGGGGGACGGCGGGCAGGGCGGTCGGAATGGCGCCGATGCGCAGATGGCCGGACAGGCCCTGGCCCAGCGCCGTCAGCTCCTGATAAAGCCCGTCCCGCTCCGCGACGATGCGGCGGGCGTATTCGAGCACCTTCAGACCCTCCGGCGTGAAGCCGGAGAACTTCTGCCCGCGCTCGACGATCGGTACGCGCAGCTCGTCCTCAAGCTGGCGGATGGCGTTGGACAGCGTTGGCTGGGAGACGTGGCAGGCCTCCGCCGCCCGGCCGAAATGCTGCTCGCGTGCCAGGGCCAGCAGATAGACGAATTTGCGGAACACAGTCCCCTCCCGCGCGTGATGGGCCGGTGCCCGCTCGGCGTCCTTCTCAGGGCGTTGCGCACGTTATGCCGAATCGGACACACCGGCGGCAAGGAAAGAGGCACGCCCCGCCGCGGTCCATTTCGGACGTCACTCTCCCGGCTGCGCCGCGGCGGTGGCGTGGGTGGAGCGCATCAGGGTTCCGCGCTCCGTCAGCAGGACGGTCAGCAGCGCCAGCACGCCCAGCACGGTGAATCCGATGGTCAGCGGGCGCACGGTGCCGTCGAAGGACTGGCCGACGATCCAGCCGACCATCGCCGCCATGCCGGTGCTGAAGAAGCCGACAAAGGACGATCCCATACCCGCCACATGGCCCAGCGGCTCCATCGCCATGGCGTTGAAGTTGGGGGCGATCAGGCCGAAGCAGAAGAAGATCGCGGCCATGAACAGGCCGAGGCCGAGCAGCGGCGGATGCTCAGGAAAGCCGAGCAGCGCCATGGCGACGCCGGTCAGCGCGTAGCCGATCAGGGCGACGTGCGACACCCGGTGCATGCCGACCCGCCCGACCAGCCGCGCGTTGACCAGCGAAGCCAGGGCCATCACCCCGGCGATCGCGCCGAAGGCCACCGGGAACATCGCCCCCAGCCCGTAGACGTCCACGAAAATCTGCTGCGCGCTGCCGACGTAGCTCAGCAACCCGCCAAACAGCAGGCCCATGGCCGCGGTGTAGCCGACCGTCGCGCGCGTCGTCATAACCTTATGGAAGGCATGGCCGAGCGCCGCGGGGGACAGCGGCAGCCGATCTTCCGCCGCGCGGGTTTCCGCCAGCCGCAGCATCGACCAGGCGAAGGCGGCCACGGCCGCCAGGAAGAGCGCGCCGAACACCCACGGCCAGGTGCCGAGACGCAGGATTCCCTCGCCCAGGGCCGGGGCGATGATCGGCACGATGATGAAGATCATCATGACGAAGGACATCACCCGCGCCATGTCGCGCCCGACGAAGCGGTCGCGCACGATGGCGATGGCGACGACGCGCGGCGCGGCGGCGCCGAAGCCTTGCAGCGCCCGAGCGGCCAGAAGCGTGGTGAAGCTGGGGGCGAAGACCGCGCCCAGCGACCCGATGGCGAAGATCACCAGACCGGCGGCCAGCACCGGCTTGCGCCCGAACCGGTCGGACAGCGGCCCGTGGAAGGGCTGCCCGACCGCGAAGCCCAGCATGTAGGCGGTGATGACGAGCTGACGGTCATTTTCCCGCACCACCCCGAAGGAGCTGGCGATGTCCGGCAACGCGACCAGCATGATGTCGATGGACAGCGCTGTCAGCGCCATCAAAAGAGCCATGAGCGCGACGAACTCGCCGAAACGAATGTCGCCGCTCCGGCCGGCGGAAGCGGAATGGGGCATGGAATCAGGCATTGGACCAATGTGCCGCCCGCCTGTCTCCGCGGCAAATCGAATTCCCGCAGGCCCGCCATCGACATTTGGTCATGGACAATTCAGGGCTGTGGCACCCTGCGGCTCTATACGCTGCACATCACCACCTTTTGTGGTGTGTCCAACTTTCATTTGATGGTTTCAAGAACTGAAAATGGTTCCTACTGAAAATAGTGATAGATGGGCGGATTCTGTGGGAGTCGCCGGAGTGCCTGTCTATAGTGGGCGGCGTCAACGGTTTGTGAAAATCGGGTATGCGCCTTCGTCTCCCCTTCGTGGCCCTGCTGGCGCTTCTTCCGCTCGTCGCCTTTGCGGTGGCCGCGATCATGTTGGTCGACCGTCAACAGGAGCGGTCGGTCGAGGAACTGATCCGCCATGCCACCGACGCAGCGGTGCGGACGGTGGACGGGCGCGTCCTCATGACGCGCAGCGCGCTCGAAATCATGTCCTCGGCCCGTTCGCTGGACATCGGCGACCGTGCCGTTTGGAGAGAGCGGTCGGAACGTGCGCTGCGCCAGCGTCCGGATTGGATCGCCCTGGAGGTGCGCGACCGCCAGGGTGAGGTCAACCTGCTCCACCGGCCGCAGGAGCCGGAAGCCGACGCCATCGATCCTGCGGCCCGAGCGGCCCAGACGGACCGTGTGTTCCGGTCGGGAGAGGTCTGGATCAGCGGCGTCATAACCGACCCCGCCGGCAAGGTGGAGCCGGTCTTCGCGGTCAGTGTGCCGGTTTGGGGCGTGGGCGAGGTGCGGCTGGTCCTGACCGCCTATGTGCGGGCCTGGTCCCTGCGTCAGGTCCTGGTCGATCAGGTGGCGACGCCGGATTGGATCGTCGCGCTTCTCGACCGCGATGGGCGCTTCATCGCCCGGACGAGGTCCGAAACGGCCTTCGATCCGGCGGTCGGAAAGCCGGCGCACGAGTCTCTTGCCCAGGCGCTGAAGATCGGCGACGAGTTTTTCCTGTCCCGTTCCCAGCAGGGGCAGGAGGTGCTGTCGGCGAAAGCCGGCTCCGTGGCGGCGCCCGGCTGGCTCCTGGCGCTCGGCACGCCGGCCGAGCCGATCCAGGCGGCGGCGCGGCGCACGGTCTACGCGGTCGCCGGCGGCGGGCTGGGCGCGCTGGCGGTGGCGGCGCTGGTCGCCTGGGCCCTTGCCCGCTCCCACGACCGGCGCGAGGCGGCGGAGCGGCGCGCGCGGGTGGCGGAGGCCGCGGCGGAGGCCGACCGGCGATCCCACGCCATTCTGGAAAGCACGACGGACGGCGTCTACGAGGTCAACCGATCCTGGCGCATCGTCTACATGAACGGACGCGCGCGCGGCCTGATGGGCGGCAGCAGCGACCTGACCGGACAGCGTTTGTGGGAGGCCTTTCCCGACGCCATGGGAACGGTGCTGTGGGACCGCCTGCACCTCGCCATGAGGGATCGTCATCCCGACGAGTTCGAGGCCTATTTCGCGCCGCTCGGCGTCTGGCTCTTCCTGCGGGTTTTTCCGTCCTCCGCCGGATTGGCCGTCTACTTCCAGGACATCAGCAAGCGCCTGCTCGCCGAACGGGCGCTGGAACGCGCGGTGGAGCAGGCGAACCAGATCCTGGAGAGCATCGGCGACGCCTTCTACGCCATCGACCGCGACTGGCGGATCACCTACGTGAACAAGCGCGCCCAGGAGATGTTCGAGCGCCCACGCGACGACCTTGTCGGGCGCTGCCTGTTGGACCTCTTTCCCGATGTCGCGGGCAACACCATCATCCGCAGCTTCGAGGCCGCCATGGCCGACCAGCAGCCGCGCGAGTTCGAGGCGCTGTCCGGCATCTTCCAGCGCTGGACCATGTTCAACGTCTATCCGCAGGCGGGCGGCGGCCTGTCCATCTACTTCCGCGACGTGTCCGCCCACCGCGCGGCGGAGGCGGCCCTGCGCGCCAGCGAGCACCGCTACCGCACGCTCCTGGAAGCGCTGCCGCAGATGGTCTGGACCTGCCGGCCGGACGGCAGCGGCGATTTTCTGAGCCGGCAATGGCTGGCCTACACCGGCCAGACGGAGACGTCGGCCCAGGGCTTCGGCTGGACCAGCTCCATTCATCCCGACGATCAGGAGCGGATTCTCGCCGTCTGGACCCAGGCTGTCGCTCAAGGGGTGGTCTTCGACACGGAGGCGCGCATCCGCAGCGCCGATGGCACCTATCGCTGGTTCAAGCAGCGCGCCCTGGCGATCGTCGATCCGGAAACCGGAGATGAGCGCTGGTTCGGCACCTCCACCGACATCACCGACATCTTCGAGGCGCGCAACGCCATGCAGGCGGCCAAGGAAGAGGCGGAGGAAGTGGGCTTGCGATTCCGCACGCTGGCGGATTCCATTCCGCAGCTTGCCTGGATGGCCCGTCCGGACGGGCGCATCTTCTGGTACAATCAGCGCTGGTACGACTACACGGGCGTCGAGGGCGCGGACGCCGCATCGGGGCGGCTGTGGGATGGCATCCTTCCCGCCGAGCATGCCGAACGCGTCACGGCCAGCCTTCAGCGCTCCTTCCAGACCGGGGATCCGTGGGAGGACACCTTTCCCATGGCCGGACGGGACGGTGCCTTCCGCTGGTTCCTGTCGCGGGCGTTGCCGGTGCGCGATTCCGCCGGCGCCGTCGTGCTGTGGTTCGGCACCAACACCGACGTGACCGACCGGCTGGAGGCCGAGGACGCCCTGCGCCGCGCCAAGGAGGAGGCGGAACGGGCCGCCCTGTCCAAGTCCAAGTTCCTCGCCTCGGCCAGCCACGACCTTCGTCAGCCGATGCAGTCGCTGTTCCTGTTCTCCGGCGCGCTGCACGGTCATGTCCATGGCGAGAAGGGGATGAAGGCGCTGCGCCATCTCGAAAGCGGGCTGGACGCGCTGAAGGGGTTGCTGGACAGCCTGCTCGACGTGTCGCGCCTGGACGCCGGGGTGGTCAAGCCGACGCTGGAGGATTTTCCGGTGGCGCTGCTGCTCGACCACATCGCGGCGGGCTATGCCCCGGTGGCCCGTGGCAAGGGGCTCGACTGGACGATGGAGGGGTGTCCGCTGAGCATCCGCTCCGACCGCGTCTTGCTGGGCCGGATGATCCGCAACCTCGTGGAGAACGCCATCCGCTACACGGAGCGGGGCAGCATCGCCATCGCCTGCACGGCCGTCGGCGGGCGGATGCGGATAACGGTTTCCGACACCGGCATCGGCATTTCCGAAGAGCATCTGCCCCGAATCTTCGAGGAGTTCCATCAGGTCGGCAACCCGGAGCGCGACCGCAGCCAGGGACTTGGGCTGGGCCTCGCCATCGTTCAGCGCATCGGGCAGCTTCTGGACCATCCGGTGACCGTCCGCTCCACGCCCGGCGCGGGGTCGGTCTTCATTATCGAGGTGCCGTTGGGCGAGACTCCGAAGCCCATCGAGACGATGGTTGCGACGCCCACGGCGTCGGCGAGCGGTGATGAGCGGTTGGCCATGGTCGTCGACGACGACGCCATTGTGCTGCTGGGCCTTCAGGCCATTCTGCGCGAGTGGGGGTACGAGGTGCTGATCGCCGGTTCGGGGGAGCAGGCTGTGGACAAGCTGCGCTCGGTCAGCCGCAAGCCCGACATCATCATCGCCGACTACCGCCTGCGTGAAGGCAAGGTCGGCACCGACGCCATCCTAGACATCCGCCGGCTGTTCGACGCCGACATCCCGGCGATCATCGTGACCGGGGAAACCGGTCCGGAGTGCCAGCGCGACGCCGTGCGCCACGGTTTCGGCCTGATGCACAAGCCGGTGACCCCGCGCCAACTCGCCGGAGCCATGGAGCGCTCCCTGCAACCGGCGGAATGAGGCCGGCAGAATGAATCCGACAGAATGAATCCGACAGTCCTGGGCGGTCAGTCGCCGCCCCCGCTCATCGCGGGCGGGGTGGGCGGCAGACGGCGGCGGGTTTCGCGGTGCAGGATGTACAGGCCGCTGACCGCCACCACGGCGGCTCCCAGCACCATGTGCAGGGTGGGCATCTCGCCCCACAGCATCCAGCCGAACAGAACGGCCCACAGCAGCGCGGCGTAGTTGAAAGGCGCCACCACGGCCGCCGGGGCCAGCGAATAGGCCCGCGTCAGGAACAGCTGGGCGCCGCCGCCGAGCACGCCGGTGGCCGACAGCAGGGCGAGGTCGGTCAGGTTGTGCGGGGTGATCCACACGAACGGCATGACCAGCGCCAGGATCAGGGTGGTGATGGCCGTGAAGTAGAAGACGATGGTGTTGGCGTGCTCGGTCTTGCTGAGCTGGCGGATCGCCACCATCGCGAAGGACTGGCAGAAGGCGGCGCCGAGCGCGACCAGAGCGCCCAGATGCGTCAGCATCTCGCCCGACGGCCGCACCATGATGAGAACGCCGACGAAGCCGACCAGCACCGCGCTCCACCGGTGGATGCCCACCTTCTCGCCGAGCAGCGGCACCGACAGGGCGGTGAGGAACAGCGGGGCCGAGAAGTTCAGCGCCACCGCGTCCCCCAGCGGCAGCAAACTGAAGGACCAGAAGGTCAGCGACATCGCGGTCAGCCCGACGACCGAGCGCCAGACATGGCCCATCGGGCGTTCGGTGCGCAGGCTGTTGATCCAGCCGCCCTGGAGCGAGATGACCACCGCCACGGGAATCAGGGCCATGGCGTTGCGGAAGAAGGTCACCTCGATGACGGGGTACGTCTCCGAGAGCAGCTTCACCAGCACGTTCATCACGGAGAAGAGCAGCACCGACCCCAGCATCATGACGATGCCGAGCGGTATGTTCTCCACGCGGATGTGGCGGGGCGTCGCGGGACGGGCGGGGGCGGGGGAGAGGGGGGGCGCGGTCACGCCCGGATGCTATCAACTGCAACCACCCGCGTCACGTTGCCGCGACACGGATGGTCATGTCCTGAAGGAATGGCCGGATTGCGGTGAGACACCGATCCGGCCGGTCCGCGCGTCGTCAGCGGTTGTTCAGCAACTCGGCGATTTCGCCTTCGGCCCGCAACCAATGGTCCATCTCGTGGCCGTCCGGGCGACCCTCGCGTTCCCAGATCTCATAGGCGCGCTCCTGAACCATGCGGCTCTTCTGGCCCTGCAGAAGACCCTCGGCGATGTGCATGTTGATGCGCGACAGCGACACCAGCTTGCGCGCCTCGATGGAGCCCCGGGTGGCTTCCATGGTGGTGTCGGTGACATACTGCGCAAGGTTGCGCAGGTTCGCCTTGACCTCGGACTCCAGCGTGTTTTCCTCGTTCTTGAGCACCGTCTTGATGGCGACCCAGAGGCGCAGATTGTGGTCGAGCGCGTGATTCGCCTTTTCCGGCGTGTCGGCTTCGACGAGCAGGCTGGCGGCGTGCAGCAACGCGACCGCATCCTGTTCGATGGCCGCGAAGTTGGTGTTCAGGACGATTTCCGCCCCGGTGTCGGTGGCGAGCGCTTCGGCCGCTTCAGGCGACGGAGCGGCTTCGACGGTCTTTGCGGTGGCGGTCTTGCGCTTGGCCATGATCGAATCCCCGGCGTTGGTCCCCGAGGTCAATAGAACCAGCCGTCATTAATAAGTGGTTAAGACGAGTATTGCCAACCCTTTTGCTCAGCCTCCGCGACAGAAGAAACACCAAGTGATTCGCGGATGGTTTTATTGCACTGCAAAAGAGCTGGCGGATTCTCAGCGTCCGGTGAAGGCTCCGAACGGCATGCGGTAATAGAATCCGAACACGTTGTTGGCCGGTGCGGCGGCGTCCGCGGCAGGGCCGCTGGTGTCGATGCGGCTGTAGCCCAAGCTGAAGCGGGCCTTGTTCTCGAACTGATAGCCGAGTTCGAGCTGGGAGCGGAACTCCACCACGCTGCCCGACGACGCCGGGTCGCGAGGGGTGACCGGCAGGGTTCCGGCACCGAGGCTGGGCGTGAAGACAAAGGAGGACCCCCCGAGCGGAACGTCGATCAGGATGCCGCCCATGCCGTGCAGGCTGCCGTCCGGCGCGCTGGGGCCGAGCGACACCCAAGGGCGCACCTCCGCATAGCCGTCGAGCTTTGGCAGAAGGGAGGAGCCGATGCGGATCTTGTTGTGCAGGTCGGACACCTTGGTGTCCGGCGCCTCTCCCACACTGTAGGCGAGGCCGCCGATCTTCCAGTTGCCGATCCGGTCGTCCGGCATCGCCAGGGTCTGTGCGCCTGCGGAAGCGGAGAGCGCGAGGCCCGCCGCGGCAATCACCAGACAGAGGCACGAGGTCCCATGACGCACGGCGGCCTGCTCCCGATCGATCGTTGACCGTCCTACTCCGGCTGCTCCAGCCTACCGCGTCCGATGTCGGCGCGGTCGTGGCATTACGCGTTGCACCGCACCCCCGCGCAAGCGCGTAACGGTGCTACTCCCAGATGTCGTGCGCGCCGCCCCCCGCGTCAATGGTGGGAGGGCTGCCCTGTTTGCGAAGGCCTAGGCGGTTGGCGGAGGTCTTCGGGGAGCATGGAGCATGTTAGACTGCGGTCATGCAGCACGCCGCTTCCGATCCGGCACAGGACCCGACGCCGATGGTGGCAGCCTTCCTCGCCGACCCGGCGAGCCACGGGGGGGCAGCGGTGGAGCGTGTCGAAACCCATGCCGCCATCGTTTTCCTGGCCGGCGACCGGGCGTACAAGCTGAAGCGCGCGGTCCGCTACCCCTATCTCGACTATTCGACGGCCGAGCGGCGGCGTGCGGCATGCGTGGAGGAGTTGCGCCTGAATCGCCGAACCGCGCCATCCCTTTATCTTGGTCTGGAGTCGGTGGTGCGGCGGGCGGACGGGACGCTGGCCTTCGGTGGCGAGGGTGCGGCGGGTGGAGCGGCGTTGGATTGGCTGGTTGCGATGCGCCGCTTTCCACAGGACGCCCTGCTGGACCGCGTGGCGGAGCGGGGCGGTCTCGACGACGAGCTGATTCGCGATCTGGCCGACGCGGTGACCGCCTTTCACAAGGCCGCGGAACCGCGCCCCGACGGCGGCGGGGCCCTGGCGATGCGGGAGGTGGTGAACGGCAACATCGCCGAACTGCGCGCCAACCCATCCCTGTTTCCTCCGGAGCGCGTCGAATCGTTGGCCCAAAGGTCGGCGGACGCGCTGAAGCGCCTGAGCCCGTTGCTGGAGGAACGGCGGCGGGGTGGCTTCGTCCGGCACTGCCATGGTGACCTGCATCTGCGGAACATCGTGCTTCTCGAAGGAAAGCCGGTGCTGTTCGACGGCATCGAGTTCGACGCGCGGTTGGCGGTCATCGATGTCGCCTACGACCTCGCCTTTCTGCTGATGGAATTGGAGCGGCGGGCGCTTCGTCCGCTCGGCAACGCGTTCCTCAACCGCAGCCTGGACGCAACGGAGGACTATGACGCGTTGGCGCTCCTGCCTCTGTTCTTGTCGGTGAGGGCGGCCATCCGTGCCAAGATCGCCGCCACCACGGCGGCGCTCCGCCCGGACGACGTTGCGGCGCGGTCGTCGAAGCGGGAGGCCCTGGTCTATCTGGAGCAAGCCGCCGCGGCGTTGGAACCCCCGCCGCCGCGGCTGGTCGCCATCGGCGGCCTGTCCGGCACCGGCAAGACCCGGCTGGCCCGCGCCCTGGCGCCGTCGCTGGGCGCGGCGCCGGGCGCCGTGGTCCTGCGCTCCGACGCGCTGCGCAAGCGCCTGTTCGGGGTTGGGGAGGCCGAGCGGCTCCCCGCGGACGCCTACACGACGGTGGTGACGGAGCAGGTTTATGCCGGGCTGCTGGAACGGGCGCGGACCTTACTGACCGCCGGGCACAGCGTGGTGCTGGATGCCGTCCATGCCCGTCCTGAGGAAAGGTCCTCCGCCGCCCGTCTTGCGACGGAGGTCGGCGTGCGATTCGACGGGATCTGGTTGGACGCGCCCTTGGACACGCGGGTCGCCCGCATCGCCGCCCGCCGGGGCGACGCCTCCGACGCCACGGCGGAAGTGGCCGAGCGGCAGGACGTCTATGATCTGGGCCCGCTTGAGTGGCTGCGTACGAATGCTGGCAGGAATGCGGGGGAAACGCTTGCGGCCGTGTTGGAGCGACTGGTGTAATTCCAGGTGGAACGGGCGCCGCCGGTTCCTCATGGTCTAGAATACGGGCGGCGCGGCGCTGGAAACGGTGCATCCAGCCGCTGTTCCGACAGGCACCGTCCATAAGATGGGCCGGCGGAAACGGCCCGGGGGGAGATCATGTCACTCAAGACGATCCTTGTGCCGCTGGCCGGCCTCGACGGCGACACGGTGGCTTTGAACGCGGCGCTGAAGATCGCGCGCGAATTCGACGCCCATATCGATGCCCTGTTCGTGTCGCTGGACCCGCGCGACGCCGTGCCCATGCTGGGCGAGGGCATGTCCGGCGCGATGGTCGAGGAGATCATGCGCGCCGCCGAAGGGGAGTCGAAGACCCACCTGCACACCGCCCGCCGCACCTTCGACGACGTGGTCCGTGCCGCGGGCATCGAACTGCGCGACATCCCAACCGGAGTCGAGGCGCCGACCGCCCAGTGGCGGGAGGAGACGGGGCGTGTCGAGGAGGTGGTGCCCCGCGAAGGGCGGCTGGCCGACCTGCTGGTCTTCGCCCACACCACTCTGGACAGCAACACCCAGGCTTACGCGACGGTGGAAAGCGCGCTGCTGGGGGCGGCCCGCCCGCTGCTGTTGGCACCTGCCACGATGCCGGAAGAGATCGGGCGCACAGTGGCGCTCGCCTGGAACGGCAGCCCCGAATCGGTGCGCGCCCTGACCGGGGCGATGCCCTTCCTGACCGGCGCCGACACCGTTCATGTGTTGACCGCCGAGACATCGAACACCCAGGCTGCGACAGGGCGTCGCATTGCCCAATATCTCGCTTGGCATGGTGTTAACGTTCAGGTAACCATATTGAAGCCGGGATCGGAACCCGTCGGCCAAGCCATCATCAACAAGGCCGCGGAGCTTGGGTCCGACCTCCTCGTGATGGGGGGCTACGGACACAGCCGGATGCGGGAAATGATCCTGGGTGGCGTGACCCGCTACGTGCTGAATCACGCCAGCCTGCCCGTGCTGATGGCCCACTGACGACAGGGCCTCTCTTTTGAAAGGCCGGGCTTCTCCGATCCGACGCGCGGCGCCGCAACGACGGGCGCCCTCCACGCCGATGGTTTTCAACCACAAGGGCCACCCGGACTCCGGTCCGGGCAAGGCCCGGCAATCGGGAAGGAACGCGCCATGTTGACGATCGACGATTGCATCGCGCTCAGCGATCTGACCGAAGAGGAAATCGACGCCATCGCGGAGCATGAGCATCTGCCGGAAATCCTGGCGGTGGAACTGGGTTGCTGCCTTGCCCACGACGCCGAAGGCATCCGCCGGATCGCCCGCATCATCCGCGAGGACATCGACCGGGCCCGCAGTCATGGGCAGACCGTTCACGCCCGCCAGTTGACCGTCGTCCTGGACGGCTTCGTGCATCAGCACCCGGCCCTGTAGCCCGGACTTGCGATGGGAGCCAGCAACACGAGACGGCGATGGGAAGGAATGCCCCACACGCACCGTAACGGTGCGCCTGGGGGCGGGGAGGTGCGGAACAACCGGCCCCCCGTCCGGTTGGCATTGGCGGGATCGCGTCGGGGGGACGGCGGGGAGCGCGAATGGCGCGCTCCCCCAACCGTCGGACCACAGCGACGCGCTGTCTTGCTCCGCTGCCAGCCAAAGGACGAACGCCAATGCCCTTGAAGACGATCCGCCTCGAACTGGCCCGCACCGCCGACCACCCGGAAGGCAGCGCTGAGCATGGTTATGAGTTCAAGGCCCCGTTGACCGCGGACGGCCATCTCGACTTGGAGGAATGGCGCGGCCACAAGGCGGCCTGCACGGTCCGCCGCTTCTGGCGCGGCGAGGACGAGCAGACCGGCCACCTCATCCATCGGGGTAAGGGATGGCTGTTCGATTACGATGCCGACGACAGCGACGACGACGAGACGATCTTCCGCTTCGACCGCCACACCCTGGTCGAGGGGGAATACATCTCCATCACCGAACATGACGGTGAGCAGCGCCCCTTCCGCGTCGTTTCCGTCCGCTGAGGACCGGCCAGCAACGCACGGCGGACCGCCTTGTCCGGATCCGCCGCCCAATTCCGCCGATCAGGCGGCCAGCCGTTCCTCGCGGTCGCGCAAATTGCGGCCGACCTGTTCGAGAAGCTGCCGCAGAGTCTCGGCGGTCATGCCATCCCGCTTCATCAGGGCGACGATGATCGGTTCGTCCAGGATTTCCGACAGGGTCGGAGCCGTCAATTGGTCCATGTTACCCTCCCTGTTCATTCAGGCCGGCCTTAGGCCGCGTCGTTTCCATTGTACGCAAGATACGGTATTTCGCAACAATGCTGCGCCGCGAAATAAACTATCACAGACAGTGTAAGAGTAGAAAGGCGCTGAGTGTTCATGCCTGAACACCAGTATGATGCCTATACCGGTAAAGGAGTTACCACGATGGGGGGTGGCGGGGTCAGCGGTCCGCGTCGCGGTTCCGCATGATCGTGACGCCGGCCCCAGCCGTGTCGGGAAGCAGGGACGGCAATTCCACGTCGACGCGCACATGGCGGACCTTCGGTTGGGCCATGCAGAACGCCGCGGTGCGGTCGGCCAGATAATCAGGGCCGGGCACCGTTTCCTCGGCGCACAGCCGGCGCAGATCCTCCACGATGTCCTCGTAGGACATGACCGCGGTTATGTCGTCGGGAAAGCCCTGGCCGGGGTGGCTGACCTTCAACTCCAAGCTGATATGGACAGTGTGACGTCCGGAGCGCCCGGCGAGCGACACGGTGGCGGTGAAATCGCGCAACAGGATGGTGTAAGTCGCCGCGGCGCCGGGGGAATTGGAGCCGGTGTGTCGGGAAACAGGATCGTTGGCCAAAAAAGACATCTCCTGGCGGGCGGCGGCCCTGATCGATGCCCCGGTCCGGGGCGGCCGCCTCGTCGCTGCGCCACGCCCACTATAGCGCAGGCGCCAGCCCCTTCGGCAAGGTCAGAGCATCAATACGCCAGACCGTCAACAGCCTCAGACCGCCACCGACAGGTCCGTAACAGTGCGGACCACGGTATCGCGCCCCGGCACGGCGGCCAAAAGATCGTCGACGCTTCGCGCGATGGCCGGATGCTGAAGGCCGCCCGCAATATCGGCAAGCGGGGCCAGGACGAAGGCGCGCTCCGCGATGCGGGGATGAGGGATCTCCAACTCAGGCGCGTACATCACCAACTCGCCATAGAGCAGGATGTCGATGTCGATGGGACGCGGCCCGAAGCGAAGGCCGCCTTCCAGATCGCGGCCCATCTCCGCCTCGATGTTCTTGACATGGCGCAGAAGCTCCCACGGACCGAGGGACGTCTGGCCGCGCAGCGCCATGTTCAGGAAGGGCGGTTGGTCGGTCACGTACATCGGGGCGGTCTCGTAGACGGGCGATGCCAGCGTGACCCGCACCTGCGGAGCAAGACGCCGCTGTGCCGCCGCCAGATTGGCGGCGCGGTCGCCCAGATTGCTGCCGAGCGCAAGGTAGACCGTGGTCATCGCTGAACCGTCGCTAGTCGAAACCAAACCCTCGTCAGTCATACCATGATCCTCCGTTCCTTCAACCGTCAAAGCGTCGGACGGCGACGCCGTCACAGTCGAAACCGCCCCTTCGTCACGTTGAAAGGGCCGGCATGGAGCACGCTCCGGTTTAGGTAGCCGGCTTTCTCCGGGAACCGCAAGCGGCGGACGGGGTTGTGCCAGTCGTGAGATGCTGCATCGGAGGGGATGGTCATGACGGTTCGGCATGTCGGGACGGCAACGCTTCTGGGTCTGGCCGGGGCGCTCCTGGCGTCCTGCGCCACGGGGCCGGACCCGCAGATCGCCCGGCGCGCCCAGACCGAACTGGTCGGCATGCCGAAGGAACGGCTGCTTTCCTGCGCCGGGGTGCCGACGCGGCAGGCCCAGGCCGGCGGTCGGGAATACTACACCTATGTCTCCGATCTCGGAGTGGCGGTCAGCCCGTTGGGTGGCAGCAGCATTGGCGTCGGCGGCTTCGGCGGTGGCGGTTCCAGCGGTGTCGGCGTCGGGCTGGGATTTGGGCTTCCGCTCGGTTCCTCGTCTCCCGGCATGTGCGAGGCCACCTTCGTCCTGGGGCCTGAGGGGGTGGTGGAGCAGGTCTCCTATCCCGGCAACGCCTCGCTGTCCGCCTGCACGCCGATCGTCCAGAACTGCGTTCCGCCGGCCCCGCGCTGAACCGTCCCGTCCTGGCTGAAAGGGGGACTGTCGCCGGTTGCGGCCTTGCCGTATCGTCCGGCTATGGCTTGGCTGTGAACAAAGGCAGGGAGACCACGTCATGGACATGAGCGGCAGCCAGCGCATCACGGCCCCGCGGGACAAGGTTTGGGCGGCGCTGAACGATCCGGACATCCTGCGCCAGTGCATTCCCGGCTGCGAGGAGGTGCAGAAGACCTCCGACACGGAATTCACCGCGAAGGTGGTGGCCAAGGTCGGTCCGGTCAGCGCCAAGTTTTCCGGCAAGGTGACGCTGTCGGATCTCGACCCGCCCAACGGCTACACCATCACCGGCGAAGGCTCGGGCGGGGCCGCCGGTTTCGGAAAGGGTGGCGCCAAGGTCTCGCTGGAACCGGACGGGGAGGCGGCGACGGTGCTGTCCTACACCGCCCACGCCACGGTCGGCGGCAAGCTCGCGCAGATCGGTTCGCGCCTGGTGGACGCCACGGCGCGCAAGATGGCGGACGATTTCTTCAACCGCTTCACGGCGGTGGTCGGCGGGCCGCCGCCCGAACCGGTCACCGAGCCGGTTCCCGAAACGGTTGCGGAGCCTGTGGCGCGGAGCGCCGCGGCTCCTCAACCGGTGATGCCCGCCGTTGCGGCCCCAGTTCCGGAAATCCCCATCCCGCTTCCCGCCGCCCGGGGGCGGGGCGGCTTCTACGTGCCCTGGGCGGCGCTGATCGCCGTGGCCGTTCTGGTCATTGTTCTCGCTTGGATGAAATAACCCGTATTTGGTGTTTGTGCTGTGGGCGCGACACGTTGGGGGGTTGGCCTTAACCACAGAATGTGTATGCTGCGCCCGAACCTGCCGGCATCCGAACGCCGGCCTCATCCGGAAGGGGGAATCTGACCAATGAACAAGCATATCCTGGGCGCCGCCCTGATCGCCGGCATTGCCATGGGCGCGGGCGCCGCGCAGGCCGCTGACGCCGCCGCCGGTAAGGACGTCTTCAAGCAGTGCATGGCCTGCCACACCGCCGAGCAGGGCAAGAACAAGGTCGGCCCGTCGCTGTTCGGCGTCGTCGGCCGCCCGGCCGCCGCCATCGACGGCTTCAAGTATTCCAAGCCGATGCAGGAGAAGGCCGCCGGCGGTCTGACTTGGACCCCGGACAACCTGAAGGCCTACATCACCGCCCCGAAGGAAGTCGTTCCGGGCGGCACGATGGCCTTCGCGGGCATCAAGGACGCCGGCAAGGTGGACGATCTGATCGCCTTCCTGGGCGAGCAGAAGTAAAGACGCCCGCGTTTCGGCGCGGGGGTAAGGACGGGCCGGAGGGGAAACCCTCCGGCCCTTTCCTTTTGCAACTGGCCTTTGTCGGTCAGCCGGCCGCTTCCAGGCTCTTGCTCGCCACCTCGAAGACGTCGGGCGACAGGCCCGGCGTGGCGACGATGCGCTCCAACTCGGCCTTCATCAGGGCGCGTCGCGTCGCGTCGTAGCGGCGCAGGCGCGAGAAGGGACCGACCATGCGGGCCGCCACCTGTGGGTTCATCGGGTCGAGCCGAAGCACCTGATCGGCCAGGAAGCGATAGCCCGCCCCGCTGGTGTCGTGGAAGCGCACCGGGTTGCCGCCCGCGAAGCCGCCGATCAGGGCGTAGACCTTGTTCGGGTTGCGGATTTCGAAGGCGGGATGGGCGAGCAGCGCCGTCACCCGCTCCAGCGTGTCGGGCCGGTGCGAGGTCGCCTGCACGCCGAACCACTTGTCGACCACCAGCGCTTCGCCCTTCCAGCGTTCGTAGAAGCCGGCGATGGCCTCGTCCCGCTCCGGTGCGCTGGAATTGCTGAGGAACTGGAGCGCCGCCATCACGTCGGTCATCGCCTGGGCGCCGCGATACTGGCCGAGGCAGAGGTCCAGCGCCTCCTCGTCCTCCAGCGCCATCAGGTAGGCGAGGCAGAGATTCTTCAGCGCCCGCCGTCCGATGGCCGCGGCGTCCACCGAGAAGGGCTCGTTGCCCGCGTTGCGGCGGTGCGTGTCCAGCCAGCCGGGCCGCAGCGCCTCGGCCAGTCGGCGGCGGGCGAACTCGCGCACGGCGTGGATGGCGTCGGGGTCGATCACCTCCATCTGCGTGCCGAGGTAGCTTTCGGTCGGCAGCACCAGGGCCTGCGCGGCGAAGGCCGGGTCCTGGTCGGCGTCCTTGAGGACGGCGCCCACCGCGTCGATGAAGCTCTGGGGCAGCGCCAGATCCCGCCCGGCCTGACGGTCGGCGACGAGGGAGAGCAGCAGCCGGGTGGCCAGCGTCTGCCCGGCCTCCCAGCGGTTGAAGGCGTCGCTGTCATTGGCCATCAGGAAGGTCAGGTCGCCGTCCGTCAGGTCGGCCCGCAGTTTCACCGGGGCGGAGAAACCGCGCAGCAGCGACGGCACCGGGCGGGCCGGCACGTCGACGAACGTGAAGGTCTGTTCGGCCTCGGTGATGTGCAGGGTGCGGCTGGTGCTGGCGGCCTCGGCCTCGCCGGTCAGGCGCAGCGGCAGGTCCGCCCCGTCCGGACCGAGCAGGCCCATGACCAGCGGGATGTGCATCGGCTCCTTCACCGGCTGGCCGGGGGTGGGCGGCACGGTCTGCCGGACGGTCAACCGGTAGGTCTTCGCGGCGTCGTCATAGGCGCCGCTCACGTCCAGTTCCGGTGTGCCGGCCTGCCGGTACCAGAGTTTGAACTGGCTGAGGTCCACCCCGGTGGCGTCGGACATCGCCGCGGCGAAGTCGTCGCAGGTCACCGCCTGCCCGTCGTGGCGCTGGAAATACAGGTCCATGCCCTTGCGGAAGCCCTGCGCGCCCAGCAGTGTGTGGTACATGCGGATGACTTCCGACCCCTTGTCGTAGACGGTGGGGGTGTAGAAGTTGTTGATCTCCACATAGCTGTCCGGGCGCACGGGGTGCGCCATGGCGCCGGAGTCCTCGGGGAACTGCACGGTGCGCAGGCGCTGCACGTCGGCGATGCGCTTGACCGCCCGCGAGTTCATGTCGCTGGAGAATTCCTGGTCGCGGAAGACGGTCAGCCCTTCCTTCAGCGACAGCTGGAACCAGTCGCGGCAGGTGACGCGGTTGCCGGTCCAGTTGTGGAAATACTCGTGCGCCACCACCGCCTCGATGCCCAGGAAGTCCTGGTCGGTGGCGGTCTCCGGCTTCGCCAGGATGTATTTGGTGTTGAAGACGTTGAGGGACTTGTTCTCCATCGCCCCCATGTTGAAGTCGCCGACCGCGACGATGTTGAAGATGTCCAGGTCGTATTCCAGCCCGAACACCTCCTCGTCCCAGCGCATCGACTTGACGAGTGAGCGCATGGCGTGATCGACCTTGTCCTCGTTCCCCGGCTCGACATAGATGCGCAGAGTGACGTCGCGGCCGGACGCGGTGCGGAAGCGGTCCTCCTGGTGCACCAGCGTGCCGGCGACCAGGGCGAACAGGTAGCAGGGCTTGGGGAAGGGGTCCTCCCACACCGCGCGGTGGCGCCCGTCGGGCAGGTCGCCGGATTCCATGAGGTTGCCGTTGGACAGCAGCACCGGGTAGCGCGCCTTGTCCGCGGTGATCGTGGTGGTGTAGCGGGCCATCACGTCGGGCCGGTCGGCGAAATAGGTGATCTTGCGGAAGCCCTCGGCCTCGCACTGGGTGCAGAAGTTGCCGGAGGACTTGTAGAGCCCCTCCAGCGCGGTGTTCTCCTGCGGCTTGATGCGGACGACGGTTTCCAGCGTGAAAGTCTCCGGCACGCTGTGGACGGTCAGATGGTCCGGCGTGACGGTGTAGTCGGCATCGCCCAGCGGCTGGCCGTTGAGCGCCACGGACACCAGTTCCAACCGCTGCCCGTCCAGCGTCAGCGGCAGCGCCGCCGCGTCGTCGCGCGCCGGATTGCGCCGCAGCCCGAGCTGCGCGCGGACCGTGGTCACCTCCTCGCCGAGGTCGAAGAACAGATCGACCGTGTCGATCAGGTGCGCGGGCGGGCGGTAGTCCTGCAGGCGGATGGCCTTGGGCGTGCCTTTGTCCATGGGGTTTTTCTCTAACCTTGTTTTGGCCGTGTCGGCGTCGCGGGGACGGACTCTAGCATGGAGAGTGGGGACGGGAAGGGGCGTTGGACAGGGGCGCCATTTTCGGCGGGACGATGATTGCCGTTCGCTGTTCGCAGTCATGCGGCTTGACGGCGGAGCGAGAGGTCATGAGCTATTGGCGCTTTTCGGCGATGATCGCGGTCTCGACGGTCGTGATGTTTGGGCTGATGTATTTGAACACCTATGCCCTCGACCATGTGTTCTACAGCCAGACGCGGACCTGGATGGCCGTGGTGATGGGGGCCACAATGGCGATCATCATGATCGCCTTCATGTGGACCATGTACAGGATAACCGCCGCCAACCTCGGCATCGTGGTGGCGGGAACGTTGGTGTTCGCCGGGGCGCTGTGGCTGGTGCGCAGCCAGGAGAGCGTGGACGACATGTCCTACATGAAGGCGATGATCCCGCACCATTCCATCGCGATCATGACCAGCGAGCGCGCCCACATCCGCGACCCGCGCGTGCGCAAACTGGCGGATCGGATCATCGAGGCTCAGGTGCGGGAGATCGGCGAGATGAAGGCTCTCATCGCCGATCTGGAACGCAATCCCACGCCGGATTCAGCGCCGGATCTGCTGTCCTATCGGGAACGGGGAGCGCCTGCGCCGGCCAAGGAATAAGGCGCTTCCCCGCCATCACCACTCAAACGTGGAAGCTCTCGCCGCAGCCGCAGCGACCCTTCTCGTTCGGGTTCTTGAAGACGAAGCCGGTCTGGAACTTGTCGTCGACGTAGTCCATTTCGCTGCCGATCAGGAACATCACGGCAGCGGGGTCGATCAGGACGGTGACGCCCTTGTCCTCCACCACCTCGTCGAACTTCATCTTTTCCTTGGCATACTGCACGTCGTAACTGAGGCCGGAGCAGCCCTTTGCCTTCACGCCGATGCGCAGGCCGATGTAATCGTCGGTCGCCTTGGCCATCAGCAGCCGCACCCGCTCCGCAGCGGCGTCGGTGATGGAAAGGGCCTTGGGGAGAGAAGCCATAGCCATGGGGATCTTCGCCTCCTTAAAACATGTCCAGTTGGACCCGCGCGACCTCGGACATCATGTCCTGGCGCCAGGGCGGTTCCCAAACCAGTTCCACCTTGCATGTGGTGACGTCCTCGACGGACGCAACCGCCTGCTGCACCTGCATCGGCAGTTCGCCGGCCACCGGGCACATCGGGCTGGTCAGGGTCATGTCGATCTCGACCTCGTTGTTCGGGCCGATGTCGACGCGGTAGATCAACCCCAGTTCCCAAATGTCCACAGGGATTTCCGGGTCGTAGCAGCTCTTCAGCGCCGAGATCACCGCCTCGCTCAGCGCGGCACGCGGGTCGTAGGCGGCCTTGGCCGCAGCCATGTCCGCTTCGGTCTGGTTCATCGGCTTGGCCTCCGCGGCGTCGGCTTCCTTGGAGATCGCGTCATCGGGCATCGCGTTTCACCGTTTCCTGCAACTTACTCGCTGCTCGCCTTGTCCTCGCCTTCGATGGCCGCGTTCATCGCGTGCCAGGCGAGGGTGGCGCATTTCACGCGCACCGGGAACTGACGGACGCCGGACAGCACCATCAGCCGTTCCATGGCGTCCTCGTCCACCGGGCCGTGGTGGCCGTGGTCGTGGTCGTCCTTGGTGCACAGGTCGTGGAAGGTCTCGAACAGGGCCTTGGCCTCCGCCTCGGTCTTCCCCCTGATGACCTCCGTCATCATGGACGCGCTGGCGGTGGAGATGGCGCAGCCGCGGCCCTGGAAGGCCACGTCCTCCACCACCCCGTCCTTCAGCTTCAGATAGACCATGAAGCGGTCGCCGCACATGGGGTTCTCGCCCTTGGCCTCCCGATTGGCATCGTCGGGATGCCGGAAGTTCCGGGGGTTCTTGCCGTGGTCCAGGATCACTTCCTGGTACAGCTCGCGCAGTTCGTCCATCATGCTCCGAAGAACTCCTTCACCGCGATCACCGAATTGACCAGAGCGTCGGCCTCCGCCCGCGTGTTGTAAAGGGCGAAGCTGGCCCGCGCCGTGGCGCCGACGCCGAAACGGTCCATCAGCGGTTCCGCGCAGTGGCGGCCGACGCGCACGGCGACGCCGTACTGGTCCACGATGGTGCCGAGGTCGTGCGGGTGCACGCCCTCCAGCGTGAAGGAGATGATCGGACCCTTGCCCGGCGCAGTGCCGTAGACGCGCAGGCCGTCGATCTGGGAAAGCTGCTGCGTGGCGTACTGGAGCAGGTCGTGCTCGTGCGCCGCGATGGCCTCGCGGCCCAGCTTTTCCATGTAGTCCAGCGCCACGCCCAACCCGATGACCTCGGTGATCGCCGGAGTGCCGGCCTCGAAGCGGGCCGGCGGGGCCTTGAAGGTGGTGCCTTCGAAGCTGACGCTCTCGATCATATCGCCGCCGCCCTGGTAGGGGGGCATCTTCTTCAGCAGCTCATACTTGCCGTACAGCACGCCGGTCCCGGTCGGGCCGTACAGCTTGTGGCCGGTCATGATGTAGAAGTCGGCGTCGATGTCCTGCACGTCCACCACCCCGTGGACGGCGGCCTGGCTGCCGTCGAACAGCACCGGCACGCCGCGCTCGTGCGCCATGCGGGCGATGATCTTGGCCGGCGTCACCGTGCCGAGCACGTTGGAGCAGTGGGTCACCGCCACCAGCTTCGTGCGGTCGGACAGCAGGTCCTCGAAGGCGTTCAGGTCCAGCACGCCGTGCTCGTCCACCGGGACGACGCGGATGCGGATGCCCTTGTCCATCTGGAGGAGCTGCCACGGCACGATGTTGGCGTGGTGCTCCATGACCGAGACGATGATCTCGTCGCCTTCCGACAGGAAGGTCCGGCCATAGCTGTGGGCGACGAGGTTGAACGCCTCGGTCGCGCTGCGGGTGAAGACGATGTTGCGCTCCGACGGGGCGTTCAGGAAGCGGGCGACCTTGCGGCGGGCCTCCTCGAACTGGTCGGTCGCGGTCTGCGACAGGAAATGGACGCCCCGGTGGATGTTGGAATAATCCTCCTCCAGGAAGCGGGTCATGGCGTCGATGACCTGCCGCGGCTTCTGCGCGGAGGCGGCGCTGTCGAGATAGACGAGCGGCTTGCCGGGCTTGCCCTTCCGCTCGTGCACGGTGCGCGCCAGGATGGGAAAGTCGGCGCGCACGCGCTCCACGTCAAAGGTGGAGAGGGTATCCGTGATTTGGGTGTCCATATCCGGGTCCCTCCTCAGCGCGCGTTCTGCCAGTTGGCGACGTAGCTCTGGAAGGCGTCGCGGACGCTCTCCTCGGCGATCTCCTCCAGCGCTTCGGACAGGAAGGCGCCGATCAGCAGGCCGCGCGCCGTATCCTTGTCGATGCCGCGGGCGCGCAGGTAGAAGAGCTGGTCGTCGTCCAACTCGCCCACCGTGGCGCCGTGGCTGCACTTCACGTCGTCGGCGTAGATCTCCAGCTCCGGCTTCGCATCGATCTCCGCGGTGTCGGAGAGCAGGAGCGCGCGGTTCTGCTGGTAGCCGTCGGTCTTCTGCGCGTTGGGGCGCACGATGATCTTGCCCTGGAAGACGGCGCGGGCCTGATCGTCGATCACGCCCTTGTAGACCTCGCGGCTGGTGCAGCAGGGCTTGGCATGGTCGATGAAGGTCGTGGTGTCGACATGCTGGCCGCCGCGCACCATGTAGGCGCCGCTGACATGCGTGTCGCCTTCCTCGCCGTCGAGGACGCTGTTCACCTCGTTGCGCGACAGCTTGGCGCCGATGGTCAGGATGAAGTTGTCGTACACGCCCTTGCCGGCCACCTTCGCCGCGGTGTGCGACAGGTGGAAGGACTCCGTGTGCTCGCGCTGGACCTTGTAATGGTGGACCGACGCCCCCTCGCCGACGAAGACCTCGGTCACGCCGTTCGACAGGGTGGTGCAGGAGCCCAGGCCGACGTGATGCTCGACGATCACGGCGCGGGACTCCGCCTCCGCGACGATCAGGCCGCGCGGGTGGAAGGCGGTCGGCTGCGCCTCGGAACCGACGGAGACGAAGACCAGTTCGATGGTCTCCTCCACCGTGACGCCGCGCGGCACATGCAGGACCGGCCCGTCGGCCAGGAAGGCGGTGTTCAGCGCGACCAGGGGCTGATCGTCGGGGCCGGCGATGCGGCCCAGATGCTCGGCGACCAGATCGGGCTTGCGCGTCAGCGCGTCGGCGAGGTTCAGCAGTTCGACCCCCGCCGGCAGACCGGCGGTGGAGGACAGCTCCGCCCGGAAACGTCCGTCCACGTAGACGAGACGCGGGCCGGTCGCGCCGTTCGCGCGCACGGTCGGCAGCACGTCGAAGCGGACAGCCTCGCCGGCGTCCGTGGCCGGCTGGAAGGCCAGCTTGTCGAGCGCGCGCAGGTTGGTGTAGCGCCAGGACTCGTTCTTCACGGTCGGCAGGCCGAGCGTGGCGAAGCGGTCATGGCCCTGGCTGCGCAGGTCGGTCAGCCAGGACAGGCCGCCGCCGGGCAGGCCGTCCTTGACCCGGTTGAACTGCTCCAGGAAGGGCTTGGCCGCCGCCGAGTCGTAGCCCCGCGGCGCCTTGGTGAGGGTCGTCGTCGCCATGGTCAGGCCGCCTCGTTCACGCCGAACTCGGCGTAGCCGTTCTTCTCCAGCTCCAGCGCCAGCTCCTTGCCGCCGGAACGCTGGATCTTGCCGAAGGCCAGCACGTGCACATGGTCCGGCACGATGTAGTCGAGCAGGCGCTGGTAGTGGGTGATGACCAGCATCGACCGCTCCGGCGAGCGGAGCGCGTTCACGCCCTCGGCCACGATCTTCAGCGCGTCGATGTCCAGGCCGCTGTCCGTCTCGTCGAGGATGGCGAACGTCGGCTGGAGGACGGCCATCTGGAGCGTCTCGTTGCGCTTCTTCTCGCCGCCCGAGAAGCCGACGTTGACCGCGCGCTTCAGCATCTCGTCGGTCATGTTCAGCGCCTTGGTCTTCTCACGCACCAGCTTCAGGAACTGCATGGCGTCCAGCTCCGGCTCGCCGCGCTGCTTGCGGATGGCGTTCAGGGCGGACTTCAGGAAGGTGGTGTTGGCGACGCCGGGGATCTCGACCGGGTACTGGAAGGCCAGGAACAGGCCGGCGGCGGCGCGCTCCTCCGGCTCCATCTCCAGCAGGTCCTTGCCGAAGAAGCTCACCGAGCCCTCGGTGATCTCATAGCCGTCGCGGCCGGCCAGCACGTAGCTGAGCGTGCTCTTGCCCGAGCCGTTCGGCCCCATGATGGCGTGCACCTCGCCCGGGTTGATCGTCAGGTCGATGCCCTTGAGGATTTCCTTGCCGTCCACCGTGGCGTGCAGGTTCTTGATCTCGATCATCGTTTCTTCCGTTCCTTCCTGTCCGCAACCACCGGCGTATCGGAGTTTTCTGGTTCCCCGCCTTCGCGGGGATGACGATCCCCGGAAGCGCATGCTCTCAAATCAGCGTCATCCCCGCGCAGGCGGGGAACCAGAACCTAGCAATTCAGCAACTCCGCCAGATCACGCCAGTTCGGATTGTCCTTCTCGATCAAATTCAGCTTCCATTCGCGGTTCCATTTCTTGAGCCGCTTCTCCCGAAGGATGGCGTTTTCCGCGTCGTCGTAGACCTCGTAGTAAACCAGGGCCTTGACGCCGTAATCGCTCGTGAACCCTGGAACCGCTCCCGATTTGTGTTCTTCGACCCGTCGCGCGAGGTCTGACGTCACGCCCACGTAGAGCGTCCCGTTCCGGCGGCTGGCGAGGATATAGACGTAGAACTTCTTATCCATTCCAGTCCTGCTCGCTTCGTCATCCCCGCACTTACCCTGCGTTTTACCGCCATTCCAATCCGTCATTCCCGCGAAGGCGGGAATCCAGTCCGTTCAAGTGCTTACCTGCGGAGTTTCCTGGACCCCCGCCTTCGCGGGGGTGACGGGTGAAAACAGCGATGAGCATCACCCCACACTGCCTTCGAGGCTGATGCCGACGAGCTTCTGGGCTTCCACGGCGAACTCCATGGGCAGCTCCTTCAGCACTTCCTTGCAGAAGCCGTTGACGATCAGCGACACGGCGTCCTCTTCCGACAGACCGCGCTGGCGGCAGTAGAACAGCTGGTCCTCGCTGATCTTGGCGGTCGTCGCCTCGTGCTCGACGCGGGCGGTGCGGTTGCGGTTCTCGATGTAGGGCACCGTGTGGGCGCCGCACTGGTCGCCGATCAGCAGGCTGTCGCACTGGGTGTGGTTGCGCGCGCCATCCGCCTTCGGCAGGATCTTCACCAGCCCGCGGTAGGTCTGCTGCGCCCGCCCGGCGGAGATGCCCTTCGACACGATGGTCGAACGGGTGTTCTTGCCGATGTGGATCATCTTGGTGCCGGTGTCGGCCTGCTGGAAGTTGTTGGTGATGGCGACCGAATAGAACTCGCCCACCGAATTGTCGCCCTGCAGGATGCAGCTCGGGTACTTCCAGGTGATGGCCGATCCGGTTTCCACCTGGGTCCAGGAGATCTTGGAGTTGCGGCCGCGGCAGGCGCCGCGCTTCGTCACGAAGTTGTAGATGCCGCCGACGCCCTCCGCGTTGCCCGGATACCAGTTCTGGACCGTCGAGTATTTGATCTGCGCGTCGTCCAGAGCGACCAGTTCGACCACCGCGGCGTGCAGCTGGTTCTCGTCGCGCTGGGGCGCTGTGCAGCCTTCCAGATAGCTGACGTAGCTGCCCTCGTCGGCGATGATCAGCGTCCGCTCGAACTGGCCGGTGTTGGCCTGGTTGATGCGGAAGTAGGTGGACAGCTCCATCGGGCAGCGAACGCCCTTCGGGATGTAGACGAAGCTGCCGTCCGTGAAGACCGCGCAGTTCAGCGTCGCGTAGAAATTATCGGTGTAGGGCACGACCGAGCCGAGATACTTCTGGACCAGCTCCGGACACTTGTGCACGGCCTCGGAGATCGCGCAGAAGATGATGCCCATCTCCTCCAGCTTGGCCTTGAAGGTGGTGGCGACCGACACGCTGTCGAACACGGCGTCCACGGCGATGGCCGGGCTCTTGCCCTCGGCCCCCTCGACACCGGCCAGAATCTCCTGCTCGCGCAGCGGGATGCCCAGCTTCTCGTAGGTCTTCAGCAATTCGGGATCGACCTCGTCCAGCGACTTCGGGCGATCCTTCATCTTGGGCGCGGCGTAGTAGTGCGCGTCCTGATAGTCGATCGGCGGGAAGGACAGCTTCGCCCAGTGGCGCGGCTCCTCCATCTCCTGCCAGACGCGGAACGCCTTCAGGCGCCATTCGAGAAGCCATTCCGGCTCCTCCTTCTTGGCGGAGATGAAGCGGACGATGTCCTCGTTCAGGCCCTTGGGCGCGACATCCGATTCGATGTCCGTCGTGAAGCCGTACTTGTACTTCTGCTCCGTGACGGCGCGGACCTGTTCGACGGTTTCGGTCGTGGCGGCCATGCTTGTCTCTCGTTCCCTGAAAGCGTTTCCGATGAAGGCGCCGAAACGTCAGACGGCGGCGCGCCGTGCCGGACCTGGGCCGGCTCCAATGCTGTCGAGCGGGCCGGGTGGGCCCTCCGCCCAGGCGGGCGGTCCCATCATGTCGGCCAGAGTCACCTGTTCGAGCGCGCCGCGGATGGCGCTGTTGACCTTTTCCCAGCCGCCGCGCATCGGGCACAGGCGCTGCACGCCGCACTGGCTGTCGCCGCCCTCCACGCAGGCGGTGAGCGCGATCGGGCCGTCGAGCGCCGTGATGATCTCGGCGATAGAGATTGCGTCGGCGGCGCGGCTGAGCGCATAACCACCGGCGGCGCCGCGGTGCGAGGTCGTGAGGCCCGCCGGGGTCAGCGTCTTCATGAGCTTGGCGACCGTGGGGGAGGGCACGCCCGTGCGCTCCGCCAGATGGGAGACGGTGTGAACCGTGCCCACATGGCGCGCCATTTCGCTCATCACGACGATGGCGTAGTCGGTCAGCTTGCTCAGCCGGATCATGACCACCCCGATACAGGACTAAATTGGTCCTGATTAAGTGGCCATCATAGGACCTTTGTCAAGCGGAACCGGAGCGGGATAACCGGGAAAAACACTCGGGTATAAGGATGGCAGGACTGCACGCGGCGCACGCTGCGGCGAACTGTCGCGGACGGTCTCCACCCGCGGGAAACCCTGCGCTGCAGTCGGACAATGAAAAACCGGCCCCGCGGTTGTGGCCGCGGGGCCGGTGCAGTCAGCGTGGAACCCGAAGGGAGCCGAGGGGAGCCGTGAGCAAAACCGGATTAGCCCGGCTTGCGCGCTTCCTCCCGAGCCGCGTCGCTGGCCGCGCTCACCGCATCGCCGACTTCTTCCTTGGCGGCTTCGACCGCCGCGCGGGCGGCGCGGGTGCCGCGGTCCATGGCGTCACGGGCCATTTCCTTGGCGCGGTTGGTCGCCTCGTCGGCGTAGTCGCCGACCCAGCGGTCCTCGTAGCGGGAGGTCGGAATGCTGGCACCCAGCGCGGCGCCCAGGGCGATGCCCATCACACCGGCCACCACCGGGTGGTCGTCCACCATCTCCCAGAATCGACCGGTCGCGCTGTGCAGCCGGTCCGACGCCCGCAGGTGGCTGGCGCTGCCATGATTGCCGATATGGCTGTCCACGCGGCTGCTCATGTCCCGGCGCATGTCGTGAGCCCGGTCGCGGGCGTGGTCGGTCAGGCCGCGCACGCGGTCGCCGGCCTCCTCGACGGCGTCGCTTGCCCGTTCGTAGACGTGGCCCGCGGCATCGCTGGCCCGCTCGTAGGCGTGGCTTGCGGCGTCGCGCACGCTGCCGCCGGCGCTGTAGAAGGTGTCGCGGGCGTATTGCGCGGCGCTGCCGGCGCGGTCGCGAACGTTGTGCATCGCTCCGCTGCGTGCGATGCGCCGGTCGTAGCCCGAGGCGGTCAGAGCCAGCCAGCCCAGCCCGATGCCGATCATGGCGAGCGGGATCGGGTTGCTGCGCATGGTCTCGCCGACCGAATGGGACCGTTGGTGGGTCTGGTTGCGGATCGGCTCGTAGTAGCGGTCCTGGGCGCGTTCGCCGTAGCCGCCGGTGGTGGTGTGCATCCGGTTCATGGTCTGCTCCATCAGGTGACGGGGAGCGAGCCGCGCGGTCTTGCGCTTCAGGACCTGGATCGTGTCGCCGATCCGGGCTTGGCGTTCGCGGATCTCCCGTTGCATCGCGTCGTAGTCGCGGGGCGTTGCGCGCCCCTTCTCACCGTCGTTCATCGGCCCCTTGCTCCTTGGGCCGCTCATCGGGCGAGCTGGGAGCGGGCCCAGCGTTTGTCGTCCCGCAGCGTCTCGATGGTGCGCTGCGGCTGCAGATTCTCCGGGCTGAGCCGCTTCTTGCCGAGCATCGCCAGCACGCCGCCGATGACGAGCACGACGGCACCGACGATGACGGCGGCCAGCCAGGGTTCGACCACCTTCGACAGGGCCAGCACCGCCGCGGCCAGCAGGACCAGAACGCCCGCGAAGGCGATCAAGCCGCCGGCGACGACGTAGGCCGCACCGCCCGCCGCCTGTCCGGCCTTTTCGGTCAGCTCGGCCTTGGCCAGCTCGATCTCGGTGCGGGCAAGGTTTGTGGTCTCCCGTGCCAGATCGGCGAACAGGCCGGCGATGGGTCGGTCTTGCCGCGGATCGTAGGAACGGTCCTCCGCAGCGCTCATGGTTTGATCCCCTGGATCGGCGTGCCGGAAACCGGCTTGGTGTCGGAGGTGGCGCCCGACATGGTGTTGGGCGTGGTGGTGGGCGTGGTGCCAGCCACCAATTCGGCCGCGTCACGGGTGCGCGCCGCGCTCGTCGCCGCGGTTGCGGCGTTCAGCGGACGCGGGCTCTCCTGGTTCCGGCCGATCCCGCCCCCCGCCGGCGTCAGGCTGGTCGAGGTCATGCTGGAAGAAGCGATGCCGGACGACAGGCCGGACCTTGGATGCGGCGCCATCGAGCTTTCCATGGATGCCGAGCCGGCGCTTCCGCCAGCCATGCCACGGCTGTGACCGGCAAGGTCCCGGTCGGTGCGGAGAGCCTCCTGCCCGGCGCGGTCGGCGCCACGCAGGCCGAAATCGCGGTAATCGTGATGGTCATGGTCACGATGGCCACGGTCGTACCGGCTGTAGCCGCCGGTCAAATGCGATGACGACGCGCCGCGAAATCGCCGTTCTCCAGAGCTTTTGACGAAGCGGGCGAACAGGAAGCCCACGGCGAAGGCGGCGCCGACGAACACCTCCGGCTGACGCCGCGCGAAACGCTCCACCTGGCCGACCATGTCGTCCACGGTGGAGTTGCGGAGCATGTCGGCCACCCGTTCCACCCGGTCGGCGGCCTGACCGGCGTAATGGGCGGCGGTCCCGTTGTTCTCCTCGTTCAACTGCTCCGCGGCCTTGTGCAGCGCGTTGGCGACGCTGCCCAACTGGTCGGCGGCGCGCCCCGTTTGCATCTCAAGAAGCGAACGGATGCGGCCCTGGGCGGCGTCGATGGTGTCGCGGCCGGCATCGGTGGCCTCACCGGCCATTCGGTTGAGATCGTCCGAGGAACCCTTGTTCTGCGAACGATCACCGCCCATTCCCGTGTTCGCCCCACGGTTCGCCATCGGGTCCGGCGACTTGCGGTTCGGTTCGCCGGTGCCCAACGTATCGCGGTCTGCCATCTGTTTTCCTCCTCCGGATCGGCTGCGGGTCTGTCCCGGCAGCAGCCTGCGGCAATTCGCCGCGCTCTGCGGCGTCCGATGTCGGAAAGCAAACACTCTCATCGGCATCGGAGTTCCGGCGTGTGTATTGCGTTCCTGCGGAGCAACGCGGAGTTGCTGGCGCCGATTCCAACACCGCTGTCGGAAATGGACGGGAAACGAAACTGTGCTAAACTTCTCCGCGAATTTGATGGTTCCGATGAACCGGAGGAGGGGGTCGTGAACGGCATCTTTTCGGTTCTCTCCAACGGCCAAAACAGCCTTTTCCAGCTCCAGAAGGCCAAGAAGGACTGGGAGCGGGCGATGGACGCCATGGACGGTAAGGACGCCACGCAGCGCCTTACCGAAAAGGCCGAACAGGCGAAGCTGCCGTTCGCCATGACTCCGGAACAGCAGAAGAACTTCACCGCCGTGGTCAACGCGCTGGAGGAGGCCAAACGTGTCGGGGGGCCGAAGGCTGTCGCCGCGCAACGGCTGGAGGAGGTCGAACGCAAGATCGCCGAACTCAAGATGATGATGCGCCACAACCAGGGCGACCGGGAAAAGCTGGTGCAACTGGCGCGGGAGGCCGCGATCCTCGCCAAGCAGGCGGGACGGGCGGCGAAGGAGTATGGCGCCGGCGTGGCCGCCGCTGCGGAGATGGGGCTTCCCGGTGGGGCGGGAGCGCCGTCCATTGGTGGCATCACCATCGAGCGGACGATCACCCGCACCTCCGTCACCGTCGTTCAGACGGAGATCGCCGTCGATGTGACGATGACCATCCGTGAGGACGGCGCGCCTGCGGATGGTGCTTTCGCCGCAGGGGCGCCGCCGGCCGCGGCCGCGCAGCCCTCGCCGCTACCGGTCGATGACGCGGCCGCAGAGGGCGCCGCCACGGCGGCGGGCATGGCGGCGGGCGAAGCAGCGGCGGACGATGGCGAGGCGCTGTCCGCCGAGGCGGTGGCAGCGGAGGCTGCTGGTCTGGCCGGGCAGGCCAACGCTCAAGGCGTGGTGTCGGATGGCAAACCGTCTGAAGAGGGCAAGACCGCCACAGAGAAGACGGACGAAGAAAAGGAAAGGGCAGAGGCCGAAGAAAAGGCCAACGCAGGAGCCATGGAAGGGCAGGGGAGCGACCTTGAGCGGTGGATGAAGGACATGGCGCCCAGCCTGAACGCCGCTCCCAATGCCCCGCAGGGCGACAGGATGCGCAATTTCATCCAGCGGATGATGGCCGACAACGATCTGAAGATGTCGCGCTATCGCGAGGCTGACGAGTTCGGGCGCCGGGTGGAAGTCGTGCTCGCCGAGGCGAAGTCGATCATCGCCGAGGCGAAGGCCGCCAACGAACTGGATCAGGCCGAAGAGCGGCGCAAGGCCCGGCGGGAGTCCTTCAAGGATTACGACAAGATCGTCGAGGAGGCGCAGGACAACGTCAACGAACTGCGTCAGGCGGCCTTCGGGTCCAGTACGACGCTGAAGGACTTTGTGGAGGCCATGACCGACCCGGACGGCACGGACAACATTTCCGGCGATCCGGAAGGCACCGGCGAGGATGCCGCGATCACGCCTTCGGTCGACAGCGTATCGGCTCTGGGTGGGATGGATTTGGGGATGCCGGCCCTCGCCGGTTCGGTCAATCTGCTCGCGTAGAAGCGTCGGTGCGCCGATGGGGAGGACACCCCCTTCGCGCGCGTGAGTGGGCCGCCTTCGGAAGTATCGCCATCTGGGTAATCCAGCCCATTTCGCAGTCGAAGCGGTCTTGACGACGGCGCCAGACAGGCGCAGGATCATTGGCGTGAAGGTTGATGCTCGAAAAGCATTGTACGCACAGCGCCGACCGGCGGTAACGACGGTCGGATAGAAGGCTGGAGTTCAAGCGGCAACATCCCGTGAGACGCCTGTGCGGCGCTCTCATCTTACCGATACTGTTGCCCGTCCGGCTGACCGGCGGTGGGGCCATACCCGGGTGGCTCTGCCGCCGATTGTTTTTGGGGCTCTTTTTCGCCCTTTCCTTTTCCCTTCCCAGCCGCCGGTTTTCGCGCCCAAGGGCGCGCGGTGCCACGCGCCGTGCGCAAGGCCTCCCCGCGCTTTTCCCGTCAGAGGATAAGCCAAAGGGAAGTATGGGTATTTGAGGCGATCGGCACCCTCCCACCTAACCTCCAAATAGGCAAATTAGTTCGAAATCCGACCTATCGATAGGAGTAGGAACAAAAATTGGCCGCAAATGTGCGCAAAAAGGGGGTATCAAACAGGGGTTTAACGCCACATTAACCAGACTGGACTGACCTTGATCTCACGGAGGCGGCAAGTGCAGGCATGGGGCCAGCAACACCGCCCGCGAATTCAACCACGATGCTTGAAAGGCCCGACGATGACGATGACGGGTACCATATGCGAAGTGGCTGGAACCAATGCCGGAGTGGGGTGCCGGCGGCGGAAGGCGGGCCTTGTGCTGGCGGTTCTTCTGCTGGCCGGGTGCCCCGGCACCACGGTTCCTCTCGAAACACAGACCGCCGGACCGACCGCCATGGCCGTTCCGGTGCCGAAGACGAAACCTGCTCCTCCGCGCGTCAAGGCCGCGGGCAAGGATCAGGCGGCCACGCCGGCGGTGAACGGTCCGGGGACCGGTCCCGCCGCCGAGGTCATCGCCATGGCTGGGACAGAAGTGGCGGGGCTGCCCCCGGTACCGTTCGGCGGCGCCAGCCCGCCTGCCACCCTGTCCCCCGAAACGCTCGTCGGCCTGGACCAAGTCCAGACCCGGCGTCTCCTGGGCACCCCTGCCGCAACGGAAGAGGCGCCACCTGCAAAGGTGTGGCATTACGCTAAGGGCGATTGCTCGCTCAAAGTCTTCTTCTTCATGGACATGACGTCCTCCCAGGACTTCCGTGCCCTTTCCTACGATATGAAGAGCAGCGAAAATGTCCCAGATGTCGATAAACGATGCTTCGCTCAACTCCTTGCCCAAGGCTGGGATGTCCGCAATGACTGAGGCCGCCGTCGCCCGCGTGGCGCTGGTCGACGACGACGACCTGTTCCGCGAATCCCTCAGCCTCAACCTCGCCGACGAGGGGTATGAGGTCGTCACCTTCGACCGTGGCGAACCCGCGCTCGACTTCTTCGCCGAAGGCGGTTCGGTGGACATCGTCCTACTGGACTGGCGCATGCCGAAGATGGACGGCATCGACGTCCTTCGCCAGATGCGCTCCCGCGGCATCGACCTGCCGGTGATCTTCCTCACCGTGCTGTCGGACCAGATTTACGAAGAGGCCGCCCTGGCCGGCGGCGCGCTCGACTTCGTGGAGAAGTCGCGCAGCCTGTCGATCCTGCTGAAGCGCATGCGCCTCATCGTGGACGGCTCCAAAGGCACGCCGGAAGAGGCCGAAGGGCCGAAGGAGTCCGTCTACGCACTGGGCAACCTCGACCTGCGCCTGGACAACAGCCGCGCCCTGTGGAACGGCAAGCGCATCGACCTGACGCTGACCGAGTTCAACATCGTCAAGCTGATGGCGACCCGTCCGGAAGAGGACGTGTCCTACCGCGAGATCTACGATCTGGTGCATGGCAAGGGCTTCCTGGCCGGTTACGGCCCGTCGGGCTACCGCGCCAACGTCCGCGCCTTCATCAAGCGCATCCGCCAGAAGTTCCGCGTGGTCGACTCCGATTTCGACTGCATCGAGAACTATCCGGGCTTCGGCTACCGCTGGGGCAACGGCACCGGAGGCACGGGGCGCACGCGCGACGACGACGCGGATGTGATGGTCGATGGCGCTGCTGCCGATTGAGGCCCGCGGGTCCGCGGGGGTGCTTGGCGAGGGGCCCGACGGCGCCCGGGACGGTGCGGAACTCACCAAGGGAGGCTTCTCCATGGCGGGTTTCCCCGGCGGCCGGTTGCGGTGGCTGTGGCACTCGCTGGCCAGCCGGCTGGCGCTGCTGACCATCGTCTTCCTGGCGGTCCCGGTGCTGATCTACGATCAGTTCCAGCGCGCCGACACCACGACGCAGACCCTGCTGTTGCAAAGCGCGCAGCGGCAGGGCGAGCTGATCGCCCGCGCGCTGGAGCCGGACCTGTCCCGCGCCAACCGCGCGGCCCTGCCGCAGCTCGGCCCCATCCTGCGCCGCTTCGCGGACGGGAACACGCGGCTGAAGCTGCTGGTCCGGCCGCGCGCCCTGGCCGGCAACAACCTGATGGGCAGCGACGGCTTCTACTATGTCGCCGCCGCCCCGTCGGTGCCCACCGACGATCTGGACGCCGAGCGGCACCAGCTCCTCGAACAGGGGGTGCTGGACCGGCTGGGCGCCTCCTGTGCCGGAAACGAGCCGCTGGCCTTGCGCCTGCCGCGCGCATCCGGTGGCTACGAGATTCTGACCTCGGTCACGCCGATCAACACGGCCTTCGGCTGCTGGGCGCTGGTGACCAGCCACACCGCCGGCGGCTATCTGGACTCCTCCCTGGGACGCCCCTACTGGAGCACGCCGGTCGTCCAGGCCGCGGCGATGATCTACATCGTCATGGCGGCGTTGGTGATGGCCGTTCTGCTGGGGGTCTGGCGCAACCTGCACCGTTTCGGCGATCTGGCCCGCGACATCGTGTCGGGCGGCATCGGCGAGAGCGGGCAGGGGTCCTTCACCAACCGCAACACCGTGCCGGAATTGTCCGGGGTGGCCGAGGATTTCGACCGGCTGGTCGATACCCTGCGCGAAAGCGCCCGGTCGCTGCGCCGCGCGGCGGAGGACAATGCCCACGCCTATAAGACGCCCATCGCGGTCATCCGCCAATCGGTGGAGCCGCTGCGCCGTTCCCTCCCCGCCGAGGACAACCGCAGCCAGCGCGCCCTGACCATGATCGAGAAGTCGGTGGACAAGCTCGACGGCCTGGTCTCCTTCGGGCGGCGTATGGACGAGGCCGCCGCCGATCTTCTGGTGCCGCCGCGCCGCCGGGTGGACCTGTCCGATTTGGTGGAACGGATGGCCGGCGGCTACACCAGCCTGCTCGCCGAACGGCAGCTTCACATGCGCTCGCGCATCGAATCCGGGGTGGTCGTGCGGGCCAGCGAGGACATCCTGGAGACCGTCATCGAGAATCTGGTGGAGAACGCCGTCAGCTTCTCCCCGCCGGACGGCGCGGTCAGCGTGCGGTTGTCGCGCAACGGCGCCTGGGCGGAACTGGTGGTCGAGGACGAGGGGCCGGGCGTCGATCCGGCGAACCTGCCGCGCATCTTCGAACGCTACTTCTCCCAGCGCGAGCCGGGACGGGGCATGCCCGAGGACGCGGCGGCCCAGAGCCAGGCCGAGGCGACCCATTTCGGCATCGGCCTGTGGATCGTGCGGCGGAACATCGAGGCGTTCGGCGGCAAGGTCCGCGCCGAGAACCGCTCCACCGGCGGCTTCCGCATGACGGTGACGCTGGCGGTGGCCTGATGGGGGCGGTGGCCTGACGGGGCGCAAGCCCTGTACGTTCCCATCCGTACGGGTGTGGCCGGACCGTACGTCCGGTCACACGTACGGAAGAGCTTTGTCCCTTATCCTGACCTTGCTCCCGCCCCAATCGGGCGATACCGTGCGCCGCGACCCTCCAAGGGCAAGGCAGCCCCATGCACGTCATCGTCATCTATGTCCTCGCGGTATCCGGCCTTCTGGCGCTGGTCAGCCTGCTGCCGCCTTTGGCGGCCCGGCTGCGGATGCCCTACACGGTGCTTCTGGCCGCTGTCGGCGTGGCCCTGGGGCTGGCGATCCAGACCTTCGCCGGGCAGGGCGGCACCGGCCCCTTCCATGACTTCCTGAATTCCCTGGCGGAGATGGACATCTCGTCCGAGGTGTTGATCTACGTCTTCCTGCCGGTGCTGCTGTTCGAAACGGCGCTGGCGGTGGACGTGCGGCGGCTGTTCGACGACGTGTGGCCAATCTTGCTGATGGCCGTGGTGGCGGTGTTCGTCTGCACCTTCGCGGTCGGTTACGCGCTCAATCTCTTCACCTCGATGGGGCTGGTGGCCTGCCTGCTGCTGGGGGCGATCGTCGCCACCACCGACCCGGCGGCGGTCGTCAGCATCTTCCGCGACCTCGGCGCTCCGCGCCGCCTGACCATGCTGGTCGAGGGCGAAAGCCTGCTGAACGACGCTGCGGCCATCGCGCTGTTCACGCTGCTGCTCGGCATGCTGACCCGCAACGCCCATGGCGGGGCGACGGAAGCAGCGATGGAGTTCCTGCGCGACTTCGCCGGCGGCGTGCTGACCGGCTACGTGTGCGGGCGCGTGGTCTGCATGATCGTCGAGCCGGTGCGCGACCAGCCGATGGCCGAGATCACGCTGACGGTGGCGCTCGCCTATCTCAGCTATGTGCTGGCGGAGCATTACGTCGGCGCGTCGGGCGTCGTGGCGGTGGTCACGGCGGCGCTGGTCGTGGGCTCGGTGGGGCGCACGCGCATCTCCCCGGCCACCTGGGGGGCGCTGGAGCATGTCTGGAAGCAGCTCGGCTTCTGGGCGAACTCGTTGATCTTCCTGATGACGGCGCTCCTGGTGCCACGGCTGCTCGGCGGCATCGGCTGGAGCGACGTCGGGCTGGTGCTGGTCGTGGTCGGGGCGGCGACGGTGTCGCGGGCGCTGGTGCTGTTCGGCCTGCTGCCGCTGCTCTCCGGTGCTGGTCTGGCCCAACGTGTCAGTCACCCCTATAAGGCGGTGATGCTGTGGGGCGGCCTGCGTGGAGCGGTGTCGCTGACGTTGGCCCTGGCCGTCACCGAGAACGGGCGCGTGCCCGATCGGGTGCAGGGCTTCGTCGCCGTGCTGGTCACCGGCTTCGTCTTCTACACGCTGTTCATCAACGGCACGACGCTGCGCGCCGTCATCAACCTGCTCGGCCTGAACAAGCTGTCGCCGGTCGAGCACGCCATGCGCAACCGCGCGCTCGCCCTGTCGCTGGCCGGCGTGCGCGAGCGGGTGGAGGGGCTCGCCCACCGCTACGAGGTCGACGAGCAGGCCGTCGGTTCCATCGTATCGCAATACAGTGACCGGCTCGACGCCATCGTCCGGGAACGGTCGACCGAAGCGCCGCTGAGCAACGAGGACCGCGTGACCATCGGCCTCGTCATCCTGGTGAACCGCGAGGAGGAGCTGTATTACGAGCATTTCCGCGAAGGCATCCTGTCGCGCGGGGTGGCGGAGCTGCTGAACCGCCGCACCGGGCGCCTGCTCGACGCGGTGAAGA
Source organism: Azospirillum brasilense (assembly GCF_008365405.1). Taxonomy (GTDB): domain Bacteria; phylum Pseudomonadota; class Alphaproteobacteria; order Azospirillales; family Azospirillaceae; genus Azospirillum; species Azospirillum brasilense_D. The sequence goes on along the minus strand of NZ_QOKV01000006.1, from coordinate 199,886 downwards.
CCCAGGGGCGCGCCGGTTACCGCGCCTTCGAGGAGCCCTTCATCTCATTCACGCCCTGGATGCGGGTCGCCAGCCTGCTGCACCGCCGGCTGGGCATCCACGCGCCGCTGGCCCGCCGGCTCGCCTTCCGGTTCGAGATCCTTCTGGGCGTGCGCACCGTGCAGCGCGAACTTCTGGAGTTCATCAACGACAAGGTGGGGCAGGTGCTGGGCACCGACGTCGCCTGCGAGCTGGAAGGCATCCTGACGGTGCGCCTCGCCATGGTCGAGCAGGCCCTGGCGGCGCTGAAGCTGCAATATCCCGACTACGCGCTGATCCTTCAGAGCCGCTACGTCAGTCGCGCCGCCCTGCGGCTGGAGGAGGCGGATTACCGGGCGCTCTTCGCCGAATCGATCATCAGCCAGGAGATCCTGAGCGACCTGCAGCGCGATCTGGACGATCGCCGCCACGCGCTCGACGCCCTGCCGAAGCTCGATCTGCGGCTGGATCTGATGGACCTCGTCGGGCGGGTGCCGCTGTTCAAGGGGCTGGAGGGCGACCGCCTGCGCGGCATCGCCACCCTGCTGAAGCCGCGGCTGGTGCTGCCCGGGGAGACCATCGTCCGGCGCGGCGAGCGCGGCGACGCCATGTTCTTCATCGCGTCCGGCGCCGTCGAGGTGCTGGTTCCGGGTCTGGACGAGCCGGTCCAGCTCGGCACTGGGGAGGTGTTCGGCGAGATGGCCCTGTTGACCCGCCAACGGCGCAACGCCGATGTGCGTGCGATGGGCTATTGCCAACTGCTGGTCCTGGATGTGAGAGACTTCCATCGGCTGGTGAAGAAGGACGCAAGCCTGCGCGCCCATCTCCAGTCGGTGGCCGAGGCGCGGCGCAACCCGCCGCCGAAGCCTGTGGAGGAGGCCGTGACGCCCGTGGCGGACGCGCGTGCGGTGGAGGCGCCGAAGCCGGACCTGTCCGGCGGTGCGTCCGCCCCGGACGCCCCGCCCTTGGCGGTCGAGGTTCCAACCGCGGAAAGCGCGCAGGCGCGGGGATAGGAGTCGGGGAAAAGCGATGACCGTGCAAGCGACCACCGCCGCCGCGGGCGGGCGGCCCGATTGGGTGCGCCTGATGCCGGGTGTCTTCGTTCTGCTGTGGAGCACCGGATTCATCGGCGCCAAATACGGCCTTCCCTACGCGGAACCGCTGACCTTCCTGCTGGTCCGGCTGGGGCTGGTCGCGGTGATCCTCGGCGTCGTCGCCCTGGTCACCGGCGCCCCCTGGCCGAAGAGCTGGGCCGAGGCCGGGCGCATCGCGCTGGCCGGGCTGCTGGTGCATGGTGTTTACCTGACCGGCGTGTTCTGCGCCATCGCCAAGGGCATGCCGGCGGGGGTGACCGCGCTGATCGTCGGCATCCAGCCGCTGCTGACCGCCGCCCTTTCCGGTCCGCTGCTGGGCGAGCGGGTGACCGGGCGGCAGTGGGCGGGCTTCCTGATGGGGCTGGCCGGAGTCGGGCTGGTGGTGGGCGAGAAGCTCCACTTCGATTCGACGGACGCGCTGGGCATCGGGCTGGCGCTCGCCGCCCTGCTGGGCATCACCTTCGGCACGCTCTACCAGAAGCGTCACGGCACGGCGATGGACCTGCGCAGCGGCACCGCCATCCAGTACGCGGCGACCGCAGCGGTGCTGGCGGTTCTGGCTCCGCTGTTCGAGACGATGCACATCGACTGGACCGGCGAATTCGTCTTCGCCCTGCTGTGGCTCAGCTTCGTGCTGTCGGTGGGAGCGATTTTCCTATTGTTCCTGTTGATCCGGCGCGGTGCGGCGGCGCGCGTGGCGAGCCTGTTCTATCTGGTTCCGCCGGTCACGGCGGTGATCGCCTGGGCGATGTTCGGGGAGCGGCTGGGGCTGCTGGCCCTGTCCGGCATGGCGCTGGCGGTCGCCGGGGTCGCCCTCGTCAACCGCCGTGTCAGGCGCGCCGCTTGACGCCGTGCGCATTGCCTCGGCGGGGCGGTCCGACTATGCTTTCCCGCACCGGCAAAAGATCCGGCGATGTCCGCTGGTTCAACCACGCTTCGGCAAACCACATCGGAAGTGAGTGTCATGGACGGCCTGGAGCCCATCTCGCTCGATGACAACCAGACCCTGCAGGCCATCGGCATCCTGGCCGACGTTCTGGATGGGGTGGACGGCCCCGGCGGGCTGGACACGGTTCTGGTTTCCAAGGCGCTGCGGCAGGTGATCGCCACCAAGTCCCAGCCGGCCTTTGAATTCGCCACCCGCGCCTTCAACACCCTCGACGCCGACGTGCGCCGTCAGGTGGCGGAGACCGCCGATCAGGCGGCCCACGATTCGGTCGAGCTGCGCGCGCGCGTCGGAGGCTTCCTGGCGACCTCGGCCAAGGCGCCGGGAGCCGGCGGCCCGGCCACACCGGCGCAGGCCACCAGCTTCCTCAACGCGCTCAATCTGCGCAATCGCCGCCGGTCGCCGCAGTCGGAGTGAGCCGGCTTGGCTCCTCCGGCCCGATCACTCGGGTTCGGATCACTCGGGTTCAGATCACCTGGGTGTAGCGGTTGGGTTGGCCTTCGGCCGACCAGCGGGCGTGGATCTGGCCCTTGCCGTCGAAGATCAGCGACAGCCAATTGCGCTGCCGGATGATGCGCTTGCCCGATTCAGGAAAAGCCGGCATTTCGAAGACATAGCCGTTGGACAAGGTTTCCTTGCGGCCGGCCAGCCATTCCAGGGCGAAGGCGGTGGCCTTGGCGGGCGGCGGGTGGACGACCCCCGACGCGATGAGCTGCCAGATCTCCACGCCGCCGCCGCGCAGGACCGCCCGCGCGCCCGCGTGGATCTCGCCCGACACGGAGGTGACCCGGCAGCCGGTGCGCCGCGAGAATTCCGCCAGAAGGAGGATCAGGCGCAACCACTCCTCGGCGTGGGCCGGGCTGCGCCATTGGTCGCGCAGATCGTCCTCGATCCCGACGCGGACGGGCGACAGGCCGACCGCCCGCTCCATCACCCCGGTGTCGAGGTAGAGCAGCGGCACGCTGGACATCAGGATCAGGTGCCGGCAACCCTTGAAGCGCTCCAGCCACTCCGGAAGGGCGTCCCAGACCCGGTCCGACAGAACGCGGCGGGGCGTGCGGTCGCTGCGCATGTCCAGCGCCAGAACGCCGACATCGCCGAGCCGGAACCCCTGGCTGAAGGAGTCCAAGGGCGCCCCCCACACGCATTCCGGCTGGGCGTCCTCCATGGCGGCCAGTTGGAACAGCGAGAAGTGGCGACGGGCCGCCGCGTAGACGCCGCGCCAAGCCGGGGACATCATCTCCTCGTCCGGGTGGGAGCCCCAGCCATCGAAGATGTCGTGGTCGTCCCACATCATCACCGACGGTATGCGCGCCGTCACCGCCGCGGTTTCCGGCTGGCCCCAGACCCGCAGGTAGAGGTCGAAGTAGAAGTCCTCGGCCTCCTTTGCCATCGCGGCGGTGAAAGGCTCGTCCAGGCGGGCGGCGTCCGTCCGCTTCTTCCAGGCGCTGAGCAGCGGCGGCTGACGCCACACCGCATCGGCGTAGAGCTGGTCGCCGCCTTGCAGCAGCAGGTGGAAGCGTTCGCTCTCGTGACGGCGGCGCAGATCACCCCACAAGGCGTTGCGCGGCGCGTTCAGCCCGGCGATCTTTTCCTCATCCTCCGCCCCGTTGCAGGAGACGTAGGCGATCCGTGGCGACGAGGCGCGTCCCGGCACCGTCACCGCCCAGGTGTGTCCCGGCGATGCGCCATCGGTGAAGCCATAGGCGGCCTCGACATCGCGAGCGCCGCGTGGAATGGCGAAATCGAAGCGCCAGACGTGCCGGTTGCGCCATTGGGCGAGGTGGCGGGGCGGAACGGGGAGGGTCACGCCATCCACCCGCAGATCGTAGGGTTCGGCGTCGCCGTCCAGCACGAAGAGGGCGGACAGCCACCAGCGGTCGCCTTGCTCTCCCCGGAAGTAAAGGACGGGACCCAGAATGATGTTCGGTGCCGGCCTGCCGCGCGCCATGGACGCTGTTCTTCCTCTTCATTCCCGCCGGTCCGGGCGCCCATGGCCCAGCTTCCGTTTCCGCGGCTCCTGTTTATGGGAAAAGCCGCCGGTCTGTAAAAGGGGCAAGCGTTGATCCGAAGGGGGATGCCGCATGGAAATGCGGGAGAACCCGCCACGCTGGTGGGAAAGCCAGGGTGCGGACAAAAAAGCGGGCGGCCGGGTCGTCCGGTCGCCCCTCATGTGACGATGGAACGCGGGAATCGGAGGGCTAGCTCTTGCGGCGCTGCCTCAGCAGCTCGAGCATGCGCGCCGGTACCGGTTCTTCCAGCACGGGATCGTAAAGGCGGTGAAGCTCCTCCACATGGCTTCTGTGGAAGGTCACCACGGCCTTCGCGTCGGCGTCGTCCTCTACGGACTGCTCGAACTCCTGACGCTCCTTGTCGTCCAAGGCACCGTCAAGATATGCGTTGATATGGTTCATCGTCACACGCTTCATATCTTTTGATCCCGGAACGTCTCCGGAGGCCATCCCCCCGAGACGGAAACGATCCGCGACGCAGAGTTCAATATAGTGCGGCGGGCACGGCGTCGGGAGTGGTGTCTTACCTCTTCTTATGGGGATGATGCCGATACCGCCAAATGGTTGGCAAAGCGTATCCGATCGCTCCCCGTGGATGCTCGGCCACTCCGCAGCAGCCATACTCGTTTCGCACGCGGGATGTAACAGCCGCTCCCATCGGTTGTTCCGGTGCCGGATTGTCCGGACGCTATGGAAGAATCAACCTGTTGTACGGCTGCCATACCCCACGGCGCGTTCCCCGCCACGCCTTAGGCAGCCATCAGGTTGTTCAGACGCTCGCGGGCGCGGCACAGGCGGGACCGGATGGTGCCGATGGAGACGTTCAGCTTCTCCGCAGCCTCCTGGTAGGGGCGGCCTTCGATGGCGACCAGCTTCACGACCTTGCGCTGGCTGGGGGTGAGCGCCCCGAAGGCGCGGTCCACGTCGCGGAAGACCAGCCGGGCGATCTGCGAGGCCTCGACCGACATGGCGCCGTCCCACAGCTCGACCTTGGTGACGTGCTTTTCACGCTGGAGGTTGTTGAAATGCAAATTCTTGAGCATCGTGGTCAGCCAAGCCTGCATGTTGGTGCCGGGCTCGAAACGATGCTGGCGGGACAGGGCGCGGGCAAGACAGTCCTGGGTCAGATCCTCGGCGGCGCTGACGTCGCGCGTCAACTTGCAGGCATAACGCTGCAGGTTCGGCATGCAACGGATCAGTTCGGATTCGAAACAATACGCCATTGTTGCTCTTCCTCCAGCTTCTCTTCATTCGGCGGGGCTGCCGGTCCGTGGTGACGGCGCCCCCGTCCCGAGATTTCAGTTCCCGGGATTCCGACTCCCGAGGCTTCGGTGGGAGACGATCCCTTATTCGACGCGCCTTTTTTCGACGCGCCCTTTTTCGACGTGTGGTCCCTTCCGGCGCCGGTCCTGTGGCCGCGCCGGTTCTGCGATTCGTGTCGGTGGTTTAAAATGCGGTGGTGCTGCCTAGCAGTGTCCGGGTGTCGGTCCGGCGCAGCACAATGAGCAGTTCGTCGTCATCAACGGTCTCCCGCTCTCCAGCCTGGGCAACTCCAAAGCGTTGATGCGCTTCGGTGTTGCTCCCGTTCGTGGTGACGTTGATTTCATAACGCGGGGGGAAGGGGCTTGTTCCCCGGCGGCCACAGCCGAAAACATCTTAGGAGGAGAAGTGTTTGGAATCCGGGGGTCGCCCAAACGGATGGCGGAACTGCCCAAAAGGGGGAATTAGGGTCCAGAGCCGGGTTTGCGCGGCCGCGCTTCCAGGCGGCGCAGGAATTCGCCCATGATGAGGCGGTACAGACCGTCCTTCAGCTTCGCGTCCTCGACGCCGAGGTCGATGCTGGGGTTGTCGTTGATCTCGATGACGAAGACGCCGCGTTCGTTCTGCTTCACGTCGACGCCGTAGAGGCCGTCCCCGATCAATCCCGCCGCCTTCACGGCGGTCTCGATGACCTCACGCGGCGCCTCGTCGACGGCCAGCGTGCGGGAGGAGCCCTGTTCGGCCCGGCCGTTGCCGCCGTGCTTGACGATCTGCCAGTGCTTCTTCGCCATCAGATATTGGCAGACATAGATCGGCTGCCGGTTCAGCACGCCGACGCGCCAGTCGAACTCCGTGTACATGAACTCCTGGGCCAGGATCACGTCGGACTGCTCGAACAGGCTTTCGGCCGTCGCCTCCAGTTCGCTGCGGGTCTGCACCTTGAAGACACCGCGCGAGAAGGAGCCGTCCGGAATTTTGAGGACGATGGGGTAGGGGATCTCCTGGTCCAGCGTCGCCAGGCCGCGCTTGTCGAAGATCACCGTCTTCGGCGCCGGGATGCGGTTGGCGCGCAGCAGCTCGGCCAGATAGACCTTGTTGGTGCATTTCAGGATCGAGTTCGGATCGTCGATCACCGGCATGCCTTCCGTCGCCGCCTTCTTGGCGAAGCGATAGGTGTGGTGGTCGAGATTGGTCGTCTCGCGGATGAACAGCGCGTCGAACTCGGCGAGGCGGGCGTAGTCCTTCTTCTCGATCAGCTCGACCGCGATGCCCAGGCTTTCCCCAGCCTTGACGAATTTCTGGAGCGCGCGCGGGCTGGAGGGAGGAAGCTCCTCCTTCGGGTTGTGCAGGATGGCCAGCGTGTAGCGCGGCGGCGCCTTCGCCGCCGGCTCCCGCCAGGAGGTGCGGGTGTAGGCATCGAGCGCCACCTGGAACAGCGGCTCCTGGTCGGGCCGCAGCTCGGCCAGCGACAGCGGCTCCAGGGCGTGGATGGTCCAGCCCTCCTTCAGCCGCACCTGAACCTTCAGCAGCGGACAGCGGAACCGGTCGAAGACCGTCCGGGCGATCTCCTGGAACCGGGCGTCGTCGGCGTGTCCGAAAGAGAGCATGAGGTTGAAGGAGGCTTCCGGCGGGTGGTCCATCCGCTTGATGGTCTTGCGCAGCGCCTCCTCCACCTCGGCCAGCTGGGCGCGGTAGAAGGTCTTCTGCGACAGGTCCAGGATGGTCCGGACGGAGGGGATCACCCGCTCGCCGCGCGCCTCCGCCAGCAGCGAGACGTAGTAGCCGGTGCCCAGATAGCGGTAGCTGCGCGACAGGTTCAGCACCCGCGCGCCGCGCGGCGCCTGCTCCGGGTGGGCGATGTAGTCGCGGGCGCTGACCACCGGAAGGCCATCCTTCGCCCATTTCACATCCGCCCGGCGATCGACGACCAGGAGATGCGCGGGCATCAGTGGGCGGACCCATCGGTGGACCCATCGGCGGCCCGATCAGAGCACTGGGGGCGGAGGAGCAGGGCGGCCTTCAACTGGGCCTTGCCGTAGCGGGCCATGCGCTCGAAGTCGGCTTTCGGGATCGGCATGTTCATCCGGTCGATGTGAGCGTGGTGACGATCGTACACAAGCGGATCATGAACATAGAGAAAGCGGTCGTCGGCACCGGTCACGACGACCCAGTGCGGAAATTTCTCGTGATAGATCCGGTAGGAGCTGATGAGCACGATGGGGATGGCCCCGCCCGCCACCGCGTCGGCCATGTCCTGGGCGGTCAGGGTGTTGTGGCGGACGGTGGCGCCGCTGCCCTCCAACTCGTCGAGGAAGTCCTCGTGCACGATGCGCATGACTTCCTTCTTCTCGTCGCTGCGCACGCTGTCCAGGAAGGGGGTGGCGTTGTCCTTGATGTGGATGTCCACCGCGAAGCCGCGCCGCGCCGCCGCCAGCGCCAGCCCGAAGGGGCCGCAGCCGCCATGGCCGGAGGTCATGAAGACGGTCGTCGATTCCCGCCATAGGCGGATCTCCAGCTTCCGCCCCAGTTCGATCTCCGCGGGCTTCAGCGCCTTCATCGCCATCATCAGGGCCGACGGGCCGCAGGTGAAGTCCAGGGTTTGCTGGTAGTAGGGGACGAGGGGGCCGCCGAGCGGGGCGCTGGGGCCGCTGTGGCCGAGGCGCTTCTCCAGCCGCAGCGCCTCCATATGGTCTTCATAGTAGTCGGTGTAGACGCCGAACTCGCGGTAGCCGGCCTTCTTGTAGAGATCGATCGCCGCGGCGTTGTCGCGCCGCACCTCCAGCCGCAGGTAGATGCAGTCCCGCGAGCGGGCCGCTTGCTCCGCCGCGGCGAGCAGCCGCTTGGCGACGCCCTGGCCGCGGTGGCCGGGGTCGACGGCGAAGGAGTAGAGCCGGGCGAGCGAGGTGCCGGAGTGGAAGGACACCAGGGCGTAGCCGACGACCGTGCCGCTGTGGACTTCCACAAGGCCTGTGGCCTTGGCTTTCGTGAGCAAATATTGAAAACTACGTCGGGTCAGGCGGTCGGTGGCGAAGCACCGCTCCTCGATGGCCAGCAGCGCAGGGATGTCCGCCGGCTGGGCCTGACGGAGCAGGATGGTGGCGTCGCCGGGCAGCTCCTGGCGGGAGTCCGCAGATTCGGTATTGTCGAGCATCGGGAGGTTCAAAGAGGCTGACACGGACGCCATCTTACTCCCTCCAGCGGGGCTTCGCAGCGATTACCGGTATGGGCGCGCTGCGGAGGTGGCCTTCGTTTTGACACAGCGCGTCTGGCACAAGGGCAAGCCCCGGCTGTTGCTCTGGACGAACGGCCTAGCCGTTTCGACTGGTTGGCCGCAGCGACTTAAACGTTGCTTAACCAAGGACCCCGGAAACTGCCGCCGATGGAAGACCGGCTAAGAAACCGCCGCTCCAGTTGGCCCTGGAAAGAAGAAAGTCAAGACATGGACGCTCGGTATAAGTCCCGCGAGATCGAACGCCGCAGTCTGGATGTCGACGGGCTGAAGCGCTCGTTTCTGGAGTGGCTGGTTTATTCCGTCGGCAAGGACGCGCGGGCGGCGACCCGGCGCGACTGGTTCCACACCGTGGCGCTGGCCGTGCGCGACCGCCTCGTGGACCGCTGGATGGACACGACGCGGACCTATTACCAGCAGGACGCCAAGCGCGTTTACTACCTCTCGCTGGAATTTCTGATCGGCCGCCTGCTGACCAACAGCCTCGCCAACCTCGGCATCACCGACCAGTGTCGTCAGGCGCTCGACCGCATCGGCCTGAATCTCGACGACGTGGTGGAGGCGGAGCCGGACGCCGCGCTCGGCAACGGCGGTCTCGGCCGTTTGGCCGCCTGCTTCCTCGACAGCATGGCGTCGGAAGCGCTGCCCGGCTACGGCTACGGCATCCGCTACGAGTTCGGCCTGTTCGAGCAGCGCTTCGAGCATGGCTGGCAGGTCGAGTATCCGGAGCAGTGGCTGCAGTTCGGCAACCCGTGGGAATTCCCGCGTCCCGAGGTTCTGTACCCGGTCCAGTTCTACGGCCGCGTCGAGGAGTTCCGGGATTCGGTGGGCGAGCGCGCCTACCGCTGGGTGGACGCCGAGCGCGTGCTGGCCATGGCCTACGACACGCCGGTGGTCGGCTACGGCGGGGACACGATCAACACCTTGCGCCTGTGGTCGGCCCGCGCCACGCGCGACTTCAACTTCGGCCACTTCAACGACGGCGCCTACATGAAGGCGGTCGAGCAGAAGGTGCTGACCGAGAATCTGAGCCGCGTCCTCTACCCGAACGACGCGACGGAGGGCGGCAAGGAACTGCGGCTGAAGCAGGAGTATTTCTTCACCTCCGCCTCGCTGCAGGACATCCTGCGCCGCTATCTGCAGCATCATTCCAACTTCGACAGCCTGCCGGACAAGGCGGCCATCCAGCTCAACGACACGCACCCGGCCATCGGAATCGCCGAACTGATGCGGCTGCTGGTGGACCAGCACGGCGTGACCTGGGACAAGGCGTGGGACATCACCCGCGCGACCTTCTCCTACACCAACCACACGCTGCTGCCGGAGGCGCTGGAGGCATGGCCGGTGCGCATGATGGAGCGCGTGCTGCCGCGCCACATGCAGATCATCTACGAGATCAATGCCAAGTTCCTGAACCGCTCCAAGGCGCGGGCGGTGGGCGACAACGGACGGCTGTCCCGCCTGTCGCTGATCGACGAGCGCGGCGACCGCCGCGTGCGCATGGGCAATCTGGCCTTCCTCGGCTCGCACAAGGTCAACGGCGTGTCGGCCCTGCACACCGAGCTGATGAAGCAGACCGTCTTCGCCGACTTCCACGCGGAATTCCCGGAGCGCATCAACAACAAGACCAACGGCATCACTCCGCGCCGCTGGCTGCATCAGGCGAACCAGCCGCTGGCCGCACTGATCACCAGCCGCATCGGCAATGGCTGGATCAAGGACCTCAGTCAGATCAAGGCGCTGGCCGAGAAGGCCGACGATCTGGTCTTCCGCGAGGAGTTCCGCCGCGCCAAGCGCAAGAACAAGAAGCGGCTGGCCGCCTACATCGCGCGCCAGACCGGGGTGGACGTGCAGGTCGACAGCCTGTTCGACGTGCAGGTCAAGCGCATGCACGAGTACAAGCGCCAGCTCCTGAACATCCTCCAGGCGATCGCGCTGTACAACGAGATGCGCGACAACCCGACCGTGTCCTGGGTGCCGGTGACCAAGATCTTCGCCGGCAAGGCGGCGCCGAGCTATCACATGGCCAAGCTCATCATCAAGCTCATCAACGATGTGGCGAAGGTGGTGAACCATGACCCGTCGGTGCACGACAACCTGAAGATCGTGCTGCTGCCGAACTACAACGTCACGGCGGCGGAGATCATCATGCCGGCGGCCGACCTGTCGGAGCAGATCTCCACCGCGGGCATGGAGGCGTCGGGCACCGGGAACATGAAGCTGGCACTCAACGGCGCGCTGACCATCGGCACGCTGGACGGCGCCAACGTCGAGATCCGCGAGCATGTGGGCGAGGACAACATCTTCATCTTCGGCCTGACCGCCGAGGAGGTGAACGACCTGCGGGCCAGCGGCGGTTTCAACCCGCGCGACGTCATCGCCTCCAACCCCAGCCTGAAGCGGGCGCTGGACATGATCTCCACCGGCGTCTTCTCGCCGGACGACCCCCACCGCTACCATCCGATCCTCCAGGCGCTGACCGACGGCGGCGACCATTTCCTGGTGACGGCGGACTTTGCCGAGTACTGCGAGGCGCAACAGGCGGCCATGGACCTGTACCGCGACCAGGAGGAATGGACCCGCAAGGCCATCCTGAACACGGCCAACATGGGTTGGTTCTCGTCCGACCGCACCATCATGGAATACGCGACGGAGATCTGGGACGTGCATCCCGTGAAGCCGGAGCATCCCGCCGAAACCGAGACCTGACGCGGCCCCGTCGGGTACCGGACAAAAATTGTGTTGCGAAGGCGCGGGCGCTTTACAAGTCCCGCGCCTTTCGTTTATCTACCGGGTTATGAATCGCTCGCTCGCCATCACCACCACCACTACCAAAACGACCCGCTCCGGCGGGCCGTCGGCTGGTGGCGTGCGTTGATCGAGTAAGACGCTTCACCCACCACGAAGGCCCCGCCGGACACGGACGGGGCCTTGGTGCATCCGGGGCCGCCGTCCACGCTCGATCCGGGCAAGACCAAAGGACGGACCACACCCATGAGCACCTCTTCTCCTTCTCCCCGCCGCGTTGCCATCGTTGGTGCCACGGGCGCTGTCGGCCGCGAGATGGTCGATGTTCTTCACCGCCGTTCGTTCCCGGTCGCGGAACTCGGCCTGTTCGCGTCGGAGCGCAGCGCCGGCCGCACGGTCGAGACCCCGTTCGGCGAGAAGACCCTCGTGGCGTTCGACGTCGAGAAGGTGAAGGGTTACGACATCGTCCTGCTCGCCGTGTCCGGTGATTTCGCCAAGGAACACGCGCCGGCCATCGCCGCGGGCGGGGCGCTGGTGATCGACAACTCCTCGGCCTTCCGCTACGACGACAACGTCCCGCTGGTCGTGCCGGAGATCAACGCCCACGCCATGGGCGACGCCAAGCTGGTCGCCAACCCGAACTGCACGACCGCCATCGCCGTCGTGGCGCTCGGGCCCCTGCACAAGGCCTTCGGCCTGAAGCGCGTCATCGTCTCCACCTATCAGGCGACCAGCGGCGCCGGTGCGGAGGGCATGGCCGAGCTTGAGGAGCAGACCCGCAACCAGCTCGATGGCAAGCCGGTCGTCAACAGCGTGTTCCGCCACCCGATCCCCTTCAACCTGATCCCCCAGATCGACGCCTTCCAGGAGAACGGCTACACGAAGGAGGAGATGAAGGTGACCTGGGAGACCCGGAAGATCCTGGAGATCCCGGACCTGCCGGTCAGCTGCACCGCGGTCCGCATCCCGACCTACCGCGCCCATTCCGAGGCGATCACGGTCGAGACGCTGTCGCCGGTCACCCCAGACGCCGCCCGCGCCGTCCTGGCCGACGCGCCGGGCGTGGTGGTGAAGGACGTGCCGGCGGACGGCGTCTACCCGATGCCGCTGAACGCCACGGGCCAGTTCGACGTCGAGGTCGGCCGCATCCGCACCAGCCTGATCTTCGGCGACCACGGCCTGGACCTGTTCGTCTGCGGTGACCAGCTTCTGAAGGGTGCGGCGCTCAACGCCGTCCAGATCGCCGAGCTGAGCCTGTAAGGCAGGCTGGAACAGGCCGGTCTTCGCTGCTATCTATAGGTCCGAACGAAGAGGGCCGTGGGGCGTTCCGCCTCCCGGCCCTCTTCGCCGTTGTCTGCACCGCTGAGTTACGGGAACGCGCATGTCCGAGCTTCTGGACGCTGTTTCCCGGCGTCGAACCTTCGCGATCATCGCGCACCCCGACGCCGGCAAGACCACCCTCACCGAAAAGCTGCTGCTGTTCGGCGGCGCCATCCAGATGGCCGGCGCCGTGAAGGCCCGCGGCGAGCAGCGCCGCGCCAAGTCGGACTGGATGAAGGTGGAGCGCGAGCGCGGCATTTCCGTGACCGCCTCCGTCATGACCTTCGATTACGAGGGGCGCACCTTCAACCTGCTGGACACGCCGGGCCACGAGGACTTCTCGGAGGACACCTACCGGACGCTGACCGCGGTGGACAGCGCCGTCATGGTGATCGACGGGGCGAAGGGCATCGAAAGCCAGACCCTGAAGCTGTTCGAGGTCTGCCGCCTGCGCGACGTGCCGATCATCACCTTCTGCAACAAGATGGACCGCGAAGCGCGCGATCCCTTCGACCTCATCTCCGAAATCGAAAGCTCGCTGGCGCTGGAGGTCACCCCGGCGAGCTGGCCGATCGGCATGGGCCGCGACTTCCTGGGCTGCTACGACCTGATCCGCGACCGCCTGATCCTGATGGATCGCACCAAGGGTGACGAGATCGACGACGGCATCGAGTGCAATGGCCTTGACGACCCGCGCCTCGACGAGCTGCTGCCGGACCACGCGGTGGCGAAGCTGCGCGAGGAGGTGGAGATGGCCCGCGGGCTGATGCCGCCCTTCGACCTGGAGGCCTACCGCGCCGGTCACCTGACGCCGATTTATTTCGGCTCCGCGATCAACAACTTCGGCGTGCGCGAGCTTCTCCAGGGGTTGGCCGAGAACGCCCCGCCGCCGCGCCCGCAGCCGGCGGAGCAGCGCTCCGTTCAGCCCGACGAGGGCAAGTTCAGCGGCTTCGTGTTCAAGGTCCAGGCCAACATGGACCCCAACCATCGCGACCGCATCGCCTTCGTGCGCATCTGCTCCGGCAAGTTCAAGCGTGGGGCCAAGCTGAAGCATGTCCGTTCGGGCAAGCTGATGGCGGTGAACAACGCCGTGCTGTTCCTGGCCCGCGACCGCGAACTGGCGGAAGAGGCGTGGCCCGGCGACATCATGGGCATTCCCAACCACGGCAGCTTGCGCATCGGCGACACGCTGACCGAGGGCGAGGATCTGCGCTTCACCGGCGTGCCGAGCTTCGCGCCGGAACTGCTGCAGCGCGTCCGCCTGGAAGACCCGATGCGCGTGAAGCACCTGCGCAAGGCGCTGGAGCATTTCGCGGAGGAGGGTGCCTCCCAGGTGTTCAAGCCGCTGACCGGGGCGGATTGGGTGGTCGGTGTGGTCGGCCAGCTGCAGTTCGAGGTTCTGGCCGCCCGCATCGAGGCGGAATACGGTCTCGCCGCCCGCTTCGAGGGGGCGGGGGTGGACGCCGCCCGCTGGATCGAGACCGACGACGAGGAGCAGCTCAAGAAGTTCCTCGACCTCAACCGCTCGGCGGCGGCGGAGGACCATGACGGGGCGCTGGTGTTCCTGGCCCGCAACGCCTGGCACCTGAACCGCACGCAGGAAGATTTCCCGGCCCTGCGCTTCCTGAAGACCCGCGAGCAAAACCGCAAGGTGCACACGGCCGCGTAACATTCATACAAAGCCATGCGGAGCGCGCTGACCATTCGCTGGGATCGCGTTCCGCGTGTTGCTCCTCCTGTCTGATTCGAGTAGCGTTTGCTGACGCAGCCATCGCGGCATGGTGCCACAAGGCGTTGTGCTTTAAAGCTTTGTGGCAAGATCAGAGAAACGGCGGCGTTTCCGGACCCGGCTGGACCGCGGACGGTGACCGAATAAAAGAGGGGCGGCATGTTCGGTGGCGTGGAAGCCTTCTTCGACACCAGCGCGTACTTGCCTCACGGCGTATGCCTGTTCTGGCGTCCGGAAATCCTGACCCTGCACATCGTGTCCGATGTGTTGACCGGACTGTCCTATTACTCGATTCCGGTGGCGCTGCTTTATTTCGTAGTCAAGCGCCGCGACGTTGCCTTCACCTGGATCGTCTGGCTGTTCGCCGCCTTCATCCTGGCCTGCGGCACGACGCATTTCTTCAGCCTGTGGACCTTGTGGTATCCCGACTATGCCGTGGAGGGCATCGTCAAGGCGCTGACCGCGATGGTGTCGGTGCTGACCGCCGTCGCCTTGTGGGTGCAGATGCCCAAGGCGCTTGCGCTGCCCAGCGCCACCCAACTCGCCGACGCCAACGGCGCTCTCCAGCGCGAGATCGAGATCCGGCGCCAGGCCGAACTGCGCTACGCCAGCTTCTTCAACAATCTGGCGGAGGGGCTGTTCGTCGTCACGGTGCTGCCGGACGGGGACTTCGCCTTCGACACGCTGAACCCCGCCCACGCGCGGGCGACGGGGATCGACCCGGAGACCATCCGTGGTCGGCTGGTCCGCGACGCCGTTCCCCCGGAAACCGCCGCGGCGGTGATCGAACGCTACAGCGCCTGCGTCGCCGCGGGCGGACCGGTCGATTATGAGGAGACGCTGGAGCTTCCCGTCGGGCGGCGCACCTGGCACACCGTCCTGGTGCCGGTGCGCGGCGAGGATGGGCGGGTGGTCCAGATCCTCGGCAGCTCCCGCGACATCACCGACCGCAAGAGGCTTCAGGAGGAGCTGGTCCAGACCTCCAAGCTGGCGACGCTGGGCACGCTCGCCGCCGGCATGGCCCATGAGATGAGCCAGCCCCTGAACATCATCCGGATCTGGGCCGAGAACGCCCTGTCACGCCTGCGCGACGGCGACACCGACACCGCGCGCCTGGACAAGGTGCTGACCATCATGTCGGAACAGGCGGAGCGCATGGGCCGCATCATCGACCATATGCGCACTTTCAGCCGCCGCGACGGCGCCACCCAGCGCTTCGAACCTGCGGCGTGCGTCCGCTCCGCCGTCGAGTTGGTGTCCAACCAGTTCGCCTTGGAAAACATCGAGGTCGTGAGCGACGTCCCGGCCGTCGACTGCGTCACGCGCGGCCGCCCCCTGCAATTGGAGCAGGTGCTGGTCAATCTGCTGTCCAACGCGCGCGACGCCATCCTGGAATGGCGCGCTGACCCCGACGGGTCGCCGGCCGCCGGACGGATCGCGGTGGGTATGCGCTGCGACATGACCGCCGGGCGGGCGGTCATCACCATCACCGACGACGGCGGCGGCATCGACCCGAACGTACTGCCGCGCATTTTTGATCCATTCTTCACGACCAAGGAGGTCGGGAAGGGCTCCGGCCTTGGCCTGTCCATCGGCTATGGCATCATCGATTCGATGGGCGGGCGGATCGACGCGGCGAACGTGACCCACGAGAACGGAAGCCGCGGCGTCCGATTCACCATCATTGTGCCGGTGTCCCATCCCTCCGTTCAGGACGTGGAGCGCGCTCATGCCTGACCCCGTCATCGCTCCGTTGCATGTTCTGGTGGCCGAGGACGAAGCCTTGGCCGCCATGGCGCTGGAGGATTTCCTGTCCCGCAAGGGATATCGCGTGACCCTGGCCCAGGACGGGCAGGAGGGGCTGGAGCGCTACAGCGCCGATCCCGCCGACCTCGTCATCACCGATCTGCGCATGCCGCGGATGGACGGCCGCGCCCTGATCCGCGAGTTGCGGATCAGGGCCGCGGGGCTGCCGATCCTGGTGATGACCGGCTTCCTGTCGATGGAGGCGGGAGAGGACGACCTGACGTCCGATCGCTGGCAGCCGCTGGTGGTGCTGCGCAAGCCGGTCAGCCCGCAGATCATCCTGGACACGCTCGCCAGCCTCGCCCAGGCGGCGAAGCTGCGGCCGGCATGATCGCCTTTTCCTAGAAGCGGTCCCGCAACTCCGGCAGGGGGACGATGCGGACCCCCTTGGCCTCCAGCGTGCGGCGCAGGTTGCCGGCCATGGCGACTGCGCTCGGCTCGTCGCCGTGGACGCAGACGGAATGGACGGTGCAGGGAATGCGCGTGCCGGTGACCGACAGGATCACGCCCTCCTCCAGCATGCGCAGGACGTTGGCGGCCGCCACGTCTGGGTCGTGGACCATCGCGCCGGGCTGACCGCGCGGCACGAGGTTTCCGTTGTCGTCATAGGCGCGGTCGGCGAAGACCTCCTCCGCCGTGGGAAGCCCCAGCGTCCGCCCGGCCCGCGCCATCTCCGAGCCGGCGGTGGCGAGGTAGATCAGCGAGGGATCGACGCCCTTGATCGCCCGGCCGATCGCCAGGGCGAGCGACTCGTCGACCGCCGCCATGTTGTTTAGCGCGCCGTGCGCCTTCACATGGGTGACGGAACCGCCGGCGGTGGCGGCGATGCCCATCAGCGCGCCGATCTGGTAGGCGACCATCGCCTCGACCTCCGCCGCCGACATCCGCAAGGGGCGGCGCCCGAAGCCCTGGAGGTCGGGGTAGGAGGGGTGGGCGCCCAGGCTGACGCCCTTCGCAACCGCGTTCCGGACGGTCCGCGTCATCACCAGCGGGTCGCCGGCGTGGAAACCGCAGGCGATGTTGGCGGAGGCGACGATGCCCAGCATGGAGTCATCGTCGCCGATATCGTAGGCGCCGAAGCCTTCGCCCAGGTCGGCGTTCAGGTTCACGGTGATGGTCATGGTGCCCTCCCGCACATCTGTTCTTGGTTCAGAATGTCGCCGTTGCCGTTGACGATGTCGACGACCCCGGACACCAGGTTTTCCGCGTAGAGCGCCTCCAGATCGACGCCGCCCGCCGGGCGCACCGGTCGGATGGCGCGGACCCAGGCGGCGATGGTCTGTTCCTGGCGCCGCCGGATGGCCTCCGCCTCTTCCACCGTGACGGCGCGGAAGCTGAGGCCGCCGCCGGGGCTCAGCCGGCCGACGCGGGGCAGGTCGGCGGAGATCACCGTGGCGATCTTGGCGTAGCCGCCCGCCGTCTGGTGGTCGTTCAGCAGAAGGATCGGCTGGCCGTTGCCCGGCACCTGGATCGAGCCGGTGACCAGCCCGTCCGACGGAATGTCCGCGGAGCCGGTGTGAGCCAGCGTCGGCCCGTCGAGCCGAAGGCCCATGCGGTCGGCGTCCTTGCCGACGCGGTAGCCGGCGGACAGGAACGTCTCCACCGCCTCCGCCGTGAAGCGGTCCTCCTGCGGGCCGAGCACCACCCGCACCGGCCCGCCGTCGTAATCCGGCGGCTCCGGCAACTCCACGTCGGCGCCCGGCGGGGCGTCGTTGCGGTGGAGCGGCAGGCGCGTCCCGTCGCCCAGCGGCTTGCCGCCGAGCGGTCCGATGCCGGCGCGCACATAGGTGGACAGGCTGCCCAGGAACGGCTCCAGCGCGAAGCCGCCGGCCACCGCCAGATAGGCGACCGCCGCTCCGGTGACGGCGCCCAGCTTCAGCACGTCGCCGCGCGCCAGCGTGTGGCTGCGGTGGGATTCCAGGGGTTGGGGCGATTGCCCCTCGCGCTCCAGGCTCAGCGCCATGGGACCGACGACGGCGACGCGCACGCCGTCGGCCTCCACCTTCAGCGCCGGGCCGAGCAGGGCGATCTCCACCCCCGCCGTGCCCGGCGGGTTGCCGACCAGCGCGTTGGCGAGGCGCAGGGCGATGGGGTCGAGCGCGCCGGCCACCGGCATGCCGAGTTCCTGGTGGCCGAAGCGGCCGAGGTCCTGGATGGTGGCGAACAACCCCGGCCGGACAACGGTGAGACAGGGCGTGAGGCGGGAAGCGCTCATGACGTGGCCCTCAGCGTGTCGGGATCGAAGCGGCCGGTGGCGGCCTCGGCCGACAGGGCGTCGAAGCGGGCGCGGTCCACCGCCTCAAACCGCACCCGGTCGCCCGCGGCGAGCAGGACCGGGGAGGGGCGGGAGCCGTCGTAGAGTGGCACCGGACAGCGCCCGATCAGATGCCAGCCGCCGGGGCTCTCCCACGGATAGACGGTGGTCAGCCGCCCGGCAGTGGCGACGGAGCCCGCCGGCACGCGGACCCGCGGCTCGCTGCGCCGCGGTTTCTCCAGCTCCTCCGGCAGGTCGCCCATGTAGGCGAAGCCCGGCATGAAGCCCAGCATGTAGACGAAATACTCCGTCGATCCGTGCAGGGCGATCAGCCGCTCCGCCGACAGGCCGAGCGACGCGGACAGCTCCACTAGGTCCGGGCCGAGATCCGGGTCGTAGCAGACGGGCAGGCGCCACAGGGTTCCTGCGGTCGGCGCCTCATCGGCGTGGGCCAGTTCCGCCTCGACGGCGGCCTGGATCTCCCGGCGGCTCGTCGCGATCGGGTCGTAGACGACCTGGAGCGAGCGGAAGGTCGGCACCGTCTCCACCAGGCCCGGCGGGGCGGCGGATTTCAGGCGGGCGTGCAGAGCCATGACGCGGGCGTTGGTGGGGCGGTCGATGCCCTCGCCGAACTCCACGTTGAAGGCCGTGTCGCCCGCCGTGGTGAAACGGACGTCCATGATGCCGCTCCTCACCCAATCATCAGCGAGGGCAGCCACGTCACCATGCCCGGGAAGATCCAGAGCAGGGCCACCATGACGATCATCATCAGGAAGAAGGGCAGGCTGGCCTTGCCGACGGTGAAGATGCTCTTGCCCGTCATCGATTGCAGGACGAACAGGTTAAAGCCCACCGGCGGGGTGATCTGCGCCATCTCCACCACGATGATGATGTAGATGCCGAACCACAGCAGGTCGATCCCGGCGTTCTGCACCATCGGCAGGATGACCGAGGTCGTCAGCACGACCATCGAGATGCCGTCGAGGAAGCAGCCCATGACGATGAAGAACAGGGTCAGCACGACCAGCAGCGCCGCGGTGGAGAGCTGCATGGAGGTGATCCATTCCGCCAGCAGGCGCGGAATGCCGGTGTAGCCCATGGCGACGGTCAGGAAGGCCGCCCCCGCCAGGATGAAGCCGATCATGCAGGAGGTGTGCGCCGCCCCCATCACGCTGTCGCGAAAGGTCGCCCAGCTCATCGTGCCGGTGACCATGGCCAGCACCAGCGACCCCAGAACGCCGATGCCCGCCGCCTCGGTCGGCGTGGCGATGCCCGCGTAGATGGAGCCGAGCACCCCGACGATCAGCAGCATGACCGGGATCAGCGACCCGGTGTCGCGGATCTTCTCCGCGAAGCTCTGGCGCGCCTCCCGCGGCGGCACCCGGTTGGGGTTCAACAGCGACCAGCCGCCCACATAGAGCATGAACAGTCCAGTCAGCACGATGCCCGGAATGACGCCGGCGATGAACAGGCGGGCGATGGACACGTCCGCCGCCACGCCGTAGACGATCATGATGATCGAGGGCGGGATCAGCAGGCCCAGCGTGCCGGCGCCGGCCAGCGAGCCGACGATCATCATCGGGTCGTAGCCGCGCCGGGTCAGCTCCGGGATGGTCATCCGCCCAATGGTCGCGGCGGTCGCCGCGGAGGAGCCGGAGACGGCGGCGAAGATCGTGCAGCCGACGATGTTGACGTGCATCAGCCGTCCCGGCAGCCAGCCCGTCCAAGGCGCCAACCCCTTGAACATGTCGGACGAAATGCGTGTTCGGAACAGGATCTCGCCCATCCAGATGAACAGGGGCAGGGCGGTCAGGGTCCAGCTCGTGCTGGCGCCCCAGATGTTGGTCGCCATGACCATGCCGACGGGGCGGGTGGTGAACAGCGCCATGGCGACGAAGCCGACGCCGGCCAGCGCCAGCGCCACCCAGATGCCGGTCCCCAGCATCAGGAGCATCGTCACCACGACGACGATGGATGCGGTCGTCTGGTCCATGGGTCAGCCCTCGCTCTGCATGCCGGCGCTTTGGTAGGACGCCTCGCGCCCCCGGATCACCGCCAGCAGGTCGTCGAGGAAGGCGATCACCAGAATGACCAGCCCGACGCCCATGGCAGCCTGCGGAATCCACAGCGGGATGGGCAGAACGCCCTGTCCCAGATCGCCGAAATCGTAGGAATCGTAGGTCATGCGCAGCCAGTACCACGCGAAATAGCCGCTGAGCGCCGTGCCGAAGCCGAGGCAGATCAACTCCACGACACGGCGGGGGCCGCCGCGCAGCCGGTCCACCAGCACACCGACGCGGATGTGCGCGCCGCGGCGCAGCGCCGGACCGAGCATCAGGAAGAAGGAGGCGGCCATGCAGTAGCCGGCCAGCTCGTCGGCTCCCGGCACCATGCGGCTGGCCAGCCGGGCGAAGACCTGGGACACGATCAGCACGGCGATCAGCACCAGGAACACCGCGCCCAGGATCTCGGCGGTGCGGTAAAGGAAGGTCAATGCGGTGCGCATGGCGCGACCACCTCCGGGTAGGGCGGGCGGGGGAGTTTTTTTTGGTGGTGGGCGTATTGCCCCCACCCCGGCCCTCCCCCGCTAACGCAGGGGAGGGAGTTTAAATCTCCTCCCCCTGCGCAGCGGGGGGAGGTTGGGAAGGGGGCAAGCGGCGCCGCTTACTTCCGGAAGGCCGAAACGATCGCCTCGCCGTCGGCGCCGGCGGCCTTGGTCCACTCGTCGGTCATCGTCTTGCCGATGGCGGCGAAGCCGTCCTTGATCGCCGGAGACGGGGTCAGCACCTTCATGCCGTTGCCGGACAGGGTCTGGTTCAGCTCCGCCGTCTTCTTCTCCCACTCGGTCCAGCCGGTGGCCTCGGCCTTGGCGGCAGCCTGCTCGACGGCCTTCTTCGTGGCGTCGTCCAGGCCCTTCCAGACCTCGGTGCTGACGAACACCATGTTGCGCGGCAGCCAAGCCTGCACGTCGTAATAGACGTTCACGAAGTCCCACGCCTTGGTGTCAACGCCGGTGGCGGCGGAGGTCATCATGGCGGTGACGATGCCGGTGCCGAAGGCCTGCGACACCTCGGCGGCCTCGATCTTGGTCGGCACGGCGCCGGCCAGCTCGGCGATGCGGGTGGTCGCCGGGTTGTAGGCGCGGAACTTCTGCCCCTTCAGGTCGGCGACCGAGCCGATCTCCTGCTTCACGTAGAGGCCCTGCGGCGGCCACGGGATCGAATAGAGGAGCTTCAGGCGCTGACGCTCCAGCTTCTTCTCCAGGTAGGGCTTGGATACCTCGTAGAGCTTCTTCGAGGCGGCGAAGTCGGTCGCCAGGAAGGGCACGGAATCGAGGCCGTAGAGCGGATCCTCGTTGGCCCAGGAGCTGATGAGCACCTCGCCGATCTGGGCCTGACCGGACTGGACAGCGCGCTTGATCTCCGGATGCTTGACCAGTGAGCCGTTGGAATGGACGGTGATCTGGATCTTGCCGTTGGTGGCCGCCTTCACGTCCTCGGCGAACTGGCGCACCGTGATGGTGTGCAGGTTCGTGTCGGGGTAGGGGGTCGGCATGTCCCAAGTCTCGGCAAAGGCCGTGACCGGGGTAGCGCAGAGGCCGATGCCGAAGGCGGCGGCGGCGAGGCGGGTCCGCAGGGTGATCGCGGTCATGTCATGAAGCTCCCTGTTCTTGTCTGAAAAGTTGCGCGACCGAAGGGGACACGCCCTCCAGCTCGGCGTTCAGCCGGTCGGTGACCAGCATGTGGCCGGGGCTGTGGGCGATGGCGAAGGGCAGGCGGGCGGCGGCGAGCGCCACCTGGGGAGTGACGCCGCAGGCCCAGAAGACGGGGACCTCGCCCGGGGCGAGCGGAACGGCGTCGCCGAACTCCGGCTGCGACAGGTTGCGGATGCCGAGCGCCGCCGGATCACCGACGTGCACCGGCGCGCCGTGCACGGCGGCGTAACGTCCGGTCACCGCGGCGGCGCGTTCCGCCTGGTCGGGCGTCATCGGGCGCATCGACACCACCATCCGGCCGGCGAAGGGCGGGACGGCCACGCAGTCCCGGTCCGTCACGTACATCGGCACGTTGCAACCGCGCTCGATGTGGCGGACGGGCAGGCCGGCGGCGAGCAGCGCCTCTTCGAAGGAGAAGGAGCAGCCGATGGCGAAGGCGACCAGATCGTCGCGCCAGACGGACAGCAAATCCTCCGGTTCCTCGGCCAGCCGGCCATCGCGGTAGACGCGGTAGCGCGGGAAGTCGGTGCGCAGGTCGAGGTCCGCGCCAAGCTCCGCGAAGCGGTGATCGCCCGGCTGCGACACGGCGAGCAACGGGCAGGGCACCGGGTTGGCGCGGCAGAAGCGCTCGAAGGCGGAGGCGACCTCGGCGGGAACGATGGCGAGGTTCGCCTGCACATGGCCCGGCGCCAGTCCGGCGGTGGGCCCGCGATGCTCTCCCCGGCGGATCGCCAGACGCGCCAGCAGGGCGGCGGATGGGGCGCCGGGCGGAAAAGCGGTGCTTGGGGTCACGGACTGCATGGCGGGCAAAACCTCGGTGACCAAACTGTTGCGTCCTAAAGGTTCACGCATCCGTCCGATCCGTCAAATTTTCATTTTTGATCGTTTGCGATAAACGGCGTTTATCAGTCGGCGCCCCGTGCCGTTGCGCCCGAACGATTTCCAGCGCCATGTCCGCGACGATGGGCACCAGAGGGTTGTCGCTGTCCACCGGGTGGCAGATGGTGAAGTCCAGGTCGGGCAGCGGGTCTTCCGCCGGGATCAGCCGCAGCAACCCCTCGGCCAGTTCGCGTTCGATCACCGCGGGCGGGATGGCGCTGATGCCGATGCCGTCCAGGGTCATCCGCACGATGCTGGCGAGCGAGCTGTTGCCGTAGAAGCGCAGCGGCGGCAGGCCGGGCCGCTTGAACATCTGCTGGATGGCCACCGACGGCTTGGTCTGGCGGGAAAAGGTGATGACCGGGTAGCGCGCCAGATCGGCCAGCCCCAGCCGCCCGGCGGGCAGGTCCAGCGACGGGCTGGCCACCCAGGCCATGGGGTAGCTGCTCAGCGCCTCGTTGCGCATGTCCGGCTCGGCCACCGGCCCCAACATGAAGGCGATGTCCAGGTCGTGCGCCAGCAGCCCGTTGCGCAGATGGATGGAGGTGTCGACCTCGATCTCCAGGCTGACCAGAGGGAAGCGGTTGTGCAGCCGTTCGATCAGGCGGCTCAGCCACGTGTGGACGATGGTTTCCGCCACGCCGAGCCGGATCAGCCCGCGCAGGGTCGTCGATTCGGCGACCGCGTGGACCAGTTCGGCCTGAAGCGTCAGCATCCGTTCGGCATGGTCCAGCAACTCCATGCCCTTCAGCGTCAACGTCACCCGCCGCGTGCCGCGGTTGAACAGCTGGACGCCCAGCTCCTTTTCCAGCTGGGCGATGCGGGCGGAGATGGCCGGTTGGGTGGTGTTCAGCCGTCCCGCCGCGGCTCGGAAGCCGCCCAAACGGGCGATCCATACGAAGGCTTCCAGGTTCTTCAGGTCCAGCATCGCCGAATCGCCCCGCATCCCATAGCCGTTGTTACAGTCTGTTACCAAATGGCTGTAGGATGGACATTAACCTGCAAAGCCTCACCTGCGATAATGGGCCGCATTGCCTTATGGCAAGATGGCGCGCTCCGGCCGGACCGGGCAGCCCCACCGGGAGTTCGATGTGACGAAACGCATAGCGCTGTTTGCGCTCCTGCTGGCCGCGCTGATCGGCGGCTATTGGTACACGCACCGGGCGGGCGGGGCCGACGCGCAGACGGCGAAGGCCGCCGCCCCGGCGGGACCGCGCGCCCTTCCGGTGGTCATCCAGACGGTCGAGAAGCGCGCGGTGCCGGAGCGGCTGGGCACCATCGGCTCGGTCCAGCCGGTGGCCGCCATCGCCATCAAGGCGCGTGTCGATTCGGTGGTCGAGACGGTCCACTTCACCGAGGGGCAGGAGGTAAAGGCGGGTGACCTGCTGTTCACCCTCGACTCCCGCGCGCTGGAGGCGCAGCTCCGTCAGGCCCAGGCGAATCTGGAGCGCGACCGTGCCAATCTCGACAAGGCCCGCGGCGACGTGAAGCGTTACGAGCAGCTCGTACGCTCCAACACCGTGGCCCGCCAGCAGTACGACGCCGCGGTCGCCGCCGCCGATGCGCTGGAGGCCACGGTGAAGGCCGGGCAGGCAGCCATCGAGGCGGCCAAGGTCTCGCTCAGCTTCACCCGCATCGCCGCCCCCATGGACGGGCGCACCGGCGCGGTGAACGCCAAGCCCGGCACGATGGTGCGGGCGGCGGACGCCACGCCGCTGGTCACGCTGACCCAGCTCCGCCCGATCACCGTCGCCTTCAACGTGCCGGAACGCCACCTGCCGACCATCCGCGCGGCGATGGAGACGAGCCGGCTGGCGGTCACCGCCGGCATTCCCGGCGCCGCCGTGCCGCCCGCCGAAGGCGTCCTGAATTTCGTGGACAGCCAGGTCGACCAGCAGACCGGCACGATCCTGGTGAAGGGCCAGTTCACCAACGCCGACACCCGGCTGTGGCCCGGCCAGTTCGTGGACGTGGTCCTGACCCTGCGGGTCGAGCCACAGGCCCTGACCCTGCCGCAGGAAGCGGTGCAGACCGGCCAGCAGGGCCGCTTCGTCTATGTGGTCAAGCCGGACGACACGGTGGAGATCCGCAACGTCACCGTGGCGCGCAGCCAGGAGGGCATCGCGGTCATCGCCGACGGGGTGCAGGCCGGTGAGCGCGTGGTGGTCGACGGCCAGTCCCGCCTCTATCCCGGCGCCAAGGTCGCCGCCGCCAAGAACGGCGGCAAGGAGGGCGTCAACGGCAAGGCTCCGCTCACCGGAGGCGCGTCATGACCCTCTCGGAGCTGTGCATCCGCCGTCCGGTGATGACCATCCTGCTGACGGCGGCGCTGGTTCTGGGGGGCCTCGCCGCCTACCGCCAACTGCCCGTCGCGGCGCTGCCGCGGGTGGATTTCCCGGTCATCAACGTCTCCGCAACGTTGCCCGGCGCCAGCCCGGAGACCATGGCGGCCTCCGTCGCCAGCCCGCTGGAACGCGAATTCTCGACCATCGCCGGCATCGACACGATCACCTCGACGTCGAGCCTCGGCAACACCTCGATCACCATCCAGTTCGTCCTGGAGCGCGACATCGACGCCGCCGCGCAGGACGTGCAGGCGGCCATCGCCCGCACCCAGCGCCGCCTGCCGGCGGAGATGACCACCGCCCCCAGCTACCGCAAGGTGAACCCGGCCGACCAGCCGGTGCTGATGCTGGCGCTCTCGTCGCCGACGCTGACGCTGTCGGCATTGAACGACTTCGCCGAAACCGCGGTCCAGCCCAAGGTCGCCACCCTGCCGGGCGTCGCCCAGGTGCAGATCTACGGCGCGCAGAAATACGCCGTGCGCGTCCAGGTCGACCCCAACGCGCTGGCCGTGCGCGGCATCGGCATCGACGAGCTTCAGAGGTCGCTGGCCGCCGCCAACGCCAACACGCCGGTCGGCACGCTGTCCGGCGCCCGCCAGCAGCTCGTCCTGGCCGCCAACCCGCAGCTTCCCGACGCGGACGCCTTCCGCGGCCTGATCGTCGCCTACCGCAACGGCGCTCCGGTCCGGCTGGGCGACGTGGCAACCGTCCTGGACAGCGTCGAGAACGCCCGCACGGCGAGCTGGCACAACGGCACCCGCGCCATCGTGATGGCGGTGCAGCGCCAGCCCGACGCCAACACGGTGGACGTGGTCGACCGGGTGCGCAACCTGCTGCCCACCTTCCGCGCGCAGCTTCCGCCCAGCGCCAAGGTGGATGTGGTGAACGACCGCTCCACCTCGATCCGCGAGGCGGTGGAGGACGTGCAGTTCACGCTGGGCCTGATCATCGCGCTGGTCGTGCTGGTCATCTTCCTGTTCCTGCGCCGCCTGACGGCCACCATGATCCCGGCCCTGACCGTTCCGGTGTCGCTGATCGCGACGGCGGGCGGAATGCATCTGATGGGCTTCTCCATCGACAACATCTCGCTGATGGCGTTGACGCTGGCGGTCGGCCTCGTCGTCGACGACGCCATCGTGATGATGGAGAACATCGTCCGCTACGTCGAAGAAGGGATGCCGCCCTTCGAGGCCGCCATCAAAGGCTCGCGGGAGATCGGCTTCACCATCATCTCCATCACCGTGTCGCTGGTGGCCGTCTTCATCCCGATCCTGCTGATGGGCGGCGTCGTCGGGCGGGTCTTCCACTCCTTCGCGCTCGTGGTGACCATGTCGATCAGCGCGTCGGCCTTCGTGGCCCTGACGCTGACGCCGATGATGTGCGCCCGCCTGCTGACCCACGAGACGCATAAGCCCAAGGAGGGGTGGTTCGGGCGCATCCTGGAGGGTGGGTTCAGCGCCATGCACCGCGGCTATGCGTCGACCTTGCGGCTGGCGTTGAGGCACCGCCCGGTGATGGGGCTCGTCATGATCGCCACGGTGGTCGGCTCCGCCCTGCTGTTCCAGGCGATTCCCAAGGGCTTTTTCCCGACGGAGGATATCGGCCAGATCACCGTCTCGACGGAGGCCGCACCCGACATCTCCTTCCCGGCCATGGCCGAACGGCAGCAGGAGGCGGCGCGGATCGTCGCGGCGCACCCGGCGGTGGCGGACATGACGTCGGCGGTCGCCATCGGCGGCAATTCGGTCAACACCGGCCGCATGTTCGTCGTCTTGAAGCCCCGCAGCGAGCGGCCGCCGGCGGGCGAGGTGATCCAGCAGTTGCGCCGCCAGCTGTCCGGCATACCGGGCTTCGCGGTCTACATGCAGCCGATCCAGAATCTGCGCATCGGAGGGCGGTCCTCCAAGAGCCAGTACCAGTACACCATCCAGGGCTTGAACCCGGAGGAGCTGTATGTCTGGTCCGGGCGGCTGGAGCGCGCCCTGAACGACATTTCCATCCTTCAGGACGTGACCAGCGACCTTCAGCTCAACAGCCCGCAGGCCTATGTCCATGTGGACCGGGAAAAGGCCGCCACGCTGGGCATCGGTGTCGATCAGGTGCGTTCGACGCTGTACAGCGCCTTCGGCCAGCGGCAGGTCTCCACCATCTACACGCCCACCAACGATTATCAGGTGCTGATCGAGCTGGCGCCGAAGTACCAGCAGGACGACAACGCCCTGTCGCGCATCTACGTGCGCTCCGGTTCCGGCAAGCTGGTGCCGCTGGACGCCTTCGCCAGCGTGCAGCGCACCGCCGGGCCGCTGACGGTCAACCATCAGGGCCAGTTGCCCGCCGTTACCGTGTCGTTCAACGTGGCGCCGGGTCATTCGCTCGGCGAGGCGGTGGACATGATCCGGCAGGCGGAGGTGGAGATGGCCTTGCCGCCGGGCATCACCACCGGCTTCGCCGGCACCGCCCAGGTGTTCGAGGACGCGCAGAAGAGCCAGGGGCTGCTGCTGCTGGCCGCGGTGCTGGTGATCTACATCGTGCTCGGCGTGCTGTACGAGAGCTTCATCCACCCGCTGACCATCCTGTCCGGCCTGCCCTCCGCGGCCATCGGGGCGCTGGCGACGCTGATGGTGTTCGGGCAGGAGCTGAGCGTCATCGCGATCATCGGCATCCTGATGCTGATCGGCATCGTGAAGAAGAACGCGATCATGATGATCGACTTCGCCATCGACGCGCAGCGCAACCAGGGCATGTCGCCGCGCGAGGCGATCGAGCAGGCCTGCCTGCTGCGCTTCCGCCCGATCATGATGACGACGGTGACGGCGATCGTGGGCACGCTGCCCATCGCCGTCGCCCATGGCGCCGCCGCGGAGCTTCGCCAACCGCTGGGCCTTGCCGTGGTCGGCGGCCTGTGCGTGTCGCAGATCCTGACGCTCTACATCACGCCGGTGCTGTATCTGTACATGGAGGACGCCGGCAACGCCGTCTCCCGTCTGTGGAAGCGCCGGTCCGCCGCCGCGCCGGAGGCGCCGCATCCGGTGCCGGGCGCGGAATAAGGGGCGAAGGCTAGGTGGCGCCGCCCGCCAGCCGTGTCACCAGCTCGCGGCTGTGGCTGGGCAGCGCGTCCAGCCGGCGGACACAGACGACCAGCGAGCGGACCGCCCAGGGGTCGGTCAGGCGCACCGCGCGGATCTTCGTGAAGCGGCGGCAGCGCTTCGCCGAGGCTTCCGGGACGATGCCGAGTCCCACCCCCTGCTCGACCATCCGGCAGATCCCGTCGAAGCCGCGCACGCGGACGCGCAGCTTCAATGGGCGGCCGGCGCGGATGGCGTGCTCGTTGATGTGCTGCTGAAGGGCGTTGCGCGCCGCGAGTCCGACGAAATCCTCCTCCAGAACCTCGCGCAAGGCGACGCTGCGGCGGTTGGCCAGCGGGTGGCCGTGCGGCGTGACCAGCACCATGCGGTCGGTGCGGAAGGGAAAGACCTCCAGTCCCGACAGGTCGGCGTGGTCGGACACCACCCCGGCGTCGGCCAGCCCCTCCGCCACCGCCCGCACGATCTCGTGGCTGGGCCGTTCCTCCAGGTCGATGTCGATGTTGGGGTGAGCGGCGAGGAAGGGTCCCAGGGCCTCGGGCAGGAATTCGGCCAGGGCGGCGGTGTTGGACAGCAAGCGGACATGCCCTTTCAGCCCCTTGGCGTAATCGCCCAGTTCGCCGCGCATCCGTTCGACCTGCTGGAGGAGGAGGCGGGCGTGGTGGACCAGAGCCTCCCCCGCCGGGGTCGGACGGACGCCCCGCCGCCCGCGCTCCAGCAGCGGCACGCCGAGCGTCTCCTCCATCCCGCGGATGCGCGCGCTCGCCGAGGCGAGGGCGAGGTGCGTGCGCTCCGCGCCATGGGTGATGCTCTCCGCCTCCGCCACGTTCAGGAACAGCCGCAGGTCGGTCAGGTCGAAGCGCATGGGCGGGGTCTCCGGCGGAGCATCAGCCTTCGTCCATCCCGAAGGCTGACTGCGTGACATCCACATTGCCGTACTGCTCGGCAGAGCTTCAAGTGGCATCAGATCCCTCTCCCGTCCCGGGAAAGGGTGCCTGCGAAGCGGGCGGGTGAGGGTCGCGCAAGGATCAAGGAATTCATCCTCGGCGGCACCCTCACCCTTCCCACGCATTGCGTGGGCCCCTTCCCTCTCCCGAGGCGGGAGAGGGGATTTGGCATGAGGTTGCCGTGATGACCGACCTTCCCCTCCTCATCGTCGCCGCCATGGCCCTGACCTTCCTGCTGGCTGGGTTCGTCAAGGGCATGATCGGCCTGGGCCTGCCGACCGTCGCCATGGGTCTGCTCGGCCTCGTCATGCCGCCCGCCGAGGCGGCGGTGATCCTCATCGTGCCTTCGCTGGTGACGAATCTCTGGCAGCTGGCCTTCGGCCCCGGCCTCGGCGCCACCATCGAGCGGTTCTGGCCGATGATGCTGGGGATCACGCTGGGCACCTGGGCCGGGGCGGGGCTGCTGGCGGGCGCCTCGTCGGGGCAGGCCGCGGCGGCGTTGGGCGGGGCGCTGGCGCTCTACGCGGTGGTCGGGCTGGTGAAACTGCCGCTGCGCGTGCCGCCGCCGGCGGAATCCTGGCTGTCGCCTCTTGTCGGCGTGGCGACCGGAGTGGTGACGGCGGCCACCGGCGTTTTCGTCATCCCCGCCGTGCCCTACCTCCAGGCACTGGAGCTGGAGCGGGACCGGCTGATCCAGGCGCTCGGCCTGTCCTTCACGGTGTCCACGCTGGCTCTGGCCGCCGGGCTGGCGCAGCACGGGCTGTTCGACGGCACGCTGGCCTGGGGCTCATTGGCCTCGCTGCTGCCGGCCCTGGCCGGGATGGCGCTCGGCCAGAGCCTCCGCCGGCGGGTGCGGGCGGAGGTGTTCCGGCGCTGTTTCTTCCTCGGCCTGCTCGCGCTCGGGCTGTTCCTGATGCTGGAGCACCTGAGGTGACTTACTCCGCAGCCGTGCCGTGCGCCACGGCGTCCGGGTCCTTGTGGGCGAACCAGCGCTTGAATCGCCGGGACAGCGCGTCGAGGTAGGTGAGGATCACCGGAACCACCAGAAGCGTGAGCAGGGTGGAGCTGATGAGGCCGCCGATCACCGCGTGGGCCATGGGCGCCCGCTGCTGAGCGCCCTCGCCGATGCCGAGCGCCAGCGGGATCATGCCGAAGATCATCGCCATGGTGGTCATCACGATGGGGCGCAGGCGGATGATGCCGGCCTCCACCACCGCGTCGCGCAGGTCCACCCCGCGGGCGCGGGCCTGGTTGGCGAAGTCGACCAGCAGGATCGCGTTCTTGGTCACCAGCCCCATCAGCATGATGAAGCCGATGGCGCTGAAGATGTTCAGGGTGGAGCCGGCGACCAGAAGACCCAGGAACACCCCGACCAGCGACAGCGGCAGCGACATCATGATGGCGATGGGCTGCAGGAAGCTGCCGAACTGCGAGGCCAGGATCAGGTAGATCAGGATCACCGCCAGCAGCAGCGCCTGGGTGGCGTAGGCGGACGTCTCGGCGATGTCCTTGGTCGAGCCGCCGAAGACGATGCGGTAGCCCGGCGGCAGCTTGATCTCCGCGATGGCCGCCTGAAGCTCCTTGCCGGCGTCGCCCGCCGGGCGGCCCTGCACGTTGGCCTGGACGTTGACCTCGCGCGACAGGTCGCGGCGGTTGATCTGCGAGGCGCCGAGCGTCGTCTCGACCCGGCTGACCTGCGACAGCGGCACCATGCGCGGCGCCCCCTCGGCGTCGTTGGAGCCGGTCAGGTAGATGCGGTCGAGGTCGGCGCGGCCCACCCGGTCGTTTTCCGGCAGGCGCACCAGCACGTCGTAGGTCTCGCCGTCCGGGGCCTTCCAGGTGGACACCTTGTCGCCGGCGAAGAGGGGACGCAGCGTGTTCGCCACCTGCGCCGTGCCGACGCCGAGGTCGCTCGCCAGATCGCGCTCCAGCCGCACCGACAGGGTCGGCTTGGCGGCCTTCAGGCTGACGTCCACGTCGACGAAGCCGCGGATGCCGGCCATGGCGGCGGTCACCTGCTTGCCGATGCGGTCCAGCTCCGCGATGTCGCGGCCCTGGACGGACACCTGGATCTGCTTCTGCACGCCGCCGACGCCGGGGATGCCGATGCCGATCTGGACGCCGGGGATCGCCGACAGCCGCTCGCGCAGCGGCGGGGCCAGGGTGTTGGGCGTGCGCGTGCGCTGGTCGATCGGCTTCAGCCGGACATAGACGCTGCCCCGGTTCTTGCCGACCGACGCGCCCGTGTTGACCGTGGAGTAGGTGTAGGCGACCTCCGGAAATTCGCGGATCGCCGCCTCCACCTGCCGCAGCTTGGCCGCCGTGTAGTCGAGGGACGAGCCGACCGGCGTTTCCACATCGACGATGGATTCCCCGAGGTCGGCGGCGGGCACGAACTCGACGCCGATGCGCGGCACCAGGAAGAAGCTGCCGACGAAGATCCCGAGCGCCATCAGCAGGACCAGCCAGCGCCAGCGCAGCGCCCAGCGCAGCGTCCGGCCGTAGATCCGCGCCAGCGCGTCGAAGGCGCCCTGGAAGCCTGCCGCGAAGCGCCCGAAGACGCCGCGCCCATGCCGCCCGTGGGCCGCCGGGTCGTACCACAGGCTGGACAGCATGGGGTCCAGCGTGAAGGACACGAACAGCGAGATCAGCACCGCCGCCGACACGGTGATGCCGAATTGCAGGAAGAAGCGCCCGATGATGCCGCCCATGAAGGCGACGGGCAGGAACACCGCCACGATGGTCAGCGTGGTCGCCAGGACGGCCAGACCAATCTCCTTGGTGCCGTCCAGCGCCGCCTGCCGGTGCTCCTGGCCCTTGGCCAGATGGCGCATGATGTTCTCGCGCACCACGATGGCGTCGTCGATCAGGATGCCGATGGCCAGCGACAGCGCCATCAGCGTCATGGTGTTCAGGGTGAAGCCGAAGGCCGCGAGCACGCCGAAGGTGCCCATCACCGCCACCGGCAGGGTCAGCGCCGTGATCACCGTGCTGCGCCAGGACCCCAGGAAGACCATGACGATGGCGATGGTCAGCACGCCGCCCTCGACCAGCGTGCGCTGCACGTTGGTGAGCGAGTTGGTGATCCCGCGCGAGGTGTCGCGCACCACCTCCAGCGCGACGTCGGAGGGCAGGGAGCCGTCGCGGCGCAGCTCGTCCAGCGCCTTGTAGAGGCCGCGCGCCACCTCCACCGTGTTGGAACCCTGGATCTTCACCACGTCGACGGCCAGCGCCGGCTGCCCGTTGAACAGGGCGACG
This sequence comes from Azospirillum brasilense, assembly GCF_008365405.1. Taxonomy (GTDB): domain Bacteria; phylum Pseudomonadota; class Alphaproteobacteria; order Azospirillales; family Azospirillaceae; genus Azospirillum; species Azospirillum brasilense_D. The sequence goes on along the minus strand of NZ_QOKV01000006.1, from coordinate 167,243 downwards.
GACTCCTGCTCCTCCTGGCCGTCCAGCACCTCGGCGACCTGGCGCAGCCGCACCGGCTCGCCGCCGCGGCGCGTCACGATGATGTCGAGAAGCTCCCGCGGGTTGATGACGCGGCCATCGACCTGGACGACGCGCTCCGCCCCGTTGCCCGAGACGGTGCCGGCGGGAATGTCCTGGTTCTCGTCGCGGATCGCCTTGAGGACCTGATCGACGCCGACGCCCAGCGCCTCCAGCCGTTCGGGGCGCAGCCGCACCTGGACCTGCCGCTTGACCCCGCCGGCGATGGTCGCCCGCCCGACGCCGCGCACGTTCTGCAGGCGCTTCAGGACGATCTGGTCGGTCATCGTGGTCAGGTCGCGCAGGGACCGGATGTCCGACTTGACCGCGAGGGAGAGGATGGGCTGGTCGTCCGGGTTGAAGCGGGTGATCTGCGGGTCCTTCACCTCGTCGCGGAATTTGGGACGCAGGGCCGACACCTTCTCGCGCACGTCCTGCAACGCCTGGGTGGAGGCGGTCTTCAGGTCGAACTCGGCGATCACCACCGACTGGCTCTCGTAGGAGCGGGAGGTCAGAGTCTTGATGCCGGCGATGGTGTTGACCGCGTCCTCGACGGGACGGGTGACGTCGGTCTCGACCGATTCCGGGCTTGCGCCGGGGTACTCGGTGGAGATGACGACCAGCGGGAAATCCACATCGGGAAACTGGTCGACGCCCAGCCGGTTGTAGGAGAACAGGCCCAGCACCATCAGCGCCACCATCATCATGGTGGCGAAAACGGGGTTGTCGACGCTGATGCGGGTGATCGGCATGGCGCGGCCCGCTCCCTTACGAACCCACGACCGTGACGGCCCGCCCGGCGGTCAGGCCGGGCAGGGGGGCGGTCACCGCCAGATCGCCGTCGGCCAGCCCGCGCACCTGCACGAGGTCGCCGCGCGCCCAGGTGCCGAGCACCTCGACCTTGCGGCGCTCCACCCGTCCCCCGGAGACGACCAGCACGAAGTCGCCGTCCTGGTCGTGGCGGACGGCGGCCGGGGGCAGGGCGAAGGCGCCCTCCACCTCGTCCACGACGGCGTCGCCCGCAGCGAACATGCCGCCGCGCAAACTGCCGTCGGCGTTGTCCAGGACGATGTAGACGGGGATGGCGCGGGTGCCGGCGCGGGCCATCGGGTTGATGCGGGCGATCCGGCCGACGAAGTCCCGCTCGCCGAAGCCCTCGACGCGCAGCCGCACGGTCTGCCCGGGCTTCAGCCGGGCCACGTCGTCGGCGGGCACCGCCGCCTCGACCTCGACGCGGCTGAGATCGACGACGGAGAACATCTTGGCGTTGATGGCCAGCGTCTCGCCGGGGTTGACCGCCCGTTCGGCCACCGTTCCGTCGATGGGGCTCGCCACCACCGCGTCGCGCAGCGCCTTGCGGGCGAGGTCCACCTGGGCCTCCAGCGCCGCGACGGCGGCCTGCTGGAAGCGGAAAGTGCTCTGCGCCTGGTCCATGTTGGTTTCGGACACGATGTCCTTCTGGCGCAGCGCCAGATTCTTGGCGCGCGTCTTGTCCGCCAGGACGAGCTGCGCCTTGGCGCCCTCCAGATTGCTCAGCTTCTCGTCCAGCTTGGCCTGAAGCTCCAGCGTGTCGAAGCGGGCCAGAACCTCGCCCTTCCGGACGGCTTGGCCCTCGCGCACCGGCACCTCGACCAGGCGGGCGGCGACCTCCGACTTCACCATGGACTGCTCCATCGGCTTCACGGAGCCGCTGAGCCGCACCAGTTCGGTCAGGCGGCGCGGCGCCATGCGGGTCAGCTCGACGGGCGACAGCTCCACCGCCCGTTCCGCCGGGGGCAGGCTGGCCGCGGCGGGAGGCACCGCGTCCGTGTGGCCCATGGTCTTCCACGCGACACCACCCGCGGCCAGCGCCCCGACGATCAGCAGGGGCAGCAGGAGGAGGCGTCGCGGCTTGGCGGCGGAACCATCGGAACGGGCGGCGTCGATCATGGGATGCGGTCCTTGGGGTCGACCCTCAGCCCGTTGAGGACGAGGTCGAGATAGGCGTCGAGGTAGGATTCGGCGGAGGCCGCGGCGGGGTCCGGCTCGAAGGGGCGCAGCGAGTGGTTCCACAGCGACAGCATGCTGAGCGGGGCGGCGATGACGCGGGCCATCTGCTCCACGTCGACGGGCCGGAATTCTCCGCGCTCGATGCCGCGGCGCAGGATGCGCGCGAAGAAGCGGCGGCCGCGCAGGACGACCTCCTCCATGTAGAAGCGGGCGAGGTCGGGGAAGTTCTGCGCTTCGGCGATGACCAGCTTCGACAGCCCGGCGTTGGGACTCTGCTCCATCTCCCAGAAGCCGCGGGTCAGGATGCGCAGGAACTCCTCGCTGCTGCCGGTGAAGCTGTCCAGCAGGTCTTCGCCCATCTGGAACTGCGGCAGGATGGACTGACGGACGACTTCTTTGAACAGTCCTTCCTTGTTCTCGAAATAGAGGTAGGGCAGCCCGACGCTGACTCCGGCCCGGCGGGCGACATGCTCCAGCTTGGTTGCGGCAAATCCGCGCGAGATGAACAGGTCGCGCGCCGCCTCGATCACCTCGGCGGGGCGGGCCTCCTTGCGCCGGGACCGGCGCGACGGGGGAAGGGGAGAGCTGTCCGGCATCGATTCGTGGCTATAAATGAACGTTCATTCAATATGGAATGGTCTCTGAAAAGTCAAGTGGTTGCGGGGCGGCGGAAGTCAGCCCTGCAAGTTCAGGGCGTGACAGGAATAGGTCTCTCGCCTGCATCGCCAAAGACCGCCACAGTGTCGATTGGGACAGAAAAAGGGCCAATACGGATGAACAGCATTTGCCTGAAAACCATTCCAATGGGCTATGAAAAAGGGAAAGGCCGTGGAATCAGGACATTACACCCGCCTTGTTGCTTGACAGCGGGCACCATTACATCGCAAAGAGAGGGTAACGCTTTCGATCTTTGTGCAATCAGCACGGACCCCTCCTCGTGGCTTATCGTGACTTCACCGCGGCTCGCACCGCCGGTGCCGCCCTGATTCTCGCCCTCGGCTTGGCGGGTTGCGCCTCGAACGCTCCGGAAACGGCGGAGCTTGCCGTCAAGGCCCCGGAGGTGGCCGTCGTCCCGATTGATCCGAACGACCCGCTTGGCCGCTGGGTCCCCCACATGCGCGAGGCGTCGGAGCGGTTCGACGTGCCGGAGAAGTGGATCAGGGCCGTGATGATGCGCGAGAGCGGCGGGCGTTCCGTCGTGAACGGCCGCACCATCACCAGCCATGCCGGCGCCATCGGGCTGATGCAGGTGATGCCCGGCACCTACGACATGATGCGCACGCAATACGGGCTGGGCTCCGATCCGTCGGACCCGCGCGACAACATCCTGGCCGGCACCGCCTATCTGCGCGAGATGTACGACCTGTTCGGCGCGCCGGGCTTCCTCGCCGCCTACAATTGCGGCCCGGCCTGCTACGCCTCGCACCTTGCGGGCAAGCAGAGGCTGCCGCGGGAAACCCGGATGTACATCGCGGCCTTGACGCCGAACCTGCGCGGCGTGGCGCCGCGCGAGCCGTCGCAGGCGGCGGGCGCAAGCGCGATCGAGGTCGCCATCGTTCCGGCGAGCGCCCCCGCGACGCAGTCTGCGGCGGTGGCCGCCAAGCCCGCCGTCAAGCCGGCGGCTCCGGAACCGGTCGCCGTCGCCGCGGTGGTCCCGGAACCAGTGGCGCCGGTGCCGCAAACCCCGGTCACCCCGGCGCCGGTCGCCGTGGCCGCTCTGGAGCCACGCCCGGCGCCTCTGGTGGTGGAGCCCATGGGTCGCGGCGACGTCCGCCCGCCCACGGAATTCGTCGCCGCCACCGACCGGGATGCGCCGGTCGCTGCCCGCTCAGGACGGACGCCGTCGCGCACGGTGGAAACCCTGGTCGCCGAGGCGATGCTGCCGCCCCACGCGGTCGGCAAGGGGGAACGGGTGGTCATCCGCTTCGTGTCCCAGCGCAGCGGCGGCTGCGGCAGCCTGGAGGGCCGCGACCGCGTCTGCGTCGCCCTGGCCGGAGGGGAAGGCGCGGGCCTGTAACGGCCTCGTCCGCTCCCGTTTTTCAGCATCGGCAACAACCAGAGACGGCGCCACCGGACGGTCGGGCGCCGTCTTCGGTTTTCCACAATAGCCTCATCCCCGCGTCCCCGAGCATATAGGTACTCGAACAATAAAGCCCCGGAGGAACCGCCCCGCGCGGCCCATCCGGAAGAACGAAGAGTTCGGGGGAACGCTGCAGATGAGGTGCGGAGATGGTAGCCGGTGCTGGTGAGCGGGCGAAACGCTCGACCTTTCAAGTCGTTGTGGTGGATTGCCTGATAGCAGGCGTCGTGGTGGCCGCCCTGGCGGTGTTCGGCGGCATGACCGCCATGGAAGCGACGCGGATCGCCGACGGCAACGCCGAGCTGGCGCAGCGGGTGGCCGAGAACCAGAGGATCGCGCTGGAGGCCGAACGGCTCGCCAAGCTGGGCGAGGCGGTGATCGCCAGCGGGGACGAGGCGACGCGCGGCGACGCGCTGACCAGCCTGGACGCCCACGCCGCGCGGATGTCGGCCAACGCCGCGCCGGAGATCGCGCAGACCGTCGCCAAGGCGGTTGAGGCCAGCCGGGAGGCCGCGGCCATCGGCGCCAAGGTCGACGCGCTGGACAAGAAATTCGGCTTCAACATCAGCCGCGCGGAAAGCCTGTCGGGCGACATCGCCCGTGGCCTGTCGGCGGCGATGCGCGCGACGACGCAACCGGCGGACGAGCAGGCGCTCGCCACGCTCTTCTCGACGATCCGCGACGCCAAGTTCCTGCTGACCCGCCTGCCGTCCCAGCTCTACCCGCCGGCGGTCGGCAACGACCTGCGCCAGTTTCGCGAGCACATGGCCAAGGCCATGGAGCTGCGCCGGCATCTGCCGGCCGCCGACGAGTTCGAGAGTGTTGCCGACGACATCGCGTCCTTCGCCGCACTCGACGAGGCCTTCGCGCAGCGCACCGAAACGCTGCGCCTGACCACCGACGCCCACGCCCACAACCAGGAGGTCCGGACGCTGGTCGACGGGCTGGTGCAGGGGATGAACGCCGCCTCCGACGCGGTGACCGCGCGCAGCCAGGAGGGCGCTGCGGCTCTGACCGCGGTGCTCGACCGGCTGACGCTGATCGCGCTGGGCGCCTTCCTGGTGATCGGGCTGATCGGCGGCCTGAACATGCTGTTGGGCTACCGCTTCATCATGCAGCCGGTCCGCGACGCCAGCCAAGCGCTCCAGGCGTTGGCCCGTGGCGATAGCGCTGTGCCCTTGCGCCCCTCCCCGCTGCGCGAGATCGCCGACATCCACGGTGCGGTCGAGGCCTTCCGCGACGCGCTCGACGCCCGCCAGCGCGCAGAGGAGACCCGCCGCGACCAGGAACGGCGGGCGGAGGAGGAACGCCGCGCCCTGATGGCGACGCTGGCGGACGGGTTGGAACGCAGCGTGCAGGCGGTGGCGGGGTCGCTGTCCGTGGCGGCGGCGGAGGTCACCGGCTCCGCCCGTGCCGTGGCCGGCATGGCGTCGGACACCGCACAGCGCACCCGCGCCGCCGCGGACGCCGCCGGCACGGCGACCAGCAATGTCGGCGCCGTGGCCTCGGCCAGCGAACAGCTCTCCGCCTCCATTGATGGGATCGGGCATCAGATTGCCCAGTCGCGCAACGTGGCGGAGGACGCCATCGCCGAATCCCGGCGCGCCGACGGCCTGACCAAGGGCCTGTCGGACTCCGCCCAGAAGATCGGGGAGGTGGTCGCCATCATCACGGCCATCGCCCAGCAGACCAACCTCCTGGCGCTCAACGCCAGCATCGAGGCGGCGCGGGCCGGCGACGCCGGCAAGGGCTTCGCCGTCGTCGCCACCGAGGTGAAGGCGCTCGCCTCCCAGACCGCCTCCTCGACGGAGGAGATCGCCACGCTGGTCCACGGCATCCAGCAATCGACGATGGGGGTGGTGGAGGCCATCGCCCGCATCGGCTCGACCATCGCCGTCATCGGCGAAAGCGTGTCCGGCATCGCCGCGGCGGTCGAGCAGCAGCGCCAGGCGACCTCGGAGATCACCCACAACGTGCGCATCGTGGAGTGCATGAACACCGACGTGTCGTCCAACATCGGCGACGTCAGCCGGGTGGCGGTGGACACCGGGCGTTCCGCCGACGCCATGATGGGGGCCGCCGACCGCCTGTCGGAGCTGGCCGGCACCCTGAACGGCGCGGTCGACGACTTCCTGCGGCAGGTGCGGGCGTAGCCGCCCGTTCCCTGTTTTGTCCGTTTGCCCGGGGCGGGCGGCGTGCTAACAGGCTGGACGACGACCACGCCTGCACTTTTTCGGACCCATGGAACTCCCCATTTCGCTCCGCCACGCGGTGGACCGCGCGCTCGACGGCATCGCCCTGTCCGACCTTAAGCGCGCGGCGGACCGCCTCTCCCAACGCTACCGGGCGGAGGTGCGGGACGGGCGCTTCCACCTGTCGGACGATCTGGCGGCGCGGGCCTATCTCGCGACCCGCCTGCCGGCCACCTTCGCCGCCGTGCGGTCCAGCATGGACGCGGTGGCCGAGGCGCTTCCCGATTTCGCGCCGGTCACCGCTCTGGACGTCGGGGCGGGACCGGGGACGGCGCTGTGGGCGGCGTCGGACTGCTGGGCCAGCCTGGACGACGCCCTGCTGATCGAGGGCAGCCCGGCCATCCGCGCGGTCGGCGAGACGCTGTCGCAAGCGGCGTCGCCCACCCGGATCGTATGGCGGGCCGGCGACGCCACGGGTGACCTGCCCGATCTGGAGCCGCGCGATCTGGTGACGCTGGCCTACGTTTTGGACGAGTTGGCGGAGCCGGCGCGCGACCGGTTGGTCGACCGGCTGTGGTCGCTCACCGCCGCGACGCTGCTGATCGTCGAGCCCGGCACGCCCGCCGGCTGGGCGCGCATCGTCCGGGCGCGGCAGAGGCTGGTCGCCGCCGGCGCCCATCTGGTGGCGCCCTGCGTGCACAGCGCCGCCTGTCCGTTGGCGGCACCGGACTGGTGCCATTTTTCCCGCCGGGTCGCCCGTTCCCGCCTGCACCGCATGGCCAAGGGGGCGGAGGTGCCGTGGGAGGACGAGAAGTTCGTCTACCTCGCCGCCTCCCGCCAGCCCGGCGCCGGCCCCGACGCCCGCATCATCGCGCCGCCCTGGAACGCCGGAAACGGACGGATCGGCTTCAAGCTCTGCGGCCGGGACGGCGCCCGGACGGAACGGATTCTCGGCAAGCGCGACGGCGCCGCCTTCAAGGCCGCCCGCCGGCTGGACTGGGGCGACGGCCTGTCCGCCCAGGACCAGCCGGAAGCATAGGCTCTACGCCGCGCGCCGCCGCCGCCGGCTCTCGCTGGCGCGGGATCGCTGTTCGCGCTCCAGCCGGCCGCGCAGGAAGGCCAGCACGGCGGCTTCCTCGGCCTCCAACTCGGAAAGCTCCTCGCGCAGCTCGGTCTCCACCTCGCGGGTCAGGGAGTCCAGCAGGTTGCCCTCCAGATAGGCGTCCAGAATCTCGGGATGGACGTAGCTCTTGCGGCAAACGCTGGCGGTGTTGCCGAGCCGGGCGGCCACCTGCTCGATGGCGTGGGTGACGTTGCGCTTGGCCTTGGCGGCGCTGTCGAAGGTCTCGAACTCGCGCAGCGCCATGGCGGCCAGAACGGTGCCGGCCCAGGTGCGGAAATCCTTGGCGGTGAAGTCCTGTCCCGTGGCGGCGCGCAGATACTCGTTCACGTCGCCGGAACTCACCGCGTGGCGCTGACCGTCGCGGTCGATGTACTGGAACAGCTCGTCCCCCGGCACGTCGCGGCAGGCGCCGACGACGCGGGCAAGGCGGCGGTCCTTCAGCGCGACGTTCCATTCCTTTCCGGACTTGCCCTTGAAGGTGAAGCGGATCTCCGTCCCTTCGATGTCCGCGTGGTCGTCGCGTAGGGTGGTGAGGCCGTAGCTGCTGTTCTCCCGCGCGTAGCTTTCGTTGCCGACGCGGATCAGCGTGGTTTCCAGCAGCCGGACCACGGCGGCCAACACCTTTTCCCGCGGCAGGCCGCGGCGGGCGAGGTCGTTGTCCACCTGACGGCGGATGGCCGGCAGGGCGTGGCAGAAGTCGAGCATCCGCCCGAACTTCGTGCCTTCGCGCATCTCGGTCCAGCGGGGATGGTAGCGGTACTGCTTGCGCCCGCGCGTGTCACGGCCGGTGGCCTGGAGGTGGCCGTCCGGGTCCGGGCAGATCCAGACGCCGCGGTAGGCCGGCGGGATCGCCAGCTTGCGGATGCGCTCCAGCGTGTCCTCCTCGGTCACCCGGGTGCCGTCGGGCCACCGATAGGAGAAGCCTTTGCCGGCGCGCCGCCGCCGGATGCCCGGCTCGTCGTCGCAGACATAGCTCAGCCCGGCGCAGGCCGCGGCCTCTTCCGCGTCGGGGCGGGGATCGGTGACCGTCAGTCCGTCCATGCTGGAATCCCATCGGTTGCCAGCCCATCGGCTGCCTGCGGGAAACATCGGCGCCGCGTTTTGGTTGCATGGTTGCGGCGGTCGCGCCGTTCGGCGACCATGGCTTCGGCCGTGATGCCCGCCGGCACCGAAGGGAAGATGACGATGGAAGAGACCAAGCTGACCGCCGCCCTGCCGAACCTGGACATCCAGATCCTGCACCGGGACGATCCGGAGCGCGGGGCCGAGACGATCGCCATCCAGATCACCGCCACGCCGTCCTTCGACGCGCTGCGCGGGATGATGGGGCCGGCGCTGCTGGCCTCTGCCAACCCGCTGCTCAACCCGGCCTTCGCCAACGCCAACCCGATGCTGGCCCCGTGGCTGGCCCCGTGGGCGGCGCCGATGCGGATGTGGAGCGACGCCATGCGGCAGGTGTGGGCGCCCTGGCTGCGCCTGACGCCGACGCGGAAGCCGTGACCAATCGCAGCCCGGTAACCGATCGTTAGTGCTATGGGCGGACCCTTTGCACGAGTCTCGTGTGGAGGGTCCTCATGTCCCAGGCGTCTTCGTGGCTGCGCGGTGCCGCGCTGTACCAGATCTATCCCCTCAGCTTCCTCGACCGGAACGGCGATGGCTGGGGCGATCTGGACGGCGTGCTGGACGGCATCGGCCATGTGGCGTCGCTCGGCGTGCAGGGGGTGTGGATCAGCCCCTTCTACCCGTCGCCGCAGAAGGATTTCGGCTACGACATCACCGACCACCGGGCGGTGGATCCGCGCATGGGCCGGCTGGAGACGGTGGACCGCATCATCGAGGCGGCGCATGGCCACGGGCTGAAGGTCATCCTGGATCTGGTCTGCGGCCACACCTCGGACGCGCACCCCTGGTTCGGCGACAGCTGTCGGTCGCGTGGCGGGGACTTCGCGGATTGGTACGTTTGGGCCGACCCGCGCCCCGACGGCACGCCGCCCAATAACTGGCTGTCGGTGTTCGGCGGCCCCGCCTGGACGTGGGAGCCGCGGCGGCGCCAGTATTACCTGCACCATTTCCTGTCCAGCCAGCCCGCCTTGAACCTGCACGACGAGGCGGTGCTCCAGGCGCTCGGCGACACCGCAGCTTTCTGGCTGGAGCGCGGGGTGGACGGCTTCCGCATCGACGCGGTGGACTTCTTCGCCCATGACCCGCAGCTTCGCTCCAATCCAGCGGCGGCCTGGAGCGGGGCGGAACCGCCGGCCAAGCTGTTCGCCCTGCAACAGCATCTCTACGACATGATGCACCCGGCCATTCACAGCGTGCTGGCCCGGCTGCGCGCGGTGGTCGACCGCTATCCCGACCGGGTGCTGCTGGGCGAGCTGTCGAGCCAGCCGGGCGCGGCGCGGCGCATCGCCGCCTATTGCGGGCCGCAGGGGCTGCACGCCGCCTACACCCTGTCGCTGGCCAAGCAGCCCTTCACCGCGCGGAACTTCGCCGGGGCGCTGACCGGCACGCCGCAGCCGGAGGCCATTTGCTGGAGCTTCTCCAACCACGACGTCGAGCGCGCCGCCAGCCGCTGGCTGCCGCCCGGCGCCGATCCGGAGCGCTTCAACGCCCTGCTGGCCACCCTGTTCGCTGCGCTGCCCGGCACCGTCTGCCTCTACCAGGGGGAGGAACTGGCGCTGCCCAACGCGGTGCTGGAGCCGGAGGATCTGCGCGACCCCTTCGGCATCGCCTATTGGCCCGACTTCCAGGGGCGCGACGGCAGCCGCACGCCGATGCCCTGGCGGTCCGCCGCCGCCAACGCCGGTTTCTCCAGCGCGGTCGAGACCTGGTTGCCGGTGGCGGAATCCCACCACGCCCTGGCCGTGGACGCGCAGGAGCGGCGCCCCGGCAGCCCGCTCGACGTCTGGCGGGGCGCCCTGCGCCTGCGCCGCCGTCATCCGGCGCTGACCCAGGGCGGCGTCGCGGCGGTGGAAGAGGCCGGCAGCGTCCTGGCCTTCGAACGGGCGGCGGAGGGCGAAGACCTGCTGGCCGTCTTCAACCTGTCCGACCAGCCGGCGGAATACGCGCTGAAGCGCAAGCCGCCGATGGCGGCACTCGACCTGCCGCGTCCGCCGGGCGCGCCGGTTCCCGAGGTCACGGCGGACGGGCGGACGCTGGTCCTGCCGCCGCTCTCCGCCTTCCTGGGGCGGCGCGGCTGAGGCGGTCGCCTAATCCGTAGGACCAGGGTAGACCTGTCATGCGCTTTTGTGCGATGAATCGGAACGAAAACGCTGCTTTGTTACAGTTGTGAAAATTCCCTCGCAACAAGTGGTCCGACGGGCCGCTTGAAACGAAAAGGGAAGGCGGAGTCCACGGGAGAAGAATCGTGAAAAGACGTGCGTTTCTGAAGTCGGCGGGTGCGGGCGCTGCGGCCGCGGGTGCGGGGCTGGCGGTGGCCGGCGTGGCCGCGCCGGCCATTGCGCAGTCGCAGCCGGAAATCCAGTGGCGCCTGGCGTCGAGCTTCCCGAAGAGCACCGACATCCTGTTCGGCGCTTCGGAGCTGATCGCCCGCCGCGTCGCCGAGAGCACGGACGGCAAGTTCCAGATCCGCGCCTTCCCGGGTGGTGAGCTGGTGCCCGGCCTCCAGGTGCTCGACGCCGTGCAGAACGGTTCGGTCCAGTGCGGCCACACCTGCGGCTACTACTATGTCGGCAAGGACCCGACCTTCGCCTTCGATACGGCCATTCCGTTCGGCCCGAACGCGCGCCAGACCACCGCTTGGTTCCAGGCCGGCGGCCTCGACCTGATGCGCGCCTTCATGAAGAACCACAACGTCATCCAGTTCCCGGCGGGCAACACCGGAGCCCAGATGGGCGGCTGGTACCGCAAGGAAATCAAGACCGCGGCGGACTTCCAGGGCCTGAAGATCCGCATCGCCGGCATCACCGGCCAGATCATGTCGAAGATGGGCGCCACCCCGACCCAGATCGCCGGCGCGGACGTCTATCCGGCGCTGGAAAAGGGCACCATCGACGCAACCGAATTCGTCGGCCCCTACGACGACGAGCGGCTGGGCTTCCATCAGGTCGCCAAGTACTACTACTACCCGGGCTGGTGGGAAGGCGGGCCGAACGTCTCGCTCTACGTCAACCTGCAGGAGTGGGAGAAGCTCCCCAAGTCCTATCAGTCGATCCTGACGGCCGCCTGCGCCGAGGCGAACACCTACATGATCGCCCGTTACGATTCGGAGAACGCCAAGGCTCTGAAGCGTCTGGTCGCCAAGGGCACCATCCTGCGCGCCTACCCGCGCGACCTGATGGAGCAGGCGCACAAGATCGCCTTTGAGTATTACGACGAGCTGGCGAAGACCAACCCGAACTTCAAGACGATCTACGAGAGCTGGAAGCCGTTCCTGGACGAGACCCAGCTCTGGTTCCGCGTCGCCGAGCTGCCCTACGACAGCTTCGTGGCGTCGGCTGGCACCAAGAAGTAAGAGCGTCCGCTTAAAGAAAGGCCCCCATCCGCATCGCGCGGGGGGCCTTTTCTTTTGGGATCAGCCGACGTCCTGCTGCGGCATCAGCTCCATTTGGCGCTTGGCGCCGGGCTGGGCCAGCATGCGGGCGTGCCACGCCTGGACATTGGGATAGGTGGCGATGTCGATGTTCGACTCCTCCACGAGGTCGATCCACGGGAAGGCGAAGATGTCGGCGATGCTGAGCCGTTCGGCCTCGATGAAGGTTCGCCCCGCCAGATGGCGGTCGAACTGGGCGAGCCCGCCGGCCGCCGCGGCGTCGATCCAGGGCAGGGCGTTGGCGTCGCCATGGAACTTGCGCACCGCGCGGGCGCGCTGGACCGGCAGCAGCACGTCGGCCAGCCAGGACAGCCACTCCGCCAGCTTGATCCGCTCCGCCTCGTCCCGCCCACCGAACCGGCCGGTCTTCTCGGCGAGGTAGGTCAGGATGACGCCCGATTCGGAAATGCTGAGGCCGCCGTGGACCAGGGTCGGCACCCGGCCGAAGCGGTTGATGGCGAGGTAGTCCGCCGACTTCTGCTGGCCGCCGCGCAGGTCGACATGGCGGTAGGCGTAGGGCACGCCGGCCATCGACAGGAACAGGACGACGCGGGTGGCGGGCTGTGAATTGACATTGCCGTAGACGGTGAATTCGGCGGACACGGTCGAAGAACCCTCCATGCTGGTCGCGCTTATCGGCGCGGATTGCCGAAAACCATGACCGCAAGCCCGCCGGGACACCAGAGCAAATCGCGGGGGCGCGATGCCGCGGGGGGAGGGAAGGGGGTTTCGCACCGCTTCACCCCACCCACATGTTATCAGAGCGGAACCGGGGCCGAGCGCTCCGGAGCGAACGATGGGAGAATGGGGCATGCGCCGTGTGGCCGCTGGACTGTTGATCGGGCTGATCGCCGCCGCCGTGGCCGGATCGGCGGGCGCGCAGCCGCAGGACGGCATGGCGCGGCACGGCATGGCGCTGTATGGCGAGCCGAAATACGGGCCGGACTTCCGGCATTTCGATTACGTCAACCCGGACGCCCCGAAGGGCGGCAAGGTGACCCTCCAGGCCATCGGCTCCTTCGACACGCTGAACCCCTTCACGCTACGCGGCGTGCCCGCGGCGGGGGCGACGCTGATCTACGACACGCTGATGACCGGGTCGGCGGACGAGCCCTTCACCGAATACGGCCTGCTCGCCGAAAGCGTGGAGATGCCGGAGGATCGTTCCTCCATCACCTTCAACCTGCGCTCCGGCGCGCGGTGGCATGATGGAAAGCCGGTCACCGCGGATGACGTGGTGTTCTCCTTCACCATCCTGACGGAGAGCCACCCCTTCTACCGCAGCTATTACGGCGCCGTGGATAAGGTCGAGGCGGAGGGGGAGCGCCGCGTCCGCTTTGCCTTCAAGCCGGGCGACAACCGCGAGCTTCCGATGATCGTCGGCCAGTTGCCGGTGCTGCCGAAGCATTATTGGGAGGGCAAGGACTTCCAGTCGACCACGCTGGAGCCGCCGCTGGGCAGCGGCCCCTACCGAATCGCGTCGTTCGATCCGGGCCGCGGCATCACCTACGAGCGGGTCGCTGACTATTGGGGCCGGGACCTACCGGTGAATGTCGGGCGGAACAATTTCGGCAGTATGGCCTACGAGTATTACCGGGACGCCAGCGTCGCCCTTCAGGCCTTCCGCGGCGGGCTGTACGACTTCCGCCAGGAGAACGTCGCCAAGACCTGGGCCACCGGCTACGACTTCGACGCGGTGCGCGACGGCAAGGTGGTGAAGGAGGAGATCGCCAACGAGGTGCCGGCGGGCATGCAGGGTTTCGTGTTCAACACGCGCCGCCCGGTCTTCGCGAACCCCAAGGTGCGCCAGGCCATCGCCTATGCCTTCGACTTCGAGTGGACGAACCAGACCCTGTTCTACGGCGCCTACAAGCGGACGGAGAGCTATTTCGAGAACTCGCCGCTCCAGTCCAGGGGCCTGCCGCAGGGCCGCGAACTGGCGATTCTGGAGCCGCTGCGCGGGAAGATCCCCGCCGAGGTCTTCGAGAAGACCTACCATCCGCCCAGCACGGAGGGCCAGAACGGGCTGCGCCGCAACCTGCTGGAGGCCAAGCGGCTGCTCGACGAGGCGGGGACCGACGTGCGCAACGGGGTGCGGGTCGACGTCGCGACCGGCAAGCCGCTGGACTTCGAAATCCTTCTCGACAGCCCGACCTTCGAGCGGGTGACGCTGCCCTTCATCGAGAATCTGAAGCGGCTTGGCATCCGGGCCAGCATCCGCACGGTGGACACGACCCAGTACGAGAACCGCACGCGCGACTTCGATTTCGACATGGTGGTCCATGTCTGGCCGCAATCCCTGTCGCCGGGGAACGAGCAGACCGGCTATTGGGGATCGGCCTTCGCCGACCGTCCGGGAAGCCAGAATCTGGCCGGGGTGCGCAGCGAGGCGGTCGATCACCTGATCGGCGAGATCGTCCGCGCCGGCAGCCAGGAGGATCTGAAAGCCGCGGTGTCGGCCCTGGACCGGGTGCTGCTGTGGAACCATTACGTGGTGCCGCACTGGTACTCCGGCGTCTACCGCGTCGCCTATTGGAACCGGTTGAAGCGCCCCGACACCGTGCCGCCCTATTCGCTCTCTTTCGACGCTTGGTGGCTGTCGGACGCCTCGTCCGCCGGCGCACGCAAGGCGCCGTGACCAGGGGGAGGCCGAATCCATGGACGCCCATTCTTCGGACCGGACGCGGACCATCCTCGTTGTCGATGACAACGCACTGATGCGCAAACTGTTGGTTCGTTGCCTTGAGGAGGGCGGACACCGCGTGGTGGAGACGGACGACCCGCGGGGCGTGCTGGATCTGATGCGCGCGTTGAAACCCGATCTGGTGATCATGGACGTGGTGATGCCCAGCCTGTCCGGCGTCGAGTTGATGCGGCTGATCCGTGCTGACCGGGCGTTGGCGCGCACGCTGGTCGTTGCGGTCACCAACCTGTCCACACCCACGGACATGCTGCGCTTTTCCAGCGCCGGGTTCGACGGGCATGTGCCCAAGCCGATCCAGCCGAAAGACTTCCTGGCTACGATCACCCGCTATCTGGATGGCAAGGGGGAGCGGATATGAACCCATTTAAAAACAGACAATTAGGTTATTTTTACAACGCATAACTTTAAGAATCAGAGAGCCTAAGTTTCTTGATAAAGGAAGTTGGAAAACAACCTTAATCATTTGAAAAGAAACGAATTTATCAGCTCCCGCTGTCTCCTTGGTCGGCGACTGCTCCTCACCGGCGGGCAGGCCGTGCTATAGTCCTGTCGTTCTTGGCCGTTTCACCGCTCAGCCCATGAAGGTCATCGCCGCCGTTCCGCTGTTTCTTGTGCTGCTGGCTGTGCCCGCGGCGGCGGACCCGATGCGGGTCGAGCGGACCGATCCCGGCCATTTGCGTGCCTTGAATCGCTCATCCCTTCCGCAGGAGGTCATTCCGCCCCGCACCCGCCATGTGCGCAGCCAGGCGGTTTATAACCTGCCGAAGGGTCTGGACGGGTTGACCCGTTACGACGCCGCTCTGTCGCACCTGTGTCAACGGGGTGCCTTTGGGCAGGAGATGGACGGCTTTTACTGGGCTCGGACGCCGGACAGGCGTTATGGCGTCGCCTTCTCCGGTGGGGCAAACCTGTCCGACCCGCAGAACAAGCGGAAGACCGGTCAGGTGTATTTCTTCGACGGCCAAGACAGCCGGTGCAACGTCTATGTCGGCGATCAGGCCAAGCTGATGCCGCATTACGTCGGCCCATGAGAACAAATGGAAAAGGCCCCGCCTGACGGTCCGTGCCGGGCGGGGCGGCAGGTTTCTTTACTGTGCCATGAAGGACGCTATCGTGTCGCCGGCCTTGGCGATGTTGGCAATGCCGTCGAGATGGCCGAGGCTGGTGGTGATCGCGTCGGTGTAGGTGACCGCGACGCCCTGCTTCTCCAGCCGCTCCTTCAGCGGATGCATGGCGCGCTCCGGCGGGAAGACGAGGTCGTCGGCGGAGGGGATCAGCAGCACCGGCGCCTTGATCTTCGCCAACCCTTCGTCCAGAGCCCCGCCGCCGCCCACCAGGAAGGTCTGGTTGGCCTTCACCAGATACAGGAAGTGGTTGGCGTCGCTGACCGCGGCGCGGGCCGCCGCCGCCTTGTCCAGCCACGCTTCGATGGCGTATTGGTTGTTCATGCTGGCAGCGGGGTCCTTGCCTTCCTCCGCCCAGCCGCGGCCGAAGGTGGCGTCCGCCCATTTCCAGTGGCGGGCGTGCAGGGTCACCAGCTTCAACGCCTCGGTCAGCCCGGCCTTGGGCTCCGCCTTGCCGTAGTAATCGCCGCCCTGCCAGTTCGGATCGACGCGGATGGGGGCCGCCCACAGGTTCAGCCAGCCGATCAGGAAGGGGTCGGCCTCGGCCCCGCCGATCACCGCGACCACGCGTTTGACCAGCTCCGGATGGGAAGCCCCCCATTCCAGCGCCTGGAGCGATCCCATGGACCCGCCCATCACCGCGTGCAGTGACTTTACATTAAGACTGTCCAGCAATGCCTTCTGAACATTGATGAAATCGCGGATGGTGACGACCGGGAAGCTCATGCCGTAGGGCTTGCCGGTGTCGGGATTGACGCTGGCCGGGCCGGTGGTGACGACGGTCGGGTCCTTCGGCGACAGGTTCACCAGCGTGTCGGAACTGATGATGAAGAACTTGTCGGTGTCCAGCGGCTTGCCCGGCCCGATGATGGAATCCCAATAGCCGGGGGCCGGGTCCTCCATCTTGTACTTGCCGGCGGCGTGGCTGTTGCCGCTGAAGAAATGGGTGACGAGGATGACGTTGTCCCTGGCGTCGTTCAGCTTGCCGTAGCTTTCCCAGCCGATGCGGACGTTCTTGATCGTGCCGCCGCCCACCGTGGTGTAGGACGGCATCTCGAACACCTTCTTCTCCACGAGGCCCTCGAAGGCCAGGCCTGGCGCCGCACAGAAGAGCCCGGCAGCCAGGGCCAGGCCGCCGAGCCGTTTCGCCAGAGAACGCATGTCGTCCCTCCCGTTTCTCAGGTCCCTATCGATGCGGGGAGGGAGTGTAAGGGGGTGCGACCGTCCGTCCAGGCGGGCAATCGGCCTAAACGGTTGGGGGAACTCAGCCCAGCCGGACGGCGGTTCCATTGATGGAAACCATCAGCATGCCGTTCTCCTTGCCCAACACCTCGTAATCGATGTCCACGCCGACGATCGCGTCCGCTCCGAGCGCCCGCGCCGATTCCTGAAGATCGGCGAAAGCGGCTTCGCGGGCGTCGCGAAGCGCGTTCTGGTAACCGCCGGCCCGACCGCCGACGATGTCGCGGATGCCGGAAAACAGGTCGCGGAACATGTTCACGCCCAGAATCGCTTCGCCCGCGACCATGCCGAGATACTGGGTGATGCGACGGCCTTCGACGGTGTCGGTGCTGGTGACGATCATCGGTTCCTCCGGATGTGGTTTCGCGCCTTCCAGATGGCGGCGCGCACGGCGTGTCGCAATGGGTGGGGAAAGGGCGCAGCGGGAGATGAGGGGAGTCGGACGCGATACTGCGAAATCGCAGCGCATCCTCGGCGAAATTGCGACATAAGCGAAGAAACCTTGCGCGTTCCTTCAACGTTCTCTCTTATAAGGGCGCTCTTTCGGCGGGAGGACGGCAGTATGGACGACACGCGGCGGGCGATCCTGCGCTGGATGACCGGCGTGATGGAGGCCCAGGGCTGGAGCGCCGGGGCCTGGGCGCGGCTGGCCGAGGTCACGCCGACCAACATCACGCGCTTCCTGCGCGACCCGGCGCGGGGCAGCGTTCCCAGCGCGGAAACCCTGGGCCGCTTGGCCCGCGTCGCCGGTTCCGAGCCGCGCTTTCTCGATGAGGCCGCCTATCCCGCCGTGGCACGGGTGCCTCTGCTGTCCGTCGAACAGGTGCATGACTTTCTGGAGTTGGGGCGAAGGGCCGGGGAAGCCTTCATCGCCGCAGCCCTGACGGGCGGGGCGCGAGGCATTGCCGTGGACCGTCCGGCGTCGCGCCGCGCCTTCGCGCTGACCATCGCCTCCTCGAGCCTCAACGCCGCCGGAGTCCTGCCGGACGACTGCGTGGTGCTGGAACCGTTGGACGTGCTGGCCCCGCAAGCCGGCGACGTGGTGGTTACGGTGGGCGACGGAACGGTGTGCGGCTACCGCTTCTTCCCGCCCCATCTGCTGCCGGTCAGCACCGACCCCGGCTGCCGCCCGACGCCCATCGAGCGCGCCAACGTCGCGGGGGTCGCGGTTCACATCACGCGCTGCCTGCGCGCCTGATCGCGTGTATTTGGCGGGAATCTGGAAGAAAAGCCGCCAATCCCGGCGGTGAAATTCTTTTTTACAACCCCCTTTGACGCCACGAATCCATAACCATTTGTGCCGAGTCGCCCGATTCGGTCACAGCGAGACCGCGGCCGCGCTGCATTCTACTTAGTTTTTTGAAAAGGTTCGAAGATTCGATCCTACGGCCAAGCCGCAGGTTCTCTTTTTGTTCTTGAATCCTGCGTGTTCGCAGCCCATATTCACGATACGGTTTATGGTTAACGGCGATGGCGCTGCGAAGACGCATCGACTCGAAGCCAGAGACGCAGAGAAACGGCTGGGGGCCGGCAGGGGAATGGCGATTACGGACGCGCAGCGCGCCGCGCGGGCAGGGCGGATCGGGTCTTCCGACGCCACCCGCATCATGGCGGGCGACTGGCTGAACCTGTGGCGCGAGAAGACGGGACGGTCGGCTCCCGCCGATCTGGGCCTCGTCGCCGCGGTGCAGATCGGCATCGCGACCGAGCATCTTCACCCGCGCTTCGTGGAGAAGGTCACCGGCCTTCGCTGCGTGCCGGCGGAACGGACCTGGGTCCATCCGGAGCATGACTGGATGGTTGCTCACCCGGATTTCCTGACCTGGGAGGGCGACACGGACAGCGGCGCGCCGGACACGCTGGTGGAGGCGAAATTCACCGGCGGCTTCCAAACGGATGCGGAGCTGGCCCAACGCTACCACTGGCAGGTCCAGCACCAACTGGTGGTCACCGGGCTGGATCGGGCGATGCTGTCCATCCTGCGCCCCACCGGCCACGCGCTTGTCCGCGTTCCGCGTCGGGAAGCGGATTGCGGGCGGCTGATGGCGACGCTGGACGCCTTCTGGTGGCACGTCGCCAACGATGTTGAGCCCGGCGATCCGTTGCCTGCGGACGCGCCATCCTACGAGACCCGACGGGTGGTCGACATGGCCCGGCACAACCGCTTCGCCGCCCTGGCCGCGGAGCTGGTGGACCGCCGCGCCGCCGCCCTCGTCGTCCGCGAGGCGGAGACCGCCCTGAAGGCGCTGATGCCCGCCGACGCGCGCATCGCCTTTGTGGCCGGGGAGGAGCCGGGCCGCGGCCTTTACCTCGCCCGTGACCGCGAGGGACGCCTGTCGCTGCGCTACGGCGCGCCGCCACGGCGGGCGCTCGACACCGCCGAACCGTGGCAGCCCGCCACGGCTGATCCGTCCCCTGACCCGACCCTGGACGCTGTGCTCAGCGGCGGCTGGGGTGAGGGGAGAGACGAACGCTACTGACCAAAATGCTTGCCAAAAGGGGAACCCGACGACCATGGGACGCATGAGCAAGACCGACACCGTTGCCGAAACCGAGAAGACCGTCAGCACGGCCGCTCCGAAGATCGCGGGTTCCCAGACCGCCACCGTGGGCCCCGCCGCCCCGGACCCCATGCATTTGTGGAACCGGCTGAAGCGGACGGACCCGAAGGCGACCAAGCCCTTCACCCGCTCCGGCGGCTTCCGCGGCACGCAGATCGACCCGACCTGGCGGCTGATGATGATGACCGAGGTGTTCGGTCCGGTCGGCAAGGGTTGGGGCTATGAGCAGATGGATTGGACCATCGCCGAACGCATGATCTTCATCTGCGCTCGCGTCTGGTACCTCGACCCGGAAACGGGCGAGAAATGCTGGACCGGCCCGCAGTGGGGCGGCACGGAGATGGTCCGCCGCCGCAACGGCATCGAGGCGCCCGATGACGAGTGCTTCAAAATGTCGATGACCGACGCGGTGGGCAAATGCCTCGTCCAACTCGGTCTCGCCGCCGACGTGCATATGGGCCAGTTCGACGACAGCAAGTACCGGGAGGAGGCCGAGGCCTTCTATGCCGCCAAGTCCAACCCGGACCTTCAGCCGACCGCCATCGCCGCCTTCGAGGAGGAGATCCGCAAGCGGCTCGGCGCCTGCCTGGACCTGGACGACCTGGAGGAGCTGTGGCGCACCGGCGCCGGCACCCGCCTGCGTGAGATCGGCACGGTGGACCGCACGGCCCAGCACCGCATCACCAGCCTGTTCGCCCAGAAGAAGGCGGAAATCCTCGAGCAAGACGACGACGAGGGCGGCGATCTGGAGGCCGCCTGAGCCACGCTACTCTGCGGCGTGGAAGGGAGAAGCCCTGAATGACACCCGCAACAAGCACTACCACCGAACGCTCCCCCAGCGGTCTGTTCCGCATGAGCGCCTGGGAAGGCGAGATGGAGCGCAGCCACCCCCAGCTTCCGCGCTGGTATTGGAACGAGGCGGAACGCCGCAAGCACTATGCCCGCTGGGTCGAGGCGGAGGCGGAATCGCTGGCCATGCGGCTGGCCGGGCTGCTCCGCCCCGATACCCCGGCGGACGCGGCCGGCCCGGCCCGCCTGCTGGTGGAATCGCTGGCCCACGACGCCGAATGGGCGCGCAGCCTGGAAGACCGGCTGCTCCGCCACGCCGCGTGATCGAAAGGCCGCCTGATGTTTAGAAGGAAGCACGCGCCATGACCATCGAAGAGGTCCAGTCCCGGCTGCGCGCGGCCCACGCCCGGATCGGGCATGAGGGACGCTTTGCCCTGACACTCACCCTGAACGGGACCGAGGACGGCTACATCACCCACTGGTTCCGCCCCGACCCGCATGCCTTCGAGGACTGCCGGGCCGTCGGTTCCGGTTCGATCGCCGAGTGCCTCGCCGCCCTCGACCGCTATGTGGAGACCTACCGGCGTCAGCCGACGACCGAAGAGGTCGGGCGGACGATCGGTCTCCCTGACATGCCCCCGCGCACCCACCACGGCGCGAGCTTTCTGATGGCCGCGGAGTGAGCGGGCGGGGCGCCGCGACCATTTTGTCGGCTGACGATCCCGTTCACCACTCATAAACTGCGGTTTCCCCGAACAGCGGAGCCGCAGCCATGGATGGGTCCGTTCTTGCCCTTTTGAGCATCCTCGGCGCCTTGGCCATCGGCGCCATCAGTCCCGGTCCCAGCTTCGTCCTGGTGGCGCGCACCTCCATCGCCGTGTCGCGCCGTGCCGGGCTCGCCTCCGCCCTCGGCATGGGCTTGGGCGGCGTCGCCTTTGCCACCTTGGCCCTCCTCGGTCTGAACGCCCTGCTGATCCAGGTCGGGTGGCTCTATCTGATTCTGAAGGTCGCTGGCGGCCTTTATCTCGTTCATCTGGCGGTGCGAATCTGGCGGGGGGCGGCGGAGCCGATACGCGTTCCGGATGGGCCCGCCAATTCCCACGGCACCTTGCGCTCCTTCGGGATCGGTTTGGCGACGCAGATCAGCAACCCGAAGACCGCCGTCGTCTACGCCAGCATCTTCGCCGCCCTTCTGCCGGTATCCCCGCCGGCCTGGATTCTGCTGGCCCTGCCGCCCGCCGTGTTCCTGGTCGAGACGGGCTGGTACGCCATCGTCGCCGTGGCTTTCTCCGCCGGCCGCCCCCGCGCCGCCTATCTGCGGTCCAAGGCGTGGATCGACCGGCTGGCGGCCTCGGTCATCGGTGCGCTGGGCATTCGGTTGGTGATGGACGCGGCCAAGCCGTCTTGACGTCCGCAGTCCCGCTCAGGCGGTGCCCAGTTCCAGCCGATTCTTGCCCAGACGCTTGGCGCGGTACATGGCCTGATCGGCACAGCGCAGCAGAACACCGGCATCGGCGCCGTCCGATGGAAAGAAGGCCATGCCCACGCTGGCCGACACCGACAGGTCAAGGCCGGGCAGGGGCCGGTCGATGGAGTCGATGACTTTTTCCGCCACGGCCCGGGCGTCCTCGACGGAGATGTCCCCCTCCAGAAGGACGGCGAATTCGTCGCCGCCGATGCGGGCGGTGGTGTCGCTGTTGCGCAGCGCGCCGGACAGGCGTTGGGCGGTGGTCACCAGCACCTCGTCGCCCTTGTGGTGCCCGTGGGTGTCGTTGACCTCCTTGAAGCCGTCGAGGTCGAGGAAAAGCAGGGCGAAGCTCTTGTCCTCCCGCTTGGCGCGGGTGATGGCGTGTTCCAGCCGGTCTTCGAAGCGGATGCGATTGCACAGCCCGGTCAGCGCGTCATGCCCGGCGAGGTAGCGCAGCCGTTCCTCCAGATGGTGCTGTGCGGTGGTGTTGCGGGCGATTCCCTCGATGCCGATGCGACGCCCGGCGGGGTCGCGGCGAATGTAGGCGTTGGCGGAAATCCAGAAGGTGGTGCCGTCCTGTCGCCGCATCGGCATGCGGTGGTCGCGGACTTCGCCGTCCGATTCCTCCAGCGCCGCAAGGAACTTGGCGCGCCCGTCCTCCTCCACGTAATGGTCGGCGATGCGGGTGCCGATCACCGCCTCGGGTGTCAGCCCGAATTCCCGCGCGAACTGCGGGGAGGCCATGCTGATCCGCCCATCGAGATCCGTGCGGAAAAAGGCATCCGGCAACTTCTCGATGACCGAGCGGAGATCGGCCTCCGACTGCGCCAGCCGGTCCAGCGTGGAACGCAAGGCGTCCTCCGAGCGGGTTCGGCGCTGGAACTCCTGGCGCAGGAAGCCCCACAAGACCAGCGCAGTGAACAGGACGAAGGCGGTGCCCTTGACGTTCTGGATCAGCACCACCTCGCCCAGACCGGCGGCGTCCAAAAAGCGGTCGGACCCCACCACCCAGGCGGTGGCGAGGCCCGTGTACAGGCCGACGATTCGGGTTGCCGAAGAGAGCATGGGCGCCTATGCGGTTGGCGTCGGTGCACACTAGCCTTTGGCGCGCGAACCGTCCATGGGGAGAGTGCCGGCGTGTGGCGGGACGCTCCCCATGTGTGAGGAGCCTACCGCTTCTTGCCGGCCTGCGCCCGTGCGAAGGCTTCGGCGAAAGCGTTGTTGATGGGCTCGGGGGCCTTCACCGGTTTGGGGGCCGGCTTCGGAGCCGAGCCGCTCTTGCCGGGCGGCGGGCCGCGGCGGTCGTCCCGTCGCTTGTCATCGCCACGCTGCCCCTCTCCCCGCTGCCCCTCTCCCCGGCCTTGCCCCTTCTCCGGGCGCGGGGCGGCGTCGGTCAGGCGCATGGTCAGGCCGATGCGCTTGCGCGGGATGTCCACCTCCATCACCTTGACCTTCACGATGTCACCGGCCTTCACGACGGTGTGCGGGTCCTTGACGAAGCTGGTGGACAGCTGCGAGATGTGGACCAGACCGTCCTGGTGCACGCCGATGTCCACGAAGGCGCCGAAGGCGGTGACGTTGGTCACCACCCCTTCCAGAACCATGCCGGGCTGGAGGTCCTTCAACTCCTCGACCCCCTCCTGGAAGGTGGCGGTCTTGAATTCGGGGCGGGGGTCGCGGCCCGGCTTCTCAAGTTCCTTAAGGATGTCCTCGACGGTCGGCACGCCGAACCGCTCGTCGGTGAAATCCTCGGCGTTCAGCCCGCGCAGGAATCGGGCGTCGCCGATGACGCTGCCGAGATCCTTGCCGGTCTTCTTCAGGATGCGCTCGACCAACGGGTAGGCTTCGGGGTGGACGGCGGAGGTATCCAGCGGGTTGTCGCCCTCGCGGATGCGCAGGAAGCCGGCGGCCTGCTCGAACGTCTTCGGGCCGAGGCGCGCCACGTCGAGCAGCTGCTTGCGCGAGCGGAAAGCGCCGTTGCGGTCGCGGTGCTCCACGATGTTGCGGGCGATCGTCTCGTTCAGGCCGGACACGCGGGTGAGCAGGGGGACGGACGCCATGTTCAGGTCCACGCCGACCGCGTTCACGCAATCCTCAACCACCGCGTCCAGCGAGCGGGCGAGTTTGCCGCCGGACACGTCGTGCTGGTACTGGCCGACGCCGATGGACTTCGGCTCGATCTTCACCAGCTCGGCCAGCGGATCCTGAAGGCGGCGGGCGATGGAGACGGCGCCGCGCAGGCTGACGTCCAGCTTCGGGAACTCCGCCGCCGCGGTCTCGGAGGCCGAATAGACCGACGCGCCGGCCTCGCTGACCACCAGCTTGGTGAGCTTCAGCTCCGGATGGCGCTTAAACAGGTCGGCGACCAGCTTGTCCGTCTCGCGGCTCGCCGTGCCGTTGCCGATCGAAATCAGCTCCGCCTTGTGGCGCACCGCCAGGGCGGCGATGGCGGCGATCGAGCCGTCCCAATCGTTCCTCGGCTGGTGCGGATAGACGGTGGCGGTGTCGACCAGCTTGCCC
This sequence comes from Azospirillum brasilense, assembly GCF_008365405.1. Lineage (GTDB taxonomy): Bacteria > Pseudomonadota > Alphaproteobacteria > Azospirillales > Azospirillaceae > Azospirillum > Azospirillum brasilense_D. Next base: position 142,842 of record NZ_QOKV01000006.1, on the reverse strand, counting down.
GTGGCGTCGACCACGGCGACCTTCACGCCGGTGCGGATGCCGGGGTCGAGGCCGATGGTGGTGCGCGGGCCGGCCGGGGCGGCCAGCAGCAGGTCGTGCAGGTTGCGGGCGAAGACGCGGATGGCCTCGTCCTCCGCGCGCTCGCGCAGGTCGCCCATCAGGTCGGTCTCGACGTGCGGGCCGATCTTCAGCTTCCAGGTCCAGCGCACCACGTCGGACAGCCACTTGTCGGCCGGGCGGCCCTGGTCGCGGATGCCGGTGTGGACGGCGATGGTGCGCTCCGCCGGGTGGGGTTGGCCCTCCTCGACCGGCAGGTCAAGCCGGATGTCCAACACGCCCTGCGTCCGGCCGCGGAACAGCGCCAGCGCGCGGTGCGAGGGCACCTTCGCCCAGGGTTCGTCGAATTCGAAATAGTCGGAGAATTTGGCGCCCTCCGCCCGCTTCTCCTCGATCACCTTGGAGGTCACCACGCCCTTGTCGGCCATCGACGCGCGCAGCTTGCCGACCAGTTCGGCGTCCTCGCCAAAGCGCTCCACCAGGATGTGTCGGGCGCCGTCCAGCGCCGCCTTGACATCGGCCACCCCCTTGTCGGCGCTGACGAAGCCGGCGGCCTCGGCGTCCGGCTGGCGGGACGGGTCGGCGAGCAGCCGGTCGGCCAGCGGCTCCAGCCCGGCCTCGCGGGCGATCTGCGCCTTGGTGCGGCGCTTCGGCTTGTAAGGCAGGTAGAGGTCTTCCAGGCGCGTCTTGGTGTCGGCCTGACGGATCTGCAGCTCCAGCTCCGGCGTCAGCTTGTCCTGCTCGCGGACGGAGGACAGGATCGCCTCGCGCCGGTCCTCAAGCTCGCGCAGGTAGGACAGCCGTTCCTCCAGCGTACGCAGCTGCGTGTCGTCGAGCCCGCCCGTGGCCTCCTTGCGGTAACGGGCGATGAAGGGAACGGTCGATCCCTCGTCGAGCAGCTTGACGGCCGAGGCGACCTGGGATTCGCGGACCGAAAGCTCGTCGGCGATGCGTTGGCTGATGGACGTGGACGGCATGGAGGACCGGTGACTGGTGAAAGGGAAGGGGGCCTCCTATAGCGCGAAGCGGGCCTGCCCGGCCAGTGCCGATCTGGGAGAGGGCAGGGAGACCGGTCCGGAGTGGACGCGCGAATTCGCAGCCCGGCCCTTGCGAAAAAGTATAGTCAAAGAAAAACCCAGCGCCCTTTACGCGCCGTTAACCTTAACGGACGCATATCTTCCCCTGCAACTTGGTTGCGTTTCCTCCCGAACAGACTTCGGCGGCTCCCCATTTGGTGAGCCGCCTTTTTTCTGTGCGCGTGGCGCCCAAAGCACGCGCATCCGCGAGATGAACACGACAGAGTTTTTCCCCTTGCGTTCGTCGGGAGAAACATCCTTACTGATTGTGGGTCTAATCCAAGTGGATTCGCAACCTTGGGACTGGTCGTTTCGGCAATCGCCTTGCTGTTCGCTGTGGCCGTCGCCGGGGCCGCGGCGAAGCGGCTGCCGCAAGCGCCCACGGTCGTCTATGGCGGAACGGCGGGGGCCTGCGCGCTGATCGCGCTGTGGGCGGCGGTCGGGCTGGCCGGAGGCGGGCCGGATGCAACGATGATTTTGCCGATCGGGCTGCCCTGGATTCAGGCCCATCTGCGCACCGACGCGCTGTCCGCCGTTTTCCTGATCGTCGTCAATCTGGGCGGCATCACCGCCAGCCTGTTCGGCTGGGGGTACGAACGGGCGCATCACGACAGCCATGCCGGATCGCAGGATGGCCCGGTCCTGCCGCTCTACCCGCTGTTCCTGGCGGGCATGAACATGGTGCTGATCGCCGCCGACGCCTTCACCTTCCTGCTGTCCTGGGAGTTCATGTCGCTGGCCTCTTGGCTGCTGGTTCTGTCCACCCACCGGGAGCCGGACACGCCCAAGGCCGCGCGCCTCTACCTCCTCATGGCGAGCTTCGGCACGGCCTGCCTGCTGCTGGCCTTCGGGGTGCTGGCGACGGCGCACGGCGACTACAGCTTCGCCGCCATCCGCGCCCACGCGCCGGAGGCGGGAGCCGCGGCGCTGGTCGTGGTGCTGATCCTGCTGGGGGCCGGGTCGAAGGCCGGGCTGGTGCCGCTGCATGTCTGGCTGCCGCTGGCCCATCCGGCCGCACCCAGCCACGTGTCGGCCCTGATGTCCGGCGTGATGACCAAGGTCGCCGTCTACGCGATGATCCGCGTGCTGTTCGACCTGCTGGGCGAGCCGGAGTGGTGGTGGGGCGGCGTGACCATGGGATTCGGCGCGCTGACCGCCGTGATGGGCGTGCTCTACGCGCTGATGCAGGACGACGTGAAGCGGCTGCTCGCCTATTCGACGGTGGAGAACATCGGGGCCATCGTCATCGCGCTGGGGCTGGCGCTGGTCTTCAAGGCCGCCCACACGCCGGTGATCGCGGCGCTCGCCCTGGCGGCGGCGCTGCTGCATGTGGTCAACCATTCCCTGTTCAAGAGCCTGCTGTTCTTCGCGGCGGGCGCCATGCTGACCGCCACGGGATCGCGCGACCTGAACCGGCTGGGCGGGCTGATCCACCGGATGCCGACCACCGCGGTCCTCGCTCTGATCGGCGCCGCGGCGATCTCGGCCCTGCCGCCGCTGAACGGCTTCGTCGGGGAATGGCTGCTGTTCCAGGCCATCCTGAACGCCCCGGCCCTGTCGGAATGGTCGCTGAAGATCGAGATCGCCGTGGTCGGTGCCGCTCTGGCCCTCGCCACCGCGCTCGCCGGCGCCTGCTTCGTGAGGCTCTACGGCATCGCCTTCTTGGGCCGCCCGCGGTCGCGCGCCGCCGCGGAAGCGGTGGAGGTCGGGCGGGCGATGCGGCTGGGCATGGCGGTTCCGGCGGTGCTCTGCGTCGTTCTCGGCGTCCTGCCGACTCCGCTGATCCGCCTGTTCGAGCCGGCGCTGCGCCTGCTGGTCGAGGCCGGGCCGTTCGATGGCCGCGCCTACCAGCCCTGGTTCTGGCTGGCCCCGACCTCGGCCATCGGCAACTCCTACAACGGCCTGATCATGCTGGTGGTGATCGCGCTGCTGTCGGTCGTGCTGGTGCTGGGCATTCACCGCAAAGCGAGCGACCGGGTGCGTTGGTCGATCCCCTGGGGCTGCGGCTTCGACGGGCCGGACCCGGCGGCGGTCACCCAATACACGGCCTCCAGCTTCGGGCAACCGATCCGCCGCGCCTTCGGCAGCACGGTGTTCCGCGCCCGCGACCATGTGGACATGCCGGCACCGGGCGACACGCGCCCCGCCCGCCTGTCGGTGACCTGGACCGACCCGGCCTGGCTCGTGGTGGTGGAGCCGCTGTCCCGCGCGGTGACTTGGTTGGCCGACCGGGCCAACCGGTTGCAGTTCATGACCATTCGCCGCTACCTGACCCTGATGTTCCTGGCGCTGGTCGTGCTGCTGGTGATGGTGGCGGTGACGCAACGATGACGCTGCTGCTTGCCACCCTCTATCAGATCCTGCAGATGCTGCTGGTGCTGGCCCTGGCGCCGCTGCTGACCGGCTGGGTGCGGCTGGTGAAGGCGCGGCTGGTCGGGCGGCGGGGGCCGTCCGTGCTCCAGCCCTACCGCGACCTGCTGCGGCTGCTGCGCAAGGAGGTGGTGCTGGCCCGCAACGCCTCCTGGCTGTTCCGCTCCGTGCCCTACATGATGTTCACGGCGATCTGGCTGGCCGCCGGGCTGGTTCCGGTCTTCACCACGCAACTGGCGCTCGCCCCGACAGCGGACCTGATCGCGCTGATCGCTCTGCTCGGCTCCGCGCGATTCTTCCTGGCGCTCGCCGGAATGGACACGGGGACGAGTTTCGGCGGCATCGGCTCGTCGCGCGAGATGATGATTGCGGCGCTTGCGGAGCCGGCGATGCTGATGATCGTCTTCTCGGTGGCGATCCTGGTCCGCAGCACCTCGCTCGCCGAGATCGCTGATTTCATGATGTCCGGCGCGGTCGGGCTGCGCATCTCCCTGGCGCTCGCGCTGATCGCGCTGGTCATGGTGGCGATTGCCGAGAACGCGCGCATTCCCATCGATAATCCGGCCACGCACCTGGAGTTGACCATGGTGCACGAAGCCATGGTGCTGGAATATTCCGGACGTCACCTCGCTCTGGTCGAAGCGGCGAGCATGCTCAAGCTGCTGCTCTACATGGCGCTGATCGCCTGCGTCTTCGCGCCCTGGGGCATGGCGACCGCCGGATCAGGCGTCATGGCGGCGTTGGGGGGCGTGTTGATCTTCGTGACGAAGCTCGCCTTCGGCGGGGTTCTGCTGGCGCTGTTCGAGACCTCCATCGCCAAGATGCGCGTCTTCCGGGTCGGCGAGTTCCTCGGCGGCGCCCTGCTGCTGAGCCTGCTCGGCGCTATCTTCCTCTACGTGTCGCGGGGGGTGTGAGATGAGCGACCTGGCTTATGACGCCGCGCACATGCTGGGGGCGGTCGTCCTGCTGATGAGCTTCGCTCTGCTCTATCAGCGGCGACTGTTCTCCCTGCTCAACGTCTTCACCATGCAGGCGCTCGCCCTGACCGCGACGGCAGCGTGGCAGGCCTATTCCCACGGGGAGCCGCACCTCTACATCACCGCCCTGCTGACGCTGGTCCTCAAGGCCATTCTGATCCCGGTGGCGCTGCACCGCATCATCGTGAAGATGAAGATCCACCGCAGCATCGAGCCGGCGCTGGGCATCGGGCTGACCATGGTGGCGGGCGTGTCGCTGGTCACCCTGTCGATCCTGCTGGTTCTGCCGGTGACCGCCGACGCCACCGCCCTGACCCGCGAGAATCTGGCGCTGTCGCTGTCGGTCGTCCTGCTCGGCCTGCTGATGATGATCTCCCGGCGCAACGCGGTCAGCCAGGTGGTCGGCTTCATGTCGATCGAGAACGGGCTGATCCTGGCGGCGGTCGGTGTGGCCGGCATGCCTCTGGTGGTCGAGATGTCGGTGGCCTTCTCCGTCATGGTCGCCTTCATCATCTTCGGGATCTTCCTGTTCCACATCCGCGAGCGGTTCGACACGCTCGACATGCAGAAGATCGAGAGCTTCCGGGGGGAAAGCGATTGAGCGCCGTCGCCGTCATCGTCGCCACCCCGCTGATCGGCGCCGCCGTCCTTGCCCTGGTTCCCGGCCACCGGCTGGGGGCGCGGCTGAACATCGGGTTCTCCGCCGTCACGCTGCTGGTGTCCCTGGTCCTGTTCGGGCTGGAGCCGTCGAGCGGCGCGCTGTTCGTGGTGGACGCCTTCAACATCTACCTGATCGCGCTCACCGCCTTCGTCGGACTGACCACCAGTGTCTTTTCCGCCGGCTACATCGCGCACGAGATCGCGGTGGGGAAGCTGGACGAGCGCAAGCTGCGCTTCTACCACGCCATGTACCAGGCCTTCATGTTCACCATGCTGCTGGCCCTGTCGGCCAACAACCTGGGCGTCATGTGGGTGGCGGTGGAGGGAGCGACGCTGACCACCGTCCTGATGGTCAGCCTGTACCGCACCGCGGCCAGCATCGAGGCGGCGTGGAAGTACTTCATCCTGTGCGGCGTCGGCATCGCGCTCGCCCTGTTCGGCACCATCCTGATGTACATGGCCGCCCAGCCGGTGATGGGGCCGGGCATGGCGGCGATGACCTGGACGGAGCTGATGGGCCACGTCGCCAAGATCAGCCCGGCGATCCTCAATCTCGCCTTCGTCTTCCTGCTGATCGGCTACGGCACCAAGGTCGGGCTGGCGCCGCTGCACGCCTGGCTTCCGGACGCCCACGCGGAGGGGCCGACGCCGATCTCCGCGGTGCTGTCGGGGCTGCTGCTGAACGTGGCGCTCTACGCCGTGCTGCGCTTCAAGATGCTGCTGGCGGCGAACGGGCAGGCCATCGCGCCGGGGCCGCTGATGATCGCCATGGGGCTGGCCTCGCTGCTGCTGGCCGGGCTGATGCTCTACCGGCGGCGCGACGTGAAGCGTTTCTTCGCCTACAGCTCCATCGAGCATATGGGCATCATCACATTCGCCTTCGGCATGGGCGGGCCGCTCGCCAACTTCGCCGGGCTGCTGCACATGGCGATGCACAGCCTCACCAAGTCGGCCATCTTCTACGCGGTCGGCCACGCGGTGCAGGTGACGGGCACGCAGCGGATCGAGCGGATTTCCGGCCTGACGGTCAGCCATCCGGCGCTCGGCTGGGGCCTGCTGGCCGGGGTCGTGGCCATCGCCGGTCTGCCGCCCTTCGGCGTCTTCATGAGCGAATTCCTGCTGGTCACCAGCACCTTCGCGCGGGAGCCGCTGCTGGCCCTGCCGCTGGTGCTCGGCATCTTGGTCGCCTTCGGGGCGCTGGTGCTGCGGGTCCAGCAATTGTGCTTCGGCGCGCCCGGCACCGTGGACGGCAGCGACGTTCCAGTGGCGACGGTGCCGCTGGAGGGAACGCTGGTTCCGCTCTACGCGCATCTGGCGCTGGTTCTGGTGGCGGGGGTCTGGCTGCCGGGACCGCTGGTCGCGTGGTTCCAGACCGTCGCGGCGTTGCTGGGGTAGGGGGCTGCATGTACGGGGAAGAACCGCTGTTCGGCCTGTTGAACCGCATCGGCACGCCGGTCGAGGGCCACCGGCCCTGGCCGCGCTACCGGCTGGGTCGCGACGGCTGGCTGCGCCTGATCGAGGAACTGGCGGGCAACGCCTGGAGCCTGCTCGGCCTGTGGGGGGAGCCGAGGGCGGTCCACGCCGCCTTCCGCGAGGATTTCTCCGGCGACGTCGCGGTGGTCAGCCTCGACTGCCCGCAAGGCCGTTTCCCGAGCCTGAGCGCCGTGCGTCCCGCCGCCAACCGGCTGGAGCGCGCCGCCCACGACCTCTATGGCCTGACGGCGGAGCGCACGACCGATCCGCGCCCCTGGCTGGACCACGACGCCTGGGGCGTGCGCCGTCCCCTGTCCGAACAGCCGGCGGCAGCGGCGCCCAACCCCGGCCCCTACACCTTCCTGCCGGTGGAGGGCGAGGGGTTGCACCAGATTCCGGTCGGCCCCGTCCATGCCGGCATCATCGAGCCCGGCCATTTCCGCTTCACCGCCAATGGTGAGACCGTCGTTCGGCTGGAGGAGCGGCTCGGCTACGTCCACCGCGGGGTGGAGGGGCTGATGCAGGGCAGGCCGGTGGCGGAGGCGGCGAAACTGGCCGCCCGCATCTCCGGCGACGCGACGGTGGCGCACAGCCTCGCCTTCGCCCGCGCGGTGGAGGCGGCGCTCGGCGTCGAGGTGCCGGCGCGGGCGGTGTGGCTTCGCGCCCTGATGGCGGAGCTGGAGCGGATCGCCAACCATCTGGGCGACATCGGGGCCATCTGCAACGACGCCGCCTTCGCCTTCATGCTGGCCCAGACCAGCCAGTTGCGGGAGCGCGTGCTGCGCACCGCGGACGCCTGCTTCGGGCACCGGCTGATGATGGACCGGGTGATCCCCGGCGGCGTCGCCACCGATTTGCCGGAGCGCGGCGCGGGCCTGCTGCAGGAGCTGGTGGCGGAGCTGCGCAAACGCTTCCCGCCGCTGGTCGCCATCTATGACGGTAAAGCGTCCTTGCAGGACCGCACGGTCACGACGGGGATCGTGCCTGCGGAACTGGTCACACGCTTCGGTGCCGGCGGCCATGTCGGGCGGGCCTCAGGCCGCGACCAGGACGCCCGCCGCAGCCCCGGCTATGCGCCCTATGACGAGTTGAGTTTCGAGGTGCCGGTGCTGACCGAGGGCGACGTGAACGCCCGCGTCTGGGTCCGCATCCGCGAGGTGGAGCAGTCCCTGTCCCTGATCGAGCAGATCGTAGCCCGCCTGCCGGCGATCTCGCGCGGCCTCGACCATCCGTCGGTCCCGCTGGCCGGCCGGGGCGGGGAGGGCATGGCCCTGGTCGAATCCTTCCGTGGCGAGATTCTGACCTGGGTGCGGCTGGACGGGGAGGGCGTCGTCACCCGATGCCACCCGCGCGACCCGTCCTGGTTCCAGTGGCCGTTGCTGGAGGCGGCCATCGGCGGCAACATCGTCGCCGACTTCCCGCTGTGCAACAAGTCGTTCAACTGTTCCTACGCCGGACACGACCTGTAAGGAGGCTGCCGATGCTGAAGCACATCCTGACCTCCCTGACCGGCGGCCCGGTCACCGAAGCCGCCCCGGCCCCCGCCGATCCGGCTTTGGCGGAACTGGCCGGGAAACTGGACAAGGCCGCCAAGGCCCGGCTGGGCCGCAGCCTGTCGATCCGCGAGGTCGACGCGGGGTCCTGCAATGGCTGCGAGCTGGAAATCCACGCGCTGAACAACCCGATCTACGATCTGGAGCGCTTCGGCATCCGCTTCGTCGCCTCGCCGCGCCACGCCGACGTCCTGCTGGTCACCGGCCCGGTCGCCCGCAACATGCGCGAGGCGCTGGTCCGCACCTGGGACGCCACCCCCGGCCCGAAATGGCTGGTGGCCTGCGGCGACTGCGCCGTCAGCGGCGGGCTGTTCGCCGGCGGCTACGCCTGCGTCGGTCCGGTGGAGGAGGTGCTTCCGGTGGACCTGCGCATTCCCGGCTGCCCGCCGCGGCCGACCGATCTGCTGGCCGGCCTGCTGGCCTTGCTGGAGACCAGCGCGGCGCGCTGAAGACGGGTCAGGCTTCCCCGCGTTCTTCGCGCTTGGCCTGCTGCCAGAAGGCTTCCATCTCGTCCAGGGTCGCATCCTTGGGCGTGCGGCCTTGTTCGGACAGCAGCGCCTCGATGCGGTGGAAGCGCCGTTCGAACTTGGCGTTGGTGCCGCGCAGCGCCGATTCCGGCTCGACCTTCAGGCGGCGGGCAAGGTTGACCAGAGCGAAGAGAAGATCGCCCAGCTCGTCGGCCACCCGGTCCGGGGCCGAGCCGCTGTCCATCTCATGCCGCAACTCGCGAACCTCCTCCTCGATCTTGTCGAGGATGTCCCGCGCGTCGGTCCAGTCGAAGCCGACACGGGCGGCGCGGTTCTGCAGCTTGAGGGCCCGGGTGAGGGCAGGGAGGCCGGCGATCACGCCTTCCAGGGCGGACGGGGCGCGGCCCTCATCGGCGGCCTTGGCGGCGCGCTCGGCGGCCTTGTGGTCCTCCCAGCGCGAGGTCTGCATGTCGGCGCCCTTGACCTCCTCGGCGCCGAAGACGTGGGGGTGGCGGCGGATCATCTTGTCGGCGATGACGCCGGCGACCTCGTCGAAATCGAACCGATTCTCCTCGCGGGCCATCTGGCTGTAGTAGACCACCTGGAAGAGCAGGTCGCCCAACTCCTCGCGCAACGCCGGCATGTCGCCTTTCTCGATGGCGTCGGCCACCTCGTAGGCTTCCTCGATCGTGTGCGGCGCGATGGTGGCGTAGGTCTGCTCCAGATCCCACGGGCATCCGCCGTTGGGGTCGCGCAGGCGGGCCATGACGTCGATCAAGCGGTCGATGTTGCGGGCCATGGGAGAGTCTTCTTCGGCAGCGGGATGGGACGGGAAGGCGACCTTAGCCGACCCATGGCAGTGAGAAAAGAAGACAGACCTCGCCCGTCGGCAGAAATCATATAAGTGAGATTATGGAAAACATACTCGGAGGAGTAAGGAGAGGCGGCTGGTCACCCTCCGTTCCTCGCTGCCTCAGCCGCCGCGAAACCCCTTCAGGCTTTCTGCGGGCGGCTGTGGTGGAAAATCCGCGTCACGGGCGGCCTGGATCAGCGATTCCACGAAGGACCGGTAAGGATCGCCGGAGGTCTTGGGAGCCTCCGCCGGTTCGATCGGCCCGTCATAGCCGGTGTCGCTCGGAATGAGCGCTCCATACTCCGAGCTTTCCAGCGTCGGCGACAGAAAAATCGAATGGGTCGTCGTGTCCGGCTCGCCGACATGACGTTGGGAAGGCTTCAGCGAGAAATTCCCGTCGGCGTCCGGCATCGACAGGATCATCACGCCATGCTCCACTGCCTCCTTGTCCCGCGCGTTCTGCCGCGCATCGTTGTCGAAGGCGCTTCGTGGATAGACGCTCTCGATGCTCAAGGGATCATGGATATTGGCCGTCTGCATGGATCACCCGCCGTTGTTGCGTTGGTCCAACACACATTGGCGATTGCAGGTTCCGAAGGACCGCGGGCCATTTCACTCTATGGAATGCGCGTGCGTTGCGGGCCGCGCCTTCCGGCGCTGCGGCGGCGCCACGCTGAGCACCGGCTCGGCGTCGATTGCGCGAACCTCCTCATGCTCCAAAGCAACATCCGCGGTATCGGCGTCTGTGGAGCATAGCGCCGAACCGGCGGCCAAAGCCGTCCCGCCTGCGGGCTGACAATCGGCGATCCGCTCCGCGCAGGCCGTGGGCGCCAGCAAAGACGCCACCAACAGCACGCGCTTCAGGGCAATGGCCTTCATGTTCGGGCGCTCCGCAAGCCTCACGGCGGCCGTTTCCGGCATCCTGGCACTATAAGGCCGCCGTGCTCGCGGAGTTCCCGCCGAATCCGGTCCCCGCCGGAGGACGTGTGCGGTAGTCCGGTGCGCCCTCGCCTTAGCCGAACAGATGCCGGTGCATTGCCTCCCAACTCGCGCGGTCGGGGGTCAGCATCACCCCACCGTCGAGTGCGGTCGGACGATAGGGCGAGCCGTCGAACAGCGCGCTGTAGCCGCCGGCCTCCGCGTGGAGCAGGACGCCCGCCGCGTGATCCCAGGGCATCAGACGGTGGTACATCGAGAAATGCGCCCGGCCGTCGAGCAGGCGCAGATACTCCTGCGCGGCGCTGGACAGGCAGACGCGAGGGCCGAGGGAGCGTCCGCGCTCGTCGAGTTGGCGTCCCAGATCCTCCGCGCAGAAGCGCGTCGACAGGGCTCCGGTCATCTCGGCCAAGGGGACCGCCGGGGCGACCGTGACGCGCTTGCCGTTCAGATAAGCGCCCTGCCCTTTCACCGCCGTGGCGATGCGCCCGTCGCACGGGTCGTAGATCCAGCCAGCCACCGTCTCGCCGCGGCAGGCCAAGGCAATGATCACGGCAAAGAGCGGGCGCCCGTTCGCAAAGTTCAGGGTGCCGTCGATCGGGTCGATGATCCAGACCGGCGCGTCGCCATGGATGCGGTCGAGCAGCGACTTGTCCTCGGAAACGGCCTCTTCCCCAACCACGGTGCTGCCGGGAAGCAGGTCCAGCAGGCGCGGCGTCAGGGCGCGTTCGCCCGCCTCGTCGGCCAGGGTCACCAGATCAGCCGGCCCGGTCTTCTCGCGGATGCCGGCGTTCGCCAGATCGCGGAAATAGGGAAGAATCTCGCTCTCCGCGACCTCGCGGATGATCGCGGAGACGCGGTCGACGTCAGGAATCGGAAAATTCGTCACGGTTTCGGTGCCGCTTTGTTGGATCGGGGGTCGAGTCTCAGAACCGTTCCGCCATCCTTCGGCGGTTCCGGCAGCATGACTTTGCCGTCCAAACCACTGTCTTTCAACGCTTTGACCAGCGCATCATAGGTGGCCTGATCGGCAGTCGGATTCGGGGCCGGCGGCGTGCCGGTCAGCGGGCCGGGTTCCGGCGGCTTGCGCGGCGCGTTCGGATCGGGCGGAGGCTGCGGCACGTCGCGCGCTTCCCGCGTCTCCTCCTTGGGCGGCGGCGGGGGCGGACGCCACAGGCGGAAACAGTCGGTGAAGGTGGCTTCCTTGCAGGCTTTCAGAAGTTCCTTCGGGTCCGGCGCCACGACCAGCGGGCTGAACGGGGCGGGAGGAAACTCCGCGGGCTCAGGCGGCAGGGGATCTTCCGGCGCGACCGGCGGCTCCTCCACGAATCCCGGTGGCAACACCCGCTCGGCGGCGGCGGCGGTGCCCGCGAAGGCCAGAAACGCCAGGGACAGGAGAGCGATCGGGACGCGCAAGGGAATCCGAAAAAGAAAAGAAGCGGGCCGAGCACCCATTATGGCGCCCTGCCCGCTGCATAGCCACGGACAAATCCTTGTCCCGGCACCCTCGCCTCCGTCAGGAGCGCGGCAGGCTGTCGCTCGGGGTGGCGTGCAGCGCCCAGGCGGCCAGTTCGGACCGCAGGGCGGCAATCTTGCTGCTTTCCGTCGGGTTGGTTTCCTTGCGCCAGGCGTCACTGATGATTTCCAGAAGACGGGCGCGACCGGCGTTGTCGCGCGACAGTTCCTGGATGCGCAGCACCGCGGCACCGGGCGACAACTGCTCCTGCCGGGCGACCAGGGTCACCTGATCGGCCAGGAAGGCGGTGATCGAAAAGTGTGTTGGATCGGTCTGCAAACGCATAGGCGGGCCTCCTCCCGGGGATAACCCATCGGCTCCCCGGCTCAAATATCGGGGGCGCGTTGGGAAAAGGCTACACCTCGGACGTCGTAGGACGGGGCTGAAATCGGGCGCGTCATGTCGTCGCACGTGCACGAACGAATTATGACGCGCCCGATCCCTGTATGGCGAAAGATCAGCCGTGCACGAACCGTTTCTCGAAACGGGCCAGATCCGCCGGGTCGATGGCCACCTGGATGTGGGCCTGGGCCTCGTCGTCCCGCCGTTCCAGCACCTCACCTTTTTCATAGAGCCACGCGAGCGCGGCCCCATCCCCCAGTTCGACAGACAGGTCCACCACATGGCGGTGGGCGTTCATCCGCTGGTCGAGCAACCGGTCCAGATCGGCGATCCCCGCCCCCGACAGGGCGGACACCGCGACGGCACGGGGGTTGCGGGCGGTCTGGGCCAGGATCGCCTCGCGGGACTCCTCGTCCAGCGCGTCGATCTTGTTCAGCACCTCGATCACGCGGTCGTCAGCCTCCGGGTCGATGCCCATGTCGCTCATGACCTCGTGCACGTCGGCCTTCTGGGCCTCGCTGTCCTGGTGGGACACGTCGCGGACATGCAGGATGATGTCGGCGGCGTCGACCTCCTCCAGCGTGGCGCGGAAGGCGGCGACCAGGCCGTGCGGCAGGTCGGAGATGAAACCCACCGTGTCCGACAGGATCACCTTGCGCCCGGACGGCAGGGTCACCTGACGCATCGTCGGGTCCAGCGTGGCGAACAGCAGGTCTTTGGCGAAGACGTCGGCGTTGGCCAGCCGGTTGAACAGCGTCGACTTGCCGGCGTTGGTGTAGCCGACCAGCGCCACCACCGGGTACGGCACCTTGGCGCGCGCCTTGCGGTGCAGGCCACGGGTGCGGCGGACCTCCTCCAGTTCCTTCTTGATCTTGACGATGCGGTCGCCGATCAGCCGGCGGTCCATCTCAAGCTGGGATTCGCCGGGACCGCCGAGGAAGCCGAAGCCGCCGCGCTGGCGTTCCAGGTGGGTCCAGGAGCGGACGAGGCGCGATTTCTGGTAGGTCAGGGCGGCCAGCTCGACCTGGAGCATGCCTTCGCGCGTGCGGGCGCGGGCACCGAAGATCTCCAGGATCAGACCGGTGCGGTCGATGACCTTGACCTTGAGGGCCTTTTCCAGATTGCGCTGCTGCACCGGCGACAGCGCGTGGTCGAGGATGACGAGGGATGCCTCCGTCTCCTCCACGATCTGGGCGAAATGCTCCACCGTCCCCGACCCGAGAAGGATCGAAGGCTGCGGGCGGTTGACCCGCGCGCATTCGGCGTGCACGACCTCCAGATCGATGGCGCGGGCAAGGCCCACCGCCTCGTCCAGGCAGGATTCGGGATGGCGCAGGACCCCGTCCGCCTCATTGCGGAGAACGGGGTGGACCACGATGGCGCGGCCGGAGGCATCAGGCGTCCGGCCGTTGCCATTGGTCGAAAGATCAGACGTTTTCACCTTCCTTGGGCGGCTCAAAAAGTTGGATCGGATGCGCGGGCATCACGGTGGAGATGGCGTGCTTGTAGACGAGCTGCGAATGCGCGTCGCGCCGCAGCAGTACCGAGAAGTTGTCGAACCAGGTGATGATTCCCTGAAGTTTAACACCGTTCACGAGGAACACGGTTACGGGAGTCTTGTTCTTGCGGACGTGGTTGAGGAACACGTCCTGCACATTTTGGCTTTTTTCAGACATTTTATGTCGCCCCCTTCTTCAGTGTTTTTTGGGGCTCCTTGTTAGAAGCCCGCCCCCTGCAGCGATAAGGTATGGTTGGTCGCAACCGTCTCGACTACTGGTCATCCGATATGGTGTCACCACCGCCGCCCACCAACCCGCACAATGCATGGCACGTGTCGTACCGATGGGCCGGAGGAAAGCGGGTGAAGCCGCTGCCCTCGCCCGCCCCTATTAGCACCGGGACCATTCCTGCGCCATGGGCACATTCCATGTCGATGTCGGCGTCCCCCACGAACCAGACGTCCGGGCCCGGCGGAATGTTCGCCGGTTCCAGCGCCATCAGCACCGGTGCGCCGTGCGGCTTGTCGAATTCGGCGTCCTGGGCGCCGACCAGACGGCCGAAATAGCCGGTCCAGCCCAGCGCGTCGGCCTCCGCCCGCAGGAAGCGGCCGGTCTTGTTCGACACCACCGCCTGATAGATTCCGCGTTCGGCGAAGCCGCGCAGCAGGGATTCGGCACCCGGCAAGGGCCGGAGATGCTCCAGGTGATGCGCCTCGAAATAGGCGTAGAACAGGTCGCGCGCGTCGGTCCAGCGTTCCCCGAAGATGCGGGGGAAGCTGTCGCGCAGCGACTGCTTGATGCGCTCACGTGCCTCTTCCTCCGTCCAGGCCGGATGGCCGAAGGTGAGCAGCGCATGGTTCAGCGCGGCGCGCACGGTGCCCCAATTATCGACCAGTGTGTTGTCCCAGTCGTAGAGGACGGCGCGCGGCAGGACCGGCAGACGGTCGATGACGGCGGTGGCGTCGCTCATGACGGCACACCGGCGGCCACATAATCCAAATAGGCCTGACGCAGCGTCTGGGTGACCGGCCCCGGCCTGCCCTCGCCCACCGGCTTCCCGTCGATGCGGGTCACCGGCAGCGCGAAGGTGCCGGCGGAGGACACGAAGGCCTCGCGGGCGGCGAGCGCCTCCTCCACGGTGAAGCTGCGCTCCTCCACCGGGATGCCCCGCTCGCCGGCCAGCCGCAGGAGCGACAGGCGGGTGATGCCGTTCAGGATCTTCTGCGAGGGGGCGCGGGTCACCAGCACACCGTCCTGCGTGACGATCCAGGCGTTGGAGGAGGACCCTTCCGTCACGGTACCGTCCGGGTCGATCAGCCACGCCTCGTAGGCGCCCGATTCGGCGGCCTGCTGCTTGGCCAGCACGGGCGCGAGGAGGCCGACCGTCTTGATGTCGCGCCGGCCCCAACGGATGTCGGGCACCGTCACCACGGCCACACCCTGTTCGAGTTGCTCCGGCTTGGCGAAGGCGGTGACCCGCTTGACGGTCATCACCAGGGTCGCGGGGATGTCCGCCGGGAACTTGAAGTCGCGCGGCGCGACGCCGCGGGTAACCTGGATGTACAGCGAGCCGTTGCGGACGCCGTTCCGCCGCACCAATTCGCGGGCGATCATCGTGACGACGCGGGGCGCCGCCGGCCAATCCATGCGCAGTTCCGACAGGCTGCGGCCCAGACGTTCCATATGGCCGTCCAGGTCCGCGAAGCGCCCGTCGAGGAGGGTGACCACCTCATAGACGCCATCGGCGAACTGGAAGCCGCGGTCTTCCACATGGACCGCGGCCTGCCGGTGCGGCAGGTAACGGCCATTGACGTATGCCCATCGAGCCATGGAGATTCTTTTTGTTGGTAAAATAAACGATACGGGAGGCGCTTAGAAAAATTCAAGCCGGACGGCGAACATCTTCTCCACCTTTTTCACCTGACCGGCGGTGGCGAGGATGATGACGCGGTCCTTCGGGCGGATCACCGTGGCCGGGCGCGGGATGATGACCTCGTCGCCGCGCACGATCGCGCCGACGATGACTCCGGAGGGCAGCTTCACCTCCCGCAGCGGCGTGTTCACCACCGCGGAGGTCTCCAGCGCCTCCGCCTCGATCACTTCGGCGAAGCCGTCGCGCAGGCTGTGCACCGCGCGGATACGGCCGCGCCGGACGTGCTGGAGAATGTTCGATACGGTGATGGCGCGCGGGCTGACCACCGCGTCGATTCCCAGCGGCGACACCAGCGAGGTGTAGGACGCCTTGTTGATCAGCGTGATGGCGCGCTTCGCCCCATGCCGCTTGGCGAGCAGCGAGGACAGGATGTTGCCCTCGTCGTCGTTGGTCACGGCGACCACCGTTTCGGTGGCCCGGACGTTGGCCTCCTCCAGGATCTCCGGGTCCAGCCCGTCGCCATGCAGCACCATGGTGCGCGACAGGCGCTGCGCCACATACTGGGCGCGGCTGCGGTTCATCTCGATGATGCGGGCGCTGACCTGGGGGTACTTGGCCTCCAGTTCCTCCGCCAGGCACAGCCCGATGTTGCCGCCGCCCAGGATGATGATACGGCGGGCCTCCACCTCCTCGTGGCCGAAGGCGGCCATGGCGCGGTTCAGGTGGCGGTTGTCGCAGGCGAAATAGACCTCGTCGCCAGGCAGCATCTGGTCGTCGCCGCCGGGGATGAAGGACCGGTCGTTGCGGATGATCGCCACCACCTCCAGCCCGAGATCGGGGAACAGGCCGGTCAACTGGCGCAGCGGCGTGTGCAGCACCGGACAGGTCTCCGTGCACAGCACGCCGACGACGCGGACCTTGCCGTCCGCCAGCGGGATCATGTCGAAGGCGCCCGGCACCTGGAGCCGGCGGGCGATGGCGCGCGCCACCGCGATCTCCGGCGAGATGATGACGTCGATCGGCATGTGATCGCGGCTGAACAGGTCCGCCCAGATCGGCTTCAGATAGCTCTGGTTGCGGACGCGGGCGATTTTGGTCGGCACCTTGAACAGGGCGTGCGCGACCTCGCAGGCGACCATGTTGATCTCGTCGATCTGGGTGACCGCGATGATCATGTCGGTCTCGCCCGCCCCCGCCGCCTCCAGAACGTCGGGGTGCGAGGCGTGGCCGACCATCGCCTGCACGTCGAGCGTGTCGCTGATCCGCTGGATGAGCTCCGGCGAATGGTCGATCACCGTGACGTTGTTGCCCTCGGACGCCAAATAGCGCGCGATGTTCGAGCCGACCTGCCCGGCTCCGCATACGATGACCTTCACGGCCTTTGCACCCTTCCCTGCCCTGCCGGCGTCGCCGACGCGCTCATTCCACGAACAGCTTGCCCTTCTCGCTGCCGTGCACGCCGAGCGATTTCAGCTTGCGGTGCAGGGCGGAGCGCTCCATCCCCACGAATGAGGCGGTGCGGGAGATGTTGCCGCCGAAGCGCGTCACCTGGGCCAGCAAATACTCGCGCTCGAACACCTCGCGCGCCTCGCGGAGCGGCAGGCCCATGATCTCGCCACCCTTGTCCCATTTCAGGACCGTGGGGGTGATGGCGCCGATCTCCGGCGGAAGCTGGTCGGCGCGGATCGGCTCCTTGGGGTCGCCCTGCGCCATGATGAGCAGCCAATCCACGACGTTGCGCAGCTGCCGCACGTTGCCCGGCCAGTCGTAGGCCTGAAGCGCGGCCATGGCGTCTTCGCCGAAGTCGCGGGCCGGCAGGCCGGCGGCTTCGGCGGAGCGTTGCATGAAATGGCGGGCCAGCAGCGGGATGTCCTCGCGCCGCTCGGCCAGCGAGGGCACGCGGATCGGCACGACGGCGAGGCGGTAGAACAGGTCCTGGCGGAAGCGGCCCTGGTCGATCTCCGCCTGGAGGTCGCGGTTGGAGGTCGCGACGACTCGCACGTCCACCTCGACCCGCTGGCCGCCGCCGACCCGCTCGAACACCTGCTCCTGCAGGGCGCGGACGATCTTGCCCTGGGTTTCCAACGGCATGTCCGCGACCTCGTCGAGCAGCAGCGTGCCGCCGTGCGCCTGCTCGAAAGTGCCGATCTTGCGCCCGCCGCCGTCCACCCCGGCTTCCGTTCCAAACAGCTCCATCTCCAGCCGGTCGGGACGCATGGTGGCGCAGTTCAGCCCGACGAAGGGACCGCCGGCCCGGCGCGACCGCGCGTGGATCAACCGGGCCACCACCTCCTTGCCAGAGCCGGCGGGGCCGGTCACGAGGACGCGGCTGCCGGTAGGCGACACCTTCTCGATGCTCTGGCGGACGTGGTTGACGGCGGTGGACCGGCCGATCAGTTCCACCTCGCCGCCGGCCCGCAGCTTCAGCTCCTCGTTCTCGCGCTTCAGCCGGGCCGCCTCGATGGCACGATCCACCATCAGCAGCAGCCGGTCGGCCTTGAAGGGCTTCTCGATGAAGTCGTAGGCGCCGATCTTGATCGCCGAAACGGCGGTCTCGATGTTGCCGTGGCCGGAGATCATGATGATCGGCAGATTCCGGTGATCGCGCATGAGCTGTTCGAGAATCTGAAGCCCGTCGAGCCGGCTGCCTTGGAGCCAGATGTCCAAAACCACGAGGCTCGGTCGGCGAGCGGAAACCTGGGCGAACGCCTGGTCGGCGTCGGCGGCCTCGCGCGTCTTCATGCCTTCGTCGTTCAGGATGCCGGCGATCAGCATCCGGATGTCCGCTTCGTCATCGACGATCAGAATGTCATGCGCCATGGGCTGCGTGCCTCTTCTCTTCACCGGTCTCCGCCGGCGTGCCAACGCCGCCGGAGGCGTCGCCCGCGGCCGTGCCGGAGCTGGTGGACGTGTTGGGGATGACCAGACCGACGCGCGCCCCGCCGCCTTCGCGGTCCTCCAGGGTCAGCACGCCGCCGTGGTCCTCCATGATCTTCTTGACGATTGCCAGCCCCAGTCCCGTGCCTTTGGCGCGCGTCGTCACGTAGGGCTCGGTCAGCCGGTCGCGCTCCTCGGTCGGCAGACCCTTGCCATTGTCCTCGACGATCACGGCGATGCGCTCGGCATCGGCCTCGACCCGGATGGACACGTGGCCGGGCGGCAGTTCCATACCCTCGGCAGGCGGCGGGCGCCCTTCGATGGCGTCCGCGGCGTTCTGCAGCAGGTTGGTCAGCGCCTGGCTGATCTGCCGGCTGTCGCAGGGCACGGTCAGCGGCCCCTGGGGAAGCCCCATGTCGAACTTGATCTTCCCGGCGTGCGCGCTGGATTGCAGGAACACCGCCTGCCGGACGAGGTCGTTGAGATTGCAGGGCTTCATCACCGGCTGCGGCATGCGCGCGAAGGCCGAGAACTCGTCCACCATGCGCCGGATGTCATCCACCTGACGGACGATCGTGTCCGTGCACATGGTGAAGACTTCGGTGTCGCTGGTGATCTCCTTCAGGTACTTGCGGCGCAGCCGTTCGGCGGAGAGCTGGATCGGCGTCAGCGGGTTCTTGATCTCGTGGGCGATGCGGCGGGCGACATCGGCCCAGGCGGCCTTGCGCTGGGCGGAGACCAGTTCGGTGATGTCGTCGAAGGTGACGACATAGCCGCGGATTTCCCCGCTGCCCCGCCCTTCGGTGGAGATGCGGACGAGCAGGGTCAGCGGCGTCGTGCCGGGACGGCGGATCTGGATCTGGTCCTGCACCACCCGGCCGGGTCGGCCCGGAGCGTGGTCCAGAAGCTCCCCCATCTCCGGCGACAGTTCGGCCAGCTTCATCCCGATCAGGCTTTCCGCGTCCTCGACGCCGAGAAGGCGCGCGGCCGAGAAGTTGGGCAGGGTGATGCGCCCTTCGGCGTTCAACCCGATGACGCCTGCCGACACGCCGCCCAGCACCGTTTCCGTAAAGCGGCGGCGCTCGTCGATCAGGCGGTTGGCCGAGAGAAGCTCGTGCCGCTGGCTTTCGATCTCCGTCGTCATGCGGTTGAAGGCGCGCGACAGCAGGCCAAGCTCGTCCTCGGCAGGCGGCTCGGTCACCCGCACGGTCAGATCGCCGGCGCGCACCCGCTCCGCGGC
Source organism: Azospirillum brasilense (assembly GCF_008365405.1). Taxonomy (GTDB): domain Bacteria; phylum Pseudomonadota; class Alphaproteobacteria; order Azospirillales; family Azospirillaceae; genus Azospirillum; species Azospirillum brasilense_D. The sequence goes on along the minus strand of NZ_QOKV01000006.1, from coordinate 123,073 downwards.
ACCGATCAGGGCGCTGATCGGCCGCGCCAGCCGCGTCGCGAAGATCAGCCCCGCCCATACCGCCGCCAGCAGCAACAGCAGGGCGACCACGAGGAAGATCAGGGTGAAGGTGATCTGCAGGCTGCCGCGCTGGCTTTCCAGCGCTCCGAATTCCCGCACCGCCCCTTCCGCAGAGGCCATGTGGGAGAGCACGCGCGGCTCGACCATGCGGCCGACATAGAGATAGGTGTCGGCGAAGCGGTCGAGCCGGACCAGGGCGCGCACGCGGTCGTCGTTCTCGCTGACGATCATCGCCACCTCGCCGCGGCGGGCAGTGGCGAGCTTGTCATCGGGGATCGGGTCGAACTCGAGCGCAAAGGTGTAGCCGGAGCGCGCGACGATGGCGCCGGTCGTCCCGTTGAAGACGATGGCCTCCGACAGGGCGCGCAGCATCGCCTGGGTGGCGACCACCTGCTCGAACCGCTCCGGGTCGCTGGCGAGACGCGCCGCCTCCTGGTTCAGGTCGTTCGCCATGGCGAGCGCGTCGGCGCGGATGTTCTGCTGGTGCTCGTGGAGATAGGCGCTGGCGACCGCCAGCGATTCGTTCACCGCCGTGCGCACCCGCTCGCTGAACCAGGACTGCACGCCGACATAGAAGAAGACCGTGGAGAAGATGGCCATGATGATGGCCGGGGCGACGGCGAGAAGACTGAACACCGCGACCAGACGCACATGCATCTGCGACCCGGCCAGACCGCGGCGCCGTCCGATCCACAGATAGACGATGCGCCGCGCGATCAGCACGCCGAGAAGAAGCAGGAGCGCCAGATCGAGGGTCAGCAGCCACGTGACGGTGCGCGGGTTGGTTTCCCCGAAGGGCGCGCTCTCCGTCAGCGCCGTGTAGGTCGCGAAGCCCGCCACCAGAGCGGCCAACGACAGCGCAAAGGCAAGCCGCTTCGCCAACCCGACCCGGGTTGCCCAGCGAAGGAACTGTTGCCAAAGCGGCGTGGCGGTTTCAGGAGGTGTGGGCGACATCAATCCGGCAACCAGTCTGTTGCCAGAATGATACACGAGCTGTTGCCGTCCTGCCAAGCGGCAACCCCTCTGCCTTTCGCACAGTCCCTAAGGAGCATTGCGAATGGCAGAGGCACCGGAAGCCTGTCGCAAAAACACCACGCTGTGGGATTGCGGCGACGCCCGGCCGAACCGCCGGGCGTCGGATCATTTCAACCCGCGCACCACTTGGATGTCGAGGTCGCGGATCTTCTTGCGCAGCGTGTTGCGGTTGAGGCCGAGCAGTTGCGCCGCCTTGATCTGGTTGCCCCGCGTCGCCGAGAGGCTGAGCGCGATCAGCGGCCGCTCCACCTCGCGCAGCACCCGGTCGTACAGGCCGTTCGACGGCATGCCGTCCTTGTGCGCGGCGAAATAGTCCTTCAGATGCCGTTCCACGGCGGCGGACAGCCCCTCGCCCTGCGGCTCCTCCACCGGCTGGGCAGCGGGCGTGGTGTCGGCAAGCTCCGCCTCCACCACGTCCAGCCCAATGACCTCCTGCGAATAGAGCGCGGCGAGGCGGCGGACGAGGTTCTCCAACTCGCGCACGTTGCCCGGCCAGCGGTAGCGCTTCAGCCGGTCCATGGCGGGCTGGTCGATGCTCTTCACCGGCAGCCCTTGGGCCGAGCACTGGTTCAGGAAGTGGCGGACCAGAAGCGGCACGTCCTCCGTACGCTCGCGCAGCGGCGGCAGACGGATGGGGACGACGCACAGGCGGTAGAACAGGTCCTCGCGGAACAGCCCCTGGCGGATCAGGGTGCGCAGGTCGCGGTGGGTCGCGGCGACGATGCGTACGTCCGTCTTGATCGGTGTACGTCCGCCGACGGTGGTGTACTCACCCTCCTGCAGCACGCGCAGCAGGCGGGTCTGCGCTTCCAGCGGCATGTCGCCGATCTCGTCGAGGAACAGGGTGCCGCCCTGCGCCTGCTCGAACCGGCCGGTCGACCGGTTGGTGGCTCCGGTGAAGGCGCCCTTCTCGTGGCCGAACAGCTCGGACTCGATCAGTTCTCGCGGGATGGCCGCCATGTTGATCGCGACGAAGGGGCCGTTGCGCCGCTTGCCGTAATCGTGAAGCGCACGGGCCACCAGCTCCTTGCCGGTGCCCGACTCGCCGGTGATCGTCACCGTCAGGTCGGTGCCCATCAAACGGGCAAGGACGCGGTAGATCTCCTGCATGGCCGGCGAACGGCCGATCAGGGGAAGCTGCTCGTCCGCCTCGCCAGCGTCGGCGGGAAGAGCCGCCGGCGGTGTGTTGGAGTTCAGCGCCCGCTCGACGACCGAGACCAGCTCCTTCAGGTCGAAGGGCTTGGGCAGATATTCGAAGGCGCCGCGCTCCGCCGCCTTCACGGCGGTGATCAGCGTGTTCTGCGCGCTCATCACGATGATGCGCAGGTCGGGCCGGATCTTCTTGATCCGCGGAATCAGATCCAGCCCGTTCTCGTCGGGCATCACCACGTCGGTGATGATCAGGTCGCCCTGCCCGTCCGCCACCCAGCGCCAAAGCGTGGAGGCGTTGCCGGTGGTGCGCACCTCGTGCCCGAGGCGGGCGAGCGCCTGGGTCAAAACGGTGCGGATGGCGCGGTCGTCGTCCGCAACCAGGATCGTGGCTGCACTCATCCGATGGCCCCTCGGATGCCTCTGGCCGGTGCAGGATCGCCGCTCATCTGCGCTTCATCGAACATGGGTAGCGAGACCTTGAAGACGGTGCGGCGGGGCTGGCTGTCAAATTCGATGACGCCGCCGTGGTCGCCGACGATTTTGGCTACCAATGCAAGCCCTAGGCCAGTCCCATTGACCTTCGTCGTGATGAAGGCATCGAACAGGTTGGAGCGCAGGTCGTCGGGTATGCCGTCCCCATTATCCTGAACGGACACCAGCAACGGCAGGTGCAGCCGGGTGTCGCCTCCGGGCAAGGCCATGCGGACGCCGTGCTGATAAGATGTGCTGAGAATGATCTCGCCGCCCGATTCCGGTGCAGCTTCTGCCGCATTTTTAATCAGGTTGAGGAAAATCTGGATGAGCTGGTCGCGGTTGCCATAAACCGGAGGCAGCGACGGGTCGTAGCGCTCGACGAAGCGGATGTTCCGGGCGAAGCCGCTCTGGGCGACCTTGCGGACATGCTCCAGAACGGTGTGGATGTTCACCGCGTCGCGCTCCAGCGGGCGCTGGTCGGAGAAAACCTCCATCCGGTTGACCAGGGCGACGATGCGGTCGGCCTCGTCGCAGATCAGCCGGGTCAGCACGCGGTCGGACTCGCTGCAGTTCTCCTCCAGCAACTGGGCGGCGCCACGGATGCCCGACAGCGGGTTCTTGACCTCGTGCCCGAGCATCGACGCCATGGCGGTGACCGAGCGGGCGGCGTTGCGGTGGGTCAGGGAGTTGTCGATCTTGCGGGCCAGCGTGCGCTCGTTGACCGTCAGCAGCACATGGTCGGCGGGCTCGCCCAGGGCGGTCACCCGCACGGTGACGTGGTGCGGGCCGATGCGCGGCGTGTCGATGACGACCCCTTCCTGGGAGGCGCGGTGGCGGCCCTGCTGAACCTGCTCGATCAGCTGGCTGACCGGGCTGTTGGGCGGCAAAAGCTCCGCCAGAGGCATGCCTTCCATCATGGCGGCGGACAGGCCGAAGAACTCCTGCGCCTCCAGATTCACGTAGCGGATGTCGCCGGCGCCATCGACGACCAGAACGGGGTCCGGAAGAGCGTTCAGCATGACGGACGGATCGATGCAGGGGCGGACGGGGCGATAGGAACCGGAGGGCGCACGGGGCCGCGCTTGGCGGCGGGGCAATGGAGCAGCGGCAGATGCACGGGCCATCAGGCAGCCATCCTTTCGATCGCCGGGGCGTAGAAGTCGCGGATGAAGCCGCGCACTCGTTCGGGATCGGACATGCGGTTGACCTCCGACCGGAATTCGGCGGAGTCGCGCAGGCCCGTGGAGTACCAGGAGATGTGCTTGCGGGCGACACGCAGCCCGCCCTCGACGCCGTAATGGGTCAGCATGGCGTCGTAATGCTCCAGCAGCGTGTCGAGCTGCTCGTGGAGCGGCGGGTCAGGCAACCGCTCGCCGGTGCGGATGTAATGCATCACCTGGGCGGGGAACCACGGCCGCCCGTAGGCGCCGCGCCCGATCATCACCCCGTCAGCACCGGACTCGGCGAGCGCCCGGTCCACGGCGTCGAAGGAGGTGATGTCGCCGTTGACCACCACCGGGATCGACACCGCCTCCTTCACGGAGCGGACGAAGGACCAGTCGGCGGTGCCGTTGTAGAACTGCTCGCGGGTGCGGCCGTGGACGGTGACCAGCTTGATCCCGCACTCCTCGGCGATGCGCGCCAGACGGGGCGCGTTGAGGCTGCTGTCGTCCCACCCCTTGCGCATCTTCAGCGTCACCGGGATCGAGACCGCCTTTGCCGTGGCCTCCAGGATGCGGGCGGCGAGCACCTCGTCGCGCATCAGGGAGGAGCCGGCGTGGCCGTTGACCACCTTCTTCACCGGGCAGCCGAAATTGATGTCGATGACGGCCGCCCCGCGGTCCTCGTTCAGCTTCGCCGCCTCGGCCATCACGTCAGGCTCGCAGCCGGCGAGTTGGACCGCCATGGGGAACTGCTCCGGCTCGCACTCGACCATGCGCAGCGTCTGCCGGTTCTCGCGGATCATCGCTTGGCTCGCGACCATCTCGGACACGACCAGTCCGCAGCCCGACTGCTTCACCAGCCGCCGGAACGGCAGGTCGGTGACGCCGGACATAGGGGCGAGGATCACCGGACCCTCAAGCGAGATGGTGCCGATCTGAATGGCCATGTTCACCTGCCCACATGATGGGCACATCTGCGATATGATGAGAATTTGTGCACAGTAGCACAGCGTTTCGGCATGTTGCAAGTGCACATACCGCGAGCGCCACGGTGGCCGTCATGCGCAGCAGCTAGCCGAGCAGGACGTCGGTGACGAACTTGACGCCCGGATAGGCGAGGGTCAGCAGCAGATAGGCGATCAGCACGAGACGCGCGGCCATCCGCCCGCGCACGCCGGTGCGGGCGTGGGCGAGCAGCAACCCGCCGATGACGACGAAGCTGGCAACCGACAGCAGCGTCTTGTGGTCGGCGCGCAACAGCGCGCCGGTTTCGTAATAGAGCACCGCCATTCCCGTGGCGAGACCAGCCCCCAGGACCGCTTCCGACGCGGCGAGAAGGTGGAGCTGCATCCGCTCGCTTTCCGCCACCGGAGGCAGGAAACGGGTCAGCGGCGTCGGCCGTTTCGACTTCAGCGCCCGCTCCTGAAGGAAGGCGGCGAGCGACGCCACGGCGGACATGGTCAGCAGCGCGTAGGTGATGACCGAAACGGCGATGTGCAGGTCGATCCAGATGCCCGGAGCCCCGCCACGCAGCACCGGCGCTGGGGCCTGCTGGGCCAGCGTCGCGAAGGCGCCGACGGTCAGCAGGTAGGGCAGCAGCAGCGGCGACAGCCGCCACGCCGATCGGGTCAGCGCGCTCATTGCCATGAACAGCAGCATGCAGGCGGCGATGGTGATCCACAGCGCGGTGGACAGGCCGGTGTGCCAGCGTCCCGCCACCTGGGTCAGCGCCCAGGCCGCCGGTCCAGCGAAGCCCAGCGCCAGGGCGCCCCAGAAATAGGCGGACCGCCCGTCCGCCCCCTGCCCCGCGATCCGGTGATAGGGGTAGAGGGACGCCGGCAGCAGCGCCATCAGCGCGGTCAGGCTGTAGACGATGTTCTGCGACATGCGGCGGACCCGTGCCCTTCCCTCTGCGGAAACCCAAAGTCGCTGGCGATCAAGTCTCTGAAGCTCTTGGCGGAACGCCGGTGAGCGGCTAGGCTCCGCTGCGTCCGGCCGCCATGACGTAAGCGTCACGCGGACGGCCCGTCAAGCGCGGATACCATAGCCCAAACGGCGGGGAAACGCCCCATGTCTTCCTTAAACGCGTCTTCCTTGAACGCGTCTTCCTGTATCGCGCTGATCGTCGCCGCCGGAAGCGGCCAGCGGTTCGGCGCCGAGCGGCCCAAGCAGTATCTCGATCTCGCCGGCCAGTCCGTTCTGCGCCGCACGGTCGAGGCCTTTCGGCGCCATCCCAAGGTGAGCGCGGTGCGCGTGGTCATCAATCCCGCGTTTCGCGATCTCTACGATGCGGCGGTCGCGGGGCTGGACCTGCCCGAGCCGGTGACCGGCGGGGCGTCCCGCCAGGATTCGGTCCGCAACGGGCTGGAGGCGTTGGCCGACTCGGCCCCGGACTGCGTGCTGATCCACGACGCGGCCCGCCCGCTGATCGATTCCGACACCATCGACGCCGTGATCGCGGCGCTGGACACCCACCCTGCGGCGCTGGCCGCCGTTCCGGTCGCCGACACGCTGAAGCGCGGCGAGGATGGGCTGGTGGCCGGCACGGTGGACCGCAGCGGCCTGTGGCGCGCCCAGACCCCGCAGGGCTTCCGTTTTCCCGAGATTCTGGCCGCGCACCGCGCCGCCGCCGGGCTGGAGCTGACTGACGACGCGGCGGTCGCCGAACGCGCCGGGCTGCCGGTCGCGCTGGTGCCCGCCAGGGAGGAGAATTTCAAGGTGACCACCCCCGACGACCTGACCCGCGCCACCCGCGCGCTCGACTCCGCCCTGTCCGACATCCGGACCGGCTCGGGCTTCGACGTGCACCGCTTCGCCGAGGGCGATCACGTCACGCTCTGCGGCGTGCGGGTTCCGCACACGCACCGGCTGGACGGCCATTCGGACGCCGACGTCGGGCTGCACGCGCTGACCGATGCCATCCTGGGCGCGCTCTGCGCCGGGGACATCGGCAGCCATTTCCCGCCCAGCGACCCGCAATGGCGCGGCGCCGACAGCGCGCTGTTCCTGAAACACGCGGCGGAACTGGTGACGGCGCGCGGCGGGCGGATCGCCCACGTCGACGTGACGATCATCTGCGAGCGCCCGAAGGTTGGCCCGCACCGCGAGGCGATGACCGCACGCGTTGCCGAAATTTTGGGCATACCGGTGGACCGGGTCAGCGTGAAGGCGACGACGACGGAGCGGCTGGGCTTCACCGGGCGCGGCGAGGGCATCGCGGCGCAGGCGGTGACGACGGTCCGCCTGCCGGGATAGGTGTTCTTAACCCTCTCTCTTCTGGGGAGGGGGGATTTTGCACGACGAAAGGGACCCGCATGTTTCCCGATCACATCCGCGAACTCGCCGCCAAGCTGCTCGCCGAGTACGAACTGGCCGGCTACACCCTGGCGACCGCCGAATCCTGCACGGGCGGCCTCATCGCCGGGGCTCTGACCGACATTGCGGGGTCGTCCAAGGTGGTGGATCGCGGCTTCGTCACCTACTCCAACGTCGCCAAGTCCGAAATGCTCGGCGTGCCGCCCAGCCTGATCTACGCCCACGGCGCGGTCAGCCCGGAGGTGGCGGTGGCGATGGCGGTGGGCGCCCTGGCCAAGTCGAAGGCCGACGTGACGGTGGCGGTGACCGGAGTCGCCGGTCCCGGCGGCGGAACGCCGGAAAAGCCGGTGGGGCGCGTCTACATCGCCACGGCCGTCCGCCGCGGAACCGCCAAGCACAAGGAATACACCTTCCCCGGCGACCGCGAAGCAGTGCGGCTGGCGACCGTTCAGACCGCGCTGGAGCGGCTGCGAACGGCCCGCCCGGAAACCGCGATTCGCTGAGGGGGCTGGTCTCAGGCGGTCCGCGCCGCGGCGGGCCGGGCGGCGCCGGCACCGTAGAGCTGGTTGGCGCGGGTCTCGAAGGCCTGCACCATCCGGCGCACCGCCTCGTTGAACAGCACGCCCATGATCTTCTGCAGCATCTTCGAGCGGAACTCGAAGTCCACGTAGAAATCCACGCAGACACCGCCCTCGTGCGGGGTGAAGATCCAGTGGTTGTTCAGGTACTGGAACGGCCCCTCGGTGTACTGGACATTGATGCGGCGGTTCGCCTCGTCCAGTTCCACGCGCGAGGTGAAGCGTTCGCGGACCATCTTGAAGCCGATGACGAGGTCCGCGAACATCACGTCGCCTTCGCGGCGGCGGATGCGGGCAGCGAGGCACCAGGGCAGGAACTCCGGGTACTTCTCCACATCGGCGACCAGCCGGTACATCTGCTCCGGCGTGTAGGGAAGAACCTTCTTTTCCGCGTGCGTCGGCATACCCGCTCCGTTTCTCTTTCGGCCGCCTCTCAGCCCACCGCTGCCGCGAGCTTGCGGAGGCGAGCCTCGCGCAGCATCGCGAAGTCCGCCCCCGCGTGATAGCTGGAGCGGGTCAGCGGCGTCGAGGCCACCATCAGGAAACCCTTGCCGCGGCCAAGTGTTGCGTAGCTCTGGAATTCTTCCGGAGTCACGAACCGGTCCACCGCCGCGTGCTTGGGCGTCGGCTGGAGGTACTGGCCGATCGTCATGAAGTCAACATCGGCGGCGCGCAGATCGTCCATCACCTGCCCGACCTCCTCGCGCGTCTCGCCCAGCCCGACCATCACGCCGGACTTAGTGAACATCGACGGGTCCAGCTCCTTCACCCGCGCCAGCAGCTGCAGCGAGGTGAAATAGCGCGCACCCGGACGGATCGTCGGGTAGAGGCGAGGGGCGGTTTCCAGATTGTGGTTGAAGACGTCGGGCTTCGCCTCGACCACCACCTCCACCGCACCCTTCTTCTTCTGGAAATCGGGGGTCAGGATCTCGATGGTGGTGTCCGGCGACGCCGCGCGGATGGCGCGGATGGTCCGGGCGAAATGCTCCGCCCCGCCGTCCTCCAGATCGTCGCGGTCCACCGAGGTCACAACGACATGGCTGAGCTTCAGCTGGGCCACCGCCTCCGCCACATTGTCCGGCTCGTGCGGGTCGAGCTGGTCGGGGCGGCCGGTGCCGACGTTGCAGAAGGCGCAGCCGCGGGTGCAGACGGCGCCGAGGATCATGAAGGTCGCGTGCTTGTGCTTCCAGCACTCCCCGATGTTCGGGCAGGCCGCCTCTTCGCACACGGTGTTGAGCTTGAGCCCGCGCATCAGGTTGCGCGTCTCGTTGTATTCCTGGCTGGTCGGCGCCTTGACGCGAATCCAGCCCGGTTTGCGCTGGATCGGGTTGTCGGGCTTGTGGGCCTTTTCGGGATGGCGAAGCTTCTCGGGGTGATCGGCCACGGTCATGGTCTGAAGTGCTCCCACGGGCTGCCCGGTGGCAGCGCCGATGCTGAACGGTAACGCGCCGCCGACGGCGCAAGGGACGGCGCAAGGCCGGCGGACACGGTCCCGCCGGATAGGCCGGAATGACCGACCGGTCAAGTCTGATTATCGGCCGCGACGAAACAACACCGCCAATTTGATGGCGGGGTCGGAATCGTTGCTCCCCCGCCCGGAAGGGCGAGGGAGGAAACGACCGTCGATCAGACTCGCCACTTAGAAGTGGATGGCCCGGCCGTAGGCATCAAGAACCGACTCGTGCATCATCTCCGACAGGGTCGGATGCGGGAACACCGTCTGCATCAGTTCCTGTTCGGTGGTCTCCATGGTCTTGGCGACCGTGTAGCCCTGGATCAGCTCCGTCACCTCGGCGCCGACCATGTGGGCACCCAACAATTCGCCGGTCTTGGCATCGAACACGGTCTTCACCATGCCGTCCGCCTCGCCCAGCGCGATGGCCTTGCCGTTGCCGATGAAGGGGAAACGACCGACGCGGACCTCGTAGCCCGCCTCCTTCGCCTTCTTCTCGGTCAGACCGACCGACGCGATCTGCGGGTGCGAGTAGGTGCAGCCCGGGATGTTGCGGACGTCCAGCGCGTGCGGGTGCTTGCCGGCGATGTGCTCGACGGCGATGACGCCCTCGTGGCTGGCCTTGTGGGCGAGCCAGGGAGCCCCCGTCACGTCGCCGATGGCGTAGACGCCCGGCTCGTCGGTCTGGCAGTTGGCGTTGGTCTTGATGTGGCCGCGGTCGGTCTGGACCTTGGTGTTCTCCAGGCCCAGATTCTCCGTGTTCGGCGCGATGCCGACGGCGAGGATCACGCGATCGACCGTGATGTCCTCGGTCTTGCCGTTGGCTTCCACCGCCACCGTCACGCTGTCGGCCCCCTTGCGCAGGTTGCCGGCCTTGCCGTTGGTGATGATTCGCATGCCCTGCTTTTCGAACTGCTTGCGGGCGAAGGTCGAGATTTCCTCGTCCTCGACCGGCAGGATGCGGTCCATCACCTCGACCACCGTCACCTTGGCGCCCAGCTCGTTGTAGAAGCTGGCGAACTCGATGCCGATGGCGCCGGAGCCGATGACCAGCAGCGACTTCGGCGTCGTGTTCGGGGTCATCGCCTTGCGGTAGGTCCAGACGAGGTTGCCGTCGTCCTCCAGACCCGGCAGGGTGCGGGCGCGGGCGCCCGTGGCGATGATGATGTTCTTCGCCCCGAAGGTGCCGACCGCCGCACCACCCTTGGTCACGGCCACCTGCCCCTTGCCGAGCAGCTTGGCCTCGCCCTCGATGACGGCGACCTTGTTCTTCTTCAGCAGGTGCTTGACGCCGCCGTTGAGCTGCCCCGCCACCTTGCGGGACCGCTGAACGACCTTGTCCAGGTCGAAGGACGGGTTCTGGATGACCAGCCCGTACTCCGCGGCGTGCTTGGCGTTGCGCAGCACCTCGGCCGAGCGCAGGAGCGCCTTGGTCGGGATGCAGCCCCAGTTGAGGCAGATGCCGCCGAGGTTCTCACGCTCCACCACCGCGGTGCTGAGGCCGAGCTGGGCGGCGCGGATCGCCGCCACATAGCCGCCCGGACCGCCGCCGATGACGATGAGATCGTAGTTCATGTCAGCCATGGTCCGCGCCCCTTACAGCAGCATGCTCAGCGGGTCCTCGATCAGCTTCTTGAAAGCCGCGAGGAATTCCGCACCCTGCGCGCCGTCGGCGACGCGGTGGTCCACGGTGACCGAGACGGTCATCACGGTGGCGATGGCGAGCGCGCCGTTCTTCACGACCGGACGCTGCTCCCCGGCGCCGACCGCCATGATGCAGGCCTGCGGCGGGTTGATGATCGCCGCGAACTCCCGGATGCCGTACATGCCGAGGTTGGAGATCGAGAAGGTGCCGCCCTGGTACTCTTCCGGCTTCAGCTTGCCATCGCGGGCGCGCTCCGCCAGACCCTTCATCTCGTTGGAGATCTCGGCCAGCCCCTTGGTCTCCGCCTTCTTGACGATGGGCGTGATCAGGCCGGTCGGGGTGGCCACGGCGACCGAGATGTCGACGTGGTCGTAGCGGAGGATGGCCTCCTCCGACCAAGCGGCGTTGATGTTCGGGAACTTCTTCAGCGTCAGCGCGGCGGCGCGGATGATGAAGTCGTTGACCGACAGCTTGTAGTCCTTGGAGCGGGCGTTCAGGTCGGAGCGGACCTTCAGCAGCGCGTCCAGCTCGCAGTCGATGGCCAGGAAGTAATCCGGCACCGTCTGCTGCACCTCGGTCAGACGACGGGAGATCGTCTTGCGCATGGAGCTGTTCGGCTGCGCCTTGTAGCGCATGCCCAGCTTGTCCGACAGGTCCTTGGCGTCGATGCCCGCGGCCTTCGGGGCCGGAGCAGCGGCGGCCGGAGCAGCCGCCGGTGCCGCGGCGGGAGCCTGAGCGGCCTGCGGAGCGGCTGCCTTGGCGGTGCCGCCGGCCTTGGCGGCCTCGATGTCGGCCTTGACGATGCGGCCGTTCGGGCCGGTGCCCGTGACGGCCTTCAGGTCGAGACCGGCCTGCTCGGCCAGGCGGCGGGCCAGCGGGCTGGCGAACACGCGGCCACCGCCCTGGGCGGCGGGGGCCGGAGCGGCCGCGGCCTGCGGAGCCGGAGCAGCGGCCGGAGCCGGAGCGGACGCCGCCTGGGTCTGTGCCGGGGCCGGAGCCGCGGCGGGCGCAGCGGCCGGAGCGGGAGCGGCGGCCTTGGCAAGCGCGCTGTCGTCCTCGCCCTCTTCCAGCAGCACGGCGATCGGGGTGTTCACCGCGACGCCCTGCGTGCCGGCCTGCACGAGGATCTTGCCGAGACGGCCTTCGTCGGCCGCCTCCACTTCCATGGTGGCCTTGTCGGTTTCGATCTCGGCGATCACGTCGCCGGACTTCACCGCGTCGCCTTCCTTCTTCAGCCACTTGGCGAGGTTGCCCTCGGTCATGGTCGGAGAGAGGGCGGGCATGAGAATCTGGATGGTCATTCGCTCGCCCTCCTTACTTGCGGTAGCAGGCCTTCTTCGCCGCTTCCGCGATGCGGTCGGGCGAAGGAAGTACGAGCTTTTCCAGGTTCGCCGCGTAGGGCATCGGCACGTCGAGGCCGGTCACGCGGATCACCGGGGCGTCCAGATAGTCGAAGGCCTGCTCCATCATCAGGGCCGACAGCTCGGCGCCGATGCCGCAGGTCGGCCAGGCCTCCTCGACGGTGACGAGGCGGTTGGTCTTCTTGACGGAGTCGACGATCGTCTCGGTGTCGAGCGGACGGATCGTGCGCAGGTCGATGACCTCGGCGCTGATCCCGTCCTTCTCCAGCAGATCGGCGGCGGCGAGCGCGTAGCTGACCATCAGCGAGTGGGCGGTGATGGTCACGTCCGTGCCGGCGCGGCGGATCTTGGCGCGGCCGATCGGAACGATGAAGTCCTCGCTCTCCGGCACCTCGAAGGACTGGCCGTAGAGGATCTCGTTCTCGAGGAAGATGACCGGGTTCGGATCGCGGATGGCCGACTTCATCAGGCCCTTGAAGTCCGACGCGCTGTAGGGGGCGACGACCTTCAGGCCGGGCACGCTGGCGTACCAGGGGGTGAAGTCCTGGCTGTGCTGCGCGGCGACGCGGGCGGCGGCGCCGTTCGGGCCGCGGAACACGATCGGGCAGCCCATCTGGCCGCCGGACATGTACAGCGTCTTGGCCGCCGAGTTCACGATGTGGTCGATCGCCTGCATCGCGAAGTTGAAGGTCATGAACTCGACGATCGGGCGCAGGCCGCGGAAGGCCGCACCGACGCCCAAGCCGGCGAAGCCGATCTCGGTGATCGGCGTGTCGATGACGCGGTCGGCGCCGAACTCCTGGAGCAGGCCCTGCGACACCTTGTAGGCGCCCTGGTACTGCGCGACCTCCTCGCCCATCAGGAAGACGGTCGGGTCGCGGCGCATCTCTTCGGCCATGGCGTCGCGCAGCGCTTCGCGGACGGTCTTCTTCACCGTCTTGTCGAAGAACTTGTCCTCGTCCGAGGCCGGCGGCGCGGCGGCCGGGCCGCTGGCCGGGCCGACCGGCAGGGTGGCCGGGGCGTGCGCGCCCGTGTCCTTCACCACCGGCTCGGCGGCGACCTTCGGCGCCGGCACCGGAGAGCCGGACACGGCGTCGGTGACGCTCTCGCCCTCGCCGAGGATCACGGCGATGGGGGTGTTCACGGCGACGTTCTCGGTGCCCTCGGCGACCAGGATCTTGCCGATGCGGCCTTCGTCGACCGCCTCGACCTCCATGGTCGCCTTGTCGGTCTCGATCTCGGCGAGCACGTCGCCGGACTTGACCTCGTCACCTTCTTTTTTGACCCATTTCGCCAGCTTGCCCTCGGTCATGGTGGGCGACAGCGCCGGCATCAGCACTTCGATCGGCATTCCTCAACCTCCGGCGGCGCGGGTTCACCGGGAGGCGAAGCCTCCGGCCCTCGGCGCCGCTCCTGCTTATCGTTGTCGTCAGGCTTCGACCAGGACGTCCGTCCACAGCTCCGCCGGATCGGGCTCGGGGCTCTGCTGCGCGAACTCGGCAGCCTCGGTCACCACGGCCTTGACCTCGCGGTCGATCTCTTTGAGCTGGTCCTCGGTCACGTAAGCGCCTTCCAGCAGGACGCGCTTCAGGTTGTCGATCGGATCGGACTCGCTCCGCATCTTCTCGACCTCCTCCTTGGTCCGATACTTGGCCGGGTCGGACATCGAGTGGCCGCGGTAGCGGTAGGTCTTCATCTCGAGGATGACCGGGCCGTTGCCGGCGCGGATGTATTCCACCCACTTGTCGGCGGCCTCGCGGACCTCGAGGACGTCCATGCCGTTGACCTGGTGGCCGGGAATGCCGTAGGCCGCGCCGCGCTGGTGCAGCTCGCCCGCCGAGGCGCGCTCCTGCGAGGTGCCCATGGCGTACTTGTTGTTCTCGATCACGTAGAGCACCGGCAGCTTCCACAGCGCCGCCATGTTGAAGCTCTCGTAAACCTGACCCTGGTTGATGGCGCCGTCGCCGCAATAGACCGCGGACAGGCCGTCGTCCTTGTTGTACTTGTGCGAGAAGGCGAGGCCGGTGCCCAGCGGGACCTGCGCTCCGACGATGCCGTGGCCGCCGTAGAAGTTCTTCTCGCGGCTGAACATGTGCATCGAGCCGCCCTTGCCCTTGGAGTAGCCTCCACGGCGGCCGGTCAGCTCGGCCATCACGCCCTTGGGGTCCATGCCGCAGGCCAGCATGTGGCCATGGTCACGGTAGCTGGTGATGACGTCGTCGTTGTCCTTCAGCGCGGCCTGGATGCCGACCACGACGGCTTCCTGGCCGATGTAGAGGTGGCAGAAACCGCCGATGAGGCCCATGCCGTAGAGCTGGCCCGCCTTCTCCTCGAAGCGGCGGATCAGCAGCATCTCACGGTAGTACTTGATCAAGTCCTCGGTCGAAGCGGCCTGCTTCGACGCGGAGTCAGTCTGCGCCTTCGGACGGCGTCGTGACGCGGCCATGTTTCCTCCCCAGGGTTTATGCAGCGACGGCAAGCGAACAGCCAGGGCTGCAGCACGTTGCGAGGGTACATCCCACTTATGAGGGTGCATCCCCCTCGCACCGGAAGCGGATGCGGGGCGCACAGTACACGACAAGCGCACGAGACGCAAATATCTGTTTTTAAACGCGAAATTCGGCGTTAACCGGCTTTCGGTTAATTCACTGATATGACCTACTTCTCAGCGCTAGCATCCCCTTCGACCTGCGCCGGAGGGAGTGCGATTATGACGTCGCGGGGGCCGGAAAGGTTCAACATCGTGCGCGCACGCTCGTCCAGCATGTCGCGGTCCAGGTGGTCGCTGCGCATCAGTTGCGCGCGGCGGTCCATTCGCTCGCGCTCGGCCTTCACCTGATCCAGGACGGATTCCGCCGTGGCGATCTCCGCCTTCAGGTGGTTCATGGCGAGCAGCCCGCGGTCCCCCTGGACGGCGTAATAGACGAAGTAGGCGACGACGCAGGAGCCGATGGCCGGCCCGATGGCCTGGCGAAGGGCGCTTTTCGCGGCGCGTTTCAGCGAGTCGGTGAGGTTCTGGAGCATGGTCATGGCGGTATGATGGAATCATACGCGATTCCTTCGGTCAAACGGAAAAGAAGCAATCCGAAAGAATTCACCGCGCCATGCTCTTTGCGCCGCCGAGTAATAGGCGGCCTACACCCCCAAAGGAGAGTGACACAGTGCGCAACCTTCGAAAGAAGGCGGGCGCCGATTCACTCCGGCGGGACCTCGCGCGGGCGGCGGTCCTCGCCGATGGCGACATAGGTGAACACACCCTCGGTCACCTTGATCGCCTCCCCCGCGCTGCGCTGGCGGCGCACCCAGGTCTCGACGCGCACGCGGATGGAGGTGCGGCCCACCTTGGTGACATGGGCGAAGCAGCTCACCTCGTCGCCGACATAGACCGGCTTGTGGAAGGTCATCGCTTCGATCCCCACCGTCGCCACGCGCCCGCCCGCGCGGCGCAGGGCGGCGACGCCGCCGGCCAGATCCATCTGGGCCAGCAGCCAGCCGCCGAAAATGTCGCCGTTGGGGTTGGTGTCCGCCGGCATGGCGATGGTGCGCAGCGCCGGGCCGCCCTCCATGTCCGGATGGGTCGGGGGGTGGTTGATCGGGGTGCCGTCGCTCATCGTGAACCCGCCCTCTCTGTAGGGTCGAAAAAGCGCATCACAAAATATGGTGCGGGGAGTATATAGGAGCCACCGCATGCGCTTGCGCAGCCCTGACGAAATTCCTATAACTGGGCCATGAGCGATCTTTTCGAGAACACGGCGCGCAAGGCCGAGACCTATTCCGCCCAGGATATCGAGGTTCTGGAGGGGCTTGAGCCCGTCCGCCGGCGCCCCGGCATGTACATCGGCGGCACCGACGACCGGGCGCTGCACCATCTGGTGGCCGAGGTTCTGGACAACGCCATGGACGAGGCGGTGGCCGGCCACGCCAGCCGCATCGACCTGGAGCTGACCATCGACGGCACGGTGGTGGTGCGCGACAACGGGCGCGGCATCCCGATCGACGACCACCCCAAGTACCCGGGCAAGTCGGCGCTGGAGGTCATCCTCACCACCCTGCATTCGGGCGGAAAGTTCTCCAACAAGGTCTACCAGACCTCCGGCGGCCTGCACGGCGTCGGCCTGTCGGTGGTCAACGCCCTGTCCGACCGATTGGCCGTGGAGGTGGCGCGCGACCGCCAGCTCTACGTGCAGCACTACAGCCGCGGCCTGCCCCAGGGACCGCTGACCCGCCAGGGCGCGGCCAATCGCCGCGGCACGACCATCCGCTTCCACGCCGACCCCGAAATCTTCGGCGAGGCCGCCCATTTCGAGCCGCACCGGCTGTACCGGCTGGCGCGCTCCAAGGCCTACCTGTACCGGGGCGTGGAGATCCGCTGGAACTGCGACCCGTCGCTGCTGGCACCCGACAGCACCACCCCGGCGCAGGAGACGCTGCACTTCCCCGGCGGCCTGCTCGACTATCTGAACGCCGCCCTGAAGGAGCGTCGGACGCTGACCCGCCTGCCCTTCTCCGGCGCGTTGGACTTCCCGAACCAGCAGGGCCGCGTGGAATGGGCCATCGCCTGGCCGGAGGATGACGAGGGCTTCTCCCACACCTACTGCAACACGGTGCCCACCCCGCAGGGCGGCACGCACGAGGCCGGCCTGCGCGCCGCGCTGACCCGCGGCCTGAAGGGCTATGGCGAGCTGACCAGCAACAAGCGCGCCGCCCAGGTCACCGCGGACGACGTGATGGGTGACGCCTGCATCCTGCTGTCGGTCTTCATCCGCGAACCGCATTTCCAGGGCCAGACCAAGGAGAAGCTGGTGACGGCGGAAGCCCACCGGCTGGTCGAGGCGGCGATCAAGGATCACTTCGACCACTGGCTGTCGGGCGACCCCTCCTCCTCCAAGGCCCTTCTGGAGCGGCTCATCGAGAAGGCGGAGGAGCGCGCCAAGCGCAAGCAGTCCAAGGAGTTGGGACGCAAATCCGCGACCCGCCGCCTGCGCCTGCCCGGCAAGCTGGCCGATTGCTCCCGCAATTCGCCGGAGGGCACCGAGATCTTCCTGGTCGAGGGCGATTCCGCGGGTGGCTCCGCCAAGCAGGCGCGCAACCGCGAAACCCAGGCCATCCTGCCGCTGCGCGGCAAGATCCTGAACGTCGCGTCGGCCTCCGCCGACAAGATGAAGGCCAACCAGGAGCTGAACGACCTTACCCAGGCGCTGGGCTGCGGCGTGGGCAAGGACTTCTCCAGCGACAAGCTGCGCTACGAGCGGGTCATCATCATGACCGACGCGGACGTGGACGGCGCGCACATCGCCTCGCTGCTGATGACCTTCTTCTACCGGGAGATGGGCGGGCTGATCCAGAACGGGCACCTGTACCTCGCTCTGCCGCCGCTCTACCGCATCAGCCACGGCGCCAAGTCGGTCTACGCCCGCGACGACGCGCACAAGGACCAACTCATGAACAAGACGTTCAAGGGCAAGAAGGTGGAGATCAGCCGCTTCAAGGGCCTGGGCGAGATGATGCCGGCCCAGCTCCGCGAGACGACCATGGACCCGGCCAAGCGCACGCTGCTGCGCGTCGTCGTGCCGAACGCCGCCGATCCGGAACAGGCGGAGGACGTGAAGGCCACGAAGACCCGCGTGGAGGAGCTGATGGGCCGCCGTCCGGAGCTGCGCTTCCAGTTCATCCAGGAGAACGCAAAGTTTGTCCGGGTCGACGACATCGACGTGTGATTTCGAACGCTGCCAGGATGCGCGGCCGGCTGAGCGGCGGCTCTTCCGGAGGCGTAGGCTTGTCGGTGCCGGGGCGGCGTCCCATGATTGATCGCCCATGTCCACCCAGCAGCCCAGGCGAGCCATGACCTTCCTGTCCCGTGCCAGCCTTCTCGCCCTTTGCGCGATGGCGGCGGCCTGCACCAACGAACGCGTGGTGGCCGATCTGCCCGTTCCCGCCTACACGCTGAGCGAGGTGTCCTACGCGGCTTCCAATCGCGACCTGCGCGTGGTGATCCTCGGCAATCCCTTCGGCATGGACCCGCAGACCTTCGGGCCGCTGGTGACCGCCAACATGCAGAACCGCATTTCCGGCGTGCGCACCAACTTCACAACCACGCCGAACCAGACGGCGCGGCCCGACTACCGCGTCGTGCTGGCCTTCAACCCCGCCGAGACGACTCTGAACTCATACCTGTGCAGCGGCCAGCCCCTGCGCACCAGCCCGCCCGGCGGTCCCATCGTGGTGCAGGGGGCCTTCTGCCGCGGGGGCGGGCCGCTGTCCTCGGCCACCGGCTGGCTCGACCGTCCGCAGGGACCGAACGACCCGGATTTCCGGTCGCTCATCAGCGACATGACCTTCGCGCTTTTTCCGGCCCGCCGCGCCGACCTGGACGGCTGCGGCGGGGGTCCTGACTGCTGAGGCGGGAGACGGCGCTCAGGCGTAGAGAAGCCACTGCCTCAGCAAGGCGGTGACCGCTTGCGGCTGCTCCATGGCCGACAGGTGGCCGCAGTCCTCGATCAGGGCGAGGCGGGCGCCGGGGATGCCCTCGGCCATCTCCTCGTGCAGCGCGGGGGGCGTGATGGCGTCCTGCCGCCCGCACAGCACCAGCGTCGGGCAGGCGATGGCGCCCAGGCCGGGCCGGCTGTCCGGGCGGTTCATGATGGCGGTCTGCTGGCGCGCATAGCCGTCCGCCCCGACCCGCTGGGCCTGGGCCTGCACCGATTCGACCAGGGTGATGTCCGCGGCGCGGTCGGGATGGACGAGACGTGGCATGCCGGCGGCCACCACCTGACGCAGCCGCCCCTGCGCCACCAGACGAACGGCGTCCTGGCGCGTGGC
Organism: Azospirillum brasilense; assembly: GCF_008365405.1. Taxonomy (GTDB): domain Bacteria; phylum Pseudomonadota; class Alphaproteobacteria; order Azospirillales; family Azospirillaceae; genus Azospirillum; species Azospirillum brasilense_D. Next base: position 104,018 of record NZ_QOKV01000006.1, on the reverse strand, counting down.
GGTCTGCTCGGGCGTGTCGGGACGGGCGCTGGTGTCGAGCAGGGCGAGCTTCGCCACCCGCTCCGGCGCCTGCCGCATAATCTCGAAGGCGACGTAACCGCCCATCGACAGACCGGTAAGCGCGAATCGTGCCGGCGCCTGCGCCAGCACCGCGGCGGCGAGGGCAGCCACCGAGTCGTGACCGGTCAGGTCGCCGACGGTCGGCTCGGCCACTTCGGCGAGATGGTTGGTCTGGTGTTCCCACAGCGCGGCGTCCAGCGGCATGCCAGGCAGCAGGATCAGGGGAATCCGGTCGCTCATCCCTCTTCCTTCCTCGTTGTGGGCCTTCGTGACCCGGTCAGCGGATCAGGTCCAGCACCGCCTTGAAGGCGGGGATGTCCGACCGCTCCATCCACTCGAACAGAACCATTTCCGTGCTGACGATGGTCGCCCCGGCCGCGCGCATGCGGGCGATGCCAAGCTCCGCGTTGGCGGGCGTGCGCGACGACACGGCGTCGGCCACCAGCACCACCTCGAACCCCAGCCCGACCAGCGACAGCGCCGTCTGCATCACGCACACATGGGCCTCCGACCCGGCCAGCACGACCTGTCGGCGGCCAATCCGCTCCAGCCGCTCCAGGAAGGCGGGCTCCCGCGCGGCGGAGAAGCTGATCTTCTCCACCACCCCGTCCGGCGGCAGCAGGGCGCGCAGAGAGGCGGCGGTCGGGCCGAGGCCCTTGGGGTACTGTTCTGTGGCGAAAGCGGGCACGCCGAGCAGGGCGGCAGCCTTCAGAAGGATGGCGGCGTTGCGCTCGACCCGCGCGGACTCGGCGATGGCCGGCATCAGCTTTTCCTGGATATCGACCACCACCAGGACGGAGCGTTGAGAGGAAAGAAGCATCGGAGGGCTGCCTTTTTTCATTGTCCGGTCCGGGCGGAGAACAAGGCTGAAATCTGCCCTTCAACCGTCCCAAGCCGCGGATTTTCGCGGTTTTGCCGGCTTTTTCGCAGCCTACTCGAGCGGACGCGGCACGCCAAGCGGTCCATCCGAAGCCGCGCGATGCGCGATTTCATCACAAGGTCTATTGACAGCGCCCTTTGACTTCATATTCTGCCGCACCATCTACTCGTCGGGCCGTATCGGCACGATTTTCGCACTCCAGACAGAAACAGGTTGGATGCTCTTTTCGGAACTTGGGCTTGGACCTGACGTCCTGCGGGCAATCGAGGACAAGGGTTACACCCAGCCGACGCCAATTCAGGAACAGGCCATTCCCTGGGTCCTGCAAGGCCGCGACGTGCTCGGCTGCGCGCAAACCGGCACCGGGAAGACGGCCAGCTTCACCTTGCCGATGATCAGCATTCTGGCGTCGGGCCGGGCACGGGCGCGCATGCCCCGTTCGCTCATCCTGGAGCCGACTCGGGAGCTGGCGGCGCAGGTCGCCGAAAGCTTCGAGACCTACGGCAAGCACCACAAGCTCAGCATGGCGCTCCTGATCGGCGGCGAAACCTTCACCGAGCAGGTGAAGCGGCTGGATCGCGGGGTGGACGTGCTGATCGCGACGCCGGGCCGTCTGATCGACCTGTTCGAGCGCGGCAACATCATGCTCAACGACATCAAGGTCTTCGTCATCGACGAGGCGGACCGGATGCTCGACATGGGCTTCATCCCGGACATCGAACGGATCGTCAGCAAGCTGCCCAAGCAGCGTCAGACGCTGTTCTTCTCGGCCACCATGCCGCCGGAGATCCGCCGTCTGGCCGACGCCTTCCTGTCGAACCCGAAGGAAGTGACCGTCGCCCCGCCGGCCTCGCCGTCGGAGACAGTGACCCAGGCCATGGTCCTGGTGCACGAGGACGACAAGCGCAAGGCGCTGCGCCACCTGCTGCGCACCGAGGACGTCAAGAACGCCTTCATCTTCTGCAATCGCAAGCGCGACGTCGCCATCCTGCAGAAGTCTCTGGAGAGCCACGGCTTCAACGCCGGCGCGCTGCACGGAGACATGGTGCAGTCCAAGCGGACGGAGACGCTGGAAGCCTTCAAGAAGGGCGAGATCACGCTGCTCGTCTGTTCCGACGTGGCGGCGCGCGGCCTGGACGTGCAGGGACTCAGCCACGTCTTCAATTTCGATGTACCGATCAGCGCGGAAGACTATGTCCACCGCATCGGACGCACCGGCCGGGCGGGCCGCATGGGCCGCGCCTTCACGCTGGCCAGCCCGCTGGACGGCAAGCAGGTTTCGGCCATTGGCCGTCTCATCAAGCGGGAGATTCCGTTGATCGCCATTGACGGCCTCGAGTCGGCCGAGTTCCTCAGCGAGGACGAGGCGCGCCGTGGCCGCAGCCGGGGTCGTGCCAAGGACAAGGAGCGCGGCGACCGCGCGCCGCGTGAGCGTGCCGAGCGCCCCGAACGCGAGGATCGGGCGCCCCGCGAGGAACGTCAGGCCCGCGAGGAGCGTCAACCGCGCGAGGAGCGGCCGAGCCGTGACGAGCGCCCGGTGCGCGACGACCGGCAGCCCCGTGAGGAACGCCAGCCGCGCGAATCGTTGGCCGCCGCCGAGAGCCGCCGGCAGGAGCCCCGCCGGGATCGTGACCGCGACCGCGACCGTCGTCGTCGCCGCGACGAGGACGAGGACGACACACCGGTGATCGGCTTCGGCGACCATATGCCGGCCTTCATGCTCCGCTCCGCGCGGCGCCCGGCCCCGATCGAACCCGCCGAGCAATCCTCGCAGGAGGGCTGAGCGCCATGCAGACCATCTTCGTCATGGTCAAGTGCGAGCTGGGAAAAGCCTATCAGGTGGCCGATCAGGCCGTTCAGGACATCGAACAGGTGTCGGAGGTGCATTCCACCTCCGGCCAGTACGATCTGCTGATGAAATGCTATCTGCCTCAGGATCTGGACATCGGCCGATTCGTGACCGAAAACATCCAGACCCTGACCGGGGTGCGCGATACCTTCACCCTCATCGCCTTCAAGGCCTTCGCCTAGAGGTTCGACGGATGCGGAAACCGCCCTGAAAAGGGGCGGGCCGGGCACGAAAAAGGGGACGTCCGCCTGTCGCGGCCGGTCCCCTTTTTCATGACTCCGCCTTACGGCAACAGCGGTTGGACAATTCGCGAGACGCGCCGCGAAACCGTTGACTTGGCCGGTTGGTTACCTCAAACGTTCCGCATGTCCCAGCTCCCGTCCCGACATGCCCGGCGCGCCCGCGCCACCAACCCGAAGACGCATCGCCCGTTGGACCGCCGGTCGCTGGTCCTGCGATCCGGTATCGTCGCCCTGATGGCCGCCTGTGGCGTTGTCTTCGCCGATCTGGCCGACGCGCAGCAGCCTCCCGCTCCGGCGCCGCAGGCCGATGCCGCGCCGCCCGCCGGTGCGGACCAGGGCGGACGGCTCGAAGTCGTCGCTCCAACGCCGGGACCGTCCAACGGAAAGCCGCAGGACCCGCCGGTCCTTCTGGGAGCGGACACGGTTTCCTTCGACGAGGCGAACAGCCTCGTGACGGCATCGGGGAACGTGGAACTGTCGCAGGGGCCGCGGACCGTCCATGCCGACACGATCACCTACAACCAGAAGACCAAGGTGGTCATCGCCTCCGGCAACGTCCGCCTGGTCGAACCGTCGGGCGACATCCTGTTTTCCAACTATGCGGAACTGACCGACGACATGCGTGACGCGTTCGTCGAGAATGTCCGCGTGCTGATGACCGATAACAGCCGCATGGCCGGCACCGAGGGCGAGCGCCGCGGCGGGCGGCTGATCCGCCTGAATCGCGCCGTCTACAGCCCTTGCGAACTTTGCAAGACCGATCCGGAGCGCGCGCCGGTCTGGCAGATCCGCGCCGCCCGCGTGGTGCAGGACAACGAGGATCACGAGGTCCGCTACCGCGACGCCGTCATGGAGATGTTCGGCGTCCCGTTCTTCTACACACCCTACCTGTCCCATCCCGACCCCACGGTTGACCGGCGCTCGGGGTTCCTGACGCCCAGCTTCCGGAACAATTCCGATCTCGGTTTCGGCGTCATCTCTCATTATTATTGGGACATTGCGCCGGATCAGGACGCCACCTTCGACGTCGGCGGCTACTCGAACCAGGGCCTGTTCCTGGGCGGCCAGTACCGCAAGCGCTTCGAGAATGGGCGGCTGCAACTCGACGTGTCGGGGACTCAGGGCGAAATCCCCAACGGCACGCTGAAGGGCGCCGACGACCGGCGCTGGCGCGGCCACGCCTTCGCCAGCGGCCTGTTCGACATCGACGAGACCTGGCGCTGGGGCTTCAATCTGAAACGGGCCAGCGACGAGCTGTATCTGCGCCGCTACTTCAACATCCGCGACGAAGTGCTGACCAGCCGCGCCTTCGTCGAAGGTTTCAACGGCCGCAACTATGCGGCCGTCAACGCCTACAGCTTCCAGGATCTGCGCTGGGGCAACACGGTGCAGGAGCCCTACGTGCTGCCTGAGGCGCGCTACAACGCTCTGGGCGAACCGGGAAGCCTGTTGGGCGGGCGGTGGTCTCTGGACAGCAGTCTGCTGGCCGTCGCCCGTCCGGGCAGCGGTGGTCCCGACACCCAGCGGTTGGCCGTGCAGCCCGGCTGGCAGCGGGACATCTACTCCAACCTCGGTTTCGTCACCACGATCGAGGGCAGCGTCCTGCTGGCCGGCTACACCGCCCAGCGGTTCGATCCGAACGATCCGGCCGGAACCGGCAACGACAGCGTCCAGCGCCTGCGCTTCTTCCCGCAGGCCACGGCCACCGTCCGCTATCCCTTCGTCCGCTACGGGGAGAGCAGTTTCCAGACCATCGAGCCGATCGGTCAGATCAGCGTGTCGCCGCGGGTGGACAACGATCCGGCCTTCCCGAACGAGGACAGCCTCGACGTCGAGTTCGACGAGGTCAACCTGCTGATGCCCAACCGCTTCACCGGCATCGACCGGTTGGACGGGGGACCGCGCGCCACCTATGGCCTGCGCACGACGTTCCAGGGCTACAAGACCGGTTCGGCCAGCCTGTTCGTCGGTCAGAGCTTCCGCGCTGACGACACGGACAACTTCCGTGGCGGATCGGGGCTCGACAAGAAGACGTCGGATTACGTCGGTCGTCTCGATCTGCGACCGGCGGATTGGCTGGACGTGAATTACGGCTTCCGCATCGACCACGACACGCTGAAGCCGCGCCGCCATTCGGTCAACGCGTCGGCCGGCGTGCCGCTGCTGCGCATTTCCGGCACCTACACCTATGTCGACCAGACCGAGAATCCCTACGTCGTCGAGCGGAACGAGGTGGAGCAGGCGGGCGTTTCGGTGTCGTCGCAGTTTTCAGAACATTGGTCGATCGGCGTTTCCCATTCTCAAGCCTTCCGTCCCGATGCGGGACCGCGTTCCAGCGCGGGCATCCTCCGCTATCAGGATGAATGCCTGATCTTCGAAACCATCGCCCAGCGCGACTACACCGTCATCCAGAACGGCGAGCAGGAAGGAAACACCATCTTCTTCCGCTTCGTGTTCAAGAATGTCGGCGAGTTCCGCACGCCCGGGATCAGCGCCGGATTCCTCGGCCCGTCCGGGGCCAGCAACTGATCGGGAGCGGCGTCTCCCGCCAAGGTCAAGGGGTTGCATCGGGCGGCCGATCTGGGTAGCCATAGCACCCTCTTCTTCCGCTCGGGTTTGCTGCACATGGCCTTGGGACGCTACGACTACGAACGCCGTTATCGACGCCGCTTCTGGGCGGGGTTCGCGAAGTTCGGTCTGTTCGCCGCCGTTCTCCTCGGTGTCGGTCTGTTCGCCTACCAGATGGGCATCGAGCAGTTGAAGGGCCGCGACGTCACGCTGCGGGAGGAGATCTCCACCTTGTCGCGCCAGAAGGCCGAGCTTGAGCTGCTCGCCAGCCAGATGCAGCACGCCGCCCGCACGGCGGAGGCCCGCGCCGCGGAGTTGGAGGCTCGTCTCCAGCGCGAGGTTCCCTCGGGCGATCTCGCACGGCTGACCGGACTGGTATCGGAACGGCTGAAGGGCGGCATGGACCCCAACCGCCTTGCCTTCGTGATCGCCCAGGTCCAGGCGGTGCGCAACTGCCAGCCGGCGGAAACCAAGCGCTTCGCCCTGGCCACCCCCCTCCTGAAATCGGGCAACCGCAGCACCAGCTTCAACAACGGCGCGGTGACGGTCAGCGGTGAGGGCCAATCGTCGCGCAACGCCCAGGGCAACGCCGAAAGCTGGTTCGACCCGGCGCAGCCGGTGACCATCAAGATCGCCGGCATGGGCGGCAAGGAGACGGTCGCCAAGGGCGTTCTTCCCCTTCACCAGACGGTGGTGATCGACAACACCGAGTACCGCTTCACCTTCGCGCCCGGCGCCCGCTCCTTCGTGGACGTGACCGCCGACCGTTGCCCCTTCCCTTAGCCGTCGTCCGGAACGGTGAAGGGGCGGGGCGGCATTCCGGCCGCCTGGACCTCCCACATCGTCGCGTAGGCGCGCTCCAGAGCGCGGGCGAAGCGGTCGGTGTCGAACAGCGGCATGCGGTCCCGCTCCGCGGCGAGGCGAGCCTTCAGCCGGACGAGGCCGGCCGGGTCGCGGGCCAATCGCAAAGCCGTTGCTTCATAATCAGCGAGCGAACGGATGGCCGGTTCGGGCAGGCCGGCGGCGCGCAGCAGACTCGTCCCGACGCGGGACGAGAACCCGTCCCCCGTCACCGTCAGCACCGGCAGGCCCGCCCACAGCGCGTCGCTGGCGGTGGTGTGGGCTCCGACCGGCGTGGTGTCGAGGAACAGATCGGCCAGACGATAGCGCGCCAGATGCTCCGCCGGAGCGCGCCGGGCTGCAAAGATCAGCCGATCCCCCGCCACACCGCGGCGTGCCGCCTCACGCCGCAGATTCGCGCTCGCCTCCGGGTGACTGTCGAGCAGCCACAGCACGCTGTCCGGCACAGCGCGCAGCAGGCGGCACCACAGGTCGAACAGGGACGGCGTGATCTTGTAGGCGGCGTTGAAGCAGCAGAAGACCACGCCCCGCTCCGGCAGGCCGCAGGCCGCGCGAGACGGGGTCGGGCCGATCGGCCGGCTCCGGTCGTTGGGTTGATAGCAGACGGGAAGCTGGACGATTCGCTCCGCGTAGAAGGGCTGGTGGTCGAGCGGCGTGACCAGCGGATCGCCGATCACGTAATCGATGAACCCAGTTCCCATCGTCCCTGGATAACCGAGCCACTGCACCTGCACGGGGGCGGGCCGATGGGCGGCGATCTCCGGCCGGGCGTGCTGGGTGTAGCCCTTCAAATCCACCAGGATGTCCACGCCGTCCGCTCGGATGCGCGCCGCGGCATCGGCGTGTGAACAGGCGGAGATGTCCACGAATCCGTCGAAGCCGGCGATCAGCCGGCGCCGCATCGGACCGCCGTCGTCGGGTCCATAGCTGTAGGCGACGGCCTCAACCCGAGACCGGTCGTGGCGCTCGATCAATTCCGCGATGAGGGCGGCTGTGGCGTGCTCGTGGTAGTCGGCGGACAGGTAACCGATGCGCAGGCGGCCGCGCGGTCCGGTGTCGCGGCGAACCGGCAGGGCGGCGATGCCCTGCGTCCGCCAGCCCGCATAGCGGCGGGCGCACGCCAACTCCGCCGCCGGACCGGCGCCCTCGCCGAGGAAGATCCAGGGGTGGACCTGCCGCGTCCTGCCGCCGCCCACCAGGGCAGTCAGTTGCGCGGAGCGCTCCGCCAGTCCGTTCCAGCGGCAGAGATGACGCATCTGCTGGACGAGCTGGGCAAGCACACCGCCCGCGTCGGGCAGGCCGATCGCCAGGGCGCGTTCGAAGGTCGGCAGGCTGTCCGCGAGGTGTCCGGCCTCCTTCACCACGAGCCCGAGATTCGCGTGGGCTTCGGCCAAATCGGGACGCAGCGCCAAAGCGTTGCGGTAACAGCCGGCGGCGGCCTCCGCCTGCCCCAACTCCTGGACCACCGCGCCGAGGTTGAGCCAGCCGGGAACCAGCGTGGGGTCGAGCGAAACGGCCCGGCGCAACGCCGTTTCCGCCGCTCCCCGATGGCCCAGCGCGCGGAGCAGGACACCCTGGTTGCAGAGAGCCGGGGCGAAGCGCGGCATCAGCCTCGCGGCCTCCCCATAGGCGTCCGCCGCCTCCGCGATGCGACCCAGCGCCTGGAGCGTCAGGCCCAGATTGAAATGGTTGCCGCCGAAATCGGGCAGCCAGGACAGCGCGGCGCGGTGGTGCGCCTCGGCCTCGGCCGCCCGCCCCTGCCGCCGCAGCGCCTCGCCGAAGGAGGAGCGGGCCACCGCCTCCTCCGGCGTACCGGGCTCGCCCAGCGCGTCGAGTGCGTCGAACAACCCGGCCAGAGCCGCGGAGTCGCCGGGCGTGGCGGCCAGGGCCGAACGGCACTCCCCGATCAGGGCACGGAGGGCGGTGGTCATGCCCGCGGGTGGCCTACTTGCGGACCCAGCGCCCGCCCGAAAGGACATACTGGCCGGCGGGGGTCCGCTCGATCAGCTGCTTCCCGGCCAGGGCCTGGACCTGATCCACCGAGGTTCCGTTGCTGCCGGCGATCTCTCTGTAGCGGGCTATGCGCTGGGCGTTGACCTGCTCGGCGAGCTGGGCCGCCGTGGCCGGCGCGCCGGGGACCGCCCCGACCAGACCATCCGGACGCTCGCCGATCTGCCCGGCGGCCTTGGCGGCGCCCAGGGCATCCTGCGCCGGCGCTGGAACGGGACCCGACAAGGCGAGTGCCAGGACCAGTCCGGCGGCGGCAATCATGCGTTTCATGGCTTCTTCCCTCCCTTCGCGGCGCCCAAGGGGTCCTGGGCCGGCGGCAGGCCGAACAGCGCCGGATCGTCCGCGATGGCCTTTTCCAGGTCGCGTTCGACCTTCACGCGGACTTCCTGTTCGATCCGGATGTTCAGATTGATTTCGATGGGCTTGTCGGGTGCCTCGACCTTGACGGTCGGGGTGCAGGCGCCCATTCCGGCACCCATTCCGGCGATCAGTGCGGCGGTCAGGACGCGCCGGCTTCGAACCGTGTGTCTCATGGATTCTTTCGTTGGAACTCCGTCATGCGGTCGCGCACCGTCTCGGGAATGCGGTAGGTGTCCAGGCTCTGCCGCAAAATCCGGTCGAGCGCGCCGCTCACCTTAAGATTAAGCGCGACCGGATAGCCATCGTAGAATGCCGGGTTGGAGCCGCGGATGGCGATGCCGACCGCCAGTTCTCCGCCCGCCTGTCCGTCCACGGTGGCGGTCAGCGTGTCGTAGCGGAAATCGGTCAGCGCCCCCATCAGCAGGGCCGTCGGGCTGCCCTCCTCGCCCTTCAGAAAGCCCGGAGGGTTCTCGGGATCGTAGCGCAGCGTGCCGGGACCGTCGGCCTCCAGCAGCCCACCGTCCAGATGGACGGAGTCCGTTCCGATGCGCACCGGCAGGCGCCCGCTGACCGTTCCGCTTGCCTCCAGCCCGTCCACGGCGACCATCGCCAGCATGGGGCCGAGATGGACGCGCTCCGCCCGCAGCGTGACCGTTCCCCGCGGCGCCACCGGGTCGATGGTGAAGGGGTCGGCCCGCAGCACGCCGCCGGCCCAATGCCATTCGGCGCGCTCCACGTTCAGCCGGCCCTTCGCCCCATAGCCGAAGCGCAGGGTGCCGTCGGTCAGCGGCAACCCGACATCGAGCAGCTTCACCGCCAGCGTCTGGCCGGGCGCGATCACAGGGGGGAACAGGCTGGGAAGGGAAACCACCCCGTTGATCCCGCTGGCCGAGACCGGCCCGAACTGTCCGGCGAGATCGGCGAGCAGCAGGTCGCCCTGGGCTTTCAAGGCCGCACCATCCCAGGTGAAGCGGACCTTGGCCGTCAGGGTGCCCACCGTCTCGGCGATGGTCCCGGCACCGGTCCAGTGGGTCAGGGCCGGCACCCCCTTGGCCGGTGCGTTCAGCGTCGCCTGCCCGCGGTGAATCGCGCCGTCGCGTGTCATGGTCAGACGCAGCGTCCCGCCGGCCGTGCCCCGCGGTGTCGCCAGCGTGACCGCGGCATCGCCGAGCCGGATGGTGTCGATGGGAATCGCGAAGGCGCCACCGCCCGCCGCGCCGCCGTTGCTTCCCGCCCCGGCGGAACCGGCCAATGGATAGCCGGCGACGCGCAGGGCACCGTCCTTGGCCACGTCCAGCCTCAGGCGCACGTCCGCAAGATCGAGGCGTTCGATTCGCCCCTCCAGAAGGGCGTCCGTCGGATGACGGATGGTGAGCGTTCCAGCGACCGTGCCCTGCCGGTCCAGGCGGACCACGGCGCTGGTCTGCTCCACCGACAGGTCGGTCACCGTCACGGCGGCGTCCGGGAAGCCGGCGCGGCGCAGCGCCTGCGTGGCGGCGGTGCCGGCCAGATCGGTGCGGTGCTGGACGGCGAGGGTGACCGCGCCACCGATCAGCACCAGCTTCACCAGCACCAGCCATCGTCTCAACCGCCGCACGCTTTGCTGCCGCACGCCCCACCCCTCGCCTTTGAAATCGCCGCCGGTCTCTTTCGGGTATGAACACCCGAAAGGCAGTCTATCGTCCATCGCGGCCGGGGCGCGACCGTGCAGCGTTGGGACAATGATGAGCCGGCGGCGGAAACGGATCGGACAGGCGCCGATGAAGGCAGCCCCGCAGGGCGTCTTTGCATCGGCGCCGGTTTCCCCTATGGTCGCGTCCGCGGAATCGGCACATCGGAGTGTTTCGCATGTTGCGGTGGACGCGCATTCTCATGGCGGCACTGTTCGCCACATTCATCTTCGCTCAGGGGGAGGCCAAGGCCTTGGATCCGGAAAACACCCTCTATCTCGACCTCAAGGACGGCCGCGTGGTCATCGAACTGCGCCCCGACCTGGCACCGAACCACGTCGCCCGCATCAAGGAGCTGACCCGTCAGGGCTTCTACAACGGCGTCGTCTTCCATCGCGTGATCGACGGCTTCATGGCCCAGACCGGCGACCCGACCGGCACCGGCACCGGCGGCTCCGGCAAGAAGCTGAAGGCCGAGTTCAGCAACGAGCCGCACGTCCGCGGCACGCTGTCGATGGCCCGCACGCCGGACCCGGACAGCGCCGACAGCCAGTTCTTCATCTGCTTCGCCCCGGCTTCGTTCCTGGACAAGCAGTACACCGTCTGGGGCAAGGTCGTCGAAGGCATGGAATTCGTCGATAAGATCAAGAAGGGCAGCCAGTCCCGCAACGGTCAGGTCAGCGACCCGGACAAGATCGTCAAGATGCAGGTCGCCGCCGACGCCAAGTAACGGCGCCGGGGAAAGGATCGCCGTTCGCGGCGGTCCTGTTCAGGTGATTGGGGCGGTGAAACCGCGCGCCGCCCCGTTTCCCGTCCCGTTCCTCCGGGTCGTCACGACCCGTTCATCGCCCCGGTCAGCGCCACCAGGAGATCCCGCATGCTGCGGGGACGGTCCTGCCAACGCATCGACAGGCCGCTCAACAGGACCTTCTCGAACCCGGGCGGCACTGTGGCGCCGCCTTCGGCCAGACGGGGCACCCGGTCACTCATGAAGCGGCTGGTGGCGTCGGGCGGTGTCTTGCCGGTCAGCACGAAGTAAGCGGTGGCGCACAGCGCGTAGACGTCCGTCCAAGGCCCCTGCTTGCCATCCGGCGCGTATTGTTCGGGCGGCGCGTAGCCCGGCTTCAGGATCACCGTCAGGTCGGCGCTCTTTCCCGCGGCGTGGCGCGCGGCACCGAAATCCAGCAGCTTGCGGTCGCCGGAGCTGGTGAGGAAAATATTGTCGGGGCTGATGTCGCGGTGGATCAGACCCTGCTCGTGCACGGCGTGCAGCGCCTTGATGATTGGTGACAGCAGGGTCAGCGTCTGACGCGCCGCGATCCGCCCGCCATTTTCGGAGACATGCCGCTTCAGGGTCCGCCCGTCGAGAAGCTCCATGACGATGTAGGCGGTCTCGTTCTCCTCGAAGAAGTCCTGGACGCTGACGATCTCCTTGACCTCCCGCAGGCGGGCGAGCATCCGCGCCTCCTCCAGGAACTTCGCCAGTCCGGCGGAGAAGCTCTCCGCATGCTCGTCGGAGAAGGGAGCGATCCCCGGCGATCCGACGACGCGGGACACCAGATTGGCCGGATAGAACTCCTTCACCGCGACCTTGATCTGAAGCCGTTCGTCCCAGCCGAGATAGGTTGCCCCGAAGCCCCCCTGCCCCAGGACACGGCCCACCAGATAGCGGCCCAGCAGCCGCGTTCCCGGAAGCAGATGGACCCCGTTGCGGTTCGGCACCCGGACCGGGTAGCCGCAATCCCGGCACACGTCGCGCGGAGCCTTCGGCACGAAGCAGGCCGGGCACAGACCCGACGCGGCGGCGCCGGCCAACGGCGCCTCCATCGTCACTGCGGCGGCGCTCACCGGAAGGGCGATGCTGCGGACCTGCGGAGCCACGACGGTGGGCAGCGCCGTCGCGCCGCAAGGTTCGAAGGCGGACCGCGCCGCCGTCTGGTCGCGCCGGGACGACGGCTTGGCCGAGGGCAACGGCATCTGGCTCAAGCGGTCGAGCAGTTCGTACAGGCGGCGGACCTCCGCCTGGGCGATGTCGTCGCCTTGAGAGCCGGCCAGTTCGGCCTGGAACTGCGGCTGGCGGACCGTCTCCAGAATGTGCTGGCGCAGGACCGAAAGCGCCCCGTCGTCGGCGATCAGACCGGAACAGGCCAGTTCCGCCAGACGGATGATCCGGCGGCGCGGCAGCGGTTCGGTCTGACGGAGTCGCTGGACGAGCCGGCCCCGCCGGGCAAACTCGTCGACCACAGAGGCCGCACGGGCGGCGATCCGCTCCCGGTCATACTCCGCCATGGCCGAGCCTCGGACGGCCTCCACCGCGCCGGTCAGGGCCTGCCGCACCAGCGCCGTATCGGGCGTCTGGAGCACCATGTTCTCCACCAGCAGCTCGTTCTTCAGCGCGGCGTCCAGCGCGTCCACGATCTCGCCCATGTGCCGCTCCGCGGCGGGCACCGCGGAGACGGCGGTCAGATAATGGATCCGGCAGATCAGGTCCGGTTGCGTTTCGCTGAGACCCACGAGGGAACGCCGGTAGGCGCTCGCCCCGCCCTGTTCCAACCGACGGGAATAGCGGATGGTCAAGGCATCGGCCATGGCGGACCCGCCGGTCAGTCCAGCCGGGGACAGCAGATGCCCCATCAGCGCACGCAGCAGGTCGGCTTCCTGCTCCGCCGTGCCGCGCCCGAGCGGCTGTGGGGCGCGCAACTGGCGCCGGATGCGCTCCAGCACCATGTCGCGGGCGGCGGGCAAGCGCCCCTGGCGGAACAGGCCGTTGAGAACGCCCAGCCGATTCGGCCCGGACGCCTCCATCGGCACGCGCCCGAACAGAAGGTCGCACAGCCTCACCAGCGGCGACCCGCCGGCCGGCGTGTTTCCGAACAGCTCCTGCGTCGCGGCGGGCGAGGCCAGCACGTCGCCGATCACCTCGTCCAGAGCGGTGGACAAGGCGTCCTGCCGCTCCGCCGGAAACAGCTGGATCAGAGCGTCGAGCTTCGACGACCAAGTCCGGCAGTCCTCAAGCTCCAGGCAAACCGCTGCGCGCAAATCGAACCCCGCGTCGCCGGTCGGCGATTTTCCCGGCGCGCTGCGCAGGACGAGGTCGATGAGGGAACGTCCCCGCCCCAGCCCGGTGAAGGCGAGTTGGGCGGCGCGAGCCTTCGCAATGGTCTCGAAAAGCGCGTGGTCCAGCGCACGGCGGCGGGCCTTGGCATCCTGGCCGGGGAGGCGTGCCTGCACCGTGGCGACCCGGCCCAGGGCGGACTCCATCAGCGTGGCCTTGGACTGGAGCGCCTTCAGATGCCGGCTGCTGTGGATCAGCTCCGTCGGGGTCAGCACGAGGCTGTCGAGATGCGGACGCAGGGCGATGCCGATGACCATCCGCGCCGGCCCGTCATGGTGATCGGCGAGCGTCTGGCACAGCACCGCCTCGTCGAGCGTGCCGGCGGGGCCGGCCGCCCCGGCGGAAGCGGGCGTCCTGGAGGCGGGCATTGACACGGGCGGCCTTTGGTCAGGATCGGCGCGGCGGCGGATGGCGTGAACGGTTGGTCATCATCCACGCGATCCGGTAAACAGCCGGTATACGCGGGCCGACTTGGCCGAACGGCCCGGTTGCGCGACGGCGGAGGAGAATGTTTGCGCAAAGGTGTTGCAAGGGGCCATAGGGCGTGGCCCGCCGCACACTTTTGCGCGCAGCCCTGCCCTTCCCTTCCCCTGCGGGCTGTGCGATACCCGAACCGATACCGGCGCCCAACCACCGCCGGCAGGAGATCCGGATGGAACAGGTCGAGTTGGACCAGGGAATCGGCGCCCACACCCTTACGCTGCATCGCAGCGCTGCGAACGGATCCCTGGAATGCACGCTGTGCCCACAGCGCGGCGGCGTCGTGGCGCGCCTCGCCTGGCACGGCGCGGACGAAACGATCGACCTCTTGCGCTCGGCTTCCGACTGGGCGTTGCGCCACGGCTCGGCCAACGACATGGGCTGCTTCCCGCTTGTGCCCTTCTCCAACCGCATCGGTGGGGGGCAATTCAGCTACGACGGGCGACAGGTGCGGCTCCCGCTCGACGGCGACGGCAATCCGCACGTCATCCACGGCCATGGCTGGCGCGCCGCCTGGACGGTCGAGGACGCCAGCGCCTCGGCCGTGCGCATGGCTTTCCGGCACCCTGCCGACGCTTGGCCCTGGCGTTACCGCGCGACGCAGACGGTGGTGTTGGAGGAGGATGGAGCCAGCCTGACCCTTTCCCTCGTCAACGAGGACGACACGCCGATGCCCGCCGGAATTGGGCTGCACCCCTATTTCCCGAAGCCGCCGGGCACCCGCCTGACCGCCCGGGTCGGCGGCGTCTGGCTGAACGGACCGACCATCCTTCCGGTGGAACGCGTCGCGGTGCCATCCCGCTGGGCCTTTGCCGACGGAATCGTCATGGACCGGACCGTTCTCGACAACGGCTTCACCGGCTGGGACGGGGCGGCGGCGCTGGACTGGCCGACGCTCGACCGTCGATTGTCGATCGAGACCGAAGGACCGTTCGGCCATCTCATCGTCTATGCCCCGCCGGGCGAGGGCTATCTCTGCGTCGAGCCGGTGTCCCACATGACCGACGCGGTCAACCACCCCGAGCAACCCGACACCGGCCTGCGCCGTCTCGAACCGGGCGAAGAACTGAGCGGCACCATGCGCTTGCGCCTGGGAACGCTCGCCCGTTGAGACCCGGAGACCGGCGTCAGCGGCAGCGGACGAAGGTGGCGCCGAAGGCCGGTTGATCCAGCGTCACGAACAGGCGGTCGAATCTCGGCACGTCGGCGGCGTCCAGGCGCAGCGTGCCCTCCGGCAACCCCTCCTCCCCGCCGAAGGACAGACCCTCCGCCACGTCGCCCTCGCCGGGTGCCAGCGGTCCTTCCAGCGGAAAAGCGGCAATGCGCGGGTCATGCAGGCCGAAGGCGCCGTCGCCGGTGATCTCCAGGTAGGAGGTTCGGCAATCGTCGATCGGCGTCCGGGTGGCCGGATCGGCCTTGGCCCAACGGCCGGTCAGAGCCGGCACGCCCACCATGCGCTTCGCCGAGGCAGGCTTCGCTTGGCCCTGGAGACTGGTTGGAGCCGGGCGCTGCGGGGCGGACGCGGAAACGGTCAGCGGTTCGTCGGCCACCGGGGCGCGGCGGGCGGCCAGTTCCGATTCGAGCGCCTTGCTGCGGTCAGCCATCTGACGTGCCAGACAGGCGGCGCGGTCCTTGCTCTTCTTCGGGTCGGCGAGATCGGTTTCCGCGACCGGACAGGCGGCGTCCCGCCGCTGGACCCAGGCGCGCTGGCCGGCGGCGACCGCCTCCTCACCCGCTTTCCCGGCCTCTTCGGTCAGCGCCCGCACCGCCGAATCGAGCTTGTCGGCGGAGGCCACCAGAGACGCGTCGCGGCACAGCAGCAGTGCCAGCGGAGTCTCCCCGGCGCAGTCCGCGGGCTTGGCGGCCTCCCCGCTGGTGTCCGCCGCCATGGCCGTGCCGGCCACCAGCATGCCCGCCAGAAGAATCGCTGCCCGCATCGCACAAAATCCCTTACGCCGGAAACGCTTCCAGGACAGCCTTCACCTGCCGTTGGAAATCCTGATCGCTGCGATAGCGCGTCAGGACCGTCTTGTCACGCTGAACAAGGAAAAAGATGTCCTCCCGGCTGGGCAGGGAACGCGGGTTGGGCTTGTCCAGCAGCTCCCCGTTCCAGCCGATCCGCGCCATGAAGTAAACAGCGCGGGAATTCAGCATGAACAGCTTGTTGTCCGGCGCCATCCTCTCCCGGCGCAGCAGCGCGTAAAGGTAGTAGTTCCGCCCATGGAAATAATTGACATAGATTGATTGCAGCGCGGCAAAGCGCTCGTCGGGACTTGTGTATTTCTTGATCTGGCGCTCCAGCTTGAACCCTGCAAAAAAATACTCCCGCGCCTCGTTCTCGAAGGAAAAAGCGGAGCCGCGGATTTGCGCGAGCTGCTCCCCATACCTGCGCAGAACGCGCCCCATCAGCAATTCGAGGAACCGGCGCTCCGCCGCGAGGTCGTCCGATGTCTGCAGAATCAGTTCAAAGACATGGCGGAGATGATAGGGGTGCCTGACCACGATGACCGGAGCGCTCGACGCTTGGCGTTTTTCCGGCACCCGTCGCTCACCCAGAAGAGTCGCCGCCGGCGACACCGAGGCGATCACCGAGGAGATGGTGTCCTGGATCTTCCAGCGCCGCTTCACCTGCGCCGATTGCTTGCCGATGTGGAAACGCGCCAGGCGGCGCTGCCACCGGCTGCGCCAAGTTTCCTTCGGCGCCTTGTGGGTCGGCAGATTGCCGACGACCAGCGGGTTGCCGAGCACGTCGGGCGGAGGCGGCAGAGGGTTGAAATTGAAATATTTGCCCGTGACGACACCACGCGTGGCACCGCCGGGCGCTCCATCGCCCGCCGGAACACCGCCACCCACAGACAGGCCCGCCAGCGTCGCCATTCCCAATGCACACTCTGCCTGCGTCGCTCCCGTCCGTCGAGCAAGGCCCGCGGACAGAGATGGGTCTTTATAAAGCGGTCGGGGCGTCGATGAAAGGCGCAACCGGTCCAATATGCATCTGCTTGTTTTTTGTGCAACCAACTCGTGCCGCGATTGCGAAGGCGCTCTGGTCTGCGCGAACTCTTCGATGGTACTATGCCCTTGCCCGTGCGGCGGAGAGCCGCAGGGGACCGGCCAGCGCAGACAACGGGTGGAACTTCATGGCGATCCACGTCGCTCTCAACCACAAGACCGTCTACCGTTACGACCGATTGGTCAATCTGGGACCACAGATCGTCCGGCTCCGCCCGGCCCCCCACTGCCGCACCCCGATCCTCAGCTATTCGCTGCGCGTCACCCCGAAGCATCATTTCCTGAACTGGCAGCAGGACCCGCAGTCCAACTACCAGGCCCGCTTCGTCTTCCCGGAAAAGACCCGCGAATTCGTGATCGAGGTCGATCTCGTCGCGGAGATCGCGGCGATCAACCCCTTCGACTTCTTCCTGGAGGAGAAGGCCCAGACCATCCCCTTCGCCTACGAACCGTGGCTGGAGCGCGAGCTTCGCCCCTATCTGGAGGTGGAGGAGCCGGGGCCGCTGCTGGCCGACTACCTGACCGGCATTTCGCGGGAGCCGGCGGCGTCGATCAACTTCCTGGTCGACATCAACCAGCGGCTCCAGACGGACATCGGCTACGTCATCCGCCTCGAGCCCGGCATCCAGACCTGCGAGGAGACGCTGGGCAAGCGGACCGGCTCCTGCCGCGATTCGGCGTGGCTGCTGGTGCAGATCCTGCGCAACCTCGGTCTGGCCGCGCGCTTCGTCTCCGGCTATCTGATCCAGCTCACCGCCGACCAGAAGGCGCTCGACGGCCCATCCGGTCCCGAAGAGGACTTCACCGACCTGCACGCCTGGACCGAGGTGTTCCTGCCCGGCGCCGGCTGGGTCGGCCTCGATCCCACCTCCGGCCTGCTGGCCGGCGAAGGGCACATCCCGCTGGCCTGCACGCCGGACGCCTCCTCCGCCGCCCCGATCTCCGGCCTCATCGACGAGTGCGAGGTGGAGTTCGGGCACGAGATGTCGGTCACCCGCATCTACGAGGCGCCGCGCGTCACCAAGCCCTACACCCCCCGGCAATGGGCGGGGATCGAAGCGCTGGGCCACCGCATCGACGAGGAGCTGACCGCTGGCGACGTGCGCCTGACCATGGGCGGCGAACCGACCTTCGTGTCCATCGACGACATGGACGGGGCGGAGTGGAACACCACGGCGCTCGGGCCCAACAAGCGCAAGATGGCCGCCGACCTCGTGCACCGGCTGGCCAAGCGCTTCGCGCCGGGCGGGCTGCTGCATTTCGGGCAGGGCAAATGGTATCCCGGCGAATCGCTGCCGCGCTGGGCGATGACCGTCTACTGGCGCCGCGACGGCGAGGCGCTGTGGGCGAACAGCGACCTGCTGGCCCGCGAGGACACCGACTACGGCCACACGGCGGAGGACGCCGGTGCCTTCCTGGTCAGCTTGGCGAAGAAGCTGGGGCTGGATCCGGCGCTGGTGCTGGCGGCCTATGAGGACCCCTGGCACTACCTGCGCCGCGAATCGCTGCTGCCGGTCAACGTCGATCCGCTGGACAGCAAGCTGGAGGACAAGGAGGAGCGGGCGCGCCTCGCCCACGTCTTCACCCGCGGCCTGAACGAGCCGGTCGGTTTCGCCCTGCCGATCAACCGCAAGATGACCCAGCAGGGGCCGGTGTGGCTGTCCAGCGCGTGGCCGCTGCGCCAGGAACGGCTGCTGCTGATGCCGGGTGACAGCCCGGTCGGCTTCCGCCTGCCGCTCGGCTCGCTGCCCTGGGTGTCGCCGCAGGACTATCCCTATTCCTGGGAGACCGACCCGTTCGAGGAGCGGGCGCCGCTGCCCCCCAACCGGGTGCCGCTGCGCCAGCACGCGCTCCGCGAGGAGGCCGGACGCCAGGACGCCTCCCGACGGAACGAGCACGTCCAGCGCGCCATGGCCGAAGTGCGCAGTGAGATGCCGGAGCACGGCAAGTCGGCGTGGTGGGTTGTGCGCACCGCCCTGACCTGCGAAGCGCGCAACGGGCGCATCCACCTGTTCCTGCCGCCGATGAACACGCTGGAGGACTATCTGGCGATGCTGGCGGAGATCGAGGCGACGGCGCTCGAGCTGGACATGCCGGTGGTGATCGAGGGCTATCAGCCGCCGAAGGACCCGCGCCTGAACTCGCTGGCCGTCACCCCCGACCCCGGCGTGATCGAGGTGAACATCCACCCCGCCCACAGTTGGGACGAGCTGGTCCGCAACACGCTGGAGCTTTACGAGGACGCCCGCCAGTCGCGGCTGGGTGCGGAGAAGTTCATGATCGACGGACGCCACTGCGGCACCGGCGGCGGCAACCATGTGGTGATGGGCGGCGCCACCGCGGCGGACAGCCCGTTCCTGCGGCGGCCCGACATGCTGCGCAGCCTGATCGCCTTTTGGCAGAACCACCCGTCGCTGTCCTACGCCTTCTCCGGCATGTTCATCGGCCCGACCAGCCAGGCGCCGCGCGTGGACGAGGCCCGCGACGACGCGCTCTACGAGCTGGAGATCGCTTTCAATCAGATCGACAAGGCCGCGGCGACGGGCGATTGCCCGCCCTGGATGGTCGACCGCGTGCTGCGCAACCTGCTGACCGATGTGCAGGGCAACACCCACCGGGCGGAGTTCTGCATCGACAAGCTCTACTCTCCGGACAGCTCGACCGGGCGGCTCGGGCTGGTCGAGTTCCGCGCCTTCGAGATGCCGCCGCACGCGGAGATGAGCCTGACCCAGCAACTTCTGCTGCGCGCCCTGGTCGCGCGCTTCTGGAAGACGCCCTACAAGGGCAAGCTGGTGCGCTGGGGGACGGAGCTGCACGACCGCTTCATGCTGCCCTACTTCGTGCAGCAGGATCTGGCGGACGTCATCGCCGACCTGCGCGACCACGGCTATCCCATCGAGGAGCGTTGGTTCGACCCGCACATGAACTTCCGCTTCCCGGTCTACGGCCATGTCAACCAGCGCGGCATCGCGCTGGAACTGCGCATGGCGCTGGAGCCCTGGAACGTCCTGGGCGAGGAGCCGGGCGGCGGCGGCACCGTGCGCTACGTCGACAGCTCGGTCGAGCGGGTGCAGGTGCGGGTCGCCGGCCTGACCGACGCGCGCTACGCCGTCACCTGCAACGGCCGCCGCGTGCCGCTGATTCCCACTGGGACGGAGGGCGAATTCGTGGCCGGTGTGCGGTACCGGGCGTGGCAGCCGCCCTCCTGCCTGCACCCGACGATCCCGGTGCACACGCCGCTGGTCTTCGACATCCTGGACCAGTGGGCGGGCCGCTCCATCGGCGGCTGCACCTACCACGTCATGCATCCGGGCGGGCGCAACTACGACACCTTCCCGGTCAACGCCAATGAGGCGGAGGGGCGGCGCCTTGCCCGCTTCTTCCCCTTCGGCCACACCCCCGGCCCGATGGATACCCCAGCGGAGGAGCGCAACCCGCAGTTTCCGATGACGCTGGACCTGCGGCGGGGTTGATCCGCG
This sequence comes from Azospirillum brasilense, assembly GCF_008365405.1. Taxonomy (GTDB): domain Bacteria; phylum Pseudomonadota; class Alphaproteobacteria; order Azospirillales; family Azospirillaceae; genus Azospirillum; species Azospirillum brasilense_D. The sequence goes on along the minus strand of NZ_QOKV01000006.1, from coordinate 83,435 downwards.
GCGGGGGCGAAAGGCCGATTCGCGCGCGTTGCGCGATTCGGCTTGATTCTCATCCATTCGTAGGTGCAATTCTGGATTTCATCTCCCGGAAGGCGGCGACTTCGACGAAAAGAGACAGAAAGGAGAGTATTTATGGTTTAAATATCCTCCTGGTTGTTATCCGAGCTAGCTTCTGACCGATTTCCGTCGGCCTGCCGCCGATATCCTTCAGGAGCGAAAGGGATGAAAGCCAGCCTTCTTACCGTCGTGGCGGGGACCGTGCTGCTCGGCGCTTGCGCCGAAAGGCCGCCGGAGCCGCCGCGGCCCGTTCCCGTCAGCCTGCCGCAGAAGATCGGCGACTACTGGTACCTGGACCAGAACTGGACCGACGCCGAGCGCCAGTGGTACTACAGCACCACCCAGGGCTCGCAGATCATGCCCCACGACTGGTTCATGGCCTTGCCGGACTCGTCGCTGACCACGCCGCTGGAGCAAAGCTATTTCCATCAGGATCTGACACGCTACGGTTATCTGGCGGCGAGCAAGAGTGGCTGGAGCGACGGCGTTCTGCCGGTCGGCTTCACCAAGGACACCGACCCGAAGGATGGCGCCACCTGGATCGGCCTGACCTGCGCGGCCTGCCACACCGGCGACTGGCGCGTCGGCGACAAGACCATGCGCATCGACGGCTCGGCCACCACCGGTGACCTGTACGGCCTGATCAGCGGCATCTCGGACGCGGTGAAATACACGTTGGGCAACACGGCCGCCTTCGACGTGTTCTCCCGCCGCGTTCTCGGTCCCTATGCCACCGACGCGCAGCGGGTGGACCTGCACCGGAAGTTGGCCGCCTTCCACAAGGACTTCGCGACCTTCGTCGCCGACAGCACCCCGGCGTCACCGTGGGGGCCGATGCGCACCGACGCATTCCAGATGATCTTCAACCGGGTCGGCGCCATCGACCTGAAGATCCCGTCCAACAGCGTTCACCCCAACGCGCCGGTCAGCTTCCCCTACCTGTGGGACGCCTCCAAGCAGCCGAAGGCCCAGTGGAACGGCGCGGTGCCGAACGGCGATCGCCTGACCGCGCTTGCCCGCAACGCCGGAGAGGTTCTGGGCGTGTTCGGCAAGGCCGCGCTGAAGGCACCGCCCAGCAAGGATCAATACTATTACAACTCCACCATCCGGGCGAAAAACCTGATCTGGATGGAAGAGCTGGTGCGCGAGCTGCGTTCGCCCGTGTGGCCGGACTCGATCGCCGGCAAGGTGGACATCGTCAAGGCCTCGGCCGGCGAGTCGATCTACAAGGAAAATTGCGAGAGCTGTCATGAGGTCCTGCCGCGTGACATGACCGTCACCGACACGCCGATCCGGATGATCCCGCTGTTCAATTGGGCGGACAAGCGGCCGGAGACGGTGGTCGAGGTCTTCACCAAGACCATCTGCGACCCGGCGAAGGGAGTTCCCGCCGCCGTCAAGGCGGGCCATATCTCCGTCGCCTACGAATCCGATCCGACCATGGCGGTGGACGCCGCCTGCCGCTTCCTGAAGACCGGCCCGATCGAGGGCGTGGTCATGCCGCCGATCATCGGCACGGCGCTGAAGAAGGAGGATCTGGCTGTCAACGTCCTGGCCAACGCCGTGACCGGTTCGCTGATCGGCACGGTCATCCACGACCGGACGGTCGCCTCGCTGCTGCTGGACACCAGCTGGACGGGCGCCAAGGACGTGCGGACCCCGACCCCGTGGGACGATCCGCCGGTGTGGAAGACGGAGACCGCAGCCGCCTCAGCTTCCGCCCCGCAGCCATCCGTGCTGGTCAAGGACACCCGCGCCTTCACCAAGCCGGTCAAGGGCAAGCCCGTTGACGACGCCGCCCAGGCCCTGCTGCGTAGGCTGAAAGAGCGGGCGTCCCCTTCGAGCGAGCAGGCTTCAGCCGCTGCCGCGACGAACCTCACGACCGAGCCGACGCAGGCCGCCAAAGACGCCGAGGCCAAGGCGACCAAGGCTCTGGCTGAGCTGATCCAGAGCATCCTCGCCTACAAGGCCCGTCCGCTGGACGGCGTGTGGGCGACGGCGCCGTACATGCACAACGGTTCGGTCCCGAACCTGTACGAGATGCTGCTCCCGGCCTCGCAGCGTTCGGCGACCTTCCGCCTGGGCACGCACTCCTTCGAGCCGCTCAAGGTCGGCGTGGACCAGAGCGCGGACGACAACAGCTTCACCTTCGACACGGCCAAGCCCGGCAATCACAACACCGGTCACGAATTCGGCGCGTCGCTGACCGACGAACAGCGCTGGCAGTTGCTCGAGTACCTGAAGACCCTGTAAGGCGGCCGTACACAGCCCTCTCCCTTCGGGGAGAGGGTGCCCCGAAGGGGCGGAGAGCGGGGAAGCGGAAACGTCCGGCAAAAGGGCACCCCTCACACGCGCCCCCTGTCCCCGGAGGGCGACGGAATGCAATTGCGCCACGCCGCCTCCGAACCGCCGCTTGCATCGGCGGGAACGGACGTTCACACTCCCCAGCACCGTACCAGAGTTGAGCGCCCGAACCCGCCTTGTCCGACCGCGATTCCCCCTTTCTCGACCCCAGCACGCCGGCCCTTCCGGGGCTGCGTCCGGTGCCGTTCCTTCAGGGATCGCTGTTCGGCGAGGCCGACGCCATGGGTTATGGCGGCGGGCAGGTCTATGACGAGATGGTCACCGGGCAGGGCCGCCTGCGCCCGCATTGGCAGACCTTCATGGGCACGCTGGGTCCCCTCGACCCGGAGCTGATGGCCGAGCGATGGGAGGAGGCGCGGCGCCTGCTGCACCAGAACGGCGTCACCTACAACATCTACGGCGACCCCAAGGGGATGGAGCGGCCCTGGCCGCTCGACATGGTGCCGCTGCTGATCCCCGCCCACGAGTGGAAGGCGGTCGAATCGGGGCTGATCCAGCGCGCCACGCTGCTGAACGCGGTGCTGGCCGACATCTACGGGCCGCAGACCCTGACGCGCAGCGGGCGGCTGTCCCCGGCGGTGATCCACGCCGATCCCGGATTCCGCCGCGCCGTGCATGGCATTCCGGTGCCCAACGACATCCACCTGCATTTCTACGCGGCGGACCTCGCCCGCGCGCCGGACGGGCGCTGGTGGGTGCTGTCCGACCGCACCCAGGCGCCGAGCGGCAGCGGCTACGCGCTGGAGAACCGGGCGGTGCTGGCGAAGGTGCTGCCGGACAGCTTCCGCCATTGCCAGGTGGAGCATCTGTCCCCCTTCTTCGAGGCGTACAAGGAAACGCTGCTGTCGCTCAGCCCGCGCCGCGACCAGCCGCGGATCGTTCTGCTGACGCCCGGCCCTTACAACGAAACCTATTTCGAGCACGTCTATCTGGCCCGCTACCTCGGCATCACGTTGGTGGAGGGCGGCGACCTGACCGTGCGCGACCGTCAGGTCTATCTGAAGACGCTGTCGGGGCTGGAGCCGGTGGACGTGATCCTGCGCCGCCTGGACGCGGATTTCGCCGACCCGTTGGAGCTGCGCGCCGACAGTTCGCTGGGCGTGGCGGGGCTGATCGAGGCGGTGCGCGCCGGCAACGTGGTGGTGGCGAACGCGCTCGGCTCCGGCTTTATGGAATCCATGGCGGTCAAGCCGTCGCTGCCCATGCTGTGCCGCCATCTGCTGGGCGAAGAGCTGAAGATGCCGGGCGTGGCGGTCTGGTGGTGCGGCAACGACGACGAGCGGGCCTACGTCATCGAGCATCTGGACGGGCTGGTGGTGAAGCCCGCCTTCCCGTCCCTGTCTTTCGAGCCGATCTTCGGCGCCGACCTGTCGGCGGCCGAGCGCGCTTCCCTCGTGGAGCGCATCAGAGCCCGCCCCTGGTGTTACGTCGCGCAGGAGCGGCTGGCCCTGTCCACGGCGCCGGTCTGGCAGGGCGGACGGTTGCAGCCGCGCCCGCTGGTGCTGCGCGTCTTCCTCTGCGCCCGTCCGGACGGCAGCTACACCGTCATGCCCGGCGGCCTGACCCGCGTGTCCACCGAATCGGGAAAGCTGGTCGTCTCCATGCAGCGGGGCGGCGGCAGCAAGGACACCTGGATCCTGTCCGGGCGCCGGGCCGAGGCCACCTTGGCGACGCCACGCCCGCAGCCGGCCCAGGAGCCGCAGCCGGCGCCCAGGGCGGCCTCCGCCGACCTGCCCAGCCGGGTGGCCGACAGCCTTTATTGGCTGGGCCGCTACGCGGAGCGGTCGGAGGGCACGGTGCGCCTGCTGCGCTCCACCCATTCCCGCCTGACCGACGGCAACGTGCCGGGCGCGTCGCTGCAGCTTCGCCCGCTGCTCCATCTGATGGCCTGGGAGGGCATGATCCCCTGGGACCTGACGCGCGTCACGGCACTCGGTGGCGGGCGGGCGTTGAGGACGGCGCTCTACGGCTCGGTCGTCGACCCGGACCATCCCAACAGCCTGCGCGCCCAGGTTCAGCGGGTGCACCGCACCGCCTATTCGGTGCGCGACCGCCTGTCGCTCGACATGTGGCGCGTGGTCACGATGCTGGAGCGGCAGAGCCAGCCGCCGGCGCACAAGCTGGACGCCGCCGCCATGCTGCTGCGGCTGGACGACCTGATGACCAGCCTCGCCGCCATCGCCGGGCTGGAACAGGAAAGCATGACGCGCGGCCAGGGCTGGCGCTTCCTCGACATCGGACGGCGCATGGAGCGGGCGCTCCACATCATTTCGGTGATGCGGGGCATCCAGGTCCACGCGCTCGAACGGCAGGACGAGCCCGTCCAGGTGGCGACGCTGAGCGTGCTGCTGGAACTGGGAGAAAGCGTGATGACCTACCGGTCCCGCTACCTGACCAGCGTGCGACGGCGCCCGGTGCTGGAACTTCTGCTGGCCGACGACTCCAATCCACGCGCCCTGGATTTCCAGCTGGCGGCGCTGGAGCGGCATGTGGCGGCCCTGCCCAGCGGGTCGCAGGCCGTGCCGGGCGACACGGCCGCCTCGGCCCGCTCGATCCTGGGTGCCGCCCGCGCCTCGTTGCGTGCGCCGGAGGCTCTGGATTCGGGCGCCGCCCTGCACACGCTGCTGGACTCGCTCGCCCTGTCATTGCCTGAGATTTCCAACCTCCTGACCCACGCCTATTTCAGCCATGCCTTTGCCCGACCGGCCTGACCTCTCCCCGACCCTGGCCGGCGCGGCCCCCGCTGACGATCCCTCCGGTGACCGTTTCGGCGTTCGCTTCCGCGTGCGCCACACGACCCGCTACGACTATGGCGAGGACGTGTCGGTGTCGCACCATCTGCTGCACCTGACCGCCCGGCCGCACCCGCGCCAGCGCGTCCACCGGAGCACGCTGACCATCCTGCCGGCTCCGGCGGTGCAGTCGTCCCACACCGACTATTTCGGCAACACCGTCACCTATGTCGCGATGCAGGAGCCGCACCGGCAATTGGTCGTGACGGCGGAGAGCGAGGTGGAGGTCGGCCCACCGCCGCTGCTCGACGCCATGTTAACCCCATCCTGGGAGCTTGTGCGCGATTCGCTGGGTGGCCTGACCGGGCCGGAGGACGGGGCGGAGGTGCTCCAGTACCGCTTCGACAGCGCGCTGGTGGCGGCCGGCCCGACGCTGCAGGAGTACGCCGCGCTGTCCTTCACTCCCGGCCGCGCGGCGGCGGACGCTGCCCTGGACCTGATGCAGCGGATCCACGACGACTTCACCTTCGACCCCACCGCGACGACGATCGCCACCCCGATGGCCGAGGTGATGCGGCACCGCCGCGGCGTCTGCCAGGACTTCGCCCACATCGTGGTCGGCTGCGCGCGCGCCATGGGGCTGCCGTCCCGCTACGTCTCCGGCTATCTGCGCACCCTGCCCCCGCCGGGCCGGCCGCGGCTGATCGGCGCCGACGTCAGCCACGCCTGGGCCTCCGTCTGGTGCGGCGCCGAGGCCGGCTGGATCGACGTCTGCCCGACCAACGCGCGGCGCGCCGACCAGGACTTCATCACCATCGCCTGGGGCCGCGACTACGACGACGTCAGCCCCGCCCGCGGCGTCCTGATGGGGGCCGCCGGCCACACTCTGTCGGTCAGCGTCGATGTCGAGCCGCTGGAGGAGAACGGGGCGCCCTGATCCGGGCGCCCCGCTTCGCTCTTCACCGCCTGTTCAAAATACAGCCATCTGGCCGCCGATCACTCCGCCGGCTGCGGGTGCGCGCCCTTCGGATGGCTGGCAGAGCCGTCCACCGCCGGGAGGGGCTTCTTCTTGGCGATGTAGCTGTAGACCGTCGGCACCACGAACAGCGTCAGGAAGGTGCCCAACAGCATGCCGCCGACGATCACCGCACCGATGGCCTGCCGGCTCTCCGCGCCCGCCCCATGGGCGTTGGCGAGCGGCACGGCGCCCAGCACCATGGCGCCCGTGGTCATCAGGATCGGGCGCAGGCGCAGCACGGCGGCTTCCTCCACCGCCTTGCGGATGTCCACCCCCTCGCGCTGGAGCTGGTTGGCGAACTCCACGATCAGGATGCCGTGCTTGGTGATGAGGCCGACGAGGGTCACCAACCCGATCTGGCTGTAGACGTTCATCGTCGCGCCCGTGAGGTGCAGGGCGGCGAGCGCGCCGGTCATCGACAGCGGCACCGTCAGCATGATCACGAAGGGGTCGATGAAGCTCTCGAACTGCGCCGCCAGCACCAGATAGATGAAGGCCAGCGCCAGGATGAAGACGAAGTACAGGCCCGTCGCCGATTCCCGGAACTCGCGGCTCTGCCCCGCATAGTCGGTCTGGGCGGTGGCCGGCAGCACCCGGTTCGCCGCCTCCTGGAGATAGCCCAGCGCCTCGCCCAGCGAGGTGCCCGGCGCCAGGGTGGCGGTGATGGTGACGGAGCGCAGCTTGTTGAAGTGGTTCAGCTCCTTGGGTGCCACCCGCTCCTCGATGTGGACGAGGTTGGCGAGCGAGATCATCGCCCCGGCGCTGGTGGCGACGCCCGCCTCCGCCGCCATCGTCGGCGTGCCGCGGACGTAGATGGAGGCGATGTCGTCCGGGTTGCGGCGGTCGACGTCGCCGACCTGGACCACGACGTCGTACTGCTTGCCCTCCTTCTTGAAGCGGGTGACCTGCCGTCCGCCGAGCAGGGTCTCCAGCGTGCGGCCCACCGTCTCCACATCCACGCCGAGGTCGGCGGCCTTGTCGCGGTCGATGGTGATGCGCAGTTCCGGCTTGTTCAGCTTCAGGTCGGTGTCGAGGTTGGTCAGGCCGGGGAACTTCCGCGCTTCGGCCATCAGCCCGTCGACCATCTTCTGAAGCTCGTCGTAGGGCAGCGAGCTTTGGATGACGAAGTTGACCGGCTTGTCCACCGGGCTCTGCCCCAGCGAGGGCGGGTTGGTGACGAAGGCGAGGATGCCGGGGATGCCGAACATCTTGGGGAAGAGCTGGGCGGTGATCGCCTGCTGCTTCACGTCGCGCTCGTCCCAGTCGATCAGGCGGACGAAGGAGATGCCCTGGTTCACCACCGGGAAGCCGACCACGACGAAGAACTTCTCGACGATGGGGATCTGGCGGAACAGGTCCTCCATCCGCTTGGCGTAGCTTTCCGTGTAGTCGAGCGTCGAGCCTTCCGGGGCAATGGCGATGCCGACGATGGTGCCGCGGTCCTCGACCGGCGCCAGTTCCGACTTCAGCCCGGTGAACAGCGTGTAGCTGAGCCCCGCCACCACCGCGCCGACCAGCAGCACCAGCGGCCGCGCCTTCAGCGACACGCGGAGCAGCGCCCGGTAGCCGTTGGTCAGCCCGTTCAGCAGCCGCTCGATGGCGTTGTAGAGCGCGTTGTGCTTGGTCTGGTGCTTCAGCAGCTTGGAGCACATCATCGGCGACAGCGTCAGGGCGACGAAGCCCGACACGATCACCGCCCCCGCCAGCGTCAGCGCGAACTCGGAAAAGAGGCGGCCGGTGCGGCCGGTCATGAAGCCGATGGGCGCGTAGACCGCGGCCAGCGTGATGGTCATCGCGATGACCGCGAAGCCGATCTCCTTCGATCCCTGCAAAGCCGCCTGGAAAGGCGGCACGCCCTCCTCGATGTGGCGGTAGATGTTCTCCAGCATCACGATGGCGTCGTCCACGACGAGGCCGATGGCCAGCACCATGGACAGCAGAGTCAGCGTGTTTACCGAGAAGCCGAAGGCGTACATCAGCGCGAAGCCGCCGATCAGCGACACCGGGATGGTCACCAGCGGCACCAGCGTGGCGCGGAAGCTGCGGAGGAACACGAAGATGACCAGAACGACCAGGATGATGGCCTCGAAGATCGTGCTGAACACCGCGTCGATGGACTTGGCGATGAAGACGGAACTGTCGTAGCCGACATCCACCCCCATGCCCTCCGGCAGGGCGGCGCGGATCTTCGGCAGCGCCTCGTTCACCGCCTTGGAGACGTCCAGCGGGTTGGCGGTGGACTGCTTGACCACGCCGATGGCGACGGCGCCGCGCCCGTTGAAGCGGGCGCTGACCCGCTCGTCCCGCGCCCCCAGCTCGGCCCGGCCGACGTCCTTCAACCGGACCAGATAGCCGCCGTCGTCGCGCAGGATGATGCGGTCGAACTCCTCCGGCGTGCGCAGGTCGGTTTCGGAAACGACGGTGAACTCCCGCGCCTTGCTCTCCACGCGGCCCGCAGGGATCTCGACGTTCTGCTTGCGCAGCGCGTTCTCCACGTCCTGCGGGGTGACGCGGTAGGCGGCCATGCGCTGCGGGTCGAGCCACAGCCGCATGGCGAAGCGCCGCTCGCCGAAGATTCGCACCTGGGCGACGCCGGGCAGGTTCTGCAAGCGGTCCTTGACGTAGCGGTCGGCGAAGTCCGTCACGTCCAGCGGCGAATGGCGGTCGGAGGAGAAGGCCAGATAGATGATCGGCTGCGCGTCGGCCTCCACCTTCGCGATGACCGGCTCGTCGATCTCGTTGGGAAGCTGGGCGCGCACGCGGCCGACGCGGTCGCGCACGTCGCTGGCCGCCGTGTCGACGTTTCGATCCAGCCGGAAACGCAGGGTGATCTGGCTCTTCTCGGCACGGCTGATCGAGGACATCACGTCGATGCCCTCGATGCCCGACAGCGAGTCCTCCAGGATCTGGGTGACCTGGCTTTCGATGATCTCGGCCGACGCGCCCTTGTAGGTGGTCTCCACCGTGACGACGGGTTCGTCGATCTTCGGGTATTCGCGCACCGACAGGCGCTGGTACGACACGATGCCGATCAGCATGAGCGCGAGGCTCATCACCGTCGCCAGGACCGGCCGGCGGATGGAGATGTCGGAGAGAACCATGGATCAGCTCCCAGCCGGCTTGTTGTTCACGACCACCACCGGTGCGCCATCGCGGATCTTCAGCTGGCCGGCGGTCACCACCACGTCGCCGGGCTGCAGGCCGGCGGTGATCTCCACCTCGGCGTTGCGGCGCTCGCCCAGCGTGACCGTGGTCTGCACCGCCTTGCCCTCCACCACCTTGAAGACGAACTGCTTGTTGCCGAAGGCGCTGACCGCCTGCTCGGGCACCAGCACGGCGTTCGGATTTTGGTCCAGCGTCAGCGCCACCCGGGCGAACAGGCCGGGGCGCAGCGCGCCATCGGTGTTGGGGACGCGGGCGCGGATCACCACCGCGCGCCCGTTCACGTCGACCAGCGGGTCGATGGCGTAGACCATGCCGTCGAAGCTCCGCCCGCCGAAGGAGTCCACGGCGACCTTCAGGGTCTGGCCGGTGCGGACGGTCGGCAGATACAGCTCCGGCACCCGGAAATCGAGCTTCAGGGTATCGATGGCCTCCAGGTTCACGATGTCCTTGCCCGCCGCCACCACGTCGCCCACCGAGACCTTGCGCAGGCCCAGCACGCCGTCGAAGGGGGCGGTCAGGGTCAGCTTCTCCAACTGCGCCTTGGCGAGCTGAACCGCCGCCTCGTCGGACTGGAGCTTGGCGAGCGCCTGCTCGCGGTTGCGGGCGGGGCCGGTGCGCTGGCGGTACAGCTCCTCGGCGCGGCTCAGCTCGGCGCGGGAGAAGGCGATGCTCGCCTGCGCCTGGGCCAGCGTGGCGCGGGCGATGGAATCGTCCAGACGGATCAGCACCGCCCCCTTCTTCACCGCCTGCCCTTCCAGGAAGGCGATCTCGGAGACCTTGCCCGCCACCTCGGGCCGGATGACCACCGACTCGCTCGACAGCAGCGAGCCGACCGCGGTGACCTGGCGCGACACCGTGCCGACCTTGACCGGCAGGGCCTCCACCGGCATCGGCGGCGTGCCACCCGGCGGCCCTCCCGCCGCCGGAGCGCCAGACGACGCGCCTCCGGGAGACGGAACCTTGCCGGCGAGCAGCGTGTTGATGGTCCCGCCCTGCTTGACGAAGTACCAGTAGGCGCCGCCGCCGAGAGCGACCAGAACCAGAAGGGCGACGATGCGAAGCGTGTGGCGCATGGATACGGAACCCGCACAGGCCCGCTGAACCGCCGGACGGGCGCGCGGGGCGTTTCGTGTCAACCGGGCCGCTGTGAGGGGCGGGCGGTAAACTGAACTATATCGTTCAGTTCAGTTCCGGAGTCGAGACGGTTGCAAGAGTTCACACGCGCGACGGCGGCGGATCGGCGTGCACAACCCGGCCCGTCCCTATCTCCAACCGCGCACCATCAGGAAAAATCACTGTCAAATCAGCTGGTTGGCCGGGACCAACTGCGGTGCAGCCACCGCACGGACGAACCGACGCGCCATCGAGGCAGAGGCCGGGAGCGCAGCAGGGCGCTTCGCCTGCCGGTAGAACCGCACGAATCCGATCGCCTTCAATGCGAAGATCGGCCAGCAGGGCGCCGTCCGCCCCAGGTGGCGGGGCCCCCTCGCCGAGGTCCTGGGAGTCGATGCGGGCGCGCTTCAACCAGAACTTTCCGGACGCCAGCAATCGTGCGAGCAGGCAGGCGGAGGTGGACGCGCTCATTCCCCGATCCGATGCTGTGGCGGCAAGACTGTCGTTCGGCCGATGGCTCAGCCTGTCACGGAAGCGTAAAGGAAGTTTTGCTCCGGTTGGACTCTTGAACGCGTCGGGGAAATCGGCGATGTGACAATCCTTGGTCCTCCGACCCTCGCGTCCCAAGGGGTGCCCGATGCTGATCGCCCAGATGTCCGACCTGCATGTGACGGCCCCCGGCACCACCCCGACCACCGCCTACGACACGAACGCCCGCCTCGCCGCCGCGGTGGCCCACTTGAACGCTCTGGTGCCGCGCCCGGACCTCGTCCTCATCACCGGCGACCTTGTCAACGGACCGAAGCCCGGCGAGTACGAGGCGCTGTTCGCCCTGCTGGAACCGCTTTCTATTCCTATGCGCGTGCTGCCGGGCAATCACGACGACCGTGCGGAACTGCGCCGGACTTTCGCCGGCACGGGCTGGATGCCTATGGATGGCCCCTTCCTTCACCACGCGGTGGAGGAATTTCCGGTCCGCATCCTGATGCTCGATTCGGTGATCCCCGGCATGGCGGTGGGTGGCCTGTGCGCCGACCGGCTGTCCTGGCTGGCGGAGCGTCTGGCCGAGCAGCCGGAGCGCCCGACCGTGCTGGCGCTGCACCACCCGCCCTTCGACACCGGGCTGGCCTTCCTGGACACGCTGCGCTGCCTGGAGGGCGCGGAGGAGTTGGGACGGCTGGTGCGGAGCCGTCCGAACGTCCGGGCCGTGCTCAGCGGCCACACCCACCGCCAGACCGCGGTCGCCTGGAACGGGGCGCACGGCTACGTCGCCCCGTCGGTGGCCTATCAGATCGCCCTGGACTTGGCGCCGGAGCCGCCCTATCGCTGGACGGAGGAGCCGTCCGCGCTCGCTCTTCATCAATTCCGACCGGATGGCACGGTGGTGACGCATCTGAGCGTGATCGGCGACTATCCCGGCAGGGAGTTTTCCCGCAGGGCCAGGAACTCCTGAAAATTGGCGCAGCGTCCGGCGGCCTGCGCCGCCATGTAGGCGGCGTTCAAGGCGCGCTTGGCGCCCAGGGCGGCGGCGAAGCGGTGGCGCAGCATGGCGTCGGCGATCCGCAGCCCGTCGCCGTCCAAGCGGTCGAGAACATGGCGGTAGCAGAGGTCCGCCCGCGCGCCGCTGTCGGCGGAGCAGGTGATCGACCCCTCCCGCTGCCGGTATTCGTAGAGCGGTTCCAGCACCAGAGGCAGACGGCCCAGCCGGTCGAGGACCTGGACGTTGAAGACCACGTCGTCGCAGAAATCGACCCCCTCCTGCCAGCCGGGAACGAGGTCGCGGCGAACCACGAAGAACATCGGGACCGAGGTTTCCAGGAAGGCCGCCGCGTCCAGCGTCGTGGTCCCGGTCCCGGGCGGGAACAGGGTTGAGAGCGGCGAACCGTCGCCGTCGCGCACCACCGCCACATTGTCCGCCGCCGCACCCTGCGCCGCCGCCAGCGGGGCCAGCCGCGCCAGCCGGTCCGGCTCGAACCGGTCGTCGGCGTCCAGCGGGGCGATCAGCGGTAGACTGGCGCACCGCAGTCCGGCGTTGCGCGCCGCCGGTGCGCCGGACCCGACGCGGCCGGTTCCGGTGAAGGTCAGGCGCGAGTCGGTGATTCCGGCGGCCGCCAGAAGGGCGCGGTAGTCGGCGCCGTCGTCGCTGACCACCACCGCCTCCCAGTGGAGAAAGCTCTGCACCAAAAGGCTGGACACGGCGCGGGCGATGGTGCCCTGCGCCCGGTAGGCTGGAATGATGACCGATACGCCGCCCCCGATGCCCCCTTCCATGCACCGCCCTCCGATTGTGCAAGGGGCAGTGTGCCTCTCCTTCCCGATGGTCGGCAAGCGGCGATCCGCACCGATGCGGCCAGCCTGAGCGCGACTATGACGGCGCCGGGGTGGGATTTGGCGTCGCGGCCCGTTGAACAAGGAACCGATACGGGCTATGTGGAGAAACGAGTGGCGTGGTTCGGTCCCCATCCGACATCCCAAGCCCCCGCAAGCCAAAGCCCCCCGGTAGACACGCCGACCTCAGGGAGTTCAAAAACGATGGCGCAAGACGGATACACCCGCTTCGACGACGAGCCCGAGCAGGAGCCGGACGAGAAGTCGAAGGAAAGCGCCCCGCCGCCGTTCGCTGCCGTGCAGTCGAACCTGTTCAAGGCGCGCACGGTGCTGATCTTCGGGCAGATCGACATGAAGCTGGCGCAGGCCGTCTCGGCCCAGCTGCTGGCTCTGGCCCACGAGAGCAACGACGACATCACGGTCGTGGTGAACTCCCCCGGCGGCCACGTCGAGGCGGGCGACACCATTCACGACATGATCCGCTTCGTGAAGCCGCGCGTGAGGATGCTGGGTACCGGCTGGGTCGCCAGCGCCGGCTGCCACATCTTCCTGGCCGCGAATAAGGAAGACCGCTACTGCCTGCCGAACACCCGCTTCCTGATCCACCAGCCGCTGGGCGGCACCGGTGGCCGGGCGACGGACATCGCCATCGAGGCGAAGGAAATCATCCGCATGCGTGAGCGTCTGAACCGCATCATCGCGCGCGAAACCGGCCAGCCGGTGGAGAAGGTTTCCAAGGACACCGACCGGAACTACTGGATGATGGCCGACGAGGCCCGCGAGTACGGCATCGTCACCCATGTCATCGACACCTTCGACGAGCTGAAGTAAGCGGTCCTCCGGAACGCATGAAGCCCCTCTCTTGCGAGAGGGGCTTTTTTTATGGCCGCGGCTTGGCTTGAGCGATCAAGCCCGTCACATCAGCCGCTTACACGACGATGTTCAGATTCTGCCCGCGCGTGGCCGTGACGTTTCCGCCGGACGAGGACCCATCCGAACCGCCCTGAAGCAATGTGGCGATCGCCTGATCCTGCTGTTGCGCGGTCTGGTTCAGCGTCTTCACGCCGAAGTCCATCTGTCCCTGCGCCTGCCGCAAGCCGACCGCGGCACCCAGGGTGGAGGAGGAAATGTCGAGAGCCATCGCAGGATGCCTTCAAAGGAAACAGTCGGCCGACGCCGTACGGCCCGCGCCAGTCAGATGACGACGTTGACGGAACCAGTCCCCGCCGAGGGAGCGGCCGCCGCGTGGGCCACCATCGGTGTCGAGGCTACCACCGGCGACGTGTGCGCGGAAGTCCCCTGTGACGGTCCGGAGCGGCCCGCGCCGGTCCCGGAATGGCCCGAGGCCGACCGGTGCACAGGGGAACCGATGGCGGAGGTCCCGCTCTGGCCCGCACCGTTCGGCTGGTCCTGCCCGTCCGGACCACCGACCAGAAGCTCAAGCGACGCCTTGCCGCTTTTCCGGTCCTTCTGCGCCTCACGGTACTGCCGCAGAGCCGCCTCGGTCGGTATCTGGTCGAGGGTCGCCCCGTCTTCCGGGCTGCGGAACAGCAGCACCAGCCGCGACGCATCGGCGTCATAGCGGTACGCGGTCTTCGTGTAACGCCCGGAGAGAGGTTCGGACTGCCCGGTCACGGGGTCCTTCGCGGGCGGAGTCCCGGTGTCGGCCCCGGTTTCAACAGCGTCGCTGTTGCGGGCCGTCATGAAGGCCAACGGCCTTGCAGCCGTTGCGGTGGCGATGGCCACGTTCATGACATTACACCGTTGATTGGACAATACAGCTCATATATTGCAGCCGCACTCGTGCATTGTAAAGGGTTCGTTCACCTTTTTTCCGGCTATGCCAAAGGATGAAATCCCGAAGGCTGTTTCCGGCACCAAAGCTTCGCATTCCAGGACCATTGGGGCCATCGCCTACCCTTCTCACAGCCATGACGCTTGCGGAGGGGCACCAGGGTGCTTATGCCTGTATGCATGGCTACGATCGCGGAAGCGCTGACGCTCGCCCTGGACCACCATCTGGCCGGCCGGCTGGCCGAGGCCCAGCAGCTCTACAACCGCATCCTGGATGTGGACCCGGATCAGCCGGACGCCCTGCATTTCCTTGGCGTTCTGGCCGGTCAGGTGGGGGAGCAGGCGCTCGCTCTGCAACTCATCGACCGCGCCATCGCCCAGCGGCCCGAGGCGGCGGACATGCACGCCAACAGCGGCAACATCCGGCGCTCCTCCGGGCAACCGGAGGTCGCGGTGGAGGACTACCGGCGTGCCGTCGCCCTCCAGCCCGATTTCGCGGAAGCCTGGACCGACATGGCAAACGCCCTGCGCAGCCTGGGCCGCTTCGCCGGAGCCATCAGCGCCCTGGAGCGCGCCGTCACGTCCGCCCCCACCCTCGCCATCGCCGTGGAACGCTTGGGCGCGCTGCGACACGAGGAAGGGCGCCTTCTGGTGGAGCAAGGGCGCGGTACCGAATCCCTTCGCCCGCTGGCCCGGGCCGCGGAACTGCTGCCGCTGGACGCCGACGTCGCCTTTCTCTACGGCAACGCCCTGTTCGCCATGGGACTGCGGGAGGACTCCACCCTCGCCTACCGCAACGCCCTGGCCATCACGCCGGACTTCCCCTCCGCCGCCTTCAATCTGGGGGTCGCGCTGGGGGGCGTGGATCGGCTGGAGGACTCCGCCCGCGCGCTGGAACGGGCCGCCCGCCTGGACCCTCGCCATCTCGACGCCATCGACCGGTTGGTCGTCGCCCTCGCCCTTCTCGGTCGGGAGGACGAGGCCGCCGCTTGGGGTGAACGCGCGCTGGACCTGAAGGACCGGGCGGCCATGGGCACGACTCCTGCCCTGCCGCCGCTGCCCGCTCAGCCGCGCGGGGCGGAGCAGCGGCGGCACAACGTCATCGCCTTCAGCCTGTGGAACGGCCAACCCGTCGGCGCCAACGACCCGGCGGACATTCTGCGGCACACCGTGGCGCTGCATCCAGGCTGGGTCTGCCGGGTTTACCATGACGGCAGTCTTGCCGCGGACCGGTTGGCCGAACTGGCCGGGGCGGGGGCGGACCTCGTGGCGGTGGCCTCGGACGCGCCGACCGGTGCTCCCTATTGGCGTCTGACCGCCGCCGACGATCCCACGGCGGCGCGCTTCCTCTGCCGGGATTGGGATGCCCTGCCGTCCGCCGACGGAAAGGCAGCCGTCGATGCCTGGGTCGCCTCCGGCCTGCCCTTCCACATCTTGCGTGACGGGGTCCTGCACACGGAGGTGATGTCGGGCGGTCACTGGGGCGGCGTCGCCGGACTGCTGCCCGACCTGCTGCCGCTGGCCGAACGCCACGCCGCCGCCGAGGTGGACCGGGCGCAGGATCACCGGTTCCTGCGCCGCATCGTCTGGCCGATGATCCGCGACCGCGCCCTGATCCACGACCGCGCCCATCCCCGGCACGGCCTGCCCATTCCGAAGGCCTGACCGGCTACAACACCTGCTTCGGCAGCGACAGCAGCTCCTTGCGGATCTGACCCATGCTGGGGCGGTTGTCCGGCCCGAAGGCGATGGGGCGGCACAGATGCATCGCGGTCAGCCCGACCCGCGCGGTCAGCAGACCGTTGATCACCCCCTGCCCCATGCGGGTGGAGATGGCCGCGGCGATGGAGCCGCCCAGCGCCTCGACGGCAACGTGGTGGGCGCTTTCCGCCACCCCGGCCACCGCGAGGTTGGCGAGCATCCGCCGCAACAGCCGCAGCGACCCGACATAGCCGGGCCGCGCGCCGTAGAGCGCCGCGATCTCCCGCACCAGCTTCAGGTTCCGCCATAGCACCACGGCAAGGTCGACGACCGCCGCCGGGCTGAGCGCCGTCGCCACCGCCGTGTCACGGGAGGCGCGCAGGACGGTCTGGTAGGCGCGGCGGTCCAGCGGCCCCATCACCTCGCGGTCGAGCAGGCGGAGAATCTCCGCATCGTCGTGGGCGTCGGTCACATGGTCGCGCACCCGCTCCAGCGAGGACGCCAGATCGGCGCGGCCCTCATAGAGGCGGGTCAGCGATCCGGCGAAACGCTCGGCGTGGCCCGGCTCGCCGGCCTGCGTCACAATCTCCGTGGACAGGCGACCGGCCTCGCCACGCAGCTCCTCGATCTTGCGCAGGCGGCGCAGCGCGCGCAACTCGCGCAGCAGCATCGCCACTGCCGCCCCGCCGGCCACGGTCACGGCGGCGGCCACCAGGACGCCCAGCGCGGCGCTGGTGGCGAAGGCTCGGTTGAACAGGTCCCAGGTGTCGAAGCCCAGCGCGATCAGCACCAGCGCGGCGACCGAGCCGGCCAACCAGCGGCCAAGCCGGCTTCGCGGCCGGTCCTCCGCCAGCAGCGCGGGGAGGCGCTCCGCCGCCGAACCGGCCAGGGGGCCGGCGATGATCGCCTCCTCCTCCGCCGCGGGGACGGCGGCGGCGCGGGCGGGGTCCAGTTCCATCGGCGGGACCCAGTGGCGGTCGCGGGTGCGCTCGCTCATTCCAAATAATCCCCCAGCAGGAACTGCATGGCCTGATCCAGCCGGATGTGCGGCAGGCCGCGCGCCTCGCGGGCGAGGTCGGCGGGCGGCTGGAAGGCCATGAAGTTGTAGGGCCGCTCCTGCCCCGGCGGGAAGTCGGCGTCCTCGGGGATCTCGCCGGGGAACAGCACGGTCGGGCGGTCGCGCCCGAGCGGCACGCCGCGCACGCAGCGCAACTGCCGCCCCTCATGCTCGGTCACCACCGTCTCGGTGGATTTCAGGGCGGCGATGGCCATCGTCTCCACCTGCGCCCCTTCGAACCGGATGCCGGCGCGGGCGTCAGACACCAGCCGGTCCAGCAGATGGCGCAGGCTGTTGTGCTGGTGCGAGGCGACATGGTCGGCCTTGGTCGCCGCGAACAGCACCCGGTCGATCTTCCGGCCCAGCAGCCAGTCCAGCCAACTGCTCGACCCGTGGCGGAAGGGCTCCAGGCTCAACTCCAGGGCGCGCTTCATGTCCGCCATACCCGCCGGGCCGGAGTTCAGCGCCCCCAGCACGTCGATCAGGACGATCTGCCGGTCGAGCCGGGCGAAATGCTCGGCGAAGAAGCGGCGGACGACCTTGGACTTGTACGCCTCGTAGCGGTCCTCCATCAGCGCCCACAGGCTGCCGCGGGTGCGCGGTCTTTCGCCCGGCAGCGGGCAGAAGGTCAGCAGCGGCGCGTTGGCCATGTCGCCCGGCTCGACGAAGCGCCCCGGCTGGATCAGGCTCAGCAGATTGTCGGAGCGGCGGCAGGCGTGCAGGTAATCGGTGAACAGCGCCGCCCCGCGCCGCGCCTGCTCCTCCTCCGCCGGCGCCGCCGTGTCGAGGGTGGCGAGCCAGCCGCGCCAGGACACCGACAGCTCGTCGCGCGGCGCCCGCCCGGCCAGCTCCAGGGTCAGAGCGCTCCATTCCGCGAAGGACTGGTGCAGCAGCGGCAGGTCGAGCAGCCATTCGCCGGGATAGTCGACGATATCGAGATTCAGCGTGGCGACCGGCTGCACCGTGCGCTTCAGCATCGCGTTCGGGCGGTAGCGCATGGACAGGCGGAGCTGGCTGATGCCGCGCGTCTCGGTCGGCCAATGCGGCGCCGGCCCGGTCAGTTCGGCCAGCCGTTGCTCGACCTCGAAGCGGGGAACCTGGGCGTCGGGCTGCGGACGCAGGCGCGAGGCCTGGAAGCGGCCGGAGGACACCACGTCGAGGAAGGGAAGCCGCCCGGCCTTCAGCAGGTTGTCGACCAGCGAGGTGACGAACACGGTCTTGCCGGCCCGCCGCAGCCCGGTGACGCCAAGACGGACGTCCTGTTCCAGGATGCCGCCGGAAACGAGATCGCCGGCTCGCCCCAACAGGCGCGAGCCGGCGTCGTACAAGTCGTTGAAAATGGGCACGCGCACGGTCAGCCGGTCCGTATAGGGGACGATCGCCCCTCTATATGGGGGACCGTCCGCCCACGCCTATACCCAGACCGGTGCTTTAGGACGCGCCGAAGTCGAGGTTCCAGGCCTCGTAGCGCTCCGGATCGTTCTCCCAGTCCTCGCGCACCTTGACGAACAGCATCAGGTGGACGCGCTGCTCCAGCATCTCCTCAAGCTCGGTGCGGGCGGCCTGCCCCAGCGCCTTGATCCGGGTGCCCTGCTTGCCGAGCACGATGGCCTTCTGGCTGTCGCGCTGGACATACACGACCTGGGAGATCTTGACCGACCCGTTCTCGAACTCTTCCCACTGCTCGGTCTCGACCGTCGCCGAATAGGGGAGTTCCTGGTGAAGCTGCTGGAACAGCTTCTCGCGGGTGATCTCCGCCGCCAGGAGGCGCATCGGCATGTCGGAGATCTGGTCCTCCGGGTAGTGCCAGGGGCCTTCCGGCATGCGGGCGGCCAGGAAGCCGCGCAGATGCTCCACCCCGTCGCCCGTCGAGGCGGACAGCATGAAGATGTCGGTGAAGATGCCTTCCTGGTTGAAGCTGTCGGCAAGGCCGAGCAGCTTCTCGCGCGGCACGAGGTCGATCTTGTTCAGGATCAGGATGGCCTTGCGCCCCTGCTCCTTCAGCCGGGCGATGATGCCCTGCGTGTCCTGGTCGATGCCGCGGCGCGACACGTCGAACAGCAGTCCGACGAGATCGGCATCCTCCGCCCCCTGCCAGGCCGCCGCCACCATGGCACGGTCCAGACGACGTTTCGGCTTGAAGATGCCGGGGGTGTCCACGAAGATGATCTGGCTGTCGCCGGCGATGGTGATGCCGAGCACGCGCGTGCGGGTGGTCTGCACCTTGGAGCTGACGATCGACACCTTGGAGCCGACCATCGCGTTCAGCAGAGTGGACTTGCCGGCGTTCGGCGCGCCGACCAGGGCAACGAAACCGCAGCGCGGATTCTCCGGCACATAGGCAGCCTCTTCGGCGCCCTCTTCCGGGCCGCCCTCTTCAAGATCAGCGTCCACGCTCTCGCTCACGCCCTCGTCCTTATCGTCGAAATCGTCGTCTTCAAACTTGTCGCGGCCGTCAGTCATCGACCTGCACTCCCAATTGGCGCAGCAAGGCGCTGGCCGCTTTCCGTTCGGCGACCCGCTTGGACGGGCCGGTGGCCGTCACCGGCTCCATGCCCTTCAGCCGGACCGCGATGCGGAACACCGGCTCGTGCGCCGGGCCGCTCTGCTCGATCAGTTCATAGGTGGGAAGGGGCCGCCCGTTGCCTTGCGCCCATTCCTGCAACGCCGTCTTGGAGTCCAGCGGCGGCGGCTCCGCGCGGTCGATCTGCCCGGCCCAGGCGGAGCGGATGAAGTCCCGCGCCTTGTCCATGCCGCCGTCCAGATAGAGCGCCCCGATCACCGCCTCGCAGGCGTCGGCCAGGATGGTGGTGTTGCTGCGCCCGCCGCCCTGCGCCTCCGACGGGGACAGGCGCAGGTAGCGCCCCAGCCGCAGCGCGTCGGCGACGCGGCTCAGCGCCTCCCGCCGGACCAGCGAGACGTGCCGCTTGGCGAGCGCGCCCTCGCGTTCGCTGGGGAAGCGTTCCAGAAGCCATTCGGCGATGACGAGGCCGAGCACCCGGTCGCCCAGGAACTCCAGCCGCTCGTAGGCGAGTCCGGGCCCCTGCTCGGGCCGTCCGCCGCGGACGTTGCGCTCCAGCCCCATCAGGCTGGGGTGGGTGACCGCGTCGGCCAGCCGTTGCGGGTCGGCGAAGCGATGGCCGATGGCCGCGGCCAGTTCCGCAAGGTCGGCGGAATCGGCGCTCACGTCCGCGTCGGACGCCATGGGGGTCCCCCGTTCTTCAGGGCTCACAATAATACGGTCTCCACGCCCCGGTGCTGTGCGGGGCTCACTTCACGGCGTTGAACAGGCGGCTGAACCGCAGGTCCGCCGGCCAGCGCCACACTTCGAAGAAGCGCGTCCCGTCCTCCAATGAGAAGAACAGGAATTCGGCGCGCCCGACCAGATTCTCCATCGGGACATACCCCACCTGCGACGGGACGCGGCTGTCCAGCGAGTTGTCGCGGTTGTCGCCCATCATGAACAGGTGGTTCGCCGGAACCTTGAAGGCTGGGGTGTTGTCGAGCGGACCGTTGTCCGACTCCTCGATGATGCGGTGGTTGCGCCCGCCCGGCAATGTTTCGACATATTGCGCGATGCGGACCTCGCGGCCCAGCGCGTCGCGGGACACATAGTCCTCGATCCGCTCGCGCTTCACCGGCTGGCCGTTGATGTGCAGCACGCCGCCGGTCACCTGAACGGTGTCGCCCGGCAGACCGATGACGCGCTTGATGTAGTCGGTCTTGTTGTCGCGCGGCAGTTTGAAGACGGCGACGTCGCCGCGCTCCGGCGCGTGACCCATGATGCGGCCTTCGAACAGCGGCAGACCGAAGCCGACCGTGTACTTGCTGTATCCATAGGAGAATTTGGACACGAACAGGTAGTCGCCGATCAGCAGCGTCGGGATCATCGACCCGGACGGGATGTTGAAGGGCTCGAAGGCGAAGGTCCGCACGCCGAAGGCGATGATGACCGCGTAGAAGACCGTCTTCACCGTCTCGGCAAAGCCGCCTGTCTCTTTGGTTTTGCCGGTCAAGGCGGTCTCTCTGTTCATGGTCATGCGGGGGGTGCCGTGGAGGTGGTGATGGAGGTGGTGGCGGACGTGTCGGCCGGTTCGGCGCTGATGATGACGAAGGCCTCGGCCATCGGGTACTCGTCGGTCAGCGTCACGTGGATGCGCGCCTGCATGCCCGGCGGGGTGATCGCCTGCAGCCGCTCCAGCGCCCCGCCGGTCAGGCGCATGGTCGGCTGGCCGGAGGGCAGGTTCACCACCCCCATGTCGCGCCAGAACACGCCGTCGCGGAAGCCGGTGCCCAGCGCCTTGGAGCAGGCCTCCTTGGCGGCGAAGCGCTTGGCGTAGGTCGCGGCCCGCGCGCTGTGCTTGCCGGCGGCCCCGGCGCGGCGCTCGGACTTGGCGCGCTCCACGTCGGTGAAGATGCGGGCGATGAAGCGGTCACCGAAACGGTCCAGCGACTGCTCGATCCGGCGGATGTCGATCAGGTCGTTGCCGATGCCCAGGATCATGAGACGCCTCCGCTTGCCAAGCGGGCGTCCTTCATCACAGCGCGCATGCGCTGGAGCGTGTTGCCCAGCCCGACGAAGATCGCCTCGCCGATGAGGAAATGGCCGATGTTCAGCTCGACGATGGTCGGAATGGCGGCGACCGCCCCGACCGTCTCATAGCTCAGCCCATGGCCGGCGTGGCATTCCAACCCGATGGCCTCGGCGTGTGCCGCCGCCCGGACAATGCGCTCCAGCTCCGCCGCACGCTCCGGCCCGGCGGGCGCGTCGCAATAGGCGCCGGTGTGCAGCTCCACCACGGGCGCGCCCAGCGCCTTCGCCGCGTCGAGCTGCGCCGGTTCCGGGTCGATGAACAGCGAGACGCGGATGCCCGCGGCGCCGAGATCGCCGACGGTGCGCTTCAGCGTCTCCATCTGCCCGGCGACGTCCAGCCCGCCTTCGGTGGTGACCTCCGTGCGCTTCTCCGGGACGAGGCAGCAGGCGTGCGGCCGGTGGCGCAGCGCGATGGCCAGCATCTCGTCCGTCGCCGCCATTTCCAGATTCAGCGGCAACCGGATCTCCGCCATCAGCCGCTCGATGTCGGAATCGATGATGTGGCGGCGGTCTTCGCGCAGGTGGGCGGTGATGCCGTCGGCCCCGGCCTCCGCGGCGAGCTTTGCCGCGCGCACGGGATCGGGATGACGCCCGCCCCGCGCGTTGCGGACGGTCGCCACATGGTCGATGTTTACGCCGAGGCGCAAAGGGCGGGGCATAGGCTCGAAACTCCGGTGTCGCACCGGCCCCGCATCCTGCATCCGGCGGGCACCGGTTCTCCTGCTATATAGCGGTGGCGTCGCGTCGCGTCACGCCGTCATTCGACGACATGATGGGCGGCGATCCGCGCGGCGAGCGCCTTCAGCTCCTCGATGGGCGGGTCGTGGCGCGGCCAGACCAGATCGGCGCCGTCGTTCTCATAGCGCGGCACCACATGCACGTGGATGTGCGGCACCGTCTGCCAACCCGCCGGCCTGTTGGTCTGGAGAAGCGTGATCCCCTCGGGTGAAAAGGCCGCCTGGACGGCGCGGGCGATCTTGTGAACGGTGCGGAACAGGGCCGCCGCCTCGTCCTCCGTCACGTCCAGGATGGTCGGGGCCGGGCGCTTCAGCGCCACCAGCACATGGCCGGGATTGACCTGCCCGGCGTCCATGAAGGCGAAGGTCTCCGCATCCTCGTACACCACGGCGCAAGGCAGCTCCCCGGCGATCAGGCGGCTGAAGATGGTCGGGCTGGACATGCTTCTCTCGCTTCCGATGGGTGCTCTTGGTGGGCACTACCGCGCGGGCACCCTCACCGCCCCCGCGCCCGCTCAACCGCATTGATGGCGGGGGTGGCGCGCAGGGCCGCCATGATGTTGGTCAGATGCTTGGCGTCCTTCACGTCGATGTCGATCAGCAGCTCGAAGAAGTCGGTGTTGCGGCTGGTGATCTTCAGGTTCGTGATGTTGCCGCCGTTCTTGCCGATGACCGTGGACAGCGTGCCGAGCGAGCCCGGCTCGTTGTTGACCACCAGCGAGATGCGCCCGACATGCTCCTCGGGGCTGTCCGGTCCGATGTCCCAGGCGACGTCGATCCAGCGCTCCGGCGACTCGTGGAAGCTCTCCAGCGTCTCGCAGTCGATGGTGTGGATGGTCACGCCCTTGCCGGTGGTCACGATGCCGACGATGCGGTCGCCCGGCAGCGGGTGGCAGCAGCGGGCGTAATGGACGGCCATGCCGGG
The DNA here is from genome assembly GCF_008365405.1 of Azospirillum brasilense. GTDB lineage: Bacteria > Pseudomonadota > Alphaproteobacteria > Azospirillales > Azospirillaceae > Azospirillum > Azospirillum brasilense_D. Next base: position 59,850 of record NZ_QOKV01000006.1, on the reverse strand, counting down.
AATCAGGCCGCGGATCGGCAGCGGCGCGTTGTTGCCCTTCGCCTTCGGCTTGGGCTTCGGCACCGTGATGGCGTTCTTGTCGTCGCCTTCCTTGGTCGTCGCCACATGCGGTTTGTGGCCGGGGAAGACGGCGTGGAAGACCTCGCGGCCCGAATGCAGCCCCGACCCGACGCTGGCCATGAGATCGTCGGCGCTCGGCTGCTGGAAAATCTTGACGACGCCGTCCAGCGCCTTTTCCGAGAACTCGTAGCCTTCCGACTTGAACTGGCGCTGCAGGATGGCGCGGCCCAGCTCGATGTACTGGGTGCGCTGCTGGGTGCGCAGGAACTTGCGGATGCGCGCCCGCGCCTTGCCGGTGACGACGAAGCGTTCCCAGCCCGGAACCGGGGTCTGGGCCTTGGAGGTGATGATGTCGACCTGATCGCCGTTCTGCAACTGCGTGCGCAGCGGCAGCATCCGCGCGTTGATCTTGGCGCCGACGCAGTGGTCGCCGACCTCGGAATGGACCGCGTAGGCGAAGTCCACCGGGGTCGCCCCGCGCGGCAGCGCGATCAGGTCGCCCTTGGGCGTGAAGCAGAAGACCTGGTCCTGGAACAGCTCCAGCTTGGTGTGCTCCAGGAACTCCTCGGGCTTCTGCGCGTGCTCCAGGATATCCAGAAGCTCGCGAAGCCAACGGTACTCGCGCCCCTGCTGGGTGCGCGGCTCGCCCTGCTTGTAGGCCCAGTGGGCGGCGACGCCGAGTTCGCAGATCTCGTGCATGTCGCTGGTGCGGATCTGCACCTCGATGCGGTTGCGCTCCGGGCCGATCACCCCGGTGTGGAGCGAGCGGTAACCGTTGGGCTTGGGCGTCGAGATGTAATCCTTGAAGCGCCCCGGAACGACCGGGTAATGGGCGTGGATGACGCCCAGCGCCTGATAGCATTCCGGCACCGTGTCCACCATGATCCGGAAGGCCATGATGTCCGACAGCTGCTCGAAGCTGACATTCTTGCGCTGCAGCTTGCGCCAGATCGAATAGGCGGTCTTCTCGCGCCCGGTGACCCCGGCGTTTGGCAGCCCCTCCTCCGCCAGCGTGCCGCGGAGTTCCTGGATGATCCGCTGGACCCGATTCTCGCCCTCCGTCCGCAGGCGGGAGAGCTGGGCCAGGATGCTGTCGCGGGCGTCCGGGTTCAGCTCCGCGAAGGAGAGATCCTCCAGCTCGTCCTTGACCTGATGCATGCCGATGCGTTCGGCGAGCGGCGCGTAGATCTCGATCGTTTCGCGGGCGATGCGCTTGCGCTTGTCCGGGTTCTTCAGATGGAACAGCGTGCGCATGTTGTGCAGCCGGTCGGCCAGCTTCACCAGGAGGACGCGGATGTCCTCCGACATGGCCAGAACCAGCTTGCGGAAATTCTCGGCCTGCTTGGCCTGCTCGCTGTGCAGCTCCAGGCGCGACAGCTTGGTCACGCCGTCGACCAGACGGGCGATCTCCTTGCCGAAGTGCTTCTCGATGTCCTCCAGCGTGGCGACCGTGTCTTCGACCGTGTCGTGCAGCAGCGCCGTCGCGATGGTTCCGGCGTCCAGCTTGAGCTGGGTCAGGATGCCGGCGACCTCCAGCGGGTGGAGGAAATAGGGATCGCCCGAGGCGCGGGTCTGCGAGCCGTGCGCCTTCATGGAGAAGACGTAGGCGCGGTTGAGCAACTCCTCGTCCGCCGAGGGGTCGTACGCCTTGACGCGTTCGACAAGCTCATATTGCCGGATCATGCCACCCGACCCGGCGCAGCGTGCGCCATGAAGTTTCGCAAATGCCTTGGTTCTTGGACGGAAAGGGGGGCCACCGCCCCCCAAGGCCGGTCGCTATCGGTCAGCGTCAGAGATCCCCGTCCGCATCGCGGCCGACGACATCGTCTTCGGTCTCGCCAAAGGCCGCCGCCGGATCGCTTTCCATATCGGACAGCAGGTCGTCGCCTTCGCCAACCTCCTCCGCCTCGCTCATCCCGTCCTCGTCCTCCAGCGACGTATCGCCGCGGGCGGCCCAGTCGTGCTCGCCGGCCATCAACTCGACGATTTCCTCTTCCGGCTCGTCCGGCTCGACATGCTTCTGATGGCCCTTGATCAGGGCATTCTTCAGATGCTCAAGCATCACCGTCTCATCGGCGATCTCGCGCAGGGCAACGACTGGATTCTTGTCGTTGTCGCGGTCGATCGACAGCGGGGCGCCGGACGCGATTTCACGCGCGCGCTGGGCCGCTATCATGACCAGTTCAAACCGGTTCGGAACCTTGAGGACGCAATCTTCGACGGTAACGCGGGCCATACCAAACCAACTCCGGGATCTGCGAAGGCAACCGAATATATTGATGCGTTCGCGCCTGCGCAAGCGCTTCGAGCCTTGTCGGGTCCGCCCGCCGTACCCCGCCCGCGGCGTGACCATGCCCGCGCTCCCCCTTGCTCGCGCGAAGACGACCGCCTACTTTACTTATCTGGTGAATCGCAATTTCGCGTATGCCTGACATATAATTCAATCCATCGTGGAAGGATTACGGAATTGGATCGGAATACGACTTTGCCGAAGGATGTTACGAAGCTCTTTTATAAGGAAGAGCGTCTGGCGATGTTCATCGACGGCGCCAATTTGTACGCAGCCGCCCGGTCCCTGGGCTTCGATATCGACTATAAGCGTCTTCGCGACGGCTTCGCCTCCGAAGGGCGACTGGTGCGCGCCTTCTATTACACGGCGTTGGTGGAGGATCAGGAATATTCGCCGATCCGCCCGCTGGTCGACTGGCTGGACTACAACGGCTACACCATGGTGACCAAGCCGACCAAGGAGTTCACCGACGCCTCCGGTCGGCGCAAGATCAAGGGCAACATGGACATAGAGCTGGCCATCGACGTGATGGAGATGGCCGAGCGGGTGGACCACATCCTGCTCTTCTCCGGCGACGGCGATTTCCGCAGGCTGGTCGAGGCGGTGCAACGCAAGGGCGTGCGGGTCAGCGTCATCAGCACCGTGCGCTCCCAGCCGCCGATGGTCGCCGATGAACTGCGCCGTCAGGCCGACAACTTCATCGAACTTCAGGACCTCGCCCCAAGCATCGCCCGTGTCCATCATCACCGCGAGCCGATGGGAAATCCGGGCACTCCGGGCGCCCCGGACATGTCCAGCCAAGGCGGCCCCTACGCCAACTTCTGAGCGACGCCGCCCACCGCGGAGGCGCTTTCCGATCAGCGCCCCGCGACGGTGGCTTTCAGAGCGCCGGCCGGAAGCTGGAACATCATCAGATAAGTCCGCTGGAGCGGACTGCGGTTGTCATCGGAAACGATGTAGATGAGCAGGTCGCCATCCGCACCGGTCCGCACCGCCAGCCCTTCGAAATTGTCGGTCAGCAGCGGCGGCTCCAGCCGCCCCAGTTCCGCCCCATCCATCGTCGCGCCGCCGCGCAGCGAGTCCGCCGGCACATGAACGATGCGCGCCGCCCAGCCGCCCAGCAGGGATACCCGCCGCTCCAGCACCAGCACCCCGCCGTCCGGCAATGGCGCCGCGGCCGTGGGGCGGAAGCGCGGCGCAGCGCGGTAGGTCAGCGGCTGCCAGTCGCCGCGCGCCTTCGGATCGGCGGGAGCGATCCAGGCGTGGCGTTCGCGGACGCCGTCATCGTCGCCTTCCTCTATGGCCAGGATGCGGCCGTCCGGCAGCGCGGCCAGCGCCTCGACCCCGCCGTTCGCGGGAGCGTTTTCCAGCCCGGGCGGCACCGGAAGCTTCCGCGGCGTTCCCTCTGGCCGGTCGGCGCCACCGTAGCGCAGGATGCGGTGGTTGCGCTCGAACGGCACCAGCCAGCCGCCGTCCGGAAGGCGGACGAGATCTTCCGAGTCATTGAGCCGGCCGCGGTAGTTCGGGCCCTTGTCGATGATCAGGGGGCGGACATCATAGCGTCCGGCACCGGCCAGACGTCCCTCGGCGTTGTAGGACAGCCGCCCCGTAACGCTCTTCCCATTGTCGGAGATCGCGACGAAACGGTCGCCCGAGTCGCTGACCCAGAGGCCGGACAAGCCCCCCACGCCCGCCCTGTCGGGCAGACGGAGGGCGCCGCGGAATTGCAGAGCACCGAGCTCCGCAAGATCCGGGCGGTCCGGATCCAGTGCGATCGGAACGGAGGATGCGGATGGCCCGCCATTTCCGGCCACCGCAACGCAGCCGCCGGCCACAGCCAGCAGGGCGCAGAAAGGAATTACCAGGGTTCTCAAACGCATGGCGGCACTCATGCCACGACGGGACGACCGGGGAAACGCTTTTTCCGGCTTGCCCCGCCTGCCCGCGAATCCGACCCTTCGTCCGCCGGACTCATAGGCCCTGCCCCTCCGTCCGAACGTGAACGAACGAATTGGATATGCGCAGAGGGTTACTTCCTCAGAACCAATTCGGGAGTGGGTTCAAGCGCATAAATTGTTCTGTACCTAAGGAAAACATTGCCCAGCTTCAGCCGAGAATCGCGTGATGCCCAATCCCCTCCGGTCCCGGCCGGTCGCCCTGCCTGCTGATCGCCCCGCCACCGGTTCGGGAGCGCCGGAGGACCCAATCGCGGAGCGCATCCGCGAGCTGGAGGCCGAACTGCGCGAGCTTCAGCACCGGGCCAAGAACAGCCTTCAGCTCGTCATCAGCCTGCTGAAGCTGCAGACGGGCCGCATCCGCGACCCGGACGCCCGCGCCGCCTACGAGCAGACGCTGGTCCGCATCGAAGCGCTGGCGATCCTCTACCGCCAGCTCCACGAGTCGGGGACCGGCACCCATGTGAATCTGGGCCGCTACATCGAATCGCTCGCCGACGCGGTGAAGCATGGTACCCCTGGCGGGCTCGCCAACGTACCCATCGAAGTGAAGAGCGATCCCATCCAGATCGGCCTGTACGAGGCCATGCCGCTGGGCCTGATCACCGCGGAACTGATCACCAACAGCCTGCACCACGCCTTTCCGGAGCAGGGCTGGATTCGCGTCTCGGTGACGCAGGAGAACAATGGTCGCGCCCGCCTGATCGTCGAGGACAACGGGCGCGCGCTGCCCGCCGGCTTCGACTCGACGGCGGAGGACGGGCTGATGCTGGCCGAAGCGCTGGCCGCCCAGCTCGGCGACACGCTGAACACGGAAAGCGACGCCGCCGGCACCACCGCCAGCGTGTCCTTCCCTGTTTGACGAATCAGGCCCTGTTTGACGATCAGGCCGGCGCCTTGTGACACTCTTGCGGGGCGTCCTCGGGGCCGTGATCGTGATGATCGTGCGGATGCTCGGGCGGAGGGGCCGTCTTGACGGTGCCCGCGAAATAATCGCGGATCGCCCGCACCGGGTCGGTTTCCAGCGTGGTCACCGGCTCGATGCCGCGGCGCTTCATGTGGTCGATGAATCCCTGGCCGGAGGAGCCGGTGATGACCACCCTCACCGCGTCGATGGGATGCGGGCGCCCGTCGCCGGCGAGGTGGAGCACCTCGTCCTCCGCCAGATCGATCCGCCCGACCTCGGCGGGATCGCCGCCCGCTTCGGCCTCGAAGACCAGGAAACGGCGGGTGCGGCCGCCATGGGTGGCGATGCTGCGGTAATCCTGCGTGCCGACGGCGAACTTCATCCCATTTCCCCCATAAGGCCCAGCGGCCTTACCGTGGCACGGCCTACCGCCGCGCACACTGAGGAAGGTCAATGCGCGTTACAGGATTTCCGTTTCGTCGGAGCGGATGACGTCCGTCCACTTGCGCTCCAGACGGCGCAGCGTACGGTAGGTGACTTCGAAATCCTGGCTGTCGCCATTGCTGCGGATCAGGCCGTCGGAATGGACCGACGCCATGTGGCGCAGCCGCTCGCACAGTTCCAGGCCCCTGGCCGACAGCTTCAGCCGGGCGGCCCGCTTGTCGCGCGGCGAGGCGGAGCGGTCCACATAGCCGCTGTCCACCAGCTGCTTCAAGTTGTAGGAGGCGTTGGAGCCGAGGTAGTAGCCGCGCTCAATCAGGTCGCGCACGCTGATCTCTCCGTTGGAGATGTTCAGCAGCATCATGACCTGCACCGGGCTGATGTCGTCGATGCCGATGCGGGACAGCTCGATTCGCAGAACGTCGAGGAAGCGGCGGTGCATCCGTTCGATGATCCGCGCCACCTCATGGTACATCTGGGTGGCGGAGGCCTTGCGCTCAGCGTCGTTGCGCTCGGCGTCTTCGGTCGGCTGGGGCTGAACGAGCGTCGTCATGGGCCTCGGGTCTGCGTGAGGATCGGGGGAAATGGCCTTCCTTGCCCAACGCACCGTAGGGACCTAACTGTTTAATTTATATTAACTGTGATGGCGACGTGAAGGCGCACCGGACCTTTCCCAAAGGTTGGCGCGCCTTCGCCAAAGATTGGATAAGGCAAGGGCTGGATAAGGTCAGATCCAGCTGTCGTCTCCACCGCCATCGCCGCCGCCGTCGTCGAACGAGGAATCGTCGGTTTGATAGTCGACGTTCTGGAGGTTGTTGTCCTCCGGCGGGAAGCCCTGGTCCGCGCCCCCCTGGTCCGCGCCCTGGTCGGCGGAGTCGCCGTAGTAATTGTTGATGACCGTCTCGCCATGGCTGGCCGTCTGGCCCGCAGCCGCGGCGGCCTCGCCGAACGGTCCCGGCGAATGGCTGAGCATCGAGGAGATGGCGCTGGCCGCCAGCATGCCGCCGGCCACACCGGCCGCGGTCTGGGCGGCACCGCTCAGGAACCCGCCGCCGCGCGGCGCGTAGCCCTGCGGGCCGAAGCCGGGCTGCGGTGCGTAACCGGGCTGGGGCGGATAGGCGGGCTGACCGTAACCGGGTTGCCCGCCGCCTTGCGGAGCGGCGCCCCACGGGCTGCGCGACGGCGCCCCGGGCGACTGCATTGGCGGCTGCATGGGGTTGTAGGCCGGCCCCTGGGGAGCTTGGGGAACCGGAGCGGGCCGCTGTTCCGCCGGATGGTTGCCCCCGCCGGCCCACGGGCTGCGCCCCAGCCCCAGAGCGTTGGACAGGAAGCTGCCGCCGGACGGCGGGGCCTGGGTCTGGCTCTGCTGGGCGCGGGACTGCGCCTCCCTCACCTGCCGCTCCAGATCGTCGATGCGCTGCTGGGCGGCGGTCAGCGCCTGCTGCTGCACCAGGACCGACTGCGCCATGTAGTAGGCGGCGGCGGGCTGGCCCTGGATCATCTGCTGGATGAAGCGTTCCGCCTCCGGATCGCGGGGCTGGTTCTCCACCTCGCGCAGGTGCGTGAACAGATCGGAAAGGAGGGTGCGTTCCTCGGGCGTCATGATCGTCTCCTGTGCGCGCTCAACGCGGGCGCGCCTTTCATGTGGCGCACCGCACCCCCGGTGCGCAAGGGTCCCGGCCCCGGCGGAGACGCTACCCGGCCTTGCGCTCCACCGCCTCCGCAGCGGTGTCGGACACCAGGGCGGCACGGACGGCGTCGTCCACCCGCTCCAGCCAGACGAAGCTCAGCCGTTCGCGCACCGCCGCGGGAATGTCGTCGAAATCCTTGCGGTTGCGCGCGGGCAGCATCACCGTCTTCAAGCCGGCGCGCTGGGCGGCCACCACCTTCTCGCGGATGCCGCCAACCGGCAGGACCAGCCCGCGCAGGCTGATCTCCCCGGTCATCGCCGTGTCGGAGCGGATGCAGCGCCCGGACAGCAGCGACACCAGGGCCGTGAAGATCGCCACCCCGGCGGACGGCCCGTCCTTCGGGATGGCCCCCGCCGGGACGTGGATGTGGATGTCGAAACGGTCCAGCCCCTCCGGGTCGAGGCCGAGATCCTTCACCCGCGACTTGACGAGGCTGAGGGCGGCCTGCGCGCTCTCCTTCATCACCTCGCCCAGCTGGCCGGTCAGGATCAGCCGGCCAGAGCCGGAGAAACGGCTGGCCTCGATGAACAGGATGTCGCCACCGACCGGGGTCCAGGCGAGACCGGTCGCCACGCCGGGCACGCTGGTGCGCATCGCCACGTCGTTCTCGAATCGCGGCGGCCCCAGGATCGCCGTCAGGTCCGCCGGCTCGACCCGCATCCGCTCGACCTCGCCCTCGGCGATGCGCACGGCGGCGTAGCGCCCGACCGCGCCGATCAGCCGTTCCAGTTGGCGGTTCCCGGCCTCCCGCGTGTGGTCGCGGATGATCGCCCGCAGCGTATCGTCGGGGATCTCAAGCTGCTCCGCCGTCAGCCCGTTGGCGGCGAGCTGGCGGGCCAGCAGGTAGCGCTTGGCGATCTCCAGCTTCTCGTCCTCGGTGTAGCCGGACAGCTCGATCACCTCCATGCGGTCGCGCAGCGGGCCGGGGATGGTGTCCAGCATGTTGGCAGTGGCGATGAACATCACCTTCGACAGGTCGAAGGGCACGCCCAGGTAATGGTCGCGGAAGGTCGCGTTCTGCTCCGGGTCCAGCACCTCCAGCAGGGCGGCCGACGGGTCGCCGTGGAACCCCTGCCCCAGCTTGTCCATCTCGTCCAGCATCAGCACGCAGTCGCGCGTCCCGGCCTTGCGGATGGCCTGGACGATGTTCCCCGGCAGCGCTCCGACATAGGTGCGACGGTGGCCGCGGATCTCGCTCTCGTCATGGACGCCGCCCAGCGAGACGCGGGCGAACGCCCGCCCGGTCGCCCGCGCGATGCTCTGGCCGAGCGAGGTCTTGCCCACCCCCGGCGGACCGACGAAGCACAGGATGGGGCTGCGCCCCTCCGGGTTCAGCTTGAGGACCGCCAGGAACTCCAGGATGCGGCGCTTGACCTTCTCCAGCCCGTAATGGTCCTCGTCCAGGATGCGGCGCGCCTCGGCGATGTCGATGCGGGATTCCGACCGGCGGTCCCACGGCATTTCGATCAGCCAGTCCAGGTAACTGCGCACCATCGAGTACTCCGCCGCCGCCTCCGGCATGCGCTCCAGCCGGCGCAGTTCCTTCTCGGCGTGCTCGCGGACGTCGGGGGGCATGCCGGCCTTGGCGATGGCGTCCTGAAGCTCGCCGATCTCGGCCTGACGACCCTCGTCGGCCTCGCCCAGCTCCTTCTGGATTGCGCGCAGCTGCTCGCGCAGCAGGTATTCGCGCTGCCGCTCGTCCATCGCCTCGCGGGTGCGCTCGCGGAGGTCGCGGGACAGCCGCAGCACCTCAATCCGCCGGGCCAGCAGAGCGCCGACCTTGTCGAGCCGCTCCGGCAGGTCGAACGTCTCCAGCACCTCCTGCTTCTCGGCGGGCTTCAGGTCCATGTAGCTGGCGGTCATGTCAGCCAGCTCGCCGGGGCTTTCGATGGCCTGGACGGCGGCCAGAAGCTCCTGCGGGGCCTGGGGCAGCAGTTGCAGCGCCTCCACCGCCTCGTTGCGCAGGTTCAGGAAGCGGGCCATGACTTCCGGCGTCGCAGTGTCGCTTTCCTCCACCATCTCCACGCGGGCGGCCATGAAGGGATGGCCCGGCACCCACTCGACGATGCGGAAGCGCTGCTGCCCCTGGCACACCAGATGGTGCGAGCCGTCGGGCGTGGTGACGTAGCGAAGGATGCTGGCGGTCGTGCCGACGCGGTGCATGTCGGCGCCGGTCGGATCCTCCACCGCCTCGTCGCGCTGGAGCAGAATGCCGACCGGCCGCTCGGTGCGGGCCGCCTCCTGCGCCGCGGCGACCGAGCGCGCCCGCCCGACCGTCACCGGCAGAACCACCCCCGGAAACTGCACAAGGTTCCGCACCGGGATGACCGGGATCACATCCTCCGGCAGCCCGGAGACGGGCGGTGAGGTGGGCGGCATCTGGGGAGTCGGCGTCGCTTCGGCAGCGTGCTCGCCAATCGTTGAGGCAGTCATTCGAACGTCCTTCATCCCGTCTTGTCGAGCGTCAGCACGAGGCAGCCCGCGGACAGCTCGCGCCGTCCCATGCGGAAGGCCCCGGCGGGCAGTTCGATCCGCCGCTCGAAGCGGCCGTGGGGAATCTCAAGCCGGTGGATGATCCCGTCGCAGCCCATCGGCAGGGTGCGCTCTCCAGCGACCACCAGAACGCCGTCCTCGACGGCGACGTGAAGCTGATCCGCGCCGACGCCGGGAAGGGCGACGACGATGGTCACCGCGTCCTCCGTCTCGTAGACGTCGATGGGCGGGGTCCAGCAGGCGCTGCGCGGGCCCGGCGGGGCCGGGCGGAAGAACTGGCGGTGCAGCCGCTCGGCACGGTCCAGCAGCTCGACGGCCTCCGACCACATGAAGGAAGCGGGATCACGACGGGGCGGCATGGCGTCTCCTTGGAGGAATGGGTGTGATGGACGTCAGATCCCGGCGCCCGAATCCGCGGAGGCGCGGGCGGGATCGCGCGGTTCGGGACCCTTCTCCTTCGCCCGCTCGTCCTCTTCCTGGAGTTCGCGGCAGGCCCGCTCCCAATGCTCAGCGCGACGGCCTTCGGGGCGCCCCTCCTGCTCCCAGATCTCGTAGGCACGGTGGCGGATGCGGTGTTCGTCCATCGTGGCGTTTCCCTCCTTCCCGCCCCGGCCGCAGGCATGGCCTGTCCGGCCGCAAGAGCCGGGGCTTTTTCGTCTATTGAGCAACGGTGGGGAGTCGCAGGCGTTCCGCTGACCTTGCGGACATCAGACGGAAGAAAGGCCCGATGGCCCCAATCGGGATCTGGGCTTCAGAGCCGGTCCGGCCCGTCCGTGGGATCGGGGCGGCCCGCCGCCTCGTCGTGGCCGCTGCGGTTGCTGAGAAAGACCAGAGCCATCAGCCCGATGGCGACGGCGCTGGTCAGCACGGCGCCGCCGACCAGGGCAAGCAGACCCGGCAGGCTGAGGCCGAACAGGTCGAAGCCCGTCGCCGCCCAGGCGGCGAGCAGCGCCGCCAAGACGATGACGGGACAGGCGATCAGGAAGACGCGGAGCCAGGACATGCACGCTCTCCAGCCGGTACCGGGTCAGCCTTTACATGGCCGCCCGGCCCGGCGGAGGAAAGCCCGCCGCCTGTTTCCGTGAACTCGCCGACGTCAGTGGGACAGCAGCAGCGGCACCGGGCAGGTGCGCAGGACATGGCGCGTCCCGCCACCGCGGTGCAGGAAGGGGAAGCCGTAATGGCCGTGCGCGCCCATCACCAGGAGATCGGCCCCGGAATCGATGCTGCGAGCCAGAAGCGCGTCCATGGCGCCGATGTCGGTCACCGTGAAATGCGTCTGGTCGGCCGTCACGCCGTGGAGCGCCAGATGGTCGAGCAGGCCGATGCGCTGCGGCTCCGACCCGGCGGGCGGGGCGGCCTGGGTCAGAACGGTGATGACGGTGACTTCGTCGGCGGCCTGGAGGAAGGGCATGGCGTCGGACAGGGCGCGGGCGGCTTCGCGCTCGGCGTTCCAGGCGACGGCGACGCGCTTGCCGATCACCGGGAAGGTGCCGGCGAAGGGCAGCACCAGCACCGGGCGGCCGGAGTTCAGCACCACCTGCTCGTTCAGCTCCTCCGGCGCCACGCCGTCGGCGGGGGCGCTGCGGTCGAACTGGCCCAGCACCGTCAGGTCGGCGAAGCGCGACCAGATGATCACCTCGCGGATGACGTGGTTGTGCTCGCCGTGGGTCAGACCGTGCCATTGCCCCTGCAGGCCCGACGCCTGGAGCTTGTCGCGGAACATCGCCTCGCTGCGGGCGGCGGCCTGCTCCAGATGGTCGCTGGAGCGGCGGGCGATGATGCTGGTGGCGCTGCGGTCCGGCTGGGCGAACAGGCCGCGCAGGAAGGCGCCGCTGGTCTTCGCCAGCGCGATGGCCGCGTCGAGGCGGGTTTCCACCTGCGGGCCGGAATCGAGATGCACGAGGATGTGCTTATAGGCCATGAAAATCCTCCCTTTATTCTTTCGGGCGGGCGTGCCCGGGGGCGACGCGCCGGCACCGATTGTTCCTCTTGCGGCGCCGCAACGCCAGCAGGAAAAAGCCTTCCGGAAGGATGGAATAGACGTTTCCTCAGAAGCTCATTCGCAAGCGGGCGGTGAAGGCGTGGTTGTGGCTGTCCGCCCCCGACAGTTCGCCGCGGTAGCCGACCGTGGCGCCGACCGCCTGCCAGAGCTGGGCCGACAGGCCGGCGCCGATCACCAGGGAGTCGCGGCCATTGCCGCTGGGGCTCACGCTGTTGGCCGCTCCGCCGGGCAGGCGGACGGTGACGGTGCGCGCGTCCTCCGCGAATTGGTGCTCCCAGGCGATGCCCAGGCTGGGCTGAAACACCGTCCGCCCGATCTCCACGATGGTGGAAGCTTCGGCGCCCACGCTGCTCTCCAGCGATTCGGCGCTCTGCCGCTCGACGCCGAGCGACAACAGGCCGGCGCCGCTTTCCTGATAACCGTCGATGCGCGTGTGGATGTAGCGCAGTCCCAGCCGCGGCCCCAGCGCCACCGGCCCGAGCTGCGCCGTGTAGCCCCCGGCGACCGACAGGGCATAGGTGCGCCCGTCCGTCTCCGCCGAGGCGTTGGGGAACGGCGCGAATCCGGTGGTCCGGTCGATGTCGCCGTAGCGGTCGAAGGAGACGCTGCCCGCCACGGCCAGCAGGAAGCCTTGCGCCTCGGTCACCGCGTGCAGGCCGATGATGGTGCTGGTCATGTCCAGCGTGCCCGCCCCCTCGTCCAGCTTGGCGTGGCCGCGCGACCCGCCGACCGACAGCCCGACGCGCGACGCCGGCCCGACCGGCAGTTCGGCGCCGACGCCGCCCGACTGGGTGTTGAAGCGGAACCCCTGCCTCTCGGCCGTGCCGCCGAGGCGGCCCCAGGCGGCGTCGCCGATCAGGAAGGCCCTCAGCTCGCCACTGCCGAGCGGCGCCTCCACCCGCGTCGCGGCGGGGCCGACGATGGAGCCGAGCAGCGCGCGGTGCCAGCTCCGCGTCGCCTCGAAGGCCAGCTCCGGCTGCATCGCCACCGTCTCCGCCGCGTCGTTCAGCGCGAGCAGGGCGCCCTGCATGTACTGCGCGATCAACAGGTGGGCGGCGCGGGTCGGGTGGATCTCGTCCCAATAGACGGTCTGGTCGGCCTGCGCCTCGGTCCCGCAGGCGCCGGTGGGCGCGTTGTTCGTCAGGCAGGGCGTGACGGTGTTGGCGAAGCCGTAGGCCGTCGGGTTGGCCGCCACCGCGCGGTAGAGCGCGTTGACGTCGGCCACCACGACGGTGACTCCCAGCCGCTTCTCCACATCGGCCATCGCCTGCGACAGCAAGCTGTTGTGGGAGGCGGTGACCGCGTTCAGCAGGGCGGCGCGATCGGAATTGCGGGTGTCCGGGATGGTGCCGAGGTCCGGCAGGTTCGGCACCAGGAAGGTCTTCCCGCCGAGCGCCGCCAGACGCTCCACCGTGGTGACGATGTTGCCGACCGTCTGGGTGACGAGGCCCGCGGGGTCCGACCCGGCAGCGACGCGGTTGAAATAGTCGTTGCCGCCCGCCCACACCGCGAACAGTCCGCCGCCGGTACCGCTCGGGCGGCTGAGCAGGAACTGCCCGACCTGCCCTTGGATGCCGGGAACGCCGGTCTGCGACAGGGTCCCGGTCTCCGCACCGCCATAGGCGAAGTTGGTCTTCTGGTCGGGCTGGCTGCCGATCAGCGGGGCCAGCCGCTCGACCCAGACGGGGCCGTTGGAGAAACGCCCGTCGTAATAGGGCGGACTCTGCGGAATGCCGCCGCGCGTCAGCTCATAGACGCGGCCGGTGTCGGACAGGCTGTCGCCGAAGACGACCACCCGGTCGAACGGCACCGCCCCGGCGGGCGCCGACATCAGCAACGCAGCTCCCGCTGCCATACGAATCGCCTTACCCGTCACCGCGTCACCTCCCCCGCTGGACAGCCGGAAAACAGGAGTGGTGCGTCAAAGCGGGGGGCGGTACCGCCATTGCGTCGGGAAGAGAAGCCGCTTGGGCGGGTTCATCAGACCATGGGGGACCCGAGCATGGGTCCATCCATGGAGGAGGCAGGACCTCGCCACTCGGCGGGTGGCGCCCACCGGCAGTCCGGTGCCGGCGCCGCCCGCCCTTTTCACAGCTCAGCGGTTTCCCCAGGGCAGCATCCGGTTCAGCGTCCCGTCCTTCAGCACATACTGGTGGACCAGGGCCGCCGCCGCGTGCAGGCCGGCCAGCACGATGATGGCGGTGCCGAGCAACTCGTGGGCCTCCTCCAGCGTGTGGCCGAAGGCCTTGTCCTCACCGACCAGCGCGGGCAGCGTGAACAGGCCGAAGACGGAGACGGGATGGCCGTTGGCCTGGGTCATCAGCACACCGGCCAGAGGCACCGCGATCATCAGGGCGTAAAGCGCCAGATGCCCGGCCTTGGCCGCCAGCAGGAGCAGCGGCGCGGTGTCGGCGGGCATCGGCGGCGGCGGGCTGACGGCGCGCCAGACCATACGCAACGCCACCAGGGCCAGCACGAGGACGCCGAGCGAGCGGTGGAGGTCCATCAGCGCGGTCCGCTCCGGCCCGCGTGGCACCAGACCGCGCCCCTGGGCGATGGCGAAGGCCACCAGGATCAGCAGGGCGACGCTCCAGTGCAGGAACAGCATTACCCCGTCGTAGCGAGTCTTGACGGGCGGCCGGGCGGCGGCCTCGGTATAAGCGTTGGACATCGGAAGTCCCCTCATCGGCGGAAACAGGCAAGTCCTGCCCATCCTGTCCGGGGGCGACTGAACCGAAGCTGAACGGCGGAACCCAGGACTGAGATGGGGGTGCCGCACGGCTCCGCGCCGTGGTCGCACGGATGACCCGCGCGCCAGCCGGGTCACTCCGATCAGAGGAAATTCACTCGCCGCCGGTCGTCGCCGAAAGGCGTCACACCGCCGCTTCGGACTCCGGCGCCAGCTCGGAGGCAGGCAGCAGGCGGCGGACGGTCAGGCAGACGATGTCGCCGGTCTGCCCGCCCGGACCCACATGGGCCTCCACCGCGCGCAGCAGCAATTCGGAGCGGTCGCGCGCCGACAGGCCGCGGCCCTGGTGCAGGACGGCCGCCAGACGCTCCTCGCCGAACGGCTCGCGCTGGGCGTTCACCGCGCGCAGCACGCCCTCGGTGCACAGGAACAGCGTGTCCTCCTGCTCCAGCCGGGTCACCGCCTCGCCGTAGGGAATGCCCTTGCGCACGCCCAGCGCCGGGCCGCCCGCGTCGGCCAGGGTCAGGACGCTGCCGTCCGCCCGGATGCGGCAGGGGGCGCGGTTGCCGGCGCTGGAATGGCCGAGCATCCCGGTTTCGCGGTCGTAGAGGGCGACGAAGGCGGTGGCGAAGCCGTCGAAGGGGCTCTGCCCGCACAGCCGGTCGTTGGCCGCCGCCAGGATGGCCGCGGGGGTCATGCCGGGCCGGGCCGCCGCCTCGCGGATCGCGCCGCGCACCAGCAGCATCAGGAAGGCCGCCGGCACGCCCCAGCCGGACACCCCGGCCACCACCAGCAGGCAACGACGCTCGTCCAACTCGATCACGTCGTAGAAGTCGCCGCTGACCGCCGGACCGGGGACCAGCAGGCCGAAGAACTGGCTGTCGCGCCCGGCGGGAAGCTGCTGCGGCAGCAGGTTCGTCTGCACATCGCGGGCGGCGCGCTGCTCCTCCTCGATCAAGTGTTCGGCGGCGGCCAGCTTCTCCGTGCGGGTCTCCAGCTCGGCGGTGCGCATCAGAAGCTGGGCGTCCAGCGTCTCCTCGCGGTAGGACGCCTCCAGCGCCATGCTGCGGAAGACGCGGGCGAGGCGGCCCATCTCGTCGTTGCGCTCCATCGCCTCGTTCAGGGTGAAGGGGTTGAAGCGCCCGGCCTCCACCGCGGCGACGGCCTCGCCCAGCCGCTCGATCGGGGCCATCTGGCTGCGCGCGAAGCGGACGGCGCCGTAGACGCCCGCCGCCAGGACGAGCAGCCCGACCAGCACGCCGATCTTCACATGGCGGCCGATCACCGAGGACAGGTCCTCCGCCGGCAGGCGGACCACCGCGATGCCCGCCCCCTGCCCGGCCACCGCCGACACCGGGGCGAAGGCGGTCAGCCGGTCTCCCTCACGCAGCAGACCGGTCTCGCCGGACGCCGCCGCGGCCTTCGCCGCCTCGACCGCCCGTTCCGACAGCGGCCCGGCGCTGGGGCCGGTGGCGTGCACGGCAAGACGCCCGTCGCGCTCCAGCAACCACGCGCCTTCCACCGTGCCGCCAGCCAGCAGCGAGGCCATCACCCCGTCCACCCCGGCCTTGCGCGCGATATCGCCCAGCCGGCGCACATCGGCGCCGACCTGGACGATGCGCGGCTTGTCGACGCCGGCCACGCCGGCGAACTTCATCAGCTTGCCGCCTTCGGTGGCGGCGTCGGTCACCACCTTCTCCGGCGCGCGGTTCAGCAGGCCGTAATAGGGCGCCTGGCGCGGCTGCGCCCGCGCGTCGGGGCCGAAAGTGATGTCGGGGCCGGGGATGTTGTGCAGATAGGCGCGGCCCCGGTTGTCGGTGACCCAGATCTCGTCCGGCCCGCCGCCGTCCGCGACGGCCTTCAGCCGGTCGGTCACCGCCTTGACCGGCGCCTTGCCCGCCTCCATCACCGCGACGAGGTGGGCGGCGAGCGTCGCCTCCGACAGCAGCCGGTCGCCCAGCAGGGCCTCGACGTCGCGCGGGACCTCGCGCGCCAGCGTGGCGGTGCGGGCCAGCAGGGTCGCTGCCATGCGGCCGTCCGCTTCGACCCGCGACTGGATCGCCGAATGGGTCGTCCAGGCCAGCAGAATCGTGACCAGCGCCACCGCCAGCGTCACCAGCCCGGAGATCAGGAGGACCAAACGCCCTTGAAAGGTCATGGAGGGGACCCGCCTTCTGTAGCCAACCGACCGCTGCGGGCGCTCCGCTTTCCCCGGACAAGCCTGGGATTTGGGAAAATTGCCCGACCGCGCCCGTCGGTTCTACCCAGCCGGGCACCCCGAGTCCAGGAGAGGCGGACACCAGCCCTCTGTAACCTTCAATACCAGTAACCGCCGATCCGGTAGCGCGGGCGCCGCAGCGCCGCCGGCATGGCGAGGTGCGGCCGGGCATGAAGGGGGTGGGCATCGAGCCCCGGCAGGACCGGCGGCGGGGTGCGCAGCGCCATCAGGCGGCGCACCCGCTCCTCGGTGTCCGGGTGGGTGCGCAGCAGGGACGGGATGTTCTGCGCCCGGCGGCGGCCGGGAAAGCGCAGGCCTTCCCACGGGCTGTGCTGAAGCCGCTCGATCCGTGCGAGCGCCGAGGCCACGCCCTCCGGGTCGCCGGTCAGGTGGGCTGCGTCGAGGTCGGCGTCGAATTCCCGGGTGCGCGACAGGGCGAGTTGCAGAAGCACGCCGATCCAGGGTGCGGCGATAAGCAGCAGCACCAGCAGCCAGGGAACCCCCTCCTGCCGCATCATCAACAGGGGCAGGTTGAGAATCAGCAGGGCCATGCCGAAGACCGACATCAGCCGGGTCAGGCTGGTCACCGTGTCGGCCAACCCCATCACGGTCAGGTCGTTGTTGCGCACGTGGCTGACCTCGTGGGCCAGCACGCCGGCCAGCTCGCGCAGGCTGAGCGCGCGCAGCAGCCCGTCGGTGACCGCGATGGCCGACCGGCGGCGGCTGCCCACGGCGAAGGCGTTCAGCGCCGGGCTGGCGACATACCACAATTCCGGCACCGCGGGCAGTTCCGCCCGGCGGGCGATGGCGGCCAGCGCGTCGAACAGGACCGGGGCTTCCGCGTGGGTCAGGCGACGGGCGCCGAACATGCCGAGCACCATGCGCGGCGACAGGCGCGGGCTGAACAGCAGGCTGATGGCGCCGCCGAGCAGCGCCCACAGCACCCCCTCCACCCCCGCCAGGATCATCCCGCACAGCGCCAGCAGCAGCACCATCCCGCCGAGCAGGAGGAGGGATTGCAGCACGTTCGCGATCTTGTGGCGCCGCCGCAGGTCGGCGGCCGCCTGATCCGTGGGCATGAAGGACCGGTGCGTGTGCGGCATGACGGGGGCTCCCTCCCTAACCATCTCCCTTTGGAACCGTTCAACCGGAACCAAGTCCGGCCCGTCTCATATTGGCGCGCTCCACCCCGTCGTCATCCCGGCCGCAAGCACAGGCGCCGTGCGCCGGACGGAAGGGCAACCCTCTTGATTTGCGGGGGAGCGTTGAACACATACACGTCGAACGTGCTCACCCCTTAGCCGCTGACCCACGCTTTTCAATCACGGTCATCGCCATGAGCAATCCTTACGAGATTCTGGGCGTTTCACCTTCCGCTTCGGACGACGAGATCCGCAAGGCCTACCGGAAGCTGGCCAAGAAGCACCATCCCGACCTCAACCCCGGCAAGGCGGAAGCCGAGCAGCGCTTCAAGGATATCAGCGCCGCCTACAGCCTGCTGTCCGATCCCGACAAGCGCGCCCGCTTCGACCGTGGGGAGATCGACGACTCCGGTCAGGAACGGCCGCAGCGCCAGTATTACCGCGACTTCGCGGAAGGCCCGGCGGGCGCCCGTTACGCCCACGCCGAGGGCTTCGCGTCGGACGATCTGGAACACATCTTCTCCGACCTGTTCGGCGGACGCGGCTTCGCCCGCGGCGGCGCCATGCCGATGAAGGGCGGCAACCTCAGCATGGCGCTGACGGTCGATTTCCTGGCGGCGGCCAAGGGCGGCAAGCGCCGCGTCACCATGCCGGACGGAAAGACACTGGACATCGACCTGCCCGCCGGGTTGGAGGACGGCGGCACCATCCGCCTGAAGGGCCAGGGCCTGCCCGGCAGCAACGGCGGTCCGCCCGGCGATGCGCTGGTGACGGTCAAGGTCACCCCCCATCCCTGGTTCCGGCGTGATGGCGACGATGTCCAACTCGATCTGCCGGTGACTCTGGCCGAGGCGGTGCTGGGCGGCAAGGTGCGTGTGCCGACCATCGACGGGCCGGTGATGCTGACCGTTCCGAAGGGGGCGAACAACGGCACGCGCCTGCGGTTGAAGGGCAAGGGACTACCCGGAGCGAACGGGGCGCGCGGCGACCAGTATGTGACGCTGCGCATCGCCCTGCCAGACGCGCCCGACCCGGCGCTGGAGGCGTTCGTCCGGGACTGGAAGACCGACCACAACCCGAGGCGGGACATGGAGGCCGCGTGAGATGGACCGGAACGGCATGGACCAGGGCAGCGTGGGATGGCGGACCGAGGAGGTGCTGGCCACCTGCCGGCGCGTCTCCTCCGCCCAGCTGACGGTGTGGGTGGAGCGGCACTGGTTGCGGCCGCGGCACGAGGGGACCGGTTTCGTCTTCAGCGCGGCCGACATGGCCCGGCTGGAACTGATCTGCGATCTGCGGGAGGATCTGGCGCTCGACGACGAGGCGATGCCGGTCGTGCTGTCGCTGCTGGACACCGTCTATGGGCTGCGGCGGCGCCTGCGCGTGTTGGCCGAAGCCATCGGCGATCTGCCGCCGGAGGCCCGCTATCTCCTGCAGGACGAGCTGCGGAAGCGGGAGGAAAAGGAGGAGTAGGTCAGCTCCGGACGCCGAAGGCCCGTCCGCTCAGCGCGATGTCCTGGTTGAAGCCTTCCGCGACCCGGTCGTTGCCGCCGGACTGCATGCACAGCGTCACGTTGATGGCGCTGAGGATGGCGTGGTCGATCTGCTCCGGCTTGGCGTTGTGGCGTTTGATGGCTTGAAGCGCGCGGGTCACGGATTGGGCCATGGAGCAGGTTCCGTTCGTTCTGGCAGGCTGCCCGGGTTGATCGGCGGGTTGGTTGATGGCGTCATCATGACGCCCCTTCGCTCGCCCCGCTGTGCACCGGGCCACACCCCGCCGCACGGACCGCCTTTCGCAATGGCGAAAGTCCTAAAGCCCAAATTCTTAATCAGGTGTAAACGTCCGGCCGAGCCCAAAAGGCATAACCCTTTATGCTTTTCCTGGAAGGCCCATCAAACCAAGAGCATAGCTCAAGCCATTGGTTTGGTATTACCATTCATTAATGTCAAATGCGACATTTTGCCCGGCGTGGCGAGGCGTCGGACGGGACCGCAAGGGCCGTCAAATATCCCCGTCCTCCGCCAGGAGTCGGCGATGGATGGCCGTGGCCGCGATCGCGGCCTGTCCCATGGCGACCGAGATCTGGTTCAGGCCCTCCACGATGTCGCCCGCGGCGTAGAGCCCCTCGATTCCCGTCTGCTGGTGCCCGTCGGTGACCAGCCGCCCGTCCGGGCCGATGCGCACGCCCAACCCCTTTACCGTCTCGATCCGCGGATGGCAGCCCAGGGCGGAGTACAGAGTGTCGAAGGTCAGCCGCTCGCCGGCTGCCGTGGTCAGGGCGGCGATCCGCCCGCCCTCGGTGTGGATTTCCACCACCGGGTCCTCGACGGCGCGCAGGCCGGCCTCGGCCATGCGGCGCTCCTCCGCCTCCTCCAGATTCATCGGCTCGCCCAGCGTCAGGACGGTGATGTCGCGGGAATAGGTGCGCAGGAACAGCGCCTCCCCCAAAGCCCCGGTGCCATGGCCGAGGACGCCGATGCGGTGGCCGGTCACCTCGAACCCGTCGCAGATCGGGCAATGGCGGACCAGCCCCCGCTGCACCGCCAGATAGAGGTTGGGCAGTTGCGGCTCACGGTCGATCACGCCGGTCGCGGTCAGCACGGTGCGGGCGTGGAACAGTCGCCCGTCCTCCGTCCGCACGCGGTAGCCATCGTCGCCCCGCTCCACCGCCGTCACCGTTCCCGGCAGGATCCGGGCGCCGTAGCGCTCCGCCTGGGCGCGCATGCGGGCCAGCAACTCGTCGCCGGTCACTCCGTCCGGAAAGCCCGCATGATTGTGGGACAGCGGAATCCAGGAGGCCCGGCTCGCCCCCGAATCCACCACCAGGAACCGACGGCGGTAGCGCGCCAGATAGATCGCCGCGGTCAGCCCGGCAGGGCCGCCGCCGACGATCAGGGTGTCGAGACGCTGTTCTTCACTTGCGGCGGTCATCGCTCGGGCGTTCCAGCGGTCGTTGACGACGTTGGGGAACAAGCGGCGCGTCCCCCGGTTCCGTAACCGGATGCTGCAACGCCAAAGCGTCCATTCGCCGCGCCGGCCTATGCTTGACCGAGTTGAATTACCATACGCACTGTACGGCCATGCCGTGTCCTGCCGGGAGCCGCCGCCGTGCCCCAGCCGCCATCCAGCCCATCCGAACCGCAACGGGCCAACCCAACGCCGTGTGATCGGGAGATCCTCGACGTGGAGCCGATGCTGCGCAATTTCGGTGGCCCCGGCCCCACCGTCATGATGCTCTATGCCCTGTTCCTGGAAAACGCCGACGAGTTGTCACGCGCTCTGAAGGAACGGCTGGCCGCGGGCGACCTGGACGGCGTCCGGCTGGCCGCCCATTCGGCGGCGGGCGCCGCCCGAACCGCCGGGGCCGGGCGGGTTGCCGACCTCTTCGGCTCGGTGGAGGAGGCAGCCCTGTGCGGCGATGCGGCGGTGGCGCGTCGGGATGCGGCGGCCCTCGACCGCGCCCTGGCCGACGTGAAAAATCTGATCGCACGCATTTGAGTTTTTTTCGCGCTGATATATCATGCGGGTGTAACCCAAATGGGTGACTCCCGGGGCGAAGCGCGAGGATGGCCGTGTCGTTCAATTCGTGCGCGGTGCTGGTCGTCGAGGACGAGGTGGTGACCCGCAGCGTTTCGGTGCGGCTGCTGAAGCAGCTGGGCGTCGGCACGGTGATCGAGGCCGCCGACGGGGCGGAGGCGCTGGCCCGTTGCAACCGGGTCGATTTCGACGCGATCTTCTGCGACGTGGACATGACGCCAATGGGCGGTCTGGCCTTCCTGGAGGCGCTGGATGGGCGGGCGCCGGTCATCATGCTGACCAAGCACGACGGGTCCGACGTCGTCCTGTCGGCCCTGCGCTCCGGGGCCACCGGCTATCTGGTCAAGCCGCTGACCCCGCCCGGGCTGCGCGAGAAGCTGGAAAAAGCGCTGGCCGCCAAAGGGTAGAACCTTGACCGCGACATTATAGTTTTCGTAACCACGGCGGAATTATTCTGTACACGGTGCATCGCTGCACCCTTGTGCGGATTGCCGGGAGATTCCGCATGCCCATGAACGTTCTGGAAGTGGCGATCTACGCCATGGTGCTCACCGCGTCGCAGCCGCGTCCCTATGAGTGCGTCGCGGTGCAACCGGAGGGAGTGAACTGCACGAACGGCCTCGCCGTGGCGTCCGAATCGCCGAACGGCGTCATGGCCTTCAACACCGGTGTTCAGGTCATCAAGGACAACCAGGGCCGCGTGCGGCTGAGCAACGGAATCACCACCCATTTCGATTCCTCGGCCTGGGTGGCCTTCAAGAATCCCGGCGGGCAGACCCTGGTCAGCGTGCGCAAGACCGGGCCGTTCCGCTTCAAGTTCTCCAATAGCTTCCAGTGCGAGATGATCGGCCAAAAGCAGGACATGGCCCGCTGCTACAAGCCCTGAGGCCCGGTCACCCCACTGCCTCCCGGCCATGCGCCGCGTCGAGATCCAGCGCCGGTCCCTTCGGCACGACGCCGGTCGGGTTGATCATGGTGTGGCTGGCGTAATAGTGCCGCTTGATGTGGTGGAAATCGACCGTCTCCGCGACGCCGGGCACCTGATAGAGGTCGCGCAGGTAGCCCGACAGGTTCGGGTAGTCGGCGATGCGGCGCAGGTTGCACTTGAAGTGGCCGACATAGACCGCGTCGAAGCGCACCAGCGTGGTGAACAGGCGCCAGTCGGCCTCGGTCTGCCGGCTCCCCAGCAGATAACGCTGCTTGGCCAGCCGTTCGTCCAACTCGTCGAGCGCCGAGAAGAGGGCGTCGAACGCCTGCTCGTACTTCTCCTGGCTGGTCGCGAAGCCGGCCTTGTAGACGCCGTTGTTGACGCGGTCGTAGACGAAGGCGTTGAGCCGGTCGATCTCCTCCGCCAACTCCGCAGGGTAGAAATCCAGCGAGGCGTCGCCGAAGGCGTCGAACTCCCGGTTCAGCATGCGGACGATCTCCGCGGACTCGTTGCTGACGATGGTCCTGGTCCTCTTGTCCCACAGCACCGGGACGGTGACGCGCCCCGAGTAGGTGGGATCGGCCTTGGTGTAGACCTCGTGCAGACGGGTGGAGCCGGTGATCGGATCGGGCTCGGGGAAGGTCCAGCCCTCCTCGCGCATCAGCGGATCGACCACGGTGACGCCGATGGCATCCTCCAGCCCCTTCAGCTTGCGCAGGATCAGCGTGCGGTGCGCCCAGGGGCAGGCCAGCGACACGAACAGGTGATAGCGCCCGGCCTCGGGCTGGAACGGCGTCGAACCGTCGGCCCGCACCCAGTTGCGGAACTGGGTTTCCGGACGGACGAAGGCGCCGCCGCTGGTCTTGGTGTCGTACCACTGGTCGTGCCAGCGGCCGTCGATCAACAGGCCCATGCCCTGAACTCCCCTCTATCCGGTGCCACCTCTCCCGCCCGGACGGCGGGAGAGGGACGCTCCGCCTTTAACCGTGCAGCTTCTTGGTGATCTCCGCGACGTGCCGGCCCTGGTAGCGGGCACCGTCCAGTTCGACCGCGCTCGGCTGGCGGGAGCCGTCGCCGCCCGCGATGGTGCTGGCGCCGTAGGGGCTGTTGCCCATCACCTCGTCCACGCCCATCTGGCCCTGGAAGCTGTAGGGCAGGCCGACGATCACCATGCCGAGGTGCAGAAGCACGGTGTGGGTGGTCAGGATCGTGCTCTCCTGCCCGCCGTGCTGGGTGGCGGAGGAGGAGAAGGCCGCGCCCACCTTGCCGACCAGCGCGCCCTTCGCCCACAGGCCGCCCGTCTGGTCGAGGAAATTCTTCATCTGGCCCGGCATGTTGCCGTAGCGCGTCGGCACCCCGAGGATGATGGCGTCGTAGTCGGCGAGTTCATTTGGCGTGGCGATGGGAACGTCCGGCTCTTCCTTGAAGTGCGCCTTCTGCCGCACCTCTTCGGGGACCAGCTCCGGCACGCGCTTGATCGTCACCTCGGTGCCGGGAACGGAGCGCGCCCCCTCGGCCATCGCCTGCGCCATGGTGGAGATGTGGCCGTAGCTGCTGTAGTAGAGCACCAGGACTTTCGCCATGTCTCGTCTCCCCTCTGTCGTTGCGGCCGCGCTGGAGGCTGCGGCGTCCCAAAGAGATAGCGCGTTGCCGCGTCCCAGCAAATCCAGGGTGCTGGAACTTCATTGTTCCCGGGTGTAGAACAATGGGATGGATCGCCTCGACGACATGATGGCCTTTATCAAGGTCGTGGACACCAAGAGCTTCACCACCGCGGCGGAGCGGCTGAACCTGTCCAAGTCCGTGGTTTCCCGACGCATCGCGGAGCTGGAGAACCGGCTGGGCGCGCGGCTGCTGAACCGCACCACGCGCAAGCTCAGCCTGACCGAGGTCGGGCAGGCCTATTACGAGCGCTGCACCCGCATCATCGCCGACCTGGAAGAGGCGGAGCAGGCCGTCGCCGACCTGCACGCGGCGCCGCGCGGTCGGCTGAAGGTGAACGCGCCGGTGTCCTTCGGGCTGCTGCATCTGGCGAAGGCGGTGGCCGAGTTCCTGGAGCGCTACCCGTCCATCGAGATCGAGATGGATCTGAACGACCGCTACGTCGATCTGATCGACGAGGGCTACGATCTGGCGGTGCGCATCGGGCGGCTGCGCGACAGTTCGCTGATCGCCAAGCGTCTGGCCCCCAACCGGCAGGTGGTCTGCGCCAGCCCGGCGTATCTGGAGAAGCACGGGATACCTCAGACGCCGGATGAGCTGTCCAACCACAACTGCCTGATCTACACCAACGTTCCGACCGCCGAGCAGTGGCAGTTCCGCGTCGGTGACGCCATGCGCTCGGTCCGCGTGTCGGGGTCGCTGCGCACCAACAACGGCGACCTGCTGCGCGAGTCCGCCATTGCCGGCGTCGGCATCATCGTTCTGCCCACCTTCCTGTGCGGCGAGGCGCTGTCCAAGGGGCAGCTCCAATGCCTGCTGCTGGACTATTACATGGCGGAATCGAACGTCTTCGCGGTCTACCCGCAGAACCGGCACCTGTCGCCGAAGGTCCGCGTCTTCGTCGATTTCCTGGCCGAGCGTTTCGGCCCGCGCCCCTATTGGGACTGCGCCCTGCTGAGCTTGCAGCCCTTCCGGGCGGAGGCGTGACGGACGCCCCCATCCCGAAAAGCCGTTTTCGTCAGGCCGCCGGCTTCTCCACTATAAAGAGAAGACCCGGCACGCCCACGCCCTTCTCCCGGCGGGGGGAGCAGGGTTCCATCAGAAGCACCGTCAGACCCGCCGCCGCCGCCATCTCGCGCAGGTAGGCTTCGCTGTGGGCGTAGCGCCGCGACGGGCCGAGCGCGTAGCCGGAGGCCGCCGCCTCGCCGTCCAGGCGCTCCACCGTCGCGGCGAAGCGGCCCGCCGGACGCAGGGCCTTGGCGGCGCCCTCGAACAGGGCGGTCAGGTTGCCGAGATAGACCAGCACGTCAGCGGCGACCAGCAGGTCCCAGGCGCCGGGCGCCGCCTCCACCGCCGCGGCCACGTCGCCGACCGACAACTCATCATACAGAGCGCGGGCGCGCGCTTTCTCGACCATGCGCGGGGCCAGATCGACCCCGGCGAGATGTCCGGCCAAGGGGCGGAACGCCACGCCCGCCAACCCGGTGCCGCAACCGAGGTCCAGCACGCGCAGCCCTGACACCGGCCCAAGCCGGTCGACCGCCTCGCGCAGCAGAGCCGGCGCGGAATAGTCCAGCTTGCCCACCAGATCCTGATCGAAGCGGTCGGCGTAGCGGTCGAACAGGGCGCGCACATAGGCCGCCGACAGGTGCTCCCCCGCGCCGCTGTCCAGCGCGGTGATCAGCGCCGCGCAGCCGAGTCGCCCGTCCGGGTCGAGCCCTTGAGCCCGGCGCAGCGCCGTCAGGGCCTTCGCCGGATCCTGCAGCGCGATCCAGGCCCGCCCGATGGCGGCGTGCAGGTCCGCATCCTCCGGATCCCGGCGGGACAGGGGCTGAAGCAGTTCGACCGCGCCCAGTGCATCGCCGGTCTCGACCAGCAGGGCCGCCAGTTCCAGAGCCGCTTCGCGGTCGCCGGGACGCAGGGCCACGGCCTCGCGATATTCCTCCAGCGCCGCGTCCCGCCGGCCCGCCGCCGCCAGGGCGCGGGCGAGACCGAGCCGGGCCGTCGCGGAATCGGGCCGTTCCGCCGTCAACACCTGCCCGGTGGTCACGGCCTCCTCGAACCGGCCGGCGGTGTGCAAGGCCTCGGCCAGAGCGACCCGCCAGGGCCACACCCCGGGGTCGAGCGCCACCGCCCGTCCGCAGGCGGCCAGCGCCCCGGCGGCCTCGCCCGCGTCCCGCGCGCTGTCGGCAAGGGCCCCCCAGGCCTCGCCCGACCCCGGATCGGCGGCGCAGGCGAGCCGGAAGGCACGCGCCGCCCCCGCCGCGTCGGCGGCGTAGAGTCGGTCATAGCCAGTCTGGAAGAGAATGCCCGGAACGTCTCCGGGCTGGACGAGGGGGCCTGCCCCCTCCCGGTCGGCTTGAGCCGTCGAATCGCGATCCACGATCACTTCGCTATGGGAGATGCGCTGTCGCCGTCCCTGCTCCGGGAGACTCCGGAAGGCGTGGGAAGACACGAACTCCTGCACCAGCTTTCGCGCGTGCGCAAGAGGCATCCGAAGGAGGTCGTTCGGCAGCGAATCGAGCTTCAGACCGTCGCATTATGCCGATTGGATCAACTTGTACGCCCTTCGCACAATCCACCCCTTTCGGTTTTTCAAAGCGCTTCGGAATCAGTGCCTTGATGGCTAAGACCGAGGCCTTGCGTGGGTTTTTCCCGCGGCCTTGTGACATCGTTCGATCGAAAGGCGTGGTATTACCGGGCAGCAAATAGATTGACGCTGTATAAAATTTTTGGAAGTGTGGCTTCGGCGCCCGATGGTGGGCGCTGAACTTTCGGGTAGGAGGCGGTCACCGTAAGCGACTCGGTGACCGGTAATGGCGGCCCCGCGCGGGGGGCCAAAACGAAGCCGGATGAACCCGGCAACGAAGAGGGGACCGAGGATATGCAGGACCGAACTCAGCGCGTGCGACGCACGTATGGCGGCTGGATCGCTCTTGCACTGGGCTTAGCCGCCGCTCCGGTCCTCCCCGCCAAGCCCGCCGCCGCCCAGGACAGCAGCTGCGTCTCCCACGCCGTCGAAGCCGAGCGCAAGTTCAACATCCCCTCCGGCCTTCTCGTCGCCATCGCCCTGGTGGAAAGCGGTCAGGACGGCGCTCCGACCCCCTTCGCGATGAGCGTGGAAGGCCGTCCCGTGTACGCCCGCAACGCCAACGACGCCGCCCGGCATCTCCGCGACAAGCGCGGCCAGATCCGGCAGAACGTCTATGTCGGCTGCATGCAGATCTCGCTGGGCACCCACCGCGGCGAGTTCCAGCCGGTGGAGCGGATCGTCGATCCCCGCGAGAACGTCAACTACGCCGGCCGCCTGCTCCTTCGCCTTCACGGCGAGCAGGGCAGCTGGAAGACCGCCGTCGCCCGCTACAACGGCGGCTCCACCCGTCAGGCCCAGAACTACGTCTGCAAGATCTGGCAGCACCTGAACGAGCTGGACCCGAAGAGCGCCAAGCTGCTGGAATCCGCCCGCTGTGGCGAGTCCGAGCCCGCCAGCATCGCGCCGAGCACCCGCCGGACCTTCCGCAACGCCCAGCAGGTCGCCTCTCTCGACTGATCACCCTGCCTCGCGGGGGATGGCGCGGAACGCCCCGATGGGCTAAATCCCTGCCCCATGAACTACCGTCATATATTCCACGCCGGCAACCCCGCCGATGTGATGAAGCACGCCGTCCTGGCGCTAATCATCGATCACC
Source organism: Azospirillum brasilense (assembly GCF_008365405.1). GTDB lineage: Bacteria > Pseudomonadota > Alphaproteobacteria > Azospirillales > Azospirillaceae > Azospirillum > Azospirillum brasilense_D. The sequence continues at coordinate 32,142 of NZ_QOKV01000006.1, read as the reverse complement.
TGCGCGCCAAGCCGGCGCCCTTCTGCGTGCTCGACGCCCACGCCGGCATCGGGCGCTACGACCTGGACTCCGAACCGGCGCGCAAGACGCTGGAGTTCCAGGACGGAATCGGACGGCTGTTCGGCCGGCCGGCGCCACACCCGGCGCTGCGGCCCTATCTCGACGCGGTGTCGGCTCTGAACCCGGACGGGCGGCTGCGCTGGTACCCCGGATCGCCCCGGCTGGCCCGGGCGCTGCTGCGCGAGCAGGACCGGCTGCTCCTCAACGAGCTTCACCCCGACGACTGGCAGACCCTGAAGGCGGAATTCGCCGGGGACCGTCAGGTCTCGGCCTTCAGGACCGACGCCTATCAGGCGCTGAAATCCCATCTGCCGCCGCGCGAGAAGCGCGGACTCGTGCTGATCGACCCGCCCTTCGAGCAGCCGGACGAGTTCGCCCGCATGGCCGAGGGGCTGAAGGCGGCGCACAAGCGCTGGTCCACCGGCGTCTACGCCCTGTGGTACCCGATCAAGGAACGTGCCGCCGTCTGGCGCTTCCAGGAGGCGGTGGAGAACACCGGCATACGCAAGATCCTGACCGTCGAGCTGACCTGGCACCCGGAGGACACGCATCTGCGGCTGAACGGCTCCGGCCTGCTGATCGTCAACCCGCCCTGGACCCTGGACGACACGCTGCGCGCCATGTTGCCGGCGCTGCACGCCGCCCTGCCCTCCACCGGCGGCGGCTGCACGGTCGACTGGCTGGTTCCCGAGGGGTAAAACCGCACATTTCAACGGAGAAGCGGCAACCGGTCACAGAGGTTGCCGTTGCAACGGCCCCACCACTCGCCCTAGGCTGAACGGGATTACTCCGTTCCGGCAAGGCCACGATGTCCCGTTCCAACGATTTCGCCAGCAACTTCATCAAGGCTCACGCCGATGCCGGGCTGGAGCGCGTCTCGATCGCCCACATCCTCCAGACCATCCAGAAGGACCCGGCCTTCCTGTTCAGCGAGGAGTTGCGCCGCGGCGGCGGCCAGTGCCCCATGCACGCCGCCCCCAACGCCGACGACGCGGACAAGGTGACGGTCAACACGCTGCTGGCCTATCTGTTCGACCGGCTGCGCGACCATGTGGCGTCCAAGCTGCCGCTGGACGAGCGCGGGCAGGTGATGCTGCCGATCCCGCCGCGCTCCCCCCACGGCATCGATCCGGCCGACCGGGCGGCGATGGCCGCGGCCCCGCTCAACGTGATGGCCTCGGTCCTGCGCGACGCCACCTGCCATCTGCTGGACGGCCTCATCACCGGCTGGGCCGCCGACCTGCTGACGGAGGAGGAGCACTACCGCGCCCAGGGCACGGGCGAAATCTCCGCCGCCGCCGCCGCGACCTTCATCCTGCGCACGACGCTGGAGGACTCAGCCCTCTACCAGCGCGCCGGCTACGACATGCTGTCGATCACCAAGACCGGCAGCCACACCGCCATCCACATCTGTTGGGCCATGGTGGAGGCAGCCCCCCTGCTGCTCCCGGACAGGGATGCCGCGGCTTACGACGACCTCGTCCGGCGCAGCCTGAAGCAGGTGGTGCCGCTGTCGATGGCCAGCCTGGGCATGCTGGTCCATTACATGGAGGCGTCGGGGATCGAACCCCACGACGGCCTCGCCATCCACCTGCTGCCCAAGGACCAGACGGCCTTCGTCCTCGACGAGGCCGGGCTGATCTGCCTGAACCCGGAGCCGATCACCCGCTTCGCCAAGCCCGAGGAGCGGCATTACACCGGCTGCCCGGCCTTCTACACGCCCGGCTTCATCAAACTGTATCTCGACATCGTGGCCAGCATCGCCATGGACTACGGCGTCTACGACCGGCTTCGCGACCGCTGACCGTCCTCATTCACGAGATTGACGCCCATCATGGCCCGCTCCAACGATTTCGCCCTGACCTATTTCGCCGCGCATGAGGAGGCCGGGATGACCCGCATCAGCCTCGTGCCGATCCTGCACCGCATCGCCGAGGACCCGAACTACCTCTTCACCGAGGAGCTTCAGCGCCTCGCCGGCCAGTGCCCGGCACACGCGGACACCCGCAAGGAGGATTACGAGAAGGTCGCCATCAACACGCTGCTGGCCTTCCTCTACAACGATCTGCGCGACCACATCACCAACCGCATGCCGCTCGATGCCGACGGCCATCTTCTGCTGTGCAACCCGCCGGACTCGCCGCACGGGCTGGACGTCGCCGACGCCGCCGGGCTGGACGCCGCCCCGGCGGAGACGCTGATCGGCTTCCTGCGCGACAGCGTGTGCCACCTGCTCGACGCCATCATCAAGGATTGGGCGATCAAGGTGACGCTGGAGGAGGAGCGCTGCCGGGCGGAGGGCGCCATCACCCCGCTCGCCGCGGCCGGCTTCGTCCTCGCCAACACGCTGGAGGCGTCGGTGCTGCACGCGCCGTCCGGCTACGACATGCTGTCGATCACCAAGACCGGCAGCCACACCGCGCTCCACGTCTGCTGGAACCTGTGCGAGGCGGCGCCCATGCTCAAGCCCGGCCTGACCCCGGCCGAATACGACGACCTGTCGCGCCGCAGCCTGAAGCAGGTGCTGCCGCTCGCCATGGGCAGCCTCGGCATGCTCTGCCAGTTCATGGGGGCCGGCCACATCGAGGCCGACGACCATCAGGCCATCCACCCCCTGCCCCGCCACCAGACCGCCTTCGTCTACGACGCGGAGACGCCGGGCGGCATGATCGTCCTGAACGCCGACCTGATCGAGCCGACCGCGCAGGCGGGCGAGCGCCATTACACCGGCTGCCCGGCCTTCTACGCCAACGGCTTGATCAATCTCTATATGGAGATCGTGCTGTCGCTAGCCGCGCGGTACGACATCTACGGGCGGGTCCTGCGGGCCGGATGAGCAATGCGCCGCACTGCCCAGCGGCGCGGCGGCCTTGACGCCACGCGAAGTGTGCCTATCTTGGCGGCCTTGTCGATTTGGAGACTGCTTGCGTGGCCACCACCAGGAAGATGTTGCGCCGTTACACGACCACCGCGCTGGCCGACGGGATCAAGCGCGCGCGCGGGCGCATGATCTCCCCGCTGCAACGGGCGCTCGGGCATGTCGAAAGCGTGTTCATCGACCACGCCTGCTTCCGGCTGGTCTATTCGAACACATACCGCATCTCTCCCAACATGTACCGGGCGAGCCAGCCCTCCCCCTCGCACATCCGGGAGGCGGCGCGGCGCGGCGTGAAGACCATCCTGAACCTGCGCGGCAGCCGCGACTGCGCCTCCTACATCCTGGAGGCCGAGGCCTGCCGGGCGGCCGGGCTGACGCTGGTGGACTTTCCCGTCAACTCCCGCGACATGCCGAAGAAGGAGACGCTGCTGAAGGCCCGCGACCTGTTCGCGACCATGCAGTATCCGGCGCTGCTGCACTGCAAGTCGGGGGCGGATCGCGCCGGCTTCATGTCGGCGCTCTACCTCTTCATCCACGAGGGCGTGCCGCTGGAGCGAGCGACCAAGCAGCTTCACTGGAAATACGGCCACTTCAAGCAGGCGAAGACGGGCATCCTCGACTATTTCTTCGAGCTGTACGCCGCCTACAACGAGAAGCGCCCGATTGCCTTCTGGGACTGGGTGGAGCGCGTCTACGACCCGGTGGAGGCCAAGGCCAGCTTCCGCTCCCGCGAGTGGGCCGACACGGTGGTCGACCGGGTTCTCGGGCGGGAGTGATACCGACGGTGCGTCACTTCGCCCCGACGAAATGGCAATAGGGGAAGCTCAGGAAGTCGAAGCGGCGCACGCGGACCGGCTCGTGCCGGTTCAGCCAGTCGAGCACCGCGTAATGGGCCATCTGGTCCAGCATCCAATAGACCTCCACCCCCGCCAGGAAATGCCCGATGTAGGAGCCGAGCAGCGACAGGAAGCGGTCGCCGCCCGGCGTGTTCTCATAAACGGCGAACCCGACCGGAATTTCCCGTGACGGACCACGGCGGCGACCGTCGAACATGAGACCGACATCGCATCCCGCCATGTCCGCCCGGAGAGCCTGCGGATCTCCGGTGATCCAGGCGTCGGTGTCGACCACCATCAGCGGGCGGTCCATCCGGCGCATCCACTGCAAAGCGCGAAGGAAGCGGGCGGAGGCGTAATAGGTGACGCGCTTGATGTCGGTCCAACCCGCCATGTCCGGCCGGTCCAGCGAGAAGCCGATTTTCAACCGTCCGTCCGTTTGCCAGCGGACCATGGCCCGCTCCGTCTCCGACGACGGCGCCACGACATGGACGGTGACCGCGGCGCCCGGCATCCGCTCCGCCAGCGACTCCAGAAGCGCCGGGGCGAAACGGCGGAAATAGACGTCGTCGCAGCAGAAGAAGACCGCCGGTTCCCCGGTTGGACCCGGCGCCGGCGCGGTGCGCCACTCCATAGGGGCCATGCGCTCCAGAACCGCTTCGACCGGCGGCAGAGCGCGGAAGAAGGCATCGTCGGCGCGCAGCATGGTCCACAGACCCAGTTCATGCTCCCCCGCGACCTCCGCCACAGTAAAGCGCCGCCGGAAGCGCCGGCTCAGCCAGGAGGCGAGGACGAGCCGGTCCCGGCGGTAGACGTGGAAGCCGATGACCGACGCCGCGACCGTGTCCTTGGGATGGCGCCGCAGGCGGAGCCAGGCGGCCCGTGCCCCGTCACGCAGCACCGCGTCGGACGCCATGCCCACCTGCACCAGCGTCGCCACCGCGGCGACGTGCAGCCAGTCGGCCTCATCGTCGTCCGGCCGGGCGGCAACGGCCCGGCGCAGCGCGCCGATGGCCTCCTCGACCAGCGCCCGGTCGACCGCGAAAGGCTTTCCATCCTGTACGCCCATCGCCCCGCTGCGCTCCAGCAGCAGCCGCCCCAGCAGGCGGTTGGCGCGGTGATGATGCTCATCCTGCTCCAGGGCGGCCCGTGCCATCGCTTCCGCCGCCGCCGCGTCCCCGACCGCCACCAGTGCCTCAACCGCCGCCGCGCGGGTATCGGCGTCCGCCGCCGGGTGGCGCGCCGCGACGGTCCGCCGCTCCGCCTTGTCCAGCCGCGCGTCCCACTTGTCACGCAGCGCCGTCAGGTTGACCGCCGCTCCCGCGTGGCCGGGCTCCAGCGCCAGGGTCCGCCGGTAGCTTCGCGCCGCACCCGCAGCCTTCTCCTGCTGCTTCAACCCGTTGCCGAGGTTGAACCAGGAGGCCGCGTTCGCCGGGTCGAGGGACAATGCCCGTTGCAGGCAGGCGATGGCCTCCGCCCCCTGCCCGGCCAGGCGCAGGGCAGCGGCAAGGTTGCTGTAGCCGGCGACGCCGCCGGGCTCCAGCCGCAGGATGGTCCGGAAGTGGCCGACGGCCTCGGTCGGGCGCCCCGTCTGCACCAGAAGCATCGCCAGCATCTGCAGCGCACCGCGATTCGCCGGCTCGCGCTCCAGGACAGCACGATAGAGCGGCTCCGCCCCCGCATGGTTGCCGGAATTGTGCAGGCGAATCGCGTCGGCGAGGGCAGGTTCCATGAGACGGGACCATAGACCGGATCGTCCCTGGCGCCAATCGCTGCCATCGGACGCGCGCCGAAGCAACCTGGAGAAACACTTCGTGTGATCGGGCCGCCCCAAAATGCTCTTTCATGAGCGGGTGGATGGAATATCAGCCAATTATTGCGCGGTATGATACAGTCTGGTTCAGAGATGCCCGCAACCGGTTACCTCAGGAATGGTCAGCGAAATGCCTCGGTACGTTCGGACCGGATACATTCCCCGGATCGACCGCCCCGCCAAAGCCATGCACCTTCCGCCGTTTCAAAGAGTGCAGGCGCACGCTCCGGCACGGTCTGGACGGATCCGGGCCGCCAACCGAATCGGCCGCTGTCGTCCGGCGATCCGGCGCAAGGTTGTGTTTGCACTCCGGCCGATTCGATGATCCCCGACCAGGAGACACCGCGGCGTCCGACTTGCCGTCTAACTTGGCGGATGCGACCGCAACGGGTGCGGGGCTGGCTCGTCCTGCTGGTCATGGCGGTTGCGGTGCCTCTGGTCCTCTTCTCGGTGTCCCTTCTCATCCGCAACATCGATGCGCAGGCTCAGCAAACGGAACAACTCGTGCTCGATCGGACGCGGCTGCTGGCCGAGGACGTCGAGCGTGAGGTTGGCCGCCTGATCGCCGCCGCAGAGGTGCTGTCCACGTCGGAAAGCCTGACGACGGATGATCTGGGCGCCTTCTATCGGCAGGCCTCCGGCGTGCGCGACCGGCTGGACACCAACGTGGTTCTCCGCGATTTGGAAGGCCGACAACACGTCAACAGCCGGATGCCCTGGGGTGCCGCTCTGCCGGACAAGACCACGCTCGAAGCCGACCAGCGTGTGATCGACACGGGCAGGCCGCAGGTCACCGGCCTTTTCGTCGGCGACGTGAGCCATGCCCCGACCCTGGCGGTGATCGCCCCGGTGATCCGCGACGGCCGGATCCGTTACCTGCTGAGCCTGAACATCCCCTGGGAGCGGCTTCAGGCCATCGTGTCGCCGGAGCGCATCCCGGCGGGTTGGCGGGCCGGGGTGATCGACCAGGAGGGTGTCGTCATTGCCCGGTCGCATTTGAGCGAGCAGTTCGTCGGCAAACCGCTTCCCGCCGCACTGTGGAGCGGGATGCAGGACATGCCGGACGGAATCCATCGCGCCGTCAATCTGGAGAGTGTGGAGGCGATCCAGGCCTACAGCCGGTCCCGGACTTTCGGGTGGGTGGTCGCGACGAGCGTCCCCACGACCCTGGTGGCCTCCCCGGCGCGCCATGCCCTGCTGCTCTTCACCGGCGGCGGCCTTGTTCTTCTGCTGATCGGCATCGGGGCGGCGATTCTGCTCGGACGGCGCCTCACGCGCTCCGTCTCCCAACTGGCCGGAGCGGCGGAATCGCTGGGCGCCGGATATCCCGTGCCGCCGCCCGACGGCGGCGTGGCCGAGATCGAGGCGGTGGACCTCGCCATCCGCAACGCCGCGGACCTCATCCGGCGGCGCGAGGCGGCGCTCGCGGAAAGCGAGGCCCGCCACCGGGCCATCGTTCAGACCGCGGTGGACGCCATGCTGGTCATCGACGAGACCGGCACGATCCAGAGCTTCAACCCGGCGGCGGAGCGCATCTTCGGCTACCAGGCCGGCGAAGCGGTCGGTCGGAACATCCGCATCCTGATGCCGGAGCCGTTCCATTCGGCCCATGACGGCTATTTGCAGACCTATCGACGCACGGGTGAGAGGAAGATCATCGGTATCGGGCGCGAGGTCGAAGGACGGCACAAGGACGGTTCGATCTTCCCGATCGAACTGGCGGTCACCGAATGGACCGCGGGGGAGCGCCGCTACTTCACGGGCATCGTCCGCAACATCACCGAACGCCGCCGTGCCGAGGACGCCCTGCGCGCCTCCAAGGCCGAGGCCGACCGCGCCAACGTCGCGAAATCCAAATTCCTCGCCGCCGCGAGCCATGACCTGCGGCAGCCGGTCCAGGCGATGATGCTGTTCCAATCCGCCCTGGCGGAGCGGCTGGATGGGCACCCCGCGGCCCCGCTTCTCGACTCCATGGGGCAGGCCATGGACGGGCTGCGCATGCTTCTCGACAGCCTGCTCGACGTGTCCAAGCTGGATGCCGGTCTGATCGTGCCGCAACTGCAGGATCTCCCGATCGGTCCGATCATCGAACAGCTTGGTGCCGAATACCATCCCCAGGCGGAGGCCAAGAGCCTGCGGCTGCGCGTGGTTCCCTGCACCCTGACGATCCGCAGCGATCCGGCCCTGCTGATGCGCATCCTGCGCAACCTCGTGGAAAACGCGCTGCGCTACACCGAAAGTGGCGGCCTGCTGATCGGCTGCCGGCGGAGGGGGGACCGTCTGCGCATCGAGGTGATGGACTCCGGCATCGGCATCCCATCCAACAAACACGACGAGATTTTCGAGGAATTCTTCCAGGTCGGCAACCAGGAGCGGGACCGCAGCAGGGGGCTGGGCCTCGGGCTGGCGGTGGTGCGCCGCCTCGCCCGCCTGCTCGGCCACCAGGTTCACCTGCGCTCAAGGTTGGGAGCCGGGTCCGCCTTCTGCGTCGATGTGCCGTTGATCGCCCGCCATGCCACCCCTTCCGAACCGATGGCGGCCCGGCTGGCGCCGAGCGATGGGCGGGGGATGATCCTGGTGATCGACGACGAACCGCTGATCCGCCTCGGCCTGCAGGCGATGCTGGAGGGCTGGGGCTATCGGGTGCTGACGGCGGGCTCCATCGAGGACGCGGTTCAGCATGTCGAGAGCGGGGAATGGCCGAGCGCGATTCTGGCCGATTACCGCCTGCGCGATGGGAAGACCGGACTGGACGCCATCCGGGCGGTGTGCGAGCGGTTGAGGACGCCGGTTCCGGCGACGATCATCACCGGCGACACCGCCCCGGAGCGGCTGGCGGAAGCCCGCGCGGGCGGCCACACCCTGCTGCACAAACCCATCGCCGCCCACGAGTTGCGCAACGCCGTGGTGGAGATGGTGCCCGCGGCGGATTGAACCCGGTTCGGGTTTGCCGGATCAGGGCGCCAGCAGGGCGGCCTCGCCGTCCTCGCCGAACTGGAGCTTGCACAGGCGGGCGTAGGTGCCGTTCTGCGCGATCAGGGCGTCGTGGGTGCCCTGCTCCAGGATGCGCCCGCCCTCCATCACGACGATCCGGTCGGCGTTGCGCACGGTGGCCAGCCGGTGGGCGATGACCAGCGTCGTGCGCCCCTGGGTCAGCCGCTCCAGCGCCCCCTGCACCAGCCGCTCGGACTCGCTGTCCAGCGCGCTCGTCGCCTCGTCCAGCAGCAGGATCGGCGCGTCCTTCAGGAAGGCGCGGGCGAGCGCGAGACGCTGCCGCTCGCCGCCCGACAGCTTCACGCCGCGGTCGCCGATCACCGTGTCGTAGCCCTCCGGCAGCCGGGCGACGAAGTCGTGCGCGGCGGCGGCCTTCGCGGCGGCCACGATGTCGTCGAACGGGGCGTCCAGCCGCCCGAAGGCGATGTTGGCCCGCACCGTGTCGTTGAACAGGACCGTGTCCTGGCTGACCAGCGAGATGACGCCGCGCAGGCTCTTCAGCGTCACCGCCCGCACGTCCTGCCCGTCGATCAGCACCTGCCCGCCGGTCGCGTCGTAGAGTCGCGGGATCAGGTTGAAGACGGTGGACTTGCCGGCCCCGCTGCGCCCGACCAGGGCCACCGTCGCCCCCGCCGGAACCTCCAGGTCGATGCCCTTCAGCGTCTCCGTTCCCTCTTCGTAGGCGAAGCGGACGTCGCGCAAGGACACGGCGGCGCGCTCCACCGCCAGGGGCTTGGCGCCGGGCTGCTCGGTGATGGTCGGCTTCTCGTCCACCAGTTCGAAGATGCGCTGGGCGGCGGCCAGACCTTCCTGAAGCACGGCGTTCAACGTGCCGATGGCCCGCACCGGCTGCGCCGCCATCAGAAGCGCGCCGACGAAACCGGAAAAGGCGCCGACCGAGCCCTCGCCCATCGCCATGCGGTAGCCGGCGAAGGCGATCACCCCGGCCACCGCGGCGCCGCCCAGAACCTCCATCATCGGGTCGATGCGCGAACGGGCGCGGGTCGCCTTCATGGTCAGGGCGAAGTTGTCCTCGAAGGCGCGGGCGGCGCGGGCGCGCTCGTAATCCTCCAGCGAGTAGGTCTTGACCATGCGGGCGCCGGCCAGGCTTTCCGTCAGCAGGGCGGTCATGTCGCCCATCTGGGCCTGGGTGTCGCGCGACACGCGGCGCAGCCGCTTGCCGATGTTCACGATGGGAATGGCGGCGATCGGGTAGATCAGGAAGACGATCAGCGACAGGACCCAGTCGAGGTAGAACATCGACCCAACCAGCGCGATCACCGTCAGGATGTCGCGCACCAGCCCGGTCAGGGTTCGCGACAGGGCGTTGCGGATCAGGTCCACATCGCTGATGAAGCGGGACGTCAGTGTGCCGGTGGGGGCCGCGTGGAGCTGGGCGGTGTCGGACCTCAGCAAATGGTCGAACATCGACAGGCGCACATCGGTGATGATCCGCTGCACGATGTCGGTGGTCACCACCGTCTGGGCGTACATGGACAGGGCCTTGACCGCCGTGATCACGATGATCAGGAGCGGGATGACCAGCAGCATGCCCCGGTCCTGCTCGGAGAACATCGAATAGGCCTGATCGATCAGCAGCGGATAGGCGCCGGTCGCCGCCGCCACCACGGCCATCAGCAGGAAGGACACCATCAGCTTGCCGGTGTAGGGGCGCACCCATTCCCGCAGCATGCGGCCGACCAGCCGTTCCGTCGCCGCGTCGAGGCGCAGCCGTTCTCCGCTCTTTTTGCTCACGTGCACGTCTTCCTGTAGCGCAATCGCGATGGCTTAGCCGATGGCGCCGGTGCTTGTCCACCGGGCCTTAACTCACTGCGCCCTGTCCTGCGGGCCTTGTCCACCGGGGCGGAACCGATCAAGCTTCCTTAACCGGGCGGATGGCACGATACCGACCGGCACGCGCTCCACCCCGTGCAAAGGAGGCGCCATGGCGGCGGACGGCGGAAACGGACAGGGTCCCGGCAATCGCTACGGCCAGCACCATCACCGGCCGCGCATCGGTCTGGCGCTGGGCGCCGGGGTGGCCCGCGGCTGGGCGCACATCGGCGTCCTGCGGGCGCTGGCGCGCTACGGGATCGAGGCGGACATCGTCTGCGGCAGTTCGGTGGGGGCGCTCGTCGGCGGTCTCCATCTCGCCGGCAAGCTCGACGCGCTGGAGGAATGGACGCGCAGCCTGACCCGGATGAAGATCGTCGGTTATCTGGACCTGCGGCTGCGCCAGGGAGGTGGGCTGATCGGCGGTGACCGTCTGGTCGCCGAGATGCGTCATCATCTGGGCGACATCCAGATCGAGGAGCTTCCCAACCCCTTCGCCGCCATCGCCACCGATCTGGTCACCGGGCACGAGGTGTGGATGCGCAACGGCCCGCTGGTGGACGCGCTGCGCGCCTCCTTCTCTCTGCCGGGGGTCTTTCCACCGGTGCGCTTCGAGGGGCGTTGGATGGTCGACGGCGCCCTGGTCAACCCGGTGCCGGTGTCGGCCTGCCGGGCACTGGGCGCCCAGATGGTGATCGCCGTCAATCTGGCCGCCGACATCATCGGCAAGTCGCGGCGCCCCGGCGCCGCCGTGCCGACCGCGGCGGGGTTCGACCTCCTGAAGCTGATCGACGAGGAACACGAGCCGGATGGCGAGTCCAAATCCCGCGCCGGCTTCCGCGTGCCCATCGGCGCGCTGAGCCGCCGCATCTTCCGGCGCGATTACGAGGGGCCGAGCCTGTTCGGCGTCATGGTGTCCTCGCTGGGCATCGTCACCGACCGCATCGCGCGGTCCCGTCTGGCGGGCGAACCGCCGGACGTGCACATCACCCCGCGGCTGGGCCACATCGGCCTGTCGGAGTTCGACCGGGCGGACGACTGCATCCGCGAGGGGGAGGCAGCGGTCGAGCGCGTCCTCCCCGACCTGCAGGACGCGCTCCGGGTTTTCGGTTTCTCGTCCCCGGTCTGAGCGGTGTCAGGCGGTCAGATCGACCGCCGCGCCGCGCCGGTCCTTCTCGCCGGACAATTGGCGCTTCAGCTCCTCGGCGATCTGCTTCTCGACCGCGGCGCGCTTCTCCGCCGGCATGGACGCGAGGGACTCCTCGTCCAGCTTCATGCGGGCGAGAATCTGGTCCCGGATGCGTTGGGCCGGCGTCTTCCGCGCCTCCTTGAGGAAGGCGTCGGCAGCGCTGACTCCGCTCGCCTCCTTCTCCGGTTCGGCCTTCTCGTCCTGCGCCGTGAACTTGGCGACGACGCGGGAGACGTTGCTGATATAGTTGGAAATTTGCATGACGGTTTCTCGCGACCGATGGGTTGGAGATCCGACAAGCAAGTTTTGTGCAACCTTAAATATGCTTGGCAATCAACCTCATAAGTGGGAATTCTGATGGTGTGGATGTGCCGGGCGGCAAAAATGACCGGCACATGATCTGCCGCCTTCCGGTTCCGCCGCTTTCCGCCGAGACGATGCATGGACCCCATCACCACCGACCGCCTGATCCTGAGGCCCTTCCGGGAGGGGGACGCGCCCGACCTGCTCGCCTATCTGCATCACCCCCGGGCAAGCTGCTTCCTCTCGCTCAAACTGGACAACCTCGACGCGGCCGCCGCCGAGGTGGAAACGCGCAGCCAAAGCGACGAGCACATCGCCGTGTGCCTGCGCAGCACCGGCCGGGTGATCGGCGACCTGTTCCAGGTGCCCGAGCCGCCGGACACCTATTCCGTCGGCTGGAACTTCAACGCGGATTTTGCCGGAGCCGGATACGCAGCGGAAGCCGCGCGGGCCCTTTTCGATCATCTTTTCACAGTGAAGCAGGCCCGCCGCCTCTACGCCTATGTCGAGGAGACCAACGTCGCGTCGCAGCGCCTGTGCGAAAGGCTCGGCATGAGGAAGGAAGGGCTGTTCGTGGAGTTCATATCCTTCGAAACGGATGGCGGCGGACATCCCATCTTCGAGAACACGATGCAGTACGCCATCCTGCGCAAGGAATGGCGCGCCTAAAAAAAGAAAGCGCGCCGCACCCGGTCGGCGCGACGCGCTTGTCGTCCTCAGCAACGGATCGTGTCCGTCGCGTCCGGTCAGCGATCCAGAGCCGTGCCCAGCGCGGCGCCGCCCAGGCCACCGATGATGGCGCCACGCTTGCCGTCCACCGCGTAGCCGCCAGCGGCGCCAGCCGTGCCGCCCACCACGCCGCCGGTCGAACAGGCCGCGAGCGTCAACAGCGCAATGGCGGTCCCGATCAGGCGCAAACGAGACATGTCCAAACCCTCCTTGTGGTGCTTCTCGCCCCTATAAACAGACGAGAAGGCAATTTGCTTCCACGACAGCGCGATTCCGTCGGGAAACCACCCTTGGATAAGGGCGAAAGAGGGATATCGGGCCCGTTCGGAGCACCGTTCAGAACAGAACTCGGGTGCCGACCCGCAGCATCGTGCTGTCCGACGGATCCCCGCCATAGGTCATGGTGCCCAGATCGGCGGTGACGCTGACCTTCGGCGACATGCGGAACCGCAGGCCGGTGGACCAGGCCTCCTGCGGGGCCTCGGCGCCGACCTGGGTGTGGGCCAGCCGCCCCATGACCGTCCAGCCCTGCAGCGGCGTGCCCTGTTCCAGATAGAGGCCGGCGTTGAGCGTCCGCCGGGCGGCGCCGTCGTCGGGGAGCTGCTCGCGGTAGCCGGCACCGACCGTCACGCCGGGCAACGTCACCTGCCCGCCGACCACCCAGGACCGGCGGGGCGTGCCGCGGTCCTTGGCGACGGCGGCCTTGCCCGCCCCGGCGGTGATGCGCAGACGGGCCTTGCCCAGCCGTCCGTCATGCCGCACCACGCCTTCCACCACATGGCGGGCGAGCGGGTCGGCCGCCCCGAGCTCCGTGCGGACGGGGGTGTAGCCGAGGCCGATGTTGAATCCGTGCAGGCGCGGCGAATAGTAGGTCGCACGCGCGTCCGGTCCGCCGAAGGCGCCGTCGTTCATGAAAACCGGGTCGGAGAACCATTGGTCGCGCACCGGCGTGGTCGCCACCATCCGGCGCGACGCGCTTTCCGTCTGGCCGACCTCCAGAGCGCCCCAACCGTTGAGATCGATGGCCTTCTTGTCGAACCGGATCGGCGTGGCACCGCCGCCCGCCGCCGGCCGGTCCAAGCCGGGCAAGGACCCCGCCATCGCCGCCGAGGAAGACAGAACAAGCGTCAGGGCTGCGAGGGGCAGTGCCGGAATACGCCGTATACGAAACATGAAATGCCCCTCGCCTGTTGCATTAACCCGGAAGGATTGTAGTCCGTCGCAATGCTGCGTTGCGGGAGACATTTCTGTATTATTTTAGGAACATTGGGAAATTTTGGCCGCTGCGTTGCACTCGCGCCCAAGAATTGCCAAAATCGGATGACCGCAAAGGCGGCATCACTCCCATTCCGGCGCGAGGACTATGGAGACGGCGAGCACCATCATCCTGATCGGGTCGTCGCTGCTGATCGTCAGCATCCTGACCAGCTATCTGGCGCTGCGGATCGGCACGCCGTTGCTGCTGATCTTCCTGGGCGTCGGGCTGTTCGCCGGGATCGACGGCGTCGGGGGCATCAGCTTCAACGACGCGGACAGCGCCTTTCTGATCGGCTCCATCGCGCTCGCCGTGATCCTCTTCGAAAGCGGCCTGGACACCAAGCTGTCGAGCTACCGCGCCGCCGCGTGGCCGGCGCTCAGCCTCGCCACCTTCGGGGTCGCCATCACCTCCGGGGTCATCGGCGTCGCCGCGCATTTTTTGCTGGGCCTGCCCTGGATCGAATCCTTCCTGGTCGGCGCGGCGGTCAGCTCCACCGACGCCGCGGCGGTGTTCTTCCTGCTGCGGGTCGGCGGAATCACCATCCGCGACCGCGTGCGCTCAACGCTGGAGATCGAGTCCGGCAGCAACGACCCGACGGCCATCCTGCTGACCGCCATGTTGGTGGAGGCGGCGCTGCACGGCTGGGGCACGCCGCTGGAATTGGCCGGCTTCCTGGTGAAGCAGATCGCCGGCGGGGCAATCCTGGGTGTCCTGGGCGGGGCCGGGCTGGCCGCCTTCATCAACAACGCCCGCCTCGACCCTGGCCTGAACCCGGTGGTCACCCTGGCCTTCGCCCTGTTCCTGTTCGCCGGAACGAACGAACTGGGGGGCAGCGGCTTCCTCGCCGTCTACGCCGCCGGTCTGGTCGCGGGCAATGTGAAGCTGCGCGGGGCGCTGGGCCTGCGCCAATTCCATTCGGGCCTCACCTGGCTCAGCCAGATCGTCATGTTCGTCATGCTCGGCCTGTTCGCCACACCGCATGATTTCAGGGCGATCGCCCTGCCCGCCCTGGCCCTGGCCGTCCTGCTGATCCTGCTGGCGCGGCCGCTGGCGGTGTGGCTGTGCCTGCTGCCCTTCCGCTTCTCGCCCAATGAGAAGACCTTCATGGCCTGGGTCGGTCTGCGCGGCGCGGTGTCGATGCTGCTGGCGCTGGTGCCGATCCTGGGCGAGTTGCCGGGCGGTCAGGTGATCTTCAACACCGCCTTCCTGGTGGTGATCGTGTCGCTGGCGGTGCAGGGCTGGACCATTGGCCCGATGGCGCGCTGGCTGAAGCTGATCGTCCCACCGCGGCGCGGACCGGTCGAACGGTTCGAGCTGGAACTGCCCGGCGGGGCCGACCAGGAGATGGTCGCCTACACCGTCCACCCCAAGAGCCCCGCCGCCCGTGGCCAGCGCACGCCGCGCTTCGCCCGCCCGTCCCTGGTCATCCGCGATGGCCGCGTGGTGCCGCTGCACAAGGCGCGGACGCTCCAGGCCGGGGACATGGTCTATCTGTTCACCCCGCCCAGCCAGTTGCCGCTGATCGACAAGCTGTTCGCCGAGAGCCGGCCGCTGGATCAGGACGACCGCGCCTTCTATGGCGATCTGGCGCTGAATCCCGACGCGACGGTGGAGCAGATCGCCGAGATGTACGGCCTGCCCCTGTCGCTGGCCAACGCCCAGCGGTCCCTGCGCGACCTGCTGCGCAACGAGTTCGGCGGCAGTTGCGAGCTGGGCGACCGGATGCGCATGGGCGGCGTGGAGCTGATCGTCCGCGACATGCAGGACGGGCAGATCACCTCGGTCGGCCTCGCTCTGGAGCCCTCGGCGATCGACAAGCCCCGCGTGCCGCTGTTCCAGGGTCCGGAACGGTTTTGGCAGACGATCGAATCCTGGTGGTCGAAACGCTCCTTCCGCCGCTGGCAGCGCCGGGAAACCCGCCGCGAGCGCCTGCCCGCCCGCGCCATCGAGGCGCCCACCTTGGCCGGCAAGGAACCGGAACGGCTGGAGGGATGACCCCCTCCAGTCGCTTTCGTCGGACGCTCAGGCCATTGCGGGCTGTTGGGCGCGGACCATTGCCGCGAAGGCATCGGGGGCGACGGGGCGGCCGAACAGGTAGCCCTGGAGCAGGTCGCAGCCCACCGACACCAGGAAGTCGCGCTGCTCCTCGGTCTCCACCCCTTCGGCCACGGTGACGAGGCCGAGGCCGTGCGCCATGCCGACCGCGGCGCGGACCAGCGCCCCGTTTTTCAGATTGTCCGGAATGTCCGCCATGAAGGCGCGGTCGATCTTCAGCTTCGACACAGGAAGCTGCTGCACGTAGCTGAGCGACGAGTAACCGGATCCGAAATCGTCGATGGCCACCTGGACGTCGATGGCCTCCAGCTCCGTCAGGGTCTGCACGGCGGCCTTCAGATCGCGCACCGCCGCCTGCTCGGTGATCTCCAACCCCAACCGCCCCCGCAGTTCCGGGTGGCGGCCCAGCAGTTCCTCAAGACGGGCGCTGAGATTGCCGCGCAGGAATTGCGGACCGGAAATGTTGATGAAGATCTGGTTGGGCAGGGTCCCCGTCGGCTCCCACACCGCCATCTGCTCGACGACGGCGTTCAGCACCCAATCGGTGATCGGAACGATCAGCCCGCTTTCCTCGGCGACCGGGATGAATTCGCCGGGGGAGACCGGGCCCAGCGTGTGCTGGTTCCAGCGCAGCAGCGCCTCCGCCCCCACGATCCGGCCGGAGCGAGCCTCCACGATGGGTTGATAGGCCATGTGCAGCTCGTTCCGCTCGATGGCGTGGGCGAGATGCATGGTCAGGAACATGCGCCGGGTCGCCGCCGCGGCCATTTCCGGGGTGTAGAAGCAGACGGTGTTCCCGCCGTTGTGCTGGGCGGCTTGGAGCGCCAGCTTGGCCTTGGCGTTCAGCTCCTCCAGAGTGCGGATGTCGGCGTCCTGCACCGCGGCGCCGATGGACAGGCGCAGCCGCACCCAATGGCGGTCGGCGTAGATGGAGGCGGTCAGCCGGTCGTGCAGCAGATCGGCCAGAGTCTCCGCCTGCTCCGCGCTCTCCACGCGGGACAGGGCGGCGAACTCGTCGGCGGCGATGCGGCAGACGTAGGTCTGCTGCGGCAGCACCTCGGTCACCCGGCTGACCATCGCCTTCAGCGCGGCGTCGCCGACATGGAAGCCGAACGCCTCGTTGATGTCGCTGAACTGGTCCACATCGAGCGCGTAGAGCGCGAACAGGCCGCCCTCCTGACCGGGAAATGGCGCAGCGAGCACCGCCTCGCACTCCTCCAGGAAGGCGGTGCGGGTCAGAACGCCGGTCAGCGGGTCGTGCCGGGCGAGATAGGTCGCTTTCTGTTCCGCCGCCAGCCGTTCGGAAATGTCGCGGATGATGCCGACGAACACGACATCACGCGCCAAGCGGGCTTGTCCGACGCTGAGATGGATCGGGAACACCGCGCCGTCCTTGCGCCGCCCCAGCGCGTCGCGCCCGATGCCGATGATCTTGGCGCGCTCCGTCTCCAGATAGCTGCCGATGTACTTGTCGTGATCGCGGGAGAAGGGCGGCGGCATCAGCACGGAGACGTTCCGCCCGATCAGTTCCTCCTCGTCGTAGCCGAACAGGTCGCGGCAGGACCGGTTGACCGTGCGGATGATGCCGTTGCGGTCCGCCACCACCACGCCATCCACCGCCGCGTCGAGCAGGGTGGTCACGAAGGGGTCGCGGCGCAGGACGAAATCGGCGATGCGGGCCGGGTCGGTCACATCCTGGAACAGCCCGAGAAAGCCATTTCCTCCATCGCCGGTGCGGTGCGGAAGGACGCAGCCGGTCAGCACGCCGCGCCCGCCGTCCGCGTGCTCGACCTCGCAATCCACCGGAGCGGCCTCCCCGGTCTGTCCGGAGCGGTCCAGCGCCTGCACGACGGCGCGCGCCAGCGGATGGTCGAGTTCGGCAAGGCACCGCCCTGCCAGGGCTTCGGGCGTCGTCAGCAAAACGGCGGCGAAGGCCGGATTGGCGAACAGGCAGCGCCGTCCGGCGTCGGCGTAGACCAACGCGAAGGACGCTTGGTGCATCAGGCTTTCGGCCAGCGACGCCAGAAACGCCGATGTCGTCGGCATTGCCGGTGCGGACGGGCTGTCAGGCCCCTGATGCTCTGCCGGAGACACGTTGACCAAAACCGTACCCGCTCACCAAGGCGCCCCCGAGGCTCGACACGAGGCCTGATACCCAGGGGTGCACAGAAACCGAGTTGTCATTATGACGGCTTGCGGAGCATTTTCCAACAAATTGCGGCGAAATCACAACATCTGTTGCATCCACCGTCCCCCTTACCACAACCATGGGCAGGAGAACACCGTCCCGTCTCATCCGAAGGAACGGCGTCGGCAACGGAAGCCAACCCTCCAGGATCTACGCCTTTCGATATACACCGCAAAGGAGAGGGAGGCACCAAGCCTCCCTTTACGCCGCTGCGGCGAGTTCCCGCACCCGCTGGGACAGCTTCTGAAAGGCGCGTTCCTCGATCTGCCGGATGCGTTCGCGGCTGACGCCGTAAACGGCGGCCAGATCTTCCAGCGTCTTGGGCGACGGGCTGAGGCGGCGGGCGGTCAGGATGTCGCGTTCGCGCTCCTTCAGCACCGCCATAGCATCGCGCAGCATGGCGCTGCGATGCATCGCCTCGTCGCGCTCCAGCAGGCTGTCCTCGGCGTTCGGACGCTCGTCGGGCAGAAAGTCCTGCATCTCCGCCGTCCCCTCCCCGGCGGAGAGCGGAGCGTTGAGCGAGGCGACCGGTTGGACGAAGCGGCGGTTCACCGCGACCACGTCACTCTCCGGCACGTCGAGTTCCCGGGCGATCCGGGACACGCTTTCCGGCTTCAGGTCGCCGTTGCCGAATTCGCCGAGCTTGCGCTTCAGGCGGGACAGGCCGAAGAAGAGCTTCTTCTGGGCACCGGTGGTGCCCAGCTTCACGAGGCTCCAGGAGCGCAGGATGTATTCCTGGATGGATGCCTTGATCCACCACATCGCGTAGGTGGACAGGCGAAATCCGCGGTCCGGTTCGAATTTTCGGACGGCGGTCATCAGGCCGATGTTGCCCTCGCCGACCAGATCGGTCATCGGCAGGCCGTAGCCACGGAAGCCGGTGGCGATCTTGACGACCAGACGCAAGTGGCTGGTCACCAGCTTGCGGGCCGCCTCCATGTCGCCATGCTGGCGCCATGCGGTGGCCAACACATACTCCTCCTCCGCGCCCAGCACGGGGAAGCGGTGGACCTGCTCGATGTAGCGGGACAGCGACTCGCCGGGAAACGGCGTGGTCAGTGCCAATGCGGTGCTCATGTCACATCCTCATGAAAGCGATATGACCCAATCCACCGGTCCCCGTGATGGGCGACCGGCGCCCTCTTTGAAGGCCCCTCCAGTTTACGCGGACGGAACGCCAAGTCAACGCCGTGCGAACGCGGGTGCCGGGTGCCTCGCCCTGGATGCATGGCCGTCCCCGCTCATAAACGGGGCATAAACCAGCCGGGCCTTATTCAGTCCGGCAAAACATCAAACCAGGAGAGGGCAAACCCCGATGGCCGACATTCTCGTCGTCGACGACGACCCGGTATCCCTTAGCATCGTCACCAAGATTTTGGAAAAGGAAGGCAACACCGTGACCGGCTGCACCGACGCGCGGGCAGCCATCGAATCATTGACTTTCCATGAGTTCGACCTGCTGGTCACGGACCTCATCATGCCGGAGCATGACGGATTCGAAGTCATCCAAGTGGCCAAGAACCTCCGACCGGGCCTGCGGATCGTTGTCCTGTCCGGAATCGACGAGCGGGTGCCGCCGGAGCTGACCATGCAGGCCCTGAGCAAGCTGGGAGTCGCCCGGATGGTCCGCAAGCCAATCAAGCCCGCGGTCCTGGCCTCCGAAGTGCTGGCGGTGCTGATCGG
This sequence comes from Azospirillum brasilense, assembly GCF_008365405.1. Lineage (GTDB taxonomy): Bacteria > Pseudomonadota > Alphaproteobacteria > Azospirillales > Azospirillaceae > Azospirillum > Azospirillum brasilense_D. The sequence continues at coordinate 12,323 of NZ_QOKV01000006.1, read as the reverse complement.
CGGCTGACGAGACCCGCTGAAGGGTCTTGGCCGGAAACCTTGACCGGGCGGCGTATGGCTTCCTTGCGGTTGCATCGGGGCGGGGCTTGGCTCACCCTGCCCTCGCAGACCCGCCTCTCCTCCTTGGGAAGCCCGTATGATCCGCGCCGCTATCGCCACCGCCCTCACCGCAAGCCTCCTTATGGGGGCGCTGGGCTTCGCCGGCCCTGCGGCAGCGGAAGCGCCGGCCTTCGAGTTGCCGGTCGCGTGCCGGATCGGGGAAACCTGCTTCGTCCAGAATTACGTCGATGAGGACTCCGGCCCCGGCTGGCGCGACCATGCCTGCGGCCGGCTGAGCTACGACGGCCATGACGGAACGGACTTCCGCCTGCCCGACTACACGGCGATGGACAAGGGCGTCGCCGTGCTGGCCGCCGCCGCGGGCACCGTCCTGCGGGTGCGCGACGGCATGGAGGACGTGAACGTCAACGTCATCGGGCGCGACACGGTGATGAAGGTCGGGGGCGGCAACGCCGTCATCATCGACCATGGCGACGGCTGGCAGACCGCCTACCTGCACATGAAGCGCGGCAGCGTCGCGGTCACACCCGGCCAGCGGGTGGAGGCCGGGCAACGGCTGGGCGAGGTCGGGCTGTCGGGACTGACCGAGTTCCCCCATCTGCATTTCGGCGTGCGCCACAACGGCGCCGTCGTCGACCCCTTCGTCGGCCAGCAGCCCTTCACCGCCTGCGGCCAGCCCATGACTCCGCTGTGGAACGCCGCCACGGCCAAAGCGCTGGCCTACCGCCCGACCGCCGGCCTCAGCGCCGGTTTCGCCACCCGCCGCGTTCCGGAGGCCGAGCCGGCCCGCCACGGCGAATTCGCCGCGGAGGTGCTGACTCCGGACGCGCCCCTGCTGGTGCTGTGGTCGGACATCATGGGCGTCCGCGACGGCGACACCCAGCGAATCCGCATCCTCGACGGCGATGGCCGCACCCTGTTCGACAACAGCAAGGGCATCACCGGGGACAAGGCCGTCTGGTTCGCCTATCAGGGCCTGAAGCGCCCGGCGTCGGGCTGGCCCAAGGGACCCTACAAGGGCATCGTGACGCTGGCCCGGGACGGCAAGACGGTGGTCACGCTGGAACGCCAGTTGGACGTCCGCTGACGCCCCGCCGTCCCATCACTGGGCGGAGCCTGCCTTCATGCGGTCGGGGACGCCCTGGGTCAGCAGCGTGGTCAGCCAGCGGAAGTTCGGCGCGCTCTCGGCCTGGAGCGCGCTCTGCACCACCTGCATGGCTTCCTCGGCGTTGGGCGCCCGCATGTCGGGCGTGTGACCCTCGGCGGCCTGGCCGCCCGATGCCTCGTCCGCTCCGCTCTGCGCGAAGACGCTGACGGCGCCGACGCCCAGCCGGTGGGCGATCGCGGAACTTCCCGTCACCGGACCCGCCGCGGAGGACGCCATCAGGCCGGCGCCGCCATCCTCGCCGCCGACGCCGTTCAGCTGTTCCAGCATGGCGGCGAACTGGCCGGCGAGTTCCCCCGCCTGCCGGGGCGCACCCGTGCCTTTGCGCTCCAGAAGCTCTTCGGCCCGGATGCGCATCAACTGGGAAGCGTCGGCGTTGGCCGGTATCGACATGGCGCGTGGACCCTGCGGCGTTCGGCTACCGGATCAGGGCAAGCAAGGGGCGGGCCATCACCGGAAGGGGCGGAGAACCGGACGGCGCAGCGCCCTCGGCGCCCGCGCACCCGGCAAAAATTTCCGCCCCACCCGGCAAGAATGACCGCCCGTCCGGCAAAAACCGTCCATGCGGTGCCCTTGCCGTCGGTCAGTCCCGGAAGTTCAGATACTGCAGGGGCTGTTCGATCTTCAGCCCGCGCACCAGGACGATGGCGTCCTGGAGGTCGTCACGCTTCTTACCGGTGACGCGCAGTTCGTCGCCCTGGATGGAGACCTGGACCTTCATCTTCGCGTCCTTGATCGCCTTGACGATGGTCTTGCCGAGATCCTGGGCGATCCCCTGCTTGACGGTGACGACCTGGCGCAGCGCATCGCCCGCCGCCCGCTCCGGCGGCTTGGAATAGTCCAGGGCGCCGGCGTCCAGCTTCCGCCGGGTGACATAGACCCGCAGCAGCTCCTGCATCTGCTCCAGCTTGGGGGCGTCGTCGGCCAGCAGGGTGATGTCGTTCTCGGTGCGCTCCACGGTGCAGCGCGAGCCCTTGAAGTCGAAACGGGTCTCGATCTCGCGGCGCATGCCGTTCAGCGCGTTGTCGATTTCGTGGATGTCGGTCTTGGACACGATGTCGAAGGACGGCATGGGACTCTCTTTGCTCAGGCGGACGGAAGCGTGGAACCGTAGACGAGGCCACACCCCGCCTTCAAGGGGCCTGCACCGGGGTTGTGACGGAAAGCGGTCCGCAAGCTCTATCAGCCCCTCGGGGTTTTCAGGTCGGCTGGCCGGGGTGCTGGAACTCGATCCCCGGATTGCCGTCCGGCCCGCCGTTGCCTGGGGCGTTTTCATAGGGCTTGTCCGGCATCTTCGGCTGCGGCTGCGCGTAGAAGCGCGGTTCCCGATCGTCCCAGGACCGCTCGAACGGCAGCCGCATCATCGGGTTGGTGCCGTTGCGCTGGGCCTCGCGCTGGGCCTCCTGCAACTGCTCCGCCATGCGGCGATCCCAGGGCAGGCGGTAGAGGTTGGGCGCCTGTTCCCACAGAAGCGTGAGATAGATCGCTTCGTTCTCCACCAGCGTGGCGCTCAGCACCTTCGCCTCGCGGACGTTGGACCCCATCCATTCCAGCGTGACCGGCTTCGCCCGGCCCAGCAGCGCCGCCGGCGCGGCGTAGGCCGCCGGCAGCAGCAGGGCGAACAGCAGCAGGATCACCACGCGCGCCATCCGGTTGCGCGCCCAGCGCAACGCCGACAGGACGAGCAGCAATGTGACGACGGCGACAAAGCCGAAAATGACGGTCAGGCTTTCCATGGCGCACTCTCGATCCGGCGGGTCAATTTTTCGCCGAGCGCAGCGGCTTGAACACAGCGTTCAAGGACCCCGGCACCAGCTCGCCTCGCTCGCTCAGGTTGAAGCGGAAGGCGGTGATCTCCTGCCCTTCGCGGTCCAGCCGGACGCGCGTTGCGGCTACAGTGGCGGCCCCCGATTCATGCTCCGCCTTGACGCGGGCGACCACCCGGACCCAGATGGGAAACACATTTTCAAGATTGCGGAACATATGCACGTTTACCGTGTACTCTCCCGGAGGAATGCCGCGGGAGTAGGAGGTTTCGAAATTGATCTCCGTGGGATCGGCATAGGCGCCCAGATCGTCGCGCAGCAGGTTGAAGATCAGCCCCGACTTGTTCGAGTAGCCGACCGGCACATCGCCGGGGGCCTGCACCCACAGATCGACGTCGCTGCGCAGCTTGTCGTCCCAGCGCGCCTCGATGATGACGTTTCCCGGCGGTTCCATGCCGGCCGCAGCGGAGGAGGACTCGTTCTGCTGGTTGGCCTCGGTCTTCTTGGCCTCGTTGATGAAGGGGACCGCCAGAACCGCGCAGGCCACGAAGCCGCACAGCAGCAGCGTCAGCAGGTCCCGCGCCACGAGCACACCGGTTTGGTCCTCGCCCAGGAAATCGTTCATGGTGCGGCCTCACCGCGCAGGGCGCCGTAGGGGGCCGCTTGCGGCGCGGCGAAGTCCGACGTTTCGGTTCGCGCCCCGGTCCGTGGAGCAAGCCGCGAGCGGGCGTGGGCCTCGTCCATGATCAGCGCACACAACGACGCCGTCGCCCCGCGCAGGAGTTGGAGGTTGCAGGTGGTCCACAGGCACAGGGCGCCGCCGAGCATCGTGGCGTAGATGGCGACGCCCAGCCCGCTCGCCAGCGTGGTCACCATGGCGCCGGCCGACGCGGCGTTGCCCACCATGTCCGGCGTGATGTTGGCGGCGAACAGGCTGAAGCCCCAGGCCGTGCCGATCAGGCCGAGCATGCCCAGTGCGTTGGCGATGTGCTGAAGATGTGAGATCCGGGAGAACAGGCGGATTTCCAGGGCGCGCTCGCTCTCGACCTTCATCAGCCGCCCGCCGCCGAGCTTGGCCCGGTCCAGTTCCCCACCGATCTTCCACACCCGATAGGCCGACATCACCAGACCGACCAGGAACACGATCCCGATGATCGCGGTCGCCACGGCAATGTGCCCGGTCAGAACCCGGTCCAGCCACCCCTGCGCATACAGGACGAAGACGAACGCCGAAATGGTCAGGTTGAAGGCAACGAATTTCGCCTTGAGAAGCCACTGTTCTTCCATGGTTCTGACCCTGTGAGGGTTGCGTGTGTCTCCGGATCGTCATGGTCAGGCGGCGATGGCGCGCAACGGCGGCGCCGCAGAGAGCCGGGCGGCGATGGCGGGATCGGGAGAGCGGAAGACGGATTCGCGGCGGCACGCGCTGGCGGCGCCGGCGCAGTTGGCCTGGGCGCTGGTGGCGGGACGGCTCCGTGTCGGCCATCGTTCATCGGCGCACCTTCGCCGGAATTGCGCGACGACGGAGCCATTCAGGAGTCATCCGTCACGTCATGAACCCCGGCCCCGGCCAAGAGTTCCCGACGCCCGGCGACGGACCTGCCGGGTTGACGCGCAACGCGCATGGGGAGAGGCCCGCGGTCGGGCAGTGGAAGGGAGCGACGCGGGGCGTCCTGTCCCGGCAATCGTCCTTACGGAAATGGCCCTTTACGCCACGCCCTTTTCCTTCAGGAAGGGACCGTACTTCTTGTCGGTACCCTGGATGTGCTTGATCAGCCAGTTCTTCAGGAAGTTCATCACCTCCATGCTCAGCGTGGCGGTGGCGCCGGCGTGGTACTTGCGCTGCACCTCCAGCACCTGATTGGCCAGCGCGTCGTGTTCCGCCTTGTGAGCGTCGCGGTCCGGATAGCCGAGGCGGATGAAATGCTCCTCCTCATGGGTGAAGTGCGATTTGGTGTAGGCGACGAGGCTGTCGAGGATGCCGCCCAGCGCCTCCTTGCTGCGCCCCGCCTGGACCGCGTCGAACAGCTCGTTGACCAGGGCGACCAGTTGCTTGTGCTCCTCGTCGAACTGCGCGATCCCGACGCTCAGCTTGTCGTTCCACACCATCAGCGGCATTTCGTTCCGTCCCCTCGCGCTGGGCATCACCTGTTCGACCGGGAAAACCCCAGCCCGCCAAAGGGTAACGTCTTCCGGAGTGCGCTTCAACGACGCTTCTGCAGCCGGCGGACCGCCGCCGGGAACCAATCCCACGGGCGGACTGTTCGACAAATGTTTCCAGCAGAAAGGAACATTTCATGAACGTTAAGCGTGACAACGGCCGTGATCATCGCCCGCAGTCCCATCGCGGCGACGCGCCGAATCAGGAAAGCAATCCGAAATCCACGCCCACCGGCAACGCCGAGCATTCCAACCGCGAAAAAGACCCCGACGACTGGACCACGGGTGACGAGCCGATGACCGGGGCGCAGGCCTCTTATCTGAAGACTCTCAGCGAGGAAGCCGGCGAAGGCTTCGACGGGGACCTGACGAAGGCCGAAGCCTCCAAACGCATCGACGCCCTGCAGGACAAGACCGGCCGCGGCGCCTGAGAAAGGCGCCGCGGACCTCGGACCTCAGGCCATCTCCTCCGCGAAGTGGCAGGCGACCAACCGTTTGTCCACGGGGCGCAGCGCCGGCACCTCGGTCGTGCAACGCTCCGCGGCGTGGGGGCAGCGCTTGTGGAAGGGGCAGCCCGGCGGCGGGTTCAGCGGCGAGGGCAACTCGCCCTTCGGAATCACCCGCTCCGCCCGCAGCGCCGGGTTCACCCGCGGCGTGGCGGCCATCAGGATGCGCGTGTAGGGGTGGCGCGGGCGGGAATAGACCACGTCCTTCGGCCCGTGCTCCACCGGACGGCCCAGATACATCACCATGACCGCGTCGGCGATGTGCCGGACCACGCTGAGGTCGTGGGAGATGAACAGGTAGGCGAGGTTCAGCTCCTCCTGAAGGTCCATCATCAGGTTCAGCACCTGCGCCTGGATCGACACGTCGAGCGCCGACACCGGCTCGTCCGCCACGACCACCCGCGGGTTCAGCATCAGCGCGCGCGCGATGGCGATGCGCTGGCGCTGGCCGCCGGAGAACATGTGCGGGTAGCGGTCCACCTGATCGGGGCGCAGCCCGACCTTCGCCATCATGGCGACGGCCCGCTCGCGCCGCTCCTGCTTACCCATCGGGGTGTTGATGACCAGCGGCTCCGACAGGATCGAGCCCACGGTCTTGCGCGGGTTCAACGAGCCGTAGGGATTCTGGAACACCATCTGGACGGTGCGCCGAAGCTCCTTCATCTCCGACGCGGTGCGCCCGACCACGTCGCGCCCGTCATAGAGAAGCTGGCCCGAGGACGGCGGCTCGATCATCGTGACGGAGCGCGCCAGCGTCGACTTGCCGCAGCCGGACTCGCCGACCACGGCCAGCGTCTTCCCGGCTTCGAGCTGGAAGGACACGCCGTCGAGCGCCTTGACGGTGGCCGCCGGCTTGAAGGCGCCGCGCTTCACCGCATAGTGCTTGCGCAGATGGATGGCTTCCAGCACCACCGGGCCGCTGGCCGGCATGACGTCGGTGAGGATGTCGGTCATCACAGAACCTCCCCGGCGCCGACCGGAGCGTCGGCGAGCGGATAGAAGCAGCGCGCCTTGCCGGCGTCCACGTCGAACAGGGCCGGCCGCTCGATGCGGCAGCGGTCGGTGGCGAAGCGGCAGCGCGGGTTGAACAGGCAGCCCTGCGGCCGGTCGCCGATGCCCGGCACCACGCCGGGGATCGTCGGCAGCCGGCGCTTGCCGAGCGCCCGCTCCGGCAGCGCGTCGAGCAGCGCCCCGGTGTAGGGGTGGCGCGGCGCCTTGAACAGGGCGTCCACCGGGCGCGTCTCGGCGACCTGCCCGGCGTACATGACGACCACCCGCTGCGCCGTCTCCGCCACCACGCCCATATCGTGGGTGATCAGGATCAGCGCCATGCCCCGCTCCTTCTGGAGGCGGACCAGCAGGTCGAGGATCTGCTTCTGGATGGTCACGTCCAGCGCCGTCGTCGGCTCGTCCGCGACCAGCAGGCGCGGGTTGCAGGCGATGGCGATGGCGATCATCACGCGCTGGTTCATGCCGCCGGAGAGCTGGTGCGGGAAGGCCGACAGGCGGCTTTCCGGGGCCGGGATGCCGACCTGCTCCAGCAGTTCGATGGCGCGGTTGCGCAGCGCCTTGCCGGACAGCCCCTCATGCACCTTCAGCGTCTCCATGATCTGGAAACCGACGGTGAAGCAGGGGTTCAGGCTGGTCATCGGCTCCTGGAAGACCATGGCCACGTCCTTGCCGGTGATCCTCCGGCGCTGCGACGGGTTCATCGCCATGAGGTCCTTGCCGCCGAAGTGCATGCGGTCGGCGACCACCGTGCCATTGGAGCCGAGCAGGCCCATCACGGCGAGCGAGGTCACGGACTTGCCGGACCCGGACTCGCCGACGATGCCCACCACCTCGCCCTCGTCCACGGTGAGGTCAATCCCGTCCACGGCGCGGAAGGTCCCGGCGCGCGTGGTGAACTCGACGGACAGGTTCTTGATGTCGAGAAGAGGCATTGTGGGTATCAGCGTTTCAGCTTGGGGTCGAGCGCGTCGCGCAGCCCGTCGCCCAGCAGGTTGAAGGCCAGCACCGTCACCAGGATGGCCACGCCGGGCCAAGTGACGACCCAGGGGGCGCGCTGGAGGAACTGGAGGGAGGAGGCCAGCATGGTGCCCCACTCCGGCGTCGGCGGCTGCGCGCCGAGGCCGAGGAAGCCCAGCGCCGCGGCGTCGAGGATCGCCGTGGAGAAGCCCAGCGTGGCCTGGACGATCAGCGGCGCCACGCAGTTCGGCAGGATCACCACCAGCATCAGCCGCAGCGGCCCGGCCCCCGCCACGCGGGAGGCGACGACGTAGTCCTTGTTCGTCTCCGCCATCACGGCGGCGCGGGTCAGGCGGGCGTAGTGCGGGATGACCACGATGGACACGGCCAGCATGGCGTTGACCAGCCCCGGCCCGAGGATCGCCGCCACCACCACGGCCAGCAGCAGGCTGGGCAGCGACAGCAGGATGTCCATGAAGCGCATGACCAGCGCGTCGGTGACGCCGCCGAAGAAGCCGGCGACCATGCCCAGCGCCAGCCCGACCGCCAGCGACAGAGTGACGACGATCAGGCCGATCATCATCGACAGCCGCGCCCCGAAGATCAGTCGGGACAGCATGTCGCGCCCGATGTCGTCGGTGCCGAGGAGGAAGGCCCAGCGCCCGCCCTCCTGCCAGACCGGCGGCACCAGGATGGCGTCGCGGTACTGGATGTTGGGGTCGTGCGGCGCCACCAGCTCGGCGAACAGCGCCACCAGGGCGATCAGCAGGATCACGGCCAGGCCGGCCATGGCCCCCTTGTTCTGCCGGAAATGGTACCAGAACTCGACCAGCGGGTGCGGCGGCTGGGAAACCGGCGGAGCGGCGGCCGGAAGGGTCTCTTGGACGCCCGTCGTCGTAGGAGTCGTCATGGCTCACCTCACCGCGAATGGCGGATGCGCGGGTTCAGGACGCCGTACAGAACGTCCACCAGCAGGTTCACGGTCATCACCGTCGTCGCGATCAGCAGCACCCCGCCCTGGAGCGCCGGGTAGTCGCGCCGGTTGATGCTCTCGATCAGCCACTTGCCCACGCCGGGCCAGGAGAAGATGGTCTCGGTCAGGATCGCGCCGCCGAGCAGCGTGCCCACCTGGAGGCCGATCACGGTGACCACGGGGATCAGCGCGTTGCGCAGGGCATGCAGGCCGATCACCCGCTTGCCCGCCAGACCCTTGGCCTTCGCGGTGCGGATATAGTCCTCGCCCAGCACCTCCAGCATGGCGGAGCGCGTCATGCGCGCCACGACGGCCAGCGGAACGGTGCCGAGGACGACCATCGGCAGGATGAGGTGGTGCAACGCCGACCAGAAGGCGCCGTATTCGCCGGCCATCAGCGTGTCGATCAGCATGAAGCCGGTCACCGGCTCCACGTAATAGAGCAGGTCGAGCCGCCCGGACACCGGCGTCCAGCCCAGCCCCACCGAGAAGAACAGGATCAGCAGCAGGCCCCACCAGAAGATCGGCATGGAATAGCCGGTCAGGCTGATGCCCATCACGCCATGGTCGAAGACCGAGCCGCGCCGCACCGCCGCGATGATCCCCGCGGGCAGGCCGACCACCGTGGCGAACAGCATGGCCAGCGCGGCCAGCTCCAGCGTCGCCGGGAACAGCGTCACGAACTCGGAGAACACCGAATTGCGCGTCACCAGCGACACGCCGAGGTCGCCCTGGAGGACGCCGCCGATGTAGTCGAGGAACTGCTGCCACAGGGGGCGGTCCAGCCCCAGCTCGTGCCGCAGTTCGAGAAGCCGTTCGGGGGGGATTCCGCGCTCGCCGACGCGCACCTCGATGGGGTCGCCGGGAACAAGGCGGATCAACAGGAAGGTCAGGAAGGTGACGCCGAGAAAGGTCGGAATCACCAGGCTCACCCGCGTCAGGATGAAGCGTAGCATCGGATCGTCACCGGGGGCTCGAAACGAAAGCAAGGGGGCCGCAGCCCCCTTTTTACCTCTGCATCCGCAAAGGGAAGCCGGGGGTTTAATGCCCCGGCCGCCGCTTTGTAAAGCCGCTTGCTACGCCGAATTTATTGTTTCAAATCGACGCCGTAGAAACGATGGATGCCGAACGGGTCCATCTTGTAATCGACCACATTCTTGCTCAGCGCCATGTGCACGACCGAATGCGCGACGGTCAGCCACGGGGCCTCTTCCTTGAAGATGACCTGCGCCTGCTCGTACAGCTTGGTGCGGGCGGCGATGTCGGTGGTGCGCTTGGCCTGCAGGACGAGATCGTCGAACTCCTTGTAGCACCACTTGGCGATGTTCGACCCGCCCGGACGCGCCGCCTCGCAGCCGAGCAGGACGTGCAGGAAGTTGTCGGGATCGCCGTTGTCGCCGGTCCAGCCCAGCATGCCCATCTGGTGCTCGCCGGCCTGGAGACGCTTGCGGTACTCGCCCCACTCGTACTGCACGACCTTGGCCTTGATGCCGACCTTGGCGAGGTCCGCCTGCATCATCTCGGCCATGCGCTTGGCGTTGGGGTTGTAGGGGCGCTGCACCGGCATGGCCCACAGGTCGGTCTCGAAGCCGTCCGGGAAGCTGGCCTCGGCCAGCAGCTTCTTCGCGCGCTCCGGATCGTAGGGGTAGTCCTCGATCTCCTTGTTGTACGACCACATGGTCGGCGGGATCGGGTTCTTCGCCGGGACGCCGGCGCCCTGGTACACCGCGTCGACCACGGCCTTCTTGTCGATGGCCATGTTCAGCGCACGGCGGACGCGCACGTCGTCGAAGGGCTTCTTGGTGACGTTGAAGGCCAGATAGCCGACGTTCAGGCCTTCCTGCTCCATCAGGGTGATGGCGCTGTCCTTCTTCATCGCCTCCAGATCGGCCGGGTTCGGGTACGGCACGATGTGGCACTCGCCGGCCTTCAGCTTGGCGTAGCGGACGGCGGCGTCGGGCGTGATGGCGAAGACGAGGTTGTCGAGCGGCGCCTTGCCGCCCCAATACGGCTCGAACGCCTTGTAGCGGATGACCGCGTCCTTCTGGTAGGCGACGAACTGGAACGGGCCGGTGCCGATCGGCGCCTGATCGATCTTGTCGATCTGGTTCTTCTTCTGCAGGGCCTCGGCGTATTCGGCGGACTGGATGGGCGCGAAGGGCATCGCCAGATTGGCGATGAAGGGCGCCTCGACCTTGTTCAGCGTGAACTTGACCGTGTAGTCGTCGATCTTCTCGATCGACTTCAGCAGGTCCGGCATCGCCATGTCGTTGAAGTAGTCATAGGCGCCGCCGGACACCTTGTGAAAGGGGTGATCCTTCTTCCACTGACGGTTGAACGACCACAGAACGTCGTCCGCGTTGGCGTCGCGGGTCGGCTTGAAGTCGTTGTTGCTGTGCCACTTCACACCCTTGCGCAGGTGGAACGTGTAGGTCAGCCCGTCCTCCGACACCTCCCACCTCTCGGCGAGGCCGGGGACCACCTTGGTGCCGCCGTACTCGAACTGCACGAGGTTGTTGTACACGGGCAGCGAGACGTCGAAGCTCGTTCCGGTCGTGTTGACCATCGGGTTGAAGTTTTCGGGGCTGCCCTCGGAGCAATAGACGAGGGTCTTGGCGGCCTGGGCCGGCGCAGCAAGCGCCAAGGTGGCGGCAACGCCGAGCCCGGCACCCAGCAGGATGCGCTTCATTCCTAACAACCTCCCGTGTTCGGTCGAAGGACCGCCCATTCTCTTTGGCGGCCCGTGATGCGGGTTCATTTGGCGCGTGGCCGAATCGTCTGTCAACACGCAACCAAGCCGCATCACGCAAGCTCCACGGGAGCCGTCAGGCCAAGCGGAATTTCAAGCGCGGCCCGATCTCCGTGAAGCCCTCGCGCTTGTAGAACCGCAGGGAATCCGGCCAGTCCGCGGCGGACGGCGCCCCCACCTCCACCCGCGACCAGCGATGGCGGCGGCCGTGGTCCAGAACGGCCCGGATCAGCACCCGCCCCACCCCGGCGGAGCGCGACTCCGATTTCACGTACAATTCACGGATCGTCCCGAACCGGCCCAACGTGGAGATGCAGACGCCCTCCGACAGCGTCGCGACGCCGAGCGGGCGGCCCGCCGCGTCCTCCGCCAGGAAAACCGTGTACGAATCGCCGGCGCCGTCCAGCAGGGATTCGGCGACGGCCAGCATCACGGCGCGCGGCGTGTCGTTCTGCCCGGCGGACAGTTCCGACAGCAGCGCCGCCACGAACCCGGTGACCACACCCGCGTCGGCAAGCCCAGCCTTACGCACACGAATGTCGGTCATGTCCCGACACCTCCGCTCACGTTTCGCGAGGCAATCGTACTTGGGAAGTTTGTGATCCGAAACACCTTGCTTCGATCCGTAGACCCGACTGCCCCTTTCACCGCACTCCCTACAATCGTGAGGGATATGAATTCAGATGAAGCCGAAACCGAGAAGGCCTATAAACCCTATCAATTTCCGGTTATAAAAGTTCAATGATGCACATCAGTGGATACAGCATGCGCCCCATGATCGCCCTGGCTTGCTGGATGTTGCTGTCGGTCGCTCCGGCAATGGCTCAAGCTCAAGGCCCCGACATCCTCAGAGCCCGTTTGAAAAGGGTTGGCGGCAACGGCATGATGTGATTCAAGCTTCGGATGTGGACCGAAGCGACGCGCAGCCGAATGGCCAGGATCGAGAAGAAGACGAAGCGGTATTCTACGGACCTGA
>NZ_QOKV01000069.1 GCF_008365405.1 Azospirillum brasilense | reverse complement strand
CGAGTTTCTGCGCAAGCTGAAACGCCGGGGGCTGAACGGCGTCAAGCTGGTGATCTCCGACGCCCATGGCGGCATCAAGGCCGCCGTCACCCGTGTTTTCCAGGCGACGTGGCAACGCTGCCGGGTGGGGCCGTTGAAAAAGCCTGCCATCGGTGATTCCCTGTCCTTGCAGGCTGGTGACGGGAGACGGGGATGCTGGGGCAGCGCGGTCCGGAGCAGTACGAGTTCTTCGCCGGCTCTCTGCGCGACCTTGTCCCCGACGACCACGTCCTGGTCCGCGTCGCCCGTGTGCTGGACCTCTCCTGGCTGCGGGCGGAGGTCGCCGACCTCTACTGTGCGGAGAACGGCCGGCCCGGCATCGATCCGGAGGCGGCGCTGCGGCTCATGCTCGCCGGCTTCCTACTGGGCATCGTCCACGACCGCCGGCTCATGCGCGAGGCAGCCGTCAACATTGCGATCCGTTGGTTCTCGGGCTACGGCCTAACGGAGAGGCTGCCGGACCACTCCAGCCTGACCCGGATCCGGCAGCGTTGGGGCGAGGCGCGGTTCCGCCGCGTGTTCGAGCGCACCGTGCAGGCCTGCGTGGCCGCCAAGGTGGCCAAGGGGGAGGTGGTGCACGTCGACGCCTCACTTATCCGGGCGGACGTCAGCTGGGAGGCTCTGGCCAAGTGCTGGGTTGAAAAGGTCGGCGAAGAGAACCCCGTGAACGAGGCCGAGCGGGACTCCAGGAAGACCGGCAAGTACAAGAAGATCTGCACCACCGACCCCGACGCCACCATGGCGACCAGCGGCCGCCGGCAGCGTCTGGAGCCGTCCTACAAGCAACACACGGCCGTGGACGACGAGGCAGGCGTGGTGGTGGATGTACACGTGACCACGGGTGAAGACAACGAGGGCGCGGAACTGACACCAGCGCTCGAGCGGGTCGAGGCATTGACCGGTGTGAAAGTCGCCACGGCCACCGCAGACTCCGGCTATGCCTACGCCAAGGTCTACGGCGAACTCGAGCGCCGCGGAACGGCGGCGGTGATCCCGCCCAAGGCCGAGCCGATCCGCTCGCCGGTGCCCATGCGCCGCTTCCGCTACGACGCCCGGCACGACGTCCTGAGGTGTCCTCGCGGCAAGGTGCTGAAGGCCGGCCGGGCCGTGAAGCACGGGCGGTTCTTCACCTCGCGCGCCCGGGACTGCAAGGGATGCGACCTGCGCGGGCTCTGCCTGTCGGCCGGCCGGGTGAACAAGGCCGTGGTGGTTGGGCACGACTACCCGGCGCTTTTGCGCGCCCGACGCCGACGCGAGAAGTGGTCGGAGAGGGACCAGGAGCTCTACTGCCGCCACCGCTGGAAGGTGGAGGGCGTGCACGGCGAGGCGAAGAGCTGGCACGGGCTCGCCCGCGCGGTTCGCCGGGGCCTCTGGAACATGCGGGTGCAGGCCTACCTGGCCGCCGCGGCCATCAACCTCAAGCGGCTGGCCGCGGCCCTGCTTCTGCTCCGCTCATTGTTCGCCCGTATGCCGGGGAACAGAGCACCCTTCATGATCTTCGTCGATGCCAGCCGGCTTCGAGCTGCCGAGACCTGAACCGAGTTCTTCAACGGCCCCCGGGTGCATTTCTCCAGGACCGCCCTTGCTCATGCCGGCAAGAGCGGGCGCCGTGTCGTGGCGGCCTTCATCGCCACCGCCTTCGCGCAGGACGATGCGGCATCTGCCCGAACGCAGTGGCGGCAA
>NZ_QOKV01000068.1 GCF_008365405.1 Azospirillum brasilense | reverse complement strand
GTATCCGGCATCGCCTCCCCACGTAGCCCAGGTTTCAGCCGGTCCGTAGTCTTCCGCGCGTACCGATCAGCTGCGGGAGGCGAGGATGGGATCGACGGGGACGGGCTCGGGCGAGTCGTTCTGGCGGGGTCACGTTGAGGCGTGGCGGACGAGCGGACAGAGCCGCGGCGACTACTGCGCGGCGCAAGGGCTGTCGCGCAAGACCTTCGGCTGGTGGGCATGGCGGTTCGATCGCGAGCCCCGGCCGGCGGAAACGGGAGGCCCGGTCGGGCGCTTCCTCCCGGTCGAGGTCGCCGCGATCGCGGCGGCCGCGGAGGAGCCGGACGTCGGCACGACGGCGGTGACGGACGAGCGCATCGAGATTGCCTTGCCCGATGGCGTCGCGGTGCGGGTCGGGTCCGGCTTCGATGCCGCGGCGCTGCAGCGGGTCCTGCAGGTGCTCGGGCGATGATCGCCCCGCCACCGGGTGTGCGGGTGCTGGTGTGGTCGGAGCCGGTCGATTTCCGGCGCGGCATGGACAGCTTGGCCGCTCTGGTGCAGGTGACGCTGCACAAGGACCCGTTCGCCGGCGACGTTTACGTCTTCCGCTCGCGCCGAAGTGACCGGGTGAAACTTTTGGTCTGGGACGGCACAGGGCTGCTTCTCATTTCAAAGAGGCTTGAGCGGGGCCGTTTCCACTGGCCGCCGGTGAGCGACGGCATCGTGCGGCTGGCCCCCGTTCAGCTGTCCGTGCTGCTCGCCGGCCTGCCCTGGGAGCGCCTGCGCGTGCGCGAGATCGAACGGTCAAAGGCCGCCTGCTGAACAGAAAGTGGTAGTCCTGTCAGCATGATGCGAGTAAAATCGGGCCATGGCGCCCGACTTGTCCACGCTTCCAGAAGATCCTGATCAGCTTCGTGCCAAGCTGATGGAGATGATGGCCGCCAACAATGCTTTGCGCGAAGAGCGGGATCACTTCAAAGCCGCGTACGAAGAGGTTGAGGCCGAACGCAGCCATCTGAAGGTGGCCTACGAAGAGGCGGAAACCGAACGCAATCACCTGAAGGTCGCCTACGAGGAGGTCGAGGCCGAACGCCAGCGGCTCAATGCCGTCCTTCAGCAGCTGCTGCGCCGCCAATCCGGTCCGAAGTCCGAGCGCCTCGATCCCGAGCAGTTCCAGCTCGCCCTGGAAAACATCGAGCAGGATCAGGCCACCAACGCCACGGCGGCCGAGGAAGCCGCGGCGGGAACCCCGGAGGAGAGCCGGCGGCGCAAGCGGGCCCCGGCCCGGCGCACCCTGGGGCACTTGCCCGAGCACCTTCCCGTAGACGAGATCCGCATCGAGCCCGCGGACACCAGCTGCCCGTGCTGCGGCGGGGCGATGCACGAGATCGGCGTCGAGACCACCAAGCGCCTGCACATTACGCCGATGAAGCTGCGCGTGCGGGCGATCGTGCGCCCCAAGTACGGCTGCCGGGCGTGCGCCGAGGCGGTGGTGCAGGCGCCGGCGCCCGCCAGCATCATCCCCGGCGGCCTGCCGACCGAGGCACTGCTGGCGCACATCGCGGTGGCCAAGTACCAGGATGGCCAGCCGCTCTACCGCCAGTGCCAGATCTTCGCCCGCGACGGCGTCACGCTCGACCGCCAGACCGCAGCCGACTGGATGGGGCGGGTGGCGTGGTGGCTGTCCCCACTGTGGGAGCGCCTGCTCACCGACGTGCTGGCCTCGCCCAAGCTGTTCGTCGACGACACCTACC
>NZ_QOKV01000067.1 GCF_008365405.1 Azospirillum brasilense | reverse complement strand
CCGACCGAGACCTCGCCGATGGCGCAGCCGATGAACTGGGTGGTGCCGACCGGCGGGGTGTTGAGGCCGAGCGCGCAGTTGATCAGCATGACGATGCCGAACTGCACCGGGTCCATGCCGTACTGCATGGCGATGGGCAGGAAGATCGGCGTGCAGATCAGGATCGTGCTCGCCATGTCCATGAAGGTGCCGAGCAGGAACAGGATGATGTTGATCAGCAGGAAGATGACCAGCGGGTTGGTCGAGATGCCGGCCATCAGCTCGCCGGTGATCTCGGCCACCTGATAGAGGCCCATGATGTACTGGAACATCGTGGAGACGCCGATCAGCAGCAGGACGACGCCGGTCGTCTTGACCGTCTTGGCGGCGGCGGCCAGGAAATGGTCCCAGGTCAGCGTGCGGTAGACGAAGGTGGTGAGCAGCAGCGCGTAGATCACCGCGATGGAGGCGGACTCGGTGGCGGTGAAGACGCCGGACGTGATGCCGGCCAGGATGATGACGACGATGAGCAGGCCCGGTGCGGCGGCGGCGAAGGAGCGGCCCAGGATGGCCCAGCCCGGGAAGGTGCCGGCGGGGTAGCCGCGCTTGACCGCGACGTAGTAGGCCGCACCCAGGTTGCTGACCATGAGCAGCAGGGCGGGGACGATGCCCGCCGCGATCAGCGCGCCGATGGAGGCTTTGCCGCCGGCGGCCAGCGCGTAGATGATCATGTTGTGGCTGGTCGGCATCAGCGCGCCGACCAGGGCGGCGTGGGTGGTGACGTTGACGGCGTAGTCGGCGTGGTAGCCCTCGCGCTTCATCATCGGGATCATCACCGCGCCCATGGCCGAGACGTCGGCGACGGGGGAGCCGGCGACGCCGCCGAACAGGGTGCAGGCGACGACGTTGGACATGCCGAGGCCGCCGCGGATGTGGCCGACCATGTTCTTGGCGGTGGCGACGATCTTGTCGGCCACACCGCCGTGGAGCATCAGCTCGCCGGAGAAGACGAAGAAGGGGATGGCGAGGAAGGAGAAGACGTTCATGCCGGACATCATCTGCTGGAAGATGACGGCGACGGGGAGGCCCTCGTAGAGGATGGTGCAGAGCGCCGACAGGCCGATGGCGAAGGCGACCGGGATGCCCAGGACGAGGAAGCCGAAGAAGGTGACGGCGAGAATGGTCAGTTCCATGATGGTGCGACCTCCTCGCCGCGGATGATGGCGACGACGTGTTCGATGGCGAAAAGCACGATCAGGACGCCGGAGAGCACGAGCGGGATGTAGCGGACGGCTTCGGAGACGTGCAGGTTGGGGATGTAATAGGAGGCGACGGAGGTGCCGAGCACCCAGCCGTTGTAGGCCATGCAGGCGCCGAAGACGCCGACGAGGGCGTAGATGACGATCTCGACCTTGCGGCGGATGACGTCGGGCAGCATGACGAGGAAGGATTCCAGGCCGATGTGGCCGGCGTCGCGGACGCCGACGGCGGCGCCGATGAGGGTGACGTAGAGGACCAGCACGATGGCCAGGCTCTCCGCCCAGGTCGGCGAGTCGTTCAGCACGTAGCGGCCGAAGACCTGATAGAACACCACACAGACGATGGCCATCAGGCCGACCATCGCCACGCACATCCCCGACCGCGCCAGCCGCGCGTTCACCCGCGTGAGCAGGCCCGCGCTGCGCGGAGGGCTATGGTCCATTGCTTGCAGCTCGATTTCCATGCCGCCTGCTCCCCTCAAAGGACGCGGCGCCGCCCTTCGGTCTGCCGAAGGGAAGCGCCGCGTTCGACTGTGCTTACTTCGTGTCCTGGATGCGCTTGACGAGGCTGTCCAGCTTCGGCGTGCTCGCGAACTGCTTGTAGACGGGAGCCATCGCGTCGATGAACTCCTGCTTGTTCGTGACCTCGACGATCTGGGCGCCGGCCTTCACGACGACGTCCTTGGACTTCAACTCACGCTCGTCCCACAGCTTGCGCATGTAAGGGACGGAGTCCTTGGCGGCCTTGCGGATGGCGGCCTGGTCGTCCTT
>NZ_QOKV01000066.1 GCF_008365405.1 Azospirillum brasilense | reverse complement strand
ATGACCGCCTCGACAATGTTGCCAAATTGGACTTTGAATGGGCGGTTGCGATTGATCGTAAATGCTTGCGGCCCCGTTACCGAGAGGGATTCGGCCGCCTACCGTTGAACCTTCGTTGGCAGCCCGATCTGGGGGCACCTGCCGAAGGAGGCGCCGATGGCCCGGCGCAGCACAGCCGTTCCCTTGACGATCCAGGTGTCGTTCGAGACGACGCGGATCAGCACCCAGTGTCTGATCGACGCCTACACCCATCTGGTGCCGATCACCCGCCGTCGGGTGCGGCACGTCTCAAACCAGGATGCCGACGCCGTCGTCGCACCGATCAAACGGAGGGGTGACCATGCCTGAGCCCCGGATTGCCCTGTACGCGCGGGTTTCCAGCGACCAGCAGACCCGTGACAACACGATTGCCAGCCAACTCGGCGCTTTGCGCGAGCGGATTGCCGCCGCGGGGCGGGCCATCGATCCTGCCGGCGAGTTCGTCGATGAGGGCTACAGCGGCACCACGCTCCTGCGCCCAGCTCTGGAGCGCTTGCGCGATGCCGTGGCGGCCGGCGTCATCGATCAGGTCTACGTCCATGCCCCGGACCGGCTCGCGCGCCGCTACGCCTACCAGGTCCTTCTCATCGAGGAGTTCCGCCGGGCCGGGGCCGAAATCGTCTTCATCAACCGTCCCATCGGCACCAGTGCGGAAGACGACCTCCTGCTCCAAGTGCAGGGAATGATCGCCGAGTACGAGCGCGCCAAGATCCTGGAACGCAGCCGACGCGGACGTCGGCACGCTGCCCGCACCGGGCAGGTCAGCGCCTTGGGCAAGGCCCCGTTCGGCTATCGCTACATCACCAAAGACGAAGGCGGTGGGGTGGCGCGTGTCGAGGTGGTTACCGACCAGGCCCGCTGGGTGCGCCTGATGTTCGCCTGGGTCGGCCTGGATCGCCTGAGCCTGCGCGAGGTGTGCCGCCGGTTGCACGAAGCCGGGGTGCCGACCAGCACCGGCAAGGCCCGGTGGGACGCCACGACCATTGCCCTGATGCTGCGCAACACCGCCTACATCGGGCGGGCGGTGTTCGGCCGCTCGCATTCGGTCCAGGCGGCGCCCCGCCTCCGGCCCCTGCGCGGGCACCCGCACCCACCGCGCCATCCCAACTCGCGCGTTCCCGTACCACGCGAGGAGTGGATCGAGATTCCGATGCCGGCCCTGGTGGATCCCGCGGTGTTCGAGGCGGCGCAGACGCAACTCGATGAAAACCGTCGCTGGCGCCGGGAACGCCGCCGGCGGCCTGGGTGGTTGTTGCAGGGGCTGGTGATCTGTCGACAGTGCGGGTACGCGTTCTACGGCAAGATGGCGCGCGGGACGGTCGGTGGCCGGCAACCCGCCGACTACGGCTACTACCGTTGCCCGGGGACCGATGCGCACCGCTTCGCCGGGCAGGCGGTCTGTCACAATCGTTCCGTGCGCAGCGACCGTCTTGAGCGGGCCGTGTGGGATGAGATCCGGGCCGTGCTCGAAGACCCGCAGCGTCTGGCTCACGAATACGAGCGGCGACTCGCCGAGGTGCAGGATCGCCCGCGTGGCGCCGACGTCGTCGCTGGGTTCGACCATCAGATCACCGGCCTGCGCCGCGGCATCGCCCGGCTCATCGACGGCTACGCGGAAGGGATCATCGACCGCGCCGAGTTCGAACCACGCATCGGCGGCATGAAGCAGCGTTTGTCGCGCCTCGAAGAGGAGCAACGCAAGGCCGCCGAGGACGCCGAAGTGGAGAGCAACCTGGCGCTGATCATTGGCCGCCTTGAGGACTTCGCCGACAAGGTTCACCAGAGCTTAGAGGAGTTGGACTGGAACGGCACGCGCGAGATCATTCGCGCCATGGTTCGCCGGATCGAGATCGATGGCGATCACGTCAACGTCGTCTTCCGCATACCGCCGCCGTCATTGGAGGGGGGCGAAAGCCCTTTCGGCGGAACGTCCCCCGCGGGCGATAATTGGCAACATTGTCGAGGCGGTCAT
>NZ_QOKV01000065.1 GCF_008365405.1 Azospirillum brasilense | reverse complement strand
ATCCCCGATCATCACAGACTGCCGCTGACGC
This sequence comes from Azospirillum brasilense, assembly GCF_008365405.1. GTDB lineage: Bacteria > Pseudomonadota > Alphaproteobacteria > Azospirillales > Azospirillaceae > Azospirillum > Azospirillum brasilense_D. The sequence goes on along the minus strand of NZ_QOKV01000065.1, from coordinate 2,590 downwards.
GGAGCGGCTGATCACTGACGTCGTGATCACCAGTCGGCGGCATTCCCTTTACGGCCAACGGCTTCAGGTCGCCCCGGAGGCATCCAGCCGCGGTCCGGACTGGCTGACGGTCCTTCTGCCCGATGGTCGGCGCCGGCATGTGCGTCGGGCGGCCACCGACCTCGTTCCGGCTACGGACGGGAGCATGCCACGCGAGCCATGCGAGGCGCGCATTTCCGTGCGCACGCTGCTGCCGTTGGCGAATTGCCTGCGGGCGCTGTTGACGGTTTCCAGAGAGGAGGCCGCCGATGAGCAGCCTCGCGTCAACGCCGCGGATCGACCTTCATCCCCAGCCGCCACCGGTGGCCTTGGGGGCCACCCCGGAGCTGTGGGCGGCGTTGCCGATGGACGTGCGGCGGAGGATCGTTGCGACCTATGCTGCCATGTTGGTTCGGATGAGCGCGCCGCGTCCGCGAGCCGTCCCGGAGACCCACCGTGCTGAGCGCGGCGCTCCCCGGTGAGGAACGCATCACCACGGCGCACCGCGCCAAGCTGGCCTTCATCTACGTGCGCCAGTCGTCGGTCGGTCAGGTGCGCCTGCATCAGGAAAGCACCGAACTGCAATACCGCCTTGCCGACCGTGCCCTCGCGCTGGGCTGGCCACGGGAACGGGTGCAGGTCATTGATGAGGATCTTGGGTGTTCCGGGGCCACCAGCGACGGCCGACAGGGATTCCAGCGGCTGATCGCTGAGATCGGGCTGGGCCACGCCGGTCTTGTGCTCAGCCTGGACGCCTCCCGCCTGGCTCGGAACAACCGCGACTGGTACCAACTGGTGGAACTGTGCGGGCTCTTCGGCGTGCTGATCGCCGACGGGGAACGGCTGTTCGATCCGACGGCCTATCACGACCGGCTGCTGCTGGGACTGTCGGGCATCATGAGCGAAGCGGAACTGCACCAGATCAAGGTCCGCCTTCATCAAGGCGAACGCCAGAAGGCGGCCCGCGGCGAGCTGCGTCAGCCGCTGCCCGGCGGGCTGGCGGAGGATAGCGGCGGCGCCATCATTCTCAATCCCGACGAAGAGGTCCAAGCCCGCCTCCACTTGGTGTTTCGCCTGTTCCGCGACCTGGGCAGCGCCCACGCCGTCGTGCGGGCGCTGCGCCGGGCCGGCCTGTCGGTGCCGGTCCGCCCGTTGCGGGGACCCGCTCCGCACGCGGTGGTGTGGCAGCCGGCCGACAGCAGCCGGGTGCTCAGCATCCTGAAGAACCCGGCCTATGCCGGCGCCTACGTCTATGGCCGGCATTTCCAGGATCCCGGCCGCCGACGGTCCGGTTCGGCGCGCAGCGGAACGGTGACGCGCCCTCCGGCGGACTGGCCGGTGTGTCTGCGGGCCGCTCACCCCGGCTACATCGGGTGGGAGGAGTTCATGGCCAACCAGAAACGGCTGTCGGACAACGTCAACCGCTACGAGGCCAACCACCGGGGGGTGCCCCGCAAGGGGATGGCCCTGTTGCAAGGCATCGCCGTGTGTGGGCGCTGCGGGCGGCGGATGACCCTGGGGTATTCCGGGCCCCACGGCGAGTATCCGGTGTACCGATGCCACGCCGACAAGGCTCAACGCGGCGATCCGGGCTGCCAGGAAGTCCGTGCGCTCGCGGTCGATGCCGAAGTGGAGCGCTTGGTCCTGGAGGCGCTCGCGCCCGACCGGGTGGCCCTGGCGGTCGCGGCCTTGAACACCCTGGAGGAGGATGCCCGCCTGCTCGAGCGGCAATGGGCGCTCCGGCGCGAGCGGGCGCGGTACGAGGCCGAACGCGCCCGTCGGCAGTACGACGCGGTCGAGCCGGAGAACCGGTTGGTCGCCCGCTCCCTGGAGCGCGCCTGGGAGGAGCGCCTGCGCGCCGCCGAGCAGGTCGAGGACGACTACGGCCGTTGGCGGCGGGAGCAGCCGCTGCCGTTGAACGATGCGGACCGGGCCGAAATTCTGGCGATCGGCGAGAACATCACGGCGGTGTGGCAGGCACCGACGACCACCGCGGCGGACCGGAAGCGCATCGTGCGCCTTGTCCTTCAGGAAGCGATCCTGGACCAGAAGCGCATTCCTGGCCGTGTGTCCCTGCGTTTGATCTGGCAGACCGGGGCGGTCAGCGAGCACGACCTGCGGCGGACGGTGCATTCCTATGACGGCTATGCCGGGATCGAGACCCTGGAATGCCGGGTGCGCGACCTGAACGCCGCCGGCAAGATGGACGGCGAAATCGCGGCCATTCTCAACGCAGAGGGCCTTCTTTCAAGCCGTGGAACGGCGTTCGACAACAAGCTTGTTTATCTGCTGCGCAAGCGCTGGGGGATCCCGACCGTGAAGATCAACGGAGTCGAGGCGAATCCGGCCCGCTGGTCGGATGGCAGCTACTCGATCCAAGGAGCGGCGAACGCCCTCGGCGTCACCGGCCAGACGATCTTCAAATGGCTGAAGCGCGGTTGGCTGTCCGGACGCCAGCTCACCAAAGGGCAGCCTTGGCAAATTGCGCTCGACGACGAGCGCATTCCCGAGTTGCGCGCCCTGGTCCGACACACCAGTCCGTCCAGGAGGAAGGCATCATGAAACGGTTGGG
>NZ_QOKV01000064.1 GCF_008365405.1 Azospirillum brasilense | reverse complement strand
GAACATCGTTATCCAAACTGCTCTGTTCCATGTCGGTTTCCTCCAACGGCGTTCGACGGAGCCATTTCATCGGTGGCTGAGCGTTCTTTCAGGCGCCACTCCCACTGACCACAGCCGCGTGTGGTTCGGAAGGCAATGTAGTTGCCGCGCCGAACGCGGGCCCAGACGGCGTCACGCTCCACTCCCATGTCCTCGGCCACCTCGGTGAGTGTCGGTAGCCCCCCGACCTCGGCGGAGCCATCGAGCCGCGCGATGTCCGCGTCCGTCAACTGAATCCACTGCTTGGAGCAAGGGCAGCGCTGGTCGCAGGCAAGGATCCCATGCTGCACCCAAATCTGCACCAGCGACGGCGAGATGCCCAGTCGCTTCGCCACCGCCTTGGCGGACAGGCGGCCGTCCGCCCGAGGCTCCAGCGAGCCGGTCCGGATCGGACAGCCGGTGGCAATGCCGTACTGCTTGCGCATGGAAAAGACGCGCTCGTAGGTCCAGTCCTTGCCGGTTCGCGTGCGCAGACCCTGCGCGTTGAGCTCGTGGGCGATCGCATGGTCGGGCAGCCCTCGGGCCAGGTCGCGGATGCGGGCGATCACCGCGGCGTCAGTGGTGGCGTGCAGGCCGATCGGCGGCAGGGGCGCCGTGTGCGTCGAGGTGGCGCCACCCATCCACAGAAGGACCACATCGACGCGACGTGCGATGCGATCGACCGTGACGGTCACGGCGGCAACCGCCAAGCGCAAAAGCCGCTTGCGATCGACGGCCGTGGTCGTGTCCGCTCGCCATAGACCAGGGAGATCGGCGGCAATCCGGCGCACCTCCTCCCGCTCGGCAGCGGTCAGCGGCATCAGATCGGTTCGTTGCAGCAAGGCGTATTCGCTGTCCAGCGTCTCCAGCGCGAGCAACGCTGCGTTCCACCGCCGTTCCAGCTCCCGGGCCACCAAGCGGTTGTCCGGATCGACGGCGTCGTATTGACGTTGGGCCAGGGCCACCTCGTACCGGGCGCGTTCCAGGCGCAGCTGCCAGTGCCGATTGACAACCTCCCGCTCGCGCTCCAGCGTTTCTAGGGCCGCCAGGGTGGCCTCGAGGCCAACCGGCGCCACCGCCTCCAGGAAAGCGGCAGCGACCACGCCGTCCAGCAGGCCCACCGGACAGGACTGGCATTGCCGCTCGCCGTAATCGACCTGGGCCCGGCGGCAATGATAGCTGTGGTACACGGAGCCGTAGTTCACAGCCATCCGGCGACCGCAGCGGCCACAGATGACCAGCCCGGTGAGCAGGGCAAGCCCTTCGCGCGGGGCACCGCGGCCTTTCCGGGCGAAGTTGTAGAGGTTGTCCTGCAGCGCCTGCCGGTTGGCGAGGTAGGCGTCGTAGGTCAGGTAGCCGGGGTAGACGTCGGGCACCATGATGTCCCACTCCGTCACGCCGATCCGGTGGTCGATCACCGTCGGCGGGTCTCCTGGCACGGCTTGGCGCCGCCGCCGACCATAGACGAAGACGCCGGCGTAAGCGGGGTTGGTGAGGATCTGCTGGATCATCTGGTAGGTCGGCCGCACCCACGTGATGGTGCCGGCGGTGGCCCCGGTTTGCGCGCATCGCGGCAAGGCCAGCCGGTTTTCCAGAAAGTGACGCTGTACGGCCCTGGCGTTGCGCAGCACAGCGAAGCGCTCGAACACCGTGGCGATGGCCAGACGCACGGCGTCATCCGGGTCCTGCACCACCACCCCGTCGGGGCGGCGCCGGAACCCGACCGGCAGGCGCAAAGCGAGTTCACCGCGGCGCGCCTTGTTCAGCAGGTTGCCGCGCATCCGGCCACGCAGAATGTGCAGCTCGGCGGCGAACAGGGTGCCCTTGACGCCCAACAAAAGCAGATCGTTAGGGTCCCGCGCGTCGTAGACGCCGTCTTCGTCAGCGATGAGGGTGCGGAAAACTCCGCACAGTTCGATGACGCGGTGCCAATCGCTGTTGCAGCGAGACAGGCGCGACACCTCGGTAACGAGGATGATGCCGACCTCGCCCAAACCGATGGCGGCGACCAGCTTCTGGAAGCCCGTCCGTTGCCGGCTGCTCGCACCGGAAAGGCCGAGATCCTCATCAATGACCCGGATCTGGGATGGCGGCCAGCCCATCACCTGAGCGCGCTCAGCCAACTGGTATTGGCGGCGGGTGCTCTCCTGGTTGCTCTGCACCTGCTTGGGCGTGGACTGGCGGATGTAGACGACCGCCTGCAGCTGCTGATGGCGGGCTTCGATCTTGGGCGAGAGGATCATGGAGCGTCTCCTTGCGGGCCATCCGGCCCGTCAGCCGGCGCCGCAGCAGGTCGCTCCACAGCGCGACCATCGGCCTCTGGGCCTCGAACGGCAGAATGCTCCACAGGATCGGGGTCGGGGTCGGGGTCGGGGTCGGGGTTGGCATGGCGAGCCTCCGCGCACGGGGATGTGCGGCAGGCTTCGACCAGTCGGACGAGGGTGCGCAGGCTTCCAGGCGTGAAGCGCAGGACCGGCATGACAGGCTCCTCGACACGGGCAGCTTCGGTCCACGCCAGCGGCATCATCTGCCGGTGGCCATCCTCTCCTTCAACGACCAGATCCGTGCCGACATCGCGTCGCAGCCGCCGTATGACCCGTACAACCCGCCCCAGCCACGGATGGTGCGGTGCGGTTACCCGGATCCATTGGACCTGAGCGCAGTTGCCCGACGCAATGTGTTGGCCGATGTGCCACCA
>NZ_QOKV01000063.1 GCF_008365405.1 Azospirillum brasilense | reverse complement strand
GCTCGGCCCGCCATAGATGTCCATCTGGGTGATGGCCTGGCGCAGCGACTGGTAGGCCTTGGCCTTGAAGCTCATCCCCTGATCCAGGGGTGCGACCGAGAAACTCATCGTCTGCATTGGCGTTCCCATCCCTCTCTCTCCGCCCCCGGTTTCCCCGGAGTTCCCCCCGGTTGACGGGGTTTGGGCCGCGCTTTCATTGCCCCGGAGAGGGAAGCGGCTTGGATTGGTGATACGGTATACCAGATGCCAGTTCATGACAAGCGGATATGTTCGGATCGCGGACTGTTTCTTCGATGAACGACGCTCTCGCGCTTTGTCTGCGACGGCGCGGCAACTCTGCACCCTTTATCGCTTATTGGCATATCGTATACGGTATCCAAATGTCGCATAACTGGTATACCGAATCCATTATAGCCCGGACGGACCGCTGGGGGTACAAACGTCCTTGGAACTACACGCATTCCTCCCTGTAGATTCCCCCACCTGACGGCTCCGCGGCTTCCCGCCAGCGGAGCCTTCTTTTTTTCCGCCGGCCAAATCGCCCTGCGGCAAATTGGTATACCGTACACCAGGCGGCTTCCCCTTACTCCGTGTATGTGTAAATTTGCTGGGTCAACGAATCAGGCAAACGGAGGAAAGCCATGAAAGCAGCGGACATCATGACCCGTCAGGTGATCACCATCGGTCCCGACGCCACGGTGACCGAAGCCGCGAAGCGCATGCTGGAGAACCGGATCAGCGGCCTGCCCGTCTGCGATTCGAACGGGCGCCTGCTCGGCGTCATCAGCGAGGGCGACCTGCTGCGCCGGGCGGAGACCGGCACCGTGCGCCGGGCCTCCTGGTGGCTCGCCATGTTCGCAGGCGCGCCGAACCAGGCCGCCGACTACACCAAGTCCCACGGCCGCCACGTGCGCGACGCGATGACCGAGTCGCTGATCTCCGTCACGGAGGAGACCCCGCTTGACGAGGTGGTCCGCCTGATGGAGGGCAACCGCATCAAGCGCGTTCCGGTGCTGAACAACGGCAAGCTGGTCGGCATCGTCAGCCGCGCCAACCTGCTGCACGTCCTCGCCAGCATCGCGCCGGACGTCTCCCCGGCCGCCGCGGACGACCGCGTCGTGCGCGACCGGCTTCTGGAAACCCTGCGGGCGCAGCCCTGGGCACCGGAGATCAGCGAAAACATCGTGGTGCGCAACGGCGTCGTGCATCTCTGGGGCAGCGTGCGCACCGAGGCGCAGCGTGACGCCATTCGCGTCGCCGCCGAGAACACCCCCGGCGTCACCCGCGTGGAGAATCACCTGATCATCGTGGATCATGTCGCCGAAGGCGCGGTCGGCTTCTGAGCCAATCGCCGATGCGGCAACAAAAAAGCCCCTTCCCGGTTCGTCCGGGAAGGGGCTTTTCCTTTCGGCAGGCGTTTACTCGGTGGCCTTCACGACCTCTTCGGTGACCTTCTTGGCGTCGCCGAACAGCATCATGGTGTTGGGGCGGAAGAACAGCTCGTTCTCGACGCCGGCGTAGCCGGCGGCCATGCCGCGCTTGATGAAGAACACCGTCTTGGCCTTCTCGACGTCGAGGATCGGCATGCCGTAGATCGGCGATTGCGGATCGGTCTTGGCCGCCGGGTTGGTCACGTCGTTGGCGCCGATCACGAAGGCCACGTCCGCGGTGCCGAAGTCGCGGTTGATGTCCTCCAGCTCGAACACCTCGTCGTAGGGCACGTTGGCCTCGGCCAGCAGCACGTTCATGTGCCCCGGCATGCGCCCCGCCACCGGGTGGATGGCGTACTTGACCTCGACGCCTTCCTTCTTCAGCAGGTCGGCCATCTCGCGGAGCGCATGCTGGGCCTGGGCCACCGCCATGCCGTAGCCCGGGACGATGATCACCGACTGGGCGTTCTTCATGATGTAGGCCGCGTCCTCCGGCGAGCCGGCCTTCACCGTGCCGCGCTCCCCACCGCCGGCCGCCGCCGACGCCGCCCCGCTGTCGCCGCCGAAGCCGCCCAGGATGACGTTGAAGATCGAGCGGTTCATGCCCTTGCACATGATGTAGGACAGGATGGCGCCCGACGAGCCGACCAGCGCGCCCGTGACGATCAGCAGGTTGTTCTGCAGCGTGAAGCCGATGCCCGCCGCCGCCCAGCCGGAGTAGCTGTTCAGCATCGAGATCACCACCGGCATGTCCGCCCCGCCGATCGGCAGGATCAGCAGCAGGCCGAGCGCCAGCGACACGGCGACGATCAGCCACATCGGGGCATCGGCGTTGCTCTGGACCAGCCAGACGATGAGGAGGATGGTCAGCACGCCGAGGGCGGCGTTGAGGTGGTGCTGGAAGGGGAAGACCAGCGGCTTGCCGGTGACCAGACCCTGCAGCTTGGCAAAGGCGACGATCGAGCCGGTGAAGGTGATCGCGCCGATGGCGGTGCCGAGCGCCATCTCGACCAGCGAGCCCTTGGCGATGGCGCCGGGGACGCCGATGCCGTAGGCCTCGGGCGAGTAGAAGGCCGACAGCGCCACGAACACCGCGGCCAGACCGACCAGCGAGTGGAAGGCCGCGACGAGCTGCGGCAGGGCGGTCATCTCGATCTTCTTGGCGATGACGTAGCCGATGCCGCCGCCGATGGCGATGCCGAGGACGATCATCCAGTAGGACTGGACGATGGGCAGGGCCAGCGTGGTCAGCACGGCGATGGTCATGCCGGCCATGCCGAAGAAGTTGCCCTGGCGGGAGGTCTCCGGGCTGGACAGGCCGCGCAGCGCCA
>NZ_QOKV01000062.1 GCF_008365405.1 Azospirillum brasilense | reverse complement strand
TTCGCCCGCTTCCGCCGCCTCGCCGTCCGTTACGAGCGGCGCGCCGACATCTTCACCGCCTTTCACCACATCGCTGCCAGCCTCATCTGCTGGCGCTTCGTCCAGAAATGGTTCTGTTAGGCGCTCTTATCCACGCAAAGTGCGCAAGAACCACCGAACCGAGGCAAGATCACCCCGGCGCTGTCTGAATTATCTGACGCCCGCGGAGGTCTTCGCGGCCAGCCTCGCCGCCCTCGCGTCCCGACTTGGCCCAGCGCCATAGGCCGGAGCGCCGATGGACCCACCGGTGTGACTTCACGTCAACCTTCCCAGAGGAAGAAACACACCCATACCGAGGCGTAAAATCCTAGAAACCCAGTGTCGCACTTCAGCTTGAATCCGCGGAGCCGCTCGGCGGCCGGATTGTGGAAGACTTGAAAAATGCTGGGAAAGACCGGTTGCGAAGTGTATAAGAACGCGGATCAAAACTCCGTCTTATGGAATCCAAGTCATTGATTTTGTTCAGAATAAAAGACGTTTTGATCGGCACTCTAAAGCACCCCAGTTCCGTCCTGCTTTTTATCAAGGACAAGTTGCCGTCATGACCCACTCCCGCCGCATCTCGGTGATTGGACTCGGCTACGTCGGCCTGCCGGTGGCCGTTGCGTTCGGCCGCGCAGGCGTGCCCGTGGTCGCCTTTGACATCGACGCGCATCGCATCGCGGCGCTGCGGGACGGGCACGACCACACGGGCGAGGTGCCTGACGCGGATCTGGCCATGGCCAACCTGCACCTGACTGACAACCCGGCCGACCTAGCAGCGGCCGATTTCCACATCGTCACCGTGCCAACCCCCATCGACGACGCCAAGCGCCCGGATCTGCGCCCGTTGCTAGCCGCCAGCCGCACCGTTGGACGATACCTGAAGCGCGGCGACGTAGTGGTCTATGAATCCACCGTTTACCCCAGCGCCACCGAGATGGACTGCGTGCCGGTCCTGGAGAAAGAATCAGGCCTGACCTGCGGGCGGGACTTCACGGTCGGTTACTCACCGGAGCGCATCAACCCCGGGGACCGGGAACACCGCTTCGAGACGATCACCAAGGTGGTCTCCGGCTCCGACCCGGCGACGCGGGCGCTGGTCGCCGCGGTCTATGGCAGCGTGGTCAAGGCCGGGGTGCACGAGGCCGCCTCGATCGCCGTGGCGGAGGCCGCCAAGGTCATCGAGAACACCCAGCGCGACGTCAACATCGCGCTGATGAACGAACTGGCGGTGATCTTCCACCGCATGGGCATCGACACCCGCGACGTGCTGGCCGCCGCCGGCACCAAGTGGAACTTCTTGAAATTCCAGCCGGGTCTGGTCGGCGGCCACTGCATCGGCGTGGACCCCTATTATCTGACCCACCGGGCGGAGCAGCTCGGCCACAACCCGGAAGTCATCCTGGCGGGCCGGCGCATCAACGACACCATGGGCCAGTATGTGGCGCAGGAGACGGTGAAGCGGCTTCTGCGTCGGAGGACCGGGCCGGCTGGGCCGCTGCGGGTGACGGTGCTGGGCCTGACGTTCAAGGAGGACGTGCCCGATATCCGCAACACCCGCGTGGTGGATATCGTGGCGGAGCTGGCGAGCTTCGGGGTGGAGGTCGCGCTTCACGATCCACTGGCTTCGGCGGAAGAGGTGGCCCACGAGTACGGCCTGACCCTGACCGCGCGGGACGCCCTGCCGCCCGCCGATGCGGTGGTACTAGCCGTTCCCCACGCCGTCTACCGGGAGGAAGGCTGGGAACTGGCGACCGGCCTGCTGAAGGACCGGCGTGGCCTCGTTATGGACATAAAGAGCCTGCTCGACCGCGGCGGTGTGCCGGATGGCGTGGAACTGTGGCGGCTGTAACCGCGGCCCACCGCAGCAGACTTTTCGGGCCAACCCCACCGCGTGGCGACCCGTTACGACAAGCTCGAGGCCCACTATCTCGCCTTCGTCGAGATCGCCTCGGTTCTGGTCTGGTTGCGCAGCTTTGGCGGCAGTAATTATTAAATTAAATCGCGATCTTTCGTTTCATCGCCCCTTTTACGGTATAATCTCATTAATGATATGGTAGGAGACCCCAATAATAATCGCTATTAAAATAGCCATTTTCCACCCATGTGAGTTTACAGACTTCGCTAAATCCGATGAGACAGACCGAATTTCATTTATGACATTAGATGGCGTATGTCGGGATTCATCGGTGGCATTGGCTTCCAATAGGTCAGTGCGCTTGTTACGATGGCGATTAACCACATCATTCTCCTGTTCAAGAGCAGATAGACGAATATCTGTGACTTCGCCTAATTTTTGGGAGTGCCTGCCTGGGATCGTGCAATCCTCCGCCCGCCGCTCCGAGCGCCTCGTCGACATTCAGCGCCATATTGCGCTCGCCCTGGGCGGCTCGTCCAGCGCCTCGCTATCCCGGTCTCCGCCGACACCCTCCTGCGGCTCGCTACCAAGGCGCCGCGCGTCGACACCCCGGCGCCTCGGGTACTGGGGGTGGACGAGTGGGCGTGGCGCAAGGGCCATCGCTACGGGACCATCTTGGTCGACCTCAAACGCGGCGACGTGGTGGACCTGTCGCCGATTGGATACTGGGCCATCCGCATTCCCGGTGCATGGTGGATGGTATCCGTCGTCGGCGCCCCACGTAGCGGCGCGCTGGGTGTCGCGCGAGGATGACGGCCGGGGCGTGTGATGTCGGAAAGGATCAGGCGGCCGTGGCGGCGCGTTCGGCCTTCCAGTTCCAGGGCAG
>NZ_QOKV01000061.1 GCF_008365405.1 Azospirillum brasilense | reverse complement strand
GGTACCCCTCCGCCGAGCGCCGCCTTGTGACCGAGCGGGGAAGCTGAATCATAGAGCCTGTCCCTATGGCTATCCCTATGGCAGTCCCTATGACTATCCAACGCGTCGAGGTGATCACGGGCCTGGAGCGGCGGCGGCAGTTCAGCGACGAGGAGAAGCTGCGGCTGGTCGAAGAGGCGTTCCAGCCGGGCGTCAAGGCGACTGAAGTCGCCCGGCGCCTGGGCGTGGACGTCAGCCTGCTGTACCGCTGGCGCCGCCAGTTCTTCGGTCAGCAGCCCCGGCTGCCCGCCTTTATGCCGATCACCGTTGCCACCGACGCTCCGGCACCGGAGGAGGTGGCGGAGCCGACAGCGGCGCCAGCGGCCCCACCAGCCGGTCTCATCGAGGTCGAGTTCGCGACGGCGCGCTTGCGCCTCACCGGCCCGGTCGATCCGGCCCTGGTCGGCACGGTGATCGCCGCGCTGTCGGGACGGTCGGCATGATCCCGGTCCCCTCGGGCGTTCGGGTCTGGCTGGCCGGCGGGGTCACCGACATGCGCTGCGGGATGAACTCGCTGGCGCTGAAGGTCCAGGAGGGTCTTGGCCGCGATCCTCATGCCGGCGATTTATACGTCTTCCGTGGACGTCGCGGCGACCTGGTGAAGTGCCTGTGGCATGACGGGCTTGGCATGTCGCTTTACGCCAAGAGGCTTGAGCGGGGCCGTTTCATCTGGCCCAGCCCGGCCAGCGGAGCCGTGGCCATTTCCGCGTCCCAGCTCGCGTATCTGCTCGACGCCATCGACTGGCGCAACCCGCAGCAAACCTGGCGGCCGCGCTCGGCCGGATAGGCTGCGGCACAGTGAATCAACCCGCCGCTCTCCGGCGGGAAGAGCGAGGATTGGTGCGGGTTTCCGGGTACAATCCGGCCCCATGGACGCCCTGCCCGACGACATCGACGCCCTGCGCGCCGCGCTGATCGAAGCGCGTGGCCGAGCTGCGTTGGCCGAGGCGGACGCCGCCCAGGCGCGGGCCGAACGGTCCGGCGACCAGGCGCTGATCGCCACCCTGAAGCTCCAGATCGAGAAGCTCCAGCGCGACCTCTACGGCCGTCGCTCCGAACGGACCTCCCGACTGCTCGACCAACTCGAATTCCAGCTGGAGGAGGCGGAGGCCAGCGTCGGCGAGGACGATCTGGCGGCGGAACAGGCGACCGGCGCGGCCCGCATCACCCGCAGGGCGCCATCGCGCAAGCCGTTCCCGGCGCACCTGCCGCGCGAGCGCGTCGTGATCCCGGCGCCGGCGGCATGCCCGTGCTGCGGATCGACCCGGCTGTGCAAGCTGGGCGAGAGCATCACCGAGACGGCCGAGCGCATCCCCGCGCGGTGGACGATCATCCAGACGGTGCGCGAGAAATTCTCCTGTCGGGACTGCGAGACGATCAGCCAGCCGCCGGCACCATTCCACACCACGCCGCGGGGCTGGGCGGGGCCGAACCTGCTGGCCACGCTGCTGTTCGAGAAGTTCGGCCAGCACCAGCCGCTGAACCGGCAGTGCGAACGCTTCGCCAAGGAGGGCATGGAGATCAGCCTGTCCACCGCGGCCGACCAGGTGGGCGCGGCATGCCGCGTGCTGAAGCCGCTGCTCGACCGGCTCGCAGCGCATGTGCTGGCGGCGGAGCGGTTGCACGGCGACGACACGACCGTGCCGGTGCTGGCGAAGGGCAAGACCGACACCGGCCGCATCTGGGTCTATGTGCGCGACGATCGCCCCTTCGCGGGCGCGGCGCCGCCGGCGGCGCTGTTCCACTACTCCCGCGACCGTGGCGGCGGGCATCCCGAGGCGCATCTGGCCGGGTGGGCGGGGGTGCTGCAGGCCGACGCCTATGCCGGGTACAACCGCCTCTACGACGCGAGCCGCCAGCCGGAGCCCGTGGCCGAGGCGCTGTGTTGGGCGCACGCGCGTCGGAAATTCTTCGAGCTGGCCGACATCGCCGCCAACAAGCGGCGCGGCAAGGGAGCGCCGCCGATCTCCCCGCTGGCGCTGGAGGCGGTGCGGCGCATCGACCCGCTGTTCGACATCGAGCGCGAGGCGCTGGGGCGTTCGGCGGCCGACCGTCTGGCGCTGCGCACCGAGCTGTCCAAACCCCGGATCGAGGAACTGGAGACCTGGATGCGGGCGGCCCGGGCCGGGATGTCGAAGCACGCGCCGGTGGCCAAGGCGATGGACTACATGCTGACCCGCTGGGAAGGCTTCACCCGCTTCCTGCGTGACGGACGGGTCTGCCTGACCAACAATTCCGCCGAACGAGCGTTGCGCGGCATCGCCCTCGGCAGGAAAGCGTGGCTGTTCTGCGGCTCCGACCGCGGCGGACAGCGCGCTGCCGCCATGTACAGCTTGATCGTGAGCGCCAAGATGAACAACATCGATCCCCAGGCGTGGCTGGCCGACGTCCTGGCCCGCATCAACGATCTGCCGCAGACGAAGCTGCACGAGTTGCTGCCCTGGGAATGGAAGCGGCTGCACGAGACGACCACGGCGATCTGAGGAACCATGGCCAGAACCCGCAACCTCGTGACCATGGAGCGCGTCGCTGAGATCCTCGGCGAGGACGTCGAATGGCTGATCGACATCGCCATCGAGTTGGAGCCGGAGGACGGTTGCCTGACCGTGTTCGGCCCAGGCGAGCAGTGGTTCTATGCCCTGACCGAGGATGGCGTCGAGAACCTCAAGGAACTCATCCAAATCCACCGAACGGGACGCTGACCGCTTCGATCCGCACCTGCGTCACTCACCGGATGCGTAC
>NZ_QOKV01000060.1 GCF_008365405.1 Azospirillum brasilense | reverse complement strand
CGGCGATCTCGTCGAAGGGGTTCATGCTCATCTTCACGTTGGCGGTCTCAACGCCGGAACCGTCCGCCTTGACGCGGATCTTGACGTTGTAATCGACCACCCGCTTGACCGGGACGAGGACCTTCATGTCGGGGTTGCTTCTTCCGTGGTTCGAATGTCGGACAGGAAACGTTCGATTTCTGTGCGCAGGCTGGCGGCTTGCCGGGTAAGGTCGCCGGAGGCGCTCAACACATCCCCCGCCGCCGTTTTGGTGCTGTTGGCGGAGAGCGCCACGCCGTCGATGATGGCGGTCACGGACTGAGTTGCCGTTGCCGCCTGGCCGGCGTTGGCAGCGATCTCGGCGATCGCCGCACCCTGCTCTTCAACGGCACCGGTCACGATGGCGGAGATTTGGCCCATCTCCTCAATCACCGAGACGATCTGGCCAATGGCAACGGCTGCCCCGTCGGTTACCGACTGCATGGTGTCGATCTGGGCGCCGATCTCCTCGGTCGCTCTGGCCGTCTGAGCGGCCAGGCTCTTGACCTCCGAGGCCACGACGGCGAAGCCCTTGCCGGCCTCTCCGGCGCGGGCCGCCTCGATGGTCGCGTTCAGGGCCAACAGGTTGGTCTGCGCCGCGATATCGTGGATGAGCTGCACCACGGCGCCAATGCGGCCGGAGGTCTCCACCAGCACCCGCATGGTACCGCCGGCTTGCACGGAGGCGTCGATGGCGGCGTGGGTGATGCGGCTGGATTCCTCGTTGTGGCGACGGATGTTGCTGATGGAAGCGCGGAGTTGGTTGGCCGCCGAGGCCACGGTGCCGACACTCGCCGCAGTCTGCTCGGCCGCAGCGGCGACGCCGGTGGCCTCGTTCAGGGTGCGGTCGGCACCGTCGCTCATGGTTTGGGCGGTCGCTTCCAATCCGTCCGCGGAAGAGGCCACGGCGCGGACGATGCCTCCGACACGGGAGTCGAAGCCTTGGGTTGCCTGCTCCAGCGCACGCGTCCGCTTTTCGCGCTGAGCGCGCACTTGCTCCTGTTCAGCCTTTAGAACCTCGGCACGCCCCAGTGCTTCCTGAAACACCTGCATAGCGTCAGCCATCCGGCCGATCTCATCGCGCCGATCCCGGGCCGGAATCGTGATGTCGAGGTCTCCTTCGGCGAGGCGTTGCATGGCGTGGCTCATCGCGCTCAGCGACTTCGTGATGCCACGGGCAAAAAGGACGCCGCCCACGCAAATGATGAGCAACAACAGGCAACCGGCGATCATCATCTGGTTGCGCATGGCGTAAACCGGCGCCAGCACCTCCGCCACCGAGGCTTCCGCCAGAACGGTCCAGGCCAGTCTGTCGTGCCGCAGCGGACGGGCCGCGGCCAGGGCGACTGCCGTGCCAAGCGCGTTCATCGTCTCGACCACGCGCGCGTTGCCAGCATATCCGCCAGTTGGCCCCATGGTTATGGATCCGCCGACGTGGCGGGACAGGACGGGCAGGCCGTGAGCGAAGCGGGGTGTGCTGCGCAGAAGGCCATCGGCGCCGAGAAGGTAGGTGTCGCCGGTCTCACCCATGCCATCGGTCGCCCGCATGATGCGGTTCAGGCCGTCGGGCTCCAGCCGAAATGCGAGGAGGGCGAGCAATTGGGCGCTGCCGTCCGGCTGCGGCATGGTGATGGGACTGACGAGGAAGGCCGAGGGCGGCTCGTCGGGCGCGCCATAGACGGTGAAGTCAGCGATCTGCAGTGTGCCGGGGTGTGGATCGCTTCGGACGGCGGCCTGAAGGTTGGCCAGGGCGGGTGACGCGACCGGACGGGCAAAGTCGGCCCCCTTGGCCACGCTATAAATCACCACGCCCTCAGGACTCAGCAAAAGCACGTCGGCGAGACCCCGGCGCTGCATGAGATCCTGCATCCAGCCATGCAGCCGCAGGTGCGCGATGTCGTACATCGCGCCGGAATCCGCCTTTTCCAGCCTGTGGCGCTCGCCAGCCGGGTATGGGTTGTCGTCCACGTAGCGCTTGCGCAGGGAAGCGCCAGCGTCCCCGCGGTCGGCCTCGACGCGCCAGCCGTTGCTCATCCCGACCGCCGCGTCACGCATGGACCGGGTGCTGGCGGTCAGCACGATGTCGCTTTCCAAATTGTCCAGATAGGCGCGCACGCTGGCTTCGCGCGCATCGGCCAGCGCCACCAGCTTGTCCTGCGCCGTCTCCCGCAAGCGCCTGGACGCGGCATCATAGGCGAAACTGCCGAGCAGCACGGCAGCAAGCACCGCCGAAGTCACCAACGCGCCAGGGATTTTGTATGTCAAGAACACGGCTACACCTCCGGTGCACGGCGAGGAAGGATCAGCGGCTGCGCCTGCCAATCCAGGCAAGGCACTCGCCGACGACGCCGCGTCGGAAGACCAGCACACAGACCACGAAGATGGCGCCGGTCACCACCGGAACCGGCACATTGAAGTCGGCCAGGTAGCTCTGCAGCGTGACGACGATGGCCGCCCCCACCACCGGGCCGAGCAGCGTGCCCATGCCGCCGAGCAGCGTCATCAGCACCACCTCGCCGGACATCTGCCACGTCACGTCGGTCAGCGAGGCGAGCTGGAAGACCAGCGCCTTGGTGCCGCCGGCCAGACCGGCGAGGCTCGCCGACAGCACGAAGGCCAGCAGCTTGTAACGCTCCGTCCGGTAGCCCAGCGACACGGCGCGCGGCTCGTTCTCGCGGATCGCCTTCAGCACTTGGCCGAAGGGCGAGTGCACCGTGCGCCAGACCACCGCGAAGCCGGCCAGGAACACCGCCAGCACGAAGTGGTACATGGACATCAAGTTGTTGAGGTCGATCACCCCGAACAGATGCCCGCGCGGCACCGCCTGGATGCCGTCCTCGCCGCCGGTGAACTTGAGCTGGAGCGCCATGAAGAAGACCATCTGCGACAGCGCCAGAGTGATCATGGCGAAGTAGATGCCCTGCCGGCGGATCGCCAGAGCGCCGAAGGCGAGGCCCAGCAGCGCGGAGAAGCCCATGCCGAGCAGGATGCTGACCTCCGGCCCCAGCCCCCAGACCTTGGCGGAATGGGCGGTGATGTAGGCCGCCCCACCGAAGAAGGCGGCGTGGCCGAAGCTCAGCAGACCGGCGAAGCCGATCAGCAGGTTGAAGGCGCAGGCGAACAGCGCGAAGCACAGCACCTTCATCACGAAGACGGGGTACAGCACGAAGGGCGCCGCCAACGCGATCAGCAGGCCGATGCCGAGGA
>NZ_QOKV01000005.1 GCF_008365405.1 Azospirillum brasilense | reverse complement strand
CGGAACCGTCATCCCGCCTTTGACTCATGTCCGGCCGCGCAACGCAACACCGGCATCGCCAACCACCCCCAATGCGCGCAACGCCCAGCTGGCGGCACCCGCTCAGCCAGCCCGGTGAGCAATCACCAATATCAGAAGCTGATCGCTTCTGATTGCTTTCATCGTTTAATGTATCAAGGTGATCTTGAACTATGCACCACGCATTTATTTTTGCACTCATAACACTATCCCCGCCTTTCGCGCCATGCCGCGAATTACCGAGTCAGAGACGATGACCAAGCTGTTGTAATCAGGGTGCCCATCCGCTCCCACACTCACGTCACGCGTCACATTGACAGAGGCTCGAAATCTTTTCGGCTGCACAATATCAAACGTCCGAGTAACACCGTCAACGACTACCTTAGTCTTAATCGTATCATAATGGAAGTCATGGAGATCATAAAGCGATTTGATGTCGCGAGCGCCCTCCAGAACCTCCATAATTCCGTCTTTATCGAAAAATCCTCTTCTTTTCGGCTTTATGCTAATTTCTATAGCTCCGGCCTCTTCGTAAGAAGCCCCTCCAAATTGGTCTGCGATGTCCGAAGCGATCGAATGCCGCACAAGCGATACCTCGTCTATGCGGCCTCTCTGAATATAGTCTTTCAGCACCTCATGGGGCGTTAAAGGATTGATAGTCATAATCAATCCATTGTGGTCTGCAGCAAAGCGGTCAACAACCACAAGGTCAAAAAGGCTCTTAATGCCACCAAGACCCGATCGCTGCAGGACAAGTATCCCCCGATCTCCCTTTGGCGGCAATCTTAATGAAAAAAATAGGGAATTGGATCAGCGTCAGTTTTTTTCTTTTCATAGACGGTGTCGCCGGTTTGAGTATCAATGATATCGCCAGCAAATCCAAACTGCCCAACCTTCATCACACCGCGGAGTTCGTCGCCATTTATATTCAGCTTCTCGACTTTTATGGACTTCTCTAAATACGGTATTCTAACGAATTTACTCGAAAACCGGTTCATATAGCCATGAACACGGTTTAATAACGAACTTTTCCCGTCGTAGAAGCCTAGTGGCTTCGCAGAATTCTTGCGAACCTCTCGAACACGCACGACATAGGCATCAAGAGAAATGATCATAGAGGGCATCCCAAGAGACGAGAAATCACTCTCGTGTTCCACACATACTCTTGGAAAGGCAAGATCATCGCCCCTAATCCACCCAGATTCGGGTCCGACAAGCGATTCCCTGGGGTAATTGAATATGCGCGTATGTGCCCAAGCCATTACACGACAGCTTCATCGGATCGCTGTGGTACCGAATCGCGCGCTTTGGATGCGCGAGCTTTGACCAAGGTGAATGCCCACTCCGATCGCCCCCTCTCACACCACCAAGAACCCCTCCGGCCTCTCGTCGGTACTGTTGAGGCCCTCTCCCTGCCCCTCATCGTGCGTCAAGAATCGCAAGCTGCGCCTCGACGTGCTTCAGCAACTCGCCCACCGGCTCGCCACGGTTCCGCGCCGTCACAAGCCGGGGCAGCATTGAGCGCAGGTGAGCCACCTCAACCGGCGTTGCGTCAGCAGCGTAGATCTGCGCCAGCGGGCGTGGCGGGGGGAGCTTCATTCTCGCGGCCATGGTCCACCTCAGATCATCAGGAACCCGTCAGGGCGTTCCTCGGTGCTGTAGATGCTCGGGCCGGTATCGCCGGCCAGGATGCGGCCCACGGCCATAGCCGGCTGTCGGTGGGCAACCCTCATGAGGCAGATGATTCGGTAGTGCCTCAGTTTGAATTTTCGGGGCTGAGAATCCGAAGGGGCCGCAGTCGGTGTGACGGCGACCCCTTTCGGCTTCTGGCGCTGGGAGGAAGCGCGGCGGATCACTTTGCCGTCTCCGTGGTCTTCTTCTTGTACGGCCCGCTTCACCGGTTGCGATCTTGGCAACCATGATGGCCGCCCCGATCACGTCACCGGGGCGCTGCTAGCCCTGTGGTCCTTTAGGCATGCGATCCTCTCAGTCCAGCACGACGGCATCGCACTGCGCGCAGCGAATAGGAGCATCAAGCTTTGGTTCTGCCTGGAAGGGTCCATTGATCTCGATGACCTTACGGTCCAGTCGGTTGCCGCGATGCAGAGGGTTTGCGTTCTCCTCTAGCTTCGCGGAACCCGTCGTCCCGCACTTGGGACATGCCAGCTTTTCGGTGTAGGTTTCTCGCGTGCCCATACTCAGCGTCTCCATGCTTTCCGCTAAGCATATAGGAACGCGCGGCTCGATTAGGAACGCGTGGTTCGATGGGAGCGCCCTTTGCACTGCGTTCGCCTACAAACGGAATTCAAACTGAGGCACTACCCAACTCTCAGCCGACTCGCAAGGGCGGCCTCGATGCCGATCGCACGTCGCCCCACGGGTCCGCCCCGGTCGCCACCCGGTACTCCGCCAGCACCGAGTCTACCAGCTCCAGAAACACCGGCTCATCAAGGCAGACGGCCGGCTTCAGCCGCTTCCTCATGAGGGTGCCCGGCAGCCGCACGAACAGCCGCCCGTCCCGGTCGGTCACCCACACGTTACGGATCTCCACCGGCCCCACCTGAACGACGGCAATGGCCAGCGTCTGCCCGGTCCCTTCCGACAGGCGAAGGTCCAGCACCTCGACGGCCGGGCGCAGCGGTTCGAGCTTGCTCATGGTTACCTCGCATAGAAAAGCCGGCCGGGCATGACGCGCCGGCTGGTCTGTGACATTCGGTACGCTCGCAGCGCCGGCCTGGGCAGGGCCGGCAAGCTCACGGGCATGACGATGGACTGTGATCGAGGTGCAAGCTGTCCGTTGTGAGTCCGTCACGGATTGTGAACGGATTCGTGACGGATTACACCGCCGTCCGTGACGGTGCGGCACCCGATCCATCGACCGTGGCGACGGATCGGCAACGGCCGTTGACCGGGTTCGCTGGGCGGCCAATGGGTTGCCCCTCAGCTCGGTGAAGGGGCGGTGGCGGCTTCCCCGTCGCCATGGCCGGCGGCTGCGAGAGGGGGCTCCATAGTGCGGACACCCTGGCTGCGAGCCGATGGGGCAAGGAAGGCTGCAAGCGGAATCGAGTGGGGACCGTGCCGGGATATCCCACAACGGAACAAAATCAGCTCCCTCACTTTTGAGGGAGTTGCGCCGGCTCCTGACTTTTCAGGAACCGGTCGTCTGAACCAAGGGGTTCTTGCCACGATGGCAAGAACCGGCTTCACGGAGGAGAGGGGTTTGCCCCACGGTGGGGCGCTACCCATCGGCCTGTTCGGTTTTCCCGTCCAAGCCGGTAACGAACTGTGCCCACGCCTGCATCAGCAGGCGCCGCTTTTCGAACAGATCCCCGCGCTGATAGGCGGCCACCACCTTGTTGCCCTGTGTATGGGATAACGCTGCCTCCGCCACGTCGTCTGGGAAATGGGTCTTCTCGGCAACCCAGGTCCGGAACGTGCTGCGGAATCCATGAGGGGTGACGTCCAGCTTCATCCTGCGGAGCGTCATGTTCATCGCCATGTTGGAAAGCGGGCGGTCCTTGGTCTGCCCGGTGAACACCAGCTCTCCCCTCCGGATCGCGCCCATCTTCCTCAGCAGTGCGAGGGTCGGTTCCGTCAGCGGCACCCGATGTTCGACACCTGGCTTCATCCGCTCTGGTGGGATGATCCAAACCCGCCTCTCCACATCGATCTCAGACCATTTCGCGCCCAGAACCTCGTTGGTTCGTGTGGCGGTCAAGATGGCCAGTTCCAGCGCCCGCGCTCCCATGCCGTCCTGAACCTGGAGCTTCGGCCAGAACGACGGCATCGAGGCGTAGGGCAGGGCGGCGTGATGCTCGACCTTCACCACATCGTTCTTGGCGGGCAAGATGTGGTCGAGGTGGCCGCGCCACCGGGCTGGGTTCTCGCCGGACCGATGCCCGCGGACCTTGGCGTAGTCGAGAATCGATTCGATGCGCCCACGGACCCGGCTGGCCGTCTCCGTCTTGGTGGTCCAGATCGGTTCCAGAACCTTGAGCACGAGGTTGGTGTCGATGACGTTGATGGGTAGGCTCCCGATCAACGGATAGGCATAGGTTTCGAGTGTCGACGTCCATTGCGCCCCATGCTTGGTGCTCTTCCATCCGGCCTGCATGGATTCGATATAGCTGGCCGCGCACTCTTTGAATGTCACGGCACGGGCCGCCTCCAGCGCTCGCGCGGCCTCCTGAGCCTTCCTGGCTTCGAGCGGGTCAGTTCCCGCCGCTACGACCTTCTTCGCTTCTACGGCCTTGTCTCGGGCCTGCGCGAGGCTGACAACGGTAGTCGAGCCCAGCCCCATGTCCCTTCGCTTCCCGCCTATGGAGTAGCGGAAAATCCAGGTCTTGGCCCCCGTGGCGGTGACCTGGAGGTAGAGGCCATTGCCATCGGCGAAGAGGCCAGGGGTCCGAATCGTTTCAACTTTTCGAGCTGTTAGGCCGGCGGCTTTTTTCGGCATTTTCTGCTCCGGATCAGCAGGTTAGCCCCGTGTTGATGGGTATCCTTTGATGGGTAACGGAGCAGCGTCAGGATGGCGGTGATGGGTACGAGGCGCTACCCGCTATCCTACCCATCATCAGGGGGCGGCTTCCGGCGGTCAAGGGCGATGCTTGGCGAAGGAGGTGCCGGGCTAAAAGCCAGCAAACATGCGGGTTTGGCGGGGTTCAGCGAAATTCGGCGAAGAAGGAATTGGCGGATGGGGTGGGATTCGAACCCACGGTGGAGTTGCCCCCACGCCAGTTTTCAAGACTGGAGCCTTAAACCGCTCGGCCACCCATCCAAAGCAATGCATCAGGAGCGGCGCCCTGCGCATTCGGGGACCATCGCCTGCTGATCCCCGCTCTGATCCCCAAATCGGAGCCTGATCTCGGCTCTCCGCTTGCTGCGGATCGGAAGCGGGGGGAACATGCCGTGTCCCTGTTCCGGGGTCAACTCGCTTTTGAGCCCCGCTATGCAACGAACCCCAACGTTAATCATGACGGCGTCACATCCGGATCGGGCGCCCCAAGTTTGACAGTCGCTTCGTAGGCTTCGGCGGCGTTGGGGAGTCGGAGAAGTCGGGCAGGCTCGGCGCGCGGCTGATGACCTTGCGGATCATGACGCCGGTCGCCTCCAGATCCTCGATCACCGTGGCCGACACACGCCCCGCATAGTGCGGACGGTCCAGCTTGGTGCGCATCTCCTCGATGATCTTCAACTCCGGTTCGAACAGTTCGCGGGCGCCGATGGGGAGCGCCTGATCCTCCCGCATCCGTTCGAAATAGTTCCGGGTGGCGCGGGCCAGCAGGCCGGTCAGGAGAAGGTCGATCCGCTCGAACTCCGTGCGCAGGTCGGACAGCTTCGCCGTGTTGACGGTCGTCAGGCGCTCTTCCGTCAGCGCGACGAGGGCGCGCACCTCCTCCACCTTGCGGCGGAAGCCCAGGAACGAGGAAAAGCGGTCTTCCTCAATGTCGCGCTGCGCGCGCGCCCCCAGTGCGACCGCTTCGCCGGCCTGCTGCTCGATGGCCGTCAGCAGCTCTTCGATCGCTCTGCGGCCGCTGTCCTGTCCCCAGACCATCGTCTTGCCGCCTCTCCCCGCGGATGGACGCTCGCTCGGTTTCCGAGTCGGCCTTGAGGATCCGTGAAAAAATTTAAGAAATGTCTGACCCGTCGCGCAGATCGAGCAGGACCGGCGTGTGGTCGGACGCTTTTTCCGCGCCGCGCGGTCGGCGGTCGATGCGGCACTCCACCAGACGGTCGGCGGCCTGCGGGGATAGCAGGAAGTGATCGATGCGCAACCCCAGGTCCCGCGGCCAGCAGCCCGCCTGATAGTCCCAGAATGTGTAGGCGTGGTCGTCGTCGTGAAGGGCGCGGTAGGCTTCGGTCAGACCCAGATTCAGCAGGGCGCGGAATTTCGCCCGCGATTCGGGCTGGAACAGGGCGTCGCCGGCGAAGGCCACCGGGTCGAAGACGTCGCGCGGCTCCGGGATGATGTTGTAGTCGCCGCCCAGGACGAAAGGGATTTCCTGCTCCAGCAGACCGCGGGCGTGGGCGTGCAGGCGGTCCATCCAGCGGAGCTTATAGGCGAACTTCTCCGTCCCGAGGGGGTTGCCGTTGGGCAGATAGAGCGAGGCGATGCGCACGCCGCCCACCGTGGCCTCGACATAGCGGGCCTGCTCGTCCTCCGGCTCGCCGGGCAGGCGGGTCAGCACATCCTCATGCGGCTCCTTGGAGAGGAACGCCACGCCGTTGTAGGACTTCTGCCCCACCGGCGTGACGTGGTAGCCGAGTTCCTCGAAGGCCGCGCGGGGAAAGGCCGCGGTCTCGCACTTGATCTCCTGGAGCAGCGCGACGTCCGGGGACTCCGCGCGTAGCCAGTCGGTGATCAGCGGAAGGCGGGCCTTCGCCGAGTTGACGTTCCAGGTGGCGATCTTCACGTCGTGTTCTTCTTGTTCGGCAAAGGCCAGGGGGAAAAAAGGACCCGTCAGGCGGCGAAGGAGTTGCCGCAGCCGCAGGAGGCCGTAGCGTTCGGGTTCTTGATCTGGAAGGCGGCCCCCATCAGGTCCTCGACATAATCGAGGGTGGAGCCAGCCAGCAGGTCCAGCGAGGCGTCGTCGGTGACGACCTTCACGCCGTTCTTCTCGAAGACATGGTCGTCCTCGTTCGCCGTGGCGTCGAAGGCGAAGCCGTACTGGAAGCCGGAGCAGCCGCCGCCCGACACCGTCAGGCGCAGCATCAGGGCCGGGTCACCCTCGTGCTCGATCAGGAAGGCGACGCGCTTGGCGGCGCTGTCGGACACGGCGAGAACGCGCGCACCCTCTTGCGCGGTGGCGGGAAGGGCGGTGTCGGGCATGGGACGGACCTCGGTGTTTCGCGGGGGTGTTTCGCGGGACAGACGACACGATGACGAATGTAAGGGTGCGTCCGCCTTTCGTCAAAGGCATGTCCGGCGAACTCATGCCTGACCTGCGGTTCGCCTGTGCCCGAATGCATGCTTGCGGCTGCCGGATGTCTCGGCGGGTCTCCGCCTTCGCCGTTGCACAGCGCGGTTTGCGTCGGTAGTGTCCGCGCCATGACGGCGGACTTCTTCCAGGATCGCCCGGCGCCCTATGGCTGCGACCCCGCACAGACGCGCGGCCGGCTGTTCCCGGAGCCGGAAAGCCCGACGCGCTCGTGCTACCAGCGCGACCGCGACCGCATCGTGCATTCCGGCGCCTTCCGCAAGCTGAAGTACAAGACGCAGGTCTTCGTCTATCACGAGGGCGACTATTTCCGCACACGCCTGACCCACAGCCTGGAGGTGGCGCAGATCGCCCGCTCGATCAGCCGCGCGCTGGGGCTGAACGAGGATCTGGCGGAGGCGGTGGCGCTCGCCCACGATCTCGGCCACACCCCATTCGGCCATGCCGGAGAGGACGCGCTGAACGCCTGCATGGCGCCCTATGGCGGTTTCGCCCACAACGACCAGACGCTGCGCATCCTGACGATGCTGGAGCGGCGTTACGCCGATTTCGACGGGCTGAACCTGACCTGGGAAGCGCTGGAGGGCGTGGTCAAGCACAACGGCCCGCTGCTGCCTCTTCGCGATGGTGAAAGGCTGCCGACGACCCTGGCCGCCTTCCAGGAGCGCTGCGACCTGGAGCTTCACACCAACCCGGGCGCCGAGGCGCAGGTGGCGGCCCTGGCCGACGACATCGCCTACAACAACCACGACATCGACGACGGGCTGCGCGCCGGCCTGTTCACGGTGGACGAGGTGGCGGAGCTGCCGCTGGTCGGCCCGGTGGTGCGGCAGGTCTGCGACCGCTATCCGGGGCTGGAGCGCTCCCGCCTGATCCACGAGACGATCCGGCGGATGATCAACAACATGATCGTCGACCTGCTGGCCGAGACGCGGGAGCGGCTGGACCGCCACCGTCCGGGCAGCGCCGCCGAGCTGCGCGCCCTGCCGGAGGCGGTCGTCAGCTTCTCCCCCGCGATGGTCGAGGCGCAGCGGCCCTTGCGCGCCTTCCTGAAACAGCGCATGTACCGCCATTACCGGGTGAACCGGGAAATGAGCAAGTGCAAGCGGGTGGTCACCGCCCTGTTCGACCTGTTCCTGGCCGAGCCGAACACCCTGCCGACGCAATGGCAGGAGGAGATCGCCAGACAGGGCGGGCACGGGGACCGGACAGTGCTGGCGAGGCTGGTCGCCGACTACATCGCCGGGATGACCGACCGCTACGCGCTCGCCGAATACGCCCGCCTGTTCGACATGGACGCCAAGACCTGAACGGCCAAGACCTAACCGGCCCAGACCTAAAGCAAGAATTGAACCGATGAACATCTTCAAGGTCTTCGAGAACGACATCCGCAAGCTGCTGGACGAGCTGGCCGCCGAGGGCCAGATCCCGGCGGGGCTCGACACCGCGCGCCTGACGGTGGAGCCGCCGCGCGAGGCGGCGCACGGCGACCTGTCGACCAACGCGGCGATGATCCTGGCCAAGCCGGCAGGCAAGCCGCCCCGCGCCCTGGCCGAGCTGCTGGTGGCGAAGCTGAAGACCCGCCCCGACGTGGCGAGCGCCGAGATCGCCGGTCCGGGCTTCGTGAACCTGCGCCTGACAGCCGACGTCTGGCGCGACCGCATCCGCGACGTGCTGACCGCCGGCACCGCCTACGGCGAGAGCGCGCTGGGCGGCCAGCGTCCGGTGAACGTCGAATACGTGTCGGCCAACCCCACCGGCCCGCTGCACGCGGCCCACGGCCGTGGCGCCGTCTTCGGCGACGCGCTGGCCGCGCTGCTGGAGAAGGCCGGCTACGCCGTCAGCCGCGAATATTACATCAACGACGCCGGCGCCCAGGTCGACGTGCTGGGCCGCTCCACCTTCCTGCGCTACCGCGAGGCGTTGGGCGAAGACATCGGCGAGATTCCGGCGGGCCTCTATCCCGGCGAGTATCTGAAGGAGGTCGGGCAGGCCCTGGCCGAGCGGGACGGCAACAAATGGGTCGGCGCGGACGAGGCCGACTGGCTGCCGGCCTGCCGCGACTTCGCCATCGCCACCATCATGGAATGGATCAAGGAGGACCTCGGCGTCCTCGGCGTCCGCATGGACGTCTACAGCTCCGAGCGCGCGCTGGTGAAGGCCGGGGCGGTGGACACGGCGCTGAAGGCGCTGGAGGACCGCGGCCTGATCTATGTCGGCGTGCTGGAGCCGCCGAAGGGCAAGAAGCCCGACGACTGGGAGCCGCGCCCGCAGACCCTGTTCAAGTCCACCGACTTCGGCGACGACGTCGACCGTCCGCTGAAGAAGTCGGACGGCTCCTTCACCTACTTCTCCAACGACATCGCTTACCACTACGACAAGCACCGCCGCGGCTTCGACCTGCAGATCGACGTGTGGGGCGCCGACCATGGCGGCTACGTCAAGCGCATGCAGGCGGCGACCACGGCGATCACCGAGGGCAAGGCGTCGCTGGACGTGAAGCTGTGCCAGCTCGTCCATCTGATGAAGAACGGCGAGCCGGTGAAGATGTCCAAGCGCGCCGGCACCTTCGTGACGCTGCGCGACGTGATCGAGGAGGTCGGCCGCGACGTCGTCCGCTTCATCATGCTGACCCGGCGCAACGACCAGACGCTGGACTTCGACTTCGCCAAGGTCGTCGAGCAGTCGAAGGACAACCCGGTCTTCTACGTGCAGTACGCCCACGCCCGCTGCCGCTCGGTCCTGCGCCACGCCGCGACGGCGCTGCCGAGGGCCGACCTGTCGCTGGCGGCGCTGGCCGCCAAGGCCAACCTTGCCCGTCTCGACAGCGAGGAGGAGATGGCGCTGGCCAAGCGCATGGCGACCTGGCCGCGTCTGGTCGAGTCCGCCGCCGAGGCGCACGAGCCGCACCGCGTGGCCTTCTACCTCTACGACCTTGCCAGCGACTTCCACGCCCTGTGGAACAAGGGCCGCGACGACACCAGCCTGCGCTTCCTGATCGACGGCGACGAGGAGGTGACGGTGGCCCGTCTGGCGCTGGTCAGCGCGGTCGCCACGGTGATCGCCTCCGGTCTCGCCGTGATGGGCGTGGAACCGGTGGAGGAAATGCGGTCATGAGGTATGAGGGCGATGTCAACCACGCCAGCGATCCCTACGGCACGCCGCCGCAGCGGGGAGGTCGGCGCGGTCTGCTCGGCCTCGGTCTGGCGGTGGTCGGCATCGTGGCCTTCGCCGGCGCGATCGTCGTCGTCTACAGCGGCAAGGGGCAGAGCACGCCGGACGGCGGCCCGCCGTTGTTGATGGCCGACAGCGCGCCGACCAAGGCCCGTCCGGAGCAGCCCGGCGGCATGGAAGTGCCGCACCAGGACAAGTTGGTGTACGAGCGGCTGAACGACCGCGGGTCGAAGTCACAGATCGAACGCCTGCTGCCGCCGCCGGAGGAGCCGCTGCCGCGGCCGGTCGTCGCTCCCCAGGTGCCTCCGTCGCCGACCCTGCCGGAGGCCCCCGCGGTGGCCCAACTGCCGCCGCCCCCGCCGGGTTCGACCACCACGGTCCCGCGCCAGGACGGGGAGGGAGCTGCGCCGCCCGCCGCCGCTCCGGCCCCGCCGCCCGCCGTAGCCGCAATTCCGGCTCCGCCGCCGGCGGCCAAGCCGGCTCCGGCTCCGCCGCAGGCCCAGACACCTCCTGCTGCGGCACCCGCGAAGCCCCAGCCCGCACCGCCGGTGGCCGCCGCCCCGGCTCCGCAGCCGGCCCCCGTTCCGGCGAAGGCGTCGGGTGGGGGAAACTGGCGCGTCCAGCTCGCCGCGGTGCGCAGCGAGGCCGAGGCCTCGACGGAATGGAAACGCCTGACCAGCCGCTACGGCGCGGCGCTCGGCGGGCTGTCGATGCAGGTCGCCAAGGCCGATCTGGGCGAGAAGGGCATCTTCTACCGCATCCAGGGCGTCGGCCTCGACGAGGAGCGCGCCAAGTCGGTCTGCGCCCAGCTCAAGTCCCAGAATGTGGGGTGTGTGGTTGTCCGTCCCTGATCCGGCTTTGCCGAACGCCCGAAACGCGTCCGGACCTCGTCGCGCGGCCCATCCTGCGCCTCACCGTGCGGTGGTGTTCGGCGCCGCCGGCACCGTGCTGACCGCGGACGAGCGCGCCTTCTTCCGCGACGCCGATCCGCTGGGCTTCATCCTGTTCCGGCGCAATTGCGACACGCCGGAACAGGTGCGTGCGCTGGTGGCAGAGATGCGCGCGGCGGTGGGCCGCGCCGACGCCCCCGTGCTGATCGACCAGGAGGGCGGTCGGGTGGCCCGCATGCGCCCGCCGCACTGGCCGGCTTTTCCGCCGATGCGCGCTTTCGGCGACCTTGCAGCCCGCGACGCCGCCGCCGGGCGGGAGGCCGCCCGCATCAACGCCCGGCTGCTGGCGCTGATGCTGGCGGACTGCGGCGTGACGGTGGATTGCGCCCCGGTCTGCGACGTGCCGGTGGAGGGCGCCCACGACATCATCGGCGACCGCGCCTTTTGCGGCGATCCGGCCCGCGTGGCGGATCTGGCGCGGGCGACCTGCGAGGGGCTGATGGCCGGCGGCGTGTTGCCGGTCGTCAAGCATCTGCCCGGCCATGGCCGGGCCTTCGCCGACAGCCACGCCGAACTGCCGGTGGTGGACGCCCCGCGCGCGGCGCTGGAGGCCACCGACTTCGCGCCCTTCCGCGCGTTGGCCGACATGCCGCTCGGCATGGTCGCGCATGTGGTGCTGAAGGCCATCGACCCGGACCAGCCCGCCAGCACCTCGGCGGTGGTGGTGCGCGAGGTGGTGCGCGGCGCCCCCATCGGCTTCGACGGGCTGCTGTTCAGCGACGACCTGTCGATGGGCGCGCTGGCCGGAGGCATGCGCGGCCGCGCGGAAGCGGTCCTCGCCGCCGGGCTGGACGTCGTGCTCCATTGCAACGGCGTGATGGAGGAGATGGTGGCGGTGGCCGAGGGCGTTCCGGCGATGGGCGCGGAAGCCGTCCGCCGTTGGGAGCGGGCAGAGGCGCTGCGCGGCCCGGCGCAGCCGGTGGACGCCGACGACCTGCGGGCGCGTCTGGCGGAATTGCTGGGAACGCCCCAGGTTTAGAGCCATGCTTAGGCTTCCCCGGCGAATTCGGGGGGCGCAACGGGAGAGATGCGCGTGCTGGAAGGTCTGATCGACCGCATACCGATGATCTTCGCGGTCGCCATCCCCGCGATCCTCGCCATCACGATGCACGAGGCGGCGCACGGCTTCGTGGCGATGTGGCGTGGCGACGACACGGCATGGCGGCTGGGCCGGGTGACGCTGAACCCGCTCCGCCACATCGACCCGCTGGGCACGGTGGTGTTGCCGGCGGTGATGTATTTCACCACGGGCTTCGTCTTCGGCTGGGCCAAGCCGGTGCCGGTGAATTTCGGGCGCCTGCACCACCCGCGCCGCGACATGGTGTGGGTGGCGCTGGCCGGGCCGGGGGTGAATTTCGTGCTGGCGCTGGTCTCGGCGATCATCTGGGGCTTCACCAGCCCGCAGGGAGGGGCGACCGAGATGTGGGTCCGCGCCGCGCTGGAGGTGTCGGTCCTGGTCAACGTCGTGCTGATGGTCTTCAACATGATCCCGCTGCCGCCGCTCGACGGCGGGCGCGTGGCCGTGGGCATCCTGCCCGACGCGCTGGCCTTCCCGCTGGCCCGGCTGGAGAAGTACGGCATGCTGATCCTGATCGGCGCCTTCTTCCTTCTGCCCTTCATCGGGCGGGAGCTGGGCATGGACCTCAGCGTCTTCTCCTGGGTGCTCGGCCCGCCGGTCGATTACATGATCGAGCTGATCCGCATCCTCAGCGGCAACTGACGGCATGGTCGGCAGGAAACCCCCGGATCATGAGGACGAGGGCGCCGAGGCGGCCAGCCCGGCGGAACAGCTCGTCCTCGTCCTGGACGGATTCGAGGGGCCGCTCGACATGCTGCTGGCGCTGGGGCGTGAGCAGAAGGTGGACTTGACGAAGATCTCCATCCTCCAGCTCGCCGACCAGTATCTCGCCTTCATCGCCGAGGCGCGGAAGGTGCGGCTGGAGCTGGCGGCGGACTATCTCGTCATGGCGGCGTGGCTGGCTTATCTCAAGTCCCGCCTGCTGATCCCGGAGGTCGAGGACGAGGAGCCGTCGGGCGAGGACATGGCGGCGGCGCTGGCCTTCCAGCTCCAGCGGCTGGAGGCGATGAAGGGGGCGGCGGCCAAGCTGTTCGCCCGCCCGCAGCTCGGGATTGACCGCTTCGCCCGCGGCGCGCCGGAGGATCTCGACATCCTGCGAAAGTCGGTCTTCCAGGTCACGCTCTACGACCTGCTGAAGGCCTACGGCGAGCACAAGAAGCGCCAGGAGGGCGGCGTCCTGCACATCGAGCCGGTGCGCCTCTATTCGCTGGAGGACGCGGTGCGCCGCCTGTCCGAGCTGCTGGGCCGCATGCCGGACTGGGCCACCCTGTCGAGCTTCCTGCCGGACGGCGTGCGCGGCGGGCTGCTGACCCGCTCGGCGCTGGCCGCCCATTTCGCGGCGACGCTGGAGCTGGCCAAGGCCGGCCGGGTGGAGCTTCGCCAGGACGGCGCCTTTTCCCCCATCTACGTCCGCCGGGCATCGCGCCGGCATGAGCACCAGCATGAGCAGGGCGACGAGGAATGAGCGGACCCGACGGCATGATCCAGGAGATCGACAACCCGGAGGAGGTCGAGCAGCGCTTGCGCGATCTGCGCCTGCTGGAAGCTCTGCTGTTCGCCTCCGCCGACCCACTGGACGAGGAGACCCTGGGCAAGCGGTTGACCCGCGACGCCGACGTCCGGGCGCTGTTGGAGGAATTGCGCGTCCATTACGCGGCGCGCGGGGTGAACCTGATCCGCACCGGCGCCGGCTGGTCCTTCCGCACGGCGCTCGATCTCGCGCCGCTGCTGCGGCCGGAGGAGGAGGTTTCCAAGAAGCTGTCCCGCGCCGCCATCGAGACGCTGGCGATCATCGCCTACCACCAGCCGGTGACCCGCGCCGAGATCGAGGCGATCCGCGGTGTGGCGACCAGCAAGGGCACGCTGGACATCCTGATGGAGAACGGCTGGATCCGGCCGGGCCGCCGCCGCGAGACGCCGGGGCGCCCGCTGACCTGGATCACCACCGACTATTTCCTCGACCATTTCGGGCTGGAGACGCTGCGCGACCTGCCGGGGGTGGAGGATCTGCGCGCCGCCGGCCTGCTCGATTCGCGGCCCGTGCTTCTGGGCATCGGCGGGGCCGGCCTGGAGGACGCGGAACCATCGGAAAACGCTGACGATTCCGATACCTGAGCGGAACGCTCGAAAATAAGAACCATTTGCATCGGGGTCGGCGCGCCGGTACTAAGGTCAATCGACCGCCATCAAACGACCCCCGGGCCGCTTCAGACTGGGACCGCCATAGACTGGGACTGCCATGGATCGTCCGTCCGTCACCCACGCCCGTTCTTTCTCCGCGACCGGAGACGCCGTTTCCGAACCCCGCCCGGCCGGCCTGCGCAATGCGCTGCGCGACAAGGCGTCTGCCCTGTTCAGCCGCGGGACCGATCCGCGGCAAGGCGCTCCCTGCGAGGCCGCGCCGGTCACGCTCCCGGCCAACGGGCGGCACCTCGACGCCTTCGGCCCGCAGGGCAGTGGCGCCGCCATTGCGGTGGAGGCCCTGGCGCTGAACGGCGTCACCCACCGCTACGGGCGCGTCGTCGCCGTTGACGACGTCAGCGTGACCATCGGGGCGGGGGAGATCGTCTGCCTGTGCGGCCCGTCCGGCTGCGGCAAGTCCTCGCTGCTGCGCATCGCGGCGGGGCTGGAGGCGGTGCAGACCGGCTCTGTCCGGATCGGCGGCACGGTGGTGGCGGACGAACGCGGCGCGGTCCCGCCGGAACGTCGCGGCGTCGGCCTCGTCTTCCAGGATTACGCGCTGTTCCCGCATCTGTCGGTGCTCGACAACGTGCGCTTCGGCCTGACCGCCCTGTCCGGCGAGGCGCAGCGCAAGCGCGCGTTGGAGTCGCTGGGGCAGGTCGGCATGGCTGGCTACGCCGATTCCTTCCCGCACCACCTGTCCGGCGGGCAGCAGCAGCGCGTGGCGCTGGCCCGCGCGCTCGCCCCGAACCCGGCGGTGTTGCTCCTCGATGAGCCCTTCTCGGGCCTGGACGCCCGGCTGCGCGAGCAGGTGCGCGACGAGACGCTCCACGTGCTGAAGCAGAACGGCGCCGCCACCATGCTGGTTACCCACGACCCGGAGGAGGCCATGTTCCTGGCCGACCGCATCGCGCTGATGCGCGCCGGCCAGGTTGTTCAGGTCGGCAACCCGGTGGACCTCTACACCCGCCCGGTCAACGCTTTCGCCGCCGAGTTCTTCGGCGAGGTCAACCGGCTGGCGGGCGTCGTGCAGAGTGGGGCGGTGGACACGCCGGTCGGTTCGATCCCCACAGAGATCGCGGAGGGCTCCGCCGTCGAGGTGCTGATCCGCCCGGAGGCGCTGAAACTGTCGGCACAGCCGGCCGCCACGGTTCCCGCCGGGGACCTGCCGGTCCTGGCGCGGGTGATGGCGGCGCGCCTGCTGGGGCGCACCAGCCTGGTCCATCTCGACGTGCCGGACGGGAAGGGCGGGTCGGTGCATCTGCACTCCCGCATGCCGGGCCAGTTCCTGCCCGCCGAACAAAGTCACGTTTCGGTGTGCATGGACCTGTGTCAGGCCTTCGTTTTTCCAGCCGGTGCACCCACTTAGTCGTTTGAGCGGTTCCGCCCGACCGATCGTTGCGGGAGGGGAACCTTTCTGCCATAGTGCCGCCCCGCCATTGGGCTGCCTGTTCAGGAAACGTGTGTCATGGGATTCTCCAGCGTCTGGCATTGGGTCATCGTCCTTCTGATCGTCCTGCTTCTGTTCGGCGCCGGCAAGCTGCCGAAGGTCATGGGCGACCTCGCCAAGGGCATCAAGAACTTCAAGGCCGGCCTGAAGGACGAGGAAGAGGGTGCTGCTCCCGGTGCCGACTCCAAGGTCCTGCCGAACCAGCCGGTTCCGCCGGCCCAGCCGGTGTCCTCGGTCCATCCGGTTCCGCCCGCCCCGGTTCCGCCCGCTGCCGACCCCGGCGTGAAGAAGGACGAGACGGCCCGCACCTGACCGTCCGGCGCCCTTCATTCCCGCGCCGCTTCGAAAGGCTGAGGAGCCATGTTCGACATCGCATGGTCGGAACTGATGGTCATCGCGGTCATCGCCCTCGTGGTGATCGGCCCGAAGGACCTGCCCAAGGCCATCTACACCCTGGGAAAATGGGTGAAGAAGGCGCGCGTCGTCGCGCGCGATTTCCAGGGCCACATCGACGACATGATGCGCGAGGCGGAGCTTGACGAGCTCCGCAAGGAGGCCCTGAAGGTCCGCGATACGAACCTCCAGAAGATGGTCGAGAACACGATCGATCCGAAGGGGGAACTGAAGGGCGCCTTCGACGTGGGGGCCAACCTCGGGGCTGACGGCTATCACGGCAGCCCGCCGGAGGATGGCCCGACCCCGACGATCGCTTCCCCCGTGCCTCCCGTCGGATCGCCGCAGGTGACGGCGGCCCAGCCGCAGCCGGCGACCGAACCGCCGGTCACGGCCCCGCTTCCTCCGGCTCCGCCCGCGGAGTTCGTCCCGGCCCCGGCCCAGCCGCCGGTTCCGGCCTCCGCCGACACCGCTGCGGCGGCAACCACGAACAAGCAGGCGTGACCCAGTGTCCGGCGAAACGCGCATGACCGGCGAGTCCGACGACGAGCTCGAAGAAAGCAAGATGCCGCTGATCGACCATCTGGTCGAGCTGCGCAACCGGCTGATGTACGCGACGCTGGCGATCCTCATCGCCTTCTTCGTGTGCTACGCCTTCTCGGACCGCATCTACAACTTCCTGGTCCAGCCCCTGGCCGACATCCTGGCCGGGCAGGGGCGGCGGATGATCTACACCGGCCTGACCGAAGCCTTCTTCACCTATGTGAAGGTGGCCTTCTGGGCCGGCTGCTTCCTGTCCTTCCCCATCGTCGCCAGCCAGATCTGGATGTTCGTCGCGCCCGGCCTCTACAAGCACGAGCGCAAGGCCTTCCTGCCCTTCCTGGTGGCCACCCCGATCCTGTTCTTCCTGGGCGGGGCGATGGTCTATTACTTCATCTTCCCGCTGGCCTGGCGCTTCTTCCTCGGGTTCGAGTTCCACCCGGGGATGGACGCCGGCGCCCTGCCGATCGAGTTCGAGGCCCGCGTCAGCGAGTATCTCGGCCTCGTGATGCACCTGATCTTCGCCTTCGGTCTGGCCTTCCAGCTTCCGGTCCTGCTGACCCTGCTGATCCGCGCCGGCCTGTTGACGACGGAGACTCTGGCCGCCAAGCGGCGCTACGCCATCGTGTTCGTCTTCGTCGTCGCGGCCATCCTGACCCCGCCGGACGTCATCAGCCAGGTCGGCCTCGCCATCCCGCTGCTGGCGCTCTACGAGGTGTCGATCCTGATCGGCCGCCGCATCGAGAAGACGCGCGGCGACGCGGACGAGACGGAAGCGGAGCAGGCGTAAGGCCCTTTGCTCCTTACGCCGTCGCTTCGTCGACCATCACCTGATTGCGGCCGTTCCGCTTGGCCCGGTACAGGGCCAGGTCGGCGGCCGCCAGCGCCGCGTCGAGATCCTCGCCGCTGCGGCAGGCGGCGATGCCGATGCTGACGCTTGCGGCGATCTCCTGACCTTGGAAGGGCAGAGGCCGTGCCGCCACGTCGCGCCGCAGCGCCTCCGCCAGCGTTGCCGCTCCGGTGCGGTCGGTGTCGGGAAGCAGAAGGCAGAACTCTTCCCCGCCATAGCGCCCGAACAGGTCGGTGCGGCGCAGCCGTGCCGTGACGGTCTCGGAGAAAAGCCGGAGAAGCGCGTCGCCGGCCAGATGGCCGAAGGTATCGTTGACCCGCTTGAAGCGGTCGAGGTCGAGCAGCAACAGGGTAAGCGGCGCCCCATTGCGCTGCGCCCGCGCCAGTTCCCGCTCGGCATGCTTCAGGAAGGCCCGGCGATTGTAGGCGCCGGTCAGCGGGTCGATGGTGCCGATGCGGTCCAGGTCGGCCTGAAGCCGCTCGCTGGTCATGGCGAGGAAGCCGAAGCCCCATCCGGTGACGGCCAGGATGGCTTCCAGGAACCCGGCGCTCTGCACCAAGCTGGGGGTCAGAATGCCATCCACAGGCCCGCCGATCGCCGTCAGGACGGCGCGTCCGGAGACGAACAGGGCATGGGCCAGGAACACCAGGGCGGTGACCCGCTGCGCCCGCCGAGGCTTGTCCGCCGCCGCCATCCGCCACAGATTGAGGGCCGCCAACAGCGACAGGGCGGCAATGCCCGCGGACCCGATCAGGATGCGTGCCGTCACGTCATTCGTCATCACCACAAACCACAGATTGCCGGCGGTCAGCGCGGCGAGCAGAGCCAGCCCGCTCCGCCAGGGTATGGACCATCCGGCGAAGCTGCGCACCCCGAACCAGTTCAGCAGATAGGAGGCGGCCACCATGGCGTTGCTCAGCGGGATCACGGCGGCAGGGGGCCAGACCCCGTAAAGCAAGACAAGAGCCAATCCACCGGCTCCGACCAGCGCTCCCCCCGCCCAATAGGCCAGCGCGGTGATGTGGCGGTGCGCTTTCCAAGTCAGAAAAGCGGCGATGGACAGCAGAACGCCGATGCCCACCAGGGCGATGATGAGAGTGCGGGTGTCGAGGATCATGTCCGGAGTGGGGAGGGCAGGGATCGATTCCGGGGTTCTGCACGCATTCGCATTCCCGGCGCCACCGATAAGTATAGGACACCAATCATTTCAGGGTCTTTCCCATCGGTGCGGCTCCGCCTCTGGACCTTCATCCGGCGGCGGACTATAACCAGCCTCCCACCCATTCCGTATCGCCGTGAGCCATGCACGACCTTCGCGCCATCCGTGAGAACCCCGAATCCTTCGACCGCGGCCTCGCCCGCCGGGGCCTTGAGCCGGTGTCGCCGACGGTGCTGGACCTCGATTCGCGCCGCCGCGCCGCGCAGACCCAGCTGCAAGAGATGCAGGCGCGCCGCAACGAGGCGGCGAAGGAGATCGGCCTTGCCAAGCGGGAGGGCCGCGACGCCCAGTCGCTGATGGACGAGATGGCGCAGCTCAAGGAGCGGCTGCCCCAGGTCGAGGAGGAGGAGAAGGCGCTGGGCGCCGAGTTGGACAGCCTGCTCGCCTCCATTCCGAACTTGCCCGCCGACGATGTGCCGGAAGGCCCGGACGAGACCGCCAATGTCGAGATCCGCCGCTGGGGCGAGCCGAAGGCCATCGCCGACGCCAAGCAGCATTTCGAGCTGGGCGAGGCGCTCGGCCTGATGGATTTCGAGGCGGCCTCGCGCATGTCCGGCGCCCGCTTCACCGTCCTGAAGGGCGGGCTGGCCCGGCTGGAGCGCGCACTCGCCGACTTCATGCTGGACATCCACACCGGCGAGCACGGATACACCGAGATCGCGCCGCCCCTGATGGTGCGCGACAACGCCCTGTTCGGCACCGGCCAGCTTCCGAAGTTCGAGGAGGACCTGTTCCGCACGGGCGATCACTATCTGATCCCGACCTCGGAAGTGCCGCTGACCAACCTCGTCAACGACCAGATCGTGGCGACGGAGGAGCTGCCCCACCGCTACACCGCGCTGACCCCCTGCTTCCGCGCCGAGGCCGGATCGGCGGGGCGCGACACCCGCGGCATGATCCGCCAGCACCAGTTCTGGAAGGTCGAGATGGTCAGTGTCACCGCGCCGGACCAGTCGGAGGCGGAGCACCTGCGCATGACCCAGTGCGCCGAGACCATCCTGCAACGGCTGGAACTGCCCTACCGGGTGGTGACGCTGTGCACCGGCGACATGGGCTTCTCCGCCCGCAAGACCTTCGACATCGAGGTCTGGCTGCCCGGCCAGAACATGTACCGCGAGATTTCGAGCTGTTCGAACTGCGGCGACTTCCAGGCCCGCCGCATGAAGGCGCGCTGCCGCTCGAAGGGCGAGAAGCAGACGCAGTTCGTCCACACGCTGAACGGCTCGGGCGTGGCGGTCGGTCGCTGCCTGATCGCGGTGCTGGAGAACTACCAGCAGCCCGACGGCTCCATCCTGGTTCCCGAAGCGCTCCGGCCCTACATGCGCGGGCTGGAAAGGATCACCGCCTGATGTTCGATCATCCGCTCGACCTGTCGAACGCGCGCATCCTCGTCACCAACGACGACGGCATCCACGCGCCGGGCCTGAAAGTGCTGGAGGCCATCGCCCGCTCCATTTCCGACGACGTGTGGGTGGTGGCGCCGGAGATGGAGCAGTCGGCGGCCAGCCACTCGCTGACCATCAACCGGCCGCTGCGGCTGCGCCAACTGGACGAGCGGCGCTACACAGTGGACGGCACGCCGACCGACTGCGTCCTGCTGGCCGTCAACCACATCATGAAGGATGCCCGTCCGACGCTGGTCCTGTCCGGCGTCAACCAGGGCTCCAACATCGGCGAGGACGTGACCTATTCGGGCACCATCGCGGCGGCCATGGAGGCGACCCTGCTGGGCGTTCCGGCCATCGCGCTCAGCCAGCACTATGAGAATCGCGCCCAGATCGACTGGTCGGCGGCGGAGCGCTGGGGGGCGGAGGTGATCCGCAAGGCCGTCTCCACGCCCTGGCCGAAATACGTCCTGCTGAACGTGAACTTCCCGGCCTGTCCGGCCGACCGGGTCACCGGCATCCAGGTCGTCCGCCACGGCAAGCGCAAGATCGGCGACGAGCTGGTGGAGCGTGTCGATCCGCGCGGCAAGCCCTATATCTGGATCGGGACGCTGCGTGGCGAGGCCGACGTGGCGTCCGACACCGACATCCATGTGGTCTTCCATGGGGGTATTTCGGTGACGCCGGTCTATCTGGATCTGACGCACACGCCGACGCTCCAGACCCTGCGGCACGCGTTCGAATGAGGTTTGTCTCCGAGGTGAATGGATAGAATGTGACGGTCGAGGCACGCAAGATCCGGCTTCTGATGGCGTTGCGCCGCAATGGCGTGACCGACACCCGGGTTCTGGCCGCGATCGAGCGAATCCCGCGCGAGCGCTTCGTCCCTGACCCCTTCCAGGATCAGGCGTGGGAGGACACGGCGCTTCCCATTGACCTCGGCCAGACCATCAGCCAGCCGCTGATCGTGGCGCTGATGACCCAGGCGCTTGAACTGGGGGAACGGCAGACGGTGCTGGAGATCGGCACCGGCTCCGGCTATCAGGCGGCGGTTTTGTCGCGGCTGTGCCGGCGGGTCTACACCGTCGAACGGCTGCGCCCGCTGCTGACCGAGGCGGAGGCTCGATTCCAGGCGCTGCGCCTGAACAACATCACGACCCGCCACGGCGACGGGACGAAGGGCTGGCCCGAACAGGCGCCGTTCGAGCGCATACTGGTCACGGCCGCCGGAGGCCCCGATGCGCCAAAGGACTTGACGGATCAGCTCGCCGTTGGTGGTGTCATGGTCATCCCGCTGGGGGGCGACTACCGCGGCCAGCGGGTCGTCCGCATCCGGCGGACCGAAACCGGTCTTACACGGGAGGACTTGTGGCCCGTCCGCTTCGTACCGTTGCTGTCCGACCCTCCGTCCCCGCCAGGAACGGAGTAGCCGACCCGTTCGGCGTGACATCCAGCGTAGTTGGGCGCGCCCTCCTCGCGGCGCTTGTGGTGATCCCGCTGCTCGCCGCCTGCCAGCAGCGCACCGGCGATCTGGCACCGGTCACCTCGGTGTCCAACACCCCGGATTCCATCGGCGGCGCGGTGATCGTGCAGCGCGGAGACTCCGCCTATTCGCTGTCGCGGCGCTACAACGTGCCACTGCGCGATCTGCTGGAGGTCAATCACCTGTCGCCGCCTTATCAGTTGCAGGTGGGGCAGCGTCTCGTCCTGCCGGTGTCGCGCCAGTACATCGTCCAGCGCGGCGACACGCTTTACGGCATCTCCCGCATGTTCAGCGCCGATATGAGCGAGCTGACGCGTCTCAATGGCCTGACCGCGCCCTACGCCGTGCAGGCCGGGCAGCCGCTGCGCCTGCCGGGTGGTGACGCTCCGGGCGGCACCGCTGTGGCCCAGACCCCATCCTCCAGCGCGGGGGCCGCCGTCGGCGGCGTGGTGGCCTCGGCACCGGTCAAGCAGGTGTCGCGCGGGTCCATCCAGGCGGCGGAGCTGCCACCTCCGGGCGCCGCTGCGCCGGCCCCGGTGGAAAGCCCCTCGCAGACCGCGACCGTCCTCGCCCCGGTGCCCGGCGCCAAGCCGGCCGCCGCGCCGGAAGTGGCGACCGCGGCGCCCCTCTATCAGCCGGGGCAGGCTCCGACCTCGCTGCGCCCGCCCGGCCAGAAGCCCGCCGTTCCGGAGCCGGCACCCGCGCCGCGTGTCGTCGAAGCCGCTCCGGTCCCGCCGCCGCCGCCGGCGCCGGCCCAGGAGGTCGCCGCCGCTCCGCCCCCGCCGCCAAAGGCCGCGGAGCAGGCGACGCCGCAGCGCGCCACCGGGCGCCTGCTCTGGCCGGTGAAGGGCAAGGTGATCTCGACCTTCGGACCGAAGCCGGACGGTCTGCACAACGACGGCCTGAACATCGCCGCCAGCAAGGGAACGACGGTGGTCGCCGCCGACAACGGCGTGATCGCCTACGCCGGCAACGAGCTCCGCGGCTTCGGCAACCTGCTGCTGGTCAAGCATTCGGACGGCTTCATCACCGCCTACGCCCATCTCGACCGCATCGACGTGGAGCGGGGCGTGGCGGTCAAGCGCGGGCAGGCCATCGGCACGGTCGGCCAGACCGGATCGGTGACGAGCCCGCAGCTTCACTTCGAACTGCGCAAGGGCAGCCAGGCGGTCGACCCGCGCGACCGCATGGAGCCGCGGGTCACCGAAGGGGCTTCTCCAGACGGCCAGCCAGGTCCTGGATGAACTGCCAAGCCACCCGGCCGGAGCGGCTGCCGCGGGTCACCGACCATTCCACGGCCTCGGCCCGCAGCTGCTCCGCCGGGATGTCCAGCCCGAAGCGGGCGGCGTAACCCTCGATCATCGCGAAGTAGGTCGGCTGGTCGCAGTTGTGGAAGCCCAGCCACAGGCCGAAGCGGTCGGACAGCGACACCTTCTCCTCGACCGCCTCCGCCGGGTTGATGGCGGTGGAGCGCTCGTTCTCGATCATGTCGCGCGGCATCAGGTGGCGGCGGTTGGAGGTGGCATAGAACACCACATTCTCCGGACGCCCCTCGATCCCGCCCTCCAGAACGGCCTTCAGCGACTTGTAGTGCGCGTCGTCATGGTCGAAGGACAGGTCGTCGCAGAACAGGATGAAGCGGCGCGGCTCGTCCTTCAGCCGGGCGAGCAGGCGGGGCAGGGTGGGGATGTCCTCGCGGTGGATCTCCACCAGCGCCAGCGTGCCGGGATGCTCCTGGGCCACCGCGGCATGCACCGACTTGACCAGCGAGCTTTTGCCCATGCCGCGCGAGCCCCAGAGCAGGGCGTTGTTGGCCGGCAGGCCGGTGGCGAAGCGGGTGGTGTTGTCCAGCAGGATGTCGCGCTGCCGCTCGACGCCGCGCAGCAGGCCGATCTCGACCCGGTTGACGGCGGGCACGGGCTCCAGCCGGTCGGGATCGGCGTGCCAGACGAAGGCGTCGGCAGCGCCGAGGTCCAGCCGGCCCGGCGGCGGCGGGGCGAGCCGTTCCAGGGCCTCGGCGATGCGGGTGAGCAGGGGCAGCAGGTGGGCGTCCGACATCGTGTTCCTTTGCAAGGCGCTTCTTCCGGTTTCGTTGCGCCGACCCTAACCCGCAAGCGCGCCGCCGGACAAGGAGGCGCGCTTGCGGGGGAGGCGTGCGCGCCGCTATGGTGCGCCAAGCGCGAAGCGAGGGCCGGCCATGCACGCAAAACGTTCCACCGATCTCCCGAAACCGGCGGGGAGCGCCGCCCATGTGCTGCGGCGGCTGGAGGAGACGCCGCTTCGCGAGGACCCCTTTCCGCATCTGGTGGTGCCGGACGCCCTACCGGCCGACCTTTACGCCCGCGCCGTCGCCCAGTGGCCGAGGTTCGAGGCGCTGGCCCTCCTGCAAATGGACAGTCTTCCTCAGCGCTATCAGATGGTCCTGAGCGACCGCAATCTGAGGGAGATGGAGCCGGAAGCCGGAGCGATCTGGCGGGAGGTCCGCGATTCCCTGTTCGGGCCGGAAACCCTGACACGGCTGGCGCCGCGCTTCCCTTCGCTCGCCGCCAAGCTGGAAACGTCCGTCGCGGCCCGGCCGGCCATGGTCTACGCGCGGCTGGTCGAAGACCATGCGGGCCACGCCATGCTGCCCCACACCGACGTCTTCGGCACTTTCCTGTCCATGCTGCTCTACATGCCGGCGGACGGCCGCCGTCCCGATCTGGGAACGGCGCTGTACCGGCCCCGCGACCCGTCCTTCACCGCCAACGCCGGGCGCTCGACCGAGCGGTTCCCGCGCGAGGGTTTCGAACTGGCCGGCACCGCGCCCTTCCTGCCGAACCATCTGCTGGCCTACGCACCCTCCGACCGTTCCTTTCATGGGGTGGAGCCGGTGGAGGCGCCCTGCACGCGCCGCTTCCTGCTTCTCTTTGCCGTGATGGACAGCCGCAGCCCTTGAAGCCCGGCAGGCGTACCCCTATTCCATTGCATCGACGGCCCGGACCGTTATAGTCCCCGCGTCCGCGAGCGCCCGCTGCGCCTTCGGAACCAAACCACAGGGAGCCTCCAGATGTTCGTTTCGACGGCCTATGCACAGACCGCCGCGCCCGCCGCCGGTGGGGCCGACATGATCGTGCAGTTCCTGCCGCTGATTCTGATTTTCGTCGTCTTCTATTTCCTGCTGATCCGTCCGCAGCAGAAGAAGATGAAGGAACACAAGGGCATGCTGGAGTCCATCCGTCGCGGCGACCGCGTGGTGACCGGCGGCGGCATCATCGGCACGATCACCAAGGTCGGCCCGGAAGACGAGCTGCAGGTCGAGATCGCCGAGAACGTCCGCGTCCGCGTCATGCGCTCCACCGTGAATCTCGTGCTGTCGAAGTCCGAGCCGGCCAAGAGCGCCGACGATAAGGCTGACGAGAAGGTCGTGGACCGCAAGTAACGCGGTTCTCCGGTAGCGAACGGGACTGGTTTACGAATGCTGTATTTTCCGCGCTGGAAGATTTTTCTGATCGTCGCGATCTGCGTGCTCGGGACCATCCTCACGCTGCCGAATTTTTTCAGCCGCGAGACGTTGTCGGCCCTGCCGAACTGGTACGCGCACAACCGGGTCAACCTCGGCCTCGACCTGCGCGGCGGGTCGCACCTGCTGCTCGAGGTGGACATGGGCGCGGTCATCCGTGACCGCGTCGAAGGTCTGGTCGATTCGGCGCGCACCCAGCTGCGCAACGACAATGTCGGCTACACGGCGATCAACCCGGGCGACCGCGGCATCACCGTGCAGCTCCGCGACCCGGCGCAGGCCGACACGGCGGTGCGGGCGCTGCGCCAGCTCGCCAACACCATCGGCGGCGGACCGCTCGGCGGCGGCCAGCCCGACCTGGAGGTCACCTCCGGCGGCGGCGTCGTTACCGCCCGGCTCAGCGAGATCGCCCTGCGCGAGCGCGCCACCCAGGCCATCGAGCAGTCCATCGAGATCGTGCGGCGCCGCATCGACGAGACCGGCGTCAACGAGCCGACCATCGCCCGCCAGGGCGCCGACCGCATCCTGGTCCAGCTTCCCGGCGTCGAGGACCCGGACCGCGTGAAGCGGCTGCTCGGCACCACCGCGAAGATGACCTTCCGTCTGGTCGACATGAACGCCGACCCGAGCGCCGGCCGCGCCCCTCCGGGCACCGACATCCTGCCCTCGGCGGAAGGCGGGCGGGCGCAGAGCGCCTACGTCATCCGCAAGAAGGTCGAGGTGGACGGCGCCAACCTGACCAACGCCACCGCGGGCAGCAACCCGCAGACCGGCGAGTGGGTGGTCAATTTCGAATTCGACAGCATCGGCGCCCGCCGCTTCGCCGACGTGACCCGCGCCAACGTCGGCCGGCCCTTCGCCATCGTGCTCGACAACAAGGTCATCAGCGCTCCGGTGATCCGCGAGCCGATCACCGGCGGCCGCGGCCAGATCAGCGGCAGCTTCACCGCCGCCGACGCCAACGATCTCGCCGTCCTGCTGCGCGCCGGCGCGCTGCCGGCCCCGCTGAAGGTGATCGAGGAGCGCACGGTCGGCCCCGACCTCGGCGCCGATTCGATCCGCGCCGGCCTGATGTCGGTGGGGATCGGCTTCGTGCTGGTCTGCGCCTACATGATCGCCGCCTACGGCCTGTTCGGGGCCTTCGCCTGCTTCGCCCTGCTGGTCAACACCGTCCTGACGCTGGCCGCGCTGTCGCTGCTCCAGGCGACGCTGACGCTGCCGGGCATTGCCGGCGTCCTGCTGTCGCTCGGTCTTGCGGTCGACGCCAACATCCTGATCAACGAGCGCATCCGCGAGGAAACCAAGAAGGGCCGCGGCGTCTTCGGCTCCGTCGAGGCCGGCTTCAGCCGCGCCTATTCCACCATCGTGGATGCCAACCTGACCACCGCCATCAAGATGGCCATCCTGTTCGTGCTGGGCACCGGCGCGATCAAGGGCTTCGCCGTCACCATCACCTTCGGCATCCTGATTTCGCTGTTCACGGCAACCGTGCTCGTGCGTCTCATGATGGTCAGTTGGCTGCGCAAGACGCGGCCGGCCGCCCTGCCGGTGTAAGAGGTCATTCCCATGTTCCGGCTTCGTCTGGTCCCTGACAA
This sequence comes from Azospirillum brasilense, assembly GCF_008365405.1. Lineage (GTDB taxonomy): Bacteria > Pseudomonadota > Alphaproteobacteria > Azospirillales > Azospirillaceae > Azospirillum > Azospirillum brasilense_D. Next base: position 249,417 of record NZ_QOKV01000005.1, on the reverse strand, counting down.
CACCAACATCCAGTTCATGCGCGGGCGACACGCCGGCCTGATCGTGTCGGCGTTCCTGTCGATCGCGTCGGTGGTGCTGTTCTTCTATCCCGGCCTGAACTACGGCATCGACTTCCGCGGCGGCATCGTCATCGAGGCGCGCACACCGCAGGCCGCCGACTTCGCCTCGCTCCGCCACACGCTCGGTCAGCTCAACATGGGGCAGGTGGCGTTGCAGGAGTTCGGCTCGCCCCAGGACGTGCTGATCCGGCTGGAGCGCCAGCCGGGCGACGACGCGGCGCAGCAGGTGGCCGCCGACAAGGTGAGGGCGACGCTCGCCCAGGAGATCCCCGGCACCACCGTGCGCCGCGTCGAGGCGGTCGGCGCGTCGGTCAGCGGCGAACTGTTCTTCAACGGCATGCTGGCGCTCGGCCTCGCGCTGCTGGCGATGCTCGTCTACATCTGGTTCCGCTTCGAATGGCAGTTCGGATTCGGCGCCATCGTCACGCTTCTTCTGGACGTGACGAAGGTGGTCGGCTTCTACGCGATCACCGGAATGCAGTTCAACCTGACGGCCATCGCGGCGATCCTGACGATCATGGGCTATTCGACCAACGACAAGGTCGTGGTCTATGACCGCATGCGCGAGAATCTGCGCATCTACAAGAAGATGCCGCTGCGCGAGCTGATCGACCGCTCGATCAACGAGACGCTGAACCGCACGCTGGGCACTTCCATGTCGACGCTGCTGTCGATCCTGCCGCTGGCCTTCTTCGGCGGCGAGGCGTTGCAGGACTTCGGCATCGTGCTGATCTTCGGCATTTTCCTGGCGACCTCCTCGTCCATCTTCATCGCCGCCCCCATCTTGCTGTTCCTGGGCGAAAACCGGCTGCGCCGCAACGCGCCGGCGGAGAACGCGGCCCCGGCCGCCAACCCGACGCCCTGATCGACAAAAAAGCAGGAACGGACAAGAGATGGCGGACATCACGCCGATCATCCCGTCGGACCGTCAGGTCATCGACGGGTACGGGGACGGGCAGTTCTGCGTGTCCGGGCAATGGCGCACCGGGGCGGTGGTGGTCCTTCCCGACCGCACGCAGCCCTGGCGCCCCCAGGACTTCGCTGCCCTGACGGCGGAGGATTTCGCCCCCGTCATCCAGGCCGAGCCGCGGGTGGAGTTCCTTCTGCTCGGCTCCGGCACACGGATGCAGCTTCTGCCCAAGGCTCTGCGCCAGAGCCTGCGCGACGCCGGGCTGGTGGTCGAGGTGATGGACACCGGTGCGGCCTGCCGGACCTACAACGTCCTGCTGGCCGAAGGCCGGCGGGTGGGGGCGGCGCTGCTGCCGGTGTGACGGCGTAAGCCAGCCGAACGAAAAAAGGCCCCCGATCGGGGGCCTTTTCCGTTCTGGCGATCCGGGGAAGGATCAGGCCGGGGCCTTCGACAGGCGCTCGGCCACGAATTCCCAGTTCACCAGGCTCTCCAGGAACGCCTTCACGAAGTCCGCGCGGCGGTTCTGGTAGTCGACGTAGTAGGCGTGCTCCCACACGTCGGCGGTCAGCAGCGGGAAGTGGCCCTGGGCCAGCGGGGTGTCGGCGTTGGAGGTCTTGGTGACCTTCAGCTTGCCGCCGTCGATGTACAGCCAGGCCCAGCCCGAGCCGAACTGGGTGATGGCGGCGTTCGAGAACTCTTCCTTGAACTTGTCGACGCTGCCGAAGTCGGCGATCAGGCGCTTCTCAAGCTCGCCCGGGATGGCGCCGCCACCGTTCTTCTTCATGCTCTGCCAGTAGAAGGTGTGGTTCCACACCTGACCGGCGTTGTTGAACAGGCCCTGCTTGGAGGCGTCGCCGTAGCTCTGCTTGATGACGTCTTCCAGGCTGGCGTCGGCCAGGGGGCTGTCCTTCGTCAGGTTGTTCAGGTTGGTGACGTAGGTCTGGTGGTGCTTGTCGTGGTGCAGGTGCAGCGTCTCCGACGACATGAACGGCTGCAGAGCATCATAGCCATACGGGAGCGGCGGCAGTTCGAACGCCATTGAGTTACCCTCTCTTCTTGGATTGTCCCATCTCGGCCCGCGCCTTGGCGGCGCGGCACCTCCGTCCGCTCAAATAGGCCCGCGGCGCGGCAAAGTGAAGGCTGGAAAAAGGCCGAGGCGCGAAAAGGTGGTAATCCTTGTGTTCAGGACCGCGCGTGCGGCGAACTCGCCGGAGCGCACCGCACCTTCGAGTGTCGCCGGAAGCCCCATCCTCGTCCAATCGCCGGCCAGAACGAGGTTTTTCAAAGCGGTTTGGGCACCGGGGCGATTCGCCGCATGGACAGGAGACTGGTCCGGAGTCGCCCGGCGCTCCTTGATGATTCGGAAAGGCGGCAGGGCCGCGTCGGGTGTGCCGAGCGCCGTCGCCACGTCGCGCCACAGGGCGGTGGCGACCGTTTCGGCGGGCTGAACGGCGAGCGCGTCGGCGTCACTGACCGTCACCGACAAAACGTCGCCGCGCCGGAACAGCCAGTCCGCCGTACCGCCCACCAATCCCAGAAAGGGCATGCCGCCCGGCAGGTCGATCGAGGCAGGAAGGCGGAAGTGGGCGTTGACGATGGCACGCCCGGCGGTCGGGGCGGATGCGGGCAGCGCTTCGGGAAGCAGGCGCCCGGCGACCCAGGCCGGGACCGCCAGGATCACCGCGTCGTCGCCGCCAAGCGCGACGCGCTCCCCATCCACCGACAGGGCGGCGATGCGATCCCCCGCGCGTTCCAGCCCATCCACCCGCGCGCCGGTGCGAAGCTCGGCGCCGTGCCGTTCCAGCCAAGCCACCGCGGGGTCGACCAGCGCGGCGGACAGGCCCTTCGCGGCGAACAGCGGCCGGCAGGCGGCCTCGCCGCGCAGCAGCGTCTCCCGCAGCACGGCCCCGAACAGGCGGGCGGACACCCGCTCCGGCGCCCCGTTCATCACCGACACGGCCAGCGGTCGCCACAGGCGTTCGTACAGCGCTCCGTTGGCGGGCAGGGCGTCGGCTACCGCCGCTCCGGGACCGGCAGTCAGGGTCCGCAGGGCAACGAGGTAGTCGGCGGGGCGGCTTCCCGGCACGCGGCGGGCCTTGTCGAACAGCCACAATCCTCCGGGCCGCAGGCACCAGCGCTCGCCGTTGCCAAGGTCGAGGAAGGGAAAGGCGGCGGGGCGCAGCTCGGTCAGGGCGCCGCGGGCGCCGACCCGCTCCAGATAGCCGAGCAGGGACCGGTTGCCGCTGAGCGCCAGATGGTTGCCGTTGTCCACCACCCGATCCAGCGTCGCGTCGTAAAAGGAGCGGCAGCGTCCCCCGGTCTGCGGCGCGCTTTCATGCAGGATGACCCGCCGCCCGGCCTCGGTCAGGCGGACGGCGGCGGACAGGCCGGCAAGGCCGGCGCCGACGATGTGGACGGTGCTCAAGCCGGCCCGTCAGGCGGCGGGCGGATAGCCGAGCGCGCAGCGCACGGCCACCAGGGCGCATTCGCGTTTGCCGACCCGCACCCGCCGGTCGAGATCGCGCCAACCCCGGGCGCGCAGGCGCACCAGCAGCCGGTGGTACAGCACCATCATGGCGACCGCCGCCCACAGCGAGCCGCGCCGACCGGCGGCCTGCCCCTCGGTCAGAGCCTGGCGCGCCTCGGCGAAGCGTTCCTCGGCCAGAACCGCCAGCGCCTCGCAGGTCTGGGGCAGGTTGGGATGGGCGAGCACCGTGGCGGGGTCGGAGCTGCCGATGCCGGCGTCGTCGAGCAGTTCGCGCGGCAGGTAGAGGCGGCCGATTTCGGCGTCCTCGGTCAGGTCGCGCAGGATGTTGGTCAGTTGCAACGCCTCGCCCAGCGCCAGGGCGAAGGCCTCGGTGGAGGCGTCGGCCCGGTCGAACACGCGAATCGCCAGCATGCCCACCGCGCCGGCGACGCGGCGGCAATAGAGCCGAAGGGTTGGCAGCGCCGGGCCGGTCATGCCGCCGCTGATGTCGCCACCGATGGCACCACCGCTGGCGTCCGCCGGGATGTCCATAGCCATGCCGTCGATCAGCGCCTCCAGCTCGCCCCGCGGCAGGCCGTAGCGCTCGATGGCGCCCTTCAGCGCGGCTCCCAGCGAACTGGACGGCGCGCCGCCGGCGTAGAGGCCACGGATCTCGGTCCTCCAGGCGTCGAGCGCCGCACGCTTCTCAACGGGGTCTCCGGGCTCGTCCGCGATGTCGTCGATCCGCCGGCAGAAGGCATAGATGGCGAACATCGCCGCCCGCTTGGAGCGGGGGAGAAGCAGCATCGGCCAGTAGAAGGTGCTGCCCGACCGCCCGGTCACCGCCGCCGCCGCGGCAGCCGGGCTGCCGGCGGTGTCGCTCTGCGTCGAGTCCAGCGATGGCTGCGGCATACGTCGGTCCTACGTGGTGGCGGTCGAAGGGGGCGGAGTCTATTTGCTCCCGATGGCGCGCGCCAGCCCGCGTGCGGTGGCGAACAGCTTATGATGCGTGCCGAGCACCACCCGCTTCTTCAGCGGGTCGCGGCTGCGCAGCCGCTGCGCCAGCGACTCGGCGAGGCTGAGGATCACCGAGGCTTCCATCCGCAACCCACGGTGCTGGATCAGGCCGGGCAGGGGGGCGGCGCGCTCCAGCAGGCGGTCGGTGTGCTCCAGCGTGCGGTCGAAGATGGCGCGCAGCTTGGCGTCGCTCTCCGTTTCGACCAGCCGCTCGACGCTGATCGCCGAATCGTCGAACCAGACCAGCGGGATGTAGCAACGGCCGAGCTGGCTCCAATCCTCCCGGCAGTCCTGAAGGTGGTTCAGCACCTGCAGGGCGGTGCACAGCGCGTCGGACGCCGGCCCGGCAGCCACGCCCTCGCCATGCAGGTCCAGCAGGTAACGCCCGACCGGATTGGCGGAGAAGCGGCAGTAGAGCAGCAGGTCGCTCCAGCTGTGGCAGCGCGCCCCCACCGCGTCGCGCCGGAAGGCGCGCAGCACCTGCCGGGGGTGGCGGTCGCTGACGCCGGTCGCCTGCAGGCTGGCGCGCAGGTCCAGCGCCGGCTTCAGATAGGCGTGCTTGGCCTGCCCGGTGGTCAGCGAGCGTTCCAGCGCCTCCAGATAGGCGAGCTTGGTCTCCGGCTCGAGATCGGGATCGTCGGCGATGTCGTCGCCCAGCCGGACGAACCGGTAGAAGGCCATGACATGCGGCCTGAGATGCTTCGGGAGCAGGCGCGAGGCGACCGGAAAATTCTCCGAGTCCGCGTCCTTGCGGGCGACCGGGCTGGGTTTGCGGGGCTTGGTGGGGGCGACGTTGAAATCGGCCATTGTTCCGCCTGCTGCGCGTCGGGGCTGGTGTGGAGAGCCTGTCTGCCTAATATAAGGCGCTTGCGGGCTTTGCCCCGCTTCCAAACCGTGCCACCCCCATTTTTCCAGAACAGGCATCACATGGCGAAGGCGACCCCCGACCTGTCCTATTGCGGACGGGAGGTGCGGAAATATGACAACGACCGCTTCCTGACCTGCCTCTTCGCCCCGGCGGAGCGCCGCGAATCGCTGTTCGCCCTCTACGCATTCAATCTGGAGATCGCCAAGACCCGCGAGGTGGTGACCGAGCCGGTGCTGGGCCAGATGCGGCTGCAATTCTGGCGCGACGGGCTGGACAAGATCTACGAGGGCGGCGCGGTGCCCAAGCACGCGGTGATGGAGCCGCTCGCCGCTGCCGTGCACGAGGGCGCGCTGAGCCGCTCCCTGTTCGACCGGCTGATCGACGCGCGGGAGGCCGACCTGGACGACACGCCGCCGGCCAACCTGTCCTGCCTCGTCAACTACGCGGAGGTCACCGGGGCGCCGCTCGTCCAGCTCGCGCTGGAGATCCTCGGCGCGAAGGGGCCCGAGGCGATGGAGGCCGGCCGTCAGGCCGGGATCGGCTACGCGCTTGCCGGCATCGTCCGGGCGGTGCCCTTCCACGCCCGTCAGCACCGCCAGCTTCTCCCCGCCGACCGCATGGCGGCGCACGGCGCCAAGCCGGGCGACCTGTTCGAGCTGCGCTCCACCCCCGAACTGCGCCCCGTGGCGCGCGAGGTGGCGGAGGCCGCCCGCGACCATCTGGCGAAGGCCCGCGCGCTGCGCCGCTCCGTACCGCGCGCCGCCCTGTCGGCTCTGCTGCCGGCGGTGCTGGCCGGGCTGCATCTGGACGCGCTGGCGAAGGAGGACAATGACCCCTTCGCCGCGCGGGTGCTGATGCCCCACCCGCTGCGCCACGCCAAGCTGGCCTGGGCGGCGCTGCGCGGCAGGTTCTGACCCCTGTCGCTCAGGCGGCGCGGATCATCGCCACGAACCGTTCCACCTCCTGGCGGAGCTGGTCGGCCTCACGGGACAGGTCGCCGGCGGCGTTGAGCGCCTGATCGGCCATCGAGCCGGTGGAGCCCGCCGCCTGGGTCACGCCGCCGATGTTCACCGACACGGCGGCGGTGCCCATCGACGCCTGCTGGACGTTGCGGCTGATCTCCTGGGTGGCGGCGCCCTGCTGCTCCGCGGCGGCGGCGATGGCGGTGATCGTTTCGTTGATGGCGATGATGCTCCGCCCCACCGCCTGGATCACGCCGACCACCGTGCCGCTGACGGTCTGCATGTCGGCGATCTGCCGCGAGATGTCCTCCGTCGCCTTGGCGGTCTGGTTGGCGAGATTCTTCACCTCGCTGGCGACGACGGCGAAGCCTTTTCCGGCCTCCCCGGCGCGGGCGGCCTCGATGGTGGCGTTGAGCGCCAGGAGGTTGGTCTGCCCGGCGATGCCCTGGATCAGATTCACCACGTCGCCGATCTTCTGAGCGGCGGCGGCCAACCCCTCCAGCGTGCTGTTGGTGCGCTCCACCTCGGCCACTGCCTCGGCGGCCATCTGTGAGGAATGGCCTATCCGCTCGTTGATCTCTCGGATGGAGCAGCTCAGTTCCTCCGCCGCGGCGGCCACCGTCTGGACGTTCTGGCTGGCCTCCTCGGCGGCGGTGGACACAGCGGCGGCCTGACGGTCGGTCTGGGCGGCGATGGCCGACAGACTCTGCGCGGTGCTGCGCATCGCGCCCGCCTGTTCCGACACGTTGCGCACGACGCCGCCCACCGACGCCTCGAACCGGCTGGCGACGTCGGCGAGGTCGTGCTTGCGGCGTTCGACGGCGCGCTGCTCCTCGCGGTGGCGTTCCTCCTCCAGCTCCGCCATGCGGGTGGTGTTGTCCTGGAAGAGCTTCAGGGCCTTGTTGATGGCGCCGATTTCGTCGGTGCGGCCGGTATCGGTGATGACCACGCCGCGCTCCCCGGCGACCACGGCGTCCAGCGTCGCGATGGTGCGACGCAACGGCAGGCCGACGATGCTGCGGCTGGCGAACAGGAGTGCGGCGACCAGGGCGGCCAGCAGAACCAGCCCGCCGACGATTGTGGCGTTGCGCAGGTCCCGGACCGGGGCGTTGATTTTGTCGAGCGGCAGGTTGACCAGCAGGGACCAGGGCGTTTCCGTTCCCGCGACCTTTACCGGCAGGAACAGCTGCTTCACGGGCTGTCTATCGGCGACCGACATCTGCTCGAAACTCCGGCCCGCGCGGATGGCCGGTTTGGCGGCGTCAAGCGCCGGGTCCGATTTATCGATCGGTTGCCCCATCTGTTCGGCGTCAGGGTGACCGGCCCAGACGCCGTCGTTGGAAATCAGGTGGATGGACCCGCTGTGGAAGGGCTTCACCGTTTTCAGCATGGACCAGATGCCGTCGGTGGACAGGTCCACGCCGGCGACCCCGATGACATGGCCGTTCTCGACGATCGGAACGGACATGGAGATCATCAGCACCTTCCGGCCGGCGACCATGTAGCTGTAGGGCTCCACCACCATGGCGTGCCCGGTGCGCTTGGGGATCTGATAATAGGCGCCGTCGGAGCCCGGGTCGTCATAGCCGACGAGGGACTCCAGCGCGACCGCCCCCGACCCGCGGTTCCAATAGGGGAGGAACCGGCCGGAGGCGTCGGAGCCCGGCTTGTTGGCGAACTCCGCGTCGCGGCCGTCCAGCGCGTTCGGCTCCATCCCCACCCACACGCCGAGGAAATCCGGGTTGGCCTCGGCGATGCTCTTGAGCCAGGTGGAGAGCTGCTCCCGGTCGGCGCGGCCCGCGGCTTTCAGGCCGACCAGGGAGGCCGCGATGAAGCGGCTGGCCTCCATCGCGGTGCCCAACCGGGCGTGCACCATCTCGCCGTAACGGTGGCCAAGCTGCTCCCCGCTCTGGAAGGCCAGGGTTTCGATGTCCGACCCGCTCTTGGTGGTGAGGGCTGCAATTCCCACCGCCAGGGAAACGATCGTCACCATCACGATGACGATCACCTGTTTGGCAACCAATGAATTTGTTTTAATCATAACCATCCCGTTGGAAGACTTTCCTGTTCTTTCGAAAGAAAGTGTTCCACGGAGATGGTTAAGCGTCACTTATGATCTTTATTATGGTTTTGTAACATTTTACCGGGAACACCGTTCCTCAGGCGGTGACGCCGGGCGCGGTGGCCAGCCAACCGCCCAGATCTTCCAGCGCGCGGCGGGTGTAGGCCAGCTTGCGGTCGCGGCCGCGGATGCGCTCGTCCACCGGCGGGAACAGGCCGAAATTGACGTTCATCGGCTGGTAGGTGTCGGCGTTGGCGCCGCCGGTGATGTGGCCGAGGATCGCCCCCAGCGCCGTGGTGGCCGGCGGGGCGGACGGCTCGCCGCCCAGACGCTCGGCGGCGGCGAAGCGCCCGGCCAGCAGGCCGACGGCGGCGCTCTCCACATAGCCCTCGCAGCCGGTCACCTGCCCGGCGAAGCGGATGCGCGGCTGCGCCTTCAGCCGCAGAGCGCCGTCCAGCAGGCGCGGGCTGTTCAGGAAGGTGTTGCGGTGCAGGCCGCCCAACCGGGCGAACTCCGCGTTTTCCAGGCCGGGGATCATGCGGAAGACCCGCGCCTGCTCGGCGTGGCGCAGCTTGGTCTGGAAGCCGACGAGGTTGTAGAGCGTGCCCAGCGCGTTGTCCTGGCGGAGCTGGACCACCGCGTAGGGGCGGCGTTCCGGCTTGTGCGGGTTGGTCAGGCCGACCGGCTTCATCGGGCCGTAGCGCAGCGTGTCCACCCCGCGCTCCGCCATCACCTCGATGGGCAGGCAGCCTTCGAAGTAGGGCGTGCTCTTCTCCCACTCCTTGAAGTCCACCGTTTCGCCGGTCAGCAGGGCGTCGATGAAGGCGCGGTATTCGTCCTTCTCGAAGGCGCAGTTGATGTAGTCCTTGCCGGTGCCGCCGGGGCCGGGCTTGTCGTAGCGCGACTGGAACCACGCCTTGGACAGGTCGACGCTCTCCAGATAGACGATGGGGGCGATGGCGTCGAAGAAGGCCAGCGACTCCTCACCCGTAAAGGCGCGGATGGCCTCGGCCAGCGGCGGGGAGGTGAGGGGGCCGGTGGCGATGACGACGCTGTCCCACGCCTCCGGCGGCAGGCCCGTGACCTCGCCGCGCTCCACGGTGATGAGCGGGTGGCCGGTGATCGCCTCGGTCACCGCGCCCGCGAAGCCGTCGCGGTCCATGGCCAGCGCGCCGCCGGCCGGCACCTTGTGCGCGTCGGCGCAGCGCAGGATCAGCGAGCCGCAGCGCCGCATCTCCTCGTGCAGCAGCCCGACCGCGTTGTACTCCGCGTCGTCCGACCGGAAGGAGTTGGAGCACACCAGTTCGGCGAGCTGGTCGGTGCTGTGCGCCTCGGTCGGGCGGATGGGCCGCATCTCGTGCAGCACAACGGGAACGCCGCGCTGGGCGAGCTGCCACGCGGCTTCGGACCCGGCGAGGCCGCCGCCGATGACGTGAACGGGGGAAAGGGACGTGTCGACCATATCAGCAACTTTCGCAAAGTTGCCGAACAAGTAGACCGTCATTGTCGCCACGGCAAGGCCAACCCGGACCACGGCGCGGAATCGCGACCAGGATCGTGCGCTGGTTCCGGCGATCCTGACCGCTTCGCCGAAGACCGGTGACTTACTTGGGGGCGAGCTTCTGCTTCAGCCCGTCGAAGCCCGAGGTGAAGATGCCCGAGATCACCTTGCGCGATTCCTCGTCGCTGGCGCCGTTCGAGGTGTAGCGCGCCGTCCAAACGACGCGCGTGCCCTTGCCCGCCGGTTCGGCCGACAGGGAAGCCTCGTAGTCCTTGACCGGCAGGGGGCTGGTCAGGATCGAGTAGCGGATGCGGTGGCTGCTGGCGGAGGAAGAGAGCAGCCGCTCCTCGATCGCGCCGCCGCCCTTGAGGGCCAGCACGCGCTCCTCCGCGCCGTCCTTCCGGCGCAGGGTGCAGCTCTCCACCGCCGGATGCCAGGTGCCGAGGTTGCAGAAGGGGCCGATCTGCTGCCAGACCGTCTCGACCGGGTAGGGCAGGGTGGCCGACTCCGTGACCTCGACGGCCAGGGCCGGGCTGGCCAGCGCGATCAGGGCGGCCGTGATCGCGAACAGGGTGCGCATGGGGTTCCCTCCGTTGTTCGGCTGTTCCGGCGCGCATCGTTGGGCGCGCTTCGAAATCCTAACCGAGCGGAGGGAGCTTGAAACTTGTACGTTGGTAGGACGAACAAGCAAAGAATCGGCAAGACAACGGCCGGTCCCACCTGTGCGGAGCCGGCCGTTTCTCTTAAGTCCGACGCGACCAGTCCTTATTCGCTCTTGGTCGTCGTCGTGCGCTCGGTGGTGGTCGACCCGCTGGCCGGCGGGGTGGTCAGGCTGGAGTTGCCGTAGCCGGGCGAGGTGGTCGTGGTGGTGGTCGTGGTGCTGGTGGACTCGTCGGTACCGCAGGCGCTGACCAGCAGGGCCGCGCCGAAAGCCAGCGCCACACCGGACATCATGGTCCTGGACATGTTCCGTCTCCATCCTGTTTGGCGAAAGATGGAGAGGAAACGCCCCCGCTGCGGCTTTGTTTCCGGGACAAAAGTCGGTCGGAAGAAAAAGGCCGGGGGTGGCCCCGGCCCGACTTCATGCCCTCTTTCGGCTTTTCGGCTTCGCCTTCAGGTAAGGGGCCAGATACTGGCCGGTGTAACTCCGCTTGACCTTCGCCACGTCTTCCGGGGTGCCCTCCGCGACGATCTCGCCGCCGCCGGTGCCGCCCTCGGGGCCGAGGTCGATGATCCAGTCGGCGGTCTTGATGACCTCCAGATTGTGCTCGATCACCAGCACCGTGTTGCCCTGGTCGACCAGCGCGTGGAGCACCTCCATCAGCTTCTCGACGTCGGCGAAATGCAGGCCGGTGGTCGGTTCGTCGAGGATGTAGAGCGTGCGGCCGGTGGCCCGGCGGCTCAGCTCCTTGGACAGCTTCACCCGCTGCGCCTCGCCGCCGGAGAGTGTCGTGGCGGGCTGGCCGATGTGGATGTAGCCGAGGCCCACCCGCTCCAGCGTCTCCATCTTGTCGCGGATGCCGGGCACGGCCTTGAAGAACTCCTTGCCCTCCTCGACCGTCATGTCGAGCACGTCGGCGATGGTCTTGTCGCGGTAGGTGACTTCCAGCGTCTCGCGGTTGTAGCGCTTGCCGTGGCAGACGTCGCAGGTGACGTAAACGTCGGGCAGGAAGTGCATCTCGATCTTGATGACGCCATCGCCCTGGCACGCCTCGCAGCGTCCGCCCTTCACGTTGAAGGAGAAGCGGCCGGGGCCATAGCCGCGAGCCTTGGCCTCGGGCAGGCCGGCGAACCAGTCGCGGATCGGGGTGAAGGCGCCGGTGTAGGTCGCCGGATTGGAGCGCGGGGTGCGGCCGATCGGCGACTGGTCGATGTCGATGACCTTGTCGAGATTCTCCAGCCCCAGCAGCTCGTCATGCTCCGCCGGATGCTCGCGCGCCCCCATCAGCTTGCGCGCCACCGCCTTGTAGAGCGTCTCGATGATCAGGGTGGACTTGCCGCCGCCCGACACGCCGGTCACGCAGGTGAAGGTGCCCATCGGGATGCGCGCCGAGACGTTCTGGAGGTTGTTGGCGCGCGCGCCCTTCACCTCCAGGAACTGGCCCTTGTGGCCGGGGCGGCGCTGGTCCGGCACCGGCACGAAGCGGGTGCCGTTGAGGAACTGGGCGGTGACGCTGTCGGGGTTGGCCTGGACCTCCGCCGGGGTGCCCTGGGCGATCACGGTGCCGCCATGCTGGCCGGCGCCGGGGCCCATGTCGACCAGATAGTCGGCGGTGCGGATGGCGTCCTCGTCATGCTCGACCACGATCACGGTGTTGCCGAGGTCGCGCAGCCGCTTCAGCGTCGCCAGCAGCCGGTCGTTGTCGCGCTGGTGCAGGCCGATCGACGGCTCGTCCAGCACGTAGAGAACGCCGGTCAGGCCGGACCCGATCTGCGAGGCGAGGCGGATGCGCTGGCTCTCGCCGCCGGACAGCGATCCGGAGCCGCGGCTGAGCGTCAGGTATTCCAGCCCCACCGCGTTGAGGAAGCCCAGCCGCTCGTTGATCTCCTTGAGGATGCGGTAGGCGATCTCCTTGTCCTTCGGGCGCAGATGGTCGTTCAGCGTGCTGAACCACGTCGCCGCGTCGGCGATGGACATTTCCGCCGCCTGGGAGATGTGCTGGCCGTGCACCTTGACGGCCAGCGCCTCCGGCTTCAGGCGGGCGCCCTTGCAGGTCTCGCAGGGCTGGGAGGACTGGTACTTGGACAACTCCTCCCGCATGTAGGCACTTTCCGTCTCGCGGTAGCGGCGCTCCAGGTTGTTGACGATGCCCTCGAAGGCCTTGTTCGTCTGGTAGCTGCGCAGCCCGTCGTCGTAGGTCATCGTGATGGCGGAGCCGTCGGAACCGTAGAGGATGGTCTGGCGGACCTTCTCCGGCAGCTTCTCCCACGGCGTGTCCATGGCGACGCCGAAATGCTGGGCGATGCTCTCCAGAGTCTGCACGTAATACTGGGAGGAGGAGCCGGCCCAGGGGGCGATGGCGCCCTTCTTCAGCGACAGCCGCTCGTCCGGGACGACCAGCATGGGGTCGAAGTAGATCTTGCTGCCCAGCCCGTCGCAGGCCGGGCAGGCGCCGAACGGGTTGTTGAAGGAGAACAGCCGCGGCTCGATCTCTGGGATTGTGAAGCCGGACACCGGGCAGGCGAATTTCTGCGAGAAGACGGTCTGCTCGTGCGACTCGGCGTCCTCGACGAAGACGATTCCGTCGGCGAGGCCGAGCGCCGTCTCCAGCGAATCGGCGAGCCGGTTGCCCAGCCCCTCGCGGACGACGATGCGGTCCACCACCACGTCGATGTCGTGCTTCAGCTTCTTGTTGAGCGCCGGAACCTCGTCGATCTCGTGCATCGTGCCGTCGACGCGCACGCGCTGGAAGCCGCGCTTGCGGAGGTCCTGGATCTCCTTCTTGTACTCGCCCTTGCGGCCCCGGATCAGCGGCGCCAGCAGCAGCAGGCGCGTGCCCTCCGGCATCGCCAGGATGCGGTCGACCATCTGGCTGACCGTCTGGCTCTCGATGGGCAGGCCGGTGGCCGGAGAGTAGGGGATGCCGACCCGCGCCCACAGCAGGCGCATGTAGTCGTAGATCTCCGTCACCGTGCCGACGGTGGAGCGCGGGTTCTTCGAGGTCGTCTTCTGCTCGATCGAGATGGCCGGCGACAGCCCCTCGATCGAGTCGACGTCCGGCTTCTGCATCAGCTCCAGGAACTGGCGCGCGTAGGCCGACAGGCTCTCGACGTAGCGCCGCTGGCCTTCCGCGTAGATCGTGTCGAACGCCAGCGATGACTTGCCCGATCCCGACAAGCCGGTGATGACGATCAGCTCGTCCCGAGGCAGATCGACATCGACGTTCTTGAGGTTGTGCTCCCGCGCGCCGCGGACACTGATGTGCTTGTTCATGGAGTGTTCTTAGCCGAAACCGGAGGGGAAGGGAAGGCGCCAAAAAAGCTCCGAAAGCCCGGACAGATATGTGCCACGCGCAGGCGACTTGCCACCGGTACGCGTCCCTTTCCGGCCTTGCGGGACCCAGGGTCGCGGTGTGGGAATGCCATGGAGCCGACGATGGAGAGCCACCAAGGAATATGTTGGCGGCACGGACTCTCTCTGCTATGTTTGTTCATGGAGTGTTCTCTTTCGCGCGGAGTGGGCGGGTTGATCCGGGTGGAAGGGGCGAAGCGCTCCGCGGCGGCGGTTGACCCGTGCCCTTTCCGCATGCTTTGTGAAGCGCAAGGCAGGGTGGGGCATGGACCGATCCATGGATCAAACCGGCCCTGCGAACAGACACCCCCGGTATCCGGACGCCCTTCCGCCGGGCGCCCGAACGGGTCGGATGGGATACCGGGAACCCGCGCTAGGAGACACGTGCGATGAATGTATGGACGTTTACGGGGCGCCTCGGCGCGGATGGCGAGCTTCGCTCCACGCAGAGCGGTGAAAAGGTTCTGGGCTTCCGCGTCGCCAACGACGTCGGATTCGGCGACCGCAAGACCACCCAGTGGGTGGACTGCTCCATCTGGGGCCGCCGTGCGGAGGCTCTGGCGCAGCACCTGACCAAGGGCAAGGCCGTGGTCATCTCCGGTGAGGTGACGCTCCGCGAGTTCGAGAAGCGCGACGGCACCCGCGGCGCCGGCCTGTCGGTGCGTGTCGCCGAGATCGACTTCACCGGCGGCCGTGAGGGCGAAGGTGGCGGCGGCGGCGGTTACGGCGGCGGCGGCTACGAGTCGCGTGGCGGCGGTGGCGGCGGTGGCGGCGGTGGTGGCGGTGGCTACAGCGGCGGCGGCAGCGGTGGTGGCGGCTACGGTGGTGGCGGTCGTAGCGGCGGCGGTGCTCCGCCCAAGCACGACGACCTGGACGACGAAATCCCGTTCTAAAACTTACCAGGGGTGGTCGTGTGAGGTTTCCAGCCTGAGGCCTTTGTGTTTACTGGTTTCCCCGGTTGCATACCTTACCGGCTGTGGTGTTTTTCTGCCTGTGAGATTGTTACCGGGGAAGCCTGTAAAGAATTGCACGGCTTCAGGTCCGCATCATCGTGATGGAGGGGGAGCGAATCTCCCTCTTGATCGCTTCCGTTGGCGTGCCTCCTATCTGGTGGAACGCTTGGCGGCTGACAATTCGGCGCACCGCCCATCGGGCCAGCAACGCCCTGCAGGCAAACTGCCAGTCCCTGAAGTTCCTGTATCAATGGGCTGCTGAGACCGGCATCGACATCGAAAGCCGGATGCTCTCCGGCCAATTCCTCAAGAGCCACGAGGTCGCCAGCGTCGCCGGGGCAGCAGTGCGGCATCTGGACGAGGTGGGCGGTGACGCCTGTACCAAGCCTACGAATGCTCGCAAGGTGGTGTCGCTCGAACAGGTCCGTATGGGGGCGCCGGTGACCACCAAAACGGTCCATCAGCATACCACGGCGAATCGAGTGCGGACCGTTGCCCGTTCCCCCCAATGGCTCGGACAGGAGGGCAGCAATGACCTCGATCTGGAGGCCGCGTCGAAGCGCAAGGCGCAGTTGGACGAAATGGTGGCCAGGCTGAAAGCCAAGGTGCCGCTGACGAAGGGGTGGAATGGCGTGGGCCAGAGAGAGGCGCCGCCGGTCGAAGCTATGGACCGCGTGTTGGAGGTGCTGGATCCGGACTCGCCTGACAACCCTTGGAAGGACCCTCGATGCCGATCGAACCGGTCAGCGTTCAAACGGGTAGCCCAGTTCCTTCCATGCGCGGGAAAGCAGGCCGCGGTAGGAACTCGGCAGACAATACCAATGGGAATTCCCGACACCCACGGATGACGGTCAGGAGCATGGTCCGGGAAGACCGGCGTCCGGCCTTCGCGCGGGCGACACCCGTCGATCCTCCTACAATTTGAGCCTACGCAGCCGCAGCGCGTTCCCGACCACGGACACCGAACTCAGGGCCATCGCGGACGCGGCGATGATCGGTGACAGCGTCCACCCGAACAGCGGGTAGAAGACACCCGCCGCGACCGGCACGCCGAGCGCGTTGTAGACGAACGCCAGAAACAGGTTCTGCCGGATGTTGCGCATCGTTGCCCGGCTGAGAGTCCGCGCCCGTGCGATGCCCGCCAGATCCCCCTTCACCAGCGTCACCCCGGCACTCTGAATCGCGACCTCGGTGCCGGTGCCCATCGCCACGCCGACGTCGGCCTCGGCCAACGCCGGGGCGTCGTTCACGCCGTCTCCGGCCATCGCCACCACCCGGCCCTGCGCCTTCAGCCGCTTCACCACCTGGTTCTTGTCCTCCGGCAGCACCTCGGCCTCGACCGCGTCGATGCCCAGGCGACGCGCCACCGCCTCGGCCGTGGTCCGGTTGTCGCCGGTCAGCATGACGATCCGCACACCATCGTTCCGGAGCGTCTCCAGCGCATGCGGCGTGGTCGCCTTGATCGGGTCGGCGACCGCAATCACGCCACCCGGCTGGCCGTCGATGGCGGCGAAGAGAGCGGTGGCACCCTCGCGCCGGAGGTCGTCGGCGCGCGTTTCCAGGTCGCCCAGCGCGACACCCTGGTCCCGCATCATCGCGGCGTTGCCGAGGGACACTGTGCGCCCGCCGACCGTCCCGACGACGCCCTTGCCGGTGACGGAGCCGAAGTCGGCGACGTCCCGCAGCGGCAGGCCCCGTTCCTTGGCGGAGGCGACGATGGCGGCCGCCAGCGGGTGCTCGCTCGACCGCTCCAGGCTCGCCGCCAGCGTCAGAAGGTCCGCCTCGTCGATGCCCGGCGCCGGAACCACGGCGGTCACCTTTGGCTTGCCCTCGGTCAGGGTGCCGGTCTTGTCAACGACGAGCGTGTCGACCTTCTCGAACCGCTCAAGGGACGCCGCGTCCTTGATCAGGACGCCCGCGGTCGCCCCCTTGCCGACACCGACCATGATCGACATCGGCGTCGCCAGCCCCAGCGCGCAAGGGCAGGCGATGATGAGCACCGAGACCGCCGCGATCAGCGCGTAGGCGAAGGCGGGCTGCGGCCCCCAGACCATCCAAGCGACGAAGGCCAGGGCGGCCACGAGGATCACCGCCGGAACGAAGTAGCCAGACACCACGTCGGCCATGCGCTGGATGGGCGCCCGGCTGCGCTGGGCCTCGGCCACCATGGTGACGATGCGCGACAGCATGGTGTCGGACCCAACCTTCTCGGCGCGCATCACCAGGGCGCCCGTCTGGTTCACGGTGCCGCCGATGACCTTGGCGCCCGGCTCCTTCCCGACCGGCATGCTCTCGCCGGTGACCATGGACTCGTCGACGGCGCTGCGGCCCTCCAGGACCTCGCCGTCGACAGGCACGCCGTCGCCGGGACGGACGCGCAGCCGGTCGCCGACCTGGACCACCTCGAGCGGCACCTCCTCATCCTCGCCGTCGGTACGGATGCGCCGCGCCGTCTTGGGCGCGAGGTTGAGCAGCGCGCGGATGGCGCCGCCGGTCTGCTCGCGGGCGCGGAGCTCGAGCACCTGCCCGAGCAGCACCAGCACCGTGATGACGGCGGCCGCCTCGTAATAGACGGCCACCACGCCGTCCATGCCGCGGAAGCTCGGCGGGAAGACGCCCGGCAGGAACGTCGCGACCAGGCTGAACACGTAGGCCACTCCGACGCCCAGCGCGATCAGGCTGAACATGTTCAGGCTGCGGTTCACGAACGACCGCCAGCCGCGCTCCAGCAGTGGCCAACCCGCCCACAGCACCACCGGCGTCGCCAACAGGAACTGCACCCAGACGGAGACGCGGGGCGGCACCACGTCATGGAGCCCAAGCCCCGGGATGTGGCCGCCCATCTCCAGCACCAGCAGCGGCACGCTCAGGACCAAGCCGATCCAGAACCGCCGCGTCATGTCGACGAGTTCCGGGTTGGGCCCTTCCGCAAGGGTGGCTCCGACCGGCTCCAGGGCCATGCCGCAGATCGGGCAGTTGCCCGGCCCCTCCTGGCGGATCTCCGGGTGCATCGGGCAGGTGTAGATCATGCCCTTCTGCGGCGACGCCTGGGCGGCCTTCTCGGGAGCGGCGGGCTTTGCCTCCAGCTTCAGGTACCGCTCCGGGTCGGCGACGAACTTGTCGTGGCAGCGCGCCGAGCAGAAGTGGAAGGTCTGGCCGCCATGCCCGGCTTGGTGCCCGGTCCGCTCGGGATCGACCATCATGCCGCACACGGGGTCCTTCACCTTGGGCCGGTCGTCGGCACCGGCGTGGTGGTCGTGCCCACCGTGACTGTGGTGGTCAGGATGGTGTGCGTGGCTGCGGTGCTGGTCGTTCATGTTCGCTTCTCCCTTCGCATGCAGGCGTCGGTGCCTCCGCGTTCGTTCGCGCTTCCCGGCACCGGCGTGCGATGGCATCCATGAAACCAAGGCTCCACCTTCCAATGACTGGAAGGTCAAGCGCGTTGTGTGGCCCGCTCGCGTCCTCTCCTCACTTCTTCGCGCGTTCGCTCAGGGCGGCGTGGCGAAGACGGATCTCCTCGGGCCAGGAGCTCTTGATGAAGGCCAGGACCGCCCAGATCTCGGCATCGCTCAGCACGCCGCCGAAGGCGGGCATGTCGCTCTCGTAGCCGGGCGGGGCGAATTCAACGACGCCTTGCTTGGTGATTTTGAAGAGGTCGGCGTCGGGGTGGTGCCACGTGTGCCCGGAGGCGTCGTGCGGCGGCGCGGGCAGACGGCCGTCTGGCTTGCGGCTTTGCCACTCCGGCTGGCCCTCGAGCCGCGCGCCGTGGCACGACGCGCACTGCTCCGCGTAGACCGCCTTGCCCTGGGCAACCTGGGCGGCGTCGGTTGGATCGGCGCCTGCCTTGGGGCCAGCGAACAGGACGACGCCAGCCACCGTGATCGCCGCACCCATCGCCAAGCCAACGCCAATCTTCATCGCCTTCATCACCACATCCCCCGGCACATCACGACCGGAACGGCTTCCAGGTCTTGCCGCCGTCCTGGCTGGTCAGGATGGCGCTCTTGTCGGTCACGGCGTAGAGCCGCTCGGGGTTGGTCGGGTCGACCGCAAGGTGCAGCAGGACGGCGTCACCGAAGGTGTTGCTGACCGGTTGCCACGCGAGGCTCGGCTCGGTCGTCTTGAGCAGACCGGTGCCGACTTGGTAGGCGTAGGCGGCGCCGTCCTTCGTGGTCGTGACCATGGTCGCCGGGCGCCGCACGATGTGGGCGGCCTGCCAGGTCCTGCCTGCGTCGCGGCTCACCATAAGTCCGGCGCGCGTGGCGCCGTACACGGTGTTCGGGTCCTTCGAGGAGGCCGCCAGGTCGAACATGTCGGCGGGCGGCTTGCCGGTCACCTCCCAGGTCTTCCCGGCGTCGCGGCTGATCTGGACGCTGCCGTAGTGCCCGTACAGCACCGTCGGGTCGGCCGGGCTGACGTCCATGGCGTGGAAGTCCACGGGTCCGTTCACACCCGCCGAGATCGGCTTCCAGGTCTTCGCGCCATCGGTCGAGACGAGGACGCCGAGGTGCCCGCCCTTCTCCGGGTGACCGCTGGCGAAGAAGGCGTCGGGCTGCGCCGGATTCGGTGTGAATCCCATGTAGTCCCAACGGTTGTCGGATACCCGCGTGGCCGTGCCGTCGGGGTTGGTCAGCCACACGCCGTGATGCGAGGCGAGATACAGGCGCGACGGGTCTGCGGGGCCCACGGCAATCCCGTGGAGGTGCGAGACCTCGTTCAGCTTGAGGGTCTCGGCCGCCCAGACCGGTCCGGCGACCACGGCACCGACCAGCAGGGCGGCAGCCATCGTGGCGAGTTTCTTCTTGGCGCTCATCGCGCATCTCCTTGCTTGCGGGGCGGCATGGAGCGGAAATCCTGATGCCGCCCATGCCGATCTCATGCCGACGGCACCTGAAGGCGCCGTCGGCATGACCCTCTCGATCAATGCTAAAGCATTGATCTGCCGGGTTTCACGGTTGGAGAATGATGAAAGCGATCATTTTCCGACCGTATCAGTGACCCGCGTGGCCCATTTCGAAGCGGGCCTGCACCGGCTTCTGGCCGGGCATGGTCAGCGCGGTGACCACCTTCACGCTGTCGTGCGCGCCGCCGAGGTTCGCCTGCCCCTTGAGGGCGTTGGCGCCCGCGGGTTCGAGCGCGACCTTCTGGGTCTGCTTGTTCGCCAGGACGGTCGCCTCGGCCTTGGCGCCGGTCACATCGACCGGCTTGTCGGCACCATCGGTCACGTACAGGACGACGTCGTTGCCCTTGAGCACGACTTCGACGTGGTAGGGGCCCGCGTCGGCGCGCTGGCCACCGTTCGGGCCAATCTTCGGGCCGTCGGCGAAGGCCGTGGCCGGGGCGGTGAAGAGGGCGGTGGCGAGGAGGAGGGTCGAGAACTTCACGGTGTGGTTTCCTTCTGGATGGACCGGGTGAGGGGGATCAGTAGGCCTCGGCCGGACGCAGCGAACCGGCCTGGGCGGCGACCAGACGGTTCAGCGGCTTCTCGCCGAGCTTGAGGAAGAGGACCGGGGTCAGGACCGTGTCGAGCAGGGTCGCGCTGACCAGCCCGCCAAAGATGGTGACGGCGACCGGGTGCAGGATCTCCTTGCCCGGCGCGTCGGCGCCGATCATCAGCGGCACCAGCGCCACGCCCGCCGACAGTGCGGTCATCAGCACGGGTGTCAGGCGCTCCTGGCTGCCCCGGATCACCATAGCCTTGCCGAAGGTCTCGCCCTCGTGCAGGACAAGGTTGATGTAATGGCTGATCTTCAGGATGCCGTTGCGCGTGCTGATGCCGGTCAGCGTGATGAAGCCGATCATTGAGGCCACCGACAGCGGCTGTCCGGCGATCCACAGCGCCGCGACGCTGCCGATGAGGGCCAGCGGCACGTTGCCCATGATGATCAGAGCGAGCACCGCCGAGCGGTACCGGCTGTAGAGCACCAGGAAGATCATCGCCAGCGACACCATCGACAGCGCGGCGATGGTCTTGGACGCCTCCTCCTGCGCCTGGAAGGTGCCTTCCAAGCTGGTGAAGTAGCCCGGCGGCAGCTGCGACCGGGCGACCACGTCGCGAATGCCCGCGACGATCCGGGCCATGTCCGTCTGGCCGTCGGAGTTGCCGAGGATGACGATGCGGCGCTTGCCGTTCTCCCGGAGGATCTGGTTGGGGCCGTCCGTCTCCTCGACCGAGGCGAACAGGCTGAGCGGCACCCGGCCCGCCGGGGTCTCGACCAGCAGATTCGCCAGGCCGCTGGTGGTGCGATCCTCGTCCGACAGGCGCAGCACGACGTCGAAACGCCGCGTGCCGTCGACGATCTCCGACACCACGCGGCCGTTGGACAGGCTCTCCAGCGCCTCCGTCGCCATGGACGGGGTGACGCCGTAGAGCGCCGCCCGCTCGTAGTCCACGACCACCTGGACCTGCGGGATGCGCACCTGCTTCTCGATCTGGAGGTCCACCAGTCCCGGAACCACTGCGAGCTTTTGCTGAAGCTGCCCGGCGAGGCTGCGCAGGGTGTCCAGATCCTCGCCGAAGACCTTCAACGCGATCTGGGCGCGGACCCCGGAGAGCATGTGATCGAGCCGGTGCGAGATCGGTTGGCCGATGTTCACCGACACCGGCAGGGCGGCCAGCCGGGCGCGGACATCGGCCAGCACCTCAGCCCGGCTGCGTTCGGACGGCTTCAGGTCGACATCAATCTCACTGGAATGGACGCCCTCGGCGTGCTCATCGAGTTCGGCGCGGCCGGTGCGGCGCCCGACGGAGGCCACCTCGGGCACCTGCATGATCAGCCTCTCCGCCGCCAGCCCGACCCGGTTGGACTCGGCCAGCGAGATGCCGGGGTTCAGCACCATGGAGATGGTCAGCGTGCCCTCGTTGAACGGCGGCAGGAAGGCGCGCGGCAGGCTCGGCACCGTCGCCGCGGCGATCAGGACGGCGGCCCCCACCGTGGCGAACAGCGTCCCCGGGTTGGCGAAGGCCCAGCCCAGGAGCCGGGCGTTCCCGGCCTTCAGCTTGCGGACCAGCCAGCTGTCGTGCTCCTCTAGCCGCTTCAGCCTGGGAAGCAGGTAGTAGGACAGCACCGGCGTGACGGTGATGGCGGTGACGAGGCTGGCCAGGATGGAGACGATGTAGGCAACGCCCAGCGGGGCGAAGAGGCGTCCCTCGATGCCGGTCAACGCAAACAGCGGCACGAAGACCAGGATGATGATGATGGTGGCGTAGACGATGCCCGAGCGCACCTCCTGCGAGGCCGAGGCGACCACCTCCAGGATGCCCCGCGGGTTGCCCGCCCGCCGGTTCTCGCCGAGGCGCCGGTAGATGTTCTCAACGTCCACCACGGCGTCGTCGACGAGTTCGCCGATGGCGATGGCGAGGCCGCCCAGCGTCATCGTGTTGATCGACATGCCGAACGCCTTGAACACCAGCACGGTGATCAGGATCGAGATCGGGATGGCGGTCAGCGAGATGAACGTCGTCCGCACGTTCAGCAGGAACAGGAAGAGGATCACCGCCACGACGGCAACCGCCTCCAGCAGGACCTTCTCCACGTTGCCGATGGAGGTCTGGATGAAGTTGGCCTGCTTGAACAGGATCTCGTCGGCGTGGACGCCCTTCGGCAGGAACTTCGCCAAGTCGCCCAGGGCGGCTTCCACCTCGGCGGTCAATGTCGTGGTGTCGGCGCCGGGTTGCTTCTGGACGGACAGGATCACGGCGGGCTTGCCGTTGACGCCCGCGTCGCCGCGCTTCACGCGGGCGGCGAAATCCACGGCGGCGATCTGGTGGAGCAGGATGGGCTGCCCCGTCTTGTAGGCGACGACGAGGTTGCGGAGGTCCTCCAGCCGGGTCGTCCGGCCGATGTTGCGGATCAGGTACTCCTGGGAATGTTGGTCGATGAAGCCACCGCCGGTGTTGGCCGAGAACTGCTGCAGCGCCTTCACCAGTTCGTCGGTGGTGATCTCCAGGTCGTGCAGCCGCGCCGGGTCGGGCGCGACGCGGTACTGCCGGATCTCCCCGCCGATCGGGATGACCTGGCTGACGCCGGGAATGGCGAGCAGCCGCGGCCGCACCACCCAGTCGGCGAGTTCACGGACCTCCATCGGGCCGACGCCGTCGCCGGACATGGCGATCAGCATGATCTCGCCCATGATGGAGGAGATCGGCCCCATCTGCGGCCGGACGTTGGGCGGAAGCTGCCCCTGGACGATGGCCAGCCGCTCGGCGACCTGCTGGCGGTTGCGGTAGATGTCCGTGCCCCAATCGAACTCGACGAAGACGATGCTGAGCCCGACGCCGGACACCGAGCGCACGCGGGTGATGCCCGGCATGCCGTTCATCGACGTTTCCAGCGGGAAGGAGACCAACTGCTCGACCTCCTCCGGCGCCAGCCCCTCGGCCTCCGTCATCAGCGTGACCGTGGGCTTGTTCAGGTCGGGGAAGACGTCGATCGGCAGGTCTTTGAGGACGAACGAGCCGTAGACGACAAGGATCGCCGCGGCGGCCAGGACGAAGAGCCGGTTGCGCAGGCTGGTGTTGACGAGGAAGTTGAACATGGCGGGGGGCTCCTCACCGGATCTGGTTGAGGAGACCGGCGCCGTCGGTGACGATGCGCGCCTCCGGCTCGACGCCCGCCAGGACCAGCACCGTGTCGCCGTCGACGGGCTGCGTGCGCACCGGGCGGGCGACGAAGCGTTGCGGGGTGTCGTGCTGCCAGACGATGGGCTGGCCGCTGGCGTTGCGCACCACGCTCTGCCGCGGCAGGACGATGCCCGACGCGGTGCCCTGCACCTGGGCGACGAGCCGGACCGGCTGGCCGACGCCGAGCCCCGACGGCGGATTGCCGATCCGGAAGAGCAGCGGGATCGCCTGTTGGCGCAGCGCGAGACTGGAGCCGAGGAGTTCCAGGGATAGGCTGGTGCCGTCGGCTGTCGTCGCCGTGGCCGCTTTGATGGCGTTCGCCACCCGGGGATCGAAGGCGACCGCTTCAACCATCAGCCGCGACGGGTCGACGATCTCGAACAGCACCTGGTCGCGCCCCTCGACCACCTGTCCGGCCTTGATGTTGTTGGCCGTGACCACCCCGGAGATGGGCGCCCGCAGGGCTTCCTTGGTCGTCAGCGCGGGGGACAGAGCGGCCCGGCGCTTGCGCAGACCGTTGAGATTGGCCTCCGCCTCTTCGATGTCGCGCTGTGGCACGCTGCCTTCCAGCTTCCGGAGCCGCTGGAGGCGGGATTCGGCGATGACCAGTTCCTGCTCGACCGTCGCGATCTGCTGCTGGATGCCGCTGCGGTCCACAAAGGTCACGGCGGGGGCGATGTAGGCGAGGATCTGCCCGGCCTCGACCCGCTGGCCGACGTAGGGCAGCCCCTTGTCCCCCGGCTCGATGCGACCGCTCTGCGTGGCCTGGACGTGGCCGCCGCCGTTGGGGTCGGCGATCACTTGGCCGATCAACTGCACCGTCTGCGCCGCCTCCTGCGGCTTGGCAACGATGGTTCGGACCGACAGCAGGCGCTGCGACGGCTTGGGCACGTACAGGCTGCCGTCCGGCAGGCGCCGCGGGCTCTCCGAAGCGCCGGTCGCCCCCATCGGGACGGCCGCCGCCGATGCTTTGCCCTTGTCCTCGTCGCCGTGGCTGTGGTCCTCGCCGCCGTGGGCGAAGGCGGCGCCGCTCGCCAACAGCAGGCCGAGGCCGACCAGCGCGGCGCCCGCGACCGTCCGCGTGCGTCCACGCTGGGTCAGGGCGACGGTGGTCAGGACCCCGAGCAGGAAGACCATGACCGCCCCCAGCATCAGGCCCGAATCGTTCCGGACCTGCCCGAGGACGGCGGAAACACCCTGCGCACCGCCGGTCTGTGCTTTAGCCGCATCTGCCGGGATCTCCAGGGTACCGATCAGCAGGTCGGCCGCGTCGGCCGCGGTGATGGAGACGGTCACTTCATGGGATCCCGGCTTGGAGAGCCAGGACGGGTCGAGGCGGTAGACGCCCTCCTCGCCGGAGACGGGCGAGGCCGTCGCGGCCTCGCCATCGGCGCTCACCTCGATGGTGGCGCCGTTCACGGGCTCGTTGGTGGCGAAGCGGTCCAGATGGACGAGCAGGGTCTTTCCCCGGGCGACCGCCACGAGCTCGAAGTCGGACGAGGACGTTTCCAGGGTGGGGGCGGCCGTCGTGACGACCGGCTTCGGCTCCTCGCTGCCATGGGCGTGGCCCTCGTGGGCGAGGGCGGGAGCGGCGACCGGCGCGGCAAGGCTCGCGGCGACGACGGTCGCGGCAAGAAGGCGTCGGGTGGTCATGGAAGAACTCCGAGGGACTGGTTCATACGGGCGCGTGCGGCGCTGACCTGGATTTCGGCGGTGGCGCGGGCGAGGTCGGCCTCGAAGGCCGCCTCCTGGGCGCGCACGTGCTCGACGAGGCTGATCTCGCCCGCCCTCCGGGCGCGCTCGATGTTCGACAGGCGTGCCCTGAGGGCCGCAGCCCGGTCGCGCGCGAACGACAGGCGCTCGCTCGCCGCCTGATGGGCGAGGCGGGCTTGCCGGATGTCCGACTCGACCGTGCGGGCCGCGTTGGCCTGCTCGGCCTCGGAGCGGACGACCTCGGTCGCCGCCTCGGCCCGCTTGGGCGCGTTCACGGCCTCGACCGCGAACGGGATGCGGACGGAGACGCCGAACACGGTGTCGTAGCGTTCCTCGCGGCTGTCGCGTTCGCGGCGAGCCATCAGCCCGACCTCCGGGCTGTCGCGCGTCGTCAGGTCGACCAGCTGGCGCTGGGCTTGCGCGGCCCGCACGCCCAGCTGCGCCGCCAGAAGCGACGGGTGCCGGTCGAGCGGCGGTTCGCCGATGTCCGGCTCCGGTGCCGCCTTCGGCGGCGCCATCCCTGTGAGCGTCCGGAACGCCTGGCGGGCCTCCTCCAGGGCCAGTTCCTCGTCGCGGAGGTCCGTGGCGACGGAGAGGGCTTCGGCCCGGGCCAACTGGTGATCGGCCTCGGAGGTCTCCCCGGCCCGGGCGGTCCGTCGGGTGTCGGCCTCCAATTGGCGGGCGACCTTGAGGCGCTGCCGGGCGAGCTCGGCGCGGCGCTCGGCCAGCGCGACCTGCCACTGGGCCGTCCGGACCTCCCCGGCGACCGCCAGCTGGCGCGCGGCGATCTCGGCGTCGGTGCGCGCCAGCAGCGCGTCGCCCGCCCGGACGGTCGCCGTTCCCTGGCCGGGCAGCCAGAGCGGGACGCCGAGTTCGGCCTCGTACTCGCGCCGTCCGATGTTCCGGTTCAGGTAGTCGCTCGTGTGCCGCAGCGTGACCGCCGGGGCGGCCGGGACCAGCGCCTCCCCGGCGCCGCGCCGGGCGGTGGCCACGGCCCTCTGGGCCTCCAGGCTCCTGACCTCGGGATTGAGCTTCCAGGCGCCCTCGACCGCGTCCCGAAGCGTCTGCGCTCCGGCCGGGAGCGCCAGCAGGCACACGGCGACGGTCGTTGCCGCCGCTTGCTTCATGAGCTTCCACCCAGAATCACGCACCGAACGACCCTCCCACTCTGGGGTGGTTCGGCCCACGGGAGGAGAGACGCGGAAGCCAACCCGGCGTGACCGCGGCGTAACGCTCGTACTCGGCGCCGAACACCCGGAGGGCTTCCCGCTCCTCGGACCGGGCCAGACGGATGTACATCAGGACCAGCAGCGGGAACATCGCCAGCGTCAGGATGGTCGGCCACTGGAGCAGGAAGCCGAACAGGATGCCGATGAAGGCGATGTACTGCGGGTGCCGGACATGGGCGTACACGCCCGTTGTGGCGAGCCTGTCTTGCTTCTGCGCCGCATGAAGCACTTTCCAGGCCGCCGAGAGCAGGACGAAGCCGCCCAGGATCAGCAGGTTGCTGAGGATGTGCAGCACGTTGAAGTGCGGGTTGCCCGCCAAGCCGAGGACGGTCGACCAGAGGTGCCCGGCGTCGTGCGACAGGATGTCGAGGCCCGGATAGCGGGTCTGGAGCCAGCCCGAGAGCAGGTAGATGGTCAGCGGGAAGCCGTACATCTCGGTGAACAGGGCCACGATGAAGGCGCTGAACGCCCCGAAGGACCGCCAGTCCCGGGGCGACTGCGGCTTGCCGAAGCTGAAGGCGAAGATGATGAAGATGGCCGAGTTGAGGGCGACCAGCATCCAAAGCCCGTAGGCCGAGGCTTCGTGCGTCATGGCGTGCCCCGCTTGTTCGGCCGGTCGGTGTCACCGTTCCCGCTGTGGCCGCCATGCCCGTGACCGCCATGCATGAACAGGTGCATCAGCGGGCACAGGAGCAGGACGAGAAGCGGAAGCGCGTCGAGCGCATGGTCGACGTGGAAGAGCGACAGGTACACAGCCGCCAAGGCGGCACCGCCGAGTCCGGCCAAGCCGGTCCAGGTCCGGTACCAGGGCGTGCGCGCCTGCGGCCCGGGAGCGTGAAGGGTGTGTTCGTGGTGCGTCATGGCCGCCTCCTCACATCATGCCCATGGGGCCGGGGAGCAGCCGGTCCGCGAGCGCCTTCTGCTCGTCGGTCAGCACGGCGTAGAGCGGCTTGGCGGCGGACTCCAGCGCCTTCAGGGCGTCGAGCCGGGTGGACAGCGCCTTCTGCTGGAAAGCGAGCCGGTCGGGCCAGGAGGAGGGCATGCCGCCTTTGGTCATCTGCTCGTGCATGGCCTGATGGGCCTTGGCGTTCGCCCGCAGGCTGTCGGCGAAGGCGTTCCACTGCGGTGCTTGGGCGTCGGTGATCTTGAGTTCGGCCTTCAGGAACGCGATGCGGCCCTCGACGTGCTCGAAGGGCAAGCCCATTCCGCCCTGCTGGCCCATCATCATCTGTCGCATCATGGACATCATGCCGGGCCCCATCATCCCGGGCCCCATCATCCCGGCTTGGCCGTCCTGCTGGCCCGACATGCCGCCCATCATCGAGCGCATCTGGTCCATGTTCATCATCATGCCGGGCTGGCCACCCTGCGCCTGGGCGCCGGGCTGGACGACGATGCCGCTGCCCATGCCCTGACCCATCATCGGCGCGTTGCCGGGCGCGCCGGGCTTCGCGCCCGGGGTCGGCTGCGTGGGGGCCGGGGTGGGGGCCGGAGCGGGCTGGGCCTGCGTCGTGGCCGCGGCCCCGTCCGGATGATGGGCGTTGTGGTCTTGGTCTGTGGTGGTCTGGGCCTGGGCGACCGACATCATGGCGGTCAGCGCGAGAACCGGGAGCATCTTGCGGGTGAGAGACGACATGGCGTCCTCCATCTGAACATCGGGTTCGAGCCATCCCGGACGGACTCCACGCGGGAGCGCCGGGGACGCAAAAGCCAAGCGCACGAGGGCCGGGACCGGCGCCCTTCGCCGAGCCGAGGCTCAGGTCGGGCGCGGGCGGACTCGTGGCGTCAGATGGTCAGAGCGGGGGGCGGAAAGCCGGGTCGATGCCGATGCCGTCCGGCGTGGCCAGGGCAGGCAGATGCTGGGACGTGTTCAGGCGCGGGGTGAACGCCTCGGCCATCGCAGCGGGGAGGCCTCCGTGCATGGTAATGCACTGAGCGACGCTGCAGCAGGCCCCTTCGTCGAGCAGGCCAAGGTCCCCACACGGAGCTTCCTTGTGCTCGTGGTCCGGGACGGTCGCGATGGCGTCGCCATGGTTGTCGACCAGAACGTGCTCGTGAGGAGTCTGGGACGCATGGTGAGGCCCCAGGTTGGCGTGGCTCGGCGCGGCATAGACGAGCAGCGTGGCCAGCATCAGCAGGCTCACCACCACCCTCCTCACCGACGACCGCGTCGCACGCCACATGGCGTTTGCCTCATCTTGTGGGAGCCGTGCGGCACCCCAGTGCCCACCGCACCCTTATGGAAACCTACGACCGTTTCCAGGCCCCTGCAACAACAGATGGCTTCGGCAACGATCCCTGCCAAGCGTCGGAGAAGGAGTGCGTCGGAATGTCCCCCGCACTTTCGACCGGGCCGGAGATGCCACAGGAAGAACCCTGCGCCTTCCAGCCGCTGGAAGGTCAAGGACAAAGTCGAACACGTCTCCTGTCCGGTCACCGGCGCCGCCCTGCCGCAGGCGCAAGGCACCACCGCCCGGTGACGTTTCACCCACGGCGTTTCCACTACCGGACCGTGACACGGGCGCCGGGTTGATGCC
Organism: Azospirillum brasilense; assembly: GCF_008365405.1. GTDB lineage: Bacteria > Pseudomonadota > Alphaproteobacteria > Azospirillales > Azospirillaceae > Azospirillum > Azospirillum brasilense_D. Next base: position 220,503 of record NZ_QOKV01000005.1, on the reverse strand, counting down.
GATCAATTCCCGGACCTATGATAGGGGCTACGCTTGGCATGGCCTGGGAGGTCCCGGGTCATTGGTGACGATGGCAGACATGACGCGTTTGGGCCACATCTTCGCCGTTCTGGCGTTCGCCTTCGCGCTCCTGGTGGGCGCGGCGGGCGGAGCCATGGCGCATGTGGAGGCCCATGGCGGGCCGATCGACCACCGTTCCCATCACACGCCATCGCCTTCGGCCCCGTCGCACGGCGACTCCCACAAGGCCGCCCTCGTGGTCGTGGCTCCGTGTTGCCCGGCGGCCGAAGCCCCGGCGGACCATGTCGCCGCCGTCGCGGTGACGACGGTGGAGACGTCCTGGCACCCGCGGCCCGACTACGCCCCGAACGCCCGGAACATCGCGCCGGACACGCCCCCTCCGAAGACCGTCCTCTGACCGGCCGAGCGCCCTGACGCCGTCTGCGTCGGACGCCCGGCCACGCGCCGCCTGACCGGCGGCGTTCGCGAGCGATTCCGACCACGCGACCAGAGGACTCTCACAATGTCTGAGAGGCATTTCACGACCCGTCGCGGCTTCATCGCCGGACTGGGCTTCGGCGCCGTCTCCCTGTACGGCACCTGGGCGGCCTACGGGGCCGCACCGCTCCCCTTCGGCGGCAAAACGGCCGCTGCCCCCGAACCCGACGCTCACGGTGGTGGTCATGGCGGCCATGGTGCCGCCGAAGCACCCGCCGAGGCCGGTGGCCACGGTGGTCGCGGGGCTTCGGCGGGCATGGCGCCCGAGGAGTTCCGCTTCGAGCACGACTACTTCATCCAGCGGTACACGCAGGAGGACGGCAGCGTGAACCCGCACGTCAGCGAGGCCACGCACAGCCACGTTGCCGAGGGGCACGATCACGGCCATGACGCCGGAGGCGAGCCGGTGGACGTCTACCTGATGGCCCAGAAGTTCTCCTACAGCCCGGACATGTTGCGGCTGAAGGCCGGGCAGGCGTACCGGTTCCGCATGATGGCGGACGACATCACGCACGGCGCGTCGATCCAACTGGGTTCCGCCAGCCGGATCACCCGCCTGCGGCCGAACACGGTCACCGAGCAGGTCATCACCTTCACCAAGCCGGGCGAGTACCTCGTGTACTGCACCGTCTATTGCGGCCAGGCGCACGACGCCATGCAGGGCCGCATCGTCGTCGCATGACCCGGGGAGGACCCACCATGGATACCATCTCAACGAACGTTGCCCCGGTCGGCTCCAAGCCCACCCTGGCGGCGCGCATCAAAGCCCTGCCGACGCCCGACAAGGCGCTCCTCAAGCTGCTGTTCGGTGCCGCCCTGCTGGCGCTGGTGCTGGGCTTGATCGGAGGCTTTGTGACCGCCCTGGCCCGTGCCGGTGCGCTGACCTTCTTCCCGGACGACGCCTACCGCCTGCTCACCCTGCACGGCGTGTCGGTGTTCTTCTACTGGCTGTATCTGATCCAAGCGGCCCTCCTGCTCGTGCTCGCCGCTGCCGAGAACGGACGCGGGCTGGCGTTGCGCCCGTTCGCCTGGTTGGGTGCCGCGCTGATGCTGGCGGGCTTCGGTGTCAGCGAATGGATCTCCTACACCGGCACGCCGCTGCTCTACGACGGCAGCCCGGAACTCGCCGCGGACGATCCGCGCTCGGTCGGGTTCTTCGCGCTGGGCTACCTGCTGCTCTCAGGCGGCTTGGTCGCCTCGGCGGTCAGCGGCATCGCGACGGTGCTCCAGCCCCGGCTGCGTGGCGAGGCGGACGCATTCACCTCCATCGGCTTCGCGCTGTTCGCCTGGGCCGGGTTCCTGGTGGTCAGCGCCATCGCGGCGACGAACGCCTTCCTGCCGGGCGTGCTGTGGTCGCTGGGCGCCGGGCCGTTCCCGGCCGACCACGGCACCGAGTGGCACATCCTGTTCCACAACCTGCACTACCTGCCGCTGATGGCGACCGTGCTGGTGTGGTACGTGCTCACCGAGCACCTGACCGGCGTGAAGTCCATCCACGGCGCCAGGATGTCGAAGATCGTCTTCGCGGCGTATCTGGTGTTCGTGCCGCCGACCAGCCTCTACCACATGTTCCTGGAGCCGAACCTGTCCGAAGGCGTGCGGGTGGTCGGCTCGCTGCTGTCGCTGTTCGTCTCGGTCCCGACGCTGGCGGCCTTCGCCATCATCGTCTCCTCGCTGGAGGCCAGCGCCCGGGCGCGTGGCGCAACCGGATTCTTCGGCTGGATGCGCGGGCTGCCGTGGGACAACCCGGCCATGACGAACATGGGTTGGGCGGTGGTGAACATGATGATCGGCATCACCTTCGCTTTCGTCCTGATCCAGGGCGAACTGGCACCGATGCTGTCGGACACCTTCTTCGTGCCCGGCTACTTCCACTTCTTCGCGGTCGGTGTGCTGACCCAGACGTTCCTGGCCGCCATGATGGTCATGCTCCCGGCACTCGGCGGCGGCACGCTGTGGCGCCCGGCGGTGCTGAGGCGCATGCCCCTGCTGGTGACGATCGGTCTGGTCATCTTCGGCGCCGCGGGCATCACGGCCGGGTTCATGGGCGTGCCGCGCCGGGTGTTCGACGTGAGCTACGGCGGCATGGCCCCCGCGGCATGGCCGGTGCTGATGGCCCTGGTCGGCGTCGGCGCCACGGTCTTCGCCGTGGCCATCTCGGTCACCGTCTATGGCGTCGTGCGCACGCTGCTGTCGCGGCGCGCGACGGCTGAACAGGCTCCCGTGGTCGATTGGCAGGCCGGGGCGCGCGGCGTCGGCGCCGCGCCCGCGTGGACGGGGCCGGTGTCGGTCGCCGCGCTGGTCGCCGCCATGTACGTCTTCACCATCGTCGCGTTCCAGCTGATCCAATCCCTGCCGATCATCGCGATCGGCGGCGGGCATGGGCACTGAGCGCAGGAGAAAAGCCATGAAGAACGACGAACTCTGGCTGACCCTGGCCATCGTCACGGTGTGGGCGGGGTTGGCCGCCGTCTACGCCTTCGTCCCCAGCCTTGGGATGCCCGGCTACGTCCGGGTCTGGGGCGGCGGCGCCATCGTGTTTCTGGTGCTCGCCGGGATGCTGTTCGCTGTCGGCCGCAAGGCGCGTAGGGGCTGAGCCGCTGCGCACGACGCCGCGGGGGTGAGGGCATTGCTCAGCCCCCGTGGCGCCCGATGTCACTTCTTGATGCCGAGGAGGTTCTCGGCCTGGGCGAGCGTTGCCTCCGACTCGGCATGCTTCCCCTGCTTGTGGAGCGCCTCGCCGTCGGCGCGGAGCTTTTTGACCTCGGCCAACTTCGCGGCGTCCAGCTTCGGATTGGCAGCGAGCGCCTGGTCGATGGCGGCCATGTGCCTGGGGCAACTGTTGGCGAGCGCCGGGCCGGTGAGGGCGACGGCGAAGATGGTGGCCAAGGCGATGTTCCTCAACATGCTTCTCCTCCCGTTTTGCGGCACGCGAGAGCGCGGGCCTTTTCATGGACGTCGGAACAGCGCCGGGTATTACAGCACCGGCGACCGCGGATAACGACTGGGCAACAGTATAAAGGCATGCAGGATGGCATTCCGCCGTCGTCCACTCCCAGGAGGGTGCCTTGAAGTTGGTTCGCGACGGGAGGACATTGAAGCTGAAGGCGATCGCCTCGCTTCGAACTGCCATGACGGGGTTCAACTCCTTCGGTCAGGGTGATCGCCAGCGACGATCCGGCAGAGGCCGGGGCCGTCCGCGAGGTCGACCTTCGCAAGCGATTCCACATGAGCGCCACGGACTTGGCGGCGAAGAGCGGGCTGACGCCGCCGAAGGCCAACGCGGTCCGGCAATGGTGCGGGATCGACGGCGATGCCCAGTGCTGCCACGTTTTCCAGCACGGCAGCATGAAGTTCCCGTCCTACTCGGACCACGCCCTGACAAAGATGAAGAAAGCGGTCGAGGACCACGGGATCGACGCGATTTGGGCCGCGCACAAGGGGAAAGCAGCCAAACCGGCGCCCGAAGTGCGCGCGGCGTAGGGTCGGGTCCGGACCAGTCGCGTCGACCGTCCAACCGCTGTTCCTCGACCTCTCACAGATTGGTTGGCCGGTTGATCCGACCAAGGTCCGCCGCATCGGCCGCCATGCGCCTCACGCACCAGCGGGCGTAGGTCCTGGTGAACAGGATGCCAAGGATGCGTCCGTCAGGCGATGCGGGGCGAGAGAAGTCGATGAACACGCGCAGCGCCGAACCGTCCCCCTTGGGTTCAATCTCGAAGCCCATGCGGTACGGACCGATGACCAGAAGCCGGGGGAGCCCCATGGTCTCCCACACCTTGCGCCGCGGCGGATCGCGTTCGGTGACAACCTCGTCGACGCCCAGGGAGATGTCGAGGAAACGGCCGCTCATGCGGATGACCGATCCGACAGCACGCCCCTTGTCCTCGTCGAAGGCGTAGGTCATGCGCCCGCCCAGCGTCATCATGGAAGGCTTCTCCATGTGCGCGGCGAGCCGCGTGTGATCGTCCAGGCGTTCGAAAAGCTGCTCTGGCGCCATGGCCACCTCGACGGTCGCGGATTCGTGGAACTGGTAAGCCATATCCGCCTACTGCGGAAGCCATCGTTCTCGGGGACGAAATGGTCCGGCAGGGGCACCCTCGGGGGCCCTGCCTCTTCAACAAGCCGCCGTGGCGCGTGTCCCGCCAGCACCGCTCAGACGAGCGTGCGCGAGATGGCGTGGATGGCCTTCATGCCGCTTCCGAACCGGGCGATGGACTCCCGGTGCGGCTCCAGTTCCCCGTATGGCAGGTAGCGGACCTTGAGATCGGCCACGCGCGAGAAAGCCGGTCGGGCCAGCTGCGTGCGGACCTCCTCCTCGGGGCCGTTCGGCGCCACCAGGAACAGGCCCTCCAGTGCGTGCGCGTCGCCGCCGAGCGCGAGGTCGAGCATGCGGACGATGCCCAAGTAGATCGAGGTGGAGTGCTCGACTTCGAAGGCGGCGGCGACGTGCGCCTTGCCGTGGTTGAGCCACAGCACGTCGATCAATCGGACGGCGTCGGCGCCCGGCGCCTTCTCGATCGCCTCCGGCAGGCGCTCAAGGCAGCCCGCGCCGAGCTTGCCGCCGTTGTAAGGCCGCCCACGGTCGTTCGACGCGATCCAGACGTCGTAGTCCAACGCCCTGCCGAGGTCGCGCAGCCAGCCCTGGATTTCGGTGTGCGTGCGGTCGCCCTCGCGCTGGGCGGCGGCCGCCTTCGTCGCCTTGTCGCTTTCCTCGCGGACCTTGGCCAAGTCGGCCTCCCAGGCGGCCCGGGCGGCCGCGTCGTCCACGCGCGGCGGCGCGGCATACCGGCTCGAACCGACGTCGAACAGCAGGCCGCCGACGGCGCCGAGATCGTTGGAGAGCAGGTCGCGATGCTCGGCCATGAGCGCCAGGATGTCCTGGCGCATGGCCAGGAACTCGTTGTGGCTTTCGAGTTCGCCACGTCCAGGGGCTTGGGGTGTAGGGAAGGCCACACTCAAAAGCCTTCTTAGGCCCATGTTGGATCGGATCAGAATAGGCCGAGGACACCGGCGTTGCGGTACAGCATGTAGGCGGCGACGGCGAACAGCACGCCCGCGAAGACCTTGGTCAGCGCGCCCTTGCGCGTGGACAGCCCCACCGCGGCCTTCATGCCCGCGAACCCGCCGACCACGCCACCGGCGATGAACAGCGCCGCGACCGTCCAGTCGACAAGTCCCGAGAGCGCGTAGTTGGCCGCCGTGGTCAGGCCGAAGGCGCCCACCGAGAACAGCGACGAGCCGATGGCGTTGAGCACGGCCATGCCGCTGCCGAGCAGAAGGCCCGGGACGATCAGGAAGCCGCCGCCGATCCCGAAGAAGCCCGAAATCGCGCCGGTCACGAAGCCGATGCCGACCAGGCGCACCGCAATGGACTTGTTGATGCGCACCCCGGGGTCGCCCTCGCTCCCGCGCTTCCTCAGCATGGAGGCGCCAACCGCGACCATCACCAGCGCGAACAGGAACAGCAGGCTCTCGCCGTTGACCGCCTTGCCGAGCGTCGAGCCGACCAGCGCCCCGACCACCCCGGAGGCGGCAAAGGTCGCCGCGCAGGGCCACTTCACCGTCCCGGCCCGGGCGTGCTGGGCCAGGTTGGCGAAGGCGTTCGCCGCGACTGCCAGGGCGCTGGTGCCGATGGCGACGTGGGGGTCCGGCACGCCCACGACGTAAAGCAGCAGCGGCACGGCCAGGATCGACCCTCCGCCTCCGATCAGCCCGAGGGAGAAGCCGACCAGCGAGCCGGACAGGATCGTGAGGAGTTCGGGCATCTGAGCGTTCCAGGTTGGAGAAGGTCACACTGTCGCAGCGCGACGCACGCGGATGGACCGCATCAGGTCATGGGCGCCGATCCCGGCGAGCATGGCGGCGACGAACAGCCCCGCCCCAGGAACACTAAGGCCGAACGCGGCGAGCGCTGGGCCGGGGCAGTAGCCGACCAGCCCCCAGCCGACGCCGAACAGGACAGCGCCGGTCGCGAGTCGGCGGTCGACGGCCGTTGCGGTCGGGCCACGGAACGCCGTGTCGATCAAGGGCGTCCCGCGTCGGCGCGCAAGGGCGAAGCCGACCGCCGCGACCGGGATGGCGGCGGCCATCACGAAGGCGAGGCTCGGGTCCCAGGAGCCCGCCACGTCGAGGAAGTTCAGCACCTTGGCCGGGTCGATCATGGAGGACACCGTCAGGCCGAGGCCGAACAGCAGGCCTGACGCGAGGGCGACGAGCAGGGCGGGCATGGCGGTCAGACTCCGATCAGGTGGCGGGCGACCAAGACGGTGGCGGCGGCGCTGGACATAAACAGGCCGGTGGCCGTCAGGGAACGCGGCGACAGTCGGGCCAGGCCGCAGACACCATGACCGCTCGTGCAGCCGCTGCCCAGTCGGGTGCCGAAGCCGACCAGCAGACCGGCGACGATCAGAGTGGCGGGGCTGGCGGACGACGCGGAATGCGGCAGCGCACCGCCCGCCGCGCCGTAGAGCAGCGGCGCCGCCATCAGGCCGACCAGAAAGGCGGCGCGCCAAGCGACGTCGCCGGGGCGCCGCGCGCCAAGGCCGCCGAGGATGCCGCTGATCCCGGCGATCCGGCCTTTGGCAACCCACAGGAGGGCCGCGGACAAACCGATCAGGAGGCCGCCGAGGGCGGCCGAAGCAGGCGTGAAGTTTTCCATGGGTCTCGAAGGTCGGGATTGGGCCGTCATTCGGGGCGAGGAGCGGCACAGAACAGGCGGTAGAGCTCGGTGAGGATGGGGCGGACCCGGTCTGAGCCGATGCGGTAGAAAATGACCGTGCCGTCCCGGCGGGTCGCGACGAGTCCTTCCTCGCGCAGCTTGGCGAGGTGCTGGGAAAGGTTGGACTGGGAGAGACCGAGGCGCCGGACGAGCTCGCCAACTGGCACCTCGCCCTCAAGCAGCGAGCACAGGATCATCAAGCGATGGCGGCTCGCGAGCGAGCGCAGGAATGCCTCGGCATCGGCGGCGCGGGCTTCCAACTCGGCGGGGTCCATCGGCGGATCGTTGGGGGTGTCCGGCATAGTTTCCAAATCATTAATTTAGTCTTGACTAATATATGAGGCCGAGCCACCTGTTCAAGCGGTATTGGGAACGGTCCCGCCAGGCCAGCCAGGAGGTCTCCATGAAACCCGACGTGATGCCGCTCTTCGACGAGGCGACCAACACCGTCAGCTATGTCGTCGTCGATCCCGCCACCCGGGCCGCGGCTCTGGTCGACAGCGTGCTCGACTTCGACCCGAAGTCGGGCCGCACCGCGACCGCCTCGGCCGACCGCATGATCGCGCTGGTGCGTGAGCGCGGCCTCACCGTGGAGTGGATCCTGGAGACACACGTCCACGCCGACCACCTGTCGGCGGCGCCCTACCTGAAGGAACGGGTCGGCGGCCGCATCGGCATCGGCGAGCACATCCGCGAGGTCCAGAAGGTCTTCCGCGCTCTGTTCAACATGGAACCCGGTTTCGTGGCCGACGGGCGCCAATTCGACCATCTGTTCGCCGACGGCGAGCGGTTCCGGATCGGCGGCCTGGAGGCTCAGGCCATCCACACGCCCGGCCACACCCCGGCGGACATGACCTACCTTATCGGCGACGCGGCCTTCGTCGGCGACACCCTGTTCCAGCCCGACTACGGCACGGCGCGTTGTGACTTCCCAGGCGGCGACGCCCACGCCCTGTACCGCTCGATCCGGCGCATCCTGATCCTACCGCCTGAAACGCGGCTCTTCACCGGCCATGACTACAAGGCGCCGGGCCGGGACGAGTACGCCTGGGAGAGCACGGTCGCCGAGCAGCGGGCGCGCAACGTCCACGTTCGGGACGGTGTGGGCGAGGACGAGTTCGTGGCGCTCCGCACGGCCCGTGACCGGACACTGGACATGCCGAAGTTGATCCTGCCCTCGGTGCAGGTGAATGTGCGCGCCGGGCGGTTGCCGCCCGCCGAGGGGAACGGCAAACGCTACCTCAAGATCCCCATCGACTCTCTGTGAGCGCCCGTCAGGGCTCCCCGGTGTCCGGCATCTCCTGGCGGGTCCCGGAGACCAGATCCTCGATCCACGTCGTCGCGGCGACGGCCTGAGGCAGGCCGAGGGTCGGGATCTCCAGGAGCGCCACCTGCCGGATCGCTTCAGGGTCGACGCCTTCGGCGAGCGCGCGGCGGACATGGGAATCGACAGCACCCTCCGAGCGGGCGCCGATTGCCAAGGCCAACTTCACCAGCCGCCTCGTCGTGTCGTCGAGCGGCCTCGATCCGGCAAAAACGACAAAAGAGACTTACAGGAAGGGAAGAGACGCCCCATGAAGACCATCAACACGCTGGCCTGCGCGCTCGCGGCCTTGGCCGTCGGCACGATCACCCTCGCCGTGTCGCACGCGGCGGACCCGCAAAGGATCGACCTGACCCAATGGACGCCGCCGGACATTGCGACGGTGAAGGACGACGACCTCGGCAAGCTCGTCAAGTACGGCCACGCGCTGACGACCGAGACCCACAAGCATCTCGGCCCGGAGGCCGCCGACCCGGCCAAGCGGTACGCCGGGAACAACCTGGCCTGCCAAAGCTGCCACCTGAACGCCGGAACACAGCCCTACTCGATGCCGTGGACCGGCGTGCATGCGGTCTTCCCGCAGTACCGCGCCCGCGAGGATGCCATCAGCACCATCGAGGAGCGCGTCAACGGCTGCATGGAGCGCAGCATGAACGGTAAGGCGCTGCCGCTGGAGAGTACCGAGATGAAGGCGTTCGTCGCCTACATGAAGTGGCTGTCCACCGGCATCCCGGTCGGCGCGAAGATCGAGGGGGCGGGCACCCGGCCGATCAAGGAACCGGCCCGCGCCGCCAACCCGGAACGCGGCAAGCAGGTCTACGCCGAGGTTTGCGCCGCCTGCCACGGCGAGGACGGCCAGGGCGTGCGCAAGGGCCAGGTCGGCGACGGCGAGGGCTATCAGTTCCCACCGCTGTGGGGGCCGGACAGCTACAACGACGGCGCGGGCATGTACCGCCAACTGACCGCGTCGGCCTTCGTCCACAGCAACATGCCGCTGGGCACGACCCACGAGGCCCCGACCGTCTCGGACGAGGACGCCTACGACGTCATCGCCTTCGTGAACAGCCAGCCGCGTCCCCACAAGGCCAACCTCGACAAGGACTTCCCGAACCGCCTGCGCAAGCCGGTCGACATGCCTTTCCCGCCGTTCGCGGACGGCTTCCCGGCCGAGCAGCACAAGTACGGCCCCTACGATCCGATCCGCGCCAAGCTGAAGGAGTTGCAGCGGGCGACGCAGTAAACGGTCAGGTGCCCTCTCGGCGGAGGAGCCTGCGGGCTTCTCCGCCACTCCTGTCAGCCGCCAGAGTGAACCTCGCGTTCGACGCGCGTCAGCAGGTCGGTGAAGAAGGTCACGTCCTCCGGCGTCAGACCCAGCTTGGCGTGGCGGGGCAGGAACTCGGCCACAGGGCGGCCGCTCTCCCGTCCGTGCAGCACGCCGTCGCGGACCACCAGCGATTCCCGGGCCAGATCGGCGGCGGACTCGTGGCAGCGGCCGCACCGTTCCTTGAAGCGCGGTCCCGTGCTGGCCTGGGCGAGCAGCATCTCGTACATCGGCCGCACGAGGTTCTGCGGCAGGTGATGGTGTTGCAGGAAGACGATCAGGTCGTCCGTGTGATGGCGGCCCTGGAGCTTGCCGTCCTTCACGGTGAGGAACCGTTGGGCGAAGGCCCCGGCGTGGGGGTGGCAGTCCCCGCAGGTCTGCTCCCAGAACTGGTGCAGGTCGGTCGCCTTGCCCGGCGATGTCGCAAGGAGCAACGGAACCAGGAACGGCAGCGCAAAGACGGTTCTCATGCCGCGTCTCTTCGAGAAGCAAGGAATCAACCGACCGCGGGCAGCATGGCACGTTTCCTCATCGGATAGTACCCCCTCCCTACGTAAATCACGGCGGCCCGCGCCAGATACCGCCGTCTTTCACCGCACGACGGCGGTGGCCACCGGGTGGCTCCTGGACACCACGCTACTCTCCCTGTGCAGCGCGATCACCGCGCTGCATGCTTGTCCACCACCCCGGGAATGTCCTGAGCAGGTCGCGGGAACCTGCCCTTGAGGGCGTCCACGCCTTCCTGCGGGCGGGCAGTGGGCACGAGATCTTGTCGGGCACGACGGCGTTCCGCGGTCGACATGTTCATCGCGCGATCGCGGGTCTCGACCAGCCCAGGCTGAGCCTCGCCGTCACGGTTGAACGACCAGGCCAGCATGGGAGGGCCGTAGGGCATCCGGTCACCCGGTTGCGTGCCCTTCTCGGACTGCCATGTGTGCCAGGTCTTGCCATAGCTGTTCATCTTGCTCTTCATCAACTCGTGCTCGGCGACGTCGGGCAGGTTCGGCGCCACCAACTGTCCGGACAGGATCTCACCATTGTGGGGGTGCCAATACCGGCGCTCCTGCCGCGGCAACCGCTCGAACAGTCGCTCGGAGATGATGTACTCGACACCCGTCAGGTTGGCGCTCGCCGTGTTGCCGTCGAACAGCGCGCACTGGGCGAAGTCTTCATTCACTTGGCGGCAGAAGTGGTGCGCCTCCATCTGGTGCTTGGGCTCGTCCTTCATGGGATGAAAGCCGACGAGGTAGACATCCATCCCGCCGAGCGGCGCGTTGCTTTGAAGCACCGCCGCCCCGGCCTCGAGCACGTTGGTCTTGGTGCTCTCGGCGTCGCCCTGCGGGCTGACGGACGGCGCCACGCTTCCTGTGCCGGTGCAGGCGGCAAGCGCCACCACGAGCGCGAGGGACAGAGCGGTTCGGTGATGCGGTATGGCCATGGTCCCGTCCTTAAAACGTGGAGAGTCGAGGCTCCGGGGCTGCATGGAACGGACCCTCCGCACGCCCCGGAGAAGACAGGATGGAATTGCCCAGCCCGCCACCGAGTCAGGCGGCCGGTCGGGAGTACCGCCCCGCGCAGGACGACGTCGCGGGCGCTTGCGACGGGCTATGCGGGCACGCCCTGGAAGGACTTGTCCCCGATACGGCGCAGTGCCTCCGGTGCGTCGTCGGGGCAGTCGCCGCAGAGGCGGTTCGCAGGGACCGCCACGTCGATCTTCTTCGGGTACGGCAGGCTCAGGTTCGCCATGATCGCGGCGAACTCCTCCAGGCTCTTGTCGTCGCCCAGGCGGGGGTTGCGTTCCCGCTCCTGGAGCACGGTCGAGACATGCCGGTGCTGGTAGTCGTGGCTGGGGTAGACGAGCGTGTCGTCCGGCAACGTGAAGATCTTCTCGCGCACCGACCGGTAGAGCGCCTCGGTGCTGCCGTTCTGGAAGTCCGTACGGCCGCAGCCGTCGATCAGCAGGGCGTCGCCGGTGAACACCCGCGGCGTGTCCCCGCGTTCGACGAGGAAGCAATGGTGCGTGTCGGTGTGGCCCGGGGTGTGGAGCGGCTTGAAGGTCAGGCTGCCCATGGTGAGCGGCTGGTCCTCGGCGACCTCGATATCGGCGCACGGCAGCCCGTCCATCGCCGGATAGGCCACCTTGCAGCCGGTCAGGCTGCGCAGCCGACAGGCCGAACTGATGTGGTCGGCGTGGATGTGCGTGTCGAGCGTCACGGCGAGCCGCAAGCCGAGTTGCTGGATCAGCGCCAGATCACGCTCGACCGTCTCCAGCACCGGGTCGAGCAGGATCGCCTGGCTGGTGTCGCGGCAGCCGAACAGGTAGGTGTAGGTCGAGGATTCCGGCTCGAACAGCTGACGGAAGATCACGGCGCCCCTCCTCGCGTCTTTCCGCCGTCCACGTAGCGCGTGAACAACGCCCTCATCTCCGGCGTCCCGAACTGGAAGCCCATCGCCTCGGCCTTGGCCGCCGCCGCGTCGCCGGACAGGCCCTCGATGCGGGCGACGTGCATGAAGGTGAAGAGGGCGGCGCGGCGCCCCGACGCGCAATGGATGGCGACCGGACCCGGCAGGCCCGCGACCTCGCGGTCGAAGCGTTCGGCGGTGGCTTCGTTCATATCCTGGGGGGAGACGGGGATGCTCAGGTAGGCGAGGCCGTGGCTCCGGGCGATCTCGCCCTCCTTGGTCGGCGACAGCACCTCGTCCTTTTCGCCGGGGGTGCGCAGGTTCACGATGGAGCGGAAGCCCTCGCGGGCCAGTTCCCCGACGCGGTCGGCGGTCGGCGGTGTCATTTCGATGGTGAAGCGGTCGTCCACCCTCAAGCGGTCCGTCATGCCATGCTCCGTTTGTGTGCGGGTCGCCGTGGAGCCCGGACCGATACCGGCCGCGGGCACCTCGGGTGGGTCATGCCACGGCGGCGTCCAACGCCGCCTCGGCGCGCTGGCGCGGGGTCGTGTTCGGGGACGTCGTGTCAAGCCGCCGGAAGTCGCCGCGCAGAGCCTTGAGCGCGTACCGCTCGCGGTCGATCTCGGCGGTGGTGCGGACGCCCAGGCGGCGGAACACCGGGACCGGCGGGCACCAGCCTTGGAGGGCGTGCTGGAGCAGGAACCCGGTCACGACCGCGGGCAAGATGAGGAAACGGCGGACCACGAAGGCGCCCAGCACCGTGCCGGTCAGCGCCAGCGTCGCCGCGTTGGCCTCGAGCGTGCGCTCGATGTCCCACTCGTGGTCGAGCTCGTCCAGGCGCTGGTCGATCGCCTCTGGGTGCTCGGCGTGATGGCGGAGGCTCTCCTCGATCTCGGCGGCGAAGCGGCGGTTGAGGTCCGCCGACGTGGCGTTCTCCACGCGCGACGCGGTGGCAGGCAGCATGATTCCTCCTGTGTCGGTTCCGGTGGACGGCGCCGCGACCGAGGGCGGCGCCGTCTGCCCCGCAAACATTTGGGCGGACTGATGCGTTCCCGGAGGATGTGGTCCGAGATGTCAACCGTACAGACCACCGCGTGGCGGCGCTGTCTCCACTCCCACGCGACCGTCGCCGCGGTGACGGCGACGCCGACCACGGCCAAATGAAGGCGGTACGGCTCGAAGTGGGCGAGCAGTAGGTCTGCCCCGAAGACCAGCAGCAGGAGCTTGTTGCAGGTCGGGCAGGCGATCCCGAGGAACCAGAGAACGCTGCCCAGTCCGGCACCGCGGGGCGAACACATCGGCCGCCGGATGGTCACGTAGACCCCGACCAGCACCGCCTGGACGGCGAGCAGCCAGATCTCGAACCCTTGGGTCGGCGTCATGCGGATGAACACGGGGTTCGGCCACACGGCGGTGACGGTCCCCAGCACCAGGAAGGTGGCAGCGGCTGCGGCGGCGCCTCGCAGAGCGCGAAGCGGTGGCCGCAGGGTGTCGGTGAGCGTCATGCCGGGTCAGCCTTGCTTGCCGCCACGCTTCTTGGCACGGACGTCGGCGACAATTTCCTTCATGGTTTTCAGGTCAAGACCACCGGGAACCAGATAGCTGCCGATGACGAAGCCGGGCGTGCCCTGGAGTTGCAGCATCGCCGCCTGCGCCGAGGCCTCCTTGAAAGCGGCATCGACCTGCGCGTCGCGCTCCTTCAGGTCACGCTCGGCCTGCGCCACATCGAGACCGGCAGCGATGGCCGCCTTCTGGATCTTTTCTTCGTCGAAGCGACCGGGAATGTTCATGAAGGCGTGATGGACCTGTTCGTAGCGATCCTGCCAGCGCGCGGCGAGCGCGATCTTGGCGGCGTAGATCGACGGCGCGCCGAACACCGGCCAGTGTTTGTGGATCACCCGGACGTTCTTGTCCTCGGCGACCAACTGCTCGAGGAAGGGGTGGACCTTGCGGCACACCGGGCACTGGTAGTCGAAGAATTCGATCACCGTCACGTCGCCCTGCGGGTTGCCCACGACCACCGCGCTGGGGCCGCGGGTCAGGGCATCCGGGCCGAGCTCCGCCACCAGGGACGGGGCCGCCGTCGCCGCGGCGGAGGTGGAGACGACGAAGGACTGGACGGCGACGGCCCCGGCGCCGAGCGCGACAGCGGAGACGGCGACGGTGAGAAGGGTCGTGACGAGGCGGGAGGTCATAATGGGACTCTTGGCTCCGTGTTGCGACTGGGGGGACCGCCGCTCGGGGATCCCCGGAGGCGGCGATCGGGATTCTGGTGAGCGCTGCGCCGCACTCGGGTGTTTCGGTTGGCTAGGCTCGGCGCGGGGCATGGTAGCGGGAAGACCGTTGCTCGCCCGCCGGGTGAGATGTTTCGGAAGGCGTGAGAGACGCCGAGGTTACCCCGCCGCCCGGGCCTTCCGGATGGCGTCTAGCACGGCGCCTTCGGACAGCACCTCGGGCAGGACGATGCCGTGCGGCGCGCCCGGCCCGTAGACCGCGTTGAACGGGATGCCGTAGCGGTCGTGCTGTCCGAGGTAGGTAGCGATGGCCGGGTCGGGGCTGGTCCAGTCCGCCCGCATGGCGACGACGCCGTCGCTCGACAGGGTGCTGGCCACCGGCTCGCGGTCGATCACCAGCTTCTTGTTGACGATGCAGGTGACGCACCAGTCCGCCGTCACGTCAACGAAGACGGTCTGGCCCTGCGCGACCAGCTTGGCGATTTCCGCCTGCTCGAACCGCTGCCACCGCGCCGATGCCGCGGAAGCGGCGGCCGAGGCTGCGCGGTCGAGGACGATGGGGATGGCGACCGCCGTGGCGAGCGCGACTAGGGCCACCGGCCCGGCCGCGAGGCTCACGGTCCCGAAGCCCCGGGTGGCCAGAGCGAGAGCACCGACGGCCAGCAGGGTGGCCGCGACGACGCTGGCGGCCGTGCCGACCGACGTCTGCGCGGCGAGGACCGTCACCAGCCAGAGCGCCGTCCCCGCCAGGGCCAGGGCGAGCAGACGCCGGAGCGTGCCCATCCAGCGCCCCGGCCGGGGCAGCAGAGCGACCGCGCCCGGAAACAGGGCGACGAGCAGGTACGGGGCGGCCAAGCCGACGCCGAGCGCGCCGAACACGGCGAGGATCTCCAGCGGGCCGCGGGCCAACGCGAAGCCGACCGCAGTGCCGAGGAACGGCGCCGAGCAGGGTGTGGCCAGCAGGGTGGCGAAAGCGCCCATGGCGAAATGCCCGACCGGTCCGTCGCCGCCGACGGTGCCGAGGGCGGTGGACAGCGAGGACGGCAGCCGGATTTCGAAGGCGCCCGCCATGCTGGCCGCGAAGGCCATCAGGACGCCCACCATGACGGCGAGGAAAACGGGCTGCTGGAACTGCATGCCCCAGCCGACCATACCGCCCGCCCCCTTCAGGGCCGCCAGGGTGCCCGCCAGGACGAGCATGGCGGCGATGGCGCCGGAGGCGGTCGCCAGGAAGCCCAACCGCACGCGGCGGCGCTCCTGGCCTTGCTGGCCGACCACCGACATCAGCTTGAGGGAGAGCACCGGCAGCACGCAGGGCATCAGATTGAGGACCATCCCGCCCAACAAAGCCAGGGCGAGCACAGGCAGCAGGTCGGTGAGCCGGTCGCCCGGCAAGGGCGCCTCCGACGACACGGTGATCTTGGCCTCGGCGGCGCGTTCGCCGTCGACGACCGTCACGGTGAGGGGTTTGTCGGCCATGCCGACGACGTCCGGTCCGGCGACTACAGGCAGCGAAAGCAGGGCGGCGCGCCCGCCGTCCTCGAACGCGATCTCGGGCTTGCCGAACGCCCAGTCGCCACCCTCGACGAAGGCATCGGGCGCCGCCAGCGGTGCCGTGGTCGACGCCACGCGGACGACGAGCGCCTCGCGCGCGGGATCGGTCCAGGCTCCCTCGACGGTGACACCCGACCCTCCTCCGTCGCCAGGGACTCGGGCGTCGAACCGCGCGATCAGGTTGCCTGCGGCCAGGTCGGGTGTGGCGGGGCCTGCGGGCAGGTCGAGGCCGACCTGGTGCGTGGCCGGGACACAGACCTCGCTGCACATCAGCAGGTCAACCTTGCCGCGGAGTGAAACCGGCTCGCCCGGGCGCTCGACGGTCACCTCGAGGGGGAGGACGACCTCGCCGGTGTAGCCTTGGGTCTCGATACCGAAGGTCGAGAAGCGGTGTGGCGCGGGCCAGCGGACCGCGATGGACGCGACGTTGGTGGAGCCTGTCCAGTCCATTCGGGGCGGCATGCCCGCGTCTCCGGGCGAGCGCCAGTAGGTTTTCCAGCCGTCGTTCAGGGCGATGCGAAGCCCCGCCGGAATGGTCTGTGCCTGACCAGCAGCGTCGACTGAGGCCAGGATCTGCACCGTCGAGGTCTCGGCCGCTGACGGGGTGCCGACCGAGGCGGCGGCGGCGGGGGGCAGCAGGGCGAGTATGGCGGCTGCCAGTAGGGCGTCCGGAAATCGGCCGGTCGCGGCCTTGAGGACGCCGCCGAGCACGGCGGCGAACGGCGCCGACGAGGGGCGCCGGGTGATGGTGTTCGACATCGCGTTGTCCGTCCGCTGAGGGAACAGGGCCATGCGCTCCGGAGTGGAGCGGCAAGTCTGCTGGGGATTGGACACGAACGGCGTCGGCGGCGGGCAACGCCCGGCGAAACGGCGGATTCGTGGTGGCTCAGGCGGACAGGCGCGGGGGTGGCAGGTCGGGGAGCGTGGTGATGCCCCGTGACGGGTCGCTGACGACGCGCGCATAGCTGTCGGCACCCACGGAAGGTGGCGGAACGGCGAACGCGGCGTTCGGAAGCCCGCCACACACCGTGAGGCATGGAACGGCGGTCGGGCACCGTGCCGTCCCGGTCGATGCGTCGCGTCTGTTGCAGGGCCGGTCGGTGCCGTCAGCGGCGGTCAGGAACGTCGGAACAACCGCCTCCAGTTCCTCCGCGGAGACGGTGTCGACGAGAGCAGCCGGGAACGACCGGAGTGTGTCCACGGGGGCAAACGCCCGGGCCCATCCGGGACCGGCGAACGCGACCAGCGTGGCCAGCACGAGCAGTGCCGTCCCCAGTGACCGGATCATGTTCGCCGTGTGTGGCACGCGCATCCTCTCGTCATCCCGCATCGAAGCTACGTTCGGCGGGGGCTTGGCGCAACCCGCATTCCGCTCACAGACTCGTGAGGGGTGGTTCGGAACTCCAATCGCCGTCGCCTGTTCCCCTGCCATCCCATGCGCATTAGACTTTGCTACAATCTAATGGAATGTCGCCAGCGAATTGGCAGGCGTTTGCATGAGCCCATGAATCCTCAGCCGACATCGCACGGAGGAGCGCAATGAGCTATCACTTTTCGAAGACCGGCGACATGCGGTTCGACGAGGCCGTCTCGACCGTCATCGAGGTCCTGAAGAAGCACGGCTTCGGTGTGCTGACCGAAATCGACGTCCAAGCCACGCTGAAGAAGAAGCTGGACGTGGATTACCGGCCCTACCGCATTCTTGGCGCCTGCAACCCCCAGATGGCCTACCAAGCGCTCCAGGCTGAGGACAAGATCGGCACCATGCTGCCCTGCAACGTCATCGTCCAGCAGCGCGAGGACGGGAAGGTCGAGGTCTCGGCGGTGGACCCGGTGTCCTCCATGCAAGCCATCGACAACCCCAAGCTCGCCAGCATCGCCGGACAGGTCCGGGACATGCTCCGGCAGGTTGTGGACGACGTTGGCCGACCGGCGTGACCCCGCGTTTCGGCAACAACAAAGGAAGACATCATGGGACTGATCCTGGATCGGATCGAGGCCGAGGGTCTCGCCCAGTTGTCGTATCTCATCGGCGACGATGCCGCAGGCGTGGCGGCGGTCATCGACCCGCGCCGCGACGTGGACGTGTACCTCGAGACCGCTCGACGCCGTGGCGTGCGGATCGTTCACATTGTCGAGACGCACATTCACGCCGACTTCGTGTCAGGGGCATGCGAGCTGGCAGCCCGCACCGGCGCTACGATCCATGGCGGACGGTCGGAGGATTACCGCTTCGACCTGCACCAACTTTCGGAAGGCGCCGAGATCGGCCTTGGCAGCGTGCGCCTGCGTGCTTTGCACACACCGGGACACACCCCCGAGCACATGTCGCTGCTGGCCTTCGACGCCAAGCAAGGTGAGGATCCATTCGCCGTCTTCACCGGCGACACGCTGTTCAACCTCGACGTCGGCCGTCCCGACCTGCTGGGCGATGGTACGGAGCAGAGGCTGGCCAAGCAGCTGTACCGCTCCCTGTTCGAGGCCTTGGTGCCGTTGGGCGACCGGGTCGAGGTCTATCCCGGCCACGGTGCCGGGTCATCATGCGGTCGCGCAATTGGTGACCGCAACCAAAGCACCATTGGCAACGAGCGGACCTACAGCGAGGCCCTGCGCCCGCGTTCGGAAGACGAATTCGTGCGCTGGATGCTCAGCGGCATGCCGGAGCCGCCGCGCCATTACGCCCGCCTGAAGAACGTCAACGCGGCGGGGCCTCCGTTGCGCGGGGGACTGCCCGTGGTGCCGCCGCTGCCGCCAGAGGAATTCCGGGAGCGTGCCTCGAAGCCCGACACCCTGGTGCTGGACACGCGCTCCATCCTGGCCTTCGGCGGCGGGCATGTGCCGGGCGCCCTGAACATCGTACTGCGGCCCGAATTTCCCACCTGGGTCGGCTGGATGGTCGACCCAGACCGCGAGCTCCTGCTGATCGTCGAGAGCGAGCGCGACCTCGCCCTCGTCGTCGAGCACCTGTACCGGCTCGGCTACGACACCATCGGCGGCCATCTGCTCGACGGCATGAGCAGTTGGCAGAACGCCGGGTTCGAGTTGGCGCATGTCGGCCAGTGGACCGTGCAGGATCTTGACCGGCATCGGCAGGACGGTGACCTGATCGTCCTCGATGTGCGCACCGACGAGGAATGGGCGGAGGGTCACGTGCCGGGTGCTCGACACATCTATGTGCCACACCTCGCGGAGCACCTGAACGAACTCGACCGCGACAAGGAAGTCGCGACTTATTGCGGCACCGGTTACCGGGCCTCCATCGCGGCCAGCCTGCTCAAGAGGAGAGGTTTCCGCGAGGTGATCAACGTCCCTGGCTCCTGGACGGCGTGGAAGGCGGCCAACCTGCCCGTGGAGAGCCCGAAGCGGGGCTGAAGCGCACGCCCAAGGCTCCTGCCACGGTCAAGACATGAGAGGCAAGTTTATGCGCCATCTGATCGCAGCGGCCATGGCGCTGCCGCTGTTCGCCGCGCCAATGGAAGGCGGTTCTGCCACCGGGCCCAAGAACGGCACCGTCACGCTGCTTCACGTCAACGACTTTCATGGGCGGCACATGCCAGTCCGGGTCGCCCCCGGCAATGCAACCGCGCAGACTGGCGACCCGGGTCGGGAGCCGCAGGAATTCGAGCGCGCCGGAACGGTCGGCGGCATCGCGCATCTGGCAACGGCCGTGCAGCGCATCCGCCAAGAGCGTGGGGCGGATCGCGTCATTCTGGTACACGGCGGCGATGCCTTCAGCGACGACCTGCTCGGAAACCTGACCCGCGGTGAGGCCATGGTACGGATGATGGACGCCGTCGGGGTGCGGTTCATGGCCTTCGGCAACCACGACTTCGACTACGGCGCCGAGCGGACCCGCGAGTTGCAGGAGATGGTCCGGTTCCCGATGCGCGGGGCCAACGTCCTGGACCGCACGACGGGCCAGCCATTCCTGGGTGACCCGACCATGGTGGTGGATACGGGCGGCATCCGGGTGGGGCTGCTCGCGCTCGGCTACCACAACACCCCGCTCACGACCGATCCCGACAACGTGGCCAGCCTGTCCTTCACCGACGGCATCGAGGCAGCCCGCCGTCACGTACCGGAGATCCGGGCGAGGGCGGACGTGGTGGTCGTCGTCTCGCATCAGGGCACGAAGGTCGACCGTGAGCTTGCACGGCAGGTCCCCGGGATCGACGTTATCGTCGCCGCGCACTCGCATGATGACCTACAGAATCCGGACAAAGTGGGCGAAACCCGGATCGTCCAGGCCGCCTCCGACGGCACGGTGCTGGGCGAGGTGGAGATCCGGGTCGCCGACGGGAAGCTCGCGGGGGTGCGCGCAACCAACCACACGCTCTGGTCGGCGGACGTCCCGGCCGACCCGCAGGTCACCCAGATCATCGAGGACCTCCGCGCCCCATTCCGTGAGCGGCTAACCGAGGTCATGGCGACGGCGCGGGACCGCATCGGTCGGCGCTATCGCTCGGAGAGCCCCTTCGACCGTTTGGTTGGCGACATCCTGCGCACGGAGACGGGCGCCGAGGTCGCACTGCTTCCCGGCGTGGGCTACGGCGTGTCCATCGGTCCCGGCCCGGTCACGCGCGAGGATCTCTACGCCCTGCTGCCCCATCCCTCTCGGGTCGTCACCCTGAAGCTGACGGGCGCGCAACTGCGGGAGGTGCTCGAGCGGAGCGCGGCCAACCAGAAGCCGGAGCGCCCGCAGGAGCGCGTTGGCGGGCTGGTGCAGACCACGGGGCTGCGGTGGTCGGTCGACCTGAACCGCCCCCGTGGCCAGCGCGTGGGCACGCTCGAGGTCGACGGAAAGCCTCTTGATGATGCACGCCTCTACTCGGTCGTCACGCACACCGGCATGCTCAAGGGCACGCACGGCTACACGACCTTTCAAGGGGGCCAGGATGTACACAAGCTCGACCGCAAGGTGACGGAGATCGTCGAGACGGCCCTGAGGGCCATGGAAAAGGTGGCGTCCCCAGCTCTGGGCGACGTGCGCCTCGTCAAGGCTGCCTCCGGGCAATAACGCATGGAAGGTTCAGGAATGAGCATGGACAAGCCGATGCAG
Source organism: Azospirillum brasilense (assembly GCF_008365405.1). Classification (GTDB taxonomy): domain Bacteria; phylum Pseudomonadota; class Alphaproteobacteria; order Azospirillales; family Azospirillaceae; genus Azospirillum; species Azospirillum brasilense_D. The sequence continues at coordinate 199,389 of NZ_QOKV01000005.1, read as the reverse complement.
CGCGTGCAGAAGCCCGTGATCGACGGGTTCGGCGGCGCCTGGTTCTTTCCGAACGCGGCACTGCGATTCGACCCGGCGCTCGACTACAAGGTCGTGTTCAGCGTGACGCAGGCCCCTCCAGAGGAGGACCGGGTGAACCCCGGTCTGGAGCGGGTGGCCCGGTTCCTGAACCTGTACGCGGCCGATGTCGGCAGTGCAAAGCGGCTGGACGTCGTGGTGGTGGGGGCTGGGGCCGCAACGCGGGCGATGCTGGCCGACGACGCCCACCGTCGCTTGCATTCCGGTGGCAACCCGAATGCCCTCTTGCTCGAGCGGCTTGACGAGCAGGGCGTCCGACTCTTTGTTTGCGGACAGGCCCTCGCCGAGCGTGGCCTGGAGCCGGAGGCGACACACCCCTGTGTCGGCGTTGCCCTGTCTGCCATGACTGCCGTGGCGGATTGCCAACTCCGGGGGTTTGCGCTGCTGTCGTATTGAGCCGCCTTGAAGCGTGAAGGGCCTGCGGGCGGGAAACCTCCAGGGACACGAGGGCATGAGCCTGTATCAGCATCACATACTGCCGCGGCTCACCGACTGGGCGATGGGGCAGGCGATGCTCAGGGATTTCCGCTCCCGCGTCGTCGGCGGTGCGCGGGGGCGTGTTCTCGAAATCGGGATCGGGTCCGGGCGCAACCTCCCGTTCTACGGCGGAGCGGCCGAGGAGATCGTTGGCGTGGACACGTCTCCGGAGTTGCTGGCCCTGGTGCGGCGAGCGGCGGCCGTGTCACCCCGCCCTGTGACCCTGATTGAGCAGACTGCGGAGCAGCTGCCTTTTCCCGACAGCAGCTTTGACACAGTGGTGGTGACTTGGTCGCTGTGCAGCATACCCGATCCGGTCGCGGCACTGCGGGAGGCTCGCCGGGTGCTCAGGCCGGGTGGGCAGTTGCGCTTCGCCGAACACGGCCTCGCGCCTGACCCCGGCGTCCGCCGCTGGCAACATCGCCTGACGCCGCTGTGGAGGAAGTGCGCGGGAGGCTGCCATTTGGATCGGAAGATCGACGACCTCATTCACGCGGCCGGGTTCCGCATCACGGACCTGAAGGTGGGCTACCTCCCCGGCATCAAGCTCCTGGGCTTCATGTACGAGGGCTGCGCATGCAGGCAAAGCGGATGAGGCATGCGTGCAACGCCTTGGGGAGGCTTCCACAAGACCGTTGACCTTCCAATGACTGGAAGGTGGACGCTCTCCTCCAGAGACGAACCGGACCAGTCCGGAAGGACCCCGTCGAGGAGGATACCCATGTTGCAGTTCACCGTTCCCGGCATGACGTGCGGCGGTTGCGCCAACGCCATCCGCAAGGCCCTGGTCGCTGTCCCCGGCATTAAGGACATCCAGGCCGACCCGCCCAACCGCCGCCTCGCCGTCAAGGGCGACGTCGGCGCCGACCTGATCATCCGCACCCTGGCCGACGCGGGCTACGACGCCGCGCCCGCCGCTTGAGGAACACGCATCATGTCCATGAAGGCGAACACGCTGCTGGGCAGCGTTTTGGCCCTCGTCCTGACGCTCTCTGCGACCTCGTCCGCCATGGCGGACGGCGGTGGCGCCGGGGACCGGCACGACACCGCCGTCTATGAGATCGACTTGGTCTCGGGCGGCACGGTGGACCCCGCCGTTGTGAAGGCCGACCTGGATTACGTGACCGGCATGCGCGAGCACCATGCGGGCGCGCTGACGATGTCCGAGGAGTACCTGGCCAAGGGCAAGAACCCGGTTCTGAGGAACATGGCGGGCGCCATCATCACCAACCAGCGCTATGAGATCGCCGTACTCGAGGAGGTGAAGCGGCAGGTCGAGCAGCCGCCCAAGGTGCTGGCCGACTTCGGCGCGACGAAGCTCGTTCGGCGGCCGGTGGCCACCGAAGGGCTGGAGCACCAGCTGGCTTACGTGAAGGCACCGCCGCCGACGGCCCTCGACCACCTCATGACGCCGGGCGCGGTCGATGAGTACGACGTGCGCTGGGCCAAGGCGATGATCGTGCACCATCAAGGCGCGCTCGACATGGCACGCGCCTACAACGCCGACCCGAAGGGCGAGAACGGGCTCCTGCGGCGGATGAACCTCGACATCGTCCAGGACCAGACCTACGAGATCGGGTTCCTGGAGAGCGTCATCGACCGCTTCCCCGGCGACGCCAGCACCATCCAGCTCGACCCGTCCATGGTGCACGGCATGTCCATGCACGGCGGACACGGCCAGATGGACCACGGCGCGATGAACCACGATGCCATGGGTCACGGACAGATGAACCACAAGGCGATGGCGCGTTGAGAACGCCGGTCGCGCCCGGGCCGGTGCCCGGCGTGACCGGCGGGATCGGGGCACATGGAACAGGGAGGCGGACATGAACATCGGGCAAGCGGCCAAGGCGTCCAGCGTGAATGCCAAGCTCATCCGCTACTACGAGAGCATCGGGCTCATCCCCGAGGCGGGGCGCACCGCCTCAGGGTACCGGGTCTACACAAAGCAGGAGGTGAACATCCTACGGTTCGTGAAGCGGGCGCGGACGCTGGGCTTCAGCATCGAGCGCATCCAGCACCTGGTCGGGCTGTGGCGGGACAAGGACCGCGCCAGCACCGAGGTGAAGCGGGTGGCGCTGGACCACGTCGCCGAGCTCGAGGCGAAGATCGCCGAGATGCAGGCGATGGCCGACACGCTGCGCGAGCTTGCCGACGCCTGCCACGGCGACCACCGGCCGGACTGCCCGATCCTGCACGACTTGGCGAACCCTGAAGCGACAGTGGCCTGCCACCAAGCGCATGGCCACTGAGCGGGCTCACTCACCGCATCACAGGACGCCTCATCATGCTGCTAAGGCTTCTCACCACGACCCTGCTGCTGCGTTGGAAGGCGCGGACCCGCAGAGCAATCAGCGTGCACACGTCTCACCGGGAGGACCATAACGGTCCCACGCCGACCATAAGTGTTCAATCCGCGACGGGGCATTCCGTTCGCTGAAGGGTTTTCCGGCCTCCTTTGGTTCGGCCCATCGCGCCATCATCCGCGGCACCCGATGACCAAGGAGACAGCACGATGGGCTTCCACGATCCGAACTTCACTGGCCACACCGACGACGCCAACCTCATGGACGACCCCGACGCGCTGTTCATCGCGTCGCCGCAGGAGATCGCCGCGCTGGTCACGGCGTGGCGCCGCCTGCGCGGCTGGAAGCAGGAGACGCTGGCGCAGTTCGCGGCCGTCTCCCTGTCGACGGTCGAGCGGATCGAGCGCGGCGAGGCGGTGAGCACCGAGTCGCTGGACCGCGTGGCGGTGGCGCTCGAGTTCAAGGAAGGCGACTTCCACCGCCCGCGGTCGCGCCGCGGCTTCGATGAGTCGCTTATGGAGACGATGCGGTTCTTCGAGGGCAGACTGGCCGTGCCCTGCGCACCGCTGAAGACGCAGCCACAGGCCGCCGCCCTGCTGGGCTGCCAGGCCTACCTGGTCGATGACGGCCGGTGCACGCCGGACGCGGCCGAGGCGGTTGCCATCCTGCGCGAGAACCTGGACGTCTACTCGTTCATGCTCAGCGATCTGGCTGGGCCGGGCGAGCCGGTGAAGAAGCGCGAGATCTACACCTCGCTGCTGGCCGACGTGCAGGCGGTCGAGCGCCGGGGCTACACGGCGCTGCACACCACCTACGACGCCGACTCCCGCTTCGGCCCGGTGAAGGTCGCGGTCATCGGCTTCTTCCCCAAGCTCACCGACCCCGGCGCGGCCAAGCGGGAGTTCGTGCTCGTTCCGACCCACATCGGGTGAAGGGGCCAGGCTGCCATACAGGCGGCACCGGCCTTCGATCAGGCGTTCGAACGCCAGCAACCTCTGCGCGGCTCTAACAGCGAAGCACGTCGTTCAGCGCGGTGAATTTGGCACTGCATCACAGCCCTTCTACGCCGGTAGCTCGTGCTACCAAGCGCTTTTCCATGCGTCCGGCAAAACGGACGCCCTCATTCTGAAGCTGTCTTGGTCGGACACATAGATGACCAGCACACGGGTAACTCTATGAATCGCCCGTCGGTGCGTCTTCCGGCAGAAGGCGCGATCAGCAGTTTAGCGCAGCCTGTTGAAATTCAGCTTTCCGGATGCCACATGTCCGCAGTCTACCGATTATGAGGTACTCATTATGAGCCAGAACCCTGGGAAGGATCACCCGAACAAGCCGGATCATCCTACCAAACCAGACCACCCGAACGTTCCGCCTGGCCCCCCTGACAACCGCCCTCCTGGCCCGGCGAACCCGCCTGTGCCCCCGAAGCCGCGGCAGGTCGGATGAAGGCTTGGTGGCACCTTTACCCAGGGCGCCGTGAGGCAGAGCTTGCGGCGCTCGATCGGGCTGGCATCGCCTACCGCGTTGATGAGGACGCGGAAAGGAAGGGCGTGCTCGCGCTCGACCTCGACTACCCGCTGGAGACCGGGGAACTGCGGCTGAGGGCCGTTTTCCCTGGTCTTTACCCCTACTTCCGTCCGCGCGTTGAAGCGCCGAATGTCTCGTTTGAACGACACCAAGACCCGTTCGGTAAAAGTCTGTGTTTGCTCGGTCCAAGGACGCAGCTCTGGGAGCCGGAAACGACGCTGGCGGCCCATCTGACCCGCTGGCTGCCGGATCTCCTGGCCGACCAACCGCCGGTGGAAGGAGCAGAGCCCCCGTCTGGGCCCCGGCCGGTCAAGGAGGAGGAGGACGCCGAGGTCCTTTCCAACTACTTCGAGTATGCCGACCCGTCGTACGTAATGGTCGACGGCGACTGGCGCGTGGGCGCCGAGATCGTGGGCGGGACCTTGACCGTCGCGATCTCCCTGAAGGTCCCCGATGAAGAGAATTTTGCCTTGCAGGGGTTGGTGACGAAGGTTTCGGGGGCAAGGGGAGAAATTGCGCGTTGGCGCCTTCCAAAACCGCGGGACCTGTCTGCTACCGTCGAGGTTCCGTTTGCCAGAGTTGCCCGCCCAGCCTTTGAAGCCAGTCCTCAAGAACAGTACCGTCGCTTGGTCGTCGATCATCCAGTCCTGGGTAAGGCCAAATGGCGCAGGTTTGGCCGTGACGGCGAGGTCGTCGAGGTGGCCTTCACGGCCATTGCCTTTGATGAGGAGATCCGTCCCGGCGTAGCCGGACAAGGCTGGCAATTCTTCATGCTGAAGCGTCCCAACGCCAAGACGAAGCCCTCCATCCATCGGATCCGAGCTGTCCGGGTGGGCCAGTCAGATCTCGGCGCACGGGTGCCCGCCACGTCCATTCTGCGCGGCCGGACCGTTGCGCTGTTCGGCTGCGGCGCCGTTGGGGGGCCCATTGCCCTGGAACTGGCGAAGGCCGGAATCGGTGAACTTCGGCTGTTCGACCCTGACATCGTCGACCCCGGACCAACGGTGCGGTGGCCGCTCGGCCGGTCGGTGTACGGTCAGAACAAGACCGGCGCCCTGGTGCGCCACATCGCCGCCAACTGGATGCACGCCAATGTTGTTGGCCATCGCATGGTGATTGGTGCCACTCCCGATGCAGACGACAAGTATCCGAAGGAAGGGGAAATCCAGCTCTTTGAAAAACTGCTGGACGGCGTCGACGTGATCTTCGACGCGACCGCGGAGGTCGGCGTTCAGCATTTCCTGTCGGACTGGGCGCGCGCGCGGGGCATCCCTTTCATCTACGCTTCGGCTACCCCTGGCGCCTGTGGCGGCATCGTTGCGCGCTTCATGCCCGGAGACGGACAGGGCTGCTGGCGATGCTTGCAGCACGCCCTCTACACCGACAAAACCATTGCCGAACCGCCGTTCGCGGACAACGGGGAGATCCTCCCGCCGGGGTGCAACCATCCCACCTTCACTGGGGCGTCGTTTGACTTGGTCGAGGTGAGCCTGCAAGCCGTTCGCGTGATTGTTCGGGCTCTTGATGACCGGCAGCCTCGGCCGGAATCGGGCTATGCGATCCTGTCGTTCGACGAGGGCTTCGGCGTGCCAAGTTGGCGAACCGGCAGCATTCCGCGGAATGATGAATGCTCGTGCACGGGATAGCCTGGACCCCATCTACGGTCCTAGACGCCATGACGACCGAAGCCAACCGCCAGTATCCGCTGGAAACCGGCGGCGCGCTGATGGGCTACCTGAATGACAAAAGCTATGTTGTCACAAGCTACATCGGCCCTGGGCCCAATGCCATTCATAGCCGCACCCATTTTCAACCCGATTATGCTTACCAGGAACAGCGGATTGCCGACATTTACCAGCATAGCGGGCGGCGCGACATTTACCTCGGCGATTGGCACTCGCATCCGAATGATGTAACGCCGCGCATGAGTTCGGATGACCGGCGTGTGCTGGCGAATATTGCAGGACATAGGGATGCCCGGATCGACCGCCCTATGATGATCATAATTGCTGGGGAGCCTAGCCGAGGGTGGGTTCCAGGCATCTGGTGCGGGCAGATTTCACCTCGGCTGCTCTGGTTCCCCCGGCTGGATGTTCATGACCTAGAACTCAGGATTTTCGACTGAACGCAAACGATGCTCACCTGTCCTGCCCGCGCTGACCCCAGCACCCCGGGACGCCGCCGCGGCGAGGTGCTGCTGGCCTACGGTCAGGCGGCGGACGGACGCATCCTGCACATCTCAGAAGTGCCATCCGGGCTGGCGTGTGGCTGCGCCTGCCCGGAGTGCGACAGCAAGCTGGTCGCCCACAAGGGCGAGGGCCTTGCGCACCACTTCGCCCACTACACGGTGACCAACTGCTCCGGCGGCACCGAAAGCGCCCTGCACAAGCTGGCGAAGCAGGTGATCGCCGAGCACCGCATAGTCGCCACCCCCGCGGTGAAGGTCCAGCACGCCGACCAGGAACGCCTCGTCCGCCGCGAGGCGCTGTTCCGCCCCGACAGCGTGGTGCTCGAGAAGGGAATGGACGGCATGCGGCCGGACCTGATCGCGCGCAGGGGCGATCATGAACTCCTCGTTGAGGTCGCCGTCACGCACTTCTGCGGGGCGAAGAAGATCGCGCTCATCCGCGAGCGCCAGCTGGCCGCCATCGAGATCGACTTGGGGCGGGTAGCGCACGACGCGCCGAAGGAAGAGGTGGAGGACGCTATCCTCTACTCGGCCCCGCGCAAGTGGCTGTTCAACCGGTACGGGGACGAGGCTACCGCCGAACTGAGGGCCGCCGCCCAACGCCGAGAAGCGGACGAGAGGGCGCGCCAGGAGCGCGCCCGGCAGCGCCGGGAGGCTAGGCGGAACGCCGACGTGCAGCGGCTCGCCTCGGCGTACCGGCAGGCCGGTGACAGGCCCGCCAGCACCCTGGCGACCGCGCCGTACACCGCCCGGATCCGCGATGCCGGGCTCGAACGCTTCGTCGGTGTGCCGGTGAACGGCGGCGCCTGTTTCGCCGTCGGCGACGCCGCGTGGCAGTCGGTTGTGGTGAGCGCCTTCCTGCTCACCGAGAACATCTGCGTCCAGCTGGGCTTCCAGACCAAAGAGGTCCTGAAGGTGCTGCGTGATGCTGGTCTGGTCCGGCGGGAGTTCACCGGCTTCCTCAGCGAGGACTTGGCGCAGGCGGTGCGGGAGCAACTCCCCGGGTTCCGGTCGCCCTATGAAGCCATTGAGTCCTATCTGGAGACGCTGAAGACGTCCAACCTGCTCCATCACATCCGGTGGCGGTGGTCGATCGCTGACTACCAGCACACGCTCGAGCACGCCCGTAAACGCCTCAAGGAGCTTGCCGCCGAGCGGGGGCGGGTGGCCAGCCTGCGGAAGACGCTGGTCGCGCTGCTGGCCGAACTGCCGGAGGGGCACTGCGTCGACCCGGATCGGTGGATGCGCACTCGGCACCCGGGGTTGGACCGCTCCCCCGCGGAGATGGCCGCGTTGGGAGACTGGGGGCACACGGAGATGTGGCGTCACCTGACGCGGTTGCGTCGGATGCGTGATCCCGGTGCCTCCGTCGAAGAGAACCTGCTCGGGCTGCCGTTTGAACAGGAACGGGAGCTTCGCCGCGAGGAGCGGCGGCTGGCTGATGAGGAGAAGGCCAAGAAGGCGGAGGCGGCCGCCCGTCAGGCCGGTGCGCAGCGCCTCCAGGAGCTCTCTGAGCGCGCCATTGCGCTTCTGGGCCCGGAGGAGGCACGGCGGTGGTTGAACACGCCCTTGCGTCTGCTGGACGGCGCGGCCGCCATCAGCCTGGAAATGATGACGGCCGACCAGCTCAACGTTGCCTACAAGGCGCTGCGCATTGAGCTGGCACGCCTTGTTGCCGAGGGTGAGCGCCAAGCCCGCGCCGAGCAGCACCGCGAGCGCCTGCGACGCGAGGCTGAACGGGTGCTGGGGGCCAAGGCCGACCTGTGGATGCGCTCGACGAACCCGCAGCTGCGGAACCGCCGCCCCATCGAGGCTTGCGTCGACGAAAGCAGCTTGGCCGAGTGCTTTGCCCTGCTGAAGCCGCAGGGCGCTCGTGGTCGGCGCGGCTGACGGTGGCGGTGTCCGCGGAGGTCCCCTTTAGAGTCAATGATTCTCCCGGAAACCGTCGGCTAAGCCCTTGAATGGGATCGACATTCTTTTCGTCGATCCTCCCAGGCCGCCAGCACCCCAGGTCAGGCCGCCGACGCCTGCCGGTCCTCGATGACTACGAAGAACGGCTCGGATCGTCCAATGCACCAGCCCTTGGTGTCGACGACGAAGGCCTCCACCCAATGGACGCCGACGTACGCAGTGTGCTCCCAGTGCGTGGTGCTGCCCTTGTTCCACTTGGCAAGGTCACCGCGCAGCTGCTTCTTCGCCGCCGCCTCCGCACCGGTGTTGGTCACGCGCCAGCGGACCCTCCAGCCCTTCGGCACGCCGCCCATGCCGACGGCCGCGCTGAACCGGATGTGCCAGCCGCGGCCGATGACTTGGCCGTTGAGCAGCCGCCCGGCTTCGGCGCCGCCCTCCTCGTGGTGCAGAGTCGCCGTCACCGTTACCGGGATGCGCCTCGGCGCGTCCCGCCAGGGAACGGGCACGACGTGTGTAGCCCTGGACATGAACCTCTTCAGGAAGTCGATGCCATGCTGGGCCGCGGCGAGCACCAACGAGCGGTCGTCGGCGAAGCCCGCGGATTTCGCCACGGTCGCCGACTCGGTGACGGCGCCGGGCGCGAACTCATCGCCGAAGACGTCGCGCCACTTCTTCAGGCTCTTCTGCTCGTCAGCCTCATTGTAGGCGTCGTCCACCCACTCCCGGTACCGATGAATGCAGTTGCGGAAGTTCTCGTACTTCTCCTGGTCCCAGTGCCGGGTGAACGTCTCGCCCGGAACCTTGGGATTCTCGACCGCGGGCATGATCGGGCGGGCCTGGAGCCAGTCGTCCAGGTCACTGAGGATCGTGCGGAACGCCGTCGGCAGGTCCGCCCAAGGGTCGTTCCAACTGTCGATCGCCAGACGCTCCTCGGCCCGCTGGCAGACCAGCGTGGTGAGCAGGATCGACTTCACGGAGAACGTGCCCTTGATGTCGCGAAGATACTTCAGCAGGCGCGTCGACTGGCGCAGCATACCGCTGGTCGCGTCGTCAAGCTCGCCGACCCAGGCCGTGTATGCCTCGGGATCGGTCGCCTCCTCCTCGTCGGTCAGCCGGTTGCAGACGGCGAAGGTGGTCTCCTTGCCGAGCAGCTTCTCCCAATCCGTCGGCTCGCGCCGGACGACCGGCACGACATCGAGGTCGAAGTCCTTGGCGTATTCCAGCATCACGCAGCGCGTGTTCCGGCTGACCTTGTCCTTGTACAACCCGGACGCGCGGAAGACCCGGTACAGATCCTCGACGTGCTGCTTGGGCGTCCAGTCCGCCCTGGGCTCCACGAACATCACGAGATCGGCATCGAACCTGTCCTCGCTCGTGACCGGTCGGATGATGGTCTTATGGGCCCAGGACCCCTGCGGGCTGAAGCCGTGGATGCTCGCCCCGTAGTCGCTGCGCGACAGGAAATCCTCGATGGCCGCGACGTGGCCCTCGAGCCGCGTGATGCGGGCCTCGTTCAGGTTGACCACCGCGGTGAGGAACGTCGTGAAGGCTTGGGTGTGGCGCATGAAGCGGTTCCGGGTCGCTGTGCCCGGCCAGTGAGCGACCATCCAGCCGGTCCTTCACATTGAGGGATTGTGGTTAAGAAAATCGTAAGGACGCCCATGGTTTGTTCAGGTCCGACTTAACCGGGCGAGCGGGCCATGAACTACTATCTGAGGACCATCTTTGGATGGCTCGACTTCGGGGTGCGGCGTTTCATCGAGTATTGGACACGCCGCCGCTCGCCCGCGATCACCACCATGCGGACAGGAGCCTATTTCGTTCTGGCGGCGCTTGGCGGCGCGCTGTGCCTGAACCTGGTGTATGCCGACGCGAACGTCTTCCTGGCCATCAAGTTCGAGGCCATTGGCGGGGTTCCGGAGTTCCTCGTCTTCGCCGCGTTCTGGCTGGGCGTCTTCGCCTTCGTGGTCGGGCTCGTGTGGGAGATCTGGCGCGACGTCCGGGAAGGGCGGGCGAACGCGCGCAAGCGGGTGCTGGTCATCGAGCAGCGCGGGCTGCTGCGCGGCACCGACAGCCCGCTCAGGGACGCGGTGCCCGAAGCCCTGATCGGCCACCGGCGGGCCATTCCGGTTGACCTGACCCCGTTCGTCCACGACGGCCGGGTGACGGACCCGGAACGTGCGCTGGCCAAGACCAAGTTGATCCGGCACGACCTTGAAACAGCCGCTGACGACGCCGACCGTGCGGACGTCTCCATCGTGTACGGCGGCGTCGCCCCGGTGCCCATGACCTTCCTGGCGGGCTTCCTGATCGGCGACGAGGGCGCGATCACCATCATGGACTGGATGCGCGAGCCGGGCCGGTGGCGCCCGCTTGACGGTATCGACGACGGCGATCGCTTCAAGCTGGACGGCCTTGATGACGTGCCCCGCGGAACGGCGGACGTCGCGGTCGCGGTCGAGGTTTCCTACAAGCTCGACGAGCCCGGCTTCCGCCTCTCGACGGGCAACATGCCCTTGGTGCGGATCTACCTCCCCCAGGGAAGGCCGGATTGCCACTGGTCGGAGGAGAAGCAGCAGGCGCTCGTCTCCGACTTCCTGGCCGCCATGGTCGCGCTCGAGGGACGAGGGGTCCGGCGCATCCACATGACGGTTGCGGCGCCGAACAGCGTCGTGTTCCGGCTCGGCCGGGCCTACGACAACCGGAACCTGCCCGAGCTCCTCGTCTACCAGTACGAGCGCTCGGCGATGCCGCCATTCCCATGGTCGGTCCGGATGCCAACGCATGGGGTGCCCGAGGCCGCTCTGGTTCGGACGGAGCCGGTAGCCGCCTGAAGCGCCCCTTCCGCCCGGGTCGCCGGGCGGTGCACACTGTCAGGAACGGACCTAGCGAAACCGCGTGGCGCACCCACTTGCCCGGTTGACGGGCAGAGCCGAAATGATTGCAATGCATCGCATGCAAGCAAGGAGAGCGCCATGGCCAGCTTGACCGTCCGCAGCCTCGACGAGGGGCTTGTCCGGCTGCTGCGGATCCGAGCGGCGGAGAACGGCCGATCCGCCGAAGCCGAGCACCGCGAGATCCTCCGGCAGGCTCTCGAGGGCGACAGGAAGGCGCCGAGCCGGGCTGAGGCCGCCAAGCGGCTTGCCGCGCTCCAGGATGAGCTGCGGGGGCAGAGCTTCGACGCGGCCGCGGATCTGCGGGAATCCCGGCGGTCGCGCATGCAGCAGCTGACTGGCTCCGACGAGGGTATGTGATCCGTGTCGCTGGTCGTCGATGCGTCGGTCGGGTTGAAGTGGGTCCTGCCCGAACCGGACAGCCCCCAGGCGCTCGCGCTGCTGGACAGTGACGAGGATCTGTTGGTCCCCGACTTCTGGCTGAACGAGGCCACCAACGTCCTCTGGCTGCAAGTCCGGAAGGGCCTCATGACCCCGGACCAGGTGAGGACCCGGTTGAAGGCGCTGATGATCGCCCTGGCCCCGACGCCCACGGCGGATCTCAACCTCCACACGGCCGCGCTGGAGATCGGGCTGGCGGTGAACCACTCGCCGTACGACTGCCTTTACGCCGCGTTCGCCATCGCGATGGGCGCCAACCGGGTCGTCGTTGCCGACGGCCCGTTCCTCAAGGCCATGCGAGCCCACCCGGAGAGCAGGATGCAGGGGTTGCTCTTACCGCTGGCCGAGTGGGCTCAGGCAGCGGGCGGCCGAGCCGAGGGAGGCGGGGGCTGAGGCTGGCCACACAGCAGAAGGCGGGGCAGGCGGTGCCGCGTTGCCGATATGCTGGAGGCGGTGTTTGGTGCGACCAGCCATGAGGCTCCAGGGTGCAGCGAGTTGATCGTCTCGTCGCCGTTCCAAAGGCGTGGGCAAAACCAGCGACGCGCTTGGCTCTTGGTGGTGGCCGAGCGCATCAAGGCGGGCTTGGTGCGAACAGAATCCCAGTGCCCCTGCGGAGAGCACAGAGTGTTCCGGTGATACCCTGCGGTCAGGGACCGTCGTAGTAGCCGATCAGCGGGGGGTTCTCCGGATCGCCCCGACGCATCATCCGGTCCAGGGATGGCGCGACATCGGCTGGTGGCGGCGCGAAGGTCTGGTCCACGATGATCACCTGCCAGTCGGCCAGCACGCTTCCGAGCAGGGCGTACAGGTGGGCGTAGAAGTTCTTGAAGATGTCGGGGTTCACGTCCGGCGTGATGTTTTTCATCGGAGAGTCGATGATGAGCACCCGTGGAACCGGCAGGCGCTGCTCCGCGGCCGTCTTGTGGAGCGCCAGCGCGAAGGCGATCTTCATCAGGATCTTCTTGCCGCCGCTGCCTACGGTGAAGAAGGAGAAGGCCCGGCTTTCGTCGCCCTTCGGCCATACTGCGGGGATCAGGTTGCGGCGTCCGAGCACAACCTGGTCGTCGGCCGAAAACGCCGGGAACTTGATCTCACCGAGCACGTCCGCGTAGTTCGCCTCAAGCCTCATCAGGTTCTGTTCGGCGCCGACGAGCCTGGCTTCCTCCTCCTCGAGCTTGCGCTGCACCGCCTCGATGTCGGCCGACAGCAGGTCCGCTTGGCCATTGAGTCGAGCGATCTCGGCGGGCAGAGCCCGAATACGCTCCAGGAACGATGAGCGTTCGCGAATGACGGCAAGCCGCTGCTCGCCAACACGGCTCCGTGCCAGGAAGTCCGATTCATACCCTTGAAGTGATTCCGATACCCGAACGTCCACCTCTCGCCGGGCTTGCCGTGCCTCCGCCAGTTTGGCTTGCAGCGGGCCGAGTGACTTGCGGTGCCGCGACACCGAGTCCTGAAGGTCGGCGATACGCGCATCCAGGTCCTGGCGCACGACATCCGCGGTGAGCGCCTCCCCGCGCGGCTGCTGGCCGGACGGTGTGTGGCACAGGTAGCAGGCGTCGTCCGTGTGTTCGGCTTTTGCCGGGAGCCCGGACCCGCAGCGCGGGCAGCACTCGAACTCCACGCCGTCGAGGACGCGGTGGGAAATGTCCACCCGCGCCGCTTTCATCTTGAGCTGCATGAGCTCGGCCGCCAACGCCTCCTGTTCGCCGATGCGGGCGCTGACCTCGTCGATCGCGTCCTCAAGGGTCGCCACCTGGGCGGCCAGCTCCTTCAGCCTCCTGCGGTTTTCATCGGAGATCCGCGTGTCCGGCCGATACCCCGCGCGCAACGCAGCAAGCTCCTCTTCGATCCGCCTTGCTTCGGCGTTCAGCTCCTCCAGCTCCGCGGCAATGCGCTCCTCAGAGTCGAACCCGAAGGGGGCCAGGAACGCGCGAACCTTCGTGATGGAGTCGCGTTGGGCGCGCTGCTCCTGCTTCAGGCGTTGAAGCGTGATCTGGAGTTCGTTCAGCCGCTCGCTCAGGTGACCGACGAAGAACCGCAGGGTGTCTTGGCTCTTCTCCTTCCGGATCGGCACGTCGAGCAGGAAGAAGTCCGAGTCGAGGTTGTCCTGGTCGAGATAGACGAACTTGAAGATGTCACGGATGCTGAGGCGCACCAGCGGCGAGTCGCTGTCGTAGGTGCGCCGCCGGACCTTCACGACCGGGATCCCCAGGAGCCGGAGGATCAGGTCGCTGAAACTGAAGACGTCCTCGCCGAAGATCGGCTCCGCCCTCGGCTTTATGGGCGCCGACACCATGTAGGTTTCGCCCGCGGCGCTCTGCCAGGTAACCTGCGCCGAACCGGCGTCATGGGCGACCCGCTCGATGACCACGGTGTTCGTGTCCATCCGCGCCTGCAACGCGACGGAGACGAGCTCCTGCTTGAGCGCCGGGGTGCCCGGGAACCTGCCGCCCAGACAGAAGTCGATGAGGGCCGGTATGCTGGACTTACCGGCCGACATCTCGCCGTGGAAGAACGAGACCCGCTCGGCGAAGCGAACCGTCTCGACGCTCGCCCGACAGCGCAGCTGGAGGTACTCGAAGCGCAGCTTCATGGAGTGATGGCCTCGTCGTAGGCGAGCGTCGCGATCTCGGGGAAGGTTGCGTAGATGAACTTCATGATGTCCGTCGCCCCGATGTCGATCTTCTGGCGGAGCATGCGGGCACGGGCCGCCAACGGCTTGGTGGCGTCTTCGTCCGCCAACGCGGCCGCAACCTCCATCCCGCGCGCCGTCAAGGACAGCCGGACGGTGCGGCCGTCGGTGTCGACCCGTGCCAAGCCCTTGGCGGACAGGATGTTGATGAAGCGCCGATAGCGATGGTCCCACGGCCCGAAGCGGTACCGCACCATCATCGCTTCGACGCTGCGGCGTTCGTAAGGCTCCACCGGCACGCGCTCGGGCGCCACCCCGCGGGCGACCATCGCGCGCTCGAAGTACGACGGGTACCTGAGCAGGAAATCCAGCTTGGCGAGTTTGGTGATGCCGTGGATCGCCGCGTCATCCGGCCTGCTGAACGCCAGCAGGAGGACGAGCATGCGGGCCAGGTGAACCGGCTCGTCGCGATCGAGGCTGGTCACGATGTCGGCGAGCGTGAGCCTCATCGGACAGCCTTCAGATCGAACCGGTCACTCCACCAGACCGTACACTCCTCGGTCAGAATCCCGGCCGTACCAAGCAGGTGCTCCCGTGCGCAATCGAACACCGGCAAGGTACTCGTACGCAGCCGATCTTCCAGCATCTGCCGAAGGGCTGTGTACATCGCGCTCGCATACTTCTGGCCCGGCTGCTCAACGGACAGCTGAGCTTCGACGCAATCGTCCCTGACCAAGGTTTTCAGATGCTGCAAACGCCGGTTGGCCTCGTCGAGGCCGTAGCGGTGAACCCATTTGACATACAGTGTCTCCATGGACTTCTTGAAGTCCTTCAACGAGTCGACACGCGCCATCTGGAGGCCACCGTGCTCGAGCTTCTCGACCATGACGTCGAACCCTGGCGGAAGTGCGTCTGCCGAGACGCCGCCTGACGAGACCAGAAGGTTGTCGGCCCCTTCGACCAGGGACTGCCGGATAACCTCTTCCACCCGGTCCGCGGTGATCGTCTTGCCCGCCAGCAGCAGGGCGTCCCGCTGAGCATCGAAATCCATCACCAAACTGTACAGGTCCGCGACGCTGCCACCGAGAACGCAGCTGGAGGCTTGTTGGCAAAGGTAGATGAGGTTATCGGCAACCCTGGTGAGGGTGTGGAACGTCTGCGTTCGCCGGTAATCCCGGACATCTCCGACGTTTTCGCGCAGATCCTTATACGGCCGCTCCAGATCCGTTTGCTGACCGAGAAGAAACAGCTTGAGCATGGCGGCAACGACGTGTGCCTCGTCGCAGCCGTGCTCACCGCACAGGCCGGACACGAACTTCTTGAGCAGATGCGCCTTGGTCAAGCCGTCGAGGTTGCCACGCTCGCAGATTTGGGCGCGAATGTAGGCGAGGTTGTTGCCGTTCTCCTTCTCACCCCAAAACCCGTGGTTGGTGATGAAGTGGAAATTGTCAAACCGCGCTGGATAGGCGCTCTCGAGTTTGGCAAAGCGGCCGATGCTGTTCTTGACGGCATCGTCGGTGGCCTTGAAGGGCTCCAGATCGAAGCGGCGTGTCTTGACCTGGAGGGCATCGTAGGTCCCGCCCGGCTTTCGGAGCAGGATGTCTTCGTGATTCTCGCAGTAGACGGCTTCCAGCTGGCCGGACAGCAGCCGAAGGCATTGAAGGGCCGCGAAGCAGTGCTGGTACGAGAACCGCGCTTGGGTGTCAGCGCCAGGGTCCGTCTTGTCGAGCACAGCACCTGGATCCAGCGACGCCGTCGTCACGTACCACCCCTTGCCGTTGCGCCCGTTGGCTCATTCTGCCTTTAGGGCATGCCGCAACTTTCGGGTATGCAGCAGGAGAGCTGAGTTCACAAGAAATTCCTTTATAGGTAGTTGATTGGCCCGCCGGGGCGAGCGGCGTGGGTCGTGTCCCAGCGGCGATCGTAACGGAGCCCGCGTCAAGGGCGACCACGTCGACCCAGCGCCGAGATGACCGCGCTGTTCCGGGACTGGATCGCCAAATACCCCATCGTGTCGTTCAAGGACGGGCTGGCCGAGGACCCCTTGGTGGGCTGCCGCGAGCAGAGAACGGCGCAGGAGAGACCGGACGCAGATCGTCGGTGACGACATGTTCGACACCGACACGGCGTTCATCCGGCACGGCATCGCCGAGGGCAGCGCCACCGCCAGCTCATCACGCTGAAGCCGATCGGCACCGTCACTGAGACGATCGACGCCATCGGCATGTGCCGCCAGGCGGGCTGGGCCTACGTGATTTCACACCGCTCCGGCGGGTCGAGGGTGCCTTCATGGCCGACTTTGCCTGGGCGTCGGCCAGATCTATTCCAGATTGGCGTTGCGTAGCGAGCGCAATGCTCGAGCGCAATGCTAAGTACAACCTCTTGCTGGAGATCGAGCGCGAACCCAGCGTCGTGGCGCGCTTCCTGGACCTATCCGCCCAGCGTTCCCTGTTTGGCAGCGAGTAGGGAACCCGCTGCGCCCGTCGACAGTGTCGTTCCACATGGTCTTGGGCCGCCGCGGCGATGGGGTCAAGCACGATCATAGATCGCACAAAACATGTTGACTCCAACCTATGATCGCATCAACATCACGTCCGATGTTGATCTTTGAGCATAGGAAATGCGGAATGATGAAGGACAGAGAAGAGGTCGGCCATCTCCGTTGCGATTGCCCAATGTATCTGTACGAGCAGATTCGAGAATTCACCCACAAAAATCGCATGACGATCATGGCCATGATTGCCAATGCTCTTATGCGCGCTTATCCGGATGACTTTGACATCGCCCCTGAGGACCTCGTCGCCGACAAGCGCCGGTTGCCGAAACCGGCCGCTCCGGAAACGCGCGGGGCCAGCCCGGGGGCGATGCTGTTCCCGATGGCACCGTCCAGCATTCAACTGTCTCGACGCTCACGCCGCGGACGGCGGTGAGAGGACAGCGGTTCGAACTTGACGAGGCGACGTCTTGTTCGAGGACATCACCATCAGGCTGACCGCGCACGCGAACAGGCCGCGTGCCGGATCCGCCGCGCCGACGGGGAGTGCGGCGCCGCCGCAGCCGATGTCGACGCGCGCGTTTTGGGTTGGCGCCAGACCATGGCGGCATGCCAAGGCGGCATGCCAAGGCGGCGTCCGGGTGCCCGCGCTGTCCACTGCCGTGGGTGTTGGCCGCGTCGAGGACGGTGCCGACCCGATGGGGGTGCTCAAGCGGCAGCTGACTGGAGACTCCGACAACGGTCGTCGGCGCCCGCCGACCGGTGGGACGGACAATGCCTGAGCAGGCCCATCTCACGCAACGCCTGACGAACGCGCGTCGCGCGGATGCCGTAGTGATCGGCGATGGCCTCGAACGACCAACCCGCTTCAGCCTTGCTGATGAGCTCGGTCTTGGGCGTGTAGCCGCGAGAACGCAGGCGCGCGAGGTCATAGCCCGCCTGCGCGACGTGGTAGGTCAGAACCCGGACCGAGACGCCGAAGTCGGCGGCGACGTCTTCGCGGCGCTCACCGGCTGCGAGGCGCAGGGAGGCGGCTTGCACGTCGTACGGCGGCGTGCCGCGCCGACGGCGTCGCCACGCTTCGAGCAGATCGCTTCTGCCCGCGCGTTCCAGAGCCGCGGCCAGGCGGGGGCGGCCCACGCCCAGGTGCAGCGAGGCCTCGCTCCACACGACGTCGCCGCGGTCGAAGAGCGCCTCGGCGTGGGCGACCAAGACCGCGTCGGGGCCGTTGGTTCCAGGGGCCCACAGGGCGACTGAATGGCCGCGGGCGAGCAGGGCACCACGCAGATCCTTGTGGTCGACGTCCAACTGGCGGGCGACGTCCGGCAGAGTCAGGCCGTCGGCGAACAACGCCAGGACCGCGCGTTCCCTTGTGTCGTTGAGCAGCATTGCAGATCTCCCCCGTGTGGCCGCACGGTGGACAGCGCGGCCGTCGCTCTCACAAGGAAACGGTAGCCCCGACGCACGCGAGGATCGCGGCGAGCGCGAGCCAGTTCCGCACCGCCCCGCCCGAGCCGTACGTGCTGGGCACGGGGGAGCCGTGGCGGCGGGCCAGGGCCTTCTGCCCCGCAGTGTCCGCCTTGCTCGGATAGGCGGAAATTGGCGTCCTCGACGCCCGCTGCCGATAACGGCCAGCCTTCGCCTCGCTTACGGCCAACCGGGCGCTGACCGCGGCGCTCAGAACCGACAAAACCCACAGCAGCGTAGACACCGCGCCCTCCTGGAACTGACGGATGTCCCAGGGTACGGCGGCCCCGCACAACAAAGTGTAACGGGAAGTGGCGCAATTTACTTATGCGTCCTGTTTGTCAACCGCCCGAGTATTCGCCTTGAGCGGTGTTCTAACCGTTGTCGGCCAGAACCGAGCGCTGTCTGTCCCGCTCAGCGGCGATTTCGGACATGGTTGCCTCGGCTTGGTCGCCGACAAGCGCCTCCAGGATGCGGGCCGCCTGCACCATGGTGACGGGCTGAGCGAAGCGCAGGAACAGCCTGCCGTCCTTCAGGAACGAAGTCTCGAACTGGCGTGGGTCGGATTGCTTGGCGCCACGGCTTTCGACCATCGCCTGGTTTGGCAGGAGCTCGTCCGTCGTCACGCCGAAGGCGTCGGCGATCTTCTTCAAATGGTCGTCGCCCGCGACGTTCTTGCCGTTGACGTAGTTGTGCACGCTGTCACGGCGCAGCCCGGACGCTTTCGCGAGGTCGGCCTGCTTCCAACCGCGCTCCTCCAGGAGCGCCTTGAGCTTGCGGCCGAACGCAATGCGCAGGTACTGCACCGGATACTTCATGACCGGAGCCGCAGGGGCGTTCTGGCGGGCCTCGGCCCTGGCTTTCTCGAGGCGGCTCTGCGGGCGCGAGCGCTTCTTCGGGGCGTCCGCGGCGGCGCGCGTGGTGTCGTCGGTCATGGGTCGCTCCCGTCGGCCGATGGATCCGTTCTCCTTGTCGAGGATAAGTTCGCGCAACAAATCCTTCAATGCAGCAGAATTCCTTGCAGCGACTTCCTGAACCGCCAAGCGGGGATGGGACATCAAAGCCTTCGACCGTATGCGTTGCAGCCAGCAAGCGCGGGGGCTACGATTCTTCTGGGGGTGGAAAACAAGCGGGGCGAGGCCGACGGAATGAGCATTGGTCTGGGAGCAAGGGACGGTGAGGCGCGGGAACGTTTCAAGCTGGTGTTCGGCGATCCGTCGCTGGCACCCGCCCACCGTTTTCTGGACGCGATCGCCATTCCGCTGCGCCTTGTCCCCGGAGCCGCGCTGCCGCGTTGGGAGTCCACCGACCCGCGCCGACCCTGGGCAGCCTCGACGCTGACGGTCGGATGCGCGGTTGACCTCAGCGCCGCCCGGTGCGCCATCGTCCAGGCGGCGGGCCGCATCGCGGACGGCCTGCTGCCGCGCTCGTTCCGTGACGCCATCCTCCAACGCCTGGGCATCGACACCGCCGTGGCCGACCGCACGTCCAAGGCGGCGGCGGCGCGCGCCGAGCTGGAAACCGAGGCGCTGGCCAGTGCCGTGCTGAGCTCGTGGCGCAGCGACGGCGTCCTGGCCCGGGACATCTTCGACGCGGCCGCCGCGCGCGCCGCCAACATCGCCGCGTCGGGCGCCCAGGCCCTGCGCCAGGCGGCGCAGGCCTTGCGTTCGCCATCTGGAGCGGCGGACACGCTGGCGCGGCTCGACGAGGCCGATGCCGTGGCGGCCGCGGTGGACCGGGGCGCTTGGCGGAAAGAGTCGGAAGGGTTCGCGGTTGGTGCGCGCGCGCACGCGGCGGCGGTCGAACTCCGGGTAACCGTCGACGTCGCCGAGCAGCTGGCGCACGCGGTCGGGCAGGACGCGGCCGAGACGCTGTGGCTGGCCTGCGTGCAGGTCGAGCGCGCCGTGGCCGCGGGCAGAGGCGCCGTGCCCGCAGCCGCTGGCGAAATCGCCGAAGCGCTGCGCATCGTGCAGAACGAGCCGCACCTCATCGCCGTGGCGGAGCGCGCTGCGGCGATCCTGTGGCACCGCCGCGCCGACGGCCCACCGGGCCCTGCCCAGCGCGCGACAAGCGCCCTGCGCCTGTTCATGGCCACGCGGGGCCGCCCGACACGCCTGCCGCTGGCCATCGACCAAGCGGCGGCACCGGTGCTGCGCCAAGCGCTCGCGACCCTGCCGCCGACGCGGCCACGCCTGCTTCCGCCCGAGGTCGAGCACGGGCTCCAGCGGGTCGCTGAGGCCATCCAATCCTTGCGGTGCGGCTTGGTCAGCGAGGACGGCCTGCACGGGCTGGTCGACACCAGCGCCATCCTGATGGCGCGCCTGCGCGAGACCGACCGCCTGGGCGGCGAGGCCGCGGCCGCCGCGCGCCGCGGTGCTGCCGAGGGGCTGGGCGAAGCCCTCAAGGGGCGGGGCACCGAACTCGCGCGTGACCTGCCCGCCGCCGACGCCAAAGAGATCCTTGATCTCATCAAGCCGCTGGCGGCAGAGGACGCTCGCCTGCACCCGCTGACCCACCTGCTGGCGGCACTGGAACGGGCCACTATGCCGCCCAGAAGCCGCGGTCTGAGCCGATGAACGGCGCAGGCTCCAGGGGTGGCCTGTGGTGCAACCGTTTACGCTTCGTAGCCCTCCAGCTTGCGAGATCTTGGAGGCGCTTGGCATGTCGGTTGCGCACGGACCTGAGCGTGCGCTGGGCGCCCTCACCAGGGTGCCACCGCGCGCTGCCTTCGGCGCCGGAGGCGGTCCTGGGGCAGCGTCCTACGTCCTGGCCTGGACGCCATCCTGAACGGTGCTGACGAGCTGAAGGACCCGCACTTCGTGCGCGCCGACACCGACCCCCAGCGTCGAGCAGGCGTTCGCCGACGTCGGCATGGTCCTGTGGCGCGGCTCCACCGCGACCTTTCCCGTGGCGGAGACAGGAGCTGCGGTGGCGCCGGACGACTGGCGGTGGGTCCTGGCGCTGGTCCGCACCGTGCCCGAGCTTAACCCCGACACCAACGCCGACGGCGCCGCCGACCGGACCCGCCGCGGCCGGAGCATCCGCGGTCTCCGGGACGAGACGCTCGAGCACGAGGTGGACGGGATGGCTGCCGCGCCGCCTTCCGCGAGGCCGACGAAAAGCGCGTTGCCGCGGTCGTCGCCGTCGTCGGGGCGGCCGTCGGTGCACGGGCGCCGTCGCGGCGACCGGGTGCTGTCCGGTGACTACCAACCATCGGATCCGCCCGCGTTCTCATCCTACCCACCCCGCAGCCGACCGGTGGAAAGCCGACTGGACAAGGCTGGCTCTCCACCAACAGCCCTCAGACGGCGGGATTCTGTTCTCGTCGCGCGGCCGTTACCCTCAGAGCACCGGTTACCCGCGGCATGGTCACAGCAGCGCGCGACGCGCGCCCGTCTCGGACCGGGCGAAGCCCCCCACGCGGAGCGCGCCGCTTCACGGCCTCCAATGGGTGTACCTGCCCCATCGCGGGAGTTCCGTCCTCCAGCCGCAGGGTCGCGTCCCGCGACCATCGGTGCGCATGGTCGGCCGTCCACATGGCGCTCGGCACACGGCCCACTTTCAGGGATGGATTCATCCGGGACCAGGTGCTTGTCGACGGCAAGGGCGAAGCGGCGCTTCGGTCGGTGGGGCCGTGCGCTTCGGGACCGGCGCGTTCCGCGCCGAGGCGGTGAGCCACCTTCGGCGAACAGAACCCCGTGCAGAGGGCGCTGGAGCCATCCAGGAGCGGGATTCCTCTCCAAGACGGCCCCGACATCATTCAGGGACAGACCCGTGCTCAGCGGCCGCGTATTCGCGCTCAAAGGGCATGCGAGCGGCACGGCGGACACGGTCGTCTTCGGCGTGAGGGCGGAGGCACCACGGTGGTCCGTCCTCAACGGGGGAAACGGCCAATCCAGGGGAGTGACATAAATCCCCAAGGGGCACATGCAGTCCATCGGATCACGTCGTCCGGAACCCCGGTCCCCCTTATATTATACCTTGTCGAGGATGCATCGCGTAAGCCTTGGATTTTCCACGCTAATCCAGGATGAGATTCGACGCTGGTGCAGAGTGCGGCACCGCTTAAAGGGCTTCGGTGTCGTGCGGGGGCCGGTGTCATCGGCAGGCTGTCGGCAATGCCTCAGGGACATGAGCAGTCCATCGGATCACGGAGTCCAGTGGGTCTCGGCCCCCATTAATTATACTTTGGAAGACAGACATCGAAGAAGCTCCTGTTCCAAAACGCTTTTCAGGAACGTGATTTCCCGGTGATGCAGGAGTCGCCCTTGCGCTCGGCCGACCCGTGACGCACATCGGTTAAGCTGGAGCGTGACGTCACGCTGGAACGCAGGAGGACCCCATGACGCTGGTCGAGTACAGGAACCTGGTCGGCCACGTGCGGGCGCTGATGACGACGATTGAGATGGGTCTTGCGGGCGAGCCGTTCTTCTGGACCGAAGCCGAGCGGCGGGTCAACACGAGGGCCTTGGCGATGCTGAAGCTGAGCATGCACACGGCGCGCGGTGTCGCCGAGCGGGGGCTGACGCTGAAGCGCGGTGTGCAGCCCGTCGGCGGGGTGCAGGTGGGCGAGCCGATCGGCAGGCTTGATGATTTGTACTTGGTCCCCGTGCAGACCAAAGGGGGTGATGCGGTGAGCATCTCGCCGTCCGCCCTGACGGCCCGGTTCAACGTCCGGCGGCAGATCCTGGACACTCTGGACGAGGGGCTCGATGGAGATCGGTTCGTGTGGTCGGACGGCGAGCGCAGCAACTACATCGCCATCCTGCACCAGTTCGGCATCCAGCTCGTCACCGCGACCGAGGCCAAGCGGCGCGGCCATCGCGTGACCGGTTGTCCGGTCGGCGAGGCCTACTTCAAGGCTCCAGCGTCCCGCTACGCCAACGTTTACATTTTCGGGGTGCAGACGTCTGAGGACGAGCAGGCGATGGCGGCTGCCGCCCGCCGCGCCGCCAGGGACGCCCGATACGGCTACCAGGAGGCGTGACCATGGCGGCCGCCCCCCAATGATCCGGGAACCCTAAACCGGTTGTGGTAGTACGCAGGACGCGCCCTCAGCGGCTGCCGGACGGCGCGCTGGCAGCCCTCTTCGTCAAGGTGGTGGACGCGGCTGGCAAGGCGGCCCTGGAGCGTCTGGCGGCTCTGCGGGCGGACCCTCGGGCGGCCCTCGCTATGCGGGCGGCACCGCGTCAGATTTCTGATGCCGCCGTCGAGCAGCATGCCGGGCTGGCTGTTGGCAGGCTCAATGCGGCGCAGCGTGCTGTCCTCGGCGGCGGTGATGCCGTGGTCGGCCAGCCAGCGGTCGACAGCGGCATGGGGCTGGTCCTCGGTGAGGTCGGGCGGCCAAGCGCTGGCGCGGGCCCGCGTGCTGGCCAGCACGGCCACGGCGTCGTCGAGGTCCCAGCGGGGCGACTGGCCCTGCTCGGCGGCGCGCGTTGTCACGGTCCATCAGGGTGCGCGTCTGGTTGACGTAGGATTCCTTGTACCCCACCCACCTACTGTCTGCACTCAGACGCCGAAGCACGTCTCCGCCAGCCGTGATCCGCTCCAGGGCGTCGACGACGGCCATAGTGACCGCACCCTCGGCCTCGACGGTGCCGCGCACGCGGCGGACGGCGGAGGCCAGGTCGGCCAGCCCGGCGGCGGAGACGGTGCGGGGGCGGTCCTTCGGCGGCTGGGAGCGCCTGGGCGGCCGCGTCCGCCTCGGCGGCGTGACGGCCGACAGCGTCCGTCAGGGCCGCGGTCGGCGGCGACGGGCGCTCGGCGGCCCAGAGAACCACCTGGGCGGCGGCCCTGGTCTCTCAGGCGGCCACGGGCGCGCCGTGGCGGCGAAGCACGCTCCCGGGCGGCGGGCGCCATATGGGCGGCGGATGCGGCCCGCGCGGGCGGCGGGCCGAAGGACCGGCTGGCCGCAGTGGGCGGGCGAAGTCCGCGGCGAAAGCGGATGCTGGGGAGCCCGGAGCGGGCGACCGGGGCGGCGGGGCGGCCCCGGTCGCCCGCTGGCTGCGGAAAGGCTTCGGTCAGCCGAGGCGGCTGACGGTGACGGCGGGAGCCAGCAGCGGCTGGCGGGCCCCCGCCTTGCGGGCAGCGGCGCCCTTCCCAGGCATCACCGCCTTCGGCACGGCGGCCGTGGATGCGGGGCGCGTGATCCGCCACGCTTGGCCGAGGACGGCGTCGATCTGGTCGACGAGCTCAAGGACCCGCCGACGGCGGGCGGCGAGCTCGGCGGCGGCGTCAGCGGCGGCTTGAGCGGCTTGTGCGAAAGCCTCGGCCGCCTGCTGGTCGCCGCGGCGGCGGGCGGCCTGGGCCTGGGCGGCGGCGATCGCCTGCGGAGAGCGTTTGCGGAGATCCTGCTGGCGCTGGGCGCGGGCCGCCGCAGCGACCGCAGTGGGCGGCGGTCCCAGGGCGACGGCGGCGAGCTGGTCGAGCTCGATGACGGCGGGCTGGCCCGGGTCTCGGCGGACCCGCGGCCCGCGGCGGTCTTTCGCGGCCGCCTGCGCCTTGGCCGCGGCCGCCGCCATTCTCTGTGGCCGCCGAACGGCGCAGCAGAGATAGCGGTGCAGGCCGCGCGCGGACGGCGGCAGCAGGGCGCGGTCATCAAGGTCGATGATGGCCGCCCCGCTCGGCTGCCCGTCGGTGAGGCTGCGCGCCAGCCGCCAGCACAGAGCCAGCGATGTTCCGCCGTCGGCGGGGCGGGCGTCGAGCAGCCGCTGCGCCGTCGCGCGGGCGGTTGTCTCGTGCACCACGCCGTCCTCGTCCACGTACCGGACGGCGTGGGCGTCGGCCGCCTGATGCGGCTCCTCGCCGTCTGTGGGCCGGTCGGTGACGAAGCTCACGCGGACGTCCGCCAGGCGCGTCAGCGAAGCCTGCACGGCTTCCGCCGCCCCTGTGCGCGGCAGCGCGACACCCGTGGCCCGCAGGGACGCCAGCAGAGCCCTGGCTGCCTCGCACGCATCGGCCAGCCCGGCTCCCGTGGCCGCCAGCGGCAGGCGGATTTCGGCCAGCGGCAAGGGGCGGCCGACGTGTCCGAGGCGGGTGGCCAGCTGCGGCCACCGGCCGTCAGCGGGACCGACAACGCGGACCGAGAAGGCGTCCCGGTCAGTCACGGCGAGGTGCAGGATGGCCAGCAGCACGTCTTCGTCCACGACGGTTGGGCGCTCCTCGGCCGCCACCGACAGCACGCCCCAGCCCGCGGCGAGGTCCCAGAAGCGGCGGGCCCCTTGAAGGCGCGCGGGCGCCGTGCCGCCGAGCGGCAGCAGCCCCAGGCCGACGTCCAACCGGACCCGGCGCGCGATGCAGGCCCTGGGTTCGTTGGCTCGCGCCGTCGGCAACATGGAGGGGCGGCGGCGCGGCGGCGCAGGCGCGTCCCGCGCGAGGTCGTCGTCCTCGAGCGCCAGGGCCAGTGCGCGCTGCACGGCGGCGTCCTCGACGGCGGCACCGGACGGCGCGGCGACGGACACGACGCCGAGGGCGTCGTGCTCCCCGTCCACCATGCCATCCCCGCTGACCGCCATGATGCTCTCCGCCGTGCGTGATTTGCGTACAAGATTACATCACACTGAAGGCCGCTCGGCGGCGGGAAATCAATGTCATCCACGCAGGTGTCGGGCAACACAACGGAGGAGGCGGCGTTCTCCCCGCGGACGGTGGTGAGCAGGAGGCGCGCCCTGGGAATTCTTCTTGGGTGGTGACCACGCTGGCCATCGTCATGCGTCGCGCTCCCGGGCGGTGGACGGCTTGCGCAGACGCAGGCCCAGTGCCTCGCCACCGCGCTCGGTCGCCTCCGCGTCCGGGTCGGTGGTCTCGAGCTCGGCGGTCTCGGAGTCGGGCGTCTCGGGGTCGGGATCCAGCTCCGGGTCTTCGATGGCAACGTATGTGAGGCCCTGACCAGACAGGCTGTGGAAACGGAGCTCGCCGAGACGGGCGAGCAGCGACTGCGGGTGCAATCGGGACAGCGCGGCCACGGCCGCGGTCTCCACCTCCTCGGCGAGAGCTCCGGCGGGCCGGGCGCGGGCCGCGGACACCACCTGCGCGGCGTCGAGGGTGCGCTCCAGGAGGACGGCTTCCGTCACGTCGCGGCGGCGGGCGAGCTCCGCGACTGCCCGCAAGACCTGATCCGGTTCGTCCGTCTCGATCTCGCGTGCCAGGGCGGCCTCGTCCCGGTCGGCGAGGCCGCCGCGCAGCACCGCCTGCACGGCCGCGCGCGCCGCGATTTCGGCCTGCTCACGCCGCCGCGCCCGCTCGCGGTCGCGCTTGCGGCGCTCCACGTCGTCGCCGAGCAGACGCGGGTCGGCCAGCACCGTGACGTCGGAGCCGAGACGCCAGGCGGTCCGCAGCGCGTTCGCGGTGGCGCGGTGGTCGGCGATGGCCACCACCATGTCGGCGCGCCGCGACGGCGTGATGCCCCCAGGCATGTCGGCCCAGGCATGGCGCAGCAGCTTGGTCTTCTCGATGACGGTATCACCCGTGCCGTTTCGGCTCCCCGGCCACACGATTTTGGCCGCGACGTCCTTGACGATGGCGCCGTTCGGGTCGGCCTCGGCGTACGTGATCTTGCCGACTGCGCCGTCGGGAAGACGGACAAGGTCGCCGCGGGCCAGCGGCATCGGACCGCGCTCGCCTTGCGCCACGCCGATGTCCGCTTTGAGCACGCCGTACGCCCGCAGTTTTTCACGGACCCGTGCGTTGACCGCGTCGGCCGTGGTGCGGCTGGGGACCACCACCGCCACGTCGCGGCGTTTGCCTTTGTTCAGCGCCGCCTGGAGCACGCGCTCGGCCGCCTCCTCGACGGCGTCGCCGCTGGCCACAAGTTGGCCTTGTGCGTGCAGAAGCCGTGCCGTCGGCTCACCGAGCGACAGCCCCAGTGCTTCCGAGAGCGTGTTGAAGCCACTCGGCCGCCCCGGGTCGACCGGGGTGTTCGCGCCGACCAGGATCAAGCGGGATCCAGCCTCTTCGCGCGCCATCACTGCCTCGGCGATTACGCCGAAGGGCAGCGCATGGGCCTGTTCGACGACCGTAACCTCCGCTCCGCCGCCCTCGAGCTTGAAGGCGGCGCGCAGCGCATCGGCCACCCCGGATCCGCCCTCCACGCACACGACGCCGTCCGCGCCCAGCGCCCGCTTGGCGACCGTCTGCGCGACCGCGTCGGGCATGCTGCCGATCTGGCGCAGGCGCTGGGCGGCCAGCTTGACGATGGGCTCGGGCATCGGGTCGAGGGTGTCCTGGGCGGTGACGGCGAGCGCCGCGACTTCGCGCTCCTGATCCAGCTGGCGTGGCATGTAGTAACTTTTTGACCCGTCATGCTCGGGTGTCGGCAGACGCTTCAGCACGCCATCCTCGATCAGGGCCTCCCCGGCGGCCACCGCGGTCCTCAGGTCGGCCCGCCCGAGCGCCTGCGCCATCACGGTGGTCCAGACTGCGGACTCGGCGTGGATGTGCTCGTGCGTCAGGAGGTCGGCCTCGGCCGCCTCGGCGACCTGCGCGGTGGTCAGGCGCTGGCGGCCGTTGCCGCCGCCGAGGCGCGCGCAGGCCTCCGCTTCGTCGTGCCCGAACCCGGACCGGGCCAAGCGCTCGTGCCACGCGCCCCGCCAGTCGAAACCCTCCGGCGCCAGCGCGCTTTTAGGTTTGCGCGTGGCTTTGTTGCGCGCGTTCGTCCAAGCCCCTTCGTTGATGATGGCGTCCGGGTCGGCGCGGCGGGCGGCGTCGATGTGTGCTCGGAGTTCCATGCAGCGGCGGCTGAACTGTTCCACCAGCTCGCGGCTGACACCGGCGACGTCGAACAGTGCTCCTGGATCCTTCTCGCCCATCCCGCCGCCGACCAGGCCGTGCGGCGACGGCGCCGCCCAGTCCGCGGCCGACCGCGGCACCACCTGGAAGCCGATCGTCTCCAGGCGGTCGGCCAGCGCGACCCGGAACGCAGCACCGCCCAATTTTTGCAGCTGGAGCTGGCGGCGAGACTCGCAGGAATGCCACGCCATTGCCGCCACGGTGTCGTGGTCCGGGTCCTCCCCCCACGTCGCCAAGTATTTGGCGATTTCCTCGTGCAGTCCTGCGGGGTCAAGGCCTGGGGTGAAGGCATTGTCGTGGAGGTGGATGGACGGGTCGCCAAAGCGCGTGTCGGCGTGCAGGAATGAGGCGCCGCAGAACAGTCCCGGGCGCTCGATCAAGCCGCCCTTGCCGCGTCTGACGACGCCGCCGAGCCGCTCGAGGAGAGCCCGGGCCTCGTGGGCCGCCTCGCGCAGGCCGAGCTCGATCGCCGCCTTCGTCGGGCTGTCATCCGTCACGCCTGCCCAGACCAGGGTCGGGGTCTTGGGCGACGAAAAGGTTCGGTCGATGCCGACGACGCGCCGCGGGCTGCCTGCGTTGCGGGCTAGGGGGATGCCGCGCTCGAAGGTCGGGGCGTAGCCCCGCGCCAGGCGGCGCACCAGGTTGCGGCCACCGTCGTCGTCGATCAGGTCGCCGTGGCGGATGCCCCACGGCGCCAGCAGGCCGTGCGGATCGTTCCAGCGGCCGCGCGGGCCGCCGTCAGGCGACGCCTCGTACCAGCCCTGGCCCTTTACCGAGGTCAGGTAATATTCCATGGCGCCAGCGCCCCCGGTCTTCTTCGCGATGTTCAACATGATGGGTGTCTCCGGACGGTGATGTGTTCGGTTCAGGCTGCGGTGGAGGCTGGCGAGGGAGGAGGGGCCAGTGTCAGCGGCGGCCGCCCTTGGCGGCGTTGCCCGCCAAGCCCTTCTCCATGCCCTCGACGAACCGGAGGAACTCCTGGCGCAGGCGCCGGATGCCCACGCTCTCGGCCAAGCGGTCCGCCGACGCGCGGAGCGCGGCCACCTCGCTGCGCAGCGCCACCACGTCCCCGGAGCCGTCGCCTTCGGCGTCCGGAACGTCGTTGCCGTAGAAGTGGCCGCCGTCATAGTCGCTCGGCTCCGGCAGCGGCGCCGAGTTCGCGTACATCTCGTCGAGGAAGGCAGCGGGGTTCGGCAGGCCTTCAGGCTTCGTCGGCATGGCGGTGTTCTCCCAAGCGGGTGGTGACGCAGGCATGGCCTGCCTTCCGCCAATGCTCGGGCGATCGCGGTAAACGATGGATGTTGCAGCAGGGTGGGTAGGGTGAACGCCCCAGGTCGCCGTGGCCCTCAAGCGTAGCCAGGAAGCGCGAATTGATGGACGGCGCGTCCTGGACTAAAAAGTGAACATGGAGGTGGCCTGTTCGCCGATGGAGGCGCCGATGTGGAGGGGTGAACCGGATGCCGAGGCCTGCGCTGTGGCCGTGTCGGGCAGCGGCGGGCAGGAAGCAGCGGCGCAGCGGAACACCCAGGACGCGGCGTCTGTCCCCGCCGATGTCGCTGGGTGGGTCGCGCGGATGGGAATGCCCATGGAGGCCGTCGCCGTGCTGATCGGCGTGCCCGTGACGGTTCTGCGGTCCTGCGCCGAAGCGGGCAGGGCGCCCCTGACCGTGCTGATGGCTCTGGAGTTGCTCGAGCTCAGGATGGCGCCACGGGCGCCGCCCCCGCGGTTGGCGCCATTGCCGACGCCGCGCCCGGAGCTTGCCGAGCCCGTGCGCCTGCTCCTGTTGGCGGCGTCCGTCGCCGACCCGGTGGACGCTCACGACATCCCGGACATCCTGGGTCCAGTACCCGGACTGCTCGGCCAAGCGGGCCCAGCGCTGACCGGGGATGCCAGCCGTATCGTAGCTGAGATCCTCGTCATCCTGAGCGAACTGGGCGCCAGAAGCGGTGACGCCATGATGAGCATGGCCGCGGCCGCCCGACTGAAGCGTCTGGCGTTTGCCCTGGCGGTGCTGTAACGGAGCTCAGGTGGTTCCGCAGCGGGTCTTGATGCGCGCGTCGGAGGTGGCGATGGAGCGGCAGGAACTGACGGCCATCCTGGCGTCGTGGCAAGCGGGAGAGATCGGCTACCGGGACGCCATGGGGCGCAGCGGCATTGGAAGCCTGTTCGGGCTCTACGAGGCCGCAAGGCAATGCAACATTCCACTCCGGAAGGATCTGCTTCCGCGTGAGGAACGCGCGGTGGCGTTGGCGACCATGGATCTGCTCGGCGAACGTCCGGTCAACACACACGATGTGCTGGAGCGGTTCAAGACGATGCTCCGCCGCCTGGTGGCCCGTGCCGCCGCGCGCGGGATCCCGCTGGACACGACTGACCTGGTCCTGCGCCGTCGCATCTACCGTGCTGCTAAGCGCATCGAAAAGTCCAGGGCGCGGCGCGGCGACGACCGGCCGTACCTGGATGGGGACGACGGACCCGCTCCACGTTGAGCGGAGGCCGTGGCAACCCGTGCCCCGGCCAAAGGGAGGTGGCCGGGGCTTGTCATGCGCCGGGCGTCTGGTCGGCGCGCAGCGCCGCGGACGCGAGCGTGCCGTAGACCCGTTTCGCGTCGCCCTGGCGGCACGGCCGCACGGTGTCGAACCTCACCACGCTCTTGCCCAAGCGCGCCTCCAGCAGGGCCATCGCCGCCTTCACGTCGCGCTCGTCCCCGATGAATCTGATTTCGAGCGCCATCGGCATCCCCGTCGTTCTGAAACGAGTCTTAGCATGGCGCGCTTCGACGCAAGCGTCACGGTGCTGCCGGGTCTGCCAACCGGTTCCCGCCAAAAGGCGGCTGACCCCGAGCAGTAAGGGCTGTGATCCCCTTGCCCCTGGACCGTCTATGGAGGACCTTCGTGGTTGTCTACGCGAGCTGGCCCTGACCTTTCGGCACCACGAAATGACGACAGGATTGGCTCCCCGCCACATGGCTCATGAGTATCATCCTGTCCATTGGCGAAAGGCAACCGCTCACGGTTTCTTTCGCCTGTATTCACCCCCGCCAACTATCCGAACATCAGTCGGCAAAGTCCTTCCCAGGCTCGTTTCAAGCTGCTGGAGGACGCCGGTGATGCCGTTGTCTGGCGGCGGGACTTCCTCAACTGCTTCAAGTTCTTTTTCGGCAACCCGCACTGCTCTTCGGTGAGCCGCTCGCTGCCATCGAGCATGCGAATGGCAAGCGCCGTGGCGGCACTGTGTGCCACAGGCGGCAGGCTATGGCTTGCCCATACATGTTGCTGGACCACAGCTCTGGGAGTCTTTTCACCAAGAATGTCGTTGGCACGATCCAGCCAAGCCTGGGTGCCGGGCGCTCCCAAATGCGGGTCCAACATCTCCGTCAGAAGAGACAGCTCAGCGGCCGTGGCGGATCTGATCGCCTCAGCTCTTTCGGCCTCCATGCGCCGCCGCTCCTCGGCCAAACGCTTCTCCCTCGCGATTCTCTGCCGTTCGGTTTTGATGGCGTTGATACCCTGTTCAATGACCGCGGCCCACTCAGCGTCCGACCAATGCTCGTCAGCCACCGGGTTCCGCCGCCACCACCATCCAGGTTTGAGCCCAGAAAAGCGCCGCATGTCGCGGTGGCCCGAGATATTCCGAGCCGGAGCCCTCAGTGCCACCTCCGGCGTGATGAACTCCGCTTCTGGGGCGGTGCCGCAATGGGGGCACAGTAACCCCATGCCACCGGGCGCAACGCGGCCGGTGGCTTTGCCGGTGCGCTCAGCGAGCGTCTTGAGGGCTTCTGCTGGGTCACCAAGAGAAGCCAGCGGAACAGCTACTGGATGAAGATCGCCCCGGATGCGGTTCGGATAGAGCCCCGCGTAGGACGTTCTGTACCAATCCCGGCCACACCCACCGCAGGGAAAGTCGTACCCAATGACGGTGAAGGGGACTTTCGCCAAGTTGGACAGATCATCAAAAACGATCACGCCCCGTAGAAACGCAGACAGTTTTTTTCTTAGAACGTCAATCTGGAACTCGATGTCGCCACTCGGAAGCCGGACTGGATAAACATGCCGTTGGTCCTTGGGAGCATCATCAAAATCACGCTTATTGCCAAAGAACCATACTGTGTCCAGGTTTTGCGCCGCCCGAGCTGAGGTTCTTTCATTGGTGGTGTAGCCGGTTTGCCTGGACAGCTGGATCTCGATGGCCACATTCTTTTTGGTTCCCCGCTGAACCACCTCGACATCCGGTCGTATTGTGCCGCGATCATACTCCGCAATGGCATCGAAGCCGAGTTCGTGGGCGACGGTCAACGCCTCGATTTTGAGGCGGAGGTGGGCTTCGCTCTCCTGGGAGCCGACCGAGCAGGCGCTGCCGGGCATATGCGCAAAGTGCCTGAGACCTCGAGGCGACCGCGTTGCCTTTGCGGGGTGATCGCAGCAGCACATGAGCAGCTTCCCGGACTTGCTCAGCCCCTGCACCCGTGTCCAGGATTCGGCCGTCTCTAAGTACGCTCTAATGTACTCCGATCCGTTTCGAGCAATCAGCTGCATTTCCACCCCAGACACTTCTGCATGGTTGCCGAGCAACCTGCATACCGGGGTATTCTTGAGGGTTGCCGACACCACCAAATTCAACAAAAAAAGTTGCGAAACCGTTATCGAAACAGGTAGTTGCGATGGGTTGGGTGTGAGGATGGCTGGAGCCGGTTGAATGCATTTCAAGATTGATCCGCGAGCGGAAGATGTGGTGCGGGTGGTCGAGCAGGGCGGGTTCCCAGGCTTGGCCGACGAGATCCGCTCTGTCCTGTTCACCGGACGGATCTCCGAAGAGCTGGAGTCTCCGGCCGACGGTCATGATGCACCGCGTGTCCACATCAGCGATCCCCAGCCGTATGACGCCGACGAGCAGTTCGATATCGCACTCGACATGCTGGTGAGCGCGACGATTGGCCGGGTGCGCCTGCTGAAAGCGGCTGAGGACCGGCTGAAGGATGTGACCGACAACCCTAAGGCGCGCCTGATGGCGTGGGTCGATCCTGAGGTCGGCGCCGTTCCAGCCGTGCCCGACGATGCCGTCCGGATTGCAGACAGGCTCGAGCATCTTCTCGGCCTTGCACGGAATATGCGGACCCTCGGTAGCCTTCCGTCGAAGAGCTCGTAATGCGTACCCAGATCATCGACCTGCTGACCCAGCTTGGCGCCGCGTTGCCGCCCGGCTTCGCCTTCAACAAAGCGGGGACGGCCTACGAGGCGCTTGTCGCTCTGTCAGTCGCCTACCAATTCAAGTCGCCTTACTACCGGACCACGGTGGAGGTGTGCGACCATACTGGAACCCCCGCCAGTCACTTCGTCATCAGGCAAAGCCCTGGTAAGATCCACCCGGCGACCGCAAACGCCCCGCGCCCAGGTTTCATCCGCCTGACCTTCCATGGGCGTCGGGTCAAGCGCGTTTATGAGATCCACAACAGCGTTCAGTTCGAGGGACGCTCCGGAAGCAACCACGAACAAGACGTGTCTGTTGTTGCCCAGAAAACCGGCGACGACCTGCGCAATCTGCCGGGTGGCGGCCGTCCATCCGGCAAGGATCTGAAGGTCGCAGTCGAATGCAAGGACATCCCGAAAGGGGCGGGCGTCGGGATCGCCCGAGGCAGCGTCGGCAACGCTTTTGATTTGTCGCCGAAGCGCAGCCGCGGTGGCAGCTACAAGCAGGCGTTCAGCAAAACTCGCATGTTTGCGGTTGCTGTGCTTGGAGGGATGTCTGTGGGAGGAACACGGGTGCTGGATTACTACGGGATCAGTGTGTATGCGAACGCCAACCCGACAACTCCCGGCCCTCACCCTCTGATTGTGGATGTCGCGGCACGCATTCACGAGGACATGAAGCGATGACGCCCACGCCTCGACCAAGGCTTTGGCAGGCAAATCGATCAGAGCGTCAGGAGCATGTGCCGCACCGGTATCCGGTCACAGGTGCCGCTGGCTGCCGCCGGGCTTACGGGAAGCTCTGGCCGCCGCGCCGACGGACGATGTCGGGGTGGCCTTCGACCACCGCCGTCAGCGCGCCACCG
Organism: Azospirillum brasilense; assembly: GCF_008365405.1. GTDB lineage: Bacteria > Pseudomonadota > Alphaproteobacteria > Azospirillales > Azospirillaceae > Azospirillum > Azospirillum brasilense_D. Next base: position 165,133 of record NZ_QOKV01000005.1, on the reverse strand, counting down.
CGGTCGAGCAGGCGGTCGGACAGCGCGACGATGAGCGGATTCGGCGTGGCGCAGGGGCGTGCCGCCAGCACCCGGTCCAGCGCCTCGGCTTCCCGACCCGGTCCGAGGCCGTCGGCGACGACAGCCAGCGCCATGGCGGTCGAACGCGCGATGCCAAGATGGCAGTGGATCAGCAGCCTGCCACCGTGCTGACGAGCGAAGCCCAGCGCGGCCTCGACGTGGTGCTGACGGGGTGCGCGGGGATGGGCGGCATCCGCCGTGTCTTCGCACTCGATGACCAGCTGCGGCACCGTGCCTACACGCGGCGCGCCGCCGCCTCCGTCGACGGCCCCAGGGGATTGAAGTGATAGCACCGCGGCGATCGGCTGCCCTGCGCGCGCCACCGCCGCCATCGCCGACTGCACCGCCAAACAGCCGCAGATCAGCAAGTCCTCGGTGCCGTGCACCGGGACCTCCCAGGCACGCAGCCGTGTCGTCGACGGCGCGCCACACACCGGGCACTCCAGCTGTCGCCCCAGGTTCCAGAACTCGCCGCAGGCGCAGGCGGCGTGGTCGTGGGGGTGGTCATCCATCGGGTGCCAAGGGTACGAGATGGAGCCTTCAGGCATCGCTCATCCCCCACGCCGCCGTCATGCAGTCCCGCAGACACTCGGACGCCTCCTCCAGCTCGCCATCCGCCACGGCGCCGAGAGCGGCGCCGACCAGCGCGTCCACCGGTCCGAGGGCGCCGCGGATGAGACCGCAGGTTTCCACGCGGCCGTGGTCGGGGTCGAAGCGGCGCGCCAGGATGGCGACGTAGCGCCCGTTTCCGGCGACGTAATCCGCCGCGTCAACCTCCTCCATCAAGATCTCCATCCGCTTCCGGGGCGACGCCTGGGGGCGGAGCTCTTCGACCGTGACACGCAGCACCGACGCCCCCTCCCCGGACTTCCCGCACCGGGTTTTGTTGATCACCTGGAACGCGATGTCGATTGCTCTCTTCGAGAGATGCCGTCCGGTCGAATTGAGCACAAAAAGCGAACATGCTAACGTGCCGTGGGCGGACGTCGCACCGGTTGGCCACAGGATTCGCAGCGGAGGCGGAGGCGGGATGGACTGGGTGCGGATCGTGGCGGGAGTGCTGCTTGCTCTCGGCGGCCTCGGGGTCGCGTGGTACGCACCGCGCGCTGTGAAGGCTTGGGCGATGATGGCCAGCACCCGCAGGGAGCGCCAGCACCTGCTGCACCGGTTGGACCGCCTGGACGCCGACCGCAGGTGCGAGTAGGCCGCCCGCAGGACTGACAACGGCGTCTTGGAACCGGGTCGCCAACGCCTTACTCTCCGCACCCGATCAGCAGGGAGCGAAAGCTGTGCAGTACCCGTGGGACCTTCTTCCGTTCGACCTTCTGAAGGCCATCGACGACTGGCAGTCGGGCAGCCACAACAAGGTCGCCAAGGCGGACACCTTGAAGTCTGTCTGTGCGTCGCTGAAGCATGTCCAATCCATGTTCGCGTCCTGTCCACCCGAGGTCTTCCGGCGCGTTCAAATCAATAAAAAGATCGCGGATAGCGTCGGCGTGGCCGATGCCGTCATCGAGGACGTGTCGGCATGGACGACGGACATCGACGTTGCCTTTGGCTTCAAAGGCGGCATTCCAAAATACCCAAAGACCGCGCTCATCTACCGCCGTGTTCCCTTGTCCACCGAGGTCATCATCAACTTGAACGACGTGTACGGGCACGGTGACGGCACAACGCTGCCCGCCGCGGTCGCCTACTGGCAGACGACGATGGGCCACGTCTTTGACAAGGGCATCGACAAGTACGGGGCCTCACAGAAGGAAGTCGTACTGGATGAACACGTCATCCTGGGCGGTGAGATCCATTGCTTCGGCGGCCACCAGTCGATTCTGAACAGGGTTCCGAACATTGGGACTCAGTCCGCGGACGGCATGAGCGACGCCGAGGCAAAGCGGACGATATTGGGAAACACCCCTGGCCTGCTGGTCACGCCGAGCGGCGAATGGACGGTGTACGCCCAGGCCTCGGAAAACATCCGTGAGCGCCTCCGCGAGCGGGTTGAGACGGCCATCAACGCGACGTCGTTCACCCCCATCTAAGGCGGGGCGATACCACGGACATGGAGGGGTGGGCGTGCAGGATCGCACCGGGGAAACAGAGCCGCAGGGTCGCCGATGCTGAACCCGGGTCGCGATCCGATGGATCGCGTCCGGCATTGGCTGTCGCCACATCTTCCGTACAGCCGCGTTCCGGGCGATGTCGGGCAATGCCCGCGCGAAACGTGGCGCTCGCGTGTTCTGCGGGGACTGCCAGGGCTGCCGCGCGGCACCGTTCAGCGCGGCTCTGTGGATGAGCCTGACCGACAGATGCAGCAGGCCGAGGCGGCGGCGTTCTCCGCTGCACACCGTCGACAGCCACTGTGGCGGAGGTGGCTGCCGACTCGTTTCTGGCGTTGAGCAGCAACGCCCTGGTGTAGGGGGTAGAGCGGTTCAGTCGCCCCTTCGTGCGAGCGAGCCGATCACTCGGCGTCGGCCGTCTGGCCGCCCACGGCCTGCTTCAGGGTGCTCGACGGCTTGAACTTGGGCGCCTTGCCCGCGGGGATCTCGATGGTCGCACCCGTGTGCAGGTTGCGCCCTTGGCGCGCCGCGACCTCGCGCACCTCGAAGATGCCGAACCCGGTCAGCTTCACGTCGCCGCCTTTGGCCAGCACCTCGGCGATGCCCTCGGTGACCGCGTCGAGCGCCCGACCCGCATCCGCTTTGCTGGAGCCGAGCTTGCCCGCGATGAGTTCGATGAATTCGGCCTTGTTCATGGCTCTAGCCTCGTTTGGTTGTAGAGGTGGGCGCATCTCGCCTCCTGATTTCCAAGATGACCCGGAAAGCCCTGGGGCTCAAGCGATTCCGCGCCATCGACGCGGGAGCGGCGCCATCCGCGCACGACACCCTTCAGAAAGCGGCGGCCGCCCATCCTGACGGTGGACGCCGCGCCCTGACCGGTCAGCGACCGTCCGTTTCGGAGGTCAACATGCGCTCGCCCGCCGCCCACCCGTCGTTGATGAACTCTGCCATCAGGTCCTGCTCGGCGGACCGCCGTCACCCCGTCTGCTCGAGGGGGTTCGGCACGCTCGCCAAAACGGCTGGAAGCCGGTCGCCGTTCTGGCCATGGGGACGGCCGCATTCCGGACCTGGAAGCGGGAGAACGGCTTCGACAACGCCCGTGCGGCCAGGACGCTCGGCGTGCCCATGGCCCGCGTGGCCGATTGGTCATCGGGCCGGGAGCTCGCACCGCCCGAGGTTGCGGCGGCGTGCTACGCCTACAGCTGTGGCTGGCGGCCTTCGTTGGACACCGCGCCCGCGCCCCGCCGCAAGCGCCGATCCGCCGCTCTGGAGCAAATCCGCGTGGCGCTGGGGCTGCCCGAGGACGCAAGCACCGAGAGCATCACCCAGGCGGCGGCGAAGGCCAGCGAGCCGTCCCTGAAAGACCGCACGGAAGCCCTGGCGGCGTGGATCCTTGGCGGCAGGCCCGTTCCAGGCAACGGCGGGCACGACGTCCGCGTGGACGGTCCCGACGGCCGCCATGTGCTGGTCGAGGCCAAGGGCAGGACGGTCTCGGCCGCCAACGGGTCCTGGTACTTCTCGCAAATCTTCGGCGAGAACCGGAGCAAGCGCTACGACTTCATCCTGCTGGTCGGCGAGCGGCACCCGGAAGCCGTCTGCAAGGACGACGGTGCAGGCAGCCGCTACGCGCTGTTCCTGCTCTCCTACGCCGACGCCGAGCGGCTGACCGGACGGCGCAAGTTCCAGCGACCGTGCCAGGACGGCAAAGCGTCGAAGGACCACGGGACCCTGCGCATCAAGGCGTATGGGACGATCGGCGGGCACTCGGTTGCCCCTTGGCATGACCACCACGTCTCGGCCGACGAGGCGCGCCACATCGTGCACGCCGCGTTCGGCGGCTGAGCCCTTCCGACCTGGCGGTCACCGCGACGGGACGGTGGGTTCGGGCATCGGCTCGAGCTGGCCGCCATCCAGGCTCGCCAGGAAGGTCTCGAGGTCCAGCTGCTCGCCCGCGTCCACCAGTGCGGCCGACGGCGGCGCGGGCATCGGCATGAACACGACGACGGCGGCTTCCGGTGCGGCGTCGTCGAACGTCATGGTCGGCACATCGTCGGCCACGGAGACCGATTCCGCTGTCGGTGCGGCGATCGGCATTTCGGGCTGGGCGGCGGACTGGGCCACAGCCTTCTTCTTGCGGTCGCTGCGGCCCGCTGTTTCCCGCGCCTGCGGCGCCGCGTCCACGGTCTGCTGGGCCCTGCGCTCGGTCCTCGACCAGGTGCTCTTCTTGCCCTTCTTCGCGGGCTTGGCAGGGTCCGGGCTCGGCTCCGTCTGGAGGGCCACCGGCGCCTCCACGAGGGCGTCGGGCGGTGCGGCAGCGGGCAGCGGGGCGTCGGGCCCCTTCAAGGCCTCAGGGCGCGCGCTGGCTGGTGTCGCGGGCTTGGGCGCGGTCATCTTCGCGCCGTTCCGCGCGGCCGCATCCAGAGCCTCCTGGAACGCCCGTGCGGCGCTGTCGAACACCGCTTTCTGGGCGGCGCCGACACGGCCCGCGGCGAGCACCAGGTTGGCGTTGGACGAGGTGGCCATCGCCTTCAGGTTCTCCGCGGCGCCGCGCAGGCGCGTGACGGCTTCCTCGATCTCGCGGACAGCCGAGACGGTGTTGGTCTCGACCTTCTGCTGCGAGAACCACGCCTCGGCCTGTGCGCGCTCCTGGGGTTCCATGCGCTCCCGGATCAGCGGCGCGACGGTGCCCAGGTCGATGGGCTGGCTGCCGAGCGAGCGTTGCGCCGTGCAGCGGAGCTCCTTCGACCAGAACTGGCGGACCCAGGCAACGCGGCGGCCGCCGCAGCGGACCTTGGGGAAGAGAATGGGCGGACGCCCATCGCCGAACGGATCGTCGAACCACATGCGCGCCTCCTGCGGACACCGGTCCGCACAGAATGCGGTGACCGCTGGCAAGGAACGGGTTCTCGGCAAGGGCTTGGGTTGCACACGCCGAGTTGCTCTGCTTCAATGCGCGGCAAAGCTGTAACGTGGCGGTTGGGGGAATGGCGATGCTGGACTGGTTATCCCGGATTCTGTGCTCGAGCAGGCAAGACCCTCCGGCAAAGCAGCTGGAGGTCATCCAGCAGGCGACCCCGCAGATCGAGCTCACGCTTGAAGAGCGGATTCGCCGCCTCGCCGACCGAACGCGCGGCTACAGCCAACGCTCCGAGACCGAGCTGAGCGAGATTGTCGCCGATCTGAACACGGTGCTGGACATCGTTGATGCCCTAGTCAGCGCCCTGGAAAACGTCAACGCGGCCGACGACGCCAAGCGACTGCGCACGAGGCTGAAGGGAGCCCGCACCCGCGCCCAGAACACGTTGAACCGGAGGTCGGCGTGAGCCGCCTGCTCGAGCAAATCGCCGAGCAGGCCGTCGCGCATCAGATGGCCACCTTCGACCGATTGTGGGAAGCGGTCGAGGAGTGCTCGTCCATCCTCAAGGAGATCGCTCCTGGTCGCCGTCGTCCCTGGATGGCTCACGTCATTGCCCAGATCTACGACGAGCAGGGCGGCGTTTGCCCGTGGTGCAGCGAGCCTCTCGACTTTGGACATTGGCATGTCGACCACCGCGTTCCCTTCACGTTCGGCGGCGGCAACGAGCGCGGCAACCTGCAAGTCCTCCACCCCCGTTGCAACCAGCAGAAGGGTGATGCCGTCGATGTGTTCGACCTGCTCAAGTACCTCGAAGATCGGTACATGAACTTGAACCTGTGACGGCGCCGCAGCCCTCTGGAGATCCACAATGTTCGGAGCCTGGTTGGAGCGCCGCCGTTACCGAACCCGTGTCCTGAACGCGCTGATGCCGATGCTCGACGGCCTCGGCCTGACGTCGGCGAAAGCCCTGCTCAGGCACTACCCGGGTATCGAGAACGCCGTCCTCGACCACCACGGTCGGGGTGACGACCACCGCGTGGCCGCCATGGCGATCGTCGGCACGGTCCTCACCGACCAGATCGAACGGCACTACGACGCCGACCAGCGTGCGGCTATCCTCGCGCAGTTGACCGACAACGCCACCCCCAAGGCCAGCAAGGACAGGCTCGCCCAGGCCATCCTGAGTGCCGAAGAGGTCGCCCACCTGTGGGTCGAGAACAGCGGCGCCGACAGGGGGCTGCGCGACCTGATGATGAGCGAGATCATCGGCGCACTTCAGGGCTACGGCGCTGAGGAGCGTTCCCGCAGACGGCTCCACCGGGCTCTGAGCGCAGCCGTGCACGCGACGGGCTGACGGCCCGCGTCCTGTCCTTCAGTCCTCGTCGGCGCCGTCGTAGCGGATTTCCGGCAGCTCGGCCAGACGCGCGCGGATCTGATCGAGGCTGACCGGAGCGAAGTCCCAGCAGTCCACGCCCACATCAAGGCTCTGGCGGTTGCCCGGGAGGCTGCCATGGCTGTGGCCGTAGAGGTGGATGACGCCGCGCCGCATGGAGTTCCACACCCGCATCCCGTAATGCAGGAGCACGATGCGCTGGCCGTCCACCGTGATCTCGCGGTACGGCGCGGGGTCGGACGCCCAGCGCTGCTGAAGCGTCGGCCCCTTCTCGTGATTCCCCAGCGTGAGGTGCTTGCGGCCATTCAACTTCTTGAAGATGCCCGCCAGGCGCTTGGGATCACACTTGTACGCGAAATCCCCGAGGTGATGGACGTCGTCGTCCTGGCCCACCACGGCGTTCCAGCGGCGGACGAGTTCGTCGTCATGCTCGTCAATGTTGTGGAAGGGGCGCTGGCAATGCTCGAGGATCCGGGCATGGCCGAAATGCGTGTCGCTGGTGAAGAAGACCGCCATCTGGAACTCCTGACCGGGAAGCGCCCCGTCGCGGCCGTTCAAGAGGCGGTGGGGCGGGTTACGTGCGCGTGATCGCAGAGCCCAACGTCGTCGGGCCGTTCGCGGGGGTCGGTATCTGCACGCCGAAGACCAGCATCGCGGTCGCACTTCTCCAGATTGGTGCACCATTTTACCGCACAAAGCGGTCCGCGATCAATGGTGGCTTTCGTCATACGAAAGATGCCTTATAGGTTGCAGGCGCACTGCCAGCCTGGGAGTGCGGACATCGGTCCGCACTGTGTGGCGGTCCTTTACCCGCACCGGTCTGTGCCGACGGCGACGGGCATTCCGGTGTCCGGGTCAAGGCGCCGCGACATCGCTTCGAGGAATGCACCCAGGCCGCACAGGTCGTCGAGGCTGCGTCCCATCGGAGGGCTGGCAACCGCGAGCAGCCGCCCGTCTTCCCGCCCCAGGAACTCGACCCGGTAGGGCGCCCCGTGCCGCTCGGACGGGCGGGTCAGCAGGTCCAGGTACGTGTCGGCGAGATCGCTCCATCCGGGTGGCACGTCGAGCTGGCCGACCATGACCAGCGGGTGCCGCTGCGCCAGCGTTTGAGCGAGTGTCGTGTCCAGCTCCGGGATGCGCGGTGCGCGCCAGCGGGACAGGTCCCTTGGCTCACAGCCCTGACGCGCGGCTTCGGCGGGTGACAACGTCCGCAGCCAGCCGCCGCAGCGGCATGGCCGTCCTGGAGCCCCGGTTTCTTCGCAGACCCGGTTCGAGAACGCCTCCGCCAGGTCGATCGCGCCGTCTTCGAACCTGTCGTGCCCGCGCGTGCAGAAGCTCAGGCCGCCGTATTTCTCTTTGATCTGGACGGCCTCCACCAGCGGTGTCCCTGCCTCGACGGCGTGCACGGTCAGCACTTCGCAGAGCGCGTCGAGGATGCTGAACCATCCGTCCTCGCACTCGATGCCGAAGCTCATCAGGCTGTCGGAAGGGGGCAGGTCGCGCTGGCCGAAAACGCCCGGATACCGCTCGTACAGCCGCATGGACAACTCACGATGCATCGGCGCACCCTCGACAACAGCATGCGGCCGAGCACAGTGCGATCGCTTGGTGTTTATGTCAACGGAACGGGGGGAGTTGGGATGGCTACAACGATCAGGCCCATCCGAAGCGACGCGGACCACGAACGCGCCCTCGCCGAAGTCCGCCGCTTGTGGGGCGCCGAGCCCGGTTCTCCCGAGGCCGACGCCCTCGAAGTGCTGGCCGTCCTCATCGACGACTACGAGAGAACCCGCTGGCCCATCGAGCGCGTCGACGCGGTCGCCGCCATCGAAGCCCATCTCGCGACGACCGGCCTGGGCCTGGGAGACCTTGCGGAGCTGGTCGGCTCGGAGGACGACGCGGCGGAGATCCTCGGCCGTCGACGGCGGCTCACCATCGACATGGCAGCGCGGCTGTCCAGCGAGTGGGGCCTACCCGCTGACTGGCTGATCCAGCCGTACGAACTGGCCGCAGGCCAAGACGGCAGCAGTGGGTGAGCTGTCTGCGGACACCGGTCCACACCGAGCCACTAGAGGGTGAAGTCAGAACCAGAAGGAGCGTTTGCCGAAGCGCGGGCGCGCGCTTATGCGGGGTGCCGCGGGGCGGGGCGCCGTTCTCACTGGTTTCGCTGCGGCCTCTTCCAGGATTTCTTTCTGGACGGTGTGCAGGCGCTCGAGCAGAGGGCGGCGGGTTGCCACGATGCACCAGCCGCCGTCCGGACCGCTGGCGGCGCCGACCGCCTGACCCTCGCGGGTGACGGTCACCGTGGCCGACTTCGCTCTGAACCGGTCTTGCGCCATCCTTCGTTCTCCGTGTCCGCGCTCTCAGCCACAGCCATTTCAGGGCGGCCTCAGCAAACGAAGGATGACGGGCAACTCCGTGGGCGCCCGTGTTGCCCGACGCCTCCCGGCGCCCCGATGTCCACCGGCGGCTGGGCGAGGACGCGGCGGCGGGAAACTCCATATCAACTGTGTCAACACAGACCACGGGGAGGAGGATGCCGTTGGCGTCCGCGGCGCAAGCCGCCGATCCCGGGCGGCCGTCGGTCGGCACGGGCGGCATCCCGGTGTTCGGGCGGCTGCGGGCGCACCGGGGCGGCGGGCCCGTGTTCCCGGACGGCTGGGCGGCGCGCGCGCCGTGTGTCGCCTGGGGCGGCGGGGGCAGGCGGCGCCTCGGGGCGGGCGGCTCGGCGTGACTGGCGGGGATGACCGACAGCGAGGCGGGCAGCGAAACCCAAGGAAACCGGGAAGTCAGGGCAGGGTGAGTGGGGTGCAAAGCGTCACCGGGGGAAAGGGACGCGATGGCGACGCGGCGGGGATCGGGCGGGCGGCGGCCGCGGACGCCCGAGGCTCGTTCGTCCGGCCCCATAGGCCGTTCGCCGTCCGAGGACCGCTCGGCGGTACTTGGGGCGGGGCGGCGGTCAGCGCGCTTGACGGTGCCGTCGCCCCGGGCCGTTCCAGGCGGCTCTGGGCGCGCCCTGCGGCGGCGGCGGGGTTGGGGCGGCTGAAGGCCGTTGGGATGGCGGAGGCCCTGGCTGGGGCCGTCTGGCCAGGGGTCGGTCGGCCGGGGGCGATCGCTGCCGTCGCGCAGCGGGGCGCTCCCCCGTTGACTGGGGGTGGTTTTCGGCCGTCGAAGGACTTCTAGGTCCTCCGGAGGTTGGCCCCCGTCGTCCGAAGCGGTGTCCGGGCGGCTGGAAGCCGTTCGGACACCGGAACCGCCGTCCGAGCCCCCGAAGGGGGCGAGGATGGCCTCCATCGACCGTGGCCAGGCCCGACGCTGGCGTCGGGACGGCTCATTCGGAGGGCGCGCAGCGACCGACGACCACCGGGTGCCTTGCACCCCACCCACCCGATCAGGAAAAGGTGATTCACGGCACCCAAGGAGTGATCCACGTCCCAAAAATGACGGCTCATAGACGGCTGCATAGACGGGGGATTCACGGGCAGTTCATGGGTTACGGCCTGCGACCGCGGCGGCGCGGGCAGGAATGGGGCGGCGCAGGATTGATGGTTAGCGGCGATGCGTGAAGGCGGCGGTGAGTTTCGTGAGCATTTGGCAGGATGGCGATCGGGAGTTTGGCGGCGGGTTTATGGAGAGATGACGCCCGATCTCGCCGACGCGCCGGGCGCGGCGCGTTTGGCACGGCTACGCGCCCTACAACCCGGCGATGGTCGGCAAGTGCCTCGACATCTTCCGGGTCTGGTACAACTGGTGCTTCACGGGTGAGGACGGCCTGACCCCGGCGGAGCGCTTGGGCGTCGCCAAGGGTAAGGTCCGAATGGAAGACATCGTCTACTTCGATCCCTACGCCTGATCCGCAGCCCGTCTTACCCAGCCACTCTCATGCTCGCTCTGGCAGAGTTCGTAGAACGGTGTGCCACGACAATGAAAGGCTGCGCGGGAACAAAAATGATGGGGGTTTTGTTCCCCCTCATTGCGCAGGATGGAGTAGAGGAAGCCGCAATGTCACACGAGCAAAATCACCATAGGAACATGATGAAAATGGGTTGGGGTCGGTTTGCGGCAATGATCGCAACCTCAACGTTCATCATGTTCTTTTTGATGTACCAGCTTGTTTATTCGTTCGATCACGCCCTGTTCAGCGTAAACCGGCTGGTCTCCTCGCTCGTAATGGGGTGCGTCATGACTATCGTGATGCTCGGCTTCATGTGGTCAATGTACAGGGGTATGGCCATTAAGATCGCCGTACTGGTCGGAGCCGTGCTGGTCGGAGTTGTACTCCTCTACGTGAACCGCAGTCAGGGCCTGATCGGCGATGTCAGCTTCATGAAGTCGATGATCCCGCACCACTCCATCGCCATCAATAACGCAAGCAACGCAAGCATCAGCGACCCCCGCGTGCGCAAGCTCGCGGATAAAATCATCGAATCACAGGTTCGCGAGATCGCTGAGATGAAGCTGCTCATTGACGACATTGGGAACAATGGCAAGCGCGGGAGTCAGCCCCTTCCTGCGCGACCGGCTCAGGTCACGCCCGATATGGAGCAGCAGATACGAGAGGCGGTTCAGTAGCGCCTTCGAACCCAGCGGACCGTGTCGGCTTCCGACGGAGCACGCCCCTCGTGTTCGGATTTTAAGTAGAAGAGATGATGCCCAGAGTAGTGTTGCAGGCCGCATGGCCTGCAACACCTTTGTGTAGGGGCTGGCCTGTCGTTCCCTGTCTTTACTACCCAGGGGAGTGGAACGTATTCATGCCACTTGCGGAGACCGTGGTCCCCTGGCTCCTCCATTGGTTCGTTCACTACGAACTCTGGCAGGCCACCGGGGAGTGGACCGGCGGCGGTCGTCATCCCGACGGCGACCCCGAGCGCATCGGCGACCGTGACGGTCGCTCCGTCCCTGGCCATGCAGCAACACGCCGCCTCGCTCTCGCCCTGAACCCGCATGTAATGTCAGAGATGGGCTTCCTAGTCCGCCGGGCGCACGGCGCCGCCCCGTCCAGCCTGCCTGAGGATTGAGCCGATGTCCCTGCTGCATAAGGTCTTCGACACCCTGCTCACCGCCGTGTCGAAGGTTGTGGACTTCGCCTTGCGCCGCAGGTCATTCCCCTTGAGAATCTTCAGGGCGGGCCTGATCCTTATCGGTGCGACCGCCGCCGGGTCCTGGGTGTCGTCGCTTTTTTACGCCGACGATGTGAGGGCCCTTTCCCTCCACATCGAGATCTCCGGCGGAACACCGGAACTCATCACGTGGCTCGCCTTCATGATCGGGCTTGTCCTCACCGCCGTCGGCGGCGTCTGGGAAGCGATCCGCTTCGCAGAGGAGGAGAGAAAGGAAGAGGAGCGGCGCGCTCGCAGGCGTGTTGTCGTCATCGAGCAGCGCGGCCTCGCCAAGAGTTCCGGATCTCCTCTGAAGGACGCTCTGCCGAAGGACGTCGTTGGTGTCCCGCAGAGTATCCTGCTGGACCACACGCCATATGTTGAGAACAACTCGGTGACGGACCCGGAGCGGGTCGTCGGCGAGGTCGCAACGGTGCGCCACGACCTGGAGCGCTCGGTTTCCGACGTGGCTCGCGAGGACGTCACCGTGGTGTACGGCGGCGTGTCTCCGGTGCCCCTGACCTTCCTCGCCGGGTTTTTGCTCGATGACGACGGCGCCGTCCGCATCGTGGACTGGGACCGCGGGGAGGCGCGCTGGCGAAGCCTGGACGGCGCCGACGACGGGGAGCGGTTCATCGTGGATGGCTTTGACCGCGTTCCCCGTGGCGCGGCAGAGGTCGCGGTGGCCGTCGAGGTCTCCTATGCTGTGGATGCAGACGCCGTCGGCCGGTCGCTCGGCGCGGTGCCCGTCGTTCGACTCTCGCTGCCGACCATCGACAAGGACAATCACTGGTCCGACGCGAAGCAACGGGCACTGGCCGCCCAGTTTCTGAAGGTGGTGAGCGACCTCGGCAACCGCGGGGTCCGGACCATCCATCTGTTCCTGGTGGCTCAAAACAGCGTCGTCTTCCGATTGGGGCAGCGCTACGACCAGCGCAACCTGCCAGAGGTGCTGGTGCATCAGTATGAGAAGACGGCGAACCCGCCCCATCCATGGGCCGTAAAGATGCCGACCCACGGGATCAACCGACCGGTGGTCGTCCGCCGGGCGCCGCTTGCAGTCCAGCACCCCACCGACCACAGCGCCTAACGGATGTCCGATCGGCGTCGTGTTCACGGGAGCTGTTCGGGACGTTAAGGGTGCCCTAGACGGCGGGTTTGCGCTTGGGCGCCGCCCGGTGTCCGCCTGATGGATGGCCACCCTCACGGCGCCATCTCGGGGTGTTTGCTGACCCTTAACGGAGCTTAGACGGGGTCTTCACACTTCGTTTCCGGGGAACTTGCGTCAATAGCATTGAGTGTTGCGTAGCCCGCCCATACCCTTAATCAGGGGTTGTCGCGGATGGAGAGGGCCATGGCCAAGGTATTGGATTTCCAAGCGGAACGACGGCGGTTGCGTCCCGTGCCGACGCCCGTCCGCGGGGAGCCGCCGAGGTCCCTGTTGGCGTGCGTCAGGACGTATTTCAACGAGATCGAGCGGCTGTGTGAGCCGTACCAACACGACTGGCGAAGGATCCGCGACATGCTGACCGAGGCCAACATGCTGGCCCCGGGCGCGTCGGCGGGAGCCCTGCGCGGTTTCTTCCTGGGTGTACGCAAGGAGCAACGCGAACGGCACAAAGGGCCAAGCGTCGGCCGCGTGGCGCAGACGTGGGGACGGGGGAATGGATGACCATGACCATCAACATCGAGCAGGCCCGCCAGCGGATTCTTGAAGCCGAGCGCGAGGTGCTGGGGGTTGCGTACCCCAAGACCATCGAGATCGTCCGCACCCTCTTTGGTGACATCGAGGGCCTGAAGGGTCGTCACCGCGAGTGGGACAAGGTCAAGAAGGTTTTGGTAGCGGCCGAACTCCTGCCACCGGACACGTCAGTGGGAACGCTGCGCCAATACTTCTTCGCCATCCAAAAAGAGCGCCGCGACATCGCCGCCGTGGACGCCGTCCCGGAGCAGGCGCCAACGCCGAAGCACGAGGCCTTGGTGGCGATCGAGCCGAAGGCGGATAAGCGCGCTCGCCCGGGCAAGGCGGAGAAGACGGCTGCGGCCGCGGTGTCCACCGTGGTGGAAGGCGGCGCGGCCAAGTCCGTCGAGCCCGACCTGACGCCGCCGTCGAGCCCGGACATGACGCCGGAGGACTTCGAGGAATTGCTCGCGCAGGCTCATGCCCGCGACGCCGCTCCGGTGACCGCGGATCTCGGCGGTCCGGGCGTCGAAGAGGACGAGCCCGAGGGCGGCGATGCGACGGCCCTCCTGCTGCGCGCCACGGAGCAGACCTACACCGACCGCGGCCAGCCATTCGAACCGATCGTCAATCCCAACGCTCGAGTCGACAGCCGCATCGCCGCCATGGCGCGCCCGCGCTCTCGTGGCCGCGCCATGGCGATGTCCTGATCGCCGTCCTCCATCAGCACCGCGTCATCGAGGCCGCCGACCATCATATCGGCGGCCTCGATGTTGTTCACCAAGCGGAGAACGACCTGGCGCCGAGCCGCACGCCAAACCTACCTTCCCGGTACCATTTCTGAATCCGGTGAGGGACGGCGATGTACAGCGAGCTTTACGATGTCGAATGGGTCGATCTGGACCCGGACGACCCTGACACCGACGACTGGAACGCCAGCGGCCCTTACGGTTTCGAGCTGGAGGTCCGCTGGGATGCGGAAGGCTGGGGACCAGCTTACAGCTGGTATGTGCGTGGCCCCGTGGGTGCCCCGGGAACGGCGGCAACTGACTGTTGGGACAGTGGCTGGTCACCGTGTCTGGATAAGGCTTGGCACGACGCCGAGGAGGCTCTGGACCGTCTGGCCCCGCGCTACAGGGCCTGGGTGCTGGAGCATGGTGATACGGTCCAAACCGGGGAGGCTGTTGCGTAGCCTCGAAGCCTCCCATCTGAACACCGGGGCGGCGGTGGCGGTGGCGGAGGCGGTGGCATGGTGACGGAAGACCTTGAAGAGCGGCTGTCGCCCTTGCGGGACGCGCACCGCTACGACCGCCGCATGGCCCACGTCCGCGACCTTCCAAGGACCCTGTTCACACACACTGATGACCTGCCCGTTGACGGGTGGCCCGCTCACCGTGATCGGCTACCGGAGCCGCTGCCGCTGCCGCCCGACCTCGAGCAGGACGATCACGACGGCGCCATGGCTTGGCTTCGGGAGAACGCCGAACGCTTCAACGCCGCGTTCGACGTCGTTCTGATGCTGGCTTTCCTGGAGCACATCCCCGTGCTGTCCTCCCACCCAGGGACGACATGGATGGCCCTCGAGCACAAGGTCGCGGGTACGATGTGCGGCGTCGTGCGCCTCATCGGCGTCCGCCTGACGCCGCGTCCCGAAGCCCGCGCCGCGTTCAAAGCGATCGCCCGCCACTGGTACGGCAGCGACCTGTGCTCGGGGCGACCTCTGCTGTCGCAGCTGCGGGAGTATCAAGACGCCGTGCAGCGCGTTGGCGTCGACTGCAACCGGTCATGGTGGCACTTGTGCGAGGGCATTTACCCGGTCGACCACTCCCAAGAGGCTCTTGCGACGCTGGCCGTGGATCCTCCGGATTTCGACTCACTGTTCGGCGACCCCAGGCCTTACGGGGGCGCCGAACGTTTGGCCAAGCTGGTGTGGCTGGCGCCAAACAGCGACTGATCTCTGCAACCGCTCGGCCGCTACTTAATTGATTTTGTTGACAAAAATCGTCTTCCGCGCAGCCTCGGCAACATAGATTACTAACCGGGGCGCGTGCAATCTTGGAGCTGAGGGTTCGTTCGAGCCCACCAGATTCCAGGCTCAGGAGACGATGTGATGAGCACCGCGAAGAAGCCCCAGGCTCAGCTGCTGACGGGCACGCACCGGGGCACCGCGCCCGCGACCGACCACCTGACCTACTTTTTGCTCGGCGAGAAGGGGAGCTCGGGCAAAACCGTGGTGTCCGAGCTCGTCGCCCTGCTCAGCGACCAGTACGTCGCGCAGGCAGGCGGGACCGAAATGAACGTGGTGACGGTCGATGACCAGCCGCGTCTGCGGCACGTGCTCGGCGATCGCGTCGCCCTCGCGCTGCCGCTGACGCCGCCCGACAACGTGTCGGATGACGACGAGAGCGAGGATCTGCGGACCTACTACGAGCAGGTCTTCGAGTTCCAAAAGGGGCGCGACTGCCTGATCGACACGGGCAGCAACTCGTCCAAGCGCATTTTCTCGTGGTTCAGAGGCGCGCGCGGCGCCTATGCGCGTATGACGAAGGAGGAGGGCGTGCACATGCGCTTCGTCGTCGTCATCGACAACGACGCCGAAGCGGCGAACGGCGCGGCCGACATGATGGCGGCCGCGTACCGGATGTGGAGCAAACTCGGCAACGCCGACTTCTTTCTCGTCCGCAATGCGCACAAGGGCTCGTTCAAGGGGTTGGAGGCGAGCTGCGAGAAGTATCGTCTGATGCTCGAGTTGCCCTGGCTCAAAATCGTCGATCTGCCGCGCAACAAGTCCATCTTCTGGGACATGTGGCGCAACAAAGGTGAGCGCAGCATCGTCGACATGTTTGCTGCGCTCGACGGCGCCGACGAAGACAAGATGCGCCGCGAAGCCTTGGCGACGGAGACGGGCCTGAACACGGGCAAGGTGAATCACGGCGTCTTCGATTTCATGCTGTGGCTCCACGAGTCCCAGAAGGCGTTGCTGCCGCTGCTGCGCCCGGATGTGGCGCAGGCCATCAAGGCGCGCTTGGACGAGGATGCGGACCTGTACGCCGCCGACTGAGCCGCACCACGCCGACGGTAAGGCGGGAGCGGGTTCACACCCGGCTCCCGCCTCTCTGTGAACGAGAGCGCCATGGGAATCGCGACCATAGGGCACGTGAAGCGCGCAGAGCGGGCGCTGCTCCGAAGCAGCGAGGCCGAGCTCGATCGGCTCCTGGCGATGCCGATCGCGCAACGTCGGCAGGTGCCCGATGCCGTTCTCGCGTCGCTTGCCCGGTCGCATCGTCGCCGCTTTCTGGAAAGCCTGGCCGAGGGTGGCTTTACCGACGGCTACCGGGCGGCTGAGCGGCAGATTCGCCGCCAGAACGCCGAGGGGATCGGCAAGGCCGTCGTCCTCGGCGCGCAGAGCGCCGCCACCTGGGTCGATGCGCAAACCCGCGACGACCCGATCCTCCGGTCGGCCGTGGCGGGCGCGCGCTGGCTTGGTGCCCGTGTTGGTCGGGTCGCCCGGTGGGCGGCGCCGCACGCGGTCCGCCTTGCCATCTGGTCGGCGCCGCTGTGGGCGGTGCCATCCGTCGAGTGGCTGCTGATCAACAACCCCGCTCCGCGCGGAGGGGACGCGCTCCGGTGGGCTTGGCTGGCCAAAACCCTGGCGCCCGCGGTGGTGTGGTCGGGGCTGTCGTGGCTGGAGCGGGGCGGCCGGGCGGCCGCGCGGCTGCCGATGACGCTGTGCCTCGGCTGGATGCTCATGCCGCTGTGGTCCGCGCTGCCCTACGAGGTCGGCGAACGCCTGTATCCGCTCTGGGCGTCCGGAGGCGGCGTGGAAGGGGTCCTTCGCGAGCTCGACGGCTACCTTTTGACCGCGACGGCGATCACCGGGATCTGCATCGGCGCGACCGTGCGAGCGTGGACGCGCTCTGGGCACGGCGACAACGACATGCTGTGAAGGGGAATGAGATGTCAACGCAGGCAACGCGGATGGCGATGGCGTTGGCCCGGGCGGCGGCACGTCCGGTGCACTTGAGCGAATTCTTCGCATTGGACACGCTGGCCGACGGCAGCGCGGTGGTGACGTCCAACACGCTGGGCTACCTGGTGTCCATCGGCCGCATCGAGCGGGTGGCGCCGAAATGGCACCGGACGGTTCCCGGCGCGAGCTCGACCCCCGGGTCGTCCGACCATGCGCTCGACCTGGTCGACGCGGCGGGCGGCACCCTGGGGGACGCCGAACTCGCGCGGGCGGGCATCAGGCCACCCGCCATTGAGTACCTCGAGCACCTCGGCCTACTCGAGCGCCGCGGAACCAAGCTGGTCCTCGCAGGCGAGGCCCTGGCGGCGCGCGAGAAGGTTCAGGCGGCGGGCGCGCGCATGGCCCTGGCGGCCAGCAAGATGGGCGGCGATGCGGACGCGGCGGCGAACGAACCGGAGGGGGCCGAGCGGGTCAACCATGGCGTCAGGGCCTTGGACTTTGCGCGCCTGGCCGAGCGCCCGGTGCGCTTGAAGGAGTTCGTCAGCCGTGGCATACCGACCTCGGTGATCTACGCGCTGGCCGACAGCGGCCAGCTGCGGCGGGTCGGGCGCGGTGTCTACTCGTACCAGGCTGCTCAGCCGAAAGACGGCCAGCGCCAGCGCCGCCGTCGCGTCCTCCTGCGCCGCAAGGACTGCGCCACCACCAAAGCCCTCGACCTCGCTGAGGCGTCCGGTCGCCCGATCGACCTCGAGGCGTTCCGTGCGGCGGGGGTGTCGGCCGCGATCGTCTACTACCTGGCGCGCGAGGGGCGGCTGCGGCGGCTGTCTGCGGGTGTGTTCGAGTCGGTGTCCAAGGCGGAGCCCACCGTCGTCCAGCCTGTGTCGTCCAGCGACGAGGCTCTGACCCTCATCGCCGCCGCGGCTGCCCCGCTCATGACGTCGGAGCTTGCCGAGTTGGGCATCTCCGCCAACCGGGTGCGCGGCATGGTGCGCGCGGGCCGCTTGACGCGCCTGAACGACGGCCGCGTCCAGCTGACGGTACCGCCGCTGCCCAAGCGCGCGAGCAAGGTCGGCAAGGTGCTGGCGATGGCGCACGCGGCCGCGCAGCGTGGCGAGCCGCTGCGGCTTGCCGACGTCGTGGCCGCGGGCATCACCGCGCAAACCGTTCAGGATCTCGTCGACGACGGCCGCCTGGAGCGCACGGGGCGCGGACAGGTGGCCCTGCCGAAGCCTGGGGCGGCCGCCGTCGCCGCCCAGTCGGCGGGGCGTGACCTGCGCGGCGCGGTGCCCGCAAATGTCCGCGAGGCGGCACTGCGCCGTTCGCTGCGCGCCCGGATGCTGATGCCTGCCGGGCAGGATGAGGGGGAGGGCGCACCATGAGGACGGCGCTGGCGCTGGTCATCGCGCGGCGGGCGCAGCGGGCGCTCCGCCTGACCGAGTTCGAGGCCCTGGACGTGCCGCCGAAGACCCTGCACTACCTGATCCGCCGCGGTCGCGTGCAGCGTGGTGCGGATGGCCGCTACCAGTTCATCGAGGGCGCCCCACTGCCGCTGGAGACGGCGCTGTGGATGGCGGTGTGCGCGAACGGCGCGGCGGTCGGCGCGGAAAGGTTCACGCAGGCGGGTATCACCCGGTCCACGCTGTTGCATTTGACCCGCGAGGGCATGCTCGAGCGCGCCGGTGATGGGTACGCGGCGTCACCGCGCCTGCTTGAGTCCACCCGCGTCCCGCCCGTACCGGAGAGCGGTGCGCCTCCCGACCGACGGACGGCCGCCCTGGCACTGGCCGACGGCGCCCCCGGGCCGCTGCGCCTGCGCGACTTCATGCGGTCGGGCATTCCCGCGTCCACCGTGTACCGTCTCGTGTCCTCCGGGGCGTTGTGCCAAGTCGGCCGCGGTCGCTACGCACGGCCGCCCGGAGGCGGGCATCAGCATGCCGAGGCCTGACGCGGTACGCGCACCGACGTCGTACGCTCCGCGACGGCGACCGTCGTCGTGTTGGCCGAGGCGGCTGACGCACCGGTCCGCGACGCCTGTACGAAGCCGCCTCGGGGAAGCCGTCCCGCACGCCGACGGCTGCCCGCACCGAGGCGGATGTCCTGGCGCTGCTGCGGGGCGCCGGGCGGCCGCTCAGCGTCGGCCGATCTGGCGCGCCGTGGCGTTCCACGGCGGCGCCTCGGGAAGCTGGCGGCCGAGAGATTGCTGGAGGTGGACGCCGACGGTCGGTACACGGCGGCCAGATCATTGCCGCGGCCGCCCCGGGACCGTCTGCCGTCGCGGGCCGAGCGTCGCGCCAAGGCCGTGCCGGTCGTGCGAGCCGTCGGCGGTCCTGCGACCGGGCAGGACCTGGAGCGGGCAGGCTTCGGTCGCTCGATGATCCGTTGCCTGGAGCGAGCAGGGCTGATCGTGAGAGTCGGCTTCGGCAAGTACCTGCCAGCGGTGGTCGGAGAGGCCGAAACGCCCACCGACCGGGGACCGGCGCCATCGTGACCGCGGGACGGTACAAATCCTCATCGTCGCCACGTTACAAATCCTCATCGCTGCGGCAGCCCCGCCGAGAATCCTCACTAGGCGGGACTGCCGCGACCACGGCGCCTCCTCGCTCCATGCAGGTGTTGACAAGGACAACGCGCGCTTTAGCCTCCAGGGATTGCAGGCGGGGGCGGGATGGCCGAGGACAGGGACAAGCGCGGGCGTGGTCACGACAACATCGTCGGTCTCGACGCTGGCTTGGCGCGACTGGGCCGACGCCGGGCGCGCGCGGTCACGTTGCACCTCGACCCGGAGAGCGAGCGCATTCTCACCGCCCGCGCGCTGGGCGGCTCCGGCGACCTCTCCCAGGCCCTGGGCTCCCTTCTCCAGCGGTATGAGGCGATGGTGCAGGAAAGCCTGCCGCTGTTGAGCCTCCCGCAGTGGGATTTCGTGTTCTACGCGCTGCGGCCGCGGCCCGACCCGGACACCGGCGACCTGTCGGCGGCGTGGTCAGCTCCCGAAGCGCTCGACGAGATCCGGACGACTTCCTACCACGCCGACGGCTTCGGCGACCACGACGTGGCGATCGTCTATGGGATCCTCGACGGCCTGCGACAGACCGACATGCACGCCGTGCTCGACGCGGTCATGCGCTACCACGCGGCGGGTGAGGGCGCCCCTGGACGGCTGCGCGGCGTGGTTCCGCGCGACGCCGTACTTGGCTGGGATCGCACCGACGACCCGTGAGCAGCACCCGGTGACAGACTTGTCAATGTGCATTCAGGCGGCGGCAAGCGCCGTCGCAATGCGCCGCAGGCGCTCCAGGCCTCCATCCATCCAGGCGTCTTGACCTCGCCGATGCTCTTGCTTGAGCAGGTCGAGCGCGGCCACGGAGGCCCTCCGGGCGGGACCACGCAGCACCTTCCGGGCATCGACCAGCAGGGCGGGCACCGGACGCAGGATATCGGGCACGTCATAAATGTCAGAGGGGTCATCGATCGCCGCCGCCAGATTCATCAGCCGTACGACTTCGGCGAGCTCAGGGCGCGGTGCCAAGGGCGGCGTCACGCGAGGCAGCCCGCATAGCCGCGCCTCGCTCCAGGCGAGGCGGTCCAGCGCCAGCAGGACGGTCCTGGTAGCTTCGCCGCGGCGCGCATAGGTCTTCAAGGTGCGGTCGGTGACACCGAGCATGACGGCTACGGCGTCCAAGGGCAGGTCAAAGCCATCGAGCCATGCCTGAATGTCGGCGGGGTGAGTGGTCTGCACAGGCATCAGGGAGCCTCCCCATCCAGGAAGCGCCCAATGTCCACGCCAGCGCCGATGGCGATCCAGGCCAGCAGCGCCCACTGCACCAGCAGGACCATTTCCCAGCGCGGCAGCGCGCGGAGCTTGGCAACCAAATCCCCCGTTGCGGCATCCTCGTCGTCGGCCAGCAGATTCCCCAGCAGAGCCCCACGCCAGGCTTCCGGGGGCGTCTGGTGCATGGCGACGCCGTTCAATGCGTTGAGCACCCGCCGCCGCTCTTCGCGGTCCAAAAGCGGCTCGTAGGCCTCGGTAACGGCGCGGTGAGTGTTCATAGCCAGCGCCGCGGCGAGCGACCGGTTGCCACCGGTGACGGCGGTCATGCGGTCAATCCAGCCATCAACCTTGGCGTCGAGGTAGAGGGCGACGGTCTTGCCGCCGTCCACCGCCTTGGGACGTCCCCGGGCCATTACGTCACCCGCCGATGTTGGCCTCGGCCGAGGTGATCGGCCAGCTGCTCCATCAGGGTGTCGACCCAGCCGCCGAGACGGGCATCGACGTGAACCGACCAGGCGCACGCGGCGACTTCGCCGTCGTAGGCGGCAAGATCGGCGATCGGCGCGCCGTAGGTGTCTAGCCAAACCTCTTGGTCTTCGAGGTGGGGTTCGGTGGCGAGCTTGCGCTCAGGGTCGTAGGCGTCCGAAAGCAGCGTCACCCCGACGGCAGCGATCGGACCGTCGTCCATCGGGATTGCGCCGTCCTGGACCAGGCGCGCGATGACGCGCGGCGCAGGGTAGCCGTCCACCAGCTCGGCCACCCAGTTCACGCCCTGATTGGGCCCCAAAACGCAGGGACGGTCAAGAGCGGCCATCAGCAGGTCGCGGACCTGTTCACGGATGAGCGCCTCAAGGAGCGTCGCAGAGTTCGACATCGGTCATCTCCTTCGGATGTCGGTTGCGGGAAGCCCTCGAGGGGGACTGGAGCAGGTGCCGGTGACGGTGCGTGTTTTTCTTATAGAAATATTATAGAAATCCATGCCGCGAATATCAAGGGGTCACCCGAGGCGCCGCAGGACATCGGCGTAGCGGCGCTCGATGAGCGCGATGGTGGCGGTCATGGCCGGTCCTTCCGATGGTCTGCCACCACGCTCCCATCACCCCGGCTAGGAATTCCATGACGCCTACATGGACACGCGGCGCTGCTCGACGCGGCTGCTGAGGCGCGGCATGTCGGCGGCGTCCATCATCTGCGCGAACCGGACCGCCTCGTCGTGGTCCTCGAACCGGAGCATGGTGCGGATGTCGCGGCGCTCGAGCACGTTCAGCGGGCTGCCGAAGGAGACGCCCTCCAGACCTCGGCGGCTGCCACGCGGATCGGCCAGGTATCCCGACGGCAGCTTGAGCACCGCGGCGCATAGGTACTGCACGCCTGCGGCCGTCAGCAGCGTGCGGTCCGTCGCGGGCGTGACCGCCAGCCCAAGGCGCGCCGCCATCTCGCTCTTGGCCGCCCAGAGGATGTGGCCGTGCCGCATCGCGTGCTCGACCGCGTTGTGAGCAGAGCGCGAGCGATCGAAGCTGCGGTTGGCCTCCAGGACCTCCTGCCAGAGCAGGTCGACGAAGCGGGGCAGTGTCAGGTCCCGCCAGCCCGAGCTGGAGCAGGCGCTGATCAGGTCATCGACCTTGGCCGTCCATTCCTTCTCCGTCTGGAAGTTCCAGGTGTTGGGGCAGCGGTCGAGGATCATCACGATCAGCGTGCGTATGGCCCGGAGGTGCGCCAGCGGACGCTCATGCTCGGCGAAGATCCGCTCCATGGCGCCGTAGTCCCTGCTCCCCTTCAGCGCCCGGCGTTCGTCGTGATGGCACGCCAGGATCTCCCACAGGTCGACATCGGCGATGTCCAGCAGGCTGCGCGGCCGCGCGAATCCTCCGCCTTCGACCAGGAACCGGAACAGCCAGCCGCGGCCGTAGCCGACGTGCTCGATGACGAAGGCGAGATCGCGCCACAAGACGCCATGCAGGGCCTCCAGGAAGCAGGCCCGGATCCGTTTCGCCGCCGCCTCCAGGTGGTGGTCGCTCGTCGGTCGGTCGCTTGGCGACCAGCCCCAGCTGACCGCCAGGGGCTTGCCGAGCGCCCGGGCGGGGAGGCGCTCGACCAAGCGGTCGACCTCCGCCTTGACCTTGGCGTCGGACAGGCGACGGCCGATGAAGTTCGCGCGCAGGTCCGCGTACGCCCCGACGGCTTGGCGGCGAACGGCCTCCCAAGAGGCCTCAATCTCGGGCTCGAGCCAGGACTTTGCGTTCATGTGTCCCCCTCCGGGTTGGGCACAAGACCAAGTGGCGCGCCGACCGCCGTGCCCGTCGGCGACCGCCAACCGAACCGCTTAGAACCAAGTCAAGACCTCGTCGAGGGGGCGCAGAATCCGGACCTGACGGCTGAACCCAATCTGGGCGATGGTCTCATCCCCGTCCTCGTCGGCGTCGGAGAGCGCCTGAAAAGCGCCCGGACGCACCGCGTGGCGCTTGCCGTCGACGTCCTTGAGAAGGATGAACCCAGCGACCCGCTGCCCGTCGGTCATGTCAGACATGCCAGCCTCCTGTTGCGAGTGTCGCACGAACATAACGCGAACTCGCAACGGCTGTCACCTGGGACGGAAGTCATATCGGGCGTGATCTGCACGCAAGCAAATGCAGGCACCAGGACTTCTGTCTGACCTTCAAGGAGTTGGCGATCAGAGGCTCAAAGGTGGGAAGGCGCTTTCAACCTTCGTTGCTTCGGAACACGCCCCTCGGAGGAGAGGCGAAGCGCCAATGGCAGGGAGGTCACCGAGCGCAGCCTGAAGAGCGGGTCGTCGCCATTCCTGATGGGGGAGACCTTCGGGGCACCTGCTCACCGCGGTGCCGTCCGGCGGCGCTCCGGTCCTGGGCGACGGTTCGGTCAGCTGGGGCGGCAAGACCACCTCGGTGGCGCTGACCAACTGCTTGTCCTGGGCCAACAGCCTGGTCTGCATCGCCCCCTGCGAGATCGTCCGCTTCGTCGGCGCGCCGGGAGAAGTTCGAGCCCAAGGTCTATTGGCTGGACGGCAATCCCGAAGGCGACATCAACCCGGGCACCACCGTGTCCAGCCCCTGCTCGGCGTCCGGGTCGCCGCGGCGCTGAACCTGGCGCCGACCGCGGTCCCCCCTTGCGCCGTCGCCCCCGCCGTCCAGGCTGATGCGGAGCCCGAGCCGCCGCTGGTGCCGCCCGCGAACGAGAAGTTGGCCGCGGCGCGCCACTGGCTGCGCGCCATGCGCGAGCTGTCCCATTCGGTCAGCCTGTGAAACGGTGGGGCGGGGCGGCCGCGGTCCTCAGTTCCGGTTCAGCCCGAAGTCTCGGGTGAACAGCTTGCGCTTCCAGCGGGCCTCCATCGCGAGGATGTCGACAATGGACGCTGAGGACGCGGCCACCTCGAGAATGCTCACATGGTAATCGGATGGCGGCACCTCACGCATCCCGATGTTCCCGCCATGCCCCGTGCTCACGTACGCTTCCCACCTCCCCCAAAATCCGCTCTCTCCGGACGCGGAGCCGACGTAGCGCTCGCCCGTGTTCGGGCACACAAGCAGGTAGACGCCGTTCACCGCGGCCAGCGCGCCCTTCCAGGCGGCCGGAAGCGCACGCAGGCCACTGAGCTGGGCGGTGAAGTCCATGAACCCGGGGAAGGGCGGCTCGTACCGGGCGCGGCTGATTTCCAGGATGAGCTTGTTCTGGTTGTCCGGGCGCTGCACCCAGGTCCGGGCGGCGGGGCCCCAGTCGATGACGACGCGGCCGTGCAGATCTTGGAGCATGGGGCTGCGGCGCAGGTCGTACTGGTACTGCCCGGACACGTCTTCCCCGGTCAGGCGATCAGGGGTGCCCTGGGGGACCGTGCTGCACCCGTGATTCTCGTACATCCCGATGAAAACCGTTTCGCCCACCGGGGTCGCCACGAAGGCGGCGATCAGAGCCACGTCGGCGAAGACGGGGCGCTTCTGGACGCTCTGGTAGCTCTCCAGGCGGCCGTCGTCCAGTATCCAAGCATCGTACGGGCTGAGGGCCGTCTTGAATCGGGTGTCCTGGTGCCTGACCAGGCGGACGGTGGACAGGTCCAGGTCGCGGTTGCACTCCAGCAGCAATGCGTTGAACCCGGTCATGTGCCCTCCTTCTCCTCAGGGTCTGCCCCGACCAAGGAGTATGCCTGCGTCGGCGCGCCGTGTCGGCCATCGTGGAGCGTGTTCTCAACCGACGCGACCCTCCTGTCACCTAAGGCCGCGGCATGCGCGCCTCCAACTTTCCACTCTGCGCTGACCCGTCTACGTTGTTCTCGCACCGTGGCTTTCGGGGGCGAGGCGCCAGGATGAGTGACGAGCTGATCGCGGACAGCGGCACCAACGACAAGGTGTCGAACGAGCGGAAGAACCTGAATCGGCTGGCAGGCGAGTTCCTCGTCGCCTCGCGTCTGACGCAGCGTGGTTACATGGTCAGCCTGCAATGGGGGACGACCATCGGGTACGACATTCTGGCCTTCGACAAGAGCGGCAACGTCGCCTTCATCGAGGTGAAGTCCTCGGCCAGCTACAAACGCGCGTGGATTCTCCAGAGCAAGTACGCTACTCCGGAACGTGACGCCATCGACACGTCCAGGCGGTTCATCTGCTGCGTTGATTTGGTCACCGGGCAACGTGAGCCCGACGTGTACATTTTCCCATGCACCGTCGTTGCGCAGGGAATGCGCTACTTCTTTTCGGGGAAGTTCCCGAATTCCCCGTCCTACCATCTTTCACTGGACAAGCGTCCACAGGGCAGCGGCCGGAACGCGACCTGCCCAACAGTCGGGGAGCACATCGAGGCCCACCGATATCTTGAGCACTACGACGGACTGGGGCTGACCCCCGTGCTCCGCTGAGCCCGTGCGCGTTCGTCAGGCCTTGTCGAGGGTCGCAGCGACAAGTCCAGCGACGAAGGGGGTCACGGCGACACCGGCGGCGGCCGCGCGATCGGCCAGCGCCTGCTTGCGGGCGGCGGCGATTGGAACCCGGATGACCGGTGCGGTCCGCGGAGCCACAGGAGCCTCGGCGGCCTCGACGTCGCCGTCGGCGACGATGTCGGCCAGCCAGCGGTTCAACGGCTTCCCCGCAGCTTTGGCGGCCTGCTTGGCCTGCTCGGCCAAGTCGGGATGCAAACGGACCCCCAGCGTGCCGTCGGCCTGCTCGAAGCACGTCACCTCGCCGTCATAGGGCAGGCTGGCACGCCAAGCCGCCAGCGTGTCCCAGGGCGTCAGCACCATGCGGTCGGAGACCGCCTCGAAGAAGCCGCCACGCGGCGCCCGGTACAGCCGCCGCATGCCCCACGAGCTCCGATGCTCTGCGACGGGCTCGGCCGTCTCGGTGTCGAGCATGCGGGTCCCGATCCGCATCCGCACCGGTGGCACCTCGCTCATGTTGCGCAGCAGGTTGGCTGCCCGGTAACGCCATTCCCGCGGCGCCAGGGTGATAGCGCGCAGGACGACGGCGCGGCCAGGCGCATCATCGGCTTCGGGTGGCATCGCCGCGGTCAGGAACAGGAAGGCTGAACGGGCTCTGAGCTTCTCGACGCCGTCCTTGGTGTCGATCGGGATGCCTTCCCCCTGGATCAAAGGCCCGTCCAGGATCCAGCCGCGCTCGGCCGCGTAGACGAAGGCGGCGGCGAGCATGACGGCGTTGTCCTGCGGGAGCGCCTTGCCCTTCCAGAGCTCCCAAGCGGCCCAAGGGTTGATGGTCGACTTCGGCATTGGCGGGTTCTGCATCAGGTGGAAGCGGGCTGACCGGCTCTCATCGGTCCGCTGGCGAAAATCACCCGGCGGCGCGGTGGGTGGCAACTTGGTGCGCCCGGATTTCGGCGATGGCGTCACGGACCTCCTCGACGGTCGTCACATGGAAGTCGTCGATTGCATCGCCCGCGATGCAGCGGCCTTTGGCATCCACAGCCCACACCGGAAAGCCAGCGATGTCGTCCGGGACCTGATGGCTGAACAGCATGTTGCCCAGATCGATGTGCTCATCCGTGTGCTCGACCTCGGCCTTTAGGTCCTTCAGCAGGCTGAGCAGACGTCCCGCGTCTTGCCCGTCCCAACCCTTGATGGCGGCGACCCGGGTGCGGACGGCCAGATCTGGACCGTCGATGGCCAGGACTTTCTTACCGGTGCCGATGGCCGCTACGGCACCGTTTGGCAGGGATCCATCCCGGTTGGTGGCGACCTCGCGCAGGCCTTCGGGCAGCGCCTCACCGTCGCTCTCAGCCACGAACCAGACATCGTAGCAGGCAATCTGCCCCCACTCGGCGATACCGACACCAGCCCGCACGGATTCGGCAACAACCGCATCCTCCAGGCGTGTCTCGACGTCGGCGCCGAGCTCGATAGCGCCGATCAGCACCCCTTCCTGGCTGAAGGTGATGCGATGGGTTGGACGGGGAGCATCGGTCAGACTGTGCATGGCGTGGGTCTCTGTTCGAAGAGCAGTGTTGCCTCAAATATGCACGTTGAAAACAACACACACAAGGGCGATTTGCGCGAAAGTGCGATCTTTTTCAATGCGTTACGGTTGTCAATTTGCCGAGCCTTGATGGGCGTTCCGGCTTGGCGGGGAGGTCGGCCGAGACACGGCACGCACCCCTCGGGCCTTCTGCTGCGCACAAGGGGGAGCGCCGCTGCGCGGACGTCACCGTCCGTTTTCCGGGAATGGCCTGCCCGCGGAGAAGACCCGCCACCCGAGGACCCGCCGCTATGGATGCCGTTGCCCAGCTGGAACGGATCGCGCTCGCCCCGTCATGAAACCCACCGCGCTGTTCAGCGGCAACATGGGGCCCCGGCGGCGGCGTTCACGCATGAGGGCGGCGTGGCGCTGCACGGTGTCGGCGATGGCGTTGAGCAGGTGCATGGTGGCCTACGGTGTGTTGGGGCCTGATCGGCGTTGGGCAGGTCGGCGAGCAAGCGGGTAATGGCACGCTCGGTTACGAAGGGATACCGTTCGGTTCAGTTCAGGATGTGCTCGGGACGCAGAATGCCGCGCAGCGGATCGGACGGGTCTTTATCCTCCTTGGCCCAGTACCGCTGGGCGACATCGGCGATCGCCAGCATCTGCTCCGCGGTCAGGCTCGACAGCCACGTCTTCACCTTGCCCATGTCGGTCGGGCTGACCGTCCCTTCGGCCGTGTACCAGATCGTCGTCCGCATCGCCTGCGGGTCTGGCGAGTAACAGATCGGCATCGTCTCGCCGTCCCAATCGTCGAAGTCGGGCATCTCGCCTTGGAGGGCGGTCAGCGCCAGCATCCATTGCCAGCGGGTCATGCTCGGAAGAGCCTCCTCGACCAGCACCTCGTAGCGCGCCAGCACATCGCGCAGGGCGTCCGAACGGCCGCTCCGGTTGCGAGCGTCGATACTCGCCAACGCTTCGGCGGTCAGGTTGAAGCTCACCACCCCTTGGTTGTCCTTTGGGAGTTTGCGAGGGCGACCACGGGGGCGCTTCGGCTTGTCTGGCGTGCTGCTCATGGCGTTCCTCCTGCAATAGATGGCCTGAATCCAAGATTGATCTGCCAGCGGTCAGTGGCAATGATTTTTTATTAAATAAATCGCTTGCGGTTGTATTCTCGCCGCCGTATATCTTGAGCGTATGCCACGGCCCGTGGTCATTCAGGCGACGCCGAGCAGGCGGGTTTCCGGTTCCAACCATCCAGTTAGGGAGAACCCCCATGCGCATCCTCGCCGCCTGCGACGCCGTCGACGTCATCATGAGCATTCTGGAGCAGCCGACTGACGTCTGTTGCGCGACCACTCAGACGCTGAAGAAGTTTCATCTGGAGATGGCTATGGCCATGAGCCTTGGCTGGGCAACCGCTGAGGACATGCACGTGGCTTTGCGGGATGACATCGAGATCGAGCGCCCGTTCAAAGGGAAGGCATTTGCCCATCACATCGCAGCGATCACGGGGGTCAAGCTGCCGGATTGGACTCTGCTGCAAGCCATCATCGTCGCGGCACCCGAGGTGCTTGTGGCCGAGACCGAGGACGAAGGGATCCTGGTCGCTGTGGCCCTGGAGGTCGACCGCCTTCGTGGCCGCAAGTGGGCGTACGACAACGGCGAGGTGCACGGCATCGCGCTCGACCTCGAGCATCTTGGCGGCCATGACTTCGACTGCACCGTTTCCGAATTCGCGGACTATAACCGTACCATCTGGATCGAGAACAATGCCGAGGAGGCGCTGGCTTTCCTGAACGGAGACTTGGCTGAGCTGAACCACGTGGTGGACAACTTCGACACGGATTGGATTGCCAACTACGTGTCGCCAGAGCAGCAGAATATCCAAGGCGACCCGAGCTACGACAGCGGCGTCTATTACAACGGTGTCGGCGTCGAGGTTTGGCCGCGGGCCGTCCGCTACACCATCATCGACCGCAACAACAACGTGATCCGCAAGGTCATTAATATCGACACCGCCACGTACCGGAAGCTGAGTACAGCCATGCGCGTGCATGCGTACGGAGACGCTCAGCGCGTGGTCGAAGCCAAGCGCATCGTCCCGCTTGAGATCCATTGAGCGCAGGGCGCAGGCAGCCGAGATTCGTCACGGCGTCAGCCCGAGGCTCGTAGAGCGGGTGCGTCAGATCCCCGCTGCCGATGGCCATTCGATAGCGGAATGGCTGTGGCGGTTGATGGGCATGGTCAGGCCGCCGAGCTCATGGCTTTCCGGGCCGCCGCCTCGGTGCAGACGGTCCGGATGCGTTCGGCGACGTCATCCTCTACACGGCGCTCACCCGCTTCCAGGTAGGCGATCTGGCGCAGACTGAGACCGACTTTGGCGGCGAGCTTGCCCTGCGTCAGGCCAGCAGCCGCGCGCAGACGGCGCACTTCGGCGGCGTCCATGGCCCCGTGAGCTTCGCGGTACGCAGCCCGGTACAGTGCCCTGGCGACACCCTTCGACCAGGTAGTCGGCTGGCCACCGTCCATCAGCAGGATGGCCGCACGCATCGCGTAGGCCGCGTGCTCCTTGCCATCGGGCAGCGACGCGGCGATGGCGTCCTCTTCGGTGAGGCTGTCGAGTTCGTAGCCCGCTTGGCGCAGCTGATCCAGCACCCGGTCCGCTTCGAGTTCCGCCTCTTCAGGCCTGCCGCCGTACGACAGCCAGTCGCGCAGACCGCTGGCCACGGCGAGCGCGGCGTCGCGCTCGAGCCGCGGCACCTCCGAGCGCTTGATTTCGACCGCCGCGGGCAATGCGAACGGCAGGTCCCCAGGGAACTTCTCCAGCTCGATGACGGTCCGGGCAATGGAGCGCTGCGCCTCGGACGCACGGCGCCACACGTCGAGCTCGGCCGCGTAGACCTTTCTGTCGATGGCCGCCTTGTCGGCCGACCGGCTCGCCGCAGCGCCGCGCCGCGGCAGCCTCCGGTAGGCCTCGACCAGCTTCGTGGCCGACTGGACTTCCGAACGGGTCGGGCAGCGCGACGTGTCCATGTTCCCCTCCATCAAGCTCGCCAAGCCATTATGCACAACAGCAGTTCATTGGCAATGCTACCCCATGTGTATATGCCGTTCGATGCACATTATTTGTTCATATCATCTCGCAGTTCAGTTCCCACTGATTGTGCGAGTTCACTTTTGTGCAGATGGTCGATACGGCGCAGGCACGGAATGGTGCCGCCAGCGGCGCCTGCCGCTCGCGGCTGGCGGCTGGCGGCTATGAACTGATATTGTGCATACTCGCCAACCAGGGCGGCGCGCCCCTGCCCGCGCCACCCTTCCGGGGTGTGAGGGTACGCGCGTGAGCGCGCGTTCTATTTATTTATGGCTCTGTTGGGGTTCGTCGTTGAACGCCCGCGCTTACTCGGTGGGGCGCTGACCGCTGTCCCGTGCCGAAGAAGGGGCCGGGACAGCCTCACCGTTCGCGCGCATGTCTTCGACCGTCTCTGCGACGAGCGAGCGAATGCCACGCAGCGCCTCGATCTCGTCCTCGCCGAGCCAAGAGAGGCTGGGGAACTCCAAGCAGGTGGCGACGTGCTCGTTGGCCTCGGAAGTCCAAGCGACACTGTAAGTGTAGCGATCAACTGGCATCCAAGCACCCTTCAATACCTAGCGCCAACAGAGCCATATTTATTGCCTCAGAGCGCGTCCGCCCAGACGAGGACGCGGGCGACGTCTTCGGGCCACCACGCGCGGCCGCTGCCGTTCGGGATGAGGCGGGCGTTGAGCACGGCGGCGATCTCTTCGGGTGTCGCCAGCCCCGTGGCGCGCAGCTCAGTGAGGATCGGCTTCAACCCCTCGACCCAGCCCCTCCGGTTCCAAGGCACACTCACCGTTTTGACCCCGTCGGCTTCGGCGATCCAATCGAGGAGACGGCGAATGTCCGCCCCGGACCAGGAGCCGCCACGCTCGCTCGGGATGCCCCGCACGTTGAACTCGGCGGCCAGCGCGGCGGGCCCGTCGATGCCGTCGGCGCACATCTGAGCAACAACGGGCTTGAGCGCGCGCACGCGCTCGAGCGTGTTTCGGCGGCGCGTGTCAGCGGCCTTGAGGCGGCTGTGATGGCGTTTGGCGGCGGCTTCGTCGGCGGCGTCGACGAGGTCGACGCCCGGATTGGCGAGGTCGCCGAACTCCCGGAACTTCATGGCCTGGACGGTCTTCGGCCCCCTACCCTTCCCGCTCGCGGCGATGGCGGCCGGGAGCTTCGAAGCCGTCACGACGGGTTCGCCCACGCCACGTTGCAACGGATGGCCGCTGACAGTCACCACCATATGCTTCCGGGGCTCGTTCATGCGGCGGCCCTTTCCTTGGCCCGAGTTTCGGCAGCCATGGCGATGAGCAGCCGCCGCACGCTGCCTTGGTGCCAGCGCTTGCCGCGCGGAGTCGGGATGTCGCGGCTGTTGAGCTCGTCAGCCAGCGCCTTTTGCGTGGTGATGCCCTTGTCGGTGCGTAGGTGCTCGATGAGGTCCCGCAGGTCGGCCACCTGCGCGGCGAACCGCTCGCGACGCGCCTCGGCCGACCGCTTGACGGCGGTCGGCCTGCCCTTATTGCCCGCGACGATCGCCGCCTCAGCACCGCGCACGGCCGTGTTGGCGAACCCCAGCCGCTTGCCGCGCTCCTTCAGGGCGCCGAGCGCCGCCTTCGTCCGCTGCGAGATGATGTCGCGCTCGTGCTCGGCCAGCGCCGCCATGATGTGAATGACCATCTTGTTGGCAGCGGGCACGTCGCAGGCGAAGAACTCGGCACCGGAGTCCATCAGGGCCGAGATGAACGCCACGTTGCGGCTCAGGCGATCGAGCTTCGCGATGACCAGCGTCGCGCGGTGGATGCGGCAGGCCCGCAGCGCGGCCGCGAGCTGCGGGCGGTCGGCCCTCTTGCCCGATTCCACCTCGGTGTAGCTGTCGACCAGCCTGCCGCCGACGGACGCGACGTAGCGCTCGGCGGTCGCCTGCTGCGCCTCGAGACCGAGCCCGGACTTTCCCTGTTTGTCCGTCGAGACGCGGTAATACGCCACGAACTTCGGAGCCTTGCCCGTTTCGGTAGCGAACGTCACTCGAGGCACTCCCATAAGGCGACTTGTCAACAAAAACGCTTGAGAGCCTACGGACGTAGGCGCTGGTGCGTTTTATGGATGGTTTGCCCAGACGCTGACAAGCGTCAACGGGGCAGGGGGCTCCACCGGCATTTTCCGAGACATGTGTGTCGTTCAACACACATGCGCATTGAACGTCTTGTGCGCTGCTCCCTGCACATAGCATCTTGTCGGCTCGTGCCTTATCGTGCTCACATGCAGTTGAGGCGTTTTATGCGCCATAGTAAGTCTATGTGGGCAGGGAGCATGTGCGGTGCTGACGAATGTGATGGCGGATGATGTCGTGCAAGCGAAGGGACTTGTGCAGGCGTACGCCCGCGTCCCAGTGCGTGGCGCTGTGACACATCCCGCTCCGCCGCCATCGGTCGCCCGCGCCATCGAAGCCTGCCGCGAACTGTGGAACGGGGCAACGCCGCTGGTCCAGGCGCTCGCGATCGCACTCATCGAGGCCGACCCCGACTCCCTGGGCGCCGCCGCGCTGAACGGGGCGCCGCTGCCGCGTGGCCACGCCGACCGCGACGACGTGGTGAGCATCCTCGCGTCGGAGATCACATGGCACGCGCTGACCGATGACCTTGACCAGGACTTCGCGCTGCTCGCAGGCGAGGACGCGGAACGGGCTCGCATGGAATCCCTGGCGACGGAGGTCGGCGCGGCCGCCGACGGTGTGCTGGACAAGCTGACTAAGTTGGGCTTCGACACGAGCGGGATCGGCGTCGAGGACGTGGTCGCAACGGTCGTTTTTGTCGACGACCAGGACGCCGCGCACGCGGCTCGTCACGTCGTCGCCGCGCTGTACAAGGGCAGGCGGACGCCTCTGGCGCTCGGACTGGCTCAGGCGGTGGCTGGCTGGACGCAGCGCGGCGTCTGGGGAGCGCTGGCGCCGGACGAGTTGCGCGGCCTGCGCAAAAAGGCTGGCCTGACGCAAGCGCAGCTGGCCGCAGCGGTGGGGAAGGGGTTGCGGACGGTCGTCAGCTGGGAGCAGGGCAGGGGACGCATCGACCCGGTGACGGCTGCCCGGATCCGCGCGGCGTGCGCCACGCACACGGTGGCAGCCATAGCCGCAGCCGAGGCGGTTCAGGACAGCTACTGCGATACGTCGAGTTGACGCCGCCGACGACTGTGACCCAGACACCCTTGCGCAGGGCAGGGTCCTGCACCGGTTGATCGCTGGGGGCGCATGTGGTGAAAGGGCTGGCGAGTGGCCGCTGCACGTCGACCGGCTGAATAAGTCCAACCGGGCTAGTTCTCTAAGCATACTCCTCAAAATCAAAATAATGTGGTGGTCGGATTCCGCGATCGGCATACTGCGGAGCCATGCCAATCCGCCGTGAATCTCGGTATCACTACCCCATCGACTGGCCACTCATCAGCCAGCAAGTTCGCTTTGCGCGGGCGCAAGGCCGGTGTGAAGGCTGCGGGCGGCCGCACGGCCGTGAGGTGAGGTGCTTGCCCGATGGCCGCTGGTACGACACCGACGGCGGAACCTGGCGAGACCACCGCGGCCAGCCCGCGGCATGGCCTGACATCGTGGAGGCGTGCGCGGTCAAGAGGTCGCGGGTGATCCTGGCGGCATGCCACCTCAACCACGACCCCACCGACAATCATCCAAACAACTTGAAAGCGCTGTGCCAGCGCTGCCATTTGTTCCATGACCGCGAGTATCACCGTAAGCAGTATTGGATAACGATCATGCTGCGGCGCGCGGTCGGAGACCTTTTTTTGGGTGCCTATCGGCGTTGGTAGAGGGCGACATGGCGCGCATCGCCGTCATGAGCGACACACACCTGGAACACGAAACATTTCGATGGGCCCACTGCACGGCCTGTGGCTCCACGCTGTCCAGCCGCCATGCCCGAGAAGGCGCCCGGTGCCACTGCGGCCGGTCGGCGATCAAGGTCCAGGGGACGATGCGCCGCCTCGTCGGACCCGCGGAATGGCTGCCGCCACCCACCCCAGGCTGGGGCTTCGAGGTGGGACGCGCCGGTGTGGATTTGGTCGTGTTGGCGGGCGACATCCACCGGGGCGCCGAGGGGATCGCCTGGGCCGCCCAGGAATTTGAAGGCATCCCCACGGTGTACGTCGCGGGGAATCACGAGTTCTATGGCGGCGAACTCCACAGCGGTCTCGAGGATCTGCGCGCGGCCGCCGCGAAGACCAGCAACGTTGCCTTCCTTGAACGCTCGGCAAGGACGTTCCAGTTGGACGGCCGACCCGTCCGGGTGCTGGGCGCGACGTTGTGGACCGACTACGAACTCAACGCGCCCCCCGACTTCAACGCCGTGCAGCGCTTGCGCGCGGTGGATGAGGCGATGATGACGGCGGAGGAAAAGCTCAACGACCACCGCCTGATTGAGATTCGCGAATCCTTGGTGAGAAGGCCCTTCCGCGGGCGCGATGCGCTGGCGTTGCACCAGACGACGGTCGACTGGCTCGATGACGAGCTGCGGCGCTCCGGGTCCGATGACGCCGTGATCATCGCCACGCACCACG
The DNA here is from genome assembly GCF_008365405.1 of Azospirillum brasilense. Taxonomy (GTDB): domain Bacteria; phylum Pseudomonadota; class Alphaproteobacteria; order Azospirillales; family Azospirillaceae; genus Azospirillum; species Azospirillum brasilense_D. The sequence goes on along the minus strand of NZ_QOKV01000005.1, from coordinate 130,210 downwards.
CCCCCGCGCGCGGTTCGGACCTGCCGCCCCACCAAGCCAGCGGCCTGTCGCCAGCGTTCGTGAGTGACCTGGAGGATCTGGTCCGCGAACACGAGCCAGTGTTGTGGGTGCATGGGCATACTCATACCAGCTGCGACTACATGGTCGGTGCAACGCGGGTCCTCAGCAACCAGCGCGGCTATCCCGACGAGCCCGCGGCCGCGCTCTTCAGGCCGCTCGTGGTGGACATCTGAGCACGCGCACAGCGTCGACATCCGGCGGCGCATCAGCCGATCGTCCATAGGCTGGACATTGCGCTTTATCCCTGTAAGGTTCGGCATCGGCGCGACCAGCGACGCCTTCCAATCCTTCTGCGGCCCATCATGACCATCAACGACGACATCGACCTGCCCGAACGCTTTGAGAAGGTGCTCGGACCGAAGTGGCGCGAGAAGCTCGCGTATGCTCTGGAAACAGAGGTTTCAGGAGACGCCGTCTGCCTGGTTGCCGTGTTGGAATTCCTTGAGGACACCCGTGCCAGCGATTGGCCCAGCCGCTGGCAGGCCATGCGCCTCGCGTTCGGCGACAAGACCTTCGACCCAAAGTACGACATGCCGTACTTCCAGGACCGTTATGAAGCCCCCGGTGTCAACGGCACCGAGGTCATCAACGTCGCGACGGGCGTCCCGAACTGGCTTCTGAATGACATCGCTGAACGGCGGACGACCTTTGACGAGGCGGTGTCATGGTGGCAACAGTGGGGCCGCCGTTTCCACATTGCCTGGTGCGAGATGGTCGAGCTCACGGTGCTTGGCCATGATCTCCCCGACCCCGGTCCGCTGGAACATACGACGACAGCCGACGCGGTGCAAAAAGCCGTGTTGTTGATGGAGGCGACAGCCACGGAGCACCGCACGAAAGGATGGCGCTCTTCAGCAGACAAGGCGTCCGACGGCGGCGAGGCCTGACCTCGCCGCCTGACCTTAACGCCGTCGCCAACGGGCCCGGAGCGTCAGGCGAACTCCAGTAGCGCTTCGTGCACCAGCCACTCATCGGCCAGTTCGAACGGGTCGATGTCGGCACTGCTGGTGTCGATCAGCGCCGACATGTACGCGAAGACGTGGTTGATGCGCGCGCGGAAGACCGCATCCAACTCGTCGAACACGCCGCCCGGTTCGCCGATGTGGGTCTCGTGCACCACGGCGGCCAGCCTGCACAGGTATGCCGCGGAGTCCGGGTCGAGCGAGCGGTGCGCGCGGGCCAAAACCAGCAGCGCCTCGCTTACGCTGCGCGAATCTCCGTAATCATGTGTTGAATCGTCGCCGTACTGGTCGAGACAGTAGAGATGCGTGCCTTGGCAGAAGGCGACCCTGAGCAGGTCGGACATCATCACCGCGACCGTTTCCCGCGGCGTCAGACCGCGCGCGCGCTGAAACCGCTTGCTCCGCGTCACGCCCGCGAGCTTGACGCGGGCGCTCGCCAGCAGGGCGTTGATCCGGTCCAGGCGAAGGTCCGCCTCGGAAGGCTCCGGAATGGGCGTGGCGCCGAGAACGCCCTGGATGGCCGCGGACAGAGGCCGCAGGCGCGCCGTCACTTCCCCGGGCGGGCACCACCAGCCATCCACGATCAGGCGTTCGCTGAAGTTTCCGTCGTCGGCACCATCCACCACGACGCCTTCAGCGGCCCGAAGGTCAAGCTGGTCACGCGATAGGCAGAGCAGCCCCGCGGCCACCGCGCGCGCCAGATCGGCATGCGCGACGCTCCGGAACGGCGCGGTCGCGGCAAGCCGCGCGTCGACGGCGGTGAGCAGCTCGGTGGACAGCGGAATGGCCATGGTCACGCTCGCAGGAATGGACCCGGATCGCGTAACACGACAGCCCATACGTGGAAAAGGGTTTCCCAAACCGGCTTTCCAGGTTCCCGTCCCCCTTCGTTGTCCGCGCCAGGGTTTCCTGAGGTCTGCACCAGCGACCGGGCAGGAGCATCAGAGGAGCGCGAGCAAGTGGAACCCGACCGTCATCACCACGCGAGGTGCCGGGCGCATCGATTCCACGTCCGTCGCCGCATGCGAAGCCGACGGCGGCCTGCACTTCGCCGTCGCGCTGTCGCGCCTGACCCAGTGGCCGATCCAAGCCGTCGAGGCGGCCGACCAGCGCGGGCGACCGCTGCACTTCTGCTGCGAGGACGACACGTCCGACTGGGTCTTCGATGCGGCGGGAATTTTCTTGATCGACGGGTATCAGGCCCATTTCGGGGCCGTCCTGCCCAAGCGGTATCCCGGGCTGGCACCGCGCGGGGAAGCGGGCATGTGGGTCACCTTCTACAGCGAGGAGGAGCTGCGCGGCGACGAGACCCCGCTCCCCGCCGCGTTCGATGAGGGCAAGGTGGAAAGCTGCATGAACGTCATCCACGCCCACCGGGGGATGGCGGGGTAGAGCGAGCGCTTAGGCGTTGGCCGCCCTCGCCCCCTTGGCCACCTTCACGCAGAATTCGATGAAAACGGTCTCGGGCAGGTCCATTTTCATGATGTTGACGATCTTATGGACCCATTGGATGTTGCCGGGGACATAACCGACCGCGCTGTCCCTGCGGTCGACCGAGGCCGTAAAGTCGGTTCGGATCATGCCCCTGGCGTTCATGACCTCGGGAAAGCCAAGCAGCTCCCCGGTGTACGCGCAGCATCCTTCCTGCGCCACCCACTGCGCCTCGAGGTCATCAACGGTGATGGTGAATTCGATCCCCCGCTCCCTTGCGCTGTGCCTGAGCGAGGTGACATAGGTCCCGGGCACGTGCGTGCTGCCCTTCCATTGAGCGTTCTGCGCTCCCCTGCTCTCGATGTCAGCGCAGTCCGCGCACTTGGTGCTGATGCCGCGCAGCAGGTTGGTCGAGTTGACGGGCTTCTCGGCGCCGCACCGACAGCGGCACACCCAATGCTGGTTGCGGGACCGCTCGTCCCGGTGCGAGAAGCCGATCACCGTCCAGAAGCCGAACTCCTGGCCGATGTAGTTGTCGATGTTGTAGAGCGGCGGGCGGCCAACCGGGCGCTTGAACTCGGTGGGATCGGCCTTCAGGCAGCCGCACGAGCGCGTGTGCTGGCTGCGCAGCCGCGCGGTTTCCACTTCGGTGATGCGGCCGCACGAACACTGGCAGCGCCACGTCGACAACCCCTTCTCGTTGCGTGAGCGCTCGAGAACGGTCAAACGCCCAAATGTCTGTCCGACGAGGTCGTAAAGCCTGGTCATCGCGCTTTCCGTCCGTGCAGCAACACCGTCCCCTGTCTTCGCATCAAGCGGACCGCCAGAGTGTGCCACGTGTAGGCTTGCGCAAACAGGTTCAAAGGGTGAACTTGCAGCCAGACTTCCCCAGGAACCGAACCGAAACGGCGGCTAGACCGGAGCGGCCTCGGCGCCATTGGGACCGATCCGGTTGCAGGATGCGAAGCGGTCGGCGGCATCCCTCGCCTGGCGTGACACGCACCGCGACCGAGTTCGAGGGCGACCGCGCGCCGAGCGCAGTGAGCCGATCGCCGACAGCGCGTCCGCCTTGGCGTCTTCCACAGAGGAACTGACCCCACGCGCCAGCTCCCGATGCTTGTGCTCGACCAGCCAAGCGACGCCGCGCTCGGGCCACAACGACACCGACGGGGCGACGATCTCGGCCCGCCAGGCGCCGTCGAGAAAGCAAAGCCCTCCTGATCGGCGACCATCGGCGCGGTAGGTCGGGTGCCAAGCCAAACGGGCGGCGTCCATGTCGGGCTTCGACGGCTGGGATGAACTCGTGTCGCTCCGCGCAGCGGTGCGGTGGCGCCGCACGGTACAGGATTGAACCCAGGAATGCACGCAGTACGCGCACCGACCGACGCGCGCCCGTCGATTAGGTTCTGGCGCGCAACTGCCTGCCCTGCCTGCGGCCCTGCTGCGCCACGGCCAGCGCGGCCGCCGGTGCCGTCTCACCCGTCGGGACGGCCGAGCTGGCGTGGGCCGCAGCACCGCTCGGAACCGCCTGCGCGGTCGCACGGGCCGGAACCTCCTCGAGCAGGCGTTCGGCTCGCTGGGCGCGCTGGCGCAGGTCGGCGACCTCCTCCCCGATGCTCGCGCGGACCTGGGCCAAGCCCAGGCAGGCAGCTGGCTTCGAAATCGATCGCCATCACTGGCCGTGCGTCCTCGGGGTCCGCGTCGAAGGTCGTCATCAGCTCCAGCCTCCCACCGTCGCACCCGCGGGCGTCGTCAAACGGCGGGCGGCTCCGTCTCACTTCGTTGCCCGCCGTCAGGGCACCGTCGGAGTACCGGGTCCCGCCGCCCGGCCGCTTCGTTGCGGAGACCCGACGCCCATGAACCCTGACAAACCCGACCGTGGCACACGCCATCACCGCCAGCAATGCGCGCGGCCTCCCCCCGCCCTCTCCGCAGCCCGGTGCGACGCGCCGCAGGATGCATCGTCCGCGGCCGTGCCACTCCCGGAAGGGCAGGGCGGGGCGTCGACCGCAGAGCCCTCCCCTGCCCTGCCCGCCAGCTTTGAGACGGCGCCGAAGCCCCTCATCTCGGCGCGCCACCCCGCTTTCTAGGTGCAAGAACTCGAAGCGTTGCGGGTGGCCATCAAGACGGCCATCGCGCGAGCCGAGCGCGTAATCCTAGAACCGCTGACGGCGCTGCTGTCGCTCTACGGCGCCTACACCAACGTCAAGAAACCCGCTGCGATCGGCGCCATCGAAATCGCCACGGCGGAGGTCGCGGAGACGCTGACCGTCGGTGCCGTCGGGGTGACCGTCACGCTCGACGCCCCGGTCCCAAACTGGGCACTTAACCTGCCTCACCGCCCCCCTGCCCTCCTCCAGACGGAGCCCGCCACAGCCCCCTCGGGCGGTATCCTGGCCGTGACGCCATCTCCCTCCCCTACCCCGGCCCCCACGGCGTCCAGCACCAAAGCGGCGCAGGCCCGTCCGCCGATGATCTCGTTGTTCCACGTGGACGGTGGCTGGAACGCACAGAATTCCTTTGAAGAGGGCCTGCGGAAGGTCGCGCAAAGGACGACTCCTTGTCATCCAAGCTGGGGGCCGGTGCTGGTTGCCCAAAGGACGACGGCGGCGCCAAGGAAAAGGTTGGGCAAACGACGAGACTCCAAGGAATCAGCGCACGGCAACGGCTCCAGCCCTAGGAAAACCGCAGCCCGAGCGCCCGACAACCGTCCAGACGCGGCTTTTGCGCAACCTTCTCGCCCCCCTACCCTGCCATCTCAGTATCACGGAGCCGCTTGACCAGCACGGCCGAGCCCCTGATCGTGCCATTGGCGTCCCGATGGCGTCGTTTGCGCGACCTGGTGCCGAGTTTGCCCAACCGCGCCCGTCGTTTGCGCGACAATCCAAGGAATCCGGCATCGTCGTTTGGATGACTAAAATTGATGTGGATTGTTTGCCCAACCCAGACCCGTCGTTTGCGCGACCCTGTCTCGTCGGTTGCGTGACCGAGACTCGACGGCAGCGCGACCGTTCTTCGCCGTTTGCCCAACCAAAAACCCCATAAGATGTTGGCGCCATTGCGAGATTCGACACGGTAACGGTAAAACTCTATAACCTGAAAACCTATAAACTCCTTCACTGGCATCCAGCCCCTCGAATCCCGCCTGCGAACCAGATCCTCTGAGGCCCAGAAACACCAAGGCCGCCGTCTCAGAGGAAAACGGCGGCCAGAGGGCTTTACAGGTCGGTTGGGCAAATCCCGCCCTTTGGAAAGAAGTCCTCTCAGGAAGCCTCGTCGTAGAGCAGTTCACCGCCCTCACCGTCAACGTCCGGAACTTGGAAGGGCGTCGGCATCCGCGCGAGATTGTCCGTCCGGAAAAAGAAGACCTGGTAAGCCTTGAGCGGCGTGCGGCCGCGCGGCTTCGGCAATGCGGGGTCGGACATCACCCCGAAGCGCTTTGGGTCGCGCGGATCCACGAGCATGAAGCCGAACTCTGGCAGAGGCATCCTCTTCTTCGCGATCTGCGTCAGTTTGTATTTGAATTGCTTGAGCTCGTCGGTGAAGCCGACCCGCAACCGGAGCTTCTCCAAATTCATTCTAATGCCCGCCTGCTGGCCGCAGTGGGCCCGAGCCATCTCGTACAACCTCTTCTCCAGCGGGCCAAGCTCGAAGTATTTGGCGTGGTAGGTCAGTATCTTCTTATCGAGGGTGACCGCACGGTACAGCCAATTGCAGAGCGTCACTTCGACGCCGCGCAGGACCTTGTCGCCCGCACTGTTACGTCGGTAGCGCAACTTGTATTCAGAGAGCCAACTGAAGCCGCCGCTTTCCCCTTCACCGCCGGTTTCAATGTTCGTCTCGATGCTGGTGTTCTTCAACCGCTTCAGGCTTTCCTCAAGGCGATCGTACGCGGATCCACCCGCCTCGCGGCCGATGACACGGAACAAATCCGCCGCTGTGAACGTCATCGTCGGACCAACGGCCTCACCACGGTTGATTTTATCCTGCATAATGGAAATTAAGTAAATCAGGATTTCCTTATCCCACATGTTCGCGATGCCGTACTGAAGGCCAGTAACAGCAATGCGCGTGCGCCCGTCGTCGTAGGTCATGCTATCGACCTTCTTTCGATCGAGCGCAAAAAACGACCAAACCATCAGGGTCCGGTCGTTTTTGATTTTGCCGATGAGCGGGCTATCGAACAGGAGTTCCAGCTGGGAGCCTCTCTCGTCAAGGACGACTTCCTTGTTTTCTGGAACCACCGCAAGCGCCGTGTCCGCCTTCCGGGCCATCGACCGTCACCCTCTACAACATGAGCCGCGTTAGCTTCGATCAGAAACGCTCGGCCGTCCAGCGTGGTGCCATGAGGTCGCGCAAGCGACGGGCGAAGGTCACGCAAACGCCAAAGCCAGGTCACGCAAGCGACGATGTTGGTCGCCCAAGCGACGCGCCGTCGCCGATTCGGCCTGGAGAATCAAGACGCCGAGTCGCCGTGAGTGCGAATCGGTGTCCTTTGCCCAACCTGGCTACCGGCCATCCGCGCGTTCGGAGCGTCGGCTCCGTCTTTTGCGCGACCATCGCAAGCGGTGTCAGGCGGCGAGCCCCATCCGGGTCAGCACCGTCCCCCATGTCGCAGTTTGCCGTGTCAGCCTCACGGCCGTCGGTGCGGAACCTGCGTGCAGCCTGCACCAGGGGGCTGGAAGGGGGAGCCGCTGGTGGCGCTCTGCAACGACCAGGACAAGGTCATGGTCAGCGTTATGGAGACGCGGGACATTCAGACACTGCGCGACGGTCCGTTCCGGATGCAGACCTTGACGACGCCGCCAATTGAGCGAGCGCCACTTGCTGCTCGGCTACGAAGAGGACCATTTCGGCGGCTTCGACGTCGTCGTGATGCGCTTCCTCGGTAAAGGTGGGGAGGATTGGGACGACCGGGTGGACCTTCTCGACGACATCAAGGTCAACCCCGACGAGCACGCTCTCGGGCGGTCGCGAAGCCCTCGATGACGTGGCTCTGGCCCGCTCGATCATCGCCGAAGCCGAGGGGCGCACACGGGACGAGCTGAAGCTGCCGGACAGCGGGGGCGCTCAATGCTAATGCGCTCGGCGCCGAACTCGAGAAGCCCATGCGCGCTCCAGGACTGCCATCGGTAGCCGGACGGCGTCTGCGCGATGCGGACCCAGCGGGACGCCACCAGCAGGCGATCCGCGGTCACCGGGCGGCTGCGGTCCAAGCCATCGTCAGCCAAGCGCTCGGCGTCCCGGCGGCGGTGTGGGGCGACCTCGGCATCGCATCAGTGCGCACCAACAGCGTCGCGGGCCAGATGCTCCAGATCCTGGTCGAGCCAACCAGCTTCCAAACCGCCAGCGACAGTGCGGCCACCGCGCGGGCGCAGCTGGGCTGCGGCCTGTCGCTGGTCCGCGGCTGAACCGAGGATTTGCACACACCAAGGACGCCGGTCAGAAGGACCGGCCTCCCCTCCCCGCTCGAACACCGGACCAAACCACGATGCCCCCGACCACGGCCCATCACCACGTGAAGGCGCGCCGTTCGTTGCCGTCGGCGCCGCCGTGCCTGCGGAGCACCAAGCGCACGTCGGGGCCATGCTCCACCGGGTGCTGACGCCCGCTGCGGGGGGCCCCGCCTCTTCCAGAACATGCCGCTGATCATCGGCAAGGCGTTCGAGCCCGAAGGACTCACCGCCGCGCCCGTTAGCCGTGCTCAGGAGCCCGTCCCCGACTTCATGGTGACGCGCTTGGCCAGGGCACCGTGGCCGTCACCCGAGTGCGCTGCGGAGGTGGCGCCCGTAGGCGGGCTTGGTCCGAAGTGATGCGGCTTCCCAACCGCTCCAGCCTGCGTGACCGGCGGCGCCGTTGGGGCCTCCGGCAGCGGCATCGGGCCTTGCGCGCAGCCCTGCGGCCCTATGGGCGAAGCGGACCGAAAACGGTAGAGCCCCGCCAAGACGAGGGTGTTCTGGCGGGGCTCAGTGCATCGCGTATTGCGGAAGGGCTGACGAGCCCTTCCCGTCTCTGAAGCCTTGATCGCTTGACGGCCGGTCAGCCGTCAACCGCTTCGGGTGTCACGTCGATGATCGTGGCGGCCTCGGCGTCGATCGTCTTCATCTGGGCTTCGACCTCGGTCAAACGCTGCTGGAGCGCCGCCATGTCGGCCAGGATGCGCTCGCGCTCGCGGGCCAGACGGCGCGCGGCCGCACGCTGAGACACCGGGCGTGTCGTCCGCAGGGTGCGACGGAACTCCAGGATCTCATGGCGCTTCAACGAGGGCCGTACCAGGCCATGCTCGCGCGCCATGGCAAACTTGTCGTCCTTCAAGCTGACCAGCAGGTAGCTCGTCGAATAGTCGGGCGGCAGATCGGCTTCGGTGACCTTTCGCTGCATTACGGCGTCAGCCACCGTCTTTAGGGCGTGTGCCACCGACTTGGAGAACGGAAGCTCGCTCTCGATCATCGCCTCGTATTCGCCATGCGGCAGGCTGTCCTTGGCATAAACGAGGTACTTGCCGATGTCGATGAACCGGGCGGTGGCCTCCTTCCACAGGCGGCCGATGGTCTCGACGTACTTGTCCTTGCTCGAGAGCTTGCCGACCGATCGGCGGACGTCGTCGAAACGCCCGTTCGGGTCCGTGACCTCCTGAGCCAGATCGGTCTTCACCGCGCGCTGTAGCCCAGCCATCTCACACCCCCAGCTTGCGACGGACAACGTCGAAGGCAGCCGCATAGTCTTCGGCGCCTCGTCCCTTCCGCATGTCGATGACACTCGTCCCCTTGGCGAGCGTTTTGGGGATGTCGGCGAAGTGCGGGATGTCAATGGCGCACAACGGTCCGTGCTTCACCAGTTTCCGCTTGGCGTCCTCGAAGGCGCTCTCTCGGCGCTGGGTGTCGCTCAACAGGAACATGCCGTCGCCGCCGAGGTCGGTGACCAGCTTCATCCACTTGGTGACCGAGTTGATGTCGTCGTCGTATTGGCGAGTCGGCACAACAACCAGGTCTGACACCCTGATGAGGGCACGGGCGTGATGAGGGTAAGCTGCCAGCGAGGCAGGCGTGTCGATGATCAACAGGTCGTAGCCGTCAATGCCGAGGATGGCCTCCTCGACCTTGGCACCAATGACGGCGCCCTCGTCCTCGCCCTCCACGTCGGTGCCTTCGACGGCGACAAGCTCATGGATGGGGGCCCGGATGTGCTCAATGCTCGGCAGAGTGTCCGGGCGTTTCGTCCACCACTCGGAGAGTGTCGGGCTTTCATCAAGGTCGAGCGTAAGAACCGCAAGCCCCGCGTGTGCTGCCGCGGCTGAAAAATGGCGAGCAGTTGTGGTTTTGGTGCTGCCACCCTTTCCCGAGGCAATCAAGATTCGCCTCTTGGCGAAAGTGCGCGGTTCACCGTCGGTGACCGGTGCCTCCAACACGTCGACCATGCAATATACCCCCATTGAACGCCTCAACAAGGCATGTGTACGCGAGATCGTAAACCAGGGGAACGGGGTATCTACGGGACTTGTCGGCATGATTCACAGGTGGTGGCAACCGCGCCACAAAAGTCCTGCATTGCAGGACCTTTGCAGCAGCGTCGAGAAACGGAGAGTGCCGTAGAAGGGCGCGGGACCGTTTTCGGGTGTGGGGAAACCCGCTCCAACGGCCGTGTCGAGGAGGATAAGTCCGGCAATGCAGGACTTTTGCGCCACGCTGGCCAGTGACCAGAAGCCAAGCAACGAGGGCGAACGTAGTGGCGGGCATACTGGGCGCGCAGATCGCCGCCGTGGCCCTGCCACCAGTCGTCGAAACCCGTCGCGGCCGCGTCCGGATCCGGGCGCTGTCGCAGGCGATGCTGGCCCGCCCCGCCCGCTCCAAGACCCTCAGCAGCGCTTCCGCGATGGGCGCAGTCTTGCTCTACATGATGCCGCGCGTGGCGAGGCTGAATCAAGCGGGGCGCCCGCCCGGACCACGTCCGCGGCCGTTTGGCGCGCCACCGCCATCTCCCCTTCGGGAACCGCGGCGGTCATGCGCCACGTTGCGCGCCGCAGGCTCGTGCGGTCGGCCGCCAGCCCGTCAGGCAGGAACGCCGTGACGCAACGGGGGCTCGGGCACCAAGGGCCACACAGCCGTTAGTGTTTCAACCTCGTCTATCACAGCGCGTGTCCTCCCCATCCAGCCTGCCCTGCACCAGCGTAGAGGCTGCCGACACCAGGCAGATGATTCGCCGTGCCATGCGGGCGGCGTGTCGGGCTTCAGCGGCCGGGCGGCCGCGTTGGTCGGCGGTGCGTCCTCCACCCCGCGAGCCACTCTCGTACCAAGCGGTGACGGAGCGGATCAGTTGCTCCTACAGCATGGTTCCTCCCGAGCCAGCCGTGGTGCGTAGTGCCTTTGTGCTGAGTTCAATGAAGCGGCAGGCTCGGTACCGGCCAGGCATCGCCGTCATGCCGCCGCCCTCCCCGTCCCAGCAGGCGGTCGCCCTCGATCTTGGCCTGGGCATCGACCACCGCGTCGAGATCGGGACCGACGCGCGATCACCGCATCTTCGTCCCACAGGATGCTCCGTGTCACCAAGGGGAACCACTCGGGGCGGCCGCCACCATCGTGCTGCGCACGGTCCTGAGCCGTCAGAGCGGTTCGGCCGCCGTTCGATATGGTCGTCGCCGAAGCGCGGCGCGCCGCAGCCCCCGAGTGGCAGGCTCACGAAGCCGACGTTGCCGCCCTGGGCATGATGCTGCGCGGCTGTCCCGAGTACCTGGGCGCTGTCGCCGCCGAGCGGGACAACAAGACGGCGGCCTTGTTCAAAGCCTCCGCGGAGGGCGTCGGCGCGAAGCCCGCGGCGCACGCCCGGGCCAAGCGCGTCCTGCGCGCGTTGTGACGCACCGTGGGCCAGCGCGAAGGACCGGGGCTTCTGGGCGGCCGTGTCGGACGTTCAGACGGGGGACACCCGCTCGGTCGAGGACGTCGCGCGCCAAGTCGTGGCGCTTGAGCGCGCGATGCCGTTCTTCGCCCTCGCGCCCAAGTTCGCGTTGGTTGCCATCTGCGACGCCATTGGCGCGCAACCCCGCCTCCGGGCAGAGGTGCAACCTGACGCGACCGTCGAGGAGCTCTTGCAGACGCCCTGGGCGGGCGAGCACGCCAGCTTGCATCAGCACGCCGACGGCGCCGTTGCGCTCACCGGGAGGACACAGAGGGGGCGCCTCAGGGCTTTGACATCGTCGGGGCGGCGGTAGAGAACGGGGGATGCATCAGCCTCCAGCAGTGGGCCGACCATGAGCTCGAGGCGGGGGTCGCGGCCAACACCAAGACCGACCCGCGCGACCGCCGTGTCAGCACCACCGCGCTGGGCAACATCGGGGCGCTCGAGATCGAGTGCATTACGGCTCTGGCAATGGGCAGTTCGTGGGCCGCGAAGGCCTCGATCCAGGCCTTCGCCGAACACCGGCGCGACAGGAAGTGAGGCGGCCAAGAAGCTCACGGGCAACAGGACCACGCCCACAGGACCCGCCGCTGTGGCGGCGCCATCTTCCGGTCGCGCGTCCAGACGGTCCGACCCGGCCGCATCCACTGGCGGCTTGCTGGAGGGACTGGTCGCCTGGGCTGCCAATTTGGTGGCGTCCCCAATATGGTGTCCGCAACCGCGTTGGACGGGACGGCGCCCGCTGCCGCGGCGCTGCCAGGCGACCTGCCGCCCCACGTCCGGGAAGGCCCTGACCAACGGCGCGGCGGGGCGCCTGGAGTTGACCGTAAGCGACGGCAGGCTCGCGCTCTTTGCCGATGGTAGGTCGGCGGTACACTGTCGGCAGATCTCAATCTGCACCCCGTCTACCGCGTTCGTCGTGGCGGACTGATCGCCGTCGGTTTCCTTTGACCGCCACGCGGCCCGAGGTGAGCACGATCTCTCGCGGCACGTCAGGCTGGCCGCGACTCTGACGTCGGTGGATCCGCGCATGCTCAGCTTCAACGGCAGCACGCTGGCGATTGGCGGCGAGGTTTTCGGCTTTGACCGTCAGCGGTTCACTGCGGTGCTCCCGCACCTGCTCCTCGGCTGCGAGTACGACCTCGGTGGCGGCCGCAGCCTGCGCTCTCCGGGGGCGAGCAAGAGCGGCTTCGCCGCGCACTACCCGCACTGTCCTCTGTTGGAAGCCGACCAGGCCAACCGATCCCCGCGTCCGGTGCCGCCGCGCCGCCCGCACCGAGCGCGGCCGAGCGTCAGCGGCCGGTGGATACCGCTTGGTTCAACACGCTCCAGACCATCACGGCGGCGTTCGTGACCGCGACGCAGGATCTGGAGCACCGCGACAGGCTGACCGTGTTCCCGGATCCGGTGGCTTATCCGCGTGCAACGCCAAGGGGGGAGGGCGGTCCGACCTGAGCCGTCTTGAAGAGTTCCTGGCCAAGCGAGTCCGCGTCAGCCTCCAAGCGCTTCCGCTTACGAGCCCGGACGGCGACCGGCCAGCGCTGCGTCTGGTCGCGTGCCGCTCGGCCGACGGCCGTGTCGCGCTGTGCGCCCACAGGGCAGGGGGCGGGGTGGGCATGGTGTCGGCTCCGAAAGACCTGTCCAGCGTGCTGGCGAAGCTGCGCGAGCACTGCGCTGTCAGTCCCAAGCCCGTGCCCGCCAAGCCATCGGCGCCCAGCCCAGCCAGCACACGGCAGCCGCTCGCTCCGGTCGGGTGCACCGCCTTCGCCACGGGGGCAAGGCCGAGCTCGGGCACGGCTCCGACGGGGCGTCCTGCGGCCCGACCCAACATGACGCCGCACCTCACAGCTGTCATGGAGATCTGGTCGGACAGCGATGGCCCTGACGACGTTCCGGACCCTCCGGGCGTCACGCTTCCCTGACCGGTGCGGACGCCACACAGCTGAAAGCGCACACGAGGGAGGCCATGCCACGCACACAGACGCGGACACCGCATTGGGGGGTCTCGAACAGGATGGTGGGCACCTGCCGACCTGGCGGGCCGACCTGAGCGACCGGGAGGCCGAGGTCCTGCTGGCGCAAGAAGCCGTGCGCCTCGGCGCCGAGGTCGCATACGCCGAACGCGCGGAAGCGGCCGTGGACGTGGCGGCGCGGGCATCGACCCGTGGGCCGCCGTCCGGTGTGGTCCTTTCTCACCTCATGGCGCTCGAACGCTCATACCCGCTGTTCGCCGTGTCGCCCGCTTCGTTGTACGGCCGTCTCATCAACTCGGTGGTCGGCCAAGTCGTGCCGGACGCCGCGAAGAAGGACCTAGGGGAGCCTCCGGGAGGCCGTGTGGCGACCGGAAGCGGAGCCCTGAGCGCGGACCTGCGCCAACGCCGAAGCCGCAGGCGTCGTGCCGGAGAAGTGGATCGGCCGCTACGGCATGGACGTCGCTTCAGGTGACGGTTCATCAAAGGGATCTACAGCCGCATCGTCGAGACGCCGCTCGAGTGCCGCATCAAGGACATGGCGCAGAGCCAGCACTGGCCACGTTGAGGCAGCGGCCGAGAGGAAGAGGGGAGGGCACGATGCCCAATCTTTATCAGGCTCCCTGCACCGCTGTAGACGGCCCCCCGCGGCTCGTCGGCGTTGCGCAGGCGCCTCGTGGCCAGGAGGAGACGGTGTACGAGGGGGTAGGGCGCTTGGCAAGGGAAGGTGCCATCCAGGGCCTGTCGCCGCGCTCGCGGATTGAAGCGCCCCCGCCTCCCCCGACGAAATGGCCTACGCCGCCGACAGCGTGCACGAGACGGCGATCAGGCGCGTCGTCGGCGTCCGTCCGCCGCCAGCAGTGGAGCCTACAGCTGCATCGTGCTGGCCCCGCACCTGAGATATGGCTCGCCCGCGGACGGGATGTTGGGCATCGTCCGCCGCCAGACCGCCTCCGGCGGCGCCTAGGGCAGGGCGGCCACTGCGGTCGCCGTTGCGGTCCTGATTGCCGCTGTGTTGCGGGTGGTGTGACGTCCGGTGAAACCAGCGCTTCTTCTGTTCGGCGTGCAGGGGAGGGGTAGGGGACGGCGCGGTCCGGACCGTGCGGGGACGATCGGGGGACGCCCTTGGCACAGGCGCCAACTGCCTGGAGTGGTCGCGGCCAACCCACTGGATGGTCGCCGCCTTGCCGCGAATCGTCCGACCACCCCAAAAATCAAATATGTTGTCAAGGAAAATTCGAGCAGAATCCGCCCGGCTTTCTTGACGATTTCCTCGGGGTGACCGTACCTTGAAGTGGTTTCCCCGGAAAAAACGGTAGGCGCCGCGTTAGGGACCGCGGCGCCTACCATCGGGGGCGGTCCTTGGGGAAAGGACCGGAAGTCTCGGTCTTCAGTTCCACGCGCCAGCGTCTGGGGTTTCTGCTGGCGCTTTGTCCACTGCCCTCTTGGTGTTCTGGGGAGTTCGCCAGAGGGCATCTTCGATACCGAGGCTGACACCTCGGGGAGGTCAACGTGGTAAGGTCACAGTATTGCGCCCAAACGGCTGCCGTCAATCGCGGATGGCGCGCGTCGGACAGCGTTGAACAGATTTTACATTTCCTGTCTGAGAGTCGCGGGATGCTCCCGCGGACGATGTCGGCGCGGCGGAGTAATCGCGCTCGGGTTCTGGCGCCGACCTCCGATGCCGATCTGCGCCAGGCCGTGACCGCGGCGCAGGGCGCGCTGAACGCTTGGCTGCGCGACGTGATCGTGGGCGCCACTGGACGCTCCCGGCCACCGCGGAAAAAGGCCGCCGCCGAGCTGCCGTCGCTGCTGCTGGCCGCGCTCGACACAGGTCTCGGGAAGACCACGATGACCGCGCGCGCCCTGGCCCGTCTCGTCGGCGAGATCCGGGCGACTGGTCGCCCGGTCGTGTACCTCGTCGACAGCTATGCGCGCATGTCGGAGTTGGAAGCGGTGTTCGCCGCCATTGAGGCCGATGGCCTTTACAACGCCATGGGGGTGGCGCCGCTGACCACCGGCCGCTGGACCGGGCTGGCGCGCGGTGGCTGCCTGCGCGGCGACCTGATTGAGCGGGTGGCCGCCCTGGGGCAGTCGGCCAGCGGACTGTGCACGGGCCGCGACGCCGAGGGCGCGCCCGTCACCTGCCGCCACGCGGCGCAATGCCCTCTGCGGGCGTCGCGCGAGCGACTTGCCGAGCGGGCCCCCGACGTCGTCTTTATGGTGCACCGGTTCGCGCGCGGCGACGGCGGGGAGCTGCCCGATGCCCTCAAGCGGCCCCTGCTGACCGTGCTCGACGAGCGGCCGCTGGCTCAGCTGGTCGGCATCGCCCGCCTGGATCGGGCCGTGCTCCTGCGGCCGCGCTCGTCGAGGCCCGAACACGCCGATACCGAGGCCCTGCGGCGGCGCGCCGCGGCGGCGGTGGACGCCGCGCTCGGCTGCGGCGACGATCCCGCCCGCGCGCTTGTACGCGCCTTCGGCGACGCCCGCAGTGCCCAGGCAGCGTGCCACGCGCTGCGGGCCCACTGTGCGCCTAAGCCGTCCTTCGGTCCGAACGCCACCGACGAGCAGATCCTGTCCGCGGCCAAGCGGCAGGCGACGGGTGCTGCGGCCGAGGAGCGGCGACTGTGGACGCTGCTTCAGGGGCGCATTGCCCGCTTGGAGCGGGGTGACGCGCGTCATGAATGCCTGTCGGTCACCCTGGACGGCACGCATGTCGAGCTAGCGTGGCGCGAGGGGTACACGTGGGCCGAGACGCCGACGCTGGTGCTGGACGCGACCGCCGATCTCGACGAGTACGACCGCCATTTCGGCGGCACCCACGACATCCAGCTGCTGACTCCCGACCGCCGCCTCATCGGCAACCAAGCGGTCGTGTGGGTTCACATCGGGGGGCTGACCAAGAGCTCCCTCATCCCGCAGGTGGACGCCTCCGACGATGAGCGCGCCAAGGCGGCGGCGATGAAGGCGCTGGTTGCCGACGCGCTGGCGTCCATCGACGCGCTCATGGCGCCGCACCTGGCGGAGGGACAGCGTCTGCTAGCCGTGGGAGCGAAGGCGGTCGTGCAGGAGACGTTGGCCGAGGCGTTCGACGGCGCACGGTGGGACTGCCGCTGGTACGGTGGCCAGCGGGGCTGCGACGCGCACCGCACCGCCGCTGGCGTGGTCCTGATCGGCCGCCCGGAGCTGCCGCAGAGCGCCTACCGCGCCTACGCCCGCGCGTGGACGCACGACCTTTCCGAGCTCGACGCGCCGCGCCCGGGCGGCAACAGCTTCCCATACACCACCGAGCCGCGCGCGCTGGAAATGCGCGACGGGGCGACACTGACCAGCAGGGTTTCGGTGCGGTGCGACGCCTGGGAGGCGCTTTGTCAACGCCAATACCGCGAGAACGAGATGCTCCAGGCGCTCGGCCGCACGCGCCCGCTGCGCCGCGAGGCCACGTCCCTGGCATGGATCGTCGGCGACGTCGTGCCTGAAGGCGTGGTGGTGGATCTGGTCATCCGTGCGGAGGACCTGATCGCCCTGGTGCCCCGCGCGGCCGCCGACGCCGACACGGCGGCCGTGCACCGGACTGCGCAGCGGCCGTCGGCGCCGACCGCCATCGTCGACCTGAGCGCGGTGGCCAACGAGAAAGCGCGCCGCGCCGCCGCACCCGCCCGCGACAACAGCCCGGATCGCGCGGCCTGCGTCGTTCCGTTCACGGCGGCGCGGCGGCGCTGGTCTGCGGCCGCGCTCTGGGAGGACGGCGACGCGCCCGCCGATCGCGGGGCGGCCGAGACGCGCGACGAGGCGGCGTTTTCGGCATCCAAGTAAGTTGACAAACGAAACGCATCAACATTGACAAGCAAGACGCATTGATAAAGTTAACGAGCCCTGATGCCATGGAAAACGTTGACAAATGAACGTCTTAATCCTTGGTGCTGAAGAAATAGAACGACGAGATTAATTCTAACTCCTTGCTTTTTACGCTTTGCCAAGGTAACTTATCCTTGTGCGATGGGGATCGCGCTCGAGCGGTGGGGACCGCTCGGTGGTTTCTGGGTCTGGTCGTTTTTCTGGGGTTCGCTATGGACATCACGGTGATAACGGGCGCGGCCGCCGCCCCCGTAGAGGCTATCCGCGCCGCGTTGGGCGGGGCTGGCCACGCGGTCAAGACCGCGACGAAGAAGACGATGACCGCGCGGGCGGCCGAGGCCTACGCCGTCGTGCTCGCCATGTCCGCCACCGAATCCCTGGAAGCCATACGGGTGTTGCGCACGACCGCGGCCACCCGCCAAGTCGGGGCGCTGGCGCTTCCCACCGGCGGCGTCATCACCAGCGCCGCCTCGGCGCAGCTATTGCGCGCGGGAGCCGACGGCATCGCGCGTTCCTCGGCCGACCTGCCCGCGCTGCTGACGGCGCTGAGCCGTCGCATGCGCCCGCGCATCCGCAACGTCCGCTTGGCGTTTGGGATCGAGTTCCTGCCCGGGCGCGGCTTTCTGGTTGACGGCGAGGAGATCGGGCTGACCGCCACGGAATGCGCGGTCGTCGCCGCACTCATCAAGGCGGGCGGACGCGCGCTGCGCAAGCGGGCTCTGCACAACGAGGTGTATGTCGGCCGCCCGAACAGCGCGCCCGAGGGCTGCAAGGTCCTCGATGTCTACGTCTTCAAGATCCGCCAGAAGCTCGGAGCCGCTGGTGTCAGCGGCGAAGCCGTGCTGATCACGGACAGCGTCGGTGATGGTGGCGTCGGGTACCGCATCGCCTTGGACAACACCTCGGCCGCCTTGGCGGCTAAGGCCGCCTGATAGGGGAGGGCGCCACCATGAAGATTCTCGTCGCCAGCACCGCTCCCCTCCGAGCCAACCGGGCCGTTAATGCGCTGGCCTCCGCCTTGCGCGGCCGCGATCACATCGTCGAAACGGCGACCGGGGAGTACGGCCAGTGCGACCTAGACGATCTGCGCGCCCGGGTGCGCGCCTACCGGTACGACGTCACTGTCCTGCTCGCCCCCGAGAAGGCGTGCGAGGGCGTGAAGGCCCTAAGCCGCCACGACGGTGCGGGCGCGCTGATTGTGCTGGGCAGCGTCGGCGAGACCGCCCGCCTGCTTGAGGATGGCGCGGCGGCGGTCCTGTCGGCGTCGGCCGAGCTCGACGAGATCGAGGCCACGGTGCTGGCGGTGTGCCGCCGCGTCGCGGGCGCGCCCGACCATCTGCTCGAGATCGGCCCCCTCACCGTCGACTACGACGCCAAGCGGGTCCTCGCCAACGGCCAGTCGCTGGACCTGTCAGCGCGCGAGTTCGCACTGCTGGAGCTCCTGGCCCGCCACGCGGGGGCTCCGATCATGAAGGCCTACGCCATCTCGTGCCTGTACGGCGATCCGCGCCTGGACGATGACCGAGAGGGTGAGGACCTGAAGATCGTCGATGTCTTTGTCTGCAAGCTGCGCAAGAAGCTGAAGGCGGCGGGGCTCGGCAACCTGATCACCACCGTCTGGGCTCGCGGGTACTCGCTGGATATTGACGGACGAGCCGCCGCCGCAAAGGCGAAGCCCGCCAGGACGACCGCGCCCTCCGAAGCCACGATGTCGGCCGTCGTGGACGGCGCGGCCGAAGACGCCACCAGGTGTGGCGGCGCGATCGGGAGCGTCGGCAGCGTCGAGGACATCGGCACCATGGAAACGGCCGCTCCGGCGGGGCCCGAGACCACCACGCCCGCCGCCGCGCACGCTGGCGCCGTCACCATGACGCCGCGCCGTCGGCGGCTTTGGACAGCTCCGCTGCCGTGGCGTGCCACGTGGCACGCCGACACGCTGTCGGAACGGTGGGCGCCGTCGGGGCGCCGCCGCATCATCGCCCGGGGGCACGCCGGGCCCCTGACCGACCAGCCTCCATCCCATGGCGCGGCGAATATGAACTCTAATTGTGCATATTGGCCGAAGGTTCGGAGCATGGTCGCCCACCGGCGTGCCGAGCGAAAGCAAGCGACGCCCCGGGTGTGCGGATGGCCACCGCGGGCGCGCGGATCCGGCGCCGCCCGCCACGGCCCGTGCGTGCGCACCCCGGTCCCGATGCGGCCATCCCGACGACCAACGGGGATCGACCATTCCTGGTCGGGGACTGCTTTCATCTCAGCGGACCGCGGCGTCATGGCCTTTGCGCCACCTGCACGGCCGCACCGGGGATCTGGAGGACCGGGGTGCCCGGAAGCGGCTCCGCCGTTGTCCAGAGCGGCTTGACGGACGGGGTGGGGCGGGCAACTGGCTGAGGCCTCTCTGCGAGTGCCAAGCGAGGTCGATCGAGCACTCCCAGACCTTGTCGGTGGATTCCATCTCCATGGCCGCGCACGCCGCCGTTGCCCATCTGGCCCGGTGCGAAGGGCGGGACGCTGTGCAGCTTAAAGCCCTTAGGCAGGTGCCGCTCGAGCGCCGTGGTGAAGATGGGCTCCATGAACGCGCTGCGGGCCTCAGGGGTTGGGAGGCAGGAGATGTCATAGTCGACCGCCTGCTGCGGCGGTTCGCGCCGGACGGTGTCCACGGCGCTTTTCAGAACCCGGGTGGCCCGTCCCGAGGAGCCGCGTCCCTGGATGGATTCTTGACCCGCATCAGGCAAGAAGGGATGACGCCGCCAACGGCTACGTTTACGGTCGCGGCCGTGTTGATGTCGCCGGTCGAGGAGAGAAATGACCTACATTCTGCTGCGCCGCGATGGCCCGTCGGTGTTCATGGCGGTCGAGCGCAAGTCATTCAACCGGCGCACCAGGGTCGCGACCGATGTGACCAAGGTCCGTGATTTCGGGACGCTGGGCGCCCTCGCGCTGGCGGGGCAGCCAAACGTGGTCGACGACTATTTCGAAGAGGTGCTGAAGGACATCGAGCGGGACAGTGCGGTGCCGCTGATCGACCGCGTCTGGGACGTTGTATCCAAGTTGCCGCAGCCTGACGAGCTCACCGTGCTCGCGGTGGCGTCCTTCACCTCCACGGGGGTGCCTCAAGCTCACGTGATCAAGTGCTCCGCCCAACAAACCCGAAAAGAGATTTTTACGACCTGGACCAACGTGAAGCCGTTGCAATACGCCATAGCGCTGCCGCCAAAGCAGCAGGACATGAGTGGGTTCCAGGAGTTGCTGGACCGCACCACGGCGACGCTGCAATCGCTAACAACCTGCACCCTCACGTTCGAGGGCGTGGAGTTCGAGGCGCAGATCGCGGATGTCTACGGCACGGTGTACGACGTCCGGCACCTGAACAGCGCTGCTGGCACGCCGACAATTCAGTCGTGCGTCTACGACGCTGCCACCCGGATGTTGACCTGCCAGTGAGCGGACCTTGACGCGCACAGCGCGTCCTGCTGGCTCCCTGCGCGGAAGAGGGTGACACCGGAGGCGCGCTGCCCGGTCAGACGTCCTGCCCGGGCGCGCGCGGCGGGCGCGGTGCGACGGCGCCGAAGGGGCGGCGCCCGGGCGGCACCGCGGCGGGGCGGACCGCGGCAAGGATGGAACGGCCGAACGCGGCCGCGGCGGCCTCGATGCGATCGAGTGAGGCGTCCTCCACATCCTCGCCGCCAGTCTGGCTGGCGTAGTCGTCGCGATGGTTGGCGCCGTTGCCGAACTTGCGCTCGGCGGCTTCCCATTCCCGGTCGAACTTCGACAGGTAGTCGGCGATGTCGCCCTCGCGGTCGTGCGCCCCCGGAGCGGATGTCAACGCCTCGTCGACCAAGCCGCGCACGGTGTCGCGGCTCAGGCCGACCCTGACACCGGTGGCGATAGCGGCGATCATCGGCCTGCGGAACCCTTGCAACGTCGCGCCGTTCGGCGCCGCGCCGTCGCCCGCGAGCAGGAGATGGCGGCGCACCGCGCCCACCGCGCCGTCATACCGGGCATCCCCGGCGGCCTGGATCTGCTGGCGCTCGAACGCCGCCTCGGCCACCTTGCCCTGGCACTCCCAGGCAGCGACGACGCGCTGGACCTCGGACCAGTCGATCGCGTCGACGTCCACCACGCGGTGCTCCCCGCGCACGAGGGTGTTGCGCTCGGCGGCGTACGGGTCGGGCATGCCGCGCCAATCAACGTGCACGTAATGCTGTTGAATGCACTGGGCCAGCGTGGTGTCCGGCGCGCCCTGGCGGATGCTCAAGCCCTTCACGGCTTGCACATACTGCATCAGCAGCTTGCGCTGACCGTCGTCGAGCGGGCGGCTCAGGCAGCAGGCGATGTGCAGCTTGGCCGCGCCACCGCGCCGCTCGTCCGCCGACATGAGGCGGTAGTATTTGATGGTTCTGGCGCGGTTCGGGTCGCCCGGCGTCGGATCGGGCACCACCTTCTGCCCGACAGCGTGCAAGCCCGCGCTGGCGGACAGCTGCACGAAGAGGTCAACGCCGCGAAAGGCAGGGTGCAGGAGCTCGTCGGCATAGCGCCGTGCGACCTCCGCCCGGTCGGCGATCACATCCAGCCCATTCGGCGCCGTCCATCCGTCTACGTCGGCGAAGAAGAACGTCGAGGTCTGTGCCCGGAACACCGGTGTCTGGCCACGGAAATCGCTGCTGAAGCGGTGCACGGCCGTGGCGTTCCGCGGGTCGATCGGCGCGCCCGTGATGATGAGCTCGTCGGGGCGGATCTGCGTGCTCATGCACTCGGCCAAGGCCTCCACGCTGTTCTCGAGCGCGACTGGACGGGCGTCGAACAGCGTCCAACGAGGGTTGTCCTGCGCGCGCTCGATGGTGGCCTCCGGGAACTCCGCAGGATTGCTGTTGGGCTGTTGGAGCTTGCCAGCGCCGCGCGGAATGTTCAGCGCACGGCGCCCGCCCGCGGTCATCGTGGTCGCCAGCGGGCCGTCGTAGTGGCGGCGTAAGACGGTGAAGCGCAGCGGCCTGCTTTCCTCGACCCAGACGGCGTCCAGACGGACCTGGTCGAGGGCGTCCTCTTTGCCCTGGCGACCGTAGCGCGGCATCCAACGGTATTCGGCCTCGGCCTCGCCGTAGTCGATCCTGCGCTCGGACACGGCGCGGCGGACGCATTCGGCCTCGAAGTCGGTGACGATCGCCTGGGCTTGGTCGGCCTCCTCGGGCTGGAGCGGCCGCACCCCGAACGCCGCCAAGTCCCGGTATTTGAACGCCACCACCTTGCCTTCGACGCGCACTTGGCCGAGTTCGCTGCCGCTCGCCGACACGGAGCAGGTCCGGTAGACGAGGCCGTTCACATGGGTCGGTTTGCCGCTCTTGAAGCGCGGCTCGATCAGCAGGCCCTCGCGGGCGGCGCGGCGCATGAGGTCGAGGAATCCCATCTTGCGCTCGCCCTCGGCGCGGGCCATGGCGACCGTGCGCGCGAGCAGGCCGACCAGCTCATAGGCGCGCTCGCGCACAAGCGGGTCGGCCGACGGCGGCGAACCAAGCTCATCCGGCCACTCGCGCGGGGCTCTGGGCGGCTCGGGGGTCACCGACGGCGCCGTCGCGTCCGGAACGGCGCTGGCGGGCGCCGCGGAAACGAGCGTTCGCGGCAGGATGACGGCACCAAAGGGGCGCCGCGGCGGAACTGTGGCCATCCCGTTCTCCGTTGTTTCGCGGTCGCGCGCCGCGCTCGCTTGAGTTCCAGCGCGTCCAGCCGATCGACCTCCTTTCCAATGCGCTGGGGCCCTCGCCCTCGCGGCCCTGCTGCGCTTGACCGTCCAGGATGTCGAGAGCGACCTCGGATCCCCAATCGGCGACCACGTCCCCTTGGCACAGGAGGGCAGGGGGCCGCCGCACAGGACAGTGCACGCGAAGACCTAGGCGACGGCGATCATCGCCAGCAGCATGATGCCGCCCATGGAGGTGCCCTGAACCAGTTGGCCCGGCTGCGGCGTCTGCGCGGGCGTCCGCGCTGCGTCAACCTGTGCCCCCACGCCATGGCGTCCTCCGACCGGTAGCGGCCGCGGTGCGGCGGCCTTGGCTTATTGTGCGGAGGACCGGGTTACGAAAGGATGTTGAAGAGGTGGTTCAGGCGTCGGTGTCCTCGGAGGCGTCGTCAGCCTCAGAAGCGACCCAACGCTCGCCGAAACGCTCCACGTAGGCCACCATTGCCGACTCTGTTGGCGTTGCCTTGATGGATCTCTTCCCCAGCGTCCTGCGGTGCGGTAAAGCCGTTGCCTCCGCATTCCTGGACACCGTGATGAACAACGACCCTGAGTTCACACCGAAGGAGCGCGAGCTGATCCGGCGTGAGTTCATGCTTCGGCTCAGCAGCGCTCGCTCGCTCCACGATGGCATTCTCGTGAGGCGATGGGCGACCGGCCCCAACAAAGGCAAGCCGAAGCCCCCCGCCGCCGTGCAGAGCATGCTCGATCGCGGTCTGGTGGCGCTGGACGATGATGGATCTCACTGGCTCAAAGCGGTGTTCACGACCACCGGCATCGTGGCTCTGCGCCGGATGGCGGAGGACAAGCGGGCGCTGCCGCCAGGTGAGTACCAGCACCTGCTCGACGAGTTGGCCACCCTGCCGTAGAGCGAGGCCTGCTGGGGCGCAGCAAGGCCACCAAGGGCAATCACCACTTCAAAGACACATCCTGTGGTTGCTTTGAGCGGCCTCTGCATACGTCTCGCATTGCTGTCTCATTTACACGACATGCCGCTGCCGTCATCAACGGTGGCCAGCCGCTCAGATCGCGACCACCACCGTGATGTACCGGGCGGCCTTTCCAAAGGTGACCAGCGGCAGGAAGATCCAGAGGCTGGTGCGAAGCATCCCGGCGATCAGCGTCAGCGGATCGCCGATCACCGGAGCCCAGGCCAGCAGCAAGGACCACACGCCCCATCGCTGGTACCACCCTTCAGCCCGGTCGATGACGGACTGCTTGATCGGGAACCATCGACGCCCCTTGAAGTGCTCGATGTAGCGGCCGAGCGCCCAGTTCACCGTCGATCCCAGCACGTTCCCGGCAGTCGCCACGGCCACAAGCCACCAGCGGCAGTAATCGTCCGTGAGATGCAGGCCAGCCAACACAAACTCAGACTGCGCTGGGAGCACCGTCGCCGCCAGGAACGCGGTGAGGAACAGACTGCCGAAGGCGGTGAGGTCGGTCATGACATCTGCCGCCCGTTCATAGTCGGGTCCACCGCAGCCGAAGCGCATTGCCGATCACCGACACCGAACTCAACGCCATGGCCGCGGCTGCGATGATGGGGGACAGGGTCCAGCCGAAAAATGGATAGAACACGCCCGCTGCCACCGGCACGCCAAGGCCATTGTAGACGAAGGCCAAGAACAGATTCTGTCGGATGTTGCGCATGGTCGCCCGGCTCAGCACCCGGGCTCGCGCGATGCCCGCGAGGTCGCCCTTCACCAGAGTCACTCCGGCGCTCTGGATCGCGACCTCGGTCCCGGTGCCCATGGCAACGCCGACATCGGCCTCGGCCTCGGCCAAACCCGGAGCGTCGTTCAAACCATCCCCTGCCATCGCCACCACGCGGCCCTGCGCCTTCAGGCGCTTCACCACCTGGTTCTTGTCCTCAGGCAGCACTTCGGCCTCGACCTCGCCGATGCCTAGCCTGCGCGCCACCGCCTCGGCCGTGGTCCGATTGTCGCCCGTCAGCATCACGATCCGCACGCCGTCGGCTCGAAGTGTCTCCAGCGCCTGCGGGATGCCTGCTGGGTCAGCAAAGGCATCAACCGGCCTGACGCTTCAATTCGGGCAGCTTTCAGTGGTTCCGGCGCCGAGCCTAGCTCTTGGCACCTCGAGCAAGGGATGCGTATGCCTCGTCGATGGGGGAAGCCGCCCCCTCGCCGCATTCGCAGCCTTCGAGTGCCCGCAGAAGGTGTTCAGCGACTTCCATCCGGCCTTCGGCCATGGCTCTTTTGAACACGTCCACAACTTGCTCTTCCAGGCTTTGACGTTGCATTTCCAGTCCCCTTCCTTCGTTGTCTGTGCGTGTGGGGGGCGATGACGGGCCGCCAGCGCCACGTCGCCGGTAGATCCGGTAACCCAGCCAGACCACGATGGCCACGGTGGCGGCAACGCCCCAAACCCAGAGGGGCGCCTCGATCATGTGGCTGCCGACCGCGACGCTGGCGATCGTCATCGGCAGAATCCCAACAGCGGTCGTCCACGTGAAGCGCCACCAGCCGACACCGGCCAGGCCCGCCCCGTAGTTGATCAGGTTGAAGGCGATCACGGGGATCAGCCGCGCGACCAACAGACCACCGGCCCCGCCGTGGTTCGCCCACGCTTCCATTTGCCGCCACTTGCGCTCGCCGAGCAGGCGACGGACGAGCGAGTGCCCCATCCACCGGGCCAGTGCGAAGGCGGACAGCGCGCCCAGCATGGCTCCGGCCCAGGTGATGGCGACGCCCGCCAGCAAGCCGAACACGGCGCCGTTGGCAACGGCCAACAGTTCGGCCGGAAAGGGCACGAAGCTGTGGAGAACCATCAGCGCCATCGAGGCAACCGGTCCCCACGCTCCCCAGGACTCGATCATTGCCCCCAGGCTCTCGACCGAGGAGAGCACCTCGAAGACGTCGATGCCCCGGGCCTCCGCTCGCCGCCAGACCAGATAGACACCGAAAGCGAGGACGGCCACGCCGACGGCTGGAATCACAACCTTCAGGCCGGGGATCATCCCCGACGGCTTTGTTCGGTCGAGCGGGGTCACGACGCGAGCGGCCTCCAGACTTTGCCGCCGTCATCGCTCGTGAGGATCGCGCTCTTGCCGGTGACGGCAAACAGGCGTCCGGGATTCGTCAGGTCCACGGTCAGGAGCAAGTAGGCTTGGGCGGCCGGTTCAAAGCCCAGTCCGACGACGAGGGTCAGCAAAGCCAGGGGGAATGCGCGTTTCATGTCCTTCGTCTCCTCGGGGCTGGAGAGGTCCGGCCGATTCCGGTTCACTTGGGGGGTTGCTCCGACAGAGTGGCGTGCCGCTGCTGGATCTCCGATGGCCAGGTGCTCTTGATGTAGGCGAGCACGGCCCAGATCTGCTCATCGTTCAGGACGCCGCCGAACGCGGGCATGTCGCTCTCGTAACCTGCGGGCGCATACGGGCCGAGCCCCTGCTTGACGATGCCGAAGAGCGCATCATCTGGGTGGTGCCACGTGTGCCCGCTCTCATCGTGGGGCGGTGCGGGAAGACGGCCGTTGGGCTGGCGTGACCGCCACTCCGGTTGGCCCTTCAGGTCGGCACCATGGCAGGAGGCGCAATATTCGGCATAGACGGTCCTTCCCAGCGCCACCTGCTCGGCGTCGCCCGGGTCGGCACGGGTACCGCTGTCGGCGAAGGCCCACGCGACGACGGCAACTCCGACCATGATGGCGGCCCCGGCGCCAAGCCCGATCTTCAGAACTCTGGTCATGACTGGTGCTCCCCTTGGTCGAAGGAATGGCCATAGCCATGCGAGGCGCCTAACCGATGTCGGCCAGGCGCCCACACGGCGCCGACCTACTTCTGACCGTCCGACTTGTGGCAGGAGCTTCCCTTGCCCTTCATGCCGGAGCACATGACCAGGTGCATCACCGGGCAGGCGAGCAGGCCCAAGTACGGCAGCGCCGACAGCAATTGGTCGGGATAGGCCGTCGACAGGTAGACGGCCGCGGTGGTCGCCACGCCGAAACCACCGATCGCGGGCCAACTGCGCCACCACGGCATCCGCTTAACCTGCTCCTCGACCCGAGCTTGTGCTTCCATGAGGTGTTCCTTTCCGTTTCGGTGCTGGTCAAATCATCCCGAGGGAGCGGCCGAGCAGGTCCTCGGCGGCTTTCCTTTGCTCCTCCGAAAGGGAAGCGAAGAGCGGCTTGGCCGCAGCGTTGAGCTTCTTCACCGCGTCCAGGCGCGACGACAGCATCGCCTCGCGACGTTCGAGGCGTTCCGCCAAGGACGAGGGCTGGTCGCCCTTCATCATCCGCTCGTGCATGGCGCGGTGGACGTCTGCGTTGGCCCGCAGGGCATCGGCGAAGGCGTTCCACTCCTTGGCCTGGGCATCGGTGATGCCGAGCTCAGCCTTCAGGAAGGCGACGCGGCCCTCAATGTGTTCGAAGGGCATGCCCATGGCCCCCATGCCGCCCATCTGTCCCATCATTGGGCAGGACATCGGCATGGACCCGGCCTGGTCACCCTGCTGGCCCATCATGCCCCGCATCATGGGCATCATGCCGCCCATCATTCCCTGCATGCCGCCCTGCGGAGGCTGGTCCGGCAAGATGGAGGGCGCGGCCTGCGCGGCGCCCTGGCCAGCCGGGTGGTGGCCCTGGTGACCCGGTTGGGGTTGCGCCTGGGCGATGGACACCGACGCCGCAAGGGCGAGGATCGGCAAAAGTGTGCGGGAAACGGTCTTCATGGTTTTCTCCATCGTTCTGTCAGATTGGGGGGCGCGGCGGGACGTGCTGAGCCCGCCGCGAGACCGCGGTCATTCGGTCGCGAACACCGTCGGCTCGGCCGCGCCGCCGAAGGCGTAGATCTGGAACGGCTCGCCCTTGGGCCCCTCCATGCCGGGCGAGCCGAGCGGCATGCCGGGGAGGGAAATGCCCTTGACGGCCGAACGCTCGGCCAGGAGGCGCTTGATGGTGTCGGCCGAGACGTGGCCCTCGACGACGTAGCCATCGATCAGCGCGGTGTGGCAGCCCGCAAGCTCGACGGGCACGCCATGCGCCTGCTTCAGCAGCGGCAGATCGTGGGAGGCGACGACCTTCACCGGAATGCCATTCGCACGCAGATGCTCGGCATGGCCCTCGCAGCATCCACACTGCGGGTTCTTGTAGAGGGTGGCCTCCGCGGTCTTCGCGGACGCCAGCGTCGGCGACAGCAGGGCCAGCGAGAGGGCGGCGGCGGTGAGAATGCGCATGTTGGAAGTCCTTTGTCGGGCGTGGGTCAGGCGACGCGCAGCGTGCTCAACATCCCGCCCGCCTGGTGCTCGAGGATGTGGCAGTGGAACATCCAGTCGCCGGGGTTGTCGGCGACGAAGGCGATCTCAACGCGCTCCTTGGGGGCCAGCAGGACCGTGTCCTGCCACTCACGAAAGCGCGTTGGCTGACCGTTCCGGGACAGCACTCGGAAGGTGTGGCCGTGCAGGTGCATGGGGTGGTGCCAGGCCGTATCGTTGGCGACGGCGATGACGCAGGTCCGGCCGCGCTCCAAGGTGAAGATCGGGTCCATGACATGGCCGTGTGCGACGGTGCCGTTGATCGCCCAGGCCATGCCGTGGCGCATCATCGTGCGCATGTCGGTCATGGTCCCGTCCATCATGGCGCCAGCCATCATCCCCATCATGCCGCCGCCCAGGACCACCTCGTGCCGGACGGCGTTCGGCAGGTCCGGCTCGGCCACCGGGTTGTCCGGCAGGCGGAGGTCGGCCTCCAACGGGCGGTCGCGCAGGGGCAGTGCGTCGGCGTAGGCGAGATCGACGAGCCGGTAGGCCAGGTTGGGATAGAAGTCGTCGACGACCGTGGTCCGGCTCCCCGGCTCCCCGGTCATGTCGATGACGAGGTCGGTGCGCTGAGCTGGGGCGATGACCACCCGGCCGTCGTCCGGCTCGTGCGGCTCGACCGGATGGCCGTCCATGGCGATCACCATGGGCCGGAGGCCCTGGAAGCGGAGTCCGAACAGCCTGCCGTTTGCGGCGTTGATCAGGCGCAGACGCACCCGCTCACCGGCGCGGACCGGCACTTGGTCGAGCACCTTGCCGTTGATGGTGACCGTGTTGCCGACCCGGCCGCCATGGCTCAAGTCCATGAAGTTGCCGAAGTCGTTGCTGATTGAGGCGTCCTTGAGCAGGCGCCAGTCGTCGAGCACCCAGGTGACGTCCCGGTCGGCCTGGATCGGCTCCCGTTCTTCGACGATCAGGGGGCCGTAAAGCCCTCGGCCGACCTGCTCGGTGGAGTGATGGTGCGGGTGGTACCAGAAGGTGCCCGCGTCGACGGCGTCGAACTCGTACAGGAACGTCTCGCCGGGCGCGATGGGCTTCTGGGTCAGGTGCGGCACGCCGTCCATGGCGTTCGGCGTCCGGATGCCGTGCCAATGGACGGTGGTCTCCTGGTCGAGCGTGTTGGTCACCGCGATCCGGAGCCGGTCGCCCTGACGGACGCGGATCTCGGGCCCGGGGACCGTGCCGTTGTAGGCCCAGACCGGGGTTTCGGGATGTTCGGCTCCGGCCAGTCGAGCTTGGCTTGGCCCGGCAGTGAGCTTGTGACTGGATTCTGGCGCCGCCGCGTGGGCCAGGGACAGGCCGCGCGGAAGCAGGAGGCTGGCGGCGACGAGGCCGGAGCCCGCCAGCAGGAGATGCCGTCGGCTCAGCGGCCGCGACAGGGTGTTCATGGGCATGATGACCCTCGCATCGGTGGCCTCTCCGGTCCGCCCGGATGGAATTCGGGCGTGGAGGTCGGCCCACGTGGTCGCGCAGGCGCGACCCGATCAGGCGGTCACCGCGGCCGCGCCGAAGGTCGGCGGGCGCGGATCAGATGCGCAGGGTGGATTTCGGAGGGAATGGTTCGGGAGGTAGGGATTGGCCCTGCCAAGGCGTCAAGGGCGCCAGCGTAGTCGAACTCGTGATCATTGGAAGCGGAACGGGCACCTGGGGCAGCAACATGGCCCCCGTGATGCAGGCGCTGTGGCAGAAGGACATGTCCATCGTGCTCTGGTCCATGCCGTCGCAATCCGGGCAATCCGGTGCGTCAGCGAGCTCCATGTCCATACTGGTGGACACCGCCGCGTCGCCTGCCATGCCCTCCATGGGCATGAGCATGGCAGCCTGCGCCGTCGTCCCGGTGACGAGCACCAGGACCATAACGACGGAGAGGATGCGGCGAAGAGCTTGCATGATCCACACGATATGACCTCGTCGGGGTCGGGTTCAAGACCCTTGCGGATCGAGATCGCAGCTTGGCAGGCGCTTTCTAACGCCCCGATCTCAGGTATTTGATGAAAGCAGCGATTCCCAAGACAAGGAACACCAGAATCAATATCCAGAGCAGCCCCATCGCCCCCATCATCCAGCCCATGCCCTCCATGTGTTCCATCATCATCGCATTTCCCTCGCAAAGGGTTCTGTTTCTGATAGGCAAGACCTCTTGCCAGCCAACCTCTTTCGGAAGCATTTGTCCCCCGGTTCGTTGACAAGCCCTGTTGGGAACTCCAGATCACAGCGTGAGGGAATTCCTGTCTCGAACTCCCGCGTTGAGGATCGGTGTTTCGATGAGGCGGACCGGCGTTCTGGGCATGCACGGGCGAGAAAGACCGGCCGGAAGGCTTGGTCGCCGTTTCGCTGTGACCCTGATCGCGGTGCTCTCCCTCCTTCTCTCGCAGGTTTCTCTGACCGGTGCGACCGGCACCCCTTGGCAGGGCCGACAAGCTCCCTGCGAAAGGATGGGGATTCACAGCGTCCTGGCTCAGGACGGCAAAGCGGTCGAAGCAACCGCCGATCACAACGGAACGACTCCGCTCTGTTCGAGCATGGCGGTGGGTGGAGAGTGCCTGGGCACGTGCCTCGGGCTGGTGCCGCTGGCTGTGTCCGTGCCAGCGTCTGAGAGCCTGATGCCCACCCTGCTTGCCGAGGCTGCGCAGCAGGCCCGACTGGTTTCCCCTCTGCGTCGCCCTCCCAAACTCCTCTGACCTCCAGGCGTTGAGCCTTCATACGGCACGGCCGCGTCGAACGGCGCGGTCGGCCAATAGCGGCGTTCCGGCGCCGCATCCGGGTGCCTCATCCGGTGAGGCACGGCCTTATGGCCAGAGAGACAAAGGAGCGGCAACGTGCTCAGCGTGCCCTTTCCCATCATCGATCCCGTAGCAATCGAGATCGGCCCCATCGTCGTCCGCTGGTACGCCTTGGCATACCTGGCGGGCTTTCTGCTCGGCTGGCGCTACTGCATGCGCCTGGCAAGAACGACGGACCGCCCGCCGTCCCCGCAGGACATCGACGACTTCCTGACCTGGGCCGTCATTGGCGTCATCCTCGGTGGGCGCCTCGGGTACGTCCTGTTCTACAACCTGCCATACTATCTTGAGCAGCCGCTGGACGCCTTGAAGGTCTGGCAGGGCGGCATGTCGTTCCACGGCGGCCTGCTCGGCGTGATCGTCGCCATCGTCGCGTTTTCGTGGCGCCGGGGACTGGCGCCTCTGGCACTCGGCGACCTCATCGCCTGCGCAGCACCGATCGGCCTGTTCTTCGGGCGCATCGCGAACTTCATCAACGGCGAACTGTTCGGTCGGGTGACCGACGTTCCCTGGGCCATCATGTTCCCCAGAGGTGGGCCGGAACCGCGCCATCCGAGCCAGCTGTATGAGGCCGTGCTCGAAGGCTTGGTCCTTTTCGTCGTGCTGGCAATCCTGGTCTGGATACCGTCCGTCCGGAATCGGACGGGGCTGCTCACCGGCGTGTTTCTCGCGGGGTACGGTATCGCACGGATCGCGGTCGAGTTCTTCCGCGAACCGGACCCGCAACTCGGGTTCCTGTTCGCCGGGGCGACCATGGGCCAGCTGCTCTCGGTCCCGCTCGTCGCGGTCGGCATCGGCCTCATTGCCTTCGCCCTGGCCAACCCGCCCAGAGCCCTGTCGTCCTTCGGCCGCACCCCACGGGAGGCAAAACAATGACGAACCAGCACATTCACCACGGCCATGGCAGGCACAACGGGCATAACGACAATGCCCCATCGGGTGCCCATCGCGTCACCGACCCCGTGTGCGGAATGAAGGTCGACCCGGCCACGTCCAAGTACCGGGCCGATCATCGGCACGAGACGTACCATTTCTGCTCGGCGCGCTGCCGGGATCGGTTCGTCGCCGATCCCGAAGGATACCTGAAGCCCAGGGCCAAACCCGCGGCACCCGAACAGGCGGGGCACGCCTCACCGCAGAAGGGCGTGATCTACACCTGCCCGATGCACCCCGAGATCCGCCAAGAGGGCCCCGGCACCTGCCCGATCTGCGGAATGGCGCTCGAGCCGGTCGGCGCCAACGTGGAGCAGGGACCGAACCCGGAACTGGTCGACTTCACGCGCCGGTTCTGGGTCGGCGCCGCACTGGCGGTGCCGCTGCTCATCTTGGAGATGGGGGCCCACATTCCGGGAACCGGCATCCATGACGTGATCCCACCGCGCGTCTCGGTGTGGATCCAGTTCCTGCTGGCGACCCCGGTGGTGGTGTGGTCCGGCTGGCCGCTCTTCGAGCGCGGCTGGCGGTCCTTCGTAACCCGCAACCTGAACATGTTCAGCCTGATCGCGCTCGGGGTCGGCGCCGCCTACCTGTTTAGCCTGGTGGCGACCTTCCTGCCCGGCATCTTCCCGATCAGCTTCCGCAGCGCCGAGGGCATCATCGCGGTCTACTACGAGGCGGCCGCGGTCATCACCGTGCTCGTCCTGCTCGGGCAGGTCCTCGAATTGCGGGCCCGCGAGCAGACCGGCGGAGCCATCCGCGCGTTGCTGAACCTGGCTCCCAAGACGGCGCGCCGCATCCGCGAGGGCGGCGAGGACGAGGAGGTCGACCTGGACGAGGTCCACGCGGGGGACCGCCTGCGCGTCCGCCCGGGCGAAGGCGTCCCGGTCGACGGCGAGGTCCTGGAGGGCCGCAGCACCGTGGACGAGTCGATGGTGACCGGCGAGTCGATGCCGGTCAAAAAGGAGCCCGGCGCCAAGGTCATCGGTGGCACCATCAACCAGACCGGCTCCCTGGTCATGCGGGCCGAGAAGGTCGGCTCCGACACCATGCTGTCGCGCATCGTGGACATGGTTGCCGAAGCCCAGCGGAGCCGGGCGCCCATCCAACGGCTCGCCGACGTCGTGTCAGCTTGGTTCGTGCCGTCCGTCATTGTCGTCGCCATCCTGGCGTTCGGCGCCTGGGCGATCTGGGGGCCGACCCCGAGCTTCGCCTTCGCGCTCATCGCCGCGGTGTCGGTGCTGATCATTGCCTGCCCCTGCGCGCTCGGCCTGGCAACGCCGATGTCGATCATGGTAGGGGTCGGCAAGGGGGCGACCTCTGGCGTGCTGATCAAGAACGCCGAGGCCCTGGAGCGGTTCGAGCGGGTCGACACGCTGGTGGTCGACAAGACCGGCACCCTGACCGAGGGCAAGCCGAAGGTGACCGCCGTCGTCCCGGCCCCGGGCCTCGACGAGGCGACCCTCCTGTCGCTCGCGGCGAGCCTGGAGCGGTCGAGCGAGCACCCGCTGGCCGCCGCCATCGTCGCCTCCGCCCGCGAGCGTGGCTTGCAGGTCGAGGACGTCGCCGACTTCTCCTCGGTCACCGGCAAGGGCGTCATCGGCCGGGTCGGCGGGCGCACGGTGGCGCTCGGCAACGCGGCCATGATGCGCGACCAGGACGTCGCCCTCGGCGGCCTGGAGGTGCCTGCCGACGAACTTCGGCGGGAGGGCGCCACGGCGTTGTTCGCGGCCGTCGACGGCAAACCCGGCGGGGTGATCGCGGTCGCCGACCCGATCAAGGCGAGCACGCCACAAGCCTTGGAAACGCTGCGGGCCGACGGCGTGCGGATCGTCATGCTGACCGGCGACAATCGGACCACCGCGGAAGCGGTGGCCCGCAAGCTGGGCATCGACGCGGTCGAGGCCGAGGTCCTGCCCGACCAGAAGCACCAGATCGTCCGCAAGCTGAAGTCCGAGGGCCGGGTGGTGGCCATGGCTGGCGACGGCGTCAACGATGCCCCGGCGCTGGCGGAGGCCGACATCGGCGTGGCCATGGGAACCGGAACCGACGTCGCGATCCAGAGCGCGGGAGTGACCCTGGTGAAGGGCGATCTGGCAGGCATCGCCCGGGCCCGGGTGCTGAGCCGGGCTACCATGCGCAACATCCGCCAGAACCTGTTCCTGGCCTTCGTCTACAACAGCCTCGGGGTGCCGGTCGCGGCAGGCGTGTTCTATCCGCTCTTCGGGTGGACGCTGTCGCCGATCATCGCCGCGGCCGCCATGGCGCTCAGTTCGGTCAGCGTCGTCGGCAATGCGCTCCGGCTGCGGTGGGTGAAGCTGTAGCCGCACATCAGTGTTCCAGAACCGGGAAGCGGCGCCGTGGAGGCGCCTCGGGCGGTCGGCAGGCGGGCTTGCGCTCCGCCTGCACCCACCCCGCCAACGGAGGAGTCCATGGATCAGGTCTGGCAGGCGTTCTACACCGGCGCCGGAATGCTCTGGCAGGCGCTGTGGGCGCTCATTTTCGGATACATCATCTCGGCGGGCATTCAGGTCATTGTCAGCCGCGAGCAGATGGCACGCGCGCTGGGCGAGCGCGGCCCCAAGCAGGCGGGGCTGGCGAGCTTCTTCGGCTTCATCTCATCCTCGTGCTCCTTCGCCGCGCTCGCGGCCTCGCGTTCCGTCCTCGTCAAGGGCGCGCATCCGGTGAACTCGATGGCGTTCCTGATCGCCTCGACCAATCTGGTCATCGAGCTCGGAATCGTGCTGTGGGTGCTGTTGGGTTGGAAGTTCACGCTGGCCAACTTCCTGCTCGGCCTCCTGATGATCCTCTACGCCCACGCGCTGACCTCGATCTGGTTCCCGCGGCGGCTCGCCGAGGAGGGCAAGCGGCATGCCGAACAGGCCCAGGAGCAGGAGGGCATGGACATGCAGCACGACATGTCCGGCTCCTGGCGCGACAAGCTGACCTCACGCCAGGGCTGGCGGCGGATCGCCGACGCCTTCACCATGGAATGGGCGATGGTGTGGAAGGAGATCCTGTTCGGCTTCACCGTGGCCGGGTTCATCTCGGTGTTCGTGCCGCAGAGCTTCTGGAACTTCCTGTTCATCGGGAACGCCGAGAACCCGTCCTTCTGGGCCGTCGTGGAGAACGCGGCCGTGGCGCCGGTGGTCGCCTTCTTCACCTTCATCGGGTCCATGGGCAACGTGCCGTTGGCGGCCATGCTGTGGTCGAAGCAGGTCTCGCTCGGCGGTGTGATGTCGTTCCTTGGCGCCGACCTGGTCGCGGCCACCGTCGTCTGGATCCACCTCAAATACTATGGCTGGAGGTACGCCGGGTACCTGTCGCTGGTCCTCTACGTCTGCATGGTCGCGGCGGGAGTCACGGTCCACTACCTCTATGCCCTGACCGGCCTGACGCCGACCGAGCGGCCGTCGCTCCAGGAGATGGTCCGCTTCGCCATCGACCACACCTTCTTCCTGAACCTGGCATTCGGGGCGGTGGCCGCTTGGCTTCTGTGGACGCACTTTTCCGGCGGCCATGGACAGCGGCAAACTGGCGAGGGCGATGTTCACGCTGCGCATGGACGGACCTGAG
This sequence comes from Azospirillum brasilense, assembly GCF_008365405.1. Taxonomy (GTDB): domain Bacteria; phylum Pseudomonadota; class Alphaproteobacteria; order Azospirillales; family Azospirillaceae; genus Azospirillum; species Azospirillum brasilense_D. Next base: position 94,738 of record NZ_QOKV01000005.1, on the reverse strand, counting down.
AGGGAAACCCAGCCCAGGTACCAGTCTGGAGCCTCCGATGAGAATTCTTCATCGCATCGTGGAGTGCCCCGAGGTGAACGTCGGGGTCTTCGCCTTCCTGCTCAACTACCCCTGGGAGTTCTGGCAGGTGCCGCTGTTCGTCGGCATGGCGTCGGCCCCCCATTGGGAAGCGGTGAAATTCTGCACCCGGGCGACTCTCGGAGATGCGGCCATCATGCTCGTCGCCTTCTGGTTCGTTGCGTTGCTGGCGGGGAGCAGGCGCTGGATACTCTCCCCGTCGGGGCGCCAGATCCTGGTGTTCATCGCCGTCGGCGTGGCGATCACGGTGCTGTTCGAACTCCTGGCGACGCACGTTCTGGACCGGTGGCAGTACGCGGGAGCGATGCCCGTGACCCCGGTTCTCGGCATCGGCCTCTCGCCACTCGCCCAATGGATTGTGCTGCCGCCTCTGGTCGTGTGGTTTGTCCGACGGCATCTCCGATGACCGAGTTCGACCATCGAGGCCAACGCCTTGAAGGGACAACCCCATGCCGACAGGAAGTTCTCCTCAAGGAGTGGTCCTCCTTTGACCGTGCGATGAAACGGCTGCGGGCGGGTTGCTTTGGATACGACGGGCCAGGCACGACAGAACAGAAATGCCGATTGGCCTGCCCAGGTTTGCCGTTTTCCAGAAGGTCCGGCCATTCTACAGGCCCCATCGCCAGTCAGTCCGTCATACCTGCATCGCAGCACCCTCCGACTTCCTCGCCCTGCTTCGGTGGGCACGGGATCGTGCCAAAGGAACAGAAGACGCAGCAGTCCCCCGGATTCGGTCGGAGCAGCGTCCCGCAGTGCGGGCAGTCGTAGAAGAACTGGCAAGCGTCCGTCGGCATCGTCTCGGTGGACGCGCCGCCGCACTTCGGACAGGTGATGGTGGACTCCAGCTGCATCGTCTCTCCTTGGCTCTCGCGCATCCGCGTCACAGCATGTAGCCGATGTCCGACGCCCCCGTGGGGTACGCGAACATCGTGGTCTTGAGATCGTCGGCGGTCAGGCCGTGCCGGATGGCCAGGCCGAAGATGTTGATGACCTCATCGGCGTGCGGGCCGACGAGGTGGGCGCCGAGGATGCACTCCGTCCCCTCCTCAACGAGGACCTTGAAGCCGTAGACCGTCTCCGCGACTCGGCGCGCTGTGTACCAGTCCGGCACCCGTTCCGCCTTCATGCGGAACCGGAGCCCCTGCCCGCGCGCCTCCTCCTCGGACAGCCCGACGCGGGCGATCGGCGGAAGCGTGAAGGCCACGCTCGGCACCCCGCGGTAGTCGGGCCGGTGCATGTTGCCGTCCAGCAGGTTGGCGGCGACCACCTTGGCGTCGTGGCTCGACACCGGCGTCAGCGGCGGCCCGACGGCGGCCGCGTCGCCCGCCGCGTAGACCTTGGGGTTCGAGACGCTCTGGAGGTGCTCGTTGAGCTTGAGGCGCCCGCCGTCCCGCGCGACGCCCGCTGTGTCCAGGCCGAGATCATCGAGTGCGGGAACGCGCCCGGCGGCGTGGACGACAAGGTCGGCCTCGAAGGCCCGTTCCCCCTCCGCGGAGCGCGTGCGGATGGCGAAGCCGGTGGCGGTCTTCTCCACAGCCGCGACGGCGGTGCCGGTCCGCACGTCCACCCCGATCTCCTTGAACCGCTCCATCAGCCAGCCGACGAGGTCGGGGTCGAAGCCGGTCAGCATGCGGCTTCCGCGCTGCACGATGGTGACCGCGGCGCCCGCCCGGGCCGCGATGTGGGAGAACTCGGCCGCGATGTAGCCGCCGCCGACCATCGCAATGCGTTTCGGCAACGCCTCCATCTCGAGGAACTCCTCGTTGGTCACGAGGTGTTCCTCACCGGGAAAGCCGAGTGGCGCAGGGCGCGCTCCAGCCGCGATCAGGACGTGGCGCACCGTGAGCGTGGTCCCGTTCACCGCGACGGCATCGGGGCCGACGAACCGGGCGCGGCCGTGGTAGGCGTCGATGCCCTTGTCCGCGTAGCGGTGCTCGTGCTTCTCGGGAACCGGGTCGGTGAAGGTGCGTTTGAACGCGATGAGGTCGCGCCAGTCGATGCGGGCCCCGCCCGCAACGCCTCGCCCGTGCATGCGCCGGGCGAGGTCCACGGCCTCGGCGCCGGTCACCAACATCTTCTTTGGGTCGCAGCCGCGCAGGGCGCAGGTGCCGCCGAAGGGGCGGTGGTCAATCACGGCGACGGACCACCCCGCGGCGCGGACCCGTGAACTGGCGACCATCGCGGCGGTGCCGGTGCCGATCACCACCAGGTCGTAGGACTTGCCCATGCCGCACCTACCGCTGCTGGGCCGACGGGAACCCCGCCTGCGTGGTGGCATCGACCAGGGCCGGGACGGTGGCTTTGGTGTCGTCGAAGGTGGCGATGGCGCTCTTCTCCGCCATCGAGACCGTCACGTCGTCGACGCCGGGCACGGCCTTGAGGGAACGCTCCACGACAATGGGGCAGGTCGCGCAGGTCATGTTCTCGACCGTCAGCCGGACGGTGCGCTCGGCGGCGAGCGCGCCACCGGAGGCCAGGGGCAGCGCGACGAGGGTGGCTCCGATCAGGCGGATCATCATGGTCGTCTCCATCAGGACAGCAGGAGCGGGGCGACGTAGGGGAAGGTCACGGCCACGGCGACGAGGACGGCCGCGCCCCAGAGCGATGCTGTCACCAGCCGGTTGGGTGCGGGCCTGGGGCATGCCGGGCCATCGCAGGCGGGCCTGCGGTAAACGCGCCAAAACCCGGCCCCCAGGAAGCCGAAGGCAGTCGCGACGAAGAGCGGCTGGTAGGGCGCCAGGGCCGTCAGATTGCCGATCCAGGCGCCGCTGACGCCGAGGCCGAAGAAGACGAGCGGCAGCACGCAGCACGACGAGGCGCCCAGGGCGCCCAGGAGGCCGCCGACGGCCAGCGGCCCCGGCGGCAGCCCCTGGGTGCTCCGCTCGCGTTGCTGGGCGTGCCCGCGGCGGGCATGGATGTCTCTGGCATGCTCTGGCTCCCTCCTGCCTTTCGTGACAAGATGGGACCTGTAGTTGCTACAGGTTCAAGGGGCTATTCCGGTGAAGGGCACCACGAAGGCGCGCGCGGCCGGGCTGACCATCGGGGCGCTGTCCCGGCGCACCGGCTGCAACATCGAGACGATCCGGTTCTACGAGAAGCAGGGGCTCGTCCCGGCGCCGCCGCGGACGGAGGGCGGCCACCGGGTGTACGGCGAGACCCACCTGCGGCGGCTGGGCTTCATCCGGCGCAGCCGCGATGTCGGCTTCACGCTGGACGAGGTCCGGGCGTTGCTGCGCTTGGCCGACGGCCATCACACGTGCGCCGAGGTGCAGGCGCTCGCGTTGGAGCACCTCGATTCCGTCCGGCGGACAATCGCCGACCTTCAGCGCCTCGAGCGCACGCTGTCCGAGACCGCAGACCGCTGTGTCGGGGGTGATGCGCCGAATTGTCCTGTCCTCGAGACGCTCTTTTCGGACGTTTCGGCATGGCCCCGTGACTGAGGGCGAGATCTCTTGCACGCTCCAGGGCTGGCCTTGAGTCTGCTTTGCGCAGAATGGACTTGGCGAGGACGTTGGGGCGAACGGAGCTTAACCAGCCTTTCAGGGGAGGACGGGCCTACGCGGTTCGTCCCCAACCTGGCGGTGGTCACGATAAGCTAGGCGGCAGAGTTGCGAGTAACGGCGGACCGAGTCTCCGAAAGCACCAGACCGGGACCGAGGTCAGACGCTACCAAGAACGACGTGGGCTTTCTTGACCCTTGACGAAATTTGAAGGTCGTGGCCCTGTGTCGGGGCTTGCCGATCCGGAAGCGTGGGGCCACATGGACGGGCCGGACGCACCGGGCGCGGGCGTCAGAGTGGGATTCAATGCGGCTCTATTTCGATTCAGGCATCTCGCGCAGGAAAGGGCGGTCGACCGATCGGTCGGCGGCGTCCCTGCTCGTGTTCTGGGTCGTGATGGTCGCCTTGGTGATCTATCAGATGCCTGCCTTCGCCGGAACCTCGCTGGCCATGCCGATGCCCATGGCGGCCATGGCGTCGGCAGTTGAGGAAGCGGCACCCTGCGACACGACGGACCATGCCTCTGACAAGAACATGCCGGGTATGGTTGCCCTGCCGGACGCCGGGATGCCGTGCTGCAACACGTCGGATGCTCAGGGTATCGACGAAGACTCCTGCCCGTTGATGGGCGGCTGCTTCTCGATGTGCGCGTCCACCATGCCCACCGCCACCGATGTCCGGGCGGCGGGACGTGTGGCGGAACATCTCCTCTTCGCTGATAAGGCGCAGGCGCCACAGTCGGTGCCTCCCCTCCAGAGGCCGCCAAGGCACCTCTGACGACACCATCCGAACCGGGCTTCCCGCGGGTCCGCGCTCCAGGCGCGTGACCGGCCGCACCCGCCGAGAGCGGGGGATGCCCAGTGCATTTGTCGTCACAGGTGTTCACGATGAAGCTGAAGACAGCCTTGGTCGCCTTGCTCGCCGTCGCGGCGGGCACCGGCGGCGGGGTCCTGCTCGAGCGCCGGGTGCTGTCCGCTCAGGACGCCCCTCAGCAGCAAGCCCAGAGCGGACCGCGCATCCTGTACTGGTGGGATCCGATGATCCCCGACTTCAAGAGCGACAAGCCCGGCAAGTCGCCCATGGGCATGGACATGGTCCCCGTCTATGAGGGCCAGGATCCCGGCAATGCCGAGGAGACGGGCGTCGTCACGGTCTCCTCCGCCGCCATGAACAATCTTGGCGTTCGCACCGCTGCGGCCGAGCGGACAACGCTAACCCCGACCATCGAGACGTTCGGCTCGATCACGTTCGACGAGAGCCGAACCGCGCACCTGCACGTCCGCGGCAAGGGATGGATCGAGCGGCTCCACACCCGGGTTCTGGGGGAGCACGTCGAGCGTGGCCAGCTGCTCATGGAGGTCTTCTCGCCAGACCTCATCACGGCGGCCTACGAGTTCGTACGCGAGGCCGAGCGGGGGGCGTCCGGCAACACCGAGGGCGCCCGCCGCAAGCTGATCGCTCTCGGTGTCTCCGACCGGCAGATTGAAGAGATCCGCAAAACCAAGGCCGTGCCCGAGCGCATCAAGGTTTATGCGCCGCGAACCGGCGTGGTCGAAGCTCTTGGCGTGGCAGAGGGCATGTACGTGGAGTCCGATGTCACGCTTATGTCCATCGTCGACCACGGCTCTGTCTGGGTCATCGCGGAGGTCCTGGAAAGCCAGGTCGGCTTGGTGTCCCGGGGCATGCAGGCGGAGGTTCGGGTCGCGAGCCAGCCCGGCCGGACATGGACGGGCACCGTCGACTACGTCTACCCGGAACTGAGGAAGGATACCCGGACAGCCCGGCTGCGCATCCGCCTCGAGAATCCCGACCTCGCCCTCCAGCCCAACATGTTCGCCTCCGTGCGGCTCGCGACACATCCGCGGGCGGACGTTCTCGCCATTCCCAACGACGCCCTCATCCGCACCGGCCAAGCCGAGCGCGTCGTCCTCGCCCTCGGGGATGGGCGCTTCAAGCCGGTGCCCGTCAAGGCCGGGCTGGCGATCGGCGACAGGGTCGAGATCATCGACGGCCTCAAGGAAGGGGACCGGGTCGTCACCTCCGCCCAGTTCCTGATCGACAGCGAAAGCAGCCTGTCGGCCGGATTCGCGCGCATGCAGCAGGCAGAGGGACCGACGGCCAACGAGACGGCAGCCGTCCCCGCGGTGGGAGAAGGAGAGATCACGGCGATCGCTGCCGACGGCAGTTCGGTCACCATCAGCCATGGGCCGATCCCCGAGTTTTCCTGGCCTGCCATGACGATGGAGTTCGGCGTTGGGCCGGGCGTCTCTGTCCAAGGGCTGGCGCCGGGCGACCGCGTCCGCTTCGGCGTCGTCAAGGCAGTAGACGACACCTACACGGCCGCCAGCATCGAGCGCCTCAACGGCGCGGGCAGGACGCCGTGATCGAGCGCCTGATCCACTGGTCGGTCGGCAACCGCGGAATCGTGCTGTTGCTCGCGGCGATGCTCGCCGGGTGGGGCATCTGGGCGGTGCGCAACACGCCGGTCGACGCCATCCCCGACCTCTCCGACGTGCAGGTCATCGTCAAGACCACCTACCCGGGCCAGGCCCCGCAGGTGGTCGAGGACCAGGTCACCTATCCGCTCTCCACCGCCTTCCTCGCGGTCCCCGGCGCCATGACGGTCCGCGGCATCTCAATGTTCGGGGACAGCTACGTCTACGTGCTCTTCAAGGAGGGCACGGACCTCTACTGGGCGCGGTCGCGGGTCCTCGAGTACCTGAGCCAGGTCGCCCCGCGGCTACCGCCGGGCGCCCGCCCGGCGCTCGGGCCCGACGCCACTGGCGTCGGCTGGATCTTCCAGTACACCCTCGTGGACCGCACCGGGCGGCACGACATCAGCCAGCTTCGGGCCCTCCAGGACTGGTTCCTGAAGTTCGAGCTTCAGGCTACGCCCGGTGTCGCCGAGGTGGCGCCCATCGGCGGCATGGTCCGCCAGTATCAGGTGGTGGTCAACCCGACCGCGCTGCGGGCCTACGATCTGCCGCTGGCCGATGTGCGCGAAGCCATCGAGCGCGCCAACGCGGAGTCCGGCGGCTCAGTACTGGAGATGGCCGAGGCCGAGTACATGGTCCGCGCCAGCGGCTACATCAAAGGCGTCGAGGACCTCCGCAACGTGCCGGTGAAGGCCGCCCCGGGTGGCGTTCCGGTGCTCCTCAAGGATGTTGCCGAGATCCAATTGGGCCCGGAGCTCCGCCGCGGCGTGAGCGAGCTCAACGGCGAGGGCGAGGTGGTCGGCGGCGTGATCATCATGCGCTGGGGCGAGAACGCACTCGCCACCATCGACGCGATCAAGGACAAGCTCGAGCGCCTGAGCCACAGCCTTCCCGAGGGTGTGGAGATCGTCACGACCTACGACCGCTCAAGTCTGATCGAGCGCGCCATCGACAACCTCATGGACAAGCTGACCGAGGAGTCGATCGTCGTGGTGCTGGTGTGCGCGGCGTTCCTGCTGCACCTGCGCTCGTCGCTGGTCATCATCCTGACGCTGCCGCTGGGCATCCTGGCGGCGTTCGTCGTCATGCACGCCCAAGGCATCAACGCCAACATCATGTCGCTGGGCGGCATCGCCATCGCCATCGGCGCCATGGTCGACGCCGCCATCGTGATGATCGAAAGCCTGCACCGGCGCATCGAGCACGAGCCGCTCACCAAGGAGAACCGCTGGACGGTGGTCGCGGAGACGGCGGCCGAAGTCGGCCCGGCGCTGTTCTTCTCGCTCGTTATCATCACGCTCAGCTTCTTGCCGGTCTTCGCGTTGGAGGCCCAGGAAGGGCGGATGTTCAAGCCGCTGGCCTTTACCAAGACCTACGCCATGGCCGCCGCCGCAGTGTTGTCGGTGACGCTGGTGCCGGTGCTGATGGGCTATTTCGTGCGCGGCCGGATCATCCCGGAGCGCCGGAACCCGATCAACAACCTCTTCATCTGGCTCTACCGGCCGTTGCTGCGCGGCGCTCTGGCGGCGCCTTGGGTGACGATCGTGGCCGCCGTCCTGCTGGTCATGAGCATGGCGTGGCCGCTTCAGCGCATCGGTTCGGAGTTCATGCCGGACCTGGACGAGGGTGACCTGCTCTACATGCCGAGCCTGATGCCCGACGTCTCGATCGCCAAGGCGCGCGAGGTGCTTCAGCAGACCGACCGGCTGATCAAGACCGTGCCGGAGGTCGAGGCCGTCCACGGCAAGATCGGCCGTGCCGAGACGGCGACCGACCCGGCGCCGATCTCAATGTTCGAGACGACGATCAAGCTCAAGCCGCGCGAGCAGTGGCGGTCCGGCATGACCATGGACGGCATCCGGGCGGAGCTCGACCGGGCCGTGAAGGTGCCGGGCGTGACGAACGTCTGGATCATGCCCATCAAGAACCGCATCGACATGCTGGCGACGGGCGTGAAGACGCCGGTGGGCATCAAGGTGGCCGGGCCCGACCTCGTTGAAATCGGCCGCATTGCCGCCCAGGTCGAGGCGGCGGTGCGGACGGTTCCCGGCACGGCGTCGGCCTATGCCGAGCGGCCCGTCGGCGGGCGCTACATCGACGTGGACGTCGACCGCCGGGCGGCCGCCCGCTACGGTCTCAACATCGCCGACGTGCAGCAGGTCGTGCGCACGGCGATCGGCGGCGAGGAGGTCACCCAGAGCATTGAGGGCCTCCAGCGTTTCCCGGTGAACGTCCGCTACCCCAGGGAATGGCGCGACAGCCCCGATGCGTTGGCCGCGCTGCCCATCGTCACGCCGAGCGGCGCCCACATTGCCCTCGGCGATGTGGCCAAGGTCCGTATCAAGGATGGCCCCGGCATGATCCGCACCGAGAACGCGCGGCTCGGCGGCTGGGTGTTCGTCGACATCGCGGACCGCGACCTCGGCGGCTACGTGGCCGATGCCAAGGAGGCGGTGGCGCAAGCCGTCCGGCTGCCTCCGGGCTATTCGCTCAGCTGGTCTGGGCAGTTCGAGTACATGGAGCGTGTCCAGGATCGCCTCACCGCCATCGCGCCGCTGACGGTGGCGTTGATCGCCCTGATGCTGTGGCTCACCTTCCGGCGCCTCGGCGAGGTGCTGGTGGTCATGGCGTCGCTGCCGGTAGCTTTGGCGGGCGGCATTTGGCTGCTCTGGTATCTGGACTTCAACCTGTCGGTCGCGGTGGGCGTCGGTTTCATCGCCCTGGCGGGCGTGGCCGTGGAGACGGCCATCGTCATGCTCGTGTACCTAAACCTCGCACTGAAACGGCGTCAGGCGGAAGCCCTGGCCGCCAGGCGGCCGATGACGGTCCGCGACGTCGAGGAGGCGGTCGTCGAGGGCGCCCTGCTCCGGCTGCGCCCCAAGGTGATGACGGTCGCGACCATCTTCGCGGGCCTGTTCCCGATCATGGTCGGCGACGGCACCGGCTCCGAGGTCATGAGGCGCATCGCCGCCCCCATGGTCGGGGGCATGGCAAGCACGACGGCCCTGACGCTCATCGTCATTCCGGCCGTCTATCTGGTCTGGCAACGGTTCCGCCTGCGGAACCCGGCCGTTGTCGTGGCGGACGACGTCCGCGCTCAAGGTTCCGCACAGCCCGCAGAATGAAGGATAACATCATGAAGGTATACAAGACCGCCATTGTCGCGGCCGTCGCGACGTTCCTGGCCGGACCGGCCCTGGCCCAGTCGAACCAGGGCATGCCGGGGATGAACATGGGATCGCAGGCGAGCCAGCCCATCACCGGCAAGGGCGTGGTGAAGAAGGTCGACCCGGTCAAGAAGACGATCAACCTGAACCACGAGCCGATCCCGGCCATCAAGTGGCCCGCGATGACCATGGACTTCCAGGTTGCGCCGAACGTCGACCTCTCCAAGGTTCAGCCGGGCCAGGCGGTCGCCTTCGGGCTGGAGAAGGGGAACGGGGACAATTACACCGTCACGAGTATTTCGCCTGCGGCGAAGTGACGATGGTCCCGGAGCCGCGGCCCAGTCGAGGGTGCGGCTCCGGGACCCACGTGTGCCTGCCGACGGCCGTCAGACGGCTCCCGGCGTACTTGCGCTCACGGTGACCTTGATGACCGCGGAGACGGGCGGCACCTGGAACTCGTGCCTGACGGCCCGCACCGGCTTGTCTTTGGACGGTCCGGTGTTCGGCTTGCCCTGCCGAGGCGCTTGGTTCGGGCTATGCTAGGCACGCCGAACTAACGGGTCAGCCTTGCGTTCGTGATTACGAAGCGGCTCTTCGGTATGGCGGGCATTCTCGAAAGGTCGACCCGCAGGTCCTGCTCCGGCACGTCATAATCCATGGCCATGGTCAGCAGGGTCACGGCCCGCTTCATGAGCTCGATCGTGATCCACTCCCCCGGGCAGCGGTGACTCTCGTGATGGTCGCCTCCTCCTTGGGAGATGAAGTTGAAGGCGTTCCGGTCCCAGCGGCGGAATCGTTCCGGCCGGAAGACATCCGGCTCATCCCACACGCGGGCGTCGTGGTTGGTGCCATACAGGTCGAGAAGGACCCAGATTCCCTGGGCGAAATGGTAGCCTTTCCACTCGAAGCCGTTTTGTACGCGGCCCCCGACGAGGGGGAAGAACGGGTAGAACCGACGGACCTCCTGCACAAAGCACTCGAGATAGTCGCCGTCGCCAGCCTCAAGCCTCGGTCGGCACGCTGGGTGTTCATGCAGCGCCAAGGCAGCGAAGGTCACGTACCAGGCGACCGCCACCGTTGGACGCAACAGATTGATCATCTCGACGGCTGCCACCTTGGTGTCCAGCAGTTCGCCGTCCGGATCGCGGTACCAGGCGATGGCGTGCGCGGCGCTCTCCTCCGCGACCGTGAGCTCGCCAGCACGCACCTTTTCAATCACATCTCGGATCCACCGCTCCGTCCGCGCCCGGAGCAGCAGGCCCCGCCAGTTCCGTGGCCCAACCGCTCCGGCGCCATCGATCATCGCCGCAAACTCGCGCGCCCTTTGCTTCGCTTCCGCCGCCGTGAGCGGAACACCGGCCCACCTGCACACGGCGATGCACAGGATCTCCTGCATCTCCTCGTGGAGCACGACCTCGCCTCTGTCTTTCCACATGCCGACGCGGGTGCGCCACTGATCGGCGAACAGGTCACCGATCTGCTGGATGCTCGCCGGGGTCATAAGCGACATGAACATCCGCTTGCGATGCCGATGGGCCTGTCCATCCATTTGCTGAACGCTTCCCTTGTCCTGGAGCAGCTTCAGGACCGGCACAGGCATGGCGCCCTGCCGGGTCAGGCGGTCGCCATCGTAGAAGATACGGGCGGCCTCCTCGCCCCTCATGCAAACCGCCTTTGTGAGCATGAGTCGGGTTTCGAAGATGTCGGACCGATAGCGCTCGCACCGTTTCGAGATGAACCTGTAGCCATCCAACAACAGGGCCAACGTGCTATCCAGACTTCTGTCTCGAGGAATTTGTGACATGGGGCCTCCAGTGCGAGCGTTGGCGCGGTTCTGGGTCGACGGGGATGGCTATGGGCTGGCGGCGTGTCGGACCTCCACGGCTCACGGTCTGTGTGTCCTACAAGCCGGACGGATCGTGCGGCCACCGGCGGGCAGGACGCCGGACGGCCCACCCGGCCGACACCGCGGCCAGGAACAGGGGGATGAGGACGAGGTCCCCGTACCGGCCATAGACGGTCGGCGGCAGGCTTCGCGGAAGCCGGGTGTCGAGGATTCCAGTCTCCTCCAGCGACAGGCTGGCACGCACCGCGCCGAAACCGTCGATGACGGCGGAAACCCCCGTGTTGGCGGCGCGGACTATCGGCAGGCCCTCCTCGACGGCGCGCATGCGGGCTGACGCGAGGTGCTGGTACGGGCCGATCGAGGTGCCGAACCAAGCGTCGTTCGTGGCGTTGAAGATCCAAGTCGGGCGGTTCTCCCGCTCAACCACCGCGCCGGGGAAGATCGCCTCGTAGCAGATCGAGAATCCGACCGCCGTGCCGCCGACCGCAACCGTCTGTGGGCCGAGTCCGGCGGAGAAATCTCCGAGGCCAGCCGTAAGCCGCTCGATCGGCAACATGCCCTTCAGAGGCACGTACTCACCGAAGGGCACCAGGTGGTGCTTGGCATAACTCGCCGTCACCCGGCCGCGGTCATCGACGGCGACGATGGCGTTCCAGTACGCGGGGCCGTCGTCTTCAACGGTGCGCCGAGGTGTCCCGGTCAGCAGGTGGGCGCCCCGCGGCAGCAGCTTGCCAACCCGCGCGAGCATAGTGGTGTTCTCCTCGAGAAAGCCCGGGTAGGCTGTCTCGGGCCAGAGCAGAATGTCGTAATCGCCGGGCTTGGCGGAGAGTTCCAGATAACGCTCGGCGATGGCCGCCCGCTCCTCGGGCCGCCATTTCTGCGCTTGCGCGATGTTGCCCTGGACCACGCGCACCACCGGTCCAGAGGGCTCCTCGAGGTCCCCGGGGGGCAGCCGAAGGTTGCCGCTCCAGAGCGCGCCGACCACGATCCCGAGGACCACGAGCGCGTGGCGGCGGTCCCGCACCGAGACTGTGAACACCGCGACCGCCGGAAGCATCGCGGCGACGACGGTCAGCAGGCTCAGGCCGTAGCTGCCCACCGCCGCAGCGACCTGCCGAGGCCCGCTGTGGTCAACCCAGGTGTAGCCGATGAGATTCCAAGGAAAGCCGGTCAGCACATGCCCTCGGAGCCATTCGGTCCCGGCCCAGAGGCCCGCGAACAGCAGAACGCCCGCCGTGCCGCCGACCTTAATGCGAGCGAAGGCCCACGCGGCCGCAGCGGGGAAGAGGGCCAGAAAGCCGCCGAGCCCCCCGACTGCGGGCACGGCCATCCATCCGAAGCGTTGGGGGTCGACGAAGAAGCTCTCGGCGATCCAGTGCGTACCGACCAGGAAGAAGCCAAAGCCGAAGCTCCATCCCGTGAGCGCGGCAGCCGCGGGTGCCGCGCCCTCGAGCAGCAGGAAAAGCCCGCCGAAGGCGGGCAGCAGCACCGGAAACAGCGAGAACGGTGGAAGCGCGAGGACGGCCAGGCCGCCGAGACCCAGGGCGATCACCGCCCGGTACACCGGTGCCAGCGCACGGCGTTGGACAACGCCTGCAACCGCATCGGCGTTCCGGCTACGGGGCGCCTCTGAGGGCGGTGCCGCCCGACCTTCGTCCGCCGATTCCGTCATGAGCCACCGCCCTTGGCGCTCTCGATCGCCTCGATGACAGCCCCGACGGACAGGATCTCGGGCAGAACGATGCCGCGCGGCGCGCCCGGCCCATAGACAGCGTTGAACGGAATCCCGTACCGGTCGTAACGGGCGAGGTAGTCGGAAATCCGGGGGTCGGGCCGGGTCCAGTCGGCCTGCATCGGCACGACGCCGTCGGCGGTCAGCGCTGCCACGACTTCGGCCCGCTCGATGACAAGGGACTTGTTGGCCTTGCAGGTGATGCACCAGTCCGCGGTGACGTCGACGAACACCGTCCGCCCCTGGGCCACCAGCCGCCCGATCTCGGCCTGATCGAACCGCACCCAGCCAGTCGCCGAGGATGGCCGGGAATCGGTTCCCGTTTGCGCCACCGCGTCCAGCACGGTCGGCGCGGCGAGCGCGCCGGAGAGCGCGACGACCGCGGTCAGCGCGGTGGCGGCGACGCCAAGGCGTGACCGGAACAGGAGTGCGGCCCCGAGCAGGACGAGCGCGACCGCGACCGTGACGGACGCCTGCCAGGAGGACTGGGCCGCCAACACCGTCAGGAGCCACGCCGCGGTCCCGAGCAGCGCCAGCGCCAGCAGGCGCCGCAAGGCCAGCATCCAGCGCCCGGGGCGGGGCAGGAGACCCGTGAGCCGGGGGAACGCCGCCACCAGGAGATACGGCGCGGCGAGACCCAGGCCGAGGGCGGCGAAGATCGACAGGATCTCGAGCCCGCCCCGGGCCAGGGCGAACGCCACGGCCGTACCGACGAACGGTGCCGAGCACGGCGTCGCCAGCAGGGTCGCGAACGCCCCCGCCGCGAAGTTGCCGCCAAGCCCGTCACCGCCCGTGCGGACGAGCACGGTGGCTAGGCCGGACGGCAGCGGGATCTCAGGGCCACCCGCGAGACCCAACGCGAACACGACGAGGACGGCGGCCATCAGCACCAGGAACGCGGGTTGCTGGAACTGGACGCCCCAGCCCACGGCCAACCCGGCCGCCTTCAGCGCCACGAGGGCCCCCGCGAGAACGAGCATGGAGACGACGATGCCCGCGGCGGACGCCAGGAAACCGAGGCGGATGCGCCGCCGCGCCCTGTCGCGCTGGTCGATCACCGACAACAGCTTCAGACTGAGGACCGGCAGGACGCAGGGCATCAAGTTGAGCACCAGGCCGCCGAGCACGGCGATGCCAAGCACCGCGGTGAATTCTCCGATTCCAGGACCAGAACCCGCCGCCGCAGCAACCGCAAGGCGAAACTCTGCGGCGCGCGGGCCGTCCGTCACGGTCGCGGTGAGGGCCACGCCGGGCATGGTAACGGCGTTGGGGCCGGAGCCGATGGGCAGTCTGGCGATCGCCCTCTTGCGATCTAGGCCATAGGAAAACTCCGGCTTGCCGAAGGTCCAGTCGCGGCTCTCGACCAGGACGTCCGGCTCCCGAAGCGGGCGGTCCGAGGCGATGCTCACGGCGAGCATTCCCGGCCTGCCGGGTTCGACGGTCGCGCCCTCGACCCGCAGGCCGGAGAGGGAGCCGTCGTCGGGCAGCGCAGCCTGAAAGCGCGCGAGCAGATGGGCCGTCCCGGAGTCCGCGGCGGCGGTTCCCGAGGGCACATCGAGGGCGATGTCCAGGACGACCGGCACGCAAATGTTGCTGCACACCAGGATGTCCGCCTTTCCGCGCAGCGCGACCGGCTCACCGGGCCGCTCCACCTCCACATCGAGGGGGAACACCACCTCCCCGGAATAGCCGAAGGTCTCCAGGCCGAAGAGCGTGAACCGGTGTGGCGCGGGCCAGAGGAACCCCACCCCGGCCACGTTCTTCGAGCCGGACCAGTCCACCGTCGGCGGTGCCCCCGCGTCCCCCGGCGAGCGCCAATAGGTCTTCCAGCCATCGGCCAGGACGACATGCAGGCCAGCTGGAAGCGTCTTATGGTCGCCGACGGCGTCCGCCGCCGCGATCAGGCGGGCGCGGGCGGTGTCGTGGGAGGCCCATGGCCCTTCCGCCGCTCCGGCGGGCTCGGCCGACAAGCCTGCGGCCAGCAGGCACACGGCCACTGCCAATAGGCTGATGCCCCGCACACGTGTGCCCAGCGCCAGAAGTCCACGCACCAGTCCGCTCATCCCTGAGGCCCTTTCTCACATCCCTCGAGCATTAACGCAAAACAACCGTGCCAATAACCACCAAAACCAGCGCCGCGACCAAAGCAATGAAATAGGCCGCAATGGGAGGTTTATAGAAATCGCAGTAAGGCGCCCCTCGAACCGGGCAACCCTCACACGACTTCTGGCAAGTCTTTATTGGGCAAGGAAGTTTTTTTTGGCTCATGATGACAGCAATCAGCGCTAGGAGTCCCCGCGTGAGTCCGCTCCTATCTGGAGCCCTTCCCACGTCCATGCCGTCCGACCGCTCACCGTCGGGGCGACGGATGTTCCACGAGTGCAGGATCTTCGCTGTCCTTGCCGAACCATGAGAGCATCAGCAGCACCCCGACGCCGCAAACGATGGCGACGTCGGCCAGATTGAAGGCAGGCCAGTGCCACCCGAAGGCGTGCAGGTCCAGGAAGTCGGTCACCGCACCCTGGCGAACGCGGTCGACGACGTTGCCGATGGCGCCCCCCATGATGGCGCCGATGGCACCGGCCTCGATCCGGCTGTCAGTGCGCCGCGCCCACATGGCCAAGCCGATGACGATCGCCAGCGCCAGACCGCTGAGCAACCAGGGCCCTGCGGTCCCGTCGCCCAGCAACCCGAAGCTGACGCCGCGGTTGAAGCCAAGCGTCAGGTTGAAGAACGGTGTCACCTCGATGAGGCGCGGGGGATTCATGACGTGTTCGAGGATCGCCCATTTGGACGCCTGGTCGACGGCAGAGGCGAGGCTGGCCGTGAAAAGTGCGGTGCCGAG
Organism: Azospirillum brasilense; assembly: GCF_008365405.1. Taxonomy (GTDB): domain Bacteria; phylum Pseudomonadota; class Alphaproteobacteria; order Azospirillales; family Azospirillaceae; genus Azospirillum; species Azospirillum brasilense_D. The sequence goes on along the minus strand of NZ_QOKV01000005.1, from coordinate 79,135 downwards.
TGTTCGCTGGCGCGTGGGCGCTTTGGGGTGGTGGCCAGCAGCTTGCGTTGTCATGGCGGTATTCTCATTCAACGTCGGAGGTGTGAGATGACCAAGTCTGGCGGCCGGTTCCGCCCGGTCGAGGGTGAAGACGGTGTGAGGCTCTGCTGGAGCACACCCGGTCACCGTGCCACGAGGAACGCCAGCATGGTCATGCCCACGGCGATGCGGTACCAGACGAACGGCGTGAAGCCGTGGCGGCCGACGAACGCTACGACGGCGCGCACGACCACAAGAGCCGCCAGGAACGCCGCGCCGAAACCGACGGCAATCACGAGCGCGTCTCCGGAGTTGAGCACACCTGGGTTCTTGTAGAAATCGACGGCGGTTGCGCCGAGCATGGTCGGGATTGCCAGGAAGAACGAGAACTCGGCTGCTGTCTTGCGGTCGACGCGCAGCAGCAACGCCCCCATGACGGTGGCGCCCGAGCGTGAGACACCCGGGCCCATCGCCAGGGTTTGGCAAGCGCCGATCATTAGCGCGGTCCTAGGGCCGATCCCATTGATGTCGCGCACCCGCGGCACAGGTATGGCGCGCTCGATCGCGAGGATCGCAAGGCCACCCAGGATCAGGCTCGCCGAAACGATGTAGGGGGAAAACAGCACGCTCTTGATGAAGCCGTGGGCCAGGGCGCCGACCAGCGCCGCCGGGAGGAACGCCATCAGGACGACGATGGCGAAGTGCCGGGCGGACGAGTCACGTGGCAGGCCCGCGGGCAGGCCCGCGGCCACATGAAGGAGCTTGGCCCGATAGATCCAGCACACGGCGAGGATCGCCCCGAGTTGGATGACGATCTCGAACACCTTGCCGGGCGGTCCGCGGAAACCGATGAGGTCGACGAGCAGAATGAGATGGCCCGTGGAGGAGACAGGGATGAATTCCGTCAAGCCTTCGACAACGCCCAGCAGCGCCGCCAGCAGGTAGGTTTCGCTCACGCTCTGCTCCGTTGTGATGGCCGGTGAGGGTCCGGCGTGATCAGGTGATGCCGACGGTTGCCTGGCCTCTCAGGGGCGGGGATCGCTGCCGAGCCCCGGCCGGTTTCACGTCCGCCGTACCCGCCCTCCGTTGGCTTGGCGGGCACGGCGATGCATGCAACGCTATGCGGCCGATGCCTGCGCTTTCAGCAGCCGCAGCCCGTTCAGCACCACGAGCAGCGAGGCACCGACGTCAGCGGCGATCGCACCCCAAAGCGAGGCCATCCCAACGAAGGTCAGAACCACGAACACCAGCTTCACGACGATCGAGAAACCGATGTTCTGGCGGATGACGCCGAGCGTCCCCCGCGAGTGCCGGACCAGCCAGGGCAGCTTGGAGAGGTCATCCGACATCAGCGCGATGTCCGCCGTCTCGATCGCCGCGTCGGTGCCGACCGCCCCCATGGCGATGCCGAGGTTGGCTCGGGCCATGGCCGGGGCGTCGTTGACGCCGTCGCCGACCATGGCGACTGCCCCATGCTTTGCGACGAGGTCCTCGACCGCGGCCACCTTGTCGGCCGGGAGGAGCTCGGCGTGCACCTCGTCGACGCCGGTCTCGCGGGCGATCGCCTCGGCGGTGGCGCGGTTGTCGCCGGTCAGCATGACCACACGCTCGATGCCCGCCGCGTGCAGCGCCGCCACCACGGCGCGGGCGGCGGGTCGGACGGTGTCGGCGACGGCGACCAGCCCCCACACGCCGCCCTCGTCGCCAACGGCGACCAGGGTGCGCCCGGCCGCCGCCAACCCGTCGGCGCGCCGCAGCGCCTCCGGGGTGGCGAGGCCGCGCTCCTCCATGTAGCGGCGTGAACCCAACCACACGGCGCGGCCATCCACCCGGCCGGTCACGCCCTTGCCGGGCACCGCTTGGACGTCCTCGGCGGGAACCGGCGACACGCCCCGTTCCTTCGCATTCTCCAGGATGGCCCGGGCAAGCGGGTGCTCGCTGCGCGCCTCGAGGGCCGCGGCCAGGGTAATGAGCTCGCCCTCGGAGCGTCCGGTGAGTGAAACGACATCGGCGACCCGCGGGCGCCCCTCAGTCAGCGTGCCGGTCTTGTCCATGGCCACGGCCTTGAGGTGGGCGGGCGCCTCGAGATAGACGCCGCCCTTGACCAGCACGCCCATCCGGGCCGCGCCAGTCAGCGCAGCGACGATGCTGACGGGTGTCGAGATGACCAGGGCGCACGGGCAGGCGATGACCAGCAGCACCAGCGCGCGATAGAACCATGTCTGCCAGTCGCCCCCGAGCAGGAGTGGCGGCAGCAGGAAGACGGCGATGGCCAGTGCCATGACCACGGGTGTGTAGATTCGGGCGAACCGCTCGACCCACGCCTCGGTGGGCGCGCGGCGGCTCTGGGCCGAGCCGACCATGCGGATGATCTGGGCGAGTGTGGTGTCCTGGGCGGCCTTGGTCGTCTCGATCTCAAGCGCGCCCGCGCCATTGATGGTTCCGGCGAAGACCTCGGAGCCCGGCGCCACCGCCACCGGCGCGCTCTCGCCGGTGATGGGGGCCTGGTTGATGTCGCTGGTACCCGCCGCGACGCGGCCGTCGAGCGGCAGCTTGTCGCCGGGGCGGACGACGATATGCGCCCCGACGGCGACCTCGCCCGCGGGCACCTCGCGTTCGGTGCCGTCCGGGAAGCGCACGCGAGCCGTGGGCGGCGCGAGCTCCATGAGGGCGGCGACCGCCCGGCGCGCCCGTCCCAGGCTCCACGCCTCGAGCGCCAGGGCAAGGGCGAAGAAGAACGACACCGTGGCCGCCTCAAACCACTCGCCGATCAGCACGGCGCCGGTGACGGCGACGACCATCAGCAGGTTCATGTCCGGCCGCAGCCGCCGGGCCGCGAGCCACGCCTTGGGCGCGACGTAGCGGACCGCGCAGAGGATCGAGACGGCGTAGGCGAGGATCGAAACCCAGGGCGCTTCGGCCTCGCCCATGAAGGCGGCCGCGGCACCGCCGCCGAGCCAGGCGTGCAGCCCGAAGCCGACGGCGGCGAGGACGCCGCTGGCCGTCGTGAGGGCGGTCTGGAGGCGCCGACGACGCTCCTCCGCCTCGGTCGCCTCGGTCGTCGCGCCTTCCTGCCAGACCTCCGCCTGCATGCCGGTCCGGGCCACGGCCTTGGTGACCCGCTCCAGCGTCGCTGGGTCCGGGTCGCCGGAGATCGACATGCGGCCGTTGATGAGGTCGAAGGCGAGCTTGTCCTCACCGCCGACCACGGGGCCGACCTCGCGCTTCAGCGCGGCCACCTCCTCGCCGCAGTCCATGCCATGGATGCGCAGCACCGTCTGACCCGGCAGTTGGACCGGAACAGGCGTGGTCAGTGCTGATGCGCCGCACGACATGCCGCAGGTGTCACCGGTCGGCGCCGTCGGCGGTACGTCACCCTCGGCCCAGAGCTCGGCCTGCATGCCGGTGGTCGCCACGGCTCGGCGGACCGCGTCGGCGGGCACGGGGGCCGCGACGGTCATCGTCCCCGCCTTGGTGTCGAAGGCGAGCCTGTCCTCGCCACCGACGACCGGACCAACGGCAGCCTTCAGGGCGCGGACTTCGTTCTGGCAGTCGAGCCCGCGGACCTTGAAGCGAAGAGCAATGGGGGCCTCGCTCCGGAGGCTTGCCCGCATGCCGGTCGTGCTGACCGCCCGCTCGATGTCCTCCACCGAGGCAGTGTTCCCGGGCGCCACCGTCATGGTCCCGGCCTTGGTGTCGAAGGACAGCTTATCCTCACCGACCAGCGGGCCGATGGCGCCCTTCAGGGCGCGGACCTCGTTCTGACAGTCCAGTCCCTGGACGCTGAAGATGAGGGAACCGGAGGGGCGCTCGTCGGTGTCACAGCAGGCAGCCCCAGTGCAGGAGATGCCGCTCGCGGCCGGTGCCACGGGTGCCGCACTATCCGATTCAGGCCAAAGCTCGGCCTGCATGCCGGTGGTCGCGACGGCGCTGCGGATCTCGTCCGTGGCCACGGGCGCGAGGGCCTTCACGATCATTTTTCCGGCCTTGGTGTCGAAGCTCAGCCGCTCCTCCCCGCCCACGACAGGGCCGACGGCGGCCTTGAGCGCGCGGACCTCGTTCTGGCAATCCAGGCCGCGGACCTTGAAGGCGAGTTCGACAGGCTCATCACGCCACAGGCTGGCGCGCATGCCGGTCGTGGCGACGGCGCGCTCGATCTCCTCGGGAGCAGCGCGGTCCTGGGGCACCACCGCCATCATCCCGGCCTTGGTGTCGAAGGTGAGCTTGCCCTCGCCGCCGACGAGCGGACCGACCGCGGCCTTCAAGGCGCGCACCTCGTTCTGGCAATCCAACCCCTGGACCTTGAAGCGCAGCGGCTCGGGTCCGGGTAGGCGGGTGGTGGGTTCACGATAATTGTCCATTGCACTTCTCCGCCGTGTCTTCGCGGCATCCGGCGACGCGGCCGGTTATGGGTTCGGGGTGGCGCAGGTCAGGGCGAGGCGGCAGCCTTGGCCTGATGCAGGTCCGAGCGCGCGTGTCGGACGATAGAAACCGAGGATTGCAGGAACAGCCCCGCGACGACGACCGCGACGGCGAGGTCCGGCCAGCGCGTGCCCGTCCAGGCGACGAGGCCCGCGGCGGCGATGACGGCCACGTTGCCGAGCGCGTCGTTGCGCGAGAACAGCCAGACCGCGCGCACATTGGCGTCCCCCTTGCGGTGGGGCAGCAGGACCAATGCCGAGATGACGTTGATGGCGAGCGCGATCCCACCGAACAGCCCCATGGTCCCGGCCTCGGGCTGGTACAGCACGAACACCCGGTAGATCGAGGACGCGACCACGCCGACGCCGAGGGCACCAAGGAAGAGGCCCTGAAGGAGGGCCGCCCGCGCGCGCCACGCCAAGCTCCAGCCGATGGCGATCAGGCCCATCAGGGTGATCGTGCCGTCACCAAGGAAGTCGAGGGAGTCCGCCATAAGCGCCTGGGAGCCGGACATCAGCCCGGCGACGATCTCGACGGCGCCATAGCCGACGTTGAGCAGCACGACAGTCCACAGCGCTCGGCGATAGCCTGGGGTTACGTGGCTGTAGTCCTGGATGCGGTCGTCATCAGCGTCATCGGCGCCGCCGCTGACCACTTGGCGCTCATCCATTGTTCTCCTCCTCCGGGTCCGCGGGGGGTTCGATGACGTGCTCCACCATGTCTGTGATGATGCAGCGCACGCGGTCATCGGTGGCGACGTAGAAGACCTGCTTGCCGCGCTTGCGGGCCACCAGGAACCGGGCGGCACGGAGCACGCGCAGGTGGTGGCTGACCAGCGCGGTCGACAGGCCCACGCGCTCGGCAACATCGCCAACGCACAGTGTCACACTCAAACAGGCCACCGCGACGCGCAGGCGGTTCGGGCTACCCAGCATCTGGAAAATCTCGGCGAGCGCGATCGCCCGATCCTCGCCCAGTCTCAGGCTTGGCACGTCATGCCATTCAACCATAAAGTGGATCGACATCTTCTTGAATATTTGGTTCTGCCCGCCCGGCGTGCCAGCCATCGCTCCCGGCCCGGTTTGCTTGATGGCACTTCCATGAGCCTACTTTGTCGGCGTGACTGTGGTCCCGCACCCCTTGAGATCTACTGGAGTTGGCGTCCTGACGGTAGGCCTGCACGCAAGTAGGTGACAATGGCCCAGATCTCGTCAGGATTGAGGGAATCGCGGAATCCGGGCATGGCCGTGCCAAAGGGCTGTCCGCCCTCCGCGATCGTCCAGAAGAGAAAGTTGTCGCCCATTGGCATCTGTGCGGAAGCTGCGATGTCGGCGGGCCGGGGGCGCAGGCTCTGCCCCGCGCTGCCATCCCCACGCCCTTCGGAACCGTGACAGGAAGCGCAGTAGGTACCGTACAGTTCTGCGCCGCGTGACAAGACCGCGGGTGTTGGCTGCAAGGGGTTGACAAGATTGGCGTAGAGTGGCGGCAGCCCCCCTTGCATGTAGGTCATATGGCGTTGCATGAAGTGCCCGCCGCCGCGACGTCCCATCATTCCTGACTCCATGCAGTTGTCCATAAAACCTGGCCTCATCATCCAAGGCATGTCCGAACGCCCCGTCTGCGCCAGGACTGCGCCGCCACCGGCAGCCGCTATTACAAGCACGATCGCTACCTTCACTAGTGAAAGCATTGTCCTCTCCCATATGTGCTCTTCAAGGGAACAGCGTCTTCGGCAGAACCTGTATTCGTCGCGGTCCGTCGTGGCACAGAATTCGGTTCGGGCTCACGTCGGAGTGGCCCTCTGCACCGATTCCCCGCATTGAACCGTGCTTTCTGATCTCGTCGGTCACCTGCCGAGGCCCTTTGGGCGGCGCAGTCAAGACCACCGTCTTGGCATCGAAGGAAAACGTGTCCTCACTACCGCCCGGAGAACTAAGTGCGACCTTGTCTTCGCGGGTCTCGATCGCGCAGACCAAGCCATGAATCTTAGTGAGGACTAGCACCGGCCTAAACATTATATGCGTTGCGACGGCTCTCCATTTTCCATCCTCCGTGCCCCCTTGGAGTTCAGTGAATTGTCTAGTTAAGCCGTGAAGCAGGATCAGCTTCGGGCTGAAATGACACCTTTTGGTGCACGGAGGTCCAAGCCGGGGCGTCAAACGATGGAGGTCGAGGATTGAAGGAATTGCTCCACAATGGCGATTGCGTTGACAAGATCTCGCCACGTCGCGCCGGTGCAGACATCGAGCCCGGCTGCGATGATGACTGAGACGCAGCCGAGTGCGTTGTTGCACGAGAACAGTCAGACCGCCTGAGCGTTGGCGTCGTCCTTGCTGCGAAGGATCGGCGTCGAGACGACAATGATGACGAGCGCCAATGCGCTGAACAGGCCCGTGATCCTGGCCTTGATCCGGTACGGTACCAGAACCCGGCAGATCGAGGATGCCACCACACCGACGCCGAGTCCGGCCAGGAACGGGCCTTGACGGAGCGCCACCCGCGCGCGCCACACCAGACTCCAGGCAATCGCCAGCAAGCTCGAGCAGGGTGATGGTACCGTCGCCGAGGAAGCCGAGGGAGTGCTCTATGAGTGCCTGGAAGCCGGATACGAGATCAGCCACGACCGTGGTAAGGTCGTGGTCGACATCGAGCGGCATGATGGCCCACAACATACGGCGGTAGCCCGAGGTGACATGGCCGTAGTCCTGGACGCGATCGTCATCGTCGTCAGCGCCGCGGGCGGCTTCCTGGCGCTCATCCATTGTTCTCCTCCTCCGGGTCCGCGGCGGGTTCCACGACGTGCTCGACCATGTCCTCCAGGATGCAACGGACGCGCTCATCGGTGGCGACGTAGAAGACCTGCTTGCCGCGCTTGCGGGCCACCAGGAACCGGGCGGCGCGGAGCACGCGCAGGTGGTGGCTGACCAGCGCGGTCGACAGGCCCACGCGCTCGGCGACATCGCCAACGCACAGCGGCTCACCCAAACAGGCCACCGCGATGCGCAGGCGGTTCGGGTCACCCAGCATCCGGAAAATCTCGGCGAGCTCGATCGCCCGCTCCTCGTCCAGCCTCAGGTCGGCCATCACGCACCATCAAATGCTCTAACAGTCATTTGATTATTTGGTTATCCGGCGTTTGTCAACTATCCTGGGCCGACCTGGGCAGGGAGTGCGGCATGGGTATGAGGGGGGTGGACGTGGGGTACGGGGCTTGGCTGGCGAAGATCGCAGCCGCAGGGACGGCGCTGGCGATAGCAGGCGCGGCCGGTGCCCAGGGGCTCGATGCACACGCCCTCGCGGCGGCCTGCGCCAATCCAGTCCCGACCGTCGAGGACGAGTTCCGCTGCGGCCTCGCGCACTATCTTGGGAAAGGCGCTCGCGCCGATGACGCCGAGGCGTTCCGACGGTTCATGCGGGCGGCTGAGGGCGGCCACATTGAGGCCCTGAACAACCTTGGTCAGATGCACCTCGACCGGGCGAGCCGGTTTCATGACGAGAGAAAGGGTTTCGCGCTCCTCCTCCAGGCGGCGGAGAAGGGCTACGCAAAGGCCCAGTACAGTGTGGCGCTGCTGCTCGAGGAAGGGCACGCGGCGCGCCAGGATCTCGCGCTGGCGCGCTCCTGGTACCGGAAGGCCGCGGAGCAGGACCATCCGTTCGCCCAAAACAACTTGGCGAACCTGCTGCGGTGGGGCACGGGGGGTGGCCGGGACGTTCCAGAGGCGGCCCGGCTGTACCGGCGGGCGGCGGAGCGTGGAGTCCCTTCGGCCGCCTTCAACCTGGCCGAACTGTATCTGGAAGGCGAGGGCGTGCCGCGGGACACCGTGGAAGCGCATCTGTGGTTCACCCGGGCGGCGGCCCGGGGCGACAAGGCGCTCAAAGCCAGGATTTTCGACATCCTGGGCGCGCTCGAGGAACGGATGACCGACGAGGAGCGCAAGGCGGTGGCCAATCGGAACGCCCAATGGCGCGCCGAGCGTCCCGTTCAAAACAAGTGAAGCGCGTCCTCTTCATGGCCCGACCCGGGTGGCGACGCGGGATGGAGCGCTTCTTTATCAGCGACGTCACGGAGAACGCGCGATGCAGAGCCAAGCTGTCGGATCAGCGGCCGATGTGGACCTGCCTCTGGAGCAGCGCAAGATCATTCGAAAGTCTGCTGCCGCTGCGCTCTTCTGCGGCATCGTCCTGGGCGGTGGCTATGTTTTGATGCCCCGCTTTGTCACGTTCCCCAGCGATCCGGTCGACCGCTTGGCCTTCGCCCTCCAAGCGGACGTGTTCATCCTGCTCTGGATCGCCGTTGGCGGGCAGATGGTTGCGCGTGGACGCTTCCGCTCCAAGGCCGACAACCGCGGCTCCGCCTTTGGGCCGCCGAGCCCACGCATCGCCATCCCGGTGGCCTTCCTTCAGAACTCGCTGGAGCAGGCCGTCATGGCCGTGGGCGCCCATCTCGCCCTCGCCACGCTGCTGAGCGGGCCTGCGTTGTCCCTGCTGGCTTGCTCAGTAGCGCTCTTCGCTGTCGGCCGAGTGACGTTCCTCATCGGCTATCCCAAGGGCGCCGGGGGACGGGCCTTCGGCATGGCGACAACGGCGCTGCCAACGTTGTGCGCCTACCTGTTGGCCATCGTGCTGATCGTCGGCCGGGTGGTTGGCTGATGCTTGGCGGCGTTCTGCGTCGCCCAAACCGACCGACCGGGTGGAGCTCGGAGTCGCCAGCGCCGAGGTGGCGTGGCGGCCGCCGTTGCCTGCGCGTCACTGTATCGTTGAAGGAGGCCGTCCATTGAGGCCCCCGTGCCGCACAGTCACAAGGCGGTGACCGATCGAAATGCCCGGCGGTGCGTTGAGCGTCTGTTTCACCCCAAGGGACAGAGGTGTGGACGATCGCCGTGCTCAGCGGTAATGGCATTCTCGCTTGCGTGCCCACCCGAACAGCTGTTGCATGGAGGTATCCAGCATCCGGAGGCACCTGCCGACGATCGTGCCCCGCTGCCCGTAGCATTGCTCGTTGGCGATCTTCTCTTGGATAAGGTAAGTATTCAAGTAGTCTTGCCCGCACGTGTCCAGGATGAAGCGGCGCTCCCGCTCCTGGGCAAGGGCATTTTGGAAACCGAGACCGAAAGATTTCAACTCTTGATGGGTCAAGTGGCGAATGGCATTGCGGGGCATGTCTCGCATAAATTTTAACAGTCGCTGCTCGACTCCATTTTTCGTCAAGTAGACGCGCATGGCCTCGTGAACATCGCCTGGCATGCCAGCCAAGTCTTTCTCTGTCGGTCGATGAACACCGATCTGACCTTGAGCGAACCGATATTGACCCGCGGCGAAGATAAAGGTGCAGGCACCCGAGCATTGCGCTCCTTTCGGAACGTTGGCTTTTACGGTTTCCAGCACGGAGAAAGCCTCTCCAATCCTCATCGCCTGCGCAATCGAGCCGCCGCTGCTGTTGAGCACCAATTCCACGGAGCGTGGTTGCGGCGCCGTACGGGCGATGTAATCCGCAACCTCGGCCAGGGCATCGGCATCATTCCTGGTCACCTTGCCCGTGATCGTGATCTCCGGCCAGAGGGCGGGCGACAAACAGGATGCGGTATAGGCCGCCACGTCGGCCTTGTTGCGCAACGGCAGGCGCACCTCGCCGCTTCGTCCCACAGGGCGCCCTTCGTCGCGTGGAGTGCACGCGACGGTGACCGCAGCGAGGACCGGGCGCGGTGCTGCAATTACGGTGGCCAACACCATTCCGAGAAGCGGGAGGTGCGGCTGCACTGCTCTGTGCTCCCTGAAAACCCTGGCGGAATGTTGAGCGGTAGCGAATGCCAAGCGTCTAGGATAGGTAGAGCGAGCCGTCGAGCAGACGGGCGAAGCTGACCAGACCGGTCCAGGTGTCGCGCTTGGCGCCGAGATCCAGGACCCCCTCGACTTCGACCACTGCGCCGGTGGGCAGGGCCGCATCCTCGCGCAGGTACATCACGACCGCGTCGGGTGGCAACGGCAAATCCGGGAAACAGTGCGGGCAGGTCACCAGCGGGGAACTGGCGAGAACATGGTATCCCGCGCCCGCCTTGGAATGAGGAATCAGGTAGCCTGAGGCGATAACCCGTTGACCCGCCAGGGCGCGCGTAGCGGTCCCGAAGCCCAGGTCACCTTCGGCGCGCAGCTGCTCCAAATCCAGCCGAGGCAAGGACCGCCCGAAGGCCGGGCGGATGGCCGAGGACGCGGCAGCAACACCACACATGGAAAGAAAGGTCCGACGCAGCATCCTGAACTCCCCGTTCGACAGCGCACGTTACCATGAGTTGGCGTCGCGGTTCACCCCGAGCTCGCGTCGGGATCGCTCGAAGTCACGCGGTGTTGCCCGCCGACATCGCCACCGCGTGGTCAAGGACGGTCCTTCGGTTTGGTCGCGCGCCAAAGGGCGTTTCCCAGTGGAACGTCTCGACGATGTCGACGAGACCTGCCTCGCGCATCAAGTCGGGCAAGCGCCCGCGGGCGTGGTCTGCGGTGCTCTCGAAGCCGTCCAGAAGCTGGACCGTGTAGAAGAGCGCACGCATGAAGGGGCCGCTTGGGCGCCCCCAGTCGACCAGGAACAGGCCGCCGGGGACGAGCAGGTCGTGGATGCGTGCAAAGACGGCGCGTTTCGTGGGTGGTGGGAGATGGTGGAAGAACAGGCTCGACACCGCCTTGTCGAACGTTCCGGGGCCGAAGGGTAGGGCATCGGCCATGCCCCGGCACCATGCCACCTGCACCCCGGCGCGGGCTGCCTTCGCCACGGCATGGCGCAGCACCGCCTCATCGGCATCGAGCCCCACAACGTCAGCCCGGGGGCAGGCGAGCTTGAGCAGCACCGCCAGCGTTCCGGTGCCGCAGCTGACATCCAGGACACGCTCGTCGGGCATCGGCGCCGTCTCGGCCACGCGAACCGACCGTCAGGTTACCTCGCGCATGGTGAGGCGCATGACCGGGTCGTAGAGGTTGGTGAGCGCATGGATGCCAAGTGCAGGGACAAAACCGGCCATGATGCACCTCTCTGAAGAGTTGGTTGTTCGGTGGCCTCAGGCGGTTCATAGGACGGCGGCGTGCAGGCGAGTCGATGGCCGGTCTCACGGCTGGATGATCCGTCTTTCCGACGTGGTCGCTCCGTCCTCCTTGCTTGAGGCGACGAACCTCGGCACCATGCACCCTGTGGCAACTATAGGGTCAATGGGGATTTCTCGATGCGAACGGGTCTGTCGATCGGCGATCTCGGCAAGGCGACCGGTACCAAGGCTGAGACCATCCGATTTTATGAAAAGGTCGGCATTCTGCCGGAGCCCGCGCGAACCTCGGGGAACTACCGAAGCTATAGCGAGGAGCACGTCCGGCGCCTGACCTTCGTGCGAAAGGCGCGCAATCTCGGTTTCCGGCTCGAGACCGTGCGGGCCTTGCTGGACTTCGCCGACCAGCCGGACCGCCCATGCGTCGAGGTCGACAAGCTCGTCATCGAGCAGCTGCACGAGGTTGAGCGCAAGCTCGCTGACTTGGAGCGCCTACGCAAGGAACTCGCGCGGATGATCCAGCAGTGCCATGGCGGGCCAGTGTCGGATTGCCGCATCATCGAGGCTCTGTCGCCGTGATTCCCGACCCCGGCGGCTAGGTGCCGCCCCCACGTGAGCCGCGCCCTTCGAGGCGTGGAATTGTCTAGGTCAAGGCAGGGAGCCGGTGACATGACCGCCATCAGCCGGGCGAGTCTGGAGGACAACCAGGTCGCCATCTACTTCGCCGCGGTCGTCGCCGGGCTGCTCGCGACCGTAGCGGTGCCGAGCAACGCCTGGGGCGCGGCGGTCACTCCGGCTCTCGCCGGACTGATCTACGTGACCTTCCTCCAGGTGCCCCTGGGCGAGCTTCGCCAGAGCCTCGCCAACGGCCGTTTCCTGCGGGCCCTGCTGGTGGTCAACTTCGTCGTGGTGCCCTGCGTGGCCTTCGCTCTCGTGTCATTCCTGCCGGGCGACCAATGGCCGGTGCGCCTCGGGGCACTGCTGGTGCTGCTGGCGCCGTGCATCGACTACGTTGTGGTCTTTACCCACCTCGGACGCGGTGATGCGAAGCTGGTGTTGGCAGCAACGCCGGTCCTGCTGCTCGTGCAGATGCTGCTCCTGCCCGTCTACCTCGGCCTGCTCAATGGCGCCGAAGCCACGGTGCTGATGCGGCCCAGCCCGTTTCTGGAGGCGTTCGTCTGGCTCATCGCCGTGCCGCTGTTTACGGCCGGAGCGACGCAGGCGTGGGCCGCGCGCGCCAGCGCCGGGAGAGCCGTCGCCGACACCATGGCTTGGCTGCCGGTGCCGCTCATGGCGGTGGTGCTGTTCCTGGTGGTCGCCGCTGTTGCCCCCGACGTGGCTGCCCAGGCGCACGCCGTCGCGCTCGTGGTGCCGGTCTACATCGCCTTCGCGCTGGTAATGCCCTACGCCGGGCGGGCCATCGCGCGCCTGTTCGGGCTGGAAACCGAGGCGGCCAGGGCCGTCGTCTTCAGTGGCAGCACCCGGAACTCCCTGGTCGTGCTGCCGCTGGCGTTCGCTGTGCCCGACGCCGGGGCCCTGGTGCCCGCGGCCGTGGTGACGCAGACGCTCGTGGAACTTGTGGCCATGCTTGTCTACGTCCGGTGGGTTCCGCGTCTCGTGCGGACAGCCGCACCAGCCACAGGCTGACAGGAGCGTTGAACATCGACTGCGGTGGCCCTATGCGCATGGCGTATTGTGCGCAGCTGCGTGTTCGAAGGTCTGGGAGGAAAAAATCACGTCCTGCTGTGTCTCATGTTCCAGTTTCCGGGGCTGACGAGAGCGTGCTGAACCGCAGGGGCACACCGTGTTCCAGCATCGAGTCGCATAGCATCGTTCAGACCGCTCAGCCCGGCGCCCTGGACTGGATGATGCGCTCAAACGCCGCCAGGGTCTCCTCGCTGACGTGGTGTTCGATGCCCTCGGCGTCCCGATGCGCGGTCTCCTCGCTGACTCCAATGGTTTTGAGGAAGCCGACGACGATCGCATGCCGCTGGCGTGACCGCTCGGCCATGGCGCGCCCGGCATCGGTCAGGAAGATGGAGCGGTAGGGCTGCGTTGCGACCAGACCGTCCCGTTGCAGGCGGGCGATCGTCTTGACCACCGTCGGGTGGGCGACGCCGAGACGCCGGGCGATGTCGGCGGCCCGCGCCTCGCCGGTTGTGTCGATCAGATCGGCGATGAGCTCGACGTAGTCTTCGGCCACCTCGGTCTGGTGGGCCTCCCGGACCCGCTGGAAGTTCGCCGCCTGCCGGTCCGCATCCGGCATCGCCACCGGCCGCCTGCGCGCCCGCTCTGCGCCCACTGTCCTGCTCCCTTCAGTCCGCCGCGCATTGTGCCACAAGGCCGGATGGCCGTGGCAGCGGTGCTTCCGGCTGCTCCGAAGGAGACACCGGACACCGATGCGCCGTTGAGAACTATAGCCGATGCTACATGTTATAGCGCAAGGCACATCACCGGGCCGGTGCGGCACCGGCCCCGATGCGGGAGCAGCGACATGAAGTCCCTCCTTGGTCTTCCCGTGACGCGACGACTGATCCTGGCGGGCAGCGCCCTGCTGGGCGGCGCCCAGGCCGCCGGACTCGCGCTGCGAGGCGCGGCGGCCCAGCCGCATGGCGGACACGCACCCCCCGCCGGGCCCGCTTCCGCAGCCCACGGCGCACACGGCGGCATGATGACGGTCGGCGAGGTCGACCACGTCCACAACGGCTTCGACCCGCATGCCATGCTGACGGACTGGGACACCGGCACGGTCGTCCAGGATCCCGACGGCCGCCCGTGCCGCGAGTTCGACATCGTCGCCGAGGACAAGGAGATCGAGATCGCACCGGGCATCATGTTTCCCGCCTGGACCTACAACGGCCGCGTCCCAGGACCGACCATCCGGGTCACCGAGGGCGAGCGGGTGCGCGTCCGCTTCCACAACCGCGGCTCCCACGCGCACTCCATCCACTTCCACGGCATCCATTCCGCGCGCATGGACGGCGTGCCGGGCGCCGGGGACGTGCTGCCGGGCGGCGCGTTCACCTACGAGTTCACCGCCTTCCCCTTCGGCTGCCACCTGTACCACTGCCACACCGTCCCGCTGAAGCGACACATCCACAAGGGGCTGTACGGCGCCTTCATCATCGACCCCGACCCGGCGCGCCACCCGGAGCATGAGGCGGCCGCGCGGTCGCGCCTGCTGGGGACGGACGAGAACCGGGATTGGCAGGAGTTCATGATGGTGATGAACGCCTTCGACACGAACTTCGACGAGGAGAACGAGGTCTACGCCGCCAACACGGTCGCCCACGCCTACTCCAAGCGGCCCATCGTGATCGACCGCTCCCGGCCGGTGCGGGTCTACCTGGTCAACGTCACCGAGTTCGACCCGATCAACAGCTTCCACCTGCACGGCAACTTCTTCGACTACTACGACCATGGCACGACGCTGACGCCGACGCTGCGCACCGTCGACACCGTGACGCAGTGCCAGGGCCAGCGCGGCATCCTCGAGTTCAGCTTCCGCGACCACGAAGCGGGCCTCTACATGTTCCACGCCCACCAGTCCGAGTTCGTCGAACTCGGCTGGATGAGCCTGTTCGACGTCCGGGAGAGCGTCGCATGACCGTGCCCAGCCGCACCGTCCTCGCCATCGTCGCGCCGCTGCTGCTGATCGCCGCCGTCGCGGCCGCGTTCCTCGCCGCCGACCCGCTGCGCCCGCTGACCGGCTCGGCGCCGCCGGTCGAGCGGATCACCGTCGAGCGGCACGTGCTCGACGGTGACGGCATCGCGCTCCTGGTCCGTGCCGGGGGCACCGAGCCGATGCGGATCGCCCAGGTGCAGGTGGACGGTGCCTACTGGAACTTCGTCCAGGACCCGCCGGGCGAGCTCGGGCGGCTGTCCACGGCGTGGCTGCGCGTCCCGTACCCGTGGGTGCTCGGCGAGACGCACAAGGTCGTCCTGGTCACCCGGACCGGCGTCACCTTCGAGCACGCCATCGACGTTGCCGTGGCGACGCCGGGAACCAACAGCCTCGGCCTGCTCGGCCTCGTGGGGGTGTTCGTCGGCGTGGTGCCGGTCGCCCTCGGCATGCTGTTCTACCCGGCGCTGCGCGCGGGCGGCTCCAGGACCTTCGGTTTCGCCATGGCGCTCACCGTCGGCCTGCTCGGGTTCCTGCTGGTCGACACGTTCGGGGAGGCGCTGGAGCTCGCCGCCGAGGCCGCGCCCGGCTTCAAGGGGGGCGCCATGGTGTGGGTCGTCGCCGCCCTGGCGTTCGCGCTTCTCATGGCGGTCGGCCGCCGCAAGGGCGGTGACATCGGCGGCGTGGCCCTGGCGACCTCCATCGCGCTCGGGATCGGGCTGCACAACCTCGGCGAGGGGCTCGCGATCGGCTCGGCCTTCGCCACCGGCGCGGCGGCGCTCGGCACCTTCCTGGTGCTGGGCTTCACGCTGCACAACGTCACCGAGGGGATCGGCATCGTCGCGCCGCTGGTCGGCGAGCGGCCGCGCTGGCCGGTCTTCGTCGGCTTGGCCGCTCTGGCCGGGCTGCCCGCCGTCGCGGGCATCTGGCTGGGCAGCTACGCCTTCTCGCCGCACTGGGCGGCGCTGGCGCTGGCCGTGGGCGCCGGGGCGATCCTCCAGGTCGTCGTCGAGGTCGGCGGCCTGATGGTCCGCCAGGCGCGCCGACAGGGCGCCTCCTGGGCGACGCCGTCCGCCCTGGCCGGGGTGTTCCTCGGCGTGGCGGTCATGTACGGGACGGCGTTGCTGGTCCAGGCGTGAGGCGCGCTTTCGGGGCTTGGGTTGCCGCCGCTACCCGTGTTCGCGCCGGACGGGCCGGGATGCAGGACATCTGCATCCCATGACCACATCCGACTCAGCCGCCCTTGGCTGATGTGGCCCGCGTTGTTCGCACCTCGCTCTCAACGAGGTCGTAGAGTTGCTGGGCGCCGAAGCTCGGCAGGTGCTTGCCGTTGACCAGGAACGTCGGCGTCTTCTGCGCACCGACCGCCGCCGAGTCGCTGCGGTCCTGGTCCAGGACCGCCGTCACTTCCGGCAACATCAGCGTGTTGCGCGCCTTGGCGATATCGAGACCGGCGGCGGCGGCCGCTTCCCACGCCTTGTCGAGGCGCGGCGCGCTGTGGCTTGCCCAGAGCGGCTGGGCGCGCAGGATGGCCTCCAGCACGGGTTCGAACTTCCGTTGCTGGCGCGCGGTTTCGAGCAGGCGAACCACCTCGTCCGAGCCCTGGTGGAGCGGGGTGTACCGGATCACCAGACGGACCTGATCGGGGAACTTGGCCATGATCTCCTTGACCACGGGATAGAAGGCCCGGCAGGTCTCGCAGGCCGGGTCGAAGAACTCGACGATGGTGACGGGCGCCGTCTTCGGACCGAAGATCGGCGAATGAGGCCGCACGAGCACGGCGGTGTCGGCCACCTTCGCGCTGGCATTCTCCGCCTGCCGGGCGGTGACCCACCAGCCTGCGGCCGCGAAAACGACAACGGACACGATGGCCGTCAGGACGACAAGGGTTCGTTTGGTCATGGGGCGAGCTTCTTCCGGACGAGGTGCATGAGAACGACGATGGCGCCGAACGCGCCAACCGACAGGAGCGGGAGCGGGATGCCCCCGAGGATGGTCATGTTGTCGCTGGAGCAGGACGGGCCTGCACCGCAAGGTTCCAGCGCGGTCGGCGCCACGCCGGTGAAGACCAGCGTGTGCCAGATGGCGATGACGGCGCCGACGGCGGCCAGCGGCAGCGCGTAGCGCCACACCGCACCATCCGTTCGATAGCAGGCGACGGCGAGGATCACCGCCAGCGGGAACATGAAGGCCCGCTGGTACCAGCACAGCACGCACGGGGTCTGGCCCATGATCTCGCCGATGAAGAGCACGCTCAGGGTTGAGCCCAGCGCGATGACCCACGCCGCAAAGAGCATTGTCCAAAGCGGCTCGCCCTGCGCCGCCTCGGCCACGGGAGGCTGAACGGCGCTGTCCTGGCGCCGTTTCGCTCGTGTCCTGTTGGTTGTCATGTCGTCAATTCCGTTTTGCTTCGATGTCACAGGCCGAAAACCGCGAGCCACCAGTCCGCCGCGACCGCGATGCTGCCCAGCGCGCCGGGCGCCAGCGACAGGAGGTGCCGCAGCGGTCTTAACCGAGGTCAGAACCGACGGCTGCGGTAGCATTCGGCGGAAGCGGCGGTTGAGGATCCGCTGCATTCGCATCGCTGTGGTGTTGGCTTCATGCGCTCACCGCCCGAGTGGCCTTCAGGTGCGGGACGGCGGTGCCGGTGCGGGGCCGACGGTGTCGGTGGGGCCGTCCCTTCCGGTCGATGCCGTATCCGCTGTCTTTGGGGAGCCGCGGGCCGTTCGCAGTGCCGCCAGCACCGCCTCGGAGGTCAGGATTTCCGGCAGCACGAGCCCGTTTGGTGCGCCGGGACCATAGACGGCGTTGAACGGGATGCCGTAGCGGTCGTAGCGCGCCAGGAAGTCGGAGATCCGCCGGTCTGGCCGGGTCCAGTCCGCCCGCATCGGCACGATGTCGGACCCGGCGAGGGCGACCGCGACCTCGCCCCTGTCGATGACGAGCGACTTGTTCGCCTGGCAGGTGATGCACCATTCGGCGGTCACGTCCACGAACACCGTCTTACCCTGCGCTACGAGCCGACCGATCTCCGCCTGCTCGAAGGGCACCCATGCGGTTGCGGCGGCCGAAGCGACCCGGGTTTCTCCGAAGACGGCGGGTGCCGTCAGCGCGCCCGACACGGAGGCGACGACGAGAGCCGCGGCGGCCATGCCGCCCACGCGCGTCCGGAGCACCATCGCCGCCGCCAGGAGGCTCAGCGCCGCGGCGACCGCCAGAGCCGCCTGCCAGGAGGTCTGGACCGCCAGGACGGTCAGCAGCCACGCCGTCGTCCCGAGCAGCGCCAGAGCCAGCACTCGGCGCAGGACGCCCATCCATCGGCCGGGGCGCGGCAACAGGCCAGTCAGCCCGGGGAAGGCGGCCACCAGGAGGTACGGGGAGGCCAGCCCGACGCCGAGCGCGGCGAAGATGGCGAGGATCTCCGCCGGACCGCGGGCGAGCGCGAAGCCAACGGCGGTGCCGACGAACGGGGCGGAGCACGGCGTCGCCAGCAGGGTGGCGAACGCCCCCATCGCGAAGTTCCCGGCCAGTCCGTTCCCGCCCGCCCCGCCCAAGGCCGTCGCGATCCGGGACGGCAGCGGAATGTCGAACCCGCCTGCGAGGCTCACCGCGAAGGCCACGAGCACGGACGCCATCAGCACGAGGAAGACGGGTTGCTGGAACTGCACGCCCCAGCCCACGGCCGCGCCCGCGGCCTTGAGACCGACGAGAGCGCCCGCGAGCAGCAGCATGGAGGCGGCGATTCCCACCGCGGTCGCCAGGAAGCTGAGCCGGACGCGCCCCCGCTCCCGGCCGCGGTGATGGACCACCGACACCAGTTTCAAGCTCAGCACGGGCAGGACACAGGGCATCAGGTTGAGCACCAGGCCGCCGAGCACGGCGACGCCGAGGACGGGCAGGAGTTCGCCCGGCCAGGGACCGGAGCCGGATCGCCCGGCCGCAACCGCGAGACGCGCCTCGGCCGCCCGCGTCCCGTCGGTCAGGGTCACCGTGATCGTCTTGTCCGGCATTGTCACGACATCCGGCCCGGACACCACCGGCAGCCTTGCCGTGGCCTCGCGGCCGTCGACGGCGAACGAGAACTCGGGCTTGCCGAAGGTCCAGCTTCCGCTCTCGACGAGGACGTCCGGATCGGCGAGCGGCCGGGCCGAGGCGATGCGGACGGTCAGGATCCCCGGCGCGCCGGGCTCGACGGAGGCGCTTCCCACGGACAGCCCGGAGCGGCTGCCGTCGTCCGGCACCTGCGCCTCGAAGCGCGCGATCAGGTTGGCTGTCTCAGGGTCGGCGGCGGCGGCGCCCGCCGGGAGGTCGAGCGAGACATCGAGATTGGTCGGGATGCAGATCGTGCTGCACACCAGGATGTCCGCCCGCCCGCGCAGAGCCACCGGTTCGCCCGGCCGCTCGACCCGGACGTCCAGCGGAAGGACGACCTCCCCCTCGTAGCCGAAGGTCTCGATCCCGAACAGCGTGAAGCGGCGCGGGGCGGGCCACCGGACGTCCACGCCCGCGACGTTCCCGGAGGCCGACCAGTCCACGGCCGGAGGCGCCCCTGCATCGCCGGGCGAGCGCCAGTACGTCTTCCATCCGTTCGCCAGCCGCAGGTGCAGACCGGCCGGGACGGTGTCGCGGTCGCCGACCGCCTCCACGGATGCGACCACCCGGGCCTGCACCGTCTCGTGCGTCGCCCAGCCGCCGATGGCGGCCTGCGCGGCCGCGCCATTCCATGTCGCCGCGGCGAGGATCGCCGCGACCAGACGCCCGAATGTGCGTGCTCTCATCCAACTGCTCCCGCGGGAATTGCCTATCCCCGCCGGGGCGGCTCCCGAGGTGAGACCTCGGAGCGCCAGCCCGGCTATCGGTCTCAGGACCATCCTCAATGGTTGGCGTAGATCCACATCTTGCTGTCGGGCGTGCCAAAGAGAACAACCTGGTAGGGCTCGCCGGTCTTCATGTCCATGCCCGGAGCGTCCTGCGGCATGCCTGGGGCCGACAGCCCCTTGGCGTTCGGGCGCTCGGCGAGCAGCCGCTTCACGTCCTCCGCGGGGACGTGGCCCTCGATCGCGTAGCCGCCGACGACCGACGTGTGGCAGGAGTGCAGCTGTTCAGGGATCCCGTGCTTCTCCTTGATCGGCTCGACGTCCTCGACCTCGTGGACCTTCACAGTGAACCCGGCTGCGATCATGTGCTTGACCCAACCCGCGCAGCATTCGCAGGTCCGGGACTTCCACACCTCGACGATCTGCGCCGCCGCCGCCGGGGCGCTTGCGAACAGGGCGGTGCCGCCAACGACGGCGCCACCGGCCAGAGCGGTTGCCACGGCCAGGGCGGCTGCAACCTTCTTGGACTTCGTGAACATCACTGCATTCCTTGAATTCGGGCTCCGCCCTCCTGGGGCGGACGCAAACTTGGGCTTCGTTGCTCTCGGGTGCGCCGCGGTGCCGATACCGGGCACTGGTGCCATTCCGGCATGCCTTCACGTCCGCACGCGCGGACAGCGGAAGAGGCACGATCCGGCGTAGGCCGGGCGATCAGATGGAGGAGCGCGGCGGTTTCAGCGCGGGATCGACCCCGATGCCGTTCAGCAGGACGGTGCCAGGCATCGCCGCCGACGCTGGGGGCGGAATGACGAGGGGCAGTGCGCTGCCGATGGGCAGGCTGACGTGCATCGCGTGGCAGTCCACGGCCATGCAGCCGTCGCCGAGGCCCGACGCGCCGCCGATGTCGGGGCAGCCGCTCCGGTTCGCCGCTTCGGTCGGCGCCGTCCACTCGATGGTGGATGCGCACGATGGATCGCCGGTGCAGGCGGGATCAGTGGCGACAGGGCCTGGGGTCAGCGATCCGGCGGCATGGCCGCAGTGGTCGGCGAGGGCACTGGCCCGAGCCGGAGCGGTCAGCGGCGCCAACGGCGCGACGAGCATGGCCAGCAGAAGCAGGCCAACCGCCACGTACCGCAGAACTGCGCCGAGACCGCGTGTCATACCCTCGAACCTTCCCGGCTCCGCGGGGGCCGCAAAGCCGCCGCCATACTACACCGCCGAACGATCCCCGCGTTGATTTCAGTCAACAGTCGAGATCCGCGGTCCGATCAGACCAAGGGCGCCCTAACGGAGACCGTGTGCTTTCCGGAAGCAGGATTCCCTTCCGGGCCGGTTCGGGGCATAACCGACGGGGCGAGGGAAGATCAGGGACGACGTGAGCACGCATCCAGCCAGCCGGGACGTTCGGTCACAGCATCGGCTCATGTCGGCGCTGGCCGTTGTCCTGCTGTTGCTCCGCATCCTGCTCCCGGCCGTCCCGGGCGGCACTGCCCTCGCCGGTCCGGACGACGGTACATTCCACGCCGGACCCGCGCACGCGCACCTCGGCCAAGCCGACCACTCCGGCGAGACCGACCGGCATCACGAGATCTGCCACTTCTGCCGGTTCCAGGATGCGGTCCTCCCGCCGCCCACGTCGGAACCGGTCGCCCGCACGCTGCCCCCTGTCGTGGCCCCTTGGCTTCCGTCGGCGCGGCAGGCGGCACCCGCTCTCGACTTCCTGGTCGTCGTCCAGGCCCGCGCGCCTCCTCGGTTCGTCTGATCCGACCCGCAGATCCGACGTCAACCGCCGTCCCATGCCCGCAGGGCTGGACGGCCAAGCGTGGACGCCCGCGTCCATGCCCGAGGAGATCAGAGATGAAGTCCATGATGCGCGCCGCCCTGACGGCGGCCGTCGCGCTCGCCGCGCCCGCGCTCGCTCACGCCCATGTCACACTGGAGACCGGCGAGGCGCCCGCCGCCAGCTATTACAAGGCGGTGGCCCGCATCGGGCACGGCTGCAACGGCTCCCCGACCAAGGAGATCCGCATCAAGGTGCCGGACGGCATGGTGTCGGTGAAGCCGATGCCGAAGCCCGGCTGGGAGGTCTCGACGGTCGTCGGCAAGCTCGCCACGCCGTACGAGAGCCACGGCAAGACCATCACCGAGGGCGTCACCGAGGTGCGGTGGAGCGGCGGCAAGCTGTTCGACGAGCACTACGACGAGTTCGTGTTCCGCGGCCAGCTGCCCGACAAGCCCGGCGAGACGCTGTACGTGCCCATCGTCCAGATCTGCGACCAGGGCGAGTCCCGCTGGATCGAGATCCCGGCCGCCGGGCAGGCCGACAAGGACCTGAAGGAGCCCGCCCCGGCGATCCGCCTGATGCCGAAGGCCAAGTAGCCCCGAAAGGCCGAGCGGCGGCGTCGGTCCCGAGCCGGTGCCGCCGCCGGAGGACAAGCCATGAACAGCCTGAGCCGATGGGCGGGAGCGATCCTGCTGGCGGCCCTTCTCGTCGGCACCTGGTCGGGAAGCGCACGCGCCCACGCCGTCCTGCTGGAGAGCGCTCCGGCCGACGGGCAGGTGCTTCCCGCCGCACCCGACCGCGTCACCCTGCGCTTCAACGAGCCGGTCCAGGTGACCGCGTTGCGGCTGATCGACCCGTCCGGCCGCGCCGTCCCGCTGCCGCCCGAGGCGGGCGGCCCGCCGGACCGGGCGGCGGCGGCGCTCCCGGCGCTCGGCCGCGGCAGCCACGTCCTGAGTTGGCGCTTGGCCTCGGCGGACGGGCACCCGCTCGGCGGCTCGCTGGTCTTCTCCGTCGGCGCCGCCGACGCCGGAGCCACCGACGCGGCGCGGGCGACGGACGGCGTGCCCCCGGGGCTGGGGATCGCCTACGGCGTCGTGCGGGCGCTGACCTACGGCGCGTCCCTGATGGCGGCGGGCGGCGCACTCTTCCTCGTGCTCTTCGCTGGCCATGCCGTGGTCGACACCGCCGCGCTTCGCCGTTCGACCGCCGCTGCCGTCGCCCTCGCGACGCTGTCCACGGTCGTGGGGAGCGTCCTCCAGTCCATGATCCTCACCGGCGGTTTCCTCGATGTGCCGGGTCTCGGATCGGCGCTCGCTTCCGGCGTCCTGGGGAGCGGCCTGCTGCGCCTGGGCGGCTTGGCGGCCATCACGGTTGGGTTGCTCCGGCCCCGCGACCTCCTCGCGCTCGGCGTCCCGGGCGCCGTGATGGTCGCCGGGTCGTTCGCCCTGACCGGCCACACCGCGCCGCATGGGGCGGCCTGGCTGAGCGCCCTGCTGGTCTTCCATCTGCTGGCAGCCGCGTTCTGGATCGGCGCCTTCCGGCCGCTCGCCGCCGCGACCCGCCACGCCGACCGCGGCGGCGTCGCGCGCCTGATGACCCGCTTCTCCGGAATGGCGGTGGCGCTCGTGCCCGCGCTGGTCGCGGCGGGCCTTGTCATGGGCTGGCACCTCGTGGGGGGCTGGGCGGCGCTCGCGACGACCGCCTACGGCTGGGCGCTTCTGGCCAAGGTCGCCGCCGTTGCGGCGATGCTGGGGTTGGCGGTGCTCAACAAGATGCGCCTCGCGCCCGCCTTGGAACGGGACGAGCGGGCACCGGCACGGCTGCGGCGCTCCATCGTCGGGGAAGGCGTGCTCGCCGCCGGGGTGTTCGCCCTCACGGCCGCGCTGACCAGCGTGCCGCCGCCCGGCAGCGGGCACGGCACCGGTGTGGGTAGCGAAGCGCACGAGGTGGCACCCGGCAGGATGCTGCGCATGTGGGCGGGGGCCTACGAGCTTGCGTTGCAGGTCACCCCGGGCCTCCCCGGCACGAACGCGGTGGAGCTCCGGGTCTCCTCCGAGGCCGACGGGACGCCGAAGGACGTCGTGGCGGCGATGCTGCGCATCGACAACCCGGCCCTAGGCATCGAGGAGATCTCCCGCACCATGGAGCGCGTCAGCACCGGCCGGTACGTCCTCCGAGGGCCGGAGTTCGCAGCCCCGGGGCGCTGGCGGGTCAAGATCGAACTGCTGGTCAGCGACTTCGAGAAGCGCGCGGCCGGAACGTCGGTCGACATCGGATCAGGACAGGCCCACCCGGAGGGGCGCTGATCCGAATGCCTTGCGGAACAGGGGCTGTCACACCTACGTCGGTTGTTCATCTAAGTGGGACAGCCCGAAGTGCTATCGAGCCGTCGGATCGCACGTTCCCGAAAATAGAGTATCGAGGATGGGGCAGTCCGGCACATCACCGCCAGTGCAGCGGTCCGCGGTCTCGGACAGCGTGCGCTCGAGATGCTGAAGGTCGGCGATCTTTCGCCGGACGGAATCGAGGTGCTCCAACGCGAGGGCCTGCACCTCGGCGCAGGTGTGATGGCCGTCGGCCAAGCGCAACAACGCCCGGACCTCCTCCAGCGTGAACCCGAGGTCGCGGCTGCGCCGGATGAAGCCCAGTCGTTGCAGGTGAGTTCCGTCGTACACCCGGTGGCCGCCCTCCGTCCGCGGCGGCGCCGGGACGAGCCCCTGCTTCTCGTAGAACCGGATCGTCTCGATGTTGCAGCCGGTGCGCCGGGACAGCGCGCCGATGGTCAGTCCGGCCGCACGCGATTTCGTGACCTGTTTCACCGGATTCACCCTTGAATCTGTAGTTACTACAGGCCCCATCCTGCCAGGAAAGGCAGAAAGGAGCCAGAGCATGCCAGAGACATCGGTACCTGCTGCGCGCCATGCCCAGCAGCGCGAGCGGAGCGCTCGGGACCTACCGCCGGGGCTGCTGGCCGTTGGCGGCCTCCTGGGCGCCTTCGGCGCCTCGTCGTGCTGCGTGCTGCCCCTCGTCTTCTTCAGCCTCGGCGTCAGCGGCGCCTGGATCGGCAACCTGACGACCCTGGCGCCCTATCAGCCGCTCTTCGTCGCGGCCGCCCTCGGCTGCCTGGGCGCCGGGCTCTGGCGCGTCTACCGCAGGCCGCCCGCCTGCGACGGCCCGGCCTGCACCCGACCCGCGCCCAACCGCTTGGTGAAGGCGGCCCTCTGGGGCGCGGCCGTCCTCGTCGGCGTGGCCCTGGCCTTCCCCTACACCGCCCCCCTCCTGCTGTCCTGACGGAGACGACCATGATGACCCGCCTGATCGGAACCGCCCTCGTCGCGCTGACCCTGGCCTCCGGCGGCGCGCTCGCCGCCGAGCGCACCGTCCGGCTGACGATCGAGAACATGACCTGCGCGACCTGCCCCATCGTGGTCCGGCAGTCCCTCAAAGCCGTGCCCGGCGTCGGCGATGTCAAGGTCTCCATGGCGGACAAGACCGCCGTCGTCACCTTCGACGACGCCAAGGCCACGGTCTCCGCCCTGGTCGACGCCACCACGAAGGCTGGATTCCCGTCGGCGCAGCAGCAGTAGGAGCGAGCAGATGCAACTGGAGTCCACCATCACCTGTCCAACGTGCGGGGGCGCATCGACCGAGACAATGCCGACGGATGCCTGCCAGTTCTTTTACGATTGCCCGCATTGCGGGGCGCTGCTCCGGCCGAACCCGGGCGACTGCTGCGTCTTCTGCTCCTTCGGCACGGACCCGTGTCCACCGAAGCAGGCCGAGCGTAATTGCGCGTGCCACGGCGCGGGCGTTGTGGCGGATTAAGGAAGTGCCTCCTACGTGATGGAACGGGGACGCTTCTACCCCGTCGGAGCACTTCGGGCGGGCCTTCCGGAACCGTACCATGTGGTCACTCAAGGGAACGGAGGCGTCCATGTGGCGCGGCGTGCTGTTCGCCGGTGCCGTCCTGAGCTTGACCGCCGCGCCAACCGCCCTGCGGGCGGCGCCGGACCCGGCTGGCTTCATCTTCGTGAGCTCGGCGGTTGATCCGGACATCGCGGTCATCGACAGTGCGTCCGACACCGTGGTCACGCGCATCAAGCTGCCGGGAGCGCCCCGGCACGTCGTGGCGCTCGGCCGCGGCAAGGAACTGGTGGCCAGCGACGCCGCCGCGCCGAAGCTCTACGTCGTCGACGCGGTCGGCGGCACTGTGACGCGCGTGGTGGAGACCGGCGTCGCACCGGTGTTGCTGCAACTCGACCGCGCCGGAACGGTGCTGGCCGTCGCCGATCCCGATGCCGGAGCCGTCGAGTTCGTCCGGCCCGCCGGAGGGCCGACCACGCGCATCTCCGGCATCAAAGGCATGCGGTCCATGGTCTTCGTCGCGGACGGCCGCCTCCTCGTCGCGCACGGCAGCCGGATCGGCCTCGTAGACCCGGCCGATGGGCGGATGGTGGCCGAGCTTCCCGTCGACGGCAGGGACGGCCCCGTTCTCCAGATCGCGGCCGATCCCGGGGGCGGGACGGCGTTCGCCGTGCAGGGGGACAAGGGCGTCCTGTCGGTCTTCGACCTGAAGACGCTGACCCGGGCGCCGCGGCTGCGGCTGCCGCCGCCGGTGGGCCGGATGCTGCCGAGCGCGGACAGCCAGTTCATGCTGATCCCGGTGGCGGGCGGCCGCGCGCTGTCGATCGTCTCCACCTGGACGCTGAAGGAGAGCGCGCGCATCCCGATGTCGGCCGAGGTCAGCGGTCTCGGCCTGGGGCTGTTCCAGAGCGTCTCCATCGGCATGAGCCGGGAGACGCGGAGCGTGCAGACCGTCGATCTGCGCGACCGGCGGCGCTTCGCCCCGCTCGCGCTGCCCGGCGTACCCGAAGCCGGGGCCGCCTCGCCGGACGGTCTGAAGTTCTATGTCGCGCTGAGCGACACCGGGCAGGTCGCGGTGGTGGACCTCCGCCACTCCACCGTCAGCCATGTCATCCCGGATGCGGTCCGGGGCGCATCGAACGCCGTGCCTGCCGTGGGGATCGGCTATTGCCACTGATGCAGGGAGCTCCGTCCGCATCCGTCCGGCGCCGGGGTGCTCCGCGGCTTGCCCTGGGGATGGCCCTGGCCATGATGGCGGCGGGCCTGCCGGAGCGGGCGGCCGCCGCGGTTGTGGAGGTGCCGTCCGACGGCGAGGCGCTGGTTCGGGCGATCGCCTCCGCGGCGCCCGGCGACGTGCTGCGCCTCAAGCCGGGGAGGCATCAGGGCCCGGTCGTCATCGACCGGCCTCTGGTGCTGGAAGGCGAGCCGGGCGCCGTCGTGGACGGCCGGAGGCTGGGCAGCGTCATCACGGTCACCGCGCCGAACGTGACGATCCGCGGGCTGGAGATCCGCGACGGCGGCGCGGACCAGGACCAGAAGCCCGCGGGCGTCCACCTGGAGCGGGCGGCGGCGGGCGCCGTCGTGGAGCACAACCGCCTCGTGGACAACCGGAACGGCATCGTCGTCTCGGGCGCGGCGCAGGTTACCATCCGGCGGAACACCGTCATCGGCCGGAAGGACCTCCGGCTCGACCACCAGGGCAACGGCATCCAGGTGACGAGCGCCCCCGGCGCGCAGGTCGTGGAGAACAACGTCAGCTTCAGCCACGACGGCATCCTCGCGACGACCGCCCGCAAGGCGCGGCTGGCGGCGAACCGCATCAGCAACGTCCGCTTCGCCGTGCACGTGATGTACGCCAACGACCTCCAGGTCAGCGGCAACGCCTCCTACGGCAACGAGTTCGGTTACGCGCTGATGAACGCCACCGGCCTCGTCGTCCGCCACAACCTATCGGAGGGCGACCGCTACCAGGGCATCGCCATCAACTATGTGAACGGCTCGCTGATCGAGCGGAACGTGGTGCGCGGCGGGCCGGAGCGCTGCCTGTTCATCTTCAACTCGAACGCCAATGGCTTCTCCGACAACCGCTTTGAGGGCTGCGAGACGGGCGTCCATATGACCACCGGGTCCGAGGGGAACCGCCTGACGGGCAACGCCTTCGTGGGCAACCGGACCCAGGTGAAGTACGCGGGTTCGCGCCTCTACGACTGGTCGGTCGCCGGACGCGGGAACTACTGGAGCGACAACCCGGCCTTCGACCTGAACGGCGACGGCATCGCCGACGCCGCGTACCGGCCCAACGACTTCGTCGATCGCGTGGTCTGGGCGGTGCCATTGGCCAAGCTGCTGCTCAACAGCCCGGCCGTCCAGGTCGTCCGCTGGGCGCAGTCGCAGTTCCCCACCATCTCGCCGGGCGGCGTGGTCGACTCCGCCCCGCTTATGATTCCACCGCCCGCGCCGCGAGGCTGGCGGAAAGAACCGTTCAGCGACGAGGGAAGCTGAGGACATTCCGTCGTCCTGGTGAGCACCTTGCTGCGGGTGCACCTGCCTCGCTACGCTTCGAAGTAGGAGGCGATGAGCGTGAACAGGGCGAACCCGCCGACCAGCGACAGCGCCGACCAGCGCGTGTCCGCGGCAGCCTCGTGCGCCTCGACGATCATGTCCTCCATGGCGGCGATCAGCAGTAGCCCGGCGACGAAGGCCAGGGCGGACAGCTGCCAGATTTGATCCGCGTCGCGCAGCAGCCAGTAGCCGAGCGTGGCGCCGAGCAGGACCGGGATGGCAAACGACGCCGAGAGCAGGATCCGCCGCGACCGGGGCACGCCCTTGTCCTTGAAGTTGGCGATGGTCGCGAAGCCTTCCGGGATGTCCGCGGTGACCTGGCCGATGGCGAGGATGAGCGCCAGGCTGAACGACACGGCCGAGCCCACCCCGATCATCAGGCCGTCGCTGAACAGGTCGACCGCGACCGCCGCGTAGACCATCCAGGCGCCGGTGCTGGCCTCACCACCACCGAAACGGTCGTTCAGGGCATCGACCCCGCGCTCCAGGACGACCGAGAAGACGCCGCCGAGAAGGAACGCGAGGACCACGGTCCACGGAGGTGCGCCACCCAGCGCTTCGGGCATGAGTTCGATGGCGACTACGGCGACGATGATGCCCGCGGCCGCGTGCAGCGCCAAGCTGAGCGTGCGCCTGGTTGTCCGGACGTACTCCGCGAGCAGGCCGCCGGAGAAGTTCCCCAGCGCGGGCATGATGGCCAAAGCCAGAACGCTGAGGTACTCCATCGCTTTCCCTCTCTCTGCCTGGATGATGCTTCTCACCGCTTCCCTCGTCCCAACTCCGGAGGACGGGGAGAATTCCACGTCCTACTGGCCTCCGCCCTGCCCGCCGCCGAAGGGCTGCACCCAAAAGATGATCAGGAGCATGTAGAGGGCGTAGGTCCCGATGAACGCGAAGACGTGCCAGCGCCGGAAGCCGTGCTCGCCGCGGCCGCTCCAGTGGATGAAGGCGGCGTACAGGATGGGCATGAGCGCGACGAATGCCACGTTCACCGAGAAGAGCAGCAGGTTGGAGACCGGCATCCCGACGAGCGCCAGGGGGAGCAGCGCGATGGTCAGTGTGACCGCGTGGTCGCCCATGACGCTGGTGACGCCGGAGGTCACCTGCCCGCTGCGGGTCACGTTCCACGTGGCGAAGACCTCCGGCAGGGCGGCGACCGGCGTGGTGATGAACAGTCCGGCCACGATCTTCGACAGCCCGAAGGCCGTGGCGATGTTCTCCGTCGCCCGCACCGCGAAGTAGGTGCCGACCGCCAAGGCGGCGACGCCGCCAGTGGCGAGTAGGACCTCTTTCGTCTGCCATTCAACCTTCTCCCCCTTCTCCCGACCCCGGATCAGAGCCTGGGCGAGGTAGACGGCGTAGGCGCCCAGCATGATCCAGCCGTCCACCGATTGGAGCCCGCGCCAGGGTGCTGGCAGCGTCAGGATGGCGAACAGGGCGACGATGGCGAGATAGGGGAGCGCCTGCACCGTGACAGCGCTCGGGTCGACCGCCAGCAGGTGTTCGCGGCGGTGCCGCTCGTGGCCCTGGTGGTCGGGGATGTCGGCCTTGCGGGTGGCCAGATAGGCAGCGGTGACCATCAGCGGGATGGCGAGGATGTTGGACCCCAGCGTCACGCCCAGGCCGATGTCGGCCGACCCGCGCAATGCACTCGAGGTGTTGATGCCGATCTCCGGGCTGGCGGCGGCGAGGCCGACGAAGGCGCCGCCCGCGGCCACGGAGAAGCCCCACTGCTTGCGGAGCTTCTTCAGCGGGCTCGAGAACTGTTCGGCTCCCCAGTGCGCCGCCAAGAGCGCCACCAGCAGCACTCCCACCCAGACCAGGGTCATCCAGCCGAATCCGCCGCTTCCTTCCATGCCTACACTCCCGTGGGTTGACCTACGGCTCCAACACTCCCGGTGAAAGAAACGTCCGGTTGGCAGGACGTTCAGTACGGGCGGCAGTCCTCGCCATGGGCGCAGCCATCACGCTCGACCTGGACGGTCGCGTGGTCGATGCCGAACCGCTCCTTGAGCGTGCGGTTGATGGCGGCGACCGCCTCGTTCTGGTTCGCCGCGTCGTCCACGACGGCGTGCAGGGTGACCATGCGGCGCTCGCCGGTCAGCGACCAAGCGTGGACATGGTGGACGTCCAGCACTCCGGGGACGGTTCGCACCGCGGCGCCAACACGCGCCGCGTCGATGCCGTCGGGCGTGCCCTCGAGCAGGATGTGGCCGGACGCCTTGGTGACCTTCCAGGCGCTGCGCAGGATGAGCAGCGCAACCACGGCGGACAGGATCGGGTCGATGGGCGTCCAACCGGTCCACATGATGACCAGGGCCGCCGCGATGGCACCGACCGAGCCGAGCAGGTCGCCCATGACGTGGATGGCGGCGCCCTGCACGTTGAGGTTTTCCCCGCCACCGCGGTTCAGAATCCAGAAGGCGACCACGTTCACCAGAAAACCCGCCGCGGCGACCACGAGCATGGTGCCGCCCAGCACCTCGATCGGCTCGAACAGCCGCTGCGCCGCCTCGACGACGATCCAGGCGGCGATGACGAACAGGGACAACCCGTTCACGAAGGCGGCCAGCACCTCGAAGCGGTGCCAGCCGTAGGACCGCTGCGCGTCGGCGGGGCGCCGTGCGAACCGGAACGCCAGCCAAGCCAAGGCCAGCGAGGCGAAGTCGGTCAGCATGTGCCCGGCGTCAGCCAGTAGCGCCAGCGAACCGGAGATGAGCCCGCCCGCGACCTCCGCCAGCATGAAGCCGCCGGTCAACAGCATCACCCAGAACACCTTGCGCTCGCTGTCGGCTGTCACCGTCGGCGCGTGGCTGTGGCCGCCGGGTCCGTGGTCGTGTCCCCCGTGACCATGGCTCCCATGGTCGTGGACGTGCTCTTTATGATCTCCATGATCCTGGGGATGCGTGTGTGTCATGGAACGTCCTTCTGCTTCCTATCGGTCGCTCATGAAGGGTGAACCGGATCATGTCCCCGGCGTGTCGGGCCGCGGCTTGAGCAGCAGCCGGACCTTCTCGACGGCGACCTCCGGCTTCTCGTGGATGTCCAGGGAACTGCGGAACCGGCCGCGGCCGTCGAGCAGGAGCATCGTCGCCGTATGGTCCATGGTGTACCCGCCCTCCTGCGGGACCTTCTTGGAGTAGAGGCCAAGATCCTTGGTGGCCTTGGCCACATCCTCCGGCGTGCCGGTCAGCCCGAGAATGCGCCGGTCGAAGAGAGCCACGTACTCGGCCATGACGGCCGCGGTGTCCCGCTCCGGGTCGACCGTCAGGAACAGCGGCCGGACGGCCTCGGCCTGTGGCCCGAGCGCCTTGAGCACGTTGGCGACGTACCCCAGCGACGTCGGGCACACGTCGGGGCAGTGCGTGAAGCCGGACACCAGGAGCGTTGGTCGGCTGTTGAGGTCAGCGGCCGTGAAGGGGCGGCCGGTGTGGTCGGTCAGGGTCCAGTTGGCGGCATCGGCGAGCGGCTGTCCAGACTCAGGGGCCACCGGCTTCTGTGGTGCGGTCAGGACCGGCCACACCAAGACCGCGAACAGCACGGACGCTAGGGCGACGGCGACCCAAAGGGCGAAACGGAGCTTCCTCAGCATCGGCGGCTCACTCCGGCCCCATCGCGCCCGGTTTGCCGACCTTCACCGGCACCTGGACGGCTCCAGCCTTCTCGAACGTCACCGTGAGCGGGAACTCCTGGCCGGGCTTCAAGCCGCCCTTCAGATCCATTAGCATAACGTGCGTGCCGCCGGGCTTCATGTCGAGCGCGCCGCCCGGCGGGAGCGCCAGCGGCCCGGCCTCGTGCATCCTCAGCACGTCGCCCTCCTGTTTGGTCTGGTGCGCCATCACGTGCCCGGCGACGGGGGCGGCCATGGAGGCGATGCGGTCCGGCTGGGTCCCGGCGTTCCGGATCGTCAGGTAGGCGGCGCCCGTTTTGGCCGCGGGCGCCGTGGCGCGGGCCCATGCCTGCTCGACGACGATGTCCCCGGCGCGGATCGGATCGGCCGCGACTGGGACGGATGCGAGCAGGGCCAGGGCGGCGATGCCTGCCACGCGATGTGGTTTCATGAAAGATCCTCCTCGGATGTGGTTACAGCCAGCGCCGGACGCTGGCGCGGTAGCGGTCGTAGGCGTCGCCGTGGAGGCGACGCAGATGATCCTCTTCAAGGCGCACCTGGACCGGGAAGGCGGTCAGGCCGACGGCGAGCAGCGCCAGCGTCGGGGCGGTCGGCAACACCAAAAACAGCCCGGCGAGCATGCCCAGCATGCCGACGAAGACCGGGTTGCGGCTCAGGCGGAACAGGCCGGTGGTGACGAGGGCGGTCGGTTCCGGGTCGACGCCGACCCGCCATGAGCGTCCCATCTGGACCTGGGCCGCGGTGATCCAGGCCGTCGCTGCGCAGAGCAGCACCAGGCCGACCACCCTTGCTCCGGTCCCGAGCGGCAGGGACCCCAACGCTTGCGGGACAGCGGGAACGAGCGCCCACGTCAGGGCGAGGACCGCCACCGCGGCGGTCACGACGCGGAAGACCCGGCCCAGGTAGTCGTGCGCGCTGTCCGAGCGGCCGAAGGTGATCGGGTTCACGCCGGTTCGCCGCCGCAGCCACACCGTGCGCCACGCGGAGAAAACCCCGGTTGCCGACAAACAGACCAGCGTGCCCCAGCGGACAACCTCGTCCATCTCATGCTCCTCGTATCGGCACGAGGCAGTTCAAGGACAGGCCTGCTGGGGGCCTTTAGCGGCGGGCGTCCGGCGCCCTTGCAGCCACCCGTGCAGCAGCAGCAGGCCGACGCCGCCGGTGATGCCGATATCGGCGACATTGAACGTAGGCCAGTGCCAGCCGAAGGCGTGCAAGTCCAGGAAGTCGGTCACCGCTCCCTGGCGGATCCGGTCGGCGACGTTGCCGATGGCACCGCCGATGACGGCGCCGAGGGCTCCGGCCTCCGCCCGGCTGTTGGTGCGTGACGCCCATACGCCCAAGGCGATGACGATCGCCACGGCCAAGCCGCTGAGCAGCGAGGGTCCCGCCGCCCCGTCACCCAGGAAGCCGAAGCTGACGCCGCGGTTGAAGCCGAGGGTCAGGTTGAAGAACGGGGTGACCTCGACCAGGCGCGGCGGATCCATGACGTGATCGAGGATCACCCACTTCGAGATCTGGTCCGCGACGGCGGTGAGCAGGGCGACGACCAGCGCCAGCCGGAGACCCGAGCGCCTGGTCGATACGGTTTCGAGGATCAAGGTGGCAGTCTCCTTCACTTGCCCTGGCGGAGCAGGCGCAGTGCGTTGAGGGTGACGATGACGGTGGCCCCGGTGTCGGCCAGGATCGCCAGCCAGAGATCCGTCATGCCGGTCAATGTGGTCACCAGGAAGACCGCCTTCAGCCCGAGGGCGATGGCGACGTTCTGGTGGATGTTGGCCATCGTCGCCCGCGACAGGCGGACCAGCGCGGCGATGTCGGCGACCCGGTTGCCCAGCAGCGCGGCGTCGGCGGTCTCCAGCGCCACGTCCGTGCCGCCGCCCATGGCGACGCCGACGTCGGCCGCCGCCAGGGCGGGAGCGTCGTTGATGCCGTCGCCGACCATGGCGACCGGGCCCTGTGCCCGCAGCGCCGCAATCTCCCGGAGCTTGTCCTCGGGCAGAAGGTCGGCCTTCACGTCGACACCAAGCCCCCGGCCAATGGCCTGTCCGGTCCGGCTGTTGTCGCCGGTCAGCATGACACTGCGGACGCCGAGCTCGCGCAGACCGGCGACCCCGTCGGTGGCGTCGGGCCGCGGCTCGTCGCGCAGGGCGATGAGGCCGACCGGCTGCGCGTCCGCGAGAACGACGACCACGGTCTTGCCCTCGTCCTCCAGGGCGGCGATGCGGTCGGAGGGGATGCCCTCCGGACCGCCGCGCTCGACGGCATGGCGCGGCGAGGCGACCTCGACGAGCCTCCCGGTCACCACGCCCTGCGCCGCCTTTCCGGGGACGGCCTTCTGGTCGCGGGCCGGACGAAGCGGCACGCCGTCGGCCGCCGCCCGCTCGAGGATGGCCTGGGCGATCGGGTGGCTGGAGCCGTTCTCCACGGCGGCGGCGAGTCCGAGCAGGGAGCGTTCGGTTCCGGTCAGCGGGACAAGGTCGGTCACCTGCGGCCGTCCCTGCGTCAGCGTGCCGGTCTTGTCGAAAGCGATGGTCCGAACGCGGCCGATTGCCTCCAGCGCGGCGCCGCCCTTGATGAGGAGGCCACGCCGCGCCCCGGCGGCGATGCCCGACGCGATCGCGGCCGGGGTTGACAGCACCAGGGCGCAGGGGCAGCCGATCAGCAGCAGGGCGAGGCCGCGGTAGATCCAGGTGTGCCAGTCCGCTCCGACGGCGAGCGACGGCACCAGGACGGTGAGAACCGCCACCGCGATCACCGCGGGCGTGTAGCGTGCGCTGAACCGCTCGATCCAGCGCGCCGTGGGCGACTTACTGGCCTGCGCCTCCTCGACGAGGTGTATGATGCGGGCAATGGTGTTGTCGGCCGCGGTCCGCGTGACCCGGACCCGCAGGGCACCGGTGGCGTTGATGCCGCCCGCGAAAACGGACGAGCCGACGTGCTTGGGGACGGGGACGGACTCGCCGGTGACCGGGGACTCGTCGACGTCGGACTCTCCCTCAATGACTTCGCCGTCGGCAGGCACCCGGTCGCCGGGGCGGACCAGGACGACTTGGCCGACCTCCAGGCGCGATGCCGGAACCTCGCGGGCGGCCTCGCCGTCGATCAGCAGCGCGGTTCTGGGAACGAGGCTCGACAGCGCCTTGATGCCGGATCGGGCGGTGCCCGCCGCCACGCCCTCCAGGAGTTCGCCGACGGCGAAGAGGAGCACCACGGCGGCGGCCTCGGCGGCCTCGCCGATGAACAGGGCGCCCACGGTGGCCACCGACATCAGCATTTCGATGCTGAAGGGCGAGCCCGCACGAACTAGCGCGACGGCGCGTCGGCCGAACACGGCCAAACCGACCAGGGCGGCGGGGACGAGGGCGTGGTCCTCCAGAGCCGGGGCAAGCCACGACGCCAGATAGCCCGCCGCAACGAGGATGCCAATGAGGATGGTCACCTTGCCTTTGGGCGTGCTCCACCACGGCCGCTCTTCGGACGCGGACGCCTCGTCGGCCCCACGCGCGGCGTCATCGGCGATGATGCGCAGATCGCCCAGGGGCTCGACGCGGTAGCCGAGAGTGCGGATCGTGTCCTCGAGCTTTGACCGGGGCGTTGTTGCTTCGTCCAGCGTCAGCCTCAGGACCTGCGAATGATAGTTGAGGCCGATGTCGTCGGCGCCGGGGACACGGAGCAACGCGGTCTCGACCTTGCTGACGCAGCTTGGGCAGTCCATGCCCACGACCTTGTAGCGCAGGGTTCGCGTACCCGCGTTTGCGGCCAACGCCGAGGTCTTCTCCTGCATGACAAACTCCAACCGAAACAGGGGGCTCACGCGGCATTGGATGCTGCGGTTCCGCCATCTGTCCGGTAAGATGGACCTTGAAGTAACTAGAGGGTCAAGGGGTTATGTCGGGAAAATCAGGGCTGTCGATCGGGGCGCTGGGCAAGGCGACTGGCACGAAACCGGAGACCATCCGCTTCTACGAGCAGATCGGCATCCTGCCCGAGCCCGCGCGCACGGCGGGGAACTACCGCAGTTACGGCGCGGAGCACGTCCGAAGGCTGAGCTTCGTGCGCCGGGCTCGGGACCTAGGGTTCCCGCTCGAGACCGTACGGGCGATGCTCGACTTGGCCGACCAGCCGGACCGGCCGTGCGACGAGGTCGATGCGCTGGTGCTCGAACAGCTTTATGAGGTCGAACGCAAGATAGCCGACCTCCAGCGCCTGCGTGACGAACTCGATCGCTTGGCCCACCAGTGCCGGAGTGATGGGCGCATGGCCGACTGCCGCATCATCGAGGCGTTCTCGCCGCATGATGGTGTCGCAGAGGAACGCCCATGAACGCGCTAGCCGTTTACGCCACCGCGGCGGTTGGCGAGATCGCGGGCTGCTTCTCCTTTTGGGCATGGCTACGTCTGGACAAGTCACCGCTCTGGCTTATCCCCGGACTCGCCAGTCTGGCAGCGTTCGCGTGGCTGCTCACCCGCATCGACGCGAGCTTCGCCGGGCGAGCCTACGCGGCGTACGGGGGCGTCTACGTTGCCGCGTCGCTGATGTGGCTGTGGGCCGTTGAGGGGCAGCGACCGGACCGCTGGGACCTGATCGGAGCAGCCGTTTGTCTGGTTGGTGCCGCCATCGTGCTCCTGGGGCCGCGAGGCGCGCCAACCTGAAGTCCAGTGGGTTCGCGAAGCCAACGCCTCAGGCATCGCGATGACGGCAAAGGGTAATGACGCCACTCCGCCGCGCGATGCGTCCCGTGCGCTCCAGCGTGGACAGCGCCCGGTAGATGGCCTCATGCGTCAGGCCGATCTCGGCGGCGATTTCCGTCCATGGCCGGTCAAGCCGCGCCGTCGGCGGGTCGCCCGACGCCTGGAGTCGGAGCCACGCGAGGATCCATTTGGGCGCCGAGCGGATGTTCCGCAGTTCCAGCCGGGCGCGCAGGTCGCGGACGTGGGCGGCGAGCCCACGGGCCAAGGCGAGCGCCGCCTGGGGATTGTCCTCCAAGGCGTCGAGCAGGTCTGCCTTCGGGATCACCGTGACCTCGGACAGAGCCTCGGCTACGCTGTCGCAGTGGTACGCCTCCGCCCACAGGGCAGCCTCGGCGAACGTCTCGCCGTTCCGGGCAACGTGCAACGCCACCGACGACCCGTCCTCAAGGTGGCGGACGAGCCGCACCCTCCCGCAGTCCACGCGATAGACCGCCACGGCGGAGGCACCCTGCCGAAACAACGCCTCCCCCGGCTCCAGGCGCCGACGGCGGAGACGTTCCGAATCAACGAGCCCGACCCACGCGCCTGCCCCCTGAATGCCCAAGGCCGCCCTCGCTCCGAAATGTCCGTCATATGATCACAATCATATGGCAGCCTGCGGCGCCCGGCTACCGTCCGCAGAGATAGCTCACCAAGAGCACGCCATGCCGATCCACACCACCGCCGCTGCCCTTGCCCTCGTCGTTGCCGTTAGGGGCGGGAGCGCCGCCGCACAGTTCGCGATGCCGATGGACCACGCCGCCCACCACGCCGAGGCGCCTACGTCGCCGTCCAGCGCGGTCCCGACCATGCCCGGCCAGGACGCCTTCGGCACGATCCAGGAGATTGTCCGCATCCTGGAGGCTGATCCAAGCACCGACTGGTCCAAGGTGGACATCGAAGCTTTACGCCAGCACCTCGTCGACATGAACGAGGTCACGCTGAACGCGAAGGCGGCAGCAACGCCCGTGGACGGTGGCGCACGCCACGAGGTCACCGGCGACGGGCGGACCCTGGAGGCGATCCGGCGGATGGTCCCAGCGCACGGCCACGAGATCAATGGCGTGAACGGCTGGTCCGCCAAGGCAGAGCCGACGGCGAACGGCGTCGTCCTGACCGTCACCGCAGTGGCCCCGAAGGAGACGGCGCGCATCCGTGGGCTCGGGTTCATCGGCATCATGGCCCAGGGCAGCCATCATCAGGCGCATCATCTCGCCATGGCCAAGGGCGGGTTCAGCCACTGACTGGCGTGAACGGGCCGCCATCGGTTTTCCAGGGGTGTCATGTGACCAGCATCTTCATGCCGGACGAGGCGAGGATCGCCGAGAGCAGGTACCGCAACGTCGCGGTCGGCAGATGGCGGCTGCCCAGCCAAGCCCCGACCGCGCCACCGACACCGGCGGCGGCCAGCCACCACGGCAGGACCGACGGCAACGCGGTGAAGGTCGTCCAAGTCCCGGCCAGGGCCGCCGCCGAGTTCAGGAGGTTGTAGGCGGCGGACACGGCCGCGGCGCGGCGTGTCTCGACCCACCCCATGAGCAGAATCAGCGGGGCGAGGAAGATGCCGCCGCCCGTGCCGGTCATCCCGGACAGGAAACCGATGGCGGCTCCGCTGGCGAGCGCCGGAATGAACGGGGGCTCGACCGCCTTCGTTCCCTCGGCCGTTCCGCGCGCAGCCCAAGTGGATCGCGCCAGTTCCAGGGCCGCGGCGAGCAGGATGCCGCCGACCACCGGATAGTAGAGATGGGGTGGCAGGTGCAGCATGCCGCCGAGAAACGAGAACGGCATCCCGAGGACGCCGAACGGGTAGAAGCTCCGCCATTCAAACAGACCGGCGCGCGCGAAGCGCACAGTACCGATGGCGGCGACCAGCAGGTTCAGCGCGAGCGCGGTAGGCTTAATCATCACGGGGTCCAGGCCGACGATGCCCATGACCGCCAGATATCCCGACGCACCCGCTTGCCCGACGGCCGCATACAGCGTGGCCACGGCCAAGATGAGGGCGGCCAAATCCAGAGTCTCGTTGAACACCAATCACCATTCCCGGACTCGTCGCCGAGCGCTTGTGATCCGGCTCGGGGCTCGCGGGACCGGAGGCCAGCGCGCAGCGTAGCAAGGGCGCCTCTAAACCAAGGTCCGCGAGATGGCGTGGATAGCCTTCATGCCCGTGCCGAAGCGGGCGATGGACTCCCGATGGGACTCCAACTCCCCGTACGGCAGGTAGCGCACTTTGAGGTCGGCCACACGGGAGAAGGCGGGCCGGGCCAACTGGGCGCGAACCTCCTCCTCACGGCCGTTCGGCGCCACCAGGAACATGCCCTCGCGGGCATGCGCCTCGGTGCCCGGCGCGGTGAAGCGGGAGTTCGTGCTCGTCCCGGCCAACCTGGGCTGATGAAGATGTGCGAAGAACCGCATGGCGTTGTAAGCACGGCGGTCACCATCGGCTAACCCTCGGTTAGGGAGCCCGTCTTGTCGGCGGCCAGTGTGTCGACCTTCTCGAACCGCTCCAGAGATGCCGCGTCCTTGAAGAGCACACCGAGCACAAGGCTTTCGAGCTCGGCACCACCAAGGGCTTTCGGTGCAGGACACCCCCACTCAGTCTTCCTTGATCCATGTTGAATCGGATCAGAACAGGCCCAGGACACCCGCGTTGCGGTACAGCATGTATGCGGCCACCGCGAATAGCACCCCCGCGAAAACCTTGGTCAGAGCGCCCTTGCGCGTGGATAGCCCCACTGCGGCCTTCATGCCCGCGAATCCTCCGATCACGCCACCGGCAATGAATAGTCCGGCGACCGTCCAATCTACCAGACCCGAGAGTGCGTAGTTGGCCGCCGTGGTCAGGCCGAAGGCGCCGACCGAGAACAGCGACGAGCCGATGGCGTTGAGCACCGCCATACCGCTGCCGAGCAGGAGACCAGGGACGATCAGGAAGCCACCGCCAATGCCAAAGAAGCCCGAGACCGCACCTGTCAGGAAGCCGATGCCGACTAGGCGCACTGCGATCGTCTTGTTGATGCGCACCGTCGGGTCGCCCTCGTTCCCGCGTCCGCGCAGCATGGAGACGCCGACCACGACCATCACCAGCGCGAACAGGAACAACAGGCTCTCGCCGTTGACTGCCTTGCCGACCGTCGAGCCGACCAGCGCCCCGACCACGCCGGACGCGGCGAAGGTGGCCGCACAGGGCCATTTCACCGTCCCGGCCCGGGCGTGCTGGGCCAGGTTGGCGAAGGCGTTGGCGGCGACCGCCAGGGCGCTGGTGCCAATGGCGACGTGGGGATCCGGCACGCCCACGACGTAGAGCAGCAACGGCACGGCAAGGATCGAGCCGCCGCCCCCGATCAGGCCGAGGGAGAAGCCGACCAGCGAACCGGACAAGATCGTGAGGAGTTCGGACATCCTGGGAATTCCGGGTTGGGGGAGGTCACGCGACCGCGGTGCGGCGCATGCGGATGGCCATGATCAGGTCGTGGGCGGCCATACCGGCCAGCATGGCGGCGACGAACAGCCACGGTCCCGAAGCCCCCAAGCCGAGCGTGGCGAGCGCCGGGCCGGGACAGTAGCCGACCAGCCCCCAGCCCACGCCGAACAGGACGGCGCCCGTCACGAGGCGGCGGTCAATGGCGGTTGCCTTGGGACCGTGGAAGGCGGTGCCGACCAGCGGCGTCCCGCGTCGGCTCGCCACAACAAAGCCGACGGCCGCCACGGGAATGGCCGCGGCCGTCACGAAGGCGAGACGCGGGTCCCTGGAGCCCGCCACATCCAGAAAATTCAGCACCTTGGCGGGGTCAATCATGGAGGACACCGTCAGCCCCAGGCCGAACAGCAGGCCGGACACCAGGGCGACGAGCAGGGAGGGCATGGCGGTCAGGCTCCGATTGACGGCGGCGCTGACCATGAAGAGTGCGGTGGCCGTGAGGGACCGTTGCGACAGCCGGGCGAGGCCGCAGACGCCATGGCCGCTCGTGCAGCCGTTGCCAAGGCGTGTGCCGAAACCGACCAGAAGACCGCCTACGACAAGGAGGGCGGGGTTGGTGGGCGACGCGGGTTCCGGCAGCGCACCACCCGCCACGCCGTAGAGCAGCGGCGCCGCCATCAGGCCGACCAGGAAGATGGCGCGCCAGGCGACGTCGCCGGAGCGTAGAGCGCCAAGGCCGCCGAGGATGCCGCTGATCCCGGCGATCCGGCCTTTGGCGACCCACAGGAGGGCGGCGGACAAACCGATCAGGAGGCCGCCGACGGCGGCCGAGACAGGCGTGAAGTGTACCATGGATCTCAGTTTCAGAGGTGAGGCGTCACTCGGGGCGACCGGCGACGCAGAACAGGCGGTAGAGCTCGGCGAGGATGGGGCGAACCCGGTCCGAGCCTATGCGGTAAAAGATGGCCGTGCCGTCCCGGCGGGTCGCCACCAGTCCTTCCTCGCGCAGCCTGGCCAGGTGCTGGGACAGGTTGGACTGGGACAGGCCGAGGCGCCGGACGAGCTCACCCACCGGCATCTCACCTTCGAGCAATGAGCACAGAATCATCAAGCGGTGGCGGCTCGCGAGCGAGCGCAGGAACGCCTCGGCCTCGGTGGCGCGGGCTTCCCACTCGGCGGTGTCCATCGGCAGATCGTTCGGTACGTTCGGCACAGTTTCCGTCTTTGTAATTTATGCTTGACTAATATACGGCGCCGGGCCACCTGTTCAAGCGGTACCAGGAACGGTCCCGCCGGACCAGCCAGGAGGTCTCGATGAAACCCGACGTAATGCCGCTGTTCGACGAGGCGACCAACACCGTCAGCTATGTCGTCGCCGATCCCGCCACCCGGGCCGCGGCCCTGGTCGACAGCGTGCTCGACTTCGACCCGAAGTCCGGCCGCACCGCGACCGCCTCGGCCGATCGCATGGTCGCACTGGTGCGCGAGCGCAGCCTGACGGTCGAGTGGATTCTGGAGACCCATGTTCACGCTGATCACCTGTCCGCCGCGCCTTATCTGAAGGAACGGGTCGGCGGCCGCATCGGCATCGGCGAGCACATCCGTGAGGTCCAGAAGGTCTTCCGCGCCTTGTTCAACATGGAACCCGGCTTCGTGGCCGACGGGCGCCAGTTCGACCATCTGTTCGCCGACGGCGAGCGGTTCCGGATTGGCCAGTTGGAGGCACAGGCCATTCACACGCCCGGCCACACCCCGGCGGACATGACCTATGTGGTGGGCGACGCGGCGTTCGTCGGCGACACCCTGTTCCAGCCCGACTACGGCACGGCGCGCTGCGACTTCCCAGGTGGCGACGCGCACGCCCTGTACCGCTCGATCCGACGCATCCTGGCTCTGCCGCCCGCGACGCGGCTCTTCACCGGCCACGACTACAAGGCGCCGGGCCGGGACGAATACGCCTGGGAGAGCACGGTCGCGGAGCAGCGGGCGTGCAACGTCCACGTTCGGGCCGGTGTCGGCGAGGACGAGTTCGTGGCGCTCCGCACGGCCCGTGACCGGACGCTGGACATGCCGAAGCTCATCCTGCCCTCGGTGCAGGTGAACGTGCGCGCCGGGCAGTTGCCACCCGCCGAGGAGAACGGCAAACGCTATCTCAAGATCCCGATCGACGCGCTCTGACCGTGGTGCTGTCTAAGCGCCAGGGCGTGCTGACCAAAGCCTTTGTGGACCTGATGTCTGCGGTTGCCGTCCGTTGCAGTTCCGGACAACGGGCACCGTAGGCTTGCTCTGGCGCTCGGATCGGCTGCCGTCACACCGCGGGCTTGCGCGCCACCAAGTCAACGAGGGCCGACATCCCGTGGTGACCTGCCCCTTCGGAGAGGATAGAGTCGTGCTCCTCGAGATGCAGGATGTCAAAGTCGGCGAAGGCCGCGCGCAGCATCGCGGCCGAGTACATGTTCTCGGCGTGCGGGGGGCCGCCGGTGCCATACCCAAGCTGCTCGGGACGGTAACCCTGGAGCAGGAGCAGACCTCCGGGCGCGAGCGTGCGCTGAATGCCCTGGAAGATGGCGGCGCGCAGAGCGGGCCGTACGAACTGGATGAAGATCGCGGCAACGACGTCGAACCGCTCGGGCTCCCACGTCCAGGTCTCCAGGTTTGCTTCCTCGGTTTGGAGCGTGACACCCTGTTCAGCAGCGAGCCGCCGTGCCTTGGCGAGGGCGATGGGTGAGACATCGATCGATACACCTCCAGTCCTTGCTGGGCCAGCCAGACGCCGTTGCGGCCCTCGCCATCGGCAATGGCGAGCGCGTGTTGACCGGGCTGTAGCCAGGAGCGTTGCTTGGCCAGGAAAGCATTGGGCGCCGTGCCGAAGAGATACTCCTCAGCGGAGAACCGCTCGTTCCAGCGGTCGCGTTCCGGGTTCGTCGTCATGACTCTCCTGGCGAGGTGGTGAGCGCCCTCGGGAGCACGGGAGCATCCCCCGAGCGTGGTGGATGAGAAGGCCCACTTATCGACGTGGGCCGCCGGGTCCGCCTCCGGACCCCATCGGGCCGCCCCCGGCGCCAGGACCGCCACCCGGCCCTGGTCCCATTCCCATGCCCTGTCGTGGCATAGGGGGAGGCTCATCGGGGAGAGTGACGCCACGTTCCTGGGCGCGAGCCTGCATCTGGAGGTGATAGCGCTCCTGCTGTGTCATCAACTGGCTGCCATAGATCGGAGTCTCGTCCTGCGCCGACGCCTGTGCAATGGCTCCCTCATACCCCAGCAAGGACAACGCCAGGGCAATCGCTGTGGCTGTGAGGATGCGCATGGTCGTGCCTCCTTTTCCAAGTCGTGAGCCTGGAGACAGCATCATCCCGAGCGCTTGAGCCAGGCATTAACCTCTATCAAGGCCGAGGCTCGGCGAGCAGGAGAGCCCTGTCCTACATCCCTCTCCTGGATCGGACTATCCAACGATCATCCATGATGAGTCAGGATGGCCGGAACAAAGTATCATGAGAATTGTCTAATGGAAAGATTGAAGCCCCGTCAGGGAGGAAGCCTATGTTCCTTAACGCCCGCTGGAGAACCCTGTTCTCCGCGGCCCTACTGCTGTCGGGCCTGACGCTGCCCGCGATGGCGCAGGAGGTCGTCAACGTTTACGGACCCGGCGGTCCGCTGCCTGCCATGAAGGAGGCGTCCGCGACGTTCGGAAAGGCACGCAACATCACAGTCAACCTCACCGCCGGGCCGACGCCGCAATGGCTGGACAAAGCCAAACAGGACGCCGACGTCATCTTCAGTGG
Organism: Azospirillum brasilense; assembly: GCF_008365405.1. Classification (GTDB taxonomy): domain Bacteria; phylum Pseudomonadota; class Alphaproteobacteria; order Azospirillales; family Azospirillaceae; genus Azospirillum; species Azospirillum brasilense_D. The sequence continues at coordinate 35,452 of NZ_QOKV01000005.1, read as the reverse complement.
TGCCGAGAACATGATGACCGACTTCATCCGGGTGATGGAAGGACGCATCTTGGAAGACACCGTCGACCCGCTCTACCTTCGGCCGTCGGTGGTGTTGGTCCGGCCCGACAATCCCAAGGGCATCACCGGCATTCGCGACCTGCTGAAGCCGAACATGAAGGTCCTGATCGTACAGGGCGCCGGGCAGACCGGGCTGTGGGAGGACATCGTCGGTCGGACCGGCGACATCGCCATGGTTCGCGCCTTCCGCAAGAACATCGTCGGTTACGCCGCCAACAGCGCCGAAGCTCAGAAGGTGTGGGACAGCACCCCCGGCATTGACGCCTGGATCATCTGGAACATCTGGGGCGCCAATGAACGGACGCGCACTGATATTGTCGAGATCGAGCCGGATCTCCGCATCTACCGCGACACCGGCGTGTCCTTGACCAAGACCGGCTCGCAGAAAGCCTCGGCTCGGGACTTCGTCGCCTTCCTGAAATCCGAGGAGGGCAAGCGGATCTTCGAGAAGCACGGCTGGATGGAAAGGGCCCCCTGACCCGTTGGTCAGGGCCGCACCCACCGTGCAAGGTCTTCGTTCCGCTACCGCTCGACTGGCCCGGAGGCGGCCAGCCAAGCGTTCATTCCACCCTTCATGCGGTTGATCTCGCCGGTGAAGCCGCTCTCTACCATCCTGGCCGCGGCCGGGCCGCAACGCCGTCCGCTCTGGCAGTGGAAGACGAGATGTTTTCCAGGCTCGACCGGCACTCGGCGCGGATCGAACTGCGACAGCGGAACGAGCACCGCGCCGGGGATGTGGGCCGCACGGTGCTCGTGTGGCTCCCGGACATCCACGATGACCGCCGAACCCTCCTTCAGCCAGCCTTTGATGGTGGCCGGATCGACGGTCCTGATCTGGTCGCTCGTGGCGCTCCCACTCTGTGGAAGGCCAAGGAGGCTGCGAAGCGTTTTCAGCATGGTCATCCCCGAGTGTTCACAAGTTTGCCGCTGCGCGCCACGGCCATGGATGGTCGGCCGGTGTCCGGGTCCCCCGCCGAACGGGTCGGCGAGATGGGGGCGTCGCTGCGCAGGACGACGTAGATCGCCGGGATGACCAGCACGGTCAGCAGCGTCGAACTCAGCAGCCCAAACAGCAGCGAGATCGCCAGCCCCTGGAAGATCGGGTCGGTCAGGATGAAGGCCGCGCCGATCATCGCGGCCACCGCGGTCAGCAGGATCGGCTTGAAGCGGATGGCGCCCGCCTCCAGCACCGCCTCGCGCAGCGGCACCCCGCGCTCCCGCAGGTGGCGGATGAAGTCCACCAGCAGGATGGAGTTGCGCACGATGATGCCCGCCAGCGCGATGAAGCCGATCATCGAGGTGGCGGTGAACGCCGCCCCGAACAGCCAGTGGCCGAGCACGATGCCGATCAGCGTCAGTGGCACCGGCACCAGAATCACCAGCGGCAGCTTGAAACTGCCGAACTGCGCCACCACCAGCAAGTAGATGCCGAGGATCGCCACGCCGAACGCCGCGCCCATGTCGCGGAAGGTGACGTAGGTGATCTCCCACTCGCCCTCCCATAGCAGCTTGGGCGCGCTCTGGTCGTCGGGCTGACCGTGCAAAAGGACTTCGGGTTCACCTGCGAAACCGGCCGCTTTCCAGTCGACTTCCTTCAGGCGGTCCTGGACGGCCATCATGCCGTAGATCGGTGCCTCGAACCGCCCGGCGAGGTCGGCCATGACCATCTCGGCGAAGCGGCCGTTGCGGCGAAACAGCGGGTAGGAGGCGGGCTCCCGCGTCATGGTGACGAGGTCGCCCAGCTCCACCGTGCCGCGCGCGCCCGGCACCGGTGTGGCAAGGATGCGCTCGGACAGGAACAGGCCGGACTTGGGCAGGCGGATCGCGATTTCGATTGGGTTGCGCCCGGCCCCGCGGTGCGAGTAGCCGACCGGCACCCCGGCCATCAACGCCTGCAAGGTGTCGTAGACCGCCTGTTCCTCCACCCCGTGGAACTCCAGGCTCTCGCGGTCCAGCGCGAAACGCAGCCGCTCGCCCGCTTCGCGGAAGCTGTTGTCCACGTCCACGATAAAGTCCACTTGGCGGAAGACGTCCCCGACGATGGTGGCGGTCTTGCGGCGGGTCCCGGCGTCAGGGCCGTAGACTTCGACCAGCAGAGTGGAGAGAACCGGCGGGCCGGGCGGCACCTCGACGACCTTGATGGAGGTCCCGGGGGGCACAGGCAGGTCGGCCAAGCGCTTCCGAATGTCCAGCGCGATGTCGTGGCTGGCCCGCTGGCGCTTCTCCTTGGGGGCAAGGTTCACCTGGAGGTCGCCCTGCTCCGGCTGGTCACGCAGGTAGTAGTGCCGGACCAGACCGTTGAAGTTGAAGGGCGAGGCCGTGCCACTGTAGGCCTGGACGCTCGCCAGTTCCGGCAGGTCGGCGATCTTCCGGGCGGCGGTCAGCAGGACGCGCTCCGTATCCTCCGGCGCCGCGCCGCGCGGCAGGTCCACAATGATCTGAAGCTCCGACTTGTTGTCAAAGGGCAGCAGCTTGACCGTCACGTCCTTCGTGTAGAACAGCGCCGTGGACGCCAGCGTCGCCACGCCGACCGCCAGCAGAAAGATCCAAGCGGTCCGCTTGGTCCGGATGACCGGCCGGGCGACCGCCAGGTACATCCGCCCCAGCGCGCCACCGTGGCCATGTTCGCCATTCCCATGCCCGGCGCCATGCCCGGTGGGCGTCTCGCCAGGACGCAGCTTCACCATCAGCCAGGGCGTCAGCACCATGGCGACGAAAAAGCTGAACAGCATGGCGGCGGAAGCGTTGGCCGGGATCGGGCTCATGTACGGGCCCATCAGGCCGGACACGAACATCATCGGCAGCAGCGCCGCGATCACCGTCAACGTGGCGACGATGGTCGGATTGCCGACCTCCGCCACCGCTTCAACGGCTGCCTGGATCTTGGTGCGGCCGTCCTTCATCGCCCAGTGGCGGTCGATGTTCTCGACCACCACGATGGCGTCGTCCACCAGGATGCCGATGGAGAAGATCAGCGCGAACAGGCTGACGCGGTTGATGGTGTAGCCCATCAGCCAGGACGCGAACATGGTCAGCAGGATCGTCGTCGGGATGACGATGAAGGTGACCACACCCTCGCGCCAGCCGATCGCCAGCACGATCAGCACCACGATGGTCACGGTGGCGAGCGCCAGATGGAACAAGAGCTCGTTGACCTTCTCGTTCGCCGTCTCGCCGTAGTTGCGGGTGACGGTGACGGTGAGATCCTTGGGCAGCCCGGCAGCCTCAATCGCGTGGACGCGCTCCAGCACACGTCCGGCGATGGTCACGGCGTTGGCCCCGGCGCGCTTGGCGACGGCGATGGTGACCGCGGGCACGCGGACCAGCCCACCCTTGCCGTCCGGCACCATGTGCCACGCCGTGCTCTCGTCCGGCCGGGATCCCACCACGACGTCGGCCACGTCCTTCACGTAGACTGGGCGCCCGTCGCGCGTTGTGACCAGCAACAGCCCGATGTCGGTCGTCCCCTGGAGCGTTTGCCCGGCTACCACCGGCAGGCTGCCGCTGTGGGAGCGTACCTGCCCGACAAGGAAAGAGCGGTTGGCGTTCTTGACCTTGTCCACGACTTGGTTGAGCGTCACGCCGTAGAGCGACAACCGCTCCGGGTCCGGCTCCACGCGGATCTGGTCGGGGCGGCCGCCGACCAGAAAGGTCAGGCCGACATCCTCGACCTGCACCAGCTGCGCCAGAAGCTCGTCCGCGACGTCGTAGAGCGCGGTGTCGGTCCAACGCGGGGCCGCGTCCGGATTGGGGGCCAGCGTCAGGGTCAAGATCGCCACGTCGTTGATGCCGCGCCCGACGATTAGTGGCTCGGGAACACCGAGCGGGATGCGGTTCATGTTGGCGCGCACCTTCTCGTGTACGCGCAGGATTGCGTCGTCGGACGAGGTGCCGACCAGGAAGCGGGCGGTGACGACAACGCGGTCGTCCAAGGTTTGGGAGTAGGTGTGCTCTACTCCGTCGATGCCCTTGACGATCTCCTCCAGCGGCTTGGTGACGAGTTCGACGGCGTCGTCCGCTTTTAGCCCGTCGGCGCGGACTAGGATGTCCACCATGGGCACGCTGATCTGCGGCTCCTCTTCCCGTGGCAGGGAGAGCAGAGCGACCATGCCTACCACCAGCGAGGCCAGCAGAAGCAATGGGGTGAGCGGCGAGCGGATGAAGGTCCGCGTCAGGACACCGGACAGGCCGAGCGTCATCAAGTATCCTCCGGTCGAACGATCACGTCACCGGGCTTCAGTCCGGACAGCACTTCGATCCCGCCGGGCTGGTCGCCGACCTTGGGGATGGGGCCGCCGACCTGGACCGGTGCCTCCGTCCCATCGGCCAGCCGTACGAAGTCGGTGCCGAAGCGGCGCAGCACAAAGTCAGGCGGAATGACAAAAGCCTCCCGCGTGCCGGTGGCGACGTAGACGCGCACGCGCTCGCCCACGAAGAAGTCACCGAGCCCGGTCACTGTGGCGTCAGCGACCACTTGGCCGCTCGCCATCTCTGGATAGACCTGGCGAACGGTGCCGCGCTTCAGGTCCAGCGACTTCGGTTCCTGGGCCGCCTCGCCGCCGGGCGGCGTGACCAGTGCGAGCCCGCGGTCGCCGACCAGCACCGGGTCGCCCTCGTGCATGAAGCGGGCGTGCCGTTCGGGAAGGTGCAGGCGCAGCACATAGGTCTCTGTCGCGATGCTCGCCACCGGCTCGCCGGGCATCACCACCGCGCCGTCGATCACCTTGACCTGGAGGATGCGGCCGTTGGCGGGCGCGAACACCTCGCCCTCACGCAGCTGCTGGTCAACCACCGCACGCTCCGCCTTCATAGCGGCAATCTGGGCGCGCGCGACGTCCAGCGCCGCCTGCGCGTCGTCGAGCCTCTGCTGCGTGCCCGTTCCGCTCGCCCGCAACTGACGGGCGCGGTCCAGTTCCAGTTCCGCCTGATGCTGCTGCGCCTGAAGGGCCTGGATCCGCGCATCCAGCGCGGCCAATTGCAGCGGCAGCTTGGCGTCGCGGACCACGGCGACGATCTGGCCCATGGTGACTTTGTCGCCCTCCTTGACCTTGAGGTCGGCGATGGTGCCGCCGATGCGGGTGCGCGCGAGTGTCTCGTGGACGCTTTCCACGGTCGCGAACACCGCCTTCAGATCCTCGACCGGCCGGGGTTGGATGGTCAGGCGCTCGCCCTGGGCACGCGCGCCGGACAGCGGCAGAATGGCGAATAGAAGAGTCGCTGCCAGCGTGACGGGTGCGATTGGGCGGGTCATGACGGGCCACCTTGTAGCGGATAGACGAGTGGTCTCTTGACCGCTATTTTAGAACATGGTAATTTAGTGTCAATGAATGAATTGGACGGCGGCCATATCCGTTCGGCGACGCGCCTGCTGAAGGCGCTAGCCAATGAACGACGCCTTTCCATCCTCTGCCTCCTAGGGCGAGGGGAGATGTGCGTCAGCGCCCTCGCGGATGCCGTCGGGCTTGGCCAGTCGGCGCTGTCGCAGCACTTGGCCAGGCTGCGCGCCGAGGGGCTCGTCCGCACCCGCCGCGAAAGCCAGACGATCTTCTACGCCCTGGCCAGCGCCGAGGCGGCCGCGGTGATCGAGGTGCTGGCGGGGCTGTATTGCGAGCGTCCGCCAGCGGGGCATTCGTCGTCAAACCAACCCTTCCGTCGGGAGACATTGACATGAGCATCGACCGTATCGTTATGGCCTTCGCCGGGTCCATGGTCCTGCTGAGCCTTGCCCTGTCGCACCTGCACAGCCCGCAGTGGCTGTGGTTGGCGGCCTTCGTCGGCGCCAACATGCTCCAAGCCTCTTTCACCGGTTTCTGCCCCCTGGCGATGATCCTGAAGCGGCTGGGAGCGCGCCCCGGAGTCGCTTTCAACTGAGAGCACGGCAACTTCAGCCGACAGCGGTCTCAGCGAACGAAATGATCGGGGGCGGACCAGTCGAGATGCAAGTCGACGCTGCCTGGCGCGTGAGCGCCGATGCCTTTGAAGGCGAGGACCAGAAGTTCGCGCATTGCGGGCTCTCTAACCGCAGAGAGAGCAGAAAGCAGGCTTACTAGGCCGAGATTCTCGGTCATTGCTCAGCACTTGACGCTCTCCGGAAGGGACCGTCGCTTCCGAAAAAGAGGATGAGGCTTCTGTCGCAGGATCGGGATGGTGGGAAGCGCCGCCCGCTACTCCTTTAGCGCTTTTAATTAGAAATAACTAATACAATGTGGTGAAGACCGACGCTGGAGGCGGAGCCTCCGTCGCGCGGACCGCTCGGAAACCAGCGGTTTCCCCGCATGCCACCAATCAACAATCAGGCCGCCGGTTGTTCGAAGACAGGCCCAGCCGGGGGGAGGAAACATCATGGTGCACATTGTCGTCCTCGGGGCGGGCATCGGCGGCATTCCGATGGCCTACGAGATGAAGGACCTGCTGGGACCGGACGACCGGATCACCGTCGTCTCCAACACCGACCATTTTCACTTCGTGCCGTCCAACCCTTGGGTGGCCGTTGGCTGGCGCACGCGCGACGACATCATGGTTCCGCTTGCTGAGCCCTTCGCGCGCAAGGGCATTGCGTTCAAATCGGTCGGCTGTCGCCGCGTGCTGCCGCAGGAAAATGCACTGGACCTGAACGACGGCTCCCGTCTCACCTATGATTACCTGGTCGTTGCGACCGGGCCGGAGTTGGCTTTCGACGAGATCGAGGGCTTCGCTCCACAATCCAACACCATCTCCATCTGCCATGTTGACCACGCGGTGGAGGCAGCGAAACGCTGGGAAGAATTCTGCCGGAACCCTGGGCCTCTGATTGTAGGTGCAGTGCAGGGTGCCTCCTGCTTCGGCCCGGCTTACGAGTTCGCGATGATCGCCGATGCTGACCTGCGCCGCCGCAAGATCCGGCACAAGGTGCCGATCACCTTCGTGACGTCGGAGCCCTACATCGGGCATCTCGGGCTCGGCGGTGTGGGGGATACCAAGGGGCTGTTGGAATCGGCGATGCGTGAGCGGCACATTAAGTGGATCACGAACGCTCGCACCGACCGTTTCGAGCCCAACGCGGTGCACGCCACCGAAATCGGCGACGACGGCCAGGAGAAGGCGCATCACGTCGTTGAAAGCCGTCTGACCATGATGCTGCCCGCCTTCCGCGGCATCCGCGCGCTCCAGGGCGTGGAGGGGTTGGTCAACCCGCGCGGCTTCGTGCTAGCCGACAAGCACCAGCGCAACCCGACCCACCGCAACGTCTTCGGCATCGGTGTGTGCATCGCAATTCCACCGGTCGAGAAGACTCCTGTGCCGGTCGGCGTGCCGAAGACCGGCTACATGATCGAGACCATGGTCACCGCCACCGCGCACAACATCCGGGCGCTGCTCGACGGCAAGGAGCCAGCAGAGGAGCCGACCTGGAACGCGCTGTGCCTGGCCGACTTCGGCGACACCGGCGTGGCGTTCGTCGCCATGCCGCAGATCCCGCCGCGCAACGTCAACTGGTCGTCGCACGGCCGCTGGGTCCACCTCGCCAAGGTGGGGTTCGAGCGGTACTTCCTGCGCAAGGTGCGTAAGGGGATCAGCGAGCCGGTGTACGAGCGCTACGCCCTGAAGCTGCTCGGCGTGAAGCGCGTTCAAGAGCAGACCCGGGAGACGACCAACGTGTGACCGTGCGCGGGTTGAAAGTGGTTGCGGAAGGGTGTATGCGGCGCGTGATGGATGGGTCGGTCGCGCGCCGTTGTGCAAGGCAGGAGCCCCTGCCGGATGGCTCCCTCCGACCCATTGCTTTCAAGCCTCCCAAGGACCGATGCGCACCAGGCCCCGACTGGATTGTCTGACTCTGGTTGGCGTGCTTGTCGGCTTGTGGTCGGGCATGGCCACGGCCACGGCCACGGCCACGGAGCCGCCCATTCGCGTCGGGGTCCTGGCCTACCGGGGCGGCGATCATGCGAACGCGGCCTGGGAACCGACCATACAGTATCTGGCCCAGCAGTTTCCCGGCCGCGGTGCGCAGATGGTGCCGCTTGACTTGCCGGGCATGGATGCCGCCGTGCAGGCCCGCACCGTCGACTTCGTCCTAACCAACACTGGCAATTACGTGGAGCTCGAGGCGCGCCATGGCGTGACCCGGATCGCCACACTGCATTCCTTCCGCGCCGGGACCTCGGGCGGTGCGATCGGCTCCGCCCTGATCGTGCGCGCGGACCGCACTGGCATCCGTGGGATGGATGACCTCAAGGGGCAGACCGTCATGGCGATCGACCCCGACGCTTTCGGCGGGTTCCAGGTCGCCTGGGGCGCGATGCTGAAGGCCGGTGTCGATCCTTACCGGGATCTGAAGGAGCTTCGTTTTTCCGGCTTCCCCGTGGACCGGGTCGTCTTCGCGGTCCGGGATGGAGCGGTCGATGTCGGCGTGCTGCGCGCCTGCGTTCTGGAGGAGCTTGCGGTGGAGGGGCGGGTGGATCCGGGGCAGTTCCGCGTCCTTGCTCCCAAGACGGTGCCAGGCTTCGATTGCGCCCTGTCCACGGACCTGTATCCGGACTGGCCGCTCGCCAGGCTCGCCTCAACGCCGGAGGATCTCGCCAAGGCGGTCGTCGTTGCCCTGTTCCAGATGCCCGCCGATCATCCGGCGGCCAAGGCTGGGGGATACGAGGGCTGGACGGTGCCGCTCGACTACCAGCCCGTCCACACGCTGTTCCGGTCTCTGCGCATCGGACCTTACCGGTACCTGCGTGATGTCTCGCTCATTGACATTGCCCGCGAGCATTGGGAGTGGCTTGCGGTCGGGGCAATGGCCCTGCTGTGGTGGGCGGTCCACTCGCTGCGTGTCGAGCACCTCATCAAAGTGCGCACGGCCGAGCTTCGCACCGCCAACCATGACCTCGTTCGAGAGATGGCCGAGCGCCGCCGCGCCGAGGAGACCGCGCGTGAACGGCAGAAGGAGATGGACCATGTCGCCCGCCTGTCCATTCTCGGCGAGATGGCCAGCAATCTGGCTCACGAGTTGAACCAACCGCTCGGGGCGATCGCCAATTATGCCCGCGGCTGCACCCGACGTCTGGAGATGGGGACGGGCGATCCGGCCCAGTTGGTGGAGATCACGCGGGCCATCGCGGAGCAAGCCGAACGGGCCGGGCAGATCATCGCGCGGATCCGCAATTTTGTGCGCAAGCGGACGTCCCAGCTTGAACCGATGGACGTGAATGAGGCCGTCCGCACGGCCGTGTCCTTGTGCCAGGGGCAGGCGCGCAACGGAGGCGTCACCATTGCCTTGGACCTCGCCGACGACCTTCCCCTTGTGATGGCGGACCGCGTCCAGATCGAGCAGGTCGTCCTGAACCTGGTCAAGAACGCCCTCGACGCGATGCAAGACGTGCCGGGCGGCACGGCGGATGGACGTGTCCGCACCGTGACCGTCCACTCTGGTCGTGATGAAGAGGGGCGGGTCGCGGTCGCCGTGGCCGACCAGGGGCATGGAATTTCCGAAGAGGCGCGGGCGCGGCTGTTTGACCCCTTCTTCACCACCAAATCCGGTGGCATGGGTCTGGGCCTGTCGATCTGCCGCACCATCGTGGAGACGCACGGCGGCCATCTCTGGGCGACTGACAACGCTGGCGGCGGTGTCGTCATGCGCTTTACCTTGCCCATTGTGGACGAGGCCCGGCGGGCCGGAAAGGAGGAACAGCCCCATGGCTGACCCGGAGCGCACCGTCTATGTCGTGGATGACGATCCCGCGATGCGGCACTCGCTGACGTGGCTGATCGGCTCACTCGGGGTGCACGTCGAAGCCTTCGCCTCGGGCGAGGAGCTCCTCCATGCCCTCCGGCCGGACAAACCGGGCTGTCTGGTAACCGACGTGCGCATGCCCGGCATGAGCGGGCTGGAGTTGCAGGAAACGCTCGCCCGAGCCGGGTCGCTGCTGTCAGTCATCGTCATCAGCGGTCATGCCGACGTTCCAATGGCCGCCCGGGCCTTTCGAGCGGGCGCTGTCGACGTCATCGAGAAGCCCTTCAACGACCAGGTGTTGCTGGATCGGGTCCACGAGGCGCTCGAGAAGTCCTTCCGTGCCTGGGAGGGGCATGCCCACAAGGCCCATGTCCGCTCCTTATTGGCGCGCCTGACCCCGCGGGAGAGGCAGGTCGCCGATCTGGTCGTTGCGGGCAAGCCGAACAAGGTCATTGCCGCGGAGATCAACCTGAGCCTGAAGACGGTCGAGGTTCACCGGCACAACGTCATGGAGAAGCTCGAGGTCGGCTCGGTGGCGGACCTGACGCGGCTTTTTCTCGAAGCCGAGTGACAGCTTTGCAGAGCGCAACCGTCCGCAAAACCAATCCTGCGTCATTTGGTCCTTGGGGCAAACCCTAGGAAGTCTAGGGTTTGCCCCAATGGGAAGCAGGATCGGTTTTCCTATTACATCCGCCAAGGATCCGCAGCCCGCGTGAAACCGAGGACCAAGCGGGAGAGCGATAGCGAGCAATCGCGGCACCCGATCGTCGGAGAGCGCCGAGCGAGTGGGTCTAACGGTTGACGCTCAATGTGAGAAGGAACACCGATGAAAAGACTTCTGTCGTGGCTTGCTCCCCTGATCATGGTGGCGGCTCTTGGCACCCCCGCTGCCGCGGAGTCGGTGCAACCGCTTGTGGACGCAGAATGGGCTGCAACCAACATCAGCAGGCCTGGCGTGGTTTTCCTGGATGTTCGAAATGCCCAGGACGATTACGCCAAGGGCCACATCCCCGGGGCTGTTCACAGCTCCTACACGAAGGGCGGCTGGCGCGTGACGGATGCAAAGGGCATCGAAGGGATGCTGCCGCCGCCAGAGCAGATCGAGACGCTGGTTGGAGAACTGGGGATCGACAACGCCAGTCACGTTGTCGTTGTCGCCGCTGGTCTGAGCGCTTCGGATATGAGCACAGCGACGCGCGTCTATTGGACCTTTAAGGTCTCCGGTCACGATCGCGTGTCAATCCTGAACGGCGGAATGAAGGCCTACGCGAATGGACAGCGCCCGCTTCAGAAGGATGCTGGACAGAGGCCTGCCGCGCGGTTCAAGGCGACGATGCGCCCGGGCCTCGTCGTGACGAAGGACGATGTGGTGAACGCGACACGCCTCGGTTCGCCCTTGGTCGATATCCGGTCGTCCGATCAATATCTCGGCGTTAACAAGCCTCCAGCCGTGAAGCGCTATGGTACCATCCCGGGTGCGATGAGCCTGCCCGAGAACTGGCTGACGGTTGATAACGGGGGCGTGTTTCGGGACAGGGAGACCCTCAAGAGGCTCGCGGCTGCGGCCAACGTGCCTCTGACAGGACGTCTTATTGCCTTCTGTAACTCCGGACAACTCGGATCGCTCGGGTGGTTCGTCCTTTCCGAAATCCTCGGCAACAAGGATGCGACCCTCTACGACGGCTCTATGATCGAATGGGCTGCGGACCCAGCCCTGCCGATCGATCGCAAGCTCCTCACCAACTAAGTGTTAACGCATTAGGTAGGTGGCTGGGGCGCTGGCTCGTCTTTCCGTAGGGATTGAGTTGATCTCATGGATGAAACTCCGCCCCGCCCTCAGCCTTGACCGTACATCAAAGCTGCATTCCCGGTTATGCAAGTCGCGCAGTCATCCGGACTTTACCATCACGATGGTGCTGATGAGACACGGCGCCCCTAGCCGCCTTTATTCACCAGGGTAACGAGCGGTCTGGTCGCCGAGCGGAGATGTTCGTCGTGAGGTTGCGGGCGCGCGCGCCGTCCGCCGCCGCGCTGATGGCGGCGTGACGCGGGCGGAGTTGGTGGTGGACGGAAACGGGTGACGGCTGGGGCACGCTGCCCCGGGGCTCAGCAGATGAGCCGCGGCAGGCGGCCGAGGGCGAGGTGGATGATCGCCTGATCTGGGGCGCTGGTCGGCAGGTGGACCTTGATCTGCGTCTTCATCTCCACGATGCGCGCGGCGATCTTCACCAAGCGCAGCCGCAAGGTGTCGAATTGCACCGTGCGCCAGCGCGATCGTTTCGGCATCAGCGAGCGCAGGCTCCACAGCAGCCAGTACGCCCCGGCGTGCAGAAACAGGCGGAACTGGTTGGCCGTCGCCTTGGAGCAGGAGGTGCGGTCGGCGGCGAGGTGGGCCTTCCAGGCTTTTATATGATTTTCCGCCTGTCCCCTCGCGCAGTACAGGCCCGCATACAGCCAGCGGCCCGTGCCGTGGCGCAGGTTGGTGACGATGAAGCGCGTGTCGGTGCCCTGATCGCCCGCCTCTACCCGCGCGACGATGCGGCGGACCCGGCTCCAGGTACTCGCCCCGTCGTAGAACTCCTTGAAGCGGCGCACCTTGTCGGCTCCGGGCGTGGCCTGGAAGCGGGCGGCGGTGCTGGCTTCCAGCGCGGTAACGTGACGGCGCAAGGTGCGGCTGGTCGGCAGGCCGAGCACGTAGTCGAGGCCGTTTGCCTCGCACCAGTCCAGCACTTCCGGGCAGGCGTAATGGCCGTCGGCGCGCAGCAGGATCTCGGTGTGCGGCCAGTTCGCCCGAATGGCATGGAGCAGGCGGCGCAGGAAGGCGCGGATCTCGGTGCCTTTGGGCCGCTTGGCTGGGCGCAGCACGGCGGTGACGAAGCGCCCGTCGCCGTCGAACACAACGATGGGCTGGAAGCCGTACTCGTCGTAGTGCGCGTTGAACAGGCGCAACTGCTGGCCGCCGTGCACCGCGTCGAAGGTGTCGTCCACGTCCAGCACGATGCGCTTGGGCACTTGGCGGAAGGAGGCGCAGTAGAGATCGACCATGGCCCGGCCCATGCGTAGCAAGGCGCGGGTATCCGGCAGGTTTTCCAGGCGCGAGATGGTGGCTTGCGAGCACAGGTCGCGCTCGGATGGCAGGCGTTCCAGGGCCATCTTGAACAGCGGATCGCGGCGCAGGCTGTCGGCGTCGTTGCCATCCTCGTACCCTGCGGCGATCGCCAGCAGGCGAAAGCCGATGATGTCGGCCAGCGAGTGCACCGTGCGCGTGGGATCGCGTGGGTCTTCGAGGCAGGCGGCCAGCCGTTCAGCCACGCGCAGCCGCCCCTCCACCTCGCGCAGCACCAGCAGCCCGCCATCGGAGGACAGACGCCCTCCATCAAAGCGCCCGATCACCGGCTTTCCGGCAACGGGTGACAGGCCGGGCAGCGGCAGCGTAGGATCAACCATGGCGGGTGGGCGCTCCGGAAACGGCGGGGATTGGCTTCAGCACCCAAATCCTACGGCCGCTCAACGGATGCCGCTACACCCGCCAACCCCGGCGCATAATCCCGGCTAGATCGTTGGGGCGTCGCGTTGAGTCTGAGCGAAGTGTGAAAGCGGTATCGAGCAAAGCCTGAAGCGCCTGCGACATATCGTCCTTGGGGAAAACCCTAAGAAGTATAGGATTCGCCCCAATGGGACCCTGATACCGGTCCGACTATCCTTCGCACGAGAACGTCCGCGGAATGCCGCGGGCCACGGAATACGTGCGAAGGGGCCCGTCATGGACCGATCACGACGCAACTTCGTCCTGGGCGTCGGCGCCGCCACAGTGGGGGCGGCGACACTGGCCCCGGCACCGGCCGAGGCCGCCGAGGCACGCAAGGGCGGCGATGCGGCGCACCGCTGGGGCATGGTGGTGGACGTGCGCAAGTGCGTCGGCTGCCAAGCCTGCACGGTCGCCTGCATCATGGAGAACGATGTCCCGGAGAACAGCTTCCGCACCATCGTCTCGACCTACGAGGTGACGGAACAGGGCAAGAGCGGCACCTACATGCTGCCGCGCCTGTGCAATCACTGCGAGGACCCGCCCTGCATTCCAGTCTGCCCGACCGGCGCCACCTATCAGCGCCAAGACGGCATCGTGGTGGTGGACAACACGGTCTGTGTCGGCTGCGCCTACTGCGTCCAGGCCTGCCCCTACGACGCGCGCTTCATCAATCACGAGACCCAGACCGCCGACAAATGCACCTTCTGCGTCCATCGCGTGGAGGCCGGGCTGCTGCCCGCCTGCGTCGAGACCTGCGTCGGCGGCGCCCGCATCTTCGGTGACTTGAACGACCCGGACAGCACGGTGTCGACGCTGGTGCGCGAGCAGGACCCCAAGGTGCTGAAGCCCGAGATGGGGACCCAGCCGCGGGTCTTCTACATCGGTCTGGATCCGAAATTCCAAGGCAAGGTGGATGGCACGCCGACCCTGTGGCGCCCAAGTGCGCACGCGGATCGAGCCCACACCGGGAAGGAGCACGCATGATGGACACGCACATCGTCGAAGTCATCAACGTGACCCGAGAGGTCGCATGGCTTCCCTGGGCCGTCCAGTATTTCTTCCTGATCGGCTTGTCGGTGGGCGGTGTGCTTCTCAGCCTGCCCGGTTATGCCTTCGCACGGGAGGACTGGCGCAAACTCGGCCGCGTGGCGCTGCTGGTCGCGCTGACCTGCGGGCTGGCGGCACCGGTGGCGCTGCTCTCCGACCTGCACCAGCCCGGCCGCTTCTGGCACTTCTACGTCGTGGTCCGTCCGACGTCCTGGATGTGGTGGGGCTCGCTCATCATCCCCTTCTACGTGACCGGGCTGCTGGTCTACGCCTGGGCCTGCTTCCGCGAGGAATTCCAGGAGCAGGGCAGGGTGGACAGCCGCCTCGCGGTGCTGTACCGGCTGGCCGCCCTGGGCGGTGGCCGCAACGACCGGCTGATCCGGGTCACGGGCCTCGTCGTCCTCGCCGGGGCCGCCTTGGTCGCGCTCTACACGGGCACCGAGGTCGCCGTGGTCAAGGCGCGCCCGCTTTGGCACACGCCGTTCCTGCCGCTCCAGTTCCTCACCACTGCCCTGGTCGGGGCCGCCGGTCTGGTGCTCATCCTGAACCGTTTTGCGGCAGACAGTGACCGCGATGTTGAGGTGCGGGCGAACCGTCTGCTCGCCAGCTTCCTGGGAGCGGTGATGGTGTTCGGCGGCCTGTGGCTGGCGCTGGGGCTGTTCGGGATCGACCGCACCCATGCCGAGGCGCTGGACAGCGTATCGACCTCCGAGGCCTGGCGCGTGACCGCCGTCTGGGCCGTGCTGGCCGCCGTGGTCCCCTTCGTCATCGCCGTGGGCAAGCCCATGGGCACCGGCCTGCTGACCGGCCTGATTGCCGTGCACAGCGCCTGGATGTTCCGCTGGACGGTGTTCATCGGCGGCCAGACCGTGCCGAAGACCGGCGCCGGGTTCTACGAGTACGCGCTCCCGGCCGGTCCGGACGGCCTGCTCGGCATTATTGGCACCGCGGGCCTATGGTTCTTCCTGCTCCTCGTCATCACCGCCTTCCTTCCGACGCCGCTCCGTCCGGCGCCCCATCCGGTCCGCGCCGCCATGGCTGCCGACCGTGTCGTGGCCGCCGCCGAATGACCGCCCGCAGGGCCTCCGGAGACACCGCCATGTCCATCACCCGTCGCCTCCTCCTGAAGACCTCCGCCGCGGGCGGCGCGTTCGCCGCATTCGTCGGCGGCTTCTCCGAAACCGGCCGCAAGCTCGTCAAGGGCGCCTGGGCCGGGGAAAAGCCCGAGAACGCCATCTCCGGCAACGCACCCAAGCCCGAGTTCCGCGTCGATCCCCACAGCGGCGACATCACGCTGACCCCCGGCCAGGTTGTCGCCTACACCGGCTGCATCGGCTGCACGACCCTGTGCGGCGTGCGGGTGCGCGTGGACACCGAAAAGAACAAGGTGCTGCGCGTCGCGGGCAACCCCTACACCCCGATGTCCACCGACCCCTTCCTGCCCTACGGCACCCCGGTCAAGGAGAGCTTCAAGGCGCTGTCGCGCTTCCAGGAAAAGGGGCTGAACGGCCGCTCCACGGCGTGCGGCCGCGGCAACGCGGTGCTGGAGAATGTTACCTCGCCGTTCCGCATCACTACGCCGCTGAAGCGCGTCGGCCCACGCGGGTCGGGCCAGTGGGAGCCGATCGCCTTCGACCAGCTGGTCCGCGAGGTGTGCGACGGCGGCGACCTCTTCGGCGAGGGGCCGGTGGAGGGCCTCAAGGCCTTGCGCGACCTCAAGACGCCCATCGACCTGGCGGCACCGGAATTGGGACCCCGGGTCAACCAGGTGGCCATGATCACCGGCGTGCCCGACGGACGGGAATCGCTGGTGCAGCGATTTTTTCAGCAGGCTTACGGCAGCATCAATTATGTCGGCCATGGCTCCTACTGCGGTGGCGTGTACCGGGCCGGATCGGGTGCAGTGTTCGGCGACACCAAGAAGCAGCCGCACGCCAAGCCGGACATCGCCAACGCCGAGTTCGTGGTCTTTATCGGCACCGCCCCGTCGAATGCGGGCAACCCATTCAAGCGCCAAGCGACCCTGATTGCGAAGGCACGCACGAGCGGCGCTCTGCGCTACGTGGTCGTCGATCCGGTGCTGACCAACGCCAAGGCCGCGGCGGCCGGGGAGCGCGCCGACTGGATCCCGATCCGGCCGGGCACCGACGGCGCCTTCGCCATGGGCATCATCCGCTGGATGTTCGAGAACGGGCGCATCGACGACCGGTACCTGTCCCAGCCCAACGGCAAGGCGGCCGAGGCGGCGGGCGAGGCGGGCTGGTGCAACGCCACGCACTTGGTCGTCGTGCAGAAGGGCCACCCGCGGGAGGGGCGCCTGCTGCGCGCCTCCGACATGGGCTGGGTGACTCTGGACGAGAAGGAGCGCTACGGCGACAAGGACGCCTTCGTCGTCCTCGATCCCGCGACGGGCGCCCCGGTGGCGCACGACGCCCTGACGACCGCGGCCACGCTGTTCCACGAGGGGATGGTAGCGACCGGGACCGGCGACCTCGCCGTGAAGACCAGCCTCACGCTGCTGCGCGAGGAAGCCATGCGGCTCGACCTGCGGGCCTACAGCGACGCCTGCGGCGTGCCTGCCGACGTGATCGCGGGTCTGGCCCGCGAACTGACCAGCCACGGCAAGAAGGCCGCCGTGAACGCGCACGGCGGCATGATGTCGGGCAGCGGCTTCTACAACGCCTTCGCGGTCGTCACCATCAACACGCTGCTCGGCAACCTGAACTGGAAGGGCGGCACTATCGTCGGTGGCGGGCGTTTCCCGGAGAACGGCGACGGGCCGCGCTACAAGCTCGCCAGCTTCCCCGGCCAGGTGAAGCCGTCGGGCATGCCGCTCGGCCGCAACGTGCCTTACGAGAAGACGTCCGAGTTCCAGGCGAAGAAACAGGCGGGCAAGCCGTATCCGGCCAAGGCGCCCTGGTACCCGACCGCGCCCGGCCTAACGACGGAATGGATGTCCAGCGGCATCGTGGACGGCTACCCGTACCCGGTGAAGGCCCTGCTGCTGTGGAACGCCAACCCGGTCTACGGCATCCCCGGCGCGCACCGCTTCACCGAACGGCTGGCCGACCCGAAGACGGTGCCGCTGATCGTCGCCATCGACCCCTTCATCAACGAGACCTCGGCGCTCGCCGATTACATCGTGCCCGACACGGTGCTGTACGAGACCTGGGGCTGGACCTCGGCCTGGGGCGGGGTGCCGACCAAGATGACCACGGCCCGCTGGCCGGTGCTGGCCCCGCGCACTGCAACCCTGCCGGACGGCCAGCCGATCCAGCTGGAGCCGTTCCTGATCGCGCTCGCCAAGCGCCTCGGCCTGCCGGGCTTCGGCCCCGGCGCCATCCAGGACATGGAGGGCAACAGCCACCCGCTGGAGACCGTCGAGGATTGGCACCTGCGCGCGGGCGCCAACATCGCGTGGCTCGGCAAGCAGCCGGTGCCGGACGCCAGTGACGAGGACATCGCCTTTTCCGGCGTCGGCCGCGTGCTTCCCGCGCTGAAGGCGACGCTGAAGGAGGAAGAATGGCGCAAGGTTGCCTTCATCCTCGCCCGCGGCGGCCGCTACCAGAACCAGGCCGAAGGGTTCGAGGGCGACAAGGCCGCCCACCGCTTCGCCAAGCCGCTTCAGGTCTACAACGAGCCGGTCGGCACGTCGAAGAGCAGCATCACCGGCAGGCGCTGGCCGGGAACGGCCACCTGGATGCCCCCGGTCTTCGCCGACGGCACGCCGGTGAGCCGTGTCCACAAGCCCGAAGACTGGCCCTTCCAGCTGGTCAGTTCCAAGTCGGTGCTGGTCAGCGCCTACACGATCGGGGCGACGCGGCTGCGCCACCTGCACCCGGAGAACCCCGTCGGCGTGAACGTCGAGGACGCCCGGCGGCTGGGCATCCAGACCGGCGACCGCATCCGCATCGCCACGCCGGGTGGGGCCGAACTGGCGACGGCCATCGTCCGCCACGGTGTCATGGCGGGCGTCCTCGCGGTGGAGCATGGCTTCGGGCACAAGGAATACGGCGCCCGCGCCCACGTGATCGGCGACCACCGGCAGCCGGACGCGCCCGAGATCGCCGCGGGCATCAACCTGAACGACCTCGGCCTCGTCGACCCGACCCGGGCGGGTGCCTCGGTGTGGGTTGACCCGGTCGCTGGAACCGCGGTGCGCCAGGGCATTCCCGCCAAGCTCGAGCGCGTCTCCGCCGCTGCATAATCCCAACCGTGTGGGGCGGGTGCCCTGAGCCGCTTGGCTCGCAGGAGCACCCGGCCCGACCGGCAACGTTGGAGCATCCGATGATCCCTCTGTCACGCTACCTGCTGGCCGCCACGGTTGGGGCTATGCTGTCGACGATGTCCGCTTGGGGCGCCGAACGCACCGTCGACCTGTTTCCGCGTGGCCCGGCACACCGGGTTTCGCAGGACGTGGTGGAGGTGGCTCCGGGCGACACGATCCGGTTCGTTGTGGCCGAAGGCCACCGCGTGGAGTCCATCCGTGGCATGCAGCCGCCGGGCGGCGTCGAGTTCCACGGCCAGCCGGGACAGGACCTCGTGGTAACCTTCGACAAGCCGGGCGTCTACGCCTACCGCTGCAAGGAACACTACGCGCAAGGCGAGGTTGGCCTGATTGTGGTCGGTGACACGCGCAACATCGTCTCCGCCGCGGCCGTCCGCCACCCCGGCGAGGCGCAGAAGGTTTTCGAAAAGCTCTTCCGGAGATGGCGCGCCGAAGGGTGACGAGGGCGACGGACGCACCGCGAAAGCGTCCGTAGCGCCTGTGAAACGACCGGTGCGGGAGCAGGGGGGCCAGACCATGGCCTCCCTGCTTCAACGTCTGCGGGCCTTGGTAACGCACACAGACTGGTACTAGATTAGCATTTACTCATAAGATGGGCTGGGTGTATGTAACGGTCAACGGATAGTGATGCGGCGAAACGCCGCATGTGGCTGAAACAAAAAAGAACCTTACAGGAGGGTAGACCCATGAGGAGCATCAACGCCCTGGTTGGTGCGCTGGCCGCTCTGGCCATTGGCACGGCCATCCACCCGCCGTCGCGCGCGGCACAGGCTGCGGAACCACAGTCGCAGGCCGTCGACCTGACCAAGTGGACGCCACCGGATCTGGCGACGGTGAAGGACGACGACCTCGGCAAGCTCATCAAATACGGCTACGCCCTGACGACCGAGACCTACAAGCATTTGGGCCCGGAGGTCGCCGACCCGGCCAAGCGCTACTCCGGCAACAACCTGGCCTGCCAAAGCTGCCACCTGAACGCCGGGACCCAGCCCTACGCTATGCCGTGGACCGGCGTGCACGCGGTGTTTCCGATGTACCGGGCGCGCGAGGACGGCATCAGCACGATCGAGGAGCGCGTCAACGGCTGCATGCAGCGGAGCATGAACGGCAAGGCTCTGCCGCTGGACAGCACGGAGATGAAGGCGTTCGTCGCCTACATGAAGTGGCTGTCCACCGGCATCCCGGTCGGAGCGAAGATCGAGGGGGCGGGCACCAAGGCAATCAAGGAACCGGGGCGCGCCGCCAACCCGGACCGCGGCCGCCAAGTCTACGCCGAGGTCTGCGCCGCCTGCCACCAGCCGGACGGCCAGGGCGTGCGCAAGGGCCAGATTGGCGACGCCGGGGGCTACCAGTTCCCGCCGCTGTGGGGGCCGGACAGCTACAACGACGGCGCGGGCATGTACCGCGGCCTGACCGCGGCGGCCTTCGTCCACAACAACATGCCGCTCGGCACGACCCATGAGGCGCCGGTGCTGTCGGACGAGGACGCCTACGACGTCATCGCCTTCGTCAACAGCCAGCCGCGCCCCCACAAGGAAGGCGTGGAGAAGGACTTCCCGAACCGCCTGCGCAAGCCCGTGGACATGCCGTTCCCGCCGTTCGCGGACGGCTTTTCGGCGGAACAGCACAAGTACGGACCCTATGACCCGATCCGCGCGAAGCTGAAGGAACTGCGACAGGCGACGCAGTAATCAGGAGTAAATTCAGCGGGGGAGTTTTCGGACTTCCCCGCCATCTTCGTCAGACCCTTGAGAGACATGCCAGGAGCGCGCCTTTTTGGGCGCATGAGCATCGTCAACCGGTCGGCCGCAGCCCTGGTCAGGAGCAGTTGAAACGGCGTGCAAAATTCCTGAAATACTGTCGAATGTAAACTGACCAGCAACAATTGCGTTCGACACTGACATCAGAGTGTGCAGCCCGTATTCCAACCGTCCGGCTGATTGAGTTCAAAAAGGTGCTTCCCATGTCCGTGTCGCTCACCCGCACCCGCCTTGTTACCAAGATCATCGGCCCGTCGCTGCTGCTGGCCGCCATCGCCGTGGGTATTGCGGTGTACGGTGTGGCATCGCTGTCCGCCTTGCACAAGCGGAACGGGCAATTGGTGGAGCGCGATGCGGCACGTTTGGAGATGGCGCTGCGCCTGAACAGCGAATTGAACGTCACGGCGATTGCCACATCGAACGCCGTGCTCGCAGCCAAGCCAGAGGATGTGAAAACCATCCGCGGGCGCTATCAGCAGCGCTTCGCCGCGATGCTGGACTTTGCAGCTCGGATATTGGCGACCAGCCCGGCGCCTGCCATTGCAACGCCCGCAAGGGACATTCAAGCCCTGTCCGGCGAGTACGACCGTTTGGCGCAGCGGGCCATCGCTCTATCGGCTGAAAGCAAGAAGGACGAGGCGTTCCAGGTGATCTTCGGTGAGATGCGCGACGTGCGCTTCAAGATCACCGGCGAGGCGGAGAAGCTGGTCGCGGCCGCCAAGGAGGAGATGCAGGCCGCCCAAATCAGCGGCGAGGCCGTCTACAACGCCGCGGTGTTATGGCAGTCGCTGGGGTCGGTGCTTGGCATCACGCTGTCGTTGGGGCTGCTGGTCTGGATCGTCCAGCGTCACGTCTCCCGCCCGTTGAACCGCCTGACGTCGGCGACCGAGCGGCTGTCGCGTGGCGACCTGGAGGTCGAATTGGAGGCTCTCGACGACGGGCGCCGCGACGAGGTCGGCACGCTGGCGCACGCGCTCCACATCTTCCGCGACAACGCCCGCGCGATGCGCCGTCTGGAGGCACAGCAGCATGAGGAGGAGGCGCTAAAGGACCGGCGCCGCCAGACCGTAGACGGGCTGATCGTCGACTTCGAGAACGGCATCACCGGGCAACTCGAGGTGCTGACCAACGCCGCCGACCAGATGCAGCAGACCGCGCACCTTATGAACCGCACCGCGGAGTCGACGCACGAGCGCACCGCCGCGGTGGCCAACGCCTCCGAGGTGGCGTCTGGAAACGTGCAGACGGTCGCTGCGGCCGCGGATGAGTTGACCGCGTCCATCGCCGAGATCAGCCGCCAGATTGAGCAGGCCAACGGCGTCGCGGGCGAGGCCGTGCAGCAGGTGGCTTGCACCAACACGACCGTGGAGGGGCTGTCTTCAGCCGCCGCCAGGATCGGCGAAGTCGCCCATCTGATCACCGAAATCGCCAGTCAGACCAACCTGCTGGCGCTCAACGCCACCATCGAGGCGGCGCGGGCCGGGGAGGCGGGCAAGGGGTTTGCCGTCGTGGCGCAGGAGGTGAAGAACCTCGCCGCCTCGACGGCGCGCGCGACGGATGAGATCACCGCCCAGATCCAGAACATTCAGGCGGTGAGCGCCGAGACGGTCGCTGCCATCCGGAGCATCGGGACCACGATCCGTTCCTTCAGCCAAATCTCTGCCACCATTGCCGCCGCCGTCGAGCAGCAGAGCGCGGCGACACGGGAGATCGCACGCAACACTCAGGAGGCGGCACAGGGCACCAGCCAAGTGTCCTCACACATCGGCGGCGTGGAGGCGGCGGCCCGCGACACCGAGGCGGCGGCCGACCAGGTCGGGACCGCCGCCGCCGCACTTTCCAGCGAGGCGGCGTCGTTGCATGCCCAGGTCGCCCGTTTTCTCGCTTCCATCCGGGCCGCATAACCCGCAGCGTGCCAGCCCCCTCGGCGGAGCAGCCCCCGGGTTGCTCCGCCACCCTTTTAGCCGCCGGAATGGACCTCCCGTTCGACGCGCGTCAGCAGGTCGGTGAAGAAGGTCACGTCCTCCGGTGTCAGGCCAAGTTTGGCATGGCGGGGCAGGAACTCAGCCACCGGACGACCGCTCTCCCGCCCGTGCAGCACGCCGTCCCGGACCACCAGCGATTCCCGGGCCAGATCGGCGGCGGACTCGTGGCAGCGGCCGCACCGTTCCTTGAAGCGCGGTCCCGTGCTGGCCTGGGCGAGCAGCATGTCGTACATCGGCTGCACGAGGTTCTGCGGCAGGTGATGGTGTTGCAGGAAGACGATCAGGTCGTCCGTGTGATGGCGGCCCTGGAGCTTGCCGTCCTTCACGGTCAGAAACCGGCGGGCCCAGTCGGCAGCGTGGGGGTGACAATCCCCGCAGGTCTGCTCCCAGAATCGGTGCAGGTCGGTCCCCTTGCCCGGCGACGTCGGAAGGAGCAACGAAACCAGGAACGGCAGCGCAAAGACGGTTCTCATGCTGCGTCTCTTCGAGAAGCAAGGAATCAACCGACAGCGGGCAGCATGGCACGTTTGCTCACCGGATAGTACCCTGCCATAGGCAGGACACGGCGGCCGGAGCCAGATACAGCCGTCTCTCACCGTACGACGGCGGTGGCCACCGGGTGGCTCCTGGACGCCGCGCCACTCTCCCTGCGCAGTGCGATCACCGCGCTGCACGCTTGTCCACCACCCCGGGAATGTCCTGAGCAGGCCGCGGGAACCTGCCCTTGAGGGTGTCCACGCCCTCCTGGGGTCGGGCAGCGGGCACGAGATCTTGTCGGGCACGACGGCGTTCCGCGGTGGACATGTTCATCTCGCGATCGCGGGTCTCGACCAGCCCAGGCTGAGCCTCGCCGTCACGGTTGAACGACCAAGCCAGCATGGGAGGGCCGTAGGGCATCCTGTCACCCGGTTGCGTGCCCTTCTCGGACTGCCATGTGTGCCAGGTCTTGCCATAGCTGTTCATCTTGCTCTTCATCAACTCGTGCTCGGCAACATCGGGCAGGTTCGGCGCCACCAGCTGTCCGGACAGGATCTCACCATTGTGGGGATGCCAATACTGGTGCTCCTGCCGCGGCAACTGCTCGAACAGGCGCTCGGAGATGATGTATTCGACACCCGTCAGGTTAGCGTTCGCGGTGTTGCCGTCGAACAGTGCGCACTGGGCGAAGTCTTCATTCACTTGGCGGCAGAAGTGGTGCGCCTCCATCTGGTGGTTTGTCTGGTTCTTCATGGGATGGAAGCCGACGAGGTAAACATCCATTCCGCCGAGCGGCGCGGTTCTTTGAAGAACTGCCGCCCCGGCCTCGAGCACATTGGTCTTCGTGCTCTCGGCGCGGCCCTGCGGGCTGACGGACGGCGCCACACTTCCTGTGCCGGTGCAGGCGGCAAGCGCCACCACGAGCCCGAGGGACAGAGCGGTTCGGTGATGCGGTATGGTCATGGTCCGGTCCTTGAAAAGTGGAAAGTCGAGGCTCCGGGGCTGCATGGAACGCACCTTCCGCACGCCCCGGAGAGGCAGGGTGAAATCGCCCAGCCCGCAGCCGAGTCAGGTGGCCGGTCGGGAGAACCGCCCCGTGCAGGACGACATCGCGGGCGCTTCCGACGGACTATGCGGGCACGCCCTGGAAGGACTTGTCGCCGATGCGGTGCAGCGCCTCGGGCGCATCATCGGGGCAGTCGCCGCACAGGCTGTTCGCAGGGACCGCGACGTCGATCTTCCTCGGGTACGGCAGGTTCAGGTTCGCCATGATCGAGGCGAACTCCTCAAGGCTCTTGTCGTCGCCCAAGCGCGGGTTGCGTTCCCGCTCCTGGAGGACGGTCGAGACGTGCCGGTGCTGATAGTCATGGCTGGGGTAGACGAGCGTGTCGTCCGGCAGTGAGAAGATCTTCTCGCGCACCGAGCGGTAAAGCGCCTCGGTGCTTCCATTTTGAAAGTCCGTGCGGCCGCAGCCGTCGATCAGCAAGGCGTCACCGGTGAACACCCGCGGCGTGTCCCCGCGTTCGACGAGGTAGCAATGGTGCGTGTCGGTGTGCCCCGGGGTGTGGAGCGGCTTGAAGGTCAGGCTGCCCATGGTGAGCGGCTGGTCCTCGGCGACTCCGATGTCGGCGCACGGCAGCCCGTCCATCGCTGGATAGGCCACCTTGCAGCCGGTCAGGCTGCGCAGCCGACAGGCCGAACTGATGTGATCGGCGTGAATGTGCGTGTCGAGCGTCACGGCGAGCCGCAAGCCGAGTTGCTGGATCAGCGCCAGGTCGCGCTCGACCGTCTCCATCACCGGGTCGAGCAGGATCGCCTGGCCCGTGTCGCGGCAGCCGAACAGGTAGGTGTAGGTCGAGGATTCCGGTTCGAACAGCTGACGAAAGATCACGGCGCTCCTCCTTGCGTCTTTCCGCCGTCCACGTAGCGCTTGAACAACGCCTTCATCTCCGGCGTCCCGAACTGGAAGCCCATCGCCTCAGCCTTGGCCGCCGCCGCGTCGCCGGACAGGCCCTCGATGCGGGCGACATGCATGAAGGTGAAGAGACCAGCGCGGCGCCCCGACGCGCAATGGATGGCGACTGGACCCGGCAGGCCCGCGACCTCACGGTCGAAGCGTTCGGCGGTGGCCTCGTTCATGTCTTGAGGGGAGACCGGGATGCTCAGGTAGGCGAGGCCGTGGCTCCGGGCGATCTCACCCTCCTTGGTCGGCGACAGGACCTCATCCTTCTCGCCGGGGGTGCGCAGGTTCACGATGGAGCGGAAGCCCTCGCGGGCCAGTTCCCCGACGCGGTCAGCGGTCGGCGGTGTCATTTCGATGGTGAAGCGGTCGTCCACCCTCAAGCGGTCCGTCATGCGATGCTCCGTTTGTGTGCGGGTCGCCGGGGAGCCCGGACCGATACCGGCCGCGGGCACCTCGGGTGGGTCATGCCACGGCGGCGTCCAACGCCGCCTCAGCGCGCTGGCGCGGGGTCGTGTTCGGGGACGTCGTGTCAAGCCGCCGGAAGTCGCCGCGCAGAGCCTTGAGCGCGTACCGCTCGCGGTCGATCTCGGCGGTGGTGCGGACGCCCAGGCGGCGGAACACCGGGACCGGCGGGCACCAGCCCTGGAGCGCGTGCTGGAGCAGGAACCCGGTCACGACCGCGGGCAGGACCAGGAAGCGGCGGTCCACGAAGGCGCCCAGCACGGTTCCGGTCAGTGCCAGCGTCGCCGCGTTGGCTTCGAGCGTGCGCTCGATGTCCCACTCGTGGTCGAGTTCGTTTAGGCGCCGGTCGATCTCTTCCGGGTGCTCGGCGTGGAAGCGGACGCTCTCCTCGATCTCGGCGGCGAAGCGGCGGTTGAGTTCCGCGGACGTGGCGTTCTCCACGCGCGACGCGGTGGCGGGCAGCATGGTTCCCTCCTGTGTCGGTTCCGGTGGACGGCGCCGCGCTCAGGGGCGGCGCCGTCATGCCCTGCAAACATTAGGAAGGTCTGATGCGTTCCCGGAGGTCGTGGCCCGACATGTCGACCGGACAGACCACCGCGTGGCGGCGCTGCCTCCATTCCCAGGCGACCGCCGCCGCGGTGACGGCGGCGCCAACCACGGCCAGATGAAGGCGGTACGGCTCGACGTGGGCGAGCAGCAGGTCCGCCCCGAAGACCAGCAGCAGGAGCTTGTTGCAAGTCGGGCAGGCGATCCCCAGGAACCAGAGAACGCTGCCCAGTCCGGCGCCGCGGGGCGGACACATCGGTCGCCGGATGGCCACGTAGATCCCAAGCAGCACCGCCTGGACGGCGAGCAGCCAGACCTCGAACCCCTGGGTCGGCGTCATGCGGACGAACACGGGGTTCGGCCACACGGCGGTGACGGTTCCCAGCACCAGGAAGGTCAAGACCGCCGCGGCGGTCCCTCGCAGGACACGAGGCGGGCTCATCGGATTGTCGGCGAGATTCATGACGGATGCTCCACGGTGGTTCAGCCCTGCTTGTCGTCGCGCTTCTTGGCGCGGACGTCGACGACGATCTCCTTCATCGTCTTCAGATCGAGGCCGCCGGGAATGAGGTAGCTGCCGATGACGAAGCCCGGGGTGCCCTGGAGTTTCAGCATGGCCGCCTGCGCGGATGCCTGTTTGAAGGCTTGGTCCACCTGAGCGTCGCGCTCCTTCAGGTCCCGCTCGGCCCGTGCCAGGTCGAGACCGGCCTCGCTGGCCGCCTTGCGGATCTTCTCCTCGTCGAGGCGACCGGGAATGTTCATGAAGGCGTGATGGACCTGTTCGTAGCGGTCCTGCCAGCGCGCGGCGAGCGCGATCCTGGCGGCGTAGATCGACGGCGCGCCGAAAACCGGCCAGTGCTTGTGGATCACCCGGACGTTCTTGTCCTCGGCGACCAGCTGCTCGAGGAAGGGGTGGACCTTGCGGCACACCGGGCACTGGTAGTCGAAAAACTCGATCACCGTCACGTCGCCCAGCGGGTTGCCCACGACCACCGCGCTGGGGCCGCGGGTCAGGGCATCCGGGCCGAGTTCCGCCACCAGGGGCGGGGCCGCCGTGGCCGCGGCGGAGGTCGGGGCGACGAAGGACTGGATGGCGACAGCCCCGGCGCCGAACGCGGCGGCGGAGACGGCGACGGTGAACAGGGTCGTGACGAGGCGGGAGGTCATGATGGGACTCTTGGCTCCGTGATGGGAATGGGCGGACCGCCGCTCGGGACACCCGGAGGCGGCGGTCGGGATGCTGGGGAGCGTCGCGCTCGGACGTTCCGGCTGGCCAAGCGCGACGCGGGGCGTGGTGTCTGCGAGACTCGTGGGGGAAGCCGCGGTTATCCGGCTGTCCGGGCCTTTCGGACGGCGTCCAGTACGGCGCCTTTGGACAGCACCTCGGGCAGGACGATGCCGTGCGGCGCGCCCGGCCCGTAGACCGCGTTGAACGGGATGCCGTAGCGGTCGTGCTGGCCGAGGTAGGCGGCGATGGCCGGGTCGGGGCTGGTCCAATCCGCCCGCATGGCGACGACGCCGTCACTCGACAGCGTACCGGCCACCGGCTCGCGATCGATCACCAACTTCTTGTTGACGATGCAGGTGACGCACCAGTCGGCCGTCACGTCGACGAAGACCGTCTGGCCCTGCGCGACCAGCTTGGCGATCTCCGCCTGCTCGAACCGCTGCCACCGCGCCGATGCCGTGGAAGCGGCGGCCGGGGCAGCGCGGTCGAGGACGGTGGGGATGGCGACCGCCGTGGCGAGCGCGACCAAGGCCACCGGCCCGGCCGCGAGGCTCACGGCCCCGAAGCCCCGGGTGGCCAGGGCGAGGGCGCCGACGGCCAGCAGGGTAGCCGCGACGACGCTGGCGGCCGTGCCGACCGACGTCTGCGCGGCGAGGACCGTCACCAGCCAGATTGCTGTGGCCGCAAGGGCAACTGCGAGCAGGTGGCGGAGCGTGCCCATCCAGCGCCCCGGCCGGGGCAGCAGCGCGACCGCACCCGGAAACAGGGCGACGAGCAGGTACGGGGCGGCCAAGCCGACGCCGAGCGCGCCGAACACGGCGAGGATCTCCAGCGGGCCGCGGGCCAGCGCGAAGCCGACCGCGGTGCCGAGGAACGGCGCCGAGCAGGGCGTCGCCAGCAGGGTGGCGAAGGCGCCCATGGCGAAGTGCCCGGCGGGGCCGTCGCCCCCGACGGTGCCGAGGGCGGTGGACAGCGAGGATGGCAGCCGGATCTCGAAGACGCCCGCCATGCTCGCCGCGAAGGCGACGAGGACGCCCACCATGACGACGAGAAAGACGGGCTGCTGGAACTGCATGCCCCAGCCGACGATGCCGCCCGCCCCCTTGAGGGCCGCCAGGGTGCCCGCCAGGACGAGCATGGCGGCGATGGCGCCGGAGGCGGTCGCCAGGAAGCCCAGCCGCACCCGGCGGCGCTCCTGGCCTTGCTGGCCGATCACCGACATCAGCTTGAGGGAGAGCACCGGCAGGACGCAGGGCATCAGGTTGAGAACGAGACCGCCCAGCAGGGCCACCGCCAGGAACGGCAGGAGGTCGGCGAGCCGGTCGCCCGTCAAGGGCGCCTCCGACGACACGGTGACCTTGGCCTCGACGGCGCGGCCGCCATCGACGACCGTGACGGTGAGGGGCCTGTCGGCCATGCCGACGACATCGGGTCCGGCGACGACGGGCAGCGTGAGCAGGGCGGTGCGTCCGCCGTCCTCGCGCGCGACCTCGGGCTTGGCGAACGCCCAGTCGCCCCCCTCGACGAAGGCGTCGGGAGCCGCCAGCGGCGCCGTGGCCGATGCCACGCGGACCACGAGCGCCCCGCGCGCGGGGTCGGTCCAGGCGCCTTTGACGGTGACGCCGGACGAGTTCCCGTCGCCGGGAACCTGGGCGTCGAACCGCGCGATCAGGTTGCCCGCGGCCGCGTCGGGTGTGGCGGGACCAGCGGGCAGGTCGAGGCCGACCTGGTGCGCGGCCGGGACGCAGACCTCGCTGCACACCAGCAGGTCGACCTTGCCGCGCAGCGAGACGGGCTCGCCCGGGCGCTCGACGGTCACCTCGAGGGGGAGGACGACCTCGCCGGTGTAGCCCAGGGTCTCGATGCCGAAGGTCGAGAAACGGTGCGGCGCGGGCCAGCGGACCGCGACGGACGCAACGTTAGTGGAGCCCGACCAGTCCATTCGGGGCGGCATGCCCGCGTCTCCGGGCGAGCGCCAGTAAGTTTTCCAGCCGTCGTCCAGGACGATGCGGAGCCCCGCCAGGATGGCCTGTGACTGACCGGCGGCGTCGACCGAGGCCAGAATCTGCACCGTCGAGGTCTCGGCCGGTGATTGGGGACCGACTGTTGCGGAGACGGAGACGGGGGCCAGCACGGCGAACAGGAGGGCCGCCGGGAGGGCGCGCAACAATCGGCTGGTCGCAGCCTTGTAGGTACCGCCGAACACGGCGGCGAGCGGCGCCAGCGAAGGGCGCCGGGTGACAGTGATCGACATCGCGTTGTCCGTCCGCTGAGGGAACAGGGCCATGCACTCCGGAGTGGAGCGGCAAGCCTGCTGGGGATCGGCCACGGACGGTTGGCGGCGGGCAATGCCCGGCGCAACGACGGCCCTGTGGCGGTTCAGGCGGACAGGCGCGGAGGCGGCAGGTCGGGGAGCGTGGTGATGCCGCGCGACGGATCGTCGATGGCACGCGCGTGGCTGTCGGCACCAGCTGCCGAAGGGGGTGGAACAGTGGACGCGGCATTGGAAAGGGCGCCGCACACCGTGAGGCATGGAACGGCGGTCGGGCACCGTGCCGTCCCGGTCGATGCGTCGCGTCCGTTGCAGGGCCGGTCGGTGTCGTCAGCGGCGGTCAGGACCGTCGGAACGACCGCCTCCCGTTCCTCCGCGAAAACGGTGTCGCCGAATGCAGGCGGGAACGACCGGACGGTGTCCACAGGGGCGAACGCCTTGGCCCATCCGGGACCAGCGAACGCGACCAGCGTGGCCAGCACGAGCAGTGCCGTCACCAGTGCCCGGATCATGTTCGCCGTGTGTGGCACGCGCATCCTCTCGTCATCCGGCATCGAAGCTACGGTCGGCGGGGGCTTGGCGCAACCCGCATTCCGCTCACAGACTCGTGAGGGGTGGTTCGGAACTCCGATCGCCGTAGCCTGTTCCCCTGCCACCCCATTCACATTAGACATTACTATAGTCTAATGGAATGTCGCCATCGATTAGACGGGCGTTTGCATAAGCCCATGAATCCTCGGCTGACATCGCACGGAGGAGCGCAATGACCTATCACGTTTCAAAGGCCGTCGACATGCGGTTCGACGAGACCGTCTCGACCGCACTGTCCGCCGTGGAGGATCACCACTCCGGGGGTTTGCGCTGCTGACGTATTGAGCCGTTTTGAAGCGTGAAGGGCCTACGGGCGGGAAACCTCCAGGAATACGAGGGCATGAGCCTGTATCAACATCACATACTGCCGCGGCTCACCGACTGGGCCATGGGGCAGGCGGTGCTCAGCGATTTCCGCTCCCGCGTCGTCGGCGGTGCGCGGGGGTGCGTTCTCGAAATCGGGATCGGGTCCGGACGCAACCTCCCGTTTTACGGGGGAGAGGCCACGGAGGTCGTCGGCGTGGACCCCTCTCCGGAGTTGCTGGCCCTCGCTCGGCGAGCAGCAGCCGTGACACCCCACCCTGTGAAACTGATTGAGCAGACTGCGGAGCAACTGCCGTTTTCCGACAGCAGCTTCGACACGGCGGTGGTGACATGGTCGCTGTGCAGCATACCCGATCCGGTCACGGCGTTGCGGGAGGCCCGCCGGGTGCTCAGGCCGGGTGGACAGTTGCGTTTCGTCGAGCACGGCCTCGCGCCTGACCCCGGCGTCCGCCGCTGGCAGCACCGCCTGACACCGGTGTGGTCGAGGTGCGCGGGAGGCTGTCATCTGGATCGCAAGATGGACGACCTCATTCATGCTGCCGGGTTCCGCATCACGGACCTGAAAGCGGGTTACGTCCCCGGCATCAGGCTCCTGGGCTTCATGTACGAGGGCTGCGCATGCCGTCAAAGCGGATGAGGCATGCGTGCGGCACATCGGAAGGCGTCCACAGGAGCATTGACCTTCCAACGACTGGAAGGTGGAGGCTGCCTCCAGAGACATAACGGAGCGGTCCGGAAGGACTCCGTCGAGGAGGATACCAATGTTGCAGTTCACCGTTCCCGGCATGACGTGCGGCGGATGCGCCAACGCCGTCCGCAAAGCCCTGGCTGCCGTCCCCGGCGTCACGGCCATCCAGGCTGACCCGCCCAACCGACGCCTTGCCGTCGACGGCGACGTCGGCGCCGACCTGATCGTCCGCACGCTGGCCGACGCGGGCTACGACGCCACGCCGATCGCCTGAGGAGACGCACCATGGTGACGAAGAAGAACGCCCTCCTGGGCAGCGCCCTGGCTCTGGTCCTGACGCTCTCCGCGGCGTCGGCGGCCATGGCCGACGGCGGTGGCGGCGGGGATTGGCACGAGACCGCCGTCTACGAGCTCGCTCTGGTCCCGGGCGGTGCGGCCGACTCCGCAGCCGTGAGGGCCGACCTCGACTACGTGACCGGCATGCGCGATCACCACGCGGGTGCGCTGACGATGTCCGAGGAGTACTTGGCCAAGGGCCGGAACCCGGTGCTGCGGCGCATGGCAGGCGCCATCATCGCCAACCAGGAGTACGAGATCGCCGTGCTCGACGAGGTGAAGCGCCAGGTCGAGCAGCCGCCGACGGTGCTGGCCGACTTCGGTTCGACCAAGCTCGTCCGGCGGCTTGTCGCCACCGAGGGGCTGGAGCACCGCCTGTCCTACATCAAGGCGCCGCCGCCGACGGCGCTCGACCTCTGGACGGCATCCGGCGCGGTCGACGAGTACGACGTCCGCTGGGCCAAGGCGATGATCGCGCACCACCAGGGCGCGCTCGACATGGCGCGGGACTACAACGCCGATCCGAACGGCGAGAACAGCTTCCTGCGCACCATGAACTACGACATCGTCCAGGACCAGACCTACGAGATCGGGCTCCTGAAGAGCGTCGTCGACCGCTACCCCGGCGACGCCAGCGCCATCAAGCTGGACCCGTCCATGGTCCACGGCATGTCCATGCACGGCACGATGGACCACGGCGCCATGGGTCATGACCAGATGGATCACGGACCCACGGGGCACCGACAGATGGGCCATAAGGGAATGGACCACTGATCCGGTATAGGATGTCCGGCGACGATCATGCTGTAGCGTTTCTTGCCACCGCTCTCCTGCTGCGATGGAAGGCACGAGCACGAAGGATCGCATCGAACGCGAGAACAGTTGGCTGTCCTCATCAGGGAGTGCGACATGCGCACCAATATCGACATCGATGATGCTCTGATTGCCGAGGCGATGGCGGCCACCGGACTGACCACGAAGGAGGCCGTCGTCGAGGAGGGGCTTCGCCGCTTGATCCGCCTCAAGCAGGAGGAGAAGACGCTGGCGCTCCACGGTACTGTCGAGTGGCAGGGCGATCTGGAGGCGAGCCGCCCAGGTCGCGGAGACAACTGATCGTCGTGGGCGGCCCGCAGGCGGAGTAACGGCGGGGCGGGCGCTCAGCACCGCAGCGTCCGTTCCGCCTTGGCTCCGGCGACCAGCGCGCGCCGGACCAGGGCGGCAAGCTGGCGGGCCTGGAGGCGCCCGCGGACGAACCCCTCGCGCATCGCGTCCAGCGCCGCCGGGGCAATCTCGGGCAACACCGCCACCGCACACTCGTAGTCGTCCGCCGCGTCGGCCAGGCATCCCGCGAACAGCGCGTCGAAGTCGCGCGCCCGCCTTGTCCACCTCGTCCACCAGAACCAAAGGGTTCGCCATTCTGTCCCGGAGCATGAGCAGGACCGGCAGGGACGGCGTTACCGTTCCCCAGCCTCGGGCGGTGCCCTGGAGGAGCCGGTTGTCCGACGCCCCCGCCGCGTTGACCACGCCCATCGGCAGTCCGGCGAGCCGGGACAGGCGGTGGGCGAACCGCGTCTTCCCGACACCGGGCGGACCGGCGAGCAGCAACGGGCGGGATAGCCCGAAGAAGGTCCGGCCGCAGCGGGCGCCGAGCAGGAGGTCGTCGTGGACGCGCTCGACCACCGCGCCGAACCACGGGAACTCCCGTTCCAGCGCGGCGCACAGGTCGTCCGGGTCGGGGGCCGGGGCTAGCGGAACCTCGCCGTCGAGCGTCGTCCTGATCCTGTCCAGGATGGGCCTGAAGTCGCGGTCCCCGGTGGGCGGCGGGCTGGCCAGAAGCACGCGCATGGCCGGGCCGTCCTGACGGTCCTCCTCGCCCCCCACGGCGTCCGCCGCTTTCTCGGCCGCAGGGGGCGCCAGCAAAATGTCGAGGCCGAGCCCGGCGGCGATGTCGGCTGGGTTGGCGAACCGGGCCAGGCGCACGCGGAGGCGCTCCAACCTGGCGTTCAACGCGGCTTCGGATCGTGTCCCGAGGCGTGGTGTAGGAGCCGGGGTGCTCATCTGGTCTCCGGCAGGTCTGGCCGGGACGGTCACGCGGCCGCAGCGGGCAACGTGAGGGCGAGATCATCGCGCAGCGGAGCGATTGAGCACCTCGATAAACCGGTCTTGAGCGCGGATTGAGGCCGATGAAAGGTCCGCACGGGTGGGAAAGCGGCGTCTTTTGGGGGTTGAATTGTCAATTTTGGCTGAAAAGGTGGAACTATGCGGCGATTTTGACGCTATACAGGCGCAGTTTGCCCCTCAAGCCAGATCAGGCGTCGGAAATTGTAGGCGAGGTTGGCGAGGCCGATCTTCACCGTCGCGCCCCCCAGGCCGATGGTGCGGATGAACAACCCCATGCGCGCCTTCTGGTCGGCGAACACATGCTCGACGGCGGACCGTACGGCCGAGCGGGCACGGTTGGCACACTGGTGCGGCCCCGGCATCGGCCTGCCCTTCGGCTTGCGGAAATGCACCATGCTGCGGCGTTCCGCCGCCGCGATGGCCGCTTCATTGGCCTTCGAGCGATAGGCGCTGTCCACCCATACCCGGCTGTCGAAGGCGTCGAGGTTGAGCAACTCCGGCAGTTGGGCACCGTCATGCCGCGCCGCGCCGCGCCGCGTCGGTGACGGTGAAACGCCGGATCAACCGGAACCGGCGATCGACGTTGATGTGCGATTTGTAGCCGAAGGCCGGGATCAGCAGGCCTCCCACCATGCGCGCTTCGGACCCGTCGAGCGTCGGCGCCGGCTTCGCCTTGACCCGCCCACGCTTCACCGTCCAACGCGCCTGCGTGTCCTTCTGGCGCGCCTTGGCGGGCGGCCAGGGCGGGTCTTCCCCGTCACGGATATGGCGCTTCTCCTCCCGGGTCAGCCGCTGCCGGGGCGCCTCCACGATGGAGGCGTCGACGATCTGGCCGCTCAGGGTGACGTAGCCGCGCTCTTTCAATTCCGTGTCGAAGCGGGCAAACACCCCTTTCATCGCTCCCGCCGTCACCAGCGTCTCGCGGAACAGCCAGATCGTCGTCCGGTCCGGAACCTGGTCGCCCAGCCCCAGCCCGAGGAACCGCATGAACGACAGCCGGTCACACACTTGCTACTCGGCCTGCTCGTCCGACAGCCCATACAGCGCCTGCAGCACCAGGATCTGGAACATCATCACCGCGTCCAGCGGCGGCCGGCCGCCCTTGGAGCGATCCTTGCGTCCCAGGGCCGCCTTCAGCGTCGGGCGGAACACTTCGAAGTCCACCACCAGCGACAGACGTTCCAGCGGATCCCCGCTCTTGCTCAGTTCCGCGTAGCGGTCCTGAAGATCAAACAGCCCAGCTTGACCGGCCATCCGTGCCACCTCCGTCGCCCTCAGACCAAGGGAATCATCAGAATGCCGGCCGCGCTACAGTTTTTCGAGGCGTCCCGTCGCCGACGGGGGCGGGGATGCACGACATCATAGCTAAAAGATTGAGGGAGTTTCGGCAGGCGCGGGGAGTGTCCCAAGAGGAACTCGCCTCTCGTGCGGGTCTATCGACGCAAGCTGTTTCCAACATAGAAAACCGGCACTCCCGCACTTCGGTGGACACATTGATCACGTTTGCTCGTGAACTGGATGTGCCCGTCGCGAGCTTTTTCGAGGTGCCGCTCACGCAGGAAGCCGATCTTCAAAAGAAGAGGTTCCTGGACGCATTGTCACTGCTCGATGAAGCTGATCGTCGCTTGGCGGCGGACATTCTTGACGCGGTGGTTGCAAACAGGAAGCGCATGTCAGGACAAACAAGAGCGACCCAGCGGGGCCCACGATTACCTACGAAAAAATGAGGCGGTTGCGCCTAGCCCCGGATAAACCTTAGGAAGGCAGGAGTTCATCCCTCCTGGCGGCTCTCGGGTTTGCTTTGCTTGCAGCAAAACGAGGGTGTCCCCTTGTGCTACCCTTACGCTTGCGGCGGGGCGGGTCAAAAAACCGACCCCCCCCCAGCGTCTATTGTTAAAATTTTTATTTCGAAATGGGATTTAAATTTACGAAACCCGTCACGCCGTGGGGGGGGGGGGCAAGACATCATTTAAAATCAAAATTTTATAAAAAAAAAAAATAAATGGGGGGGCATAAACTTTTTTAGTACCCCGATGAACGGGAGGGAGGGGGGGGGCGTTCCCCCTCCCCTTTTGCAC
>NZ_QOKV01000059.1 GCF_008365405.1 Azospirillum brasilense | reverse complement strand
TCCTGAAGGACCCGGAGACCGAGGGCATCATCATGATCGGCGAGATCGGCGGCGACGCCGAGGTCAAGGGCGCGGAGTTCATCCGCGACTCCGGGACCAAGAAGCCGGTCGTCGGCTTCATCGCCGGGCGCACCGCGCCTCCGGGCCGCCGCATGGGCCACGCCGGCGCGGTGATCTCCGGCGGCAACGACACCGCGGACTTCAAGATCGACTTCATGAAGTCCGTCGGCATCGCCGTCGCCGACAGCCCCGCCAGCCTGGGCTCCACCATGCTCAAGGTCTTCAAGGGCTGATCCGTTTTCGTCGCAGTGGTGTTTTCCCCGAAGTGACTGACCGCGCCGGCAACGGCGCGGTCTTCTTTGTTGTGTATTCGGACAGGGAAGGGGGCTGTTTCCGCAATGTGGAAAGCTGAAAACGAAGCGTTGCGGCGAGTGGTCTGACCAGTCATCTTGGTCTTGCACAGGGTGCTTCACCCTTTGTATCGGGCAGGTTGTTGCTCTGCATTTATGCGAGCCTCTCGAAATCACTGGCCGTGCTGGCAACAGCACGGCCATTTTTTTGCTCTCACCGATCGATCGTCCGGGCGAGCGCCAGGAAGCCGGCGATGTAATCCACGCTCTCCTCGCCGCGGCGGACGCCGAGATGAATGCTCTTGCCGATCCCCGCGTTTCCCAACCGTACGCTGCGGATGGGCAGGCCGGCGCCATCCTCGCGCACCAGCCAGTCCGGTAGGACGGTGACCCCGCGCCGGGCGGCGACGAGATGAAGCATCAGGTCGGTCGACTCCGCGGTCTTGTGGCGACGCGGACGGCAATGGGCGGGGACGAGGAAGCGGGTGTAGACGTCCAGCCGTTCCAGGCTGACCGGGACCGTGATCAGTTCCTCCGCGCGCAGGTCTTCGGGCTGCGCCACGCCCCGCGTGGCAAGCGGATGCGCCTCATGCACCACGAGGACGAGTTCATAGTCGAAGACCGGCGTGAACAGGACGTCGGCGGTCTCGATGGGGTCGGGCGTGATCAGCAGATCGATTTCGTTGTCGAGCAGCGCGCCCAGGCCGTCGAAGCGGAAGGCGGTGCGGACCTCGAAATCCACGTCCGGCCATTGCGTTAGATAGCGGGCGGTCATCCGCATCAGCCAGGCTTGGCAGGGATGGCATTCCATGCCCACCCGGAACGCCCCGCGGCGGCCCGACGCGAAATCGGCGAGAACCCGTTCGGCGTGCTCGAACTGCGGCAGCAGGCGCTGCGCCAGCGCCAGAAGATGCCGGCCGGCCTGGGTGAAGCGGAGGCTGCGCCCCTTCTTCGTCCAGATTTCGACGCAGCAGCGTTCCTCGAACTTGCGCATCGTGTGGCTCAGCGCCGATTGGCTGAGATTCAGGCGTTCGGCGGCGGCGGTGACGCTGCCCACCCGATCCACCTCCCGCAGGATCGCGAGGATCTGGCGGTCAAGCATTCATGACTCCGGTTCATGCATTCATGAGAATATACCACTACTATTCATGATGCCGGGTCGGTAAGCCTGGGGCAATCGCCACAGAGCCAGTCCCGAGGACCGTCATGAGCCAAGCCGCCACCAACCTTTATGCTCACGGGACGGCGAACGTTCTGCGCTTGGCGACCGCGCAGGCGCTGGCCGGCGCCAACGCGGTGGTCGTCTATGCGACGGGGGGCATCGTCGGGCACACGCTGGCGCCGAGCCCGGCGCTGGCCACGCTGCCGCTCTCCGTCTTCGTCGTGGGCATGGCGCTCTGCACGATTCCCGCCGGGGCCATCGCCCGGCGCCATGGGCGGCGCGCCGCCTTCCTGGCGGGGACGGGGTGCGGCGTGCTCGTCGGGCTGCTGTCCGTCCTGGCGGTGATTCTGGGGAGCTTCTGGCTGTTCTGCGCGGCGATGATCCCAGGGGGTGCCTACGCCGCCGTGGTTCTGTCCTTCCGCTTCGCCGCGACCGATTGCGTCGAACCAGAGCGGCGGCCGCGGGCGATGTCGGCCGTGATGGCGGGCGGGGTGTTCGCCGGAGTCATCGGACCGCAACTCGTCACCGTCACCATGGATATCTGGCCGCCGCACCTGTTCCTGGCGACCTTTTTCGCCCAGGCCGCCGTTGCGGCGCTGTCCGCCCTGGTGCTGGTCGGCGTGCGGCTGCCGATGCCGACCGCCGCGGAGGCCGCTGGGGGCCGCCCGCTCGGGGTCATCGCGCGCCAGCCGCGATTCGTCACCGCCGTGCTGTGCGGGGTCGTCTCCTATCTGCTGATGAACTTCATCATGACGGCGGCCCCGCTGGCGATGCGGCTGTGCGGCCTGTCGCAGGAGGTGTCCAACCTCGGCCTGCAATGGCATGTGATCGCCATGTACGCCCCGAGCTTCGTCACCGGGCGGCTGGTCGAGCGGTTCGGCGCGTCCCGCATCGTGTTCACCGGCTTGGCGCTGATCGCCGCCTCCGCCGTGGTCGGGCTGGGGGGCATCGACGTGGCGCATTTCTGGGGGAGCCTGATCCTGCTGGGCGTCGGCTGGAACTTCGGCTTCCTCGGCGCATCCGCGCTCGTCCTGGAGTGCCACCGTCCGGAGGAGAAGACGCAGGTGCAGTCGCTCAACGACTTCATCGTGTTCGGTACGATGGCCTTGGGGTCTTTCGCGTCCGGAGGTCTGCTGGCGGCGTTCGGTTGGGACACGGTGCTTTGGGTGTCCTTCGTGCCGCTGGCGGCGGCCATCGCGGCGCTCGCCGTCACGGCATCGTCCCGCGCCGCGTCCGCGACCGCTTGAAAGCGGCCGACGCCTCGTCCGTTCGATTGCGAGAACACCATCAAGTCCCGCCCTCAGGGCCGGGCTGACCCTCCCGGCTGTCCGGTTTCCAGAAGCCGGAAAAATTTTCGGATGAAAAGCGCGACCCACCAAAAGTTCGTGTTGCCAACAATCATGTCTCTGGCATACCATATGCCGTATCTGGAGCGCCACGAACGCAGGGACGGCGTGACCGGCTCTCCAGCACACCAGTGAACCATGACTCACATCGGCACGAAACAAGGCCGCCCATGACGCGGCGATGCGGACGCTCGCTCGGACTCCGCCTCGCCCGCCCAAGGGGACCCTCATGCCCGGTATCAAAGCGTCGCAATCCCACGGGAGGGAATGATGGTTGGATCGACAGAATCCCAGAGGCCAGCTTTTAACAGTTCCGGCGGCTCGCAGGCGCCCATCTCCGACGGCGCGCGCTGGATGCAGATCGTCGTCGGCATCGTCTGCATGGTGGCCGCGGCCAACATCCAGTATGCCTGGACGCTGTTCGTGCCGGAGATCCAGGCCACCCATGGCTGGACCCGCGCCTCGATCCAGACCGCCT
>NZ_QOKV01000058.1 GCF_008365405.1 Azospirillum brasilense | reverse complement strand
CCGGATTTCCATCACTTCCTCCGCTGTCTGCATCCCTCCCCCCTCCGCGCAGGTCAGGGGGAGTCTACGAGCGGTGGGTCAGTTTTCACCCGATGACCCGGGTCAGTTTTCCAGCGATGGCAACAAGAGGGCTTGATGTTCGCGCCGGTGGTGCTGGACACCACGCCGCCCCCGGCCGCGCTGAAGGGACTCCCGGCCATCGAGGTGCAGATCGGCGATGCGGTGGTGCGCGTGCCGGCCGGGATGGACAGCGCCACCGTCAAGGCGGTGCTGCGCGCCGTGAGGGCGTCGCGGTGATCGGCATCGAGGGCGCAGTGCGGGTCCTGGTCGCCGCCAAACCGGTCGATTTCCGCAAGGGCATGGATGGGCTGGCCGCCTTGGTGCAGCAGCTGGGGGCGGATCCCTTCAGCGGGGTCGTCTACGTCTTCCGCTCCAAGCGAGCCGACCGGGTGAAACTCCTGCACTGGGACGGCACCGGACTGGTCGTCGTGGCGTCATGATGCCTCTCCACAGCAGGTTCCTTGGTATCATCAGGTAACGTGCTTGACCTTGGTCGGCTTGCGGGGGCGGCGCTGCTGGTCGTGAGCCAGGGCGTCATCCAAGCGGACGAGCCAGAGGTTCTGGCTCACGGCCGGCGCCCGACGCGCTGGGACCAATCCTTTGTACAACCACCGGTAGATCGTGCCTTCGGGGACGCCAAGGCGGACTGACAATTCCGCCACCGTGAACTCGTCCGGAGCCCGTTCCACCACCAGCGTCGGCCGGTGCCGCCCGTCCGGCAGCAGGCCGCGGCGTTGCAGCCAGGAGCGCACCCCCTTTTCCGTGACCAGCCCGCCGTGGGGCATGAGCCAGCCCTCCGCCGTCAAGGTCCGGGCGATGGCCGGCGGACGCAGTCCGTTGGCGAACAGGGCCGTGGTCCGGGAAAAAAGCTCGTCGTGCTTGGCCAGTTGGGTCATGCGACGCACCGCCCGCCGCAATCGGTGACGGGTTCGACGGCCTCCGGCCCAGTGGCACTCCACCTCCATGTTCTCCGTCTCGCCCTCCACCGTGGCCACCACCCGGTCCAGCATCAGGCGGACGATCTCCTTGCGCTCGGCCGGGGTTGTGGTCGCCGCCCGCCAGATCGCCGGCACGTCGGCGGCGAGCCGTTCGATGGCGGCCCGATCCGCCGCGGTCAGCCGGGCCGGCTGGCGGGCCAGGAAGCGGGCGTGCTCGGCCGCGAGCTGCGTCTCGGTCTGCAACGCCGCCTCCCAGCGCCGTTCCAGCGTACGGGCGACCAGCCGGTTTTCCGGCTCGACCTCGTCGTACTGGCGTTGCGCCCGTTCGGTCTCGTAGCGTGCCTGCTCAAGCCGCAATTCCCATTGCCGATGCTCGCGGGCGCGTTCGATCTCCACGTCCTCGGCGAGTTGCAAGGCGACGTCGACGGGGCCGGGCTGCAGTGCCGCCAGGACCAGATCGGCGATGAGCGCGTCCAGGGTCTCGCCGGCGAACCCCTGGCAATGCTCCTCGCCGCGGTTGATCATCCGCCGCATGCACTCGTAGCGCAGGCTGTGGCCGTTGTTGCGGTAGGTCGTCACCATGCGCGAGCCGCAGCGGCCGCAGATCAGGAGCCCGGTCAGCAGCGATGGCCCGCCGCGGGCGACGCCGATGTGCTTGCTCTGGTTGGCCTTCAATTGACGCTGGTTCCTCTCGAACGTGTCCCAATCGATGTAGGCCGGCCAGCGGTCCTTGATCAGGATCTGCCACTCGCCGGGGCTGGTCGCCCGGCTTCGTTTCGAAGGGTCCGTTGGCGGTGGCCGCTGCCGGCCATAGGCGTAGGCGCCGGCATAGGCAGGGCTCGTCAGGAGTTTCAGCACGGCATTCCGGGTGACGGGCGCCCACACGAGGTCACCCTTGGCCGGCCCGCCCCGCACCCGGTCAGGAAGTTGGAGGCTGTGGGTGTGAAAGTAGCGCACCACGCCATGGATGCTGCGCCGCCGCTCGAAGATCTCGAAGACCAGATGAAGGCTGTCGCGCGCCCGCTCGTCGGGATCCTGGACGATCTCCCCCGAGGGCCGGCGGATGAAACCGCGCGGCATCGGAAAGCCGAAATCCCCACGCTCGGCCTTGTTCCAGCGCCCCTCCTCGAAGCGGGCACGCATGATGTGCAGTTCTGCCTCGCTCATCGTGCCCTTCAACCCGAGCAGGAGCCGGTCGTTGTAGAGGCCAGGGTCGTAGACGCCGTCGTTGTCGCCAATCAGCGTCCCGGCCAGGGCGCAAATCTCCAGGAGATGGTACCAGTCCCGGCAGGAGCGGGCGAGCCGGGAGACTTCGAAGCCAAGAATCAGGCCGACGTGACCGAGCCCGACCTCCGCCACAAGGCGCTGGAAGCCGGGTCGCCCGGCGGCAGATGCGGCGGAGCAGCCGAGATCGTCATCGATGACGGCGACCCGCGGTCGAGCCCAGCCCAGCGTGCAGGCCCGCTCGACCAGAGCATACTGGACCGCGGTGGATTCCTTGTTGTGCTCCACCTGCTGCAGCGTCGACTGCCGAACATAGACGACGGCCTGACGGTCAAGATGGCGGCCCTCGATCTTGCTCGGCAGCGTCCCGCTGACCCGCCTCGGGCGACTCATAACCGGTCTCCGCCGGAGCGCGGCCCTGCGCCATCCGCCAAGCCAGTTGTCCCACCAGCACCGCCAGCCTCTGCCGGCGTGTGCGCGGCAGGTCGCCCCAGGACACCGTCTCGGTTATCGTCGCTGGTTCGGGCATGGTGCCTCGCCACCCACTGCGCCAACGCCCGCAGGGCCTCCGAGCCGACGCCGGGCGCTGAATCAAACCCGATCTCCTTTGCAGAGGTTCCGTGTCGGGGGAATGGTTCTCGTCGCGAAGAGATTGGAGGCCGGCCAGTTCCGCTGGCCAGCGATCCGCGACGGCGTGATCCGGCTGACCCCGGCTCAGCTCTCGGCGCTCGTCGAGGGTCTGGATTGGACCCGGGTGCGGGGCGTGCGGGTGCCTCGGCCGACGTCCGCCGGCTGAGCTGCGACACAGCGACTCGCTTGCCGCTTCGCAGGCGAGGACGGCTCAAGCCGCCGCTATACTGGGGGACGTGACGACCGCGCCTGAAACCCTTCCCAGCGATCCTGACGAACTGCGTGCCCTGCTGCTGGCCGAACGGCTCCGGCATGCCGCGGAGTTGACGGCGGCCCGCTCCTCGGCCGAGGAGGAGATCGCCCGGCTGCGCCAGATCATCCGGGAGCTGCAGCGTCATCGCTTCGGCCGCCGGGCCGAGCGCCTTGATCCGGACCAGCTGGCCTTGGCGCTGGAGGACCTGGAGCAGACGCTGGCCGCCAAGGAGGCCGAGCCCGCCGGCTCCGCTGCGGCCAAGCCGTCCCCTTCGGCGCCACGGCGTCGGGTGAACCGCGGCAATCTGCCGGCCGATCTGCCGCGCGAGGAGATCCTCATCGATGTCGCCGACAAGTCCTGCCCGTGTTGCGGCGGCACGC
>NZ_QOKV01000057.1 GCF_008365405.1 Azospirillum brasilense | reverse complement strand
GCCTGGACACCTGTCTGGCGGTCATGCAGGTCCTCTACGAGGGTCTGGCCGACAGCAAGTACCGCCCCTGCCCGCTGCTGGTGAAGTATGTCGAGGCCGGCTGGGTCGGCCGCAAGGTCGGCCGCGGTTTCTACGACTACTCCAAGAACCCGCCGGCCCCGACCCGCTGACAAGCATGTAAAACCCCTTTCAAATTCTTTTTAGAAGGACGAAAAATGCTAACGTTTGAAGACTGCTTGGCGATTTCCGACGCTGAAGGAAGCGCAATCATGGCCACGGACATTAACACTGTTGAAGCATATAGAATGATGGCCCAAGCATCTTTGCGACAATCCAGCACATTGACGCCGAAAGGAGGCTCATTCAGGTCAGCAGACGAACGAAATCAGCAGGAACACCGAGACTGACCAGGACTCTGGCCAATTTCACGGCGTTCGGATCAGGCGTTTATCCAGAAGTCCAGCTCGTTGGCGATATAGTCGAAGACACGGTCAAGCCCATGGTCGCAATCCCCGGCGGGCTTGATGCTCCCCAACGCTCGCTGCTCGACCAGAGCACTTGGACCGTGTCGCCGTTGCCGGTCGGCCGCAACCGCGCGATGGGGGCGCCGGTGCACTCGCTGAGAAGCGTGGAACTGCGCGCCACCTTGCGCACGACTACTCCACCGGAAGATCGAGCAGGCTGGGACCGCACTCAACATCCCTCCACGTGCCAACAAGCGCTGGAAAAACTGCTTCTCTGCCTCCCTCTACCGGAACATTAATGTCATCAAGCGCATGTTCGGGCACCTCAAGGACTTTCGGCACATCTCCACCCATTATGTCTGCTCCGCCACCAACCTCATGGCGGCCGTCCACATAGCGGTAACCGCTACTTACTGGTCATAAGTCCGGCCCCCTTGGAATGACGGATCAGGATCGTCTCCTCGCCGGCCCACACTTACTTCGCGCCAGGAAGCGTTTGGCAGGCATTGTCACACGAACTGAACCGACGCGCAGATCGCCCAAATCTCCGACTGGCTCACGCCGCGGCGGTGGCGGCGTGCCACTCGGCCATCGCCTGCGCCCGGAAAGCACGCAGGGTGCCACGGGAGACCAAGTGGCGCTGAAGGTTGAAGGTGTTGTAGGGGTGACGACACGGAAGTGATCCTCGACTTTGCGCGTTGTGGGTTATAATTCCTATTATGCGCCGATCTAGAAGGTGGCCTCGTCGGCGATGAAGGCGAGAGCCTCGTTGTGCCACCGGACACTCGGGGATAAGCCACCAGGACAGGTATCGATAGCCGGTGCAGTTGTGGTAGATTAATTCTTTTGATCAGGAGCCGAGCTATCCGTTTCTATAGGTCAGCAGATGCTTTGGGTTCTCCAGCCAATCATGGCCCGAAGGTGAGACGCGAGGTCGCCGGTACTAGATTAAATGAATTGGCTTAGAAGCTGGATTTTTCGGGATTGTCATCTTCTCGTCCCGATTGCAAGGGTTAGCAGGGCAGAAAAGCCAGTCGCCGGAAACGGCGGCAGGCAAATCGAGCTTGTCCCGCGGGACAATCAAGGCGGTGTCGACAAAATATGGCTCGTTGAAAGT
Source organism: Azospirillum brasilense (assembly GCF_008365405.1). Taxonomy (GTDB): domain Bacteria; phylum Pseudomonadota; class Alphaproteobacteria; order Azospirillales; family Azospirillaceae; genus Azospirillum; species Azospirillum brasilense_D. The sequence goes on along the minus strand of NZ_QOKV01000057.1, from coordinate 2,261 downwards.
TCTTTTTCGGAACGGTGGTGGATCACATTGAGGTTGCCGCTGATAAGTGGCTCTGCGACGTAGCGAAATAGGTTTCATGGACGACGGGGTGATCGGCCGTGAGGTCCACTGGATTTCTGTGTTCGTACACACTAAGCGAAGATATGCAATTTAGCCAGATCTGGTCGCAGTCTACGACTACAACGTACGCTCGGTCTTGAATGGTAGGACCCGCCATCTAGGATTGCCCTAGGTAACTCATGTGGAGGTTAAAATCTTGATTGTTGCTTTAGTGGGATCGTCCTCCTTTGATCGATTCTTCAATCCAGCCCATGACGAGTTGCAACGGCGCGGCCATAGTGTGGCGCGGTTCTTAACGCGAAACGATCTACTTGCCGCAGTTGACGCGCTGCAGTGTTTGGAAATCCTTGGCGCGTCCTCAAGCTTTACAGCCGACCGGGAGTTGTTTGCCAAGATGCCGCGTTTGCGCGCATTGGTTTCCCCGTTCACAGGGGTCGAAGGGTTCGATGTTTCGGCCGCGACAGCAAACGGCATACTCGTGGCGAATGGCCAAATTACGGAAAACTCCGTCAGCATGGCCGAGGCCGCAGTTCTCTTCACGCTGGCTTCGCTCTATGACCTTCATGGCACTGAGCGCTACCTTCGCGAAAACCTGCCGCGTCCCTCGCAGGTCCGTGCGCGGATGCTCATGGGAAAGAAAGTTGGCCTGATAGGCTTTGGCAAAATTGGACAGGCTATCGCGGAACGGCTGTCTGCATGGGGTGTGAGGCTCGTCGCCTCGGTGCGCACGACGCGACCGATGCCCGCATATGTCGCCGCGCAGAGCCTCGATGAGGTGCTCGCGACAAGCGATGTCGTTATCATGGCGGCTTCGCTCAATCCTGAATCACGAGGAATGCTGGATCTTGACGCGTTGCGCCGGATGAAACCGGACGTGGTGTTTGTCAACATCACGCGGGGCGGCATCGTCCCCGACGATACGCTCGCCGCGCTCGCCGCAGAGCGACCTGCTATGCGCATCGCCCTCGATGTGTTCGACCCAGAGCCGCTGAAAGAGAATAGTCCGCTGCGCGACCTTCCAAACGCCATCCTTACCCCACACATGGTAGGACATACGGTAGAGTCTCAGATGCGCCTGCCGGAGGCATTCTGCGAGAACCTTCTAGCGGTGGCAGAGTGGCGGGTGCCTGAATACGTTGTCAATCCGTCTGTGATCGAAACGTGGCTGAGAAAACAGGACAGCGCACAGCTATAGTTGCGACGTAAGCGGTGTGAGCGCACCCTTCACCGATTCCCCGGGATCACCGCATGGATCTGTTGCGGCGGGCCTTGAAGTGTTCGCGAAGGTCGAGGATTGCCTTGGCCAGGGCTGGTAGTCGGCCTCGATGATAGGCGTTGTGCCGATCAGAAGAGGGTGCAAGGCCTGGAACGTGGTGTGTTCAGGCTTGTCCGGGTTGGTCATGCTCTTCCAGGCGCGCGGTGCCAGCCAGGTTGCCATGAGGAAGCCGAAGGACCAGAAGATCGGGTCCAAGCCTCCGGCATGGTGGGGCGGCAGTTGCGGCTGGTAGAGATAGGGAAATTGCGCCATCGTTTCCGACAGGTGGTCCCGGACCAGGAGCTTGAACCGATCCTCGAGGCGGACATTATTCCGTGGGCACCGTCAAGTTGGCGGCGGCGGGATTGCCGGGGGCGGTCGGGCTGGGTACGGTAGGGGCATGACGACGCGTTCCTATCCCCGTTTTTCCGGCTACCGCTACCCCGCCGAGGTCATCATGACCGCAGTGTGGCTGTACCGTACGCATCCGGTGAATGACGCGGATGCGGATCGAAGCGGTCAGCGTCCCGTTCGGTGGATTTGGATCAGTTCCTTGAGGTTCTCGACGCCATCCTCGGTCAGGGCATAGAACCACTGCTCGCGTGGGCCGAACACGGTCAGGCAACCGTCCTCCGGCTCCAACTCGATGGCGATGTCGATCAGCCATTCGACGTCCTCGCCGAGGATCTCGGCGACGCGCTCCATGGTCACGAGGTTGCGGGTTCTGGCCATGGTTCCTCAGGTCGCCGTGGTCGTCTCGTGCAGCCGCTTCCATTCCCAGGGCAGCAACTCGTGCAGCTTGGTCTGCGGCAGATCGTTGGTACCCCTCCGCCGAGCGCCGCCTTGTGACCGAGCGGGGAAGCTGAATCATAGAGCCTGTCCCTATGGCTATCCCTATGGCAGTCCCTATGACTATCCAACGCGTCGAGGTGATCACGGGCCTGGA
>NZ_QOKV01000056.1 GCF_008365405.1 Azospirillum brasilense | reverse complement strand
AACAGCACGTCGTTGCCGGCCCCGCCGTTCAGCAGGTCGTCGCCCGCTCCGCCGAACAGCGTGTCGTCGCCGTCCTCGCCCAGCAGCGTGTCGTCGCCGTCGCCGCCGCTGGCCAGGTCGTCGCCCTCACCCAGCCCGATCAGGTCGCGGCCAGCCCCGCCCAGCGCCGTGTCGTTGCCCGACCCGCCGCTGATCGTGTCGTCGCCCGCGTCGCCGACCAGAAGGTCGTTGCCCTCCTCGCCGAACAGCAGGTCGTCGCCCGACCCGCCGACCACCGTGTCGTCGCCCTCGTTGCCGGTCAGCGTGTCGGCGCCCTCCTCGCCGAACAGGATGTCGGCGCCCGTCCCGCCGAAGCCGCGGTCGTTGCCGGTGCCGCCGCCGATCAGATCGTCGCCCGACCCGCCGAGCAGCCAGTCGTCGCCCTCGCCGCCGTGCACCACGTCGTCGCCGTCGTCGCCATACAGCGTGTCGTTGCCGCCGGCGCTGGCGATCGTGTCGTTGCCACCGCCGCCGTGCAGGATGTCGTCGCCGGCCCCCAGATACATGTACTGCTCGTGGTCGTCGCCGTAGACGATCTGCTCGCCGTCGCCGCCGACCAGCGTGGCGGTGCCGACCACCGCGGCGAACTCGACGTTGTCGAGCTGGATGGTCACCGGACCGGCCACCGCCGAGGTGTTGAGCACCACCGCGGTCGGCGCCGTGCTGGCGGTGCCGGTGCCGCCCAGCGTGTTGCCGGTCACCCTGGTCCGCACCGCCTGGCCGGCCACCACCCCCGGCGCGCTGAAGTCGATGGCGCGGACCAGAAGCTGGGCCTGGGCGGACAGCACCGAGAGGAAGCCGTCGCCGCCGCCGGTCAGGGTGCCGCGCGCGGCCGTGCCCTCGTCGGTGCGCGCCTCGATGGCGGCGATCAGCCCGGTCAGCCCGGTCTGGGCCTGCGCGGCGGTCTGCCGCTCGGCGCTGCCCGAGGTGGTCACCGCCACGCCATTGGAGACGCTGACCGTCAGGGTGGTGACGGTGGACACCGCCCCGGTCTGCCGGTCGACCACCTGCTCGCGCACCACCGGCACGTCGGCCAGATCGGCGTTGGCGGTGGCGCTGTCCTCAACCCGCTCCTCGTTGCTGGCCGCGATGCTCACCGTGGTGGTGCGGCTGCCGTCGCTGCCGGTGGTGACCGTCCCGTTGACGGTGGCGCCGTCCACGGTGGCGACCGGCGGCGGGGCGATGGGGGCGGGCTTGTCCACCGTCGCGGTCAGCTTCTGCGTCGTCGCGGTGAAGGGCACCGAGGCGTTGCCCGCCGGGTCGGTCAGGCCGAGCGTGAGGGTGAGGGTGCCGTCGCCCAGGCCGGAGAGATCCAGCCCGGTCACCCGCATGGTCGGGCCGCTCATCACGCCGGAGCCGGTGACCTCGCCGCCGCCGGCCGAGGTGATCGTCCAGGTGAAGCTGGTCCCGGCCTCGCCGCCGCCGATGGTGAAGGCGGCGCTGGACTGCTCGATGGCGTCGATGCTGTCGTCCTCGAACAGCACGGTGGCCGCGGGCGCGGTGGTGTCGATGGTCAGCGACTGCGTGCCGGGACCCGAGACGTTGCCCGCCGCGTCGGTCGCCGTGGCCGAGACCGGGTTGGCGCCGTTGGGGTTCAGGCTCGGCGTGCCGGTGACCGGGACAGCCGTGGCGAGGTTGAGGCTCCAGGCGCCGCCGTTCGTCGCCGTGGTGGTGTAGGTGGCGCCGCCGATGGTGACGGTGACCGTGCTGCCGGCCTCCGCCGTGCCGGTCAGGGTCGGCGTGGTGCTGTTGGTCAGCACCGCCGAGGTCACCGCCGGAGCGTCCGGAGCGGTTGTGTCGATGACCAGCGACTGGGTGCCCGGCGCCGAGACGTTGCCCGAGGCATCGGTGGCGGTGGCCGAGACCGGGTTGGCGCCGTTGGCGTTGAGGCTGAGCGAACCGGCGGTCGGCGTCGCCGTGGCGAGGTCGATGGACCATGTCCCGCCGGTGGCGGACATGGTGTAGGTGGCTCCGCCCACCGTGACGGTCACCGTGCTGCCGGCCTCCGCCGTGCCGCCGATCACCGGGGTGGTGCTGTTGGTCAGCGCCGCGCTGGTCACCACCGGGGCATCGGGCAGCGTGGTGTCGATGGTCAGCGATTGGGTGCCGGCCGAGGACGTGTTGCCCGCCGCGTCGGTGGCGGTGGCCGAGACCGGGTTGGCACCGTTGGCGTTCAGGCTCGGCACGCCGGAGGTGGGCGTCGCCGTCGCGAGATTGACGCTCCAATTTCCACCGGTGGCGGTGGTGGTGTAGGTGGCGCCGCCGATGGTGACGGTGACCGTGCTGCCGGCCTCCGCCGTGCCGCCGATCATTGGAGTGGTGCTGTTGCTCAGCGCCGCCGAGGTCACCGCCGGAGCGTTCGGGGCCGTGGTGTCGACGGTCAGCGATTGCGTGCCGGGACCCGAGACGTTGCCCGCCGCATCGGTGGCGGTGGCCGACACGCTGTTCGTGCCGTTGGGGTTCAGGCTCAGCGAACCGGTCACCGGGGTGGCCGTGGCGAGGTCGATGCTCCACGCCCCGCCGGTGGCGGTCGTGGTGTAGGTGGCGCCGCCCACCGTGACGGTGACCGCGCTGCCGGCCTCCGCCGTCCCGGTCAGGGTCGGCATCGTGCTGTTGGTCAGCGCCGCGCTGGTCACCACCGGGGCGTTGGGCAGCGTGGTGTCGATGGTCAGCGACTGGGTGCCGGCCGAGGACGTGTTGCCCGCCGCGTCGGCTGCCGTGGCCGAGACCGGGTTGGCACCGTTGACGTTGAGGTTCAGCGAACCGGTCACCGGGGTCGCCGTGGCGAGGTCGACGGACCAGTTCCCGCCGGTGGCGATGGCGGTGTAGGTGGCGCCGCCCACCGTGACGGTCACCGTGCTGCCCGCTTCCGCCGTGCCGCCGATCACCGGGGTGGTGCTGTTGGTCAGCGCGGCGCTGGTCACCGCCGGTGCGTTCGGGGCGGTGGTGTCGATGGTCAGCGATTGGATGCCGGCCGAGGACGTGTTGCCCGCCGCGTCGGTGGCGGTGGCCGAGACCGGGTTGGCACCGTTGGCGTTCAGGCTCGGCACGCCGGAGGTGGGTGTCGCCGTCGCGAGATTGACGCTCCAGTTTCCACCGGTGGCGGTGGTGGTGTAGGTGGCGCCGCCCACCGTGATGGTGACCGTGCTGCCGGCCTCCGCCGTGCCGGTCAGGGTCGGCGTCGTGCTGTTGCTCAGCGCCGTCGTGACGGTCGGGGCGGTCGGGGCCGTCGTGTCGATGGTCAGCGACTGGGTGCCCGGCGCCGAGACATTGCCCGCCGCGTCCTTGGCGGTGACGGACACCGGGTTGGCGCCGTTGGCGTTGAGGCTCAGCACGCCGGAGGTGGGCGTCGCCGTGGCGAGGTCGATCGACCAGGTCCCGCCCGTCGCCGTGGTGCTGTAGGTCGCCCCACCCAGCGTGACGGTCACCGTGCTGCCGGCCTCGGCCGTCCCGGCCAGGGTCGGGGTGGCGTTCTTGGTCAGCGCCGCGCTGGTCACCGCCGGGGCGTCGGGCAGCGTCGTGTCGATGGTCAGCGTCTGGGTGCCGGGGTTGGACGTGTTGTTGGACGCGTCCTTGGCGGTCACGGAGACCGGGTTGGCGCCGTTGGCGTCGAGGGTCAGCACGCCGGCGGTGGGCGTCGCCGTGGCGAGGTCGATGCTCCAGGTCCCGCCGGTGGCGGTGGTGCTGTAGGTGGCGCCGCCGATGGTGACGGTCACCGTGCTGTCGGCCTCCGCCGTGCCGGCCAGGGTCGGCGTCGCGCTGTTGCTCAGCGCCGCGCTGGTGACGACCGGAACCGCGGGGGGCGTCACGTCGGCCACGCTCACCACCGTGCTGACGCCGGAGATGGTCGCGCTGCCGGTGGCGCCGCCGCTGTCGGTCAGGCCGGCGATGGCCACCGTGCGGTTGCCCAGCGTCGCCGCCCCGCTGGTGTTCTTGTAGGTGACGCCGCCGAGCAGCGCGCTCATCTGCGCGTCGCTGCGCTCCAGCCCGCCGAGGGTCACCGTGGCGACGCCGCCGACCACCGACACGGACACGCTGGCGTCGCCGCCCGCGGCCCCCAACCCGCTCAGGGTGGCGGTGGCGCCGTTGGTCAGGGCGATGTCGACCCCGCCGATGGTCAGGACCTCGGTGGCGTCCACCACGCCGCCGACGGTGAACACCGCGCCGCGGAAGCTCTGCCCCGCCTCCACCGTGGAGGCCGTCACGCCGCTGAACAGGCTGGTGGTGGCGCTGTCCACCCCGACGCCGAAGGTCTTGGCTCCGCCGGTCGCGGTCAGGGTCGGCACGGCGTCGACG
>NZ_QOKV01000055.1:0-2500 GCF_008365405.1 Azospirillum brasilense | reverse complement strand
CTAGTAGTGGCGAGCGAACGCGGACCAGGCCAGTGGTTGGACCGACATAACCGGAAGCGTCTGGAAAGGCGCACCAGAGCGGGTGATAGTCCCGTACGGGTAAACCAGGTTCAATCCTCGAGTAGGGCGGGGCACGTGAAACCCTGTCCGAACATGGGGGGACCACCCTCCAAGCCTAAGTACTCCTCAGTGACCGATAGTGCACCAGTACCGTGAGGGAAAGGTGAAAAGCACCCCGACGAGGGGAGTGAAACAGTTCCTGAAACCGGATGCCTACAAGCAGTCGGAGCGGCCTTGCGCCGTGACGGCGTACCTTTTGTATAATGGGTCAGCGACTTACAGTAAGCAGCGAGCTTAAGGCGATAGCCGGAGGCGCAGCGAAAGCGAGTCTGAAGAGGGCGCGTGAGTTGCTTGCTGTAGACCCGAAACCCGGTGATCTAGCCATGGGCAGGTTGAAGGTGCGGTAACACGCACTGGAGGACCGAACTCACGCCTGTTGAAAAAGTCGGAGATGACCTGTGGCTAGGGGTGAAAGGCCAATCAAACCGGGAAATAGCTGGTTCTCCGCGAAAGCTATTTAGGTAGCGCGTCGGGCGATTGCCCACGGGGGTAGAGCACTGGATGGGCTAGGGGGCCTCGCGGCTTACCAAACCTAACCAAACTCCGAATACCGTGGAGCACAGCCCGGCAGACAGACGGTGGGTGCTAAGGTCCATCGTCGAGAGGGAAACAGCCCAGACCGCCAGCTAAGGTCCCCAAATCACGGCTAAGTGGGAAAGGATGTGGGAAGGCCATGACAACCAGGAGGTTGGCTTAGAAGCAGCCATCCTTTAAAGAAAGCGTAATAGCTCACTGGTCTAGTTAAGCCGGCCTGCGCCGAAAATGTATCGGGGCTCAAGCCGTGTACCGAAGCTGCGGATGTGATCTCTGATCACGTGGTAGCGGAGCGTTCCGTAAGCCTGCGAAGGGTGTCCGTGAGGCCGCCTGGAGGTATCGGAAGTGAGAATGCTGACATGAGTAGCGACAAACAGTGTGAGAAACACTGTCGCCGAAAGTCCAAGGGTTCCTGCGCAAGGTTAATCCACGCAGGGTGAGCCGGCCCCTAAGGCGAGGCCGAAAGGCGTAGTCGATGGGAACCACGTTAATATTCGTGGGCCAGCGGGTGTGTGACGAATGGGAAAGCGTGTCGGGCCTTATCGGATTGGCCCGGCTGGGGACCCGTTCCAGGAAACAGCCCCCGCATCAGACCGTACCCCAAACCGACACAGGTGGACTGGTAGAGTATACCCAGGCGCTTGAGAGAATGGTGTTGAAGGAACTCGGCAAATTGCCCTCGTAACTTCGGAAGAAGAGGGCCCCGTCGCGGCGCAAGCCGGGGCGGGGGGCACAGACCAGGGGGTGGCGACTGTTTACTAAAAACACAGGGCTCTGCGAAGCCGTACAAGGCGACGTATAGGGTCTGACGCCTGCCCGGTGCCGGAAGGTTAAGAGGAGGGGTTCACGCTCCGAATTGAAGCCCCGGTAAACGGCGGCCGTAACTATAACGGTCCTAAGGTAGCGAAATTCCTTGTCGGGTAAGTTCCGACCTGCACGAATGGCGTAACGACTTCCCCGCTGTCTCCAACACCAACTCAGCGAAATTGAACTCTCCGTGAAGATGCGGAGTACCCGCGGTCAGACGGAAAGACCCCGTGCACCTTTACTACAGCTTTGCAGTGGTGCTAGGGATCTCATGTGTAGGATAGGTGGGAGGCTAGGAAGCCCGGGCGCCAGCTCGGGTGGAGCCATCCTTGAAATACCACCCTTGAGGTCTCTGGCATCTAACCGCGCTCCGTTGATCCGGAGCCGGGACCCTGCATGGCGGGTAGTTTGACTGGGGCGGTCGCCTCCCAAAGTGTAACGGAGGCGCGCGATGGTGGGCTCAGAGCGGTCGGAAATCGCTCGACGAGTGCAATGGCATAAGCCCGCCTGACTGCAAGACAGACAAGTCGAGCAGAGACGAAAGTCGGCCATAGTGATCCGGTGGTTCCACGTGGACGGGCCATCGCTCAACGGATAAAAGGTACGCCGGGGATAACAGGCTGATGACTCCCAAGAGTCCATATCGACGGAGTCGTTTGGCACCTCGATGTCGGCTCATCACATCCTGGGGCTGGAGCAGGTCCCAAGGGTTCGGCTGTTCGCCGATTAAAGTGGTACGTGAGCTGGGTTTAGAACGTCGTGAGACAGTTCGGTCCCTATCTGCCGTGGGTGTCGGAGTTTTGCGAGGATCTGTCCCTAGTACGAGAGGACCGGGATGGACATACCTCTGGTGCACCGGTTGTCACGCCAGTGGCATGGCCGGGTAGCTAAGTATGGACGGGATAACCGCTGAAAGCATCTAAGCGGGAAACCCACCTCAAAACCAGAACTCCCTTGAGAGCCGTGACAGACCATCACGTCGATAGGAGGCATGTGGACGGGCGGCAACGCCTGAAGCTGAGCCTTACTAATCGCTCGA
>NZ_QOKV01000054.1 GCF_008365405.1 Azospirillum brasilense | reverse complement strand
ACCTGAAGCCCGAGGCGCTGATCGCGACGAACACCTCGTCGATCTCGATCACCCGCCTCGCGGCCTCGACGGACCGCCCGTCCAAGTTCATGGGCATGCATTTCATGAACCCGGTGCCGGTGATGCAGCTCGTCGAGCTGATCCGCGGCATCGCGACGGACGAGGCGACCTTCACCGCGATCGCCGAGCTGACGGCGAACATCGGCAAGACCGCGGCGGTGGCCGAGGACTTCCCGGCCTTCATCGTCAACCGCATCCTGCTGCCGATGATCAACGAGGCGGTCTACACCCTCTACGAAGGCGTGGGCGGCGTCCAGGCCATCGACACGGCGCTGAAGCTGGGCGCCAACCACCCGATGGGCCCGCTGGAGCTGGCGGACTTCATCGGCCTGGACACCTGTCTGGCGGTCATGCAGGTCCTCTACGAGGGTCTGGCCGACAGCAAGTACCGCCCCTGCCCGCTGCTGGTGAAGTATGTCGAGGCCGGCTGGGTCGGCCGCAAGGTCGGCCGCGGCTTCTATGACTACTCCAAGACCCCGCCGGTCCCGACCCGCTGACGCGGCGGCTCCGAACGGACGATGCAACGAAGCCCGCCCTTGGGAAACTGGGGCGGGTTTTGTGCGTCTGCGGAACCGCTGCGCTCGCGCTCTGTTCGTCCCGCAGGGGCATCGGGGCGAACAGCGGAAAGGACGGGGGCGATGCGGCGCGGCTTCCTGACGGCAATGCTTGTGGCCTTCCTGTCCGGTCCGGTCCTCGCGCAGGCGCCGGGCTCCGCCCCGACACCTCCCCCCACCCTGTCCCGGCAGGAGCGCAACTTCATCGCCGAGGCGTTGGCCGACGGCATGGCCGAACAGACGCTCGGCAAGCTGGCCCAGGACCGGGCGGAGACGGAGCCGGTCCGCCGCTTCGCCCGCCGCATGGCCGATGACCACGGGCTGAAGACGGACCGGCTGGCCGGCATGGCGCTGCGCCACGGCATCCCCATCCCGCGCGAATTGGGCCTGTCCGCCCGCGCCCACATGTCCAGCCTGCGCGACACGCCGGAGGAGGCCTTCGACCGCCGCTACATGGCCGCGGAGGAGGAGACCCACGCCCGCGCCATCAAGCTCTACGAGGCGCAGGCCGAGCGCGGCGGCGAGACGGGCGACTTCGCCCGTGACGCCCTGCCCATGCTGCACAGCCATTTCGAGGAGGCGAGGGGCATCATGGTCGAGTTGGCGCGCGGCCCGGCCCCGCCGCAGACCCAGGCGCCGCCGGGCGACGCCCCGCCGGGAACGTCGGGGTCTTCAGAATAAATTGGCTGACCCCACTTCGCAATCCGGAAGAAAATGTCAATGTAAAACTTTAATCTCGCTTCCCTTCAATGTCATGATTTCTTTTATGGGGACTTTCCTTTGAGACCACCCCAGATCTCCCAACATTAAACAAATAACCAATGAGAGTACCAAGAAGCCCAACATACACGCTGTTTTTATCTGGCTCTTTTTGGACGGCGATGATAATAATTGTTGGACAAATTATGCACAACACAACTATTTCGAAAGCTCTTTCTTTAATTATTTCAGATCGCGATAAAGTTGATATTACCGCAATGACAATAAAGCCTATTATAGCCAACACAACTTTTAGGTCGCCGCCCAGAGATGCAATAACCATCTGACTAAATGCTGAAGCCTGATCCATCGAAACCAAGAACCCTTTTAAAAATGGCGCCATTCATATTGAGTGCCACGTCGGCATCAGATTTTCTATATATTATATAGGCTTTAAGAATGAATGGTCTTTTTCGTCGCACCACTCACCCGCCCGTCTTCACCATGCCGCCGCGGCTGTCGCGGTTCGGGCCGCCGCCGTGGCCCATGTGCTTGCGCAGGAAGGCGATGACCTCCGGCGAATCCCATTCCACCGCGCCTTCGATGCGGCCAAGCTCCCGCCCCTCCTGGTCCACCAGCAGGGTGGTCGGCAGGCCGCGCAGCTTCAACGTCTGCATGGAGGCGCTCGACGGGTCGAGGTAGAGGGCGAGGTTCTTCACGCCGGTCCGCTGGTAGAAGGGCTGCACCTGATCCTTGCCGCCGCGGTCCACCGACAGCGCCACCACCTGGAAGCCCGGCCCGCCCAACTGCGCCTGGAGGCGGTCGAGCGCCGGCATCTCCTTCACGCAGGGCGCGCACCAGGTCGCCCACAGGTTCAGCAGGACCAGACGGTCCTTGAATTCCGACAGGTCGACCCGGCGCCCCTCGCCATCCAGGAAGGGCAGCTCCGGCACCGGCGCCAGCGGCTCCATGTAGCGGAACTTGTCGAGACCCACCGCCGTCACCCCGGGAGAGGGCTGGTCCAGCGTCAGCACGGCAGGCGGCGGAGGCGCCGACGGCCCGGCCAGCGCCATCCACAGCCCGGCACCGCCCAGCGTCACACAAAAGATTGCGGTGGCCGCCAAAGTCCGCATACTCACGCTTCCCGTCCTCCCATCCGTATTGTGTCCGCCATGAGCGCCGAACAGCCCAAGCCGAACCTTCAAGACCGCGCCGCCCAAGACGGCTCAGCCCCGGCCGCCAGCCAGATGTGGGGCGGCCGCTTCGCCCGCGGTCCCGCCGCCATCATGGAGAGGATCAACGCCTCCATCGGCTTCGACAAGCGGCTGGCCGACCAGGACATCGCCGGGTCGAAGGCCCATGCCGCCATGCTGGCGCGCCAGGGCATCATAACCCAGGCCGACGCCGATGCCATCCGCGATGGGCTGGACCGGGTCAAGGAAGAGATCGACTCCGGAGCCTTCACCTTCAAGGTGGAACTGGAGGACATCCACATGAACGTGGAGGCCCGGCTGGCCGAACTGATCGGCGAGCCGGCCAAGCGCCTGCACACCGGGCGGTCGCGCAACGACCAGGTGGCGACCGACTTCAAGCTGTGGGTGCGCGACGCGCTCGACCGCGCCGACCAGGGGCTGACGGCGCTCCAGGCCGCCCTCATCGATCTGGCGGAGCAGCACACCGACACGGTGATGCCGGGCTTCACCCATCTCCAGGCCGCCCAGCCGGTCAGCTTCGGCCACCATCTGCTGGCCTATGTGGAGATGTTCGGGCGCGACCGCGGCCGCCTGCGCGACGCCCGCGCCCGGCTGAACGAGTGCCCGCTCGGCTCCGCCGCCCTGGCCGGAACGCCCTACCCGATCGACCGCTTCATGACGGCGGAGGCGCTGGGCTTCGACCGGCCCACCGCAAACTCGCTGGACGCCGTGTCCGACCGCGACTTCGCGCTGGAGTATCTGGCCGCCGCCAGCATCTGCGGCATGCACCTCTCCCGCTTCGCGGAGGAGATCGTGCTGTGGTGCTCGGCCCAGTTCCGCTTCATCAAGCTGACGGACGCCTTCACCACCGGCTCCTCGATCATGCCGCAGAAGAAGAACCCGGACGCGGCGGAGCTGGTGCGCGCCAAGGCCGGGCGCGTCATCGGCAGCCTGAACAGCCTGCTGGTCGCCATGAAGGGCCTGCCGCTGGCCTATTCCAAGGACATGCAGGAAGACAAGGAGCCGGTCTTCGAGGCCGACGACACGCTGGCGCTGTGCATCGCCGCCATGGAAGGCATGGTGCGCGACATGCAGCCGAACGTGCCGGCGCTGCGCGAGGCGACCGACCGCGGCTTCCTCAACGCCACCGACCTCGCCGACTGGCTGGTGCGGGAGCTGGACATCCCCTTCCGCGAGGCGCACCACATCACCGGGCGCGCCGTGAAGGCGGCGGAGGACAAGCGCGTCGGGCTGACCGCCCTGACGCTGGAGGAGTTGCAGGCCATCGAGCCGCGCATCACCGAGTCCGTCTTCCCGGCGCTGAGCATCGAGGCGTCGCTGGACAGCCGGCGCAGCTTCGGCGGCGCCTCCCCCGTCCGCGTGCGCGAGGCCGTCAAGGCGGCGCGGGAGCGCTTCCTGTGAGGCGCCCGCTGCTGATCCTGGCGACCGCCGCCGTCGCGCTGACGCTGGCCGGCTGCGGCAAGAAGCCGAGCTTCGTCGATCCCCCGCAGGGCAAGGAAGCCGACACGTTCCCCGGCACCTACCCGAACCCGAAGACCGATCCCAAGCCCGGTCAGCCGTCCTCCGGAGCCCGCTTCCCATGAGCGCCTTCGCCTACCGCAACGGCGTGATGCACGCCGAATCCGTTCCGCTGTCCAAGATCGCGGCGGAGGTCGGCACGCCCTTCTACTGCTACTCCACCGCGGCGCTGGAGGCGCATTACAGCGCCTATGCCGGGGCCTTCGCGGGGCAGGACGCCGACGTCTGCTACGCGGTGAAGGCCAACTCCAACCTCGCCGTCATCCGCGCCTTCGCGCGGCTGGGCGCCGGCGCCGACGTGGTGTCGGGCGGCGAGATGCGCCGCGCGCTGGCCGGCGGCATCCCGGCGGGCAAGATCATCTTCTCCGGCGTCGGCAAGACGCGCGAGGAGATGCGCGCCGCGCTGGAGGCCGGAATCCACCAGATCAACGTGGAATCCATCCCGGAGGTGGAGGCCCTGTCGGAGGTGGCGGTCAGCCTGGGCGTCACCGCGCCCATCGCCTTCCGCGTGAATCCGGACGTGGACGCCAAGACCCACGCCAAGATCGCGACGGGCAAGAAGGAGAACAAGTTCGGCGTCGATTACGACCACGCGCGGGAGGTCTACGCCCAGGCCGCCAAGCTGCCGGGCATCAAGCCGGTGGCCATCGCCGTCCACATCGGGTCGCAGCTGACCGACCTCGCCCCCTTCCGCGCCGCCTACGAGCGGGTGGCGGCGCTGCTCCACGTCCTGCGCGAGGACGGCCACGACATCACCCGGCTCGACCTCGGCGGCGGGCTGGGCATCGTCTACAAGCACGAGGCGCCGCCGGACATCGCCGACTACGCCGCCATGGTGAAGTCGATCACCGGCAACCTCGGCTGCCGCATCTCGCTGGAGCCGGGCCGCTCGCTGGTCGGCAACGCCGGCATCCTGGTGTCGCGGGTGATCTACCTGAAGCAGGGGCTGCACCGCCGCTTCGTCATCATCGACGCGGCGATGAACGACCTGATCCGCCCGACCCTCTACGAGGCCTATCACGGCATCGTGCCGGTAAACGAGCCCGCCAGGGGCGCCGCTACCGAGCCCTACGACGTCGTCGGTCCGGTCTGCGAGAGCGGCGATACCTTCGCGCTCCAGCGCGCGCTGCCAGCCATGGCGCCGGACGAGCTGGTGGCGATCCTGTCGGCGGGAGCCTATGGCGCGGTCATGTCCTCCACCTACAACACCCGCCCGCTGATCCCGGAGGTTCTGGTGAACGGCGACCAGTTCTCCGTCATCCGGCCGCGCGTGTCGGTGGAGGAGCTGCTGGCGCTGGACCGCGTGCCGGACTGGCTGAAGGACTGAGCCGCGACGGTTGCCGGCCTGCAATAATCGCTGCACAGAATCACCCGTAAGGCGTATGATTCCCCGTTCGAGAAACGGGCGGGGAACATCATGGAGTGGGACGCGGCCTATGCCATTGGTCAGAGCGCAGTGGACGGAGACCACCAGCGCCTGTTCCAGCTGTTCAACCAGTTCAGCGCAGCCATCGCCGCCGGCGAAACCCGGGAGTCCGCGAACCGCTTCCTGCGCGAGCTGGCCGATTATTCGGCCTATCATTTCCGCCGCGAGGAAGGGCTGATGCACGCGGTCGGCTACCCCGACTACACCAAGCACAAGACGATGCACGACACCTTCGCCGACTTCGTCCGCCGGCAATCCGATTCCGGCGCGCGCGATCCGGAGGAGGTCCAGTTCCTCCAGAGCTACGTCGAGATGTGGCTCTGCGGCCATATCCTGGTCATGGACAAATGGTTCGGCGAATGGCTGGACGGGCGGGGCGGGAGTTTCGGCGCGGCGGCCCCGACGGCCTGAGGGCCGGGCCGCGGAAGCCCGGCGCTCAGAACCTCCGGACCGGGCGCCGTCTATTTCTTGTAGGGATTGACCGCCCACGTCTTCAGGTAGGACACGAGTTCGGCGTCCCCGTCATAGTACAACCACTCGGTTTCCTCCTTCGACAACGGCTTGGTCGGCGACGGCCGATAGAGCTTGTCGTAAGGCACCGGATCGTGCCCCTGAGCGTGGTGTAGGAGTTGGGTCGCTCATTTGGTCTCCGGCTGGTCTGGCCGGGATTGTCAGGCAGCCACGTCGGGCAGGCTGACGAGGGGATCATCGCCGAGCGGGGCGAT
>NZ_QOKV01000053.1 GCF_008365405.1 Azospirillum brasilense | reverse complement strand
TACCGCTCGGTCACCGGAACCGCGCGCCGCCAAGGCCAGTCCGCCTGGACCGCCATCCGCAACCTCATCGACGGCACCTTCGTCGTCGCTTAACGGCTCAGCTGCCGCCAGCCGGGTGAGTAATCACTGATATTGTCGTGTTTTATGTTTTTCCAATTGCATCTGCAATATTATTCTATCTCTTTTATGGCTCGATTGAAAAGGATGCAGTGGCGGCAGCAATATCTGCTTTATCAATTTTTGCTGGTCTCTTGATAAACGTTCTTGTTCTTCTCTACTCTATATCTCTCAGGCCACCAGAAACTTTGGCTCAGGACTCAATTGAGAGGGTGGAATTAGAAAAAAGATTCCTTCGGCAAATATTCGCTAACATCTCATACGCTATATTGAACGCTGTTCTCGCAACAGTGCTTCTCGTTGTGGTTGGTATGCTCTCTGGTGTTTCTGCAAAGATTGGATCGGCGGTCTCTGTGGTTTTGTGTGTTAACTTTGTCCTGACGTTGCTTATGTCACTGAAGCGCATTCACATGCTTCTGCGCCGGAAGTTCTGACGCCTGTCCTGGTTTGGCCCAAACCTGAGGCCGTGACCCAGCCCAATGCGGGCTATTCGCGTGTGGCCGCATGCCAATTGCGGATAGTCTGGCGAGCCGCAAGCTGGCCCACGTCAATCATCCCGATCTGTCCCGCGCCGTCCACCCGCCTGGCTGTGGCATGCGGCCAACTCTGGACCGATGCCCCGGCCGGTGCCAGCGCTCCACCATCGGCCATCCAGTAGAGCATGGCGCTCGCTGGCCCCGACAACCCCGATCCCATCGGGGCACTCGCCCGCCGGCCTGGAGCTGCTCACCTGCATGGTGATGATTGTCACGCAGCTCGCCAGCCGGGCGGGGAGGGGCGGTGCTCCGCCCCTCTGGCGCTGGGTGTCGGCTCGACCGGCGACCGGCCAGCGGATGCCCGATGGAGCGCGATCCGGTGGGCCGTAGGTGCGTCCTGGTCGGGGAGGCTACATGGATTGCCTATCGGCTTGGATACACAGGGTGGGCTGTCGATGACGAACTAAATGGATGAGTCAGTCAGAAGAACTTTGGTACGGATAGCGAGGGTCTGGAGGAAGTTGCCTTCCTTCAAGGCCATCGCACTGCATCTTTGCAATTTGGTGCACTTTTATAACGCTGTTCCAAGAAAAAACGTCATTCATTACCGTAAATGTTATTGCTGTGGCGACAATAAATAATACAGCAGACGCGGATTTCTGCATTGATGTATCATCTTGTTTGGCAAGCTCCTTCTTTTTCCTTCTTAGCCACAGGCATGTTTTGTTGAGGAGTTCGAAAATTCTCTCTGATGTTCTAGATAAACTGCAGACGGCATCGGTAAAGCTTGAGAAGAAGACATAAAGGATTTCTGTTACCACGAGGGGCGATGTACCCATAAAAAACATAAAGGCGCTCAATGCGATTAAAGGGAAAAATGAAGAAGATAGGTAATTCGAATGACAATCTTTGGAGAGTATCGCTGGAATGATTCCAGCTATAATGGCTAAACAGAAGCCTGTTCCTGCTACATTCAATCGGTGAAACACTTCTCCTAAGTCAACTTTTCTTGAATTTTCTTTTTCAATGCTGTTCAATTTGCCGTCTTTCTTTGATTTTCATAGGGTTTTGTGGAGTGAATATTATGGATGGTGATTTGTCATTTGATGTTCAGGTGTCGTGCCTGTTTGCCTTCGCCCTGGTGGAGGGCTTCGAGGTAAACTCGATGCCAGCAACCCACGGTGCGGCGTACATGGACACAGCAAGACGTTTCAACGTCGGACTCGCCGAACCAATCGCGCATGGGTTTCATAAAACCATTCTGCGTTCTAGCTTGGAGAAGGTCAACCGGGGTGCTGGGACTGCTCGGGGCGATCTGTCTGGAATTGATGAGTTTGATGAAGCTCGGATTTGACGTCCATGGAGCGCGCCGGTTTGTCTTCCTTAGGATTCTCGCGTGGGGGCGGATATGGCATTGAGCGACGCATGTTCCGAATTCATCAGCGAGGTTGACGAGGCTGCGCGCCGGCTGGCCGAGGCTGTGCATTGGTATGCCGCGCCCGGCATGCCGCTCAGCTATGGGGAGGAGATCGACGCATTGCGTCGGGCTTGCGCCAAGGTCGATGCATCGCCTCTCGATCCGGAAGCCCGCGCCGAGCTGCTGCGCCTTGCGGTGGCTGTGCTGCGCTACCTCGAAACTCCGCCGGACGCTCCTCAGCTACAGCAACGCCGATGCGAGATGGAGACTCTCATCCGCCTCCTGCAGGCGGGCCTCAGCGCGGAGGATGCTGCCGAGGTGCCCGCGGTCATCAAAGACGTGGCGCAGGAGAATGAGCGTACTGCGGCGGCGGCTGCGCGCCTTCGGGCGATGTTGAGCAAGCTCGGGAAGCCGGCCTACGACGTGGCAATCAAGGTCATCAGCGATATCGCGTCCGCAACGGCAAAGAAGTTCCTGGGGCTCTGATCGACCGCGCCGGATGTGCCAGGGGCAGCGCAGGGCGAAAAGCAGAAGCCCGCCGGGTCTCCCGCGGTGGGCTTTCTCATGGGCGCTGTGTGCGTACGGTTGGTCTACGGAGGCGTGTATGCGCGCTATGCGGAACGCATTAAATGCAGTACGATTTCTTTTCTGACTAAGCTTAAAGGTGCGACGATGGTGCGCAAACCTCATCCCTCTCTCTTCGCGCCGTTTAACGCGCCACCGTTGCTGCATCCCAAGCCGGGCTTAGGGCCATATGATATGTGCTGGTGCGAGTCGGGGAAGAAGTTCAAATGGTGCCATATGCACCGGGAAAAAGAAAAACTGCCTGCCTTTGGTGCTCAGATGCACTCGCTTCGCGCAGAAATGGCGAAAGGGTACTGTTCGCATCCAGATGCTAGCGATGAATTTTGTGGCGAGAAGATTATAAGAGCTCACACAGTGCAGAAACGTGTCGGATTGGCAGCAATTGCTGAAAATGGACATGTTATATCTGTGAAAAACGGTGTCGATGATATCGAGAAAAACAATGGAAGAATAATTCCGGTTTCTGTTGGGGTGAATAACGCGTCAACATTTCCTGGGTTCTGTAACCATCACGACACATCTATGTTTAGATCAATAGAAGTTGGCGCGCCGGACTTTAATGCTGAGGTTGCATTTTTGCTTTCCTTCCGCGCTTTATCATATGAACTATTCGCAAAAAGAGCGTTCGTTCGGTCTATCGAGCTACAAAGAGAGCTAGATAAAGGTAAGCCGATAGATGCTCAAATACTCATACAGAATAACTTACGCAATAATAAGATTGGCGCAGAGAGAGCTATCGTTGAAATGGAGGCTCTTAAGTTAAGGTATGACGAAGCTTTTCGCGATAAGCGCTATGACGCCTGCAAGTATTATGCGATATCGCTTTCTGAATGTTTGCCCGTTGTCTCTTGTGGAGGCTTTCTTCCTGAGTTTTCATTCGATGGCTTACCCCTTCAACGTCTTTCAAGAGGGGATTCGGCATTCGAGCAAATTACATTTAATTTGACAGTAATGAATGGTCGAAGTGTGGTTGTTATTGGTTGGATGGAAGGCGGTGGTGGGCCTGCTCATGATTTTGCAAAATCGTTTGAACGAATTTTACCAAATGAAAGAGCTGATGCCGCTGTACGCTTAGCATTCGCTCATCTTGAGAATACTTATGCGCGACCGAGCTGGTGGGAAGCTCTCGATTCATCCGCCAAGGAGCACGCAGTTCGTCTAATGAATACAGGATTTGGCTATGGTCGTCCCGAACACAGAAGCAACACGCTTCAACCGTTTTCCCAGCATTACGTTAGTGCAAATGTGACCAAAGAGCTTACGAATTGGTGACTAACGCGACACTTTGCAAAACTATATCGAAGACTGGCGTCGCAATTCTTGTCATCTGTCGTCGTTATCTCCTTGGCTGCAGTCAACGCCTAACTACTCCATCTTATGGGATGACCCGGACGCTAGCCGCCAAGGCTTAGAGCGCCGATCGAAACATCGTTCAGGCCGAGCAAAATCAATGGCTTAGGTAAACGAAGGCGGGGTTTTGATCTATGCTCTTACTCTGCCTTCGCCAGATAGCCTCGCTCAATCAACCAAGCCTTCAACGCCCGCTCGACCAGCAACGACACCGACCGGTCATCGTCCTTCGCCGCCCTTCCTCAACCGTACCCCTGCACCCCCGCCATTCTCCGGGATGAACTCAACCCCGGCAGTCTCCAGGGCGGCGCGGATTGCTGCGAGGGTGGCAGGCTTCAGCTCTTCCCCACGTTCAAACCTCGAGATGGTTTGCGTCGAGACATTGGCCGCTTCGGCCAATTCCCTAACTCCGAGGCCCGTAGCGACGCGGGCCATCTTGCATTGGACAGGTAGCACCGTCACAACCCTGTTGTGATTTTGGTTGACGGGCTATGTTAACAGTGTTGTGATTGTTGGGCAAGAGAAGCGGCCGAACGGGGTGCGGCAACACTCCGCCCGGCCTGACCACAACCCGACCTGAGTGGAGATCGGATCATGGCTGATTCCGTCAATACCACACCTTTGCCTTTATGGCGTGTTCCGCTCGCGGTGCTGACCACCGTGTTCGTGCCGGCGGAGGTGCGTCATGGCTGAACGTGAAGACTCCGGGCAGCCCGCCTTACCGTCGCTGCGCGCCCTGTTGCTCGGCACCGCGGCGCCGCTGTCCGACGCGCTGTCCGAATGGGAAAACGACTATCGGGCGACCGAAGCGGACCCCTCGCTGAGCGCCGACCAGCGCATTGCGCTTTGGATGGACCAGGACCACACCCTCACCAAGCGCGTACGTGCCGTCCCTGTCCGCAGCCTGGCCGATGCCGTGGCCGCCGCCAGCCAATATCTGAATCTGGCGCGGCAGGACGTCACCACGCACGCGGTCCCGGAAGCGGTGGCCCTGGCCCTCGCGGAAGGGCTGCACGCCTACCTGTCCGAACTGCGGGCCACCGTCCAGGCCACGGAGGGGAGCAGCACCATCCCCGCACTCGCCATGACCTTCACAGATGCCGTCGCTTCGATCCGGCGGCGGTGGAGTGAGGCCGCAGAAGCGGACGACACCGAATCGGACACGATCGCCGCCGATGCGATCCGCATCACGGAAGCGGTGTTGAAGGCCGAACCCAGGACTCCCGCCGACGCTCTGGCACAGCTCGAATTGCTGGCCGATCCGGATACCGGCTGGCGGTTGGCGAAAGCGCCGACGAGACGGACGCCACCACGATCCGGCGCGTTCATGCGGTGCTGGCTGGGGTGCCGTCCGGGATCGCGGGGGCTGGGACCGGCAGCACCATCATCCCGTCGCTCGGGATGACCTTCACCCAGGCCGCCGATCGGATCGCCGCAAACCATGCGGAACACCTCGGCCTTCCCGATGAAGACGTGGAAAGCGCCGCTCGGTTGGTGGATGAATGGTGCGCCATCGCGCTCGCCTTGTCCGCCATGGTGCCTCAAACCATCACCGACGCCTTGGCGGTGTTGCGAATTGCCAGCCATCCATCATCCGTCTTGCCATACTGCGACGTACACGCAAAAGGCACGTCCGCGGCTGCGCTGTTCGGCGCCTTGCTTCGGGCCGCTGCGTTCCTCTCCGCCATCCCGGCCGGGCCGGTGCAGAATTGCCCCCAACCCGACGCGGAACTGCTGGCGGCATGGGACCTCTGGTGCCGGCCGGACACCATGCCGGACGGCCCGGAGCGGCAGGCCGCCGTCACCTCCGCCTCGCAGGCGGAAGCCACCATCGAGACCGTCCCGGCCCGGACACCGCAGGGCGCCGCGGTGAAGGCGATGGCCGTCGTGCAGCTCGTCCTTGGCCGGAGCCCCGACGCGCTCGAAGGCCCGATGCCGGAGGATGTCGAAGACGACTGTGCAAGCCGCGTCCTGTGGACGCTGGCCCGTGATCTGCGGCGGCTGTGGTGGTGGGCTCCCTGTCCATCGGCGCCGACCGCAGCGGCACCCAACGGCCAGCACCCCGACGCCCGCCTCTTGACGCTGTGGGAGCGCTATACCGCTGCGGTGAATGCCTACGAGGCGCTTCCCGACGGACTGACCGATGAGGACTACGAACCGTCCTGGCTCGCGGTGGACGGCCTCAGGGACGAGATCGAGGCGACCATGCCCCTCACACTGGCCGGCGTCGCGGTACGGCTGAAACTGCACCTGATCGGGCTGGCGGAGGATGCCGCGGTCACTCCGTCCTGTTTCGGCGGGCCGATGCCGGCGGTGCTGAATTCGGCCGGGGATCTCGTGGCGCTGTGGCGGCTCATTGCACGCCTCGAAGGCGCCACGGTCGCCGCCGGGCCATTCGTCACACCCACGGCACCGGAGACCGACGCTTTCGCGGAAACCATCGCCGCGTTCCGGAAGGAGGCGCCGGCGTCCCTGGCAATCCCCGACACCCCCACCGAAGCCATGGTGCGGGCCGGCGCCGCTGCGGGCGGATGCCGTCCGGAGCAGGTCCGCACGATGTTCGCCGCCATGGTCGAAGCCTATCACCGGGAGGCCGCGTGATGCCCGTCCTCCATTTCCCCGACCAGGGCACCCGGCGCCAGGCGGAAATCGCCATCGACAGCCGGCGCCTGACCATGCGGAACGCCGCGGGTTGGCAACAGCAGATCGTGGCGGAGTGCCGGCGACAGAGGACCCTAACCCCGGCCGTGTTGGTCGTGTCCCGAAGCGTGGTGTAGCTGTGGGGAAGCGGCCCGCCGCAGCGCCTTCCCATGGCTGGCGTAGGCGGGCCGGTTATCCACAGCGGGGCGGTCATCGCGGTTCTTCGATAGAGTCTGG
>NZ_QOKV01000052.1 GCF_008365405.1 Azospirillum brasilense | reverse complement strand
CGAGTTTCTGCGCAAGCTGAAACGCCGGGGGCTGAACGGCGTCAAGCTGGTGATCTCCGACGCCCATGGCGGCATCAAGGCCGCCGTCACCCGTGTTTTCCAGGCGACGTGGCAACGCTGCCGGGTGCACACCATCCGAACGCAATCCACCATTCGCCCCGGCCGTCGGCACCGGTTCGCGCCCCGGCGGCGGGTCGTGCAGCGGGATGACATGGCGGATCTCCAAGCTGTCGTCATGAACGATGATGCGCTCGATGATGAGTTGCAAGATCGCCTGCTTGTCGGCGAACGAGGCGTCCGCCAACCGGCCCCGAATGCGCTCGCAGAACGCCGTCAGGTCGGTGACGACCTCCTGCGCCTTGGCGCGCTGACCGCGTAGGGCGCGTTGCTGTTCCAACTGGCGGTCGAGCGCACGTCGTTGCGCGACGATCTGTCCGCGCCGTTCGGTCAGTTCGTCCAGACTGATGACGTCGGCCTGGTAGGCATCGAGCAAACGCTGGTCGGCGCGCGCCAACCCGGCGAGGCGTGCCACGATCCGCTGTTCGGCTTGCTGCTCGTGGGCGGCGGTATGCTCGGCATCGCCGGCGAACTGATGGAACTGAGCCACCAGCCGCTCCGGGTCTTCCAGCAGACCGCGGACATGCTCCCACACGGCCCGCTCGATGTCCGGCGCGGCGACGTTGGCGCGGGGACACGGCTGCGCCCGAGCGGTTTCCACGCAATCCTTGCCGGCGCAGCGGTAGTAGAGGCGTTCGGCCCGCTTTCCCGCCGACCGGGTTGTGCCATGCATGGACAAGCCGCAAGCGCCGCAGGTCAGCAGACACCGCAGAAGGTAGTCATGCTTGCTGTTGTTGCGGAACGACAAGGTGGCGTTG
The DNA here is from genome assembly GCF_008365405.1 of Azospirillum brasilense. GTDB lineage: Bacteria > Pseudomonadota > Alphaproteobacteria > Azospirillales > Azospirillaceae > Azospirillum > Azospirillum brasilense_D. Next base: position 5,988 of record NZ_QOKV01000052.1, on the reverse strand, counting down.
CGGGCGAGTTGGGCCTGGGCGCGGTCCCACGTCTCCTGATCGATGAGGGCGGGCACCGCGATCAGGATCCACTGGTCCTTCGGCCGCAGCCGACGGCACCCGACGCCGGAATAGGTTGGCTTGCGGGGGCGCGGCTTTTTCGCCGCGACGAATTCGTAGCGGTTGGCGTAGGCAGTGCCGGTGTAGACGGGATCGGACAGGATGTGGTGGACCGTCGACGGCGACCAGGGGTGCCGGCCGCAGCGGGGGAACCAGGGCCCGAAGTTCAGGCGCTTGAGAAGCTGGCGCAGGGTCATGCGCTCCTCCACCAGCCAGGCGTAGAGCAGGCGCACGGTTTCGGCCTCGGCGTCATCGATGACCCACTGGCCGGCCGCCTTCTCCTGACGCGGCAGGTAACGGTACCCGTAAGGTGGGTGGGTGCCGACGATCTGGCCGGCGCGGGCCTTCTGAAGTTTGCCGCGGCGGAACCGCTCCCCGAGGAGGGCGCGTTCGTACTCGGCGACGGCGCCCTGGATCTGAAGGAGGAGCTGGTCGCCGGGATCGTCGGTGATCGCGCGGTTGAGGAAAGCGACGGCGCAGCCGACCCGGCGGAATTCCTCGAGGAGCAGAACCTGGTAGGCGTAGCGCCGCGCCAAGCGATCCGGGGCCAGGACGGCGACGATGTCGACCTCGCCATCGCGCACCGCATCGCGCAAGGCATCCAGCCCCGGCCGATCGAGCCGGGCGCCGCTGTAGCCTTCATCGCGGAAGACATGGCTGTCGTTCAGGTCGTGGCCGTTGGCCTCGGCCCAGGCGCGCAGGGCGACGAGCTGGCTGTCGATGGTCTGCTGGCGCTCCTGGCGTTCGGTGGAGACGCGGGCATAGACGGCGGCATGCATGATGCTTCTCCCTCGGCCGGGCCGGCAGTCGCCGCCGGCCGTGATGTCGCGATGGGGACGAGAAGACGGCGGTAGGTGTCAGCCAGCCGATCCGGCCCGTCGCGGGTTCGGACGAAGACGGAGCGGATGGCCCAGGTCGCTGGCGTCGGGGGGTGTCGATGGCGCGGCATGGGCGGGCATCTCGGTGGTGGAGGTGTCCGCCCAACAGACCGCCACGGCGGTCACCGGCGACGGTGGCGCGGTTTGGCAAGGTGCGGCCAAGCAAACGCCAGCGTGGCCGTGAAGTGGATTCGGTCGATTGCGTTCGGATCGTGCATTTCTCCAGGACCGCCCTTGCTCATGCCGGCAAGAGCGGGCGCCGTGTCGTGGCGGCCTTCATCGCCACCGCCTTCGCGCAGGACGATGCGGCATCTGCCCGAACGCAGTGGCGGCAAGTGGCCGATCAAGTACGGACCAAGCTGCCGAAGCTGGCCACCCTGATGGACGAGGCGGAAGAAGACGTGCTGGCCTACATGACCTTTCCCAAGGAGCATCGGGCCAAGCTCCACTCGACCAACCCGATTGAACGTCTCAACGGCGAGATCAAGCGGCGCACCGAGGTTGTCGGCATATTTCCGAACGAGGAGGCGATGACCGCCTCGACAATGTTGCCAAATTGGACTTCGAATGGGCGGTTGCGATTGATCGCAAACGTTTGCGCCCCCGCTACCGAGAGGGATTTGGCCGCATTCCGTTGAACCTTCGTTGGCAGCCCGATCTGAGGGCGCCTGCCGAAGGAGGCGCCGATGGCCCGGCGCAGCGCAACCGTCCCCTTAACGATCCAGGTGTCGTTCGAGACGACGCGCATCAGCACCCAGTGTCTGATCGACGCCTACACCCATCTGGTGCCGATCGCCCGCCGTCGAGTGCGGCACGTCCCGAACCAGGATGCCGACGCCGTCGTCGAGTCGATGAAACGGAGGGGTGAGCATGTCTGAGCCCCAGATTGCCCTGTACGCGCGGGTCTCCAGTGAACAGCAGACCCACAGCAACACAATCGCTAGCCAACTCGCCGTTCTGCGGGAGCGGATCGCCGCCGCGGGGCTGGTGATGGATCCCGCCAACGAGTTCGTGGATGACGGCTACAGCGGAACCACGCTCCTGCGGCCGGCTCTGGAGCGCCTGCGCGATGCCGTGGCGGCCGGCGTGATCGATCAGGTCTACGTCCATGCCCCGGACCGTCTCGCGCGCCGCTACGCCTACCAGGTGCTTCTCATCGAGGAGTTCCGCCGGGCCGGCGTCGAGATCGTTTTCGTCAATCGTCCCATCGGTACCAGTGCGGAAGACGATCTCCTGCTCCAGGTCCAGGGAATGATCGCCGAGTACGAGCACGCCAAGATCCTGGAACGCAGCCGACGCGGACGTCGGCACGCCGCCCGCAGCGGGCTGGTCAGCGCCCTGGGCAAGGTCCCGTTCGGCTATCGCTACATCACCAAGGACGACGGTGGTGGGATGGCGCGCGTCGAAGTGGTTGCGGACGAGGCCCGCTGGGTGCGCCTGATGTTTGCCTGGATCGGCCTGGATCGCCTGAGCCTGCGGGAGGTTTGCCGCCGGTTGCATGAGACCGGTGTGCCGACCAGCACCGGCAAGACCCACTGGGATGCCACGACAGTCGCCCTGATGCTGCGCAACACCGCCTACATTGGGCGGGCGGTGTTCGGCCGCTCGCATTTTGTCCAGGCGGCGCCGCGGCTGCGGCCACTGCGCGGGCACCTGCACCCGCCGCGCCATCCCAACTCGCGCGTTCCCACGCCGCGCGAGGAGTGGATCGAGATTCCGATGCCGCCTCTGGTGGATCCCGTGGTGTTCGAGGCGGCGCAGACGCAGCTCGATGAGAACCGTCGCCGACGCCGGGAACGCCGCCGGCGACCGGGGTGGTTGTTGCAGGGATTGGTGGTCTGCCGGCAGTGCGGGTACGCGTTCTATGGCAAGATGGCGCGAGGCACCGTCGGCGGCCAGAAACCGGCCGATTACGGCTACTACCGCTGCCCTGGAACCGATGCGCATCGCTTCGCCGGGCAGGCGATCTGCCACAACCGATCCGTTCGCAGCGACCGTCTCGAACAGGCCGTGTGGGATGAGATCCGGGCCGTCCTCGAAGACCCGCAGCGTCTGGCCCAAGAATACGAGCGGCGACTTGCGGAGGTGCGTGATCGCCCGCGTGGCACCGATGCCCTTGCCGGGCTCGATCATCAGATCACCAGCCTACGCCGCGGCATCGGCCGGCTCATCGACGGCTATGCGGAGGGGATGATCGATCGCGCCGAGTTTGAACCGCGCATCGGCGGCATGAAGCAGCGCTTGTCTCGCCTCGAAGAGGAGCGGCGCAAAGTCGCCGAAGACGCCGAGGTGGAGAGCAACTTGGCACTGATCCTTGGCTGCCTTGAGGACTTCGCTGCCAAAGTCCACCAGAGCTTGGATGAATTGGACTGGACCGGCACGCGCGAGATCATTCGGGCCATGGTCCGCCGGATCGAGATCGATGGCGATCACGTCAACGTTGTCTTCCGCATACCGCCGCCGTCATCGGAAGGGGGCGGCGAACGCCCTTTCGGTGGAACGTGCCCAGCGGGCGATAATTGGCAACATTGTCGAGGCGGTCATTACCCGCCTCATCGGTGCGATCCTGTTGGAGCAGAACGACGAATGGGCTGTCCAGAGGGCGCGCTATATGACGCTGGAAACCATCGCCCCGCTCGGCGATGATCCCCTCGTCAGCCTGCCCGACGTGGCTGCCTGACAATCCCGGCCAGACCAGCCGGAGACCAAATGAGCGACCCAACTCCTACACCACGCTCAGGGGCACGATCACAGGGCATCGGAGACGAGAGGTGCAGCCATGCCCCTCCCAACAGCCCAATCCCCGTTTTGTTAGGCGCTCTAACATTACAGTTGCGATGGATCGGCCTCCCGCCTGTTGAGCAGGCTTTGGGAGGTCGCCATGTCCGGTGTCGCGGTCGAGGACCTGTTGGGGCTATGGTCAGAGGAGCTGCGGGGAGCCAAGGCCCGGCTCCGGCCCCTGTTCTTGCAGTCCGGCACAGCGGCATCAGCCGGCGCGTTCCTGGATGGGCTGCTTGGGCCGGAGCGGCGCAAGACCGGGTGGATGCGCGCCGAAGCCGCAGGTGATACGGGACCCTGGCGTCAGCAGGCGGTGCTCGGTCGTACCTCCTGGGATGCCGACGCGTTGCGCGACGTGGTCCGCAACTACGCGCTTGCTGCCCTAGCTGAGCCCGACGCCACGCTGGTCATCGACGAAACCGGCTTCCTCAAGCAGGGCACGGCGTCCTGCGGCGTCGGGCGCCAGTACACCGGCTCGGCGGGCAAGATCACCAACTGCCAGATCGGCGTCTTCGCCGCCTACGCCTCGTCCAAGGGCCACGCCTTCATCGACCGCCGGCTTTACCTGCCCAAGGACTGGACGGGCAACCCGGACCGCCTCGCCAAGGCCCACGTGCCCGAGGACGTGCGCTTCACCACCAAGCCGGCTATCGCCGCGGCCATGGTGCGCCGGGCGATCGACGCCGAGGTGCCTTTCGCCTGGGTGGCGGCCGACAGCGTCTATGGCGTCGGCGAGTTGGAGATGGCGTTGCGCCGTGCCGGCAAAGGCTATGTGCTCGGCGTCACCGGCAGCCATCACTTCAACTCCTGGAGCCTGACCCTGTCGGTATCCGGTACCGCCGAGGAGATCGCCCAGGCGGTGCCGGCGGAGAACTGGGCTCGCTTGTCGGCGGGCAATGGCACCAAGGGGCCACGGCTCTACGACTGGGCCTACCTGGAACTGGCCGATCTCGATCCCGAGATGGTCGGGGCGCCGCCCGGCCTGGGCCTCTGGACGCGCGGGCTGCTGGTGCGCCGGCGCCCCACGGACGGAGAGTTGGCCTTCTTCACGACCTGGTGCCGGCACGGCACGCCGGTGGACATGCTGGTCCGTGTCGAAGGGCAACGCTGGTCGATCGAGGACGCTTTTGAGACGGCCAAGAATGAACTGGGGCTGGACCACAACGAGACGCGGAGTTGGCACGGCTGGCACCGGCACGTCTCGCTGGTGATGCTCGCCTTCGCCTTGCTGGCGGTGGTCCGCCATAAGGCCGATGCCCTCGCCACGCCCCCAAAAACTGCGAGGAAAGAACCCCTTCCATGGTCCGTTGGTCGATGCAGGAGATCCGTCGTGTTGCCGACCGCCTAACTCGGCGGCGGATCGAGCCAGCCGTCGTCATCGCGTGGTCAACCTGGAGGCGATGCCATCAGGCTATCGCCAACGAGGCCCACCGGCGAAAGGCGCAACTGTAATGCTAAAGCCGCGAGGAGGGTTCGTCTCCGAAGCAGTAAGCTGATGTGGTGGACGGCCCTTCCACCTTTTTGAATCGGTGGCAAGGTGATGCCGTCGAAGAAACCATGTGTCGGCCTTCGAGGGGCCGGCGTCCGGAGACGTCCGGCGCCGGCTCGTGGCCCACGCCCGCACCGTTGATCGGCCGCCGGTGAAACCCTGGCCGCCAATCTCGCGCCACAGCGCGGTGGCGTTTCGCTGACCTTCGGCCCAGCGGTGCTCCAGGTGCTCAAGGTCCGGCGCGAGGATTCCTACGCCACTCGGCGGGCGCGCCCAGGTGCCGGGGCCACCAACGCGCAGCCAAGCACGCACCGTCTTGCGATCCAGGGCGCAGTTTCGGGCGATCGCGCTGATCGTGGCGCCGGCGTCCGCCAACCGTCGGACCCCCGCGTAGCGGGCGTGACGAAGGGCAATGTGGCGCTGAATGTCGACGAGGCGCTCGGAGCGGCGAGCGGAAGGTTGCGCGATCCCGGGTAGGCGCTCGGCGAAGGTGCGCTTCGGGCAACCGGCCTCTCGGCATAGGAACCGGCGCGCCTGGAGGCGAAGGATCACCGGCCGGCCTTGCCATGGCAGATCGGCCAGCCGGCGCTCATAGCGGCTGTGCACGCGGGATGAAGGGTAGGTGTCGTCGACGAACAGCTTGGGCGAGGCCAGCACGTCGGTGAGCAGGCGCTCCCACAGTGGGGACAGCCACCACGCCACCCGCCCCATCCAGTCGGCTGCGGTCTGGCGGTCGAGCGTGAC
>NZ_QOKV01000051.1 GCF_008365405.1 Azospirillum brasilense | reverse complement strand
AGCCTTTGTTTTCACGCTGGCCTGACGTTACTTCGTCTCGTCTTCGGCATCTCTGCCGTTCCCTTGCCGCCGTCGCGCTTCTCAGCGGCCCCGGCGTCGTGGGAGCCGGGTTATAGGCGGCTCGGCCAAACCCGGCAAGCGCTTTTTTCACCGCGGTGCGTTTTTTCTGAAAACGGCCTTAGGATCAGGCGCGGAGGGGAATGGCCCGCCGGCGATCGGACGGCTGGGGCGCGAAGCCATCGCGCAGGAAGCGTTCGAGTTCGATCTCCTGGGCGCTCTTCGGCACCTGATCGATCGGACGAACATCGCAGCGCCCGTTCGCAGCGACCACGCGAAGAAGCATGGCGGCGGCGTATCGCGGATTCTGTCGGTTGCTCATCCCAGTCGCTTCCCTTCTCGTCGGGGCGAGGGCACCCGAAGGGCCGACACCACAATCCTGATTTTAATTGATTGTGATGTTTTTGCCATAGCTTTTCGCGCCTTCCCCGAAAGAAAGTTGTGAAGGCACTAAGCGCCGGAAATTCCTGGAAAAATCATGCCCCAGGGTGGGCTTGAAGGGTGTGAGAAAAAGAAGACGGAGCGCTTTCAGGCCGCCTTTCTCAGCATTTTATTCGAATGCGAACGGCAATCCAGGGCCCCTGCCCTTCAGGATGCCGGCGCCAGGTCCAGCATGACACCGTCTGGACACGCGACAAGAGCGCGCAGAGTGATTGGGACATCGGCCAATACGAACACCGAACAGGGCGACCGGCCGCGACTCCCTCGTTCGTTCCGGTGAAGAGGGGAAGCGCCATGCCACAGCGTTTCTCCCTCCATCACCAGACGGTCGGGCTCGACGTGTCGGACCCGATCAAACGTGCCGACCGATCAGACCGGGAGCTGGCGCATCGAGGCCACGGCGGTCATCACGCCACGAATCTCCGCCAGACCGCGCAGCCGCCCGATCGCCGGGTAGCCGGGGTGGGTCTTCTTGCCCACGTCGTCCAACAGCTCGTGGCCGTGGTCGGGGCGGAAGGGGATGCGCCAGTTCGGGTTGCCGGCGTCCTTGCGGCGCTTCTGTTCCTCCAGCAGCGTGGTGACGACCGACACCATGTCGACGTCGCCGCCCAGGTGCTCGGCTTCCTGGAAGGAGCCGTCGGGGTCCTTCTTCACGTTGCGCAGATGGGCGAAGGTGACCTTCGGAGCAAAGCGCTTGATCATCGCCGGCACGTCGTTCTTCGCCCCGGCGCCGAGCGAGCCGGTGCAGAAGGTGATGCCGTTGGCCTCCGAATCGATGACGTTGACGATGAAGTCCAGGTCGTCCTCGTTGCTGACGATGCGCGGCAGGCCCATCAGCGGACGCGGCGGATCGTCGGGGTGGATGCACATGCGGATGCCCACCTCTTCCGCGGTCGGGATCACCTCGCGCAGGAAGCGGGCCAGCGTCTCGCGCAGCGCGCCGTGGCTCATGTCCTTGTAGCGGTCGAGCATCTTGCGCAGGCCCGGAATGTCGTAGCGGTCGAAGGCGCCCGGCAGGCCGGCCATGATGTTGGCGAGAAGCTTCTTCTTGTCACCCTCCGACGCCTTGTCGAACCAGGCGCGGGCGCGGGCCAGCACCTCCGGCGCATGGTCGTTCTCGGCGCCCGGACGCTCCAGCATGAAGACGTCGAAGGCGGCGTGCTCATGGGCGTTGAAGCGCAGCGAGGTGCCGCCGCCCGGCACCGGCGCGGCGAGGTCGGTGCGGGTCCAGTCGAGGATCGGCATGAAGTTGTAGCAGACCGTCGTCACCCCGCAGGCCGCGAGGTTGCGCAGCGACTGGCGGTAGTTGTCGAACAGCGGGGTCAGGTCGCCCTCGCCGATCTTGATGGACTCATGGATCGGCAGGCTTTCCACCACGCTCCAGCGCAGGCCGAGCGAGGGGTCGGCGGCGATCATCGCCTTGCGCTCCTCGATCTCCTCGACCGACCAGACCACGCCGTAGGGGATCTGGTGCAGGGCGGTGACGATGCCGGTGGCGCCGGTCTGACGGATGTGGTTGAGCCGGATCACATCGTCCGGGCCGAACCAACGCCAAGTCTGTTCCATGGTCTGCTCCTTGAAGAAGAGTGCTGTGCCGAGTCCGGCATGTCTCGATGGTATTTGTGGGTTGGGGCGCTCAGCCCGCGACCGACTGCACGACAGCGCGGGCGCCCTCGGCGTAGAGCCGGCGCAGCGCGTCGGTCACCGGGCCCGTGAAGCGCCGGTCGCGTGGCAGGTCGTCGCCGAAGACGGCGCTCAGCCCGAACAGGGCGGTCGCCAGACGGTCGGCGTCCGGCCCCGCCTCCGCCGCCAGCTCGGCGAGCCTGGCGGCCATGGGGTCGCGCACGTCGATGGGGCGGCCCGCCTCGTCGGTGCCGGAGACGTAGCGCATCCAACCCGCCACCCCCAGCGCCAGCCGGTCGATGGGCGCCCCGGCGGCCAGCCGGTCGCGGATGGTGCCGAGCAGCCGCTGCGGCAGCTTCTGCGTGCCGTCCATGGCGATCTGCCAGGTGCGGTGCCGCAGGGCGGGATTGCGGAAGCGCTCGATCAGCGCGTCCTTGTAATGGTCGAGGTCGGCGCCCGGCGGCATGTGCAGTGTCGGCCCGGCCTCCTCGTCCATCAGGCCGCGGATCAGCCGGGCGAAGGCCGGATCGGCCATGGTGTCCGACACCGTCTCGTAGCCGGCGAGATAGCCGAGATAGGCGAGCGTGGAGTGGCTGCCGTTCAGCAGGCGCAGCTTCATCGTCTCATAGGGATGGACGTCGGGAACCAGCTCCGCCCCCTCCAGCTCCCAGGCCGGGCGCCCGGTGGGGAAGCGGTCCTCGATCACCCACTGGCTGAACGGCTCGGTCACCACCGGCCAGGAGTCGCGCAGGCCCAGCCCGTCCGACACGCGATCGCGGTCGGCGTCGGTGGTGGCCGGCACGATGCGGTCCACCATGCTGTTCGGGCAGGCGACGTTCCCGGCGAACCACGTCCCCAGCGCGGGGTCGCGCAGCTCGGCGTAGCGGCGCAGCAGGCCCGCGGCGGTGTCGCCGTTGCTCGGCAGGTTGTCGCAGCTCAGCACCGTGAAGGGCTCCACCCCGGCGGCGCGGCGGCGGATCAGAGCCTCCACCAGGAAGCCGGGCACGCTGCGTGGGCTGTCCGGGTTGGCGAGGTCGTGGACGATGTCCGGATGGGCCTCGTTCAGCGCGCCGGTCGCCGGGTCGTGGCAATAGCCCTTCTCGGTGACGGTCAGGGTGACGATGCGGACGGACGGGCGGGTCAGAAGGTCCAGCACCGCGGCGGGGTCTTCCGGAGCGACCAGCAGCTCGGTGACCGAGCCGATCACCCGCAGCCGCTCGCCGGCGGCGTCGCGCACCGCGACGGTGTAGAGGCCGCCCTGCGGCTCCAGCGCGTCGCGCGTGTCGGGGCTGCGCAGGCTGACCCCGACGATGCCCCAGGGACCGAAGGACCGGGCCAGGGCGTCATCGGTGTAGACGGCCTGATGGGCGCGGTGGAAGGCGCCGATGCCCAGATGGACGATTCCGGTGGTCAGCGCGGCACGGTCATAGCCGGGACGCTGCGCGCCATGGCGCAGCGAGGGCAGCGTGTCGGGGCTCAGGCGCATGGAACACTCCGCATAAGGGCTTTACGTCTCGAAGAAGTGGCTGTTGGTTCGGGCGATCTCGTCCACCGCCGCGAAGACGGTGCGCAGATGGGCGCGCATGGCCTCCTCCGCCCCGTCGGGGTCGCGGGCGGCGACGCGGTCCACGATGCTCTGGTGCTCGCCGACGATCTTGGCTGCCCAGCCTTCGCTGTGCAGCGACAGGAAACGCACGCGGTCGAGCTGCGCCTTGACGGCGACCAGCAGGTCCCACACCGCCGGACGCCCGGCGATGCGGGCCAGCTCGGCATGGGTGGCCTCGTCCAGGGCGAAGAACTCGGAATGGCGGTCGGGGGACATCACCGCGCGGTGCGAGTCGAGAAGCCGGGTGAGCGAGGCGACGTCCGCCGCCGCCGCCCGCTCGGCGGCCAGACGCACGGTCCGGCATTCCAGGGTCTCGCGGATGAACTGGCTGTCCGACACCGCGCCGAGCTGGATCGGCGCCACGAAGGTGCCGACCTGCGGCACGATGCGCAGGAACCCCTCGTCGGCCAGCCGGCGGAAGGCCTCGCGCACCGGGGTGCGGCTGACGCCGTAGCGGGCGGCCACGCGGGTTTCCGAAATCCCCTCGCCGGGGCGGATCTCCCCCGACAGCACGGCGGCGCGCAGGGCGTCGTAGACCCCGTGCAGGCGGGGGCCGCGGATGTCGGTGGGGGCGGATGAGGTCGGCGAGTCGGTCATGGCGTCCATCGCGGCAACTTGCATACTAGTATGCCATTGCGGGCGGAAGCTGGCAAGGGGGTGGTGGGGAGTCGCTACGGTAGGAAATGATAAATGAATGCAAGACGACGCGGCCGTTAGAGCCCATCGGCGCTCTACGAGCATGCATACAAAGCAGGAGAGCGCGAAGAAATTTAGCTGGAGATGTTTAACATGACAGCAATAAAAAATAACTCGTAGTCACCACAGATCTAAAGCAAACACAACAATGCATTAATTCTCACGCAGTATACCCAATAATTAGTTGGTTATCAGAAATGATTCCAATTCTTAATGATGGCCCCTAAGTTCGCTTAAGGCATTATCAAGCATATATATAAATCCTGATGCATCCGAGAAATAGTTTGTATACGCAAGCTTAATTGCATCTTGTTGACTTGATCCCACCAAAACTACGTCAGCAACATCTTGAAGCTTGGCCTCAACCTCAGAGTACCTAGCTGCAGCACTGGCATTGTCCGAGAACCCCTCAGCCTCAAGCTTTCCTTCCATATCACCAGAAGTATAGTTGATTAGAATAAAAAGTCGTGATGAACGAGCAAACTTCTGAAACTCTGACGATGTCAGGTTTCTCAAGCGGAGGATTGCATGCAGCTCATCTTCAAGTCCTTGGTATTCAAATAGCAGATTTTGATTAGTGAGATCTGCACAATAGCCCTCCCTTCCTTCATGAACACGCGCCAATATCTCACTACATAACAAAAATAAACGAGATATTGACGCATTTGCTTGGCTAAATTTTAGCCTTGTTGCATTGACAATGTCGCTGATTTCAACAGCAGTAGCCCATGCATGCTGAACAACTGTGCGGTACTGTATTTCGAGACGCAATCCATTCCACTTTACACCTCCAGTTGACCCCACATTGTATTTGTAAACATCATGAATACCGCGATAACCAGACGGTTTGGGATGATCTATGTAATTGTATCTCTCCTTCCCACCAACCAATTCGTGCGCCGCTCTGGATGAAAGGACGCCACCGCGAAAGTGATTAAGGCTTGCGACATCTGGAAAGATGAGCCGGCATCCTGCGATATCATGCATCCGGGAGAGCGACATCCCCTGCTCTCGTCTTAGCTTGTCAATGATTGTAGGGCGCCGCTTAAGCCGCTGGGCGATTGTTATGGTATCCCCGCCGGCGGATCGAGCTCGGCGGAACCGCAAGGAAGATTGGAATGTGTTCAGCACATATAGATGCGAAGCGCGCCAATTATCTAATAGGACAAGGTCATTCGGGGTTTCTGCCCCAATCCGAATGCGCTCCCCAGCACGGTCTAACTCACCCTTACTATATCCGCCGGGCTCAACAAAGGGCATGATTCATCCTCAGTTTGCGTAACCCTAAATAGCGACTCCTTATGAGGAGGTCGAGAACAATGAATTCCCTTATGAGTTGATAGGAATCTCTGCGCGTAACGGCTTCACTTGAAGATCGCGTCGGAACGCTTCGCAATGGCATTGTACTCCACCTTGGGCGCACAGCTTCGCCACATCACTCGTCGCGCTCAACAATTAATGCTTTCGCCCGTATCTGTAGAATTCACCCCTCCCCCACCCCCCAGAAAAATGTTCGCCCCTTCCTCAAAATCGGCTTGCGCGGCACGCTGATATATTAATATGCTCTTCCTCAAGGAACAGCACGGACCGGCTCTGAAAGGGGCACGGGCCGGCCCATGGGGAGGACTGCAATGGCTTCGACCTCCAGGCGCGCCCTGGACGCTCAACCGCCCGGAACCGCTCCGGGGACCGTGCCCGGCAAGGTGCTTGGAACCGCAAAGGAACCGCGCCTGTCCGCCCGCGCCACGGCCACCGCGGAGATCTACCGATCGCTGCGCGGGGACATCGTGGCCATGCGGCGCAAGCCGGGGGAGCCCATTGTGGAGAAGCACGTCGCGGAGTCCTTCGGCGTCAGCCGCACCCCGGTGCGTGAGGCCCTGCTGCGGCTGGCCGACGACGGGCTGGTCGAAATCTTCCCACAGTCCGGCACCTTCGTCGCCCGCATCCCGGTCAACGCCCTTCCCGAAGCGGTGGTGATCCGCACCTCGCTGGAATGCACCGCGGTCCGCTACGCCGCCGTCCGTGCCGCGCGCAGTCAGGTCGCAGCGCTGCGGGCCAACATCCTGCTCCAGCAGGAGACCATGGCGGCGGGCGATCTCGATGGTTTCCACGAGGCCGACGAGGCGTTCCACAGCCTGATTTCCGAGATCGCCGGCTTCCCCGGCCTGTGGAATATGGCCCAGCAGGTGAAGGTGCAGGTGGACCGCTACCGCCGCCTGACCCTGCCGGAGCCCGGCCGCATCCCGCATGTGCTGGCCGAGCACGGCGGCATCGTCGACGCCATCGCGGCGCGCGACCCGGCCGAGGCGGAGCGGCTGATGACGATCCATCTCGGCGCTCTGCTGGAGTCGGTTCCGAACACCCAGGGGGCCAACCCCTTCTTCTTCTCCGGCGCGCAGCCGGACGACGCATCGAAGACGAAGAAAGAAAGCACCCCGTCATGACCAACCCCTTCGACCTCTCCGGGAAGACCGCCCTGGTCACCGGGGCCAACGGCGGCATCGGGCAGGCCATCGCGGTCGCCCTGGCGCGGGCCGGCGCCGACATCGCCGTGGCCGGGCGCACCCCGCCGGACGAGACGCGCGCGCTGGTCGAGGGGCTGGGCCGCCGCTTCGCCGCGATCCCCGCCGACCTGTCCGGCATCGCCCCGATCCCCGCCCTGATGGAAGAGACGGTCGGCACGCTCGGCGGGCTGGACATCCTGGTCAACAACGCCGGGCTGATCCGCCGCGACGACCCGCTGGACTTCACCGAGGCCGACTGGGACGCCGTGATGGACGTGAACCTGAAGTCGGTCTTCTTCCTCTGCCAGGCTTTCGGGCGCTACGCGCTGGGCAACGGGCGGAAGGGCAAGATCATCAACATCGCCTCCATGCTGTCCTTCCAGGGCGGCATCCGCGTGCCCTCCTACGCGGCGTCGAAGAGCGGCATCGCCGGGATCACCCGGCTGCTCGCCAACGAATGGGCGGGCAAGGGCATCAACGTGAACGCCATCGCGCCGGGCTACGTCGCGACCAGCGTCACCACCGCGCTGCGCGCCGACGAGCGCCGCAACGCCGAAATTCTGGCCCGCATCCCCGCCGGACGCTGGAGCGAGCCCGCCGATATGGGCGGACCCGCGGTGTTCCTGGCCTCCGATGCGTCCGATTACGTCCACGGCACGATCCTGCCGGTGGACGGCGGCTGGCTCGCCCGCTGAGCAGATCAGCGATCAGGGGCCGCCTGCGAAAGTAAGGGGAAGATGAAGATGAGCACGGACGTTTTCGTGATCGACGAGGCGGTGGACTGGCAGGATCTGGGCGCCGGGGTGCGCCGCAAGATCCTCGGCCACAACGACGCCATGATGATGGTGCGCGTGGAGTTCGAAACCGGCGCCATCGGGCCGCAGCACCGCCACCCGCACGTCCAGTGCGCCGTGGTCGAGAAGGGCGCCTTCGACGTCACCATCGAAGGCGTCACCCGGCGGCTGGGCACCGGCGACGGCTACATGGTGCCGTCCAACGCCCTGCACGGCGTCGTGGCGCTGGAGCCGGGCGTCCTGCTCGACATCTTCACGCCCCCGCGCGAGGACTTCCTCGCCTGACGACATCACCTGTTGCCCGGCGCGCGGGAACACGCGCCGGGCGGCTCCCGGACCAACCGTCCAAACCAAAGAACCAGCCTGAAGCTGCTTAAGAATCGCCAGGAGGACACGCTATGCATCTTTCGACCCGCGGTATCCGCGCCGCCCTTCTCGCCGCCTGCGCGGCCTGCACCCTGCTCGCCACCCCGGTCGTGGCCCGCGATTTCCGCTCCGCGGACATCCATCCGGCCGACTACCCGACCGTCGAGGCCGTGAAGTACGTCGACAAGCTCCTGAAGGAGCGGACCGGCGGCAAGCTCGGTGTGAAGGTCTACCCGAACGGCGCGCTCGGCACCGAGAAGGACACCATCGAGCAGCTGAAGATCGGCGGGCTCGACATGATGCGCATCAACGTCGCGCCGCTGAACAACGTCGTCCCGGAGACGATGGTCACGGCCCTGCCCTTCATCTTCCGCTCCACCGAACACATGCGCGCCGTTCTGGACGGCCCGATCGGCGACGAGATCCTCGCCGCCATGGAAAGCCAGGGTATGGTCGGCCTGGCCTTCTACGACAGCGGCTCGCGCAGCATGTATTCGGCCGCCAAGCCCTACAAGACGCTGGCCGACATGAAGGGCGCCAAGATCCGCGTCCAGCAGTCCGACCTGTTCGTCGCCATGATCCAGGCGCTGGGCGCCAACGCCACGCCGATGCCCTTCGGCGAGGTCTACACCGCGCTGAAGACCGGCATCGTCGACGCGGCGGAGAACAACTACCCGTCCTACGAGTCCTCGCGCCACTTCGAGGCGGCCAAATACTTCACCCTGACCGAGCACGCGATGGCGCCGGAAGTGCTGGTCTTCTCCAAGGTCTCGTGGGACCGTCTGACCAAGGACGACCAGGCCGCCATCCGCAAGGCCGCCAAGGACTCCGTCCCTTACATGCGCAAGCTGTGGGACGAGCGTGAGTTGAAGTCCAAGGACGTCGTCGTGAAGGCCGGCGCCCAGATCGTCGAGG
>NZ_QOKV01000050.1 GCF_008365405.1 Azospirillum brasilense | reverse complement strand
CCAGGCGAGCAGTGGTTCTATGCCCTGACCGAGGATGGCGTCGAGAACCTCAAGGAACTCATCCAAATCCACCGAACGGGACGCTGACCGCTTCGATCCGCACCTGCGTCACTCACCGGATGCGTACTCCTGAAGCGCTTCATGCTCGGCGCGCGGTCGGAAGGTGAGATTCCGTGGGCTGGTCTTGGCCTGGGTGCAGTGCGTTCGCGCCGGGCAAGCGGTGCACGCCCGGAAGGGGAATTTGACGTGGATGACCGCGTTGCCCCAGTGATCCGTCTTCGGCACTCAGGACGTGGCGGTCTGGCCCTGCGGACAGGTCACGGTCCGGGTGTCCCAGCCGATGGTGAAGGCGCCCAGGTCGTAGGCTTGGTGCGACTTGCCCTGCCAACTGGCGTCGGGACGGACCGGCCCCACCATCTCGATCCCGTGCTCGGCCTGGCTGGCCAGCAGCAACGGGGCATCGACGTAACCGGCATCGAGGAAGTGCACCGCAGGCGCCAGGCCTCGCGCCACCAGAGCTTCGTGAATGGGGGCGGTGCGAGCGATGTCGCTGACCGGTGCCGGCGTGGTCTCGACGTGGGTGATCAGGTGGGGCGCTCCGGCATCGCAGGTCTCGGTCAGATGGACCTTATACCCGACCCAGGTCACGCTGCGTTTGTTGGCGTAGCGCGCCTCCACGTCATAGGGCGAGTCATGGCGTTGGCCGGCCGGCGGCAACTCGGCCGCGGTCCGCCAGCGGACCTGCTCATCCGCGAGATAGAATTGGTGGACCCAGGTCTGGCGCAACGCCTGAACCGCCGGCAGGGCGTGCAGGCCGGTCGGGGCGCCCGGAGCGTAGACCGCCGCTAGGATCTGATGGCCGTCCTGGCCGATCCGCTCGGCCAAGGCGGTCCGTGCCGTCTCACCCTTGGGCAGCCGATACTCCTCGACCCGGCGGCCGTAGCGCTCGAACCAGTCGGGAGCGATCCGCTCGGTCAGCCAGGCCGGTGCCGCCTCGGCCAGGCTGTTCAACGCGGCCCGCAACGTCTCGCCGACCGTTTCCAGCCGGTTGAGCCCGCGGATGGCGGCCAGGACATGGGTGGAATCGGAGCGCTGCCGGCCACCGGACTTCACCAATCCGGCCTCCTTGAGCCGAACCAGCAGGGTCTCCAGCAACAGCATTTCTTGCTCTCCGGCGACCAGTCGGTCACGGAACTCGCTCAGCACGGAAAAGTCGAAGCCCGGATCGGTGAGATCCAGGCTGAGAGCGTACTTCCAGTCGATCCGCCCGCGCACGGCATCGGCCGCCTGCCGGTCGGGCAGGTCTTCCAGAAACTGCAGCACCGAGACCAACGCCAACCGCCACGCCGCCGCCGCTGGCTGGCCCCGCTCGGGGTACAAGGCGGCGAACAGTTCGTCCTGGTAGATCGTCCCCAACTCGTCGCGGAGGCGGAGAACGGCCGTGCCCTGGGGAAAGGCGGCCCGCGCGACGGTCGCGGTCGTCTCGGGCACTGACGGAATGGTCTGCGGCTTGAGCGACATGATCGGCCCCCTGCATTGAGGATGTCTCCTCAACAGCCGCCGTTCCCGTAACGTACCGAGGCCCCGGATTTCGCCAACAGTGTCCGCTGCTACTCAGCCCCCGAGCTGCGCCGCCTTTTCGCCGGGATCACGGACAACACCGAGGCCTTGCGCGTGGTCAGGACGATCCTGGCCTGGCGTCGGCGTCCGCCATGACCTGCGAGGATCCCGACCGCAGTTGCGCCGGCGCAACTGGATGCGCGGCTCCGAGCACGTTGCATTGAATCTGGGCTATTGGCCAGTTTTGGTGATCACGCGGCAAGCATGAAGCGTCGGTTGAGGATATCGAAGCCGGCGAGCCCGAACATCTGACGTTTGATCATTTTCAGCCGGTTGATTTAACCCTCAATCTGGCCGCGAGGATAGCTGCATGCTCATCGTCGAGCTTTTTGGCGAAGTTGCGAAAGGCCGGCAGGGCACTGTCCTGCGCCTGGGTCAGCGGACGGACGCGCTTCGGGCATAAACCATCAGAGCTGGCCGGCCCCTTCCAGTCCGCCTCCCTTATGATTTTCGCCCGCAGCTCCGTGGGATTTTTGTGCCCCGGTCGGCCAGGAAAACGTCGCTGCGGCTGACCGCATCAAAGGTATCGTCCACGTCCAGCACGATGCGCTTGGGCACTTGGCGGAAAGACGCGCAGTAGAGATCGACCATGGCCCGGCCCATCCGCAGCAAGGCGCGGGTATCCGGCAGGTTCTCCAGGTGCGAGATGGTGGCTTGCGAGCACAGGTCGCGCTCGGACGGCAGCCGCTCCAGGGCCATCTCGAACAGCGGATCGCGGCGCCGGCTGTCGGCGTCGTTGCCGTCCTTGTAGCCCGCCGCGATTGCCAGCAGGCGGAAGCTGATGATGTCGGCCAGCGAGTGCACGGTGCGCGTTGGATCACGCGGGTCTTTGAGGCAGGCGGCCAGCCGTTCGGCCACGCGCAGCCGCTTTTCGACCTCGCGCAGGACCAGAAGCCCACCATCGGAGGACAAGCGTCCTCCATCGAAGCGTCCGATCACCGGCTTTCCGGCAACGGGTGACAAGCCGGGCAGCGGCAGCGTAGGATCAACCATGGCGGGTGGGCGCTCCGGAAACGACGGGGATTAGCTTCAGCACCCAAATCCTACGTCCGCTCAACGGATGCCGCTGGGGCTTCTCTTGTGCGGCACTCCCTTTCCCGCCAACCGCCGCTATCCCGTTGCGTCTTCCGCTTGCCATTCATTCGCCAACGCCTTCGCGTTGTCGAGCGACATATCCCTTGTAATCGCGCCTTCCAGAGCCTTCCTTCTGACAAAATCGACGGGGAGATGGCAAATGGCGTCAACTATATCGAGATCTCCCGGCATGCGATGATAGACTTTGTTACCGAACTCCAGCAGCCTCCATCCGACCATCACCATGTACTCGACCTGATCATAGTCGGGGAAGTGAACGCTCTTGAAGCTCGCGAATTCGGCGTCTGTGGTCGTTCCGAACAGCGTCGATAAGAGGATCCCGGTGTCGATGGCGTTGAACTTGTTTCGCATCAAGCCGGCGGAGATTCGCATCGCCACCTTTTGCTTGTACGGCAGCTTCCTGTAAGCTCGGTCCTGCTGCCACCATGCCTGGACCTCGCTCATGCTGTCGTCGAGCGTCGTGATGAGTGCGCCATCAGCGTCGGCAACGTAGCAGAATACCTGAACGTTGGTTGCTGGGGCTATTTGGACGAGTATCCTGTACAGACTCCGTCCTTGCTTCTTTTTCGATGGCCCAAGATAGTACCGGGGATCTTTTCCAGCATCACGGACGAAATCACGAGCGCCGAGCTTTTCCAGGCCGTTGATGCCTAATCGCTCCCATGAGCGATCTTCAGCATGGTCGGAGTCTGTTCGAGGTTTCGAATTTTTTCTTGGTGGCGTCATGCGGGGTTGGCTCTCACGAGGTGGCGAACGCGGTGTTGGCGGGCAGAGAGCACTGCACTCTGCACTCGGCTATCCTCATCTACTCTGCAACGGGTCGTCAAAGTGGTGGATGAGCGTACCTCTTCTGAAGCGGCAGCGGCTGGATTGCCATCCCTTGACGTGTTCCGTGGGTGAAACTATGTCCTGATCGCTCGCTCCGCACAGGGCGAGAACATTGCTGCCGGGATGCCAGTCCCATTCCTGAGCTTCGCTTCGGCTTCGAGGCGAAGGCATCTCCAACCAACTGGCATTCGGAGTGGGCAATGTATCGCGGGGTTCTTTCGGTACTGGTTCGCCGTATCCGCGGCGAAGCCATGGTTCTTGCCATCGCGCTGCTGGCCGGCGCCCTTCATGCGCAGCCGGCGCATGCCTTTCAGGCCCCCCTCGGCGAGGGGGAGGTGCTGCATGATATTCCATCGCCGCTTGCCGGCGAGATGGACGCTCCTGCCGACGTTCTGGCCCGCACGCTGGAGCGAACGAACACGAGCGGGCAAAACGCCAATTTCAATCCGGACTCGTACCACGGTTTCATCCACGAAACCATGTTGGCCGACGCCATGACGGCCGAGTTGAAAGGGACCGGCGCCCGGGTTGAATTGCCGTCCCCGCCGGAGACCTTCATGGGCGCGGATGTTGACCTGAAGGTTACCGCTCCCGATGGTTCCGTCCGCCGCTATCAGGTTAAAGATTACGCTGCCCCTAATCTCGGCGAGCTGCTGAAGCGGCTGACGCGGGGCGACTACGCGTCGCTCGACGGGGTCATCATCAACCCGGAGGCGTATGACGCCCTGCTGGACTTGGCCAAGTCGAAAGGGATCGATCCTGCCAGCATCCGCCCGACGCTGCTGAAGTCTCCCATTTCGGGCGTCGCCACACGGACGATTGCCCGGAACATCAACGAATTGTACGACATCAAGTGGAACGGGAGCGGGCGTGTCGAGGTCTCCCCGAAGCCGGGCGCTAGTGCGGAGCGCCTTGCCCTGCTGCGGAGCGTTGTCGGCAAATACAATGCGGCGACGATGGCGGCTCTGAAAGACGAGGTCATGGCGCCCGCGCAGGTGCTCAAGCAGGTGCGCCTGGCCTTCCGCAGTGCGGACGCCGCAGGCGTGGAAGGGACCATCCAGAAGGCTACGACAGTCCTGAAGAACCTGCCGTACGTTCGGGCTGTGGTGGTCACGGTGGTCGCCGGCGTGCTGGTGGCAGAGGTCGTCATGGAAGACGACCCCTCGCAGGACATCACGGTGCGTGCCGAGGCTGCATTGAAGGTGCTGGCCAAGGAGGGGGTGCTGACCGTGGTTGGAACGGCCGGCGGGGTCTTTGGCGGTGCTCTTGCCGGAGCTGCCGCCGGAGCTGCGGCTGGTGCCCTTTGCGGACCTGGTGCTCCTCCGTGTGCCGTGGCGCTGGGCATCGTCGGAGGCATCACCGGGGCCGTGCTGGGCGGCTTCGGTGCGTCGTATGCGGTCGAGTACATGATCGAGGACGGGGCCGTTCTCGTGGCCCGGGCGGTGAGCCCGTGAGCCTCGACCAACATCCGCAAATCGATGGAGCTGTGTGATGCCCAGCCGCGATCGTGAGAATGAAGGATTATTTGAGCGGATCGATCGTCGCGCAAGTGAGCGTGACGCGAAGTGGGCCTCGATCCACGCCGACAATCTTTCGGAGTTCAACCCTTTGGACGACTGGAGGAGCAGAACCGGCCGCCAGGATCAGCCAGGAGTAGTCACCGCCGATATGCATGATCGAGATCTTCGTGCCCAGGCTGCCTCGCATGTGAGAAAGGTCATGGCGGAGGGCTCAAGGGCCTACCCTCCGGCCAATCGTCCGGCAATTGGACAACGCCACGTCACAAAACCGCAACGAACCCATGCGCAGCCTTCTTTGGAGTATGCCGCGCTTCAATATGAAGGGGCAACCTCAACTATGATCCTCCTTCGGGACTCCGAAGGCTTCCGACGCGGCATCCGAATCGCGTCTATTGACGATTTGCGTGAACGTACGCTGGGGGTTCAGATGATCCTTCATAATGGGGAGACCATCCTGGTGGTTGGCACAAGCTACGACGCGTTATCCGACGTGATCGATGGGCGGATGTAGCAATCTCGAACCTGATGCGGACGGAGCAGTGCCTGTCTCCGTCCGCCGGCCCAAGGCTTTGCGTTGGCGCTAGACCATATGTTTGCCGGCCGAAAGGCGAGTAGCGGCCCGTCCCACGGCATGTCCCCATCGAGGATTGCGCCGGGCGGTCCGGCGCCGAGCCTCAGACATGGGGGACGGGCCGATGAACTCTACCATTTTCGTGGGTCTGGATGTGCATAAGGCGACGGTGTCCGTGGCCGTTGCCGAAGGAACACGCGGCGGCGAGGTCCGCTCGTTCGGCACGGTGGCGAACCGGGCCGAGGCGATCGAAAAGCTGGTTGGGCGGCTCGCCCGGGACGGGTATCGCCTAGGTAGTGTCTGACGGAGCGGCGTGTTGGAGCTGTTGGAAGCGGTAGCCCCCTTCAGCCGGAACGACCGCGATGCGCCGCCATGAACTCTCGGATGCCCAGTGGGCGCTGGTTTCAGAACTGATGCCGCCGACCGGGCGCCCTGGCGGGCGGTGGCGCAGCCACCGTGACGTCGTCAACGGGCTGTTCTGGAAGCTGGACACCGGCGTGCCCTGGCGCGACATTCCTGCGCGCTATGGACCGTGGCAGACCATCTACGACCGCTTCGTGCGTTGGCGGCGCAGTGGCTTGTTTGACCGGCTGCTGGAGCGTCTACACCTCCGCCTGGATGGGCAGGGACAGATCGACTGGGATGTTTGGTGCGTGGATGGCACCAACATCCGTGCCACCCAGGCCGCCGCCGGTGGCCGAAAAGGGGGGATGCCGATGAACCGGACGATCATGCCCTCGGCCGCTCGCGCGGCGGCTTTGGCTCCAAGATCCATTTGGTAACCGGCGGCACCGGGCTGGCTCTGGCTGTTCTGCTGACCGGCGGGCAGGCGGCCGAGGTGCCCTGCCTGCAGGCGTTGCTCGCCGCCGTGCGCTCCGACCGCTCGCCGACCTATCTGATCGGCGACCGAGCGTACAGCAGTCGCGCGGCGCGCACGTGGCTGCTGATGCGGCACATCCGGCCGGTCATTCCGTTCCGCGCCGATCAGAAGCGCTCCTGGCATTGCCGCACGCTGCGCTTCAACCGGCAGCTCTATCGGCGACGCAATGTCGTCGAACGCTGCGTCGGCTGGCTCAAGCACTGCCGAAATCTCGCCAGCCGCTCCGACAAACTCGCCCTCAACTTCCTGGCCTGGATCAAGCTCGCCATGATCCGCCAGTCGCTGCGCAGACTCTGTCCGTCAGACACTACCTAAGCCAAGCGATTGTGCGCTAAACAACCCACCGCCGAGGCAGCAGTTCAAACCCTTTGGCGACGTCGGACCGCTTGATGATCTCCAGGATCCATGTCCCGATCCGGGCCAAAGCGGTTTCCAGCTTCGGTCCAGCGTATCCGCCGTCCGCAAAGACGTGGCGAAGCCAGGGGAAGAGCATGCGCACGGTGGCGAGGAGCGCCGGGGCGCCATCACGGTCCTGGATGTCGGCGGCATGAACGATGGCGGCGACCAGCAAGCCATTAGTATCAGTCAACACATGCCGTTTGCGCCCCTTGATGCGCTTGCCTGCGTCGTAGCCCCGGGGGCCACCTGCTTCCGTCGTCTTGACCGACTGGCTGTCGATCACCCCCGCTGTCGGGCTGGCTTCCCGCCCCATGGTTTCCCGAACCATCGCCACCAAGGCGTGATTGATCGTCTCCCAGGTCCCATCGTCGCGCCAGCGGTAGAAATAACGCTGCACCGTCGTCATCGGCGGAAAGTCCTTCGACAGTTGCCGCCACTGGCACCCGGAGGTCGCCAGGAAGAGGATGCCGTTCACGATCTCGCGCATATTGACCGTTCGCGGCCGTCCCAAGCGTCGAGCCGCCGGGAGAAGGGGTTCGAGCACCGCCCACTCCGCGTCCGTCGTGTCGCTTGAATACCGCAATCCTTTCCGCCGATACTGCGCTCGGGTGATTTCAGTCCACGTCATCTTGTCATTCGTCATGCTTCGCAACATCGATCGAATCACAAGGGACTGAAATCACTCAATTCTTTTCGGGTCAGGCTCTCAAGCCGATTGACAGCGTCGAGAAGGAAGCCCAAAGCGTCCACCGTGATCGGACGGATGCGGCTCCTTCACCCTCATGGCTGCGTCATCTTGACGCTCCGGGTGCCGAGGATGGCGACTGCGGGCGCCGGGTCGCGTCTCTCCTGCGTGTGCAACAGCATCAGCCCATCGTGGCGAACAGTCTCGCACACGCTGGCCTCCAGTGCGGCACGAAGATAGGGCAGACGGGCTGCCGGGGAGGTAAGACCGGGCGGGGGCGACAGAGGTTGCCATCGGCAGCCTGTCCGCATCAGGCAGATCGCCCGTCCATGAGGGCGCCATCCGGCACGGGTCGTCCCCTCCCAAGCGCAGCCTCGAACCCTCACCGCGTCAGTGCGCCTGTCGAAGCCCGCGGCGTGAAAAGGCTGGAGGAAGCCATGAGAGTGATTGCCACAAGACGTCATGGTTGTGCGACCATGTGACGCGAATAGGCAGAAGCTGAAAAACTCAATGCGATGATTGATGACACGCAAATGCAGTCGTAAGATGTTGCCAACACAGTTGGAGGAAGATTTTGAGTTCACCGACTTGGTCTATCACACTAGGACGCATATGAACGTTGCTCAGACAGATACAATGCTGATGCCGGTGTCACGAGGGCGCCCGCCCCTGAAAGGCTGATCATTCATATCATGCTCAATCCGTCGCACATGAGGAATAGAGGCACGGCAGTTGTACAAAAACAACCGAGGCTTTCAGTTACCCGAAGGCTGAGCAGCGTCGCGCAACCCTTCGGCAAGAGAGTGGAACGGCCAACGTTTTCCCTAAAGCCCTTGCACCAGTTCCTGCAATCCACTTCCGGACCGAAACCATGAAGAACGACACAATGAACACAAGATCTGGCATCATATTCATTTCCTCTGGCGATATCCTGCTGGTGCGGAGCAAAGGATTGCTTCCATTTGGTAATGTGCTTTACCAGACTATGAAAAGGTCATGCTCTATATTTCGTCATCGCAAGACGATCGAGTTTGTGCCAACACACGTTGCCTTGGCTCTTGACACGAATATCGTCATCCACTCCGATCTGAAAGGGTTTGTAGAACCCGGCGAGCGGAACTTTACGTACCGCAATCTAACAGATTTGTTTAAGGCGGTTTGCCGGGGTGAATTCTTTAAGCACTTGCGCAACACGATCGGGACCGGTTCGACATCGGCGGCTCGCAGTTTTTTCGGTCATGGTGTCCACACTATGCCTCTGGACGAATTTATCAAGAAATACCCCAAGAATAACATCATGCTTATACGCCACCCCGATTTGACTGAACCGTCAGAAAGTGGCAACTCACTTACCGTTCGCCTAAACGCTCAATATTATCTTGGGCAGTTGTACAACCCTCTTATTAACTGGTCCAGTGGCAAAGGCATCTCGGCGTTTTGCTCGCAATTCATATATAATGTTTTTGCGCGATCGCGGTTTGCGATCCCCGGACGCCGTTCTGAAAAGGTGCTGCCTGTAGATTTTATGCTTTGGGCAACAGAGTCAAACTGGCTCAAAATATCAGGGGATCAGGTGTTCGAGGCTGCAAATAGGTACAATCAATTTAAGGAAGAAAGTGGGTTGGTTTCGGACCTACCGTACGACTACCAAGTCCAAATGCACCGTGCTGTTGTCAGCCACCTCATCGAGGGGCAGAACGTGGAACAAGTCATCAATGAGTTTCAGAAGCATATCGTCAGCCTCCAAGAAACGTCCGTAGACTTACAGTATGTTCCACGTCGGTTGATGCAAAGCGATATGGATCCCATTCCGCATTCGGTAGAAGGAGCGTTGTCGTCCGCCGACGAGATGTACGTTCATTTGACCGGTGACAGACAGTTTTTAGACAAACCTATACACGATCGGAATGTAACGTTTGGACGATTTGATAACGTTCTGGCGGACTTTGAAGGCAAGCCGCTAAGCTGGCTGTTGAAAGAAAGCACATCATCCACGGCAGGTAATACGGAAGTAAGCCCAAGCGTTATGATCTCGGCGCATTTTTTGGATACCACAGAGTCCATAATGGAAGACTTCGACAATGCAATAGATGAGGCGTTGCTTTACCTGAAAACACGACAAAGCGGGATAGCAGGACAACCGCTGTGGGGTGGTGATGCAGAAAGCGACGTCCATAACCCGGTCGAAGTCCTTGCTTACGTTTCAAGATTTTTCGACCGGACCGACACATTAGAAAAAATCGAAGAACAGAAAGGATTGTTGCTGGAAAGGCACAAACAAACACTCAAGGATACCACCCTGATGCTTAAGGAGTATAGGCCCGTACTCAATGAGGTCAGCCAAGGGGAGCAGGGCAAAGACGTTGATCAAATCGATGCAATCGGACAAAGACTGCAGCAACAGCTGCGAGCATGCCTTTGTTACGCGATAGCGGCTGATTTTGCGACATACTGCCATGTCCTGAAGGTGTCGGATCAGGGCATGAGTTTCGACAACTCATTGAAAAAAATGCTTGAGATCGGTTCAGATGAAATCAATCGAATTGCATCGGATAGCGTAATTCCTTCTCTGCGCAATGCAACAATGCGCAGCAGAAAAAAAATAAGAGAGATCCTTAGTCGATACATCTAACAGGATGCGGAAAAAGGGCTGTGCAGGGGCGGTTGGTCGTGATTCTTTTCGGTTGAGGAGAACGCGACCGACGAGGGGACGATGCGGGGTTCGGACGTACGCAGCGAGGATCTGTTCAGCTACGTGAGCTGCGAGGCGCGGGTTCCGGCCAACCACCCGCTGCGAGCGATCCGGGCGATCGTGGACGAGGCGCTGGAAGTGATGTCGCCGGCGTTCGAGGGGCTGTACTCCAAGATCGGGCGGCCGTCGATCCCGCCGGAGAAGTTGCTGCGGGCTTTGCTGCTCCAGGCCTTCTACTCGGTGCGCTCGGAGCGCCAGCTGGAAGCCTCGAAAAACCTAGCGCGGCCGGCGTTCTGGTGATTCCCTTGGCTTGAGGGCGAAGGAGGACGGGACATGGCCGGTCAAGCTGGGCTGTTCGATCTTCAGGACCGCTATGCGGAGTTGAGCAAGAGCGGCGATCCACTGGAACGTCTGTCGTCGGTGGTGGACTTCGAAGTGTTCCGCCAGCCGCTTGACGCGGCCCTGGGACGCAAGGATCGCTCCAGGGGCGGCCGGCCGCCGCTGGATGCGGTGATGATGTTCAAGATCCTGGTGCTGCAGGCGCTGTATGGGCTGTCGGACGAGCAAGCCGAGTATCAGGTGCGCGACCGGCTGTCGTTCATGCGGTTCTTCGGGCTGGGGTTGGGCGACCGGGTTCCGGACCGGACGACGATCTGGCTGTTCCGCGAGGCGCTGGTGACGGCGGGAGCGATGGAAGGCCTGTTCGCCCGCTTCGACACGGCATTGAAGGAGCGCGGCTACTTCGCCCTGGGCGGCCAGATCATTGACGCCTCCATCGTGGAGGCGCCCCGGCAGCGGCTGACCCGGGAGGAGAAGCGCCAGATCCGTGACGGCGAAGACCCGCCCTGGCCGCCGGCCAAGGCGCGCCAGAAGGACAGGCAGGCGCGCTGGACAGTGAAGCGGGGGCGGGTCAAGGCGAAGCCGGGGCCGACGCTCGACGGTTCCGAGGCGCGCACTGTGGAAGGCCTGCTGATCCCGGCCTTCGGCTACAAGTCGCACATCAGCATCGATCGCCGGTTCCGCCTGATCCGGCGCTTCATCGTCACTGACGCGGCACGGCACGACGGCGCGCAGTTGCCAGGCCTGCTCAACCCGGACGCCTTCGACAGCCGGGTGTGGGCGGACAGCGCCTACCGCTCGAAGGCCAACGAGGCGGCCATCGCGGCGGCGGGGCGCCGCAGCATGGTGCATTTCCGCAAGCCGAAGGGCCGGCCGATGCCGGAACCCCACCAGCGTGCCATCCCCAGCAACACCCCGCAACCTCAGGCCAAGGCCACCGTGGGTGCCGGCGGCAGCGCCAGCATTTCCAGCCCCCCGGTGGCGCCGCCAGCACCGATTGCTCCGGTGGCTCCGGTTGTTCTACCCCCTCCGTCGCCGATCACCGGTGAAGCCGCGGCCATCAACACCGCCAACGTTACGGTCGCGGGGCAGAACCTGCAGCTCTACGGTGTTCGCCCGGTTCTGCACCCCGGGGCCGAAGCCAGCTTCAAAGGCTACCTGAAGCAGGCCGGGCCGGTGGAGTGCTTGCCGGTGGGGCAGGACTTCGCCTGCAAGGTCGTCGCGAAAGGCTACGATCTCTCCGAGATGGTGGTGTTGTCCGGCCTGGCCACGGCCTTGCCAGATGCGCCAGCCCGCATCCGCGACGCTGAAAACGAAGCCAAGCGCAACAAGTCCGGCGTTTGGCGGCAGTAACCATGGAGAGTGTGGATCGGCGTCCACATTGGGCGCCGATCGGCGCGCTATCCCATTGATCCGCCATATTTTTACTTGGTCGGAATTGCGCGCCGATCCGCATGCCTGCGCCTCGATCAACGCGCAGTACCAGCACGCGATGGGCGACATGTGGCGGCTGAACGGCGCGGGCAAAGCGGCGAGCCGCCTGGGCGACCTGGCGGATGCCGATGGCGTCGTTGAGGTGGTCGATCCGTATCCGTCGTCGGCGCCCCACGTAGCGGCGCGCTGGGTGTCGCGCGAGGATGACGGCCGGGGCGTGTGATGTCGGAAAGGATCAGGCGGCCGTGGCGGCGCGTTCGGCCTTCCAGTTCCAGGG
>NZ_QOKV01000004.1 GCF_008365405.1 Azospirillum brasilense | reverse complement strand
TGCCGAAGCTGGCCACCCTGATGGACGAGGCGGAAGAAGACGTGCTGGCCTACATGACCTTTCCCAAGGAGCATCGGGCCAAGCTCCACTCGACCAACCCGATTGAACGTCTCAACGGCGAGATCAAGCGGCGCACCGAGGTTGTCGGCATATTTCCGAACGAGGAGGCGATTACCCGCCTCATCGGTGCGATCCTCTTGGAGCAGAACGACGAATGGGCTGTCCAGAGGGCGCGCTATATGACGCTGGAAACCATCGCCCCGCTCGGCGATGATCCCCTCGTCAGCCTGCCCGACGTGGCTGCCTGACAATCCCGGCCAGACCAGCCGGAGACCAAATGAGCGACCCAACTCCTACACCACGCTCAGGGGCACGATCCGCTACTTCTGTAGCGCGTTTCTTATGCGGGGCAACATCCCCTCATTAGGAAGGTAGGTTTTTGGCGCGCGTCAGATCGGTACCTGTCAGATTGGCACCCGTTATGTCCGCACCTGTCATATCCGCGTCAATCAGGTTGGCGCCTGTCAAAACGGCGCGCGTCAGGTTGGCATCCGTTAAGTCGGAGCTCATCAGGTTGGCATCCGTTAAGTCAGTGTCTATCAGATTGGCGTCTGTCAGGTTCGCACCCATCAGGTCCGCGCGCGTCAGGGTGGCGTACGTCGGGTTGGCGGATGTTAAGTCGGCGTATGTTAAATCGGCGTCCGTCAGATTGGTCCGCGTTAGGTCAGCACCTGTCAGATCGGCGCTGGTAAGGTCGGCGTTTTTCAAAGTAGCACCTAACAATTTGGCGTACACAAGGTCGGCGCCTGACAAGTCAACGCCCGTTAGGTCAACGTTCGTCAGGTCGGCCCCTCGCAGGTTGGCGCCCCCCAAGTTTAGACAGGAAAGACAAAAGCGTGCGATGCTCCGGTCGGTAAAAGGCCCAAGCAGGCGATGCAGGGTCGATGCCGACAGTGTTGAGTTTTTTACACCCTCCGGCTCCAATCGGATGATCGACCGTTCGGACGGCGCCAGAGTTACTGACACGGCGGCGTCCAAGGTGGCGAGAAGGGCAACTTCAGCATTGCGAACCCTTCGCTCGATCTCCCGCGACCGAAAATCACCGTTGGGCAGCGGCATGCCTTGCCGAACACACTCGTCAAACAGGCGCGCCAGGGACTCCCGCCATTTCGCGATGTCGCGCGTCACCCCGCCGCCGGAAGCGGCAGAGGCCATCTCAGATCGTAGAAAGTCCAAAAGGGCGCGATCCATTGCCGCGGGACCGCACAGCGCCAGCCAATCCCCCAAGCATGCTGACAGGCTGGTCCGCCCGCTGCGTCGAGACAGCAAATCGTGGCTGGACTCCACTTCCCGCAGCATCCGCTTTGCGATCAGGAACTGGCCGAAGCTCTTGTGCGTGAACTCCACCGCCCGATGGGTCTGGCCGGTGTGAGAACGACAGAAGAAGCTGTCGAGTAGGCAGGTCAGCGCATCGTCGCGATTCGTTGTCAGACAAGCCAGATGCCGGTCAAGGCTGGCGTCTTCCAACCGTTTCTGGACCTCCGGAAAGGGGACAGTCCGGTCTCCTCCGTTGTGCCAAGCCGCGACTGCAACTTCTTCCAACATCCATTCGAGGTCGTTGCGTTTCAGGCCGTCGATGGCCTCAAGCGCGTCACTCTCGCTTCGCCGGTTCACCCGGTCCAGCACATTACCGAACAAGCGGCTGTAGAGGTCGTGTATGCCGTCGATGGACGCCGCGCGCTTGGTGCCTTCCAAAGTCAGGATCTGAGCGATCAACCAGTTGAGCAATGGTTGCTCGGTGAGTGCGTCTAAGTGCGCGTTGCGCTTCCGAAGCATTTCTGGCCGACCACCTGTATGGTCGAAGCGCCGCCACCAAGCCGGACGTTGATCCAGTCGGGCAAGCGCGCCATCGTCAAACCAGTCGCACCGCGTACCCTCAATCCGGAAACGCAGGACGTGCAACCGTGCGCCCTCGGTGCGGGACATTGTGTCCGTGGTTTCAGCTGCACCCGGGCGGCCCGCTAGAAGCAACAGGACCCGCAGCCCGTTCCTATTCCACTCCGACCGCGCGTGGCTCAGGCTGCCGATGAATCCGTTCAGCAGAGTCACCGCACCCTGGCCAACCTTAGCCAACTCGTCCAGCCCGTCCAAGATCAACAGCAGGGGAGGTCCGCTGTCGCTTCGCGCACGTTCCAGAGCGTCATGGCCCACCTCGTCAGACAGGAAGCGGGACAGTTCAGCTCGCGCGTCGCCCGTGTAATTCAGTCGGCTTAGTGGTACCAGCAGCACCCGCCGGCCCTTCCGCGCCAGCCGCGCGGCTAGCATAGTGCAGGCGCTCGACTTGCCGGCTCCGGGCTCTCCCGACAGGACCCGGACCGCATCGCGCGGGTTGGCCCGCTCGATCCATTCATCAAGTTCGTCGTCCAGCCATCGAATGGGGATCAGCGGATCGCCCTTGCGCCGATGCTCCGGTGCCGGCGGTTCCCCCACCGACGCTCGCAAGGGCACGTAGAGATCGTGCAGGGAAAAGCGCGGAACCCTCTCTGGATCGAGCGAGCGGAGGGGCCGATGCACCGCTTCCACCAAACGGGCTCGGTAGGCTTGCCAATCCAGTGCCCGTTGCGCCGCGCCGTCCAGCGGGGTCGTGCGCGTCACTTCGGCGAGCATGGCTCGATAATCGGCCTCTCGGCTGGGGTCACGCAGTCCGGCGGCCAGGGCCAGGACGAAATCCTCGCGGAAGGCCAGACGCATCGTTTCGCGATGCTCCTCCGGCACGCGGCAGACGCGTTGCCAGCCGGCGAAAGCGTCCAGCACCACAGACAGGGCGGGCCAGCGGTCCGGGTCGGAAAAGGCGGCTCCGGTCAGTTCGAGCGGCGTGTCGGCGGTGTGGCGGGCCAGTTCGGCCTCGATCTCGCGCGGATCGGCCTCCGCGGCGAGGAGGGGTGCCTGCCGGGCGAAGCGCTGGATGCTGCGGATTGCCGCCGTGTAGGCGCCGCGCTGAAGCAACAGGCGGGCGCCGTCCTCCGCCGTGGCGTCGCCCGGCCCGTCGCGGGTGAAGGCGTCCGCCGCGTCGATGAACTCCTTGACCGCCTCGACGATGTTGCCGGCAGCGGCGTTCAGCCCGACCTTGCCGAGGGCGATGGCGAGTTTCTTCTTATCGACGATGATCGGCATGAGCAGCCCCTAACCAGAAAGCCGCTCAAAATTAGTAAAAACTATAGACTAACTCAACCAAATCGCAGAGTTGGCTACAGCCGCTCCGCCCCGAACGTATCGCAGGCGTTCAATTCCCCCCGCTCCAGCCCTTTGCGGAACCATTGCACCCGTTGGGCGGAGCTGCCGTGGGTGAAGCTGTCCGGCGTCACGGTGCCGCGGGATTGGCGTTGCATACGGTCGTCGCCGATGGCGCTGGCCGCCGTCAGCGCCTCCTCGACGTCGCCGGGCTCGATGATCTGACGCTCGCGGTTGGCGTGGTTGGCCCACAGCCCGGCGAAGCAGTCGGCCTGAAGCTCCAGCCGCACCGACAGCCCGTTGGCATCGGCTTGCGACCCGGCCTGCCGTTGGGCCTGCTGCACCCGGTCGGAGATGCCCAGCAGGTTCTGCACATGGTGGCCGACCTCGTGGGCGATCACGTAGGCCTGGGCGAAGTCGCCCGGTGCGCGGAAGCGGTCGCGCAGGTCGCGGTAGAAGCTGAGGTCGATGTAAACCTTGCGATCCTGCGGGCAGTAGAAGGGACCCATCGCCGCCTGGGCGAAGCCGCAGCCCGAATCCACCGTGCCGGAGAACAGCACCAGCGCGGGATCCTGGTAGGTCCGGCCGATCTGCTGGAACTGCGCGGACCACGTGTCCTCCGTGTCGGCAAGGACGACGGAGACAAAGCGCTTCAATTCGTCGTCGGTTCCGTTGCTTGGAACGTCGGACTGCTCGTAACGGGCCTGCTCCTGCGGGACGGTGCCTTGCAGCAGGTCCAGCGGGTTGATGCCCAGCAGGAGCGACACCACCACAATCACCGCCAGCCCGCCGATGCCGATGCCGCCGCGCCCGATGGGGATTCCGATCCCACCCCTGCGGAAGCCGCCGCTTCCGGGCGTGCCGCGCCGGTCCTCGACATTCTCGCTCTCGCGACCGTCCTGCCACCGCATCGCCCGATCCTCCCCCAACGCATTGCCAGAGGAAAACCGGCGAGGGGGCGCGGCTGTTCCGGCGCTCCGCCGGATGCGTCAACCCCGCGCTTGACCGCAAGCGGGGCCGTGCCATTTCCTAAGGCATGAACCACCGCTCCTTCGTCCCGACGGAACCCGCAACCGACACCGGCCCGCTGCCCTTTCGCGTGCATTGGTGGCAGGCTCTGGTCTTCTGGCTGCTCACCAACACCTACGGCGTGTTCGAGCGGGGCGGGGAGCCGTTTCCCGGCTATCAACCCTCGCCGCTGCAGCCGCCGGGCTGGGCCTTTCCCGTCGTCTGGTTCAGCATCAGCCTGATCCAGCTCTGGGGCTGCGTGCGGCTGCTGAACGCGCCCTGGACAATCCGCTGGCGCCCGGCGCTGATCGGCATGCAGGGGGCGCTGTGGCTGCTCTACGCCAGTTTCGGATTCGCTTACTTCACGATGGGCAGCCCGATCCTGGCGGCGGCCTGGACCATCGCCTATTTCATAATCGCCGCGACCTGCGTGCTGCTGGTCTGGCCGGACGACCGCGCCATCGCGGCGAGTTGGCTGCCGCTGGTGCTGTGGACCGGCTTCGCCTCCATCGTCGCCGTTCATGGCGTGGTCCTGAACCCGGACCCGCTGTTCGGGCTGGGGCCGGGGCTGGGGACGCGTTGATCAGCCGCGGTAGCGGTGCGTCGCCCCGGTAAAGTCTTCCGCCAGATAGCCACCTTCGCCGTCCGGCTGCACCCAACCCGGCGCGGCGGGGGCCTTGCCGTGCCCGCCGGGGATGTCCAGAACGTAGGTCGGCTGGCAGAGGCCGGAAACGCGCCCGCGCAGTCCCTTCACCAGCGCCTGCCCCTCGGCCAGGGTCGGGCGGAAATGGCTGGTGCCGGCGGCGAGGTCGGGGTGGTGCAGGTAATAGGGTTTGATCCGGTTGCGCACCAACCCCCGGAACAGCGCCTCCAGCGCCGCCGCCTCGTCGTTGATTCCCTTCAGCAGCACGGTCTGGCCCAGCAGGGGGATGCCGGCCTCGGCCAGCCGGGCGATGGCGCCACGCACCGGCTCCGTCAACTCGCTGGCGTGGTTGACGTGGACGGCCATCCAGGTCGCCACGTCCGGCGCCTTCAGCGCCTCGACAAGCTCCGCGGTGACGCGCGCCGGGTCGGCGACGGGGATGCGGGTGTGCAGCCGGACCACCCCGACATGGGAGATGTCCGACAGGCTGCGAACAATGTGGGAGAGGCGCCGCGGCGACAGCAGCAGGGGATCGCCGCCGGTCACCACCACCTCCCACACCTCGGGATGCGTACGCACGTACGCGAGCGCGGCGTCTAGTTCCTCGGGCGACAGGGCCTCGCCGCCCGGGCCGACCATCTCGCGCCGGAAGCAGAAACGACAGTAGACCGCGCAGGCGTGCAGCGGCTTCAGCAGGACACGGTCGGGATAGCGGTGGACAATGCCCTTTACCGGGCTGCGCACCACGTCGCCGATGGGGTCCTCGCGCTCCTCCGGCGCGGTGTACGCCTCCTCCGGAGAGGGAACGTACTGGGCGTACAGGGGATCGCCGGGCGCGGCATCCGCCAGGGTTTCCAGCAGGTACGGGGTCAGGGCGATGGCGTAGCGGTCGGCCACGGCGGCCACGGCCTCGCCCGCCGCGGGCGTCATCAGCCCGGCGGCCACCAGTTCGGTCACGCTGTGGGCTGCCTTCATCGCTCGTTCCCGATCCGCCGCTTTGCGCCTATCATGAGAGGCCCGCTCTTACTCCCGCAGGACCCATGCTGTCGACTCTTCCCCGCCTGATCGGCCACCGCGGCGCCAAGGAAAGCGCGCCGGAAAACACCCTCGCCAGCCTGCGCGAAGCCGCCCGCCAGGGCGCCGCCTGGGTCGAGGTGGACGTGATGCTCACCCGCGACCGCGTGCCGGTGCTGATCCACGACGACACGCTGGAGCGCACCACCAACGGCGCCGGGCCGGTGCCGGACCTGACCCTGGCGGAGCTGAAGGCGCTGGATGCCGGTTCCTGGTTCGACGCCCGTTTCGCCGGCGAAACGGTGCCGACCCTGGAAGAGGCGCTGGGCGTGATCCGCAAGTTGGGCCTGGGCCTGAATCTGGAGATCAAACCCTATCCCGGCCAGGAGGTGGCGACGGCGGAAGCGGCGCTGGAACTGCTGAAACGGCTGTGGCCCGGCGGCCTGCCCCTGCTGGTGTCCAGCTTCGAGGTGCCTTGCCTGGAGGTGGCGCGCGATCGGGCGCCGGAGATTCCGCGCGGTTACCTGCTGTGGGACCCGCCCGCCGACTGGGCGGCCATCGCCGACCGCGTCGGCGCGGCCACGCTGAACATCCATCAGGATCGTCAGACGGCGGAGAGCGTCGCCGCCTACCGCGCCACCGGGCGCCCGGTTCTGGCCTACACGGTCAACGACGCGGCGCGGGCGCGGACGCTGTTCAACTGGGGTGTGGCCGGTGTTTTCACCGACGCGCCCGGCCGGCTGGCGGCGGAACTGGCCGAACAGGCACCCCTGTAAAGCAGTTGCCGTTGGGACCACCGGTTGACGTTTGGGGAACTGTCGCTGTGACAGATTTTTTTCTAACACCGCGAATCCGCTCGTCCGCACGGAAATTTCCTCATATATAGATCGCTCATGGCGGCTGGGCCGTCGGGGGCATGACTCCCGGCGGCGTTTTTCGTCGTCTTTCGGGTCGCGCTGTCCGGGTGCCCGTGCGCGGGCGCTCTCATGGTCTTGGAGGTTTCGTTGAAGGCGCTTAAGCCGTTGCTGATGTCTGGCCGGGAGGTTCTGCCGCTCGTCGAGGGTGGCAAGGGAATTGCCGTCTCCAACGGGGAAAGCTCGGGCGCCTGGGCGGCGGCCGGGGGTATCGGAACATTCTCGGGCGTGAACGCCGACAGCTACGACGAGAACGGGAATCTCCTGCCGCAGGTCTATCACGGCAAAACCCGCCGCGAGCGTCACGACGAGCTGATCAAGTTCGGTATCCAGGGCGGCATCGCGCAGGCGCGCATCGCGCACGAGGCGTCGAACGGCCAGGGCCGCATCCACATGAACGTCCTGTGGGAGATGGGCGGCGCCGAGCACATCCTGCACGGCGTGCTGGAAGGCTCCCAAGGCCTGATCCATGGCGTCACCTGCGGCGCCGGCATGCCCTACCGCGTGGCGGAGATCGCCGTGCACTACGGCGTGCATTACTACCCCATCGTCTCCTCGGCCCGCGCCTTCCGCGCCCTGTGGCTGCGCGCCTACCACAAGTTCCGCGAGAACCTGGGCGGCGTGGTCTACGAGGACCCGTGGCTGGCCGGCGGCCACAACGGCCTGTCCAACTCCGAAGACCCGCTGAAGCCGGAGGATCCGTTCCCCCGCGTCCTGGCGCTGCGCCAGATGATGAACAGCTTCGGCCTGAA
Organism: Azospirillum brasilense; assembly: GCF_008365405.1. Classification (GTDB taxonomy): domain Bacteria; phylum Pseudomonadota; class Alphaproteobacteria; order Azospirillales; family Azospirillaceae; genus Azospirillum; species Azospirillum brasilense_D. Next base: position 355,644 of record NZ_QOKV01000004.1, on the reverse strand, counting down.
CGACACCCCCATCGTCATGGCGGGCGGCGTCTGGTGGCTGTCGGACTGGGAGGACTGGATCGACAACCCCGATCTCGGCCCGGTGGCCTTCCAGTTCGGCACGCGCCCGCTGCTGACCCAGGAAAGCCCGATCTCCAACGCCTGGAAGCATCGTCTGCTGACGCTGAAGGAGGGCGACGTCTTCCTGAACCGCTTCTCGCCGACGGGCTTCTACTCCTCGGCCGTCAAGAACCCGTTCCTGATGGACCTGATGGCCCGTTCGGAGCGTCAGGTGGCCTATCTGCCCAAGCCGGTGGGCGAGCATTCCGCCGAGCTGCCGCTGGGTCCGCGCGGCCGCCCGGTCTATGTGACCGAGACGGACAAGGCCCGCGCCGAGGGCTGGCTGTCCCAGGGCTTCACCAGCGGCCTGAAGACGCCGGACAGCACGGTCATCTTCGTCACGCCGGAGCAGGCGGAGCGCATCCACCGCGATCAGGTGGACTGCATGGGCTGCCTGTCGGCTTGCAACTTCTCCAACTGGGCGCAGAACGAGGAAGGCACGAACGGCAAGCGCGCCGATCCGCGCTCCTACTGCATCCAGAAGACCCTGCAGGCGGTCAGCCACACCGACGACTGCGAAAACCAGCTGATGTTCGCCGGTCACAACGCCTTCCGCTTCGCGTCGGACCCCTACTACAAGGACGGGTTCATCCCGACCGTGAAGCAGCTGGTCGAGCGGATCGCCACCGGCTACTGACGCCGGCGGCCCGCGGTTTTGCGGGGGGCGCTTGCCCCCTGACCTGAAATCGTTCTAAAGTGAACGGGCTGCGGCAGATCGCCGCGGTCCGTTTCGCGTTCCGACTTTGTGACCTGAACCACGGCGAACAGACGACGATGACCGGCACCCGACCCTTCAAGCGCGCTCTCGACCGCCTGCAGACGGCAGGCTTCCGCCCGACGCGCCAGCGTCTGGGTTTGGCCCGCCTGCTGTTCGAAGGGGAGCACCGCCACGTCACCGCCGAGCAGCTCCACACCGAGGCGATGGGGGCGGACCTGCGGGTGTCGCTGGCCACGGTCTACAACACGCTGAACCAGTTCACCGCCGCCGGCCTGCTGCGCGAGGTGGTGGTGGAGGCGGGCAAGTCCTACTTCGACACCAACACCAGCGACCATCACCATTTCTTCCTGGAAGGGACGGGCCGGCTGGAGGACATTCCCGGCGACGACGTGGTGGTGCAGCATCTGCCGCCGGCCCCGCCGGGCACGCGCATCGCCCGGGTGGATGTGATCGTCCGGCTGAGCGCGGAGCAGGGCGAGGACCGCTGAGGGCGAAGATCGCTGAAGGACAGGCGGCCGATGGCCGCGTCACGAAAAAATCCATCTCCCGATCGGGCCTTCGGGGAATTTCCGGAACATTGACGCGTTTTGGGAGCAATGGCATAAGCCGTAGCCGAGGCTCGGCCCCCGGAGGCCCCACGCCCGTGCGCGGCCGGGCCGGACAGAACCCCGTGGGGAGAACGCCGCCATGTCGCTGAAGGGCACAAAGACCGAGCAGAACCTCAAGGCGGCCTTCGCGGGTGAGAGCCAGGCCAACCGCCGCTATCTCTATTTCGCCCAGAAGGCCGATGTGGAAGGCCACAACGAGGTCGCCGCCGTCTTCCGCTCCACCGCGGAGGGCGAAACCGGTCACGCCCACGGCCATCTGGAATTCCTGGAGGAGGCCGGCGACCCGATCACCGGCCTGCCCATCGGTGACACGGTGAGCAACCTGAAGGCCGCGATCGCCGGCGAGACCCACGAATACACCGACATGTACCCGGGCATGGCCCGCACCGCCCGCGAGGAAGGCTTCGAGGAGGTCGCGGACTGGTTCGAGACGCTGGCGAAGGCCGAGCGGAGCCACGCCGGACGCTTCCAGAGGATGCTGGACCAGCTGTCGTCATGACCCTCCGCCGGACCGCGATCACGCGCGCCGACATCCTTCCCCTGGACCGCTACGCCCGCGAACGCGCCGCCCGCCGCACCGCCCTGGTCGCCGTGAAGAAGAGGCGCCGCGTCGCGGTCGGCCCCTGCGCCATCGTCCATTTCGAGAATTACGAGACGATGTGGCAGCAGGTCCACGAAATGCTGTTCATCGAGCGGGGCGGCGAGGCGCAGATCGACGGCGAGCTTCGCGCCTACAACGGGCTGATCCCCCAGGGGACGGAACTGGTCGCCACGGTGATGTTCGAGATCGCCGACCCGGCGCACCGCGCCGCCGAGCTTGGCCGGCTTGGCGGGGTGGAGCGGACGGTGACGCTGCGCTTCGCCGGCCACACGGTGACCGGCCGGCCGGAGGAGGACGTGGAGCGCACGAACGCGGCCGGCAAGGCGTCCGCCGTCCATTTCCTGCATTTCGACTTCACGCCGGAGCAGATCGCCGCCTTCCGCACCCCCGGGACGGAGGTGATCCTCGGCATCGGCCATCCCCGGTACGGCCACATGGCGGTGATGCCGGAGGCGGTGCGGGCGGAGCTTGCGGGGGATTTCGGGTAGGGGGACCTGTTGCCCCCTCCCTAACCCTCCCCCGCTCCGCAGGGGAGGGGATAAAACTCCCCGTCCGTTACTCGAACGTCTCGTCTTTATAGGCGCCCCAGAACTCGCCGCGGCTCATCCAGCCGCGATAGCCCTTCAGGTCCACCTCGCACCACTCGCCCTTGCACTTGCGCAGCCAGCCGATCACGCCCGGCTGGGCGCGGGCCACGACGGCGGCATCGCCGCGCGGCTCCTTGCGGACGGTGCGGATGTCGCCGGTGATGACGATGCTGCGCTTGCCCGACAGCATGCTCTGGTGGACCCAGCCCTCGCTGCCTTCCCAGTCGCGGATGCGGCGCCAGGTGTCGAATTCCTGGGTGATCTCCACCGGCATTTCCTTGCGGGTGAACACCCATTCGATGGGGTAGCGCACGTTGGGGCCGGTGCGCGCGTTCACCTCGCCCGAGCGCAGCGACACGAAACGGGGGATCGGCAGGCCCGAGGCGTGGGTCGGGTCCTTCTCGCGCCGCCCGCCCTCGGACGCGCCGGCGGAGGACAGAGTGACCGGCGCCAAGGCTGCGACGGCCAGCGCCAGAACGGCGAGAGCGCGGCGGATGGCAGACGTCGTCGGCAACGGCAACACCGGCAGCCCCGTGCTGTGGAGATCGGATGGATTTGAGTCGGAGGCACTATAATTAGGGGTAGCCGCCAGGGGCAAGCGCAAGGCGCGGGCGGCGGCATCGCGGCGGCTCTTGTCACATCATGGAGCCGTGCGGCGCGCCGAATCGTCACTGTCATCTGGACAGCTTCCCAACCGCTTGATAGGACAAGCGTCGGCCCGGAATGGGGGAGGCACCGTCCAATGACTGAAAAGAAGAAGCCGCTCGTCGTCGTCACCCGCAAATTGCCCGATGTCATCGAGACGCGGATGATGGAGCTGTTCGACGCACGGCTGAACTCCGACGACGAACCCCTGTCCCACGCCCAGCTCATCGAGGTGGCGCAGGTGGCCGACGTGCTGGTTCCCACCGTCACCGACCGGATCGACCGCGAGGTGATCGAGAAGGCCGGGCCGCAGCTCCGCCTCATCGCCTCCTTCGGGACGGGCGTGGACCACATCGACCTGAAGGCGGCGCGGGAGCGCGGCATCAGCGTCACCAACACGCCGGGCGTCCTGACCGAAGACACGGCGGACATGACCATGGCCCTGCTGCTGGCGGTTGGTCGCCGGCTGGCGGAAGGCGAGCGGCTGGTCCGCTCCGGCCAGTGGAAGGGCTGGGGGCCGACGACAATGCTCGGCCACCGCATCCAGGGCAAGCGGCTGGGCATCCTCGGCATGGGCCGTATCGGGCAGGCGCTGGCGCGCCGGGCGCGCGCCTTCGGCATGTCGATCCATTACCACAACCGCCGCCGCGTCTATCCCGACGTCGAGCAGGAGCTCGAGGCGACCTACTGGGACAGCCTGGACCAGATGCTGGCGCGCATGGACGTGGTGTCCATCAACTGCCCGCACACCCCGGCCACCTACCATCTGCTGTCGGAGCGCCGGCTGAAGCTGCTGCGCCCGCACTGCTTCATCGTTAACACCTCGCGCGGCGAGGTCATCGACGAGACGGCACTGACCCGGATGCTGTCGAAGGGCGAGATCGCCGGAGCCGGCCTGGACGTGTTCGAGCATGAGCCGGCGGTGAACCCGAAGCTGCTGCGGCTCGACAACGTGGTCCTGCTGCCGCACATGGGCTCCGCCACCATCGAGGGCCGGATCGATATGGGCGAGAAGGTCATCATCAACATCAAGACCTTCGCGGACGGCCACGCCCCGCCCGACCGCGTCCTGGAAACGCTGCTGTAAGGCCGCGGGAGAGGGCGTCTAGAGGACGCCCTCATACAGGACGCCCTCATACAGGGCGGCCATGGGAATTTCGATCCCGACCGAGGGGAAGCGCAGCGTCCCGCCCCCGATGACGTCGCGGACCACCCAGCTCCGCTCATCCTCGCGGTGCCACAGCTCGGCGCAGCGCTTCGTCGAGTCGAGCAGCAGGATTTCCTGCACCGACGGGATTTCCCGATAGATCGCCAGCTTTCGGCCGCGGTCGAACTGGGCGGTGGACGGTGACAGGATCTCGACGATGATCGTCGGGTCCACCGTTCCGGGCTTGTTTGACGTCGGTCCGCAACCGATGGCGACGTCGGCCTGGAACCAGGCATCGTCGCGATCGGGCAGACGAATTCCGGCTTCGACCCGCGCCCGGCAGGGTGGGTGGAGACGCTTCCCGAACTCGACGACGATGTTGGCCGCGAGAAGAGCGTGCGCATCGGACGGCGGTGCCATGGCGACCGGTTGGCCGCCGTCCAGCTCATAACGGGTGTCCGTCCCGTCGTTCCAGACGAGGAACTCATCCACGGTCATCGGGCGGGGTGCCGGATCGCTCATGCCCATGAGTATGGCCCTCTCCCTCGCCGCTTCCAAGTGGCGCCACCCAGGGGGGTGCCACCGTGGCTACTTCGCGGCCAGCCCGCCGCCCAGCTCGATCCGCACCTCGACCACGCCGGGCTCGTCCAGGTTCTCCTTGCGGATGAAGCCCAGCGCGCGGCACATGCCCAGCATGCTGGTGTTCTCGCGCAGAACCTCGCCGTACACCTCCTTGATCCCACGGGAGCGGGCGTAGTCCAGGATCTTGTTCATCAGCTGGTAGCCCAGCCCCTGGCCCTTCATGTCCGACCGCACCATCACGGCGTATTCGGCGCGCAGGTTGTCGGGGTCGGCGGTGATGCGCACCACGCCGTACATGATGGTGTCGCCGGTCTCGGGGTCCGGCCCGACGGCGACCAGACCCATCTCGCGGTCGTAGTCCATCTGAGTCAGGCGGGCGGCGGCCTGATGCGACAGCCGCTTCAGCGGCGCGAAGAAGCGCAGCCGCAGATCCTCCTGCGTCTGGTTGGCCACCATGTGGTGCACCAGCGGCTCGTCCTCCGGCAGGATGGGGCGGACGACGAACTGGCGGCCGTCCTTGATGGTGATCCGGTCCTCCAGCCCCTTGGGGTAGGGGCGGATGGCCAGACGCTTGGCACCGGGCAGGGCGGGCACGCCGACCTTGATGCGGGCGTCGAGCGCCAGCACGCCTTCCGAGTCGGCGAGCAGCGGGTTGATGTCCAGCTCGGCGACCTCCGGGAAATCGACGATGAGCTGCGAGATCTTGTTCAGCGTCAGCGCCACCGCCTCCAGATCGACCGCAGCGCGCGAGCGGTAGCCCTGCAACTGGCGCCAGATGCGGGTGCGGCCCATCAGCTCGGTCGCCAGCTTCATGTTCAGCGGCGGCAATGCCAGCGCATAGTCCTCCACCACCTCCACTCCGATGCCGCCCTCGCCGAACAGCAGGACAGGGCCGAACAACTCGTTCTCGGTCATGCCGACGATCAGCTCGTAGGCGTCGGCGCGCACCGCCATCTCCTGAACGGTGAAGCCCTCGATGCGGGCGTCGGGCACCGCCTCGCGCACGCGGGCCAGCATGGCCTCGGCCTCGGCCTTGACCTCCGCCGGCTCGGTCAGGTGCAGGGCGACGCCGCCGACGTCCGACTTGTGGGTGATGTCCGGCGACAGGATCTTCAGCGCCAGCGGCCCGCCGATCATCTCGGCGCAGTGGGCGGCCTCCTCCGGCGTGTCGGCGCGGCGGGTGTCGACCACCGGAACGCCGTAGGCGGCGAGCACGCGCTTGGCCTCATACTCGCTCAGCCAGTCGCGCTTCTCCGCGATGGCGCGGGAGATGATCTTGCGCACCGTGATGCCGTCGGGCTGGAAATCCTCCGGCACCGACGGCGGCGTCTCCATCAGCAGCTCCTGGTTCCGGCGGTATTCGACCAGATGCAGGAAGGCGCGCACCGCGTGGCTGGGCGTGTCGTAGGTGGGGACGCGGTTGGCGGCGAACAGCTTGCGCGCCTCGGCCGCCGTGTTGTCGCCCAGCCAGCTCGTCAGCACCGGGTGCTTGCGCGTCTTGTTGGCGATCATGGTGTCGACCACCGCCTGCGCGGCGGCCAGCCCGTCGGTCACCGCGGTCGGGCAGTTCAGCACCAGCACGGCGTCGTTGTTGGGGTCGGCCATCAGCGCGTTCAGCGCGTCGGCGTAGCGCTTGGGCGGGGCGTCGCCGCCGATGCGCAGTGGGTTGCGGGCGCTGCCGGCGCCCAGCGCCTTTTCCAGCGCGTCCATCGTCTCCGGCGCGAACTGGGCCAGCCGCCCGCCGGACAGGATCAGGCTGTCGGTCGCCATCACGCCCATGCCGCCGCCGTTGGTCAGGATGGCCAGCCGGTCGCCGGTGATCGGCGACCCGGTGCCCAGCGTGCCCACCGCGTCGAACAGCTCGTCCAGGCCGCTGACGCGCAGGATGCCGGCGCGGCGGAAGGCGGCGTCATAGACGGCGTCGGACACCGCCAGCGCCCCGGTGTGGGAGGTCGAGGCCTCCAGCGCCTCGTCGGTGCGGCCGGACTTGATGACGATCACCGGCTTCTGGCGGGCGGCGGAGCGCGCCGCCGACATGAACTTCCGCGCGTCGCTGATGCTCTCGATGTAGAGCAGGATGGCGCGCACGTTGGCGTCGCCGGCCAGATAGTCGAGCAGGTCGCCGAAATCGACGTCCGCCTTGTCGCCCATCGAGATCAGGTGCGAGAAGCCGATCCCCCGCGCCGTCGCCCAGTCGGCGATCGACGTCACCACCATGGACGACTGCGCCACCAGCGCCACGTCGCCCTTCTTCGGGGTGACGTGGCCGAAGCTGGCGTTGAGCCCGCGGCCCGGCACCATGATGCCCAGGCTGTTGGGACCCAGAACGCGCATCAGGTGGGGCTTCGCCGCCTCGCGCAGGGTCTGGGTCTGCTCCTTGGAAAAGCCGCTGGAGATGACGATGGCCGCCTTGGTTCCGCGCTTGCCCAGCGCGTCGACGGTGGCGGGCACCGTGGGGGCGGCCGTGCAGATCACCGCCAGATCCGGCGTGACCGGCAGATCGTCCACCGACTTGTAGGTCAGCACCCCCTCGACCGCGCGCTCGCCGGTCACCGGCATGATCGGGCCGTCGAACCCGGCGTTGAACAGGTTGCGGGCCACCACGGCGCCGATGGTGTTCGGCTTTCGGGTCGCCCCAATCAGGGCGATGGAGGCGGGCTTGAACAGGCGGTCGAGGTTGCGAACGGTCATGGCCGGGTTCCGGGGGTTCGTCTCACACAGCAAGGCTCGAACAGCCGCCATTCCGCTAAAGATCGGACCGGGGCCGTCGACTTGCAATCTGGAGTAAGGAGGCAATCGCGGGACGGGAACGCGACCGATCGCCGCTCATGTTGCGGTGCAACATACACATTGGTCATACCTTTGTACAGGCGCCCTTTGTCGCGCCCCCCTCCGCACCGGATATCCCTGCCGCGCATCGGGGCTTGAGCGGGCGGGCGCGATGCTCCACCCTGTTGACCCTCAACGGAAAAAGCAGGGAGCGGGAGCCATGAAGGTCGGGATCGTCGGGGCCGGCGCGGTGGGCGCCACGGCGGGATTCGCCATGGTGATGAGCGGTTCGGCCAGCGAGGTCGTGCTGGTCGACATGAACGAGAAGCTGGCGGCGGCCCAGGCGCAGGACATCGCCCACGCCGTGCCCTTCGCCCGCGCCGCCCAGGTGCGCCACGGCGGCTACGCGGCGCTGGCCGGGGCCGGCGTGGTGGTGCTGGCCGCCGGCGTGGCGCAGCGGCCCGGCGAGACGCGCCTGCAACTGCTGGAGCGCAACGCGGCGGTCTTCGGCGCCATCATCCCGGCGGTCCTGGCGGCGGCGCCCGACGCCATCCTGCTGGTGGCGACCAACCCGCTGGATGTGATGACGCAGATCGCCACCCGCATCTCCGGCCTGCCGCCGTCGCGGGTGATCGGCTCCGGCACGATTCTCGACACCGCGCGGTTCCGCGCGCTGCTGGCCGACCGGCTGGGGGTGACGCCGAAGTCGGTGCACGCCCATGTGGTGGGCGAGCATGGCGATTCGGAAGTCCTGCTGTGGTCCGGCGCCACCGTGGCCTGCCTGCCGGTGGACCGCGGCGCCGAGCGGCTGAAGCGCCCCCTGACGGCGGAGGATCGCGCGGCCATCGACGAGGGCGTGCGCCGGGCCGCCTACCGCATCATCGACGGCAAGGGCCACACGGCCTTCGGCATCGGCGGTGGCCTGTCGCGCATCGTCGCGGCCATCGCCGGGGACGAGCGGGCGGTGCTGACCTGCTCCATCCTCAACGACGAGGTTCTGGGGGTGCCGGACGTGGCGCTGTCGCTGCCGCGGGTGATCGGGGCGGGCGGCGTCCTGGAGACGGTGATGCCCGACCTGTCGGAGGAGGAGGCGGCGGCGCTGAAGCGCAGCGCGGAAATCCTGAAGGAGGCGGTAACCTCTGTGGAGAAGTCGCTGCCGTGATGGGGTGAGGGACGCCGTCGCGCCGGGCCCCAACCCGGCCTCCGCCACTGCGCGGGGGAGGGGCTTTTCCAAATTCCCTCCTCCGCGAAGTGGGGAGAGGGTCAGGGAGGGGCCCGGTTCGTAAGGCTTTCCTTCATCCGAAGCGTGGTTGGGTGTCGTCCTCGGATGCCTTTGGAGTGAACCGGTCAATGCTGCGGGTTTTGGCTGTGCTTTTGGTGGTTCTTCATGCGAATGGAGCGTCCGCTGGTGATGACGCTCCCAACAGAGAGGCGTATCTGGGGCATATACTTTGTGCGCGAACGGTAATGGTATCTTTCGATACGTTTCTCGGTGCCTGCCAGATGGATGAGGAAAAAGACGTTCAGGAAAATATAAGGCGCAACATCGATACTTTTGATAATTTCATAGAAAATATTTTTGAAATTGAAAAGGATAAAATAATTCCACGGAAAGAAGATTTGACTGATGAACTTTTCAGGATAAAAAATTTTCTGGGGAATGATCGTTTTTATAGTATGTGCAGACAGAGATGGAGCAAAATCAAAGAGGATGGCCTTATGACAAAAATAATCAATGAAATAACAGAAAAAGACTTGCAGGAAATGTCCAGGATTACTGCTTCGGCTTGTTTTTAGCCAACATGGACATTTTTTCCAAAACTCATACAAGAATCAGCAAGCAGAAATCCGTGTAAATTCTGTTGCCTGCAAAAGCCCCCGAGCCCCGGTCCGCGTTGCAGGACCGGCCCCGCAGTGCGGAGCCGGCCCTTGCAACCCGTCCAGTCGAGGGGCGCGTCAGACCACGGGGCCGAGCTGGCCCTTGGTGGCGGCGGCGGCGCGCTCCATGCCTTCCTGGATCTTCTTGGCGGCTTCCTGCTCGTCGCCCCAGCGCAGGATCTTCACCCACTTGTTCTTTTCCAGATCCTTGTAGTGCTGGAAGAAGTGGGCGATCTGCTCGGTGGTGATCTCCGGCAGGTCCTTGTAGGACTTCACGTTGCTGTAGAACGGGTGCAGCTTGTCGACCGGAACGGCCAGCAGCTTCTCGTCCTCGCCGCCCTCGTCCTCCATGAACAGCACGCCGATCGGGCGCGAGCGCAGCACGGCGCCCGGAATGACCGAATGGCGGCCGACCACGCAGACGTCCACCGGGTCGCCATCACCCGACAGGGTGTGCGGGATGAAGCCGTAGTTGCAGGGGTAGTACATGGCGGTGTGCAGGAAGCGGTCGACGAACATCGCGCCCGACTCCTTGTCGATCTCGTACTTCACCGGCTCGCCGCGCAACGGGATCTCGATGACCACGTTCACGTCCCACGGGGCGTTCTTGCCGACCGGAACCTTGCTGAGATCCATGGAAAACCATCCTTCGACTGCAAAAGCGGGTTGCGCTTGGTTGTGGACGCGGGCCAAAGCTCCCGGCGCCGCGCGCGCGGAGTTTAGGCAGATGCGGGCATAAGTCAAAGCCACTTGCGCAGGTGCGGCAAAGGGACGAGCCTTCGCCATGCCCTGCATCCTCTTTGCGCTGCTCTGTCTCGCCTTTTTTCCCCTTGCGGCACGGGCCGACACCCCCGCGAAGGCTGTCCACGCCCTCGCCATGCATGGCGACCCCGCCTATCCGCCGGGCTTCGCGCATTTCGCCTACGTCAATCCCGACGCGCCGAAGGGCGGCACGCTGCGCCAGGCGGTGACTGGCGGCTTCGACACCCTGAACCCCCATGTGGTCAAGGGCGTGCCCGCCCTGGGGCTTGGTTTCGTCTTCGAAACGATGCTGGCCCGCTCGTGGGACGAGCCCTTTTCGCTCTACGGCCTGCTGGCCGAGAGCCTGGAGGTCCCGGAGGACCGCGGTGGCGCCGTCTTCCACCTGAACCCCGCCGCGCGCTGGCACGACGGGACGCCGGTGACCGCCGCCGACGTGCTGTTCTCGCTGGAGGTGCAGCGCGCACACGGCACGCCGAACCGCCGCCAGTACTACGCCAAGGTGGCGAGCGCCGAGGCGCCGGACGAGCGCACCGTCCGCTTCGCCTTCGTTCCCGGCCCGGACGGGCGGTTCGACCGCGAGATGCCGCTGCTGATGGGGCTGATGCCGATCCACGCCAAGGCGTGGTGGGCGGGGCGGGACTTCGCCGCCACGACGCTCGACCCGCCGCTGGGCAGCGGCCCCTACCGGGTCAAACAGGCGGAGGCCGGGCGGCGCATCCTCTACGAGCGGGTGGCCGACTATTGGGGGCGGGACCTGCCGTCGCGGCGCGGGCTGTTCAACGCCGACACGCTGGATTTCACCTATTACCGCGACGACTCGGTGGCGCTGGAGGCCTTCCTGGCCGGGCAGGGTGACGTGCGGCGCGAATCCGACCCCACCAAATGGGCCACCGGCTACGACGGCCCGGCGCTCCGCGCGGGGCGGATCGTGCTGGAGGAGTTGCCGCACCGCCGTCCGGAGTTCGCCCGCGGCCTGATCTTCAACACCCGGCGTTCCCCGTTCCAGGACATCCGGGTGCGGCGGGCGCTGGGTCTCGCCACCGATTTCGCTTGGATCGGCAAGACGCTGTTCCATGGCGCGCTGGTCCGCACGGCGAGCTATTACCCGAACTCCGAGCTGGCGGCGGAGGGGGTGCCGGGGCCGGAGGAACGGTCGGTGCTGGAGCTCTTCCGCGACCGCCTGCCGCCGGCGCTGTTCACCGACCCCTTCACCCTGCCGCACACCGACGGCAGCGGCCCGGCGGGGGCGCGGGGCAACCTGCGCGAGGCGCTGCGCCTGCTGGCCGAGGCCGGCTGGCGGGTGAACGGCGGGCGGTTGACGGACGGGGCGGGGCGTCCCTTCGCCTTCGAAATCCTGCTGGGCAACCCGGCGGACGAGCGGGTGGCGCTGGAATACGCCCGTTCGCTGGAGCGGCTGGGCATCGCTGCCACGGTGCGCACGGTGGACAACGCGCAGTATCAGGCGCGCCTCGATCATTTCGACTTCGACATGACCCTGCGCTGGTGGGTTTCCAGCCTCTCGCCGGGCAATGAGCAACTTTACTATTACGGGTCCGAGGCAGCGGACCAGCCGGGCAGCCGCAACTATCCCGGCATTCGCGACCCGGTGGTGGACGCCATCGCCGCCTCCATCGCCGAGGCGCGGACCCGCGCCGACCTCGTGGCCCGCGTCCGTGCGCTCGACCGGGTGCTGCTGTGGGGACATTATATGGTGCCGCTGTTCCACAGCCCGGCCGACCGCATGGCCCGCTGGTCGCGGCTGAAGCACCCGGAGGCGACGCCCCTCTACGGCCCGCTGGTCGAGTCCTGGTGGATCGAGGAGGGCGGCTGAGCCTCCTCATGCCCGCCATGGACCCGGTAGGCGTGCAGGATCACATCGACCACGGCGTCCAGATCGGTGAAGCGGTCAGTGTTGACGATCAGGTCGTACTGCAGCGGATCGCTGTTGGAGACCTTGAAGAACTCCTTGAAATACTTGGCGCGGGCGGCGTTGACCCGCTGGACCTCGTGCAGCGCGTCGGCGACCTTGCCGGGATCGCCGCCGGCCAGCCGCGCGGCGCAGACCTCGTCCGAGCCGACGATGCGGACGCGGAAGCGCGGCGCCCCGCGCAGCAGCAGATGCGCCCCGCGCCCGACGATCACCCCGCCGCGGAAGGCGATGCCGTTGACCACGCGGGTCAGCAGCCGCTGGTACTCGGTCAGCGGGTCGTGCAGCCCCATCAGGCTGGCGTAGAGGAACATCCCCGCCCGGCCCGGCAGCTTCTCGTCGAGCTGGCGCATCAGCGTCGGGTCGGAGGTGGCCGTCGCCACCACGGCGTCGAGGATTTCCTTGTCGAAGCAGGGCACCCCCAGCGACTCGGCGAGCTTCGCCGCGATCACCTCGCCGCCGGTCCCGTGCTCGCGGGCGATGGTGACGACGGGCGGCGGGGACTCCAGCGGGCCGGAGCGGGGCCGGTGCGGCTGGAATTGGTCGGTTCGGATGTAGGTCAGAAGCGCCTGGAATTCGTCGCGGGCCATGGCTTCCCTCCGCGAACGGTTGCGACGACTCCAGTGTCCGGCTGGGCGGTGGCGGGGTCAACCACGCCCAAGGGGGAGAGGCACGCCGCCGCACCCCTTTCGCGCTCAGTCAAAATGGATTTACAGCACCTTCACCGCGATCACCGTCAGCAGGACGACGATGATCCACAGGGCGATGCGCTCGCTGATCCGGCGCTCCACCCAGCGGTCGAGCATATGCTTGATCGAATGGGGGTGCAGGCGCAGGCCGCCGTCGGCCAGCTCGGCGGCGGCGCGTTCGGCCTGGTTCACCAGCCGGGGCAGGCGGCGCACCGTCGACACCACGGCCTCCAGATCGTCGAGAATCTGGGCCTCCGGCCCGCGATTCTCGCGCATCCAGTCCTCGATCAGCGGACGCGCCAGCTCCCACATGTTGATGTCGGGGTTCAGGAAGCGGCCCACCCCCTCCGCCGTCAGCATGCTCTTCTGGAGCAGGAGGAGCTGCGGCTGGGTCTCCATCTCGAACTGCTCGGTCACCGCGAAGAGCTGGGCGAGCAGCCGGCCGACGGAGATCTCGCTCAGCGGCTTGTTCTGCAACGGCTCGCCGATGGCGCGGCAGGCCTGGGTGAAGACCTCGATCGACTGGTGGCGGGGGACGTAGCCCGCCTCGAAATGCACCACCGCGACGCGGCGGTAGTCGCCGGTCAGGAAGCCGATGAGCATGTCGGCCAGATAGGTCCGCGTCGCCCGGTCCAGCCGGCCCATGATGCCGAAATCGACGGCGGTGATGTTGCCGTCATGGGTGACGAACAGGTTGCCCGGATGCAGGTCGGCGTGGAAGAAGCCGTCACGGAACACCTGGTTGAAGAAGCTGGCCGAGGCCTTCGCCAGGATCTCGTCGCGGTCGAAGCCGGCGGCGTCGAGCCTTTCCGACTCGTCGACCTTGAAGCCGCGGATGCGCTCCAGCGTCAGGACGCGGCGCGCCGTGCGGTCCCAGTCGATGGCCGGCACGTTGAAGGTGGGGTCGTCCTTGAAGTTGTCCCCCAGTTCCGACGCCGCCGCGGCTTCCATCCGCAGCTCCATCTCCAGGCGGGAGGTGCGGGCGAAGGTGTCCACCACCTCGCGCGGGCGCAGCCGCTTCAGCTTGGGCATGACCACGACGGCCAGCTCGGCCAGCCAGTAGAACAGGTCGATGTCCCGCTCGAAGGCGTTCTCGATGCCCGGCCGCAGCACCTTCACCGCGACCTCCCGCCCCTCGGCGGTGACGGCGAAATGCACCTGCGCGATGGAGGCGGCGGCGACCGGCACCTCGTCGAAGCTGCGGAACAGCGTCCCGATGGGGGCGCCCAGCTCCTCTTCGACGATGGCGCGGGCCTGTGCGCCGGGGAAGGGCGGCAGCTTGTCCTGAAGCTCGGCCAGGTCCAGCGCCATCCGCTCGCCGACGAGGTCGGAGCGGGTGGACAGCAGCTGCCCCAGCTTGATGTAGGTCGGCCCCAGATCGGCCAGCGCGCGGGCCAGCCGCTGGCCGACGCGGCCGGGCTCCTTGGCGTTGCCGACCCAGCGCCAGAACAGGGCGAAGCCGGGGGCGGTCTGCGGCAGCGTTTCCGGCAGCGCGTTGTAGCGCGCCAGCGTGCGGCCGATCACGAAGAGGCGGCCGATGTTTCGGGCGGTCCGGAACAGCATCCGGTCAGATCCGCCAGCCGGAATGGATGGCGGCGATGCCGCCGGTCAGGTTGCGCACGCGCACCGCGCCGAATCCGGCGGCCTCGATGCGCTTGACCATGGCCTGCTGCTCGGGGAAGCGGCGGATGCTCTCCGCCAGATAGCGGTAGCTGTCCTCGTCCCCGGCCACCATGCGGCCGAGCCGCGGCAGGACCTGGAAGGAATAGACGTCGTAGATCTCGCGCAGGACCGGAAGGACCACGTGGCTGAACTCCAGGCAGAAGAACTTTCCGCCGGGCTTCAACACGCGGCGCGCCTCGGAAAGCGCGGCGTCGATGCGCGTGACGTTGCGCAGGCCGAACGCAATGGTGTAGGCGTCCACCGAACGGGAGGCGATGGGCAGCCTTTCGGCGTCGCCGACCGTCCAGTTCACGCCGGTCAGCAGGTTGCGGTCGTAGGAACGGTCGCGCCCGACGCGGACCATCGACTCGGTGATGTCGCAGACCACGGCCCGGCCGCCGCCGCGCTCCAGGAAGCGGAAGGCGATGTCGCCGGTGCCGCCCGCCACGTCGAGCAGCGTCATGTCGGCCTTGGGCGCCACCATCTCCATCAGCGTGTCCTTCCACAGCCGGTGGATGCCGCCCGACATCAGGTCGTTCATCAGGTCGTAGCGACCGGCCACGCTGTCGAAGACGGCGCGGACGAGGCCGGACTTGGCGTCGGGGTCGACGGGGCGGTAGCCGAACCAGTTCCCTTCGGCCCCGGCGGACACGCCGGTGGCCTGGGCCGGAGCTGCGGGCTGGGACGGGGCGGAGGGGGTGCGCGGATCGGTCATGGCGCGCAACATAGCGCGCGACCTGGGCTTGCGCCAGCCGGGGCGTTGCCGTGACGCACCCCCGGCGCGCGGTTTTTGCGGGCTTGACCCCGCGCCCCGGCTTCGCCACCGTGCCCGCCGGTGGACGATGGCGGACGGACGGGGGACCATGGCCACGCTGCAGGAAGCCCTGCTGATCGCCTTCGACCTCCAGCGGGAGGGACGCTTCGCCGAGGCCGACTCGGTCTACGGGCAGATCCTCGACGCCGTTCCCGGCCACCCGCCGGCCTTGCATCTGCGCGGCCTGCTGCTCGCCCAATGCGGGCGGCTGGAGGAGGGCTGCGCGCTGGTCGAGCAGGCCGTCGCCGGGGATGAAAGCCAGCCCGACCTGCACGCCAACCACGCCAACCTGTTGGAGGCGCTGGGCCGCTTCGGCGCGGCGGCGGAGGCGCTGGCCCGCGCCGCCGTCCTCGATCCGGAGCGCGTGGCGCTTCTCAACAATTTCGCGGTGCGCCGGCTGGCCGCCGACGATCCGGCCCCGGCGGAGCAGGCCCTGCGCGCCGCGGTGGACCTTCGGCCGGGGCTGGCCGATCCGCGCGTCAACCGTGCCCAGGCGCTGGAGGCATTGGGCCGTATGGACGAGGCGCTGGCCCAGAGGCGGATCGCCGCGCTGCTGGCGCCGGACGACGCCGCCCTGCTGGAGATGCTGGCCTTGCGGCCCGATGCGGGCGAAGGGGAGCTGCGCCGCGCCCTGCGGCTCGACCCGGAGCGCGCGGTGCTGTGGAACCGGCTGGGGGCGTGGCGGAAGGACCGCGGCGCGCTGCCCACCGCCCGCAGCGCCTATGAATGCGGTCTGACGCTGGACCCCGCCGACGCCGCGCTGTGGAACAACCGGGCCAACGTGCTGAAGGGGCAAGGCGATCCGGACGGCGCGCGGGACGCCCTGCGGCGGGCGGTGGCGCTCCGGCCGGACGCGGCGGCCATCCGCAACAACCTCGCCGATGCCCACACGCTCTGCGGCGACCCGCAGGCGGCGCTGGCCGAGGCGGAGGCGGCGCTCGCCCGCGACCCCGCTCTGGCCGACGCGCGAGTAGCGCGGGCCGCGGCGCTGCTGGCGCTCGGGCGCTTCGCGGAGGGCTGGGACGCCTGGGAGGACCGCTGGTCCGCCGAACCCTGGTGCCGCACCGCCGGGCGTTTCCCGCAGCCGTTGTGGACCGGCCAGCCGCTGGGCGGCGGGCGTCTGCTCGTCTGGGGGGAACAGGGGGTCGGCGACGAGCTGATGTTCGCCACGCTGCTCCCGTTGTTGACGCAATCGTCAACAAATAAGACGCAATCATCAACGGCGACCTTGGCGAGCTGCCTTCTGGAATGCGACGCCCGGCTGGTGCCGCTGTTCGCCCGCGCTCTGCCCGGGGTGGAGGTGGTGCCGCGCGGCCCGCTGCCGGACCCGCGCCTGTCGGCCCCGGACATCGCCGCACAGATCCCGTCGGGCAGCCTGCCGCGCCTCCTGCTGCGCGCCGAGAAGGATTTCCGCCGGCTCCGCCCGATCCTGGCCGCCGATCCGGCGCGGGTACCGGCGGTTCGGCGGAGGTGCGGGCGGCCCCTGGTCGGCATCGCCTGGCACACCACCAACCCGAAATGGGGGCGCCTGCGCAACGTGCCGCTGGCCGATCTGGCGCGCCGGCTCGATGCGGCAGGCGCCGACATGGTCGTCCTGCAGTACGGAGACTGCGCGGGGGAGGTCGCCGCCCTGGCGGCGGAGGGCATCGCCATCGCGCTGCCTCCCGGACTGGACCGCAAGGACGACCTGGACGGGCTGGCCGCGCAGATCGCCGCCACCGACCTCGTCGTTACCATCGACAACGCCACCGCCCATCTCGCCGGCGCGCTGGGGCATCCGGTCTGGCTGCTGCTGTCCCACGCGCCGGACTGGCGCTGGCTGGTCGGCCGGGACGACTCGCCCTGGTACCCCTCGGCCCGCCTGTTCCGCCAAGCGGCGGCAGGGGACTGGCGGACGCCGCTGGACGCCGTGACCGACCGGCTGCGCGCGCTTTTCCGGTAGCTCTGCTACCCTTCATCCCTCTCACCATCCAGCGCGGACTCATGGCGACAATCGCGGAAGCCCTGGCCATCGCCTTCGACCACCACGAGTCCGGCCGTCTGGCCGAGGCTGAAATCCTCTATGGCCGCATCCTCGACGCCGATCCCCATCAGGCGACCGCGCTGCATCTGCTGGGCGTGCTCTACGGCCAGACGGACCGGCCGAAGCTGGCCGCGGCGCTGTTCGTCGGGGCGATCGGGCTGGTTCCCGACAATCCGGGCCTGCGCTACGACCTCGCCCGCGTCCGGCTGATCCTGGAGGACGGCGAGGGGGCGGTGGCCGCCCTGCGGCGGACGCTGGCGCTTCAGCCCGACCACGCGGCGGCGCTGTTCCAGCTCGCCCTGGCCTACCGCGGCGTCGGGCGGCACGACGAGTCGCTGCTGGTGCTGGAACGGCTCCTGGCGCTCCAGCCCGACAGCCTGGAGGCGCGCTACCTCGCCGACCGGGCGGTGGAGCGGGAGGGGCGGGCGCTTCTGGAGCGGGGGGAGGTCGGCCGGGCGGTGGCGCGGCTCACCCGCCCGGTGGCGGAGGCGGTGGGCGTGCCGCTCCTCTCCGCCCACGCCGCCGCCCTCTACCGAGACGGCCGGGTGGAGGAGTCCGCCCGGCTGTTCCGCGGGCTTCTGGCCACCCGGCCGGCAGAGGCCCTGGCGCTGTGGAACCTGTCGCTGTGCCGGCTCGACGGGCGCGACGCGGCGGCGGCGGAGCGGCTGGCCCGCCGGGCGCGCGCCCTGGCCCCGCAGGAGGCGGAGGCCCACGCCAAGCTGGGGCTGGCGCTGGCCGCCCTTGGGCGGCGGGCGGAGGCGATGACCGCCGGCCGCGCGGCGCTGGCCTGCGATCCGGCGCACGCGCCGTCCCTGTCCAACCTCGGCGCGCTGACGATCCAGATCGGGGAGGACGCGCAGGCCCTGCGGCTGGCCGACCGGGCGTTGCGGCTGGCCCCGGAGCTGGGCGAGGCCCAGGTCGTCCGCGGCGACGCCCTGGTGCATCTCGACCACCCGCGGGACGCGGAGGAGGCTTTCCGCGGCGCTCTGCGGGTGGCGCCGCAACTGACCGTCGCCCACTGGAATCTGGCCCATCTGCTGCTGCGGCTGGGCGATTACGCCGCCGGATGGGCGGAATACGAATGGCGCTGGCGGAGCGAGGCCCTGGCCGGGCAGCGCCGCCCCTTCCGCCAGCCGCTCTGGGACGGCACGGATCTGGCGGGGCGGACCATCCTGGTCCATGCGGAGCAAGGGATGGGCGACACCATCCAGTTCATCCGCTTTCTGGATCATGTGCTGCGAGCCGCCCCGGCGCGCGTCCATCTGGAGGCGCACGGCCCTCTCCTCCCCCTGCTGGAGCGCAACACCGACCCGGCGCGGGTGACGGTGATCCCGCGGGCGCCCGGCTTTCCAGGGGTGGGCGGCTTGCCCGACACCGACGTCCAGATCCCGCTGATGAGCCTCGCCGGCCTGTTCTGCCCGAGCCTGGAGGCGATCCCCGCACGCACACCCTATCTCGGTGCACCGGAGGACCGGCGCGACCCCTGGGCGGGATGCCTGCGGGGTGCGGCGCCCGACGCCCGGCTGCGGGTCGGGCTGGTCTGGGCGGGGCGGCCCCAGCATCACGCCGACGCCATCCGCTCCATGCCCTTGTCCGCCCTGGCGCCGCTGGCGGCGGTGCCGGGTGTGGCGCTGTTTTCCCTCCAGGTGGGAGACGCCGAGCGGCAGAGGATGGAGGTATCCTTCCCGGTCATCGATCTGTCGGACGGTCTGACCAGCTTCGCCGAAACGGCGGCGGCGGTGGAGGCGCTGGACCTGATCGTCGCGGTCGATACGGCGGTCGCCCATCTGGCCGGCGCGTTGGGCCGCCCGGTCTGGGTGCTGCTGCCCTGGAACAACGACTGGCGCTGGCTCAGCGGGCGCGACGACAGCCCCTGGTATCCCACCGCCCGCCTGTTCCGCCAGACCCGGAACGGCGGCTGGTCCGGCCCGGCGGAGGCGGCAGCGCGCGCTTTGCGGAGGCTGGTGGACGGTTCGGAGAACTGAGGGCGCCATCCGTTCGCCGCCATGGGTGCCCGCTCCCCGATGAGCGTCAACACGTGCCCCCTTGCGTCAACCGGCGCTTCCCACCATCCTCCTTGCCATCATGCCCGAACTTCCCGAAGTCGAAACCGTCTGCCGCGGCCTCGCCCCGCATCTGGAGGGGCGGACGCTGGTCCAGGTGCTCCAGCGCCGCGCCAACCTGCGGGTTCCCTTTCCGGCCGGCTTCTGCGAGCGGCTGACCGGGCGCCGCGTCGAGTCGGTGCGCCGCCGCGCCAAATACATCCTGATCCATCTCGACGACGGGACGGTGCTGATCGCCCATCTCGGCATGTCGGGCCGCATGATCATCACGCCGGAACGGCCCGCCGCCTGGGGCGCCCACGACCATGTCGTGCTGGAGACCGACGCCGGGACGGTGGTGACCTTCAACGACGCCCGCCGCTTCGGCCTGATGGACCTCGCCATGGCGGAGACGCTCGCCGAGCACCCGCTGCTGCGCGCGCTGGGGCCGGAGCCGCTGGGCAACGCCTTCTCCGGACCGGTGCTGGCCGCGCGGCTAGCCGGGCGGATGACCAGCATCAAGGCTGCCCTGCTGGACCAGAACGTGGTCGCCGGGCTCGGCAACATCTACGTGTCGGAAGCGCTGTTCCTCGCCCGCCTCAGCCCCACGCGCATCGCCGCCACGGTGACCGGCGCCAAGGCGGAGCGGCTGGCCACGGCGATCCGCACGGTGCTGGAGCGGGCCATCGCCGCGGGGGGATCGTCCTTGCGCGACTACCGGCAGGCGTCGGGGGAACTCGGCTATTTCCAGCACCAGTTCTCGGTCTACGACCGCGAGGGCGCGCCCTGTCCGGGCTGCAGCTGCGACGTGGCGAAGACCGGGGGCGTCCGCCGGATCGTCCAGGCGGGCCGTTCGACTTTCTATTGTCCGCAACGCCAGCGTTGATATAGGTGGAAGGTATGACGGCTCCATCGGCCACCGCCAGGGCGGCGCTCGCCGCCCTTCTCCTCGCCGGCCCCGCCCTTGCGGGTCTGGCCGGGGTTCCATTGCCCGCGACCTCGTCCGCCTGGGCCGCCGACCCCACCCGCTACGTCGAAGGCATGGGGGACGTGCCGGTCATGCCGGGCCTCGCCCCCGCCGAGGAGGCGCCGCTGGTCTTCGACAAGCCCGCCGGACGCATCGCCCAGTCGGTCATGGCGGGTGCCATGGACCGCAACGCGGTCCTGTCCTTCTACAACCAGACCATGCCGCAGCTCGGTTGGACCCGCGCCCCGCAACGGACGGGCGGCGGCGCCAGTTTCCTGCGGGAGGGCGAGGAACTGCGCCTGGAATTCGTCGAGCCGGCCCGCGCCGCTGTCCAGAAGGCGGTGGCCACGGTCGTCCGCTTCTCGCTGATTCCGCGCTGATCCTCCAAAAGAGACCAAGAGCAAACCAGAACGCCCCCCGGACATGAGCGAGGGGGCCAAACCACGGGAGCCTGCTGCATCATGCCGTACGAAACCATTCTCGTCGAAACCCGCGGACCGGTCGGGCTCGTCACGCTGAACCGGCCCAAGGCGCTGAACGCGCTGTCCGACCTGCTGGTGACCGAGCTGGGCCAGGCGCTGGACGCCCTGGAGGCCGACGACTCCGTCGGCGCCATCGTGGTCACGGGTTCGGAGAAGGCCTTCGCCGCCGGCGCCGACATCAAGGAGATGCAGAATTTCTCCTACATGGACGTCTACAAGGCCAACTTCATCACCGCCAAGTGGGAGCGTCTGGCCAAGTGCCGCAAGCCGACCATCGCCGCGGTCGCCGGCTACGCGCTGGGCGGCGGCTGCGAGCTGGCGATGATGGCCGACTTCATCCTGGCCGCCGACACCGCCAAGTTCGGCCAGCCGGAGATCACCATCGGCACCATTCCCGGCGCCGGCGGCACGCAGCGCCTGACCCGCTTCGTCGGCAAGTCCAAAGCCATGGAGATGTGTCTGACCGGCCGCCTGATGGACGCCGCCGAGGCCGAGCGCGCCGGCCTCGTCAGCCGCATCGTGCCGGCGGCGGATCTGGTGGACGAGGCGGTGCGGGTCGCCGAGAAGATCGCCAAGCTCTCGCGCCCGGTCGTCATGATGGCCAAGGACGCCGTCAACGCCGCCTACGAGACCACCATGTCCGAGGGCATCCGGGTGGAGCGCCGAATCTTCCACGCCACTTTCGCCGTCGAAGACCAGAAGGAAGGCATGGCCGCCTTCGCCGAGAAGCGTCAGCCGGATTGGAAGCATCGCTGACATCCCCCGACTCCTCCCCCGTATCTAGCGGGGGAGGACCAGAAATCCGTCAAGATCTCGTAATCTATCCTTTGCCGAAAAACAGTGTTGGACGGTGCCTTGACTCTCATTCGGCTGGAGCGTATAAGGCCCCCTCGCACTGGGACAGGCGTGTCGTCCGGAGTAGGGTTTTCATGGCCAATCATAAGTCTGCTGAAAAGCGCATTCGTCAAACCGCGCGTCGTACGGAGATCAACCGTAACCGCGTCAGCCGTATCCGCACCTTCGTGAAGAAGGTCGAGACGGCGATCTCGTCCGGCAACAAGGCTGAAGCCGCTGAGGCTTTCAAGGCCGCGCAGCCGGAAATGATGCGTGGGGCCTCCAAGGGCGTCCTGCACAGGAACACCGTGTCGCGCAAGCTGTCGCGCCTGTCGGCCCGCATCAAGGCTCTCTGAGTTTACTCGGCGTTATAAAGCCGCGCACCAGGTCTGGGCGCGGCTTTTTGCGTTTTTGATAAGTACAATCTCCGGTCTTTCCGAGTCCTCCGGCAGAACTCCGGTGGGGCAGGGGATCGCGGCTGCTGGGCGGCGAGGCGCTTCCGGTGGTCCTGGTCTTTCGTGAGGGCAGGGGCGGCTTCCGGAGGGGTTGCGTGATTTTTGCCGCAGTCCGGACCGTTCGCTTTCTGTCCTATTGCCACGGCGAGGGCGGCTGATTAGACTTTCGATCCGTTGGGAATGGCGCACCGATGTTGTCTTTGATATCACGCGCCATTTGCTAAAGGACGGAGACGTTCAAAGCGGCGGGCAACGCTGCGGGACGCTCAAGAAGCTCGACTCAACCCGTTGCTCCTGGAGCGATGCTTTTCTTAAAACTCGACGTGGCAAAGGCGGAGTCCAACTTCGCCAAAGGGATAGTATTGTCGCCCAGTTGGGAGGCATCCACCGTTGGAGTCTTCAGGAGAGGAACGTTTTGAAGGCAAGAAGCCTAAGTTAAGGGGCCTAAGTTAAAGGGTCTGAGTTAAGTCGAGCGGGACGGTGCCCCCTGCGGCGCTGGGCCGCCCGGGGGGAAAGGAGCGGGGTAGGGGAAGCATGTCGGTCGGCGCGTCGTTGGATCAGCAGTGGGCCCGCATCCGGGGCCGCCTCAAGGACGAGGTGGGCGAGATCGCCTACCGCAGCTGGCTGCAGCCGCTTTCCTTCGCCGGAATCCGCGGCGGGGAGGTGCGCATCGTCGTGCCCACCCGCTTCATGCGCGACTGGGTGCTGACCCACTACGCCGACCGCATCCGCAACCTGTGGGCCGGCGAGAATCCGGACGTCCTGTCCATCGACGTCGTGGTCGCCTCCGCCAACGCCCCGTCCATGCTGATGCCGGACGAGGACGCGGGCGAGGCATCGCGCGACTCCGCTCCGGCCGACGGCACCGTCGGTAGCGGCCCGGTTCCTCCGATGCCTGCCCCGCGGGCCGCGGCGCTCAACCAGTCCGCTTCCTATGGGGCTGCCTCCTACGGCGCCAACTCCTACATCGGGTCCTCCTATTCGGCGGGGCCGCCCTCCTTCGCGTCGGACGAGTCGCCCACGGCGGTGGCCTCGGTGCTGGAGGACCGGACCGACATCTCCGCGCCGCTGGACCCCCGCTTCACCTTCGAGAATTTCGTGGTGGGCAAGCCGAACGAACTGGCCCACGCCGCCGCCCGGCGCGTCGCCGACGCCACCTCGGTCACCTTCAACCCGCTGTTCCTCTACGGCGGGGTCGGGCTGGGCAAGACGCACCTGATGCACGCCATCGCCTGGCAGATCCGGCGGAACGATCCGAACCGCAAGGTGATCTACCTGTCGGCGGAAAAGTTCATGTACCAGTTCATCCGGGCGTTGCGCTTCAAGGACACCATGGCCTTCAAGCAGCAGTTCCGCTCGGTGGACGTGCTGATGATCGACGACGTGCAGTTCATCAGCGGCAAGGACAGCACCCAGGAGGAATTCTTCCACACCTTCAACGCGCTGGTGGACCAGAACCGTCAGGTCATCATCTCTGCCGACAAGAGCCCGTCCGACCTGGAAGGCATGGAGGAGCGGCTGCGCTCCCGCCTCGGCTGGGGCCTCGTCGCGGACATCCATCCGACCACCTACGAGCTGCGGCTGGGCATCCTCCAGGCCAAGGCGGACGCGCTGAACGCGGCCATCCCGCTGAAGGTGCTGGAGTTCCTCGCCCACAAGATCACCTCGAACGTGCGCGAGCTGGAAGGGGCGCTGAACCGCATCGTCGCCCACGCCGAGCTGGTCGGCCGGGCCATCTCGCTGGAATCGACGCAGGAGGTGCTGCACGATCTGCTGCGCGCCAACGACCGTCGCGTCACCATCGACGAGATCCAGAAGCGGGTGGCGGAGCATTTCAACATCCGCGTGGCCGACATGCATTCGGCCCGCCGCGCCCGCGCCGTGGCCCGCCCGCGGCAGGTCGCCATGTATCTCGCCAAGCAGCTCACCGCCCGCTCCCTGCCGGAGATCGGGCGCAAGTTCGGCGGGCGCGACCACACCACCGTGATGCACGCGGTGAAGAAGGTGGAGGAACTGCGCACCACCGACCCCGCCTTCGCCGAGGACGTCGAGCTTCTCCGCCGCATGCTGGAGAGCTGACCGGGCCTCCGGCCCGTTGCAGGACGATCCGTTACAGGTCGATGAAGTTTGGGCCCACTCCCGCTTGAGCCATGGACGGCGCCCGGATATCGCGGCACAGTTGCCGCTGCGGCGGAGTCCGGCTGGACCGGCCCCGCGGCCGGCCCCGCGATGGGCACAGCCAGCATGAATTCGGGCCAATAAGAAAAGGGGAGAGCAGGTGCCATGACCAAGGTTCCGGAAACCACCAGCCTGGAACAGCGCTGCAGCGCCGAGACGCAGCGCGCCGCCAAGGGCTTCACCCGCCGCCTGCTCCTCCAGGGCACCGCCGCCGCCGCGGGCGTCGCCGCGGCCGGCCCCTTCATCCTGCGCGAGGGCCGCGCCGCGTCGGGCAGCGTCAAGATCTTCTCCTGGGCCGGCTACATCAGCCCGGACATGCTGGCCGACTTCGAGAAGAAGACCGGCATCAAGGCCAGCCTGACCGAATACGGCACCAACGACGAGCTGCTGAACCAGCTCAAGGCCACCGGCGGCGCCGGCTTCGACATCATCCACCCGACGGTGGACCGCGTGCCGAACTATGTGGAGTTCGAGCTGGTCCAGCCGCTGGACGAGTCGAAGGTCAAGTGGGACGGCTGCCTGAAGTCGGCGGTCGAGGGCTCCGCCGCCATGGGCGCCGTGGTCGGCGGCAAGCGCTTCTTCGCCCCCGCCGACTGGGGGACCGAGGCCATCGCCTATGACATGAACAAGGCGCCGCTGACCTACGGCACCGCCAGCTACGGCGACCTGTGGAAGCCGGAGCACGCCGGCAAGGTGACCGTGCGCGGCCATTCCGGCCTGATCGGCATCGGCCTGTGGCTGGAAGGCCAGGGCAAGCTGCCCCACCCGATCCGCGAGCAGTTCAAGGACGAGGCGAAGGCGCGGGCCAATTTCGACGCGATCCTTCAGGTCGCAGCCGCCAACAAGAAGGCCATCGGCCAGTTCTGGTCGAACGAGAACGAGGCCCAGGGCGCCTTCCGCACCAACGGCTGCGTCATCGGCCAGACCTGGGATTCGTCCGCGGTCGCCCTGCGCAAGGAGGGGCTGCCGATCCGCTTCCTGGCGCCCAAGGAAGGGGCGCTGGCCTGGATGGAGGGCTTCGCGATCCCGGCCAAGGCGGCGAACCTGGAGCAGGCCTACGCCTGGATCAACTGGTTCTACACGCCGGAGGCGGGCGCCCTCTACACCAACCATTCCGGCATCTCCAGCACGGCGGTCGGGGCGGAGGCTCATCTGTCCGACCTGAACAAGCAGTTCTTCGCCGACGCCTATCCGGGCGACGCGCTGCAGAAGCTGTGGTGGTGGCCGATCCAGGAGGCCTGGTACGTTTCCATCCGCAACGAGTACCAGGACCGCTTCCTGGCCGCGTGAGTGCGACCCTCTCCCGCAACCCAATATCCCCTCTCCCCTCCGCTCACGCGCAAACGAAGTTTGCGCTGACGCGACAGGCGGACCTTCGGTCCGCCGAAAGCGGGGAGAGGGTTAGGGTGAGGGGGTTGCGCGTGTGCCGGACGCACCGCCATGCGCACCCCCCTCACCAGCCCTCCGGGCCACCCTCTCCCCGGAGGGTGAAGGGCTAAGGGCGGCGGCGTGTGATCGTCCCAAAAGGGATTGACCTTCCAATCAGGTGCCTATGAGTCAGGACGTCCAGCTCGAGTCCGTCACCATGCGGTTCGGTTCCGTCACCGCCGTCCGCGACGTGTCGCTGACGGTCGGGGCGGGGGAATTCTTCAGCTTCCTCGGCCCGTCGGGCTGCGGGAAGACCACCATCCTGCGCATGGTCTCCGGCTTCATGGAGCCGACGGAGGGCGCCATCCGCATCGGCGGCCGCGACATGCGCGGCATCGGCCCGAACAAGCGGCCGACCGCGCTGATCTTCCAGAACCTCGCCTTGTTCCCGCTGATGACGGTGGCGGAGAACATCGGCTTCGGGCTGGAAGTGCGCGGCGTGCCCTCGGCGGAGCGGCAGGGGCGGGTGCGCAAGCTGCTCGATCTCGTGGCCCTGCCCGACGCCGCGCAGAAGAAGGTGACGGAGCTGTCGGGCGGCCAGCGCCAGCGCATCGCCATCGCCCGCGCTCTGGCCGTGGAGCCCGCCGTCCTGCTGCTGGACGAGCCGCTGTCGGCGTTGGACCTGAAGCTGCGCCAGCACATGCGCGCCGAGCTGCGCGACCTCCAGAAGCGGACCGGCGTGACCTTCATCTACATCACCCATGACCAGGGCGAGGCGCTGACCATGTCCGACCGGATCGGCGTGATGTCCAAGGGCGTGCTGGAGCAGGTGGGCGACGGGCGGACCATCTATGACCATCCGGAAACCGCCTTCGTCGCCTCCTTCGTGGGGGAAAACAACCGCTTTTCCGGCACCGTCGCCGAGTCGGCAAACGGGCTCGCCGCTCTGGACACGCCCCGCGGCCGTCTGGTCGGGCGCAACCCGCGCCGCCTGTCGCCCGGCGACCGCGCCACCCTGTTCGTCCGGCCGGAGCGCATGGCGGCGGGGGCGGGGGCGGAGAACGCGCTGGAGGCGCGGGTCACCCACCGCGATTTCGAGGGCGCCTTCATCAACGCCTTCCTGGAGGGCGGCCTCACCGTCCAGGTGCCGCATCTCGGCGACGAACCGCCGCTGAACCCCGGCGACCCCGCCCGGATCGCCTTCCGGGCGGAGGACGCGGTGATTTTGCCGGACGCGCCGGCGTAATGCCGGTCAGCGGCCGACCGGTACCGCCACGGGCACCGCCGCGCGGAAGGGCACCGTCTCGAAGTCGCTGACCAGCGCGTCGAGCCGCACCGCCCAGGACCCGGCCACCGGCAGAGCCACCCCGTCCGCCGCGTAGACGCCGGGCGCCACCTTGGGCAGGGGGCGGGTGATGCCCTCGATCCCGGCGGCGGGCAGGGCCAATTCTGCCGACACCTCCAGCGCGTCGAGCGGCGCGCCGTCCGGTCCGGTCAGGCGCATCTCGACGCGGTTCGCTCCTGGCGTCGCCGGGGTCACCGTGACGATGGCCGTGCGCCCGCGGGCCACGACCGCGGTGCTGAAGCCCGCCGGCTTCTCGGCGAAGACCGGCAGGGCCTGGGTGCGCGGCGGCGGGGTGGTGCCCAGCCCGGCGGTGAACAGCACGACCAGCGCGGCCACCACCATCTCCGTCTGGACGCTGGCGCGCAGCCGGGCCGCTCCCTCGGTCCCCATGGTCTCCAGCCGTGGGGTCAGCCGCCAGCGGTTGACGGCGGCCAGCGCCAGCAGGGCCAGCGCGCAGACAATCTTGCCGGTCCAGATCTGGCCGTAGGCGGTGGTCAGGATGGTGCGCGGGTCGCCGAGTTGCAACGCGCTCAGCCCCGCCCCGGCGAGCAGCAGGACCGCCACCGCCGGAACCGCGATGGCGGAGAAGCGGCGGACCAGCCGCAGCGACTCGGCCGGCGGCTCCGTCCTTAGCAGCACGGCCAGCGGCCAGAAGCTGCCGATCCAGAAGGCCACCGCCAGACCGTGCAGGGCGACCAGCGGCACGCTGAGCCAGCGCGGCTCCGCCGTCGCGGCGTGGCCGGTGGCGGCGAGCGCCAGCGCCGCCCCGACCGCCCCGGTGACCAGCAGCACGCGGCCCGCCGTTCCACGCTCCTCCAGCGCCAGCCCCAGGGCGACGGCGATCAGGCTGAGCAAGGACAGGAGGGCGCTCGGCCCCGCCGTGCTGGTCAGGCCGGCGATCCAGGGCGAGGCTCCGGCCAGGGCGGACAGCGGCGCCCCTTCCAGAACCGCGCCGGCCAGTCCGGCGTTCAGCAGCGCCACCAGGGCGGCGACGCCGACGCCCAGACACAGGCCGGGGCGCAGGCGGCGGTTCAGCGGACTCCACCGCCCCGCCACCAGCACCAGGAACAGCCCGCCGCCCACCGAGGCGAGCAGGCTTCCGTAATGGAGCGCCCGAACCGCGGCGGCGGCCAGCAGCGTCGCCGGCGGTGTCGCCCCGTCCAGTTGCGCCGGTCGTTCCGGTTCCGCACCGATCCCGAACAGGAGCGATCCGGCGACCGGATGGCCGTCCGTTGAGCTGACGCGGTAGCTGAGGACGTGCGTTCCCACCGCCAGCCCGCCGGGCAGCGCGACGCGCAGCGCCCCGTCCCCGGCGGCCGGGGCGGGCAGGGGAAGCGTCACCCCGCCGGGACCGATCAGCGTCACCGACACCGGCCGCACCGGCTCGTTGAAGCGCAGCATGGCCTCGGCGGGCGCGCTGTCGAGCCGCGCCCCATCCTCCGGAACGCTCTCCACCAGCACGGCATGCGCCAGGGCCGGCGCGGACAGGGACAGCAGCATCAGGGCGGCGACCCACCCCACGACCAGCCGGCGCATGCGATCGTCCCTTCCCTTACGGCTTGGCGGTCAGGGTGACGCCGGGGGCCGGCTCCTTAACGTCGTGGTCGGTCTTGCCCGGCTCCGGGATCTCGATCCAGCGGTGCACGCCCGTCTCGCATTCCTGCACCACGGGGAAATAGACCACGGTGCCGGGGGCGGCGTCGGGCAGGCGTGCGCGGAAGACGAACTCGTCGTAGTGGGCGTCGGGCAGCGAGCCTCCGGTCCAGGCGATCTCGGTGACGCCCTTGCTCAGCGACTCGCCGTAGTAGTCGTAGGCCTTGGCGTATTGGCCTTCCCTGGTCGTCAGGGTCCAGCCGGGCTTGGGCATCGGCTTCACCGCGATGACCCCTTCAGGGATCTGCACGCGCAGGGCGATGGTGGGGGAGGCGCCGCAGCCATGGCCGACGCGCAGCACGCCCTTGTAGGTGCTGGCGGCGGGAGCCTGCTTGGTCTCCAGCGTGGTGTGGGCGAGGGCGGTGGAACCAGGAAGAAGACCGGGCAGGCAAGCGAGGACGGCGGCGGCCAGCAGGGCGCCGCGGGTGTTGCGGATCATGGGAACTCTCCGGTGTGGGTCTGTCTGAGGGTGTCGGTTCAGACACCCACCGGAGGCGCCCTGGCGGAGAAGGCGCGCGGGGTTCGCCCGACCCCGGCCGCGTCGTCCGTGGGCAGCGGAAGGGCGGCCAGCACGATCCCGACCGGCGGCAGCGGGGCCGGCGCCAGGACCGGACCCAGCAGGGACCCGCCCCCCAGCGACAGGCAGATCGGGCAGTAGGTGACGTGCCCCGGTGTGCCGTCCGGAACGGGGGCATGGTCGGAGTGCGACGCTGCGGAGGCGTCGGGCGCGGCGCCGGAATGGCAGATCGAGCCCGCCATGGCAAATTGCGCCGACTCCGCCAGCACCCTGGCCAACGGCGCCGGGACGTGGGTGGCCATGACCAGGGCGTGGAAGACCAGCACCAGCGCGGCGACCCACGCTGTTGTCTCCCTCATCACGCCGGATGTCCGCCATGCACGCATGGCGTCACTATGGGCACAGTCCAGGGACCGAAAAAAGGCAATAAAATTGTGGTTATTTGTCGGGACATGGCCTCGCTTGCGCTCCGGCCCAGGGTCGTGAGAGGCTTTCGATCCTAGAATCTCGGCTCTGAATCTCGGCGGGTGGGGGTGGTCATGGGCGGCGTGCTGCGCCGGTACGGTCCGGTTCTGACCGCGGCGATCCTGCTGGCGGTGGCCGCGTGGCTGCTGCTGCTGGTCGTGCTGCCGCAATTGCTGATGGTGGACTTTTCCTTCCGTCCGTCGCTGCCGCCCAGCAAGGCCGGCGGGCCGGAGGACGTCTACACGCTGCGCAACTACGCGACGCTGTGGACCAACCAGATCCATCTGGCAATCTTTCTGAAGACGATCTGGGCGAGCAGCCTGGTCACGGCGGTGACGCTGGCGGTCTGCTACCCCGTCGCCTTCTACATGGCGCAGGTGGCGCCGCGGCGGCGCCTGCCGCTGCTCGTGTTGATGCTCGTCGTGCCCTTCTGGATCAACGAGCTGCTGCGCACCTTCGCCTGGTACATCATCCTGGCCTTCAACGGGCCGCTGAACGCGCTGCTCGTCGGGCTCGGCCTCTATTCGGAGCCGCAGCGGCTGCTCGGCGGCGACACCGGGGTGATCATCGGGATGGTCTACGTCTACATCCTCTTCATGGTGTTCCCGATCATGAACGCCATGGAGTCGCTGGACCGCAACCAGATCGAGGCGGCGCGCGACCTGGGGGCGGGGTGGCTGCGCATCCATCGCCGCATCGTCATCCCCCACGCCAAGCCGGGCATCGCGGTCGGCTGCATCATGACCTTCATGCTGGCGGCGGGCAGCTACGCCGTGCCGGCCCTGCTGGGCGGACCGCAAAGCCGTTGGTTCACCGAGGTCATCTACAACTGGTTCTTCGAGGGCGGGAACTGGAACCAGGGCGCGGCCTACGCCTTCATCCTGCTGATCCTGTGCATCGCCTTCATCCTGCTGATGATGCGGCTGTTCCGCGTCGGCCTCACGGATATCGCCAAGTGACGGACATCGCCAAATGACCGCCGCAAGTTTCCGCCGCTGGGTCACCGGGGCCTATCTGGTCCTGTTCTTCGGCTATCTGTTCCTGCCGCTGGGGATCATGGCGGCGGCGACCTTCAACAGCAGCCGCTTCCCGACCGTCACCCCCTGGATGGGCTTCACGCTGCAATGGTTCGGCGCCCTGTGGGCCGACCAGCGCATGTGGCAGGCGCTGGGGACCAGCCTGCTGGTCGGGGCGGGGGTGATCGCCGTGGCGGTGCCGCTGGGGCTGGCGGCGGCGCTGCTGCTCGACCGGCTGCACAGCCGGGCGCGGACCTTCCTCTACGCCGTGATGGTGTCGCCGCTGCTGACGCCGGGGGTGATCGTCGGCATCTCCACGCTGGTCTTCTGGCGGGAGTGGTTCGGGGTGACCGGAGGCCTGTTCCTGACCATCCTGGCGCAGTCCAGCTTCATCGCGGCCTACGCGATGCTGCTGTTCCTGGCGCGGCTGCAACGGTTCGACCAGACGCTGGAGGAGGCGGCGCTGGATCTGGGCGCCACCCACGGGCAGGTGTTCCGGCGGATCACGCTGCCGTATCTGACGCCGGCCATCCTGTCGGCGTCCTTCCTGGCCTTCCTGCAGAGCTTCGAGAACTACAACACGACGCTGTTCGTCCGCGGGCTGGACACCACGCTGACGGTCTACATCGCCTCGAAGGTGCGCACGGGCCTGACGCCCGCGGTCAACGCGCTGTCGCTGATCCTGATCGCGCTGACCATCCTGGGCGCCGTCGTCTACGAAATCCTGCGCCGGCGCGAAGCGCGCCGGCAGCCGGACCCCGCGTGACGGCAGGAATCAATCTTCGCTTTCGTCGGCGTCGGCTTCGATCTGGGCGGCCAGATCGCGCAGCATGTCGATGACGTCCTCGTGGCTGGTCTCGTCCACGGCGGTGTTCACGGCGGCCTCGATCATGGCGACGGCGATGTAGGGGCCGAGGACCCCGCCTTCCTTGATCGCCGCCTCGAGATGCTTCTCGGCGACCGACAGGGCCTTCTCGAACAGGGCCTCGGCCGTCTGGTTGGTGCTGTCCTTGCTCATCTTGCGGTCCGTTGCGGGTGTTATGGTGCGACTCCTATAACACCGCCCCGCCCGGGTTGGCGCGGCAAATCGGGACGGTGCGGGGAATGACCGTCATGCCCGGGCTTGCCCCGGCCCGCCGCACCGGCCACATTCGGCCGGAACCACCATCTGACAGGCGACCATGACCGATCCGACCCGCCCCGACCTCTACCGTTTCTGGATCGCCGAGCATGTGCGCTTCGCCGACCTCGACGCGCTCGGCCACGTCAACAACAACGCCATCGGCGTGTATTTCGAACAGATTCGCGTGTTGCTGGTCCATGATTGCGGTGGTTTCCGCGACGAGTCCCCCTGGACCGTGGTGCTGGCGCGCAGCGTCATCGACTACAAGGCGGAGCTGCGGTTCCCGGCGGACATCCGCGTCGGCGCGCGCGTGGCGAAGGTCGGCAACAGCTCCGTCGTCCTGGGGGCGGCGATCTTCGAGGGCGACCGCTGCGTCGCCGTGCAGGAGGCCGTCTGTGTCATCGTCGACAAGGACAGCCACCGCCCGACCCCGGTGCCGGCCGACCTGCGCGACGCCCTGGCCCGCTACGCGTGAGGACGCCGTGCCGCCGCGTTTCCCGCTGACCCGCCGCACTCTGCTGACCGGCTCCGCCCTGCTGGCCGGAGCCGTTCTGCTGCCGCGCGCGGCCCGTGCGGCGGTGGGGGAGGGGGAGGCGGTCCGCCTGTCCGCCGGCCCGGCCCGCGTCAATCTGGCGGGGGCGGGCTTTCCCGACACGGCGGTCTGGGCCTATGACGGGCGGATTCCGGGGCCGGAACTGCGCTTCCGCCAGGGCGACACGGCGCGCATCGCCTTCGCCAACACCCTGCCGGAGCCGACGACCATCCACTGGCACGGCCTGCGCGTTCCCAACGCCATGGACGGGGTGCCCGGCCTGTCGCAGCCGCCGGTGCCGGCCGGCGGGCGGTTCGACTATGAATTCCCGCTGAAGGACGCCGGCACCTTCTGGTACCACCCCCACGTCAACAGCGGGGTCCAGGTGGCCCACGGCCTGACCGGCGCCTTCATCGTGGAGGAGCGGGAGCCGATCCGCGTCGACCGCGACCTGCTCTGGCTGCTCGGCGACTGGCGCCTGACGAAGGAGGCGGAGCTGGCCGGCGGTTTCGGCCATCCCATGGACGCCACCCACGCCGGGCGCATCGGCAACACCGTCACCATCAACGGCGCGGTGCGGGACCGCGTGCCGGTCCGCGCCGGGGAGCGCGTCCGGCTGCGCCTGATCAACGCGGCGAACGCCCGCGTCTTCGCGCTCGACTTCCAGGGGCACGCGCCGCGGGTGATCGCGCTCGACGGTCATCCGGTGACGCCGCACGCCCCGCCGGACGGCAGGGTGGTGCTGGGGCCCGGCCAGCGCGCCGACCTCGTGATCGACATGGAAGGCAGGCCGGGTGAGGGGTTCGATGTGGTCGACGGCTTCTACCCGCGCATGGCCTACCGGCTGACCCGGCTGACCTACGGCGCCGAAGCCCCCTTGCGCGACTCGCCGCTGGACGCCCCGGTCGCGCTGGCCGCCAACCCGCTGCCCGAACCCGACCTCGCCGGCGCCGTCCGCCAGGACGTGGTGCTGGACGGCGGGATGCACGGCGCCATGCCGAAGACCGCCGGGCAGCGCGGCCCCTTCTGGGCGCTGAACGGCGTGGCCTCCATGGCGCATCATCACCTGGAACCGCTCATCACCGTCAAACGCGGTCAAACGCAGGTGACCGCCTTCGTCAACGAGACCGGCTGGTGGCATCCCATGCACCTGCACGGCTTTCCCTTCCGCGTCCTGTCGCGCAACGGCCAGCCGGCCGAGCATCGCGAATGGCGCGACACCGTCCTGCTCGGCCCCCGTGAGACGGCCGAGATCGCCTTCGTGGCCGAAGAGGCCGGCGACTGGATGCTCCACTGCCATGTTCTGGAGCATCAGGAGACCGGCATGATGGCCGTCCTGAGAGTGACCGCGTGAAACGACCCGCCCCCAAACACCGCCCATCCCCCCGCGGCAGCGAACCGCGCACCGCCCCCCGTGTTGCCCCCCGTGTCGCCCCCCGTGTTGCCGAGGTGACCGTCGGCGAGGTCGGCGCCCGCGGCGACGGCATCGCCAGCTTCGAAGATGCCAAGCTCTTCGTGCCGCTGACCGTCCCCGGCGACCGCGTGCGGGTGGCCGTGAAGGACGCCGCCAACGCCAAGGGAGACGGTCTGCGCGCCGACCTGCTGGAAATCCTGGAGCCCGGCCCCGGACGCGCGGCGCCGCCCTGTTCCCATTTCGGAACCTGCGGCGGCTGCACGCTCCAGCATATGGAGGACGCCGCCTACGCCGCCTGGAAGGTCGGGCTGGTGCAGGGCGCGCTGGCCCGCGTCGGGCTGGGCGACGCGGTCCTGGAGCCGCTGTCGCGGACGCCGCCGGCCGCGCGCCGCCGCGCCCGCTTCGCCGCGCTGAAGCGGGGACGCCGCGTCTGGCTCGGCTTCAACGAGCGGATGAGCCACCGGCTGACCGAT
This sequence comes from Azospirillum brasilense, assembly GCF_008365405.1. Classification (GTDB taxonomy): domain Bacteria; phylum Pseudomonadota; class Alphaproteobacteria; order Azospirillales; family Azospirillaceae; genus Azospirillum; species Azospirillum brasilense_D. Next base: position 321,269 of record NZ_QOKV01000004.1, on the reverse strand, counting down.
CTGGCGGAGTGTCCGGTGCTGCGGCCCAACCTGTTCGCCCTGGTGGAGCCGCTGCGCGGGCTGCTGTTGTCGGTGCTGCCGGACGGTGGCGGCTGCGACGTGATCGCCACCGATCTGGAGGGTGGGATCGACCTCGTGCTGGTCGGCCCGCGCAGCCTGGACCGCGCGGCGCGGGAACGGCTGGTGGCCTTCGGCGAGGCGGAGGGGGTGGCCCGCATCTCCTGGCAGGCCGATGAACGGCAGCCGGATGGCCGCGGTACGCCGGAGCCCATCGCCCACCGCCGTCCGCTGGCGGTGTCCTTCGCCGGACTGCCGGTCACCCCGCCGCCCGGCGCCTTCCTCCAGGCGAGCGCCGAGGGGGAGGCCGCCCTGGTTGCCGCCGTCCTCGCCAACATCGGGGAGCCGAAGCGGGTGGCCGACCTGTTCGCCGGGCTGGGCACCTTCGCGGTCCCGCTGGCCCGGAAGGCGGCGGTCCATGCGGTGGAGGGGGACGCCCCGGCGCTGGCCGCTCTGACCAAGGCGGCGGGGACGCTGCGCCTGACCACGGAGCGGCGCGACCTGTTCGAGAACCCGCTGACGGCGAAGGAGCTGGCGCGGTTCGACGCGGTGGTCTTCGACCCGCCGCGCGCCGGCGCCGCCGCCCAGGCGCAGGCCCTGGCCGGGTCGAAGGTGCCGCGGGTGGTGGCGGTGTCCTGCAACCCCGCGACCTTCGCCCGCGACGCCCGCACTCTGGTGGACGGCGGGTACGCGTTGAGCCGCGTCTACCCCGTGGACCAGTTCCTGTGGTCCGCCCACGTCGAGGTCGTCGGGGTGTTCACCCGGTGATGCTGCGGTGGGAGCGGGTCACCACGAAGACACGAAGGACACGAAGACCATCACAAAGAAGTTCCGGCAAAGCGGAGCGGTCCTCCGCCAGCCGACGCCCCTTCGTGAAAATCTTCGTGCCTTCGTGTCTTTGTGGTGAAATCCACTCAATCCAACTGCATCACGATGGCCTTGAGATAGGCCGACTCCGGCAGATGCGGGTGCACCGGATGGTCCGGCCCGGCCCCGGCGCTGCGCAGGATGCGCCCGGTCCGCCCGGCGTCGTGCAGGCCGCGGGCGACCTGCTCGGCGAAGGTCGGCGGGTCGACGTTGTGGCTGCAGGACGCGCAGAGCAGGAAGCCGCCCGGCGCGGTGATCTTGGCGGCCAGACGGGTCATCTTGCGGTAGGCGCGGCAGCCGACGGCGAGGTCCTTCTTGGACTTCACGAAGGCCGGCGGGTCGGCGATGACCACCTCGAACGTTTCGCCCTCGGCGTTCAGCCGCTCCAGCTCGTTGAAGGCGTCGGCGCGGCGCGCCTCGAAGCGGTCGGCTACCCCGTTGGCCTCCGCCGCGCGGGTGGCGTTGTCCAGCGCCCCCTGCGAGCGGTCGACCGACACCACCGACGACGCGCCCTCGACGGCGCAGAGCACGCCGAAGCCGCCGTTGTAGCTGAAGAAGTCGATGGCCCGCTTGCCCTTCGCCAGCTTGGCGATGAAGGCGCGGTTGTCGCGCTGGTCGTAGAACCAGCCGGTCTTCTGCCCGCCCAGCGGGTCGGCGAAGAAGGTGGCGCCGTTCTCCTCCAGCCGGATCGGGCCGTCGATCTCGCCCTTCACCAGCCGGCTTTCCTCGGGCAGCCCTTCCAGCGCGCGCTGGGTGCTGTCGTTGCGCAGGATGACCGCGCGCGGGGCCAGCACCTCGTCGATGGCGGCGAGGATGGCGTCGATCCGCTGGTCCATGAAGACGCTGTTGGCCTGCACCGTCACCACGTCGCCGTAGCGGTCCACGATCAGCCCCGGCAGCCCGTCGGCCTCCGCATGCACGACGCGGTAGTAGGGCCGGTCGAACAGCGCCTCGCGCATCGCCACCGCGCTCCTCAGCCGCCCGGCGAGGAAGGCGTGGTCGACCACCGTCGCCGGGTCGCCGGAGAGCATCCGCGCGGCGATCAGGGTGTGCGGGTTGAAGGTGGCGATGCCCAGCGGCTTCCCGCCGGGGTCCAGCAGGCGCACCGGGCTGCCCGGCGGGATGGCCTTGGCCGCCGTGTCCATCTGGACTTCGTTGGAATAGACCCAGGGGTGGCCGTGCAGGACGCGCCGCTGGCGGCCGGCCTGCAGATGGATCGCCCGGTATTTGACGGGGGTGGTGGGGGTGTCGGTCATGATGGCCGTATCCTAGCCGCTCGCGCCCGCCGAGCAAACGGTCACATCGCTGGAGTCGTGGGAAACGGGGCCCGGATTCGCGGGATGGGACGGGGGGCCTGACGCTTGCGGCGCGGTTTACGGGATGCCGAGCGGGCTTTCCGCCTGCGACCGATGCGCGCGGTTGTCGTTGGCGCCGTCCATCGCCTTGCACAGCCGCAAGGTTTCCGTGCGGTGCCCGTCCTGGTGAAAGCAGGTCAGCAAGGACCCGCGCGCCCCGGTCTCCCCGGCCAGCATTTCCGGCAGGGAGGTGTGGATCGCCGTGCATCCGTGGCTGCGCGCCAGACGATCCATGGAACGCAGCAAAGTCTCCGCCGGGCCCGTCATGTCGAACAGGTCGAGCACGACGAAATTCTCCACGGCCAGAATTCGGCCATGGCGAAGATGCTCCGCAATAGCGTATGAGAAAAGTCCATGGAGGTACCCCCGTGCGTTCTGCACGGTCATGATGCCGGCCGGCGCCGCGGGGGTATCAACCGGCCCGATAAGTGCTGCGGCAAATGCGCGCCATTGCTCCACCGGCAAGTCCGGGAAGATGGCCCGCACCAGCGGATAGGCCTGGTCGATCTGACGCTGACCGAGAGGTTTCGCGATGAAGCTTTCGTCCATGCCCGTCCGACCGCGTGAAGGACGGTGAACGATGGCAGGCACCGGTAAGACCGGTCGTTGACGTAGATCAATGTTGCAAGGTCCACCCCTACACATATTGGGATTATTGGAGGCAGGCGCAACCGGCGTCCGCATAAGAAGTGCATCGTATGTGAACCTGCCCCCCTCCTTAACAGTACGTACCCAGCGGTGGTGCAACCTCAGGGGAAGCGGCCCGAGCCGCCCGGGGCAAACGGGAGAGATTGAATGACATCAGCGACTCTGACGCCAGGGGCCGCCCTGGGCAGCCAGCGGGTGTCGGAAAATGTGCGTTACTACGAAGACGCCGTCCGACTCTTCGTCATCGCTTCAGTGTTCTGGGGTGTCGTCGGCTTCCTGGCCGGCGTCTTCATCGCACTGCAGCTCGCTTTTCCGGCGCTGAATCTCGGCCTTGAGTGGACGAGCTTCGGGCGCCTGCGGCCGGTCCACACCTCGGCCGTGATCTTCGCGTTCGGCGGCAACGTCCTGTTCGCCACCTCGCTCTACTCCGTGCAGCGCACGAGCCGCCAGTTCCTGTTCGGCGGCGAGGGCCTCGCGAAGTTCGTCTTCTGGAACTACAACATCTTCATCGTCCTGGCGGCGCTCAGCTACGTGCTCGGCTACACCCAGGGCAAGGAGTATGCGGAGCCGGAGTGGATCCTCGACCTCTACCTGACGGTCATCTGGGTCCTCTACGCCATCCAGTTCGTCGGCACGGTGATGACCCGCAAGGAGTCGCACATCTACGTCGCCAACTGGTTCTTCATGGCGTTCATCCTGACCGTCGCGATCCTCCACATCGGCAACAACGTCAACGTCCCGGTGTCGCTGACCGGGATGAAGTCCTACCCGTTCGTCTCGGGCGTGCAGAGCGCCATGGTGCAGTGGTGGTACGGCCACAACGCGGTCGGCTTCTTCCTGACCGCCGGCTTCCTCGGCATCATGTACTACTTCGTTCCGAAGCGCGCGGAGCGGCCGGTCTATTCGTACCGCCTGTCGATCGTGCACTTCTGGACGCTGATCTTCCTCTACATCTGGGCCGGCCCGCACCACCTGCACTACACGGCCCTGCCGGACTGGGCGCAGACGCTGGGCATGACCTTCTCGGTCATGCTGTGGATGCCGTCCTGGGGTGGCATGATCAACGGCATCATGACCCTGTCGGGTGCCTGGGACAAGCTGCGCACCGATCCGGTCCTGCGCTTCCTCGTGACGTCGGTGGCCTTCTACGGCATGTCGACCTTCGAGGGCCCGCTGATGTCGGTGAAGCCGGTCAACGCCCTGTCGCACTACACCGACTGGACGATCGGCCACGTGCACTCCGGTGCGCTCGGCTGGGTGGCCTTCATCTCCTTCGGCGCGATCTACTATCTGGTCCCGGTCCTGTGGAAGCGCTCGCAGCTCTACAGCCTGCGTCTGGTCAGCTACCACTTCTGGACCGCCACCATCGGCATCGTGCTCTACATCACCGCCATGTGGGTGTCGGGCATCATGCAGGGCCTGATGTGGCGCGCCTACGACAACCTCGGCTTCCTCCAGTACTCGTTCGTCGAGACGGTCGCGGCCATGCATCCCTTCTACGTGATCCGTGCTCTGGGCGGCGTCCTGTTCCTGGCTGGTGCCCTGATCATGGTCTACAACCTGTGGCGCACGGCCAAGGGTGACGTCCGCATCGAGAAGCCCTATGCCTCCGCCCCGCACAAGGCGGCGGTCGGTGCGGCCTGACGCCGGAGGAACTGAGAAAATGGCTGAGCAAAAAAAGGGCTTTAGTCACGACACGATCGAGCGGAACACGCTTCTGCTCATCGTCCTGATCCTGATCACCGTGTCGATCGGCGGCCTCGTCCAGATCGTCCCGCTGTTCACGATCGAGTCGACGATCGAGAAGGTGGATGGGGTCCGTCCCTACTCGCCGCTCGAACTGGCTGGCCAGAACATCTACTACCGCGAAGGCTGCTACAACTGCCACAGCCAGCAGATCCGTCCGTTCCGCGACGAGGTGGAACGTTACGGTCACTACTCGCTGGCCGCGGAAAGCATGTACGACCATCCCTTCCAGTGGGGCTCCAAGCGCACCGGTCCGGACCTGGCCCGCGTGGGCGGCAAGTACTCCAACGACTGGCAGGTCGCCCATCTGGTCGAACCGCGCGCCGTGGTGCCGGAGTCGATCATGCCGGGCTATGCCTGGATGAAGGACCGTCCGCTGAAGTACTCCGACATCCAGGATCACATGAAGACCCTGCGCATCGTCGGCGTCCCCTACACGGACGAGCAGATCGCCAGCGCCAAGGCCGACCTCGAAGCGCAGAAGAACCCGGACGCCGACACGGCCGGTCTGATGAAGCGCTACCCGAAGGCCGTCGTGGCGAACTTCACGGGCAACAAGGGCGTCACCGAAATGGACGCGCTGGTGGCCTACCTGCAGGTCCTGGGCACCATGGTGGATTTCACCAAGTACCAGTCGCCCAAGCAGCTCCAGCAGTAACCGGGAGGGATCCATGGACTTGGATTCGATCACTGTCGCCCTGCGGTCCTTCTGGACCGTCTGGTTGGCCCTGCTCTTCACCGGCATCGTGGTCTACGCCATGTGGCCAGGCAACCGGGGCAAGTTCGAAGACGCCTCCCGGATCCCGCTCAAGGAAGATGGTCAGGAGTTTTAGGCCATGGCACAGAAAGAAAAGGACGCCCTGTCCGGCGTCGAGACCACCGGCCACGAGTGGGACGGCCTGCGGGAGCTGAACAACCCCCTGCCCAAGTGGTGGCTGTACATCTTCTACGTCTGCATCGCGTGGTCCCTCGTGTACTACGTGCTCTATCCGGCTTGGCCGCTGGGCAAGAGCTACACGAAGGGCCTGCTCGGCTACTCGCAGCGCGAGGAGCTGGTGCAGAAGGTCGCCGACGGCAAGAAGGCCCAGGAAAAGTACCTGACGGCCATCGCGGCGACCTCCGTCGAGGACATCCAGAAGAACAAGGACCTCCTTGCCTTCGCGATGGCTGGCGGCCGCTCCTACTTCAACGAGAACTGCGCGGCCTGCCACGGCGCCGGCGGCCAGGGCGCCAAGGGCTTCCCGACGCTCGCCGACGACGTGTGGCTGTGGGGCGGCACCTCTGCCGACATCTACAAGACCATCCAGCACGGCATCCGTGCGGATGACGGCGACACCCGCGGGACGGTCGGCATCGGCATGACCGCCTTCGGCCGGGACGGCATCCTGAACCGCGAGCAGATCGGCCAGGTCGCCGAGTACGTCTTGTCGCTGAACAAGCGGTCGACCGACGCCGCCGCCGCGGAAAAGGGCAAGACCGTCTACGACGAGAACTGTGCCGCCTGCCACGGCGACAGCGCCCAGGGCTCGGTCGCGGTCGGCATGGACGTCGGCGCTCCGCCGCTCGTCACGGCCAACTGGCTGTATGGCGGCGACAAGGCCACGCTGGTGGAGACCATCACGAACGGCCGCGCCGGCGTGATGCCCGCCTGGTCGAAGCGTCTGGACGACGCGACGGTCAAGTCGCTGGCCGTCTACGTCCACAACCTGGGCGGCGGCAAGTAAGCCGTCCAGCCAGGAAGGACCGGCCGGGGAGGGGGACGCCCCCCTGGCGGGTCCGCCGGACTTCGGTGCCGGGGAGGCGACTCCCCGGCATTTTCTTTTTCCGGCTTGCGCTCAGGGGAAGGGGACAGCGGGCGCCGGACCCCGGGGAGGCCCCTGGAATCCTTTGATCCAGCGCAATGCCCCTGTGACGTTGTGCCGCCATAGTCCCCATGCCACCGCCGAACCACGTCGGCATGGCCAAACCGCCCGCACGGCGGACGCCAGAAGAAGAGGGCGAGGTCATGAGCACGACCACCGAACAGCCGCCGGCCCAGACGGAACTCCAAACCGGCACGATGGCGCGGCCGGCTGCGGACGCACCCGCCGCCCCGCCGAAGGCGCCGCGCCGCGCGTCGCGCTCGATGTACCAGAAGCACACCAAGGTCTATCCCAAGGCGGTGCACGGCACCTTCCGCCGCATCAAATGGGCGGCGCTGGCGGTTCTCCTGGCGATCTACTACGTGCTGCCCTGGGTCCGCTGGGACCGCGGGCCGAACGCCCCCGACCAGGCGGTGCTGCTCGACCTCGCCAACCGGCGCTTCTACCTGTTCTTCGTGGAGCTGTGGCCGCAGCAGATCTATTACCTGACCGGCGCCCTGATCCTGGCGGCGCTGGGCCTCTTCCTGGCGACCTCGCTGGCCGGCCGCGTCTGGTGCGGCTACGCCTGCCCGCAGACGGTGTGGACCGACCTCTATGTCTGGGTCGAGCGGCTGGTCGAGGGCGACCGCGGCGAGCGCATCCGCCTCGACCAGGGCGCCTGGACCGCCCGGAAGGCCGGGCGCAAGGTTCTGAAGAACCTGATCTGGCTGCTGATCGCGCTGGCGACCGGCGGCGCCTGGATCTTCTACTTTACCGACGCGCCGACACTGCTCGGCGACATGCTGCGCTTCGAGGTGTCCTCGACCGCGCTCGGCTTCATCGGCCTGTTCACCGCCACCACCTATCTGCTGGCCGGTTTCGCGCGGGAGCAGGTCTGCACCTACATGTGCCCGTGGCCGCGCTTCCAGTCGGCGATGATCGACGAGGACAGCCTGATCGTCACCTACCAGGACTGGCGCGGCGAGGGCCGCAGCCTGCTGCGCAAGTCGCAGAGCTGGGAGGAGCGCGAGGCCGAGGGGCTGGGCGACTGCATCGACTGCTTCAACTGCGTCCAGGTCTGCCCCGCCGGCATCGACATCCGCGACGGGCTGCAGATGCAGTGCATCGGCTGCGGCCTGTGCGTCGACGCCTGCGACGAGATCATGACCAAGGTCGGGCGGCCGACCGGCCTCATCAAATTCGACACCCAGACCAGCCAGGTGGCCATCGCCACCGGCGGGCAGCCGGTGCCCTTCCGCCTGCTGCGCCCGCGCACGATCCTCTACACGCTGATGATGCTGGTCATCGCCGGCGGCATCGGCGTCGGGCTGCTGCTGAAGCCGGGGCTGGACATCAGCGTTCTGCGCGACCGCGCCCCGCTGTTCGTGACCCTGTCCGACGGGTCGGTGCGCAACGCCTACACCTTCAAGATCTCCAACATGACCCGCGACCCGCGCGCCTACACGCTGGCGGTCTCCGGGGTGGCGGAGGCCAGCCTGTCGGTGGCCGGCGACGGCCAGGACGAGCAGGCCGGCACCCAGCGCCTGACCGCCGATCCGGACATGGTGGCGACCTACAGAATTTTCGTGACCGCGCCGCGCACCGGTTTGCAAGGCGCCTCCCAGCCCCTTACCTTCAGGCTTACCTCGGCCGATGGTGAGGTGGCGACCTATGACTCCGTCTTCATGGGGCCGGCCAACTGATCCCGACCGGCTCTTCGCGCTGCATTCACCAAAGGTCAAGACGACGATGACGCTGTCCACCGACGCCGGAACCCGCCGCACCCCGCCCCGCCGGACCGGCCGCCAGCCCGGCTGGTACATCCCCTGGATCTTCGTGGCCGGTTTCGCCGTCGTGATCGCGGTCAACGGCGTGATGCTGCATTTCGCCCTGTCGAGCTGGACCGGCGTCCAGACCGAACAGCATTTCATGAAGGGCCTGAAGTACAACGAGGATCTGGCCGGCGCCCGCGCCCAGGCCGAGCGTGGCTGGAAGGTCGCCACCGACTTCACCAGCACCGAGGCGCAGAAGGGCATCCTGGCGCTGACGCTGCACGACAAGCACGGCAACCTGCTGAAGGACGCCGAGGTGAAGGTCGCCTTCATCCGCCCGACCAGCGAGGGCCACGACGTGCGCCTCGACCTGCCCTATCTGGGCGAGGGCCGCTTCGCCGCCCCGGTGGCGCTGCCGCTGCCCGGCCAGTGGGACCTGCGCGTGGAAATCCATCATTCCACGGGCGACTACCAGGACGAGCAGCGCCTCTTCGTCAAGTAAGCGCCCAGCGCCCAAACCTACGGCAAACAAGCATACGGGTTCCGTGACATGACCGTCTGCCTCCACTGCGGGCAGGAGCATCCCGAGGGCACCGGCACCACCGCCTCCGACGGCGCCGGCCCCTTCTGCTGCACCGGCTGCGCGGCGGCCTACGATCTCGTCCGCGGGCTCGGGCTGGAACGCTATTACGAGCGGCGCTGCGTCGATCCCGCCGCCCGGCCGCTGCGCCCGGACGGCGAGGCACCGCCGCTCGACTACGCCCCCCACGCCAAGCACGCCGAGGACGGCACCGCCTCGCTGCACCTGATGGTCGACGGGCTGCAATGCGCGGCCTGCGTCTGGCTGATCGAGACGGCGCTGGCCCGCCAGCCGGGGGTGACCCACGCGCGGCTGAACATGACCACGCGCCGCCTGTCGGTGACGTGGCGCGAGGCCGAGACCGACGCCAACACGGTCGTCGACACCGTCGCCCGCATCGGCTACCGCGCCGTGCCCTTCGACCCGGAACGTCTGGGCGACGCTCAAGCGAAGACGGAGAAGGAGCTTCTGCGCTCGCTGGCCGTCGCCGGCTTCGGGGCCAGCAACGTCATGCTGCTGTCGGTGTCGGTCTGGGCCGGGCACGCGACGGGCATGGGCTCCGCCACCCGCGACCTGATGCACTGGCTGTCGGCGCTGGTCTGCATGCCGGCCATTGCCTACGCCCTGCGGCCCTTCGCGCGTTCGGCCTTCCAGGCGCTGCGCCGCGGGCGGACGAACATGGACGTGCCGATCACCATCGGCGTCCTGCTCGCCACCGGCATGAGCCTGTTCGAGACGATCAACAGCGGCCAGCACGCCTATTTCGACGGCGCGATGATGCTGCTGTTCTTCCTGCTGATCGGGCGCTACCTCGACCAGCGGGCGCGCGGCCGGGCGCGCTCGGCGGCGGAGCAGCTTCTCGGCCTGCACGCCACCTCGGTGACCGTGCTGAACGAGGACGGGCGCAGCGCCATCGTCCCGCCGGATCAGGTCAGCCCCGGCTCCACCGTGCTGGTTGCGGTGGGCGAGCGGGTCGCGGTGGACGGCACGGTGGCCGACGGCGTGTCCGACCTCGACACCGCCCTGATCACCGGCGAGACGGTGCCGGGCAGCGTGCGCCCCGGCGACCGCGTGTTCGCCGGCATGCTCAACCTCACCGCCCCGCTGCGCGTGACCGTGACGGCGGTGGGGGAGGGCACGCTGCTGGCCGAGATCGTCCGGCTGATGGAGGTGGCGGAGCAGGGCCGCGCCAAATACGTCGCCATCGCCGACCGCGTGTCGCGCCATTACGCCCCGGTCGTCCATGTGGCGGCGCTGGGCACCTTCCTCGGCTGGCTGCTGCTCGGCGGGCTGCCCTGGCAGGATTCGCTGATGAACGCGGTCGCCGTCCTCATCATCACCTGCCCCTGCGCGCTGGCGCTCGCCGTGCCGGTGGTGCAGGTGATCGCCAGCGGGCGGCTGATGCGGCAGGGCATCCTGCTGAAGACCGCCACGGCGCTGGAGCGGCTGGCCGTCATCGACACGGTGGTCTTCGACAAGACCGGCACGCTGACCGAGGGGCGCCCCGTCCCGCAGCTCGACGGCGTGGCCGAGGACGACCTGCGCCTCGCCGCGGCGCTCGCCGGGGCCAGCCGCCATCCGCTGGCCCGCGCCCTGACCCGCGCGCTGCCCAGCGTGCCCGTCGCCGCCGGCGTGCGCGAGGTCCCTGGCGCCGGCCTCGCCCTGGACGGGCCGGAAGGCGAGATCCGGCTGGGCAGCCGCGCCTTCACCGGCGCGCCGGACGCGGCGGAGGACGCCGCCGGGCCGGAGCTGTGGCTGGCCCGCCCCGGCGCTGTCCCGGTCCGCATCACCTTCCTCGACGCGCCGCGCGCCGACGCCGCGGCGGTGGTGCGCGGGCTGAGGGCGCGGGGCCTCGACGTCCGGCTGCTGTCCGGCGACCGCCGCGGCGCGGTGGCCGCCGTGGCCGCGCAACTGGGCATCGAGGACTGGCGGGCCGGCCAGACGCCCGCCGACAAGACCGCCGTTCTGGACGCGCTCGCCGCCGAGGGCCGCAAGGTGCTGATGGTCGGCGACGGGCTGAACGACGCCCCGGCGCTGGCCGCGGCCAGCGTGTCGATGTCGCCGTCCACCGCGGTGGACGTCAGCCAGACCGCCGCCGACGTGGTGTTCCAGGGCCGCCGCCTGCGCCCCATCCTGGAGGCGTTCGAGGTGTCCCGCCGCTCCGGGCGGCTGGTGCGCCAGAATTTCGCCATCGCGCTGGTCTACAACCTGTTTGCGGTGCCCATCGCCATGGCGGGCATGCTGACGCCGCTGCTGGCGGCGCTGGCCATGTCCTCCTCCTCCCTGATCGTTATCGCCAACGCCCTGCGGCTCAGCCGCGGCGCGGTGACCAAGGACCTGACCGATGACCGAGCTTCTCTATCTGATCGCGATCGCGCTGAGCCTGGGGCTGATGGGCCTGGGGGCGTTCCTGTGGGCTCTCAAGTCCGGGCAGTTTGACGATCTCGACGGGGCGGCCCACCGCATCCTGTTCGACGACGAGCCGCCGCGCCCCAACGCCGAGCCGTCGACCCCGCCGAAAGGGCGCTGATCGGTCGCTCCGGCGGGCCGCTCATAAGGCATTCGTATGGCAATTCGGCCACGGCCCTTGCGAGCACCGTTGCGAAACAGACCGAATATGACGATTATGGGAGCGTTGTACGGCTAAGGGTTGGGTCATGCCATGCCACCCTTTGACATGGGGCGCGCCCGCGAAAAGGGCGCGGCGAGTGAGATGAATCCCTGTGGGGCCTGTCCCGTGCGCAGTCTGACCGTCTGCGCCGCCCTGGACCCCGAGGAACTGCGCCGTCTCGCCGACATCCTCCAGACGTCCCGCGTCGAAGCCGGACAGACCCTGTTCAGCGAGGGCGACGCGGCGGACGCGCTCTACAACGTCACCGCCGGCACCGTGAAGCTCTACAAGCTGCTGCCGGATGGGCGCCGCCAGATCACCGGCTTCCTCGTCACCGGCGACTTCCTGGGGCTGGCCGTCAACGAGAGCTACGCCTACACCGCGGAAACGGTCACGGCGGCGACGCTCTGCCGCTTTCCGCGCAAGAAGATCGACGCGCTGATGGACGAGTTCCCGAAGATGCAGCGCCGTCTCTTCTCCATGGCCTCGAACGAACTGGCGGCGGCGCAAGACCAGATGCTGCTGCTCGGCCGCAAGACGGCGAAGGAGAAGATCTGTTCCTTCCTGCTGATGCTGTCCCAGCGCGCCGCCCGGCGCGGGCACAAGGAAAACCCCGTCTACGTGCCGATGAGCCGGGCCGACATCGCCGATTACCTGGGCCTGACCACCGAGACGGTGAGCCGCACCTTCACCCAGCTGAAGACCGCCGGGGCAATCTCGCTGCAGGAAGGCAACAAGGTCCTGATCAGCGACATGGACGCCATCTACGACATGGCCGAGGGCTGCTGAGCCTCTTTCCGAACACGAAACGATTGCTTCGAGCATTGTTCGTGATCTGATATGTCGTATTCCAGCAAAAATTCGCATCTTTCGTGCGATCCCGCTCTGGCGGGACGCGTCCGCGCGGGCTAACATCCGCCGCCCGACCGGCCGGAACCGAGCATGACAACGACGGCCGGCCCAAAGAAGAACGGCTGCGACAGCCTACGCTCAGGAACCGAACCCCGATGACCGAACCCGATACAAAGCGCGTCACCGACGAAGAAGCCCTTCTGCTGCACTCCTCCGGGCGTCCGGGCAAGCTGGAGATCGCGCCGACCAAGCCGCTGACGACCCAGCGCGACCTGTCGCTGGCCTATTCGCCGGGCGTGGCCGTTCCTTGCCTGCGCATCGCGGAAGACCCCAGCACGGCCTACGACTACACGGCCAAGGGCAACATCGTCGCCGTCATCTCCAACGGCACGGCGGTGCTGGGTCTGGGCGACCTCGGCGCGCTCGCCTCCAAGCCGGTGATGGAGGGCAAGGCGGTCCTCTTCAAGCGCTTTGCCGACGTGGACGGCATCGATCTGGAGGTCGACACCAAGAACGTCGACGAGTTCGTCAACTGCGTCCGTTTCCTCGGGCCGAGCTTCGGCGGCATCAACCTTGAGGACATCAAGGCGCCGGACTGCTTCATCATCGAGGAGCGCCTGCGCGAACTGCTGGACATCCCCGTCTTCCACGACGACCAGCACGGCACCGCCATCATCGCCGCCGCCGGCCTGATCAACGCCTGCGACATCACCGGGCGGAATCTCAAGGACGTGACGATGGTGGTCAACGGCGCCGGGGCGGCGGGCATCGCCTGCGCCGAGCTGTTCACCACCATGGGCGTGCCGCGCGAGAACATCATCCTGTGCGACACCAAGGGCGTCGTCTACCGGGGCCGCACCGACGGCATGAACCAGTGGAAGTCGTCCTTCGCGGTGGAGACGGACAAGCGCACGCTCCAGGAAGCGGTCGCCGGCTCCGACGTCTTCGTCGGCCTGTCGGCCAAGGGCGCGATGACGCCGGAGATGGTCAGGTCAATGGCGGCCAAGCCGATCATCTTCGCGCTGGCCAACCCCGATCCGGAAATCACCCCGGAGGAGGTGAAGGCCATCCGTTCCGACGCCATCGTGGCGACCGGCCGCTCCGACTACCCGAACCAGGTCAACAACGTCCTGGGCTTCCCCTACCTGTTCCGCGGCGCGCTCGATGTGCGGGCCACCACCATCAACGAGGCGATGAAGGTCGCCGCCGCCAAGGCGCTGGCCGCCCTGGCGCGCGAGGACGTGCCGGACGAGGTGGACGCCGCCTATTCGGGCCGCCGCCTGCGCTATGGGCCGGAATACATCATCCCGGTGCCCTTCGACCCGCGGTTGATCGTGACGGTCCCCGCCGCGGTGGCCCAGGCCGCCATGGAGACCGGCGTGGCGCGCAAGCCCATCGTCGATCTGGCGGGCTACCGGAATTCGTTGCGCACCCGGCTCGACCCGACGGCGGACAGCCTCCAGCTCATCCTGGAGAAGGTGAAGGCCAACCCGCGCCGCGTCGTCTTCGCCGAGGGCGAGGAGGAGCGGACGATCCGCGCGGCGCTCGCCTACCGCGCCGCCGGCTTCGGCACGCCGGTGCTGATCGGGCGCGAGGCGGTCATCAAGGAGCAGCTGGCGGCGATGGGCCAGTCCGGCGTCTCGCTGGAGATCCACAACGCCCGCGTCTCCGACGCCAACCGCCGCTACAGCGACTATCTGTACCGCCGGATGCAGCGCAAGGGCGCCCTGCTGCGCGACTGCCAGCGCATGGTGAACCAGGACCGCAACGTCTTCGCCGCGCTGATGGTGGCGCAGGGCGACGCCCACGCCATGGTCACCGGCCTGACCCGCACCTTCGGCGTGGCCTTCGAGGAGATCCGTCGGGTCATCGACGCCAAGGCGAACGAGCCGGTCTTCGGCCTGCACGTCTTCCTGACGCGCAACCGCACGGTGCTGATCGCCGACACCACGGTGCATGTCCGCCCGGACGGCCGGACGCTGGCCGACATCGCCATCGGCGCCGCGGCCAAGGCGCGCCAGATGGGGCACGAGCCGCGGGTGGCGCTGCTGTCCTTCTCCAACTTCGGCCAGCACCCGCACCCCCACACCGACCCGCTGCGCGAGGCCATCTCCATTCTCGACAGCCGCCGGGTCGATTTCGAGTATGACGGGGAGATGTCGGCGGACGTGGCGCTGGACTATCAGTTGATGAAGCGGGTCTACCCGTTCTGCCGGCTGTCCGGTCCGGCCAACGTGCTGATCATGCCCGGCCTGCATTCGGCCAACATCACGGCGAAGCTGCTCAACAAGATGGCCGGCGGCCAGATGATCGGCCCGCTGCTGATCGGCTTGGACAAGCCGGCGCAGATCGTCACCATGGGCGCCTCGGTCAACGATCTGGTCACCGCGGCGGCGCTGGCGGCCCACGACTCGCTGCCCTGGTAAGCGGACAGGCGGTTTCCTATGGACGCGCGGGCCGGGCCTTTCCCCGGCCCGCGCGTTAATCTTTTGTGACGCCCGCTCACCGGCTTGCGGGATGGTGTACAAGCGGAGTTCCGTTCCGACAACCGTCCGACGCACGGAAAGCGCCGATCATGATTCCCAAGCCGATGCCGCCCCTCCGGTTGATCCTCGCCGCCGCGCTGGTGCTGGCGCCGCTGCTGCCGGCTCTGTGGTGGCTGTGGCGGCAGGGGGCGATCGGACCGCTGGTGGCGGTTCTGGGCGGGCTGGCCGGGATCGGCGGGGTGGCGCTGATGCTCCATCTCTATGCCCGCGACCTGCGGACGGTGGCCGCTCACGCCGCGCAGCTCGCCGCCGGCCCGACGGAGCCGGTCCCCGCGTTGCCCGTCACCGCGTCCGGTCCGGTGCGGGCGGCGGCGGCGGCGGCGGTGCGGCTGCACCGGGTCATGAACGCCCGCACCGAACTGGCGCTGGCCCAGCTCGAAGCCAACGAATCCATCATCGAGGCGCTGCACGACCCGCTGGTCCTGGTCGGGGCGGAGCGGCAGGTGGCGCGGGCCAACCAAGCGGCGCGCGCCCTGTTCGGCGACCGCATCCTCGACCGCGACCTCGCCGCCTCGCTGCGCAACCCGGCGGTGCTGGAGGCAGTGGACGCGGTGCTGAAGGGCGGCGCCTCGCGCATCCTCGAATTCAGCCTGCCGGTGCCGGTGGAGCGCATGTTCGAGGTGCGGGTGAAGCCCTTCCAGCGGCGGGTTCCCCGACCGGTGCCCGGCGAGGACGGGGCGCCGTCCGCCGCTGGAACCGTTCCGGGGCGGATGGTCATCCTGACGCTGCACGACATCACCGCGCTGCGCCGGTCGGAGCAGATGCGCGCCGACTTCATCGCCAACGCCAGCCACGAGCTGCGCACCCCGCTGTCCTCCCTGCTCGGCTTCATCGAGACGCTGCGCGGCCCCGCCCGCGAGGATCTGGAGGCGCACGAGCGCTTCCTGTCGATCATGCAGGACCAGGCCAGCCGTATGGCCCGCCTCGTCAACGACCTGCTGTCGCTGTCGCGGATCGAGCTGGACGAGCACATGCCGCCCGCCGGAAAGGTCGATGTGCTGGACCGGCTGGACGGGGTGATGGCGGCGCTGGAGCTGAAGGCGGCCAGCCGCCGCATCCGCCTGACGCTGGAGGCGCCGGACGGCCTGCCCGCGGTGGTCGGCGACGAGGACCAGCTCACCCAGGTCTTCCAGAACCTCGTCAGCAACGCGATCAAATACACGCGCGAGAACACCGACGTGACCGTCGCCGTGTCGCTCGCCGACGGCGTGGCGGTCGGGGTGTCCGGCCCGGCGGGCCGCGGCGGGCGGGGGATGCCGATGGTCGCCGTCGCCGTGCGCGACCAGGGGGAGGGCATCGCCCGCACCCATCTGCCGCGCCTGACCGAACGCTTCTACCGGGTCGACGCCGCGCGGTCGCGGGCAATGGGCGGCACCGGGCTGGGGCTGGCCATCGTCAAGCACATCGTGAACCGCCACCGCGGGCGCCTGACCATCGAGAGCGCGGTGGGGGTGGGCAGCACCTTCACGGTCTATCTGCCGGCGGCGTCGGAGGAGTCGGGAGAGGGCCGCGCCGCGGAGCCCGCGCGGCGCCAAGCGTAGAGGTTGCGGCTACCCCCATCGGCGTGACCGAAAGTGGGCGCCGTCATGAAACTGTCATAAAACCGTAATCAGCGCGTCGCGGACCCCGACTAGTGTCCGCCCCGCAAGCCGCCCATCCCTGGGGGAAGCGGCACGGGGTTGGACCATCGCGTTCCCCGGTAAAGAGACATCCGGACCATCGGAGGGATCACCGTGAATTCCAAGAAGCTCGCCGTCACCGCCGCCGCGGTCGTCGCCATGACCGCCGCCTTCGCGGGTGCTGCGAACGCCCAGTCGCGCGACCAGATCCGCGCCGTCGGCTCCTCGACCGTGTTCCCGTTCACCACGGCGGTTGCCGAGGCCTTCGGCAAGGGCGGCAAGTTCAAGACCCCGGTCGTCGAGTCGACCGGCACCGGCGGCGGCCTGAAGCTGTTCTGCGCGGGCGTCGGCCCGCAGCACCCGGACGTCGCGAACGCCTCGCGCCGCATCAAGAAGTCCGAGGTCGAGCAGTGCAACGCCAACGGCGTCGCCCAGATCACCGAACTGAAGGTCGGCTACGACGGCATCGCGCTCGCCTACTCCAAGCAGGCTCCGCACACCGACCTGACCACCCAGATCCTGTGGAAGGCCCTGGCCAAGGACGTGCCGGTCGACGGCAAGATGGTCGCCAACCCCTACAAGAAGTGGTCGGACATCGACCCGAAGCTCCCCAACAAGGAGATCGAGGTCCTCGGCCCGCCCCCGACGTCCGGCACCCGTGACACCTTCAACGAGCTGGTGATGCTCGAAGGCTGCAAGAAGGTCGCCGAGGTCAAGACGATCGTCGCCGACGAGAAGGCCCGCGAAAAGGCCTGCATGACCATCCGCGAGGACGGCGGCTACGTCGAGGCCGGCGAGAACGACAACCTGATCGTCCAGAAGCTGACCGCCAACCCGGACGCCTTCGGCGTGTTCGGCTACAGCTTCTACGACCAGAACCGCGACAAGCTGCAGACCGCCAAGATGGACGGTGTCGAGCTGTCGCCGGAAGCGGTCCAGGCCGGCAAGTACGAGCTGTCGCGCCCGCTGTTCGTCTACATCAAGAACGCCCACGCCGGCGTCATCCCGGGCATCCGCGAGTTCATCGCCGAGTTCACCTCGGAGCGCGCGATGGGCGAGGACGGCTATCTGGGCGACAAGGGCCTGATCTCCATGCCGAAGGCGGAGCGCGACGCCGCCCGCACCTCGGCGACCAACCTGACCCCGCTCCAGCTCTGACCGGCTGACGGCACCGGCGGCCCTCCTCGGAGGGCCGCCGGTTTCCCGTTTGTGCCAGGAGCCCGTTTTCAGCCCATTTCCGGCGGTTTCGCATGCAGCTCACGGTACTGCTCATCATTCTGGCCCTGCTCACAGTGATCGGTTACCAGATGGGCCGGTCGCGTGCCGTCGCCTCCGTCGGCGGCCGCATCGTCGAGCTTCATTCGGTGCCGTCCTACCACGGCTTCTACGTCGCCCTCTGGGCGGGGCTTCCGGCCCTGCTGCTCTTCGCCTTCTGGGGGGCATCGGAAGGCTGGCTGGTCATGCAGATGGTCCTGTCCGGCCTGCCGGACCGGCTGGTCAACGGCGACGCCCAGTCGCTCGGCCTGCTGCGCGCCGACATTCTGAACCTCGCCCACGGCGTCGCCACCGGCCGCGAGCCCGACCCGGAGGTGGTCGCCGCGGCGGAGCGCTATCTGCGGCTGCACGCGCTCGGCGACTGGAGCCTGCTGGTCATCGGCTGCTGCATCGCCATCGGCGGGCTGCTCTATGCCCGCGGCCGGATCGACCCCGACCTGCGCGCTCGCAACCGGGTGGAGCGCACGGTCAACATCGCGCTGGTCATCTGCTCGCTGGTCGCCATCCTGACCACCATCGGCATCGTGCTGTCGCTTCTGTTCGAGGCGATCCGCTTCTTCGCGGTGGTCAACCCGCTGGAGTTCCTGTTCGGCACGCACTGGAGCCCGCAGATGGCCATGCGCGCCGACCAGGTGGGCTCCAGCGGCTCCTTCGGCGCGATCCCGCTGTTCGCCGGCACGCTGCTGATCACCGGTATCGCCATGGCGGTGGCGGTTCCGGTCGGGCTGATGGCGGCCATCTTCATGTCGGAATACGCCAGCCCGGGCCTGCGCACCTGGCTGAAGCCGATCCTGGAGGTGCTGGCCGGCATCCCGACCGTGGTCTACGGCTTCTTCGCCGCCCTGACCATGGCGCCCTTCGTCCGCGACGTGGGCAACAGCCTGGGGCTGAGCGTCAGCTCCGAATCGGCGCTGGCCGCCGGCTTCGTGATGGGCGTGATGATCATCCCCTTCGTCAGCTCGCTGTCGGACGACGTCATCAACGCGGTGCCGCAGAGCTTGCGCGACGGCTCCTACGGGCTGGGCGCCACCAAGTCGGAGACGATCCGGCTGGTCGTGCTGCCCGCCGCCCTGCCGGGCATCGTCGCCGCCGTCATGCTGGCGGTCAGCCGCGCCATCGGCGAGACGATGATCGTCACCATGGCCGCCGGCCTCACCGCCAACCTGACCGCCAACCCGCTGGACGCCGTGACCACGGTGACGACGCAGATCGCCACGCTGCTGGTCGGCGACCAGGAGTTCGACAGCCCCAAGACGCTGTCGGCCTTTGGGCTGGGCCTCGTCCTGTTCGTCGTGACCCTCACCCTCAACATGGTCGCCCTCCGGGTGGTCCAGAAGTATCGAGAGAAATATGACTGACCTCGTGGAACAGGATACGCGGGCCATGTCGGTCGCCGTCACCAAGTCGCGCTACCAGAGCGAGGAGTTCTCCGCCCGCCTGCGCCGCCGCTACGCCGCGGAGCGCCGGTTCCGGATCGCCGGGATGCTCGCCGTCGGGATCGCCTCGCTGATGCTGGTGGTTCTGCTCGGCTCCATCGTCAGCAAGGGCTACACCGCCTTCTGGCAGGCGCAGATCCGGCTTGAGGTGACCCTGGACAAGCAGCAGGTCGAGGAGCGGAACTACACCGCCCTCGTCCGCCAGGCGCTCTACGCCCAGGTCCCGGCGGCCACCGACCGCGCCACCCGACGCTCGCTGAACGACCTGCTGTCCTCCGGCGCGCCGTACGAGTTGGAGGCGATGGTCAACGCCAACCCTTCCATCGTCGGCACCACGCAGACGGTCTGGGTCCGCGCCGACGACGAGATCGACCAGTTCATGAAGGGCTTCATCCGGCGCGACGTGCCGGAGAGCGAGCGCCGGCTGAACGACGTCAAGATCGCCGCCATCGACGCGCTGGTCGCCAACGGGTCGATCCGCAACACCTTCAACACCACCCTGTTCACCGCCGGCGACAGCCGCGAGCCGGAGCAGGCGGGCATCCTAGGGGCCGTCGTCGGCTCCGCCCTGACGCTGGTGGTGACTATGCTGCTGTCGGTGCCCATCGGCATCGCCGCCGCGGTCTATCTGGAGGAGTTCGCGCCGAAGAACCGCTGGACCGATCTGATCGAGGTCAACATCAACAATCTCGCCGCGGTGCCGTCGATCATCTTTGGCCTGCTCGGTCTGGCGGTGTTCCTCGGCTTCTTCGGGCTGCCGCGCTCCGCCCCGCTGGTCGGCGGTCTGGTGATGGCGCTGATGACCCTGCCGGTCATCATCATCGCCTCGCGCGTCGCGCTGAAGGCGGTGCCGCCGTCGATCCGCGAGGCGGCCCTGGGCGTCGGCGCCTCGCCGCTGCAGACGGTGACGCACCACGTCCTGCCGCTGGCCCTGCCGGGCATCCTGACCGGCACCATCATCGGCATGGCCCGCGCGCTCGGTGAGACGGCGCCGCTGCTGATGATCGGCATGGTCGCCTTCATCGTGGACATCCCGGGCGGCCTGACCGACAGCGCCACGGCCATCCCGGTGCAGATCTACATGTGGGCGGACAGCCCCGAGCGGGCCTTCACGGAGCGCACCTCCGCGGCGATCCTGATCCTGCTCGCCTTCCTCATCCTGATGAACGGCCTGGCCGTCTTCCTGCGCAAGAAATTCGAGAGGCGTTGGTAACCCCATGAGCGTCCAGACCCACATCCCGGCCACGGCCATGCCTTCGCGTCCCGCCGCCGGCATCCACGGCACCAAGATGGTCGCCCGCGACGTCAAGGTGTTCTACGGGGCCAAACAGGCGCTCAAGGGCATCAACCTGGAGATCCAGGAAAACCGCGTGATGGCGCTGATCGGCCCGTCCGGCTGCGGCAAGTCGACGTTCCTGCGCTGCCTGAACCGTATGAACGACACCATCGAGAACTGCCGCGTCGAGGGGCTGATCGCGCTTGACGGCGAGGACGTCTACGGCAAGAACATCGACGCCGTGCAGCTCCGCGCCCGCGTCGGCATGGTCTTCCAGAAGCCGAACCCGTTCCCGAAGTCGATCTACGACAACATCGCTTACGGCCCGCGCATCCACGGCATCGCCAGCCACCGCGACGAGATGGACGAGATCGTCCAGACCTCGCTGAAGCGCGCCGGCCTGTGGAACGAGGTGAAGGACCGCCTGCGCGAGCCGGGCACCGGCCTGTCCGGCGGCCAGCAGCAGCGCCTGTGCATCGCCCGCGCCATCGCCGTCAGCCCCGAGGTGATCCTGATGGACGAGCCCTGCTCGGCGCTCGACCCCATCGCGACGGCCCACATCGAGGAGCTGATCGACGAGCTGCGCGAGAACTACACGATCGTCATCGTCACCCACAACATGCAGCAGGCGGCCCGCGTCTCCCAGAAGACCGCCTTCTTCCATCTGGGCGACATGGTGGAATGCGACGACACCGAGGAAATCTTCACCAACCCGCGGGACGAGCGCACCCAGGGCTACATCACCGGCCGCTACGGCTGATCTCCCGCCTCGCCGCGAATCCTCCATCAGCGAAGGACGTGAAGCATGAGCACCGAACACATCGTGCGTTCCTTCGCGCACGAACTTGAGCGCCTGTCCAACCTGATCACCCAGATGGGCGGCGTCGCCGAAGCGCAGGTGGACGCCGCCGTGAAGGCGGTGGCCCGCCGCGACGTCGCGCTGGCCGCCCAGGTCATGCAGGCCGACCGGCGCATCGACGCCTACGAGCGCGACATCGACGCCGAGGCCGTACGCCTGCTCGCCCTGCGCCAGCCGCTGGCCCAGGACCTGCGCGAGATCGTGTCGGCGCTGAAGATCGCGGCGGACCTGGAGCGGATCGGCGACTACGCCTCCAACATCGCCAAGCGCTCGCTGGCGCTGGCCCAGGTGCCGGTGGTGCGCCCAGCGGCGGCCATCCCGCGCATGGGGCGGCTGGTCGAGTCGATCATGAAGGACGTGCTGGACGCCTACATCGAGCGCGACGTCCAGCGCGCCATCGCCGCCTGGGAGCGCGACGAGGAGCTGGACGACCTCTACACCAGCCTGTTCCGCGAGGTCCTGACCTACATGATGGAGGACCCGCGCAACATCACGCCCTGCACGCACCTGCTGTTCATGGCGAAGAACCTGGAGCGGATCGGCGACCACGCCACCAACATCGCCGAGACCATCCATTATCTGGTGGTCGGGACGACGCTGCGCGCTGCGCGTCCGAAGAACGACGGCAGCAGCTTCGCCGTGGTCGAGCCAGACGGTTCGATCATGGATGCGGCCACGGAGGCTGTGGAACGGGGATTGCCGCGGGACGGCGGCCCGGATAACGATGGAGCGGGACATGCCGCGTGACGGCGATACGCGCAGTGGGAGCGGGACAAGCATGAATTCGGCGCTGAAGCCGCTCGTCCTCGTCGTCGAGGACGAAGCCGACATCGTGACGCTGCTGAAGTACAATCTGGAGAAGGAAGGCTTCCGCGTGAACGCCGCCACCGACGGCGAGGAAGCCCTTCTGCTGGCCGGGGAGCAGACGCCGAACATCGTCCTGCTCGACTGGATGCTGCCGCTGATGTCGGGCCTGGAGGTCTGCCGCCAGATGCGCCGCAACAGCAAGATGCGCGATATCCCGATCATCATGCTGACCGCCCGCGGCGAGGAGGCGGACCGCGTGCGCGGCCTGAATTCCGGCGCCGACGACTACATCACCAAGCCCTTCTCCCCGACCGAGCTGGTCGCCCGCATGCGCGCCGTGCTGCGCCGCTCGGCCCCCGGCATGACCGACGAGACGCTGCAGTTCGCCGACGTGACCATGGATCTGGCCGCCCACCGGGTGCGCCGGAACGGGCGCGACGTGCATCTGGGGCCGACCGAGTTCCGCCTGCTGCGCCATTTCATGCAGCATCCCGGCCGTGTCTTCTCGCGTGAACAGCTTCTCGACGTGGTGTGGGGCCACGACGTCTATGTCGAGCCGCGCACTGTGGACGTTCACATCCGCCGCCTGCGCAAGGCGATGAACGAGGAGACGGAGATGGACCTGATCCGCACCGTCCGCTCGGCGGGCTACGCGCTGGACAGCAAGTCCATCTGACCGTTTTCCTGCCTACACGGGCTCAGTCCTTGCCCCCTCCCTAACCCTCCCCCGCTCTCGGCGGACCGAAGGTCCGCCTGCCGCGTCAGCGCAAACCTTTGGTTTGCGCGAGAGCTTCGCAGGGGAGGGGACTAATTTTCCCTCTCCTGCGAAGCGGGGGAGGGAAGGGGCCCGCGGCGAAGCCGTGGGAAGGGTGGGGGCACCGTGCCGGAACTGCCTACCCCTCCAGCAGCCCCACCGCCTCCCGCAGAATATCGACCTTCGGGCCGAAGCGCTTCGCCGGGTCGCTGTCCTCGATGAAGCCGATCATCATGCGCAGGGCGTGCGCCACCCGCGGGGCGAGATCGGGATGCGCCGTCACATGCTGCGCCAGATGGGCCAGCGCGTCCCGGTAGGGCCGGCCCTCGAAGCCTTCCGCGGCGATCGCCTCGAAGCGGTTCGCGTGCTCGATCACCAGGCTGTGGTCGTCGGTCATCGCGCTCACACGAACAGGATCGCGCCGGTCTTCGGCGCGTCGTTCAGGAAGGTGACGACTCCGCCGGTCTTCACCGGCACGTCCGGGCGCAGCGGCACGCCGGCAGGCAGGCCGAGCGCGCGCAGGCCCATCTCGCAGGCCATGACCGTGACCTTCAGCATCACGCAGGCCTCCAGCAACTCCTCGAAGCCGGCCAGCCCGTTGGCGGTGAAAAAACCGTCGCGCTCCGCCGGGCGGCTGCCGTCGTCGGCGGGGTCCAGCCGGTGCCAGCCCGGCGCGCCGTCCGCACCCTCGGCCAGCAGCGTGTTCAGGGCACGGCCGGTGAAGAACAGCGTGACCTTGCGGTTGGTCGCCGCCGCCGCGCTGGCCATCACCAGGGCGTAGTGCACCCGGTCGAAGCCGCCCGCGAACAGGACGATCGACAGGTTCTCGGGACCTTCCATGGGGGAGCCTCTCAGCCGCCGCTCAGTGGGCGGACAGGTCGTGGATGGTCGGGTGGGTGCCGCACAGCGGGCAGTCCGGGTCGCGGCGCACCGTGATGCGCTGGAAGGAGGCGTGCAGCGTGTCGAGCATCATCAGGCTGCCCGACAGGCCCTCGCCAATGCCCATGATCTCCTTCAGCACCTCGGTCGTCTGGAGCGAGCCGACGAAGCCGCCCAGCGCCCCCAGGACGCCGCCCTCGGAGCAGGACGGCACCAGGCCGCGCGGCGGCGGTTCCGGGAACAGGCAGCGGTAGCAGGGGTGCGGGGCGCCGAGATGCGCCTTGAAGGTGGACACCTGCCCGTCGAAGCGCAGGATCGCCGCCGACACCAGCGTCTTCTTGGCGAAATAGCAGGCGTCGTTGAGCAGGAAGCGCGTGGCGAAATTGTCGGACCCGTCGGCCACGATGTCGTACCGCCCGATCAGGTCCAGCGCGTTGTCCCTGGTCAGCCGCGCCTTGTGCACCTCCACCGCCACGTCGGGGTTCAGCGCGCGGATGCGGGCGGCGGCGCTCTCCACCTTCGGCAGGCCCAACGTCGATTCGTCGTGGATCACCTGCCGTTGCAGGTTGGACAGGTCCACCGTGTCGTCGTCGATGACGCCAATGGTGCCCAC
Source organism: Azospirillum brasilense (assembly GCF_008365405.1). Classification (GTDB taxonomy): domain Bacteria; phylum Pseudomonadota; class Alphaproteobacteria; order Azospirillales; family Azospirillaceae; genus Azospirillum; species Azospirillum brasilense_D. The sequence goes on along the minus strand of NZ_QOKV01000004.1, from coordinate 296,876 downwards.
CCCCGCCGCGGCGAGGTAGAGCAGAAGCGGGGCGCCCAGCCCGCCGGCCCCGACGACCAGGACACGGGCGCGCAGCAGTGCCTCCTGCCCGACGCCGCCGACCTCCGGCAGGATGATGTGGCGGGAATAGCGGTGAAGCTGGGTGTCAGTGAAATCCATGATCCGCAGAATAGCGCGGAACGCCCCATGCCACGCAAGCCCCCTCGCTCGGGACCTTGCCAAGGGCGGTGGCGTCAGGCGAGCAGGTTCATCTTGTAGGGGGTGGTCTTCGATTGGCTTGACGGCTTGTTCGCGTCCTCCGCCGCCCACTGCTTCAGCCGGGCCTCGCGCTCCCGCATGATCTTGTCGAACGGCCGCTCCTCCGCTTCGTCGGGCGACTTGGCGACCTTCTGAAGGAAATTGAGCTGATAGGGGATTTCACCGAGCACGTTCTTCGGCGGAACGATCACCAGCTCGTACTGGCCGGGTTCGATCTTGAAGCTGGATTTCTTCAGCATGTCCTCGCCCGACTTGGCCGGATCCATCGTGTCGCCGGAGGCCACGACCTTGCCCTCCTTGCTCATGATCGCCCAGCGCGTCAAGGGAAGGGACATGTTGCCGACGAACTCGCCGCCCTGGGCGACGGTCAGCGTGTGCTTCTGGACGCCGGGATCCTTGCCGAGGATGGCGCGGGCGGTGCCCTTCATCTGGGCGCCCGACCCCACCATCATGATGTTCTGTCGTTCGGTGATGTCCAGCGTGTATTCGCGGTTGTTCACGCCGCGCGCGGCCTGGGAGATGACCGCCGTGTAGGTGCCGGGACCGAGCTTGGCGCTGACCTCCGCCGCCTCGTTCTTCGCCTTCGCCTCGGCGACGACCTTGTTGTTCTGGTCGACGATCTTGATGTTGGTGTTGATGTCGGCGATTCTGAAATTGAATTCGCCGTTTTTCGACACCGTGAACTTGCGATAGTCGGTGGACGCGAGGTTGGAGTCCAATTCGTCGGTGATGCCGCGGAACTGGAACCAGTTCATCGTCGAGGCATTCGGAATCGTGATGCCCATGATGGCCTCCCCCGCTGGTCCTGTGCCGTCAGCCCCGTATCGTCGGGCGGCCGTGCCGCAAGACGGACCGTCGCCCGAATGGGCGGAGCCGCGCCGGCTGAAACTCCCGGCACTGACAGGTTAGATTACTAAAATCCAATCTTTTTGTCAAAACGCCGCCCAATGCCAAGGACGGGCGAAAAGACCGGACGTACCCCACTCTACAGCAGGATGCGCGGCGGCGCAATATTCGCCGCCCGGTTGCGCAAGAAAACATGCTGGAGTTCCCCCTCCCCCGCGCGTGAACGACGCGTGTGGGAGGGGGATGCCGGTGTTACTCCAACCCTTCGAACAGGGCGGTGGAAAGATAGCGCTCGGCAAAGGACGGCAGGATCACGACGATCAGCTTGCCCTCGTTCTCGGGACGGGCGCCGATCTCCAGCGCCGCGGCCAGAGCCGCGCCCGAGGAGATGCCGACCGGGATGCCTTCCAGCTTCGCCACCTTGCGGGCCGTCTCGAAGGCGCGCTGGTTGGAGATGCGGACGACCTCGTCGATCAGGTCCTTCTTCAGGACGTCCGGCACGAAACCGGCGCCGATGCCCTGGATCTTGTGCGGGCCGGGCATGCCGCCGGACAGGACGGGGCTGTCCTCCGGCTCCACCGCGATGGTGCGGAAACCGGGTTTGCGGGCCTTCAGGACCTCCGACACGCCGGTCAGCGTGCCGCCGGTGCCGACGCCGGAAATCAGGAAGTCGGCCTTGCCGTCGGTGTCCTTCCAGATTTCCTCCGCCGTCGTGTTGCGGTGGATCTCCGGGTTGGCAGCGTTCTTGAACTGCTGGAGCATGTAGGCGTTCGGATCGGTGGCGACGATCTCGTCGGCCCGGCGGATGGCGCCCTTCATGCCCTCCGCCGCCGGGGTCAGCACCAGCTCGGCGCCGAGCAGCTTCAGCATCTTGCGCCGCTCCACCGACATGCTTTCCGGCATGGTCAGGATCAGGCGGTAGCCCTTGGCGGCGGCGACGAAGGCCAGCGCGATGCCGGTGTTGCCCGACGTCGGCTCGACCAGGGTGGTGCGGCCCGGCTCAATGGCGCCGGCGCGCTCCGCGGCGTCGATCATGGCGAAGCCGATGCGGTCCTTCACGCTGGCCAGCGGGTTGAAGAACTCCAGCTTGCCGACGATCTGGGCCTTGGCGCCGGCCTCCTCGGCCAGCCGCTTGACGCGCACCAGCGGCGTGGCGCCGACGGTGTCGAGAATGCTGTCGTAGATCTTACCGCGAAACTCGGAACCCGGCATTTTTCACTCCTCCGGTGTGTGGTATTTTCCCACTTTCTACAGAATGCGTAGAATTTAACCGTTCTCCGGGTGGGATCAAATCGTAAAATCGATGCGCTCTTCGGTCTCGCTCTCGACGCCGGCGGTGCGGGCGCGCAGGCAGAGATCCTCGATGGTGATGTCGTCGAGCTTCTTCATGCATTCCTCCTGAAGATCGTTCCACAGCGGGCGCACCACCTTGTGCCCCAGGATGGAACCGGCCGGTTCCTCGATGGGGTCGGTCGCGGTTTCCATGGAGCGGACGACCTTCACGATCTCGCCCAGCGTGATGCGCCGGCGCTCGCGGGCCAGCCGGTAGCCGCCGCGCGGGCCGCGCACGCCGGCCAGGACGCCGTCGCGGACGAGCTGTTGGAGAACCTGCTCCAGATAGCGCTTGGGGATGCCCTGGCGGCGGGTGATCTCGCCGGACTGCACGGGCTCGGTGCCGGCGTTGTAGGCGATGTCCAGCACCGCCTCGATCGCGAACATCAGCTTCTTGGAGATGCGGAGCATCAGTGCGTCTCCTGCGCGGGGGAAGGCGAGGCGAACCGGCCGGTGGAGCCGAAGCCGCCGGTCCCACGGGCGCTGTCGGGAAGCGCGGCCGACTCGGCCCAGGCGGCGCGCTCGTAGCGGGCGATCACCAGCTGGGCGATGCGCTGCCCGCGCTCCACCGTGAAGGGCTGGTCGCCGTGGTTGATCAGGATCACCCCGACCTCGCCGCGGTAATCGGCGTCGATGGTGCCCGGGCTGTTCAGCACCGTGACCCCGTGCTTCAGCGCCAGACCGGAGCGCGGCCGCACCTGCGCCTCGTAGCCGTCGGGCAGGGCGAAGGCGATGCCCGTGGGGATCAGCGCGCGGCGGCCCGGCTCCAGGACGACCGGTTCAGCCAGCGCGGCCAGCAGGTCCATGCCCGCCGCATGCTCCGTCGCGTAGGCCGGCAGGTCCAGCCCCGCGGCGTGGGCGAGCCGGACGATGGGAACGGGAATGGCGGGTGCCGTTGCGCTCACGGAATGGTCTCCTGGGGGGCGGGGGTGGAAGGCGGATTGAAATGCCGGGCGATGGCCTCGGCCAGGCGGGCGGCCACGGCGTCCTTGCCCATGGTGGGCCAGTCCTCGGCGCCGTCGGCGCGGATCAGATGGACGGTGTTGTCGGCCCCGCCGAAGGTGGTGGTGCCCGGCGACACGTCGTTGGCGACGATCCAGTCGCAGCCCTTGCGCGCGCGCTTGGCGGTCGCGTAGTCGACCACGTTGCCGGTCTCCGCGGCGAAGCCGACGACCAGCGCCGGGCGGCGCGGCCCGGCCTGGGACAGGGTCGCCAGGATGTCGGGATTCTCGGTCAGGGTCAGGCTCGGCGGGCCGCCGCCGTCCTTCTTCAGCTTGCGGTCCGACTCGCCGGCCACCCGCCAGTCGGCGACGGCGGCGGCGCAGACCGCGATGTCCGCGGGCAGGGCCGACTCGCAGGCCGCCAGCATCTCCCGCGCCGTCTCGATGGCGCGCACGGTGCAGCCGGGCGGGTCGGGCAGGCGGGTCGGGCCGGTGACCAGCGTCACGTCGGCGCCCAGCCGCCGCAGCGCCTCGGCGATGGCGTGGCCCTGCTTGCCGGAGGAGCGGTTGGCGATGTAGCGCACCGGGTCGATGGGCTCGACCGTCGGGCCGCTGGTGACCAGGGCGCGCTTGCCGGCCAGCGGCCTGGGCGCGTCCAGCTCTTCGAAATGGGCGGCGATGGCCTGGACGATCTCCATCGGCTCGGCCATGCGCCCGAACCCGTACTCGCCGCAGGCCATCTCGCCCTTGTTCGGGCCGATCCGGCGCACGCCGCGCTTTTCCAGAAGCGCGAGGTTGTCGCGGGTCGCCGGATGCTCCCACATGCGGACATTCATCGCCGGGGCGACGAGCACCGGCTTGTCGGTGGCCAGCAGCACGGTGGCGGCCAGATCGTCGGCCATGCCGGCGGCCATGCGGGCCAGCAGGTTGGCGGTGGCCGGGGCGACGACCAGCAGGTCGGCGTCGCGCGAGAGCTGAATGTGCCCCATTTCCGATTCGTCGGTCAGGGACCACAGATCCTGGTAGACGGTGTCCTCGGTCAGCGCCTGCACGGACAGCGGCGTGACGAACTGCGCCCCGGCCCGGGTCAGGACCGCGCGCACGCGCACGCCACGCTCCTTCAGGCGGCGGATCAGCTCCAGGCTTTTGTAGGCCGCGATGCCGCCCGCGATGACGAGCAGGATGCGCTTGCCGGACAGCACGGATGTTTCGGCCACGGGGGTCCGCCGCTCCTTGCTATGGATTTTGTAGAATTCAGATATTCCATCACGGCGCCCGGTACAAGCGTCCATCGCTGATCCTCACAGCGAATCCGGTGTGAAATGCACATCCATGATGGGGGTGTGAAACTGTGGGCGTGATATTTCGTTGCGCGGCCGCATGCCAGGTCTTTCGTCCACGGCCCAACATCGCGTAGAGTGCATTTTTAAGGATTTGCTGATAACCAGGGCAATCCGATGGTCTTTTCCGCATTTTTCCTTTGAATTCAAACGGTCCATGCCCCCGCGCTCCACGCCAATCCTTCTCGTCGAAGACACGCCGTCGCTGGCCCGCGTCTATGCGGAGTTCCTGAAGAAGGACTGCACCGCCGTCACCACGGTGGAGACGGGGGCCGCAGCGCTGGAGCAGCTGGCCGACGGCGTGCCGCGGATCGTGCTGCTGGACCTCCAGCTTCCCGACATGCACGGGATGGAGGTGCTGAAGCGGATCAGCGCCCAGGCGCTGCCCTGCGCGGTCATCATCATCACCGCCCACGGGTCGGTCGGGGTGGCGGTGGAGGCGATGCGCTACGGCGCCTATGATTTCCTGGTGAAGCCCTTCTCGGCGGAGCGACTGACCGTCACCGTGCGCAACGCCATGGAGCGGCTGCGCCTCGCCCAACTGGTCGACAGCTTCGAGAAGGACCTGGGGCGCAGCCGCTACCACGGCTTCCTCGGCTCCTCGCTGGCGATGCAGGCGGTCTACCGGATCATCGACAGCGCCGCCTCCTCCCGCGCGACGGTCTTCATCACCGGCGAGTCGGGGACCGGCAAGGAGGTCTGCGCCGAGGCCATCCACCGGCAGAGCCCGCGGGCCGACCGGCCCTTCATCGCCATCAACTGCGGGGCCATCCCCAAGGACCTGATGGAGAGCGAGATCTTCGGCCACATGAAGGGCTCCTTCACCGGGGCGGTGGCCGACCGCGAGGGGGCGGCGGCGCGGGCCAACGGCGGCACCCTGTTCCTCGACGAGATCTGCGAGCTGGCGCCCGACCTCCAGACCAAGCTGCTGCGCTTCATCCAGACCGGCACCTTCACGCCGGTCGGCGGCAGCAAGCTGGAGAAGGTCGATCTGCGCATCATCTGCGCGACCAACCGCGACCCGCTGCGCGAGGTCGAGGAGGGGCGGTTCCGCGAGGATCTCTATTACCGTCTGCACGTCATCCCCATCCACCTGCCGCCGCTGCGCGAGCGCGAGGACGACGTGCTGGAGATCTGCGGCCAGTTCCTGACCGATTACGCGCGGGAGGAGGGCAAGGCCTTCGTCCGCTTCTCCCCGGCGGCGGAACAGGCGCTGCGCACCTACCACTGGCCGGGCAACGTGCGGCAGGTGCAGAACGTGGTGCGCAACATCGTGGTGCTGCACGACGGCGACACGGTGACGCCGGCCATGCTGCCGGCCCCGCTCGCCACCCCGGCGGGGACCGCCGCGCCGCTGCCGGCGAACGGCGGCGGAAACGGTCATGGCGGCGGCCATGGCTCCGTGGCCCACGCGCCATCCCCCAAGACGGTGAAGCCGCTGTGGGAGGTGGAGCGCGACGCCATCGAAGAGGCCATCGCCGCCTGCGACGGCAACATCCCCCGCGCCGCGGCCCTGCTGGAGATCAGCGCCTCGACCATCTACCGCAAGCGCCTCGCCTGGCAGGCCGAAGGAAAACTCTGACACCCGGTCGCGCCGGGAGTCCCATCCCCCGCTCTTGCCCCGCACCATTGGTTCTGCCGAAGCATAGACTTCGTGTGCGTTCAATTCACGCAAGACCATCGAAAGTCTTGCCGTGCCGGGACCTGCCGCCATCGGCTTATTTCAAAATGACCGGTCTGGCTACATTGGGCATATGCCGTGAAGCCGCCTTGCCGGTTGCGGTGCCATCCAGCTAGCCTCCCCTCGCGTTGCTTTGCTTGCGCTTCCGCGTGGCGCCACACCGGATCGCCGCACATGACCGCCGCACCGTCCATCGTCCTTCGCCGACCCGTTGCGCCCCGCGGCGCGGACCGGCGGCGGGCCCCCGACCGAGGAGCAGGAGTTCGCCTTATGACCACCGGCACCGTCAAATGGTTCAACACCACCAAGGGATATGGCTTCATCGCGCCGGAGGCCGGCGCCAAGGACGTGTTCGTGCACATCACGGCCGTGCAGAAGTCGGGTCTTCACGCCCTGTCCGAGGGCCAGCGCGTCGAGTTCGAGGTCGCGCGCGGCAACAACGGCAAGGACGCCGCGGTCAACATCAGCGTCATGGAGTGAAGCGACGTCATGACGTGACGTAGCCGCGGACCCGGTACGCCTCCACGGCTTCCCGGGTGAGGCGGGGAATGTCGCGGCACAGCGACGTCACCTCGCCCACCGCGTTGCTCCGGCAGGCCAGCTCCAGCGCCCGGGCGGCCGCCGACAGGTCGCGGGCGCCGAAGGTCCCCGCGGTACTCTTCAGCGTGTGGGCCTCCTTCGCCAGCCCGGTGAGATCGGCCGGGCCTCCCCCCGCCGCTTCCGCCCCGCCGCCGGCGATCCTCTCGGCCCGCTCCAGCGTCTCCTCCACGAACTGGCGGATGACATCGGCCAGAAGCTCCGCGTCGAGATCCCGGGCGAGCTGCTGCAGCACTTCCATATCCAGCACACCCACATCCACGATGCCCGCCGGGGCTGTGGCGGGGGCGTCCGACGGAACCGCGGGCGCGGCGCCTTCCGCCGGGGTGGCGTCCAGCCAGCGGGCCACGGTTTCCAGCAGATGCAGGCGGTCGATGGGCTTGGCGACATGCCCGTTCATCCCGGCCGCCAGGCAGCGTTCGCGGTCGCTGTCCATGGCGTCGGCGGTCATGGCGATGATCGGGACGGTGCCGGCCGGCGGCGGCAGGCCGCGCAGCCGGCGGGTGGCGGTCAGCCCGTCCATCTCCGGCATGGCGAGGTCCATCAGGACCAGCCCGTAGGGCGACGGGCCGGGCGCCGCGGCCTCCATCGCCTCCAGCGCTTCCCGCCCGTTGTTGGCGATGTCGACCCGATAGCCGGCGCCGCGCAGCAGCAGGGCGGCGACCATCTGGTTGGTCGGGCTGTCCTCGACGAGGAGAATCCGCTGGGCCGTTCCGGCCGTGGACGGGGTGGCCAAGCTTTTCAGAGACGGCGGCGCGGCGGGCGGTGCCTCCGTCACGCTCCGCCCGGTCACGGCGGCGAGCAGGCGGGAGGGCCGGGCCGGCTTCGTCACCGTAGCGTCGGCGCCGTTGCCATCCCCTCCCATGCTCCGGTGCGGCAGCGCGAGCCGGACGATCCGCCCGACGCCCCGCGCGCGCAGCCGGTCGGGCAGGGAACCGGCGACCGGTGTTTCCACGCTGCCGATCACCGCGGCGTCGGCAACGGGCGGGGTGCCGGCGTCCAGCCCCGCCACCATCGCCATCACGTCCGGCGCGCTGACCGTGGCGCCCCAGGAGCGGAGCTGTTCGGCCAGAGTCCGCCGGGCGACGGGATTGGACTCCAAAAGCAGCACCGTCTGTCCGGCCAACGGCGGCTCCGCGTCGGGGATCCGCGGCGTACCGGGCTCCAGCGTACCGGGCTCCAGCGGCCCGGGCTCCAGCGGCCCGGGCTCCAGCGGCAGGGTGAACCAGAAGCGGCTGCCTTGACCGGCGGCGCTGTCGAAGCCGATGCTTCCCCCCATCATCTCCACCAGGCGCTTGGAGATCGCCAGCCCCAGCCCGGCGCCGTCGTGGCGGCGCGACAGGCGGGGATGCACCTGTGAGAATTCGGTGAAGAGGTCGGCCTGCGCGTCCTGTGGAATGCCGATGCCGGTGTCGGCCACCTCGAAGCGCAGGCGTGGCGGCGCGCGGCCTTCGCCGTCCTGGTCCGACGCCACCGCCGACAGGGTGACGGCGACGCCGCCGTGGTCGGTGAATTTCACGGCGTTGCCGACGAGGTTCAGCAGGACCTGCCGCACCCGCCCCGAGTCGCCGCGCAACGCCGCCGGCAGGCCGCCGGGAACGCAGACGGCCAGCTCGATCCCCTTGGCGAAGGCGCGGGCGGCCTGCAGCTCGACCACGCTCTCCACCACCTCGGCGGGGGAGAAGCGGCCCGACTCCAGGGTCAGCTTCCCGGCCTCCATCTTGGAAATGTCCAGGACGTCGTTGAGCATGGACAGCAGCGCCTCTGCCGACTCGCGGGCGGTGCGGGCGTAGGCGCGCTGCTCCTCGCCCAGCGGGCCGTCCAGCAGGAGACCCAGCATGCCCAGGACGCCGTTCATCGGGGTGCGGATCTCGTGGCTGATGGTGCGCAGGAACTCCGACTTGGCCCGGCTCGCCAGTTCCGCCTGTTCCTTGGCGAGGCGGAGTTGCGCCTCGGTGCGGCGGTGGGCGGTGATGTCGCGGAACGACACCATCGCCATCGTCCGCCCGCGGTAGGGAACGTAGCGGGTCTCCCCCTGCACCGTCAGGCGCTCGCCGTTGCGGCGCAGGCAGACGGTCTCGAAGGGAGACTCGTCGCGGGCGCGGATGCGCCGCCAGGAGAGTTCGCGGTCCTCCGGCGCCATCAGCGCGGTGATGGACTGCCCCGTCAGCTCGTCCGGCGCATAGCCCAGGATGGCGGCGGCGGCGCGGTTGGCGTCGGCGATCACCCCCTGCTCATGGACCAGGATGCCGTCGATGGCGGCGTCCGACAGTTTGCGGAAGCGGTCCTCGCTCTCGCGCAGGGCTCGCTCCACCCGGCGGTGATCGGTGATGTCCGTGTAGGTCATCAGGACCGAGCGGTCGGGCAGGAAGCTGGCGGTGATCTCCAGGACCCGGCCGTCGGGGCGCGTGCGCTCGATGCGGCTGACTCCCTCGGGACGCAGGTTGGTCATATGGCGGGCGACGATCTCCGCCGTATCGCCGGGGCCGAACTCGCCGCGCTGGGCCATGAAGCGCAGGAAGCCGGGCATGCTCAGGCCGGGATGGAGCGCGTCGTCCGGCAGGTCGAGCATCTCCCGCAGGCGCCGGTTGCAGGTCAGGAAATGATAGTCCGCGCTCCACACCACGAGGCCCTGCGACATGGCGCTGAAGGTGGCCTCCAGCAGGTCGGACTTGTGGGCCAGTTCCTGCTCGCGCCGCTTCAACTCGCTGATGTCGGTGCGCAGCCCGACATAGCCGCCGTCGCTGGTCCGCCGCTCCTCGATCTTGAACCAGCGCCCGTCGCCGATCCGCAGCACTTGCGGCCCCTGCGGGTTGCGGTGCCGCTCCATCTCCCGCTCGACCCAGCGGTCGATGTCGCCGGGGCCGCAGTCGGGGTAATGGCCGGCGGCGGCGGCGCGGCGGATCAGCGATTCGAAGGTGATGCCGGGCTCCAGAGGCCCCAGCAGGGCGTAGATCTCGCGGAATCGGGCGTTGCATTGGACCAGCCGGTCATCGGCGTCGAACAGGGCGAAGCCCTCGTTGACGACCTCGATGGCTTCGGACAGGCGGCGGTGGGCGTCGGCCGCCCGGCTGTCGGCGGCGCGGGCCTCCGCCTGGGCGCGCCGGGTGGCCTCCCGTTCGTGCAGCACCGCCAGACCCATCACCACGCCGGCCAGCCCGATCCCGAAGAAGGGCCAGATCAGCTCGCCCGTTCCATGCTCCAGAAGATGCTGCAGCGTGTGCAGCGCGCTCGCCATCAGGAGGAGGAACGCGATCAGGGTGAGCCAGCTCCAACGGCGCAGCCGGCGGTGGGGGAACGGCATTCGGCGCTCCGCATCGGACGAAGCGAAAACGTTACGGCTTTTGCGCCTCCGGAGCAATGAATCCGGGGTCGGCGCGCAGCCGGCCGACGGCGCGGCGCCGCCCCAGCAGGCCGTGGCGCGGCCCGAACAGGACGGCCAGCGCCAGGATCAGCCCGGACGCCACCGCGATCATCCCCGCCGCGTTCAGCGAGTGCGACGCCCCCAGCAGCATCGGCCCGAAGGCGGCGGCGCCATAGCCGGCCAGCGCCGCCAGCACCCCCAGCGCGACGCTGAGCAGGATCTGCGCGGCCAGCCGGTCGGTCAGCAGGCGCGCCGCGGCGGGCGGGGCGATCAGCATGGCGATGACCAGGATGGAGCCCACCGCCTCGAAGGCGGCGATGGCCGTGGCGGCGACCAGAAGCACCACCCCGTAATGGAACAGCCCCGCCGGGATGCCCAGCGTGGAGGCCAGCGCCGGATCGAAGGTGGTGATCTTCAGCTCCTTGTAGAACAGCCCGACCAGCGCGACGCAGAGCGCGAAGACCGCGGCCAGCGTCAGCACCTCCCGCGGCAGGGCGGCCCACACCGCCGGGTCGGTCAGCGACTCCCAGCCCTTGGGGGCCAGCCACAGGATGGTCTCCAACTGGCCGTAGAGCACGCAGTCGGCGTCCAGATCGACCCCGCCGGCCGACGCCTGCTCGATCATCACCACGCCGGCGGCGAACATCACGGTGAAGACGACGCCCATGGCGGCGCCGGACTCCAGCCGGCCCAGCCGCCGCACCGCCTCGATCAGCAGGCCGGCCAGCGCCGCGGCGGCCAGCGCGCCGAGCATCATCGGCAGCGTCTCCCGCGTGCCGGCGACCAGGAAGCCGCCGACGATGCCGGGCAGGATGGCGTGGCTGACCGCGTCGCCCATCATCCCCTGGCGCCGCAGCACCAGGAAGTTGCCGACCAGCGCGCAGGCGGCGCAGGCCAGCACCGCGGCGAGCAGGGCGGGGGCGTCGATCTGAAGGAATTCCTGGACGTCGGGCATCATGACGGGGCGCTCCGCTCCTCCAGCAGCCGGACCATGTCGCCGGGCAGGACCGAGTCGATGGGGTCGACGCCCCAGTTGGCGTGGGCGGGCAGCAGGGCGGGATAGTCGGCCAGGAACCGCTCCCACAGCCGGCGGTCGCGCGCCGCCGCGCGGGCGGCGGTCTGCCCGGCGGGGGTGAGGGCGCCGTCCCGGGTGTAGCCGCGCAGGCGCAGCCAGAGCGCCACGGAGCCTTCCACCGGCCGGCCGTCCAAAAGGTCGGTCAGGGCGCGCCGCTCCGCGAAGGTCAGGCGCAGCCGCCCCTGGCGCAGCGCGGCGGCGACCAGCCCGCGCGCCGGGGCGAACAGGAAGCTGAGCAGGAAGAAACCCCCGGCGACCAGGACGATGACCGCCCCCGCCGGCAGCTTGGGCAGCAGGGCCGACAGGGTGGCGCCGAGCCAGCCGGACAGCGCGCCGATCACCGCCGCGGCGACGGTCAGGGCGGGCAGCCGGTCGGTCCAGAAGCGCGCCGCGGCGGGCGGGATGATGAGGAGCGCCACCACCAGGATCAGCCCCACCGTCTGGAGCCCGATCACCGTCACCAGAGTCGCCAGCCCCATCAGCACGAGGTCGAGCGCCCCCACCGGCCAGCCCTGCACGGCGGCGAAGCCGGGATCGAAGGCCAGCACCCGCAATTCCTTGAACAGCAGGGCGACGGCCAGCGCCGCTCCGGCGGCCAGCAGGCCGATGGCGATGGCTTCGCCCTGCGCCATGGCGGCGGTCTGGCCCAGGATGAAGGTCTTCAGCCCGGCCTGCCCACCCAGCTCCAGGTTCTGGATGACGCTGAGCAGCACGACGCCCAGCCCGAAGAAGACCGACAGCACCGCGCCGATCGCCGAATCCTCGGTCAGCCGGGTGAAGCGGGACAGCGCCTGCACGGTCAGCAGCCCGACCACCCCGCTGGCCACCGCCCCGGTCAGCAGCAGCGGCAGCGACCGTTCCGGCAGGCCGAGCACCGCCCCGACCAGGAAGGCGACGGCGATGCCGGGCAGGGTGGCGTGGCTCAGCGCGTCGCTGACCAGCGCGCGGCGGCGCAGCAGCAGGAAGGTGCCGACCGTCCCGCCGGCCAGCCCCAGCGCGGCGGTCCCGGCGACCACCACGGCGCTGTTGAAGCCGGACTGGAAGGTCAGGATGCGCAAGGCCTCATCGATCATGACGCCTCCGCCCCCAATGTCCCCAATGCCGCGGGGGCCGGCATCGGCCGCCCGCCGTAGGTGCGGGACAGCAGGTCGGGTGTCATCACCCGCGCGACCGGCCCCTGGGCGACCACCCGTGTGTTGAGCAGAAGCGCGTGGTCGAAATAGTCGCTGACCGTCTGGAGGTCGTGGTGGACGCAGATCACCGTCCGCCCGGCGGCGTCGAGGTCGCGCAGCACCTGAAGCACCGCGCGCTCCGTCGCCGCGTCCACCCCGGCAAAGGGCTCGTCCATGAAATAGAGCTGCGCCTCCTGCGCCAGCGCGCGGGCCAGGAAGACGCGCTGCTGCTGGCCGCCGGACAGCTGGCCGATCTGGCGCCGGGCGAAGTCGGCCATGCCCACCCGCTCCAGCGCGTGCAGCGCCGCCTCCCTGTGGGCGCGGGTGACCGGGCGGAACCAGCCGATCTTCCCGTAACGGCCCATCGCCACCACGTCGAGCGCCGAGACGGGGAAGTCCCAATCCACGCTTTCCCGCTGCGGCACATAGCCGATCAGGCGGCGCTGCTTCGCGATCGGGCGCCCGAACACCTCGACCGTTCCCGACACCCGCGGGACGAGCCCGAGGCACGCCTTGATCAGGGTCGACTTGCCCGCGCCGTTCGGCCCGACCACGGCGATCAGCCCGCCCGGCGGGGCGGCGTAATCGACGTTCCACAGCACCGGCCGGCGGTGGTAGGCGACGGTCAGGCCGCGGATCTCCAGGGGCGGCGGTCCGATGGGCGAGGCCTCTTCGGGGGCGGTGCGGCTGCCGGGGGTGCGCCAGAGATACTGCATGGTCCGTTCCTTCTCCGCCGCGTCAGCGCTGCGCCAGGGCGAGCTTGCCCTGAAAGCCGTCGGCCGGCGCCTCGCCGCCCAGCGCGCGGGCGATGGTCGTCACATTGTGGTCGATCATGCCGATGTAGGTGCCTTCATAGCTGCCCGGCGCGCCCATGGCGTCGGAGAACAGGGCGCCGCCCAGCGTCACCCGATGGCCGCGGGCCCCCGCCCCTTCGACCAGGGCGCGGACGTTGCGGTCGGACACGCTGGTTTCCGGGAAGACCGCCGGCACGCCGCGGTCCGCCAGCAGCGCGGCCAGTTCCTCGATGACCCGCAGCCCGGCCTCGGATTCCGTGCTGATCCCCTGGATGCCGCGCACCTCGATCCCGTAGGCACGGCCCAGATAGTTGAAGGCGTCGTGGGCGGTCACCAGCACGCGGGCCTTGCCGGGGATGGAGGCCAGGATGCGCCGGGCGTACGCGTCGAGCCGCGCCAGCTCCGCCCCGTACGCGTCGGCGTTGCGGGCGTACGTCTCGGTACCCGCGGGGTCGAGCCGCGCCAGCCCGTCGCGGATGGCCGGCAGGGTGCTGGCCCAGATTCCCACATCCATCCAGATGTGCGGGTCGTGGGCGCCCTCGAATTCGGGCGGGCTGAGCAGCCGCTCCTTGGGCACCGCATCGCCCAGCGCCACCACCGGCTTGCCGGACTCGCGCAGCCGGTCGAAGGCGGCGGTCATCTTGCCTTCCAGGTGCAGGCCGCTGATGAACACCGCGTCGGCCCGCAGCAGCTTCACCGTGTCGGAGCGGGTGGGCTTGAACAGGTGCGGATCGACGCCTTCGCCCATCAGCGCCTCCACCTCCGCCCGGTCGCCGGCCACCGCCCGCACGAGGTCGGCGACCATGCCGGTGGTAGCGACGATATGGGGCCGTTCACTTTCGGCCTGCGCCGCTACCGGCAAGAGGAGGCAAACGGCCAAGCCGACGGCCGCGATAAACTTCGTCAGGCTCTTCGTCGCGAAGGTTTTTGAACATATGTTCATATTCATTGGTCCTGACAAAGATCGGCAAGGTTAGGGCAGGCGGACCAAGTAAACGGGGCGGAGTGCATTTGCGTTCCACGAATATATGAAGCGCCTCTCCGGCCTTGCAAGGCGGCTCGTGACGATCCGTGTCTTACCGAACGGGGTGGAGTGCGCTACAGTGGCGGGATGATCGTGCTCTTTACGGATTTCGGGCTGTCCGGCCCCTACACCGGGCAGATGAAGGCGGTGCTGGCGCGGATGGCGCCGGGGCTGCCGGTCATCGACCTGTTCGCCGACGCGCCCGCCTTCGATCCGCAGCTGTCGGCCTATCTGCTGGCCGCCTACGCTCCGGAATTCCCGGCGGACAGCGTCTTCCTCTGCGTCGTCGACCCCGGCGTCGGGACCGACCGCCGCCCGCTGGTGGTGGAGGCCGACGGGCGCCGCTTCGTCGGGCCGGACAACGGCCTGTTCGAACTGCTGCGGCGGCGGGCCGGGTCGGTGCGCGCCTGGAGCATCGGCTGGCGGCCCGAGCGGCTGTCGGCCAGCTTCCACGGGCGGGACCTGTTCGCCCCGGTGGCGGCCAGCCTCGCCATGGGGAACCCGGTCGTGCTGGAGCCCGTCGCTCCGGCCAGCCTCGCGCGGCCCGACTGGCCGGACGATCTGGCGCGGATCGTCTATGTGGACGTCTACGGCAACGCCATGACCGGCCTGCGCGCCGACCGGCTGCCGGAGGACGCGGTGCTGCGGGCCGGCGGGCGCACGGTGCGCCGTGGCCGGACCTTCGCCGACGTCCCGGTGGGGGAGGCGCTGTGGTACGCGAACTCCAGCGGTCTGGCGGAGATCGCCGTCAACCGGGGCCGCGCCGACCGCGACGCCGGGCTGGCTGTGGGGATGCCGGTCGAATTGGTCCTATAGTCCGTCCAGGCAGCGGTCGAGCAGCGCCAGATCCACCGGGCGGGTCAGCACGGTGACCGGGCTGTTGCCCGGCTGGGTGTCCGGCGCGCCGGCGGTCAGGATGATCCGGGTGTGCGGGTAGAGCATGCAGGCCAGCGCCGCGGCCCGGTCCCCCTCGTCCTCCGGCATGCGGCGGCGCAGCAGGGCGACGGCCGGACCCTCCGCCCCGATGAGGCTCAGCGCTTCGAAGCCGCCGGACACCGTGGACACGGTGAAGCCGCGTTCGGCCAGATGGCGGGCCAGCGCGTTCCGCTGGGCGTGATCGTCGTCGGCGACGACGGCGTGGCGGTCCCCCTGGCCGGGCAGGCGGATGTTGGCGTCGATGGAAAAGCCGGTCGTCATGGGGGTCTCACCACGGGCTTCCCTGAAGCTCAGGAGTTTTCTACGCCACGCGGGTTCGGGTTGCAAATCCCTATGGCCGGCACGCGCCGTCTGATCAGCGGATATTGACGTCAGCGGATCTTGACGACGGTGGGGCGGTCGACGATGGACAGCATGGGCAGGTCGCTGGGGCGGTTGCCGTAGCCCCAGGTTTCGCCGAAGGGACCGTTGGCGGCGATCCAGCCGCGCACCCGCTCCTGCTTGTCCAGCCGGACGCAATTGCCGGTGCACAGCCGCCCGGTCAGGGTGCCGTCCTCCACCTCCATCCCCGTGGCGAGCAGGTCGTCGACGTCCAACCCGCGCAGCAGGGCCGGCATGTAGACGTCGAGCGCTCCGGTGGCGACGACCACCCGGCGCCCCTCGCGCCTGTGCATCTTCAGGGTTTCGACCAGCGGGGCGTGCCAGCGGATGCGGTGGACCAGCCGTTCCGCCGCGGCCAGCGCGTCGGCCACCGGAACGCCGCGCAGCGTCCGGCGCAGCAAAATGGTCTTGACCGATCCCGGAAAATCCACCCCCGGCCCGCGCCCGCGCGCGTGGCGGTGCAGACCGGAGCGCAGGGCGTCCAGAAAGGCCAGCCGGGCGCGGTTGCGCCCGATGACCTCGCCGATGAACATCAGCAGGCTGTCGCCGTGGATCAGCGTCCCGTCGAAGTCGAAGAAGGCCACCCCCGGCGCGATGGAGGCCAGGGGGCCGATTCCTCCGGTGGAGGGGCTGGAGACGATGACGTCGGGAATGGGAATGGCGCTGGTCTGCATGCGCCCTTATCCGGTGGAACGCGCCGCGTCACAAGCCAAATGCGTTGAGGAGGCCCGTCCGACGCAACTTAGTGCAGCGACGGGCTGGGGGAATCGTCCGCGTCCTCCGCCTCGACCAGCAGCTCGCCGGCGGCGATTTCTCCGGCGCATTCCTCCAGCCCCGCCTTCACGGCGATCAGGAGGTTGATGATCTCGCCGTTGTCCTGCTCCAGGATGCGCAGGCGCTCCTCCAGCTTGTCCAGACGGCGGGTGACGCTGTCGTTCAGCCGGTCGAGGCGGGCGAGAACCGGGTCGTTGTTCGTGTCGTCCATGGCGGCGGTTGATCCGTCGGTGATTCGTGTGTGTTCCTGAAGCTAGGACCACGCATCGCCTCTGGACAGACCCGCGCCCGGCGCAACCCGCAATTGATGGGATTATCGTCCGGATGGTGCCCGACGAGTCCAAAGGACTCAAGGAAGGGCACGCCCGGGCGTTACTCCCCCTCCGACGTGGTGGTGCGGCGGCGCAACGGAACACCATACAATTCAAGCCTATGGCCGAGCAGTTCATAGCCCAATTCGCGGGCTATGACTTCCTTCAGCCGTTCGAGATCTTCATTCTGGAACTCCACCACCTTTCCGGATTCGAGATCGATCAGGTGATGATGGTGCTCCGACCCGGCTTCCTCATAGCGGGCGCGGCCGTCGCCGAAGTCCAGCCGGTCGATGACGTTCGCATCCTCGAACAGGCGCATCGTGCGGTAGACGGTGGCGATGGAGATGCGCGGATCGATGGTGGATGCCCGGCGGTGAACCTCCTCCACGTCGGGGTGGTCGGCGGCCTCCGACAGCACGCGCGAGATCACGCGGCGCTGGTCGGTCATCTTCAGCCCTTTCTCGATGCAGAGCTGTTCGAGGCGCGAAGGCATGGAAGTCCCCTTGTTGTCGTCTCATGGGCGCGCGGACCGGCCCCTTGTGGCTTGGCACGTGTGGCCCCGGCCGCGCGTTGGCCGCCGTCCCTCCCCGGCACGGCCACCCGAATGCCCGAGCACCATACTGTGATTCGGAACCATTCACAAACGCCGACGTTTGGTGTCGGCTTACGGAAAGGGCGCGCGCCATGATGACCCTGGACATCCACCACACCACCACCTACCGCTACGCCAACCCGGTGACCTTCGGCGACCATCGCCTGATGTTCCGGCCCCGCGACAGCCACGATCTGCGGTTGATCGAAACGGGTCTGGTGATCAGCCCGCCGCCGGCCTCCGTCCGCTGGCTCCACGACGTGTTCGGCAATTCCATCGCGGTGGTGAGCTTCGACCAGCCGGCGACCGAGCTGCGCTTCGAAAGCCACATCCGGGTCGATCACTACCCGATGGGCGAGCTGGAATTCCCCATCGAGGACTACGCGCGCTCCTACCCCTTCAGCTATTCCGCGGAGGAGGTGCCGGACCTGGCGCTGACCACCCAGCGGCACTACCCGGACCCCGACCATCTGGTGGACGAATGGGCCCGGCAGTTCGTGACGCTGGGCGAGGGCGGGCCGCCCGACACGCAGGACATGCTGGTGTCGATGACCCGCGCCATCAAGGAAACCTTCACCTATCAGGCGCGCGACCTGGAGGGCACCCAGAGCCCGGTGGACACCCTGACCTGGAAGAGCGGTTCCTGCCGCGATTTCGCGCTTCTGATGATGGAGGCGGTGCGCTCGCTGGGCTTCGCGGCGCGCTTCGTGTCCGGTTACCTCTACGATCCCGCGCGGGATGGGCAGGATGGGGCGATGACCGGCGGCGGGGCGACCCACGCCTGGGTCGAGATCTACCTGCCGGGCTGCGGCTGGGTGGAGTTCGACCCGACCAACGGCATCGTCGGCGGCAAGAACCTGATCCGCGTCGCCGTTGCCCGGGACCCGTCGCAGGCGGTGCCGCTCGGCGGTTCCTGGACCGGGGCGCCGGCGGATTTCCTCGGCATGACGGTGGATGTGCAGGTCACGGCGACCGGCGGGACGGGCGCCGGCGGCGCTCCGCAGAACGCGGTGCCGGCGGCCGGAGCCGTCTGATACGGCAACCAATTGCAAACGAACGTCTGGCAGGATGGAGGGTCCGGGGCTGCTTCGGTTCCGGACCGACCGTCCCATCCGACAGACGAGGCTGCGTCACCCCGTGCTCGATCCCGATCCGACCAGTCCCGTCCCAAGCGGCACGCCGGAAATGGAGACCGCCCCTGTCCTGGTGGCGGCCCTGCTGGCCGTCCGTGAGCCGCCCGTCGGGCCGGACACGCCCTGCCGCACCCTGCGGGACCGGCTGGCCGCCCAACCCGGTCTGCCGGCGCTCGCCGTGACGGCGGAGGACGGGCGCGTCCTGGGGCTGGTGGACCGTCTGGCGCTGGCGGGGATTGCCGATCCGGAGGCGCCGGCGCGGACGGCGATGGACCCGGACTCGCTGCTGGTGGACGCGGACCTTCCGCTCTGCGAGGTCGCGCGGCGGATCATGCAGGACAAGCCCGGCGCGCTGGCCTCCGGCTTCGTCGTGCTGGAGAACGGGCGGTACCTCGGCATCGGGTCGGGGGTGGCCCTGCTGGCGCGGACGGACGAACAGATCATCCAGCGGACCCGCCAGCTCGACGAGGCCCGCCGCGCCGCGGAGCGCGCCAACCGCGCCAAGACCGCCTTCTTCGCCTGCATGAGCCATGAGATCCGCACCCCGCTGAACGCGATGATGGGCTTCGCCGAACTGCTGGAGCAGGAGGTCCTGGGGCCGATCTCCAACCCGCTCTACCGCGACTACGCCCGCGACATCGCGGAAAGTGGGCGGCACCTGATGGACCTCATCAACGACC
Organism: Azospirillum brasilense; assembly: GCF_008365405.1. Taxonomy (GTDB): domain Bacteria; phylum Pseudomonadota; class Alphaproteobacteria; order Azospirillales; family Azospirillaceae; genus Azospirillum; species Azospirillum brasilense_D. The sequence continues at coordinate 277,642 of NZ_QOKV01000004.1, read as the reverse complement.
TGCTCGACCTGTCGAAGGCCGAGGCCGGACGGCTGGAGCTGGCCGAATCCGCGGTGGACGTGCTGCGCGTCGCCGTGGGCAGCGCCCGCCTGCTCTCCGACCGCGCCGGGCGGGCCGGGGTCGGCATCGACACCGACCTGCCGCCGAAATTGCCTGCGCTGCGCGCCGACGAGCGCAAGCTGCGGCAGATGCTGTTGAACCTGCTGTCCAACGCGGTGAAGTTCACGCCGCCCGACGGGGTGGTCACCCTGAACGGCCGCGTGGCGGCGGACGGGGCGCTGTGCCTTTCGGTGCACGACACCGGCATCGGCATGACCGCCGACGAGCTGGAGAAAGCGCTGGAGCCCTGGGGCCAGATCGACAGCGCGCTGGGCCGCAACCACATCGGCACCGGCCTCGGCCTGCCGCTGACCAAGCGGCTGGTGGAGCTTCACGGGGGGAGGCTGGACATCGACACCGCGCCCGACCGCGGCACCACCATGACGCTGGTCTTCCCGGCGGAGCGGGTGGGCGGGTAGCCTTGCCCCCACCCCGGCCCTCCCCCGCTTTGCGGGAGAGGGAGAAAAGTCCCCTCCCCCTCGAAGAGGGGGAGGGTTAGGGAGGGGGCAACGGTGACGAACCCTTACGCCAGCCCCTTCTCCATGGCGCTCGCCAGACGGCGGGCGAAGGCGGCGGGGTCGGGGAGGGCTTCGCCTTCCACGATGCGCGCCTGGTCGAGCAGCAGCCACGCCGCGTCGTCCAGCGAGGTCGCCGCACCGCTTGCCTTGGCGCGCTCGGCGAGGCGCTTGATCAGCGGGTGGGCGGGGTTGACCTCCAGGATGCGCTTGGCCGCCGGGGCGTCCATGCCGAGCTGCTTGTGCTGCTTCAGCAGGCGTTCCAGGTGCATGTCCATGTCGTTCTCGTCGGCGACGAGGCAGACGGCGCTGTCGGTCAGGCGCTCCGACGGGCGGACGTCCTTCACCACGTCCTGGAGCGTCAGCTTCAGCAGGACCAGCAGGTCGGTCAGCTCGCCCTCGGAGGCCTTCTCCTCGGCGGGCTTCTCCTCGCCGCCCTGGATCTTGCCGAGATCGGCGCCGCCGCGGGTCACCGACTTGAAGGGCTTGTCCTGGAAGCTGCCGACCGACGGCACCCAGAACTCGTCCACCGGGTCGGTCAGCAACAGCACCTCGACGCCCTTGGCCTTGAAGCCTTCGAGCTGCGGGCTGCGCTTCAGCGTCTCGATGTCGTCGCCGCTGATGGTGAAGATGGCCTCCTGGCCCTCCTTCATGCGGCCCAGATACTCCTCCAGCGAGACCAGACCGTCACCGGCGGTGCTGCGGAAGCGCATCAGCTTCAGCAGGTCGTCCCGGTGCTCGTAGTCGTCGTAGAGGCCTTCCTTGAGGACGGCGCCGAAATTCTCCCAGAAGGCTGCGTATTCCTCCGCCTTCTCGGTGTCGCGGGCCTTCTTGCCAAGCTCCGACAGGACGCGGCGGGTGATGCCGGCGCGGATCTTGGCCAGCATCGGGTTGTGCTGGAGCATCTCGCGGCTGATGTTCAGCGGCAGGTCCTCGCTGTCCACCACGCCGCGCAGGAAGCGCAGGTAGGGCGGCAGCAGCCCTTCCGCCGAATCGGTGATGAAGACGCGCTTGACGTACAGCTTCACCCGGTGGGCGCGCTTGGGGTCGAACAGGTCGAACGGCTTGGAGGACGGAACGAACAGCAGGTTCGTGTATTCGATGGCGCCCTCGGCCCGCCAGTGCAGGGTCAGCCACGGATCGTCGAAGGCGTGCCCGACATGGTGGTAGAACTCCGTGTACTGCTCCGCCGTGATCTCGCTCTTGGAGCGCATCCACAGGGCCGACGCGCTGTTCAGCGACTTGGCGTCCTCACCCTCGCCGAAGAGGATCGGGATGGCGATGTGGTCGGAGTATTTGCGGACGATGCCGGAGAGGCGGTGCTCCTCCAGATACTCGTCGTCGCCCTCGCGCAGGTGCAGCTTGATCTGTGTGCCGCGCGGCAGGTCGGCGACGTCGGAGATGGTGAACTCGCCCTTGCCGTCCGACAGCCAGCGCCAGCCCTGCGTCTCCCCGGCCTTGCGGGTCAGCACCTCCACCCGGTCGGCGACCATGAAGGCGGAGTAGAAGCCGACGCCGAACTGGCCGATCAGGTTGACGTCCTTCTTGGCATCCCCGTCTTTCGCGCTGTCCTTCAGGTTGCGCATGAAGGCGGCGGTGCCGGAGCGCGCGATGGTGCCGAGGTTCTCGACCAGATCCTCGCGGTTCATGCCGATGCCGTTGTCGGCCACGGTGAGGGTCCGCGCCTCCTTGTCCACGGTCAGCCGGACCTTCAGGTTCGGGTCGTCGGCGGACAGTTCGGGCTGCGTCAGCGCGGCGTAGCGCAGCCGGTCGCAGGCGTCGGAGGCGTTGGAGACCAGCTCGCGCAGGAAGACTTCCTTCTCGCTGTAGAGCGAGTGCGCGACGATGTCGAGCAGGCGGCTGACCTCGGCCTGGAAGCTGAGCCGTTCCTCGGTCATGGTGTCATCCTTGATCGTTCTTGTTGGTAAGCTTGCCGATGGGTCCGAAGGACGGCGCAGATATGTGCGAGCGCGCCGCCCCATGCAAGAGCGATCGGCTGGCGTTGCACTGGAGTTTCGCAACCGGAGTGGTGGGTTGGGTTGGGAGACGTGTTGCCCCCTCCCTAACCCTCCCCCGCTTCGCAGGGGAGGGGATCAACTCCCTCTCCTGCGTCAGCGGGGGAGGGAAGGGGCCCGCGGCGCAGCCGTGGGAAGGGTGGGGGCAAGACCCTTCCCGCAGCCTCAGCGCTTCTTGCCCTGGATCGGCTCCGGCTCCGGCTGGCCCATGCCCATCATCGCGCTCATGTCCGCCCCGTTCAGCAGGAACTGGCCGGTCTCGGTGACGTCGATCTTGTAGCTGCGCACGTCGTTGCCGGCGTCGTCCTTGGACGCCTGCCCGAAGGCCTGGAGCATGGCGATCACCCCCAGCGCGTTCTGGGTGCTTTCGTCGGCCTTCTTGCCCGGCTTGGGCTGCATCGCCTTGGTGGCGGCGTCCAGGCCGCGCAGCAGCACGGTGCTGCTGCCCACCGCGCCGAAGGCGGAGTTGGCGGCCATGCGCATGGCGCCGGTCACGGTGCCGGAGGTCGCCGGGGTGTTGACGACGAAGCGGTCGATGCGCAGCTCCGTCCCGACCTCCGCCATGGCGCCCATCAGCCGGTTGCCGATGGCGGCCACCGCCGCCTCGTCGGCCCCATGGTCCGGCAAGTCGGCTTCCTCCTCGCCCTCGCCTTCTTCCTCATCCTCCTCGCCCTCGCCTTCTTCCTCATCCTCCTCGCCCGCGGCGGCCTGGGCCTCGGCCAGCGTGGCGAGGTCGGCGAAGGCCCGCCACAGCGAAGCGGTCGGCAGCTTCGCGGTGCTGATCTGAACGTCCAGCTTGTCCGGCATGAAGGCCTTCGGTGCCACCTCCGGTTCCAGCGTCAGGCCGCTGGACTCGATCCCGAAGGTGGTCGAGGCCATCGGCTTGTCCAGATCCTCGGCGCTGCCGCGCAGGACGAGCTGGCCCAGCGCGAGGCGGGTGCCGTCCTCCGGATTCAGGGCGGTCAGGCCGGACAGGCGGACGCGCCCGCTGGCCCCGCCCATCAGGTTCTGCATCAGCGGGATCAGCTCCGCCGCCGGGGGCTGGGTGCCGGCCAGGGCGTGGGTCTGGGTCAGCCGCTGCATGGCGTCGGCGCGGGCGAGGTCGACGCGGGTGTAGGTGCCCTCCATCGTCAGGCCGCCGAGGTTCAGCACCTCCTTCTTCGTCTCGTCGAGGAAGCGCAGGTTGCTGATGGACAGCGCGCCGGGGCCGCTCCACAGCGGGGTGCCGGCGGCGGCGCTGCCGTCCGGCTTCAGCTCCCCGGCGACGGTGATGGCGCCGACGGTCAGGGCGCTCTCGTCCTTCTTGCCCTTCTTGCCCTTGCGGTCGCTGGTGACCGACAGGTCGCCAAGCTCCGCGTCCATGGACAGCGCCGTTTCGTAGGCGCCGGACCACAGGGCGCTGATGCGCTGGCGGCCCAGCTTGACGGTGGCCGACGGCTTGCCGTTGTCCAGGATGGCGACGCGGTCGGGCAGGGTGGCGGTGACGGCGTGGGTGTTGCCGTCCTGCGGCTTCACCGTCAGGCGGATGGTGCCGATGTCGGCGGTGGTGCCGTCGTCCGACACCGCGGTCAGGGCGGGCAGGGCGACCTCGTAATGGTCGCCGGCCGGGGTGGCCACCGGCTCGCCGGTCCAGCGCAGCTCGGTCGCGTCGCCCTCGCTCTTGGGGAACCAGCGGGCCAACCCGTCCTTCAGCGCGGCGGCGAGCGCCCTGGCCCCGTCCTCGGTCACCGGGGGGGCCTCCGCGCGGGCGGCGGCGGGCGGCAGCGCCAGGGTTGCGAGCATCAGCGCGGCGGCGAGCGGACGGGCGGGAAGACGGCGCAGGGTGTGGCGCATGAGGAATCCCTTAGGGTGGAGCGCGCCAGGGTAGACGGGATAACCGGCGCCCGTCCATCGGCCCGAGGTTTTATACCGTTTCCGAAAGAGTTCGGCCCCGGATGGGCGTTGCAGCACGGCACGGCCGCCCTGACGCTTGCATTGCCGGTCTCCAGGCCCAAAACTTACGCTTATGACCTCTGTCCTTTCTTCGTCCGGGGGCGGTCTGGGTGCGGGTGGCCGGGTGGTCGCCGTGCTGGGGCCGACCAACACCGGGAAAACCCATCTCGCCATCGAGCGCATGCTCGGCCACCGGACGGGGATGATCGGCTTTCCGCTGCGCCTGCTGGCCCGTGAGAACTACGACCGCATCGTGTCGATCAAGGGCAAGAACGCCGTGGCCCTGGTGACGGGGGAGGAGAAGATCCTGCCCCCCAGCCCGTCCTACTGGGTGTGCACGGTGGAATCCATGCCGCTCGACCGGGCGGTGGACTTCCTGGCGGTGGACGAGGTGCAGCTCTGCGCCGATCCGGAGCGCGGGCACATCTTCACCGACCGGCTGCTCAACGCGCGCGGGCTGGTGGAGACGATGTTCCTCGGCTCCGACACCGTGCAGCCGCTGATCCGCCGGCTGGTGCCGCGCGCCGAGTTCATCAGCCGGCCGCGCTTCTCGCAGCTCACCTACGCCGGCTACCGCAAGCTGACGCGCCTGCCGCCGCGCTCCTGCGTCGTCGCCTTCTCGGCGACCGACGTCTACGCGCTGGCCGAGATGATCCGGCGCCAGCGCGGCGGCACCGCGGTGGTGCTGGGGGCGCTGTCCCCGCGCACCCGCAACGCCCAGGTCGGGCTCTATCAGGCGGGGGAGGTGGACTATCTGGTGGCGACGGACGCCATCGGCATGGGTCTGAACATGGACGTCGACCATGTGGCCTTCGCCCGCATCGTGAAGTTCGACGGCTTCGCCCCGCGCCGCCTGCGCGCGCCGGAGGTGGCGCAGATCGCCGGGCGCGCCGGGCGGCACATGCGCGACGGCACCTTCGGCACCACCGACGAGGTGGGGGAGCTGGAGGCCGACGTGGTCGACCGCGTCGAGAACCACCAGTTCGAGACGATCAAGACGCTGATGTGGCGCAACAGCAAGCTGCGCTTCGACACGCCGGGCTTCCTGCTGAAGTCGCTGGAGGAGCGCCCGCCGATCCCCGAGCTGCTGCGCGCCCGCGACGCCGACGACCATCTGGCGCTCCAGGCGCTGGTCCGCGACCATGAGGTGATGGACCTCGCCAAGGGCCGCGACAACGTGCGCCTGCTCTGGGAGGTTTGCCAGGTCCCCGACTTCCGCAAGGTGCTGTCGGACGCCCACACCCGGCTGCTCGGGCAGATCTTCCGCCAGCTGCGCACCGGCATCGGGCGGCTGGACGAGGATTGGGCGGCCAAGCAGATCGCCCGGCTCGACCGCACCGAGGGCGACATCGACGCGCTGGTCGCCCGCATCGCCCACATCCGCACCTGGACCTACATCTCCAACCGGCCGAGCTGGCTGACCGACCCGGTGCACTGGCAGGCGCGCACCCGCGCCATCGAGGACAAGCTGTCCGACGCCCTGCACGAGCGGCTGACGCAGCGCTTCATCGACCGCCGCTCGGCCACGCTGGTCCGGACGCTGAAGGACGGGCGGGAGCTGATCGGCGGCGTGCGCGCCGACGGCGAGGTGGTGGTGGAGGGTCACCCGGTGGGCCGGCTGGAGGGCTTCCGCTTCGTCCCCGACGCGCCGGAGCGCTCGGAGGAGGCCAAGTCCCTGCTGACCGCCGCCCGCCGCGCGCTTCGCGACGAAGTGGCGTCCCGCCTGCGCGCCTTCGAGCAGGAGCCGGACGATGTGTTCGCGCTTGGGCCGGACGGGGTGCTGACGGCGGACGGGTTGGCGGTGGCCCGGCTCGGCCCCGGCCCGTCGGTGCTGACCCCGGCGGTTCTGCCCTTCGACGAGGGGCTGCTCGACCAGGGGCAGCTCGACCGTGTGCGCGTCCGCTTGGAGCGCTGGCTGAAAGACCGCGTCGCCGCCCGGCTGCGCCCCCTGCTGGCGCTGCGCGATGCGGCGGATTTGACGGGAACAGCGCGCGGGCTGGCCTTCCAGCTCGTCGAGAACATGGGGGCGATGCCCCGTGCGCCGGTCGCCCCGATGGTGGAGGGGCTGGAGAAGGCCGACCGCAAGGCGCTGTCCCGCCATGGCGTGCGGCTCGGCGTGTCGCACCTCTATCTGACGGCGCTCGCCAAGCCGGGGGCGGTGGAACTGCGCGGGCTGCTGTGGGCGGTGAAGCATCGGTTGCCTTTGCCGGTGCCGATCCCGCCGCCGGGCCGCGTCTCGGTGGAGGCGACGGGCGCGCCGCCCGCCTTCTGGGAGGCCATCGGCTACCCCGCGGCGGGACCGCGGGCGCTGCGGGTGGACATGCTCGACCGGCTGGAGACCGAGCTGCTGACCGCCGCCAAGGATGGAAGGGCGGTGGCCGAGCCGGCCCTGGCCCAGATGATCGGCGCCAAGCCGGACGAGCTGGGGGCGGTGATGAAGGGGCTTGGCTACACCCGCTCGGTGGCGGAGGATGGGGCGGTCTCCTGGCGCCGCCGCCGCAACCCGCGCCACAAGCCCCGCCGCGAGGCCCCCGTCAACGCCGACCACCCCTTCGCCAAGCTGCGCCAGCTTTCGGGAACGTGATGAAGAGATTCGCTTTTGCCCCCACCCTGACCCTCCCCCGCTCCGCAGGGGAGGGGATTGAGCCTCCCTCTCCTGCGAAGCGGGGGAGGGAAGGGGCCCACGGCGTCCGCCGTGGGAAGGGTGGGGGCCCCGCATGACCGACCTCGACGACAACGACGACGACATCCCCCGCTCCGACCCCACCCCGGCGGGCCGGTTGCGAATCGACAAGTGGCTGTGGTTTGCGCGCTTCTTCAAGACGCGCAGCCTCGCGGCGAAGCTGTGCAACGGCGGCGGCTTGCGGGTGTCCGGCACCGTTGTGAACAAGGCGCATTACGCGGTGAAACCCGGCGACGTGCTGACCTTTGCGCAGGGACGGCACATCCGTGTGATCAAGGTGGTCGCGCTGGGCAGCCGGCGCGGCCCGGCGCCGGAGGCGCTGGCCCTTTACGAGGACCTCGCCCCGCCGGTGCGCGAGGAGGCGATCCACGACCCCTACCGCGCGCCGCCGGCCCCGCGGGAGCCCGGCGCCGGGCGCCCGACCAAGCGCGACCGCCGGGCGCTCGACCAGCTGTACGGAGAGGAGTAAGCCGGAACAGCCGGGGAAAGCGGCGGCGAAGCGCGGGCCGGGCCATTGCCATTCAGGGGCCGCAACCTCATCTGCGCAAAATAGTCCCGCAACGGCCGACTTTTTCGGAGCCCGCCGCCCTCATGCTCGAACTGTTCTCCGACCCGCAGGTCTGGGCCAGCCTCCTGACGCTCACCGCGTTGGAGATCGTGCTCGGCATCGACAACATCATCTTCATTTCGATCATGGCGGCCAAGCTGCCGGTCCATCAGCAGCAGAAGGCCCGGCAGCTCGGTCTGGCGCTGGCGCTGGTCATGCGGCTTCTGCTGCTCGCCTCCATCTCCTGGGTGGCGACCCTGACGGAACCGCTGATCACCGTGCTCGGCATGGGCTTCTCGGGCCGCGACCTGATCCTGCTCGGCGGCGGCCTGTTCCTGCTGGCCAAGGGCACCATCGAGATCCACCACACCGTGGAAGGCCACGAGGAGGGCGGTTCCGCTCCCAAGGTCGCCAGCTTTGGCGCGGTGGTCGGGCAGATCATCGTGCTGGACATCGTCTTCTCGCTGGACAGCGTGATCACCGCGGTCGGCATGTCCAACGACCTGCCGGTGATGGTCACCGCCGTCATCATCGCCATGGCGGTGATGCTGTTCGCCGCCCGCCCGGTGGGCGACTTCGTGAACCGCCACGTCACCGTGAAGATGCTGGCCCTGTCCTTCCTGCTGCTGGTCGGCGTGGCGCTGATCGCCGACGGCTTCGGCTTCCACATCCCGAAGGGCTATCTGTACTTCGCCATCGCCTTCTCGACGCTGGTCGAGGCGCTGAACCTGATGGCCGCCGCCCGCCGCAAACGGAAGAAGGCCGAAGCGCACTGACGCTCCGGCCCTCCTGAACGGGTCTTCCGACGGGCCGCCCCTTTTCCGGGGGCGGCCCGTTCGCTTTCCGGGGATCAGGTCCGCATCAGACTGTCGCGGAACTCCACCTCCTCCACCAGATGCTCGTAGGCGAGCTTGAACAGGTCGCGGATCGAGACGATGCCGACCGCGCGCTTGCCCTGGGTGATCGGCAGGTGGCGGTAATGCTTCGACTGCATCAGGGTCAGCGCCTCGATGGCGTCCGCGTCCGGGGGCAGGGTGTCCGGGTTGCGGGTCATGATCGCCGACACCTCGGTTTCCAAGGGGTCGATCTGGGTGGAGAGCACCTTGTTGTTCAGGTCGCGCTCGGTGACGATGCCGACGAGGTCGCCGTGGTTCACCACCAGAACGGCGCCGATGTTCTTCTCCGCCATCAGCTTCGACACGGTCAGGACGGAGGTGTCCTCCGGCACCAGGATGAGTTCCTGCGACTTCACCACGTCCGGAACCAGCTTCCGCTTCATCATTTCCCCCAATTTGTAATTTGTTTACAAACTCAAGCGCTGCAGGGAAACAATAGCAAATCTCGCGGGTGCAAAACTGCGGCAGAAGACCGCACCTCGGATGGGGTGGTCCGGATTAAGGACTCAGCGGCGGCGCAGGACGACGGTCAGGTTGTTGGCGGGCATCGCCACCACCTCGGCGAGGGCGAAGCCGGCAGCGGCGCTTTCCACCGCGTCGAGGTCGCGCACGCCCCAGGCGGGGTCGCGGGCCTTCAGGTCGGCGTCGAAGGCGGCGTTGCTGGGCGCGCTGTGCCGCCCGCCGCGCGTGAAGGGGCCGTAGAGCAGCAGCGGCCCACCCGTGGGCAGAAGGCGGGCGGCCCCGGCGAACAGGCCGAGCGCCGCTTCCCACGGGGCGATGTGGATCATGTTGATGCAGACCACCGCGTCGGCGCCTCGGAGCGGCCAGTCGGGCGCGGCGGCGTCGAGGTCCAGCGGGGCGCGCAGGTTGGGCAGCGTCGCCGCGGCGGCCCAGGCGCGGACGCTGTCCCGCAGGTCCGGGTCGGGGTCGCTCGGCTGCCACGTCACGCCGGGCAGCGCCTCGGCGAAGGCGGCGGCGTGCTGGCCGGTGCCGCTCGCGACCTCCAGCACCAGACCTCGCGGCGGCAGAACGCGGCGCAGCACCTCCAGAATGGGGGCGCGGTTGCGTTCCGTCGCGGGGGCGTGGCGGCGGAACTCCTCGGGGTGCAGCGGATCGAACATGGTGGAAGGCTACCCGCGCCCGGTGTCCAGGGCAACCGTCGCGCGGCCGGGACGCCCGGCCATCCAGGCCCCGGCGGCGAGGAGGAGCGCGCCGGCCAGCACCGCGGCGGCGGCCCCCAGCAGGGCGGAATCGAAGCTGCCGGTGCGCGCCACCACCATCCCCGCCGGCACCGGCCCGATGATCTGCCCCAGCCCGTAGACGGCGGTCAGCGCGCCGATGATGCGGGCCGACGCTCCGCCCGACAACTGTCGCCCCAGCGTGAAGGACAGGGTGACGATGCCGACGAAGGTCCCGCCGAACAGCACCGCCGACAGCACGGCCGCCACCGGGGACCCGGTGATGGGCAGCAGGATGCCCACGGCCTGCACGGCGTGGGCGAGGATCAGCGCCCGCCAGAGGCCGAGCCGCCGCCCCGCCGCCGCCCAGAGGATGCCGGACGGCATGGCGGCCAGACCGGTGACCATCCAGGCCGCGGCGCCGAGCGGCGCCGTCTCCGGCATCGTCTTCAGGATGGCGACCAGGAAGGTGCCGGTGACGATGTAGCCGGCCCCCTCCAGGAAATAGGCCAGCGTCAGCAGGATCATCGGGCCGGAGGGCGGCGCGGAGATGCGGACGGAGGATCGGCCGGCGGCGGTGTGCTGGGAGTCGCGCGGCGGGTCGGTCACCCACAGCCAGGACAGGGTGCCGAAGCCCAGGCAGGCCAGCCCCAGCCACAGCCAGTCGCCGCGCCAGCCCAGCCGGTCGCCCATCACGGCGACGAACAGGCCGCTCGACGCGATGCCGAGGCCGACGCCGGTGTAGAGCCAGCCGGTCCAGGATTCCCGTCCGGCGCGGGCCAGCGCGTCCAGCGTCATGGCGATGCCCAGGATGAACATGCCGGCGCTGGCCAGCCCGGAGACGAAGCGCAGCACGGCCCAGGCCGCCATGCCCTCGGTGAAGCCCATGCCGGCGGTGGAGGTGACGCTGGCGATCAGCGCGGTGCGGAAGACAGCGGTGCGCGCCGCGCCGTGCGGCACCAGCCCGACGCCCAGCGCCCCCACGAAATAGCCGAGATAGTTCAGCGAGGCGAGCAGCCCGGCGGCGTCGGTGCCCAGCCCGGTGGCCGCCTGCATCGCCGGCAGGATCGGCGTGAAGGCGAAGCGCCCCACCCCCATCGAGACGACCAGCACCAGCACGCCGCCGATCAGCACCCGGACCATGATTCCCTCCCGCAGGTTCGTGTTTTTCGTGTGTCCCATCCTCGCGCGACGGAACCCTCATTTCTAATGATTTGTTTCGATGCTATGCTTCACTGTGAGTGATGGGAAACGTCCGGATCGGGGAGTGTGGCGATGGACCTCGCGGGCCTGCGGGTGGTGAAGGCGGTGGCGGACACCGGCAGCGTCAGCCGGGCGGCGGAAACGCTGAACTGCGTCCAGTCCAACGTGACGGCGCGGCTGAAGCGGCTGGAGGAGGATCTGGGCGTGCCGCTGTTCCTGCGGCTCAGCCGCGGCATGGCGCCGACGCCGGCCGGGCGGGTGCTGGCCGACTACGCCGACCGCGTGCTGCGCCTCGTCGCCCAGGCGCGCGACGCGGTGGCCGACGCGGCGGGGCGGGGCGGGCGGCTGTCCATCGGCACCATGGAGACGACCGCCGCCGTGCGGTTGCCGCCGATCCTTGCCCGCTTCCACGCGGAGAATCCGGACGTCGATCTGACCATCGTCCCCGGCCCCACCGAAACCATGCTGGGGGAAGTGCTGGCCGGGCGCATGGACGGCGCCTTCGTCTCCGGGGCGGTGGAGCATCCCGAACTGGTCAGCCAGCCCGTCTTCGAGGAGGAACTGGTGCTGGTCGAACCGGCCAGCGGCATCACCAGCGAGTCCGGGCGCACCACCCTGCTGGCCTTCCGGCGCGGCTGCGCCTACCGCGCGCGCGCGGAGACGGCGATGCGCGAAGCCGGGCGGGTGCCCTACCGGGTGATGGAGTTCGGGGCGCTGGAGGCCATTCTGGGCTGCGTCGGCGCCGGCATGGGCGTCACCGTCCTGCCCCGCGTCGTGGTGGAGCGGGAGCCCTGGCGCGGCCTGTTCACCGCCCGCCCGCTGCCGCCGGAACTGGCCCGCATGCCCACCCGTTTCGTCCGGCGGGTGGATTCCATGGAGACGGTGGCGCTGCGCACCTTCCTGGAGGCGGTCGCGGAGGGGAATGGGGAGGGTGGGGCTGCGTCGCTTGCGCCCACACAACCGGCGGGGTTGATCCCGTCTCGGGCGGCGTGCTAGGCAAGCGCCGCGGTCGGGCCATGGTCCTCAACCTTTGTCCTTCCGCGACCACGCGCGAGCACGTCAGTCGAAGCGTCCATCGAAGCGACTCGAACCCCGGCGCGTGAACACCGCCGGAACTGGCGAGAACAGCGGAGAACAAATCATGCCCTACGTCGTGACGGAAGACTGCATCAAGTGCAAGTACACCGATTGCGTCGAGGTCTGCCCCGTGGACTGTTTCTACGAGGGCGAGAACATGCTGGTCATCCACCCGGATGAGTGCATCGACTGCGGCGTGTGCGAGCCGGAATGCCCGGCCGAAGCCATCGTGCCGGACACCGACGGCCGCGCGGAGAAGTGGATGGAGCTGAACCGCGACTACGCGGCGCAGTGGCCCAACCTGACCCGCAAGAAGGACGCGCTGCCCGACGCCGACGCCATGAAGGGCGTGGACGGCAAGTTCGACAAGTTCTTCTCTCCGAAGGCCGGCGGCTAAGCGGAGTCGGGACTATTGCTGCGCATGGCGTGCTTTTGCCGCCATGCAAAAACGACAGGTCGGCCATCGGCGGGCAACGTCAGAATCCGGACGGCTGCCCGCGCGTAGCCTTTGTAACCCGGCCGTAACATCGCTATAATACGCGCCCGGAGCCGGCCTCAGCGTCATTGCCGGATTTCCCATCGACCAAGGGCTCAGTGCAACAGTGCGCGGCGTGGAGGACCCCATCCCCACGGTGTGTCGTTGTCACCGGGCCTTTTTCGCCCCCTCCACCGGGGCGGCAAAATGGCGCGATCGCGAGAAGTGAGAGCCAACCCAAATGTCGAACAAGCTTGACTTCGAGGCCGGTGACTTCGTCGTCTACCCGGCCCATGGCGTCGGTCGGGTCGAGGGAATCGAGACCCACAGCATCGCTGGCATGGATGTTCAGCTCTACGCGATCACGTTCGAAAAAGAGCGCATGACGCTCAAGGTTCCGGTCGGGAAGGCCAAGGCCGCCGGGCTGCGCCGCCTCAGCACGAAGGACCGCATCAAGGTCGCCCTGGAGACGCTGCAGGGCCGTTCGCGCGTCCGCCGCACGATGTGGAGCCGCCGCGCTCAGGAGTATGAGGCCAAGATCAACTCGGGCGACCCGGTGGCCATCGCGGAGGTCGTGCGCGACCTGTACCGCGGCGCCGACCAGTCCGACCAGTCCTACAGCGAGCGCCAGATCTATCAGGCCGCCCTGGAGCGCCTGGCCCGCGAGCTGGCCGCCGTCGAGAAGATCGACGAGACCAAGGCCACCGAGCGGCTGGAGCTGGTCCTGAAGAAGGCCGCCTGATTCCGGATCGAGCCCGTTCCCCGTTTCGGGGGCGGGAACCGGTTCGAGAGTGTGATGTTGACGATGAAGGCGCGGCGCTTTGGCCGCGCCTTTGTCTTAAGTTTTCGTCTTTCGCCGGGTCCGCGCGGCGCCTACACTCCCGCCCCCGGCCTGTTCTGGGCCGGTCCGTGACCGCTGGATGGGGTGAGCGTCTCCGGCATGTCTGAAGCGCAGAAATTCATCGATCTCCGAAACCCGCGGCGCATCTGGGCCGTCGGCTCGATCCACGCGCAGACGGACCATCTCCACGCCGTGCACGAGGTGATCGCGGCGCGCTTCCTGCCCGGCGACCGTCTCGTCTATCTCGGCAACATGGTCGGCTGGGGCGAGCGGGTGCTGGAGACGGTGGACGCGCTGCTGGCCTTCCGCACCTGGCTGCTGAGCTGGCGGGGCATGGAGGCCGGCGACATCGTCTATCTGCGCGGCGCGCAGGAGGAGATGTGGCACAAGCTGCTCCAGCTCCAGTTCGCACCCGATCCGCAGCAGGTGCTCGACTGGATGACCCGCCACGGGGCGGGGACCACGCTGGCCGCCTATGGCGGCACGGTGGAGCAGGGCATGGCGGCGGCCCGCGGCGGCACCATGACGCTCGGTCGCTGGACCCAGGGGCTGCGTCAGGCGATGCACGCGCAGCCCGGTCACGAAAATGTGTTCAACACCCTGCGCCGCGCCGCCTACTGCACCGGACCCGAGCAGGGGGAGGGCGGCGTGCTGCTGGTCAGCGCCGGCGTGGACATCCGCCGCCCGCTGAACCACCAGGGCGACGCCTTCTGGTGGGGCGCGCCCGGTTTCGCCCAGATGTCAGGGCCTTACGGGGGTTTCGCCCGCGTCGTGCGGGGCTGCGACCCGGCCCGCAAGGGCGTGGCCGTGACCGACCGCGTGGCGACCCTGGACGGCAATTGCGGGTTGGGTGGGCATCTCGTTTGTGGATGCCTGTCGCCTTCGGGTGAGATCCTGGACCTGTTCCAGGTCTGACCCATCTCCCTTTTTCCTAACCGTCTTACCCATCCCTTCGGCTTCCGCCACCGAATCCCTTCCGGTGCGGATGATCCGAAACGTCTTGTGCTGCGTATGACGTGCAACAGGGCGAGGGGAACGGCTGTTGTCCCAACCGTCGGCACCCCACGGCGAATTGGCCGTGACGAACCGACGGATCATTGGACCTGAGGGGGCCTGTCCCTTCGGACTCCGCAGCACAGGGCACGAGCAGCCTGAAACGCGGCCGCCCAGACGGGAAGGAAGGGACGTATGGCCTACATCGACGATCCCGAGACTCAGCGCGCGAACCTGAGTTTCATCAAGGCTTCCATGCGCGAGCCTCTGCTGACGCGCGATCACGAATTCGATCTGGCCCGCAAATGGCGCGAGGGCGGTGACGAACGGGCCCTTCACGAACTGGTCCGCGCCTACACCCGGCTGGTGGTGGCGACCGCCGCGCGGTTCCGCAACTACGGCCTGCCCATGGGCGACCTGGTGCAGGAGGGCAATGTCGGGCTGATGCAGGCGGCCAGCCGGTTCGAACCGGACCGCGAGGTGCGCTTTTCCACATACGCGGCCTGGTGGATCCGCTCGGCCATGCAGGATTACATCCTGCGCAACTGGTCCATCGTCCGCACCGGCACCACCGCCGCGCAGAAGTCGCTGTTCTTCAACCTCCGCCGCCTGCGCGCCCGCATCGAGAGCCTCAGCCAGGGCGGCACCGGCCCCGGCAACGGCCTGACCAAGGAAGGGCGGGAGTGGATCGCCGGTGAACTCCAGGTCGACGTGACCGAGGTGGAGGCGATGGAGATGCGCCTGTCCGCCTCCGACCAGTCGCTGAACTCCCCGGTCGCCGACGGTTCCGACGACGACTGGCAGGACTTCCTGGCCGACCAGCGCCCCTCGCCGGAGGACGTGGTGATCGGAATGCGCGACAGCAACACCCGGTCGCAATGGCTGGCCGAGGCGTTGGGAGAACTCAGCCCGCGCGAACGCACCATCATCCAGGAGCGCCGCCTGCGCGAGGAGGGCGCCACCCTGGAGCAGCTGGGCCGTGAGCTGGGGGTGAGCAAGGAGCGCGTGCGCCAGCTCGAACACCGCGCGCTGCTGAAGCTGCGCCAGTCGATGCTGAAGCGGGTCGAGGGGTTCGGGGACCTGTTGGCGGACGCGTAGCGGACGGCTTTGCCCCCTCCCCGGCCCTCCGCCGCTGGGCGGGGGAGGGCCGGGGAGGGGGGCGGTCGGCTACGCCTTCTCCTCCTCCCGAACCGCCCCCGCACCATCTCCATCCCCATCCAGAGTGACCCGCCACACCTCGGTGGTGCCGGTGCGGCCGCGGAGCGTGCGGTCGCCGACGCAATCCAGCGGCGCCGCGCCGTCGCCCTGGAAGGCGGTGGCGGCGCTGGACAGGACGATGACCTCCTCGTCCCCCTGCAGGGCGGAGGCAAGCTCTTCGATGCGGGCGGCGACGTTCACGGTGTCGCCGACGATCGTGTAGTTGATGCGGTTTTCCGACCCGATGTTGCCCACCACCACCGGTCCGGAATGCAGGCCGATGCGCACGCGGATCGGCGGCAGCCCCTCCGCCGCGCGGCGGCGGTTGCCCTCGCGCACGGCGCGGGTGATGGCATGGGCGGCGCGCAGCGCGCGGGCGGCGTGGTCCGGCTGTTCCTCCGGCGCGCCCCAGAAGGCCATGATGGCGTCGCCGATGAACTTGTCCACCGTGCCGCCCTCCGCCTCGATGCAGTTGGCGAGCAGGGTGAAATGCTCGTTCAGCAGGGCGGCGGTGTCGGCGGCGCCCATATGCTCGGCCATGCGGGAGAAGCCGCGGATGTCGGTGAACATCACCGTCACCTCCCGCTCCTCCGACTGGAAGCTGGTCAGGCCGCCGCGGCGGTGCATCAGCCGCAGCACCAGCGCCTTCGGTACATAGGTCTCGAACCAGCGCAGTCCGGCGATCATGGCGTTGAAGGCGCTGTTGGCGCGGGCCAGCTCGCGCAGGCGCGAATCGGGCAGCTCGGCGATCTCGCGGAACTCGAAGGTCCGGACGCGGTCGGCGGCTTCGGCCAAGCGGGCCACCTGGGCGCTGATGCGCCGCCCGACGATCAGGGCCACCGCCACTGAGATCAGCAGGATGCCCAGCCCGGCGAGGCCGGTGGTGTAGAGGCGGCGGACCTCCGCGCTGGCCTCGTTCGCGCGGAAGCTGATGCCGATGGTCCAGTCCTGCTGGCCGTAGCCGGCCATGCTGCGCATCAGGAACAGGTAATCCTCGTCCAGCACGCTGACGATACGGCCCTCCACCCGCTTCTTCAAGGCGTCCACCGGCTGGCCGGTCTGCCAGAGCGCCGCCAGCGCCGGGTCGGCCACCTGATCGATGCGCGGCAGGGGCGGGCCGTCGGTCTTGGTGGAGAAATCGAACTTCATGCCGGCCAGCGACGGGTGGGCCAGCACATGCTGCCGGTCGAACAGGACGAAGGCGTTCAGCCCCTGCTCCACATAGAGCGTGGACAGGAAGCGCGACAGGTCGCCCAGCGACACGCCGACGACCACCTGCCCCAGATAGGTGCCGTTGCGCCGCACCGGCTGGAACAGGGTGACGAAGCTGGTCCCCGCCTCCTTCGACCACAGCGGGTCGGCCCAGACGGCGGTGGTGCGGTCGGCGCCGTTGCGCAACTCCGGTCCCAGCTCCGGCTCGTGGCGCAGATCCTCCCGCCCGATGTGGAGCTGGTTGCCCAGCCGGTCGGCGCGCAGGCCGGTGCGGTCGGGGTGGAAGAAGGCGATGCCCGTCACGTCCGGCGCCCCGGCCAGCGCGCCGCGCAGCGTGTCCTGGAGCGAGCGGGAATCGGCGGGGTCCAGCTCCCCCCGCTCCATCAGTCCGGCCACGAAACGGCCCATGTCCCGCGCGGGGTTGAGCTGGTTGCGGATGCGCACCTCCACCCCCGACAGGGCGAGGTCGGCGCGGTCGTTCAGCAGCGTGAAGGTGTTCCGGCTGGCGCTGACGAGGCCGAGCACCAGCACGCTCGCCACCGCCAGCAGCATCAGCGACCCGAAGCCCGCCACCAGCACCGCCGCGATGGGCAGGCGCAGGCGCGGGCGGCCCAGCGCGGGCGGGCGCGTCCGGCGCGGACCACCCTTTTTGCGCACGGCCTCCTTAAGCCCGGAGACGCGCAAGCCGGTTCGCGGAAAACGCCGTTTGGTGGGGTGGTCAGCCATGGCGCGGAGCCTACAGGACGCACGCGGCCATCGGCAATCGGCCATCGCGCCGCGTCCCGCAACGGTCACCCCGCCTTCAACCGGGCGCCATCAACCGGGCGCCATCAACCGAGCGCCGTCAGCCGGTGATGATCTTCATCGGACGTCCGGGCTGGATCGGCGTGCCCGGCGGCAGATCGTTGATGATCCGGAACAACTCTTCCGCGTAAGGCTCCCGCGGCATCTGGCGGACGAAGCCCTCCACGCTGTCGCCGGGGCGGGCGGTCTGCACGCGGATGCGCCGGGGCTGGTAGGACGCGGCCTCCTGCCGGGTCAACCGACGGAAGCTGGTGGCGGTCTGGCGGAAATCGGCGTCGAAGCGCGACAGCGCGCCGCCGGGGGCCAGGAAGGTGAAGCGGTAGAGCGTGCCGGAGTCGGCGCGGATGGCGACCAGCCGCACATCCACAGCCCCGGCGTCGGTCTTGCCCTGGGTCAGCGCGGTGGCCGCCGGCATGCCGTTGACGGTGAAGGATTGCAGGTCCCGCAACGGCGCCCCCTGCGCCCAGCTGCCGGTCAGATAGGCGGCGGGGTCGCTCGCGCCCGGCGCCTTGCCGCCGTCGAACACGATGGCGCCGCCGTTCGGCCCCTTGGCGATCACCTGCTGCGCCCCGTTGAGCAGGCTGTAGCCCTGCGGCACGTCGAAGGCGATGCCAAGCTGCGGGTGGGCGAAGCTGCGGCCGCGGACGAAGCCGTTCTCCGGGCTGTCGCCGTAGATCACCCCGTCCATCGCCGCCATGTAGGGATCGACGGGCCGCGCCCCGCGGGGCAGCTCGCGGGCGAGGGCCGCCGCCTCGTCCACGCGGGACGCGGTCTGCGGGTGGGTGGCGAAGAAGTCGAAGCCGCCCTCCCCGGCACCCTTGCCGGAGCGCAAGCCGGAATACTGGGTGTCCCGGCGCATGGTCTCCAGGAAGGTCGCCATGGCGAAGGGGTCGTAGCCGGCGCGGTGGAGATACTCGATGCCCAGCCGGTCGGCCTCCGTCTCCTGGCCGCGCGAGTAGCGGGCGAGCAGGGCGGTGCCGCCGATGTTGGCGATCTGCGCCAGCTCCGGGCTGCCCAGCACGAGGCCGATGCCGGCGGCGAGCAGCCCGGCGATGGTCTGGTTGGTCTGCCGCTCCCGGCCATGGTGGGCGATGACGTGGCCGATCTCGTGCCCCAGCACGCTCGCCACCTCCGCCTCGTCCTTGGCGAGCGCCAGCAGGCCGCGGGTGATGTAGACGTAGCCGCCGGGCAGGGCGAAGGCGTTGACCACGTCGCTGTCCAGAACCGTGAAGGTCCAGGGGCCGGAGCGGTCGGTCTGGGCGGCCAGCCGATTGCCAATGTTGGTGATGTAGGCCTGCAGCCGCTGGTCGGGGTAGGCCCCGCCATACTGGGCGAGGATCTTGGGATGCTCCTGCGCGCCGATCGACTCCTCGCTGCCGCCGAGGAGCTGGGCGCTGGCCGGGGCGCAGGCCGAGGTGAGCAGCAGGACGGCCAGCCCCGCGGCGGCGATCCGGCGCAGCGGGGACGATGATCGTTGATGTTGATGATGCCCCCTCTCCCGCCCCGGGAGAGGGAAGGGGCCCGCGCGAAGCGCGGGAAGGGTGAGGGTAATGCCAAGAATCAGCCCCTTGATCCTCGTGCGACCCTCACCCGGCGCCTTCGGCGCCACCCTCTCCCGGGACGGGAGAGGGGCTTGGCGGCAACACTGATTGTCGCGCGGAAACAGGGAAGACGGCTTGCGTTCGGTCGTCGGTTCGGGCGTCATGAGTCGTCATATCGGAAGGGGGCTCGCAGAGATCAAACTCCCCGTCCGGCTCGCCTGTTCCACGGCTCTATCCCTTCGCCCGCCATGCCGCGCCGCATTCCTTCGCTGATGCTGTCCGCCCTGCTGCTGATGGCGAACACCGCCGGGCCGCCGGAGCTGCGCGTCGCCGCGGTGACCGACGGCGCCACGCTGCTGCTGGAGGACGGGCGCAGCCTGCGTCTGGCCGGCATCGAGCCCGCAGCACCGCCCATGGGGGCGGAGCCGGGCGCCCCATGGCCTCTGGCCGAGGCGGCGCGGCAGGCGCTGGCGGAGCTGGCCGTCGGGCAGCGCCTGACGGTGCGGGGAGAAGCGCGGACCGACCGGCACGGGCGCCTGCTGGCGCAGGTGACGCGCGGCGACGGGCTGTGGCTCCAGGGCGAGCTGCTGGCGCGCGGCCTCGCCCGCGTCCACACCCGGCCCGACGCCCGCGCCCTGGCCCGCGAGATGCTGGCGGCGGAGGCCGGCGCGCGGGCGGCCGAGCGCGGCATCTGGCGGACCCGCGCCTACGCCGTGCGGCCCGCCGACCCGGACGCGCTGCGCCGGGACCGCGACAGCTTTCAGGTCGTCGAGGGGCGGGTGCTGCGGGTCACCAAGGCGGGCGGCGACGCCTATCTGGATTTCGGCGAGGACTGGAAGACCGACGTCACGGTTCACATCGGGCGGGCCGCCTTCCCGGCCTTCGTCGCCGCCGGCATCGACCCGCTGTCCTACGAGGGGCGGGCTGTCCGGGTGCGCGGCTGGGTTGGCTTGCGCGCCGGTCCGCTGATCGAGGCGACCCATCCCGAGCAGATCGAGCGGCTGGACGGCGAGCGGCTGGACGGGGCCGGCCCGCCCGTCCGTCCGACGGTGCGCCCTTCCGCTCCGCCGCCGGAGCTTTCCGACGACGAGGAGGAGTGAGCCTGTGGCGGACGCCGGACGGGCGCCCTACACTGGCTTCCATTCGGCCCGGACTGACAGGACCTCCTTCATGCCCCGCAGCGAGCTTTTCCCGCCCATCGACCCCTACCAGACCGGCTTCCTGCCCGTGGACGAGATCCACACGCTCTATTGGGAGCAGTCGGGCAACCCGCGCGGCGTGCCGGTGCTGTTCCTGCATGGGGGGCCGGGGGCGGGCGCCTCGCCGACGCACCGGCGTTTCTTCGATCCCGGCCACTACCGCATCGTCGTGATGGACCAGCGCGGGGCGGGCCGCTCCACCCCGCTGGGCGAGGTCCGGCGCAACACGACCGAGCTGCTGGTGGAGGACGCCGAACGGCTGCGCCGCCATCTGGGAATCGAGCGCTGGCTGCTGTTCGGCGGAAGCTGGGGATCGACGCTGGCACTGGCCTACGGGCAGACCCATCCGGAACGCTGCCTGGGGCTGATCCTGCGCGGCATCTTCCTGATGCGGAAGACGGAGATCAACTGGTTCCTCCACTCCATGCGCACGATTTTCCCGGAGGCCTGGGCGGCCTTCGCCGGCCACATTCCGCCGGAGGAGCGCGGCGACCTGCTGGAAGCCTATTGGCGGCGGCTCAACGCGCCGGATGCGGCGACCCGCATGGCGGCGGCGCGGGTGTGGAGCCTGTACGAGGGCTCCTGCTCCTCGCTGCTGCCCTCGCCGGAGCTGATCGCGACGAGCGCGGAGGACACCCACGCGCTGGGCCTCGCCCGCATCGAGGCGCACTACTTCCGCTCCAACCGCTTCACCCCGGAAGACAGGCTGCTGCGCGACGTGCACCGCATCCGGCATCTGCCGGGGGCGATCGTCCAGGGCCGCTACGACATCGTGTGCCCGATCGCCAGCGCCGACGAGCTGCGCCGCGCCTGGCCGGAGGCCGATTACCGCGTGGTGCCCGACGCCGGCCATTCCGCCATGGAGCCGGGCATCCGCGCCGCCCTGGTCCAGGCGACGGAGCGGTTCAAAGAGTACCGGTAGCGAAGGGGCGCGCGCCGGACCCGTCATACCTCTCCCGCATTCGCTTCCCCTTGCGTTGCGGCGTGGCCGCGCGTATAACCCTGCGCTCCAACGGGCGGCGAGGCCGGGTCCGAGACCCAGGGCATGCCCAACCGCCAGTCGGGACCATCCAACGCAAGGATCGAAAATGCCCAAGCTGAAGACGAAGAGCGGCGCCAAGAAGCGTTTCAAGGTGACCGCCACCGGTAAGGTGCGCGCCCAGGCGGCCTTCAAGCGCCACTGCCTGGAGCAGAAGAGCCCGAATATGAAGCGCAATGCGCGCGGCATGATGACCCTGGCCGAACCGGACCAGAGGATCGTGCTGAAGAACTGGCTGCGCAACGCTTGATATCGTAAGGGAATCTGAACCATGGCTCGTGTTAAGCGCGGCGTCACCACGCACGCCCGTCATCGCAAGATCCTGAAGCTCGCCAAGGGCTACCGGGGTCGCAACTCCAAGAACTTCCGCATCGCGATCGAGAAGGTCGAAAAGGCCCTTCAATACGCGTATCGCGATCGCCGCAACAAGAAGCGCGATTTCCGCGGCCTGTGGATCCAGCGCATCAACGCCGGTGTCCGCCAGTACGGCCTGACCTACTCGCGCTTCATCAACGGCATCAAGCTGGCCGGCATCGAGATCGACCGCAAGGTCCTGTCGGATCTGGCCGCCCGTGAGCCGGAGGCCTTCAAGGCCATCGTCGATCAGGCCCAGGCCGCTCTCGCCTCCAAGGCCGCCGCCTAAAGGGTTCGCCGCGCAAGCGGAAACCCCGGTCCGGCGCCGGACACGAAAGAAGGGAGCCGTGCCTCTGGGCCGGCTCCCTTTTTCTTTACGCTCGCACTTCCTTATGGCTCGCGGGAAATGACATGCTCGATGCGCTGAAAGACGAACTCCTGTCGCAGGTCAACGCCGCTGGCGACCTCGCGGCCCTCGAAGAGGTGCGGGTCACCGCGCTCGGCAAGAAGGGGCGCATCACCGGCTTCATGAAGGAGCTGGGCGGGCTGTCGCCCGACGAACGGCGCGAGCGCGGCCAGCAGCTCAACGCGCTGAAGGACGAGATCGCCGCCGCCATCGACGGCCGCAAGGCCGACCTCGCCCGCGCCCATCTGGAGGCCCGCCTCCAGGCCGAGCGCATCGACGTCACCCTGCCGGTCCGTCCGGAGACCGAGGGGCGCATCCACCCGATCAGCCAGACCATCGATGAGATGGTGGCGATCTTCGCCGAGATGGGCTTCAGCGTCGCCGAGGGGCCGGACGTCGAGGACGACTTCCACAACTTCACCGCCCTGAACTTCCCGCCGGGCCACCCCGCCCGCGACATGCACGACACCTTCTATCTGCCGGATGCCGGGGATAAGAAGATGCTGCTGCGGACCCACACCAGCCCGGTGCAGGTCCGCACCATGCTGAACAAGAAGCCGCCGATCCGCATCATCGCGCCGGGCCGCACCTACCGGTCCGACTACGACATGACCCACACCCCGATGTTCCACCAGATCGAGGGGCTGGTCATCGACGAGGCGACCCACATGGGCCACCTCAAGGGCTGCCTGATCGAGTTCTGCCGCGCCTTCTTCGACGTGGACGACCTGCCGCTGCGCTTCCGCCCCAGCTTCTTCCCCTTCACCGAGCCGTCGGCGGAGGTGGACATCGGCTGCTCCCGCAAGGGCGGCGAGCTGAAGCTCGGCAATTACGGCGACTGGCTGGAGATCCTGGGCTGCGGCATGGTGCACCCCAACGTGCTGGAAGCCTGCGGCATCGACAGCACCAAGTACCAGGGCTTCGCCTTCGGCATGGGGATCGAGCGCGTGGCGATGCTGAAATACGGCATCCCCGACCTGCGCACCTTCTTCGAAGCCGACCTCCGCTGGCTGAAGCATTACGGCTTCGTGCCGCTCGACGTTCCCAGCATGGCCCAGGGCCTGACGCGCTAAAGGAGCCGGACCCATGAAGTTCACGCTGTCCTGGCTGAAGGACCATCTGGAGACCGACGCCACGCTCGACCAGATCGTGGAGACGCTGACCGCCCTCGGCCTGGAGGTCGAAGGGGTGGAGGACCGCTCCAAGGAGCTGAAGCCCTTCCGCGTCGCCCACGTCGTCTCCGCCGAGAAGCACCCGGACGCCGACAAGCTGCGCGTCCTGGTCGTCGACACCGGCACCGAGAAGCTCCAGGTCGTCTGCGGCGCGCCCAACGCGCGCGCCGGCCTGAAGGGCGTCTTCGCGCCGGAGGGAGCCTACATCCCCGGCTCCGACATCACGCTGAAGAAGGGCGTCATCCGCGGCGTCGAGTCGAACGGCATGATGTGTTCCGAGCGCGAGCTGAAGCTGTCGGAGGAGCACAACGGCATCATCGAACTGCCCGAGGACGCGCCGGTCGGCGTCGCCTACGCCGACTATGCCGGTCTGGGCGACCCGGTCATCGACATCAGCCTGACGCCGGACCGCGCCGACTGCGCCGGGGTGCGCGGCATCGCCCGCGACCTCGCCGCCGCCGGTCTGGGCCGGCTGAAGCCGCTGGCTGCCGAGCCGGTCAAGGGCGCCTTCGCCAGCCCGTTCGGCGTGACCATCGAAGCGCCGGACGCCTGCCCGATGTATGTCGGCCGCTACTTCCGCGGCGTGAAGAACGGCCCGTCGCCGAAGTGGCTGCATGACAAGCTGGTGGCCATCGGCCTGCGCCCGATCTCGGCGCTGGTGGACATCACCAACTTCATCACCTTCGACCTGTCGCGCCCGCTGCACGCCTTCGACGCCGACAAGGTCAAGGGCGGCATCGTCGTCCGTCTGGCCCGCGAGGGCGAGACGCTGCCGGCGCTGAACGGCAAGGAATACCCGCTCGACCCGAGCATGACGGTCATCGCCGATCATGAGCGGGCCGAGGCGCTGGGCGGCATCATCGGCGGCGAGGCGTCGGGCTGCACCGAGACGACGGTCAACGTCTTCCTGGAGGCGGCGATCTTCGACACCGTGCGCACGGCGCAGACGGGCCGCAAGCTGGGCATCGAGTCGGACGCCCGCTACCGGCTGGAGCGCGGCGTCGATCCGGCGGCCGTCGTGTCGGGGATGGAGCGGGCCACCCGCCTGATCCTGGAGATCTGCGGCGGCGAGGCCTCCGACCTGGTGATCGCCGGTGAGGAGCCGCAATGGCGCCGCACCCTGACGCTGCGTCCGGGCCGCGTCGCCGCCCTGGGCGGCGTCGACGTGCCGCGCGACGAGCAGACCCGCATCCTCATCGACCTCGGCTGCGAGATCGTCGGCGAGGATGTGGACGGCACCCTGCGCGTCGTTCCCCCCTCCTGGCGCGCCGACATCCACGGCGAGGCCGATCTGGTGGAGGAGGTGCTGCGCATCCATGGCTTCGACGCCATCCCGGCGACCCCGCTGCCGCGCGACAGCGTGCTGACCCGTCCGGCCCTGACCACCAAACAGCGCCGCGTCGGGCTGGCCAAGCGCACGCTGGCCGTCCGCGGCCTGTCGGAGGCGGTCACCTGGTCCTTCATGGCCAGTCCGGTGGCCGCGCTGTTCGGCGGGGTTGGCGAGGGGCTGACGCTGGTCAACCCGATCAGCGCCGACCTGGACGTGATGCGCCCGTCGATCCTCGGCAACCTGATCCAGGCCGCCGGGCGCAACGCCGACCGCGGCCACGCCGACGTCGGCCTGTTCGAGGTCGGCCCGGCCTTCCGCAAGCCGTCGCCGGACGGGCAGGACCTCGTGGCCGCCGGCATCCGCGCCGGCAACGCGGTGCCGCGCCACTGGGCGGAGAAGGCCCGCGGCGTCGATGCCTACGACGCCAAGGCCGACGCGATGGCCGTGCTGGAGGCCGCCGGCGCGCCGGTGACCAACCTGCAGGTCACCACCGACGCGCCGGGCTGGTACCATCCCGGCCGCTCCGGCGTGCTGCGCCTCGGCCCGACGGTGATGGCCCGCTTCGGCGAGATCCACCCGACCGTGCTGGACACGCTGGGCGTCAAGGGGCCGGTGGTCGGCTTCGAGGTGTTCCTGGACGCCATCCCGCTGCCCAAGAAGAAGGGCGGCACGGGGCGTCCGCTGGTCCAGCTCTCGCCCTTCCAGCCGCTGGAGCGCGACTTCGCCTTCGTCGTCGGCAAGGACGTGGAGGCCGACAAGCTGATCCGCGCCGCCAAGGGCGCCGACAAGGCGCTGGTCAAGGACGTGACCGTCTTCGACGTCTATCAGGGCACGAACGTCGAGGAGGGCAAGAAGTCCGTCGCCCTCTCCGTCACGCTTCAGCCGACCGAACGCACCCTGACCGAGCCGGAGATCGAGGCCATCGGCCAGAAGATCGTCGCCGCGGTCGCCAAGGCCACGGGCGGCAGTTTGCGCAGCTGACGTTTGCGCACCTAAACCAACGCATCCAAAGGCTGCGGATCCGGAAAAGGATTCAATCTCGTAGGACAAAGTTCGGGCCTCCGTCGCAGGGCGGGGGCCCATTGTTTTTCCATGTCCGGATGGAACGGCTTCCAATCCGGACAGTTCAAAGGATTGTTCCGGAGGCGACACGTCTGGATTCGCAGAACATGCTGCGTTCCGTTGTTTGGAACACGTTTCGGCGTGGCACCCGGGCGTGCCTCATATGCGCTTTTTCAGAGTTGAACAGAGTTGGTTCATCAGATAAAGCGAATGAACATAAGTTTGCAAATCATGCATTCGTATTGTCTCGATGCTGTGCATCGCTGCCTATAAATTTCAGGAATGGAATGTTTTCTTTCCGCGATACATGGCAGACATTCCAAAAATTCGTCATGCTGATATTTCGATTTTTTTAATATTTTTCATTCTTTTTTGAAGCGGTCATGTTGGAAACGGTGCGGGGTGCCCTGGCGCCGCCGCCCTCAGCCCTGGTGAAGAATCCGATGGTGAGCTTAACGAACGACCACGCCAAAACCGCCTCCGTCCTCGCCATGACCGGGGATGTCGGCAATGGTCCGGTGGACGGCGGCGGCGCGTTCCGCCGCGAGGATGACGATGGAGGAGCGCCGGCCGAGGCCAGCCGGCTGGTCATTGTGGTGGACGACGACCGGTCGATCGTTGAAGGGCTGGCGCTGCTTCTCGAAGCCTGGGGATACGACGTGTTGACCGCCCTGTCGCTGAACGAACTGGCGCAGCGGCTGCCGCAGGCGCCCGGCCGTCCGGGGCTGGTCCTGGCCGACCATTTCCTGCCGGCGGGGGGCACGGGCGCCCAGGCGGTGGAGATGGTGCGCGCCCATGTCGGCGCTCCAGTGCCCGCCCTGATCCTGACTGGCGACACGATGCCGGAGCGTCAGGCCGAAGCCGAAGCCCTGGGCTGCCGGCTGCTGCACAAGCCGGTGCAGATCGGTCCGCTGAAGGACATGGTGGACGCGCTGATGAGCGGCGCCGCCTGACCGCCTCTGCGCTTTCCGGCGAGCGCCGGAGTCATTCCCGGCGCAGGTTGCCGGACACCGCCAGGAAGGCGTCGACCACCACCGGATCGAACCGGCTGCCGGACAGGCGCCGGATCTCCGCCACCGCCACGTCATGGCCCAGCGCCTTGCGGTAGGGGCGGTCGCGGGTCATGGCGTCGAAGCTGTCGGCCACCGCGACGATGCGGGCGCTCAGAGGGATGGCGTCGCCCTGCAGGCGGTCGGGATAGCCGGTTCCGTCCCAATTCTCATGATGCGACCGGGCGATCTCCGCCCCCAGATGCAGGTGCGTCCGTCCGTCGGAGCGCCGACTGGCGCGGTCCAGCAGGTCCCAGCCCGTGGTGGTGTGGGCCTGCATGACGGCCCGTTCCTCCGGGGTCAGCGGCCCGGTCTTGCCGAGGATGGCGGGGTCCAGCGTGGCGTTGCCGACGTCGTGGAGGATGGCGGCCAGACCGACCGACTCCAGGAACACCGTATCGAGGATGGCGGGATGGCGTCCCTCTTCGGCCAGCCGGCGGGCGATGCGGTCGGTCACCATGGCGATGCGCGGGCCGGCTTCGGCCTCCGCGCTCGGATGACCGGCGCGTTCCGCCAGGTCGGCCATGGCGATGACCGTGTGCTCCTGGCTGCGCCGCAGCTGCTCGTAGAGGTGCAGATTGTCGAAACCGACCGAGATCTTGCGGCAGAACACCTCGATCAGGTTGCGGTCGAGGTCCGACAGCGGCCGGTCGGAACTCAGATAGACCACGTTCTCGCGGTCGTTCGGCGTGCGGATGTAGAGCGTGCAATGATCGGCGGCGTAGCGGTTGCAGTGCGACTCCAGGCAGCGCTTCACCTCCGCCAGCACGGCGGGCTCCACATGGTTGGCCGCCGGCTCGTCGATCAGCGTCTCGAACCGGCCGGACCCGGCCAGGACATACAGCCCGTCCGCCGCGCCGCTGATGACCGGACCGCGCTGCACGCACAGGATGGCGTCCGGCCCGACGCCGAGGATGCCTGACAGCTGCGTCAGCACGCCGGCGGCGAACAGCTTCATCGAGCGGGCCTGGAACAGCGACGACGACGCCTCGATGATCTTCTCCAGCCCGCGCCGATTCATCTCGATCGCCATGATGTCCTCGTAGGACCGCAGGGCGGCGACCGTGGTGGTGAACAGCTGCTGGGCGGTGAGCTGCGTCTTGGCCTTGTAGTCGTTGATGTCGTAGTCGAGGATCACCGCGCGCTCCGGCGCCTGGCCGGGCTGGCCGGTGCGCAGGATGATGCGGACGTGGCGGTTCTTCAGCTCCTCCCGGATGTGGTGGACGAGCTGCAGCCCGGCGTCGTCGGTTTCCATCACCACGTCCAGCAGGATGATGGCGATGTCCTCCTCCCGCTCCAGGATCGTCCGCGCCTCCGCGGCGGAATAGGCGGAGATGAACTGGGCGGAGCGGCCCTTGTAGGCGAAATCGGCCAGGACGAGCTTGGTGATGGAGTGCACCTCCGGCTCGTCGTCCACGATCATCATCTTCCACCGGTTCCCGGTGGCCGGCGACCCGGTTTCGCCGTTGCCGTCGCCGTCCTGGTCGTCCAGAAAGAGGAACTCGTCGTCGGAGTCGGTCATGGGCAAAGCCTGGGGCGGAGCGGGCAGGGGGTAAGAAAGATTAACACGGCGTGCCCGCGCCCGCCTACCGCCACGATCGATGCATTTTCGACGAAAAAGCTCAATAATTTGCATTGAGCGCAGGGACTGTTCCGCTTGGTGGAAAGCGGCGTGGGGATCAGAAGGTTTCCAGCTCGATCACCCAGCAGTCCATGGAGCGCTGGGCCAGCGCGCCGCAGACATTGTCCACCTGGGTCCGGGTGAAGGGACCGACGCCCATCTGGTAGGTGGTGCGGGCGCCGCGGAAGACCGGCCAGACCATCGGCGGCAGGTCGCGGTAGGCCGTCCCTGGGCCGTAGGTGAACTCCTGCCAGGCGCGCAGCCCCTCGGCGTGGCTGACATATTCGCCGAGCCGCGCGGCGAACAGCGCCCCCGGCTCGATCGGCGGCATGCCGGGCAGCGGGTAGGGGGCGACCACCCCGATCAGCCCCTCCGCCGTGGCGACCGCGCGAGTCCGGCCGGGCATGCCCAGCGTCACCCGCCCGTTCGCGGAGTCGATCAGGCTGACCACGTCGCCCTTGCGCAGGGTGAAGCTGCGCCGCTTCTTGTTGTCGAGGATCTCCGTCGCCTTGATGGCATCCGCCGCGACGACATAGCCCTGGGCCGGCACCTGGGCGGCGATCTCCCAGGCGCTGCGCGGCACCACGGCGGCGCTGCGGTGGATGACCGGCGGCTTGCCGGTCGAGGGGGGCGATCCGCCGGCGTTGGCGCCGGCGGCGGTGGCCCCCATGGCGGCGGTGATCGAGCGCGACACCATCAGCGCCGGGTCCAGCGAGTCGGAGGGCACATAGCCGATGGGCTGGCCGCCGATGGCGACCTCCGTCCAGCTGGTGCCGCGCGGCGTGCCCAGCGCGTTCAGCGCCTTGCCGCGCGGCAGGGTCTGGATGATCCGGGCGTCGGCGTTGGGGCCGATGCGCACCTCGATGTCGCGGTTCAGCACCACCTCGCCGGTCAGCGGCGCGCCGATGGCGACGGGGCTTTGCGCCAAGGCGGTGTCCGGGGCGAACCACATCGTCGCCGTGGCCAGGATCAGCCGCAGCGCCAGGGCGCGGAAGGCGGTGGTGGAACGCGTGCGCACGGCGGTTTGCCCCCATGGAGGAGGGGCCATTCTGCATCGGTCCGGCCCACCGGGGCAACCCGGCGCGCGTCCGGCATGGCGGATGTCACGAAGCGGGGCCAAGCGTCAGGCCAAGCGTCAGGCTGGGCGTCAGGCCAGACGTCCCTCGCCCACCAGATCGTGGATGGCCTCGGCCAGCAGGCGGACCGGCTTGGCGGCCATGCCGGGCGCGCGATGCAGCGCGATGTCGATGTCCGGAAGGTCGGGGAAGCCGTCCGCCGCGGTCAGCCGGCGCAGGCTGGGCGGGATGGTGCACTCCTCCATGGCGGTGACGCCCAGCCCGCCCAGCACGGCGCCGTGCACCGCCACCACGCTCTTGCTGATGAAGGCGACCCGCCAGCCGCGCCCGATGCCCTCCAGCGCCGCGACGGCGAGGTCGCGCACCACACAGCCCTTGGGGAACAGCGCCAGCGGCAGCGGGTCCTCGCGCTCGATGGGGGTGGAATCGACGACGATGGAGCGCGGCGGGGCGACCCAGGCCACCGGCTCCCGCCGGACCAGCTCGCCGCTGCGGCTGTCCGGGTGACGGGTGACCAAGGCGAGATCGTAGCGGCCCTTGTCGATCTCCGCCACCAGATCGGGGCTGTTGTCGCAGATCACCTCCACCGGCACGTCGGGGTAGGCGGCGGCGAAGCGGGCGAGCACGC
Source organism: Azospirillum brasilense (assembly GCF_008365405.1). GTDB lineage: Bacteria > Pseudomonadota > Alphaproteobacteria > Azospirillales > Azospirillaceae > Azospirillum > Azospirillum brasilense_D. Next base: position 247,498 of record NZ_QOKV01000004.1, on the reverse strand, counting down.
CGGGCAGCAGCATGGTGGCGTAATCGTCCGGCGTGCCGATGCGCACGCTGGCGACCGAGGCGGGCCGGCGCATCAGGGCCAGAACCTCGTCGTTCAGGGTCAGCATCCGCCGGGCGTAGGTCAGCAGAAGCTCGCCCTCCTGGGTCAGGTGGACGCTCTTGGTGTCGCGCTGGAAGACGCGGGTGCCCACCACCTCCTCCAGCCGGCGGACCTGCTGGCTGACGGCGGCCTGGGTGCGGCCCAGCGTGTCGCCGGCACGGGTGAAGCTGCGCGCGTCGGCGACGGCGACGAAGGCGCGCAGAAGGTCGGTGTCGAGGTTGGCCGGCATGGTCACGCATTCAAGCAGAAGGGGCGCGCGGGTTCAACGCGCGAAAGGACCATCACGATCTGTGATGATCCTCATAAAGCCTATTCGTTTCCAAGATTTTCCACGCGGGCGCAGGGTGCCCTCCAATCTTGGGAGGACGGAGCGATGGGCGTGTTCGACGCGATGACGACGGTGGTGCTGGCGGCCGGGCGGCTGGACCGCGAAAAGGAGTGCCGCCCGGTGGCGGTGGCAGTGCCGCCGCCGTGGCGCTTCCGGCTGCCCCGGATGCCGGCTCTGCCGGTGCTGCTGCTGACGATCCTGGTGGTGTGAGCGCGGATCAGGTGGCGGGCGTGCCGTCGGCGGGCTTGTCCGCCGGGGCCTCGGCGGCCGGCGCCGGCTCAGGAGTCGGCGTCACAGGAGGTGGGGTGAGGCGGATGGGCGCCGGCCCGCCGCTGTCGGGAGTTGAGGCCGTCGGAGCCTCGGCAGGTGCCTCCGCGGGGGGCGGGGCGGGAAGCTCCTTCGCCTCGATCGCCTCGGCGGGCTTGACGTCCTTTTGGACGTCGTCCTTGGCCGCTTCCTTCACCGCGTCCTTGGGGGCGGGAGTGGGCTCCGGGTCCGTGGAGTAGTCGGCGACGATGCGGGCTTGGCTGCCGGCGATGACCAGAACCTTCTGCCCGATCTCGATGGGCTTCTCTTCCCGCTGGGTGACCGACAGAAGCTCGCCGTCCGGCTTGCGGACGATGTATTCCCAGCCCGTGGTGTCGCCGGTCACATGCTCAATCGAGGTGCCGATCAGCCCGCCGATGGCCGTTCCGCCGACCGCGCCCAGCGCCGAATTGATGCCGAAGGTGCCGGACTGCGAGCCCAGCACGCCGCCCGCGGCTCCGCCGGTGACCGCGCCGACCGTGCCGCTGGTGCTGATCTTGACCTGACGGAACCCGATGACGACCGCCCGCTCCACCTTGTTCGCCTGCTGGGTTGCGGTGGCGGCGTAGGTGTTGGGCGAGTAGTTCGGGGTGCAGCCTGCGAGGATGCCGACGACCAAGGCGGCGGCGGGCAGGCCGAACATGACAGTGCGCGTCACGGGACATCATCCGTTTGGAAGCCTGACCGGGTGATAGGCGATTCCATGCGGGGAGTCATTCGACTTTTTGTGGGCTCCGGGATGCGGGGACAAAAAGAAAGCGGGCCTTGCCGGGCCCGCTTTCCGTCACGCCGCCGCGAAGCCGGCGCTTATTCGTCGCCCATCTTGAGGGCGGCGATGAAGGCGCTCTGCGGGATTTCGACCTGGCCGAACTGGCGCATGCGCTTCTTGCCTTCCTTCTGCTTGTCCAGCAGCTTGCGCTTGCGGCTGATGTCGCCGCCGTAGCACTTGGCCGTCACGTCCTTGCGCAGCGCGCCGATGCTCTCGCGGGCGATGATCTTGCCGCCGATGGCGGCCTGCACGGCGATCTTGAAGAGCTGGCGCGGGATCAGCTCCTTCAGCCGCTCGCAGAGCTGGCGGCCGCGCCGCTCCGACTGGGAGCGGTGGACGATCATCGACAGGGCGTCCACCGGCTCGGCGTTCACCAGGATCGACATCTTCACGAGGTCGCCTTCCTCGTAGCTGTCCATCTGGTAGTCGAAGCTGGCGTAGCCGCGGCTGATCGACTTCAGCCGGTCGTAGAAGTCGAAGACCACCTCGTTCAACGGCAGGCGGTAGACCAGCATGGCGCGGGCGCCGGCGTAGGTCAGCTCGATCTGCTGGCCGCGCCGCTCGGTGCAGAGCTGGAGGATGCCGCCCAGATACTCGTCGGGCAGCATGATGGTGGCCTTGATCCACGGCTCGTCGATGCGGTCGATCTTCATCACGTCCGGCATGTCCGCCGGGTTGTGCAGATCCATCACCGTGCCGTCGGTCATGTGCAGCTTGTAGACCACCGACGGGGCGGTGGTGATCAGATCCAGGTTGAACTCGCGCTCCAGCCGCTCCTGGATGATCTCCAGATGGAGCAGGCCGAGGAAGCCGCAGCGGAAGCCGAAGCCCAGCGCCGCCGACGTTTCGGCCTCGTAATGGAAACTGGAGTCGTTCAGCTTCAGCTTGCCCAGGCTGTCGCGCAGCCGCTCGAAGTCGGCGGCGTCAACCGGGAACAGGCCGCACCACACCACGGGGATGGAGGGCTTGAAGCCGGCCAGCGGCTCGGCCGCCGGGCGGCGGTCCTCGGTGATGGTGTCGCCGACCTTGGTCAGCGTGATGTCCTTGATGGCGGCGGTGATGAAGCCCATCTCGCCCGGCCCCAGCTCGCCGGTCAGCAGCGCCTTCGGGGTGAAGACGCCGACGCGGTCGACCTCGTGCGCGCTGCCGGCGGCCATGAAGCGGACCTTCTGGTTCACCTTCAGCCGCCCGTCGACCACGCGCACCAGGATGACCACGCCGAGATACGGGTCGTACCAGGAATCGACCAGCAGGGCCTTCAACTCGGCGTCGGCGTTGCCCTTGGGCGCGGGCAGGCGCTGCACCACGGCTTCCAGCACGGCGTCGATGTTCAGGCCGGTCTTGGCCGAGATCTCCACGGCGTCGGTGGCGTCCAGGCCGATCACGTCCTCGATCTGCTGCTTGACGCGGTCGGGCTCCGCCGCCGGCAGGTCGATCTTGTTGAGGACCGGGATGATCTCGTGGTTGTTGTCGATCGCCTGATAGACGTTGGCGAGCGTCTGCGCCTCGACGCCTTGGCTCGCGTCCACCACCAGGATCGAGCCCTCGCAGGCGGCCAAGCTGCGGCTGACCTCGTAGGCGAAGTCGACGTGGCCCGGCGTGTCCATCAGGTTCAGCGTGTACTGCTGCCCGTCCTTGGCCTTGTAGAGCAGGCGGACGGTCTGCGCCTTGATGGTGATGCCGCGCTCGCGCTCGATGTCCATGCTGTCGAGCACCTGTTCGCGCATCTCGCGCGAATCGAGGCCGCCGCACTGCTGGATCAGCCGGTCGGCAAGGGTCGACTTGCCGTGGTCGATGTGCGCGATGATCGAGAAATTGCGGATGTGCGAAAGGTCAGTCATCGGTGCCCGGAGCCCTGGTTTGGGCCGGAACATAGGGCGGACGGACGATGCGCGCAATGGAGAAGGGTGACGGCCCGGCTTCGGCCAACGTTGGTCGCGGCTTGCGGCGCGGCTCCTCTCGCGTCCCTTCCCGTGGTCCGCCGTGCGGCAACCATGCCGCGCGGCGGCCATGGGCGGTGCCGCCCGCGGAACGGTGCGGCCCCCAGCCTTTTCCCTTTACCGTCCTACATCGGCCATGGACTATGGCGGCGCGAAGCGCGGCCTTAGGGGATCATTCATGAAATGCGCGGTGATCATCCCGGTGGGGCCGGGACACGAGGGGTTGTCCGATGAGGCGGCGGCCTCCGTCGAGGCGGCGTTCCGAGCCGATCAGGGTCCCTTTTCCGACGTGATGATTCTGCGCATCCCCGACCCGGACGGCGCGATCGGCCGCTCGCGGTGCCGGAACTTCGGCGTCGAACACGCCATCCAGCACGGCGCGGAGTGGGTCTTCTTCCTGGACGCCGACGACCTGATGGATCGCAACGGCTTCGCGGCGGTCCGCAGCCATGTGGCGGACTTCGACGCCGTGTTCGGGATGATCGCCGAGCAGTGGTACGGGTCGGACGCGGTGGCGTTGCGGGAAAAGCAGGTGGGGGCGACCACCCTTTTGTCCGACATCCTCCTGAACGATCCCTATCTGACGCTGCAGATGGGGCATTTCGTCCGCGCGCGCGTCGCGCGATCCATCCCGTTCGACGAGGCGATGGATACCGGCGAGGACTTCAAATATTACCTGGAGCTGTGGCGGACGCATAAATGCTGCAAGATCGGGCAACCGCTCTTCATCAACCGGCGGGGCGCCCACTCCACCGGCCCGCGCTCGGCCGACGGCGGCGGGTGGCGCCGGGCCGTGACGCGGGTGTTCGGCGACTTCTTCCGCAATCACCCCATCGTGATCAACTTCGTGGTGTCCGGCGTGAAGGTCGGCTTCGCCATCGCCAACCCGTTCGACATGATCCACCGCCACTATCTGCGGCGCGTGTTCTTCGAACAGGAGGAGCTGGACTATCTGCGGGGTCTCGTTCCCCCCGGTTCGTCGATCCTGGAGATCGGCGCCAACGTCGGGAACCACGTCGTCTATTACGGCCTGTTCATGGCGCCGCGCCGCATCATCGCGGTCGAGCCCAACCCGGTGGCCATGCATTTTCTGAAGAAGAACGCGGAGATCAACCGGCTCGACCCGGCGACGATCACCTTTCTGGAGTGTGGCGTCGGGGACCGTGCCGGCTCCTTCGAGCTGAGCGTCGCCGACGAGGCCAATTTGGGGGCGGCGCGGCTGGTCCCGGCTGAGAGCGGGCGCGTCGCCGTCCACCCCATCGACGATCTCGTCCAGGAGCGCGTCGACTTCATCAAGATCAACGTCGAGGGCATGGAGATGGAAACGCTGCTGGGGGCGCGGACGACCATCGCGCTTCACCGGCCCATCCTGTTCATCGAGGTCATGAACGCCAACAAGGACGCCTTTCTCGACTGGGCCGGACAGAACGGTTACCGCATTGCCGAGGAGTTCCGGTACGTCAACGCCTCGAACTACGTGGCCGTACCGGCGTGATGTCGATGAGAAAGGAGAGGCATCACCCCACCAGGACCGGCGCCACCGCGCGATACAGCTCCATGTACTCCTCCGCCGGTCCGTGCCAGCCGAAGTCGCGGGTCATCGCGTGCTGCTGCAGGACGTGCCAGCGCTCGGGCTTGCGGTAGAGGGCGGCGGCGCGGCGCAGCGCCCAGGTCAACTCCTGGACGTTGGCGTTGACGAACTGGAAGCCGGTGGCGCTGCCGTCGTTCACCGCCGCCGGGTTGGCGTCCACGATGGTGTCGGCGAGGCCCCCGGTGCGGCGGACCAGCGGCAGGGTGCCGTACTTCAGCGCGTACATCTGCGTCAGGCCGCAGGGCTCCGACCGCGAGGGCACCAGGAACAGGTCGGCGCCGGCCTGGATGCGGTGGGACAGCGCCTCGTCATAGCCGATGCGCACGCCGACCGACTTCGGGAACCAGGTGGCGAGGTGGCGGAAGCCGGCCTCCAGCGCCGGTTCGCCGCTGCCGAGAACGGCGAGCTGGCCGCCCCAAGCGATCCATTGCGACGCCGCCTCCAGCACCAGGTCCAGCCCCTTGTGGCCGGTCAGGCGGCTGACCACCGCGGCCAGCGGGGCGTCCGCCCGGCGGTCCAGGCCGAAGGTCGCCTGGAGGTCGGCCTTGCACAGATCCTTGCCGCCGAGGTCGGCGGCGCCGTAGCGGGCGGCGATGTGCGGGTCGATGGCGGGGTCCCAGATGTCATAGTCCACGCCGTTGAGGATGCCGGTCAGCGCCTCGGCCCGCGTGGCGAGCAGCCCTTCCAGGCCCGAACCGTGCTCCGCCGTCTGGATCTCGTGGGCGTAGGTCGGGCTGACCGTGGTCAGGCGGTCGGAGTAGAAGCAGCCGGCCTTGAGGAAGCCGACCCCGCCGTAATACTCCACCCCGTCGATCCGGAAGGCGGCGGAGGGCAGGCCGAGGTCGCTCATCATCCAGGCGCCGAACAGGCCCTGGTAGGCGATGTTGTGGATCGTCGTCACCGTGCCCGGCCGGAACGGCCCGGCGAAGCGGTCGGGGCGCAGTTCCAGATAGGCCGGGATCAGGCCGGTCTGCCAGTCGTGCCCGTGCAGCACCTCGGGACGCCACCAGGGGTCGAGGCCGTCCTCCGCCGCGAAGCCCGCCGCGCACCAGGACAGGGCGGCGAAGCGTTCCGCGTTGTCCGGCCAGTCCTTGCCGTCGGGCCCCAGATAGGGGTTGCCGGGCCGGTCGTAGAGCGCCGGCGCGTCCAGGACGTAGGCCAGCACCCCGTCCGGCATCCGTCCGATCCGCAGCGTCGCCGGGGCGCCGCCGGGGAGGTCGGTGAGCGGATTGCCGACCGGCTGCAGGTCGGTCAGCCCGTTCAGCACCGCCGGATAGCCGGGCAGCAGCAGGCGGACCTCGGCTCCGGCGCGGTTCAGGGCGGGGGGCAGGGCGGCGGAAACGTCGGCCAGCCCGCCGGTCTTCACCAGGGGGTAGCATTCCGGCGTGACGAACAGGACGCGCATGGAGGCGGGGTCTTTCGGTTTCTTCTTGGTCTTGCTCACCGCCCCCTCGCCCCAGGGGGGCGAAGGGGGATGGGAAGGGTCAGTCCTTGGGCAGGCGGTCGATCATGTCCTGGGTGATCAGGCAGACGCCGCCCTCGCTGCGGTGGAAGCGCTTGGCGTCCAGTTCCGGGTCCTCGCCGACGACCAGCCCCTCGGGGATCACCACGCCGCGGTCGATCACCACCTTGGTCAAGCGGCAATGGCGGCCGATGTCGACGTCCGGCAGGACCACCGCCTGATGCAGCTCGCTGAAGGAGTTGACGCGCACCTCGCTGAACAGCAGCGAGTTCTTCACCAGCGAGCCGGAAACGATGCAGCCGCCCGACACCAGGCTGTCCACGGCCATGCCGCGCCGGTTCTCGTCGTCGAAGACGAACTTCGCCGGGGGCAGCTGCTCCTGGTAGGTGAAGATCGGCCACTCGCGGTCGTACATGTTGAGCTGCGGCGTGACGTGGCAGAGGTCGAGGTTGGCCTCCCAATAGGCGTCGATGGTGCCGACGTCGCGCCAGTAGGGCTCCGACTCATGGCCGTTCAGGATGGCCGATTCGGCGAAGTCGTGGGCCATCACCCGCGCCCCGCTCGTCACCAGATACGGGATGATGTCCTTGCCGAAGTCGCGCGACGAGCCGGGCTCGTGGAAGTCGCGCTCCAGCTGGTCGTAGAGGAACTGCGCGTTGAAGACGTAGATGCCCATGCTGGCCAGCGATTTGTCCGGGTTGCCCGGCATCGGCGGCGGGTCGGCGGGCTTCTCGACGAAGTCGATGACGCGCTGCGTCTCGTCCACATGCATGACGCCGAAGCCGGTCGCCTGGGCGCGCGGCACCTGGATGCAGGGGATCGTCACATCGGCCTTCTTGGCGATGTGGTCGAGCAGAAGCGCGCCGTAATCCATCTTGTAGATGTGGTCGCCGGCCAGGATCAGGATGTATTCCGGCTCGTGGTCGCGCAGGATGTCCAGGTTCTGGTACACCGCGTCGGCGGTGCCCTGGTACCAGGCGGTCTCGCTGATCCGCTGCTGCGCCGGCAGCAGGTCGCAGAACTCGTTCATCTCGCCGCGGAAGAAATTCCAGCCGCGCTGCAGGTGGCGCAGCAGGCTGTGCGACTTGTACTGGGTCAGCACGCCGATGCGGCGGAAGCCCGAATTGATGCAGTTCGACAGCGCGAAGTCGATGATCCGGAACTTGCCGCCGAAATAGGTGGCGGGCTTGGCGCGACGGTCGGTCAGCTGCTTCAGCCGGCTGCCCCGGCCACCGGCCAGGACGAGGGCCACGGCGCGGCGCGGCGCCAGCCGCAGATCCCGTTTGTCGAGCATGTGTCTCCCCTTTCGGTTCTCTTTTTTGCTGTCGGCCATCCGGAAGCGTCCGGCAGAGGCGTCCGGGCGGGGGCCGCTTGTCCCCGGCCCCGTCCGGCTCCGCCGGTAGAGAGGGTGACCGTGCCACATTTCACGGGGACGGGCCAATAGGCCGAGGGGAACATGCCGGAAATAGGAGGGCTGCCCAACGGCTGTGCGGAAAACAGGCGCATCGTTGTGCACAAAAAGCAGGCAAGCGCGCGGGAAACGAGCGCATGGAGCCTCAACGGGGGGCAATCACCCTGCAATCCATGGGCGAATCACGCCAGGGCAAAGGGCTTTGGATGGGTCGATGTTCTGCTCATTTTCTGGGCAGTACAGGCCCGCGACTCGGGGCCTATGCTGCTTTGCGGTCATCCGAAAGGCCGCAACCACCGCGATTCCTAGCCCTTTTGGGTTGGCACGCTTCTTGAAGACAAATCGGTGTCACACGGCCCCCTCCCGCCGCCCCGTCTGTACCGGGGACGGGGCGAAACGGGCCAGTAGCATTCGATAAAGAGGAGCCTCGATGAGCCGTCTCTTCCATTCCGCCGCGCCGATGATGGCGGCGATTCTGGGCTTGGCCGGTCTGCCTGCCGCCGCCTTCGCCCAGGAAGCGGCCGCCGCCGCGGCCGAGCCCACCCTGAGCAGCGGTGACACGGCTTGGATGCTGGTCGCCACGGCGCTGGTTCTGTTCATGACCATCCCGGGTCTGGCCCTGTTCTACGGCGGCATGGTCCGCAAGATGAACGTGCTGTCGGTCGTGATGCAGAGCTTCGCGATCTGCTGCCTGGTCAGCATCCTGTGGTTCTTCGCCGGTTACAGCATCGCCTTCACCGAAGGCACCCCGTATTTCGGCAGCCTGTCCAAGTTCATGCTGTCGGGCATCACCAAGGACAGCCTGTCGGGCGTCATTCCCGAGACGATCTTCGTCGTCTTCCAGATGACCTTCGCCATCATCACGCCGGCCCTGATCACCGGCGCCTTCGCCGACCGCATGAAGTTCTCCTCGATGCTGGTCTTCACGGGCCTGTGGTCGCTGATCGTCTACGCGCCGATCACCCACTGGGTCTGGGGGCCGGGCGGTTATCTGATGGGTGACGGCGTGCTCGACTACGCCGGCGGCACCGTGGTGCACATCAACGCGGGCGTGGCCGGTCTGGTCGCCGCCATCGTGCTGGGCAAGCGCAAGGGCTACCCGAACGAGAACTTCGCTCCGCACAACCTGGTGCTCAGCCTGATCGGCGCCTCGATGCTGTGGGTCGGCTGGTTCGGCTTCAACGCGGGTTCCGCCGTGGCCGCCGACGGCCGTGCGGGCATGGCCATGCTGGTCACGCAGATCGCCGCCGCCACCGCCGCCATGTCCTGGCTGCTGGTCGAGTGGGCCACCAAGGGCAAGCCCTCGGTCCTCGGCATCATCTCCGGCGCCATCGCCGGCCTGGTCGCCATCACCCCGGCCTCGGGCTTCGTCGGTCCGACCGGCGCCCTGGTCATCGGTCTGGCCGCCGGCGTGATCTGCTACTGGGGCGCCACCGGCCTGAAGCGCGCCCTCGGCTATGACGACTCGCTGGACGCCTTCGGCGTGCACGGCGTGGGCGGCATCGTCGGCGCCATCCTGACCGGCGTCTTCGCCCAGGAAGCCATCGGCGGCACCGCCGGCGCCCTGGAAGGCAACGTCGGCCAGATCTGGACGCAGGTCTACGGCATCCTCGCCACCATCATCTACTCGGCGGTGGGTTCCTTCATCATCCTGAAGGTCATCGACGTGGTGATGGGCCTGCGCGTCGACGAGGACGTCGAGCGCGACGGCCTGGACCTCGCCCTGCATGGCGAGACCATCCACTAAGCACCTTTTGCAGCCTGGTTGTTTCCTCCATGAACTTCCGCCGCCGGGGCCTCCCGGCGGCGGATTTTTCATTTTGGAAGCGGTGACGCGCTCAGCGGCGCAGATACATCTTGCCGACGCCGTTCAGCGCCGTGAAAAGCTGCGCGAACTGCGCCAGGAAGGCGTCCCAGGCCAGCGGCCCGGCCTTCTCCGCCACCGCTTGGTGGATGGCCCCCAGGCTGGTCCGCCCGTCCACTCGCGCCAGGATCGGCCCGGCCAGACGCGGCAGGGGCAGGGGGACGACCGCGCCCATCAGCTCGGCCTCCAGCACGCCGCCGGGGGGCAGGCCCCTGGCCATCGCGGCACCGTCGAGGTCGCGCAGCACCGGCACCACCTCCGGCCCGTCCGGGCGGGCGATGGCGCCCTCCGCGTCCTCGGGACGGACGAGATAGGCGATGTGCTTGGTCATGCTGCCGGTGACCTGCTCGGCCCAGGCGGCGCGCTCCAGCCGGGACAGCCCGTCCAGCCGCTTCAGCAGGCGGGGGTCCTTCACCCAGACGGCGGGGTCGTAGCGGTGGGGGTCGACCAGCGCGGCGATGGACAGACCGCCCGCCGCGGCCAGCTCCGCCAGCTCCGGCACGGTGAAGGGCCGGTCGCAGGAGTGCAGCAGCAGGTCGTAGAGGTCGGCGTCGGCCTGTTTGTGGTCGTTGATGAAGGGGTTGCGCAGCAGCCAGTTGGACGTCGGCAGGCGCTCGATCAGCCGGCGGGCCAGCGCCACCCGCTCCTTCGGCGGCAGGTCCGCCGCGACGGTGCGCAGCGCCGCCTGCATGGGATAGACGCCGGTGCGCCCGTACGGCGCGTAGACCATCAGCCCGATCCCGCCGCCCGGCTTCAGCGCCCCGGCCAGCGAGCGGACGCCCGCCGCCGGCTCGTCCAGATGGTGCAGCACGCCGCAGCAGTCGATGTAGTCGAACGGCCCTCCCTCCTCCAACAGCCCGCCGAGGTCGAGCAGCGAGCCGCGGCGGAAGTCGATGTTGGTCAGCCCGCGCGCCGTGGCCCGCGCTTCGGCGACCGCCCGCGCGGCGTCGGACAGGTCCAGGTAGGTGACGCGCCCCGGATTGCCGGCGTCGGCCATCTGCTGGGCGATCATGATCGTCCCGTCGCCGGTCCCGCCGCCGGCCACCAGCACCCTGAGGGGCTTGGCGTGGTCGATGCGCCCGCCGAAGACGTTGTGGTTCACCTCGTCCAGATGGCTGGGCGATCCGGTGATCAGGCGCTTTTTCTCGTCGGCGGGGTTGCGCGCGGGATAGGGGAAGGCTTCGTACTGGGCGCGCAGGGTGTCGATGCTCATGGATCGGGCAACCGGTCAGGTGGACGGGTGCCGGACCATAGCATCATCGCGGGGGAGGGTGGGGGAGTTGGGGAGCGGTTGCGCCGGCCCCCACCCAACACTTCCGGCCTTACCCCGCGACACCCTCCGCCGGGCGGACCACGCCGACCTCAAGGCCGTTGCGGTTGGTCACCGGCTGGTTGATGAGCTGGCCGGCCCGCCTCCATTGCTCGTCCGACAGGACCTTGGTGGCGCGGATCAGGGCGGCCAGGGCGACCTCGCGGGCGCGCGGGGTGCCGTCGTCGATCTTCAGGGCGATGCCCAGGCCCTGCTTGGGCAGGACGGCGCAGCCCACGCCCTCGGCCCCGCCCTTGACCAGCACCAGACCGCCCGCCGCCTGCATCATCCCGGTGTCGAAGCTGTCCTTGCCGGCGATCAGGTGTGGGTGCGACCGCCAGGCGCGGCGGATGCGGGCCACCGCCTCAGCGCGGGAATCGGGCAGGTCCTTGGGGTCGCCGATGCGGGCCATGGCGTAGGCGATGGCGCCCAGCGGGATGCCGATGGTCGGGATGGCGCAGCCGTCGACGCCCCAGGGGGCCTGCGACAGGTCCTGGCCGGTCATCTGCTCCATCACGCCGAGGATGCGCTGCTGCACCGGGTGGTCGAAGCGGACGTAGCCCTTGGTCGGCTCGCCCTTGTGCAGGGCGGTGGTCAGGAACCCGGCGTGCTTGCCGGAGCAGTTGTTGTGGAAGGCGCTCGGCGTCTCGCCGTGGCGGATCATCTCGTGGGCGGTCTCGGTGTCGGTCGGCAGATGCGCCCCGCACTCGTAATCGCCCACGGTCAGGCCGATGCGCTTGATCCAGGCCTCCGCGATGCGGGTGTGGCGGATCTCCCCATGGTGGGAGGAGCAGGCCAGCGCCAGCTCCTGGTCGCCCAGCTCGTAGGCGTCCAGCGCGCCCGTCTCGACCAGCGGGATCGCCTGGATGGCCTTGATGGCGGAGCGCGGGTAGACCGGCGCCTGGATGTCGCCCCACTGGGCCAGCACACGACCGTCGGAATCGACGATGCAGGCGCGCCCGCGATGGACGGATTCCACCATGCCGCCGCGCGTCACCTCGACGAGGATCGGCGCCTCCGGCGGTCCGGACAGGTCGGCATGCCCCTCGGCGGGGGTGTGATGATCGGCGTGGCCGTGGTGGTCACCGTGGCCGCCGCAGCAGGAGGAATGGTCGTGGCTCATGGGTGGAGAGCTTGCCTCTCTCCGGGTCGCGAGGCAAGGTGTCGCACCGTCGGACCCGCCGGATCACGGCCGATTCGCGCTGTGCGCGGGCCGAAACTACGAGTGATTGTGCAAGCCATGCGTGGATATTTCGCCATCGGGGTGGAGCGGATCAGCAAGCCGGGCAACGTCGGCAACCTGATGCGCTCCGCCCACGCCTTCGGCGCCTCCTTCTTCTTCGCCATCGACCCGGAGCCCGACCTGCACGAGGCGCACATCGTGGACACCTCGGGTGCCGCGGAGCATCTGCCGCTCTACGTCTACGACCGGGTGGCTGATCTGGCCCTTCCCAAGGACTGCCAGCTCGTCGGGGTGGAACTGACCGAGGACGCGGTGGAACTGCCCAGCTTCCGCCACCCGACCCGCGCCGCCTATGTGCTGGGGCCGGAGCGCGGCAGCCTGTCCGAACCGCTGCTGGAGCGCTGCGACTTCACGGTGAAGATCCCGATGAAGTTCTGCATCAACGTCGGGGTGGCCGGCGCCCTGGTGATGTACGACCGGATGATCAGCCTGGGCCGCTTCGCCGAACGCCCGGTGCGCGTCGGCGGCCCGACCGAGCCGCTGCGCGATCATCAGCACGGCCGCCAGATCATGCGCAACCCGGAACGCCGCCGCCGCATGCGGGGCATCCAGAAGCCGGTGATCGTCCGCGACGACGAGTAACCCGGTTCAGACTCAAAACTTCACGAAGGGGTTGAGGATCAGCCCCAGCGGACCGGTGAAGCGCAACGGCGCGTCGGTCACCGCCAGGCACAGGCAACCCTCCTCGTCGGCCACCGGGCGGTGGCGCACGGAGTCGTCGGCGACCGACAGGTCGCCGCGGGCGAACTGGCCCGGATCGTCGGTGAAGCCGCCGTCCAGCACCAGGGTCAGCTCGATCCCCCGGTGGGTGTGGTAGGGCGGCCCGACGCCGCTCGCCAGCCGCATCAGCCGGGCCTTGCCGCGGCTTTCAGACCCGGAGCCCAGCGGGATGTCGTAGCAATCCATGCCGCGCATCAGCCGCTTCCAGGGCAGGCGCGACAGGTCGCTGCCGACGTAGCGGCGCAGCGGCTCGGGCAGCAGCGGCACCTCGACCGGCTGGCAGACCAGTTTCGGCCGGGGAGCGCGGGGCAGGGGCGGCAGGTCGTCCAACCGGGCGAGAACCGTTTCCAGGCAGGCGGGGTCGACCTCCTCCGGCTCGATGCTCTCCAGCAGGGCGCCGCCGACCGCCTCCATCTCGGCGACGTTCAGGCGGCAGCAGGGGCACAGCGCCAGATGGGTCGCCACGATCAGCGACGCCGCCTCGCCCAGAGCGCCGCCGGCATAGTCGATCAGCAGGGTGTCGCCGGGATGGTGGGTGGGCACGGTCATCGGGAATCCCTCATGGCCTTGCGCAGCCGTTCCATGGCCAGCCGCAGGCGCGACTTGACGGTGCCCAGTGGAATGCCCTGTTCGGCGGAGATCAGGCTGTGCGGCTTGTCCTCGAAATAGGCCTGCCGCAGCAGGTCGGCCTGCTCCGGCGGCAAGGTCTTCAGCGCGGCTTTCAGGCGCCCAGCGGTCTCCCGCGCCGCCACCCCGTCGTCCGCGCTCTCCACCGGGGCGGGCACCAGCGTGGGGTCGGCGGGGTCGATCTCGGGCCGTTGTTCGCGCCGCAGCGCGTCGATCCGCTTGTTGCGGGCGATGGTGAACACCCAGGTGCCGGCGGAGGCCTGGGTCGGGTCATAGGTTTCCGCGCGGCGCCACACCAACAGCATCACGTCCTGCACCAACTCCTCCGCACCGCCCGCGTCGCAGCCCTGGCGGCGCAGATACGCCTTCAGCCGCGGGGCGAAATGGCCGAACAGGGCCGCGAAGGCCGTGCGGTCGCGGTCCCGCCCGACCGCGGTCAGCAGTTCTTCGAACGTCCGGTCGGTGCCGGCGGCTGGGGAACCAAGATCCTGCATCCACGTCTTCGGGCACGTCTCCGGGGGCACCGTCTCTGCGCGCATGGGCTTTGCGCAAGATGGCAAGCCCCGCAACACATGGTGCGCGGAGCGCCCCGCTGCAAAGCGTGTTTGGCGCTTCTCCGTGTCGTGTGCAATGTCATGCGGTCGGGCGGCCAAGGGGGGCATGGGGTTCGGTCCGGCGTTCGATGGGCCTTCTACGCGCCCCGCCCCCCATCGGATCACCGGCTTTCGATGCGAAATCGAGCGATCGATTGCAGGACCGGTCTTTGGAACAACCCGTGACTTCGCCCCCGGAAAAGGGCGGCGGCTCTGGAAAGCCTCACCGAATTGGGGTAGGGTCCGGCCCACTCCCGAACCCGTCCGCGAAACCATTCGAGCCTTCGCCAACCGATGTTGCCCATTCGCACCATCCGTCGCACCGCCGGCGCCGCTCTGCTTCTGGCCGGTCCGATCCTCGCCGCCACGCTCGCCGTCGCCACGGTCAACACGGCCGCCGCCGCCGACCCGCGCCTGCTGGGGACCTTCAAGGACTGGAACGCCTTCGCCTTCGACGAGGGCGGGCACAAGGTCTGCTATCTGTCCAGCCAGCCCAAGAAGAAGGAACCCGCCGCGGCCAAGCGCGGGGACATCTATGTGCTGGTGACCCATCGCCCGGCGGAAAAGGCGCTGGACGTCGTCAGCGTCGTCGTCGGCTATCCCCTGAAGAAGGACAGCGAGTCCACGCTGGACGTGGCCGGCAAGTCGTTCAAGCTGTTCACCGACGGCGAAACCGCCTGGGCGCGCGACGCCGACACCGACAAGGCCGTCACCGCCGCGATGCGCGACGCCAAGGGCAAGTCCATGGTGGTGAAGGGTGTTTCGGCCCGCGGCACGAAGACCACCGACACCTACGGCACCGACGGCTTCGCCCAGGCTTACGAGGCGATCAACCAGGCCTGCGGCGTGAAGCGCTGAGCAGCGCTGCTCTTTTCACTTGGTCGCTCCTCGTTTCGTCTTTTGACTCCGGACGCTCGTGGCCCTATTTAGGGGGCCATGAGCGCCTCCAACCATGCTGCTGCCTTTGCCCTGCCGGCTGTTGACGCCGACGGGCGCAAGAACCTTGTCGGTCTGTCCCGCGACGAGCTGGAAGCCGAAATGCTGTCCGTCGGCCTGGAGAAATTCCGGGCCCGCCAGCTCTGGCACTGGATCTACCACCGCGGAGCGACCGACTTCGCGGTGATGACCACGCTCGCCAAGCCGGTGCGCGAAAAGCTGGCGGAGAGCTACGCCGTGGCCCGCCCGACGGTCGTGCGCGACCTGAAGTCGGTGGACGGCACGCGCAAGTGGCTGCTGCGGATGCCCGACGGGCAGGAGGTGGAGAGCGTCCACATCCCCGAGGAGGACCGCGGCACGCTCTGCGTCTCCTCGCAGGTCGGCTGCACGCTGACCTGCCGCTTCTGCCACACCGGCACGCAGCGTCTGGTGCGCAACCTCGACGCCTCGGAGATCGTGGCGCAGGTGATGCTGGCCCGCGACGCGCTCGGCGAATGGCCGGCGCCGCCGGACGGGCGGATGATCTCCAACATCGTCATGATGGGGATGGGGGAGCCGCTCTTTAACTACGAGAACGTCGCCAAGGCGCTGAAGATCGTCATGGACGGCGACGGGATCTCGATCTCGAAGCGCCGCATCACGCTTTCGACCTCCGGCGTCGTCCCGGCCATGAAGCGCTGCGGCGAGGAGCTGAACGTCAACCTCGCGGTCAGCCTGCACGCCGTGACGGACGAGCTGCGCGACATCATCATGCCGATCAACCGGAAATATCCGCTGAAGGAGCTGATGGACGCCTGCCGCACCTACCCCGGCCTGAACAACGCGCGGCGCATCACCTTCGAGTACGTGATGCTGAAGGGCGTCAACGACAGCCCGGCGGATGCCCGCGCTTTGGTGAAGTTGCTGGAAGGCATCCCGTCGAAGATCAACCTGATCCCCTTCAACCCCTGGCCGGGCGCGCCCTACGAGCGTTCGACCGACCGGGCGATCCAGGTCTTCGGCGACATCGTCAACAACGCCGGCTACGCCAGCCCCGTCCGCACCACCCGCGGCGAGGACATCATGGCCGCCTGCGGCCAGTTGAAGAGCGCGTCCGTCCGCCTGTCCGCCGCCGACCGCGCCGCCATCGAGAAGGTGCTGGCCGAGAAGGACGCGGCGCTGGCCGGATGAGGCCGGAATTACCCCTGGGAGTGCTCCGTGCCTGAGTTCGCCGTCGATCCCGGCCTGATCCTGTTCCTGTTCAACGCGGCGGCGGTCTGGCCGCTGATGCGCATTTTCCGCCGGGCGGGCTTCTCGCCCTGGTGGGCGCTGGTGATCTTCGTGCCGGTGATCGGGCTGGTCGGCGTGCTGGGCCTGCTGACGGTGCGGCGCTGGCCGGCGCGCGTCCTGGTCGACGGGCCGGCGCGGACGCGCAAGGCGCGGAGGGCCGCCTGATGGAAATGCTCGACGCCGTCGTCGGCCTGCTCAACGCCGTCTACTGGCAGCCCTGGGCGGCGATCATGTCCACCGACCCGTGGACGGCCAACCTCGTCATGGCGATCCTGCTGATGCTGAAGCTGATCTTCGGCGGCTGGGTGCTGGCCAAGGGCGGGCGCAGCCCGCTGTGGGCGCTGGTCCTGCTGATCAACGGTGCGGACATCCTGGCGATGTGGCTCTACGCCTACATCCGCTGGCCCTTCGTGGACCGGGCGCCCGCCCGCCCCGCCGCGGAGAGCACCGTTGCGGCCGACGCCGGGACGGATTGAGCGGAACGGAGTGAGCGGGACCGATTGATTCGCATCGGTCGTAGGGCTACTGTCCGGCACCGATATCTTTCCCACCCGCGTGAGTAGTCCCATGAGCGGTGCGTCCGGCAAACAGATCAAGAAAGTGGTGCTCGCCTATTCGGGCGGCCTCGACACCTCGGTGATCCTGAAGTGGCTCCAGGAAACCTATCAATGCGAGGTGGTGACCTTCACCGCCGACCTCGGCCAGGGCGAGGAGCTGGAGCCGGCGCGCAAGAAGGCCGAGCTTCTGGGCATCAAGCCGGAAAACATCTTCATCGACGACCTGCGCGAGGAGTTCGTGCGGGACTTCGTGTTCCCGATGTTCCGCGCCAACACCCTCTATGAGGGCACCTACCTGCTCGGCACCTCGATCGCCCGGCCGCTGATCGCCAAGCGCCAGATCGAGATCGCCAACCAGGTCGGCGCCGACGCCGTGGCCCACGGCGCCACCGGCAAGGGCAACGACCAGGTCCGCTTCGAGCTGGGCTACTACGCGCTCCGCCCGGACATCAAGATCATCGCCCCGTGGCGCGAGTGGGATCTGAACAGCCGCACCCGGCTGATCGACTACGCCGAGAAGAACCAGATCCCGATCGCCAAGGACAAGCGCGGCGAGGCCCCGTACTCGACCGACGCCAACCTCCTGCACATCTCCTACGAGGGGAAGGCGCTGGAGGACCCGTGGGTCGAGCCGTTCGAGGACATGTACACCCGCTCCGTCGCCCCGGAAAAGGCCCCGGACACCCCGACCTACGTCGAGGTCGAGTTCAAGCGCGGCGACGCCGTGGCCATCGACGGCAAGGCCCTGTCCCCGGCGGCCCTGCTGACCGAGCTGAACCGCCTGGGTGGCGAGAACGGCATCGGCCGCCTCGACCTCGTCGAGAACCGCTATGTCGGCATGAAGTCGCGCGGCGTGTACGAGACGCCGGGCGGCACCATCCTGCTGGCCGCCCACCGCGCGATGGAGAGCATCACGCTCGACCGCGGCGCCGGCCATCTGAAGGATGAGCTGATGCCGCGCTACGCCGAGCTGATCTACTGCGGCTACTGGTTCAGCCCGGAGCGTCTGGCGCTCCAGGCACTGATCGACCAGACCCAGGAGCCGGTGAACGGCGTCGTCCGCCTGAAGCTGTTCAAGGGCAACGTCACGGTCGTCGGCCGCAAGTCGCCGAACAGCCTCTATCGCATGGACTATGTGACGTTCGAGGAAGACAGCGTCTACAACCAGAAGGATGCGGAAGGCTTCATCAAGCTGAACGCGCTCCGCCTGCGCCTGGGCGCCATGGCCCGTGCGAACGTGAAGTAAGCGCACGCAGGTTTGATGTTTTCAGGACGGGGGGCTCTCGCAGCCCCCCGTTTCCTTTTGGGGGAAGGCTCAGCGGTCCCAGCGCATCGCGGCGATGCGGGCGTCGCCGATGAAGGTGGAACGGTTGAACTCCAGGCGAATGTCCGGGAACTCGCACAGTGCCTGGATGCCCGAACCGCGCAAGTAAATCCGCCAAGTCTGGAAGGTGGTCGGCTTCGGCTCCCGGAAGGCCGCGCAGGTCAGCAGGGCCAGGCAAACTCCCTTGTCCGGATCGCGCACCGAGGCGTAGCGGATGGCCTGGATGCCGGCCTGCCGCGCCGTCTCGGCCAAGGTCTGGCAGGGCTCGTAATGGGTCGGGTGCGCCCAGGTCGCGGTGTCCCGGTCCAGGGGCGGGGCGGTCAGGTCCAATCCCTGATCCGTTCCGTAGGCGGCGCAGAAAGCCGTGTGTTCATTTGGGTTGGCTGGCCACGGCGTGTCGGGCGACTCCGCGAAGAACAGCAGGCGGTAGAAGGAAAGTTCGGCGACCGCCGTGTGGACGCTTTCGGCGGCGTAGTACACACCCGGCGTCATGCCGGCACGCCGGAATCGTGATCCCGCAGGGTAGGGCGCGTCGTAGCGGAACGGCGTGGACAGGAGAAAGTGAAGCCCTCGGCATTCGTTGGGAACCGGGGGCTTCGTGCCTTCGATCAACCGTTCCAGCAGATCCTGTTCGTCCAGGCTGTCGACCAGCTTCAGGGTGGAGACCTTGTTCTGGGCCTCCACCAGACGCCAGCATTCACCGGTCAAGGTGCGTCGGCTAGAGGACAGCGCGGCGGGAGTCCAGATAGTCGATGACATGCATCAGCCCAGTTATGGTCTGGACTTTATCCAGCGGCTTGCTGTTGTCCAGCGCTGTATTGACGTTTCTCAGCCACGCGCGGGCAACGTTCGGGTCGCCGCCGACAATGGCGTCAAGCGACCGATAAAGACGAATGAAGAGAATTGCAAGTTCGAAGGACTTATCGCTGGTTGACAGCGTCAGGCCATGCTTGCGCATGCGCGACACCGTGGGCTCCGAAACGCCCAGGACCCTCGCCAGGATCGTATTGGGAATCTCAAGCTGATCGGCAGCGCGGAGGACAGCCTTGGTGACAACCTGCGCGTTGGATGGCGCGGTGTTCGTCGCGTGATGCGTCAGCATGGCCGCCTCCTTTCCTCAGAAATCAGAATATAGCATTCTTTCCAGGGAAAGCAAAATCACCCTTCCAACGTGAAGCTTCCATCCTCGCCCAGCGCGGCGAAGGGGTTCCAGGCGACCTCCCAGGGGTGGCCGTCCGGATCGGCGAAATAGCCGCTGTAGCCGCCCCAGAAGACGTCCTGCGCCGGCTTCAGGATGCGCCCGCCGGCCCGCTCGGCCTGGGCCATCACCGCGTCCACCTCGGCCTTGCTGCGCAGGTTGTGGGCCAGCGTGATGCCGCCGAAGCCCGAGGTCGGGCCGGACTCCGCGAGATGCGCGTCCTCGGCCAGCGCCTCCCGCCCGTAGAGGGCCAGCGCGATGCCGCCCAGCTGGTAGAAGGTGACGGCGTCCTGGCTGACCGGGGAGGGGGTCCAGCCCAGCCCCTCCTCGTAGAAGCGGCGGCTGCGCGCGAGGTCGGCGACGCCCAGCGTGATCAGGCTGACTCGCTGCTCCATCTCAGCCCTCCTTGCGTTCGACTGTGGCGACCGGCAGCCCGGCCTCCTTCCAGCCCTTGAAGCCGCCCTCCAGGTGGCAGATGTTCTCCAGCCCCATCGACTGCACGGTGTCGGTGGCGAGCGCCGAGCGCCAGCCACTGGCGCAGTAGAAGACGAAGCGCTTGCCCGACGCGAAGACCGGCTTGTGATAAGGGCTGTCCGGGTCCACCCAGAATTCCAGCATCCCGCGGGTGGCCGGGAAGGCGCCGGGGATCATGCCGTCGCGCGTCAGCTCGCGCGGGTCGCGGATGTCCACGAAGACCACGTCGGGATCGCCGTGCAGCGACAGCGCCTCCTGCGGCGTGATCGCCTGGATGCGGGCGTTCGCTTCGGCCAGCAACTCCTTGTAGCCCTTCTTCATCGGCATGGCGGTTTCCTCCTTTTGACCCTTTGGCCGTAGTCGAACCCTTGGCGGGACCGTTGGCGCGTCTGCGCTGTTGTCGCTTTACGCAACTGTGCAACAGGCCGCCCCGCCCGGTCCATCGGGAAGGGCGGCCGGTGCAGGGGGAGCCCAGGGAAAGCCATGCAGACTGCCACCGACGGACCCACCGAAGCCGCCGCCGCTTTGCCCACCGTCATCGATCCTGTCCGCGTGGAGCGGAACGAGCGCTTTGTCCGCCGCCGCTTCTGGAACACGCTGCGCGCCAACCTGCACCGCATTCCCTTCTTGGAGCAGGCGCTGGCCGCCTTCTTCTGCGCGACCGACCCGCAGACGCCCTTCAAGGCGAAGGCGATCCTGATGGCGGCGCTGGCCTATTTCGTGCTGCCCGCGGATTCCATCCCGGACTGGCTGATCGCGGTCGGCTTCGTGGACGACGCGGCGGTGCTGGCCACCGCCGTCCATGCGGTGCGGAGCAATCTGAAGCCCGAGCATGAGGACCGCGCCCGCGCCGCCCTGCGCAAGGAGCAGCAGATGAAGCCTGCCGCGGAGCATTGACGGCTCAGGCCTTGGCCGCACGCCGCTCCGCGCGTGACTGCGCGGCGTCGCGATGCGCGGTGTAGAGGGCGGAGGCCGCGATCACCCCGGCGCCGACCCAGCCCCAGAGGTCCATCGCCTCACCGAACAGCGGCCAGGCGAGCAGGGCGGTGAAGGGCAGGCGGGCGTAGTCGTAGGGCATCATCGCCGAGGCCGGCGCCAGCTTGAAGGCGCGGGTCATCGCCAGTTGCCCCAGAGTCAGCACCCCTCCAAGGAGGACGAGCCAGCCGAGCGCCGTCCAGCTCGGCCACTCCCATACGAAGAGGGCCGGCACCAAAGCCATCGGGGTCAGGAACAGCCCCATGTAGGCGACCACCACCATCACCCCGTCGGACGTCGCCAGCGCCCGCACCTGGAGCGTGGTGGCGGCGGCGGCGACGCAATGCAGAAGCATGACCAGAATCGTCGGGTCCAGGGTGGCGTCGTCGGGGCGGATGACGATCATCACCCCGGCCAGCCCGACCAGAACGGCGGCCCAGCGCCGCGCCCGCACCGTCTCGTTCAGGAACAGCGCGGCCCCGGCGGTGACGAACAGGGGGATGGTGAAGCTGAGCGCCGTGGCGTCCGGCAGCGGCATGTGGGTGACGCTGTAGAACCAGCACAGCATCGCCACCAAACTTGTCGCCGAGCGCGAGGCGTACAGCCCCGCCCGCCCGGTGCGCAGCCGTCCCAGACCGACCGCCGCGATCCAGGGCAGCATGAACATCAGGCTGAACAGATTGCGGAAGAAGACGATCTCGAAGGGATGAAGCTCGCCGCTGACATGGCGGATCATCGCGTTGCCGATGGCGATGAACAGGGCGGCCCCCAGCATCCAGAAGGCCGCCTCCAGCGGCTTTCCCGCCATGCCGGGGCCGGTGGCGGGACCTTTGGCGGTGAGCGCGTGGGTGGGCAATCGGTCGCGTCCCTGGCGGATCGGCCTGCGGGTGGCGCTCCATTGCCGGAAACGCCACCCCAGCGTGCATCGCTATCCTGCTCTTCGGACCGGTCCGGGTGCAAGGGACATTCGGGAGAGGATCAGCCGCCGGCCTTCAGCGAATCGAGGCGGGCGCGAATCAGCGTGTATTCCGGCTCCTCCGGCTTGAACTGGGCCAGCAGGCGGGTCCACAGATCGGTGGCCTCCGCCGTCTGGCCGACGCCGGCGGCGTTCAGGCCGAGCAGCCAGAGCGCGTCGCGGTTGTCGGGCTCGGCCGCCAGCGCCTGACGGAGCGAGGCGACGGCCTCCTCCGGCATCGGGCCGGGCTTGCTGCTCCGCGGCTCCGCCGACAGCAGGGCGGAAGCGTAGGCGACCAGCACGTCGGGCCGCTGGGGCGCCCGTTCCCGCGCCTTGCGGGCGGCGTCGATGGCCTTCGCCGACTCGCCCATCACGCCGTAGGAGCGCGACAGCCGCAGCCAGCCGTCCACGTCGTCCGGGTTGGCCTCCAGCCGGGCGGCCAGCCCGTCGACCATGCCGCGGATCATCTGCTGCTGGTCTTCGCCCTCGGTCTGGCCCTGCACCTGGTCCTGATTTTGGCCCTGGTTTTGGGCGACCGGCGGCTGTTGCTGGGCGGGCAGCGGTTCCGGCGTCACCTTGGCCGGGTCGAGGCTCAGCGCCTTGGCGGCCTCCGCAATCTGCGTCCGGACGATCGGCACCCAGGGGGCGTCGGCGTGGGATTCGGCGAGCAGGGCGCTCCAGCGCTCCAGCGCGTCCTTGCTGTCGCCGGCCTGGAAGCGGGCCAGCGCGGCGTAGAAGCGGGCGCGCGGCTCCTTGGGGTCCTTCGCCAGCACGCGGTCGAAGGTCTTGCGGGCCTCGTCCGGCACGGTGCCGCCGTTGGCCGAGATCAGGACCTCGCCGTAGCTGCCGAGAAGCTCCAGATCGTCGCCGGCCAGGGCCACCGCCTTGCCCAGCGCGTCGGCGGCCTCGGGCAGGCGGCCCATCTTGGCGTAGGCCTGGCCGAGGATGGCCCAGCCCTGCGGGTCGTCGGGAGTCTCGGCGAGCTGGGCCTTCAGCTTGTCCATCGCCGCCAGCACGGTCTTCGGTGGCCCGCCGCGCTCATGGTCGAGATTGCGCGAGGCCAGCGGCTGGGCCGGCAGCTCCGGGCGACCGAGCTTGCCGTAGACGGCCAGCGTGCCGAGCGGCAGCAGGACGGCCAGCAGGGCGGCCAACGCCATCGCGCTGCGCGGCGCGCGGGCGGCGGGGGTGGCTGCCTTGCCCTTCGCGCCACCCTTCGCAGAGCCCTTGCCGCGGTCGGCGATGGCCAGCATGCGGCGTCCGATCTCGGCGCGGGCGGCGGCGGCCTGCGCCTCGCTGATCAGGCCGCGGCCCTGGTCGCGCTCCAGCTCGCCCAGCTGGTCGCGGTAGACCTCCAGGTCGTAGGCGGCGCGCTCCTCGGCGGCTCCCTCGGGCTTCCTCAGCAGCGGCGGCACGATCAACAGCACCACAGCCGCCGTCAGCGCGGCGGCGACGATCCAGAACAGCATCAGGCTTTGTCCTTGCGGAGCAGGGCGTCCAGGCGCCGCCGCTCGTCCTCGGTCAGCGGGGCGGTGTCGCCGCCCGCGGCCATCGGGCCATCGGCGGCTCCCTTGCGCCCACGCAGGTACAGGGCCGTCACGACGCCGCCGATGGCCAGGATCACGAAGGGGCCGATCCACAGGAACAGCGTCGTCGCCTTGAAGGGCGGGCGCAGCAGCACATAGTCGCCGTAGCGGTCGGTGACGAAGCTCAGCACCTGCTGGTTGCTGTCGCCGGCGGTCAGCCGCTCGCGGACCAGAACGCGCAGGTCGCGGGCGAGCGGCGCGTTGGAATCGTCGATCGACTGGTTCTGGCAGACGAGGCAGCGCAGATCCTTGCTGATCTCCCGGGCGCGGCCCTCCAGCGCCGGGTCCTTCAGCACCTCGTCGGGCTGGACGGCGGAGGCGGCGACCGGAGTCAGCGCCAGCAGGGCGGCCATCAAGGTCGTGGACAGGAGGGCTCTCACGACGCGCTCCGCAGATGCTTGACCATGGGCAGGATCTGCTCCTCGACCACCTGCGGGGTCAGGGGGCCGACATGCTTGAAGCGGATGCGGCCCTGGCGGTCGAGCAGGAAGGTCTCCGGCACGCCGTAGACGCCCCAGTCGATGGACACGCGGCCGTCCAGATCGACGCCGATGCTGGCGTAGGGATCGCCGTTGCGGTTCAGCCAGGCGATGGCGTCCTCCGCCTTGTCCTTGTGGTTGATGCCGCGCACCGTCACGCCCTGCTCGCGGGCCAGCCGGGTGATGATCGGGTGCTCGGCCTTGCAGGGGATGCACCAGGAGGCGAAGACGTTCACCAGCGTGACGTCGCCCTTCAGCGTCGCGTTGGACAGCCCTTCCTTGTGGCCCGGCAGCGGCGGCAGCGCGAACTCCGGCGCCGGCTTGTCGATCAGGGCGGAGGGGATGTCGCGCGGGTCGCGGTCGAACCCGCGCAGGAAAGCCACGCCGACACCGACGAACAGCAGCAGCGGCAACAGATAGATCAGGCGGCGCATCGGAAGCGTGTCCTTACTCGGCGGGCTGAAGGGTGCCCTTGGCGGCGCGGCGGCGCTCCGGGGCGCCGACGCGGAAGCGGCGGTCGGACAGGCTGACCAGCCCGCCCAGCATCATCCCCAGCGAGCCGATCCAGATCCACGGCACCAGCGGGTGATGGTACAGCCGCACGGTCCAGGCCGTGCCGTTCTGCGTCGGGTCGCCCAGCGCCACATAGACGTCGGACAGCCAGGTGGTGTGGATCGCCGCCTCGGTCGTCGTCATGCGGGTGACCGGGTAGCTGCGGCGCTGCGGCGTCAGGGTGGCGATGGTCTTGCCGTCGCGGGTGACGGTGAAGACGCCCTGCTCGGCGCTGTAGTTCGGCCCCTGCATCGTGCCGACGCGGTCGAAATGCACGGCGTAGGCGCCGACCGTGGCGTTGTCGCCCGGCTTCATCGCCTGGATGGTCTCGCTCTGCCACGCCGAGGTGCCGGTCATGCCGGCGATGGCGATGCCCATGGAGGCGTGGGCGATGGTCATGCCCCAGGCGCTGCGCGGCAGGTTGACCGCGCGGTTCCAGCTGTCCTTCACCGGAATGCGGAACAGGCGGATGCGCTCGGCGAACTCGGCCAGCGAGCCGAAGAAGGCCCAGGCGGCGAGCGCGACGCCGACCAGCGCCAGCAGAGGGCCGCCGCCGTTGGTGACGTAGGCGGCGATGGCGACGCAGGCCACGGTCGCCACGCCCGCCGTCCACAGCCGGGTCAGGGCGCCCAGCAGGTCGGCGCGCTTCCAGGCCAGGAAGGGGCCGACCACCATGGCGATCACCATCGGGATGGCGACCGGGATGAAGGTGGCGTTGAAGAAGGGGGGGCCGACCGACACCTTGCCGAGGTCGAGCACGTCGAGGAACAGCGGGTAGAGCGTGCCGATGAAGACCGTTGCCGTCGCGGTGGAGAGCAGCAGGTTGTTCAGCACCAGCGAGCCCTCGCGGCTGACCGGAGCGAACAGGCCGCCGGTCTTCAGGCTGGGCGCCCGCACGGAGTAGAGCAGCAGCGAGCCGCCGGTGGCGATGGCCAGCAGGACCAGGATGAAGACGCCGCGCGCCGGGTCCACCGCGAAGGCGTGGACCGAGGTCAGGATGCCCGACCGCACCAGGAAGGTGCCCATCAGCGACAGCGAGAAGGTGATGATCGCCAGCAGGATGGTCCAGGTCTTCAGCGCGTCGCGCTTCTCCACCACGATGGCGGAGTGCAGCAGCGCGGTGCCGGCCAGCCAGGGCATGAAGGAGGCGTTCTCGACCGGGTCCCAGTACCACCAGCCGCCCCAGCCCAGCTCATAGTAGGCCCACCAGGAGCCGAGCGCGATGCCGGCGGTCAGGGTCGACCAGGCGGCCAGCGTCCAGGGCCGCACCCAGCGCGCCCAGGCCGGGTCGACGCGCCCTTCGATCAGGGCGGCGACCGCGAAGGAGAAGGCGATGGAGAAGCCGACATAGCCCGCGTAGAGGAAGGGCGGGTGGAAGGCGAGGCCGGGGTCCTGGAGCAGCGGGTTCAGGTCGTTGCCATCGAGCGGCGCCGGAACCACGCGGAGGAAGGGGTTGGAGGTGATCAGGATGAACAGCAGGAAGCCGACGCCGATCATGCCCTGGACGGAGATGACGCGGGCCTTCAGCGAGGGCGGCAGGTTGCGCCCGAAGATGCCGACGGCCGCGCCGAACGCCGTCAGCATGACGACCCACAGCATCATCGAGCCTTCGTGGTTCCCCCACACGCCCGACACCTTGTAGAGCATCGGCTTCATCGAGTGGCTGTTCTGGACCACGTTCGACACGCTGAAGTCCGACACCACATGCGCCCAGGTCAGCGCGCCGTAGGCGACCAGCACCAGCAGCAACTGCGCGACGGCGGCGGGGCGGGCGACGCCCATCCAGGCGGCGTTGCCGGTGGCGGCACCCACCAGGGGGACGCCGGACTGCACCAGCGCCACGAACAGCGCCAGCACCAGCGCGTAATGGCCGAGTTCGGGAATCACGGGCCCGATGCTCCCTTAAAGAACGGAATGTGGAGAAGACAGGAAGCCGTCAGCGTCACGAGCTGGGCTTCTGCTCCTTCGAGTTCGCCTTGAAGTGCTCCGCTTCCTTGAGCGCGTCGGCGACTTCTGGCGGCATGTAGTTCTCGTCGTGCTTGGCCAGCACCTCGCGCGCCTGGAAGACGCCGTTGATCATGCGGCCTTCCGTGATGACGCCCTGCCCCTCGCGGAACAGGTCGGGAAGCTGGCCGCGGTAGCTGACCGCGACGGTGTGCACCGTGTCGGTGACGCGGAACTGCGTCGTCACCCCGTCGGCCATCTTGCTCACGCTGCCTTCTTCGACGAGGCCGCCCAGGCGGAAGTTGCGGTCGCCGATGTCCTGGGTCTGCAACTGCGTCGGGCTGAAGAAGAAGACGATGTTGTCCTCGAACGCCGTCAGCGTCAGGGCGGTGGCCGCGCCAAGGCCCAGCAGGGCGAGGCCCAGCATGTAGAGGCGCCGTTTCTTGCGGGTCATCCTTCACCAACCTCCGCCGCGGGCGACGCCGCGGCTCCGTTGCGCGCCCGGCGCCGCCGCGGCGGGCGGCTGCCTTCCAGCGCCTTCAGGGTCGTCTCGGCGCTGCGCAGCGCCTTCAGCGTGGCGACCAGAAGGCCGACCATCACCAGCGCCGCCAGAGCGTAGGACGACCAGACATACGCGGCGTAGCCGCCCATCGCGAAAAACTCTGCCATCCTTGCCTCCGGCCCAGCCTGTTCCCGTGCCTCAGCCCTGCGCCTCGGTCAGGCGCATGGTCTGGATCTTGCGTTGCACGATCTCCGCCCGCAGGCGCAGCAGGACCACGGTGATGAAGTAGGCGGTGAAGCCCAGCGCCATGACCAGCAGCGGGACCAGCATGGACCCGTCGATGGTCGGTCCGCCCATGCGGATGACGCTGGCCGGCTGGTGCAGGGTGTTCCACCAGTCCACCGAGAATTTGATGATCGGCACGTTCACGATGCCGACGAGAAGCAGCACGTTGCCCGCCCGCGTCCCGCGCTGCGGGTCGTCGAAGGCGTTCACCAGCGCCATGTATCCCAGATAGAGGAAGAACAGGATCAGCACGCTGGTCAACCGCGCGTCCCACACCCACCACGTCCCCCACATCGGCGCTCCCCACAGCGAGCCGGTGACGAGGCAGATGAGAGTAAAGCCGGCGCCGACCGGGGCGGCGGCCTTGGCGAACAGGTCGGCCAGCGGGTGCTTCCACACCAGACCGCAGGCGGCGGCGATGGCCATGTTGACGTAGACGAACAGGCTCATCCAGGCGGCGGGGACATGGATGTACATGATCCGCACGGTGTCGCCCTGCTGATAGTCGCGCGGCGACCCGATCAGCGCAATGTAGAGCCCGACGATCAGCAGGATCACGGTCGCCCCCGCCGTCCAGGGCAGGATCGCCGCCGACAGGCGCTGGAAGCGGGCAGGATTTGCAAATCGATGCATAGGACCTATGGGCCTCTGGTCGTGCTGCGGACGATATAAGCTCAGTGATGCCCCAGCGCGAGGGGTTTCGCCTTGATCTTGGTCAGGAAACATGGCCGCACACCGTGGTGTTTTCAGGACGGTGCGGCGGCCTGTCGCACTGACGGTACGACGGGTTGACGCGGCCTTTCCATGCTACGTTGGTGTGGGATGGGCAAAAAAGTCCGAGGGCCTGCCATGGGCATGATCACCGTGCGCGACATCGACGATTCGGTTCTGAAGGCTCTGACCGACCGCGCCAGCGCCGCCGGCCGGTCTCTGGAGGAGGAGGTGCGCGAAACGCTGGCCCAATCCGTCCGCCGGAGCCATGAGGATTTCTGGGAGCGCGCGGACCGGCTTCGGGCCAGCTTCGGGGGGAGCGTCGTTTCCGACAGCGGTGTGATTTCCGCCGAGATGCGGGAGGAGCGGTCGCAGCGGCTCGGCGAGCCATGAAGCGCCTGCCGTCGTCCATCGTCGCCGATGCCAGCCTGGTGGTGAAATGGGTCGTCGCGGAAGAGGACAGCGACAAGGCGAAGGCTGTCGGTCTTGGGCGAACCTTGTTCGCCCCCGATCTTCTTCTTGTGGAATGCGCCAACATTCTCTGGAAGCATCAAAGGCGAGGGGAGATAGGCCAGGACACCGCCATGGCGGCTCTGGCCGTTCTGCGATCCGGACCATTTGCATGGATGCGGGACTTCGATCTGGTCGATCACGCCTGCCGCCTGTCCGCTGAGGTGAATCACCCGGTTTACGATTGTTTGTATCTCGCGCTTGCGCGGCAAACCGGTGTGCCCGTCATAACGGCCGACCTTCGCTTCGCTGGCGTCGCTCAGCGGTTTCCGGCTCTTGCGGGCAGCGTCATCGCTTTGAACGCGCTTGCGTAATGCTTATTCAACCGCCTGACGCAGGGCGGCGGCGCTGGCCCAGGGGGCGAGCGGCAGGGCGCCGGCCAGAAGGCCGCCCAGCAGCAGCAGATGCGGGCGTGGGGTCAGGCCGTTCAGCGCGGCGTCGATGGCCCCGGCGCCGAAGATCAGCACGGGGATGTAGAGCGGCAGGATCAGCAGCGACAGCAGCACGCCGCCGCGCCGGGCGCCCAGCGTCAGCGCGGCCCCGATGCTGCCGATCAGGCTGAGGATCGGGGTGCCGACCAGCAGGGTCAGCACCAGCACCCCGAAGCCCTCCGCGTCCATGTTCAGCAGCAGCGCCAGAAGCGGGGCGGCGGCGATCAGCGGAAGGCCGGTCACCAGCCAGTGGGCCAGCGTCTTGGCCAGCACCACCGCCTCCATCGGCAGGGTGGACAGCGACAGCAGCTCCAGCGAGCCGTCCTCGTAGTCGTTCTGGAACAGGCGCTCCAGCGACAGCAGCGAGGCGAGCAGGGCCGCCACCCAGATCACCCCGGCGGCGATGCGGGCGAGGATGTTCGGCTCCGGCCCGACGCCGAAGGGGAACAGCACCACGCACAGAACGAAGAACATCACGGCGATGCTGGCGTCCGACCCCTGGCGCAGCGCCAGCCGCAGGTCGCGCCCGATCAGGCGCAGGAAGCGGGTCACGACGCGTCCTCCTCTTCCAAAACCTCGTCGTCCTCGCCCCCATCGTCCTCGCCCCCATCGTCCTCGTCGTGGGGGACGGGGGTGAACTCGTCGAGGTGCAGTTCCCCGGCGCCGGGCATGGCGATGTCCACATGGGTGGAGACGGCGACCATGCCGCCGCCGGCCCGATGCTCCGCGATGATCTCCTCGAACAGGGCGATCGCCGCGCGGTCGAGCGCCACGGTCGGTTCGTCGAGCAGCCACAGGGCGGCGGGGGCGGCGATGATGCGGGCGAGGTTCAGGCGCCGCTTCTGCCCCGCCGACAGGTAGCGCCCCGGCACGTTGGCGATGTGCGGCACGCCCAGCCGGTCCAGCGCCTTCAACGCGTTGCCCCGCGGGTCGGCGGCGCCGCCCAGCGTGGCCCAGAAGGACAGGTTCTCCACCGCGCTCAGCACCGGCTTCACCGCGTCGAGATGGCCGACATAGTGGATGCGGCCGCGGTGGCCGTCGGGATCGTCGGAGACCGCCACATCGTCCCAGGAGAGCCGGCCGCGAATCGGCTTGAGCAGCCCGGCCATGACGCGCAGCAGGCTGGACTTGCCGCTGCCGTTGGGGCCGAGCAGGAACAGCGCCTCCCCCGGCGCGATCCGGAAGTCCAACCCGGTGAAGACCAGCCGGTCGCCACGGAGGCAGGTCAGCGCGGAACCGGCGAAAACGGGCATGGCGACGGGCAGGGCTCTTGCGGTGGACGGGGCGGGGGGAGCTATAGCACAGCCCGTCCGGGTGCCAAAAAGAAACGGCCCCAAAAAAGAAACGGCCATCGCAAGGGGGTTCTTGCGATGGCCGTCGATCCAGCCGGGGCCTGGCTGGGGGCGCCGGAAAACCGGAGCCCTGATCGTCGCTTAGGGGCCGGGCCGCAGGGGTTCACGGGTCCGGCCAGCCACTTGATGCCGTAAGGCTTCCTCCGGTTTAGGGCCAGAAAGTGGCGAAATTTTGATCCGATGAATGTCCCTTCTCACTCCAGGGCATTGCCGAGGCGGAGCGGAGCGGGCATTCATAGGCGCCTTCGCTACCTCAATGCTCAACCGGACCGGGTGCCTTCCATGACCGTGCTGATCGACCTGTTCAACGGCCTTCCCGACATTGCCCGCATCATGCTGATGCTCAGCGTGGTGGCGGCGTCGGGGCTGGCGCTGGGGCAGATCAAGCTGCGCGGCGTGGGCCTGGGCATCGGCGGGGTGCTGTTCGCCGGCATCGCCGCGGGGCACGTCGCCAAGGCGTTCGGCCTGACCTTCGACCATCACGTCCTGCATTTCATGCGGGAGTTCGGGCTGATCCTGTTCGTCTACACCATCGGCGTGCAGGTCGGCCCCGGCTTCTTCGCCGCCCTGAAGAAGTCGGGCCTGACGCTGAACCTGCTGGCCGCCTCGCTGGTCGGGCTGGGGGTGCTGGTGGCGGTGGCGATCCACGAGATCGGCGGAGTGCCGCTGCCGGCGGTGCTCGGCATCTTCTCCGGCGCCGTCACCAACACGCCGTCGCTGGGTGCGGCCCAGGAGATGCTGCGCGAGGTCGGGGCCTCGGCGGCGGAGATCAACACGCCCAGCCTCGGCTACGCCGTCGCCTATCCCTTCGGCATCGTCGGCATCCTCATCACCATGGGGATGATCCGCGTCGTCTTCCGCATCGACCCGGCGGCGGAGGCCGAGGCCTTCGAACGCAAGCGCCGCGCCCAGGTGGAGACGCTGGAGACGCTGGACGTCGCCGTGCGCAACCGCGCGGCGATGGGGCTGCCGCTGCACGAGATGGCGCTGTTCGGTGATCAGGGGGTGATGGTGTCCCGCCTGCTGCGCGAGGGGCGGCTCCAGGTGCCGCACCCGGACACCTGCCTGCGCGCCGGCGACGTCGTGCATCTGGTCGGGCCGCGGGTGAAGCTGGAAGCGACGAAGCGGCTGCTCGGCGAGGCCGCGGAGGTCACCCTGACCACCAAGGGCACCGACATGCGCTGGGACCGGCTGGTCGTCACCAGCGAGCATGTGCTGGGCAAGGCCATCGGCCAGCTCGACCTCGCCGACGCCTACGACGTGGTGGTCAGCCGGGTCAACCGCGCCGGCGTGGAGCTGGTGCCGAGCCCGGCGCTGCACCTCCAGTTCGGCGACATCCTGACCGCCATCGGCAAGCCGTCGGACCTCCAGCGGGTGGCGGCGCTGATGGGCAACTCGGCGCGGCGGCTTCAGCAGGTGGAGTTCGTGCCGGTCTTCATCGGCATCCTGCTCGGCGTGCTGCTCGGCTCCATCCCCTTCTACATTCCGGGGATGCCGGCGCCGCTGAAGCTGGGTCTGGCCGGCGGGCCGCTGGTGGCGGCGATCCTGCTGGCGCGCATCGGCCACATCGGGCCGCTGGTCTGGTTCATGCCGCCCGCCGCCAACATGGCCCTGCGCGAGATCGGCATCGTCCTGTTCCTGGCGGTGGTCGGGCTGATGTCCGGCGACCGTTTCGTGGAGACTCTGGTGCACGGCGACGGGCTGCTGTGGATCGGCTGCGGCGTGCTGGTGACGCTGATCCCGCTGCTGGTCGTCGGCTTCGTCGCGCGGGCCTTCGCCCGCCAGAACTACCTGACGATCTGCGGCCTACTGTCCGGCAGCATGACGGACCCGCCCGCGCTCGCATTTGCAAACGCAATGAGCGCATCGGAGGCTCCCGCCCTCGCCTATGCCACTGTTTACCCTATGGTTATGTTTCTGCGTATCCTTGCGCCGCAGTTGATCGTCCTGTTCCTCTGGTAAGGGGGTGCCCCTGCGGGAGCGCTTCCCGCGGGATCGGCGGGCGGTCTGTCCTCGCGTGAGGAGACGCGGCCATGCACGCGCTCATCGACCTCTTCCTGGCCATGCCGCCGATCGCGCGCGTGGTGTTCATGCTGGGCATCACTTCGGCCCTTGGGCTGGCGCTCGGCCACATACGGCTGCGCGGCGTGGGGCTGGGCATCGGCGGCGTGCTGTTCGCAGGCATCGCGGTCGGCCACTTCGCCAAGCAGGCGGGGGTGACGCTGAACGCCGAGATGATGGAGTTCATCCGCGACTTCGGCCTGATCCTGTTCGTCTACACCATCGGCATCCAGGTCGGCCCCGGCTTCTTCGCGGCGTTGAAGAAGTCCGGGCTGGCGCTGAACGGGCTGGCGCTGCTGATGGTGGGGTCGAGCATCCTGCTGACCGCGATCCTGGTGCTGTTCGACCTCGTGCCGCTGGGCTCCGGCCTCGGCGTCTTCGCGGGCGGGGTGACCAACGCCCCGGCGCTGGCCGCCTCGCAGCAGGTGCTGAAGGAGGTCGGGGCCGACGCCGCGGTGATGGCCCTGCCGGGGCTGGCCTTCGCCGTCACCTATCCCTTCGGCATCGCCGGCAACCTGCTGGCCATGGCGGTGGTGCGGATCGCCTTCCGCATCGACCCGCAGGAGGAGGCCAGGGCCTTCGAGGCCGCCCGGCGCGCCGAGGTCGCGGCGCTCGACACCATGGACATCGCCGTCACCAACCCGGCCCTGCGCGGGGTGCGGCTGGGCGACCTGACCCTGCTGCCGAGCCTGGGGGTCTGCGCGTCGCGGCTGCTGCGCGGCGGCCAGCTCCGCGTGCCCGGCGAGGACACGCGGCTGGAGGAGGGCGACGTGCTGCACGTGGTCGGCCCGCGCCCGAAGCTGGAGCAGGTCCGCCTGCTGATGGGGCGGGAGGCCGACGTCCGGCTGACCACCAAGGGCAGCGACCTGCGGTGGGAGCGCATCGTCGTCACCGCCAACCCGGTGCTGGGCAGGTCCATCGCCGCGCTGAACCTCAAGGGGGCGTGCGACGTGGTGGTCAGCCGGGTCAACCGCGCCGGCGTGGAGCTGGTGCCCAACGCCGCGCTGAAGCTGCAGTTCGGCGACATCCTGACGGTGATCGGCAAGCCCGACGACCTCAAGGCGGCCGCCTGCATCATCGGCAACTCCGAACGGCGGCTGCAGACGGTGGAGATGATCCCGGTCTTCGTCGGCATCACGCTGGGGGCGCTGCTGGGGGCCATCCCGCTGTTCCTGCCGGGCATGCCGGCGCCCTTGCGGCTGGGCATGGCCGGCGGGCCGCTGATCGTCGCCATCGTGCTGGCGCGCATCGGCCACATCGGGCCGCTGGTCTGGTTCATGCCGCCCGCCGCCAACCTCGCCCTGCGCGAGATCGGCATCGTCCTGTTCCTCGCCGTTCTGGGCATCGCGTCGGGCGACCGCTTCGTCGAGACGATGGCGAGCGGCGCCGGGCTGCCCTGGATGGCCTGGGGCGTGCTGGTCACGCTGGTGCCGCTGCTGCTGACCGGGCTGCTGGCCCGTGGCGTGATGAAGCTGAACTTCCTCAGCATCTGCGGCGTGCTGGCCGGGGCGCAGACCAACCCGCCGGGCCTCGCCTACGCCAACGCGGTGGTCGCGTCGGAGGCGCCGGCGCTGGCCTACGCCACCGTCTACCCGCTGGCCATGTGCCTGCGCATCCTGGCGCCGCAGCTTCTGGTGCTGATGCTGTGGTGAGCGGGGAAGGTTAACCACAGAGACACGGAGGCACGGAGATTTATGGACCTCTGTGTCTCCGTGTCTCTGTGTTGAGAAAACCCGCCGGCTTCCCCCGCCGCGCGGTTGCCCCGAGGCCTGTAAAATCCGCGTTGCGGGAGTTTGTCCGGCGGTCTAGCCTAGCGGCACCGTCCATGGTTGGCCGGTCCAGACCGCTCCCCGCCGACAAGCTCCGCATGCACCGACACCCGCCCACGAATCCCCACGCCCCCGAAGCCGTCCTCGTCGAGAATGTCCACAAGCGCTTCGGCCCGCTGGAGGTGCTGAAGGGCGTCTCCCTGACCGCGCGCGAAGGCGACGTCATCACGCTGATCGGCTCCTCCGGCTCCGGCAAGAGCACGCTTCTGCGCTGCATCAACATGCTGGAGGTGCCGGACGAGGGGCGGATCGTCATCGGCGGCGAGGCCATCGGCCTGAAGAAGGCGCGCGGCGGCCAGACCGTCCCCGCCGATTCCCGGCAGGTGGACCGCATCCGCACCCGGTTGGGCATGGTGTTTCAGAGCTTCAACCTCTGGACCCACATGACCATCCTGGAGAACGTCATCGAGGCGCCGGTCCATGTGCTGGGCGTCCCGAAGGCGGAGGCGGTGGACCGCGCCCGCAAGCTGCTGGACAAGGTGGGCATCCTGGCCAAGGCCGAGTCCTACCCGGTGCAGCTTTCCGGCGGGCAGCAGCAGCGCGCCGCCATCGCCCGCGCGCTGGCCATGCAGCCCAAGGTGATGCTGTTCGACGAGCCGACCTCCGCGCTCGACCCCGAGCTGGTCGGCGAGGTGCTGCTGGTCATCCGCCAGCTCGCCGAGGAGGGCAACACCATGATTCTCGTGACGCACGAGATGGGCTTCGCCCGCGAGGTCGCGTCGGAGGTGGTGTTCCTCCACCAGGGCCGGATCGAGGAGCGGGGACCGCCCGACCGGGTTCTGGTCAATCCGGAATCGGACCGCGTGCGACAGTTCCTGTCGCGCCACCTGTCCGGCGGCGGCTGAATCGGTCGCGCGAGAACGGCCCGCTCAATTCCCTTGACTGGCGCTGTAAAACCGTAAACCTCAGAGCCTGCCCGAGCATAAGAGCCATCCATAAGGGCATCAGAACAGAGGAGGTTTTCCCGTGAAGAAGATCGTTGCGGCGCTGGCGCTCGGCGCCATCGTGGCGGTCGCCGGCACCGCCGCCGAGGCCAAGGACTGGAAGAAGATCCGCATCGCCACCGAGGGCGCCTATGCCCCCTGGAACGCGACGGACCCGTCGGGCAAGCTGGTCGGCTTCGAGCCGGACCTCGCCATGGAACTCTGCAAGAAGATGAAGGCCGAGTGCGAGATCGTCGCCCAGGATTGGGACGGCATGATCCCGGCCATCCAGCAGGGCAAGTACGACGCCATCATGGCGGCGATGTCGATCACCGACGAGCGTGAGAAGGTCATCGCCTTCGCCGGGCCCTACGGCACCGAGCCGTCGATGTTCGGCACCATGAAGGCCTCGCCGCTCACCAAGGCGACCTTCCCCGGCGAGCGCTACGACCTGTCCAAGGACGACCCGAAGGCCGCCATCGCCGCCCTGGCCGACGCGCTGAAGGGCAAGACGGTGGGCGTCCAGACCTCGACCATCCAGGCGAATTTCATGGAGCAGCTTCTGCCGCAGGTGTCGGTCCGCACCTACGACAAGCTGGACAACGCCGGCATCGACATGGCCGCCGGCCGCGTCGACGCCATCTTCGGCGACCGTTCGGCGGTTGACGCCATCATCAAGACGGACGCCGGCAACATGACCCTGTTCGGCCCGGCCTTCGCGCGCGGCGTGCTGGGCAAGGGCGTGGGCGTGGGCCTGCGCAAGGCCGACGGCGACCTGAAGGAGCTGTTCAACAAGGCCATCGCCGAGGCCAACCAGGACGGCACCATCACGAAGCTGAGCACCCAGCACTTCGGCTACGACATCTCGATCAAGTAACCGGCCATCATGTGAAGGGATGCCCCTCTTCCCCGTCGCGGGGGGAGGGGAACCCGGTTCGGAGCCCTTTCGGAGCCCTTTCGGAGCGCATGTTCGAACTTCTCTCCTTCGGCCCGAACGGGTGGGGCGGCCAGCTTCTCGGCGGGGCCGCGATGACGGTCGCCGTGTCGGTGTCGGCCTTCGTCCTCGGCCTCGTCTTCGGCTCGCTCGGCGCGTCGGCGAAGCTCAGCCGCAACCTCGCCCTCACCGGGTTGGCGGAGGTCTACACCACCGTCGTCCGCGGCGTCCCCGAACTGCTGGTCATCTACTTGCTGTTCTTCGGCGGCAGCGGCGCGGTCATGGCCGTCGGCCGGGTCTTCGGCTACGAGGGCTACATCGAGCTGAACGCCTTCTCCATCGGCGTGCTGGCGGTCGGACTGATCTCCGGCGCCTATTCGACGGAGGTGATCCGCGGCGCGGTCCAGGCGGTGCCCCACGGCCAGATCGAGGCGGCGCGCGCCTGCGGCATGTCGCGCTGGCTGATCCTGCGCCGCATCCTGGTGCCGCAGACCCTGCGCTACGCCCTGCCGGGGCTGGGCAACGTCTGGCAGCTCACCCTGAAGGACACGGCGCTGATCTCCGTGACGGCGCTGGCCGAGATCATGCGCGTGTCGCATGTGGCGGCGGGGTCGACCCGCCAGCCGTTCCTGTTCTACACCACCGCGGCGGTGCTCTACCTCCTGCTCACCACCGTCTCCACGGTGGCGTTCGAGCGGGCGGAGCGCTACGCCAATCGCGGCGTGCGGAGGGCCTGACCCATGAACTGGGAACTGATGTGGGACAGCGTGCCCACCCTCCTGCGCGGCGTTCCGGTGACCCTGCAACTGGTCGGGCTGGCGCTGCTGTTCGGCGCGGGCGTGGCCTTCGCGGTGGCTCTGCTGCGGCTGTACGGCAACCGCGTCACCGAGCGGCTGATGGCCGGCTACGTCTTCGTGTTCCGCGGCACGCCGCTGCTCGTGCAGATCTTCCTGATCTATTACGGCATGGGCCAGTTCGAGCTGGTGCGCAGCAGCGTCCTCTGGGTCTATCTGCGCGAGCCCTTCTGGTGCGCGATCCTGGCGCTGACGCTGAACACCGGCGCCTACACCAGCGAGATCCTGCGCGGCGCCATCCTGTCGGTGCCGCAGGGCCAGATCGAGGCGGCGCGGGCCTGCGGCATGTCGCGCACGCTGCTGTTCCGCCGGATCATGATGCCGGTGGCGATCCGCCAGATGCTGCCGGCCTACGGCAACGAGGTGATTTTGATGGTGAAGGCCAGCTCGCTCGCCAGCACCATCACGCTGCTGGAGATCACCGGCATCGCCCGCAAGATCATCGCGCAGAGCTTCGCGGTGTTCGAGGTGTTCATCGTGGCGGGCAGCATTTATCTGCTGCTGAACTTCATCGCCTCGCGCCTGATCCGCTACGCGGAGTGGCGCATGACCCCCTACCTGCGGGCGCGGGGGTAGCCTTCATCCCCTCCCCTGCGAAGCGGGGGAGGGTTAGGGTGGGGGCAAGGGTTCCCTCACTCAACAGGCGTCCGAGGCGCTCATGCCCCGAACCGGCGCGACGACCGCCATCCTGGCCGCGGTCCTTTTCGGCATCAGCACGCCGCTGGCGAAGCTGCTGGTCCACGACCTGTCCCCCTGGATGCTGGCGGGTCTGCTGTATCTCGGCTCCGGCATCGGGCTGGGGCTGGTCCGGCTGCTGACAGGGTCATGGAAGCGCAGCGAACGCGGCCTCCGCGGCGCCGAATGGCTCTGGCTGCTCGCCGCCGTCGCTGCCGGGGGTGTCGCCGGGCCGGTGCTGCTGATGGCCGGCCTGACGGCGACGCCGGCATCCACCGCCTCGCTGCTGCTCAACCTCGAAGGGGTGTTCACCGCGCTGCTGGCGTGGTTCGTCTTCCGGGAGGGCGTGGACCGGCGGCTCGTTGCTGGGATGATCGCCATCGTGGCGGGAGCGGTCGTGCTGTCCTGGGGCGGAACGGTCAGCCTGGACGGCGGTTGGGGACTGGCCGCGGTCGCCGCCGCCTGCCTGATGTGGGCGGTGGACAACAACCTCACCCGCAAGGTGTCCCTGGCAGATCCCGTGGACGTCGCCACGATCAAGGGGCTGGTGGCCGGCACCGTCAATATCGGGATCGCCCTGGCCCTCGGCGACGGTCTGCCCGCCGCGCCGACCGCGGCGGCGGCGATGCTGGTCGGGCTGGTCGGCTACGGCGTCAGCCTCGTGCTGTTCGTGGTCGCCCTGCGCCACATCGGTGCCGCCCGCACCGGGGCCTATTTCTCGACGGCTCCCTTCGTCGGGGGCGTCGCCTCCCTGGCGATCTTCGGAGAGCCACTGACGGTCGGGCTGGCTGTGGCCGCGGCCCTGATGGGACTCGGCGTCTGGCTGCACCTGACGGAGGACCACGACCATGAGCACGACCATGACGAGATGGAGCACGACCACCCGCATGTGCATGACGAGCACCACCGGCACCATCACGATGGCCCGGTGACCGAGCCGCACACCCACCGGCATCGTCACGTGCGCCTGCGGCACCGGCACGCCCACTTTCCGGATGCCCACCACGTGCACAGGCACTGAGACTTGGGTTGGATCAGCGGACGTTTTAAAAGAATGGGAAGATTCGGCCGACGCCGCGTGCGACAGGGCGGTGTCACACCGCGGGGAATTCCGCCGCTTCCGGGCGAATTCCTGTGTCACATCACTGTCTTGGGGTGATTGGTGGAGCCGAGGAGGATCGAACTCCCGACCTACGCATTGCGAACGCGTCGCTCTCCCAGCTGAGCTACGGCCCCACACACCGTTACCGGCGTGCGGCGGATAATGGTGATGCGGAGGGGGCCTGTCAAGCCCTCTGAACGCGCCCGATCACGGGCATCGGCGGTTGGCAGAAGGGGATGGCGAAGGGGATGGTGGCGGCCCGCCGCGCGGCACTGGACAGCACTCGCCGCTTGTGCTTAGGGTGCCCCGCAAAATCGGACAATAAAGGGACGGGCCGGGCATGATTGCGCTCTACCTGCTGATCGACACCGTTCTCAGCCTCTATGTGTGGCTGCTCATCGCTTCGGCGGTGCTGAGCTGGCTGGTGGCCTTCAACGTCGTCAACACCCGCAACCGCGCGGTCTATGTCATCGGCGACTTCCTCTACCGCATCACGGAACCGGTGCTGCGCCCGATCCGCCGCGTCCTGCCGAACATGGGCGGCCTGGACCTGTCGCCGATCGCGCTGATCCTGCTGATCTTCTTCATCCGCAACCTGATGGCGGAATACTGGCCGCGCTTCTGATGCCGGGACCGTTCGAGGCTGCTCCCTTCGAAGCCATGGCGGACGGCGTCCGGCTGGCGCTGCGGGTGACGCCCAAGGCGTCGCGCAACGCCATCGCCGGGCTGGCCGCCACCGCATCCGGAGGAACGGCCCTGAAGGTGACCGTCACCGCCGTGCCGGAGAACGGCAAGGCGAACGAGGCGGTGGTGAAATTGCTGGCCAAGGCGTGGAAACTGCCCAAGACCAGCCTGACGGTGGTGGCCGGCGCCACCGACCGGAACAAGATTGTCCATGTGGCCGGCGATCCGGCCGACCTGATGCGCCGCCTGACGGCGCTGGTGGAAACCGCGGGCGGCGACCCGGTGAGCAGCAACGGTGGGAAGAGCGATGGCTGAGGCGAAGATCATCGACGGCAAGGCGTTCGCCGCGGGGCTGCGCGCCCGCGTGGCGGAGGGTGTGGCCGCGCTCAAGGCCAGCCACGGCGTCACCCCCGGCCTCGCCGTCGTTCTGGTGGGCGAGGATCCGGCGAGCCAGGTCTATGTCCGGTCCAAGGAAAAGGCCCTGGCCGACCTCGGCATGAACAGCTTCGACCACCATATGCCGGCCGACCTTGGCGAGGCGGAGCTGCTGGCCCTGATCGACCGGCTGAACGCCGACCCGGCGGTGCACGGCATCCTGGTCCAGCTTCCCCTGCCGAGGCACATCGACACCCAAAAGGTTTTGGCCCGCATCGTCCCGGAAAAGGACGCGGACGGCTTCCACGTCGTCAACGCCGGCCTGCTGGCGACCGGCGGTGCCGGCGCCATCGTGCCCTGCACGCCGCTGGGCAGCCTGCTGCTGCTCCGCGACACGCTGGGCGCCGACCTCAAGGGCAAGCGGGCGCT
This sequence comes from Azospirillum brasilense, assembly GCF_008365405.1. Classification (GTDB taxonomy): domain Bacteria; phylum Pseudomonadota; class Alphaproteobacteria; order Azospirillales; family Azospirillaceae; genus Azospirillum; species Azospirillum brasilense_D. Next base: position 207,333 of record NZ_QOKV01000004.1, on the reverse strand, counting down.
GGTGCTGGGCCGCTCCAACATCGTCGGCAAGCCGATGGCGCAGCTTCTGCTCCAGCAGGACTGCACGGTCACCGTCGCCCATTCCCGCACCCAGGACCTGCCCGGCGAATGCCGGCGCGCCGACATTCTGGTCGCCGCGGTGGGTCGTCCGGAGATGGTGCGCGGCGACTGGATCAAGCCGGGCGCCGTGGTCATCGACGTCGGCATCAACCGCGTGCCGCACCCGACCGAGCCGGGCAAGAGCAAGCTGGTCGGCGACGTCGCCTACGACGAGGCCGTCAAGGTCGCCGGCGCCATCACCCCGGTGCCGGGCGGCGTCGGGCCGATGACCATCGCCTGTCTGATGCTGAACACGCTGGCCGCGGCCTGCCGCGCCGCCGGCGCGCCGGTTCCCGCCGAGGCCCTTGCATGATCACGGTCCACGCCCGGGTGGGCGGCCGCGTGGTCGAGCAGCCGCTCGCCCTCGGCGAGCCGCTGCCGCCCAACACGGTGTGGATCGATCTTCTCCGCCCCGATGAGGCGGAGCGCGCGCATGTCGGCGCCGTCACCGGCTGCGACCTGCCGACGCGCGAGGAAATGAAGGAAATCGAGGCGTCGAGCCAGCTCTACACCGAGGGGGAGGCCGTCTACCTCACCTCCTCGGTGATCGCGCGGGCCGATTCGCCGATGCCGGAGCAGGGCGAGGTCACCTTCGTCCTGACCCCCCGGCACATGATCACCGTGCGCTTCACCGAGCCGCGCTCCGTCGCCACCTTCGCCGCGCGGACCAGCCGCCAGCCGGAGCTTCTGGCCAGCGCGGAGGACGCGCTGCTGGGCATCCTGGACGCGGTGATCGACCGGGTGGCCGACGTGCTGGAGCTGATCGGCGCCCGCATCGACGGGCTGTCCACGCGCATCTTCACCGACTCGCTGAACAGCAAGGGGGTCGGAAGCTCCAAGAAGCCGGACGAGCTGCAGGACGTGCTGCGCGGCATCGGGCGGGCCGGCGATCTGACGCACAAGGTGCGCGACAGCCTCGCCGGGCTGGACCGGCTGGTCGCCTTCCTCTCCTCCGTCGCCGCCGGGCGGCTGACCAAGGAGCAGAAGGCCGCGCTGAAGACCCTGACGCGCGACTTGCGGTCCCTGAACGAGCACGCTGGCTTCCTGGCGCACGAGGCGAATTTCCTGCTCGACGCCACGCTCGGCCTGATCAACATCGAGCAGAACGCGATCATCAAGATCTTCTCGGTCGTGTCGGTCGCGCTGATGCCGCCGACGCTGATCGCGTCGGCCTACGGCATGAACTTCCACCACATGCCCGAGCTGGACTGGGACTTCGGCTATCCCATGGCCATCGTGATGATGGTGCTCTCCGCCGTCGTGCCGCTCTGGTACTTCCGCCGCCGCGGGTGGCTTTAACAAGAAGAAGGGAACCGCCGATGATCGTCCTGTCCGATGCCGCGCTCGACGCGCTCCTCGCCCAGGACGTTCCCTACGGCGACCTGACCACCGACTCGCTGGGCATCGCCGCCGCCCCGGCGCGCATCCGCTTCGCGGCGCGCGGCGCCATGGTGCTGGCCGGGACGGAGGAGGCCGCCCGCCTGATCGAGAAGGCCGGCGGCACGGTGACGTCCGTCCGGCCCAGCGGCACGGCGGTCGAGGCCGGGGCGCTCATCCTGGAGGGGCACGGCCCGGCGGGCGCCCTGCACCGCGGCTGGAAGGTGGCGCAGACGCTGGTCGAATACGCCTCCGGCATCGCCACCCGCGCCCGCCGCATCGTCGAGGCCGCCCCCGGCGTGACCGTCGCCTGCACCCGCAAGAACTTTCCCGGCGCCAAGGACCTGTCGGTCAAGGCGGTGCTGGCCGGCGGGGCGGTGATGCACCGGCTGGGCCTGTCGGAAACGATTCTGGTCTTCGCCGAACACCGCGCCTTCCTGTCCGGCCCGCCGGAGGCGTGGATCGCCGATCTGCGCCGCCGGGCGCCGGAAAAGACGATCGTGGTCGAGGTCGACACGGTGGCGGATGCCATCGCCTTCGCCTGCGCCGGGGCCGACGTGCTGCAACTGGAGAAGCGCACGCCGGAGGAGGCCCGCGCGGTGGTCGAAGCGACGCGCAACCTGCCGCGCCCGCCGGTCGTCGCCGCGGCGGGTGGTGTGACGGAGGACAACGCGGCGGCCTACGCCGCCGCCGGTTGCCCGCTGCTGGTCACCACCGCTCCCTTCTTCGGGCGCCCGGCGGATGTGAAGGTGGTTCTGGAACCGGCCTGACGCTCCAGTCCCTCTCCCGTCCCGGGAGAGGGTGCCCGCGCAGCGGGCGGGTGAGGGTCGCGCGAGGATCGAGGCGCTGATCCTTGGCTATACCCTCACCCTCCCGCCGCTCTGCGGTGGGTCCCTCCCTCTCCCGGGACGGGAGAGGGGATTCTTCAGCGGTCGCGGTTCGGGGCGATCTGGTCCACGCGGTGGGCGAAATCGACGTCGGCCTGGGTCAGGCCGTCGGCGCTGCGGGTGCACAGGATGATCTCCACCCGGCCCATGTCGTTGAACCATTCCGGATGGTGGTTCGTCCGCTCCGCCAGCAGGGCGACCTGGCTCATGAAGCCCCAGGCGGCGGGGAAGTCGGGGAAATGGTAGGTCTTGCGGATCGCGTCGCGCTCCAGCACCTCTGCCCAGCCGTGCAGTTCCTTCAGCGCGGTCTGCCGCTTGGCACCCACCAGCTTGTCCGACATTCCTTCCCCCTTTGTTGGTTGGCCTGTGCAAGACGTAACGGGCACGGATCGATTGTGGATCAAATCGGTGTTCCGGTCCGTCTTCCGGTTTAGCGCCGCTTGGCCTGGGCGGCAAGCGACGCTACCTTCCCCGGTATGATGCGCAAACCGGCACACACTCACAGCGTTCCCCCCTCCACCCCCGACCTCGAGCGGATGGCCGAGGACGCGCTGGAGACGATTCCGCGGGAACTCCTGGCTCCCATCGCCAATCTGTCGATCCATGTCGAGGATTTCCCCGACGAGGAGACCGAGCGCGAGATGGAGCTGGAGAGCCCCTTCGACCTGCTCGGCCTCTATCGGGGCGTCGATATGACGCGGCAGAGCGTCGCCGACCTGCGCAGCGGGCCGGACATGATCTTCCTCTACCGCCGCCCGATCCTGGACTACTGGTGCGAGACGGGGGAGGACCTGTTCGCCATCGTCCGCCATGTCCTGATCCACGAGATCGGCCACCATTTCGGCCTGTCGGACGAGGACATGGAGCGCATCGAATCCCTGGAGGGGTAAAGTCACCCGTCCAGAGCCTCGTCCACGCGGCGGCGCAGCGCTGGCACCAGCTCCGCGTCGAACCAGGGGTTCTTCTTCAGCCAGGCGGTGTTGCGCCAGCTCGGGTGGGGCAGGGGCAGGAACTCTGGCAGGTAATCCCGCCACGCCGCCACCGTGTCGGTCATCGTCCGTCGGCGGCGGTTTCCCAGATAATGGGCCTGCGCGTAGCTGCCGACCAGCAGGGTCAGCCGCACCCCGGTCAGGGCGGCGCGCAGCGGCGGGTGCCAGAGCGGCGCGCATTCCGGGCGCGGCGGGTAGTCGCCGCCCTTCGGCGCCGTGCCGGGGTAGCAGAGCCCCATGGGGACGATGGCGATCCGGCTCTCGTCGTAGAAGGCGTCACGGTCCATGGCCAGCCACTGGCGCAGCCGGTCGCCGGACGGGTCGTTCCAGGGAATGCCGCTGGCGTGCACCCGCGCGCCCGGCGCCTGCCCGACGATCAGCAGGCGGGCGGACGGGCTGCCGCGCAGCACCGGGCGGCAGCCGTGCGGCAACACCCCCGCGCACAGCCGGCAGGCGCGGGCCTGTTCGAACAGTTTCTCAAGATCGTCGGTCACAGGTCCAGCAGCGCGGTCACGAAGGCCGGGACCAGTTCGGTCGCCGGGCCGTTGACGGAGTCCGCGAACAGGCTGGCGCCCGCCGACGGCTCCAGGTTCAGCTCCAGCGTCAGGGCGCCGGCGTTGCGCGCCTCGGCCACGAACCCGGCGGCGGGGTAGACGTTGCCGGAGGTGCCGATGGAGACGAACAGGTCGCAGGCGCCCAGCGCGCGGTAGATCCGCTCCATCTGGTAGGGCATCTCGCCGAACCACACCACGTCGGGGCGCATGCCGCCCTTGCGGGCGCAGGACGGGCAGACGTCCTCCACCGACAGGTCGCCGGCCCAGTGCTCCACCTTGTTGTGGCAGTGGCGGCAAAAGACCGCGTTCAGCTCCCCATGCATGTGGATCAGCGTCTGCGACCCGCCGCGCTCGTGCAGGTCGTCGATGTTCTGGGTGACCAGCAGCAGGTCGCCTTTCCAGCGCCGCTCCAGCTCGGCCAGCGCGGCATGGGCGGCGTTCGGCTGCACCGCGGGGTCGCGCAGGCTGCGCCGCCGGTCGTTGTAGAAGCGGTGGACCAGCACCGGGTCACGGGCGAAGCCCTCCGGCGTGGCGACGTCCTCCAGATCGACCTTGGCCCAGATGCCGTCGGCGCAGCGGAAGGTGTCCAGGCCGGACTCCTTGGAAATGCCGGCCCCGGTCAGGATGACGATGGAGTCGGTCGGTTTCAGATGGTTGGCGATAGCCGTGTTGGCAAAAGTCATGGTGCCCTGGCGGGTTCGGGGAACGGCTGCTAGATCTCGGACCGGGAAAGCAGAGAGGAGGAGGCCGGGATGGTCAAGGTCCTGTTCGTGTGCACGGGGAACATCTGCCGGTCGCCCACCGCGGAAGGTGTGTTCCGCGAGCGGGTTCGGCAAGCCGGTTTGGCGGGCCGCATCGGCACCGATTCGGCGGGCACCCACAGCTATCATGTGGGGGAGGCGCCCGACCCGCGCAGCCAGCGCGCCGCCAAGGCCCGCGGGGTGGACCTGTCGGACCTGCGCGCCCGCAAGGTGACCGCGGCGGACTTCGCCGACTTCGACTACGTCCTGGCGATGGATGGCGGGCATCTGGCGCAGTTGCGGCGCATGGCCCCGCCGGACAGCCGGGCGAGGGTCGCCCTGTTCCTCGACTACGCCCCCGACGCGCCGAAGCGCGAGGTGCCCGACCCCTATTACGGCGAGGGGCTGCATTTCACCGAGGTGCTGGACCTCTGTGAGGCCGGGGCCGAGGGGCTGTTGGAGGCGATCCGGCGGGACCGGCTGTAAACCGCGACCTTCACCGCCAGAGAGACTTCCGCGCCTCGGTGACGGCGTCGTAGCGGGTGATGCCGATGTCCCGCAGTTCGTAGTCGGAGAGGGAGAGCAGGGCGTCGCGCTGGCGGCTCTGTTCGCGGAGATGGGCGATCCAGCTCAGCAGCGCGCGAAGGCGGCGGGCCGGTGGCGGCGCGGTGCGGGGGAGGACGTGCAGCGTCATGGTGGCCTCCGGCGGGTGCGATGAAGCACCAGCATCCGGCCGTCCCCATCGATCCGGCAAACGGGACCTTTTCACCGCCGGGTGAGCGGATTTCACCCGAAGCGGGTCACCGCCCTTGGGCGAACTCCGCCCGCATCCAGGCGCGGAAGGCGGCGACCTCCGGGCGACGCAGGCTGTCCTGGGCGGTGACCAGCCAATAGGCGCTTTTCGCGCGCAGGCGCGGCCCCATCACCTCGACCAGTTGGCCGGACGCCAGCTCCGGGTCGACGGTCGGACGCCGCCCGATGATGACGCCCAGCCCGCGCACCGCGGCGTCCACCGCCATGTGGATCGCGTCCAGCCGCAACCCGCGCTTCAGCCCGTCGTCCAGCGCCGACGGCGGCAGGCCCGCGGCCTCGGCCCAGGCGGTCCAGTCCTCCGACACGTCGGCGACGTGGAGCAGCGGGACGGCGGCGAGGTCGGCGGGGCAGGCGATGCGCGCCGCCAGGGCGGGGGCGGCCACCGGGACGAGGTCCTCCTCCATCAGCTTCAGCGCGGCCAGACCGGGCCAGTCGCCACGGCCCAGCCGGATGCCGGCGTCGATGCCGTCGCGGGGGAACTCCACCACCCGGTGGGCGGTGTCCAGCGCCACCGTGATCGCCGGGTGACGCTCCTGGAAGGCGGGCAGGCGGGGGATCAGCCAGCGCAGGGCGAAGGTCGGGGCGGCGCTGACCGACAGCCGCCCGCTGGGGGCGCGGCCCGGCACGCTCTCCGTCGCCAGCGCCAGCGCGTGCAGCGCGTCGCGCACGCGGGGCAGGTAGGCGCGGCCGGCGGGGGTCAGCGACAGGCTGCGGTTGCCACGCAGGAACAACTCCACCCCAAGCCATTCCTCCAGCGTCTGGATGCCGTGGCTGACCGCGCTGGGGGTGAGGTGCAGCTCTTCCGCCGCCGCCTTGAAGCTCTGGTGGCGGCCGGCGGCCTCGAACAGGCGCAGGGTGTTGAGGGGCGGCAGTCGGTAGGCCATCGTTTGCCAAATCTGCGACGGAGGTGGATTGGCCGCAAGGGGAAGCTGGTGCCGTGTACCACCCCTCTCCCGCCCCGGGAGAGGGAAGGGGCCCACGCGAAGCGTGGGAAGGGTGAGGGGTGCGGCAAAGAACGAGCGCCTTGATCCTCGGACGACCCTCACCCGGCCCTTCGGGCCACCCTCTCCCCGGAGGGGAGAGGGGTTTGGTCTTGCAGTGCGCAAACAAAAAGCCCCGCCGGAGGGGCGGGGCTTCTCGATCGTCCGGGGAGCAGGACTCAGAGAGCCTCGTCGACCCACGTGAACAGGGCGGTCTTCGGCAGGGCGCCGATCTTGGTGGCGGCGACGTTGCCGTTCTTGAACAGCATCAGCGTCGGGATGCCGCGCACGCCGTACTTGGTCGGGGTGCCGGGGTTGTCGTCGATGTTCAGCTTGGCGACGGTGACCTTGCCGCCATACTCCTTGGCGAGGTCGTCGAGCGCGGGAGCAATCATCTTGCAGGGGCCGCACCACTCCGCCCAGAAATCGACCAGGACCGGACCGTCGGCCTTCAGCACGTCCTGCTCGAAGCTGTCGTCGGTGACCTTGATGGGATCGCTCATGTGACCTCTATGCCTGGGTTCAGGGGCACCGCCGCGCCGATTTTCCACCGGCGGCGGACCCATCCCTCATCGGTGGAATTTGCCAAAATGTATGACCGACCCCCCTCGCTGGTCAAGCCGGGGCGCGAATGCGGTCTCGTCAACCCAATCCGCCGTCCCGTGCAACGCGGCCGGGGGTGAAAAGTTCCCACGGCGGACTATCGCGCGCGCCTCACTCCGGCAGCTCCATCAAAGCGGGGGTATCCGTCCACAGCAGGACGCAGCGCACCCGCTTCTCCGGGTAGATGGCGCGCAGCGCCGCGCGGTAGGCCTCCATCTGGCGGACATAGACCGGCGGCACGTCCTCCGCCCGGACGGGCGGCGGGCGGTTGGTCTTGTAGTCGACGATCCATACCGCGTCGTCCTCGATCACCAGACGGTCGACCCGGCCCGACAGGGCGCGCCCGGTCACCAGACCGACCACCTCCACCTCGGCGCGGGAGTTGGTGCCGAACAGCCGGGCGAAGCGCGGGTCGGTCAGGACACGCATCGTTTCGGATGCGATTTCATCCTGGCGCTCCGCGGTCAGCTCATGCCCCGGGCGGGCAAGGTAGCGGCGGGCGGCGGCCTCCCGCGCGTCGGGCGGCAGGTCGGGCAGGGTCTGCATCAGCCGGTGGATCAGCAGGCCGCGCTTGAAGCGCGCGCCGTCGTCCTCGCCGAGCGGGGAGCGCATCGCCGGCTCGTCCCCGTCCGGGCGGGAGGGGGTGAGGGGGCGCGACGGTTCCGGCTCCTCCGGCGCGGCGGCGGACAGCCAGGGCGGCGCCTCCTGCGTCGCCAGCACGCGGCCCCCCCCGGCGCCGTCCGGCTTGGGCACGGCGGTCTGCGGATCGGCCAGCCGCCAGCCCTCGCCGCTCCAGCCGTCCGGGCAGAGGGTGGAGAAGTCGAAGGGATGCGGCACGCCGATCTCGCCCATCGCGGCCTCGACCAGCTTGTACCAGCAGGCCTCCGACGGCTCCTTCTTGCCCTGGTAGCCGCAGACGTACAGCCGGTCCTCGGCACGGGTCAGGGCGACGTACAGCAGGCGCCTGTACTCCTGGTCGCGGCGGCGGTTGGCGCGGGCGCGCGCCTCGGCGCACAGCGCGTCCTCCTGCGAGCGGCGGGCGGCGAAGAGCGGCACGGCGCAGCCCTCGTCCGGCCAGAGGATCGGCGGGCTTTGGGTCGGCGTGCCCAGCGTGTCGGGCAGGAAGACGATGGGCGCTTGCAGCCCCTTCGACCCGTGCACCGTCATGATGCGTACACGTCCGCCACCCTGCTCCAGCTCGCGCTTGATCTCCGCCTCGCTGGCCGCCAGCCAGGCCAGGAAGTTCTGGAGGGAGGGCGGCTCGGTCTTCTCGAAGGTCAGGCATACGGCCAGGAACTCGTCCAGCGGGTCCTGCGCGTCGGGGCCGAGCCGCGTCAGGAGGGCGCGGCGGCCGGAGCCGCCCTCGTCGGCCGGGCAGGGGGCGGCCAGCAGCCCGGCGAACAGCTCGTAGGGCGCCAGGAAGTCGGTGCGGGCAAGCTGCGCCCCCAGATAGCGGCGGGCCGGGCGGTAGGCGGGATCGTCCTCCGCCTTCGCCACCAGCGCCCGCCACAGCGTACCGCGCCGCCCATGGGCGAGGTCGAACAGCTGGTCCTCGCTCAACCCGATCAGCGGCCCCTTAAGGACGGTGGCCAGCGTCAGGTCGTCTTCCGGCAGCAGCAGGAACTCGCACAGCGCCATCAGGTCCATGACCGCCAGCTGCTCGGTCAGCACCATGCGGTCGACGCCGGCCACCGGAACGGCGCGGTCCTTCAGGGCGCGCACCAGCTCCGTCACGAAGGCGGTGCGGCGGCGGACCAGCACCATGACGTCGCCGGGCTGGATCGGCCGGCCCCGCGACTCGAGCGACTCGCCGCGCTGGGTCCAGTCGCGGATGGTGTCGGCGATCACCGCGGCCAGCCGGGCCGACGGCGAATCGGCGGCCTCGCGCTCCACCGGCGGCGCCCAGGCGGGCGGGTCGGCGGCCTCCGCCGGCTTCACCGGGGGCCACAGCTCGACCAGACCGGCGTGACCGCGGCGGAAGGCGCGGTGGCGGATCACCGGGCTCGTTTCGGAAGCGACACCATCCTTGGCGCCGTCCAGTCCGAACACCGCGTCCACCGTTTGCAGCACGGTGGCGGTGGAGCGGAAGGAGATGTCCAGCGCCACCGCGTGCCAGTCGCGCTCGGCGGCCTTGGCGCGGGTCTGGAAATGGCGGCGCATCCGGGCGAACTCGGCGGGGTCGGCGCGCTGGAAGCTGAAGATCGACTGCTTCTCGTCGCCCACGGCGAAGACGGTGCGGGTCGTTTCGCCCCCGTCACGGGCGCTGAGTCCGGCGAAGAACTCCTCGGCGATGGAGCCGACGACCTGCCACTGTTCCGGGTTGGTGTCCTGGGCCTCGTCGATCAGGATGTGGTCGAGGCCGCCGTCGAGCTTGAACAGCACCCAGGGCACGGCGGGCACGCCGTCCTTGCCCCTCAGCAGGGCGTTGGCCGATAGGATCAGGTCGTCGTAGTCGAGCAGCGCCTTGGCCTTCTTCTTGGCCTCATAGGCGTGCAGAAGCGCCTCCGCCAGAGTCAGCAGGGCGGTGGTGGAAGCCGCGACTCCGGCCGAGCGAACCCGTTTCATCAGCGAAACGAGCCGCTCCGCCTCACGCTCCAGCGCCGTCAGGGCGGCGGGGAAGGAGGTGGCCGGCTTCTTGGTGATCAGGGTCTTGCGCGCCCCGCCCTCCGCCGTCAGGAAATGGCGGGCGTAGATCTGGAAGGCGCGCACACGGCTGTCCGCGGCGTCGAGCCAGCTCTGGATGCCGACCCCGCGCTCCTCGTCGGTCTTGCTGCCGGTGGACAGCGCCCGGCAGGCGTCGCGCAGCCCCGGCACGTCGAAGGCGTGGTCGGCGCAGGCCTCGCGCAGGATGGCGGCCTCGGTGATCCCCGGCGGCACGCCCAGCGCCTCGTGGACGGCGTCCACTGCGCCGTCCAGCCCGTGGAAACTCTCGAACAGGCGCTGGATGCGCCCGCGCTCGCTGGCCAGTTCGGCCAGGATGTCGGCGAACTCCTCGGCGTTCAGCTCGGCGGTCAGCCGGGCCATCGCCTTGCCGAGCGGACTGTCGGGCGCGGCGCGGCCGGCGTGCAGCACCTCGTCCCGCGCCTCGGTCAGCAGGCCGGCGGCGGTGCGCTCGTCCATCACCTCGAAATGCGGGGCGAGGCCGGCCTCCAGCGGAAAGCGGCGGAGCAGCGACTGGCAGAAGGCGTGGATGGTCTGGATCTTCATGCCGCCCGGACAATCCACCACCTGGGCGAACAGCCGCCGGGCGATGGTGCGGGTCTCGGCGCTCGGGCGCTCGCCGCACAGGTCGGCGAGCCGGTCCTCCAGCCCTTCGTCGGGCAGGGTCGCCCAGATGCCCAGCGTGCGGTTGATGCGGATGGACATCTCCGCCGCCGCCGCCTTGGTGAAGGTCAGGCAGAGGATGCGCGCCGGCGCGGTGCCGGACAGCATCAGCCGCAGCACGCGGTCGGTCAGCACCTTCGTCTTGCCGGACCCGGCGGAGGCGCCCACCCACACCGACGACAGCGGGTCGGAGGCGAGCCGCTGCGCGACGTTGGGGTCCAGCGGCAGGTCGCGGACGGGGAAGTCGAGGACGGTCATGGGCGGGTCGTGGGGTGTGGAACGGCGGAGGTTGCGGGTGCCCCCTCCCTGACCCTCCCCCGCCCTTGGCGAGGGAGGGGATTTTGCGCAACGCGGCGGCAGTCCCCTCTCCCGCAAAGCGGGGGAGGGCTAGGGAGGGGGCCGCGGCGCATCACCCCTCACCCCCATCGCCGCCCGCCGACCATTCCTGCACCCGCGCGAGGTGGGCGTAGTCGGTGTAGCGCGGGGCCATGGCCGGGCGGGGGCAGGAGCGGTAGGGGGTGGCGGGGTCGTCGAAATGGCGGATCAGCTCCTCCAGCCCGGCGCGGGCCTCGGCGGCCAGCGTCGCCGGGTCGCCCTTCACCGCCTTCTCCTCGCCCGGCGGGTCGCCGCCGGACAGGCGCCAGAAGGCCAGCTCGGCCACCCGGTTCTTCGCGACCCCGGCGAAGCCGCCGGCCTCGGCCATGGCGGCCTCCAGCGGCAGCTGCGGGGCGAAGCCCAGCTCGATCTCGCGGGTCGAGGGTGGGGTGCCGGTCTTGTAGTCGATCAGGACCAGCCCCTCGCCGCCCGAATCGATGCGGTCGGCCTTGGCGGTCAGCAGGAAGGGGCCGGCGGGACCGCTCAGCGCCAGTTCGCCCGACACCTCGGTGGCGAGCGGCTTCAGGGTGCGGCGGCGGTCGCGCTCCAGCCCGACGAACCACTCGGCGATGCGCTCGAAGCGCGGCCACCAGAAGGCCCAGACGTCGGGATGGCTGTGCAGCAGCGGGCCGAAGGACTCGCGCCCCATCGCCAGCAGCCGGTGCAGCGCGTCGTCGGGCAACTGGCTTGGATAGGCCTTCACGAAGGCGTCGAGGGCGGCGTGGATGAACTGACCGCGGTCGGCGGCGCCGGGGTCGGCGGCGATCGGGTCGAGCTTGCGGAGTTTCAGCACATGCTCGGCGTAGATGGCGTAGGGATCGCGCATCCACTTCTCGATCTTGGTGACCGACAGCTTGCGCGGGCGGGCGGACACCGGCGGGCGCGGCTCCGGCGGGGAAACGGGGCGCACGGCGTCGGGCTCGTCCAGACCGCGCGCCCAGGCCAGCCAGGGCTCGCCGGCCAGCTCGATCCGCCCGTCCAGACCCAGCGCGCGCAGCACCGTCTCCAGCCGCAGCAGCCAGCGCGACGGGACGGTCGGCGTGCCGTCCACCCGCTCCGCGCGGGTCAGCACGACCTCCTCGGCGCCGCAGGCGTGGGTGAAGTCGTGGGCCGACAGGCCGACCATGCGTTCCGGGCTGGGCAGGCCGAAGTCGCGGCGCATCGGGCGCGACATCCAGGGGTCGGCGTCGGGGTCGGGCGGCCAGGTCCCCTCGTTCAGCCCGCCGAGGACCAGCAGGTCGAAATGCTGAAGGCGGGCTTCCATGGGGCCGAGGATGTAGAGGCGCGGGTGCAGGCCGAAGCGCGGGCGCACCGGGCGCATCGCCATCAGAGCGTCGAGCAGCGCCGGATAGTCCTTGCCGGGCACGGCGGGGAAGCCGTCCACCGCCTCCAGAAGCTCATGGACGAAGGTCGCGGCTTCCTCGCCGTCGTCCTGCCGCCACAGGAACTCCGACCCCGGCGCGTCGGTGCGCGAGGCCAGCGCCTCCGCGAAGGCGACGTGGGCGCGGACGAGGTCGCCGAGCGGGGCGTCGCCGAACAGCACCTCCATGAAGGGGGCGGCGAGCGTTTCCAAATTTTCCAGCCAGCCGAGCAGGGCGGCCTGCTGGTCCGGGTGATCGAAGCGGTCGGTGGCCTTCACGGCGGCGATCAGCCCGGCGAAGCCCTCCGCCGGGCGGGGGCCGCGCAGGACGGTGCGCTCCAGCGCGCGGGCGGAGCGGCGGAACTCCGCCGGGTCGTGCCCGCCGGCGGTCAGCGGGTGCTTGGCGAGCGCCAGCAGGGCCAGCGGGTGGGCACGGCTGGCGGCCAGTTCGGCGGTCAGCCGCAGATAGGTGCCGACGGCGGTGTGGACCAGCGGCTGGCCCGCCGAGTCGTTGACCGCGATGCCCCAGCGGGTCAGCGCCATGGCGACCCGGCGGGCGAGGTTGCGGTCGGGCGAGACCAGCGCCGCCGTCTTGCCCGGCGTCTCCAGCGCGTGGCGCAGCAGGAGCGCGATGACCGACGCTTCCTCCTCCGCCGTCGGGGCGTCGATTCGGGTCAGCCCGTCCAGGGCCGTCGCGTCCAGGCCCTCCAACTCCCGCCAGCTTTCCGTGGTGGCGGCGGGGCGCATGGCCTCGGCCAGCAGGCGGGCGCGGGCGGCCCGCGGCTCCTCCGCGTCGTTCCAGCGGCGCACGGCGGCGCGGCCGACCGACAGCCGGTCCAGCAGGTGGGCGAGGCCGTGTTGCGGGTGCGCCTCGTCGGCGCGGATGGCGTCCCAGCTCGCCTCGTCGGCTTCCAGGTCGAGGCCGGGCAGCACGACGGCCCCCTGCGGCAGGGCGGCGACCACCGCCAGCAGGTCGGCGGAGGCCGGGATGGAGCCGGTGGAGCCGGCGGCGATCACCAGCCCCTGCGGCGGTTCCGCCCGCCACAGCGCGGCCTGGGTCTGCAGCACGAGGTTGCGGCGCTGCGCCGGGTCGGTCAGCGCGCTGGCGCCGAGGATGGCCGGCCAGTGCTCGGTGACGATCTTCAGGAACTCCAGCGTCACCTGCCAGTGCTGGGCATAATCCTCCGGCACCAGCGAGGCCAGCCGGTCGAAGGCGACGTTCTCCGTCCACACCGCATCGATCAGCCGCCCCAGGTCGGCGCCCAGCCGCACCGCCTGCGCGGTGGTGGCCGACACGCCGGTCGCCTGGAGGATCAATCGGGCCAGCATCATCTGGCGCTTCAGTCCGCTGATCGGGTCGGGCAGCTCCAGCGGCACGCCGGGCAGTTCCTCCGCCGAGGTCAGGCTGAGGGAGGCGGCGTCCAGCTCGCCCAGCGGGCTCATCCGCGGCAGCAGCATCGGCTGCCCGCCGGAACGGCGCAGGAAGGCCTCGCGCAGCGAGCGGCAGGAGCGGCGCGTCGGCAGCAGGACGGTCACCCCGGCCAGCGCCAGCGGGTCGTTCCCCACACGGTCCAGGATGCCCGCGGCGAGCTGGTCCACGAAGGACACGCCGGTGGGAATCGAATAGACCTTGGGCTCCGCCCTGCCGCTCATGCCTGCCCCGGAAGCTGTATCGTCAGACGTGTGAGGATACTAGATGTGGGGCAATGAGACCACAAAGCGTCAAGGAATACAAAAATTCTCACAAAGGGACGGTCAGGAGGAGGGTCAGGTGGTGACCACCGACACGTCGCTCATCGACAGCATCTCTTCCGTCTCGGCCAGCGCGTCGGGGGTGCCGATGTGGAACCACAACCCGTCATGGGCGAGGCCGAAGAGGCGTCCGGCCTCCTGTGCGCGGTCCCAGACGCGGTTGGTGGAGAAGGCGCCGTCGGGGGTGTCCTGCCCGAACAGCTCCGGCTTCACGATCTGGACGCCGGCGTAGACGAAGGGGGCGATCTCCTGCTCGCCGCGCCGGGTCAGCCGGCCCAGCGGGTCCATGTGGTAATCGCCGCGCCCCTCGTAGCCCACCGCCTTGGTGGTCGCCATCAGCAGGAGGAGCGCGTCCATCTCGTCCGGGTTCCAGTGGCGGGCCAGCCGCGCCAGCGTGGGGGAAGGGCCGTCGAGCCACAGGATGTCGGCGTTGACCACATAGACCGGATCGGTGCCGAGCAGGGGCAGCGCCTTCTTCACGCCGCCGCCGGTCTCCAGAAGCGTGTCCTCCGGCGACAGGGTTATGGCCGGGACGGTGCGCCCGGCCAGATGGGCGGCGATCATGTCGCCCTTGTAGTGGCTGTTGACCACGGCGGAGGCGACCCCGGCCTCCTCCAGCCGGTCGAGCGCGTGGTCGAGCATCGGCTTGCCCATCACCGGGATCAGGGGCTTCGGGCGCTCCAGGGTCAGCGGGCGCATGCGCAGGCCCAGCCCGGCGGCCATCACCATGGCCTTCTGCGGGACGGCGGCGGACGGGGCGGGCATGGTCTTGGTACGGGTCTTCTTCGAGACAGGCGACATAATCAATCCGGCTCCGGAACGACAAGCTCCGCGCGGGTTCCCGGCGGCAGATGACGGGCGAACCAGTCGGCGACCGGGGCCAGTTCGGGCTTGGCGAGCTGGCCGTCCAGAAGCCGCCAGACGCGCGGCAGGTGAAGGAGATAGCCGCGTCGGCGCTGCAACGCCAGACGCACGAAGATGGCGACGATGCGGGTGTGCCGGATCGCGCCCAGCACCGCGTAGGAGCGGCGGAAGGCGTCCCAGTCCCGATCCGGGAAGGCGGCGCGGTAGCGGTCGAGCAGCACACCCTCCAGCCCGGCGGGCAGGTCGCGGCGGGCGTCCTCCAGCAGCGACACCAGATCGTAGGCGACGGGGCCGAGCCCGGCGCTCTGGTAGTCGATCAGCCCCGCCGCCCGCAGGCCGGGCCGGGGCAGCCGCATCACGTTGTCCACATGGTAGTCGCGCAGCAGCAGCGATCGCGGCCCGGCGCAGGCCTCCGGAACGACGGCGGCCCAGGCCGCGTCGAAGTCGGACCGGGCCTTGTCCGACAGGGGCTTTCCCGTCGCCGCGGGCATGTAGACCTCGGCGAACAGCGCCACCTGCTGCGTGAACAGGGCCGCGTCGTAGAGCGGCAGGTTCAGGCGGGCCGCCGCCTCCACCGGGAAGCGGCGGTGCAGCTCGATCAGAACGTCGGTCGCCAGCTCGTAGAGCGGGCGCGGCTCCTCCCCCGCGTTCAGCAGGCGGGTCAGGGTGCCGTCGCCGAAATCCTCCTGGATGGCCAGCCCCGCCTCCACCTCCGCCGCCAGGATGGCGGGGACGGAGAAGCCCAGCCGGTCCAGGGTGGCGCCGATGGCGATGAAGGGCACCAGATCCTCCACCGGGGCGGGGGTGTCAACCAGGATCAGCGTGCCGCCGTCCGGCGTCGTCAGCCGCTCGTAGCGGCGTGCCGAGGCGTCGCCGGCGAGCGGCTCCCGCTTGGCGCCCTCCAGCCCGTGGCGGGCGAGGAAGGCGGCGATCTGCGACGCGCGGTCGGTCACGGCCGCTCCAGTGCGGAAAGGTCGAGGGCGTCCAGCCGCGCGCCCCAGGCGCCGTGGCCGGTCAGGGTGGCGCGGCGCTCGGTCGGTCCGGCGAAGCTCATCGCGATGTCGAGGCGGTCGGCGGGCAGCAGCGGACCCAGCCGGTCCGGCCATTCCACCAGCAGGACGGCCTCGGCGCGGGCCTCGTCCCAGCCCAGCTCGGTCACCTCGTCGGGGCCGGACAGGCGGTAGAGGTCGAAATGCCAGACCGGGCCGATGTCCGTCTCGTAGGTCTGCACCAGCGTGAAGGTAGGGGACGGCACCTCCGCGTCCTCCTCCGTCACGGCGCGGATCAGAGCGCGGCACAGGGCGGACTTGCCGGCGCCCAGGTCGCCGCGCAGGGCCACGAGGTCGCCGGGCGCCAGCGCCGCTGCCAAACGGCGGGCCAGCGCGGCGGTCGCCTCCTCGCTCGGCAGCGCCACGGCACGCGTGTTGGGGGAATCGGTCTGGGTCATGTCAGTGGATAGGGCCAAATTAACGTCGTGATGCCGCCTTGCGCGGCACCGGACCGGGCGTGGGGGCGGGCTCCGCCGCCTCGATGCGGTCCTCCACCAAGCGCGGGGGCTTCTTGAAGTTCATGGTGATCATCAGCGTCAGGGCGCCGTTGATCAGGTGGATCATCTTGTCGGACTCGACGGGCAGGGGGATCTTGCGCCCCATGCAGTAGGACACCAGCGCCGCCGCGACCTCGGACTCGTGCAGGGTCATGCTGCGGTCGTCGCCCTCGTCCCCGGTGACCTGGATCAGCGTCTCCACCCCGCCGCCGCCGGGCTGGCCGGGGCGGTAGGTGACCTTGCCGACCGTGCCGTTGGGCAGCGGCTCGCGCATCCGGCGGCGGCGGTCGAGCACGGCCTTCACGACCTCCTGGTCGGTGAACACGAGGCAGCGCAGCTCCTTCATCGCCAGTCCTTCATTGCGGCCGCTCCGGCACGGGGGAAACGGGCAAATCCTACCCCACCGCGACCGCACGCCCCGAAGGAAATCGGCGGGACCGCACCCATTTTGCGCGCGCCGTTCGCCCTCCCCGTGCAGGGCGGGGTTGACCGGGGGCGCGAAACCGGACAATTGAAGGCGTCATCGTTCCCCCGTTTGCACAAGGCAGCGCGTCCCATGTCGCACACCGTCCATCGCACCGACGTCGTCATCGTCGGCGCCGGCCCCGTCGGTCTCTTCGCCGTGTTCGAATGCGGCATGCTGAAGATGCGATGCCATGTGGTGGACGCGCTGGACATGGTGGGCGGGCAGTGCACCGCGCTGTATCCGGAAAAGCCGATCTACGACATCCCGGCCCACCCGGCCATCGAGGCCGCCGACCTGATCGACCGGCTGGCGGAGCAGGCCGCCCCCTTCAGCCCGACCTATCACCTGGGCCAGCAGGTCGAGAAGCTGACCCGGACGGACGAGGGGCGCTGGCTGGTGGAGACCAGCATCGGCACGCGCATCGACACCCAGGCGGTGATCATCGCCGCCGGCTGCGGCGCCTTCGGCCCCAACCGCCCGCCGCTGGACGGGCTGGAGCAGTATGAGGGCACGTCGGTCTTCTACATGGTCCGGCGCAAGCAGGACTTCGCCGGCAAGCGCGTGGTGATCGCCGGCGGCGGCGATTCCGCCGTGGACTGGACGCTGTCGCTGGCCGACGTGGCGGAGAAGGTCTATGTCGTCCACCGCCGGCCCAAGTTCCGCGCCGCCCCGGAGAGCGTCGCCCGCATGGACGTCCTGGTCCGCGAGGGCAAGGTGGAGATGGTGGTG
This sequence comes from Azospirillum brasilense, assembly GCF_008365405.1. Lineage (GTDB taxonomy): Bacteria > Pseudomonadota > Alphaproteobacteria > Azospirillales > Azospirillaceae > Azospirillum > Azospirillum brasilense_D. The sequence goes on along the minus strand of NZ_QOKV01000004.1, from coordinate 189,875 downwards.
CCCTATCAGCTCTCCGGTCTGGTGGGCGAGAACGGCCAGCTCTCCGCCGTGCGCGTCGCCACGCTCGACGGCGAGGAGAAGGACCTGCCGGCCGACGCGCTGCTCGCCTTCTTCGGCCTGTCGATGAATCTGGGGCCGATCGCCGAGTGGGGCCTGAACCTGGAGCGCAGCCACATCGGCGTCAGCCTGCCCGGCTGCGCCACCAGCGCGCCCGGCGTCTACGCCATCGGCGACATCGCGACTTACCCCGGCAAGCTGAAGCTGATCCTCTGCGGCTTCTCCGAGGCCGCGCAGGCGGCCCACGCCATCCACCCGCTGGTCCATCCGGGCGAGGCGCTGCACTTCGAATACTCGACCTCCAAGGGCGTTCCGGGCGCCGAGTAAGCTGATTCAAAACGGAAACGGGCCGCCGGGGAAACCGGCGGCCCGCTCCGTCAGCGGCTGACGGGAGGCATGAGATCAGCCGCCGCGGGGGCCATTACCCGGACCCGGACCGCGGCCAGGGCCTTCGCCGTGCATCGGGCCGTGGCCGTGGTGGCGCATGCCCGGACCACCCATGCCACCGCCCATCATGCCGTGCCCGGCGCGGTCGAGGAAGCGGTCGGCCTGCTTCTGCTGGTCCGGGGTGAGCTGGGCGTAGAGGTCGGTCAGCGCCGGGCGCACCTGCTGAAGCTGGGCGAGGCGGGCCGACATCATGGCTTCCATGCGCTCCAACCGGGCCGGGGCGGCGGCGGGCATCGGCTGGTCCTTGTACTTGGCGCAGAGGTCCTGGGTGGGCTTCTGGCTCGCCTTCGCGGTGTCGGCGAACTTGGTCCAGGCGGCGCGCTGCTGGTCGGTGATGTTCAGCTTCTTCTCGGCGTAGGCCAGCATGCCGGCCAGCCGGGCGTCCTGGTCCTCGCACATCCGGGAGAAATGCCGGCCGCCGTCCGGACCGGGGCCAGGGCCGGCGCCGGGACCCGGCTGCTGCTGGGCGAAGACCGGCACGGCGAGGCCGAGACCGAGAACCAGCGCGGCGGTGGTCATCATAGCGCGTTTCATGGGGATGCTCCTTGTTATCGACGGGGTCTTGCGTTCCCGATGACCCCGATGATGGGCCGGCAACGTATCCGCTTGATGTCCGGCCTTCCGTGAATTGGTAACGCTGTGTAACAGCCGGCCTCCCCGTAACGTGGCGTTACACATTTCTTCTTCACCCCGGCGCCCGCGCGTCGGATCATGCGCTCCATGGACCGCACCCCTCACCTGCTGGTGGTCGACGACGACCGCGAAATCCGCACCCTCCTGTCGCAGTTCCTGACGCGGCACGGCTTCCGCGTCACCGGGGCCAAGGACGGGGTGGAGATGATGCGCACGCTGGACAGCGCGCGCGTGGACCTGATCGTGCTCGACCTGATGATGCCGGGGGAGGACGGGCTGAGCCTGTGCCGCCGCCTGCGCGCCGCCCCCGAGACGGCGCAGACGCCGGTCATCATGCTGACCGCGATGGGCGAGGAGACGGACCGCATCGTCGGGCTGGAGATGGGGGCCGACGACTATCTGGCGAAGCCCTTCAGCCCGCGCGAGCTGCTGGCCCGCGTCAAGGCCGTGCTGCGCCGCGCCTCCGGCCCGCCGGTGGCCGGTGGTGCCACGGGCAAGACGCTGGGCTTCGAAGGCTGGACGCTCGACCTCGCCAAGCGGGAGCTGCGCTCGCCCGACGGGGTGCTGGTGCAGCTGTCCGCCGGCGAATACGACCTGCTGGTCGCCTTCGTGGAGCATCCGCAGCGGGTGCTGACCCGCGACCAACTGCTCGATCTGGCGCGCGGCCGCTCGGCGGTGCCCTTCGACCGTTCCATCGACGTGCAGGTCAGCCGCCTGCGCCGCAAGATCGAACCTGACCCGGCCGATCCCACCATGATCAAGACGGTGCGCGGCGGCGGCTATCTGTTCACCCCGGCGGTGACGGGAGGCTGAGTTGGAGACTGCCCGCAAGAGCCGCCTGCTGGTGGCCCGGCGCTGGCTGCCGGACAGCATCGCCTCCCGGCTGGTGCTGACCGTGGTTCTGGCGCTGCTGCTGACCCAGGCGGTCAGCGCGCTGGTCTACCTGACCGACCGTCCCCCGGGACCGCCGGCCCACAGCATGCGCGTCCTCGTCCAGCGCGTCACCGCCATCGTCCAGCTCGTGGAGAGCACACCGCCGCAGGAGCGGCGGCGGCTGGTGAAGGCGATCGACGACCCCGTGCTGCGGGTGGACTGGACTCCCGAGACGCCGCGCTTCGCCAACCAGCGCGAGGGCTTTCCCTTCGACCGGCTGCGCCGCGCCATCCGCGGCGAGCTGGACGATCCCGACCGCGCCGTGGTGGTCGAGGTCCGGCGGGAACGTCCCATGCCAGGCCCCTTCCCGGTGGAGGAGCACCGCTGGGGCACCGACGTCCGGCTGTCGGTGGGGCTGAGGGACGGGTCCTGGCTGACCTTCGTCGGCGGCGACCCGCTGGAGGGGCCGTTCCGGCTGCTGCGCTTCGCGCTGTGGATGGCCGGCATCGTCGGGGCGGTGGCTCTGGTCTCGGTCTGGACGGCGCGCCGCATGACCGCCCCCATCGCGCGCTTCGCCGACGCGGCGGAGCGGTTGGGCGTGGACGGCGAGGCGCCGCCCCTGCCCGAAGCCGGCCCCCAGGAGCTGCGCGCCGCCACCCGCGCCTTCAACCGGATGCAGGCGCGTCTGGCCCGCTTCGTCGCCGACCGCACCCAGATGGTGGCGGCGATGAGCCACGACCTGCGCACGCCGCTGACCCGGCTGCGCCTGCGCGCCGAACTGGTCGAGGACCCGGAGATGCAGCGCAAGATGCTCGCCGACCTCGACGAGATGGCGGCGATGATCAACGCCACGCTGGCCTTCGCCCGCGACGACGCCAAGCACGAGCCGCGCGGCCCGCTCGACCTCGCCGACCTGCTGCAGAGCCTGTGCGACGACCGCGTGGACGCCGGGCACGAGGCAACCTACGAGGGGCCGGCGCACGCGACGGTGGACGGGCGTCCGGTGGCCCTGCGCCGCGCCTTCGCCAATCTGATGGACAACGCCATCGCCTATGGCGGCGGCTTGACCGTGCGGCTGTGTCTTGGGGATGGGGATTTGCGGGTGGAGATCGAGGACGGCGGCCCCGGCATCCCGGAGGCGGAGTTCGAGAAGGTCTTCGCCCCCTTTTACCGGCTGGAGCGCTCGCGCTCCCGCGACACCGGCGGGGTGGGGCTGGGGCTGGCCACCGCCCGCACGGTGGTGCGCGGCCATGGCGGCGACATCGCGCTCTCCAATCGCCCGGAGGGAGGGCTGCGGGTGACGGTGACCCTGCCGCGGTGATCGCGGGGGCGTGAAAGCCCTCGCCCCAGAGGGGAGAAGGGATTACGCACCGCAACATCGGGAGGGAACGGACGGTTATCGGTGCAGGATCGACTTCACCGGAGGTTGCCGCCGTGCCGCAGATCGACCGCACCCCCGCGCCCGTGGACAGCCGCCCCCATGTCGTGATCGTCGGGGCGGGGTTCGGCGGGCTGGCCTGCGCGGAGGCCCTGGGCGGAACGAACATCCGCGTCACCATCATCGACCGGAACAACTATCACCTGTTCGTGCCGCTGCTCTATCAGGTGGCGACCGCCGCCCTGTCGCCCGCCGACATCGCCGAGCCGATCCGCCGCATCGTCAGCCGCCACCCCAACATCGACGTGGTGATGGGCGAGGTGACCGGCGTCGACCGCGCCGCCAAGCGGGTGGAGCTGGCCGACGGCAGCTTCGTCCCTTACGACCGGCTGGTGCTGGCCACCGGCTCCTCCTACAGCTATTTCGGGCACGACGACTGGGCGGAGATCGCCCCCGGCCTGAAGACCATCGAGAACGCCCGGCGGATCCGCGCCCGGCTGCTGATGAATTTCGAGCAGGCGGAGATGTGCGAGGACCCGGCCCGGCAGAAGGCGCTGATGACCACCATCGTGGTCGGCGGCGGCCCCACCGGGGTGGAGATGGCCGGGGCGGTGGCGGAACTGGCCCGCTTCACGCTGGCCCGCGACTTCCGCCGCATCGACCCGCGCACCGCCCGCGTCCTGCTGGTCGAGGCCGGGCCGCGCATCCTCTCCACCTTCCCGGACGATCTCGGCCAGTACGCCCGCCGCAAGCTGGAGGAGCTGGGCGTCGTCGTGCTGACCGGGCAGGCGGTGGAGAGCATCACGCCGGAGGGTGCCACGGTCGGCGGGCGCTTCATCCCGGCAGGGGCCATCGTGTGGGGCGCCGGGGTCAAGGCCTCGCCCGCCGGGTCCTGGCTGGGGGTGGAAACCGACCGCAGCGGGCGCATCCCGGTCGGCGCCGACATGGCGGTGCCGGGCGTGCCCGATGTCTACGCACTGGGCGACACGGCGGCGCTGGCCGGCGACGACGGCAAGCCGCTGCCCGGACTGGCCCAGGTCGCCAAGCAGCAGGGCGAGCATCTCGGCGGCGGGCTGGAGGCCAGCCTGCTGCGCGGCCAGCCGCTGGAGCCCTTCCGTTTCCGCAACCGCGGCAACACCGCCATCGTCGGGCGCAGCGCCGCCGTCTTCGATTTCGGGACGCGCAAGCTGAAGGGCTGGTTCGCCTGGGTGCTGTGGGCGATCATCCACGTCTATCTTCTGGTGAACTTCCACAAGCGGGTGCTGGTCACCATGCAATGGCTGTGGCGCTGGGCCACCTACCAGCGCGGCGCGCGGCTGATCACCACCGACCGTCCGGTGGCGGTCGCGGAATCCGTCACATCACCGCATGGGGAGAAGGCCGAGCCCTTTCGGGGGGTGAGGCGCGGCCAGGGCTGAGGGCGTCGGATCACGGTGGCCGATCAGGAGGCGGGGGGAAGCGGCAGGACGCAGCGGAAGCGGGTGCCGTTGCCCGGCCACTCCTCGACCTCCAGCCGCCCGCCGTGCAGCTCCATGACATTGCGCACCAGCGACAGGCCGAGGGCCGCGGCGCCGCGCGGGTCGTTGCGGTCGTAGCGCGAGGGCATGGCGGCCTCGCCCGGCCCGGCCCCGCTGCCCACGGTCAGAACGAGGGCGCCGGCGGTCCGCTCCCCCGATAGCAGGATGCGGCGGTCCGCCGGCGGGTGGCGGATGGCGCCGACGACCAGGGTGAACAGCGCCTGCTTCAGCCGCCGCTCGTCGCCCTCCATCTCGCCCAGCGACGACGGGGCGGTGAGGTCGAGGCGCAGCCCCTCGCGCCGCGCCCATTCGCGGGTCAGCTCGCCCACCGTCTCCAGCAGGTCGGGCACGTCCACCGTGCCGCGGTCCAGCGTGGTCACCCCGGCCCCCAGGCTGGTCATGTCGACCACGTCGTCGATCAGCTCCAGCAGCCGCTCGCCCGCGTTCAGGACGCCCTTCACATACTCGATCTGGCGCGGGTTCAGCTCCCCGAAATACTGGTTCGCCAGCACCTCGGCGAAGCCGATGATGCCGTTCAGCGGGTTGCGCAGATGGTGCGAGACGTTGGCGATGAACTCGCTCTTCAACTGGTCGGCGGCCTCCAGCGCGGCGTTGGAGGCGCGCAGCGCCTGCTCCAGCCGGGCACTGTCGGTGACGTCGAGATAGCTGTTCAGAACCGCCCCGTCGGGCAGCGGCAGGGTGGAGAACTCGACGACCGAACCATCCGCCCGCTCCAGCCGGCCCGAGCGCACGGCGCGTTCCAGCGTCGCGCCGATCATCTCGTCCTTCAGGCTGTCCCAGTCGCCGCCGTTCTCCAGGAAGGGCCGCATCCGCTCGAACAGGGCGGAGATGTGCGGTTCGCCCAGCAGATCGTCGTCGTCGAGGTCCCAGATGCGCGCGAAGGCCGGGTTGGACAGCTTCAGCCGCCCGTCGCCGCCGAACACCGCGATGCCCTCGGCCAGATTGTCCAGCGTCTCCTGCTGCACGGCGATCAGCGTGTTGTAGGAGGACTCCAGGGCCAGCGTGTTGGTCACGTCCTCCAGGATCTGCATCAGCCCGCCCAGCGGGTGGGGGGCGGCGAGGCTGCGCAGAGTCGTGCCGTCCGGCAGGTGCATCAGCTCCTCGACCGGCTCCAGCAGGCGGGTGTAGCGGCTCAGCCGCTCGCGCTTGTAGCTCTGGTAGTCGGCGTATTCGGGCAGGCGGCGGCGGGTGCGCAGCTCCTCCAGGATCTCGCCGTGGGTGGGCTGGCTGCGCAGCCAGGACTCCTCCAGGTCCCACAGCCGGGCGTAGGCCTGGTTGAAGAAGGTCAGCCGCGTGTCGGCGCCGAAGATGGCGATCGCGGCGCCCAGCCGCTCCAGCACCTCGCCATGGGCGGCGAGATGGCGGCTCAGCTCGCCGCGCATCTCCTCCTCGGCCGTGACGTCCAGCGCGTAGCCGACGACCAGCGTGCCGCCGCTGTCGGGGGCGGGCAGGGGGGCCTCGGTGACCTCCAGCAGGCGGCGCTCGGTGCCGATGACGGCGGAGACCCGCTCCGACTGGGCGACCCCGCTGCGAAGCGCGCGTTCCGCCAGGGCGCGCCCGGCGTCGCTCAGCTCCTTGCCGCTCTCAGGCACGGCGGCGGGTTCGGAATCCACGGCGCGGGCGTAGGCGCGGTTGCACCAGGACAGCGTCTGCCCGGCGCCGCGCAGCCACACCGGCAGCGGCAGGGCGTCCACCGCCGCGCGCAGCTCGGCCAGCGCCGATTCGGCGTCGTGCCGCCCCCGGGTCAGCCCCTCGCGCTCGGCGCTGCGGTCTGTGATGTCCTCCAGCCAGACGACGTTCTGATGCTCGGCGGCCCGCCGCCCGCTCAGCAGCAGGCGCCGCCCGCTGCGGGTCGTCGCCTCGATTCGAAAGCCTTCGCCCGCGGCGCGCAGACGGCGGACGGCCTCGGCGACCCGCGGGGCGTCGGTGTCGGCGAAGGCCCCCGCGATGTCCTGACCCGGCGTCGCGCCGAGCAGCCCGGCGCAGCCCGGCGCCGCACTGACGGCGCCATCGGCGTCCCAGGCGCACCAGGGGTTGGGGGAGGCGGCCAGCAAAGCCTCCAGGCGCGCCACGTCGGCCGCCAGCCGGTCGCTGCGGCGGCGTTCCTTGCCGGTCCAGAACAGCCCGCCGAAACCGGCGGCGCCGAGGACACCGGCAAAGCCCAGCATGGCGGGCGAGCCGGAGGGTCCGGCCATCAGGCCGACTCCCACCGCCAGCCCCAGCGCGGCAAAGGCGTATGATCGGGTCAGGACGCTCACGCGGGTGAGACTAGTCCACGCCTCCCGGCGGAGCAAGGCGGGCCGGGGGTGGTGCCACTTTCGGGGTGGTGCGGCCCTTTCTCCCGGCTACACCGCCTCCCCGATCCGCAGGGCGCGGATCGCCGCTTCGACCGCCGGGTAGGCGGTGCGCACCGCCGCCAGGGCGTGCCCGGCCCCGTCCGGGTCGCCGCGATGGGCGGCGAGTTCCAAGGCGGACGCGGAGCGGCCCAGCCGGTTGGCCCCCGCCGTGCGCGCCGCCCCGGCCAGAGTGTGGGCGGTGCCGCGGACGGCCTCCAGGTCGCTCCGTTGCAGGGCGGCGGCGGCCTCGTCCAGCAGGGGGCGGGTGGTTTCCAGGAAGAAATCTAGCATGTCGAGCGACGCCGCGTCGAAACCGCCGAAGGTGGTGCGGATATGGTCGAGGTCCAGCGTCTGCTCCGCCGCCCCGGCGATCTCCGCCGCGGGCGGCTCGTCGGGGGCCGCGACGCTGCCCTCGCCCAGCGCCCGGTTCAGGGCGGTGGCAAGCTGCCTCAGGGTCACCGGCTTGGCGATGTAGTCGTCCATGCCCGCGGCGGTGCAGCGCTCCATCTCCCCGGCCAGGGCGTTGGCGGTCATGGCGATGATGGCGGTGCGCGGGCGGGGACCGGGAGCCGATTGGGGGGCCGATTCGGCGTTGCGGATCTGGCGCGACAGCTCGTAGCCGTCCATGCGCGGCATGTGGCAATCGGTGATCAGCAGGCGGTAGGGCCGCGCCCGCCAAGCGGTCAGCGCCTCCAGCCCGTCGCCGCTCAGGTCGGCCTCGAAGCCGAGTTGGCGGAGCTGGCGCAGGATCACCTGCTGGTTCGTCGGGTGGTCCTCCGCCACCAGGATGATCGGCGGGGGCGCGGCCGCGTCGGGGTCCGTCATGTTTTGGGCCGCCGGACTGCCATCCGTCACGGCAAGCGGGGAGTCGGCGTGGCGGTCCGGGGGAGCGGCGCGCCCGGCGAGGGCGGCCAGCCGGCGGAACAGGGCGTCGCGGCGGATCGGGCGACCGAGATGGTCGTGGCGCGGCGGCAGGCCGGTGAACGGAGCGCCGTCCTCGCCGCTTTCCGGCGGGCAGTCGCCGGCCTGCTCCCGCCCGTCGATCAGATGCAGGGTCGGGGGCGGGCGGGCCCCGGCGGCGACGACGCGGGCCAGCACCGCCGGCGCGGACAGCCGCGGGTTGGGCGCGCCGGGCGCGTCGTCCGGATGATGCTCCAGCAGGCCGTCGGAGAGGACCAGGAGGTCGGCGTCGGCCATCGTCAGCAGTTCCACCGCCTCGTCCGCCGTGGTGGCGTCGGCGACGGCGGCGCGCTTGTCCTCCAGCGTGCGGATCAGGACGGCGCGCTGCACCGGGTCCGGGTCCGCCACGATGATGGACAGGCCGGTCAGGTCGGTGTCGTCGCCGGGGACCGTGCGCGGGTCCCCCGGCGCCAGATCGACCGTGAACCAGAAGGTGGCGCCGCAGCCCGGCGCCGATTCGACCCCGATGCGCCCGCCCATCATCTCCACGAGGCGGGCGCAGATGGCCAGCCCCAGCCCGGTGCCGCCGAAGCGGCGGGTGGTGGAGCTGTCCGCTTGGCTGAAGGGCTGGAACAGGCGGGCCTGGCCGGCGGTGCTGATGCCGATGCCGGTGTCCTCCACCGCGAAGCGCAGGCGCAGCCGGTCCGACCCGGCGTCGGACGGCTCCAGCCGGGTGCGCAGGACCACCCGGCCGGCGTCGGTGAACTTGATGGCGTTGCCCGTGAGGTTGAACAGGATCTGGCGCAGCCGCCCGGGGTCGCCGCGCACCGCCGTGGGCACCTTGCGGTCGAGGTCGCAGACGAGAAGCAGCGCCTTCTGGTGGGCCTGCGGGGCCAGCAGCTCGGCCACCCCCTCCACCAGCTCGCGCGGGTCGAGGTCCATCTCGTCGAGGTCGAGCTTGCCGGCCTCAATCTTGGACAGGTCCAGGATGTCGTCGATGATCCGCAGCAACGCCGTCGCGCTGTCGCGCACGGTGGTGACCAGCTCGGTCTGCTCCGCGTCCAGCGGGGTCAGGGCGATCAGCTCCAGCATGCCCAGCACGCCGTTCATCGGGGTGCGGATCTCGTGGCTCATGGTCGCCAGGAATTCCGACTTGGAGCGGGCGGCGACCTCCGCCTGGTCCTTGGCGTGGCGCAGATCCTCCTCGGCGCGCTTGCGGCCGGTGATGTCGTAGCTCCAGGCGAGGATTGCCGGTTCCCCCTCGAACTCCGTGCGCTGAAGCGTCTGGAGCGCCCAGACGCGGCTGCCGTCGGGCCGGTCCACCGCCACCTCGACGTCGCGGGCGACCAGCCCGGCACCGTCCTGCGGGAGGGCGCGCCCTTGCAGGGTGGCGCCGGGCAGGGCCAGCGCGTGGCGGCGCCCGACGAAGGCGTCCGGCGGCAGCCCGGCCAGCTCCGCCGCGCGGGCGTTGGCGAAGGCCACCGAGCCGTCGGGCCGCCCGATCGACACGCCGACCGGGCTCTGCTCCAGGATCGCGCGCAGGCGGCGCTCGCTGTCCGACAGGGCGTGCTCGCGCGAGCGGATGGTGGCGACGAAATAGTGCAGGGCGCGCGCCATGTCGGCGATCTCGTCCTGCCCGCGGGTGGGGATGGCGACGGGCCGCCCGGCGGCCGACGCGGTCATGGCCGTCTGCAGCCCGCGCAGCCGCCGCACCACGTTGCGGTGGATGTAGAGGAAGATGCCGAGGGCACCCAGGATGGACACCACGGCCATCGCCAGGATGGCGTTCTTGCCGTCGCGGATCACCCGCTCGAATTCGCCGGAGCGGGCGGCGATGTCCTGTTCGATGGACAGGAAATGGTCGGATACGGCACCGACCAGACGGTCGGAGACGTTCTGATTGCGGGTGATCGACCCCTTGATGGCGCGGGCCAGTGCGATTTCCGTCAGGCGGCTGTTGAACAGGTTGTGTTCCCCGAGCCCCAGCGCCTCCAGCTCCCGGTACAGCGGCTCCAGGTCGAAGGCGGCGCCGGGCGGCAGGTCGGCCACGACCTCCGCCGCGCGGTCCATCGCGGCGCGGTAATCCTGCCGCAGCCGGTCCACCCGCGCCTCGTGGTCGGCACGGGAGGCGGCGAGCATCAGCAGGATGGCGTGCTGCGCCTCCGCCGTCCACAGGTCGACCCGCCGTTCGACGCCCTGGGCCGCCTCCCACTCCGCCAGGGTCCTGGGGGCGGGGGTCTTGTCCCTCAGCGATTCCTCGGCGTCGCGGATGCGCTCGGCCAGCTGCATCAGGCGGCCGACCAGCCCGCCCGTTTCCGCAGCGGCGGCGAGCTGGCGTTCCACCTGGGTGTTCAGGGTCATCAGGTTGGCGATCAGCTCGTTCTTGCGGCGCTGCAACTCGGCCACGTCGGCCAGGTCGGTGCCGCGGTCGCGCAGCCGGTTCATCAGATCTTCCAGCAGGGCGATCTGGTCGCTCAGCCGGGCCATCACCGATTCGCGCACCGACTGGCTCTGCACCGCCACCAGGGCCGGGGCGTTGGCGGCCAGCGTGCCGCTCTGCTGGGCCAGTTGCGAGGCGTTGACGAGGCCCGGCACCTTGGCCGTGGCGATCTGCTCGAACCCCTGGTGGAAGCGGGCGAAGAGGGAGACGGCCACCACGCCGGTGGCGGCGGTCAGGCCGGCGATCACGGTCAGACCCGCCAGGATGCGAAACGCCACGCCCAGCCGGGGAAGCCGCATGCCCGTGCCTCGCTTTCTTGTCGTCCGCTTGAGATAACACGGGCAATCGACCGGGCGCAATTCACACACCCGCGCCGCAATCACACGCTGCGCCATGGGGCAACCAGCAAGGGGGCAACCAGCAAGGGGGCAACGGGCAAGGGGGCGCCGCGGGCGCCGGGCGGACTTGACCCGCCTCGGTTGCCGGACCAAAGCTGATCACGGGTGGCACAGAGGGGTGGTCGATGGGCTTGGTCCGGTCTTTCGCGCGGGCCGCGGTGGTCGCCGCGGTTCTGGCGACGGCGGTGTCCGCGCCATCCGGCGGTCCGCGGGCCGAAACCATGGAGGACGTGCGGGAGCGCGGGCTGCTGCGCTGCGGCGTCTCGTCCAGCGGCGCCGGTCTGGCGGCGGTGGACGACAGCGGCGACTGGCGCGGCTTCTTCGTGGACATGTGCCGGGCGCTGGCCGCCGCCGTCGCGGGCAGCGCCGACCGGGTGGAGTTCGTCGAGACCAACTCCGAGAACCGCTTCGCCATCCTGCGCAACGGCGAGGTGGACGTGGTGATGGAGGGGACGACCTGGACCCTGCAGCGCGACGCCACCTTCGGCATCGATTTCCCGGCGGTCTACCTGTTCGACGGCCAGGGATTCATCGCGCACCGCGCCCAGGGCGTCGCCCGCCTGTCCGACCTGCCGGCCGGCGCCTCGGTCTGCGTGATCGAGCAGACCACCAGCCTGCGCAACCTGGAGGATTGGATGGCCCGCACCGGCGTGCGCTTCCGTCTGAAGCCGGTGCGCTCGACCGAGGGTGCGCTGTCGGCCTTCTTCAACCATCACTGCGACCTCTACACCAGCGACCGCATCGGCCTGCACGCCCAGCGCCTGCTGAAGGCCCCCGAGCGCGACGACTACGTCATCCTGCCGGAGGCGATCTCCAAGGAGCCGCTGGGGCCGATGGTCCGCCCGGACGAGCGGCGGTGGTTCGACGTCGTGCGCTGGGTGTTCCTGGCCACCGTCCTGGCTGAGGAGAAGGGGATCACCGCCGCCAACGCCGCCCGCCTGAGGGAGGAGGCGCAGGACCCGGAGGTGCGCCGGTTCCTCGGGGCCGCTACGGGGGTTGGCTGGGGGCTGGGGCTGGACGACGACTGGGCCATCCGCGTGGTCACGCAGGTCGGGAACTACGGCGAGATCTTCGACCGCCATCTGGGCGCCGCCTCGCCGCTGGGCATCGACCGCGGGATGAACGGGCTGTGGATGAACGGCGGCCTGCACTACGCCCCGCCGCTTGGGGGATGAGGGCGGGTGAGCGGGGGGCGGGCGGCGGCGCTCCGCCATGCCGCTTGGCCGGCCATGCCGCATTGCCTCATTGCCTTCGCCGCGGCTTTTCCCATGTTGTGGGCATGTTCGGCGAAAGGTTCGGCGAACGCTTCAAATCCGGGCGATCCGCCGCTATGGTGGCGCCTTCCGGGCGCCGCGCGGCCCGCTTCAGGCAGTTTCCCAGGCCATGACCAGACCCAACACCTACCGTTCCGGTCCCGACGAGCGCGGGCATTTCGGCATCTATGGCGGACGCTTCGTCGCCGAGACGCTGATGCCCCTGATCCTTGAGGTGGAGAAAGCCTACCGCGAGGCCCGGGCCGATCCCGCCTTCGAGGGCGCGATCCGCGAGCAGCTCAAGCAGTATGTCGGCCGCCCGAACCCGCTCTATTACGCCGAACGCCTGACGGAGAAGCTCGGCGGCGCGAAGATCTACTTCAAGCGCGAGGAGCTGAACCACACCGGCGCGCACAAGATCAACAACTGCATCGGCCAGATCCTGCTCGCCCGCCGCATGGGCAAGAAGCGGATCATCGCCGAGACGGGCGCCGGCCAGCACGGCGTGGCGACCGCCACGGTCTGCGCGCTGTTCGACATGCCCTGCGTCATCTACATGGGCGAGACCGACATCGCCCGCCAGCAGCCCAACGTCTTCCGCATGAAGCTGCTGGGGGCCGAGGTGGTTCCGGTGACCTCCGGCGCGCGGACGCTGAAGGACGCGATGAACGAGGCGCTGCGCGACTGGGTCACCAACGTCGCCGACACCTACTACCTGATCGGCACCGCCGCCGGCCCGCACCCGTACCCCGCCATGGTCCGCGACTTCCAGTCGGTGATCGGCGACGAGGTGCGCGTGCAGATGCAGGAGCTGGAGGGCCGCCTTCCGGACAGCCTGGTCGCCTGCGTCGGCGGCGGCTCCAACGCCATCGGCCTGTTCCACCCCTTCCTCGACGATCCGTCGGTCCAGATGGTCGCGGTCGAGGCCGCCGGCCACGGCATCGACAAGGGGCCGCTGGCCCACGCCGCCTCGATCACCGGCGGGCGCCCCGGCGTCCTGCACGGCAACCGCACCTACCTGCTCCAGGACGAGGACGGGCAGATCCTGGAGGGCCACTCCATCTCCGCCGGCCTCGACTATCCGGGCGTCGGGCCGGAGCACAGCTGGCTGCACGACATCGGGCGCGTCGAGTATGTCTCCGCCACCGACCAGGAGACGTTGGACGCCTTCCAGCTCTGCGCCCGCACCGAGGGCATCATCCCCGCGCTGGAATCGGCGCACGCGCTGGCGGAGATCGTGAAGCGCGCCCCGAAACTGCCCAAGGACCACCTGATGGTGCTCTGCCTGTCGGGCCGCGGCGACAAGGACATCTTCTCCGTCGCCCAGCATCTGGGAGTGAAGCTGTGAGCGCCCTCAACGACAAGGCCATCGACAATGGCCGCATCGCCCGGCGGTTCGCCGCGCTGAAGGCGGAGGGCCGCGCCGGCCTCGTCACCTTCATCACGGCGGGCGACCCGGACCTGGAGACCTGCCGTGCCGTCCTGCACGGCCTGCCCGCCGCGGGCGCCGACCTGATCGAGCTGGGGCTGCCCTTCTCCGACCCGATGGCCGACGGCCCGGCGATCCAGGCGGCCAGCCTGCGCGCGCTCCACGCCGGGACGACGGCGCGCAAGACGCTGGACCTCGTGCGCGGCTTCCGCGCGACGGACGCCGACACGCCGGTCATCCTGATGGGCTATTACAACCCGATCCACGCCTATGGGGTGGACCGCTTTCTGGCCGACGCCATCGAGGCCGGGGTGGACGGGCTGATCGTCGTCGACCTTCCGCCCGAAGAGGACGAGGAGCTGTGCATTCCGGCGCTGAAGGCCGGGGTGAACTTCATCCGCCTGGCGACGCCGACCACCGACGACAAGCGCCTGCCGACGGTTCTCCAGAACACCTCGGGCTTCGTCTATTACGTGTCGATCGCCGGCATCACCGGTGCTGCCAGCGCCGACAACGCCGCCGTGGGCGCCGCGGTGGAGCGGCTGAAGCGCCACACCGACCTGCCGGTGGCGGTCGGCTTCGGCATCAAGACGCCGGAGCAGGCGGCCGATGTCGCCCGCGTCGCCGACGCGGCGGTGGTCGGTTCGGCCATCGTCACGCGGCTGGCCGGCGGGCTGGACACGGACGGCAAGGCCCGTCCGGGTCTGGCCGAGGATGTGCTGGGCTTCGTCCGGGAACTGGCCGGCGGCGTGCGCGGCGCGCGCGTCTGAGCGCGCCGGCCTAGATCGCCGGACCGAGAGCGCCGGCTGAGCGGGATATCAGGAAGAATTCGATGAACTGGCTTACCAACTACGTCCGCCCCAAGATCCGCGCCCTCTATGCCCGCAAGGAGGTTCCCGACAACCTCTGGCACAAGTGCCCGAGCTGCGAGGCGATGCTCTTCCACCGCGATCTGGAGGAGAACCTCAACGTCTGCCAGCATTGCGGCTTCCACATGCGGCTGGACCCGATCAAGCGGCTGGCCTCGATGTTCGACGAGGGCGACTACCAGTCGGTCGAGCTGCCGAAGTCGGTGGTCGATCCGCTGAAGTTCCGCGACCAGAAGCGCTACACCGACCGCCTGAAGGAAGCCCAGACCAAGACGGGCCGCCATGACGCCATCGTCGTCGGCTCCGGCCTGATCGGCGGGCAGCCGGCGGTCGTCGCGGCCTTCGACTTCGGCTTCATGGGCGGCTCGATGGGCATCGCGGTGGGCGAGGGCATCCTGGCCGCCGCCCGCACCGCCATCGCCCAGAAGGCGGCGCTGATCGTCGTCCCGGCCTCGGGCGGGGCGCGCATGCAGGAAGGCATCCTGTCGCTGATGCAGATGCCGCGCACCACCATCGCGGTGGAGATGGTCAAGGAAGCCGGCCTGCCCTACATCGTGGTGCTGACCGACCCGACGACCGGCGGCGTCACCGCCTCCTTCGCGATGATCGGCGACATCCACATCGCCGAGAAGGGCGCGCAGATCGGCTTCGCCGGCGCCCGCGTGATCGAGAGCACCATCCGCGAGACCCTGCCGGAGGGCTTCCAGCGCTCCGAATACCTCCAGGAGCATGGCATGGTGGACATGGTCGTCCATCGCCGCGACCTGCGCCCGACCCTGTCGCGCGTCCTGACCCTGCTGATGCAGCCGGTCCTGGCCGTGGCGCCGGAAGCGCTGCCGGCCGCGCCGGCCGCCGTCCAGGTGGAGGAGCCGCGCAGCCAGGCCGAGGCCGCCGACGAGACGCCGGCCCAAGCTGGTGCCGAAAGGGCGGGCGCCGAGAGGACCGGCTCCGAGCAGGCGGCCTGATCCCGCCATGTCGCTCGCCGATCCGGTTCTCGACCGGCTGAAGGGTCTGCACCCCAAGGTCATCGACCTGTCGCTGGACCGCGTGCACCGGCTGCTCGCCGCGCTGGGCCATCCGGAGCGGCGCCTGCCGCCGGTGGTCCATGTGGCGGGGACCAACGGCAAGGGCTCGACGCTCGCCTTCCTGCGGGGGATGCTGGAGGCCGCCGGACTGCGGGTGCATGTCTACACCTCGCCCCACCTCGTGCGCTTCCACGAGCGCATCCGGCTGGCCGGGACGCTGATCGACGACGACCGGCTGGCCGCCCTGCTGGAGGAGTGCGAGGTCGCCAACGGCGGCGGACCCATCACCTTCTTCGAGGTGACGACGGTCGCCGCCCTGCTCGCCTTCGCGCGGGAGCCGGCGGACGTGGTGCTGCTGGAAACCGGGCTTGGCGGGCGGCTGGACGCCACCAACGTGGTGGACCGCCCGGCGGTCACCGCGATCACGCGCATCTCCTACGACCACCGCCAGTTCCTCGGCGACACGCTGGAAGCCATCGCGGGCGAGAAGGCCGGCATCTTCAAGCCGGGCGTCCCCGCCGTGATCTACCCGCAGCCCGCCGAGGAGGCCGCCCGCACCCTGGCCGTCCGGGCGGAGACGGTGGGCGCGCCGGTTTCCGGCTGGTCGGTCACCCCGACCGAGGGCGGTTTCCGCTTCGAGAGCAACCGCCGCCGCATCGATCTGCCGCTGCCGGGTCTGGCCGGGGCGCACCAGATCGTCAACGCCGGGGTGGCGCTGGCCTGCCTGGACCATCTGCCGGTGGTGGTGGCCGAGGCGGTGGATGACGCGGCGGTGCGCCGCGGCCTCGCCGCCGTGGAGTGGCCGGCCCGCCTGCAACGGTTGACCCGCGGCCCCCTGACCGAGGCCCTGCCCGCCGGCTGGGACCTGTGGCTGGACGGCGGCCACAACGACTCGGCGGGCGAGGTGCTGGCCGTCCAGGCCGCCCGCTGGGCGGAGGAGGAGCCGGAGCGGCCCCTGCTGCTGGTCTACGGCATGCTGGCGAGCAAGGAGCCGCGGGAGTTCCTGGGACCGCTGGCGCCCTTCGTCACCGCCGCCCGCACCGTCGCCATCCCCGGCGAGGAGGCGTCGCTGACGGCGGAGGACACCGCCGCGGCCACCCGCGCCTGCGGCATCGCCGACAGCGCGGCGGCGGCGGATGTGGCGGGTGCGCTGGAAAGCCTGAGGGGGCAGGTCGATGGCCCGGCCCGGGTGCTGATCTGCGGCTCGCTCTATCTGGCGGGCACGGTCCTGGCGGAAAACGGCTGATCCAAAGGGACGGGCAAGCGGGGCCTCAACGCCCCTGCTTGCCGTCCAACTCCAGCATGTTGCGCAGCGCGGCGAGGGTCTTGCCGAGCGTGCCCGAATCGTCCTTGGCGGCATTCTTCGCGGACTCGTTGCTTTCGGCTCGTTTTCCGGCGCTGGGCTTGGGCTTTTCCGGTTCGATCACCGGGGCCGGCGCAACGAGGTCCAGAGGCTCGTCGGCGTCCTCTTCCGGGGGCGCTTCCGGCGTGCGGCGCGGCAGCGGCTTGAAGCCGGGCAGGGCGTCCGCCTCGGGACGGGTGGTCGCTTCGCTTGTCCAGGCCGGGCTGGGCGGGTCGTCCAGATCGCTTTCCGCTTCGACGAGCGCGCGCAGGGCGCGCAGCGCCTCCTCCATCTCCTGTTCCTGCGTGGACTTGCGCAGCACCGGGGCGCCGTCCTCGTCCGGCTCGTCGTCCCTATCCGCGTCCTTGCGGTCCCAGAAGGCGTCGTCGGCGCCGGCCTTCCGGTCCTCCTCCTCCAGGCCGTCGTCCTCAACATTGACATCGTCGGCCGGCTTGCGCGACCGGCCGAACAGCGGAGTCACCACGCCGCCGTCGCGGTCGTCCCTGCTCTCGTCCCTGCTCTCGTCCTCGTCCTCGTCGCGGTCGGCGGCGGCCTTCTGGACCATGCTGCGCAGGGCGGCGATGGTGCGGTCCAGCGGTTCGCTGCCGGTGGGTGCGGGGTCACGCTCACGAGGGCGCTGCCACGGCGGCGGAGCCTTGTCCGGATCGCGGATGGCGAAGCCCAGGATGTCGTCGTTGGACGGTTCCGCCTCGTCGGAGTCATCGCCGGGGTCGTCTTCGCCCGGCTGATCGATGGCGTCCGTGATCGAAAAGGCCGGCGGCGGGGGAGGCGACGGAGACGCAGCCTCCTCCACGCGGGCGCCGTCGCCACGGCCGTCCAGGATGCTGCGCAGCGCCGCGATGGTGCGGTCGAAGGAGCGGGAGGCGTCGTCCGGATCGTCTGCAACCGCCGGGTGGCTCGACCGGATGGGCGGTGCCGGCGGTGGGGCGATGGCCTCGGCCCGATCCGCCTCGTCGTCCTCACCGTCATCCTGATCGGCGTCCGGGTCCAGCAGAGTCCAGCGGCGCGGGCTCCAATCCTCGTCGTCGTCGAAATCCGTCCCGTCGGCGCTCCGCTCCGCGTTATCCACCGCGTCATCGTCGTGGCCGGCGAGATCGGCGAGCGACACCGGCTCCCACAGCGGGCGCCGGCCCGCCTCGGGAGCGGCGCCACCGTCCGCGACCAGCCGCTCCAGTTCCAGATCCAAGTCCAGATCCAGCGCGTCGGGGTCATGCCGAGCGGCGGTCGGTGCGGGAGCGGGCGCCCGTATGGCCGGAGTCGCGTCCTCTGCCTCCGGCTCGTCCATCGGCTCGCCGCGGGTCCGCATCGCGTCGAGCAGCCCTTGCAGGGCGGCCAGCGGGCCGGCGAAGGACGGGGCGTCCTCCTCCATGGGCATCGCCGTCACCGGCGTGGCGAAGGGCGGGGGCGCCGGACGGCTTTCGGTGTCGCGGGAATTGCAGCGCGAGCAGCGGTAATGGGGGGCGATGGACAGGACCGGGTAGTTGGGGCCGAAGCGCCGGTTCATGTCCGCGCGCGGCAGCACGCCCTCGTGGCCGCAGGCGCGGCAGCGGACGTGCACATCGACCTCGATGTCGCGCAGGTAAAGCATGCGTGCCATGGGCGCAGTATACGCAGCGGCGTGCCCATGCCCAGCGGATTCGCCGGCCGGGCCATGCGCCGCGCGGCTGCCATCGGTGACCTTTTCGGCATGCCGGCCCGCAGGGCCTCCGGACGGGCCCCCGGATGGGCCGGAGACGGGCCGGAGACGGGCCAGAGACGGGCCAGAGACGGATGGTTGGCAAGTCGCGGCGGAGCCGCTATGTTCAGCGCCGTGGCCCCGTAGCTCATCTGGATAGAGCGACGGTTTCCTAAACCGTAGGCAGCTGGTTCGAGTCCAGCCGGGGTCACCACCACCTCCTTCCGCGACCGGTTCCGCAGTCTGCCGAAGGCCCTGCCCATGACCGCACCCCTGTTGCAGGACGCTGTTCTCGTCACCGGCGCGGGCCGCCGCGTCGGGCTGCATCTGGCCGAGCGGATGATGGCGCTGGGGCACCCCGTCGTCGCCCATTACCGCACGCCCACCGACGGTGTGGAGCGGCTGCGCGCCGCCGGGGCGGTCTGTCTGCAAGGCGATCTGGCCGATGCGGACGGTGGGCCGCGGCTGGCCGAAGCGGTGCGGGGCGTGGCCGGCAGTCTGCGGGCGGTGATCCACAACGCCTCGGCCTTCGAGGTGACGGCGGCGGACACCGCGGACGCGCTGCGGCAGCTCGACGTCTTCCACGCCGTGCACGTCCGCGCTCCCTTCGCGCTGAACCGCGAGCTGGCGCCGCTGCTGGACGCCGGTTCGGCGCGGCGGGCCGACATCGTCCACATCACCGACATCTACGCCGACAACCCAAACCCGGCCTTCGACGCCTATTGCGCCAGCAAGGCCGGGCTTCAGAACCTCGCGCTGTCCTTCGCCAAGCGGCTGGCCCCCAAGGTGAAGGTCAACGTCGTCCAGCCGGGGCCGATCCTGTTCAAGGAGTGGCACGGCCCCGAGGCGCGGACGCGGGTGCTGTCAGAGACTCTGCTCGGCGAGGAGGGCGGGGTGGAGGCCGTCGGCGTGGCGGTGGAGGCCATCCTTCAGAACCACTACCAGACCGGCGCCGTCATCGCGGTGGACGGCGGCCGGCGTCTCGCCTAACCGGGGGGAACCGCTCTGGCAACCCGGCATGGCCGCGGCGCACAGCTCGCCCCGCGGCGGCGGGACGCTACGCCCGGTCAGCAGAGCGACGATCTCCGCGAAGGGGGCGGCCAGATAGGCATCGGGACGCAGGGCCGTCAGGCCGTCCGCCGCGATCGGGCGGCTCACCCGCCCGATCAGGTCGATGTCGGCGGGGCGGTCGCGCGTCTTGCAGCAGGGGTGTGCGCGGTCGCGGCCCAGCGCCAGCTCGATCTCCACGCACAGCCTCTTGCAGCAGGCCGGCTCCAGCGCGCTCGGCACATAGGCGCAGTAATTGACGAAGGGGTGGGCGCTCGACATGCCGACCGGGTCCGTTCGGTAGAAGCGGCTGATCAGGACAGACCCGAACAGGTCGGCCAGACGGCTGGCGATCCGCACGGCGTTCCGATCCGGTTCCACGTTCGTTCCGATTCCCAGGATGTAGCCGGCCGGTGGCAGGGGGGCGGAGGGGATCGGAATCAATGCGTCCATAAGCGTTCCGTTGGTTGGGATGTGCATGCGAAGGATGTGAAAAGCCGGAGAGAAACAATGATGCCGAATCGTTGCAGGCTGGTCATTTCATGAGCCAAATATGAACGAATTTCGATATGCCTTTCCGCATGAGAAAATTGAGGGGCTGATTTTTACAGAATTTTCGTTGGATCGTTCGTAGAATGCAATCATGATAAAGGTTGCATGGCCGAATAGCGGACGGTTAGCCGATATGGTGGATAGAGTTGTTTGCCGTCTTATCGCCCTGGCGTTGTTTGTACTTGCCGGTGCGGCCAGCGCCGGGACGCTGCCGGAGCCGACGGAAAAGCCGATCCTGGTCGTGTCGGGCCAGATCGGGGTGACCAACCGCGACGGTATGGCGGTCTTCGACCGTCCCATGCTGGAGGCGCTGGGCATGGTGACCTTCACCACCGCCACCCCCTGGTACAAGGAACCGGTGACCTTCGAGGGGGTGCCGCTGGCCCGCCTCATGGAGCGTGTCGAGGCGCGCGGCGAAACGCTGACCGCGACGGCGCTGAACGACTACACCGGCGAAATCCCCATGGACGACGTGCGCAACCGCAAGGTGATTCTGGCGCTGAAGCGCGACGGGGCCTACATGCCGGTCAGCGACAAGGGACCGCTGTTCATCGTCTATGATTTCGACCATGATCCGGAAGCCAACCGGCAGAAATATTTCGGACGCTCGGTCTGGCAGGTTGCCCGTCTGACCGTGAAGTGAAGGCACTCCCCGTGACTCCGCCGACCGAGACCGCGCCGAAAGGGAGCTCGCGGCTGTCCCGCCTGCTGGGCTGGGCGTCGGAGGACCGCACGCGCCGCATTGGGCTCTGGCTGGCCATCCTGACCGGGGGATTCGGCCTGGCCGCCGCCTATCTGTCGCTGCTGGTGGTGAATTACGGCGAGGCGCTGCGCGGTGCCGCGCCCTACAACTTCGCCTGGGCCGCCAGCCAGACGGTGGGCGAGGTGACGCGGCTGGAGCAGCGCATCCTGGCCAGCGCCCTTCCGGGGGCCAAGGTCGATGCGGAGGAGGTGCAGCTCCGGCTGGACATCGTGCGCAACCGCATCGCCGTGCTGGGGCGGGGGCAGGCTTCCCTCTTCATGGACCGCTACCCGCAGCATCGCCGCACGGTGGCCCGGCTGGAGGAGGCGCTGAACACCGTCGGCACGATTCTGGCCGGGCCGCTGCCGCCGGCGGACAAGGCTCTGGCCGCCCTGGCGGTGCTGGAACCCGTCGACCGCGAACTCAACGCCTTTGCCTCCGTCGCTTCCCAGTTCGGTGGGGAACTGGTGGACGAGGGGCACGACCACCTGCTCTATCTGCATGGGCTGTTC
Organism: Azospirillum brasilense; assembly: GCF_008365405.1. Lineage (GTDB taxonomy): Bacteria > Pseudomonadota > Alphaproteobacteria > Azospirillales > Azospirillaceae > Azospirillum > Azospirillum brasilense_D. The sequence goes on along the minus strand of NZ_QOKV01000004.1, from coordinate 168,408 downwards.
TCCGCGCTGGCTGCCGGTCTGGCGGTCTGCGGCGTTCTGTTCATCACCGTGCTGCTGATCCAGAACCGGGCCATCCGGCGGGCGCACGACCGGATGGAGGCGATGGCCGGCGCGCTGCAAACCGCCATCGCCCAGGCGGAGGAGGCCAGCCAGGCCAAGACCCGCTTCCTGGCGACCATGAGCCACGAACTGCGCACCCCGCTGAACGCGATCATCGGCTTTTCGGAACTGATCAGCGATGACGGCGAGATCCATGGCGGCGGTCGCTCCGGCGCCGTCGGCGCCCCTTCCGGAAGAACGACGCCCGGAAGCACGAAGGAAAACGCCAGGGAGAGTTCCCGCCGGGAGCACGCCCAGTATGCGGGCTACATCCTGACCAGCGCCCGGCACATGCTGGGTCTGGTCATCGACATCCTGACGGTCGCCCAGATGGAATCGGGCCATGCCAATCTGACCTTCGATTCGGTGGACCCGCGCAAGGTGACGGGCACCGCCATCGCCACCGTGCTGGGCACCCAGGCCGGGCGCGGCCGGACGATCCGGACGGCCGCGGGGGCGGTCTGGCCGGTGCTTCAAGCCGACGAGCGGGCCGTGCGGCAGATGCTGCTGAACCTGCTGTCCAACGCGGTGAAGTTCAGCACCGCCCCGTCGGTGATCGAGGTGCAGGCGTGGCTGGACCCGCAGGGCGGCTTCGTCATCGCCGTTCAGGACCGGGGCATCGGCATGACGCCGGAGCAGATTGAAAAGGCCGCCCAGCCGTTCTATCAGGCGGAGGATGGCGCGACCCGCCGTTTCCAAGGATCGGGGCTGGGGCTCAGCATCGTGAAGAGCCTGATGGAGGCGCATGGCGGCTGCCTGCTGCTGGAAGGCGCGGCGGGGGCCGGCCTCCGGGCCTCTCTCCATTTCCCGGCGGAACGGGTCGGTGGGCCGGCGCCGCGCCCGGAGCCGGCCAGCCAGGTTTGAGAACAACCGGCATCGGTCTTGCCGGAAATAAGCAAAGCAAAGAAGGGATCGGGTTTTATGACGGTGCAGGCAAATGTTCTCGCCCTCGTGCAGGAGGCGATGGAGGCGCGCCGGTCGAACGAGGCGCTCGACACGCCGCTGGACGCCGCGGGCGAGGCGGCCATGATCGACGCCGCGGCGCGGAAGGTCGAGGAACTGCTCGACGTGTTGCGGATCGACCACCGCAACGACCACAACACCCGCGACACGCCGCGCCGCGTCGCCAAGATGCTGGTGCGCGAGCTTCTCAAGGGCCGCTTCACGGCGCCGCCGGCGCTGACCGAGTTCAGGAACGCCGAGGAATTCGACCATCTGATCGTCACCGGCCCGATCGCCGTGCGCTCCACCTGCGCGCACCATCTGATGCCGATCTACGGCACCGCCTTCATCGGCATCCTGCCGGCCGAGGGCGGCAACATCCTGGGCCTGTCCAAGTACGACCGGATCGTCGACCATTTCGCCGCCCGCTTCCAGATCCAGGAGGAACTGGTCAAGCAGATCGGCAACTTCATCGTCGAGGCCACCCGGCCCCGCGGGCTGGCCGTGCGGATCAGCGCCGTGCACATGTGCAAGACCCACCGCGGCGTGCGCGCCGGCCACGACAGCCGCATGGTCAACAGCTCCTTCCACGGCGAGATGCTGGAGTCGCGCGACCTGCGCGAGGAGTTCCTGAGGGAGTGTGCGACGCTTGAGCGTTCCGCCCGCTGAGCGGACCGTCCTGACCACCCGGACGGGCGCGGAGCGCCTGCCTGTTTCCGCGGGCGCGGAGTGGCGGTCCGGTATCGCGGGGGCGGCGCTGCTGATGGCGGCGTCGCTCGCCCTGGTGCTGACCGCCGGGGCGCTGGCCCGCGAGTTGGGCGCCCGCTACGGCGCGGCGGAGGTGCTGTTCCTGCGCTTCCTGCTGTCGCTGCCGGTGGTCGCCCCGGCGGCCGTCGCGATGGCCGGGCGGCGCGCCCTGTCCGTCACCCGGCCCGGCAGCCACGCCGTGCGGGCGCTGAGCGGCGTCGGGGCGGCGTTGATCTTCTACGCGGCGACCCAGCATCTGCCCTTCGCCGATCTGGTCGCTCTCTCCTATGCCGCACCGCTGTTCGTGGTGCTGCTGTCCGGCCCGGCCATCGGGGAGCGGGCGGGGGCGGCCTCCGCCCTCTGCGTCGCGCTGGGGATGGCCGGGGTCATCCTGATCGCCCCGCCGACCCGGCTGGAGCCGTGGAGCCTCGCCATGCTCGCCATGGCCTTCCTGAACGCGGTCTGCATTCTGGCGACCCGGCGGACGGCCCAGGCCGACGGGCCGGCGGCGACCGGGCTGGTCTTCGTGCTGGCGGGGTGCCTGCTGACCGCTCCGGCGGCTCTGCTGACCGGTTTCCGGATGCCCGAGACGGCCGACCTGCCGGTCTTCCTGCTGCTGGGCTTTGCCGCGGGGGCGGCCATCCTGCTGAACGCCGCCGCCTTCCGCCGGGCGCCCGCGGCGGTGCTGGCGCCCATCGACTATCTGGGGATCGCGGCCTCGGCGGCCATCGGCTTCCTGTGGTGGGGCGAAAGCCCGTCGCCCGCGGTGCTGCTCGGCGGGGGGCTGATCGCCGCGGCCGGGTTGGGCACCCTGTGGGCCGGAGCGCGGCGGCCGGACCGACAGGCGGCGGGGTGACCAGGGTGCAGCGTGGAATTGGCGGACCACGCTGACGGCTTCGCCCGTTTCGCCTACTGCACCACGATCCGCCGCACCACGGCCTTGGTGGCGCGGGCCAGATCCGCCGGGGCCAGGGCGATCTGCAGGCCGCGGCGCCCACCGTTGACGACCATTTCCGGCAAGGCCTCGGCGCTGACGTCGATGAAGGTGGGCAGGGCCTTGCGCTGGCCGAGCGGGCTGATGCCGCCGACCATGTAGCCGGTGGTCCGCTCGGCCAGGGTGGGGTCGGCGAGATCGGCCTTCTTGGCCCCGGCGGCGGCGGCCAGCGCCTTCAGGTCCAGCTTGGCCGCGACGGGGATGACGACGCAGGCCAGCGCCTTCGGCTCCAACTGGACGATCAGCGTCTTGTAGACCACCGCCGGGTCCAGCCCCATGGCCGCCGCGGCGTGCAGGCCGATGGCGTCCGCCGAGGGGTCGTACTCATACTCCATCAGGCGATGGGCCATCCCCGCCGCCTTCGCCGCGTTCACCGCCGGTGTGACCTTCGCCGCCATCTCGACCTTGCTCCCCAGGCGCGGATCCGCCCTTCCACGCCGGGAGCTTAGCAGACCGCTCCGACAAGCGGGAGAGGGGGGACGGAGGAAGGGTGCACCGCCGCGGTGCACCCCTTTCGACGACGCAATTTTGCCCAAATTGCGTCCGTGTTCATGCCAACGCGCCTTGGACAGACGGGCCGCCTGCCGCGATTCTGACCGCCGGCCCGCTTCCCGGTCGGAGAGTTGGAGAATCATGGTCCCACGCACGCTGCTTGTCGTCGATGACGATCCCACCCTGGAAGGCCGGGTCCAGGACGCCCTGCCGGTGTGCCGGATCGTCGCCGCGGGCGGCGTGGCGGACGCGCTGGAGGCGGTGCGGGCGCACCGGCCGCCGGTGGTGGCCCTGTCGGTCGATCTGGCGCAACTGACCGAATCGCCGAACGGAGGCAGCGACGGCCTGGACGCCCTGTCGCTGATCCTGGGCGAGGCGCCGTCGATCAAGGTCATCGCGCTCGCCCCGCACGACCAGCGGGTGCTGGCTGTGCGCGCGGTGGCCCGCGGCGCCCACGAGGTGTGCGGCAAGCCGATTGATGCGCAGGAGTTGGCCGGGGTGGTGCAGCGCGCCTTCCGGCGCGCCGACCTGGAGCTGGAAGGGCGCCGGCTGGCCATCGGGGACGCCCCGCCGACCCTGCGCGTCCTGCGCGACGAGACGGAGCGGCGCGCCCTGCTCGACTCGCTGGCCCGCTCCGGCGGCAACCTGTCGGCGACGGCGCGCCTGCTCGGGGTCAGCCGCCCGACGCTCTACAGCCTGCTGCGCCAGCACGGCATCCGCGCGGATTAAGGCGGCCTTGGCTCACTCCGCGCGGGAGCCTGGGTTGCCGATCATCGACAGGAACTCGCGCCGGGTGGACGGGTCGCTGCGGAAGGCGCCCAGCATCCGGCTGGTGACCATGGTCACACCGGTCTTGTGCACGCCGCGGGTGGTCATGCACTGGTGTTGCGCCTCGATCACCACGGCGACGCCTTCGGGCTGGAGCACCTGATCGATGGTGTTGGCGATCTGCGCCGTCATCTTCTCCTGGATTTGCAGGCGCTTGGCGTAGGCCTCGACGAGCCGCGCCAGCTTGGAGATGCCGACGACCCGTTGACGGGGCAGATAGGCGACGTGCGCCTTGCCGATGATCGGCACCATGTGGTGCTCGCAATAGGATTCCAGCCGGATGTCGCGCAGGACGACCATCTCGTCGTAGCCGTCGGTCTCCTCGAAGGTGCGCGCAAGGATCTCCTCCGGGTCGATGGCGTAGCCGGCGAAGAACTCCTCGTAGGAGCGGACCACCCGGTCCGGCGTGCCGACCAGGCCCTCGCGCGCCGGATCGTCGCCGGCCCAGCGGATCAGCGTGCGGACGGCCTCCTCAGCCTCGGCGCGGGTGGGGCGCGCGGTCTCGCTGTGGTTGGTGCCGGCGGGGTGGCCGGGGCCGCAGAGGACGTTGTCGGCGTGCGGGGTCTTGGAAGCCGTCACGGAGCGAAGCCTTTCGATACCTGGTCAAACAGGGTCTGAGTCAAACAGGGCCTGGGTCAAACAAGTTCTAACCACATGCGGGCTGCCGCCGCGGCAGACAATGCCGAAGCCGGCCAGTCAGGTATGAATACGACCCGCTGCTCGCCCGGATCACCGGGATCTTCGAGAAAGCCGGCCGGCAGCAGGGCTGAGTATGGCGCAAGTGGGTTCGAAGGCCCCACAGTCAAGGCGCTGGACTCGGACTTTCAGTCCGCGCTGCGGCGATCGGTTGCGCGCGGCCGGCGGCTTTTTTCAACGACGACCGTCAAGCGACCGGCGTCAGTTCAGCTGGCGGGGCTGGTGCGGGCTGTCCAGCGAGAAGGCGGGGACCGCAACGTCGAAGGCCTCGCCGCCGCCCGTTTCGAAGCGGTAGGAGCCGACCATGATGCCGGAGGGCGTGGGAAGCGGCGTGCCGCTGGTGTATTCGAAGCTGCCGCCGGGCTCCAGCACCGGCTGTTCGCCCACCACGCCCGGCCCGCGAACCTCCTGCACGCGCCCCAGCGCGTCGGTGATGTGCCAATAGCGTGTGCGCAGCCGGACGGTTTCCGGGCCTTCGTTCTCGATCCGGACGTGATAGGCCCAGACATAGCGGCTTTCGGCGGGCATGGACTGCTCGTCGAGAAAGACCGGTTGGACGGTGACGCGGATCGCGCGGGTGACTTTCGTGTACATGGCGGCACTCCCGGCCCAGAGAATAGGGGCGGGGGAAAGCGCCTGTCCAGTGGTGGAGCGGGGGACACCCCCTCCGGATGCCCCGAAGCGGCGAGACGGGTGCGACGGCGATGCATGCAGGACACACCGGTAAGCCATGCGCAGCGGGCCGGTTCCGGCCCATTCACGATCGCTTGAACCCCCTGTCCGCCGATGATATATGCGAGGTCCCTGCAACGGCCGAAGAGCCTTGCCCATGTCTCGTCCGCACAGCATCAGCATCCGACGACGACGCCACCCCGCGCAGCGCGCGGGTGCGGCCGTCCTTGGGTCGCGTGCGGACGCTTCGGGTATCCGCCGGCACTGATCCGGCGCTCCCCCGGCGCGGCGGCGCGATCCGCCTCCGACCACAGTCCTTCTGCCGGGAAGCCCCTGACATGATGATTTCCCTGGAAGAGCCGCGGCACGACGCGGCGATCGAAACCCTGCTCGACCGGTCCTTCGGCCCGGATCGTTTCAAGAAGACCGCCTACAAGCTGCGGGAGGGCGTCGCCCCGATCCCGGAACTCGGCTTCGTCGCCATCGAGCATGACGAACTGGGCAACGAGATCCTGGAGGGCACGATCCGCTACTGGCCGGTGACCATCGGCGGCACGGTGCCGGCGCTCCTGCTTGGCCCGATCGCCGTGTCGGATAGGCTGCAGGGCGGCGGGCTCGGCAGCAAGCTGATCCGGATGAGCCTGAACAAGGCGGCGGCGCTGGGCCACCGGGCGGTGATCCTGGTGGGCGACGCGCCCTATTACGCGCGGTTCGGCTTCACGCGGGACCTGACGCTGGATATGGCGCTGCCGGGTCCGGTGGATCTCGACCGCTTCCTGGGGTTGGAACTGGTTCCCGGCGCCCTGGCCGGCGCCGCCGGCATGGTGACCGCCCCGGCGGCGGACGAGGGCTATGGCGTGCCCGCAAACGAGGACCTGCGGCCGGCGGCCGGCGGAGGCGCCTTGTTTCCGCGACTGATCTCGCCGCTGGTGTCGGTTTTCGCCGCGCCCCCGCGGGAACTTGCCGAATCCCGCCTGTGGCATGCTCGAACCGCTTGAAAGCGGCGGAAGCGTCGCCTATAAACATGCGGCGCGCGGGTGTAGCTCAATGGTAGAGCAGAAGCTTCCCAAGCTTACGACGAGGGTTCGATTCCCTTCACCCGCTCCAAAATTCCCTAGGAAAATCAACGCCTTGCGCGAGTTCCTGGGCTCCCTCCCCGAAATATCGTAGACTTTTTGGACCAGTTTGGACCATCCGTGGTCCGCTGGCGTGGTCCATTTGGTCCGGGGTGCAGGGGACATGGCGACGATCGACAAGCGCGGTGACTACCAGTGGCGAGCACGTGTCCGCCGCAACGGGAAGTCTGAGACCAAGACCTTCGAGAGCTACGAAGCCGCACAGCGCTGGGCGTTGGAGCTTGAGGGCAAGCTCGTCGGCGACGAGTATCAGGACCGGCGGCAGGCACGCGGAACGACACTCGCGCAGGCGTGCGGCTGGATGGTCGAGCACCTCGACCGACGGCAGGCCGACGCCAAGAACAAGCTCAGCAAGCTCGCGTACTGGCAGAACAGCGAATTCGCTGACTGGTCCCTTGTCAGTCTACGTCCGGCCGATTTGCTACGCTGGCGCCGCATCGTCCTCGATGAGGACAACGCCGAGGATCTTGAGGCTGTCGGACCGGCCGCGGAGGTTGGACCACAGACCGTGGTCCATCGCCTGAACGTTCTAGCTCAGGTCTACCAGCGCTGGGCACTCGCTCACGACCAGACACTCACGTGCCCCGTGACCAAGTACGTGCGCCCCGGCCTGCCTAAAGGCCGGGACAGGCGATTGGACCCTCACCCCGACGAGCATGGTCGCGACGAGGAGGCGCGCCTCCTCGCTGCCGCTGCCGAATCCTCGCGGCCGTGGTTGCGGGCGGCTATCGTAATCGCCCTCGAAAGCTGTATGAGGCAGGCCGAGCTTGCCGGGTTGACGTGGGACCGGGTTCGGCTGGACGTGCCGCATCCCTATGCAGACCTGCCCAAGACGAAAAATGACCGTGCCCGGCGGGTTCCGCTGTCCGTGCGGGCCACCGAGGCGTTCGCGAGCCTGCGCCCCGAGGGAACCGTCGCAGTCATCGGTAAGCGCCCCGTTCTGCCGGTCGAGACCGGCCGCGGGATTGCGCACGCCTTCCGGGACGCCGTGACCGACGACAAGTTCCCGGACCTTCGGTGGCACGACCTGAGACACGAGGCCATCAGCAGGTTGTTCGAGAACACCGACCTCCGAGACAACGAGATCATGGCGATCTCGGGCCACCTCAGGGCTGAAATGTTGACAAGATACACACATCTCCGAGGCGATAAACTCGGAGCTAGGCTGCCGGGCGGTTCGCAGCACCGGCGCTGATGAATATTGGGACAAATGGGACGTTTGACACCCGCCAGCGCGCCAGGGCCAGAATATGAAGACCCCGGGTCAACGCCGCGCCAACGGCTCGCCGGGGTCTCTATGTGTAGGACATCAGCATGACCCAGAGTCCGACCATCCGCAAGACCGGTAGCCGTCCCATATCGGCGGCCGCACAGGCCGACATCGACGAACGCCGCGAGGCTGCCCGGCCCAACTACCTGGCCGAACTGGCGCTGCTGCTGCGCGCCCGCCAGGGCCGCGCGACCGTCCCTCAGATGATATCGCTTGCCGCCGTTCTGGCCGCCATCCCCAACCGGTCTGACGACCTTGCCACGACGCTGCGCCGGTGGATTGAAGAAGCCGGTGGGCGTCCGCCGCCGGAGTCCGACGCACTGGCGGCGCGCGGAGCCGACACGGTGGAGCCCGGCCGCCGTGAGCTTGTCAGGATCTGGGGTATCACCGCCGCCGAGGAGGAAGCGCTAGACCTGCGCGCACTCGTCGGCGAGGGCCGTCGGTCCCGTCAGCGGCGCCGCGCCGAGGGCGCGCGGCCTGCTGACGAGGCGCAGGGCGCTCGGGCCGCCGCACGCTCAGAACCATGGGTTGCCGCCGGTCTCAGCCGGGCCACCTATTACCGTCGGCTGCGCGCCGCACCCGTGCAAGCAGCCGTGGAGGAGGTGCGCAAGACCCTCGGGACTTCCGATCCGGGCCCAGAACCTTGGCTGACTGCCGGGGTCAGCCGGGCTACGTACTATCGTCGGCTCCGTGAGACACGTGAGACTGAAAATGAGACTCGGGCCGACCCGATACCTAAGAAAAGAAAAAAGGGATTTTCTAGGGTCGGCCCGAATCTCAATCCGCGTCTCACACCGACGACCCGTTCCCGTCTACCGGCGGAACTCACCCGCACGGCCGAGGCGCGCCGACTGGTCGCCCTTGCCGAGCGGCTGGGGCTCACGCTCTCCGATTGGGCACAGCACGAGAGCCCGGGTACTTGGTACGACCTGGACGCGGTCGAGCGCCTCCCGTCGGGCGACCAGGACACCTACCATGCGGCGGTAAGCGCGGCGGCGGCCGCGCTTGAGCGGCGCCAGGCCCTCGATACGTCGCGAGCCCGTGTGCAAGTACCCGACGCACGCATCGCTCCCCCTGCGGCTGCATCATGCCGGTACGCCTGCCCGGCAAGGGTCTCTCCAGCGGTCTGGTCGGAAGTGCCCGCGCCGTTGCGGCCGCGCGTGCTCAAGCTCGCTGGGCGCGAGTTCCTTCGCGGGGCGCAGCCGGATGCGGCCGTGGTTGAGGCGGTGAAGGAAGTGCAGCGGGAGCGGACCCTCGCGCGCGCCGTGCACGCTGCCGCTGCCGCCGTCGGGGAGCCTCTCAGCCTACGCCAAGCCGTTTTGCTCGCCCGTCATGCGGGCGGCACGGGTAATGCCGATGAGATTGTCGCCCGAGTCCGGCAAGAGAAAGTGGAGGCCGCTCGGAAGGTGAGAGAGCAAGCCGAAGCCCTGCGCGCGGTGACTCAGGCCCTCACCGACCTGGAGGCACGCCTTGGCCGCACCGTGTCCGAGAGGTCGCGCCCCGACATCCTCAGCCGCGCTGCGGAAGCCCTGGCGCAGAATCCTGAGGCGGGGGCCGTCTATTTGGTGCGGAAAGCCGCTGGGATGTATTTGTAGACGGAAATGCCCAGTTGCAGCGCAATGGAGCGCCTTGGCTACCTGGCCCCGCCCCCGCTTACCACAGCTTCCCCGGCCAAGTTGCGCCATGGGGGCGCTTTGGCCGGGGAAGCTGCTCCGCTGCGCTCCGGCCCCCGGCGTGGCCGGGGGCTGGAAAGCGGGGACGGCGAGCGCCAGCATCGGCCCCCACCCCCTTTCGCGCCGCCTCTGGCGGCCCCGCCCCGAGGGGCGGGGGGTGGCAAGCCACCCGCGATGAAAGCCCGCCGAAGGCTCCTCCGGCGGGCTTGGTCGGGGTCGGCTCAATGTCCTTGGCTACCTGAGGTCCCGTTCGGGATCCTCGACATGGGGCGGGAGGGGCGGCGCGATGTTGCCCAGCTGCGCCGAGATGTTGACCCGCTCGGCCTCGGAAATCCACTGGACGTCCTGCGCTTGGCAGTAGCACTCCCCGTCGTCATGTTCGTAGGGGGTGTTCAGTTCGGTTAGAACCTCGCCGTCAGGGGTGACAACGAACCAATCCTCGTCCTCGTACTCGTCCAGCGACCAGACTGCCGCGTAGACGGCGGTGCAGGCATCCAGCGAGGGCAGTCCGTCGGCGCGGAACAGGTCACACCACGTGCGGAGGCTGTAGCCCTTGGGCATGGCTTAGACCTCCTTCTCAGAGACGAACTCTGTGTCCGGCCACCCCTCCCACGTCATGGGCTCCATCTCAGTGACGAACAGCGCGTCGCCGACAACGCGCGCGTCGTCCCAGGCGTTGGCGCCGTCGAGGAGCACGTCGTCGAGCGCCTCGTCCACGTTGAGACCGGCCGCCAGCAGCAACGTCAGCCGGTGCAGCGCGTCCGTGCCTGCATCGGTGCCGGTCACGTCCACGCCTGTGCCGTCCATGTCGGTGACCAGGAGGACGCGCGTAGGGGCGGAAACGGCGGCTACATCAGAATCACCATGCATCACGACCACCTCTATCGGTTGTGTTTATCTAACCCAGATGGGTAGACGCATTCGGGGTAGCTGTCGAGCAGTTTCCGAAGTTGGGACTGGCTATTAACGCAAGGATTTCAATATATTGACGCTTCATTCGTCAAGGATTTCAGCCACTCCGGAAAGGATTTCCCGGTCCCTTTCGATCCAAAATCCTTGCAACTGGAGGAGGAAATCCTTGCAGAAAACTTTGGTCATATGCAGGGTGTAGTAGGGCCGTGCTCGCCGCTGCGCGGCTGCGCGCCGGGGCCTGACCCGGTCGCGCCTGCGCGGGACTCAGCCCTTCCGGCCGCCCCGGCCCCGGCGGGCTGCCTGCACATAGCCGACGTAGGCCTCCAGGTCATGGCGCGCGGCCCGGTCAGGGTGAGCCTCTTCCCACCGGCCATATGCCGCTTCTGCCTCGGCCTGTTGAGAGGCAGACAGCCCGCCGAGCCCGCTCGTGCCGCGCATCCAGGAGGACTCAGCATCGGCGGCTCCGCCCACCTTGGACACGCCGCCCCCGCTGTCACCGTCGGCGGGCGACACGGTCCCGCCTCCCTCGCCGTCACCGCCCCCTGGATGAGGAGGGCGGCCGCGGCCGCCCCCGCCCGGACGGCTTCCCGTGCCTCCGGGGGGCCTGGCAGCGCCGCCCGATGTCGCAACCAGCGCGGCGGCGTTCTTCCCGTCCGAGCGTTCGTCCTGGCTGCCCCAGTAACGCAACAGGCGGTTGGGCATCTCGTGGATGACAGCAAACAGGCGGGTAATAACCTGCCATTGTAGCCACAGAGACAAAATGAGGCCAGCAAGTATACCTGTGAGGCTCAAGGTGGAACCACCTTGAGACCCGATGAAAGCGGCAGAGAATGTCCCGTTCACCATCTTCATGCCGAACGGCAACAGGTAATGCGTCGCGCCGAGGGCCAGTACGGTGTAAATCGGCAGAACCACCGTGTTTGCTGTCAGGATCAAGCCCGGCCGCAGTACCGCGCTAACCAGTTCGCGGCCGTCCAGCCGTATGGCGAGGAACGCCAGCAAGGGTAGCGCCATCGTCATCTCACCGAGCGAGATGAGCCATGAGATGCCAGCGAATACTACGCTAACGTAGGGAATTATTGGCAGAACGTAGGCGTGAATTAGCCCTACGACCCACAGCCACCACAGCAGCGGGTTGGCCCGGCCGGTGGCGGATTCGTAGGAGCCGTCAATGCCTAGGGCGTCAGACGCAGCGTTTTTTGCGGCGGCCGCCACGACAAGATCGACCGCCCAGCCTGCCTCCACAGCGCCGGTGATCGTGTGCCCCAGCGCCACGGACTCTGCGAGCGGATCCAGGTCAGCACGCTCCCCTCGCGACGAGGCGAGCAGGTACTCCGTCACCGGCCTGGTCACCGGGTTCAGCAGCCGCGCCATCAGCCCGGCGGACTCATCCCCAGGAGCCGCCAGGGCGTCGCCGGACAGGGCCGGGATGCGGGTCTCGTCGAGCCACTGTCGGTCCAGGTGCGCGACCAAGTCGGGCCACGTCCGTCCCAGGGCGACCCGCAGCAGCGCAGTGTCCGGCGCGCGCACCTGCACGGGCTCCCGCGCCAGCGCGGCGGCTTCGGCGTGTACCTGCCCCAAAGCCCGCCAGACCGCCCCCGCCGACGTCCAGCCTTGCGCGGCCACCCCGGCTACGATTGCCTGCCGCTCCGCCTGCTGGCGGGCTGCGAGGTATGCGGAGGCGGCCGTCATGACGGCCCTGTCGTGAGCCTCGGCCGCCGCCCACAGGCGAGGCAGCAGAGGCTCTTGCGGCCACGTCACGCCCGAGCCCGGCATTGCCCCGCGCGCCAGGTTCGCGGCATCTGCCCGGACGGCCGCCAGCACGTCGGCGACGGCCGCCCGCCGGGCAGCATGGTACGAAACTTCGGCCGGGGCGCCGGAGGGGGCCGCTGGAACCGACACTGTTCCGCACCGGCTGCCCCAATCCCACGTGACACTCCCGGAATTCTCGGCACCCGCCGTCGGCGGCAGCGTGGCCGAGGGCAACCAGCGCGCCGACAGTCCTCGCGCGGCATACGCAGCGCGTTCGGCGAGGACGTACTCGGCGCAGGTCTCGCCGACCAGAAGCGCCCGTGCCAAGCTCAGCCCGCCCGCCTCGACGGACAGGCCGAGCGAGCCTGTCCCCGCGCCGGTGACCGGAGCCAGCACATCGGCCACCAGTCCGGTTGCAAGGCCGGTGGCCGTGGCCGAGCTCCATCCGGCGCCGGAGGCGTAGAGGTAATGGCCGCCGCTCAACCCGGCCACCGATACGGGATACAAAAAACTGACGCCCACGACTGTCCTGACAACGGCCAGACCTGAAAACCACTCTCCGTCCGCGGAGGACAGGGACGATTGTCCCGTCCGCGCAGCATGCTCCGCCGCCTGGAGAACATGCAGGGCTAGAGTCCCAGCGCTGAGGCCGCACAGAATTGCTGACCACTGACCAATCATGTGCGTCAACGGCGTACCCTCGCCGCCGACCGGGAACAGGGCCTTGATTGCCAGCAAGGCCGGATCCACGACGGGAGGCGTAGTCCCGCCGGTGGCTGACACGGCCGCCAGGGCTGCCGACGGCAGGAGCAGCGCCCCGGCCGCTCCTAGGACCAGCAACGACGCCAGTCCCCGGCCGCCCCCGTCACCGGGTGGCGGAGGGCAAAGCGCATCGCCAGCCAGCCACTCCCGCCAGCACCCCGCCCGCCGGTGCCGCGTCTGCCAATGTGCGACCCCGACCCGCGCCGCTAGGGCCGCGCATAGCACCCCCGCCCCGCTCCCGGCCGCTACGCCGCCCCAGGACCCGGCTGGGACCGCGACCAACGCCGTGACCAGCGCCACCGTCGCGCCCAGCACCCAGGCCGCCCATGCCCTCCACAGCCCCGGCAGCAGGTCGGGCGTCAGGTCGGCCACGGGTCGCATGCGGGAGGCTGACGGCCGCCTTGCGGCCGCCCACAGGCGTCTAATCACCAAGCCGTGCACCGCAGCCGTCTCCGCCACGGCACGAGCGGGTGCGTCGGTTGCGGCGACCACGCTGCCCAGGACGCCAACGGCGCGCAGCAAGCTCATGCTCTTCTCCTCCTCTACTTCGGCCCCGGCGTCACGACGACGGCCGCCGCGTCCAGGGCGGCTCGCAGCGCCGCGGCCGCCGCTTGCCACTCAGGCGACCGCAGCAGGTCGGCCACGACCTCGTCAGCGTCCGGCTTCTCGGTCGCCGCGGCCGGGACCTCGGCGACCCGGCCGAGGGCAACGGCGCGCTTCCGCAGCGCTGCCATGACGGCGGCCGCGACGCCGGACGGCAGCGCCTCCCAGCGGAGGTCTCCGCGTTGCGCGGCCGCGGCCAGAGCGGCAACCTGCGCCGCGCTGCCCGGCGCGGTCCCAGGCGCTACCCTCGCGACCTCGTCCACCGGCGGGGCCGCGTCGTCGGGGAGCGCCAGCCCCCGCGGCCGCCCGGGCTCGGGCCGGTCGAGCCCGAGGTCGGGGTACGCCGCCACGAGTGCTGCACCGCGCTCGCGCCACCGAGTGATGGCCCGGCGTAGCGTCGCACCGCCGAGGCGGCCCCACGCGGCTACTGCGGCTTGAGCCTCGTGCACTGACGCGCCGTTGGCGGCCGCGACGAGCAGCGGGTCGAGCGCGTCCGGGGGCGGCCCTTCCGTGCCCCAGGACGGCAACGGGGCGCCCAGTTTAGCGGCGAGATAGCCGCGTAGCAGGCGCGCCTGTCGTGCTGAGTCGTCCCAGCACGCCACCACATCGGCGCCATGTCCGCAGTGCTCGGCGACGACGAGGTTTGCACGCCTGACTGCGCCGTCGCCGAGCCAAGCGGCGACGACGGCGGTCCAGGTCTCAGCATCCCATGCGCGACGCCGGGTCGGAAACGGGGGGAGGCCGTCGTCTTCAGCCGGTGCGAGCATTCCGCGCGCCCCCCTTCAGATCCTCGATCAGCACCAGACACGCGGCGAGCAGCGCCTCGCGACGGGACATTGCCGCCCTCTCCCACGTCACTTTCACACCAACCGCGCACTCCAGATAACCGCGCGGCGTGATTGAGACGACCACTTCGAGCTCCGCGTCAACAGTCGGCTCAGGGTCCTCGATACCAAGCGGTGCGAGCGGTGGCGCTGGATGCCGCTCGCCGCCGTCGAACGCGGAGAGGTCAAAATCAACGTCGTCTGTCACGGCTTGCCCCCTTCGACCGCCGCTGAGGCCGCCGCGTCGGCGACCTCGGGCAGAGCAAGCGGCGTGTCGCGCAGCGCCTCTCGGTCGCCGGGGCGCGTGACGTGAGGATCCAGGAGCCTGACGAGGCCGGGCACGGCCGACGGGTGCGCCTCAGCCGCGCGCAGGAGCGCCGCTCCCAGGACAATTTTCGTCGTCGCAGCCCGCCGCCGCGCGGCCTCGACGAGCTCACGCCTCAACCTGGACTCCTCTGCGGCGGCGCGACGACGGCGGGCTTGTGCTGCGGCGAGCCGTGTCTCCACGTCAGTCGCCGAAATAATGTTGACAGACATTACACACCTCTATGGCTTTCTGAAACCAATGTGTGCAGTCAGCTTCGGGAAAAGCAAGGGCATCACTTGCGAAATGCGTCAGCTAGTGACTACCGTAATCTCAGGATGAACAGCCAACTGAGGCTTAGTCTCGCCTATATGTCCACAATATTGCTAACGCAATACTGTGGACATGCTCGCCGGGGCTGCCGCCCCGGGGAACCCCGCCACCCCGCACGCAGGAGCCCCGTGATGCCCACCGCGCCCGATACTCTCGCGCCCTCCGGCCACCAGTACCGCCGGGCTGCTGACGTGCCACCGAATCTCCGCAGCCAGAGCCGGTGGCGCGCTCTCGGCCGCCGCGTGCTGCCGGGTACGCACGCCGTCGCCTACGTGGCCTGCTGGCCCGGCGTCACGGCGTTGTACCCCGTCGAGGCTACGGAGCCGCTGCCCCCGCCGCCCGAGCGCAAGCTCCGCTGCCAGCGGAGCTAGTCCGCCATGCTCATCACCGTCGCCGACCTGCCGCTCGACGTGTACGGCGCCCTGCTCGACGCGGGCGCCGCAGCAGCCCGGGCCGGGCACCCCGACGCGCCGCCGCACCCGCGCGGCAGCCGCGAAGCACACGCCTGGGCGGCCGGGTGGCGCGGTTGGCACCGCGACCAAGCAGCCGCCCGCGTGTGGCAGGCGTGGCGCAGATGACCGCCGCGCTGTTTCACTGTCAGTTCGGCGCCGTCCAGCCCTCGCGTGGCGATCGCCTCCTCAAGGTGGTCGCCTACAACGCGGCGGCTAGGGTGCAGACGCCCGATGGCGATGCCTACGATTTCCGCCGCAAAGCCGCCGAGCACGTCGGCGGCTGCCTCATGCTTCCCGTCGGTGCACCGGCATGGGCGGCGGACCCGGCCCGCCTCTGGTCCCAGGCCGAGGCGGTCGAGACGCGAGTAGACGGCCAGCCCGCACGCCTCGTTGAGTTCGCGATACCGCGCGAAGTGACCCCCGAACAACGGCTCGATTTCGCCCGTGCCGTCGTCGCGCCTTGGGTCGATGACGAGGGTGTGGCTGCACAGGTGGATCTACACTGTCCCTTGGCCGCCGACGGCGGCGAGCAGCCCCACGCGCACGTCATTCTCACCCGCCGAGCTCTCGGCCCGGCCGGATTCGCCGCCCGCAAAACCGACAACCTGCCCTGGACCGCAAACAAAGGGCGGGACATGCGGGGCGCGGTGGCGGCCCGCATGAATGCCTGGCTCGCCGACCACGGGTATGACAGCCGCGTGGACCACCGTTCCAGCGCCGACCGTGGCGACCTTGTGCCGCCCGAGCCCGACGTCGGTCGCGCCGCCGTCGAAGCGTGGCGCAACCGGCCTGACGAGGCCGTCGCGTTCAGCGACGTCCTCGCCGAACGCCCCCGCCGCCGCGCGCTGCGGAAGGCCGTCGCCGAGCGCGAGGCGGCCGAGGCCGAGATCCAGAATATTCAGAAGGAGAAGCTACGCCATGACTCAGCCGCAGACCCCGGCCGCCATGCTGGCGGCGACCCACGCAGAGACTCAAGCGGTCCACGCCGACACGAGCAAAATCCTGGATCTGCTGACCCCGCCCGAGGGCGAGCAGGACGAGGACCGGATCGCGCAGATCCTCGCCGCGCTGGCCGAGGTCCTGGAATCGCTGGCGAGCCTGCACGCCAAAATCGACGCCGTCGCATCCCGCCGCGCGTAGAGCTTACCGGCGGCGGAAGGCGGCCGGGCGACGACCGCCTAGCCGAGGCCCGCCGCCGCCTCGGCGAGGCCGACGGGCGTGCCGCCCGCCACCGCCGGGCCGGAGCGCGCCGGGCCGCCGAGCAGGCCGCTTTCCGGGCGCCCCGCCACCCGGCCGATGATCGTCTCGCAGCCACCCGCCGCCGGTTGGCTGACACCCTGCCGCCCTCAATGGCGCCGGGCGACGCTGCCGAGCGTCGGCGACGGCGCGAGCGCCACCTCGCCGGGCTGCTGCGGCAGCACTACGATTCCGGCTGGCTGCCCGAATCCGTCGCCGCCAACCTTGCGCGCATCGAACTCGACCGGGGGGCAGGGACGGCGACGCTGCACCTGCGCGGCGGCGGCCGCCTCATCGACTGCGGCGACCGGCTTGTGCTTCATGGCCGCCCCCGCGAAGCGGCTGTCGCCGAGCTCGTGGCGGCCGTGGACCGGCACGGGTGGACCAGCGTCACGCTCACTGGGGACTCGGCGTTCCGCGTCGCCGTCGCGGCGGCCTTGGCCGACCGGCGGCCACCGGTGGCCGTGGTCGGCTTGGACGAGGCCGACCGGCAGGCAGTTGGCGCCGAGTTCGCCCGCCGGGCCGAGGAGCGCCGCAGGGTCGCCCTGGACGCGCTGCGCGCGGCCGAGCGTGACCACCTCGCCCGGTTGGTTGGGAGGCAGCCCACCGCCCACGATACGGCCACGCTGGAGGCTGTCAGGGACGCACAGGCGGCAGCGTCCCGGGGCGACGCCGCCGCTGTCAGGGCGGCCGCCGAAGGCGACATCAAGGGGGCTGTGCGGGCCGGGGCGGCATGGCGCCGCCGTGAGGAGGCCCTGGCCATCCAACCCGCCCCGGCGGCCACATCGGAGCCTGCCACCGACGGGCCACAATCCCCGACTCCCGCATACCGGCCATCGTGGGCACAAGGCCCCCAGGCTGCGCGGTTGACGCGATAGCTGAAGGCTTGCTAGCCCAAAGAGATAGCTTCCAGCTTCGGCATATTCTTTCTGAGGGTTATTCCCTCTGCCAACAAATCCAAACCACGCAGAGAAGGCATACCAAGGAAGAACAGAGGAAGAAGAGGAAGGCCAAAGAGAAAAATTGCAATACCCATGATAATTTTCATGGAGGGAGACGCTTCGCTATAGATTTTCTCTCCGATTTTAATTGCTTCCACCTTTCCATTTCTGCACTTTATGATAGCAATTTCTTTGCCTAACGACGTATCAAGGTACGTTCTGATAAAATCTGAGTATTTCACGTTTCGCAATGTCGACGATCCGACCTCCAAAACGCTAGTATGGGTTGTCCCATTTCTTATAGTTCCAGCCCCAATCACTTTAAGACGACCACTATAAACCGGCATCTCTATCCCCAGTGTTCTTGTGCCCCTTAAGGGCGCGATAATTGCGCAAATGCGCGTGCAAAAAGAAAACGCTGGAATATTTAAGATTTTGATAGCGAACTGGCGGGGACGTTTACCGCCGGATCACAGAACCTCACTCCACCAAGCGCCCATATCAATCTGCGTTGGTGTAAGGTCCGCATCCGCCCGACCGGAAACCTTCCGGTATGCACGCAGCATCAAGGGAGACGCCTCGGGATGGTCGGTGGCGTGGATCATGTGGTACATGGTCCGGCCACCATGGCGACGGCTATGGATTGCGTAAGGGTGGGCGTGCTTGTAGCCCAACTCCTCTTTGAAACGGCTGACAAGCAGGTTGGCGCGAGCGATGCTTTCCATCCCAAGCAAGGCACGCCAATCGGACTTGCCCCACCATCGGTCAAGTTTTTCCGCCGTTTCTGGTTTCCGCACGGCTGCAATTGAGCGATCAAGCCAACCCGTTGCGAGAAAGTAAAAAATCTCGATTTTTGTTGTCGTCGGGTCGAGGGACGGCTTGAACGCGGCCAGTTTTACTACGGTTTCCCACGCACACTCGAAGGTACGCTGGTCCAGCAGGGCGAAGGTCGCTCTCTTAGCCGTAATCTCACCGGAGGCAAGGATGTCGGAGACGGTTAGATTGAAGTCGCCACCTATCACGTGGATGCGGCGGCGTTTTGACTGATTGGCGGCGGCGATGTCGTGCAGGAGCGCAACCCCTTTGGGGTCAAGGTCGCAGAGCCAGAAGCGCGTGACGCGCTTTGGCTCGGTCTCTAGCACGAGGCGGGCGGAGCAGATCTCCGACATGCTCCTCTGCTGCGGCGCCGCGAAGCCGTCAATGTATGCCCCATGCTTCGTCACGTACGTGAAGAGCCTGATGTATTCCCTGATGAGGTTCGCCTTCTCCTCCGACCACACGGGGTATCTGAGGGATTTGAAGGGCTTCTCCTGGACCTTCGGAAATTGGGGCAGGTCCGAAGGCTCGAATAGCATCAGATTGTTCGTCACGCAGTCCTCACTCGCGGTAAGCCATCCCACGTCACACCGTCAAGGCTGCGCCCTGCCGTCTTCTTGCCGAGCCGCAGCATCAGGGTGCCGTCCGCCGCTTGCTCCGACCGGACCTTGGCCAAGCTGATGCCCTGTCCAGGCGCCCAATCCCCCCACTGCTTGAAGTGGAAGCTGATGTCGGCTGCCATGCACTGGTTCAGGAGATCGCGAAACCACGTAGGGCTCGACGGACGGGCTTTCGGCCCGCTCTCACCCCCTGTGATGACCCAGTCGATGGAAGCGGTCCACGCGGTGAGGTCCAGCGGACCAAGAAGAGGTTCGGCTGAGATGAACCGCACCGATGCCGGAATCGCGGCGAGCTCAGGTAGGCGCTCCTCCGCGTACCGCTGATTTTCGACAGTGGTTCCGAGCCAAACATTCTTCGGCCAATTGTCATTCCATGGCGCTAGGGCGTTCACCATCTCGGGTCGCTTGGTCAAGAGCAGCCAATCGAGGTTCGGCGTGTTCTCAATAAGCGTCCACAAGCGAGCCCGTGCAGCATCGAGGTCGCGTCGGTCCTCGAACACATCTGCCATAGAGGCACAGAACACTCGTGGGCGCACCTCAGCGCCGATCGCCTCGGCATTCCACTTCAAGGGTTCAGCCCAGTGCTTGTCACCGAAGAACCTGCGGGTCGCGGCCACCCCCCAAAGGTCATGTCCTGTCCTTTTAGCCCAGGATTCGGCATAGCAATGCTTGCAGGCCGGTGAAACCTTCAGGCACCCCCACCAGGGATTGAAAGTGTGCGTTGTCCACTCGATTTTGCTGTTCTTCGCCACTTCACGTCCCCGTAAGCGTTGATAATGTACCCTGCTTCACCCGCGGTGTCGACTGCGGCATCTTCCGAGATGCTTGGGAGCAACGAACCGGAGGTGCAACGATGCTGTCACAGGCTCCTTGCGGTTCGCCGAGAATAATCTCGGCGAACCTTTCCGTCATCCGTTCGCGCGGACTAGGGCGGCCGCGACGGCCTGCCGGTGGGCGTCGTCCGAGCCGTTGAGCGCCCGCCAGATGCCCCGGCCGTCTTTGGACATGAGCTCGTCAGCGAGCCAAGCGTAATCAACCGCCCAGAGACAGGCGAGGACCACGGCGCGCTCGCCCGTCGAGGCGCTTT
This sequence comes from Azospirillum brasilense, assembly GCF_008365405.1. Taxonomy (GTDB): domain Bacteria; phylum Pseudomonadota; class Alphaproteobacteria; order Azospirillales; family Azospirillaceae; genus Azospirillum; species Azospirillum brasilense_D. The sequence goes on along the minus strand of NZ_QOKV01000004.1, from coordinate 148,217 downwards.
CATAGAGCTTACGGGCGGCCGCGGCGAGCGGTGAGCCCCGACCGCGGGTTACGGTCGACGTGGTGGCGGTGTACCCGCTCCAGTCGGTGATCCCGTCGAGGCGTAGGCCCAGAAGGCGGGACATCTCGCCACCAGGACCGGCGGCAAACGTTTGGAACGTCAGCATCTTGCACCTCAGAAGGAGAGAAGAAGGCCCGCCGGTGTGTCTCCGGCGGGCATGGCAAGAGGGATTTACGGGCGGGGGCTGACCCACCGCCGCCAGGCCCACGTGGCGGCCGCGAGGACGGCATAGGGACCGAGCCCGACGCCTACGATGCCGCCCCAGCCGCATGCAACGGCCGCGGCGTACTCTGCCGTCGTCGTGGCCGCGAGGCCGCTCCCGACGTCGAGGCCCCCGCGCAGGGCGGACAGCAGGGATAGGTATGCCGCCCCGGCGAGCACCGGCCCGGCCAGGATGGCAACCGGCAGCGTGGCGGCCGAGGCGGCCACGATGCCGAATGCGGTGAGGAGGCGCCTCATGCTGCACCTCCCGCCACGCCGAGAGCTCGGAGGTCATCGAGCGTGATCTCGGCCGTCCCCGGAGGGACGTCGCCCCGCTGGGCGAACTCGTCCGCCTCGCGCGTCAGACGGCCGACTGTGCCGAGGTACTCCCACCTGACCGAGCGGGAACGCACGTCGTCGTACGTGATGTCCTTGAGGACGCGGACCACGTTACTCCCGTTGGCGCGGTGGTAGGGCGTCCCATCGGTCTCGGCCAGCACCAGGCGCCGGGCGTCGTACCAGTGACAGGCGCGGCGCACGGCGTACTCGACGACGACGAACTGGCGGCCATCCCATGCGGTGGCGGTGTGGAGGATCTCCATGGTTCAGCCCTCCCCACGCTGATGGCGAGCAACCTGCTCTGCCTTGGTGGGACGGCCCCGGCGGAGCACCGCCGGGGCCGAGGACGGTTGCACCTCGCCTGCCAGACTGGCGACCCAGCCCGGCAGTTCCGCGACCAGGATATGGATGGCGCGGCCGAGGCGGACGTGCGGCGGTGGCGCGGGAATCCCGCGAGGCCGTTTGTCCGGCCGCATGAACGATTTTTGGAGGACGTGCTCAGGGATCCCGGTCAGCACTGCGGCGTCGGGAATCCGTACGGTAAGCGGCGTTGTCGCCATGATGCACCTGCCAGCGGCAGGCACGCTCTACAGTCGCAACGTTAAACTGTTCGGAAGGAGGCGGTTAACAGGGTCTGGACAGCGTATAACAGGGTTTCGGCGATGTCGTTTAACTGGTCTGGACGGCGTATAACGAGGTGCGGACGACTCTTCGCGGCCCTAGGCTGTCCCTGTTTGTTGAACCTTCTCGAACGTAGGTGAACTCGCCGGAAGCGTCAAGAAGATAATTCTATTTTTCTCTTGACAAAGATGACGCGCACGGAACGAGCGAATCGTGAGCCTTGGACCAATTTGGACCACTGACCCTGAAAATCTGCGAATGCCCACGAATGCCGACGAACCTCTAGTGATTTGAAAATTCTGGAAACTTAGCGAAAGCCTAAGCGCCGCAATGGCGCCAGAAGGGCTTCCCAAGCTTACGACGAGGGTTCGATTCCCTTCACCCGCTCCAACATTTCCTTGAAAATCAGAAGTCTGCTGAAGCCCTGACATTCATGGCGCGCAGGCGTTTGGGACGGCCGCGGACACTGCTCCGGCGGCCTGATCCCCGTTGTGAAACCGGTGTTTACCGGCGCTTGCCGTTGTTGGAGGTCAGGGCGCCCACCGCGGCGCCGGCCGCGCCGCCGATCACGCCGCCCATCACGGCGCTGCCCCCCGTCAGGGCGCCGACCGTGGCACCGCCCGCGGCGCCGATGGCGCCACCCGACAGCGTGCGCTGTTCGCGATGGCTGAGGTTTGAGCAGCCCGTCAGAACAAGGCCGCCAACCACGATCACTGCCAGTTTCTTCACCATGATCCTACCCGTTATCTTCCCTGCATTCTTGGGTGCCGCCAGACTCGAAAGCCAGCGGTCAAGCCTGCGCTTACGTCGCATGCTTACGGAATGAACACGCTTTTGCGTGTGACTATTCCGGGGCAGAAAGCCACCGCTTTCATCCCTAAGAGAGCGAGTTTGGCCGCTCATCCTCCCTCGAATTAGGGATTTGGGAACGTTCTGCAAAGCCAGGAAGGCAGTGCTTGGCCGACGGTCGATAACTGCAGAGATAATCTGGTTATTGCTTTATTACCAATTTCTCCGCGTCGAAAGGCTGCACTGATTCGGGGGTGTTTCCTCTTTACTTCATTCAGGGTGCGTGGAACGTTCAGTGTCCTAACGACCTGCGTGACATCGAGGGCGCAGGCTTATCGGAAACGTCCCAGGATGCCCACTATGCTGCATCTTTCCAGACCGCAGGCGCTTGCCGCTCCCCCGGCGAGCCGCCCGAGTGACCGCCGTGAACGGCACCCGTTGCAGCCGGTCAGCGCCTATCCTTGCGCGCCGGCCTTCGAGCGCTCGGATGCGGCGATCCATCCAGCGGTTCCGGCGGCCGTCCCGGCGGCTGCCCAACCCATGCCTCCGGTCCGTCCAGGCTTAAACGGGGAACCGCTGGCCCGTGTCATCCATATGGCGACCACCGGCGTGTGGGTGGTGAAGCGTCATGGACAGCTGCTTGAAATCGAGGGACGGCTGCACTGGAACTGCCCGCGTGCGTTGGCCTCGGATGCCGAGCGCGTCGGCGTCGCTCTGTCCGATCTCGTCGTGAACACCGGCCGCCAGTCCTGATCCGGCGGTAATAAAAAAAGCGGTGAAAAAACGAAAGAGCGGCGCCCGCAGGCGCCGCTCTTTCGCATGTTCCGGTCCGGACGGGAGCGCCGGTCAGCGTTCCATCGTCACGGCCTTGATGGTCTCGACACGGATCTCCTCGGTCAGCCGCTCCTTGTAGGCGGCGAATTCCGGGGTGGTCTTGACCTTGTAGGAGCGGGGGTGCGGCAGCTCGATGGGGATGTCGCACTTGATGCGGCCGGGGCGGGCCGACATCACCACCACGCGGCTGGCCATGAAAATGGCCTCGTCGATGTCGTGGGTGACGAACATCACCGTCTTGCGGTCGGCCTCCCAGATGCCCAGCAGCAGCTCCTGCATCAGCTCGCGCGTCTGGTGGTCCAGCGCGCCGAAGGGCTCGTCGAGCAGCAGCATCTTCGGATCGTTGGCCAGCGCGCGGGCCAGCGCGGTGCGCTGCTGCATGCCGCCGGACAATTGCGCCGGGTGGTGGTTCTCGAAGCCCTTCAACCCGACCTGGGCCAGGAAGCGGTCGGCGATCGCCAACTGCTCCGCCCGCGGCAGGCCGCGCTCGCGCAGGCCGAAGCAGACGTTGTCGCGCACGGTCAGCCAGGGGAACAGCGTGTAGGACTGGAACACCATGCCGCGGTCGGGGCCGGGGCCGGACACCGCCTTGCCCTCCAGCAGCACCTCGCCGGCGGTGGGGGTTTCCAGACCGGCGACGATGCGCAGCAGCGTGGACTTGCCGCAACCGGACGGCCCCAGGATGGTGATGAAGTCGTTGTCGGCGACCTCCAGGCTCGTCGGCACCAGCGCGCGGGTCGGCGCCGTGCTGTTGCGGCCGGGGAAGGTCTTCTCGACGTTGCGGATGGACAGCTTGCTCATGGCCGGCGCTTATCGTCCTTTGGCCCACGGGAAGAGACGGGCGTTGAGCGCCCGGAACAGCAGGTCGGTGATCAGGCCGATCACGCCGATGATGAAGATGCCGAAGATCATTTGGCCGGTGTCGAGGAAGCGCTGGGCGTCGATGATCATGTGGCCGATGCCGCGCGACGCGCCCACCAGCTCCGCCACGATCACGTAGGTCCAGGCCCAGCCGAGCACGAGGCGCAACGCCTCGAAGATCTGCGGCGAGGCGGCGGGCAGCAGGACGCGCAGCACCACGCCGTCGCGCTTGGCGCCCAGCGTGTAGGCGGCTTCCACCAGATCGCTGCGGATGCCCGACACGATGACCGTCACCATGATGACGAGCTGGAAGACCGAGCCGATGAAGATCACCAGGACCTTCTGCAACTCGCCGACGCCCGCCCACAGGATCAGCAGCGGGATGAAGGCCGAGGCCGGCAGGTAGCGGGCGAAGGACACGAAGGCCTCGAAGAAGGCTTCCACCGGCTTGAAGGCCCCCATCAGGATGCCCAGCGGCACCGCCAGGGCGGCGGCCATGGCGAAACCGGCGAAGACGCGCCAGACCGTGACGGCGATGTCCTCGGCGAAGCCGAACTCCCGGAACAGCGCGATGCCCGCCGTCAATGTGTCGCCGGGCGAGGCCAGGAACAGCGGCTTCACGAAGCCGCCGTAGGTGGCGATGCCCCAGCCCAGGAAGAACAGCACGAAACAGGCGATGCCCAGCACCGTGCGCAGCGCCGGAGCGACCGGCTTCAGCGGAGTGAAGAGGGGGGACATGGGATTGGTGGACCGTTGTCGGTGTATTGGAGGCGCTTGCCCCCACCCCGGCCCTCCCCCGCTGTCGCAGGGGAGGGGGCTTGATTCCCTCCCTTGCCGAAGGCGGGGGAGGGCTAGGGAGGGGGCAACGGCAGCAGAAACGTACCGTCTTACTTCACGAAGGACGCGTCGGTCATGCTGTCCAGGCTCGGCGGGGCCTTGCGGATCAGCTTGGCCTCCAGCATCACGTCCTGGACCTCCTTGATGAAGGTCGGCATGGTCTTGGTCAGATACTCGACGTTGCCGGCCTTGTCGTACCAGAGCACGGTCTTGGCGGAGGTGGCGAACTGTTCCGGCGTCTGGTTGACGTCGCGGGCCATGATCTCGAAGGCCTTCTTCTCATCCTTCTTGATCGCGTCCAGCGCTTCGAACCAGCTGTCGACGAAGGCCTTCACGACCTTCGGGTTCTTCTGGATGTAGTCGGGCTGGAAGGCCAGCGTGTCGATGATGACGCCCGGCGTCTGGTCCGACGTGACGATGATCTTGCCGTTGGCCTCGCGCACCTTGGACAGGTACGGCTCGTAGGTCACGGCGGCGTCGAACTGGCCGGCGACGAAGGCGTTGGCGGCGTCGGACGGCTGGAGGTTGACGGTCTGCACCTCGCCGATCGACAACCCGTTCTTCTTCAGCACATAGGCCAGCCAGAACTGCGGCACGCCGCCATACTGCACGGCCACCTGCTTGCCCTTCAGGTCGGCGAGGCTGTTGACCGCGTCGCGCACGACGATGCCGTCGCCGCCGTGCGAGCTGTCGAGCACCAGCACCTGCGTCACGTTCACGCCGGAGGAGGCGTAGAGCAGGTGCGTGTCCACCGTGGTGGTGATCGCCTGCACCTCACCGGCCGCCATCGCCTGGTGGCGGTTGGAGGTCGGCATCTTCTTGATCTCGACCTCAATGCCGTTCTTCTTGAAGATGCCGGTTTCCTTGGCCAGCGTGATCGGCGCGAAGCCGGTCCAGCCGCTCATCGCCACGGTCACCTTGGTCTGCGCCGAGGCCGAAACCGCGCAGAGCCCGGCGACGGCCGCCGCCAGGGCTCCGGCCATCCACGACGTCTTCCTCATGATCCCCCGCTCCCGGTTCTGAAGGTGTCTTTTGATCGCGCCGGGCGGCGCCCCGCCGCCCACGCATCCGTGTGCCGCATTGTGCACGCCCGCGGGGTGGGTGGGAAGGGATGGGCACCACCTCGGCCGCAGACCTGACCTTCGTCGGATGGTGCGAATGGAAGCCCTTGCAACCAAAGGCTTATTGGGATGCTTGCGTGCCCAATCCATATACCAACTGAACAAACCGTGACGGGTGTATGCCGTTCTTTTGGGCACCACAGAGGGGAGGCCGGACAGGATGCGCTCCATGGACCCGATGAACCCGCCGATGAACGCGATGGACCGCCAGCGGACGCTGGACTATTTCGAACGACTCGGCCGGGACAAGGTGCGGCTGTACAGCGCCATCGACTGCGACCGTTACCTGGGCGGCTGGCAGGTGCGCGAGCTGGCCGACCAATGGCTGGCCGAGAAGGCCGCGGAGGAGCGCCCGATGCCGTTGTGGCGGAGGATTGTCAGGAGGCGGTGATCTGCTACTCTGCCCGCTCTACGGGAGCAGGCGGAGATGGGTATGCCGGAATGGATGCGTGTGGTGCTGGCTTTCGCCCTTGCTCCGCTGGCGGCAAGTCTTGCCTACGTGTTTCCACAGCTCGTATTTATCGGTTTAATTTACGGATATACAAGCATAATCACCGTTGGAATTCCAATCTACTTCATTTTTCGGCGAAGAGGGATAAAAAAACTTAGTTCTCATGTCTTTGCTGGACTGGGTGTTTCTGTATTTTTTCCATTATTTATTCCCTTTTTACTTTTATTATTTTATAATCGCATTGGAGTGGTTGCTAGTAATACGATAGAAAACTATATAAGTGGTGTGATGGTTTTTTCTTTTTTTTCGATATTTTCTTGGTGGGGAGGGATTGTCGGAGGGATGACCTTCTGGTTGATCCTCCGCCCGGACAAGGAGGAGGAGCGGAGGCTGCTGCGGTCCTCTGCCCCTTGATCCCCCTCACGCCGCCCCGGCGCTGGCCATCATCTTGCGCAGGTCGTTGGGGAAGACCGGCTTGTGAAGGATGCTGAAGCCGTTGCGGCGGGCCTCGTCCAGCCGTTCGGGGGCGGTGTCGCCGGTCAGGATGATGCCCGGCACGTCCTTGCCGACCAGACCCTGCACAGCGGCCAGAGCCTCCGGCCCGGTCCGCCCCTGCTGGAGTTGATAGTCGGCCAACACGATCTGCGGGCGGCGCCCGTCAGCGCGCAGCCGTTCCAGCGCCTGGTCGCCCGAGCGCGCGGTCAGCACGCTGTAGCCCCAGCCCTCCAGCATCGCCTTCAGGCCGAGCAGGATGATCGCCTCGTCGTCGATGACCAGCACCATCCCCTTGGTCGCGCAGTCGTTGGCGGCCTGCCGGAAGAGGTCCATGGCGGGCGGAGGGACGGCGGCGCGGGGCCTCTCCACGACGACGCGCGGCATCTCCACCGAGAAGACGGAGCCGATGCCCTCCTTGGAGCGCACGCGCACGCGGTGGTCCAGCAACTTCGACAGGCGCTTGACGATGGCGAGGCCGAGGCCCAGCCCGCGGTCGCCGCTGCCCTGGATCTGGGTGAACTCCTCGAAGATGTCCTCCAGCCGGTCGGCGGGGATGCCGATGCCGCTGTCCCACACCTCGACGCGCAGCCGGTCGGGGCCGCTGCGGCGGCAGCCGATCAGGATGCGGCCCTGGCGGGTGTAGCGCAGCGCGTTCTCGATCAGGTTGCGCAGGATGCGTTCCAGATGCGCCGGGTCGGTGCGCACCCAGGCCCGCGTCGGGACGGCGCGCAGTTCCAGCCCCTTCTGGGCGGCGCGCGGCGCGTATTCGGCGACCAGCCGACCCAGGACCTGGCCCAGCCGGACCTCCGCCGGGGTGGCGGCGATCTTGCCGGAGTCCAGCCGCGACATGTCGAGCAGCCCGTCCAGCAGGCCCTTCAGCGTGTCCAGCGCCTGGCGCATGTTGTCGAGCAGCGGCAGGCTGGGGTGGCCCTGCAGGCGGTCGCCCAGCGCGGCGGCGAAGAGGTAGAGCGACTGCACGGGCTGGCGCAGGTCGTGGCTGGCGACGGCCAGGAACTTGGACTTACCGGCGGCGGCGTGCTCCGCGGCTTCCCGCGCGCGGCGCAGGTCGGCCTCGGCCTGCTTGCGGCCGGTCACGTCGACGGCGGCGCAGGTGATGCCGGCCAGCGCGCCGTCGGGGCCGCGCAGCGGGTCGATGGTCATGTCGTAGAAATGGTCCTGCCCGGCGCGACGGATGCGGACCTCCTCGCGCACGCCCTCGCCGGTCTCCAGCGCGCGGCGCTTGATGGCGGTCAGGGCCTCGGCGTCGTCGGCGTCCTCGAACACCTCGGCATCGGTCTTGCCCACGACGTGCTCCGCCGTGAAGCCGAGCGCCGGGTTGTGCATCCAGGTGTAGCGCAGGGCGCAGTCCTGGTTGAACACGACGACGCCGGAGTTGCGCAGCGCCGTGCGGAAACGCTCGTTGGCGACGCGCAGCGCCTCCTCGGTGGACTTGCGCTCGGTGATGTCGATGCCCGAGACGATCAGGTGGGTGATGTGCCCGTCGGGGCCGCGCATCGGGGTGACCCGCATCTCCATGATCGCCGCGCGGTCCCCGGCGATGCGCACCGGCGCGTCGAAGCGCGCGGAGTCGCCGTGGGCGGCGCGCTCCACCGCCGTGCGCAGGCGGTCGCCCGCGGCGCCGGCGAAGGCGCGCCGGCAGGCCTCGTGGAAGGGATGGCCGACGATCTGCTCGACCGGCAGGCCGGACGCCTGGACGGCGGTCTGGTTGACCTGCAGAACGTCGCCGTCCGGGCTCAGCACGCCGACGAAGGTCGGCAGGGCGTCCAGCACGGCGCGCAGATGCTCCTCCGAGCCGCGCAGCGCGCGCTCGCGGGCTTCCAGCGTTTCGGCCATGGCGTCGAAGGCGCGGCCGAGCTGGCCGATCTCCGACTTGCGGTCCACCAGACCGGCCCGCGCGCTGGAATTGCCGGCGCTCCACCCCTGGGTGGCGCGGATCAGCGCCTCGACCGGGCGGCGGATGAACAGGGTGCCGCCGATCCAGGCGGCCAGGATGGCGACCAGCAGCCCGGTCAGCGTCATCAGCAGGCCCTGGCGGGTGGCGCGGTCGATGGTGCCGGCCACGGCCGTGTGGTCGAGCCCGACGCTGATGAACAGGTCGCGCGTGCCCTGACGGGACGGCGAATAGGCGAGCACCCGCGCCACCCCGTCCATCCCCGGCAGGGTGGTGACGCCGCCGCGCTTTTCGCCCAGCAGGTTCAGATAGGGTTGCGGCACGCGCTCGCCGCGCTGGGCGATGCCGTTGGGCAGCTTGACCAGGATGGTGCCGTTGCGGTCGGTGACCAGCAGGCTGGCGTTCTCGGGCAGCGGGCGCGCCGCGAAGTTGGTGGCCAGCCAGGGCAGGTCGAGGCCGAGCGTCACCACCCCGGCGACCGCGCCGGCCTCGTCGCGGAAGGGAACCGCGAAGGGCAGCATGGCGGTGCCGGGCTCCGCCGGACCGGGGGGCGTCCATTCGCCGACGACGAAGCGGCCTTCCTCCAGCGCGCGGCGGACGTAGGGACGCTGGGCATTGGGAAGGCCGGTCGCGGCGGGGGCGCCGTCGGGCGCGGCGCGGCACAGAACGGTGCCGTCGCGGTCCAGGACGGACAGGTTGCGGTACTCGGGGGCGCGTTGCGCCAGCCGGATCAGATGGGCTTGGCATTGGGCGTAGTCGCCGGACCGCAGGGTGGCCGATTCCGCGATGGAGGTGACCATCAGCCGCGCGCCGTCGACGATTCGCGCCTGCTCCCCTTCGACCAGATGCAGCAGCCGCTCGGCCTGGGTCGCGACTTCCTCGGCGCGTTCCGCACGGAACTGGAACACGCTGTAGGCCTGGATGCCCAGGGCCGGCAGGACGGCCAGAAGCACCAGCAGGAAAAGGCGGGCCAGCAAGGTCATCGTGTCACAGGCTCCCATCGGGCGGGAAAGCAGCCGGAACCAAAAGTCCGCTATCGTTTCGCCTGTGTTCCGAATAACCTTTGCATGGTTAAATCGCAGTTAATGCCTCGGGTTTATTTTCTTGAAGACCGGCAGCTTGCCGGAACTTTGCTGGAAATAAAGGGGTAGGTAGAGAGGTGTGCCGGAGATTTACTTTTGCGTTTCTCTTAAAATTTTCGCATTTTCTCTTGTCGAAAGAGGTAATCATCACCCCTTTCGAAGGATGGGTATGAGCCCATCCTCTACAACCCGTGGTAAATGCGGGATGCATGACCTCCTGAATCGGATCACCCGCTTCCAGTGGAGGACGGGCGTGCTACAGTGCACACCCCGCCGCTCCGGAAGACCCGCTTGCCGTCGAAGTCCCATCATCGTCCGCTGGTTCTTCTGCTGCTGGCCGCACTGCTGCCGCTGGTGGTCCTGTCCGCGGTTCTCGGCGGTGCCTGGCTGCGGGGGCAGCAGAGCGCGATGGAGGCCAACGCCATTGCGCTGGTGGACCGGCTGTCCGCCCTGGTGAACCGCGAACTGTCCGCGCAGATGGACGCTCTGAAGGCGATGGCGGCGTCGCCCCAGCTGGACGGGCTGGCGGTGGGCGGTGAGGTCGATGCCGTTGCCTTCTTCGAATACGCCGAACGGGTGCAGGGCGCGCTTCCGCTGTGGACGACCATCGTCCTCAGCGATGTCCAGGGAAACCGGCTGGTCGACGCTCCTTTCCTGGTGGGCGGCGTCAGGGGCAAGGTGCTGGACCTGGACAGCCACCGGCGGGTGGTGGAGACGGGAAAGCCGGTGGTCGGCACGATCCTGCGCGGCCCGCGCGGCAGCCACGCCTTCCCCATCCGCGTTCCGGTGACGCGCAACGGCGCGCCGGTCGCCGTTCTGTCGGCGGTGGTGATGCCGGAGGGCTTCCAGAGCCTGCTGTTCGGCAACAGCCTGCCGCCGGGCTGGATCGCCGCAGTCATCGATGCCGAAGGACGTGTGGTGGCACGGGCCGGCGGTGAGCCGGACATGATCGGGCGCCAGGCCAGCGAAAACGCGCTCCGCGCCCGCCGCGCCGCCGGCAGCGGCGTCTATGACGGGATGAGCCTGGAAGGCACGCCGACGGTGGTCGCCTTCCGCAAGCTGCCCGACTACGGATGGTCGGTCCATTTCGCCATCCCGCGGGACGCCTATCGGGCGCCGGTCTCCAACGCGTTGTGGCTGGCCGGCGCGGGGGCGCTGGCCAGCCTGACCATGGCCGGCGCCTTCCTGTGGCTTTTCGCCCGCGAATTGCGGCTGCGTCGCCGTCAGGAGGCGGCACGGGAGGAAAGCCTGCGGCTGGAGGCCCTGGGCCGCATGACCGGCGGCGTCGCCCACGACATCGCCAATCTGCTGACCGTCGTGATGAGTGGCATCGCCGTCATCCGCAGCCGTCCCAACGATCCGGCGCGCATCACCCGCGTGCTGCCCGAGATCGAGGGTGCGGTGGCGCGCGGGCAGTCGCTGATGCGGCAGATGGCCGCCTTCGGCCGCCGCAGCGTCTACGAGCCGGTGCCCTTCCGTCTCCAGGACCGCAAGGAGTCGCTGGAGGCCCTGCTGGCGCGCTCCGCCGGCAGCGCGGTGGACACCGCACTGATCGTTCCGGACAATCTCTGGCCCATCCTGGCCGATCCGGACGCCATGGAGGTGGCTCTGCTCAATCTGGCGGTGAACGCGCGCGACGCCATGCCGGACGGCGGAACGCTCACCATCATGGCGGAAAACCGCGGCCTGCCGGGCCGGCGGGGCGACGACACCGGACTGGCCGGCGACTTCGTGGCGCTGGCCGTCCGCGACACCGGGACCGGCATCTCGCCGGAGCATCAGCGCCAGATCTTCGAACCTTTCTTCACCACCAAGCCGGAGGGGAAGGGGACCGGGCTGGGGCTCAGTCAGGTCTTCGGCTACGCCCGGCAGTCGGGCGGGACGGTCACGGTGACCAGCACCGTCGGGGCCGGCACCACCGTGACGCTCTATCTGCCGCGGGCGCCGGCGGGCGACGATCACGGCTGAACCGGACGGTGGCCGGGGTAATGGCCGGGGTGGCGGGGAACCGCCGGCCGTGCGCCGTGTTGAACGGGCGCCATGGACATTGCATTCCGCACGCCCCCCCATTCCACCACGACGGACGGCGCCCCGCGCACGGTCGGCGTGGAGGTCGAATTCGCCAACCTCGACGCCCCCTCCGCGGCGGCGGTGGTGCACCGCCTTTACGGCGGCGCGCTGCAACCGGAAAGCCCGCACCGCTGCCGGGTGACCGGCACGCGGCTGGGCGACTTCTCGGTGGAGCTGGACATGCGCTCCGCGCATCCCGAAAAGATGGAGGCCGGCAAGGCGCAGGAGGACGAACCCGGAGCGCTCAAGAAGGCGGTGGGCAAGGCGGTGGATGGCGCGGTGGAGGCGTTGCGCCCCTGGTGGGGCAACATCGGCAGCCTCGTCATGCCCTTCGAGATCGCCGCCCCGCCCATTCCCATCGCCCGACTTGCCGAGCTGGAGCCCCTGTTCGCCGCTCTGAGCGCCCAGGGTGCGGCCGGCACGGACGCCAGCCCGCTGTTCGCCTTCGGCCTGCACCTGAACCCGCAGGTGGCGCGCACCGACGGGGACTATGTGCTGGATCATCTGAAGGCCTTCCTGCTGCTGGCCCCGTGGCTGCGCCGCGAGATCCGCGTGGACCCGACCCGGCGCCTGACCGGCTTCATCGCCGCCTTCCCGGTGGATTATGCGGTGAAGGTCGTCGACCCCGCCTACCGTCCGGATCTCGACGGCCTGATCGGTGGTTATCTGGAGGCCAACCCGACCCGCAACCGCGAGCTGGACCTGTTCCCTCTGTTCGCCCATCTCGCCCCGGAGACCATGGCGGCCACGCTGAGCGACCCGCATGTGCGGCCCCGCCCGACCTTCCATTACCGCCTGCCGAACGCCCGGCTGGGCGACCCGGACTGGAGCTTGGCCCAGGACTGGAACCGCTGGGTGGCGGTGGAGGAGCTGGCGGCGGACCGCGACCGGCTCGACGCGTTGGGGGCGGACTTCCGCGCCTTCGCCGCGCGCAAGGCGCTGGACGGCTGGGCCGCCGAGGCGGGCCGGCGGCTCGCCATCTGACGGGGACCGGGATGGCCGCCTTCATCGCAGGGGGACGCCCCCTGATCGGAGTCACCGCGTCGGTGCACGGCAGCCGCATCGCCTGGTGGGCGAACCGCCTGGCGCTGCGCCGCGCCGGGGCGCGGGCGGTGCGCATCACGGCGCGCGACCCCTTTCCCATCGAGCGGCTGGACGGTCTGGTGGTCGGCGGCGGCGACGACATCGACTCCGCCCTCTACGGCGAGAGCGCGCGCCCGAAGATGCGCATCGACCCGGAGCGCGACCGGCTGGAGCTGTGCGCGCTGGACGGCGCGGCGGCGCGGCGGCTTCCCGTTCTGGGCATCTGCCGGGGCTCGCAGATGATCAACGTGCACCGCGGCGGCTCGCTGCTCACCGACATCCACGAGGTGTACGAGGAGGCGCCGCGCCTGCGCACCGTCCTGCCGCGCAAGCGGATCCGCATCGACCCGCGCAGCCACCTCTACCGCATCCTGGGCATTGCCGAATGCCGGGTGAACGCGCTGCATCATCAGGCGGTGGACCGGTTGGGCGACGGCCTGCGCGTGGTGGCGCGCGAGACGGTGGGGATCGTCCAGGGGATCGAGGCGGTCCACCACCCCTTCCTGATCGGCGTGCAGTGGCATCCCGAATATCTGGTCGCCGACCCGCGCCAGCAGGCGCTGTTCCGCACTCTGGCCGCCACCGCCGCCGGAGCCGCCAGCCTGGAGGACGCCGCCACCCTGTAGCCGATCCCCTGATCACGCCGACCCCTTAACTGTTCGGTGTGCCACCATTTCCCTCGCGCGCGGAAGTGGCTATCCTAACGATCGGGCCCAATGATCGGGTTTGGCGATCGGGCCGCCGCAACGGCGGAGGGGCAAGGGCGTGACGGAGAAACAGGCGGGCCGGCGGCTTCGGCTGCACACGGTGACGATGCTCACCGCGCTGGCCACGGCGTTTCTGATGGCCGGGCTGACCCTCGGGGTGGGCGGCGCCTTCGTGCGGGTGCTCGACCTTGCCGAGGAGGCCGACCGCGCCATCGTCCCCCAGATCACCCGCCAGCACCAATACGCCGTCTTCGCCGCCCGCATGGGCCAGCTCGCCGAGGCCGTCCTGCGCTCCCGCTCGCCGGAGGAGCGCGCCGGCGCCCTGGCCGAGGTGGAGGGCGTGTCGCAGCGCTTCGCGGCGGACGCGGCGGCCCCGGAGCTTCTCCAGCGGCTCGAAACGGCCATCCAGGCGGTGCGCCGCACCGCGGAGCGGGCCGACGCCATCGACGCCATGGCGGCGCAGGCCGTCGCCCTGCAGCGCAGGGGGGACGAAGCCTTCCTGAGCCTGCTGCGCTCCGGCGCGCCCCTGGCGGTGCAGGAGCCCTACCACCGCGCGCTGGAGGCGCTGGCCGCGGGGGTGACCGCGGCGGACACGGAGCAGCTTGCCGTCGAGGTCGCCCGCTTCCACGAGCACGCCGCCGCGGTGGTGAACGCGCTGATCCCGCTGGAGGCGGGGGAGCGGGCGCCGCTGGCCCGCACCGCGCGCGACCTCGACGGGCTGGGCGCGCTGTTCACCCTGCGCCGGACCATCCTGTCCGAAGCGGCCCTGATGGGGCTGGAGACGGAAATCGCCCACGGCGTGCTGAACGACCTCAGCGGCAGCCTGACCGACGCCGCGGCGACCAACACGCGGCGCATCGCCGATACGCTGACTGACCAGGCGCGCAGCGGCCTGTGGATCGTGCTGGTCGGGCTGGGCGTCGCCTCGGCGGTGCAGACGGTGCTCTACGTGCTGCTGCGCGTCCATGTGGTCCGCCCGATCCGCCGGGCCTCGCAAGCCTTGGCCATGGTGCAGCGGGAACGCCGGACCGTCCGCCTGCCACCCGCCCTGTTCGCGGAGCTTCATGCCATCTCCACCAGCGTGGAGCGGTTCGGAACGGCGCTGGTGGAAACCCACGCCTACGCCGAGGCGCTGAAGGCGGGGGAGGAGCGGATGCGCGCGATCCTGGCGGCCTCGCCCTTTCCCATCGTGATCGCCCGTCGGTCGGACGATTCCGTCCTGTTCGCCAACCCGCAGGCCGAGGCGCTGTTCGGGACCGAGGGGCCGCGCCTGACGCTGACCCGCAACGCGCGCTTCTTCGTCCACCCGTCCGACGCTGTCCGGCTGTCCCGCCTGGTGGCCGTGCAGGGGGCGGCGAGCGACCTGGAGATGGAGATGCGCACCGCCGGGGGCCGGCCCTTCTGGGCGATGATCTCCGCCGTGGAGATCCGCGACGTGGACGAGCCGGCCATCCTCATCGCCGTCAACGACATCACCCTGCGCAAGCGGTCGGAGGAGGAGACGGAGGCCGCCAAGCAGCGCGCCGAAGGCGCCCTGGCCGATCTGCGCGACACCCAGACCCACCTGATCCAGGCGGAGAAGATGGCCTCGCTCGGCGGGATGGTGGCGGGGGTGGCGCACGAGGTGAACACGCCGGTGGGCATCGCCCTGACCGGCATCACCCACCTGGCCGACCAGACCCGCAAGGTGGTCCGCGGGGTCGAGGCCAACACGCTGCGCCGCGCCGACTTCACCGGTTATCTGACCACCGCGGGGGAGGCCTGCCGGCTGATCGAGAGCAACCTGAACCGCGCCGCCGAGCTGATCCAGAGCTTCAAGCAGACCGCCGTGGACCAGACCAGCGAGGAGCGGCGCCGCGTCGATCTGGCCGCCTATTTGGACGACGTGCTGACCAGCCTGCGCCCGCGGCTGAAGCAGACCCCCCACCGGGTGGTGGTGGACTGTCCAGCGGGGCTGTGGGTGGACAGCTATCCCGGTGCGCTGTTCCAGGTCTTGACCAACTTGACCATGAACGCGGTGATTCACGCCTATCCGGATGGGCGGGCGGGCACGCTGACCATCGCCGTGACCCGCCCCAACCCGCAGGAGGTCGAACTGCGCTTCTGCGACGACGGTTGCGGCATTCCCGCCGCCCATCTGGGGCGTGTCTTCGACCCCTTCTTCACGACGCGGCGCGGCGAGGGGGGCAGCGGGCTCGGCCTGCACATCGTCTACAACATCGTGACCACCCGCCTGCGCGGCAGCATCCGGGTGGACAGCCGCGAGGGCGGCCTGGAGGGCGGCCTGGAGAGCGGAGGCACCTGTTTCGTTCTGCGCTTTCCCGCCGAGGCTCCCTCCGCGATGGACTCCGGTGAGCCGGTGGCAGTCACACCGGAGCCGGTCGCCTGAAACGCAAAAGGGCGCGCCGGGAGGTCCCGGCGCGCCCTTCGCTGCAAACCTTGAAGGCGATTAATTGAAGGCGGTTACTTGCTGCCGTCCGGGCCGCAGTTCGGGGTGCCCGGCGGGCAATGGGTGCCGGTCGCGGTCTGGTTGTCGCGCGCCGGGTTGCTGCTGGTGGCGCTGCCCATACCCGACGGCGCCGTGGTCTGGCCCTGCCAGGTGCCGCCCGACGAGCCGCTGCCCATGGAGCCGCTGCCCATGGTGCTGCCCGACGAACCGGGCATCGTGTTGTTCCCCGGCATTGTGTTCATGGTGCCGGACGAGCCGGCGGTGCCCGGCGAGGTGACGCTGCCCGGGGTGGAACCCGGACCGGAGGTGCTCAGGCCGGTGGACGGCGATGTGGTGGTGCTGGGAACGGTCGGGCTCACGGCGGTGCCGCCCGACTGGGCGACGGCGGAGCCGGCCATCAGGGCGAGCGCCGAAGCGGCGGCGATCAACAGGGTACGCATCCTCATCTCTCCATCTGGTGATGGCGCCCTTTGGCCGGGCGCCCTCCTGGCGGGGGTTCGGGCGGGGATTCAGTCCGGCGCCCTGCGGCCCGGCGCCCTGCGGCGCGCCCGTCCCCCATTCGCCCATCCCCAACAGGAGGCCGGGCGCATCGTTTCGGAAAAACCGGACGGTCATCCGATCCTTTGGCCCGATCTTTTGGCGAATTGCACACCGTCCGGGCTTTTCGTCCGCGCCCATCCAGATGCGGATGCCGGGCGATTCCGGAGCAGCCGGGCGGCCCGCGGAACAGGCCGCCGCCGGAAAGGTTGACGCAAGCACCGTTACGGCACGTCGAGGCAGGAATGAGCGATCATCGGGATGCGGCGGACCTTGCCGGGGCGCGGCCCATCCTGCGCCCCGGCGCCACCTGTTGGCGGGCCGAACGCGCGGACCGGTTGGCCGTGCTGGTCGATGGAGCCGCCTTCTTCGCGGCGGTGCGCGCCGCCCTGCTGCGGGCGCGGCGGTCGGTGATCCTGCTCGGCTGGGACATCGATCCGCGGATGCGCCTCGATCCCCACGACCCGGAAACGCTGGGCGACTTCCTCGCCCGCCTGATCCATCACCGCCCGTCGCTGCGGATCCACGCGCTGAAGTGGGACATGCCGTTCCCGATCTCGCTGGAGCACCCGCACGGCCCGCTGGAGCGGCTGAACCGCCGCACCGGCCCGCGGCTGACGCTGGAACTGGACGACGCCCTGCCGGTGGGCGCGGCGCAGCACCAGAAGCTGGTGGTGGTCGACGACGCGCTGGCTTTCTGCGGCGGCATCGATCTGGCCGGCGATCGCTGGGACACGCCGGAGCATCGGGACAACGACCCGCGCCGCCGCTGGCCGACCGGGGAGCTTCACGCACCGCGCCACGACGTCATGATGGCGGTGGACGGCCCCGCCGCCCGCGCGCTGGGTGTGATGGCGCGCGAGCGCTGGAGCCACGCCACCGGACAGGTTCTGCCGCCCCCGCCGCCAGAAGGCATTTCGGGCGCCGATCCCTGGCCGGAGGGGCTGCACCCGCTGATCACCGACGCGGTGGTGGGCATCGCCCGTACGCTTCCCGACTGTCTGGTCGGCCGTCCGGTCCGCGAGAACGAGGCGCTGACCTTCGCCGCCATCGCCGGGGCGCGGCGCAGCATCTATCTGGAGAACCAGTATTTCGCCTCCTTCCGGGTGGCCGAGGCGCTGGCCCGGCGGCTGCGCGAGCCGGACGGGCCGGAGGTGGTGGTCGTCGTCCCCATGGAAAGCCCGAGTTGGTTCGACCGCATGGCCATGGACACGCCGCGCGGCGTGGTGCTTCAGGAGCTGCGCGCCGCCGACCGCTATGGACGGCTGCGCGCCATGACCCCGCTGACCGAGGGCGGCAACGGCATCGTCGTGCATTCCAAGCTGATGGTGGTGGACGACCGGCTGCTGCGCATCGGCTCGAGCAACCTGAACAACCGTTCCATGGGCTACGACACGGAATGCGACTTGGCGGTGGAGGCCCCGCCGGGAGACCGCAGCACCGCCAACGCCATCGGCGCGGTGCGCAACCGTCTGCTGGCCGAGCATATGGGCGTGGATCCGTCGGACCTGACCGCCGCCGTCCGCGCCACGGGCAGTCTGGTGGCCGCCATCGACCGGTTGAACAAACCGTCGGGGCGCCGGTTGGCGCCGCTGCCCAACACCGACCCCGGCCTGACCGAGCAGGCCTTCGCCGCCCTGCGCATCGCCGATCCCGATCGTCCCGAGGAAGCCTGGGCGGTGTGGAAGCGCATGCCCCCGGCCCCCGCGCCGGCCCGCTCCCTGACACGCGCGGTGGGTGCGGCCCTGTTCACCGCCGGGGCGATCGCCGGGGTCTACGCCGTTGCACAGGCCATTGTCGAGACCGAGCGCGGCGACCGCTGAGCGGTTTGCCGCCTCCCGCCGTCAGGCGGCGCGCTTACGGATGCCGGACAGGCCGCGCAGTTCCTGCTCCAGACCGTTCAGCCTCGCCAGCCCGCCGCTGATCGCCTCCAGCTCCCGGCGCAGCCCCTCGGGCACGCGCAGGTCGCCGGCGAAACCGGCCAGGGCGTCGGACAGGGAGTCGCCCAGCCGGTCCAGTTCGCCCATCAAGTGCCGCCCGTGCCCGGCGACGTCCTGCTGGCCGGTGCTGAGGCTTTGCAGGCGGTCGGCCAGATCGGACAGCAGCGCGTGCTCGGCGGCCACCTTGGCCTGGGCGTCCTGCCCGGCGATCTGCTGGGCGATCGCCTGCTGCATGCGGTCGATGCCCTTCTGGATCACCTGGATGGCCTCGTTCGACTGGCGGGCCAGATCGCGCACCTCGTTCGCCACCACGCGGAAGCCGTGGCCGTATTCCCCGGCCCGCGTCGCCTCGATGGCGGCGTTCAGCGCCAGCATGTTGGTGGCGGACATGATGCGGGTGATGGCGTTGACCGAATCCTCCAGCGCGCGGGACTCCGCGACGATTTGCTCGAACCGCGTCAGGTCGGAGGTCGCCTCCGCCCGGCGGCGGTCCAGATGCTCCTGAAGGCTGGCAAGAAGCTCCCGGTTCTCCGTGGCGCAGCGCTGGGCGTCGTCGTGGCGGCCGGCGACCTGCACCCCGCTGTCGCGGATGAAGCCGACCAGGGCGGCCACCGCATCCTGCGTGTCGGACAGGCGGCCGCGCAGGGCCTGCACCTCCCGCTCTGCCTGGTCGAGTGCCGCGCCGACGCGGGCCTTGGCCAGTTCGACCGCCTGCGGCACCTCGGCGATGGCGCGCTCCGCCTCCGGCGGGATGCCTTGGGGGCGTCGCGCGAAGGCCAGCCGGGCGGCGCACAGGCTGCCGAACTCGTCCAGCGGGCCGTCCATGCCGTTGTCGCGCAGCAGGCGCCGCCAGACCTCCAAATCCCGGTGCAGGGTGACGAACAGGCGGTTGGCCTCGTCCGTCGTCAGCGTCTCGCCGTCGAAGGTCAGATGTTCGTGCGGGATGAAGTTGAACAGCGAGGTGACCATGGTCCGCCGCGTTTCCAGAACCCAATACTGGACGACCATCACCACCATGATGGTGACGATCATGCCGAGCGCCGCCGCCGGTCCCTCCGGCACGCCGAAACGGTGCAGCGTGGCGTTCCACAGCGGGTTGAGGAGGACCACCACCAGGATCACCGGAACGCCGATGATGAGAAGAAGCAAAGCCTGCGCCTTCAGGAATCCCTTGCTGAGCATCGCCCCCTCGTCACCCTGTCCAGTGGTCATTCCGAATCCTCGCGCAATCAAAAGGACGCTTCAGTCCTTTGTGTTCGCGCATGGTAAAACCACACACCATAAAAGGTAAAGAAAGATTGAGTTTGCCTTGCATTCGAGACAATTTATCTCGGAAGGCCGAGGCTCGGCCGCAATGGCGGTGCGCAACGGGCAAATCAGTTCGGGAAAAACGGCCTGGAATCGGGCCGGAATCGACGCGGGCGAGCCGTTTCCGGCCCGCCCGTTCTTGAACATGCACGGTCTGCGTCAAATGGCAGCACAGTCCGTCACGGGCGCGTTTCCGCCACCGAGCCCGGCTCGGAGATCACGATGTCGACGCGGCGGTTCTGCTGGCGTCCCGACTCCGTGCTGTTGGAGGCGACCGGCTGGGCCGACCCCAGTCCCTGGGCGGCGATGCGGCTGGGGTTGACGCCGCGCGCGGTCAGCGCGTCGCGCACCGCCATGGCCCGCTCCTCGGACAGACGCAGGTTGGTGGCCGACGAGCCGGTGGTGTCGGTGTAGCCCTCGATCCGCACGGTCCGTTCCGGATTGCGCTGAAGGAAGTTGGCGAGTTCGCTCAGACGCGCGTCGGCGCCCGGAGTCAGGCGGGCGCTGCCGGTGGCGAACAGCACGTCGCCCAGCGACATCACCAGCCCGCGTTCCGTCCGCTCCGCCTGGAGGGCGCGGATCTGGTCCTGGAGGCGGTAGGTCTCGGCGTTGGCGACGACCTGCTGCGCGCCCTTCATCGCCGCCACGTCCTGGGCGATCTGGAGCTGCCGGTTGGCGAGATAGGCCTGATGGTCCATCTCCGCGGTGTTGCCGTCGCTGCGCGCCCGCTCGCCGCGCTGCAGCGCCTCTTCGGCGCGGCGCAGCTCCAGCGTGGCGTTGCTCGCCAACTGCGGGTTGGCGGCGGCGCCGGAATAGGACTGGCGCGCCTGGGCCAGGGCCGGGGTGTCGTCCGGGGTGGCGCAGGCGCCCAGCGACAGGGCCACGACGCCAAGCGAGGCCAGGGCCAGGCTTTTCCTCACCTTGCGGGTCTTCTCGTTTGCGGCGTGCATCACGGCGTGCCCTCCAGCGTGCGCGGGGAATCCCAGGTCGAGGTCCCGCTCATGCCCGACGGGGCCAGGGGAGCGGCGGCGGAGGCGGCGGGCGCCCGGCCCGGAACCGAAGCGCCCGGCACACCGCTGTTGGGATTCGCGAGCGTGCGCACCGCGCTGGCGGCCTGCTGCGCCGTCGCGCGCTGCGAGCGCACGGTGGCGAGTTCGGCGTCGGCCTGCGCCTGCTCGGCGAGGCGGCGGGCCTGGGTCCGCTCGTCCTCGCGCATGGCGGCGTCGGCGGCGGCCAGCTTCTCGCGGGCGGACTGGAACTCCGCGGGGGCGTGCTGGAGGGCGCCGGCCCGTTCGGCCTGCTGGATGGCCTGCGCCGACGCGCCGAGCTGGGCGGTGGGCGGCGGCACGCTGCCGGCGCAGGCGGCCAGCCCGACCGACGCCGACAGGATGACAGCGGCCCTCCATCCCACCCTGGGCCATCCGAATGTCGAAGTGCTGTTGCGGTTCATGCTGCGGCTTCCCGAATGACCGCGGCGCACGGCCGCGGGAGAGTGAACGCCGCTCCAACGCGCCGCCGGGTGGAAGGTTCCTTCTCGGCACATCCGCACCGGGAAACGGCCCGCTTGCGCGCACAAAGACGGCCGGGGGAGCGCCCCGGCCGCAAGGTCTGCCTGGGTGGGAGGATGGATGGGGAGGGGGGTTACTTCTGGATGCCGGTGACCTGCTGCTGGGCCTTGTTGCCGATGCCGGCGGAAAGGTTGGAGACGGTGCCGAGGTTCTGGTTGAACAGGGCGCCCGGCGCGCCGAACTGCATGGCCTTGACCTGCTGCTGGGCGGTGTTGCCGATGCCGACGGCGCTGTTGCTGACGGTGCCGGCGTTGCTGTTGAAGCCGCCCAGAGCGAAGGGCGCCTTCACCCCGCCGCCCATCCCGCCACCGGTCTGCAGGCCGAAGACCTGCTGCTTGGCCTTGTTGCCGACCCCGGCGGCGAGGTTGGAGACGTTGCCCAGGTTGGAGGCGGTGCCGAAGGGCCCGGCCAGCCCGCCGCCGGCTTGAACGCCCATCACCTGCTGCTGCGCCTTGTTCTGGATGCCCGCGGCGGTGTTGGAGATGACGCCCAGGTTGCTGGCGTTGCCGAGCGGGATGCCGCCGGTCATCAGGTCGCCGGCGAAGGCCGGGGCGGAGCACAGGACGGCGACGGCGGCGGCGATCAGGGTGGTGCGGCGCATGGTGTGGTTTCCTTCCGGTGTCTGGGGGAGTTGGCTTCTGGGGGGTGTCTGCCGGTTCCGTCTGCGTCGGGGCCCGGCCTGTTCGATGACCGGACAGTACGCCCCGCCGCCCATCCCCGCTGTGGCCTGCGCCACACTCGGATGCGGTTTGCTTTCAGCGCCGCAGGATTGACGTTCATCAAGACTCCGTCGGGCAAATCGGTGTCTTCTCCGTCCCCATGACCACCGACCTTTTCCTCGCCGCCCTGTTCCTGTTCGCCACCCACGCCGTGCCGTCCTGGCCGGGGGTGCGGCCCTGGCTGATCGCCCGGATGGGGCGGGGTGGGTTCGTCGCCCTGCATTCGCTGGGCTCGCTGCTGGCGCTCGGCCTGTTCGTCTGGGCCTACCGCGAGGCCGGGGGCGGCGAGCCGCTGTTCGTTCCCGCCGGCTGGGCGGCGCCGCTCGTCGTCGCGCTGATGCCGCTGTCCTTCCTGCTGATCGCCGCCCGCGTCACCAGCAAGGCCGGCGAGCCCGACGCCCCCAACCCGCCGCGGGGCATCTACCGGATCACCCGCTTTCCCGGCAGCATGGGGCTGCTGCTGTGGGCGCTGCTGCATCTGCAAGCCACCGGGGACGGGCGGCGGGTCGTGCTGTTCGTCGCGATGGCGGCCATCGCGCTGTTCGCCATGGTCAAGAACGACTGGCTGCTGCGCCGGAGTGCGGCCGGGCGGGCCTACCGGACGGAGACCTCCGCGCTGCCCTTCGCCGCCGTCCTGGCCGGACGTCAGAGCTTCCGCCCCGGAGAGATCGGCTGGGGCCGTGTCCTGGGCGCGCTGGCCGCCTACGCCGCGATGATCGCGGTGCATCCCTGGCTGTTCGGGGTCAGCCCGCTCTATTGGCTGTAGCGGAAAGGCCTGCGGCACGCCGGTGCGGTCCGCCTGTTGACGGTCATGAAACAGACCGCACTGGGAGGACAGCGTCATGGAGCATCACACCGGCCCCGACGACCCCCGCGTCCGCGAGCGCGCCCACGCCATCTGGGAGCGTGAGGGCCGTCCCGAGGGGCGCCACATCGCGCATTGGCAGCAGGCCGCCCGCGAGATCGCCGAGGAGGACGCCGTCCCCGGTCCGGAGGCCGGGCTGCAGACCCCCGACAGCGCCAGCGAGCGCGCCCTGCACGAGGCCGCCGAGCATCTACGCGGCGTGGACGCGCACAGCCACCACCGCCAGTCGTCGCCAGCGGAAGGCTGACGGCGGCCCGTCAGTCCTCGTCGTCCAGGGACAGTTGGCGGACTTCCAACCGGGGATCGGGCCGTTGGGAACTGGGTTGCGGCAGCGGGCGCGGCTCCGCCGCCCGGCCCGTGGCGGCTGGCGGCGCGGCGCGCGGCGGGCGCAGCGGCTTGTTCACCGTTCCGCGTGGCCCGATGCTCGGCTCGTCGCCGAAGTCGGGCAGGGGCGGGCAGCGGTCCATCACCGCGCGCATCAGGACGGCGACGCGGTCCGTCTGCTTGCGCAGGCCCTGCCCGCGCTCCCCCTCATAGAGCGGGTCGTCGAGGAACTTGCGGATCTCCATCAGCGCGCGGAACTCCACCCCCACCGTCTCGTGGGTGCCGATGGGCAGCGCCTTGACCCGCGCGAAGGTGTTGAAGAAGCCCAGGCTCTCCTCCACGAACAGGATCACCATGCGGGCGTGCAGGCGTTCCAGCGCGGTGGTCATCGGACCGATCAGCTCCTCCATCTCCGACGGGGCGGCGTCCAGCCGTTCCTGGGTCACCGCGGCCAGCGAGAAGAAGTCGCGCACCTTGCGGGAGAATTTGCGGTAGCGGCCCATCCCGCCGACCGACACGCGCTCCCGCGCCGCCGCCGCCAGATCCGCGCAGGTCTTCAGCATGTCGTCGAGCCGCATCAGCATGCGGGCGACCTCGCGCTGGCGCTGGGCCGCGCTGACCATGGGGGCGGGCGGGGCCTGCCGGCGGGGAGGGGAGGGGCGGCCGATCATCAGACCATGGTTATCCCGATCCGGTCCGCCGGGTCTAGTTCCCCGTGCGGACGTTCAGCACCCGTTCGCTGCCGCCGCGCAGGACGGTCACCTGCAAGGGCGTGCCGGCCCGCACCAGACCCATGCGGTTGCGGAAGTCGGTGGCGCTGCGCACCGGGCGCCCGTTCACCGCGGTCACCACGTCGCCGCTGCGGAACCCGGCGCGGTCGGCGGCGGACCCGCGCTCCACCTGGGCGATGACCGCCCCGGCGTCGCCGGCCAGATTCATGCTGTCCGCCAGATCGGGGGTCAGGTCCTGGATGGAGACCCCCAGCCGGCCGCGCCGCACCTCGCCGTATTCGACCAGCTGCTCCATCACCGAGCGGACGATGCTGACCGGGACGGCGAAGCCGATCCCGACCGACCCGCCGGCCGGGCCGATGATCGCGGTGTTGATGCCGACCAACTCCCCGCTGAAGTTCACCAGCGCGCCGCCGGAGTTGCCGGGATTGATGGAGGCGTCGGTCTGGATGAAGTCCTCGTACCCCTCGATCTTCAGCCCGCTGCGGCCGAGCGCCGAGACGATGCCGGAGGTCACCGTCTGGCCCAGCCCGAAGGGGTTGCCGATGGCGACCAGGAAGTCGCCGACCTTCAACTGGTCCGAATCGCCCCAGGACAGGGCGGTCAGCTTCTCCGCCTCGATCTTCAGCAGCGCGATGTCGGTCGCCGCGTCCCGCCCGACCAGCTTGGCGCGCAGGCGGCGCCGGTCCTTCAGGGTGACGGCGATTTCCTGCGCGTTCTCCACCACATGGGCGTTGGTGATGACGTAGCCGCGCCGCGCGTCCACGATGACGCCTGACCCGGCGCTGACCTGGGGGCGGGCCTGCTGCTCGGGAACGTTGAAGAAGCGGCGGAAGAAGGGATCGCGCAGCAGCGGGTTTTCGGCCTGCGGCGCCCGCGACAGGACGGCGATGTTGACGACGGCGGGGGTCACCTGCTCCAGCATCGGCGCGATGGTCGTCACCCCGGTGACCCCGGCGGGCAGGGCTGCCGCGGCGGGGGCGGGCACCAGACCCGCGCCCGGAACGCCGATCCCCAAAAGCCCGGCCACGCACGCCGCCCCCGCAAACCGAAGCGCCGCGAACCGAAGCGTCGTCCTCATCGGCATCTTGTCCCCGTTCCTGTTGTTCCGAACCGCGTTTCCGCGGCTGATGTGGGCGAACGGCGCCCTTGGGTCAAGCCTGCGCGCCCTTTGCCCCACCGCTCGGCCAGCGCCGGGGCGGCGGAGTATAGGGCAGCGGCGGCGACGGGAGAATCCTCAATGCCGTGGCCCGGCCTCCATGGTCCGCTCCGCTCCGGTGACCGACTTCCATGCATGGTTGCATGACGACAGGGTGCGTCATCGTGCACCGTCCATGACGTCATTAAGACTTTGTTCAGCGGGATCTGCGAGGCAGAGGTGTATGGGATTTGTCTGAAATCCAGGCCATGTCCGGTGTAACCTCAGTTTTCCTAAGACGTGCTTTCCTCCATGGCGGATTCTCAACAGCGGCCCGCCGACGGTGACGACGATGAGCGATGTTCCTCTGATGGAACTGACCGAGCATGACTACCTCCAGATGGAGGAGGCGCTGTCGCAGACCGCGCGCGGCCGCGCGTTCCTGCGCATGCGCGACCGGCGATCCCGCGTGGTCGCGGTGGACGAGTTCCACCGGCTGACCGGCGCGCTGGAACAGCAGGTCAACCGGCTGCGCGGGGTGGACCCCGGCGCCTTGCCCCGCCCGCTGCCGGGGGGCGGCCTGAGCGGCGGTATGGGTGACGGCTTGCAGCTTCAGCAGGAGCTGATGTCGATCACCCAGGTGGTGCGCGAGACGCGCAGCGACATCGCAGCGCTGCGCCCCGCCGACACCGGGTCGAACCGCATCGAGGCGGCGACCGGCGAGCTGGACGAGATCGTCGCGGCGACCGAGCGGGCGACCACCGACATCCTGAACGCCACCGAGAAGATCCAGGAGATCACCCAGGGCATCCCGCGCACCGATCCCGACATCGCGGAAATGGTCGACGCCATCGACGCCTGGAGCATCGAGATCATGACCGCCTGCGCCTTCCAGGACATCACCGGTCAGCGCACCACCAAGGTGGTCAACACGCTGCGCTACATCGAGCAGCGCGTGAACACGATGATCGAGATCTGGGGTGTCGACCGCATCGCCACCGCCTCGGAAACCGCGTCCATGGGCGAGGGGGCGTCCCACCGCAAGCTGGGCGACACCCGGCCCGACGCGCATCTGCTGAACGGCCCGCAGCTCGGCGGGCCGGAGGTCAGCCAGGACGACATCGACGCCCTGTTCGACACCCTGGCCACGCAGATCCCCCAGGTGCTGGAACGGGCCGAGCCGGCCGACGCGCCCGCACCGCCCCCTCCGCCTCCTTCTCCGCCTCCCGCCGCTGCGAAGCCGGCCCCGCGACCCGCCGCCCCGGCGCCCGAACCGTCGGGCGGCGGCAGCGGGATTTCGCAGGCCGACATCGACGCTCTGTTCGCCTGAGGCGCCGATGGCGAACGACGGCTCCCACAAGTCCCGGATACGCTTGAGCCAGGAGCAGCTGGACCGGGTGTGCGAGCGCCATGTCCGCTTCACCGAGGGGCGGCCCAACGGCGCCCGCGCCAACCTGCCCTTCTTCGACCTGACCGGACTCGACCTGTCGGGCCGCAACCTGACCGGCGCGCATCTGTCGGGCGCCATCCTGCGCGACGCCCGGATGCAGGGCGCCATCCTCGACCACGCCGACCTCTATGGCGCGGACCTGCGCGGCGCCGACCTCTCGGAAGCCCGCCTCTACCGCACCGACATGCGCGGCGCCAACGTGCGCGGCGCCATCCTGGACGGCGCGGTGATGGTGGAGGTCGACCTGCGCGATGGCAGCGTCGCCAACCGCAGCGCGTCCGGCGAGCTGAAGGTGGTCGGCTTCGAGCCGGGACCGGCGGACATGGCCTCGGCCAAGCTGACCAACGCCGACATGGCGCGGGCCAAGCTGTCGGGCAGCTTCGCGCGGGCGGCGGATTTCACCAACTCCCGCCTGTCGGGGGCGCGGCTCCAGCGCACCGACCTGCGCGACTGCAACTTCTCCGGCGCCGACCTTCAGGGGGCGGACCTGAACGGTGCCGACCTGCGCGGCGCCATCCTGGACGGCGCCAAGGTGTCCGAACTCGACCTCGTCACCTCCATTCGCACGGACGAGGAGGCGGTGGCGGCGGCCCAGACGCCCGCGCCCATCCCGGAACCGGACGAGGACCCGGCGGCGGAGCCCCCCCGGCCGGCGATCCCGGCGGCGGACATCGAGGTTCTGCTGCACCAGCACCTGCTGTGGCTCGGCACCAGCGGCCAGAAGGGGCGCCAGCTCGACCTGACCGGTCTGAACCTCGACGGGGCGGACCTGTCGGGCAAGGTGCTGACGCTCGCCAAGGGCTCCGGCGTGCGGCTGCGCCACGCCCGGCTGAACGGCGCGCAGCTCCAGGCGGCCCAGTTCGACGGCGCCGATCTGCGCTCCGCCGACCTGCGCGGCGCCGATCTGCGCGGCGCGAAGCTGGACCGTGCGATCCTCATCGACGGCTGTCTGGACGGGGCCAATCTGGGGATGCTGCTGATCAGCGCCGGAGCGAAGGTGATGCGCGCCTCGCTGGTGCGCGCCCGCATGGCCGGCGCCTCGCTCAGCGCGACGAACATGAAGGGCTGCGACCTGACGCTGGCCGACCTGACCGGCTGCGACCGCAGCAGCGCGATCTTCGACGAGGCCATCCTGGACGGCGCCCGGCTGGGCAACGCGTAGGGTTCGGGACCGAAGAGCGTCCTGCTTTTCTGATCTACCACAGAGACACGGAGGCACAGAGAACGACGGTTCGCCGGTCGGATCTCTGTGTCTCCGTGTCTCTGTGGTTCACCGTCTCCGCAAAGAAAAAGCCCCTCCCCGGCGGACCGGGAAGGGGCTTTTTTCTTTGATGCGACCGACGCGGGACTAGGTCGCTCCCTGGGGAGCGATCTGGCCTCCGGGCGCAACGCCCGGCTGGCCGGTCACGGGCTCCGTCACCTGATGGGTGATGGCCGCCGGAGCGGCCTCCGGGCTCATCAGCGACATGCTGACGGTCGGGGTCTTCCATTCCAGACTGTCGAAGGCGCCGCAATGGCCGCACAGGCCCCCCCAGCTCGGGCTGACCGCGTTGCAGGCGCTGCAGGTCCAGGCCGCGTCCGCCGGGGCGTTGGCCGCCTGGGCCAGCCAGGCGCGCGCCGCCTCCTCGTCCTGCCGCTCCGCCCGCTCCAGCTCGGCCAGGAGCTGGAAGACGCGGCGCGAGGGCCGCATCTCCAGGGCCTTGGTCAGATGGGCGCGGGCCTCGCCCCACAGCTGGGCGTCGAGGGCGGCGCGGGCCACGGCGAGCAGCGACTCGACGTCGTTGGGGGCGTGGTTGCGCAGCTTCTCGAACAGCTTGACGCGGGTCATCGGGTCGTAGCTCGACACCACCTCGCGGTAGGCCGAGGTCAGGTCCGGGTGCGGGTTGACGCGCCAGCAGCGCTCGATGGTCTTGGCGGCGTTCTTGTGCTTGCCGATGGCCATCTGCAGCCGGGCCGCGCGGGCCGCCGCCGGGACGAAGCCGGACAGCAGGTCGTGCGCCGCCTGCGCGTGCGACAGGGCCGAATCGGACCGGCCGCGGCGCTCCGCCTCGAAGCTGCGCTCCAGAAGCAGGGTGGCGCGGTGACGGCGGCCGTCGTCGGGGTTGATGGCGCCGGCCTGGACGGCCTGCTGCAGCGTGCCTTCCGCCGCCGCCCATTCGCCCGAGCGGGCTTCCAGGTCGTACAGCGTGCCGAGCAGCCAGGGCGTGTTGGGCTGGAGCGACTGGGCGCGGCGGGCGAGCTGCAGCGCCTCCACCCGGTCGCCGGCCTTCAGCGACTGCGTCAGCAGGCCGCGCAGGCCAAGGAAGGCGGTCTCCGGCCGGTCGAGCATGGCGGTGAAGTATTCCTTCGCCGCGCGGTCGTCGCCCTGGAGCTGGGCGGCCTGGGCCGACAGCAGCATGGTCAGCGGCGGCTCGTTGAGCAGCCCGTCGGCCTTGCGCGCCATCTTGCGGGCGGTCGTGGCGTCGCCGGCGGCGACGGCGACCATGCCGCGGGTCAGCGCCTGATAGCCGCGCTCGCGCCGGCGCGACCGGCGGTAGCGGCCGAAGTTGCGCGGCGCGCCGAGGACGGCGCGGGCCAGCCGGTACAGGACGATGCCCGCCGCCAGGGCCGCGACGCCGATCAGGATGGCGATGCCGATGCCGGTCTCGACGACGTAGCCCTGCCAGTTGATGGCGAGGGTTCCGGGATGGTTGGCCAGCCAGACCGCGATCGCGACGACGATGGCGACCTTGATGATGAACCAGATGGCGCGTGTCATTGGGCCGCTCCCTTGACACCGGCGGACTGCGACAGCAGGCCGATGGCGCGGTTGGTGAGCTGCTGGCCGGCCTCGTTGGCGGCCAGACGGGCCTTGGCGTCGGCGATCCAGGGGGCGGCGACCTGCGCCGCCGGACCCTTCAGGGCCGCCAGCTCCTTGACCGCGCCGCCGAGGTTGCCGTCCTGCAGGGCGGCTTCGGCGCGGGCGACCACCGCCGAGGCGCCGTCGCCGACCGCGTCGCCGCCCGAGCGGCGGACGGTGACCAGGGTGGCGATCTTGCCGGTGACCTGCTCCACCCAGTCGTTGCCCTCGCCCTGGTTGTCGGCGCGCACGATGTCGGAGGCCATGGCCGAGAAGCGGTCGGTGAGCTGCGGCTGCGTCGGCACGCCCTTGGCGGCGTAGCCGGCCACGGCCTCCAGCGGCTGCGTCACCTGGGCGTCGCCCGACGCCACGGCGCGGACGGCCTGGAGTTCCTGCTGGAACGGCTGCCCGGCGGCCAGCGCGGAGCGGAGCTGCCCGGAGGCGAGCACCAGCGCCTGGGCGGCGGTGGCGGCGTCGCGGCGGGTCTCCACCGCCTGGTTGACGGCGGCCAGCTCCTGCTTCAGCGCATCCACCTCCTGGCGGATCTGCCCGGCGGCCTGGGCTTCGTTGCCCACCGCGTCGACTCGCTGCTGGACCTGGCCGAGCTGCTCGGTCAGCTGGGCGACGCGCGGGTCGGGCTCGGCCGGGGCGGCGGCGGCGGCGGCGGCCTGCGGACGCTCCTCAAGCTGCTGGATGCGGGCGGTGAGCTGCCCGACGGCGTTGTCCAGCGTCTGCTGGTCGATGCCGGCGGTGGCGTTGCCCTCGGCCGGGGCGGCGGCGGGGCGCTGCTCCAGCTTGGCAAGGCGTTCGGACAGCTGCTGGATCTGGTTGCGCAGGGCCGGGTCGGCCTGCGGCGTGGGCGCCGTGGCGACCGGAGCGGCGGAACCGCCGGCGGTGGGCCAGCCGGGGACGCGCGGGCCCCACCAGGGCTGCGACAGGGCGGCGGCGCCGACCAGCAGGGCGATCAGCGAGACGGCGGTGGCGAAGCCGGCGCCGGACTTGCGCTCCTCGCGCGGCGCTTCGTAGCGCGGCGGCTCGTAGGAGGAGGCGGTGTAGGCGGAGGCGGGGGGCTCCACCGGGGGCGGCGTCTCGCTCCTGACCTCTTCGGATTTGAAGGGATCGGCCTTGGCCTCCTCGATCCGGGTCGCCTCGACCTTGTACTCTTCGGACCGGATCTCCTCGCCCTTGATCGTCTCGGCCTTCGCATCGCCACCCGACAGCGTGTCGGCGGCGCCCGGCAGGGTATCGGCAACGGGCGGCAGGGTCGAGGGCGGCAGGTCCGTGGCCGGCACCGGGCCACCGCCCGGCAGCGTGTCGGCGCCCGGCAGGGTGTCCTCGGCCTTGGCGGGCTCGGTCTTGAACGGTTCGGCGCTTCCGGGGAGGGGAGCGGCGGAGGCGATGATGGCGGCGTCCGGCGGCAGCGGCGTCACCGAATCGGCGGCGTCGGGAGCGTTGCGGTCCTCGCTCGGCGTGGCGGCTTCCAGGTCGGCTTCGCTCAGCTTGATGCGGTGCTTGGCGGCGGAGACGCGGAGGTCGGCGTGGCGGGCCAGCGGAATGGCGCCGCGCTTCTTCCAGCCCTGCACCGTGGTGACCGGGATGTCCAGCTTGTGGGCCATCGGGCGGATGCCGCCGAAGCGTTCGATGATGCGTTCGACGGCGGGGCCGCCGGACACCTGATTCTGGTCGGGCGTCTGGTTCTGGTCGGACGGCGTGTGGCCGTTCGGGTCAGCCTCGTGTTCGGAGCCTGGGCGAGAGGTCATTGGGTGCCTTCTGGTCGCAGTTGTTCTCAACGAACGCCACACAAGCCCCCAAGCGGATGCGCTCAAGCCCGGCCCGTGCCGCCGGATGCTTCCGGCAGCAGGCCGAGCAGAGAGTCCTGCTCCGGCCGTGGCGCCACCCGTACGTTCTGCCACGGTGTCACTCCCAGCTCACCGTACGCGCGGGCAGCCTCCGCGACCGCGGGGCTGAGGCAGAGCGCGTCCACTGTACGACAGCGGTCGATGAGCCCGGCCTCGGCGACAAGCCTAACAAACGAACGGGCGGTACGGGGAGAGAAAAACAACACGGCGTCCAGTGTTCCCGTACGCAACAGCGCCGCCGTGCCGTCCGACAGCCGCGCGCTCGGAACGGCGTCGTACAGCGTTTCCCGCAGGATGGAAAATCCGGCCTCGCCCAGCAGGGCCGACAGGTCCCCGGCAAGCTTGGTTCCTGCGACATGAAGTAGCGGACCCGCTGTTGCGGTGCAGCGTGCGCGCACCAGTTCGGCCAGCGCGTACACGTCGCCGGACGCGCTCTCGACCTGCGTGAAACCGGCCGCGCGGGCGGCGGTCGCGGTGGCGTCGCCGACCGCATAGACCGGACGGTCACGCCGGCTCGTACGTCTGGTGTAGCCCCGTACGCCGTTTGCGCTGGTGAAGAGAAGACCCTGTACGTTCCCGATGTCCGGCTCCGGCCCGTCCAGCCAGCGGATGTCCAGCATCGGCTCCACCGACACGGCGAAGCCCAGCGCGCGCAGACGGGCCGCCAGCGGTTCGGAATCCTCCGCTGGACGGGTGACCAGGAGGTGAGGGGCCGCCATCGCCGGCCGCCGTCAGCTCTTGAAGAAGTCGGGCGGCAGGACCGCCTTGATCTCCGCACCGGCGTCGGCGCCGATGGCGGCGGCATCGCTGGCGTTGCCGCTGCGCTCGGCCCGGAAGACCTGCCGCCCGTCGTTGGACAGCACCTTGGCCTTCAGATGCAGCCGGTCGCCGTCCAGCGTGGCCAGCCCGGCGATGGGGGTGCGGCAGGAGCCGTCGAGCATGGCGAGCAGCGCGCGCTCCGCCGTCACGCGGGCCGTGGTGGCGGCGCAGTTCAGCGGAGCCAGCAGGGTGCGGGTGGCGTCGTCGGCGCTGCGGATCTCGATGCCGATGGCGCCCTGGGCGACGGCGGGCAGCATCTCCTCATGCTCCAGCACGGCGGTGATGCGGTCGGTCAGGCCGAGGCGGCGCAGCCCGGCGAGCGCCAGCAGGGTGGCGTCGACCTCCCCGGCTTCCAGCTTGGCGAGGCGGCTCTGCACGTTGCCGCGGAAGGGCACGACCGTCAGGTCGGGCCGCCGCTCCAGGATCTGGGCCTGACGGCGCAATCCGGCGGTGCCGACGACGGAGCCGGCGGGCAGCGTGTCCACCGTGTGTCCGCCGCGCGAGAAGAAGGCGTCGCGCGTGTCCTCGCGCGGCAGGAGCGTGGCGATCTCCAGCCCGTCGGGCATCCAGGTCGGCACGTCCTTCATCGAATGGACGGCGAGGTCGGCGCGGCCGTCGAGCAGCGCGTCCTCCAGTTCCTTGGTGAACAGGCCCTTGCCGCCGGCCTCGGCCAGCGTGCGGTCCAGAATGCGGTCGCCGGTCGTCTTGAAGACGACGATCTCGATGGCGCCGGGGGCGGCCAGATGCGGGTGCGCCGCGATCAGCCGGTCGCGGGTCTCGTGGGCCTGCGCCAGCGCCAGCGGGCTGCCGCGCGTGCCGATGCGGAGCGGTTGGGTCATGAGGGCAGTGTTCTAGGCGATCCGCCGCGGTTTGCAAGCCTTGGTGACGGGCGCACTACTCTTTGGTGAGGCGCGTCGCCGCGCGTCTCACGATGCGCGCCGCGCCGTGACCACCATGCGGCGGCTGTCCACCGTCCAGGCGGCGTCATCGAAATCGCCGGCCAGCCGTTCGATGGCGAATCCGGCGGCCTCCAGCATCAGCTCCAGCTCGTAACGGAAGATCATCCGCCAGGTGAAGGCGTATTCGGTCACCGCGATCTTGCCGTCCGGCAGCAGCTCGTCGTACCAGCCGTGGATGCGCTGGCACTGCCCCTCGTCGAGGCGGGAGGCCATCGTGTTGCGGATGTAGCTGTTGCCGTTGCGCGGGCTGCGCCGCGGCTCCGACGGGCTGGGCTTCGTCTCGGCGTCCATCGGCAGCGTCAGCGGATTCATCACGTCCAGCGCCAGCGTGCCGCCCGGCGCTAGATGCGCCGCGACGGCGGCCAGCGCGCGGCGCTCCGCCGCCAGTTCCGGGATCAGCATCAGCACGTTGAAGGGAATGGCGGCGAGCCGGAAATTCCGCACCGGCAGATCGAGCGCCGTGGCGTCCTGCCGCACCGGATGGACACGGGCCTGCACCTCCGGCGCCTCGCGCGCCAGCTTGGCGCGGAGTTGGTCGAGCATGGCGGCGGAAACGTCCACCGCCCACACCTCGTGCCCGGCGCGGGCCAGCGGGATGGTCAGGCGCCCGGTGCCGCAGCCGATCTCAAGGACCGGGCCGCCGGTCTCCGCCGCGCGCTCCTTGTAGAAGGGCACGTCGCCCAGCATGCCGAGCCGGGCCAGCGTCGCGGCGTGCTCCGCCCGCGCCTCGCCGATCTCCAGCGACGGGTAGTCGCCGTCGTAATAGACGATGCTGGCGTCGTCGTCGGGGACGTCTTTGTTCATGGAGGGCGAAACCCTGAAGAATCCGGGTCAAGACCCTATACCAGAGCGGTGGAGACGGCTAGTTTGGCGGCCATGATCGTTCTTGGAATCGAAACGAGCTGCGACGAGACGGCGGCGGCCATCGTGACCGACGCGCGGGAGATCCGCGCCGACGTGGTGCTGTCGCAGCTGGACGACCACACGCCCTATGGCGGGGTGGTGCCGGAAATCGCCGCGCGCGCCCATCTGCAGCATCTGGACGGGCTGATCCGCCGCGCCATGAGCGACTCCGGGCTGGGCTTCGCCGACATCGACGCCGTGGCGGCCACCGGCGGGCCGGGGCTGATCGGCGGGGTGATCGTCGGGGTGATGACCGCCAAGGCCATCGCCGCGGCGCGCGGGCTGCCCTTCGTCGCGGTGAACCATCTGGAAGGCCACGCGCTGACCGCCCGGCTGACCGACGATGTGCCCTTCCCCTACCTGCTGCTGCTGGTGTCCGGCGGGCATTGCCAGCTTCTGGTCGTGGAGGGGGTGGGCCAATACCGGCGGCTGGGCACCACCATCGACGACGCGGTGGGAGAGGCGTTCGACAAGACGGCCAAGCTGCTCGGCCTCGGCTATCCCGGCGGGCCTCTGCTGGAGAAGGCGGCGGCGCTGGCGACGAATCCGGGCCGCTTCGACCTGCCGCGGCCGATGGTCGGGCGCCCCGGCTGTGACTTCTCCTTCTCCGGCCTGAAGACCGCGGTGCGGCGCCATGTCGAGGAACTGGGGACTCCCCTCTCGGCGGAGGACCGGGCCGACCTCGCCGCCGCCTTCCAGAACACGGTCGCCGAGGTGATGGCCGACCGCTGCGCCCGCGCCATGCGCCAGTTCAAGGAGACGCACCCGCAGGGCGGCGCCCTGGTGGTGGCCGGCGGCGTGGCGGCCAACAGGACGCTGCGCGCCCGCCTACAAACGCTGGCCAACCGCGAGGGCATGCCCTTCGTGGCGCCGCCGCTGGGGCTGTGCACCGACAACGCGGCGATGATCGCCTGGGCGGGGATCGAGCGCTTGCGGCTGGGCCAGACCGACCCGCTGGACTTCGCCCCGCGCCCGCGCTGGCCGCTCGATCCCACGGCGAAGCCCGCCATCGGCAAGGCCGGGGTGGGCTCCGGCGTGAAGGCATGAGGGAGAGCGCGGCATGGCGCTGACCTTCCGCACCGCCGTCCGTGAGGACGTGCCGGACATCGTCCGGCTGACCGCCGACGACGCCCTGTCCACGGGTGGCGACGTCTATGCTGAGCCGCTGGACCCGCTCTATTGGGACGCCTTCGACCGCATGGCGGCCCAGCCGGGCAACTCCATCGTTCTGGCGGAGCAGGACGGGCGGATCGTTGGCTGCTTCCAGTTCACCGTCACCCACGGGCTGGCCCGCCGGGGCGCGGCGCGGGCGACGGTGGAGGCGGTGAAGGTGGACGGCACGTTGCGCGGCCAGGGGATCGGCAGCGCCATGATGCGGCACGCCATCGCGCTGGCCCGCGCCGAAGGCTGCGTGATGGTGCAACTGACCAGCCAGACCCGGCGCACCGACGCCCACCGCTTCTACGAGCGGCTGGGCTTCCGGGCGAGCCATGTCGGGATGAAGCTCATGCTGACGCCGGAGGCTTGACCGACCAGGTTGCGGACCGGGGACGCTCCGCCTAAACAGTCGGCCACATCCATCAAGCCAGAACAGTAGAAACGGGGGGAATCCATGGCGGCAACGGACTTCCGGCGCATCGGCGTGATCGGCGGTGGAGCCTGGGGCACGGCGCTGGCTCTGGCCGCCCTGCGCGCCGGGCGGGAGGCCCTGCTGTGGGCGCGCGAGCCGGCGGTGGTCGAGTCGGTCAACACCGCGCGGGAGAACCGCGACTATCTGCCGGGCGTGACCCTGCCGGCGGAGTTGCGCGCGACCGCCGATCTGGCCGAGGCCGCCGCCTGCGACGCCATCCTGCTCGTCACCCCGGCCCAGCATCTGCGCAGCGCCTGCGCCGGCCTCGCCGCCCATCTGCGGCCGGGCACCCCGCTGGTCATCTGCGCCAAGGGGATCGAGCTGGACAGCCACGCCCTGATGAGCGAGGCGGCGGAGGCCGCGTTGCCGGCGGGCACCCCGCTGGCCGTGCTGTCCGGCCCGACCTTCGCGGCGGAGGTGGCGCGCGGCCTGCCGACCGCGGTGACGCTGGCCTGCGCCGACGCCGCGCTGGGCGCCCGGCTGGTCGAGGCGCTGGGCAGCCGCACCTTCCGCCCCTACCTGTCCGACGACGTGGTGGGGTCACAGATCGGCGGGGCGGTGAAGAACGTGCTGGCCATCGCCTGCGGCGTGGTGGAAGGCCGCAAGCTGGGCGACAACGCAAGGGCGGCGCTGA
The DNA here is from genome assembly GCF_008365405.1 of Azospirillum brasilense. Lineage (GTDB taxonomy): Bacteria > Pseudomonadota > Alphaproteobacteria > Azospirillales > Azospirillaceae > Azospirillum > Azospirillum brasilense_D. The sequence goes on along the minus strand of NZ_QOKV01000004.1, from coordinate 112,082 downwards.
TCACCCGCGGGCTGGCGGAGATCACGCGGCTGGCCCTGGCGCTCGGTGGACGGCCGGAGACGCTGATGGGGCTGTCCGGGCTGGGCGATCTGACGCTGACCTGCTCCAGCCTGCAATCGCGCAACATGTCGCTGGGCGCCGCCCTGGGCGCCGGCCGGACGCTCGCCGAGATCCTGGCCGAGCGCCGCTCCGTCGCCGAGGGCGTCTACACCGCCGCCGCGGTGGTCGGGCTGGCCGGGAAGAAGGGCGTGGACATGCCGCTGTGCGCCGCCGTGGACGCCATCCTGAACCGCGGCGCCGGGCTAGACGCGACGATCGATGGGTTGCTGTCGCGGCCGTTCCGCGAGGAAGGGCGCTGAGGGGGAGCGTTTTTCACCACGAAGACACGAAGGCACAAGGCCTGCACGAAGGGGTTCGGCATTGTCCGCCCGGTGTCGGGTGTGCTGGGGGTTCTTCGTGAAAATCTTTGTGCCTTCGTGTCTTCGTGGTGAATCGCTTCCACTCGCGGCACCTTCCGCAGCGGCTCCGGCTGCGCTAGGCTCCCGCCCGACCGAACGGAGGGGTTCCCCATGCTGTACATGTTCCATTGCACCGACAAGGCCGGCGCCGCGCAGGTGCGGGCCGACAACCGCCCGGCCCATCTGGCCTATCTGGAAGCGCACGCCGACCGTCTGTTCGCCGCCGGCCCGCTGCTGTCCGACGACGGCCAGGGCATGGCCGGCAGCCTGCTGATCGTGGAGTGCGCCGACGAGGCCGCCGCGAAGGACTTCGCCGCCAATGACCCTTACGCCCAGGCCGGGCTGTTCGAGAGCGTGGAGATCCGGGCGTGGCGCCGGGTCTACCCGAAGTCCTGACCGGGGGCGGACAGCGATGGCCCGCTGGCTTCTGAAGTCGGAGCCCTTCAAATATTCGTGGGAGCGCATGGTCGCCGACGGCACCACCCATTGGGACGGCGTGCGCAACCATCAGGCGTCGAACAACCTGAAGGCCATGAAGATCGGCGACCGCGCCTTCTTCTACCACTCGAACGAGGGGTTGGAGGTGGTCGGCGTCGTCGAGATCGCGCGGGAATACTACCCGGACCCGAGCGATGAGGCGGGGCGCTTCGGCATGGTCGACGTGCGGGCGCTGCTGCCCGTGAAGACGCCGGTCACGCTGAAGACGATCAAGGCCGACCCGCTGCTTCAGGGCATGGCCCTGGTCAAGCAGTCGCGCCTGTCGGTCTGCCCGGTGTCGGACGCCGAATGGGCGCATGTCTGCGCGCTGGCCGGGATCGAGGCGTGACGGTTCTCTGGACCTGTTGAGAGCGCGGCCGTCTGCGGCGGCGGATCAGTCCGCCGGTTCGCAGATGGCCGCCTGGAAATCCTGGGTGGCCTGAAGCATCCGCCGGGCCAGCGCCTGCATCTCCGCCGCGGCTCCGGCGAAGCCCGCGTCTTCCCCGAACGGCGCCAGGGCGGCGGAGCCGGACGCTTCCAGTTCGGCCAGCGACGCCGTGCGCAGGGCCGCGTCGATCACCATCAGGCTGGTGCGGCTGCCCATTTCCGACAGGCGCCCGGCCAGTTCCGTGCCATGACCGGCGCCGCCATTGGCCGTGCCGTTTCCGGTGGTGCCGTCCGCGTCGGTCGTGCTGGCCATGCCGGTGTCCTGCAGTTGGGGGAACGCCATGCACGCTAACGATGCCTCGGTTAAGACCGGGTTAAGCGCCCCTCCGCGGCGCGTTATCATGCTTTCGTGCTATGCGCGACAAATAGTCGCGCCGCCGTGTCGTCGCGAATGCCTGTGAAATCAAAAGAACGGGCGGTGCGCTGCAACAAAGTGGAACGGAAAGCCCCGATGGAGAGGGCGGACAATCAGCCGTTCTGCTTGTAGAGACGGGAACTTGTGTGGATAATGTCCCGCAACAGGGGCGGCCGGAAGCCGCTCCCCAACAGCCCTTCAGGGCGTAACCAGAAGCACTACGGGGGAATCGCGAGCCAATGTCCGACAATTCGTTTTTTCCTGTTAAGCCGGAAATCGCCAAGACCGCTTACGTGGACGAAGCCGCCTACGCCCGCCTGTACGAGCAATCGATCAACGATCCGGAAGCCTTCTGGGGCGAGCAGGGCAAGCGCATCGACTGGATCAAGCCCTACAGCAAGGTGAAGGACGTCAGCTACACCGGCGACGTCCACATCAAGTGGTTCTACGACGGCACGCTGAACGTCTCCGCCAACTGCGTCGACCGCCACCTGGCGACGCGCGGCGACCAGACCGCCATCATCTTCGAGGGCGACGATCCGGGCGTTTCCAAGCACATCACCTACAAGGAGCTGCACGAGCAGGTCTGCCGCCTCGCCAACGTCCTGAAGAAGAACGGCGTCAAGAAGGGCGACCGCGTCACCATCTACCTGCCGATGATCCCCGAGGCCGCCTACGCCATGCTGGCCTGCGCGCGCGTCGGCGCCATCCACTCCATCGTGTTCGGCGGCTTCTCGCCGGACAGCCTGAAGGACCGCATCGTCGACTGCGACAGCCACTTCGTCATCACCTCCGACGAGGGTCTGCGCGGCGGCCGCAAGGTTCCGCTGAAGGCCAACGCCGACAAGGCCGTCGCCGCGGCGCCGGGCGTCCAGCATGTGCTGGTCGTCAAGCACACCGGCGGCAACGTCGCCTGGACCGAGGGCCGCGACCTCTGGTACCACGAGGAGATCGCGTCGGTGTCCGCCGACTGCCCGCCGGAGGAGATGAGCGCGGAGGACCCGCTGTTCATCCTCTACACCTCGGGCTCGACCGGCAAGCCGAAGGGCGTGCTGCACACCACCGGCGGCTATCTCGTCTACGCGTCGATGACGCACCAGTACGTCTTCGACTACAAGGACGGCGAGGTCTACTGGTGCACGGCGGACGTGGGCTGGGTCACCGGCCACAGCTACATCGTCTACGGCCCGCTGGCCAACGGCGCCACCACGCTGATGTTCGAAGGCGTGCCGACCTATCCGGACATCTCCCGCTTCTGGCAGGTGGTGGACAAGCACAAGGTCAACATCTTCTACACCGCCCCGACCGCCATCCGCTCGCTGATGCGCGAGGGTGAGGGGCCGGTGAAGAAGACCTCGCGGTCCTCGCTGCGCATCCTGGGGTCGGTGGGCGAGCCGATCAACCCGGAAGCCTGGCTCTGGTACTACAACGTGGTCGGCGATGGGCGTTGCCCGATCGTGGACACCTGGTGGCAGACCGAGACCGGCGGCATCCTGATCACCCCGCTGCCGGGGGCCATCGGGCAGAAGCCGGGTTCCGCGACCAAGCCCTTCTTCGGCGTGAAGCCGGTTGTCGTGGACAACGACGGCAAGGAGCTGGACGGCGAGACGGAAGGCAACCTGTGCATCGCCGACAGCTGGCCGGGTCAGATGCGCACGGTGTTCGGCGACCACGAGCGCTTCGTCCAGACCTACTTCTCGACCTTCGCGGGCTATTACTTCACCGGTGACGGCTGCCGCCGCGACGCGGACGGCTATTACTGGATCACCGGCCGCGTGGACGACGTGATCAACGTGTCGGGCCACCGCATGGGCACGGCGGAAGTGGAAAGCGCGCTGGTCGCCCACCCGAAGGTGGCCGAGGCCGCCGTCGTTGGCTACCCGCACGACCTCAAGGGCCAGGGCATCTACGCCTATGTCACGCTCAACGCCGGGGAAAGCCCGACGGAGGAGCTGCGCAAGGAGCTGGTGGCCTGGGTGCGCAAGGAGATCGGCCCGATCGCCTCGCCGGACCTGATCCAGTGGTCGCCGGGCCTGCCGAAGACCCGTTCGGGCAAGATCATGCGCCGCATCCTGCGCAAGATCGCCGCGAACGAGCACGACAGCCTGGGCGACACCTCGACGCTGGCCGATCCGACCGTCGTGACCGACCTGATCGAGAACCGCATGAACAACGCCTGATCGCGGCGTTCATCGGGGTTTGTCTACGGACTGGGGGCCTTCGTGGCCCCCGGTTTCGTTTTTGGGGCGTTATTTGGGAGCGCTGTCGGATCCGCCGGACGCACCGCTGCCGGACTGGGTCTTCACGGACTCGGCGGTGCCGGGCTTCAGGCCGGACTCGCCGCTCGCCGCGTCGGGGACGGAGCCGATGCGGCCCTGCGCGCGGGTCTCCGCCGCGTTCTTCTGCTTCTCGGTGCGGCGCTCGCCCAGCGTCGGGTCCTGGGCGCCGGTCGATTCCATCCAGGCTTCGCCTTGGGATGGCGGGGCGGCGCCGAGACCACCCTCCATCGTCTTGGCGTCCTGCGCCACGGCGGCACCGGTCAGGGCGAGGCTGGCGGCCAGCAAGGCGATGGCGCCGGGGACATAAGACGAGGCCTGGGTCGTCATGGTTCGCTCTCCTCCTTGGTGGGAGGGGCAACAGCGGAGCGAGACGGCGGGTTCCCGACTCATCCTTTGGTGGAGCCGGGTTAGCCCATGCCCGCCCCGTCGCACCAGGGCTGGCGCCGTTCGCCGTGGTAGGGGCGGGCGAGTCCCGCCGCGATCAGCGCAGCCGACAGATCGGCGCCTTCGCCGGTCAGCACGCGGGCGCGCACCCGCCCGCCATATTTGTCGGGCTGGACGTCGAGCAGCCGCACCGGGGCGGGCCCGATCAGGCGGCGCGCGTGGTCGCGGGCGCTTTCAGCCAGTTCCCGCTCACGCGGGCAGCGGGCGCGCATCTCCGGCGCGTCCAGCCCGTCCACCCGGACGTGGGTTTCCACCACCTGCCCCAGCCAGATGGTGGCCCGCACCAGCAGCGTGTCGCCGTCCAGAACCTCCAGCACCTCCGCCGGGATTGGACCGGGCAGGGCGGGCGGAGCGGCCTGGACGGTGCCGGCCAGCAGTGTGGAGAGAAGGAAGAGCCACATCCCGGCGGGGCGGGGCGGGCATGGGGTGACGGGCCTGTGCGATCCCATGGCGCGAACTCCCCCTGGGCACCGGTTCGCGAAGGGGCGAACCGGTCACAGAGTAGCGCGCGAACGGGAACGTATCAAGCACAACCTAGGTATTCCATCCTGGTTGCTTATGTATTCAATTTCAGGGCGGGGTGTTCAGGCAATCGGTCCTAGAAAGTGTGATTTAGAAGTCCGAGCAGCGGCCCTTGAACTCCCAGTCGCCGAAGCGGGTCGGCTCCGGTCCCTTCGGACCGCCGATCTCGCCGGGCATCTGCTCGGGCCCCTTGGCGCCGGTTTCTGGGGTCGTTTCGGCGTCGGGCTTCGCGGCGTCTTCCGGTGCCGGGCCGGTGGTCTTCGTCTCGGTCATGGCCGTCCTCTGGGGTCGGGTGCGGTGCCGGGCCATCTTGAACGATGCCTTCCGCCAAGCCCATATCACCAGACAGGTCCGGCGGAAAGCCCCGCCGGGGCCGTCTCGTCCAACCAACAGTGAAACCGTCCAGAAGATCGCCCGGAACACCGCCAAGAGAACACCGCCATGACCAGCTATGTGAAGACCACCATCCTCCTCGCCGGCCTGACCGCCCTGTTCATGGGCATCGGCTATCTGATCGGCGGCAAGGGCGGCATGATGATCGCCTTCGTCATGGCGCTGGGCATGAACCTGTTCAGCTACTGGAACTCCGGTGACATGGTGCTGTCCATGTACGGCGCGCGGGAGGTCGACGCCTACACCGCCCCCGAATATTACGGCATCGTTCAGCAGCTCGCCGAGCGCGCCGGCCTGCCGATGCCGCGCGTCTACATCATGGAAAACGACCAGCCCAACGCCTTCGCCACCGGGCGCAACCCGGAGAACGCCGCGGTCGCCGCCACCACCGGCCTGCTGCGCCTGTTGAGCCCGGAGGAGGTCGCCGGCGTCATGGCGCATGAGCTGGCCCATGTGAAGAACCGCGACACGCTGATCATGACGATCACGGCGACCATCGCGGGCGCCATCTCCATGCTCGCCAACTTCGGCATGTTCTTCGGCGCGTCGCAGGGCAACAGCCAGAATGGGCAGGGCGGCAACCCGCTGGGGCTGATCGGCGGCATCCTGGTTGCCATCCTGGCTCCCTTCGCCGCGATGATTGTCCAGATGGCGATCAGCCGCACCCGCGAATACGAGGCCGACCGCATCGGCGCGGAGATCTGCGGGCGCCCGCTGTGGCTGGCCGACGCGCTGACCCGCATCCACACCTACGCCCACCAGATCCCGAATTACGCGGCGGAATCCAACCCGGCGACGGCGCATCTGTTCATCGCCAATCCGCTGCACGGGCGCAGCCTCGACAGCCTGTTCTCCACCCACCCGAACATGGAGGAACGGGTGCGCCGCCTGCGCGGCATGGCCGGCCCCTCCTTCATGCCGCGCAGCCCCTGGGGATGAGCGGAGGCGGATCGGTTCGCGGTTGCACGTCGAAAGACGTAAGTCTACCTTCCCTCCGCTTGCCGATTGTGGGGCGATCAGGGGAAACCGCATGTCCGACGTCACGAAATACCGCCTCGTCACCCGGTCCGACTTCGACGGGCTGGTCTGCGCCGTGCTCCTGAAGGAGCTGGGCATCCTCGACGAGATCAAGTTCGTGCATCCCAAGGACATGCAGGACGGCAAGGTCGAAATCTCCGACCGCGACATCACCACCAACCTGCCCTATGTGCCCGGCGTCCATCTCGCCTTCGACCACCATCTGTCGGAGACGATCCGCGTCGGCAAGCGCGACAACCACATCATCGAGGCCGACGCCCCCTCCGCCGCCCGCGTCGTCTACAATTACTACGGCGGCAAGGAGCGTTTCCCGACCATCTCCGACGCGATGATGGCCGCGGTCGATCAGGCCGACTCCGCCCAGTACGGCATCGAGGACATCCTGAAGCCGCAGGGCTGGGCCTTGCTGAACTTCATCATGGACGCGCGCACCGGCCTCGGCCGCTTCCGCGACTTCCGCATCTCCAACTATCAGCTGATGATGGAGCTGATCGACTACTGCCGCAGCCACGGCATCGACGAGATCCTCGCTTTGCCCGACGTGAAGGAGCGGGTGGACCTCTACACCGAGCATGAGGCGACGTTCTCCGACCAGCTCGCCCGCTGCAGCACGATCCGCGGCAACGTCGTGGTCATCGACCTGCGGCGGGAGGAGACCATCTACGCCGGCAACCGCTTCATGATCTACGCGATGTACCCGGAGTCCAACGTGTCGATCCACGTCCTGTGGGGCCTGAAGCAGCAGAACACGGTGTTGGCCTGCGGCAAGTCGATCATCAACCGCAGTTCCAAGACCAACATCGGCCCGCTGATGCTGGAGTATGGCGGCGGCGGGCACGAGGCGGCAGGCACCTGCCAGGTGGACAACGACAAGGCCGAAGCGGTGCTGGAGGAGATCGTCGGGCGCATGCGCGCCGACGGCTGACGGGAATCGTGCCGGACCTGTTTCTCGACAAGACTCCGCTGTTCGATTCGGGGTGGCTGAGCGCTTCCGCCGCCACCAGCCGCGATGACGTGCTCCTCTGCATCGCCGAGGCCGAACGCCGCGCCGAGGCGGCGCTGGAGCGACTCGGGCGGACGCTGACGCAGGGCATCCCGGCGGCGGAGCGTGACCGGCGCATCGACGCCCTGCTGGCGCTGGAGACGCGCGGCATTCCCGCCTCCGGCACTGCGGCGGACGGGGCGGTGGAGCGTGTGATGATGGAGGTCGGCTTCCGCAAGCGCGACCTGATGCCCCGCTTCCACGAGCTGGCCGAGCAGTGCCGCGCCGTCCACCGCCGCGCCCTGGCGATGGCGCGGGACGCCCGCTGGGCGCTGATGCTGGAGCGCGCCGTCGCCGATCCCGGCGGGCCGTCCAGCCCCATCCAGGGGGTGGGGACCCGCTACGTCAAGAGCGACCGCTACGACGCCCGCGCCGCGCGCAGCCTGCCGCCGGACGACCGCGTGCGCGCCGACCGTTTCCTCAAGCGGCTGGGCGAGGACCCGGTGCCGCCGGAGCTGGAGCTGAGCCCACTGGAGGGCACGGAGCTGTGGGGGATGAAGGCCGGCAACGGCAACCGTTTCATCCTGCGCCGGGGCGAGCTGCGGGGCGTCGTCTGCTTCTTTGTCGAGGACGTCGGCCCCTATCCCGACCACGAAGGCGGACGGCGGGGCGCCCTGGCCCGTTGAGGCGCCCCGCTGAGGCATGGCGGAATCCGTTTGGTCCCGCGCTGCGGCTACTCGACACCCGCCGTCCGGCGCGCTACATCCAGCGGCATGTCCGACGCCTCCCTCGCCGCGCGCTCCGCCGCGCTCGACCTTCTGCGCGACGTGCTGCGCAAATCCATCCCCTTCGACGATGCGTTCGACGCGCATCCGGAGTTGCGCGGGCTCGACCCGCGCGACCGCGGCTTCGTGCGGCTGCTGACCGCCACCGTGCTGCGCCGGCTCGGCCAGATCGACGCGCTGATCCAGGGCAGCCTCGCCAAGCCGGGTCTGCCCAAGGCCACCGTGCACGACATCCTGCGGCTGGGCGCGGCCCAGCTCGTCTTCCTCGGCACGCCCGCCCACGCCGCCGTCGACACGGCGGTGGAGCTGGCCGCGGCCAGGGGGGCGGAACCCTACAAGGGGCTGATCAACGCCGTCCTGCGCCGCATCGGGCGCGAGGGGGCGGAGCTGGCCGCCCAGCAGGACGCCGGACGCCTGAACACGCCGGACTGGCTGTGGCTGGCCTGGCGGCAGGCCTACGGCATCGGCCGCACCCGCGGCATCGTCGAGGCGCATCTGCACGAGGCGCCGCTGGACATCACCGTCAAGACCGACCCCGCGGCCTGGGCCGAGCAGCTGGAGGCCAGGCTGCTGCCCACCGGCACGCTGCGCCGCGCCGCCGGCGGCAACCTGACGGAGCTGCCGGGCTTCGCCGAGGGCGCGTGGTGGGTGCAGGACCTCGCCGCCTCGCTGCCGGCCAAGCTGTTCGGCGATCTGGCCGGCAAGCGCGTCTACGACCTGTGCGCCGCCCCCGGCGGCAAAACCGCGCAGCTCGTCGCGCAAGGGGCGCAGGTGACGGCGGTCGACCGCTCCGCCAAGCGGCTGGAGCGGGTGCGGGACAATCTGGCCCGCCTCAACCTCTCGGCGGAGGTGCTGGCGGCCGACGCCGCCACCTGGACCCCGGACCAGCCCGCCGACGCGGTGCTGCTCGACGCCCCCTGCTCGGCCACCGGGGCGATCCGCCGCCATCCCGACATCCTGCGCGTCAAGTCGCCGGAGGACATCGCCAAGCTGGCCAAGGCGCAAAGCCGTCTGCTGGCCCACGCCGTCGATCTGGTGAAGCCCGGCGGAACGCTGATCTACTGCACCTGCTCCATCCAGCCGGAGGAGGGCGAGGCGCAGGTCGACCGCATCCTGGCCCGCGACAAGCGGGTCGAGCGCCTGCCGATCACACCGGTTGATCTGGGCGGCGGTCATGCGGGGGATGGCAATTTGGCCGAGTTGATCAACGAGCGCGGTGAGGTACGATCCCTGCCGGGCATGCTCGGGGACCTCGGCGGGATCGACGGGTTCTTCGTGGCACGGCTGCGACGGCTGCACGATTAGGGCACCACCGGCTTGCGGGGGTCGAGGCGAATTTGATACGACAACAGGATGCATCCCCCCGATCGCCCGAATGCCTTCAGCGAAGCGCCGGCCATCGCCTCCCCCTGCCGTGTGACGGGGTGAGCCGATGAGCGCCGGACGTGGGAAAATGGGCCGCTTGCGGGACGGGGTCGCGCAGATCGCCTTCGGCAACCCGATCTACAAGCTGACCTTGGGCGGCCGCGCGCCGACCGCCCTGTCCGCGGTGCCGCCGGACCCCTGGCCGGGCGACGCCGGGGAAGGCTCGGCGATCCTGGCCGGCGTCTTCCGCTTCGGCGGGCAGGCCGCGGCGGCCGACGCCCACGGCGCGCCGAACTGGCGGGCCGGCGGCGCCGTCTGGCAGGACGCCCTGCACGGCTTCGAATGGCTGCGCGACCTGCGCGCGGTCGGCGGCGACACGGCGCGGCGGCGCGCCCGCGCGCTGGTGCTGTCCTGGCTGGACCACAACGGGAGCTGGAACGCCCAGACCTGGGCGCCGGAGGTGCTGGGCGCCCGCATCGCCGCCTGGATCAGCCTGCACGACTTCTACTGCGCCTCCGCCGACGACGAGTTCCGCGCCGCGGTCTTCGACAGCCTCGCCCGGCAGGTCAAGCATCTGACTCGCGTGGTGCCCGGCGCGCTGGACGGGAAGGCGCTGGTCACCGCGGCCAAGGGCCTCGTCTATGGCGGCTTCTGCCTGCCGGAGCATGAGCGGATCGGCCAGGACGCGCTGAAGCTGCTGGAGCGGGAGCTGCCGCGCCAGATCCTGCCGGACGGCGGCCATGTCGAGCGCTGCCCCTCGGTGCAGCTGCGCATCCTGCGCGACCTGATCGACATGCGGTCGGTCCTGCGCACCGCCCGCGCCGACGTACCGGAGGCGCTGCAGCACGCCATCGACCGCATGACCCCGGCCCTGCGCTTCTTCCGCCACGGCGACGGCGGCCTCGCCCTGTTCAACGGCGGGCGGGAGGAGGACGCGGCGCTGGTCGACACGGTGCTGGCCCAGGCCGACGCCCGCGGGCGCCCGCTGAAGAGCGCGCCGCACACCGGCTTCGAGCGGCTGATCGCCGGGCGCACCATGGTGCTGATGGACACCGGGGTGCCACCGGTCACCGGTCTGGACGCCACCGCCCACGCCGGCACCCTGTCGCTGGAGATGTCGGTCGGCAAGGAACGTCTGATCGTCAATTGCGGCGCCCATCCGGTGAAGACCGGCCCCTGGCGCGCCGCGCTGGCCGGCACCGCCGCCCATTCCACCGTCGTGCTGGCCGAGACCAACTCGTCGGAGGTGATCGAGGCGGGCGGGCTGGGCCGCCGCCCCTCCCACGTCGGCTGCGAGCGGCAGGAGAACGACGGGGCGGTGCTGGTCGTCGCCACCCACAACGGCTACAGCCGCAACTTCGGCTATCTGCACCGCCGCCGCGTCTATCTGGCGGAGAACGGTGAGGACCTGCGCGGCGAGGACATGCTGGAGCCGGTGATCGGCGCCACGCCGGAGCCGCGGCCCTTCACCATCCGCTTCCATCTGCACCCCGCGGTCCAGGCGACCCTCGTCCAGGGCGGGCAGGTGCAGCTGAAGTTGCCGAGCGGGGCCGCCTGGCGGCTGCGCGCGTCGGGCGGCACGCTGGAGCTGGAGGAGAGCATTTATCTGGGCAGCGGCGACGAGCCGCGGCGGACCACCCAGATCGCCGTCTCCGGACATACCGGCCCCGCCATCAAGACGGTGAAATGGGCCTTGCGCCGCGAGCGCAAGGGGGGGTAAACCGCGCGCATCCGCGGCGGACAGGCCGTGGGAATACGGAGACACCGACCTCCTGCGTTCGTGATTCCTGGAAAGGCGCATGGGCGCTGGCTTGGCTGGAAACGCCGCTTCCGGATGTGGAGACACATCTGTCCACGTCATTCCCGCGAAGGCGGGAATCCAGGCTTCGCTGTTGCGTCAAGCCTTGGGAACACTGGATTCCCGCCTTCGCGGGAATGACGGATGATGAAAGTGGCGGCGGACGGCTGATGTCAGCGCTCTTTGCGCCCCAGCGGGGGTGACGAAGCGGGGTGTTTCGCTTTTCCTCAGGTCCCGTCTTCCCAGGCCCTGCCCGCCGCAGCCGGTTCCATGACAGCCAGGATGCCCCGATGAGCCCGCCGAACGTCGCCCACTCGCCCGCCCCCGATCTGGTCCGCATCACGCGCGCGCTGATCTCCGTGTCCGACAAGACGGGCCTCGTCGCGCTCGGTCAGGCGCTGGCGGCCAAGGGCGTGGAGATCCTGTCCACCGGCGGCTCCGCCCAGCGGCTGGCCGAGGCCGGCATCCCGGTCAAGGAGGTCTCCGACCACACCGGCTTCCCGGAGATCATGGACGGGCGCGTCAAGACGCTGCACCCGCGCGTGCACGGCGGCATCCTGGCCCGCCGTGACATCCACGCCGAGGCGATGACCACCCACGACATCCCGCCGATCGACCTCGTGGTGGTGAACCTCTACCCGTTCGAGGCGACGGTGTCGAAGGGCGCCGACTACGCCAACTGCGTGGAGAACATCGACATCGGCGGCCCGGCGATGATCCGCGCGGCGGCCAAGAACCACGACTTCGTCACCGTCGTCACCGACCCCGAGGATTACGAGGCGGTGCTGGACGAACTGGCGACCCATGACGGCGCCGTTACGCTGAATCTCCGCCGCACCCTGGCCCAGCGCGCCTACGCCCGCACGGCGTCCTACGACGCGGCCATCTCCTCCTGGCTGGCCGACCAGCTCGGCGAGACCTTCCCGCCGCGCACCACCCTGTCGGGCAAGCTCAGCCAGACCCTGCGCTACGGCGAGAACCCGCACCAGCAGGCGGCCTTCTACGTCACCGGCGAGCAGCGTCCGGGTGTCGCGACGGCGATCCAGCTCCAGGGGAAGGAGCTGTCCTACAACAACCTGAACGACACCGACGCCGCCTTCGAGCTGGTCGCCGAGTTCGAGCGCCCGGCCGTCGCCATCATCAAGCACGCCAACCCCTGCGGCGTCGCCGAGGGGGCGAACCTGCTCGACGCCTACAAGCAGGCCCTGCTGTGCGATCCGGTCAGCGCCTTCGGCGGCATCATCGCCGTCAACCGTCCGCTGGACGCCGCCACGGCGGAGGAAATCGCCAAGCTGTTCGCCGAGGTGGTGATCGCCCCCGACGCCGACGACGCGGCCCGCGCCCTGCTCGCCACCAAGAAGAACCTGCGCGTCCTGCTGACCAAGGACGTGCCGAACCCGGCCGAGCCGGGGATGATGGTGAAGCAGCTGTCCGGCGGCTTCCTGCTGCAGAACCGCGACAACGGCCGCATCACGCCTGCCGACCTCAAGGTGGTGACCAAGCGCGCCCCGACGGAGCAGGAGCTGGCCGATCTGCTCTTCGCCTTCCGCGTCGCCAAGCATGTGAAGTCGAACGCCATCGTCTACGCCAAGAACGGCGCCACGGTGGGCGTCGGCGCCGGCCAGATGAGCCGCGTCGACTCGGCCCGCATCGCCGCCATCAAGTCGGCGGAGGCCGCCAAGGCCGCCGGCCTGTCGGAGCCGCTGACCAAGGGCTCGGTGGTCGCCTCGGACGCCTTCTTCCCCTTCGCGGACGGCCTGCTGGCCGCAGCGGAAGCCGGGGTGACGGCGGTGATCCAGCCCGGCGGCTCGATCCGCGACAACGACGTCATCGCCGCCGCCGATGAGAAGGGACTGGCGATGGTGCTGACGGGGATGCGCCACTTCCGGCACTGAGGCGCGCAGGGGCTGCATCCATTGCCCCCTCCCTAACCCTCCCCCGCTTCGCAGGGGAGGGGACCATTCTCCCTCCCCTGCGAAGCGGGGGAGGGTCGGGGTGGGGGCAATACGCCGACGTTCCCAGTACTTTTTACCCCCGCCGCGCCCCCAACATCCGCGCCAGCATGGCGGCAGCCCCGCCCTGGGGGGAATCCCCGTCCGTCCCCTCGTCCGGCTTCAGCCGCCCGGTCGCCGCCATGGCGATCAGCATCGCCGGATGCATCGCGGGATGATGGGGCGAAGGATGCCCCGCCAAATCGCCTTCTCCACGCGCCGCGGCGTGGTCGCGGGCCAGCGCCTCGTTGATGTGCGCGAAGGCCTCGATGTCCTTGATGTGCAACATGTCCGTTCCGCCCTCCGCGCAAAATTCGTTGTGCGTCGCAGCAAAAGGCAAGTTAGCAGCTTCCGCTGGGTGAATCCGCCGTCAGGCTGCGGCGGACTGTCGCACCGTATTCGCATCGCCCGGTGCCGGCTCCCGAACCGTCAGCATAAGCCCAAAACCGATGACGAAGAAAGCCACAACGCTCGCCATGCCGGCCCGCTGGCTCTCGAACAGCGCGGTCGCCAGCCCGAAGGCGAGAGGCCCGACGAAGCCGGCCATGCGCCCGGTCAGGCTGTAGAGCCCGAACATCTCGCCCACCATGCCCGGCGGGGCCAGCCGCGCCATCATCGATCGCCCGGCCGCCTGCGCCGGCCCGAAGAAGGCGCCCAGCCCCAGGGCCAGCACCCAGAACCACGCCTTCTCCGTCGCCAGCAGCAGCGGCACGCCGAAGGCGGTCAGGCCGATCAGGCTGACCAGGATGGTCGGCTTGGCCCCCATCCGATCGTCCACCCAGGCGAAGCCGATGGCCCCGACGCCGGCCACCACGTTCAGCGCGATGGCGAAGAGCAGGATCTCCTCGAAGCTCATGCCGAAGGCGTGGGCGGCGAAGATGCCGCCGAAGGCGGTGATGGTGTTGATGCCGTCGCGGTAGATCGCGCTGGCGATCAGGAAGCGCAGCGTGTTGCGGTACTTGCGCGTCTCCGCCAGCGTCCGCCGCAGCGTCGTCATGCCCTCCCGAGCGGCCTGCCGGATGCCGAGGCCGGTCGCCGGCACGTCCGGAACGAACAGGAAGAAGGGCAGGGCGAACAGCCCATACCAGGCGGCGGCCAGCAGGGCGGTGGCGCGCACCGGCGCCTGCTCCGCGGTGTCGAGCAGGCCGAACAGCGGGGCAGGCGACTTCACGAAGACGAACAGCGCGACCACCAGACAGGCCAAGCCCCCGAAATAGCCGATGCCCCAGCCCCAGCCGGAAATCCGCCCGAGCATCCGTGGCGGCGCCAGCGCGGTCAGGCTGGCGTTGTAGAAAACGTTCGCCAGTTCGAAGGCGACGGTGCCGATGACCACGCAGACCAGGGCGAACAAAGCGTGGGACGGGTCGGGCTTCACCCACCAGAGGGCGGCGCAGAAGACCACGGTCAGGGCGGTGAACAGCGCCATCCACGGCTTGCGCCGCCCCGTCCGGTCGGCCACCGCGCCCAGCACGGGGCTGAGCAGGGCGATCAGCAGCCCGGCGACGGTCAGCGCCGCGCTCCAGCGCGAGGCGCCCGCCACCTCGTCCCCGACCACGCCGCGGGCGAAGTAGACGGAGAAGATGAAGGTCGTGACGATGGTGTTGTACGACGAGTTCGCCCAGTCGTAGAGGCACCAGGACGCGATGGCACGGCGGCTCGGCGTGTCGTTGGCCATCGGTCGGATTACTCGACGGACGGCGGCGGCGGGTCGAGGCGGACCGGGACGAGGTCGATGGTGGGGCGCTGGTCGTCCAGCCGTTGATCGATCCGGGCGCGCAGTTGCATCATCTGCGCCTGGATCGCCTCGATCTCCGCCTTCTGGCGCTCCAGATCCGACAGGTCCGGCAGCGGGACGGCGACGTCGGCGGCGACGCGGTCGGAAGTCTTATCGGTGCTCATGGGGGCCTCTCCGGTTCGGCGTCGATCGGCTGGCTTCGGCCTGCGGGAAAACCCGGGGCGTGTGCCGCTCAACCGCCCACGCCGAACGAAATCTGGTTGTTGTCGTAGCGGGCGACGATGGTCAGCCAATCGCCGGGGCGCACGCGGATCGGCGTCTCCAGATAGGTCATCGCCTGCTTCCAGTGGTTCGTCCGCGCCCGGCTTTCGGAGCGGTAGGTGACCTCCTCGTCCATCTGCAGGTCGAACCAGAAGGCCACGCCGTGGCAGGTGCCCTCCGCCGTGATCTCCACGGCGATCTCGCGACCGCCCTCCTCGGGCATGTTGCGGGTGAAGTCGAAATCGAGCGCGGTGAAGGGGGCCGACAGCGGTGTGTGGGTGTCGGCGCCGAGGTCGATCTGCTGATAGCCGGGGGAGCGGAAGACGTCGAAGGTCGACATGTCGAAGCCGCCGATGCGCTTCACCGGGTTGATGCGGGCCAGCTCCGGCGTTTCCACCAGCATGGCGTAGACGGTCGAGGCGCGCGGGATGATCGCGCCGCCGGGCTTCACCAGATGGGTGCGCGCGTGCTGCAGCACCGACAGCATGCGCGGCGCCAGCATGCCGATGTTGATGAGTTCCGACACGAAGACGTCGGCCTTCTCCGGCAGGTCGCCGCCCGCGCCCACCGACAGGCGGGTGGACAGCTTCGGCACCACGTCGATGCGCTCGGCGTAGCCGTTGTTGGCGACGGTCTCGCGGGCGATGCGGGCGAGGATCGGATTCACTTCGCAGGTCACCACCTTCCGCGCCCCGGCGCGCGCCGCCATCATGGCGACGATGCCCGAGCCGGTGCCGATCTCCAGGACCAGCGAGTCCGGGGTCACCGCGCGCTTCAGGGCCGCCTCGTAGGCGTCGTTGCGCTCGAAATCGTTGATCATCGGCAGGTGCCAGCCGGGGACGGCGTTGGAATAGATCAGCCGGCGGGTGAACTGCACCAGCGGGTGGTCCGGCGCGATGGCGCGGGCGGCCTCAACGGCCTCGACCGCCTCGTTGGCGCGGTCGAGGCTCTGCAGCGTGTGGGCGAGGCCGACATGGGCGGGGACGAAGCGGGGCGCCGCCGCGATCACCACGCGGAAGGCCTCCTCGGCCTCCTCCAGGGCGCCGCGGGTGCTCAGCGCCTCGGCGAGGTTGTAGCGGGCCTCCAGATACTCCGGCGCCCGTTCCAGCGCGGCGCGGAAGGCGGCCTCCGCCTCGTCCAGCCGGCCCAGCTCGCGCAGGGTGGTGCCCAGGAAATTGTGCATCTCCGGCGCGTCGCCGCGCAGGGCAAGGGCGGCGCGGAAGGCGCCCTCGGCGTCCTCCAGCCGGCCCAGCGCCTTCAGCGCGTTGCCCAGATTGCCGTGAAGCTCCGGCAGGCGGTCGTTGAGGGCGATGCCGGCGCGGAACGCCTCTTCCGCCTCCGCCGCGCGGCCGAGCTGGAAGAGCAGGCTGCCGCGGCTGTTGTGGAAGGACGGGTCCTTGCCATCCTCGGAAATCGCCAGGGCGAAGAGGTCGAGCGCGCCGTCGGGATGGCCGGTGTGGGCGGCGACGACTCCCAGCAGGTGCAGGGCCTGCGCGTTGTGCGGGTCGGTCGCCAGGATCGCCCGGCAGGCCGCCTCCGCCCCGCCCAGATCGTTCGTCCGCAGCAGGCGGATGGCGTCGTTCAGGGTGGGCTGGGGGTCGGTCATCGCGGCGGGCTCCGGTTGGGCGGACATTCCTTGGAATGGCCGCACCATAGCCGGAAAGCGGGGCGGACGCATGGGAAACCCTCTTCCGGACCCGCCCGAAGGGGGCCGGAAGAGGGGTTTTTAAGCCTTTTACCCCGCCGTCAGGCCGCGGAGCTGCCGGTTCGCCACCGCCAGCATCGACAGGTCGACGTTGGGCTGGGTGCGCAACTCGGACAGGAGTTGCTCCACCCGTTCCACCACTGGGCGGCGGTGGGCGATCCAGGCCTCCACGGGGGCTTCCGCGGGAAGCTGGTCCACCGACTCCAGAACGCGGGTGGTCAGCGCGGTCTGGTGGGCGAACAGATCGTCCACCAGGGCGGCCACCGCCTGCTTCTGCCAATGGTTCTCCGCCTTCGCAGCGGCGGCCTTGTCGCGCAGCCACTCCAGGCCGAAGCGGCGCCCCAGCATGAAGTAGACCGCGGCGACGTCCGCGACCCCGCGTCCGGTGCGCCCGGCGATGCGGACGAGGTCGGGGGCGGCGGCCAGAACCGGCAGAGCCGCCATGCGGCGGGCCAGCTCGGCGGGAACGCCCTGCTCCTGGTAGGAGGCGACGCGGGCGGTCAGGCGGGCCGTCTCCTCGGCGTCCAGCACGTTGTCGAGACCGGCGAGAAGCGTCTCGATGCCGGGCCGGAAGGCCTCCGTCTCGCGGGCGATGTCCAGCGGCTGCTGGCAGCTCGCCAGGAACCAGGCGGCGGCTCGCTCCATGTGGCGGACCGTCTCCAGGATCATGCTGGTCTGGAGCGCGGCCGGGACGACGGTGTCGAGGTCCTCGATCCCCGTCCACAGCGAGCGCAGGCCGAAGGCATCGCGCACGATGGTGTAGGCGCGGGCGACGTCCGCCGGCCCCATGCCGGTCTTCTCCATCATCTCCTTGACGAAGGTCGGTCCGGTGCGGTTGACGAGGCTGTTGGTGACGCTGGTCGCGATGATCTCCCGCCGCAGCCGGTGCCGCCCGACCGCCTCCGCATGGGCCTTGCGCAGCGGCTTGGGGAAGTAGCGGGTGAGGTCGTCGGCCATGAAGGGATCGTCCGGCAGGTCCGACGCCAGCAGATCGTCGTAGAGCGTGATCTTGGCGTAGGCCAGCAGCACGGCCAGCTCGGGCCGGGTCAGCCCCTCGCGGTTGGCCATGCGGGCGGACAGCTCCTCCTCGTCGGGCAAATACTCGATGGCACGGTTGAGCCGCCCCGCCTTCTCCAGCGAGCGGATCAGCCGGGCCTGCGCCTCCAGCGCGTCGGGACCCTGGGCGCGGGCGACGGTCAGGGCCTGGCTCTGCAGGTAGTTGTCGGCCAGCACCAGACCGGCCACCTCGTCGGTCATGGCGGCGAGCAGCTGGTCGCGCTGCTTCAGCGTCATGTCGCCTCGGACGACCACGTCGTTCAGCAGGATCTTGATGTTCACCTCATGGTCGGAGGTGTCGACGCCCGCCGAATTGTCGATGGCGTCGGTGTTCAGCCGCACCCCGTGCCGCGCCGCCTCGATGCGGCCGCGCTGGGTGACGCCGAGGTTGGCGCCCTCGCCGATCACCTTGGCCCGCACGTCGCGCCCGTCGATGCGCAGCGCGTCGTTGGCCTTGTCGCCGACCTCGGCGTTGGTTTCCTCCGCCGCCTTCAGGTAGGTGCCGATGCCGCCGAACCACAGCAGGTCCACCTCGGCCTTCAGCAGGGTCTGCATCAGCTCCAGCGGGGTGACGTGGTCCTTGGCGATGCCGAAGCGCTGGCGAATCTCCGGCGTCAGCTCCAGCGACTTGGCCGAGCGGTCGAACACCCGCCCGCCCGCGGACAGCAGCGCCGCGTCGTAGTCCGCCCAGGAGGAGCGCGGCAGGTCGAACAGGCGCTGCCGCTCCTCCCAGCTCCGCGCGGCGTCGGGGTCGGGATCGATGAAGATGTGCCGGTGGTCGAAGGCGGCGAGCAGGCGGATGTGCTTCGACAGCAGCATGCCGTTGCCGAACACGTCGCCCGACATGTCGCCGACGCCGACGACGGTGAAGTCCTGCGTCTGGGTGTCGTGCCCCAGCTCGCGGAAATGGCGCTTCACCGATTCCCAGGCGCCGCGGGCGGTGATGCCCATCTTCTTGTGGTCGTAGCCGGCGGAGCCACCCGACGCGAAGGCGTCGCCCAGCCAGAAGCCGTGGTCCACCGACACCGAATTGGCGATGTCGGAGAAGGTCGCGGTGCCCTTGTCGGCGGCGACCACCAGATAGGGATCGTCCCCATCGTGGCGGACCACCTCGGGCGGCGGCACCACCGCGCCCTCGGCGTCGAGGTTGTCGGTGATGTCGAGCAGGCCGCGCATCAGCGTCTTGTAGCACTCGATGCCCTCGGCCAGCGCCGCCTCGCGCCCGGCGGACGGCGGCGGCGGGCGCTTCACCACGAAGCCGCCCTTGGAGCCGACCGGCACGATGACGGTGTTCTTGACCATCTGGGCCTTCATCAGGCCGAGGATCTCCGTGCGGAAATCCTCGCGCCGGTCGGACCAGCGGATGCCGCCGCGCGCCACCTTGCCGCCGCGGAGATGGACGCCTTCCATCCGCGGGCTGTAGACGAACACCTCGACCATCGGGCGAGGCAGCGGCAGGTCGTCGATGTGGCGGCTGTCGATCTTGAAGGAGAGGTAGGTCTTGGGCCGCCCGTCCGCGCCGTTCTGATAGGCGTTGGTCCGCAGCGTGTTGCACAGCAGGTTGAGGAAGCGCCGCAGGATGCGGTCCTCGTCCAGGTTCTTCACCCCGTCGAGCGCGCGTTCGATCTCCGCGGCCAGCCCCGGATCGTTCTGCGAACGGCGGGCCGGGTCGAAGCGGCTGTGGAACAGGGCGACCAGCTTGCGCGCGATGGCCGGATGGCCGGCCAGCGTGCTTTCCACCACGTCCTGCCCATAGGGGATGCGGGCCTGGCGCAGATACTTGGCGTAGGCGCGCAGCACCGTCACCTCCCGCGCGGTCAGGCCGGCGCGGAGCACGAGGCGGTTGAAGCCGTCATCCTCCATCCGGCCGTCCCAGACGGCGGCGAAGGCGTCCTGGAACTTCTCCTTGACCATCGCGCAGTCGATGGGCAGCCCGTTCTGGGAGCGCGCGGTGAAGTCGTGGATCCACACCGGGGCGGCGTGGCCGGCGATGGCGATCTCGAAGGGGGCCTCGGTGATCACCTTCAGGTCCATGTGCTCCAGCATGGGCAGCACGTCGGACAGCGGCACCGGGCGGCCTTCGTGGTAGATCTTGACGTGCAGCTCGTCCCCTTCGGCCTCCAGCGGGCGGTAGAGGTTGATGCCCAACGTGCCCTGGGCCGTCGCCTTCTCGATGCGGTCGATGTCGAAGACGGCGGCTTCCGCGTTGAACTCCTCGCGGTAGGCGGTGGGGAAGGCGTCGGCGTAGCGGCGGAACAGGGTGCGCCCCTGCTCCTCGCCATGGGCCTCGACCAGCGCGTCGCGCAGATGGTCGTCCCAGCCGCGCGACGCCTGGACCAGCCGCGCCTCCAGATCGGTGGCGTCGACGGCGGGCACGCGGCCCGGCTCGGTCCGGATGATGAAATGCAGGCGGGCCAGCACGCTTTCGGTCAGCTGCGTGGTGAAGCCGGTGCAGGTGCCGGCGTAGGCGGCCTCCAGGATGGACTGGATGCGCCGGCGCAGGGTGGTGTCGTAGCGGTCGCGCGGCACGTAGACGAGGCAGGAGGCGAAGCGCTCGAACGGGTCTTTGCGCACGAACAGGGCCAGCCGCTGCCGCTCCTGCAGGTGCAGGATGCCGACCGCGATGTCCAGCAGCTCCGGCACCTGGATCTGGAACAGCTCGTCGCGCGGGTAGGTCTCCAGGATGTGCAGAAGCGCCTTGCCGTCATGGCCCTGCGGGTCGAAGCCGGCCAGCTCCATCACCTCCGCGACCTTGCGGCGGAGATAGGGGATCTCGCGCGGGCTGCGGTTGTAGGCGACGGAGGTGAAGAGCCCGGCGACCAGCCGCTCGCCGACGATCCGCCCCTCGGCGTCGAAGCGCTTGATGAGGATGGCGTCCATCGGGACGGAGCGGTGCACGGGGGAAGGGCGGTTGCCCTTGGTCACCATCAGCACGCGCGGGTTGCGCAGGAAGTCGCGCACGTCGGGCGGCAGGGTGGCGTAGTTGCGCAGCCCGTCGAAGACGGTGACGGAGTCGTCGCGCAGGATGCCCAGACCGCTGCCGGCGACCAGACCCAGCGAGGAGTCCGCCCCGTCGGCGCCGCTCTCGAAGCGGTATTCGCGGTAGCCGAGGAAGGTGAAGTGGTCGTCGTCGGCCCAGGACAGGAAGGCCTTGGCCTCGTCCACCTCGTCGTCGGGGATGATCGCCGGGACGGCGGCGCGGGCGCAGTCGGCCTCCACGATGGCGGCGCGCACCTGCTGGCGCATGGCCCGCCAGTCGGCGACGGCGGCGCGCACGTCGGCCAGCACGCGCTCCAACCCTTCGCGGGCCTGGTCCAGCGCGGCGGCACCGGTGACCGCGCCGACCTCGACATGCATGAAGGATTCGGGGGCCGCGTCGGTGGGGGCCGCCGCCGGCTCGTACATCTCCACCAGCTGGCCGTCGGCGTCGCGCTTGACCCGCACCACGGGGTGGATGACCAGATGGACGGTCAGCCCCTGGCGGTTCAGCTCCGCGGTCACCGAGTCGACGAGGAAGGGCATGTCGTCGTTGACGATCTCCACCACCGTGCGGTGGGACTGCCAGCCATGCTCCTCGACACGGGGATTGTAGACGCGGACCTTGGCGCGGTCCGCCGCCTCGCGCTGCTGACCCCATTGCCACATGGCCAGCGCCGCGCCGTAGAGCTGCTCCGCCGGAGCCTGGATGATGTCGTCGGGCGGGACGTTGTCGTAGAACTGCCGTACGAAGCGCTCCGCCGGTGCCGCACGGCTGCGGCCCAGCCGCTCGCGAACCTGCCGCACGACCTCTTCGGTCAGCTCGTCCTTGAGCTGTTCGGCCCTGAGAGCCATCGCTCCAATCCTTCCCTGATTTTTTGCGGCGGTTTGCCGCCGTTGTAGGCAGAGGGTAGCCGATTTGCTGCGACAGGCAACAGGCGGAGGGGCGTAACCGGAAGAGGCGGTTATTGAGGCGGTTATTACGGAGCGGCCCTTCGTGTCCAAATCGATGAAAGTTGAATGAGTCCGGGAGTGGGCGTATTTTTCGTGCCGGCGCGCTTGCGGCGCGCAACCAACGAGACGATCATGCCCAACGACGACGCCCGCCCGCCGGAGGCCAACCCGGTTCCCCCCGCCAAGCCCCGCCTGCACGTCCTCGTGGTCGATCCCGACCCGGCGCTGGCCGGGCTGACGCGCGCCGCGCTCGACGGCTTCGCGCTGGACGGGGCGCCGGTGACGGTGCTGACCGCCGCCACCGCCGCCGAGGCGCGCGAGGCGCTGTACCGCAACCCCAGCACCGCCGCCGTCCTGCTGGAGCCGGTGCTGGACCCCGCGGCGGATGGGGTGCCGGAAGGGCTCGGCCTCATCGACCACATCCGCAAGGATCTGGGGAACAGCCGCGTCCGCATCCTGGTCTGCACCGCCCATCCCGAGCGGGCGCCGGAGGAGGAGGTGGTGGAGGGCCACGACGTCAGCGACTACCGCCTGAAGGACGGGTTGACGGCGCGCACGCTGCGCACCGCGGTCGTGCCGCGGCTCCGCGCCTTCCTCAACCTGCAGACCCAGGCCGCCGGGCGCAAGGCGCTGGCCCGCATGCTGGTGGCGACCACCGGCCTGCTGGAGATGCGCACCCCGGACGTGCTGTTCCCCAACATCCTGCCGCGCGTCGTCGGGCTGCTGGGCATCGGGCGGCACGCGCTGCTGTGCATCCAGGGCGACACGCTGCCGCGCGACCGCCGCATCCGCGTGCGCGCCTCCACCGGGCGCTTCGCCAAATGGAAGGACGTGGACGTCGCCGAGCTGGGCGAGCCCAGCGTGGCCGCCGCGCTGGAACGGCTGAGCCCGAGTTCCGAGACCATCGTGGAGCCGGGCTATTGCGCGCTGCGGCTGCGCGCCCATGGCGGGATCATCGGCATGATCTACGTCGAGGGCCACAACAACGAGGGCACCGCGCGCGAGTGGCAGTTGCTGGAGCTGTTCCGCAACAAATGCTCCATCGCCTTCGAGAACGCCCTGCTGTTCGAGGAGCTGAACACCGCCCAGAAGGCCACCGTCCTCGCCATGGGCTCGCTCGCCGAATACAAGGACAACGCCGCCGCCGGCCATCTCCAGCGCATCGAGCGGCTGGTCGGCGACATCGCGCGCGAGTTGCGCGTCCACGGCCGCTTCGCCGACGAGCTGGACGACGAATTGGCGGAGAAGGTCGGGCTGGCCGCCCTGCTGCACGACGTCGGCATGCTGAGCGTGTCGGACGAGACGCTGGGCATTCCGGGCGAGTTGGCGAACAACGACATGGCGGCCATCCAGCGCCATACCCTGATCGGCCACCGCATCCTCAGCGAGGCGGCGCTGCCCCTGCGCGGGCGCAGCCTGCTGTCCATCGCCGCGGAGATCGCCCGCTACCACCACGAGCGCTACGACGGGTCGGGCTACATGGAAGGGCTGCGCGGCGGGGCCATTCCGGTTTCGGCGCGGATCATGGCGGTGGCCGACGTGTTCGATGCCCTCATCACCGACCGCCAGTACCGCAAGGCCTGGGGGGTCGAGCACGCCATCGCCTGGATCGCCGAGCGGGCGGGCAAGGATTTCGACCCGCTGGTGGTCGAGGCGTTCCTGACGGTGGTGCGGCGCATCCAGGCCGAGGAGCCGGACTGGTTCCCCAAGCCGGAGGGCGGCAACCAGGGCCTGCTGGTGTCGGCGATCGGGCGCAAGCTGCGCGCCCTGTTCGGCAACCGCGCCGAGCCGATCAACTGACCCGCGTCGTTGTGTGACGGAACCTGACCGAACGGCCTTTCCTAAGTGGAAAGGCCATTTCGCCGTCGTCCTGCGGTGATGCCGGCCGGTGCGACGCGGTGTCCGGCACTCTCATTACGGTTGCGCCATAAATACTATAGTGTACAAAAAATCGTGTTACTATGAATTGTGCAACCGATGCCACGGGCGCGCTCCTTGGCGGCGCTCCGTTGTGGTAATCGGGCGGCAGCATTTGGCGGAGCCGACCATGAAAGCCAGACGTTTCTTTTCAAGCCTCCTGACCTCCTGCGTCCTGCTGTTGGGCGCGACGGCGGCCCAGGCCGCCTACCCGGACAAGCCGATCACCATGATCGTCGCCTACGGGGCCGGCGGATCGACCGACGTGACCGCGCGCATGCTGGCGCCCTACATCGAAAAATATCTGGGCGGCGGCGCGCGGATCGTGGTGATGAACCGCGGCGGCGCCGGGGGAGAGATCGGCTTCGCGGCCATCGCCGACGCCACGCCGGACGGCTACACCATCGGCTTCATCAACACGCCGAACGTCGTCACCATCCCGATCGAGCGCAATGCCCGCTTCACGCTCGACCGGCTGGACGCGCTGGTCAACATCGTCGACGACCCGGGCATCATGACGGTCCACGGCGACAGCCCCTACAAGACGGTGGAGGATCTGGTCGCCCAGGCCAAGGCCAACCCGAACACCATCACGTTGGGCTCCACCGGCGTCGGGTCGGACGACCATCTGGGCATGCTGCTGCTCCAGCGCCAAGCGGACGTCCGCTTCACCCACGTGCCGTTTCCGGGCAGCGCTGAGAACTACCGTTCCATGCTCGGCCGCCACACCCAGATCTGCGGCCAGAATCTGGGCGAGGGGCTGCGCGGCAAGGCCGGCGGCGACAACATCCGCATCCTGGGCGTGATGAGCACGCAGCGCTGGGACATGGCGCCCGACCTGCCGACCTTCAAGGAACTGGGCTACAACATCACCATGGCGTCGCTGCGCGGCGTCGGCGCGCCGAAGGGCCTGCCGCCGGAGATCCGCACCAAGTTGGTGGAGGCGGTAACCAAGGCCGCCAACGACCCGGAATTCCAGAGCAAGGCCCGCGACACCTACCAGCCGCTGCGCATCCTCGATTCGGAAGCCTTTTCCGCGGAGCTGAAGGAGCTGGACGGCGATTTCCGCAACCTCTGGCGCGAGTTCCCCTGGTTGAAGTGACCGGGGCGAGCGAACAGGACAGGCCACATAGGAAAGGCCCCTCTCCCAAGCGGAAGAGGGGCCTTTTTCATGGGCGGCGTCCTGTCCGGTCAGGCCGCGGTGATGCGGGTGATGAAGGCTTCGATCTCGTTGTCCAGCCGGTTGAAGCTGCGCGACAGCTCCTCCGTCGTGGTCTGGACGGCGCCGGCGGAATGGCCGGTGGTCTCCGCCGCCTGCTGGACCAGCCGCATTTCCTGGAGCACGGCCACCGTGTCGGTGGCGGCGCGCTGCGAACGCTCGCTGATGTCGCGGGTGGCGGCGTCCTGCTCCTCCACCGCCGCGGCGACGGTGCTGAGCGATTCGTCCACCTGCCGGATGGTGTTGACGATGGCGCGGATGGCGTTGACCGCCGCGGTGGTCGCCGCTTGAACCGCCGCGATCTCCGCGCCGATCTCGTCGGTGGCCTTGGCGGTCTGGTTGGCGAGGCTCTTGACCTCCTGGGCCACCACGGCGAAGCCCTTGCCGGCCTCTCCCGCGCGGGCCGCCTCGATGGTGGCGTTCAGCGCCAGCAGGTTGGTCTGGCCGGCGATGTTGTTGATGAGGCCGACCACCTCCTCGATCTTCCGGCTGGCCTCGCTGAGGCCCTGGACGATCGAGTCGGTCCGCCCGGCCTCGTCCACCGCGCCGCGGGCGAGCTGGGTCGACTGGGTGATGGAGCGGGTGATCTCGTCGATGGAGGCGCGGAGTTGCTCGGCGCCGGCGGCGACGCTCTCCACCTCGCTGGTGGCCTCCTGCACGGCGTGGGCGACCGAGTCGCTGTGGTGGCTGGTCTGGCGGGCGTTCTCCAGCATGACGTTGGCTTCGCCGCGCATGGATGTGGCGGACCGCACCACCTCGCCCATCATCGCCTTGACCGACGCCTCCAGATCGGCGGCGAGGCTGTTCATGGCCCGGCGCTGCTCCTCGGTGGCGCGGGCGCGCATGGCCTCCTGCTCGCGCGCCATCTCCTGGACGCGCAGCGCGTTCTCCTTGAAGACGCGGACGGTGCGGGCCATCTGGCCGATCTCGTCGCCGCGCTCGGCGGCGGGCACCTCGTCCTCCAGCCGGCCCTGGGCCAGCCGTTCCATGACCATGGTCAGGCGGACCACCGGACGGGCGATGTTGAAGCCGATGAACAGCGCGACGCCCACCGTGATCAGCAGGGCGACGATCGCCGAGGCGACGAAGGCCTGGGTGGTCGCGTCGACCGACGCGTTCACATTGGCGTAGGCGTCGGCCGACTGTTGGCGCTGGTAGGTCAGGTAGTCGCGGGCGGTGCCGTTCAGGCGCCCGTAGGCCGCCTGGACCTCCTGCAGGAAGTCGAGCGGATCGACGCCCATCTTCAGCAGGTCGAGGAAGCTGGTCACCTTCGCCTGATAGGCCGCGGTGTCGGAGCCGAAGCGCTGGAGGATCTGCCCCTCCTCCTCGGTCGCGGCGGACTGGCCCTTCATCTTGTCCGCCTGGGTCTTCAGCTTGGTGATCTGTTCGGTCAGGGCCTTCGATTCATCCTCGACCGCCTTGGGAGAGGCGTTGGCGGTGCTGAGGATCACCGTTCGGTAGAGGCCGGCGTGGGCGACGGTCAGCGTGTCGGTCAACGCCTGGACATCCGCTTCCCGCGTGAAGGAGCGATTGAACAGCGTGTCCAGCAGGCGTGACTGTTCCGTGATGGCGGAGCCGCCGAGCAACGCGATGGCAAGCATGCCCAGGATCGCTGTCGCCGCCGGGATTCCCATTTTGGTGGGAATGTGGAGGTGATTGAGGAAAGTCATGGAGCACCTGCTTCAACCATTGGCCGGTCCGTTGGCGCCGGATGGTCAGGGGGCTTGAACCGCACCCGTCGCAGGCCGGGCGGCCGGCGGCGGGTGGTTTCGCGGATGGGCCGGACCCGGACGGACCAGCCCGCCCGGGTCGCGTCAGCCCCGGATCACTTCAGCCAGGGCGACGACTGCCACAGCGACTTCAGCTCGGTGTCGAGCTGCTTCAGCTCCGCCGCGAAGGCGTCGGGGCCGAGGACGCGCAGCGGCTGGAAGGTCTCCTTGGCCTCGGCCTTCGCCACGAACTCCGGATCGGTCGCGGCCTTGGTGACGGCGTCCACCAGCTTGGCGCGGACGTCGGCGGGCAGGCCCTTCGGCGCGCAGACGCCGCGCAGCGAGGCCATCAGCACCGGGTAGCCCTGCTCCGCGAAGGTCGGGATGTCCGGGGCGGCCTTCCAGCGCTCCTTGCTCATCACGCCCAGCACGCGGATCTGGTCGGAGGCCTGACCGCGCAGCCCCTCGCCGAGGTTCTGGCCGCTGATCTGGATCTTCTTGGCGAGCATCGCCTTGTAGTTGGCGGCGGAGCCGGAGAAGGGCACATGGGTGAACTGCACGCCCGCCTGGCGCTGCACCAGCAGCATGGCGAGCTGGTCGTCCGAGCCCACGCCGGTGGTGCCGACGGTGACGGTGTTCGGGTTGGCCTTGGCGTGCTCCGCGACGTCCTTCAGCGTCTTGAAGGCGCTGTCGCCGGGAACGCTCCACACGCCCGGATCGTCGACGACGTTCACCAGCGGGTCCAGCCGGTCCGCCGAGAAGCGGGCCTGACGCTCGATCGGGATCGAGACCATGTTCGGCGTGTTGCAGAAGCCGATGGAATAGCCGTCCGGCGCGGCGTCGGCGATGGCCGCGAAGCCGATCTCGCCGCCGGCGCCCGGCTTGTTCACCA
Organism: Azospirillum brasilense; assembly: GCF_008365405.1. Lineage (GTDB taxonomy): Bacteria > Pseudomonadota > Alphaproteobacteria > Azospirillales > Azospirillaceae > Azospirillum > Azospirillum brasilense_D. Next base: position 84,324 of record NZ_QOKV01000004.1, on the reverse strand, counting down.
CCTCGATCCGGGTGCCGCCCAGATGCTTCTCGATGAAGGGCGCCAGCAGGCGCGCGGTCACGTCGGTCGAACCGCCGGCGTCGTAGGCGACGACCACGGTGATCGGCTTCTCGGGATAGGCGGCCCGGGCCGTCGACAGCGCGGTCGTCGACATGGCCAGCGCCAGTGTCCCGGCCGCCAGCGCCAGGAACTTGCTGCGAATGATCATCTGGATGCCCTTCTTTCCTGCGGTATTGCGGAAGACCCCTTGGCCGCGGGCGCGGTGGGGTCCCGGGAGATCCCGCCCGTCCCGATGCGGACACAGGCTGGGCCTCCTTTTCTGAAATTCTCGTAAAGATCGATGCTCTTTGATTTCGACAGCATTGGAATATCGGGTCATGAACGAGACGAAGAGCCGTCCTGGCTTTGAGCAGGATGGGTGCATACTTCGGTATGTCTGTCTTCGTGGGTGGCCGATCCCGTCGCCGGCGCGGCGGCGGAGTTCAGTCGTCTTTCTCGCAAAAAGGAGCGTTTCATAGAACCAACGCTGTCAGATCGACCTGATGAAAGCGGTTTTGACGCTTCAAGGTGGAAGATACAGAGTCTCTATTCGTGTATCAATCGTGTTGACCGAACCGGACATTCGGAAATAACAGCGATTTTCGACGAATGCTTTCTATCTGGCGTGGTTTTCTGGAGTTCCGCACGGTCGGGCGTGCGTGATAAGCGTCAAATGGACGCATAATGAAAGTCGCCTGCGTCGAAATGACCGTGTCAGCCCATCGCCACCATGAAGGCGACGGAAATCGAGATCGGGGACATCAGGGTGGACAGCAGAAGCGACATGGACACCAGTTCCCGCCCCGTCTGGTAGCGCTCGGCGAAGGCGTAGACGTTGACGCCGATGGGCAGCGCCGCCGCGGTCACGGCGGGGGCCAGCCAGTCCGGCGGCAGGTGGAACACCTCCACCGCCAGGACCCAGGTCAGCACCGGGTGCAGGACCGTCTTCATCACCGCCAGGACCAGCGCCTGGCCGAACTTGCCCGACAGCTTCCCGAAGGACAGCGCGGTACCCAGCGTGAAGCAGGCGCAGGGCAGAACGGTGGCCGCGGCGTAGTCCGCCGCCTTCATGACCGCGTCCGGCACATGAACGCCGGTCAGGTTGAAGCCCATGCCGACGACGATGGACAGGATCATCGGGCTGAGCAGGGTCGCCTTGACGGCATTGACCGCGGCGGCGACCGGCCGCCCGCCCGCCGTCCGCTGCGCCTCGGCGATCATCGTCGCCGTGGTGAAGAGGAGCGGCGACTGGAACAGGATCAGCAGCATCACCGGGATGGCCACCGACGATCCGTAGGCGTCCATCAGGATCGGCGCGCCGAGCAGGCCGATGGAGGAGAAGGAGGGGGCGAAGCCGCCGATCGCCGCCTCGTCCCGCCGCCGGATGGACAGCATCCAGGCGGCACCCAGCCCGAAGATGATGAAGGCCGCGACGAAGAAGGACGCCACGAAGCCCCATTCGATGGGATCGGGGATCTTCGCCTTGGCCATCGCCGCGAACAGCAGCGCGGGCAGGGCGTAGATGCCGAGAAAGCGCGACAGCCCCTGAGCCGCCGTGTTGCTGAAATTGCCCGATTTCCCGGCGTAGAAGCCGAGCGCGACCAGGACGAACATCGGCAGCACGATTTGAAAGATGAGCGTCATGGCAGCGGAAACCGGTCTTGGGGCGGCTCAAGGGGCTGTGCGGTTCGCCGGCGCGCGTGGTCCGGCGGAGGCGCTGGGGGTCAGCGCAGGGTGGGCGTTTCGACGATCTCCGGTTCCGGCACGCCCAGCACCTCCATCAGCGACTTGCCGGCGTCGAGCTGCTGCGACCACACCTTCTCCTTGGCCATCAGCTCCAGGCAGCGCCTCAGCACCTCGTCCATCACGGCCAGCGGCACCACGGTCACGCCGTCGTCGTCGCCGATGATGAGGTCGCCCGGATTGACCACCATGCCGCCGACGCCGGCCGGCACGTCCATCTTGCCGCCGAAGGACTTGTGCGGGCCGCGCGGCACCGAGCCCTTGGCGAAGACCGGGAAGCCGATGGTCCGGATTTCCTGAAGGTCGCGGACGGAGCCGTCGATCACCAGCCCGCCCAGGCCGCGCGACTTGCAGCCGCGGACCACCCATTCGCCGGCCAGCGCCACCTCCTCCAGGCCGGCGCCGGCGACCACCACAACCTCGCCCGGTTCGGCCAGGCTGCAGGCGGTCAGCAGCATGCTGTTGTCGCCCGGCATCGACACGGCGGTGCGGGCCTGCCCGCAGATGCGCATGCCTGGGGCGCAGGGCTTGATCCGGGCGTCCATGCTCTGGCAGCGGTTCTGCACGTCGGACGCGATGCTGCTGGGGACCGTCTTCCAGATGTCCAGCATGTCCGGGGACAGGCGCGGAAAATTCACGATGTAGCGTTGCATAGCCATGGGAAGGACCTCTTGTCGTCTGGGCGGATTGCCGTCTGGGCTGTACGAAGCGGGGCTTGGAAGCGCGACCAGCGGCACCGCCGGTCGCAGCGCGACGACAGCGGAGCCGGTGACGATCAGGCGGGGGAGGGCCGGCGTTGCCGGAGCGGCGGACGCCGGCCGGACAGGAGCGTCCTATCCGGGAAAATCACGGGCTTAGCCCGTCCGACATGACCGGACCATCCATGGTGCATACAACCCTAAACGGATAGAAGTTCTATTTGTTTCGCATTTGAAGCTTAGTCCTTCCGGGGGTCATACGCAAGTAGGTTGCCAATAAGTAAATTTATTCACGCGTTCATATGGGATATGAGCGCGGGGAATGACCTACATAAGTATGGGATTTGCCAGGATTCGCACCTTTCGATTGCGCCATTTGGTGGCGCGCCCTGTATGGCTGCGTTGATTCGGGGCGAGGGGAGTCGGGGAGGGTGAGGCGTCGGTTGCGGAATCGCAACGCGCGGGGAGCGGGATGACTCGGGAGGAAAAAACGAAAAAGGCCGGCACCCGAAGGCCCAGCCTTTCCATCCACTGTCTTGTTTCCCGCCTGGAGGATCACCGCCTCCGTCGGGAAAATGGAGCGGGCGAAGGGATTCGAACCCTCGACCCCAACCTTGGCAAGGTTGTGCTCTACCCCTGAGCTACGCCCGCGCTCCGTTTCGCTGCCGTTCGGACCGTTGTTCCGGTGCCGTCCGGCGGCGTGCGGCGGACTATACTCATGGATCGGCGCAATGCAAGCGTCATGTTTCACTTTTCTCGGGCGCCTGGACGGATTTTCCCGGACGAATATTCCCGGCAACGCTAAAGATGGCTCCATGGACACCCGCGACACCCCCGAGGGCAGGGCCGAGGAGCCGCTGCCGACGAGCCCGGAGCAGCTTCTGCAGCATCTCGCGGCGCTCGGCATCCGCACCGTGACCCACCGTCATCCGCCGCTGCACACGGTGGAGGAGAGCAAGGCGCTGCGCGGCGCGCTGCCCGGCGGCCACTGCAAGAACCTGTTCCTGAAGGACAAGAAGGAGCAGCACTGGCTGGTCGTCGCGCTGGAGGATGCGCGGGTCGAGCTGAACCGCTTTGACAAGGTGATCGGGTCGGCGCGGCTGTCCTTCGCCTCCGCCGACCGGCTGTGGCGGCATCTCGGCGTGCGGCCGGGTTCGGTCACGCCCTTCGCGCTGGTCAACGACCGCGAGCGGCGGGTGCGGGTGGTGCTGCAGGAGCAGATGCTGGCCCACGACCCGCTGAACTACCATCCGCTGCTGAACGACCGCACCACGGCCATCGCCGCCGCGGATCTGCTGCGCTTCCTGCGGGCCGGCGGGCACGAGCCGCTGATCGTGCCCTTCGGCGAGGAGCCGCCGGACTCTCAGCCGACGCTTGCTTAACGCGCCCCGTGCGCTCATCTATCACGCGAGATCGCAAAGGGATACGTGACCGCCATGTTCTCCATTCCGCCCGCCAACAAGCCCGCCGCCGCCGGTGCCGCCCCCGCCGCCGGTGACCTGATCAAGGACAGCAGCGACCGCGCCTTCATGGCCGACGTCATCGAGGCGTCGCAGTCCGTGCCGGTGATCGTCGATTTCTGGGCGCCCTGGTGCGGCCCGTGCAAGCAGCTCGGCCCGATCCTGGAGAAGACGGTGCTGGCCGCGAAGGGCAAGGTGCGGCTGGTCAAGATCGACACCGACAAGGACCCGATGATCGCCTCGCAGCTCCGCGTGCAGTCGATCCCGGCGGTCTACGCCTTCTTCCAGGGGCGTCCGGTCGACGGCTTCATGGGTGCCCTGCCAGAGTCGCAGGTGAAGGCCTTCGTGGAGAAGCTGGTGAAGCTGGCCGGGGCCGCGGGCGGCGACGCGGGCGACGTCATCGAGGAGGCGCTGGCCCAGGCCAAGGAGGCGCTGGAGGCCGGCGACACCCAGACCGCGTCGGAGATCTACGGCGAGATCCTGCAGGCCGATCCGGAGAACCTGAACGCCGTGGCCTACGCCGGGCTGGTCCGCTGCCTGATCGTCAACGACGAGCTGGCCCGCGCCAAGCAGATGCTCGACAAGGTGCCGGAACCGATCGCCAAGGACAAGGAGATCGCCGCGGTGCGCAGCGCGCTGGAGGTCGCCGAGCAGGCCGCCAACGCCGGCCCGATCCCGGAGCTGATGGAGAAGGTCGCCCGCAATCACGACGACCACGAGGCCCGCTTCGACCTCGCGCTCGCCCTGTTCGCCGCCGGCAAGCGCGAGGCCGCGGTGGACGAGCTTCTGGAACTGGTGCGCCGCGACCGCGGCTGGAACGACGAGGCCGCCCGCAAGCAGCTCGTCAAATTCTTCGAGGCCTTCGGCCCGACCGATCCGCTGACGATCCAGACGCGCCGCCGGCTGTCCTCGATCCTGTTCCGCTGATCGCGGGGGGCGGCGGTCCAGAGGCGACTCCGGACCGCGGCCTGTTCCGCTCCAGGCCGCTCTGTTCGCCGTGCGCGGGGGTTCTATATTCGTCGCATGAGCCGGAACCCCATCGACCCGTCACCGGACCGCTTCCCGCGGCAGCTCCCGATCTTCCCGCTTGCGGGGGTCCTGCTGCTGCCGCGCGGGCGTCTGCCGCTGAACATCTTCGAGCCGCGCTACCTCGCGATGGTCGAGGACGCGCTGGCCGGCGACCGCATGATCGGGATGGTCCAGCCGACCGACCCGGCCTGCCGCCTGCGTGAGCCGGCGGTCTACGGCACCGGCTGCGCCGGGCGGATCACCAGCTTCGCCGAGACCGAGGATGGCCGCTACATCATCACCCTGACCGGAGTCAGCCGCTTCGCCATCATGCGGGAGCTGGAGGGCCAGCGCGGCTACCGCCGCGTCGCCGCGGACTGGGACCGCTTCTCCGGCGACCTGATCGATCCGCTGGAGCGCGGGGGAGCCATGGGCGACGGATGCGCGCTGGACCGCCCGCGTCTGCTGGCCGGGTTGAAGGGTTATTTCCGGATGCAGGGGCTGTCGGTCGACTGGAAGGCCATCGACGGCACGCCGGACGAGCGGCTGGTCACCTCCCTGGCCATGATCTGCCCCTTCTCGCCCAGTGAAAAGCAGGCCCTTCTGGAGACGCCCGACCTGCCGGAGCGTGCGAAGCTCTTGATCGCCCTGGTCGAGATGGCCATTCTCGACGGTCACGAGGGGGACGGCGGCGGCGCCTTGCGCCACTGACCGCGCCCATCGTCCTTACAACCGACACTGCACTTTCCGACTGCGAGGCCCGATCCATGAGCGCCCATCCCCACGACGATCCGCAAGCCGACGGCAAGACGCGGGCGCGCGTCGATCCGAAGCTTCTGGAGATCCTCGTCTGCCCGCTGACCAAGGGGCCGCTGCGCTACGACGCCGAGCGCGCCGAGCTGATCAGCGACCGCGCCGGGCTGGCCTATCCGATCCGCGACGGCATCCCGATCATGCTGATCGACGAGGCCCGCAGCCTCGACGGGAAGCCGGGAGCCGCCTGATGTCCGACGAGCGGTTCGCGTCGGACGCCTTCGGCACCAAGCACTGGCCGGTGGAAGTCCGGCTGAAGAAGGAGGAGAAGCGGCTGGAGGTCGATTTCGACAACGGCCGGACCTTCTCCTACCCGGCGGAGTTCCTGCGCGTCCACAGCCCCAGCGCCGAGGTGCAGGGCCACGGTCCCGGCCAGAAGCAGACCGTCTCGGCCCGCCGCCATGTCGGCATCATGAGTCTGGAGGCCATCGGCCATTACGCCCTGCGGATCGTCTTCGACGACCTGCACGACAGCGGCATCTACTCCTGGAAGCTGCTGTACGAGCTGGGCGAGGACCAGGATCGCCTGTGGACGGAGTATCTGGCGGAGCTGGAAAGCAAGGGGCTGAGCCGCGATCCCCGCGGCCGTCGCTGACGCAGTGGAGGCGGGGCGAGGCAATCCGCCGCGGCCTCGCCTTTTTCGCGTGTCCTTTCCGGGCGCCGGGGCGCCGCGTGTTGCGCTTTCATGAAAATGGCGTAGATAACGGCCCATCGACCGTTCCTCCGCCGCAGGAAGACCGCCGTGACCGCGACCGACCCGCCCGGCGCGACCGCCAGCCGGACCACCGCGCCCGACGCCGATTCGCCGCCTGCGGGCGGCGCCGCACTGCCCGTTCCCACGACACCCGCGCCGAATGATCCGCCGCCCATAGAGAGTGGCTGGGGTGGATGGACGCGCGGCTACGGGCGGCGCGGCAGCGCCTTGCGGCAAAAGCTGGCCGCGCATCTGGCAGCCCGGCGGCGCAAGCGGCGGGCCTGGGCGCGCGACATCGCGCGGATCGTCCTGGCGGTGTCGATGCTGGCGCTCGCCGTGCTGGCCGTCGAAATCGGGCGCAAGGCGGTGGTTGTGCTGAACCGCGCCGATCTCGGCGCCGTTCACCTGTTCGGGGAGCGTGGCTGAGCGCCTCTCAAGGCAGCATGACCACGTAGCGTTTCGTCGTGGTCTCCAGCACCTCCCACACGCCCTCGAAACCCGGTTCCAGCGTGAAGCGGTCGCCGGGGCCGACGGTCCAGCGGCGCCCGTCGGCGTGGCTGATGACGCTGGCGCCCTCCAGGATCTCGCAATACTCCCACTCGTCATAGACGATCCGCCAGGAGCCGGGGGTGGAGCGCCAGACCCCGGCGAAGCGTTTGCCGTCCGCCGACTCGTACTCGTTCCAGGTGGTGAAGACCGGGGCGCCGGACAGGACGCGGTCGGGGGCCGGGCCGCCGGTCTCGGGTTCCACGGCGGGGCGGGCGGGGTCGGTCAGCAGGGCGAAGCTCATCATACGTCTCCCATTCACCAGGCGGCGAGCAGCGGCGGCAGGCCGTGCAGGCTGTCGATGCGGCGGTAATTCTCGGCGGGCGGCTCGGCCACCTCGTGCGCCCAGGTGACGTGGTAGGGCACATGGACGGCGTGGCCGCCGACGGCCAGCACGGGCAGGATGTCCGACCGCACGGAATTGCCCACCATGACGAAGCGCACCGGGTCCACCCCGTGGCGGTCGAGCAGGCGGCGGTAGGTGGCCGGGTCCTTCTCGCTGACGATCTCGATGGCGTCGAAGCGCCCGGCGAGGCCGGAGCGGGCGATCTTGCTTTCCTGGTCGAACAGGTCGCCCTTGGTGACGAGCAGCAGCCGGTAGCGCCCGGACAGCCCCTCCACCACCTCCTGCACTCCGTCGAGCAGATCGACCGGGTGTTCCAGCATCGCCTTGCCGAACTCGACGAGACTCTGGATGTCCCGCCCGCCGATGCGCCCGTCGGTCAGATCCACCGCCGTCTCGATCATCGACAGGACGAAGCCCTTGATGCCGTAGCCGTAGACGCGGAGGTTCTCGCGCTCGGCCTGCAGCAGCCGCCGGTCGATGTCCGCCGGGTCGGCCAAATGGTTGGCGAGCAGCGCGCGGAAGCGGTCCTGCGTCATCGAGAACAGGGACTCGTTGTGCCACAGCGTGTCGTCGCCGTCGAAGGCGATGGTGTCGATCATGGGAAGAACTCGGTGTCGGACGACGGTCGGGATCAGAGGTAGGACGCGCCGCGGCGGCTGTCCAGCGCTCCGTTTCAAACACTGTTTGTTGGTGAACTGCACAATTTGTGGCGCCCAAAAGCTGTGCATTCGTCCATTATTCTTGCATCGGTGATATTCCTACGACAGCTATCGAGAAAGCACACGGCTCGCATACCCACATGGCGGTGGCGGGTTTGCGCAGGATGAGCAATATTCTTTCTCACAAAGCGAGGGTGCGGCGGCCACTTCCGGCAGGCCCCCTCGGGACCTTCAAAGATAGGATGACCACCATGGCAATCGCTCTGCGCACGGCCCCCGTCGGCCGTACCCTGCGCCCTGCTCCGGTGGCGTATGTGCTGGACAGCGTTCTGGACACGTTCGCCCTGTGGCGGCAGCGCACCATCACCCGCCGCGAGCTGGCTCGGCTGGACGACCGGATGCTGCACGACATCGGCATCTCTCAGATCGACGTCGAAGGCGAGATCAGCAAGCCGTTCTGGAAGGCTTGATGCCGCCGTCACGGCTGCGGGAGACCGCAAGGAAAAGGGCCGCCCCTGTGTAAGGGAGCGGCCCTTTTCGCATTCGGGTCCCGGCATTTCCGCAAGCGGCCAAAGAAAAAGCCCCCCGTCCCGAAGGACGAGGGGCTTTTCTTTGAAACGGACCGTTGCTCGATCAGATGCAGATCTGCTGGAGCGGGGCGAAGCCGTTGAAGCAGACCGCCGAGTAGGTGGTCGTGTAGGCGCCCGTGGCGTGGATGCGCACGCGGTCGCCGGCCTTCAGGTCCATCGGCAGCTTGTACTCGGCGCGCTCGTAGAGCACGTCGGCGCTGTCGCAGGTCGGGCCGGCCAGCACGACCGCCTCGCTGTCGCCCTCGCCGTCGTCGCCCATCACCTGGATCGGGTACTGGATCGCTTCGTCCATCGTCTCGGCGAGACCGCTGAACTTGCCGATGTCCAGATAGACCCAGCGCTTCACGTCGTTGGCCGACTTGCGGGAGACGAGGACGACCTCGCTCTCGATGATGCCGGCGTTGCCGACCATGCTGCGGCCCGGCTCCACGATGGCTTCCGGCAGGCGGTTGCCGAAGTGGGTGCGCAGGGACTCGAAGATGGCCTGGCCGTAGGCGGTGGTCTCCGGCACGTCGGTGCGGTAGCGGGTCGGGAAGCCGCCGCCCAGGTTGATCATGCCGAGATCGACGCCCAGCACCTCAAGCTCGCGGAACAGCTGCGCCACCTGGAAGATGGCGTGGTCCCACTGCATCAGGTCCTTCTGCTGCGAGCCGACGTGGAAGGACACGCCGTAGGGAACGACGTTCATGCCCTTGGCCTTCAGCAGCAGCTCCCGCGCCATGGCGAGGTCGCAGCCGAACTTGCGCGACAGCGGCCATTCGGCGCCCTCGCCGGAGGTCAGGATGCGGCAGAAGACGCGGGCGCCGGGGGCGGCGCGGGCGATCTTCTCCAGCTCCGCCTCGCTGTCGAAGGCGAACAGGCGCACGCCCAGCTCAAAGGCACGGCGGATGTCCGCTTCCTTCTTGATGGTGTTGCCGTAGGAGATGCGCTCCGGCGCGCAGCCGGCGGCCAGCACCATCTGGATTTCCGGGACGCTGGCGGTGTCGAAGGCGGAGCCCAGACGGGTCAGCAGGCCGAGGATCTCCGGCGCCGGATTGGCCTTCACGGCGTAGAAGATCCGGGCGTCCGGGAGCGCTTCCTCCAGGTCGTGGTAGTTTGCTTCCACGACGTCCAGATCGACGACGAGGCACGGGGTCTGCGGGCGCTGCTCTTCGAAAAAGCGCGCAATCTTATCGGTCATCTCAGTCTCCCGGACGCAAGATGAAGGTGTCGGACGAATTGTGAAAAAGCAGGGGCGGAGCGGCCGCGCGCTGCTGACCGGTCAGAAAGAAAAGACGGTCAGGCGCTCAGGCCGCCCATACTGGACTGCCGTGTCGCCTTGCGGGGAAGAGCCAAACGGGACAGAACCGGAAAGAGTCGGAGACGGGTGAGCCGGCGCCCACCCACAACAACATGAACCATCGTAACCTCCAAGACGCCGCCTTGCTTAAGGGACGGTCGGGGATCACGCGTTACGTCGTTGCATAACCACATCTCGAAAAGGACGAGGGGCGGGCCAGCGGCACGTGCGCTTGCGAGTTGCGGTTACATAGATCGAACGGGCCGCCTTTTAAAGTGAAAAATGCGACCGGGCGCAAAAAAGTAGCAAGCGTTACGCAAAGGTAAAAATAAGGAGGAATAACATGGACTTGAGTACGGCCATTCCGGTCTGGGACATGGCGGCCCGGCTGGCCGCGGCGGCGGTTTGCGGGGCGGCGCTGGGACTCGACCGGGAGATCCGGGGCAAGGCGGCGGGGCTGCGCACCCACACGTTGGTGGCCATCAGCGCGGCGGTGACGACTCTGGTTGCGCTGGAACTCTACTGGGGCATGGCCGGGCATAAGGGCGGCGGTGGCAGCGGCGGGGGCGACATGGACCCCACCCGCGTCATCCAGGGCATCGCCCAGGCCATCGGTTTCATCAGCGCCGGGGTGATGTTCCGCGCCGGAACCACGGTGCGCGGGGCGACCACCGCGGCGGTGATCTGGATGGCGGGCGCGCTGGGCATCGCCTGCGGGGCCGGATTCTACGTGCTGGCGGGCATGGCGCTGGCGCTCTGCCTCGCCGTCACCATCGTCTTCTCCTACGCCCTGCGCTGGATACCGGAGTCCGTCAAGCGCGAGGAGTGACGAGAAGCCGGTGCGCCAGCGCGGCGCCCAGGGCGACCAGCCCGATCGCCGTCATCATGGGAAGCTGGCTGTCCGCGTGGGTGTGCCCGAGCACCACGCCGATCAGCGCCGCCACGGTCATCTGCACGAAGCCGACCAGCGAGGAGGCCAGCCCGGCCATCATCGGGTAGGGGCCGACCGCCCCGGCCATGGCGTTGGGCAGGGTCAGCCCGGCGCCCAACAGGAAGAGGAAGACCGGGACGATGACCGCCGCCAGATGCAGCACCCCGCCCACAGCCAGCCCCACCCCCAGCAGCCCGCCGGCCAGCGACACCGCCGTGCCGGTGCGGATCATCCGCGGCCCGCCCAGCCGCGCGCTCAGCCGCCCGGCCAGGAAGGAGCCCACGGCGTAGCCCAGCACCACCGCGCCGAAGCTCGCCCCGAACTGCGCGGGCGTCAGGTGCAGCCGCCCGATCAGCACGAAGCTGGAGCCGGAAATGAAGGCGAAGATGCCGCTGTAGGCGAAGGCCACCGTCAGCATCTGCCCGACGAAGCCACGGTCGCGCAGCAGCAGCGCGTAATTGGCGAGCAGCCGGCCGGGCTGGAGCGCCGTCTCGTCGCGGTTGGCGTTGGTCTCGCCCATCAGGGCCCAGGTGGCGGCCAGGATCAGGGCGGCGAAGCCGGTCAGCAGCAGGAAGTTGCTCCGCCAGCCGAACCACTCCGTCAGGACGCCGCCGAGGATCGGGCCGGCGGCGGGGGCCAGGGTCATCGCCATCGCCATGTAGGCAAGGACGGTGGCCGCCCGGTCGCGCCCGAAGACGTCGCGCACCACCGCCCGCGCCACCACCGGGCCGCAGCAGGCGCCCAGCGCCTGGAAGAAGCGCGCGCCGATCAGCGTCTCGATGTCGTCGGTCAGCGCGCAGGCGGCGCTCGCCACCAGATAGATGAGGATGCCGCCGAGCAGGGCGGGCCGCCGCCCGAACCGGTCCGACACCGGCCCGTAGACGAGCTGCGACACCGCGAAGCCGGCAAGGAAGACCGAGAGGGTCAGCTGCACCGTGGCGATGTCCGTGCCGAACACGGTGACCAGCGTCGGCAGGGAAGGCAGGTAGAGGTCGGTGGACAGCGGGCCGAAGGCGACGAGCGCCGTCAGCAGCACGCGGACGGTCAGGGAATCGGGACGGGGCATGGAGGGAGTCGGGCCGGGGACGGTGGGAGTGGCGCACTCTAGCAGAGCCTCGGCGCGCCCCCGTCACGGCGTTTCGGCATGACCGTCATTTGCAGGTGAAACCATTTCCGCTCCCTCGCCATAGCGCAGCAGCCGCGCGCCGTTGGCCTTCAGCCAGAGGCGGGGCGTGCGCACGTCGCCGGTCAGCTGCGCGCACAGGGTCCAGAAGCGCTGGGAGTGGTTCATCTCGCGCAGATGCGCCACCTCGTGCCCCACCACGTAATCCAGCACGGACTCCGGCGTCAGGATCAGCCGCCAGGAGAAGGAGAGCCGCCCGGTGGCGGAGCAGCTTCCCCAGCGGCTCTTGGTGTCGCGCACGGTGACGGCGGCGACCCGCGCGCCGATCAGCGCGGCCTTGGCGCGCGACCGTTCGGCCAGCTCGCGCCGCGCCTCCGCCATCAGGAAGTCGCGCACCCGGCGGGCGACATGCTCCACCCGGCCGCCGACCAGGATCGCGCCGTCCTCGCGCCGGGTCGCCCCGCGCAGGTCCGGGCTGTGCCGGACGACGTGATCGACGCCGAGATAGGGCACCACCGCCCCGTCGGCGAAGGGAAGCTGCGGCGGCAGGGCGGCCAGCCGCGCCCGGACCCAGCCGTCGTGCCGCCCGACGAAGCGCAGAGCCTCGGCCTCCGGAACGCCCACCGGGATCACCACCTGGATCAGCCCGCGCCCGGCGTCCACCCGCAGGGTCATCCGGCGGGCGCGGGCGCTTTCCCGCAGCTCCAGCGGCACGGGCAGGCCGGCGACGGCCAGCGCGCGCGGGGCCTTCGGGCGTGGCGCCTGGGGTTTGGCCTGGGATTTGGCCTGGGTTTTGGAGGAGTGGGATTTGCGGCGGAAGAGCATACCTGACTTATAGCCTGCGCGGCCGGCTTGGGCCAATGGGGGCGTTGTCCTTCACATTCAAACGGAATTTGTCCCAAGTGAGTTTTGCATGTGATATTTGACTCCGATGCCCAAGTGGCCGGATAAGTGTGCTGTAATCTCAGTTTTTGCGGTGAAGTTGTGGTCGAGTATACCCAGAAGAACTCAACCGAAGGTCATATGACTGATCGTGCGATCTGGCTTGAGGCTCTGGTCTCCGCCAACGGCGCCGCTCACGCTCTGCTTGGGCTGGACGCTCGGCTTCTCGTGGTCAACCAGGCTTTTGCCGCGGCCTTCGGCCGCCTGCCGGAGGAGGCGGACGGCAAGGAGCTGACCGAGCTGGGCGTTCCGGCGGCCATCGTGTCCCAAGTGGAGGCACAGGTCCGCCGTGTCGTCCTCACCGGGGTCCCGGTGTCGGCCTTTGGCCTGCTGCCCCGGGGCGAAATGGTGCTGAGCCCGGTGCGCGACGCGGACGGGGTCGTCACCGCGGTCGCCGCCATCGCCGACACCAACGCCGCCGCGCTGGCCGCCGCCCGCGCCGAGGCCGAGCGGGCGAAGGCCGAGACCGAGCGGGTCCGCCAGGAGGCCGAGACGGGCCGCACCGCCATCGGGCGCTTCCTGTCGGCGGCCAGCCACGACCTGCGCCAACCCTTCCAGGCCATGCACCTGTTCCACCATCTGCTGATGGGCCGCCTGACCGATCCCGGCGCGCGCGATCTGGGCGAGAAGCTGGAGATGTCGATCGAGGCGGCGGAGGGGCTTCTGCGCGCCCTGCTGGACGTGTCGAAGCTGGAGGCCGGGCTGGTCCGGATGCAGGTGCAGACCTTCCCCATCGACGAGACGCTGGGCCGCCTGCTCAACGAATTCGCGCCGGAGGCCGACGCCAAGGCCCTGCGCTTCAACGTCCGCCCCGCGGACGCGGAGGTGAGCACCGACCCGGTCCTGTTGGAGCAGCTTCTGCGCCCGATCCTGTCCAACGCCCTGCGCTTCACCGAGTCGGGCGGCGTGCTGCTGGCGGCGCGGCGGCGCGGCGCGGCGTTGCGCATCGAGGTGTGGGACACTGGCCTCGGCATCGCTCCCGCCGACCATGCGGCGATCTTCGACGACTTCCGCCAACTCGGCAACCCGAACCGCGACCGCCGGCACGGGCTGGGGCTCGGCCTTGCCATCGTGCGGCGCTTGGCGGCGCTGATGGGCCTGCCGGTCTCGCTGCGCTCGGTGCCCGGCAAGGGCTCGGTCTTCGCGGTGGACGTCCCGCTGGCGGCGGAGAGCGCCGCGGAACTGCCGGTCGAGAGCAGCAGCGCGGCGTGACGGGGCGGGGAGCCGCCATTCCTCCTTCCCACCGAACGAACAGAGAGCGCCGTTCTCGCTTGCGCTCGCCGACCCGTCCATCGGCGCCGCGCCGGGCGTCGATGGAGCGCGCATACTTCCTCCGAAGGCCGAGGCCGTTCACGGCCCGCCGGCCCCGGCGTCATGGTCTGGGTGCGCCACAGGCGCGGCCTGGGATCGGAGGGAAGCATGCATCGCAAAGCAGGGTGCCGGCTGGCCGGTTGTCTGGCGGGGATGACGATGGCCGCCTTCGTCGTCCTGCCCGCCGCCGCGCAGACGACGAGTTTGGACTGGGACCAGCGCGGCTGCGTCTTCGGGCCGCGGCCCGGCCTGGATCGCCTGGTGCCCGGCTACAACCCCGGTGCGCAGCCCTATTACTGCCCGCCGCCCGCCGCGCTCTACCCGGTCCCTCCGGTCGCGCCTCCCTCGGCGGCGCTCTACCTGTCGGCGCCGAGCCGGTCCTATTGCCTGCTGCGCTCCTCCGGCCTGATGGGGGACAGCCTGTCGCAGATGGCCGGGTCCCTGTGCCGGGACGACTCCGCGCTGTGGGCGCTCGCCCAAACATGGCACCCCGAGAGATGACGTAAAGGTGATAGTCCGCACTGATACGTACGGCTGATTGACAGCCTCCCCTTCTATCCTTAAGGCTTGCAAAAAAGAAACACACATACGGGGAGGAAAACCATCGATGCCGGCGCAGCGCCCGTCACCGCCTTAAGTCCCGTTCCATGCCTTACGCAGGACCGACGTTGCAACCGCGAGGAGCGGATGCGGCGCGCCCCTGCGCGCGCGTTCGGGACACGTCATCAAATCTTCAAAAGACCGTCGCGGGACCGCAACCCGCGCCCTGCATGTCAGCACATCACGCAATCGATTGGTTCCAGGGAGAGACCACCATGCTGACCCGCCGCAAGCTCGCCGTCTCGACGGCCGCCTTCGCGCTCGCCGCCGGTTTCACCGGCGCCGCTTACGCCCAGCAGAAGACCGTCGTCGAATTCTGGCACGGCCTGCCCCAGCCGCTCGGCGGCCAGCTCGAGCAGGTGGTGAAGGGCTTCAACGACAGCCAGGACAAGGTCCAGGTCAACCCGACCTTCAAGGGCAGCTACCCGGAGACGATGCAGGCGGCCATCGCCGCCTTCCGCGCCGGCAACGCTCCGCACGTCGTGCAGATGTTCGAGGTCGGCACCGCCACCATGCTGTCCGCCGGCCCGGCCATCAAGCCGGTGCACCAGCTGATGAGCGAGACGGGGTCTGGCCTCGACGCCGCGGCCTACATCCCGGCGGTCCGGGGCTATTACAGCTCCAAGGACGGCAAGATGATGGCCCTGCCGTTCAACAGCTCGACCACCATCACCTTCTACAACAAGGACGCCTTCCAGAAGGCCGGGCTCGACCCCAACAAGCCGCCGGCGACCTGGCCGGAAGTGGCCGACGCGGCGCGCAAGCTGAAGGCGGCGGGCGTGACCTGCCCGATGACCTTCTCCTGGCCGACCTGGACGCAGTTCGAGCAGGTCGGCGCGCTGCACGACAAGCCCTTCGCGTCGGAGGCCAACGGCTTCGGCGGGCTGAACGCCACGCTGAAGATCAACGACCCGTTCTTCGTGAAGCATCTCCAGACGCTGATCGACCTGCAGAAGGAAGGCGCGCTGCGCTACGGCGGCCGCGACAACGCCGCGGACTCGCTGTTCCCGTCGGGCGAATGCGCGATGATCCAGGCCTCGTCCGGCCTGCGCGGGCGCATCGTCAAGGAGGCCAAGTTCAATTGGGGCGCCGCGCCGCTGCCCTATTGGCCGGACGCCATCTCGTCGCCGAAGAACTCGATCATCGGCGGCGCCGCCTTCTGGGTGATGACCTCGCCCAAGCGCACCGCCGACGAGTACAAGGCCGTCGCCGCCTTCTTCAGCTACCTCGCCCGTCCGGAAGTGGACGCCAAGTGGCACATGGACACCGGCTACGTCCCGGTGACGCTCCAGGGCTTCGAGCTGGCGAAGAAGGAAGGCTTCTACGACAAGAACCCCGGTGCCGAAGTGCCGGCGGAGCAGCTGACCCGCACGGCCACCACGGAGAACACCATGGGGCTGCGGCTGGGCAACCTGCCGGAAATCCGCAACATCATCCAGGAGGAGATGGAGCGGGCGTTCCAGGGCCAGCAGACCGCCCAGCAGGCGCTGGACAACGCGGTGAAGCGTGGCGACACGGTCCTGCGCAACTTCGAGCGCGCCAACAAGAACTGAGTGGTTCTGTGGCTTATCCCCTCTCCCGTCCCGGGAGAGGGTGCCCGCGAAGCGGGCGAGTGAGGGTCGATCAAGGGTCAAGGAACCCATCCTTGCCGGCACCCTCACCCTCCCACCGCTTCGCGGCGGGTCCCTCCCTCTCCCCGGAGGGGAGAGGGTTGAAAGGGATTCCATGCAACGTCGCGTGATTTTCGACAACAGGGCGTTGCCCTACCTGCTGCTGGCGCCGCAGGTGGCGGTGACGCTGATCTTCTTCATCTGGCCGGCGGCGCAGGCGCTGTGGCAGTCGGTGCATCTCCAGGACGCCTTCGGGCTGCGCAGCCAGTTCGTCGGGCTGGAGAATTTCCAGGCGGTGCTGAGCGACCCGAACTATCTGGAGACGGTCAAGACCACCATCGTCTTCAGCGCGTCGGTGACCGTCCTCTCGCTGGTCTCCGCGCTGGGGCTGGCGGTGCTGGCCGATGCGAAGATCCGGGCGGCGGCGGCCTACAAGACGCTGCTGATCTGGCCCTACGCGCTGGCGCCCGCGGTGGCGGCGGTGTTGTGGATGTTCATCTTCAACCCGGACATCGGCATCCTGGGCCGCGCGCTGAACGACCTGGGCTACGCCTGGGACTACCGGCTGAACGACGGGCAGGCGCTGACCATGGTCATCCTGGCGGCAAGCTGGAAACAGGTCTCCTACAACTTCATCTTCTTCCTGGCCGGGCTGCAGGCCATCCCGCGCTCCGTCCTTGAGGCGGCGAGCATCGACGGGGCGGGGGCGGTGCGCCGCTTCTGGACGATCACCTTCCCGCTGCTGTCGCCGACCACCTTTTTCCTGCTGGTGGTGAACATCGTCTACGCCTTCTTCGAAACCTTCGGCACGATCCACGCCCTGACCCACGGCGGGCCTGGCAAGGCGACCGAGACGCTGATCTTCCGCGTCTACCAGGATGGCGTGGTCAACCATGACCTGGGCGGCTCCTCCGCGCAGTCGGTGATCCTGATGGTCATCGTCATCGCGCTGACCGCCATCCAGTTCCGCTTCGTCGAGCGCAAGGTGCATTACTCATGAACCGCGACCGCGCCAACCCGCGCTCCGGCGGGCGCCTGATGGACATGGTCCCGCACCTGATCCTGATGCTGGGTGTCCTGATCTTCGCCTTCCCGATCTACGTGACGGTCATCGGCTCGACCTGGGACGCCGCCACCATCGGGCGCGGCAACCTGCCGCTGACGCCCGGCGGGGAGATGCTGAACAACTACGCCTCGGCCTGGAGCGAATCGCAGGGCAACCGCGTCATGCACACCCCCGTGCGCATCATGATGTGGAACAGCCTCGTCATGGCGCTGGTCATCGCGCTGGGAAAGATCGCCATTTCGATCATCTCGGCCTATGCGGTGGCCTTCTTCCGCTTCCCGCTGCGCATGGTCTTCTTCTGGATGATCTTCATCACGCTGATGCTGCCGGTGGAGGTGCGGATCATCCCGACCTACGAGGTGGTGGCCAACCTCGGCCTGATCGACAGCTACGCCGGGCTGACCATCCCGCTGATCGCCTCGGCCACGGCGACGCTGCTGTTCCGGCAGTTCTTCCTGACCATCCCGGACGAACTGATCGAGGCCGCGAAGATCGACGGGGCGGGGGCGCTGCGCTTCTTCGTGGACGTGGTGCTGCCGCTGTCGCGCACCAACATCGCGGCGCTGTTCGTCATCCTCTTCATCTACGGCTGGAACCAGTATCTGTGGCCGCTGCTGATCACCAACAGCGCGGAGATGGAGACGGTGGTCATCGGCATCACCAAGATGATCGGCAACGGCGAGGCCGCGACCGACTGGAACCTCATCATGGCGACGACGGTGCTGGCCATGCTGCCGCCGGTGGCGGTGGTCGTGCTGATGCAGCGCTGGTTCGTCAAAGGCCTTGTGGACAGCGAGAAATAAGAAATGGCAACGGTCGATCTGAATCGGGTCCGCAAGTCCTACGGCGCCGTCGAGGCCATCAAGGGCATCGACATCAGCGTCGCGGACGGGGAGTTCCTCGTGCTGCTCGGCCCCTCGGGCTGCGGCAAGTCCACGCTGCTGCGCATGGTCGCCGGGCTGGAGAGCATCACCGGCGGCGAGATCGCCATCGGCGGGCGGGTGGTCAACGGGCTGGAGCCCAAGGACCGCGACATCGCCATGGTGTTCCAGAACTACGCGCTCTACCCGCACATGAGCGTGTTCGACAACATGGCCTACGGGCTGAAGATCCGCGGCCTGCCCAAGGCGGAGATCCAGGCGCGCGTGGCCAAGGCCGCGGAGATCCTGGAGCTTGGCCGCTTCCTCGACCGCCGGCCCAGCCAGCTGTCGGGCGGGCAGCGCCAGCGCGTCGCCATGGGCCGCGCCATCGTGCGCGAACCCGCCGCCTTCCTGTTCGACGAGCCGCTGTCCAACCTGGACGCCAAGCTGCGCACCCAGATGCGCGTCGAGATCAAGCGGCTCCAGGACCGGCTGGGCATCACCAGCCTCTACGTGACGCACGATCAGGTCGAGGCGATGACGCTGGCCGACCGCATCCTGGTGATGAATCACGGGGTGGCCGAGCAGGTCGGCACGCCGCTGGAGGTCTACCAGCGCCCGGCCAGCCTGTTCGTCGCGGGCTTCATCGGGTCGCCGCCGATGAACGTGCTGGACGCGCGCTTCGACGCCGCCGGGCAGGGGGTGGCGCTGCCCGGCGGCACCGCCTTCGTCCTGCCGCGCCCGCGGCCCGACATGGCCGGGCGGCCGGTCAAGCTCGGCGTGCGGCCGGAGCATCTGGCCCCAGAAAATTTGGGCACGTCCGGCGACGGGCCGCTGATCGTCACGGTCGATCTGGTGGAGGCCCTGGGCGCCGACACGGTGGTCTACGGCCGCCTGCCGGACGGCGAGGCGCTGGTGGTCCGGGTCGCCGGTCTGCCGTTCTGCCGCGAGGGCGAGACCTTGCGCGTCGGTGCTCCGCCCGACGCCCTGCACCTGTTCGACGCGGAGAGCGGGCGGCGGCTGCCGGATTGAACGGGCCGGTTGCATTCGCTGCCGCCCATGCTCCACTGTCGATCCGTCATGTCCCGCCGGAAACAAGGATAAGAAACGCCATGAAGCTCTACCTGAAGCCGGGCGCCTGCTCGCTGTCGCCGCACATCGTCCTGCGCGAAAGCGGCTTGGCCTTCGACATCGCGGCCGTCGACCTTGTCGCCAAGAAACTGGAGGACGGCAGCGATTTCCTGGCTGTCAACCCGAAGGGC
Organism: Azospirillum brasilense; assembly: GCF_008365405.1. Classification (GTDB taxonomy): domain Bacteria; phylum Pseudomonadota; class Alphaproteobacteria; order Azospirillales; family Azospirillaceae; genus Azospirillum; species Azospirillum brasilense_D. Next base: position 64,744 of record NZ_QOKV01000004.1, on the reverse strand, counting down.
CAAGTGCCGACGCTGGCCTTCGACGACGGCGCCGTCCTGACCGAGGGCGCGGCGATCGTTCAGTGCATCGCCGACCGCGTGCCGGAGAGCGGTCTGCTGCCGGCCGTCGGAACGATGGAGCGCTACCGCGTGCTGGAGTGGCTGAACTTCATCGGCACGGAGATGCACAAGACCTTCAGCCCGCTGTTCCGTCCGACCACGCCGGACGCCTTCAAGGAGATCGCCAAGCAGACGCTGACCGCCAAGTTCGCGGTGGTGGAGGCCGGGCTGGCCGGCAAGGACTACCTGACGGGCGATCGCTTCACGGTGGCCGACGCCTATTGCTTTACGGTGCTGCGCTGGGCGCCGCGGGTCGGCCTGCCGCTGGACGGCTGCCCGAGCATCACCGCCTACATGGCCCGCGTCGCCGCGCGCCCGGCGGTGGCTGCGGCGCTGGCGGCCGAAGGGATCGCCTGACCGCACGGGGAGGGGACGCACCTGTTCGATCCCGAGACAGGCTGGTGATTGCCCGAGTAGACTGCTTGGGCAATCACCAGCAGGGAGGGGGGCTTCGGCTCCCGTGAGCATGAGCGCAACCGACCGCAAACCCGTTCCGCCCTTCCACCTCGCCTTCCCCGTCCGCGACAAGGAGGAGGCGCGCGCCTTCTACGCCGGCCTGCTGGGCTGCGGGGTGGGACGTGAGTCCGACCGCTGGATCGACTTCGACCTCTACGGCCATCAGGTGGTGGCGCATGTGACGGAGGATGCCGGAACCCGCGCCACCAACCCGGTCGATGGCGAGGACGTGCCGGCCAGCCATTTCGGCGTGATTCTGAATTGGGACGACTGGCACGCGCTGGCCGACAGGTTGAAGGCCGAAGGCGTGCGATTCCTCATCGAGCCGCAGATCCGCTTCAAGGGGCAGGTTGGCGAGCAGGCCACCATGTTCTTCCTCGACCCGAGCGGGAACGCCCTGGAGTTCAAGAGCTTCCAGGACATGGGGCAGATTTTCGCGCGGTGACACCGGCGGCAATGCTTCGACGCCATCGGCATTTCCTGCACCGTGGAGGGGAACATTCGGCCCGGTCCGACGGTCCGGTTTGCCCCGCCGCACCGGGGAAGGGCAGCGGTCACGCGCTGTCGGGGATGGCATGGAACCTGCTAATGGCCGATTGCCAAAGCGGTTCCACCAATCAACCCCGAGGTGCTTCATGAGCAGTCTGCCCGCCGCCGCGCCGGGATTCGGATCGTCCGGCATCCACGCGCTGAACGGTGGCATGGTCACCCGCGTTTCCGGGGCGACCAAGGCCACGCCGGAGATGATGGCGCGGGTCGGGGGCGGCGATTCCGCCTTTCAGCAGCAGATGAGGATCGCCGGTGATCCCAACGCCGTGGACCCGGCGGTCGCGGCGCGCAGCCGCGCCGTGCAGGCGCACACCGTGTTCCGGCAGGGCGGTCAGGTCGTCGCCGCCGTTTGGCGGGACGGCCAGACGCAGATGAGCAACGGGCTTGCGGCGCGGCTGGATTGGAGCGCGCTGGAGCGGCAGACCGCCGCCCTGCCCGAAGCGCAGCGCCGGGACGTGATCGCCGCGGCCATCACGAAACAGATTGGAGGGAGCGTCCAGGTCCAGCGCTATGGCGACAGCGGCGCGGCGCCGACGCGTGGCGCGGTGATCGACGAGCAGGCCGCGGCAAATCGGGCGGTGCGCGACGGACGGTGATCCCGCCGCGCACCGAACAGACTTTACGCCGCGGACCGCTTGTTTCCGCCCGGCTGGCCGCCATGCGGGGCGGGGCGGCGGTTGTGGCGGTTCTGCTGGTTGGCCGACACCTTGGCCTTCAGCGGCTGGTCGCCGGTGGCGCCGGCAACCCGCGCGCCCTGCGGCGCCTGCGGCTTCGCACCCTGGGCCTTCGGCGCCTGAGCCCGCTGGCCCTGCGGCTTGCCGCCGCCCGGCTGCTGCTGGGGCTGACCGCGGCCCGGACGGGGCTGCTTGGGCGCCGGCTTCGGCGGCTTGGCCGAGGAGGCATGGATCGCCGCCACCACCGACGCGTGGTAGGGGTGGTCGTGGTCCGCCGGGACCGGCTGGCGGATGGTCTTCTCGATGGCCTTCAGATAGGCCACCTCCTCCGCGTCGCAGAAGGACACCGCGCTGCCGTCGGTGCCGGCGCGGGCGGTGCGGCCGATGCGGTGGACGTAGCTCTCCGGCTCGTTCGGCAGGTCGAAGTTGATGACGTGCGTGATGCCGTCGATGTCGATGCCGCGCGCCGCGATGTCGGTCGCCACCAGCGCCTTCAGGTCGCCGCTGCGGAAGGACTCCAGCGCCCGCACGCGGGCCGACTGCGACTTGTCGCCGTGGATCGCGTCGGCCGGGACGCCGGCCTTCTTCAGATGGTCGGCGATGCGGTCGGCGCCGTGCTTGGTGCGGGCGAAGACGATCGTCCGCTCCATGGCGCCCTCCTGGAGGAGGTCGGCGAGCAGGCGGCGCTTGTCGGCGCGGTCCACGAACAGCACGCGCTGGGCGATGCGCTCCACCGTGGTGGACTGCGGCGCCACCTCGATCCGCTCGGCGTCGGTCAGGATGCTGTGCGCCAGCTCGACCACGGCTTCCGGCATGGTGGCGGAGAACAGCAGGGTCTGGCGCTGCTTCGGCAGGACCGCGACCACCTTCCGCACGTCGCGGATGAAGCCCATGTCGAGCATGCGGTCGGCCTCGTCCAGGACGAAGATCTCGACCTGGTCGAGCACACACTGCTTCTGGGCCATCAGGTCGAGCAGGCGGCCCGGAGTCGCCACCAGCACGTCGGTGCCGCGGGCCAGCGCCGCCACCTGCGGGCTCTGCCCGACGCCGCCGTGGATCACCGTGCGGCGGATCGGCAGGTGCCGGCCGTAGGTGCGGAAGCTCTCGCCGATCTGCAGCGCCAGCTCGCGCGTCGGCGTCAGGATCAGCGTGCGCGGCGCCTTGGCCTGCGTCCGCTTCTTGTTCTGGAACAGCCGCTGGAGGATCGGCAGGGTGAAGGCGGCGGTCTTGCCGGTGCCGGTCTGGGCGAGGCCGAGCACGTCGCGGCCCTCCAGAAGGACGGGGATGGCGCCGGCCTGGATCGGCGTGGCGGTCTGGTAACCCTCTTCGGCGACGGCGCGCAGAAGGGGCTCGATCAGGCCGAGGCCACTGAATTCGGTCATACGGGGAGGGTCCTGGTCACGTGAACAGAGGCTGCACCTGGGCCGTGCCCGGACGGTGCCGGGGCGGCGTGGCTTGGGGCGCTCCGCCGCGGGAGTGCGCGGAGCCATCAATTCACCGTGGGAAGGCGCAAGCGGCGCCGGTACCGGGACGACGAGGAGCCGGCAGCCCCAAAGCAAAATCGACCGATCACACATAGGCGTTGAGGCGGCTTTTGGCAAGCAATCAAGGACCTTGGCCGCGTTTCGGACCGGAAATGTCCCTGTGCCGGGCGGCGGTTCCAGGGGACGGTGGGGATGGCGGGGAGGGGCCGCGTCGGTGGGTGAGGCATTTTGCCGCGTGAATTCCCGGAATAAAAAACGGGGTATAGGATTGCGAATGAATTTCAGTATTATGATCGGCGCTGCAGCATGGCGCCCCGGATTGCGGGACACGGCGCCGCAACGGATGGCAAAGGCGGTGGGGCAATGACGTCGCGTCTCGAATCCTTGTGCCTGGAGAAAGGACTGAAGATGACCGGCCAGCGCCGGGTCATTTCCCAGGTCCTGTCGGAGTCGGAGGACCATCCCGACGTGGAGGAGGTCCACCGCCGCGCCGTCCTGATCGACCCGCGCATTTCCATCGCCACCGTCTACCGCACCATGCGCCTCCTGGAAGACGCGCAGGTGATCGAGAAGGTGGACCTGGGCGACGGACGCGCCCGCTATGAAGAAGCGTCCACCGACCATCACCACCACCTGATCGACACGCGCAGCGGGCGGATCATCGAATTCGCCAGCCCGGAGCTCGAGGCGCTGAAGGAGCGCATCGCGCGGGAACTGGGCTACCGCATCGTCGGTCACCGGCTGGAAATCTACGGCGTCCCTCTCGATGGCGGCGACGCGCTGGACGGCAACTCTGTGGATGGCGGGGAGCGTCGATGAAGAGCATGCGCTGGTTGACGATCGACCCCTACCCGGCGGTGAGCCTGAATTGCCGCGACGCCGTCCAGCGCTGTTACGCCGGCCTGTGCGATTGCGGCCAGCCGGAGCGCTACGCGCTGGAAGCGGCGGTGACCGTCTTCCGCTACCACCATCCGGAAACCCCGCCCTTCCAGGCGGAAACCATCGTCAGCCAGTGGGTGGCCGGTCCGGTCCGGCATTGACCGCCGTCCTCTGTCCGTCTCACTCCGCCTATCTCACCAGGGCCGCCGCTTGCGCTCCAGCGTGTCGGGGGCGAAGTCCTCGGGCCGCAGGGTCTTGGCGAAGTCCGGCGGGGCGAGTTGGTTGTCGAGGCCGTTCACCACGTAGCGGTCGCCCGTGAGGTCGTAGGTGATCTCCAGCGCCGGGGCGAAGACGGGCAGCTGGGGATAGGCGATCCCGTGCGCCTCCGCGTAGCGGACCAGATTGCCCTTGCCGTCGTAATGGTCGGCCATGACGATCTGCCAGGAATCCTCGTCCAGATAATAGGTGCGCTCTGGCAGGGCGTGGCGGAAGCCGGACTTCAGCCGCGCCTCGACGATCCACACCCGGTGCATCTCGTAGCGCAGGAACTGCGGGTTGGGATGGCCCAGCCACAGGAAATCCACCGGCGCCAGATTGGCCGTGTTCATCCGGCTGGCGTTGTAGGGCACATACATCTCCCGCCGCGTCACCAGCGCGAAGTCGAAACGGTCGAGCGGGCCGCCGAACATGTCCAGCATGTCGGCGGTGCGGATGCCGCCGCTGGCCGGGTCCGGCGTGTCGTAGACGAAGTCGGGCGCCCGGACGGGCTTGCCGGTTTCTCCTTGCCGGAACCAGGCGGCGAAACCGGACTGGATCGGGTTCAGCGTGCCGTGCAGCAGCAGGGTCGTCCCGGCCTCCGCCTTGGGCATCAGGGTGGTGCGCCGGTAGTGGAAGGGACGCCCGCCGTCGATCCCGGCGGCGTAGCTGGATTGCCAGTCCTCGCGGTAGACCGCCGCGGTGTGGATGCCGCCGGCCTCCGGCAGGACGGTGGCGCCGGTGCGGCTGAAGGACGTGCCGCGCCAGCGCAGGATGTGGTTCCACATCGCCTGCACGCCGTTGGCCGGGATGGGGAAGGGCACGCCCACCCGCGCTCCGCTCAACGCCAGACCGTTCTCGCCCAGCTTGGCGCGTTTGGCGTTCTCGATCGTTTCGTCGTAGACGCGCTGGGGGGCGGCGGCGCTGCGGTTGCTGGGAAAGACCGGGATCTCGAAGGACGGATATTTGGTCAGCATCGCCTGGAGGCCGGCGGACAGGCGGACCTTGTAGCGGTCCAGATCCCCCGGGCCCACGGTGAACCAGCGCCCATCCTCGTCGTAGGGGTCGGGCAGATGGGTGCCCGGTTTCCAGCCGCTGGGGACAGCGGTCAACCCTCCCTTCCAGGGCGGGATGGCCCGCGTCCGGCTGGCGCCCCGCACCGCGCCGAAGGGGGTCAGCTCCTCCCCAAGGGCGGGAACCTTCTCCTGCGCGGCGATCGGGGCGGCGTAGGGGAGCACCGGCAGGGAGAGCAGCAGGCTTGAGAACTGGCGGCGGTTCATGCGCGTCTCGCGGCGTGGCGGGTCGCGGGGACGATACCCCAATCGCGCGCCGGTTCGAACGGACAAAGGATGTTCAGGGGGTGTTCAGGGGGCGTTCAAGGATCCGATGCCGTAGCGATGAAGCGTTCGACCTCCCGCATCGCCTGCTCCAGCGCTGCGGCCAGCGCGGTCACCCGCTCCCAGGGGGCGTCCTGCATCACCGCCTGCTCCAGCGCCTGCGCCGCGTCGCCGAGCAGCGTCGCCCCGGCGTTGCGGGCGCAACCCTTCAGATTGTGGGCGCCGGCGCGGATCGCCGTTCCGTCCCGCGCAGCGACGGCGTCGCTGATCTCGTCCGCGATGTGGCGGCCGATCCCGACAAAGTCGTTCAGCAGCTCGTCGATCAGCGCCCGATCGTCGCCGCAGAGCCGGCGCAGGACATCGAGGTTGATCGGGGGCAGGTTGATCGGGGGCAAGTCGATCGGCGGGTTCGTCGAGGATGGGAAGGAAAGGGAGGGTGCCACCGGGTCCGCGACCGCGGGCGGCAGGAAGCGGGACAGCGCGGCGTCGAGCTTCGCCAGATCCAGCGGCTTGCTCAGCGCCTCGTCCATGCCGGCCGCGCGGTAGCTCTCGATGTCCGCCGGGGCGGCGTTGGCGGTCAGGGCGACGATCGGCAGATGGGCGCCGGTGGCGCGCTCTGTCGCGCGGATGCGGCGGGTCAGCTCGAACCCGTCCACCTCGGGCATCTGGATGTCGGTCAGCAGCAGGCCGTAGCGCCGCCGCCCCAGCGCGGCCAGGGCCTCCGCCCCGCCGTTGGTCAGTTCCGCCGTGTGGCCCAGCGAGGTGAGCTGCATCTGCAGGACCTTCCGGTTGATGGCGTTGTCCTCCGCCACGAGGATCAATCGCCCGATGGCCTCCGCCTCGGCGATGACGCGCTCCGGACTGAGAACGGCCGGGGCGCAGCGCACGGCGGGCGGCGGGTCTTCGCCGGGTGCGGCGACCGTCAGGGCGCGCCCGGCGGCCACCGCCACGGCGCGCACCAGGGGCGTGCGGCGGACCGGGCGGCTCACCGGGACCGACCCGTCGGCGAGGCGGCCGCCGATGGCGGTGGGGTCCTGCAGCAGCACCGTCGGCACCTGCGCTTCCCCGATGCGGCGGCCCAGCAATTGCGGCGCCTGGGCGGCGGCGGGGGTGTGCAGCGCCTCGTCCACCACCACGACGTTCAGGGCGCCGCGTTCCGTTTGGGCCATGCGGGCCTGTTCGGCCAGCGCGTCCGGTTGTCCGGCGGCCAGCACGCGCGCTCCGGCGGCTTCCAGATAACGGGCGACGATCCGGCGCTCCTCCGTGTCCGGCAGGCCGACCAGGACGGTCAGGTCGGAGAGGTCCGGTTCGTCCACCGTCGAGTGACTGGGCGGGGGGACGGGCGGGGCGGGGTCGGCCGCGGCGCTCAGCGTCAGCTCGACCCAGAAGGTGGAACCCGCCTCCGGCGCGCTGTCCACCCCGATCGTCCCGCCCATCAGCGCGACCAGCCGCCGGCTGATCGACAGGCCCAGCCCGGTGCCGCCGAAGCGCCGGGCGGTCGAGCTTTCCGCCTGGGTGAAGGGCTGGAAGAGCTGGCGGCGCGCCGTCTCGGAAATGCCGATGCCGGTGTCCGCCACCTCGATGCGCAGCCGGGTGCCGCCTTGCGTATCGTCGCCCGTCCGCGCCGCCAGGGTGGCCTGGACGATGATCCGCCCGCGCTCGGTGAACTTGATGGCGTTGCCGCACAGGTTGAAGAGGATCTGGCGCAACCGCACCGGATCGCCGATCAGGGCCGGTGGAATCGCCGGTTCCACATAGGTCAGCAGATCCAGCCCCTTGGCCCGCGCCGCCGGGGCCAGCGTGTCGGCCACACCTTCGACCAGGGCGGGGATGGAGACGGGCACCTGCTCCAGGTCCATCTTGCCGGCCTCGATCTTCGAAAAGTCGAGGATGTCGTCGATGATCCGCAGCAGCGAGGTCGCCGACTCCCGCATGGTCGCCACGGTGTCGCGCTGCCCGCCGTCCAGCGGCGTGCGCTCCAGCAGTTCCAGCATGCCCAGCACGCCGTTCATGGGCGTGCGGATCTCGTGGCTCATGGTGGCGAGGAAGGCGGATTTGGCGGTGGTCGTCTGCTCCGCCTGCTCCTTGGCGCGTTCCATCTGGCGCTCGGCCAGCTTGCGCCGCGTGATGTCGTAGACCCAGGCGAGATGGACCGGGCGGCCGTCGAGCAGCGTCGGGTCCACCGACACCAGCGCCCAGAAGGTCGAGCCGTCGGCCCGCCGCACCCGCACCTCGGCGTCGCGCAGCGAGCGGCGGAAGAAGGTCCAATGCGTCTCGTGCGCCTCGGTGTTGTCCGGCTCGATGAACAGGTCGGCGATGGAGACGCCGACCAGCCGCTCCTTCGGCACGCCCAGCAGATGGACCAGCCGGTCGTTGCACGTCACGAGCACGCCGTCATGGGTGTAGGCGCAGACGCCGACCGGGCTCGACTCCAGGATGGCGCGCATCTGCTCGCGGCTCTGCCGCAGCTCGTGCGTGCGTTCGGCCACCTTGGTCTCGATGAAGCGGATGTGGTCGTAGGCGCGCAGCGCCGCGATCACCGCGGTGAACAGCCCTTCCGCCGACAGGTCGGCCTTCGACTTGTAGTCGTTGATGTCGCAGCCGACGATCACGTCCCGCTGCGGCGCCTGCCCGGGCTGGCCGGTGCGCAGGATGATGCGGACGTCGAGATTGCCAAGCGTGCCGCGGATCCAGCGGACCAGTGTCAGCCCGGCGTCGTCCTCCTCCATCACCACGTCCAGCAGGATGACGGCGATGTCCCGGCGGGCGCGCAGGACGGCGCGCGCCTCGGCGGCGGAGCGGCAGCCGATCAGCTCCAGCCGGCGGCCCTGGAACTCCACGTCGTCCAGCAGGAGGGCGGTCATGGAATGGACGTCGTCCTCGTCGTCCACCACCAGGATGGGCCAGGGCGGGGTCTCGTCCCTGTCCTCGCCCTCCTCGTCGGCGAACAGGATCTCGTCGTCGGTGTCGGGATCGGTGTCGGGCATGATCAGCTCGTCGGTCATGCGTCCTCCTCCGGGGCGTCGGCCATCCGGGGCGCCGTCGCGGGAATCCGCAGGAGGAAGCTGGTGCCCCTGCCTGTGGGGTGGTCGCGCGCGGAGTCGCTTGGGGCCGGGCTGTCCACCGAGATCCGGCCGCCCAGCGATTGCGTCACCAGATTGAAGACGATGTGGAGGCCGAGCCCGCTGCCTCCGGTGCCGCGCTTGGTCGTGAAGAAGGGTTCGAACACCTTGGGCAGATTGTCCGGGGCGATGCCGACCCCGTCGTCGGAGAAGCGGATGTCCAACTCGCCGTCCGGCAGCTCCTCCACGCTCAGCGCCATCGTGCCCTCGCGGCCGTCGGGGAAGGCGTGGGTCAGCGCGTTGATGACCAGATTGGTGATGACCTGGCTGAGCGCGCCGGGATAGCCGTCCATGGTGATGCCGTCCGCGCAGGCGACGGTCATCTTGTGCGGGCTCTTGCGCAGGCGCGGACCCAGCGAGGTGATGATCTCGTCCAGATAGGAGCGCAGGTCGAAGCGGCGGCGCTCCTGGCTGGTCTGGTCGACGGCGACGCGCTTGAAGCTCTGGATCAGTTCCGCCGCGCGGGTCAGGTTCTGTTCGATCAGGCGCGAGGATTCGCCCGCCGCCGCCACATAGGCGGTCAGGTCGGACTTCTTCATGGTGCCCTTCGCGAAGGCCTCGGTCAGCGTCCGCGTCTTCGACGCCAGATGGGTGGAGCAGCTGTAGGCGATGCCGACCGGCGTGTTGATCTCGTGCGCGACGCCGGCCACCAGCAGGGCGAGCGAGGCCATTTTCTCCGCCTGGACGAGGCTGTTCTGGGTCTCCTTGAGGTCGGCGTAGGCGGTTTCCAGCGCCTCCATGGCGTGGAACACCTCCTCGGCGGAGCGCGCCTCCACCGTCACGTCGGTGAAGGTGCGGACGAATCCGCCTTCCGGCAGGGGGTTGGACCGCACCTCGATGATCGTGCCGTCGGGCCGCCGCCGCTTGAAGGCGAAGGGCTGGTCGGGAACCACGGCGGTCTCGTCCAGCTCCAGGTCGGGGTCGATGCTGAAATCCTCGAAGGCGCCCTGGGCACGCTGGAATTGGATGATCTCGGGAAACAGCGGGTTGCGGGCGAGGAAGGCCGCCGGCACGTCGAGAAGCTCCGCCGCGCGGCGGTTGGACATGACGACGCGCAGGTTGCGGTCCACCATGATGATGCCCTGGTCGGTGTTGTCGAGCGTGATCTGAAGGACGTTCCGCTCGCGCGCCAGATCCCGTTCGGCCTGCATGCGCTCCGTCACGTCGGACATGGTGCCGGTCAGGCGGACCGCGGTTCCCTCGCCGTCGCGCAGGGCCGTCGCCCGATCCTCGATCCAGCTCCAGCCGCTATCCCGCCGCCGCATGCGGTAGACGATGGAATGGGCGCTGTCCTTGTCGCGCACGCGGCTGCGGGACTCCGCGATGACCCGCCGCCGCTCCTCCGGATGGATCAGCGATTCCCAGGTTCGCGCGGTCATCGCCAGTTCGGCCGGGCCGTAGCCGAGCAGGGCGGGGAACTCGTTCGACCACCAGTACTGGCCGGTCCGCAGATCGTAATCCCAGACGGAGGACCGCGTGGCGGCGATGGCCAGCCCCAGCCGTTCCTCGCTCTGCCGCAGGGCGGCCTCCTCCTCGTCGAGCCGGGTCAGCATGCCGTTGTAGGCGGCGATCACCCGCCCCAGCTCGTCGGCCGACGACCAGTGCACGGGCTGGCGCAGATGCTCCTGCTCCGCGGTGCGGATGGATGCGATCAGCCGGCCCAGCGGCACGCCGATGGTCAGCCGGTGGGCGGTCAGCGCGGTGACCAGCGTGCCGACCAGCATCAGCAGCAGGAGCCACAGCGTGTTGACCATCTCCTGACGGATCTGCTCGTCCACCGGGGCGTAGCTGAAATGGAGCGTCAGCGTGCCGAGCCGGCGGTTCTGCACCTGGATCGGACGGCGCACCGTCTCGCGCCCGGCGACGGGACGGCAATCGGCGTCCGGCCATGCGAAACGGCCGTCGGCCAGCTCGTCCGCCACCTCGATGCACAGAAGCTCGCGGTTGACGGAAATCGCCTGGATGATGTTGCGGATGGCCGGAACGTCCACAGCCCACAGGCTGGAGGACAGGGCGACGGCGTTGATCTCCGCCACCGCCTCGATCCGGTCGCGCAGGGCGCCGCGCAGATCCTTGTACTTGCCGTAGAAGAAGATCGAGGAGAAGCCGAGCGTGGTCAGCATCAGGATGGGAATCAGGATCAGCAGGAACTTCGCCGACACCGTCGGCACCGTTTTCCACGCCTGCTCGATCACCGTCATGAAGGGGTATCCCGCTGCGGGGTCGCATGACCGGGGCGGAGCGGCGGCACGGCGCCGCCTTCACCGGCTGTGCGGTTGTACTATCAACCGGCACCATCCGTCTATGGCGTGTGGAGCGTGAAATTTCGTCCTGTGGTCGATAAAATTGACGAAATCTATGCTTGAAGCTTGAGGGGGGATCGGCCTTGCACTACTGTTCGGGGGAGCCGCTTGCGCGGTGCAACACAAGAGGATGTCATGAATTTCCAGGTGCGCCGGTCCTCTGAAACCATCGAGGTGCTGTTGAGCGGCCGGTTGGAGTTCACCGACCATGACAGCCTTCCCGACATCGTGGAGCTGCTCGACGGCGAGGGCACGCGCCGCTTCATCCTGGACATGGACGGGCTGACCTTCATCGATTCCGCCGGGATCGGCATGCTGCTGATCCTTCAGGACGAGTCGGAGCAGCGCAACATCAAGCTGATCCTCCGCAAGCTGCAGGGCGATGTGCTGCGATCCATCGACCTGGCGCGGATCGGCGAAGTCGTCGCCATCGAGCGGTGAGCGGACGATGGACGGTTCCTCCGCCTGTCTTCCCCCCGGTCCGGCCGGCGCCGTGCGACCTTTCAGCGTGGTGCGGGACCGCGTGCCGGCGGACATCGCCGCGCGGGTCGCGGCGCGCTTCGGCCTGGGCGAGGCCGCGGGGGGCGCCGCAGACGCGGTGGATGGCCGGGCCGCGGCCGCGGTGCTGCTGGCCCAGGCCGACCGGGACATCCTGCGCGGCGCCTTCGGGCTCAACCGCTTCCTGACGGTGGAGCTGACGGAGCGGGAGGAGGGGAGCGGCGCCATCGACGCCGACTGGCTGGGCGCCCCGCCGGTGGAGCGGGGGTTCTACCTGTCGCTGACCACCGGCACGGCCTATGGCCTGCAATGCGCGGTTCTGGTCTGCGACGAGCTGACCCGGCGCGGTGTGCTGACGCCGGAGCGGCGCGGCAACGTCGAGCTGTGCCTGCACGAGGCCATCGCCAACGCCATCGTCCACGGCAATCTGGGCATTCCCAGCGCGACCAAGGAGCAGCCGGAGGGCTACCGCCTGTTCAGCCGGCTGCTGCGCGAACGGCTGGGCGACGGCGCCGTGCGGCAACGGCGGATCGACATCTTCGCGCGCTGGACCGCCGACAGCCTGTCCATCGCGGTGGTCGACCAGGGCAACGGGTTCGACGCCGCGGCCCTGCCGCAGGACACCGACAGCGGCGCCCATTCGGGCCGCGGCTTCGTGTTCATGCGGGCGCTGGCCCGGCGCATCCACGTGACCGACGGCGGGCGCTGCACCCTGCTGCAATTCGACCTGTGACGGACAGGCGGGTCCGCGCATGCCCATTTCCCTCGCCGCCAGCCGTGTCCTGATCGTCGATGACAACGAGTTCAACAGGAAGTCGCTGGCCCTGATGATCCGCCGCGCCGGGCTGACCCAGATCGAGGTCGCCGAGAACGGCGTGGAGGGGCTGCGCAAGGTGGAGAGCTTCAGCCCCGATCTGGTGCTGCTCGACGTCAGCATGCCGGTGATGGACGGGCTGGAGATGTGCCGGCGCCTGCGCGAGCGGCTGACCCACGAGGAGCTGCCGATCCTGTTCCAGACGGCGCTGGACAGCGACGAGGAGCAGGTTCGCTGCTTCGAGGCCGGGGGCAGCGACTTCATCTCCAAGCCGATCAAGCCCGGCGAGTGCGTCGCCCGCGTCCGCCACCAGCTCGAAAAGCGCAAGCTGTTCACCGACCTCGCCAACTTCCGCGAGCGGGTCGAGCGGGAGCTGAAGCACGCCAAGGCGATGCAGCTGTCCCTGCTGCCCGAGCCGAAGGAGCTGGAGGCGGTCGCCGAGCGGTACGAGCTGGTGCTGGACGCCCATTTCGAAACCTCGTCGGAACTGGGCGGCGATTTCTGGAACGTCTACCCGCTGGACAGCCACCGCGTCGCCTTCCTGCTGGTCGATTTCGCCGGGCACGGCATTACCGCGGCCATCAACACCTTCCGCCTGCACACGCTGATCGACCGCTTTCCCATGCAGCATGTGCCGCCCTCGGAATGGCTGGCCGGGCTGAACCGGGCGCTGAAGGAGGTGCTGCCGGTCGGGCAGTTCGCCACCGCCTTCTTCGGCATCCTCGACCTGCACACCGACACGTTGACCTACGCCTCGGCCGGGGCGCCGAATCCGGTGGTGGGGATCGCGGGGGAGCTTCGGCTGCTCGACTCGGCGGGGCTGGTGCTGGGGGCGTCGCGCCGCGCCGTCTATGCCGACCGCAGCCTGCGCCTGCCGCGTGGAAGCTGCCTGTTCCTCTACAGCGACGCGCTGATCGAATGCAGCGGTCCGGACAACGATCCGATCGGCCAGGACGGAGTGCCCGGTCTGCTGCGCGGCGCCATGGCCGCCAACCGCGCCCGACCGTTGGGGCCGCTTCTGGAGCGCTTCTACGCCCGCACCAGCCTGCCGCTGCGCGACGACCTGACCGCCGTGTGGATCGCCCGCCGGGCGTGAGGGCACCCTTGAAAGGAGAAAGGCCGCCGCGGTAGTCCGCAGCGGCCCTTTGCCTTGGTGCCGAGGGGAGAGGCGCCGTTACGCCTGCGTCTCGGAGGCGGCGTAGCGGCGGCGGACCCACATCACGCTCTTCACCGCGAAGATCGTGACGCCGATGCCCAGCGCGATGAGCAGGAGGATCTTCGGGCCGTTCTCGCCGATGGCGGCGGCGGCCTCGCCGAACAGGTAGCCGGCCCCGGCGAAGCTCCAGGCCCAGATGCCGGCGGCGATGAAGTTCCAGAACAGGAACTTTCGCCAGGGCATGCGGGACGTGCCGACGGCGACCGACGCGATGTTGCGCACCCCGTAGAGGAAGCGGAAGGCCAGGATGAAGCCGACGCCGTAGGTTTCCAGCCAATACAGCACGCGCGTCGCGCGGGCCTCCGCCGCCGGGAAGCGGGCCAGGGCCTTGCCGCCCCATTTGCGGCCGATCCAGAAATAGCACTGATCGCCCATGAAGCTGCCGATCCACACGGCGGCAACCAACCAGTATAGGTTGATGATCCCCAGATGCGCGCCCATCCCACCGAAAATGACGAAGGTCTCGCCTTCGAAGAAGGCCCATATGAAGGCCAGGGGATAGAAGGCATCGCCCCAATCCTGGAGCCAGGTCATCCAGTCCAAATCACCCTCCCCGCGGGTCGTTCCTTTTCGGCTCTGACCGCCGGCGAGGCGCCAGGGAAACGCAGGCGCGGCCATTGGTCAGGCTACGGACACATCATTGCACATAAGTGCGTGTCCTGTCGCGCAATCATTCCCGAATCGGGGGGAGGGAACCGTACAAAGTTGGGGTACGAAACGATCTATTGCGGCGGGATTATTTTGTTTCCGGACACGTATTCTGTGAATCGGTCAGTGTTCGTGACTTGGTCAGCCATCCTCCCCCGACAATTCGCCGACCGCCTGCCGGGCGGCGCGCAGCAGGAGGGGATTCGGTTCGGACGGGCCGTCCTCTCCCTCTTCCTCCTCCCAGGCCCCCGGAGCGGCGCGGCGCTTCAGTTCGCGCGCGGCTTCGATCAGCAGATGGGCCAGTTTCTGGTCGGGCAGGGTCTGCGCCAGCGCCCGCAGCTCCGCGTTGGTCAGGGCCGCCGGGTCGAAGTCGGCGCGCGGCGCCATCGGGACGTGCGGCGGCGGGACGAGCGCGAGGGTCATCGGCGGCGGCGCCGATGGTGACGGAACGTCCTCCCGCACCACGTCCACGGCCACCGGCGCCGCCACGGTGGTGGCGCGGGACCGGCGCGCCGGCTTGCGCGCCCGCTCCGTCTCGGGCAGGCTGTCGAACAGGAGAGGTTGCGTGCTCATCCGGTCACCCGCGATCCGTTCACCGCTAGTTTGCGAAGTGTTCTCTTTTCATTCTAGAGAACGAAGAACGGAAGTCGAGTGGAAACTTTTTGGGCGGACCTGTGAAACGCGGAGTCAGCCGATCGCGTCCAGGAACCGTTCGGGGCGCAGGATGCGGGTACGGCCCACCTGGCGCACCGACAGAAGCTGCCGGTCCACCGTCACCAGCCAGTCGGCGTCGGCGGCCAGCGCCACGGCCAGGAACATGTCGTCGTCGGGGTCGCGGCACAGCCGCCCCACCGGGGCGGGCTCGACCCGCCGGGCCTCCGCGGCGAAGGCGGCCAGGAAGGCGGCGCGCTCCCCCGCCGGGCGGTAGCGGTCGAAGTCCGGGCGCATCAGCACCTCCCGCAGCTCCGCCAGCGTGGCGTCGGAGACGAAGGCGGCTCCCCGCACCCGCACCGCCTCGACGCTGCGCTGGATGGCCAGGCTGCGGCGGGGCACCTCGGCGCCCGACAGGGCGTAGCCGACGAGGATGTTGGTGTCCAGAACGGCCCGGAAAGATTGGGCGGCGTGGTGGGGGCTGGCGGTCATGCGCCCGTCGGTTCCATGCCCTGCTCAGCCCTTGCGGGTCAGCAGCAGCGCGGTCAGGTCGTCGTCGATCGGACCGACGGCGCGCAGGCGGTCCAGCAACCCGTCCAGGAAACGGCCGCCCTCGGTCTCGCCCATCCGCTCGGCGACCAGGGCGGCGAGGCCCGGCTCGTCCAGAACGTCGCTCCCGACCGGGATCTCGATGGCGCCGTCCGAATAGAGGAACAGGCGCCCGCCGGGGGGCAGGGGGAGGGAGCGCTCCTCATACTCCGCCGAGGCCAGCAGGCCGAGCGGCAGGCCGGCGCTGTCGCCCAGAAGCGGCGCGGCATCGCCGGGCGCCCAGACCATCGGGCGCGTGGACCCGGCCGAGGCGTAGACGAAGCGGTTCTCCGCCGGCTCGACCACCCCGGCCAGCATGGTGGCGAACTGCCCGTTGGGAAGCAGCGCGCACAGCCGCCGGTTGACGGTGGACAGGAACTCGGCCGGGGTCAGGCCGGACATGTCCATCTGCTGGCAGATCGCGTGCAGGCGGAAGGTGTTCAGCGCCGCCCCGACGCCATGGCCGGAGAAATCGACCATGTAGAGCATGGTCCGGCCCTGTCCCTGCACCTGTCCCTGTCCCGGCGCAATAGCGTCGTGCCGCAGGTCCCAGAAATCGCCCCCCAGCTCCGACGAGGGGGCGAAATGGGCGGCGATGCCCACCCCTGCCGCGGCCTCCACCTCGGCCAGCCGCTCCGGCGAGGGCATCAGCCGTTCTTGCATCTTGCGGGCGAGCGACAGTTCGCTCTCCGTCCGCTCGTGGAAGCGCTGGAGATCGTGCAGGAGGGCGCGGTTCTGCAGATGGATGCGCACGCGGGCCAGCAGTTCGACCGCGTTGATCGGCTTGGTCACGTAATCGGTGGCCCCGGCGGCGAAGGCCTTGGCGCGGTCCTCGGCCCGGTTCAGGCTGGACTGCACGAGGACCGGCAGATCCTTCCAGGCGGGGATCGCGCGCAGGCGCCGGCACATCTCGAACCCGTCCAGGTTCGGCATCATCAGGTCGAGCAGGATCAGGTCGGGCCGAAAGGCGTCCAGCCGGGCCAGCGCGTCGTTGCCGTCCTCCGCCATGTCGATGCGGGTGACGCCGCCGCGTTCCAGCAGGGCCTGGAGCAGGTGGCGGTTCACCCGGTTGTCGTCCACCACCAGGACGCGGGCCGTTTCCAGCCCCGGAACCTCCGGCAGGCTGTTCATCGCGCACCCCCGTGCCCGATCCAGACCAGCGTGTGGTCATCGAGCGGCACGTCGCCCTGGGCGGCGGCGAGCGCCGCGGTGACCGCCGTGAAGGCGTCGCCGCCGCTGCCGTCGGCCATGGCGTTCCGGACGGTGGCGCTCCGCAGCAGGGCGGCGAGGCCGCCGTTGCGCCCGCCCAGCGTCTCCAGCACCGCGGTGGAGTGCAGGACCAGCACGGACTTCGGCGGGAGGGGCAGGCTGCGCTCCTCGTAGTGCGCGCCGGTGGCGACCCCCACCGGCTGGCCGGCCCCCTCGCCGAAGACCAGCGGCGAGGGGGCCGGCGGTATCAAGACCGGCGGGGCTGCCGCCGCCGCCGCGTAGGTGAAGCGTTCCGCCGCGCCGTCCACCACCCCATAGATCACCGTGGCGTGCTGCCCAAGTTCCAGCAGGCAGACGGCCCGCTCGTTCAGTTCGGTCAGGAAGGCGCCGGGCCGCTCGCCGAGATGGGGGGCCAGCTCGTGGATCAGCGTGTGCATGCGGAAGGCGTTCAGCGCCGCCGACACGCCGCGCCCGGCCATGTCCAGCAGGAACAGCCCGAACCGCCCGCCGGCCAGCGGCAGCACCCCCCAGAGGTCGCCGCCGAGGTCGGAGGACAGCGCCGTGTGCGACCGCAGCGTCACCCCCGCGCTGTCCGTCAGCGTGGCGCACAGCGCCGGGGAAGGCAGCAGATGGTCGTACATGGAGCGGGCCATCGCCAGCTCCCCCTCGACCCGCGCCCGGTAGGTCTGAAGGTTGCGGATCAGCACCCGGTTCTGCAGGTGGATGCGCACGCGGGCGACCAGCTCCGTCCGGTCCAGCGGCTTGGAGATCAGGTCGGTGGTGCCGGCGGCGAAGGCGCGGTTGCGGTCGTCGCTGGACGACAGGGCGGTCTGCACCAGCACCGGCAGGTCGGCGTAGGCGTGGTCGGCGCGCAGGCGGCGGCACACCTCGAACCCGTCCATCCCCGGCATCATGATGTCGAGGATCAGCAGGTCCGGCGCCTCCGCGGCGATCTGGGCCAGCGCGTCGAAGCCGTCCTTGGCGTAGACGATGTTCTGGAAGCCGGCTTCGCTGAGCAGCGCGCCGATCAGTGTGCGGTTGAAGTCGGTGTCATCCACCACCAGGATGCGGCAGGCGGCGATGGCGTCGTCCATCAGAGGGGAAACCTCATGCGGATGCGGCGCCCGCCGTCGAGAAGCTGAAGCTCCTCGACGATGGCGGCGATCAGGTCCAGCCCGCGGCCCGAGGCGCCGTAGTCGATGCGCTCCGGCCGGGCGAAGCCGGTTCCCTCGTCGGCAACCTCGACCACCGCGCAAGCGCTCTCCAGCCAAGCGGCGACCTCGATCCGGCGGTCGGCGAAGGTGGGGTCGGCCATGCGCGCGGCCAGATCGTGGGAGAAGCGCTCCAGCGCCTCCACGCTCAGTCCCTTCATGCCTTCGACCTGGAGGTTGCCGTGCACCACCGCGTTGCTGATCGCTTCGTGCAGCGCCAGCTCCATGTCGTCGCGCTGGGCCTCCGGCATGGGATGCAGGGCGGCCAGCCCGTTCAGGACGCGGCCGGCGAGATGCAGGCGGTTGGCGGTCACCGTCGTCACGCAGGCGAACAGGTCGGCGCGGGCGGCGCGGTGCGCAGCCTCGACGATCTGGGCGTCGGACAGGCCGGCGACCTCGATCCAGGCCCCGAAGGGCCGCTGCCAGAACTCCGGCGCCTCCACGGCGCCGGCATCGCCCACCAGAAGCAGCACGGAGGCGCCGAACGCCTCCCCCGCCGGGGAGCCGGGCCGCCGGTGCGGAAGCCGAAGCGCCGCCGACAGCCGCTCCAGCCGGTCGGTCGGCACGCCCAGGCCTTGCAGGGCGGCAACGTGGGTGGGGGAGGGGACCAAGGGGATCAGTCCTCGATCGTGACGATCTTGTTGAGCTGGGCCACCGTCAGCACGCGCTTGACCTGCCCGGCGGCGGAGCGCAGGACGAGCTGCTTGTCCGCGTTCGCCATCTCCTCCCGCGCGATCAGAAGCATGCCGATTCCCGCCGAATCGACGAACTCCAGCGTGGAGAGGTCGAGCACCTGACGCTTGGCCTTGTTCTGCAGCATCTCCCGGATCAGGGCGCGCAGCTTGGCGTGGTCGTTGAATGTCAGGCGACCGCGCAACCGAACCAGGGTCTCCTGCTCCTTGTCCTCAATTCCGTAGTCCATCGGTCCGGTGTTCCTGAAGGGTGTTCCTGAAGGGGCATTGGGGCGGGTGGCCTTGTGCGGACCACGCCAGAATGGGGCAAGTCAGGCCGGGGATTCCACAGAATCCCTCGGCTTCAGAAAAGTTCGATGTCGCCGCCGGAACTGTCGTCCTGGCCGGCATCGACGTCAAGGACGCCATGCTCGTCCAGCGCCGTCCCTTCCAGCAGCAGACGGCGCACGAAGCGCTGGCGCATCTCGCTCAGCTTGAAGCGGCCCAGCAGCTCGTCGAGCCATTCCTGCGGAACCTGCGGCCCCAAGGAAGCGGGCATTTCGACGCGGGTGCGGTTTTCCAGCTCGTTCAGCCCTTCCGCCATGATGGCGAGGCTGTCGTTGATGGCCTCCAGCCGCTGCTTGGTCAGGTCCTGGAACTGCATCCCGGTGACCATGCGGCTGATGGTGGCGGACATGTCCGACGACACGGTCGCCGCCGTCTCCAGCACCGCCTGGAAGTGGTTGGTCTGGTCGACCAGGCTGTCCATGGTCTTGTCCACCCGCTCCTTGGCGAGCATCTGGGGGGACATGTCGGTGTCGGCGATCTGGCGCAGGATGTCGTGGCCGTTGCGCACGCCCTTGACCACCGCGGTGACCTTGGAGCGCATGCGGTCGGCCAGCGCCCCGGTGGAGCGGGAGAGGTGGCGCACCTCCTGCGCGACCACGGCGAAGGTCCGTCCGGCCTCGCCGGCGCGGCTCGCCTCGATGGTGGCGTTCAGCGCCAGGAAGTTGGTCTGGCGGTTGATGGCGTCGATGTCGCCGATCGACTTCTCCAGCTCCGCCACGTCCTTCTGCACGTCGTCCAGCAGATAGACCATGCTCATGGCGTGGCGGGACAGAATGACGATGTTGGAGATCATGTCCGCGATCATCTGCTGCATGCCGGTGACCAGCTGGTCCATCGGCACCCGCTCCCCGTCGATGGAGACGGAGCCGGCCATGCCGACGATCTCCTCCACCCGCTCCGACTGCTGCATGGCCTTCTCGGCCAGCTCGCGGAAGCGGGAGGAGAGGTCCAGCGTCGCGTCCTCGACCGTCGAGGAGGTGCGCGTCAGCTCGTTCTGCACCGCCTCCAGCGTGCGGCGCTGGATGTCGGCGTAGCCCATCCAGGTCGCCAGAAGCTCGCCGGTGACCGCGATCTTCTCGCCGATCTCGGGCAGGCTGTGCACGGGAGCGCCATCGTCGGGAAGGTCCGGCTTCTCCGGTTCCGGTCCGGCTTCCAGGCGGGGCGCGCGGCCGTAGAAAGACATGGTGCTGCTCCTCAGTTCGCGCGCGTGCGGTGTTCGCCGATGGCGTCGAACGCGCGCAGCATCTCGGCCGGTATCTGCGCCAGCGGCAGTTCGACGGCGACCGCCCCGGCGTCCCGGGCGGCGCGCGGCATGCCGTAGACGACGCAGCTCGATTCCTGTTCGCCGATGGTATAGGCCCCCGCATCGCGCATCGCCAGCATGCCCGAAGCCCCGTCGCGGCCCATGCCGGACAGGATCACCCCCACCGCGTTCGCCCCCGCCGCCTTGGCGACGGAGGAGAACAGCACGTCCACCGACGGGCGGTGGCCGCTGACCGCCGGGCCGTCCAGGATGTGGCAGGAATAGCCCTGGGCGTCGCGGATGATCACCAGATGCCGGTCGCCGGGGGCGATGTAGACCTTGCCCTGGACCAGCCGGGCGCCCTGGGTGGCGACCTCCACCGACGGCGGCGAGATGCGGTCGAGCCGGGCGGCGAAGCTGGGGACGTAGCTCGGTCCCATATGCTGGGTGATGACGATGGGCGGGCAGTCGGCGGGCATGAC
Source organism: Azospirillum brasilense (assembly GCF_008365405.1). Taxonomy (GTDB): domain Bacteria; phylum Pseudomonadota; class Alphaproteobacteria; order Azospirillales; family Azospirillaceae; genus Azospirillum; species Azospirillum brasilense_D. Next base: position 44,007 of record NZ_QOKV01000004.1, on the reverse strand, counting down.
CGCCAGCACGTCGCGGATGCGCTCCACCCCGCCGGTCGAGGCGCCGATGGCGATGAAGCGGGTGCCCGACCCGGCGCGGCGCGGCGTCTGGAGGGGCGAGGCCGCGGGCCTGGGCCGCCGCATCGACAGGCGGGCGGTGGCGGCGATGCGGATCTTGCCGACCAGCTCGTGGGCCATCGCCTCGAAGCCGTGGCCCTCCGAGCCGTCGGGCTTGGCCACGCAGTCCACCGCGCCGATCTCCAGCGCGCGGATCGTCGCCTCCGACCCCTCCTGGGTCAGGGAGGAGACCATGACGACCGGCGTCGGGCGCAGCGTCATGATCTTCTCCAGGAAGGACAGCCCGTCCATCCGCGGCATCTCGACGTCCAGCGTGACGACGTCCGGGTTGGTCCGCTTGATGACGTCGCGCGCCTCGTAGGGGTCGCGGGCGACGCCGACCACCTCGATGCCGGGCTCGTCCGAGATGACGGCCTTCAGCATCTCCCGCATCAGGCTGCTGTCGTCCACGATCACGACGCGGATGGAGCGTGTCATGGCTCAGTCCTCCCCGAACAGTTCCACGTCGCCCTCGATCGGCTGGTGCCGCAGGCTGGAGCGGAAATGCAGTTCCTGGTTCGCCGTCTCCGACAGGGCTTCCGGCCGCAGCATCTTGCGCATGGCCTTGCCGGTGTGGGGGAAGTAGTGGATGCGCCGGGCCGAGGCGCCGCCGAGATCCTGGCCCATCAGCTTCAGCCCCTCCCGCCGCACGTAGTCGAGCGCGAAGGCGGCGTTGCGCTGGCCGACGTCGAAGCTGGAATCGATGACGCGGGCGCCGCCGAACAGCTTCACCTCCAGCCGCCCGCGCTGGGCACCGCGGGCCAGCAGGTCGTTGATCAGCCGCTCCATGGCGACCGAGCCGTAGCGTGCCGCCGCCCCGGTGCCGGCGTCCTCGGACTCCGGCACCTCAGGCAACAGGAAATGGTTCATGCCGCCGATCGCCGTCGCCGGGTCGTGGACGCAGGCGGCCACGCAGGAGCCCAGCGTCGTCACCATCATCACGTCCGAGCGGTCGCTGACCAGATGATGGCCCAGAAAGACCTTCATCGTGTGGGCGCGGAACTGCGGATGGAAGTAGCCGCCGGTCTGCCGGGCCTCCGCCGCGCGGCGGCTTGCGAATGCGGTCATGCGTCACAGCCTCCGGTAGATGGTGGGGCCGGTCTGGCGGAAGCGGTCCGACACGCCGTACAGGCTCTCCGAATGGCCGAGGAACAGATAGCCGCCGGGCTCCAGCATGCGGGCGAAGTTGCCGATGACCTGGGTCCGCCCGACGCGGTCGAAATAGATCAGCACGTTGCGGCAGAAGATCGCGTCGAACGGCCCCTTCATGGGCCAGTGCTCCAGCAGGTTCAGCGGCTTGAAGGTGATCAGCCGCTTCAGCTCCTCCTCCATCGCCACCATCGGCTCGCCGCCCTCGCGCTGGCGCCGGGTGAAGCGGTCGCGCAGCGGGGCCGGGATGCTGTTCGCCAGATCGGCGGGATAGACGCCGCGCCGGGCGGTGTCGACCATGTGGGTGTCGATGTCGGTCGCCAGGATGCGGGCGTCCCAGCGCCGCAGCTCCGGCCCGAAGCTGGAGGCCAGAACCATGGCGATGGTGTAGGGCTCCTGCCCGGAGGAGCAGCCGGCGGACCAGATGCGCAGCCGCGGGTGGGAGGACTCCCCGGCGTGGCGGGCGCGCATCTCCGGCACCGCGGTCTTCGCCAGGAAGTCGAAATGGTGCGACTCGCGGAAGAAGCTGGTCAGGTTGGTGGTCAGGGCATTGACCAGGAAGCCGACCTCGTTCGCCCCCTCCTCGCTCTCCAGCAAGGCGCAGTAGCTGTCGAAGTCGCCCAGGCGCAGGTCGCGCAGCCGCCGGGCGAGGCGGGAATAGACCATCTCGATCTTGTGCGGGGCCAGCGCGATCCCGGCGAGCTGGTAGAGCATGCGGGCGATGAAGTCGAAGTGCCGCCGCTCGAACGGGAACTCCCGCCGGCCGGAGGTCGCCGCGGGGACGGCGCCGCGGTCAGCCGCCTCTAAGGCCGCATCGGGGGAAGGGCTGGGGGTCGCGGTCATGCCGCCCGCCCGCGGGCCTGGGCCCGCGCTTCGCTGGCGAGTTTGTCCAGCAGGCCCAGCACGATGCCCGACAGCCGGTCGAGATCGGCCAGGGCCTGGGCCTCGGCGTCGTCGTCCCCCTGCTCATGGGCGCGCAGGGCGCGCTTGCCGGCTTCGTGGAAGCGGGCGTGCGGCTCGGCGATCCGGTCGAAGGACGGGCAGGAGCGCACGGCGGCGTCGCTCACCGTGTCGTACCACTTGCCCAGGCGGCAGCCGTGATGGTCGGCCAGCCGATCCGCGGTGGCCTCGCCGTGGCCCTGGACGGTCTTCAGCACGGTGTCGCGGAAGGTCACATGGTCGATCTTGGTGTTCTCGATCAACTGGATGTGGCGGGCCAGCTCGGACCCGCCGTGGCCGTGGCCGGCGTCCAGCGAGAAGAAGGCCATCTGCTGGCGGAGCTGCCCGGCCTGCTCCTCCAGCGAGCGGGCGGCGGCGGTGCTTTCCTCGACCAGCGCGGCGTTCTTCTGGGTCATCTCGTCCATCTGGGCGACGGCGGTGTTGACCTCGTCCAGGCCGGACGCCTGCTCGGCCGTGGCCCGGGCGATCTCCGACACGAGGTCGGCGACCCGCGCGATGCCCGCCACGATGTCGGTCAGCGAGGAGCCTGCGGAGCGGACCAGCTCCACCCCGTCCTTGACCTGCGCCCCGCTGTCGAGGATCAGCGTCTTGATCTCCTTGGACGCCTGGGCCGAGCGCTGGGCGAGGTTGCGCACCTCCTGCGCCACCACGGCGAAGCCGCGGCCCGCGTCGCCGGCCCGCGCCGCCTCCACCGCCGCGTTCAGCGCCAGCAGGTTGGTCTGGAAGGCGATCTCGTCGATCACCCCGATGATGTCGGAAATCTTCTGCGACGAACGCTCGATCCCGCGCATCGCCTCCACGGCGCTGGCGGCGACCTGACCGCCCTTCTCGGCGGCGCGGCGGGCGTCGTTGGCGAAGGCGTTGACCTGCTGGGCGTTGTCGGCGTTGGAGCGGACGGTGGCCGCCAGCTCCTCCATGCTCGCCGCCGTCTCCTCCAGCGAGGAGGCCTGCTGCTCGGTCCGCTCGGACAGGTCGAGGCTGCCGTCGGCGATTTCGCGGCTGGCCGCGGCGATGGACTCGGCGGCGCCGTTGATGCGGCGGACGATCTCCGACAGCTTTTCCGCCGTGCCGTTGAAATCGTCCTTCAGGCGCAGGAACACGCCCTCGTACGGCTTGTCGATGCGCCGCGACAGGTCGCCCTGCGACAGCGATTCCAGCATGGCGGCCAGATCCTCGGTCACGCCGGAGACGTTGGCGGCCAGCCGGTTCATGCCCTCGCTGACCAGCCGGAAGAAGCCGGTCTTGCCGTCGAGCGCGATCCGCTGGGTGAAGTCGCCGCGCACGGCGCTGTCCACCATGGCGGCGATCTCCGCCTCGATGGACAGCTCGGCGGTCAGGTCGCGCCATTCGACGACGAGGCCCAGCTTCTCGCCGTGGCGCCCGGCGACCGGGCTGGCGGTGATCTCGAAGCTGCGGCGGCCCGCCTTGACCATGCCCTTGTGGGGGCTGGCGAGGTCGGTCAGGCTGGAGCGCAGGCGCGGGGCCTCGGTGTCGAGCGCGTCGAGAGTCTTCCCGATCAGCCCGGCGGCGTCGAAGGCGGGCAAGGCCTTGCGCAGGTCGCTCTCGGCGGCCTTGAACATCGCCAGGGCGGCGGCGTTGCAATAGGTGACGGTCCCGTCCTCGCCCACCGTCATGATGCAGGACGACACGCGGTCGAGCGCGATCCCGGCCCGCACCGCGGTCACCGCGTCCTCCTTGAAGGCGGCGACGGCGCGGGCCATCGCGCCCAGCTCGTCGCGCCCGTCGGTGTGGGGGACGGTGACCGACAGATGCCCGTCGCTGAGGTCGGTCATCACCTTGCGGATGCCCTGGACCGGGCCGGTGATGGAGCGGGCGATGACCTGCGCGGCGCCGATGCCCAGCAGCAGCGACAGACCACCCAGGACCAGGGCCAGCAGGACGCTGTTCTCCACCTCCGTCTCGGCGCGGGTCTCGATCCCCTTCTGCTCGGCGTGGATGGTGGTGGCGATTGAGTCCAGCGTCGCGGTCAGGGCGGTGACGATCTTGGCGACGATCTCGGCGCGCAGGCGGTCGATCTCCTTGTCGGCGGCGACGGCGTCGCGGAAGGCGGTGCGGTAGCCCGGCGCCCGCTCCGCCACCTCGCGCAGCATCGCCGCCACGCGGGGTTCGGTCAGCAGGGCCTGCGCCTCGCGCACATGCTCCAGCATCTCGTCCAGGTTCTTTTCCATCGGCCCTGCTGCGGCGGCATCGCGCATGCCGAGCGTGCGGTTGGCGAAGAGGCGGGTCAGCACCCAGTGCTTCTCCATTTCTTCCCCGACCAAGGCGGCGTCCTTGTCGCCGGTGGCCTGGGCGCCCTCGACGATGCGCTCCAGCGTCTCGGTGATCTGGGTGCCCAGCGGGTCCATGGTCTGGCGGATGGCCGCGTCGTAGCGGTCGCGGACGACGCGGATCGCCTCGAACTGGGTGTGGTATTCGGTGTGCAGCCGGGCCAGCTCGGCGAAGGCCGCCGCCTGGCTGGAGCGCTGGATGGCCGCGCCGTGGGCGGCCAGCGCCTGATCGAACTCGGTGCGCAGCGCCCGCTGGCGGTTGAGCGCGGCGGGATCGCCGGTGACCAGATAGTCGCGCCCGTGGATGCGCTGGTTGGCGAGGCGGGCCGAGAGGTCCTTGGCGAAGGTGGCGAGTTCACTGCCGGTGAGCACCGCGTCGACGCTGCCGTTCAGGCTGCGGATGCTCAGCAGGCTGGCGGCGACCTGGGCGGCCAGCAGGGCGAGCAGGAGCGCGAAGGCCAGCCACAGCCGCTTCGAGATGCCCATCGACCCAACGAACGAACCGACGCCTTTCGCCATGCCATCCCCCTTGCCCGCCGTGTCGTACCGGCGTCAGCCCTTATTTGAAACAAAACCGTGTGAAAAGCCGCGACATGACGCACCCCCGTCGGCGCCTGGTGTGGGCACCTCCGTGGGGCGCTGTTCAGGACGCCCGCTCCAGCGCCGGCAGGGCCTTGGTCGCCGAGTCCAGCTCGCTGTTCTCGACGGAGAACAGCTTCTCGACGCTCAGCAGCGTGACCATGCGGTCGTCGGCGGTGTAGAGGCCGCTGAGATACTCGGCGTCGACCATGCCCCCGTCCACGTCGGGTGGCGGCTTGATGGCGTCGTGGCCGATCGCCAGGATGTCGGAGATGGCGTCGACCAGGATGCCGCGGGTGCGCTCTCCCACCTGGATCACCACCACGACGTGGCGCTTGGTGACCGACGTGGCGCCGCCGCCGAAGCGGGCGCGCAGGTCGAAGATGGGGATGATGATGCCGCGCAGGTTGATGACGCCGCGCACATAGTCCGGCAGGTTCGGCAGGCGGCTTTCCGGCGTCCAGCCGCGGATCTCGCGGACCGACAGGATGTTGACGCCGTACTCCTCGCTGCCGACGGTGAAGGTGACGTACTGCTCCTCGGCGGCGTTGACCGCCATGACGTCGTTGCGCGCGTCGGTGCGGATACCGCCGACGGTGGCGAGCGCGGTGGAACTGCTCATCGCTGTGGCCTCAGACCGGTTCGAGTGCGGGTGCGGGCAGCGCGGCCACCGGCGGAGACGGCGGACGCGGCGCCCTGGAATCCATGTGCCGGCTCATCTCGCGCAGGCCGGCGACGTCCAGGATCAGGGCGACGCGGCCGTCGCCCAGGATGGTCGCGGCGGCCACGCCGTCGAGGCGGCGGAAGTTCGCTTCCAGGCTCTTGATGACGACCTGCTGCTGGCCCAGCACCTCGTCCACGACGAGGCCAAGGCGGGCGCCGTCTTCCGTCTCCACCAGAACGACCAGCGCGTGGGTGGGGTCGGCGACGGCGCCGGGGATGCCGAACAGCTGGTGCAGGTAGACCAGCCGCACATACTCGCCGCGGGCCATCATCACGTCGCACTTGCCGACCAGCCCGTGCAGGTCCGCCGCCTTGGGGCGCAGGCTCTCCACGATGTTGGTCAGAGGCAGAACGAAGCGCTCCTCGCCGACGGAGATCACCATGCCGTCGAGCACCGCCAGGGTCAGCGGCAGCGACAGCACGAAGCGCGAGCCCTCGCCCGGCGTGGAGTAGACGCCGATGCGCCCGCCGAGCGAGGAGATGTTCCGCCGCACCACGTCCATGCCGACGCCGCGGCCCGACAGGTTGGACACCTGATCGGCGGTGGAGAAGCCGGGCAGGAAGATCAGGTTGTCGATCTCCTCGTCCGACAGGGTGGCGCCCGGCTGGACGAGCCCCTTCTCGATGGCCTTGGACAGCACCTTGGGCCGGTTGATGCCGCGCCCGTCGTCGGTGATCTCGATGACGATGCGGCCCGAGCGGTGCTGCGCCGACAGATGCACGGTGCCGGCCCGCGGCTTGCCGACGCGCTCCCGCTCCTCCGGCCCCTCCAGCCCGTGGTCGATGGAGTTGCGGATCATGTGGGTCAGCGGATCGACGAGGTTCTCCACCACCGTCTTGTCCACCTCGGTCGTCTCGCCGCTGGTGACGAGCTGGACCTCCTTGCCCGTCGTGGCGGCGCATTCGCGGACCAGCCGCGGCATGCGGGAGAAGACGCTCGACACCGGCTGGGCGCGGATCGACATCACGCTCTCGCGCAGCTCGCGGGTGTGCTGGGCCAGCTGCTCCAGCCCTTCCAGAAGCTCCTGGAACTCGCCGGGGGGCAGCTCGCGCACATGCTCGGCGATCATCGCCTGGGTGATGACCATCTCGCCGACCATGTTGACCAGCCGGTCGATCTTGTCGAGATCGACGCGGATGGTGTGGCTGGTCAGCCCGGCATGCTCCGCCCCGCCGCCGTTGGGGCGCGGGCGGGCGGCTTCGGCTTTCGGGGTTTCAGCCCCAGGGGCTTTGGGGGGCGCTTCGGGGACCGCGGCGACCACCGCCGGCGGGGTGGCGACGGGCACCGGATCGGTGACCGGAGGCGGTGCTTCGGGGGCGGCGGGCGGCGGGGCCTCCGCGGTGATGCGGATGTCGCAGTCGTCGGCCACGAACTCGAAGACGTCGTTGATCTTGTCCAGATCGACGTCCGGATCGGCGATCAGCGTGACCGTCCAGGAGAGGTGGAGAAGCTCCGCCTCCAGGTTCTGGAGGTTGGGCAGGGCGTCGGTGTGGCACTCGACGGTGGCGTCGCCCAGCCGGCGCAGCGCGCGCAGCATGAAGGCCGGCTCGTTGCCCGACATCAGCAGGTCGGACCGCGGCCGGAAGACGATGGTCCAGCGCAGCTTGCCGGGGGGAACCGGGTCCTCCTCCGCACGGGCGGCGGCGATGGCGGCCATGGCGTCGCCGAACAGCCCGGCCTCGTCGTCCTCGTCGTCGGCGTAGACGGGGGCGGGTGCCGGGGCGGTGGGGGCAACCGCCGCCGGAGCCTGGGCCTGCGGAGCGCCTCCCGACAGGTGGCGGCGCAGGGCGGCCACGGTGCCGTCGGTGGTCCCCGCCGGGGCGAGGTCGCCCTCGCGCGCGTAGGCCAGCATCTGGCCCAGCAGGTCGTTGGCGCGGATCAGCGTGTCCACCAGCTCGGTCGTGACGGGGACGGTGTTGTTGCGCACCCCGTCCATCACCGTCTCGAACTCGTGCGCGAAGGCGACCAGTTCGGTGAAGCCGAAGGCGCCGCCGCCGCCCTTGATGGAATGGACGGCGCGGAAGATGGCGTTGACCTCGTCGGAATCGACCTCGCCCGGGGTCAGCCGCAGCAGGCCGGCCTCGGCGACCTCCAGCAGCTCCGCGCTTTCGTCGAAATAGGTTTGCTTGAACCGGCTCAGGTCTTCCACGGGCGCCCCCTCACAAGCCAGGATGCGGCGTCAGCCGCACACCTTCTGCACGACGGAGATCAGCTTCTCCGGATTGAAGGGCTTCACGATCCAGCCGGTCGCCCCCACCGCACGGCCTTCGGACTTCTTCTTCTCGTCGGCCTCGGTGGTCAGCATCAGGATGGGCAGCGTGCGGTGCGCCGGGGTGGCGCGCAGGCGGCGGATCAGGGTCAGCCCGTCCATCACCGGCATGTTCAGGTCGGTGATGACGAGGTCCACCTTGTTGGCGCCGATGACGCCCAGCGCCTGCTGGCCGTCGGCGGCTTCGACCACGTCGTAGCCGGCGCCCTTCAGCGTGAAGGAGACCATGTCCCGCATGGTCCGCGAATCGTCGACGGTGAGTACCTTCTTCTTCACGCTTGGCTCCATTGCTTCAACCAGCCGTCCAGCCCCAGATCCTCGCAGGCTTCCGCCAGGACCTCGGACGGCTGGGCGATGGCGAATGTGCGGTTCTGTTCGGCGGCGTGCCGGGAGGCGACCAGAAGCGCCTGGACGCAGGCGGTGCTGACCCGCTCCACCGCCGCGGCCTCGGCGATGACCGTCTCGGAGGCGGCGAAGCCGGCGCGCAGGCTGTCCAGCAGGGGCTGCGCCATGGCGAGGTCGAGATCGCTGGGCAGGCCCAGGCGCACCGTCCCCCCCTCGTCGCTCCATTTGATCAAGGTCACCGTTCGTCTCCTTGCAACCCGACCGGGCAACGCCCCGTCCGGGAGACCGATCATGTCCGGCATTTGGTAAAAAACCTGCCTGAAACACGTATAAGGATTCGTTAAGGCAACTGGACTGACCTGTGTCAACCAGGGGTGTCATCGGGCGGGGCGTCCCGATTGTTTCGTCTTCCGATTGATTCAGGGCGCCGCTTCCACACGCGCTTCCGCCAACGGCACGGTGAAGGCGAAGGTGGAGCCGGCGCCGGGGACGCTCTCCACCCAGATGCGCCCGCCGAGATGCTCGACGATGCGCTTGCTGATGGCCAGCCCCAGCCCGGTGCCCTGCGGCTTGTCGGTCATGGTGTCGCCGACCTGCCGGAAGCGGTCGAAGACGATGGCCTGATGCTCCGCGGCGATGCCGGGGCCGCTGTCGGTGACCGACACGCGCAAGGCCTCGCCTTCCACGGCCACGGACAGCGAGGCCCGTCCGCCCGCCGGGGTGAACTTCGCGGCGTTGGATAGCAAATTCACCGCCACCTGCACCAGCCGGTCGTGGTCGCCGCGCACCGGCGGCAAGCCTTGCGGGATGGTGACGGCCAGAGCGATGCCGCGCTCGTGGAACAGCCGGGCGGTGGCCGCCGCCGCCTGCTCCAGCACGGCGCCGAGGTCCATCGGGCGGACCTGCCAGTCGATCTCCCCGGCCTCGATCTTCGCCATGTCGAGGACCTGGTTGATCAGGCGGGTCAGCCGCTCGCTCTCGGTGATGACGAGGCCGAGGAACTCCTGCCGCTGCTCCAGCTCGATGTCGGGGTTGTCGTGCAGCACCTCCGTCAGGGCGCGGATGGAGGTCAGCGGCGTGCGCAGCTCGTGCGTCACGGTGGACAGGAACTCGTCCTTCAGCCGGTCCAGCTCCGTCAGCCGTTCGTTGGCGGCGCGGAGCGCGGCGGAGGCGCGCTGCAACTCCGCCGTCTTGTGTTCGAGCTGGCGGCTGTATTCGATGACGTGGCTGGTCTCGTCGAGCATCCGCATCAGTTCGGGGTAGCTGACCTCGCCGCCCTCCACCGCGGAGGCCAGCGCCACCCGCGCCGAGGCGGCGCCGATCGCCCCGGCGAGCAGCCGCTCGGCGTAGCGCACCAGCTCCGCCCCGGCCCGGCGGTCCGGCTCCAGCGGCCCGTTGCGGCGGACATGCTGGGCGAAGGCCGCCTCGGCGCGCTGCGGACCGAGGAAGCGCGCGACGATGCGCTGCAGATCGCCGACCGTGGCGGTGCCGCGCCAGACGCCGGTGGGCAGGGGGGTGTCGCGGTGCTGGAACACCTCCACGAAGGCGGTGGCCTGCGCCCGCTCGCCCAGGCCGGGCCGGTCGAGCAGGGAGACCACCACGTAGAGGCCGATGTTCAGCAGCATGCTCCAGAACAGCGTGTGGGTCAGCGGGTCCATCCCGTCGAGCCCGAACAGCGCGTAGGGCCGCAGCAGGGCGACGCCCCACGGCCCCTGGTCGATGAAGGCGGCGGGCAGCCAGCCGGAGCGCGCGAAGCTGGGCAGCAGCAGCGTGTAGGCCCAGGTCAGGATGCCGGTGCCGAGGCCGGCCAGCGCGCCGCGCCGGGTCGCCCCCGCCCAATAGACGCCGCCGATCAGCGCCGGGGCGAACTGCGCCACCGCGGTGAAGGAGATCAGGCCGATGGCGCTCAGCGCGTAGGCCGAGCCGGCGATGCGGAAATACAGGTAGCCGAGCAGCAGGATCGCCACGATGGCGGCGCGCCGGATGGTCAGCAGCAGCGGCGACAGGTCGTGCAGCCGCTCCAGCCGGGCGCTGCGGGCGCGCAGCAGCAGCGGCATCACGATGTCGTTGCACACCATGGTGGAGAGCGCGATGGCCTCGACCACGATCATGCCGGTGGCCGCCGACAGCCCGCCGATGAAAGCGAGCAGGGCCAGCCACTCGTTCCCGGCGGCCAGCGGCAGCGCCACCACGAACATGTCCGGGTCCACCGCCCGGTCGGGAAAGCGCATCAGCCCGGCCACCGCCACCGGCAGGACGAACAGGTTGATCAGCAGCATGTAGAGCGGAAACAGCCACAAGGCGCGGGTCAGGTGCCGCTCGTCCACATTCTCGATCACCGTCACCTGGAACTGGCGGGGCAGGCACAGCACCGCCGCCATCGACAGCAGCGTCATGGTCAGCCACGACCCGTCGGCCAGCGCCGGGGCGGAGGTGTAGAGGGCCTGGATCTCCGGATGCTCGGCGGCCGTGGCGAACAGTTCGGTGGGGCCGTCGTGCAGCCCCCAGACCACCGCCGCGCCGACCGCCAGGAAGGCGACCAGCTTGACCACGGATTCGAAGGCGATGGCCGCCACCATGCCCTCGTGATGCTCCGCCGCGTCGATGTGGCGCGTGCCGAAGATGATGGCGAAGGCCGCCATGACGACCGCCACGTAGAAGGCGTTGTCCAGGACGACGGGCAGGGACAGGCCGCCGGTGGCGCCGGACGGGTCGGTGCCCCACAGCACGTCGAAGCTGACCGCCACGGCCTTGAGCTGCAGGGCGATGTAGGGCGTCACCCCGATCACCGCGGTCAGCGCCACCAGCCCGCCCAGCCCCTGGCTGCGCCCGTAGCGGGAGGCGATGAAGTCGGCGATGGAGGTGATGCGCTGTGCCTTGGCGATGCGCAGGATCTTGCGCAGCACCAGCGGCCCCAGCAGCATCAGCAGGGTGGGTCCGAGATAGATCGGCAGGAAGCCGATGCCCAGCGACGCCGCCCGCCCGACCGAGCCGTAGAAGGTCCAGGTGGTGCAGTAGACCGCCAGCGAGAGCGCGTACACGTACGGCGACGCGATGACGCTGCGCCCGGCGTCCGCCCGTCGGTCCGCCCACCAGGCGATGGCGAAGAGGAGGAGCAGGTAGGCGAAGCTGGCGGCGACAATGGCGGGCCAGGGCATGTCACCGCCCCCCGCGTTCCAGAAGCACCGCCGACAGCGCGATCACCCCGCCCCACACCCCTAGGGCGTACACGTACAGCAGCGGCAGGCCGAACAGCGTGTCCCCGGCGCCGAAGACGCGCAGCAGCGGCGGGTTGAAGGCGACGACGCCGAACAGGAACAGCGCGATCAGGCGGTCGGCGCCCGCCCGACGCGGTGGAGGGGGTGCGGGGTGCGGGGAAGCGGGGTGCAGGGTTGGTCCCCCGGTCAAAAGGCGCGCTCCCGCGCCGCCAGCTCGACGATGATGTTGGCGCCGCGGATGGCGTCGTCGAGCGTGCGGACGTCGCGTTCCTTGAGCATCTCGACCATGCGCAGGAAGACCGCGGCGGTGACGAGGCTGTCGCCCAGCGCCGTGTGGCGGTCCACCACCTCGATCCCCAGCCGTTCGGCGATGCCGTCCAGCGTGTGGTCGCCGCCCTCGCCGAGCAGCATCCGCGACAGCAGCATGGTGTCGAGCACGGGGCTGTCGAAGCGCACGCCCGAGGCCCGTTCCTTCATCTTCAGGAATTTCAGGTCGAAGGCGGCGTTGTGGGCGATCAGCACCGCCCCCGACACGAAGCCGCGGAACTGCGGCAGCACCTTGTCGATGGTCGGCTTGTCGGCCACCATCGCGTCGGTGATGCCGTGGAAGGGGATCGATTCCGCCGGGATGCTCCGCTTCGGGTTGACCAGCGTGTTGAAGGTCTCGCCGGTCAGGATGCGCCCACCGACGACGCGCACGGCGGCGATCTGGATGATCTCGTCGCCGGTGCTGGGCGACAGGCCCGTCGTCTCGGTGTCGAAAACCACGTAATGGAGCTGGTCGAGCGGTGTGCGGCCAAGCTCGCTGGTCGCCAGCGGCTGGTGCAGCAGGTTGAAGTCGAAGAATTCCGGCCGCGCCCCGCCGCGCGCCGCGGTGTGGGCGGACGGCGGCTTCAGCGCGGGCGGCAGCGGCACGCGCAGGCGCGACAGCAGCTCGCCTTCCGATCCCGGTCCCTTCACCGGCTCGCTCCACATCGTGCTCTTGTGGTGCTGCAGCACGTCGCCGACCGTCAGGCCGCCCAGCGCGTCGGGCAGCGGGTGGTCGAGCCAGCTGTCCACGATGCCGCTGGGCACCGACGGGCCGCGCCAGGTGATGTCCAGATAGACCCAGCTGTCCCCGGTCTCCACCGACAGGTCGTAGGCGGGAACCCCGGTCAGCGCGTAGACGTATTCGATCAGATAGCCGAACAGGATGACGAGGCTGTAGCTGTCGCCGTGCACCCATTGCGGCAGGCCGGTCAGCGTCACGCCGTACTGCGCCTCCGGCCCGACCCGGTGGCGGATCAGGTTGATGAGGTTGGTGGAGTGGATGTCGCTCATCGGCCAGGAGCCGGTGACGACGCTGCGGTACTCGTTGGTGACGCGGGCCAGCCGCTCCGACAGCGTGTTGGACGACTCCATCAGCGCGGCCTGGAAGGCGGCGCGCTCCTCCGGCCCCAGCTCCGGCGTGTCCTCCAGCGTCTCCAGCACGGCGCGCAGGTTGGCGATGGGGGCGCAGAAGCCCTCCGTCGCCTCGCGCAGCAGGGCGTCGCGCTGGCCGAGCGCGGCCAGTTCGCTGGTCGCGTCGGACAGGGTGATGACGTAACCGGTGATCGTCGGCAACTCGTCCGAGCCCTCCGGCGGGTCCTGCAGGATGGCGCTCATGCGCCCGGCCAGCAGGATGCGCCCGTCGGTGGTGGCGCCGACGAACTGGGCGGTGGTGCCGTGCTCGTGGTTGACGTGCCGCCCCTCGCGCACGCGCAGGGTCAGCCGCTCCAGCGTGTGGATCACCGGCTCCGCCACCACAAAATGCAGCAGGGAGCGGCCCAGCCCGAGGTCGCCGGCCAGTTGCAGGATGTCGAGCGCCGTCTGGTTGTAGAGTAGGATCTGGTGCTTGAGGTTGCAGACCAGGACGCCTTCATGCAGGTCGCGCAGGACGGCGGCCAGCCGGGTCTTCTGCTCCTCCGCCTTGGCGGTCGACTCCGCGACGGTGCGAGCGGTGTCGCGGCGGGCGGCGGACAGCTTGTCCGACAGCTCGTTGACCGCCTTGGCCACCGGGGCGAGATCGCCGTAGCGCGCCAGCGGGATGCGGGCGCCGGTCTTGCCGTCCGCCGCGCCATGGGCGATCAGCCCGGCCTCGCGGCTCAGCGTTTCCGAGGCGCGCAGCAGCCGCCGATCGACCAGCCCCCACAGGCCCCAGACCGCGGCGGTGACGGCGGCGGTCATGGTGACGGCGTAGGTGACGAAGGCGTTGGGGTCGCCGTTCGCGCCGAAGCCGACCGCGGCCCCCACCGACAGCAGGGGCAGGCCGACGCCGGCGGCGCGGAAGGCCAGCGGGATGATCCGGCGCGGCTCCGCTGGGGCGGTTGCCGGAGCGGCGGTTCCTGCACTTCCGGTGGTCGCCGGGGCGCTCATGGTTGAGGCTCCGCGGCCCCGCCCGGCGCGCTGTCCTGGTTGCTTTCGGGGTTCAGGTACTTGCGGACGGTGGTGACGAGGTCGCGGGTCGAGAAGGGCTTGGTGATATAGTCGGTGGCGCCCAACGCCATGCCCTTCTGCCGCTCCACGTCGCGGCTCTTGGCCGTCAGCATGATGATGGGCAGCGACTGGTAGGCGGGGTCGGCGCGCAGCGACTGGCAGACGTCGAACCCGTCGCGCCGCGGCATCATGGCGTCCAGCAGAATTAGGTCGGGCGTGCTTTCCGCAACCGATTCAAGGGCTTCCTCGCCATTGCGGGCGATGCGCACGGCAAAGCCCGCCTTCTGCAAGAGGACCTGCAGGGAGAGGACGATGCTGGGCTCATCGTCGGCGACCAGGATCGTCGGCTTCATACCAGGGTTTCCTCCGGTTCGCCGGTCTGATGCGCCGGCTTCTTGCGGCTGCGCTTGTTCTAATATGCGTGCCTGTTCAATCCCATGTTAGCGGCAAGGATAAGCACAGATCAAGACGAAGCCCGCCCGCAATACCGAAATTGCGGGCGGGCATTCCGAAAGGAAAGAAGCGGAATAGACGGGAGCGACAGTTTGTCGCGGCAGCGCCGTTGCCTGCGGTCAGCGCGTCGAGACGACGATGGGCTGCGCTTCCACCTTGCCCTTCAGCGACGCGGCGGCCTGACGGGCGGCGGCGGTGTCGGCATAGCCGCCGACGCGGACGACGTGCCAGGACCGCTGCTCGGCGTCGGTCCAGTCCAGCGCGTAGGCGTTGAAGCCGAGACCGCGCAGGCGGCGGACCAGCCCTTCCGCGTTGTCGGCCTGCTGGAAGGACCCGACCTGCACGGTGTAGCGCCCGTCCGGAGGAGCAGCGGCGGCGGGCGGCGGCGTCAGCACGCCGGACGATGGAGCCGTGGCGGGCGGCGTGGAGGCGGTCTTGGGCGCCGGCTTGGCAGGCTGCGGCGCCGGGCGCGTTGCGGCGGCCGGGCGCTGGGCCGCGGCCGGCGGGGGCGGGGCCGACAGCATGGCCTGAAGTTCCGCCGTTTCCGTAGCCTTGGCGGGGGCCGGTGCCTTGATGGGTTCGGCCGGGGGCGCCGTCAGGGTCGAAGCCGGCGGATGCGTCGGGGCTTTCGCGCTCTCCACCGTTTCCACGGGGTGCGGCGCGGGGACGGGGTCGGCCGGCTTGGTGACGGTGGGAGCGGGCGATGGCGGAGCCGGTGGCTCCGGCACCTTCAGCGCCGGCGGCGGGATCTGCGGCAGCGCCATGGGCGGCGTGGCCACGGTGGGCGGCGCGACGATGGTCTGCGTCTGCATCGGCGCCTGCTGGGGCGGTGCAGGAGCGGGCGCTGCGCGGGTGATCAGCGGTTCCGGCTTTGCCGGAGTCACGGTGCCGGGCGAAGCGCCGCCGGGGGCCGGTGCGCTTGGGACGGCGGTGATGAGCGGTGCGGGGGGTGCGGACGGCGCCTCCCCGCCCTGGTCCAGCATCACGACGACCGCGCCGATGCCGATGGCGGCGGCGAGCGCCGCGGCGATCTTGCCGATGGGCAGATGCCGCTCCGCCTTCCGCCCGGCGTCCGGGGACAGGAGATCGTCCTCTTCCGCCGGGTCGGCCTTGAGGTCATCGTTGAGGGCGCGCAGAAGGCGGGCGATGTCGTCCCGGGCCTCTCCCCCATCGTCGGCGGGGGCATCCGCCATGGGGCGCGCCTTGTGATCCGCCGTCCGACCGGCGGCCTTCATCTCATCCTTGAACGTCACGGCGGCGTGCGCACCCAGTTGAAGATCGCAAGAAGTCGGCAGTCACGGGGACGCGGCTTCGAAGGGCCGCGCCACGATCCAAAGACCTTCTACTGTATTTCGACGTTGGTTCAAACGCCGATGCGACGAATTGGCGTGAGAAAGTTGGGCCGGGAGCGCGCCCGGGACGCCCTTTCCCGGCTCAGGCCGCCGGTCGGTAGGGGTGCTCGGCCATCCAATGGCGGGCGATGTCGAGCCGGGTGGCGACCCACGCCTTGTCGTGACCCCGCACATAATCGAGGAAGCGGGCCAGCGCCGCGGCGCGCCCCGGGCGCCCGACCAGACGGCAATGCAGCCCGACCGACATCATCTTCGGCTGGTCTTCGCCTTCGGCGTAGAGCACGTCGAAGCTGTCCTTCAGATAGGTGAAGAACTGCTCGCCGGTGTTGAATCCCTGGTTGGTTGCGAAGCGCATGTCGTTGGCGTCGAGCGTGTAGGGCACGATCAGCTGCGGCCGGCCGAAGCGGTCGTCCCAATAGGGCAGGTCGTCGGCGTAGCTGTCGGCGTTGTAGAGGAAGCCGCCCTCCTCCGACACCAGCTTCCAGGTGTTGGGGCTGCACCGCCCGAGATACCAGCCGAGCGGGCGGGAGCCGGTGACGCGGGTGTGGATCTCGATGGCGCGCAGCATGTGCTCGCGCTCCACCGCCTCCGGCAGATGCTGGTAGTCGATCCAGCGATAGCCGTGGGTGGCGATCTCCCACCCGGCGTCCTGCATGGCGCGGACGGCGTCCGGGTTGCGCTCCAGCGCCATGGCGACGCCGTACACGGTCACCGGCAGGCCGCGCTCCGTGAACATCCGGTGCAGCCGCCAGAAGCCGGCGCGGGACCCGTACTCGTAGATCGACTCCATGTTCATGTGCCGCATGCCGACGATGGGCTGGGCGCCGACGATCTCCGACAGGAAGGCCTCCGACGCGGCGTCGCCGTGCAGGACGCAGTTCTCCCCGCCCTCCTCGTAGTTGATGACGAACTGCACCGCCACCCGCGCCCCGCCCGGCCAGTAAGGGTGCGGCGGACGGGGCCCGTAGCCGATCAGGTCGCGCGGGTAGTCGTGTGACATGGTGGGGGCGCTCCGTCAGGGAGGAGGGGGACGGTCAGGAGGCGGAGGTGGAGGACTTCTCGACCGGCGGCTCCTCCGGCACCTGATGGCGCAGGATCAGCGGGGCCTGGAGGGCGCTGAACAGCAAGGTCAGCGGCATGATGCCGAACACCTTGAAATTCACCCAGGCGTCGGTGGACATGGTGCGCCACACCACCTCGTTCAGCACGGCCAGCAGCAGAAAGAACCATGCCCAGCGGATCGCCAGCGTGCGCCACCCCGCGTCGGACAGGTTCAGCACCGACCCCAGGACATGCTTCAGCACGTTGCGCCGCGTCAGATGCGCCGCGAACAGGACCGCGGCGAACAGCAGGTTGACCAGCGTCGGCTTGATCTTGATGAACAGGTCGTCCTGAAGCCACAGGGTCAGCCCGCCGAACAGCAGGACGAAGCCCGCCCCGACCACCGGCATCACCGGCACCTTGCGTTCGAACCGCCAGGAGACCAGCACGGAGATGCTGATCGCCACCATGAAGACGGCGGTGCCGATCATGATGCCGGCCTGGGAATTGGCGATGAAGAAGGCCGCCAGCGGGCCGGCTTCGATCAGCAGTCGGGCGTATTGGTTCATGACCCTCACATAGACCGAACCGGGCTTGGGATAAAGTGAATCCCTCTCCCGTCCCGGGAGAGGGTGGCCCATAGGGCCTCTCGCACTGGCCGAAGGCCAGCGCTGACGGCGTCAGGCGGATGACGATGGCATCCGCTGAGAGCCGGGTGAGGGTATTGCGAGGATCAAGGCACTGATCCTTGGCGGTACCCTCACCCTCCCACCGCTTCGCGGTGGGTCCCTCCCTCTCCCGGGGCGGGAGAGGGATCGAAGGCCGAGGGCATATGGAGGCGGTCAGAACCGGTAGGAGGCGCGGATCGAGCCGTAGTTGGTGTAGGATTTCTGCCCCTCGAACTCCGGCGACAGGAAATTCTGGGCGTAGGAGATGCCGAACCGGTCGTAGCGCAGCGTCACGCCCAGCTGGAAGGCGGCGATGAAGTTGTTTTTGTCCACCGACCGGCTGTCGCGGAAGCTGTTGCCATCGAGGAAGATGTTGCGGGCGACGGCGCGCCCCTCCGCCCCGGCATAGACGTACCAGGAGAAGGGCGGTCGCGGCGCCCCCGCGGCCACACTGTCCTGATAGGGGATGCTGGCGGTCGGGCGCAGGATCAGCGCGCCGACCGGCGGCGCCATGTTGCCGCCCAGCCGCATCGTGACGCCGGCCCCGCCGAAGGTCAGGACGTTGCCGACGCTGCCGGCGACGTGGGGGCTGATGTCCGCCTCGAAGGGGCCGATGCGCGTCGGGCGCTCGGCGCGCCAGACATGCTCGTAGCTGAGGATGATGCCCGGCTCGTTCTTGAGCTGGTAGTCCCAGCCCTCCGGCCAGCGGGCGCCGGGCACGATGCGGTGCACCGTCTTCTGGGTCTGCTCCGCCAGCGATGCCGGGCCGACCATGCCGAGGTCCAGGTCGATGCGGTCCACCTGCCGCGTTTCTTCCGAAATCACCGACAGGCGGCCGTACAGCCAGCCGGCGTAGGGGCGGTCGGTGGCGTCGGGGATCGGCTTGGTGATGTCGCTGGGGGTGTACATGTTCTGGCCGAAGGCGATGCCGTAGCGCCGCACCCCATGCTCCCCGATCCAGGGGACGAGGTTGGCCAGCCAATCGATGTTGCCGTAGGTCGGGCGGTCGCCGGAGACGTAGTAGAACTGGACTCCGTTCGTGTAGTAACGGTCCGTCCCGCCGCCGAACAGGTCGTTGTCGACCCAGAAGCCGATGGACGGGCCGGACCGGGGCGTGGTTTCCGCTGGCGGAGTGGTGTCCGTGTTCGGGACGCTGTCGGTTTTCGGAACATTGTCCTGGGCCAGCACCGGTCCCGTCGCCAGTCCGAGTGAAAGGGCGGCGATGACGCTCCAACCTGCACGCACGGCCATAATCGTCCAGTTTCCTTGTTGCCGGGCATCCTAAGATAGTACGCAGCCGCCCTTCGGCGCCTGCACTTTCGGATGAGGCAAGATGGCTTACTGGAAGGCGGCCTCGGCGAAGCTGCGCAGCTTGCGGGAATGCAGGGTTTCCATGCCGTGCTCGCGCAGAAGCTCCATGGCCAGCACGCCGATCTTCAGATGCTGGTCCACCCGCTCGCGGTAGAAGCGGTCGGCCATCCCCGGCAGCTTCAACTGCCCGTGCATCGGCTTGTCGGAGACGCAGAGCAGCGTGCCGTAGGGAACGCGGAAGCGGAAGCCGTTGGCGGCGATGGTGGCGCTTTCCATGTCCAGCGCGACGGCGCGGCTCTGGCTGAAGCGCATCAGCGGCTCGCGGTGGTCACGCAGTTCCCAGTTGCGGTTGTCGATGGTCGCCACGGTGCCGGTGCGCATGATGCTCTTCAGCGCGTAGCCGGACAGGCCGGTCACCCGCTCCACCGCCGTCTCCAGGGCGCGCTGCACCTCGGCCAGCGCCGGGACGGGCACCCAGGTCGGCAGGTCGGCGTCCAGCACATGGTCGTCGCGGACATAGCCGTGGGCCAGCACATAGTCGCCCAGCCGCTGCGTGCTGCGCAGCCCGGCGCAGTGGCCCAGCATGATCCAGGCGTGCGGGCGCAGCACGGCGATGTGGTCGGTGATGGTCTTGGCGTTGGACGGGCCGACGCCGATGTTGACCAGCGTGATGCCGTTGCCGTCCGGGCGGGTCAGGTGGTAGGCGGGCATCTGCGGCAGGCGGAGCAGCCGCGCGCCGTTGGTGGGCGCCTCGCCGGGATTGCCCCCCAGATTGGCGTTATGGGCGATGATGCCGCCGGGCTCGACGAAGCGGTCGTACTGGCTGCGGTAGGCGGCCAGCTCGGGATCGGAGGCCGGCTCCATGATCTCGCGGGCCATGCGGATGAACTCGTCCACGTAGAACTGGTAGTTCGTGAACAGGACGAAGTTCTGGAAGTCCTCCGGCGCCGTCGCTGTGTAGTGGCGCAGCCGGTGCAGTGAGAAATCCACACGCGGTGCGGTGAACAGGGCCAGCGGCTTCACCGCGTCCAGCGACTCCTCGTAGGTGCCGTTGACGATGGTGTCGTCCATGCGGGCGAGGTCGGGCAGGTCGAACAGGTCGGGCAGGCCGGCCAGCCGCTCCGGCGTCAGGTCGCCCTCGACGTGCATGCCCTGGGGGAAGGCGAAGTGGATCGGGATCGCCTCGTCGCTGATGCCGACCTCCAACGGAACGCCGTGGTTGCGCAGCAGGAGCGAGAGCTGTTCGCGGTAATAGCGGTCGAACAGGTCGGGGCGGGTCAGCGTCGTGGCGTAGGTGCCCGGCCCCTCGACGAAGCCGTAGGCCAGCCGCGTGTCCACCGTGGCCGCCGAGGCGGTGGAGAGCCGGACATAGGGGTAATGGGCCTGTTCCCGCCGTCCGCCGTCCGAGCCACGGGTGAAGGCGGCGAAGCGGTCGCGCAGATAGGCGGTGTTGCGGTCGTAGAGGTCCTTGACGAGGGCCAGGGCGGCGTCCGCGTCGGTGAAGCGCTCGACAGGACCGGGAGGAACGGGGGAGGGGGAGGTCTTGGCAGCCGTCATGGTCTTCAGATAGGGCTTGGGCGAAGCGGCCGGAAGTCCCTTTCTCGCTCTCCCCGCCCGCCTGCCCGTGCTGGGGGCGCCGTTACTGGGACGGCAACCCCATCAGAGACTTGGCGAACTGGTCGGCGTCGAAGGGGCGCAGGTCGTAGACGCCCTCGCCGATGCCGATGGCGTGCACCGGCAGCTTGAAGCGCTCGGCCAGCGAGACCAGCACGCCGCCGCGCGCCGACCCGTCCAGCTTGGTCAGGATCAGGCCGGAGACGTTCACCATGTCGCGGAACACCTCCACCTGATTGTGCGCGTTCTGGCCGGTGGTGGCGTCCAGCGTCAGCAGGGTGGTGTGCGGGGCGCTCTCGTCCACCTTCTTGATGACGCGGACGATCTTGCGCAGCTCCTCCATCAGGCCGGCCTTGTTCTGCAGGCGGCCCGCGGTGTCGATCAGCAGGATGTCCACGCCCTGGCGCCGCGCCTCCTCCAGCGCGTCGAAGGCGAGGCCGGCGGCGTCGGCCCCGGTGTCGCGGGCGATCACCGGGCAGCCGGTGCGCTCGCCCCAGATCTTCAACTGGCTGACCGCGGCGGCGCGGAAGGTGTCGCCGGCGGCCAGCATGACCGTCTTGCCCTCGGCGCGGAACTGTCGGGCCAGCTTGCCGATGGTCGTCGTCTTGCCGGTGCCGTTGACGCCGACCACCAGGATGACGTGGGGCTTCAGCGTGGCGTCGATCTCCAGCGGCTTGGCGACCGGGCCGACGATCTTCGCCACCTCGGCGGCCAGCGTGGCCTTGACCTCCTCGGGGCTGACCTCCTTGCCGAAGCGGGTGCGCGCCAGTTCCGCCGTCACCTTGGCCGCCGTGGTCGGGCCGAGGTCGGCGGTGATGAGCAGCTCCTCCAGCTCCTCCAGCGCCTCGTCGTCGAGCTTGCGCTTGGTGAAGATGCCGGAAATGCCCTCGGTCAGCTTGGACGAGGACTTGGACAGGCCGTCCTTCAGCCGGGCGAACCAGCCCTTCTTGGGCTTCTCCTCCTCGGCCGCCAGCGCCGCGGGAAGGTCGTCGCGGACGATCTCCGGCGCGTCCTCGCGCTCCTCCGGCTCGGACGGCGGGGCGATGGGCGGCGGGGGCGGGGTTTCGACCGCGGGCGGCGGTGGGAGTTCGGGTTCCGGCACCACCTCGGGCACCGGGGGCGGCTCCTCGGCGACCGGTTCCGGAACAGGCGGCTCCTGGACCAGCTCTTCGGCGACCGGCTCCGCGAGCGCAGGCTCGGCGGGGACCGCTTCCGGGAGCGGGGCGGTCGTCTCGTCCTTGCGGGCTTGCTCTTCGGGCTTCTTGCGGCCGAACCAACGCAGGATCATGGCGTGTCCACTGTTCTCAAAGGGGGGTGCCGGTCAGCGCGCCGCCGGCCACGCCGGTGACCGTGGCGCGCAGGACGGAGCCGGGAGGCCGGGGCGTGCCCAGGCGGATTTCGGCGAAATGCTGGGTGCGGCCGAGATCGTCCTTCTCGACCAGCACCGATACCTCGCGCCCGACCAGGGAGGCCAGAGTGCGGGCCTCGGCCTCGGCGCCGAGCGCGCGCAGACGGGCCGCGCGCTCCTTGCGGACGCCGCCGTCGACCTGCGGCATGCGGGCGGCCGGGGTGCCGGGGCGCGGGCTGTAGGGGAAGACGTGCAGCCAGGTCAGGCCGCACTCCTCGACCAGCCGCAGCGTGTTCTCGAACATCTCGTCGGTTTCCGTGGGGAAGCCGGCGATGAAATCGGCGCCGAACACCATGTCGGGGCGCAGGGAGCGCACGCGCTCGCAGAAGGCGATGGCATCGGCGCGGCTGTGCCGGCGCTTCATGCGCTTCAGGATCATATCGTCGCCGGCCTGGAGCGACAGGTGGAGGTGCGGCATCAGCCGCGGCTCCGTCTCGATCAGGCGCCACAGGTCGTCGTCGATCTCGATGCAGTCGAGCGAGGACAGGCGCAGCCGCGGCAACTCCGGCACCAGGGCGAGCAGGCGCCGCACCATCTGCCCCAGCGTCGGCGTGCCCGGCAGGTCGGGGCCGAAGCTGGTGATGTCCACGCCGGACAGCACGACCTCGTTGTAGCCGGCCTTCACCAGCGCCTGCACCTGCTCCACGATCGCGCCGATGGGGACGGAGCGCGACGGGCCGCGGCCGTAGGGAATGATGCAGAAGGTGCAGCGGTGGTCGCAGCCCTGCTGGACCTGGACGAAGGCGCGCGCCCGGTCCTCGAAGCCGCCGATCAGGTGGCCGGCGGTCTCCTTGACCGACATGATGTCGTTGACCAGCACCTTCTCCGCCGGGGCCAGACCCCAGCTCTCGGGCTGGAGCTTCTCCTGGTTGCCGAGCACCTGATCGACCTCCGGCATGGCGCCGTAGCGCTGCGGGTCGATCTGGGCGGCGCAGCCGGTCACCACGATGCGGGCGTTCGGGCGCTCGCGGCGCAGCTTGCGAATGGTCTGGCGGGCCTGCCGTTCCGCTTCCGAGGTCACCGCGCAGGTGTTGACGATGACGACGTCCTCCAGCCCGGCGTTGCGGGCGTGGGTGCGCATCACCTCGGATTCGTAGGTGTTCAGGCGGCAGCCGAAGGTGACGATCTCCGGCTCGTTGGTCACAGTGTCGCTCATGCTCTTTCAGCCTAACGGCGGCTATTCGTTCAGGTGGCCGCCAACTCCGCGGACAGCCGCCCGGTGTAGCTGAGGGCGACGGGGCCGGTCATCAGCACGCGGCCGTCCTCACGCCATTCGATTGTCAGGGTGCCGCCGTCCAGGATCACGTCGACCTTGCGGTTGGTCAGCCCACGGCGGATCGCGGCGACCGCGGTGGCGCAGGCACCGGTCCCGCAGGCCTGGGTGACGCCGGCCCCGCGTTCCCACACCCGCATGCGGACGGCGGTGGGGGAGAGCACCTGGACGAACTCGACGTTGGTGCGCTCGGGGAAGGCCGGGTGAGTCTCGAACACCGGGCCGACCTCGGCCAGCGGCACCGCCTCGGCGTCGTCCACGAAGAAGACGGCGTGCGGGTTGCCCATGCTGACCGCCGTGGGGCCGGCGAAGCCGCCGTGCGCCACCGCGTCGAGGCGCAGCGTGTCGGCCGGTTCCGCCAGCGGAATCTGCGTCCAGTCCAGATTGGCCGGACCCATGTCCACGGTGATGCGCCCGTTGTCGGCGCGGCTGGCCTGAAGGATGCCGGCGTTGGTCTCGAAGGCGACGCGCTCCGCCCCCGCTTCTTCCATCAGCAGCCAGCCGACGCAGCGCGAGGCGTTGCCGCAGGCCGACACCTCACCGCCGTCGGCGTTCCGGATGCGCATGAAGCCCGCCGTGCCGTCCGTTTTCGCCGGCTCGATCACGATGAACTGGTCGCAGCCCACCCCGGTCTTGCGGTCGGCGATGGCACGCACCTCGGCCTCGGCCGGCGTGTACGGCGTGTTGCGGGCGTCGATCACGACAAAGTCGTTGCCGAGCCCGTGCATCTTCAGGAATTCGCGCGTCATGACCGCCGTTATATGGCGACCGGGGCTGCGGAGTCCATGGCTGCACGGGGTGGTCGTGGCAAACAGTTCACGGGGTCACTGGGTTTCGGCTCCGCCGGTGTCGGCCGTGTCCCCGTCGGGCAGGGGCGCGCCCGATGCCGGGGGGATGCCCTCCAGCAGGTCGAGCATCCGGGCGAGGGTGTCCTCCGACTCGGGCCGCGGCGGCGTTCCGCCGGTCCGCTCCCACGCCTCGTAGTCCCAACCCGCGCCGCCCATCGCCATTTCCGGCAGGGTGAAATGCCCGTCCGTGGCGTGGGTCGGCGGTCCGTGCGCGCGGGACAGCCCGACCAGCAGGGCTACGGACACGGTGACTCCGGCCACCCAGGCCCACAGCACGTCGCTGTTGTTCATGGCTCCCTCCCGGCTCCTTGCCAAGGCAGGTCGGTGTCGGGGCCATTCCCGTCGGATGCGCCCCATTCCATGGACTTCGGGTGTTTGCGGCGGCGCACAATGGGACTTCCGGCGCTATCCGGAAGGAGAGGGGTGCCTTAGGAGCCCAAGGATCAGGCGTCCTTGAAGACCAGATGCTTGGAGGCGGCGAAGTTCAGCACCATGCCGGACAGCGAACCGGCGGCGACGGCCAGCACCGGATGGGCCTCGGCCAGCGGCAGGGCGGCCTCCAGCCCGACCGAAACGCCGTAGTTCACCACCCCGCCGAAGGCGTTGGCGGCCAGGAACGTCGCCCATTGGCGGTAGAGCGGCGCGTCGGCGGCCCCGCGGAAGGTGAAGGCGCGGTTCAGCGCGAAGGTCGTGGTGGCGGCGGCCAGATAGGCCGGGATGCGGGCGGCGAAGAACTCCAGCCCGGCGCCGAACACCAGCGCGTAGACCACCGCCGTGTCCACCACCAGACCGACCACGCCGACGAGGCCGAACTTGCCGAACTGCACGGCCAGCCGGCCGAGCCGGTCGGCGGACAGGGTGCCGCTGAGATCGCGCATGGTCAGGATCCGGCGGCCTTGCGGACCGGATGGAAGCCCGGTGCGGGGATGGACAGGTAGCGCATGCGCTTGGCCTCGCGGCGGCCCAGCGTGACCGTGTCGAGGATCAGCCCGCAGGTCAGGCTGAGGAAGCCCAGCAACATCAGCCCGGTGGACAGCACGGCGGTCGGCAGGCGCGGCACCAGCCCGGTCTGCAGGTAGGTCGTCACCACCGGCCAGGCGAGGATCATCGACGCTGCGGCCAGCGCCGCGAAGATGGCGAAAAAGAAGGGCAGCGGCCGCTCCTCCTTCACCAGGTTGACGATGGTGCGCAGGATGCGGACGCCGTCGCGGATGGTGTTCAGCTTGCTGTGCGAGCCGGGCGGGCGGTCCTTGTAGGGGGCCTTGATCTCGGCGATGGGCATGTTCAGCTCCAGCGCGTGGACGGTCAGCTCCGTCTCCGTCTCGAAGCCGCTGGCCAGCGCCGGGAAGGACTTGATGAAGCGCCGCGAGAAGACGCGGTAGCCGGACAGCATGTCGCCGATGCGGTTGCCGAAGATCAGCGCGACCATGCCGGTCAACAGCATGTTGCCGAAGCGGTGGCCGGGCCGGTAGGCCTTGACGATCTCGGTGACGCGGGCGCCGTTGACCATGTCGAGCTGGTCGTCCCACAGCCGCTTGACCATCAGCGGCGCGGAGGGGGCGTGGTAGGTGTCGTCGCCGTCCACCAGCACATAGACGTCCGCCTCGATGTCGGAGAACATGCGGCGCATGACGTTGCCCTTGCCCTGCAACGGCTCGTGCCGGACCACGGCGCCGGCGGCCTTCGCCACCTCCACCGTGCGGTCGGACGAGTTGTTGTCGTAGACATAGACCGTCGCGTCGGGCAGGGCCTTGCGGAAATCCTGCACGACGGCGGCGATGGCCGCCTCCTCGTTGTAGCAGGGGATGAGCACCGCCACCACCGGGGCCACCACGGGCGTCATTGCGGGCGCCGTGTCCGGGTCCGGCTCCGTGGTTGGGGCTGCGGACGCTGCAGGGCGGTCGATGGCGGAGACGGTCATGGCGATGCGCTTCGAAACGGTGCCGATGCAGGGTTAAACAGCACAATCGCCTGATTTAATCCACTGACCTTTCATGGTCCGCCATGCGCGTCACGGCGCAGAGGTTCAGCGGCTCGCCCAGGTTGTTGGGGATGTCGCGGCAGTTGTCCTGCGCCACCCGCAGCCCCAGAAGGGCGGCGGCCTTCGCCGCGCCGGGCGTGTCGGGGATCGTGCTGAGCATCAGGAAGGGACCGCGGTGCGCCCCCACCTTGTCCTGCATCAGGGCGAGGTAGCCGTTGCCGACCGAGTCCGGCTGGAGGAAGTTGGACTGGATGCGCACGAAGGGGATGCGCGGCGGGAAGGCCGGGATGACGTGGGAGATCGCCCAGTAGCCGGCCATCAGCACCATCGTGTCGTTCGGGTCCTCGATGGGCGGAACGGCGGCCTCCACCCAGCGCTCGCTCCACGGCGCGCGACCCCAGTCGGCGGGGCGGGCGGTTGCCTGGACCAGCAGCAGGAGCAGTGCCGCCAGGGCGAGTGCCGCCCGGCGCGGAACCGGCAGCAGGCCCGCCGCCATGACGATGGCCAGCGGGGCCAGCATCTCCAGCGGCACCAGATACCGATAGATGCAGAACATCCCCACCCACAGCGCGTAGGTCACCGCCATGGCGGTCAGCAGGTAGCGGGTGGCGGCGGTGTCGGTCAGTTCCGCTGACGGTCGGCGGAGCGCCCGCCCGAGCAGCGCCAGCGCGGCGGCCACGGGCACAAGGACGAACAGCACCAGGACGCGCAGGTCGAAGAAGGGCACCTCGCCGACCTTCAGCGGTGCGAAGGGGAAGAAGAACGGAAAGAACAGGCGCTCCAGCCGCGAGTCCGGGAAGAAGCTGACGTTGACGTAACCGGACAGCGCGGCGAAGGGCGACTTGAAGATCTGGTTCATGTGCGGGAAGACGGGATTCCCGTACTCCACCCACAAATGGGCCATCCAGAAGCCGCCGCACAGCGCCAGCCCGCCCAGCACCCCGACGCCGAAGAAGAAGGACAGCCACAGCCGCCGCCAGGGCCGCGCCGGTACAGCCAGGAAGGCGAGGCAGAGCCCGACCGCGTAGATCACCGTCGGGTTCTTCATCCCCATCGCCGCCCCGGCCATCAGCCCCGCCGCGGCCACCCGCGCGAAGGCGCCGGGCGCCGGCCCGTCGATCAGCCGAGGCAGCGACCCCGCCACCACGACCAGCGCGCCGAGCACGCCCAGGCTGACCATGTTGTCGTGAAAGGTGGTGCCGAGCAGCCCCAGCGTGCCGCCCCCGAAGCCGGCCATCACCGCCAGCAGGGCGGCCAGGGCCACCCGCGGCCCCGCGCCGCCGACGCGCAGCGTGGCGTGGGCCAGCAGGAAGGCCAGCGCCAGATTCAGCCCGTGCAGCGTCCCCCAGACGAAGCCCGCCGCGCGCGCCGGCAGATGGCTGGCGAGCAGATAGAAGGGCACGTCCAGCAGGGGGTTGTAGAAGCTGGGCATCTGCGCCGGCAGCATGTCCATGCCCAGCCGCCCGGTCAGCAGGGCGTAGGCGTTGTACCAATGGTAGTTCCTCAGGTCCCAATTGGCGTCCATGCCGAGCGCCAGCCCGAGCAGGCCATAGAGCGGCGGGGCCAGCAGCAAAAAGGCGAGTGCAGCGGTGCGCGGGCGGCGGGCGGCGGGGAGCAATGTCATGGAGATCGCGGAACCCAGGGGAGCGTCGGCCCCTTGGTAGGCGAGGGAGCGCCCCGCAGCAAGGACGGGATGCCGGGCTGAAGGTGGCGGAGGGAATTCGGGAGCAATTTCGTTGCGTCCGGCTGTGTTCCGGGATGCGGAATCGCGCGCCGCGGGCGGCATTTGCGGCAAGCTTCCTCTGGCAATGGCGGGACGGGTCTGCTATTCACCGAACTCCGCATGCACACGCTTGCGCCTCTTTTGCGCGACAGGATTCTGGCGATGGAAAAGTTTACGGTTCTCACCGGTGTTGCGGCGCCGCTGCCGATGATCAACGTCGACACCGACATGATCATTCCCAAGCAATTCCTGAAGACCATCAAGCGGACCGGGCTGGGCAAGCATCTTTTCGACGAGATGCGCTACACCCCCGACGGTGCCGAGGTCGCGGAATTCGTCCTCAACAAGCCGGCCTACCGCAGCGCCAAGATCCTCGTGTCGGGTGACAATTTCGGCTGCGGCTCATCGCGTGAGCATGCGCCGTGGGCGCTCGCCGATTTCGGCATCCGCTGCATCATCGCGCCGAGCTTCGCGGACATCTTCTTCAACAACTGCTTCAAGAACGGCATCCTGCCGATCAAGCTGCCGAAGGAGCAGGTCGACCTGCTGCTCGACGACGCGTCGCGCGGGTCGAACGCCATCGTCTCGGTGGATCTGGAGAAACAGGAGATCACCGGTCCGGACGGCGGCAAGATCAGCTTCGAGGTCGATCCCTTCCGCAAGCATTGCCTGCTGAACGGGCTGGACGACATTGGGCTGACCATGCAGCAGGCCGCCTTCATCGACCAGTATGAAGGCAAGCAGCGCGGCGGCCAGCCCTGGCTCTGGGGCTGATCCGGGTCAACGGTATCGGGCCAATCGATACAGGCCATGACGGCCTTGCGGACCGGCGGGGATGGACCCACCTTCCGGCCTGTCGGTCCGCGGATTAGACAACACTGATAAAGTCTCCAATGGGGAGTGCGTGCGCCATGCCCGCCAACAAGAAGCTTCTGTTTTTGCCCGGCGACGGGATCGGTCCGGAGGTCATGCGCCAGGTGCGCCGGGTCATCGACTGGCTCGACCGCAAGCGCAACGTCACCTTCGACGTCACCGAGGGGCTGGTCGGCGGTGCGGCGATCGATGCCTACGGCGTTCCCCTGAAGGATGAGACGCTGGCCGACGCGCTGGCGGCGGACGCGGTGATGCTGGGCGCCGTCGGCGGCCCGAAGTGGGACAACCCCACCGACTACACCAAGCGTCCGGAAGCCGGTCTGCTGACGCTCCGCAAGGAGCTGAACCTGTTCGCCAACCTGCGCCCGGCGGTGGTGTTCGACGCCCTGGTCGACGCCTCGACCCTGAAGGCCGACGTCATCAGGGGCCTGGACATCCTGATCGTCCGCGAGCTGACCGGCGGCGTCTATTTCGGTGAGCCGCGCGGCATCACCGACATCGGCAACGGCGAGCGCCGCGGCGTCAACACCCAGGTCTACACGACCAGCGAGATCCGCCGCGTCGCCCGCGTCGCCTTCGAACTGGCGCGCAAGCGCGGCAACAAGCTCCACTCGATGGAGAAGGCCAACGTGATGGAATCGGGCCTCCTGTGGCGCCAGGAAGTCACGAAGCTCCATCAGGAGGAGTTCTCCGACGTCACGCTGGAGCACATGTACGCCGACAATGGCGCCATGCAGCTGCTGAAGAACCCGAAGCAGTTCGACGTGATCGTCACCGACAACCTGTTCGGCGACATCCTGTCGGACGAGGCGGCGATGATGACCGGCTCGCTCGGCATGCTGCCGTCGGCCTCGCTCGGCGCTCCGGACGCCAACGGCCAGCGCAAGGCGCTCTACGAGCCGGTGCACGGCTCCGCTCCGGACATCGCCGGCCGCGACCTCGCCAACCCCTGCGCGACGCTGCTGTCCTTCGCCATGTGCCTGCGCTACTCGTTCGACATGGACACGGAAGCGAAGATGCTGGAGAAGGCCGTGCAGAACGTGCTGTCGGGCGGCATGCGCACGGCGGACATCATGGCGCCGGGCATGGCCCGCTGCTCCACGACCGTCATGGGCGACTCGATCCTGCGCGAGCTGGACAAGCTGGCCTCCTGACCGGTCGCGTCCCCGGCCCGGCGGGTCGGAGGACGCCGACCAGAGGACGACGCAAAGAAAGCCCCTCTCCAATGCGGAGAGGGGCTTTTTTCGTCGGTGCCGTCAGTCGCCTTCGCCCGGACGCAGGGCGGCACCGCGTCCGCCATGGCTCGCCTGCCCGCCCTTCCGCCCGGCTTCGGCGGCCAGGGACGGGTTCTTGGAGAAGCTGCGGGAGGACGCCGGTACGCTCCGGCCTCCCTTCCGCCCTGCCTCCGCGGCGAGTTCCGGGTTCTTGGAGAAGCTGCGCTTGTCGGCTGGCACGCTTTCCCCGCCCTTGCTGGCGATCTGGCGCTGCCGGTCACGGTCCATCGACGCGAAGCCGCGGTTCGACGTGCGACCGCTCCCGGTTTGGACTTCGTCTTGGCCGTTGTCTTTCGAGGCCATCTTCAACCTCCACCTCTGCCACATGTCGGAAAACCGATGGGGGGCGACTTGGTTCCGGGGAGGTCGTGATTCCGATTCCTTCGGCACCCCTAAGTGGCATCAGGATCCATCGGACAGTACCGGGGAACGCTTCGCGTCCCGATCGGTTGACCGGACGGGGGTAAGCCGAAGCGGGACCACGAAGCAGAGAGGGTCTACGATGGGAGTCGAACTCACGAGCGAACGACGGCTGTTGTCCGAGAAGGAATTCGAGCAGGTCCGCCGCAGCCATTACCCGGACCTGGAGTCCCTGGCGCCTGACGAAACCCTGACGCTCGCCCGCTGGCTGCGCGGGGAGCGCGACCGGGCGCGCGACATCATCGCCTCGCGCCGCCGCGGACGGCGGGGCAAGGCCAGCGGCACCGGCCAGCAATCGGCCGACGCCAGCGAGCGCGGCCTGTCCGCCAAGAAGCAGGTCTACGCGCGGGCGTTGAAGCGGGTGAACGGGCGGCTGGAGCGGTTCCGCGCCGAGCGGCGGCGGGAGATCATCCAAGCCAACCTTCAAGACGCCCTGAAGCGCAGGAAGGACGCGGAGCCCCAGCATCCATCGCCCGGACGCACCCCCCGCAAGGGCATGCGCCCGATCCCCAGCGGGCGCCGGACGGTCGACACCGACCCGCGCGAGATCGGGCGGGTGTCGCAGTTCGTGAAGGACGCCCAGGCGCGCCGCGATTCCTGAGCGTTTCCCGGTGAGCGGAGCGG
Organism: Azospirillum brasilense; assembly: GCF_008365405.1. Taxonomy (GTDB): domain Bacteria; phylum Pseudomonadota; class Alphaproteobacteria; order Azospirillales; family Azospirillaceae; genus Azospirillum; species Azospirillum brasilense_D. The sequence goes on along the minus strand of NZ_QOKV01000004.1, from coordinate 13,062 downwards.
CGGGCCTCAGCCCGCCGTCGCCAGCGCCCGGATCGCCTCGTCCAGCGCGACGAGGCGCCGGGCGTTCTCGACGTGCAGGTTCTCCACCAGCCGCCCATCCACCAGAACAACCCCCTTGCCCTGGGCGACGGCCTCGGCGTGGGCCTGGATGATGCGGTGGGCCTGGGCGACCTCCTCCTCGCCGGGGGCGAAGGCGGCGTTGCAGGCGGCGATGGTCTTGGGGTGGATCAGCGTCTTGCCGTCGAAGCCAAGCTCCCGCCCCTGGGCGCAGGATTCGGCGAAACCCGCGTCGTCGTTCAGGTCGAGATGAACCCCGTCCAGGATGGCGAGGCCGTAGGCCCGCGCCGCCAGCAGGCAAAGGCCGAGGCTGGTCAGCATCGGCAGCCGGTCGCGCGTGTGGGCCGCGTGGAGATCCTTGGCGAGGTCGGAGGTGCCCATCACCAGCCCGCCCAGCTTCGGGCTGGCCCCGGCGATCTCCTTGGCGTTGAGCATGCCGAGCGGCGTCTCCATCATGCACCAGATGGTCTGTCCTTCCGGCGAGCCGTTGGCGCGCAGCATCGCCTCGGCCTGGCGGACCATGTCGGCGCTCTCCACCTTCGGCAGCAGCACGGCGTCGGCCCCGCTGGTGGCGGCCATCACGAGGTCGTCGTAGCCCCAGGGGGTGTTCAGCCCGTTGCTGCGGACCACCAGCTCCCGCCCGCCATAGCCGCCGGCGGCGATGGACGCCTTGATGGTGGCGCGGGCCTCCGCCTTGGCGTCAGGGGCGACGGCGTCCTCCAGATCGAGGATCAGCCCGTCGGCGGGCAGGCTGCGCCCCTTCTCCAGGGCACGGGCGTTGGAGCCGGGCATGTAAAGCACGCTGCGGCGCGGGCGGGCGGTGGCGGCCATGGCATTCCCTCAAGCGGTCTCGTGTCGTTGCCGCAGGATTAGCCGCGCCCGCGCGCCCTGTCCATGCGGCGCGTAGGGCGTGAAACTCTGGTCTGCATGGAAACATCCCCAGCGTGTGGCGCGGACGGTTTAGGATGCGCCCCCAACCTTTCGGATCGTCCGCCCATGAAGACCGTCATTTCGATCCAGTCCCACGTCGCTTACGGCTATGTCGGCAACCGGGCCGCGGTGTTCCCGCTGCAACGGCTGGGATGCGACGCCATCGCGGTGAACACGGTGCAGTTCTCCAACCACACCGGCTACGGCGAATGGACCGGGCAGGTCTTCACGGCGGAGCATGTGGCCGACCTGATGGACGGCGTCGCCGCGCGCGGCGTTCTCCCGACCTGCGACGCGCTGCTCTCCGGCTATATGGGCGACGTCGGGCTGGGTCAGGTCATTGTCGAGACGGCGGCCCGGCTGAAGGCCGCCAACCCGCGCGCCGTCTACGCCTGCGACCCGGTGATGGGCGACGTCGGGCGCGGCTTCTTCGTGCGTCCCGGCCTGCCGGAGTTCATCCGCGACCACGCCGTGCCCGCCGCCGACCTGATGACGCCCAACCAGTTCGAGCTGGAGTATCTGACCGGCCGGACGGTGGAAACGCTGGACGACGCGCTGGCCGCCACCGCCGCCCTGCGGGAGCGCGGGCCGCGGCTGGTCCTGGTGACCAGCCTGACCCGTAAGGACGCCGACCCCGGCCACATCGAGATGCTGGCCGACGACCGGGATGGCGCGTGGCTGGTCTCCACCCCGCGCCTGCCGCTGGACCCGCCGCCCAACGGGTCGGGCGACGCGGTGGCCGCCCTGTTCCTGGCCCATTACCTGAAGGTCTTCGATCCGGCCGAGGCGCTGGAGCAGGCGGCGGCGGCGATCTACGCCATCTTCCAGACCACCCGCCGGATGGGCACGCGGGAACTGCAACTGATCGCGGCGCAGGACGAGTTCGTGAACCCCAGCCAGCGCTTCACGGTCACCCGCGTCCGGTAAGCCCCTTACGACACGCGTCCGAGAGACGGCGCGCACAGAGGAACGACATGCGGATTTGCGTCTACGCCGGGTCCAACCCCGGCACCAACCCGGCCTATGGCGAGGCCGCGGAGCAGCTTGGCCGCCACATGGCGGAGCGTGGCATCGGCCTCGTCTACGGGGGCGGGCGGACCGGCCTGATGGGGCGGATCGCCGACTCGGTCCTGGCGGCCGGCGGCACGGTCACCGGCATCATCCCGCAATTCCTGATGGACAAGGAGGTCGGCCACCAGGGCCTTCAGGAGCTGCGGATCGTCGCCACCATGCACGAGCGCAAGGCCCTGATGGCCGAGCTGTCGGACGGCTTCATCGCGCTGCCCGGCGGCATCGGCACGCTGGAGGAGCTGTTCGAGGTGTGGACCTGGGCGCAGCTCGGCCGCCACGACAAGCCCTGCGGCCTGCTCAACGCCGCTGGCTTCTACGACGGGCTGGCCGGCTTCCTCGACCATGTGGCGGGAGAGCGCTTCATGCAGCCCAAGCACCGCGACATGCTGATCGTCCGCGACACGGCGGCGGGCATCCTGGACGCCTTCGCGGCCTACGAGCCGCCCGCGGTGAGGAAGTGGCTGGACGAAGCCCGCACCTGACCCGGCGGGGCCTTACGGCTCAAGCAGCTTCTTCATCAGGGCGTTCCAGTCGCGCTTGAACTGGGTGCCGAAATCCACCTCGGCGACCGCTCCGCTCCGGCCCGCGGGCCGGACGATGGCCGCCGCCTGGGAGTCCGGCTGCGCCTTCGCCTTGCGCTGGACGGTGACGACCCGCTTCTTCGGGGGCGGGTCGGGCTTGCGGGCCGGCAGTGGAGCCGCGGTGACCGGGACGACCGGCGCCGCCCCGGTCTGCGAATTGCGGGAAAAGGCGTCCTTGCACAAGCCGCCCTCGCGCGCCTGGGTCAGCGCCTCCCCGTCGAGCAGCCAGCAGTCGACGCTGCCCGCCGCGGCGGCGGGGGCGGACTGGATCGGTGCCGTCAGAAATAGCGCCATCGTCAGTGCACCGCACTGGGACCGCCAAGGCATGCCTCGCCCTCTCCCTCGCCGTTGGACCGACGTTCAGCAATACAACGTCGGGCGCCCGTTTAGCTTCGGCGCGAAACGGGAGTAGGGCGGCATCGCCGTGGTAACACGGGCGGAGGCGCTACGCCCCGGCCCCTCAGGTCAGGTGCTGCTGGCGCAGGTAGTCTTCGGACTGCATCTCCATCAGGCGGCTGACCGTGCGTTCGAATTCGAAGGCGTGGGTGCCCTCGGGGTACAGCCGCTCCGGCGGGCCTTCGGCGGCGACCACGAGGTTGACTTTGTGCTCGTAGAGCGCGTCGATCAGCGTCATGAAGCGCTTGGCCTCGTTGCGCAGCTCGTCCTTCATCGTCGGCACGCCGTGGATCAGCACGGTGTGGAAGTGCGTCGCGATGGCGATGTAGTCGGCCGCCCCCAGCGGCTTGCCGCACAGGCTCCAGAAATCCACCAGGGCGACGCATTTGGCGGCGCAGGCGATCTCCACCCGCCGGCCCTGGACCGACAGATGGGCCGGTTCGCCCCGGGCGCCATCGGTCAGCGTCTCGAAGGTCCGGCGGATCCTGGCGTCGCTCTCCGCGCCGAGCGGCCAGAAATAGACCGGCTTGCCCTGGAGCCGGTCCAGCCGGTAGTCGGTCGGGCCCTCCAGCGCCAGGACGTCGAGCTTTTCCTTGAGCAGGGCGATGAAGGGCAGGAACAGCTCGCGCTGCAGCCCGTCCTTGTAGAGCATGTCCGGCGGCCAGTTGGACGTCGCGACCACCACCACGCCGAGGTCGAACAGGCTGGTGAACAGCCGGCCGAGGATCATCGCATCCACGACGTTGGTGACGTGGAACTCGTCGAAGCAGAGCAGCCACGCCTCGTCGGCCAGCGCGCGGGCCAGTTCGGGCAGAGCGTCGTCGGCGTCCTTGCCTTTGCTCTTGCCCGACTGGCGGTGCTGGTGGATGCGCTCGTGCACCTCCAGCATGAACTCGTGGAAATGGACGCGGCGCTTCTTCTCCACCGGGGCGGTGTCGAAGAACAGGTCCATCAGCATCGACTTGCCGCGTCCGACGCCGCCGTACAGGTAGAGGCCCTGCGGCGCCTCCGCCGGTTCGGAGCGCGGGCGGCCCAGCCCGAACCGCTCCAGCCAGCCGGCCTTCGCGCCGCCGGCCTTCCCCGCGGGTTGCGGGCTGTAGCCCTTCAGCGCCTTGTGGAGGCTCTGGAGCTTCTCGGCGGCCAGCTCCTGATCGGGGTCGGGGCGCAGCGTCCCGGTGCCGCGGCGGGCCCGGTAGAGCGAAAGCGGTCCGTCAGACATGGAATTCGCAGGTCTCGGCAGGGAAAGGTCTTACGTATCCGATGCGTCACCGCAGGGCAACGCCCGATGCCGGGACGCAGCCACGCTCAGGCGATCACCATTCAGGCAATCACCATTCAGGCAATCACCATTCAGGCAATCACCACGCGGTTGCGGCCCTGGCGCTTGGCCTCGTAGAGCGCGGCGTCGGCGCGGCGGACGGTGTGTTCGTAATCCGGGTGCCCCTCGTGCAGGGCCGCCCCGATGGAGGCGGTGACCCGCAGCCCGTTGCCGGCGCCCCCGGTGCCATGGAAACAATGCTCCTCGACCGTCTGACGCAGCCATTCGGCCTTCACGCGCAGCGCCGCCTCGTCCATTTCGGTCAGCAGGATGAGGAATTCCTCCCCACCGTAGCGGAAGACGAAATCGCCGGCCCGGACATGGGTGTGCAGCAGTTCGGCCATGTCCGACAGGACGGAATCGCCAGCCTGATGGCCCAGCGTGTCGTTGATCGTCTTGAAATGGTCGGCGTCCATCAGCAGCACGGCGAAGGGCTTGCCGTGACGCAGGCTGATGGCCACCTCGCGCTGGAATATCGCCGGCATGAAGCGCCGCGTCAGCAGGCGGGTCAGCGGGTCGCGCCCGCTTTCGATCTCCATCGCCTTCCCGATGATGGTGCCGAGGACGTAGGCGATCTCCGTGACGTCGTTGTTCAGCTCCTTCACGAAGGCGGGGGTGATCAAGCCGCCCTCCACCGCGGCGGTCACCTTGGCGCTGATGCGGGTGGTGCGCTCGCGGATGAGGTCCAATTCGGTCACGCGGCCGAAGGTCAGCTCCGCCTTGTGGTTCAGCCACAGGCCGAAATCGGACGATTCGATGGGCGGCGGGCTCGCGTGATTGCTGTCCTCGTGCGCGTAGAAGGACACAACCGTGTTGCGCAGCCAATCGAACAGCGATGATTTCAGCCGCTCGCCCTCCAGCGCCAGGTTGGGGCCGCTCATGAACATCTTCAGCGACTGCTGGTGACGGACGTTGCCCAACAGGTCGCCCAGATAGGCCTCGTGCATGTTGTCCAGCACGGTGTCCAGCAACTCGCCGACGAACAGGATGGCGGACGCGGTCTGCGCGCGGCTGAGGTCGGCGGCCAGCAGGCGGGTGGACAGCTCCTTCTTGACGATCCGCATTCCGGCGTTGACCAGCGTCAGCGGGATGTTGATGCGGGCGTGGATCAGCCCGACCTGGTAATTCTGCTCCAGCACCGCCGCAATGGCCTCGTCGGTGGAGGCGGTGAAGAGAGCGGCGATCCAGCGCGCCAGCGACGGGCGCAGCCGTTCCTGGACCAGCGTGTGGCTGAGGAAGGCGTTGCTGTCCGGGCGGTCCAGCAGGATTGCGTAGAAGATGTCCGAGATCGCGTCGGCGTCGGCGAGCGCGATGGCGGTCACGCGCTCGCGCACGGCGGGTTCGGTGTCCGTCCACAGCGACGACAGCGTGGCGGCGAGGATCGCGGCCTTGCGGTCTTTCTGGCTGTTCATCGTCCCTGTTCCTTTGCGCAACGATCCCCGACCCCCGCGAATTCTTAACGCTCGGCGGGCGTCAGGCAAAGCGCCAATCGACCGTCCGGCGGGTCGGGTTCATTGATGCATTAAGGTTAAACTTCCATTATGGTTTTCGCGCGAGATTGGCGGTGGCCGAGGGCGGTACCGTCTTGCGTTGGGTAATGCCACGCGGTCGGTCCCTTAACGGCCCCGTTTGGACTGCGTGCGGAGATTTGTTCACAGCCATGGCCAGCCGCAATCCGGTTCGCGATGAGAACTTGCCACCCTCCGGACTGGGGGAGCGGCTGTTCGAGATTCTGGGGTCGGTGCGCTTCCTGATGAGGGCGTCCGGGGTGGCCTTCATCGTCGTGGTGAACGCGATGATCGCCTACGGCGTCTGGCAGCGCCACGCCGAGGCCGTCCATGGGGCCGAGCGCTCGACCCGCAACCTCGCCCGCATCCTGGAGGAGCAGGCCGTCCGAACGGTGTTCAGCGTGGACCTGCTGCTGTCCGATCTGGTCACCATCCTGGACACCCATCCGCAGGCCCGCACCGCGGCGGCGCCGTCGGTGAACGCCCTTCTGCGCAACCGGCGCGACGCCATCGGCCCGATCTCCGGCCTGATCGTGGTGGACGAGCAGGGCCGCGTCCTGCACCACTCCGCCGACAGCAGCCCCCCGGCCTTCGACCTGACCAACCGGCCCTATTTCGCGGCCCACCGGGACGAGAACGCCTCGGACGGCGGGCTTCACATCGGCGCGCCGGTCCCCAGCATGGCCTTCCCCGGCACCTACGTCATTCCGATGAGCCGCCGCTGGTCCCACCCGGACGGCAGCTTCGCCGGGGTGGTCGTCGCCATGATCAATCCGTTGCGTCTGGGGGCCGGCTTCGAGGGGCTGCGGCTGGGGCTGGAGGGCACGGTCACCCTGGCGCTGGCCGACGGCACGGTGTTGATCCACCGCCCCTGGGACGAGGGCCGCCGGCGCCTCGCCACGCTGGCCGATTGGCCGGAAGTCGACGCCGTGCTGCGCACGCGGGATGCGGCGACTCTGGACACTGTGCTGCCCACCGACGGGCGCCCCAGCATCGCCAGCGTCCGCCGCGTCGCCGATTATCCCTTCACCGTCGCCGCCACCCTGCCGAAGGCCGAGGCGCTGGGCGAATGGAAGCGCGACAGCGCGGTATGGATCGCCATGGGCCTCGCCATGTCCGTGGTGATCGCCCTGCTGACCTGGTACGTGGAGCGGCAGCAGTCCCGGCGGGAGCAGGACCAGAACCGGCTGGAGCGCGCCTCCCGCCGCATCCGCGGAATCCTGGAATCCATGGTGGACGCGGTGGTCACCATCGACTCGCGCGGCATCATCGAGACCTTCAACCCCGCGGCGGAGCGCATGTTCGGCTATGCCGAGGCGGAGGTGGTGGGGCAGAGCGTCAACATCCTGCTGCCGGAAGGCTTCCGCGCCGGCCACGACCGTTCGATGGCCGGCTACCGCCCGAATGCCGGCTCGCGCATCATCGGCAACGATCGCGAGGTCCTGGCGCTGCGCCGCGACGGCAGCACCTTCCCGATCAATCTGGCGGTCAGCGCGCTGCGGCTGGGTGGACCGGATGGGGAGAGCGGACCGGACGAGAGTGGGCCGGAGGAGAATGGGGCGGCGCGGCGCGTCTTCGTCGGCGTCATCCGCGACGTCACCAAGCGCCGGCAGCAGGAGGCCGAACTGCTCGCCTCCAAGAGCCAGGCGGAAATGGCCAACCGCGCCAAGTCCGAATTCCTGGCCAACATGAGCCATGAGCTGCGGACGCCGCTGAACGCCATCATCGGCTTCTCGGAGATCCTCGACAGCGAGTTCTTCGGCAAGCTCAACGACCGCCAGAAATCCTGCGCGAAGGACATCCACGACAGCGGCAAGCATCTGCTGGACATCGTGAACGCGGTGCTCGACATGTCGAAGATCGAGGCGGGCCGCTACGAGCTGTCCGAAGAGGTGATCGACCCCTGCGAGGCGGTGGCCCAGTGCCTGACCATGGTCCGCGACCGTGCCGCCGACAGCGGGGTGGACCTGCGCAACGGCGTGTCCGGCGGCCTTCCCGCCATCTGGGTGGACCGACGCGCCTTCAAGCAGGTGCTGCTGAACCTGCTGTCCAACGCGGTGAAGTTCACGCCGGAGGGCGGCAGCGTCACCCTGGCCGCCCGCGTCGAGGAGGACGGCGCCCTGGCCCTGTCGGTGGCCGACACCGGGATCGGCATCCCGAAGGACTTCATGGAGCATCTGTTCCAGCCCTTCCGACAGGCCGACAACTCGGCGAGCCGCCAGTTCGAGGGCACCGGGCTGGGACTGTCGATCTCCAAGAACTTCATGGAGCTGCACGGCGGCTCGCTGACCTGCGTCAGCACGCTGGGCTCCGGGACGACCATGACGCTGCGCCTGCCCGCCGAGCGGGTGGTGAAGCCGGAGGACACCGCTGCCCGGATCGCCGCCGTGCTGGTGTGATGGGCGTTCGACGGTGTGACGGCAAAAAATAAGGCGCCTTGCGGCGCCTTTCCTCAGGTTCCGGAGGCTTTCGTCCCCGGCGGTCGGGTGCGGGAGGACGGTGCCCCCCGCAATCCCCTTGTCGGTGTTCCCTTGTGCGTATCAGACGTCCAGCAGCAGGCGCCGCGGGTCCTCGATGTTCTCCTTGATGCGGACGAGGAAGGTCACCGCCTCCTTGCCGTCGATGATGCGGTGGTCGTAGGACAGGGCCAGATACATCATCGGACGGATCTCGATCTTCCCGTTCACGACGACCGGACGCTCCTGGGTCTTGTGCATGCCCAGGATCGCCGACTGCGGCGGGTTGATGATCGGGGTGGACATCAGCGAGCCGTAGACGCCGCCGTTGGAGATGGTGAAGGTGCCGCCGGTCAGCTCGTCCATCGACAGCTTGCCGTCGCGGCCCTTCTTGCCCAGCTCGCCGATCTTGCCCTCGATCTGGGCGAAGCCGAGCTTGTCGGCGTCGCGGACGATCGGAACCACCAGACCCTGCGGCGTGCCGACGGCGACGCCGATGTCGTAGTAGTTCTTGTAGACGAGGTCGGTGCCGTCGATCTCGGCGTTGACCGCCGGGATCTCCTTCAGCGCCTGGATGGCGGCCTTCACGAAGAAGGACATGAAGCCGAGACGCACCTTGTGGCGCTTCTCGAAGAAGTCCTTATACTCGTTGCGCAGCGCCATGACGTTGGTCATGTCCACCTCGTTGAAGGTGGTCAGCATGGCGGCGCTGTTCTGGGCCTCCTTCAGGCGCTCGGCGATGCGCTGGCGCAGACGGGTCATGCGGACCCGCTCCTCCTGCGCGGCGCGCGGACGGTCGCCCGCGGTGCCGGCGGTCCACTGGTACTTCTGCGGGGCGGCGGCCGGAGCGGCGGCGGGGGCCGCGGCCGGCTTGGCGGCGTGGTCGATCACGTCGCCCTTGGTGATGCGCCCGTCCTTGCCCGTGCCGGCGATCTGCGAGGCGTCGAGGCCCTTCTCGGCGACCAGCTTGCGGGCCGCCGGGCCGGCGTCGGCCAGAGCGGTGGCGCCCGCCGGGGCCGGAGCCGCCGCCGGGGCAGCGGCCGGAGCCGGTGCGGCGGCGGGAGCGGCGGCCTTGGCCGGGGCGGCCACGGCGGCGCCGGCCTCGCCCAGCACGCCCAGCAGGGCGCCGACGCCGACGTTGGCGCCGTCGGCTGCGACGATCTCCGCCAGCGTGCCGGCGGACGGGGCGTTCACCTCAAGCGTGACCTTGTCGGTCTCCAGCTCGACCAGCGCCTCGTCGGCGGCGACCGCGTCGCCGACCTTCTTCAGCCAGCGGGCAACGGTCGCCTCGGAGACGGACTCGCCCAGGGTGGGGACCTTGATTTCGGTAGCCATAAGTTCCTCTCGTACTTTCTTGTTCTACGCCTGGGCGTCGAGTCAGCGGATGACGAGCGCGTCTTCCAGAAGCTTCGCCTGCTCCTGGTTGTGACGCTTGAGCAGGCCGGTGGCCGGCGACGCGGCGGCCGGGCGGCCGACGTAGCTGGGGCGCGAGGCCTTGTGCTCGATCGAGGTGAGGGCGCCTTCCAGACGGCGGTCGACGAAGGCCCAATAACCCTGGTTCTCCGGCTCCTCCTGGCACCACACCACCTCGGCGTTCGGGTAGCGGGCGAACTCCTCGGTCAGGGCGGAGCGGGGGAACGGGTAGAGCTGCTCCAACCGGACCAGCGCCACGTCCTTGATGCCGCGCGCGGTGCGCTCCTGCAGCAGGTCGTAATAGACCTTGCCGGTGCAGACCACGATGCGGCGGATCTGCTCGTTCGGCAGCAGGTCCGTCGCCGTCTCGCCCAGCACGCGGCGGAAGTTCGTGCCCTCGGCCAGCTCCGACAGGCTGGAGACGCACAGCTTGTGGCGCAGCAGCGACTTCGGCGTGAACAGCACCAGCGGCTTGCGGAAGGGCCGGCGCATCTGGCGGCGGAAGGCGTGGAACAGGTTCGCCGGGGTCGTCAGGTTGCAGATCTGCCAGTTGTCCTCGGCGGACATCTGGAGGAAGCGCTCCGGACGGGCCGAGGAGTGCTCCGGACCCTGGCCCTCGTAGCCGTGCGGCAGCAGCAGCACGAGGCCGGACATGCGCAGCCACTTCGACTCGCCCGACGAGAGGAACTGGTCGATGATGGTCTGGGCGGTGTTGGCGAAGTCGCCGAACTGCGCCTCCCACAGGGTCAGGCTGTGCGGCTCGGCCAGCGAATAGCCGTATTCGAAGCCGACCACGGCGGCCTCGGACAGCGGGCTGTCATGAACCTCGAACGGGCCCTGGTCGGGGCGCAGGTGGTTCAGCGGGATGTACTTGTTCTCGGTGTTCTGGTCGTACATCACCGCGTGGCGGTGCGAGAAGGTGCCGCGGCCCGAGTCCTGGCCCGACAGGCGGACGCCGTTGCCCTCGACCAGCAGCGTGCCGTAGGCGAGCGCTTCCGCGGTCGCCCAGTCGATGCCCTCACCGGTTTCCAGCGACTTCTTCTTGGCCTCGAGCTGGCGGGCGATCTTCGAGTTGATCGCGAAGTCCTTCGGATACTCGCAGAGCTTGTTGCCGACCTCGCGCAGCACGTCGATCGCCACGCCGGTGTTGCCCTTGCGCTCGTCGTCGGTCTTCGCGGCCTCCAGGCCCGACCACTTGCCTTCCAGCCAGTCGGCCTTGTTCGGCTTGAAGGAGTTGGCGGCCTCGAACTCACCCTCCAGCTTCTTCATGAAGTCCTGGATCATCTGATCGGACTCGGCCTGGGTGAGGACGTTCTCCTCGACGAGCTGCTTGCCGTACAGCTCCCGCGTGGTCCCGTGGGCGCGGATCTTCTTGTACATCAGCGGCTGGGTGAAGCCCGGCTCGTCGCCCTCGTTGTGGCCGTGGCGGCGGTAGCAGACCATGTCGATCACCACGTCCCGCTTGAACTTCTGGCGGAACTCGGCGGCGATGCGGCTGATGTGGACGACGGATTCGGGGTCGTCGCCGTTGACGTGGAAGATCGGCGCCTGGACCATCTTCGCCATGTCCGAGCAGTAGACGCCGGACCGCGAATAGGTCGGGTTCGTGGTGAAGCCGATCTGGTTGTTGATGATGAAGTGCACGGTACCGCCGGTGCGGTAACCGCGCAGCTCCGACAGGCCCAGCGTCTCGGCCACGATGCCCTGACCGGCGAAGGCGGCGTCGCCGTGGATCAGCACGCCCATGACCTGCTCGCGGTCGAGGTCGTTGCGCTGCGCCTGCTTGGCGCGCACCTTGCCCAGCACGACCGGGTTCACCCATTCCAGGTGGGACGGGTTGGCGGTCAGCGACAGGTGGACGATGTTGCCGTTGAAGTCGCGGTCCGACGAGGTGCCGAGATGGTACTTCACGTCGCCGGAGCCCTGCACGTCCTGCGGGCTGGACGGGTTGCCCTGGAACTCCGAGAAGACCGCGGCGAAGGGCTTGCCCATGAAGTTGGTCAGCATGTTCAGCCGGCCGCGGTGGGCCATGCCGACGACGACCTCCTTCAGGCCGAGCTGGCCGCCGCGCTTCAGGACCTGCTCCAGCGCCGGGATCATCGACTCGCCGCCCTCAAGGCCGAAGCGCTTGGTGCCGGTGTACTTCAGCTGGAGGAACTTCTCGAAGCCCTCGGCGGCGATCAGTCGCTCGTAGATGGCGCGCTTGCCGTTCACCGTGAACTCGGTGTGGTTGCGCCCGCCCTCGATGCGTTCCTGGATCCAGGCCTTCTCTTCCGGGTCCTGGATGTGCATGAACTCGACGCCGATGTTCCCGCAGTAGGTCTTCTGCAGGATCTCCAGGATCTGACGCAGCGACGCCGTCTCCAGGCCCAGCGAATAGTTCAGGAAGATCGGGCGGTCCATGTCGCCCGGGCCGAAGCCGTAGGTCGCCGGGTCCAGTTCCGGGTGCGGTTCGCGCTTCTCGAGACCCAGCGGGTCGAAATGCGCGTTCATGTGGCCGCGCACGCGGTAGACGCGGATGAGCATCAGCGCGCGGATGCTGTCGAGCGTCGCGGCGCGCAGCTGCTGGTGGCTGATGCCGCCATAGACCTGCTGGGCGTGGGCGACGAGGCCGGCGTTGCCGTTGGTGGCGGCCGGGGCGCCGATGCTGTCCAGCGAGGCGGCGACGGGGTCGAGCGCGCCGTTGGCGAGCGTGCCCTCCTCCAGGCTCCAGGACGGGCCGTTCAGCTCGTTCAGGACGGCGCGGGAGTCGTCGTCCAGCTCCCTGAAGAAGCCGTTCCAGCTCGAATCCACCGAGGAGGGGTCCTTCAGGAAGCGCGCGTACAACTCCGCGACATATTCGGCGTTCGAGCCGAACAGGAACGAGGTCTTCTCCAGATTAGCGGACATTTGTTTGCCTCGGGCGTTTGCCCGGTTCCCTCAGAGAGTTTTTTTGCTTGTCGCTGGGGTCCGGACGGCCCCCGGATCTCCGGGTGGAGACGCGGGGGCCGGCGGTCCTTCGGCAGTCGGCGGGAATATGGGGTCCCGCCGACCGCTTTATCAGCCCTTGAAGACCTTGAGCATGGTGGAGCCCAGGCTCGCGGGGCTGTCGGCGACGGCGATGCCGACGGACTTCATGAAGTCGATCTTGAAGTCCGCGGTGTCGTTGCCGCCGGAGATCACCGCGCCGGCGTGGCCCATGCGGCGGCCCGGAGGCGCGGTGCGGCCGGCGATGAAGCCGACGACCGGCTTCTTGGTCCCGGAGTCGCGGATGAACTCCGCGCCCTTGACCTCGGCGTCGCCGCCGATCTCGCCGATCATGATGATGCCCTCGGTCTCCGGGTCCTTCAGGA
>NZ_QOKV01000049.1 GCF_008365405.1 Azospirillum brasilense | reverse complement strand
TGGGTGGCCATGGCTCAGCGCTCCCGTCCGAAGAGGCCCGCGGGCTTGATGAGTAGGACGATCGCCATCACGACGAACACCACGATGTTGGAGGCTTCGGGGTAGAAGACCTTGGTCAGGCCCTCCAGCAGCCCCAGCCCCAGGCCGGTGACGATGGCGCCGAGGATGGAGCCCATGCCGCCGATCACCACCACGGCGAAGACGACGATGATCAGGTTGGAGCCCATCAGCGGCGACACTTGGTAGATCGGCGCCGCCAGCACCCCGGCCAGCCCGGCCAGCGCGACGCCGAAGCCGTAGGTGGCGGTGATCATCACCGGCACGTTGATGCCGAAGGCCTGGACCAGCACCGGGTTTTCTGTGGCGGCGCGCAGGTAGGCGCCGAGCCGCGTCCGCTCGATGGCGAACCACGTCCCGAAGCAGACGATCAGGGAGGCGGCGACGACCCAGCCGCGGTAGTTGGGCAGGAACATGAAGCCCAGGTTCTGGCCGCCCTTGAGCGCGTCCGGGATCGGATAGGGCTGGCCCGACACGCCGTAGAAGTGGCGGAAGGCGCCTTCCATGATCAGGGCGAGGCCGAAGGTCAGCAGCAGGCCGTAGAGATGGTCGAGCTTGTAGAGCCGCGACAGCATGGTCTTTTCCAGCACCACGCCGAGCAGCCCGACGATCAGCGGCGACAGGCCCAGCGCCCACCAGTAGCCGAGGCCGAGCTTCGTCAGCAGCAGCCACGCCACGAAGGCGCCGATCATGTAGAGCGCGCCATGGGCGAAGTTGATGACGTTCAGCATGCCGAAGATGACCGCCAACCCGAGGCTGAGCAGCGCGTAGAACGAGCCGTTGATCAGGCCCAGCAGCAATTGGCCGAACAGCACCTGGGGCGGCACCCCCAGCAGGTCAAACATGACCGTCCCTCCCTATGAATCGAGCGCTTGTTGGGTTTTGATTGTTGGACGGCAGGTGGTTTCTGTGCCGTCAGACGCCCAGATACGTGTGCAGCTTGTCCATGTTCTGGGCGAGCTGGTGATTGGGGATCATGTCCACGACATGACCTTCCTCCATCACGTAGTGGCGGTCGGCAATGGTCGCGGCGAAGCGGAAGTTCTGCTCCACCAGCACGATGGTGAAGCCGCGCTGCTTGAGCTTGCGCACCGCCACCCCGATCTGCTCGATGATCACCGGGGCCAGCCCCTCGGTCGGCTCGTCGAGCAGGATCAGGTCGGCGCCGGTGCGCAGGATGCGGGCGATGGCCAGCATCTGCTGTTCGCCACCCGACAGGCGCGTGCCCTGGGTGGTGCCGCGGCCCTTCAGGTTCGGGAACAGCTCGTAGATCTGCGGCACGGTCATGCCGCCCGACTTCACTACCGGCGGCAGCATCAGGTTCTCGTCCACGCTGAGCGAGGCGAAGATGCCGCGTTCCTCCGGCACATAGCCGATGCCGAGGCGCGGGATCCTGTGCTGCGCCATGCCGATCAGCTCCCGTCCCTGGAAGCGGATCGAGCCGTTGCGTTTGCCGACGATGCCCATGATCGAGCGCATGGTGGTCGTCTTGCCGGCGCCGTTGCGGCCCAGCAGGGTCACCACCTCGCCCTGGCGCACGTCGATGTTGACGCCGTGCAGCACGTGGCTCTCGCCGTAGAAGGCCTGGAGGTCTCGGATCTCCAGCATGGTGGTCTTCACGGTCGCGCCGTCAGGCATGGCCCACCTCACCCGTGCCAGCCCCCGTACCCATGTAGGCTTCCATGACCTGCGGGTTGTGCGATACGACGTCGTAGGAGCCCTCCGCCAGGATCTCGCCGCGGCGGAGCACGGTGATGGTGTCCGACAGGTGAGCGACGACCGACAGGTTGTGCTCCACCATCAGGATGGTGCGGTCGGCCGAGACGCGCTTGATGAGGGCGGCGGTGCCTTCGATGTCCTCGTGGCCCATGCCGGCCAGCGGCTCGTCGAGCAGCATCACCTCCGGGTCGAGCGCCAGCGTGGTGGCGATCTCCAGGGCGCGCTTGCGGCCGTAGGGCAGCTCGGCGGCGGTGTGCCCGGCCCAGGGGGTCAGGTTCACCGCCTCGATCAGCTCCTCGGCGCGGTCGTGCAGGTCGTGCAGGCTGGCCTCCGGCTTCCAGAAATGGAAGCTGGTGCCGCGCGGCCGCTGCAGCGCGACGCGGACGTTCTCCAGCACGCTGAGGTGCGGGAAGACGGCGGAGATCTGGAAGGAGCGCACCATGCCGAGCAGCGCCACGTCGGCGGGCTTCATGGCGGTGATGTCGCGCCCCTTGTAGAGGATCTGGCCGCGCGTCGGCGTCAGGAACTTGGTCAGCAGGTTGAAGACCGTGCTCTTGCCGGCGCCGTTCGGGCCGATCAGCGCGTGGATGGTGCCGCGGCGAACCTGGAGGTTCACCCCCTTCACCGCGATGAAGCCTCCGAACTCCTTCGAGAGTCCGCGCGCTTCGAGGATGATGTCATTGGTTCCGGTGATCATGCCTGCGATCCCAAGTGCTGTCTCGTTCGGCCGTGGAGTCCATCCTTTCAGTGTCCGGTGAAGCTTGGCGGCCTCTTGCCCAGCAAGGCGGCCACCGCTTCCTTGTGGTCGGCCGTCGCGTGGGCAAGCGCCTGCATCGCCGCCGACAGCTCGAGCAAATGGTCGAGCGTGGCGCTGCGTCCTTCTCTCAGCAGCCGTTTGGTCATGCGGACCGCGTGAGGTGGGTTGGCGGCGATGCGCATCGCCAGCTTGCGGGCTTCGGCGAGCAATTCGTCGTTCGGCACCACCTTCGATACGAGGCCGCAGGCCAACGCTTCGGCCGCGTTGATCGGATCGCCGGTCAAAGCCATCTCGCAGGCTTTGGAGAAGCCGACGACGCGCGGCAGCAACCACGCTCCGCCATCGCCCGGCACGATGCCGACTTTGACGAAGCTCTCCGCGAACACGGCGCGTTCCGCGGCGATCCGGAGATCACACATGCAGGCGAGATCGCAACCGGCACCGATGGCCGGGCCGTTCACCGCCGCAATGATCGGGACCTCCAGCGCCTCAAAGGCCAGGGGAAGCCGCTGGATCCCAAACTTGTAGTTCCGCCGGGTTTGGGCCGGCAGAGGATCGTTGATTCCGCCCTGCTCACCCATCGTTTTCAAGTTGCCGCCGGACGAGAAGCTCGTCCCGGTGCCGGTCAGGATCGCCGTACGGATTGACAGATCGCGGTCGATCCGGTCGAGCGCCTCCAGCATCGCCTCGATCATGTCGGGGTCAGAGATGGGATTGCGGGTTTCCGGCCGGTTGATCGTCAGCGTGACGATCCCGTCGTCGTTCTCGAAGATGATTGGATCGGACAAGATTGGATCGGACATGGGGGAATTCCTGAAAAGCCGGTGTGGGGCGCCGACGGACGGCTGAAGGGGGGCGTGTCAGCGCAGCCCCAGGCCCCGCGCGATGATTCCGCGCAGAATTTCCCGCGTGCCGCCACGCAGGGAGAAGGCCGGCGCGTTGAGGATGGAGTAGCCCAGCACAGCCGACAGGGCGTCGTGCGACCGCAGGTCGGGCTCCATCGCCATAAGCTGTCGGGCGATCTCCGGAATCTCCTGCTCGACCAGGGCGCCCAGATCCTTGACGACCGACGCCTGCAAAGCGGGGTTGCGGCCATCCTGCAGCATGCCGGCCACCGACCGCGACAGGCGGCGAAGAACAACCAGATGGGCGCCCAGCCGACCGAGTGCCCCCGCCGCATCCGGCGTCAATTGGCCGCCAAGCGCCCGCACCAGTTCGACAAACAGCACGAAGGTCGACAGGAAGCGTTCAGGGCCGCTGCGCTCATAGGCCAGTTCGCTCATCACCTGGTTCCAGCCGTCCCCCTCCTGTCCGATCAGGGCGGAGTGCGGCAGAATCACGTCCTCAAACACGACCTCGTTGAAGTGCCGCGCCCCCGACAGGTCGGCGATGGGCCGGATGGTGATGCCGGGAAGCGTCAGGTCAACCAGGAACTGGCTGGTTCCACCGTGCCGGTCGTCCGCAGCGCCGGTCCGGCAGTAGAGGATCATGGCGTGGGCGTGGTGGGCATAGGTCGTCCACAGCTTGGTTCCGTTGACTCGCCAGCCACCCTCCACCGGAACGGCGCGCGTGCGCACCGCCGCGAGATCGGATCCGGAATCAGGCTCGCTCATGCCGATGCAGAAGAAGAACTCGCCGGCGGCGATGCGCGGCAGAATGCTGCGCTTCTGTTCCTCGGTCCCGACCTTCAGCAGCAAAGGGCCGCTTTGCCGGTCGGCGATCCAGTGGGCGGCAACCGGAGCGCCGGCCGCCAGCAGTTCCTCCAGAACGACGTAGCGTTCCAGCGCGCTTCGTTCGTGGCCGCCATACTGTTTGGGCCACGTCATACCGATCCAGCCGCGCTGCCCCAGCTTGCGGCTGAAGTCGGCATCGAACCCACTCCAGGAGCGGATGCGTTTGGCGGCGGGATAGCTGGCCAGTTCCGCCGCCAGAAAGGCGCGCACCTCGGCACGCAGTTCGGCCGTGTCCGGCGCCGTCGGCGGCGCCGGGAATGAAAAATCTTGCATCGAGGGATGTCTCCGGAAAGGGCGGCGCTGATCAGAGAGCGGCGATCAGCGGCCAAACTCCATCGGCGCCGGCCTCGGCCATGCGCTGTCCGAACAGGCGATTCCAGTGCGCCTCGTTTCCAAACTCGTCGCGCCAGGACCACAGGCGCTTGGTCAGGAAATGCAGGCTGTGTTCATGGGTGAAGCCGATGGCGCCATGCACCTGATGGGCAATGGTCGCGACGACACCCGCCGCCTCGCCGGCCCGCGCCTTGCCGGCGGCGACGGTCAATGACCGGGGCCCCTGAGACAGCCCCTCGGCGGCGAGATCGGCGGCCCCGGACGCGGCGGCCGCGTGGCCCGCCATGACGGCCAGGGACTG
Organism: Azospirillum brasilense; assembly: GCF_008365405.1. Lineage (GTDB taxonomy): Bacteria > Pseudomonadota > Alphaproteobacteria > Azospirillales > Azospirillaceae > Azospirillum > Azospirillum brasilense_D. Next base: position 7,532 of record NZ_QOKV01000049.1, on the reverse strand, counting down.
CTGGATCGCCTGGAACTTGCCGATGGGGCGGCCAAACTGAGCGCGCTCGTTGGCGTAGCCGACGGTCATTTCCAGCACGCGCCCGATGGCGCCGGCCATCGCGGCGGTGCGCAGGGCCGCCCCCATCGCCATAAGGTCGCCGATCCCCATCCCGTCGGGCAGAGGGGCAACCGCCGTGTCCGGAACCGGGCCGTCCACGAACAGGCTGTCGCGTGGCTCAACGGCCAGATTATGAGCCGATTCCGTCCGGACCTGCCCATCGCCGAGCCGGACGGCAAAGGTCTGTCCACCCACCTCGGCCAGGACGAGAACGGTCTGTGCCGAGCGCGCCCAGGGAATGCGGTGGGCGGTCCCGGACAGGCGCCAGCCGCCGCCAACCCGTTCCAAATGGAACCGATCGGTGGGGCGGACCGGCGCCACGGTCGCCGGTCCGGAGGACAGAGGCAATCCCGCGGCGGCCAGGAAGCGGTTCGCCAGCATGGTTTCGGCCAGCGGCAGCGGCACAGCGTTGGCTCCGGCGACGCGGATCACCATCGCAGCGTCCACGTCGTCGAGTCCGACTCCGCCATCCTCCTCGCCAACCATGGCGAGGGGCAAGCCCATCTCCTCGATCAGGGTCCACTCCTCGCCCAGCCAAGCGCCGGTTTCGGCACCGAGCAGAAGTTGCGGGGAGATGCGTTCCGTGAACAGCCGGTTGGCCGTGTCGCGTACGATCTGACTTGTCTCGCTCACGTTTGGATCTCTTGGCATGAAGGGGAGAGTGCGATGGCGGCGACCGTGCGCCGGGAGCGAAGAGTGCCGCCCCCTTCCTACTTCTTGAGCAGCGGGCACTGGCTTTCGGCGACGGGACGGAAGGCCTGCTCGCCGGGCACCGTTCCAACCACCTTGAACAGGTCCCAGGGGTCGCGCGATTCCTCAGGCTTTTTCACCTGGACCAGATACATCTCGTGCAGCATGCGACCGTCCGCGCGCACGGTGCCGCCGTCGGCAAACATGTCCTTGACCGGCGTGGCCCGCATGGCCTCCATCACCTTGTCGGCGTTGTCCGTGCCGGTCGCCTCGACCGCTTTCAGGTAATGCAACACCGCGGAATAGGTGCCGGCCTGCACGCTGGTCGGGCGCTTTCCGGTCTTGGCGTGGAAGCGGTCGGACCAGGCGGTGGTCTCCGGAGTGCGGTTCCAGATGAAACCGCTCGACATCAGGATGCCGGCCGCGTCGGACAGGCCGATGGCGCGGATGTCCGGCTCGAAGGCGAGCAGAGCCACCACCTTGACCTTGCTGTCGTCGAGAATGCCGAATTCCTTGGCCTGCTTGATCGCGGTGATGGTGTCCTGGCCGGCGTTGGCCAGAGCGATGACCTTGGCACCCGAGGCTTGGGCCTGCAGCAGGTAGGAGCTCATGTCCTGCGTGGGGAAGGGATGGCGGACGCTGCCGACGACCTTGCCGCCATTGGCCTCCAGCACCTTGCGCACATCGTTTTCCAGGTCATGTCCGAAGGCGTAGTCGGCGGTGATGAAGAACCAGGTGTCGCCACCGCTCTGCAAGGTTGCCTTGGCGTTCACGGTGGCCAGCGAATAGGTGTCGTAGACCCAGGACACGCCGTAAGGCGAGCAGGACGCGTTGGTCATGCCGGACGTGCCGGCGCCGGTGTTCAGCGCCATCTTCTTCGAGCGCACCGCCACCTGTTGGAGGGCAAGGCCGACCGACGATGTCACCATGTCCGCGATGGCGTCGACCTGCTCGGTATCGAACCATTTTTGAACAACGGAGCTGGCGATGTCCGCCTTGTTCTGGTGATCGGCCTTGATGATCTCAATGGGAACGCCCTTGACCTTCCCACCGAAATCCTCAGCCGCCAATTCGGCCGCGACCACAGAACCGTTGCCGGCGATGTCGGTGTAGACGCCCGACAGGTCGGTGATGACGCCGATCTTGACCTTGTTGTCGGAAATTCCTTGAGCGAAGGCCACCTGTGTCAACGCGACGAGCGAAGTGGCCAGAGCCGCCAAAGTCTTCATGATTCTTTTCCTCCCGAACCTGGTTTTGCTTTTCGCGGTGGTCGTGCCGTGTCCGGTCAGTCCGGCAGGCGCGGCGGGGTGACGCCGGCAATGTCGCAGGCGTAGTCGAGCAGTGCGGAGAAGTCGCGCTGGGCATAGGCGCCGCCGCGGGCGGCGCCGAGCGCACCGGCCGCCGCCAAACCGACCGGCAGGCCGAGACGCTGCTGCGCCGCCGCCGTCAGCGCCAGCATCAGATCCTTGTGGGCAAGGTCGATGGTGAAGCCGGGCGCCGTGTCCCCCTTCAGCACCTTGGTCGCGAAGTTGATCTGGAACTGGCCGTTGGTCGCCGTGGTCCCACCCGACACCGCCTTCATCACGTCCACTGGCAGGCCAAGCTTGGTGCCCAGCAAAATGGCCTCTGCCGTCAACTGCGCGCCGATCACCGCCAGATAGTTGTTGACGATCTTCATGCGGGTGCCGGCGCCCTCCGGGCCGCAGCGGTGGACGGTCGTCCCCATGGCGTTGAGCATCGGTTCGGCACGGGCGAAGCCCTCATCGCTGGCCCCGACCATGAACAGGGACTCGCCGCGTTCCGCATGGCTGACCAGGCGGCCGACCGGAGCGTCCACGAAGGCGATCCCTTTCTCCAGACACGCCGCGGCGACCGTGTCCGTGGTCTGTGGGTCGACGGTGCTCATGTCGATCACCAGCGCGCCCGGCCGGAGGCCGGCGAGAACGCCGTCACCACCCAGGATGACCTCGCGCACCTGCGGTGGCGCCGGCAGCATGGTTATGACGACGGTCGCGTCCCGCACGGCGGCGGTGACGTCGCCGGCCGGTCGTGCGCCCAGCGCAACCAGCTTGTCGAGCTTGCCCTGATCGAGGTCGAAGCCGATGACCGAAAAGTTCTTGCGGACCAGGTTGGAGGCCATTGGCAACCCCATGGCGCCAAGCCCGATGAACGCGATCGTCTCCGACATTTTCTCACTCCCCTTCGAATGCCGCCGGCGCTGTGCAGCCGACTGGCTTGCTGGCCGACTTGTTGGTTGGCTGTTCCGTCCGGCGTCAGCCGGCGATGCCGTGGTTGATGTACGCGGTCTTGCCTTCCGTGAAGAACTCGATGGCCGCGCTGCCCTGTTCGCGTCCGCCATAGCCCGAGGGACCGCGGCCACCGAACGGGACGTGGTAGTCGATGCCGGCTGTGGGGGCGTTGACCATGACGAGGCCGGCCCGCGAACGGCGGCGGAAGGTTTCGGCCGATGCCAGCCCACGCGTGACGATGCCGCTCGACAGGGCGTGTTCGCTGTCATTGGCGATGGCGATGGCGTGATCGAGCCCATCAGCCGGTATGACGCAGGCAACCGGGCCAAACACCTCGTCACGGTTGATCCGCATGGCATTGTCGGTGCCGATGAACAAGGTCGGTTCCAGAAAATAGCCGTGCCCATCCATGCGTCCGCCACCGAAGGCCAGTTCCGCGCCTTCGTTGCGCGCATCCGCGATGCAGTGCAGGTCCTTGGCGAGCTGGGCTTCGCTGACGACCGGCCCCATGTCCGTCGCCGCGTCCATGGGGTCGCCGACGCGCAGGGCGGCGATCCTCGTCACCAGTCGTTCGACGAAAGCGTCGTGCACCCGGCGATCGACGATGATGCGGCTGGTCGCCGTGCAACGCTGTCCGGTGGAGTGAAAAGCCCCCTGCAACGCGATGTCCGCCGCCAGATCCAGATCGGCGTCGTCATGAACCACCAGAGGGTTCTTGCCGCCAAGCTCGAGCTGGACGCGGGTCATGCGGGCGACCGAGCGCTCCAGGATCGCCCGGCCAACACCCGGCGAACCGGTGAAGCTGACCGCGTCGGCTCCGTCGACCAACGCCGGCCCCAGCGTCCGGCCGTCCCCCACCACCAGATTGAAGGCACCGGCGGGCAGCCCGGCGCGGTGCAGGATGTCCGCCAGCTCCCAGGCGCAGGCCGGCGTGACTTCCGAGGGCTTCAAGACCACCGTGTTGCCGAAAGCGAGCGCGTAAGCGGTCTTCCAGGCGGGAACCGCCATCGGGAAATTCCACGGCGTGATCAGGACGACAACGCCGACAGGCTCACGGCTGACCATGGCGGTGGTGCCGTCGCGCAGACCGGGAAGGGCTTCGCCACCCTGGCGCAGCGGCTCCCCGGCGGCATAGTGGAAGATCTGTGCGCTGCGCCGGACTTCGCCGATGCCTTCACGCAGCGTTTTCCCTTCCTCCCGCGTCAGCAGAGCGCCCAGTTCTTCGGCGCGGGCGTTCAACTCGTCGCCGACCCGCCGCAACACGTCGGAGCGGGTCTGCGGATTGCTCGCCGCCCAACCCGGCAAGGCCGCGCGTGCGGCGCCGAGTGCTTCTTCCGCCTGCGCGACCGAGGCCCAGGCATAATGGCCGATCACCTCGCTTGGCCGCGCCGGGTTGCGGTTCGCTTCCAGTCGGACACCGTCGACCAGACGTCCGGCAATCCAATTCTTTCGTTCCATCATCTTCTTGGTCTCACGTCTTCGATGCGGCGGGCCGGGGGCGCCGGAAAGGTCGGAGGAAGGCCGTCACGAGCGGCCCGCGGTGCCGATCACGCCACCGGCACGCAGCTCCTCAAGCTCGTTTTCGGTGAGGTTCAGCAGGTCGGACAGCACCTCGTCCGTCTGCTCCCCCAGACGGGGCGGCACACGCCGGTAGCGGGCCGGAGTCCGGGACAGGCGCGCCGGAAAGCCGACGATCGGGACCGGCGTGCCGCCGGGCGTTTCCAACCGATGGACAAGACCACGGGCCACCACTTGCGGGTCGTCGAACACTTGATCGATGCGATTGATCGGGCCGGCCGGGACCCCGCCGCCGGACAGCGCTTCGATCAGGTCCGCGGACGTCCACCGTGCCATGCTTTCCGCCAACGTGGCCTCCAGCTCCGCGCGGTGGGCCTGCCGGCCGGGGTTGCTGGCGAACCGCTCGTCCGCCAGCAAATCCTCGCGGTTCAGCAAACGACACAGGGCACGGAATTGCCCGTCGTTGCCGACGGCGACGATGATGTGGCCATCGGCCGTCGCAAAGCAGCGATAGGGAACGACATTGGGATGTCCGTTGCCGAGCCGTTTCGGCACCTGACCACCGACCAGCCAGTTCATGCCCTGGTTGGCGAGCACGGCGATCTGGGTATCCAGCAGAGCGCAATCGATGTGCTGGCCCTCGCCAGTGCAATCGCGGTGGCGCAACGCTGCCAACACAGCAATGGTGGCATAAAGCCCGGTGAACAGGTCCGACACCGGCACTCCAACTTTGAGCGGCTCGCTGCCGGGTGTCCCTTCCGGCTGGCCCGTAACGCTCATCAGCCCGCTCATGCCCTGGATCAGGAAATCATAGCCGCCGCGGGGGGCGTAGGGGCCGGTCTGGCCAAAGCCGGTGATGGAACAGTAAACCAGGGCGGGGTTCTCCCGCTTCAGGCTCTCGTAATCCAAACCGTAGCGAGACAGGCCGCCGACCTTGAAATTCTCCAGGACAACATCGCAGCTTCGTGCCAGCCGATGGACGAGAGCCGCCCCTTCCGGTTTGGCGATGTCGATGGCCAGCGACCGCTTGTTTCGGTTGCAGCTCAAGTAGTAGGCGCTGGGCGGATCATCGGTTCGGTCCCCCGGCGCGGGCCGCAGGTTGGGCGGCCCCCAGGAACGGGTGTCATCGCCCTTTTCCGGATGCTCGATCTTGATGATGTCGGCGCCGAGGTCGCCCAGAATTTGGGATGCCCAAGGACCGGCCAGCACACGGCTGAGGTCGAGCACCCGCAGCCCAGCCAGGGACATCGGGCCGGCGGCACGGTTGCCGGCTTCGTCGTGGGGTGATTCGGGCAAGGTCACAATGAGTGGTCTCCGGCTGCAAGCGTCACCGTTCCGGACCTGGAACGGGAGCCTCCCTTTTCACTTCCGACGCCTGGAACTTGCATTTCCCGGCGTCGCGACCATTTCACTCTGTGAAACGATCATTTCATTATGGATAGGCTAACGGGCCCTCTGATAAAAGGCAACCGTCTTTTCAGCTTGGCCAAAAAACAGCGGGACGGACGGATGGCCCCTCCAACAATCCGTTGGCGATGGCGACATCGCTGGTGGATCCAAGTCCAGACGCCAAACAAGGGAACGTGACCTCGATGCCTTCCTTCAAACCCGTTGCGGCCCTGACCCGAGGCCTTGACGTCCTGCGCATCGTCAACGAACTGCGCGATGCGTCCGTTGCCGCTCTGCACAGGGAAACGGGGCTCGACAAGGCCACGATCGTGCGAATGCTGGAGACGCTGGAGCATGAAGGTTACGTGACCCGCAACCCATCCAACTCGGGATACGTCGCGACCGGGCGCACGCTGCAGCTTAGCCGCGGTTACGACCTGCACCACCGGATTGGGCTGCTGTGCGAACCGATCCTGACGGAGTTCCGGCAGGCGATCGGTTGGCCATCCGACGTGGCACTGTTCGATCACGACGCCATGATCGTCGTCCAGACGAGCCGCGAAACGGGACCGCTGTTCTTCAACCGCCGCCCTGGCTTCCGTGCGCCGATCTTGGAAACCTCCATTGGTCGGGCTTATCTCGCATTCTGCGCCGACAGCGAACGGGAACGCATTCTTGCGCGCCTGAGGCCCCGCACCGATCCCGCCAATGCCCTGGCCAGCGATCCGCAACGCCTTGAGGCTCTGCTCAGCGACGTGCGGGTCCGAGGTTTCGCGTGCATGGACGATTCTTACAGCGACCGCGAATATTCCGGCCAGCTTTGGGCCATGGCGGTGCCTGTGCGTGACGAGCAGGGTATTCTCGCAACGCTCAACATCATGATGCTGCGCAGCGCTGTTTCCCCAGAAGCCGCCCAAGAACGGTTCCTTGATATGCTCATGACGAACGCCAACCGACTTGCCCATGTCCTCCGTCATGCATCTTGGGGGTAACGAGATGGCTGTGAGTGACCTTGTCGGGTGCTGTTGACGTCGCGACTGATTGAGCTGAGAGCCTGAACAGCCTGCTTGTTGGATGGTTCAGGTGGTCAGGGTGTAGAACGGCGTGAGGCAGGATTCATCCGCGTATTCAGTGCTGAGGTGTCGAGGGCCACAGCGTTGGTGAACGCTTCACTCGTCGGGCGGTGCATAAGGCGCACTGACGGAGCAGATCTAACGTGGCGCGGCCGAACATCTGCCGCTTGATGAACTTCAGGCGGTTGATCGGCCCCTGGACAGGGCCATTGCTCAAGGGCTTGCGATTGAGCGCTTTCTCAAGCGGTATCATATTGATGCTCAATGACTTTGTGAGGCATGGCTGGGGCCTGGGACAGACATCTCACGCCTGTTTGCCTTTCAAAGTAAGCGGTGTTCTGGTGCCACCTTCCGGCGGGATCAAGGCGGAGCGAGTCTCCCGGATCGCATGATCGGGAGAACGGTTTGTGTCTACGCTCGACCTTACGCTTGACCCGGAGCCCGTGCAGGTGCGCCGCATGGAAGTGATCACGGGCGATGTAGGCCGCCGGACCTGGTCGCCGGAGGAGAAGGC
>NZ_QOKV01000048.1 GCF_008365405.1 Azospirillum brasilense | reverse complement strand
CAGACCTGGTTCGCCGATGTGCTGACCAAACTCGCCGGCGGGCATCCGATCACCAAGCTCGATGAACTGCTGCCCTGGAGCTATGCCCGGCAGGCGGAACCCGCCGTGGCCTGAGAACACCGCTTACCTTTCAAAGCTTTCTTTGAAAATTTTCGAGAGAAAGCGACAGCAGGAACAGCCGCGCCGTCTGGAGCCCGCCGCCGACGTTGAGGGAGAGCTGATTCTGGATGGCATCCTCGTCGCGGTCGGCGAAAGGTGCCCTTAACCTGGGTGAAGAGAGCTTTCCCGAAAAGACGCTTAACACACGTTGAACGGTGGCGAGCGGAGGACAGCATGATGCCAGGATCAGCGACGAAGAGCGGACTCGGCGTTCCGTTCCGGTTCCGTAACCGGAACGAGGCTGGCCGATGCCTTGCCGCAAGCTTGACACACCTTCGCGACGAGAAGCCGGTCGTCCTGGCTCTGCCGCGCGGCGGCGTTGCGGTGGCCGTCGAGGTGGCAGGAGCCTTCCATGCGCCGCTCGACATCGTGCTCGTGCGCAAGATCTGTGCGCCATTCCAGCCGGAACTGGCCGTCGGTGCCATAGCGGATGGCGGCCATGTCGAAACCGTCATCAACCCGGATGTTGCGGCCTTCGTGTCCGAAGCCTGGATCGGAAAGGAGACGATTCGCCAGCTTCGGGAGATCGAGCGCCGGCGGGCCGTGTATGTCGGCGACCGCCCGCGCGTGCCGGTCGCCGGGCGCACCGCCATTCTTGTGGATGACGGCATAGCGACCGGCGCGACGATGCGCGCCGCCTTGCGGTCGGTGCGCCGCGCGAACCCGAAGCGGCTCGTGCTGGCGGTACCGGTGGCGCCGCCCGACATCGTGTCGGAGCTGCGGGCCGAAGCCGACGAGGTCGTCTGTCTCCAGGTTCCGCACTCGTTCGGCGCCATCGGCGCCTTCTACGAGGACTTCCACCAGCTCGACGACGCCGAGGTCATCCGCCTGCTGGACGAGGCGTCAGGCCCATGCCCGCCTCGGCATCGGATCATGCGCCGTGAGCGGTGACTGAAGGCAGCCACCTCGTCGGCAGCAGCTCAAAAATGGTTGCGCGCGGCGGCGCGGATGCGGTGGATGCAGTCGTCGATCCGCTCGGGCGTGGTGTTCGGCCCCAGATCGTCGAAATGCACATGCTCGACCACCTTGATGCCGCACAGCCCCATGATCGCGGCGTCCTGCGTGACCTTGAAGGCCTGCATTTCCCCGACCGCTTCCAGATAGTCCAGCGGAGCGCCGGAGCTGGTGACGATCAGCCCCTTGCGCCCGTGCAGCTTGCCCTTGATTTCCTCGCCACGCATCTCCCAGGCGAAACCATAGGTGAAGACCCGGTCCACATAGCCCTTGAGCATGGCGGGCATTCCGGCCCACCAGATCGGAAACAGGAACGTGATCGCCTGCGACCCGGCGATGATCTCCTGCTCCCGCCGGATGTCCTCGGGCACCGGCCCCTTGCCGGCCAGCTCCTCTTCCGAGAGGATCGGGTTGAAGCCCATGGTGTAGAGGTCGCGCACCTCGACCGCGTGTCCGTATTGTTCCAGTTCGTCCACATAGGCCCCCGCGGCCTGCCGGATGAAGCTGCCGGAGCGCGGGTGTGCGAAGACGACGACGTGCTTCATGCTGGATCTCCCGTCTCGGGGTTGCGCGGGGCGCGGCCGAGCCCTCGTTCCAGCTCCACCACGGCGCGCAACGTCCTCAGCACGCTGTCGGGCGTCAGGCTGATGGAGTCGATGCCGAGCCGCACCAGGAACTCGGCGATTTCCGGATAGTCCGAGGGCGCCTGGCCGCAGATGCCGCAGGGCCGGCCGTTGCGCCGCGCGCCCTCCACGGCCTGGCGCAGGAAGGCCAACATGCCGGGATCGCGCTCATCGAAGTCGAAGGCGACCAGCGGGCTGTCACGGTCCACGCCGAGCGTGAGCTGAGTCAGATCGTTCGACCCGATGGAAAAGCCGTCGAAGCGTTGGGCGAACTCGTCCACCAGCAGCACATTGTTGGGGATCTCGCACATCACGTAAATTTCCAGCCCGTCGCGCCCGCGCTCCAGCCCATGGCGGGCCATGGCGGCGATCACCCGGTCCGCCTCCTCCAGGCGGCGGCAGAAGGGAACCATGACCTTCACGTTGGTCAACCCCATCTCGGCACGCACCCGGACCAGCGCCCGGCATTCTAGCGCGAAGCCCTCCTCGTAGGCAGGATGGGCGTAGCGCGCCGCCCCCCGGAAGCCGAGCATGGGATTCTCCTCGACCGGCTCGAACCACCGCCCGCCGATCAGGGAGGCGTATTCGTTGGTCTTGAAGTCCGACAGGCGAACGATGACCGGGCGCGGGAAGAAGGCCGCGGCGATGGTGCCGATCCCTTCCGACAGACGCTCCACGAAATAGGCGCCGCCGTCGGGATGGCTGCAGGTCAGCCGGGCGATGTGGGCGCGCACGTCGGAGTCCTCGACGCGCTCGGGATGGACGAGCGCCATCGGATGGACCTTGATGGCCTCGCTGATGATGAACTCCATGCGCGCCAAGCCAACCCCGTCCACAGGAAGCTGGCCGGTCTGGAAGGCCTGGTCGGGGTTGCCGAGGTTCACCATGATGCGCGTTTGCGGGCGCGGCAGCCGGCTGAGGTCGATGCGCTCCACGCGGAACGGCAGGGCGCCGTCATAGACCGTGCCGGTGTCGCCCTCGGCGCAGGAAACGGTCACCGTTTGACCGTCGCGCAGGGCCTCCGTCGCGCGCTCGGCCCCGACCACGGCGGGAATGCCCAGCTCGCGGGCAACGATGGCGGCGTGGCAGGTGCGGCCGCCCCGGTTGGTGACGATGGCGGCGGCCGTCTTCATCACCGGCTCCCAATCCGGCGACGTGGTGTCGGCCACCAGCACCTCGCCCGGGCGGAAGGCGGACAGCGGGTGGGCGCCGGTCACCAAACGGACGGCCCCGGCGGCCATGCGCCCGCCGACCGCGCGCCCGGAGACGAGCACGGTGCCCTTCCCTTCCGGAACGAAGCTCTCCAGCTCCAGGGCCGAGCGCCGGGAGGCCACCGTCTCCGGCCGCGCCTGGACGATGTAGAGTCCGCCGTCCTGTCCGTCCTTGGCCCATTCGATGTCCATGGGCCGGCCGTAATGGTCCTCGATCCGGATGGCCTGTTCGGCAAGCCGCAGCACCTCGTCGTCGGTCAGGCAGAATCGCTCCCGGTCGGCGCCGGGGGTGGGCACCGTGCGCGTCGGCTCACGCGTCCGGCCCGAGCGGTAAACCATCTTCACCAGCTTCTCGCCCAGGCGCCGCCGCAGCACCGCGCGATGGCCCTGCCGGAAGGTGGGCTTGTGCACATAGAACTCGTCGGGATCGACCGTCCCCTGGACCACCGTTTCCCCCAGCCCATAAGCACCGGTGATGAACACGGCATCCCGGAATCCCGATTCCGTGTCGAGCGTGAACATCACCCCAGCCGAAGCGAGGTCGGAGCGCGCCATCTTCTGCACGCCGACCGACAGTGCGACCTTGAAATGGTCGAAGCCCTGGTCGATCCGGTAGGAGATGGCGCGGTCGGTGAACAGCGAGGCGTGGCAGCGCCGCACGGCGTCGAGCAGCATCGCCTCGCCCGCCACATTCAGGTAGGTCTCGTGCTGCCCGGCGAAGCTGGCCGTCGGCAGATCCTCGGCGGTGGCGGAGCTGCGCACCGCCACGGTCAGGCCCTCCCCGTATTCGGCCAGCAGCGCGCGGAAGGCCGTGCGCAGTTGCGCTTCCATGTCCGGCGTCAGGCCGGCGGTGTAGACGATCTCGCGGGCGCGGGCGCCGGCGCGGGCCAGACGTTCCACATCCGTCTTGTCCAGGTCGTCCAGCAGCGCGTGCAGGCCGTCCCAGGCATTGGCGGCGGTCAGCGCGTCGCGGAAAGCGGCAGCGGTCAGGGCGAAGCCGTCCGGCACCTTCACCCCCAGCGGCTTCAAGCGCCGATGGAGTTCGCCGAGCGAGGCGTTCTTCCCGCCCACCAGGGCGACGTCGTCGCGTCCAAGGTCGGAAAACCAGCGGATGTAGGACGTGTCCGGCATGTCGGCCTCCCAGGTGATGACGCCCGCTACGGTGGCGTGGATTCCGACACCGGCCGCTTCGGTGATTGAACTCGGGCGGAAAGCGAAAGCGTGAGGCTCACGACGTCGAGTGCGTCTTCACATCCTGCCTGCGGCGGCGCACGTAATCTTCCAGTTCCCGGCGGATGGCGTCGAACGAATCGCGAATGGCGACCTCGGGATCTTCATGGGCATGGTCGGCGGGTTTGGCATGGCGCACGGCCAGTTCTTCTCCTGGAACAGTCAGGTCGATCCGGACAGTGTAAAGCCCGCCCTTGTGATGGTGCCGATGCGGCGCGTCGATGACCACGTGACAGGCCGTGATGTGCCCGAAGAACCGCTCCAGCTTCGCGGCGCGTTCCCGGACGCATGTCTCCAAAAGGGGCGAGGGTTCCATGTTGTGGAAGGTGATCTGCAGAGGCGGTTGCATGGCGGTCCTCCAGTCGGCGGCCCCATCTCCCGTCGCGGCCCCGTAGGCCGTCGTACCGCCGGGATCATCATTGGGATGCGGGGGTCGCGGAGCCTTAACCTAGGTAAAGGTGCCTCGGCGATATCGGAGGCCGACCTCCGGGCAGCGCCCCGACACGGGCGGAGCCGCGGCGGCAATCGGCCCTGGGCAGCACGCCATGGGCGATGGCCATGGCGACCGAGCGGGCGTTCGGCGGGTCGAACGACAGATGGAAGGCGGCCTTCGGTCCGCGCCGCCCCGGGAGCATGGCCCTGACTGCGGGATCTTGTTCGTACGGGGCGAGCCGGCGGTGGAATTGCGGGACGGATCCCGAGCCGAGGCTGACGTGGCATCGACACATCAGCCCCGGTCGGGAGCCCCGGTCGGGAGCCCCGGTCGGGAGCCCCGGTCGGGAAATCATCACCGATGTTGGATCAGGCCGCCGGAGGAACCCGAGCGATCACCTTGATCTCGAAGTCGAAGCCGGCGAGCCAGGTCACTCCGACGGCGGTCCAGTTGGGATAGGGCTTCTCCGGAAACATCCGGTCCTTGACGGACAAGACGGTCTCGAACTGGGCCTCCGGATCGGTGTGGAACGTCGTCACGTCCACGATGTCGTCGAACGTGGCGCCGGCTGCCTTCAGAACCTCGCGAAGGTTGTCGAAAGCACGTTGAACCTGTTTCGCGAAGTCGGGCTCGGGCGAGCCGTCCTCGCGGCCGCCGACCTGCCCGGAGACGAAGAGCAGATCGCCGGATCGGATGGCGGCGGAGTAGCGGTGGATCTCATAGAGCGCCTGCCGGCCGGCAGGAAAGAGGGCGTCGCGCTTGGACATCGGTGTCTCCCGTTCGGAATGGACCTGGAGCAGGAGATAGCAGCCAAGGGAATGTGCGATTAGACATTGAAATCGGCACGGGTTGATGCAAAATCGCCATCAATGACGCGCCCCTCCCTGAACGATCTCAGCGCCTTCGTGGCCGTTGCCACCCGTCGCAGCTTCCGCCGCGCGGCGGATGAGCTGGGAACGGCGCCGTCCACGCTGAGCCACGCGATGCGCGGCCTCGAGGATCGGCTGGGCGTGCGCCTCCTCAACCGCACGACCCGCAGCGTCTCGCCGACCGAAGCGGGGCTCGAATTGCTCAACCGCCTGACGGTCGCGCTGACGTTCCTGGATGACGCGCTCGACGCCGTCACCGCCTTCCGCGGCAACGTGGCCGGCCGGGTTCGGATCAACGCGCCGCGCGTGGCGGCGGCGGCTCTCGTCCGCGGCGTCCTCCCGCGCATGGTCGAGCGGTTTCCCGACGTGACGGTGGACATCGTCGTCGAGGGGCGGCTGGTCGACATCGTGTCCGGCGGCTTCGATGCCGGCGTCCGCCTGATCGACTCCATCCCGAAGGACATGATCGCGGTGCCCTTCCCGGACCTGATCGGGTTCGTCTGCGTCGCCTCCCCCGCCTATCTCGCTCGCGCCGGGGAGCCGGCGACGCCGGACGATCTCCAGCACCATCGCTGCATCGGCCACCGCCTTCCGGGCGGCCGGCTGTACCGCTGGGAGTTCGAGCGGGCCGGGCAGGAATTGACGGTCGACGTCAACGGACCGGTGGTTCTCGACGATGAGGAGTTGATGGCGGACGCCGCCGCGCAAGGTCTGGGGATCGCCTATGTGGCGAGTTGGGCCGCCGAAGCCGCCCTCGCGGACGGGCGGTTGCGAACCGTCCTGCCCGCCTGGATGCACAAGCCGGAGCGGGCGGCGGTGTACTACCCCGGACACCGCGCCGTGCCGCCGGCCCTGCGGGCGTTTCTCGATGTCGTCAAGACCATGCCGACCGCTCTGGAAACGCATTGATGACCCCACAAACCAGCGGGTCCCCGACGCTTGCGGTCGCCACTATGATGGCGCCCCGTTTGGTTCAGGGGGTACGGCATGCTGGTCCGGCAGGGTGAACATCGTGGCGTGTCGGCAGACCGCAGTCTGGCCTGGTCGCTGGCGGGCGTCGCCGGCGCCGTCAACGCCGCGGGTTTCTACGCCGCCGGCCTCTACTCCTCGCACATGACCGGCACCGTCTCGACCATGGCCGATCATCTGGCGCTGGGCGAGATGGGCGCCTTCGGCATGGCGCTGGCCATCGTGGCGACCTTCATCGCCGGGGCGACGGTGTCGGCGATGCTCATCAACGCCGGGCAGCGCCGCGCCCTGTCGGCGATCTACGCCTACAGCGTCTGCCTCGAAGCCCTGCTGCTCGCCGGGCTCGGCGCCGCCGACGTCTGGCTGCACGAACTGCGCGGCGCCGCGCTGGTCATGGGGTTGAGCTTCCTGATGGGGTTGCAGAACGCCATCGTCACGCGCATCTCCAACGCCCGCGTCCGCACCACCCACGTCACCGGCATGATCACCGACATCGGGATCGAGTTGGGCAACCTGATCGACGATCTCTACCACCGCAACGGCCGGGATCGGGTCCGGGTGACGCTTGACAAGCTGAGGACGCATCTGCCGACCGTCGGCTCCTTCTTCCTGGGCGGCGTGCTGGGGGTGCTGGGCTACAGCGCCTGGGGCGCCATGCTGTTCGTGACGCTGGCGGCCATCCTCGCCGGCTTCGCCGCCCCGGTGATCCTCGCCGAATGGCGGACGGCGGAGTAGGGGCGTTTCAAATTCAGCGTTGCCGAACGCCCTTTTCCATTGTTGACGCAACATGACCGCTTCCGAAGGCCCGATCCCCGACATCATCGCCCCTGGCCTGAACGCTTTGTTCGTCGGCTTCAACCCCGGAACGCGCTCCGGCCAGCTCGGCCACAACTACGCGGGGCGTGGCAACCAATTCTGGAAGTTGCTGGCGGAGGCCGGCCTGACGCCGCGCCTGCTGCGCCCGGAGGAGGATCGGCTCCTGCCGGAGTTCGGGCTGGGGTCCACCAACCTCGTGGCGCGGGCGACGCCGGGCGCCGCCGATCTCAGCCGGGCGGAGCTGCGCGGCGGTGTGCCGCGGCTGCGCGCCCTGGTCGCGGACGTCCGGCCGCGGGTGATCGCCTACACGGGGAAGGGAGTCTATCTCGCCGCCGCGGATCGCGACCGGGCGGACTGGGGCGTGCAGCCGGACAGCCTGTTCGATGGTCCGGTGGACGTCGTGCTGCCCTCGCCCAGCGGGCTCGCCCGGCTGCCCTTCGCGGAAAAGCTGCGCTGGTTTTGCGAGGTCAGGCGGGTCATCGACGCTGAAGTTGACACCCGCCGCTGACGTCAGCGGGTGTCCGTTACAAATTCAGCGTTGCTGACGGTCAGGCCAGCAGCTCATCGAGAAGGGCGTGGAGACGGCGCAACTCCTGCCATTGCGCCTCGCTGAGCTGCTTGCGGTGCGCCCGCAGCTCGCCGGCATCGACGGCGGAGAAGTCCTTAGCGATGCGCTGGACGGCGGAGACGAAACGCACCGCCGGGGCCGGCTGAGCCTTCGCCGCCGCCATGGAATCCGGCTCGCCGCCGCCCATCTGGGCGCGCTTGGCCTCGCGCAGCGCCTTGACGGTGCCGCCGTCCTTGATGGTGTCCCACAGCTTCCTCTGCAGGATCGGATCGTCCACCGCGGCGATCTCCGTCAGGATGCTTTTCGGAACGGAACGGTGGCGCGTTTCAAATTCAGCGACGATATCCGCCGGCAGACGCAGCAGCGACAGGGTGCGCGTCACCTCCGCCTGGCTGCGCCCGATCACCTGCCCCAGCGCCTCGTGCGTGTAGTCGTGCCGCTCGATCAGCCGGGCGAAGGCGCGGGCCAGTTCCATGGCGTCGAGGTCGACGCGCTGGATGTTCTCGATCAGCGCCAGTTCGTCCGGATCGCCGTCGGTGACGATGGCGAAGATGGTCTGGCGCCCGGCCAGCCCACAGGCGCGCAGACGCCGCTCACCGGCGATCAGCCGGTAGTCGCCGTCGCCGAGATCCTGCACGAGAACCGGCTGCTTCAGCCCGTGGCGGGCGATGGAGTTGGCCAGTTCCTGCAGCGACTGGTCGTCGAAATGGCGGCGCGGCTGGTCGGGATTGGGGTGCACCCGGTCGAGATCGACCTCGATCAGCCGCGGGAAGTCGGCGGAGAGCCCGAACAGCGCGTCCCCGCCGCGCTGCGCCGCCTTGTCGAAAATGCGGGTGCTGGTCCGTTCGAGTTTACGAGACATGGGCGTCTTCCGCAGTCTGGAGGTGGGCGGCCAGTTCACGCGCCAGTTCACCGTAGGCCTGGACGCTGTTGGAATTCGGATCGGCCTCGATGGCCGGACGGCCGGCGCCCGACGCCTGGGCGAACAGGGTGGCGCGCGGCACCGCGTTCAGAACGCGGGTGCGCCCCTCGTAATGCTCCTGAATCTCGCGCAGGCTGGCCTGATCTTGCGTCAAGCGCGACGAGAACATGGTCGGCAGGATGCCGAAGATGTTCAGCGACGGGTTCGAGCGGCGGCGGATCTTGGCAATGGTTTCCAGCAGCAGCGGCACGCCGAGCCCGGCGAACACCTCCGTCTGCACGGGAATCAGCACGAGATCGCTGGCCGCCAGCGCGTTGATGGTGAGAAGGCCGAGGTTGGGCGGGCAGTCGATCACGATGACGTCGTAACGGCTCCGCACCTCCGCCAGCTTCTCCTTGAGGACCAGGGAGTTGTCCGGCTCCGCCACCAGCTCCGTCTCCGCCGCGGCCAGCCCGATGCTGGAGGGGGCGAGCATGACGGCGCCGCCGCACACCGGCTGGAGGATGCTGTCGAAGGACGCCCCGCCGCGCACAACATTATAGATGCCCTTGCGCTGGGTTTCGATCTCGCCGGGGTCGAGCCCCATATGGACGGTGGCGTTGCCCTGGGGATCGCTGTCGAGAAGCATCACCTTCAGGCCCAGCGTCGACAGCGCGTAGGACAGGTTCACCGCTGTCGTCGTCTTGCCGACGCCACCCTTCTGATTCGCCACGGCCACGACGGCCCGCTGCATCTTGGGCATGCCGGTGTTCTGCGGCACGGCGGCCATACCGCCTTGACCGGCCAGGAACCCGGCGACCTGCTGGGGGATGCGCTCCGCCCCGCTTTCCCACCGGCTGATCCGGGAGCGGTCGTAGCGGCGGTTCAGTGCGCCGTTGAGCCATGTCGCGAAGCTCAACTGATCCTCGGCACGCCGTTCGCGGATGGCGCGCAGTTCTTCCCCGTTCATCGGGCCTCCGGCTTTCCCTGTGTGAGGTCCTTTCTTGCAAAATGTGACGCAACTGGTCAAGCCGAAGTGCACCGAATTGCGTCAAATGGAGGCGGGAGCAGGGGTCATGCGACGTCGTATGGGACTATGGTCATAGAATTCGAGGGATTCTGCCGGTCGCTGCGAGTGGTGGAAAACCATTCCGGAGTCGAATCGACCGAGAGCCCGTCAAGCCCATTTTCCAAAGCGTTACCAATTCAGCGTTGGCTGCGAGGAGTGGCTTCGATTCGGCCCTTGAATCGCTTGGAGTCTGCCGTTTCAAATTCAGCGTCGTATGCCGATTCGCCGGTTTGCGCTGGCGTTGCAAGATCTGCGCGAGACTCGCCGAGTCGGCTAAGCCCTGGAAAGCCTTGGGTTTCCGAGTCGAATGTTACCAATTCAGCGTTGGACCCGAGTCGCCTTTGTATCAAATTCAGCGTCGGGTTCGGTTGACAGTTGACGGTCTTGGCCTGGAATCCCTGGCCAGGGACGATGCTCGCTCTGGTGGAGGAGGAAGGGCCGGATCACCCTCGAATGCCCGGTTGGCGATTCTCCCACCCCACCGACGTTGCGTTTTCAGCGAAGGGGGTCGCGCCAGCACCCGCGCAACCGGTCTAACCGGAGAATCCTATAGGGACTCATATAGGACATGGTTGCGAGTTCAGCGTGGATAACCGCCTTTCGTGACTCGTCTTCAGCGTGGATGAGCGAGTCCCCGTTGCGACTTCGGCGTCCCCGCCGTTGCGGAGTCAGCGAACCGATCCGGCCGGTTTCGCCCCGTGTGATTCCAACTCAGCGTGGACAAGCCGCTCCGGCTGTGGACAAGCGGCCTTCCGGCGTGGGGTGCTCCGTTTGCGACGCTGATTTTGAAACGCTGGCTTGGCAGATGGTTTGGCGGCTGCCGGCAGGGGACGGAGCGGCGGGGATCACGAAAGGCCGCTTCGCTGAAGTTGAGTCGGAATCTGCAGCTTCCGTTGCAACTTCAGCGATTCGTGGGATGGACGCGCTTCACAGCCACCACATTTTGTGTTTTCTGAAATGACAGGAACGTGACCGAACGAGGCCGGAGGGGTCCCATGGCGAAAATCCACGAGCAGCTTACCCTGGAGGGATTCGAGGCGGTTCTTGCCCGCACCGAAGACCCCAAGGAGCGCCGCCGTGTGATGATGGCCCATGAAGCGCTGTCCAACGAAATGGACGCGATCGGCTATCTCCACGCCGGATTCTGCCAAGCCTCCTTGCCGCACCGCAAGCCCAAGGACGAGACCGCCCCCTGGGTGCGCAACAACGGCAAGTACCAGCTCGTCGTCCGTCCCGGCATCCTGCCGCTGCGCGACGGCACGGTCCTGGACGTCGGCGTTCCCTACGGCGCCAAGGCGCGCCTGATCATGATCTACCTGCAGACCGAGGCGCGCAAGACGCGCAGCGCCCACGTCGATCTGGGGCCGAGCATGAGCGCGTGGCTGCGCCGCCTCGGGCTGGCCCCGACGGGCGGCGAGCGCGGGAACTACAAGCCGGTGCGCGAGCAGGTGCTGCGGATCGCCCGTAGCGAATTCACCCTGCGCACCACCACCGGCCCCTCGACGGCGGAAATCTCCGACCAGCGCCTGATCGACGGCATCAAGCTGTGGCGGGACGAGGAGGACACGCCGGACCTGTTCCGCACGGGGGGCGAGTGGGTGCGCTTCGTCCGGCTGACCCAGAGCTTCTTCGAGCATCTGATGGAACACGCCGTCCCGCTGGACGAGCACGCCATCGCCAAGCTGAAGAACTCCGCCCTGGCGCTCGACGCCTATGTGTGGCTGGTCCACCGCCTGCACCGGCTGGACAAGCAGACGGTCGTTCCCTGGCACGCCCTGTCGCAGCATTTCGGCTCGGTCAGCGAGCACCGCGTCCTCGCCTTCCGCCTGAAGGAAGCCCTGAAGGACGTCATGGCCGTCTATCCCGACGCGAACATCGAGCCGACCTCCAAGGGGCTCGTTCTGCGTCCCTCGGCGCCGGCCGTGCCGTCGAACAAGCATCTCGTCCTGCGCCCAGTCCGCGGCTGAGGGGTGCGGTTGTGCGCCGCGGATGAAATGGTCCAGACGCATCGCATCCTGTTGAAAAGCACCGCCCCAGCGTGACATTGTCAATCGGTTGCAA
Organism: Azospirillum brasilense; assembly: GCF_008365405.1. GTDB lineage: Bacteria > Pseudomonadota > Alphaproteobacteria > Azospirillales > Azospirillaceae > Azospirillum > Azospirillum brasilense_D. Next base: position 6,723 of record NZ_QOKV01000048.1, on the reverse strand, counting down.
CCATCCGGTGCGATGTCGTGCCGGGTGCAGCGGAAGGACCGTTTCCAATGTCCTACAGGGTCGACGACGATTTGTATCCGGCGCGCGCCGTGGTCTCCATCGAGGCCACTTGGGGAAGCCGCACCTACGTCGGCTCAGGCTTCCTGGTCGGTCGGAACGACGTCATCACCGCGTCCCACGTCGTCTACAACGCCGCTCTCGGCGGTAAGCCGAGCAGCCTGAAGATCTATCCGTCCTACAATCCCGGTAAATCGGACAACGTCGCCTACGGCGTCGCAAAATCGCAGTTCTTCACCAATTTCGACCCGGATTCGGACGGCAGGCTCATCGCCGGCGATTTTTACCGGACCACCCAGAGCGGATCGGAGATCGACGTTGCCCTGCTGACCCTGTCCCAGCCGATCGGCGACACCTACGGCCATCTCGGGATCGACTGGAACTTCAGCGGCGGGGCGGTCAATGTCCTGGGCTATCCCACCAAGTACGGGCGGTACGAGACCTTCGACAGCGGCACCGTCCGCCGGTCGAGCGTCGATTCGGTCTACTACATAAACGGGGATCTGGAGATCAACCCCGGGAATTCGGGCGGTCCGATCTTCCATGGTTCCGGAAGCAGTTTTTACGCCGTCGGCGTCGTGTCCACCGCCATCGGCGCCACCGCGCTTGGCGGCCACGCCTATTGGCTCAAGGACGCCTTGTCGGCCAATGATTCCTACATCTCGAACGCTCCGCCGACCTCCGAATCGGAGCGGCGCGCCGTGGTGAACAACGGCTCGTCCAGCCGCGACGTGCAGATGGAAGTCTATGTCGGTCCGGTCGCCACGCTGAAGAACCTCTTTCTGGGCACCAAATCCATTGAGATCATCATCAGCAGCGAGGTCGGCGATTTCCTCAACCTTGGCGCCGGCGACGACGCGGCGGACGGCAGGGGCGGCGACGACGTGCTGGATGGCGGCACCGGCTCGAATTTCCTGACCGGCGGTTCCGGCACCGACACATTCTTCCTGGATGGGCGGAGCGGGGGGGTAACCTGGTCCACCATCACCGATTTCGAACCAAACGAGTGGGCCACCGCCTGGGGATGGAAGGACGGCGTATCGACACTCAGCTGGGCCTCCATGGCGGGCGCCGAGGGGTTCAAGGGCGCCACGGCGCACATCGACTTCGATGGCGACGGCAGCATCGATGGCAGCATCACCTTCACCGGAAAATCCGTTGGTGCGGTCATCACCATGCCGGGGCAGGTCGGCGCCGACAGCTATCTGGCCTTTCGTCTGGCCTGACGCCACTTTCACCACGGAGACACGGAGGGGAGGGCGCGCCTCTGTGCCTCCGTGTCTCCGTGGTGATCCCGCGCCGCCTGAAACGCCTTACAAAGGCAGCAGCAGTTCCCGTTCCGCCGCCGCGTCCGTTGACGGCGCCGCCAGTGTCCCGCGGGTCACCGTCACGGCGCTGCGTCCGCCGCCCTGCGGGGTGACGCGCACCTGCACGCCGATCCGCTCCACCAGCGCCGGGACGTGGCTGATGACGCCCACTTGCCGTCCGGTGGCCTGAAGCGCCTCCAGGCAGGACAGCGCCAGATCCAGGCTGTCGGGGTCCAGCGTGCCGAACCCCTCGTCGATGAACAGCGTGCCAATTCCACCGCCGCCGCCCCCCGCCATGGCCGAGAGGCCGAGCGCCAGGGCCAGCGACACCAGGAACATTTCGCCGCCGGACAGGCTGTGCACGCCGCGCCGCTCGTCGCCCATCTCGCCGTCCACCACCTGGATCTCCAGGTCGGCCCCTCCCACCCGCTCCAGCCGGTAGCGGCGGGCGAGATCCGCCAGATAGCGGTTCGCCTGCACCAGAAGCAGGTCCAGGCTGAGGCTCTGGGCGAAGTTGCGCAGCTTCCGCCCGTCGGCGGAGCCGATGAGCTGGGCCATGGTCGCCCACAATCCCTGCGCCTTGCGCTGCGCCTCCACCCGGTCGAGCACCGCGGCGAGGCGGCCGCGATTCTCCGTGTCGGCGCGCAGCCGGGCTTGGACCTCGCCCAGCCGGCCGCGGGCCTCCTGAAGGCGCCGGCCCGTCTCGGTGACGGCCTTGCCGGCCTCCTCCACGCCGAGCGCGGGGGGGCCGGCGGTGTGGTGCTCCCGCCGCAGCCGCGTCCGCTCCGCCGCCAGAAGCGCCGTCTCGCGCCGCGCCGGCTCGAGGTGGGCCAGCGCCCGCTCCTCGTCGGCCAGCCACTCCTCGTCCCGGACCAGATGGACGCGCGCCTCGTCCACCGTCACGCCGCAACGCTCCGCCGCCGCGGCCAGGGCGTCCGCCGCCGCTTCCGCCTCGGCGGCGCAGCGGCGCGCGGAGTCGCCGCGCGTGGCGACGGTCTGCTCCGCCCCGGACAGCCGGGCCGCCGCGTCCTGCCGGGCGATCGTGGCCTGCTCGACCAGGGCCTCCGCCCGCTGGCAGGCGTCGGCCAGCTCCTTCTTCACCGCGGCCACGGCCCGTCCGTCCAGCAGGGTTGCCCGTGCCGCGCGCCGATCCTCCAGCGCGGCGGCGAGCCCCTCGCACCGCCGCCGCGCCACCTGCTCGGCCTGCCGCGCACCCTCCAACTCCGCCGCCTTGGCGCCGGCTTGCCGCTCTAGGGCCTCGACGTCGCGCAGCGCCTGGGCCAACCCCTCGCGCTGACGGAGGATCTCGGCGACCCGCCCGCCGAGATCCTCGCGGAACGCGTCGGGATCGCGGTCGAGCCGGCTGTACCAGTTCTCAAGCCCGGCGAAGGGCGGGGCCAGCTCCACCCGTACCGCCGCCCGCGTGTCCGTTGCCTGATCGCGCCGTGCCATGGCCAGGGATTCGGCGTGGCGGGCGGCGTCCCGCTGGCGGGTCCGCGCCTCGATCGCCCGTTCCGCCTCGGTCAGCGCCGCGTCCCGCTCCCGGCAGGTCTGCACCGCGGCGTCGAGCCGCCCTTTGTGGTCCAGCGCCCTGGCCTCGGCCTGCCCGGCCTCCGCCAGTTCCGCGTCCACGTCGGACAGCCGTCGGGTGACGATCTCCGCGTCCGGTTCGGCGGGCAGTCCGAAGGCCGGCGCCCGCTCCGCCCAGCGCTCCACCGCGGTCGCCCGCTCCACCGCCAGGGCGGCCAGCCGTCCATCCAGGGCCGCGGCCCGCTCGCGCGCCGCATTCGCCGCGGCGCTGTGGGCGCCCTGGTCGGTGGCCAGCCCGGTCACCTCGGCGCGCAAAGCGGTGACGTGGCGCTCCTGATCTTGGGCAAGCCGGTCGAGCGGGGTGTGCCCGCCTCCCCAGGGATGCTCCGTGGCACCGCAGACCGGACAGGCCTCGCCCTCCGCCAGTTGAGCGCGCAGCGACGCCACATCCTCTCGGCGGGCGAGGCGCAAGCGGTGCAGGGCGGCGTCCGCCTCCTCCAACGCCGCCCGGCGCTGGTCCAGCCGTGCTTTGGTCTCAGCCGCACGGGTCTCCCCGTCCGCGGCGGCGGTGCGCTGCTGCTCGCGCTCCGCTTTGGCGTCCGCGTCGTCCGCGGCGAGCCTTGCGGTCTGCTCCGCCAATTGAGCCAGGACGAACAGACCGTCGCGGCGCTCCGCCAGTGCCGTGCGGCGCCCGCGCAGGGTGTCCAGCGACTCCACCGCCTTGGCCTTCAGCGCGGACAGCGTCCGCTCCGCCGCGTCCCGCCGCGCGGCGGCGTCCAGACGGACGGTGGACAGACGGGCCAGCTCCGCCTCGTGGGCCGCAGCCTCCGCGGCAGTGCGGCGGGCCTCCGCCTCCGCTTCCCGCATCGCCCTTGCCGAGTCGCGGTGGCGCAGCAGCAGCGCGTCCCAGCGCGCCCACTGATCGGCCACCGGCAGCAGCGCCGTCTGGCCAGCCAGCCAGCCCTCCCGCTCCGCCGAGTCGGTGCGCGCCTGCTCAAGTGCTGTCCGGATGGCGACCCAGCTCTCTCCGATCCCCTTGGCGTCCGCCTCCGCCGTTGCGGCATCGGCGAACGCTCCAGCCTGTTGGCCGGCCAGCGCGGCGATCTCGGCGTCCAGGGCGGCGGCCTGTTCCAATTCCGGCTCGGCAGCGTCGATGGCGCCGCGGGCCGTCTCGTAGGCACCGCGCACCTCACGATGACGGGCCTCGGCCTGGACCAGCCGGTCCTGCGCTTCGGTCACCGTGGCGTGGGCGCGGGCCAGAGCCTCTCCAGCCTCCGACGCTGCCGCGGCGCAACGGTCCGCTTCGGTCAATCGCACCCGCAAGGGCTGGAGGCGGCGCAGCAGCGCGGCTTCCTCCCGCCGCGCCGCGGCCTCCCGCCAGACCCCTTCGGCCCGCGCGCTCGCCGCGGCGGCGTCCGCCTCCGCCTTGGCCAGTCGGGCGTCCTGCTCGTGCCAGGCGACGGCGGCCCGGGCCTGCTCGAACGCCGTTTCCTCCCGCCGGACCGCCTCGGCCGCCGCACCGGCCTCGATGTCCAGGGCGGCGCGCTCGTCGTCGGTCAGCACGCCGATGCCCGCGCATTGCGCCTCCAGCGCCTCCAGCGCCCGCTGCTCCTCCCGGGAGCGCTCATGCGCGGCGACGGAGATGCGGGAGTAAATCTCGGTGCCGGTCAGCAGCTCCAGCAGGGCGGAGCGCTCGGTCGCCGGAGCCTTGAGGAAGTTGGCGAAATCGCCCTGGGCCAGCAGGACGGCGCGGCGGAACTGCTCGAAGCTCAGCCCCAGCCGGCGGGAAATCTCGTCCAGCACGCTGGTCTTGCCGTCGCCCAGCCGCTTGCCGTCCGCAAGCGCGGTCAGGCTCATCGTCTGCTTCTGCAACTGGCCGCGCGCGTTCTGCCGCGCCCGCCGCAACTCCCAGCGCGCCCGGTAGACGGCGCCGTCGATCCCGGCGAAATCGACCTCGGCCCAGCCGGCTCCGGCGCCGCGGCGCAGGACGCTGCGCACGTCGGTGGTGCTGATGGCGTCGGTATCCCCGCTGGCGCCCAGCGCCACGCCGCGCCCGTCCGGCAGCCGCGGCATGCGGTCGAACAAGGCGAGGCACAGCGCGTCCAGGATCGTGCTCTTGCCCGCGCCGGTCGGGCCGGTGATCGCGAACAGCCCGGCGTGGCGCAGCGGCCCGCCGGCCAGTTCCACGGCGAAGGTCCCGTCCAGGCTGGCCAGATTGCCGCCGCGAATCGCCAGAATTCGCATCACGCACCCTCCTGAACGGTCGCGACCAGCTCGTGGAAGGCGGCAAGCAAGGCCGGCTCCGGCTCGCCCTCGTGATGGCGGCGGTAGAGCCGCAGAAAGACGTCCTCCGGCGCCAGGTCCGCCAGATCGGCCAGCGGCACGGATTCGGCCAGCGTCTCGCCGCTGCCGGTCAGGCGCAGGGCCAGCTTGACCAGCCGCGCCGGGCGCCCGGCCAGCGCCGCGACCACCTCCTCGCGCAGGGCGGGGCGGGGCGCCGGCAATTCCACCGAGACCTCGACATAAGGCCATGCTTCGCGCGGCAACTCCTCGTCCAGCTCCAGCGCGGCCAGCGCCGCCAGCGCGTCCTCCGGCGCCGCGAATCGCCCGCCGCCGGGGACCCGCCGGATGGCGACGAAGCGGGGCACCCGCAGAGCCTCGACTCCGGCCAGCCGTCCCTCCGCGAAATCAACCAGCACCACCTGATGCGGATAGGGCTCCTCGTCCACCGCCAGCGGAAGGGGGGAGCCGCTGTAACGCACCGATTCGCGCGCCCCCACCGCCTGCGCCCGGTGCAGGTGGCCGAGCGCCACATAGGCCGCGTCCTCCGGGAAGACGTCCACCGGCAGCGCGTGCTGGTTGCCGCCGAGGATCTTGCGCTCGCTGAGTTCGGACAGCGCGCCGTCGCGCATGTAGCAATGGCCGGTGAGGATCAGCGCCTCGCCGGGCCGAAGCGCGCGCCGCCCGGCCTCCGCCGCGTCGGCATAGACCCGGCGCACCCCCTCGACCAGCGGGTCGGCACCCGCCGCGATCTCCTCCTCGTTCAGCGGCGGCAGGTCGGCGGGACGGAGGTAGGGCAGCGCGACGCAGCGCGCGGCGACCGTTCCGTCACGGCCGGTCAGTGGGATCACCAGCCCCTCCGGTGCGACGGCGCCATCCTCATCCACCGGCGGGGCGCCGACCACCCGTACCCCCATTTCCGTCAGCAGCGGCGAGGGCGCCTCCAGCCGGCTGCCGCTGTCGTGATTGCCGGCGACCACCACGATGTCCAACCCTGGGCAGCGCGCCTTGGCCCTCGCCAGGAACCGGTAGAACAGGCCGAGCGCGGGGATCGGCGGATTCTGCCCGTCGAACACATCGCCGGCGATGATCAGCGCGTCGACGGCCTGATCCTCAAGCCGGTCGAGAAGCCAGTCAAGGAATCGCGCATGCTCGTGCTCGCGCGCGAAGCCGTGCAGAGTTTGCCCGAGATGCCAATCGGCGGTGTGGAGAAGGCGCATGGAGGGAAACGGGTCCATCGGAAAGGGGACCGGCATTCTACGAAAGGGCGGCGACGAAGGCGCCGTGTGAAAAAGGCAGCGGAGAAAAATCGCCGGGGGTCGAAAAAAGTGCTTGCCACCCCTGGAGCACCACGCATATAAAGCGCCTCCCGACGCGGTGGCCGCCAACGAGGCGCCGACGGGTCGGGACACAGAGACATTCTGGCCCTGGCGGCCCGCTCCTCGAAGGAGCTGGGCGCGGGGTGTTGCGGTTCTCCTGAGAGCCGCGGGATCTTGGATATCGTTGATACCGTGTTGTGAGAAGGGATGCGCAGGCGGCGGTTTTGGCC
>NZ_QOKV01000047.1 GCF_008365405.1 Azospirillum brasilense | reverse complement strand
GGCGATCGACGCCGCCTCGACCGAGTTCTTCAAGAACGGGAAGTACGAACTGGCCGGCGAGGGCAAGTCGCTGGCGCCCGAGCAGATGGTGGCCTACTGGGCCGATCTGGTCGGCCGCTACCCGATCGTCTCGATCGAGGACGGCATGGCCGAGGACGACTGGGAGGGCTGGAAGGCGCTGACCGACGCCATCGGCAGCAAGGTGCAGCTGGTCGGCGACGACCTGTTCGTGACCAACCCGGTGCGTCTGGCCGACGGCATCAAGAAGGGCGTGGGCAACTCGATCCTGGTCAAGGTCAACCAGATCGGCACGCTGTCGGAGACGCTGGAAGCCGTCGACATGGCGCACAAGGCCGGCTACACGGCAGTGCTGTCGCACCGCTCGGGCGAAACCGAGGACAGCACCATCGCCGACCTGGCGGTCGCCACCAACTGCGGCCAGATCAAGACCGGCTCGCTGTCGCGCTCCGACCGGCTGGCCAAGTACAACCAGCTGATCCGCATCGAGGAGATGCTCGGCGTGGCGTCCCGCTTCGCCGGACGCGGCATCCTCAAGGCGTAACGGCTCCGCGAAAGGCGGCCTGCGGCAAAGTGTCCGGCGTTGCCGGATTTGCTGCGCCGCACCGCCTTTTCCGCTAATATATCAGTACACAAAAAGACGCTCGCAGAAGAAGACGGCAAGACGCGCTTCTCCTTTCAGCAAGGCGCGCGCCGGGAGGGATCGGCTGAAACGGGCAGCATCATGCCTTTTTCTCTTATCCGGAGTGTTCTGCAATGACTGCCAATGGTGAAACCAGCGGCGACTCCCACGCGGTCCCGATCGAGAACGTCACCTTCGACGAGATCGTGGTCGGGCAGTCCGCCAGCATCGCGCGGCAACTGACCGTGATGGACGTCGAGCTGTTCGCCACCGTCTCCGGCAACATCGATCCGGTTCATCTGGACGCGAAATTCGCCGCCGACAGCCGCTTTCAAAAGGTGATCGGCCACGGCATGTGGTCCGGCGCACTGATTTCCGGCGTGCTGGGGACCCGGCTGCCCGGCGCCGGCACCGTCTACGCCGGCCAGGACCTGCGCTTCCGCCGCCCGGTCGGGCTGGGCGACGTGATCACCGCCACAGTGACCGTCCGCGAGAAGCAGGCCGACAAGAACATCGTCGTCTTCGACTGCCTGTGCACCAACCAGGACGGCGAGGTCGTGGTGACCGGCACCGCGGAGGTCGTCGCGCCGACCCGCAAGGTCCGCCGCGCCGCGCACGCGCTGCCGCAGATCCAGATGATCCGCCACGACAAGCACGACGCGCTGCTGCGCAAGTGCGACGGGCTGGAGCCGGTCGCCACGGCGGTCGCCCATCCCTGCGACGAAAGCTCGCTGAAGGGCGCGGTGGAGGCGGCGGAAGCCGGCCTGATCGACCCCATCCTGATCGGCCCGGCGGCGAAGATCCGCGCGCTGGCCACCGCCCACGGTCTGGACATCGCCCGTTATCGTCTGGTCGACGTGGAGCACAGCCACGCCGCCGCCGCGGCGGCCGTCGCGCTGGCCCGCTCCGGCGAAGCCGAGGCGGTGATGAAGGGCAGCCTGCACACCGACGAGCTGATGGCCGAGGTCGTCCGCAAGGAGACCGGCCTGCGCACCAGCCGCCGCATCAGCCACGTCTTCGTGATGAACGTGCCGACCTACCCGCGGGCGCTGCTGATCACCGACGCGGCGATCAACATCTACCCGACGCTGGAGGACAAGGTCCACATCGTCCAGAACGCCATCGATCTCGCCAAGGTCCTGGGCGTCGAGACGCCGCGCGTCGCCATTCTGTCGGCGGTGGAAACGCTCAACCCGAAGATCGCCACCACGCTGGAAGCCGCCGCGCTGTGCAAGATGGCCGACCGCGGCCAGATCACCGGCGGCATCCTCGACGGCCCGCTGGCCTTCGACAACGCCATCAGCGCCGAGGCTGCGCGCATCAAGGGCATCAAATCCCCGGTGTCCGGACAGGCCGACATCCTGCTCGTCCCCGACCTGGAAGCCGGCAACATGCTGGCCAAGCAGCTCTCCTTCCTCGCCAACGCCGACGCCGCGGGCATCGTTCTGGGCGCGCGGGTTCCGGTCATCCTGACCAGCCGCGCCGACAACGTCCGCACCCGCCTCGCCTCCTGCGCCGTGGCGGCGCTGGTGGCCGCCGCGCGCCGTCCCGCCCTCGTGCTCAACGCCGCCGCCACCCCTCTGGCCGCGGAGTGAGGATCACACCATGTCGCACCGTGACGCCTGCCTCGTCATCAACGCGGGCTCCTCCAGCCTGAAATTCTCCGTCTTCTGCGGCGCCGGGAGGCACGATCTGGAGGCCGTCCTGACCGGCCAGATCTCCGGCATCGGCACCGCCCCCCGCTTCGAGGCCAAGGACGCGGCCCGCCACGTCCTGGCCGACGGCATCCTGGACGAGGTCGGCCCCGGCGACCGCGCCGGATTGCTCGGCTTCCTGCTGACCTGGATGCGGCACGAGCTGCGGGACGTGCGGCTGGTCGCCGCCGGCCACCGGGTCGTGCATGGCGGCACCCGCTTCGATGCGCCGGTCCGGCTGACCCCGGCGGTGCTGGCGGAGCTGGAGGCCCTGGTGCCGCTGGCCCCGCTGCACCAGCCGCACAACATCGCGGCGATGACCGCGCTGGCCGAGGTCTATCCGGAGCTGCCGCAGGTCGCCTGCTTCGACACCGCCTTCCACAGCACGCGGCCCTGGCAGGCCCAGATGTTCGCCCTGCCGCGCGAGCTGACCGACGAGGGCGTGCGCCGCTACGGCTTCCACGGCCTGTCCTACGAGTACATCGCCCAGCGCCTGCCGCAGATCGCGCCGGAGCTGGCCGAGGCCCGCGTCGTTGTCTGCCATCTCGGCAGCGGGTCCAGCCTGTGCGGCATGCGCGCGGGCCGCAGCGTCGACACCACCATGGGCTTCACCGCGCTGGACGGCCTGCCCATGGGCACGCGCCCCGGCGTCCTCGATCCCGGCGTGCTGATCTATCTGATGCGCGAGAAGGGCATGGGGCCGGACGAGCTGGAGCGGCTGCTCTACCACAAGTCCGGGCTGCTCGGCGTCTCCGGCGTCTCCAACGACATGCGCGCCCTGCTGGACAGCGAGAACCCGCAGGCGGCGGAGGCCGTGGAGCTGTTCTGCTTCCAGGTCGCCAAGCAGGCGGCGGGGCTGGCAGCCGCCCTGGGCGGGCTGGACGCGGTGGTCTTCACCGCCGGCGTCGGCGAGAACTCCGCCCCCGTGCGGGCGCGGGTGGCGGAGAAGCTGGGCTGGCTCGGCGTCCACATCGACGGGGCGGCGAACCGCGCCCGGGCGACGCGCATCTCCGCCGCCGACAGCCGCGTCCCGGTCTTCGTCATCCCCACCGACGAGGAGCGGATGATCGCCAGCCACACGCTGGGCATCCTGGCGCACAGCGCGGTGCTGTCGCCCCTGGCGGCCTGAGCGGACGCCTCAAAGCCCGTTCAGGAAGCTCCGGATCGCGTCGACGACGAGCGGTTCCCGTTCGCGGTGCGGCACATGGCCGGTGTCGGGGAGAAGCCTTGCGGCTCCCCGCCCGGCCGCGATGCGTTCGGGGTGGGTGCTGGAACCGTACTCGTCGCGGTCGCCGTGCAGGGCCAGCACCGGGCAGCGCACCGCCGCCAGGGCGCGGTCCAGGGTCCAATCGGCGAAAGCGGGCGACAGCCACGTCTCCGTCCAGGCGTCGAGGACCCAGCGGGCTTTGTCGCCGTGATACTTCGCCAGACGCGCGACGTTCGCGGGGTCCTGGAAGTCGCGCTTGGCGTCGCGGATGCCGGCGAGGGTCCTCTCTTCCACGAAGGCCTGCGCGGCGATGGTCACGAGGGCGCGGCAGCGCTCGGGAAAGCGCGCCGCCGTCTCGACGGCCATGCCGCCCCCGACGCTGTGCCCGCAGGCGACGAACTCCGTCACGCCGAGTTGGTCGCACAGCGGAGGGAGGCTGTCCCGCGCCTCAGTGGCGACGAAGTCCAGGGCGAGCTGTCCCGGATGGGCGTCCGAACGCCCGAAGCCGAGCCGGTCGTAGGCGATGACGCGGCGGCTCGTCTCGCTCGCCAGCCGCTGCGGGAAACCGCGCCACAAATCCACACTGCCGAGGGAGTCGTGGAAAAGGATGATCGGCACGGCGCCGGCGGTGTCCGGGGTCCAGCACTTCGCGAAGAGGGCGCCCTGCGCGGTGCGGATTGTCGAATCCGTTTCGGTCATAGAGGCTTCGTTCGGCGTCGGCATGGCGGGGTCGCTTTGGTCCGGGTGGCATCCGTTATGCCGTGAAGTGCCGAGCAACGCCCGTGGAAACGTATCGGCGTCGCGTTTGCCCCCTCCCTAACCCTCCCCCTCTTCGAGGTGGAGGGGACTGCCGCCGCCTCGCAGGAATCTCCCTCCCCTGCGAGAGCGGGGGAGGGTCGGGGTGGGGGCAAGGCCGCATCTGAACCACCAAACAAAAAAGCCGGACGCCTTTGCAGGCGCCCGGCTTCGTCACTCAAACAGAACCACCCCGCTTCAGCGGGCGAGCCAGCCGCCGTCCACCGGCAGAACCGTACCGTGGACGTAGTCCGACGCGTCGGAGGCCAGGAACACCGCCGGGCCGCCCATGTCGGAGGGAACGCTCCAGCGGCCCGCTGGAATGCGGCCGAGGATCTCCGCACTGCGCTGCTCGTCGGCGCGGATCGCCGCCGTGTTGTTGGTGGCGACGTAGCCCGGCGCGATGGCGTTCACGTTGATGCCCTTGCCCGCCCATTCGTTGGCGAGCAGGCGGGTGATGCCGGCCACGCCGCTCTTGGAGGCGGTGTAGGAGGGCACGCGGATGCCGCCCTGGAAGGACAGCATGGACGCGATGTTGATGATCTTGCCCTTGCGGCCCTGGCCGATGGCGTAGCGGCCGAAGGCCTGGCAGAGGAAGAAGACCGTCTTGATGTTGATGTTCATCACGAGGTCCCAGTCGGCCTCGGTGAAGTCCACGGCGTCGGCGCGGCGGATCAGCCCGGCGTTGTTCACCAGGATGTCCAGCCCGCCGAAGGTGCCGACGACCTCCTCCACCAGACCCTGCACCGGGGCGATGCTGGTCAGGTCGGCGGACATGCCATGGAACCGGCGGCCTGCGGCCTCCACCAGGGACCTGGTCTCGTCCAGCGGCACCACGTCGACGGCGGCGATGTCGGCGCCAGCCTGGGCCAGCGCCACGGCGATGCCCTGGCCGATGCCGGTGTGGGCGCCGGTCACCAGGGCGACCTTGCCGGTGAGATCGAAGGGATGTGCCTGAGCCATTGTCTTGGTCCTTATTCTTGGCTTGCGGGGATTAGCGCAGGTCTTCCATGGGGATGAAGTCCATGTCGGTGAAGTCCTGATTGTCGCCGGCCATGGCCCAGATGAAGGTGTAATTGCGGGTGCCGACGCCGGAGTGGATCGACCAGCTCGGCGAGATCACCGCTTGCTCATTGGCGACGACGACGTGGCGCGTCTCGGACGGCTCACCCATGAAATGGAAGACGCGGGCCGGCTCCGGCAGGTCGAAGTAGAAATAGACCTCGCAGCGGCGGTCGTGCGTGTGGCACGGCATCGTGTTCCACATGTTGTTCGGCTTCAGCACGGTCATGCCGAGCACGAGCTGCGCGGTGCGGCAGACGTCCGGGTGGATCATCTGGTAGATGGTGCGCTCGTTCGACTGGGCCGGGTCGCCCATATGCACGGCCTTGGCCTGCGCGATGGAGATCTTCATCGTCTCGAAGCGGGCGTGGGCCGGGGCGCTGTTCAGGTAGAACTTCGCCGGGTTGGCCGGGTCCAGGCTCTCGAAACGGACGTCCAGGCTGCCCATGGTGATGTAGAGGCAGTCGCGCGGGGCCAGCTCGAACACCGCGCCGTCCACCGTGATGCGGCCCGGGCCGCCGACGTTGACGGCACCCAGCTCGCGGCGGTCGAGGAAGTTGGCCGAGCCGATGGCCTTGGCCGATTCCAGCTTCAGCGGGCCGGACACCGGCATGGCGCCGCCGACCACGAAGCGGTCGATGTGGCTGTAGGTCAGGACGATGTCGTCCGCCTCGAAGATGGACGGGACGAGGAAATGGTCGCGCAGCTTGGTGGTGTCGTAGTTGCGGACGTCATCCTGGTGTGACGCGTGGCGGACGGTGATCTTCATGGCGGTATCCTCGTGTGTGTTTTTCGGGGCCGGTCAGGGCCAATTCAGGGGGCCAAATCAGGGACCAGTGAAGAAGAACGGGTTCGCCCCCTGGGCCTGGGGGATCGAGGTCAGCAGGCCGTCGAGGTGGACGGCCATGCGGTCGGCGGCCAGCGCCGGGTCGGCGTCGGCGATGGCGTCCACGATCGCCGCGTGTTCGGCCAGCACGCTGGTCAGGCGCCCCGGCTCCGGCAGGGTCAGGCGGCGGTAGCGGTCCACCTGCACCTTCACCTGCTGCGCCATGCTCCACAGGCCGGGATAACCGGCGATCTCGGCGATCAGGGCGTGGAACCGCTCGTCGGCCTCGTGGAAGGCGTTGAGGTCGCCGTCCTCCACCGTCTCCTGCTGGAGCAGCAGGTTGGCGCGTAGGCCGGCGATCTGGCTGCCGGTGGCGCGCTGCGCCGCGTAGCGGACGGCGGTGCCCTCCAGCGAGGTGCGGATGACGATGGCCTCCGGCAGGGCGTTGACCGGGATGCGGGCGACGAAGGTACCCACCTGCGGGAAGATCTCGATCAGCCCCTCGTCGGCCAGCCGTTGCAGCGCCTCGCGCACCGGGGTGCGGCTGACGCCGAAGGCTTCGGCGATCTGCTTCTCGACGATGGGCTCGCCCGGATTGCGGCGCATTTCCACGATGTCCGCGCGCAGCGACCGGTGGATCGCCGCCATGGTGGAGGCGCCCCGCGCCGGCCCGCGGGATGGCTTCACCGCGCTCCGCGAGGCGGCGGGGCGATCGTTGCTGGCGTCGGGCGTCGGGGTGGTCGGCATGTCCATGGCTGCACCTGTGTCGCCGGCTCGGCCGGTCCTAAGGGAGCATATTAGTATATCAGTGCCGCGGTGCAAGCCGGAAATCGCGGGGTCCGCAATCTCCGGCTTTCGCCCGGGGAGGAGCGGCGCTCAGTCGGTCGCCGTTACTCGGCGGGGGCGGGCTGGACCGGGAGGGCGTTCGTTTGAGCGGCCTTCTGCGCGGCGAGGTGGCGCGGGGAGAGGACCCCGAACCGGCGCGCCCACCAGGCGGTGAGGATCGGGGTGAGCAGCGAGGTGACAACGACGCTGGTGGCGACCAGGGCGGTGGCGGCCGGGGCGCTCGGCGCGAAGCTCGGCTCGATGGAGGCGATGATCGGCGGGACCGTCACGGCCGCACCGGCGGTGGAGGCGGCGCCGATGCCGGCGGTGCCGTTGCCCTTGGCCAGCAGGATGTCGGCGACGACCAGCGTGAAGCCGGTGATGGCGATGACCGAGAGGCCGAGGACGATGCCGAGCAGGCCGGTGTTCAGGATGACCGCGAAGTTCAGGTTGTTGCCGAGCGCGAAGGCGAAAAAGGGCACCATCACCGGCACGGCCTGACCGAAGAACTTGCGGAACTCCTGGTCCAGGTTGCCGAGCGCGAAGCCGATCAGGAAGGGCAGCAGGGCGCCGACCATGGTCTGCCAGGGGAAGGCGGCCAGACCGGCCAGACCCAGCGTCGCCATCGTCATGAAGGGGCCGGATTCCAGGCACATCAGGCAGAAGGCGCCGGATTCCTCCTTGGTGCCGTACTGCTGCATCAGCGCCATGTACATGCCGCCGTTGGTGTCGTTCATGGCGGCGATGATCGCCAGCACCGACAGGCCGGTGAAGAAGCCCGAACTGACGCCCTCGTGCGGGATGAACCACGAGGCGACGATGCCCATGGTGGCGGCGGTGAGGATCTTCACGGTGACGAGCACGCCGCTCTTGCGCAGGACCAGCGGGGTGGCCTTCAGGCTGATGCTGGCGCCGATGCAGAAGAACCAGACGGAGAGGATCGGCAGGGTGCCGGTGATCAGGCCGTTGGTGAAGGATCCGAAGAACTTGCCCGTGTTCGGCGCGAAGGTGTTCAGGCAGGCGCCGAGGAACAGGGGAAGGATCATCATGCCGCCGGGAATGCGGTCGATCCGGGATTTGATGTTCATAGTCGGTACTCCTGGGGCGGTCCGACTGGGCCGTCGATGAAAAGTCTGGGAAAAGTCTGGGAAAAGTCCGGGGTGGTGGTTGCCGATTGCGGCGCATGGAGGGGGAGCGTGCCGCGCATCCCCAGCGGGAGCGGCACCGGGCCGGTGGCCTTGAGGCCTGTCCGCGGATCACGCCGTCGATGAAGTGGATACTAGTATATCAGTGCGGCGAGGCAAGTCAGGAGAACTGCGTACCCCGTCGGATGACACTGTGTCGCACGTCCTGCGGTGGTGGTTCGGCGGTGCCGTTCCCGTGCGTCGGAACGGCCGCCCCCGTGCCGGAAAGCGCAAGCGTGGCAACGGCTTGCAAGGCCTCATGGACGCGGTGGTAAGCGGCCTCGATGCGTTGGGCGGCCTGTTCGCCATCGGCCAGCCGCGCCGTTTCCCGGAACAGGGCGAGGGCGGTGCGGCCGAAATCCTCGAAGCGGGTTTGCAGGCCGTGGTCGTCCAGGGCGAAGACCGGCGTGGTCAGGAAGGCCCGCCGGAGGGTGTCGGCGTCGCGCTCCAGGGCGGCGATGCACGCGGTTGGCGGGTCGGAGGTCCGGGGCATGCCACGGCTCCTTCAAAGAGTGTTTTCAAAAGGGCAAGTTTTGGAAACTGATATTTTAGTTTTTGAGGGGACAGGAGCCGCCTTGCCCCCACCCTAGCCCTCCCCCGCTAACGCAGGGGAGGGGATGGACGCCGCTTCGCGGAAGGCACCCTCTCCCGCGTAAGCGGGGGAGGGCCGGGGTGGGGGCAAGAGCGTAACTCCGCCCTTACTTCGCGTTGGCCATGGCGACGGCGGTGTCGCTCATGCGGTTGGAGAAGCCCCACTCGTTGTCGTACCAGGTCATGATGCGGACGAAGTTGCCGTCGATGACCTTGGTCTCGTTCAGCGCGAAGATCGAGCTGTGCGGGTCGTGGTTGAAGTCGGTGGAGACCAGATCCTCGGTGTAGGCGCCCAGGATGCCCTTGAGTGGGCCGTCGGCGGCCTCGCTGATGGCCTTGGTGATCTCCTCCACCGAGGTGGCGCGCTTGGCGGTGAACTTGAAGTCGACCACCGAGACGTTGGGCGTCGGCACGCGCATGGCGGTGCCGTCCAGCTTGCCCTTGAGCTCCGGCAGGACCTTGCCCACCGCCTTGGCCGCCCCGGTCGAGGTCGGGATCATGTTCAGCGCCGCGGCGCGGGCGCGGTGCAGGTCCTTGTGGTTCGTGTCGACGATGCGCTGATCCCCCGTGTAGGAGTGGATCGTCGTCATGAAGCCCTTCTCGATGCCGATCAGCTTGTTCAGCACGAAGGCCACCGGAGCCAGGCAGTTCGTCGTGCACGACGCGTTCGAGACGATGCGGTGATCGGCCTTGAGCTGGTCGTGGTTGACGCCGTAGACCACCGTGATGTCCTCGTCGGTGGCCGGGGCGGAGATCAGCACCTTCTCGGCACCCGCTTCCAGATGCTTGGCGGCGTCGGCGCGCTTGGTGAAGATGCCCGAGCATTCCATGGCGATCTGGATGCCCAGATCCTTCCACGGCAGCTTGGCCGGGTCACGCTCCTGCACGACCTTGATCGCGTGGCCGTTGACGATCAGGGCGCCGTCCTTGACCTCCACGGTGCCGGGGAAACGGCCGTGGACGCTGTCGTACTTCAGCAGGTGGGCGTTGGCCTTGAGGTCGGCCAGGTCGTTGATCGCCACGACCTCCACGTCGTTGCGGCCGCTCTCATAGATGGCCCGCAGAACCAGACGGCCGATACGGCCAAAACCGTTGATCGCTACCTTCACGGACATGCTGTTCTCCGCTGGTGTTCGCGGCCCCTGATATGGTCGGGGGCGGCGCCGGCCAGGGCCGGTTGGAAAGAGGGCGCCGGTCGGGCGGCCCGCCGTGAGAGGACGCGGGCGCTTCCGGTGTTCGTCAGGATGTATACTAATATATCAGATTGATGCGCAAGAGCGGATGGCGGGTCGGGCGATCCGTCGGACAAAATGTCGCGGTTGCTGCGTTGCAAGACAAACCGCGCCGGGCGCTGTTGGCCTGGATTGGACCCATCAACCGGTACCGCCAGAGGACGATGACTTTCGACGACCGTGCCCCACGGCTTTCCGCCGCCCGCTTCCGCGCCTTGCGCGGCCTTCTCGCCCTGTTTCTCCTGCTGACCGCCGCGCTGGGAGGCATCGCGACCCCGGCGTCGGCGCAGATCCCGACGCCCGCCCCGCCGGCCCAGGCCGAGGCGGCTGCCAATCCGGAGGAGATCGCCCGCCTGCGCCAGACGCTGGAGGACCCGGAGCGCCGCGCCGCCCTGCTCGGCCAGCTCCGCGCCCTGGAACAGGCTGAGGAAGCCGCTGCACCGGCGGAGCCGGAGGGGATCGGCACCCGCCTGCTCACCCTGCTGTCGAACCGGCTCGACGGGCTGGGGCAGGAGGCCGCGCTGGCCGGCGATGCCCTGCTGAACGCGCCGCAGGGGCTGCACTGGCTGGAACGGCAGGTGTCCGACCCGGCGCAGCGCGCCGCCTGGGGCTGGCTGGTCGCCGAGCTGGTGCTGGTGGTGGTGGTCGGGCAGGGCGCCCGGCTGATCGCCATCCGCACGCTGCGGCGTCCGCGCGCGATGCTGGCGGCCCGGCCCATCCATTCCGCCATCGCCAAGGTGCCGCTGCTGCTGGTGCGGTCGCTGTTCGATCTGGCCCCCATCGTCGCCTTCGCCGCGGCGGGCTTCGGCGTGCTGGCGCTGTTCGACCCGCCGCCGGTGGTGCGGGTCCTGGGTGTCACCTTCCTGAACGCCAGCATCTTCGTGCAGATCGTTCTGCTGGTCGTCCGGGCGCTGCTGGCC
The DNA here is from genome assembly GCF_008365405.1 of Azospirillum brasilense. Lineage (GTDB taxonomy): Bacteria > Pseudomonadota > Alphaproteobacteria > Azospirillales > Azospirillaceae > Azospirillum > Azospirillum brasilense_D. The sequence continues at coordinate 9,857 of NZ_QOKV01000047.1, read as the reverse complement.
CCGGCCTCGCCCAACCTGCGGCTGATCCCGATGAGCGACGGATCGGCCCTGCGCCTGCTGCGCTGGTTCCGGACCATCGCCATCACCACGCTCTACGGCATGTTCCTGGCCGAGGCGGCGCGGCGGCTGGGACTTCCGGCGCAGAGCTACAGCGCGCTGGTGACCCTGGTCGGCCTGCTGGTCGCCGTTATGCTGGCGGTGCTGGTGCTGCAGAGCCGGGAGGCGGTGGCCGCGAGGCTGCGCGGCGGGATCGCGGCGGCGCAGCCGCTGTCCGAGGCGGTGTCGCCGCTTCCACCCGGACGGCGCGCCGCCGGAGCGGGCCGGATGCTGCGCGCCGCCGGCCGCCGGGTGGCCGACGTCTGGCACGCCATCGCCATCCTCTACATCATCGTCCTGTTCGGCATTTGGGCGCTGGAGATCAGCGGTGGGCTGCTGTTCGTGGTGCAGGCGACCGCGGTGACGCTGGTGGTCGCCGGGGCCGCGCGGCTGATCGGGCGGGGAATCACCCGCGCCGCCGCGGCGATCCTGGAGCGCATGGACCGTCGGCGGGGTCACTCGGCCTGGGCGGCGGGGCGGTTGCGCCGCTACATCGCTCCCATCGCGCGGCTGCTGCACGGGGCGGTGGCCGTTCTGGGCGGGCTGGTGGTGCTGAACGCCTGGGGGTTGGATGTCTGGGGCTGGCTGCAGACGGCCATCGGCCTGCGCATCGTGGCGTCGGGCCTGTCGCTCCTTCTGGTCGGCGCCATCGCGCTCGGCGTGTGGGAGGTGACCAACGGGCTGATCGAGCGCCATCTGGCGACGACGGACCGCAACGGGCGGGCCATCCAGCGCAGCGCGCGGGTGCGCACCCTGCTGCCGCTGCTGCGCAGCGCCCTGCTGGTGGTTCTGCTGACCTTGGTCACTCTGATCACCCTGTCGGAGCTGGGACTGAACATCGGGCCGCTGCTGGCCGGTGCCGGCGTGGTCGGCCTGGCCGTCGGCTTCGGCGCGCAGACGCTGGTCAAGGACGTCATCACCGGCCTGTTCATCCTGTTCGAGGACACCATCTCGGTCGGCGACGTCGTCAATGTCGGCGGCAAGGGCGGTCTGGTGGAGGGGATGAACATCCGCACGATCCGCCTGCGCGACTTCGACGGGACGGTGCACACCATTCCCTTCAGCGCGGTCACCAGCGTGTCGAATATGACGAAGGACTTCAGCTACTACGTGTTCGACGTGGCCATCCCCTATCACGAGAACGCCGACCGCGTGGTCTCCGTGCTGCACGGCATCGGCGACGAACTGCGCAAGGACCCGCGCTTCGCGCCGCTGATCCTGGAGCCGCTGGAGGTGCTGGGCGTCGATTCCTTCCAGGAGTCCGCGGCGGTCATCAAGGCGCGGATCAAGACGCTGCCCATCCAGCAATGGAACGTCGGGCGGGAGTTCAACGGCCGCATGAAGGCGCGCTTCATCGAGCTGGGAATCGACTTCCCGCTGCCGCAGCGCACCCTGCACATCGCCCGCGGCGCGGCGGAGATGCTGGCCGGGGTGGGGGGCGAGGCGAGCGCCGCCAACGCCGGCCGGATGCGCCACGCCGGGGCGGCGGAGTAGGGTGGCTGCACCAACCCCCTCGGTCTTGCAAAAAAGTGACGGGGCCATGTCGATTTCGCTTGAGCCCCGTCATCGTCACGGCTATATCAGCGCTCCCGCGTCACCCCAAGGGACGCAGGACAAAGAGCAGACGATGCGCTTGTGGCGGAATTGGTAGACGCGCTAGGTTCAGGTCCTAGTGGCTGAAAGGCCGTGGGGGTTCGAGTCCCTCCAAGCGCACCAACACTTCTTGTGTTGGTCTGATATTATAGTGGGGCCATAGCTCAGCTGGGAGAGCGCTACAATGGCATTGTAGAGGTCAGGAGTTCGATCCTCCTTGGCTCCACCATCATGAAGCCAGCAACCTTGACGGGTTGCTGGCTTTTCCCTTTTTACGGCCCTTACCGTCATCGGGTCCGACGGCGGCGCCATCGCCAATGGGACCGAGCGGCCCGTTCATGCCGCGGTGACGACCAGCAGAGCGACGAGCAGAGCGACGGTCAGCGCCACCGCGTCCTCGATCAGCGCCGCCGGCCAATCGCGGCCGAAGGCGGCGGCCATGCGCCGGCGCGCCGCATATCCGAGGAGCGTTCCGGCGACCGCGCCCACCCCGCCAGCGATCAGACCGGGGACCCATGCGCCCACGTTGGCGCCAATGGCCGCGCCCGCGACGGCACCGCCCACAATGCGGCTGGCGAAGGGGAAGGGGCGTTTGCGGCTGGGGGTGTTCGGCAATTTGTCGGTGACGAGTTCCGCCACCGCCATGGCGGTGAAGACCCAGGGCGAGATGGGGTGACCGAGGAAGAACAGCCAGCTTCCCGACAGGTCGAGCCAGCCGCCATAGGCGGCCCAGGAGACCGCCGCCGGCGCGAGCAGGGTGCGTGAACCGGCGACGGCGCCGATCAGGACGGCGAGAATCAGGGCAGTCGTCACATTGGTCTCCGCGTCAGTCGGTCCGTCGGTCGCGCAGGGCCTGGATCAGGTGCCGGAACGCTCCGGCGCGGGTGCCGGGACCGCCATGGAGCAGACGGAGCGCCGCCAGGATCAGCGCCGCGTCGCCGTCGCGCGGCGGGTCGGTGTGGGGAAGCCGCCGGCCGCGCCGCACCGCGACGGTCTTGATCCGCGTCATCTCCAGCAGCCCTTCGGCCCCGCGCGTGACACCCCAGCCGCTGGCGCGCCGTCCGCCGAAGGGCAGGCGGGGATCGGCGGTCGGCACGATCAGGTCGTTGACCGTCACCGTTCCGGCGTCCAGCCGCCCGGCCAGCGCGCGCGCCGCGTCCTCCGGTCCGAAGATTGAGGCGCCGAGGGCGTAGGGGCTCGCGGCGGCGGCCTCCAGCGCTTCCTCCATGCCGCGGACGGGCACCAGCGACAGGATGGGGGCGAACAGCTCCTCGCGCAGCAACGCCATACCCGGCCGTGCATCGGCCACGATCAGCGGCGTCATCGCCGGGTCGGCATCGTCGGGCAGGGGGCCGAGCGGGCGGGCGCCCTCCGCCATCGCCGCGCGGACCAGCCCGACGAGGCGCCGCCGCACCGGCAGGGGCACCGCCGCCTGCGGGACCGCCGCCACGCTGCGCGTCAAGGACTCCTCCAACTCGGCCGCCAGGGCGCGCGGCACGAAGACCCGGCGCGGCGCGATGCAGGTGGCGGAGCCGTTGAGGCGCAGGCCAAAAGCGAGAGCGCGGGCGACCGTGCCGAGGTCGGCGCCGGGCAGGATGAACACCGCGTCGTTGCCCGACAGTTCCATGGTGGAGGGCACCAGCGCTTCGGCGAGCTGGCGGGCCACCGCCCGGCCGGTGCCGGCCGATCCGGTCAGCACCAGCTTGTCGATGCCGGCATTGATCGCGTCGGACACCGCGTCGGGGGACTCGTCCAGAAGCTGGAACAGGCCGTCCGGTAGACCGGCCTCGGCCAGCCAGTCGGCCAGCCGTTCCATCGGCGCCGAGCAGCCGGGCGCCGGCTTGACCAGCACCGCGTTCCCGGCGGTCAGCGCCTGCAGCGCCTGCACCCCCGGCAGCAGCAGCGGGTAATTGGACGGGCCGACGATCAGGACGGTGCCGAACGGCTCCCGCCGCACCTCCGCCGTGACTCCGAACAGCCAGACCGGACGGCCGCGCGCCCCCAGGCGCCGCGGCGCCAGCAGCGCGGCCGCCTCGCGCTCCAGGAAGCGGCAGGCCTCGGCCAGCGGCAGGATCTCCGCGCTCAGGCTCTCGGCCGCGCTGCGTCCGGGGCGCGTCGCCAGCGCCTGGACAAGAGTCTCTGCATCCGCCGCGATGCGACGGCGGATCTTGCGGATGATGGATAGTCTTCCGGCTGTATTGCCGCCGGCCCACCCCGCTCGTGCAGACAAAAATGGATCGCTGCTCCCGTTTGTCCAAGGGGTTACACCTGGAGAGGTGGGATTGTGGCTGTGATCCATTCCTGGTCCATGTTCGTAACTGCCTTCACACAAGTCGGCAGCTTGGGAGCGTTTGGCAAGCGGATGGAACGGCAAGTCGTGATCATTGGCGCTGGGCCGGGTGGATTGGCATCCGCGATGCTCCTGGCGCTCACCGGGGCGAAGGTCACCCTGCTGGAGCGGCAGGACCGCGTCGGCGGCCGGTCGGCCGGCTTCGCGCTCGACGGGTACCGCTTCGACAGCGGCCCGACTTTCTTCCTCTACCCCCGCATCCTGGAGGAGATCTTCGAGGCCTGCGGGCGCCGCCTGTCGGACGAGGTCGACCTGATCCGCCTCGACCCGCTCTACCGGCTGGTCTTCGAGGCCGGCGGAGAACTGCGGGTCCACGCCGAGATGAAAGCGCTGATGGCCGAGATCGCGCGGCTCAACCCGCGCGATGCCCATGGGCTGCCGCGGTTCCTGGCCGACAACCGAGCGAAGATGGAGCTGTTCCGCCCGATCCTGGAGACCGACTTCTCCAGCCCCTGGGCGCTGGCGTCGCTGCCGATGTTGAAGGCGCTGGGACGGCTTTCGCCGCAGCGTTCGGTCGATCGCGACCTGTCCCGTTACTTCCAGGACCCGCGCGTCCGCCTCGCCTTCTCCTTCCAGAGCAAGTATCTGGGCATGTCGCCCTTCCGCTGCCCCAGCCTGTTCACCATCCTGTCCTTCCTGGAGCATGAGCACGGCGTCTTTCACCCGCGCGGCGGCACCGAAGCGGTGATGGAGGCGATGCGGCGGGTGGCCGAGAGTCTCGGCGTCACCGTCCGGCTGAACGAGACGGTGCGGCACATCCGCTTCCAGGGCCGCCGCGCCGTGGGGGTGCGGACGGAGGCCGGTGAGTATCCGGCCGACGCGCTGGTCATCAACGCCGACTTCGCCCGGGCGATGACGACCCTGGTGCCCGACGATCTGCGCCGCCGCTGGAGCGACGCCCGCATCGCCACCAAGAAATTCTCCTGCTCCACCTTCATGCTCTATCTCGGGATCGAGGGGCGGATGGAGGGGCTGGACCACCACACCGTCTATTTGGCGGAGGATTACGCCCGCAACCTCGCCGAGATCGAGGACGGCCGCGAGATGCCGCGCCGCCCGTCGATCTATGTGCAGAACGCCTGCGTCAGCGATCCGGACCTCGCCCCGCCCGGCGGCAGCACCCTCTACATCCTGGTGCCGGTCGGCCACCAGCGCGGCCACATCGACTGGGCGGCCGAGGCGCCGCGCTACCGCCGCCTCGTGCTCGACCGGCTGGCCGGGTTCGGGCTGAGCGATCTGGAGCGCCGCATCCGGGTCGAGCGGGTGGTGACGCCGGCCGACTGGGACCGCCAGTTCGCGGTGCACCGCGGCGCCACCTTCAATCTGGCGCACAGCCTCGACCAGATGCTCCACCTGCGTCCGCACAACCGGTTCGAGGATCTGGACGGCGTCTATCTGGTCGGCGGCGGCACCCACCCCGGCAGCGGCCTGCCGGTGATTTTCGAAGGCGCGCGCATCACGTCGCGGCTGCTGGCCTCGGAACTGGGCCTGCCGACGCCCTGGCGCAGCGAAACCATGGGATTGTCCGGCCTGCCCAAGCGGGCCGTAGCGGGGGGATTGGCATGACGGATCGGATCGCGGTGATCGGCGGCGGCCTGGGCGGGCTGGCGTCGGCGGTGGTTCTGGCGGCGCGCGGCCACAAGGTGGTGCTTCTGGAGAAGAACGGCTGGGTCGGCGGCAAGGCGGCGGTGCTGGAGGAGGGCGGCTTCCGCTTCGACATGGGGCCGACGATCCTGACGGTGCCGCGCGTCCTGCACCGCATCCTGGCGGAGGCCGGCTGCGACCTCGACCATGAGCTGGAGCTGGTCCGGCTGGAGCCGCAATGGCGCTGCTTCTTCGACGATGGCACCGTGCTGGACCTGTCCGAGAACATCGGCGCGATGGCCGCGGACCTCGATCGGCTGACCCCCGGCCGCGGCGCCGGGGAGGGCTACCGCCGCTTCCAGGCCTTGTCGGAGCGGCTGCACGGCATCTCCGAACGCTTCTTCTTCTGGAAGTCGGTGGAGGATCTCGGCGACACGCTGAAGCTCCGCGACAGCATGAACGCCAGCACCCTGTCCGACGTGCTGGCGCTGCGCATGGGCAGCACGGTGGCCGGGACCATCCGCAGCCACGTCCCCGACGCCCGCGCCGCCCAGATGCTCGACCATTTCACCCAGTATGTCGGGTCCTCCCCCTACGGCTCCCCGGCGGTGCTCTGCGCCATCGCGCACATGCAGACCAACGACGGCGTCTGGTACCCGATGGGCGGCACCCGCGCCGTTCCGCTGGCGCTGGAGCGGGTGGCGCGGCGCCTCGGCGTCGAGATCCGCACCGGCACCGGCGTGCGCCGGCTGGAGTTGACCGACAAGCGCGTCACCGCCGTCGAGACCGAGGGCGGGGAGCGCATCCCGGTGTCGGTGGTGGTCTCCAACATGGACTCCGTCCGCACCTACGAGGAGCTGGTGGGCGGCGTCCCGGCCAAGCGCTTCCGCAAGCGCCGCCGCTACGAGCCGGCCTGTTCGGGCGTGGTCTTCTATCTCGGGCTCGACCGCGGCTACGACCACCTGCTGCACCACGACTTCGTCTTCTCCCGCGACCCGGCGGAGGAGTTCGACTGGATCTACCGCCGCGGCGAGCCGGCGCCTGACCCGACCTGCTACATCGCCGCCCCCGCCCGCACCGAGCCCGGCGTCGCGCCTCCGGGGGGCGAGGCGCTCTATGTGCTGGTCCACACCCCCTATCTGCGGCCGCACCACGACTGGTCGCGGATGCTGCCGGACTACCGCCGCGTGGTCTTCGACAAGCTGAAGCGCACCGCCGGCATGGCCGACCTGGAGGACCGCATCCGCGTCGAGCGCGTCCTGACCCCGCAGGACATCCACGACCGCTACCGCGTGCTGAACGGCGCCATCTACGGGCTGGCCAGCCACGGTCGCTTCATGGGCGCCTTCAAGCCGGGCAACCGCTCGCGCGACGTCGCGGGGCTGTATCTGGCCGGCGGGGCCGCCCATCCGGGGCCGGGCATGCCGATGGTGCTGATGTCGGGCTGGATCGCCGCCGACAGCCTGGACCAGGACCTCCGGAGCGGGGCGCGCGACAACGACCTGCGCGCCGTCGCCTGAGCGACGGGCCGGGCATGGGGCCAGGGATGGAGGATGACGGGCTGAAGGACGATCCGGTCGCGTTGCGCTCACCGGCGCTCTGCCGCTTCTTCGGCGCCGTCATGGCGCGGCGGATGCGGCGCGGCTTCCACGCGCTGCGGCTGGCCCGGCCGGGCTGGCCGGTGCTGCCGCCGGACCGGCCGGTGGTCGTCTGCCTGAACCACCCGTCCTGGTGGGACCCCGCCTTGCTGATCGTGATGGGGACGACCCGCTACCGCGACCGGCCGGGCTACGGCCCCATCGACGCGGCGATGCTGCGTCGCTACCGCTTTATGGCGCGTATCGGCCTGTTCGGGGTCGAGCCGGGCCGGGCCGGGGCCGCCGCCTTCCTGCGCTACGGCCAGCGCATCCTGGCCGACCCGCGGTCCATGCTGTGGATCACCGCGGAGGGGGCCTTCACCGACCCGCGCCGCCGCCCGGTCAGCCTGCGGCCGGGCATCGCCCATCTGGTCCGCCGCGCGCCCGGGGCGCTGGTGGTGCCGCTCGCCGTGGAATACCCGTTCTGGGACGAGAGCACGCCGGAGGCGCTGGCCCGCTTCGGCGAGCCCATCGATGCGTCCGCCTTTGCCGGCCGGCCGGTGCCGGACATCGCCGCCGCGCTGGAACGCCGGCTCGAGGCAACGATGGACGCGCTGGCGCTCGACGCGCAGAGCCGCGACCCGGCGCGCTTCCTGACGCTGATCGACGGCACAGCGGGGGTGGGCGGCGTCTATGACCTGTGGCGCCGGGCGCGGGCCTGGGCCGGCGGGCAACGCTTCAACCCCGCGCATGGTGACGCATCCGATAAGGAAGGAATTCCCCGCCGATGAGCGTCCTCACGCTGCTGGCCGCTCTGTCGCTGGCGCTCGCCCTGTTGCCGCTGGGGCTGGGCCTCGTGAACCTGTGCCTCTACCGCCGCCCGCGGGCCGAGCCGCCGCCCGGCGCCGCCGTCAGCATCCTGATCCCCGCCCGCAACGAGGAGGCCACCATCGCCGCCGCGGTGCGGGCGGCGATGGACAGCCGCGGCGTGAGGGTGGAGGTGGTGGTGCTGGACGACCATTCCACCGACCGCACGGCGGAGATCGTTCGAGCTATTGCCGCCCGCGACCCGCGCCTGCGTTTGGAGACGGCGCCGCCGCTGCCGCCGGGCTGGTCGGGCAAGCAGCACGCCTGCCAGACGCTCGCCGGGCTGGCGCGGCACCCGGTGCTGCTGTTCCAGGACGCCGACGTACGGCTGGCCCCGGACGCCGCCCGGCTGGCCTGCGGCGCGCTGCTGGCGGGCAAGGCGGGACTGGTCAGCGGCTTCCCGCGCCAGGAGACCGGCACCCTGGCCGAGGCGCTGGTGATCCCGCTGATCCACGTGCTTCTGCTCGGCTATCTGCCGATGGTCGGGATGCGCTGGTCGGGCAGCCCGGGATTCGCCGCCGCCTGCGGCCAGCTGATCGCGGTGCGGCGGGACGCCTACGAGACGGCCGGCGGCCACGCCGCCATCGCGACGTCGCTGCACGACGGGGTGACGCTGCCGCGCGCCTTCCGCCGGGCAGGGCAGGGGAGCGACCTGTTCGACGCGACCGGCCTCGCCCGCTGCCGGATGTATCGTGGCTGGCGGGAGGTGTGGTCCGGCTTCGCGAAGAACGCGACGGAGGGCATGGCGACCCCCGTCGCTTTGCCGGTCTGGACCCTGCTGCTGTTCGGCGGCCACGTCCTGCCCTGGCTGCTGCTGGGCTGGGCGGCTCTGGCCCCGCTGCCGGAGAGGGCGGTCACCCTGGCGGTACTGGCCGCAGCGGCGGGGCTGTCGTTCCGCGTGCTGTTGGCCGTCCGTTTCCGTCAGAGTCTGGCCGGCGCGCTGCTCCATCCGGTGGGCATCCTGATCCTGCTGGCGATCCAATGGTCGGCGCTGCTGCGCGCCCGCCGGGGCCGTCCGGCGGAATGGCGGGGTCGCGCCTATCCGTCCACCTCCAAAACGGGTGCACCATGATTCCTTGGCAATTCCAGAACGCCCGTCGCGTCACAGCGGGCGGATGGCTGGCGGCGCTGGCGTTCGGTCTTGCGACGGCCCAGGCCGCCGCCGCCGACTTGGCCATCACCGTCGCCAACGTCGCGAACGCCCAGGGAAAGGTGCTGGTCGCGGTGTGCACGCCGGAGACGTTTCTAGGGCCCAACTGTCCCTACACCGCAGCGGAACCGGCGCGGCCGGGCAGCGTCACCGTGGTGGTGCACAAGGTGCCGCCCGGCACCTACGCGGTGCAGGCCTTTCATGACGAGAATCAGAATCTCGAACTCGACCGCAACTTCCTCGGCCTGCCGAAGGAAGGAATAGGCTTCAGCAATGATGCCCCCATGCACTTCGGTCCGCCGCGCTACACCGACGCCACCCTGGCGGTCGCCGAGCCCATAACGCGGACGATGCTGACGTTGCGCTACCTGATCGAGCGTTGACGCTGGCGTTTCAGAAAAAATGCCGGTCGATGAAGAAAGCTCTTGCCGGGCTCGGCCGAGCCGCCTATAACCCGGCTCCCACGACGCCGGGGCCGCTGAGAAGCGCGACGGCGGCAAGGGAACGGCAGAAATGCCGAAGACGAGACGAAGTAACGTCAGGCCAGCGTGAAAACAAAGGCTTGACAGAGCAAGTCGGATCTTCTAGATACAGCGCCCCGACGCGCCGCACCGGACTCCGGTGGCGCAGCGCGGGACGG
>NZ_QOKV01000046.1 GCF_008365405.1 Azospirillum brasilense | reverse complement strand
ACCAGACTCTATCGAAGAACCGCGATGACCGCCCCGCTGTGGATAACCGGCCCGCCTACGCCAGCCATGGGAAGGCGCTGCGGCGGGCCGCTTCCCCACAGCTACACCACGCTTCGGGACACGACCCAAATCATAAGATGGATGCCCACCCAGGGTCCGCGCGACCACCATGGCGTCCTGCCCATGATGCCGGACCTTCGTGCCCAGTCGCAGCATGGTTCCAACCCCCACATCCCGAGTTTCGTTAACCAAACCTTACCTCGGGTTGCCGTCAACGGACGAGCATCAAAAAGAGGCATCGGGATGGGACGGCGAGCCGCGGGGATGAGGTGCCGCGGGGATGAGGTGCCGCGGGGATGAGACGGTGTGTGGGGGAGCCGTGTCACAGGTCGGCCCCACCGTAAAGCGCATTCCAATCTCGTGCGCGACCCCGCCGACGCTCAACCGTTGACTGTATCAGCATCATTTCCAGCGGCGCCCGTGTGCCTGGGGCGCGTTTGCACCCACCGCGCCGATGCACCTGGAGCTTCTCCTAGGTGTGGAGCCGGTGCAGCCTCTTCTGGTCCATGACATGACCCTCGTGGGACAGCGGGTTCTTCAACCGGGTGTTCTCGGCCTTCAGCGCCTTCAGTCGCCGTGCCTCGGAAACCTCCCACCCTCCATACTTGGCTTTCCAAGTGTAGATAGCCGCCTCACTGAACCGGCTGCGTCTCATGCGTCCACCTCCTCTCGATGATGGGCTTCACCGATGACTGGAGGAATTTCCCGGTCTCAGCGCAGGAAACCGGCCGTCAAAGGGAAGGGCATGAAGGAGAAGCAGCCGACGAAGGGGGTGACGCCGACAGGGTAAGTCAAGCTCAAGCTAGACGGTGAGCAACCATTCTTGTCGATGTGCAGACTTTCTAATCAATGTGAAAGCATTTCTGTCCGACTGCAAAGGCGCAATATTGCCACAGGAATCACTTGCATTAACATAATATTAACTATGATTATTATTTTTCCGTTAAGCGGATCACCTCAACCTCTGGGCTAAGACGTTGGTCTAGAGTTCTATGAGGTTTGAGATGGCTGCCGAAACTACCGAACTGATGGACGTCACCTTCACGGTGAACGCCTGGGGCGCTCCCGCCGGCGGGAAGTGGCCGCATTTCGTGTTGCGGCTGGATGGGGTTGACATCGGGCAGGCGACCGTCGCATCGGCGTCGCTGGGCCGTTACAGCTTCAGCGCCCGCGTTCCGGCCGACAAGGCCCACAAGCTTCAGCTGCAATACGACAACGACGGCTCCGTGAACGGGGAGGACCGCAACCTCTTTGTCAAGTCGTTCGAGGTGAACGGGAAACCGATCCTCAGCATCGACCCGTTGGTGACCTACGACACCGGCGACATCGACGGCAAGAACGTCATCGCCGGGCAGACCGAGATGTACTGGCGCGGCGCGCTGAACGTCGATCTGCCCAAGACCCTGTTCGCCAGCGCGCAGGAACCCGAGCCCGAGGCGCCGGCCACCATGACGACCGAGATCGTCGTGAAGGCCTGGGGCGCCGCCGCCAACGGCACGCCGCCGCATTTCAAGCTGCTGGTGGATGACAAGGTGGTCGGCGACGCCTGGGTCAGCGCGACCAGCCCGACCGGCTACACCTTCAAGGTCGACGTGGACCCCAACGAGGCCCACAAGATCCAGATCCATTACGACAATGACGCCACGGTGAACGGCCAGGACCGCAACCTGTTCGTCCAGGGCATCACCATCGACGGGCAGGAGATCAAATCGACCGACCCGCTGGCCTCCTACGACAAGGGGCCGGTGGACGGCAAGTTCGTGGTCGCGGGCCAGGAAGGGCTGTTCTGGGGCGGTGCCCTGACCTTCGGCGTGCCGGAGGAGTATTTCGACGGCCCCTACGTCCCGCCGCCGCCCCCGCCGCCGCCGGTCACGCTGACGCCGACCGACATCGTCGTCACCGCCTGGGGCCAGTCGGCCGGCGGGGTGGCGCCGCATTTCAAGCTGCTGGTGGACGGCAAGGTGGTCGGCGAGGGCCGCGCCACCTCCAGCGACCCGCAACCCTTCCGCTTCACGGTCGATCTGGACGCCAAGGAAGCCCACAAGATCCAGATCCACTACGACAATGACTCCGTGGTGAACGGGCAGGACCGCAACCTGTACGTCAAGTCGGTATCCATCAACGGCCACACCGTCGCGGCGACCGACAGCATCGTCAGCTACGACAAGGGTGCGGTGGACGGAAAGGATGTGGTGAAGGGGCAGGAAGGGCTGTTCTGGGGTGGTGCGTTGAACGTGGACGCCCCGGCGTCGCTGTTCCAGCCCTCGGCCGAACCGCCCCCGGCGGCGCCGTCCGGCCCGGCCTTCTACGTCGCGACCAACGGCAAGGACACGTGGTCGGGCAAGCTGTCCGCGCCGAACGCCGACGGCACCGACGGCCCCTTCGCCTCGCTGGAGCGCGCCCGCGACGCCATGCGGGACAGCGACGTCGACACCACCTATGTGCGCGAGGGCACCTACCGCCTGACCAAGACGCTGGAGCTGACCGGCGCCGACAACGGCCACAGCTTCCGCAACTATCCCGGCGAGACGCCGGTGCTGAACGGGGCGGAGAAGGTCACGAACGTCGTCAGCGAGGGCAACGGGATCTATTCCGCAAAGCTGTCGCAGGCCACCGACCTCGACCTGACCATCGGCGGCGTGCGCCAGACGCTGGCCAGCAAGGGCATCGTCGATGCCGACAACCCGACCACCACCGGATGGTACTTCGCCGACGCGGCCAACGGCGGTCCCAGCGGCTGGTCGGTGCGCTACCACACCGGCGACATGTCGTCGGGTGACATCGTCGCCGGCATGAAGATCCAGCTGATGGACGCCGAGCGGCTGTCCGACACGCTGACCGAGATCGCCGGTGTCAACGACGCCACCCGCACGATCACGCTGAAGAACGGCACCTCGCTGCCCTTCGCCGAGGGGACGACCTACAAGCTGCTGAACAACCCGTCCTTTGTCGACCAGGCGGGCGAGTTCGCGTGGCGCGCGTCGGACAAGTCGCTGGTGTTCAAGCCGGAAAACCCGGCCACCCTGGCGCAGGACGGCGTCGAGGTGGCGCGGCTGGGCACGCTGATCCGCCTGAACGGCAGCAGCGACGTGACCATCGAGGGGCTTGGCTTCACCAACACCACCACCTGGGGCTACGCGGTGGAGCTGAAGGGGGCGTCGGGCAACAGCATCGGCAACAACAGCTTCCTCAACGTCGGCACGGCGATCAAGCTGACCGCGGCCTCCTCCAACAACCTGGTGGGCGGCAACACGCTGGACCATCTGGCGGTCAACGGCATCGAGTTGGACGGGCGCAGCAACGGCAACACCGTCTACGCCAACGACATCTCCCACGTCGGCGAGGTGCGCAAGGGGGTCGCCGGCATCATCGGCACTGGGGTGGACAACAACCTGATCGCCCACAACGACGTGGACTCCAGCGCGCGCTACGGCATCTCGCTGAAGAACTGGGACTCCAGCAACATCAACCGCAACAACGTCATCGAGTACAACCGCGTCACCAATTCCAACCTGGAGACGGCGGACGGCGGCGGCATCGAGGTGCTGGGCCGGTCCAGCGTCGACACCGGCACGATCATCCGCGGCAACTGGGTGGAGAGCGTGGGCGGGCTGGCGACCAGCAACACCGACCAGTGGCTGACCAACCACAAGGGCTTCGGCATCTATCTGGACGACATGGCCGGCGGCGTCACGGTGACCGGCAACTTCCTGAAGAACACCGGGCTGGCCGGGGTGCACATCCACGGCGGCGACAACAACCTCGTCACCAACAACTTCTCGATCATCGCCAGCAACGCGGAGGAGTTCATCCGCGTCGGCTGGGCGCCCAAGCACGGCGATCCCGGCCTGCCGCGCAACAACACCATCACCGGCAACGTCGTCAGCGGAACGCTGCCGCTGGACGACTACATGGAGCTGCTGACCGCCGGAAACCCGGTGATCGACGGCAACCTCGTCCACAACGTGCCGCGCTATGGCGACAACGACGTGACGGGCAAGCCGCTGTTCAACAACCCCTATTGGGGCGACTACTCGCTTCAGGCGGACTCCCCGGCGCTGGCCATGGGCATCCATGACCTGGATTGGGCGATGATCGGCCAGAACGGCTACACGGCGTCGGACGGCATGCCGCATTTCTGGGACGCCTGATCCCCGGCCCGGACCGGGTCCAAGCGGGATCGGACGCGGGATCAAAAGCGGGCGGAGGCTTGTTCTTCCGGGATATGTCCCGGGGAAGGAGGCTCCGCCCGTGCTCCCGCATTTACAACCCTTGCCGCGTTCCGCCGCCGTCCTTCTGCTGGCCGCGGCCGGGGGGCTGGCGGGGTGCGCCGATCCCCGGGCCGACGTTGCGCTGGCCGCCCAGAGCGCGCTGGTCGGCATGCCCAAGGGAACGCTGCTGTCCTGCGCCGGCGTCCCGCACCGGCAGGCGGCCAGCGGCGCCCTGGAGTTCCTCGCCTACCAGGCGGGCTCCATCGATTACTACGCCCCGCCACCACCGCCGGTGGGCTACGGCTGGGGGTATCCGTGGGGCTATCCCGGCTGGCGTCATCGCGGGCTCGACTACGACCCGTGGGACTATTACCCTCCGCGGGCTGGCGATGTGGTGGACAACCGGTGCGAGGCGACCTTCACCTTGAGGAACGGGGCCGTCGAGCGGCTGGTCTACCGGGCGTCGTCGCTGGGCGCCTGCGCTGCGATCGTGCAGAACTGCATGGCGCTCGTGCCGCAGAGCCTCCCGCCAAGGCCCACCCCGTCCGGCTAGAGCCGGCAGAAGCATCCACCGTGACACCATCGAGGAAAACGTCGGCGATGAAGGCACCGCTCCGCTCGACTCTGCTGGCCCTGTGCGCGTTCGCTTTTCTGGCGAGCCAACCTGCCGCGTCGCAGGACGCGCAGAGCGAGACGAAACCGAAGTTCGGGCCCGACGCCGTGCCGATGACCCAGGACCGCGAGCATTTGCGCAAGGCCGGGGCTCCGGACTTCTGGGCGATGATCCCCTACTACACGGCCCAGCAGACGGGCAGCGCCTGTTCGGTCGCCAGTGTGGCGATGATGATCAACGCGCTGCGCGGCCTGCCACCGCTCTCGTCCAACCGGCTGGTCACCCAGGCGCGGGTGCTGAACGAGGTGGACGACGACATGTGGAAGGCGGCCACCGCGGAGAACGGGGATGGCGTGTCCTTCGCCGACTTCGCCGGGCTGGTCCAGAGGTCGGTGGACGCCTTCGGCCTGGACGCCACGGTGGAGGTCTTCCGCCCCAAGGACACCTCGCCGGAAACGTTGGGCGAGCTGCGGCGCATCCTGGACGAGAACGAACGCGACGACAGCGACATCATCCTGCTGGCCTACGACCAGGGCACGCTGACCGGCGACGCCACGGTGGGTCACATCGCGCCGCTCGGCGCTTACGACGCCGAAACCCACCGGGTGCTGGTCATGGACGTGGACCGGCTGTGGTACGTGCCCTACTGGTCGAGCGACGAGAAGCTGCTGGAGGCGATGGTGAAGCCCGACCGCTCCGATCCCACCGGCAGCGGCCTGATTCATGTGCGTCTGAAGGATGTCCGGCTGAAGGGGCGGACGGCAGGATAACAGCGTTGCCTCATGTTGCGTCGCAGCGCGACCCGTTGTCGCATTTCGTAGCCGTGGATCAACCAGGATTGAGCTAATGATTAACCTCACGGCGGTTAATATCGAAGAGATTTGAGAGAATGTTTCGTTATTTTGCCCTCAAAGAAATTTAATTTCGCTTTTTGCCGCCATGCGCCCAAGGTATTGCTGCGATGCGCAATGCCTGAAAAAAGCGATAAAAACCATGTCCGACGAGATTTACGAGCGGGTGCTGTCCAACCCGAAGTTCGCCGCGATGACGGCGAGCCGCGCGCGCTTCAGCTGGCGGCTGGCGCTGATCGTCCTGGCGGTCTACTACGCCTTCGTGTTCGCCTCGGCGCTGGCGCCCGACCTGATGGCGCGCCCGCTGGTCGAGGGCATGACCTTCCCGGTCGGGCTGGCCGCCGGCATCGTCATCACCGTCTTCTGCTCGCTGATGACCGGCGTCTATGTGCTGCGCGCCAACAGCCGCTACGACGCGATGAACCGCGACCTGCTGAACGAGGTGGGCCGATGAGCGCCGCGCGTCGTCTCGCTGCCCCGATCGCCGTTGCCTCCGCCGCGCTGCTGCCGGCGCTGGCGGCCGGTCCCGCGTTTGCCGCCGCCATCGATGGCGCGGTGGAGCGCCAGCCGGTCAACGTGACGGCCATCGCCATGTTCCTGCTGTTCGTCGCCGGCACGCTGGGCATCACCTATTGGGCGTCCAAGCGCACCCGCTCGGCGTCGGACTTCTACACCGCGGGCGGTGGCATCAGCGGCTTCCAAAACGGGCTGGCCATCGCCGGCGACTACATGTCGGCGGCGGCCTTCCTCGGCCTGTCGGGCATGGTCTTCGCCAAGGGCTTCGACGGGGTGATCTACACCATCGGATTCCTGGTCGGCTGGCCGCTGATGCTGTTCCTGATCGCCGAGCGGCTGCGCAACCTCGGCCGCTTCACCTTCGCCGACGTGGCGTCCTACCGGCTGGGCCAGACGCCGATCCGCTCGCTGGCGGCGGTCGGGTCGCTGACCGTGGTCTGCTTCTACCTGATCGCGCAGATGGTCGGGGCGGGCAAGCTGATCCAGCTCCTGTTCGGCCTGGACTACACCTACGCCGTGGTGATGGTCGGCGTGCTGATGATCCTGTACGTCACTTTCGGCGGCATGCTGGCGACCACCTGGGTGCAGATCATCAAGGCGGTGATGCTGCTCGGCGGCTGCACCGTGCTGGTCGGGCTGGCGCTGGCCCAGTTCGGCTTCAACCCGGAGCGGCTGCTCCAGCAAGCGGTCGCCGCCCATGCCGCGAACGCCGCCATCCTGCGCCCCAGCGCCGCCATGGCCGACCCCATCGCCGCGGTGTCGCTCAGCCTCGCGCTGATGTGCGGACCGGCGGGGCTGCCGCACATCCTGATGCGCTTCTTCACGGTTCCGGACGCCAAGGAGGCGCGCAAGTCAGTCGTCTACGCCACCGGCTTCATCGGCTACTTCTTCATCCTGACGGTGACCATCGGCTTCCTCGCCATCGTGATCGTCGGCACCAACCCGGCCTATCTGGATGCCGCGGGCAAGATCCTGGGCGGCGGCAACATGGCGGCCATCCACCTGTCCAAAGCCATCGGCGGCAACATCTTCCTGGGCTTCATCTCGGCGGTCGCCTTCGCCACCATCCTGGCGGTGGTCGCCGGCCTGACGCTGGCCGGCGCGTCGGCGGTCAGCCACGACCTCTACGCCCGCGTCATCAAGAAGGGCAACGCCACCGAGGCGTCGGAGATGCGCGTGTCGCGCCTCGCCACGCTGGCGCTGGGCGTCATCGCCATCACGCTGGGCCTGCTGTTCGAGAACCAGAACATCGCCTTCATGGTCGGTCTGGCCTTCGGTCTGGCGGCCTCGGTCAACTTCCCGGTGCTGATCCTGTCGATCTTCTGGAAGGGTCTGACCACGCGCGGCGCCTTCATCGGCGGCTTCGCCGGTCTGGTGAGCTGCGTCGCCTTCGTGGTTCTGGGGCCGACCGTGTGGGTCAGCGTCTTCAAGTTCCCGGCGCCGATCTTCCCCTACGAGCATCCGGCGCTGTTCTCGATGGTCATCGCCTTCGCGTCGACCTGGGTCTTCTCGGTCACCGACCGCAGCGCGCGGGCGGCGGCGGAGGCGAAGGCCTACGAGTACCAGTACATCCGTTCGGAAACCGGCCTGGGTGCGGCCGGCGCGGCCTCGCACTGACCTTGTGAAAGATGCGGCCCCTCCCCTTCATGGAAGGGGAGGGGCCGTGCCTCTTTCAGGGCCGTGCTTTCCTCAGCGGCGCTGCGCCGACTGGGAATAGACGTAGGAGTCGAAGCTGTTCTCGGCGACGCGGAACCACAGCCGCTCCTCGTCGCGGAAGGGCTTCCACGCGTCGTAGACCTTCTTGAAGCGCGGGTTTTTCGCCGACAGCTCGTCGTACAGCTCGTTGGCGATCTTCTCGCAGGCCATCATGACGTCGCGCGGGAAGGCGCGGAGCTGGGCGCCGCCGGCGACCAGACGCTTCAGCGCCGCGGCGTTGACGGCGTCATACTTGGCGATCATCCAGGTGTTGGCCTCCCAGCAGGCCTGCTCCAGGATCGTCTTGTAGGACTCGGGAAGCTGCTCCCAGGCGGTGATGTTGATCATCAGCGGGATCTGGGCGGAGCCTTCCCACCAGCCCGGCGAGTAGTAGTATTTGGCGACCTTGTGGAAGCCCAGCTTCTCGTCGTCGTAGGGGCCGACGAACTCCGCCGCGTCGATGGTGCCGCGCTCCAGCGCCGGGTAGATGTCGCCGCCGCCGATCTGCTGCGGGACGAGGCCCAGCTTGCCCATGATCTGCCCGGCCAGCCCGCCGACCCGCATCTTGAGGCCGCTGAGATCCTCCACCGTCTTGATTTCCTTGCGGAACCAGCCGCCCATCTGGGCCGTGGTGTTGCCGGCGGGGATGTTGTGGATGTTGTGCTCGCGGAACAGCTCCCGCATCAGCTCCAGCCCGCCGCCGTGCATCATCCAGGAGATGTGCTGGCGCGTGTTCAGGCCGAAGGGCATGGCCGTGTCGAAGCAGAAGGTCGGGTCCTTGCCGATGTAGAAATAGGCTGCGGACTGGCCGCACTCGATCGTGCCGTTCTGCACCGCGTCCAGCACCTGGAGCGCCGGCACGATCTCGCCCGCCGCGAAGGTGCGGATCTGGAACTTGTTATCCGTCGCGGCGGCGACCCGGCGGGCGATCAGCTCCGCCCCGCCGAAGATGGTGTCGAGGCTCTTGGGGTAGCTCGACGCCATGCGCCACTTGATCTCGGGCTGGCTCTGCGCGATGGCCGGTGCGGCGACGACGGTGCTGGCGGCCAGACCGACCCCGGCGCTGGCGAGGAAGGAACGACGTTTCATGGCGGGGAGAACTCCCTTCCCATTCATTATGTTTATACCGCCGGTCTTAGCGGAAAACATCGGGGCGGGCCAGGGGTGCCGGCTGCGGAGCTGGGCTTCGCTTTGGGCATTGCCGGGATGGTGTTTGCGGTCCATCATCCGCCGGTCGCACAATAAAGAACCCGAACCGCGAAGAGGAAACGCACGGGCATGGATGCACAGGATCTGCGCGCGCTCCAGGCGCCGCTGAAGGACAAGTACAAGGATGCCCCGGAGTCGGCGGTGGTGACGCTGAAGGCCCACGGGGCGCTGGACGATTCCGGCATCGCCTGCAAGGTCGAGACGGGCCGCGCGCTGGTGGAGGCCGGCCTGCATCCGGCGACCGGCGGGCCGGGCACGCAGGCCTGTTCCGGCGACATGCTTCTGGAGGCGCTGGTGGCCTGCGCGGGCGTGACGCTGAAGGCGGTCGCCACGGCGCTGGAGTTCAAGCTGCGCGGCGGCACCGTGTCGGCGGAAGGCGACCTGGATTTCCGCGGCACGCTGGGCGTGGCGAAGGACGCGCCGGTCGGCTTCCGCGCCATCCGCCTGCGCTTCGACCTGGACACCGACGAGCCGGCGGAGCGCATCGCCACCCTGACCAAGCTGACGGAGCGCTACTGCGTCGTCTACCAGACGCTGGCCAACCCGCCGCCGATGGCGCTGTCCATCGAGACGGGAGCCTGATGAAAGGATGGCCGGTCCGGCGGGTCCGGATCGGCCAATCCCCGGCCGTCAATCGTTGAGGAAGGGGTTGTACAGCCGCTCCTCCCCGATGGTCGAGGTCGGGCCGTGGCCGGGGATGAAGGTCACGTCGTCGCCCAGCGGGAACAGCTTGGTGCGGATCGACTCGATCAGGTCGCCGTGGTTGCCCTTGGGGAAATCGGTGCGGCCGATGGAGCCCTGGAACAGCACGTCGCCGACGATGGCGATTTTGCTGGGCTTGTGCACGAAGACCACGTGGCCCGGCGTGTGGCCCGGACAGTGGTGGACGTCCAGCGTCAGGTTGCCGACCGTCACCGTGTCGCCTTCCTCCAGCCAGCGGTCCGGCGTGAAGGAGCGGACCGGCGGGAAGCCGAACATCTGGCTCTGCATCGGCATGCCGTCGATCCAGAACTGGTCCTCGCGGTGCGGCCCTTCGATGGGAAGTTTCAATTCGTCGGCGAGATCGGCGACGGCGCCGGCGTGGTCGATGTGGCCGTGGGTGACCAGGATCTTCTCCAGCGTCACGCCCTTCGACTGGGCGGCGCGCAGGATGCGCGGCAGGTCGCCGCCGGGATCGACGGCGGCGCCCTTCATCGTCTCCGGACACCAGAGCACCGTGCAGTTCTGCTGGAACGGAGTGACGGGAACGATGATGGTCTGCATGCCGCGTCCTTCGCCGGTCAATGATCAATGGTCAGAGGTCGATTCGTGCACGACCTTACGCGCCAGCGTTTTCCAGGGCAAGAACCGGTACCAATTCCTGGGCAACACGGCTATATGGAGTGCACTTTATCTTTATCCCATTCCGCCGCGGGGGGCGGTGCCGGACCGAATGCTGTCGCAAAAAGCCAAATACGCCCTGCGTGCGCTGATCATGCTGGCCGAACGGACGGATGACGAACTCGTCCTGATCGCCGAAATCGCCGAGCGGGAGAACATTCCGCGCAAGTTCCTGGAAGCCATTCTGGTGGAACTGCGCAAGCACGGCCTGCTGTTCGCCAAGCGCGGCAAGAGCGGCGGCTACCGCCTGGCGCGCCCGGCGGAGGAGATTTCCTTCGGCGAGGTGATCCGGCTGATCGACGGGCATCTGGCGCCGATCCCCTGCGCCAGCAAGAATTCCTTCCGTCCCTGCGAGGACTGCATCGACCCGCCGACCTGTTCGGTGCGCTGGCTGATGGTCCAGGTGCGCGACGCCACCGCCCAAGTGCTCGACAACCAGACCCTGTCCGACGCCCTGCGCCACCGTCAGGCAACCGGTGGCCTGCCCGTCAACTTCGACATCTGATCGATTTCCATCCCATCAAGGCGTCAGATCGACGGCGATGAACACGCGGTCCAGCGCACGGTTCGTCGCCTCGCGCAGGATTCCGGCCTCCAGAAGCTCGTCGACCAAAAGTTGGGCGCCGCGGAAGGTGCTGCCCAGCCGTTTCTGCACCCGCCGCACGGTCAGGGCGGGCTCCTCGAACAGAAGGTCCAGCAGGTCCGGGATGCGGGAGTTGCGGCGCTTGGCCCCCACCCGCTGTTGCCAGCCCTCCGCCGCGCGGTCCAGCGATAGGGCGCGCTCCCGCTCCCGCCGCGCCGTCTCCGCCACCGTGTCGGCCAGCCACAACCGCCACCCCTCCTCCCGCCCGCGCGCGGCGAGGCCGGCGGTCGTGCGATCGGCGTGCAGGGAGACGGACATCGGCAGCCAGACGGTCGGAACGCGGCAGCAGCGCGCCACCGCCAGCGCCCCCATCAGCCGGGCCGAGGGCACCGCCCAGCCGGGAATGCGCAGGTCGGGCGCCGGGCGCAGCAATTCGGCCAGCATCCCCACGCCGCCGAGCAGGGCCGGCTGGTCGCCGGCATGGTCCAGCCGCTTGAGCAGGGTGGCCGCCTCCGCCTCCCGGTCCGCCGAGAAGGCCAGCCGTCCGGGATCGCGCCCCGACACCTCCGCCTGAAGGCAGCGCCACAGCGCCTCCGTCCAGCCCAACGTCCAGGCTGGAGGCGCGTCGTCCGTGAAGGGCGTGTTGTTATCCTCGTCGGGCGGGAAGGAAAAGCGGTCGTCCGGCCCGGCCTCCAACTCCGCCACCGCGCGCCAAGCGTCGGCGGCGGCCCCGCCGGATGGGAGCGGCGCCCGCGTGCTGTCCAGGCGGCGGGCGGGGGCGGCGATGACGCCCTGCGTGAACAGGGCGCCCTGCCACAGCGCGCGGACCGACTGCGCCGCTCCCCGCCCGGCGGTGGGAACGAGGTCGGTGCCGATGGTCGCCACCAGGAATTCCGCCGGGTCCACCGCCACACCATCGAGCCGCGCCGCCGCGCAGGACTCCCGGCGGGCCGCGTCAGCCCACAGCCGCCGCCGGCGGGCGGGGTCCTGGACCGCCTCCGCCAACCGGCCGAGCGCGCGTTCGGCCTCCAGAAGGGCGGTCAGCAGTGCGGGGGAAGGGGGCTGGACTGGTTCGGACATGGCCGTTCGGGACAGGAGGCGGAAAGGGCGCGCATGATAGCGATCCGACGCATCACTTCCAGCCCGATCCAACGCGTCTCATTTCACAAAATTATGTGAAATTGTCTCTCAGCGATGTGGATAATGACAAAAAACAGCTTTGCGGCCTTCCCGGAATCATGCAAACTCTAGGAGGCAAATGGATATTGCATATACATTATAAAGTATGTGAATACGGCCCAGTCGATCCGGTGCAATGGCTGGCTTTGTAAACAACGGTGCGTGGCCTCCAGGGCCGGCGCCCCAATGAACCATACCGAGGGAGTGTGCCATGTCGTTTCGTGATCGGCTCTCCGCGCTCCGCGCGAACCGGCTCCCCGTAGGCCGGCTCTCCGTAGGCCGGCTCTCCGTAGGCCGGCTGTCCGCAATGGCCGCGGGTGTCGCCCTCGCCATGCTGACCATCGCGCCCGCCAAGGCGCAGACCACGCTGCTGAACGTCTCCTACGACCCTACCCGTGAATTCTATGTGGAGTTCAACAAGGCGTTCGCCAAGAAATGGCAGGCGGAAAACGGCCAGACGGTGACCGTCAAGCAGTCGCACGGCGGGTCGGGCAAGCAGGCGCGCTCGGTCATCGACGGGCTCGACGCCGACGTGGTGACGCTGGCTCTGGCCTACGACATCGACGCCATCGCCGACTCCGGCGCCCTGCCGAAGACGTGGCAGACGCGCCTGCCGAACAACAGCTCCCCCTACACCTCGACCATCGTCTTCCTGGTCCGCAAGGGCAACCCGAAGCAGATCAAGGATTGGGACGACCTGCTGAAGCCGGGCGTTCAGGTCATCACCCCGAACCCGAAGACCTCGGGCGGGGCGCGCTGGAACTATCTGGCCGCCTGGGCCTATTCGCTGGAGAAGAACGGCAACGACGAGGCCAAGGCCAAGCAGTTCGTCGGCGACCTGTTCAAGAACGTGCCGGTGCTGGACAGCGGCGCCCGCGGCTCCACCGTCACCTTCACGCAGCGGCAGCTCGGCGACGTTCTGCTGGCCTGGGAGAACGAGGCCTTCCTGTCGCTCCAGGAGTTCGGCGCCGACAAGTTCGACATCGTCGTGCCGTCGCTGTCGATCCTGGCGGAGCCGCCGGTCACGGTCGTCGACTCGGTGGTCGACCGCAAGGGAACGCGCAAGGTGGCGGAAGCCTACCTGACCTTCCTCTATACCCCCGAAGCGCAGGAGATCGCGGCGAAGAACTTCTACCGCCCGCGCCTGCCGGAGGTCGCTGCGCGGTATGCGGATCGCTTCCCGAATGTTAAGCTTGTGACCATCGACGGCTCCTTCGGGGGCTGGCGTACGGCCCAGGAGAAGCACTTCGCGGATGGCGGCGTCTTCGACCAGATCTATCAGAAGGGCCGCTGACCCGTGGTCGCGGCAACCACCAGCGACGCCGTGCTTCCCAATGCGGGGGGCACGGTGTTGAGCGTCCTTCGAAAGCCCAGCGTCCTGCCCGGCTTCGGGCTGACCCTGGGCTTCACGCTGACCTATTTGTGTTTGATCGTCCTGCTGCCGCTGGCCGCGCTGGCGCTGAAGGCGGCGGGGCTGGGCTGGTCCGGCTTCTGGGACGCGGTGCTGACGCCGCGCGTCCTGGCCGCCTTCAAGGTCAGCTTCGGGCTGTCGCTGGCGGCCGCCGCGGTCAACGCCGTCTTCGGCTTCATCGTCGCCTGGGTGCTGGTGCGCTACCGCTTTCCCGGCGACCGGATCGTCGACGCGCTGGTGGATCTGCCCTTCGCCCTGCCCACGGCGGTGGCGGGCATCGCGCTCAGCGCGCTCTACGCGCCCAACGGCTGGATCGGCTCGCTGCTGATGGAGTGGTTCGGGCTGAGGGTGGCCTTCACGCCGCTGGGCATCGCCATCGCCCTGACCTTCATCGGCCTGCCCTTCGTGGTCCGCACCGTGCAGCCCATCCTCCAGGACCTGCCGCCGGAGGAGGAGGAGGCCGCGGCGGCGCTGGGCGCCACGCGCTGGCAGTCGTTCCGGCGGGTGGTGTTCCCGGCGCTCCTGCCGGCCCTGCTCACCGGATTCGCGCTGGCCTTCGCCCGCGGGGTGGGGGAGTACGGCTCGGTGATCTTCATCGCCGGCAACATCCCCGGCCTGTCGGAGATCATTCCGCTGCTGATCGTCATCAAGCTGGAGCAGTACGACTATGCCGGCGCCGCCGCGGTCGGCGTGCTGATGCTGATGGCGTCCTTCGTGCTGCTGCTGGCCCTGAACCTGCTGCAAGCCTGGATGAGGTCGCGCCATGCTCGCTAAGAAAGCCGTCGGGTTCACCCCGGCGCTGGCCGACAGCCGCTGGGTGAAGGGGCTCCTGATCGCCACGGCGCTGGCCTTCCTGCTGCTGTTCCTGGTCCTGCCGCTGGTCTCGGTCTTCGTCGAGGCGCTGCGCCGCGGCACGGACGCCTACTGGGCGGCGCTGGTGGAGCCGGACGCGGTGGCGGCGATCAAGCTGACGCTGATCGTTGCGGCCATCGCCGTGCCGATGAACCTCCTCTTCGGCGTGGCGGCGTCCTGGTGCATCGCCAAGTTCGACTTCCGCGGCAAGGACGTGCTGATCACCCTGATCGACCTGCCTTTCTCGGTGTCGCCGGTGATCTCCGGCCTGATCTACGTGCTGCTGTTCGGGCTGCACGGGCTGATGGGGCCGTTCCTGAAATCGCAGGGCATCCAGATCATCTTCGCCGTGCCGGGGCTGGTGCTCGCCACCGTCTTCGTCACCTTCCCCTTCGTCGCCCGCGAGCTGATCCCGCTGATGCAGGAGCAGGGCAACGAGGAGGAGGAGGCGGCGCTGGTGCTGGGCGCGTCCGGCTGGCAGACCTTCTGGCGCGTCACCCTGCCCAACATCAAATGGGGCCTGTTGTACGGCGTCCTGCTGTGCAACGCCCGCGCGATGGGCGAGTTCGGCGCGGTGTCGGTGGTGTCCGGCCACATCCGGGGCGAGACCAACACGATGCCCCTGCATGTCGAGATCCTCTACAACGAATACAACTTGGTCGCTGCCTTCGCGGTGGCCTCGGTGCTGGCCATGCTCGCCCTCGTCACGCTGGTCGTGAAGACGGTGCTGGAATGGCGCTTCGGGGCTGAGCTGGCGGCCACCCGGCATTGAGGCGACGCACGTCATGGCGATCCAGGTTTCCGGCATCACCAAGCAATTCGGCAGTTTCCGCGCGCTCGATGCGGTGGACCTCGAAGTCCGCTCGGGCGAGCTTCTGGCCCTGCTCGGCCCGTCGGGCTCGGGCAAGACAACCCTGCTGCGCATCATGGCGGGGCTGGAGTTTGCCGATTCCGGCAGCCTCCTGCTCAACGGGGAGGAGGCGCTGAGCCTCACCCCGCGGGAGCGGCAGGTCGGCTTCGTCTTCCAGCATTACGCGCTGTTCCGCCACATGACCGTCTTCGACAATGTGGCCTTCGGGATGAAGGTGCGGCCGCGCGGTCAGCGTCCGACCTCGACCGAGATCAAGCGGCGCGTCATGGAGCTTCTGGAGCTGGTCCAGCTCGCCCATTTCGCCGACCGCTACCCGGCGCAGCTCTCCGGCGGGCAACGGCAGCGCGTGGCGCTGGCCCGCGCGCTGGCCATCGAGCCGAAGGTGCTGCTGCTTGACGAACCGTTCGGCGCGTTGGACGCCAAGGTTCGCAAGGAGTTGCGGCGCTGGCTGCGCAAGCTGCACGAGGACATCCACATCACCTCCGTCTTCGTCACCCACGACCAGGAGGAGGCGCTGGAACTGGCCGACCGCGTGGTGGTGATGAGCCAGGGCCGGATCGAGCAGGTGGGCAGCCCGGCGGAGGTCTACGACCGTCCGGCCTCGGCCTTCGTCTACGAGTTCCTTGGGCAGGTGAACCGCTTCGACTGCGTGGTGGCGGATGGGGTGGCGCGGACGGCCAACGGGGCGCTGTCGATTCCCGCCGACGGCACGGTGCGCGGCCCGGCCATCGCCTATGTGCGCCCGCACGATCTGGGTCTGAGCCCCAGCGCCGCCGGGCCGGGCCGGGTGTCGGGCATCCATGTGGTGGGACCGGACGCGCGGATCGAGATCGACCTCGCCGGCCTGCCGTTGGAGGCCGAGATGGACCGCGAGCGCCTGTCCGCCCTGGGCCTGCGCCCCGGCGACCAATGCGCCGTCCACATCGCCCGCGCCCGTGTCTTCCCACAGCCGTGACGGCATCCGGACGAAGCCCGGCCTATCCTCGAAAAGGGGCGGGGAGCGTTCCTGCCCTCATGCCGATGGAGTCCCGGCGAGCCATGGGGCCTGCCTCGTCGGGGCCATGGACTAAGTCCAACGCCGAATCGTAACGCCATTGCCTTCTGGCGATGCGGACAGTGGATGTGTTGAGCCTTCCGCATTGCACCAAATGCAGGAGGCTCCGGTGGACCATTCAGGACTGTCGCAGGCCCCCGGCCCCGGCGCCGCCGCCCTGCGGACGGATGCCGGGGCTTGGTCGCCGCCGCTGACGCTCGTGCTGCCGGTGATCCTGGCACTGCTTATGCTGCCGCTCATCCTGGTGGAGATGCCGCCGCTGCTCGACTACCCGAACCATCTGGCGCGGGTGGACGTGCTGCTGCATGTCCGGTCCGACCCCTTCCTGGCCGACCATTACACCGCCTCCCTGACGCCGGTCCCGAACCTGCTGATGGAGGCGGTGATGCTGCCGCTCGCCAGTGTGCTGCCTCTGTATGTCGCCGGGCGCGTCTACATGGCGTTGGCCGGGCTGCTCACCCTGTTCGGGGCGATGCTGCTGAATCGGACGTTGTTCGGACGGTGGAGCCTGTGGCCGCTGTGCGGCGCGCTGTTCATCCACAACGCCACGCTGATCGGCGGTTTCATGAGCTTCTCGCTCGGCCTCGGCTTCCTGCTGGTCGGTCTGTCGCTGTGGATCGCGCTGGCGGGGCGGCGCTGGCAGGTGCCGGTGGGGATGGGCTGCGCCCTGTTCCTCTATTTCGCCCACGCCATCGTGCTCGGCTCCTTCCTGCTCTGCCTGTTCGCGGTGGAGGCGGTGAAATACGTGGGACAGGGGCGAAAGCCGCTGACGCTCGCCAATCTCGGGCGCGACGTTCTGCGCTTCGCCGCGCTGCTCGCCCTTCCCGTGGCGCTGTTCGCCGGCACGGTGGGAACGCACCTCCTCCAATCCGACGCGGCGGCGGTGGGCGCGCGCGACAGCACGCCGGTCCTGCTGCTGAAGGAGGTTTACTGGCGGCTGAAGAAGCTGACCGAGCTGAAGCAGTGGCGCTATCGGCTGCACGACATGCTGGCTCCGGTCCTGAACTACAACACGCTGCTCGACGTGGCGACCCTGCTGCTGATCCTGGGCGGCATGGTCGCGGCGCGTCTGGCCGGCTGGCTGCGCGCCGCGCCGGCGATGATGCTGGCGGTGGGGCTGTTCGTGCTGGCCTTCTTCGTGGTGCCGGACCCCTTCTTCGGCACCTACTTCGTGTCGATCCGCTTCTGGATTCTGGCGGCCTTCCTGCTGGTGGCCGGCACCGACATCCGCTTTCCCAGCGCCCGCGCCGCGGCGGCCTTCGCCGCCGGGCTGCTCGCCCTGCTGACGGTGCGGACCGGCGTGCTGACGCTCAACTGGCTGGCCTACGAGGACGATGTGGCCGACCTGCGCCGCGCCATGGAGCGGATCGAGCCCGGACGCTCCGTCCTGATCGCCTGGGCGGGGCAGGAGGCCGGCTGCTGCAACACGCGGGAGTTTCTGCTCACCCAGCCGCCCTGGCGGCACGCGCTGGTCGCCTTGCCCAGCCTGATCCATCTGCCGTCGCTGATCACCGTGGAGCGGCGGGCTTTCGTCCCGACCCTGTTCAGCCACCCGGGCAAGCAGCCGCTGACCGTGACCCAGCCCTACCGTGACCGCTGCATGGCGATCTACGAGGGGGTTCCGGTGGACGTCCGCCTGCTCTCCCGACCCGAAGAGGCGACCCTGCGCGACCATGTCGAGCCCTGTCCGCATTACGTTGGCTGGCGGGAGAAGTATGATTACGTGCTGGTGATGTTCTCCAACGTCTTCCACGCGGCCGGGCTGAAGCCGCCGCCGGGCGCGGAGGAGGTCTACCGCGGCACCGTCTTCGACCTGTGGCGGGTCGAGCGCTGAGGCGGCCGCTCCGTCTTTATGGTCAGTCGTTCTCGCCGGCCGGTTCGCTGAGGGCATCGTAGCCGCGGTCGCGGACGCTCTTCAGGCTCCGGTCGATGGTCTCGGCGTCCAGCCCGGCGGTGCGCAGCACGAGGCTGGCCAACTGCAGGCTGGCTTCCAGCGTCTCGGGCACCACGGCGCTGGCCCCGGCCTTCTTCAGCCGCGCGCCGCGGTCGAGGTCGTGGGCGCGGGCAGCGATGGCCAGGCGCGGCGCGGCGCGGCGGATAGCCTCCACGGCGCGCTCGGCCATGTCCGGGCGGTTGACGGTGATGACCGCGGCCCGCGCCCGCTCGATCCCGGCGGCGCGCAGAACGCCGATCTGGCTGGAATCGCCGTAATAGACCGGCAGCCCCTCGGCCCGCGCCGCGGCCACCCGCTGCGGGTCGAGGTCCAGCGCGACGTAGGGAATGTCGTGGGTGCGCAGCAGCCGGGCGACGGCCCGCCCGACCCGGCCGTAGCCGGCGATCAGCACATGGCCGGTGATGTCGCTGGTCTCCACGCCGAAGGCCTCGGCGCCGTAGCGGGCCTCGACCCTCTGGGCCAGCCGCTGGGCGATGGCGCCGACCAGAGGCGTCACCGCCATGCTGAGCGCCACGCAGGAGGACAGCAGCAGCCCCGTCTCGCCCTCCAGCACCGTCAGCCGCGTCGCCTTGCCGATCAGCACGAAGGCGAACTCGCCGCCCTGCGAGAGCAGCAGTCCGATGCGCAGCGAGGTCGCCAGCCCGAGCCCCGACAGGCGGCAGAGCAGGAACAGCAGGATGCTCTTCCCGACCAGCAGCGCCGCGGTCACCATCAGGATGTCGTCGGCGCGCTGGAGCATGGCCGGCAGGTCCAGCGTCATCCCCACCGTCATGAAGAACAGGCCGAGCAGCAGGCCGCGGAACGGCTCGATGTCGGCCTCCACCTGATGGCGGTAGGCGGTGTCGGCCATCAGCATGCCGGCCAGGAAGGCGCCCAGCGCCATCGACATGCCGGCTTCCGCCGTCAGCCAGGCGACCGCCAGGACGACAAGCAGGTTGGTCGCCGTGAAGACCTCCGGGCTCTTCGCCGAGGCCACGAAGTGATAGACCGGGCGCACCACGAAGCGGCCCAGCAGCATGATGGCGCCGATCGCCGCAACGGCCTTCACCCCGGCCAGGGCGAGCGCCCAAGGGATGCTGGTGTCGCCGCCGGCCAGCAGCGGCAGCAGGGTCAGCAGCGGCACGACGGCCAGATCCTGGAAGATCAGCACGGCGACCGACACGCGCCCGAAGCGCGCCACCGTCTCCCCGCGCTCGACCAGCAGCTTCAGCACCGTGGCGGTGGACGAGAAGGCCAGCATGCCGCCGATCACCAGCGCCGCCGCCACGTCCTCGCCCAGCGCGTAGGCGACCGCGGCGATGGCGGCGCTGGTCAGGACGACCTGCATCAGCCCCAGCCCGAAGATGTAGCGCCGCATCGCCCGCAGGCGCGACAGCGGCAGCTCCAGCCCGATGGCGAAGAGGAGGAAGACCACCCCGAATTCGGACAGGACCTGCGGAAGCTCCATGTCCACCACCGGCCCCGGCGTGTGCGGACCCAGCAGCGCCCCGCCCACCAGATAGCCGAGCACCGCCGGGATGCGCAGTGCCTGGAACAAGGGGACGAACACCACCGCCGCCAGCAGGAGGAACAGGACGTCGAAAAGCAGTTTGGGATCGTGCATGGCCGCGCGCTGGCTGGGTCGGGCCGGATACCGGCCGTCCGGGACGGCGTCTGTATGCGGTGCAAACATGACCACCGCAAGCGCAGCGGGTGTGCGAAAGATCGGAACGCGCAAAAAAAGTCCCGTGCCGGGCAGAAAAGATCGCGCTGTGGCGGCGATGCCGCGGCGTCAGGCGGCGTCAGGCGGCGCGGGCGGCCAGCAACTCACCCACGGCGGTGACCAGCTCGCTGTTGTGGAAGGGCTTGTACAACACGCGATCGGCGCCGTGCATGGCCGACAGGTTCAGCGAGAAGGCCGCCGGGAAGTCGTCCGTGCCGCCGGACATGGCGATGATGCCCGGGACCTGAGGGGCGTCGCGGGTGCGCAGGCGGCGGATCAGCTCGATTCCGTCCAGGCCGGGCATCATCATGTCGACGATGGCGAGGTCGAAGGGCTCGCGCTCCAGCTTGGACAGGCCGGACAGACCGTCATGGGCCTCCTCCACATGGTGGCCCTGCGTCTCCAGCGTCATGCGCAGCAGCGCCGTCAAGGCCGGAACGTCGTCGATCACCAGAATTCGGGCCATGGCCTCCGTCGCTCCCAATGCGATGGCGTGAAATGCGGATGCTGCGGACGGTTCAGTCCGCCGCGGCGCCGTTGCGGTCGGCAGGGCCGGAGGTTCCCAGGGGGTCTCCGGCGCGCGCCTCACCCTGGGTGCGGCGCGACAGCAGGGTGCGCAACAGCTCGTCCAGCCCCTCGGCCAGGGCGCCGTGCTGGGCCGGCGCCAAACCGTCGATGGCGGCAACCAGCTCGTTCAGCGGATCGTTGGCGAGCATGGTCCGCCCCCGCGCCGTCAGGGTCAACCGGATGGAGCGGCGGTCGGTCTCGCTGGGGTGCCGTTCCAGAAGATTCTTTTTCAGGAGGGCGGCGATGGTCTGGCTCGCCGTGCCCTTGGTCGTTCCGTGATGGCGGGCGAAGGCAACGACGTTGCGGGCGCTGGCGTTCGCCTGGGCGAAGTAACGCAGCGCCGCCCACTGGGCCGGGTTCAGCCCATCCGTAAAGGCGAGGCTGGCGGTCGTCCGCAGAACCTGCGCCATGACCTCGGCGGTCGCGCGCGCGCTTGGGCGCATGCCGGCTTCCTCTGTGCCTGCGGTTTTGGTCTAAAACCATAAGGGCGCGGCCTGGGAACTGTCCAGCCGCCGCGCTCTTTTGTCATCCCCGGCTCGGAAGCGAATTTGTCGCCGAACGAGTCTTTTTGCTGGATCGGCGGCGGGCGCTGCCCTATACAGCGCCTCCCTCGCCGGACGCGGTCCGGAGGGGGCGCCCCGAAAGAACTGGAGGGGTGGAGGTCAGGGCGCTGGCCGAGCCGTTTTCCGCCCCGGGCGGCCTAGGCGGTTCGGTGCATACGAAACAAAGGGCTTGACGCCCTCTGCCGTAAGCGCTAGATTGACCCTCCGCTGGCACGAACGATCGTTTGTGCTTCTCCGGCCTTCAAAAACCCGATGACGACCACGGCCAGTTCGCCGGATGTCGTGTTTTGCGGTTCGCCGGGCGATGGATCTTTGACATTGTTGATCGTGAAAATCGAGAAGGGATGCGCAGGCGGCGGTTTTGACCGTTGGCCGCGGACCGGTTCCGGAGTGGGACTGGCATCGCGGGTCGCTTGAGCATCTCGGTCAAGCAGTAAGAGACGAACAGTTTCGAAAGCTTGGGTTGAGGTCGCGTTGAGCGGCCCTGTCAAGAGAGCGTTTCGGCGCTCGGCTTGAACC
>NZ_QOKV01000045.1 GCF_008365405.1 Azospirillum brasilense | reverse complement strand
GTCACGCTCGACCGCCAGACCGCAGCCGACTGGATGGGGCGGGTGGCGTGGTGGCTGTCCCCACTGTGGGAGCGCCTGCTCACCGACGTGCTGGCCTCGCCCAAGCTGTTCGTCGACGACACCTACCTGCCGGTGCTCGACAAGAGGGCGGCCGCGAAGGCGAAAGGCAAGAAGGCGACGCGGACCGGCTACCTGTGGGGCCTGGGCCGGGACGACGCCCCCTGGCAGGGGGAGCGGCCGCCGGCGGTGGCCTACGTCTACACCGAGGACCGGGTCTATGCCCGGGCGGCCGAGGTGCTGGCCGGCTACAGTGGCGTCCTGCAGGTCGACGGCTGGGGCGGCTTCAAGCGGCTGATCGGCAAGGAGGAGGCCAGCACGGCCGACGTTGGCCCGGTGACGCTCGCTTACTGCTGGGCGCACGGGCGCAGGGACGTCTTCGACCTCCACCGGTCGACCGGCTCGCCGGTGGCGGCGGAGGTGCTGCGGCGCATATCCTTGCTCTACCGCGTCGAGGAGGCCATCCGCGGCCAGCCGCCCGATGTGCGCCGGGCCGTGCGCCAGGAGCAGAGCCGGCCGGTGGTGGAGGCGCTGAAGGTCTATGTGGAGGAGCAGCTTGGCCGCGTGTCGGGGAAGATGCCGCTGGCCAAGGCGCTGCGCTACCTGCTGAACCACTGGGGCGGCCTGTGCGTGTTCCTCGACGACGGGCGCGTGGAAATCGACTCGAACAGCATCGAGCGCCGGCACAGAGTGGTGGCCACGGTGCGCCGGAACAGCCTGTTCGCGGGATCGGACGCGGGCGCGCGCTCTTGGGCCATTTTCACCTCGCTCATCCAGACCGCCCGCCTCAACGACGTCGATCCCGTCGCTTGGCTCACCGACGTGCTCGAGCGCATGGCGTCGGGCGCGGTGAAGGCCAATGATCTCGACCGTCTGCTGCCCTGGAACTGGAAGGCCGAACGCGCCGCCACGGCCGCCTGATCCTTTCCGACATCACACGCCCCGGCCGTCATCCTCGCGCGACACCCAGCGCGCCGCTACGTGGGGCGCCGACGACGGATACGGAGATCCAGCGCGGCATCGTCGACCAGCTCGACGAGGGCATGGTGCTGAAGCCCGCCGTGAAGTACCAGCGCGTCGCCCAGACCATGGGCATCCCGCGCGACAATCACTGACCCCAGGAGGCTGGGGGGCGTCAGCCTCCGCCCGCGAACCGGTCATCCAACCAATCGAGGACGCGGAGGTTCAGGAGGGAGCGGTTGCCCATCTCGCAATGCCCGTCGGCGCCCTCGGCGGCGGTGAAGCGCATCAGCGTCTTCGGTCCGACGAGCGCGTCGAAGAAGGCGCCCGCGCCGGCCGACAGGGCGTCACCCTCCGCCTGGGTGATCAGGGTCGGGCAGGCGATGAGCTGCGCCCGCCCCCGCATGGTGAACAACTCCGCGGAGGCGAGGTAGGAGCGCAGGTCCGCGACGCCATGCACCCAGAAGCCGCGCTGCACAACCTTCCAGTTCAGTTGGCGGTGGCTGCGGATGAAGGCGTCCATGCGGTCGATCACGCCTTGGTCGAGGGCGCCGAGATCGGCCGCCGCCTCCGGTGCGACGCCGAGCTTGTGCACCACCACGTCGCGGAAGCCGTCGGCGATGCTCCAGGTGCCGGGATCGGCGATCAGCGCCGCGATGCGCGGCTCGCCCGACGCGGCGCGCGGGGCGAGATGCCCGCCAAGGCTCCAGCCGCTGAGCGCGATGCGCTCCGCATCGACGAGCGGCAGGGTTTCGGCAAAATCGACCACCGCTGCGATCACCGTTTCCCAGTCCGGGCGCAGCGGCACGCCGTGCTCGTAGAGCATGGCCCCCTGGCCGGGGCCGTCGAACAGCAGGCTGTGATAGCCCCGCCGGGAGGCCGCTACCGCCGACGCGAAATACATGTCGGTGATGGTGCCGTCGTAGCCGTTGGTGAAAACGATTAGGGGACGAACCCTGGTCTCGAAGCCTTCCGCCGGAATGAAGCGGCCGGGCAGCGACGTCGCGCCGAAGGGAATGGCCAGCGGGATGGCCGGGCGTGGTCCGAGCGAGAGCGCCTTGTCGAGCGCCGCCGTCCCCTTGCGGAACGCGGCGATCAGGCGCGGATCGACGGGCGCGCCATAGAGTGGATGGAAGGAGGCGTTGTGGAAGGCGCTCGCCCGCAGATAGAGGGCGCGGGCGGTCGCCTTGTGGCCCTTGGCCAGGGCGATGTCGGCCTCGTGCGCCAGCCGGTCGCCCGCCGCGGTCCAGGCGTCGTAATAGGCGCCGTCGTCACCATCGCCGATGGCCTCGGCGACCGCCTTGATCTCGCCGAACTCCGCCCCGCCATAGGGGATGTAGGCGAGGGGCCAGGTGCCGAAATCCTCGTGCAGAGCGTCGTGAAAGAGGGTGGTCACGGCTGTCCTCCCCAGTCCCGCCGGCCGGTTCACGGCGCCCCGGCAACCCTCAATTGTCACCTTGCCGGCATCATCAGGCCATCGCGCAGAAGGCGAGACGCCCGAACGGACGTGACTCCGACCATCGACAACCCTCGGGTTGCGACGATCAGACACAGCCCGAGAGCGTGGAGAAACGCCGCACACTCCCGCAGTCCGTGTGCCGTTCCAACCGAGGGCGTTCATGACCGCTCCGCCCGCGTTCGAAGTCCTCCCCTTCGACCCGCACAGCGCCCCGCCGGAGCTGTGGGCGGAACGGCACGTTTTCCGCCGGGCGCGGCACGCGCAGTCCGGCGCGGACGATCTGCCGCCCTCCGACGCCTGGTTCGAAGCGATCGAACGGCAGCCGAGCGCTTTCGGGCGCAATGTCCACTGGGTGGCACGGGCAGAGGGCCGAATCGTCGGCATCGTCGGCGCCTTCCTGCCCAACCCCGACCAACCGGACATCCAGGTGGCGCTGCCCCACCTGCACGCCGACGGCTTCGTGCTGAAGGAGTGGCGGCGCCGGGGGATCGGCCGGCGGCTGCTGGCGGAAATCCACGGCCTGATGGTTGTGCATGGGAAGATCATGCTGACTCTGGTCACCGACGATGCGGACGGCCACGCCTTCCTGGGCGCCATCGGAGCCGAAGAACGGCTGCGGTCGGTGGACAGCCGGCTGGCGCTGGACGGCGTCGATTGGGCGATGGTGGAGGGCTGGCACGCGGCGATGCGCCGCGCGCTTCCCGGTCTTACGGAGACTATCCATGCCGGCGAGGTTCCGGACGCGGAGTTCGAAGCGATCCTGCCGCTGCACAACGCCCTGCTGCCCGACCTGCCGCGCGACCGGCTGGACCAGCCGCTCATCCCGGTGACGATGGCGATGGTCCTGGAATGGAAGCGCAACATCCGGTTCCAGCAGGTGGAACACCATATGGTCGTGCTGCGCGACGCCGACGGGTCAATGATCGGCTTCAGCGACGTCTTCTGGCACCCGGAGATGACCGACCGGGTCCATCAGATCGTCACCGGCGTGCGCCGTGACCGGCGCGGGCTGGGGGTGGGCAAGGGGCTGAAGGCCGCCCTGCTGCGGCATGTCCGCTCCGCCCGGCCCTCCGTCCAGCTGATGATCACCCGCAACGCGGCGACGAACGGGCCGATGCTGGCGATCAACCGCCGCCTCGGCTACGCCGAGCACACGATTCTCCGAACCCACCAGATCGACGTCGCGGCGCTGGGCGCAGCCCTGGCCCGCTGACACCGCCAAGCCGTCGACGTGCGGCAAAAGCGCCCGCTCCGGCGGCGGGCGCTTTTCTCCTTTCGCCCCCGCAACTGATATATTAATATATCCGATATCCTTCGGCATCCATCCGGTCCAAGGGGCACCCACGCCATGACGCCTTATGCCGACCTCCGGCGCGAGGATTTCCGCGCCACCATCGACGGCACGCCGACCGACCTGTTCACCCTGCGCAGCCGCCGGGGCATGGCCGTCCGCATCACCAATTACGGCGGCAAGATCGTCCAGATCCTGGCGCCCGACCGCGACGGCGCCCTCGGCGACGTGGTGCAGGGCTACGAGACGCTGGAGCAAACGATGGCCGGGCAGCCCTCCATGGGCTCCTTCATCGGGCGCTATTGCGGGCGCATCGGCGGCGGACGCTTCACGCTGGACGGGGTGGAGCACCGCACCGCCGTCAACGCGCCGCCCAACACCCTGCACGGCGGCCAGCGCGGCTCCCGCTTCCGCACCTTCGCCGCCCGGCAACTGGACGAGGCGAGCCTGGAGCTGACCTACGTCTTCCAGGACGGGGAGGAGGGCTTCCCCGGCACCCTGCCCGTCCGGCTGGTCTATACGCTGGACGAGGACAACGCCCTGACCATCGCCTGGACCGCCGTGGCGGCGGACAAGGCGACCGTGGCGAACTTCACCGACCACACCTTCTTCAACCTGTCGGGAGACGCCGGCTCCTCCATCCTCGACCATGTGGCGACGGTCAACGGCAGCCGCTATCTGGCGCTCGACGCCACCGCGGTTCCCACGGGGGAGCTGGTGGACGTGACCGGCACCCCCCTCGACTTCCGCAGCCCCGCCGCCTTCGGCGCGCGGATCGGCGCCGACCATCCGATGCTGGCGCTCGGCAAGGGCTACGACCTGCATTACGCGGTGGACAAGCCGGAGGGCGCGCTGGGGCTGCACGCCCGCGTCGTCCACCCCGGCAGCGGGCGGGTGCTGGAGGTCCTCTCCACCGAACCCGGTGTGCAGGTCTACACCGGCAATTTCCTGGACGGCCAGACGCCGCGCGACCTGGGCAAGGGCGGCACGCTCTACACCCGGCACAGCGCCTTCTGCCTGGAGCCGTCGCACTTCCCCAACGCCGTCAACATCCCGTCCTTCCCCTCCACCGCGCTGGCCCCCGGCCAGTGGTATGCGGGCCGCATCGTCTACCGCTTCGGAATCGCCTGAACCCCCTGCCAGCGCATTCCGATTCTCAAAGGACTTTCCGTCATGCCTCTTCTCTCCCGTGAATCGCTCGCCGCCGGTGCCTTCGATGTGCCGCACACGGCGGGCGCCCCGCGGCTGCCCGTCACCGTCCTTCAGATCGGCGACGGCAACTTCCTGCGCGGCTTCGTCGATTGGATGGTGGATCTCGCCAACGGCGCCGGGCTGATGCGCGCCGGGATCGCCGTCGCCCAACCGCTGGACCAGGGCGTCGCCGGCCTGCTGAACGCGCAGGAGGGGCTCTACACCGTTCTGCTGCGCGGCATCGAGCAAGGCAAGGAGGTCGAAGCCCGCCGGGTGGTGAGCTGCGTGTCCGAGGCGCTGAACCCCTACGCCGCGTGGGACCGCATGCTGGCCCTCGCCGCGTCCCCGGCGCTGCGCTTCCTGGTGTCCAACACGACGGAGGCCGGCATCGCCGACGTGGCGGAGCCCTACACCCCCGGCGCCTGCCAACAGAGCTTCCCGGCCAAGGTCGCGGCGCTGCTGCACGCCCGCTTCACCGCGCTGGGCGGCACGCCGGAGAGTGGCCTCGTCCTGCTGCCCTGTGAACTGATCGAGGCCAACGGCGCCAAGCTGAAGCGGATCGTCCTGGCCCACGCCAAGCGCTGGGGCCTGGAGTCCGGTTTCGCCGCCTGGGTCGAGGCGCACAACCACTTCCTGAACACGCTGGTCGACCGCATCGTCCCCGGCTACCCGCGCGACGAGGCCGCGACGCTCGCCGCCAAGTGGGGTTATGAGGACCCGCTGGCCGTGGCCGGCGAGCCCTTCCACGTCTGGGTCATAGAAGGCCCGGCGGCCCTGGCCGAGGAGTTCCCGCTGCACAAGGCCGGGCTGAACGTGGTCTGGACCGACGACCTGAAGCCCTACCGCACGCGCAAGGTGCGCATCCTGAACGGCGCTCACACCGCCAGCGCGCTCGCCGCCTTCGTGGCGGGGGTGGACACGGTGAAGGGCATGATGGATGACGCCACCCTGTCCGCCTACCTGAACACGGTGATGTTCGGGGAGATCGTGCCCTTCGTACCCCTGCCGGACGCCGAGCGCCAGGATTACGCCCGCACGATCATGGAGCGCTTCGGCAACCCCCACATCCGGCACGAGCTGATCGCCATCGCGCTGAACTCGGTGTCGAAGTGGCAGGTGCGCGTGCTGCCCAGCCTGAAGGATTACGCCGCCGCCCATGGCGAGGCGCCGGACGGCCTGTCCTTCTCGCTGGCCGCCCTGCTGCGCTTCTACAAGGGCATGCCGGCGGCGGACGGCACGTACAGCGGCAGCCGCGACGCCGGCCCCTACCCCATCCGCGACGACGCGGCGGTGCTGACGGCGCTGGCCGGGGCCTGGGACGCGCAGGACGGCGACCCGGCGGCGCTGGTCGACTCCGTGCTGTCCAACGCCACTCTGTGGGGCGAGGATCTGACCCGCATCCCCGGTCTGGCCCACCGCACCGCCATCCATCTGGCGATCATCGAGGAACACGGCATGCGCGGCGCCCTTGAAGCACTGGTGGCCTGACCCCCGAAGGGACCGGGCGAACGGATGGCTCAGCCGCGGGTCCGCAGCCGGTTGCGGACCCGCTTGAGCGGCTGCTTCAGTTCCATCGCGTCGAGCAGCGCCACCGCCGCCTGCCGCAACGAGGCGGAAGCGCCCTTCATCGCCCGGACAGGACGGGGCTCGGAAGAGCCAAGCTCCGATTGGCCAAAGTCCGGTTGGATGGTGCGCACCCGCTCCTTCAGCCGCTCCAGCCACTCTCCCTCCACCGCGTGCTGGCGGGCGTAATCGAGGATGGAGCGCAGTTCCGCCGCCTGCGGCTCGTTGCGCACGGGGATGCCGGCGATGCGCGCGGGGTCGAGCGGCCCGTCGAAGCAGTCCGGGGCGGCCACCCCGGCAGCGGCGAAGTTCATCCGGGTGCGCACGCATTTCTCGCAGACGCCGCAGTTCCGGAACTGCTCCGCCCCCTCCCAGCAGACACGCAGGGAGCGCACCGCCTCCGGATGGGCGGCGACCGCCGCGGCCTTCTCCGTTCGGGAATAGGCGGCCCCGTCATGGACGATGGAGAAACCGTCGCCGGACAGCAGATGGTCGGCGATCGGCGTGGTGCCGTAGGGGATGACCAGCGCGTCGTAGGGCTTGGTGCTGCCGATCAGCCCGAACTCGAACTCCGCGGCGTAGAGGTGCAGGCAGGCCGCCAACTCCGCCGCGTGGGAATCCTGCCAGTTCTGGAGATGCAGCTCCTTGCTGTTTGTGCGCACCACGCGCAGGTCCAGCCCGACCAGCTCGCGGAAGGGCCGGGTGCGCTCGACCAGCCGCTCGAAATCCTCAGGACGGTCCAACTCCACGTCGAAGCCGTGCACCATCAGCAGGGCGCCGACATGGTGGCGGCGCTCCGGCGGCAGGAGCAGGCGGTGGCGCAGGATGGTGAAGGTGCTGTCCAGCCCGCTGGAATAGGCGGCGATGGCCCGGCGCCCCGGCTTGGGCGCGTTGCGGTCGACAACCGACTCCGGGATGATCTCCACCGTCCGGTAGCGGTCGGGACGCCAGCGCCGCCACACCCCCTGGAGCGTGTCGATGTTGTGCAGCGCCGTCCGCGTCAGCGACCCGTGGACATGGACGGGAAGGCCCCGCTGCATGGCGTGGAACAGGACGGCCATGACCGCCCCGTCCATCGGCCGGTCCGCCGTTCCGGCCGGGTCCTCGAACTCGTAGACCACGCGGTCCCGGCGGCGGGCGCCGTCCTCGGACAACAGGACGGTGCGGCGGACCAGACCGCCGCTCGCCGTCTCCTCGAATCCGATGTGCAGCCCCTTGCCCGCCATGCCCGCCGACGCCCTCTTCAACCCGTGTTCCGGGATGACAGACGGATACGGGCCGCAATCGTTCCCGCGGTCCTTACCGTTTCCAATCGGCGAGCCAGCTGTCGATGTAGTTGGTCAGCTTGCCGTAGGAATTGTCGCGCACCTGCACCGGCAGCCCCATCATCAGGGCGAGCAGCATCCCGTGCAGGCGGTTGGTGACCACGGCGTTGGCCGCGCCGAAATGGGCGACGGCCTTGCGGACCAGCCGGTCGCGGATGGGATACCAGCCGCGCAGCGGATCGGCGGGAAGCGGCACCGCGTCGTCCAGCCGGATCAGCCGGGCGGCCAGCGCGAAGCCGGCGAAATCCTCCGGCCCGCACAGATCCTCCCAGTCGAAGACCGGCGAGTCCTGGCGCAGCCAGTGGCGCCCCGCACATTCCTGGTCGCGCCGGGCCATGACGAGCAGGGTGGTGTCGTGGGCCGGGCGGACCGGCGTCAGCCGCGTCGGATAGCGCGTCAGGTAATGGGCGAGGTCCGGCACCTGGATCGCCCGCTCCCCGAGAAAGGGCCGCACCAGATCGAGCGACGGCGCGTCGCGCGCCATGAAGACCAGATTGCGGTGGGCCGCCCAGCGCTTCATGTCGTGGCGCAGCCGGTCATGGTCGCGGTAGTAGACGGTCTGCGGCAGCAGCACGATGCGGCTGGACGGAAAGCTCTCCAGCACCTTCTGCCGGAACGTCTCGTGATGGGGGTAGAGGTCGCCGAAATTGCCGCCGCCATGCAGCAGGATCGCCGCCTGCCCGTCGCGCTGCCGGCGCAGCAGGCGCCGGGCGTTGCCCAGCGTCACCCGCTCGCGGATCTCCACGCCGCCGTCGGCGAACAGCGCCTCCGCCCCCTGGTTGATCAGCAGATCCCCAACGTTCAGATGGACCGGGATGTCCGCATAGACGGCCGGCCCGCTGCCCAGATGCGGAAGCACCAGATCCCGCACCCGCAGCGACAGCGCCTCCAGCGCCGCAAGGTCCGGGTCCAGCCACAGGTCCGCCGCACCGGCGGCACCGCCGGCAGACCCACCACCAGACCCGCCAACGGACTCTCTGGACGAGCGCCCCCCGGCACCGCCGTCATAACACCACGTATCCATGGCCAATGGCCGCCCCCGCAGAAGATTGGTTCCGGAACATTGGTCGCCGCCCCCGGAGATGGAAGAGAAGTGACACGTCCCCGTCCAATGTGAATGGGAGTGATGCGTGAAAGTTCGCTCTCAAAGGAATGCGTCTGGATGTGCCGGTTTCATCCGTCCGAACCGACACGGAGCTTTTGCGGTAACCGTTCCGGCGCGGTCGGGCCGCGCCGGAATATTCGTGTTCATATGGTTTGTTCGCACACCAATTCGGTCATCATGCCCGTCGCCATGTGCAGAAGGTTGTGGCAATGCAACGGCCAGCGCCCGGGATTGGCGGCGTCGAAGGCGATGGTGGCGGAACCGTTCATCGGCACCAGCACCGTGTCGCGCACCGCCCCGGCCAACGCCGTCCCGTTGAGCGCGGTCACCTGGAAATGCTGGCCGTGCAGGTGCATCGGGTGGGCCATCGGGCTTTCGTTGACCATGGTGACGGTCACCCGCTGCCCCTTGCGGACGGTCAGCGGCCGATGCTCGCCGAAGGGACGGTCGTCGATGGTCCAGACATAGGGGGCCATGCCGCCGGTCAGCCGGATGGTGAAGGCCGCATCCGTGGGGCGCGGCGCCAGAGGGTCGAGCGCCGTCAGCCGCCGCTCCAGCGACAGGTCCACCGGCCCGGCGGCGCCGTCCGCGAGGCCGGCGGTTTTGCCCAC
Organism: Azospirillum brasilense; assembly: GCF_008365405.1. GTDB lineage: Bacteria > Pseudomonadota > Alphaproteobacteria > Azospirillales > Azospirillaceae > Azospirillum > Azospirillum brasilense_D. The sequence goes on along the minus strand of NZ_QOKV01000045.1, from coordinate 13,472 downwards.
CGTGGCGCCGGGGGTGGCGAGGATGATGCCGGTGCGCTGACGCTCCCCTTCCCGCTGCGCCAGGACGGGGAAGGCGCCGCCTTCGGCGGGAAGCCGGACGAGGATGTCCAGCCGCTGGCCCATGACCATGCCGAAGCGCCGCCCGCTCACCGGTTGGACCGGGTTGCCGTCCGCCGCGACCACCGTGCCGTCGAGGGCGCCGAGGTCGATATGGAAGGCCGTGGAGGTCGCCCCGTTGATCAGCCGCAGCCGGACCCGCCCGCCGCGCTCCACCCGCACCACCTCCGGGTCGTCGAGCGTTCGGTCGTTGGCGAGGTAGGCGTCATACTCCACGTCGTTGAGGTCCATGGCGGCCATGGTCATGCTGCCCATGCCCTTCATGGTCGAGTGGTCCATCATCGGCATGGCGCCGCCATGCCCGCTGCCATGGCCTCCGTGGCCCCCGCCATGCCCGCCGCCGTGATCCATCCCGCCATGATTCATGGCGCCGCCGGTCAGCCCGGCGAGCACCTCGGCGGGGTCCTTGAAGGTGAAATCATGCAGCAGCACGGTGACTTCCTGCGCGTCCTCGCGCCGGTCGTCAGCGGTGCGGACGATCAGGGGGGCCGCCATCAGCCGCTGCTCCTGGAGGCCATGGTGCGAGTGCATCCAGTGCGTGCCGGGCCGCGGCTCGAAATCGTAGTTCTGGCTGGCGCCGTCGCGGATCAGCGGGCGGTTCGCGTCGGCGACACCGTCCTGGGCGTAGGGCGGGGTCATGCCGTGCCAGTGGATGACGGCGTCCTCCCCCGCCCGGTTCGCCAGATCGACCAGGAAGCGCTGCCCCGGATCGAGGAACAGGCCGGAGGTGCCGTCCGGCTGGCGGATGCCGAAGACGGAGGCGGGCTTGCCCATCACCTCCAGCACGCGCCGCTCAACGGCGAGACGGAGGGGCGCCGCGGCCCATGCGGGGCGCACGGCCGCAGGAAGAAGGGTGGAAAGGCCGCCCAGCGCGGCGACCGAAGCCGCGGACGCCAGGAACCGGCGACGGGTCTGAAGAATCGTCATGATGCGATGGTCCGTTTTTTGCGAAATGCCGGCCCAGAGCGCGCGGTGAAGGCGCGCCTTGGGCATGGAGTCCGGTCAAACGGCCAAGCGCGGTGGTCTGAGGGCCGGCGGCGGGCCGATTCCCTCCGGTAGCAACCCGGCGGGCCTGAAGGGCGCGGCGGCACGGAGCGGCGGCGTCGGAAAGGCCGCCGTGGTGGCGATGCCCGACAGCATCATCGGACAGGCGCCGCCGCAGGACAGCCCGTTCCTGCCCGCGCAGGCGTCGTCCGCCGGTGGCGCGTGGTCGGCATCGCCCACCCAGACGCTCCCGGCCGGCGTTGGAGCCGAGGATGCGGCATGGCCTTGAGCATGGGGGCCAGTATGGGCGCCGGAATGGACATGCGCCTGCGCGGGGGACGGGGCGAACAGCGCCAGCGCGGCCAGCATCAGCAGCCCCGCCAGCAGCCGCCGGATCGACATCATCCCGCCGAGGGTGCACCCACCCCGCGCCATCGCCGTTTCCCGTTCCTGCATCGGCATCACGGCTCACAGTCTCCACCTTCCAGCGGCGGGAAGGTCAAGCGCAAATTCGCACTGACGCCAATGGTTGCAGGGAGCCCGCTCTGGACAGCCTGACCGCGCCGTGATATCTCCGGCCCAGCAAAGTGAGTTAGTGCTCACTTATGGAATAAGGTTAATCATGGGACGGCTGGACAACTCGGCCCGGCGCGCGGCGATCATCGACGCGGCCCTTCCGCTGTTCGCGCGCAAGGGATTCGCCGCCACCACGACGAAGGAGATCGCCCAGGCCGCCGGCGTGTCGGAGGCGCTGATCTTCAAGCATTTCCCCAGCAAGGCCGCCCTGTACGAGGCGATCTTCCGCTCCTGCGTGGACGGGGACGAGGATCTCGCGAAGCTGCTGGCGATGCCACCGAGTACGGAGACTCTCGCCGCCTATGTCCAGGCGATGGTGAGCTGCTACGTCAGCGAACTGCCCAGCGACCGCGACACCATGCTCCCCCGCTACCGGCTCTACTTCATGAGCCTGCTGGAGGACGGGGAATTCGCCCATATGGTGCGCCGCTGGATGTCGGAGCACATCGCCCCGCCCTTCGTGGCCTCGCTGCGCGCCGCCCGAGACGCCGGGGACCTCATCCCCTCGGCCCCGGTGACGGAGAACGCCTTTTGGCTGGCGGAGATGCTGGGCTCCACCCTGGCCACCATCCACCTGCCGCCGACGCCGCTCGTCCCTTCCCTGGCCGAGCCGCGGCGCACCATCCGCGATGCGGTCGCCTTCATCCTGCGCGGCCTCGGCCTGCGGGAGGAGGCGGTTGCCCTTTACACGCCTTTATTGCATTGCACCCAATCAACAGAACCAGAACCGACCTGTTCGAGAGAGGCTGATCGTGACGAGTGACATCGACCATTCCGCTCACGCGCCAGAGCGGACCACCGCACGCCGTCCGGTCACCCGCGGACGGCTGGCGTTCCGGATCATCATCATGGCCGTCATCCTGGCCGTGCTGTTCGGCGGCCTGTACGCCTTCAACAATTTCCGGAACAAGGCCATCGCCGACTTCTTCGCCGGCAACAAGCCGCCGCCGACCCCCGTCTCGGTCGCCGAGGCGACGGCGCAGTCCGTTCCCAAATACACCACCGCCATCGGCACCCTGACCGCCAGCCGGCAGGTCACCGTGGCGCCGGAGGTGGTCGGGCGCGTGACCCAGATCTTCTTCGAATCGGGCGCCCGCGTGAAGGCCGGCGCGCCGCTGGTGCAGCTCAACGACGCTCCGGACCAGGCCGACCTGCTGGCCTACCGCGCCCAGGCGAAGCTGGCCGAGAACAACCTGCAGCGCGCCCGCAACCTGCTGCGCAACCAGGCCGGCCCGCAGGTCACCGTGGACCAGAACCAGGCCCAGCTCGACGAGGCCAACGCCAACATCAAGAAGACCGAGGCGCTGATCGCCCAGAAGCTGATCCGCGCCCCCTTCGACGGCGAGCTGGGCATCCGGCAGGTGAATGTCGGCGAGTATGTCAGCGCCGGCGGCCCCGTCGTCACGCTGACCGACCTGACCAACCTGTTCGTCGACTTCACCCTGCCGGAGCAGGCGCTGAGCCAGATCCGCATCGGCCAGCCGGTGCTGATCTCCGCCGACGCCGCCCCCGGCGCCAACTTCGACGCGGCGATCTCGACCATCGAGCCGCAGGTCAGCCCGGACACCCGCGCCATCAAGGTGCGCGCCACGCTGCAGAACCCGGAGCGCAAGCTGCTGCCCGGCATGTTCGCCAACATCCGCGTCGTCCAGCCGCCGGCCCACAACCGCATCGTCGTTCCGGAAACCGCGGTGGACTACACGGTCTATGGCGACAGCGTCTTCGTCGTCGCCGCCCAAAAGGACGCCGAGGGCAAGGACGGCCATGTCGCCAACCGCGTTCCGGTGAAGACCGGCGACCGCTTCGACGGCAAGGTGGAGATCCTCGACGGGGTGAAGCCCGGCGACCGGCTGGTCTCCTCCGGCCAGCTCAAGCTGAACAACGGCGCCGCCGTGGTGCCGACGGAAGCGAGCGCGCTGGTGCCGCCGCAGACCGTTCCGCGCAACTGAGGACCCGGCCATGTCATTCACCGACATCTTCATCCGACGGCCGGTCCTGGCGCTGGTGGTCAGCCTGCTGATCCTGCTGGTCGGCGTCCGGTCGCTGACGGATCTGCCGATCCGGCAGTATCCGGAGTTGCAGAACACCGTCATCACCATCACCACCTCCTATGCCGGCGCCTCCCCCGACCTGATGCAGGGCTTCATCACGACGCCCATCGAGCAGGCGGTGGCGACCGCGGAAGGCATCGACTACATCACCTCCTCCTCCACCCAGGGGGTGAGCCTCGTCACCGCCTACATCCGGCTGAACTTCAACCCCAACGTCGCGATGACCGACGTGATGTCGAAGGTGCAGCAGGTCAAATACCAGCTTCCGCGCGAGGCCAACGACCCCGTGATCCTGAAGTCCACGGGCGAGACGACCTCCATCCTCTACATGGGCTTCGCCAGCCCGGAGCTGTCCGGGGCGGCCATCTCCGACTATCTGACGCGCGTGGTTCAGCCGCTGCTGTCCACCGTGTCCGGCGTGGCCGAGGCGCAGATCCTGGGCGGCCAGACCTTCGCCATGCGCGTCTGGCTCGATCCGGAGCGGATGGCCGCGCGCAACATCGCCGCCGCCGACGTGCGGGCGGCGATCCAGGCCAACAACTACCAGTCCGCCCCCGGGCAGACGAAAGGCGTCTTCGTCGTCTCCAACATCACCACCAACACCGGCCTGACCGACGTCGAGCAGTTCCGGCAGATGGTGGTGAAGTCCAAGGACGGCGCGCTGGTCCGCATGAAGGACATCGCCGAGATCGAGCTGGGCGCGCAAAGCTCCAACGCCAGCGTGTCGATGAACGGCCAGCAGGCGATCTTCATCGGCGTCAACTCCACGCCGACCGGCAACCCGCTGACCATCGTGGAGGACATCCGCAAGCTGGTGCCGGAGCTGGAGCGCAACCTGCCGCCGTCGCTGAAGATGGAGATCGTCTACGACTCCACCCGCTTCATCCAGGCCTCCATCGACGAGGTGCAGAAGACGCTGCTCGAAGCGGTCGGCATCGTCATCGTGGTGATCTTCCTGTTCCTCGGCTCCTTCCGCTCGGTGCTGATTCCCATCGTGACCATCCCGCTGTCCATCGTGGGTGCGGCGACGATCATGCTGGCGATGGGCTTCAGCCTGAACCTGCTGACGCTGCTCGCCATGGTGCTGGCCATCGGCCTCGTGGTGGACGACGCCATCGTGGTGGTGGAGAATGTCCACCGCCACCTGGAGGAGGGAAAGTCGCCCGTCGAATCCGCGCTGATCGGCGCGCGGGAGATCATCGGGCCGATCATCTCGATGACCATCACGCTGGCCGCCGTGTACGCCCCCATCGGCTTCCTCGGCGGGCTGACCGGCGCGCTGTTCCGCGAGTTCGCCTTCACGCTGGCGGGGTCGGTCATCATTTCCGGCGTGGTGGCGCTGACGCTGACGCCGATGATGTGCTCGCTCCTGCTGACGCGGGACATGAACGAGGGCCGCTTCGCCCGCTTCGTCGACCGCACCTTCGAGCGGCTGTCCGGCTGGTATGGGCGGCGGCTGGCCGGCGCGCTGGACTTCCGGGCGGCGACCCTGCTGTTCGGCTTCGGCGTTCTGCTCAGCGTCGGCTTCCTCTTCGCCAACACCATGTCGGAGCTGGCGCCGGAGGAGGACCAGGGCATCCTGTTCGGCATCACCAAGGGGCCGCAGTACGCCAACCTCGACTACATGGACGCCTACGGCCGCGAGATGGACGAGGTGTTCACCCACTATCCGGAAACCGACACCCGCTTCGTGCTGAACGGCCTGCCGACCCTGACCCAGGGCTTCGCCGGCATGATCCTGAAGCCGTGGGACGAGCGCACCCGCAGCGCCAAGGAACTGCAGCCGCTGGTCCAGGCCGAGCTGAACAACGTCAGCGGCACGCAGGTCTTCCTGGTGTCGCCGCCGGCCCTCCCCGGCTCCACCGGCGGTCTGCCGGTGCAGATGGTCATCAACAGCCCCGGCGACTACCAGACCATCTTCAACGCCATGGAGCGCATCAAGGCCGCCGCCCTGGAAAGCGGCATGTTCATCGTCACCGACAGCGACCTGCAGTTCAACAGCCCGGTCGTCCGGCTGCATGTCGACCGCTCCAAGGCGGCGGACCTCGGCCTGTCCATGCAGTCGATCGGCGACACGTTGGCGGTCCTGGTCGGCGGCAACTACGTCAACCGCTTCAACCTGAACGGCCGCTCCTACGAGGTCATCCCGCAGGTGCCGCGCGACAAGCGCCTGACGCCGGAGACGCTGACCCGCTACTACGTCACGGCGGGCAACGGCGCGCAGATCCCGCTGTCCACCGTCGTCTCCATCGAGATGGCGACGGAGCCGAACGCCCTGACCAAGTACAACCAGCTTCCCTCCGCGACCTTCTCCGCGGTGCCGATGCCGGGCGTGACGATGGGCCAGGCCGTGGAGTTCCTGGAACGGCAGGCCCGCGAGATCCTGCCCGCCGGCTTCGGCCATTCCTACCTGTCGGAGTCGCGCCAGTACGTGACGGAGGGCAGCCAGCTCATGGTCACCTTCGTCTTCGCGCTGGTGGTCATCTATCTGGTGCTGGCGGCGCAGTTCGAATCGCTGCGTGACCCGCTGGTGATCCTGATCTCGGTGCCGATGTCGATCTGCGGGGCGCTGCTGCCGCTGTTCTTCGGCCTGTCCACCATGAACATCTACACCCAGGTGGGTCTGGTGACGCTGATCGGCCTGATCAGCAAGCACGGCATCCTGATGGTGGAGTTCGCCCGCGAGATGCAGATCAACGAGCGGGTGGACCGCCGCACCGCCATCGAGCACGCGGCCCGTGTCCGCCTGCGCCCGATCCTGATGACCACGGCGGCGATGGTGGTGGGCCTCCTGCCGCTGCTGACCGCCGCCGGCGCCGGCGCCGCCAGCCGCTTCTCCATCGGTCTGGTGATCGTGTCGGGCATGCTGATCGGCACGCTGTTCACGCTGTTCGTCCTGCCGGCGGTCTACACCGTGCTGGCGAAGGACCACTACGCGGCGTCGGTCTCCCGCCGCGCGCGGGAGATCGCGGCGGCCTCGCAGTAACGCCGAACCGAATTGCAACCTTTCCAAACCCCCTCGCCCCACACGGGCGAGGGGGTTTTTTCTTGTCAGGGAAGGGCCACGGCCACGGCGGCGGACAGCGGCGTGGTCGGACGCCCGATCAGCGCCGAAAGCTGGTGCCCGTCGTCGAACAGCGCGCCCTTCGACGCATCGGCGTCCCAGGAGGCGATGCCCTTCGCGAAGGCATCGGGAAGGCCGAAACCGGCGAGAATGGCGGCGTAGTCCGCCTCCGGCAGGTTCCGGTAGGGGATGTCCTTGCCGGATTGGCGGGAGATTTCCGCGGCCAAGTCGCTCAGGGTGTGGGCATCATCGCCGGCAAGCTCGTAGGTCTTGCCGTCATGGCCGGTGCCGGTCAGCACCGCCACCGCCGCGTCGGCGTAATCGGCGCGCGTGGCCGAGGAAATCCGCCCGTCGCCGGCGCTGCCGATGAAGGCACCCCCGGCCAGCGCCGCGCCGACCGAACCGGTGTGGTTCTCGGTGTACCAGCCGTTGCGCAGGATCGTGAAGGGGATGCCCGACGCCTTCAGTTCCTCCTCCGTCTCCCGGTGCTCCCCGGCGAGGCTCAGCGGCGAGCGGTCGGCGTGGAGCAGGCTGGTGTAGACGATGCGGCCGACGCCCGCCGCCTTCGCGGCGTTGACGACGTTGCGGTGCTGCGCGGCACGCTGCCCGATCTCGTTCGACGAGATCAGCAGCAGCGTGTCGACTCCGGCCAGCGCGCGGGCGAGCGTCTCGGGCTTGCCGTAGTCGGCTTCGCGGGCCTCGACCCCCAGGTCGGCGGCCCTGGCGGGGGAACGCACCAGGGCGACGATGCCGGAGGCCGGAACCGTCTCCTTCAGGCGGGCGATGACGAGGCGGCCAAGCTGGCCGGTGGCACCGGTGACGGCGATGGTCATGGTCGGGTGTCCGTTTGCGGTTGGGTGGTGCCCACCTACCTAAACCACTTGCTTACTTTTCGTAAGTACGTACATAAATGTAAGTGTGAAGTTATTTTCCAGCGGGAGAGCGGCGATGCCGGAACCGGACGGTGACTACATTCCGCTGCCGCTGTCGGAGCGGATGCAGCGCGGCGACCTGATGGCCGCGGCCTGCCCCTCGCGGGAGGTGCTGAAGCACGTCACCAGCCGCTGGGGCGTCCTGGTCCTGATCGCCTTGGAAAGCGGAACGCTGCGCTTCAGCGAACTCCGCCGCACCATCGGCGGGGTCAGCGAACGGATGCTGGCCCAGACGCTGCAATGGCTGGAGGGCGACGGGCTGGTCAAGCGCACCGCCCACGACGTGGTGCCGCCCCATGTCGACTACAGCCTGACGCCGCTGGGGCGGGAGGCCGCCGAGAAGGTGCGCCTCCTCGCCGACTGGATCGAGTTCAACCTGCCGCGGATTGCCGAGGGCTGGGCGAACCGGCAGGACGCTTCCATGGACTGACCCGTCCCATAAAAAGGAGCCGCCGGACGCGAGGGGGTGCGTCCGGCGGTGCCAAGTGTTCGGGAGTTGGGCCTCAGCCGGCCACGGCCGCCTCTTCGGTCGCCGCGGCCGCCGTCATCCCCAGCCGCTTCGCGATGCCCGCGCCATAGGCGGGGTCCGCCGCGAAGAAGTGCCTCAACTGGCGCCGCTGGATGAAGCCCGGCGCCTCCCCCAGCGAGTTGGCGATATTGTCCATCAGCCGCTCCTGCGCCTCCGCCCCGATCAGGCGGAACAGCGCGCCGGCCTGGGCGTAGTCGTCGTTGCCCTCGCGGTGGTCGTAGCGGGCGGCGTCGCCGGCGATGCGCAGCGGCGGTTCGGCCACCGCGCGATTCTGCACCGGCCCGCCGAAGCTGTTCGGCTCGTAATTCGGGCTGCCGCCGCCGTTGCCGTCGAAGCGCATGGCCCCGTCGCGCTGGTGGTTGCGGACCTCCGCTGCGTGCGGGCGGTTGACCGGCAGCGCCTGATGGTTGGCGCCCAGCCGGTAGCGGTGCGCGTCGGCGTAGGCGAACAGCCGGCCCTGCAGCATCCTGTCCGGGCTGAAGCCGATGCCGGGGACGACGTTGGCCGGGCTGAAGGCGGCCTGCTCGACCTCGGCGAAGAAGTTCTCCGGGTTGCGGTTCAGCACCAGCTCGCCGATCTCGACCAGCGGGTAATCGGCGTGCGGCCACACCTTGGTCACGTCGAACGGGTTGATGCGGTAGGCGTCGGCCGCCACCTCCGGCATGATCTGCACCGAGACGGTCCAGGCCGGGAAGTCGCCGTCGCGGATGGCGGCGAACAGGTCGCGGGTGGCGTGGTCGGGATCGACGCCGGCCATGCGGACGGCCTGCTCCGCCGTGAAGTTCTGGATGCCCTGGCGGGTTTTGAAGTGGACCTTGACCCAGAAGCGCTCGCCCGCCGCGTTGATCCACGAGAAAGTGTGGCTGGAGAAGCCGTCCATGTGGCGGTAGCCGCGCGGCGTGCCGCGGTCGCTGAACAGGATCGTCAACTGGTGCATCGTCTCCGGCGACAGCGAGAAGAAGTCCCAGACCGCCGTCGGGTCCTTCAGGTTGGTCGCCGGGTTGCGCTTCTGCGTGTGGATGAAGTCCGGGAACTTCAGCGGGTCGCGGACGAAGAAGACCGGCGTGTTGTTGCCGACCAGATCATAATTGCCATCCTCGGTGTAGAACTTGACGGCGAAGCCGCGCGGGTCGCGCTCGGCGTCGGCGGAGCCCTTCTCGCCGCCGACGGTGGAGAAGCGCAGGAACACCTCGGTCTCCTTGCCGACGTCCGACAGGAACCGCGCCGACGTGTAGGGCGTCACATCCCGGGTCACCCGGAAGACCCCGTAGGCGCCGGCCCCCTTGGCGTGGACCACCCGCTCCGGAATGCGTTCGCGGTTGAAATGGGCCAGCTTCTCGATCAGGTGGAAATCCTGCATCAGCACCGGACCGCGCGGGCCGGCGGTCAGCGAATTCTGGTTGTCGGCGACGGGGATGCCGGCAGCGGTGGTCAGGGTGCTCATGACTCAACTCCTTCTGGCGTTTCTTATGGTGGGCGCGTCCGCTTTGCCCTCTGGTTATGCCGCCGCCGCGTTGATATATCCAAGACATCGTCTCACATGATTCGATAGCCATAACCTATGAATCTCGCCGGCCTCTCCCTTCGCGATCTGGAATATGTGGTGGCGGTGGCCGAACAGCGGCATTTCGGCAAGGCGGCGGAGCGCTGCTCGGTCAGCCAGCCGTCGCTGAGCGCGCAGATCCGCAAACTCGAAGACCTTCTCGGCATTCCGCTGTTCGAGCGGACGAGCCGCCGCGTGCTGCCCACCCCTCAGGGGGAGGTGGTGATCCGCCAGGCCCGCGTCGTCCTGGAGGAGGCGCGCCGCCTGCTGGCGCTGGCCCGCGGGACAGCGGGAGCCCTGCACGGCCCGCTCTCCATCGCGGCGATCCAGACGCTGGGGCCGTACCTGTTCCCCCACGTCCTGCCCGCGATGCGCCGGCACCTGCCCGATGTCCAGCTCGTGCTGTCCGAGGGCCGCACCGACGGCCTGCTGGAGGAGTTGCGCGAGGGGCGGCTGGACGCCGTCCTGCTCGCCCTGCCCATCGAGGCAGAGGGGCTGACCTGCGACGCCCTGTTCTTCGAACCCTTCGTGCTGGCCCACCCCACCGGCCACCGGTTGGAAAGCCTGCCCTCCATCGCCCTGGCCGACCTCGACCCCGGCGAACTGGTGCTGCTGGAGGAGGGGCATTGCCTGCGCGATCAGGCGCTGGCCGCCTGCGGCGCCACCACCCGCGGCATGCGCCACGCCACCGGGCTGGAGACGCTGCGCCACATGGTCGCCAGCGGCACCGGCTACACGCTGATGCCGCGGCTGGCCACGGGGGATGGGGAGGCGGCGACGGTGGGCGGCTTGGTCGCCTACCGCGCCTTCCAGGGCGACCCGCCGGGCCGGGTCATCGGGCTGGTCTGGCGGTCCAGCGACCCGCGCGCCGCGGGTTTCCGCGCGCTCGCCCGGAGCCTGCGCGACGCCACCCCGCCCGGCCTGCGCCGGATCGACGGCTCAGCCGATCCCTGAGTCCGGTTCCGCCATGAAGGCGAGGTGGTGCAGGACGATCCCGCTGGTCGTGGCGACGTTCAGGGAATCGAAATCCGGCGCCATGGGGATGCGCACCGTCCGCGTCCGCGCCAGGACGGACGCCGGCAGGCCCGGCCCCTCCGACCCCAGCAGCAGCGCCGCGCGCGCCGGACGGTGAAGGCCCGCCAGGGTCACTGCTCCCGCCGGGCTCAGCGAAATGGCGGCGAAGCTGTGCCGTTCCAGCAGCGCGACCGGATCGGTCCCCGCCGGAATCCGCAAGAACGGCACCCGCAGCACCGCCCCGACCGAGACGCGGATCGCCTTGCGGTAGAGCGGGTCGCAGCAACCGGAATCGAGCAGCACCGCGTCCACGCCAAAGGCCGCCGCGTTGCGGAAGATGCCCCCCACATTGTCGTGGTTGCCGATCCCGCAGAGCACCAGCACGGTCGCCCGCGCTCCCAGCCCACTGAGCAGCGCGTCCGGCTCCGGCATCACCGCCGCTCGCCCCAAGCCCAGGATCCCGCGGTGCAGGGGAAAGCCGGCAATGGCGTCCAGCACCTCCTGCCGGGCGCTGTAGACCGGCACCGCGGCGGGCAACGCCTCCAGCATCGGCGCCAGCCCGGCGATCCGCTTCTCCGCGATCAGCAGCGACAGGGTCTCGTGGCGCGAAGCGGTCAGCAGCGTCCGCAATACCACCGCCCCCTCGGCGATGAACCGCCCCTCCCGCCCCACGAGGTCGCGCTCCTTCACGTCGCGGTAAGCGGCGATCCGCGGGTCGTCCGGGTCGTCGATGGGGATGATGGAGGGGGGAATGATGGCTGGCATGGGCGCCTGTGTAGCGCCCCTGCCGTTCCATCGGAAGTCCGGAAAGCGCGGGGCCGGTGTGAAGGGGGCCACTTCCCCACCGGCCGAAGCCCGTTAGACAGGACCGGCAACGCGGGGCGGCAGTCCCCGCCCGAACGGAGGAATCGCCCATGCCGACCCTGACCGCCGTCCGCGCCTTCGGCGCAACCCTGCCAAGGTCACTCACCGCCGCCCTGCTGGGAGCCTGCCGCAGCTTGAAGGAGCGCCGGAGGCAACGGGCCGCCACCCCCGACCGCCTTGACGACCGATTGCTGAGGGACATCGGCGTCAGCCGCAGCGACCTGATGGCCGCCGAACGTCTGACGAAACCGCCCAAGCGCAGCCGGATCCGCTGAACCGGCGCTTACGGTTTGCCCGCCGGAGTCACCCGCAAAATCTCGCCACTATTCTCGTCGGTCAGCAGATAGAGCGCACCATCGGGACCCTGGCTGACCTGCCGGATGCGCTTGCCGAGATCGCGGAACATGCGCTCCTCGTGCTTGACCTTGTTGCCGTCGAGTTCGAGCCGCACGACCTCCTTGGTCGCCAGCCCGCCGTTGAACAGGCTGCCCTTCCAGCCCGGCAGCGTGTCGGCCGTGTAGAAGGTCATGCCGGAGGAGCCGATGACCGGAGTCCACTGGTACACCGGCTCCTCCATCCCGGGCGCGCTCGACTTGCCCGTCCCGATCGGCGTCCCGTTGTAGTTCACGCCGTAGGAGACCACCGGCCAGCCATAATTCTTCCCCGGTTCGGGGACATTGACCTCATCGCCGCCGCGCGGGCCGTGCTCGTTGATCCACAGCGCGCCGGTCTGCGGGTTCAGTGTCGCGCCCTGGATGTTGCGGTGACCGTAGGACCAGATTTCCGGCAGTGCCCCGGACCGGTTCACGAACGGGTTGTCGGCGGGCACGGAGCCGTCGCGGTTGATCCGCACCACCTTGCCCAGATGCGAGTCGAGATCCTGGGCCTGCGTCCGGAACCGCTCCAGCGAGCGCTCGCCCAGCGTCACGTACAGATGGCCCTGCCGGTCAAAGACCAGCCGGGAGCCGTAATGCATGCGGCTTTCCACCTTGGGCTTCTGCGAGAAGATCACCCGCACGTCGGTCAGGGCGGTGCCGTCGGCGTTCAGCACACCGCGCGCCACGGCGGTGGAATTGGTCCCGTCCTCCGTCCCAGGCTCGGAAAAGCTGAGATAGACGAAGCGATTCTGCGCGAAGTCCGGGTCCAGCGCCACGTCGAGCAGACCGCCCTGCCCGCGGTCGTCGACCTTCGGCACACCCTTCACCGGGGCGGACACCGTGCCGTCCGGCGCCACGATGCGCAACCGGCCGTCCTTCTCGGTCACCAGCATCCGCCCGTCGGACAGAAAGGCCAGTCCCCAGGGATGGCTGAGGCCGCTGGCGACGGTCTTCACCGCCACCATCGCCTTTTCGGTTTTGAACACCTTGTCCACGGCGCTCGCGTCCGTGACGCTCAGGCAAGCCGCAAGGGTGGTGGCGGTTATCAGGGCGGCGGTTCGGCCCATGCGCATTCCTCGTCCTCCCGCATCGTCGCTGTCGATGGGTAGGTGGGGGCGCCACGGCCACGAACAAGGCACCCGGTCCCACTTCACCCCCATTCCGTTCCCCCACCTGAACCCTTGATCCCCTCCCCCGCCTGCGGCGGGGGAGGGTTAGGGAGGGGGCCCGTAGCGACGGCCAGGCACAACGAAAAGCCGGCGCCTCCCACAGGGGAAAGCGCCGGCCTTGCCGTTCATGAAGCCGATTGTCAAGTGTGTGTGAAACCTGCTGCGTCCACGTCCTTGGATGGCGTGGCGTGTGCCGTGGTGACCTGGCGGCGACCTACTCTCCCACGTCTTAAGACGCAGTACCATCGGCGC
>NZ_QOKV01000044.1 GCF_008365405.1 Azospirillum brasilense | reverse complement strand
TCCGGACGCCAGCTCACCAAAGGGCAGCCTTGGCAAATTGCGCTCGACGACGAGCGCATTCCCGAGTTGCGCGCCCTGGTCCGACACACCAGTCCGTCCAGGAGGAAGGCATCATGAAACGGTTGGGTCCCCGATGAGCCGATGCCAGTTGGCCACGGGAACTTGGGTGGCCAGCATGGTTGCGGCCCGGTCGTGGCGGTCGTCGATCACCTCCATCAGGTCCAGGCGCTGAGCCGCGGTCAACTCGGTCATCGCCCAGTCATCCAGGATCAGCAGGTCGAGCCGGGCGATCCGTCGCAGCAGCCGGGCGAGCGAACCGTCCAGGCGGGCGGTGGCCAGATCGTCCAGCAGGCGGGTCAGCCGGGTGTAGAGGACGCTGTGGCCTTCCCGCGCCGCCTGGTTGCCGAGTGCACAGGCCAGCCAGGTCTTGCCGATCCCGGTCGGGCCGGTGATCAGAACCGGCCGGTTCTCTTTCACCCAACGCCCGATGGCCAGCTCGCGCACAATACCGCGATCGAGTCCACGCGGAGTGCGCAGGTCGAGATCCTCCAGACAGGCAGTCTGGCGCAGCCGGGCGCGTTTCAGCCGGCTGGCGAGCGCGGTGTTGGCCCGCTCCGCCGCCTCGCGTTCGATCAAGGTGCCCAACTGCTCGTCGAAGGCCAGTTGGCCGCGGTCGGGCAAGCGCTCCAACGCCTCCAGCCCCTTGGCCATCCCGTACAGACGCAACTGGCGCAACCGCTCGTGGTTGACGTGCTTCATCATCGTGTCTCCGTCAGTGATAGTAGGAAGGGCCGCGCAGATTGGCGTGCTCGCCGGCACCGGCCGGATCCGCCGACGTGGCGGGGGGCGCCGCCAACCAGCGCTGGACGTAGCGGTAGGATCCGACGTTGGCCTCCAGGGCCGCCTGGCAGGCTTGCTCCAGCCGGTCGGTGCCATGGGTGGCCGCCAGGCGGATCAGGCCAATCCCGGCCCGCACCGCCTGTTCGGGATGATCGGCGCCCGCCAAGATGCGCGCGAACAGCACCGCGGCGGCCGGGCCGATGGCGGCCAAGTCGGCCTGGATGGCGTCGGGGGTGAAGCGGGCGACGGCCCGGTGGTTGGCGGGGCGATGGGCGTCCAGCGTCACGGTGGCGCCATCCTGCCGCCGGACATGGCAGGCCATCCGCTTGCCGCGCAGGAAGACGCTGATCACGCCGGCAGTGCTGTGCACGTCTACCGTCTTGCCGACCAGCGTGTGGGGCACCGAGTAGACGCCACCGTCGAGGGCGAGATGATAGTCGGGCGGCACCTTGTGGCGAGCCCAGGTGCCGGGCACGAAGCGTTCCGGCGGCAAGGGGCGCAGGGTCGGCTTCTCCTCGGCGGCGAACAGGCCGGCGCGCGTGTCCTGTGGCCTGCGGCTCAAGGGAGCGGCGTTGAGGGCGACCAGCTTGTCGCGCAAGGCTGCGTTGGCAGCGTCCAACGTGGCGAAGGGCGTATCGCGCAACGGGGCCAGCACCCGCCGCTCGACCTGCTGCACACCGTTCTCGGCGCTGGGCTTATCGCGTGGGCGCCGGACCCGGGCCGGCAGGACGGCGGTGCGGTAGTGCCGGGCGAGATCGTGATAAGTCGGGTTGATCGCCGGATCGTAGAAGGAAGCGTGGCTGACGCCGACCTTGAGATTGTCGGGCACCAGCTTGCCTGGCACGCCGCCCAGATGGTCGAACAGCCGGACGTGCGAGGCCAGCCACTCCTCCGCCTGCTGGGTCCAGGTCGCCTCGGCATAGACGTAGCCCGAATACGGCAGGCAGGCGACAAACACCTGGGCCTGCCGCGCCTCGGCGCCGAGCCCGACGCTCAGCGTCATCCCGGCATAATCGACCTCGATCGCCGTCCCCGGCCGATGCTCCCGGCGCAGACGCGGCTCGGCATGGGCACCCTGCCATGCCCGGAAATGCTGGACGAATTGGGTGTAGCGATAGCCGCCGGGATGGACCTCCAGGTATTCCTCCCACAGCAGCCGCAGCGTTACGCCACGGCGGCTGAGTTCACGGCTGATGTGCCGCCAGTCGGGCACCGGGCGCGCCGACGTGACCGGAGGCGGGAACAGCCGCTCCTCCAACTCGACGTCCGTCCAGCCCAGCACATCCGCGTACCGCAGCCCGGAGGCCCGTAGCCGATCCAGGTAATCGCGCACGGTGCTGCGCGGCAGCCGGCAGGCATCGGCAATCTGCCGTTGGCTGGCGCCGAACTCATCCCGCAGACGAAGGACTTCTCTGATCCGCCGCATGTCCGACCTCGCTCGGGGCATCCCGATCCTCCTTGGCCTGTGCCGTGGAAAGATCATGGGGATGCCAAAGGCTGGTTCGGACCCCGACACCACCCCTACGGGTGGGCGAATTCACCGAAACGGGTGGGCGCTTTCACCGTTCTGCCCGGGCGCTTTCCGCCGTTCCCGCTGGGTGCTTTCCACCGAAATATGCACTCGGCGTTTCGGGGCCTTGTCTGACCGCGGGCGAGCGCGCGGAATCGCCAGTGCATTGCAGCTACGGTCGGACGACGTAATCGCGTCCGGTCTCCCTGGGGTCGGGGCCTATCCCGGACCGCACATAGGGGGACCACCAGAACGCGCCGGTCTTGCGCACCTTAACGTGGCCGCGGACCAGCGCGGCCACGGCTTGTCGCCGCTGCTCGGGGCCGAACGCCTCACCCTGCCGCTTGGCGCGGCGCTCGATGCGGCTCAGGTCCCACCGAACGGGCGCGGTGGACAGCACAGGCGGGCGACCCATTTGCGCCCGCTTCCGGTTGAGCTTGCTCACGTCCTCGGCGTCACCGACCTCGACGGGTGCGTTCCGGGCGTTCAGGAGAAGGAACACCTGGATCACACGCTCGGCGATGCTGTCGGCCATCGGAGTCAGCAACTCGCCGGACCGCCTGTCGGGCGCCTCGACGGTGACACCTTCGGGACTCACCAGGATGCGGCCGGGCATCACAATGGTCGTGCCATCGTAGCAAAAGGCGTAAGTGATCGAGAAGCCTTCGGACTCGGAGCAGACCAGGTAGCCGGTGCGCTCGGCGACGAACTGCGGACCTGCCTCTTGAGCAAACGCGCATTCGATCGGCTTGGCCTCCAGCCACACCGGGTCATGCGGCAGTCTCAGCAGCTGGCCCCATCCGCCGCACAAGATATTCCAGTCGATTTTGAGCGCGTCGGCCTGGTCGATGAGGAGCGCGTCCAGAGACAGGCGGGCGCAGGACCGGATCACGCTTGCGACGACGCGCGCCGCGTCGGACGCGCCTTTGCGAGTGCCCTCGGCGACGACAGCGGAGGCGAACGTTCCCGACAGCTTCGGAGCTTCGCGGCGCTGCAGATCGGCGGTGCCGTTTGCCCCCACCTCGACGGCTCGGCGCACATCGCGAGCTGCCGTCTCGCGCATCACCTTGTGCGTGGGGTCGCTGTCCAGGGCTTCCGCCGCTAGAGGCGTTGCCAGCGGCGCGTCGGTGGCCAGAGCCCGCCCGTATTGCAGTAGCGCCCACGCGACGCCTTGCTCCCACACAGCCACGGCGCGCAAAGCCTCGTGAAACCGGTCCTGCGCCACCGGATCGGTCAGCAACATCGACTCCAGCGTGTTGGCGCGGAACATTGCCGACAACCACGGTTCCACCGTCGGACGCGGGCAGGCGACGTCCGGGAAGCCGAGCGATCGGCGGTCAGCAGCCATCTGACGCCACACCGCCTCACCACCGCCCTTGGTGGCGACGTAGCCGGTGACGAGAGGCCCGTTCCAGCCGCGCACTCCCGCGTCGAACCTGAAGCCTCCCGGCACCGGGACCGCCGCGAACGTCCAGTCGCCGTGTTCGACGCTGCCGCGGTCGGCTAGCGGTTTCAGCGCGCGCAAAATCTTGGGCAACGAACTCTTCGTCTCGGGCCTAATCAGGGACCCATGGCCCGTTTCGAGGGTCAAGTGCCAGAGCGGATCGTGCGCCATCCAAGTCCTCCATGTTCCCTTGCTCGGCCGAAGATCATCGTGATCCGGCCTGTCTTTGTTGTCATGGTGATAGTGTAACTCGTAAACGTTAAAATACGTAATACAATAAACGAAGTATTGTGAGTGAGAGCGACAGCACATAGTAAAAGTCTAGCGCTGGCTTAGAGCGAACGGACCTTGGCGAATTCCGCCTTGGGAACCGTGCGGCCAGCGGCGGTCAGGATTTCTCGCACGTTGTCGGTGACGACTACGCACATGTCATTTCTCCAATGGTTTTGGTTATGGAAGTCGATGTGTTAGACGTTCGACCTTGGCTTTCCCGGGGCAGCGCGGTCGCCCGCCCAGAATCACTCATTCCAGTTGATGACCGCGTTGGCCGTAGTGGCTTCAGGCGAGGATGTCGTTGAGCGCGTTCAACGCGTTCTCCACGTCCCGGCGCACTCGGCCCAAGTCCGCGTCTCTTCCGCGTTCGGGGAGTCTTCCTCCGAATCCTCGTATTCCTTGTCGAGGCGGTGGAGGGCCTCCTCGGCAGCTTCCCAAGCGGCTTCCGCCTCTCCCCTCTTCTTCGAGTCCATGTTTGCTGCGAGCCAATTGATACGGCTCACATGGGTGGCGAGGGTGTCGCCATCTTCGCCGATGAACATATCGCCGGTGATGGCGCGGAGTTTTTTCATCATCATTCCCCAGTTGGTGTTGTGGCGTGGGTTAGTTGAGTGCGTTAGAAACCTGCCAAGTACATCTGCGCACCGCGCCGGATTCCTGTTCCAGCAACCCGCCGACCTGCCCTACGACCTTGCTGGTCCGCCGAGGCTCCATCAGGAAAAGGACTGTGGGGATCCGAACGGATGGGTTCTGGGAGTCTTTTTCCGAACACCGCCGATATTCTTGGCTCCCGCATTTTGGGATCGGCTACCATCCGTACGGCGGCCTAGGGCCTGTTAGGACTTGAGCCAGTCGAGAGCGGCGGCCAAGCAAAGCACTCCCATGAAGGAGACGGCGGTCTTCTCATGGCGGGTGGCGATAGCGCGCCATTCTTTCAGCCGGGCCCACAGGCGCTCGACGATGTTGCGATTGTTGTAGATCCAGGCTGGACAGGCGACCGGCGCCTCGTTGCTTTTGGCTGGGACGGCGGGACGGGCGCCGAGGTCCCACACGTGCTGCCGGAAGGCATCGGACGCATACCCGCGGTCGGCCACGATCCACGCGGGCACGTCGGGGAGGATGTCCAGCAGATCCGGAGCGAGCGGCAGTTCGTGGGCTTGCCCGGGTGCCAGGGTAAAGCCCAGAGCGCGTCCGCCGCCGTCGGCTATCACGCAGGCCTTCGTGCCATAGCCGCCACGAGACCGGCCAAGGCCCTCACGCACGTCTCGCCGTGCTCCAGATCCCCTTTTTTGGACGCACCCGCGGCCTTGGGGTGCGCCCGGATCGTGGTGCCATCCAGGAACGTCATGCCGAGCGCGACGCCGCGCTGCTGGGCCAGATCGAGCAAGCGCTCCCACACGCCCAGTCGTGCCCAGCGGATGAAGGTCTGCGCGGCCATCCACCACGGCCCCAAGTCCGGCGGGATGGCGCGCCACTTGGCTCCGTTCGTGTGCCGCCAGAGGATCGCCGTAACCGTGCGGCGCAGGTGCTGGGGTGGCGTCTTGCCGCGCGGGCGGCACGCTTCGATCAGCGGATGCAGAATCTTCCATTCCGCGTCCGTCAGAACCTCGCTTCCGTACTCAACTGCCATCCCAACCAAATGGGCACGGACCTCAAGCGCTAACAGCCCCTAACATCCGAACCCAAGAACCTTCATTCACGATGTCTCGCCGGCCATCCATCACTCCGACTTTTTGACAGGCAACGTCGGTCAGCGTCATTTTTTGTACGACGCGATAATACGGGTTACATGCTCCTGTGCGAATATGCTGTGGCGGGAATGTATTTTCTTTGGGTAACTGCGATGGCCAAGACTGACAAAAGCGCGATGGATCGGACCTCGGCGGCGGCAAAAACGACGTGGGATGATCTCCTGGTTGATCCTTCGAGCACACCCTGCGAGGGCGATCGTGCGTTCGCCCCGGCCACGGCTGCTCTGAAAGAACTGGCGGCCAAGGTGGTGAGCCCGGCCGAGCAGGCTGTGGCGGATGTGCCAGCCCACAAGAAGGGCGCGTCCGCCAAGAAGGCGTCGAAGCAGGTCGAAGCGGCGTCTGTGTTCCCCGACGAACGGTCCAAGGGCCGTCCCAAGATGAACCCCGCCGACAAAAAGGACGTGCTGTTGCAAGCTCGGGTTAAGGCGACCTTCGTCGAACTCGTCGAGCTGGTCACCGCACGCGAAGTCGAACGGCGTGCGCAGATGCTCGGTGTGGATCGCGAGGCCATTGTCCTGAAACCATCGCAGCTCGTCCGCGAGATCCTCGAAACCGAGGTCAAGCGCAGGGCAAGGGAGTTCGGACTGCTCGCGGCCTGAGGAAACACTCAAGCCAAGGGGGCAAAAACATGAAGACCGTGTTTGTCAGCCAGAGGAAGGGCGGCGCCGGAAAAGGGGTCACCTGCCACGCCATCGCGTTCGGCCTATCGCGCGCTCTGCGTCCGGACGGCCAGCCGAACCTGAACGTGCTGTACCACACCGATGTGGCCAGCGACGCTGAAGAAAGGCTGATCAAGCAGGAAAAGCGCCCCTACATCGCCGTGCGCGGCAAGGACATGCTGTCTCGCGTTCTGGCTAAGGCCCAGGCCGAGAACCGCCTCGACAACCTGATCCTCATCGTAGACGGCGGGGCCAACCGGTCCGAGTTCGACGTCGAACTGGCATCACGCTCCGACTTGGTCGTCATTCCCGTGATGCCGACGGACGACAGCTATTTGCGCGCTCGCCTGACCCTGGACACCGTCGCACCGGTCGTGCGCGAGGGCGTGCCGGTGCGCTTCCTGCTGAACGCCTGGCCGACGGACGAAAAGCGTCGGCTGAAAGTCGAGTCCGAGCTGGGTTTCCGGGACTTCTTCGAGGCCGCCGAGATCCTCACGATGGCGACCCGCCTGCCCAATCGGGAAATGCTCAGGGATCTGAGCAACTACTCAGTTCCGATGAAGGACAAGCTCGCCTACGGCACCATCGTGCGTCCCACCACGGCGCTCGCAAAGGAGGCCGCGGACCTGCTCGGCTTGGAGCTGAACTGGCCTGAGCCAACCCGCACGGCGCGCCATCTGCATCCGGTTGGAGAAGATGAGTGAGGTACTCCGGCCTGACGGCGATTCTCCTATTACGGCCTGCCGCTGCAGGTTATCAACGGCAAGCACCCGTTGCATCGCGGTCGCGCGGACTACCACAGGCGCACTGAATTTCGGTCGATTGCCGCGCCCCCTCCTTTCCGGCAGGAAAACAAGGGGCTGAAGCCGAAGATGCCCGACGCCAATCTTGGGATGACGGTCGGGATGCTGTGGGCACAGCGGCAGGCTCAGCCGGAACGTGAACGCCTGATGTCCCCAATGGCGACGGCCTGAACGAGTTCCTGATGCGCGCCATGGAAAAGTGGCAGACAGCCACGGCATCGGCGTTCGCGAGGCCAGCCGCTGGGCGGCCGAGGTCGCCGGCGAGACCCTGATCAAGGCGGCACGCGAGGGCATCACGCACGCGTTTGCCGGCTACGAGGTGGACCAGCCAGGGGCGCATCCTGCTGGAGTGCGACAAGGAGGCCGAGGAAGCGGCACACAAGGGGCACACAAGGCCGATCAGGCGGCGCGAGGCCCGAGCATGGAGGATCATTCTCAAGGGCAAGGCGGGGAAGCTGAACAGGAAGCTGGGGATCATGAAGGCCGACGCTTGAGAGCGTCGCGCGTCAAACAGAGAGGGGGCCGGCGGTTCGACCGCCGGCTCCCTCTCTGTTCGAACAATTATTTTTCGGTGCGGCTGGGCGGGACGCTGCGTGCGCAGGTGATGTCCAGACACAACTTCCGAAAAAGAGGATTTCCATGAGCATCACCACAACCGACATCCATGACCGCCTGCTCAACAAGGCCATCGACCACGCCGAAGCGATTGTGGCCAAGCGCCGCTGGGCGGGTGAATTCCTCCGTGAGCCCGTGGCCATGCTCGCGAGTGGTACGAAGGCGCTGGAGCAGCATGGCTGGCGTGGCACCATCGGTATCTTCGGCTATGTGCTGAGCGGGAAGACCACCGCCGCCGAGGCACTCGCGGCAGCCCTGAGGGAAGAGTTTCCCGAGGTGCCAGTCGCGGTCGTCAATGACGCCATGGTCAACAATCGCTTCGCCACGAAAACCCAACTCAAGAAGTTCGCCGAGGAGGGGATTGTCATCGCCACCGGCGAGGACCTGAGCCGCTACGCGGGCCTGTCCGTCAACTTCCTGTCCGGAGCTATGCGGGAATCTGGGTGATGACGGTCTGACGAGGGCGGCGTATCGAGGTGGGCGACGAAACCTGCCAGAACCTCCACGAGGGAGCGATACGCCATGGATGAGAATAGCAAGGTTGTCCGGCTGCGTCAGCCGGAGGAGATCGACGACCCGCTGACCGCCATCTTACGCGCTGGTGCCCGCCGGCTGCTGGAGCAGGCGATCGAGGCGGAGGTGGAAAGCTTCCTGGCCTCCCTGAAGGAGGTCACGTTGCCGGACGGCCGCGAGCGGGTCGTGCGGCACGGCCATGGTCCCGAACGAACGATCCAGACCGGCATCGGCCCGGTGGCGGTCCGCCGCGCCAAGGTGCGCGACCGTGGCGGCGCCAAGGCTGGCGAGCGGGTCCGCTTCACCTCGGCGATCCTGCCCCGCTGGGCGCGGCGGACCAAGAGCCTGGACGCCCTGCTGCCGGTGCTCTACCTGCGCGGCGTCTCCACCGGCGACTTCCAGGACGCGTTGAGCGCGCTGCTCGGCCGGGACGCCCCGAACCTGTCGCCCTCAGTGATCGGCCGGCTCAAGGAGGAGTGGGCGACCGCCTACGCACGCTGGCAAAAGCGCGACCTGTCGGCCCGGCGCTGGGTGCATAAAACCGCCAACGTCCTGAACAAGGTGGCCAAAACGGTGCAGCCGGCGATGAAGCAGGACTTGCCGGAGATCTGGATGGCCCCGGACCGCGCCGCCGCGGAAACGGCCATGGCGACGTTCGTGAGGAAGTACGCGCTCAAGTACGCCAAGGCGGTGGAGTGCCTGACCAAGGACCGCGCCGCGCTGCTCGCCTTTTACGATTTCCCGGCCGAACACTGGGATCACATCCGGACCAGCAATCCCATCGAGAGCGTGTTCGCCACCGTCCGCCACCGAACCTTCCGCACCAAGGGAGCGCTCTCGCAGGACACCGCCAAGCTGATGGTGTTCAAGCTGGTCTCCGCCGCCGCGAAAACTTGGCGCCGCCTCCAGGGCGAAAACCAGTTGCCCAAGATGATCCGCGGCGTCACATTCCGCGACGGCATCGAGGTCACCGACACTGCGTCACAGAACGCCGCCTGACCCCCCGTCACCCAATTTCCCGCATAGCTCCCGGCCGGACCTTGCGAAGTGCGGTGATGCACAATGAGCCAGGTTGACCAGGAAATGAGACCTTGGGAAAAGTTGCGCCGGCGCAACTGAGAAACGGTTGCAATACTCTAATGATTATTCAACCAGAATCCAGTTGCCGCCGGCGCAACTGGAACCCGAGTCATGTGCCGGAGCGCGGTGTTCGTCGGACGCGTCAAACACATGTCGTCCATCTGGCGGTCAACGGTGTTTGGGTCATCACAGGGGCGTGCGTCTCTTCCGACAGCAGGTGGACGGACCTGATCGTCTGCTTTTCGCTATGACCAGTCATTTGGCATCCATGCGCTATCGTAACGTGGTGGTGTAGAGCTATGCGGGAATCTGGGTGATGACGGTCTGAAGAGGGCGGCGTATCGAGGTGGGTGACGAAACCTGCCAGAACCTCCACGAGGGAGCGATACGCCATGGATGAGAATAGCAAGGTTGTCCGGCTGCGTCAGCCGGAGGAGATCGACGACCCGCTGACGGCCATCTTACGCGCTGGTGCCCGCCGGCTGCTGGAGCAGGCGATCGAGGCGGAGGTGGAAAGCTTCCTGGCCGCCATGAAGGACGTCACGTTGCCGGACGGCCGCGAGCGGGTTGTGCGGCACGGCCATGGTCCCGAACGGATAATCCAGACCGGCATTGGGCCAGTGCCGGTCCGCCGCGCCAAGGTGCGCGACCGTGGTGGCGCCGAGGCTGGCGAGCGGGTCCGCTTCACCTCAGCGATCCTGCCCCGCTGGGCGCGGCGGACCAAGAGCCTGGACGCCCTGCTGCCGGTGCTCTACCTGCGCGGCGTCTCCACCGGCGACTTCCAGGAGGCGCTGAGCGCCCTGCTGGGCAAGGACGCCCCGAACCTGTCGCCCTCGGTGATCGGTCGGCTGAAGGAGGAGTGGGCGGCCGACTACGCGCGGTGGCAACGACGCGACCTGTCGGCGCGGCGCTACGTCTACGTCTGGGCCGATGGCGTCTACCTGCAGGCCCGCATGGAGCCGGTGGCCGAATGCATGCTGGTGATCATCGGGGCCACCCCGGAGGGCCGCAAGGAACTGGTCGGCTTCCAGGTCGGCGTGCGCGAGAGCGCGCAGAGCTGGCGCGAGCTGCTGGTGGACATCCAGGCCCGCGGCCTCACCATCGCCCCCGAACTTGCGGTCGCCGATGGGGCGCTCGGCTTCTGGAAGGCGCTGGAGGAGATCTTCTTCACCACCCGGCAGCAACGCTGCTGGGTGCATAAAACCGCGAACGTCCTGAACAAGGTGACCAAGGCGGTGCAGCCAGCGATGAAGCAGGACCTGCGTGAGATCTGGATGGCGCCG
The DNA here is from genome assembly GCF_008365405.1 of Azospirillum brasilense. GTDB lineage: Bacteria > Pseudomonadota > Alphaproteobacteria > Azospirillales > Azospirillaceae > Azospirillum > Azospirillum brasilense_D. Next base: position 13,130 of record NZ_QOKV01000044.1, on the reverse strand, counting down.
GACCGCGCCGCCGCGGAAACCGCTATGGCGACGTTCGTGAAGAAGTATGCGCTCAAGTACGCCAAGGCGGTGGAGTGCCTGGGCAAGGACCGTGCCGCGCTGCTCGCCTTTTACGATTTCCCGGCCGAACACTGGGATCACATCCGGACTAGCAATCCCATCGAGAGCGTGTTCGCCACCGTCCGACACCGAGCCGTCCGCACCAAGGGAGCGCTCTCCCAGGACACCGCCAAGCTGATGGTGTTCAAGCTGGTCACCGCTGCCGCGAAAACCTGGCGCCGGCTGCAGGGCGAAAACCTGTTGCCCAAGGTCATCCAGGGCGTCACATTCCGCAACGGCATCGAGGTCACCGACGCCGCGTCACAGAACGCCGCCTGACCAGACCGTCACCCAGTTTCCCGCATAGCTCTGGTGGTGTAAGCAGAAAAGCCAGCATCCACCGCTTGCAAGCGCCATGGACAGGTTCTAGGTTCGGGTCAGGTTCCGCAATTTCCTGTACGGAGACAGCGGTTCCGAACCGAGGGGCCTATCGTCAGCTTCTAAGAAGCTCCGTCTTGGCGCCGCCCGGTTCTATCTATGGCTCCTACTCGCATTGCCGCCGCATCCATGCCCAAATCAATCAACCCGTTTCCAGTTCTCTTGAAGTCTTTGGTTAATCTCGGAGCAACTTCCGAAGCAGGCTTCGAGGGGCTGCTGCGTGACGCAGTCGCCAAGGTCATTGGCCGGCGCCTCAACCTTGTGAAGCCCGGGCCGCAAGGTGGTATCGACACGGGAACGGATCCGCTGGATGCCAACCCGTCCGTTGCGGTCGAGGCAAAGCGCTATGGGCAGAAGACCGCGCTCGGACTTGACCAACTCAAAGCGAAGCTGGTGGATGCGGTTGGGCGGCGGCCGGACCTCGACCTTCTGATTTTCGGAGCGACCCGAGAAATCAGTCGTGACGACCAAGATGAACTTGTTCGCCAAGGTGAGGCGCTGGGGATTGGCGTCGTCGCCATTGACTGGCCGAAGTCGGCCACCATCCTGCCTCCCCTGGGCGTGCTGTGCGCCCTGGTGCCGGAGGTCTTGCTCAGTCGCATTACCGACCCGTCGGAGGCTGCTGCGACGGAGGCGTGTTTAAAACAGCTGCGCGCGCATCCCGGCTTCCAAGAGGCCAGCGATGCTCTCCAAAATCGGCTGACCCGGCCGGACATGGGGTGGAGCGCCGCCCGGCGGGGCATGGCCGATTGGCTGCGCCAAGCGTTCGCCAGCCGCAACGACGCGATGGCGCGCCTCCATGGGCTGGTCAACCTGCTCGACACGGAGGTTCGCCGTGTCCCCCGGCCGCGGCTGATGAACGTAATGGACGGATGGTGGGCGAAACGCCCAGCCCCGCTTGTCCTCCTGGGCGAAGAAGGGGTTGGCAAGTCTTGGGCTCCGCTGGCGTGGTGGCACGAACGGGCCGGCGCCGATGGTGCCGAATTACCGCTGACCCTGGTTGTTCCGGCCCGAGACGTGACCGACACGGACGTACATGGTCTGGTCGCGCGTCTGCTTGCCCAACGAACGGGCCTGCGCAACGAGGAATTCTGGCGCCGCCGAGTAACCCTCTGGCTGAAATCTCCGATGCCGACACCCAGGTTCCTGCTCGTGTTTGACGGGTTGAACGAGCATTGGTCTTTCCGCAACTGGGCCAACATCCTGGCGCAATTGACCCCACCGCCTTGGCGCGGACAGGCGGCGGTGGTCCTCACGTGTCGCCCTGACCACTGGACCCAGTCCCTGCACGGACTTGCCGGCGCTGAACCGCCCCCCGAGATCCATAGGATCGAGCCCTTCGACGACGCGGAATTGGACGCGCTGCTCAGGCTGCACAATCTATCCCGCAGCGATTTCGCCGAGGGTTTGATCCCATTGCTAAAGGTGCCGCGGCTGTGTGATCTGGCCATCCGCCATCGCCGGGTACTGGCCGAAAGTGGCGACATCACGCGCGAACGCCTCGTGTATGAGGATTGGAAAGACCGTGTGTCTCGTCGCGGCAGCCAGCTGCCCGTCAGCGACTCGGCCTTTCAGGAGTTCGTTGCGGGCCTGGGGCAGCGGCTGCGCGCCCAGTTGGGTGACGATGCCGATGCTGGCCTGTCCGTGACTCGTGCCGAACTGACCGCCGAACTGGGTGCCGAGGGTGGCCACGGCTCAGATTCCCTTCGGATGACGGTTAGCGAGATTATCGACGGCCGCTGGATGCGGTCCGTCCCTGGAAAGGCCAACCGATTCCGCCTGAACAAAAACCTCATGCCCTACGCACTCGGCATGGCGCTGGTTGAGCAGTTGCGCGAATTGCCGGAAGCGGCAAGAGGCGATGAACTCGCCGCCTTCCTGGAGCCACTGCGGGAACAAGATCTGGCTGTGGATCTGCTGCGCGCTGCAGTGACCGTCGCGCTCGTAGATTCCGGTTGTTCGGCATCGCTCCGTCAAACGCTGCTGGACGCATGGTTTCACCGGCAGAATTTTCGAAGCGGCGACTTTGAGACGTTCTGGAGGTTGCTGCCTCAGGACTGCAGCGTTTTCTTCGCTCTGGCGGAGGAGACATGGCTGCGCAGACGATCAGACCACCAGCGGGACGAGGTGCTAATCAAAGGGTTTGCCAAAGCAGCAGATCGCTGGCCGGCTCTCGGAGAACGAATCGTCGCGTGGTGTTCCCAGTGGCTGGGAACCCATTGGGACGATCCACGAAGAGGCATGGTCCTCGGGTACCGCCCGGAGGCCGAGGGCGTTGCCGACCGCTGCGCCCGGACGCGGGAGCGTCGTGCCTCATGGGATGAAGTCGCCGGATCGCTCGTCCCGCCCATTCCAATCCGCGACTGTATCGACGGAGACGTCTTCTGGTTGGCCTGCCGGGTGCTCGGCATCCTTTCCTACCTGCCACGCGCGCAAATCGTTCCAGCACTTACAGCCTGGGCGGTCAGTCGAGCGATCATGGGAGAGGGAGCCCAAGCGGACCAAGTCGCCTGGATTCTGCGGTTGCCCTACCACGATAATGACCTCGCGGATCAAGGCCAAGCTATGCGTGAGGGCGTTCGAAGGGAAGCGGAACGGCTGCTGGAGCTAAAACCCTCGGTAGCTTTGGAGGCTGCGCGCCTGCTGCTGGAAGCGCTCGCTACACCTGATGCTGCTCGGCAAGTGGAATCACTGAAGCGAGAGGAGACACCGTCCTGGGTACGGCCGAGCACGGTGACGGTGGATGGTGCTGGCAGCCTCCTGCAGTGGGACTTTGAAGCCGCCCGCACGAGGCCTCCCGGCGAGAAGGCGCCTTTGGAGGCCGCCAGTGACCTGAGTGATTATGCTATCCATCCCGATTATCAGCTGTCCGATGCAGACGCGGCACGTTTGCGGAGCTTAGCCGACACCACGGATGCGGGACGCCTCTGGTTGGTGATGAGCAACACAAGCGAGGACATTGCCGTAGAGTCGGCGGAAGCCGCGTTGGCGCGCTGGGCTCCGGAATCCCTAGGCGACCTATACCGCCGTTTGTTCGCGGGTGCGGCATCGCGCACCAAGGAAGCCCTGGACCAGCTTGCGTTTCAGCTTCCCGCCCACCTGCTGCTGCTCGGAGTTGACGAGTGTTCGGCGATCAAAGCTGCGCTGCACTCTACCGAAGAGGACAAGCGCGGCAGGTCGGCAGAGACGTCCCTGATGCTGGCAACGTTGATCGGGCGCACCGCGGCCGAGCAGATTGGCGTGTTCCTGCAGCAGCCGAACGGGCCAGACTTCGAGAGTAGGCACCATTGCATCCTGGCCGTGCCGAACGCCGACGACTTCGCCCGCGTTGCCGAGCAATTGCAACCTGATGCGCCGGTGCCGCGGTTGTGCGGCTGGCTCTGGTATCTCTGTCACGTCCGGCTCGACGCGATGCCGCCCGGATATCCACCTCTGCTTGCTCTGTTTAACCACGCCGACAGTCGGGTTCGCCAGCTCGCCCTTAAGGTGGTGTGCAATTCCAACGATGCGGAATTGGCCGCTGCTTTGGCCGACACGTCGTGGCGCTGCACGCAAGCCATGGATCGCAATGAGGTGATATATGGCTCATTCGCGTTGACGAACGCGGCCGGCCGGATTCCCGCTGCAGATATTCGCCTGCGGATCGATCCTCAGGCATGGGGATTCCTCGCCCTTCGCGAAGATGCGACGGAACAGGATCTCGACGTCTTCGCTGACTTCATCGGACAGCGCATCAACGACCACCTCTCAGAACAGCAGACATCGACAGCGATTTTTCAGCAATACTTCAATCTCAATCGGATTATCGACCGGCTGGTGGAGCGCCGAGGTGCACGGGTTGTCGAGTGGGTACAGCCTCTGGTGTCTGGAGCCCGGCGGACGCCCGCCACAGGATTGATTGAGGATTTTCCGTACATCGACATCTGTCGGGCGCTGCTTCGCCACCGGCCGGTTGATGGTGCCGCCCTTTGGACCAAACTGCGGCAGCACCATGAACGTGGTCTAGTGAGGAGCGACTCCATTTCACTCCTGCCCTTCGAGGTCCCCGAAGCCGAACCTATCGATGAACTGCGTCATTATGTCTGTGACCACACATACGACGATTACGAGTTGAGTCTGATTGCCACGGCAATCATCGATAGTGGCCAGCAGGGCTGGTTGATTCGCCGTATAGAGCGCGATTTGAGCGGGTCCTCCGCAGGGCAGATAGCGCGCGGGCTGTGGCTTGCTGGTCTGCTCGACGCTTCTGATGCCGCGGATCATTTGTGGCGGGCAGGGCTCGCCAACCCTCCGGCCCCCGGCTGGCTGGCCGATGTCCATGCGCTGGCCGACAGACAGTACCGCCGGAACATTCAAGCACGTCGTTGGCTGGATGAGTTCTTGGAAGAGCGTGACCGCGACCGGGCGTTTGGGCGGCATCTGCTGTTCCTGCGTTGTGCCGACCGCCGTGCCTACGCTTGGGCACCTGAGCGGCTTCGTGAAGCATGGGACGATCTTCCCGAACCTTGGCGGCTCCATTGGAATCTGTGCTTTCAAGACTTGAAGACGACGATCGAGAAGCGGGACAAGAAGGGAAGGGAGACTCTGTTCGGCACCAAGATCACCTCCCATATTCAGTGGCCATGGCGGTAAGGTCGTTGGTTCAGGATCGGAAGGACGCGGTTAAGCCGGTCCCTCTCCGACCAGTGCCGTCGCACGGTGCTGTACGGGAGGCGTTCGTTGGCGCGTCATCTCGCCCGTTCATTCATTGGTCGGTACTTCCCGCTCAGCCGAGCAAAAGCGACAGCGCGTGTAACGCTGAATTTTGTGCCCCTCAATGTATGGTGCCGGTCATGGACAGCTAGATCGCTGCCATCACCTGCAGCAATTGGGGGCTCCGAGCGGCTGACGGGGTGCTGCTGGGCCCGTTTAGGATGCAGGAATATTGAGCCATGCTGCGCCAGTCCGCTGGCGGATCAACGTTTTGGCGGTCGTGCCCGGTGCACAGCTGAGTTGGTCCGCTCCGGGCCAAAGGCGGCTGTTCGCAGCCTTTTTCGCTGATGGAAGTGTTGGGCAATGGGCGCAAGTTGCGCCGGCGCAACTGAAAAAAGGTTGATTTTCACGCTGTGCTTCACAACCAAAATCGAGTTGCGCCGGCGCAACTGGCGCCCCTGAACCGCGAGGTTCTAGCTATTACGATCAGATCGACACTGGTTCTCGGGACCATCAGATCGCACGAGTATCGGGTTTATCTCGATCGCACGACAGCCGCCGCGAGGTAGGCGGCGATAGAGCGTCGAGTCTGAGCACACCAACCGCCTGGAAACGTCCTCAACGGTCCTGTTCAGGTTCCTCAGAAGTTCCATGGCGGTCTCCGTGTCCTCGACGGTCAGCGAGGCCTGCCGGCGCTGTGGCGGACGCGGACGCGGGCAGCATCCAGTCCCGCCATGGTCTTGGTATAATTGTGCTGGCGTTTGAATTCCGCCTCCTCTTCAAGGATCTGAAGGTCAGGGCGAGACGCGAGCCGCGTCTCGCCCTGACCACACCGCCCATTACACTGGCACGATTTCGACGAGACGGGCCCCTACTGTCCGTTGGTGAGCGCCGCCTACACCGAACTGGTGCGCACCTGTGGGCCGGGCATCGTCATCGTTGCGGAAGTTCCTAAGAGCCCGTTTGGGAATGAGGGTTTGCCTGTTTTCCGTGTGGAAGCGGGAGACAGGCAATGTGGACGAAGGCTCATCGAGCGAAGCAGGCGGGGCCGGACCGGCGGTCACAGCGGTATCCGACGGACCTGACGGACACGGAGTGGATCGGCTCGCGGGTTCCTTTCTGATCGCATGGGGTGGCGGCCGCGTGCCGACCACGGACGGAAGCATGAAACCGGCGACGTGATCCATTCGGGGGCTTGACGTCCAACGGCCCATTACGGAAGCAATCCCATCGTCCTGGCTGTCGCCGGCCTGCTGGTGGTCACCGTGGCGCTGAAGGTCCTGCGATCCCTGGTCAGTATGGCGATCCTGGTGGCCGCCGCCGCGGTGGTGTTGGGCTACCTTGGGATCGGGCCGGGCGTGCTGCTGCGGGCGGTTGGGCTGGTGGGGTAAGTGCGGAGGTCTCGGAATTTCCTGAATTTTTTAATTCCGTCCCCCAAAGCACAATCGCGTCCCATCGGATGTTCAGCCGCGGGCCAACTGCCCGCAGGATGCCGATTCCTGGACATGTCGATCCCTGCCATGAGGTCTTTTTGTCCCCCAAAGCACAATTGGCCGCCCCGATAAGCACCACACCTGGCGTCGTCCCAGATCGCGCTTCGTTTTTTGTCCCCCAAAGCACAATCATCCAGATCGGAAGATAGAATCGTCATGGAATCGGGTGACGCAGCGAACCCCAGGTGGCTTGCTTGATCCTATGGAACCCTATTTCTGTCCCCCAAAGCACGCAGACGCACTAGATCAGGCCAACAACACGATCAACCACGGCGGGCGAGCTTGGCCATTCATCGGGCGGCAGCCTACAAGATTTTGAAGTTCGACGGGTTTTTGTCCCCCAAGGCACGCATCGACCCTCTGGACTCTGGGCCCGCTTCAATCCGAAACTGCGTCTGATGGTTGAGTGGAGGCGGTATGATGGCGAGGGCACGAAAGGAACAGGCGAAGGAGGGTATGCCCATGCAGACCTCTTTGCTGCCCTATTTCGACAGCCCCCTCACCAAGGCTGTCAAGTCGGTCAGCCACTTCCTCGCGAATCCGTTTTTCGAGCTTGATCGCAAAGCCAAGCGCCGCGAACTCACCTACCAGGATGGTGCCATCAAGATCGAGATGAAGGCCCTCGAAGGTCAGGGGTTGGCGACCATTTATGATCGCGACCTGCTGCTGTACGTCGGCAGCCTCATGGCCCAGAAGATCAAGAACGGCGAGATTGATCCGGCTAAGGCAGGATCAAGTGAGGAAGAACGCACCTTTATATTCACCGCTAACGACTTCATTCGGATCGCCGGCAGGGATCGTTCGGGCCGAGGCTACGACCGCATCGAAGAGATGGTGGATCGGCTCAAGGGCACGATGGTCAAGACCAACATCAAGTCTGGCCGTACCACGATCAAAGGCTACTTCTCCTGGCTTTCCGACGGGACCATGCTGGAGTTCGTCGATGACGAAGAAGGCAAGCCTCGCCTGCGGTTCATCCGAGTTGTTCTTTGCAAGTGGCTCTATGAGTCCATGCTGGGCGACGCTAACCAACTTGAGCTGGTTCCGGAGTATTTCGGCCTCACCCCTATCGCTCGGCGCCTGTATGACTTGGCGCATGTGAATTGCCAAGGTGAACGACTTTGGGAGATCGACTTGGGAAGCCTACACAAGCAAGTTGGCTGTTCCATGCTGCCCAGGAAGTTCGCAGATGAATTGCGGGCCATTGCGGAGGCCGATGTCCTCCCGCAATACCGGTTCCGGTTCACCGACAAGAACATCTCGCCCCGCAAAGGCCGCGGGCGTCCGCCAGTGAACGGTGTTGTGATCGAGTTTACGCCGCGTGACGTTGTGCTGGAAGGCGCCACGCCCCGGCAACCCGACCTTTTCACGCTGGAGGCTCCGATGTCGTAGTCAACAAAAAGCCCGCCACGAGGACGGGCTTTTTGCACAGATCGCTGCGGCCGTCTTGGACTGCGCGCTAGATCCGAAGTGGCATTCAGATCCTAGCTCAGTTCGACTCGACGGCCAAGGGAAATCGGGATTTTTTAATTCCCGATAATACCGGTGGCTTGCCTGCAGCGATCTCCCACGCCTGACCGACGCCGCGCCCTCTGGCGCCACGGGAGAGATCTGTCATGTTGTCCGCCACCGCGACACCACGGCCGAAATTCGGCACGCCGGCTTACTACGCCGCCATCAGCGCCGGCAGCATCAGCTGGGAGGATGCCGACCAGGATTGGCAGCGCGTCCAGGAACGCCGCCAGCATTGGGTGGCCACGCCCACTCCTCGCCGGGTCTTCCGAGACCGGCCGGTCAGGAAGCGCCAGTACGCCCGCGCCATGGCGACTACTGTCGCCCGGGACAGCCGCATCAGCAGTGGCGCCGTCCGCCTCCTCGTGATCCTACGCGCTATGTGCGGCGAGCGCGGGTTCGTGGCCACGACCAACGCAGCCCTGTGTGACGCCGTCGAAAAATCGCCGGCGACCATCAAGCGTTGGCTGCGCGAGTTGCGGGGCGATCTTCCCGGCGGAATCCCAGGCGACGCCTACGTGACCACCGACATCATCCGCGAGGGTGGTGTGCCGGTCGGTATCTACGTCGAGCTGACCAAACTGGTGCAACCCTTCTACGAGAACATTACCAGCCGCCAGAAACCCGCTCCGGAGTTATCCACAGACCGCTCAAATCTGAGCGACGTAAAGACAAGAGAATCTACTTATACGGAGAGGATGCTGCGCCGCTGCCAGACCATCCGAGAGGCAAAGGCGGAAAAGAAGGCTCATGCGATGCCTGCGGGAAAACCCTGGACAACAAACGCCCGTTCCCGAATGGCTCAGCAGCCTACCTCGGACACCCGCCAGCCACAGGAAACGCCCCCATGGCTGACCGATGATGGGTTGGATCCGGAAACCGGGAAGGTGATCAGGCTATTCGGCTGTCCATGAGGAACGGTCACGCAGCCTGCGCCACCATTCCCCGCGCCAACCCGGCCGCCAGCTTGTCGCGGGTTGCCAGGGCTTGGCGGAGCGTGTTTCGCTGCGCCACCGCCAGCTCAGCCGCCCGACGCTCGATCCAGCTCTCCACCGGCTTGGCGTGCATGGCCGGGGCAGGAACGACCGCCACCTTCTTGCCGCCCCAGCTCCCCAGCCGCGCGATGCTGGTAACGACTTCGCCAACCGTCGCCGACATGCGCTTCACGCCGGCCTCGGCCGCGTCCAACCCAGCGGCGCCCAGGCGCTGGGCGACCGTGCCGCGCGCTTCCTCCAGCCGCCGTGCGCTGTCGGCCGCGACCTCGGCAAAGGCGCGGTGCAGCTGCGCGTACTCGGCCGACGGATGCGCCGCGGCGGTGCGGGTGTGGCGATCCTTTTCCGCCTTGGCTGCACGGATCGCCTCCTCAAGGCTGCCCTTTGCCTGCCCCAGGAGAGCCGTCACAGTCGGGGGCGTGGTGGCGGCCAAACGGGCAAAAATGCGGCAGCGCTGAACGACGGCGCACAGCTCTCGCGACGAACCTTGATGGCGTTCGACCTGCTCCCTCAACGCGCGCATCAGAGCGGCGAACTGGGAGGCGTCACCGCTCTCGTCCCAGGACTTCAGGTTCCGCTCGTGGAGCAGGGCGGCAGCGTCGAGATACGCCGTAGCCGTCGTACGAGCCAGCATTTTTGCCTGCTCGGGCGTCAGGCGCCGGCCGGAAGCGATCTCCTGATTGGCCCGCTGAAAGAGCCTGTCCAACGGTCTGGCGATGCGGTCGTATTCGGCTTGTTTGGCCTGCATCTGAGTGGAGACCAGGGTCATCATCAGGGCCGACGTGGCGACCTGACCGAAAACCATCTGCTTCAGGTCGTCGCGCGCTTGCGCGGCAAGGGCGGTCTCACCGATGTGATTCTTGAGGTTTGAGATTTTCATTCTGATTACCCTGCCGATCCTTCTGAATCGACATCCTACTGTGTCTGTTGCCGCCCCGGCGCAAAGCAGGCCGGGACGGTCACGCTCCAGGTCAGGCGAAATAGGTTTCGGGCAGGTCGGGGAACGCGGCGCAGACCTTGGCTACGACCTCGTCGGCCTCTTCGAACGACGCGAGCGGATCGACATCAAAACGTTCCTCAAATTCTCCCAGGGCCGACAGCCAGCCGAGGCTGTAGAGGCAGGCCGCGGCGGCGGTCTCCGAAGTATCCTCGACGCCGAACCGACAGATGGTGCCGATCTCCATGTCCGACGACTTCGGGACGACCCGGTACGGGTCCTTCTGACCGGCCTCGGCACGCTCGCGGGCCAGCTGCCAGAAATCCGCGTAGCCTGCCTTCGCTGACGGCTCGACCATGGATAGACCCTTGAGCTGCTCCTCGATGGACTTTGCGGCTGAGCGCGCCGACGAAAGCCGCACCTCGGCCAAATGCGCATCGATCATCGCCACCAAGTCGTCGGCGTCAGGAACGGCGTCGGCGGGACGGATGAGGTGGTCGAGCGCACGATATAGGGCGGTGTCACGGATGGCGCTGGTCATGATGAGGATCTCCCTGGTTGGTGAGATCTCATGTGCGCGCGGATTTTGGAGTTGGAGACGGGGCATGTAGCCCAGCGGCGCCAAGGGCGCCGCTGGGCTACTGATCTCAAGCTTCCGCTTTCTTCCCTTTGGTCTTCTTCGGTTTTTCCGATTTCCCGGCCGTCGGCGTCTCACCGCCCTTCTCGCGGTAGGTCGCCAGGGCCAAGGCCGCCAGCACGTCCGACGCGTCCCCCGCGCCGTCGATCATTGCCTGCGCCTCAGGGTCGAGCGAGCGATCCTCGCCGAGCACCGCGTTGATCTCACCCACCTTTCGCACTCAGCAGGGCGATGAGGATCCGCGCGTCGTCCGGGTCTGAAATCCCGCTCAACCGTCCATTCGCGCGCCAGCCGCTCCAGGCGCAACCGGGAACGAAAATAGGGGGACGAAACTAAGGAGCGGTTGGAAAAGCGGTTGGGTAGGCCATGTGGAGGTCTTGGACTCCTGTCCTAGTTCTGGTAATGTTCTCCTGTTTTGGCTGTTAAAGGTCTGGCAACGGAGAGGAGTGTCAAACGACTTCAGGAACTGGTCCTTCCGCGTTTTTGACACTGCTGGCGAAATCAGGTGGCGCCTGCAAGCCCGACGAGTTGGCCGAAGTGCGACCGCCGGGTTGGCGCGATCGGGACGCCAGCCAGCCAGTCGCCGATCCTGACCAGGTTCATGGCGGCGGCGATGGCGACGTGCTGGAGACGGGTCTTCGCAAGGCCGACGTACCGAGCCCGGCGCAGGCCGAAGCTGCGCACCCCCTGGGACAGGGTCGCCTCCACTCCGGCCCGCAGCGCGTGCACGGCCCGGAACTCCGGGGTCCGTTCGCGCTTGCGGGCGGCCTGAAGCGCTTCGAATTCTCGTCGATCGCGCAGCGTCATCACCCGGCGCGACGCCGTCGGACCGGCACAGTCCGTGCGGTTCGGACACGGCTTGCAGTCAGCCTGGGAGAACTTCACTTTCACCGTTTCCCAGCCAAACTCGGTGCTCGCCGTCCAACCCGAGCTTTTGGCCCCTCTGGGACACGTCACATGCTGGGCGTCCCAATCGACCTGGAAGGCGGCTGCGGCAAAGCCCGTTCCCCGGCGCGCCTGCCATTGCAGGTCGGGGCGGGTCGGCCCGACCAGATCAACGCCGAAGTCCCGTGTGGCCTCGATCAGAAGAGCGGCGTCGAGATAGCCGGTGTCCACCAGGTGCTGGGCGGGCAGCAGCCCTTTGGCGGCCAGAGCCCGGTGGGCCGGTGTCGTCACCTCGCCATCGGCGGTGGGCGCGGTTTCGGTCTGCACATGGGTGATGATCCGCGGCCGTCCTTCGTCGCAAGCCTCGGTCAGGTGAGCCTTGTAGCCGACCCAGGTCGTGGTTCGCTTGCGCCCGTAGCGGGCATCCGCATCGTACGGCGAGCTGATGAAGCGTGACGACGGCGCATAGCCTTCACCGGGACCGCGCCAGCGGATGCCGTCGTCGCACAAGTAGAACTGCTGGACCCAGATGCGGCGTAGGATTTCCACCGCGGGCAGCCGGCGCAGCCAGTCCGGAGCCTCGTCCGCCCAAATCGCCGCCAACAGGTGATGGCCATCCTCGCCCAGTTCCCGAACATGCCCGTCGCGACCGGCCCGCGCTTTGGCGGCGTGCCCCCAATCGCCATGCCCGCTGTAGCGATCGGCCCAGTGCGACCGCGTCTGGCCGAGCAGCCAAGCCGGCGCGGCGACGGCGAGCACGTTCAATGCCTGCCGGAACGCTTCGGTAGCGGCGTCGATACGGCTGCGCATCTTGACGGCGGCCAGAACGTGGGTGGAGTCGGTGCGTTGACGGCCCAGCGGGCGAACCAGGCGGCGGGCGACGGCCACGGCGAGCACCGCGTCCAGCAACTCGTGCTCCGCATGCCCGTCCACGAGCCTGGCCCGAAACTCACAGAGGACAGTGCTGTCGAAGCCCGGGTCATCAAGCGGCAGGGCCAGCAGGTACTTCCAATCCAGGCGGGCTCGCACCGCATCGGCGGCGTCGCGATCCGACAGGCTCTCGGCGAACTGAAGCAGGGTGATCAGCGCCAGCCTGTCAAACGACTTCAGGAACTGGACCGGGGACGACACGAGGAACTGGACCCTCGAACGTCATAGCGTGTTCTCGGTGACCGCCGGGGCCGGATTCGTCTTGAGCAGGCCGGCCCGCCGCTTCTCCCGCAGCCGGTAGCTGTCGCCGCGGATGGTGATGACGTGGCTGTGGTGAAGCAGCCGGTCGAGAATGGCGGTGGCCACCACCGGATCGCCGAACACGGTTCCCCATTCGCTGACCGAACGGTTGCTGGTCACCAGCATCGAGCCGCGTTCATAACGGCGCGAACATCGTTATCCAAACTGCTCTGTTCCATGTCGGTTTCCTCCAACGGCGTTCGACGGAGCCATTTCATCGGTGGCTGAGCGTTCTTTCAGGCGCCACTCCCACTGACCACAGCCGCGTGTGGTTC
>NZ_QOKV01000043.1 GCF_008365405.1 Azospirillum brasilense | reverse complement strand
CCGCCAGAACGACTCGCCCGAGCCCGTCCCCGTCGATCCCATCCTCGCCTCCCGCAGCTGATCGGTACGCGCGGAAGACTACGGACCGGCTGAAACCTGGGCTACGTGGGGAGGCGATGCCGGATACCGTCCAGGATGGCGCAGGTAGGCCAGCTGCATCGCGAAACCGAGCCGGTTCCAGGGACGGCGCCGGCGACGCACGTGCGCCAGATCGTCCGGCGAGAGGGTGTACAAGCGCGTGATGGCGGTCGGCTCCGACGGTGGATCGAACAGAGCGGCTCGCGTCTGAGGGGATAGAAGCTGGCGGCGGGGCATGGGATGGGCATTGCGCAAACGGCCGTCTGCGCACCGGTCTGGAGGGGAACGGTGGAACAAAGGCTTGCTGGTTGCACAATCCTGTTGCCAAACTCGTATCCAAGGCAACGGGTTTGTGCAAGGACGGTGCGATGCTGCTGGGCTACGCGCGCGTGTCGAAAGCGGAAGGGCAGGACGCCTCGGCCCAGGTGGACGCCCTGCGGGCGGCTGGGTGCATGCGTGTCTTCCAGGAGGCGGGATCGGGCGGCCGCTGGGACCGGCCCGAGTTGCATCGGCTGCTTGACCAGCTGCGTCCCGGCGACGTGGTTGTCGTCTGGAAGCTCGACCGGCTGTCCAGGTCGCTGAAGGACCTGCTGTTGATCCTGGAGCGGATCGAGCAGGCGCAAGCCGGATTCCGCTCGCTCACCGAGGCCGTCGACACCACCGGCCCGGCTGGCCGCATGATAATGCAGATGCTGGGCGCCTTCGCCGAATTCGAGCGCGCCATGATCCGCGAGCGCACCCGGGCGGGATTGGAAGCCGCCAAAAATCAGGGGCGGCGCGGCGGCCGACGCCCGAAGCTCACGACCGCCCAATGCCGCGAGATCATTGAGATGGTGACATCGGGGAGGAAGTCCGCCGCCGAGGTTTCCCGGCTCTTCGGCGTCCATCCCGCCACGGTCAGCCGCTTGCTCTCCCGGGCCCGCCGCTTAGCGTACGATTTTGAACAGATTCTGATACCGTTGGCGAAATCGGCGAGTGCCTGTGACGGCGCGGCTGGTGTTGCTGTTCGGGGTCCATCCTGGGAAGGAGGGATCACCATGTGCCTGAAGCCGGAGCCGATCGGGCCGGTGCCGGAGCGCACCGTGCAAGTCGCCAAAGCCGCCTTTCCGAAGGGCAACACCGCCCTCCGCGTGCGTGACGATCTCGGTGGCCTGTTCGAGGACAGCGCGTTCGCTGAGCTGTTCCCGTCGCGCGGTCAGCCCGGCCTGGCGCCGTGGCGGCTGGCGCTGGTCACCGTGCTGCAATTTGCCGAGGGCCTGTCCGACCGCCAAGCCGCCGAGGCCGTGCGCGGCCGCATCGATTGGAAATATGCCCTCGGCCTGGAACTGGAGGACGCGGGGTTCGACTTCTCCGTCCTTAGCGAATTCCGATCGCGCTTGGTCGCCGGCGCCGCCGAGAGTCTGCTGCTGGACGCGATGCTCGGGCGCTTGCAGACGCACGGGCTGCTCCGACCGCGCGGGCACCAGCGCACCGACAGCACGCACGTGCTGGCCTCGGTCCGAACGCTCAACCGCCTGGAAAGCCTGGGTGAAACTCTACGGGCTGCATTGAATGCCGCAGCCACGGCAGCACCGGATTGGGTGACGAGCATCGCCGCGCCGGAGTGGTACGAGCGCTACGCCAAGCGCTTCGAACAGTACCGCCTGCCACGCGGGGAGGCGGCCCGCCGGGACTTCGCCGTGGTGATTGGGACCGATGGCCACCAGCTGCTCGACGCGGTGTGGGCGGACAATGCGCCGGCCGGCCTGAGCCGCCTGCCCGCCATGGAGACCCTTCGACGGGCCTGGGTGCATCATTTCTACCGCGGCAACGACGGACAGATCGCATTGCGGGATCGCACAGAACTTCCCTCGGTCACCTGCCGCTTCGACGGCCCCTACGACACCGATGCTCGCTTCGGTAACAAGCGCAGCCTAACCTGGAGCGGCTACAAGGCGCATCTCACTGAAACCTGCGATACGGACCAGCCTCATGTGATCGTGCACGTCGCGACGACACCCGCCAACGTGGCCGACGTTTCCATGACGGCGGCGATCCAGGACGCGGCGGGCATCAAGGGGCTCGCACCCGCCGTCCATCTGGTCGATGGCGGCTACATCGATGCCGGGCTGGTGCTCGCTGGCCGGAATGCGGGGATCGAGCTGATCGGCCCGCTACGGCCCAACGTGAGCTGGCAGGCCCGGACGAATGGGGCCTATGACGTGTCGGCCTTCGCCGTGGACTGGGACGCACGTGTCGTGACCTGTCCACAGGGCCATCGCAACGCGGATTGGAACCCTTCCCGCGATCCCTGGGGCACTGAGGTGGTGCACGTCAGCTTTCCTGGTCCGACGTGCCGGGCCTGTGCCGAACGGGCGCGATGCACACGCTCGAAGACCGCGCCGCGCGAGGTCACTCTGCGCGCCGGCGGACGGCATGAGATCATCCAGGATCAGCGCCAACGTGAGCAGACGGAGGCATGGCAGGCGCTCTACGGCAAGCGGGCGGGCATCGAGGGATGCCTGTCGCAGGCCATCCGCCTGACCGGCTTGCGGCGCGCCCGCTATGTCGGGCTCGCGAAGACACATCTCCAACATGTCGCGACCGCGGCAGCGATCAATGTCGTGCGTCTCGACGCATGGTTCCGCAACGTGCCGTTCGCCGGAACCCGCATCTCCCGGTTTGCCGCGCTCAGACCGGCCTGACCAGGCCCGCCGATTTCGCCAACGGTATCAGATTCTGCGATGACCCCCCACCTGCACCCCAACTACCGGGCTCTCGCCACCTTGCCCGCCGAAGACCGCATCGCCCGGGTTCGCGCAGACCGCTGGATGGGGTCACGCCATAGAACGGACGAGAATATACGCCGCCATTATCAACCAAACACAGTAAGACATAGCTTTTCCAGAGTTTACGTGCGACTCTCAGCCATCAAGCGCGGAGGGGACGATGGGATCGGTGCTGGAGGATCTGGCGGCCATTCGGACCGTGTCAGAGATGACCGAAGCGTTCCGCGACGAGACACGGTGCCGTCGGCTGGTTGAGGCGATGGTGTGGCCGAACGGACGGCTCTGTCCGGCCTGCGGCTCACGGCGCTCGATCACTCTGGCGGGGCGCGACACGGGACGACGGTCCCGGCCGGGCCTTTATCAGTGCTGCAATCCGGATTGCCGCTTCCAGTTCACCGTGACGACGCGAACCCCGTTGCATGGAACGAAGCTGTCGTTGCGGACTTGGCTCATGGGGCTGTGGTTCATCCTGCAATCGGACAAGGGCATCTCGTCCATCCGTCTGGCCGAAGCACTCGGCGTCAGCCAGCCGACGGCATGGCGGATGGGCCATGTCCTGCGGCTCCTGGTGTTGCGCGACCATCCGCTGGGCGGAACGGTGGAGATCGACGAGTTCCATTTCGGCGCCAAGCCGCGCCGTGACCCCAACCCTCCCAAGCTGGGGCGAGGACGCAAGGGCCAGCCCCGTACGACGAAGACACCAGCACTCGCGGTCGTCCAGCGGCCAAGCGGTCGGGAACCGGGAACACCGGCCGGCGAAGCCCGTGCCGCCGTGGTTGCTGACCTGTCGCTCGACGAGGCCGAGCGGGTGCTGGAAGCCGCTGTCGATCCCGACGCGCACTTGATGAGCGACGAATGGAAGGCATTCGTCGCCATCGGGAGTGCATTCGGTGCGCACGATACGGTCCGTCACTCCCAGCGCGAGTATGTTCGTGGCAGCGTGCATGCCAACTCGGCCGAGGGCTTTAACGATCGTGTCCGGCGCACGATCGCCGGCGTCTTCCATCACATCAGCCCCGACCACGCCGACCTGTATTTTGGCGAGATCGGCTTCCGCTGGTCCCAGCGCACGGTGGCAGGTCAGGCCCAGCGCCGGACCCGCAAAGGGCGCACGGTGATCCAAACCCTCTGGTCCCGTGTTCCCCCAGCCCTCCAGCTTCCGGCCGTCTTTCGCTACGCTGTCGGGCGCCAACTCCGGCGGACTAAGGATGGCGGGATCAGCATCTGCTCTGCCATAGCTGTCTTTGGTTGATAATGGCGGCGTATATCTAAGCGGACAAAGCAAGAACGTGGCGCTATCACGGGGTGTTACGGTCCCCCGGATTGGCGAATCCCCGTGCCGTGACGGGGGCCCGGAGGTCGCCAACAGTGTCCGCTGCTACCTGCCCCCCCCACACACCCTCCCGCGCTCTACGGGCGCAGAGATCACCGAGATAGAATTAGGGGGATGCGAGCGCCCGCACCTCGTCTACAAGTGGATGTGCTAAGACAGATGCTATAAGAGGATAGATGATGTGGTGTCTAGCGATATCGCTCCTCGAAAGCGTGACTATAAGGCTTTGTAATTCTTGAGCTATCAGCGGCTTGTTGTCAGGTATAGTTTGGCCAATGTCATAAGCTGCATCTCGAATAATGTTGAGTATTTGTGGGCATGGATCTGCCCTCGTCGAAAGGTGAGCGAACAGGGCGGCGAACACATCAGGGTGGCGTATAGCAGCAGCCCAAGCCTGAGCGGCTGGAAATGGCGGGATCTGGCTAGGCGGGATGCTCTCCGACAGAACCCGCAGCCGCCCTCTGAGCTTATCCAGCGCCTCCAGGGCTTGATCCCTATCGGCCTCAGCCGCCGCCCGCTTCTGGGCGATCTGATCGGCTTCCGCGCGCGCCGTGTCCCACTCGCCCTCCACCGTGGCCAGACGGCTTTCCAGGGCCTTCTGCGCTTCCAAGGCTTGATCCCTGCCGGCGACAGCCGCATCGCGTTCCTGAGCGATCTGAGCGGCGGCGCCGCGGGCCTTGTCCCGTTCGCTCTCTGCCGCAGCTAGTCGACTCTCCAGGGCTATGAGCTGCTCCGTGAGAGCTTTCACCTCCGTCTTGGCCTTATCCCCCTCGGCCCGCGCCAAGTCGCGTTCCTGGACCATTTGAGCGGCTTCCGCGCGGGTGGCAGCCAACTGGCTCTCCAGGGCCTTCTGCGCCTCCAAGGCTTCAGCCCTGCCAGCCTCAGCCGTCGCAGCCTTTTTGCCTGCCTCCGTCCAGCGGACCTTCAGCCACGCCGCATCACTTTCCGCCACGCCCTGCGCTGAGACGGCC
The DNA here is from genome assembly GCF_008365405.1 of Azospirillum brasilense. Classification (GTDB taxonomy): domain Bacteria; phylum Pseudomonadota; class Alphaproteobacteria; order Azospirillales; family Azospirillaceae; genus Azospirillum; species Azospirillum brasilense_D. The sequence goes on along the minus strand of NZ_QOKV01000043.1, from coordinate 19,820 downwards.
CGGTCGCGTGCGGCGAGCGCCTGGACAGCTTCGGCCTGCTGCTGGGTCAGCGTGGCTTCGAGTGCTGCCAGCCGGGCCCGTAGCGCCGGCATGGAATCGTCGCCCTTACTGCGCCGCCGAAGGCGCGAGTAGTAGGCGCTGACCGTGGCTCCCGACAGCACGCTGCCCGTCGCGGCGCTCCGGACGCCTGCCTTGGCGAGGCCGTCGGCGATCGCATCCCAGTCCGCGCCCTCCTGGCGCTTTGCCGCAATGTAGTTCAGCCATTCAGCCAAGACAGCCGTGGTCGTGATTCGCGTGTCGCGCGCATTTCGGCGCTTTGGCTGTACGCTGGCGTCAAACAGTCGGCGTTGCGTTATCGTTGGCATAGCCCCTCCAAGTGCCATTTTCGCAAAAGGCTATAACACTTGCGCAACATCCACAACAAGTAGGCGAAACGTTGCGAAACAAGTACCTAACTCATTGATTCATAAGGCACAAGTTTCAAGCATCGGCAACCCCGGGATCTCGGCTAAGTCTCTGATTTTCAAGGACATGAGGGGCCATCTATCCGGAAAACCCGTGCATATTAATGCACAGGTGTGTTGACCAGGACCAAGCGCTTGCCTTTCCACCTAAGCGCGAAAATCCGCGAAAGCGGATGAGAGCGCCCCTCCCTTTCGGTTCCCTCCGGCTGCGCCAGTAGGCCCGCACCCAACACTTCTGTCACAAGCCGCCATTTGGGTCAGTCGAGGGAGAGGCGGGCGTTCATGTCGAGGTCGAAGCGTCCATAAGGGTTCACATGCTCCCAAATCAGAGGCGTGAGCGCGCCCAGATCACGAACGCCGAGCCGTCCCACCCAATGCGGCTGGGCGAGGGTCTGCTGGAGCATGAGGGTGTTGATGTAGACCATGCAATTCTGCAGCAGATGCAGGGCCAGCATGCTGATCTCGTGATCCTCGCGGCGGTTGCTGGTGAACTCCCCGTGGCGCGCGAAGAAAATGAAGTCGTTGGCGCTGTTCCACTGTTCGATGACGTTCAGGCCCTCGTTGATTTCCCGGCGCAAGTCTTCACTATGCAAATAGCAGCATAGGAAGATCGTTTTCACGGCCTTGCCGAGTTCTGAAAAGGCCTTGTACGTCGGGTGCTGGAGGTTGTTCCGGGTGAAGCGGCGCAAGATCGCCTCCGTTTCGGCGGTGCCGAGCCGCACCGCCGTCACATACTTGATCATTTGGTCGTAGTGCTGGCGGATCACCTCCCAGTCGATCGGCTTGCCGAGCACCCGCTGCAGGTTCGGGAAGGCATCGAGCTGGCCGGCTTCCGGGCGTGAGAGCTTCTGCCGGCCGATCGCCTTCAGCCGCGGCATGAGCTGGAAGCCCAGCAACCGGCAGAACGCGAACGCCACCGTGCTTTGGCCGTGACTGTCGACGTATTGGCGGTCGACCTCCATTTCGGTGCAGTGATGGACCACGCCCTCGATCATCGACGCGACCTCGGACGACGAGGGGGACTTGATCTGCGAGTGGATGCACAAGGACTTCCGCTCGACGTGCCAGTAGATCATGATGCCCCGCCCGCCGTAGCGGACGTGCCACTGCGTCGTCAGGTTCTGGTCCCAGGCCCCGAAGTGCTTGGAATCGGCGGCGCAGGCGGTGGTTCCCTCGCCCCAGATCGCCGGGTCGCGGGCCCGCAGCGTGCCGTTGGTGACGATGGCGATGGCCCGGCGCAACGCATCGGCCGACAGGTACCGGCGCCGGACGTAGGCGAGATCCTTGGCTGTCACGCCGGACCCGAGACCAGCCATTCGCTGCAAGCCGGCGCACATTCCCCCGACACGGAACCTCTGCAAAGGAGATCGGGTTTGATTCAGCGCCCGGCGTCGGCGCGGAGGCCTTGCGGGCGTTGGCGCAGTGGGTGGCGAGGCACCATGCCCGAACCAGCGACGGTAACCGAGACGGTGTCCTGGGGCGACCTGCCGCGGACACGCCGGCAGAGGCTGGCGGTGCTGGTGGGGCAGCTGGCTTGGCGGATGGCGCAGGGCCGCGCCCCGGCGGAGACCGGTCATGAGTCGCTCGAGGCGGGTCAGCGGGTCGCTGCCGAGCAAGATCGAGGGCCGCCATCTTGACCGTCAGGCCGTCGTCTATGTTCGGCAGTCGACGCTGCAGCAGGTGGCGCACAACAAGGAATCCACCGCGGTCCAGTACGCCCTGGTCGAGCGGGCCTGCACGCTGGGCTGGGCTCGACCGCGGGTCGCCGTCATCGATGACGATCTCGGCTGCTCCGCCGCATCCGCGGCCGGGCGGCCCGGCTTCCAGCGTATGGTGGCGGAGGTCGGGCTCGGTCACGTCGGGCTGATCCTCGGCTTCGAAGTCTCCCGGCTCGCCCGCTCCTGCCGGGACTGGTACCATCTCCTGGAGATTTGCGCCCTGGCCGGGACGCTGATCGGCGACAACGACGGCGTCTACGATCCCGGCCTCTACAACGACCGGCTTCTGCTCGGGCTGAAGGGTACGATGAGCGAGGCGGAACTGCACATTATGCGCGCCCGCTTCGAAGAGGGGCGCTGGAACAAGGCCGAGCGCGGGGACTTCGGCTTTCCGATGCCGCGCGGTTTCATCCGCCGGCCCTCGGGGGAGGTCGTGCAGGATCCCGACGAGCGGGCGCGCGACAGCCTTCACCTGGTCTTCGAGATCTTCGAGCGGCGGCGCAGCATCCACGGCGTGGTGCGTTACTTCCACGCCCACGGCCTCCAACTCCCCGACCGGGTGCGGGGCGGGCCGGCCAAGGGCGACCTCGTGTGGGCGCCCGTCACCCGGAACGCCGTGCTGAAGCTCCTGACGAGCCCCGCCTATGCCGGCGCCTACGCCTATGGCCGCCAGCGGCCACCGCCGACGGACCCCTCGAAACGAAGCCGGGCGACCAGCCCCGGCGAGTGGCAGATCCTGATCAAGGACCGCTGGCCGGCCTACATCGATTGGGACACGTTCGAGAGGAACCAGCGCCAATTGAAGGCCAACCACAGCAAGCACATCGGCGTCGCCCGCGGCGGGCCGTCGCTGCTGACCGGGATCCTGGTCTGCGGCCGCTGCGGCTCACGCATGGTGACGACCTACCGCAACAACGGCCACAGCCTGCGCTACGAGTGCACGCGGCGGATGATCAACCGCGGCGAGGAGCACTGCCAGGGGTTCGCCGGCGAGACCCTGGACGTCCTCATCGCCGACCTGGTCCTGGCGGCGCTGCAGCCCGGCGCCGTCGACGTGGCCTTGCAACTCGCCGAGGATGTGGAGCTTGAACGCGTCCGGGAGCATCGGCAATGGGAGTTGCGGCTCGAACAGGCACGCTACGAGACCGAACGGGCGCAACGCCAATACGACGAGGTCGAGCCGGAAAACCGGCTGGTCGCCCGCACGCTGGAACGGCGCTGGGAGGCGGCGTTGCAGGCCGAGACGCAGCTCACGGCCGAGCATGCCCGCTTCCTGGCCCGCCAACCCGCCCGGCTGACCGCGGCGGATCGGGCCGCCATTGAACGGCTTGTCGCGGATGTGCCGGCGATCTGGCGGGCGGCGACCACAACCCCGGCCGAGCGCAAGGAGATCGTCCGCCTGATGCTGGACCGGGTGGTGGCCACGGTGGAGGGGGAGACGGAGAACATGGAGGTGGAGTGCCACTGGGCCGGAGGCCGTCGAACCCGTCACCGATTGCGGCGGGCGGTGCGTCGCATGACCCAACTGGCCAAGCACGACGAGCTTTTTTCCCGGACCACGGCCCTGTTCGCCACCGGACTGCGCCCGCCGGCCATCGCCCGGACCTTGGCGGCGGAGGGCTGGCTCATGCCCCACGGCGGGCTGGTCACGGAAAAGGGGGTGCGCTCCTGGCTGCAACGCCGGGGCCTTCTGCCGGACGGGCGGCACCGGCCGACGCTGGTGGTGGAATGGGCTCCGGACGAGTTCACGGTGGCGGAATTGTCAGTCCGCCTTGGCGTTCCCGAAGGCACGATCTACCGGTGGCTGTACAAAGGATTGGTCCCTGCGCGTCGGGCGCCAGCCGTGAGCCAGAACCTCTGGCTCGTCCGCTTGGATGACGCCCTGGCTCACGACCAGCAGCGCCGCCCCCGCAAGCCGACCAAGGTCAAGCACGTTACCTGATGACACCAAGGAACCTGCTCTGGAGAGGCATCATGACGCCACGACGTCCGGCGCGAGGCCGTGTACGCGCCGGACCAAGTGGTTATTTCAAGGAGCGCTCCCAGGCGAGCGCGTCGCGCACGACCCCATCCAGCCGGTCGTGCTTGGGGACCCAGCCGAGCCGTTCGCGGATGCGCTCGGCCTTGGCGACGAGCTGGGGCGGGTCGCCGGGGCGCCGCGGGGCGAGCGTGGCCGGCACCTTTTCCCCACTGACCTCCTCCAGGGTGCGCACGACCTCATGGACCGAGGCGCCGCGCCCGTAGCCGCAGTTCAGCGTCAGGCTCTCGCCGCCGCGCCGCAGATGGAGCAGCGCCAGCACATGGGCATCGGCCAGATCGCTGACGTGGATGTAGTCGCGGATGCAGGTGCCGTCGGGCGTGTCATAGTCGGTGCCGAAGATCGACAGCGCCGGCCGCCTGCCAAGCAGGGCTTGGCAGGCCACCTTGATGAGATGCGTCGCGGTCGGGGTCGCCTGTCCGGTGCGCCCCGCCGGGTCGGCCCCCGCCACGTTGAAGTAGCGCAGGATGACGCTGCGCACTCCGTGCGCCACCCCGGCGTCGCGCAGCATCTGCTCCGTCATCAGCTTGGACGTCCCATAGGGGTTGATTGGGGCGGTCGGCGTGTCCTCGTCGATCGGCACACGGTCGGTGGCGCCGTAGACGGCCGCAGTAGAGGAGAAGACCACCTTGTCGATCCCGAATCGCGCGCAGGCGTCGAGCAGGGTAAGGCTGCTGACCGTGTTGTTGCGGTAGTAGGCGAGCGGCTTCTCAACCGATTCGGGCACCACGATCGACCCGGCGAAGTGCATCACCGCGTCCACGTCATGCGACCGGATCACTTGGTCCAGCAGGTCGGCCGACCCGACATCCCCCTCCACCAGGGGCACGGACTCCGGCACGGCGGCCCGCCGGCCGGTCGACAGGTTGTCGATGGTCACCGCGGGCATCCCGGCGTCGGTCAGGGCATGGAGAACGTGGCTGCCGATGTAGCCGGCCCCTCCGGTCACCAGAACGCGGCGCGGGGCCGCCGGTTGATCAAGCATGCTGGGCAACTTCCTTATCCCCTGTCGTCCGGACGGCGCCGGCCGGTCCTCCCGGCGGCGTGCTCCGGAGCTAGGTGGGGGGAAAAGGCCTGTCAACCCGGCCGGAATGGCCGCATCATGCCGAACCGGCCGGAGCACGGCGCAAGGGGGGTGCCCCGACCGGCGGCCGGTCCGGGCTTCTGGGGCGGGGCGAATCACCCCTCCGGGAATGTGTCGAAATGCGAAGACCGTGGCGGAGAGCACCGTCCATTGCCCGCGGAATCCAACACTTCAATTCTGACATGGACTTCACGACGCCCGACACCTTAATCCCTGCTTCTACCAGGGCTTTTTGCAACCTTTCGGTCATGTTCTAAAAATGAAACATTAGCCTTTAAGAGCAGCGGGCTGTGACATAGGTAACCCGATGGTGGTTCCCACGACCACGTATTCCATTCCGCACTTGCAAAAAGGGATTACCAATGGTATCCGACCCTTAGGCATAAGTTTTATTCGCTTTTGCGGGGGGTCCCTATATGTCTACGGTCACCACGGTCACTGGTGGTATCACCAACGCCACTGCTCCGTCCACGCTGGCGGGTGCGATTCTGAAGAACACGAGCTTGGTCGATTCTACCAAGCTGGACGGCAACGCGATCGTCAACGCCACCGTTGGCGGCGTCTACGCGCTGTCGACCGTTTCGGGCGGCGCCGTCATCGCCTCCGACAACACCGCCCCTGTGACCCTGATCGGCGGCGCCGGCAACAACCAGCTGCTCGTCGCCAACGACAAGGCCGGCACGATCCTCCAGGCTGGCACGGGCACCAACCAGACCATCATCGGCGGCGCCGGCGGCCAGCTGCTGGGCACCTCGACGGTCACCGGCGGCTCCGCCACCATCCTCGGCGGCTCGGGCGCCGACACCGTCGTGGCCGCGGCTGGCAACAACGTGCTGACCGCCGGTGAGGGCAACAACCTCATCGGTCTCGTCGGCGGCAACAACCAGGTCTTCGCGGCCGGCAACGACACCGTCATCGCGGGCGGCGGCAACGCCACCATCGGCGCCGGTGCTGGCAACGCCGTGATCAACGTGGTCGGCGGCTCCAACCTGGTCATTGGCGGCTCGGGCAACTCGACCATCGCGTCGGCGGCCGGCAACAACACCCTGTTCGGTGGCTCGGGCAACACCACGATCGCCGGCGGCGGCGGCAACGATCTGCTGATCGGCAGCACCTCCAAGACCGGCAACGCGGTCCTGGGCGGCTTCGCCGGCAACGACACCCTGATCGGCGGCGTCGGCAACGACACCCTGTTCGGCGGCGAAGGCAACGACGTCTTCGTGTTCAGCACCGTGTTCGGCGGCGGCAAGCACATCATCGGCGACTTCAAGGCCGGCACCGACCTCATCGCGGTCCAGGGCTACGGCATGTCCGCGGCGCAGGTTGCGGCGAAGGTCACGGTGACGGGCGGCAGCTCGGTCATCTCCCTGTCGGATGGCACGCAGATCACGGTTGCCGGCGTCACCAACCTGACCGCCAGCAACTTCGCCGTCTGATAAGAGTAAAGGGCCCCTGCAAGCCCCCAATGGACCTGCCGAGCGATCGGCAGGTCCATTTTTATGCCGTTTTTGTGCCGTGCCTTTTCCTTGGGTGGCCTTCATCATGAAGCCTCCCAGGAGACACGCCGGGCCGTCCAGGCACCGCCGGCGCCGGATGAAAGTGGGCCCGACAGGGCATGCGGCCACCGTCGCCATTCCGTTCACGGTCTAGGGCCTGACGTCATGATGACTTCCCGTTCTGCCGGTGCCCAGTTTTCCATGCGGCGAAACGGATGAGCCCCCCGAAGACGCCGAAACCCGATCCAGGGCCTCTGGAACGCGCCATCGCCGACGGCCGCTGGGCCGAGGCCGAGCGGGAAGCCCGCGCCCTGCTGCGCGACGACCGCAGCCACATCCACGGCGCCACCGGGTTGGCCCGCTGCGCCCTCGCCCGCGGCGAGCTCGGCGAAGCCTTGCGCTGGGCCGAACGCAGCGCGCGCTTCGCGCCCAACGACATCGCGCTCAAGGCTTTCTTCGCCGCCCTGCTGGTCGCGGCGGACCGCCCCGGCGACGTCCCACCCCTGCTGGAAACGGTAGCCGAGCAGGCACCCACCCCGACCGCGTCGATCGTGCTCGGCCAGGCCCTGGCCCGGCTGGGCGCCATGGACCGCTTCCTCCCGCTCGTCGGACGGCTGCTGCACCGTTTCCCAATGAGCGTCGCCCCGCTGCTCGCCGACCTCGCCGACCACGCCGCGCTCTGCGGCGCCGCCGCGGGCTGGGCGGCGGCCGACGTCGGCCTGCGGATCGTCGGCGCCCTAAATTCGGAGTGGGCACCGGCGGACAGCGTCCTGCGCGTGGAGTCCGGCCGGGGACCGCTCCTGCTCCTTGACGGCTCCTCCTTCCTACAACGCCATGGCCAGCCCGATCTGACGTCCAACCTCGTTCGCTTCACCCTGCCCCTGGGGCCGGAGGTCGAGGGCGAGACCCTGTCCGTCACGCTGGACGGCCGGCCCCTTCTCGGCGCGCCGCTGCAGCCACTCCGCCACGCCGCCGTCGAGGGCAGCGCCGTGCTCGAACACGGGCCGGACGGTGCCACGCGCCTGTCCGGCTGGGCCTGGTGTCCAGGGGAGCCGCCGCAGCGGGTGACGGTGCGGGTCAGCGACCCCGCCGGCCGCTCCGTCACGCTGGCCACCGACCGGCCGATGGAGGCCGCCCAGGCCTTCGGAATCGAGGACGGCGACTACGCTTTCACGCTCGACCTGGACCGCAGCGGCCTCGCGCCCGGCCCGCTGCGCATCGTCGCCGGACCGGGGGAGGTTCCGCTCGCCGGCAGCCCGCTGCCCTGGCCTGGGCCCGGTCGTCCGCCGCTCCGGCCGTCGCCGGTCGGGCCCATCCCGGCCCGACCGGCAGGAGGAAGGCCCGCCTCCCCCATGATCGACGTCATCATCCCGGTCTACCGCGGCCGGGAGGAGACGCTGGCCTGCCTGCGCTCGGTCTTCGCGGCGGCAAGTCAGGACGGGACACCCCACGAGGTCATCGTCATCGACGATGCCGGCCCGGAGCCGGATCTCGCCCGCGACCTCGCGGCGCTTGCCGGGGACGGGCGGATCACCCTGCTGCGCAACGACCGCAACCTCGGTTTTCCAGCCACGGTCAACCGGGGGGTGCGCCTGCACCCGGACCGCGACGTCGTCCTGCTGAACGCCGACACGCTGGTTGCCGGCGACTGGCTGGCCCGCCTGCGCGCCGCCGCCCACGGATCGCACGACGTCGGCACGGTCACACCGCTGTCCAATGACGCCACCATTCTCAGCTACCCGTCCGGGACGAACCGCCCGGCGCCCCCCTCCCCCGCCAGCACGGCGCAGCTCGACGGCTGGGCCCGCGCGGTGAACGCCGGCCTCCGGGTCGAGCTGCCGACGGCGGTCGGTTTCTGCATGTACATCCGCCGCGACTGCCTGGAAGAGACCGGCCCCTTCGAGGAGCGCCTGTTCGGCCGCGGCTACGGCGAGGAGAACGACTTCTGCCTGCGCGCCCGGGGCCTGGGCTGGCGCCACCTGGGGGCTGCCGACGTCTTCGTGGCCCATGTCGGCGGCCGCTCCTTCGGCCGGCAGAAGACCATCCTGGCCGCGCGCAACGGCCGCCTGCTGGAACAGCGGCACCCCGGTTACGACGCGCTGGTGCAGGACTTCATCGCCGCCGACCCGCTGCTGGCGGCGCGGCGGCGCCTGGACCTCGCCCGCTGGGCCGCCGAGGAGCCGGAGCCGCGTCCTCCGGCCGTCCTGCTGGTCACGCTGTCCGGCCGCGGCGGCGTCGCCCGTTTCGTGGCCGAACGCGTCGCGGCGCTGCGCGCGGAGGGCCGGCGCGTCCTGCGCCTGGCACCGGAGACCGGAGAAGACCCGGACGCGCCGCCCCCCGAGGATGAGGACAACAACGGGAGCGACGGGGCAGCGACCCGGCCGCCGGACGATCCGCCCGAACGGCGCTGCCGGATCGAGGTGACGGACCGGCCCGGATTGCGCGACCTGGTGTTCCGCACGCGCGCCGAGTTCGAGGAGCTGGTAACGGTGCTGCAGCAGGCCGGAACGGTGGCGGTGGAGATCCACCACACGCTCGGCCACGATCCCGCCGTGCTCGACCTCGCGGCCCGGCTCGGCGTGCCCTACGACATTACCATCCACGACTATGGGCTGATCTGCCCGCGGGTGAATCTGGTGGACGGGAACGGGCGCTATTGCGGCGAGCCGGATCTGGCGGCTTGCGAGCGCTGCACCGCCGACCCGGACGACCGCGCCGACCCGGACCTGACGGTGACCGCTCTGCGCCAACGCGCGCGCGCCCTGGTCGCGGGGGCCCGCCGGGTGACGGCTCCGACACGGGACGTCGCCGCCCGCCTGGCCCGCTACACGGCCCCGCGCTCCATCGATCTGCACCCCTGGGATAGGGTGGAGCCTCCCCGCCAAGTCCGCCCGACCCGCCCGCCGGGGGGACGCTGGCGCGTCTGCACCATCGGCGCCGTCGGCATCCAGAAGGGCTACGAGGTTCTGCTCGCCTGCGCGCGGGACGCCGCGGCCCGCGGCCTGCCGCTGGAGTTCGTGGTCGTCGGTTTCAGCGAGGAGGACCCGCCGCTCTTCGAGACCGGGCGCATCATCGTGACCGGCCGCTTCACCGAGGAGGAGGCGGTCGCCCTGGTGCGGGCGCAGCAGGCCCACCTCGCCTTCCTGCCCTCCATCTCTCCGGAGACCTGGTGCTACGCGTTGTCCACCGCTTGGCGGGCCGGGCTGGAGGTCGTCGCCTTCAATCTGGGAGCGATCGGCGAGCGGATACGGGACGGCGGTGGCGGCCATCTTCTGCCACCGGAACTCGCCCCTGCGACAATCAACGATATGCTCCTGGGTATCCTTGACGCTCACACAGTGCATAGCGTAGCAATCGAAAGGCCTATTTCCTTCCGGCCGGATTACAGGCGCTCCGGCCCGGTGACGGATTCGGAAGCGCCCGTTCACCAGTTTTCAACCTTTCACGCCCGCGGGGAGTCGTCGATGATCGGTAGCGTTGCGTCCGCAGAAGCCACTCAGTCCAGCCAGATCAAGGCCACGGCGCAGACCCTGCCCTTGGTGCCGGGCTTCTACTCCCTGATCGTCACGGGCGGCGGCGGCGCCGCGGCGCCGGGCGAATTCCCGCTGCCGAGCGTGCAGCTGGCCGTAGCCCCCAACGGCTTGGCCGGCGGCACCGTTGAGATGATCGGCAGCGTTCCGGGCAACTGGCTGACCAAGCCGGGCGACACGATCATCATCAAGGTCACGGGCGGACCCGCCAATGTGATCCTCAGCTCCTACAAGCACATCGACCGCACGAACGCGCTGCTGTCGCTCCAGTTCGCCCGCATCGACAACGTTCCGGCCGCCGCCGAGCCCGCGGTCGCAGCCCCCGCGGCTGCCGCGCCGGCCGTAGCCCCGGTTGCCACGCCGGCCCCCGCCGCCCGCCTCCCGCGCACGGAGATCCTGGCCCATGTCCAGCGCCAGGGCGACCTGCGCTTCGCGGACTCCAACTGGGCCGGCGCCGTCGGGCAGCGGCTGTGGATCGAGGCCTTCTCGATCACCCCGGTCGAAGGCCTGTCGCCGGAGGACATCGAGTACAAGGGCCTGACCGCCAATGGCTGGGAAACGCCCTGGATCACCGGCGGCGGCATGTGCGGCAGCCGCGGTCTCGGCACCCCGCTGATCGGCTTCTCGATCCGCCTGCGCGGCGCCGCGGCCGAGCGGTTCGACTGCGTCTACGAGGGCGCCTTCGTCAGTGGCTATCGCTCGCCGACAGGACAGAACGGCACCCCCTGCCGGTCGGACGCCATCGGTGACCCGCTGGAGGGCATCCTGCTGCGTCTGGTCGAGAAGCAGGGCGCCTTCGCCCAGCCGCGCCCCTTCTGATCGGGAGCGGTTCCAGGCCGATGCTCCATCCGGAGGTACCCGACACTCCACCGGCGGTGATGGTCGCGCCCAGGACCGTGCTCAATGTGGGCTGCGGTCCGCGGGCCATCTCCATCATCGGCACCCTCTTCCCAGCGGAGGGATGGCGGGAGTTGCGGCTCGACATCAATCCGAAGGCCGACCCCGACATCATCGCGTCGATGACCGACATGCCGGCGGTCGCCGACGGATCGATCGACGCCGTCTGGTCGTCGCACAACCTGGAGCACCTTGATCCCCACGAGGTGCCCCTGGCCCTGCGGGAGTTCCTGCGCGTGCTGCGGCCGGGCGGTTGCCTGCTGCTGTCCGTCCCCGACCTTCAGGCCATCGCCCGGCGGATCGCCGAGGACCGCATCGACGAACCGCTCTACGAGTCCGGGGCCGGGCCGATCTTTCCCCTCGACGTCGTCTACGGCTTCGGGCCGGCGCTCGCCGCCGGCGACCGCTTCATGGCCCACCGGACCGGCTTCACGCCGCGCATGCTGGAGACGGCGTTGCGGGGCACCGGCTTCGGGCCCGTCATCATCTGGCGCCTGGAAGAGGCCTACGAACTGCGGGCGCGGGCGTACCGGCCGCCGGCACCGGCGAACGCGCTGGACAGCGCCGCGTGGGACTTCCCGATGGCCTGACGAGCCGCGGGACAACAGGACGTGCAACGTGACTCGGCCCGCCACGGGCCTTCTGCGGAATCGGCGACGCGCAATGAATTATCTCTTCGTCCACCAGAACTTCCCGGGCCAGTACCAGCACATCGTCCAGCATCTGGCGGCGCAGCCCGGCAACCGCGTGGTCTTCATCTCGCATGAGAGCCCCATGCAGATTCCCGGGGTGGAGCGCGCGACCTACCAGCCCTTCCGCGCAGCGCGGCCGTCGACCCACCATTATCTCCAAGAGCTGGAACAGGCGGTCATCTACGGGCAGGGCGTCTACGAGGTCTGCCGGCGCCTGCAGGCCGAGGGCTTCCGCCCCGACATCATGATCGGTCACAACGGCTGGGGCGAGACGCTGTACATGAAGGACGTCTGGCCGGACGTGCCGCTGCTCGCCTATTTCGAGTTCTTCTACCATCTGGCCGGGGCCGACATCGGCTTCGACCCGTCCCTGCCGGTCAGCCTGAACGACGGCCCGCGGGTGCGCACCAAGAACGCGATCAACACACTGGGCTTCGAGGCCGCCGACTGGGGCCACACCCCGACCGGCTGGCAGTGGTCGCTCTACCCCGACTACATGCGCTCCCGCATCAGCGTTATCCACGAGGGCGTCGACACCAGCATCGTGCGGCCGGAACCGGACGCCTGGCTGCGTCTGCCCTCGGGCCTGACGCTGACGCGCAAGGACGAAGTGGTCACCTACGTTGCCCGCAACCTGGAGCCCTACCGCGGCTTCCACGTCTTCATGCGCGCCCTGCCGGACATCCTCCGGCGGCGGCCCAAGGCCCATGTGCTGATCGTCGGCGGCGACGAGGTCAGCTACGGCCATGCCGCCCCCGGCGGCCGGAGCTACCGCGACATCCTGCTCGACGAGGTCGGGGCCGGAATCGACCGGGAGCGAGTGCATTTCCTCGGCAAGGTGCCCTACCCCAGCTTCCTGACCATCCTGCGGATCTCCTCGGCCCACGTCTACCTCACCTACCCCTTCGTGCTGTCCTGGTCCTTCCTGGAGGCCATGGCCGCCGGTTGCCTGGTCATCGGCTCCTCCACCATCCCGGTTGAGGAGGTGCTGCGCGACCGGCAGAACGGGCTGCTGGTGGACTTCTTCGACGGCGCCGGGCTGGCCGAGCGCATCGACGAGGTGTTCGAGCACCCCGACCGGATGCAGACGCTGCGCGACCGGGCGCGGCGGACCGCGGTGGAGCAGTACGACCTGCACACCGTCACCCTGCCCCGCTTCCTCGCCCTGACCGACGACCTGATCGCCGGCCGGACCCCGTCCCAGAGAACAGCCGCCAACGGACGACTCCCGGAAAGGACATCGGCATGAGCGGCTGGAGCGACGGCTACAACGCCGACATTGCCTACACCCACGGCGCCTACCGGGAGCTGGCCCCCGGCTATCTCTCCTACGTGTGCCTGCTGAACGGCATCCGGCCGCCGCGCACCGACCGGCCCTTCCGCTATTGCGAGCTGGGCTGCGGCCAGGGAATGACCCTGAACATCCTGGCCGCGACCCACCCGCAAGGGCGTTTCACCGGCATCGACTTCAACCCGCTGCACATCGCGGGCGCCCGCCGGTTGGCCGAGGAGGCGGAACTCGCCAACGTCGCCTTCCACGAGCGCAGCTTCCAGCAGGTGGCCGCCGGCGACCTTCCCGCCGAGGAGGCCGGGGCCGGAGAGGGGTTCGACATCATCGCCCTGCACGGCGTCTACAGCTGGATCAGCCCGGAGAACCGCCAGGCGGTGGTGGACATCCTGGAGCGGATGCTGAAGCCGGGCGGCCTGGTCTATCTCAGCTACAACAGCCAGCCGGGTTGGGCGCCGCTGATGCCCCTGCAAAAGCTGATCCTGGCGCACGCGGCGGCCAATCCGGGGCGCAGCGACCGCCAGTTCGACGCGGCGTTGGGTTTCCTCAACCGGCTGAGCGAGGCCGGGGCCGGCTATTTCGCGGTGAACAGCGCGGCCGGGCAGCATCTCGGCATGATGGCGGGGCAGGACCGCCGCTATCTCAGCCACGAGTATCTGAACAGCCATTGGGAGCCGCTGGGCCACGCCCAGGTGGCCCAGGATCTGGCCCGTGCCAAGCTCGGCTACGCCGGTTCGGCAACCATCCCGCAGAATTTCGACGACCTCGCGGTGCGCGCGGAACTGCGCGCCATCCTGGCGGAGATCGCCGATCCGACCATGGCCCAGACGGTGCGCGACTTCGCGGTGAACCAGGTGTTCCGTCGCGACGTCTTCGTGCGCGGCCCGGAATCGATGCCGCCGGCGGAGACCGAGGCGGCCCTGCGGCAACTGCGCTTCACGCTTCTGGTCCCGCGCGAGGACGCCAGCCTGGCGATCCCGGTGCCGCTGGGCGAGTTGCGCCACGATCCGTCGCTCGGCCTGCCGATTCTCGACGCGCTCGCCGCCGGTACGCCGAGCCTGGGCGAGATCGCCGCGATGCCGGAGATGGCCCGGCACGATTTCGGAACGCTGTCGCGCTTCCTGGCGCTGCTGGTGTCCTCCAACCAAGCGCATCCCCTGGTGGACGCGCCGGAGGAAGGCCGGGCGGCGGCCGGCCGGCTGAACCGGGCCGTGGCCCGGCGCATGGGGCTGGATGAGTCGCTGTTCCATCTGGCCGCACCGGTCGTCGGGCAGGGCGTCGCGGCGGACTCGCTGGAACGCCTCGTCCTGGCCAGCCTGCTGACCGGCCAACGGGACGGCCACCCGTCGGACCTCCACGCGCTCGGCGACTTCGTGGCCGGAACGCTGGAGAGATTCGGGCGGTCCGTGCTGGCCGAGGACGGCAGTCCGATCACCGGTCGCGAAGCCATGCGGGATCGGCTCGCCGTGGTGCTGCCCGACCTGCTGAACCGGAAATTGCCGGCGTGGCGGCGCGCCGGACTCCTTTGATATCCTTCCGATCCGCCGGCGGACCGTCACGCGGCCACCCGTGAAGACCAACCGCCAAGGATGGCGGAAAAGAGCGGGATGGCGCCGCTGGGCGCCCCCATCGTATGGTGCGGGACGAAGGACCCGCCCCTCTCGACGTTTCCAGGAAGCCCTCATGACCAACCCCACAGACCGCGTCCGCGATGCTTTTCTCGAGACGTCCCGCAACTTCGCCGCCTTCGCCGAGCAGGCGGACTCCATCGCGGCCGCGGCCGCTGTGATGATCGACGGCCTGCGGGCGGGCGGCAAGGTGCTGTTCTGCGGCAATGGCGGTTCGGCGGCCGACTCCCAGCATCTGGCCGCGGAACTCACCGGGCGCTACCTGCGCGACCGGCCGCCGCTGGCGGCGGTGGCGCTGACGGTCGACACGTCCGCCCTGACGGCCATCGCCAACGACTACTCCTACGACGAGATCTTCGCACGGCAGGTGCGCGGGCTCGGCCGGCCGGGCGACGTTCTCGTCGGCATCTCGACCAGCGGCAACAGCCGCAACGTGGTCGCCGCCCTGGAGGCGGCGCGCACCCTCGGCCTGCGCACCGTCGGCTTGACCGGCGCCGGAGGTGGCCGGATGAAGGAGCTGTGCGACGTCTGCCTGTGCGTTCCCTCCTCCGACACCCCGCGCATCCAGGAAATGCACATTGCCGCCGGCCACATGCTCTGCGAGCTGGTCGAGAACGCCTTCGTCTGACGCGGCGCGCAAAGCCGCCCCGGCCCATCGCTCCCCCCGCCCGGCCGCCCGGCCGTTGCAGCCGGGCGATTGCCGAACATTCGAGTAAGAGTATCCGGGCGCGCTGCCAATCGGATGAGTGATGCGGAGATGCCCGGGCGCGACCGGGGCGCCGCCTTCATGCGACACTCATCCGATCCGCTGTTCCCTTTGCGCGCGCCTGCGCGGCCGGTTGCCTCCACGGACAACCCGGCGCACACCGATGGTTTCCGCGATCCGGCGGAGCTACATCCATGCACCGCGACATTTCACAAAAGAAGCAAAATAATACTGCTTTAATGCTCTCCATATGGCGGTGAATGCTTCTGGGTAGCCGTTCATTCGAATAATTGTCTGTCTCAAATTCATTCTGAAATGAAGACCGATCCGCTCCGCGCGGTCCATCTTCATTTCAGGATATTGAGTGATGAGCGCAATTGATTACGCGTATCCCGTATCCGGGATTACCGCGAGCGGCAGCGTCGCCACTGATTCCTTGCTGTGGGGTTACAAATGGGGGGCGAACGGAACCCCCGGCACCGGTGCTTCCCTGACCTACTCCTTCGGCGTGGCCGGACTCTCCGCCTACCGCGACGGCTATGCGACGCCGGACCCGACCAGCGTCTGGACGTTGTCCGGCACGGCCCAGGCGGCGATCCGGCAGGCGATCGGCACTTGGAGCGCGGTGGCGAACATCACCTGCACCGAAGTCGCCGACACGGCCGCTTCCTGTGGCGACCTGCGCATCGGCGGCAGCGCATCGCCCGCGGTCGCCTACACGATCATGACCACGGCCGATCTGCCCGAAGGGGGGGACGTCTGGTTCGGCACCACCTTCGCCGATCCCACCCTGTCCTGGAGCAGCGGTTCCTACGCCTACCTCACCGCCATGCATGAGATCGGCCACGCGCTCGGCCTGAAACACACGCACGAGGACGGCGGGGCCGGCTTCCCCGCGGCGCCCACCGCCATCGACAGCCAGCTTTACAGCGTGATGAGCTACAAGTCCTTCGTCGGGGCCTCGCCGACGATGGGGTACTGGCAGGACCGCTTCGCCACCACGCCGATGATCAACGACATCCGGGCGATCCAGTACCTGTACGGCGCCAACATGGCGACCAACACCGGCGACACCGTCTATTCCTGGGCGCCGGGCCAGGCGATCTACGAGACCATCTGGGACGCCGGCGGCAACGACACCATCAGTTGGGCCAACCAGACCACCGACGCGCGGATCGACCTGCGCCCCGGCCATTACAGCGACCTGGGGCCGGCCTGGTCGTCGGGCTTCCTGCTGGAAAGGCGCACGCTCGGCATCGCCTACGACTGCTGGATCGAGAACGCGGTCAGCGGATCGGGCAACGACCTCCTGATCGGCAACGAGCGAGACAACCTCCTGATCGGCGGGGCCGGCAACGACACGCTGGTCGGCGGCGGCGGCAACGACACGCTGGACGGCGGCGAGGGGATCGACACCGCCCTGTTCGAGAAGCCGCCCGAAGCCTACAGCATCCTGCACACCGGCGACGGCGCGGTGACCGTGACCAGCGCCGAGGGAACGACCACCCTGCGCAGCATCGAGCGGCTGTCCTTCGGCGACATGACCCTGGCCCTCAACCCCGACGCCCAGGCCGGGACGGTGCCCACCACCTTCTACGCGGTGGCCGAAAGCGCGACCGGCAAGAGCATCCTTCAGGAAGCTTCGTCCTATTCCGGCCCGCTGTCCTCCCTTCAATGGCAATGGATCGGCAGCGCTGCCGGCGAGGCCATCGCCGGCAGCGCCGGCAACGACTTCATCAACGGCCTGGGCGGCGACGACGCCATCGACGGAGGGGCCGGCGACGACGTGCTGGACGGCGGCACGGGATCGAACTTCCTGACCGGCGGGGCGGGGCGGGACACCTTCTTCGTCGACGGGCGCACGGGGGCGCCGGTCTGGTCCACGGTGACGGACCTGGAGATGGGCGAGACGGTGACCGTCTGGGGCTGGCAGGACGGCCGGTCGACCCTGTCCTGGGCGGAAATGAACGGGGCCGACGGCTACAAGGGCGCCACCGCCCAGATCGACATCGACGGCGACGGGCGCATCGACGCCAGCCTGACGCTGACCGGCAAGGCGGTCGGGGCGGTCGCGACGATGCCCGGCACCGTGCAGGGCAACGGCTACCTCGCACTCTGGCTGAACGGGTAACGCCGTCGGACGCGGCGTTCAGGCGCGTTGCCCGGGGCGAATGGTCCGGCTACTCTCCGGCTGGCATCTTCGCCCCGTTGCACCATCCAGGACCTCCGTCGCCCGTGTCCAACGCCGCCATCTACTTCCACCCCGAGGGCTACGAGACCGCAAGGGCCGACCTGAAGGGCCGCCACGTCGCCGGGGAATCCTTTCTCATCGGCTTCTTCCGGCACTCGGGGCTGGACAGCTTCGCCTGCCACATCGACCGGCCGGAGCTGGCCCACCTGTTCACCGATCTCGCCTCCCGCCATGCCCCGGGACGGCGCGTGGCGCTCTACCCCACGTCGGAGCCGTCGAGGCTCGCCGGCATCGGCTGCCTGTTCGTGCCGGGACCGGGCATCGACCATTACGCTTGGCGCCGGCGCTCCCGCGACCAGCGCGGCTACAGCCTGTGCGGCATCACACATACCACGTCGGAAAACCCGGAGAATCTCGGCGCCCTGGCGACCGCGCCGCTGCAGCCCTGGGACGCGGTGATCTGCACCTCCCAGGCGGCGCGCGCGTCGGTGGAGGCCATCCTGCGCCCCTACGCGGCGTATCTGCGCGACCGGCTGGGCGCCGCTGAGGTGCCGATGCCGAACCTGCCGGTGGTCCCGCTCGGCGTGGACACCGACACCTTCCGCTTCGACCCGTCGGTGCGCGCGGCGGAGCGTGCGGCGCTCGGCATCGGCGCCGACGAGGTGGCGGTGCTTTTCATGGGCCGCCTGAGCTTCCACGCCAAGGCGCACCCGGTGCCCATGTATCTGGCGCTGGAGCAGGCCGCCCGCCTCACGGGCAAACGGATCCATCTGATTCAGGCCGGCTGGTTCGGCAACGACGCCATCGGTGCCGCCTTCGCCGCGGGGGCGCGGCGCTATTGCCCCAGCGTCAACGCGATCTTCCTCGACGGCCGGAAGCCGGAGGTGCGGACCCGCGTCTGGGCCGCCGCCGACCTGTTCACCTCGCTGGTGGACAACATCCAGGAAACCTTCGGCATCACCCCGGTGGAAGCGATGGCCGCCGGGCTGCCCTGCGTGGTCACCGATTGGAACGGCTACCGCGAGACGGTGCGCGACGGCGTGGACGGCTTCCGCGTGCCGACCGTCCTGCCGCCGCCGGGCGCCGGCGCCGACCTGGCCGACCGGTACGCCGCCGGGCTGGACAATTACGACCATTACATCGGCCGCACCTCGCAGGTCAGCGCCGTGGACGTGCAGGCGGCGGCACAGGCCTTCGCGCGGCTGGCCGCGGACGGGAACCTGCGCCGCCGGATGGGTGAGGCCGGGCGCGCCCGCGCCGTCGCCCTGTTCGACTGGCGGGCGATCATCCCGCAGTATCTGGACGTCTGGCGCCAGTTGGCCGACATCCGCCGCCACGCGCCGGAACGCGCCGCGCGTCTCCCCGAGGAGGACGGCAACCCGCTGCGCCCCGATCCGCTGCGCATGTTCCAGACCTACCCGACGCGCGTGCTGGAGCCGGGGCTGCGGCTGGTGCGCGCCGACGGCGCCTCGCGGGTGGCCGTCAGCGACGCCCTGGCGGTGCTGCACGCCGACCCGCTGAACTCCCCGGCGCGCGGCATCCTGTCCCCGGCGGCCGACCTCGTCCTGGCACTGGACGCCCTGGACCCGCCGGGCCGGACGGTGGACGAACTTGCGGCCCTGGTGCCGCCGGAGCGCCAGCTTCTGCTGCTGCGCAGCCTTGTCCACCTGATGAAGTTCGGCCTTCTGCGCACGGTCGAGCCCCTCGCCGCCCGCGCGCCCTGAAGGCCGGCGGCACCCGGCCGGGTGCGGAGGGGATCGCCATGTCCATCGAACCCGAAGGCTGTCTCGACCTCGTCGGTTCCCAGGTGGCCGGCTGGGCTTGGCTGCCGGCGGAGCCGGACCGGCGTCTGCGCGTGGAGGTCCTGTTCGGCGATCCCCCCTTGCGGGTCGAGACCCTGGCCGACCAGCACCGCCCCGACCTGGAGGCCGCCGGCAAGGGGGATGGGCGTCATGGCTTCACCGTATCCGTCGTCGGCGCCCCACGTAGCGGCGCGCTGGGTGTCGCGCGAGGATGACGGCCGGGGCGTGTGATGTCGGAAAGGATCAGGCGGCCGTGGCGGCGCGTTCGGCCTTCCAGTTCCAGGGC
>NZ_QOKV01000042.1 GCF_008365405.1 Azospirillum brasilense | reverse complement strand
CCTCGACGATCTGGGCGCCGGCCTTCACGACGACGTCCTTGGACTTCAACTCACGCTCGTCCCACAGCTTGCGCATGTAAGGGACGGAGTCCTTGGCGGCCTTGCGGATGGCGGCCTGGTCGTCCTTCGACAGGCGGTCCCAGGTGACCTTGGAGAAGACCAGAACCTCCGGTGCCATGGCGTGCTCGGTGCGGGTGAAGTACTTTGCCGCCTCGAAGTGGCGTGAGGATTCATAGGACGGGTAGTTGTTCTCCGCCGCGTCGACGATGCCGGTCTTGAGGCCGGTGTAGACCTCGCCCATCGGCATCGGCGTCGGGTTGGCACCCAGCGCCTCGATCATCGAGACGAACAGGTCCGACTGCTGGACGCGGATCTTCATGCCCTTGAGGTCGGCCAGCGACGACACCGGCTTCTTGGAATAGAGCGAGCGTGAGCCGCTGTCGTAAAAGGCCAGACCGATCAGCCCTTGGCTTTCCATGGCGGCCAGGATCTCGTCGCCGATCGGGCCGTCCAGCACGGCGTGCATGTGGTCGGTGTCGCGGAAGATGAAGGGCAGGGCGACGACCATCGTCTCCGGCACGACGTTGTTCAGCGGCGCCACGTTGATGCGCATCATGTCGAGCCCGCCGATCTTGATCTGCTCGATCGTGTCGCGCTCGTTGCCCAGCGCGCCGTTCGGGTAGACCTTCACGCCGAGCTTGCCGTTGCTGCGTTCGCTCAGCAGCTTGCCCATGTACTTGACCGCCTCGACGGTCGGGTAGTCGCCGGGATGGATGTCGGCCGACCGGAAGTCGCGGGCCGACACCGGGGCGGCGAGCAGCGCGCCGGCAGCGCAAGCGGCCAGCAGCGCCATGCCGAGGCGACGGAAGGTGTTCTTCATGACCGTACTCCTGCCTTAGGAGAAGTGCCTGTTGGAGCGGAGGCGGGGCGTCGGCCCGCCGAAAATGGAAAAACGAAAAGTCCCTGTGTTCGGAATAAGCCCGGGCTGTTCGGCTGTGCGCCTTGAATAATAGCGCTGCGAAAACAGGGGCAAAAAATAATCCCGAAGGGGATAAAGGCGCAAAATCCCGGCGCCATCGGCGTGTGCCGACGGGGGTGAAGCTGGGTGGTTCTTGTCCTTTGTTCCGAAGTGCCCGCGATGTTCTTCCGCGTGGCTCTCCGATTGTTGTTCGGTGAACAGGGCGCCGGTTGTTTGCGTCGGCACCGCGTCCCGCTGGGCTAGTTATATTAATATATCAGCTATCGGAGCAAGCACAAAACGGGGGGGTGGAACGCGTGACGCCAAAATGTCGCAAGCCGGGTGGGGATTAAAGGTTGGGGATCAAAGCCGGGGCGGGGTTTGACGTCCCGCGGCGGTGGGCGCGTCGGTGAAATAGAGTGGTGCGGCGGCGCGCAAATCGTCGATGGCCAGCCGCAATCCATCGAGA
The DNA here is from genome assembly GCF_008365405.1 of Azospirillum brasilense. Lineage (GTDB taxonomy): Bacteria > Pseudomonadota > Alphaproteobacteria > Azospirillales > Azospirillaceae > Azospirillum > Azospirillum brasilense_D. Next base: position 23,924 of record NZ_QOKV01000042.1, on the reverse strand, counting down.
TGGACGCCGAGCGCCTCGACGCTGGCCTCCCGGTCGTGGGCGGCGATGGCCTCCACGATGGCGTCGTGCTCGGCGATGACTTTGGCCATCTGGCCGGGAACGGGCAGGGTCAGGCGCCGGCAGCGGTCGACCTGCACCTTCACCTGTTCCACCAGCGCCCAGAAGCCGGGGAATCCGGCGACATCGGCGAGCAGGGCGTGGAAGCTCTCGTCAGCCTCGTGGAAGCCGTCGCGGTCGCAGGCGGCGCAGAGGTCGCGCTGCGCTTCCAGCGCCGCGCGCAGCTGCGCGATGTCGCCGGCGGTGGCGCGGACGGCGGCCATCCGCACGGTGGCCTCCTCCAGCGCCTTGCGGATCACACCGGCTTCCGGCAGGGCGGCGACCGGGATCAGGGACACGTAGGTTCCCGACTGTGGGAAGACGTCGATCAGCCCCTCGTCGGCCAGCCGCAGCACCGCCTCGTGCACGGGGGTGCGGCTGACGCCGTAGGCCGCGGCGATGCGGGCCTCGGCGATGGGTTCGCCGGGTCGTCGGCGCATCCCCAGGATGTCGTTCCGCAGGTCGCGGTAGATGGGAGAGGCGGAGCGCGGTGCGGGCCGGACCGTGGCGAGCCGGCGCTGCCGCGGCGGGGCAGCGGTGAGTGTGTCCGATGGCATGAGCCACCTCGTCGGGCGGGCGGGTCGCGCGGGCGTGGGCCGGCGTCCCGGTGAACGTGTGAAAGCTAATATATTAGTGTTTGCGCCCGGTGCTGAGTGGCAAAGTGTGGGACACCTCGGGCGAAGTGTCGCACGTCTCCGCCTCGGCCCGGCGGCGTGTCTCGCGGATCAGGATCAGCAGGCCGCTGGCGATGACGATGGCGGCGCCGGCCAGCACGTGGGTTCCCGGCCAGTCGCCCCAGACCAGCCAGCCGAACAGGCAGGCCCAGAGGATTCCGGCGTAGTTGAACGGGCTGATGACCGCCGCCGGGGCCAGGGCGTAGGCGCGGGTGGCGAAATACTGCGCGCCGCCGCCGACCAGCCCCATCGCCGCCATCAGCGCGAAGCCCTCCGCCGTCGGCATCGTCCAGACGAAGGGCAGGGCGAAGGCGCTGAGCAGCGTGGAGAAGGCGGTGAAGTAGAAGACGGTGGTGACCGGCGCCTCCGTCCGCCCCAGCTGCCGCATCGCCATCATGGCGAAGGCGTAGGCGACGGCGGCGCTCAGCCCGACCAGCGCGCCGGTGTTCAGCATGCCGCTTCCCGGCTGCACGATGACCAGCACCCCGGCGAAGCCCACCGCCACCGCCCCCCAGCGGTAGGGGCCGACCCGCTCCCCCAGCACCGGCACGGACAGCGCGGTCAGGAACAGCGGGGCGGAAAAGGACAGGGCCACCGCGTCGGCCATCGGCATCAGGTGGTAAGAGAGGAACAGCAGCACCATCGAGGTCAGGCCGATCGCCGACCGCCAGAAATGGCCGCCGAGATGCTCGGTCCGCAGGCTGCGCCAGCCGCCGGCGCGGGCCAGCATGGCGGTGGCGGGCAGCAGGGCGAAGGCGTTGCGGAAGAAGGTCACCTCGGCCAGCGGGTAGTCCGCCGCGAGATGTTTCGCCAGCGCGTTCAGCACCGCGTAGAGGAACACCGCCAGCAGCATGGAGACGATGCCGCTGCGCGCCTGGAGATGGCTGGGGATGGGTTGGGCCATGGGTGCCCTGCGGGGTGGTTCGTTGGTGAGACCTTGCCCCCACCCCGGCCCTCCCCCGCTTCGCGGGAGAGGGTGCCTTCTGCGAAGCGGCGGCAGTTCCCTCCACCTCAAAGAGGGGGAGGGTTAGGGAGGGGGCAACCGTCAGCCTCTAATGCGCCGTGCGGCGGCTCGGGCGGCGGTAGATGAACCAGTAGACGGCGCCGACCAGCACCGCTCCGCCGAACCAGTTGCCCAGCGTTACCGCGGCGAGATTCAGCAGGAACTGCCCCACCGGGATCACCGGCGCGGCGCGGCCCAGGTCGGCCCAGAAGGAGGCCGGGGCGCCCCATTCGATCAGCAGGCCCAGCGGCACGAAGTACATGTTGGCGACGCAGTGCTCGAAGCCCGCGGCGACGAAGGCGCTGACCGGGAAGACGATCGCCATGATCTTGTCGGTCACGCTGCGCGCGCCGAGCGCCAACCACACCGCCAGACAGACCAGCACGTTGCACAGGATGCCCAGGAAGAAGGCCTGTCCGGCGGGCAACCCCGCCTTGGCCGTGGCGAAGTAGAGCGCCGAGGCGCCCACCGCCCCGTGGCCGAAGGCGTACTGCCCGGACAGGAAGACCAGCAGCGCCGTGCCGGCGGCGCCGACGAAGTTGCCGAGCCACACCATGGTCCAGACCTGGAGCATCCGCCCGGTCTTCACCCGCCCGCTCGCCCAGGCCATGACCATCAGCGCGTCGCCGGTGAAGAGCTGCGCGCCGCCCACGATGACCAGGATCAGCCCCAGCGAGAAGACCAGCCCGCCGAGCAGCCGGGTCACCCCGTAGGGCAGCATGCCCTCCGCCCCAGACATGGCGACGGTGGCGAACAGGCCGCCCAGCGCGATGAAGGCGCCGGCCAGCACCGCCAGGGCGAACAGCGTCGCACCGTCGTAGTTGGCCTTCTTGACGCCCAGATTCTCCGCCGCGAGCGCGATGGCGTCGGGCATCAGCGCGTCGAGAGAGGACGCGGGCGGGGTAGAGGGGGAGGCGTGTGGGGCGGCCTCCGGAAGGGAATGCGTGTCCATGATGGGGTTGCTCCTCGTCTCACACGACCTTCAGGCCCTGCGTCCGGAAGATGCCGCGCACCCGCTCGGTCAGCTCCGGCGGGGGAGGTTCGGTGTTGGCCAGCGCGTAGGGCAGGCCGAGCTGCTTCCATTTGAACTCGCCCATCTTGTGGAAGGGCAGGACGTCCACCCGCTCGACCACCTCCAGGCCGGCGGCGAATTCCGCCAAGCCCTCGATCTCGTCGAGATGGTCGGTCAGGCCGGGAACCAGCACGTAGCGCAGCCAGATCGGCTTGCGCATCGCGGACAGCCGCTCGGCGAATTCCAGGGTCGGGCGCAGCGGCACGCCGGTCACCGCGCGGTAGGTGGCTTCCTTGAACGCCTTGATGTCCAGCAGCACCAGATCGACGTCGGCCAGCAGATGGTCGTCGGCGTGGCTGCCGAGGAATCCCGAGGTGTCCAGCGCGGTGTGCAGGCCGAGCTGCTTGGCGCCGCGGTAGATGGCCGCGCAGAATTCCGGCTGGACCAGCGGCTCGCCGCCGCTGATGGTCAGGCCGCCATGGGCGCGGTGCAGGAAATCGGCGTAGGTGGCGATGTCGGCCAGCACATCCGAGGACTGGGCCGGCGACCCGTCGTGCATGTGACGGGTGTCGGGGTTGTGGCAGTACTGGCAGCGCAGCGGGCATCCGGCCAGGAACAGGACGTAGCGCAAACCCGGCCCATCGACCGTTCCGCCCGTCTCCACCGAATGGACCCAGCCGCGGACCGATGCGCCCGTCCCGGCGGCGTGCGCGGGGTGGGGGGTAATCGGGCTGAGCATGAGGCACCTCGTGAATGGGCGCCGGTGCCCGCTTCATTGCGGCACCGGCGCTGTGTGCCATCCTATGTCAGGCCCCGGCGTCGGCCATGACCGGGGTCAATTGATCTGACCGGGCTTCCTGCGCGTTTTGCGTGTAAGCGCCGGCCGGGAGGACGGGGCGTTCCACCCAGGCGATGCGCAGGATGTTGGTCGAACCCGGCATGCCGAAGGGCACGCCCGCGGTGATGACCAGCCGCTGCCCGTCCTCCGCCAAGCCATGGGCGTAGGCGATGCGGGTCGCCTTGTGCACCATGTCGGAGAAGTTCTGGATGTCCTCGGTCAGCACGCTGTGCACGCCGTAGGCCAGCACCAGACGGCGCGAGGCGGCGACGGTCGCGGTCAGGCAGAGGATCGGCACCTCCGGCCGCTCGCGGGCGGCGCGCAGGGTGGTCGAACCGCTGGTGGTGTAGGTGACGATGGCCGCCGCGTGGATGGTGTGGGCGACCTGCCGCGCCGCCGCGGTGATGGCGTCGGCCGCCGTCTCCTGCGGGTCGGCGTGCTGGGCGTCCATCATCGTGCGGTAGAGGTCGTCATGCTCGACCCGGCGGGCGATGCGGTCCATCATCGACACCGCCTCGACCGGGTAGGCGCCCGACGCGGTTTCCGCCGACAGCATCACCGCGTCGGCGCCGTCGAAGACGGCGGTGGCGACGTCCGACGCCTCGGCGCGGGTCGGGGCGGGGGCGCCGATCATCGATTCGAGCATCTGGGTGGCGACGATCACCGGCTTGCCGGCCTTGCGCGCCTCGCGGATGATCCGCTTCTGGATGCTCGGCACGTCCTCCGGCGGCATTTCCACGCCGAGGTCGCCGCGGGCGACCATCACGCCGTCCGACAGCTCGACGATGCGTTCCAGATGCTGGATGGCCAGCGGCTTCTCCAGCTTGGACATCAGGGCGGCGCGCCCGGCGATCAGCTTGCGCGCCTCCGCCACGTCCTCGGGACGCTGCACGAAGGACAGCGCCACCCAGTCCACCTCCTGCTCCAGCGCGAAGACGAGGTCGGCGCGGTCCTTCGCGGTCAGCGGCGACAGCGGCAGCAGAACGTCGGGCACGTTCACGCCCTTGCGGTCGGACAGCCTGGTGCCGGCCACGACGACGGTGTCGGCGTGGTCGGGGCTGCACGCGACGATGCGCAGCCGCACCTTGCCGTCGTCGAGCAGCAGGTCGGTGCCGGGGCGCAGGGCGGCGAAGATCTCCGGATGGGGCATGCCGACGCGGGTCGCGTCGCCCGGCTCGGTCGAGAGGTCGAGGCGGAAGGGCTGGCCCACCGTCAGTTCCACCGAACCGGCGGCGAAGCGGCCGAGCCGCAGCTTCGGCCCCTGGAGGTCGGCCATGATGGCGATGGGCCGTTCCAGCTCGCGCTCCAGGGCGCGGATGGCGCGCACGCGGGCGCCGTGGTCGTCGTGGGAACCATGGCTGAAGTTGAGGCGGAAGACGTCGACGCCCGCCTCGAACAGCGAGCGGATCATCTCCGGCGAGGAGGAGGATGGACCCAGCGTGGCGACGATCTTCGTCTGCCGGAAGCGGCGGATCGGGGAGGTGGGGGCGGTCATTTCGAAACGGGCTCCGCAAAAGAGGGCGGGGACGGCGGGCGCGGCGCGCGGGCGTTCATCGGTAAGACCGCCGCGCCAAAGCCGGCGTGACGGTGCGGCGCGCGGCGGTCGGTGCGGTTCTCGGGGATGCGCTCGCGGCACGGGCGGGCCTGGGCCGGCCGGGCTGCGCGTCTGTCCTTCACAAAATAAAATACTAGTATATCAGATTGAAAGGCAAGCCCGTTTCGTCGGGCGACGGGCTTGTCTTGCCAAAATGCCGCAGGCTCCCCCGCCCAATGGGTCGGACGGAGCGTAGGGCTTTTTGCCGAGAGGGATGGTAGTGGACCCACTTCGATTTTGGATTATTTTACCGACCCGACGTGCTTTAAAACCGCTTCGGTATGTTGGCATGAAACAAGCCAAGGGATCGGCAAATCATCGGCCTGTCCGGATGCATGGGTCAAATTTGAGGAACGCCGGAACAATGACGATGGTGGACGAATGACCGGAGCGGTGCGGCAATGACCGGTGGCGTAGACTTGAGCAATTGCGACCGGGAGCCGATCCATCTCGTCGGGTCCATCCAGCCGAGCGGATTCCTGATCGCGCTGTCGACGGATTGGATCGTCAAGCACGCCTCGTCCAACATCGGGACGTGGCTGGGTGTGGAACCCGACGCGCTGCTGGGGCTTCCCCTGACCGAGGTGATGGAGGAGGAAGCGCTGCACGCCCTCCGCGGGCGGCTCCAGCTCTCCCTGATCAACGGGTCGGTGGAGCGCGCCTTCCGGGTGAAGCTGTCGGCCAACGCGCTGCCGCTGGACATCGCGGTGCATCTGTCCGGCCAGTCGATCATCATCGAGGCGGAGCCGAGCGAGCCGGACAGCGAGCTGGACGTCGGTTCCATGGTCCGCGCCATGATCGGACGGCTGCAGCGCACCCCCGACTTCGACGCCTGCTGCCGCGAGGCGGCGCGGCAGCTGCGGTCTCTGACCGGTTACGACCGGGTGATGATCTACCGCTTCGACCGTGACGGCGCGGGGGAGGTGATCGCGGAATCCGCGGTGCGCGGCATGCCCTCCTATCTGGGGCTGCGCTACCCGGCGTCGGACATCCCCAAGCAGGCCCGCGCGCTGTACGAGCGGAATTGGCTGCGCTGCATCAACGACGTGGACGCGCCGCCCGCGGCCATCCTGCCGCCGGTCGGACCGGAGGGCGAACCGCTCGACCTGTCGATGAGCGTCCTGCGCAGCGTGTCGCCCATCCACTGCGAGTATCTGCGCAACATGGGCGTCGCCGCCTCGCTGTCGGTGTCGATCCTGCGCCGCGGCAAGCTGTGGGGGTTGTTCGCCTGCCACAACATGGTGCCGCGTCGGCTGTCGCTGGAGCGGCGCACGGCGGCGGAGCTGTACGGCCAGATGTTCTCCTTCCTGCTGGAAGGCGTCGAACGCGATCGGGAGGAGGCTTACGAGGCCAAGGCGCACCTGCTCCACACCCGCATCATGGCGGTGATGGCGGACGGCGCCACCTCCATGGAGAATCTGGAGCGGCTGCGCGGCGAGGTCGGCCACTACATCCGCAGCGACGGCTTCGCCATCGTGCTGGGCGGCCAGACCCTTGTGGACGGCAGCACCCCGACGCCGGAGGAGCTGCTCGGGCTGGTGCGCATGCTCAACCGCGCGCACGCCAGCCGCGTCTTCGCCACCAGCGAGATCGGGCAGGTCCACCAGCCCGGTGTGGATTTCACCGAGCGCGCCGCCGGCATGCTGGCCATCCCGGTGTCGCGCAAGCCGCGCGACTACATCATCTTCTTCCGCAAGGAGTCGGTCCGCACCGTCACCTGGGCCGGCAACCCGGACAAGCCCGTGGAACCCGGCTCCAACGGGCAGCGTCTCACCCCGCGCAAGAGTTTCGAGGCGTGGAAGGAGACGGTGCACGGCCAGTCCGCGCCCTGGACGGAAGCCGACCTGCGCATCGCCGACTCCCTGCGGATCACGCTGATGGAGGTGGTGCTGCGGCTGGCTGATCAGGCGGAGGAGGAGCGCCGGACGGCCCGCGAGCGGCAGGAGCTGCTGATCGCCGAGCTGAACCACCGGGTCCGCAACATCCTCAGCCTCGTCCGGGCATTGCTGGCCCAGAGCCGGGCCGGCGTCACCCGCGTCGAGGAATTCGCCGAGATCGTCGGCGGGCGCATCCAGGCGCTGGCGCGGGCGCACGACCAATTGACGGCGGAGAACTGGAAGCCCTCCCCCCTGCGTCCCCTGATCGCGGCGGAGGTCGACGCCTATCTGGGTAGCCGGGCGGAGCGGGTGGTCCTGTCCGGGCCGGAGGTGCTGCTGTCGCCCCCGGCCCTGTCCGTGATGGCTCTGATCATGCACGAGCTGGTGACCAACGCCGCCAAATACGGCGCCTTCGCCGACAGCGGCGGCCGGGTGAAGGTCCATTGGAGCCTGGACGAGCAGGACGCCCTGGAACTCTGCTGGGAGGAAAGCGGCGGACCGCCCGTGCAGGCGCCGACGCGCCAGGGTTTCGGCACGACCATCATCGAGCGTTCGGTCCCGCACGAGTTGAAGGGCGAGGCGACGGTGACCTACGCCCTGGCCGGGCTGAAGGCGCGCTTCACCATTCCGGCCATCCATGTCAGCCTGGCGCCGGAACGCCCGGCGGTGATCGAAGCGGCGGTGACGCCCTGCGCGGCGGCGGACATCCCGCTGGGCGGGGCTGTGCTGCTTCTGGAAGACAACATGATCATCGCCATGAGCGCGGAGGACATGCTGCTGAAGCTGGGCGCCGAGCGGGTGGAGACGGTGGCGAGCGTCCGTCAGGCGCTGGTCGCCATCACGGACGACCCGCCGGCCATGGCGCTTCTCGACGTCAATCTGGGAACCGAGACCTCCTTCCCGGTGGCGGAGCGGCTGCGCGAACTGGGCATCCCCTTCCTGTTCGCCACCGGCTACGGCGAGTCCGCGATCTTCCCGGAGGAGTTCCGCGACGTGCTGGTCCTGCGCAAGCCCTACGATTCCGAGCAGGTGCGGCGCGGGCTCCAGACGGTGCGGGGGATGTAGCCGGTCGGCGGGAGAGTCGGTCGTCGGGAAACTTGGCCCGCTCCGGAACGTCACGCGGCGGTGCCGGTCTGGCGGGTCAGGGCCTCCTGGAGCAGGCGGGCGGTGACCGGCTTGAACATCAGGCCGATCCCGTGCCGCTCGGCCTCCTGCATCACGTCGGGGCCGGAATCGCCGGTCAGCAGGACGGCGGGAACCGGTGCCCCGGCCAGTTCGCGGATCTTCAGGATGGCCTCGGTGCCCACCTTGTGCTCGCGCAGGCGGTAGTCGGCGACCATCACGTCGGGCCGCCGGCCCGCCGCCCGCAGCCGCTCCAGCGCCTCCTCGGTGGAGGAGGCGACGATGGTGTCGTAGCCCCAATCCTGGAAGATCGAGCGCAGCCCCATCAGGACGATGGCGTCGTCGTCGATCAGGACGGCCAGCCGCCCGCGCTCCGTTTCGCGGGGCGGGAGAACCGGAACCGGGTTTTCCGCGGCATCGCCGAGCGGCACGGAGATGCGGAACACCGATCCCTTGCCGAGTTCGGAGCGCACCTCCACCGGGTGGCCGAGCAGCGCCGACAGCTTCTGCACGATGGCGAGGCCGAGGCCGAGCCCCTGGTTGCGGTCCCGCTCGGGGTTGCCGACCTGATAGAACTCCTCGAAGATCCAGGACATCTGCTCGCCGGAGATGCCGATTCCGGTGTCGCGCACCTGGATGCCGGCGTGGCCGTCCAGGGGGTGGCATTCCAGGCGGATCACCCCGCGCTCGGTGTAGCGGATGGCGTTCTCCACCAGATTGCGAACCATGCGCCCCAGCAGGTTGCGGTCGCTGCGCACGGTCAGGTCGTGGTGGTTCACCACCTGGAGATCCAGACCTTTGGCGGCGGCGACCGGGGCGTAGGCGGACCCGATGTCGTCGAGCAGCGGCTTGACGGAAAAGTCCTCGATCCGCGGCTCGATCACCCCGGCGTCGAGCTGCGAGACGTCGAGCAGGCTGTCGAGCAGGCCCTTCAGCGTCTCCATCCCGCGCTCCAGCATTGCCAGGGCATCGCGCCCGCGCGGGGAGTGGACGTGGCTGTGCAGCGCCTCGGCGAAGAAGAACATGGACTGCATGGGCTGGCGCAGATCATGGCTGGCGGCGGCCAGGAAGCGGCTCTTGGAGCGGTCGGCCTGCTCCGCCGCCTCGCGGGCCATGCGGCTGTCGTGCACGTCCACCGCGGTGCCGACCCAGGCGATGACCTGACCATTCTGGCGCATCGGGTTGATCCGGCAGACGTGCCAGCGGTAGGCCCCGTCGTGGCGCTGCATGCGCACGTCGAAGCCGTAGGGCTCGCCCGCGGCGATGCCGCGCTCGCGGCAGTCGAGCAGCCGGGGATAGTCGGCGGGGTGGATGTAGGACCAGCGCTCCCCCTGTTCCGGGCTGCGCCCGGTGTAGGAGCGCCAGGCGGCGTTGTAGTATTCCCGCGCCCCGTCCGGCCGGTTGATCCACATCATCACCGGGGTGTTCTCGACCAGCTCGCGGAAGCGGGTCTCGCTCCGCCGCAGGGCTTCCTCGCCGGCATTGCGCTCGGTGATGTCGGTCAGGGTGACGACGGCCAGCGTGATGCGGCAATCGGGATCGCGCACCGGCTCGGCATCGGCCAGACAGATGACGGGACCGGCGGGGGTGTCGCGGCGCAGCTCCTCCTGCCGCACCACCGCGCCGTCGCGCAGGGCGCGGACCAGCGGCAACTCCGAAGACTTTTCCGAACCGCTCGTGAAGGGGCGGGGATAGTCCTCGATGCGCTCGATCCGGCCGAGCGGCTGGCCGATCAGCCGTTCCGCCGCGCTGTTGTGCAGGATCACCCGTCCGGTGGGCGCCTCCGCCACCACCACGCCGGCGCGCAGATGCTCCAGCACCGCCTTCAGCAGCGACCGCTCCGTTTCGCGCTGGCGGGTCAGGCGCCCGATGGCCCAGGCGGTTCCGGTCAGGGTGAGCAGCAGGATGAGCAGGAAGGGGAACCATGACCACAGGGTGGCCACATCGACGGTGCGCAGTGCGGCGGCCCGGTCGATCCCCACGGCGATGGCGAGGCCGCTGCCGTTGGCGCCCGGCGGGGAATAGGCGGTGACGCGGGGCGTCCCGTCCAACCCCTCGGTCAGCGCCGTCGCCGTCTCCGCGCCACTGAGCAACAGGCCGAGCCGTTCGGGAAGCGGCTGGCCGACGATTCCCTGGAGGTCCGGGACGCGGACGAGGACGGTGCCGCCGCGGTCGGCCAGAAGGACCGTCACGTTCGGCGGCAGGGGCTTGCGCGCCTGATACTGGCGCAGCCAGTCGAGGTCGAGCAGGGCGGTGACGACCGCCGGCTGGGTTCCATCGCTTTGCCCGCCGTTCTCGCCGCCGCGTGCATAGGGCAGGGCGAAGGGCAGAACGCGGTGGCGCGGCCCCTCGGTGGCGACATATTCGCCCACCGAGAAGAGGCCGGTCGTCAGGGCCTGACGAATCTGTGGCTGGTCGGCGCTTCCGGTCCCGACGGTCCTTCGGTCGGTGGCGCACAGGACGGTCCCCGATCGGTCGGCGAAGCCCAGCGTCAGATAGTTGGGCAGGCGCTGGTGAAGCCGCTCCATCGTCTCCTGGCAGGCCGGACCGGCGATCTCCGCCTCCGCCAGCGTGACCAGGATGTGTTCGATGTCGTCGACGATCCGCTGCTGTTCGGTCTGGATCAGGTCGAGCAGACGCAACGCCTCCTGACCGAGTTCGGCCTCCCGCTCCGCCCGCAGCCGGGTGTGGGAATAGACCTCGAACCCAATCAGCGGGGCCAGAGTGAAGATGAGCAGCAGAAGCCAGCGAACCATGGACACGATCGACCGTCCCGGCCCGGGGGCCGATGGGATGAAGGAAGCGATCGTATGAACCCTAACATACCGTAGTATGTTGCAACGCCTGTCCTTCGGTCCTAACGCTTTCCTGCGCCCGGCTGCGCTTGCCTCAACCCAAGGTCAGTGCTCCGCAATGGGGCGGGCACCCGCCAGGAAGAGGGCGACGGCCCGTCCGACGTAACGCTCCACCTCCTCCATGGAGAAGGATTGTTCCGGCAGGATCAGGCGGCGCAGCAGGATGTTGCCGGTGATCATGCCGATGAAGCCGCGGGCGGCCGCCTCCGGCTCCGCGACGGTCAGGGCACCGGTGGCGGTCTGCCGCGCCAGATAGTCGGCCAGCCGCCGCTGGGCGGTTTCCGGGCCGATGCGGAAGAAGGCTTCGGCGATGTCGGGGATGCGTCCGCCCTCCGAGACCAGCACGCGGACGATGGCCATGGTGCGGTCGTCGAACAGCGCCGCGACGAGGTGCAGGGCGAAGCGGGTCAGCCCGTCCTCCGGCGCTGCCCGCTCGTCGGCCTGGATGGCGGCCAGCCCGTCCTGGATGCGGGCGCTGTTCTCCTCCATCATCACGCGGAACAGCCCCTCCTTGTCGCCGAAATGCTCGTAGAGGGTGGCGCGCGACCCCCCGGCCCGGCCGATGATGTCGGTCAGCGTGGTCTTCTCGAAGCCCTTCTCGACGAACAGCGCCGCCGCCGCGTCGAGCAGGGCCTGCCGGCGCGCCCGACCGCGCGGGCCGACCGTGGATGCGTCCTTGTCCGTTGTCCTGTCCGTCAATTCCCTGGCGTTTCCCCGGTGCATCGGTTTTTCCACGGCCTTCCAAGCGAAAGTTCCGCACACTGTCGAAAGAGCTATGCCGGCTGCCAAGCTCTGTTGCAATGGGGTCTGTCAGTCCGGTTCCCTAGCGGCGGATTCATTTATGATGGTTCCGCCTTGCGCATGGCATCGAAATGCATAGAAGCGTTAAATATTCACTTTGCGGAAATTTAGTAAATGTTCATATAAAATAAATCAGCATAAATAATACAGTGCATTTATGATGCATATAAAAAATGGCTATTTTTTACACATCTTTTAGTAAAAATATTAATATGTTTTCGACCTTATTCTTTGCTTATTGCTGCTTATATAATTATTCTGATATAAGCTCTGTCATCAAAGGATATGTTTCCTTTTTCAAGCCCTTTCGTGCTTGGGACATCATATATTCTCAATGGATCTTTCTCAAGATAATGCATCAACTCACTTTCTGCCAATGCAAGAGACGCATTTATTGTTGGATATCCATCAGTACACAGCACGATCTCATCACCAATATTTATGCTAATCTCCTCTATATGCATTTTATCGACTTTGTGGCCGTCGATGGCGCCATAGCTCCATTCTCCAAAATTTGGATTGTTTCGTAGAACATGCTGCATGCCAAGCCAAGGCATTATTGTTTCTCGCCCTATATCCAATCCATTATTCTCAAATCTTCCATCAGCAATTAGCATTTTTATATAAAGGGATCGGGCTTCTCCCATGAATTCATCAAACTTCTTTATTCTTACGCTTTTACTCCCGTTTATCATTGATTGTACATCTCCAACAATAGTAATCTTCAGTGTATCTATTGTAACAATTGCGATAGAAGCCGAAGGCGAATGCTCATCTGTCTTGTTTATTCCATTGGGAATCAGCAATCTCTTCTGAACGTAATCCCCCACTTCGCGGATAAGATCCTCACCAGAAAGCTTTGAGGGGGCTGTCTTTAGGAACGATAAAATTGTCTCTGAGATGGAGCGTCCCGGCGTCACGCCGTCAATTTTCACTCCACTTTTCTGCGTAGCTCCATCTATAACAGCAACATAATTATCATTGATAAATATTGAATCCTCGCAAAGATAATCATAACCCATCCGTCCCATTAGGAAGGATTCTATAACTTTCATGACGCTTCCTCATCCATCTCAGCGGAAAAAAGGTTCAAAGTTTCATCATCACCATTTTTGATCTTTCTGAAGTCTAAAATTTTAGGCTTTCCTACATAGTGACCAGAGACGGATGCTTTAACCAAGCAAACGTAGTCACTAACAAAGAGATATGATAATTTTGATAGGTTTTCTACGAATGCTGTTGCAGCAGCATCCAACCCATATGTGTGTGTACCCATGATAATCAGGCATCGCGCTTCCCTATTGTAAGGGTTTCTTGTCTTTATAATAAGTCCATAGTCCTCAGTAACAAACCCATTTTTGATTACACCTTTTATTTTTGTGTTACTAATTCTATTGATGATCTGGTTGCCGACCATAGTATACGGCAATTTATCCATTTTTTTTAGAAGATCTTCCGTTAATTTATTGTTTTTTGGCCCTCCGATAACAATTAAGTCTCTCCCACAATAAATTTCGGGAAGTTCTTCCGACAATAAGACATTGCTTGAATTTATTGTTTTGTATGCTCTAATAAATCCAGGAACAAGGATGCCTACGGCTCTAATTTGTCCAATACCTGAAGAATACCTGATATATTCTCCTGTATCCACTTTTGCTGAAGTCGCAAGAACAAATACAGATGTTCTGTGTTCTTTTAATCCCCACGATAATCGGGCTGGAATCCTTTTTCTTACTATATGCATTATATGCGCTATAAGCGCCCCGGCTGCCGCTGATGCTAATGCTTTCCCAAGATAATTTAATGCATTTTCTGAGAGCTCAAAGTACTTTGCTAAGTCGCTAATTTCCATAATTATCTCCTTTGTTATAAAATGCTAAAAATCTAGCCTAAATTTAAAAATCACATTCTTTTTAAGATATGTCAAGTGAACATTTGACGGTGATATTTTTGCATACAATCTGAGAATGTCAGTTAGACAGAATTACATTTTAGTATCTGCGCACATATCTTGAAGAGATCGCTCGTGCGTATATGCAATAATTTTCATGACTTCATTAGTTTATCTACCCTTGAATATTTTGAGAAGGACAGTATTTAAGAATACAGACAATAGATGTTGGTTTTATTAAACTGAAAGTAAACGTATAATGCGGATTACATCTCTCGAAACTTGAGCACAAGATATGATTTTTCTTGCGTTTGGGAGTGAGGTTAGGCCTGGGCCCCCGCGAGGAACAACCGGACGGACTGGCGGACATAGCGCTCCAACTCCTCCATGGAGATGGGCTCATTCGGAAGGATCAGCCGCTTGGTCAGCAGGTCGCCGACCACCATGCCGATGAAGGCATGGGCGGCCCCCTCCGGATCGTCGATGCGCAGGCGCCCGGCCTCCGCCAGGTCGCGGAAGCAGTCGGCGAGCCAGCCGATGGTCTTCTCCGGACCGACCTGGAAGAAGGCCCGGGCGATGTCGGGAATGCGCCCGCCCTCCGACACCAGGATGCGCAGGATGGCGGTGGTTTCCGGCATGGTCAGCGTGCCGGCGATGTGCAGACCGACGCGGAACAGGTTCTCCTCCAGTTCCTCGGCTAGCGCCACCGGGCCGGCGGTGCGCATGGCCGACATCTCCTCCAGCACGCGGTCGCAATGACGCTCCATCACCGCGCGGAACAACCCCTCCTTGTCGCCGAAATGCTCGTAGAGCGTGGTGCGCGACCCGCCGGCCTGCCGCAGGATGTCGGACAGCGAGGTCAGCGCGAATCCCTTCTCCACGAACAGCGTCGCCGCGGCGTCGAGCAGCGCCCGGCAGCGCGCCTGTCCGCGCGGGCCGCAGCCGGGTGGGTCGAAGCCGCCAGTGCCAAATCCGGCGATGCCACCCTGGAACGGTGTGGATGCCCCCTTGTCGGGCATTGCGGTTCCCCCTTGCGCGAACGGTCGTTCTGAATGTATCGTCTGGTACAGTGTACTGTATGAGACAGTACGAATAAAGGGGTCATTTCGCACCGTCCGCGCCCACCGGCCTTTTCCACCGGTTCCGAAGGCCGGTCCCGAAAGCCGGGTGGAATGTGGAACGCCCCCGGCTCATTAGGACATTTCATCGCCGCATCACGGCGTTTTCACGAGGAACGGATGTTCAACAGGAACGCATTTCTGTCTCTTGCCGTGGCGGCCTCCCTGACCGTGGTGCTGGGTGCCTGCCAGGATAAGAAACACGCCGCCGGGGGCCAGCCGGCGCCTGGACCGGCGGAGGTCGCGGTGGCCACCATCCAGCCGCAGAGCCTGTCCGTCACCACCGAGCTGCCCGGCCGCACCGCGGCCTTCCGCGTGGCGGAGATCCGCCCGCAGGTCAGCGGCATCGTGCTGAAGCGCTTCTTCACCGAGGGGGGCGACGTCAAGGCGGGCGACCAGCTCTACCAGATCGACCCGGCCACCTACGAGGCCAACCTCGCCGTTGCCCAGGCCGACATCCAGAAGGCGGAGGCCAACCTGCAGGCCGCCCGCAACAAGGCGGCCCGCTACAACGACCTCGTCAAGAACAGCGTCGTCAGCAAGCAGGACTACGACGACGCCATGGCCGCGCTGAAGCAGAACGAGGCGCAGGTCGCCGCCGCCAAGGCCGCCCACAATCTGGCGCGCATCAATCTGGACTACACCAAGGTCTTTGCCCCCATTTCGGGCCGCATCGGCAAGTCCGCCGTGACGGAAGGCGCGCTGGTCACCGCCAACCAGGCGACGGCGCTCGCCACCGTCCAGCAGCTCGACCCGATCTATGTGGACGTGACCCAGACCGCCTCGCAGCTCATGCAGCTCCGCCAGGACATGGAGAGCGGGCGCATCCGCCCGGCCGAGCCCGGAAAGATCCCCGTCTCGCTGTTCCTGCACGCGGCGGAGGCCCCCTATCCCCAGCGCGGCGAGCTTCAGTTCTCCGACGTGTCGGTCGATCCGGGGACCAGCTCGGTCCAGCTCCGCGCGGTGTTCCCGAACCCGAACCTGAATTTGCTGCCCGGCCTGTTCGTGCGCGCCCGCGTCGAGCAGGGGGTGGCCGAGAACGCCCTCGCCGTGCCGCAGGAGGCCGTCCAGCGCGGCCCCGACGGTTCGGCGCGCGTCTGGGTCGTCGGCGACGACAACAAGGTCAACCCGCGCACCATCAAGACCGAGCGGGCGATCAACAACGCCTGGCTGGTCTCCGACGGTCTGAAGGCGGGCGAGCGCATCGTGGTCGAGGGGCTTCAGAAGGTGAAGCCGGGGGGCGAGGTGAAGCCGGTCCCGGCCCAGGCCGCTGTCGCGGCCCTGCCCGGACCGCAGGCGCGCTGATACCAAGGACCGATCCATGTCGAAATACTTCATCGACCGGCCCGTCTTCGCCTGGGTCATCGCCATCGTCATCATGCTGGCGGGCGGTCTGGCGATCCTGGGCCTGCCCGTCGAGCAATACCCGAAGATCGCCCCGCCGACGGTGTCCGTCACCGCCAGCTACCCCGGCGCGTCCGCGAAGACGCTGGAGGACACGGTCACCCAGGTCATCGAGCAGAAGATGACTGGGCTCGACCATTTCCGCTACATGTCGTCGAACAGCGACTCGTCGGGCAACGTCACCATCACCCTGACCTTCGAGCCGGAGGCCAACCCGGACATCGCCCAGGTCCAGGTGCAGAACAAGCTCCAGCTCGCCGTGCCGCTCCTGCCGCAGGAGGTGCAGCAGCGCGGCCTCCAGGTGTCGAAGGCCGGCAACGACTTCCTGATGGTCGCCGGCTTCGTGTCCAGCGACGGGCGGCTGACCCAGGGCGACATCGCCGACTATGTGGCCTCCAACCTCCAGGACACGATCAGCCGCGTCGAGGGCGTGGGCGACATCACCGTGTTCGGCCCGCAGCACGCCATGCGGATCTGGCTGGACCCCGACGCGCTGAACAGCCACCAGCTGACCACCATCGACGTCACCAACGCTATCAAGGCGGAGAACGCGCAGGTCTCGGCGGGCCAGCTCGGCGGCGCTCCGGCCGTGCCCGGCCAGCGCATCAACGCCACCATCATGGCGCAGTCGCGCATGCAGACGCCGGAGGAGTTCGGCGCCATCCTGCTGCGCGTCAATCCCGACGGCGGCCAGGTGCGGCTGCGCGACGTCGCGCGCATCGAGGTCGGGCAGGAAACCTACGAGATCACCGCCCGCTACAACGGCAAGCCGGCGGCGGGCCTGGGCGTCAAGCTGGCGACCGGCGCCAACGCGCTGGACACCGCCGCGGCGGTGAAGGCGCGCATCGCCGAACTGTCGGCCTTCTTCCCGGAAGGGCTGGAGGTCATCTACCCCTACGACACGACGCCCTTCGTCGAGCTGTCGATCCACGAGGTCATCAAGACGCTGGTCGAGGCGATCATCCTCGTCTTCGCCGTGATGTACCTGTTCCTGCAGAACTTCCGGGCGACGCTGATCCCGACCATCGCGGTTCCCGTGGTGCTTCTCGGCACCTTCGGCGTGCTGTCGCTGTTCGGCTTCTCGATCAACACGCTGACCATGTTCGGCATGGTGCTGGCGATCGGCCTGCTGGTCGACGACGCCATCGTGGTGGTGGAGAACGTCGAGCGCGTGATGAGCGAGGACGGGCTGCCCCCGCGCGAGGCGACCCGCAAATCAATGGGCCAGATCACCGGCGCGCTGATCGGCATCGCGCTGGTGCTGTCCGCCGTGTTCGTCCCCATGGCCTTCTTCGGCGGCTCCGCCGGTGCCATCTACCGCCAGTTCTCCCTGACCATCGTGTCGGCGATGGCGCTGTCGGTGCTGGTGGCCCTGGTGCTGACCCCGGCGCTCTGCGCCACCATCCTGAAGCCGGTGGCGAAGGGTCACGGGCAGGCCAAGCGCGGCTTCTTCGGGCTGTTCAACCGCGGCTTCGACGCCAGCAGCCGGGTCTATCTGAGTGGGGTGCGCGGGGCGGTGTCGCGGCTCGGGCGCTACGGCATCGCCTATGCGCTGATCGTCGGCGGCTTGGCCTACCTGTTCCTCCAGATGCCCTCCTCCTTCCTGCCGCAGGAGGACCGCGGGACCATGTTCGTGCTGTGGTCGGCCCCGCCGAACGCCAGCATCGAGCGCACGCTGGAGACCACCAAGCAGGTCGAGACCTATTTCCTGGAGAAGGAGAAGGACAGCGTCGAGGGCCTGTTCACCATCGCCGGCTTCAACTTCGCGGGCCGCGGCCAGAACGCCGGCATGGCCTTCGTCCGGCTGCGCGACTGGAGCGAGCGCGAGTCCGCCGACCGCAAGCCGACGGCCATCGCCGGGCGTGCGATGGGCGCCCTGTCGAAGGCCAAGGACGCGGTGGTCTTCGCCTTCATGCCGCCCTCGGTTCCGGGTCTCGGCAACGCCACCGGCTTCGACCTGCAGCTTGTGGACCGCGGCGGCGTCGGGCACGACCGGCTGATGCAGGCGCGCAACCAGCTGCTGGGCCTTGCGGCGCAGAACGCCAAGCTGGTCGGCGTCCGCCCGAACGGTCTGGAGGACACGCCGCAGTTCAAGCTGACGGTGGACCGCGAGAAGGCCAGCGCGCTCGGCCTGTCGCTGACCGACGTCAACACGACCCTGACGGCGGCCTGGGGCTCCTCCTACGTCAACGACTTCATCGACCGGGGGCGCGTGAAGCGCGTCTATCTCCAGGCCGACGCCCCCTACCGCATGCAGCCGAGCGATGTCGACCGCTGGTATGTGCGCAACGCCATGGGGCAGATGGTGCCCTTCTCCGCCTTCACCACGGCGCAATGGACCTTCGGCTCGCCGAAGCTGGAGCGGTACAACGGCATGTCGTCGCTCAACATCCAGGGCTCCGCGGCGCCGGGTGTCAGCTCCGGCGAGGCGATGCAGGAGATGGAGGCGATGATGGCCAAGCTGCCGCCGGGCGTCGGCTATGAATGGACCGGCCTGTCCTACGAGGAGCGGCTGAGCGGGTCGCAGGCCCCGGCGCTCTACGCCCTGTCCATGCTGATCGTCTTCCTCTGCCTGGCGGCGCTCTACGAGAGCTGGTCGGTGCCGGTGTCGGTCATCCTGGTGGTGCCGCTGGGCGTCATCGGCGCCGTGCTCGCCGCCACGCTGCGCGGTCTGCCGAGCGACGTCTACTTCCAGGTGGGCCTGCTGACGACCATCGGCCTGTCGGCGAAGAACGCCATCCTGATCGTGGAGTTCGCTAAAGCATTGTACGACGAAGGCATGGAGCTGAAGGACGCCGCCATCGAGGCGTGCCGCCAGCGCCTGCGCCCGATCATCATGACCTCGCTGGCCTTCGTGCTGGGCGTGCTGCCGCTGGCGACCAGCAGCGGCGCCGGTTCGGAAAGCCAGAACGCCATCGGCGTCGGCGTGATGGGCGGCATGATCTCCGCCACCGTGCTGGCGATCCTCTTCGTCCCGGTCTTCTTCGTCGCGGTCTACCGTCTGTTCGGCAGCAAGCGTACCGGCGCCCATCCCCCGCAGGGTGCCGAGCCGGTGCCCGCCGGCGACTGACGGTTCGGCTGCGGCTGGAAGCGGAAGGCCCGGTCCCGGAAACGGGGCCGGGCTTTTTGCTGGCCTTGCTTGCTGGCCTTGCTTGTTGGCCGGGTTTCGCGGGCTGTGCTTTGTCCTTGCCGAAAGGATCATCCGGCCTCATATTTTCGCCATATGATACCGTATGGAGGGGCCATGATCCGCGCGGAAATGGTGGCCGAGGTTCTGGGTGGAGAGCGGCTGATCGGGCGCCCTATCCATTCGCTTGCCGATCTCAGCGATGCCGTTGACGAGGGACTGCCCAAGTCGACGCTCGGCACCGTCGTCAAGCGCGTCACCCGCGATCCCCGGCATCGCCGCTCCATCATGTACGGCATCGTGCCGGAGGCCACCTACAAGCGGCGCCGTGATCGGCTGAGCCGGGATGAAAGCGAACGGACGGAGCGCTTGGCCCGCATCACCGCCCACGCGCTGAGTGTTTGGGGCGTGGAGGCAGACGCCCAGGATTTTCTGGCGGCGCCGCACCCGATGCTGGGCGGTCGCACGCCGGTGGAGGCGGCGGTGACGGACCTCGGGGCTCGGCAGGTCGAACAGATCCTCGCGGCCATCGAATATGGGCTTCCCGTGTGATCGCCTTCCGGATTGCCGGCGCCAACCATCCGGTGTTCGATGGAACCGGTGCCGAACTGCACGGTGGGCGTTGGAATTCGCGCGGGCGCCGGGTGATCTATGGCGGCGAGTCCTTCGCCATCTGCATGCTGGAGCGGTTGGTCTACACCGCCATCGGCCGCGCCCCGGTCAATGACCGTTTCGTTTCGATTGCCATTCCGGACGATGTCGTCGAATCCGTCGATCCAGCCCATGTGCCCGGCTGGAACGAGCCCGGGCATGCGGCGAGCGCTTACGGCGACCGGTGGTTCGACGAGGGGCGTTCCGCGGTTCTTCTGGTGCCGTCCGCCGTCACCGCGATCGACCGTAACATCATCATAAACCAGCGCCATCCCGACGCCGCACGCATCACCGTTTCCGCGGAGCAGCCGGTGCGGTGGGACCCGCGCCTGTTCTCCCGTCCTCGTTAGGCTGTTCCGAAAACCATCGATCCGCGGCGAAACGGCGCACGCTGTGCGCCACCGCCCGAAGCGCCTTGCCCTCAAACTGATATACTAGTATTTATTGTTCCCGGGGATGGCGGCTGAGCGCCTGCTTGTGGCGTTCCAGCCGTTCCCGCAGGGCGTCGCCTTTGCGCAGCGCCACGGCAATCGACAGTATGTCGCCGAGGACCAGATGGCTGATGCGCGACGTCATGGGCGAGTGGATGTCGAAGTCTTCTGCGACGTCGGCCAGCAGGCTGACCGTGGCGAGCTGCGCGAGCGGCGAGCCGGAGCGGGTGATGGCGACGACCATGGCCCCGGACGACAACGCGTTCTGCACGGCCTCCAGCATGTCGCGGGTGCCGCCCGAGCTGGATACGGCAACCACCGCGTCGCCGGGGGAGAGCGACAGGGCCGACACGAAATAGATGTGGGCGTCGCTGTAGGCGACCGTGGGGATGCCCAGCCGGAAGAAGCGGCGCTGGATGTCCTGCGCCACCGTGCCGGAGTTGCCGGAGCCGTAGAACTCGATCCGCCGCGCCCCGGCCAGCAGGTCGGCGGCGCGGTCCACCGCCTCCGCCGACAGGTTGTTGCGCACCTGCATGAGCGTCGCCAGAGTGCGGTCGAACACCTTCCCCGCGATGCCTGCCGCGCGGTCGTCCGGGCTGACCTCCTGGTCGATGAAGGGCATGCCCGCCGCGATGTCCTGGGCCAGCTTGATCTTGAACTCGCGGAAGCCGCTGCAGCCCAGCGCCCCGCAGAAGCGGGCGATGGTCGGCTCGCTGACCCCGGCGCGTTCCGCCATGTCGGCCATCGACAGGGTGATGACCTCGCCCGGCTGGGCCAGCACGCAGTCCGCCAGCTTCCGTTCCGAAGGACGGAGCCCGTCGCGCACCGCCATGATCCTCGCCAGCATCGGCCTGTTCCCCCGTTCCGTCCGTCCGCCACTGTAGCACAGATAGTAAAACTACATGACTTGATAGAAGGGCGCTATCGGCTGCGCTGTCTCACATACCGGGACCGCCGACGATGCGGCGTTCCGTCACAGTAACGTCATCAAAAAACGTGGAAAATCAACCGCTTTTGCCTTGCGCGCCTCGCCGTTCCGGTCTATGTAGCAAAACTACAGAATGAGTTTTGGCCCTGTCGGCTTCACAGCCCGTTGCCATACCGCCGCTCCCGCCCCGACCGGAGTACGGCGGTCTTCCGACCCCTCCACTGGGGGCCTCCAGGGTCGATCAGCGACGCGGCGCGTGCCGCCCAGACGCCTTTTCGTGAGGAGACATCATGGACACCCTGCTGAGAGACGGACTCGTCGAGACCCCGGAACAGCAAGCCGAGCGCCCCTGGCGCCGCTTCGTTCCGGGCGTCTGGCAGCAAGAGGTCAACGTCCGCGACTTCATCGTCCGCAACGTCCACCCCTACGCCGGGGAATCACGCTTCCTGACCGGCCCGACCGGACGGACCAAGGCCCTGTGGGACAAGGTCACCGCCCTGCTGAAGGAGGAGCGCGCGGCCAAGGGCGGCGTGCTCGACGCCGACACGGAGGTCTTCGGCTCGATCACCGCCCACGCGCCGGGCTACATCGACCGGGAGCTTGAACTCGTCGTCGGTCTGCAGACGGACAAGCCGCTGAAGCGCGCGATCATGCCGTTCGGCGGCTGGCGGATGGTCAAGAACGGGCTGGAGGCCTACGGCTTCAAACCCTCGCCCAAGCTGGAGGAGGTCTTCCCCGGCCTGCGCAAGTCGCACAACGACGGCGTCTTCGACGTCTACACCGACGAGATGCTGCGCTGCCGCAAGTCGGGCGTCATCACCGGCCTGCCGGACGCCTACGGGCGCGGGCGCATCATCGGCGACTACCGCCGGCTGGCGCTCTACGGCGCGACCTTCCTGATCGAGGACAAGAAGGCCCAGTACAAGAGCCTGGAAGTCGACCGCATCGACGAGCACACGCTGCGCCTGCGCGAGGAGATCACCGAGCAGATCAAGGCCCTGAAGGAACTCGCCGCCATGGCGACCTCCTACGGCTTCGACGTGTCGCGCCCGGCGGCCAACGCCCGCGAGGCGGTGCAGTGGACATACCTCGCCTATCTGGCGGCGGTGAAGGAGGCCAATGGGGCGGCCATGTCGCTCGGCCGTGTCTCCAGCTTCCTCGACGTCTACATCGAGCGCGATCTGCGCGACGGTTTGCTGACCGAGGAGGAGGCGCAGGAGCTGATCGACCAGTTCGTGACCAAGCTGCGCATCGTCCGCTTCCTGCGCACGCCGGAGTACGACCAGCTCTTCTCGGGCGACCCGACCTGGGTGACGGAGTGCATCGGCGGCATGGCGCTCGACGGGCGCACGCTGGTGACGAAGAACAGCTTCCGCATGCTCCAGACCCTGAACAACCTCGGACCGGCGCCGGAACCGAACCTGACGGTGCTGTGGTCGGAGAGCCTGCCGGAGGGTTTCAAGAAATTCTGCGCGGAGACGTCGATCAAGACCTGTTCGGTGCAGTACGAGAACGACGACCTGATGCGGCCCTTCTGGGGCGACGACTACGGCATCGCCTGCTGCGTCTCGGCCATGCGCATCGGCAAGCAGATGCAGTTCTTCGGCGCCCGCGCCAACCTCGCCAAGACGCTGCTCTACGCCATCAACGGCGGCCGCGACGAGGTCTCCGGCGAGCAGGTCGGCCCGGCCTTCGCGCCGATCACCGGCGACGTGCTCGACCACGACACGGTGGTCGCCCGCCTGCTGCCCATGATGGAATGGCTGGCCCGCGCCTACATGAACACGCTCAACGCCATCCACTTCATGCACGACAAGTACATGTACGAGCGGCTGGAGATGGCCCTGCACGACCGCGACGTGCTGCGCACCATGGCCTGCGGCATCGCCGGCCTCAGCGTGGTCGCGGACAGCCTGTCGGCGATCAAGCACGCCACGGTCAAGGTGGTGCGCGACGAGCGCGGGCTGGCCACCGACTTCGTCATCGAGGGCGACTACCCGGCCTTCGGCAACAACGACGACCGGGTCGACGGGATCGCGGTGTGGCTGGTCGAGACCTTCATGGGTCTGCTGCGCAAGCAGAAGGCCTACCGCGACGCGGTGCCGACGCAGTCGGTGCTGACGATCACCTCGAACGTGGTCTACGGCAAGAAGACGGGCAACACGCCGGACGGGCGCAAGGCCGGCCAGCCCTTCGCGCCGGGGGCCAACCCGATGCATGGGCGCGACCGCAAGGGGGCGGTGGCCTCGATGGCGTCGGTGGCCAAGCTGCCCTACGCCCACGCCCAGGACGGCATCAGCTACACCTTCACCATCGTGCCCGGCGCGCTGGGGCCGACCGAGGGCGAGCGGGTGGACAATCTGGTGGGCATGCTCGACGGCTATTTCGGCCAGGGCGGCCACCACATCAACGTGAACGTCTTCGACCGCGAGACGCTGCTGCACGCCATGGACCATCCGGAGCTGTACCCGCAGCTGACCATCCGGGTGTCGGGCTACGCGG
>NZ_QOKV01000041.1 GCF_008365405.1 Azospirillum brasilense | reverse complement strand
CGCCAGAACGACTCGCCCGAGCCCGTCCCCGTCGATCCCATCCTCGCCTCCCGCAGCTGATCGGTACGCGCGGAAGACTACGGACCGGCTGAAACCTGGGCTACGTGGGGAGGCGATGCCGGATACGTCGATCCTGAGGCCGTGCCGGAATTGCCTCGGCACACCTTCTGGCGCATCAGCTCAGGCTCGCGTGCGTCGAAGGCGCGCGACGGCGGCGTGTCGCTCGACAAGAAGCTCATCGCCACGGCCGTTGACCGGCATGGCCGGGAAATCCTCAACGAGCGGGGCCGCCCCGTTTCCGGGAAAATCCCGTTTTCTTACCTGCTGAATGGCGCTTTCTGCGATACCGTGACGGGCTTTCGGCTCATCCACGAGCCGAAAAGCTCCGGATGGGTGCCGAGCGAGGAAGCCAAAATCAACTCAGCAGAGTGGTTCGCCGAGATGGTGCGGCATTGGGCAATCGGACGGCTTGGCGCCGAGCAGATCGCCTGGATGGAAACCTGGGTCACCGACGTCAGGACTGACCACATCCCCGTGCCTGCGTGACAGTGCCGCCCATGCCGTTCTTCAATTCTGCAGCAAGCTGTTGCGGAATTGAGAATGTTGCTCAGGCACTCGTTTTAGCCGTCTCGGCTGGATGCCCGGCGGCCTCTTGCCGCCGAACTGGCGGGAATTGACTCACTCACCGATACCGGTAGGGCCCTTGGAAAGGGTCGCCGGCGGCCCGGCGCAGCAGAATGGTGATCCGCGCCTGCGCCCGGTGAAACTCCCGATCGTGCAGCATGTGATGACGCTGACACCAGGCCGCAAGGTTCTTCGGCTGCACGTCCTCCGGGCGATGATTGCGGTGACACGCGGCGAGGATCACCCGGGTTTTCCTGATTGCGCAGGCCTCGATCACGTCCGGCCATGACGCCTCCCGGCCGCGGTCGTCGCGCCAGGTGTGCTGCTCTGGGTCGAACCAGCGGCCATCGGGAAGAACGCGGATTTCATGGCCATGGGGACGGCCGCAGGTCCAGCAGCGCCCCCTTCCATGGGGGCCGTCCACCTGGAAGCGAACGTGGTTGGAGATGATGGGCCAGTCTATCGGATACCACCACCGTCGTTCGGGCTTGATCGGCACGCTGCTCCTCCCCGTTCACCTTGACGCATACTGCGCAGTTCACGCTTCATTCTCAAGATGGTGCTTGCGTGGAGCCGCGGAAATTGGAGCGATTTCCCTTTTTCTCTTCGAGCGGCGAGCCTGTTGGAGCGAAGCTGCCGGGGGATGCGTTGCCATACTGCCGATCCCGACACATCCCGCACCAAGTCAGCCCGCGCGCCTGACTCGACGCCCTGGTGAAGGGTGTGACCAGCGTTGAACATGGCTGCCGTATTCGGGGCTGGTGGTGAACTGCAGCATTTCACCGCGCAGCATCGAGCGGTAGGCCGTCACGTCCAAGGCGAAGCGCCCGATGTCCCCGTGCGTGCCAACGTATGCGGCCCGGCGCCGTAAGCCCGCGGGACTCTCGCTGAACCCGCAGCCCGGGTTATCTCGCCGATAGGTCCACCTGACCCTTGACCGGCATCCGGCCCCGAGTGCCGGCGCGGCGGGGGCGGCTCGAACAGCCGGGCATCCAGGCACAGCCTGGGCTGCTCATGCTCCATTGTGATGGTGCATTCCATGAAGTAAACTGCCTTCTGTGAACCATTACGATGGGACAAATTCATGGCCGACCTGACGCTGCAGATCCACCATGGCGGGCAGTGGCACACTGCCGCGGCGCTGGTCGTCAAGGCGCCGGAGAAGGGCATCGCGTCATCCTGCACGCTCGACTACGACACCGACTACTTCGTGGAGATCGCTGCCGAGGGCGGCCTGGGCAACGGCGAAACCCGCGACTGGCGCGCGCTGTCGGTCCGGGTTCCGCTGGATATGACATTCCGGTCCTTGGCACGGTGGCCGGCTTTTCTGCTCGACTTGCTTCCGCAGGGGCACGCGCGGAGGCGCTTGACGGCGAAGCTCGGCTTCACGGATCCCGATGCGCCGGGGGCCGACTTGCCGCTCTTACTCCAGGGGGCCGGCAACCCCATCGGCAACCTGCGCATTCTGGAGGCGGCCGAGGCCGAGCGGGAGGCCGTTGCCGCCGATGAGGCGGACGTGGGTCCCTGTCCCGGCGTGACGATGGACGACATCCTGGGCCGCTCGGACCTGTTCCTGCGCGTGGCTGAGCGGTTCGCTCTGGCCGCGTCCGGGTCAAGCGGCGTCCAGGGCGAGTGGCCAAAAATTCTGATGACTCAGGCGACCGACGGGCTCTGGTATCCTGATTCCTTGGTCCCTGACGAGCACGCCCGCTCGCATGTTATCGTGAAAATGATCCGCGGCCGGCATCCCGAAGACCGCCTCATCCTGGCGAGCGAAGCGCCATACTATGAAGTAGCGCGGGAGTTCGGGCTCCGCACAGGCGCTCCGCTGGATTATGGCCGGCACGTTCTGGTCATCCCGCGCTTCGACCGCGCCATCCGTCCTGACGGCATCGTGCGGCTGGGCCAGGAGAGCCTGGTCTCCGCCATCGGCGTTGCGGAGTTCGGGCACGTCAGCACGCACGAAGCCTATCTGGCCGAGATCGTCCGCAACTCGGCGGACCCGGCGGCCGACGTCACGGAATACGTGCTGCGCGATCTGCTGAACGTTGCCATGGGCAATCCCGACAACCACGGCCGAAACTCAGCCCTTCAGAAGCTGTCGGACCGCACGGTCCGCTTGGCGCCGCTGTTCGATTTCGCGCCCATGCGTCTCGATCCGTCGGTCATCCGCCGCTCGACGCGGTGGGCCTGCATGGGTGGGCGGGATGCCGCCCCGGACTGGTCGGTCATCTGCGAGGCGGCGGCGGAAGGCGTCATGGCGGTCGAAGACTTGATGGCCGCCGTGGCGGGCAAGGAGGCGTTTTTGCGGGACCTGCCGGCCATCGCGCACCGCCACGGCGTGCCGGAGGAAGCCGTCGAGACGGCGTGCCGCCGCCACCGCGAGATGGCCGACAGTGTCGCCGCCCTGAAAGATCGCGGCCATGTCCCTTAAGCGGAGCCGCGAGGAGCAGCGCGCCGCCCGTGAGGCGTTGGCACTGGCGGCGCAGAGCGGTGATCTGCGCCTGCCCGATGCTGTCCGGCGGATGCGGCAGGCTATGGGGCTGAGCCAGGAGGACTTCGGGCGCGTCTTCCACCTGACGCGGCGCCAAGTCTCCGAGCTGGAGACTGGCAAAGGTGACCCCAAGATCTCGACACTGAACCGTTTGGCCCGAGTGTTCGGTTTCACCGTGGGATTCGTGCCGAAAGAACCACCACAGAGTTGAGGACATGGACCGTGTCGCGAGGCGTGGTGTAAGGGGTTCGAGTAGCAGGGGAACCGAAAACCTCGGTAAGAGCCGAACCCCAGCAATTCCGCCGTCTACGTGAAGCGTCCCGGTGGGGTAGACCCCAGCAGGGCGAGATGCTGAGACGCTTTCCGCGTCTCGATAGAGTTCTATTCGGCATTCCGAGACGACCCATAGAGCCGCTGTAGACCCTATCGAGACATTCGGAGGGCTTACATAGGTTTCCGGTTCCCCTGCTACTCGGCCCCCTGTAAGAGCTGGAGCGCTCTTTTGGCCTCCGGCTGGTCTGGCCGGGTTGGTCAGGCGGCCACGGCGGGCGGACTGACGAGGGGATCATCGCCGAGCGTGGCAATGGTTTCCAGATGCTATGGGACAGCGTGACGGTCACGGCACGCTGAGGCATTTGGAATTGTGGATCGGCGTCCACATTGGGCGCCGATCAGCGCGCTATCCCATTGATCCGCCGTATTTTTCCTGGCCGGAATTGCACGCCGATGCACAGCCCCGACCGAGCCGCCGGACCGCGACACGCGCCCGATCAGCACGGCGGTTCCAGGGGAGGTCTCGATCAAGCGCCAGTGCTCGATGGTGGACTCACGCATCCTGGTCGTTCTTCCGTTTCGGAGCAGAGCTGCCGGGGGATGCGGACCTCATCGGCTCGATAGAGTTCTCAACGCATCCTCCAGAACCTCCACATGCGTCTCGAAGTCCACCTCGAAGCGCAGGTGGTCTTGCAAATCCTCCGGCAGCTCGCGCAGCGCATCCTGCTCGTAAGCCTGAATGGCCAATCGCAGGATTTCGAGGGCGCCACCGCGGCCGGACACACCGTTGATCCAGCCGGCTTTCTTCACGACCTGGAAACCAACGGTCTCCGCGATGGCGACCATGTACGCGGTCGGCTGGGCATCCGCGATGAGCCCGGTCGCCTCCAGGGCCCAGATGCGCGCTACGCGCCGGCCCGGCCGTCCACCGCGAGGCAGGAGATCAACATCGGCGCGCAGCATGGGGCCTCCTGGGGGGTCTAACGGACCGGAGATTGTTCACCCGGTCAATGTTGTTCAGTAACTTTACCATAACAATCCCACAAATGGAATGAAGCAGAGGGACTATGCAAGTGCCGGTCGCCGCATCGTCAGTCCTCAAGGTCGTCAATTTTTCTGATTATCCGAAAAAATCTGATTTGGTAACTCCGGATCAGGCGATCTGGAGTGCATCACCTCGATCATCTTCGCCACAATCGCGTCCACGGCGGCGTCCTCGACGCACTGCGCCCGGAGCCACTCGCGCGCAGCCGACTGGGCTTCGCCGGAGAGGTGGGTGGCTCTGGCACCGAGGTGGAGATGACGGCCACCGTAGGTCACGGCCAGCTCGGCGGACATGCCGGAGATTGCGGGACTGACCAACCAGCCGCCAAACCCTCGACCTATTAAGTGCCGGTCACCAGCAAAATCCAGGACGCTCCAATCGCTTATCTGTGCCCGTGCCCCGATTCTGCTGTGGTCCACAACTCCCTCCATCGCCGCCTCATTGTTTCCAATTTGTTCTTGTTTGGGCGGAGCGGCAAGCGGGAAAAGCGCTCGCGTCTCGACAAGGACTCATTGGCAATCCATATCCTCAGGGCGACCAACCAGGGGGAGGCGAAACCGATGACCGATTGGGTCACCATTGCCCTGACGTTCCGGCCGGACCCGCTGGGACGCGACGAGCCTGACCTGGTGGAGCGCCTGCACGCCATGGCTGACGACGCCCTCGCAAAGCAGGACGAGGCGGCGGTCGAGCAGGAGGCCGAGGTGGTTCGCTCTCTGCTGGGGTTGGCGCATCGACGAAAGCCCACCGACCCTGCCATCGGTGCATTTCTTACCCTGATAGAGGCCGACATTACCGCAGGCCGGGTGGAGACGATGCCAGAAGATCTAGTCGCGTCGATGCGGCAGGCACTGACCGACGTCGATGTGGACCTTGACGCACCAATCAAAGGTGACGTGTGTCTTAGTCGGACCGGTGTCGGTCAGGAATGAGGGCGGCCGCACATGATCACGATTCCTGCTCCGCCAAAATTTTGGGATTTCTCGAAAGCCTTTGCCTGGGTGATTTCGGTCGAAATCGCTCAGCGGATCGTCGCCGATCCCGGGCTCATCGATGCGGCGAGAGCTTGGCATCGTCAGCACCCGCAGCACCCCCACTATCAGGCGCTGTGGGACGACGCGCTGTCGCAAGGCCCTGAGTGCTTGGCGGCGCGACTCGTGGCGGATACCGAAGACGGCCAAGCTCTCCGCGACAGCACGATCTGCTTTCCCGGAGCGGGTCTGGACGCTCCGGAGCTGCGCCGCGCCCTGGTGGCCCGGGCCCGCAAGATGATGTCGGGGGAGTACCGGAACACGAGCTGGCCGACCACCAACGCCACGACGATGGTGGTCGCTGGACACTGCAGCCAGTTGTCCCAATATTCCAAAGTGTCCGACAATGGAGGAGACTCCTGATGGCCCGTCGAAATCGACCAGCGCAGCCGTCCACGAAATTGAGCGCGCACGTCGGGACGGACAATCCCGCCGACGTAGTGAACACTGTTCCTGCATCGCCAGATCCATTTGTCCTGTGGCTGCTAACAACCGATGAACGTCTGCCAGAGGATTTTGAGGTGGCTCTCGATCCAGTGGCGTAGTGAGCTCACCGTCCCTGTTTGGCAGCCAGTTTCGCCATGGCGCCCTGCTTCGCCGCTGCCTTCTTGACGTATCTCGCGGGCATAGTCGGGGTCTTCCAGCCGCCGGTCAGCATCATCTCGACCAACGATGCGCCATTCAACGCGAGATACTGCGCTGCGCCGATCCGCTTTCAGTCGATCCACACCACTACGTCTCGCTGCAGGCCAAAGCTGTGGATCGGCGTCCACATTGGGCGCCGATCGGCGCGCTAACCACCTGATCCGCCATATTTTTACCGGCCGGAATTGCACGCCGATGCACAATAATGGCGAACAACGCTGAGGTCGAACGTACCGGGAACGCGGCTTTCAGGCGGCATGGCGGCGACGTCCCAGGTTGAGTGGCCGCCCTCCCATTGGTATGGCGCGCCGCGCGATCCCATAGAAAATAGCCGGACAGGCCGAGTGCTCCCAGCCGATCGGGGCCAGCAAGATCAACGGCTTACACCGGTATGGCAAATGTGGGCAACGATCAGGCGTTCACGCAGGCTTCGTGAATGGACGGCGGGACGGGTCCATATTGGTTGGTCTTCCGATGGCCGCTGGACCGACACCAGGGGGCACCGCTCCGGTTGCGACTAAAGCCCCTCGCCCCTTCGGTGAAAAAATTGTACAATCCTTCATGCATGCAATCCTTTAGAATTCGAGTGGGTGGCGGCACTGTGGATGATCTTGTTGAGCAGCTTGACCGCCATCTGGCGTTGCCATGCGTGGCGTGGCTGCTGGGGGCGGGCATCAGCTTTGGCGCCGGTATCCCACTGATGGTGCCGCTGACCCGACGGGTGCTGGATCTGATGGCCGGGACCGAACATGCCCCCTTGCTGGACAAGGTGCGGGCGGAGTTACCGCCCGACGCCCACATCGAGCATCTGCTCAGCCATTTGGGCGATTATGCGGCTCTCGCCGAACGGTCGCAGTCCAAGACGACCGCCATCGGCTCCCGGGACGAGATCGAAAAGGCGCACCGCACCGTCGTCACTCATATCGCCGACATCATCCGCTGGGGGTATCGGGCCGAGTCCGGGACGAAGGCCGAGGAAATCGGTACCTATAAGCGTCCCCTCGTCTCGGTGGCGGGGCACTCCGCCTTCGTGGGCGCGCTGTTCTCCACCCAGCAGGCCGGCCTGCATGACCGGCGCCGCGCGGTGCGTCTGTTCACCACCAATTACGACACCCTGTTGGAAGACGCCCTGGCCCTGGCCTGCGTCCCTTACTGGGATGGTTTCAGCGGCGGTGCTGTGGCGTTCCGCACCCACCGTTTCGGTCAGGACGAACCCGACACCGGATACCGGGCGCATGTAATCAAGCTGCATGGCTCCATCGACTGGCATCTCGGCCCCGATGGCAAGGTGTGGCGAGTGCGGGACGGCGACGCCTATCCTACCAGCACGGCGCGGGTTCTCATCCATCCCCAATCGACCAAGTATGTGGCTACCCAGCGCGATCCCTTCGCCGCTCAGTTCGATCTGTTCCGCCGGGCGTTGACGGCGCCGTCTGACAATGTGCTGGCCGTGTGCGGCTACAGCTTCGGCGACGACCACATCAATCAGGAGATCGAGCTGGCACTGGAGCGGCCGGAGAACAAGACCACCCTGGTCGCCTTCTGCCAGGAAGGCGCTCGCATGCCCGAATGCCTGTCCCAATGGCGGGCGCTGTCATGGGGCAGGAAGGTCTTCATTGCCA
This sequence comes from Azospirillum brasilense, assembly GCF_008365405.1. Classification (GTDB taxonomy): domain Bacteria; phylum Pseudomonadota; class Alphaproteobacteria; order Azospirillales; family Azospirillaceae; genus Azospirillum; species Azospirillum brasilense_D. Next base: position 17,623 of record NZ_QOKV01000041.1, on the reverse strand, counting down.
CGGAAAAGGGGCTTTACGTCGGCAAGGACGGGCCGTTCCACTCATGTTCGACCGGGTCTGACCGCGATTGGTGGACCTTCAACGGCGTCACCCAACTACTGCGCAATGGGGCAGGAGGGCACTCATGACCACGCCATTCGAGCCGATTGCCGACCTGCGAATTGGCACCATCGTCGAAGTGTCCGGCACCACCGTCAAAGCGGAGCTGCTGGGCGATGTTGCAGAGCTGACCCGCACACACAATGGGCGGGTGTACCCCATTGGTCAGATTGGCAGCGTGGTGAAGGTGCATTTCGGACGCCGTCTGGTGTTCGGCTTCGTCACTCTGCTGCGGATGCGATCGGAGGAACTCGCGGTGTCCGGTCTGCCCATTCCGCCGGACGCCGACCAGCGGGTGATGGAGATCGAGCTGTTCGCCGAAGGGCTTTGGAACGCGCATGACGCCAAGCTCGCCTTTACCCGCGGGGTCAGCACCTACCCGCTGCCCCGCCAGGGAATCTATTTGCTGACGCGCGATGAGGCCGGTCTGCTTTATCGCGCGGCCGAGGGGCAGACCGCCGGCGGAGCCGATCCACTGGTTCCCTTCGGACGGTACCTTGGGGCGGACTCCACTGTCTGCCGGGCCAACATCGACAAAATGTTCGGTCTGCACTGCGCGGTTCTGGGGTCCACCGGCTCGGGAAAATCCGGAGCCGTTGCGGCGTTGTTGCACAGCGTGCTGGAGCACAAGCCACTCGGTGATACACCGTGCCGGCCACGGATTATCATCATCGATCCTCATGGGGAATACGGCCGGGCTTTTGGCGGCCGGGCGGTGGTGTATCGGGCCTACGACCCCATCGGCGCCGACGATACCGCTGGCGTCCCCGTCGCGCTGCCGTATTGGCTGATGTCGGCGGAGGAACTCCGCTTTCTTGTCATCGGAAAGACCGAGGCCGAGGCAACCTCGCAACACAACATCGTCTATAAGGCGCTGACGCATGCCCGTATGGTGGTGGCCGGCCTCGTGGATCCTGCCCCAACGGCGCATGGAGGGGACGCCCCGGCCGACGGTCACAGCCCCGACTATCCGCGCCCTAAGACCGGCGTAGAGGCGGCGGCCCTAGTCTCCTTCGACCGGGACAAGCCGAGGCCCTTCCATTGGGACGAGTTCGTCAACCACATTACCTTCTTGCAAGCAGCCCGTGTAAACAAAGATAAGAAGCTGGAGAGTGTGACGAGTACCGAGTTCGCCGAGAAGTTCAAGTCGATCCTCGACAAGCTGTCGGTGCTGCGCCGTGATCCTCGAATCCGCTTCTTGATGGATGACGGAATGGATGGGGGACGCACGCTCGCCGACATTCTCACACAGTTCGTCGGCTCGCCCGGCACCGACGCGGACATCCGCGTCATCGACATCTCCGGCCTGCCGAATGAGGTCGCCGGTCCGCTGACCGCGATGCTTGCCCGCCTGCTGTTCCAGTACAAGCTTCACCAGACTCAAGAAGAGAGGCGGAAAGACCCCATCGTTCTGATCTGCGAGGAGGCCCACCGCTATGTCCCGGACAGGGGCGAAGCCGAGTATGCGGCCGCTCAGTCGGCCATTCGCCGGATCGCACGGGAAGGCCGCAAATACGGCCTTGGACTGATGCTCGTCAGCCAGCGGCCGGCGGATGTGGAAAGCACGGTCATCGCGCAATGCGGGACTTGGCTGGTGCTTCGACTGACCAACGCGGCCGATCAGGCCCACGTGGCGCGCTTCCTTCCCGACGGGCTATCCGGAATGACTCGGGCGCTCCCCGCCTTGGGGCAACAGGAAGCGCTGTTTGTCGGGGAAGGTGCATCCTTGCCAGCTCGCATCCGGATCCGGGATCTCCCCGACCACTGTCTTCCCCGATCGGAAAGCGTCCGGTTTTCCCTAGGCTGGGCAGGCGATTGCCCTTCTGCTGAAGAGATCGCCGCCGTCGCGGCTCGGATGGACGGCCGGGCCACGGCCAGGGGCAATCCGGTATTGGAACCAGCTTGAGGATAAAACAGCAGTTCGGCGTCGGGCCTGCTCAATGGTGAAGGCCTGACGCCTGTATCAGGAGGACGCTTTAAAAAACGTCTTTGATTTCAGATTTAGAGGATTGAAGCGGTGTCTTACATCATGCATACAAACCAGCCGATTGAACACGGTCGCGTATTTTCTGGGGAATTGCCTAAGGCGCCTAAATGCGGCTTTGCACTCATAAATTCGTTATTTCCCGAAAAATCTTACGCGTATGCTAATAGCATCTATGCCCCGACAATGCTTCTATTCGACCTTAAAGTTGATAAGCACTTCGAGCCTCGCAGCGCCTGCCACCGCTATAACCTTCAAGCAATGGGCATATACGCGGGGAGAGATTATCCGGATGGTTTTATTATGATTCGCATGCACGATACACGAACGCAAATCCCTTTTCTTATTGGAGCGCCAATGACCGACTATGAAAGCTCGGTGATCGAAGAGTCATACATGACGAATCAAGATTGCATCAGGATTATTCAGGTCGATGTAGAGACTGGCCTGTTCGATTTTTATGCTCAATATGGTGTGAGTAGGGAGTTTTCTGACGTTCTGTACAATGTGTACAGTCGCGATCTAAGGTCTTTTGATAGAGACCGAGTCATGGCTCAATACAAAAGGCTCCTATCCCACTCACCCCAGGAGGTGTGGAATGCATCCATGCAATGGGAATGGGATGATCGCTACGATAAGTTCAGAAGGATCCGTTGACAGGTCCGGGCGTTCATGCTGGACGGCAACGATCCGCCGTCGCGCCCTCCGGAATGCCTCACCGCAGCCGGATCGACCGCCTCCCCTGGCGTCTCGCCAGATCGGCCATGCCGCCCTCGGCCACGGCGGAATCCTCGGTATAGCGCGCCACCATCGTCATGCTCTTCCACCCACCGCTGGCCATGATCTTGCCTACCTCGATCCCCTGCTCCCGCTGATCCTGAGCGGCGCCGACGCGAGTGCTGTGGCCTGAGTAGGTTTCCGGGTCGCGCACACCGGCAAGCTCCGCCATGCGCCGCACCGCGCGGGCCCATTCCAGAGGTGTGACGTGCTTTTCCGGATCGGCCGACACATGGCCATGCGGGTTCTTCTTTCCACCGCGGCGGACCGCTCGGAAAACGAAGCCCTCGGCGATCCCGGCCCGGCGCAGCCACTCCTGCAGCACCGCAATGGTGTCCGGGCCGAGGAACCTTTTGCTCCCCTGCCCCTCCTGGTCCGTCTTCGATTTCCGGATCAAGAGGACGCCGGTGTCGCCGGACGCGGTGATGTCCTCCACCCGAACCGCCACCAGTTCGGACCGGCGCGCCATGCTGTCGTAGGCCACCAGGGTCATCGTGAGATCGCGCATCTGGCGCAGCCCCAGCAGCCGCTCCTCGACTGATTCAATGAGGTGACGGCGCTCGTACGCTTTGAACGCCCGCGCCTGTTTCTGCCGCCGGCCGAGCAATCGGTTCGCCGCGATCGGTGACGATCACCGGCCCGTCTTCGGCAGCCCTCTTCGCTTCGCTTGGGTTCTGATTGAACTCTCGACTAGACATCATTCGGCCCATGGCACACTCCCCAACTGGCGGATAATGATCCTACTGCAGTTGCGCCGGCGCAACTGCAGTAGGGATTTTCGCAGTTCAGAATTGCCCTGTCCGAGCGAGGCGGGATCCATCCGCGCCGGCGCAAAGATCTCTTCCTGTTCCGGGGCCGCCGAGCCGACAAGATCAAGATTTGTGGATTGGCGTCCACATTGGGCGCCAATCGGCGCGCTACCCCCTTGATCCACCATATTTTTACTGGCCGGAATTGCACGCCGATACACGTGCGGCCGCAACAGCACCGACCGGGCAACGCTTTGTACGCGAAAATGCGTACAGTAATTTTATCTGTGGTTGCCACTCATATCATGTATATTGCATTCTTGTACACGATGGAAGGAGACGGTTTCATGAGCCAGCAAGCCAAACTTTTCGGCGTAACACCGGAAGCAGCTTACCAAATATTTCTTCAGATCTCTGAAGGTAAGAGCATTATAAGCGTTTCCAAAGATACAGGTGTCGATCTTCAAGCCATCCGTAAACTGATTAGGTTCTCATTCATATTTCTTATTAATATCACTCAGATGAAGACAGTAGCTGGTTACGAACCGGACGCGGTGCATCCAAAGCAATTCGATGCATGGATCAACGAATGGCCCAACCTAGAGCAGACATGTAAATCCATGTTTTGACCACCATCTTTTCTTTTCACTCTAACAGCGCTCCCCGAGAACCTCGGCGAACACCTTCACTTTGAAATTGATTCTGCGGAGCATGTCGAGGCCATCGGCTCTGCTCTGCAGGCTTTGACGGATCGGTGAATGAGCCATGATGACGAACACACCCCTAATTGACGCCTGGAGGCTCATCCAGACCGAGAACAACGCTGTCCTCATCGGCCGCGTGAGCGGCCGACCGCGCACCCCCGATGGTGCCATCGTGGTCACCTCGCCGGTCACGCAGCTCGACGAGGGCGTCGGCACCGCGATCACGCGTTCCAGCAGCGTCTATCGGCTTGGAACGCCCTGGCCGGCCGACGAGGCGCTGCCGGACGGCTATCGGCGCGCGCTTATCCAAAAAATGGCCGCCGCGGGCGGTGGAGCGCTGACCGAATCTCGGCTGGCCGCGATCACCGCGGTGGCCGCGCGCTGCTGCCGGCCGGGGGCTAGGGTCGATGAGGCAATCCTGGCACGCCTGCGGCCAGTCATTATGTCGTGGGACGAGGTGCATTTGCGGACGCCATGGGAAACCGACGCAAAGAACTGAGGACCTTGAGGCAAGCCATGATCCAGGATGCCCCTGACCTCAGCCAATACGTCAGCCTCGATTGCGAGGCCAGCGGGTTGGAGCCGCCGGCCCGCACTTACCCGGTCAGCGTTGGGCTGTGCTTTCCCGATCTGACCACGCGACATTGGCTCATCCGGCCGGCCGAGGCGTGGCTCGACTGGCCCTGGGACCCGGCAGCCGAGACAATCCATGGCATCAGCAGGGAACTGCTTCAGAGCAAGGGCCTGCCCGTGGAGCAGGTCGCTGTCGAATTGGCGGACGTTGTCGCCGGCCGCACCTGCGTGTCTGACTCCGATCGCGACATCGGCTGGATCCGCACGCTCTACCGGGCGGCCGGGCAGGACGGCGCCCCCTTCCCGCATCAGGAATGGCACAACGTTCTGGAGGCCACCGCGAAGGCTCGGGTGAGCAGTGCCATTGCCGGTCTCGCCCTGATCGACGACGCCGTTCATGGTGCTCGCCGGCGTTTTCCGCCGACCCATCGAGCAGATGAGGATGCTCGGACGGTGATGGCGACGCTCCGGCTGATTGCGGGGCTCGACCCATGACGCGCAGCGGCGACCATCTGCGAGACTGCGCCGCGCACCTCGATGCCTATGCCGAGGCCGACGTCAGCGCCGTGGACCGCAAAATCCTAGCCGACGGCCTGTCCTGGCAGTTGGCCGCGATCATCGGCCGCCAGCTCTGGTCGAGCCGTTGGCCGCGCCACCTGGAATCCCGTTTTCCTGATGCGCCGTGGCGCGCGGTCAGGCTGCTGCATGAGCGCGACTTGGCGACAGAGCGCGGTCTTGCCGTGACGCCGACAACGATGCTGCTCGCCAGCACCAACGACCTTCGCGCCCTGGCCACCGGCCTGCGTGGCATGGCGAACGAGATCGAGGAGGGTGCCGTGACGAATCCCCCGTTTCCCGGATTGCTGGGATCTGACGACGGCCGCGGCGGATTTATCCCGGTCACCCTGCGCGTCCCCGCTGCCGCGCTGGAGAAGCTGGAAGTGCTGATGCGCGAGGTCTACGCCGATCTCCCGCCACCGACCGTCGAGGCCGTTCGTGAGGCCCTGGCACGCGTCGAGGACCGACTGAGGGCGGCTGGTGTGAACCGGATCTTGCTCTACGGCAGCGTGGCGCAAGGTTCTGCACGGCCTGACAGTGACGTGGACTTGGCTTATGAGTCCGCGACGCCGCTGGGGCTGCGGGAATGGTCTGACCTGATGCAGGCTCTGGCCGACGCCGCCGGACGACCGGTTGACTTGCAAACCGTGGCCGACTTGCGGGAGCGCGCGCAGCGTGACGCCGTCGAGGTGTGGACTGCCGGGGAGATCGGCGATGGCTGACCGGAAATCTCCAAGCCACGCCGAGACACTCGCGCAGGCACTCCAGCGCCCCCGCGAGTTCCGAGTCCGGCTCACGCCCGGCTCCGATGGCCAGGTCTACGTCGCGGTGGAAGAGACGGATCTGTGGCGCCGCCAAACCGCGGTGTCCGACCCTCACTTGGCCGCATCCCTCGCGGCCGCATGCATCGAGGATCTGCATGGGGACATCGTTGACCGAGAGACCGGTGACGTGCCGGAGACGTTCGGGATTTTTGCCCCCGAGAACGACCGTGTTCCCGTTTCCCGACCGGCGCCCGCTCTGTGGGGCCTGATCGACGCGGCCAGCCGACCGATGCGGGTACGCGCGGCGCTGCGGACAAGACTTCAACTGATCCGGACAGACGGCATCGTGTCGGTCCTGGAGATCCAGGCCGACCAAGGCCCTCTCCTGGCCGTCGAGAACGAAAGGCTGCTCGAAGATTTCCTGATCGGCGCCGGGCTGGTCATCGACGGCGACCTGGATTCCGGTGTGGTCTATGCGATTGCCTCGGGATTGACTGTTGCCGACCTCGTCATCGTGCAGCTTGCCCAGCCGATGCGGATCGCCAAAGAGGAGCCGTGACACGAATTGAAAACCTGCGCTCCTATGGCTATTGGCGGCTCCGCTCTGACGACTTCTGGCGTGACTTTTCTGAAGAAGCAGAGACGCGGCGAAAACACGAGCGCCTGCTGTTCTTGTCATGTCGATACACGATGCGTTTTGGCGGCACGGACAAGGGCACCGATCTGTTGCTCAGACTTGGAGATCCATACCACCATCACGCGTATACCTTTGTCGGCGGCGGAACTTATTCGGGGCCTGGCCAGCCACTGTGCCGGGTGCCCCAATGCAAGCGGCTGGCCGAGCGCTGGGAAAAGTGGATCTGCATCGATTTCAAAGCACTTTTGCTTAGGCAGCCGCGTATGGATCTACGCGAGACCATCAGTCGAGCCAGCGAAAATTACGACGCATCATCTTGGCCGTACTCCTACGAAGCAAAATTGTTGGAGTGGGTTGATCGAAACGACTACGAAGCCGAAGAACTGGCATCACTTCGGATCGGCGTTTCTCAGGAGCACTACTCGCGCCTCGTACGACTACGCCGTCTGACTCGGGGATGGTGGTGGTGGGACAACGGGTTGGGGCGTGTAGTCTGGCGGGAGCGGGAGGACGAAAATGGCTGAGCTGCACCGCTGGGAGCGGGTCGCTGTTTGCATCTTGTCGGCAGATATGCGCGATCAGTCTGACGCGATCTTCGAAGAGCTGAAGAATGACCTCCTGGAATTCGTGTCTTTGCGGCCGTCCCATCGCTCTGGCGATCGGCTTTTCCGTGCCGACGCGAACAGCGAGTGGCACATCAAGGAGTTCAAGGACTGGCGCGAGGCTGTCGAATACACGGGCATCCTGCTCGGACCGGATGACCCGCTGGTGACCAAAATCGCGCATCACCCGGATCTTGCGGCGTCGGCGCCGCGCACAACTGACCAGGCGCTGCGCGCCTGGTCAGTTGGCTACGCCAGTGACGGCGAGGCCCTCGCGGTGACCGGCCTGAAGTCCATCGAGGATCTGTGCATCGCGACGTACGACGCCGACCTGCAACCGCCGGCCGGTGTGGTGGAGCGCGTGGTGCGCGAGCTGGAAGCACGCGCAGAGATCCTGCGGCGAGAGCTGCCGGAGCCGACGCGCCTGCTGACTGAGACTACCGACGCAGTCGCGGCTGGGATGGTGTCGGCCGGCTGCCCGGTCGAGGAGGTGCTCGCCGAACTGATTCTCGACGGCATGACGCTCCTGAGGTGGAGAGCCATGTCTCGCGTCCGGGTGGACGGCAAACCCATTTTTGACGCCTCAAATGGCCCGGAAGCGTTGGAGATTTGGGTGGCGGCCGAGGTTGTGGCAGCCGCACGGACGGCCACGAGAGCCGACGATCCATTGGACGAGGCGAGCGTTCAGGCCGCGGTTGCGCGCGGCCTCAGGATCGCATTTAGGGCGGATGAGGCTGACGTTCAGGCATCTCGGAACCGCGGCTTAAGAGTCGCCTATCGGAGGGATGAGATATGACTGCGACGATCATTCCATTCCGTCCGCGGCCTACCGGTCAGCCGGCTCCGCCAGACATCGCGCAGGCGTACATCGACAAGGTCCTTTCCTCCATCGACGAGTTCTGCATCCGCCACAACCGGCGGCGGCTCGCCGGCGAGGATACCGAGCAGGCCCTAATCTCCCCTTGGTCCGGCCGGGTCCAACGGAGCGCGTCCGGCATCGTCATGGCCACCGGAATTCCGTTCGCCCGGTTGGCGGGGATTCTTCGGGCACTGGCCGCCGAAGGGCTGATTTTCCTGGAAACCCGAGAAGTGCCCCTGTCCGGGAAGGCGCACCAAGTAACCTTCGCCGAACCGTCGTTGATGCGCTGGGCGGAGATCGCTCCTGACGTGCTCACCCTGCCGTTCCTGGCTGGGGCGCGCCCGGCTGCCGGAGGAGACCGGCCGTGACCGACATCGCCTCCGCTGAGCCGATCCGTCTCGACGGAATGGTGGTCCTCGACTTCGAGGCGTCCTGTTTCCCGCAGTCTGGGTCCTTTCCGATCGAGGTCGGCGTGGCAACGCTCGACGGCTGGAGCGCGGGCTGGCTGATCCGGCCGACGCTGGAATGGATCCGGCACGGCACCTGGGACCCGAACGCGGCGCGCATCCACGGCATCACGGTGGAAGTGCTGCAGCGGGACGGCCTGCCACCGGCCGAGGTCGTCCAGGAACTCGATAAGGTCCTGCACCCCGACAGGCCGGTGTTTTCCGACGCGGCTGGCGCCGAAACATTTTGGCTGAGCGCGCTTTATGGTGTCGTCGGCCGCGAGCCGCCCGTCGTCGTTCAGCCCATCCAGCCGGTCCTGGAGGGGCTGACAAGTTCCGGTGGCCTTTACGCCGCTGGTGAGATCGCGTCGGCCGAATATGAGGCTGGCCTCGGCTTTGCGGAACGGCACCGCGCAAAGAGCGACGCACGCAGGTTGGCCGAGGTCGTGCGAATTCTGGTGGGGATCCGGTAGAGGAGAACATGATGGAGCGGCCGAGCGGGTATTACTGGGTCAGGTTAAACGCGTCAGACGACTGGGAGCCGGCCCGGTGGAACGCCGAGAATGCATCCTGGCAGCTGCTCGGCGGCGACATCGAGCTGGAACACTGTGATCCGGCCGAGATTGGCGATCCGGTAATGCCTGCGGCCAGGACGCCCACCGGTTCGGCCTCAGCCGAACCGGTGGGCGCGCGCGACCAAAAATCCCGATGGACCACCAGTCTTACTGACCTAGACAGCATCGGGATCGCCGACGCGCTGCGTCGTGATGCTGGCGTCGATGTCACCCCCGAGAGCCTCGAAATCCTTGCGGTCGCCCCAGCGCTTGAGCAGGGCTTCAACCTCGATACCTTCATCGTCGCCGTTCATGCTGGCGGTCGTCGTTTTGCCCTGTGCGGCCGCGAAATCGGCTGGTCGATCCTGTCCCCGACCGAACTGATCGACGAGGCCGCTGAGATCGACCGTGCTGTCGAAATGACCCTGGCCGTCATCCGCGCGGTGACACAGCGGGAGGCCTGAGGATGCGCATTCTGGTCCGCAGCCAAGCCGACATCCTGGCCGGCGCCGCCGAGGGCGCTGCAGGTGTCATTTCGATCCGCGGGACGATCCGCGGGACGCTGCCGGAGGACGACGTGGCTGCGCAGAGTCAGAGCGCCATTCCGTTTAGATCAGGGCGCCAAAATAAAGTTGTGCTTGATTCTCGTGGCACGACTGCGCCGGAGAACGACCTCAATCTCGCTTGCGCGCAGGCCGTTCTAGGCGATGTGGACGCCGTGCTGACCATGCGTTTCGATGACATCGGCATACCGGCTTATGGGCCATACACCGGCCCGACGATGTCTCATGTCGTCGCAGCGCTGGACTTCGCGCGGGTGGCGCGAGATCGGGAGCCCGATGGCACGCTGGTCGTCCACTGCCTTCACGGGCGATCCCGCAGCACGGCGATCGCTTTGGCGATCTTGGCCGACGAGATGGAGCCTGGGCGCGAGGCCGACGCGGTGGCCGCGCTGCTGAAGCAAGACCTGGATTCCCGGATGCACCCAAATTCGCTGCTCGTGGCCCTGGCCGACGCGGCGCTGCTGCGCGTGGGGGCGCTGGAGCGGGCCCTGGCCGAGGCCTGCCCGCGGCACGTCAAATGGCGCGAGCACTGGCACGAGGTCGCGCTCGATCCGGAACGGCACTGGGAAACGGCGCGAAAAGTCCGGTTCCGCCGGCGCGGAAAAGGGGGAGAGACGTGAAACGCGATCTCAAGGGCTACCGTCTGCCGCCAAAGCGCCGCCAGCTGCGGCGGCCAGGGACAGGCTGGCAGGAGTTTTTCGAAGCGCCATGCATTGACTTCCCGGACCGCTCTCAGCCGCCCCTACCCCCGGCCGTCACGCTCGACGACCTGCTGGCCAACATGCCGCCGACGCCGAAGCGTCTGCCGCGCTCTCCCGAGCCGACGGGCGATCTTGTCGCGCGCGCCCGCTGGTGGGCTGAAGTCCAGGCCGCCGAAGATCCCGAAGGCGCCCGGGCGGAGGACACACTGTACGCCGCGCTCGCCGATGAAATCGAGCGACTGCGAGCGGAACTCGCGAGGGGGAGCGTGTGACCGACAGCGACGACGTCTGGACCGCGATCCGCGCGCTGACAACCGAGGTCGCCCAACTCCGCGCCGAGGCCGACGGTACGCCGCGCGAGCGCGCGATGTCCCTGATGCAGCACGCACGGCTGGCGTTTGACGGCCAAGCCAAGGCCGACGCCTGGCTGCTCACGCCGCAAGACGACCTCGCCGGAAAATCACCGCTCGACGCGGCCATGGAGAGCGCAGGCGGCAAGAGCCGAGCCTTGCGACTGCTGGCCAGCCGGACCGGGTTGACGGCCGGCCTGGAGCGGGACCTGGAAGCGTTGCTGGAGAGGCGGAGAGCGGTGGTCGAGACCGGCAAGGACGACAGCGAGACTGCGGAGTTGCGGTGGGAGCAGAGGAAGGACGAGCTGCTGCGCGAGGTCGTGACACTCCCCGGCCACCTGATTCCGGCCGCGTGGCTGCGGGATGGCACCGTGTTCGGCGTGACCGCGGAGGACGGAGATACGCGGGTGCCGGCGTTCCAGCTGGTCAGGGGTAAACCGCATCCGCTTATCCGCCAGCTGCTGCAGATCCTGCGGCCGCGGAGATCGGACTGGGAAATCTTCTCGTGGTGCGGCAGGCCCGATACCTGGACCTGCCAAGGCCGGCGGCCAATGGACATGCTCGACGCGGACCCGGACGCCGTGCTTGAGGCCGCGCGGCGTCAGGTTGAGGAAAACTGGGGCTGACCGGAGGGTGCGACATGCCGATCGACTACGAGGAGTTTCTGCAGAATCGCGCCCGCGAGATCGTCGCGGCGGCCGGCGGCGATGCGACCCGGATCGAGCTCGTTCACCGATCAAAGCCCTGGACGGGCACATCGGACAGTGAGCTTTGGCTGGTGGCAGACGCACATGAACGCCGTTTTCTCATCATCCCGGATGCCGCGACCGGACCGGAGGTAGTGACGCCAGACTGGTGCCGGTTGCAAGCTCGCCGGCTTGAGACGTCGGCCGAGGAAATCCGGCATGTCGCCGCGGCAGCTGAAGGCCAGCAGGACCTGCCTGAGACCGAGGCATGGCGTCATTGCATCGTCGTGTCCGGCGTCAGAGTCGGTATTGCCTCGCTGGTAGAGCAAACCGAGCGTGGCCACCGGTCAGCTGCGGGATGGGAGCCGCCGGATGACGATCCGTTGATCTGGACCGATGATCCGCAGCGACTCATCACGGACGCAGAGCAAGACCCTGAGCTGTTGCCCCACCTGCTCGACAGTGTGCGCCGGCATGGCCGAGAAGTTGCGTACGACTGGGGTGAGCTTGGCGACGCGTCGAGGATGATCGTCATTGTAAACGGAGCGCATCGGCCGGAGCCGGCCCTACTGCGCATCCTTGATCGGCTGAACCCCATCGACGAAGACTTCCCCGCGATTCCTGACGAAAGGCCGGATAACGTAGCGTTCTTCAACGACCAGGCGTCCGACGATCCGATGGTCCACTGGCGGCCGGCATCGTGCCAGGAATGCGGCGACCAGATCGCACTCGGTATGGAGCGCTGCGCCTGTGGGGCGTGCACGTTGCACCGGGACGCTGCCGGCGTAACCGGCCTGTGGCAAGGAGCCGTGGCCTACGCGGGGTTGGGAGCGGTGGAGTGGCGACATGATGCGTCACCAGAGGAGATCGGCGCGTCCATCGTCATTCGCATGCCGCAGATCGATGGTTTCGCGGCGCGCCCCGAAGGTCCTGCCGTCCGGCAGCCGGAGCATGCGGTTGTCGCTACCCGCGATACAGATGGTTGGCGCATTGCCGAGGGCTCATATCTCGGAGAGCCGGAGCACGGGTGGGCACTTTGCGAGGGAGGACGGGAGCATGACTGAGACCGACTGGTCGCTGGAGGACGGAGTGTGGAAGAAGCGACATGGCGATCTGGTCGCGCTTGTTTGGCGCGGGTATGGCGGTGCCTACGCTTTTACCGTCACATCGACGGACAACCCAAGGCCACGTCGGGACAGCCTCGGGTCGGGTCCTGACCTCCACGAGGTGCGAGCCCGTGCTGACGAATCATTGCGCCTGCGGATGCTTTACGACGTAGAGAATAGAAATGGCCTGTGATGCAACAAAAATCGAGACGGTCATTGACATGATCGACGCTGACATAGACGAGGGGCGGGCAGTTTTGATGCCGGAGGATTTGCTCGTGTCGATGCGGCAGATCCTGGAAGAGGTCTATGTTGACCTCGACGAGCCTATAGAAGGTGACGTGTGTATCTGATGTGAATCCTATGAATCCTACATGGGCCCCTGTCCGCGCCTCCTCAAGCGCCCCAGCTTCAGGCTTATTTTCCTGCCGCCGCTCACGGCCGCGGCGACGGCCAAGTGACTGCGTAGGGAGGCCGCCGACACCGGCATCATGAACATCGCGCCGGCGGCTGAAGCCATGAAAGCGAGCTTCGCGGGACGGGCGCGAAGCACCCTTCGACCCGGCCGCGTCGGCGCTCCGTATGCCCCTGCTGGATGAAGCTTCCGGCCCACCTCTATGTCAGCGAGTCCCAAGCAGATCTATGATTTCGTCGAGCTTGTGTGGCAAAACGAAGCTTCGGCCGGCCGCGACAAGGACGGTGGAATCCTGGGCGGGATCCGCATCTCCAACCAAGCTGATCGACCCGGGCCGGATCGCGACCCGGAGCCCGTCCTGATTTGTCAGCCTCACAAATCCCCCCACCCGTTCGCCGTCCCAGCTCATCGCCGCCCTCCTTGTCGGGCGTCTTGGCAAACTGGTCCTTCCGCGTTTTTGGTGCAGCGGAATGACTGGAGCGCTGCCGTTCATGCGGCCTCCAGAACCCGATGACGCAGCAGGTCGAACTTGGCGCGGCCGCACATGGTTCGCTTGATGGTCTTCAAGCGGCTGATTTGTCCCTCCACCGGCCCGGTGCTCCACGGCAGCGATAGCGCCGTGCGGATCGCCGCGAGATCACGCACGAGCCCATCGGCGAACCTGGCCAGGGCGGTTTCCCTCGCCGCGGCCAACCATCCATCCAACCGGTCTGCCTGCTGACGACGCACCATGATGCTGAACGCGCGCGCCAACTCGATGACCGTGGTGAGTCCCTCGGAACGGACGAGCAAGGCATCGACGAACCGTTGCTCGGTGGCATCGATCGTCTCCGAATCGGCCACCACCAGCCACGCCGCCCGGCGTTTCGAGGGCATCTTCCACGGTCCCATCAAGCCCACCGCGCCAACTGAGGTCGGGCTTGCATCGCGCAGGCGGCGTACCCAGCGCTGCACGGTGCGGAGTTGCCCGCGAAACCCACGCTCCTGGATCTCCTGCCACAGCCGGACGGCGTTGTGGCAGCCCTCGCCCCAGCGCTGCCGGAGGTACACGGCGTGGCGATCGACCGCGCTGCCGCGATCCCGTTGCGACCAGACTGGAAGTTCGCCGGCCCGCACCCACGCGCGGACGGTCTTGCGATTGACGCCGAGCGTGCGGGCGATCCGCTTCATCGGCCAGCCTTGGCCGTGCAACGCCATCACCTCGTCAAACCGGGCCTTCCGAACGCCGTGGCGATCCGTCATTGGCAACTCGGCCGCTGGTGCCGGGAGCGGTGGGGGCGTCGGGGACGGCGCGGGGGCCGTGCTGATTTCCATGGTGGCTCCCGCTGCCGCTTTGCTTGCCATGCGCAGGTCATGATGATGGCGGTCGAGAACCCCGGCCAGAGCATCCCCGAGATTGCGCAGAAGGTGCCAGCGATCCGAGACCTGGACGGCGTTCGGAGCGCCGGCCCGAATGCCGTCGGCGTATGCGCCGGCGCGGTCGCGGGCAACGACCTCCACCCCGGGATGGGCTTTCAACCACGCCGCCACCGTCTCCGCGTGGCGGTCGGGCAGCAGGTCGATGGGACGGTTGCGTTCCAGATCGACGACGATCGTGCCGTAGCGCTGACCGCGCCGCCAGGACCAGTCGTCGATGCCGATGACGCGTGGTGTCGGCACCGCCGGCAGGGGAGCCGCCCGGATCAGGCGCAACAACGTGTCGCCGCTGACCGGCATGGCCAGGCAAGCCGCCAAGCGGGCACCAGCCTCGCCGCCGGCGCTGAGGGCGATGCGCCGTTGCGCCTCCGACAGCCGGACGGTCCGCCGAACCTTCGGCAAGGCGACGGCCGGCAGACGTTCGGCGAAGATGCGGCGCGGGCACTCGACAGCGGCGCAGCGAAACCGTCGAACCTGGAGGTCGAGTTGGCCGACCCGGCCCTGCCAAGGCAGGTCGCCGAGGCGGCGACTGTACCGACTGTGAACGCGGCGCGAGGGATGCCGACACACGGGGCAGGCCGCCGTGGTGGCGCGAGCGCGCACGGCCACAACAACGCGATCATGGGCGACGGTGACGTGATCAACAGCGAGACCGGGCGGGAGCAGGGACAGCAGAGATTTTGACAAGGAAATCAGAGCATTCAGGAAAGGGATGCCGTTCCCCCTATGTGCTCACTGTCGCCCGCAAGTGCACTCACGCTGCACCAAAAACGACACTGCTGGCGAAATGCCTTGGGGATTTGCGATGGTGCAGCGCTGGTCGGGTTGAAGAGGGTTTGACCTTTCCGAAAGGACGCCAGCCATGTCCCTTCGTCCCAATCCCGCCACTACCGTGCCCGAGGAAACGGCCAAGGTTGCCCGGGCGGCGTTTCCCCGCGGCTGCCGGCTGATGGATGTGCGCGATAGCCTTGGGCCTGTCTTCGACGACGCCCGTTTTGCCCGGCTGTTCTCCACGCGCGGCCGCCCGGCCGAAGCCCCGTGGCGGCTGGCTGTCGGGCGTCTTGGCAAACTAGACCCTTAACGACATGAGGAACTGGACCTCCTTCTGGAGAGGGAGGCCAGCATGTCGGTTGTTGATGAGAGCGTTTTGCCGCGGGGGAATGATCCGCGGAGAGACGTGATGAGGACGCCGGAAGAGGTTGCGGCCATGCTTCGGCTCCATGCCTTGGGCTGGGGTGTCCGGCGCATCGCCACGGAACTCGGGTGCAGTCACATGACGGTGCGGCGCTACCTGGAGGCGGGCGGCTGGACGCCGGCGAAGGTCCCGCCTCGGCCCAAGACGCTGGATGGGCTGGAGAGCTGGCTGGCCGAACGCTTCCGGCGCCATCGCGGCAACGCCGATGTCGTGCGCCAGGACCTCCAGCGCGAGCACGGCCTGCGCGTCGGCCTGCGCACCGTCGAACGCGTCGTGGCACCGTGGCGGCGCGAGCTGGAGGCCGAGGCCCGGACCACGGTCCGATTCGAGACGCCGTCGGGCCATCAGCTGCAGATCGACTTCGGCGAGTTGCGCGCCGCCGTCGGCGGCGAACCACGGGGCAAAATCTATCTGTTCGTCGCCACGCTGGGGCACTCGCGCCGGCTCTACGTCCAGCCCTTTCGCCATGAACGGCAGTCGGCCTGGCTCGATGGCCTGGAGGGCGCCTTCCGGCATTTCGGCGGCCTGCCTCAGGAGGTCCTGCTGGACAACGCCAAGGCGCTGGTCACGCATCACGATCCGGAAACCCGCGAGGTGCTCTTCAACGAGCGGTTCCATGCCTTTGCCCGCTACTGGGGCTTTCGGCCGCGGGCCTGCGCACCGTATCGGGCTCGCACCAAGGGCAAGGACGAGCGCGGCGTCGGCTATGTGAAGCGCAACGCCATCGCCGGCCACAGCTTCGCCGGCTGGGCGGCGCTGGAGGCACATCTGGCGTGGTGGATGCGCGAGGTCGCCGACGTGCGCGTGCACGGCACCACCGGTGAGCCGCCGGTCGAGCGGTTCCTCCGCGATGAGGCGCATGCCTTGCGCCCACTGGAGGGGCGGCCGCCGTTCCGGCAAATCCGCGAGCTGACCCGGCAAGTCCACGCCGATGGCTTTGTGGACGTGGATACCAACCGCTACAGCGTGCCGTGGCGCCTGATCGGCACGGCGGTGACGGTGCGGATCAGCGACAGTCAGGTTCATGTCTTCCAGGCCGGGGTGGAGGTGGCCCGGCATGCCGAGCGGCATGGCCGCCGCGAACGGGTGATCGATGCCGATCACCGCGTTGGTCTGCTCGGCGCATCCAAGCCGCCCCCGGCGGCGGCGGCCGAGTTGCTGCGACCGCTGAGCGAGTACGAGCAACTGATCGGGGGAGGCTGGTGATGGACGCCGACCATCTGCCCGAGATGCTGGCGCGCCTGAAGCTGACGGCGCTGCGCGACCGCCTCGACACGCTGCTCGACGAGGCCGCCCGGCGCGAGCTGAGCCTACGCGAGACCCTGGCCCTGCTGTGCGAGGCGGAAGTGGCGCACCGGGAGGAGCGGCGCATCCAGATGGGCCTGGGCATCGCCAAGTTTCCCTTCGTGCGCACGCTGGAGGGCTTCGACTTCGACGCCCAGCCGTCGCTCGATCCCAAGCAGATCCGGGACTTGGCGGCGTGCCGCTGGGTGGCCAACGGCGACGCCCTGCTGCTGCTCGGGCCGCCGGGGGTGGGGAAATCGCACTTGGCCGTGGCGCTCGGCCGCGAGGCGGTGCGCCACGGCTACTCGGTGCTGTTCGTGCAGGCGACCGAGCTGATCACCGCGCTCGCCCGGGCGCACGTCGAGGGGCGGCTGGAGGACAAGCTGGCCCACTACGCCAAAGCCAAGCTGCTGATCGTTGATGAGATCGGCTACCTGCCGTTCGAGCCCAATGCCGCACACCTGTTCTTCCAGCTGGTGGCACATCGGCCAACACATTGCGTCGGGCAACTGCGCTCAGGTCCAATGGATCCGGGTAACCGCACCGCACCATCCGTGGCTGGGGCGGGTTGTACGGGTCATACGGCGGCTGCGACGCGATG
>NZ_QOKV01000040.1 GCF_008365405.1 Azospirillum brasilense | reverse complement strand
ACGTGAACCCGACGGGCGGGTCGGACCCGTCGCCGATGGTCTTCGTTCCGGACTCGCGCTACGACAAGATGATGGAAGCCTTCGGCGGCGAGGGCGTCAACGTGACGACGCCGGACGAGCTGTACCGGGCGGTCAGCGCGGCGATGGACAGCGGCCGGCCGACGCTGATCAACGCGGTGATCGACCCCAACGCCGGGTCGGAGAGCGGCAACATCGGCAGCCTCAACCCCACCAGCACCGTCCGCAAGGGTCCCAAGACGTAACGCCTTCCTAAACAAAAAAACAAAGCCCCCTCGGAAAATCGGGGGGCGGTTCCAAACGACTGCACGACATCCCAACGTTACGAAGAATCAAGCCTGACGAGAGGGGAGGGCGGACATGGACACGGCCATCGTCGCCAAAGACGACACCAAAAGGCGCGCCATCCATCCCGGTTCGGGGCGCCGGAACACCCGGACCCAGCCGAAGGGCCGGCAGGTCGATCCGGCGGCCCTGGCGGAGGTGCAGGAACTTCTCGGCGACCGGTCCCGGCAGCGGGATCTGCTGATCGAGCATCTGCACCTGTTGCAGGACACTTATCACGGGCTGCACGCCCGCCATCTCGCGGCGCTGGCCCATGAGATGCGGCTGGCTCTGGTGGAAGTGTACGAGGTGGCGTCCTTCTACGCCCACTTCGACATCGTGATGGACGGGGAGGAAGCCCCTCCGCCCGTGACCGTCCGGGTCTGCGACAGCCTGTCCTGCTGCATGGCCGGCGGCGAGAAGCTGCTCGACGAGCTGAAGGCCGCCGACATGGGGCCGGACGTCCGGGTGGTGCGCGCCCCCTGCATGGGCGCCTGCCACAACGCCCCGGCGGTGGCCATCGGCCACGCCCTGCATGAGAACGCCACGGTCGAGAGCGTGGTCACCGCCGTGAAGAACGGCGAGACGCACCCGCAGCTCCCCACCTATGTCAGCCTGGAGCAGTACAAGGCGGAGGGCGGCTACCGCCTGCTCGCCGACTGTCTCGCCGGCAACGTCCCGGTGGACGACATCCTCGGCAAGCTGGAAGGGGCCAATCTGCGCGGCCTCGGCGGCGCCGGCTTCCCGACCGGTCGCAAGTGGCGCTTCGTCCGCCACGAGCCCGGCCCCCGCCTGATGGCGGTGAACGGGGACGAGGGCGAGCCGGGCACCTTCAAGGACCGCTACTATCTGGAGAACGATCCGCACCGCTTCCTGGAAGGGATGCTGATCGGCGCCTGGGTGGTCGAGGCGACCGACGTCTACATCTACCTGCGCGACGAGTACCCGCACATCCGCGAGGTGCTGGAGCATGAGATCGCCCGCGTGGAGCAGGCGGGTCTCGCCGGTCACACCCGCATCCATCTGCGGCGCGGCGCCGGGGCCTACATCTGCGGCGAGGAGTCCGCGATGCTGGAGAGCATCGAGGGCAAGCGCGGCCTGCCGCGGCACAAGCCGCCCTTCCCGTCGGTCGTCGGCCTGTTCGGCCGCCCGACCCTCATCAACAACGTCGAGACGCTGTTCTGGATCAGGGACATCCTTGAGAAGGGCGCCGACTGGTGGGGCAGCCACGGGCGCAACGGCCGCAAGGGCCTGCGCAGCTACTCCGTCTCCGGTCATGTGAAGGACCCGGGCGTGAAGCTGGCCCCCGCCGGCCTCACCATCCGCGAGCTGATCGACGAGTATTGCGGCGGCATGGCCGACGGCCACACGCTCAAGGGCTATCTGCCCGGCGGCGCGTCGGGCGGCATCCTGCCCGCCAGCATGGACGACATCCCGCTGGATTTCGGCACGCTGGAGCAGCACGGCTGCTTCATCGGCTCCGCCGCGGTGGTCGTGCTGTCGGATCAGGACGACATGCGCAAGGTCGTGCGCAACCTGCTGGACTTCTTCGAGGACGAGAGCTGCGGCCAGTGCACGCCCTGCCGCGTCGGAACGGAGAAGGCGGTGGCGCTCATCAAGCAGCCGGTGTGGGACGAGCCGCTTCTGACGGAACTCGCCCGGCTGATGGGCACGGCGTCGATCTGCGGCCTGGGTCAGGCCGCGATGAACCCACTCAAGAGTGCGCTGAAGCACTTCCGCGACGATCTGCGCGGGGAGGTCCGGTGATATGAGCGACCGCATCCTGTTCCACCTCGACGACGAGCTCGTCGAAGCCCACGCCGGCGAGACGATCTGGCAGGTCGCCAACCGCCTGGGCACCGAGATCCCGCATCTCTGCTACGCCGACGAACCGGGCTACCGCGCGGACGGCAACTGCCGGGCCTGCATGGTCGAGATCGACGGCGAGCGCGCCATGTCGGCCTCCTGCGTGCGCCACCCGACGCCGGGCATGCGCGTCCGCTCGGCCAGCGAGAACGCCAAGTTCGCCCGCAAGATGGTCATCGAGATGCTGGTCGCCGACCAGCCGAAGCGGGAGGAGGCCCACGACCCCGACAGCAAGTTCTGGCGCTGGGCCGACCGCCTGGAGGTCTCGGACAGCCGCTTCCCCAGCCGGGAATGCGCGCCGAAGCCCGACTTCAGCCACCCGGCAATGGCGGTGCAGCTCGACGCCTGCATCCAGTGCAACCTGTGCGTCCGCGCCTGCCGCGAGGTCCAGGTCAACGACGTGATCGGCATGGCGCTGCGCGGCCACAAGGAGACGATCGTCTTCGACTTCGCCGACCCGATGGGCGACAGCACCTGCGTCGCCTGCGGCGAGTGCGTCCAGGCCTGCCCGACCGGCGCGCTGATGCCGAAGACCCAGGTGGACATGAACAGCGGCGTCTTCGCCGCCGCCCCGGACCGCCAGGTCGACAGCGTCTGCCCCTATTGCGGCGTCGGCTGCCAGCTGACCTACAACATCAAGGACGAGAAGCTGCTGTCGGTGACGGGCCGTGACGGTCCCGCCAACAAGAACCGGCTGTGCGTGAAGGGCCGCTTCGGCTTCGACTATATCCATCACCCGCACCGCCTGACCAAGCCGCTGATCCGCAAGGAGGGCGTGTCCAAGCACGACGTGGACATCGACCCGCTGAATCCGCTGACCCACTTCCGCGAGGCGAGTTGGGAGGAGGCCCTGGAGGTCGCCACCGCCGGCCTGCGCAAGATCCGCGACGAGCGGGGCGGCTCGGCGCTCGCCGGCTTCGGTTCGGCCAAGGGCTCCAACGAGGAAGCCTACCTGTTCCAGAAGCTGGTGCGCGTCGGCTTCGGCACCAACAACGTCGACCATTGCACCCGCCTGTGCCACGCCTCCTCGGTGGCGGCGCTGATCGAGGGCATCGGGTCGGGTGCCGTGACCGCTCCCTTCATGGCGGCCAAGGACGCCGAGGTGATCGTCGTCATCGGCTCCAACCCGACGGAGAACCACCCGGTCGCCGCGACCTTCTTCAAGAACGCGGCCAAGCGCGGCGCCAAGCTGGTCATCATGGACCCACGCGGCCAGGTGCTGAAGCGTCACGCCAGCCATATGCTGCAGTTCAAGCCGGGCCGCGACGTGCCGATGCTGAACGCCATGCTGAACGTCATCATCAGCGAAGGGCTGTACGACGAGCGGTATGTGGCGGAGCACACCCAGGACTTCGAGGAGCTGCGCGCCCACATCGCCAGCTTCACCCCGGAGGCCATGGAGCCGGTCTGCGGCATCCCGGCGGACCAGCTCCGCGAGGTCGCGCGCCTCTACGCCACCTCCAAGGGCTCGATCATCTTCTGGGGCATGGGCGTGTCGCAGCACACCCACGGCACCGACAACGTGCGCTGCCTGATCGCCCTGTCGCTGGTCACCGGCCAGATCGGGCGTCCCGGCACCGGCCTGCACCCGCTGCGCGGTCAGAACAACGTCCAGGGCGCCTCCGACGCCGGCCTGATCCCGATGATGTTCCCGGACTACCGTCCGGTGGACGATCCCGAGGTCCACGCCTTCTACGAGGATTTCTGGGACACCAAGCTCGACTCCAAGCGCGGCCTGACCGTCGTCGAGATCATGGACGCGATCCACGCCGGCTCGCTGAACGGCATGTACGTCATGGGCGAGAACCCGGCCATGTCCGACCCGGACGTGGAGCACGCCCGCGACGCGCTCGCCAAGCTTGACCATCTGGTGGTGCAGGACCTGTTCCTGACCGAGACGGCCAAATACGCCGACGTGGTGCTGCCCGCCTCGGCCTGGCCGGAGAAGACCGGCACGGTGACCAACACCAACCGCCAGGTCCAGCTCGGCCGCCAGGCCCTGCCGCCGCCGGGCGAGGCCCGGCAGGACCTGTGGATCGTCAACGCCATGGCCCGCGGCCTGGGGCTCGACTGGAATTACGAGCACCCGCGCGACGTGTTCCGGGAGATGAAGGGGGCGATGCCGTCGCTCGACAACATCACCTGGGAGCGGCTGGAGCGCGAGCGCTCGGTGACCTACCCCAGCCTGTCCGCGGACGATCCGGGCCAGGAGATCGTGTTCGGCGACGGCTTCCCGACGGCCACCGGCCGCGGGCGTCTGGTCCCCGCCGATGTGATCCCGCCGGCCGAGGAGCCGGACGCCGAGTTCCCGATGGTGCTGACCACCGGGCGCCAGCTGGAGCATTGGCACACCGGGTCGATGACCCGGCGCGCCCAGGTTCTGGACGATCTGGAGCCGGAGGCGGTGGCCTACATGAGCCCGGCGGACCTGCGGCGGATGGGGGCCAAGGGCGGCGACCGCATGAAGGTCACCACCCGGCGCGGCACCATCGAGCTGAAGGCGCGGTCGGACTACAACGTCCCGTCCGGGCTGGTGTTCGTGCCCTTCTGCTACGCCGAGGCGGCGGCCAACGTGCTGACCAACCCGAAGCTGGACCCCTACGGGAAGATTCCCGAGTTCAAGTTCGCCGCGGCCCGCATCGAGCCGGCGGCATAGCCAACCGGCGGCCCCCGCTCCCCGCGAGGGGAGGAGCGGGGGCCGCCACACCCGAGGACGACAACGGCGCGATGCAACAGCGCCGGACGATTTCGAGAGGGATGGAGCGATGAAGACGCAAGCGCTGATGATGGCACCCCCGGCCCCGCGGGCCGAAGGCCGCGCGGAAACCGTGGACCGTGCGGCGAAGGGCAATCTCGTTCAGTCGCTGTCGCGAGCGCTGAGCATCATGACCATCCTCGGCCAGTCGGACAGCCCGATGAGCCTGACCGCGGTGGCCGAAGCGGCGCATCTCTCGCCGTCCACGGCGCACCGTCTGCTGACCACCCTGCAGGAGGAGCGTTACGTGCGCTTCGACCAGGGCAAGCGGGGCTGGGCGGTCGGGGTGCAGGCCTACATGACCGGCACCGGCTTCCTGAGGACGCGCAGCCTGCTCGACGTCGCCCGCCCGCGGATGCGCCGGCTGATGGAGGAGACCAGCGAGGTCGTCAATCTGGCCGTCGAGGAGAACGGCGAGGCCATCTATCTGCACCGGGTCGGCGGCCCGCGCGTCGCCCAGGCGGCGCTTCCCGTCACCGACCGCACGCTGCTGCACTGTTCCGCCGTGGGAAAGGCGCTGCTCGCCGGCATGCCCGACACGCGGGTGCAGAGCATCGTGACCCAGCGCGGCATGCGCCAGTTCACCCGGACCACCGTGTCGTCGATCCCGGCGCTGCACCGGGAGCTGATCCTGACGCGCGACCGCGGCTACGCCGTGGACCAGGAGGAGCGGGTCAGCGGCCTGCACTGTGTCGCCGCGGCGATCTACGACGAGCAGGCCCGCGTCATCGGTGCCCTGTCGCTGTCGAGCACCAACCGGCGCCTGGACGACGCCCGCGTCGTGGCCTTCGGTGAGATGGTCAAGCGCACCGCCGCGGCGGTGACCGCCGAGATCGGCGGGCGCTTTCCCACCTGATCCCTAGGCCTGATCCCTGGGCCTAACCCATACGGAATTTGAATTCGCGCCGGCCGGGAGGCGCGATCCGCCCCGATCCGCAAATCCTTCGGATTGGGTCGAGGCGGCTGTTACCCCGGTTTTCCTTCCTGTCACGTAGTGCTGCCCTGAAGAAACTGACCGCGCCCGCAACGGCGCGGTCTTTTTTTGGCAAAGCACTTTGTTTCCGCGATGTGGAAACTTGAGATTCCTTGTTGCGTCCCGATGAAGACTCGGGCATCATTCTTCTTACACAGGGTTCATCACCCTTTGTATCGGGCGGGTTGTTGCTCCGCATTATATGCGAGCCTCTCGGATACTGGCCGTGCTGGAAACAGCACGGCCTTTTTATTGCCGAGACGACGCCGGATGAGGAGGCTATGCTGCAGTGCGGCAAAACAGCGCGGTCATCGCCGCGGATCGAGCAGGCGTGGGCCGGGACCGTCCTCCGACAGCTCGTCCCAGGGGTTGCGCAGCGGGCATTCGCCGAGCGACAGGCAGCCGCAGCCGATGCACCCCTCCAGCCCGTCGCGCAGCTTGGTGAGCACGGCGATGCGCTCGTCCAAGTCCGCTTTCCAGGCGGCGGACAAGCGTTTCCAGTCCTCTGCGGTGGGCGTGCGGCCGTCCGGCAGGGTCTTCAGCGCCTGCGCGATGGTGGCCAGCGGGACGCCCAGGCGCTGGGCAACCTTGATGACGGCAATACGCCGGAGCACGTCGCGGGGGAAGCGGCGCTGGTTCCCGCTGCTCCGCCAGCTTGTGATCAGCCCCTTTGATTCGTAGAAGTGGATGGTGGACACTGCCACTCCGGAGCGTTCCGCGACCTCGCCCACGGAAAGGTCCTTGTCGATGTCGGCGGGATCGAGAATCGCCATCGCCGGGCCTCCCCTGGGGTTCGGAACCTCTTGACCTCAAGTGAAGTTGAGGTCGTATCGAGAGAGAGTCAACAGCGCGCCGCATCGAGGGTAGCCGATGATTTCACCAACCTCCGTCGACTGGACTTCGCTCAACACCCTGCGCGCCACGCCGGGGCCGGAGGTGACGGCTCTGCCGGCCTCGTTCCTGACGATCACCAAGGCCGCGAACCTGAAGCCGGCCATCGTCCGCCTGGTGCTGGACGGGCTGTTGCGCCAGGGCTTCGTGCGCGAGTACGAGACCCAGTACGGCAAGGCCTACGCCCGCACGCCGGAGGGCAACCAGCGCATCCGCGAAGTGAGGGAGTGGCTGCGCTGAAAGCGCCCTCTCTTCCTGGAGAGAGCGGGGCGCCGGGCGCACAAAAAAGAACGGCGCCCCTTTTGGGGGCGCCGTCTTCGCAAGGTGTGCCGTCAGACTGTCGGGAAGCGATCAGACGACCTTGTTGGCGTGCAGCTCGGCAATCTGCTCCGAGGTGTAGCCGAGGCTGGCCAGAACCTCGTCGGAATGCTCGCCGAGCAGCGGCGATCCGGTCACTTCGACGGTCATGTCGGAGAACTTGATCGGGCTGCCGACGGTCAGGTACTTGCCGCGGGCCTTGTGATCGACCTCGACGATCGTGCCGCTCTTGCGGAGCGACGGGCAATCGGCGATCTCCTTCATGGTCAGCACCGGGGCGCACGGGATGTCGAACTTGCGCAGGATGTCGACCGCCTCGTACTTCGTCTTGTCGGCCAGCCAGCCTTCGATGTAGGCGAAGATGTCGAAGATCTTGTCCTGACGCGCCTGGGCGGTGTTGTAGGCCGGATCGTCGATCCACTCCGGCTTGCCGAGAGCCTTACAAATCGGCGCCCAAGCGTGGCCCTGGATGGTGAAGTAGATGTAGGCGTTCGGGTCGGTTTCGGCGCCCTTGCACTTCAGGACCCAGCCCGGCTGGCCGCCACCGCCGGCGTTGCCGCCACGCGGAACCACGTCGGAGAACTCGCCGTGCGGGTACTGCGGGTACTCTTCCAGGTAGCCGACGCGGTCGAGGCGCTGCTGGTCGCGCAGCTTGACGCGGCAGAGGTTGATGACCGAGTCCTGCATCGACACGGCAACCTTCTGGCCCTTGCCGGTCTTCGAACGGCCCATGAGGGCGGTCAGGATGCCGATGGCGAGGTGCATGCCGGTGTTGCTGTCGCCCAGCGCGGCGGCGCTGACGGTCGGCGGGCCGTCCCAGAAGCCGGTGGTCGACGCCGCACCGCCGGCGCACTGGGCGACGTTCTCGTAAACCTTCAGGTCCTCGTAATGGTGGCCGTCGCTGAAGCCCTTCACCGAGGCGACGATCATGCCCGGGTTCAGCTCGTTGATGCGCTCCCAGGTGAAGCCCATGCGGTCAAGCGCGCCCGGCCCGAAATTCTCCACGAGAACGTCGGATTCCTTGATCAGCTTCTCAAGGATTTCCTTGCCCGCCGGGGTCTTGGTGTCCAGCGTCAGCGAGCGCTTGTTGCTGTTCAGCATCGTGAAGTAGAGCGCGTCCGCGTCGGGAATGTCACGGAGCTGGTTGCGGGTGACGTCGCCGGAACCCGGCCGCTCCACCTTGATGACGTCCGCGCCGTACCAGGCGAGGAGCTGCGTGCAGGCGGGGCCGGCCTGAACGTGGGTGAAGTCGATGATCTTGATCCCTTCGAGCGGCTTGCTCATGGCTCGTTTACTCCCTCTCACTTATTGCGATGCCGTTGTTGAGCACTGGACAACACGGACAAACTGGCGGGATGGGTTGTGGGTTACTGGCTTGCGGACTCCAACTCCGACAGGCGTCGGCGGAGCTTTCGCTCCTCGGCCCAGCGGCTGCTCTCGTCGCGGATGATGGCGACGATTCCGGTCACCGTGCCGTCCGGCGCGGTCAGCAGGGCGACCGTGAAGGCGATGGACAGGGCGTGCCCGTCCTTGTGCTGGGCCGGGACGCGCAGCACCTCGCTGCCGTAGCGCGTCTGGCCCGTGCGCATGGTGTTGGCGTAGCCGTCCCAATGGCGCTGGCGCTGGCGTTCCGGGATGATGATGTCGAGCGATTGCCCCAGCGCTTCGCCCTCCGCGAAGCCGAACATCCGCTCGGCCGCTGGATTCCACAGCGTGATGGCGCCCTGCGCGTCGGACACGACGATCGCGTCCCCGGCGGCCATGACCAGCTGTGCGAAATCGACTGTTGCGCTCATGAAAGCATTTGCTCCGACTCCGGACCCGAAACCTTCCGGCGCCGTCATGTTTTCTTCAAAACACGCCCGCACCGTTGGTTTTGCACTTCGTTTCCGAAGCGCGATGGGATGTGAGATACCGTATACCAGATGCGAAATGCCTGGCAAGCTCTTTTGTGCGTTAGGCGAACTAATCGTGCTCCGGACCTTTCGCGGCAAATGCCGCAGAGTGGAAGGGGCGGGTAGCCCGATGCGTTCGTCCCGGCCCGATCCGGCACCAGGGCACCGCTGTGATGCCTCCGGTATAAAGCCGGCGCCCGTCTCGTCCCTGGCGGACGGTGGGCTTGGTGGGCGCTCGCCGCCGTTGAACCAGCGGATGATCCGTAGTCGGCGGATATGGCCGTTCGGTTTTCGGTGTGCCAAGATGACCGACCGCCCCTGATCCGGGGCGGCGGCTCGAACAGGGTAGGGGCATGACGGGGCGTTTCAGAACCAAGATCATCATCGGCATGACCGCTGTCCTGGCCGTGGGAGCGGCGGCGGTCACCTCTGTGTCCCTGTTCCTGTCCCGCGACGCCGCGGAGCGGGCGGTCACGACCCTGGTGGCCGAAACCGCCGACCATCACGGCGCGCGGGTGGCCGCCGACATCTCCGCCGCCTTGGCCGATGCCCGTTCCGCCGCCGCGCTGGTGGAGGTGGAGCGCTCCACCGGCGCTCCGCGCCGCGAGACGGTCAACCGCTACCTCAACCGCCTGATGGCGGTCGGCCCGCTCTACGCCGGGGTGTGGGTGGACATGGCCGATGATGGGTTCGATGGCCGTGACCGCGAGGTCGCCGGGCTGGACCGTGCCGGCGAGATTCTCGGCCTGCCCGGCACCGGGCGGATGAGCCTGCTGTGGCTGCCCGGTCCCAAGGCTGACGACAGCGAGGGCTATCCCTTCTCCGACGTGAAGGAGAAGGAATATTACCGGGCCGCCGCCGCGGCCGGGAAGCCGGTGCTGACCGAACCCTATCTGGACGATCTGACCAAGGCGCTGATGACCAGCGCGGCAGCACCGGTGAAGGACGGCGACCGGGTGATCGGCGTCGCCGGCGTCGACCTGACGCTGAGCGGTCTGACCGATCTGGTCCGCCGCGTGAAGCCCTATGGCGACGGCCACGCGGCGGTGCTCACCGGCGCCGGGGTCTATGTGGCCCATCCCGACGCCGGTCGCCTGTCCCATCCCGCCGACGACCTGCCGGAGGACGCGCGCCGCGCCATCGCCGAGGGGCGGGCCTACGATGGCGTCGTCATGCTCGGCGGTGCTCCCTATTACCTGCGCCTGTCGCCGGTGCGCTTCACCGGCGCCGACGGCGCGTGGTCGTTCCTGGTCGCCGCGCCGCAGGCCAGCGTGATGGCCGACGCCAACCGGCTGACCCTGCTGACCGTCCTGGTCGGGGCGGGCTGCATCCTGCTCGGCGGGCTGGTGGCGTGGCGGGTGGGCGACGGCATCGCCCGGCCGGTCGCCGGGCTGACCGCCGCCATGGACCGGCTGGCCGCCGGCGATCTGGACGTCGCCATTCCCGGCGCCGACCGCAGCGACGAGGCGGGGGCCATGGCCCGCGCGGTCGGGGTGTTCAAGAAGGGGCTGGTTCAGGCCCGCGATCTGGGCCGCCAGCAGGAGGCGGAGTGGCGGGCCAGGGAGGCGCGGACCGCCGCCCTGCTCGACCTGCAACGCGGGTTCGAGGAGCGGGCGGGCGGACTGACCGGGGCGCTGGCGTCGGCGGCGCAGCAGCTCGAATCCACCGCCCGCGCCCTCACCGGCATCGCCGAGCAGACCCACGGCCGGTCGGAGCGAATGACGCTCTCCGCCCATTCCGCCGCGGACAACGTGCAGACCGCCGCTGCGGCGACCGAGGAGCTGTCGGCCTCGGTCGAGGAGATCGGGCAGCAGGTGGGCGAATCCGCCCGCATCGCCGAGGCGGCGGTGGCCGACGTGAAGCGCGCCGACTCGGCGGTCGTCGTGCTGGCCGACAGCGCGGAGCGGATCGGCGCCGTTGTCGGCCTGATCAACGACATCGCCGGCCAGACCAACCTGCTGGCGCTCAACGCCACCATCGAGGCGGCCCGCGCCGGCGAGGCCGGAAAGGGCTTCGCGGTCGTCGCCGGAGAGGTCAAGAGCCTGGCCAACCAGACCGCCCGCGCGACCGAGGACATCGTCGGCCAGATCAAGGGCATCCGCGACGCGACGGGGGAGGCGGTGGAGGCGGTGCGGAGCATCAGCCAGACCATCGCCCAGGTCAGCCGCATCGCGTCCGGCATCGCGGCGGCGGTGGACCAGCAGTCCGCCGCCACCCGCGACATCGCCCGCAGCGTCCTGCAGGCCGCCGACGGCGCCCGCGAGGTCAGCGGCGGCATGGGCGAGATCCGGGCCGGAGCGGGCGACACGGGCGCCGCCGCCGACCAGCTCCTCGCCGCCGCCGCCGGGGTGGCCGGTCAGTCCAAGGAACTGGCCCGTGAAATCGACCGCTTCATCGCCGGGGTCCACAAAGCATGATCTGCGGGACGGTTATGTCGCCCGCGCCGTGGGCAGGGTGAAGGACACCGACTCCGGACGGCCCGGCAGGGAAAGCTGCGCCTCCACCGGGGCGCAGCGGCTGACCACGGCGCCACGGCGCAGGACGAACAGGCGGGTGGCGCGGGTGCGGATCGCCTCCACCGGGTCGGCGGCCTGGAGCACCACCAGATCGGCGTGGCAGCCGACCTCCAGCCCGTAGCCGTCGAGGTGGAGCAGCTTGGCCGGGGCCTCCGTCACCGCGCGGAAGCAGGCGAGCATCCCGTCGTAACCGGTCATCTGCCCGACATGCAGGCCCATGTGCGCGACCTCCAGCATGTCGCCGGAGCCGAGCGGATACCAGGGGTCCATCACGCAATCGTGGCCCAGCGCCACCGTCAGGCCGGCGCCCATCAGCTCCGGCACGCGGGTCATGCCGCGGCGCTTGGGGTAGCTGTCGTGGCGCCCCTGGAGCGTGATGTTGATGAGCGGGTTGGCGATGACGCCGAGGTTCGCCTCGACCATCAGCGGGATCAGCTTGGAGACATAGTAGTTGTCCATGGAATGCATGGAGGTGAGGTGCGAGCCGGTCACCCGGCCCTGCATCCCCAGCCGCTGCGTCTCGTAGACCAGCGTCTCGACATGGCGGGACAGCGGGTCGTCGGACTCGTCGCAATGCATGTCGACCAGCAGCCCGCGCTCCGCCGCGATCTCGCAGAGCAGCGTCACGGAGGCGGCACCGTCGGCCATCGTCCGCTCGAAATGCGGGATGCCGCCGACCACGTCCACGCCCATGTCGAGCGCGCGCTTCAAAAGGTCCACCGCGCCGGGCGCGCGCAGGACGCCGTCCTGGGGGAAGGCGACCAGTTGCAGGTCCAGGTAGGGGGCGACGCGCCGCTTGACCTCCAGCAGCGATTCCACGGCGAGCAGGCGCGGGTCGCAGATGTCGACATGGCTGCGGATCGCCAGCAGGCCGCGCGCCACCGCCCAGTCGCAATAGGCCAGCGCCCGCTCGACGATGGCGTCCTGGACGAGCTGCGGCTTCAGCTCTCCCCACAGCGCGATGCCCTCCAGCAGCGTGCCGGAGCGGTTGACCCGCGGCAGGCCGTAGCTGAGGGTCGAGTCCATGTGGAAGTGCGAATCGACGAAGGGCGGCGTGACCAGCCGGCCCGTGGCGTCGATCTCCTCCCCGGCGGGACCGGGCAGGTCCTTCTCCACCGCGGCGATGCGGCCCTCGCGGACGCCGATGTCCATGCCGGTGCGGCCGTCGGGCAGCGTGGCGCGGCGCAGGATCAGATCGAACATCAGCGTTCTCCTTTGCGGTACGGGATCATCAGCGCCCGCGGGTAGGAGGCGCGGCGCGCCACCAGCACCAGCGCCAGGATGCTCAACAGGTAGGGCATCATCAGGAACAGCTGGTAGGGCAGGACGCCCCCCGCCACCTGCTGAAGCCGCAATTGCAGCGCGTCGAAGGCGGCGAACAGCACCGCGCCCAGAAGCGCCTTGCCGGGCCGCCAGGAGGCGAAGACGACCAGCGCGATGCAGATCCAGCCGCGCCCGTTGACCATGTTGAAGAAGAAGGCGTTGAAGGCCGACAGGGTGAGGAAGGCCCCGGCCAGCGCCATCAGCGCGCTTCCCGCCACCACCGCGCCGATGCGCACCGCGGTGACGCTCAGGCCCTGGGCCTCCGCCGCCGCCGGATTCTCGCCGACCATGCGCACCGCCAGCCCGACCGGCGTGCGGTAGAGGACGTAGGCGACCACGGCGACGAGGATCAGCGCCATGTAGGTCATCGGCGTCTGGGCCAGCGCGCCGGGCAGGTCCAGCGGCTGGAACGGCTCGATGGTCGGCGGGGTGCTCGCCTGCGGCAGGACGAGGCGGTAGACGAAGTAGGACAGGCTGGTGCCCAGCAGGGTGACGCCGATGCCCGCCACATGCTGCGACAGGCCCAGCGGCACCGTCAGGGTGGCGTGCAGCAGACCCATCAGCCCTCCGCAGAGTGCCGCCACCAGCACGCCGGTCCACAGGTCGGCCCCCTGGTAGACGGCCATCCAGCCGGCCATGGCGCCCATCGTCATGATGCCCTCGATGCCGAGGTTCAGCACGCCCGCCCGCTCGCACAGAAGCTCGCCCAGCGTGCCCAGGATGTAGGGGGTGGCGATGCGCAGCACCGCCGTCCAGAAGGCGGCGGAGACCAGGATGTCGAGGATCGTTTGGAACAGCTCCATGGCGCTCACCCCCGCCGCAGCCGGTAGCGCGTCAGCAGCCCGGCGACCAGCATGCACAGCAGGCTGGTGGCGACGAGCACGTCGGCGATGTAGTTGGGCACCGGCATGGCGCGGCTCATGGCGTCGGCGCCGACGAAGATGCCGGCGATGAAGACCGCCGCCCCGACCACGCCCACCGGGTGCAGCTGCGCCAGCATGGCGACGACGATGCCGCTGTAGCCGAAGCCCGGCGACAGGTCGAGCGTCAGGTAGCCCTTCAGTCCGCAGACCTCGATCACCCCGGCCAGCCCCGCCAGCCCGCCGGACAGCAGGGCGGTGCGCAGCATGACGCGGGTCACCGGCATGCCGGCGAAGGCCGCGGCGCGCGGGTTGGCGCCGACCGCCCGGTTCTCGTAGCCCCAGATGGTCCGGGTGTCGATCAGCCAGAGCAGGGCCGACAGGCCCAGCGCGACCAGCAGGCCGGTGTGCAGCCGCGTGCGCTCGACCAGCTTGGGGAGTTCGGCGGCCTCGACGACCGGGGCGGACTGCGGCCAGCCCATGCCCATGGGGTCCTTCAGCGCGCCCTCCAGCAGCATGGAGACGAGCAGCAGGACGATGAAGTTCAGCAGCAGCGTGGTCACCACCTCGTCCACGCCGAAGCGCACCTTCAGCACGGCGGGGCCGAGCAGCGTGGCGCCCCCGGCGGCGGCCCCGGCGATCATCACCGTGGGCAGCAGCAGCCAGGCCGGCAGGTTCAGCATCCCGCCGCCCAGCACGACGGCGGCGAGCGCGCCCATGTAGAGCTGCCCTTCCGCCCCGATGTTCCACAGCTTGGCGCGGAAGGCGACCGCGGCGGCGAGGCCGGTGAGGATCAGCGGGGTGGCGCGGGTCAGCGTCTCGGTCAGGGCGAAGCGGGAGCCGGCGGCCCCCTCCAGCAGCAGGCCGTAGGCGCGCAGCACCGGCGCGCCGGTCCAGGCGACCAGCAGCGCGCAGAGCGCCAGCGCCGCCACGACCGCCGCCACGGGCGCCAGCAGGCGGGCGGCCAGCGGGGTATGCTCTCGCGGTTCAAGCCGCATGATTTTTTCCTTGTGCCTTATTCCCGCGGAGGTGCTTGGGCGCTGACCTTGCCCCCTCCCTAACCCTCCCCCTCTTCGAGGTGGAGGGGACTGCCGCCGCTTCGCAGAAGGCACCCTCTCCCGCAACGCGGGGGAGGGTTGGGGAGGGGGCAGCGGCGCTGCCTTTGCCTCTCTGCGGCAATGACGGTGGAGCAAGGTCGCTCATTGCACGCCCTCCCCGACGATCTCCGGCAAAATCTCCCAATGCCCGGCCATCAGCAGGCCGAGCTGGCGGACCGACACGCGGCCGTGGGGCAGAACGGGGGTGAGGCGCCCGTGATGGGCGACGGTGATGCCGTCGGCCAGCGCCAGGATCTCGTCGAGGTCCTCGGAGATCAGCAGCACCCCGGCCCCGGCGGCGCGGGCCTCCAGCAGCCGCCCGTGGACGTAGGACACCGCGCCGACGTCGAGGCCGCGGGTCGGCTGGCTCGCCAGGATCAGGTCCGGCCCGTGGGCCAGCGTGCGGCCGAGGATCAGCTTCTGCATGTTGCCGCCGGACAGCAGCTGCGTGCGGGCGTCCGGCCCCGGGCAGCGCACGTCGAAGGCTTCGATGACTTCCTCGGCGTAGGCGCGGGCCGCTCCCCGGCGGATCAGGCCGAAGCGCTGGAAGGCCGGGTCGTGGTAGCGTTCGGCGATCAGGTTCTCCCACACCGCCATGGCGCCGACGAGGCCGGCGGCGTGCCGGTCCTCCGGGATGCGGGCGACGCCGCGCCGGACCATCTCCGCCGGGCCGGCGTCGCCGGCGGCTTCGCCCTTCAACGTCATGGTGCCGGAGTCGGGGTGGATCAGGCCGCTGACCAGCTCGGCCAGCGCGGTCTGCCCGTTGCCCGACACGCCGGCGATGCCGACGATCTGGCGGCGGCGCACGGTCAGGTCCACCGCGTCGAGCAGCGGGCGCCCGTGGCCGGAGGCGACGGTGACGCCGGACAGCGTCAGCACCGGCTCGCCCGGCTCCAGCGGCGTGGGGGTGGGCGGCTTCAGGGCGCGGCCGACCATCAGCTCGGCCAGCTCCTCGCGGTCGGTCTCGGCGGTCCTGCGGGTGGCGACAAGGCGCCCGCCGCGCAGAACGGCGACGGTGTCGCTGGCCGCGAAGACCTCGTTCATCTTGTGGCTGATGAAGACCACGGCCAGACCGTCGGCGGTCAGGCGGCGCAGCGTGTCGAACAGGCTGGCCGATTCCTGCGGAGTCAGCACCGCGGTCGGCTCGTCGAGGATCAGGACACGGGCGTCGCGGTAGAGCGCCTTCAGGATCTCGGCCCGCTGCCGCTCGCCCACCGACAGGTCGCCGACCAGCGCGTCGGGCCGCACCTCCAGCCCGAAGCGGCGGGCGAGGTCGAGCAGCTTCGCCTTGGCGGCGGCGCGGTCGGAGCGCGGGCGCCACAGCGACTCCGTGCCCACGGCAATGTTGTCGAGCACCGACAGGTTGTCGGCCAGGGTGAAGTGCTGGTGGACCATGCCGATCCCGGCGGCCAGCGCCGCGCGGGGGGAGCCGGGGGGAAGCGGCTGGCCGAACGCCTCGATGGTTCCTTCATCGGCCACGTAATGGCCGAACAGGATGTTCATCAGGGTCGTCTTGCCGGCGCCGTTCTCGCCCAACAGGGCCAGCACCTCGCCCTTGTGGAGGGTCAGCGAGATCGAATCGTTGGCGACGAGCGGCCCGAACCGCTTCGTGATGCCGGAGAGGCGGAGGACGATGGGGGGTGATGTCATGGATGTCCGCGGGGTGCCGGGGAGGCGAAGTGACTTTCCCTCTCCCGTCCCGGGAGAGGGTGCCCACGAAGCGGGTGGGTGAGGGTAAAGCCGAGGATCAAAGCACTGATTCTTGGCGGCACCCTCACCCTCCCGCGCTTTGCGCGGGCCCCTCCCTCTCCCGGGGCGGGAGAGGGACTGAAAGGCAATGCTTCTTAGGAAGTGTGGATCACATCGTCGACTTGGGCTCGTTGTCGTTCACCTTCACGGTGAACTTGCCGTCGAGGATCTCCTGCTGGCGGGCCTTCACCTTGGCCATCACGTCGGCGGGGACCTTGCCCTCGAAGGTGCCGAGCGGGGCGAGGCTGGAGCCCTTGTGGACCATCTGGCTGTAGGGGCCGTAATCCTCGGCCTTGTAGCTGCCGGCCTTCACCGCGGCGATGGCGCGGTCCACCGACGGCTCCATGTGCCAGAGCGCGCTGGCGACCACGGTCTCCGGATATTGCGGCTGGGTGTCGATGACGTTGCCGATGGCCAGGACCTTGCGCTCCTTGGCGGCGTCGGACACGCCGAAACGCTCGGCGTACATCACGTCGGCGCCGCGGTCGATCATGGCGAAGGCGGCTTCCTTGGCCTTGGGCGGGTCGAACCAGGAGCCGATGAAGCTGACCATGAACTTCACGTTCGGGTTCACCTCCTTGGCGCCCTCCATGAAGGCGTTCATCAGGCGGTTCACCTCCGGGATCGGATAGCCGCCGACCATGCCGATGACGTTCGACTTGGACACCGCACCCGCGATCATGCCGGTCAGATAGGCCGGCTCCTGGATGTAGTTGTCGAAGACCGAGAAGTTCGGCTCCTGCGGCTTGAAGCTGGAGCCCATGACGAAGGCGGTCTTGGGATAGTCCTTGGCGACGGCGCGGGCCGCGCGCTCGACGCCGAAGACCTCGCCGAAGACGAGCTGCTGGCCGCCCTCGGCGTACTGG
Organism: Azospirillum brasilense; assembly: GCF_008365405.1. Classification (GTDB taxonomy): domain Bacteria; phylum Pseudomonadota; class Alphaproteobacteria; order Azospirillales; family Azospirillaceae; genus Azospirillum; species Azospirillum brasilense_D. The sequence goes on along the minus strand of NZ_QOKV01000040.1, from coordinate 10,220 downwards.
CGCATCACGCGCTCATAGTCGGTGTTGGCGACCGACTCGGCCCAGACATACTCGATCTCGCCGCGGGCCTCGGCGGCCTTCAGGGCGGTGTGGATGCGGCTGACCCACTGCTGCTCGATCGGCACGGTGTAGACGCCGGCGACCTTGACCTTCGACTGAGCCCAGGCGGGCAGAGCCATCGCCGCGACGGCGGCGGCCGCCGCGCCGCACAGGACGGCGCGCCGCGCCACGCCCAACAGGTTCCCCATTTTGCAATCCCCTCCGTCTGCTTTGCTGTTTCGGCACAGATGTGCAGCAGAGGCGTTGCAACGGCAATGCCATTCCGTGCGCGTCAGCCCTGCTGCGGCTCTCACGGGTTGGCAGGGTGGCATGTGACCAAAAGGGCGGCAACGATTCTCAGCGGGTGCCGTAAAGCCGGTCGCCCGCGTCGCCGAGGCCGGGCAGGATGTAGCCGTTCTCGTCCAGCCGCTCGTCTACCGCGGCGGTGAAGACGGGCACGTCGGGGTGCGCGTCGTGGAAGGTGCGCAAACCCTCCGGGGCGGCCACCAGCACCGCCAGCTTGATCGAGGCGGCCCCCGCGTCTTTCAGCCGGTGCACCGCCGCGACGGCCGTGTGGCCGGTGGCGAGCATGGGATCGACCAGAATGACCAGCCGCTCCTCGATGTCCTCCGGCACCTTGAAGAAATACTCGACGGGGGTCAGCGTCTCTTGGTCGCGGTAGAGGCCGATGTGCCCGATGCGGGCCGAGGGCAGCAGCGTGCGCATGCCGTCGAGCAGCCCTTGCCCGGCCCGCAGGATGGAGACGAGGCACAGCTTCTTGCCGGTCAGCAGCGGCGCGTCGAAGCTGGCCAGCGGCGTTTCCACCGGGCGGTCCTCCAGGGGAAGGTCGCGCGTCAGCTCGTAGCCCATCAGCTGCGACACCTCCCGCATCACCTCATGGAACCGGGCGGTGGGGGTCTCCCGCCGCCGCAGAAGGGTCAGCTTGTGCTGGACCAGAGGATGGTCGATGACCGTCAACGTCGGGATGGGCAGCGTCGGGTTGGGCATGGGCGACCCTTCGGGTGGTTGGCGTCACATCAGAAGACGGTTCCGTCGCTGCGGATGCGGATCGGCGGGCCGCCGCCGGGGCGGCGCTCGCGGGCGATCCGGCGTCCGGCGGTCCAGCTCCCGCCCTGGAGAACCTTGGCGAGCGGGAAGGACTCCGCGGGCACGCCCAGCCGGGCGCGCACCTCGTCGGCGAGGCGGTCGAGCAGGGCGACGGTCAGGGCGCGCCACTCCACCACCGCCTCGTCGCCCACCTCCAGCTCGTCGGTGAGGAGGCGCGGCTCCTTCGGCACCAGAACGCCGCTGTCCACCAGCAACCCGCCGTTGCGGTATTCCGGCAGGCCGGTCAGCCGGTCCAGCCCGGTGACGGCGATGCCCGCCCCCTCCAGCGGCTCGACCAGCGAGTAGCTGAGCCATTGCGACAGCTTGTGGAAGGGGACGAGGCCGACCGCCGAATGGGTCCAGCTGTCGCCGAGATTGATGCCGCCGCGCTCGATCCGGCCCGGCCAGATCGGCCCCAGCCCGCGCAGCACCGCATCGAGGATGGCGGAGGCGGGAAGCGTCCCGTCCACGGCCTGCGCCTTCAGCGCGTCATAGAGGGTGCCGACCCGCCCCGGCGTGCCGAACAGGTCGGGCGCGGCGGTCAGCGCGCTCCCCAGCCGGCGCAGCAGCGCCGCGCGCCCCTCCAACCCGACCAGCGGGTTGTCCGGCCCGGCCTGGAAGCTGCGGGCGAGCGCCGTCCCGGTCATGGCCGAAAGGGTGGCCGCGTCGGCGCGCAAAGGGGCGTGGACCGGATCGTCGGCGAAGCCGCCGGACCGGAACAGGTCGAAGCTGGCGATCGCCAACCCCTCGGAGCGGGCCAATTCGACGCCGTCCTTGTCGCGGTAGCGCCAGCGGTCGCCGGCACCGGCGTCCAGCAGAACGCTGGTCACCGCGAGGTCGAAGCGGATGCGTGCGATCTCGTCGGCGTCCGCCCTCAGCCCGGCGGCAAGCGTCGCCCAGCGGTCGTCGCCGTTCACCACGAAGTGCCGCCAGCGGCTGTGGTAGGGAACGTCCAGGTCCGGGTAGGACTCCCGCGTCACCGCGGCGACCAGGGCGGCGGCCCCGGCCAGCCGGTCCGGGCGAAACGCGAAATGGGCGAGGTCGCCGCGCTCGGCCTTCGCCAGGATCGCGTGGGCGCGCTGGCGCACCGCGTCGGCGGAGAGCAGCCACCCCACATCATCGTCGCCGACGGCGCTCAATCGGTCAGCCCCCGGCCCTTGGCGACGGTCAGCTCCTCCGCGGTCGGCACGGCGGGGGTGAAGTAGCCGGCGGCCTTCTTGGCGTCCATCTCCACCTTGGCGTCGTCGGGGATCAGCTCCTCGGGGATCGGGATCTGCTCGACGATCTCGATGCCGGCGCGGCGGATGGCGTCGGACTTCATGTTGCTCATCGACACCATGCGGTCGATGCGGGTGACGCCCAGCCAGTGGAAGACGTCGGGCATCAGCTCCTGGAAGCGCATGTCCTGGACGCCGGCCACGCACTCCGTCCGCTCGAAATAGGCCTCCGCCCGGTCGCCGCCGGGCTGGCGCTTGCGCGCGTTGTAGACCAGGAACTTGGTCACCTCGCCGAGCGCCCGCCCTTCCTTGCGGTTGTAGATGACGAGGCCGGCGCCATTCTCCTGCGCGGTGCGGATGCACTCCTCGACGCCGTGGGTCAGGTAGGGGCGGCAGGTGCAGATGTCGGAACCGAAGACGTCCGACCCGTTGCACTCGTCATGGACCCGGCAGGCGACCTTGCGCGCCGGGTCGGTCAGCGCCGCCACGTCGCCCAGGATGTAGACGGTCAGCCCGTTGATCGGCGGCAGGAAGACCTTCAGGTCGGGACGGGTCACCAGCTCCGGGAACATGCTGCCGGTGTGCTCGAACAGGCCGCGGCGCAGCGCGCTCTCGGTGATGCCGAAGCGCTTGGCGATGCCGGGCAGGAACCACACGGGCTCGATGGCGACCTTGGTCACGCGGGCGTCGCCGCTGGGCAGCAGGATCTGGCCGTCCGCCGCCAGCCGCCCGGCCCGCATGGCGTCCACCAGCTCCGGCATCTTGATGCGGGCCTTGGTCACGGCGATCGTCGGGCGCACATCCACGCCGCGCGCCAGATGCTCGCCGAACGCCTCGCTGACCATGTGGCCGAAGGGGTCGATGGAGACGATCGTCTCCGGGTCGCCCCATTGCGGGTGCGGGCCGATGGGCTCCGCCGGGGCGGTGTTGGTCAGGTCCGGCACGTGATAGGCGCTGAGCTGCCCCGCCGCGACGGCGAGCGCCCGGTAGACCGCGTAGCTGCCGGCGTGGGCGCCGATGGCGTTGCGCTGCGCCGGGTCGGAGAGCGAGGCGACGACCGGCCCACGCTCCGCGGCGGTGGGGGCGCCCCAGTGGACCGGGGTGTAGCGCGGCTTGGCGCCGCCGGTCGGGTGCGAGGCGAGAACGATGTGACGTTGCGGCTGGTTGCGGCGGCTTTCCATACGGACGCTCCCGATGCCATTCACCATGCGACAGTGTGACACAGTTTCGGCGCCTGCGAACACCAAATCGAATGGCCGCAACCCCTGACGTTCGTTCGGTTTTCGACCCGCCATTTCCGCCGGGGGGCACCACCTTCGGGGAATAGGAGGTGCCCGAAATTTGTCCCAGGGCGGATGGTTGGAGCCAGAGCTTGGGCGCACGATCTCCTGTTAGGATCGGGTCAACCGATCGCAGAAAAAGGATGCAGGGAATGTCCGTCCACTCAGGCGCGGGCCATTCAGGCAAAGGTGGCGCTGGCAAGCGCGGGTCCGGCAAACGCGGCTGGAGCGTGGCGCTGGGAAGCTTGGTGCTGACCGTCGCGTTGGCCGCTCCGGCTCTGGCCGACGACCATGGGCGCTGGAAGAAGCACAAGCACAGGCATCACCACCGCGGCCACGGCCCCGTGGTGATCTACGAGCCGCCGCCACCCGTCGTGGTGATGCGCCGCCCGCCGCCCGTCTATTACGCTCCGGCGCCGCGTGTGGTCTACGCACCGCCGCCCCCGCCGGTCTACTACGCGCCCGCCCCGGGCCTCAGTGTCCAGATGAACATCCCGCTGCGCTGAGGCCGCCGTCCTGCGGAAGGCGGTCCGCGACCGGGCGCGCCTTCACCGCAGGGCTTTCACCGGAGGACCGTCACCGCAGGACGCGGCACGGGTCCACGATCAGCATGTCCACCGGCTCGTCCTCGCCCTTGGCGGGCATGTCCTCATGCTTGGGGATCAGCAGGCAGCGTCCGTCCTGAAGCAGGACCGCCTTGACCCGGAACCACATCGTCTTCGGGTTGCTGCCGAAGGTGATTTCAAACGAATCGCCCGCCGCGATGCGCGCGGGCACCGGCACGTTGCCGTACTCGCGGCAGGTGTGGGTGAACACCCAGTTGCGGCACAGCTTGAAGGTGGCCGATCCGCTGGTGGTCACCAGCGACACGCTCTGCCCCACGGCGGGAGCCGGAGACGCCTGAACCGGCGCGCCGGCAAGCGCGGTTGCCAAGGCCGTCGCCAAAGCCGCCGTCCAAAGCGCCGCCACAATCCTCATGCCCGTCATCATCCACCATCCGTCATGGCGCGCAGTGTAGCACGTGCGGCTTCGCCCGCGGGTTGACACTTCGGAAGAGCGGGCTCCGCACCGGCTCGCACCACGCTGTCCACACCGGGACGATCGCGGCATCCCGGATGTGAACCGATTGGCCTCCCGCCTGTGACCAGGCTGGGGCACGGGCGCCGAACGGTCCGGCGCGAGGGCGGCGGCGGTGTCCGCGGCGCGTCCCCCGCAAACCCAGAGCGGGCCTGCTGTTGCGCCGCCGCATCAGGCAAAGCCAGCCGCCGGCCGCTCCTATTTGCCACAAATGGTTAATTCATTTTAAAGAAATTGTTAGTATCTCATTAACCATCTGAAGCCACGGTCTAGCCATCGAAACCGCAATGGAATAGACAAATGGCGACGACCTCCACTGGTTTGACCAAATCCAAAATCGTCGTGAACGCTTATGGCACCTCTTCGGACGCTGTGAATCCTCACTTTCGTCTGATGATCGACGGCAAGGATGTTGGTCAGGCGTCGGTGGGCTCGGCCGAGCCGAAAGCCTATACATTCGACGTTGACGTTTCCTCTGGTCAGGCACACAAAGTTCAGGTTGTCTATGACAACGACGACGTGAACGCAGGGTCGAGCCGCGACCTGGGCATCAAATCCATCGTCATCAACGGCCACACGCTGAGCCCGATTGACGCGAGCTACGAGCGGCACGACGACACTGGCGGAACCATGGCCGGCCAGGAAGGCCTGTGGTGGAACGGGGCGTTGAGCTTCTCCACCCCGGCGTCGCTCTATGGTGCCACGCCCGACACGGCCGCTTCCGGCAGCACCCCCGCCGCGCCGGAGGCCGACAGCGCCGCCACGGGCGGCAGCGACGCCTCCGCCGGCTCCTCGACCATCACCATCAACGCCCGCGGCACCGCCGCGGCGGGCCAGAACGCGCACTTCACGGTGCTGGCGGACGGCAAGACGATCGGCGAGGGCGCGGCCGGCACGGAGTCCAAGGACTTCTCCTTCAAGACCGATCTGGCCGCCGATCAGGCGCACAAGATCCAGGTCCAGTACGACAACGACGCCACCGTTAACGGTCAGGACCGCAACCTGCATGTCGGCAGCGTGACCATCAACGGCCACGAATACGCCCCGACCGACTCCGCGGTCGGCTACGACAAGGGCGCGCTCGACGGCAAGGACGTCATCAAGGGGCAGGCCGACCTGTGGTGGAACGGCACGCTGGTGGTCGAGGCCGACAAGGGCCTGTTCACCTCCGGTTCCACGCCCTCCACGGCTCCGAGCACGACCCCGGCCACGCCGACCGCCCCGGTGACGACGCCTTCCACCGACAGCGGCACCGGGTCCAGCGGCGGCTACCTGCACACCGAGGGCAGCCAGATCGTGGACAGCGCCGGCAACAACGTGAAGCTGACCGGCGTCAACTGGTTCGGTGCGGAGGGCTATGCCTTCGCCCCGCAGGGGCTGTGGCAGGACAGCTACAAGAACATCATGGACCAGATGCAGGGCCAGGGGTTCAACACCATCCGCCTGCCCTGGTCGGACGCCATGCTGGACAACGGCCGCATGCCGACCGGCATCGACTATTCGAAGAACCCGGAGCTTCAGGGCAAGACCAGCCTCGAGGTGTTCGACAAGATCATCGAACACGCCGATCAGACCGGCATGAAGATCATCCTTGACCACCACCGCTCCGGCGACGGCGCCTCGGCCAACGAGAACGGGCTCTGGTACACCAGCCAGTACCCGGAATCGAAGATGATCGAGAACTGGAAGATGCTGGCCCAGCGCTACGCCGACAACCCGTCGGTCGTCGCCGCCGACCTGCACAACGAGCCGCACGGCCAGGCCACCTGGGGTGATGGCAACCAGGCCACCGACTGGAAGGCCGCGGCGGAGCGCATCGGCAACGCCGTCCAGTCGGTCAACCCGAACTGGCTGCTGATCGTCGAGGGCGTCGAGAACTCGTCCGAGGGCACCTACTGGTGGGGCGGCAATCTGGACGGCGTGAAGACCGACCCGGTCGATTTCAACATCGACAACAAGCTGGTCTATTCCGTCCACGACTACCCGCCGTCGATGGCCGGGTTCGGCTGGTTCGACGATCCCGCCTATCCGAACAACATGAAGGACATCTGGACGGACGCCTGGGGCTGGATCGTCCAGAAGGACATCGCTCCGGTCCTGGTCGGCGAGTTCGGCACCAAGCTGGAGACCGGCCAGGACAAGCAGTGGCTCGACGCCATGGTCAAGTACATGGACGGCGACTACAACGGCGACGGCAAGTCCGATCTGGCGGCGGGCGACCAGGGCGTCAGCTTCACCTACTGGGCCTGGAGCCCCGGCTCGGGCGACACCGGCGGCATCATGACCGACGACTGGGCAGTGAACACGGCGAAGATGAACGCCATCGAACCGGCCCTGTTCGACGGCACGATCGCCTGATCGCAGGTTCCGCTCTTTGCAGGACAGGCTCGGCGCCGGACGATCTCCGGCACCGGGCCTGTCCCGTTTTCAAGCGCTTCGCTTACGCCGAGGCCGCGCCGCGCGGGCGGAACAGCGCTTCCGCCTCGGCCCGCGGGTCGCGAAAGCGGCTGGCCGGCTGCCCCGGACGCCCGCCGCCGGCCAGGATGGCGACCGTCTCGGCCAGCCACAGATAAGGCCCGCTGCGCCCGGCTTCGGGAAGGCGGGACAGGTCGCGCAGGTAATTGCCCACCGCCTGGGTCAGCGCCTGCTCGCCCGTTGCGCCCTGCACCCGTCCGGCGGCGGCGGCGAAGCGGCGGCGCTCCTCCGCATCCGTCTTCACCCGTTTCTCCACGGCCTTCAGAAGCGCCGCCCGGGTGCGGGGACCGTTCAGCAGGTTCAGAGCCATCACGACCGGATCGACCGGCCTCGCGGGGCGCGAAGCGGAGTCCCCCACCGTACGCCGCGGCTCGGCCCCGCGGCGTGTCGAATGTCCGTTCTGCATGGAATGTCTGGCTTTCTTTCCCCGGAAGGGCCGAGCAGCCCTTCAGATGGTGTAGGTTCCCTCGAACAGGTCGCCGAGCGCGAGGCGCATCAGGGACCGGGTCCGGGTGACGCGCCGATGCTCGTCGCGCGCGGTGACCATATGACAACGCCGGCACAGCCACCGCCGTTCCATCGCCTTCTCCGCGCGGCGGCGGTACAGCCCGACGATGCTCCGCGAGGTCCTGACCCCGGCATATTCGACCACGTCCGGCCAGGGCGCCGGGTCACCCTCGTCGCTGAACCAGAGTCCGTCGGGCGACAGCCAGCGGCCGTCGGGCAGGCAGCGCAACGTATGGCCGTGCGGACGCCCACAATGCTCGCACCGCGGAGCGGCAGGGCTGGGGGCTATGGAACGGTCCTGATGTTCGGCGGGACGGTCGATGAGGCGGGCCATTCTGACCAGGGATGGTGGCTGCGAACAAAACCAAAACCGAATCTAGCGCATCGCACGGTCCGTGGGAATCCCCAACGATGGCCCGCCCGCGGTAATTCTTCGATCGCAGGTTATGACGAAAGCCGTGTGCGCCAACGCCCCGGCATCTTCCGCGGGACCTGGTCGCCGCTTTTGCAAGCCGGTGGGGCCGGTCGGAGCATTTTGCCTCTGGTTCCTGTGCGCCACTGCCTATACGCTGTCTGACAAATCGGAGCTATAGGTCATGGAAAAGGTAACAGTGCCGCAGACTTCGGCCGTGTCCGTCCCCGGCAATTCCACCGATGGTGGTGTGAAACAGCGCGTGGACTTCGAACTGAATGGCGCCCGCATCGTCGCTTTCCTGGACAGCGACCAGCCCACCCAGCCCGGCGGCATCATGTGGCCGCAGGTTGCCGAATCCTACGCCGCGGAGCAGGGGATCGGCATGAGCGACGCCCGCTGGTACAGCGTGCAGCCTTACCGCTTCGCGAACGGTCGCCCCAACGTCAACGAATACCGCCCCAACGGCCAGACCTGGAAGTTCGAGACCAACCTGAACACGGCGGCTGAGATCGTCCGCCGCCTGGGCCTGGACCTCGACTCCCTACCGCTCGACATCTGAACCCGCGCCCAGCTCGGTGATGCCAAGCGCTCACGCGCTTATCATTGAAATACCAGACGCTCACGCGCTTATCATTGGAATACCGGGCGCTTACGCGCCCGGGGGCACCACGAAGCAGGCCATGCCCATGCCTGTCAGCCCGGCGCAGCTCTGCGCCGCGTCCTGTTGCGTCAGGCCGGTAAGCCGGGCGCGGTAGAGCGGTCCGCTCTGGGTGTCCACCGTCTGCACCACCCGCTCGGTGCGGCTCAGCGTGCCCGGCATGGACCGGCGCGCCCGGTCGATGATGCGGGCGCTGTCGTCGGGCGACCGGAAGGCGCCGAGCTGGACGGTCCAGCCGCCCGCCGAGGCGACCTTCACCGGCAACGGCGTGGCCGCGATGACTGGCGGGGGCAGGGGAGCGACCGGCGGGGCCGGCACCGGGGTCACCGGCACCGGGGCCGGAGCGGCGGAAATGGGCGGAGGCTGCGTGGCGGGTAGGCTGGCGACTTCCACTGCGCCGCCGGTGATGCCACCCTCCAGGCGCGGCGACACAGACGCGATGTAGCGCCGCGTCTCGCCGGGCAGGCGGCGGTTGCCGGCCAGATAGTCGGCGTAGCAGCCCGGCCCACAATTGTAGGCGCCAAGGAAGCCAGGCGACCCGAACAGGTCGTACATCTCCCTAAGATAGGCGGTGCCCGCCAGGATGTTGTCCCGCGGGTGGTAGGGGTCGGAACCCAGCCCGTGCTTGCGGCGCATCTCCGAATAGGTCACCGGCATCACCTGCATCAGGCCCATGGCGCCGGCATGGCTGGTGATGGGGCGCCCGTTCATCATGGTGCGCCCGCCGCTCTCCTGGCGGATGACCTCGCGGATCCACTGCTCCGGCATCCCGAAGCGGCGCGAGGCCTCCGATATATGAGCGTCGATGTTGGTGTCGCGGGAGGAGGATGACGGATCGCTGGCGCACGCCGCGAGAAGGCCGGACAAAAGGGCCGCCGTCAGGAGCGATTTTCTGAAACGCACAGTGCCGTCCACCTGTTGTGACGATCGATCGGATGACCGGTGGGTGACCGGGACGGCAAGATTGCACATTTCCCTCAAATCCTGAATGGCCCTGTCTGTGACCAATGGCTCATTGTGACGCTGGCGTTTCAGAAAAAAGTGCGTTGTGGTGGAAAAAGCGCTTGCCGGGCTCGGCCGAGCCGCCTATAACCCGGCTCCCACGACGCCGGGGCCGCTGAGAAGCGCGACGGCGGCAAGGGAACGGCAGAGATGCCGAAGACGAGACGAAGTAACGTCAGGCCAGCGTGAAAACAAAGGCTTGACAGAGCAAGTCGGATCTTCTAGATACAGCGCCCCGACGCGCCGCACCGGACTCCGGTGGCGCAGCGCGGGACGGGCAGCGGTCCTTGGTGAGGATCGCGGGATCTTGGATATTGTTGATACCGTGTTGTGAGAAGGGATGCGCAGGCGGCGGTTTTGGCCGTTGGCCGCGGACCGGTTCCGGAGAGGGACTGGCATCGCGGGTCGCTTGAGCATCTCGGTCAAGCAGTAAGAGACGAACA
>NZ_QOKV01000003.1 GCF_008365405.1 Azospirillum brasilense | reverse complement strand
TACCGCTCGGTCACCGGAACCGCGCGCCGCCAAGGCCAGTCCGCCTGGACCGCCATCCGCAACCTCATCGACGGCACCTTCGTCGTCGCTTAACGGCTCAGCTGCCGCCAGCCGGGTGAGTAATCACGTCAAAGGGATAATTCCGCACAACGTCCGGAATGACCGGTGCGCAACCACGTGGCCTCGCGGATGCGTGTTCCAGGTAAGCACGGTCCTGGGTCACAAGGATCGCGCCGACTGAAGAATTCCGTCGCGCATGCAAGGCGACAGCCCACGCTCCGTCACCACATCAACGGCAGCGCCGGTCCGTTCCTCCTAAGCGTGCTTCAATTCGATCAAGTTGAACAAACCCCGCCCTGGTTCTAACGCCACGAGAAGGTCCAGGTCGCTGTCGGGCCGCGCCCTCCCCGGGGCACGGGAGCCGAAGACGCGCAGGTTGCCGGCTCCGTACCGGGAAGCCAGAGTCTTGAGGTCCTCGGCTGATACGCCAGCCGACAATTGGAGCGCCGTCGCCATCCTTCCAATATAGCGCCGAAGCGGGGCGCCGTCAGCGCCCCACCGCCCGCCAGCCGATGTCGCGGCGGCAGAAGCCGTCCGGCCAGTCCAGCGCGTCCACGCCCTGGTAGGCGCGCTTCTGCGCCTCGGCCACGGTCGGGGCCTTGGCGGTCACGCCCAGCACGCGCCCGCCGGTGGACAGCACCCGTCCACCGTCCGCCAGCTTCGTGCCGGCGTGGAAGACGGTCACGCCCTCCACCGCGTTGGCGGCGTCGAAGCCCTTGATCTCGGTGTTCTTCACGTAGTCGCCGGGATAGCCGTTCGCCGCCATGACGACGCACAGCGCCGTCTCGTCGTGCCAGCGCAGGTCGATGTTCTTCAGTTGGCCGTCCGCCGCCGCGATCAACGCGGCCAGCGCGTCGGACTTCAGGCGCATCATCAGCGTCTGGCATTCCGGGTCGCCGAAGCGGACGTTGAACTCCAGCGTCTTCGGCACCGGGTTGCCGTCGGCGTCCTTGCCGATCATCAGGCCGGCGAACAGCACGCCCTTGAAGGGACGTCCCTCCGCCGCCATGCCCTTGACCGTCGGCTCGACGATCTCGCGCATCACGCGGGCCTGGAGGTCCGGGGTCAGCGCCGGGGCCGGGGAATAGGCGCCCATGCCGCCGGTGTTCGGGCCGGTGTCGCCGTCGCCCACCGCCTTGTGGTCCTGGGCCGAGGCCAGCGGCAGCGCCGACTCGCCGTCGCACAGCGCGAAGAAGCTGACCTCCTCGCCGTCCAGGAACTCCTCGACCACCACCTCGGCCCCGGCGGCGCCGAAGCGGCCCTCGACCAGGGCCTCGTCGATGGCGGCAAAGGCTTCTTCCTGGGTGCGGGCGACGGTCACGCCCTTGCCGGCGGCCAGCCCGTCGGCCTTGACCACGATGGGGGCGCCGTTCTTGCGGACGAAATCCTTGGCGGCCTCGACGTCCTTGAAGCGGCCATAGGCGGCGGTCGGCACGCCGTACTTGGCCAGGATGTCCTTCATGAAGCCCTTGGAGCCCTCAAGCTCCGCCGCCGCGGCGCTGGGGCCGAAGGCCTTGATGCCGAGGGCGGTCAGCTTGTCGACGAGGCCGAGCACCAGCGGCCCTTCCGGCCCGACGACCACGAAGTCGATGGCCTTGTCCTGGGCGAAGCGGACCAGGGCGTCCACATCCTCCGCGCCGATAGCGACGCATTCGGCCACATCCGCGATGCCGGCGTTGCCCGGTGCGCAGTAGAGCGTGTCGCACAGCGGCGAGTTCTGAATGGCCCAGCACAGCGCATGCTCGCGCCCACCCGACCCGACCACCAGGACTTTCATGGCACCTCGTCCTTCCACGCTTGTTGCCGACACCGCGCCTTGTATCATGGTGCCGCCATGACTCAAGACCTTGATATGACCTCTCCGCTGATCGCCCCCGAGCCGCGCCCCGGCTCGAACCTTCCGGAATTCTCGGTGGGCGACCTCGCCCGGCGCCTGAAGCGCAGCATCGAGGAGGAGTTCGGCTTCGTCCGCGTGCGCGGCGAGATCTCCCAGCCCAAGCGTCACAGCTCCGGCCACTGCTACCTCCGCCTGAAGGACGACACGGCGGTGATCGAGGCGGTGTGCTGGCGCGGCACCGCGTCGAAGCTGGCCGTCCAGCCGGCGGAGGGGCTGGAGGTCATCGTCACCGGGCGCATGACGACCTACCCCGGACGCTCGCAATACCAGCTCATCATCGAGTCGATGGAGCTGGCCGGCGAGGGCGCCCTTCTGAAGATGCTGGAGGAGCGCAAGAAGCGCCTCGCGGCGGAGGGGTTGTTCGACGCGGAGCGCAAGAAGCCCATACCCTTCCTCCCCGACGTGATCGGCGTCGTCACCTCCCCCACCGGGGCGGTCATCCGCGACATCCTGCACCGGCTGCACGACCGTTTCCCGCGCCGGGTCCTGCTCTGGCCGGTCGCCGTGCAGGGGGAGCGGGCGGCGGCGGAGGTCTCCGCGGCGATCGAGGGCTTCAACCGCATCGCCCCCGGCGGCCCGGTGCCGCGCCCGGACCTGCTGATCGTGGCGCGCGGCGGCGGCTCGCTGGAGGACCTGATGGCCTTCAACGAGGAGAACGTCGTCCGCGCGGCGGCGGCCAGCCGCATCCCGCTGATCTCGGCGGTCGGTCACGAGACGGACACCACCCTGATCGACTTCGCGTCCGACCGCCGCGCCCCCACCCCCACGGCGGCAGCGGAGATGGCCGTTCCGGTGCGGGCGGAGCTGCTGGCCCAGGTGTTGGACGACAAGCGGCGCATGGTGGGCGCCGCCACCCGCCTGCTGGCCGAGCGGCGGACGCGGGTGGAGGGGCTGGCCCGTGGCCTTGGCGACCCGCGCGCCCTGCTGGAAAGCCACGCCCAGCGGCTGGACGACCGGGCGGAGCGGCTGGCCCTGGCCGCCGCCGCCCTCCTCGACCGCCGCCGCACCCGCCTGAACGAGCTGGGCGCGGCGCTGCGCCACCCGCGGGAGAAGCTGGCCGAGGCCGGGCAGCGGCTGGTGTCGGAGTCCCGCGCGCTCGACGGCGCGCTGCGCCACGCCGTCGTCGCAGCGCGCGGCCAGTATGAGCGGGTGGCCGGGCGGCTGACGCTCGGCCCGATCCGGGTGAAGTTTGGCGACGGCAGCCGACGGCTGTCCGACCTGACGCCGCGCCTGGACCGCAGCTACGGCAAGGCGGTGGAGGAGCGCGCGGCGAAGCTGGCGGCGGTGGGGCAGCTTCTGGAAAGCTACTCCTACAAGGGCGTGCTGGAGCGCGGCTTCGCCCTGGTGCAGTCCGACGACGGCAAGCCGCTGACCAGCGCCGCCCAGGCCACGCCGGGTCTGGCGGTGTCGCTGGTCTTCGCCGACGGCCGGGCCGCCGCGACGGTGGACGGCGGGCCGCGGGTGGAGGTGCCGCCCACCGCGGCGGAGCCGAAGCCGAAGGCCGTCAAGGCCAAGCCCGAACCGAAGAAGCCGCAGCGCCCGCCGACACAGGGAAGTTTGTTCTGAGTGGGAACCTTGCCCCCACCCCAACCCTCCCCCGCTTTCGCGGGAGAGGGTGCCTTCTGCGGAGCGGCGGCAATCCCCTCCACCTCGAAGAGGGGGAGGGTTAGGGAGGGGGCAGCGCCGGCCTCTCAAGCCGCGCCGGCGAAGGTCCAGCGGGTGGTCTCGCCGCTGCGGAAGGGCAGCACGCCCTCGCCCTCGGCGGTCAGCACGATGTCCGGCGCGGTGGAGGGGGTGCGCTCCAGCACCACCTTGTCCTCGTTGGCCGGCAGGCCGTAGAAGCGCGGGCCGTTCAGGCTGGCGAAGGCCTCCAGCTTGTCCAGGGCGCCCGCCTCCTCGAAGGCCTCGGCGTAGAGTTCCAGGGCGTTGGCGGCGGTGAAGCAGCCGGCGCAGCCGCAGGCGCTCTCCTTGGCGGTCACCGTGTGCGGGGCGGTGTCGGTGCCCAGGAAGAACGGCCCCTCGCCCGAGGTCGCCGCCTCGACCAGGGCCACGCGGTGCGTCTCGCGCTTGGCGATGGGCAGGCAGTAGAGGTGCGGGCGGATGCCGCCGGCGAACAGGTGGCTGCGGTTGATCAGAAGGTGATGCGCCGTGATGGTCGCCCCCACCCGGCCCGAGGCGGCGTGCTCGCGCACGAAGGCCACGGCCTCCGCGGTGGTCGCGTGCTCCAGCACCACGCGCAGCGCCGCGTAGCGCTCCAGCAGCGGGCCGAGGACGCGCTCCAGGAACACCGCCTCGCGGTCGAAGATGTCGACATGGGAGTCGGTCACCTCGCCGTGGATCAGCAGCGGCATGCCGATCTCCGCCATGCGCTCCAGCACCGGGGCGAGCTTGCCGAGGTCGGTCACCCCGTGGGCGCTGTTGGTGGTGGCGTTGGCCGGGTAGAGCTTGGCGGCGGCGAACACGCCGTCCTCGAAGCCCTGGGCCAGATCGTCGGCGTCGGTGCCGTCGGTCAGATAGGCCGTCATCAGCGGAGTGAAGGCATGGCCCTCCGGCAGGGCGGCCAGGATGCGCTCCCGGTAGGCCACGGCGTCGGCCGTGCGGGTCACCGGCGGCTTCAGGTTCGGCATGATGATGGCGCGGCCGAACTGGTGGGCGGTGAAGGGCAGCACCGCCTTCAGCATGGCGCCGTCGCGCAGGTGCACATGCCAGTCGTCGGGACGGCGGAGGACGAGACGGTCGGTGGGCATGGCGGCTCCGGCACGGATGCATGGGGTTTGCCGGAGTTCTAGCCCCTTACGGTCCCCCACTCAACGGTATCCGGCCACTGCAGTGGTGACGGGACCGGCGAAAGCCGCTAGAACCCTAGCCGAATCCCTAGGGACATTCGAAGCCGGACCCGCGCCGATGAGCCTGATCACCCCCCGCACCCCGCCCGGAACGATGGAGCTGCTGCCGCGCCAGCAGGTGGCCTTCCAGCGTCTGCTCGATACCATCCGCCGCGGCTACGAGCGGTTCGGCTTCGTGCCGGTGGAAACACCGGTGTTCGAGACGGTGGACACCCTGCTGACCAAGTCCGGCGGCGAGACCGAGAAGCAGGTCTATTTCGTGCAGTCCACCGGCGCCCTCCAGCAGGGAAACAAGCCGGACATCGCGCTGCGCTTCGACCTGACGGTGCCGCTCGCCCGCTACGTGGCGGAGCATGAGCGCGACCTCGCCTTCCCCTTCCGCCGCTACCAGATCCAGCGGGTCTACCGCGGGGAGCGGGCGCAGCGCGGCCGCTTCCGCGAATTCTACCAGTGCGACATCGACGTGATCGGCAAGGACAGTCTGTCCGCCCATTACGACGCGGAGATCCCGGCGGTCATCTACCACGTCTTCCGTGAACTGGACTTCGGCGGCTTCACCATCAACGTGAACAACCGCAAGGTTCTGCTCGGCCTGCTCGACGGGCTGGGCGTGGACGACGCGGAAAAGCGCGTCCTGGTCCTGCGCGAGATCGACAAGCTGGACAAGATCGGCCGCGACAAGGTGCAGGCCAGCCTGACCGGCCTCGGCATGGCCGCCGACGCCGCGGAAAAGATCCTGTCCCTGATCGACGCCAAGGGCACGAACGAGGAGACGCTCGCCGCCCTCACCGCGCTGGGCATCGAGAACGAGACCTTCCGCCAGGGTGTCTCGGAGCTGACCACGGTCATCGAGGGGCTGAAGGCCCTCCAGGTGCCGGACGGCGTGGTGCGCATCAACCTCGCCATCGCGCGCGGCCTCGACTACTACACCGGCACGGTCTACGAGACCTTCCTGAACGACCATCCCGGCATCGGCAGCGTGTGCTCCGGCGGGCGCTACGACAACCTCGCCAGCCACTACACCAAGTCGAAGCTGCCGGGCGTGGGCATCTCGATCGGCGCGACGCGGCTGTTCTACCAGCTGATGGAAGCCGGCATCATCAAGGACGGCGGTGCCACCGCCCAGGTCCTGGTGACGCAGATGGACCCAGCCCTGTCCGCCGACTACTACGGTCTGGCGACGGCGCTGCGGACGGCGGGCCTCAACACGGAAATCCAGCTCGACGGCGGCAAGCTCGCCAAGCAGATGAAATACGCCGACAAGGCGGGCATCCCGCTGGTCGTCCTGATGGGCTCCGACGAGAAGGCGCGCGGCACGGCGACGCTGAAGCATCTGGTGAAGGGCGAGCAGGTCGAAGTCCCGCTGGCCGACCTCGCCGCCAAGGCGAAGGAACTGCTGGGGGCATAGCTCCCCACCACAGAAGGCCCCGCCCATGGCCAGCGTCGCCGAAGCCCTGAACCTCGCGCTCGACCATCACCTGTCCGGGCGGCTGGATGAGGCGCGGCAGCTCTACGGCCGCATTCTGGACGTGGACCCGGACAACCCCCACGCCCTGCATTTCGGCGGGCTGCTGGCGGCCCAGACCGGCCGCGTGGTGGACGGGGTGGCGATGATCGGCAAGGCGGCGGCCCTCCTGCCGCTCGCCCCCGACATCCACGGCAATCTCGGCAAGGCGCTGATGGCGCTGGGCACGCCGGACGGGGCGGCGCAGGCCGCCGCCGCCTTCCGCCGCGTCCTTGCCCTGCAACCCGACGGCGCCGGTGACTGGTTCGCCCTGGGCGACGCCCTGACCGAGGCCGGCGACGGTCCCGCCGCCCACCGCGCGCTGAGCCGCGCCCTGACGGCCAGCGCCGCCACCGACAGCGAACCGCTGGCCGAGGCCTTCGAGCGGGCCGGCCTGCGGCTCTACGCCGCCGCCGACTGGGCGGGGGCCACCGACGCCTTCCGCAAGGCGCGCACCCTCGCCCCGCAGCGCGCCGAGGCGCACCGCATGCTCGGCGCCGCGCTGGCCCAGACGGGCGACCCGGAGGGCGCCGTGGAAGCGCTGGGCGAGGCGCTGCGGCTCGACCCAACGCTGGCCGACGCGCAGACCAACCTCGTCCATCTCCTGGTCACGCTTGGGCGCTTCGACGAGGCGGAACGGGCCGGGCGCCGGGCGGTGGTTCTGGACCCCGGCAACCCCGACGCCTACGGCAACCGGGTGCCGCTGCTGGAGCAGACCGTCCGCGTCGCGGAGGCGCTGCGCCAGTGCGGGCGGGCGGCGCGTCTCGCCCCGGAGCGGGCCGCCTTCCACCGCAACCGCCTGTCCCTCCTGCTGCACGAGGGCCGCCGCGACGAGGCCGTCGCCGCTGGGCGGGAGGCCATCCGCCTCGCCCCCGCCGACGCCGACGCCCATCTGGCGCTCGCCGTCGCCCTGCTCGCCTCCGGCCAGTTCCGTGAGGGGTGGGAGGAGTTCGAGTGGCGCTGGGAGACCCGGCAGCTCGACCCCGTGCACCGCGGCTTCCCCCAGCCGCAATGGACCGGCGCGGAGGATGTGGCGGGCCGGACCATCCTGCTCTACGCCGAACAGGGGCTTGGCGACACCTTGCAATTCGTCCGCTACGCGCCGCTGCTGGCCGAACGGGGCGCACGGGTGATCGTCGGCTGCTCCCCCGCCCTGGTGCGGCTGATGGAGCGGGTGGACGGCGTGTCCGCCGCCGTCGCCTGGGGTGACGCGCTTCCGGCCTTCGACCGGCACATCCCGATGATGAGCCTGCCCCGCGCCTTCGGGACGGATCTGGACAGCATCCCGGCCACGATGCCCTATCTGCGGGCCGATCCCGCCGACGTTGCGGCGTGGCGCGCGCGGGTGCCGGCGGACGGGCGGACGCGGGTCGGGCTGGTCTGGGCGGGGTCGCCGCGCACAGTGCGCGGGGTGGCGAGCCCGATCGACCGGCGGCGCAGCCTGCCGCTGGCCGCCCTGGCCCCCCTGGCCGAGGTGCCGGGGGTGCGCTTCGTCAGCCTTCAGATGGGGCCGGGCGCGGCGCAACTGGCCGAGGCCCCGGTGGGGATGGACATCGAGCACCCCATGGGCGACGTCCGCGACTTCGCCGACACGGCGGCGCTGGCCCAGACGCTGGACCTCGTCATCACGGTGGACACCTCCGTCTGCCACCTCGCGGGCGGGCTGGGGCGGCCCACCTGGACGCTGTCGCGCGCCGACGCCTGCTGGCGCTGGCTGGGCAACCGAGAGGCGAATCCCTGGTACCCGACCATGCGGGTGTTCGGCCAGGACCGCTCCGGCGACTGGTCCGGCGTGGTCGCCCGCTTGCGCGCGGCGTTAACGGATTTCGTGGCGACGCGCGGTCACGCTTCTTAACCACACAACCGCTGGGCGCATTCGTGGCACCGACGCAACGGTCCGCTACGATTTTGAGTTAAACCAATTTCGGGGCGGACTCGCACACCCGAAGGACAAAGGATTACACCGGTTGTTAACCAAGGCGCCCCTACATTCCGGCCATATCGTTCGGCCAGTTTGCCGAGCATTTTAACCAATTCGCGGGCGTCCCCCGCGGTCATGGCTGGAGCCGGACATGACACGGTTGTGGGTGCGACGCGCGATCTGGGGTGTGACGCTGGCGGCGACGCTGGGCGGCGGCGCCCTTCTGGCGCAGGAAGAGATGCGCACGTCGCGGCTGCAGGCC
This sequence comes from Azospirillum brasilense, assembly GCF_008365405.1. Taxonomy (GTDB): domain Bacteria; phylum Pseudomonadota; class Alphaproteobacteria; order Azospirillales; family Azospirillaceae; genus Azospirillum; species Azospirillum brasilense_D. The sequence goes on along the minus strand of NZ_QOKV01000003.1, from coordinate 362,686 downwards.
CGCCTGCTCGCCGGCTATGCCAAGGACATGACCTACACGCTGGGCGAGGGGCCGAACCCCGTCGCGCGTCACCCCACCCAGGGGCCCTACAACGAGCGGATGGGCTATGTCGGGCTGCCCGGCTATCTGCGCTCGCTGACCTCGGACATGTACGCGGTGGAGATGCAGGCGCATCTCTCGCCGACGCTCGACCAGTTCATGGCCGCCGGCGGCTTTCCGATCTACCATGAGAAGACGCGCGCCGGGCTGACCCTGCTGGACCGCAACGGCACCGCGCTGTTCTCCGCCCGCTACCCGGAGCGGGTCTTCGCCAAGTTCGAGGACGTGCCGCCGCTGGTCGCCGCCACACTGCTGTTCATCGAGAACCGTGAGCTGCTGAACACCGACGAACCGCGCCGCAACCCCGCCGTGGAGTGGGACCGTTTCGCCGGCGCCGTGGCGATGCTGCCGGTGCAATGGGTCAAGCCTGGCCAGCGCTCCCCCGGCGGCTCGACCCTGGCGACCCAGATCGAGAAGTACCGCCATTCCCCCGACGGCCAGACCAGCGGCGCCACGGAGAAGCTGCGCCAGATGATCTCGGCCAGCACCCGCGCCTATCTGGACGGCGAGGACACCGGCGCCCACCGCCGCCGCATCCTGATCGACTACCTGAACTCCACCCCGCTGACCGGGCGCCCCGGCTTCGGCGAGGTGAACGGGCTGGGCGACGGGCTGTGGGCCTGGTTCGGCACCGACCTCGCCATGGCCGAGAAGGTGCTGTCGGAGGAGCCCGCCGACGCCCGCGCCCTGCAGCTGAAGGCGCTGGCCTACAAGCAGGTGCTGAGCCTTCTGCTCGCCCAGCGCCGCCCCTCCCATTACCTGATCCAGGACCGGCAAGCGCTGGAGCGGCTGGCCGACAGCCATCTGCGCGTTCTGCACGGCGCGGGCGTGATCGACACCGCGCTGCGAGACGCGGCGCTCGGCCTGACGCTGAAGTTCCGCGAGGACCCGCCGCAGGCCCAGACCGCCAATTTCGTGGAGCAGAAGGCCCCCAACGCCATCCGTGCCCGGCTTCTCTCCATGCTCGGCGTGTCCAGCCTCTACCAGCTCGACCGCATCGACCTGACCGCCGAATCGACGCTCGACGCCCCGGCGCAGCAGCGGGTGGTCGAGGTGCTGGCGAAGCTGGGCGACCCGGCCTTCGCCGCGCAGATGGGGCTGACCGGTGAACGGCTGCTCGACACCAAGGGCAGCGACCTGTCGAAGATCATCTACTCGGTCACGCTGTACGAGCGTGGGCCGGACGCCAACTACCTGCGCGTCCAGGCCGACAACCTCGACCAGCCGCTGGACATCAACGAGGGCGCCAAGCTCGACCTCGGCTCCACGGCGAAGCTGCGCACGCTGGCGACCTATCTGGAGATCGTGGCGGAGCTGCACACCCGCTACGCCCACCTGCCCAAGGACTTCCTCGCCGACGTGGAGGAGGAGGCGTCCGACAACCTGACGCGCTGGGCCGCCAACTGGCTGTCGACCTCCGGCAACCGCGGATTGAGCGCCATGCTCGACGCCGCCATGGAGCGCCGCTATTCGGCCAACCCCGGCGAGGCCTTCTTCACCGGCGGCGGGCTGCACAGCTTCGTGAACTTCAACGCCAGGGACAACGGCAGCATCCTGACCGTGACCGAGTCGCTGCGCAATTCGGTCAACCTGCCCTTCATCCGCATGATGCGCGACGTCGTGCAGTTCTATCTGTCCGAGGGCGGCGACGACAGCACCGACATCCTGCACAACCCCGACCACCCCGCCCGCCAAGCCTACCTCGCCCGCTTCGCCGACAAGGAAGGCAGCGACTTCCTGAACCGCTTCTACAACAGCTACCGGAAGCACACGCCGGACGCGATGCTGAACATGCTGGCCGCCCGGTCGCGCCCGATGCCGCACCGCCTGTCGGTCATCTTCCGCACCGTGCGCCCGCAGGCCGGGGTGAAGGAGTTCGGCGCCTTCCTGCGCGCCCGCCTGCCCGACGCCAAGCTGGACGACGGCGACATCGCGTCGCTCTACGGCAAGTACGGGCCGGACAAGTTCCCGCTCAACGACCTCGGCTATCTGGCGCGCGTCCACCCGCTGGAGCTGTGGCTGGTTTCCTACCTGCAGAAGCGCCCCGACGCCAAGCGGCAGGAGGTGCTGGAGGCCAGCGTGCAGGAGCGCCAGGAGAGCTACCGCTGGCTGTTCAAGAAGGGCCAGTCGGCCCAGAACACCCGCATCCGCATCGGGCTGGAGGAGGAAGCCTTCCAGCGCATCACCGAGCAGTGGCGCAAGCTGGGCTACCCCTTCGAAACGCTCGTCCCGTCCTTCGCCACCGCCATCGGCAGCTCCGCCGACCGCCCGGCGGCCCTGGCCGAGCTGGTCGGCATCATCCAGAACGACGGCGTGCGCCAGCCGACCGTGCGCGTGCGCAAGCTGCACTTCGCCGCCGGCACGCCCTACGAGGCCGTCGTCGGCCTGGGCGAGCTGCGCGGCCAGCGCGTGATGAAGGCGGAGGTCGCGGCCACCCTGCGCAAGGCGCTGATGGACGTGGCGCAGAACGGCACGGCCAAGCGCGTCTGGGGCTCCTTCAAGGACTCGGCGGGAGCGGTCATCCCGATCGGCGGCAAGACCGGCACGGGCGACCACCGGCTGGACCGTTACGGCCCCGGCGGGCACCTGATCGAGTCGCGGGCGGTGAACCGGACGGCGACCTTCGCCTTCTACATCGGCGACCGCTTCTTCGGGACCATGACCGCCTTCGTCCATGGGCCGGAGGCCGACAACTACCGCTTCACCAGCGCCCTGCCCGCCCAGCTGCTGAAGAGCATCGCCCCGGCGCTGCAGCCCCTCATCGATCCCGGCGTGACCAAGACGGCCGACACCGGCAAGCCGCAAACGGGGCTGTGACCGGCGGGCCAGCGGCCGGCACCCGGAATCGAAAAGGCCCGCCCCGGGAAATCGGAGCGGGCCTTTTTCGTGAACCGAACAGAAGACGGCCGGGCGCGCCTTACGCCAGGGCGGGCTCCTGCGCGGTGGAGACGGCGGCCGGCAGGCAGGCCAGCAGCAATTCCAGCTCCGCCGCGGCGACGTTCAGCGGCAGGCCGGGACGGTAACCGCGCAGCGTCTCCAGTGCCCGGTCGAAGGCGCTTTCATGATCGCCCTGATCCAGATCGCTCTCATCCAGCGCCGCCAGATAGGCGTGCGCGACGGTGGCGGTCTCCTCCGGCGTCAGGTCGTCAACCTGCAAGGACGTGATGGGGAGCATGATGGCGGTTCCCGTACAGACTGAAGCGGAAACCCGCAAGCTACGGCCACATGGTTAACAAGGCGTTGCCGATCCCGTCTCACCGACCCGCGCAAAAGGGGGAGGCGTCGGTGGGCGCGGCCCGAAGCCACGCCCCTCCGATCAGTCCCGAGCGGATCAGCTCTCGCCGTAGATCTGCTCCTGCTGGTAGGCGACGATGCCCACGCGCTGGATCAGGTCGAGCTGCGTCTCGATCCAGTCGATGTGCTCTTCGGTGTCGTCCAGCAGCTCGGTGAGCTGCGCGCGGGTCTCGTAGTCGCGGACCTGCTCGCACAGGGTGATGGCGTCGATCAGGTCGGTGCGGGCCTTGTGCTCCACCTTCAGATCGTTGCCGAGCATTTCCGGCACGTCCTCACCGATCATCAGCTTGCCCAGGTCCTGAAGGTTGGGAAGACCTTCCAGGAACAGGATGCGCTCGATCATCTTGTCGGCGTGCTTCATTTCGTCGATGGATTCTTCGTAGATCTTGTGCGCAATGCGCTTCAGGCCCCAGTTCTTCAGCATGCGGGCATGCAGGAAGTACTGGTTGATCGCCGTCAGCTCATTGGTCAGGATCTTGTTCAAATGGGTGATGACCTGCGGATCGCCCTTCACGTCCTGCCTCCATGCGGTTTGTTTGTCGAATCGCGACGTTTCTGGAATGACCATGCCCCATTTGTGGAGCCTTGGCAACCGATTGGAAAGCAACAGCCAGAACAATCACATCAGCTTTTCCTAAACCCTTCAATGACATTGAGAGTGAATCTCACATCGGTTTGTCATTCATGTGGTCATCATGCTTTTCGAGGAGGATTCACGCCGTCAATTCTTGAAGATTTTCTTCTTTGACAAAACCAGCGACGTCACACCCGCAGATCGCCGCCGTTGTGAACAGGCCGCCGACCCGAGCGGGGAAAGGAACATCAGGCTCCTTTCCCCTTCTCCAACCGCAAAGGCTTGACCGGTGCGTTCTCCGCACGGGAAACATCGTAGGTGAAAGACGTCAGCAGCCGTTCCACCAGTTCCCGATCCAACCGGTTGGCACAGGCGTATCCGAACGCTCTGCTCCGATGGCCGGCGAAATAAGCCGCCAAAGGGCCGGCCAACAGGAACGCCGTGCAGGACTTGCCACGCAAGGCAAAGTCCTGCATCTGATAGTCATTCCCGGCGATATTTTCGGTTCTCGGTTCTCCCCAGCCCGAAGCGCCCTTGAACATCTCTCCATGCTGGCGGACAACGTCCTGCACGGTCTGTTGGACGATGTACGTGTTGTGCCCCGTGTCCTGATAAAGGACGTTGGCATAGCCGCCTGGAATTTCGAAGGACCGGGCATGAACGACACTGATGAGGTCTGCGCTTTCCGACGTGGCGCGAAAGCACTTTGTCCGGGTCGGCGTGTAGACGTTGCTCCAACTGGACTGGATCGGCGAACGCTCGCAATCGAGCTGCACCCGCTCCCCCGTGTTGTAACCCGTCGTCTGGCACGACGCCGCAAGCGTCGCCAAGCCGGACACCATCACGCCACGAAGCAAACCCCAACGCACCATCGCCTCCTTCCAAGACAGGGCGCACCCGCGCCACCCCGCACCACCCATGCGAGTATAAGAGCCGGAAGTGGCTGGGCGAATGGGAAATTCAATCTGAGACGGTTTGCCTCACGGCTCTTGCATCGAAGCCGCCGTCGGCGCATGCGCCGCCAAGGCGTGCCATCACTGGGCGTGCCATCACCGGGGTTATGGTGCGGGCGGCGGGACTCGAACCCGCATGCCGTTGGCGAAGGATTTTAAGTCCTTTGCGTCTACCGATTCCGCCACGCCCGCGCACCGTCGCGGATCGGCTCGGAGAACGGGTTGCCCCCGCCCGCCGGAGTTGCATATCATTGTATGCAGCCCACCGTTCCGCTGGATTGACTTAGACAATCAGCGGGCGTTTGGTCAAGGATTGAGCGCGTTTAAAGCGCCCGACACGCAAAAATCCCCGCAACCCTGGCGTTCAAGGGAGATGAGTTTGGAATCGATCAACTGGCTTGGTGTCGTGAGCGTGCTGATGGTCGCCGTGCTGATCGTCCCGGCGGCTTTGCGGCGCAACCGCACCACTTGGCTGCCCTACGCGGCGGTCTGGGTCGCCGCCATCGTGGCGCTGGTCTGGGCGTATGATAGCTTCGGGCCGTTCTGAGCCGCCCTGGCCCGGCCGGCTTTCATCCGGACGGGTGTTCGTCCAGCGCCGGTCAGGGCCGCGTGTCCTCGTTCAGGGTCATGATGCCGATGCCCATCGCCACGCTGCCAAAGGTGAGGATGAGGCTGGCATACAGCATGATCGCGGCAATAATGCCGTGATCGCTGTTTCCCATCAGAGTCGCCAGATTGGCGACGTCAAGAACCAACAGCCCCGTCGCCAGAACAACAGCCCCGGCCACGCCGGATGCCAGATGTTTCAGCAAGAACAGGATCGCCGCTTTTTCGAAGGGTTTCATGGCACGACTTTTCATGAGCGTCACTTCATAACCCTCAACATAGAATTACCCACCGCAGCGACAATATGACCAAGGATGGCTTGGCGTCGTAGGGACCGCTCTAACCTTTCGTCCCCACCGTGACGTTCGGAGTACCGCCCAAGCGCAGGACGATGCCCGCCAGTTCCTCCGTCGCCGTCACCACACGGGCTTCGTCGGTGCCACGCAGCACGAGGCTGACGCCGAAGAAGCCGTTGCGGAAATAGGGATAACTGCCGATCTCCAAGTCCGCGTAGCGATCCTGCAGGGCGCCGAGATCCGCGGCGATCTGCCCCTCGGCCAGTTCGCAGGCGACGGTGCGGGCGTGGAGGTCCGGCCCGCCCTCCAACTGCGGCAGGACGCCGTCGAGCATCGCCTGCATGATGTTGGGCACGCCCGCCATGACGAAGACGTTGCCGATGCGGAAGCCCGGGGCGGCGCTGATCGGGTTGTCGATCAACGACGCCCCCGCCGGGATGTTGGCCATGCGCAGCCGCGCCTCGTTCAGCTTCGACGGGTCGCCGTAATGGCGCTCCAGCCGGGCCACCGCCTCGGCGTTGCGCTCCAGCGGCACGCCGAAGGCCTTGGCAACGCAGGCCGAGGTGATGTCGTCGTGGGTCGGCCCGATGCCGCCCGTGGTGAAGACGTAGCCGTAGCGGCCGCGCAGGGCGTCCACCGCCGCGATGATCTCCTCCTCCACGTCCGGAACGACGCGGGCCTCGCGCAGGCGGACGCCGATGCCGGCCAGCTTCTCCGCGATGTGCGGCAGGTTGGCGTCCTTGGTGCGGCCCGACAGGATCTCGTTGCCGATGACGAGGACGGCGGCGGTCGGGTTCGGCGAGGCAGGGGACGTGGACATGCGGAGTCGGCTCCGTTCTCGGTTGAGGCGGGGATGGCGGGACCGGCGGGCTTGCCGGATGGCGGGGGCGCGCTTTAACCTGGGGCCCAAGATGCGCTTCCCCACCCCCCTCCTGCAAGGCCGCCTCGTCCGCCGCTACAAGCGGTTCCTCGCCGACGTGGACCTCGACGGCGCCCTGGTCACCGCCCATGTGCCGAATTCGGGCAGCATGATCGGGGTGGACGCCCCCGGCTCCGCCGTCTGGCTGTCGCGATCGGACAACCCCAAGCGCAAGCTCGCCCACACGCTGGAGTTGGTCGAGGCGCTGGACGATCCGGACGCGCCCTGCCTCGTCGGCGTCAACACGTCGCATCCCAATGGGCTGGTCGCCGCCGCCATCGCCACCGGCACCATCCCGGAGCTGGCCGGCTACGCCCGGCTGCGCCGCGAGGTGAAGTACGGGCGCAATTCCCGCATCGACATCCTGCTGGAGGACGAGGCCCGGCCGCCCGCCTATGTCGAGGTGAAGAATGTCCATCTGCGCCGCCCCGCGCGGGGCGACGGGCGGGCCGCCGAGTTCCCCGACTGCGTGACCGCCCGCGGCGCCAAGCATCTGGTGGAGATGGCCGAGATGGTCCGCCAGGGCGCGCGGGCGGTCATGGTCTATCTTGTGCAGCGCGCCGACTGCACCCACTTCCGAGTCGCCGCCGACATCGACCCCGCCTACGCCGCAGGATTGCGCCTCGCGCTCGAATCGGGGGTGGAAGCTGTGTGCTGGTCCTGTAGGATCACCCCGCAGGCGATCGAGTTGGAACGGCCTTTGCCGATCCTGCATGGGCCGATCCGCACGGATTGACCGCACTCTCTGTTCGCCGCCGGGCCTGCCGGCGCGTTTTCCTGGGACCTGATCTGTAAGGGACGACTCTCTTGGACCACGACGACCTCGATTCCCATCGCATCCGGATTCATGGGCCGGAGGATTTCGAGGGCATGCGCAAGGCCGGACGGCTGGCCGCGGCCACGCTCGATTTCATCACGCCCTACGTCCAGCCGGGCGTCACCACGGGCGAGCTGGATCGGCTGCTGGAGCAGCACATCCGCGACCATGGCGGCGTCCCGGCCCCGCTCGGCTACCGCGGCTTCCCGAAGGCCAACTGCATTTCCGTCAACCATGTGGTCTGCCACGGCATCCCCGGCGACAAGCGGCTGCAGAACGGCGACATCCTGAACATCGACGTCACCCCGATCCTGGACGGCTGGTACGGCGACAGCAGCCGCATGTATCTGTGCGGCGACGTCGGCGTGAAGGCGAAGAAGCTGGTGGACGTCACCTACGACGCGCTGATGATCGGCATCGCCCAGGTGAAGCCGGGCGCCACGCTGGGCGACATCGGCCACGCCATCCAGACCTTCGCCGAAGGCCACCGCTATTCGGTCGTCCGCGACTTTTGCGGCCACGGGCTGGGCCGCGTCTTCCACGAGCCGCCGTCGGTCCTGCATTTCGGCAACCCCGGCACCGGCGCCGTCCTGCGCGAGGGCATGATCTTCACCATCGAGCCGATGATCAACGCCGGCCGCTACGACGTGAAGATCCTCGGCGACGGCTGGACCGCGGTGACCAAGGACAAGTCGCTGTCCGCCCAGTTCGAGCATTCGATCGGCGTGACCAAGGACGGCTGCGAGATCTTCACCCTGTCCCCCGCCGGCTTCCACAAGCCCCCCTACGCCGTCCCGGCCGAGGAGGCGACCGCGGCCGTATGATGTTCCTGCGGCTGTGATTTTCGCGCGAAAGAGGTATAGTCCCGACGCACACATTCGTATGGTGGCGTCGGGATGGCGGGACGGAAGAGCGCGAAGCGGCCGGGGGATGCGGAGGAGGCTCAGGGGCTTCCCGGGCTGGAGCCGCCCCCTGACGTCTCCGTGGAGGAGGCCCATCACGAGGCCCATCACAAGGGCCACCGCCAGCGTCTCTACACCCGCTTCCTCGACGGTGGGCCGGACGCGCTCCAGGATTACGAACTGCTGGAGATGATCCTCTTCGCGGTAAACCCGCGCCGCGACGTGAAGCCGCTGGCCAAGGCGCTGATCCGTGATTTCGGCGACATCTGGAGCGTCGTCAACGCCCCGCCGCCCCGCCTGCGCGGCTATTGCGTGGGGGAGGTCTCGCTGGCCTCCGACAAGGCCGTCGCGACGCTGCGGGCGGTCGGGGCGGCGGCGCTGCGCGGGATACGGCAGCGGGTGATGGACCGCCCCGTGCTGGCCAACTGGCAATCGCTGCTCGACTACTGCACCGCCGCCATGGCGCACCAGCCGATGGAGCAGTTCCGCCTGCTGTTCCTCGACCGCAAGAACAAGCTGATCGCCGATGAGGTGCAGCAGACCGGCACCGTCGACCACACCCCGGTCTACCCGCGCGAGGTGGTGCGGCGGGCGTTGGAGCTGTCGGCCAGCGCCATCATCCTGGTGCACAACCACCCCTCCGGCGACCCCACCCCCAGCCGCGCCGACATCGAGATGACCAAGGAGATCCTGCGCGCCGCCCACAGCCTGGGCATCGCGGTCCACGACCACGTCATCGTCGGCAAGGGCAAGCATGTCAGCTTCAAAGCCCAAGGGTTGATGTAGCCGCAACCCTGTCCCGCAGTCCCATCTTGTGGACCGGACCGGCGCCCCCATATGTGCGGCGTTCGTGACCACAGAGGTAACACCATGGGCCTTTTCGACATGTTCAAGGGATCGGCGCCGCTGGATCTCACCCCCCGCCGGACGCTCGTCGTCTCGCTGATCTACTGCATGGGCTCGGACGGGGAGCTGGACCCGGAAGAGGTCGGCCACCTGCTGTCGGTGATGGGCCGCAGCGCCACGCGGGAGGAGCTGGACCGCTGCTTCAAATACGCGCGCAGCACCCCGCCCGACGCCTTCCTGGCGGCCGCCACGCCGAACCTGAACGAGCAGCAGCGGCTGTGCATCCTGCTGAACATGCTCGACAGCGCCATGGCCGACGGCGAGGCCGAACAGGGCGAGCGTGACCTGATCGCGCGCTTCCAGCAGGCCTTCGGCCTCGACGACGCCAAGCTCGGCCCCTATTTCCAGGCGCTGGTCGCCAAGAACGACCGCAGCGTGCTGGGCGCGTAAGCCCGACCTCGCGGCGCATCGCCCGTCAGCCGACCACCCCGACCGCTTCCGGGGCGGCGTGACGGGCGATGAAGGCCACGAAATCGTCGTAGGGCATGGGGCGGCCCAGCAGATAGCCCTGGATCTGGTCGCAGCCCAGCCGGGCAAGCCCACCGAACTGCTCCTCCGTCTCCACCCCCTCGGCCAGGGTCTGCATGCGCAGCGAGCGCGCCATGCCGATGATCGCCTCGGCGATGGCCCCGCCGTCGGACCCGTCGGTCAGGCTGGTCACGAAGGAACGGTCGATCTTCAGCTTGTCGACGCGGAAGCGCTTCAGATAGCTGAGGCTGGAATAGCCGGTGCCGAAATCGTCGATGGCCAGCGCCACCCCCATCTCGCGCAGCCGGGCGAAGGTGTTGGTCACCATGTCGGACTCGTCCATCAGGACGCTTTCCGTCACCTCCAGTTCCAGGCAGCGGGCCGGCACCTTGTAGGCGTCCAGCCAGAAGGCCACGCGGTCGGCCAGACCGGGGCGGCGCAGTTGCACCGCCGACAGGTTGATGGCGATGAGAAGCGGATGGCCGCGGGCGAGCAGGTCGGCGGCGCGGCGGCAGGCCTCGCCCAGCACCCAGTCGCCGATCGGCTGGATCAGGCCGGTGTCCTCGGCCACCGGGATGAACTGGCCGGGCGGAATCATCGTGCCGTCGCGGCGCCGCCAGCGCAGCAGGCCCTCCGCCCCCACCAGACGGCGGCCGTCCACCGCGAACTGCGGCTGGAAATGCAGTTCCAGCTCGTTGTCGGCCAGGGCGTGGCGCAGGTTGCTCTCCAGCCACATCCGCTCCGACGCCCGCTTGTTCAGCGCCGGCGTGAAAAACTGGTGGTTGGCGCGCCCCGCCTCCTTGGCGGCGTACATCGCCATGTCCGCGCATTTCAGAAGCGCGTCGATGGTCGTCGCGTCGTCGGGATAGAGCGCGATGCCGATGGACGGGGAAATTTGCAGCTCGTGCCCGTCCACCGGGAAGGACTCGGCCATCGCGCGCAGCACCTTACGGGCCACCGAGCAGGCCGCGTCGGGTCCGTCCAGATCGTTGACGAGGATGACGAACTCGTCGCCACCCTGGCGGCTGACGGTGTCGCTGGCCCGCACCGTCTCCAGGAGCCGCGCCCCCACCGCGCGCAGCAGCCGGTCGCCGACGCCGTGCCCCAGACTGTCGTTGATGGTCTTGAAGCGGTCGAGATCAACGAACAGCAGCCCCACCTTCGTGCCGTGCCGGTCGGCGGCGAGCATCGCGCGCTCCAGCCGGTCGCGCAGCAGGAAGCGGTTGGGCAGGTCGGTCAGGAAGTCGTACTGCGCCAGATGCCGGATGCGCTCCTCCTGGGCGCGCTTCTCGGTGATGTCGGAGAAGGCGGCGATGTAATTGACGGCCTCCCCCGCCTCGTTGCGCACCATCTGGATGCTGAGCCACTCCGGATAGACCTCGCCGGACTTGCGCTTGTTCCAGATCTCGCCGGACCAGTGGCCCTCCTCCTTCAGCTTCACCCACATCGCGGCGTAGAAGGCGCCGTCCTGCCGGCCCGAAGCGAGCATGGCCGGATCGCCGCCGATCACCTCCTCGCGGCTGTAGCCGGTGATGCGGCAGAAGGCGTCGTTGACCGCGACGATGCGGTTCTTCTCGTTGGTGACGACCATGCCTTCGGCGGCGTTGTCGAACACCTTGGCGGACAGCCGCAGCTCCCACTCCGCGCGCTTGCGCTCCGAGATGTCGCGGGCGATCGCGCAGTAATAGGCGTCGCCTTCGTAGGTGACGCGGCTGGCCGTCACCTCCAGCTCCAGCGCCCGCCCGTCGCGGGTGCGGTAGAGCGTCTCGTAATGGGCCGACGCCTCCGTCGCCTCGTCGCGGAAACGTTCCAGAAGGTCGGCGTGGGTGCCGGCCAGCCCGGCCAGCGGCGCGCCCAGCGCGGTGCAGCCGAAGGGATTGACGTAGGCGATGCGCAGCTCCGCATCCGCCAGCACGACGATCTCGGACACATGGTCCACGAAGAAATTGGCGAGGTACAGCTGCCGCGCCCGCTCGCGCAGCATGCTGTCGCTCTCCCGCATGTTGGACTGGTAGCCGCGGACGATGCGGCGGACCCAGCCGGTGACCAGCCAGGACACCCCGGCCGATGCGCCCAACGCCAGCGCCAGCACCGCCAGCGTGGTCAGGATGCGCTTCTTCATGCCGGCGCTGATCTCGGCCCGCCGCTGCGCCATCACGGAGTCGATGTCGTCGGCGTAGAAGCCGGCGACCAGCACCCACCCCCAGACGTCCGGCGCCGAGGCGTAGGACAGTTTCGGCGCCGGGCGCCCGGTCACCGGATGCACCCAGTCGAAGCGCAGCTCCCCGCCGCCCGCCAGCCCGGCCTCCAGCAGGCGGGTGACCAGGCCCCGCTCGGTTTCCCACGGCAGGTCGCGGGCGTTCCTGCCCTCCGCCGCCGGGGAGGTCGGGGAGAGCAGCACCTCGCCATCCTCGCGCAGAACGGCGATGAAGCCCGAATCCCCGAAGCGCCGGGCGCGCAGCCGCTCCAGCGTCTCGCGCTGGAGCTTCTCCTCCACCGCCCCGACATAGTCGCCGGTGCCGATCAGCCAGTTGAACGGCTCGAAGCGGCGGACGTAGGCGAACTTGTCGGACATGCTGTGCGGGTTGCTTGGCGCGTACCAGCGGTAGCGGGTGAAGCCCTGCATCTCCGGATCGTCCACGGCGCGGATCAGGTTGCGCATGATTGGGCGCCCCTGGTCGTCGCGGTTGTCGAGCAGCGAGCTGCCCTCCCGCTGCGGGTCGGTGGGCAGCAGCACGCAGGTGCCCTGCATGTCGTCGATGAAGTAGTAGCCGCGCCCGCCGAAGAAGCGCAGCGGCCGCAGGGTTTCCTTGATCGACTGCCGGATCGACGCCTCGGGCAGATACTCCTTCTCACGCTCGTAGATGGTCCAGGCGATGCCGTAGGCCTCGTCCACCTTGGCGCGCAGCTCGGCGCGCAGCAGCGGTTCGGTGCGCGACCGCATGTAGGCGAGGTAGGAGCGCGCGTTCTCCAGCTCCTCCTGCAGAGTCTGGCGCTGCACTTCAAGGTAGCGGGCTTCGGTCTGCTTCAGGTCGGCGTTGAAATCCAGCCGGTGTTGCCAGATGAAGTAGGCGCCCAAGCCCACCACCACCGCCGCGACCAGAAACAGAGAGGTCAGGAACTGCAGACGGTAAAGGCGCCTCTCGTCCGAAGTCCGGGACGGCTCGCGCATCAACTCGGCGATCGGATCGGACAACGAAAGCCCTCCTGGAACCACGCCCGGCGTTGCCCGTCCGCGGCGCATATGCCACATCATTAGTGCGCGTGGCCGGGGCTCGGCAAGATCAAGGTGAAGCGGCCGGCGCGACCAATTGCCAGTCTTTGCGATTTTTCCGAGAAGACGAGCCCGTCCTTGGAAACCTTATGACGCGCGCCCCGCGTCCATCAAGGCTGCGAAGGGGCTTTGCAGCGCCGTCCGGCGCGGTTATGGTCCCGCGCGCGAGCAACAGGGGGCGGCTTCCGCCACTGCAAAGTCCCGATACGCCCCGCCCGCCCCCAAGCCTTCAGGTCCGCCACCCCCCGGAGAGTCCGATGATCCCCCGCTACACCCGCCCCGAAATGTCCCGCATCTGGGAGCCGGAGAACCGGTTCCGCATCTGGTTCGAGATCGAGGCGCACGCCTGCGACGCGCAGGCGGAGCTGGGGGTCATCCCGAAGGAGGCCGCCGCCGCCGTGTGGGAGCGCGGCAAGTGGGAGATCGACCGCATCGACGAGATCGAGCGGGAGACCCGCCACGATGTCATCGCCTTCCTGACCAACCTCGCCGAACATGTCGGGCCGGAGGCGCGCTTCGTCCACCAAGGCATGACCTCGTCGGACGTGCTGGACACCTGCCTCGCCGTGCAGATGACCCAGGCCGCCGACCTGCTGCTCGACGACATGGACAAGCTGCTGGCCGTGCTGAAGCGCCGCGCCTACGAACACAAGGATACCGTCACCATCGGGCGCAGCCACGGCATCCACGCCGAGCCGACGACCTTCGGCCTGAAGCTGGCCGGCCATTACGCCGCCTTCGCCCGCGGGCGGGAGCGTCTGGTCCAGGCGCGCGCCGACATTGCCACCTGCGCCATCTCGGGCGCGGTCGGCACCTTCGCCAACATCGACCCGCGGGTCGAGCAGCACGTCGCCGCCAAGATGGGGCTGACGCCGGAGCCGGTGTCCACCCAGGTCATTCCGCGCGACCGCCACGCCTTCTACTTCTCGGTTCTGGGCGTCATCGCCTCGTCGATCGAGAATCTGGCCGTGGAGATCCGCCACCTGCAGCGCACCGAGGTGCGCGAGGCGGAGGAGTATTTCCATCCGGGCCAGAAGGGCTCCTCGGCGATGCCGCACAAGCGCAACCCGGTGCTGTCGGAGAACCTGACGGGTCTGGCGCGCATCGTCCGCGCCGCCGTCGTCCCGGCGCTGGAGAACGTCGCCCTGTGGCACGAGCGCGACATCTCCCACAGCTCGGTCGAGCGCATGTTCGGCCCCGACGCCACGGTGACGCTGGACTTCGCGCTGGCCCGCCTGACCGGCATGATGGACAAGCTGGTGGTCTATCCGGAGCGCATGCAGAAGAACCTGGACGACCTGGGCGGCCTGGTCTTCTCGCAGCGCGTCCTGCTGGCCCTGACCCAGGCCGGGATGAGCCGCGAGGACAGCTACAAGGCGGTGCAGCGCAACGCCATGCAGGTGTGGGAAAAGGGCGGCAACTTCCTGGACCTGCTGTCGTCGGACGCCGACGTCGTGAAGCACATCTCCCGCGAGACGCTGGCCCCGATGTTCGACATGACCTACCACACGAAGAACGTCGACACGGTGTTCAAGCGCGTGTTCGGCGAGTGAGGGTTCGGGGGGTTCGATGATCCTCGGGGCCCCCACCCCTCCCGCTTCGCGGGCCCCTTCCCTCCCCCGCTTCGCAGGGGAGGGACTTCAATCCCCTCCCCTGCGAAGCGGGGGAGGGTCAGGGTGGGGGCAAGCCCCTTACTCCGCGTGCACCTGCTGGCGGGCGACGTCCAGAAGCAGGGCCAGCTCCTTCTCCACCCGGTGGTCGGAGATGTCCACGCCCTTGGCGTGCAGGTCGGCGGCCAGACGGTCGCGGATGTCGTGCGGTCCGGTGGCGCCGATGTCGGCGTCGATGATCTGGCGGACGTAGGCGTCGGCCTCGCCCCCGGTCAGGCCCAGCAGGCTTGCCGCCCAGAGTCCCGCCAGCCGGTCGCGGCGCGCGCGAATCCTGAAGAGCAGGTCCTGGTCGTGCTGGAACTTGTTCTCGAAGGCCCTCTCGCGCTCGTCGAAGGTCGTCATGGGACCCGGCTCCTTGGATTGGTTTTGCGCTCCCAGATACAAGACTATATAGCCGGTGGATCGGGCGTCGTCATCGCCCCTACCCACCGGCCAATCGACGAATCCGGCGTGCGGCGACATACCCAAGAGGGAAGCGGAAGGCAAGATTCCCCATGTGCAGCGTGATCCTCCTGCGACGACCGGACGCAACATGGCCCCTCATCCTGGGCGCCAACCGCGACGAAATGGCCGGACGGCCCTGGCAGGCGCCGGCGCGCCATTGGCCCGACCGCCCCAACGTCGTCGCCGGGCTGGACGAGCTGGCCGGCGGCTCCTGGCTGGGCATGAACGACGAGGGTGTCGTTGCCGCCGTGCTGAACCGCATGGGCACGCTGGGGCCGGAGGCCGGCAAGCGCTCCCGCGGCGAACTGGTGCTCGACGCGCTGGATTTCGCCGATGCGGCGGAGGCGGCGGAGGCCATGGCGCAGCTCGACACGCGGGCCTATCGCCCCTTCAACCTGCTGATCGCCGACAACCGCGACGCCCGGCTGCTGGTTCATCGCGGCCCCTCCCCGCGCAACCGTCCGGAGGTGATCGAGATCCCCGACGGCGTGCACATGGTCACCGCCAGCGACCTGGACGACGTGGCGGAGGACCCGCGGCAGGCCCAGTACCTCCCCCTCTTCCAGCACGCAGCACCGCCCGACCCGGAGCGGGGCGAGGCCGGCGACCGGTGGGGCGGCTGGCCGGAATTGCTGGCGAGCCGAATCTGGGACGACGGCGGGCGGGGCGAGCGCGGGGCGATGAACTTCCTGCTGCCGACCGGATTCGGCACGGTGTCGAGCGCGCTGATCGCCCTGCCCTCCGTGGAGCGCCCGGACCTCGACCCGGTCTGGCACTTCGCCCCCGGCCGGCCGCACGAAGCGCCGTGGCAGCCCGTCTCCTTCGGGTAGGGAACGGTGGCGGACCCCGCGCATTGTGTTCCCAGGGCCAGCTTGCTATATCACTCGTGCATATCCCCTGGACCGGTCACCCATCGGCCCGGGCTACACGTTTTTGGACGATCTCTCATGACACGACGTCGGCGCATCTACGAAGGCAAGGCGAAGGTCCTGTTCGAAGGTCCGGAGCCGGGCACGCTGGTGCAGTACTTCAAGGACGACGCGACCGCCTTCAACAACCAGAAGAAGGGCATCATCACCGGCAAGGGGGTGCTGAACAACCGCATCTCCGAATACCTGATGAGCCGTTTGTCGGAAATCGGCGTGCCGACGCACTTCGTGCGCCGCCTGAACATGCGCGAGCAGCTGGTTCGCGAGGTCGAGATCATCCCCATCGAGCTGGTCGTGCGCAACACCGCCGCCGGCTCGCTGTCCAAGCGCTTCGGCATCCCCGAGGGGACCCCGCTGCCGCGCTCGATCATCGAGTATTATTACAAGTCCGACGAGCTGAACAATCCCATGGTCACCGAGGAGCACATCACGGCCTTCGGCTGGGCGGCTCCGCAGGACCTCGACGACATGGTGGCGCTGTCGCTCCGCGTGAACGACTACCTGTCGGGCCTCTTCCTCGGCATCGGCCTGCGGCTGGTGGACTTCAAGCTGGAGTTCGGCCGGCTGTGGGAGAACGAGGAGATGCGCATCGTCCTGGCCGACGAGATCAGCCCCGACAACTGCCGCCTGTGGGACATCAAGACCAACGAGAAGCTGGACAAGGACCGTTTCCGCCAGGATCTCGGTCAGGTCGAGGAGGCCTACCAGGAGGTCGCCCGGCGCCTCGGCATCCTGCCCGAAGGCGGCCCGGTGGACGTCAAGGGTCCCAAGACGGTCCAGTAATCAGTTTTTTCCCCACCCCATCAGCACCATCAAGCGAGCGGACATCCGATGAAGGCGAAGGTTCACGTCACCCTCAAGCGCGGCGTTCTCGACCCCCAGGGCAAGGCCATCGCGCACGCGCTGCACACGCTGGGCTTCGACGGCGTCGAGGACGTCCGCGCCGGCAAGGTCATCGAGCTTCAGCTCAAGAGCACCGACGAGGCCGCCGCCCGCAAGGAGGTCGAGGCCATGTGCACCAAGCTGCTGGCCAACACCGTGATCGAAGACTACGCGATCGAGCTGGTGGCCTGAGGCCGTCCTCGCTCAATCCTGCCTGTCGGAAAATGGGGGATGCGCAACCGCTGCGCATCCCCCATTTTCGTTCGGCCATGTCCATCGACCATCTCTCCGCGCTCGATCCCATCTTCGCCGAGTCCCTGCGCGTCGGCGGCCCGACGGTGCGCGACTTCCGCCGCCCGGACGGCTTTTCCGGCCTGCTCTGCCTGATCATCGAGCAGCAGCTCTCCACCACGGTCGCCGCGGCGCTGTGGGCCAAGCTCCAGGCCATGGTCGGGGCGGTGACGCCCGACGCCATCCTGGCCCTGCCGGACGAGGATCTGCGGGCCTGCGGCCTGTCGCGCCAGAAGATCGGCTACGCCCGCGGGCTGGCCCGGACCGTCGCGGACGGCCAACTCGATTTCGACGCCATTCACCGGATGGACGACGAGGAGGCCATCGCCGCCCTGATCGCGCTGAAGGGCATCGGGCGCTGGACCGCCGAGATCTACCTGATGATGGCGCTCGGCCGGCCGGACATCTGGCCGGTGGGCGATCTGGCCATCCAGCTGGGCGTGCAGCGGCTGAAGGGCTGGGCGGACAAGCCGACCCAGGCGCAGCTTCTGGCCGTCGCCGAGCCCTGGCGCCCGCACCGCAGCCTCGCCGCCCAGCTCGTCTGGCACCATTACGTGGCCCTGCAGGAGCAGGCCAGAGCCTCGAAGCCGCCCAAAGGGAAGAAGACACCGTGACCGAGACCACCATCACCGCCGTTCTCGTCGGCAAGGTCGCCGCCTTCGGCCCGCCGGGGCGGACCAGCGCCATCGCCAAGTCCCCGGTGGACGGCCCGCGCGCGGTCGGCCCCGAAGGCTTCCTGGACGACGAGCAGGCCGACCGCCGCGTCCATGGCGGGCCGGACAAGGCCATCCACCATTACCCGCTGGACCACCACCCGGCGTGGCGGGACGAGCTGGGCGGGGACGTGCCGCTGCTCGGCCAGCCCGGCGCCTTCGGCGAGAACCTCGCCACGCTGGGCCTGACCGAGGCCGACGTCTGCGTCGGCGACCGCTTCCGCGCCGGCACCGCCCTGCTGGAGGTCGCCCAGGCCCGCCAGCCCTGCTGGAAGCTCAACCACCGCTTCGCCGTGCCCGACATGGCCAAGCGCGTCCAGACCACCGGGCGCACCGGCTGGTACTATCGCGTGCCGGAACCCGGCCGGATCGGTCCCGGCGACCGGCTGACCCTGGTCGAGCGGCCCTACCCGCACTGGACGCTCGCCCGGCTGCTGCACGTCCTCTACGTGGACACGCAGAATCGTGACGCCCTGGCGGAGATGGCCGCGCTGCCGGTGCTGGCCCAGACGTGGCGGACGCTGGCCGAACGCCGGCTGACCCAGGGCGTCGAGGACTGGACCAAGCGCCTGAACGGCGGCGACTGACCGACGCCGTTCGAGGATCAGCGGCGGGCGGTCGCCCACAGCACCCCCGCCGCGCCCACCGCCACCAGCGCCAGGACGGCGGACAGCAGAAGCGCCGCCGCCTCCCCCGCCCGCTCGATGATGACCGCGTAGCCCATCGGCGCCAGCGCGGCCGCGTAGAAGCTCGGCACCAGCAGCCGCCCGACCGTCCGGCCGTAGCTCTGCGGATCGAACAGCACCAGCGGCAGCGTGCCGCGCACGATCGTCGCCAGCCCGGCCCCCGCCCCGAACAGCAGGGAGAAGGCGACCCCGGCGGCCAGCGTCTCGCCGCTCCACAAGCCGATCAGGAAGCCGGGCAGCGGCAGGCCGCAGGCGATCAGCGCCAGGGAGGCGGGATGCAGGCGGCCGCCGGACAGCACCTCGCACAGCCGGGCCGAGGACTGGCCGACGCCGCGCACCGTGGAAATCCACACCGCCGCCGCGGGCGCCGCCCCCAGCCCGACCAGGATGCCGATCATGTGCGCCGACATCGCCGAGGTCAGCACCCCGACCGCCGTGGTCATCACCATGTAGAACACAGGCGCCACCCAGCGCCGCCGCCGCGGGTCCGCGGGTCCGGCGGGCTCCGTCCCGGCCGGCACCGGCGGGCGCACGTAGCGGTCGGACGGGATGGCCGCGTGCAGAGGGATCGTCAGAAGCGCGATGACGGCGTAGGCGACCAGGGCGCCGCGCCAGCCCCAGGCGTCGGCCATCGCCTGCCCCACCGGCCACAGCACGGTGGAGGCCAGCCCGCCCAGCAGGGTGATCTGCGAGATCGGCACCCGCGCCAGCGGGCCGCCCAGCCGGGCCAGGGCGGCGAAGGCCGCTTCGTACAGGCTCGCCCGCATCGCCAGCCCGAGCACCAGCCAGGAGGCGTAATAGCTCACCAGCCCGGTGGAGGAGGCCAGCCCCAGGCAGCCCGCCGCCGTCAGCAGCGAGCCGATGACCATCACCGGGCGCCCGCCCCAGCGGTCGATGGCCCGCCCGACGCTGCCCGACACCACCCCCATGACCAGCAGCGCCGCCGTGAAGCCGCCGAAGGCCACCGGCAGGCTGAAGCCCAGGTCGGCGGCCATGGGATTCCCGAAGATGGCGATCAGGTAATAGGAAATCCCCCAGCACAGCAGCTGCGAGACGCCAAGGAACCAGACCAGCCGGCGGGTGATGTGCGACATGACGGACCAGGGGACCACGGAAAGCGGCAGGCACCCTAGCCAGCCGGTCGGACACCGACAAACGACTTGTCTTCCGTCGACCGGTGAGAAAAACTCAACGGATGCCGTCCCGCCTTCCTCCGCTGAACGCCCTGCGGGCCTTCGTCGCCGCCGCCCGCCATTCCAGCTTCCGCCTCGCCGCGGAGGAGTTGAACGTCACCCCCGGCGCGGTCAGCCGGCAGATCCGCAGCCTGGAACTCTTCCTCGGCATCCCTTTGTTCGACCGCAGCCAGCGGCAGGTCCGGCTGACCGAGGCCGGGGCGCGCTACTTCACCCGCATCGCCGACCTGTTCACCGAGATCCAGCAGGCGACCGACACGCTGCTCGACGGCGACGGGCGGCGGACGCTGCGGGTGGACTGCATCCCGACCTTCGCCATGCACTGGCTGCTGCCGCGCCTGCCCTTGTTCCAGCAGCGCTTCCCGGAGCTGGCGGTGTCGCTGTCCACCGCCCCCGGCCCGATCGACATCGGCCGTCCCTTCGACTACGCCATCCGCCGCGACCCCGCCCATTTCGCCGGGCTGAAGCCGCTGCCCCTGATGCGCGAGCATTGCGTGCCGGTGTGCAGCCCGTCCCTGCCGGGGCTGGAGACGCTGCGCAGCCCCGCCGACCTGACCCGGCGGACGGTCATCACCATCCGCGCCCGCGCCGACCTGCTGCCGGCCTGGAGCACGGCCCACGGGCTGGAACTGGACGCCTTCCGCAACCGGATGGAGGTCGACCACACCTACTTCGCCATCCAGGCGGCGGAGGACGGGCTGGGCGTCGCCATCGTGCCGCGGCTGTTCGTGGAACGCCCGCTGGAAACCGGCCGGCTGACCGCCCCGCTGGGGGCCGAGGGAGTGGTGTCCGGCCATTACTACCTGCTGGAAAGCCGCCAGCGCGGCCACACCGAGGCGCCGGCCTTCCCCGACTGGCTGCGCGAACAGGCCATGACGTCCGGCAATCCCTCTCCCGCCCCGGGAGAGGGTGCCCGCGCAGCGGGCGGGTGAGGGTCCTGCGAAGGTCGATGCGCCCGCCCGTTGCCGGACCCTCACCCTCCCGCCGCAAGCGGCGGGCCCCTCCCTCTCCCGGGGCGGGAGAGGGGTTTCCCTTTGCGGAACGGGTCCTCGCCCTTGCTTTGGCGGGGCGGGGCCTTTAGTGTCCGGCCTCGAACCGTTCCCCCCACGACGCCGGATTTTCCAAGCCCCATGAAGGCCGCCGTCATCGTTTTCCCCGGCTCCAACCGCGAACGCGACGCCGTCGCCGCGCTGGAGGCCGCCAGCGGAACCAAGCCGCATCTGGTCTGGCACCGCGACACCGAACTGCCCAAGGTCGATCTCATCCTCGTGCCGGGCGGCTTCTCCTATGGCGACTATCTGCGCTCCGGCGCCATGGCGGCGCACTCGCCGATCATGCGCGAGGTCAAGGCGCGGGCCGATCAGGGCGTGCGGGTGCTCGGCATCTGCAACGGCTTCCAGATCATCACCGAGGCGGGGCTGCTGCCCGGCGCGCTGATGCGCAACGCCAAGCTGAAGTTCATCTGCCGCACCGTGCATCTGCGGGTGGAGAACACGGACAGCCCCTTCACGGCCAAGTACCGCAAGGGCCAGATCGTCCGTTATCCCGTGGCGCACGGCGACGGCAACTACTGGACCGACGCGGAAATGGTGAAGCGGCTGGACGGCGAGGGCCAGGTGGCCTTCCGCTACGTCAGCGACGAGGGCCGCGACGATCCGCTGTGGAATCCGAACGGTTCGCTGGACGGCATCGCCGGCATTTTCAACGCCAAGCGCACCGTGCTCGGCCTGATGCCGCACCCCGAGGACGCGGTGTCCGCCTTCCATGGCAACACCGACGGCAAGCCCATGTTCGATGGTCTGGTGGAGGCCCTGTCGTGACCACCGCGCAGCAGCCCGCAGTCTCCCTGGAAATGGCCCGCGAGTTCGGCCTGTCCGAAGGGGAATACAACAACGCCCTGGAGATCCTGGGGCGCCAGCCGACCTACACGGAGCTGGGCATCATCTCGGTGATGTGGTCGGAGCATTGCTCCTACAAGTCGTCGAAGAAGTGGCTGATGACGCTGCCGACCACCGGCCCGCAGGTCATCTGCGGCCCCGGCGAGAACGCCGGCGTGGTCGATGCCGGCGACGGCGACGCCATCATCTTCAAGATGGAGAGCCACAACCACCCGTCCTACATCGAGCCCTTCCAGGGTGCGGCGACGGGCGTGGGCGGCATCCTGCGCGACGTGTTCACCATGGGCGCCCGGCCCATCGCCAACATGAACGCGCTGCGCTTCGGCGCGCCCGAGCATCCCAAGACCCGCCATCTGGTGTCGGGCGTGGTGGCCGGCATCGCCCATTACGGCAACTGCGTCGGCGTGCCGACGATCGGCGGCGAGACCAACTTCCACCCGGCCTACAACGGCAACATCCTGGTCAACGCGATGACCGTGGGCGTGGCCAAGGCCGACCGGATCTTCTATTCGGCGGCTGCCGGCATCGGCAACCCGGTGGTCTATGTCGGCTCCAAGACGGGCCGCGACGGCATCCACGGCGCCACCATGGCGTCGGCCGAGTTCAGCGAGGATTCGGAGGAGAAGCGCCCGACCGTGCAGGTCGGCGACCCCTTCACCGAGAAGCTGCTGATCGAGGCCTGCCTGGAGCTGATGGAGACGGACGCCATCGTCGCCATCCAGGACATGGGCGCCGCCGGTCTCACCTCCTCGTCGGTCGAGATGGCCGGCAAGGGCGGGCTCGGCATCGAGCTGGTGCTCGACGACGTGCCGATGCGCGAGGAGGGGATGACCCCCTACGAGATCATGCTCTCCGAAAGCCAGGAGCGCATGCTGATCATCCTGAAGCCCGGCCGCGAGGAGGTCGCCAAGGCGATCTTCGACAAGTGGGAGCTGGACTTCGCCGTGATCGGCACGCTGACCGACACCGGCAAGCTGGTCATCAAGATGCACGGCCAGACCTGGTGCGACATGCCGATCGCGCCGGTGTCCAACGCCTCGCCGCTCTACGACCGCCCGTGGGAGCCGACCCCGGCCGCCGCGGAGCTGGAGGACGCCGTGCGCGCCCTGCCGGCCGACAAGTCGCTGGGCGACGTCCTGGAAAAAATCATGTCCTGCCCCGATCAGGCGTCCAAGCGCTGGATCTGGGAGCAGTATGACAGCCTCGTGAACGGCGACACCCGCTTCATGTCCGGTCAGGCCGACGCGGGCGTGGTGCGGCTGCCCGGCCAGAGCAAGGGCATCGCGGTCACCACCGACTGCACCCCGCGCTATTGCCTCGCCGACCCGGTGCGCGGCGGCGCCCAGGCGGTGGCCGAGGCCTACCGCAACCTGTCCGCCGTCGGCGCCCTGCCGCTGGCCGTCACCGACAACATGAACTTCGGCAACCCCGAGAAGCCGCGGATCATGGGTCAGTTCGTCGGCGCCATCCAGGGCATGGCCGACGCCTGCCGCGCGCTGGACTTCCCGGTCGTGTCGGGCAACGTGTCGCTCTACAACGAGACCAACGGCGAGGCGATCCTGCCGACCCCGGCCATCGGCGCCGTCGGCCTGCTGCCGGACGCCATGATCGCCGTCGGCATCGCCTTCAGGAACGAGGGCGACACCATCCTGCTCGTCGGCGAGGGCACCGGCCATCTCGGCCAGTCGCTCTACCTGCGGGAGATCCTGGGCCGCGAGGAGGGTCCGCCGCCGCCGGTCGATCTGGCGGTGGAGCGCCGCAACGGCGAATTCGTCCGCGGCCTGATCGCCGAGGGTCTGGTGGTGTCGAGCCACGACATCCAGGACGGCGGCCTGCTGGTCACCGTGGCCGAGATGGCCATGGCCGGCGGCATCGGCGCCAACCTGTCGGGCCTCGACGGCGCCGACGCCGGCACCCTGTTCGGCGAGGACCAGGGCCGCTATGTCCTGGCCGTCCGCGCCGACAAGGCTGCCGCGGTGCAGGAGAAGGCCAAGGCCGCCGGCGTGCCGGTGAGCGTGCTCGGCAAGACCAACGGCACGGCCCTGACCGGCCGCAGCGGCGAGGCGATCACCATCGCCCGCCTGAAGAAGGCCAACGAGGCCTGGCTGCCCGGCTACATGGCCGCCGCCGAGTAAGCGGACGCGGTTGAGGGCTTGAGGAACGGAAGGCCGGGCCGACGCCCGGCCTTTTCGTTTTAGAGCGTCGGTGTTGCCCCCACCCTTCCCACGGCTCACGCCGCGGGCCCCTTCCCTCCCCCGCTTCGCAGGAGAGGGAATTTGGTCCCCTCCCCTGCGTAAGCGGGGGAGGGCTAGGGAGGGGGCGAGTGCTTCGCACCGCGGAATGTCGTCGCTTCTCCGGTGACAAACCCCGCCGCTCCGCCTAATTATACGGGCAGCGCCCGCATGGGCAGGGTTTGACGGAACAGGATGACGGCCATGGCGATGGAAGCCGCGGTGATCGAGAAGCTCATCAGGGAAGGCATCCCGGACGCGACGGTGGAGATCGCCGACCTGCGCGGCGACGGCGACCATTACGCCGCGCTGGTGACCTCCGCCGCCTTCAAGGGCAAGTCGCGCGTGCAGCAGCACCAGATGGTCTACGCCGCCCTCCAGGGCCGGATGGGCGGGGAGCTGCACGCCCTGGCCCTGACCACCGCCGTGCCGGAAGGCGTGTAGGACGGCGTCCCCGCAAGACACCCCCGCAAGACACGACCACATCGTAAGAAGGCCAAGAGACATGGTTGACCAGAACGTCAAGGATCGCATCGAGCAGGACATCAAGGGCAACGATGTCGTGCTGTACATGAAGGGCACGCCCGTCTTCCCGCAGTGCGGCTTCTCCGCCGCCGTCGTCCAGGTGCTGAGCACCGTCGGCGTGAAGTTCAAGGGCATCAACATCCTGGAGGACCCGGGCCTGCGCCAGGGGCTGAAGGACTACTCGAACTGGCCGACCTTCCCGCAGCTCTACGTCAAGGGCGAGCTGGTCGGCGGCTGCGACATCGTGCGCGAGATGTACGAGTCGGGCGAGCTGCAGTCGCTGCTGGCCGACAAGGGCGTCGCGACGGGCGCCAACGCCTGATCGGCCATCCGCGCCGCAGACGTGTGACAAAGGGCTCCGCCACCGCGGGGCCCTTTTCCTTTGGCGGAACAGGCAGCGGGCCACCCTTGTTTTCCCATCGACGATTCCGCGGAGGTGTCGGCACGGAGAAGACACGGACAAGGAGGCCCGGTCATGGACAGGCGCGTGTTTCCAGCGGCGGCGCTGCTGGCTCTGATGGCTCTTCCCGCTCTGGCGCAGAGCCAGGACGGAACGGTGCCCAAGCAGGAGCGGCTGACCGCCTGCCGGGACGAGGTGTCCCGCTTCTCCGACCTGTTCCTGGGCGACAAGGTGGTGGCCGGCGGGCGCAACCACACCGCCCTGACCGGTGAGCAGAAGGACCGGCTGCGCGGCCTGCTGGGCGAGGCGCGGTCCGCCGCCGGCAAGGGCGACCCGGACGGCTGCGTGGACCGGCTGCGCGAGGCCCGCACCCTGGTCCGCAATGAGGGTGTCGGTACCAACGTCCCGATCGGCCGGGGCTCGTCGGGGTCGTCCGGTGCGATGCCGCGGAGCGGAGCCCCCACCGGCAGCGGAAGCGGAGGCGGCACCGCAGGCGGCGGAGGGGGCTGAGCGGGAAAACCCCCGCGGGAACTGCGGCATTCCCGGCGCGCAGTGCGGGCATGAGGGGGCGTTCCTATCGCCCATTTCTTGGGCATGGTAAAGGGGAGTCATGGCCCAGACTCCCTCCCCCTCCTTGTTGCCGCAGGCCGACGGGCGCAACCCCGCCACCCTGGGCTTCGCCGCCGCCCTGACCGCCTTCCTGATCTGGGGTGGGCTGGCGCCGGTCTTCTTCAAGCAGCTCGGCAACGTCGGGGCGGTGGAGGTCGTCGCCCACCGGGTGCTGTGGACGGTGGTGCTGGTCGGGCTGTGGCTGGTGCCGACGCGCGGCCTGTCCGGCATCGTGCGCGGGGTGGGAAGCTGGCGGCGCCTCGGCATCTTCCTGGTGACGACCGCGCTGATCGGCAGCAACTGGACCATCTTCATCTGGGCCGTGAACAACGGCCATATGGTCCAATCGAGTCTCGGCTATTACATCAACCCCATCATCAACGTCCTGCTGGGCATCGCCTTCCTTCAGGAGCGGCTGTCGAAGCGGCAGGGCATCGCCGTGCTGATCGCGGCGGCGGGCGTCCTGAGCCTCGTCCTGTCCTATGGGGAGGTTCCCTGGGTGGCGCTGTCGCTGGCCTTGAGCTTCGGCGTTTACGCTCTGGTGCGCAAGAAGGCGGCCATCGACCCGCTGATCGGGCTGCTGGTGGAAACGGTGCTGCTGGTGCCGCCGGCCATCGCCTATCTGCTGTGGCTGAACGCCCAGGGGCTGGGGAGTTTCGGCGCGCACGGCCTGGGCACCGACCTGCTGATCATCCTGACCGGCCCGGTGACCGCCATCCCGCTGGTGCTGTTCATGGTCGGCGCCGCCCGGCTGAAGCTGTCGACCATCGGCATCCTGCAATACATCAGCCCGACCGGGCAGCTCCTGCTGGGTGTCGCGGTCTATGGCGAGGCCTTCACCTCCTCGCACCTGGTGGCCTTCGGCTGCATCTGGGTGGCCCTGGCGCTCTATTCGGCGGACGCGCTGTTCACCCACCGGGCCGCCCGCGCCGAGGCCCGCGCTGAACACAGCCGGGCCGAGCAGAACCGGGCCGAGCAGGCCCGCGCCGCCGCCTGCCGCGCCGATTGAGGTGGTTCAGGCCCGCGGCGCGAGACCGTGGGCCATGGTGTGGGCGAGCGTCCGCACCACCTCGTTGACGCGATCCGGGCAGCGCCCGAACACCACCTGATCGAGGAAGCCCAGCCCGAAGCTGAGCGTGGCAATGCCCGCCGCAACATGGGCGAGATCGGCGTCGGCCGTGATGGCCCCGCGCTCGCGGAAGATCTCCAGCCGGCTGAGCAGGCAGGGGATCCGGCTTTCCGACAGGGTGCGCGCCATCTCGTTCGCTATGTCCGGGTCGACCAGCGCGCGAGCCAGCATCACCCGCGTGAAGTCGCGGCACTTCCAGGCGTGGCGGAGCTGGTGCAGCAGGAAGGCCGCCAGATCCTCCTCCAGATCGTCGCCCGGCGGCGGCATGGCGCAGCCGCTCCCCTCCTCGCGCCCGTAGCGTTCCACGACGGCGAGCAGCAGGCCGGCCTTGCCCGAGAAGTAACGCTGGATCAACTGCTCGTTCACGCCGGCGCGGCCGGCGATGTCGCGCGTGGTCGCGGCGTCGAAGCCGCGCTCGGCGAACACCATCTTGGCCGCGTCCAGAAGGACGCCCTTGGTCGCCTCACGGTCGCGCTTGCGCGCGGGCGCGTCGGGTCCAGCGGCGCAACAGCCACCGTCAATCTCTGGGTCAACAGCCGGGGCGGTCGCCGGGGTGTCGGTCTTGTCCACGATGCAGGCCCTCTCACTGGCCGCCGATCCGTGCGGCGGCTGAAATGATAATAGGTATGCGCGTGCATACTTGACAAGCCCGGATGGCGCTGGCAAGTATGTACCCACATACATACCGGGCACCGCCCAACCCGCGGAACCCCGGACCCCAACTTGGGACGCCCCAACTTGGGACGCCCCAAAATGGGACCCGATTTTTGAATCGAGAGGGCAACCGCATCATGACCACCGCCGATCTGTTCACGCCGCTGCGTCTTGGCTCCATGGAGCTGCCGAACCGCGTCATCATGGCGCCGATGACCCGCAGCCGCGCGGGCGAGGGCAACGTTCCCACCCAGCTGATGGCCGACTACTACGGCCAGCGCGCCTCCGCCGGCCTCATCATCACAGAGGCGACTCAGGTCTCGGCCACCGCCCAGGGCTATCCCAGCACGCCGGGCCTCCACACCGACGCGCAGACGCTCGCCTGGCGCCGCATCGCGGAGGAGGTCCACGCCAAGGGCGGGCTGATCGCCGCGCAGCTCTGGCACGTCGGCCGCATCTCCCACACGGAATTCCAGCCGAACGGCGCCCTGCCGGTCGCCCCTTCGGCGATCGCCGCCGCCGGTGAGTCCTACACCAGCAAGGGCCTGCTGCCCTTCCCCACCCCGCGCGCCCTGGAGACCGACGAGATCCCCGGTCTGGTCAAGGCCTTCGCCGACGCCGCCAAGCGCGCGGTGTTCGACGCCGGGCTGGACGGGGTGGAGATCCACGGCGCCAACGGCTATCTGATCGACCAGTTCCTGCGCGACCGCAGCAACAAGCGCACCGACCGCTACGGCGGCGGCGTGGAGAACCGGGCGCGCTTCCTGCTGGAGATCCTGGACGCGGTGACCACCGCCGTCGGCCCCGGCCGGGTCGGCGTCCGGCTGTCGCCGACCGGCACCTTCAACGACATGGCGGACAGCGACCCGCGGGCGCTCTACACCCACGTCACCGAGGCGCTGAACCCCTTCGGCCTCGCCTTCCTGCACGTCATCGAAGGCCAGCCGGGCCACCACATGGCCCCGCCGGAAGGCGCCCCGCACCTCGCGGCGGAACTCCGCCGGATCTTCAAGGGCCCCTTCATCATCAACGGCGGCTACAGCAAGGAGCAAGCCGAGGCGGCCATCGCCGCCGGCGCGGCGGACGCGGTGAGCTTCGGCGAGCCCTTCATCGCCAACCCGGACCTGCCGGAGCGCTTCCGCCGCAACGCGGCGCTGAACACGCCGGACAAGACCAGCTACTACGGCGGCGACGCCCACGGCTACACCGACTATCCGGCGCTTGAAACGGCCGACGCCTGATCCCTCTCCCCCGCGGGGATTGCCCCCGATCCCCGCACCTCAAGGCCGGGACCCGCAAGGGTTCCGGCTTTTTTCTTTCCACCGGGTTTCTTTCCACTGGGCCACCAGCGCGGACGTTGCCCGTTCCGGGAATCGGCTGTTATCCTGAACCGAGCGAAGGAGACGGGCATGAGCGTTATTCTGCCGCGCAACATCGAACAGATGGCTGAACGCCGCGCCAGCGAAGCCGGCTTCCAGGATGTGGCCTCCTATCTTGCCCATCTCATCGCCGCCGATGCCCGCGATGCATCCGACGAAGCGCTGGAAGGCGCCTTGTTGAAAGGGCTTGAAGGAGACGGCGGAGAGTGGGATGCCGAGGCGATGCGGGCCGAATGCCGGGCCGCGCTGGCCGCAACCCGCAAAAACATCTGAACGCCATGCGCATCCTTCCGAGCCCACGCGCGCGGAAGGATATTCTCGACCATTATACGTACATCGGCCTGCGGGATGAGGCGGCCGCCGAACGCTTTTTGACCGCCGTCGAGCGTAGTTTCGCGCGGATCGCCGAGCACCCCGACATTGGATCGACCCGGCTTTGGCGAAATCCGGCGCTTCGCGGCATACGGGCGTGGCCCGTCGGCGGGTATGGCCGTTACCTGATCTACTACCGCCGCCAGGGGCCGGATGCGCTGAGGGTTCTGCGCATTCTCCACGGAGCGGCCCTGTCCGAAGGGGTCTTGCGGACGCCGTATTGAGACACGACCGCCCATCCCAAACGAAAAAGGCCGCGCCCGGAGGCGCGGCCTTTCGCGTGTCGGCTGGGCCGAACGGTCAGCGCGAGTAGAACTCGACGACCAGGTTCGGTTCCATCTGGACCGGGTACGGAATGTCGGCCAGCAGCGGGACGCGGACGAAGCGGCCCTTCAGGGCGCCCGTGTCGACTTCCAGGTAGTCCGGGGTGTCGCGCTCACCCGAGGCGGTGGCCTCGAGGATGAGGGCCATCTGCTTGGACTTGGCGCGCACCTCGATGGTGTCGCCTTCCTTGATCTGGGCCGACGGGATGTTCAGGCGGCGGCCGTTGACCAGGATGTGGCCGTGGTTGACGATCTGGCGCGCGGCGAACGGGGTCGGCGCGAACTTCATGCGGTAGACCACCGCGTCCAGGCGGCGCTCCAGCAGGCCCACCAGGTTCTCGCCGGTGTCGCCCTTGCGGCGCACGGCCTCGGCGTAGATGCGGCGGAACTGCTTCTCGCCGATGTTGCCGTAGTAGCCCTTCAGCTTCTGCTTCGCCATGAGCTGCAGGCCGTAGTCGGACGGCTTCTTGCGGCGCTGGCCGTGCTGGCCGGGGCCATACTCACGCTTGTTGATCGGCGACTTGCCGCGGCCCCAGAGGTTTACGCCGAGGCGGCGGTCGATCTTGTACTTGGACTGTTGACGCTTGGCCATTTTGATCCTCGATGGAACACGAGTTGGTTTTGTCCCGGTAGTTCAGCGGAACAGGCCGCCGACGGGGCGCAAACAAGAGGCACGCCCGCTTTCCCAGGAGTGAAGGCGCGCACTATACGGATTCGGCGCGCCTTGTCAAACCATGAGTCCAAAAACGAAACGTCAGCAGCACTCGTCCTCGAGCTGGCGCAGCATGGCCAGACCTTCCTCGTCCTCATACTCTTCGAACAGGTCGGAGATGTAATAGACGTTGGCGCAGAGCAGGCACAGCCCGTCCGCCTGACGCTTCAATGGGTCGTCGGCCACGGCCAGCTTCGCCCGGAAGCGTTCCCAGAAGGCGTTGGTCTTGGCCGGGTCGTCGATGTGCATGTGCAGGCGCTCGATGATGCGGCGGGAGTTGCCCTCGCAGTCGATGCCCTTGAAGGAGACGTAGCGGTCGGGAGTGTCGGTTGCGTCCACGGTGGTGCTTCCTGCGGAAGAGGGTTGTGTTGACATCCCTCATCGCGGAAGGCGGGGCCAGGGACAAGACCCGCTGCACGAACGGCGGGCGGACGGCATGAATGGCGGGAGTGCTGCGCGAACGGTTCGCGCTCTCACCCCTCAGGCGGCGTGCGACAGCTCTTCCTCGGTGAAGTCCAGCAGCGTGTTCAGCCGCTGCGGGGTCAGCGCTTCGATCCCCTCGTGCCACATCACCTCGCCGAACAGCGCGTGCAGAGCGGCGAGACGCGCCGGCGCGAGCCCGGTCAGGCGGTCGCCGTAATACTCCACCACGAGCTGATCCACATAGGCGTGGTCGTCGTCCAGGAAAGCCATGGCCGTATCTCCTCGTCATCCTGGCGCCCACCCGATGCGGGCGCCGGCCATGGCTTTGTTTTACGCCTGCGGCGGGACGGGACGATTGAGGCGGATCAACCGCCGTCGGAAGTCACAAGGCGGCGGGATCAACCCTGATGCGCGTAAGGAGAAAGGCTAGAGGGCCAGCAGCTTCTTCAACTGCTCGATCCGGCCACGGCTGACCGGCACGCGGGGGGAGCCGGGGGCGGCCATGACGAAGGCGGCCCGCCCGTCGCTGCGGTCGATGGCCTGGGCGTGGCGCAGGTTGACCAGATAACGCCGGTGCGCCCGCACGAACTGCCGCCCGTCCAGCCGCGCTTCCAGCTCCGATAGGGAGAGCGAACAGAAGAAGGCGCCATCCGCCGTGTGGACCCGCGTGTAATGGCCGTCGGCCTGCACATAGACCGCATCGGCAGGGTCGATCAGAACCACGCCCTGGCGCGTCGTGATCGGCAGCTTGACCAGCGGCGTGACGGGTTCGGCCACCGCGTCCGCAGGCGACGGCGGAGCCGGCTCGGGAAGCGCCTTGCCGTTCACCTCGAACAGCATCAGGGCCAGCGCGGCCCCGCCGCCCGGCGGCAGGGCGGTGGCCTTCACCACGATGGTCCGTCCCGGCAGCGCCACCATCATGGAACTGGCCACCGCCGGGGAGTCCGGATCGTGCGCCGCGGCCAGCAGCAGTTCCACCTTGGCCCGGCTGCCCGGCGGATGCAGGTCGTGCAGGCTGGCCCCCAGCAGCGGACGGTCGCGCCCCAGCATCCGCGCCACGGAAGCGTTGACCGACACCACGCGCCGGTCGCCGTCGAGCAGGACGAGGCCAACGTCCATATGCTGCAAGGTGTATTCCATGGGGCAGTATAGGCCGCGATCCGCCCCGGAAGGGAAGAGGGTTACGCTTCGCCCTTGCGCCGCCCGGTCAGCGCGGCGACGACGCCGTGGAAGGTGCGGACCTCCTGCTCGGTCATCTGCATCCGCTCCAAGGCGTTGCGCAGCGTGCGGACCATGGAGGGGCGCTTCTCCGGCGAGGTGAAGAAGCCGGTGCGGTCGAGGTCGCCTTCCAGATGCTCGAAGAAATTCACAAGCTCCGCCTTGGTCGCCGGGCGGGTCTGGCCGGTGTGCAAAACGCGGTCCGGCGGGGTCTCGCCGGTCTGGAACCATTCGTAGCCGATCAGCAGAACCGCCTGCGCCAGATTGAGCGAGGAGAAGGCCGGGTTCAGCGGAACGGTGATCAGCGTTGAAGCCAGCGTCAGGTCGTCGTTGACCAGACCGGTGCGCTCCGGCCCGAACAGCACACCGGTCTTGTGCCCGGAGTCGACATGGGCGCGCAGCTCCGTCGCCGCGACGCGCGGGGTGACAAACTCCTGGATCATCCCGCGGGTGCGGACGGTGGTGGCGAAGACCACGTTCAGGTCGGCCACGGCCTCCGCCGTCGTGTCGTAGAGCTTGGCCCCATCCAGAACCGGATCGGCGCCCGACGCCGCGGCCACCGCCTTCTCGTTCGGCCAGCCGTCGCGCGGCTTCACCAGACGCAGCTCGGTCAGGCCGCAATTCAGCATGGCCCGCGCGCAGGCGCCGATGTTCTCGCCGAGCTGGGGCTGCACGAGGATGATGGTCGGGCCACCCAGGACGGAGGGCCGGTTGGGGTCTTTGCCGGAGGTCATGATCTGAACTTTGGTCTCAGCTTCGCGGTGTTGCGCCGCCTTTAAACAGCTTGAATGTGTAACTGTCCACCAGCGCCTCCATCGACGCCTCGATGATGTTGGTGGAGACGCCCAGCGTGGACCATTCCTGCCCGTCGCCGTTGCGCGAGCGGATCAGCACGCGCGGCATGGCGCCGGTGCCGTCCTTGGCGGCCAGGATGCGCACGCGGTAGTCGGACAGCTTCACCCCGTCGAGCAGCGGGTACAGCGGCTCCAGCGCCTTGCGCATCGCGGTGTCCAGCGCGTTCACCGGGCCGTTGCCCGATGCCACCTCGTGATACTCCTTGCCGCCGATCTTCACGCGCACCACCGCCTCGGACTCGACCACCAGCTCGCCCTTGGCGTTGTAGCGGCGCTCGTCGGTGACGTGGAAGCGCTTCAGCGTGAAATAGTCCGGCACCTCGCCCAGCTCGCGGCGGACCAGCAGCTCGAAGCTGGCCTCGGCGGTGTCGTAGGCGTAACCCTCGGTGTCGCGCTGCTTCACGAGGTCGAGCAGGCGGTTCAGCCGCTCGTCCTTCGGGTCCACGGCCATGCCCATCTCGCGCAGCCGCGCGATGACGTTGGCGCGGCCCGCCTGGTCCGACATGACGATCTGCCGGCGGTTGCCGACCGCCTCCGGCTCGACATGCTCGTAGGAGGACGGGTCCTTCTCCACGGCGGAGACGTGCAGCCCGCCCTTGTGGGCGAAGGCGCTGGCGCCGACATAGGGGGCGTGGCGGTTCGGCGCGCGGTTCAGCCGCTCGTCGAACTTGCGGCTGATCTCGGTCAGCAGCGGCAGGTCGGCGGGCTTGATGCCGACGTCGTAGCCCATCTTCAGCATCAGCGACGGGATCAGCGACACGAGGTTGGCGTTGCCGCAGCGCTCGCCCAGACCGTTGATCGTCCCCTGCACCATCCGCACCCCGGCGCGCACCGCGGCCAGCGAATTGGCGACGGCGTTCTCGGTGTCGTTGTGGCAATGGATGCCCAGCCGGTCGCCGGGGATGCCGTGCTCCTCAATCACCCGACGGACGATCTCGTCGATCTCGTGCGGCAGCGTGCCGCCGTTGGTGTCGCACAGCACGACCCAGCGCGCGCCCGCCTCATAGGCGGCCTTGATGCAGGAGGCGGTGTAGGCCGGGTTGCGCTTGTAGCCGTCGAAGAAATGCTCGGCGTCGAACAGCGCCTCGCCCTTGGCGGCTTTCAGCGCGGCGATGCTGTCGGCGATCAGCTCGATGTTTTCCTCGCGCGGGATGGCCAGCGCCACATCGACATGGAAGTCCCAGGTCTTGCCGACGATGCAGACGGCGCGCGCCTTGGACTGGATCAGGGCGGCGAGCTGCGGGTCGTTCGCGGTGCTGCGGCCGGGACGGCGGGTCATGCCGAAGGCGGTGAAGGTCGAGCGGGCCAGCTCCGGCGCCTCGGCGAAGAACTGGTCGTCGGTCGGGTTGGCGCCGGGCCAGCCGCCTTCCACATAGTCGATTCCCAGCCGGTCGAGGTCGCGGGCGATGGCGATCTTGTCGGCGACGGAGAAATCCACGTCCTGGGTCTGCGCCCCGTCGCGCAGCGTCGTGTCGTACAGATGGATGCGTTCGCCCGTCATTGCCGCCGCCCGAAGATATTGGTCGCCCGAAGGAAGGTCATAGGACTGTCCGGAGGGCCGGAAGAATGGACGATGCGCTCGGTCATCTCAATGCTTTTGATCGAACCCGCCAGGAATGCGGGGCTTTGCCACGCCGGCCATAGGCGCGCAATGGAGGTAATAGGACAAATGTACTGACCGAACAAACCATCGTCTGTGCTACACAGCCGCCCCTCTGCATGGCGCCCATCTCACGGGTGCGGTACTCTTTTCTGGCCGGATGCCGGTTGGACTGTATGATCAACGCCCCTTGTGAACGGATGGATTGGACACGGTGACTCCCGCGGGTGACGACGACCAGGACAAGCTCGTCATGGTGATCGACGACGAGCGGACGGTTCTGCAGGCCCTCAACCTCCTGCTGGAGATGTGGGGGTACCGGGTCGTCACCGCCGAGAGCGAGGGCGAGGCCGTCGACCGTCTGTCCACCGCCGGGGAAACGCCGCACGCCATCCTGGCCGACTACCGGCTGCGCGAAGGGCGCACCGGCGTGCAGGCCATCGACCGCATCCGCGCGGAGGCCGGGGCCGAGGTGCCGGGCGTCATCATCACCGGCGACACCTCCACCGAAGGGCTGCGCGACGCCCGCGCCCGCGGGCTGACCGTCCTGCAGAAGCCGGTGCTGCCGCCCCACCTCCAGGCGGTGCTGACCAAGGTGCTGCGGGAGCAGCCCGCCGGTACGGCGTGACGGGCCGGCATGGACGTTCCCTTACCATCGGCGCCCTCCACGCCGCCCCAGCCGAAGCACGACAAGCCGAAGCGCAAGCGCGCCGCCGCCACCGACGGACGGCTGTTCCGGTCGTGGGAGAGTTGGGTGGTCTTCGGGCTGGGGCTGCTGCTCACCGGCCTCGCCTGGCTGCTGCTGACCGAGCAGACCCACCGGCTGGCCGAGGCGCGCTTCCGCGCGCTGGCCCGCGACCTGTCCGGCGACGTCACGGCGCGGCTCGACACCTATGAACAGATGCTGCAGGGCGCCGTGGCGATGGTGGACGCGGGCGGCGGGCAGGTCAGCCGCACGGAATGGCGGGCCTACGTCACCGGCCTGCATGTGGAGGACCGCTATCCCGGCATCCAGGGCATCGGCTACGCCAAGCGCGTGAAGGCTCCCGACCGGGAGCAGCACGAGGCGGCGCTGCATGCCGCCGGCTTCTACAGCTACCGCGTAACACCGGAAGGGGAGCGGCCCGAATATTTCCCCATCGTCTACATCGAGCCCTTCGCCAGCCGCAACCTGCGGGCCTTCGGCTTCGACATGCACGCTGAGCCGACCCGCCAGGCCGCCATGGAGCGCGCCCGCATCAGCGGCACCGCCGCGGCGACCGCCCGGCTGCGGCTGGTCCAGGAAACCGAAGAGGACGTGCAGCCCGGCTTCCTCATCTATGTGCCCGTCTACGACCAGGCCCTGCCCCTGACCACCGTCGCCGACCGGCGCGAGGCGCTGCTGGGTTTCGTCTACAGCCCCTTCCGCGCGCACGACCTGATGCGCAGCATCATGGACCAGGGCGCCTCGGAGCTGTTGGACATCCGCGTCCATGACGGGACGGAGACCACCGCGGACTCCCTGATGTTCGACTCCGCGGCCGACCGGGACGCCGCTTTCCGGGAGGTTCTCCATGTCGAGGTGTTCGGCCGCCCCTGGACGCTGGTGCTGTCCGGCACCCAGGCCTTCGAGGGGAGCGTGGCCAGCGCCACGCCGCGGGCGGTGCTGTTCGCCGGCCTGATCATCACGCTGCTTTTGGTCGCCACCGTCAACTCCGTGCTCCAGGACCGCGACCGCATGGCGGAGCTGCGCCGCAGCTACGACGCGCTGGCGCGGGCGCGGGCGGAGGCGGAACAGGCCAACGCCGCCAAGTCGCGCTTCCTGGCCGCCGCCAGCCACGACCTGCGCCAGCCGCTCCAGACGCTGGGCATCTATCTGCACATGATCGGCGAACAGGCGGACAGCCCGCGGCTGCGCAAGCTGGTGGACGCCGCGCGCGACGGGTTCGAGGCGACCCAACGCCTGCTGAACTCGCTGATGGACATCGCCACGCTGGAGACCGGCGTGATCAGCCCGCAGCTGTCCGAACTGGACCTGCCCGTCTTCCTGGAGCGCATCTGCGAGGAAGGCCGGCTGGAAGCCGCCGGCAAGGGATTGGGCTTCCGCGTCACCTGCGGCGGCGCCCGGGTGACGACCGACCCGGCGATGCTGGAGCGGATCGTCCGCAACCTGCTGAGCAACGCGCTGAAATACACGCCCAGCGGCACCATCCGCGTGACCTGCCGGCAGGCGCGCGGCTTCACCGCCATCAAGGTGCAGGACACCGGCCCCGGCATCCCGCAGGACCGGCTGCATCTGATCTTCGAGGACTTCTACCAGATCGGCAATCCGGAGCGCGACCGGCGCAAGGGCCTCGGCCTCGGCCTCGCCACCGTGGCGCGGCTCAGCCGCCTGCTCGGCTACCGGGTGCGGGTGCTGTCGCGCCCGGGACGCGGCGCCATCTTCCTGGTCGAGATCCCCGACGAGGCGCCCAGCCCCCGCCAGACCATCGAAACCGTGACCTCGGTGGCCTGACGCCCTCCGGTTCTTTTGGCAATCGCCGACGCCGCGTAGTCCCGCCACGGCTGGGAACAGTCGCGGCGGAACCGGTGGATCACCGAGTCGGCGATTGCCAAATCCGGGACCGGGTCAGGCCGTCGCCAGCCGCGCCGACCGGGCGCGCATCAGCATCCACACCGCCGACACGCCGGCCAGCTTGGACGCGAGGCTGGCCGCCCAGACCGTCGGGTCCCAGATGCCGAGCATGCCGAAGAACAGCGCCGTGTCCACCGGCACCGACAGGGCGGCGCTGATCCACAGGCGGTCGCGCAGCGGGCGGCGGGTGATGGTGAAGACGCCCCAGTCGATCAGTTCCGACACCGCGAAGGCGGTGACGCTGGCCGTCGCGACGAAGGGGTCGGCCAGCAGGAAGGACAGCAGCGTGGCGGCCAGCATGGCGGCCAGCGACCAGTGGCCGTAACGGACCTGGACCATGTCGCGCAGGATGAAGATCAACCCGGCCCAGCAGGACCACACCAGATCCAGATGCGGCGCCAAGCTGAAGGCGTAGTTGATGGCGAGTACGCTGCCGATGTAGGCGGCGAGCCAGAGCATGACGGAATCCTCCAAAAGCCACCCGCGGAAATACGGGCGCGAACGACGGCGCCACCCGCGTGAATGCGAGCGCTCCGCAGCGGTCTTGTAACAGGTTCGCCCCGTCGCCGTGAACCCTCGGCGCGCGCCGGTGCGGACGGAGCGCAACCGGCAAGAACGGCTTACCCCCACGTCGGTTCCCCGAATGAGCCGCCGTCTCTAGCGCATCCGGACGATGCCCGGGCGCGTTCGTTCGGAGAGGTGAAACGAAAGAGACCCCGAAAGGTGAGGGCGATGGCGGCGGCGGGCGTATCAATTGGATTGGGCGGCACACGGGATCATTCGCTGGACGCGGCGCGCAGCCTGCTGATGATCCTCGGCGTGCCCTACCACGCGGCGCTGATCTACTCGCCGGGCTACGACTGGGTGATGAACTCCCCCGACGGCATCGCCTGGATCGGGCTGTTCGCGGACTTCATCCACAGCTTCCGCATGCCCGCCTTCTTCCTGATCTCCGGCCTGCTGATCACCCACAGCCTGCGCCGCCACGGACCGCGGGCGGTGCTGACCTCGCGCGCCTCGCGGCTGCTGGTGCCGCTCGTCGCCATGACGGTGACGCTGAACGTCGCGCAGCTGTGGATGGAAAGCCGCGCCATCGACCCCGGCCTGACCGCCGCGGAGTTCCTCACCCAGACCATCCCCGCCGCCTTCTGGAGCGGCGGGCTCGTCTATCACCTGTGGTTCCTGGTCGAGCTGTTCATCGGCGTGCTGGCGCTCTGCCTCGCCTACCCGCTGCTGGTCGCGCTGCACCGGCGGATGGCGGAGCGCGCGCCGGGGCTGGCCCGCTGGCTGGCCGACCCGCCGGACTGGCTGCCGCCGCTCCTGCTCAGCCTCGTCATGATGGGGGTGCTGGGGTTCGACAACATCTCCGATCGGCTGGTGACGCCGCTGGTGCCGACCAACTCGACGGCGGTGAGCATCGTCACCTCGGCGGGCTTCTTCGCGGTCGGGGTGCTGATCGCCCATTGGCCGGGCGGGGCCGCCCGCTACGCCAAGGCGAGCTGGGGGGTGGCGCTGACCTATCTGGTGTGCTTCGCCATCCACATCGGCATGGTCGGCATCGAGAAGCCCATGCCGGTCCGCTTCCTCGACGAAGTGCTGCGCGCCGTCGCCGCCTGGTCGGCCTTCCGCTTCGTCCTCGGCCTGACGCAGGCCTTCTTCTCGGCGGAGAGCCGCCGGGTGCGGGCGCTGTCGCAGGCCTCCTACACGATCTATCTGCTGCACCATCTGGTGGTCATGGCCGCCGGCTTCGCCCTGCTGGCCGTCACCGCGCCGCCTTTGCTGGAGTTCGCCGCGATCACCGCGGTCGGCCTGTTCGTGCCGCTGGCGGTCCATCACGGGCTGGTGCGCCGCTCGCCGACGCTGCGCTTCCTGATGAACGGCATTCCGCCGGGGGAAGCGAAAAAGCAAAGCGGTTCGGCGCGCGGCCGCGAGGCGATGGCGCGCCGGACCGGTTAGAGCGTTACGCCCGCTTCCAGGTCGTGCCCTGCGGGCCGTCCTCCAGAACGATGCCGAGGTCGGCCAGCTCCTTGCGGATGCGGTCGGCCTCCGCGTAGTTCTTGGCCTTGCGGGCGGCCAGACGGTCGTCGATGCGCTGCTGGATGTCGGCGTCCGACAAGGCCGCGGCCCCCTTCGGCGCCCAGCGGAACCATGCCTCCGGATCCTGCTGGAGCAGGCCCAGCGCCTCGCCGGCGGCGCGCAGTGCGCCCTTGGCGGCGGCCTTTCCCGCCTCGCCCGTCGCCTTGTTCACGGCGGACGCCAATTCGTGCAGATGCGAGATGGCGAGCGGGCTGTTGAGGTCGTCCTCCAGCGCGGCCAACACGTCGAACGGCAGTTCGGCCTGCGCCGGAGCCGGGTCGCCGCGCAGCGCCTGATACCAGCGGTCGAGCGTTGCCTTGGACTGCTTCAGCCCCTCGCGGGTGAAGTCCAGCGGCTGGCGGTAGTGCGCGCTCAGCAGCGTCAGGCGGATGGCCTCGCCGGGGAACTCGTCCAGCAGCTCGTGCACGGTGAAGAAATTGCCCAGCGACTTGGACATCTTCTCGCCCTCGACGGTCACGAAGCCGTTGTGGACCCAGTAGCGGGCCAGCGGCTCGCCGCCGTGGGCGCAGCGGCTCTGGGCGATCTCGTTCTCATGGTGCGGGAAGATCAGGTCCAGCCCCCCGCCGTGGATGTCGAAGGTGACCCCCAGATGCTCCTTCGCCATGGCCGAGCACTCGATGTGCCAGCCCGGCCGGCCGCGGCCCCACGGGCTGTCCCAGCCGGGCTGGTCGGCGGCGCTCGGCTTCCACAGCACGAAGTCGGAGGAGTCGCGCTTGTAGGGGGCGACCTCGACGCGGGCGCCGGCGATCAATTCGTCCAGCGAGCGGCGGGACAGCTGCCCGTATTCCGCCATCGACGGCACGGAGAACAGCACATGCCCTTCCGCGGCATAGGCGTGGCCGCGCTCGATCAGCAGACCGATCAGGGCGACCATGTGCGAGATGTGGTGCGTGGCGCGCGGCTCGATGGTCGGACGCAGCGCGTTCAGCGCGTCCATGTCGGCGTGGTAGAGGTCGGCGGTGCGCTTGGTCAGCGCCTCGATCGGCTCCCCGCTGTCGCGCGAGCGGTCGATGATCTTGTCGTCCACATCGGTGATGTTGCGGACGTAGGTCACCGCCGGATAGAGCCGTTGCAGCAGCCGGAACAGCAGGTCGAACACCACCACCGGGCGGGCGTTGCCGATGTGCGCGGTGTCGTAGACCGTGGGTCCACACACATACATGCCCACCCGGTCCGGAGTCATCGGCTCGAAGCGTTCCTTGCGGCGGGTCAGCGTGTTGTAGAGGTCCAGCGGCACGGCGCCATGTCTCCTGTGAGAGGGTCTTCCAAATCCCCCGCCCGGCGGGGGAGGGCCGGGGTGGGGGAAAGGACTTTAGGCCGTCTCTCCCGCGAGGCGCTTTTGCGCGCGGGTTCGGCCGATCAGGGGTAGCAGGTTCTTCAATTCCGGTCCATGGTCCCGCCCGGTGAGGGCGCGGCGCAGGGGGAGGAACAAATCCTTGCCCTTCCGGCCCGTCTTCGCCTTCACCGCACCCGTCCAGGTGCCCCAGGTGGAGAGGTCCCAGGGCTCCTCCGGCAGCAGGGCCGCCGCCTCGGCCAGGAAGGCGGAGTCGTCCGCCACCGGGGCGACCGGGGCGTGGGTCACCGCCCACCAGTCGCGGGCCTCCGCGACGCGCGACAGGTTGGGGCGCACCGCCTCCCAGAAGGCGGCGTCGGCCTCCGTCAGGCCGAGCGCGGCCAGCTCCCCGGACACCCGCTCGAAGGGCAGCAGATGGAGGATGCGGGCGTTCAGCCGCAGCAACTCCTCCGGGTCGAATTTCGGGGTGGCGCGGGACACCTTGGCGATGTCGAACTCGGCCACCAGCTCGTCCAGCGTCAGCCGCGGCTCGATGGCGTCGGAGGTGCCGAGCTTGGCGAGCAGGCTGGCCAGCGCCATCGCCTCGATCCCCTCCTCCTCGCGCAAGCTGGCCACCGACAGGCTGCCCAGCCGCTTGGACAGGCCCTGCCCCGCCGCGTCGGTCAGCAGCGGCAGATGGGCGAAGACCGGGACGGCCCCGCCAACCGCCTCAAAAATTTGGATCTGCACCGCCGTGTTGGCGACGTGATCCTCGCCGCGGATGACGTGGGTGATGGCGAGGTCGGCGTCGTCCACCACGCTGGTCAGGGTGTAGAGCGGGCGCCCGTCCTCGCGGATCAGCACGGGGTCGCTGAGAGCCGCGCCCTCGAAATGCACCGGGCCGCGCACGAGGTCGGTCCATTCGACCGGCCTGTGCTCCAGCTTGAAGCGCCAGTGCGGCTTGCGGCCTTCCGATTCGAGGCGGGCGCGGTCGGCGTCGCTCAGGCGGAGCGCCGCCCGGTCGTAGATCGGCGGACGGCCCTGCGAGACGAGGCTGGCGCGCTTGAGGTTCAGCTCCTCCGGCGTCTCGTAGCAGGGGTAGAGCCGCCCGCTGGCCTTCAGCGCCGCCGCCACCTCGTCGTAGCGGCCATAGCGGTCGCTCTCCCGCGCGAAACGGTCCCAGGTCAGGCCGAGCCAGGTCAGGTCCCGCTCGATCCCCTCCGCGTATTCAGGCTTGGATCGCTCCTCGTCCGTGTCGTCGAGGCGCAGCAGGAACGTGCCGCCCGCCTTGCGCGCGAACAGCCAGTTGACGAGCGCGAGGCGCACATTGCCGACGTGGAGGAGACCGGTCGGGCTGGGGGCGAAGCGGACGGCGACGGACATGCGGGCATCATTCGAAAGTCGGAACGGTGCGGCAGTCGTAGCACGCCCTGCGCCGCTCCGAAAGACGCCCATCGGACGCCAAGGGGCCTATCGCGTTCGAAGAAATGCCCCTCTCCCGCCCCGGGAGAGGGTGGCGCCGAAGGCGCCGGGTGAGGGTCGTGCGAGGATCAAGACGCCAGTCCTTGGCAGCACCCTCACCCTTCCCACGCTTCGCGTGGGCCCCTTCCCTCTCCCGGGACGGGAGATGGGATGTCAAGCGCCGCCTCCACTCCTCCACAATTTCCGGCGCACATGGATTGTTTCGAATGAAACAATTCTTGCGCGGAGCGGTGGCGGAGGCGATGCTGTTCCCCTGTGCGGGTTTTCGGCCCGCGAAACCAATTGGAACGGGAGAGCGGCCATGAAGCTGGCCGAAGCCCTGCTGCGCGCGCTGAAGGATCGCGGCGCACAGGCCATGTTCGGGATTCCGGGCGATTTCGCCCTGCCCTTCTTCAAGGTGGCGGAGGAAACGCAGATCCTGCCGCTGCACACGCTGAGCCACGAGCCGGCGGTCGGCTTCGCAGCGGACGCGGCGGCGCGCTACAGCGCGACGCTGGGGGTGGCGGCGGTCACTTATGGCGCGGGCGCGTTCAACATGGTGAACGCGGTGGCCGGCGCCTACGCCGAGAAGTCGCCGGTCGTCGTCATCTCCGGTGCGCCGGGCACGACGGAGGGCAACGCCGGCCTGCTGCTGCACCACCAGGGCCGCACGCTGGACACGCAGTTCCAGGTGTTCAAGGAGATCACCGTCGCCCAAGCCCGACTGGACGACCCGGCCAAGGCCCCGGCGGAGATCGCCCGCGTGCTGGGTGCCGCCCGCGCCCTGTCGCGCCCCGTCTATCTGGAAATCCCCCGCAACATGGTCAACGCCGAGGTCGAGCCGGTGGGCGACGACCCCGCTTGGCCGGTGGACCGCGACGCGCTGGCGGCCTGCGCGGACGAGGTGCTGGCGGCCATGCGCTCGGCCATATCGCCGGTGCTGATGGTCTGCGTCGAGGTCCGTCGCTATGGGCTGGAGGTCAAGGTGGCGGAGCTGGCGCAGCGGCTGGGCGTGCCGGTGGTGACCACCTTCATGGGGCGCGGCCTGCTGGCCGACGCGCCGACCCCGCCACTCGGCACCTACATCGGCGTCGCCGGCGACGCGGAGATCACCCGGCTGGTCGAGGAGTCGGACGGGCTGTTCCTGCTCGGCGCCATCCTCAGCGACACCAACTTCGCGGTGTCCCAGCGCAAGATCGACCTGCGCAAGACCATCCACGCCTTCGACCGGGCGGTGAC
The DNA here is from genome assembly GCF_008365405.1 of Azospirillum brasilense. Taxonomy (GTDB): domain Bacteria; phylum Pseudomonadota; class Alphaproteobacteria; order Azospirillales; family Azospirillaceae; genus Azospirillum; species Azospirillum brasilense_D. The sequence goes on along the minus strand of NZ_QOKV01000003.1, from coordinate 319,759 downwards.
GCTGGGCTATCACACCTACGCCGACATCCCGCTGGACGGGCTGGTGGACGCTCTGCTGGAGCGGCTGCCGCCGTCCGACCGGACGACCCGCGGCAAGGAACCCCACGCCTACCCGACCGGCCTTCAGGCCGACGACGGCCCCATCGCCCCGATGGACATCGCCCGCGCCGTCAACGACCGCGTCCGCGCCGGGCAGGAGCCGCTGCTGATCGCGGCGGACATGGGCGACTGCCTGTTCACCGCCATGGACATGATCGACGCCGGGCTGATGGCGCCGGGCTACTACGCGGGCATGGGCTTCGGCGTGCCGGCGGGCATCGGGGCGCAGTGCGTGTCGGGCGGCAAGCGCATCCTGACGGTGGTCGGCGACGGCGCCTTCCAGATGACCGGGTGGGAGCTTGGCAACTGCCGACGGCTGGGCATCGACCCCATCGTGATCCTGTTCAACAACGCCAGCTGGGAGATGCTGCGCACCTTCCAGCCCGAATCCGCCTTCAACGACCTGGACGACTGGCGCTTCGCCGACATGGCGGCAGGCATGGGCGGTGACGGCGTCCGCGTGCGCACGCGGGCGGAGCTGAAGGCGGCGCTGGACAAGGCCTTCGCCACGCGCGGGCGCTTCCAGCTGATCGAGGCGATGATCCCGCGCGGCGTGCTGTCCGACACGCTGGCCCGCTTCGTCCAGGGGCAGAAGCGCCTGCACGCCGCGCCCCGGGAGTAGGCGGGGGCGCCGCGTCCGCAGGCTGGCGGCCAGCCATCCAACGATCGGGCTTGCCCGCTAAGCCGTTGTCGCGCTTGCGCTTGGAGCGAGGTGCCGAAGCGAAATACCCCCTTCGGCACCGCCGCGGCGCAACAATTCGTTAACCATAAAAGCCCACCCTGTCCCTGCTTTCGGGCGGAATTGATTCAGGGACGAGGACGGCGATGACCTGCATTGTTGGCTTGGTGGACGGCGATCGTGTGTGGATGGGTGGTGACAGCGCGGGCGTGAACGGCCTGGATATCACCGTACGCGCGGACACCAAGGTGTTCCGCAACGCCGACCTGCTGATCGGCTTCACCAGCAGCTTCCGCATGGGCCAGCTTCTGCATTACCGGCTGGAGCCGCCGCACCGCGACCCCGAGGCCGACGTCTTCCGCTACATGGTCGTCGATTTCGTGGACGCCGTGCGCGGCTGCCTGAAGGACGGCGGCTACGCCCACCGCTCCAACGACGTGGAGACCGGCGGCACCTTCATGGTGGGCTACGAAGGGCGGCTCTTCTCGATCCAGTCCGACTATCAGGTGGGCGAGGCGGTGCGCGGGTATCACGCCATCGGCTGCGGGTCCGACTACGCGCTGGGCTCGCTCGCCTCCACGGCCGGCCTGCCGGCGGAGGAGCGGGTGCTGAAGGCGCTGGAATGCGCCGAGCTGTTCAGCGGCGGCGTGCGCGCGCCCTTCACCATCCAGTCGATGGTCCGCCGCCCGCATCTGGCGCTGACCGAAGCGGCGTAAAACCACAATAGAATTCAGGACTTCCCGCGCCGTTTTCGCCATCCGGCAAGACGGCGCGAAGTCGTGCCCGCGCCGCGGCAAACTGTGTTATAGGGACGCCGCTCCGTCCCAAAGAGATGGAGAACAAAAAGACCATAAATACAGTGGGTGCTAGAGAATGGTGGACCAAACTGTTGGTGATGCGGATCGTTTGATTGGCGAAGAGGCGCACAACGTCGCGGGCTTGGTGCATGGCCTGCCGGCTTACTGCAATTCGCCTTACGTCGTGTTTCCGGCTCTGATCCTTCTGCTGATCATGCCGCTATCGATCATTTTCCACCCGTCCTGGATCGTTCCGCTGGCCGAGCTGTACGCGGTCGGCATGATGGTGACGATCATCCGCCTGACGCGCGGGTGAACTGCGGGTCTTGCCCCCACCCTTCCCGCGGCGACGCCGCGGGCCCCTTCCCTCCCCCGCTTCGCAGGAGAGGGACCTTAATCCCCTCCCCTGCGAAGCGGGGGAGGGTTAGGGAGGGGGCAATGCGCTTTACTCCCTCAACACCTCACGCCAGGCTCCCGAACCCGTTGGTGATCGGATAGCGCCGCTCGCGGTTGAACAACCGCGGGGTGATCTTCGGCCCCGGAGGCGCCTGGCGGCGCTTGTATTCAGCCAGATGCAGCATGCGCCAGACCTTGTCCACCACCTCCGGCGCGTGACCGCGGGCGACGATCTCCGCCACGCCCAGATCCTTCTCCACCAGACAGCGCAGGATGTCGTCCAGCGCGTCGTAGGGCGGCAGCGTGTCCTGGTCGGTCTGGTCGGGCTTCAGTTCCGCGGTCGGGGCCTTGACCAGCACCCGCTCCGGCACGACGCGCCCCGCCGGGCCGAGCGCGCCGTCCGGCACATGGCCGTTGCGCCAGCGCGCCAGCGCGTAGACCATCGTCTTGTAGACGTCCTTCAGCACGGCGTAGCCGCCGCACATGTCGCCATAGAGCGTGGCGTAGCCGACCGACATCTCCGACTTGTTGCCGGTGGACAGCACCATGGGGCCGAACTTGTTGGACAGCGCCATCAGCGTGACGCCGCGGGAGCGCGCCTGGATGTTCTCCTCCGTGGCGTCCGGATCGCGCCCCGCGAAGGCCGGCAGGAGCATCCGCTCGAACGCCTCCATCGCCGGGACGATGGGAACGGTGTCCAGCTTGCAGCCCAGCAGCTCCGCCGATTCCGCGGCGTCGTCCAGGCTGTCCTGCACGGTATAAGGCGATGGCATCATCACGCCGTGCACCCGGTCGGCGCCCAAGGCATCCACCGCGATGGCCGCCGACAGCGCCGAATCGATGCCGCCCGACAGGCCCAGGATGACGCCGGGGAAGCCGTTCTTGTTCACGTAGTCGCGCAAGGCCAGCACCAGCGCCGCGTAGATCGACTCCAGACCCTCCGGCGGGGCGACGCACTCCGTGTCGGCGCAACTCCAGACATCGTCCTCGCCGCGCTCCCAGCGGGTGATCAGCAGATGCTCGGTGAAGGCGGGAGCCTGCGCCACCAGCCGGCGATCGGCGCCCAGCGCGAAGCTGGCGCCGTCGAAGACCAGCTCGTCCTGCCCGCCCACCTGATTCACGTAGAGCAGCGGCAGGCCGGACTCGGTGACCCGCCGCACGGCGAGCTGCACGCGCTGGTCGTGCTTGCCCAGCTCGAACGGGCTGCCGTTGGGGACCACCAGGATCTCCGCCCCGCTTTCCGCCAGCGTCTCGATCACGTCGGCGGACCACATGTCCTCGCAGATCGGAACGCCCAGCCGCACGCCGCGGACGTTGATCGGGCCGGGCAGCGGGCCGGGGGTGAAAACGCGCTTCTCGTCGAACACGCCGTAGTTCGGCAGGTCCACCTTGAAGCGGGTCGCCGCGACCGCTCCGCCGTCGAGCAGCAGCGCCGCGTTGAAACATGCGCCGCCGTCGCGCCAGGGCGCGCCGACCAGCAGGGCCGGGCCGCCATCCGCCGTCTCGGCGGCGAGTTCACGCACCGCCCGCTCCACCACGTCCAGGAAGAAGGGTTTCAGCACCAGATCCTCCGGCGGGTAGCCGGTCACCGCCAGCTCCGGGCAGACCATCAGGTCGGCGCCGCGCGCGGCGGCCTCGGCCCGCGCGTCGCGGATGCGGTCGATGTTGGCAGCGATGGCGCCGACGGTCGGATTGATCTGGGCCAGCGCGATGGAAAGGCGGTCGGTCATGGCGGCGTCGTCCGGTGAAGCGGCGGATCGGCCACACCGTAACAGCCGGAGGCGGAGGGCGGAAGCGGCGCACGGCCGCAGCGGAACCGCAACATCGCACGCCGTGTTGCCGGAAGGACAGGACGCCAACAGAAGGATGACCGGTCATGCAAAAGTCCGGGCAAGGTTCCGGGGCCACGACCTCCATCTGGATGGACCGCGGCGGGCCGGCGATGCCCGCCGGGACGGTCGACCCCACCGCCGCGGCGCTGGGCGCCTTGCGCCCTGATGTGATCGTCGTCGGGGCGGGCATCGCCGGGGTCACCACGGCCTACCTGCTCCAGCGCTCCGGCAAGTCGGTTCTGCTGCTGGACGACGGACCGCCGGGCGGCGGCGAGACCGGGCGCACCACGGCGCATCTTTCCAACGTCATCGACGACCGCTTCACCGAAATCGAACGGCTGCACAGCGAGTCTGGCGCCCGCATGGCGGCGGACAGCCACGGCGCCGCCATCGACACCATCGAGCGGATCGCCCGCGAGGAGGCCATCGACTGCGGCTTCGCCCGGCTCGACGGCTATCTGATGCTGGCGCCGGGGCAGGACCCCGCCGGGCTGGACCGCGAGCGCGACGCCGCCCGCCGCGCCGGGCTGGACGATGTGGAGCGGCTGGACGCCCCGCCCATCCGCCATCCCGGCCCCTGCCTGCGCTTCCCCCGGCAGGCGCGCATCCACGCGCTCGATTATCTGGCCGGGCTGACCGGCGCCTTCCTGGCGCGCGGCGGCGCGCTGGCCACCGGGGCGCATGTCTCCACGATCCGGCAGAACGGCGAGCGCGTGCGCATCGAGGCCGGGCCGGACCATGCGATGGTCGAGGCCGCCGCGGTGGTCGTCGCCACCAACTCCCCGATCAGCGACCGCTTCGCCATCCATTCCAAGCAGGCGCCCTACCGCACCTATGCCATCTCCGTCCGGGTGCCGAAGGGCAGCGTACCCGACGCCCTCTATTGGGACACGCTCGACACCTATCACTATGCGCGGCTCCAGCCGGAGGCCGACCACGACCGGCTGATCGTCGGCGGCGAGGACCACAAGACCGGCGAGGCCCGCGACATGACCGAGCGCTGGGCCGCGCTGGAGGCCTGGACGCGCGCGCATTTCCCCCAGGCCGGGGCGGTCGAGCACCGCTGGTCCGGGCAGGTGATGGAGCCCTTCGACGGGCTGGCCTTCATCGGCCCCGACCCGGCCTATGGCGGGCGGGTCTTCGTGGCGACCGGCGACAGCGGCATGGGCATGACCCACGGCACCATCGCCGGGCTGGTCCTGTGCGAGCTGATCCACGGCAGCGGCAGCCCGTGGGCCGCGCTGTACGACCCCGGCCGCAAGATGACCAGCAAGCTCGGCACCTATCTGCGGGAGAACCTGGACGTGGCCCGCCACTTCCTGCCCTACGTCCAGGGGCCGGAACTGGAGGGGGAGGACCGCATCGAACCCGGCCAGGGCGCGGTCCTGAAGTCGGGGGTCTGGCCCGTCGCCGTCTTCCGCGACGAGTCGGGGATGCTGCACCGCCGCTCCGCCATCTGCCCCCATCTGAAATGCGTGGTGCGCTGGAATCCCGGCGAGCGGAGCTGGGACTGCCCCTGCCACGGCTCCCGCTTCGCGGTGGATGGGACGGTTCTGAACGGTCCGGCCACCCAGCCCCTTGCCCCCATCGAGGACTCTGCAAGCAAAAACTGATAAAATCCTTCGAAACCGAAGTGTTTCGACCGGGCGTTGCAGGAGCCCTGCGACGAATTAACCTGTGGTAAAGGACTCCGGTACGATCATACCCTTACGGCGAAACGATCACGCGCGGGAGGCGGCGATGTATTACTCGGAAATGTCCGGACCGACAGGGACGACCAGTACGGTCCTGCAACAGGCGAACAACGCCAAGAAGGCAACCGAGAGCAAGGCCGCGGACGGCACCAAGGCCGCCGCCACGACCACCGCCGACGCCGCGACTCCCGCGAAAAGCGCCAGCCCGGCCTACACGATCAGCCAGTCGATGGAAAACCTGCTCGACAACCTGTCGGGCAAGAAGCCCGCGGCGGGGGGTGCCGACGGTGCCAACGCCGGAGCGGCGGGTGACGCGGCCGCCGGCGGCAAAACCGGCACCCAGGCGATGGCCGACCGGGCCAAGCAGGCCGAGCAGATCATGCAGAAAGCCTTGGAGCAGTCCAAGGGCCTCTCCGGCCTGTTCGAGAAGGCCATCGACAACATGGCCGGCGACCTCGGCAGCCTGCTCGGCGGGCTGGGCATGTCGGACGACGACGTGAAGGGCGCCGTCGGCGATTTCGGCAGCGCCATGAAGGACAAGCTGAAGTCCATGGATTTCAGCCAGATGGGCATGAGCATGGAGGAAGCCCGCTCGCAGTGGTCCATCGAGTCCCGCGGCATGGAGCTGACCATCCAGGACGGCGACAAGTCGGTCCGCATCTCCTTCGCCAAGTCCACCCTCGACTTCACCCGCGAGGACCGCGGGCTGGCGGCCACGCTGAACGCGGACGGCTCGGGAAGCGCCATGTTCTCCGCCGCCACGACCAAGGTGTCCGGCAAGGCCACCGGCATGATCGTCCGCTCCGAGGGCTTCAGCGATGACGAGATCAAGGGCGTCCTGGAAAAGCTGAACGGCATGGCCGCGAAGGGCGGGATGAACGGCCTCGGCGCCCTGACGCCGACCAAGAGCGCCGATGGCGTGATGCACCTGAACCTCGACCTGTCGCAGCCCATCGCCGGTCTGACCGACGGCAGCAGCAGCGCCAAGAGCGGCGCCGCGGCGGACGCGTCCCAGAAGGTGGACATCACGGCGTGAGGAAGAGCGGGCCGCTTTCCCATAAAGGGCGCCCGCAAAAGGGGTGCGATCTGTGATAACGGGGGCCGATGCTTGCCGTCGAGCCGGCTCCCTGTATAGAAGCGGCTTTCGCTGTTTCGGAGATTCGCTTCCCCATGACCGACCGCAACGCCGTGCTGGCCGCGAACCGGGCTTTCTATCAGGCCTTCACCGGGCGTGACTTTCCCGCCATGGACCGGCTGTGGGCCTCCCGCCTGCCCGTGTCCTGCATCCATCCCGGCTGGACCATCCTGTTCGGCCGGGAGGCGGTGGTGTCGAGCTGGCGGGACGTGCTGCGTTCCCCCCGTGGCCCGGCGGTGCAGGCGCGCAACGAACGCGTCAGCCTGTACGGCGACACCGCGGTCGTGCTGTGCGAGGAGATCGTGGGCGACGCCGTCCTGGCCGCGACCAACCTGTTCGCGCGCGAGGACGGCGAATGGCGGCTGGCCCACCACCAGGCCGGACCGGTCGCCGAGCCCGCCTCGCAAATCCTGACGCCGCCCGACCGCCTGCCGCCCGGTGGCCTGCTGCACTGACGGCGGTCCCTTGACGGCGGCCCCTCTTCCCCCTCGCGCGTTCAGCGGCGCTCCGCCGCCCTCTCCAGTTGCCAGATCAGGTCGCCCACCACCCGGTCGGCGGTGATCCGCTCGGGGTCGCTGTTGGTCAAGGCCACCGCGGCCCAGCGGTGGGCGCGTGAAAAGGCGATGTAGGCGTTGAAGCCGCCGGTGGAACCGGAATGCCAGAGGATCGGCGTGCCGTCCGCCGCCCAGGCGACGAACCAGCCCAGCGCCATCGCCCCCTGCCCCAGCGCTCCCGGGTCGCGCAGCGCCCGCCCATCCACCTGCACCGACTGGGCGAGCGCCAGCGTCGCGACGGTCTCGCCGTCGCAGGCGGCCTTCCCCAGGCCGCTGCAGTCGCCCATGTTGGCGCGCAGCCAGCGCAGCAGGTCGTCGGCGGTGGAATAGAGCCCGAAGGAGGGTTGCATGGCCGGCGCCTCCCAATCGGGGACCACCTGCCCACGGGCGTGGCCCACCGCCTTGCGGGCGCGCTGCCCGGCGTTGGGCGCCAGGGTGGTGTCCGTCATCCCGAAGCGGTCGGTGACCACCCGTTTCAGCAGCGTCTCGTAGGGAATGCCGGAGGCGGTGGACAGCGCCTCCCCCAGCACCGCCATGCCGACGTTGGAGTAGCGGAAGCGCGTGCCCGGCGGCACCGTCAGGCTGAAGCCGGACAGCCACGCCCCCACCTCCTCCCGCGTCAATGGCTTGTAGGGGTTGCGCGGGTCTTCCAGCCGGCTCCAGGAGAAGCGCGGAGTCTCCGGCACGTTGGGCAACCCCGCCGTATGGGTGGCGAGGTCGAGGAGGCGGATCGGCGTGCCGTCGAAGTCCGGGGCGTGGACCGGCTTGGGCAGATGGCGGGCCAGCGGGTCGGTCGGGGCGACGCGCCCGGCGCGGATCAGCTCCGCCAGGATGGTGCCGGTGAAGGGCTTGGTCAGCGAGGCGATCTGGAACAGGGTGCGTCCGTCCGGCGGGCCGCCGTCGGGCCGTCCGCTGTCGCCGCGCCCGACGACGAGGCTGCGCCCGTCGCGGATCACCCCGACGACGATGCTGCCCGCCCCCGCCTCCTCGAGACGGCGATCGGCCAACGCCGTCACCGCCTCCCGCAGGCGGTCCGGGGCCACCGCGTCCGCCGGGGCCGGGGCCGTCGCCCAGACGGTGAGCGCAAGAAACGACACGACACCGAGCACCGGCCCCCGCATCCCCACCCTCCGTCGTCGGCGCGCGGAATGGGCGCGCATTGGGAAGAGTGGGATGCGGTTCCGCCCGGCGGTACGCCCGCGGACGGACATCACGCCAACGGAGCAGGCCGTACCGGGCGGGTTAGACCGGTGAGAGGCGTGTCACTCGGCCGAATTCTACTCGGTGGGTATTTCTGCCAGCGGCGGGCGGCGGTCCTTCACGATGGTCAGGGGCACATCGTCGGCGGCGACCTCGATGATCGGCTGGCCGCCCAGCAGGCTGGGGCACTGCTTGACCTGGGTGAAGGCCATGAAGAAATCGGCCTTGCGCCAGTCCAGACCGGTGCCGTTGACCAGTTTCAGCCAGGGCGGCAGCTCGAAGCGTACGGCCAGCGTGTTGCCGCAGACCGACAGAGTGTACTGGCGCGGCGGCGCCTTGCCGCCGTTCTCGCGCTCCACCAGGGCGATCAGCTCGGCCAGCGCCTCGTGCTGGGAGTTGCCCCAGTAATCCAGCTCGAACCGGCCCTCGGCGCCCTTCAGCCCGCCGGCGAACTGGTTGTAGTAGACGTACTGGTTCGGGTGCATGGCGCCGAGCTGCCACGCGTACAGCACGGCCGCCGCGATGGCCGCCGCCCCGTACGCCTGCCCCGTACGCCGGCCCAGCGCCTCGGCCCCGCTCCACAGCCGGTCGAAGGCGATGCCGGCAAGGACCGCCATCGGCGGCGCCACGAACAGGAAATGGCGGATGCCGTTGTAGACGGACGGGCGCATCAGCATGAACAGGATGATCGGCAGGAAGGCCGCCAGCGCCAGCGGCACCCAGCGCACCGCCCCGAAGGCGCCGTCCACGCTCCGCCAGCCGCCGCGCACCACCCACAGGGCGGCCAGCACCACCGCGGCCAGGGTGCCCAGCAGCACCGCCTCCGGCAGCTTCACCCCGAGATAGACCGGCAGGTAGAGCGCCGGCGGGGCGGCGGAGCTGACCATCTGCCCCATGAACAGCGTCTGGATGTCGATGGGAAAGTGCGAGACGACGCGCAGCGCCTCCAGCGGGTTCAGCGGCTTCTGCACCGCCCAGGGCCAGAACAGCGCCATCACCGCATAGGCCAGCGGGATGGCCGGCAGCAGGGGTGGCACGGCCCGCCGCACGACGCCCAGCGCCGGCCGCAGCCCGCCCTGCCACGCCACCAGCACCACATAGAGCGCCAGCGCCACCGCGAGGTAGAAGCCGGCCAGGACCGCGCCCACCCGGATCGACAGGGTCAGGCCCAGCACCAGCCCGAACTTCAGCACGGCGCTGCGGCGCGGGGCCGGCATCTGCCCGATGATGCGGGTGGCGAAATAGAGCGTCCACACCATGCCCGCGGCAAAGGGCACGTCCTTGGTGTTGTTGAACATGGCGCCGTAATAGACGCCGGACAGCGCCAGCAGCGCCGCCGCCAGGAACCCCGCCCGCGGCCCGGCCAGCAGCCGGGCGTAGCGCCAGCAGCCGGCGATGCCCAGCACCCCGACCAGCGCGCAGAGCAGGTGGCGCGTCTCGTACTCCTCGAACGGCGAGATCGGGACCAGCAGCGCGGTCACCAGATCGAACAGCCCGCCATACAGGTACAGGTCCTTGAAATGGAAGGCCGACCGGTCGGTGAAGCCGGACAGGTAGAAGGACAGCAGCTTCTTGCCGTAGATGTGCTGGACCTCCTCGTCGGTGCTGATCCCGTAGTTCCGGAAGGTCAGCGCGGCGAGGATGATCAGGCACAGCAGAAGCGCGCGCGCCATGTCGTCCCACAGGGCGCCGGCGCGGCGCTGGGAGAGGACGCCCGCCGGGGACGTCGCCCCGAGGGGATTCAGGCCGAGCGGCGGCATCAGGCTCATGAAGGGCGGTCCTCGCTTCCGGGCCGGCGCCAAGCGCCTGCGTTGGCCCCCGGATTGGCCGCTGGAGTGGCAGCCTCGTCCTCGAAGCCGTGCGCGGAACGGACGATGTAAAGGGGGCGTCCCTTCACCTCGTTGAACACGCGGCCCAGATAATCGCCAATGACCCCCAGCGTGACGAGCTGGATGCCGCCCATGAACAGCACCGCGGCCAGCAGCGATTCGTAACCGGGCACGTCGATGCCGTAGATCAGGGTGCGCAGCAGGCGCAGCAGGATGTAGACGAAGGCGAAACCGGAGATCGCCATGCCCACCAGGCTCCACACCCGCAAGGGGAAGGTGGAGAAGGCGGTCAGCCCGTCGAAGGACAGGCTGAGCAGCTTCAGGAAGCCCCATTTGGTCTCGCCGCCCGCGCGCTCCCCCTGCTTGTAGGGGATGCTGGCCTGACGGAAGCCGACCCAGGCGAAGATGCCCTTCATGAAGCGCGTGCGTTCGGGCATGCGGTTGATGACGTCGACCACCCGCCGGTCCATCAGCCGGAAGTCACCGACCTCGCGCGGCAGCCGGACCTCCGACAGGTTGTCGAAGATCCAGTAGAAGGCGCGGGCGAACATCCGGTGCTTCAGGCTCTGCCCGACCCGCGCGTGACGCACGGCGACGACGACGTCGTAACCCTCGCGCCATTTGGCGAGGAATTGCGGCAGCAGTTCCGGCGGGTGCTGCAGGTCGGCGTCCATCGGCACCACGGCGTCGCCGGTGGTGTGGCGCAGCCCGGCCGACAGGGCCAGTTCCTTGCCGAAGTTGCGCGACAGGTCGACCACCTTGACCCGCGGGTCGGCATCATGGACGTCCAGGAGACGGTCGAGCGTGTCGTCGCGGCTGCCGTCGTTGACGCAGACCACCTCCCACTCCGCGTCCAGCCGGTCGAGCACGGGCACCAGCCGTTCGAACAGCGCCGCGATGTTGGGGCCTTCGTTGTAGAAGGGAATCACCACCGACAGGCGCCCCCGCTTCGTGCGGGCGGAGCGCGACGGCTTCGGGGTGGAAGCGGCGTCGCCTGGGCTGAGGGTGGTGTTGGGAGCGGTGTTGGCGGAAGCCGCCAGAGTGGGCGCGTCGGTCAGGGACATGGCCGGCCGTTGGGTCAGATGATCACGAGCCGGGTCGGAGGGGTCCAGGCAGGCGTCCCCGGCGGGGCGCTTCGCCCTTTGGCATATAGCACGATACATGTGGATGAGCAAAACGCCTCTATTGTGACCATCCACGGCCTAAGCCGTGACCAGCACACCGCTGGAACCGGCGCCGGAACGGTCCGTCGCTGGTGGGCTAACGCCACGGTCCCGACAAATATTCCAAGGCCCCGCGAAACCGCCAGAACCCGGAAGGATAAGGACATCCCCATGGGTGCGCGAATGGCTCCGCCCGCCCGTTTTCGGGGACCGGAAACCAGTTGGCACACTTAATGAATTGGTAAGCGGACACTGCCATGTTTTGCATCTAAACCATTCAGCCTCATCCGGAGTTTTCCCGACCATGAGCCTGTTCAACCATCTGCGGGTCGGCACCAAGATCACGGCGGCGAACGCCGGGGTTCTCCTCTTCCTGGTCGCCATCGGCGGCGTCGGGGTCTACGCACTGACGGGCGCGAAGGACGGCTTCGCGACCTATCAGACGCTGGCCCGCCAGACCACGGAGGTCGGGCGCATCCAGGCGACGATGCTGGAGGTCCAGCTCCAGGCCAAGACCTTCCTGCTGACCGGCAGCGAGGAGGCCGCCCACACGGTGGACTCGCTGGCCGCCGACCTCGACGGACGGATCGACGAGGCCAAGACGCTGTTCACCGAGCCGACGCTGAACCGCACGGTGACCCAGATGGACGATGAGCTGGGCCGGTACCGCGAGGCCTTCGCCCGCATCATGGAGTTCCAGGCGACCCGCAACGAGGCGTCGGCGGAGCTTCTCGATCTCGGGGTCAAGATGGAGAAGGCGCTCAGCGGCGTCATGGACAGCGCCTACGCCGATGGAGACACCGAAGCCGCCTATCAGGCGGGCATGGCCGCCCGCCATTTCCTGGCCGCCCGCAACACCGCCAACCGCTTCCTGACCGACGGCTCGGCGGAGAGCGCCGACATCTTCCGCAAGGAGCTTCAGAACGCCCGCGAGCGCGGCAACGCGATGCTCGCCAAGCTGACCGAGCTGGAGCGCCGCCGCGGCGCCTCGTCCTTCCTGGCCTACCAGCGCGTCTTCGCCACCCAGTTCGAGAAGGTCGTCGTCGCCACCACCAAGCGGGACGAGCTGGTTTCGCAGGTGCTGGAGACGCTCGGCCCGACCGTCAACGCGCGGGTCGAACAGCTGCGCGACGCCAGCGTCCGCCAGCAGGCGGCGCTCGGCACCACCGCCACGGAGAACATCGACCGCGCCCGGACGATGACCACCGCCGCCGCTGTGGTCGCCGTCCTGCTCGGGCTGATCTCCGCCCTGATGATCGGGCGCGGCCTGTCGCGGCCCATCGTGTCGATGACCGACACCATGACCCGTCTGGCCGGCGGCGACCGCCGGGTGGACGTGCCCGGCCTCGGCCGCGGCGACGAGATCGGCGGCATGGCCAAGGCCGTCGAGGTCTTCAAGCACAGCCTGATCGAGGCCGACCGCATGGCCGCCGAGCAGGCCGCCGAGCATGAGACCCGCCGCGAGCGGTCGGAGCGCATCGACTCCCTGACCCGCGAGTTCGACCGGATGGTGATGGAGGTGCTGTCCCGCGTCTCCTCCGCCGCCACCCAGCTCAACAGCACGGCCCAGGGCATGTCGGCCACCGCGGAGCAGACCACCCGGCAGGCCAGCGCCGTCGCCGTCGCCTCCACCCAGGCGACCGCCAACGTGGAGACCGTCGCCGCCGCCGCGGAGGAGCTGTCCAGCTCGATCCAGGAGATCAGCCGGCAGGTCGCCCAGAGCAACAGCATCGCCGGGCAGGCGGTCAGCACCGCCGAGCGGACCGACGCCACCGTGCGCGGGTTGGTCGACGCCGCCCAGCGCATCGGCGAGGTGGTGCAGCTCATCAACGACATCGCCAGCCAGACCAACCTGCTGGCGCTGAACGCAACCATCGAGGCGGCCCGCGCCGGCGAGGCCGGCAAGGGCTTCGCCGTCGTTGCGTCGGAGGTCAAGAGCCTCGCCAACCAGACCGCCAAGGCGACCGAGGACATTTCCGGCCAGATCGCCGGCATCCAGCAGGTCAGCCGCGAGGCCGCCGGGGCCATCGCCGAGATCGGCCGCGTGATCGGCGAGATCAGCCACATCTCCACCACCATCGCCGCGGCGGTCGAGGAGCAGGGTGCGGCCACCCAGGAGATCAGCCGCAACGTCCAGCAGGCCGCCCGCGGCACCCAGGAGGTGTCCGGCAACATCGCCGGGGTGACCCAGGCGGCGGAAGCCACCGGCGACGCCTCCCGTCAGGTGCTCGACGCCGCCGACGGGCTGAGCGGCGAGGCGGAGGGGCTGCGCGGCTTCGTCTCCCGCTTCCTGACCGATATGCGGGCGGCCTGACGGTTTCGTCTTCACCCCTCCTCCATCCGATTGCGATGAAGGAGGGGTTTTTCTTGCGCCGCGCCGGCCCTGTTGGGCAAATAGGGGTCATTGCGCACCCCGGACTGCTTTTCCCATCATGATCCTGACCCCGATCCCGGCCGAGACGATGCCGGAGGCCCTGGCGACCTTCGAGCGCCTGCTGGCCGGCAAGCCCCTGCCCCTCGCCGCCTTCCGGCGTATCGCCGCCACTTGGCCGGTGCCCGGCGGCGTCGACACGCCGGAGCAGCGCGCCGAAGCGGTGCGGCTGGCCCACGCCCACGGCATCGGCACGCTGGACGAGCCGCCGAACGCCTCCTTCATGTGGGACGGCGACGTCATCCGCACCGACGTGGAATCGACGGTCATCGTGCATGAGGTCGCCCACTGGCTGGTCGCAGCGCCCGAGCGCCGTCCGCTCTACGACTTCGGCCTGGGGCCGGGGCCGGAGACGACGCTGCGCAAGGAGGCGCGCAGCCAGCAGAAGCTGACCTTCGAGGAATGCATGCACGAGGAGCAGCAGACCTCCCTGCTCGGCGTGCTGTGGGAGGCCGAGCTGGGCCAGCCGGCGATCCTCGCCTTCCTGGAGCAGAACTGGATGGAGCGCTGGGAGCGGGAAAGCACCGCCGCCTTCTTCATCCGCCATGTCGAGGAACTCTTCACCCGCGGCCTGATCGACACCGAGGGCCGCCCGTCCACGGCGCGCGCCTGGGCGGACGAGCGGGCGGGCGAACGGATGCGGGCTGCCTGACATTCGCGCTGCCCACAAATCAATCATAATACCCCTGGAGGCTGGACCGTCATGACCCGCAACCTGCTTACGCTGGCCTCCGCGCTGGCCCTGCTCGCCACCCCGGCGGCGGCGGACACGCTGAAGATCGGCATGATCACCACCCTGTCCGGCCCCGGCGCGGGTCTGGGCATCGACATCCGCGACGGCTTTGCGCTGGCGGTGGAGCATGCGGGCGGCAAGCTGGGCGGGCAGGACACCCAGGTCATCGAGGCGGACGACCAGCAGAAGCCGGACGTCGCCGTCGGCCTCGCCAACCGCATGGTCGAGCGCGACCGCGTGCAGATGGTGACCGGCGTGGTCTGGTCGAACCTCGCGCTGGCCATGCTGCCGACGCTGGCCGGCGGGCAGACCTTCTTCATCAGCCCGAACGCCGGCCCGTCGCAGCTGGCGGGCGCGCAGTGCAACCCGTACTTCTTCAACGCCGCCTACCAGAACGACCAGATCCACGAGGCCGTAGGCAAGCATGTCCAGGACGAGGGCTTCAAGAAGGTCTATCTGATGGCCCCCAACTACCCGGCGGGCAAGGACGGTCTGGCCGGCTTCAAGCGCTACTACAAGGGCGCGGTCGCCGGTGAGGTCTACACCCAGGTCGGGCAGCTCGACTACGCGGCGGAACTGGCGCAGCTCAAGGCCGCAGCGCCGGACGCCGTTTACGTCTTCTACCCGGGCGGCATGGGCATCAACTTCATCAAGCAGTATGAGCAGGCCGGGCTGAAGGGCGCCGTGCCGCTGTTCGGCCCCGGCTTCTCCTTCGACCAGGACATCCTGGCGGCGGTCGGCGAGTCCGCGCTGGGCGTCAAGAACTCGGCGCAGTGGAGCCCCGACCTCGACAACGCCGCCAACAAGACGTTCGTCGCCGACTTCAAGGCCAAGTACGGGCGCATCCCGTCCATGTACGCCGCCCAGGGCTACGACACGGCGCTGCTGATCGATACGGCGGTGAAGGCGGTCGGCGGCAACCTGAAGGACAAGGACAAACTGCGCGGGGCGCTGGCGTCGGCCAAGCTGCAGAGCCTGCGCGGCGAGGTGGCCTTCAACACCAACCACTACCCGATCCACAACATCTACCTGCGCGAGGTGGTGAAGGGTGCGGACGGAGCGGTGACCAACAAGACCGTCGCCACGGTCTTCACCAACCACGCCGACGCCTATGTCAAAGACTGCCCGATGAAGTGAGGCGCAGGCAGGACGCCGGAGAATGGACGCGCTCCTCCTCGTCGAACAGGGTCTGAACGGGCTTCAGCTCGGCGTGATGCTGTTCCTGATGGCCGCCGGGCTGACGCTCGTCTTCGGCATCATGGACCTCATCAACCTCGCCCACGGCACCTTCTACATGGTCGGCGCCTACCTGACGGCGGCGCTGGTTCCGGTGCTGGACAGCTTCCCGCTGGCCCTGGCGGCGGCGGTGCTGCTGACGGCGCTGCTCGGGTTGGTGGTGGAGGCGGTGGCGCTGCGCACGCTCTACCGCCGCGACCACCTGGATCAGGTGCTGGCAACCTTCGGGCTGATCCTGTTCTTCAACGAGCTGGTGAAGATCGTCTTCGGCCCGGTCCCCATCTTCCTCAACCCGCCGGCGGCGCTGGCCGGGACGGTGGACCTGTTCGGGCTGAAATACCCGGCCTTCCGGCTGGCCATCCTCGCCGTGGGCATCGCCGTGGCGGTGTTCCTGTGGCTGCTGATCGCCCGCACGCGGGTCGGCATGCTGATCCGCGCCGGGGCCACCAACCGCGAGATGGTGATGGCGCTGGGGGTGGACGTCCGGCGGCTGTTCGGTCTGGTCTTCGCGCTGGGCTGCGGGCTGGCCGGGCTGGCCGGCGCCATGGCCGGGCCGGTGCTGGCCGTTCAGGTCGGCATGGGCGAGCAGATCCTGATCCTGACCTTCGTGGTCATCGTCATCGGCGGCATCGGCTCGATCCGCGGGGCGCTGGCCGGCGCCCTGCTGGTCGGCATGGTGGACACGCTCGGCCGCGCCCTGCTGCCCGCCGCCTTCCGTCTGGTGATGGACGCCGCCAACGCCAGCGCCGCCGGGGCGGCCCTGGCCTCCATGGCGATCTACGTGCTGATGGCGGTGGTCCTGGCGATCAAGCCCAAGGGGCTGTTCCCGGCCCATTGACGGCGTGCGTCACGCCCCGCCATAAGCCACCGGATCGGCCAGCCCGGCCTCCTGGAAGCCTTTCAGCCGCAGCAGGCAGCTGTCGCAGGAGCCGCAGGCGGTGCCGTCCGGCGCCGGGTCGTAGCAGGAGTGGGTCAGGCCGTAATCCACCCCCAGCTCCAGCCCGCGGCGGATGATGCCCGCCTTGTCGAGGGTCATCAGCGGGGCGTGGATCGTGAACCGGCTGGTGCCCTCCACCCCCGCCTTGGTGGCGAGGTTCGCCATGGTCTCGAAGGCGGCGATGTATTCGGGCCGGCAGTCCGGGTAGCCGGAATAATCCAGCGCGTTCACGCCGATGAAGATATCCGACGCCTGCAGCGTCTCCGCCCAGGCCAGCGCGAAGGACAGGAACACCGTGTTGCGCGCCGGGACGTAGGTCACCGGGATGCCCGTCCCCAGATCCGCCGCGCTGGCGTGCTTGGGCACGGCGATGGCGTCGGTCAGGGCGGAGCCGCCGAAGGCCCGCAGGTCGATGTCGGCGATGACGTGGCGGTCCACCGCCATGGCCGCGGCGACGCGCTTGGCCGCCTCCAGCTCCACCGCGTGGCGCTGCCCGTAGCGGAAGCTGAGCGCGTTCAGCCGGTACCCCTGCTCCCGGGCGATCGCCAGCACCGTCGTGGAGTCCAGCCCGCCGCTGACCAGCACCACCGCATTCTTCGCGTTCATGTCCCCACCCTTTCCCCATGCCCACAGGCCGGCCCGGCATAGTCCCGTCCTGCCGGCGGGTCAACGGCCATGGCCGCTTGTGCATGGCCGCTTGTGGCAGACCACCCACGGTGTCCGGAGTGCCTCCGCACCGCACCGCACCGCACCAGAAAACCCACGGCTGTTAACTCTTCGGCAATTTCCCTGTAACATTGTTGTTAAGACGACGAACATTCAGAAGGCAGGAATACACCGACACACAGGTTTGTGCCGGTCGCAAGGGAGCTATTGCCGTGAATGCAATCCATTCGCCCCCCTCCGCCCAGGAGGGGTCCGCCGAATCCTCCTGCTCCGGCCCCACGTCCCATTGCACCGCCGCCACGAAGGCGGCGGAGTGTCGGTCGTCCTGCCAACTGAACGACGCGGCCTTTCGAGACAGGGCCCGGGATATCCTTTCCAGCGGACGGACCGTCACCGCCGGCGCCGTTCATCTGATTGGTCTGGAGGACATCCGGGACCATCTGGGCAAACGGTGGGAGACCGTGAAGGAACGGGTGCAGGACTACACGGGCCGACTGCTCGAAAAGATCCTGTCCCCGCAGGACGTGTGGTTCCGGCACGGCGACGCCCAGTTCATCATCGTGTTCGCCCATGCCGACATAAAGGCCGCCCAACTGATTTGCGGCAAGATCGTCGAAACCCTGCATCAGACGCTGCTCGGCCACAGCGATACCAGCCAGATCACCGTCAAGACCGCCCTGATGGAAATCGACGGCAGCATCGCCATCGGCAGCGCCCGCCTGGACGATCTGCTCCACCAGGCCGCCAGCCAGCCGGAGCGCCCGGCGGATCGCACCGACCCGACGGCCCAGCCAACACACCCTCATCCAACGGCCCAACCGGCCGCCCAGCCGCAGGCCGAGGAGCGGCGGCGGCCTTCGCTTGTCGGTTTCGCCCTGGACAACGGAGAACCGCCGCCACAGCCGAAGGTGCTGTTCCGCCCGGTCTACGATGTAAAGAACAAGGTGATCTCCACCTACACCTGCCGTCCGGATCTTTACACCTGCCGCCATATCAACCAGATCACGCTGGACGACGTCCTGCAGGAAGAAGCCATTTTCGATTACGATATGGAAACCCTGTGCCACGCCATCAGCACCTACAATGAACTGTACAAGAACAAATTCCGTTACGCCCAGACCATTCCGGTCCACTTCGAAACCCTCGCCTCGGCGCGACGGCGGCGGGAGTATCTCCAGTCGTGCCGAATGATCCCCAATTACTTGATCCCTTTCCTGGCCTTCGAACTTGAAGGGCTGCCGCAGGGCATTCCCAACGGGAGGCTGGCCGAGATGGTCACCATGCTGCGCCCCTTCGGCCGCGCCGCCATCGTCATCCTGCGGGAGGACACCACCGACATCGCGGTCTATGCCAACGCCGGCGTCAAAGGGGTTGGGCTGTCCATGGATTTCCGGGACGGCGACCAGCGCTGCATCGACAAGATCAACGCCTTCTGCCCGGCCCCGCGCAAACACGGCCTGTTCGCCTATCTGGACGGCATCCGGAACGTCGAGCAATTCCAGGCGGCGATCGAGGCCGGGGCGGCCTATGTCGGCGGCGCCGTGATCGGCAAGGATTCCGATGTTCCCGAACACATGCGGCGTTGCACCGAAAGGCAAATGCTGATGAGAGCCAGAGTAAAGGCCCGGCGCGAGTCGGCATAGTCCAGTCCGACGAAGACTTTCCCTCTTTCCGCATAGACCGTCTGCCGGGACCGGTGTGACGTTTCCGTTAACGCATTGGCAAGTGCGAAAGGATCATTCTGTTTGTGCAGTCGATCCATTCATGTTCGCACCCATTCCAGGCGGCTGCCCTGTCTTTGGGTTCGCGCTCCCCACAACCGGAAAGGGAAGCTCGGCCATGCTCACACGCGATGTCTCCGGTCCGGACGACGCCCTGCCGGAACAGGACGATGGCCCCGTTCCGGCCCCGCCCCCCATCCCCGCCCAATCGATCGACGAGTCCTTCAAGGAGCGGGCCCGGCAGATCCTGACGCACAGCCAGACGGTCACCGCGGGGTCCGTCCACCTGATCGGCCTGGACGAGATCCGGCAGGAGTTGGGCGACCGCTGGGGCAGTGTGAACGAGCGGGTGCATGTTTACGCCGAGCGCATGCTCAAGAAGGTTCTATCGCCGCGCGACGTCTGGTTCCGCTACGGCGAGAACCACTACATCATCGTCTTCGCCCAGGCCGACCGCAAATCGGCGCAGCTGACCTGCAGCAAGGTGATGGAAAGCCTGCATCAGGCGCTGCTTGGCCACGCCGACACCCGGCGCATCACCGTCAAGACCGCGGTGGTCGACATCGGCGGCGGGATCGCCCTGGACACCGCGCGGCTGGCCGACCTGCTCAAGGACGCCGTCCACAAGCCGGAGGGCACCGCGCCGGACTCCCCCGCAGCGGACGGCGCGGTTCCGGCGGCGGAGGTGCGGCGCCCGCACTGGACCGAGATGCCGGCGGACACCATCACGCCGCAGAGTCGCCCCAAGGTCCTGTTCCGTCCGGTCTTCGACGTGAAGCACAAGGTGGTGTCGACCTACTGCTGCCGCACCGACGCCGACACCGCCCGCTATCTGAATTGCATGGACGCCTTCGACCCGGAGCGCGAGGAGGCCGTCTTCGACCTCGACATGGAAACGCTGAGCCTCGCGGTGAGCACCTACAACGAGCTGTACGCCAACAAATTCCGCTACGCCCAGACCATCCCCGTCCATTTCGGCACGCTCGCCTCCAGCCGGCGGCGGCGGGAATACATCCAGGCCTGCCGGATGATCCCGCGCGTGCTGATGCCCTTCCTGGCCTTCGAGCTGGACGGGCTGCCGGCCGGCGTTCCCTATGGCCGGCTCGCGGAGATCGTGGCGATGCTGCGCCCCTTCGCCCGCGCCGCCATGGTCATCCTGCGCGACGACGCGGGCGACTTGTCGGTCTACGCAACCGCCGGCGTCAAGGGGGTCGGGCTGCGGCTGGACGGTCGGGAGGACGAGCCGCACATCCTGGAGCGGGTGCAGGCCTTCTGCCCCGGCCCGCGCAAGTTCGGCATGTTCGCCTATGTGGACGGCGTCCGCACCCCGATGGAGCTGGAGGCTGCGGAAGCCGCGGGCGCCGCCTATCTGAGCGGCCCCATCGTCGGCGAGGACTCGGAGGTGCCGGAGCACATGAAGCGCTGCACCGAACGCCAGCTCCTCCAGCGGTCGCGGCGGCGCCACCACTCCAACACGCCCTGGGGCTGAGCGGGCGGGGCTGAGCGGGCGGGGCTGAGCGGGCCGGCGCGACCTTTTGTGTTCAAGCCCGCCCATCTGTGCGAAAAGACGGGCCTGCCGATTGGCTTGGCGATTGGCCTGGCGATTGGTTGACCGCCCCTCTTTTCCGGCCCCCCATGCCCCCGACCGCGCCCCGAACCGCCCTGCTCACCCGCCCCCGCATCGCCCTGCTGATCCTCCTGGCCGTCGCGCTGGCGCTCCCCACCGTCGCCGACTGGATGGGGGAGCCCTTCTACGTGCGGTTGGCGACGCGCATCCTGGTCTTCGCCCTGGCGGCGGTCAGCCTCGACCTGATCCTCGGCTTCGGCGGGATGGTCAGCTTCGGCCACGCCGCCTTCGTCGGGATCGGCGGCTATGCCGTCGGCATCCTGTTCGCCCACCAGTCGGACGGATCGACGCTGTTCGGCTTTCCCGGAACGGTGAACGGGCTGATCGTCTGGCCGCTGGCCATGCTGGCCGGGGCGCTGGCGGCGCTGCCGGTGGGGGCGATCTCACTGCGCACCACCGGCGTGCCCTTCATCATGATCACGCTGGCCTTCGCCCAGATGCTCTTCTACCTGATGACCGGGCTGAAGGCCTATGGCGGGGACGACGGCATCGCGCTGTGGAGCCGCTCCACCCTGCCCGCCCCGCTGAACATCGCCGACCACACCACCTTCTATTACGTGGTGCTCGGGCTTCTGGTGGCGGCGCTGGCGCTGGGCTGGCGGCTGGTCAACTCCCGCTTCGGACGGGTGATCCGCGGCGCCAAGGACAACGAGCGGCGCATGGCCGCTCTCGGCTACCCGGTCACCCGCTACAAGCTCGTCGCCTTCGTCATTGCCGGGGCGCTGGCCGGACTGGCCGGGGCGCTGCTCGCCAACGCCACCATGTTCGTCGGGCCGCAATACCTGCATTGGAGCCGCTCCGGCGACCTGATCGTGATGGTCGTGCTGGGCGGCATCGGCACGCTGATCGGCCCGGTGCTGGGCGCCGCCGCGCTGCTGCTGCTGGAGGAGTTCGTGCCGGAGCTGATGGACCTCGCCCACGCCGGGCTGGGCGAGCATTGGAAGATCGTGCTGGGGCCGGTGCTGATCCTTCTGGTTCTCTACGCCCGCAAGGGCCTGTGGGGCGTCGTCGCCGGGAGGCGCCCATGAGCGGCCCGCTGCTGAGCACCGACTCGCTGGTCAAGCGTTTCGGTGGGCTGGCCGCCACCGACGGCCTCTCGCTGTCCGTCGCGGAGGGGGAGCTGCACGCCCTGATCGGCCCGAACGGGGCCGGCAAGACCACCCTGATCGGCCAGTTGTCGGGGGAGCTGACGCCCGATTCCGGGACCATCCGGTTCGACGGGCGCGACGTGACCCGCTTGCCCGTGCACAAGCGGGCGCGGCGCGGGCTGGCGCGCAGCTTCCAGATCACCTCGATCTTCCCCAGCTTCACGGCGCTCGACAACGTGGCGCTGGCGGTGCAGGCCCACGCCGGGCACAACTTCCGCTTCTGGCGCGACGCCGGGCGCGACCGGCGGCTGACCGACCCCGCCCGCGCGGTGCTGGAGCGGGTTGGGCTGGGCGCGCGGGCCGGCACCCGCGCCGACGCGCTGGCTCATGGCGAGAAGCGGCAGCTCGAACTGGCGATGGCCCTGGCGACCGGGCCGCGGCTGCTCCTGCTCGACGAGCCGATGGCCGGCATGGGGCCGGAGGACTCCGCCCGCATGGTCGAGCTTCTGCGGGAGTTGAAGGGCGGCGTGACGATCCTGCTGGTGGAGCATGACATGGACGCCGTCTTCGCCCTGGCCGACCGCATCACCGTTCTGGTGCGCGGCAAGGACCTCGCCAGCGGCACCCCGGAGCAGATCCGCAACGACCCCGCGGTGCGCGAGGCCTATCTCGGCGACGAGTTGGAGGTCGCCTGATGCTGCGCGTCGCCAACCTGACCGCCGCCTACGGCTCCAGCCAGGCGCTGTTCGGCATGGAGCTGTCCGTCGACGCCGGGGAGGCGGTGACCCTGATGGGCCGCAACGGCATGGGCAAGACCACGACCATCAAGGCGATCATGGGCCTCGTGGCGCCGACCGGCGGCTCCATCGCCTTCGAGGGCGCGGAGATCGCCGGGCGCCCGCCGCACCGAATCGCGCGGGCCGGCATCGCCCTGGTGCCGGAGGGGCGGCAGGTCTTCCCCACCCTGACCGTGCGCGAGAACCTGATCGCCACCGCCGCCAACCGCTTCGCGCGGCGCGATCCCTGGACAGTGGAGCGGGTCCACGCCCTGTTCCCCCGGCTGGCCGAGCGCGCCGGCAACCTCGCCCGCAACCTGTCGGGCGGGGAGCAGCAGATGCTCGCCGTCGGGCGCGCCCTGATGACCAACCCGAAGCTGCTGATCCTCGACGAGGCGACGGAGGGGCTGGCCCCGTTGGTCCGCCAGGAGATCTGGGACTGCCTCGCCCGCCTGAAGGACGAGGGGCAGGCGATCCTGGTGGTGGACAAGAACGTGCACGCCCTCGCCGCCCTGGCCGACCGCCATCACGTCATCGAGAAGGGCCGGCTGGTGTGGTCCGGCAGCTCCGCCGCCCTGCTCGCCGACCCCACGTTGAAGGAGCGTTATCTTGGCGTCTGAACCCCTGTATTCCGGCATGACCGCCGCCGAGATCGACCGCCAGTACAATTTCCGCAAGCTGGTGCCCGAGCATCCCGCCTATTTCGCCCGCTGGCAGGCGGAGAGCGAGGCGGTGCGCGCCCGGCTCGGCGGCCGCTATGACATTCCCACCGGCCCTCACCCGCGCCAGCGCGCCGACGTCTTCCCGGCCGGCGTCTTCCACGCCGGAGAGGGCGCGCCGGTGCTGGTCTTCATCCATGGCGGCTACTGGCGGGCCCTGTCGAAGGACCTGCATTCCTTCATCGCAGCGCCCTATGTGGAGCGCGGGGTGGCGGTCGTCCTGCTCGGCTACGGCCTGTGCCCGGACGTGACGATGGACGAACTGTGCGGCCACGCCCAGGCCGGTCTGGACTGGGTGTTCGCCAACGCGACCGGCTTCGGCGGCGATCCGCGGCGGGTGGTGGTGTCCGGCCATTCGGCCGGCGGCCACCTGACGGCCAAGCTGGTTTCGGAGAACCGCGACCGCGTGGCCGGGGGCATCCCGATCAGCGGCCTCTACGACCTGGAGCCGATGCTCGGCTTCGAGGCGAACGAGCAGCTGCGGCTCGATCCCGACTCGGCGCGGCGGTTGAGCCCGATCCACGCCGTTCCCGCTCCGGCCCCGCTCCTGATGCCGGCGCTGGGCGGCCTTGAGACCGACGCGATGCACCGCCAGCAGGCCGACTACGCCCTGGCCTGGGCCGCGCAGGGCAACGCGGTGCGGGAGATCGTGGAGCCGGGCGCCGACCATTTCAGCGTGGTCGACCGCTTCGCCGAACCGGGCAGCGCGCTGTTCGAAGCGGCGCTGGCGATGCTCCGGAGCGCCTGAGCCTGGAAACAAAAAAGCCTTCCCGGTCGGGAAGGCTTTCTTCTTGAGCGTTCGCTCGAATGAGAGTGGCGGATGGGGGGAGATTCGAACTCCCGATACCCTCGCGGGTATGCCGCATTTCGAGTGCGGTGCATTCAACCGCTCTGCCACCCATCCGCTGCCCCGTTTCCGGGGTGGCGCGGAACCTACCCAAAAGCCTGGGGGGATGCAAGCCCTTGTTTGCAGGAAAATGAACGGGAAAATGCCACCATGCCTGTTGACTCCCGGTGGCCCATCGGTTAAATCCCCGCTCTCACGAACGGGCTTGCACCTCAAACGGTGGGCGAGCGGCCCTTCCGTTTGTTTTGAGATAGGCAGTGACGACGATGTTTGCAGTGATCCGCACCGGCGGCAAGCAGTACAAGGTCGCCAATGGCGACGTGATCCGCGTTGAGAAGCTCGAGGCCGAGGCCGGCGCTTCCATCACGCTCAACGACGTGCTGATGGTCAGCGACGGCGGCAGCACCACCCTTGGCACCCCGACGGTTGCCGGCGCTGCCGTGACCGCCGAGATCGTCGCCCAGGATCGCGGTCCGAAGATCATCGTCTTCAAGAAGAAGCGCCGCCAGAACTACCGCCGTAAGAACGGCCACCGCCAGGACCTGACCGTCCTGCGCATCACCGGGATCAACGGCGCCGCCTGAACGGCCGCCGACCAGTCACAGGAGTAACTCCCCATGGCCCATAAAAAAGCAGGCGGCTCCTCGCGCAACGGCCGCGATTCCGCTGGCCGCCGTCTCGGCGTGAAGCGTTTCGGTGGCGAGAACGTCATCGCCGGCAACATCATCGTCCGCCAGCGCGGCACGAAGTTCCACCCCGGTGAGAACGTCGGCATCGGCAAGGACCACACCCTGTTCGCCAAGGCGAACGGCACCGTGGCCTTCAAGCGCAGCGCCCAGGGGCGCACCTACGTCGCCATCCTGGCGGCGGAGGCCCCGGCGGTCGCGGCCGAGTAATCTCGTCCGGCCCGTACGGTGTGATGGGATAAATCGGGGGTTCGGGCAACCGGCCCCCGATTTTCTTTTGTTGATGTGGTGGTCACCGCCCCCTTCCCACGGTTGGAGGACGGTGCGCAAACGGTAGATTGGCCGGCACGGTCCCCGATGAAGTTCCTCGATCAAGCCAAGGTGTATCTGAAGAGCGGTGACGGCGGCCCCGGCGCCATCGCTTTCCGCCGCGAGAAGTTCATCGAGTATGGCGGACCGGACGGCGGCAACGGCGGCCGCGGCGGCGACGTCGTGATCGAGGTCGTGAACGGCCTCAACACGCTGATCGACTACCGCTACAAGCAGCATTTCAAGGCGCAGCGCGGCAACCACGGCATGGGCGCCAACCGCAACGGCGCCAGGGGCGAGGACGTGGTCCTGCGCGTGCCGGTGGGCACTCAGATCCTGGACGAGGATCAGGAGACCGTGCTGGTCGACCTGACGGAGCCTGGCCAGCGCGTCGTCTTCCTGAAGGGCGGCGACGGCGGCTTCGGCAACGCCCATTACAAGACCCCGACCAACCGCGCCCCGCGCAAGTCCCACCCCGGCTGGCCGGGCGAGGAGCGCTGGGTCTGGCTGCGGCTGAAGCTGATCGCCGACACCGGGCTGCTCGGCCTGCCCAACGCCGGCAAGTCCACCTTCCTGGCCGCGACCACCGCGGCGCGCCCGAAGATCGCCGACTACCCCTTCACCACGCTGGCCCCCAACCTGGGCGTCGTCCGCGCGGGTGACGAGGAGTTCGTCATTGCCGACATCCCCGGCCTGATCGAGGGCGCGCACGAGGGGCACGGGCTGGGCGACCGCTTCCTCGGCCATGTGGAGCGCACCCGCGTGCTGCTGCACCTGATCGACGGCACGGCGGAGGATGTGGTCCAGTCCTACACCACCATCCGCAACGAGTTGGTCGCCTATGGCGGCAACCTCGCCGATAAGCTGGAGATCATCGGCCTGAACAAGGCCGACGCCCTGCTCGACGAGGAGGTCGCGGAGAAGAAGGCCGCGCTGGAGGCGGCGTCGGGTGCCGAGGTGATGGTTCTGTCCGGCGCCACCGGCCAGGGCGTCCAGGCGGTGCTTTACCGCTTGCTCACGCTCATCAAACAGTCCAAGGAAGAGGAGCCCGACGTCATCCAGGCTCCGGTCACGCGCTCCATCCCCCGGCCGCCGGTCGGCCAGAAGATGGACGACGAGTATGCGGGCTGGAACGAAGAGACGGGCGAGTACGACGATCTCCCCGAGGAGCCGGACGACGACTCGGACGGGGATGACTGGGACGATGAAGGCGACGATGACGGTGACGACACCGAACACAGCGACGGCCACGACGACAACGCCAAAGGCTGATACCTCCTCCCTGCTCCCCACCCTGCTCGACGCGCGGCGGCTGGTCGTCAAGATCGGCTCCGCCCTGCTCGTCGACAGCGCCACCGGCCGGATGCGCCGCGAGTGGCTGGACGCGCTGGCCGACGATGTGGCCGCCTGCCGCCAGCGCGGGCAGGAGGTGGTGATCGTCACCTCCGGTGCCGTCGCCTGCGGGCGCGAGCATCTCGGCCTCGTCGGGCGCGCCCTGCGGCTGGAGGAGAAGCAGGCCGCCGCCGCCACCGGCCAGATCCGGCTCGCCGCCGCCTATCAGGAGACGCTGGCCCGCCACGGCCTGACCGTCGCCCAGGTGCTGGTGACGCTGGAGGACACCGAGGAGCGCCGCCGCCACCTCAACGGCCGCGCCACCATCGACACGCTGCTGAAGCTGGGCGCCATCCCGGTCATCAACGAGAACGACACGGTCGCCACCGCGGAGATCCGCTTCGGCGACAACGACCGTCTGGCCGCCCGCGTCGCCCAGATGATCAGCGCCGACACGCTGGTCCTGCTGTCGGACATCGACGGCCTCTACACCGCCGACCCGCGCAAGGACCCCGACGCCCGGCACATCCCGGTCGTCCAGGAACTGACCTCCGACATCGAGAACATGGCGGGCGAGCCGCCGCCCGGCTACAGTTCCGGCGGCATGGTGACCAAGATCGTCGCGGCGCGCGTCGCGCTGGCCGCCGGCTGCCGCATGGTCATCGCCAAGGGCAAGCGCATGAACCCGCTGGCCGCGCTGGAGCAGCGGCCCGAGCAGGGCGGCGCGCTGTGCACGTGGTTCCTGCCCGCGGCCTCCCCTTCCTCCGCCCGCAAGGCGTGGATCGGCGGCAACCTGAACGCCCACGGCGCGCTGACCGTGGACGCCGGCGCGCTGTCGGCGCTCGCCCGCGGGGCCAGCCTGCTGCCGGCCGGGGTGCGCGGCGTGGAGGGCGACTTCGAGCGCGGCGACGTGGTGGTGGTCAAGGCGCCGGATGGGCGCGAGGTGGCGCGCGGCCTGACCGCCTACGCCGCCGAGGACGCCCGCCGCATCGCCGGCCGCAAGAGCCACGAGATCGAGGAGATCCTCGGCTACCGGGGCCGCGACGAGATGATCCACCGCGACGATCTGGTGGTGCGGTGAGCGTTCCGATCGTGGGCCGCCCGCCCCTCCAGGCCATCCTGTGGGACATCGACGGCACGCTGCTCGACAGCGAGCCGTGGCACCAGCGGGCCACCATCGCGGTCTGCCGGCTGCACGGCCATGCCCTGTCCGACACGGACTACGCGGCCACGCTGGGCATCGCCTTCCCCGAACTGTACGCCCGGCTGCACGCCGCCCGGCCCATGGCCCTGACCTTCCAGGAATGGGCGGACGCCATCACCGACCTCTATCTGGAACGCATCGCCGAGGTGGAGGCGCGGGCCGGCGCCCTGGCGCTGGTCGACGCCTTTGCGGAGCGGGGGCTGCGGCAGGCCTGCGTGTCGAACAGCGGGCGCCGGGTGGTCGAGGCCAACCTGCGCCACATGGGCAGCCCGCATTTCCTGTTCGGCCTCAGCCGCGACGACGTGAGCAAGGGCAAGCCCGACCCCGAGCCCTACCTGACCGCCGCCGACCGCCTCGGCGTGCCGCCCGCGGCCTGCGCGGTGATCGAGGACAGCCCGACCGGCGCCCGCGCCGCCAAGGCCGCCGGCATGCTGACCATCGCCTGGCCGCAGCACGCCGACCTGCTGTTCGAAGCCGCCGACCATGTGGTGGAAGACCCGGCGGCGCTGGATTGGGACGCGCTCTGCGGCCTTGCGGAGCGCATGGCGGCGGATTGACGCGCCACTGGTCGGCGCGCGATACCACAACCTCAGAGCGGCATAATCCAGATGCACACCATCGCATGTGGATGATTGCCCCATGCAATATCCCGCAAAGCGCGCAATTCCGATGCTTATCCTCGCCTTATGGGTCTCACCGGCGATGGGCAAGGACCCGGATCTGCCGCCCGTGGACCCGCCGAGCCGCTGGCACAAGATGGGACCGACCGACGCCGAGTCGAGCAGCCGGTGCATCGGCCAGTTGATCAGCCCCATCTGCACTCTGGAAACCCTGCTGGCGTGCTTCGACCATGGCATCAACGCCCTCTGCACGCTCGCCACTGGGAGAGAAATACGAGCGACGTACATGGACGGACGAGGCAAAGGCACCACGCTTTACCGGGTCGTCGTGGCGCGGCGGCTCACGCCACGGGACATCCCGCGACGCTGCCTCAACGACGATCTGGAACCGACCTGCAAGGCCGGCGATGTCCAGATCACCCTAAGCAAGCGCTCGTGCTGGAGCTACGGATGCCCACCACCCTACAAGGACCCCGTCAAGATGGGAACGACCTATAAATTGCGGAAGGAAGGCGATGGCCGATGGATTGTCTACGAGTGTTATTCACCACCTTATTGAATTACACCTCATCAACGCGGATTTTTCCTGAAAGAAAAATAGTTTGATCTATCTTCTTCCTTATTTTTCTGGCTACCGAGCTGCTCTATTCTTCTATTAACGAGATAATAAGAAAGCCTCTCGGCCAATTTTCCATCCCCTGCGAGATAAGAATGGGCTGCAAGGGTCCCCGGCCCCATTTGCCCGTCCGTCGGCATTTCAGGATAGCCGTTCTCCCGAAACACCCGGTTCATCGCATCCTGGATGATCTCCGTTCCCCGGCTCCGGCCAAACCGGAACAGAGTGTCGGCGAGGGCCGCCGCCGCTTCGTCGTTTCCGATCTTGTCGAGCGCTCTCCGGCCACCAACGGTCCGCAGCACATCGTCGAAATAATATGGATAAATCGCTGCGCGCTGCCCCACCGTCAGTTGATCCGGCGTCCGGACCTTTTCGAGACCCGGCAGATCCTCCTTCGCCCGATCCAGAATATCCTGCGTGATCCCGCTTGCCGCCCCGGACCCCGGATGCGTCGTCATTCCGCCTTCCATGGCGAAAATCTCCGCGTAGATCAGCCGTTGGTTCGGCGACAGGTCCGGCACCCGTGCGAGAGCCTCGTTGAAACTTTCCCATGCTCCGGGCTGCTTCTTGAAATATTCGACTTTGAAATAGGACAATTCCGGAATGTCCGGATTCTTTTGTTCATCCACGGTCACGGCATCCGTTGCCGTTTTCGGCTTGGAGTTTTCCGCCACTTCGATCCTGCGGCCGCGCAGCCAGCTTTCGATCTCGTCAACACCCTCGGCCCGTGACGACGCACCGGGCCGCTCCGCCGTATCCCACACCGAGAAACCGGATGCCGCGCCCAGTCCATCGGCCTCGCCATCCGTGGCCGAGGACCGGTCCGCGAACGGCTCGAACCGTGAGAAATTGCCATCGACGATCAGGTGTCCGGTTGCGTCGGTTTCCCCGTCGGTGCCGTAGACCCGCTCGAACTGGCGCGTGACGTAATCGGTATACTCCCGGTCCGACCGATAACGCGGGTCCTCGACCAGTTGATTCAGAGCATCCCCGGGATCTGGCCCGGGATCTGTCAGGCCGCCGACGCTGTCGTCGGAAACGGATTTGGTGGCCGGCATCGACGCCGCGTCGAATTCTTCGTCGCTCGCAGCATTCTTCGTGTCGGTGGAAGGCGCAACCTCGTCGGACGGATCCTCGCTGTACTCCGGAGACGGGCCGTCCGACTCCGATCTGCCGGACGGCTGCGAATCCGGTCCCTCGTCGTCCGCAGGAGACGCCGCCGCCCTCGGCGGATCACTGCCGCCGGCATCGCCAACCCCGTCGGCTCCGGCATCCTGCAGCGGCAAATCGGCCTCATCGTCAAGTCCGATCATTTCCTCAATCTTCATCGGGTTGATCGCGCCCATTGCCAAAGCCCTCCATCCTTGTCGAATGCCATGCAAACGGGACAGTGCGATCCGCCAAAGAAAAAGGGCCGGCCCGCTGGCCAGCCCCATTCGGTCGCACGTGTTCCGTGTCCGTCACCGAGCATAAAAGGAATTTATTCCTGCAATCAACCGCGCGACGAAAGGCGCCTCACCCCTTCGTGACGAAGAAATAGACCGTCATCGCCACGCCCACGACGATCACGAACTTGCGCAGGATCGGCGGCGGGATGTGGCGGGCGACCGCGGCCCCGGCATAGCCGCCGGCCACGGCAGCCGCCATCATGATGAGCGCCTCGTTCCAATAGACCGCACCGCCGAAGGCGAAGGCCACCACCGCGACCGCGTTCAGGCAGCCGGACACCAGCGCCTTCAGGCCGTTCATCGCGTGCAGGTCGGTCAGGCCGAAGACCCCCAGCGTCGCCAGGATCAGGATGCCGATCCCTCCGCCGAAATAGCCGCCATAGATCGCGATGAAGAACTGCACGATCAGCACCGTGCTGTGCCCGACCTTGAAGTTGCGGCGGATGGTGGCCGACACCTTCGGGCCGAAGGCGAACAGCACCGTCGCGAACAGCAGCAGCCAGGGGATGATCTCCTCGAACACGCGCTGCGGCGTCCACAGCAGGAGCAGAGCCCCCAGCAGCCCGCCGATCAGGCTGACGCCGAGGAAGGCCGGCAGGCTGACCTCCTTGATCCGCCCCAGCTCCCGCCGGTAACCGTAGGCGCTGGCCAGCGCGCCCGGCGACACCGCAACCGTGCTGGTTGCGTTGGCGTTCAGCGGCGGCACGCCGGCCATGATCAGCGCCGGAAAGGTCAGGAAGCTGCCGCCACCGGCCACGGCGTTGAGCACGCCCGCGAAGAAGGCGGAGACGATCAGCAGCAAAGTCAGCATGGGAGCGCACGATCCGGCGGGGGAAAAAAGCCCGCGGACTATGCCCTCTCGGCAAGGCTTACGGTACTGCGTTTTCGGCGGTGCGGTATTTCACGCAAGGCCGGTGGGGTCTAGCGGGTCGGGGGAAGCGTACGGAGATAGGCGACAAGGGCACCCAGCTCGCCATCGCTCATGGACTTGTAATAGTGATAGCCCATGGGCGGGCTCAGCCGGGTGCCGTCGGGACGTACACCCTCGGTGATCGCCTTGCGGATCTCCGCGTCGGTCCAGCCGCCCAGCCCATGCTCCTTGTCCGGCGTGATGTTGCGCGACACGGCGTTGCCCCACGGTCCGGTGAAGTTGCGCCCGCCGCCCCCTGCACGCGTCATGTCGAGCTGCCCGTCCGGCAGCATCGGCGTGTGGCATTCCATGCAGTGGCCAAGCGGGCCGGCCATGTACGCGCCGTACGTCACCGGGTCCGTACGCGGCACCTCGGCCACCGACCCGACCGGCGGGCCGTAGGCGGCGGGAAGCGCCATGCGGTACTCGGACTTCGGGACAGAATGCCGCACCGGCGGCACGCTGCGCAGATAGGCGACGATGGCGCGCAGGTCGCCGTCCGACAGGCCGCGGTAGAAGCCGAAGGGCATCGGCGGACCGATCAGGCTGCCGTCGGGCCGC
Source organism: Azospirillum brasilense (assembly GCF_008365405.1). Lineage (GTDB taxonomy): Bacteria > Pseudomonadota > Alphaproteobacteria > Azospirillales > Azospirillaceae > Azospirillum > Azospirillum brasilense_D. The sequence goes on along the minus strand of NZ_QOKV01000003.1, from coordinate 287,914 downwards.
TTGCCCTCGCGGATCGCGGTGATCAGTTGCTCGTCGGTCCAGCGCCCGATCCCCGTCTCCGGGTCCGGCGTGATGTTGGAGGCGTAGGCGGTGAAGGGCTCCTCGACGAAGGGCGTCCCGCCGGCCAGTTCCCGCCCCGCGACCGGACCGTTCGGCCCCTGCGGCGTGTGGCAGTTGCCGCAGGCGACGATGCCGTTGACCAGGGCGCGCCCCCGCTCCAATGGTGTTTCCGCCCAGGCCGATCCCCCCAGGCACACCACCCCAACGGCCACGGCGGCGCCGCGGCGGACCAGCCGGTTCATGAAAGGCTCCCTCGCCAATGTTGCATGACGGAACGCTAACCACGCAACAATCCGCGGCCCAGGCTGAATGTTGAGTATTCCACTCAGCTTTTCGGCTTAACCGGCATGGCTTTCGCGGAAACACAGGATCGGCTATGGTTCCGGCCCTTTTCAATTGGCGAACGCCACTGGAGTGAGACCGATGTCCGCCCTGCTTGAGACCACCGACGCCTTGCACGATCAGATGCTCGCCCTTGGCCGCGCCGCCCGCGCCGCCGCGGCGGAGCTGGCGACCGTGCCAAGCCCGTCGAAGGATCAGGCCTTGCGGGCGGCGGCTGCCGCGATCCGCGCCCGCAAGGCGGATATCCAGGCGGCCAACGACGCGGATGTCGCCGCCGCCCGGGAGCGCGGCCTCGCCGGTCCCATGATCGAGCGCCTGGCCCTCAACGACGCCCGCATCGAGGCGATGGCCAAGGGTCTGGAGGACATCGCCGACTTTCCCGACCCCATCGGCGGCGTCATCGCCGAATGGACCCGCCCCAACGGGCTGTCCATCCAGCGCGTGCGCGTGCCGCTGGGGGTGATCGGCATCATCTACGAGAGCCGTCCCAACGTCACCGCCGACGCCGGCGGCCTCTGCCTGAAGTCGGGCAACGCGGCGATCCTGCGCGGCGGCTCGGAGAGCATCCGCTCGTCCGGCGCCATCGCCGCCTGTCTGGCCGACGGCCTGCGCGCCGCGGAGCTGCCGGAAGCGGCGATCCAGCTCGTCCCGACCACGGACCGGGCGGCGGTCGGCCACATGCTGACCATGCGCGACTGCATCGACGTGATCGTCCCGCGCGGCGGCAAGTCGCTGATCCAGCGCATCGCCGAAGAGAGCCGCATCCCGGTCATCAAGCATCTCGACGGCAACAACACCGTCTATGTCGATGCCGGCGCCGACCCGGAGAAGGCGCGCAAGGTGGTGATGAACGCCAAGATGCGCCGCACCTCGATCTGCGGCGCCGCCGAGACGCTGCTGGTCGACCGGGCGATCGCTGACGCCGTCCTGCCGGTGCTGGTGAAGGATCTGCTGGACGCCGGCTGCGCCGTCCGCGGCGACGCCGCCGCCCAGGCCGCCGACCCGCGCGTGACGGCGGTGACGGCGGAGGACTGGGACACCGAGTATCTCGACGCCATCATCGCCTGCGGCGTGGTGGACGGGGTGGACGGCGCGATCGACCACATCAACCGCCACGGCTCCCACCACACCGACGCCATCGTGACCGAGGACCCGGCGGCGGCGGAGCGTTTCCTCCAGCGCATCGACAGCGGCATCGTGCTGTGGAACGCCAGCACCCAGTTCGCCGACGGCGGCGAGTTCGGCATGGGCGCGGAGATCGGCATCTCCACCGACAAGTTCCACGCCCGCGGCCCGGTGGGGGCGGAGCAGCTGACCAGCTACAAGTATGTCGTGCGCGGCGATGGCCAGACGCGGCCGTAAGGACGCTTGCGTTTGCCCCCTCCCCGACCCTCCCCCGCTTTGCGGGAGAGGGGGGGTTGGCGGAGCGTTGCCTGCCCCCTCCCTCGCCACCGGCGGGGGAGGGCTGGGGAGGGGGCATTGAGGTCTCCCCACCGCTACGCCGGCCCGCTCCACGCCGGCCTGCGCATCGGGCTGCTCGGCGGGTCCTTCAACCCGGCCCACGCCGGGCACCGGCACATCAGCCTGTACGCGCTGAAGGCGCTGGGGCTCGACCAGGTGTGGTGGCTGGTCAGCCCGCAGAACCCGCTGAAGCCGGTGAGGGGCATGGCGCCGCTCGCCGAGCGGATGGAGGAGGCCCGGCGCACCGCCCGCCATCCGGCCATCCGGGTCACCGCCATCGAGCGGGAGCTTGGCACCCGCTACACCGCCGACACGCTGGCCAAGCTGACGCTCCGCTTCCCCAAAACACACTTCGTCTGGCTGATGGGGGCGGACAATCTTCGGCAAATCCCCCGCTGGCGGCATTGGACGCGCATCTTCCGGCTGGTGCCGGTTGCAGTTCTCGCCCGACCAACTTATTCTATAGGGGCGCTTGGTGGCATAGCCGCTCAGCGCTATGCCCGTCGCCGGGTGAGCATGCACAAGGCCAAGGGGTTGGCCGGTTCGAAAACACCGGCCTGGATTTTCCTCCGCAACCCGCTGCATCCGGCTTCGGCGACGGCGATCCGCCGGGCACGCGCCAGCGGGTCGTGACCCTGTATCGCGAGGTAGGTACCATCAACACGTTCATCGAACCGGCCGCGCCCGTTGTGCGGCCCGCGCCCGTTCCCGTTCCCCAGCCGGACGAACTGAAGGCGCTCGTCGAGCAGTCCCTGGACGACGATCAGGCCGAAGACGTCGTCGTCATCGACCTTGCCGGCAAGACCAGCTTCGCCGACTACATGATCGTGGCGTCGGGCCGCAACACCCGGCACATCGCCGCCATGGCCGTGAAGCTGGCCGACCGCATGAAGCAGGCCGGTCTGCGCGGCGTCGAGACCGAGGGCCTGAACCAGTGCGACTGGGTTCTGGTCGACGCCGGGGACGTCATCATCCACCTGTTCCGCCCGGAAGTCCGGACCTTCTACAACATCGAGAAGATGTGGGGTCTGGACACGCCGCGGCCCTCCGCCGAGCGCATGAGCGCCTGACGGAGAACGTTCAGGACCGGTGACGAACGGGAGTCGGACCGATGCGTCTGTGGCTTGCCGCGGTTGGGCGGTCACGGACCGGTCCGGCGCGCGACCTTTATGACGAGTATGCCGGCCGCCTGTCCTGGCCGCTGACGCTGCGCGAGGTCGAGGTGAAGAAGCGCCTCGCCTCCGACGAGCTGAAGCGGCAGGAGGCGGAGTTGCTTCTGGCCGCCATTCCGGCCGGGGCCATCGTCGTGGCCCTGGACGAGCGCGGCAAGACCATCACCAGCGAAGCCTTCGCCGCGAAGATTGGCGGTTGGCGGGACCAGGGGGCGGGCGACATCGCCTTCCTGATCGGCGGGGCCGACGGCCACGGCGACGCCGTGCGGGCGCGCGCCGATTTTCTTTTGGCCTTGGGCGCCATGACATGGCCGCATATGCTGGTGCGAGGCATGTTGGCGGAGCAAATCTACCGTGCCCAGCAAATTCTGGCCGGACACCCCTATCACCGTGCATGACTCCCATTGTGCGCGTGCGCAGGCATGCCATTTTCTGATCCGGCCCAAGGCGATAAGAACCCGGCCATAACAAGACTGGCACCAGACCGTTCGACCGAGACCCGCAACCCGACCGTGACAGGCGTATGAGGAGCGTGATGACCGAGACCAATCGTCCCCGACCCGTAGTGCTGTGCATCCTGGATGGCTGGGGCTACCGCGAGGAGCGCGAGGACAACGCCATCGCCCAGGGCAACACCCCCAACTGGGACCGCCTGTGGTCGTCGGAGCCGCGCGCCTTCCTGGAGGCGAGCGAGGAGGAGGTCGGGCTGCCCAAGGGCCAGATGGGCAACTCCGAGGTCGGTCACATGAATCTGGGCGCCGGCCGCGTCGTCCGCCAGGATCTGGTGATGATCGACCACGCCATCGTCGAGGGCGAACTGGAGCGAAACGCCGCGCTGACCGACCTCGCCAAGACGCTGCTGGCCTCGGGCGGGCGCTGCCACATCCTGGGTCTGCTGTCGCCGGGCGGCGTTCATTCGCACCAGGACCACATCGCGGCGCTGGCCGGCGTGCTGGCCCATGAGGGCGTCCCGGTCGAGATCCATGCCTTCACCGACGGCCGCGACGTGCCGCCGCAGAGCGCCAAGGACCAGATGGCCGAGTTCATGGCCGACGTGCACGCCCTGCCCGGCGTCAACGTCGCCACGGTCAGCGGGCGCTACTACGCCATGGACCGCGACAAGCGCTGGGACCGCGTTGCCAAGGCCTACGCCACCCTGGTGAGCGCCCAGGGTGAGACCGCCGCCGACCCGATCCAGGCCATCGAGCAGAGCTACGCCGCCGGCACCCACGACGAGTTCATCCTGCCGACCGTCATCGACGGCTACACCGGCATGAAGGACGGCGACGCCATCCTGATGGCGAACTTCCGCGCCGACCGCGCCCGCGAGATCCTCGCCGCCTTCGTCGACCCGGCCTTCGACGGGTTCGAGCGCGCCTCGGTGCCGAAGCTGGCCGCCGCCGTCGGCATGGTCGAGTACTCGTCCACGCTCGCCAAGCTGATGACGACCATCTTTCCGCCGAAATCCCTGACCAAGGTGCTGGGCGAAGTGGTCAGCGAGGCCGGATTGACCCAGTTGCGCATCGCCGAGACGGAAAAGTACCCGCACGTCACCTTCTTCTTCAACGGTGGCGAGGAGCGCGTGTATCCCGGCGAGGACCGCATCCTGGTGCCGTCACCGAAGGTCGCGACCTACGATCTCCAGCCGGAGATGTCCGCCGCCGAGGTGACCGACAAGGTCGTCGCCGCCGTGGACAGCGGGAAGTACGATCTGGTGGTCATCAACTACGCCAACCCCGACATGGTCGGCCACAGCGGCATCCTGTCCGCCGCCATCAAGGCGGTGGAGGCGGTGGACGTCAGCCTGGGCCGGCTGGAGGCCGCGGTGCGCGCCCAGGGCGGCGTGATGCTGGTCACCGCCGACCACGGCAACTGCGAGCTGATGAAGGACCCGCAGACCAACGGCCCGCACACCGCCCACACGCTGGACAAGGTGCCGCTGGTGCTGGTGAACGGCCCCGCCGGGGTGACGGCGATCCGCAGCGGGCGTCTGGCCGACATCGCCCCGACGCTGCTGGACCTGATGAAGCTGCCGCAGCCGGCGGAGATGACCGGCAAGAGCCTGATCGACCGCGCCAGCGCGCGGGCGGCCGCGGAATAAGGCAGAACCGGGCATGGGCGCAGGGCGCGATCATCCGGCGGGTGTTGCTCTGCTCCCCCTCCCCGTCTCCGTTCCGCAAGGCGCCGGGCGGGGACGGGCGTTTTCCTGGCGCCCGACCCTGCTGACCACCACCCTGCTGACCGCCACCCTTCTCGTCATCTCCACCGCCGCCACGGCGCAGACCGAGTCCCCCGGCCAGACGCTGAAGCGGGTGGAGCAGGACCTCCAGACCGACAAGGCCCTGCAAAAGCAGCTCGACCGCCAGTCCCAGACGCTCCAGAAGGAGCTGGACGAACTGCGCGACCGGCTGATCGGCCTCGCCGATCAGGAGCGGGCCCAGGAGGACGAACTCGTCCATCTCGAAGAGTCCCTGACCGCCCTGGAGACGCAGGAGCGCAACCAGGCCGAAAAGCTGGAGGGCGAGCGGCAGCAGATCGCCGCCCTGCTCGCCGCCCTGCAGCGTGTCGCCCGCATCCCCCCGGAAGCGGCGCTGGCCCGCCCGGACGGGCCGGTGGACACGCTGCGCTCCGCCCTGCTGCTGCGCGACACCGTGCCGGCCCTGCGCGCCCGCGCCGACGCGCTGGCCCAGGCGCTGACCCGGCTGGCCGAGACGCGCGAGACGCTGCAGGCGCAGCGCAGCCGCACCTACGCCGCCCGCCTCACCCTGATCGACCGCCAGAAGGAGATCGGCCAGCTCGTCGCCCGGCGCGAGGAGCTGTCGCGCCAGACCGAGGAGGAGCGGCAGCAGGTCGCCCAGCGCACCGCCCGGCTGACCGGTCAGGCCGCCGACCTGCGCCAGCTGATGGACCGCATCGAGGCCGAACGCCGCGCCGCCGCCGCCATGGCGGCCAAGCGCGAGGCCGAGCGGCTGGAGGCGGAGCGCCGCGAAGCCGAACGCCGGCTTGCCGAGCAAAAGGCTGCCGAGCAGAAGCTGGCGGACCAGAAGGCGGCGGAGCAACGGCAGGCCGAACAGAAACTCGCGGAGCAGCGCGCCTCAGACCAGCGGGCCAGGGCCGAGGCGGAAACCGCCCGCGCCGCGCCCAGCGCCCCTGCGGGAGAGCGTCTGCCGGTGGGTGGGCGGGTGACCGTCCGCTACGGCGAGGCCGACCGCTACGGCGCGACCAGCCGGGGCGTCACCATCCAGGCCCGCGCCGGCTCGACGGTGGTGTCACCGCAGGCCGGAACGATCGTCTTCGCCGGGCCGTTCCGCGGCTATGGCCAAATCTTGATCGTGGAACACAGCCACGGATATCATAGTCTCATCGCTGGATTTGGCCGCATCGACACGGCCGTCGGACGGCGCGTGGCCACGGGGGAACCCATCGGCCTGATGCCCGCCGACGGGTCACCCGATCTTTACTTCGAGCTAAGACGTCACGGACAGCCGATCAATCCACAGCGCGGTTTCGGCGCCCCGGAGGGGAAAGGACAAGGGTAGATGAGGATAGTCAAGCGTGCCGCCACCGCCGCGGCCCTGGTGTTTCTGGGGGCCGGCGTCGCCACCGTCACCGCGCAGGTGAACAGCACCGGCAACAGTTCCGAGACCTACCGCCAGCTCAACCTGTTCGGCGACGTGTTCGAGCGCGTGCGCGCCGAGTATGTCGAGTCGACGACGGACGAGCAGCTGATCGAATCCGCCATCAACGGAATGCTCACCTCGCTCGACCCGCATTCCAGCTATCTGAACCGCAAGAGCTTCCAGGACATGCAGGTTCAGACCCGCGGCGAGTTCGGCGGGCTGGGCATCGAGGTGACGATGGAGAACGGCCTGATCAAGGTCGTGTCCCCCATCGACGAGACGCCGGCCTTCCGCGCCGGGCTGCAGCCGGGCGACCTGATCATCCAGCTCAACGGCGAGGCGGTGATGGGCCTGTCGCTGAACGAGGCGGTGGAGAAGATGCGCGGCCCGGTGGGCAGCGACATCAAGGTCACCGTGCGCCGCGGCGAGGCCGGCGAGCCGTTCGAGGTCACGCTGACCCGCGCCGTCATCAAGGTGCAGTCGGTCCGCTACCGCACCGAGGGCGACATCGGCTACGTCCGCGTCACCAGCTTCAACGAACAGACGCAGCAGGGGCTGGAGAAGGCCATCGCCTCGATCCAGCAGCAGCTGGGCGACAAGCTGAAGGGCTACGTCCTCGACCTGCGCAACAACCCCGGCGGCCTGCTCGACCAGGCGGTCTCGGTCTCCGACACCTTCCTGGAGAAGGGCGAGATCGTCTCCACCCGCGGCCGCAAGGCGGAGGAGGGCACGCGCTACAACGCCAAGCCCGGCGACCTCGCCAAGGGCCTGCCGGTCGTGGTGCTGATCAACGGCGGCTCTGCCTCGGCGTCGGAGATCGTCGCCGGCGCGCTCCAGGACCACAAGCGGGCGCTGGTGCTGGGCACCCAGTCCTTCGGCAAGGGCTCGGTCCAGACGATCATCCCGCTGCCCGGCCACGGCGCCATGCGCCTGACCACGGCGCGCTACTACACGCCGTCGGGCAAGTCGATCCAGGCGCTGGGCATCGCCCCGGACATCGAGGTGCACCCGGCCCGCGTCGAGGAAACCGACCAGGGGCTGATCCGCCGCCGCGAGAGCGACCTGCGCGGCGCGCTGCGCAACCCGGACGCCCCCCGCCCGGCCACCACCCAGCCGGCGCCGGCTCCGGGCGCCAGCAACGCTCCGGCTCCGGGCGCTGCCCCCGGGGCGACGCCGGGGGCGGCCCCTGGGGCAACCCCGGCTCCGGCCAACGGCAACGCCCCGGCGGCGCCGTCAGCGGAGAATGGCGAAGGCGCGCCCAACCAGCCGCCCTTCGACTACCAGCTGGCCCGCGCGCTCGACCTGCTGCGGGGCGTCGCCCTGTTCCAGGCCCGCGCGCACTAAGGGGAGGTAACGGGTCCGTGAACGCTGCCGCCCTGCTGGGCCGCCTGAAGCCCGCGAAACGGGAACGTTCCGGACCCGGCCTGCTGGCCCGCCTCCGGCGCCGGAGGGCCGGCGGCGATTCGGACGACGCTCCCCGCGCGCGCAAGGAACGCCGCCCGCTGTCGCCCCTCGCCAAGAGGCTGCTCGGCGCCTACGCCGTACTGGTCCTTGGGCTGGGCGGGCTGGGCGGCTGGCTGGCGATGAACGGAGAGCACACCACCGAGGCGTGGCAGGCCGCCATTCCCCGTGTCGAGGTGGCGGTGAAGGGCGCGCAGCCCCCAACGCCGCCGGCGGCACCGCCCGCCGCGGCGACGGTTCCCGTCCAACCGGCTCCGCCTGCGGCCTCCCCTCCGGCGGCTCCCCCGCCGCCCGTCGTTGCGGCTCCCCCGCCGCCGCTCGCTGTAGCCCCAACCGCCGTGGTCGTGAACGAGCCGGTCACCCTGACCCCGGCGCCGGTCCCCGGCTTGGTGGAGGACTCGCGCAACGGGCCGCTGCCGCGCATCGCCGAGGACGGGCGAAAGCCCTGGCAGGTCTACGCCCGGCCCTTTCCCGCCGCCGACCGCCGGCCGCGCATCGCCATCGTGCTGGCCGAAATGGGCATCTCCGGTGTGACCACCGGCAACGCCCTGCAGAAGCTGCCGCCGACCATCACGCTGGCCTTCGTCCCCTACGCCGACCGGCTGGACAACTGGGTCGAGCGCGCCCGCGGCAAAGGGCACGAGGTGATGCTCTCGGTCCCCATGGAGCCGCAGGACTACCCGCGCAACGATCCCGGTCCCAACGCCCTGCTGACCATGCTGCCGCCCGAGCGCAACATGGAGCGGCTGGAATGGTCGCTGGGCAAGGCGGTCGGCTATGTCGGCATCACCAGCACCACGGGCAGCAAATTCACCGCCAACCCCGACGCGGTGACCCCGGTCGTCGCGGCGATGAAGGCGCGCGGCCTGATGGTCCTGGACGCCCGCGCCAACCCGCGCAGTGTTGCCGGCACCCTGGCGGGGCAGGCGGGCGTGCCGCGGGCCTTCGCCGACCGGGTGATCGACCGCGACCTGTCGCGCGGCGCCATCGACGACCAACTCGCCGAGCTGGAAGCCATCGCCAAGGCCAACGGCGCCGCCGTGGGCATCGGCGCGCCCTACCCCAGCACCATCGAACGGATCAACCTGTGGCTCACCGGGCTGGCCGACCGTGGCATCGCCATCGTGCCGGTCTCCGCTGTGGCCAACATGCAGAAGCAATAAGGCGCATGAGCAAGAAGGTCATCGACCGCGAGTCCCTCCCCTACCGCCCCTGCGTCGGGGTGATGCTGCTGAACGACCGCGGGCAGGTCTTCGTGGCCCGGCGCTGCGACAGCAAGGACGCCTGGCAGATGCCCCAGGGCGGCATCGACGAGGGCGAGGGCGTGCATGAGGCCGCCCTGCGCGAGCTGAAGGAGGAGATCGGCACCGACAAGGCCGAGATCCTCGGAGAGACCGCGGAGACGCTGCGCTACGACCTGCCCGACCATCTGCTGGGCAAGGTTTGGAAGGGCCGCTGGCGCGGACAGGAGCAGGTCTGGCTGGCCGCCCGCTTCACCGGCGCGGACGCCGACATCGACCTTGCCACCGAGCATCCCGAGTTCGACGCCTGGAAATGGGTCGATGCCGATGATCTGCCCGGCCTGATCGTGCCGTTCAAGCGCCCGGTCTACGAGTCGGTGCTGGCGGAATTCGCCCCGGTGATCGCGGCGCTGCGGCGGGGCTGATCCCCGCCGCGCCCCATCCTGTTCAGGCGACCTTGGCCAGCCGCTTGGCGCGGCTTTCGATCAGCCACCAGGCACCGCGGGCGGCGACGCTGTAGAAGCGGGTGTGCGGCTTCAGCCCGCAGGCCTTGAAGACCATCGCCACCGCGCGGTCGACGTGCTTGGGCCGGTAGCGGCCATAGGCGCGCCGCATATAAGCCTGATTGTAGGTCTTGTGCGCGTAGGCCTCGCCCTCCGGCGCGTTGGCCGCGTAGTAGGCGTAAGCCAGCTCGTCGTCCTCCGACTCGCCGATGCGCGACAGCGCCACCTTGAGCCGCTGGAACTTGTTGAGCTGCTCCAGCTCCAGGTACTTCTTCGTGTAGGTGTAGAAGAGCTTGAAGTGGCGCAGCTCGTCGGCGGCGATGTTCTTGCAGATCAGCTTGAGGACCGGCTCGTCCGTCGAATCGCCGATGGCCGCGTAGTAGCTGCTGGTGCCGGTCTCGACCATACAGCGGGCGATCATCTCGCCGGTGCGCGAGCCGCGGACCGAGGCGTCGAGGTCAATCGGCACCTTGTAGCCGGCGCGGAAGCGCTCCACGGCCCGGTCGAAGTCGAAGGTCGGATCGACCAGTTCCGCCCATTTGCCGAGCGCGCGGCCGTGCTGGACCTCCTCGACCGCCCAGCCATGCGCGACCTCCTGGAACTCGGGATCGTCGTGGAAGACGTTGCAGAGATAGGCCGTGTAGTCGTCGGCGTTGAACTCCACCAGGGCCGCCGCCTTGATGAGCGGAACGAGATCGGGATCGACCTTGCTGTGGTCCAATTGATCCCAGGGAAGCTCTTCGTATTTCCAGTGCAACGCCACACTCCACTCCCGCTGCTGGCCGCCGTTCCGGGCCGGTTGTTCCACGCTCTGACGGAGAACAGGACCATAAAAACAAAAACGCCTCGACGGACGGGCCGGGAGGCGTTCGATCCCTTGCGGGATACTATGTATGGCTGCGATGGCGCAATGCAACGGAAACGGCCCAGCCGGCGTTCACCGCCGCCGGGCCGGCCCCGGTGTCAGTGCGTGGTCGCGCCGGTCGCGTCGAGCTTGGCACGGGCGACGGCGATCTTCGCCTCCACGCGGGCCTTCTCGTCATCGGACTTGGCGTCTTCCAGATCCTCGCCCAGGTCGCGGATCTGCTGCTCGACCTTGGCGCGGTCGATCTCAGCGACCGCGATCGCCTCCTCGGCCAGGACGGTGCAGCGGGTCTCGGTCACCTCGGCGAAGCCGCCGGCGACGAACACCCGGTCGACCACGCGGTCAGCCTCGTAGACGTCGATCACGCCCGGACGGACGGTCGAAATCATCGGCGAGTGGCCGGCGAGGACGCCGAAGTCACCTTCCGAACCCGGCACCACGACCATGTCGACGGGCTGCGAGGTCAGCAGCTTCTCCGGAGAGACCAGCTCGAATTCGACTTTATCGGCCATGGGTTTCCTGGTGCCTCTTCATAAGAACCCCCTCCCCCGCGCGGGCGGAGGAGAGGGTTAGCCTCGTTACCGAACCTCAGCCGACCCTGATCAGGCGGCTTCGGCGGCCAGCTTCTTCGCCTTGGCGATGGCTTCGTCGATGGTGCCGACCATGTAGAAGGCCGCTTCCGGCAGGTGGTCGTAGTCGCCGTTCACGATGCCCTTGAAGCCCTTGATGGTGTCTTCCAGGCTGACGAGCACGCCCGGGGTGCCGGTGAACACCTCGGCGACGTGGAACGGCTGCGACAGGAAGCGCTGGATCTTGCGGGCGCGGGCGACGACCAGCTTGTCCTCTTCCGACAGCTCGTCCATGCCCAGGATGGCGATGATGTCCTGCAGCGACTTGTAGGTCTGCAGAACGCGCTGCACCGAACGGGCGACGGTGTAGTGCTCCTCACCGACGACGCGCGGGTCCAGGATGCGGCTGGTCGAGTCCAGCGGGTCCACCGCCGGGAAGATCGCCATTTCGGCGATCGAGCGCGACAGCACCGTGGTGGCGTCCAGGTGGGCGAAGGAGGTGGCCGGGGCCGGGTCGGTCAGATCGTCGGCGGGCACGTAAATGGCCTGCACCGAGGTGATCGACCCCTTCTTCGTGGAGGTGATGCGCTCCTGCAGGGCGCCCATGTCGGTGGCCAGCGTCGGCTGGTAACCCACCGCCGACGGAATGCGGCCCAGCAGAGCCGACACTTCCGAACCGGCCTGCGTGAAGCGGAAGATGTTGTCCACGAAGAACAGCACGTCCTGGCCTTCCTCGTCGCGGAAGTATTCCGCGAGGGTCAGACCGGACAGGGCGACGCGGGCGCGGGCACCCGGCGGCTCGTTCATCTGGCCGTACACCAGGGCCACCTTGGAGCCCGGGCCGTCGAGCTTGATGACGCCCGACTCGATCATCTCGTGGTAGAGGTCGTTGCCCTCACGGGTGCGCTCGCCCACGCCCGCGAACACGGACACGCCGCCGTGCGCCTTCGCGACGTTGTTGATCAGCTCCATGATGGTCACGGTCTTGCCCACGCCGGCGCCGCCGAACAGGCCGATCTTGCCGCCCTTGGCGTAGGGAGCCAGCAGGTCGATGACCTTGATGCCCGTGATCAGCACTTCGGCGTCCGTCGACTGCTCGACGAAGTCCGGGGCCGAACGGTGGATCGGCAGGGTGCGCTCGGCGCCGACGTCGCCGCGCTCGTCGATCGGCTCACCGATCACGTTGATGATGCGGCCGAGGGTGGCCGGGCCGACCGGCACGGCGATCGGGGCGCCGGTGTCCGTCACCGCGGCGCCGCGGACCAGGCCGTCGGTGCTGTCCATGGCGATGGCGCGGACGGTGCTTTCGCCGAGGTGCTGCGCAACCTCGAGCACGAGGGTCTTGCCGTCGTTCTGGGTGTGCAGCGCGTTCAGAATGGCCGGCAGCTCGCCGTCGAACTGGACGTCGACAACGGCGCCCGTGACCTGCGTGATCTTGCCGGCGGCGTTCGTCGCCTGGGTGGTGGTGGCCATGGAGTAAAGCTCCCTCGGAACTCGATAATTGTCGGATGTGCCGTCGTATCGACCGCGAACGCTGCGCCGTTAAACCGCCTCGGCGCCGGAGATGATCTCGATCAGCTCCTTGGTGATGTAGGCCTGGCGCGTGCGGTTGTAGGTGATCGTCAGCTTGTTGATCATGTCGCCGGCGTTGCGCGTCGCGTTGTCCATCGCGGTCATGCGGGCGCCCTGCTCGGACGCGGCGCTTTCCAGGAGGGCGCGATAAACCTGGATTGACAGGTTGCGCGGCAGCAGCTCGGCGAGGATCTGCTCCTCGTCGGGCTCGAACTCGTAGATCGCCTTGACCTCGGCGCCCGCGGCCTCCTCTTCCGCCTGCGCCTCGACGGCGAAGGGAACGAGCTGCTGGACGGTCACGATCTGGGAGATCGCCGACTTGAACTTGTTGAAGATCACCGAGCAGACGTCGAACTCGCCCGCGTCGTACATCGCCAGAACCTTCTGCGCGACGACATCGGCGTCGGCGAAGGACAGCTTGCGGCGACCCACATCCTCGTAGGTCTCGACGATCAGCGAGCCGTACTCGCGGCGCAGCTGGTCGCGGGCCTTGCGGCCGACGGTGAGCAGCTTGACCGTCTTGCCTTCCGACTGGAGGCGCTGGATCTGGCGGCGGGACTCACGGACGATGGCGCCGTTGAAGGCGCCGCACAGGCCGCGGTCGGAGCTGATGATGACGAGGAGGTGCACCTGATCGGAACCGGTGCCGGTCATCAGCTTCGGGCCGTTGCCCGAGTCCTGCACGTTGGCCGCGAGAGAGGCCAGCATGCGGCCCATGCGCTCGGCGTAGGGACGACCGGCTTCCGCCTGCTCCTGCGCACGGCGGAGCTTGGAGGCGGCGACCATCTTCATCGCCGAGGTGATCTTCCGCGTCGATTGGACGCTGGCGATCCGGTTCTTTAGGTCCTTGAGGTTAGGCATGCCGGCCCTTCATTCCGCTCGGGGTCGTTCGGGTTGACGGACGGGGCGCAGGAACTGCGCCCCCGCCGTCGATCAGACGAACACCTTGGAGAAGTTGTCGAGGAAGGCCTTCAGGCGCTCCTCGGTCGCAGAGGTGATCTGCTTCTCGTTGCGGATCGTCGCCAGGATGTCGGCCCCCTTGGAGCGGACCTCGGCGAGGAACTTCTGCTCGAAGCGGTTGACGTCCTCGACCCTGATCTTGTCGAGGTAGCCCTTCACGCCCGAGAAGATCGACACGACCTGCTCTTCGACCGGCAGCGGCTGGAACTGCGGCTGCTTCAGCAGCTCGGTCAGACGGGCGCCGCGGGCCAGCAGGCGCTGGGTGGCGGCGTCGAGGTCCGAGGCGAACTGCGCGAAGGCGGCCATCTCGCGGTACTGGGCCAGCTCCATCTTGATGGTGCCCGCGACCTGCTTCATCGCCTTGATCTGGGCGGCGGAGCCGACGCGCGACACCGACAGGCCGACGTTGATGGCCGGACGGATGCCCTTATAGAACAGGCCCGTCTCGAGGAAGATCTGACCGTCGGTGATCGAGATCACGTTCGTCGGGATGTAGGCCGACACGTCGCCGGCCTGCGTCTCGATGACCGGCAGGGCGGTCAGCGAGCCGTTGCCGTGAGCGTCGCCCATCTTGGCGGCGCGCTCGAGCAGGCGGCTGTGGAGATAGAACACGTCGCCCGGGTAGGCTTCGCGGCCCGGCGGACGGCGGAGCAGCAGCGACATCTGACGGTAGGCGACGGCCTGCTTGGACAGGTCATCGTACACGATCAGGGCGTGCATGCCGTTGTCGCGGAAGTACTCGCCCATCGTGCAGCCGGTGTAGGGCGCCAGGAACTGCAGCGGGGCCGGCTCCGACGCGGTGGCCGCGACGACGATCGAGTATTCCAGGGCGCCGGCGTCTTCCAGGGTCTTGACGATCTGGGCGACGGTGGAGCGCTTCTGACCGACGGCGACGTAGATGCAGTAGAGCTTCTTGCTCTCGTCGTCGCCCTGGTTGATCGGCTTCTGGTTCAGGAAGGTGTCGATGACGACGGCGGTCTTGCCGGTCTGGCGGTCACCGATGATCAGCTCGCGCTGGCCGCGGCCGATCGGAACCAGGCTGTCGACGGCCTTCAGGCCGGTCTGCATCGGCTCGTGCACCGACTTGCGCGGGATGATGCCGGGGGCCTTGACCTCGACGCGGGTGCGGGTGACGTCCACCAGCGGGCCCTTGCCGTCGATCGGGTTGCCCAGGCCGTCCACGACGCGGCCCAGCAGACCCTTGCCGACCGGCACGTCCACGATGGTGCCCGTGCGCTTGACGGTGTCGCCTTCCTTGATCTCGCTGTCGGTGCCGAAGATCACGACGCCGACGTTGTCGGTCTCGAGGTTCAGCGCCATGCCCTTGATGCCACCGGGGAACTCGACCATCTCGCCGGCGCGCACGTTGTCCAGGCCGTGCACGCGGGCGACGCCGTCACCCACGGAGAGGACCTGACCGACCTCGGCGACGTCCGCCTCGGTCCCGAAATTCGCGATCTGCTGCTTGAGGATCGCAGAGATTTCTGCGGCGCGGATATCCATCAGACTGATCCCCCTGAGGCCTTCATGGCGAGTTGCAATTTGTTCAGCTTCGTGCGCACCGAGGTGTCGACCATGCGCGAGCCGAACTTAACGATCATGCCCCCGATCAGCGCGGGATCGACCGAGGTGTTGACCAACACCTTGGAGCCGATCGACGCCTTCAGCGTGTCGGTGACCGCGGCCAGCTGAGCGTCGCTCAGCGGCTGGGCGGAGGTGACCTGCGCGGTCACTTCGCCGCGACGGCGGGCCAGTTCGGCGAGATAGCCTTCGATCATGCCTTCCAGCGCGAACAGGCGGCGGTTCTTGGCCACCAGCCCGATGAAGCGCTTGGTCAGATCGGACACTTCGGCGCGGTCCAGAACCGCGGCCATCGCCCGGCCTTGGTCGGCGCGGCTGATCACGGGACTGCGGACGAGGCGGCGAAGGTCGGCGCTCTCAGCCAGGATTTGCTTCAGCGCAACCAGATCGCTCGCGACCTGATCCAACGCTTTGTTCTCGTCCGCAAGCTCGAACAGCGCGATGGAGTAGCGCGTAGCGAGTTCGGAAACGCCTGTACCTTCGATTGCCACCTGATCCCTCGAATTGAGTTCGGTAGACGGTGAATTTTCAGGGCCTTAAATAGGGCAGAACCCACATCGCGGCGGCCCAGCCCGCGAAAGCGAGCGGTCCAATATCACAGGATTAGGCCCTGCGCAACGGGGTCTGGACAATTTGCACGCGGCCTGCATGCGGCGTTTTGCGCCCCTGCGGCGTGGGGTCCGTTCTTGGCGGCAGGCGCTGGAAATGGGCATACCACTTCACAACCGCTGCGGATCACCTCGTCATCCGAAGTCCCTGCCCTCTTCGAGGTCCGTTTTTTCCGGGTCCCGCTCCGCGACGGTCCAGAGACCAGACTGTGACCTAACGCGCCACTTAACACCCGTTTAACCATTCACGCGCACGGTCGTCCCACAGCCCGTCTGACAGGACAAACCCAGGCCAATCATGACCGTCGTCGCTTTTTCCTGCGCCCGCTTCACGCCCGCCGACCTCAACGACTTCGAGGCGGTGGCCGAGCCGAAGCTGCGCCTTGGCCATTGGGCCGGGGTCATCCGCGAAACGGGCCGGGAGCATGACCGGCTCCTTGTTCTCCTGCCCGGCGTGGACCGTCCCGTCTTCCGGTTCGAGCGCGACGGGCGCGGGCGCTACAGCCTGTCCTTCAACGACCGCTCCGGCTGGTACGGCATCGGATCGGGAGGCAGCGCCGCCGAATGCCTGTCGATCTGGCGTCCCCGCCCGCGGACCGACCGTTCCGTCTCGGTGCTCTGAGCGCCTTTTTCACCCTTCGGAAAAGTCCGAGTCGGCCGTCAGCGATACACGCCGACCGACAGCAGATAGGGCTCGCCGCCCAGGACGATGCGGCGCACGATCATCGTCTTCGGCGCGATCTGGCCGGACAGCGGGTCCGTCCATTTGTAGCTGACGGCGCCCGAGTCCCGCTCCGCCACGATGTCCAGCGCCTCCCGGATGAAGGGCTTGCCGTCGACGTCCTTCAGGTCCTTGAGGTTCGCGCCGTTGAGCGACGGCGTCCAGCCATGGGCCACCATCACGCCGTCGCGGTCGATCAGCATCGGGTAGAGGTCGCGGTCGATCAGCGCGCCGTCGCGTTGGGCAAAGGCGTCCGGCGCGCTTTCCGCGCCGTGCTGGCGCAGATAGCCGCTGGTCTTGTCGAGCAGCGCCTTGGCGTCCGATTCCGTCCCCCGGGTCTGGGCGGGCACGCCCGCCGCCAGCGCGATGATCGCCAGCAGGGCGAGAACCGGAAGAACCGTCAGCAAGGTGTGGAGGTGGAAACGACCGCGCAGCCTGGACATGAGATCGCTCGGCGAAAGATGACTTCCATACTCTGGTAATACCATGACCCGCCGGCCGCAACGGACCAAACGTCACAGGTGCCCTGCGGAGCGCGCAGAGACAATCGGTCGCAGCCCCCCTTTACAGGAGTCCGACGTTTCTTAACGGGCGCGGCATCTCTTCTACAGGAAGCTGTAGGGATCCACGTCCACCTGCACCCGCACGTTGGGCGGAATCGCCACCTGCTCCAGCCACTGAGCGATCAAGGGTTGCACCTGAACGGTGCGCGGCGCCTTCAGCAGCAGGCGCCGCCGGTGCCGCCCGCGCAGCAGGGCCAACGGCGCCGGGGCCGGACCCAGCACGGCGACGGTGTCGCTGCGCGGCGCGGCGCGCCCCAGGGCGATGGACAGCTTCTCCACCGCCGCCGCGTCCTCCCCCGACACGATCAGGGCGGCCAGCCGTCCGAAGGGCGGCATCCCGGCCTCCAGCCGCATCTCCGCCTCCAACTGGTAGAAGCCGTCGCGGTCCCCGGCGGCCAGGGCCTGCATCACCGGATGCTCGGGCATGGTGGTCTGCAGCATCACCCGCCCCGGCCGCTCGCCGCGCCCGGCGCGCCCGGCCACCTGATGAAGGAGCTGGTAGGTCCGCTCCCCCGCCCGCAGGTCGCCGCCGGCCAGCCCGAGGTCGGCGTCGACCACCCCGACCAGGGTCAGCATGGGGAAATGGTGGCCCTTCGCCATCACCTGGGTGCCGATCAGGATGTCCAGTTCGTGGTCGGCGATGCGGCGGACCATCTCCTGGATGGCGCGGGGGCCGAACAGCGTGTCCGACGCCATGATGGCGGCGCGGGCGTCGGGGAACAGCTCCGCCACCTCCTCGGCGATGCGCTCCACGCCCGGACCGCAGGCCGCCAAAGTGCCCTCCTCGCCGCATTCCGGGCAGGTCGGGGAGAGCGGCTGGGACAAGCCGCAATGGTGGCACTGGAGCTTGCGGGCCAGCCGGTGCTCGACCAGCCACGCCGTGCAGTTGGGGCATTGCAGCCGGTGCCCGCAGGCCCGGCACAGCGTCAGCGGGGCGTAGCCGCGGCGGTTGAGGAACAGCATCACCTGCTCCTTCTCCGCCAGCGTCTGCTCGATGGCCTTCTTCAGCGAGGGGGCCAGCCAGTGGCGGGCCGGAGGCCGGTCCTTGCGCAGGTCCACCAGTTCCACGTCGGGCAGCACGGCGCCGCCGTGGCGGCCCGGCAACTCGATGCGGGCATAGCGGTTGCTGTCGGCGTTGACCTTGGTCTCCAGCGACGGCGTGGCGGAGACCAGCACGGTGGGGATGCCGCCGAGATGCGCCCGCGCGACGGCCATGTCGCGGGCGTGGTAGATCGACCCTTCCTCCTGCTTGTAGGCGGAGTCGTGCTCCTCGTCGATGATGATGACGCCGAGGTTCTTGTAGGGCAGGAACAGGGCGGAGCGGGCGCCGACGACCACCGGCACCTCGCCGTTGGCCACCGCCCTCCAGGTGTCGCGGCGCTGCGCCCCGGTCAGCTCGGAATGCCACTCCGCCGGCGGCGCGCCGAAGCGGCGGGCGAAGCGCTCCAGCCACTGCGCCGACAGGGCGATTTCCGGCAGCAGAACCAGCGCCTGCTTGCCCGCCTTCAGGGCGGCGGCGATGGCCTCGTAGTAGACCTCCGTCTTGCCGGAGCCGGTCACCCCGTCGAGCAGCACGGTGGAATAGACGCCGGATTCCACACGGGCGCGCAGGTCCGCCGCCGCGGCCTCCTGGTCGGCGGACAGGGTGGGGCCGGGGCGATGGCAGTCGGGCCGCCCGAGCTTGGTCGGCTGCAGCAGCACCGGCTCCAGCAGCCCGGCCTCGGCCAGCCCGCGCACCACGGTGACGCCGCAGCCGGCCTCCTCGGCCAGCTCCGCCGGGGTGCGCGGCGGGCCGTCGTCGAGCAGGGCCAGCACGCGCCGCCGCGGGTCGGTCATCTTGAATCCGGGCGGCGGCTCCGCGTCGGGCTTGCGCAGATAGGCGAGCGTCGCCTTCGCCGGCTCCAGCGCCGACGGCACGCTGATCGCCATGCGCAGCACATGGCCCGGCGGCGTCATGGTGTAGGCGGCGACCCACTCCACGAACTTGCGCTCGACCTCCGGCATCGGCGGCACGTCGAAACGGCGGACCACCGGCTTCAGCCTTGCGGCCGCCACGACTCCGGCCCCGTCGCCCCACACCACCCCCAGCACGCGGCGCGGCCCCAGCGGAACCTCCACGTAATCGCCGGGGACGAGGGTCATTCCGGCGGGCACGCGGTAATCGTAGGCCTCGCGCAGCGGCAGCGGCAGCAGCACGCGGACGCGCGGGTCCGCATCCGGCGGCACCGTGCCCGGCAGAAGAGCCTGCTCCGGTCCTCCGGAACTGGCCCCGGATTTGGCCCCGGATCTGGCGGAATTTTCACGCATCGGCTAAAGTGCCCCCTGGCCGCGATACCGGGCATCGAATCCCGGGCAACAGGGCGCGCTCTTCCTCAGCAAGCATGGATTCCTGGTCATGAAGTTCTTCGTTGACACCGCCGACATCGCCGAGATCCGCGATCTGGCCGACACCGGCCTGCTGGACGGTGTTACCACCAACCCCTCCCTCGTCGCCAAGACCGGTCGCAGCTTCCTCGACCTCGTCGCCGAAATTTGTGATGTGGTGGACGGCCCGGTCAGCGCCGAGGTGGCTTCCACCGACTTCGAGACCATGCTGGCGGAAGGAAAGAAGCTTGCCAAGATCGCCGACAACGTCACGGTCAAGGTTCCGCTCACCCAGGCCGGCCTGAAGACGTGCAAGGCGCTGTCCTCCGAAGGGACGATGGTCAACGTCACGCTGTGCTTCTCCCCGGCGCAGGCGATCCTGGCGGCCAAGGCCGGCGCCAGCTTCGTGTCGCCCTTCGTCGGCCGCCTGGACGACATCGGGCAGGACGGCATGGGCCTGATCGCCGACATCGTGGAGATTTACAGCAACTACGACTACTTCAAGACCGAGGTGCTGGTCGCCTCGATCCGCAACCCGATCCACATCGTCGACTCCGCCCGCCTGGGCGCCCATGTCGTCACCGCCCCGCCGTCGGTTCTGAAGCAGCTCTTCAACCATCCGCTGACCGACAAGGGCCTCGCCCAGTTCGTCGCCGACTGGCAGAAGACCGGCCAGTCCATCCTCTGAGGACGGCGGCATGGGCCGGGAACCGGGACACACCCCCCAGAGGAAGGACGCGCCGACCGCCGAGGAGGTGTGCGCCTATCTGCGGGACCATCCCGACTTCCTGGTCCATCACGGCGATCTGGTCCACCACCTGACCCCGCCGTCGCAGGACCGTGGGCGCGGGGTGGTGGACCTGCAGGCCTACATGGTCGAGCGGCTGCGCGGCGAGGTCCGCCTGCTGAAGGACCAGCAGCGCGAGCTGATCGGCACCTCGCGCGCCAACATGAACAGCCAGAACCGCATCCACGCGGCGGTGCTGTTCCTCCTCGACGCCCAGAGCTTCGAGCAGCTCATCCAGACCATCACCACCGATCTGGCGGTGCTTCTGGACCTGGACGTCGCCTGCCTGATCGTCGAATCGAACGGCCACGACACCCCGCATGTCCAGACCTCCGGCGTGCGGGTGGTCGAGCCGGGGACCGTCGACCGCTGGCTGGGCAAGGCCGACGTGGCGCTGAACGCCGACATCCAGGGCGACCCGGAGCTGTACGGCCCCGGCGCCGGGCTGGTGCGGTCGGAGATCCTGATCCGCCTCCAGGTGTCCAGCGAGACGCCGGACGGCATGCTGGCCTTCGGCAGCCGCGAGCCGGACAGCTTCCACGGTGGCCAGGGGACGGAGCTGGTCGGTTTCCTCGCCCGCGTGGTCGAGCGGGTGATCCGCGGCTGGCTCGAACTGCCGGCCTGACCCCACGGAACGCATGACCGGAAAACAGAATCCCGTACTCGGTTTCGCCGCCCAGCCCGACGTGCAGGACACGCTGGTCCACTGGCGCCGCTGGATGGAGAGCGAGCGCAACGTCTCGCCCCACACGCTGACCGCCTACATCGGCGACGTCGCGACCTTCCTGGAGTTCATCACCGGCTATCAGGCGAAGCCGCCGTCGATGAACGACCTCGCCGCGCTGACCGTCAGGGATTTCCGCTCCTGGCTGTCCCATCTCGCCATGAAGGGGATCGGCTCCAACAGCCGGTCGCGCGCCCTGTCCTCGGTGCGCAACCTGTTCCGCTGGATGGACCGCGACGGGCGCCTGCACAACCCGGCGATCAACACCTTCTCCGGCCCGCGCATCAAGCGCCCGGCGCCGAAGCCGCTGACCGTGCTGGACGCCGACCGGCTGCTGGAGGAGTCGGAGAAGGAGCCGGACGAGCCGTGGGTCGGCAAGCGCGACCGCGCGCTGTTCACGCTGCTCTACGGCTGCGGCCTGCGCATCTCGGAGGCGCTGAACCTGACGCGCCGCGAGGCGCCGTTGGGCGAGACCCTGCGCGTCACCGGCAAGGGCAACAAGGAACGGATCGTCCCGGTGCTGCCGGCGGTGACGGAGGCGGTGCGGGCCTATATGGACGCCTGCCCCTACAAGCAGGGTCCGGACGCGCCGCTGTTCGTCGGGGTGCGCGGCGGGCAGCTCGCCCCGGCCATCGCGCAGCGGCGGATGCGCGACCTGCGCCGCCTGATGGGACTTCCGGAAACCGCGACGCCGCACGCGTTGCGGCACAGCTTCGCCACGCATCTGCTGGCGGACGGCGGCGATCTGCGGGCGATCCAGGATCTGCTGGGCCACGC
Source organism: Azospirillum brasilense (assembly GCF_008365405.1). Lineage (GTDB taxonomy): Bacteria > Pseudomonadota > Alphaproteobacteria > Azospirillales > Azospirillaceae > Azospirillum > Azospirillum brasilense_D. The sequence goes on along the minus strand of NZ_QOKV01000003.1, from coordinate 265,963 downwards.
CTCGCTGTCGACGACGCAGCGCTACACGGACGTGGAGAGCGAGCAGCTGATGCAGGTGTACCGCTCGGCGCACCCGCGGGCGAAGAAGACGCCGTAGGGTCGGAGGGTGGGAGGGAGGGAGGTACATTGCCCCCTCCCCGACCCTCCCCCGCTTCGCAGGGGAGGGGGAAGAGGGGCCTCCCCCGCTTCGCAGGGGAGGGAGAGAAGCGCGCCTCAGATGTGCAGGGCGCGGCCGTCCACGGCGAGAGCGGCTTCCTTGGTCACTTCCGACAGGGTCGGATGGGCGTGGCAAGTGCGGGCGATGTCCTCGGCGGACGCGCTGAACTCCATCGCCACGGCCAGTTCGCCGACCATCTCCGACACGTTCGGGCCGACCATGTGGACGCCCAGCACCTTGTCAGTGCGCGCGTCGGCCAGGATCTTCACGAAGCCGTCGGTCGTGCCGCTGGCGCGGGCGCGGCCGTTGGCGGTGAAGGGGAACTTGCCCGTCTTGTAGGCGGTGCCGGCGGCCTTCAGCTCCTCCTCGGTCTTGCCGACCGCGGCCACTTCCGGCCACGTGTAGACAACGCCGGGGACGAGGTCGTGGTTGACGTGGCCCGCCTGGCCGGCCAGCAGCTCGGCGAGCGCGACGCCCTCCTCCTCGGCCTTGTGGGCCAGCATCGGGCCTTCGACCACATCGCCGATGGCGTAGATGCCCGGCACGTTGGTTTCGAAGTGCGTGCCGATCTTCACGCGGCCGCGGTTGTCCATCTCCACGCCGACGGTGTCGAGGCCCAGGCCGTTGGTGTAGGCGCGGCGCCCGATGGCGACCAGCACCACGTCGGCCTCGATCTCCTCGGCGGTGCCGCCGGCGGCGGGCTCGACCGACAGGGTGACGCCGGTGTTGGTGACCTTGGCGCCGGTGACCTTGGAACCGAGCTTGAAGGTCATGCCCTGCTTGCCGAGGATGCGCTGCATCTGCTTGGACACCTCGCCGTCCATGGTCGGCAGGATGCGGTCCAGGAACTCCACGACCGTGACCTCGGCGCCGAGGCGGCCCCAGACCGAGCCCAGCTCCAGACCGATCACGCCGCCGCCGATGACGACGAGGCGCTTCGGCACCTCCGGCAGTTCCAGGGCGCCGGTGGAGGAGACGATCTTCTGCTCGTCGATCTCGATGCCCGGCAGCGGGGTGACTTCCGAGCCGGTGGCGATGACGATGGCCTTGGACGCCGTGATGGTGCCGACCCCCTCGACCTCGACGGTGTTCGGGGCGGTGATGCGGCCCGCACCCTTCAGCCAGGCGATCTTGTTCTTCTTGAACAGGAATTCGATGCCGCCGGTGTTCTCTTTGACGACCTTGTCCTTGTGGGACAGCATGCCCGGCAGGTCCAGTTCCACGCCGCCGACCTTGATGCCGAACTTGGCAAGGCCGTGCTTGGCCTCCTCAAACTTCTCCGACGCGGCGAGCAGCGCCTTGGACGGGATGCAGCCAACATTCAGGCAGGTGCCGCCCAGCGCGCTGCGCTTCTCGACGCAGGCGACCTTGAAACCGAGCTGCGCCGCACGGATCGCGCAGACATACCCGCCGGGACCGCCGCCAACCACGACGACGTCGAAAGTGCTTTCAGCCATTGGGGGCTTTCCTTCCGCCATTTTTGTGTTTGCCAAAAGCCTTCCCGTCCAGCGGGGAGGGCCGCGCGCCGATTTATGCCGCCGCTCACGCCAACTGGCAACGGGACAGTTCGTCCGGGGGGAGGGATGCCGGGTTGAAAGACCGGCATGGGAACAGCCGGAGCCCGTGCTGACATGAGGATCGTCGGCGATGCCACCCCTGTCCCGAGGCCCCGAAGCCTGCCACTTCTCCGGCCTTCGGCCCGCCACGCCGCGCTATCGGCGTGGGAAGGAAACTCCCCATTTCCCCGCGGCAGGCGAGGTCGTGATCTTCGACCGGAACTGGTACAACCGCGCCGGAGTCGAGCGGGTCATGGAGTTTTGCACGGAGGAGCGGACCGGCACTGAAATCCCGGATCAACGGCGGACGCAAGGCCTGGATGCTGTCGCCCAGGGACCTGAGGCGCCGGACCATCCTGAAGGTCATTCCTGGATCCTTATACTCCCCCACCTTCGTTCGACAACGGCTTGCTCCACAGTTCGGGGGTGAAAGTGGGCCCTCTGTACTCCGGGAGATTATTGATTGCGACAGCGATAAAGAACGGTCGGCATTCACGGTCCACCCGAACATCCTTAAGTGTGCTGACGCGCTCATTTCTCATGTCGTAGACATAGGCGTCGCGTTTGCCCGCCTCCCAAAGCCAGCGAAGCTCAGCTTCATCCCCTCGAACTTCTTCTTCCGTAAAGGATCCACACGACACGAGGACCGATATGCAGTTCAGGGTGGAATTGAAGCGAAGAAGATCCGTCTGTTTGATGATGTCGTCCTCGAAGCGCTTCCAAGCGTGCCTAACTGGATTATTATGGGATTGGTTAATGCATTTCAGCTCGACATAAGTATCATCCGTGACAAAAATCCCCATATTCCACTTTAGGAGAAAATCCGCGCGCGCGGCAGAGTTTTTGTCGCGGACGGGACCTGTCGTACTGATGTATGGTTTTATTTCATTCGCCTCATCTGTTTCTTCATTCATTTTCCCGTCGATCTCTTTTTTAATTTTCTTAATGTCCTGAGAAGGATAGGCTTCTTCCCGTGAACATTTCGAAGCATAACCCCTCTCGCTGGCAATTTTCAAGAATCCATACGCAATTTCAAGCTGCAACCAGACCTCCCACCCGCCCGATATACTTTCACCCGCGGCAATTTCTCTGAACTTTGAGTAATCAATAAATCCTCTCTCGAAACAGGTTTTAATATTATTCAGAAACTCCTGGCAGCGCATGGCGGCGTCCCTTCTCAATGAAGCGCCCGAAAGAGGATCGGGCTTTCGCAAAGAGACGGCTGCGCGACACGCCGCGTGAGAGTCACCCCGCGAAGAAATCCAGCAACGCCTGCGCCGTCTCCTCCGGCGCCTCTTCGGGGATGAAGTGGCCGGCGGGCATCACATGACCCTCGATGGCCGGGGCGTAGCCGCGCCAGATGCCCAGCGGGTCGTCGTAGAGGCGCCCGACCGCGCTGTTGCGGCCCCACAGGAACAGGGCGGGGCAGGCCACCTTGCGGCCCGCCGCGCGGTCCTCGCGGTCGTGCTCCAGGTCGATGCCGGCCGCGGCGCGGTAGTCCTCGCACATGGCATGGACGGTGGCGGGGTCGCGGAAGGCGGTACGGTAGGCGTCCATCGCCTCCGGCTCGAAGATGTCGGCGCTGCTGCCGATGGAGCCGAGCACCTGCCCCAGATAGAAGTCGGGGTCCGCCCCGATCAGCCGTTCCGCCAGATTGTTCGGCTGGATCAGGAAAAACCAGTGGTAGTAGGCGGTCGCCATCCGCTGGTCGATGCGGGCGAAGACCTCCAGCGTCGGCACCACGTCGAGGAAGGCGACGCGCTCGACCCGGTCTGGATGGTCGAGGACCAGCCGGTGGGCCACCCGCGCGCCGCGGTCGTGCCCGGCCAGCCGGAAGCGGTCGAAGCCCAGCGCGGCCATTACCGCCACCTGATCGTGCCCGTTGGTGCGTTTGCAGTAGGTCTCGTGCGCGGAATCGCCCGGCGGCTTCGACGATTGGCCGTACCCCCGCAGGTCGGTGAGCACCACGGTGAAGCGCTCGGCCAGACGCGGCGCGACCCGGTTCCACAGGGCGTGGCACTGCGGAAACCCATGAAGCAGAAGGAGCGGCGGCCCCTCGCCGCCGACCAGCGTGTGGATCTCGGCGCCGTCGGTGGCGATGCGGTGGCGGGTGAACCCTTCGAACATGCTCGCCCTCCCCTATCCGTTTGAGTGTGGAGAACTGTCCTTCCGCATCGCGGGTCTTCGGAAACCTTTGACGGGTTTCTCGCGTTTTTCAGCCGATTGTTTTCGACCTCAAGAGGAAAATGCCATGCGCAGCCTGAAGAAGCTCGTCCTTTTCGCCGCCCTGGGCGCCGCCCTGACCACCAGCCTCGCCGCCTGCAACACCGTCGAAGGCATGGGCGAGGATGTGCAGGCCGGCGGCCGCGCCATGGAGCGCTCGTCGGACAGCGTCCAGAAGAAGATGTGATCGCGCGGCGCGGACGCCCCGGAGCTTCGGCTCCGGGGTTTCAGCGCCCCGATTTCTGCATCCCGGCGTTCAGCGCTGCATGCGCTTGATGGTGTTGGTCGTGCTCTGGCCGTCCACGAGGTCGGCCAGCACGACCTTGCCGCCGTAGCTCTGCACGAATCCGGCACCGACCACCGTGGCGACGGTGTAGTCTGCCCCCTTCACCAGCACGTCGGGGCGCAGGGCGCGGATCAGCTCCTCCGGCGTGTCCTCGCCGAAGATCACCACCAGATCGACGCAGGCCAGCGAGGCGAGCACTGTCGCCCGCGCCGTCTCGGTCTGCACCGGGCGCGTCTCGCCCTTCAGCCGCTTCACCGAGGCGTCGCTGTTCAGTCCCACCACCAACACGTCGCAGGCCGCCTTGGCTTGGTTCAGCAACGCGATGTGGCCGGGGTGCAGCAGGTCGAAGCAGCCGTTGGTGAAGCCCACCCGCTTGCCGCGGGCGCGCCAGCGCTCGGCCCGCTCCACGGCCTGCTCCAGCGTATCGACCTTCTCCTCGCCGCTGCGCCATTCCTGCTCGTGCAGCGCGGACAGCAGCTCCGGCGCGCGGACCACCGCGGTGCCGACCTTACCCACCACGATCCCGGCGGCCAGATTGGCCAGCCGCGCCGCGTCGGCCAGCTCCACCCCAACCGACAGGGCGGAGGTCAGCGTCGCCACCACCGTGTCGCCGGCGCCCGAGACATCGAAGACCTCGCGCGCGTTGGCCGGCAGATGGGTGGCGCCGTCGCGCGTCACAACGGACATGCCGCGCTCGCTGCGCGTGGCGACCACCGCGTCGATGCCGCAGCTGTCCAGCAGGAAGCGGCAGGCGGCCTCGACCTCGGCGTCGCTGTCGGCGGGCATCCCCGTCGCCTGGATCAGCTCCTTGCGGTTGGGGGTGATCACGCTGGCCCCACGGTAGCGCCCGAAATCGTCGCCCTTGGGATCGACCACCACCGGCAGCCCGGCCTCCCGCGCCGCCTGGATGAGCTGCGCCACCAGAGCGTCGGTCAGCACGCCCTTGCCATAGTCGGAGAGGATCACCGCGCCCACCGTCAGCAGGCCGGTGCGGGCGGCGACCATCACCTCCTCCTCCGACGCGATGGCGGCGATGGACTCGGCGTCGGCGCGCAGAAGCTGCTGGCGCCCGCCGATGAAGCGCGTCTTGACGGTGGTCTGGCGCCCCGGCTCGGCGACCAGCCCGCCGCCGTCGCCCGTCTCCCTGGCCACGAGGCGGACCAGCTCCAGCCCCGCCGCGTCCTCGCCCACCACCGACACGAAGCGGCAGCCGGCGCCCAGCGCCATGACGTTGGCGGCCACGTTGCCGGCACCGCCGAGCATGGCCGTCTCCCGCTCGATCCGCAGCACGGGGATCGGCGCTTCGGGGGACACGCGGTCGACCGATCCGTAGATGAATCGGTCGAGCATGACGTCGCCGACGCACAGCACGCTGGCGCGGGACAGGGAGTCGATGTGACGGGCAAGGTCGCTCATGCCGGTTCTACTACCAATCTTGGAAGTGGCGCGCCAGAGGGGAGCGCTCGAATCCCCTCCCCCGGTGCGGGAGAGGGATAATAAGGTCCGGCAACTGGTCTGCGGCGGCATCCTGCCCTATCCTCCGGCATCCCTTCCCCCGGACCCTGCCCCCGGACGCCGCCCATGCCCCTGCCGCCCGTCACGAGAAGCCTGTCGGCGAAGCTGCTGGTGCTGACCGTGCTGTTCGTCCTGCTGGCGGAGGTGCTGATCTACACGCCATCCATCGCGCGCTACCGCCTGACCTATCTGGAGGAGCGGCTGGCCGCCGCCCATCTCGCCGCCCTGTCGGTGGAGGCGACGCCGGACATGATGGTGGCGATGGAGCTTCAGAACGAGCTGCTGGCCCATGTTGGCGCCCACGCGGTGGAGCTGATCCGGCCGGACAGCCGCGTCTACATGCTGTCCCGCTCCATGCCGCCGACGGTGGACGCCGTCTTCGACCTGCGCGCCACCATGGCGCCCCGGCTGGCCGCCGACGCCTTCATGGCGCTGGCCCAGCGGCGTGACCGGGTGATCCGGGTGATCGGGCCGTCGCCCAAGGACCCGGCCTTCCAGGTCGAGATGGTGATCGACGAGCGGCCGATGATCCGGGCGATGATCGACTTCTCCGGCCGCATCCTGGCGCTGTCGGTGGCGATCTCGCTGATCGCGGCGGTGCTGGTCTTCGTCTCGCTGACCCGGCTGCTGGTGCGGCCGATGCGCCGCCTGACCGAGGGGCTGGTCGCCATCCGCCGCGACCCCGACGGCACACCGCCCTTCCAGCCGAGCGCCCGCACCGACGAGATCGGCGTGGCGGAGCGCGAGCTGGCCGACATGCAGGCCACCATCCGCAGCGCGCTGCGCCAGCGCGAGCGGCTGGCCGCGCTGGGCACCGCGGTCGCCAAGATCAACCACGACCTGCGCGCCATCCTGTCCACCGCCGCCCTGCTGTCGGAACGGCTGGCCGAGAGCGCCGATCCGGAGGTGCGGCGGGTCACGCCGCGGCTGATGGCCTCCATCGACCGGGCCGTGGAGCTGTGCGGCCAGACGATGACCTACACCCGCGACGGCCTGCTGCCCCTGGCGCGGACCGAAGTGCCGCTGCGCCCGCTGGTCGAAGAGGCCGGGGCCGAGGCGCTGGGCGCCCTGCGCCCGGATGGGGAGCGGGCGGAGCTGCGCTGGGACAACCGGGTGCCGGAGGGGCTGACCGTCCGCGCGGACGCCGCCCAGCTCTCCCGCGCGCTGGTCAATCTGGGGCGCAACGCCGCCCAGGCGGGGGCCGCGGCGGTGATGGTGACGGCGCGGGAGCGGGCGGGCGGCGGGCTGCTCCTGCTGGTCGCCGACGACGGGCCGGGCCTGCCGCCGCGGGCGCGGGACAACCTGTTCCAACCTTTCGCCGGCTCCGCGCGGGCGGGCGGCGTCGGGCTGGGCCTCGCCATCGCGCGGGAGGTGCTGCGCGCCCATGGCGGCGACCTGCGGCTGGTGGAGAGCACGGCGGCGGGCACCGTCTTCGCGCTGGAGCTTCCCGCGGGGATCGTCGTGGAGGGTGCCGGCCGGTTGGGCGAAATGCCCACATCGGATTCGCCCATCCCGGATTGATTTCCGGCGCCCGCTCCACCAGAATTCGCGGCACGGTCAACCCGTCGGCATCCCGCCGGGCGGACGCCCCGCGCGGGACCGGCAGCGAAGGAAGGGAACGGGACTTTGGAAGGCACGGGCAAGTGGATCACCGGGGGTATCCTGGGCTTCATGGCGTTCATCGGCCTGCTGGCGGCGTCGCGCGCGTCGGATACGGCGTTCTATTATGGCGGCTGGCTGTTGGCCATCGGCTGCATCGGGACGATCTTCATGATGGTCACGAAGCACTACAACCACATGGACGAGCGGATCGCCCGCCAGCGCGAGCAGGAATAACCCCCAAACCCCTTCAACCGGTGGAGGCCGGGCATGCCGTGGGACCCCGAACAATACGCAAGGTTCGAGTCCTGGCGCCGCCGCCCGGCCCACGACCTCGTGGCGGCCCTGCCCTCCCTGACCCCGCGGACGGTGGTCGATCTCGGCTGCGGCACCGGGCAGCTCGCCCGCCTGTTGGCCGAACGCTGGCCGGAGGCCGTGGTGCTGGGGGTGGACAATTCCCCCGCCATGCTGGAGCGCGCCCAGGACACGCCGTCCCGCGTGCGCTGGCTCCAGGCCGACCTGCGCGTCTGGCGCCCCGACCGGCCGGTCGATCTGCTGATCTCCAACGCCGCCCTGCACTGGCTGGACGGGCACGAGCGGCTGTTCCCGGACCTGCTGCGGGCGCTGGCCCCCTGCGGGGTGCTGGCCGTGCAGATGCCCCGCAACTTCGACGCGCCCTCGCACCGCCTGTTGTACGAGACGGCGGCGGACGGCCCGTGGGCCGAGCGGCTGGCGCCGGTCCTGCGCACCGCCCCGGTGCACGCGCCGGACACCTATTACGGCTGGCTCGCCCCGCTCACCCGGCGCCTGGATCTCTGGGAGACCGAGTATCTCCAGGTTCTGGAGGGCGACGATCCGGTGCTGGAATGGACGCGCGGAACGACGCTGCTTCCCGTCCTGGACACGCTGACGGGCGCGGAGCTGGACGACTTTCTTGCGGCCTACCGCGCCCGGCTGAACGCCGCCTATCCCCGGCGCCCCGATGGCCGCACGCTGTTTCCCTTCAAGCGGCTGTTCCTCGTGGCGCGGGTGTAGGCGGTCGCTTCCAGGACGTTACGACGCCGGCCCATTAGAAGCTGGCTTGGGTTGCTTGGCGGCGGTGAGGATGTTCGCCACGCCCACCGCGTTCATCCCGGCGCGGCTGCCGATGGCCGACAGCGACTCGCCGGGCTGCGCCTCGATGTTGGCGGCCTTGAGCGCCTGGATGGCCTTGTCGGCGTCCAGCCCGAAGACCGGCGCCACCGTGGCCAGCGGGGCGTTCGCCACCGCCCGCATCATCGCGCCGGGGCCGCCGGTGGAGGCCGGGCTCCCGGTCATCGCCGTGAAGACCAGCGAGCCGGCGACGCTGACCACAAAGGCCGACAGGGCCACGTTGCGCTTGAAATACTGGAGGAAGGCCGTCCAGTTGCGCGCCAGATGCCACAGGCCGATGGCCGAGAAGCCGACGCTGAGCCACTCGTGGGAAAAGCGCACCAGATTGCCGTTCCAGTGCAGAAGCAACATGATCCCGGTGACGGTGGAGACGACGAACAGGACGATGGTCACTGGTGTGACGATCTGCCGGGTGATGGTGGAGGTGAGGGAGGGCATGGGGGACGGCTCGCGGGTTGAACGGAATGCGGCCAAAATGGGGCCGGATTGTAACCGCTTGATGTCCCGCACCATGCCCGAACGTAACAGACTGTAACGGCGCCGTCCCCGCTCACGCCTTCTCGATGTAGGCCAGCAGCGGTTCCCAATCGGCGCGGTGCTCGGCGGCGCGCTTGCCGGTCAGGTCGAACAGGCTTAGGCCGGAGGCCGCAGCGTCGGCGTAGATCTGGCTGTCGCGCAGGCGGGTCACCACGCTGTGCCCGACCCCGCCGAGGAACCGGTCCAGCCGGTCCGCCGCCTTGGTGCGGGGGCGCAGGCGGTTGCCGACCACCGCCACCGACTTGCGGTTCCTGGCGATCGACTTCAGCTCCTCCAGCTTGCCGAGGAAGCGCTGAGTCGCCTGCTCGTCGAAGGCGCTGGGCAGCACCGGCAGGACGACGACGTCGGCCATCCGCACCAGATCCTCGATCTGCTTGGTCTTCAGCGCGGCCGGCGCGTCGATGACGAGGCGCTGGATGCCCTTCGGCGCGTCGGACAGGTCCTTCGCCCAGTCCAGCCCCACCAGGGCGGAGGCTGTGGCCGGGCGGCGGGCCAGCCAGCCGAGCGAGGAGCGCTGGCGGTCCACGTCGGCCAGCGCCGTGCTGTGCCCCGCGGCGGCGCTGGCCGCGGCGAGGTGGGTGGCGATCGTGGTCTTGCCGCAACCGCCCTTGATGTTGGCGACGAGAATGGTCCGCATGGGTGGGAAGATTACCCCTCGCGGTCGGGCTTTGACCAGAAGGCTTTCGCGTCGGCAAACTCCTTCCACAGGTCGCGGAGCGCCGGTTCGGACTCCGCCACGCCGCGGGCGTGCCAGCCGATGACGATGCCGGCGGCGCGCGGCTCGCCCGGCTCGGGCCGGCTGCCGTCGTCGTGCAGCTCGTGCAGCAGGCGGGTCGCCGTCGCCACGTCGTTCAGATGGCCCAGCGCGTCCTGGAAGGCCGACAGGTCCTGGATGTAGCGGCGGGCCGGCTTGTCGTCGTAGAGGCTGCGGAAGAACTCCGCCGCGTAGCGCAGCTTCTTCAAGGCGATGCGCAGCTCGTGCCGCTCGGTCACCGACAGGCTCGCGAAGCCGTGGCCGGCGCGCCGGGCCTTCTTGGCGCGGCGCGACAGCAGATGATCGGCCAGATTCTCCACCGGGTCGAACAGCCGGGCGGAATGCTCGCTGACCGGCTGGTCGCGCCAGCCCCGCGACTCGACCCAGGCGCCGAACTTCAGCAGGAAGGTGGTGTAGCGCTCCGACCGGATGGCCTCGCGCACCCCCTCGTAGGCGCGGTCGCGGCGGGCGCGCGCCGCAGCGGCGAGCGCGTCGATGTCCTCCTGGAGCGGCTTGCCGTGACCGTCGGCGCGGTGGAAGGAGTCCCTCACCGGCTCCAGCAGTTCGGCCAGGAAGACGTCCCAGTCGCGCGCCGGGCCGAGGCTGCCGCCCAGCCACTTCACCTCGCCGACCAGCCAGGCGTAGGACGCGGCGGGGATGAAATCCTTGAACAGGGCGAGCGCCGAGCGCAGGCGGCGCAGCGCCACGCGCATCTGGTGGACGCCCTCCGCGTCCTCGCCGATCAGGGTGACGGCCTCGTTCGCCAGCATGTGGCCGATGCAGGAGCGCAGGATGCGGGCCAGCGCGCCTTCCACCGTGGTGTCGCGGTCCAGCTCCAGCTTGCCCGCCTTGACCACCTTGTCCACCGTGCCGTCGGCGAGCGCATAACCGCGCTCCGCCTTGGTGCGCGGGTCGAGCCGCAGCGGGGCGGCCTGGGCCAGCTCCAGCGCCAGATCGTAGAGGGCGGCGGCGGAGCCTTCGAGAAGCTCCAACTCCACCTCCGACACCGGGATGGAGGCGCCGTCGGGGGCGCGGATCTCGCCGCTGTCGAAGGCGACCTCGATCCGGCTGGCGGTTTCGCCCTCGCCCATCGTCACCACGCGCACGGTGCGCTGGATGAACGTGGTGAAGAGCGGCTGCAACTCCGCCGCGCCGACCGACCCCAGAAGGTCCAGCGCCTCCGGCGATTCGATGGCCGACAGGTCGGGGGCCGGTCCGGCGACCGGATGCTCCCACTCCGCCCGGCCAAGCTCGCCGCGCTCCGGCGCGCCCTTGATGGTCTGGAGATGCTGGCTGCCGACCTTGCGCACACGCAACGCCACCAGCCGCCCGGCCAGACGCCGGTCGGCGGTGTCGTAATAGGTGCTTTCCAGGGTCTTGGTGCCGGCTTTTCCCTTGGCGCGGGATGCGACCGCCGGGCAGGACCGGAGCTTCGCCATGTCTTCGGCCCTGACGGCCAGCTTCAGCTCGGTTTCCCGGTTGGACTCCGCTTCGACCACCATTCGTGCCCCGTCGTTTCCGGTGGGTCCCCGTTTTGCACAGGCCCCAGCCCCGGTCAAGTTACAGAACCATGACGCTTTTGTTGCAGTCCCCGCAATCAGGGGTCCGCCTTTTCCAGCACCAGGAGCTTGGACATGTAGGCCAGCGACGTCTCGCGCAGGCGCAGCCCGGCGGCGGCGAACAGGGCGGGCAGGTCGTCGCGGGCGTAATGGGCGTAGAAGGGCTCGTGGAAGGACTGCGGGAAGCGGTCGATCAGCCCATCCATCATCGGGTTGTCGCCATACTGCACGCTGTCCATGAAGACCAGGATGCCGCCGGGCTTCAGCACGCGGGCCATCTCGGCGGCGGCCTGGGCGCGGATCTTCGGCGGCAGTTCGTGGAACAGGTAGATGCAGGTCACGATGTCCTGCGACCCGGTGGCCAGCGGCATCGCCTCGGCCGCCGCCTGGACCAGCGCGCTGCTGCGCGCCCAGGGGGCGAGGTTGCGCCGCGCCTCGCGCAGATAGGCCGGGGAGAGGTCGAGCGCGGTCACCGGCAGGCGCGGGTGGTTGTCCTTCACGAAGGTCAGGAAGCGCCCCGTCCCGGCGGCCACGTCGAGCAGGCGGCAATCGGCGCTTCGGCGCGTTTTCAGATGCTCGAAGATCGGCACCAGGACTTGGCGGCGCATGGCGTCGGCCCCACCGCCGAACAGCACCTCCACCTGATGGTCGTAGAGGCGGGCGCTCTCCTCCGTCAGGTAACCGCCGGTCTGGTAATGGAAGTTCTGGCGGTAGTAAGCGGGCAGCCCCGCGCTGCCGGGCGGCGGGTTGGCGCGCACCTCCACCGCCGCATGGTCGCGGCGGCGCCGCGACACCTCCGGCACGTCGCGGAAGAAGGCGGCGGCGTCGGTCAGCAGCCGGCGCGGGTCGGGCATCAGGTCGTGCGGCAGGCGGTAGCAGCCCGCCTCGATGTTGGCGAGGTCGCGGGCCAGCAGGGCGCGCAGCTCTTCCAAAATCGCGCGGGTGCCGGGCACCGGACGCCCGTCGGGTGGGGTTCGCCGCGGCGGCCCGGTGATCCGCCGGCCGATCCGCGCGGCCATCATGTACTGGCCGAGGAACCAGGCGACGCGGGCGGACTGGCTGGCCGCGTAGGCCAGCCGGGGGGCCAGCCGCGCGGAGGAATGCGGGGTGATCCTGTTCATGGGATAGAGATGGGATCGCCGGTCCCGCCCGCCCAGAGCCCGGTCCTTTCGCCGCATGGGGCAACCGGTCGCCCACGCGGGCCGTTGCAAAGCGGTCGCCCCTGTGCTGGATTGCCCGGCAAAAGTTCAACCCGTAGGGACAGCAGCCATGACCGAGTTCAACACCATCGACGACCTCGACGTGAACGGCAAGACGGTGCTGGTGCGTGCCGACCTCAACGTCCCGATGCAGGACGGCAAGGTCTCCGACACGACCCGCATCGACCGTCTGGCGCCGACCCTGACGGAGCTGGCGAAGAAGGGTGCGAAAGTCGTGGTTCTGTCGCACTTCGGCCGCCCGAAGAACGGTCCGGACGCCAAGAACTCGCTGCGCAACGTGCTGGAGGCGCTGAGCGCCGCCGTCGGCCAGACCGTCGCCTTCGGCGAGGATTGCGTCGGCGACAAGGCCAAGGCCGCCATCGACGGCGTGCAGCCGGGCGCCATTGTGCTGCTGGAGAACACGCGCTTCCACGCGGAAGAGGAAAAGAACGACCCCGCCTTCGCCAAGCAGATCGCGGCGCTGGGCGACCTCTACGTCAACGACGCCTTCTCCGCCGCGCACCGCGCCCACGCCTCGACCGAGGGCGTCGCCCAGCATCTGCCGGCCGCCGCGGGCCGCCTGATGCAGGCCGAGCTTGAGGCGCTGACCAAGGCGCTGGAGAAGCCGGAGCGCCCGGTGGCCGCCGTCGTCGGCGGCGCCAAGATCTCCACCAAGCTGGACCTGCTCGGCAACCTCGTGAAGAAGGTCGACATGCTGGCGCTGGGCGGCGGCATGGCGAACACCTTCCTCTTCGCCCAGGGCGTGGATGTCGGGGCCTCGCTCTGCGAGAAGGACATGGCCGATCAGGCCCGCGCCATCATGGAGACCGCCAAGGCCGCCAATTGCGAGCTGCTGCTGCCCAAGGACTTCATCGTCGCCAAGGAGTTCAAGGCCGGTGCGGCCCACCGCGCCGTTCCGGCGGACGGCATCGGCGCCGATGAGATGGCTCTGGACGTCGGCCCCGAGACGGTCGAGTTCCTCGGCCTGAAGCTCCAGGGTGCGAAGACGGTGGTGTGGAACGGCCCGCTGGGCGCCTTCGAGATCCAGCCCTTCGACGCCGGCACCAACGCCGTCGCCGGCCTCGTCGCCGAGCGCACGTCGGAAGGCGGCCTGCTGTCGGTGGCCGGCGGCGGCGACACCGTGTCGGCGCTGGCCCATGCCGGCGTGGAGGAGAAGTTCACCTACATCTCCGCCGCCGGCGGCGCCTTCCTGGAGTGGCTGGAAGGCAAGGACCTGCCGGGCGTCGCCGCGCTGAAGAAGAAGTAAGGTTCGGGGGTGTGGGTGGGTGGTCGAGACGGGCCCCCACCCTTCCCGCTTCGCGGGCCCCTTCCCTCCCCCGCTTCGCAGGAGAGGGAGTTCAATCCCCTCCCCTGCGAAGCGGGGGAGGGTTAGGGAGGGGGCAAGACTTCCCCTCACAAAACCTTGCTACAAAGGCCGCCGCGCCTTCAGCGCCGCGGTCAGCGTCCCGTCGTCCAGGTAATCCAATTCCCCGCCCACCGGCACGCCGTGGGCCAGACGGGACACGGAGACGCCGCTGCCGGACAGGCGGTCGGTCACCACATGGGCGGTGGTCTGCCCGTCCACCGTGGCGTTCAGCGCCAGGATGACCTCGGTCACCGCCGGGTCCTTCGCGCGCTCCACCAGGGACGGAATGTTCAGATCGTCCGGCCCCACCCCCTGCAACGCCGACAACGTGCCGCCCAGCACGTGATAGGTGCCGCGGAAGGCGCGCGTGCGCTCCAGCGCCCAGAGGTCGCCGGCATCCTCCACGACGCAGATGATCGAGCGGTCGCGGCTGTGGTCGGAGCAGACGGAGCAGGGATCGCGGCTGTCGAGGTTGCCGCAGACCGAACAGTTGCGGATGGCCTCCGCGGCGAGCGCCATGGATTCGGACAGCGGCACCAGCAGACTGTCGCGGCGCTTCATCAGGTGCAGCGCCGCCCGCCGCGCCGACCGCGGCCCCAGCCCCGGCAGCTTGGACAGGAGCTGGATCAGGCGCTCGATTTCAGGTCCGATCATTCACGGCTTCGTTTTTTAAAGGGTGGCCGGGCCGCGTTCGACCCGGCCATGACAACTCAGAACGGCAGCTTCATGCCCGGCGGCAGCTTCATCCCGCCCATCAGGTTCTGGGTCTCGTTGGCGACGTGCTGCTCCACCTTGGCCTTGGCGTCGTTGAAGGCGGCGATGATCAGGTCCTCCAGGACCTCGATGTCCTCCGGATCGACGATCGACTTGTCGAGCTTGATCTTCTTCATCTCGCCCTTGCCGTTCACCGTCACGTTGACCATGCCGGCGCCCGACTGGCCGCTCATCTCGACCTCGCCCAGGCGGGCCTGCATCTCCTGCATCTTGGCCTGCATCTGCTGGGCCTGCTTCATCATCTGGCCGAGGTTCTTCATGGGTCAGAAATCTCCTTCATCGTCGAGCGGGTAATAAACCCCGTCGTCCTGCTGCATGACCATAAGGTCGGGATTCTCCCCGTCATCCGCAACCTGGGGCTCGGCCTCGACCGCCGCCTTGAGGTCGCGGACGTCGGTGATCTTCGCGCCGGGAAAGGCGTCCAGAACGGCGCGCACCACCGGATGCGTCTCCGCCTCCTCCAACGCACGCTTCTGGGCAGCCTGCTCCTGCTGGATCAGCGTCGGCTCGCCCGGCGCGTCCGACACGATGACGACCCAGCGCTGGCCGGTCCATTCCGTCAACAGCTGGCCGACGCGATTCGGCAGGGTCGACGGGGCCAAAGTCGTCAGCCGCAGTTCCAGCCGCCCCGGCTCCATGCGCACCAGATGGACGCTGCCGGTCAGGTGGCCGTAGAGCGCGCCCTCGCGCTTCTCCGCGAAGACCTGGACCAGCGTGCGGAAGTCGCGCGGCATCGCCACGCGCTCCTCGTCCGCCACGGCGACGGCAACGGCCGGCGCGGGCTGCGGGCTCGGCTGCTGGCTTGGCTGCGCCTGGTGGGCGACGGCGCGCACGGCGGAGCCGCCCACCGCCACCGGCCCGCCACCGGGGCCGCGCGGGGCGCCACCGCCACCCTGGCCACCGTGCCCGCCGCCATTGTGCAGATTCTGGAACTGGCGGATCAGATCGCCCGGAGTCGGCAGGTCGGCGGCGTAGGACAGCCGCACGATGACCATCTCCAGGGCCTGCTGCGGCACCGGGGCGGCCTGCACCTCGCCGAGCCCCTTCAGCAGGAGCTGCCACGCGCGGGTCAGCGCCGGCATGCCGAGCTTCGCCGACAGGGCGGCGCCGCGGGTGCGCTCCGCCTCCGGCAGGCCGGGGTCGTTGGCGCTGTCCGGCACGACCTTCAGCCGCGTCAGATTGTGCACGAGGTCGAGAAGATCCTGGAGGATCACCACCGGATCGGCGCCGACGCGGTGCAGGTCGGACAGCAGGTCCATCGCCTCCGCCGGCTTGGCCGAGACGGCGGCCTCGAACAGATCGATCACCTTGCTGCGGTCGGCCAGCCCCAGCATGTCGCGCACCTGCTGCGCGGTCACCGTGCCGGCGGCCAGCGCGATGGCCTGGTCGAGCAGCGACAGGCCGTCGCGCACCGACCCGTCGGCGGCGCGCGCGATCAGGGCTGCGGCGTCCGGCTCGATCCCCGCCCCTTCCAGGCCGGTGATGCGGGTGAAATGCTCCTTCAGCACCTGGGCGTCGACGCGCCGCAGGTCGAAGCGCTGGCAGCGCGAGAGCACCGTCACCGGCACCTTGCGGATCTCGGTGGTGGCGAAGACGAACTTCACATGGGCCGGCGGCTCCTCCAGCGTCTTCAAAAGCGCGTTGAACGCGCTCTTGGAGAGCATGTGGACCTCGTCGATGATGTAGAGCTTGTAGCGCGCCGAGACGGGGGCGTAGCGCACGCCGTCGATGATCTCGCGGATGTCGTCCACGCCGGTGTGGCTGGCGGCGTCCATCTCCATCACATCGACGTGGCGGTCCTCGGCGATGGCCCGGCAATTATCGCAGACGCCGCAGGGCGTCACGGTCGGCCCGCCGGTGCCGTCCGGCCCGGTGCAGTTCAGCGCGCGGGCGATGATGCGGGCGGTGGTCGTCTTGCCCACGCCACGCACGCCGGTCAGCATGAAGGCCTGGGCGATGCGGCCCGAATGGATGGCGTTGGTCAGGGTGCGGACGAGCGCGTCCTGCCCGATCAGCTCGGCAAAGCTCTTCGGACGGTATTTCCGCGCCAGCACCCGGTAGGCGAGGCCCCCGGACGTCCCGGAAACGGAAGAGGACATATCGGCAACGGTGGTATCGGTCACGCGGCTGGCCCGGTAATCGGCTTCACGACGGAGCGCAGAATAGCGTCACGGCGCGGGGCTGTCGCCGTTTCAATTCACTGCAGGACTTTATGGGGAAGGGTGGGAGACTGGACGAACGACCCGAGCCGAAACTCGTTACGGCTGCTTCCTTCCGGACCTGACCGGGTTGGCGAGGGACTCGTCCGCCGCCAGCCTCCCGCGCCTTATATCGGCGATAAGGCCGCCCTATGCAAGGCCAATCTGCCGGCTTTCCGTTTGAGGCGGAACGAAAAAGCCCCGCGTCCTGCGGAACGCGGGGCTTTTTCCTTTTTCCCGGATGAGACCGAGGCGCGTTACTGCGGCAGCGGCGCCGGGCTGTCGGAGAGGGAGCGCAGATAGGCGATGATGTTCGCCCGGTCCTGGTCCTTCTTGACGCCGGCGAAGGTCATCTTGGTGCCCGGCGCGTAGGCCTTCGGGTCGTAGAGGAAGTGGTTCAGCTCGTCGTAGTTCCAGGGGCCGGCCTTGCCCTTGATGGCATCGGAATAGGCGAAGCCGTCGATATGACCGTGCGCGGCGCCGACGATGCCGTAGAGGTTCGGGCCGACCTTGTTCGGGCCGCCCTTGTCGAAGCTGTGGCAGGCGGCGCAGGCCTTGGCCGCGGACTGGCCGGCGGCGGCGTCGGCCTTGGCGAGCAGCGGGGCGATCTCGGCGGGGCCGGACGGGGCCGCGCCACCGCTGGGGGCCGGAGCGGCGCCGTCCGGCATGGCCACCACATAGGCGGGTTTCTCAGGCGTCTTCGGGTGCACCAGAACTTCCGCGGCGAAGCCGGCCAACATGGCGATCAGACCCGCCAGCAGCACGGCGCCGAAAATCTTGTTCCACTCCATGCTCATAACGTCTTTTTCCCCTTTTTGTCGTGCCGCGGGTCCGTCGCCAGGACTGGCTGGTTCTCCGCCGCACGATAGCGTGACCGCGGCGGCTTGTCACCGCTTCGGCCCCCTCCCTTGCCACAGGAATGTCGGGTTTCCGACTGTTGGCCGTCTGAATATTGGAGTGACACCGCTTGACGCAAAGGGCGATCCATGGTTCACCCGCGCCACCTTTCCGACGCGACAGGGGGCCGTTCCACCATGAACGCCGACATGAACGCAGACAGCAAGACGACGCCGAACCCGCCGCCGTCCAATCCCATCGTGGTCATTCCCGCCCGCATGGCCTCCACCCGCCTGCCGGGCAAGCCGCTGGCCGACATCGGCGGCGCGCCGATGATCGTGCAGGTGTGGCGCCGCGCCATGGAGGCGGAGATCGGCCCGGTGGTGGTCGCCTGCGCCGAGCCGGAGATCGCCGCGGCGGTGGAGGAGGCGGGCGGCACCGCCGTGCTGACCCGGCCCGACCATCCCTCGGGCTCCGACCGCATCTTCGAGGCGGTCAGCCTGCTCGATCCGGAGGGGAAATACGACGCGGTGGTGAACGTGCAGGGCGACCTGCCGACCATCGAGCCGGCGGTGGTCCGCGCCGCTTTCGCCCCGCTGTCCGACCCGCAGGTGGACATCGCCACTCTGGTGGTCGAGATCACGCGGGAGGAGGAGCGCACCGATCCCAACGTGGTGAAGGCCATCCTGGAACTGCCGCCCGGCGCCCGGCGCGGCCGCGCCCTCTATTTCAGCCGCGCCACCGCGCCCTGGGGCGACGGGCCGCTGTTCCACCACATCGGGCTCTACGCCTACCGCCGCGCCGCGCTGGAGCGCTACGTCCGCCTGCCGCCGTCGGCGCTGGAGCAGCGGGAGCGGCTGGAGCAGCTCCGCGCCCTGGCCTTCGGGATGCGCATCGACGCCGCCGTCGTTGACGCGGTTCCGCTCGGCGTCGATACTCCCGCCGACCTGGAGCGCGCCCGCGCGATCCTCGCCAAGCGCACCTCCCTTTAAAAGAAGACCTCCCGATGACGACCTCGAACGTGATCGCCTTCCAGGGCCTGCCCGGCGCCTATTCGGACCTGTCCTGCCGGACGGTCTTTCCGGAGATGACGACGCTGCCCTGCGCCACGTTCGAGGACGCCTTCGCCGCCGTGCGCGAGGGGCGCGCGGCGCTCGCCATGATCCCGGTGGAGAACTCCATCGCCGGGCGCGTGGCCGACAACCACCATCTGCTCCCCGAAGGCGGCCTGCACATCATCGGCGAGCATTTCCAGCGGGTGAACCACCAGCTCCTCGCCCCGAAGGGCGCGACGCTGGCCGGGCTGAAGACGGTGCGCAGCCACATCCAGGCGCTGTCCCAGTGCCGCAACATGACGCGGGAGCTGGGGCTGACGGCGATCTCCCACGCCGACACCGCGGGCGCCGCCGCCGAGATCGCCAAGCTGGGGGACCCCCAGCACGCGGCCATCGCCTCGTCGCTGGCCGCCGACATCTACGGGCTGGACATCCTGAAGGGCGGCATCGAGGACGCGGAGCACAACACCACCCGTTTCCTGATCCTGTCCCGCGAGCCGAAGACTCCGCCGCTGCCCGCCGCGGGGACCGGGACCAAGATCATCACCACCTTCGTCTTCCGCGTGCGCAGCGTGCCGGCGGCCCTTTACAAGGCGCTGGGCGGCTTCGCCACCAACGGCATCAACATGACGAAGCTGGAAAGCTACATGGTCGGCGGGCACTTCACCCAGACCCAGTTCTACGCCGACGTGGAAGGCCATCCGGAGGAGCGCTCCCTGCGTCTGGCGCTGGAGGAGCTGGCCTTCTTTGCCCGCGCGGGCGAGGTGAAGATCCTGGGCGTCTACCCCGCCAACCCCTTCCGCTATCAGGAAAGCCAGCGCATCGGCGAGGATTGAGGAAGGGGCGGGCCGCGCCTGCCCCCACCCTTCCCACGGCTTCGCCGCGTGTTCCCTCACTCCCCCTCGGCGATCCACTCGTCGATCAGGCGGCGGGCGATGCTGTCGGGGCGGGCGAGGCGGAACTCCTCGCTGGGAGTGAAGGTCCGCAGAAACTCGCGGTCGAACCAGTGGGCCGTCTCCAGCTCCTCCAGGTCCGTCTGGATGTCCAGCGTCACCGCCCGCGCGCTGAAGCCCAGCATCAGCGAGGACGGGAAGGGCCAGGGCTGGGACGAGTGGTAGCGGATGTCGGTGACCTCCAGCCCCACCTCCTCCAGCACCTCGCGCCGCACGCTGTCCTCCAGGCTTTCGCCCGGCTCGACGAAGCCGGCCAGCACCGAATGCATGCCCGGCGGGAAGCGGGAGTTGCGGCCCAGCACCACGCGCCCGGCCCCGTCATGGACGAGCATGATCACCGCCGGGTCGGTGCGCGGGAAATGGTGGGTGGCGCAGTCCGGGTTGGTGCAGACGCGCACATGCCCGCCCTCGGCACCCGCCGCGACCGAGCCGCAGACGCCGCAGAAGCGGTGCCGGGCGTTCCACCAGGTGATGCCGCGGGCGTAGGCGCACAGCCCGGCCTCCGTCGCCTCCATCACCGGGCCGACGGCGCGCAGGTCCTCGAAACGGCCGAGCCCGGCCAGGGCCGGATGCTCCTCCGGCGCTTCCAGGCCGGTCAGGTCCACGGTGAAGTGCGGCACGCCGTCCAGCAGGCCGAGGAAAACCGGCTCCACCCCCCAGTCACCACCGCAGGCGACGGCGACCGCGCGAGCCGAGTCGGTATCGCCGGTCACGAAGTTGCGCGATTTCGCCACGGGCAGCAGGCGCGCCTGCGGCGAGGCCCAGGCGTCTTTCAGCCAGTCCTTGTCCTTGCGGCGCACGGCGGCGCGGTCGAGCGGAATGCCGGCATAGGCGTTCGGGCGGGCGTTCGGGCGGTCGGGTGGGGAGGAGCGGTCGTGCATGGCGAAGAGGCTGCCACAAGCCCGCGAAGCGGGGAAGCGGCGTCCCGCGCAACCCTCCCCCCGCATTGATGGTTTGCGCCGGGAGAGCAGCCGACTAGGATGCCGCTCTCCTTCCCACCACGCGCGATCCGGCGGAGCGACCATGACCGAACCCTGCCCCACCCCCCTGGTGACCCTGGCGGAGCGTCTGGCCGACGCCTCCGGCCCGGTCATCCGCCAGTATTTCCGCACGCCGGTGGCGGTGGACGACAAGGCCGACGCCTCACCCGTCACCATCGCCGACCGCGAGGCGGAGCGGACCATCCGCGCCATCATCGAGGCCGAGCGCCCCGACGACGGCATTTATGGCGAGGAGTTCGGGACGAAGAACCTGGACGCCGAATGGGTGTGGGTGATCGACCCCATCGACGGCACCAAGTCCTTCATCACCGGCCGCCCGATCTTCGGCACGCTGATCGCCCTGCTGCACCGCGGGCGCCCGGTGCTCGGCGTCATCGACCAGCCCATCGTCCGGGACCGCTGGCTGGGCGTCGAGGGGCGGCCCACCCTGTTCAACGGCCAGCCGGCCCGCGTGCGCGCCTGCGCCGGAGGGCTGGCCGCGGCGACCCTGGGGACCACCTCGCCTGACCTGTTCCCCGGCGCGGACCAGGACGCTTTCCGCCGGGTGGCCGGGGCGGCCAAGGTGTCGGTCTATGGCGGCGACTGCTACAGCTACGGCTTGCTGGCGGCGGGCTATTACGACCTCGTCGTCGAATCGGGGCTGAAGCTCTACGACTTCGCGGCGCTGGTGCCCGTGGTGACCGGGGCCGGCGGGCTGATGACCGATTGGGACGGCCGGCCGCTCGACGCCACCTCCAGCGGGCGCGTGGTCGCCGCGGGCGACGCCCGCACCCACCGCGAGACGCTGGCCGCTCTGGCTGGCTGAGACAGGAGGACCACGCCCATGGCAACCATCGCCACGCCCGCCCGCTCCGTCTTCGAGACCTCGCCGGAGAAGCTGCGCCCCTTCCTGCAGTCGCTGGCCGGCCGGGTGTCGGGCGGGGCGAACTGGATGGTCCGCAAAAAGACGGTCTGCGACCTGCTGCTGGGGCTGGACGCCTTCTTCGCCCTGCCGGCGGAGGAGCGCCGCGCCCTGATGGGCGCCGGGGACGACGCCTCCAGCCAGGACGGCACCGGACCGGAGGACTTCCGCAACGTCCTGCCGCTCTATGTCGGGGCGATCCTGGAGGGGTTGAAGGAGGAGGCCGTGACGCAGCCGGAGCAGGCGGCGATCTACATGCTGTCCATCCACCCGGAGCACCAGATGGCCGCCGAGGAATGGATGCTCGCCGACCCGCGCAACGGCAAGGCGGTGCGCCGGATGATGCGGTCCGACCGCCGTTACCGTCAGCTCATGGAGCGCATGGCCGACCACTGGAAGAAGGCCCGCGCCGGTCAGGGCAGCAGAGAGACGGCCAGCAGCCCCAGGTAGATGCCGATGAACAGACCGAGGACGATGCCGTAATCCTCGTCGGTCATCGGGTTGGAATCGGGGTCGAACTGCCGCATGATCTACTCCCAGTGCGTCAACGGATGCCCTGAATAACCGTTGACGCCCGCGAAGTTCCCGCGACAAGGCCGTGACTTCCGCCGGGTGGGGCCGGGTGGGGGCGAACATTCCCATAAAAAACGGACCGCGCCGGAGGGGCACGGTCCGCTGAGTCGGGAGGGACCCGAAGGGAAAGGGTCAGAAAGGACTCAGGTGGCAAAGGCTCAGGTGGAAGGCCGGGCCTCGCCGGTGATGGCCGGTTTCGGCGGCATCTCCTCGGCCAGCGCGCGGTAAGCCAACCCGCCGAGCAGCCCACCCACCAGTGGCGCCACCCAGAAGGCCCAGAGCTGCTGCAGCGCCCAGCCGCCGACGACCAGCGCCGGCCCCGTGCTGCGCGCCGGGTTCACCGAAGTGTTGGTGACCGGGATGCTGATGAGGTGGATCAGCGTCAGCGCCAGCCCGATGGCCAGAGGCGCGAAGCCCGCGGGCGCCCGCCGGTCGGTGGAGCCCAGGATGACGATCAGGAACATGAAGGTCAGCACCACCTCGATCAGCAGGCCGGAGGTTAGGTTGTACGCGCCCGGCGAATGCTCCCCGTACCCGTTGGCGGCCAGCCCCTTGGCGGCCAGTGACCAGTCGGCCTTGCCGGTGGCGATGACGTACAGCACCAGCGCCGCCAGGAAGGCGCCGACCACCTGCGCGATGACGTAGGGCAGGATGTCCTTGGCCGGGAAGCGCCCGCCGGCCCACAGCCCCACGGTCACCGCCGGGTTCAGGTGGCAGCCGGAGATGTGGCCGACCGAATAGGCCATGGTCAGCACCGTCAGGCCGAAGGCCAGGGAGACGCCGGTCAGCCCGATTCCGACCTCCGGAAAGGCGGCGGAAAGCACGGCGCTGCCGCAGCCGCCGAACACCAGCCAGAAGGTGCCGAGAAACTCCGCGCTCGTGCGCCGGAACATCGACATGTCACCACCTCGTCGGGCGTCGCCACATTCCTGCCTTTTTTGCGCCCCCGGACGGGCCGGCGCCAGCGGACGGGCGTAAGATACCGTTGCGTACGCGGACTTGACGCGCCGCAAGGCGCGTACATGCTAAGGCTGATCCGCCCAATCACAGGCAAACCATGTCAGGACCGACGATGCGCCGAGTTCTCGCTGCCGCCCGGACGACCGCTGTCTTGGCTCTCCTTGCGCTGACGGCGCCAATCCAGGCGAATGGGGTCCAAGCGGAAACGGTCACCGTCCCCGCCCTGAAGCAGTTCGGCGAGCCGGAATTCAAGCCGGGCTTCACCCACTTCCCGCACGCCAACCCGGAAGCCCCCAAGGGCGGACAGATCACCCTGGCCGCGCAGGGCAGCTTCGACAGCCTGAACCCGATCATCCTGCGCGGCGTCACCCCGCGCACGCTGGGGCTGATCGCCGACTCGCTGATGGTCGGCTCCGGCTGGGAGATGGACGCGGCCTATGGATCGCTGGCGGAAAGCGTGGAACTGCCCGAGGACAAGAGCTGGGCCATCTTCCATCTGCGCAAGGAGGCGCGCTGGCACGATGGCGTGCCGGTGACCGCCGGCGACGTGGTCTTCGCCTGGGACTCGATCCAGGCGCACGGCAACCCCTTCCTGAAATCCTTCCTCGACCGCGTCGCCGCGGTGGAGGCGGTGGACGAGCATCAGCTGAAGATCACCCTGAAAACCACCGGGGAGATGAAGCCGATCATCGACTTCGCCACCAGCATCGCCCCCCAGCCCGAGCATTGGTGGACCGCCAACGGACGTGACATCGCCAAGACGACGCTGGAGCCGGTCCTGGGCAGCGGCCCCTACCGCATCAGGACCGTCGATCCCGGCCGCTCCATCACCTACGAGCGGGTGGCCGACTGGTGGGGCCGCGACCTGCCCACGGCGCGCGGCTTCTACAACTTCGACACAGTGAAGGTCGATTACTACCGCGACGACGACGTGATGTTCGAGGCCTTCAAGGCCGGCGCCTACGACTTCCGCACCGAGCACCGGGCGCAGCGCTGGACCACCGGCTACGACTTCCCCGCCGCCAAGGACGGCCGGGTGAACCGCGTCGAGGTGAAGAGCGATCTGCCGCTGGGCGCCCAGGGCTTCCGCCTGAACACCCGCCGCGCCAAGTTCGCCGATCCGCGGGTGCGCGAGGCGCTGGGTTATCTGTTCGACTTCGAATGGATTCAGAAGAACATCCTGTACGGCCAGTATCTCCGCACCACCTCGAACTTCCCCAACTCCGACTTCGGCGCCAAGGGGCCGCCGACGCCGGAGGAGCTGGCCCTGCTGGAGCCCTTCCGCGCCCAATTGCCGGAGCGCGTCTTCACCACCCCCTTCGAGCCACCGAAGACCGACGGCAGCGGCAACACCCGCAACAACCTGCGCGAGGCCATGCGCCTGTTCCGCGAGGCCGGGTGGGAGCTGAAGAACGGCCGGATGACCAGCGCCAAGACCGGCGAGGTGCTGAGCATCGAGTTCCTCGACGGCACCGGCGCGCTGACCCGGGTGATCCAGCCCTATGTGGAGGCGCTGCGCAAGGCGGGCATCGACGCGGTCCTGCGGGTGGTCGACACCGCCCAGTTCCAGGCGCGCACCGACGAGTTCGACTTCGACGTGGTGGTGGCGAACTTCAACTTCTTCACCCCGCCGGGGACCGAGCTGCGCAGCTATTTCGGCTCCGCCGCCGCGGACGTCCGGGGATCGGCCAACTACGCCGGCATCAAGGAACCGGCGGCCGACGCGATGATCGAAAAGGCGCTGGCGGCGAAGGATCTGGCGTCGGTCCAGGCGGCGACGCGCGCGCTCGACCGCGTGCTGCTGTGGGGCTTCTACATGGTGCCGCACTGGTACAACCCGGACAACTGGATCGCCCACCGGACGACGCTCGGCTTCCCGGAGAAGACGCCGAAATACGATCTGGGCTTCCGCAACAGCGGCTTCCCCGAGGCGTGGTGGGTGAAGCCGGGCAAGGAAGGCTGAGGGCCGCCGTCCAATGACCCCAGAGACACCCGCCCCTTCACAGGCGCCCGATCCACAAGGCCTCTTCGACCGGCAAATCCGACCCCTGCTGCAACGGCTGAAGCGTCAGCGAACCGGAATGCGCGCCGCTATCGTCCTTATGGTCTGCGTCGCCCTGATCGGCTGGACAGTGCTTGTCCTGATGAAGCTGCCCTTCCTGATGACAGGCAGTTACTGGAGCTGGAGGTTCCATGGCGCCGTCGCCCTGGCCGTCATCACCGTCCCGTTCATCCTGTTCCGTCGCCGCCGCAAGCGTATCTCCATTTCGCTCGTGCTGGCGGCCTGCGGCCACGCCGATCTCACCTATGCGCCCGGCGGCTGTCTTGGTCAGCGCCAGGTGCGTCGACTTTTCAACGACCTGAAGCCGCGCGACGCCAAGGTCGAAGACGGCATTTCCGGCGTGCGCCGGGACCTGCCCTTCTGGTTCAACAAAGTCGAACTTCATAAATCCGCTGGGTTCCTGCAGGGAAACATTTGGATTTTCCGCGGCTGGCTTCTCTGCATCAACCTGCCGCAGCCGGGGGTGCCGCCGCTGTCCTGCACGCTCACTCTTGGCGCCCGTGGCGCCGAGCCGGTGCTGACCCCGCTTCAGGGAGAGGCGGCGGAGGCCGAACGCCGGTTCCCGGCGGAGTTGCGGACCCTGGCCGCGCGGCTCGCCACCCTGGCCGGCGCCCGCGAGGTCCGGTTGGCCACCGACGGGCAGCGCTTCATCCTGGCGATCGACACCGGGCGCGACCTGTTCGAAGGGATCGCGGCCCTCGACGAGCGGCTGACCCCTGCCCTGTTCGCCCGTTTCCTGGAGGAGCTGGACACGCTGACACGGGTCGTGGACGCGCTTGCCGCGGCGCTTCAGGCGCAAATCGCCGCACCGGTTTCCCAGCCCGCCGCGAGCTTGGACGCCGCCATACCCGTCTCCGCCTTGAATGTGCCATAGACGGACCCCTACCTTACCGGAAACAATAAGGACCGAGAGGGGCATGAGGAAGACCGGTAAAGCGATCCTGGCCGCGGTCATGTGCCTGTATCTGGCGGAACCCTTCGCCACGGCCCGCGCGCAGACCAACCCGCGCGAAACCGCGGGGCACGCCGTCACGGCCCATGGAACGCCCAAATACGGGCCGGACTTCCAGCATTTCGACTACGTCAATCCCGACGCCCCCAAGGGCGGCGAGATCAAGCTGGCGACCTACGGCGGCTTCGACAGCCTGAACCCGTTCATCCTGCGCGGGTCGGTCGCCGCCGGGGCCAGCCTGCCCTTCGACACGCTGACGGTGGAGAGCGGGGACGAGGTGCTGACCCGCTACGGGCTGCTCGCCGAGACGATCACCGTCGCCGAGGACCGGAGCTGGGTCCGCTTCACGCTGCGCCCGCAGGCGCGCTTCCACGACGGCGCCCCGGTGACCGCCGACGACGTGGTGTGGAGCTTCGAGACGCTGCGCGACAAGGGCCACCCGCTCTACCGCACCTACTACGCCGACGTGGTGAAGGCGGAGAAGACGGGCGAGCGTGCGGTCACCTTCACCTTCCGCGACGGCGGCAACCCCGAGCTGCCGGTCATCATGGGCCAGCTGCCGGTGCTGCCGAAGCACGTCTTCCAGGAGCGTGATTTCAACAGCACCACGCTCGACCCGATCGTCGGCAGCGGCCCCTACCGGATCACTGAGGTGCAGCCCGGACGCTCGCTCGTCTTCGAGCGGGTGACGGACTGGTGGGCCAAGGACCTGCCGGTCAACCGCGGGCGTTACAACTTCGACCGCATCCGCTTCGACTATTACCGCGACCTCGACGTGGTGTTCGAAGCTTTCAAGGCCGGGGCCATTGATTTCCGGGTGGAGCATTCGTCGAAGAACTGGGTGACCGGCTACGACGTGCCCGCGGTGCGTGACGGCCACATCGTCCGCGAGGAGATCAAACACCAAGACCCTCAGGGCATGCAGGCCTTCGTCTTCAACAGCCGCCGCCCGGCCTTCGCCGACCGCAAGGTGCGCGAGGCGCTGAATTACCTGTTCGACTACGAATGGACGCGGGCGAACCTGTCCTACGGGCTGTTCCAGCGCACCAAGAGCTTCTTCTCCAACTCCGAACTGGCCTCCGCCGGCCTGCCCTCGCCGGAGGAGCTGGCGCTGCTGGAGCCGTTCCGGGGCAAGGTGCCGGAGGAGGTCTTCACCAAGCCCTTCGAGCCGCCGCGGACCGACGGGTCCGGCAACATCCGCCCGAACCTGCGCACGGCGCTGTCCTTGCTCAAGGAGGCCGGGTGGGAGCTGAAGGGCAACAAGCTGCTGAACGCGAAGACCGGCGAGCCGATGCGCTTCGAGATCCTGCTGGTGCAGCCGGACATGGACCGCATCGTCCAGCCCTTCGTCCGCAACCTGGAGCGCGCCGGGATCGAGGCGGCCATCCGCGTGGTGGACACCGCCCAGTACCAGAACCGGATCGACCGCTACGACTTCGACATGGTCATCCAGCGCATCCTGCAATCGACCTCGCCGGGCAACGAGCAGCGCGACTACTGGCAATCAGCCCGCGCCGACCAGCCGGGCAGCCGCAATCTGGCCGGCATCAAGGACCCGGTGGTCGACGCGCTGATCGACCGCGTGATCCAGGCCCCCGACCGCGAGAGCCTGATCACGGCGACCCGCGCGCTCGACCGGGTGCTGCTGTGGGGCTGGTACGTCATCCCGCAATGGCACGACGACGTGCGGCGCGTCGCCTATTGGAACCGTTTCTCCCATCCGGCGGTTGCGCCCAAATACGGCTTGGCCTTCACCGACACCTGGTGGGTCGATCCCGACAAGAACGCGAAGCTCGCCAACACGGCCCGCCGCGCGGCGCCCTGAGACGGCAAACAGAAAGGCGAACCCGCGCGATGCTGGCCTACATCATCCGCCGTCTGCTGCTGATCATCCCGACCCTGTTCGGGATCATGGTCATCAACTTCCTGATCGTGCAGATCGCCCCCGGCGGTCCCATCGAGCAGATGATCGCCCGCGTCCAGGGCACCGCCGTCGAGGCGACCGCCCGCATCGGCGGGACCGGCGGCGGCGAGACCGGCGGCCCGGCGGCGCAGCAGGCCCAGGGCGGCGACACCGGCAGCCGCTACCGCGGCGCCCAGGGGCTGGACCCGGAATTCATCAAGCAGCTCGAACGCGAGTTCGGCTTCGACAAGCCGCTGCACGAGCGCTTCATCCACATGATGTCGAACTACCTGATGTTCGACTTCGGCAAGAGCTATTTCCGCGACCGCAGCGTCGTCGATCTGGTGATCGAGAAGATGCCGGTGTCGATCTCACTGGGCATCTGGACGACGCTGATCGTCTATCTGGTGTCGATCCCGCTGGGCATCGCCAAGGCGGTGCGCGACGGCCAGCCCTTCGACGTCTGGACATCCGGCGTGGTCATTGTCGGCTACGCCATCCCCAGCTTCCTGTTCGCCGTGCTGCTGATCGTCGTCTTCGCCGGCGGGCGCTATTTCGACCTGTTCCCGCTGAGGGGGCTGGTGTCGGACAACTGGGCGAGCCTGCCCTGGTGGCAACAGATTCTGGACTATATGTGGCACATGGTGCTGCCGGTGCTGTCCATGGTGATCGGCGGCTTCGCCGGGCTGACCATGCTGACCAAGAACTCCTTTCTGGAGGAGATCAACAAGCAGTATGTCGTGACCGCCCGCGCCAAGGGGCTGGCGGAGCGGCGGGTGCTCTACGGCCACATCTTCCGCAACGCCATGCTGATCGTCATCGCCGGCTTCCCCGGCGCCTTCATCGGCATCCTGTTCACCGGGGCCCTGCTGATCGAGGTGATCTTCTCGCTGGACGGGCTGGGGCTGCTGGGCTTCGAGGCGGCAATCAACCGCGATTATCCGGTGATGTTCGGCACGCTGTACTTCTTCACGCTGCTGGGGCTCATCATGAACCTCGTCGGCGACGTGACCTATGTGGCCGTCGATCCCCGCATCGACTTCGAAGCGCGGAGGGTGTGATGGCGAGCCTTTGGCATTCTCCCTCCCCCGCCCCGGGGGAGGGTTGGGGTGGGGGTACCGCCGAGGATCGCGGCGCTGATCCTCGCCCGACCCTCACCCGGCGCCTTCGGCGCCACCCTCTCCCCGGGGGGGAGAGGGATTGGACGCAGGAGATGCGCCCATGACCGGCGACCGTTTCCTCGGCTTCCGCGTCACGCCGCTCACCCGGCGGCGGCTGGCGAATTTCCGGGCGAACCGGCGGGGCTTCTGGTCCTTCTGGATCTTCCTGGTGCTGTTCACCCTGTCGCTGGGCGCGGAGTTCATCGCGAACGACCGCCCGCTGCTCATCAAGTACGACAACGCGCTCTACTGGCCTGTCTTCACCGCCTATCCGGAAACCACCTTCGGCGGCGAGTTCGAGACGGAGACCGATTACCGCGACCCCTACGTGCGCCAGCTGATCGAGGAGAAGGGCTGGATCGTTTGGCCGCCGATCCCCTACGGCTACCGCACCATCAACTACAACCTGCCGGTCCCCGCCCCGGCCCCGCCGTCCGCCGACAATTGGCTGGGCACCGACGACCAGGGGCGCGACGTGACGGCGCGGCTGATCTACGGCTTCCGCATCTCGGTGCTGTTCGGGCTGGTGCTGACCGCCTTCTCCTCGGTCGTCGGCATCATGGCCGGGGCGGTGCAGGGCTATTTCGGCGGCATCACCGACCTGCTGTTCCAGCGCTTCATCGAAATCTGGCAGGGCCTGCCCACCCTGTTCCTGCTCATCATCCTGTCCAGCGTGGTGACGCCGAACTTCTGGTGGCTGCTCGGGCTGCTGCTGCTGTTCTCCTGGACCTCGCTGGTCCATGTGGTGCGGGCGGAGTTCCTGCGGGCGCGCAACTTCGACTATGTGCGCGCCGCCCGCGCGCTGGGCGCCACCGACGCGACGATCATGGTGCGCCATGTGCTGCCCAACGCCATGGTGGCGACGCTGACCTTCCTGCCCTTCATCCTGAACGGGTCGATCACCACCCTGACGGCGCTGGACTTCCTGGGCTTCGGCCTGCCCCCCGGCTCCCCCTCGCTGGGCGAGCTGCTGGCCCAGGGCAAGGCCAACCTCCAGGCGCCCTGGCTGGGCCTGACCGCCTTCTTCGTGCTGGCGATCATGCTGAGCCTGCTGATCTTCATCGGCGAGGCGGTGCGCGACGCCTTCGACCCGCGCAAGACCATCGGCCAGCTCTCCACCGCCACCGGAACCGCCAACGAGGCGGCGGCGGTGGCGCAGAAGGCTGCGGAATGATGCTCCCAACGATCACCAGCCCAAGAAGGCGGAACCGCCCATGACCGACATGACGACCAACGGGACCGACGATCTCCTCCAGGTCCGCAACCTCCATGTCGAGTTCCGCTCGGGCGGCGGGGCGATGCACGCGGTGAAGGGGGTGTCCTTCGACATCGCCAAGGGGGAGACCCTGGCGCTGGTCGGCGAGTCCGGGTCGGGCAAGTCGGTCACCGCCCTGTCGATCCTGCAACTGCTGCCCTACCCCATGGCGCGCCACCCGCATGGCTCCATCCGCTTCCGCGGGACCGAGCTGGTGGGGGCGGAGGAGAAGGTGCTGCGCGACGTGCGCGGCGACCGCATCGCCATGATCTTCCAGGAGCCGATGACCTCGCTGAACCCGCTGCACAGCATCGAGCGGCAGATCAACGAGACGCTGTTCCTGCACAAGGGCCTATCCCGCGCCGCCGCGCGCAAGCGCACGCTGGAGCTTCTGCGGCTGGTCGGGCTGCCCAACCCGGAAAAGCGGCTGAACGCCTACCCGCACGAGCTGTCGGGGGGCCAGCGCCAGCGCGTGATGATCGCCATGGCGCTCGCCAACGAGCCCGACCTGCTGATCGCCGACGAGCCGACCACCGCGCTGGACGTCACCATCCAGGCGCAGATCCTGGAGCTGCTGAAGGACCTCCAGCGCCGCTTCGGCATGGCGCTGCTGCTCATCACCCACGACCTGGGCGTGGTGCGCAAGATGGCCGACCGGGTCTGCGTGATGAACCAGGGCGAGATCGTCGAGCAGGCCGACGTCGCCGACATCTTCGCCCGCCCGCAGCACCCCTACACCCGCAAGCTCCTGGCCGCGGAGCCGAAGGGCGACCCGCTGACCCCGCCCGCCGACGCGCCGGAGATCATGGCCGCCGACAACCTGAAGGTCTGGTTCCCCATCAAGAAGGGCCTGCTGCGCCGCACCGTCGATCACGTCCGCGCCGTGGACGGCGTGTCGGTCAACGTGCGGCAGGGGCACACCGTCGGGGTGGTCGGCGAGTCCGGTTCCGGCAAGACGACTCTGGGCCTCGCCCTGCTGCGCCTGCACGCCAGCGAGGGGGCGATCCGCTTCGACGGCAAGGACATCCAGGGCTGGCAGGCGAAGAGGCTGCGCGGGCTGCGGCGGGAGATGCAGGTGGTCTTCCAGGACCCTTACGGCAGCCTGTCGCCCCGCCTGTCGGTCGGCCAGATCATCGGCGAGGGGCTGACCATCCACGGCATCGGCTCCGGCGCCGAGCGCGACGCCATGGTGGCGAAGGCGCTGGAGGAGGTGGGGCTCGACGCCGCCAGCCGCCACCGCTACCCACACGAGTTCTCCGGCGGCCAGCGCCAGCGCATCGCCATCGCCCGCGCCCTGGTGCTGAAGCCGAAATTCGTCGTCCTGGACGAGCCGACCAGCGCGCTCGACATGTCAGTGCAGGCGCAGATCGTCGACCTGCTGCGCGACATCCAGGCGCGCAACAACCTCGCCTACCTGTTCATCAGCCACGACCTGCGGGTGGTGCGGGCGCTCAGCAGCCACGTCATCGTCATGAAGGACGGCAAGGTGGTGGAGCAGGGCCCCACCCGCCGCATCTTCGAGGAGCCGCGGGAAGAGTACACCCGCGCCCTGCTCGCCGCCGCGCTGAACCTGGAAGCCGTCAAGTCCGACGCCGTGCGGATGTAGCGCAATCGCATTCAATGCCCCCCTCTTCCTTTTGGGGAGAGGGTTAGGTCCTGTCTGACGCCCCTGTGATGACGGTCATTTCCGTCTGTTTGTTGCTGATCAGCAGCCGGGAGGGCGCGGAATGCGGCGGCATGAGTTCAGCCCGGCACAGGGGGAGTTGATCGCGGATCTGATGCCGCTGGCGTCCTCGCAAGGCGACGGCCGTTGTGTTCGGCGGGCGCTTACGGTCCGTTGGTTTCGTTATTCTTCTTCGCTTTATCCTTCTTCGCTTGATCATGATGCCACTTGATGGCGAAGAACATGCCCGTTCCCAACACGATAATCTTGAATGGAAAGAATACCAAAGGGAACCAGTCATACATTCTGAACATCTCCAGGCTATGACACTATCTATCGCCAAGGAAACCTGACGGCAGTCAGGTCGAGCGCGAGACTTTGTCTGCGGGCGCGGCCACAGGCGGCTGGGTTGGCGCGGCTGCAACGAAACGGGCTTCCTCAGCCTTGTAGAAGTACTGGCTGGCCACCAGCCACCCCTTCAACGGCCGTAAGGGCGGAACACAGGTCAGCAACAGGAACGGCAGGGTCGTGACGAGGTGCACCCAGTATGGGGGCTCAAATCTTGCCTCGATCCAGAGCGCCAGGATGACCGTGGGAATGGAGGCGAAGCAGATGACGAAGAAGGCGGGGCCGTCAGCCGGATCGGCGTAGGAGTGGTCCAGACCACAGACCTCGCAGTGGGAGCGCAGCTTCAGGAAGCCGCTGAACAGATGACCCTGGCCGCAGCGTGGGCAGCGACCACGCACGCCGGTGCTGAAGGGGGGAAGAGGCGGCCACTCCTGTTCGGATGACATCGCGTGTTCCTTCGGGAGGCAATGGCAAGCAATGCCTGCATGCAATGCGTGACCGTATGCTCCACAATGACCGACAATGTCAACTTGAATGCATTCAATACGCTATCAGAATTCATACAACCATGGGATATGGCAGGTGTCTCGGCCAAAATGTCGGCCACTTGCCGCGATGCCTCGCGCAGACCCTAGCGGTCCTTCGGAGCGCCGAGCGCGATATGGACAGCCTCCGGCGGCGTTGACACGGCACAGGCATCGCTGCCGACGATACCAATCCCCGTCCCACGCAGGCGTATGACGAATTCACCGCAAATCCATTCGCCAAGTCCTGTCTGACGGCCCAGTGATGGCGGTCATTTCCGTCTTGTGGACGTTGATCGCTGATCTGATGCCGCCTCCGACCGCACCGGCTGGCCGGAGACAAGGCTTACGGTGGTGAGCCGGTGTAGACCTACCTGCGCCTTCCCAGGCCGTCAGACAGGACCCAGGGTGAGGGGGTTGCGCTTTTGCCGGACGTACCGCCACGTCCATCCCCTTTACCGGCTCTCAGCGGATGCCAGAGGCATCCGCTTGACGCCTCTCCCCACTTTCGGCGGACCAGAGGTCCGCCTGTCGCGTCAGCGCAAACTTCGTTTGCGCGTGAGCGGAGGGGAGAGGGCTATGAGGGTCAAGCGCGATTGTCTTAAGTGCGATTGCCTTGGCTCCGCGGGCGCTTCGCCTTGGTGCCGGGCGGCGCCGTCGTTCGGACCGGCGGCGCCTTCGGGGAGTCCCGTCCCGGCACCGTCACCGCGCGCCATTGGCCAGGCGCCAGCCCGTCCAGCGTCCAGTCGCCGATGGACCAGCGGATCAGCCGCAGGGTCGGGAAGCCGACCGCGGCGGTCATGCGGCGCACCTGCCGGTTCCGCCCCTCCCGCAGGGTCAGCGCGATCCAGCTCGTCGGAATGGCGGCGCGGAAGCGCACGGGCGGGTCGCGCGGCCACAGGCCGTCCGGCTCCTCCATCCGGTGCGCCTCGGCGGGCAGGGTCGGCCCGTCGTTGAGGGTCACCCCGTCGCGCAGGCGCTGCAACGCCTCCTCGGTCGGGTCGCCCTCCACCTGCACCCAATAGGTCTTGGGCAGCTTGTGCTTGGGCGAAGCGATGCGGGCGATCAGCGCGCCGTCGTCGCTCAGCGCCAGCAACCCCTCGCTGTCGCGGTCCAGCCGCCCGGCGGCATACACCCCCTTCACCGGCACATGGTCGGCCAACGTCGGGCGCCCTTGCTCATCGGTAAACTGGGGCAGCACGCCATAGGGCTTGTTCAGCAGGATCAGACGGGGCACGGTTGGCTCGAACGGGTTTGAGACGAACAACGACAACATTACAGGGGTTTGCGCCGTGACGCTGCTTTTCTGCTCCACCACCGACCGCTCCGACCGCTGGCTGAGCGAACTGGACGCCCGCCTGCCGGGGCTGGAGGTGCGGGTGTGGCCCGAGATGGGGGACTTGGCGGACATCGAGATGGCGCTGGTGTGGAAGCCGCCGCACGGGCTGCTCGCCACGCTGCCGAACCTGAAGCTGATCGTGTCGCTGGGCGCCGGCGTGGAATCGCTGCTGCTCGACCCCACCCTGCCCGACGTGCCGCTGGTCCGCATGGTGTCGGAGGGGCTGACCGTGGACATGGCCGGCTATGTGGCGCTCCAGGTGCTGCGCTGGCACCGGCTCCTCGACGAGTACAAGGCGCTCCAGCAAGCCGGGCGGTGGGAGCCGCTGGACCCCTGCCCGGCGTCGGAGGTGAAGGTCGGCCTCCTGGGCCTGGGCGAGCTGGGCATGGCCTCGGCGAAGACGCTGCTGAGCATGGACTACCGCGTGCTGGGCTGGAGCCGCACGCCGAAGACGCTGCCGGGAGTGGAGAGCTTCTCCGGTCCCGACGGGCTGGCGGCGATGCTCGGGCAGTGCAACCTGCTGGTCTGCCTGCTGCCGCTGACGGCGGAGACGCGCGGCCTGCTGAACCGCAAGCTGTTCGCCGCCCTGCCCAAGGGGGCGGTGGTCGTCAACGCCGCGCGCGGCGGGCATCTGGTGGAGAACGATCTGCTGGCGGCGCTAGAGAGCGGCCACCTCGGCGGGGCCAGCCTCGACGTGTTCGCGGAGGAGCCGCTGCCCGCCGGCCATCCCTTCTGGACCCACCCGAAGGTCCATGTGACGCCGCATGTCGCCGCCGTCACCCACCCGTCGCGCTCCGCCGCGGTGGTGGCCGAGGCGATCACCGCGTTCCGCGAGGGCCGTCCGCTGCCGAACCTCGTGGACCGCAGCCAGGGCTACTGAAAAGGACGGCGGTCAGGCGGGCACCGCCACAGGGCCGGAGGCGCCCAGTTGCGCCTCCAGCCGCGCCTTGGCGGAGGCGGCCACCTCCTCCTCGGCGCGGATGACCGCCATGTCCTCCGGCGCCACGGCGCCCGCCGCGACGACCAGTTCGGCGAAGTCGGACAGGAAGACGCTGCCCTTCACGGTGCGCTGGACGAGCACGCTGCGCTTGTCCTCGGCGTCGCGCTTGCGCTTGATGAAACCGAGCAGCGACAGCCGGTCGAGCGCGCGGGTCACCGCGGGCTTGGAGATGTTCAGCGCCGCCGCCAACCCGCGCACGGTGTGCGGCGGATCGGTCAGATAGACCTGGAGCATGATGGCCATCTGCCGCGCCGACAGATCCGGCCCGTCCTGCCGGACGCTGGCGATCAAAGCCGTCCGCCACAAGCCGAGCGCTTTCAGGTTCCGTGCCATGTTTTCCCCCCGCGTGCCGCGTCCCTTGCCCCCGAAGGCCCCCGCATTCGGGACGCGCGGCGAAGGAGTGTCCCCCAACCCGGCCCGGACAGGCAAGCGTTTCGCAGCCGGATCGATCGGTCAGGGTGTCGCGGGAGGGGGAATGTGTCGAGGGGCCGGCGCCCCGCGCAGAAGCCCTTCGGTGCTGAGATCCTCATCCACATCGGGCCAGTGGATGCCGTAGCCGCCGCCGGCGATCTCCCAATTCCGGCGCTGCTCCGGTGTGGCGTCGAACAAGCGCGGATACCAGGCGAACGGCACGGCGATGGACCGTCCATCCATAAGATCGACCGTCAACCGCTCGTCGTCGAGCGACACGGCCTTGATGCGCAGATCAACCTTGGATGCCGAAAAAGCCGTGCCATTCCTCCAGGAACCGCGCCCGGTGCTCCCGCAATGAAAGCGCCTGCATCGGCTTGCCCCCTCCCTGACCCTCCCCCGCTCTCGGCGGACCGAAGGTCCGCCTGCCGCGTCAGCGCAAACCTTTGGTTTGCGCGAGAGCTGCGCAGGGGAGGGAGGGGACCCATGCGCGAGCATGGGGAGGGTGGGGGCACCTCGTCGGAAGCCGCTCAGTAAATCAACTCGTTCTCGCCGCTGCCTTCGGAGATGACGATCTCGCCGCGGGCCGCCAAGTCCTTGGCAAGCTGGACCATGTACATCTGGGATTCGTCCACCTCGCGGACACGGACGGGGCCCATGGCGGCCATGTCCTCGCGCAGGATCTTCGCCGCGCGCTCGGACATATTGGAGAAGAACAGGTCCTTCAGCGTCTCCGACGCGCCCTTCAGGGCGGTGGCGAGCTTCTGCTTGTCGACGCTGCGCAGCAGGGCCTGGACGCCGGAGGGGTCGAGCTTCGACAGGTCCTCGAAGGTGAACATCAGCGACTTGATGCGCTCGGCGCTGTCGCGGTTGCGTTCCTCCAGGGCGGCCATGAAGCGGTGCTCGGTCGTGCGGTCCAGGCCGTTGAAGATTTCCGCCAGCATCTCGTGGCTGTCGCGGCGGCTGGTGCGGGCGAGGTTGGTCATGAACTCGGTGCGCAGCGTGCGCTCCACGTCGTCCAGAACCTCCTTCTGCACGGCCTCCATGCGCAGCATGCGCATGATGACCTCCATCGCGAAGCTTTCCGGCAGCTGGGTCAGCACGCGGCCGGCGTGTTCCGGGCGGATCTTCGACAGCACGACCGCCACGGTCTGCGGGTATTCGTTCTTCAGATAGTTGGACAGGACCGACTCGTTGACGTTGGCCAGCTTGTCCCACATGGTGCGGCCGGCGGGACCGCGGATCTCCTCCATGATGGAGTCGACCTTGTCCTTGGGCAGCGTCTTCAGCAGCAGGCGCTCGGTGGAGTCGAAGGAGCCGACCAGCGAGCCGGTGGCCGACATCTGCTCCGCGAATTCGACGAACAGGCGCTCGATCAGGTTGGCGGAGACGGTGCCCAGGTTCGCCATCACCTGCGACAGCTCCTTGATCTCCTCGTCGTCCATCATCGCGAACAGCTTGGACGAATGCTCGTCGCCCAGCGCCAGCATCAGAATGGCCGCCTTCTCCGGACCGGTGAGGGTGCGATAATCCTCACGAACCTTCAGCGCCATGTATCCGCCTCCAAAAACCCGGCCGGCACCCGAGTCCACCGGTCCTACCCAAAGGTTTTAGTCCTTTCCGAATCGCCACGCCACCCCCGCGACGCCCGCGGGGGTGACAATTTTAACCATACGCCCGATGCTGGACCGCTGGATTACCCGAACCGCTTGGCGATGACCGCATAGGCCGCGCGCAGGCCCAGCGCCTCGCCGCCTTCCGGGCGGCCGGGGCGGGCGCCGCTGTTCCAGGCGAAGGTGTCGAGATGCGCCCAGGGCGTGTCCTTCGACACGAATTCCTGGAGGAACAGCCCCGCGGTGATCGCTCCGGCCATGCCGTTGCTGGTCACGTTGTTGAGGTCGGCCACCTTGCTGTCCAGCCCCTTGCGGTAGGGCGCCCACAGCGGCAGGCGCCACAGCGGGTCGCTCTGCTCCTCCCCGGCGGCCAGCAGGTCGTCGGCGAGGCCGTCGTCGTTGGCGAACAGCGCCGGCAGGTCCGGCCCCAGGGCGACGCGGGCGGCCCCGGTCAGGGTGGCGAAGTCGATCAGCAGGGCGGGCTTCTCCGAATCCGCCTCGGCCAGCGCGTCGCACAGGATCAGCCGCCCTTCGGCGTCGGTGTTGCCGACCTCCACGCTCAGGCCCTTGCGCGTCTTCAGCACGTCCATCGGCTTGAAGGCGTTGCCGGAGATGACGTTCTCCACCGCCGGGACCAGCACGCGCAGCCGCACCGGCAGCCCCGCCATCATCACCATGCGGCCCAGCGCCAGCGCGTGCGCGGCGCCGCCCATGTCCTTCTTCATCAGCAGCATGCCCGACGACGGCTTGATGTCCAGGCCGCCGCTGTCGAAGCAGACGCCCTTGCCGACGATGGTCACCTTCGGGTGCGCCGGGTTGCCCCAGCGCAGGTCGATCAGCCGCGGCGCCCGCGGGCTGGCCCGGCCCACCGCGTGGATGGCCGGATAGTCGCGGTCGAGCAGGTCGTCACCGACGATCACCTCCAGCCCGGCCTCGAACTCCTCCGCCACGGCGTGCGCCACCTCGGCCAGCTCCGCCGGGCCGAGGTCGTTGGCCGGCGTGTTGACGAGGTCGCGCAGCAAATAGGTCGCGGTGGCGGTGCGCTGCACCTCGCCCTGGTCGGCGTGCTTCGGCCAGACAAGATTGGCGAAGACCTTGTCCGACGCCTTGTAGCGCCCGAAGCGGTAGCTGCCGAGCGCCCAGCCCAGCGCCAGACGGGTGGCGGCGCGACGATCCAGCGCGGCGTCCACCGCCTCGTCCAGCCGGTAGTTCCCCGGCGGCAGACCGGCGGGCAGCCCGGCGAGGCCCCACAGGTCGTCCAGCGCCGACACGCCGGCCAGCACGCGGGCGACCGCCCCGCCCTCCCCTGGCAGGAACGCCGTCGAACCGGCCTCCCCCGTGAAGTTCACGGCCTTCACCCAGGCCGCGGTGGCGGGCGGCTGGCCTTCCAGCCAGGTGGCGAGACCGGCCTTGTTCAGCGGGGTGATGGTCACGGTGCCGGGGCCGGCCGTGGCGAGCAGGGTGGCGAGCAAGGCGGGCGTCCTTCGTCAGGAAACGGAAGCAATGATGGAAAGCATGGCGCGCCGGGGCGTCCCTGAAAAGGGGGATTGCGCGCCGGCTTGCCGCAAGGTCGCGGGACAGGCATGCTCCGCCCCCCTCCCTTCACGACCGAGGCGCACCCATGGACGACCTGACGCTGGTCATCGGCAACAAGGCCTTCTCCTCCTGGTCCCTGCGGCCCTGGCTGGCGCTGAAGCGGACCGGCCGGCCCTTCCGGGAGATCGTGATCCCGCTGCGCCAGCCCGACACCGCGGCCCGCATCGCGGAGCATTCGCCCTCCGGCCGGGTGCCCTGCCTGCGGCACGGCGACCGGGTGATCTGGGATTCGCTGGCGATCTGCGAGTATCTGGCGGAAACCTTCCCAGAGGCCGCCCTCTGGCCGACGGACGCCCACGCCCGCGCGGTGGCGCGGTCAGTCTCGGCGGAGATGCATTCCGGCTTCGCCGCCCTGCGCACCCACATGTCCATGGACCTCAAGGCCTTCCGCCCCGGCGTGGGCCGCAACGCCGAGAGCGAGGCCGACATCGCCCGTGTCTTCGCCCTGTGGCGCGACGCGCGGTCCCGCTTCGGGGCGGGCGGCCCCTTCCTGTTCGGCGACTTCTCGATCGCCGACGCCATGTACGCGCCGGTGGTGACGCGCCTCCTCACCTACGGGGTGGCGATGGACGGGCTGTGCGGCGACTACGCGCGGGCGGTGATGGAGCTGCCGGCCATGGCGGAGTGGGTGGAGGCCGCCAAGGCCGAGCCGTGGGACATCTACGCCGACGAGCGGGACCCGCAATAGGAGACGTCAGGGCAGGCTGTCAGGGCGTCGCCCCGCCGGTCGGTTCGTTGGCGGCGTTGCCGATCAGCCCGACCTCGCGGTAGTAGCGCTCGGCGCCCGGATGCAGCGGGACGGAGACGTTGGCGACCGCCTTGCTGGCGTCGAAGCTGCGCCCCTTGGGGTGGCCCTCGATCAGCAGGCGGCGGGTGTTCTCGTGCCACAGCGCCTTGGTGACGCCGTGGATCAGGGTGGGGTCGCGGTCGGCGCGGACCAGCAGCTCCGCCCCCACCCCCAGCGTGTGAATCTCCGGCACACCGGGGTAGGTGTCGGCGGGGATGGTCTGGTCCATGTAGAAGCGCTGGCGGATGCGCAGCCCATCGGCGATCGCGCCGTCGAGCGGGATCAGGCGGATTGGTTCGCGGTTCGCCACGTCGGTGACCGCCGCCACTGGGAAGCCGCCGACCATGAAGAAGGCGTCCAGCTCCTTCTTGGCCAGCCGGTCCGCCGCGGTGCCAGGCTTCAGGTAGGCCGGGGGCCGCAGCTCCGCCTCCTTCACGCCGAAG
Source organism: Azospirillum brasilense (assembly GCF_008365405.1). Classification (GTDB taxonomy): domain Bacteria; phylum Pseudomonadota; class Alphaproteobacteria; order Azospirillales; family Azospirillaceae; genus Azospirillum; species Azospirillum brasilense_D. The sequence goes on along the minus strand of NZ_QOKV01000003.1, from coordinate 225,752 downwards.
GCGTCGAGGATGGCCCGCGCCTCCACCAGAACGCCGGACCCCTCCTCGCCCAGCGAGACGGCCCTGCCCTTGAGGTCGGCCACGCCGTGCAGGTCGCTGTCGGCGCGCACGACGAGTTGGATCGCCTCCGCGTAGAGCATGCCGATGGAGCGCAGCCCCTCGAAGGGCGCCTTGCCGTGGAAGATGCCCGACCCGGTGTAGGCCCAATAGGCGATGTCGGCCTGGGACATCCCGGCTTCGATCGCGCCGGAGCGCAGCAGCTCGATGTTCTCCACCGAGCCGAGCGTGGCCTGGGCCACCGCGATCAGCCCCGGCACGCCGCAGCTTCCCCCGCGGTCGCAGGGGCGGGAGCCGGGCGGGTTGGAGATGGCGTTGGCGATCAGCCCGCCGATCGGGAAATAGGTGCCCGACGTGGTGCCCGTGCCGATCCGGAAATAGCGGATGTCCTGCGCCGCAGCACCCCGCGGCAGCAGGCCGAGCAGAGCGGCCCCCGCGACACCGGCCAGGAGATGGCGGCGGCTGGGAAGACCTTGGGAGGAAAGGCGGGGGTTGGCTCCTGCGCGCGGCACCGGCGGGTCCACCTTTCCTGCTGGCCAGCCGTCCCGGCGGCGTGGGCCATCGGCGGCGTGTGTTGGACACGCTCTTACAAGAATACCCGCAGCCCGGCTTTTTCAAGGCGTCGGGGGCTTAAAAGACGCCCGCCAGATCAAGAACCCCGGCGAGTGCTACCGCGCCGCCACACATTTGCACGACCCGGCCCGACGCCGCCTGCCCCACCGCCACCGACAGGCCCAGCCCGGCGCCGATGACCAGCAGCACGCCGGACGACAACCCGGCCCAGAACAGCGGACCGCCCATATGCACATAGCCGTGGAAGGCCCCCGCCGCGGCGACCGTCAGCACCCCCAGGGCCAACGGCGCCTTCAACCCGAAGGCGACCAGCCCGCCCATCAGGATCAGCGACGCCGACAGCCCTTCCGCGGCGTAGGGGAGGCGGATGCCGATCTGCGCAGCCAATCCGGCGGACAGCACCGCGGTCAGCGCCGCCACCGGAAGCTGCCAGACGGCGGCGCCGCCGTTCTGCCCGCTCCACAGCCCGATGGCGAGGAAGCCCAGCAGATGCTGCAACACCCACACGGGCTCGGTCAGGCCGGTGCCGAACGGCCCGGTCACCGTCATCCGCGCCAGCGCGGGCGCGGCCCCGGCGCCGATCAGTGTGAGCGCCAGAAGAACCGACCGGATCGCCACCATCCCCTACCCCTTTTCCCCAACGTCTCTGCGCAGCACCCGGCCGGTATGGCCGCTGCGCGGGGTGGGGTCAAGTGACCAGAGCCGAGGGCTTTTAGAAGCTGGACATCAGTAACCCAGGGGGCCGGGGCCGTACTGGCGGAGATCCTGCTGCTTGCGGAGCAGGTCGCGCTGCTGCAGCGGGTCGAGGCGGCCCATGGCGTCGTCGGTGCGCAACCGGTCGACCTCCGGACTCATCAGGTCGCGCTTGGCGCGGTCGGTCAGCCCCTGGGTGGAGCCCGGCGCCGGCAGGGCGGGCGTGGCCGGCTGGTCGATGGGCGGCGGCGGGGGAGACGAACTGCCGCGGCGGCGCACCGGCGGCGGCTGGTTGGGCGGCTGGTTGGGCGGCTGGTTGGGCATCTGCGAGGCGTCGGAGAGCTTCTGCGGCGGGGCGGGTGGAGGTTGCGGCGCGGGGATCGGGCGGGCGTTCTCCTCCGCCTGGATCTGGCGCAGCGTCTTCAGCCCGCCGCTCTGCACGGACGCCGGCGGTGCCGCCTGGGCCCGCCCCGGCATCTCGTCGCGCACCTCCGTCGCGCAGGCCCCCAGCGCAAGGGCGGCGAGCGCGACGGTGACGGGCAGAAGCGTGGCGGTGGCGCGGATCGAGGTCATACCAACCATGTCGTGCCCCGCGGAGCCGGGACAAGGCCCCCTGCCCATCTCCCTCTTCCTGGTGAGGCCGTAAGGGGACTCCCGCCCGCCAGCTTTTGCCGCTAGAATGTTCTTGTTTTGTTCGAGTTGAAACAATGTGCGGAGGGAGGACGGTATGGTGGAACGGGAGGCAGAACGGACGGCACGGCGCATCCTGTCCCTGTGGCTGCCGCGGCTGCCCACCGACGCCCACAGCCGCCGCCATCCGGAGCGGCGCGACCATCCCCTGGCCGCCATCCTGGCCGAGCGCGGGCGGCTGGGCGTGGCCGCCGTCAACCGCGCCGCGGCGGAGGCCGGGGTGTGGCCCGGCATGAGTCTGGCCGACGCCCGCGCCATTGAACCCGCCCTGGCCGTCTTCGACGCCGATCCCGAGTCGGACGCCCGTCTGCTGGAACGGATCGCCGGCTGGTGCACGCGCTACACCCCCTGGACCACCCCGGACGGCCCCGACGGGGTGGCGCTGGACATCACCGGCTGCGCCCATCTGTTCGGCGGCGAGGAGGCCATGGCCGCCGACCTGACCGCCCGGCTGAACGTGGCGGGCTTCGAGTCGCGGCTGGCGGTGGCGGACACGCCCGCGGCGGCCTGGGCGCTGGCGCGGTTCGCGCCCCCCTCCCTGACCCTCCCCCGCTGCGCGGGAGAGGGGATCCGGCCCTCTCCCGCGCAGCGGGGGAGGGAGGGTCCCGCGAAGCGGGGGGGAGGGGGCAAAAAATCTGCCCTCCTCCCCCCCCTCCCCGTCGCCGCGCTGCGTCTGCCCGCCGCCACGGTGGACGGTCTGGCCGCGGTGGGGCTGCGGCGGATCGGGGACCTGCACGCCATCCCCCGCGCCACGCTGGCCGCCCGCTTCGGGCTGGAGCTGCTGCGACGGCTCGACCAAGCCTATGGACGGCTGGACGAGCCGCTGTCGCCCCGCCTGCCGGTGCCGCCGCACAGCGCCCGCCTCGCCCTGCCCGAGCCGCTCACCACCGCCGAGGCCATCGCCGAGGCGCTGCGCCGCCTGCTGATGACCCTCTGCGCCGGGCTGGAGAACACCGGCGAGGGCGCCCGCCGCCTGCGGCTGGAACTGCACCGGGTGGACCGCCGGCTGGAGGACGCGCCCCAGACGCTGGCCATCGGCACCGGCCACCCGGTGCGCTGCCCGGACGCGCTGATGCGGCTGTTCGCCCAGAAGCTCGACCGGGTGGAGCCCGGCCCCGGCCTGGAGCTGATGGTGCTGTCGGCCACCGAGGCCGGTCCGCTCGCCGCCGCGCAGGCCGCGCTGGATGGCGGGATGGACGGACAGCCGGAGCTGGGCGAGCTGATGGACCGGCTGGGCAACCGACTGGGGGAGCGGGCGGTGCTGCGGCTGGTCCCGCGGCAAAGCTGGCTGCCGGAGCGCAGCGTGGCCCCCGCCGCAGCCTTCGCGGATGCCCCCGGCGGTGCGCTGTGGCCCGCCGATCGCCCGCGCCCGGTGCGGCTGCTCACCCCGCCGGAGCCCATCGAGGCCATGGCCCTGGTTCCCGACGACCCGCCGGTGATGTTCCTCTGGCGCGGCGCCCAGCACCGCATCCGACTCGCCGACGGGCCGGAGCGGATCGCGGCCGAATGGTGGCGGCGCGACGGCGAGCCCCGCGACTATTACCGCGTCGAGGACGAGGCCGGCCGCCGCTTCTGGGTCTATCGGCAGGGGCTGTACCGGCCCGGCGTGGCGGCGCCGTGGTTCCTGCACGGCTTCTTCGGGTGACGGGGCCGCCATGACCCCCTACGCCGAACTCCAGGTCTCCACCAGCTTCACCTTCCTGGAGGGCGCGTCCCACCCGGACGAGCTGGCGCTGACCGCCGCCGGCCTCGGCCACGCCGCCGTCGCGGTGACCGACCGCAACTCGCTGGCCGGGGTGGTGCAGGCGCACGCCGCCGCCCGCAAGCACGGGCTGCGGTTGATCGTCGGCTGCCGGCTCGACCTGACCGACGCGGACAGCCTGCTCGCCTACCCCACCGACCGGGCGGCCTACGCGCGGCTGTCGCGGCTGCTGACGCTGGGCAAGCGGCGGGCGCCCAAGGGCGCCTGCTTCATCGCCCGCGCCGACGTGCTGGAGCATGCGGAGGGGATGCTGTTCCTGCTGGTGCCGCCGGACCAGCGCGACCCCGCCGTCGTCCACGCGCTGCGCGGCTGGCGCACCGATCTGGGGAACCGCCTGCACCTCGCCGCCAGCCACCGCTACCGCGGCGACGACCAGCGGCGGCTGTCCTGGCTGGCCGGGCTGGCCGAGGCGGAGCGGGTGCCGCTGGTGGCGACCAACGACGTGCTCTACCACACGCCCGCCCGCCGCCCGCTGGCCGACGTGATGACCTGCATCCGCAGCGGCACGACCATCGACGAGGCGGGCTGGCGCCTGTCCGCCAACGCCGAGCGGCACCTGAAGGCCGGGGTGGAGATGGCCCGCCTGTTCCACCGCCACCCCGAGGCCGTCGCCCGCACGGTGGAGATCGCCGCCGCCTGCCGATTCTCGCTGGAGGAGCTGCGCTACGAATACCCGGACGAGGTGGCGGAGGACGGGCGCAGCCCGCAGGAGACCCTGATCGACCTGACCTGGGCCGGAGCGGTCCAGCGCTACCCGGACGGCGTGCCGGAAACGGTGACGAAGGCCCTGCACCATGAACTGGCGCTGATCGGGCAGTTGGGCTACGCGCCCTATTTCCTGACGGTGCACGACATCGTGCGCTACGCCCGCTCGCAGGAGATCCTGTGCCAGGGGCGCGGTTCGGCGGCCAATTCGGTGGTCTGCTACTGCCTGGGCATCACCGCGGTCGATCCCACCGCCATCGACCTGCTGTTCGAGCGCTTCATCTCCGCCGCCCGCAACGAGCCGCCGGACATCGACGTGGATTTCGAGCATGAGCGGCGCGAGGAGGTCATCCAGTACATCTATCGGAAATACGGGCGCGAGCGGGCCGGGCTGACCGCCACCGTCATCCGCTACCGCGCCCGCGGCGCCATCCGCGAGGTCGGCAAGGCCATGGGCCTCTCCGCCGATCTGGTGGCGCGGCTGTCCGGCTCCGTCTGGGGCTGGAGCCGCCACGGCGTGGACGAGGAGCGCGCCCGGCAATACGGCTTCGACCCCGACGACCCGCGGCTCCGCCGGACGTTGGAGCTGGCGCAGGAACTGATCGGTTTCCCCCGCCATCTGTCGCAGCATGTCGGCGGCTTCGTCATCACCCGCGGCCCCTTGAGCGACCTGTGCCCCGTCGCCAACGCCGCCATGGAGGGGCGAACGACCATCGAATGGGACAAGGACGACATCGACGCGCTGGGCATCCTGAAGGTGGACGTGCTGGCCCTGGGGATGCTGACCTGCCTGCGCCGCGGCTTCGACCTGCTGAAGCGGCACTACATGCTTCCCCTGACGCTGGCGACGGTGCCGCAGGAGGACCCGGCAACCTACGACATGCTGTGCCGGGCCGACAGCCTGGGCGTCTTCCAGGTGGAAAGCCGGGCGCAGATGTCCATGCTGCCCCGCCTGCGGCCCAAGACCTTCTACGATCTGGTGATCGAGGTCGCCATCGTGCGCCCCGGCCCGATCCAGGGCGACATGGTCCACCCCTACCTGCGCCGCCGCACCGGTGAGGAACCGGTCAACTACCCCTCCCCCGAGCTGGAGAAGGTGCTGAGGAAGACGTTGGGCGTGCCGCTGTTCCAGGAGCAGGCGATGAAGATCGCCATCGTCGGCGCCGGCTTCAGCCCGGAGGACGCCGACCGGCTGCGCCGCGCCATGGCGACCTTCCGCAAGACCGGGCTGGTCCACACCTTCCGCGACCGCTTCATCGAGGGCATGGTCGGAAAAGGCTACGACCGCGCCTTCGCCGAGCGCTGCTTCCAGCAGATCGAGGGGTTCGGCGAGTACGGCTTCCCCGAAAGCCACGCGGCGAGCTTCGCCCTGCTGGCCTATGTGTCGGCCTGGATGAAGTGCCACCATCCGGACGTCTTCGCCGCGGCGCTGCTGAACAGCCAGCCCATGGGCTTCTACGCCCCCGCCCAGATCGTCCGCGACGCCCGCGAGCACGGGGTGACCGTGCTGCCTCCGGACATCAACCGGTCGGAGTGGGATTGCACGCTGGAACCGCTTTCCAAAATGGGAACGCATACCCTCTCCCCGGGGGGGAGAGGGAGCATTGGGAACATCCGCCATGCCCTGCGCCTCGGCCTGCGGCTGGTCCGGGGGATGGACGAGGAGGACGCGCGGCGGCTCGTGCTGTGCCGCGGGGCGGGCTACCGCGACCCCTACGACCTGTGGCGCCGCGCGCGGATGCCGGTCCCCGGGCTGGAGCGGCTGGCCAAGGCCGACGCCTTCCGCTCCGTCGGGCTGGACCGGCGGGCCGCGCTGTGGGCGGTGAAGGCGTTGGGGGCCCAGCCGCTGCCGCTGTTCGCCGGCCTCGCCGACTCCGCCCAGGACGAACCGCAGGCGCTCCTGCCGGCCATGGCGCTGGGCGAGCATGTGGTGATGGACTACGGCAGCCTGTGCCTGTCGCTGAAGGCGCATCCCATGGCGCTGCTGCGCGACGGCTTCGCCGGGGTGGTCCCGGCCGAACGGCTGGGCACGGTGAGGGCCGGCACGCGGCTGAGCGTGGCGGGACTGGCGCTGGTCCGGCAGCGGCCGGGCAGCGCCGAGGGCGTGGTCTTCATCACGCTGGAGGACGAGACCGGCATCGCCAACCTCGTCATCATGCCGGACGTGTTCGAGCAGTTCCGCAAGACGATCATCGGCGCCCGCCTGATCGCCGCCACCGGCCGGGTGGAGCGCAACGGCAAACCCAACCTGGAAGGCGGCGAGGTCATCCACCTGCGAGTCGAGCGGCTGACCGACCTGACGCACCGGCTGCGCGACCTGACCGACCCCGACGCGCATCCCAACCGCTCCGCCGCCGCGGTCTTCCCGGAAGGCCGGAATTTCCGCTGAGATGCGGCAGGAGGCGAAAGATCAGTCGATCAGGTCCGCGACCTCGCGCACCCGGCCGTTGTCGATCATGAACTGGACCAGATCGGGACGCTCCCGGCCGTAGCTCCGGTGACGGGCGCGGACGGCATCGACCAGTTCACCCCGGCGCTCCAGGATCTCATCGGCGAACTCGATCATGCGCAGGTTGGGCCACGCCTTGTGGCGGATGTTGACCACGGCGGCCATCGCCTCGGCGGCGGGCCGGTCGGGGCTGGCCTGGGCCAGGATCATGGTCAGGGCGGCGGTCGAGCGCGAAATGCCGGCGTGGCAATGGACCAGCAGCCCCCCCACCCCGGTCGGCTCGGTCATCAGGTCGCGCCCGAAGGCCAGGATGCGCTCGACGTCCGCGCGCTGCGGCAGGGCCTGGCCCATGTAGGGGTCGATGATGTCGTGGAAGCGCAGCTCCAGCCGCGTGTGCTCGCCGTAGGAGCCGAAGGCGGTCGGCTCCGGGTGGCCGGGGTCGAGGATCGACAGGACGTGGGTCACGCCGGCCTCGCAGAAGCCGTTCAGCTCCTCGATGCCGCAGACGGTCAGTCCGAAGGGAACGAAATCGCGGGCCATGGTCCTCGTCTCTTGCCGTGCGCGCGGAGGGCGGCGCGGTTCGCATGTGGCGCCGCCGGTCCGTGCCGTCAAGCCGATCGGGGGCCCGATCAGAGGACGTTGAACAGATACAGCAGAAGAATGATCGGAATGGGAATCCCGACAAGCCACAGCAAAACGCCCTTCATGGATCGCTCCCTTGGTTGAGGCCCGAGCGGCCGATGCAATCCCCAACAGCGCAACAGCGCATTGGTTGCCGCGGCCGCCCTGGTCGAGGGGGGCTTACCCGGAAAGGGCGATCCCGGAAGAAACGCGGATTATTCCGCCCCATCCTGATCCGGGGCCTGATCCGCAATCGGTTCCGCCGGTTCCGCGCCGGGCGGCGCCACGGGCCGCGGGCGCGGGGCACGCAGCTTCTTCAGCAGCAGCGCGAAGGGCTTCAGCGCGCGGTCGAGGATCCCCGGCTCGGCCTCCAGCCGCGACAGCAGGAAGGCGGCGGCCTCCAGGGTCGACACGCTGTCGCGCCGCGGCTCCTTGCGGGCCTGCCCGTAGAGGGAGCGGAACTGCGGGTTCAGCACGATGCGGCGGCACTTCAGGAGCCACGGGTTGCGCCACCACAGCGTCTTGGCCTGGCTCCAGGTGCCGTCCAGGACGATGACGCCCTCCAGGTCGGCCAGAACCAGCTCGCTGTCCCTCTGCGGGACGCCGCCCTTGTCCACGATGGACACCTCCGGCAGGGGGGCGGCGCCCTGCTTGACCGGGCCGAGATAGAGCACGCCCCAGCGCTTGTAATCGACCTCGCGCCCCAGGATGCGCTTCAGGTTCGACCAGCTCAGCCCCACCTTCAGCGCGGAGTTCCGGAACTGGAGGTGAGTGATCTGCGCGGTGCCCAGCGTCTCGCGCTTTTCCTGCGGGTGCTGGAGGATGAGCAGGAAGACGGCGTTGTCGATCGGCTCCACCGCCTCGCAGACGCACAAATGCATAGGTTTTAGGCAGGTGGGGCAGGGTTCGGCGTGCATGGTCGGTCTCGGAGAAGGAACATCGGCGGAAAAAGCGGGAGGCGGGGACTATGGGCTTCCCGCCTCAAAAAAGAAACGGGGCCTGAAAAAGAAACCGGGCGCATTAAAGTTTGCATAACGCGTGATCTGCATCACTTAGAGGCCTGGACCTTGCATGATAGCGTCCAGACACACAGGACGGGTTGAGCCGAGGGCGGCCGACAGGACCGCTCCCCAGGCTCTCCCGACGCTCAAAAGGAGGCTTGCCATGCTGCCCGCTCATTTGGCCGCCCGCTTGCTGGAGCAACGCCGGGCCGAGGAATCGGCGGAATTCGCCCGGCAACTGCCGCTCTACGCGGACGACGCGCCCTTTCCGCTTCACACCGATCCAGATAGCGAAACCGGGCACCCCCTGCCCGACTGGACCACCAACTACTGACCGGAAGCCGACGGGCGGCTGTCGGGTAAGCGACATCACCGCCCGTCCTTCCGTCCGCATCACGCCACCTCGGCCCAGGACGGTCCGTTTCCGGACGCCGGTGCCGGACGCCGAACCGGGGTGGATGTGGGTGCAGGCGCGGGAATGGCCCGTTCCGGCCCCTTCGCCGGGACCAGGGCGCCGTCACGCCATTCCAGAAGCCACACTCCAAGGCGACCGCCCCGGCAGCGCTCCAGTTCGGCGCGCCAGCGCGGATCGCCCACGCCCGGTTCCGCCGTCCAACTGGGCGCCGGCGCGATCCGCCAGCGGGTGACCGCCGCGCTCGCCACGCAGCGGCGGGCGGTGCTCTGCAGCAGGAATCCCGTCACACCCGACGACTCGGCGGCCAGTTGCAGCCGGCGGCTCGCCGTCAGGTCCAGCCCCCCGACTTCCCCCAGCACGGCGGACAGCCGCTTGCAGCGCAGCGCCTCCTCCATCGCCCACAGGGCGTCGGCATCGCGGGTCGCGCGCACGGCGATCAGCCGGTCCGGCGTCAGCCCATAGGCGGCCAGCCCGGCGGCGTGCAGGTCGCGCCCGCGCACGACCCACAGCGCGGGCGCCGCCGCGCTGGCGAGGCGGGCCAGCAAATGCGCGGCGAAGGCCGTGCCGGCCCCCGGCTCCTCCCCTGCCACCTCGTGCAGGCAGCCGAGCGGCAGACCGCCCGCCGGAAAGACCCCGTCGAGGTCCGGCAGGCCGAAGGGCAGCACCCGCGCCCCCTCCCCGCCTAGCCCTTCCAGGCCCCGGATGCGGGCGCGCAGATCGGCCAGAACGGTCGCCCGGTCCGGCGCAGGCGCTCCGACGCAAGACTCGGGCACAGGAAGTTCGGGCATGACTCGCTTCCGCTGGGCAGGTATATGTTCCTGATATGTTCTATCATGTCCCATCCGCCCAGGGGAGTCCGGAAATGCGAAAGGGGGCGCCCTTTCGGACGCCCCCCTCGCGAGACCGGTTGAGGAGTGGAGAGTGGTCAGCCGGCCTGTTGGATCGCCGACAGGACCCAGCGCCCGCCGCGCGGACGGGTGAAGGTCCAGATTTCCGTGGCTTCGACCGGACGGTTAGGGTCGCCCTCGACCACGCGGTTGCTGGCGCGGTCCACCGTCACGTCGGTCAGCGAGAAGCGCATCGCCACGGTGGCGTATTCCGCGTTGCCCTCGCGCCACGCCTCGGCCAGGTCGCCCTGGAGCAGACGGACGTCGGACAGGCGGTTGATTACGCCGCGGCTGTTGTTGGCCGCCAGTTCCTCGGCGAAGTAGGAGGCCATCTCCGGCGTCACGGCGCTGCGCAGGGCCGTCAGGTCCTCGTTGCCGTAGGCGGTCTGGACCGCAACCAGCGTCTGCTCGAACGCCTGATAGTCGGCCGGGCCGATGCCCACGTCGTCACGGCGCACGCCCGGACGGCCGGAAGAGGCCGGACCCGCCGCACCACCGCGAGCGCCACCACCCAGCGGGTTCGAGCGCGCGTCCACCGCCTCGCGGTTCATGACGCCCGGATTCGGGCCGGCATAGGCGGTGTTGGGAGCGCCCATGCCCGCCGGCCGCGCCGCGCCCGCCGAGCGGTTGCGGAAGAAGCGCATGGCCAGCCGAACCAGGAAGACGACCAGCAGGATCTGGAGGATGAAGCCCAGGATGCCGGCGAAGCTGCCCAGCCCGTCGAGGAAGCCGCCGCCGAACAGCATGCCGGCGATGCCGGCGCCGATCAGGCCGCCCATCAGGGCCGGCATGAAGCCGCCGCGCGAGAAGAAGCCGCCGCGCTGCGCCGCCGCCGGGTTGGCCATGCCCGGCTGCTGCATGCCTGGCTGCTGCGCGCCCGGAGTCTGGGCCGGGGCGGCCGAGCGCTCCATCGGTGCGGCGCGCGGCGCGGTGTTGGTCTGGGCCGGCGCCTCGTAAGTGCGCGAGCCGCGGCTGCCCGCGGAACTGCTCTTGCCGGCGCGGGCGTCGGCGGTGCCGGCGGTCAGCGCCACGGCCAGCGCCAGAGCGACGGCGCCGAAGGCGCGGGCCGGAGTGCGGGTAACGGAGCGGGGGGATCGCGTTTTCTGGATCATGGCCGTGTTCGGAAAAGCCCTCGGTTCAGGGGGACGCTCATCATGTAGCGTCCTCCTATATGGTATGGCAGCCCTGCCGTTTTAGAGGGGCCACAACCAAACCGGCCAAAAAATGCGCAGACTGCGTGCGGCGCCCGATCAGGCGGAGGCGCGCTCCCACACCATCCCCCCCTGTTGGAAGGCACCCGCACCGGCCGGAACCACTGGCGCCCGCGACGTGGCGGCCGTCCGTTCCGACGTTTGCCGCGATGCCCAGACGCGGCGACGGACCTCGATCTGGCGGCGGCAATCGCGTGAGCAATAGAGCGGCGCCGGCCCGCGCAACGAACTGCGGCGGAACGGCTGTCCGCAGCAGGCGCAATAAAGCATGGTCATGGTGATCCTCCCTTTTTCCCGACCTGTTTTTTCCGATGTCCGGTGCCCTGCCCATCACCCTGTGGAGCGGGTGCCCGTTCGGTTCTTTTCGGTCTTTAGTCCCAACGTGCGCGCACCATTGTTGTCCTTTGGGGCGGCTCGGACCAGAGAGGCCTTCGGCATATGGCTGTCCGACCGATGCCAAAAAAGCTCGGCCACACCGGACAATTCCCAGAAGCGTCAAACATTTAGCCTCCAGCGAGTCCACATCGCGCGTCCAATCGCCGCATCCGCTCCGGCAAGTTTCCCCTCCTTTCGGACAATGACCCTGCGTCCGCCTGATCATCTGCCCGATTATCCGCCCGCTCATCCCTATGACGGCGGCCCCGCCCGGACTGTGAACGCGTCCGTGGTGCCGGGCACCCGATGGAGATAGGCCGGGAACCGCGGGGCACAGCCGCGGGTTGCTCACCCGACACGCCCGACCGGCTCCGCCCACGGCTCCCTCCTCCGGCGGCTCCCCACGGCGGCTTTCCTGCACCGGTGAAGCCCCATGAGCGACATCCGCACGCGTCCCGCGCCCGCCTCCACCCTCTCGGGCGTCGCCACGGCGCCGCCGGTCATCCATATCGACTTGAACAGGCTGGAGCGGCTGCGCCGGCTGACCCGGCTGATGGACACGCGCTGGCGCATTCCCGGCACGCGCATCCCCGTCGGGCTGGACGGCATCGCCGCGCTGGTCCCGGTCGCCGGCAGCACGGCGACCACCGTGGTGGCCGCCTACATCGTCATGGAGGCCGCCCGCTTCGACCTTCCGAAAAGCCTGATTGCCCGCATGGTCGCCAACATGGCGGTGGATTGGGCCGGCGGCTCGGTCCCAGTGGTCGGCGCCCTCTTCGACATCGGCTTCAAGGCCAACCGCCGCAATCTGAACCTGCTGCTGGAGCATCTGGAGAACCGGCTGGCCGCACCCAACTGACGGGCCGGCCAGACGGGCGGACGTTCGAACGCTTGACTTGTGTCAAAGCGGTGGAAGGCGGTCTGCACGATCCTCCCCGCCATGAACGCGATCTCCCCCGTGGCCTGCGCCACCGCCCCGACCGCCCCGCTGAACGCCGCCCTGCTCGCCAAGTACGACGGGCTGCGGGTGCCCCGCTACACCAGCTACCCGACGGCGCCGCACTTCACCGCCGCCGTGGGGGCGGAGCGCTACGCGGACTGGCTGGCGGAGCTGGACACGGCGGTCCACACGGGGTCGCTGTACCTCCACGTGCCCTTCTGCGCGAAGATGTGCTGGTACTGCGGCTGCCACACCAAAATCGTCGCCCGCTACGCCCCCATCGCCGAGTATCTCGGCCATCTCCGGCGCGAGATCGGCATGGTCGCCAACCGTATTTCCGGACGGCTGCGGGTGCGGCACATCCATTTCGGCGGCGGCACCCCGACCATGATGGCGCCGGACGACTTCGAATCGCTGATCGCCCTGCTGCGCGAGCGCTACGACGTGACGCCGGACGCGGAGATCGCGGTGGAGATCGACCCGCGCACCCTGACCCGCGAGATGGCCGAGGCGCTGGGCCGCGCCGGGGTCAACCGCGCCTCGCTCGGCGTGCAGGATTTCGACGCTTCGGTGCAGGCGGCCATCAACCGCATCCAGCCGCGGGAGCAGACCGAGCAGACGCTGGAATGGCTGCGCGCCAACGGCATCCGCCACATCAACCTCGACCTGATGTACGGCCTGCCCAACCAGTCGGTGGAGAGCGTTGCGCGGTCTGCGGAGATCGCCCTGACCATGGCGCCGGACCGGCTGTCGGTCTTCGGCTACGCCCATGTGCCGTGGATGAAGACGCACCAGAAGAAGATCGACGAGTCGGCGCTCGCCGGCACGCTCGGCCGGTGGGAGCAGTTCGCGTCCATCGCCGCGGTGCTGACCGACGCCGGCTTCCAGCCCATCGGCCTCGACCATTTCGCCCGGCCCGACGACGATCTAGCCATCCAGCAGGCCGAGGGGCGGCTCAGCCGCAACTTCCAGGGCTACACGACCGACGACGCGGAGGTGCTTCTGGGCTTCGGCGCCTCCTCCATCGGGGCGCTGCCGCAGGGCTATGTGCAGAACGCCGTTCCCTTCGACCAGTACGCCCAGGCCGTCGAGGCCGGGCGGTTCCCGACCGGCAAGGGGCTGACGCTGACCGCCGACGACCGGCTGCGCCGCGACCTGATCGTGCGGCTGATGTGCGACCTGTCGGTGGACGTCGGCGCGGTGGCCGAGGCCCATGGGCTGGCCGCCGGGACCTTCGACGCCGACCTGGAGGCCATGGCCGATCTGGTGGCCGACGGGGTCGCCGTGGTGGAGGGCCGCCGCGTCCATGTGCCGGAACCCGCCCGCCCGCTGATGCGCATCGTCGCCGCGCGCTTCGACACCTACCTGTCCACCGGCGCCGGGAAGCACAGCCGCGCGGTGTGAGCGTGACACCCCCGTGATCGGCAAAGGGCCGTGATCGGCAGGCAAAAAAGCGCTTTTTGCCTGCCTCTGGCCTTCCGTGCGCAAATCGGCGAAACTGGAGCCTGTTGAACGCCTTTGCGGACATGGCAAAGGGACAGGCTCCAGGGACGGGCACCGATGATCACGCTCTACACCTTCGCCTCGCCGAACGGGCAAAAGGCTTCGATCCTGCTGGAAGAGCTGGGTCTCACCTACAAGGTCCACAAGGTCGATCTCGTGGCCGGCGAAGGCCGTCAGCCCGACTATCTGGCGGTCAGCCCGATCGGCAAGATCCCGGCCGTCGTCGAGGATCTGCCCGGCGGCAAAAAGCGCCGCCTGTTCGGATCGGGGGCCATCCTGCTGCACTACGCCGAGCGCACCGGCCGCCTGCTGCCCGAGGACGAGGACGAGCGGGCGGAGGCGCTGAGCTGGCTGATGCTGGGCGTCAGCGACCTCGGTCCCTCGGGGTTGAGCAAGTTCCGCTTCGCCGTCATGGCGCCGGAGAAGATCCCCTACGCCATCGACTATTTCAAAGGCGAGCTGCAGCGCATCCACGCCGCGATGGAGGAGCGTCTGGGCGGGTCGGCGTATCTGGCCGGCGGCGCCTTCTCCATCGCCGACATCGCCTGTTTCCCCTTCGTCGCCGTGGCCGCCAAGGCGGAGGGCAACGTGCTGGACCGCTACCCCAACCTGAAGCGCTGGCACGACGCGGTCGCGGAGCGCCCGGCGGTCAAGCGCGGCATGGCGGTGCCGGAGTGAGCCGCCGCATGACCCGCCTGGCGGTCGCGCTTCTCGCCCTCGCCGTGACGCTTCCGCTGCTCGGAGCCTGCCAGACCGCCCCGGACGGCACGGAGCCGCAGGCTCTGCTTCCCGCCGACGCCGATCCCGGCACCTATTGGCAGGGCGACCGCAGCCAGGCCTACGAGCGTGCCTATGTGGTCGCGCGCAACCCGCAGGAATGGAACGACCTCTGGGCCCGCGTCGGCGAGGCGGCACCAGGCCCCCTACCCGGCGACCGCATGGCCGCGGCGGTGTTCCTCGGCCCGCGCGACACCGGCGGCTATGGCGTGTCCATCGTCAGCGCGCAGGCGTCCGGCGGCGATGTCGTCGTCGGCTACCGCGAGCGGGTTCCGGGTCCGGCCCAGGCGGTGGCGCAAATGCAGACCAGCCCTTACGCGGTGCGGCTGATCCCGATGGCGGCTGGGGCGGCGAAGTTTCAAAGGGAGAAATGAGGGGCCGCTTGCTTGCCCCCACCCTTCCCACGGCTTCGCCGCGGGCCCCTTCCCTCCCCCGCTTCGCAGGAGAGGGAACTTGATCCCCTCCACCGCAAAGCGGGGGAGGGTTAGGGAGGGGGCACCAACGACTACCGCTTCCCAACCACCCGCGGGTCCAGCGCGTCCTGCAACCCGTCGCCCAGCAGGTTGACGGCGATCACCGTCAGGAAGATCAACAGCCCGGGCCACACCGCCAGCAGCGGCGCCGTTCCCACCAGCTCCTGCGCGTTGGTCAGCATGTTGCCCCAGGAGGGCAGCGGCGGCTGGATGCCGAGGCCAAGGAAGCTCAGCACCGACTCCAGCAGGATCACGTTGCCGACCGTCAGCGTCGTCGCCACCACGGCGGGGGCGGCGACGTTGGGCAGGATGTGGGCCAGCATGATGCGGCGGCTGCCCGCCCCCATCGCCACCGCCGCCCGCACATAGTCGCGCCGCCGCGCCGACAGGGTGGCCCCACGCACCAGCCGTGCCACCGTCGTCCAGCCGAACAGCGCCACCAGAACGACGATGCGCAGCAGGCTGGCGTCCTCCGCCCCCGCCAGCTCCGGCGGGATGCCCAGCCGCGTCAGGTCGATGGCGCCCAGCACGATCAGCAGCGGCAGCAGCGGCAGCGCGATCAGCCCGTCGGTGACCCGCATCAGCAGATCGTCGAGCCGCCCGCCGAAATAGCCCGCCAGCAGCCCGATCCCCGTGCCGATGACGGCGGAGGCCAGCGCCGCCGCCACGCCGACGAACAGCGACACCCGCCCGCCGTAGAGCAGCCGCACCAGCACGTCGCGCCCCAGCTCGTCCGTGCCCAGCGGGTGCAGGGCCGAGGGCGGGCCGAAGCGGTCGAGCAGGCTGATGCCCGTGGCCTCCACCCCCAGCCAGTGCTCCACCCAGGGCGCCGCCGCCGCCGCAACGGCCAGGACCAGCAGCAGCAGGGCGCTGGCCACCGCCAGCCGGTGGCGGGCGAAGCGCCGCAGGAAGCGCCCGGCCTTCAAGCGCCCCGCCCTCACGCCCCATCCCCCTTGAAAGAGATGCGCGGGTCCAGCCCGGCGTAGGCGGCGTCGGCCAGCAGGTTGCCGGCCAGCGTCGTCAGCGTGGCGAACAGCAGCGCCACCAGCGCCACGTTCAGGTCGTTGCCCATGATGCTGTCGTAGATCAGCTTGCCCATGCCCGGCCAAGCGAACATCGTCTCGGTCACCAGCGCGCCGGAGAAGAGGGCGCCGAACTCCAGCGCCACGATGGTCACGATGGGGATCGTCGCGTTGCGCAGCGCGTGGCGCCAGACCACCCGCCCCTCCCCCAGCCCCTTGGCGCGGGCGGTGCGGACGTAATCCTGGCGAAGCTCCCCCATCATCGCGGCGCGGACGTAGCGCGTGTAGCCGCCGATGCTCGCCAGCGTCAGCGAGGCCACCGGCAGCACGAGGTAGGGCAGCCGCTCCCACCAGCCCTCCCCACCGACCGGGCCGAGGCCGGAGGCGGGCAGCCATTGCAACTCCACCGCGAACAGCAGGATCAGCAGCAGCGCCAGCCAGAAGGCCGGGACCGAGATGCCGGCGAAGCAGAACAGGTTGATGGCGTTGTCCGCCCAGCCGTAGGGCCGCCGCGCCGCGTAGACGCCGAGCGGCAGCGCCACCGCCAGCGTCAGCGCCATCGCCGCCCCGAGCAGCAGCAGCGTGTTGCCCAGCCGCGGCAGCAGGATCGTCAGCACCGGCTGCGCGTAGAGCCGGGAGAAGCCGAAATCCCCCATCAGCGCCGCCTGGAGCCAGTGTCCGTAGCGTTCAAGCAACGGCTTGTCGAGGCCGTAGAGCGCCTTCAGCCGCGCCGCGTCGGCGGGGGTGGCGCGCGGGTTGCCGGCCAGCATCATGTCCACCGGATCGCCCGGCATCAGCGTCATCAGGACGGTGATGACGAAGCTCATCAACAGCAGGACGACCAGCGCCTGGAGCAGGCGGGAGGCGAGGAAGCGGGTCATGGGCACATTGCCCCCTCCCCAGCCCTCCCCCGCTTCGCGGGAGAGGGGGCCAACTTTCCCTCTCCCGCGAAGCTCTCGCGCAAACCTATGGTTTGCGCTGACGCGGCAGGCGGACCTTTGGTCCGCCGAGAGCGGGGGAGGGAGGGACCCACGCGCAAGCGTGGGAGGGTGGGGGCAACCACCCGCCACACCCTCACTCCTTCGCCTTCCACGTCTCGATCCACAGCGTGCTGGAATCCAGATGCCCGGTCGGCACCACGCCCTCCAGCCAGGGCGGCAGGATGAACGGGTCGGCGCGGAAGAACAGCGGCAGGTTCGGCAGGTCCTGCGCGTAGAGCGACTGCAGCTTCGCCCACAGCGCACGGTTGGCGTCGGGCTCGCAGACATGCTCCAGGTCCTCCAGAACCTTGTCCATCTCCGGGTTCCGGTAGCCGGTGTAGTTCTGGCCCGCCCAGTTGTTGGCCTCCGTCGGGATCATGCTGGAATGCAGGATGGTGCGCGGGATGTTCTCCGGCGCGCTGATCCAGGCGAACAGCGCCATCGACTTGAAGCGGCGCTTCTCCAGCGTGTCGCCGAACAGGACGCGGGCCGGCTCGTTGACGATGCGCACCTCCACCCCGGCCTGCCGCCACTGCGCCTGGAGCACCTGCTGCAACACCTCGCGGGAGCGGTTGCCGGCGGTCGTCATGATCTCCAGCGACAGCCGTTCGCCCTTGGCGTTGTGGCGCACCCCGGCGCGCCGCTCGCTCCAGCCCGCCTCGTCCAGCAGCTTGGCCGCCAGCGCCGGGTCGAAGGCGTAGGTCGGGTAGCCCGGCGCGTGCACGCGGTCGAGCGGGCTGATCTCGTTGTGGGCGACCGGCTGGCGACCGTCGTAGAGCTGCTTGGAGATCGCCTCGCGGTCGACGGCGTGGAGCAGCGCCCGGCGCACCCGCACATCGGCCAGCGCCGGGTTGTCGAGGTTCAGCTCGACATGCTCGAAGAACAGGCCGGGCTTGTAGAAGACGTTGTAGCGGCTGCCGTGCCGCTTCTCGAAGGCGAGCACCTGGTCGAGCGGCAGGCCGGTCTCCCCCGGCACCATGTCGACCTGCCCGGCCAGCAGGTTGGCCTCCAGCGCGGCGGTGTTCTCGATGGACTTCACGATCACCCGCTTGAAGGCCGGCTTGGCGCCCCACCAGGTCGGGTTGGGCTCCAGCACCACATGGCTGCCCGGCTCGACCTGGGCGATGCGGTAGGGGCCGAACCACAGGCCGGGGTTCGTCGTGTCCGTCTCGTACTTGGAGCGGTTGCGGTAGGTCGCCGGGTCCGCCTCGAACACCGCGCGCTCCAGATGGGCGGGCAGGATCTCGAAGTCGTTGATCTCGGCGTAGCTGCACACCGCCTTGTCGCGATGGATGGTGAAGGTGCGCTCGTCCTTCGCATCGATCGCCACGATGTCGCGGGCGAACAGGTCGAAATTGCTGTAGCCGCTCTGCGGGTGCTTGCCCACCGTCCAGGTGAACAGCACGTCCTCGGTCGTCACCGGCGTGCCGTCGCCCCAGGTCGCCTTGGGGTTGATGGTGTAGGTGACCTTGATGCCCTTCCGGCCGTCGGCCCGCGTCTCATACTCCGCCGTGCCCTTGTCCAGCGCCGGCAGCTCGGTGCAGAGCAGGCAGGTCAGCCGCCAGTCGGGGTCGTAGGCGGTGAAGGGCCGGCGCGCCATGGACAGGACGTAGCTCTTGGCCATCATCGCTTCCATGGAGGGGTGCCAGTTGGACGGGAACTGGGTCATGCCGATCACCAGCTCGTCCTTCGCCGCGAAGGCGGGCGAGCCCATCGGGGCGGCGGCCAGAGCGGCGGCCAGGGTGAAAGCGGCCAATCCCGTTCGCGCCAATCCCGTTCGCATCGCGGCGTCATCTCCGTCCGGTGAAGTCCCGGCTACGAACTATGGGGACCCGCGGCCCCGTGGTCCAGCGCCGATGCGGCTTTAGGGAAGCCCTTGACGGAACGGGGCCGCCGGTGTTTGTGGTCTGCCCCATACGCAACCGAATGGATGGGGAGCCCGACACGCGATGGCCGGCACCGTGACCCTGACCCGCGACGGCGTCGTCGCCACGCTGACCCTCAGCAACCCCGACAAGCTGAACGCCTTCGACAAGCCGATGTGGCAGGCGCTGATCCCGCTGCTGCGCCAGCTCGGCGCCGACGAGACGGTGCGCGCGGTGGTGCTGCGCGGGGCCGGCGGGCGAGCCTTCAGCCCCGGCGCCGACATCTCCGAATTCGAGACGGAGCGCAACAGCCCCGAGCAGGGCGCCGACTACGGCGTGCTGATGGACGAGGGGCTGACCCTGCTGCGCGACTTGCCGCACCCGACACTGGCGGCCATCCAGGGCGCCTGCTGCGGCATCGGGCTGGCCGTCGCGCTGGCCTGCGACCTGCGGGTCTGCACGACGGGAAGCCGCTTCGGCGTGCCGGTCAGCCGGCTCGGCATCTCCATGGCGCTGCCCGAGCTGAAGCTGCTCCACGACATCGCGGGCGGCCCGGCGGCGCTGGAAATCCTGCTGGAAGGCCGCATCTTCGGCGCGGAGGAGGCCAAGGACAAGCGGCTGGTCCACCGCCTCGTCGCCGACGATGCCTTCGAGGGCGAGATCGCCGCGACCTGCGAGCGCATCGCCGGGGGCGCCCCGCTGGCCGCCCGCCTGCACAAGCAGTTCGTCCGCCGCCTGTCCGACCCCGCGCCGCTGTCGGAGGCGGAGATCGCCGAATGCTACCACTGCTTCGGCACGGAGGATTTCCGCGAGGGCTACCGGGCGTTCCTGGAGAAACGCAAGCCGGTCTTCAAGGGGCGTTGAGCGCCCGCGCATGCCAGGGTTCGCGCCATAGCGGTGGTTTCCGGACGGTGTCAGTCCAGATTGGGAACGTCGCCCCCATCCCATCGCCCCCGCCATGCCCCGCGCCACCCGCTGCATTCCCTTCATCATCGCCTGCGCCCTGTTCATGGAGAATCTGGACGCGACGGTGATCGCCACCGCGCTGCCGGAGATCGCGCGGTCGATGGGCGAGGACCCGTTGCGCCTCAGCCTCGCCATGACCTCCTACATGCTGGCGCTGGCGGTGTTCCTGCCGGTCAGCGGCTGGATGGCCGACCGCTACGGCACGCGGACGGTCTTCGCGGCGGCCATCGCGGTGTTCACCGTCGGCTCGATCCTCTGCGGCCAGTCGGACGGGCTGTACGAGCTGGTGGGCGCGCGCATCGTCCAGGGGCTGGGCGGGGCGATGATGGTGCCGGTGGGGCGGCTGATCCTGCTGAAGACGGTGCCCAAGGAAAAGCTGGTCGCCGCCATGGCCCAGATGACCCTGCCGGCGCTGATCGGCCCGGCGCTGGGTCCGCTGGTCGGTGGCTTCATCGCCACCTACGCCTCCTGGCGCTGGATCTTCTACATCAACGTGCCGATCGGGCTGATCGGGATCGCGCTGGTGCTGACCCTGATCCCCAACGTGCGGGAGACCGAGCGCGACCCCTTCGACAGCCGCGGCTTCGCGCTGAGCGCGCTGGCCCTGGCCGCGCTGATGTTCGGGCTGGAGAATGTCGGCCGCGGCGTGCTGCCGCCCGCCGCGGTCGCCGGGGTGCTCGGGCTGGGCTTCGCCGCCGCGTGGCTCTATCTGCGCCACGCCCGCGGGATGGAGCGGCCGGTGCTCGACCCCTCGCTGCTGCGGCTGCCGACCTACTTCGCCTCGGTCATGGGCGGCACGCTGTTCCGCATCGGCATCGGCGCCGTGCCCTTCCTGATGCCGCTGATGCTCCAGGTCGGCTTCGGGCGCACACCGTTCGAATCCGGGGCGCTGACCTTCGCCGGGGCCGCCGGGGCGCTGACCATGAAGGCGCTGGCCGGCCCCATCCTGCGCCGGCTGGGCTTCCGCCGGGTGCTGACCGCCAACGCGCTGCTCAGCGGCCTGATCCTGGCGAGCTACGCCGCCTTCCGGCCCGAAACGGCGCACTGGGTCATCCTGGGCGCTCTGCTGATGGGCGGCTTCTTCCGCTCGCTGCAGTTCACCGGCCTGAACAGCCTGGCCTACGCCGAGGTGCCCAAGGCGTGCCTGAGCCGCGCCAACACGCTGGCCAGCGTGATGCAGCAGGTCTCGCTCAGCCTGGGCGTCGCGGTCGGGGCGACGGTGCTGCACCTGACGCAGAGCGCCACCAGCGGCCCCGGCGCGGCGCTGACGCCCACCGACTTCGTGCCGGCCTTCCTGACGGTCGGGGGCATGGCCTGCGTGTCGGCCCTGTTCTTCCTGCGGCTGCCGCCCGACGCCGGTTCGGAGATCAGCGGCCACCGCGCCCGCGCGCGGACCAAGGAACCGCCGCGCGCGCTCGAAGCGGCCGACTGAACCACAGGCGGATCAGCGGTCCTCCCAGTCCGGCTCGTCGGCCTTGAGAAGCTCCACGAGCCGGGCGACCCGGCCCGAGGGAGGATGCTGAGTCGCCTCCCCCATGTAGTCGTCGGCGCCGGTCCAGCTGGTGGCCTCCATCAATTCGGCGGGCGTTGCGCCCGTGCCGATGATGGTGGCGATGCGCATGTCGTCCAGGCGCCCGCAGATGTCGATCACCTGATCGCGGGTGAGCGCCGGCTGAAGCTGATCGGGCATTCGGAACCCCTCCTTCCCAAGTCCGCGTCACGCCTGATTAGCGACCCGTCTCCCGGCCCGCGCAACGGCGCAAGGGGGGAGGCCCTACCGCAACAAGGGGGATGCGTCTTTTTCAGGGTCCGCCGGCCCGAGTCTCCCGGTCCCGCGCCCGTCTTCGGTTGTCCTCCGGGCAAATCCAGAGCGGCGACGTCGTCCCTCGGTTGCGGGAAAGGCAAAAATCCCACAATGCGGGATAAACAAATGTGCGCTCTTCGCAGCACAACGGAAAATTCTTACCAAGCTTGGCTCTTTTTCGTGCGGTGGGCCTTTGGTTGGGGGTGCGTTCGCCGCGCGTTCCCGGTATAAATGAGCATGGCGGCTATGCGCCGTCTTCAAGAATGAACGGGAGGCTCCCCGCCAGGGCGCGGGCAGCAAGACAGGCATGATGGACTGGGACAAGCTTCGGGTCTTCCACGCCGTGGCCGAGGCTGGAAGTTTCACGCACGCCGGCGAGACGCTGAACCTCAGCCAGTCGGCGGTCAGCCGCCAGATCAGCGCGCTGGAGGAAAGCCTGGGCGTGCCGCTGTTTCACCGGCACGCGCGCGGCCTGATCCTGACCGAGCAGGGCGAGCTTCTGCACCGCACCGCCCGCGACGTCTTCGCCAAGCTGTCGATGACCGAGGCGATGCTGACCGAAAGCCGGGAGCATCCGAAGGGGCCGCTGCGCGTGACCACCACGGTGGCCTTCGGCTCAACCTGGCTGACCCCGCGCGTCAACGAGTTCCTGTCGATCTACCCGGACATCCAGCTCACCCTGCTGATCGACGACAACGAACTGGATCTGGCGATGCGCGAGGCGGACATCGCCATCCGCATGAACACGCCGCGCCAGCCCGACCTGATCCAGCGCCACCTGATGTCGGTGCATTTCCATCTCTACGCCCATCAGGACTATCTGAAGAAGCGCGGCGCCCCGAAGATCCCCGCCGACCTGGACGGGCACGACATCGTCGCCTATCCGCCGGACGTCCGCGCGCCCATCGCCAACGTCAACTGGATCAACGAGGTGGGCGACCCGGCCCCGGGCGTGCGCAAGCCGATCCTGCAGGTCAACAGCATCTACGCCATGTACCGGGCCGTGGAGAGCGGACTGGGCATCGCCGCCCTGCCCGACTTCCTGGTGGACGGCAGCAAGGAGCTGACGCGCGTCCTGCCCGACGTGGACGGCCCGAAGGTCGACGCCTACTTCGTCTATGCTGAGGAACTGCGCCATTCCAAGCGCATCGCGGTGTTCCGCGACTTCCTGGTGAAGAAGGTGGCGGAGTCGGCCTTCTGACCCAGCCCAGCCTTTGGGCAGCCAAGGTGTTTGCCCGTATTTGATGCACAGGCGCTCGGCAATTCATGCCGGGCGCCTTTCTTTTTGTACGGATTGTACCGAAAACCATCCCGCATCTTTGCAATCCGGTTGCCGTTTTCCGTGCGAGGCCACCTGCTCTTCAGCACCATACGCATCCGCATACCAGTTTTTCATTCTTTTCCAATGGTTTACAAGCTATGCGGTTCTCGCATGGCCGAATCGGATATTTGGGGATGGAATCCTTTGGGCAGAATGGTCAAATCTTGGGCGTTGGATGTTGCGCCGCAGCATCCGGCGTTTCGTCCCGGAAGCCCGCTTCCGGGGTTGGGTCCTCGGACCCAGCGTCTCCCAGACGTGAAGCCTCCCTGTTCAACTCGCCGCTAGCCCAATGGGTTAGCGGCAGTTTTTTGTCCGGGGACCCGGATGGGAGCAGCCGTGCGTCATCGGGCGTCGGGAAGCCGGGCGCCCTCGCGCGCGTAAATCTGGCGCGGCGCGCAATATTCATCGAGTTGCACCACCACGGCGCCGGGCTGGCTGTTCAAGCCCACCCACGCATCGTAGCCGATGATATCCCCCGGAATGTTGCGATACAGGCCATAGGCGAGATAGCGGACGTCGGACACCGGTATCCGCACCCCGGCGAGGGATGAGGCGACGGCCCCGTTGCAGCGGTTCGGGCTCAGCCGATCCAGGGCGCTCACCGCGCCGGGCTCGGGGGCGGCCTGCGGGGGCGGGCTCAGCCCGGCACAGGCCGCCAAAAGAACCATCGACAGGACGGCTCCACCCCGCTGGATCGCTCGCAGGCACCCTGCCTTCCCGACTGTTCCGCCCGCCATAGGACCACCCTCCCGCACGCCGTTCCTTCGTTCCCTCGGGGGTCAACAGGCAGGAGGATGTCATGTGCCGAGGCCTCAGCCTACGGCCGGTCCACCTCAGTCCACCACCTTGATGCCCTTCGGGCGACTCGTTTCGGTCGGCAGATGGTCGGCCGACAGGACACGCTGGTAAGTGCCGTTCGCCTGCACCATCACGCGCTGGCCGGGACCGAACACCGGCTCATTGGCCGCCTGCTCCTGCACGATGGTGATCGTGCGGCCCGTGGCCAGGGTCACCACATACTCGACCCCCGTGCGGTCCGAGATCGCCTGCTCCGCCACGGCGCCGGCCACGGCACCCACCAGGGCACCGCCCAGGATCGCCGCCACATTGCCCGAGCCCCTGCCAACGTTGGACATCGCCAGCCCGCCGGCGGCACCACCGACCAGCCCGCCGGCTCCCGTGTTCTGGCCCCGGATGTCCACCGGACGGGTCGCCATCACGGTGCCGAACTCGACCGAGGTCGCGTGACCGACATCCCGGTAGCTGTAACGGTTCTGGCTTTGGCTTGCACAAGCGCCGAGCGACAGGGCCGCCACGCCCAGCATCGCCGCGGCCAGGCCACGCCTCATCGAGAGCCGGAAATCCGCTTCTTGTTTGGAGAACATCGCACCCTCATGCTCGCGCGGCGCGGCGCCCCGAACCGGGCGCCACCGAGACGAGCATGGTCGGGCAGCGAGTCGATATCCATGCGAGAATGCGCCGTTGCGGCGCCGCTCCCGTGACACCCATTCTCTTTCAAACAGACGGCCTTCAAACAGGCAGCCTGGACCGTCACCAGCCCCGGCCCGACGACCACCCCCCGTAGAACTGCACGCTCGGCCCCGGATAGGGCCGCGGCCCCCAGTCGTTGCGCCAGGCGCGGCGGTGGTGATGGCGGGGCGGCGGGCTCCAGTAGGGGGGCGGGGCGACCACGATGGGCGGCGGCGGGCGATAGCCGGGCACGACGATCACCCGGCTTCCCGGCGGCGGCACGATCACCGAAGGACCGCCATACGGAGGACCGCCGTACCAGGAGCCACGCTCGCGCGGGCCATGCGCGTCCGCCGCCGCGGGAAGAACGGCCAAAGCCAGAGCCCCGGCGATGCCCAGCACCGCCAAGCGGACCGCCGGACGAAAAACCGCGGCCATGCCCGGAGGACGCATACGGTGGAGGAACGTGGGGATCAGCGCGCTCATGCCGGCCTTCCTTCGCAGGTCCGGCGGCGCCCCTCGACCGAAGTCCATTGACCGAAGTCCGGCGCCGCCTCACTGGGATGAACAGGCGGTCCCGCCGGACTATTCCCGGATGACCGAATGGCCTCAATGGCTCATCAGGACCGGAACCGTCATGTGCTCCAGCATGTAACGGGTCATGCCGCCCAGCACCTGTTCGCGCAGCCGCGAACGGCCATAGGCGCCCATGACCAGAAGATCGCAGGATTCGTCGGCGACCGTGTTCAGCAGCGTGTCGCCCGGATCGATCTGGTCGGTCACGATGTGGGTGGCCTCCACCCGGCAGCCGTGGCGCGACAGGTGCTTGGCGATGTCCGCACCCGGCTCGTCGCCGATGCCGGCGGGACCGGCCTTGGGATTGACGACCATCACCACCACGCGCTTGGCGGCGGTCAGGACGGGCATGGCGTCGGCCACTGCGCGGGCCGCCTCGCGGCTGCCGTTCCAGGCGACCAGCACACGCTCCCCGATGTGGGGGAAAGAGCCGGCGTAGGGCACGACCAGCAGCGGACGGCCGCATTCGAACACCAGATCCTGCGGCAGCACGATCGGGCGGTCACGGTCGCGGTGCGGATCGGCCTGTCCGATCACCACCACGTCGGCGTAGCGCCCGTGCAGCGCCGCGCTGTCCGTCGGGTGGCCGTAGAGGACCCGCCATTCCGAGCGGTCGGTCAGGCCGTTGCGGCGCACCGCGTCGGCGAAGAGAGCCTCCGCCCTCGCGGTCTGGTTCTCGGTGTAGCCGCGCTGCATGGCGCGCACCTCGTCCGGCAGTTCGGCCTCGACATAGCCCGGCAGGGTCAGCGGAACGATGGGGTAGAGGCCGGTGATGTGGCTGTCGGTGCGCGCGGCCAGTTGGGCGGCGGCATCGATTCGCGCCGCAGCGGCGGCGGTGTCGTCGACGACCACCAGCAGATCCTTGAGTGCCATGGCGATTCTCCCTCGCTCGCGCGGGTGGGCGATCGTTGTGCACCACCTCTTCTCGCGCATTGGTCGAAATTATAGCCCGGCATGGCCGTCTCTGACGATGGTCAGAATGGGGAACGCTGACATGCCGCATCTGCGCGCCCGACCGGTCCTGTCACCGGCCTAGGATTCGACCATTCGCGGCCTCGCACAGCGCCGGCAACCTGTCGTGGTTCGGCACGGATCGGCACGCGGACCCCCGGCCCCAGGCGCCGCCGATGCCACAAAATCAATCGCACCCAATCAAAACATCAACCGTGATTTGCATGAATACCCGAGTATGAAGGTCGGTTCTGTCGTCGGGCAACTATAGTGGAACGATGCTTTCCACCGTCTTCGGCGGCTTTGGTTTTGACGGGCGGGCATTCTTTCGCGTAAGTGTTGATCGTGGTTTTCCCAACGGTGTCTCGACCATTCCCGCCCATGAAGCCGGACCCTCACCTCGCCTCCCTTGCCGCAGCCCTGTCCGGCACCGCTTCCGGGGCTCCGGCGCTCGACACCCTGCGGCAGCTTCTCGACGTCATGCCGGCGATGGTCGGCCTGCTCGACACGCAGCGGCGGCACCTCTACGCCAACCAGGCGTACCTGGACTATATGGGCCGCAAGCTGGACACCCTCATCGGGACCACGGTGGGCGACATCCTCGGGCCGGAAACCCAGCGCAACAACAGCGCCGCGGTTGAACGCGCGCTGGACGGCGAGACGGTGCAGGTGGAGGGCTGGCTTCCCCGGTCCGGCGGCGGCAACGACTACGTGACGCGGGTGCACGCGCCCTACCGCGGTCCGGACGGTTCCATCGCCGGTTATTTCGTCATCATGCAGAACATGACGGAGCGGCGGCGCACGCAGGACGACCTCTTTCGGCTGGCCTATTACGACCCGGTGACCGGGCTGGCCAACCGGCTCCTGCTGGTCAAGCACATGGCCGATTTCCACGGGATGGGGGAACCCTTCACGCTGGTCATCGTGGATTTCGACCGCTTCGTCGACGTGCGCACCAGCCTGGGCCAGGGCTTCGCCAACGAGATCCTGACCGACGTCGCCACGCGGCTGAGCGTGCGGGCCGGTTCGGTGGACCTGATCGCCCGCATCAGCGACCACGCCTTCGCGCTGCTGATCGGCGGTACGCAGGACCCGCTGGAGGTGGAGGAGCGGCTGTCCACCATCGCGTCGCTGGTCCGCTCCGCCAAGACGGCGTCGGGCGCCTCGGTCTTCCTGTCGGCCAGCATCGGCGTCGCCGCCTCCTGCGACACCCACAGCCGGCCGGAGGACGTGCTGCGCGACGCGGAGATCGCCACCGGCCGCGCCCGCGAGCAGGGCGGCGGGCGCCACGCCTGGTTCGACCCGGCCATGCACGCCCGCGTCGTCGAGCAGGTGCGGCTGGAGCACGATCTTCGCCGCGCGCTGGAGCGCGGTGAGGAACTGTGGGTCGCCTACCAGCCCATCGTCGAGATGGTCACCGGCGGCCTGGCCGGGTTCGAGGCGCTGGTGCGCTGGAACCATCCGGAGCGCGGCAACATCCCGCCCGGCATCTTCATTCCCATCGCCGAGAGCACCGGCCTGATCGTCACGCTGGGCGCCTGGGTGCTGCGCGAGGCGTGCCGGCAGATCGCCGAATGGCAGGACCAGCGCCTGCCCGGCTCCGCCAACCTGTTCATGAGCATCAACCTGTCGACCCGCCAGTTGAACGACCCCGACATGGTCTCGCTGGTGCGCGAGGTGCTGCGCGAGACGGGAGCCGAGCCGTCCTGGATCAAGCTGGAGATCACCGAAAGCGCGGTCATGGAGAAGGCGGAGCAGTCGATCCGCCTGCTGCAGACCCTGCGCGGGCTGGGCATCAAGATGTCCATCGACGATTTCGGCACCGGCTATTCGTCGCTGTCCTACCTGCACAAGCTGCCCATCGACAGCCTGAAGGTGGACCGCTCCTTCGTCATGGCCATGCACCAGTCGGAGGAAAACCGCGCCATCGTCCGCATCATCATGGATCTGGCGCGGCTTCTCGGCTTCGACGTCATCGCCGAGGGCATCGAGACGAGCGCCGACGCCAACCTGCTGCGCGCGCTCGCCTGCGACTATGGCCAGGGCTACCATTTCGCCCGCCCGATGCCCGCCGCCGATGCCGACCGGCTGGTCGGGGCGGAGCATCTGCCTTGGCAGGTGCCGCGCTGAGCGGCACCCACTTGTCCACTCAATAGTAAGGGTCGCCGAGCCCTTCGGCCTCGAACGCCGCCCGCACCGCAGGGCGGTCCAGCACGCGGGCGAGGTAGGGGCCGAGGTTGGGCAGGCTGCGCGCCGGGGTGCCCATGAAGCGGGTCCAGCGGGCCAGCATGAACAGGTAGGGATCGACGGCGCTGTAGCGGTCGCCCAGGAACCACGCCTTGCTCCCCAATTCGCGGTCCAGCAGCGTGAAGCGCTCCAGCAGCCGCGCCTCCGCCATGGCCTTGATCGAGGCCTGCGCCTCCGCCCCCTCGGCATGACGCTCGGGATAGAAATAGACCAGCATGTCGGCCTGGACGGTGTTGGTCAGGAAGACCAGCCACTGGTAGAAACCCGCGCGCTCCGCGGTGCCGGGCGCGGGAGCCAGTCCGGCGGCCGGGTGCGAGTCGGCGAGGTGCAGACAGATCGCCGCCGCCTCGAACAGCACGAGATCGCCGTCCGCCAGCGTCGGCACACGCCCATTGGGGTTCAGACGCAGATAATCCGGCGCCTTGTGCGCGGCGGTGGCGCGGTCCAGCAGGACCAGCTCGAAGGGCAGACCGATCTCGCGCAGCAGGATGTGCGGCGCCATCGACGCGCTGCTCGGCATTCCATACAAGGTGATCATCGTTCCCCTTCTCTTCCGAAACTCCGGAGCTTGTGCAGCGAACCTGGGCGCCATGCAGGACGGGAATGCCCGTTCCACCCCCTGATTCTCCGGCTTTGTCAGGAGGGCCAACCATGCCTATGATCGCGGACGCCGTTTAACATTTTCAACAGCGGCGGACGGGCACCGGCAACGACCGACTCCGGCAGCGAATACAGGGATAGCAAACATGACCGAACAAGGCACCGCGGCGATCGGAAATTCCGGGGCTGGAAATTCCGCCGCCAGCCGCGACAAGGCGTACTTCCTCCACCCCTACACGAACCTGCACACCCACGAGACCCAGGGTCCGTTGATCATCGAGCGCGGCCAGGGCGTGCGCGTCTTCGACGACAGCGGCAAGGAATACATCGAGGGTCTGGCCAGCCTGTGGTGCGTGTCGCTGGGCTGGGGCGAGGAGCGCCTTGTCGAGGCCGCCACCCGGCAGATGCGCAAGCTGCCGACCTACCATGTGTTTGGCCACAAGAGCCACGAGCCGGGCATCGATCTGGCGGAGCGGCTGATCAAGCTGGCCCCGGTGCCGATGTCCAAGGTGTTCTTCGCCAATTCCGGGTCGGAGGCGAACGACACCGCCGTCAAGCTGGTCTGGTACTACAACAACGCGCTGGGCCGCCCGGAGAAGAAGAAGATCCTGTCGCGCGTGAAGGCCTATCACGGCGTCACCGTGGCGACGGCCAGCCTGACCGGCTTGGTGAACAACCACCGCGACTTCGACCTGCCGATCGCCCG
This sequence comes from Azospirillum brasilense, assembly GCF_008365405.1. GTDB lineage: Bacteria > Pseudomonadota > Alphaproteobacteria > Azospirillales > Azospirillaceae > Azospirillum > Azospirillum brasilense_D. The sequence goes on along the minus strand of NZ_QOKV01000003.1, from coordinate 196,112 downwards.
CATCCACCATGCCGACTGCCCGCACCACTACCGCTTCGCCGAGCCGGGCGAGAGCGAGGAGGCCTTCGCGACCCGTCTGGCGGAAAGCCTGGAGGCGCTGATCCTGGCCGAGGGGCCGGACACCATCGCCGCCATGTTCGCCGAGCCGGTGATGGGCGCCGGCGGCGTCATCGTCCCGCCCGCGACCTACTTCGCGAAGATCCAGCCGATCCTGAAGAAGTACGACATCCTCCTGGTCGCCGACGAGGTGATCTGCGGCTTCGGGCGCACCGGGAATTTCTGGGGCAGCCAGACCATGGGCATGGAGCCGGACATCCTGACCTGCGCCAAGCAGCTGTCCTCCGGCTATCTGCCGATCTCCGCGGTGATGGTGTCGGACGCGGTCTACCGCGCCTGCGTCGAGGAGAGCAAGACGATCGGCACCTTCGGTCACGGCTACACCTATTCCGCCCACCCGGTGGCGGCGGCGGTCGCCGTGGAGACGCTGAAGATCTACGAGGAGCGGGACATGGTCGGCCATGTCCGCGCCGTCGCCCCGCTGTTCCAGCGCCGGCTGAAGACCCTGGCCGACCATCCGCTGGTCGGCGAGGCGCGCGGCATCGGGCTGATCGGCGCCCTCGAACTGGTCGCCGACAAGGAGACCAAGGCCCCGTTCGATCCGGTGGGCCGGGCCGGCGCCGTCGTGAACGGGCTGAGCCAGGAGAACGGCCTGATCATCCGCGCCATGGGCGACAGCGTGGCGGTCTGCCCGCCGCTGGTCATCGGCGAGGAGGACATCAACCTGATGTTCGACCGCCTGACCACGGCGCTGGACGCCGCGATCCCCGTCCTGCGCGGGTAACGGCCGGGCTCCGCGAAGATGAAGCCGCGATGACGAAGGGCCGCCCCGCCATCCGGCGCGGGCGGCCCTTTTCAGTCGAAGGCAGGCGTCAGGAACGGGCGGTGTTGATGACGTGCGACGAGACCGGAACGCCCGCCGCCGCCGCATCGCGGATCAGCGCATCGGCGGTCGGCCAGACCATGCGCCCGTCCAACTGCACCAGCGTACCCTCGCGCAGGGCCATGTAGCCGCCCACACTCGCCATGAAGATCAGCCGCGCCAGACGCTCGGGCCGCGGCGCGGGCTCCGCCGGCTGGGCCGCTTCATCGGCGCGGGCCGAAGACGGCACGGCGGGGCGCCGCGGCAGGGACGGCACCGGGGAAACCGCCGCGGCGGGGGCCGGATGGAAGGGGATGACCTTGCTGCCGCCGGGACCGGTGGCACCATGGCTCAATTCCGGGCCGGACATTCGCCGGCCACGCGCGCTGTCGAACGTCAGAACGGCACTCATCGCACAACACTCCCCATCGACGGCTTGACTGAACCCTCTCACTGACTCCCCGCTTTCGTCCATACGACCTTGCTCGTAAAAGAACGCGACAAAGGTATTCGGCACAATCGGACAGGAGACGCCTCCGCCTTTGCTATCCGTTATACCTCGCTGATGCTCACGATCACTTTCGATCATCAATGAAATGCCAGGGCGAAAGGGTGTTTCCCACCCTCGGAAACGGCGCGACGGGAGCCGGACATGAATCGCCCGGCGCGGACGATCATCCATAGGTCGAATGGCCCCGCGGCGGCGGATCGGCGAGAATTGCCTCCTTGCATGGCGGACCTATTGACATCGGTCAATGCCGGGTGGCAACGCGGCGACGATCATGCCATCTTCCTAACGTGCTAGTCCCGGCGGCTGAACCGCCCGGACGGCACCCGCCCCTTCGGATGAACGCGAACGGAACGCGCGATGGATTACGAGAGCTTTTTCCGCACCCAGATCGCCAGCCTGAAGCAGGATGGCCGCTACCGGGTGTTCGCCAACCTCGAACGGCAAGCGGGGAACTTTCCGAAAGCCACCTTCCGCGACGCCGCCGGGAAGGAGCGGGAGGTCACCGTCTGGTGCTCCAACGACTATCTGGGCATGGGCCAGAACCCAGTCGTCCTGAAGGCGATGCACGACGCCATCGACGGCGTGGGTGCGGGCGCCGGCGGGACGCGCAACATCTCCGGCACCAACGTCTACCATGTGCGGCTGGAGCAGGAACTGGCCGACCTCCACCAGAAGGAGGCAGCGCTTCTGTTCACCTCGGGCTACGTGTCCAACGACGCGACGCTGGGGACGCTGGGCAAGCTGCTGCCGAACTGCGTGATCCTGTCCGACGCGCTGAACCACAATTCGATGATCACCGGCATCCGCAACAGCGGCGCCGAGAAGCACATCTTCCGCCACAACGACCCCAAGCATCTGGACGAGCTGCTGTCGCAGATCGCCCCGGACCGCCCGAAGGTCGTGGCCTTCGAGAGCGTCTATTCCATGGACGGCGACGTCGCCCCGATCCATGACCTGTGCGACGTCGCGGACAAGCACGGCGCCATGACCTACCTGGACGAGGTGCACGCGGTCGGCATGTACGGCCCGCGCGGCGGCGGCGTGGCGGAGCGCGACGGCGCCATGGACCGGCTGACCATCATCGAGGGCACGCTGGGCAAGGCGTTCGGCGTCCAGGGCGGCTACATCACCGGCTCCACCGCGCTGGTCGACTGCATCCGCAGCTTCGCCGCCGGCTTCATCTTCTCCACGTCCCTGTCGCCGGTCCTCGCCGCCGGGGCGCTGGCCAGCATCCGCTACCTGAAGACCAGCCAGACGGAGCGCGACCGGCACCAGGAGCGCGCGGCGACCCTGAAGCGCCTGATGGCCGAGGCCGGCCTGCCGGTGATGCCGTCGGCCAGCCACATCGTCCCGGTGATGGTCGGCGACGCCCACCGCTGCAAGCGCGCCTCGGACGAGCTGATGGAGCGGCACGACATCTACGTCCAGCCGATCAACTACCCGACCGTGCCGCGCGGCGGCGAGCGCCTGCGCTTCACCCCCACCCCGCTGCACAGCGACGCCGAGATGGCGCGCCTCGTCGACGCCCTGCTCGACGTGTGGAGCCGCCTGGACCTGCGTCTGGCGGCGTAAGCCCCACGGCACCCCTCCTCCCGGGAGGAGGGGATTCGGTGATCTCCCGGCGATGATGGCATCGGCGCTCTGGACTTGTGGGCCGGAGCGCCTTACCTTTAGACGTATCTGAGAACGTTTCGCAACGTTCGGTCCGCAAACGTCGACAGCCACCGCCCAGGGGTTCGCCATGTACCGTGACAACTCGCTGATGCCGAAGGAGGCCGTGCGCCTCGCCGTCCTGGGCACGCTGATCCAGAACGGGCCACAGCGTTACGCCGAGCTGGCCGGCGCGCTCCGCCATTTCCTCGACCGCATCGTCGGCCCGTCGCTCGACCTCATGGGCACGTCGCTGGAGATGCTGCGCTACGAGGGGCTGATCGAGGCGCTGGACGGCACCGGCATGGAGGACAACGCCCTGCTCGGCGCGACCGAGGCCGGACGGGCGGAGTTCGACACGCTGATGCGCGCCAACGTGCGCGCGCCTTCGGCGGACGGGCTGAACAAGCTGGTCATCGCGCTGAAGCTGCGCTTCCTGCACCTGCTGGACGTCGAGTCGCAGCGCGACCAGATCGACCACCTCGCCTCCCTGTGCGAGACGGAGCTGGCCCGGCTGGGCGACCTGAAGCGGGCGAGTGCGGGAACCGACGGCCATTTCGCCGAATGGCTGGAGCACGACATCGCCCAGGCCGAAGAGCGGCTGAACTGGTTCAACAATCTCCTGTCCCGGTTGTGATCGGCGCGGCGTTTTAGCCGCCTTTCATGCCAACATTTGTTCCGCGTTAGGGTTCTGGTGTAACTTTCGGGGCCATACTGCCTAACCCGAAAGCATAGTCAGGACCCCCTCCCATGGCTTCCAACCTGTCGCCCGACGATCTTGAAGACCGCCTGCGCGTCGAATTCATGGACGACGCCCGCGACCGGCTGGAAGTGATGAACGCCGCCCTGGAAGGCTTGTCCAAGGGCACGCGGGAGGAAAGCGCGGTCATCGGCGTGCTCCGGCTGGAGGCCCACAACTTCAAGGGCATGGGCACCAGCTTCGGCTACCCCACCGTCAGCCTCGTCGCGCACCGCCTGGAGGATTACCTGTCCGGCCTGAAACGGCTGGAACAGCGCGAACTGAACGACGCCCAGACCTTCGTGGACCGGATTGCCGAGTTGGTGGACCGCGCCGAGCAGCCGCAGGTTGCGGAAACGAACCGGATCATCCGCGCCCTGCCGGTGCGCTACCAGTTCGAGATCACCGACATCCAGATCAGCAACGTCGAGATCATGCTGGTCACCCCGTCCAAGGTCGTCGCCAAGAAGGTGGGCGGGGAACTGGCGGCCTGCGGCTTCCGCACCGTGACGGTCAGCGACCCCATCGAGTCGATCAGTCTTGCCGTGCGCGTCCCGCCCGACATGCTGATCGCGTCGATGGTGATGGACGGCCTGTCCGGCCTGGACCTGATCCGCGGCCTGCGGGCGATGAGCGTCACGCACAATGTGCCGATGGCGCTGCTGACCTCGATGAGCCTGGACAACCCGGCCCTGAAGGAAATCCCGCACGGCGTCTCGGTCATCCGCGTCGGCGAGCATTTCGGGGACGACTTCGCGGCGGTGGTGGCGAAGCACAACCTCGGCTGAGGTTCAGGACTCTTGCGGGCAAAATGACTTCACGGATTTCGCAGATTTAGAGCACGAAATACACGGATTTTTCTTTGATGCTCGCCCAATAGTGGCTTGTCGAGGAGCCCTTGCTGAGCAAGCGATCTAAAAAAATCCGTGAAATCCGTGAAAAGATCGGTGAAATCCGTGTGGATCTTGTGATCCCAGCCCGTCACTCGCAACGGGCAACCACCCGCATCAATACAGATGCTGCCCGCCGGTGATGAACATCTCCGTTCCGGTGACGTAACCCGAGTCGGGACCGCACAGGTAGAAGATCACCGCCGCCACGTCTTCCGGCGTGCCCATGCGCTTCAGCGGGATGCGCGGGATCAGCACGTCGTACTCCGGCCCGGTCATCGCGGTTTCGATCTCGCCCGGCGCCACGGCGTTGACGCGCACCCCGATCTCGGCGAACTCCACGGCCATCTCGCGGGTCAGGCCGGACAGCGCCGCCTTTGAGGTCGAATAGGCCGACCCCGCGAAGGGGTGCACCGAATGGCCGGCGATCGAGGTCACGTTGACGATCGCCCCCTTCGCTCGCGACAGCGGTGCCGCGAAGCCGCGGGCCAGCACCAGCGGGGCGAAGAAGTTCAGCTCGAACACCCGGTGCCAGCCTTCGATGGCTCCGTTCAGGCAGCCGAGACGCTCCTTGATCGGCGTCTTGGGCGAGATGCCGGCGTTGTTGATCAACGCGTGCAGCGGCCCGCCGTCCAACGCCCGGTTGGCCTCCTCCAGGAAACGGGCGCGGCTGTCCGGATCGGACAGGTCCGTCGGGATGTGGTGGGTCCAGTTCGGATCGCGCCGGCAATGGTCCGGCACCTCCTCGCGGGAACAGGAAATGACCCGCCAGCCCTCGGCGCTGAAGCGCTGCACGGTGGCGTGGCCGATGCCCCGGCTCGCGCCGGTCAAAATGACGGTTTTACGGTGCGGCATGATGTCCACGATACCCCGCTTCGCCGCACCGCGCCAGCGCGGCCGTTGCCGGTCAGACCATGCACCGTTGACGGGCGCACCCCACCGCCCAACCTTCAGCCTGAGGCCAACCGTTTCACAGAGTCCAGGAGGACCGCCAACGTGCTCCCCCGTTTGATGGCCGTCCTTCTGCTCTCCGGCGGCCTCTTGGCCGGCCTGGGCGACACCACCGCGGCGAAGGCCGCCGCCGCCCAGGCCCCCCAGGCCGCCCAGACCAACAATGCCTGCGTGCCGCCCGGCGGCTGGTCCGACGCCACCGCCCGCCCGCTGAACGCCGCCGATCTGCTGCGCCGCGCCGCGGCGTCGCCCGCCGTGCTGCTGGGGGAGCGGCACGACAACGCCGACCACCACCGCTGGCAGCTTCACAATCTGGCGGCGCTGCACGCGCTGAATCCCGATCTGGCGGTCGGCATGGAGATGTTCCCGCGCAGCGTCCAGCCGGTCCTCGACCGCTGGAGCGCCGGGCAACTGACCGAGGCGGAGCTGCTGCGCGAGACCAACTGGCCGAAGGTCTGGGGCTACGACGCGCGCTTCTACCTGCCGATCCTGCATTTCGCCCGCATGAACCGGCTGCCGGTGGTCGCGCTGAACGTCGACCGCGGGCTGGTCAGCCGCACCGCGCGCGAGGGCTGGGCTGCCGTTCCCGCCAACGAGCGGGAAGGCGTGGGCGATCCGGCCCCTCCCCCGGCATCCTACACCGAGCGGCTGCGCCAGGTGATGGCCGCCCACGGCCCGACCGAGCGGCGCTCCGGCAGCTTCGAGCGATTCGTCGAGGCGCAATCCGTCTGGGACCGCGCCATGGCGGAGCGGATCGCCGACACCCACCGCCGGACCAACCGCACCGTCGTCGCCATCCTCGGCCAAGGCCACATCGAAGGCCGTGACGGTGTGCCCCACCAGCTGGCCGACCTGGGCATCCGGCACAGCGTCGTCCTGCTGCCCTGGGATGAGGATCGCCCCTGCGCCGAGCTGGACGGGCGGATCGCCGACGCGGTCTACGGGCTGGGCGAGAGCGAGGCGCCGGCCGAGACGCCTCGCCCCCGGCTGGGCGTGATGCTGGAGCCGGGGCCGGAGGGGGTGCGCGTGCGCTCCGTCACCGAGGGCAGCGTCGCCGCCGCCGCCGGCCTGACGGCGGGCGACCTCGTGGTCGCGGCGGCGGGGTCGCCGGTCCGCGAAGCCTCCGACCTGACGGCGGTGGTGCAGCGCCAAGCCCCCGGCACTTGGCTGCCGCTGACTGTGAAGCGCGAGCAGGGCACGGCGGAGCTGGTGGCGAAGTTCCCCGCCTCGCCCACCGTGGAATAACGGGGTGGAGTGAGGCCCGGCTAGAGCATCCGCTCCCACTGCGCCAATACGTCCGGCGTGGGGTTCATCGCCGGCGCGAAGTCCTGGAGGCCAAGCCGCGAGCGGTGCTCCCGCAAGGCCCACTGGACGGTCGGGAAGGCCAGATCGTCCCAGGGGATCTCCTCCCAGCGGAACAGCCCGACCTCCTGGCTCTCCGGCCCGGCGGACACGTCCGGCGACAGCAGGCGGGCGCGGAAAATGAGCTGCACTTGGCTGATGCGCGGGATGTCGTAGACGGCCAGCAACGAATCGATGGCGATCCTGGCCCGCGCCTCCTCCCACGCCTCGCGGGCGGCGCCCTCCATGGTGCTTTCCCGCTCCTCCATGAAGCCGGCGGGCAGCGTCCAATGGCCCTTGCGCGGTTCGATGGCGCGGCGGCAGAGCAGGATGCGGTCCTCCCAGGTCGCCACCGATCCGACGACGATCAGCGGGTTCTGGTAGGCGATGTAACCGCAGTCCGGACAGGTCAGCCGCTCGCGGTCCTCGCCGGGCGGGATGGTGCGGAACCGGGGGCCTTTGGGGGGACCCTGGTGGGAGCCGGAGGGGGCGGTCGGATCGTCGGGCATCCGTCGGATATGGCGCAGACGGGGACGGCGGGCAAGCCCGCTTCACCGCCCCGCATTGCAGGCGGAACGGAGCGGGGAAGGGATTCGTCTTTGTTCATCGCCCGTTCTCTTTCCTGATTCGTTCCTGTACTCTCGGGATTTGCAGCGTTCTTCGGGGAATTTCATGCAGTTCGCGTTCGACGCACAGTCGGTGGCTCTCGGTGGCCTTGCCGGCGCCCTTCTCGGGGCGATCCTCGCCGGCATGATCGTGCGCCTCTACGCCGCACGCGCCGAGGCGGAGGCCGCCGCCATCCACGCCGAACTGGTCACCCGCCTCGACGTCGCGGAGCGAATCGAGGGCGACCTGCGGGAGGAGATGGAGGCCCGCGACCACCAGATCGCCCGGCTGACCGGCGAGCTGTCCGCCGCCCGCGAACGGCAGGCGGAACTGTCCACCACGCTGGCCCGCGAGCGCGCCTCGGCGGCTGAGAAGCTGGCCCTCCTGGAGCGCGCGCAGGCCACCCTGTCCGACAGCTTCAAGGCCCTGTCGGCGGAGGCCCTGCGCTCCAACAACCAGAGCTTCCTCGATCTCGCCAAGGAGACGCTGACGACCTTCCAGGAGCAGGCGCGCGGCGACCTGGAGAAGCGGCAGACCGCCATCGCCGACATCGTCGCCCCGGTGCGCCAGTCGCTGGAGCGCATGGACGGCCAGATCCAGGAGATGGAGCGCAGCCGCGCCGGCGCCTACGAGGGGCTGAAGCAGCAGGTGCTGTCGCTGGTGGAGACCCAGGCCCAACTCCGCGCGGAGACCGGCAACCTCGTCCGCGCCCTGCGCAGCCCGGTGGCGCGCGGACGCTGGGGCGAGATCCAGCTCCGCCGGGTCTGCGAGATGGCCGGGATGCTCGATCACTGCGACTTCGTGGAGCAGATGAGCGTGGAGGCCGCCGGCGGACGGCTGCGCCCCGACCTCGTGGTCAAGCTGCCCGGCGGCAAGACCATCGTGGTGGACGCCAAGACGCCGCTGGAGGGTTATCTCGACGGGGTGCAGGCCGCCGACGACGGCGCCCGCCGCGACGGGTTGTCGCGCCACGCCCGCCATGTGCGGGAGCATATGAAGCAGCTCGGCACCAAGGCCTATTGGGACCAGTTCGCGGATTCGCCGGAATTCGTCGTGCTGTTCCTGCCGGGCGAGAATTTCTTCTCCGCGGCGCTGGAGCACGATCCGGCGCTGATCGAGGCGGGCATCGACCACCGCGTGATCCTCGCCACCCCGACGACGCTGATCGCGCTGCTGCGCGCCGTCGCCTACGGCTGGCGGCAGGAGCGGCTGACCGACAGCGCCCGCGAGATCAGCGCCTTGGGCGCCGAGCTTTACAAGCGCCTGCACGACCTGGGCGGCCACATGGAGCGGTTGGGCGGGCAGCTCGAAAAGGCGGTGGGCAGCTACAACGGGGCGGTCGGCAGCCTGGAGTCCCGCGTCCTGGTCACCGCCCGCCGTTTCCGGGACCTGCACGCCACCCCGGACAGCGCCGAGGAGATCCCCCTGCTGGAACCGCTGGACCACGCCCCGCGCCCGCTCCAAGCGCCGGAGCTTCGCGCGGCCGAGCTGCGAGCGGCAGCCAGGGCGTAGGACCGAAGTCTGCAACCCAGATTTGCCCGTCTTGTTTCGCCTTGCAAAGGAGGGGAGCGGTCCCAATTTCCCTCCTGTCATTCTGCTTCGGACTGCCGGCCTGCTACGCCTTCGGGTGCCCAGATCGTCGCTATGCCTGGACACAGTCTGATGCGCCGCACCGGCCGATGCGGCGCCTTTCATACTAATCGGAGAGCAATCATGCCCGTCGGTACCGTCAAGTGGTTCAACAGCACCAAGGGTTATGGCTTCATTCAGCCGGACAACGGTGGTGCGGACGTTTTCGTCCACATCTCCGCGGTTGAGCGCGCGGGTCTGCGCAGCCTGAACGAGGGCCAGAAGGTGTCCTACGAGGAGCAGCGCGATCCGAAGCGCGGCAAGACCTCGGCGGAGAACCTGAAGGCCGTCTGAGCCACGTCTCACGGCACGGCATCGGAGGGGGCACCGGGAAACCGGTGCCCTTTTCCGTTGCGCGCTTTTCCTCTACAAGCACCCCCCCTGACGTTCGGAGTTCCCCCCATGGCCAAGACCAAGAAGAAGCAGCCGGTGGACAGCGCCTACGTGCTGTTCGACGTGCTGTACGAAGACGGCGCCCGCACCTCCAACCGCAAGGTCCCCGGCACGCTGGTCGGCGGCCTGGACGGCGACGAGCCGGCGCGCGGCTTCATCGAGGAGCAGGACCGCAAGATCGCCGAGATGTCCGGCAATCCCCGCGGCCCCATCAAGTCGATCACCCGCTCGCCCCTCTGAGGCGCGGCCGTCCCGATGGGATTGGCGGGCCACGAGGTCAAGGAAGGCGGGTTGTGCCTTGCGCCTTCCTTGACCTCGTGGCCCGCCCCCCATATTTTGACGGATTGTCGCACCTCCACGCACCGTTGCTGAGTTCCCATGGCCGTTCTCGATATCCTCGTAGCCCCGCACCCCGTCCTGAAGCAGAAGGCGAAGCCCGTCGAAAAGGTCGACGCGCGCATTGCCAAGCTGATGGACGACATGGTCGAAACCATGTACGCCGCGAAGGGCATCGGCCTCGCCGCGCCGCAGATCGGCATCCTGGAGCGGGTGATCGTCGTGGACGTGCACGACAAGGACGAGAAGCCGAACCCCATCCGCCTCGCCAACCCGGAAATCGTCTGGAAGTCGGACGAGACCTCGGTGTGCGAGGAGGGCTGCCTGTCGGTGCCCGACCAGTATGCCGAGGTCACCCGCCCCTCCTCGGTCCGCGTCCGCTATCTGGACGAGACCAACGAGACGCGCGAGATCGAGGCCGAGGGCATGCTGGCGACCTGCATCCAGCACGAGATCGACCATCTGAACGGCGTGCTGTTCGTCGACTACCTGTCGATGCTGAAGCGCAACATGATCCTGCGCAAAGTCCAGAAGATGCAGCGCGCCTGACCCCAGCGACTTTGGACGAGCCCTCATGACGCCGCTCCGCCTCGTTTTCATGGGCACGCCGGACTTCGCCGTGCCCAGCCTGCGCGCCCTGGCCGATGCCGGGCACGAGGTGGTCTGCGTCTACAGCCAGCCGCCCCGCCCCGCCGGGCGCGGGCAGCAGGTTCAGAAATCCCCGGTCCACCGCTTCGCCGAGGAGCGCGGCATCCCCGTGCGCACGCCCAAGTCGCTGCGCAACGCCGAGGCCCAGACGGAGTTCGCCGAGTTGAAGGCCGACGCCGCGGTGGTCGCCGCCTACGGGCTGATCCTGCCGCAGCCGATCCTCGACGCCCCGCGGCTGGGCTGCCTGAACGTCCACGGCTCCCTGCTGCCGCGCTGGCGCGGCGCCGCCCCGATCCAGCGCTCGATCCTGGCCGGCGACGCCGAGACCGGCATCACCATCATGCAGATGGACATCGGGCTGGACACCGGCGCCATGCTGCTGAAGGACGCGGTGCCGATCACCGCGGAGACCACCGCCAGCAGCCTGCACGACGCGCTCGCCGACATGGGCGCCCGCCTGATCGTCGAAGCGCTCGACGGCCTCGCCGCCGGTCGCCTGACCGCCGAGCCGCAGCCCGAGGAGGGTGTGACCTACGCCGCCAAGCTGACGCGCGAGGATGGCCGGCTCGACTGGACGCGCGACGCCGCTTTTGTGGAACGGCAGGTCCGCGCCCTCACCCCCTGGCCCGGCTGCTGGTTCGACGCCCCGACGCCGACCGGCGGGGTGGAGCGCATCAAGGTGCTGAAGGCCGAACCGGCCCCGGACGCGCGCAAGGCGGCGCCCGGCACGCTGCTCGATGACCGCCTGACCATCGCCTGTTCCGACGGCGCCGTGCGCCTCACCCTGGTGCAGCGGCCCGGCAAGGCCCCGGTGGACGGCGCCGCCCTGCTGCGCGGCTTCAATCTGCCCGTCGGCACCCGTCTCGGCGACGCCGCATGCAGCGCTGGAAACTGACCCTCGAATATGACGGCCGGCCCTTCGTCGGCTGGCAGCGGCAGGACAATGGCCCCTCCGTCCAGCAGACGCTGGAGGAGGCCATCGAGCGCCTGTCCGGCGAGACCGTGCGCGTCCACACCTCAGGACGGACGGACGCCGGGGTGCACGCGCTGGGGCAGGTCTGCCATTTCGACCTGGAAAAGCCCTTCACCGGGCTGAAGCTGCGCGACGCGCTGAACTTCCACCTGAGGCCCGCCCCCGTGGCCGTCCTGTTGGCCGAGGCGGTGCCGGAGGACTTCCACGCGCGCATGACCTGCCTGGGGCGCAGCTACGTCTTCCGCATCGTCAACCGCCGCGCCCCGCTCGCCCTGGAGACGGGCCGCGCCTGGCACGTCATGCGGCCGCTGGACGCCGAGGCGATGCACGCGGCCGCTCAGGTCCTGGTCGGCCAGCACGACTTCACCAGCTTCCGCGCCTCGCTCTGCCAAGCCAACTCCCCGGTCAAGACGCTGGAGCGGCTGGCCGTCGAGCGGGTCGGCGACGAGGTCCGGGTGCACGCCGCCGCCCGCTCCTTCCTGCACCATCAGGTGCGCAACATGGTGGGCACTCTGGAGCTGGTCGGGGCCGGCAAATGGAGCGCCGACGACCTGCGCCGCGCGCTGGAGGCGCGCAACCGCTCCGCCGCCGGGCCGACCGCCCCGCCCGACGGGCTGTATTTCGTCGGCGCCCGCTACTGACACTCCCAAGGCGGCGTCTGGCGCTCGTCGCCAATTGCCGATAGACTCTCAGGCGAAGCACAACCGGCCGGGTTTCCGTCGCCGTGCACCGCCGTCCGCCGCGCCTGTTCCCGCCCTTTCTCCTGCTGATCGCCGCCCTGCTGCTGACCGGCTGCGGTGTGGACGGCGATCAGGCCGCGCTGTGCCGCAAGCTGATCCCCGCCTTCGACTCCGGCCCCGTCACCATCCTGGACACGGCCGAGATAGCGGGCGAGGAGCCGGCGCTACGCTTGACCTACCGCTCGGACATTGGCGGCGCGGAAACCGAGACCCACTGGATCGCCTGCCGCTTCGGCGGACGCTTCTTCGATTCGCGCCGGCACGAGCTGGTGGCGGTGGCGACCGACCGCATGGGGCGGCTGCGGCCTATGCAGTTCACCATGCTGCGCATCTGGGCCGGCCTGCCCGCCGCCCGCCTCGGACTGCCGCCGGAGTCGAGCGGACCGGAATCGCGGCCGCGGACGGACTGGGCGCCGCTGCTCTTCTTCCTGCAACAGCTCATCAACGCGGCCACGGTGGCCTGCGTCTACGGGCTGCTGGCGCTGGGCTACACGCTGGTCTACGGCATTTTGGGGCAGATCAACCTCGCGATGGGCGAGCTGACCATGATCGGCGCCATGCTGACCGCCATGGGGGCGGCCGCGCTGGGCATGGCCGGGCTGGGCGGGATGCCGCTGGCGGTGCTGGGCGTCTTCGCCACGGTGATGGCCTTCACCGCCGTCCAGGGCTGGACGATGGACCGGCTGGTGTTCCGCCGCCTGCGCCGCGCCCACAACCACACGCCGCTGATCGCCGCCGTCGGCCTGTCCATCGCCTATCAGGAGGGGATGCGGCTCCTGCACGGCGCCCGCGACTGGTGGCCCGCCCAGTTCCTGGCCGACCGGCACGAGCTGCTCAGCGACGGCGCCTTCACCGTCACCGCCCTGACCTCGCAGGCCGTCATCCTGCTGATGACCGGCGGGCTGTACGCCCTGCTCTGGGCGATCATGCAGCGCACCGCCTACGGCCGCGCCCACCGCGCCTGCGCCGACGATGTGGGTGCGGCCGAGCTGGTCGGGGTGGATGTGGACCGCACCGTGGCGACCACCTTCGCGGTGGGCGGCGCGCTCGCCGCGGCGGCGGGGGCGGTGATCGCGCTCTATTACGGTGGGGTGAACTTCTACACGGGCTATCTGGTGGGCTTCAAGGCGCTGGCCGCCGCGGTGGTCGGCGGCATCGGATCGGTCCCCGGCGCCATGCTGGGCGGCGCCCTGCTCGGCCTCGTCGAGACCTTCTGGTCGGCCTATTTCGCCATCGCCTACAAGGACATCGTGGCCTTCGGCCTGCTCACCCTCTTCCTGATCTACCGCCCGGACGGGCTGATGGGCCGAAGCCGCGGGCGGGGGGATTGAAGGGCCTTCTCAAAGCGGATTGCGGTCCGTGCCGACGCCCGCATTCACACCAAAACCACTTTTCAACAAACAATCAATTATAAGAAACAGAATAACGAATGGATACTTTGGGGTTGATGGCGGTTCCGTTGTTCGATTCAGCGTCCACCAACCACAAGAACGAACGGCGGGAGGCTAATCGATGGGGAATTGTATGAGAAAGATAGATCAACGCATCATTCTCGTAGCGGCATGACAGCCGAACGGTCGTGTCATAGTCACAATCGCCTCCATTTCTGATAATATACGATTCAATATTGGAGATCGGCGTGCCTGCCGGAAATTTCAGAAGAAACTGCTCCTGCATTCCTTCTTCCATATTCTCCGGAATATAGGAACCGGTGGCCATAACAAATTTATCAAAAATATTAGACGACTTTTTTGAAAAGACTAAATATGGCACGCAGCCGCATAATAAAAGCGAACACAACAGCACAGCGCCGTATAATCGCTTCCTTTGAGTCATCCTAAGCCAAGGCTCGCCAATTGGGAGTTTTGGATAACCGGGCCGCCATGACGGGAGAGGCTTAGCCTCCCCCCGTCAGGTTAAAAGGAATCAGAGCGACCGAACGTCGGTCAGGTGCCCGGTCACCGCCGCCGCGGCGGCCATGGCCGGGCTGAGCAAGTGGGTGCGCCCGCCGCGGCCCTGGCGGCCTTCGAAGTTGCGGTTGGAGGTCGAGGCGCTGCGCTCACCCGGCGACAGGCGGTCGGCGTTCATGGCGAGGCACATGGAACAGCCCGGCTCACGCCACTCGAAACCGGCCTCGGTGAAGATCTTGTCCAGACCCTCTTCCTCCGCCTGCTCCTTGACGAGGCCCGAGCCGGGGACGACCAGGGCGCGCACGCCCTCGGCGACCTTGCGACCCTGGGCGATCACCGCGGCGGCGCGCAGATCCTCGATGCGGCCGTTGGTGCAGGAGCCGATGAAGACGGTGTCCACCTTCACGTCGGTCAGCTTCTGGCCGGGCTCCAGGCCCATGTAGGCCAGCGAGCGCTCGACGGCGGCGCGCTTGCCGGCGTCGGCCACGTCGGCCGGGTTCGGCACGGTCGCGTTGATCGGCAGCACGTCCTCCGGGCTGGTGCCCCAGGTGACCTGCGGGATGATGTCGGCGGCGTTCAGGACGACGGTGGTGTCGTAGACCGCGCCCTCGTCCGACGGCAGCGTCTTCCAGTACTCCACCGCCTGCTCCCAGGCGCCGGCCTTCGGGGCCAGGGCGCGGCCCATCACATACGCGAAGGTCTTCTCGTCCGGGGCGATCAGGCCGGCGCGGGCGCCGCCCTCGATGGCCATGTTGCAGACGGTCATGCGGCCTTCCATCGACAGGCCGCGGATGGCGTCGCCGGCGAACTCGATGACGTGGCCGGTGCCGCCGGCCGTGCCGATCTTGCCGATGATCGCCAGCACGATGTCCTTGGCGGTCACGCCGGCCGGCAGCTCGCCGTCGACGCGGACCAGCATGTTCTTGGCCGGCTTCTGCAGCAGGGTCTGGGTGGCCAGCACATGCTCCACCTCCGACGTGCCGATGCCGAAGGCGAGCGCGCCGAAGGCGCCGTGCGTCGCCGTGTGGCTGTCACCGCAGACGATGGTGGCGCCGGGCAGCGTGAAGCCCTGCTCCGGACCGACGATGTGCACGATGCCCTGGCGGACGTCGTCCATCGGGAAGTAGCGGACGCCGAAGTCGCGCGCGTTCTTGTCCAGCGTCTCGACCTGGATGCGGCTTTCCTCCTCGACGATGCCCTTGGAGCGGTCGGTGGTCGGCACGTTGTGGTCGGGAACGGCGAGGGTCGCTTCCGGACGGCGCACCGGACGGCCGGCAAGCCGCAGCCCCTCGAACGCCTGCGGGCTGGTCACCTCATGGACCAGATGGCGGTCGATGTAGAGGATGCAGGTGCCGTCGTCCTGACGGTGGACGACGTGGCTGTCCCAAATCTTGTCGAACAGGGTGCGCGGCTTGGACATAGCAACTCTCTCTCGCGGCAATTCTCTCTCGCAAACCACAGACCGGACGAACGAAGCGTGCGGTAAGAGGGCCGCACAATAGCCGTCTCTTTCAACCAGGACAAGGCCGAGCCTGTGGGAAACACCCGGCATCCCGCAGCGAAAAATCGCCGTTCCCCCGCACCGCCCATCGGCTGGCGGGGATGGCGCTCCTTATGGTAGCGTCCGCCCACCGATCTCCATTGCCCCATTCGATGAAGGGTCATCCCGTGACGGACCCCACTGTCCGCTGTGAACGCTGCGAACGGCCCTATCCCGCCGAGCTTCCCGGCTGCCCGAACTGCCGGCGCATCCGCCAGACCAACATCGCCATCGCCACCACCATGATCCTTCTGGTGCTGTTCGCCATCGGCGGCTGGTTCGGCATCCAGGTCTTCACCGGCTTCTCCACCGGCGGCGCACCGTAACGCCGGCCCCCTCGCGGGGCTGCCGCACCAGGAACGCAGACCTCTCACCCCCGCCCGCGCCGTAGGATGCGGCAAAATTCAGGGTTGGGAGGACTCATGGCGGATCAGGCCATGCCACGCGCCGCGGCCGGCCAGGGACCCGTGGGCGGTCCGGGCACCGTGGTCTACGCGCAGCTTGCGGGAATCGTGTTGTTCTGGGGGGCCAACTGGCCCCTGATGAAGCTGGCCCTGTCGGACATCGGGCCGCTGACCTTCTGCTTTCTCCGTTTCGCCGGGGCGGCGGCGGTGCTGGCCCTGCTGTCGCGGATGCTGCGCTTCCCCCTTTTGCCGCCACCGGGAGAGCGCTGGCCGCTCGCCCTGGTCGGGCTGCTCCAGATCGCCGGCATGCTGGACCTCAGTTCCATCGCGCTGCGGGTGGTGCCGCCGGGGCGGGCCGCGGTGCTGGCCTACACCATGCAGATGTGGGCGCTGCCGCTGGGCGTGCTGCTGGCCGGGGAGCGCTTCACGCGCGGGCGGGTGATCGGCGCGCTGCTGACCTTCGCGGGCGTTCTCGTCTTCTTCAACCCGGCGCTGATGGACTGGAGCGACCCGGCGGTTCTGCTGGGCAACGGGCTGCTGCTCGCCTGCGCGCTGAGCTGGGCGCTCGGCGCCACCCTCTACCGCCGTCGCCGCGGCGGCTGGCGCACGCCCTTCTGGACCCAGACCTTCTGGCAGATCGCCGTCAGCGCCGTGGCGACCGCCCCACTGGCCCTGGCGGCGGAGCACGCCCGGCCGATCCACTGGACGCCCGCGCTGGGCACCGTGCTGGCCTTCAACTGGGTGATCGCGACGGGGCTGTGCTTCTGGTGGTGGGCGAAGTCCCTGACCGCCATGCCGGCGGCGCAGGCCGGGCAGATCATCTGCCTCGTCCCCGTCACCGCCCTCCTGCTGAGCGCGGTCTTCATGGGCGAGCCGCTGACGGCCGGTGTGATGGTCGCCGTGGCGCTGATCGGCGCGGGGATCCTGACGACGATGCGGGCGCGGTAGGGAAGTTGCTCGGGTAGTGGTCGACGTGGGCCCCCACCCAACCCTCCCCCGCTCTCGGCGGACCGAAGGTCCGCCTGCCGCGTCAGCGCAAACCTCTGGTTTGCGCGAGAGCTTCGCAGGGGAGGGCTTTTTGCTTCTCCAACGCCAAACACCCGCCCGGATCGCTCCGGGCGGGTGCTGGTTCAGGCGTACCGAACGAAAGGGCGCCGGATTACTCCGCGGCGGCCTTCGTGGTGTTCATGCCACGGCCGGTCGTGCGCTCGGCGATACGGGCCGACTTGCCGCGACGGTCGCGCAGATAGTACAGCTTGGCGCGGCGGACGGCGCCCTTGCGGACCAGCTCGATCGACTCCAGACGCGGGGAGTAGAGCGGGAACACGCGCTCCACACCCTCGCCGTAGCTGATCTTGCGGACGGTGAAGGACGAGTTCACGCCGGCGTTCCGGCGGGCGATCACGACGCCCTCGTAAGCCTGGACACGCTCGCGCGTGCCCTCGACCACCTTCACGTTCACGCGGACGGTGTCGCCCGGCGAGAACACAGGAATGGTCTTGCCGCCGAGGGCCTTCTCGATCTGCTCCTGCTCGAGCTGCTGCAACAGGTTCATGACACTACCCCTTTCCATCGGTGCGCCTCGCGGCGGACCGTCACTCTGGTTTCGGGCCGCGCCGGCGACCCCGTTTTCCAATCTGACCCTCGGCCTTCCTGCCCGCCTCGTAGCGGTCCCACAGGTCCGGTCGCCGGGCCTGCGTGATCCGCTCCGCCTCGGCGAGCCGCCAGGCGCGAACCTTCTCGTGGTGGCCGGACAACAGGATGTCCGGAACCGACCGTTCCACACCCTGCCCGTCGGTCCAGACCGCGGGCCGGGTGTAGTGGGGGTATTCGAGCAACCCCCGTTCGAAACTTTCCTCGCCCGCCGTCTCCACATTGCCCATGACACCGGGGAGCAAGCGCACCACGGCGTCGATCAGGCACAGGGCGGCGGTCTCGCCGCCGGACAGCACGAAATCCCCGAGGCTGACCTCCTCAAGGCCGTGCGCGTCCAGCACCCGCTCATCCACCCCTTCGTACCGGCCGCAGAGCAGGGTGACCACCGGGGTGGCCGCCAGCTCCTTGACCAGCTCCTGGTCGAGCACCCGTCCGCGAGGCGACAGGTAGATCGCCCGTCCGCGTCCAGGAGTGCCCGGAGGACCCGCCGTCGCGGTCAGAGCCGCGTCCAGCACGTCGGGCCGCATGACCATGCCGGCCCCTCCGCCGAAGGGGGTGTCGTCGACGGAGCGGTGTTTATCGCGCGCGAACGAGCGAATGTCCACTGATTCCAACGCCCAGACTCCATTTTCCAGCGCCTTTCCCGCGAGGCTGAGCCCCAGCGGACCCGGAAACATCTCCGGGAACAGCGTCAGAACCTTGGCCGTCCAGACAAGAGAACCGGAAGCGCCGTGATTCACGGGCGGGTTCCCTTGTTTTCAACGTCGTCGTCTGCGACATCCGCGCCCTCCGGCGCGTCCTCTCCGTCCTTTTCCGCCTCGCCTTCGCGCGCTTCGATGACGGCGGGAAGATCGACCACGACGCGGCCTCCCTTCACATCGACCACCGGAACGCAGGCGCGGGTGAAGGGCAGCATCTCCAGCGGCCCCGATTCCGTGCGGATCTCCAGCACGTCACCGGCTCCGAAGTCGTACAGCGCCTTCACCGTGCCCCAGAGGGTGCCGTCGGCGAGTTCCGCACGCAGCCCGATCAGGTCCGCGTGGTAGAACTCGTCCTCGTCCTCCGTCTCGGGCAGGGCGGAACGGTCCACGTAAAGCCGGACGCCGGTCAGCTCCTGCGCCTGTTCGCGCGTGGCGATGCCATCGACGCGGACCAGGAACAGGTCCTTCATGGTGCCCTGAAGTGTCAGCGCAAAGCGCCGGGCGCCCCGCTCGTCCGAGAGGGGGCCGTAGGACGCCACGGCCGCCGCGTCCTCGGTGAAGCTTTTCACCTTCACGAGGCCGCGGACGCCGTGCGCCCCGGCGAATTGGCCGACGCAGACTTTTGTGGACATGGCTTGAGCGTGTGCGTTGCGGGGCGTTCCTTGCCCCCTCCCTACCCCTCCCCCGCCTTCGGCGAGGGAGGGAATCTCAGCCCTCCACCGCCAAAGGCGGGGGAGGGAGGGACCCGCGCGCAAGCGCGGGAGGGTGGGGGCAAACACGCCGATCCTTATCAGCCCTCGGCGGCGGCCTTGGCGGCGGCCTCGGCCTTCAGACGCTCCTGCGCCTTGGCCTTCGGGGCGGACTTCTTCGGGGTCTCGCGGATTTCCGGCTTGGCGATCAGGCCGGCGTTCGCCAGGAACAGGGCGACGCGGTCCGTCGGCTGGCCGCCGACCGACAGCCAATGCTTGGCGCGCTCGGCGTCCAGGACGATGCGCTGCTCGTGCTCGCGCGGCAGCATCGGGTTGTAGGTGCCGATCTTCTCGATGAAGCGGCCGTCGCGCGGGCTGCGGGCGTCGGCGACGACGATCGAGTAGAACGGACGCTTCTTGGCGCCGCCACGGGCCAGACGGATCTTCAGGGACATGGGACAGTCGCTTCCTTGGTGTAGTCGCTTGGTGTGCGGTTGACGGTGATCGCGCTCGTCGCGCGGTTGCTTTCGCCGGGGATCAGTTCGGTCCCCGGAAATTCTTCGGCAGGAGGCTCTGCAGCCCGTGGCGCATCAGCCCCTTCTGCCCGAGCTTCTGCACCTGCTTCATCATGCCGCGCATGGTGTCGTACTGCTTGAGCAGCTTGTTCACCTCCTGCACGCTGGTGCCGGAGCCGGCGGCGATGCGCTTGCGGCGCGACGCCTTGATGAGCTCGGGGTGCTTGCGCTCCTTCTTCGTCATCGAGGAGATGATCGCCTCCTGGCGCTTGATCATCCCGTCGTCGACGTTCGCGTCCTTGAGCTGGTTCTTGATCTTGCCGATGCCCGGCAGCATGCCCATCAGGCCGGACATGCCGCCCATCTTGCGCAACTGCTTGAGCTGGGAGGCCATGTCGTCGAGGTCGAAGCCCTGGCCCTTCTCCATCTTGCGGGCGAGCTTCTCGGCCTCTTCCTTGTCGATGCTCTCGGCGGCCTTCTCGACCAGCGACACGACGTCGCCCATGCCGAGGATGCGGCCGGCGATGCGGTCGGGATGGAAGGCCTCCAGGGCGTCGATCTTCTCGCCCATGCCCAGCAGCTTGATCGGCTTGCCGGTGATCTGGCGCATCGACAGGGCGGCACCGCCGCGGGCGTCGCCGTCCACGCGGGTCAGCATGATGCCGGTGATGCCGACCTTGTCGTTGAAGTTGGTGGCGACCGTCACCGCGTCCTGGCCGGTCATGGCGTCGGCGACCAGCAGCGTCTCCGCCGGCTTGGTCGCGTCGCGCACGGCCGCGACCTCGGCCATCAGCTCCTCGTCGATGGACAGGCGGCCGGCGGTGTCGAGCATGACCACGTCGTAGCCTTCGCGGCGACCGGTCTCGATGGCGCGCCGCGCGATGGCGACGGGGTCCTGGCCGGGAACGATCGGCAGCGTGGCGACGCCGGTCTGCTCGCCGAGGACCTTCAGCTGCTCCTGGGCCGCCGGACGGCGCACGTCCAGCGAGGCCATCAGGACCTTCTTGCGGTCCCGGTTCTTCAGGCGCAGCGCGATCTTGGCGGTGCTGGTGGTCTTGCCCGAGCCCTGCAGGCCGACCATCAGGATCGGCACCGGGGCGGCGGCGTTGAGGTTGATCTCCTCGCCCTGCCCCAGCATCTCCACGAGGTTGTCGTGGACGATCTTGATGACCTGCTGGCCGGGGGTGATCGAGCGCAGGACCTCCTGGCCGATCGCGCGTTCCTTGACCTGGTTGACGAACTGCTTGACCACCGGCAGGGCGACGTCGGCCTCCAGCAGCGCCACGCGCACCTCGCGCAGCGCGGCGTTGACGTCCTCCTCGCTCAGCGCGCCGCGGCGGCGCAGCTTGTCGAAGATGTCGCCCAGGCGTCCGGTCAGGCCATCGAACATGGGTCAGCGGTCCTCAGTTTCGGTCTCCATCCGCTCGAACGCGATCGGCTCAAGCACAAACGAGCCAGTGCGCGAAACTCGCGGACTGGCGGAGGTCCCCGGCACACAGGCCGATGGTACCCGGTCGATGGCTCGACGGATGCAGGTCGGCGGACCATACGCATCACGGGGGGCGGAGTCAACCACGCAGCAACGGCATGCCGTGCGGGAGCCTCTTGCGCAACGGCGCGCAAAGGGTCACTATTTCCACACACAAACAAGGGCTTTGCGGCCCGGAAACAGCGCCCGCGATAGAACGCATTCGAGGCGCACTTGAATAAAGCGTTACCGATTGTTAACTTTTTCTTCGCGGCTCTCCTTTAGAGTGTGCCGCGACTCCAACCCGGGATTTCCCTGATGCCCCCCGCGCAAGGCTTCGGAACGAACACGCCGCGCACGAAGCTGACGCAGAGTCAGCTGAACACGATCCTGCTCCGCCATCAGGCTTTCCGGAAAAGCCAGCCGGGCGGTGTGCGCGCGAACCTGAAGATGCGCGACCTGTCGCATCTGGACCTGTCCGGCATCGACCTGTCCGACGCCGACCTGTCCGGGGCGAAGCTGTTCAGCGCCCGGTTGACCCGGGCCAACCTGACCAACGCCAACCTCTACGCCGCCGACCTGCGGCTGGCGAACCTGGAGAAGGCCGACCTGCGCCGCGCCGACCTGCGTGGCGCCTGCCTGCGCGGCGCCGTGCTGTCGGAAGCCATGCTGGTGGAGGTGGACCTGCGCGACGGCACGCTGCTGCATTACACCCCGTCGGGCGAGATGATGCCGCACAATTTCGAGGATTCGGTCCTGACCTCGGAGCTGACGGCGGCGGTCATCCGCGGCGCCGACCTGTCGCGGGCCAAGGTGGCGAACGCCTTCGTCATGCAGACCGACCTGACGGACGCGATCCTGCGCGGCACCAAGTTCATGCGGGCCAACCTGACGAACTCCAACCTGACGGGCTGCGACCTGACCGACGCCGACCTGTCGGAGGCTAACCTGTCCGGCGCCCGGCTGTCCGGCGCGGTGATGACCAACTGCGCCATCGGGCGCGCCAACTTCACCAACGCCAACCTGATCGGCGCCATCCTGGACGCGGCCCAGCTCCGCTCGCCCAA
Organism: Azospirillum brasilense; assembly: GCF_008365405.1. Lineage (GTDB taxonomy): Bacteria > Pseudomonadota > Alphaproteobacteria > Azospirillales > Azospirillaceae > Azospirillum > Azospirillum brasilense_D. The sequence continues at coordinate 173,836 of NZ_QOKV01000003.1, read as the reverse complement.
CCTGTCCGCCGCGGTGATGGCGAAGGTTCTGGAGAATCCGGACGACGACCTGCGCGACATCCTGACCCTGCACCTCTCCTGGATCGACAGCGGCGGCAAGGACGGCAAGCGCGCCGACCTCTCCTCGCTCGACCTGTCGGGGCGCACCCTCGATGGCATCAACCTGTCCGCCGGCATCCTGCAATGCATCACGCTGCGCGGCGCCTCGATGATGGGCACCTCGCTGGCCATCGCGGACCTGTCGCTGTCGGACCTGCGCAAGGTGAACTTCACCAAGGCCGACCTGCGCGGCGTCAATTTCGAGCGGGCGACGCTGACCGGCGCCAACCTGACCGAGGCGCAGCTCGGCCCCGTGCACATCCAGGGATCGAGCAGCCATGTCTGGCGGGCCAACCTCCAGCGCGCCCGCATGGGCATGGCCGTTCTGAAGGACGCCGACCTGCGCAAGGTGAACCTGTCCGGCGCCAACCTCGCCGGGGCGGACCTGCGCGGCGCCAACCTGAGCGAGGCCGACCTGACCGGCACCGACCTGACCGGCGCGGACCTCGACGGGACGGTGCTGGACGGCACCAGCCTGACCGACGCCATCGGGATCGAGGAGATGACCGGGACCTGATCCCGGCTTAAGGACACCGCCTTCAGGGGCGCCGCTGCGTCCAGGGGCCGGAGCGGTAGGCCGTGCGGACGTGGTTGATCAGCAGATTGCGCGCGTCGATCAACTGGGCCATGCGGTCGCGGCAGGCGACCACCCCGGTATCCGGATGGTAGACGGGGGCCAGCTCGCGGAAGCGCTTCACCACCCGGTCCTCGTCGAAGCACCATTCATTGACGAAGCCGAACATCTGCGCGGCGTCGCGCACCTGGGTCAGCTTGCCGTCCAGCGGGCGGAAGGACACCCGTTCCAGCGCGTGGGCCAGCGCCTTGTTGCGGTAGGTCAGCGTTTCCACCGCGCCTTCCAGCCGCCCCGCCTCCTCGGCGGGCATCAGCCGGCAGCCGGGTTCGGCCAGCGCCAGCGCCGCCGCCAGCGCCCGGCGGATCGCCGCGTCGCCGTGGCCGGGCGGCAGCCGCAATTCCAGCACCGCCCGCTCCGCGCCATCGTCCGGCGCGCCGGGATCGGGCGTCCGCTCGGGCGCCAGCAGCAGCGCCGCGGCGGCGAGCGCGGACAGGTCGGTGCCGCGCCTGACGGCCAGACGCACCGCCGCCTCCGCGAAAGCGGGGGCGCAGGGAACCCGGTAGGGGATGGCGGGCGAAACGCCGACGCTCCGGGCCGACGGGAAGAACCCGGCGTCCGCTTCGGTCAGCGCGGCGAAGGGATAGCCATCCGGAGCGGTCATGAAGGGCACCAACGCGTCGTGCGTGTGACGCGACTCTAACGCAATCCCCGGATTCCGCGCAACGGCCCACCCCGTCGCAGGAGGTGTAACGCGGAACGCGTCATCCCCTGCCTGTCCGCGCTAGCACAGCCGCGCTCACCCAGCCGGTCAGCGGTGCATCATCGTCGGTTTGGCCGGCAGCTTCTGCAGCATGTCCTCGATGTAGGCCTCGTCGCTCTTGCCCGACATGGCGGCGAAGCCCTTCAGCATCTGGCTGCCGAAACTGAAGACTCCGGTCAGGTCGATCTTCCAGGCCCCGCCCTCGCGCACGAAGTCGGCGGGAACCAGGGCCGGGCGGTTGTCGACCATCAGCAGAGCGGAGGCGCGGTCGCCGCGCACCCGCACCGGGCCGAGGCCGCTGCTGCCGATGACGTTGGGGCCGAGCCAGCCGTTCTTCATGCCGTGGTCGGCCAGCTCGCCGAGCGACATACGGCGCAGGTCGGCCGGGCTGACATAGCGGCGCAGGCCCATGGCGGCGAACTTCTCCGCCGGCTCCAGCTTGGCGAGGCCGGAGTCGTTGCCGCTGCGGGCGACGCCGCGCACCTGCTCCAGCTTGTCGACCGACGCGCGGGACAGCAGTGGAACGACCGCCGCGCCACGCTTCTGCGCCAGGGCGGAGCGGGCGCTGTCAAAGACCGCCGCGACCTCCCGCTCCTCGGGGGAGGCGGGCGGCGGGGCGGCGAAGGCCGGAATGGAAAAACCGAGGAACAGCAGCAGGAAAGCCAGGGCGCGCATGGACGGGTCCGTGTGGTGACGCGGCGTCAGACTTTCTCCTCGACTCCGAAGAAGGCGAGCTGCCAGCGCATCTCGTCGTCGGACATCGGGTAAAGGACGCCTTCCCTTGCCATAAGCGCGGTTTTTGGCGGAATCTGGGCGATGCGCAATTGCACCTGCCGGGCGAAGCGCATCGACAGGCCGCAGCGCCACACCAGCGAGGTGACGGCGCGCGGGGCGTGGGTGCCGATGATGCGGTCGATGATCGGCATGGGAAGCTGCGCCAGCTCGCCCAGACCGGCCAGGACGAAGGCCCGGTCGCCCTCCGCCAGCGCGCCTTCCAGCAGCTTCTCCGTCAGCTTGCCTTCCTTGTTCAGCCTGGCCGCCTTGTCGGACGGGCGTTCGGCCGCCTTGTCCTTGTCGCCCGGCAGATGGCCGAGTTCCTCCTCCCCGAAGTCGACGAGGCCGCGGGCAACGCCGGGTCCGCCACCGCCGTTGCCGCCGGCCCCGCGGTTGACCCGCGCCCGCACGCCCTCGGCCAGGGCGTGGGCGGCGGCGGGGTCGAGGTCGGTGCGCTCCCGCAGGACCTTCAGCAAGTTGTCGGCGACGAAGCTCGCCAGACGCGCCACGGCGCGGGCGGGCAGGCGCGGCCGGCGCACCAGCGGGGCGTGCCAGGGCTCGTGCTGCGGCGCCTGATCGAGGATGCGGTCCAGCGTCTCCTCGCGGATCTGGGCCGAGGGGTTGGCGAGCAGAGCGGTCATCGCCGCCTCGTCGTCGGACCGCGCGATGGCGTCGGCGACGGAGGCCGAAATCTGCTTTCGCCCGGCGATCGCCGACAAGGCGCCGGCCACCGGCCCGCGCATGATGATGTCGGCCAGATCCTCGTCGGTCAGGATCGGCGAGAATTGCAGGACCGGGGCGCAGACCGACAGCTCCACGTCGCGGGCCAGCGTGTTGATGACGCCGTGGGGCGCGCCGGGCAGCTCCTTCAGCGCCTCCGACAGGATGCCGCGGACCTCCGTCGCCTGGTCGCGGGCCAGCGCCTCCAGGCATTCCAGCGTCAGCCGCTCGATCTGCGACGCCTGGTCGGCGGACAGGTCGGGCAGCAGCCGGGCGACCTTCTGGGCCAGGGCGCCGCGCACCGCGACCTCCCGGTCGGTGGCCAGCATCAGGTCGGCCTGCCGCGGCGTGCCGGCGTTGGTGGCGATGGCCTCGCGAACCTCCGCCGCCGCGTCGGCGGCCAGGAAATAGAGCAGCTCCGGCCGGGTTTCGGGCGACGCGGCGACACGGCGACGCACCGCCGGGTCGGCGCTGCGCGCCATCCGCTTGGCCGCCTCGTAATCGGCGGGGTCGAGAAGCTGGGGCTCGGCGCGGTCGCCGCGGGTGGTCATAGGAACGCCTCCGCCACGGGGGAGCTTTCCCCCCGGGGGGCCGGGGCAACGGCGTAGTGGCCCTTTCCGCGCTTCTTGGCGTCGTACATCGCCGAGTCGGCGCGGTCGGTCAGCTCCTGCACGGTCTCGCGCCCCACCCGGTGCACGGCGATGCCGATGGAGAGGCCCAGCGGCTTGTCCGGGCCGGCGGAGAGATGGCGCAGCGCGGCCATCCCGGCCAGCAGCCGTTCGGCCACCGCCACCGCCTGCCCCTCGTCGGTGCGGCCCAGCCACAGGACGAACTCGTCGCCGCCCAGCCGTCCCGGCAAGTCGCCGGGCCGGACGCCGTTGGTCAGCAGCCCGCCGATGGCCATCAGCACGGCGTCGCCCTGCTGGTGGCCGTGCAGGTCGTTCACCGCCTTGAAATTGTCGAGGTCCACGTAGAGAAGCGCCGACGGCCCGGTGTCCGGGCGGCCGAGCACCTCCTCCAGCCGCTCGAAGAAGGTGCGGCGGTTGAACAGGCCGGTCAGCCCGTCGCGTTCCGACAGGCGGCGCAACCGCTCCTGATAGGCCAGATGCGCGTGGGCGATGCCGATGTGGTCGGCCACGCCGGACAACAGCATCCGGTCCTCGTCGTCCCATGGGTCGGAATCGTCGCCGCGCCAGATCACCACGGCGCCGTTGACGGCCTGACGGTGCTCCGTCCGGGCGGCCAGCAGCCGGTTCGCCCCCAGGGTCAGCTCATGCGGGTCCTCGCTGCCGGCGATCTCCTCCAGAACGGGCCGCGACAGGTCGGAGAGCAGCTCCTCCGGGATCTCCGCGGCAAAATCGGCGGCCGGACGCAGGGCGCCGGCTTCCGTCGCCCGGTAGATGCGGCAGCCGTCCGCACCCAACGCCCGGGCGGTTTCCACCGCGGCGACGTGCAGCGCCTTCTGGGCGTCGAGCTGGTCGCGCAGCGTGTGGACGATGTGGGCGAGCATCTTCTCGCGGTTGCGCACCCGCGCCAGCTCGGCGGAGCGCAGCACCTGCTCCGTCGTCTCCCGGCAGACGCCGCGCGCGCCCATCCATTCGCCCTGCGGGCCGAACAGCGGCACCGCCGACACCACGAAGCAGGCGGGCAGATCGTCCACCCGCCTCAGCCACAGCTCCGCCTGATCGACGGGGCGGCGGCTGTCGAACGGCAACGGCAGGTCGCCCCACTCGGTCACCGCCAGATCCTTGGGGTTGCGACCAATCAACGCATCCGAGCTGTAGCCCAGCGCCCCCTTGGGCGTGACGAAGACGAATCGCCCGTCGCTGCCTGTTTCCCAGGCAAAATCGCTCGAAACCTCGACGAGATCCTTGTAGCGGCGGCGCGACTCGATCAGCGTCTGGCGGAGCTGCCGCTCCAGCGTGGCGTCGCGCCCCAGCAGCAGGATGCCCCCGTCGGGCAGCGGCGTGGCCGCCCATTCGACGATCATCACGCCGCGCGGCAACTCCACCGGAAGGGAGCGCAGGCCCGGCGCCACGCTGCACGTCGCCAGCCACCCCTGGATGTCCGCGAGCCAGCGCCCGCCGGCGCACAGCAGCTCGTCCGCGGCGGCGTTCGTGGCGGCAACCGCGTGAGCGGAATCCAACCGGATCGCCGGACCGGGGAAGGCGGCCAGGAGCATCGGTGGAGAGACGGCGCCGGACGGGTTGCCCGGCGGAACTTCGGATGTTGGGTCTGCGGACACGGTGCGAACCTGAGACTGCGCGGGGCGGAGTATACCGGAAAAATGCGTTTCTTCGCCGAATCTTTCTTCAGGCGGCCCGGGCGGCTGCCATACGCAACCACTCATTGAAAGCAATGCCGTTCCGGAGCGGAAACGGGCCATGCGGCGAAGCGCCTTGCGGGCGGACCGGCGAAGCCCCATTCTTCAGCCCATGATGGCTTCCCTTCGCGACACCGGGGTCTGGATCTTCGACCTCGACAACACCCTCTATCCCGCCTCCTGCAACCTGTTCGCCCAGGTGGACCGGCGCATCGGCGATTTCATCGCCGGGCATTTCGGCATCACCTACGACGAAGCGCGTGTCATGCAGAAGCGCTTCTTCCGGGAGCACGGAACGACGCTGCGCGGCCTGATGGTGGAGCACGACGTCGATCCTGTGCCTTTTCTGGATTACGTGCACGACATCGACGTCAGCCCGGTGGCCCCCTGCCCCGACATGGCGGACGCGCTGAACCGGCTGCCGGGGCGCAAGATCATCTACACCAACGGTTCCGTCCGCCACGCCGAGAACGTGACGCGCCAGTTGGGCATCGACGGCTGCTTCGAGGCGACCTTCGGCATCGTCGAGGCCGGCTATGTGCCCAAGCCCGATCCGCGGCCCTACGACATCCTGGTGGATCACTACGACATCGATCCCGCCCGCGCCTGCATGGTGGAGGACATCGCCCGCAACCTCGTCCCCGCCCACGCCCTGGGCATGACGACCGTGTGGGTGCGCAGCGAGGCCGACTGGGCCCGCCCCGACCAGGGCGGAGTCGGCACCGGCAGCCACATCGACCACACCGTGGACGACCTGCCGGCCTGGCTGGAGGAGATCGCGGGCTGAGCGGCGACCGCAAGGCCCTTCTTCCCCCCGTAGGAACCCATTGAGAACAAGGCAACGTTGACAAGGCGGCGCGGCCCGGCCCATGTTCCGAACCCTCGAACAGACAGCCCAGCGAATGCCGCCATGAGCCACGCCAGCCTCGAATCCGCCGTCAACGCCGCGTGGGAAACCCGCGACACCCTGAATGTTTCGACCAAGGGCGCCGTCCGCGACGCCGTGGAGGAGGCCCTGTCCGGCCTCGACTCCGGCGACCTGCGCGTGGCGCAGAAGACGGACGCCGGCTGGGTCGTGAACCAGTGGCTGAAGAAGGCGGTCCTGCTGTCCTTCCGCCTGAACGCCAACGAGACGATCCCCGGCGCGCCGGGTGGCGCCTCCTGGTACGACAAGGTGCCGCCGAAGTTCGAAGGCTGGTCCGAAGCGCAGTTCCAGGCCGCCGGCTTCCGCGCCGTTCCGGGCGCGGTGGTCCGCCGCTCCGCCTACGTCGCGCCGAACGTCATCCTGATGCCCAGCTTCGTCAACGTCGGCGCCTATGTCGACAGCGGCACCATGGTGGACACCTGGGTCACCGTCGGCTCCTGCGCGCAGATCGGCAAGAACGTCCATCTGTCGGGCGGCGTCGGCATCGGCGGCGTGCTCGAGCCGCTCCAGGCCAACCCGGTCATCATCGAGGACGATTGCTTCGTCGGCGCCCGCTCCGAGGTGGTCGAGGGCGTGATCGTGGAGCGCGGCGCCGTGCTGTCCATGGGCGTCTTCATCAGCGCCTCGACCAAGATCATCGACCGCAACACCGGCGAGGTCTTCGTCGGCCGCGTCCCGGCCTACTCCGTCGTGGTGCCGGGCACCCTGCCGGGCAAGCCGCTGCCCGACGGCACGCCGGGTCCGGGCCTCTATTGCGCGGTGATCGTGAAGCGCGTGGACGAGCAGACCCGCGCCAAGACCTCCATCAACGACCTGCTGCGCGACTGACGCCGGGGAAGACCGCACGATGAGCACCGCCGCCGTTCCCTCCTTCGACCCCTGCGATCCCGTCGCGGTGGCGCAGGCCCTGATCCGCTGCCCCAGCGTGACGCCCGAGGACGGCGGCGCGCTCGGCGTCCTGGAGGCGGCGCTGGCGCCGCTGGGCTTCGTCTGCCACCGCCTGCGGTTCGAGGAGGAGGGCACGGCGCCGGTGGACAACCTCTACGCCCGCCTGGGCACGGAGGGGCCGAACTTCTGCTTCGCCGGGCACACCGACGTGGTGCCCCCCGGCGAGCTGAAGGGCTGGTCCATCGACCCCTTCGCCGCGGAGATCCACAACGGCCGCCTCTATGGCCGGGGTGCGGTGGACATGAAGGGGGCCATCGCCGCCTTCGTCGCCGCCGCGGCCCGTCATGTCAAAGCAGGCGGCGCGCCGAAGGGCTCGATCAGCCTGCTGATCACGGGGGACGAGGAAGGGGTCGCCATCAACGGCACCCGCAAGGTGCTGGACTGGTTGCAGGCCAAGGGTGAGACGCTCGACGCCTGCGTGGTCGGGGAGCCGACCAACCCCAAGGCGCTGGGCGACATGATCAAGATCGGGCGGCGAGGCAGCATGACCGCCTTCCTGACCGTCCACGGCGCGCAGGGGCATGTCGCCTACCCGCATCTGGCCGACAACCCGCTGCCCCGGCTGGCCCGCATGCTGGCCGCCATCACGGCGGAACCGCTGGACGCCGGCACCCCGCATTTCCAGCCGTCGAACCTGGAGCTGACCACCATCGACGTCGGCAACCCGGCGCACAACGTCATCCCGGCGCAGGGCAAGGCGACGCTGAACATCCGCTTCAACGACCTGCACACCGCCGACACGCTGCTGGCGTGGCTGCGCGAGCGGCTCGACGGGGTGGGCGGCTCCTACGATCTGGACCATTTCGTGTCGGGCGACAGCTTCCTGACCCCGCCCGGCCCGCTGACCGGGCTGGTGGCGGACGCCGCGGAGCGCGTCACCGGGCGCCGTCCCGAATATTCGACGACCGGCGGCACATCGGACGCCCGCTTCATCAAGAATTTCTGCCCGGTGGTCGAGTTCGGCCTCGTCGGGCAGACGATGCACAAGGTGGACGAGCACACCGCGCTGGACGACCTGACCCGCCTGACCGACATTTACGGCGAGGTTTTGCGGAACGTCTTCGACCGGATCGGTTGACGTAAGGCCCCTTCCGCCCGCTCCCACCACCCTCCGGTGACCGCAACATGCCGCTGACCGCCCGGGACGTCGCCTCCTCCGTCTTCGGCGCCTATCGCCTGGCCCGGTTCGACCCCACCGGATTGCAGCATCTGGACCGCACCCCCGAAGGGGCGTGGAAGTCCTTCTACGCCGCCGTGATCGTCGCCCCGGCCTGGACGCTGCTGCTGGCGATCCGGCTGTGGGGCCAGGTGCCGGACACGCCGCTGTTCCAGCTCGTGGTGGTGGAGGCCATCGCCTACGTCATCAGTTGGACGGCCTTCCCCGTGGTCATGCACGGGGTGAGCGGGCTGCTGGACCGGCAGAACCGCTACATCGATTTCCTGTGCGCCTACAACTGGTCGTCGGTCGTGCAGATGAGCATCTATCTGCCGGTGGTGATCCTGGCCGCCACGGGGATTCTGCCCGGCCCGATCTCCGAAGGGCTGGTGTTCGGCATCATGCTGGCGATGCTGACCTACCAGTGGTTCGTCATGCGCACGGCGCTGGACATCTCCGGCGTCGCGGCGGCGGTTCTGGTCCTGCTCGACCTGTTCCTGTCGGCGCTGATCACGGATTTCGCCGACGGGCTGCTGTAAGGAGCTTTTGCCCCCTCCCTAACCCTCCCCCGCTTCGCGGTGGAGGGGATCAAGCCCCCTCTCCCACGACAGCGGGGGAGGGTCGGGGAGGGGGAAAATGCGACTCACACCCCGCGGGTGCTGACGCCCGCGTCGGCGAAGGTCGCCATGCCGGCGTGGCAGGCGCAGGCCGACTTCACGATGTTGATCGCCAACGCGGCGCCCGAGCCCTCGCCCAGACGCATCCCCAGATCGAGCAGCGGCTCCTTGCCAATGGCGGCGAGCAGATGGTCGTGGCCCGGCTCGACCGAGCGGTGGGCGACCATGCAATGGTCGAGCGCCCGGCGGTCGGCCTTGAACAGCACCGCCGCCGCCGCCGTGCAGGCGTAGCCGTCGAGCAGCACCGGCACCCGCGCCATGCGGGCGGCCAGGATGGCGCCGGCGATGGCCGCCAGCTCATAGCCGCCGAAGCAGCGCAGCGCCTCGAACGGGTCATCCTTGGCCTGCGGGTTGGCGGCCAGGCCGGCCTCGACGGCGGCAACCTTGCGGGCCAGCCCCTCGTCGTCCACGCCGGTGCCGCGGCCCGTCCAGTCCTTGGCCTCGCCGCCGAACAGCGCGTGGCAGAGCGCCGCCGCCGCCGTGGAGTTGCCGATGCCCATCTCGCCGAGCGCCAGAAGCTGGACGCCCGTCTCCACGGCCATCATGCCGTAGGCCATGGCTTGGCAGCAGTCCTCCTCGCCCATCGCCGGGCCTTCGGTGAAGTCGGCGGTGGGGGTGTCGAGGTCCAGCTCGTAGACGCGCAGGTCGGCGTCGGCCACCTCGCAGAGCTGGTTCACGGCGGCGCCGCCGTTCTGGAAGTTCTGGACCATCTGGGCGGTCACCGCCGCCGGGTAGGCCGAGACGCCGCGGGCGGCGACGCCGTGGTTGCCGGCGAAGACGGCGACGCGCGGGCGGCGCACCTCCGCCGGGTGCTGGCCCTGCCACGTCGCCATCCACTGGGCGATCTCCTCCAGCCGGCCGAGCGCGCCCGCCGGCTTGGTGAGCTGCCGTTCGCGCTGGAGGGCCGCCGTGCCGGCGTCGAGGTCCGGCCCCGGCAGGTTGCGCACCAGCGCGCGGATTTCCTCGAAGGTGATGGCGGGCTGCGTGTTGCTCATGGCGAAGGGTCCTGACGCTGACGGCAGAAGATGTGATCGGGAAACGATGAAAAAAGCGGCGCGACCTTGGACCATTCCCGACCCGCTGTCAAAGCGCCTCTCGTCCGGTCTGTCATCCGTTGCTGGGCTGTTATCCGTTGCGGCGGGCCTGGGGTTGCCGTACTCCGAAGCGCCATGCTTGAGGAATCCCCCGCCCCGCCCGTCTCCCGCTGGATCAGCGATCTGGCGCTGGCCGTCGTCTTCCTGACGCGGCTGCCGCTGCGCCTGTCCGGCCCGCTGGCCGGGGACGCCCACGCCCGCGCCATGGGCTGGTTTCCCCTGGTCGGCGCCGGGGTCGGTCTGTTCGGCGGCGCCGCCTATGGGCTGGCCGCGCTGGCCCATCTGCCGCCGCTGCCGGCGGCGCTGCTGGCGCTGGCCGCCATGGTTTGGCTGACCGGCGCCCTGCACGAGGACGGGGCGGCCGACGTCGCCGACGGCTTCGGCGGCGGGCGCGACAAGGCTCGCAAGCTGGAGATCATGCGCGACAGCCGGGTCGGCAGCTACGGCGTGCTCGCCATCGTCTTCTCGGTCACGGTCCGCGCCTCGGCGCTGGCGGCGCTGGCCGAACCGCGCATCGTCATCCCCGCCCTGCTCGCCTCGGGCGCCCTGTCGCGCGGCGGCATGGCGGCGGTCGCCCGATTCATGGACCCGGCCCGCGCCGACGGCCTCGCCGCCCGCCAGGGCCGTCCGTCGCCCGGCACGGTGGCCCTGTCGCTCGTCCTGGCACTGGCCGTGGCCGTGGCGGCTCTAAAGGGGCTGGCCATTGCCGCGATTCTGGTCTCGATTTCGGCGGTCGCGGCGGTGGCGTGGCAGGCGCGGCGGCAGATCGGCGGCCACACCGGCGACGTGTTCGGCGCCGCCCAGCAGGTGGCGGAGGCCGCCATTCTGCTCACCCTGGCCGCGACTGTTGCATGAAAAACACTCGCTGGTGGCTCATCCGCCACGCACCCGTCCCGAATCCGGGAAACGTGATCTACGGGCGAAGCGATCCCGCCGCCGACACCGGCGATTCCGACGCGCTGGCGGCGCTGGCGGCGCGGCTGCCCCCGCAGGCGGTTTGGGTGACCTCGCACCTGCGCCGCACGCGCCAGACGGCGGCGGCGCTGCGGCTGCCCGGCAGCGACATGGCGCTGGTCGAGCGGGCGCTGGCCGAACAGGATTTCGGCCGCTGGGAAGGGCTGTCCCATGACGACGTGGCGGAGTTGCATCCCGAGGAGGCGCGCCGATTCTGGAGAGACCCGGCGACAGAGGCCCCGCCGGACGGCGAGAGCTTCAAGGCGGTGATGGAGCGGGTGGCCGGCGCCGTCGCCCGGCTGACCGACCTCTACGCCGGGCGCGACATCGTGGCGGTGATCCATGGCGGGTCGATTCGCGCGGCGCTGGCGCTCGCGCTGGATCTGGCGCCTCGGGCGGCGCTGCGGCTGGCGGTGGCGCCGCTGTCGCTGTCGCGGATCGACCATTATAGCGGCGACGTGGGGGGCGGCTCCTGGTCGGTCGCGGCCCTGAACGCGCTCGGAACCTTTCCGGGCAGCGGGCGTTGACCGGACTCCGTTGGGCTACCAATAGAGGGTCAGACCATGGCAAGAAGCGCTGACGATCGCGAGGCCGCCGAGAAGCTCTGGGGCATGATCAAGGGCGTCCGCATCTGCATGATGACGACGCTGGACGAGAACGGCATTTTGCACTCCCGCCCGATGGCCACCCTGCCGCACGCGGGATTCGACGATGGAACCTTGTGGTTCTTTACGCGGGCCGACTCGCCGAAGGTCCATGAACTGAAGACGCATTGGCGCGTCAACCTGTCCTACGCCGATCCCGACAAGCAGGATTACGTGTCGGTGTCCGGCGTGGCGGAGACGGTGCGCGACCGCGACAAGATCCGCTTCCTGTGGCGGGACATCCTGTCCACCTGGTTCCCACAGGGGGTGGACGACCCCGATCTCGCGCTGCTGAAGGTCAGCGTCGATCGGGCGGAATATTGGGACAGCCCGTCGAGCGCGATGGTCTACGCCTACGGCTATGTGAAGGCGAAGATCACCGGCGAACCGCCGAAGCCGGGCGATCACGCGAAGATCGCGTTCCAGTAAGGGCATGAAAGAGGCAGTCTTTGCCCCACCCTTCCCATGCTTCGCATGGGCCCCTTCCCTCCCCCGCTATCGCAGGAGAGGGAGCTTGATCCCCTCCCCTGCGCAGCGGGGGAGGGTTAGGGAGGGGGCAAGCGCCCCCCATCCCCCTCACTTCTCCTCGGCCACCGGCTTCCCGCCGCCATCCAGCGCCCCGACCCGCTTCTTCAGGTCGGTCACGTCCGCGTGCATCCGCTTCAGTCGGGCCAGCCCCTTGTACTGGTCGAAGGCGCGGTCGCGCGGCACCGCCGGGTAGCCCATGTAGACGGCCTTCGCCGGGATGTCCGTCCCCACGCCGGAATTCGCCGCCACCACCGCGTCGTTGCCGATCTTCACATGGTCGGCCACGCCGACCTTGCCGGCCAGCACCACGCGGTCGCCGATGGTCGTGCTGCCGGCGATGCCGACATGGCCGCACAGCATGCAGTTGGTGCCAATCTGCACGTTGTGGCCGATCTGCACCAGGTTGTCGATCTTGGTGCCCGAGCCGATGCGGGTCGCCGTGATGGTGCCGCGGTCGATGGTGGCGTTCGCCCCGACCTCCACGTCGTCGCCCAGGATCACCGTGCCGATGGAGTTCACGCGGTGGATCAGCACGTTGGTGCCGACCACCTTGCCCGTCGCCTTGGCCGATTCGACGCTGCCCGGCTCGGGCGTCACGAAGCTGAAGCCGTCGTTGCCGACCGCGGCGTTGGGGTGGATGATGCAGCGCTCGCCCATCACCACCCGCTCGCCGATGCGGGCGCCGGGGTGCAGCAGGCAGTCCTTGCCGATCACCGCCTCAGCCCCGACCGTGGCGTGCGGCATGACGATCACGCCCTCGCCCAGCACCGCCCTCGGCCCGACATAGGCGAAGGGACCGACCGACACGCCCGCCCCCAGAATGGCCTCCGGCGCCACGAAGGCGGCGGGGTGGACACCCGGCTCGGCATGGACCGGCTTTTCGAAGACGGTGGTCAGGCCGGCCATGGCGAAGCGCGGGCGCTTGACGACGAGCCAGCCCTTGAGGTTGGCCGGCACCTCCGCCCCTTCCGCGATCACGGCGGCGACGGCCTTGCCGCCGGCGAGCAGCTCCGTCATGCCCTTTTCCATGGCGAGCGCCAGATCCTCCGGCCCCTCGGCCTCCGACGGATGGACGGCGCGGGCGATGCGCAGGGTGCCGTCGCCCTCCAGCGCCGCGCCCAGGGCGGCGGCGATCTCGGCGAGGGTGACCGGGGCGGCGGGGGAAACGGGAGTCATGGCGGGGCTCTGGCTGTCGGTCCGAAGAGGCCGGGACGCTAGCACGGCTGACCGGTGCTGGCGAGGGCCGGCGCCTTTTGTCACTCTCCCGTTTGCAGCAACGCCCCGCGCACCCGCGCCTGATGGAAGGAATAGAGGAAGGCGGCGCTGCACAGCCCCATGAACAGCGCGTTCAGCCCCACCGCCCAGGCCAGATGGTCCCAGCGCATCGTGCCGTCGAACAGGATGGCGCGCATCCCCTCGAAGACGTGGGCGGAGGGCAGCGACAGCGCCACCCATTGCAGCCAGCCCGGCAGGACGCTGACCGGGTAATAGACGGCGCTGACCGGGGCCAGCATGAAGACGACGATCCAGGCCAGCCCTTCCGCCCCCATGCCGTAGCGCAGGATCAGCGCCACGATGACCAGCCCCAGCGACCAGCCGAAGACGATCAGGTTGGCGAAGAAGCCGGCCAGCGGCAGCCCGAGGTCGAACAGCGAATAGCCGAACAGCGGGATCGCCAGCAGCGCCGCCGGGACGACGCCGATGACGGTGCGGATCAGGCTCATCCCGAACAGCGCCGCCACCCATTCGCCGGGGCGCAACGGGCTGACGAACAGGTGGCCGAGGTTGCGCGACCACATCTCTTCCAGGAAGGACACCGAGACGCCGAGCTGCCCGCGGAACAGCACGTCCCACAGCAGCACCGCGCTGACCAGCACCCCCGCCCCCTGCGCCACCCAGGCGCTGGAGGAGGCCATGAACTGGTTGATGTAGCCCCACAGGATCATCTGCATGGTCGGCCAGTAGGCCAGCTCCAGGAAGCGCGGCCAGGAGCCGCGCAGCAGATACCAGTAGCGCAGCACCATCGCCCCGACCCGGCGCAGCGAGAAGGCGGGGTTGGAATGCACCATCACGACGGCGTCACTCGGCGGCATCGGCGGCCTCCCGGCGGGCGTCTTCCCCGTTGGCGCGGTCGCGGGCGATGTCGAGGAACACGTCCTCCAGCGAGGTCCGTCCATAGCGGGCCAGCAGCCCCGATGGCGACCCGCGGTCGACGATCCGCCCCTGGCGCATCACCAGCACGTCGTCGCACAGCCGCTCCACCTCCAGCATGTTGTGGGAGGCGAGCAGGATGGTGGCCCCGGACTCCAGGCGGTAGCGCTCCAGATAGGTGCGGATCCAGTCCGCCGTGTCGGGGTCGAGCGAGGCGGTCGGCTCGTCCAGCAGCAGAAGCTCCGGCCGGTTGAGCAGCGCCTTGGCCAGCGCCACCCGCGTCTTCTGCCCCGCCGACAGCCCGCCGGAGGGACGCTCCAGGAAACGGGTCAGCTCCAGATGCTCGGCCAACTCCTCCACCCGCCGCTTCACTCCCTTCAGCCCGTAGAGATGGCCGTAGACGGTCAGGTTCTCCCGCACGGTCAGCCGGTGCGGCAGCTCCACATAGGGTGAGGAGAAGTTCATGCGGGGCAGCGCCGCGTGGCGGTGGCGCACCATGTCCACCCCCAGCACCTCCACCGTGCCGGAGGTCGGCAGCAGAAGCCCGAGCAGCATGGAGATGGTCGTCGTCTTGCCGGCCCCGTTGCCGCCAAGGAGCCCGGTAACCGACCCCGCCGCCACGGTGAAGGAGATGCCGTCCACGGCGGTGACCTCGCCGGACCGGGCGGTGCCGTAGCGTTTGGTCAGGGTCTCGGCCCGGATGGCGTGCTGTTTTGCGCATTGATCCATAGGCGGAGAATATGGCCGCTTGGCGCGCAAACGCCAGAGTGGCAAAACAGCACCGACAAATCGGCCAAGCGCCCCGATACGAAGCCGCGGCGACAGCGGCCCTTGCTGGAAAGCCCGCCCATGACCGTGACCGCCGCTTCATCCCTTCGCCACGCCATGACCCACGCCGGCCGGCCGGGTCCGGCGCAGTGGACCAACCTGGACGGCCGCGTCACGCTGCGCACCCTGATCCTGATCCGCTGGATCGCCGTGATCGGGCAGCTCGCCACCGTGGCGACGGTGCAGCTCGTCATGGGCTTCCCGCTGCCGCTGGGGCCGGTGCTGGCGGCCATCGGGGCGTCGGTGCTGCTGAACCTCGTGGCGATGGCCCAGCGCGGCGGGCGGCTGCGGCTGGCCGACCGGGACGCCGCGCTCTATCTCGGCTACGACATGCTGCAGCTCACGCTGCTGCTCTATCTGACCGGCGGCCTCGCCAATCCCTTCGCCATTCTGCTGCTCGCCCCGATGACCGTGGCCGCGGCGATCCTGTCGCGCTACAGCGTGGTTCTGCTGACCGGGCTCAATCTCGTCTGCCTGACCGTGCTGGCGATGTGGCACTTCCCACTGCCCTGGCCGGAGCCGATGCCCTCGGTCGCCCCGCTCTACGCCTTCGGCATCTGGCTGTCGCTGTCGGTGTCGGCCGGCTTCATCAGCGGCTATGTCTTCCGCGTGGCCGAGGAGGCGCGGCGCTTCGCCAACGCCCTGTCGGCCTCGCAGGTGGCCCTGGCGCGCGAGCAGCGGCTGTCCTCGCTGGGCGCGCTCGCCGCCGCCGCCGCGCACGAGCTGGGGTCGCCGCTCGGCACCATCGCGGTGGTGGCGAAGGAGCTGCTGCACGACATGCCGCCGGACAGCCCCTTCACCGAGGACGTAGCGCTTCTGCAAAGCCAGGTGATGCGCTGCCGCGAGATCCTGGCGGAGCTGGCCCGCAAGCCGGAGGCCGACGGCGGCGACCCGTTCGAGCGGCTGCCGCTGACCGCGCTGGTGGAGGCCGCGGGCGCGCCGCACCGGCTGGGCCACATCCAGTTCACGGTCGAGCGCAGCGACGGCTCCGTGGAGGAGGAGCCGATCGTCCGCCGCAGCCCGGAGATCATCCATGGTCTGGGCAACTTCATCCAGAACGCCCACCAGTTCGCCGATGGGCGCGTGACGGTCGCCGCCTCCTGGGACGCGAAGTCCGCGACCGTCGTGGTGATGGATGACGGCCCGGGCTATCCCGCCCATCTGCTGAGCCGCATCGGCGAGCCCTACCTGTCGGCAAGAAGCGAGCGGTCGGGCCATATGGGGCTGGGAATCTTTATTGCACAAACGCTGCTAGAGAAAACAGGTGCCCTTGTAGCCTTTAGCAATAACCGTAGCGGCGGCGCGCGAGTTGTCGTACGTTGGGACCGTGGTGTCTTAGAACCAGAGGACTAGTGGTGGATAGCGCGATGACCACGGACGAGAGTCCAACGGGCGAAACCGCCAAGCTGACGTTCACGGGTGACGTTACCCGCAGCCTCCTCATCGTCGACGACGACGCGCCGTTCCGAACCCGCCTCGCGCGCGCCATGGAAAAGCGCGGTTTCAACGTGGTGGCCGTGGACAGCGTGCAGCTCGGCATTGACGTCGCCCAGGAATCGGCGCCGGCCTTCGCGGTGGTCGATCTGCGGCTGGCCGACGGCAGCGGCCTGGACGTGGTCAAGACCCTGCGCGACGCACGCCCCGACGCCCGCATCGTCATGCTGACCGGCTACGGCAACATCGCCACGGCGGTCGCCGCGGTGAAGGCCGGCGCGGTGGATTACCTGCCGAAGCCGGCGGACGCCGACGCCGTGGAATCCGCCCTGCTGGCCGACGGCCGCCCGCTGCCCTCCCCGCCGGAAAACCCGATGTCCGCCGACCGCGTGCGGTGGGAGCACATCCAGCGCGTGTTCGAGCAGTGCGACCGCAACGTCTCCGAAACCGCCCGCCGGCTGAAGATGCACCGCCGCACCCTGCAGCGCATCCTGAACAAGCACGCCCCGCGGGGGTGATGCCGGTCGCCGGACCGTGACAGAGATAAGGCCCCTTTCCTTGCGGAGAGGGGCCTTTTTCTTTGCGGCGCGGCGGCTCATTTCCTGACGGAGCAGGTCCTGACACCGAACAGGGTGTAGGCCGGGCAGAAGCCGACCACGGCGGTCAGCAGCGGGACGAGGCCGATCCAGCCCCAGGGGGTCTGCGGGCCGACGAAGACGAGGGCGATCAGGACGAGGCCGACGATGGCGCGCAGCGCGCGGTCGATGGTGCCGACGTTGACGGGCATGGGTGCACCTTAGGAATTGAAGTGGGCGGTTGGTGCGCCCATCCAAGACCCTTTCCGCCCGCCGGTCTGTGACTCCGTCACACGCCGTCCGTGCGCTCCAGCGCCAGCAGCGCGTCGGGATCGCGCACCCCGACGCGCCCGCGCGACAGCTCCACGAAGCCGCGCCGCTCGAATTCCTTCAACTGGCGGCTGACCACCTCGCGCGCCGTGCCCAGCTCGACGGCCAGCGTCTGGTGGGTGGTGTCCAGCCCGCCGCGCGCGTCGCGGTGGTCGACCAGGAAGCGGGCCAGCCGCAGGTCGATGCGCCCGAAGGCCACCTCCTCCACCAGCATCATCATGCCGAGCAGGCGCGTGCCGAAGGAGGCGAAGACGAAGTCGCGGAACAGCGCGGATCGCGCCAGCAGCTCATGGAAGGCCCCGGCTCCGAGCGCGATGGCGTCCAGGTCCGTTTCGGCCACCCCCTCGGCGCTGTAGTCGGCGCGCGTCATCAGGCAGGCGGTGGTCAGGATGCAGGTCTCGCCGGCACCGACGCGGTAGAGAACGATCTCCCGCCCGGTCTCGGCGGTCATCTGGACCCGCACCGTGCCGTCCAGCAGCATGAGAAAATTGTGGCACAGGCTGCCGATGCGGAACAGCACCGTGCCGCGCGGCACCGCCATCCGTGCCCCCTGCGTGCGCAGGACGGCCTGTGCGTCGGGTTCCAGGGCGGACAGCGCCGGAAACGCACCGGCCCAGGCAGCGTCAATCTTTCCAACATGTTGCGGCAGCATGCCCGGCTCCCTTCGATCGACTATGACCATTATCCGCAAAGGGGCTTCCCCGGTCCACCCAAAGGACCGGCCCACCCAATGACACCTCCGGGGAGGGTACCCAATGAGCGTGTCTTCCCCACCATATGCCCTCCGGGCAGCATGAAACGGCCGGACGGTCGATGGCGTTCTAGGCAATCGTAACGCCCCGAACGGGGTGCCGTTCGGCATGCGAGGAGGAACCCGCTTTGGCCACCCAGGACATTCAGGATCAACCCCAGCGGCGGCAGGCGGCACCGGTTTCGGCACCGGTCTCCTTCGACCTGTCCACCGCGGCGGCCAGCGCGGTGCGCCGCACCACCGGCATGCTGCTGCGCCACAAGCTGTTGATCGGGACGGTGATCGTGCTGGGGACAGGCATCGCGGGCATCGTCGCCCTGCGCATGACGCCGCTCTACACCGCCCAGACCCTGATCATGGTGGAGCACCGCAAGAACCAGGTGATGAACTACCAGGAGGTCGTCTCCGGCCTCTCGACCGAGCTGGGCGCCCTGCAGAGCGAGGTGGCGATCCTGAAATCCCCCGCCTTCGCGGAGAAGGTGGTGGACAAGCTCGGCCTGATGAACGATCCGGAGTTCAACGCGGCGCTGCGGCCCGAGCAAACCAACTGGTTCTACTATCTGAACCCGAAGAACTGGATGCCCGACTCCTGGTGGAACAGCGCCCGTGGCGACCGGCCCGAGATCACGCTGAGCCCGGAGGAGAAGACAGCCAACGAGAGGACCTCGGTCGTCAACAGCTTCATCGAAAATCTGGCGGTGCGCCCGCAGGGCCGGTCCTACGTCATCGCCGTGGATTTCGACAGCGAGGACCCGCGCAAGGCCTCCCTCATCGCCAACACCATCGGCGAGATGTACCTCGTCGACCAGCTCGACGAGAAGTTCAAGGCGGCCAAGCGCGCCACCGCCTGGCTGGAGGAGCGCATTACCGAACTGCGCCGCGAGGCCAAGACGACCGGCGAGGCGGCGGAGAAGTACCGCGCCGAAAGCGGCCTGACCAGCGCCAACGGCGAATCCACCCTGATCGCCCAGCAGCTGGCCGAGCTGAACACCAGCTACGTCCTGGCCCGCACCAAGCGGCAGGAGGCGGAGGCCAAGCTGCGCGAGGTGACCACCCTGGCGCAGAGCCCGCGTGGCGTGTCGGCCATCGGCGACGTGCTCGGCTCCCCCCTGATCCAGGCGCTGCGCCAGCAGGAGGTCGAGCTTCAGCGCAAGATCGCCGACGCCGCCAACAAGTACGGCGCCCGCCACCCGACGCTGACCGCGCTGCAGAGCGAGCTGCGCGACCTGCAAGGCCAGATCAAGGCCGACGTGGGCCGCATCGTCCAGAACCTGAGCAACGAGGTGGAGGTCGAGCGCGGGCGCGAGGCCGCCCTGAAGACCAACCTCGACCAGCTCCAGGCCCAGCGCAACCAGCAGCAGGAATCCAACGTGACCCTGCGCACGCTGGAGCGCGACGCCGAGACCTCGCAGACCATGTACGAGGCGATGCTGACCCGCTTCCAGGAGATCGCCGGCCAGACCGAGATCCAGCAGCCCGACGCCCGCATCGTGTCGGAGGCGGCGATCCCCCTGAACCCGTCGCAGCCCGACAAGAAGATGATCGTGCTGCTGGCCCTGATCGCCTCGGCCACGCTGGGCGTTCTGCTGGCGATGCTGCGCGAGCAGTCGGAGCGCGGCTTCCGCAGCCCGCACCAGTTCGAATCGGTGACCGGCGTGCGCTCGCTGGGCATCGTCCCGGCCATCGGACGGCGGCGCCGCGGCACCTCGCCCGCCGCCTACGCCATCGACAAGCCGATGTCGGCCTTCGCCGAGGCGATGCAGAACCTGCGCACCACGCTGCTGCTCGCCAACCCCGACGGGCACCAGCGGGTGATCCTGTTCAGCTCCTCCGTCCCCGGCGAGGGCAAGAGTTCGATCGCCGCGGCCTTCGCCCGCATCTGCGCCAACGCCGGCCAGAAGACGATCATCCTGGACTGCGACATGCGCCGAAAGGGGCTGCACCCGATGCTGGGGCTGGAGAACCGGCACGGCCTGTACGAGGTGCTGTCCGGCGAATGCGCGCCGAACGAGGTGATCCAGACCGACCCGCGCACCGGCCTGCATTTCATCGCCTCCGGGCGCGGCTCCGCCTTGCCGCAGGACATGCTGGGCTCCAGCCGGATGCACCAGCTCATCTCGCGGCTGGCGCTGGAGTATGACCGGGTGATCCTGGACAGCCCGCCGGTGCTGGCGGTGTCGGAGGGCAAGCTGCTGGCGGCGCTGGCCGACCAGACGGTCTTCATCGTGCATTGGGGCAAGACCAAGCGGGAGACCGCCATGGCCGGGCTCAAGGAGATCGTCGAGGCGGGCGGCGAGGTGGTCGGCGTCCTGTTCTCCCAGGTCGATATCCGCCGCCACGCCCAATACGAGTTCCCGGACAGCGGGCGCTACCACGGCTACCGCCGCTACTACGCGAACTGACGGCGGCGCTTGAGAGAAGCGGTCGCGTCGGGCCCCCCTCCCGACCTCCCCCCGCTTTCGCAGGGGGAGGAGAAAAAGCCCCCCCTTGCGAAAGCGGGGGAGGTTTGGGTGGGGGCCCGAAGCCCGCACTTGCCATCACACCCAGAAAAGACCCGATGACCGCCGGACGACGCATTTTCCTGAACATCCGCGCGCTGGGGCTGGCCCGCGTCGCCACGCTGCTGAGCGGGCTGATCACCACGGCCTGGACGGCGCGCGCGCTCGGACCGGACGGGTTCGGCGTGCTGGGTTTCGGCACCTCGATGCTGGCCTACGCGGCGCTGTTCGTGAATCTCGGCCTGTCCACCTACGCGGTGCGCGAGATCGCCCGCGACCGGGAGAAGGCCACCGATCTCGCCGATCACGTGCTGACCCTGCGGATGCTGCTGGCCGTGCTGGTCGGCGGGCTCTACGTCCTGTTCGTGCTCCAGCTCGACAAATCGGCGCTGGTCAAGGCGGTGCTGCTGGTGCAGGCGGTGCAGTTGCTGGGCAACGCGCTGCTGCTCGACTTCGTCTATCAGGCGACGGAGCGGATGAGCGTCATCGCGGTGCGCGAGATCGGCACCTCGCTCGGCAACATGGTCGCCGTGCTGGCGCTGGTGCACGGGCCGGACGATCTGGCCGTCGCCGCCGGCATCACAGCCGTTTCCTTCGTCATCAACGCCGCCCTGATGCTGGTCCGCTTCAGCCGCGATTTCCGGATGCCACGGCCGCGGGTGGACCTCGCCAAGTGGCGGGACATCCTGAAGACCTCCGCCCCGATGGCGGTCAGCGTCTTCGCCTGGGCGCTGTTCTCCCACCTCGACCTGGTGATGCTGGGCTTCATGGCGCCGCAGACGGAGGTCGGCTGGTACGCCGCGGTAACCAAGCTGCTGGTGCTGTCGCTGACCGCGGGGAACATCATCCTCAGCGCCTTCATGCCGCAGCTCGCCGCCGCCTACGGCGACCGCGAGGCGATGCGGGCGCGGATGCGCGACTACGCCGCCACCACCCTGTCCATCGGCGCGCTGATCGCGGCGGGCGGCTTCACCCTGGCGCCGGCCATCCTGGGCACCGTCTTCGGCCCGGCCTATGCGCCGGCCGCCGACACGCTGCGCCTGCTGATGATCGCGGTCGCCATCGTGCACGTCAACCTGACGATGGGCAACCCGCTGCTCGTCTGGCACCGGCAGACCGGCTACATGACCGCCATCCTGATCGGCGGCCTGACCAACGCGGCGCTGAACCTGCTGCTGATCCCACGCTATGGGATCGAAGGGTCCGCCGTGGCGACGATCATCGCAGAGTTGACCGCCATGACCGGCCTCGCCTGGCTGCATCGGCGCGAGGTCGGGCAGCTCTATCTCGGAATCGCCGCGCGGGCGGTGCTGTGCGCCGCGCTCGCCATGGGAGTCACGCTGGGCTTGACCCACGCGCTGCCGGACCTGATGGCTCCCGCTCATCCTCTGCCGGCGCTGCTGATCGGCGGCAGCGTCCTGGTCGCGGTCTACGCGCTGGCGGCGCTGCTCACCGGGCTGGTCCGCCCGTCGCGGTTGCGCCGGTTGATCGTGGCGGCCGCATGACCCGCCCGCCTCATCCCGAATCCCGAAGGACGCCGACCGGACGCACCCTTGCCGCCGGTCCGGGGTACCACGAACAAAACAATGCCCGATCAACGGCATAGTCATTTCACGCCACCCCGAACGGCCGGAACAATGCCGCGTTGCAAGACGTTCGGATTGCGCATGGCGCGGGTGGCGGATGGCGGCGCCTTTGGATGCATGCTCCAATCACTAGCAGGATCGAAAGACTATGCTCCCAAAGTCCTTTCCCGACCGGAACGTCTGCGTGCTCGGTCTCGGCTATGTCGGGCTGACGCTGGGCGTCGCCATGGCGGACGCGGGGTTCCAGGTGCACGGCGTGGAAGTCCGGGACGAGGTGCTGGACAAGCTGGCCCACGGCATCCCCCACTTCCATGAGCCGGGCCTTGCCGAGACGCTGCGGCGCGTGATGGAACGCGGGCGCTTCACCTTCGGCCGCAAGCCGGAGAACAGCCGGGATTGCTCCGTCTTCATCATCACCGTCGGCACCCCGCTCGACCGCGACGGCCGCGTGCGCACCGACATGATCGAGGCGGCGACCCGCCAGGTGGCCGACTGCATCCACGACGGCGATCTCGTCATCCTGCGCTCCACCGTGAAGCTGGGAACGACGCGCGAGGTCGTGGCGCCGATCCTGCGCCGCACCGGCAAGCGCTTCGACATCGCCTTCTGCCCGGAACGCACGCTGGAGGGGCAGGCGCTGATCGAGCTGAACCAGCTTCCCCAGATCATCGGCGCGGAAAGCGTCGAGGTGGCGGCCCGCGCCTCGCAGATCTTCGGCATGCTGACCCCGACGACGGTCAAGGTCTCGACGCTGGAGACGGCGGAGATGATCAAGCTGGTGGACAACACCTACCGCGACGTCACCTTCGCCTTCGCCAACGAGATCGCCCGGCTGTGCAACGCCATGGAGGTCTCGGCGCTGGAGGTGTCGCGGGCGGGCAAGCTCGGCTACCCGCGCACGCAGCTTCCGCTGCCCGGTCCGGTCGGCGGCCCCTGCCTGGAGAAGGACCCGCACATCCTGATTGAATCCGCCCGCGAGTTCGGGGTGGAGATGGACATCACCGCCGCCGGGCGCCGCATCAACGAAAGCCAGCCGCTCGAGGTGTCGCACTTCCTGGAGCGGCTGACCGGCTCGATGCAGGGCTTCCCGCAGGAGCCGACCATCAGCCTGATGGGCCTCGCCTTCAAGGGCCGCCCGGCGACCGACGACTTGCGCGGCACCATGGCCAAGCCGCTGTTCGAGGAGTTGCGCACCCGCTTCCCCAAGGCGCGCTGGCGCGGCTTCGACGCGGTGGTGGCGGCGGACGACATCCGCGGCTTCGGGCTGGAGCCCGCCAACAGCATGGCCGAGGCGGTGGATGGCGCCAACCTCGCCGTCATCCTGAACAACCACCCGGTCTTCACCTCCATGCCGCTGCCGGATCTGGCGCGCCGCATGGACCGGCCGGGGGTCATCTACGACTTCTGGAACAACTTCAACAGCCGCGAGGTGGACCTGCCGGAGGGCACGGCCTACGTGGCGCTGGGCAGCCACGGCGCCGCCCGCTTCGCCCATGTCGCTTGACGCCGCTGCCTGAGGGAAAAGACCAATGCCGAAACATTACCTCGTCACCGGGGGCAGCGGCTTCATCGGCGCCGCCCTGGTGCGCCGGCTGGTGCGCGACGGACACCGCGTGCGCGTTCTCGACGACAACTCCCGCGGCCACCCGCGCCGGCTGGGCGACGCGGTGGACGCGGTCGAGTTCGTGTCCGGCGACATCCGCGATCCGGCGGCGGTGGACAAGGCGGTGCGCGGCGTCGACGGCGTGCTGCATCTGGCCGCCGTCAACGGCACCAAGCATTTCTACGAGAAGCCGGAGGTGGTGCTGGACGTCGGCGTGCGCGGCATGCTGAACGTGCTGGACGCCTGCCGGTCGAACGGGGTCGGCGATCTGGTCGTCGCCTCCTCCTCCGAGGCCTACCAGACCCCGCCGATGGTCCCGACGCCGGAGGACATCCCGCTGGTCGTGCCGGACGTGCTGAACCCGCGCTACAGCTACGGCGGGTCGAAGCTGATCTCGGAACTTCTGGCGGTCAACTGGGGCCGCACCGGCTTCGACCGCGTCGCCATCTTCCGCCCGCACAACGTCTACGGCCCCGACATGGGCTGGGAGCATGTGGTGCCGGAGTTCGTGCGCCGCGCCGTGGAGGCCATCGACCGCAGCCCGGAGGTTCTCGTGCCCTTTCCCATCCAGGGCGACGGCACCCAGACCCGCGCCTTCGTCCACATCGACGACGCGGTGGACGGCATCATGACGGTGATCGAGCGCGGCGAGCATCTCGGCATCTATCACGTCGGCAACCCGGAGGAGATCTCCATCGCCGAACTCGCCCGGCAGATCGTCGCCGCGCTGGGGCGGGTGGCGGACATCCAGATCGGACCGCCCGCCCCCGGCGGCACCCAGCGGCGCAGCCCCGACATCGCCCGCCTCTCCGCGCTCGGCTACACGCCGCGCATCCCGCTGAAGGACGGTCTGCCCGGCGTGGTGGACTGGTACGCCGCCCGCAGCCGCGACGGCGACGCCCCGATCGCCAGCGCCGCCGAATAAGGGAACCGAGACCCATGGAGCGAAACAGCCGCATCTTCGTCGCGGGGCACCGCGGCCTCGTCGGTTCGGCCATCGTCCGCCGTCTGGTGGAGGGCGGCTACGACGACCTCGTGCTGCGCGGCCGCGACGAGTTGGACCTGACCGACCAGGCCGCGGTGCGCGCCTTCTTCGACCGGGAGAAGATCGATTACGTGATCCTGGCCGCGGCCAAGGTCGGCGGCATCCTGGCGAACGAGCGCTTCGGCGGCGACTTCATCCGCGACAACCTGCTGATCCAGACCAACGTCATCGACGCGGCCTGGCGGGCGGGGGTAAGGAAGCTGCTGTTCCTCGGCTCCTCCTGCCTCTACCCGAAGTTCGCGGAGCAGCCGCTGAAGGAGGAGGCGCTGCTGACCGGCCCGCCGGAGCCGACCAACAAGCCCTACGCCATTGCCAAGATCGCCGGCATCACCCAGTGCCAAGCCTACCGGCGCCAGTACGGCTTCAACGCCATCTGCGCCATGCCGTCCAACCTCTACGGCCCCGGCGACCATTTCGACCCGGAGGGCTCGCACGCCATCCCCGGCATGATCCGGCGCTTCCACGACGCGAAGATGGAGCGGGCGCCGAGCGTCACCCTGTGGGGCACAGGAACGCCGCGGCGCGAGTTCCTGTACGTCGACGACATGGCCGACGCCTGCCTGCACCTGATGGAGCGCTACGACGGCGAGGACATCATCAACGTCGGCCCCGGCGAGGACATCGCCATCGGCGATCTGGCCCGGCTGATCCGCGGTGTGGTCGGCTACGAGGGGACGCTGACCCAGGACCTGAGCAAGCCGGACGGCCACCCGCGCAAGCTGATGGACGTGTCGCGCCTGTTCGCCACCGGCTGGCGGCCCAAAGTCGGGCTGGAGGAGGGGCTGAGCCGCACCTACGGCTGGTTCCTGGAGAACGCCGCCCCGCCGGCTCCGCGGCCCGCCGCCACTGGCGAAGCCGCGGAGTGACCGCCGATGCCCGATGACTCCACACCCCTGCGCACCCGGACCGTGGCTCCGGCCGCCCTGCCGCCATCGGTCCTGCTGGTGGCGATGAGCTATTGGCCGGAACCCGCCGGCAGCGCACCGATGATGACCGACCTCGCCACCGCCTTCGCCGCGGCGGGAACGGACATGACGGTTCTGACCGCCCGCCCCAACTATCCGGGCCACGCCATCTACGACGGCTACGCCGACGGGGCGGAGGACCGCCGCACCGTGAACGGCGTCCGCATCGAGCGGCTGCTCACCATCCCGCCGAAGGGCGGCGGCATGAAGGCCCGGCTGATCCACGAGGGGGTGCTTCACGCCGGCTTCCTGGCGGCCCGCGCCCGCGGACGCGTCGCGCGGCACAAGGCCGTGCTGTCGCTCTGCCCCTCCATCTTCAGCGTCGCCGTCGCCGACCGCTTCCGCGCGCCGGGCGGGCGGCACATCGCCATCGTCCACGACATCCAGTCGGGCCTCGCCGGCGCGCTGGGCATGGGCGGCGGGGCGGCTCTCAAGGCCATTCAGGCGGTGGAGCGCACCGCACTGAACCGCGCCGACGGCATCGTCGTGCTGTCGGAGGCGATGGCCGACGTGCTGCGCGATCTCGGCGTGCGGCGGCCGATCACGGTGATTCCGCCCCACGTCGACGCCGACGCCGTCCGCCCCCTGCCCCGGCCGGAGGGCCAGCCGCCGACCGTGCTCTACAGCGGCGCCTTCGCCCGCAAGCAGGGGCTGGACCAGGTGCTGGAGATGGCCCGCCACCTCCACGCGCTGCGCCCCGACGCCCGCGTGCTGCTGCGCGGCCAGGGCGGGCTTGAGGAGGAGCTGAAGGCCCAGGCCAAGGCGATGGCGCTGCCCAACGTGGAGTTCGCCCCGCTGATCGCCTCCGACCGGCTCGCCGAGGGACTGGCCGAGGGCGACGTGCATCTGGTGCCGCAGCGACCGGAGGGGGCGGCCTTCGCCATGCCGGGCAAGGCGGTGACCATCCTGGCCGCCGGGCGGCCCTTCGTCTGCACCTGCCTGCCGGGCTCCGCGCTCGACCGGCTGGGGACGGAGATCGACGCCTTCCGGCGCATCCCGCCCGACGCGCCGGAGGCGATGGCGCAGGCCGTGGCCGACCTGTTGAACGATCCCGCCCGGAGCGCCTCCATGGGCCGCCGGGGCCGCGCCTGGGTGGAAGGCAACGCCAGCCGCAGCGCCGTCCTCGCGCAATACGCCGCGCTGCTGCTGGGAGACGACGCCGCATGACGAAGCCCGCCCTGGTCTTTTCCTGGGAGATGTTCGGCCCCTACCACATGGACCGCTTGGAGGCGGTCGGGCGACGGCTCGGCCATCTCTACGACGTGGTCGGCCTGGAGGTCGGGTCGAAGTCCCACACCTACGCCTGGGACTCCACCGGGGAGGGGCAGCATTTCCGCAAGGTCACGCTGTTCCCCGGACGCTCCAAGGCGGACATCCCGGCCTTCCAGGTCTACCGCGCCCTGCTGCGCGAATGCCGGGCGGCGGGGGCCAGCCACGTCTTCCTGTGCCATTACGAGGAGCCGGACGTCTTCGCCCTGGCGGTGACGATGCGGCTGATGGGCCGGCGCGTCGTCAACATGAACGCCTCGAAGTTCGACGACAAGCCGCGCGTCCTCTGGCGCGAGGCGCTGAAGTCCCTGCTCTACAAGCCCTATCAGGCGGCGATCGGGGGCAGCCACCGCACCGTCGACTACTACCGTTTCCTGGGACTGCCCAAGGACCGGCTGTTCATCGGCTACGACACCCTGTCGCTGGAGCGGGTGCGCCGGCTGTCCGGCATGACCCCGGCTCCGGAGGGCGTGCCCTTCGCCGAGCGGCACTTCACGATCATCGCCCGCTTCGTGCCGAAGAAGAACCTATTCCGCGCGGTCGAGGCCTACGACCTCTACCGCCGGCTGGCGGGAGACGCGGCGCGGCCCCTGCACCTCTGCGGCTCCGGCCCGCTGGAGACCGATCTGCGGGCGGAGGTCGCCAAGCGCGGGCTGGAGGGGCAGATCATCTTCCGCGGCTTCCTTCAGGAACAGGGCATCGCGGAGACGCTGGGCTCCACCCTGTGCCTGCTGCTGCCCTCGCTGGAGGAGCAGTTCGGGCTGGTCGTGAACGAGGCGCTGGCGATGGGCGTGCCGACGATCCTGTCCGACCAGTGCGGCGCCCGCGACGTGCTGATCCGCAGCGGGCTGAACGGCCACATCGTCGAGCCCGACAATCCGGAGGGGCTGGCCCGCTACATGCTGTCCGTCGCGTCGGACGAGGCGGAGTGGCGCCGCCTCAGCCTCAACGGACGGCCCTTCCAGACGCTGGCCGACGCCGGCTTTTTCGCGGAGGCCGTGGAGAAGGCCCTGCACAGCCTGGGCGCCCGTCCGGCGGCGTCCGTACTGGAAACCGCCGCACCGGAAAGTGCCAACGAAAGCGCCCGAAAGGGCACCCGTGAAAGCGAAGCCTGATGACCGACCGCCGCAACACCCCTCACATCGTCGTCTCGGGCCGCCTTCCCCCGCCCACGGACGGGATGAGCCGGGTCACCGCCCTGGTGCTGGACCGCCTGCGCAACCGCGGCCCGGTGGAAGCCACGGTGGAGGTCGCGGACCTGTCGCCGGGCTGGAACGGCGGCGGCCTGCGCTACCACGCGGCCAAGGCCATGCGCGTCCTGCTGGCGGGCTTGCGGCTGGCGGCCGGGGCGACGATCCCCGAACGGCGCTTCTACATGCCCGTTGATTCGGGGCTGGGCATCTTCTACACGGCGGCGCTGGCCGGCACGGCGCGGCTGTTCGGCTATGAGCGCACGCTGCACCACCATTCCTTCGCCACCATCTCCAAGCCGACCTGGCGGATGAGCCTGCTGACCCGTCTCGCCGGCACGGACTGCATGCATGTGCTGCTCTGCCCGGCCATGCAGGCGCGGTTCCAGGCGCTCTACCCTGCGGCGAAAACGGCGATGAGCGTGTCCAACGCCATCTTCACCCCGCCGGTGCCACGGCCGCGCCACGGCAAGTCCGGTCCGCTGCGCATCGGCCACCTGTCCAACCTGTGCGCCGACAAGGGGCTGGACACGCTGTTCACCCTGCTGCGCGCCTTGAGGTCGGAGGGAGTGGACGTCACTCTGGTGCTGGCCGGGCCGGGTCTGGGGCGCATGGACAACGCACTGGTCGCGGCGGGGCTGGCGGCCTTCGACGGCGACGTGGAGTACCGCGGGCCAGTGGATGACGACGCCAAGGCGGCCTTCTACCGCGACATCGACGTCTTCGTCTTCCCCACCCGCTACCGCAACGAGGCGCAGCCGCTGGTGCTGTTCGAGGCGATGGCGGCGGGCGTCCCGGTGCTGGCCTATGACCGCGGCTGCATCGGCAGCGACATCCCCCGCCCCGGCCTCGTCCCGCAGGACCGGGACTTCATCCAGGCGGTGCTGCCGGCGCTGCGCCTCTGGGCCAAGGACCGCGACGCTCTGGCGCTCGCCTCCGAACAGGCCCACGCCCGCGCCCGCGCCGCACACGAGGCCGGGCACAGCGGCATGGACGCGCTGCTCGACCGCATCGCCGGCCCGCTGCCCGAAGCCGCCGGAACCGCCGTCCGCCCGAAACGCGCCATGGGCTGACCGCCCCAGGGTGGAATTTCTTCGATGCCAATCGCGTTTTCAGATGAGGCGGCTGGACCCGCGGGCCGGGATGCGCCATCATCGGGGCATACATCCGCAATCCGGCCGACTCGATGAACCCCACCGGCAAGAAAGCCCCAGCCAATCCCTTGAGCCAAGCCAGGGCCGTTCCGCCGGAAGAATCCATCGACAGGGACACGAAAGCGGTTCACCCTGAGGCGGCCGGATGCTCCACCACGCCGGCTTCCGCGCAGGAACGGACGGTACGCATGGCTTACGTGACCCAAGACAAGTTCAACGAAGCCATCGACGAACTTGGTAACCACATCGATCGTCGGCTGACCGCGCTCGAAACCGAGGTGAAGTCTCTGCGCACCGACATGGTGCAGGGCTTCGAAAAGGTGGACCAGCGTTTCGAGGCCATCGACCAACGGTTCGAGGCGATTGATCAACGGTTCGAGGCGATCGACAACCGGTTTGAGGCGATCGACCAACGGTTCGACGCCATGGATCGGAAATTCGAGTCGATTGACCAGCGTTTCGAAAATCTCGAAGGGTCGCTGGCCGCGTCGAACAAGGTCCACAACGACAATCACCTGGAACTGAAACAGATGCTCGGCGTCCTGCTCCAGGAAATCCGCAGCAAATAACCGTCACACCCAGCGCGCCGCCCTCACCCCCACGCGGGACAGCAGCACCGCCACCCCCGCCAGCGCGCGGGCGGTCCAGGGCGGTGCCGGGTCGAGACGGGCGGCGTCGTGGGCATGGAGACGCTCGTCGAGGCGGCAGGCCTCCAGCAGGTTCAGCAGGTCCGGATCGGGGGCAAGCCGCCGCGCCAAGGCGATCTGCCGGGCGTAATGCCCGTCCACCCACGCTTCCACCCCGGCGACCACCGCGTAGACATAGGGCGGGCCGAGCCACGCCGGCAGCCCGCCCATCATCCGGCCCGACCAGAGCCAGAAGCCCATCGGAGCGCTGCGCCTGTCCGGTGGCAGGACCGCCTCGAACAGCCGCAGGTGCCGCCGCTCGACCCGGCGGTGGGACGCGGCGAAGCGCAGGACCTTCGGATCGGTGGTGGCGCCGGCGACGCCGTCGTAAAGAGCGACCGCCACGGTCTCTCCGACATGGCTGGCGCGCAACTCGCGACGGATACGCGGCGGCAGGGCGGACAGGTCGAGCTGCGGCGGCGCCAGCCCGATGGTGGCGGACGGCGGCGCCTCGGCAGACGAGTTGGGCGAGGGAATGCGGGTGTCCACGGGCTCAGCGCGCCCCTTCCGGACCGATGCGCGACCAGGGAAGCTCCTGGAAGCCGATCTTCAGGGCGGGGGAGTTCGGGCGCAGGCGGTAGTCGTCCTTCGCTGGGTTCATGAAATAGGGGTCCGGCAGGTTGCCTCCTTGAACGGAGCGCGCCTGCGTCCGTTCCATGGGCGCGCCCGGCGCGCGCAGGCCGCGGCCCGGACGGTCGAAGATGTTGTTCTCCAGCCGGTATTCGCCGCCGGTCAGCGCGGTCACCAGCTGCTCCACCGGAACGCGGGCGTGGATGAGGTTGCGGCTGGCCTCGTTGTCGCGCAGGAAGCCCGCCGTCCCCGCCTTGGGCACCCATTCGAAGCGCAGGAAGCGGTCGCGCTCGTCGGTCAGCACGGCGATGTTGTTCTCCACCCGGTTGCCGTCACCGCCATGGATGAAGACCGACGCCCAGCCCGTGTCCTCCAGGAAGTTGCCCTCCACCCGCACGCCGTTGGTCAGGTCGTCCAGATAGACGCCGAAGCCCTTGTAGCGGGTCATCCAGCGCCCCGCCGCGTCGGTGGCGATCCCGCCGGTCCCCCGGATGTCGTTGAAGCGGATGACCAGCTTGGTGTCGATGTCGCTGCGCCCCAGCGTCTCGATGGCGCCGAGGTCGGCGGTCTCCCGCCCGACGTCGCGGATGCGGTTGTACTCGATCACGTTGTCGGTGTTCTTGGTCTCCGGGTTCCAGTTCTTCATGGAGATGCCGTAGCGCGCGGCGTGCCGGATGTCGTTGTGGGCGATCCGCGTGCGGGTCACCCCGGCGGTCATGATGCCGGCGCTGTAGAGGTTCACCTCCCCGACATGGCGGATAATGTTGGCGACGATCTGGTTGCCGGTGCTGCCGGGTGTGAGTTCGATCCCGCTGCGCCCCAGATGCTCCAGGCGATTGCCGCGCACCTCACTGTCGGAGACGCCGACCAGCAGCACACCCGTCCCGACCGCGGAGAAGCGGTTGTCGAGGACGCGGTGCCCCGAACCGCCGGCCAGCCGCACCGCCGCCCCGTTGTAGGGAACGTCGGCGAAGGACAGCCCGTCGAGCGTGATGGAATCCGCCTTCTCCGCCTGGATCAGCGGGGCGGTGCGCGCCACCACCGCCTCGCCGTCGCGGGCGAAGGCCGTCGGGTCGTGGGGGCGGAGCAGCAGGCGCCGGTCCTTGGCGCTCCAGGCGAACTGGCCAGGGAATTTCAGGAAATCGGGATGGCCGAGCAGGCGGAAGGTGCTGCCGTCGCGGAACGGGTACCAGCCGTCGCGGTCCAGAACCAGCGTGCCGTTGCGGTCGATGCGCTCGATGCCGCGGATGTCGTCGGCCTGCCGCTCGCGGTCGAGCGCCTGGACGCGCACGCCGGGGACCGCCCAGGCCGCCTGAACGGTGCCGGGCGGAAAGCGGAACTGCCGCTTGTCGCCGCCGCCCTTGGTCTGCTGGGCGACGAACCAGCCGCTGCGGATCGGGTCCTGCGGGTCGAAGGCGCCGCTCTGCGCCGCGCGCAGCCGCACCCCGCCGACGGTGACGTCCAACCCCGGCTCGCGCGCCAGCGGGGCGGAGACGGTGCCGTCGCGCTCCGCCTTGAAGCCCGTCACCACCTCGCCGCCCGAGAAGACCGGGGTCTCGCCGGGAAAGGCGGCGATGCGCAGCCCGGAATCCTCCGGCCCCAGCGTCACCGTGTCGGTCAGCCGGTGGGTGCCGCCGCGCAGCAGGATCAGGTGCAGCCCGCGCTTGCGCGCCTCCTCCACCGCGCGGGCCAGCGTGGCGACCGGGCCATCCCGCCCGTCCGGTGTGGAGGCGGCGACCCGCCCGGACCAGCGGTCGTCGCCCTGGGGGGAGACGTGGATCGCCGGCTCCGCCGCGAAGGACGGGGTGGGACCAGCCAGGAACAGGACCAGCCACAACAGCCCGCCCGCGAAGAGTCCAGGAATCCGGCGCGTCATATCACCTCCGTTCCGCACCCCAGCGAAACTGGCGGCGGGGGGCGGATGAAGCAAAAGCGCGGACGGGGTGCCTCGAAGGCGCGGCACGGATAGCCCTGACCGGACAGCCCTCGCCGTCTGCGTTCCCGGACGGGTGGACCCGACCGGGGCCGGCGGTGTTGCTTCCGGGGAGTGTCGCTCTCGCTCCCGAGGGCCGGCACGACGACACCGCCCCACAGGCCGTCACCACGGGCCGTGGCCGGCGGTGCCGCGCGTTCACGAGGCCAAGCGGAGTCCGGCATGATCGAAACGGCGTTGATCGCGCAGGTGCTGGTGGTGGCCCTGGTCGCCGTGGTGTTCCTCAGCACCGGCACCGCGTCGATGTTCCACCCGCTGACCTACTATCTGATCTTCCACACGCTCGTCTTCGTGATCCGACCGCTGCTGGTCCATGGCTTCGGCATCGACAACGCCTGGCTGTTCATGGGCTATTGGCCGAGTGCGGCGGAGTTCGTGAAGTCGCTGACGGTCAGTTCGGTCGCGCTCGTCGCCTTCTCCGCCGCCTGCGGCTGGGCCGGGCGGGTGAAACCGGATTTCAGCCGGGCGCCCACCTTCACCTTCGACCGGCTGGACATCACCGCCTTCGCCCTGACGGTGGCGGCGCTGGGACCGCTGGCCATCTATTCGGCGATCCTGCGCCAGGACGGCGCCGACTTCACCGGCACCGGCGACGTGCAGATGGAGCGCGACCCGCTGACCGGCCAGCCGGTCTACGTCAACACCACCGGCTACATCGCCGAGGCCCATTCGATGGGCCTGCCGCTGACGCTGGGCATCATCTGGGTCAGCCGCTTCCATCCGCTGTCCTTCATCCCCTTCATCGCCTTCGTCAGCTACCGCGCCTATCTGGGCTGGGGGCGCTGGGCGATCATCATGGGCGTGCTGGGCATGGTGCTGCTGATCCTCTACCACACCCGCACCAAGTGGTTCCGCTGGTGGCAGCTCGCCTGCGGCCTGCCGGTGCTGCTGCTGTTCCACACGCTGGGCAACAACCGCGACTTCCTGCGCGGCGTGCTTGCCGGCACCGAGAGCCCGGGCAAGCTGTTCAGCGTCTTCCAGGGCGGCCAGGGCTCCTTCGTGGAAAGCGTGTCGAACCAGGACATCGCCAACTTCGACTTCCTGGCCTTCATCCTGTGGGCGGTGCCGCAGCAGTCGGGCACCTACACCTGGTTCACCCAGTATCTTCAGCTCTTCACCGAGCCGATCCCGCGCATGCTGTGGCCGGACAAGCCGATCGGCGCGCCGATCAAATGGGTGTCGCTGCATGATTTCGGCAATTTCTCCAACCTGACCACCTCGCTGGCCGGCGACGGCTGGATGAGCGCGGGGTGGATCGGCGTGATCGTCACCATGGTGGTGGTCGGGCTGATCCTGGGCCGGCTGCACCGCTGGTTCTGGGAGTCGGGCGTCACCAACCGCTACGCGGTGCTGTTCTATTGCGCCTTCATCCCGCTGTCGCTGCAATGGTACCGCGACGGCAACATCACCATCGTCAAGTTCGGCTTCTTCTCGCTGCTGCCCATCCTGCTGTGGATCGGCGCGACCAAGGCGCTGCGCCTGTGGATCGGCGACTCCGCCGGGTCGCCGCTCGCCCAACGCCGCATGTCCGTCTTCCACAAGCCCGCCTTCCGCCTGCCCGGCTTCCGGTTCCCCGCGGACCGGGCGTGAGGCGACCGGTGAGGGGCGGGTTGGACAGGATCGTTCTGCGCGGGCTGGCCCTCGCCGCCGCGCTGGTCCTGCCGCTGGCCTTCGCGCTGGACCCGCCGGACGGCGACCTGACGGAGCTGGGCGGCTACGCGGAGAACCGTTTCGGACCCAGAATGCCCCAGGCGATCTTCGTGCCGCCGCTGGCCGAGGCGGCGCGGCCCGGTGCCGGTTACGACGTTATGGTCTTCGGCGATGGCTTCTCCCGGCCCGAGGCGGAGGAGCGCCACGGCCGCTACGGCCGTTATTGGACCGACCATCTGCGCAACCTGACCGGCCTCTCCGTCGGCGTGCGGCCCGCGGGCGCGGCCCCGCTGGCCGCCTATCTGGCCTCCCCCGACTTCCGGGAGCGCCCGCCGCGCGTGGTGATACTGCAGTTATCGGAGCGCGACCTGGGGGAGCCCGTCGGCGGGCTGGCGCTGTCCACCGTCACCGCCCCCCGCTCCTACGGCATGGCGACCCTGCCCCCCCTCGCCGTCGAGCCCCTCAACCGCCAGCCGCGGTCCCTGGAGCGCTCCCGCGCCCAGGCCTGGAACCCGCCGCCCATCGGCCACGCGCTCGACCTGCTGCTCAAGGCGCTGCCGCGCGCGGTGCTGAACGTGACCGGCAGTCCGGTGGAAGAGCGGTCCCTGGCCTACGCGGGCCTGTTCAGCTCCGCCGCCGCGACGACCACCCTCTTCCGCGCGGAGGATTTCCAGCCCTGGCGCACCGACCGCCGCCTGCTGGAGGAGCGCCGCGCCGGGTTGCACGCGATCCAGGACGCGGTGCAGGCCAACGGGGTGACGCGCTTCCTGCTGCTGATCGCGCCGGACAAGGGGACGGTCTACGCCGATTTCCTGCTCACCCCCCCACCCCACCGGTCCGCGGTGGACGAGGTCATGGCCGCCGACCCGACGCTTCAGGCGGTGCCGCTGGCCGCCGGCCTGACGGCGCTGGCCGCGGGCGGGGTGCGCGATCTCTACGCGCCCAACGGCAGCCGCTGGGGGCTGGAGGGGCAGCTCTACGCGGCGCGGACGGTTGCCCGCGCCCTGGGGCAGCTGGGCGTGCTGTCCGGCGCCACCGACCCATCGCCGGACGTCGCCATCCTGCCCTGCCGGCCGGACCAGGGCGACTGCACCCCCACACGCACCCAAACCGACTGATGGACAGGACCAGGAGGAACCGCCCAGCCATGGCTCACGACACACTCCCGGCGGACAGCGTTTCGGCGGACATCGCCCACGGCGTCGTGGCGATCGTCGTCACCCACAACCGCCTGCCGCTTCTCGCCACCTGCGTCGCGGCGATCCTCGGGCAGCAGCCGCGGCCGGAGCGGCTGGTGGTGGTGGACAGCGGCTCCAGCGACGGCACGCCGGAGTGGCTGGCCGCGCAGGCGGAGGAGCGGGACGACGCGCTGGTCGTGGTGCGGCAGGCCAACTGCGGGTCCGCCGGCGCCTACCACACCGCCTTCGAGACGGCGCTCGGCCTCGGCGCCCGCTGGATCTGGAGCACCGACGACGACGGCATCCCGCAGCCCGGCGCGCTGGCAGAGCTGCTGGTCCAGGCGCGGCACCACGGCCTGTCCATGGTCGGCCCGCTGGTGCTGGCGGTGGAGGACCGCTCCACCCTGGCCTTCCCCATGCAGGGCACCCGCGACCCGGACAGCCTGATGGCGCGGGCGGTCGACGGGCTGGCGCCGGGCACCATCGCCCTGTTCAACGGCACGCTGATCGGCCGCGCCGTCTTCGAGCAAATCGGCAACGTGAAGCGTGAGATGTTCATCTGGGGCGACGAGTACGAGTTCACCCTACGCGCCCGCCGCGCCGGGCTGAAGGTCGGCACGGCGGTGAAGGCGCTCCACATCCATCCCGGCATGTCGCGGACGGAGCACAAGGTGCTGGGCGGCCGGCTGGGCACGGTGGAGACGATGCGGGCCGACCGGGCGCCGCATTTCTTCCGCAACATGGGCTACATCCACGCCAACTACGAGAAGGCGGGGGTGATCCCGCGCATGATCGCCAAATACACCGCCCATTATCTGGTGAACCGGGACGTCCGCGGCCTGCGGGTCTTCCTGGACAGCTACCTGTCCGGCCTGCGCGACGAGTATCCGGAGGAGCTGAAGCGCCCGCCGGTCCGGCTGCCCCTGCCCGAGCGGCCGCGCGCCGCCCCGTCCTCCTCCAGCGAGGTCGCCTGATGCCCAGCGTCAGCGCCGTCATCGCCACCTTCAACCGCGCGCCGGAACTGCGCACCGCGCTGTCCCGCCTGCTCGCCCAGACGCACCCCGTCGCGGAGATCCTGGTGGTGGACGACGGGTCCACGGACGGCACCGACGCCATGGTGCGGGGGGAGTTCCCCACCGTCCGCTACGTCCGGCTGCCGCACAACGCCGGGCTGATCTACGCCCGCAACTTCGGCTTCGTGAACACGGCGGGCGACTATGTGCTGTCGGTGGACGACGATTCCTGGTTCGCCGAGCCGGACGGCCTCGCCCGCGCGGTGGCCTACATGGAGACTCACGCCGACGTGGCGGCGGTGGCCTGCAACATCGAGACGCGCGACGGGCTGGTCTATTTCCCGCCCCAATCCGATCCCTTCGACGCGCCCTGGTACGTCGGCTGCGGCCATCTGCTGCGCCGCCGCGCGGTCGCCGCCGTCGGCCTCTACATGCCGGAGCTGTACCGCCAGGGGGAGGAGAAGGACCGCTGCCTGCGGCTGATCGGCGCCGGCCACCGGGTGGTCGCCCTGCCCGGCATCATGGTCTACCACGATAAGAGCGAGAAGGGCCGCAAGCCGGGGCTGGAGCGTTTCTACAACCACCGCAACGACCTGATCCGCGAGGTCGCCCGCTGCCCCGCCGGCCTGCTGCCCTGGCGATTCGCGCGGAGCTGGATCGGCAACAGCTGGAAGAACCTGCGCCACGGCCCACGGCTGACCGACCTGAAGGTCCTGCTGGCCCTGCCGGAAATCCTCCGCATCGGCCTGAAGCACCGCGCTCCCGTCAGCGAGGACGCCTACCGCCGCTGGCTGCACCTGTCCAAGACGGCCGCACCCAATTCCCCTCCCCTGCAAAGCGGGGGAGGGTCAGGGAGGGGGCACAAAACTTCGGGTAGGATGGCTTCATTCTGACTGGCATCCACCTTTTCATCGTCACCCCCGCGCAGGCGGGGAGCCAGGAAACTCCGCAGATAAGTACTTGAGAAGACTGGATTCCCGCCTTCGCGGGAATGACGATGAGAGAGGTGAGGTTCAGTCGGATAATGAATGAGGTGAGCGAAGTTAGCGCCTATGAGCCCCCTACCCCATCCCCCTAAGCCGACGTCCGCGCCAGATGGTGCCCGATCGCCGTGCGCAGCTTGTTCAGCCGGCGCGGCAGCTTGCGGAGCTGGCGCAGCACGGCGGGCTGCGGCGGGTTGATCGGCTCGCTCAGCAGATCCGGGGCCATGCGGCGGATCAGTTCCGCCTGATGCTGGCTGGAGCGCCGGACGTCCACCGGCATGGCCAGGGCGATCGCCAGGAAGTCCGCGCAGTTGCCGACTTGGAAGAGCTGCCGCCCGGTCAGGTCCACCCCCTGGTCGATGGCCGACAGCCAGCCGGCCACCCGCTGCTCCAGATAGAAGCGGTCGCGCAGGTCCATCGCACCGCCCGGCAGGACGTCCGGCGTCTTTACCACCCAGGCCAGCCATTCGCGCAGCGCCTCGCAATGGGACGGCGGGTTGTAGAGCTTGCCGCGGAAGGCGTCGAACATCCGGGCGGCGGTGTCCTCGCCATCGGCGGCAAGGCCTGGCGGGATCTGACCCCAGTAGAAGCAGCGCGCCACCTCGAAGACGCCGCCGTGCAGGACGACGGCGCCCTCCGGCACGCCGTCCCAGGCGCCGTTGGCGTAGAACTCCCCGTCCATCGCCGCGGTGTGCCCGCCGGTGTGGGCGGCGTAGTCGCGCGCACGCTGGGCGTCCAGCGGCGGGCAGGGGATCAGGTGATGCTCCACCCCGGCCAACAGGGCCAGCTTCGGCGGCAGCTTGCGGTCGCCCGGCGTCAGGTCGCGGTGGTCGAAGGTGAAGGTGGCGAAGGGCACCTCGGCCTTCTGCGCCGCGGCCAGCAGCAGCCGCGTGTCGTAGCCGGCGGTCAGCTGGAGCATCAGCGGACGGTTGCCGCCCTCCGGCCCCGACAGGGTCCGGTGCAGATTGCGGATGGCGGTGACCAGGATGGATTCCATGCGCTCATAGGCGAGCGAATCGGAAAATCCCGGCGGAACCGCCGGGAAGGGTCGGCGGAAGGTCAGGAAGCCCGGATCGTCCATCGGGCGGGCGGGGTCGAGCACCTGGGTCGGCAGCAGCCGGCGCACCCCCGCAAGCCCGGAGCCGGGCAGCGGGTACCAGTCCAGCCCGGCCTCGTGCGCCAGCGGGCGGCGGAAGCTCGCCTCCTCGCCCAGCAGTTCGGCCATCACCCCGGCGCTGGAGGCGAGGGTCAGCGCGCCGTCCACCATCCCGTAGAAGCAGCCGAGCGTCCCGCCGGTGTCCAGATGAACCGCCCGGTTGTTCAGCAGCAGCCAGCGTCCTGTCCAGGAACGGCACAGCTCCGCGATCTCCCCGGCGCGACACGCGGCCAGCGCCTCCACCGGGTCGGGACGCGCCGGGTCGGTCTGCACGGGAAGCCCCAGCAGATGCCAGACCGTCTTGTCGGCGCCCAGCACGCGCCGGACCGGCAGGTCGGGACAATGGGACAGGACGAGCCCGCCGATGTCACGGCTCACCCATTCCGGACGGAGCGCGTGGGTGTTTTTGGACACGATGAATTGCCGCCGGTGCAGCATGCCGACTTCCCCCGGACCTTTCGCGAATGTCAGGGGGTAAACACGCCGCACGGCAAGGGAGGCAGGGCCCTACCCCTTTTCACCCTCCTTTGCGCCACCCTTCTTGCCTTTGCCCATCCGAACGGAGAATATTTCCCACGCTTGGGTGGCAGCGCGTGATTGACTCCGGGGGTCGGTACCTCTATACAGCGGGGCTCATTTTTTGCCCTGAGATCGAGGAGTATGGTGCCGTGAAACGCACGTTCCAGCCCAGCAAAATCGTGCGCAAGCGCCGGCATGGCTTCCGCGCCCGCATGGCGACCGTCGGTGGCCGCAAGGTGATTGCCCGCCGTCGCGCCAAGGGCCGCAGTGTCCTGAGCGCCTGATACGCATGGCGGCGCCGGACCCCAGGGTCGGGCGCCTGAAGCGGCGGCCGGAGTTTCTGGCCGTGGCCGGTACACGGCGCAAGCATGTGGCTCCCGGCCTTATCCTGCAGGTGCGCCGACACGACGAACGGCAGCGGCCCGCCCCTGGCGAGCCGCCGATTCGTCTTGGCCTGACGGCGAGCCGCAAAGTGGGGAACGCGGTCGTGCGCAATCGCGCACGCCGCCGCCTTCGCGAAGCGGCACGCCAAATTCTGACCGCCCACGCGGCCCCCGGTCACGATTTCGTGCTGGTGGCCCGCGCCGCGACGGCCGAAAGGCCGTGGACGGAGCTGGTGGGCGATCTGATCGCGGCGCTGAAACGCCTCGGTCTGTGGCGCGACGCGTCCAAGAACGAGGTGCCCAAGAGCGAGGTGAATGGCGGGCCAAACGCCGTCATACCCAACGGCGGGACCGGCAACGGTTCCGGCGGCGGGGAGGCCGGCGCGTGAGCCCGCTCGCCTATTTTCTGCGCGCGCTCGTGGTCGGCTATCAGTGGACCCTGTCGCCCTTCATCGGGTGGCACTGCCGATTTCAGCCGACCTGTTCAAACTATGCGCTGGATGCGCTATCTAAGCACGGAGCGATCCGGGGCAGTTGGCTGACCGTCCGGAGGCTTCTGCGCTGCCATCCCTGGGGCGGGTGGGGATATGATCCCGTGCCCGAACCGGGGCGGTCCACCCGCTGTTCGCACGGGCCGGACGACGCGGCGCATCGATGCAGCAATTCGCATGCCGGCCTGAAAACCGGCGTTCGGCCCCCTTCTTAACAGAAGGCCCACGGCAACCGGGATGCCATGACCGATCAACGCAACCTCATCCTCGCGATCGCTCTGTCGATCGCCATCCTCCTGGGATTCCAGTATTTCTACGATGGACCCCGGGTGAAGCAGCAGCAGGCTGCGCAGCAGGCCGCCCAGACGGAGCAGTCGGTCGCCCCCGGCGCCGCGCCCGCGCCGGGCGCCGCTCCCGGTTCGGTCCCCGGCACGGCGGCTCCCGCCACGGTCCGCGACCGCGCCGGCCTGCTCGCCGAGCAGATGGCCGCCGGAACGCGCGTCAAGATCAACACGCCGTCGCTGCACGGATCGGTCAATCTGGTTGGGGGCCGCATCGACGACCTGACGCTGGCCGACTACCGCGTCACCCCCGATCCCAAGAGCCCGGAAATCGTGCTGCTGGCCCCCGCCGGCACGCCCGAGGCCTATTACGCCGAGTTCGGCTGGGTTCCGGAGGACAAGTCGCAGCCGGTCCCCGGCGCCGACACCCGCTGGACCGCCGCCGGCACCGCGCTGACGCCGGACCAGCCGCTGACCCTGACCTGGGACAACGGCAAGGGCCTGGTGTTCGAGCGCACCATCGCGGTCGATCAGAACTTCATGTTCACGATCACCCAGAAGGTGCGCAACACCGGCTCCGCCCCGGTCAGCCTGCTGCCCTACAGCTTGGTCAGCCGCGCTGGCACGCCGCACACCGACGGCTACTACATCCTGCATGAAGGCCCGCTCGGCGTCTTCGACGGCAAGCTGAACGAGCACAAGTACGACGATCTGCGCAAGGCCGGCACCGTCTCCGCCCAGAGCACGGGCGGCTGGATCGGCATCACCGACAAGTACTGGCTGGTCTCGCTG
Organism: Azospirillum brasilense; assembly: GCF_008365405.1. Classification (GTDB taxonomy): domain Bacteria; phylum Pseudomonadota; class Alphaproteobacteria; order Azospirillales; family Azospirillaceae; genus Azospirillum; species Azospirillum brasilense_D. The sequence continues at coordinate 132,586 of NZ_QOKV01000003.1, read as the reverse complement.
GTCCCGGACCAGAAGGCTCCGATGACCGCCCGCTTCGTCCACTCCGCCCCCGGCGGCACCGACCGCTATCAGGTCGACACGCTGGGCAAGGCCGTGGAGGTCGCCCCCGGCGCCACCGTCGAGTTGACCGACCGGCTGTTCGCCGGCGCCAAGCAGGTCCGCCTGCTGGACGACTATTCGGACAAGCTGGGCATCGCCAACTTCGACCTGGCAATCGACTTCGGCTGGTTCTACTTCCTGACCAAGCCGTTCTTCTACGGGCTGGACCTGCTGGGCCGCCTGTTCGGCAACTTCGGCATCGCCATCCTGGTCTTCACCGTGATCATCAAGGCGGCCTTCTTCCCGCTGGCCAACAAGTCGTATCACGCGATGGCCAAGATGAAGAAGCTGCAGCCCAAGATGATGGAGCTGCGCGACCGCTTCGGTGACGACAAGGTCCGCCTGAACCAGGAGATGATGGCGCTCTACAAGCGCGAGAAGGTCTCGCCGGTATCGGGCTGCCTGCCGATCCTGATCCAGATCCCGGTCTTCTTCGCGCTGTACAAGGTGCTGTTCGTGACCATCGAAATGCGGCACGCGCCGTTCTTCGGCTGGATCCACGACCTGTCCGCGCCCGATCCGACCACCATCTTCAACCTGTTCGGTCTGATCCCGTGGCAGCCGCCGCACATCCTGATGCTGGGCCTGTGGCCGATCATCATGGGCATCACCATGTACTTCCAGCAGAAGCTGAACCCGGCACCGCCCGATCCGGTGCAGCAGAAGGTGTTCCAGTTCCTGCCGATCATCTTCACCTTCATGCTCGCCAGCTTCCCGGCTGGTCTGGTGATCTACTGGGCCTGGAACAACACCCTGTCCATCGCCCAGCAGTGGATCATCATGCGGCAGGACGGTGTGAAGGTGACCTGAGGGTTCTCTTCACCTGACACCCGGCCTCCCTGACTTCAGGGCATTGACCGCCGGCAAGCGCCTCCCTTGACGGGCGTTTGCCGGCGGTTATGTTTTGGGCCGGTCACGTTCATCCGCACCCTGTGTCTTTCGAAAGCGCCGTCCATGACCTCTTCCAGCAGCTCCCCGATCTCCGGTTTCGACGAGGAGGCCCTGGAAGCGGGGCGGCTTCTGTTCGCCAAGGAATGCGATTTCATCTGGGGCGCCCAGACGGCGGAGCAGTTGCCGGAGGCCGACCTGCCGGAGGTCGCCTTCGCCGGGCGGTCCAACGTCGGCAAGTCCAGCCTCGTCAACGCGCTGACCGGGCGCAAGACGCTGGCCCGCACCTCCAACACGCCGGGCCGCACCCAGCAGCTCAACTTCTTCAACCTCGGCAACCGGCTGAAGCTGGTCGATATGCCCGGCTACGGCTACGCCAAGGAATCGAAGGAGAAGATCGAGATCTGGAACGACATGGTCCGCCGCTTCCTGCGCGGCCGCGTCACGCTGCGCCGGGCGCTGGTCCTGGTCGATTCGCGCCACGGGCTGAAGCCCAACGACGAGGAGATCATGACGATGCTCGATCAGGCGGCGGTGCCCTACGTCGTCGTCCTCACCAAGTCGGACAAGGTGCGGTCGCAAGAGCTGGCCGAGGTGAGCAAGCGCACCGTGGCCGCCATCAAGAAGCACCCTGCCGCCTTCCCGGAGATCCACGCCACCAGCGCCGAGAAGGGCCAGGGCATCGCCGAGCTGCGGGCCAGCCTCGCCCAGCTCGCCAGCCTGGGGTGACCCGATGCCCGTCGAGCTGACGCCGGCGCTGCTGTTCCTCCTCCAGGCCATCCTGCTGATCGCCGGCCCGTTCCTGCTGTGGCGGCTGTCCGGCCTGAAGCATGTGGCCCCGATGGTGGTGATCCAGATCCTGTTCGGGATCGCGCTCGGCCCGTCGCTTCTCGGGCAGGCCGCCCCGGACCTCTGGCAACCGCTGTTCGCCAGGGAGTCGCTGGCGCCGCTCTCCGGGCTGGCTCTGCTCGCCGTGGTCTTCTTCGCCTTCCTGACCGGGCTGCATCTCGACCTGGAGGAGTTCAAGGGGCGCGGGCGCGCCTTCGTCGGAATCAGCCTGTCGAGCATGATGGTGCCGACCCTGCTCGGCGGGGCGCTCGGCTGGTGGATCGTCGGCGCCTTTCCCGAGATGGCCGGGCCGAAGGCCGACCCGCTGCTGTTCGCCGCGGGATTCGGCATCTGCGTCGGGGTGACCGCCCTGCCGGTGCTGGGGGCCATCCTGCGCGAGATGGGGCTGATCGGGGAGAGGGTCGGGCGGCTGGCGCTGGGCTACGCGGCGGTCAACGACGCGCTGCTGTGGCTTCTCATCACCGCCGTGCTGGCCCTGGCGGCGGGGGGAAGCGGCGGATTCGCCGGAGTGGCCTGGATCGCCGTCCTCGGCTTCGCCTATCTCGCCGCGACCGAGCTGTTCGCCCGCCCGCTGCTGACCCGGCTGATGAACCGCATCGCCCCGGACGGCGCGGTCGGCGACATGGTGGTGGTGGTCACCTGCGCCGCCCTGCTGGGCTCCGCCGCGGTGACGGAGCTGATCGGGCTGCACTACATCCTGGGCGCCTTCGTCGCCGGCACGGTCATGCCGCGGCGGCTGGCGGCGGCCATCCTGGACCGGCTGGAGCATTTCGCCACGCTGATCCTGCTGCCCTTCTTCTTCACCCTGACCGGACTGAAGGTCGATCTCGACCTCGCCGCCTCGGCGCAATGGTGGGTCTTCGCGCTGGCGACCGTGGCGACCATCCTCGGCAAGGTCCTGGGCACCGCCCTGCCCGCCCGGCTGTCGGGTGAGAGCGCCGCCGATTCCTGGCGCCTCGGCACGCTGATGTCCTGCAAGGGGCTGATGGAGGTCATCGTCCTGACCATCCTGCTGGAAGCCGGGGTGCTGTCGGACGCCTGCTTCTCCGCCATGGTGCTGATGGCGGTGGTGGTCACCGCGCTGACCCAGCCGATGACCCTGCTGGCCGGGCGGTTGGCCGGCCGCCGGGCGGGCCACGCCGGCACAGCCTGACTCGTCAGCCGGGCTGCCTCAGCCTGGCTTGCGCACGTTCCCGGTCACCACCGGATCGGCGCCCGGCCCCTCGGAATCCAGCCTGCCCGACCCGGCCTTTCCACCCCCGCGGGCCTGCTCCTTCAGCGCCTTGTTGGCCTCCGTCACCTCCTGGGCGTCGGGGGAGCCGTAGATCTCCTCGGCCCGCCGGGCGGTCTCCTCCATCTCGGCCTTGTGGGCTTCGGTGAAGGGGTTGCGCGGCGTCGGCATGATGCGGTCGTTCATGGCACCGTCCTTTGCGGTTCATCCTACCCTGGGCGAACCGCCGGGCACGGCCAAGGGTTCCCGGACGCGGCGCCCACCTGAAAAAGCCCCCTAGGCACCCCCCGCGCTTTCCGTTAAAGAGTCGGCGGAATCTCACCCGATTGGCCCACCCCGACGAACGGCTCCATCCCGTGCAGAACACGACCCGCGACGAGTGGCTCGCCAAGGCCCGCACCCTGTCCGAAGCCCTGCCCTACATGCGCCGCTACGCCGGGCGCACCTTCGTCATCAAGTACGGCGGCCACGCCATGGGTGACGACAGCCTGGCGGAGAAGTTCGCCCGCGACATCGTCCTGCTGAAGCAGGTCGGCATCAACCCCGTGGTCGTGCACGGCGGCGGCCCGCAGATCGGGCAGATGCTGCAGCGGCTGGCCATCAAGTCCAGCTTCATCGACGGCCTGCGCGTCACCGACAAGGAGACGGTCGAGGTGGTCGAGATGGTGCTGGCCGGCTCCATCAACAAGCAGATCGTCGCCGCCATCAACAACGCGGGCGGCCGCGCCGTCGGCCTGTCGGGCAAGGACGGCAGCCTGATCACCGCGCGCAAGCTGCGCCGCACCCAGCGCGATCCGGACAGCAACATCGAGAAGGTGCTGGACCTCGGCTTCGTCGGCGAGCCCTATCAGGTGAACCCGCAGATCCTCACGTCGCTGGCCCAGTCGGACATCATCCCGGTCATCGCCCCGATCGGCTTCGACCGCAACGGCGACACCTACAACATCAACGCCGACACCGCGGCGGGCGCCGTCGCCTCGGCGCTGGGCGCCACCCGCTTCTTCCTGCTGACCGACGTCGCCGGCGTTCTGGACAAGACCAAGGAGCTGGTGCCGCGCATGTCGCTGGACCAGGCGCGCGCCGCCATCGCCGACGGCACCGCGACCGGCGGCATGATCCCGAAGATCGAGACCTGCATCGACGCCGTCGAACAGGGCGTGGACGCCGCCGTCATCCTGGATGGCCGGGTGCCGCACGCCCTGCTGCTGGAGATCTTCACCGAGGGCGGGGCCGGCACGATGATCGGCCGCGAGTGACCGGGTAAGCGAAGGGGACCCGCCATGTCCGACGTGCGCAAGGACCTGCTCCGCCAGATGAAGGCCATCCGCGAACGGATGGACCCGAAGCTGCTGGAACGCGCCAAGCTGTCGGTCTTCGGCAAGGTCCCCTACGACCGCGACTCGGCGAAGGAAGCCGTCGGGCATTTCCTCGACTCCAAGGACGACGGCGGGGCTTTCCGGCGCAAGCTGGAGGCCGCGCTGCGCGAGGACGGCGCGCCCGTCGACCTTCCGGAAGGGGAAGCCGGACGCGGCGACAGCCCCGCCGAACCGCCCCAGCCGCGCAAGCCGCGCCGCTTCGGCCGCCTCCTCTAAGGCGGACCGCCGCCATGCTCCACGTCTTCGCCTGCGACGGTGACCGGCTGCGCTGGGCCCGCGAGGCCGAGGGCGTCCGCACCCCGTTGCCCACTGAGGCCGTCTGGCTCGACCTGCAGAATCCGACTCCGGAGGAGTTGGCCCGCGCCGAGGCGCTGATGGGCATCAAGCTGCCGACTCGGGAGCAGATGGCGGAAATCGAGGAATCGAGCCGCCTGCGCCTCACCCCCGGCGCCGTGCACATGACCGCCCTCGTCCTGGTCTGGGCCGACACCGACCAACCGCGCATCGTCCCGGTCAGCTTCGTCCTGGCCGGCGGGCGGCTCGCCACCATCCACGCCGTCGATCCGCAGCCCTTCCTGGCCTTCCGCCGCCGCGTCACCCGCAACGGCGGTACGGAATTGACGGCGGAGGCGGTGCTGGCCGCCCTGCTCGACGGGGTGGTGGAGCGCACCGCCGCCGTCCTGCGCCGCGTCGGGCTGGAGCTGGACACCATGGGCAGCCGCGCCTTCCGCGGGCGCGCCCTGCCGGTCAAGGGGGAGCGGCGGGACGACACCCGCACGCTGAAGCGCATCGGTCACACCGGGCACCTGATCGGCAAGGCGCATGTCAGCCTGTCGACTCTCAACCGCCTGCTGACCTTCCTGGCCCGTGGCGAGGGCTGGACTCCGGCCAAGCGGACCCGGCGCTGGGCGCGGGCGGCCTTGCAGGACGTGACGGGGCTCGGCGAGTACGCCCAATTCCTGTCGGGGAAGGTCAGCCTGCTGCTGGACACCACGCTGGGCCGCATCAACGTCGAGCAGAACGAGATCATCAAGATCGTCTCGATCCTGACGGTCACCCTGTTCCCGCCGACCCTGGTCGCCAGCATCTACGGCATGAACTTCGCGACCATGCCGGAGAAGGACTGGACCTTCGGCTATCCGCTGGCGGTGATGCTGATGATCCTGTCGGCGACGCTGCCGATGATCCACTTCAAGCGGCGGCGCTGGCTGTAGGGACCGTTCCGGGGGTCAGCCGAGCCGGGAAGGCGCCGCTTCCGTCACCCGCGCCTCGCCCAGCTTCTCCCGTGTTTCGGAGAACTGCCTGCGGACTTCGATCCACTCCTTGAGGATTTTCCCCACCGCGAAGACGAGCAGACCGTGTGCGGTGGTGATTTCCACGCCGATCAGGTCCTCCAGCATGGTGTCGAACAGCTCCAGCAACGCCGTCAGCAGAAGGATCGCGGACAGAGCGATTTGAAGCAGCGAAGGGCAGCGGACAAGGAGGCTCATCGGTTTCACCGGCAATCGGACGGCATACGGCGAAATCTATGACACAAGCCGGAGGCGTTGGGGAGCGGGGTTGTGGCCGTTCCGCGTCTTAAACGATGGCGAGCACCAGCGCCCAACCGAGCACGACGAGGTTGACGGTCAGCGTGACCGCCATGCCGGGGGCGCGGGCGTAGGGGTGGATCACGTAACCCGCCCAGAACAACAGGCGGCCCAGCACGAACAGCGCGGTCGCCAGCCGGGCGAACCCCAGGTCGGGCAGCGGCATCTGCGCCACCAGAGCTGCCAGGGCGGGCACGAAGATCAGCGTCTGCTCCACCGTGTTGGTCAGCACGCGCTGGCTGACCCGGTGGAAGCGCGACTCGGCGTCGTCAATCGGGTTCAGGGCGACGGAGCGGGCACGGGCGACCAGCACCCCGCCCACCGTCAGGAACAGCACCAGCGCCGGCCAGAGAACCAGCCGCCCCCAGAAGGCCATGCGCGCCCCCGGATCGGCGATGCCGGGCGGCGGAGCGAACAGCGGGGGCAGCAGCCACAGGGCCAGCAGCGCCACGACCACCGCGGCGAGGTTGACGATGGCCGCCAGACGCAGAAGACGGGTCTTGGAGGGACGGGTCTCCAGCGGGGCGGCCATGGCGTCTTACCCCAGGCCCTTCTGGCCCATGTCGAGGAACTTCTGACGGCGCTGGGCGCGGATCGCCTCGCCGTCCAGCCCGTCGAGATCGCCCAGCGACTCCTCGATGGCGTCGCCGAGGGCCTTGACGGTCTCCGCCGGGTCGCGGTGGGCGCCGCCGATCGGCTCGCTCACCACCCGGTCGATGACGCCGAGTTCCTTGAGGTCGTGGCTGATCAGGCGCAGCGCGACGGCGGCCTCGCCGGCCATGTCGGGGTTGCGCCACAGGATCGACGCGCAGCCCTCCGGCGAAATGACGGAGTAAATGGCGTGCTCCAGCATCAGCACCCGGTCGGCGGTTGCGATGGCGATGGCGCCGCCGGACCCACCCTCGCCGATCACCGCGGCCACCATGGGCACGGACAGGCGCAGGCAGCGCTCGATGCTCTTGGCGATGGCCTCGGCCTGGCCGCGCTCCTCGGCCTGGACGCCGGGGAAGGCGCCGGCGGTGTCGACCAGCGAGACGACCGGCAGTTTGAAGCGGTCGGCGAGGTCCATCAGGCGCTGGGCCTTGCGGTAGCCCTCGGGCTTGGCCATGCCGAAGTTGTGGCGCACGCGCGTTTCGGTGTCGTGGCCCTTCTCCTGCCCGATCACCACGACCGAGCGGCCGCGGAAGCGGCCCAGCCCGCCGATGACCGCGCGGTCTTCGGCGAAGCCGCGGTCGCCGGCCAGCGGCGTGAAGTCGTCGATCAGCCCCTTCACATAGTCCAGACAGTGCGGACGGTTGGGGTGGCGGGCCACCTGCACCTTCTGCGCCGGGGTGAGCTTCGCGTAGGTCTGCCGGAGGAGCTTGTCGACCTTGGTCTGCAGCTTCGTCACTTCGTCGGCGATGTTGATGTCGCCGGCGTTGGTCAGATGGCGCAGTTCCTCGATCTTGCCTTCAAGCTCGGCGATCGGCTTTTCGAATTCCAGGAAGGTTTGCATGCCGGAAGGATCACGGACCGAATAGGATAGGACGCGGACGTCGCGGACCGGCCTTGGTACCACGGTGCGCGGCGGCGATGCCACAGCTTATCGCGCGAATCGCCGGCCAAAACTGACCAGAAGCACGCCCAGGACGATCACCGCCGCCCCGCCCCACACCCAGGGGGAATAGCGCTCGCCGAACAGCAGCGTCCCGGTGCCCAGCCCGACGGAGGTCGCCACGTAACCGATCTGGCTGAGATAGACCGGCCCGGCGACGACCTGGAGCCGGAAATACAGCACGTAGGTCAGCGCCGTCACCGCGATCTGGAGCAGGGCGAGCCCGGGTGCCCGGCCCAGCGCCGGCAGCTCCGCTACCGCTCCGGTTGCGAGCAGCGCCAGCAGGACCCAGCCCGCCCCGCCCAGCATGGTGCCGGCGGCCAGCGCCACCGGCTGACTGCCCGGCGGCCAGGCCACGGTGCGGTAGACGTTGCCCGCCGCGACCGACAGCGGCATGACGAAGGCCAGCGCCATCCAGCCCGCCAGATCGGGCGAGGGCAGGCTGCCGCGCGGCCCGACGATCATCAGCGCCCCGACGAAGCCCAGAAGGATGCCCGCCACCCGCCCGCGGTCGGGCGTTTCGATGCGCACCGCCACGGCCATCAGCAGCGTCAGGATCGGCGGCAGCGTGTAGACCACCGCCGACAGCCCGGCCCCCAGCCACGGCATGACGAAGAACAGCACCACGTTGGGCAGCGCCATGGACAGCAGCCCCGACACCGCGAAATAGCGCAGGTACCGCCCGGTCAGCGGCATCGCCTGGCCTTTGACGCGCGCCAGCCCGGCCAGGATCACCCCGGCGCCCAGCATCATGGAGAAGGCCCAGGGCAGCGGCGGCACGCCGGCCGCCTGCGCGATCTTGGTGACCGGAAAGATCACGCCGATCAACCCGCCGACCAGGAGCAGCAACGCAAGCGATTCGGCCCCGCGCGACGTCGGCGGAACGGTGGAGGGTTGGGAGGTCAATGTCAGATACGCAATGTCAGATCGGCGGGGTCCGGGAGCTGCGGCGCCAGCCGTCCTCCAGATCGTCCGGGAAGGCCGGGTCGAGGGTCTGCTCCACCGTGAAGGGACTGTCCTCGGGGAAACGCTCCAGCGGCAGATCGGTTTCGCGGGCGGCCTCACGCCGGGCAAGCCGGTAGGCCTTGGCGAACAGCGCGGGCAGCTTGGGCGTCAGGCTGGGGTTGTCCTCCAACACGAGGGCCGCGTTGTCCCGCTCCCGCTGGATGCTGTTGCGCCAGCTCCGCGACCGGCGGGCGGGTTGTTCCTGCCATTTCAGGAGATGCAAAAGAATCAGGCGCAGGCAGCTTCGCAGACGATCGGCCTCGCTGCGGCCCATGCTCTCGATCTCCTCCGCGAGGTTTTCGGCGTCCACTTCGGACAGCTTGCCGGCGCGCAGAAGCCCGGCCTGCTCCTGCGTCCAGCCGTAGAAATCGTCCCCATACGCGGCGGCGTTGCGTCCCATGGCGGCCCCTTCGGGTGATGTGCCGACACCAATATGGTGAACACGCCGTGGGCTTGGCAACGCCCTCACGCCCCTTGCGCGACGATGCGGTCGTAGGCGGGCAGGGTCAGGAAATCCACGAAGTCGTCGCGCTCCACGAGGTCGCGCAGCATCACCGCGGCGTCCTCGTACAGGCCCCGCTCGAAGGCGCGGTCGCCGACGCGGGCCTTCCAGGCGGCCAGCTCCTCGGCGATGGTCTCGTCCACCAGCTCCATGGTCACCGGGCGCCCGTCGTCGAGCGCGGCTCCGTGATGGACCCACTGCCAGAGCTGGGTGCGGCTGATCTCCGCGGTGGCGGCGTCCTCCATCAGGTTGAACAGCGGCACGCAGCCGATGCCGCGCAGCCACGCCTCCAGATAGCCGATGGCGACGGCGACGTTGTTGCGCAGGCCGCGCTCCGTCTTCGGCCCCTCCGGGACGGCCAGCAGGTCGGCGGCACTCACCGTGACGTCGGCGCGCTTGCGGTCGATCTGGTTGGGCTTGCGCATGTAGGCGTCGAACACCTCCCGCGCGACGGGGACGAGGCCGGGATGGGCCACCCAGGTGCCGTCATGGCCGTTGGACACCTCCCGCTCCTTGTCGGCGCGAACCTTGGAGAAGGCCGTCTCGTTGGCCGCGGGGTCGTCCTTCACCGGGATGTAGGCGGCCATGCCGCCGATGGCCGGGGCGCCGCGGCGATGGCAGGTCCTGACCGCCAGCAGGCTGTAGGACTGCAGGAAGGGCGTCGCCATCGTCACCTCCGCCCGGTCGGGCAGGACGGCGGCGGGGTCGTTGCGGAATTTCTTGATGAAGCTGAAGATGTAGTCCCAGCGCCCGCAGTTCAGCCCGGCGGAATGGTCGCGCAGCTCGTAGAGGATCTCGTCCATCTCGAAGGCGGCCAGGATGGTTTCCACCAGCACCGTGGCCTTGATCGAGCCGTGCGGGATCTTGAGATAATCCTCGGCGACCGAGAACACCTCGTTCCACAGCCGCGCCTCGAAATGGCTCTCCAGCTTCGGCAGGTAGAAGTAGGGGCCGGAGCCGCGGGCCAGAAGCTCCCGCGCGTTGTGGAAGGCGTAGAGGGCGAAGTCGAACAGCGCGCCGGACACCGGTTCGCCATCGAACCGGACGTGTTTCTCCTCCAGATGCCAGCCGCGCGGGCGGATCTTGAGGACCGCGGTCTTGTCGTTCAGCCGGTACTTCTTCCCCGACATAGGGTCGTCGAAGGCGATGGTCCGGCGCACGGCGTCGCGCAGGTTGCTCTGCCCCTCGATCAGGTTGGTCCAGGACGGGCAGCTCGAATCCTCGAAATCGGCCATGAAAACCTTCGCGCCGGAATTCAGCGCGTTGATGATCATCTTGCGGTCCACCGGCCCGGTGATCTCCACCCGGCGGTCGAGCAGGTCGTGCGGCAGTGGCGCGATGGTCCAGTCGGCCTCGCGGATGGCGCGGGTCTCCGGGAGGAAGTCCGGCTTGTGCCCCTGGTCGATCAGCGCCTGCCGCTTGGTCCGCACGTCAAGCAGGCGCAACCGCTCCGACCCGAACCGGCCCTCCAGCTCCGCCAGGAAGGCCAGCGCCTCCGGCGTCAGGATCGCCTCGAAGCCCGGGTTGATCGGACCCAGGATCTCAAGCCCGGAGATGGTCGTGGCCATGCGGTTCCCCCAGTTCGTCGCGAGGGCGGTCCGGCGCGCCCCGCCGGCCAACCCCATTGGACCAAGGGCTATACCACAGCGGGAGGAGCCGCCATAGCCGGATTGGTATCTTTTGAAAGGAGCAACCCCTTTTAGCGCAATACTATTGCGTACGAACGGTTTTTCGCCGGGCCAGCGGGTGATGCTCGTGCACGACCTGCTTCAGCCGCTCCGACACCACGTGGGTGTAGATCTGGGTGGTGGCGATGTCGGCGTGGCCCAGCATCTTCTGGACCGAGCGCAGATCCGCCCCGCGGTCGAGCAGGTGGGTGGCGAAGGCGTGGCGCAGCACGTGGGGGCTGACCTTCTCCGGGTCGATGTTCGACTCGATGGCCAGCTCCTTCAGAAGCTGGGCGAATCGCTGGCGCGTCAGATGGCCGTTGGTGGAGCTGCGTGACGGGAAGAGGAAGGCGATCGGCCCGTTCTCCCGCCCGGCCAGGATGAAGTGGCTCCGCCAGGGCAGATAGGCGCCGAGCGCGGCGGAGGCCGGTTCGGACAGCGGCACCATGCGCTCCTTCCCGCCCTTGCCGCGCACGATCAGCCCGCGCCCGTCGCGCAGGATGGCCGCCATCGGCAGGCCGACCAGCTCCGACACGCGCAGGCCGGTGGCGTAGAGCACCTCCAGCAGGGCGACCAGCCGCAATCCCTCCGGCCCGCCGCGGGTCTGGGCGGAGTCGATCATCCGGGTGACCTCCTCCACCGTCAGGATCTTGGGCAGCGGGCGCCCCTGTTTGGGGCTGTCCAGCGCCGAGGCCGGGTCGTCCACCCGCCGGTCTTCCGAGACCAGGAAGCGGTAGAACTGGCGCATCGCCGACAGGCGGCGGGCCAGCGTGCGCGGCGCCGGCTTCTGCCCACCCTCCACATATTGGAAGGCGAGGTAGGCGCGCAGATCCTCCGTCCCCGCCTTCTCCAGCGGCTGGCCGCGCTGGGCCAGCCAGAGGGCGAGGTCGGCGAGGTCGCGCTCGTAGGCCATGCGGGTGTTGAGCGCGGCCCCGCGCTCCGCCGTCAGCATGTCCAGGAAGGCGTCGACATGGGGCGAGGTGGCGATCGGGCGCGGTTTGCAGGGGCGCCCGCGCCGCTTCGGCCGGGTTTGCGGCTGGGCTTGCGGCTGGGCTTTTGGCGGGGTCGTTTTGGGCATGGGACTCATCCGGCCAGGGCCGCGGCGGCTTCACGGGCGATGGCGCGGGCATCGCTGTCCAGACCCACGGCGCGCAAGGCCCCGACCACACGCGCCACCACCGCGGGCGGCGTGCCCGCCGGCCCGGCGTCGCCGAGCAACAGCAGGGCGGCCAGCGCCGTCTCGCCGACGCGCCGGTCGGCGGCGGCCTCGACAAGCCGCTGCCACAGGGCGGGGTCGGCGGTGGGGGGACGGGCATCCGTGGGCGTGGGCGCCGTCTCCTCGGGGTCGGCGGTCTTGCGCCACGCCTCCTCCGGCACGGCGACGCCCATCGCCTGGAGCAGGGCCAGCTGCCCGGCGACGCGACCGCGGGCCTCCGGATCAGCGCCGCGCAGCGACTCGTCCAGCCAGCCGGCGAGGCCCAGCGCCCCACCGCCCGGTGGCGGACCCAGCGCGATGACGGCGAGCGGCCACAGCCGCGCCACCTCCGCCGTCGGGCGGCTGCGCAGGGCGAGGTCGTACCAGCGCTTGCCCTTGTCGGCCCGGCCCAGCGCGAAGCAGAGCCGCGCCGCGGCGGGGGCCAGGGCGGCGGCGTCCGGAGTCGGCGACAGGGTGTCGAGCATGTCCGCCACCACCGCCCCCACCGGACCGCCCAGCATCGGCGGGTCGAGAAGCTCCAGCGCCAGCCCGGCCAGTTCCACCCGCCGCCCGCCGCCCATGGCGGCGAGCATGGCCTGCTGCACCAGCGCGCGGGTGCGGGCGGTGCGGTCGCGGGCCGCGGCGTCCTTCAGCCGCAGAAGCTCGTCGCCCTTGGCCGGGGCGGCGCGGTACGCCTCCGCCAGCCGCCGGGAATCGAGGAACAGGGCGACGGCGGCGCGCTCCGCCGCGGTCACCCGGGTCGCCGGGTCGGTGCCGCTGTTGGACGCCACCGCGGCCAGACGGGCCGGGTCGGTCAGGGACAGCACATCCGGCGGCAGCGCGGCCTGGAGCGTCCGCAGGGCGGCCAGGGTCAGCGGGCTGGGGTCCTTCAGGCTGCGCAGCCGCAGCGTCGGACCGCCGGCCATCGCCTCGGCCACCCGCAGGAAATCGGCATCGCCGCCCGGCTGCTCGCGCAGCATGTCGAAGGCGAGGTCGTCGCCCGCCGGGGCGGCCCCGGCCTCGGTGGGCATTCCCCCGCCGATCCGCCCGGCGCGCAGGCGGCAGAACAGCTCCACCCGCTGCCAATAGGGGCCGGAGAAGGGCTTGGCGCGCTCCGTCGCGGCGGCGCAGTCCAGCGGGCCGGCGAGCAGTTCGGCGTCGGTCAGGGCGCGGGCGGCGGCCTCGTCGACCGTCATCGCCTCGGGAAGCAGCGCGGCGAGGTCGGCGGCGCCGCGCGGATCGCCCATGGCCGCCAGTTTCTCCACCCGCAGCGCGCCGAAGCGGCGCGCCGGTTCGGGCTCGCCGGGAGCGGCGGCGGGCGAGCCGCGGCTGAGCAGCAGGCGGCGCTGCAGCTCCTTCACGGCGGGCGACGGGGTGAGGGTGGGCAGTTCCGGCAGCAGGGCCAGAACCTCGGCGCGCGGGATGCCGCGCCAGGCGTCGCCGCCCAGCCCGGCGGCGCCCGCCAGAGGACCGGCGCCATCGGGGTCCAGCGGCCCCAGCGTCTCCACCGCAATGGCCGAGGGCGACGCGACGGTGGGCACCACGTCGAAAGACGGCGAGCGGTCGGGCGCCGGAGTCAGGATCGGCGTCAGGGGGAGCGGCGCGGCGGACGGCCCCGGCGACGCCAACGGATCGTCCAGCACCCGCCCGGCCCCTGGCTGGACGCCGGGATCGGCCTCGGGCGCGGCCAGCCTATCCGGTGGCGGAAACAGGCGGATCGGCGGCCCGGAGGGCACGGCCTGGGCCAGCGCGGGCGTTGCCGCAGCCGCCAGGGCGCCGGTCAAAACCAAGCCGAGAGAGACGACGGCAAACATGGAAACGGCGCCGGCACCGGCCCTTCCGCCCCGTGACGGAGCGGCGAACCGGCGGCGGCGCCCAGCGGCGTCCCCGTCGGCGTCCCCGGCGTCAGCGGGGGAACCGCTCATCCGGAATGACCTTTTCCACCGTCTTGGACGGTGCCGGCATGTCCCAGGAGGCAAGGAAGGCCATGCCACCCCCGATGACGAACAGGAACAGGACGAAAAGAATGGAAATAACCCGGCTCATGGCGATCGGAGTCGTGTTTCTGTGGAAGGAACGGCGGCGCTGTATCACGGTCTGCGTCCGTGCGGCTTGGGACAAGGGTGCGCTTTCATGCTAATCATCGCACACCGTCCGCACCGCTGGCCCGATGGCCGATGAACGCCGGACGTACCACTTTAGCCACGGGGGCGCCGCTGTGCAACATGCGCAGGCCCCTGCGACCGAATCGAACACCGGCACCCCGGTCTCGCATCAGGAAAGTTCACAGCACCATGACCGCCCGCCTACCACCGCAGGGACAACCGCAAGCCCCTTCGAAGATTCTGCCGAAGACGGTGGTGCTGGTCGGCTTGATGGGCGCCGGGAAAAGCGCGATCGGGCGACGGCTGGCCGCGCGGCTGCACCTGCCCTTCGTCGATGCCGACACGGAGATCGAGACGGCGGCGGGCTGCTCCATCGCGGAAATCTTCGCCCGCGACGGCGAGGCGGTGTTCCGCTCGGTGGAGCGGCGGATCATCACCCGGTTGCTGACCGAACAGCCGGTGCACATCCTGGCGACCGGCGGCGGCGCCTTCATGGACCCGGAGACGCGCGCGGCCATCCGCGCCCACGGCCTGTCGATCTGGCTGCGCGCCGAGCTGGACGTGCTGCTGGCCCGCACGGCGCGGCGCACCCACCGCCCGCTGCTGAACGCCGGCGACCCGAAAGAGATCCTGAGCCGGCTGATGACCGCCCGCTACCCCGTCTATGCGGATGCCGACCTGACGGTGATCAGCGACGAGCGCCCGCCGGAGGCGACCGTGGAACAGGTGATCGAGGCGCTGGAGGCGCATTTCGGCATCACCCTGCCCCACGCGCACCACCATCATCACCGCCACCCGGCGCACCACCACGACAAGCCCTGATCCCGCCATGACCTCCTCAGACACACCCACCGTCACAGACACCGTCCGCCTCGACCTCGGTCCGCGCAGCTACGACATCCTGGTCGGCGATCGGGTGCTCGACGGCGCCGGACCGCGCATCGCCGCGATCACCAGGGGCAAGGCCCCCATCGTCGTCACCGACGAGAACGTCGCTCCGCTGCACCTGCCGACGCTGGAACGCACGCTGCGCGAATCCGGCATCGAGCCGACCCAGGCCATCGTCCTGCCGGCGGGCGAGAAGACCAAGGACTTCGCCCATTTCGAACGGCTGATGGATGCCGTCCTGGCGCGCGGGATCGAGCGGTCGGCGGTCCTGCTGGCGCTCGGCGGCGGTGTGATCGGCGACATCACCGGCTTCGCCGCCGCTTCGGCGCTGCGCGGCATCGACTTCATCCAGGTGCCGACCACGCTGCTGAGCCAGGTGGACAGCTCGGTCGGCGGCAAGACCGGGATCAACAGCCCGCACGGCAAGAACCTGATCGGCGCCTTCCACCAGCCGCGTCTGGTCATCGCCGACACCGCCACGCTGGACACCCTGCCGCGGCGCGAGGTGCTGGCCGGCTACGCCGAGGTGGTGAAGTACGGGCTGATCCGCCTGCCCGGCTTCTTCGCCTGGCTGGAGGCGAACGGCGAGCGGGTGGTCGCCGGCGACAGCGACGCCCGCCGCCACGCCGTCACCGAAAGCTGCCGGGCCAAGGCCGCCATCGTCGGCGCGGACGAGCGGGAGAGCGGCGACCGCGCCCTGCTGAATCTCGGCCACACCTTCGGCCACGCGCTGGAGGCGGCGACCGGCTTCGGCTCCCGCCTGCTGCATGGCGAAGCGGTGTCGATCGGCATGGTTCTGGCCTTCGACCTGTCGGTGCGGCTGGGCTTGTGCCCGGCGGCGGACGCCGAGACGGCGCGCGCCCATCTGGCCCGCGTCGGCCTGCCGGTCCGCCCCACCGACATTCCAGGCGTGGAGTGGGACGTCGACGGGCTGATCCTGTCCATGGCCAAGGACAAGAAGGTCAAGGACGGGCGCATCGCCTTCGTGCTGGTGCGCGCGCTGGGCGACGCCTTCACCCGGAGCGATGTCGATCCGGCGGTGGTGCGGGCGCTACTGGAGGATGCCGTCGCGCCCTGATGCGGTGCACCATAAGCCCTTGACCGTTGGAGTGGCAAACTGTCAGACTTCACGACAGTTCCGATTCGCGTCCAAGGCGCAACGGAGTGCCGACCCATAAAGGGAGAAGGGACATGCCGAACCGCAAGCTCATCCCCGACGTCATCAAGGATCAGCAGCTCGTCTGCCTGTCCCCGGAGGCCAGTGTCCACGACGCCACCGTTCTGATGGCGGAACGCCGCGTCGCCGCCCTCTTGGTCACCCAGGACCAAGCGGAAGGCGGCCGGTCGCTGAAGGGCATCTTCACCGAGCGCGACCTCGCGGCCCGCGTCGTCGCCGCAGGGCGCGATCCGGCAGCCACCCGGCTGGCCGAGGTCATGACCGCTTCTCCCGACACGCTGGGGCCGGACGCCCACGCCTACGAGGCGTTGGACCTGATGGAGCGCCACCACTACCGCCACCTGCCGGTCACCGCGAACGGCGAGTCGGACGGCACGGTGATGGGCATCGTCTCCATCCGTGACCTGTTCGCCGTGGTCCGCGCCCATCTGGAGGACGAGATCCGCGACCGCGAGGCCTTCATCTTCGGATCGAACTACTCCGCCAGCGCTCCACCCTGATCACCGAACCGGTAATGCTGCAATGCGGCGGAGCCGGCTTGACCTGAACGCTGGCCCCACCGATATTCCCGGGTACGCCCCAACAATCAGGCCGTCCGAACTAGGCCGAACGTCAGAGAGTCCCATGCCGCTGTCCGAACCCGCCGCGCGCGAACCGATCCACACCCGGGAAGTCACCTGCCGGGGCTATCGGCGGACCGATGGGCTGTGGGATGTCGAAGGCCATCTGACCGATGTGAAGAGCTACGCCTTCCACACCGAACAGCGCGGCCAGATCCTGCCCGGCGACCCGGTGCACGGCATGTGGCTTCGCCTGACGGTGGACAACGACCTGACCGTCCATGCGGTGGAAGCGGTGACGGAGAAGAGCCCCTACCGCACCTGCGGCTCCGTCACCCCCAATTTCCAGCGGCTGGTCGGGCTGAAGATCGGTCCGGGCTGGACCCGCACGGTGAAGGAGCGGCTGGGCGGCATCCAGGGCTGCACGCATCTGGTGGAGCTTCTGGGGCCGATCGCCACGACCGCCTTCCAGACCATCTATCCCATCCTGGCGCGCGAGCAGGCCGACAAGGCCAGGGCGGCCGGCGGCGAGGCGGGCAGCAAGGAGGACATGCTGCGCACCAAGCGCCCGGTGCTTCTGAACACCTGCCACATCTTCGACAGCAACGGCGAGGTCGTGCGGAAGAACTGGCCCGACCACTACACCGGCGACCGTCCGCGCGACGCCGCGGACTGAGGCGGCGGCCGGGTCGGCCGGGAATCCGGTCGGGGCAGACCGGTTTTCGTCCGCACCGGACACAGCATGCCGGACAGACACAAAAGGGCGCATCCTGTGGACGCGCCCTTTTCTTTTCCCGATCAGGATGCTCAGGCCGTCACGCCTCCAGCGCGGACCGCAGGACGTCACCCGGCGCGCCCGGCTTTGCCGCCGGCGGCAAAGCCGATGCCGTGGTGCCGGCCCCGCTTTCGGGCCGGTCCAACTCGTCGAGCGGCGGCAGGTCGAAAGGCGTGCCCACGAAGGGATCGCCCCCGCCATGCCCGGCCTGGACATGGCCATCCTCGGTGCAGGCCCGGCGGAAATAGGCCGCGATGAAGACTCGGACCGCCGAGGTCAGGGTGACCTCCGCATTGTCCGCGCCCGGGCCGCGCCGCCGGATCTGCTCGTCCAGCCGGTCCTTGATCAGCGTGCAGAGGCCGTTGACCGTCAGGCCCTCGCGGCGGGCGATGTCCTCCAGAGCGTCCCACATGGTCGGCTCCAGACGCATGCTCGTGCGGCGCCCGGCAATCATGATGTTCATGCTCTTCAGCGGTTCCACACACGCGTTGGGATTCACTGTTAACCGCTTCTTCGGCCCGCGCTTCGCCATACGCCGCCCTCTCCACGAACCCGCCGGACGACGCGCGAAAAGTGCATCGCCCACGGCGCATTGATTGGTTGCATGCGCCGCACTCTACTAAATACAGCGAGAATTGCAACCACGGCAGCACTCCAATTATGTTTGAAGACGGAAAAGAACCTCTAGTAGTTGCATGCGTATGTATGCATTTGCAGGTGGCACTTTTCCCTTGCTGCACGGGCGGCGGCCGGGCGTTCTTGTCGGCGTTGCTGTCAGCGAGCCTCCTCAGGAGTCAGCGTGGTCAGGCCGAGGGCGTGAACGCGCTCCGCCATTTCTTGGGCCAGCAGGCCATAGACCAGCCGCTGGCGCTCCACGCGCGACTTCCCGGCGAAGGCGGCGGAGACGATCGTGACGTGGAAATGCGTCTCGCCCTCCGGATGGGCACCGCCATGGCCGGCGTGCCGGCCGGAATCGTCCTGGATGTCGAGCCGCTCGGGGGCCAGCGCGTCGGTCAGCTTCCGGCGCATGCGGGTGGCGTATTCCATAGGGGTCCTCACTGGGTCTGGACTGGGTCGGGTTTGGGATTGAGGTGACGGCGCGGCACCGCTCCCGTCAAGACGCCAATGCCGCAGACCGGCCATTTTCCGCAGTCCGGCACCGCCCCCTTGCGTGCGCTTGCCAGAAAGGATGCCTCTTCCCATACTTCGCACATGAGCAAGCCACGCACCCGCCACGACTTCAGCCGCTACGACCAGCCGCGCACCGCCGTGCGCGCCTGCGATCATCCGGGCTGTGCCGGCGAGGGCGAGTACCGCGCGCCGAAGAGCCGCCGGCAGCTCAACGACTACTACTGGTTCTGCCTGGACCATGTGCGCGAATACAACCGCGCCTGGGACTATTACGCCGGCATGAAGCCCGAGCAGATCGAGGCCGAGGTCCGCCGCGACACCACCTGGCAGCGGCCGAGCTGGCCGCTCGGCTTCTGGGGGGTGCAGGAGAAGTTCCTGCGCGACCGCGCGATGCACGGCTTCAGCTTCGAGTTCGGGCGCGAGGCCGGCAAGGACCAGTCCGAGGAGAGCAAGCAGCGCCGGCAGGCCGCCCGCAACGCGGAGGAGGAGGCGCTGGTCGTCCTCGACCTCGCCCCGCCGGTGGATTTCCCGCGCATCAAGGCGCGCTACCGCGAGCTGGTGAAAATCCACCATCCCGACGCCAACGGCGGGGACAAGGCGGCCGAAGAAAAGTTGAAGGAGATCAATCAGGCCTACAACACGCTGAAAGCCTGCTATGGTGCGTAACCCCGACGGTTGGCCGGACCAGATTGGCCGGGCGGCCCCGACAACAGACACGTTGGAACGATAAGAACCTCCCATGCCTTCTCAAGGAGCCACCCAGGCCAGCTCGGCCCTGTTCGATCACGTTCCCGACATCACCCTGTCGGTGCGTCAAGTGTTCGGCATCGACAGCGACATGCAGGTGCCGGCCTTCAGCCAGCGCACCGAGCATGTGCCGGACATCGACGAAGCCTACCGCTTCGATCGCGACACGACGCTCGCGATCCTGGCGGGCTTCGCCTACAACCGCCGCGTCATGGTCCAGGGCTATCACGGGACCGGCAAGTCCACCCACATCGAACAGGTGGCCGCCCGCCTGAACTGGCCTTGCATCCGCATCAACCTGGACAGCCACATCAGCCGCATCGACCTGATGGGCAAGGACGCCATCGTCCTGCGCGACGGCGTCCAGGTGACGGAGTACCGCGAAGGCATCCTGCCCTGGGCGCTGCAGCACGCCTGCGCGCTGGTCTTCGACGAGTATGACGCGGGCCGCCCCGACGTGATGTTCGTGATCCAGCGCGTGCTGGAGGTGGAAGGCAAGCTGACCCTGCTCGACCAGAACCGCGTCATCCGCCCGCACCCGGCCTTCCGCCTGTTCGCCACGGCGAACACCGTCGGCCTGGGCGACACCACCGGCCTCTATCACGGCACGCAGCAGATCAACCAGGGCCAGATGGACCGCTGGAACATCGTGGCGACGCTGAACTACCTGCCGGTGGACGCCGAGGTGAAGATCGTCGCTTCCAAGGTGCCGGAGTACGACAGCGAGTCCGGCCGCAAGACCGTGGCGTCGATGGTGCGCTTGGCCGACCTGACCCGCGCCGGCTTCATCAACGGCGACATCTCCACCGTGATGAGCCCGCGCACGGTCATCACCTGGGCGCAGAACGCCAACATCTTCAACGACATCGCCTTCGCGTTCCGGATCACTTTCCTGAACAAGTGCGACGAGGTGGAGCGGCCGACCGTCGCCGAATACTACCAGCGCTGCTTCGGCACCGAGCTGCCGGAGACGGGGGTTCAGGCCAACCTGGTGTGAGGCGGAGACGGCGATGGGGTTCATGGATTATGTTGTGGTCGGCCCAGACGGCGAACTGATGCTGCCGAAAGCCGTGCGCGACCAGCTTGGCTTAAAGCCAGGTGATTGCGCACGGATCGATGTCGATCCTGTACACCACCACATCGCCGCCCTTTCACGAAGCAACGAGCCGCTGGCAAGCCGGTCCATCATGGTCGGCGGGCACCGCACGAGCATGCGGCTGGAGCCGGCCATGTGGGACGCGTTGGAAGACATCGCGCGGCGCGAAGGGCTCACCGTCAACACGCTCTGCACCCAGATCAAGGACCGGCTGGAGGAGCAACTCCGGCGCCACGGCCCGGGCGCGGACAATGCGGAGGTCACCCTGACCTCGGCAGTCCGCGTGTTCATCGCCGCCTACTTCCGAAGGTGCGTTCTAGACCAGAAGCGCGGACAGACCGAACCCAGCAGACCAGACCCCTTCAGCGGAACACCGTTCGAACTTTCCGACGCCATGACAGGCTCGGCCGCCGCGTCGAGCGGGAAAGCCCAGGCCCGAAAAACCATCGATGATCTTATCGGGATGGGAGGAACCATTCATCGGTCCGTTTCGGTCGAGGAAATGAATGAAGCCGTTCGCCGAAGGGCCGCCCAAAGGTTTCTTAAAGGATGATCGGACTCGACACCAACGCTTTGGTCAGGCTCGTCATCAAGGACGATGCCGAGCAGGCGGACCTCGTCCGGACAACGGTTCGTCGGATTGTCGCTGATGGCAAGCGGTGCTTCGTCAATCGCATTGCGCTGGTCGAATTCGTCTGGGTCATGGAAAGCGTTTACGACCAACCGCGCGCCGAAATTTCCAGGTTTATCGAAGCCTTCCTTGAAAACGGCGACCTGTGCATAGAGGATCGTGAAGCCGCGCAATGCGCGTTGGATCGCTACCGCGACAACGGGGCCGACTTTTCCGACGCGTTGATGGCAATTGGGAACCAGGACGCCGGCTGCTCCACCACCCTGACGTTCGACCGCAAGGCAGCCCGGCTGCCGGAATTCCAGATTTTGAGCTGACAGCCCGCCATGACCGACCGTGAAAACCCCGTCGAGGCCTTCAAGCGCTCCACCGCCGCCGCGGTGCGGGCCCTCTCCCGCCGGGCCGACGTGCAGGTGGGCTTCTCCACCGAGCCGCCCGGCGTCGCCGGCCTGCGCGTGCGCATCCCCACCCCGGCGCGCGACCTGAACCCCCACGACGTCGCCACGCTGCGCGGCGCCGCGGACGCGGTGTCGCTGCGGCTGCGCTTCCACGACAACGCCATCCATCTCCAGCGCATGCCGCTGGGCGACAGCGCCCGCGCCGCCTACGACGCGCTGGAGCAGGCCCGCTGCGAGGCGCTGGGCGCCAGCCACATGCCCGGCGTGGCCGCCAACCTGGAAGCGGCGCTGGACGAGCGCTACCACAAGCAGGGCTTCGAGCGGTTGGAGGAGCGCGAACAGGTCCCTCTGCCCGAGGTGCTGCGCCTGATCGCCCGCGAGGCGATGACCGGCGCCGCCCCGCCCCCCGCCGCCGAGCACGCGGTCAGCCTGTGGCGCGGCTGGATCGAGGAGCGGCTGGGCAAGGACCTGCACGGGCTCGCCGGTCACATGGCCGATCAGGACGCCTACGCCCGCGCCGTGCGCAAGCTGCTGACCGAGCTGGACATGGAGGTCGGCAACGACCCCGACGAACAGCAGGAGCCGGAGGAGGACGAGCGCGACTCCGGCGAGAACGAGAACGAGCCGAACAAGGGCCAGACCCAGGGTGAGGACGACACCCAGAGCCAAGCCGAGTCGATGACCTCGCAGGAGGTGCAGGAGTCCGACCAGGGCGAGCAGGCCGAGGAGGGCACCGGCGAGGAGGGCGACACCGAGATGGGCCAGGGCGAGGGGGCGGAGGAGCCCGCCGGCCCCGGCCAGCCCTGGCGCCCGGAAGCGCGCGGCCGCAACGAGCCCGACCCCAACGCCTACAAGCCCTTCACCACCCAGTTCGACGAGGTGGTCGACGCCGCGGAGCTGTGCGACCCGGAGGAGCTGGCCCGGCTGCGCCACATGCTGGACCAGCAGCTCGTCCATCTCCAGGGGGTGATCTCCAAGCTGGCCAACCGTCTGCAGCGCCGCCTCCTGGCCAAGCAGCAGCGGTCCTGGGAGTTCGACCTGGACGACGGCATCCTCGACGCCGCCCGTCTCGCCCGCATCGTCGTCAACCCGGTCCTTCCCCTGTCCTTCAAGAAGGAGAAGGAGATGGACTTCCGCGACACGGTGGTGTCGCTGCTGATCGACAATTCCGGCTCGATGCGCGGACGTCCCATCTCCATCGCCGCGATGAGCGCCGACATCCTGGCCCGCACGCTGGAGCGCTGCGCGGTGAAGGTGGAGGTGCTGGGCTTCACCACCCGCGCCTGGAAGGGCGGGCAGGCGCGCGAGCACTGGATATCATCCGGCAAGCCCGCCAATCCGGGCCGCCTCAACGACCTGCGCCACATCGTCTACAAGGACGCCGACCAGCCCTGGCGCCGCGCCCGCAAGAATCTCGGCTTGATGCTGCGCGAAGGCATCCTGAAGGAGAACATCGACGGCGAAGCGCTGATGTGGGCGCACAACCGCCTGATCGGGCGGCCCGAGCAGCGGCGCATTCTGATGGTGATCTCCGACGGCGCGCCGGTGGACGACTCGACGCTGTCGGTCAACGCCGGCAACTATCTGGAGCGGCATCTGCGGCAGGTGATCGAGTACATCGAGACCCGCTCGCCGGTCGAGCTGGTGGCCATCGGCATCGGGCACGACGTGACCCGCTACTACCGCCGCGCCGTCACCATCGTGGACGCCGAGCAACTGGGCGGCACCATGATGAACAAGCTGGCCGAGCTGTTCGACGAGGACGACCGCCGGGGCCGCAGCGGCTGGCGGTGAGGCCGAAGACAGGACCGAAAACGACAACGGCGCGGATCACTCCGCGCCGTTTTTACTAATGCCGCCCGGTTCGTCCGGTCACTGCAGGCTGCGCTGCATCTCTTCGAAGTTGCGCGAGAAGCCGTTCAGCGGGAAGTCGATGTCGCGCTTGCCGGCGCGCAGGAAGTTCACGCGGACCAGCACCGTGGAGCCGTTGCGGAACTGGTCGACCACGCGGCCCGACACGAAGTTCGGGAACATGCACATGTTCAGCGTGGCGATCTGCGTCTCGATGCGCGGCTGGCGGTCGACGCGGATGGCGCAGTTGTCGATCATGCCCTGGCTGGTCGTCAGGAACAGGTGGTAGTCGTTGCCGGTCGGGATGACGCTCAGCGCCACGAAGCCGACCTCCTTGCCGTCGTCGAACAGCCGGTAGTTCATCAGCCGGCAGACCTTGGTGTCGGTCATCCGGTCGATCTCGCAACGGCTGGTCCAGGCGCCTTCCGGGCCGTACTCGGCGGCGGATTTGGAGAAATCGACGGCGGAGGCCGGCGTGGCGGCCAGCGCGGACAGCAGCGCCGCACCAAAAGCGAAGAGACCTGTCCAACGCATCCTGACGCTCCCCAATCTTGTCGCCCCGATCGGCCGCTCACGAACCCGCCCGACGGCGGTCATTGCGAACGGATTATAGGCATACCCCGAAGACGGACAAGCATCTACACCTTTGGTTGGCGTCTTCATCCCGGATGATCGTTCCGCTCCGCATCCTTTCCGAATATTGAGAATGGTTATCGTTCACGCTTGACACCCCGCGCCCCGAATGGTCAAGTCGGCGCATGAGAACGCTTCGCAATTGCGGGCGTGAACCGACAAGAATTCGGGAGTCACGAGGATGCACATCGGATCGCGCGGCGTGTTTGCCGCCACCTTCGCCGCCACGCTGCTGACCATGACGGGTCTTGCCAGCGCCGCCGAGGTGAACGTCTACTCTGCGCGCCATTACGATGTGGACAAGGACCTCTACGACGCCTTCACCAAGAAGACCGGCATCAAGATCAACGTCATCGAGGGCAAGGAAGAAGAGCTGATCGAGCGGATGAAGACCGAAGGCGGCAACAGCCCCGCCGACGTGTTCATCACCGTCGACGCCGGCCGCCTGTGGCGCGCCCAGGAGGCCGGCCTGCTCCAGCCGACCCGCTCCAAGGTCATGGAGGAGGCCATCCCGGCCCATCTGCGCGAGCCGGAAGGCCATTGGTTCGGCATTTCCAAGCGCGCCCGCATCCTGGTCTACAACAAGGCCTCGGTGAAGCCGGGCGAGATCAAGACCTACGAGGAGCTGGCCGACCCGAAGTGGAAGGACCGCGTCCTCGTCCGCTCCTCGACCAGCGTCTACAACCAGTCGCTCGTCGGCTCGCTGCTCGCCGCCCATGGCGAGAAGGCGACCGAGGAGTGGGCCAAGGGCGTCGTCGCCAACATGGCGCGCAAGCCGCAGGGCGGCGACACCGACCAGATCAAGGGCGTGGCCGCCAACGAAGGCGACGTGGCCGTGACCAACACCTACTACTTCGCCCGCATCGCCTCCTCCGCCAAGCCGGAGGACAAGGCCATCGCGGAGAAGCTGGGCGTGATCTTCCCCAACCAGGACGGTCGCGGCACCCATGTGAACGTCTCCGGCGCCGGCGTCATGAAGAACGCGCCGAACAAGGAGCAGGCCGTCCAGTTCCTGGAGTATCTGGTCAGCCCCGAAGCCCAGAAGATGTTCACGGAAAAGAACTACGAGTATCCGATCGTCGCCGGGGCCGAGACCGCGCCGGTGCTGGTCTCCTGGGGCAAGTTCAAGGAAGACCCGCTGAACGCCGCCGTCTATGGCAAGAACAACGCCGAGGCTCTGAAGATCATGGATCGCGCCGGCTGGAAGTAAGCCACCGTCCGGCGTAGCGAAGGGGCGCGTCCCAGCGGTGGAGACGCGCCCTTTTCGTTTCTGTGGTTTAGAATTTTCCCTCTTCGTAGTCGCGGTAGGCCTGCATCACCTCCTCGCGGCTGTTCATGACGAAGGGGCCGCCCCAGGCCACCGGCTCGCCGAGCGGCCGGCCGGAGAGCAGCAGGAAGCGCGCGCCGGACGGGCCGGCGGTGATCTCCGCCCGGTCGCCATCGCCCAGCACCAGCACCCGCGGCCCGCCCAGCCGGACGGAGCTGCCGGGCGCCACCACCGATCCCTCGAAGACCACCAGCGCCGCCGTGTGCCCGGCGGGCACCGGCTCGGAGAAGGCCGCACCCGCCGGCAGGGTGACGTCGAAGTAGCGGGCCTCGGTCGGGCCGCTACGCACCGGGCCGGCGGTACCGTTGCCGGTGGTGCCGGCGATCACCGTCACCGTGGTCCCGTCTTCCCGCGTCTCGACCGGGATGCGGTCGGCGGCGAACTCCTGGTAGGCGGGCTCCGACATCTTCAGACGCGCCGGCAGGTTGATCCAGAGTTGGAAACCCTTCAT
The DNA here is from genome assembly GCF_008365405.1 of Azospirillum brasilense. Taxonomy (GTDB): domain Bacteria; phylum Pseudomonadota; class Alphaproteobacteria; order Azospirillales; family Azospirillaceae; genus Azospirillum; species Azospirillum brasilense_D. Next base: position 106,821 of record NZ_QOKV01000003.1, on the reverse strand, counting down.
CAACCCTTCGGTCTGCTCCGGCATCTCGGAATGGATCACGCCGCGCCCGGCGGTCATCCACTGCACGCCGCCGGTCTCGATCACGCCCTCATGGCCGTGGTTGTCCCAATGGCGCATGCGGCCGGCCAGCATGTAGGTGACCGTCTCGAAACCGCGGTGCGGGTGGTCGGGGAAGCCGGCCAGATAATCCTGCGGCGTGTCGGAGCCGAAGTAGTCCAGCATCAGGAAAGGGTCGAGCATGCGCAGGCGCGGCGTGCCGACCATGCGGGTCATGCGCACGCCGGCCCCGTCGGACGCTTCCATGCCTTCGACGGCGGTCAGGACGGGGCGGACGGTTTCGGCGGTCATCGGACGCTCTCCTCAGGCAACATTGCTGAGAGAGAGGTATTCTTTCCCGGCCGCCGGATAAAGCCCCACCGCCGCTCAACACTGTTGCGGCGGAGGCAACAGCCTCACTCGTCGGTCTGGCCGGGGCGGGAGCGGCTGATGGACAGGCTGAGCAGGATCACCGGCACGATACCCACCGCCACGATGGCCAGCGCCCCGGTGGCGGCCTCGGTCAGCCGCTCGTCGGAGGCCAGCGTGTAGACGCGCACCGCCAGCGTGTCGAAGTTGAAGGGCCGCACGATCATCGTCGCCGGCAGTTCCTTCATCACGTCGACGAAGACCAGCAGGCCGGCGGTCAGCAGGCTGCCCCACATGATCGGCGCGTGCACCCGGATCAGCGTCCGCCCCGCCGTGTGGCCGAGCACGCGGGAGGCGAAGTCCATCGTCGGGCGGATCTTGCCCAGGCTGGCCTCGATCGTGTTGAAGGACACCGCCAGGAAGCGGACCAGATAGGCGAACAGCACCGCCGCGATGGTGCCGCTCAGCAGCAGGCCGGTGGACACGCCGAAGGTCTGGCGCATGAAGGCGTCGACGGCGTTGTCGAGATGGGCGAAGGGAATCAGCACGCCGACCGCGATCACCGAGCCGGGAATGGCGTAGCCCATGGCGGCGACGCGCACCGCGCCCTTCAGCAGCGGCGTCGGGCGCAGCCGCTGCCCGTAGGCCAGGACCAGCGCCAGCGACACCGCCAGCACCGCGGCCAGCGCCGCCAGCGTGAAGCTGTTGCGGGCCAGCGTCAGGAACACCGGCCCGAAGGCCTGATCCCCGGCGGTGACCGCCATGCGGACCAGCAGCCCGGCGGGCAGCAGGAAGCCGAGGAGCAGCGGCAGCCCGCAGGCCGTCATGGCGGCGGCGGCGCGCCAGCCGGTCAGTCGGTGCTTCGGCAGGCGGCGGTAGCGGGTGGTGGTGTGGTGGTAGCGGGCCTGACGGCGTGACCAGCGCTCCATCAGCACCAGCACCAGGACGAACATCATCAGCACGGCGGCCAGCTGCGCCGCCGCCACCGGCTGCCCCATGGCGAACCACGTCCGGTAGATGCCGGTGACGAAGGTGTTCACGGCGAAGTACTGCACCGTGCCGAAATCGGCCAGCACCTCCATCAGCACCAGCGCAAGGCCGGCGACGATGCTGGGGCGGGCCAGCGGCAGCGCCACCGTGAAGAAGCTGCGCCACGGACCGCGGCCGAGCGTACGGCTGACCTCCAGCACGCAGACGGACTGCTCCAGGAAGGCGGCGCGCGACAGCAGATAGACGTACGGGTACAGCACCAGCGTCATCATCAACGCCGCACCTTCAAGCGTACGGATGTCGGGAAACCAGTAATCCCGGCGCGACCAGTGGAAGGCCTCGCGCAGCGCGGTCTGCACCGGGCCGACGAACTGGAGCAGGTCGGTGTAGACGTACGCCATGACGTAGGCCGGCACCGCCATCGGCAGCAGCAGCGCCCACTCCAGCATACGGCTGCCGGGAAAGCGGCACATGGTGACCAGCCAGGCGGTGCCCACCCCGATCACCAACGTGCCCAGCCCCACCCCGAAAACGAGGCGTACGGTGTTCAGCAGATACTCCGCCAGCACCGTCTCGACCAGATGCTGCCACACCCCGTCCGTCGGCACGAAGACGCGGCTGATCACTGCAATCACCGGCAGGGCGACCAGCGCCGCGATCACCAGCGTCGCCAGCGTCCAGCCGCTGAAACCGATGCGATGCCACAGCGAGGCCCACAGGGAGGAGTGGAAGCCGGCGGCCTGAACCGGGCCGCCCGGAGGCTGGCCGGGAGTTTGAAAGGTGTCCGTCGTCAAGGCCGGATACGCCCATAGGGATGTGTCGAACGGGACCCCTATGGTGTCACAGTGTGCGAATAACTCGCAATGACAACATGCCGCACCCCTTTCTCCTGACGGTATGACAGGGATGCGGCTGCTGTTTTGATTACTTGGTGCCGAACATGCGGTCGCCTGCGTCGCCTAGGCCGGGGACGATGTAGGCGTTCTCGTCCAGATGGCTGTCGAGCGAGGCGGTGAAGACCTTCACCCGCGGGTGGGCGGCGGCGAAGACGCGCATTCCCTCAGGCGCCGCCACCAGCGCCATGAAGCGGATGTTCTCGTCGTCCACTCCGTGACGGTTCAGCACGTCGCAGGCATGGACGGCAGAGTTGCCGGTCGCCAGCATTGGGTCCACCACGATGAACAGGCGGCCTTCCGCCTCGGGCAGCTTCACCAGATACTCGTGCGGCATCTTGGTGTCGTGGTCGCGATAGAGGCCGATGTGCCCCTCGCGCGCCGACGGCACCAGCTCGTGCAGGCCCTGGGCCATGCCGAGGCCGGCGCGCAGCACCGGCACGATGGCCAGCTTCTTGCCGGCGATGACCGGCGCGTCCATGGGCTGGAGCGGCGTGTCGATCCGCTCGGTCGTCAAGGGCAGGTCGCGGGTGATCTCATAGCCCATCAGCAGCGAGATTTCGCGCAGCAGGGTGCGGAAGCCGCCGGTGGAGCGTTCCTTGGCCCGCATCAGCGTCAGCTTGTGCTGGATCAGCGGGTGGTCGAGGATGAACAGGTTGGGGAATTCGGTGTGGGTGCGCATGGATCTCGTGCCGCGGCCTGTATAGACCCCGATCCTAACCCGGCGGACCCGCTTCGGCCAAGCCGCCCTTACGCGATGCCGCCGGATGCACCGTTCGGAAAACGAAAATCAGCGTCGGTTCGGAAGCGCCGACCGTCCCGCCACACCTTCCGGCTGGTCGACCCCGTAGCGGACCACGCGGTTGCGGCCGCTGTTCTTCGCCTGATAGAGGGCGCGGTCGGCGCAGACCACCATCTCCTCCACCGGCAGATCCTCCCCGGCCTCGACCAGCCCGAAGGAGGCGGTGACCGCGATCCGCCGCCCGTCCGGCAGCACCACCGGGGTGCGCGCCAGCTCGCCGCGCAGCCGCTCGATGACCCGGAATCCCTCGGCGAGGCCGGTTTCCTTCAGGCAGATCAGGAACTCCTCCCCGCCCATGCGGAAGGCCTCGTCGAAGCTGCGGATGCCCCGGCTGATGGCGGCGGCGGTGGCGGCCAGGACGCGGTCGCCGATGTCGTGGCCGAAGGTGTCGTTGATGCCCTTGAAGCGGTCGATGTCGCAGATGGCGACGCAGAAGGCGGGGCCGTTTCGGCGGAAGCGGTTGTGCTCGCGCTCCAGCGCCTCCTGCATGCCGCGGCGGGTGCGCAGGCCGGTCAGGGGGTCCAGCCCGCTCGCCGCCGCCCCGAAGGCACGCTCGACCCGGCGCAGATGCAGGACGAACTCCTCGAAGCGGGCGATCACCCCCTCATAGTCGGCCTCGCTGGGGCTCTCGCCGCCGGCCGCCTTCAGCAGAAGCAGCTTGGCCTTGCGGTGCATCTGCTCGTGCAGGGTGACCAGCTTCTCCACGGCGGGCTGGTGGGCCAGATCGTCGGCGTTGACCGCGACGCACCACGCCGCGAAGGAGGCCGGGGCCGACACCCGCTCGCCTCCCTCCCCGCCGCGGAAGAAGACCGCACGGTGCCACTGCCCGATCCAGCGCAAATGCTCGTCGAGCACGAGGCCGAGGCTGTCGGCTGGCGAGCGTGTGTCGGACGAGCTGGTCATCGGGCTTGCACGGCTTCCCTTCGGACACATCCACCGGTCGCGGCCCATGGATGCCAACAGTATCGCACGAAGTCATACCCCGGGTCCGCAACCCGGTCGTGCGATTAAGTTGTGCCCATCCGCCAAAAGGGAAAGCCCCGCGGCAACAACAAATTTTATTCAAATGCCCTGCCGCGACGCGATGTCACAGCCCGGCCACGCTGTCGAGGAAGCGGCGGATCAGCTCCGGGTCCTTGTGGCCGGGACGGTCCTCCACCCCCGACGACACGTCGAGCGCCGTGGCCCCGGTCGTCCGCACCGCTTCCGCCGCGTTTTCCGGCTTCAGCCCGCCGGACAGCATCCAGGGCTTCGGCCAGCTCCGCCCGGCGAGCAGCGTCCAATCGAAGGCGATGCCGTTGCCGCCCGGCAGCGCCGACACCTTGGCCGGCGGCTTGGCGTCGAACAGCAGCCGGTCGGCCACCTCGGCGGCCTCCAGCGCGGCGGCCAGATCCTCCGGCCCGCCGACCTTGATCGCCTTCATCACCGGAATGTTGAAGGCGGCCTTCACCTCGGCGATGCGGCGCGGCGTCTCCTTGCCGTGGAGCTGGATCAGGTCAAAGGGGACCTGGCCGACCACATGCTCCAGGAAGTCGTTCTCCGGATCGACGAACAGCCCGACCGTGCGCACGCCGGTGGGGACCAGCCGCGCCAGTTCCGCCGCCATGGATGGCGCGATGGAACGCGGGCTCGGCGGGTAGAAGACGAAGCCGACATAGCGCGCCCCGCCGGCCACCGCTGCGTGCAGCGACAGGGGCTCGGTGAGGCCGCAGATCTTCACGCTGACGGGCATGGGTGGCGGGTCCTTACAGTTCCGAAACGATGCGTCGGGCGGCCGCTTCCGGATCGGCGGCGCCGGTGATCGGGCGCCCGATGACCAGATGGTCCGCCCCGGCGGCCAGCGCCTCGGCGGGAGTCATGACGCGCTTCTGGTCGTTGGCGGCGGCCCAGGCGGGGCGGATGCCCGGCACCATCAGGATGAACTCAGGCCCGCAGGCCTCGCGGATCAGCGCCACCTCGGCGGGAGAGCAGACCACACCGTCCACCCCCGAGTCCTTGGCGAGCAGCGCCAGCCGCTTCACCTGATCGGCCACCGGGACGCTCTGGCCGACGGCCTGGAGATCGGCGGCGTCCATGCTGGTCAGCACGGTGACGGCGAGGATCTTCGGACGGTCCGCACCCGCGCTCGCCGCGGCTTCCGCCGCCGCGCGCATCATCGCCGGGCCGCCGGAGGTGTGGATGGTCAGGAAGGCCGGCTTCAACGGCAGCGCCGCCCGGATGCCGCCCGCCACCGTGTTGGGGATGTCGTGCAGCTTGAGGTCGAGGAACAACGGCGGGCCGTCTTCGCCGATCACCGTGCGGATGCCGGCTGGGCCGTGGGCGATGAAGAACTCCAGCCCCAGCTTGATCCCGCCGACCACCCCCGCGATCCGCCGGCCGAGGTCGCGGGCGGTGTCGAGGTCGGTCGTGTCGACGGCGCAGAAGATGCGCGAGGCGGGCGCGATGCTGGGCGTGCTCATGGAAAAACGGCTCTCCGAACCCTGGAAGGTGGTGATGCCGCGCAGCCTAACAAGGGCCGCCGGCAATCACCAGACTTCCGGGGCCGGAGAGGGGGAAGTGGCGCCCGATTCCCTCTCCCGCCCCGGGAGAGGGAAAGACCCACGCGCCAGCGTGGGAGGGTGAGGGTGCTGCCAAAGGATCAGCGCTCCATCCTCGTCCGTACCCTCACCCACCCGCTTCCGCGGGCACCCTCTCCCGGGACGGGAGAGGGATTGAACGCGTCAGTCGCGGTTCACGTCAACGCGGCCGGTCGGCGTCCCCATCGGAGCCGCGGTCGGCGTGGCGGCCGGAGCGCCCGCCGCCGGGTTGGCGCCCTGCGTGTTGACGTCGCGCAACGAGGCGGCGGCGGCGCGGCGGCGCTCCTCGGCGGCCTGCGCGCTGTCGTAATCGGCGGTGGCGGCGTCATAGCCGCTCCAGCCGGCCTCGCGGTAGCCCTTCGCCCGGCCGGGGATGTCCACCGAACCGTGGCGCTGCATGACGGCCAACGCGGAGTCGCACATCGCCTCCTCGACCCGGCCGACCAGCAGAACGCCGCCGCGGCGCACGCCCTCCGCGAAGACCTCCGCGTCCTCCCGCGTCACGCCGACGCCGGTCAGCATGGAGACGCGGCGGTCGCGGGCGTCGAAATTCGGGTCCTCCCCGAAGTCGGCGGCGTGGCGCCAGCTTTCCAGCCGATTCTCGGTGGCCAGACTGGCCGAGGAGCCCAGCTTCGCGCTGTCGGCGCCCATCATGGTGAAGTCCTGCCGCAGATTGGCGGCTTCGAGTTCGCTCAGTGCACGTTCGGCGCCGGACAGGTCGTCGTACAGCGCGACAATGGTCTTCTTGTTCATGAACCCGCTCCTGTGCTGGTCCGCTCCGGACGTGGTCCGGGCTCAGAGGAAGAAATAGAGGAGGGCGAGGACCACCAGCACGACCAGCGCGATGACCCACCAGTTCATGGAGCCGGCCGCACCGCCCGTGGCCGTCCGGTTGCCGTCCGTGTCATAGACACCCACTTTGCGAGGTTCGTCGGCCATGGATGCTTCACTCCCTGTCGGTAAGGCTTCAGCCAACACAGGCTGATTGCCCTCTCAACAGGGGTGGAGCCGCACCGTTCCGCCGGTGCCCGGGGTCAGCGCCCGGCGGCCCAGTCCGTCAGTCGGAACGCACGCGCCGGATCGCTGATGGCCTCGCACAGCGCTTCGCCCAGCGCCGGGGCGAACTTGAAGCCGTGGCCGGAGCAGGCGCTCATCAGCCAGCAGCGGACGGACAGAGGCTCGACCACGAAGCGCTCGTCGTCGGTCACCGTGTAGAAGCAGGTCGCCGCGTTGGCGAGGCTGTAGCGGTGCCCGTCCGCCAGCACCCGGCGGGCGCGGTCCAGCACGTCGCGCGCCTCGTCCGGATCGGGATCGCGCTCGGTGTCCGGGTCGCCGACGCGCGAGAAGCGGTGGTCGCCCGCCTTCATCGTCGTGCCGGCCACCGGTGGAACGACGTAGACCCCGCTCTCACCGTCCGCGTCGATTAGCATCGGCGCCGTCGCCCAGATGCCGCGCAGGCCCTCCGGCGGCATCAGATAGGCCACGACCTGCCGCGACGGGGTCAGGCGCGCCGCCGTTTCCGGCAGCAGCTTCGTCACCCAGGCCCCGGCGGCGACCACCAGCGCGTCGGCGCCGATGGTCCGGCGGTCGGCGAGCGTCACGGTGGCGCGCTCCGCATCGATCGCCGTCACGGGGGCACGCGCGTGAACCGTCACCCCCAACGCGTTCAGATAGTGGCTGAGCAGCTCCACGATGCGCCCGGCGAGCAGCACGCCGCCCGACTCCAGATGCAGCCCCTCGGCCACCGCGTTGGCGTCGACCAGCGGGAATTCCGCGGCGATCTGCGCCGGGGTCAGGCGGCGGAAGGGATGGCCCAGCGACTCCAGCACATCGACGCTGTCGGCCAACCAGCGCCGACCGTCCTCCGCGGAGGCGGTGCAGAGCGTGCCGCTGGGGACGAGCAAGCGCTCGCCCAGGTCGGTCCACAGCCGTTCCCACGCCTGGAAGGCGGTGTCGGCCATGCGGGAGTAGCCGGCGCTGGCGCCGTAGGCGTGGCGGAACAGCCGGTGCTGGTCGACGGAGCTGCCGAAGGGGTTGGGCACCTGCCCCTGGTCGAAGACGGCGACCTCGTGCCCGGCGCGGGCCAGCGCCCAGGCCGTGCACAGCCCCATGATGCCGGCGCCGACGACGGTGATGCGGAGAGTCATGATGGAAAAACGCCTCAGCGGATCGTGTCGTTGTGGATCACCATCTCCACCGCCAGCTGGGCGGCGCAGAGGTCTTCCAGCGCGGTACCGACCGACTTGAACAGGGTGATCTGGTCGTAGAAGCGGCGCCCGGCGCGCTGGCCGCGGGTCAGATCGTACAGATCGCCGGCAATGTCCGCGTCGGTCAGGATGCCGGCCTTCATCGGCTGAACGATGTCGCCCGCTTCCTTGCAGGCGCCCTCGCGGGTGTCCACGAAGACGCGGGAGCGGCGGATGCAGTCATCGTCCGCCTCGCGCATCTCCGGGGTGAAGCCGCCGACGAGGTCGAGATGGGCGCCCGGCTGAAGCCATTCGCCACGGATCAGCGGCTCCTTCGCCAGCGTCGCGCAGGAGATCACCTGGGCGCCGCGCACCGCTCCTTCCAAATCGGCGGTGGCCTCAATGCGGAATTTCGGGCGGTGGAAGCGGCTGGCCACCTTCTTCGCCTTCTCGATGCTGCGGCCCCAGACCAGCACATGCTTGATCGGCAGGACGGTGGCGAAGGCCTCGATCAGCTCGGGCGCCAGCGCCCCGGTGCCGACCATCAGCAGCCGTTCCGAGTCGGGCCGCGCGAGGTAGGAGGCGGCGAGCGCGGAGGCCGCCGCGGTGCGCCGCTTGGTCAGGGCGGTGCCGTCCAGAACCGCCTGGGGCATCCCCGTCTTGCCGTCCATCAGCAGGTAGAGCCCCTGCACCGCCGGCAGGTCCTTCGCCCCGTTGTCGGGGAAGACGGTGACCACCTTGACGCCGATGGACTGGTTGACCTGCCACGCCGGCATCAGCAGCAGCGTGCCGTCACTCTGGCCGTAGGTTTCGACCGTGTGGTGGTGCCGCATCGGCACCTCGACCCCGGCGCGGAAGGTCTGCCGCATGCGCTCGATCAGCATGCGGAAGTGCAGGACGGATTTCAGCTCGGCTCCGGTGACGGTGCGCATCGGCGGCTCCCTCCACAGGTCCGGCAAAGCGGAACCCCCCTCCCGCCCCCCAGCCGGACGGGAGGCCGAAGGGGATGCCGGCGGGCGGTCAGTGGACCGTGGTCGCCGGCAGAGCGGCGCCGGACCCGGTCACCGCGGGCAGGCCGGCGGTGCCGGACACCGGACGGTTCATCTCCGCCAGGCGCTTCTCCGCGGCGGCGGCGCGGGCCTGCGTCTCCTTCAGTTCGCGCTCCAGGTAGGAGACGCGGTCGGAGGAGCGGCGGGCGCGGCGGCGGTAGCGGCGCTGGGCGTTCCAGGCGACGACGCCGCCGGCCAGGAAGCCGATCACCAGCGCCACCAGCGTGGCGAGGTAGACCGGGACCTCCAGCGTGAAGGGCAGCGGCCAGAGCGACAGCGTGACCAAGCCACGGTTGGAGATGGCGAACAGCACCGCGGCCAGCGCGATGGGAACGGCGATGATGAGGGCGATGAAACGCACGGGTGTTGTCCTCGTATCCATGATCGGGGGCCGGGGCAGCGCCGGGTCCGGGCCGATGACTCAGCGACGGTCTGTCAATGAACGGACATCATTCGTCGGTGTTCAAGCGCTCGCGCAACTGTTTTCCGGTCTTGAAGAAGGGGATCGCCTTCTCGCCCACCTCGACGGCTTCGCCCGTGCGCGGGTTTCGGCCGGTGCGGGCGTCGCGGCGCTTGACGGAGAAGGCGCCGAACCCGCGCAGTTCCACCCGGTCGCCGCGGGCGAGCGCTTCGGAGATCTCGTCGAAGATGGTGCCGACGATCTTTTCGATGTCGCGCTGGTACAGGTGCGGATTGCGCTCCGCGAGCCGTTGAATCAGCTCTGATTTGGTCATGGCGATTCCGTTTCCCCCGGTTCGAGCGCCCTTGGACCGCGCTCCTTGACCTGCGCGCAAGCGTGCCACCGGGTCCGGTGACCGTCAAGCTAAGCCTTTCTGGCGGAACCCTTTTCCCGGCAACGCTCCGGCTTGTCCGACCGCTGCCCCGAAAAAGGCCCGAAATGTGATTAATACGTCTTACGGATTGCCTTCGAACTCACCATTTCCGATGAGATGGTTGGAACGGTCCCGGTCGCCGGACGCGGTCGGAGGGACGCGGTTGAAGGTTTGCCGTCGGAGGTTCGCCATGACACACGCCCATCACACCGGCCCCGCCGACCCGCTGGCCGGCCTGCCTTACGCGGACCGCGTCCGCACCGTCACAACCGCCCAGGCGCTGGGCTGGCTGCGGGCGGGCTGGCTGGACCTGCGGGCGTCGGGCTGGGTCAGCCTCGCCTACGGCGCCCTGTTCGTCGCCATCGGCTTCGCGCTCACCGGCGGGCTGGTCCTGGCCGGGATGGCCTATCTGATCGCGCCGATGATCGGCGCCTTCCTGCTGATCGCCCCGCTCCTGGCGCTCGGCCTCTACCGGATTTCCAAGGACGTCGAGGAGGGGCGCCGGCCCAGCCTGTGGCGGGCGCTGACCGCGTGGCGGGCCAACCCCTACCACATCCTGACCGCCGGCCTGATCCTGATGCTCTATGTGATGATCTGGGCGCGGATGAACGTGGTGGCCTTCGCCCTGTTCTTCCCGCACGAGGCCATCGCGCTCGATCATTTCGTGGCGCAGATGTTCAGCCTGGACGGTCTGGTCTTCACCGTCTTCATCACGGCGCTGGGCTTCGCCTTCGCCGCCTTCGCCTTCATCACCAACGTCACCGCCCTGCCGATGATGATGGACCGCCCGGCCGACGTCTTCGCCGCGGCGCTGGCCTCGGCGATGGCCGTGCTGCGCAACCCATGCGTCATGGCGCTGTGGGCCGGGCTGATCGTGCTGGTCACCGGCGCCGGGCTGCTGACCGGCTTTCTCGGCTTGATCGTCGCCCTGCCCCTGGTCGGGCACGCGAGCTGGCACGCCTACCGCGACCTCATCAAGGAGGACGAGGAGGGGTGAGAGGCTGACGCGCTGCAAAAGGAAAAAGCCGCCGCGGGTGACCGCGGCGGCTTTTTCTTTAGCATAGGTACGGGAGACGGGCCCCCTCCCCGACCCTCCCCCGCTGACGCGAGGGAGGGAGATGGGAAGGACCTTACTCTTCGCCGGTCTGCTGCTTGCGCTTCAGAGCCGCACCCAGGATATCGCCCAGCGAGGCGCCCGAGTCGGACGAACCGTACTCGGCCATCGCCTGCTTCTCCTCCTCCATCTCGCGGGCCTTGATGGACAGCGAGATGCGGCGGGAGCCGCGGTCGATCTGGGTAACCTTCGCGTCGACCTTCTCGCCGACGGCGAAGCGGTCCGGACGCTGCTCCGAACGGTCGCGGGACAGGTCCGACTTGCGGATGAAGCCGGTGTAGCCCTCGCCGACCGTGACCTCGATGCCACCGTCGGTGACCTGGGTGACGGTGCAGGTGACGACCTCGTTCTTCTTCAGGCCGGCCGTGGCAGCCTCGAACGGATCGTTCGCGAGCTGCTTGATGCCGAGGGAGATGCGCTCCTTCTCGACGTCGACGTCCAGGACCTTGACCTTGACGCGGTCGCCCTTCTTGTACTCGGCGATGGCCTCCTCACCCGACTTGTTCCAGTCGAGGTCGGACATGTGGACCATGCCGTCGATGTCGCCCGGCAGACCGACGAACAGACCGAACTCGGTGATGTTCTTGACCTCGCCTTCCAGCTCCGTGCCCGGGCCGAACTTGTCGAGGAAGGTCTCCCACGGGTTGTCCAGGCACTGCTTGAGGCCCAGGCTGATGCGGCGCTTCTGCGGATCGACGTCCAGGACCATGACCTCGACTTCCTGCGAAGTCGACACGATCTTGCCCGGGTGGACGTTCTTCTTCGTCCAGGACATCTCCGAGACGTGCACCAGGCCCTCGATCCCCGGCTCCAGCTCCACGAAGGCGCCGTAGTCGGTGATGTTGGTGACGCGACCCTTGAACCGCGAGCTGACCGGGTACTTGGCTTCCACGCCTTCCCACGGATCGGCTTCCAGCTGCTTCATGCCGAGGCTGATGCGCTGGGTCTCCGGGTTGAAGCGGATGACCTGGACCGTGACGGTCTGGCCGATCTGCAGGGCCTCGGACGGGTGGTTGATGCGGCGCCACGCGATGTCGGTGACGTGCAGCAGGCCGTCGACGCCACCCAGATCCACGAACGCGCCGTAGTCGGTGATGTTCTTGACCACACCCTGCAGAACCTGGCCTTCCTTGAGGTTGGCCACCAGCTCCGAACGGGCCTCGGCGCGGCTCTCTTCGAGCACGGCGCGACGCGACACGACGATGTTGCCGCGCGAGCGGTCCATCTTCAGGATCTGGAACGGCTGCGGGGTGCCCAGCAGCGGGGAGATGTCGCGGACCGGACGGATGTCCACCTGCGAACCCGGCAGGAACGCCACGGCGCCCGACAGGTCGACGGTGAAGCCGCCCTTGACGCGGCCGAAGATGACGCCGGTGACGCGGGTCTGGTCCTGGAAGGACTTCTCCAGCAGCGCCCAGGCCTCTTCGCGCTTGGCCTTCTCACGCGACAGAACGGCTTCGCCGTTCTTGTCTTCCATGCGCTCCAGATACACCTCGACCGTGTCGCCCGCCTTCATCTCGGGCGGCTGGCCGGCAACGGCGAATTCCTTCAGCGCGACGCGGCCTTCCGACTTCAGGCCGACGTCGATGGTGACCATGTCGTTCTCGACGGAGACGACGCGGCCCTTGACGACCGAGCCTTCGAGGGACTCGGCCGTTCCGAGCGACTCCTCGAGCAGAGCCGCAAAGCTTTCCTTCTCGCCGGTCCGGGCCATAGCTTGTGCCATTGAAACTCCTAAGGTTGGCCGAAAGCGATCCCGCCATGGTCCGTCCCGCGGCAAAACGGGCCGGCCCCCGATGGGACCACCGCGCCGGGCACCACGCCCGGCGACTTGGTTGACATATGTTCCGTTGGAGGGCCGAAGCGCCCGGACCCTGATGCTCAGACCTTGGGGCCGAAACCGGTTTTCGTTCCGATAAAGGCGGTCGCCGCTGCGAACGCCTGGTCGGCGTCGAGGGCGGAGGTATCAAGCACAAAAGCGTCGGCAGCCGGCAGGAGCGGTGCTACCGTCCTCTGGCTGTCGCGCGTGTCACGGGCCTTCATGTCCTCCAGGACGTCGGACGGTATAGCCGGAATCCCGCGTTCCCGCAACTCCTTGAGTCGCCGCTCGGCCCGCACCTCCACGGAAGCGGTAACGAACAGCTTGGCATCGGCGTTCGGGCATACGACCGTTCCGACGTCCCGCCCGTCCAGCACCGCCCCCGGCGTGCCGCCGGGCGGGGTGGCGGCGAAGCGCCGCTGGAAATCGAGCAGGGCGGCCCGCACCTCGGGCACCGCGGCGACCTTGGAGGCCGCCTGCGCCGCCTCGTCGCTGCGCAGGGCCGGGTCGTTCAGGATGCCGTCGTCCGGCCGCAGCGCGCGGGCGGCCTTTGCCGCGGCGTCCGCATTGGCCGGATCGCCGCCCGCGCGCAGGACGGCGACACCGACGGCGCGGTAGAGCGCTCCCGTGTCGAGATGCGCGAAGCCGTAGACCTGGGCGATCCGCTTGGACAGCGTGCCCTTGCCCGCCGCCGCTGGGCCGTCGATGGCGATGACCAGACCCATCGCCCTCACGCCCCCGCGATCTGTGCGCCGACACCGTTCATCAGGGCGACGAAGCCGGGGAAGCTGGTATCGATGAAAGCGCCGTCGTCCACCCGCACCGGCTCGGCCGTGGCCATGCCCAGCACCAGGAAGCTCATGGCGATGCGGTGGTCCATGGCGGTGGCGACGGTGGCGCCGCCCTGCGGCGGCGTGCCGGTGCCGTAGACGGTCAGGCTGTCGTCGGCCCCGACCTCGACCTTCACGCCGCACTTGGTCAGCCCGTCGGCGACCATGGCGAGGCGGTCGCTCTCCTTCACGCGCAGCTCCTTCAGGCCGAGCATGACGGTGGTGCCCTCCGCGCAGGCGGCGGCGGCGGCGAGGATCGGGTACTCGTCGATCATGCTGGGCGCGCGGTCGGCCGGAACGACGATGCCCTTCAGCGGGCCGTGCTTGACCCGCAGGTCGGCCACCGGCTCGCCCGCCTCGTCGCGGCGGTTCTCGAAGGCGATGTCAGCACCCATCTCGATCAGCGTGTCGTAGAGGCCGGTGCGGCGCGGGTTCATGCCGACGCCGGGCAGCAGCAGCTCCGAGCCGGGGCGCAGCAGCGCCGCCACCGCCGGGAAGGCGGCGGAACTGGGGTCGGCCGGCACCACGATGGTGCGCCCGGTCAGCTCCGGCTGGCCGACGACGGACACGGCGAGCGCGCCGTCCTCCATCCGCTCGGTCGTCACGGTGGCGCCGAAATGGCGCAGCATCAGCTCGGTGTGGTCGCGGGTCGGCTCCGCCTCGATCACCGTGGTGGTGCCGGCGGTGTTCAGGCCGCAGAGGAGGATCGCCGACTTCACCTGGGCGGAGGCCACCGGCAGGCGGTAGGTGATCGGCACGGTGCGGTCGCTGCCGACCACGGTCAGCGGCAGCCGCCCGCCGGACCGTCCGACGAAGCGTGCGCCCATCTGCTCCAGCGGGCCGGTCACACGGGCCATCGGGCGCTTGTTCAGCGAGGCGTCGCCGGTGAAGACGCAGGTGATCGGGTGCGACGCGACGAGGCCCATCAGCAGGCGCGCCGCCGTGCCGCTGTTGCCCATGTCGAGCACCTGCGCCGGTTCCGCCAGCCCGCCCAGACCGACGCCGCGCACGCGCCACACGCCGTCCCCGCCGCGCTCCGCCTGGGCGCCCAGCAGGCGCATGGCGGCGGCGGTGTTCAGCACGTCCTCCCCTTCCAGCAGGCCGTGGATGACGGTTTCGCCCACCGCAACGGCGCCCAGCATCAGCGACCGGTGCGAAATCGACTTGTCGCCCGGCACGCGGATCGTGCCGGCCAGCGCGCCGGTGGAGGATGAGCGAAGCGGCTTCGCCTGCAGCATGGGAGGACTCCCCAGACAAGAATGTGACCAGGGCGGAGTACCTAGCACAGCGGGAAGGGCGATGCGAGCGATGCGCGGTTCGCCCCGTCAGTCGCCGACCGCCACCCCCTCGCGCCGGGTGTCGGCGCCGCCGGACAGCCCTTGGCCGGTCACCACGATCGCCTGGGTGCCGGAGGTCAGCTCCATCGCCTTGACCGTGTGTCCCCGCGCCTCCAGCGCCGCGATCCAGCCTTCCGCCTCGGTGCCCTGCTCCAGCTCGGTCGGGCCGTTGCGGCTGCCGAAATTGGGGGCGTCCACCGCCGCCTGCGGGTCGAGGGTCCAGTCGAGCAGGGCGACCAGCGTCTTGCCCACGTAATTGATGATGTTGCTGCCCCCCGGCGACCCCACCGAAGCGACCAGGGCCCCGTCGCGGAAGACCAGGGTCGGCGCCATCGAGCTGCGCGGCCGCTTGCCCGGCTCGACCCGGTTGGCGACCGGCTTGCCGTCTTCCGTCGGGGTGAAGGCGAAGTCGGTCAGCTCGTTGTTCAACAAGAAGCCGCGCACCATCAGGCGGGAGCCGAAGCCATCCTCGATGGTGGTGGTCATGGCGACCGCGTTGCCCGCCCCGTCGACCACGGAGATGTGGCTGGTGCCATGCTCCTCGGCCTCGGCGAAGCCCCAGGCGCGACCCTGCTTGAAGGGCGGCTCGCCCGGCTGGGCCTTGCCCATCGACCGCTCGCCGACCAGGGCGGCGCGGCTCGCCAGATAACCGCGGTCGAGCAGCCCCTTCACCGGCACCGACACGAAATCGGGGTCGGCCAGATAGAGGCCGCGGTCGGCGAAGGCGAGTCGCCCGGCCTCCGACATCCAGTGCGCCGCCAGCGCCGGATCGTTGCGGGTGGCGGCCATGTCGCGGCCCTCCAGGAAGGCCAGCATCTGCAGCACCGCGACCCCGCCGGAGCTGGGCGGTCCCATGCCGCACAGGGTGTAGGCGCGGTAGGGACCGCAGACCGGCTCCCGTTCCTTGACCCGGTAGGCCTTGAGGTCGGCCTCGGTCATGTCGCCGGGGTTGGTGGGGTGGCCGGTCACCGCCTTGACGAGGTCGGCGGCGATCGGCCCCTCGTAGAAGGCGGCGGAACCCTTGTCGGCGATGGCGCGCAGGGTCGCCGCGAACTCCGGGTTCTTCAGGACATGGCCGACCGGCCAGGGCGTGCCGTCCGGCTGGTAGAAATAGGCGCGGGCCGCGGGGTTGGCCGGCAGGTGCTTCTCCATCGCCAGCTGGCCGTTCAGCCGGGGGCTGACCGTGAAGCCGGTCTCGGCCAGCGCGATGGCGCGTTCGAACAGGCGGGGCCAGGGCAGTTTGCCGTGCGTGCGGTGGGCGTGCTCCAGCAGCATCACCGTGCCCGGCACCCCGACCGACCGGCCGCCGACCACCGCGTCGTAGAAGGGCATCGGCTTGCCGTCCGCCCCCAGGAAACGCTCCGGAGTCGCCGCAGCCGGCGCCGTCTCGCGCCCGTCGAGGGAGGTCACCGCCTTCGTTGCGGCTTCGTAATGGACCAGGAAGGCGCCGCCCCCGACTCCGGAGCTTTGCGGTTCCACCAGATTCAGGACGAGCTGCACGGCGATGGCCGCGTCAACCGCGCTGCCCCCCGCCCGCAGGATCTCGCGCCCGGCCTCCGCCGCCAGCGGATTCGCGGCGGCCACCATGTGGCGCGTGGCGGTGTCGACGCTGCGGCTGCCGCGTCCGGTCGCGCGCTCCGGCGCCACATCGCCGGCGGCGGACGGCGACGTCTGGGCCACGGCCTCCAGCGGCAGCGCCGCCAGCAGGCCGGCGGACAGCAGCGCCCGCCAGCGGCGGGACAGCAGGATCGGCATCGGTTCCTCCCCCTTTATCATGGTATCCTTGACGGCGGCCCGGAGGACCACCGCAGGGTGAAGTTTGGCACCGGCCGACGGCCCTGCCACGCCGACGGCGACATTCAGCGAACTTTTTTTTGACAAGCGCCCGCCGGCGTGGCAAAGGGCGCGGCTTGCAATTCCCGAATTGGGCATTCCCTAGGAACGTGACGGAGGACGAGGCGTGGCCAAACCCGAATGGGGCGTCAAGCGCATCTGCCCGAGCTGTGGCGCGCGCTATTACGATCTGCGCAAGGACCCGCCGGTGTGCCCGAGCTGCGGAGCGCAGTTCGATCCCGAGGCGTTGCTGAAGTCCCGCAAGGCGCGCCCGGCGCCGGTCGATGATGTCAAGAAGGCCCCGGTGGTCTCCTCGGAGGACGAGGAAACCGAGACCGAGGAGGAAGAGTCGACGGAACTCGACGAAGTCGAGGACGATGTGACCGTCGACGACATCGAGGAAACCGACGAGACGCCCGAGGACGAGGACGATGTCCTGATCGAGGACACCTCGGAGCTGGGTGAGGACGACATGGACGAGGTCGTCGACGTCGAAGGCGAGGACGAGGAGGAGCGCTGATCGCGCTCCCCCTTGGAAGACGGGGGCGGGTGAGCGGAAAAAAGCGGGACGGGGCTGAATTTTTCTCTTGCATCGGACCCCCGTCCTGACCAATATCCCGCTCCACCGAGGCAGGCCGCAAGGCTCGTCGCCCAGAGTTTCGGGGCCATAGCTCAGCTGGGAGAGCGCTACAATGGCATTGTAGAGGTCAGGAGTTCGATCCTCCTTGGCTCCACCAAACACCCGAAGGGCCTGCGCAGCACCGCGCGGGCCCTTCGGCGTTTCGGGTCCTTTTTCCGCCGGCTCTTTCCAGCGCCGCCGTCTTGACAGGCGTCAAGGAAGGCTCTTTGGTCGGGCGGCACCGTCGGCTTGCGCCGATTCCTCCTCCCTCCCGCTTCGGACACGCCATGGCCGACATCCTGATCGCCAACACCCTGACCGGCGACACCACCCTGGGCGCGCTGAACGCCGTCGATCCCGACGCCGTGAGCCGGCTGGCGCAGATCCACCCGGTCTTCAACCCCGGCGTCGGCGTGCCCGACAGCGCCAGCCTGAGCGATCTCGCCAAGGCCACCGGCATCCCGCTGGACGTGCTGCTGGCCACGGCGCGCGGCGCCATCCACGTCACCGCGCCGGCCGGCGGCTGCGGCTGCGGCAGCGGTGGCTGCGGCACCCCCAAGCACTGAACGCTTTCCCCCTCCCATTCGCGGCGCCGGTCCCCACCTGTTGGGGGCACCCACCATTGGGAACAGGCTTCGGGAACGGGAGGACAAGCATGACGACGGCCCCAACATCGACCGAGTCTCCGGACGGCTGGCTGGAAACGGTGGTCGTCCCGCGCACCAGCGACATCGGCGGGTTCGAGGTGCGGCGCGCCCTGCCCTCCGTCCGCAAGCGGATGGTCGGGCCCTTCGTCTTCCTCGACCAGATGGGGCCGGCGATCCTCAAGGCCGGGGCGGGCATCGACGTCCGCCCCCACCCGCACATCGGGCTGGCCACCGTCACCTATCTGTTCGACGGCGAGATCCTGCACCGCGACAGCCTGGGCACCGTCCTGCCGATCCGGCCGGGGGCGGTGAACTGGATGACCGCCGGGCGCGGCATCGCCCATTCCGAACGCTCCGCCACCGACGAGCGCGGGCGCGACCGGCTGCTGTCGGGCATCCAGTCCTGGGTCGCCCTGCCCAAGACCCATGAGGAGACCGACCCAGACTTCGTCCATCTCGGCGCCGACGAGCTGCCGGTGGTCGAGGGCGAGGGCAAGCGGCTGCGCGTCGTCGCGGGCGAGGCGTACGGTGTACGTTCGCCCATGAACACGCTGTGGGACACGCTGTACGTCGATGCCTCGCTGGACGCCGGCGCCCGCCTGCCCATCGACCGCGAGACGGAGGAGCGGGCGCTCTACATCGCCGACGGCACCGTCACGATCCACGGCGACCGCTTCGAGTCCGGGCGGCTTCTGGTGCTGCGCCCCGGCGACGCGGTGACGGTGGAGGCCGAAACGGCCGCCCGCCTGATCCTGCTGGGCGGCGCCGTGATGGACGGCCCGCGCCACATCTGGTGGAACTTCGTGTCCAGCCGCCAGGACCGCATCGAACAGGCCAAGGCCGAATGGAAGGCCGGGCGGTTCGACGCCGTTCCCGGCGAGACGGAGTTTATTCCGCTTCCGGAACGGTGAAGCCGAGCGCCGTCAGCTTCTCCCGCACCGCCGGATCGGCCAGCGCCGCCAGGAAGCGCCGGACCGCCGGCCGGTCCCGGCGGTCGTCGGGGATCACGAAGTCGTAATGCTCCGCCTGCAGGGGCAGGAAGCCCAGCCCGTAGAGGGTGGCGACGCTGTCGATGGCGACACCCCAGTCGGCGCGGCCCTGGGCGACCGCCACCGCCACGGCGTTGTGCGACTTGGCCTGCGACCAGTAGCCGTTGGGGCGCGCCGCGCCAAGCAGGCGGTCGGTCAGGATACGGGTGCCGCTGCCGGCGTTGCGGTTGACCAGGATGCAGTCGGGGTCCTGCGCCGCCGCCAGACCGGCCTCCTCGGCCGTTTTGCCTTCGAAACGATCGTCGCCCTTGCGGAAGACGATGCCCTGAAGACGGCGGTAGCCGGTCACGAGGCCGAGCGCCGGGGTCAGGAAGGGGCGGTTGTACTCCCCGCTCTTCGGGTCCATCAGGTGGATGGCCGCCACGTCGCATTCGCCGCGCCGGGCGGCGGCGAGGCCGCCCATGGAACCGACGTTCAGCGCCTTGACCGTCAGCCCCTCCCCGACCAGCCGGCCGGTGATGGCGTCCAGCCCGACGCAATGGCTGCCGATCACGATCAGGTCGGCGGGGCGGGTGTCGCGCCCGATGCGCTGCACCGACACCGGGGTGCCGGCCTCCACCGCCTCGGCCTGCGGGTCGATGGCGATGAAGCCGTCCGCCGCGCTGAAGGCGGTCACCGCGCCGGAGCCCTTGGACAACGGATAGGCCGCCAGCCCGCCGTCCGCCCCGCGCACCAGCGAGACCATCACATATTCGGTTCGGCCCCGTTCCGATCCCAGCCGCATCGGCACCGTCGCATCCACGCTCTCCTTCGCCGCAGGGGGCAGGCCGGCCAGCGCGCGCAGCACCGGGGCGACGAACTCGTGGAAGGTGAACATGGCGGAGGTCGGGAAGCCGGGCAGGATCACCACCGGCTTGCCCTTCGTTACGGCGAGGCACAGAGGCTTGCCGGGCTTCAGCGCGACGCCGTGCGCAACGATCCCGGGGTCGGTCAGGCGGCTGACGATGCGGTAGGACAGGTCGCCCGCCCCCTTCGACGTTCCGCCCGACAGCAGCAGCGCGTCGCAGGCCAGCCCCCGTTCGACCAACGGCGCCAGCTCCGCCTCGTCGTCGCGGGCGATGCCCAGCCGGACCGGCTCCCCGCCCAGCTCCTCCACCGCGGCGGCGAGGATGGCGGCGTTCGAGTCATAGACGGCGCCGGGCCGGATCGGCTCGCCGGGGGCGACGATCTCGTCGCCGGTGGACAGGATGGCCACGCGGGGGCGGCGGACCACCGAGACCTCGGCCCGCCCGATGGCCGCCAGCACGCCGATCTCGCGGGAGGTCAGCAGCTGCCCGCGCCGCATCACCGTCTCGCCGCGCCCGATGTCCGACCCGGCGGCGGCGACGAAGGCACCGGGCACCACCGGCTTGCGGATCTCCACCAGAAGAGCGTCGTCGTCCTCATGCGATTCGGTGTGCTCGACCATCACCACGGCGTCGGCGCCGCGCGGCAGCATGCCGCCGGTGGCGAGCACGGTGGCCGTGCCGGGGGCGACGGTCAGCGTCGGAACGCGCCCGGCGGACAGCACCTCCTCGTTCAGGCGCAGCACGACCGGCGTGTCCTCACCCGCCCCCTGGGTGTCGGCGGCGCGCACCGCGAAGCCGTCCACCGAGGAACGGTCAAAGCCGGGGACATCGACCTCCGCCACCACGTCGACGGCCAGCACGCGGCCCAGCGCGGCGCCCAGCGGCACCGTCTCCGCCCCCTTGGGCGTCAGGTCGAGATGGCGGCGGAACCGCGCCTCGGCCTCGTCACGGCCAACCACCTCGAGAAACTGCTCCTGCCGGGCCGCCTGGGCAACAAATCGCCGGATGCCGAATCGCCGGATGTCCTGGTTGGACACGCCCTTCCCCCCTCGCTCGATGCCGTTCAGAGACTTGTACCGTCAAAACAGCGCAGGGTCACGGTCGCCCCGGCGGGAAAACCCTCGCTGTCCGCGGGGATCAGCACAAAGCCGTCGGCCAGCACCGCCCCGGCCAGACCCGGCCGGTGCGGGGAGGCGACCGGCTCGACCATCCCATCCGCCGTCCGGCGCACGCGGTACAGTTCGGTGCAGCCGATCTCCGACACCAGCTTGCGCACCGCCACGGCGGGGACAGCCGGATGCGGCAGCGCGGAGTCCCGACCGGCCAGACGGCGCACCGCCCGGCCAGCCAGCAGCTCATAGGCCGTCAGGCAGGCCATCGGTTCACCGGGCAGAAGCACGGCGGGGACGCCGCCGGCCGTCCCCAGCGCCGCCGAATCGCCGGGGCGCAGGGCCACGCCGTGCAGAGCGAGTTGCCCCGCCTCGGCCAGCGCCAGCGGGGCCACGTCATCCTCCCCCACCCCGGTGCGCCCGGCGGAGATCAGCAGGTCGGCGCCGGGAGCCGCGTAGGCGGCGGCCAGGACGGCGCGGTCCGCCGGCAGCGGCCCCACCAGCTCCGCCACGCCGCCATCGCGCGCCACCAGCGCGGTCAGCATGGCGCCCAGCGTCTCGGGTCCGGACCGCGGTCCCCCGGCCAGCACGATCCGCACCCGCGGTCGGGCGCCGACACGCACCGTGCCGATCCCCAGCGCGGCGAACAATCCAAGATCCTGCGGGCGCAAACGGTGCCCGGCCTTCAGCAGGACCGTCCCGCCGCGCAGCCCCTCCCCCTGCCGCTCCACCCCGTCGCCCGGGGCGGCGCTGCCCAGCGCTTCGACGAAGGGGCCGTCGGCCTGCATGGCCTCCACGGGCAGGACCGCGTCGGTTCCCGACGGCATCGTCTCGCCCGCCGCGACCGTCACGGCGCCCGGCAGCGGAACCGGGTTGTAGGAGCCGGCGCCCAGCGTGTCGCTGGAGGCCACCGCCACCCCGTCGCGGGCGGCCCGGTCGGCGGGCGGCCAATCCCCCGGCGCGGTCACCGGCTCGGCGAGAACCACCCCCTCCGCCAGCGTGGCGGCGAGGTCGGCGAGAGCCACGGCGCGCGGCGGCAGAGGGTCGACGGCGGCGTCGATCCAGCCTTCCATGACCGGCAGGGCGGCACGGCTGGAAAAGCCGCGCCCGCGTACATCGAGGGGAATCGCTGAAGTAGGACGCCGGTTCCCGGTCGCGCGGTCGTCTCCGGCTCTGGCCGAACGCATGGCTGCCCCCGTGATGCCTCAGGTCGGCCCCTTATACCGCAACCTCCACACCGCCGCTGCACACACGGTTGCGGCCGGCGCGCTTGGCCTCGTAGAGCAGGCCGTCGGCAAGCTGTGTCAGCCGGTCCGGCGTGTCGTCCGGCATCGGCCGGGCGGTGGCGACGCCCAGGCTGATGGTGACGTGGTCGGCGACGTGGGACACCGCGTGGGGCAGACGCCGGTCGGCCACCGTCTGGCGCAGGCGCTCGGCGACCTGGACCGCCCCGTCCTCATCGGTTTCGGGAAGCAGGCAGACGAATTCCTCGCCGCCGTAACGGGCGATCAGGTCGCCCGGCCTCATCACCTGCTCGGCCAGGAACTGGGCCACCGCGCGCAGGCACTCGTCGCCCGCCTGATGGCCGTAATGGTCGTTGTAGGGCTTGAACTGGTCGACATCGAGCATGATCAGCGACAGCGGGAGCTGCACGCGTCCACAGCGCCGCCATTCGCGCAGCAGCACCTCGTCGAAGCGGCGGCGGTTGGCGATGCCGGTCAGGCCGTCGGCGAAGGACAGGGTGCGCAGCAGGTCGGTCTGCCGCTTCAGCAGCAGGTGGTTGCGCACCCGCGCCTTGACGATGGGCGGGCTGATCGGCTTGGAGATGAAGTCGATGGCGCCGACCTCCAACCCATAGGTCTCGTCCTCCACCTCGCTCTTGGCCGAGATGAAGATGACCGGGATGTCGCGGGTGATCGGATCGGCCTTGAGGCGGGAACAGACCTCGTAGCCGTCCATGCCCGGCATCATGATGTCCAGCAGAACGAGATCGGGCCGCCGGGACTGCGCCAATTCCAACGCCTTCGCCCCGTCGGTCGCGAAATAGATGTCGTGGTCGTCCTTCAGGATCCGGCTCAGCACATGCACGTTCGACGGAATGTCGTCGACCACCAGGATCTTGGAGCGCGCGTCGGTCATGTTCGGTTCCTGGAGGTCGGTTCCCAAAAAACGGTTCCGGATGTGAAGCGGATCAGTCGGCTGGAAGGGATAGGCCGAGATCCTGGGTGATCCTGCGCAAGATTCCTTGAGCCTTTGTAAAATCGAGACCGTCGACGGCCGACGAGAGCGCCTTCATGGCCGCCGGGTCGATCCAATCGGCCAGCGGCGGCGCCAGGACGGAAAACTCCTCCGCGGCAGCGAAGTTGCTGTCGCGCAGCAGGCGGGCGAAGCGCTCCAGCATGGGCTCCAGCGTCGCGATGTCCATCGCCGGACCGTCACGGCCAGGGGGAAGGCCGGGACCGTGGCCGGGAGCGTGCCCCGGCGCCACGGCCAGCCGCGCGGCGGAGTCCAGCACCGCCTCCAGCTCCGCGCGCAGAACCGGCAACTGCGCCGCCGCCGCCGCCCCGTCCCCGCGGAAGGCGGCGACCTGCACCGCGTCCGCGGCGGCGGACAGCGTCCGCGCGCCGATGTTGCCCGCCAAGCTCTTCAGCTCATGCCCCAGCGCCTTGGCCCGCGGCAGGTCGCCGGCGGCCAGCGCCGAGGCGATGCCGTCCGCCGCACCGCCGTAAGTCCGGGCGAACTCGGTGACGAACTTGCGGAACAGCCCGACATCGCCGTCCAGGCGGTGCAGCGCGTCCTTCACGTCGATGCCCGGCAATTCGGCGGGAAGCGCACCACGGGCATAGGACGGCACAGCCTTGGGCAGCAGCGGCATGCCGGCCGGCGCCGGCTGGCCGAGCCAGCGGGTCACCACGGAGAACAGCTGCTCCACGTCGATCGGCTTGGCGATGTGGTCGTCCATGCCGCCGTCCAGGCAGCGCTGCCGGTCGGACGGCAGCGCGCTGGCGGTCATCGCGATGATCGGCAGCCCCTGCCCGGCGGGCCGGGCGCGCAGCCGGCGCGTCGCCTCGAATCCGTCCATCTCCGGCATCTGCACGTCCATCAGGACGAGATCGAAGGGCGGATTCGCCTCCTCGACGCGGGCGACGGCCTCGCGCCCATTGCCGGCCAGGGTCACGCGGGCGCCGGCGCGTTCCAGGATCTCGCGGGCCACCTCCTGGCTGATGCCGTTGTCCTCCACCAGCAGCAGGCGGTGCCCGAACAGGGGACGCAGATGCGGCGGGCGGAGAAGGCCGGCGGGGACCGGGGCGCAGGGATGCAGCCGGAAGGTTTCCGCCGAGTCGTCCTCCGCACCGCGCCCAAAGGCGTCGATCACCGCGTCGAGCAGCGAGGAGGCGGTGACCGGCTTCACCAGCGCGCCGCTCAGGCCCAGATCCTGCGTTCCCGCCCCCCCCGGCACGGCGCCCATCCGTTCGCGCCCGAAGGCGGACACCACGATGATGACCGGCGCCTTCACCAACCCGTCGTCGCGGATGCGGCGGGAGGTTTCCAGCCCATCCATCCCCGGCATCTTCCAGTCCATCAGCACGATGTCGTAGGGCTGCTCGGCGGCGGTCGCACGCTCCAACTCCGCGATCGCGTCGCCCCCGGACGCGCAGAGCGAGGCCCGCCATCCGAAGGAGACGACCAGTTCGCCCAGCACCTCGCGCGCCGTGAGATTGTCGTCCACCACCAGCACCGACAGGCCGCGCGGCGCGGCGCGGAACCGCGGCGGACGCTCCTTCGCCCGCCCGGCGTTCTCGAAAGCGGATTGCCCGAAGACGGCGTTCCCGAAGACGGCGGTGAAATGGAAATCGCTGCCCTGGCCCGGTTCGCTCGTCACATCCATGACGCCGCCCATCAGGGCGACCAGCCGCGTGCAGATGGCCAATCCCAGGCCGGTGCCGCCGTAACGCCGGGTGGTGGAGCTGTCGGCCTGGCTGAAGGCCTGGAACAGCCGCTCCTTCTGTTCCGCGTCGATGCCGATGCCGGTGTCGCGGATGGAAAAGGTTAGGACCGCCCGCTCCTCCGTCACCTCGACGGCGCGGACGGACACCACCACCTCCCCCGCCTCGGTGAACTTGATGGCGTTGCCGGCAAGGTTGATGAGCACCTGCTGAAGGCGCAAGGGGTCGCCGACGAGGTCGAGCGGAACCTCCGGCCCGACCGAGAACAGAACCTCGATGTCCTTGTCCTGCGCCGCCGCGCCGACGATCACCGCGAGGTTCTGCAGCAGGTCGTCCAGGCGGAACTCCACCCGCTCCAGCTCCAGCTTGCCGGCCTCCACCTTCGAGAAGTCCAGGATGTCGTTGAGGATACCGAGCAGCGACTGCGCCGACACGCGGATCTTCTGGGCGTAGTCGCGCTGGCGCGTCGACAGGTCGGTCTGCTGGAGCAGATGGACCAGCCCCAGGATGGCGTTCATCGGCGTGCGGATCTCGTGGCTCATGTTGGCCAGGAATTCGCTCTTGGCGCGGCTGGCCGCCTCCGCCACGGATTTGGCCTGGTGCAGCGCCTCCTCGGCCCGCTTGCGCTCGGCGATCTCGTGGAAGACGACCACCGCCCCTTCCACCCGGCCGTCCTCGAGCATGGGGGAGGCCGCGAACTCCACCGGGAAGCTGGTGCCGTCCTTGCGCCAGTAGATGTCCTCCGAGCCGCCCCGCGCCTCGCCGGTGCGCAGAACCTCGAAGACCGGGCAGTCGATGGTCGGCGCCGGCGTGCCGTCGGCGCGGGTGTGGTGCAGCAGCACATGCAGGCTGCGGCCCAGCATCTCCTCGTTGGTGTAGCCGGTCAGCGCGCAGGCGGCGGGGTTGGCGAAGGTGATCCGCTCGTCCCGATCCACGCCGCAGATGCCTTCCGACGCGGATTGCAGGATCAGGTTCAGCCGGCGGTTGGCCCCGGCGAAGGCGCGGTTGGCCTGTTCCAGGCTGCGGGCGGTGGCGTCCAGATCGGCGTTCGTCTCGGCCAGCCGGCGGCGCCCCACCTCCTCGCGCGACAGGCTGCGCGCCGCCGCCATGGCCAACACGGCGCAGGCGGCCACCGCCAGCAGGACCAGCAGGCCGCCGTGGATCGTGCGCTCGCGCCAGGGCGTCAGCGCCTCGTCCCGCGACACGCCGACCTGCACGATCAGCGGCAGATCCTGAACCCGCAGGTTCGCGACGATCCGCTCCGATCCGTCCACCGGAGACTGGCTGAAGATCGTGCCGCCGATGGCCCGCGGCGCCTCGTCCATCGGTCGGGTCACCGGAGGCATGTCGGGGGGCGCCGCGGACAGCGATGCGGCGGTGTCCTGGCCCGACAGGCTGAACAGCAGGGTCCCGTCCTCGCGGTACACGGCGACGGCGCCCCCGCGGCCGATGTTCAGCCCGTCGAAGAAGGAGCGGAAATAATCGAGGTCCAGGGCGATGTTGGCGACGCCCTGGAAATTCTCCACCGTTCCGATGCGGCGGCTGATGGTGAAGGTCGGCCGGCCGGACAGCCGGCCCCGGATCATCCCGCCGATGTGGAACGCCTCGCCGTTCCGGTGGGCCTGGAAGAAAGCGCGGTCCCTGTTGTTCATCGGCGGCGCCGGGAACTGGCGCGTGGTCAGCAGCCCGTTTCCGGCGGCGTCGTGAATCAAGATGGAACTGACCTCCGGCATGGCGTCGGACATGATGCGCAGCTCCTGCCACAGCGGCAGGTCGCGCCCGACCGCCTCCATCTCCCGCGCGCGAAGCCGGTCGTCCACACGCTGCAGAACGAGATCGCTGGTGGCGACGGTGCGGCGCACATGCTCGTGCAGCAGGCGGGCGGCGTTCAGCGTCCGGTCACGGGCATGGCTCACCGCCTCGTCGCGGTCGGCCCAGGTGGCGGCCCCCCACAGGCCGACTCCGAACAGGGCGATCACCCCGACAATGGTCGTCAACAGGGTCCGCAGCCGCGTGCGGGGGGCCGCGGCGGGGCCCTCCCCCGTCAGAAAAGCTTCGTCCATTGCCGGTGTCCGCCAGATCCGGCGCACGCCGGAGGAGAGAAAGTTGCCGCACATGGGAATTATGGCGTCTGGACGATATCCTTCGCAAGGGACTTGAAACGGCGGCTCTCCCGGCCGCGGGACAGCGCGTCGCGCAGAGCCTCCGCCCCTTCCTCCGCGGCGTCGAGAACGCTGCCGGCCAGTTCCTCCGCCTCGTGCCGGCGACCGGCGCGCAGGGCGGCGCTGAGCGCACGGCAGGCGGACGCCAGACGGACCAGCCCCAGATTGGCCGACGGTGCGATCAGCGCCTGCGCTTCCGTCAGCGGGGAACCGGACTCGCGGCCCTCGCGCAGGCGGCCCATCCGCTGCGGCAGCTCGTCGAGAAAGGCGGCGACCAGACGGGCGCACGCCTCCTCCCCCAACTCGTCGGACAGCCGGGCCAGCATCACATGGTCGAGCGGCTGACGGAGCGGGGTCGGCTCCACCACCGTGAAGGTCTCGGGCATGGCGCCCCTTCCCGCCGCGCCGTCGATTGCTTCGGCGGCCCGGCCGCCCGGGATGGCCCAGCCCAACACGCCGTCGATCGCGTCCAGCATGGCGGCGCGGTCCACCGGTTTGGCGATGTGGCCGTTCATGCCGGCGTCGTGGCAGCGCTGAACCTCGTCGGGCAGCGCGCTGGCGCTCATCGCCAGGATCGGGATGGTCCCCACCGGCGGCGGCAGGCCGCGGATCGCCCGTGTGGCGGAATGACCGTCCAACTCCGGCATGTGCACGTCCATCAGCACGAGATCGTAAGCGCCGCGCTGCACCGCCTCCACCGCCTGCCGCCCGTTGGCGACGGCGTCCACGCGGTGGCCAGCCCCCTGCAACATGGCCGTGATCAGCTCCCGGTTCATCGCCAGATCCTCGGCCAGCAGGATGCGCGCCGGACGGCGGTGAACCAGCAGCTCCGCCGCGCAGGGGGCGTCGTTCCCGGCGGGCGGATCGGCTTCGGGCAGCACCAGCGACAGCCAGAAGGTGGAGCCGACCCCCGCCTGGCTCTGCACCCCGACCGTTCCGCCCATCATCTCCACAAGCCGCCGGCTGATGGCGAGGCCGAGACCGGTGCCCCCGCGCGACCGGTCGATCTGGCTGAAACGCTGGAACAGCTGGTCCTGCCGATCCTGCGGGATGCCGATCCCGGTGTCGGCGACGCTGATCGTCAGATGCGGACCGGTGGGGGTGTCGGCGGTCTTCACGACGGTCAGGCCGACGTCGCCATGCTCGGTGAACTTCACCGCGTTGGCCAGCAGGTTCAGCACCACCTGCCGCAGCCGGTCGGGATCGCCGCGCAGCCAGTCCGGGACGTCGGGGGCCACGGCGACGTGCAGCGTCAGCCCCTTCGCCTCGGCCTCCAGCCGCAACACCGCCGCGCAGTTGGCGATCAGGTCGCGGACGGCGAAGGAGGTGTCGTTCAGCGCCAGCCGCCCCGCCTCGATGCGGGAGAAGTCCAGCACATCCTCGATCACCGTCAGCAGCGACCGCCCGGCGTCGCGCACCAGGTGGGCGTGATGGCGCTGCCGGGGCGTCAGGTTCTCGTCCAGCAGAAGACGGGCGAAGCCCAGGATGCCGTTCAGCGGGGTGCGCATCTCATGGCTCATCGTCGCCAGGAACTCGGCCTTGGCGCGGCTGGCCGCCTCGGCCTCCAGGCGGGCCTGGATCAGCGCCTGTTCGTTGCGCTTGATCTCGGTGACGTCGGTGACGATGCCGTCCCACACGATGTCGCCGTTGTCACGCCGCGCCGCGCGGCTGGAGACGCTGATCCACCGGACGTCGCCGTCCGGCCAGAGGATCCGGTATTCGAGCCTCCAGGGCTCCAGCGTCTCGGCGGAGGCATGGATCGAGGCGAACAGGCGCGGGCGGTCTTCGGGGTGGAGGATGCGGTTCAGCGCCTCCAGCGTCACCCGCTCGGTCGGCGGCAGCCCCATCACCTGGAAGAAGCCGGGGCTGCAATAGGGAAAGCGCAGCCGGCCGTCCACCGTCAGCACCCGCTGATACACGCCGCCCGGCAGGTTCGCCACCGTCGCGGCGAAGCGGCGCTGGCTTTCGGTGAGGGCGATCTGGAGATCGCAGCGCTCCTGCTCCTTGCGCAGGAAGGTGCCCAGCGCCAGCGTGCCGAAGAAGTTTCCGAGGCTCAACGGCACCAGCGTCGTTTCGAACATGCGGTAGGCCATGTCCGGCGGCAGCAGCAGGAAGCTGAAGGGCGCCATCACCGTCACCAGCAGGGCCAGCGCGGCCAGATGCCGATTGCCGAACCGCCCGGACCGTCGCGCCACCGCCCCGACCAGCATGCCGATCAGCCCGGCCCCGACCAGCGAGGTGACCCCCGCCAACGCTCCCGGCCCGCCCAGCCAGAAACGGAAGGCTCCGGACACCGCCGCCGCCGCCGCCCCGGCCAGAGCGCCGCCGAACGGACCGGCCAGCCCGACCATCACGTTGCGGGCGTCGATGAACACGCCCGGCGCCACCCGCACAGGATCGGCCATGCCCAGAACCGCCACCCCGCCGAACATCAGGCCCAGCAGGGCGTTGGCCGCCGGTGCCGGCCAGCCGGCGGCGCGGCCGCGGATCTGCAGGAAGACGACCGCCACGACCGCGAACAGCCCGATGTTCTGCGCCAGCCCGACCAGCAGTTCGCTGGAAACCATGTTCATCGCAAACCCACCGGCCATCACAACCCCCTGGCGGTCCCGTTTTGCATTTTGCCTGCGGGGCGCGACGCGGATTCGCATCGTGCGACGCATTCTCGGCATACGGGCGGATGTCGCTCCGTTTCGCTCCGCCCGCTCGCCGCGTTCACGCAAGGGACGTGCCGCGCCGGAGGTGGTCGCCCGTTCTGGGCAGCCCGGCGGAGGCAACCCGCCCGGCATCGCCGTACGGGGTGGCGAAGCGGCGGCGCCCCGGGGCGGGAAAAGCCCCGCGTTCCGCACCGCACCAAGCCTTTGGAGGCACCCCGTTCGCATCGGCAATCGTCGCAAATGCCGTAGGCCTGTGACGTTCCGGGGACTTCCGCCGGTCGGCGCGGCGCGGCGCGGGCATGACCGGGTTAGTACCGAATTCCGACGGGGCAAAAGGGCCTGCAATCCCGTTGCGGAAGCGGGATGCCGGCGGTACCGCGCCGGTGTCGCCCGAAGACTGCGCTCTCGCCCGAAGGGGTTCTCCCTTGGGTTTCACGCCATGAAAAGCATCGGCAGGATGGCCATCGGGCTGGGGGCGCGGACGGGAGGCGGTGACGGGAGAAGGTTCATGCAGCACGCCGTTGCCGGGGCTCCGCGGTTGTCCGTGGTGGTTCCCTGCTACAACGAGGCCGAGGGGATCGGCGAATTGCACCGCCGGGTGTCGGCGGCCTGCCGCGCCGAGGTCGGGGAGAGCTATGAGCTGATCCTGGTGGATGACGGGTCGCGCGACGGCACCTGGGGCCGCGTCGCCGATCTGGTGCGCGACGATCCGGCGGTGACCGGGGTGCGGCTGTCGCGCAATCATGGCCACCAGCTGGCCCTGACCGCCGGCCTCCATGTCTGCCGGGGCGAGCGCATCCTGATCATCGACGCCGACCTGCAGGACCCGCCGGAGCTGCTCACCACCATGATGGCCCGCATGGACGCCGGGGCCGACGTGGTCTACGGCACCCGTATGGCCCGCGACGGCGAGACGTGGTTCAAGAAGGGCACGGCGGCGCTGTTCTACCGCCTGCTCGACCGGCTGGTCGACATCGAGATCCCCAAGGACACCGGCGACTTCCGCCTGATGAGCCGCCGCGCCCTGGAGGTGCTGAATGCCATGCCGGAGCAGCACCGCTTCATCCGCGGCATGGTGAGCTGGATCGGGCTGAAGCAGGAGCCGCTGCCCTACGACCGGCAGGCCCGCGCCGTCGGCGAGACCAAGTATCCGCTGGGCAAGATGATCCGCTTCGCGGTGGACGCCATCACCAGCTTCTCCATCAAGCCGCTGCGCGCCGCCTCCTACGTCGGCTTCTTCTTCGCGCTGTGCGCGCTGCTGGCTCTGGGCTACGCGCTGGTGAGCTGGTCGCAGCACGCGACGGTTCCGGGCTGGACCAGCGTGATGGTCGTCTCGCTGGTGCTGGGCAGCACGCAGCTCCTGATCCTGGGCGTCCTGGGCGAGTATCTGGGACGGCTCTACATGGAGACGAAGCAGCGGCCGCTGTTCGTGGTGGACCGCATCGCCCGCCATCCGGACGCCATGGCCGCACAGGTCGCCGCCCACGCCGCCGCCCAGGCCGCGGCCGCCGAAGCCGGCGTGCAGGCCGTGCCGGACCCCGTCGTGGTGCATCTGGGAACCGGCATCGCCGCGGCCGCCGGAGCCTTCTCCCGCATCGAGGCCAAAAGCGGGGCAAACAGTTGAGCGGCACGGAGAGCCGGGGACGGGCCGTTCCCTGGACGGCCATCCGCTTCGCCGTGGTCGGCCTGCTGAACACCGGGGTGGATTTCGCGCTGTTCCTGGCTCTGGTGTCGCTGGCCGGCGCGCCCGTGCTGGCCGCCAACGCCGTGGGCTACGGCGCCGGGGTGCTGTGCAGCTTCCTGCTGAACCGCAGCTGGACCTTCCGCCTGCGCCGGGAGGCGGCGCCGATGGCCCGCCGCCTGCCGCTGTTCCTCGCCTTCAACCTCGTCGGGCTGGGGCTGTCCACGCTGGTGATCGGTCTGCTGGTGCCCACCGTTCCGCCCTTGGCCGCGAAGATCGCGGCGACCGCCGTCACCTTCGCCTGGAACTACTGGTCCAGCCGGCGCTTCGTCTTCACCGCACCGGCCGCCAATCCCCTCGTCTGACTCCGAGCCACCGGTTGCCCCGCCGGAGGGCGGGGGGCGCTTTGCCGCAACGGCGAACCTTGACCGCCGGGCGGCCTACCCCAATCTATGACGGAGCGGCGCCGATCCTCCCCTTTCGGGCCGCCAGCCAGCCGGGCGCCGGAAACGGGCCCAATGTGCAACTCGCTCGCCTCTCGAGGAGGATGCGCCGTGACGACACGTCTTTCGCTCTTCAACAGTCCGCTGCTCCTGGGCTTCGACCAGTTCGAGCGCACGCTGGACCGCATCGCCAAGAATTCCGCGGAAGGCTATCCGCCCTACAACATCGAACAGATCGGGGACGAGGGCCTGCGCATCACGCTGGCCGTGGCCGGCTTCACCTCCGAGGACCTGTCGGTCCAGATCGAGGACAACCAGCTCGTCATCCGGGGCCGCCAGACCGACGACCGCTCGCGCATCTACCTGCACCGCGGCATCGCCGCCCGCCAGTTCCAGCGCAGCTTCGTGCTGGCGGAGGGAATCGAGGTGGTCGGCGCCTCGCTCGACAACGGCCTGCTCAACATCGACCTCAAGCGGCCCCTGCCGGAACCGAAGGTCCGCACCATCAAGATCGAGCAGCCCGCCCAGGCCGCCAGCGGCACCGCCGGACCGCAGACCATCGACGTCGCGCCCGACCGCGGCGACGCCTGACCGGTCTTCGCGCTCAACCAGCGCGATTGCCCGCCGCTCACACCTCCTCGACCGTTTCGTCCAAAGGACTGCGTCATGAACAGCTTCGACACCGACAAGGCCGCGGCCTTCCTGCGCCAACTGTCGCCCCAGGACTTCGCCACCTTCGGGCTGGACCATGTGGCCTATGTCCGGCCGGTGACCGTCGACGACGCCCCGGCCTTCTCCGTCCACGCCGCCGACGGCACGCCTTTGACGGTTCTTCCGGAACGCGACGTGGCATTCGCCACCGTCCGCCAGAACGACATGGAACCGCTGAGCGTCCATTGACGCCCGGGGCGTCCTGCTGACGACGCCCGGAGGTTTCGCCGAAACCTCTCCGGCCGAAAAACCCCACGGAAGGTTGCGAAAGGGCCGGTCCGCCGCGGACCGGCCCTTTTCGTTTCTGTACATCCGGTGCTATGACATTGCTCCGGGACGCCCCCTTCAACCCTTGCCTGCCCCCCTCAACCCGCTATCCTTGTGGGGGACCTCGAAAGTGGACGAGCGGGCGGATGGGCGCCGGCTTGCGGGGAGATGGCATTGAGCGACGGGGCAGACACCAGCGAGGCTGTGGCCGAGGGTGCGGGGGACAAGTCGGCACGTCCTCAGGGCGGAGGCCGGCGCAGGCAGTGGGAGGACGAGGCCCGCGACGCGCTGCACATCATGCCGCTGTCGGCCATCCCGCTGGAAACGCCGGGTCTTCAGCACGCCCGGCTGATCAAGAACGTGCGGTTGCAGACCGTCGTCGAGATGTTCCACGACGTCCAGACCGGCAGCGGGCAGGTCTCGCCGCGCCACCTCACCGCCTATTTCGAGTCCTACAAGGAGGAGGTGGAGCGCGACCTCGTCAAGATCGAGAAGATCGCCGCCGCCTCCAGCTTCGACGTCTACACCTCCCGCATCGAACTGCGCCGGATGAACATCGACGTCAACAGCGTCGAGTCGCTGACCCTGTCCGAGCGTAAGAAGGAGGAGCTGACCAACTACATGCGCGTCTTCACGCGCCCGCTGGTCGAATATGTCTACGGGTCCGAGGACATGCAGGTCCAGGACGTGAAGGACATCATCGGCATGTTCTCCAACCCCAACCGGGACGAGGCGCTGCGCAACCTGCGCATGATGGCCGACCGTCTGGACATCGAGCTTGGGGAAATCCCGCAATTTCTTGAGGAGTACGGCGACATCTTCCTGTCGCTGGCCTATTTCAAGAAATGCCTGGACGACATCGTCCCGGAAATCCAGCGCTTCCTCTCCTGGATGGCCGAGATCCGCAGCTCCACCGAAGTCAAGCGCGACGCCCGGCAGATGCGCATGCTCGACGAGATCAGCCGCGACCTGACCGACATCTCGACCTCGATCACCGGGCGGTTCGAGAGCTTCGACAACCGGTCCAAGGACTTCTGGCGCGACATCAACGCCGAGACCTTCCATTCCATCCGCGAGCTGATCGCGTCCCACCACGTCACCATCGGCGGCGTGCTGTGCGGTCTGGCGGTGAAGATGGACCTGTGGAAGGCCCGCTTCGCCCGCGGCGGCGGCGGCCCGAACCGGCGCATGGAATTCGTGAAGTCGGAAATCCTGCCCGGCCTGTCCCACATCAAGTCGCTGGAACAGTCCGCCCGCTCCGCCAGCACTTGAGAGGTTTTCCACGGCACCGCTCCGGCTGTCCGGAACGGCGGCTCAGTCCGTCAGGGGCACCCTGGTGGTCACCGTCCCCCCGTCTGGCACCTCCAGGGCAAAGGCGTCGAAAGCCGGCGGGCCGAAAGCGCTGCCCGTCACCCCGCCGCTGAATCCGTAGGGCTCGCCCGGAATGCCCAGCATGTTGGTGGTGAGCACCGAGTCGCCGTTCCGGTCCTGGAACACCGCGATTCCGTAATGCCCCGCCGACAGCCCGATGAAGACCGCCGCCACCTCCCTCCCCGACGCCTCCAGGATTTGCCCGGCGAAACGCCGCTCCGCTTTGTAGGCATCGGCGCCGTCGTACAGCGCGACCCACAGCTTGCCCTGTTGGGGCTTGACGTTGGCGATGGTTGCGCGAAGCTCCCCCGCGCAGACTCCCGCCGCGGCGAGGGTCAGCGTCATCGCGCCGACCAACCCCATTCCGATCCGACATGCGGCCTCCATTTCCTGTCCCTTTCCTTTGCCGTGGGCGAACCGTCGCCTTTCCAAGCCGGTCCCTTCCATGCCCGAACGGGCGGGCGGCGGGCCACCACCGCTGCGGGACCGGCGGGATGCGGCTTCGCGAAACGACGGAACCGGCATTTCACGATGCGTGAAACGACGCTTCCCGCGGCGGGGCAGCCCCGCACGCCCTACCGCCGCCGGCTGCTGGGCCGGTGCTTGCCGTCGCTGCTCGGCGCGGCGCTGGTGCTGGCTCTCCTGGGTCCCTTCGGCACCTTCGTGGATCTGACGCTGACACAGCGGCTGGCCTATTGGATCAGCCTGATCGGGCTGGGCGGCCTTGCCTTCGAACTTCTGACCCTGGCCGCCACCCGCCTGCTGAGGGAGAGGCCCGAGGCGTGGCGCTCCATGCTGGTCGGGGTGACGCTGGCGGTGGCGTCGCTGATGACGCTGACTGTGGCGCTGCTCGAAAAGACGTTGCGCGGGTTGGATTTTCTACGCCCGCTGGGATTGGCGGAGCTGTTCGTCTATGTCGTCCTCGTCACCCTGCTGGTGTCCGCCATTCCGGTCTGGCTGGAGCTGCGGGACCGTGGGCTTCTCGCCGGCCCTGCGGCTCTCCCTTCCCCGCCCCTCCCCGACAACGCGCCGGCACCCCCGGCGGAGCCCGCCTTCCTCGCCCGTCTGCCCGCACGGCTCGGCCGGGACCTGCTGGCGCTGGAGATGGAGGACCATTACGTCCGCGTCCACACAGAGGCGGGCAGCGACCTGATCCTGATGCGGCTGCGCGACGCCATCGCCGAGCTGGCCGGGCTGGACGGCATGCAGGTCCACCGCTCCCACTGGGTCGCCGCGGCGGCCGTCGCCGGGGTGGAGCGCAAGCCGGACGGCAAGCTGGTGCTGGTTCTGCGCAACGGCCGGCGCGTGCCGGTCAGCCGCAGTTACCTGACGGAGGTTCGGGCGGCGGCTCGGGCGGCGGGCTGGGCGGAGAAGACGGGGTCGTGACCGGCAATCTTACCGCGCACACGAAGACATTGTAAAATCCCGACGGATCGCCGGACACCCCCGCAATAACGGTCGTTTTCTCTATCCCTATCGGTCACCGATTATCTTTGAATTCTTGTTAGACCATTCAAAGTGCCGACGCCCTAAGGATTTCATTCAATAATTCACTTCAACGCTCCGCCTCGATGACATATCATCGAATTCAAGAGCACTTTCCTCTCAAGGACCCTAAAAACATTAAAGCAATCCACGCGACAACAATGCCAATCTTACGCTCATAGCGCGACGTCTTTTCCACATCATCGGATTGTCAGGGGGCAAGCACGCTGCCGTCCCTCACGCAGCCGAACATCCCCACGCTCATCGCCGCTCGCCTCCCGCCGTAGAACCGGGTTCGGGATCGCCGACCCACGTTTCCGTTCCACCCAAGCATTGCGGGTTCCATGACGTACCGCCCCGACATCGACGGCCTTCGCGCGGTATCGATCCTTTCGGTTCTGCTGTTCCACGCGAAGTTTTCCCTGTTCAGCGGCGGATACATCGGCGTCGATGTGTTCTTCGTGATTTCCGGATATCTCATCGGCTCGATCGTTCTGAACGACGCGCAGCGCGGCACCTTTTCCCTGGCCGAGTTCTATGTCCGCCGCATCCGCCGAATCCTTCCCGCCCTGTTCGCGGCCCTGGCGGTCACCGCGGTGCTCGCGCTGATCCTGCTGTCACCCCAGGAGTTGAAGAGCTTTTCCCAGAATCTCGCGGCGACCACGCTGTTCTCGTCCAACATCGTCTATTATCTGAAATCCAGTTACTTCGAAAGCGCGGCGGAGATGAACCCGCTTCTCCACACCTGGTCGCTGGGGGTGGAGCAGCAGTTCTACATCGTCTTTCCCCTCGCCCTGCTGGCTTTGCTCCCGTACGGGCGTTCGGTATGGATTGCCGTTCTGGGGGCGGCAGCGGCGGCCTCCTTCGCCTTGAGCGTGTTCCTGGTGCGGGATCATCCGGTGGCGGCCTTCTACCTGCTGCCGCCCCGGCTGTGGGAACTGGTGCTGGGCGCCCTTCTCGCCTTCGGTGCCGTTCCGGACTTCCGCGGCCGGGCGGCGCGGGAACTGGCCTCCGCGCTCGGCGCCGCTCTGATCGTCGCCAGCGTGTTCGCCTTGACGGAGGCGACGGCCTTCCCGGGCTACGCCGCGCTGCTGCCCTGCCTGGGGGCGGCGCTGGTGATCCACGCGGGGCGGGGCGGCCCGACGGCGGTCGGGACGGTGCTGACCCTGCGCCCCATGGTCTTCATCGGGCTGATCTCCTACTCCATGTACATCTGGCACTGGCCGCTGATGGTCTTCGCGCGCTTCCACAAGGGGCGGGACCTGTCCACCAGGGAGACGCTGGTCCTTCTCGCGGTCATCGCCGCGGTGTCCGTGCTGTCCTGGCGGCTGATCGAAATTCCCTTCCGCAAGCCCAGGGCGGATCCCGGGGCGGAGTCGGGGCGCCGGCCGTCCACGGTCTTCGCCCGGACCGGCTGGGCCATGGCGGGGCTGGCGGGGGTCGGGCTGCTCGGCCATCTGTCCAACGGGCTGCCACAGCGCTTCACCGACTACGCGCCGCAGGACATCTCAGGGCGGGAACTCTACAAGGAACACACCTGCTTCCTCGAAACCGACCAGCCCCCCGAGGCGTGGCCGGGCATGGAGGGTTGCCGGATAGGCCCCCTGAAGGCGGACGCGCCCACCGCCCTGCTCTGGGGGGATTCCTTCGCCGCCCATTATGTGCCGGGGCTTCAGAACATCGCCGACACCCTGCCCTTCAACATCGTCCAATACACGGCATCCGGCTGCCCGCCCATCAAGGATCTGTCCGTCAACGCCCGTCCGAACTGCCAGGACTTCAACAGCCGCGTCGATGAGATCATCGACCGCAACGGCATCCGCATCGTCATCATGGCGGCGCGGTGGGAATGGTACATGGACACCAACGCCCTCGATCTCCGCCGCCTGCATGACACCGTGGTGGCTTTGCTGAGCCGGGGCATCCGCATCGTCGTGCTGGGGCAGAGCCCGGTGTTCCGCTTCCGCAACCCCTACGACCACACCTATTTCATGAAGTCGGAGCGGGCCTATTCGATCACCGGCCAAGCCGCCGACCAGCCGCTGATCACCGCGACGCAGGGGGCGCAGTTCGTCGACACCTCCGACTATTTCTGCGATCCCGATCCCTGCAAGTCCCTTCCGCTCTGCCGGATCAGGGACGACCAGGGCTTCTACTTCCTGGACCAGGGCCATTTCTCGACCCACGGCAGCATCCTGCTCGTGCAGAGCATTCAGGAGGTTTTGCGCGCGCCCGATCAAACCTACGGAGAGTGAGGACCAGTCTCAGGCCGCGTGCCGAGCGTCCGTCGCGAAAGCATCGAAGAACAATCCGGCGGTTTCCTGATTGGCATGCCGCCGGGAAAGCTGATAGCTGAGTTCAAGGACGCTGATTTCCGGAATTGTGCCCCTTACGAAAAGGCGCTTCACCAGAAGCACGGCGGCCATTTCCTGGATCAAGTACAGATTGGGATTTCCCCAACCCTCCGGATTGAAATGCACGATCTTGAACCGACTCAGCCGGAAGGCCAGGACGCCGGCAATCTTGCCGGGCGTGATGCCATGCGTCCTTGAGCGCCGCGCCAGCACCGCGCGCAGGTCGATCTCCGCCTCCGCAACGGCCAAGGCCAGTTCGCGGTCGCTGTATTCCAGATGCTTCAGCGGCATCCGGAACACACGGCAGGCTTCGCTGAGAAACGTCACATATTCGGTGAAAATCCTTCGCCGAAGTTCATCGGTGAAGGAAAACTCCGGTAAGGCGGGATCAACCATTGGCGTCCGAGTCCAACCCCAACAGTTGACGGTAGGCATCGATGTCTTCAGGCTTGTGGGTGGACTGGCGCACCCAATCCTCCAGTTCCTGCGCGGTTCGGATGCCATGATTGATGCGGACTTCGCCGCGGCTGCCCTGATGGGCCATCATGCGTTCCACGGAATCCCGGAGCGCATCCGGATCGTTCATCACATGCTCAAGATTCGGCATCGTGCGAAACCAACCCATGTTGTCCGTCGCCGCGGCATCGGCAGAAACGCCACGCCTTTGGCCGGGTTGCGAAGGGAATTTCCCCCCAGAATCAAGGCGGTCGAGACATCATTCCCGACCGCCTCCATTCGGTTACCTCTTTTTCTGATTCAAGTCAAGGATCAGACCAGAATTCCGATATCGTAAGTCTTCAAACGTTCCAACAGCCTCACTTCGCCAGATTGCGCAGGACGAAGTTCAGCACGCCGCCGTTCCGGTAATACTCGACCTCGTCCACCGTATCGATGCGCAGCAGCAGCGGCACCTGCCGGGTCTGACCGCCGGCGCGGGTGATGGTCATCGTCACGTCCTTGCGCGGGCGCAGGTCCTGCTCGATGCCGTCGATGTCGAAGGTCTCCGTGCCGTCCAGAGCCAGATCGTTGCGGGTCAGCCCGTCCTTGAACTGGAGCGGCAGGATGCCCATCCCGACGAGGTTCGAGCGGTGGATGCGCTCGAAGCTCTCGGCGATCACCGCGCGGATGCCCAGCAGCTTGGTGCCCTTGGCCGCCCAGTCGCGGCTGGAGCCGGTGCCGTACTCCTTGCCGGCGATGACCACCAGCGGCACGCCCTCCTGGGCGTAGCGCATCGCCGCGGTGTAGATCGGCAACTGCTCGCCCGAGGGGTAGTGCCGGGTCTCGCCGCCCTCCACGCCCGCCAGCATCTCGTTGCGGATGCGGATGTTGGCGAAGGTGCCGCGCATCATCACCTCGTGGTTGCCGCGCCGCGCCCCGTAGGAGTTGAAGTCCTGCGGCCGCACCTGATGGCTCAACAGATACTCGCCGGCCGGGCTGGTCTTCTTGATCGACCCGGCGGGGGAGATGTGGTCGGTGGTGATGCTGTCGCCGAGCACGGCCAGCGCGCGGGCGCCCCGCACGTCGCTCACCGCGTCGGGGGTCTTCGGCATGTCGGCGAAGAAGGGCGGCAGCTTCACGTAGGTGCTGCCCGCCTGCCACTCGTAGGTCTGGCCCTCGGCGGTGCGGATGCCGCGCCACTGCTCCGGCCCCTCGAAAACGTTGCCGTAGCGGCTGCGGAACATCTCCGCCGACAGCGAGGCGTCGATGGCGTCCTGGACCTCCTGGTTGGTCGGCCAGATATCCTTCAGGTAGACGGGCTGGCCGTCATGGCCGGTGCCGATGGGGTCCTTGGCCAGGTCGATCTTCATGTTGCCGGCCAGCGCGTAGGCGACGCACAGCGGCGGCGAGGCCAGATAGTTCGCCCGCGTGTGCGGATTCACCCGGCCTTCGAAGTTGCGGTTGCCCGACAGCACCGCGGCGACCACGAGGTTGCCCTCTTCCACCGCCGCGGCGATGGGGTCGGGCAGCGGGCCGCTGTTGCCGATGCAGGTGGTGCAGCCGTAGCCGACGATGTTGAAGCCGAGCTGGTCGAGGTAGGGCTGGAGCCCGGCCTTGGCCAGATAGTCGGTGACCACCTGCGATCCCGGCGCCAGCGAGGTCTTGACCCAGGGCTTGGACGTCAGCCCCTTCTCCACCGCCTTGCGGGCGAGCAGGCCGGCGGCCACCAGCACCGCCGGGTTGGAGGTGTTGGTGCAGGAGGTGATGGCGGCGATCACCACCGCCCCCTGGTCGAGGGTGTAGCCGCAGCCCTGCACGGGAACGGAGCGGTCGGCGTCCTCCGCCTTGAAGGCGCCGACCAGATCGCCGCTGAAGCTCTGTGCCGCCTGGGACAGCGGCACGCGGTCCTGCGGGCGCTTCGGGCCGGCCAGCGACGGCTCGACCGTCGTCATGTCCAGCTCTAGCGCGTCGGTGAAGACGGGGTCCGGCGTGCCGGCGTCGCGCCACATGCCCTGGGCGCGGGCGTAGGCCTCGACCATCGCCACGCGGTCGGCGTCGCGGCCGGTGAAGGTCAGGTAGCGGATGGTCTCCGCGTCGATCGGGAAGATGCCGCAGGTGGCGCCGTACTCCGGGGCCATGTTGCCGATGGTGGCGCGGTCGGCCAGCGTCAGGTGATCCAGACCCGGCCCGTAGAACTCCACGAACTTGCCGACCACGCCCTTCTTGCGCAGCATCTGGGTGACGGTCAGCACGAGGTCGGTGGCCGTCGTGCCCTCCTTCAGCCGCCCGGTCAGCTTGAAGCCGACGACCTCGGGGATCAGCATGGAGATGGGCTGGCCGAGCATGGCCGCCTCGGCCTCGATGCCGCCGACTCCCCAGCCGAGCACGCCCAGCCCGTTCACCATGGTGGTGTGGCTGTCGGTGCCGACCAGCGTGTCGGGATAGGCGACGAGCTTGCCCGCCGGGTCGGTGTCGGTCCACACGCCCTGGGCCAGATACTCGACGTTCACCTGGTGACAGATGCCGGTGCCCGGCGGCACGACGCGGAAATTGTCGAAGGCCTTCTGGCCCCAGCGCAGGAAGGCGTAGCGTTCCAAGTTGCGCTCGAACTCCAGCTCGACGTTCTTCTCGAAGGCGGAGGGGTTGCCGAAGAAATCGACCATCACCGAGTGGTCGATGACCAGATCGACCGGGACCAGCGGGTTGATCTTCTTGGGATCGCCGCCCAGCGCGGCCATCGCCTCGCGCATCGCCGCCAGATCGCAGACCGCCGGCACGCCGGTGAAGTCCTGCATCAGCACGCGCGCCGGGCGGTAGGCGATCTCACGGTCGGACCGCTTGTCATGAAGCCACTGGGCCACCGCCTTCACGTCGTCGGTGGACACGGTGCGCCCGTCCTCGAAGCGCAGGAGATTTTCCAGCAGCACCTTCATCGAATAGGGCAGCCGGGAGAGGTCGCCCAGTCCGGCGTCCTCCGCGGCCTTGATGCTGAAATAATCGTAGCTCTTGCTCCCGACGGACAGGGAGCGGCGGGTTTTCAGCGAGTCCTGACCGGTGAACGTCGTCACGGTACCCCTCCTTCGCGTTATTGGCGGACCGGCCGGGCGGCGGCCGTGGTTTCCGCATGCCTCAACCGCCTGATTTAGTGCCGGTCCCGCCCCCCTTCAAAGGGCTCCTTCCGAGAGGCAGGGAAGCGGAGGCGTGGGGGTGCGCTCTCTTCGTGCGAAACCGGACCGGTCCGTACTAGAATCCCGCGCAATGAAAACCACGCGGACGGGCGCAACGGCCCGGCGCGCGACGGGTGGAGGAAACGGAATGGCATGGCGCGCCCCAGCTTTGGCGGCGGTGGCCCTGGCGGTGGCGGTGCTGTGCGCCCCGGCCAAGGCCGCCCCGGAGTCGCCGCAAGGGGCGCAGTTCTTCCCCCACCTTGTCTACCGCAGCGGCCCCTACGCGCCCTACGGCATCCCGCTGGCCGACGGGGTGGCCGATTATCTGACGCTGGTCAACCGGCGCGACGGCGGCATCGGCGGCGTGCCCATCGCCTGGGAGGAGTGCGACACCGGCTACAACACCGACCGCGGGGTGGAGTGCTACGAGCGGCTGAAGGCCAAGGGGCCGACCGGGGCCGCCGCCGTCCTGCCGCTGTCCACCGGCATCACCTACGCCCTGATCGAGCGCGGGGCCGCCGACCGCATCCCGGTCTTCTCCTCCGGCTACGGGCGGGCGGACGTGTCCGACGGGCGGGTCTTCCCCTACGCGGTCAACGCCCCGGCCAGCTATTGGACGGGCATCGACGCCGCCATCAGCCACATCGCAACGGAGCTGGGCGGGCAGGACCAGTTGCACGGGCGGAAAATCGCCTACGTCTACCACGACAGCGCCTTCGGCAAGGAGCCGCTGCCCATGCTGGAGGCGTTGCGCGGCCCGCTGGGCTTCGAGATGCGCAGCTTCCCCGTCGCCCCGCCCGGGCTGGACCAACGCGCGGTGTGGACGCAGATCGCCCGCCACTACCGGCCCGATTACGTGATCCTGTGGGGCTGGGGCGTGCAGAACTCCACCGCCCTGCGCGAGGCCGCCGCCGCCGGCTATCCGGCCGACCGCATGATCGGCGTCTGGTGGGCCGGGTCGGAGCTGGACGTCCGGCCGGTCGGCGCCGCCGCGGTCGGCTACAAGGCGGTCGCCTTCCACGCCGCCGGGGCGGACCTGCCGGTGATCCGCGCCATCCGCGAGCGGGTCCACGCCCATGGGCTGGGGGCCGGCGATCCCGGCCAGATCGGCAC
This sequence comes from Azospirillum brasilense, assembly GCF_008365405.1. Classification (GTDB taxonomy): domain Bacteria; phylum Pseudomonadota; class Alphaproteobacteria; order Azospirillales; family Azospirillaceae; genus Azospirillum; species Azospirillum brasilense_D. Next base: position 64,146 of record NZ_QOKV01000003.1, on the reverse strand, counting down.
GGTGCTCTACAACCGCGGGGTCTTCAACGCCGCCGTCCTGGTCGAGGCCATCCGCACCGCGCAGGGCAAATACGGGCGCCGGCCGCTGACCGGGGCACAGGTCGCCTGGGGCTTCGACCATCTGGACCTGACCGCCGAACGGCTGGCCGCGCTGGGGCTGGACGGCTTCATGCAGCCGCTGCGCATCACCTGCGCCGACCATGAAGGGATCGTGCCGCTGCATGTGCAGCAGTGGGACGGGGAGCGCTGGCTGGACGTGTCCGGCCCCATCGAGCCGCGCCGCGCCCTGATCCGCAAGCTGGTGACGGAGTCGGCCCGGCGCTTCGCCGCGGAGCGCAAGATCGAACCGCGGGCCTGTGACGAGAAGCCTTAAGTCGGGCGCATCGCCACGTAGCGGCAGAAACGCAGCCCGCTGCCCAGCACGCGCAGGCGCGACCACCACAGCGCCAGCTCGCGGGCCAGCGCCTTGAGCACGCGGGGTTCGGGGACCGCGGTCTTCAGCGCCTCGCCCAGCCGGCGCACCCGCTCCACGGCCTGACGGCGATGAAATTGCGTAAGATCCTCGGAAATGCGCAGGTCGAGGTTGCGCTGGGTCAGCTCGTCGGCCATGCGGGTGGCCGACCAGGGATAGACCTCCAGCGGCTCGGAGTCGCGCCAGCCATTCCAGCTCTCCCAGGAGGACGGGGTGCCCTCGATCACATAATCGAACAGCAGCACACCGCCCTTCGGCTTGACGCAGTCGCAGACGCGGTCGAGGAAACCTTCCTTGTCGCGCACCCGGTGCATCACCCGGTCGGCCAGCACGAGGTCGAAGGAGCCCGCCTGGTTGAAATGCTCCGGGTCGTAATGGCCGATCGGCGCCTTCTTCGACACGCCCAGCGCCTTGGACCGCTCCATCCCCAGCTTGGCCAGCAGGGGGGACATCTCCAGGCCGGTGACCCAGGTGTCGTAGCTGTCGACGATGCCGCGCGCCGGCCCGCCCAGCCCCGCCGAGAGGTCCAGCACGCTCTTGGCCGGGTTCAGCCCGAAGGAGCGGACGGATTCGACCATCCATTGCGAGTCGCCGGGACCGACGCAGTCCTGGCCCCACAGCATCTGCGCCCCTTCCGTGCGGGCGACCGACCAGACCGGTTCGCCCTGCCGGTCCAGTTGCAGGTTCTCCAGCCGCTCCAGGTCGGCATCGGGCCGCGGCGCCTCGGGCGGCAGGGCGCCGGCCGGCGCGGCGGAACCCAGCGCCGCCACCGGGCCGCGCAGCGGCAGGCGGGAGGCCGGGGCGGTGCGGGCCAGCCGGGACAGGGCGGCGAGGTCGTAGCCTTCCCACCAGGCGACGAATTTCGTCCGCCAGTCGGGATTGCGCCAGCGCTCCCTATCCTGAAAATTGTGCCGCATCCGGCGCTGCGTTTCCAAAATTGCTGCCCCACGAAGGACGGCCACCGCCGGCATCAACGGATACCGCACAATACAGAGGTAGACCTCAACAGTCGGGGAGTCAAGTAACCAGCACGAACAGTTGGAAAGGACTTGCGTGAACTGTCGCGAAAATTTTATCTAACTGTGAAATATTTCCGTAACGACCATGGCTTGCGGTCCTGAAGCCGACGCGCGGCACGGTGGCCGAAGCGCGCCGCGTTGCAGCATCGAGGCGCAATGCCTATAGTTCCGCCCCAGCACCCCGCAGCCTGTCCCCACACCGCCCCCACACCGCTCAAGGAGCACCGGCGTGCCGCACAAGACCGGCAATCCCTGGACCGTCCTGACGACCAAGCCGATCTACGAGAATCCGTGGATGCGGGTGGTGGAGCACGACGTGCTGACCCCGCTCGGCAATCCCGGCATCTACGGCGTCATGCACGCCCAAAATCTGGCGACCGGGGTGGTTCCCATCGACGACCAGGGCCGCGTCACGCTGGTCGGCCAGTACCGCTTCCCCTTGGAACAGTACAGTTGGGAGATCCCGGAGGGCGGCGGCAAGAAGGGCGTCGAACCGGTGGAGTCGGCCAAGCGCGAGTTGCTGGAGGAAACCGGCCAGACCGCCCGCCACTGGCTCCCGATCCTGACCATGCACCTGTCCAACAGCATCACCGACGAGACCGCCCATTGCTTTCTCGCCTGGGGGATCGAGCAGGGGCAGGCCGAACCGGAGGAGACGGAGGTCCTGCAACTGCGCCACGTTCCCTTCGCGGAGGCCTACGCCATGGTCAAGCGCGGGGAGATCACCGACGCCATTGCGGTGGCCTGCCTGCTGAAGGTCCGCCTGATGGCGCTCGACGGCGACCTGCCCGCGGACGTCACCCGCCTGATCCTGGGCTGAGGGAAGACGTTATGCAGGCTGTCGCCATCGACTTCGAAACCGCCAACGAATCGCGGACCAGCGCCTGCTCCATCGGCGTCGCCTGGATCGAGGACGGGCGCGTGGTGGAGACCGAGGAGCATCTGATCCGCCCGCGGGAGATGCGCTTCAACCCCTTCAACACCGCCGTCCACGGCCTGCGGGCGGAGGATGTCGCCGGCGCACCGGAATTCCCGGAGGTCTGGCGCCGCTTCGCCCGTCGGCTGGAAGGCCGGTTGGTGCTGGCCCACAACGCCTCCTTCGACATCAGCGTGCTGCGCCACACGCTGGACGATTACGGGCTGGTGTGGCCGGCCTGCAGCTACCTCTGCACCGTGGTGCTGGCGCGCAAGGCGTGGCCGCAGCTGTCGGCGCACAAGCTGAATTACCTGGCCGACCATCTGGGCATCGCGCTCGACCACCACCGCGCCGGCAGCGACGCCGAGGCCTGCGGCCGCATCGCGCTCGCCGCCACCCGCGTGCTGGGGCTGGAGCGGCTGGCCGACATCGCCGCGGCCACCGGCATCACGCTGGGGCAGTTGACGCCGGGCGCCTACAGCCCCTGCAAGGGCGGCAACCCGCCGCGGCGGCGCAAGCTGGTGCCGGTGGTGTAAGGGGGAGCGTATGGGGCAAGCGCTTTACGCGCCACCCCGCTCCGGAAACAACCCCGCCAACCCCTCGCGGGTCGCCGGACACACCCCGCGTTCGGTCACCAGACCGGTGACCAGACGGGCCGGGGTCACGTCGAAGCCGTAATTGACCGCCGGGCTGCCGGCCGGGGTGACGCGGACGGTCTCGATCCGCCCGTCGGCGGTGATGCCGGTCAGTTCGGTCACCTCGCGGGAGTCGCGCTCCTCGATGGGGATTTCCTTGACGCCATCCGCCATGCCCCAGTCGATGGTCGGGGAGGGCAGCGCGACGTAGAAGGGCACGCCGTTGTCGTGGGCGGCCAGAGCCTTCAGATAGGTGCCGATCTTGTTGCAGACGTCGCCGGTCGCCGTGGTGCGGTCGGTGCCGACGATGCACAGATCGACCATGCCGTGCTGCATCAGGTGGCCGCCGGTGTTGTCCACCACCACCGTGTGGGGCACGCCGTGGCGGTTCAGTTCCCAGGCGGTCAGGCTGGCGCCCTGGTTGCGCGGGCGCGTCTCGTCCACCCAGACATGCAGACGGATGCCCACCTCGAAGGCGACATAGACGGGGGCGAGCGCCGTGCCCCAATCGACGGTGGCCAGCCAGCCGGCGTTGCAGTGGGTCAGCACGTTCACCGGCTCGCCCGGGGCCTTGCGGCGGGCGGCCTCGCGGATCAGGGCGGCACCATGTTCTCCGATGGCGCGGTTGATGGCGACGTCCTCGTCGCAGACCGCCGCGGCCTCGGCGTAGGCGGCCTCGGCGCGGGCAGCGGGCGGCAGCGGCGCCAGACGGGTGCGCATCCGGTCCAGCGCCCAGCGCAGGTTGACGGCGGTCGGGCGGGTGGCGAGCAGCCGCGCGCCGGCCGCCTCCAAGGCGGCGTCGGACGGGTCGGCCCGCATGGCCAGCGCCACGCCATAGGCGGCGGTCGCCCCGATCAGCGGCGCCCCGCGCACCAGCATGGCGCGGATGGCGTGGGCGGCCTCCTCCAGGTCGGTCAGCCGCGCGACGGCGAAATCATGCGGCATCCTGGTCTGGTCGATGATCTCCACCGACCAGCCGTCCTGCGCCAGCCAGATGGTGCGGTAGGCCCTGCCATCGATCTTCATACGCCATACTCCCCGCGCTCGATGCCGCTTCGGCCTTTCGGCCCGGCGCGACAATAGGGGGTGGCGCGGCGCGGTTCAACGGGCGTACCCAGGGAACAGGAGCCTGCAAAAAAGTGTTGGTCCGCCACGAAAGCCACGACCTTCGATGCTCAACGGCCTCTCTCCCATGCCCCTGCGCGCCCTGCGATCCAAAGGTTCCCCTCTGCTCTACCGGATGCCGGGCTCGGCTCTGGTCCTGATGGTCTGCGCGGTGGCGCTGCTGCTGACGCTCGGCCTGTCGGCCAGCTTCGCGTTGCGGGACCGGGCGGCGGCCCTGCAGCACGCCCAGGACACCGCCGGCAACGCCAGCCTGCTGGTCGCGGAGCACGCGGCCCGGCTGGTGGAGACCAGCGACCTGATCCTGAAGCAGGCGGTCCAGCTCGCCGGACCGGCCGACGCCCCGCTGCCCACGGACCGGGCGGCCTGGGAACGCTACGCGGCGCTGGTGCGGGGCACGCCCTATCTGGTGTCGATCTGGCTGTTCGACGCCGAAGGGAACCCCGTCCTGAGCACCCGCCGCTTTCCCACCCCGGCGATGAACGTCGCCGACCGCGATTACTTCGAGGCCCAGCGGACGGGCGGCGGCAAGGCGGCCGGCCAGCTCTTCATCACCGCGCTGGACAAAAGCCGCTACAGCCAGGAGCCGCTGATCCTGCTCTCGCGCCCGCTGGCCGCGGCACCGGGGCAATTCCGCGGCGTGGCCCTGGTCGCCGTCTCGCCGCGCTACGTCCGCGACATCTACAAGAGCTTCGATTTCGACTACGCCCGTTCCATCACCCTGCGCCGGGCCGACGGCACGGTCCTGCTGCACGAGACCCAGGGGCCGGACGCCACCGACAGCGCCGCGGCGGAGGCCGCCGGGGAGCCGGAAATCTCCGCGCTGCGCCAGGTGGACAGCGTGCCGCTGACCGTTGGAGTGGCCATCCCGGTGAGCAGCGTCATGGATCGCTGGCACGGGCAGCTGTGGACCTACATCTCCTACGCGCTGGCGGCCCTGGCCGCGGTGTCGGTGATCGGCGGGATGGCCCTTCAGCGCGCCCGGCGGGAGCGGCAGGCGGAGAGCGCGCTCCAGAACGCCTACGACACGCTGGAGGAGCGGGTGCACCAGCGCACAGCGGAGCTGGAGCGGACCAACGGGCAGCTCGAAACGGCGGTGACCGACAAGGAGGTCCTGCTGAAGGAGATCCAGCACCGGGTGAAGAACAACCTTCAGGTCATCTGCAGCCTGCTGCGCCTTCAGGCCGCGCGCATCGACGAGCCGGCCCGCCGCGCCTTCGACGAGAGCCTGCGCCGCATCCAGTGCATGAGCCTGATGCAGGAGCTGCTTTACCGCTCCGACCAGCCGGCGCGCATCGACTTCGCCGATTACCTGCGCCAGCTCTGCGACGGGCTGGTCCGCTCGACCAATCCGAGCGGGGCGCGGCTAACGGTGAACGCTCCCCAGCCCTGGAGCCTGGACGTGGATCAGGCCACCCCGCTCGCCCTGATCGCCAGCGAGCTTGTATCCAACGCGCTGCTGCACGCCTTCCCCCTTGGCCATCCCGGCACGGTGACGGTGGACCTGCTGCCGGAAGGCACGGAGGGCATGCGGATGGTGGTGCGCGACGACGGCACCGGCCTGCCGCCCGATCCGTCGGCCTCCCAAAGCCGCCCCAACGACAAGCGCCCGAGCGGGCTGGGGCTGGTTCTGGTCCGGGCGCTGGCCCAGCAGGCCGGGGCGGATGTGACGATCGACCGGCAGCCGGACGGTGGACCGGGCACCCGCTTCATCGTGTCGGTGCCCACCCTTTCGAAAGGCCAGACGAAAGCGGCTTGATGAAGCGTCAGGGCCGCGGCGGCTCCAGACGCAGATAGACCATGGCGGAGGCGAGCGCGCTGGCGTAGGCGTCCTCCCCGGCGCGCGGCGGCAGGTCGAGATCGCGCAGGATGCTGTCCAGCCGCAGATCGACCGCGTATTTGCCAGGCACCTTGGCCCTGCGGCCGTAATAGAGGCTGGACACCTCGATCCTCTGGTTCGGCAGCGGCATGCCCACCATCGGCTGCACCAGCCGATCCAGGAGCCCCACGGTGAAATCCAGGTAGTAACCGACCAGCGGGCGGTTGCCGATGAAGGCCAGCAGGCGGGACAGCGCGGGTTCCGCCGGTTCGGTGGGCCAGAAGGAAAGGATCAGGCGCTGGCTGGTCAGGATACGGCCGCCGCGAATGCGCAGAGCGGCGACGCCGCGGAGATCGGCCGTGGTCGCGTCGAAGGAGGTGGCCTCGCAATGGATCGCCACCCGCTCTCCGGTCTCCTCCCCCGACAGCAGCAAGGCGCGGTCGGGATGCTCGGCAAGCAGGACGGCGGAGTCAGCGACAGGAGCGGCCACCACCCCGTTGGCCACCACGCTGGCAATGGTCTCGGTCGGCATGCCGCCTCCTTTCCCCGCGCGCTCGGCGGGTCAATGGTTCAGGTGGAAGTGGTAGGCGAGCAGTTCCTTAAACTTCTTCACCAGCGCCAAGCAGTCCTTGAACTGGTCGCGGTCGAGCTTGCCCAGGGATTCGGTGCGGACGAGGTTGTCGGTCTGGGTGCCGGACACGCTGCCGTCCAGGCCGGCCTTCAGCCGCAGCGTGGACAGGAAGGTGAAGGCGTCGGCCAGTTCGCCGGCCACGGCGCGGTCGAGAACGCCCTGGTCGGCGAGCGCCCAGATGCGCTCGGTCGTGTTGGTCTCCGCCATGTGCTTTTCCAGCGCCAGCGCGCGGACGCCGTGGACGATGGGAAAGATGCCGGCCTTCTTGATGTCCACCGCCTCGTTGCGGCGCCGCTCGAACAGGCCGCCGAACAGGCCCGACGGCGTGTCGAAGGCCAGCGCCGGGCGGGCGAAGGCGGTGAAGAACATCTGGTTGTCCTGCAGCCGGCCGAGCAGGTAGCCCTTCGCCTCGGCCAGCAGGGCGGCGTCCCCGGCCACCGCCGCCGCGTCGTAGAAGATGGCGAGGTTCATCTGCGCCGCCTCGTCGGGACGGTGAATCCAGTGGAAGAGGGAATCCTTGTACAGCGCCAGCGGGCGCGTCCAGTCCGGGTTGGACACCATGATGCGCCCCGGGCAGGGCGGGTAGCCGAACGCGACCAGATGGCGGGTGAAGGCGTCGGTCACCTGCGACAGCGTCGGGCAATCGTAGCCGTCGCGCAGGATCAGCCCGTTGTCCTGGTCGGTTTTCAGAAGCTGCTCGCCGCGCCCCTCGCTGCCCATCACGATCAGGCAGGAATTCGCCAGCAGGTCCGGCGGCGCCAGCAGTTCGAACAGGCGGCGGAAGATCTTGCGGTTCAGCTCGGTCACGAGGTCGGCGATGAAGGACACCTTGACACCCGTGCCGTGCAGCGTGCGGATCAGCGCGACGATGTCCTGGCTGGCCCGGCCCAGATCCTCCGGCGTGGCGGCGCGGTCGACCTTGAGCGCGATGACCTGGGAATGGTTGGACAGGACGGCCAGCAGGTCGGTCTGCTCCAGCAGGCCGGCGACCTCGCCCTGCTCGGTGATGACGAGACGGCGCACCGAATGCTTGGTCATCAGGATCAGCGCGTTGAACAGCAGGTCGTCGCGGTCCAGCGCCAGCAGTTCGTAGCGGGCGAGCGGCCCCACCGGGCTGTCCACCGGACGCCCCTCCAGCACCACGAGGTCGCGCAGGTCGGTGCCGGTCAGGATGCCGATGCGCCCCCCGTTTTTCGGATCGCCTTCCCGGACCAGCACGCTGCTCGCCTGGTTCCGCTTCATCGCCGCCGCCGCGTCGCGCAGGGACGCCCCGGCCTCGACGAAGACCGGCGGGTGCAGATAGGCCTGGCGGATTCGCGCCATGGTCAATGCGGCGGTTTCGCGGTTCGAACGCTCGTTGGCCAGCGCGCTCAGCCGGTCGGCGAAGCCCTGCTGGATCACCGCGCCGAACGCGGCGTTCTCGTGGGCCAGTTCGAGAAGGACTTGGCGGGGCACCAGGTCGCACAGCGTGTCCTCCGCCGCGACGAAGCTGCGCGCCTGCCCGTCGGAGAACAGAGCCTGGAGGTCGAAGCTGTCGTGGGCGCCGTGCACCGCCACCACCTCGCCGCCCCGGCGCTCGTGGACCAGCCCCTGACGCACCACGAACAGGCAGTCCGCCGGCTCGTCCCGGCTCAGGATCACGCCGTCCCGGACATAGACGCCGAGGTCGAGCGCGGCGGCGAGCCGCTGCCGCTGCTCCGGGGTCAGGCGGTCGAAGGGGGGGACGGAGAAATCGAAGGCGTCGGACAAAATCCGCTCCACGAACCGGCGGGTGAATAAAAAAGGCGCCCCAAGACCGCGGTCTTGAGGCGCCTTGAAGATTACACCAGCCCCCTCATCTGCGGAAGGCGGGTGCGACCATTCGCATTAGTGAGCAGAGGCCCCTTCGGCACCCAGGCCGGTCTGCGACCGGATGTACTGGGCCTTGTAGGCCTCGCGCTCGTCCTGCGCGGTCTTGCTGTTGTCGGTGATCGAGAAGAACCAGATCGCCAGGAACGACAGCGGGATGGTGAAGACGCCCGGGTTGTCGTACGGGAAGAGGGCGGCCGGGTTGCCCAGCACCGACTTCCACACGGTCGGACCCATGATCAGCAGGCTGACCGACGAGACCAGGCCGATCCAGCCGCCGAGAACGGCGCCGCGGGTGGTCATCCGGCCCCAGAACATCGACATCAGCAGAACCGGGAAGTTCGCCGAGGCCGCGATCACGAAGGCGAGGCCGACCATGAAGGCCACGTTCTGGTTCTCGAAGGCGATGCCGAGGAAGATCGAGACGATGCCGATGACCACGGTGGTGATCTTCGAGACGCGGATCTCGTCATGCTCCGACGCGCGGCCCCTGGCGATCACCGAGGCGTACAGGTCGTGCGACACGGCCGAGGCGCCGGCCAGCGTCAGGCCCGCGACCACCGCGAGGATGGTGGCGAAGGCCACCGCCGAGATGAAGCCGAAGAACAGGTCGCCGCCCACCGCGTGCGCGGTGTGGATGGCCGCCATGTTGGAGCCGCCGATGATGGTCGCCGGGTTGGCCAGCGCGCCCGCCGCGGGGGCCGCGGTCAGGAACGGATAGGCGCCGGTGGCGTCCGGGGCCAGCAGCAGCACGATGGCGCCGAAGCCGATGATGAAGGTCAGGATGTAGAAGTAGCCGATGAAGCCGGTCGCGTAGAACACCGACTTGCGGGCTTCCTTGGCGTCCGACACCGTGAAGAAGCGCATCAGGATGTGCGGCAGGCCGGCGGTGCCGAACATCAGCGCCATGCCCAGCGAGATCGCCGAGACCGGGTCGGTGATGAGGGCGCCCGGCGCCATGATGGCGGTCGCCTTCGGGTGGACCTGCGTGGCCGTGGCGAACATCGCCTCCGGGCTGAAGCCGAACTTGGCGAGCACCGCGAAGGCCATGAAGGAGGCGCCCGACAGCAGCAGAACCGCCTTGATGATCTGCACCCAGGTGGTGGCGAGCATGCCGCCGAAGGTCACGTAGGCGATCATGAGAACGCCGACGATCACCACCGCCCACATGTAGTCGAGGCCGAACAGCAGCTGGATCAGCTTGCCGGCGCCGACCATCTGGGCGATCAGGTAGAAGGTCACCGTGGCGAGCGAGCCGCAGGCGGCCATCGTGCGCATCGGGGTCTGCTGGAAGCGGTAGGAGGCGACGTCGGCGAAGGTGTACTTGCCGAGGTTGCGCAGCCGCTCGGCGACCAGGAACAGGATGATCGGCCAGCCGACCAGCCAGCCCACCGAGAAGATCAGGCCGTCGAAACCGGAGGTGTAGACGAGGCCGGCGATGCCGAGGAAGGACGCCGCCGACATGTAGTCGCCGGCGATGGCGAGGCCGTTCTGGAAGCCGGTGATGCCGCCGCCGGCGGCGTAGAAGTCCTTCGCCGACTTCGTGCGGCGCGCCGCCCAGTAGGTGATGCCGAGCGTGGCCAGCACGAAGATCAGGAACATGACGATCGCCGAGAGGTTCGTCGCCTGCTTCTGAACCGCGCCTTCGACCGCCGCCGCGTGCACCGACGCGGGGATGAGCGCGCCGGCCGCGACGGCCGCGGCGCCCACACGATTGACCAGCGAACGCATCACTTCGACTCCTCCATGATCTGCCGGTTCAGCTCATCGAACTCGCCGTTCGCCCGATGCACGTAGATGCCGGTCAGGATAAAGGCCGAGACGATGGTGAAGAGGCCGACGGGGATACCCCAGGTGGTCACGCCGCTGCCGATCGGGGTACCCAGGAACCCCTTGCCGAAGGCGACCAGCAGGATGAAGCCGAAGTAGATGACGAGCATGGCGATCGAAAGCGTCCACGCGAATGCGCTACGCTTCTGCACCAGCTCCTGAAACTTGGGATTCGCGAGAATCCTCTGAGCGTTTTCTTTCATAGTGCGTCCCCTCGCGAGTGCCGAGCGATTTTTGCAAGGTCATATTAGACACTCGGGCCATATGGTCTTTGTAACGAACTATCCCGTCAACAACTTTGATGCAGGCCAGCCGCTAAAAAGCGGCTTGACGCAGCCCGCAGCCGTTGTTCCGGGGCATCGTTCACAAACCCATGGCAGCGAAAGGGCAAGGGGTACACGAAATATCGTGAGGCTCGGGCTTAGGAATTGGTGCGCGGAAGCCAAGGTATGCGACCAAAAGTCACACCTTCCTCCTTCAACTCGTCCGCTTCCTTGTCGGTGGCCTCGCCATAGATTCCGCGCGGGTCGGTTTCGCCATAATGGATGCGCCGGGCCTCCTCGGCGAAGCGATCCCCGACGTAATCGCAGCTCTCTTCAACCGTACGGCGAATTTCCGTCAACTGACGCATGACTTCCGCCGCGAAGCGCTCGCGCACCTCCGCCGGCACGGTCGGGGTTGCGGACGCCGGGGGAGCGGCAGGGGCCGGTGCGCCGCCAGCCGCCGTGGGCACCGCCTCCGGCGCGCCGCTCTCGCGGGGTGCGTCGTCCTTGGAGCGGCCGCCTTTGGCGATGCGCGGGGCCATGGGGGCCTTGGCGATGTGCGTGTCGCCGCAGACCGGGCAGGCAATGGCTCGGGCGGCGGCCTGCGTCTCATAGGCGTCGCCGTTGCGGAACCAGGCCTCGAACCGGTGGTCGGCCGTGCATTTCAGAACGAAGAGGATCATGTCCCCGTCGGATGCTCCAAGGTGAGAAGAACGGATGGTCATGATATACGGTCGGTGACCGGTTGCCAGTTCAGCACGACGCCGGCGTCGCGGTCAAACACACGTCATGAAAAGAGCGGGAGCATCCGTCCCTTGTCCACACCGTCCTCCGCCGGATCGCCCCCCATCGGCTCGCCCCATGCCGCGATCAGCCCGCCCTCTCCCTGGGTCGCGCGCTTCGCGCCGCTGGTGCGGGCGGGCGGCCCGGTGCTCGACCTCGCCTGCGGGTCGGGGCGGCATTTGCGGCTGTTCCAGGCGCGCAACCATCCGGTGGTCGGGCTGGACCGCGACCTGCGCGGGGTGACCGACCTGACCGGGACGGCGGGGGTGGAGCTGGTGGAGGCCGATCTGGAGAACGGGGCGCCCGTGCCGCTGCTGCACGACCGCCGCTTCGCCGCGATCGTGGTGACCAATTACCTGCACCGCCCGCTGTTCCCCATCCTTCTCGACGCGCTGGAGCCGGGCGGCCTGCTGCTTTACGAGACCTTCGCGCTGGGCAACGCCCGCTTCGGCCGCCCCGCCTCCTCCGCCTTTCTGCTGCGCAGCGGTGAGCTTCTGGAGGTGGCGCGCGGGCGTCTCCAGGTCGTCGCCTACGAGCATGGCGAGGTCGCCTCGCCCAAGGCCGCGGTGGTGCAGCGGCTGTGCGCGGTCAAGGACCTGGAGGCCGGCAGCGGACTGGACGGCGATCCGGAGCCCAGGCCCCTGCCCCACCCCCTGCCCGCATGACGGGCGGTCAGAAGCCGACCCGGTCGAGCGTGAAGGTCCGGTCGTGGGTCAGGGCCGGGACCATGCGGCGGGCCTCCTCGACGCGGGCCATATCCAGCTCGGCCAGGACGAAGCCCACCGCCTCCTCCGCGTCGGCCAGCACCTCGCCCCAGGGGGCGACGATCAGGGAATGGCCGTAGGTCAGCCGTCCCTGGTCGTGGCTGCCGGTCTGGGCCGGGGCCAGCACGAAGCAACCCGTCTCGATGGCGCGGGCGCGCAGCAGCGTGTGCCAGTGCGCCCGGCCGGTCGGTACGGTGAAGGCCGCCGGCACCGTCAGGATCGACGCCCCCGCCTGGGCCAGCGCCCGGTAGAGATAGGCGAAGCGCAGGTCGTAGCAGACGGTCATCCCCACCCCGCCCCAGGGCGTGGCGGCCAGGACCGCGCGGTCGCCGGGCCGGAAGGTCGCGGATTCGCGGTAGCTCTCCCCGCCCTTCAGGTCGACGTCGAACATGTGGAGCTTGTCGTAATGGGCGACGGTCCGCCCCTCGGCGTCGAACAGGTAACTGCGGTTGGCCACCCGCCCGTCGTCGAGCAGGACGCCCAGCGTCCCGGCGAGCAGCCAGGCCCCGGTCTCCCGCGCCAGATCGGCGAAGAAGGGGATCGCCGGATGCGCGTCGGCCGGCTTCACCCGCTCCAGCACCTTGGCGCGGCCCTGGACGATCATGCTGACATTCTCGGGCAGGGCGATGAAGTCCGCCCCGGCGTCGCGCGCCCGGCGGACCAGATCGCCCGCCGCCTGAAGGTTCGGAAGGATGTCCGTGCCCGCGTTGACCTGGACGCAGGCGGCCTTCAGGACACCGCTCATCCCCCGATTCCCAGAATGGGGTCGAGCTTGCCGGCGCGGTCCAGCGCGTGGATGTCATCGGAGCCGCCGTAGGGCTTGCCGTCGATGAAGACCTGCGGCACGGTCATGCGCCCCTCGGCCCGCTGCACCATCTCCTCGCGGCGGCCCGGCTGCATGTAGAGGTCGATCTCCTCATACGCCACCCCCTTGCTGTCGAGCAGACGCTTGGCGCGCGAGCAGTAGGGGCAGAAGGGCGTGGTGTAGATGACGACGTCGGCCATGCGGAGGGCTCCTTGGCTGTTTTGAACGGTTATAAGATCAACCGCCGCACGGCGTCACCCGTTACGTTTTCATGGCTCACGTCTTGACGACGCGCGCCAGGGTCAGCGCGTCCACCCGCTCCGCCCCGGCGCGCAGCAGCACCCGCGCGCATTCCGACAGGGTGGCCCCGGTGGTCAGGACGTCGTCGACCAGGACGATCCGCCGGCCCGCCACCCGCGGCTCCAACCCCGGCCGGACCGCGAAGGCCCCCTTGACGTTCCGCCGCCGCCCCGAGCGGTCGAGCCCGCCCTGCGACGGGGTGGAGCGGCGGCGGACCAGCAGGTCGGGGATCACCGGGCGCCCGCTCTGCCGGCCCACCGCCTGGGCGAGCAGGGCCGCCTGGTTGTAGCGGCGCCGGAACAGCCGCAGGCGGTGCAGCGGCACCGGGGCCAGCAGGTCGGCGTCGGCCAGCAGCTCCGCCCCGGCACGGGCCAGCCACGCGCCGTAGGCCCCGGCGGCGTGGATGCGGTCGCCGTGCTTGAAGCCGAGGACCAGCGGGCGGCTGCCGTCGTCGTAGGCCAGGACGGCGCGGGCGCGAGCGAAGACCGGCGGCTCGGCGATGCAGGCGCCGCACAGCGGCTCCCCCTCCAGCGCGAAGTCGAAGGGCGTGCCGCATCCGGCGCAGAGCGGCGGCGCGATGAAGGTCAGCCCGCTCCAGCACGGCGCGCACAGCCCGCCCTGCCGGTCCACCGCCCCGCCACAGCACAGGCAGCGCGGCGGCAGAAGCGTGTCGAGAATTCCCGCCAGAACCCTGGTCGCCAGCCGCTGCGGAAGGGTCATGGCGGCGCGCCCCCCTCAGTTCAGGTCAGTTCAGGCCGGCGATGCGGTCGAAGATCACGAAGGTGTAGTCGCGCAGCGCGATGTAGATCGCCGGGCCGGTGATGAACAGGATGGCCAGCGTCGCGAAGATCTTCAGGTCCTGCTGCAGCGTCGATTCGTTGATGTTGGTCGCCTGCTGGAAGATGGTCATCAGCATGCCGAGCACCGTGGTGACGACGAGGACGGGGGTGGTGATCTTGATGATGACGATCAGCGCCTCGTACGTGGCGCCGATGGCTTCCTCGATGCCCATGGCAAGCTCCCGCAGGTTTGCGGCCGACCATAGCACGGCCCGGCCCCTTCGCCGATGGTTGTAGCCCGCCGGGGCTGGGCTATATTGCGGGCATGACCACGCCCGACAGCATGACCGTCTTCGACCGCGCGCTCGTCCGCCGCCGCCGCGACCGCGCCGTCCCCGCATTCGCCGAACACGCCTTCCTGTTCGAAGAGGTCGCCGAACGCCTCGTCGACCGGCTGGAGGACGTGGCGCGGCCCTTTCCCACCGTGCTCGACCTCGGCGCCCATGACGGGGTGATGGGACGGACGCTACGCGGGCGCAAGGGCGTCGAGACTCTGGTCGCCTGCGACCTCTCCCCCGGCTTCGCCCGGCGGGCCGGTCCGCTGGCCGTCGCCGCCGACGAGGAGTTCCTGCCCTTCGTGCCGGAGACCTTCGACCTCGTGGTCAGCAACCTCAGCCTCCACTGGGTCAACGACCTGCCGGGGGCGCTGGTCCAGGTGCGGCAGGCGCTGAAGCCCGACGGCTTCTTCTGCGCGGCGATGCTGGGCGGGGAAACGCTGCTGGAGTTGCGCCGCTGCCTGTACGAGGCGGAGATGGAGGTGGCCGGCGGCGTGTCGCCCCGCGTGTCGCCCTTCGCCGAGATCCGCGACGTCGGCGGGCTGATGCAGCGCGCCGGCTTCGCCCTGCCGGTGGTGGACAGCGACGTCATCACCGTCACCTACAGCGACGCCTTCCGCCTGATGCGCGACCTGCGCGGCATGGGCGAGACCAACGCCGTCCTGGCCCGCCGCAAGGTGCCGGCCACGCGCGCCCTGCTGTTCGACGCCGCCCGCCGCTACGCCGAGCGCTACGCCGAACCGGACGGGCGCATCGAGGCGACTTTCCAGATCCTCTATCTGGCCGGCTGGTCGCCGCACGAAAGCCAGCAGCAGCCGCTCAAGCCCGGTTGTGGGGAGATCCCGCTGGGCGAAGCGCTGAAGGGATCGGCGGGGACGTTTCAGTAATTTAGAGCGAAAAAGAATTCACCACAGAGGCACAGAGCCACGGAGATACGCTTTCGCAAAACCTCTGTGTCTTTGTGCCTCTGTGGTGAATTCTCTCCAGATTCCGCCCCTTCACCCGATCATCCGGATCGCCATCCAGCCCAGCACCCCGGCGTTCACCACCATGATGACCGGCGCCGCCCGCGCCACCGCGGAGCGCCAGGTGCGCCCCGCCAAGTGCCCGGCAAGGCCGACCGCCAGCAGGCTCGGCAGCGTGCCCAACGCGAAGGCCGCCATGCCGAGCGCGCCGGTCAGCGCGCTGCCGCTGGCCGCCGCCACCGCCACCGCACCATAGAGAAGACCGCAGGGAATGAAGCCCAACGCCAGCCCCAGAGCGTAGCCGCGCCAGCCCGTGGGATTGCCGAACAGGGGGCGGGCCAACCGGGACACCCGGTCGCCCCACCAGCGCTGCACCGCGCCGTCGAGCTTCGGCACCCAGGCGGTCAGCCCCTTCACCGCATAGCCCAGGAAGAACAGCGCCGCGAAGGCCAGCAGCGCCACCGACAGCCATTTCAGCCCGGGCAGCGCCCCGACATGGCCGGCGACCGCCGCCGCCGCCGCGCCGATCAGCGTGTAGGTGGTGCCGCGCCCCAGATGGTAGGGCAGCACCGCCGCCCCGGCCAACCGGTGAAACTCGCTCATCCGCGAGGCCGGGACCTGCTCCAGCCGGGCGGTGACCTGGGCCAGCACGAAGGGACCGCACATGCCCGCGCAATGGGTCGATCCCCCGACCAGCCCCGCGGTCAGCAGCGCGACCAGCAGCCCGCCGTCGCGGTCGATGACGACGGCGCACTGGTTGAGGCCGGCTTCGAGAAGCGTCAGGGCCGAATGGGCGTCCAAGGCGGACCTCCGTTTGGAAGACCGTCCGTGTATAGGGGAAGCCCGCCGCGAAGGCCATGACCTGGGTCAACGGAGCCTGGACGCCCCCTCGCTCACCCCTCGGAGCCGGACTGCGCCACCTCATGCACCTCGACCGGCCGGGCGGCGTGGCGGTTCATGATCTCCAGCGCCTGCTGCTCGCGCCCGGCGTCGGCCAGATTGACCCACAGCAGGATGCCGCCCTTGTCGAGGTGCTGGAGCATCGGCTCGTTGCGCTTGTCGGTCAGCCAGTTCGACATGACCGAGCCCATCGCACCGCCGCCCACCCCCGCCGCCGCGGCCGCCGCCGCCGCCGCCAGGGCCGTGCCGCCGGTGGCCAGGACGGCGCCGGTCGCCAGGATCGCCCCGACATAGGCCGGGAACCCGACCGCCACGCCCTTCACGCTGCCGACATCCTCCGGCGAGACGTAGGACTGGCGCGGCGCGTCGGGGTCGTGGGCGATGTCCTCCGCCCGCTGCGGCACATGGCCGAGATGGTCGCGGATGGTTTCATCGTTGGCGAGCACGCTCAGCTCATGGCGCTGGAAGCCGGCCAGGGTCAGCTCATCGACGGCCTTTTGCAGGGCGTCGCGGCTGGCGAAGATGCCCACGGCCTCGCGCACGGCGCCGCGCAGATTGCCGCCGGAGCGGTTCGCGTTCACATCACTTTCGAAGGTCATGGCGGTCGTCCCCTGTTGCGCTTCCCGGTCGATGGTCAACCATGGGCGCCGAACGGAGGTTCCCATTGGGAGATCTGGCAGCATCAGGGCTTTCCTGCGACAGCGGGCGGAGTCACCACGCCGCGCGGCTCCGGCATGGTCCCGAGGAACCACCACAACCCCAACGCGATCAGCGCGGCCTTCACCGCCAGGAACAGGGCGATGTGGCGGGCGAGCGGGTTGCGGACCATGGGCGGCTCCATTGCAGCGGGTCGCCGTCGCCAAACCGGGCCAAACTGGATAGTATCCCCGGCCGAAAGACGGATCACACACGGATCGCACAAAAGGACGCGCCATGAAACGGTTGCTGATGCTCAGCCTGCTGGCCCTCGGCCTGACCGCCCCCGTCGCCGCGCCGGCCCTGGCCCAGATCAACCTTCTGGAAGGCCCCTCCATGGTCAAGGCGGTGACGTCGAACGACGCCAGCGCGCTGCGGCTGCTCCTGCTGAAGGGGGAAAACCCGAATCAGGTCGATGCCAGCGGGCGGCCCGTCCTGCTGGTGGCCATCGGCAACGGCCATCCCGAACTGGTGCGGCTGCTGCTCGACGGTGGGGCCAATCCCAACCGCGCCGACAAGTCCGGCAACACCCCGCTGCACTACGCGGTGGAGGCCGACGCGCCGGAGGCGGTGGACCTTCTGCTCACCAAGGGCGCCAAGGTCGATCAGGACAACCGCCAGGGCATCACCCCGCTGATGACCGCGGCCCGCTTCGGCCGCGTCGATCTGGTGGAGCGGCTGCTGAAGGCCGGGGCGCAGGCCGACCGCACCGACTTCACGGGCCGCACGACGCTGAGCTGGGCGCAGGACAGCCGCAACGCCCGCGTGGCGAACCTGCTGCGTCAGGCGGGAGCGCGGTGAGGCCGCGATGGGCGACGCCCTGCTCACCTCCGTCCTCGGCGCCGCCCCCCTGAACGGTCCGGGGCCGCTGTTCCTGCTGCTGCTGGCCCTGGCTATCGACGCCGCCGCCGGCGACTGGGTCGGGCGCGTCCTGCCCGACCCGGCGGCGCTGGCGCAACGCGTCTGCGCCTGGGCCGACCGGCGGCTGAACCGGGTGGAGCGCGGCAAGACCGCCCGCCTGCTGCGCGGCGCGCTGGTCGTGCTGGCCCTCGTGCTCGCCGCCGTCGCCGTCGGCCTGATCGTCGAGCGGATCGGCGCGCAGAGCCGCGGCTGGCTGCTGGAACTGGCGGTGATCCTCGCCGCCCTGCGCGGGCGGAGCGCCTGGGCGCGGGTGCGCGCGGTGCGGCGCGCCCTGGACAAGGGCGGCGTCGCCCCGGCGCGGGAGGCCGTCGCTTCCCTCACCCGCCGCCACGCCTTCAGCCTGGACGAGCACGGCGTCGCCCGCGCCGCCATCGAGGCCACCGCCAAGGGCTTCGCCCGCAAGCTGGTGGCCCCGGTCTTCGGCTACGCCCTGCTGGGGGTGCCCGGCCTGCTGGTCTGGGCGGTGGTGGACGGCGCCGACACCGCGCTGGGCCACGCCGGCGTGCGGCACGCGCGCTTCGGCCTGACCGCGGCGCGGCTGGACGACGCGCTGAACGCCATCCCGGCGCGGCTGGCGGCGGTTCTCCTGGCGCTGGCCGCGCCCTTCGCCGGGGCGAGGGCCGGCGGCGCCTTCCGCACGATGATGCGGGACGGCGGCAAGGCGGCCTCCCTCAACATGGGCTGGCCGACCGCCGCGATGGCCGGGGCGCTGGGTCTGGCGCTGGGCGGGCCGCACCGCGACGGCGGCGTGGTCATCACCGAACCCTGGATCGGCGAGGGCCGCGCCCGCGCCACCGCCGCCGACATCGGGCGGGCGCTGGCGGTCTACGCCGTGGCCGGATTGATCCTGGCTTTGCTGGTGGCGCTGCTGCTGTGGGGGATCGCGGGGGTGTGAAGTCCCGCCCCCGTCGCCACGGCCCGCCCAAGAAAAAAGGCGCGATCCCGAGGGACCGCGCCTTTTTCATGTCAGCGGCGAACCGCTGTTACCACTTGGACGCCCGGTGCGCCGGCTTGCCGCCCTGGGAGTCGCGGCGGGCATGGCCGCCGTGCTCGTTGCGGGCATGCTCGTTCCGGTTCGCCGGACGACCCTGCGGACGGCCCGAGTTGCCGGCAGGCTCGGCGCCACCGGCATTGCGGACCCACGGCTTCTTGCCGTAGCCGCCGCCGTTGCCGCCACCCGGACGACCCGAACGGCCCGCCGGACGGCCACCGCCGCCGCCGGTCTGGAACGGACGCTGCGGCTCCAGACCCGGAACGACGTGGATGTCGAGACGGGTGCCGGTGTAGCGCTCGATGCGGAACAGGGCGTCGCGGTCGGCGCGGGCGGCGAAGGAGACCGCCACGCCCGAGGCGCCCGCACGGCCCGTGCGGCCGATGCGGTGGACATAGTCCTCCGCCGAACGCGGCAGGTCGAAGTTGATGACGTGGGTGATGTCGCGCACGTCGATGCCGCGCGCCGCCACGTCGGTCGCCACCAGCAGGCGGACCTGACCGGTGCGCAGGCGCTGAAGCGTGCGGTTGCGCTTGAACTGGTCCATGTCGCCGTGCAGGGCGGCGGCGGCGTGGCCGGCGTCGCTCAGCTCCTCGGCCAGCGCATCGGCGTCACGCTTGGTGGCGGCGAAGATGATCGCCTTGCCGACCTCGGGCTGGTCCGCGAAGTGCTTCAGCAGGCGGCGCTTGTGGTCCATGTCGTCGGCGTGGTGCAGGCGCTGCTCGACGTTCACCGCGGTGGTGGCGCTTTCCACGGCGACGCGCACCGGGTTGCGCAGCAGGTTGCCGGCAAGCTGGGCCATGCGGCGGTCCAGCGTGGCGGTGAACAGCAGCGTCTGGCGGCTCTCCGGGCAGCACTTGGCGATGGTTTCCACATCGTCCAGGAAGCCCATGTCGAGCATGCGGTCCGCCTCGTCCAGGATCAGCACCTCGACGGCGCTGAGGTCGATGCGGTTGCGCGACACGTGGTCGAGCAGGCGGCCGGGGGTGGCCACCATCACGTCCACGGCGCGCGACAGCAGGCGGAGCTGGTCGCGGTAGGGCATGCCGCCGACGACGTCCACGATGTTGTACTTCATGAACTTGGCGTACTTGCGGGCGGCGTCGGTGACCTGCTTGGCCAGCTCGCGGGTCGGGGCCAGCACCAGCACGCGCGGGGCGGCGACGCCGAGGCGCGGCAGCTCGACGGTGCGGGTCAGCGCCGGCAGCATGAAGGCGGCGGTCTTGCCGGTGCCCGTCTCGGCGGTCGCCAGGATGTCGCGGCCTTCCAGGGCCGGCGGAATCGCCTCGGCCTGGACCGGGGTCGGGGTGTTGTACTCGAACGCTTCCAGCGCCTTCACGACCAGCGGGTGGACGCCCAGCCCGGCGAACGCGTTGGGGGTAACGGTTTCAGTGGTGTCGGTCACGGTTTCGCCGGCGACAGCAGTCTCGATGACAGAGGTCTCGGTGACGGTGGTCTCGGCAACGAGAACGTCGGCGGCGGTGATTTCGATGGACGACAAGTAGGGTAACCTTTCCTCAGGACCATGACGGCGCACGGCCGCAGCACCAGGATGGTGAGCGGTGGAACGCCGGCGTTTTCGCCGGGAGGAGGTCGGAAGAGGGAGAGGCGTCTGTCCGAAGCTACGGGCGACCGGGTCCCAAGGAAGGCCGTCCCGAAATATCAAAGCGCGTCTCGCTCAAGAGACGCGCGAGCCTCCAGCGATCAAGACGCCTTACATAATGGGTTGCGCTGCACAATCCAAGAAGATTCTTTCACGCCCCCGGTCGAGTCGTGTCCCCGGGAGCGGTTGCCTGCCGTGCGCGCAGCGCATCCCGGATCTCCTCCAGCAAAATCTCCTGGCGGGGCGGCGCCTTCGGCTTGGAATCGTGGAGGAAATGCAGGCGGTTGACCTGCCGCACGATGAGGAACAGTGCCCCCGCCACGATGAAGAAGTTGATCAGGGCGTTGATGAAGCGGCCGTAGTTGATGGTCGCCGCCCCCGCCGCCTCCGCCGCGGCGAGGCTCTCGTAATGGCCGCCGGACAGGTTCAGGAAATAGTTGGAGAAGTCGATCCCGCCCATGACCCAGCCGATTGGCGGCATCAGCATGTCCCTGACCAGCGAGTTGACGATGCCGGTGAAGGCCGCGCCGATGATGATGCCGACGGCCAACTCCACGACGTTGCCGCGGCTGATGAAGGTCTTGAATTCCTGCAACATGGCTGCGCTCCCGCTTGTTGATCGGAAGAACGCCACAGCCCAGCCGAAGTTTCCGGGACCGCAAAAGGAAAGGGGCCGGACCCTGCGGCCCAGCCCCCTCCGGAACATCCCTGACGGCGTTCTTTGCGGCGGCGCTTAGCCGACCTTGCCGTGGCAGTGCTTGTACTTCTGGCCCGAGCCGCAGGGGCACGGCGCGTTGCGCGGCGTGTTTGCCCAGGCGTTGGGGTCGGCCCCCGGCACCACCGAGGCGACAGCCTCGCGGCGGACCATGCCGGCGGGCAGCGGCGCGTCGGCCGGCGGGTATCCCTGAGCGGCGCCCGCTCCGGCCTCGGCCATCGCCAGCGCCGGATCGTCGCGGCCCTCGTGCATCTCCTGCGGCGGACGGGCGTACAGCTCCTCCGGCTGCGGGGCGATGCGGATCTCGACATGCATCAGCACGGCGGTCACCTGCTCGCGCAGGGTCGACAGCATGGTCTCGAACAGCTCGAAGGCTTCCCGCTTGTACTCGTTCAGCGGGTCCTTCTGGGCGTAGGCGCGCAGCGAGATGCCCTGGCGGAGATGGTCGAGCTGGAGCAGGTGATCCTTCCATTCCTGGTCGAGGATCTGCAGCAGCAGGCTCTTCTCCACGTGGCGCATCGTCTCGGCGCCGTAATTCTCCACCTTCTCCGCGTATTTGCGGTCGGCGGCCTCGCGGACGCGCTCCTCGATCTCCGGCTCGGCGATGCCCTCTTCCTTGGCCCAGTCGGCCACCGGCAGGTCCATGCCCAGCAGGCGGTTCACCTCCTCGTGCAGGCCGGCGATGTCCCAGGCCTCGGAGTAGGAGTTCGGCGGGATCGCCTTGTTGACCATGTTGGAGACGACCTGATGGCGCATCTCCAGGACGGTCTCGGCGATGTCCTCGGTGTCCATGATCTCGCGGCGCTGCTCATAGACGACCTTGCGCTGGTCGTTCATGACGTTGTCGAACTTGAGCAGGTTCTTGCGGACCTCGAAATGGTGGGCCTCGACCTTGGTCTGGGCCTTTTCCAGCGCCTTGTTGATCCAGGGGTGGATGATCGCCTCCCCCTCCTTCAGGCCGAGGCGCTGGAGCATGCCGTCCATGCGCTCCGACCCGAAGATGCGCATCAGGTCGTCGTCCAGCGACAGGAAGAACTTCGACGCGCCCGGATCGCCCTGGCGGCCCGAGCGGCCGCGCAGCTGGTTGTCGATGCGGCGGCTCTCGTGCCGCTCCGTGCCGACGACGTAGAGGCCGCCGGCCTGCTTGACCAGCTCGCGCGCCTCGGCGACCTCGGCCTCGATCTGCTTGACCTTGGCCTCGCGCTCCGGCCCCTCCGGCAGGTTGGCCAGCTCCATCTGGATGCGCATCTCGACGTTGCCGCCGAGCTGGATGTCGGTGCCGCGGCCGGCCATGTTGGTGGCGACCGTGACGGCGCCCGGACGGCCCGCCTGCGCGACGATGTAGGCTTCCTGCTCGTGGTGGCGGGCGTTCAGCACGTTGTGCGGGATGCCGCGCTTCTTCAGCAGCTCGGCGATCAGCTCCGACTTCTCGATGGAGGTGGTGCCGACCAGCACCGGCTGCTGGCGCTTGCGGGCGTCCTCGATCAGATCGATGATCGCATCGTACTTCTCCGACGCCTTGCGGTAGACCTCGTCGTCCATGTCCTTGCGCTGGACCGGCACGTTGGTCGGCATGTCCACGACCTCCAGGCCGTAGATCTCCGCGAACTCCGCCGCCTCGGTCATCGCCGTGCCGGTCATGCCGGCCAGCTTCGGGTAGATGCGGAAGTAGTTCTGGAAGGTGATGGAGGCGAGCGTCTGGTTCTCGCGCTGGATCGTCACCTTCTCCTTGGCCTCCAGCGCCTGGTGCAGGCCTTCCGAATAGCGGCGACCCTCCATCATGCGGCCGGTGAACTCGTCGATGATGATGACCTTGTCGTCCTTGACGATGTAGTCCTTGTCGCGCTGGAACAGCGTGTAGGCGCGCAGCGCCTGCTGGGAATGGTGGACCAGCGCCACGTTCTGGATGTCGTACAGCCCGCCCACCTTCAGCAGCCCGGCCTCGGCCAGAAGCTGTTCCATATGCTCCTGGCCGGTCTCGGACAGGCTGACCGTGCGGTTCTTCTCGTCCAACTCATAGTCGTCCCGCGTCAGCTGCGGGATCAGGCGATCCACCTGCACGTACATCTCCGACGAATCGGTGGACGGGCCGGAGATGATCAGCGGGGTGCGCGCCTCGTCGATGAGGATCGAGTCGACCTCGTCCACGATGGCGAAGTTGAAGGGCCGCTGGACCATGTCCTCCAGCCGGAACTTCATGTTGTCGCGCAGATAGTCGAAGCCGAATTCGTTGTTCGTGCCGTAGGTGATGTCGGCAGCGTAGGCGGCGCGGCGCTCCTCGTCGTCCAGCCCGTGCACGATGCAGCCGGTGGTCAGGCCGAGGAAGCCGTAGATCCGGCCCATCCAGGCGCTGTCGCGCGAGGCCAGATAGTCGTTCACGGTGACGACGTGGACGCCCTTGCCCTCCAGCGCGTTCAGATAGACGGCCAGCGTGGCGACCAGCGTCTTGCCTTCGCCGGTGCGCATCTCGGTGATCTTGCCCTGGTGCAGGACCATGCCGCCCATCAGCTGCACGTCGTAGTGCCGCTGCCCCAGCACGCGCTTGCCCGCCTCGCGCACGGTGGCGAAGGCGTCGGGCAGGATGGCGTCGAGCGTCTCGCCCTGCGACAGCCGGCCGCGCAGCCAATCGGTGCGGGCGCGCAGCGCGTCGTCGGAGAGCACCGCCAACTCGGGCTCCAGCGCGTTGATCTGCTGGACGGATTTTTGCAGCGCCTTGACGGTGCGCGTGTTGGCGGTGCCGAAAATCTTGCGGGCGAGAGCACCGAACATGAAAACCTCGGGGGTGGAACGTCGTGAAGCCGGCTTTTTGACCGGTCTCACATAGGCCCGAAGCAAGTTTCTGTCAACGAGACCCGCCCCTTTGCCCGGCCCTTTGCGGCGCGCATCGCGGGGGTGCCGGCCCCGCATCGGCTGTGGATCGGCGTGTGATGCGCCCTGGAAGCACCACCGTTCCGCCGCCATATCGCCTTGAACACGGTCGAAGCAAGGCGCCGAAGCAAGGCGTCATGGCCGCGCATCACGACCGCTTGCCCCGCGCCGCGAACCCATGCTTAATCCCCCGCGGATTCGGGCGCGGGGCCGGACAGCCGGCGCAGCTGGTCATCCGTCATAAGAAGCCCCCTGTCATAACGTTGCCTGTGACAAGACACATCCGCCGGAAGGAAAAGACTCCATGGTGAATCGAGTGTTCCGCGCCGCCCTGCTGTCGATGGCCGCCTGCGGCCTCGCGCTGGCCGCACACGCCCAGACTCCGGCGCCGACTCCGGCTCCCGCCGCCACGCCCGCTCCCGCCGCGCAGGCCGCCCCCGCCACGGCGGACGCCGATCCGGTGGTGGCGCGCGTCAACGGCGAGGCGGTCCACCGCTCCGACGTCCAGCGCATGGTCGCTCAGCTTCCGCCGCAGGTGCAGCAGATGCCGCTGGAGATGATCTACCCGGCGGTGATCGAGCAGCTCGTGAACTCCAAGCTGGTGGCCGAGGCCGGCTACAAGGCCAACCTCGCCGGCTCGCCGGAGGTCAAGGACGAGATCAAGCGCGCCGAGGAGCGCGCGGTGCAGCGCGCCTACATCCAGAAGGAAGTGCAGTCGCGCATCACCCCGGCCAAGCTGGACGAGGCCTACCAGGCCTTCCTGAAGCAGAACCCGGCCCAGGAAGAGGTCAAGGCCAGCCACATCCTCGTCGAGAAGGAGGATGAGGCCAAGGCGATCATCGCCCAGCTCAAGAAGGGCGGCGACTTCGCCAAGCTCGCCAAGGAGAAGTCCAAGGACCCGGTGGCCGCCGAGCAGGGTGGCGATCTCGGCTACTTCACCAAGGACACGATGGTCGAGCCCTTCGCCGACGCCGCCTTCGCCATGAAGAAGGGCGAGGTGAGCAAGGAGCCGGTGAAGACGCAGTTCGGCTGGCACATCATCAAGGTCGAGGACAAGCGCACCCAGCCGCAGCCGTCCCTGGACGAGGTGAAGCCGCAGCTCGAGCAGCAGCTCAGCAAGGACATCGTGACCAACGTCGTCGACGACCTGCGCAAGGTCGCCAAGGTCGAGACCTTCCAGCTCGACGGCTCGCCGATGCCGAAGGAAGAGCCGGCCCAGACCGCTCCGACGGCCGAAGAGCCGAAGAAGAACTAAACTCCGGCAGCGGTTGCCCCCACCCTTCCCACGGCTGACGCCGCGGTCCCCTTCCCTCCCCCGCCCAGCGGGGGAGGGTCAGGGTGGGGGCAAGCGCCTTACATCTCAACACCCCCCGCTCCACCAGCCCCGCGAGCCCGTCCCCATGGCCACGACCGTCTCCCCCTTGGCACCCGCCGGCTTCCCGACGCTCCCGCCCGTGGCGGGCGTGCGCATCGCCACCGCCAACAGCGGCATCCGATACAAGGGCCGCGACGACCTGATGCTGGCCGTGCTCGACGCGGGCACGACGGTGGCCGGCGTGCTGACCAAGTCGCTGACCTGCTCCGCCCCGGTGATCTGGTGCCGCGACAGCCTGCCCCGCGGCTCGGCCCGCGCGGTCGTGGTCAACGCCGGCAACGCCAACGCCTTCACCGGCAAGGCCGGCGACGCCACCGTCCAGGCGACCGTCGAGGCCGCCGCCAAGATCGCCGGCTGCGCCACCGACGAGGTCTACGTCGCCTCCACCGGCGTGATCGGCATCCCGCTGGCCGCCGACGCCATCGCCAAGGTCCTGCCGGGCATGGTCCCGGCCCTGAAGGACGACTCGGCGGCGCTGGAGGCCGGGGCGCGGGCCATCATGACCACCGACACCTTCGCCAAGGGCTCGACCCGTCAGGTCGCCATCGGCGGGACGACGGTGACGATCAGCGGCTTCGCCAAGGGCTCCGGCATGATCGCCCCGGACATGGCGACCATGCTGGGCTTCCTCTTCACCGACGCGGCCATCGCCGCCCCGGCGCTCCAGTCCATGCTGTCGGAGTTCACCGAGCGCAGCTTCAACGCCATCACCGTGGACGGCGACACCTCGACCAGCGACACGCTGCTGCTGTTCGCCACCGGCAAGGCCGGCAACGCCCCGGTGACCGACGCCAACGCGCCGGAGCTGGCCGCGTTCCGCAAGGCGCTGGAGGAGGTGATGCTCGACCTCGCGCTGCAGATCGTGCGCGACGGCGAGGGGGCAACCAAGTTCGTCTCGATCACGCTGGTCGGCGCCGAGAGCGACGCCGCCGCCAAGCGCATCGCCCTCACCGTCGCCAACTCCCCGCTGGTCAAGACCGCGCTGGCCGGCGAGGACGCCAACTGGGGCCGCATCGTCGCCGCCATCGGGCGGGCCGGCGAGCGGGCCGACCGCGACCTCATCAAGATCACCATCGGCGGCACGCTGATCTGCGCCGAGGGCATGGAGGTTCCGGGCTACGACGAGGCGCCGGTCGCCACCCACATGAAGGGCCAGGAGATCGACGTGCACATCGACCTGGGCATCGGCGGCGGCACGTCCCGCGTCTGGACCTGCGACCTGACCCACGGCTACATCGACATCAACGGCTCCTACCGGAGCTGAGGCCGGCCTTGACGCCATGACCGGCGCGCCCCTGCCCGACCGCCTCGACACGCCGCGGCTGACGCTCCGCCCCTTCCGCATGGAGGATGTGGAGCGCTTCGTTCCGCTGATCGGGGATTGGGAAGTGGCGCGCTGGCTTGCCCGCGTGCCCCATCCCTACGGCCCGGAGGACGGGCGCGCCTGGGTCACCCTGGCCGCCCGCAACCGGGCGGAGCGCGCCTCCCTCGACCTGCTGGCGGTCCGTAGGGACGATAATCAGCCCGTCGGCGGCATCGGGGTGATCTTGGCGGACGGCGAAGTCGGCTATTGGCTCGGCCTGCCGCACCAGGGCATCGGCTACGGCACGGAGATGCTGCGGGCCGTCGCCCCCGCCGCCTTCGCGCTGGGCCTGCCCCGCCTGTGGGCGCGGACCGCGCCGGACAACCACCGCTCCCGCCGCGTGCTGGAAACGGTCGGCTTCCTGCCGCTCGACGCTGCCGACCAGTATGAACTGACCGCCGAACGATGGCGGTTCCTCACCCCGGAGACCGCCTGATGCCGGCCTGCTTCGATCCCTCCTCCACCCCGGCCCCCGGTTCCCTGCCCACCCTGCTGGTCGTCGCGGTCGCTCTGGTGGACGCCGACGGCCGCGTCCTGCTGGCCCAGCGCCCGCCCGGCAAGTCGTTGGCCGGGCTGTGGGAGTTCCCCGGCGGCAAGGTCGATGCGGGCGAAACGCCGGAGGCCGCCCTGGTCCGCGAGTTGAAGGAGGAGCTGGGCATCGACACAGCGGCGAGCTGCCTCGCCCCCTTCACCTTCGCCTCGCACAGCTATGAGACGTTCCACCTGCTGATGCCGCTGTTCGTCTGCCGCGTCTGGGAGGGTGACGTGATGGCGCGGGAGGGTCAGAAGCTCGCTTGGGTCTACCCGAACCGCATGGGCGACTACCCCATGCCCCCCGCCGATGTGCCGCTGGTGGCGATGCTGCGCGACCTGCTGTAGCCGGTTGGGGATTTGCAACGCCGGGGAATTGCGCTACCTTGTCGGGAGTGGCCGGCAGGTGCTGCGAACACCCACCGGCACGCTCCTAGTGCTTAGTCAACGGTGGTGCGGATTTCGATCCGCCATCGCCGCCACTGGAGCACCAGGAAAAAGGGCATTTTTGGCATGCCTCTTTCTCCTTTCGAAACGGCGGGTGGCCAATTCCACCCGCCGCTTTCACCTTACACGCGATTGGATGCATTCGCGCCACAGTTTTCCCGCATCGCGCGATGCGCCACCCTTGTCCCCAGGCTCTTTCCGGATTGCGTCTTCACGAATCGGGCGATCTGTGCCACATCATAGCCGTCTCGTTCGGGATCGCATCCCGACCACCAGATTCTGACCCGAACACCAGATTCTAAATCGTCCAAAAACGGACCCGCATCTGAACCGCATCGGCGTGGACTCGCTCTTCAATTTCAAGGCCCATCCGGCGGAGGCGGCCCAGGACCCTGACGGCAACCCCGCCCTGGAGGTGCTGGCGTCGGTCTTCGGCTATTCCGCCTTCCGCGGGCAGCAGGCCGACATCATCGCCCACGTCATCCGTGGCGGCGACGCGCTCGTCCTCATGCCCACGGGCGGCGGCAAGTCGCTGTGCTACCAGGTGCCCGCGCTGGTGCGCGACGGCGTGACGGTGGTGGTTTCGCCGCTGATCGCGCTGATGCGGGACCAGGTGACGGCGCTGCGCGAGTTGGGCGTGCGGGCGGCCTTCCTCAACTCCTCCCTCGACGCCGCCGAGGCGCGCGAGGTGGAGCGGGCCATGGTCCGCGGCGAGATCGACCTCGTCTATGTGGCGCCGGAACGTCTGGTCACCCCGCGCTTCCTCGATCTGCTGGACCGCACCAAACTCGCCCTCTTCGCGCTGGACGAGGCGCATTGCGTCAGCCAGTGGGGCCATGATTTCCGGCCCGAGTATCTCCAGCTCTCCATCCTGCACGAGCGGCACCCGACCGTGCCGCGCGTCGCGCTGACCGCCACGGCGGACGCGCAGACCCGCGCCGAGATCAAGGACAAGCTGGGGCTGACCGAGGCCCGCGTCTTCCTGTCCAGCTTCGACCGGCCCAACATCACCTACCGCGTCGTCCCGAAGAAGAGCGAGCGTCAGCAGATGCTGGCCTTCCTGCGGGAGAACCACCCCGAGGACGCCGGCATCATCTATTGCATGTCGCGGGCGAAGGTGGAGGACACCGCCAACTGGCTGAACCAGCAGGGGCGGGAGGCGCTTCCCTACCACGCCGGGCTGCCGTCGGAGGTTCGCGAAGCGAACCAGGACCTGTTCATCAAGGGCGAGGGCATCGTCATGGTGGCGACGGTGGCCTTCGGCATGGGCATCGACAAGCCGAACGTGCGCTTCGTCTGCCACCTCGACCCGCCCAAGAGCCTGGAAGCCTATTACCAGGAGACCGGCCGCGCCGGGCGCGACGGCCTGCCCGCCGACGCCTGGATGAGCTACGGCATGGCCGACGTGGTGGGCCTGCGCCAGATGCTGGAGCAGTCGGAGGCCGGCGATTCCCACCGCCGCGTCGAGCGCTCCAAGCTGGAGGCGCTGCTCGGCTTCTGCGAGACCTCGGCCTGCCGCCGCAAAGTGCTGCTGAACTATTTCGGCGAGACGCTGGAAGCGCCCTGCGGCAATTGCGACACCTGCCTGGAGCCGGTCGAAACCTGGGACGGCACCGTCGCCGCGCAGAAGGCCCTGTCCGCGGTCTACCGCACCGGCCAGCGCTACGGCGCCGGGCACCTGATCGACGTGCTGCTCGGCAACGCGACGGAGAAGGTGGCGCAGCAGGCTCACGACGCGCTGAAGACCTTCGGCTGCGGCAAGGAGCTGTCGAAGGCGGAATGGCAGTCGGTCTACCGCCAGCTTGTCGCCGCCGGCTATCTCACGGTCGATCTGGAGGGTTATGGCGGCTTCCGCCTGACCGACGCCGGCATCCCGGTCATCAAGGGCCAGCAGACAGTGAAGCTGCGCAAGGACCCCGTCGTCGAGAAGCGCCGCGGCGTCCACGACGCGCTGCGCCGCCACGTCTCCCGCGGCGGCTCCTCCTCCTCCAGCGGCTTGTCAGGAGAGGGCGTGTCGCGGGCGGGTGCGCGCGGTGCCCTGTCGCCGGCCGACGACGCGCTGTGGCACGCGCTGAAGGACTGCCGCACCGAGCTGGCCCGCGCGCAGGGTGTGCCGCCCTACGTGATCTTCCACGACAGCACGCTGCTGGAGATGGTCGCGACGCGCCCGATGGACCGCGCCGCCTTCGCCCGCCTGCCCGGCGTCGGCGCCCGCAAGCTGGAGCGTTATGCCGACCCCTTTTTGGACGTCATCCGCCAGAAAGGATAATTTTATCCATCTCCCAAAAAAGCGCTTGCGCCGGTCCGCCCCCCCGGTTAATTTCCGCGCCCACGACGCACCGACGTCGGCGCCGCAGTAGCTCAGGGGTAGAGCAACTGATTCGTAATCAGTAGGTCCGGGGTTCAAATCCCTGCTGCGGCACCACTCTAAGGCCCTGGAAGGTAACGCCTTCCGGGGCCTTTCCATGTGTGGCAATACTCATCGCGCCCTTTTCCCGACAAGGCCGATGCACCAGCCCCCCTCCCCGTCCCCCCTCACCGACCTCGCCACCATATTGCGTCGTCCCGTGACGAACGGGCACGACCTGAAGGCCATCGAGACCCTCTGCGCGGCCTTTCTCGACCGCCACAGGGCCGAGCGGGCGCGGGCGGCGCGGGAGTTGCCCCGGCTGGCGCGGGGAGCGGACACCGTCCTGCTGCTGTCGGCCATGGCCGCCGTCTCGGGCGATCTGCGCTATTACGACGAACTGCTCGACGCGGTTGAGGGCAACATCGCGCAATCCGGGCTGGAGGGGTTGCTGCACATCCACGCCGGCATTGGGCGCCAACTCTTTTTGATGCGCATGAACCCGGCCAGCCGTCCCGGCTTCTTCGAGGAGCGGCAGTTCCCCTTCTACCGCCGCATCCTCGACGAGATCCGCCGCCGTCAGACCATCGTCCCGCCCGCCCGCCGGGCCGGGGGAGGGGACACAGGGCGGGTCGTGCTGGTGACCAACCAGTTCCTGTCGCTGCGCCACCAGCCGTCGCGGGACCTGCTGTCCTACGCCGCCTTGCTGGAGGACCGCTGCGGGCGGGAGGTGGTGATCCTCAACACCAACATCATGCCGACAGAGGTCCACAGCCTGTTCGTGCCCTCCTTCGCGGCGTCGGTGGAGCCCGCCTTCTCGGGCGATCAGAGGATCGAGGCGGACGGACGGGCCTACCGGATGCTGTCCTCGGTCGAGCCCTGCGTCAGCCCCGGCAAGATCGCCTGGTTCCTGGAGGTCATCGCGGCGCTCGATCCTGACGCCGTGCTGTCGCTCGGCGGGTCGTGCGTCGTGGCCGACCTGATGGCCGGGGCGCGCCCCACCCTGTGCATCCCGACCACCAGCGGGGCCACCCTGTCCTTCGCCGACATCGTGCTGGATTTCGGCGGCGGTACCGCCCCCGCCCAGGGGCCGCTGGCCCGGTCCTGGCGGCCCTTCCGTTTCCTGCATTCGCTGGCCGGGGCGGCGGCGCGGACGGACGCGGCGCGTGCCGCCTTCGGGCTGGATGAGGGCGCCTTCGTCTGCGCCGTCGTCGGCAACCGTCTGGACGAGGAGGCGGACGGCGCCTTCCTCGCCATGCTGGAGGCGCTGTTCGACCGCGTGCCGCGCGCCGTCGCCGTCTTCGCCGGGCACGCCGTCGCCCTGCCCCGGCGGCTGGCCGCGTCACGCCACGCAGCACGGCTGCGCGGCCTGGGCTATGTGTCGGACATGGGCGCCCTGCTGGCGGTCTGCGACGCCTATGTGAATCCCCGGCGGACCGGCGGGGGCGCCAGCGCCGCCGAGGCCCTGGCCGCCGGGGCGGTGCCGCTGTCGCTTCCCGGCGGCGACGTCGCCAGCGTCGTCGGCCGGCACTTCATCCACCCCGACTATGGCGCTTTCGTCGAGCGGCTGGCCGCTCTGGCCGCCGACCCCGCCGCCCTGGCGGCCGCCGCCGCGGAGGCCCGCGTCCAAGGGTCGCTGCGCACCGGGCCGGAGGAAGCCGCCGCCGACCTGTCGCGCTATCTCGACGAGGCGGCGGCGCTGTTCCGCAGCCGGCGGTCCCCAGCGGATTGATTTGGGTGGAGTGATCCGGGCCGCCGCCGTCAACCGCTTTATCGCACAGGCGGAGCAAACTCCCGGCTTGCTTTGGCGCCGGTGCCTTTCCAATATTCCGCGCTCCCCGACCGGGCGTCCGCTGGGACGCCACGGCGGGTGTCTTATTTTCTGCAACGAGGACCTTTTCATGCGCGCCTTCGACGGCCAGCATTCCGACAACGTCGCCATCAAGCGCACGCGGGAGCAGAAGCAGCTTCAGCTCCAGCAGTTGAAGGAGCAGCTCGCCACCCTGAAGTCCCACGCGGCCCCGGCGATCCGTGAAGCGCTGATGAAGCGCATCGCCGAGCTGGACGCGGAGATGCGCCAGCCGCCGAAGCCCCCGCGCGAGGGCCGTGGCGACGGTCCCCGTGGCGAGGGGCGCGGCCCCCGTGGTGATGGTCCGCGCGGTGATGGTCCGCGCGGTGATGGTCCCCGTGGCGATGGTCCCCGTGGCGACCGCCCGCGCCGGGAGGGCTTCTCCCGCAGCGAGACCTTCCGGTCGGATGGTCCGCGCGGTGACGGCCCCCGTGGCGATGGTCCTCTTTCGCCCTTCGCCTCCCCGCGCCGCCGCGGCTGAGCCGCGAAACGCCCCTTGACGGGTCCACGTCCAGCCCCATGAGTCGCCAGCCGTGAGCGAAAACGCCACCCCCGCCCGCCGCCGCCTGTTCGATCAGGCGTGGCTCCTGATGATGTTGCCGCCGCTGTTCTGGTCCAGCAACGCCGTCCTGGGCCGCGCGGTGTCGGGCGAGGTGCCGCCGGTCGGGCTGGCCTTCTGGCGCTGGACGCTGGGGATGCTGCTGGTGCTGCCCTTCGCGTGGCGGCACCTGCGGCACGACGCACGGGTGCTGGCCGCCCAATGGCCGGTCGTCCTGCTGCTGTCGGCGCTGGGCATCGCCGTCTTCAACACTTTCCTCTATGTGGGTCTGCACACCACCACGGCGCTGAACGCGGTGATGATGCAGTCCTCCATGCCGGTGCTGATCGTGCTGATGAGCCTGGCCCTGTTCGGCGACCGGGTGACCCCGCTGCAGGGGGTGGGCATCGCCGTGTCGCTGACCGGCGCCCTGACGCTGATCGCGCGGGGCGACCCGGTGGTGCTGATTGGGCTTCAGCTCGCCGCCGGGGATTTGTGGGTGCTGGCGGCGGTGCTCGGCTACGCCGCCTACACCGCCCTGCTGCGCCGCCGCCCGACGGTGCACGGGCTCAGCTTCATCGCCGTCACCTTCGCGGGCGGCGCGGCGATGCTGCTGCCCTTCTATCTCTGGGAAAGCGTCGGCGGGAACCCCATGCCGATCACCCCGACGGCGCTGGGGGCGGTCGCCTACGTGGCACTGTTCCCGTCGATCGCCGCCTATCTCTGCTTCAACCGCGCCGTGGCCCTGGTGGGCGCCAACACGGCGGGGATGTGCATCCATCTGATGCCGGTGTTCGGAAGCGTCCTCGCCATCCTGTTCCTCGGCGAGCAGCCCCACCTCTACCATGCCGCCGGCATCGGCCTGATCGCGGCGGGCATCCTTCTGGCCACCCGCCGCGCCAAGGCGTAAGGGCTACAGGTAACCGAGCTTCCGCGGCAGCCAGAGCGACAGTTCCGGCACGAAGGTCACCAGAACCAGCGCGCAGAGCATCGCGGCGACCATCCACAGCACCCAGCGCACCGTCGATTCGATGCTGATGCCGGCCACCCGCGTGGTCACCATCAGGTTCACCGCCATGGGCGGGGTGAACTGGCCGATGGCGAGATTCATGGTCAGCATCACGCCGAACCACACCGGGTCCCAGTGGAAGGCGGTCATGATCGGGGTCAGCAGCGGCAGCAGGATCAGGAAGATCGACACCGCGTCCAGCACCATCCCCAGCGCCAGCAGCGCCACGTTCAGCAGCAGCAGGACGAGGACCTCGCTGCCCACCCCCTCGATCGCCAGGGCGGCCACCCGGTCGAAGGCGCCCATCGTGCTGCCCGCCCAGGCGAAGACGCTGGACAGCGCGATGATGAGCAGAACCACGGCGGACATCTCCGCCGCCTCGGCCAGCACCTCGTACAGCTCGCGCCAGGTCAGGCTGCGGTAGACGAAGACGCCGACGGCCAGACCGTAGAAGACGGCGACCACCGCCGCCTCGGTCGGGGTGAAGGCGCCGGTGCGCAGGCCGCCCAGGATGATCACCGGGGCCAGCAGCCCCCAGATCGCCTGCCGCAGGCTGCGCCAGAAGGGCGGGCGCGGCCCGGCGTCCTTTAGGCCGAAGCCGTGCTTGCGCGACAGCCAGATCGTCGGCGCCAGCAGCGACAGGCCGGCCAGGATGCCGGGAACCATCCCCGCCGCGAACAGCGCCGGCACCGACGCTTGGGGCACCAGGACGCTGTAGATGATGAAGGCGACCGAAGGCGGGATCAGGATGGCCGTCGCCGCCGCCGCCGCGATCACGCTGGCCGAGAAGGCCTTCGGATAGCCGGCCTTGTGCATGGACGGGATCATCACCGTGGCGACCGCCGCCGCGTCGGCGGGGCCGGAACCGGAGATGCCGCCCATGACCATGCAGACCAGGATCGCCACCACCGCCAGCCCGCCGTTCTTCGCCCCGACGATGGAGGACGCGAAGGTGACGAGCTGCTTGGCCACGCCCGCCCGCTCGAAGATCAGCCCAGCCAGGATGAAGACCGGGATGGCCAGCAGCGGGTATTTGGCGATGCCGGCATAGACGTTGGTCGGAACCGACAGGATGCCGAGCTGCGCGTCCAGGATCGCCAGCGACCCCGCCAGCCCCAGGGCCACCGCCAGCGGCGCGCCGATCACCAGAAGCAGCAGGAAGCCGCCGAACAGAATTGTCAACGCCATCAAGCCGTTCCCTTCGCCGTGCGGATCAGGCGCCCGATCACGCGCAGGGCGACGACCGCCGACAGCAGCGGAAGCCAGACCGTATAGAGCCACTGCGGGTTGCCCAGGCCGGGCGAGGTTTCCTCGAACCGCCACTGGTCGTAGGTCAGGCGCCCGCCGTACCAGACGAGCAGGCCGAACATCGCCAGAGCCGCCGTCCAGGCCACCAGCTCCGTTACCCGGCGCAGGGCTGGCGGCAATTTCTCGGCGATAAAGGTGATGCGGATGTGCCGGTCGGCGGCGACGGCGACGGCGGAACCGAACAGCGTCATGACCACCAGCAGGAAGATCGAATATTCCTCGGTGAAGGCCAGGGACACGTCGGTCAGGTAGCGCGTCACGACGTTGGCGAAGGTGACGAGGCACAGGGCGGCCATGGACAGGGCGGCCAGCGAACGCTCCAGCGTCACCGGCACCCGCGTCTTGGGCTGCTCCGTCGCCATGCCGGCTTCCAGCAGATCGTTGTTCATCGGAAAATCTCGAAGTGGGAATCGATTGCCCCCACCCTCTCCCCTCGCGGATCAGGATGGGGGCAATGACTTGGGCAGGCTGCAGGCTTACTTCCGGTTGGCGACGGAGGTCTCGGCGGCCTTCACGAGATCGGGGCCGATGGTCTTGGCCCACTTGTCGTAGACGGCCTGGGTGGCCTTCTGGAAGGCCTTCTGCTGCTCGGGGGTGAGCTGCACGACCTCCACGCCCTGGGCGGCGATGTCCTTCAGCAGGCTGTCGTCCTGGGCGGTGATGCCCTTGCGGGCGATGGCGACCTCCTCGGCGGCGGCCTGGACGGCGGCGGCGCGCACCGCCTCCTGGTCTTCCTTCGACCAGCTGTTCCAGACCTCCTTGTTGACCACGAAGATCAGCGGGTCGGCGACGTAGCCCCACAGGGTCAGGTGCTTCTGGCCGAGCGTCGGCAGCTTGCCGGCGACGAACACGCCGACCGGGTTCTCCTGCCCGTCGACGGCGCCGGTGGACAGGGCCGGCTGCGCGTCGGCCCAGCTCATCTGCGTCGGGTTGGCGCCGAGCGCGGTGAAGGTGTCGAGGTAGAGCGGCGAGCCGACGACGCGGATCTTCAGGCCCTTCAAGTCTTCCGGCTTGCGGATGGCGTGCTTGGAGTTGGAGACCTCGCGGAAGCCGTTCTCGCCCCAGGCCAGCGGCACCACGTCCTTGGTGGCGAGCAGGTCGAACAGCTGCTTGCCGACCGGCCCCTGGGTCAGCGCGTCCATCGCCTTGTGGTCGGGCATCAGGAAGGGCAGCGAGAAGAGGTTCAGCTCCTTCACCTGCGGCGACCAGTTGATGGTCGAGCCCACCGCCATGTCGATCACGCCCTGGCGCAGCGCGGTGAATTCCTTGGTCTGGTCGCCGTTCACCAGGGCGGAGCCGGGATACATCTTCACATTGATGCGCCCGTTGGTCTTCTCCTTGACCAGCTCGGCCCAGCGGTCGCCGCCGATGCCCCAGGGGAACGGCTTGCCCAGCACGGTGGACAGCTTGTACTCGGCCTTGTAGTCCGCCGCCGCCGCGCTGCTGGCGACGACGCCCGGCAGAACCATGGCGGCCAGCGCCAGACCGGCGAACAGCGCCTTCATCGACTTCATTCTTGTTTCCTCCCACATACCGCAAACGAAAGATCGGACCGGGATCGTACAGAGGCACGCACGTCTGTTCCACGCGGAATTTGACGGCCCGCCCCCAAGCCTGGAACAATGCGGTCATGCATATGCGCAAAATCCCAACAATCGGGGCATTGACGGTCGGACTTTTAGGGGGCTGGCTGGCTCTTCCGGCGGGTGCGGCCCTGGCGCAATCGGCGACGCCCGCCGCCCCGCTCGGCCCCAACCCCAGCGAATGCGAGATCCAGGCCGCCCTGTTCGGCGCCGCCGGCCCCGGTTGCCCGCCCATCGTCATGAAGCGCCCGCCGCCGCCGCCCGTCGCGGCGGCACCGCCCCCGGCTCCCGCATCAGCCTCCGCACCGGCTCCCGCCCCGGTGGCGGTGCCCGCCCTGCCGGGGCCGCCGCCGGACCCGCCCGTCGCGGCGCTGAAGGCCGGGCTCCGCGCCGCCTTCCGGATCGGCTTCGATTTCAACTCGGCGCGCATCCGCCCGGACTCGCGGGCGGTGCTCGACCGCATCGGCGCGGTGATGACGGCGCCGGAGGCGGCGACCGCCCGCTTCCGCATCGTCGGCCACACCGACGCGGTGGGCGGCGACGCGGCCAACCGGGCGCTGTCGCAGCGCCGGGCCGACGCCGTGGCGGATTATCTGGCGGAACAGCACGGCGTGCGCCGCGACCGGCTGGACACCGCCGGCATGGGCGCGCGGGAACCGCTGCTGCCCAGGACGCCGAAGGCCGCGGAGAACCGCCGGGTGGAGATCGTCAATCTGGGAGGGTGAGGTGGGAGTGGTCGCTTTGTGCGCCCTTCCGGCGTTTTGGCGTCCAATCCCTCTCCCGCCCCGGGAGAGGGTGCCCGCGCAGCGGGCGGGTGAGGGTCATGCGAGGATCAAGGTCCCTGCCCGTTGATGTTACCCTCACCCTTCCCACGCCGGTGGCGTGGGCCCCTTCCCTCTCCCGGGGCGGGAGAGGGAATATCAAAGGCGGCGGTCCTGCCCACTCCCCCTACCCGTCCAGATCGTCCCAGCCCCGCCGCTCCCAGGCGCCGTCGATGAAGGCCGCGGCGCGGGACGAGCGCGGCAGGCCGCAGCAGGTCAGCACCGAGGGCGGAACCCGCCCGCCGCCGCGGCTCCACCACAGGCTGGCGCGGGGCGGCAGCGGGCCGACGCGCTCCTCGACCACGGTCGCGACGGTCGGGTCGGCGCCGTTCGGTTCCGGGCGGCCCAGGATCGCCATGCGGGCGGGCAGCGCGTCCACGTCGGCCCCGGCGCGGCAGGCGTCGGCAGCGATGGATTCCGCGCGGGTGAACCAGTGCAGGCAGGCCACCGGCACCACGGCCAGATCGGTGCCGTAGGGCAGAGTGCCGACGATGGTGAAGGGGTACTGCCGCCCCACCCGGTCGGCGCTGGGCATCATGATGCCGGCCAGCGGCGGCTCCCCGCACAGGCCGGGCGACAGGGCGAAGCGCCAGACCGGGGCCGATTGGAACAGCCGCTCCCAGGGCGAGCCGAGCTGGCGCACCGCCGCGTCGAGAACCTCCGTCAGCCAGGCGTCCCAGGGAAGCAGCACGCCGCGCGGCAGGCCGTAGCCCACGAAATCACCGCGCGCCGGCACCTTCCCGTGGAAGCCCACCGCGAAACCGGGGCTCATCAGCCGGCCCCGCCGTCGTTGGGGGGGCGGGGCATCGGCGCGGTCGGCTGGCCCAGCACGTCGAGGACGCGCGACACCAGCGCCTCGTCCGGCGGCACCGGGGCGAAGCCGGCCTCGACCAGCGCCGCCAGATGGTCGCCGAGCGCCCGGCGCTCCGCCTCATGGGCGGCGCCGGGGAGCGTGCGCTGCCAGTCGGCGGCCAGCCATTCGGCCAGGACCGCCGGGTCCAGCGGCTCCCGCCCGCCGATCATGGCGTAGGCGCGCAGGCTCTGCCGCAGCAGGTCGGGCCGCGCCCAGCCGGTGCGCAGCTGCTCCTCCAGCCGCAGCACGATGCGCGACAGGAACACGCTGCGCAGCGCCCGCCGGTAAACCTCCTCGGCGGGCAGGCCGACGCGCTCCCCCTGCGACAGGCCGAAGCCGAGCAGGGACGCCCGCCGCTCCGCCCGCTCGGTCCAGCCGGCCGGCAGGGCGCGCAGCGCGTCGAGCGCCGG
Source organism: Azospirillum brasilense (assembly GCF_008365405.1). GTDB lineage: Bacteria > Pseudomonadota > Alphaproteobacteria > Azospirillales > Azospirillaceae > Azospirillum > Azospirillum brasilense_D. The sequence continues at coordinate 25,732 of NZ_QOKV01000003.1, read as the reverse complement.
CAGGACGGCGAGAAAGTCGGAATCCTCCACCCGCGTCAGCGAGCGCGGCGGGGTGTCGAGGGCGCGCAGCCGCTCCTCCGCCACCGCCACGGCGGCCTCCGCCCGCACCAGCAGCGCCTCGTTGGCGCGGTGGCTGCTCAGCCCGGCCAGCCCGAGCAGCACACCCGCCGCCGCCGTCCCGCCGAGCGCCCAGACATGGCGCCGCCGCCGCGCCCGCTCCAGCGCGCGGTCCACCCCGACCATGTTGGCCTCGGGGAAGACCACCTCGGGCAGCAGCCGCTCCAGGAAGAAGGTCTGGGCCGGCGATTCCGCGGAGGCGCCGGGCTGGGTGGCGCTGGTCAGGTAGATGCCGCGCAGCAGCGGCACCGCCTCGTTGGCCTCCGCGGTGAAGGCGGTGTCGACGAGGTCGGCCAGCGCCGCCTCGAAGCCCGCCATGCGCAGCGGAAAGGCGAAGGCGTCGCCGCGCCGCTGGATGTCCGGCTCCTGGTGCAGCCGTTCGGGAAGCCGCTCCTCCAGCCGGCGCAGCAGCGCCGCGTACTGCGCGTGGAAGCTGGCCAGCGGGCCGGGCGGCAGGTCCTCCACCGGGAAGGTGATGCCCCAGATCTGGGCGCGCTCCGCCCGGTCCAGCGGGTCGAAATAGGTGGTGAAGCCGTCGACGAGGTCGGCCTTGGTGCACAGCAGATAGACCGGCACGCGGATGCCGAGATGGGCGCGCAGCTCGCCCAGCCGCTGGCGGATGGTGATGGCGTGGTTGTGCCGCTCCGCGTCGCTCCAGGAGGCGAGGTCGGTCAGGCTGATGGTCAGAAGCACGCCGTTCACCGGCTGGCGCGGGCGGTGCTCCTTCAGCAGGTCGAGCAGGCCGGACCAGACGCGGCCGTCGATGGCGCGGCGGCTGTCCTGGGTGGTGTAGCGGCCCGCCGTGTCGATCAGCACCGCCTCGTCGGTGAACCACCAGTCGCAGTTGCGCGTGCCGCCCAGATTCTGCACCGGCATGCCGTCCAGCCCGCCGCCCAGCGCCGCGCCCAGCCGGGCGTTGGCCAGCGCCGTCGTCTTGCCCGAGCCGGGGGCGCCGATCACCAGATACCAGGGAAGCTGGTAGAGATACTGGCCGCCCCAGCGCGCGCCGAAGCGCTGCGTCTTCAGCCGGTCGATCACCGCGTCCAGCCGCTCGCGCACCGTGCCCAGCTCGTCCAGCGACGCCTTCAGCTCGGGATCGCGGGACGCCGCCAGCGCCTCGACGAAGCGGGCGTTGGCGGCGCTCTGCCGGCCGTCCTCGTGCCGGTTCAGCGCGTACCACAGGCCGAGCAGGACCAGCGCCGGCAGCAGGCGGGCGAGACCGCCGAAGCCGAGCAGCGGCATCACCGCCCAGCCGAGCAGCCCGACCGACAGGGCGACCGCGAGCGTGGTCCACCAGCGCAGGCGCGGCGCCATCGCCGGATCGGCGCGGCGGACCCTGCCCTGGGGCGTCTTGGAGCGGGTGTGCGGGGACGGTTCGCTCATGGACCGCGGCCTATTCGGGGTAGAGGCGGACATCGACGCGCCGGTTGGCGCCCCGGTTGGCCGGCGTGGTGTTGGGGGCCAGCGGCTCGCGCTCGCCCCGCCCTTCGGCGGTCAGGCGCTCGGCGCCCAGCGTGCGCTCCAGGATCTTCAGCACGGCCACCGCCCGCGCCTCGGTCAGCGCCTCCGGCGTCGGCAGCCCGCCGCCGCGCGGCGTCTGGTCGTCGGTGTGGGCGACCACCACCACGCGCCCGGCCTCGGGACCCAGCGCCTGCCCGACGCGGTCGACCACGGCGCGGTAGCGGGCGCGGATGGCGTCGCTGCCGGTGGCGAACATGCCCGCCCCCTCGATGCGGATGACCAACGCCCCGTCGTCGCCGGCCAGCACCGCCACGGCGCCGGAGCGGATTTCCGGCTGGAGCAGGGCGGTCACCCGGACGGCCAGCGCCGGCCCCGCGCTGGGCGGCGGCGGCGGGACGGTGCGGACCAGCTCCAGCGGCCGGTCGGGAAGCAGCGCGCCCAGCCGCGTCACCACCGCGTCCGCCCGGCCGCCCAGCGAGGCCGACAGGGTCAGGAACAGCCCGCCGAGCAGCGTCGCCACCGCCACCGCGGCCAGCCAGGGCGGCAGCACATGCCCCAGCGGGCGGAAGCGTTCGGCGACGCCCCGCCATTGCGGCGACAGCGCGCGCTCCCGCTCGCCGCGCAGGCGGCGCAGCACGCGGAACAGCTCGTCCCGCAGATGGGCGAGGTCGTGGGCGCCGCGCGGCTTGTCGCGGAACTTGCCCTCGAAGCCCAGCGACAGGCAGGCGTAGAACAGCTCCAGCTCCAGCCGGTGCAGGCGCGGGTCGCTCAGCATGGTGTCGAGCAGGTCGAAGAAGCGGTCCGGCCCGCCGGCGCCGGGATCGACCACCACCGCCAGCCCCTCGCGCGCCCAGCGGCAGCGCGCCCCCCAGGGGGTGGCCCGCACCACATCGTCCAGCATGGTGCACAGGGCGAAGCGGGCGACGCGCACCTCCTCCGGCGGGACGCCGATGGCGGCGGCCTCCGCCTCGAAGCGGCGGACCTCGGCGAGGATGGCGTCGCGCAAGCCTTCCGGGTTCTCGTGGCCCGAGCGTTCGCGCAGCGACCCGGCGAGGTCGAGCAGCGGCCCGGCGGCGGCCAGCAACGGGTTCAGCGCCCCGCGCAGCCGCGCCGGCTGGTCCGGCGGCGCCTCCGCCTGCGGGCGGTCCTCCGGGGCCACGGCGGGCCCCGCCGCGAGGAAGGCCGGGAGAGCGCGCGGCCCGCCGCCGGACTCGTCGGAAAACTCCCCGCCGTCCCGCAGCCCCGCCCCGCCGCCGAAGCGTCCGTCCGATTCCATGCCCCCGCCGCCGCTCTGCTGTATGATGATCCGTGTGATGGGAATTCCCCCGCCGGAGGAGGTATAGCAGGCCCAGCCGGATGGGGAAATCGGAGGGTTTGATGCAAATCGCGGAAGAGGTGCGCGGCGACGTGACGATCCTGAGCCCGGTGGGGCCGATCGACAGCGCCGCCGCCCCCCGGTTCGAGGCGCGGCTGTTCGCAGCACTGACCCCCGCCGCCTCGGATGAGCCTGGAAAGACGCCGGCCGGGCTGGTGCTCGACCTGTCGGCGGTGACCCAGCTGACCCCGGCGGGGCTGCGCTCGCTGCTGCTGGCGGTGCGGCAGGCGCGGCCGGGCGCGGGAAACGCCGGCGGGCGGTCCGGTGTGCGGATCGTGCTGGCGGCGGTGCCCGGCCCGATCCGCGGCGTGCTGGAGGAGGCCGGGCTGGCGGCGCTGCTGGAAAGCCACGGCGACCTCGACGCCGCCGTGCGCGCCGCCTCACGACAATGAACTAATCCATATTGCGAAGACTGGAATCATAGAGCTGCTGCGCCAGGATAGTCTTCAACAGGGCCTCGACGGTAACGCTCATGTAGCGCGCCTGCTGTTCCAGACGCCGATAGACGTCGAGCGGGAGATCAAGCGTCACGTTGACCCTGCTGGCGTGGGGAAACTCAGGCATATCCCCTCTCCATCTCTGTGAACCGCGTCACGCGACGCCGGGCCACAGACGATAGGACTCCCCTCCGGCGCGGTCCATGGCGCAGTCCGCGAAGCGCGCTGTGCGGTTGCGCCGGACCGCTCCCCCAATTTGGAGCGCGTCAGGCCGCGGCCCGCAGCGCCCCATGGACCTCCGCCAGGATTTCGTAGGAGCGCACCCGCGCCGCGTGGTCGTGGATGGCCGAGGCCACCATGATCTCGTCGGCCCCGGTTTCGGCGAGGAAGGACTCCAGCCCGCGCCGCACCGTCTCCGCCGAGCCGACGAAGGAGCAGGACAGCATGTTCATCGCCTGCGCCTTCTCCAGCGGCGACCAGAAGCTCTCGATGTCGTCGATGGGCGGCGGCAATTGGCCGCGGGTGCCGCGGATCAGCCGGGCGAAGCTCTGCTGGGCGGAGGTGAAGAGCCGGCGCGCCTCGGCGTCGGTCTCGGCGGCGACGACGTTCACCCCGACCATGGCGTGGGGCCGGTCGAGCTGCGCCGAGGGCGTGAAATTCTCCCGGTAGACCTGCAGCGCCCGCATCAGTGCGTCCGGCGCGAAGTGCGAGGCGAAGGCGTAGGGCAGGCCGAAGGCCGCCGCCAGCTGCGCGCCGAACAGGCTGGAGCCGAGGATCCACAGCGGCACCTCGGTTCCGGCGCCGGGCACCGCCTGCACGCGCTGGCCCGGCTGGACGGGACCGAGCAGGGCCTGAAGCTCCAGCACGTCCTGGGGGAACTGCTCCGCCACCGACGGGTCGCGGCGCAGGGCGCGCAGCGTCATCTGGTCGGTGCCGGGCGCCCGGCCCAGCCCGAGGTCGATGCGGCCGGGGAACAGCGATTCCAGCGTGCCGAACTGCTCGGCGATCACCAGTGGCGAGTGGTTGGGCAGCATGATGCCGCCGGCGCCGACGCGGATGGTTGCGGTGCCCGCCGCCACATGGCCGATGACGACGGAGGTCGCGGCGCTGGCGATGCCGGTCATGTTGTGGTGCTCGGCCAGCCAGTAGCGGCGGTAGCCCAGCCGCTCGGCGTGCCGGGCGAGGTCCAGCGTGTTGCGCAGCGCGTCGCCCGGCGTGCTGCCTTCCGGCACCGGGGCGAGGTCGAGGACGGAGATGGGCGGGCGGGATGTGTCGTCGGTCGGCATGAAGGGGGTATCCAATGAAACGGGACGATCGGGGGAGGTGCAGGCTTTGCGAACTTGCCCCCACCCCGGCCCTCCCCCGCGTTGCGGGAGAGGGTGCCTTCCGCGAAGCGGCGGCAGTCCCCTCCACCTCGTAGAGGGGGAGGGCTAGGGAGGGGGCAGAACGCCCGCTAGAACGCCGCCCCCTCCTCCACCCAATCCTGAACGCTCCTCGCCGGCGCCTGCCCTTCCGGCAGGAAGGCCAGCGAGACGGAGTTGATGCAGAAGCGCATCCCGGTCGGCGGCGGGCCGTCGGGGAAGACGTGGCCCTGGTGGCTGCCGCAACGGGCGCACAGCGTCTCCACCCGCACCATGCCGTAGCTGTTGTCCTGCACCAGCTTCAGATGCGCGTTCTCGTAGGGCGCGGTGAAGCTGGGCCAGCCGGTGCCGGATTCGAACTTCGTCCCGGAGCGGAACAGCGGCAGGCCGCACAGACGGCAGGCGTAGATGCCCGGATTCTTGTTGTCGAGCAGGCCGCCGCAGAAGGGCGCCTCCGTCCCGTGGCTGAGCAGGACGTGCCGCTCCTCGTCCGACAGGCGCTCCACCAGCACCGCGCGCTGGTCCGGCGTCGGCGGCGTCAGGTCGAAGGGTCCGGCGGTCGGGGAACGGTCGGCGGGGGCGGACATCGGGCGGCTCCAGTGACGGGGTGACGGTCCTAGGGGATATGGGCCGGTCGGTCGCGGATGACACCCGGCGTCAGGCTGCTATCTTCCCTGCACGGAACGAATGGAGGGAGAGACCAGCCATGACCGGCACGACCACCGGAACGACCGGCGCCTGGACGCACCTGACCGCCTCCGACGGGCACCGGCTGACCGCCTACGAAGCCCGGCCCGTCGGGCCGGAAAAGGGGCGGCTTCTGATCGTCCAGGAGATTTTCGGGATCAACAGCCACATCCGCCGCGTCTGCGACGGCTACGCGGCGGACGGCTACCACACGCTGGCCCCCGCCCTGTTCGACCGGGCGCAGCGCGGGGTGGAGCTGCCCTACGACGAGGCCGGCGTCCAGCGTGGCCGCGAGTTGATGGGCGCGATCAGCGTCGACGACGCGCTGACCGACGTGGCGGCGGGGCTCGCCCATCTCGGCGGGGCGGAGGGGGCGGCCGTCGCCGGCTATTGCTGGGGCGGCACCATCGCCTGGGCCGCCGCGTCGCGCCTGCCGGTCCGCGCCGCCGTCGCCTATTACGGCGGCGGCATCGGCAACCGGCTGGCCGAGGCGCCGCGCGCCCCCGTGCTGCTGCATTTCGGCGAGACGGACCACGCCATTCCCTTGACGGTGGCCGAAGCGGTGCGCCAGCGCCATCCCGCCGCCATCACGCACCTCTATCGGGCCGGCCACGGCTTCAACTGCGACGAGCGCGCCAGCTACGACGCGGCCAGCGCCGCCCTGGCCAAGCGGCGCACGCTGGGCCTGCTCCAGGCGGTGTTCTGAAAAAGAAAAAGGCCCTTCCCCCAGCGTGGGAGGAAGGGCCTTCTTTCAGAACAAATCTTTAGGTGGCGACATCCGGCTTGGTGCGCCCGGTGTGGCGTTCGATGCCGGCCAGCTCCGCCGCCAGATCGGCCAGCGGCTTCAGCGCCGCGGGGGCGTCCAGCCCATGCTCGCCGCCGACCGGCTCGTACCGCTCGAAATAGACGCGCAGCGTGGCGCCCGACGTACCGGTGCCGGACAGGCGGTAGACGATGCGCGACCCGTCCTCGAACCCGACGCGCAAGCCCTGCCGCTCCGACCGGCTGCCGTCCACCGGGTCGGTGTAGGCGAACTCGTCCGCCGCCGCGACGGTGCGCCCATCGAGAACCGTGCCGGCCAGCCCCGACAGCTTCCCGCGCAGCTCGGCGATCAGGGCGTCGGCGGCCTCCTGCGGGATGGCCTCGTAATCGTGGCGGCCGTAATAGGTGCGCCCGTAGGTGCCCCAATGCTCGTCCATCAGCTCGGCGACCGACAGGCCGCGGGCGGCCAGCACGTTGAGCCACATCAGGACGGCCCACAGCCCGTCCTTCTCGCGCACATGGTCGGCGCCGGTGCCGAAGCTCTCCTCGCCGCACAGGTTGATGCGCCCGGCGTCGAGCAGCGTGCCGAAGAACTTCCAACCCGTCGGCGTCTCGTAGCAGGCGATGCCCAGCTTGGCCGCCACGCGGTCCACCGCCCGGCTGGTCGGCATCGAGCGGGCGACGCCCGCCAGACCGCCCTTAAAGGCCGGGACATGGGTGGCGTTGGCGGCCAGCACGGCGAGGCTGTCGCTGGGCGAGACGAAGACGTTGCGGCCCAGGATCATGTTGCGGTCGCCGTCACCGTCCGAGGCGGCGCCGAAGTCCGGCGCGTCCGGCCCGAACAGCCGCCCGACCAGCTCCTCCGCATGGGCGAGGTTCGGGTCGGGGTGATGCCCGCCGAAATCCTCCAGCGGCGTGCCGTTGATGACGGTGCCGGCGGGGGCGCCCAGACGGCGCTCCAGGATCTCCGTGGCGTAGGGGCCGGTGACCGCGTGCATGGCGTCGAACACCATGCGGAAGCCCGACGCGAACAGCTTGCGGATCGCCGCCATGTCGAACAGCGAGTCCATCAGCTCCGCGTAGTCGGCCACCGGATCGATGACCTCCACCGCCATGCCGCCGAGCGCCGTCTCGCCGAGCCGGTCGAGGTCGAGATCCGGCGATTCCAGCGTCTTGTACGCGTCGATGGCCTTGGAGCGGGCGAAGAAGGCGTCGGTCAGCGATTCCGGCGCCGGGCCGCCGTTGGCGGCGTTGAACTTGATGCCGAAATCGCCGTCCGGGCCGCCGGGGTTGTGGCTGGCCGACAGGATCACGCCGCCGATGGCGCCGCGCTTGCGGATGACGCAGGAGGCCGCCGGGGTGGACAGGATGCCGCCGCGTCCGACCACCGCGCGCGCGACGCCGTTGGCCGCGGCCATGCGCAGGATGGTCTGAACGGCGGTGCGGTTGTGGTACCGCCCGTCGCCGCCGATCACCAGCGTGGCGCCGGACAGGCCGTCGACGCAGTCGAAGATGGATTGGACGAAGTTTTCCAGATAGCGCGGCTGCTCAAAGACCTTCACGGCCTTGCGCAGCCCGGAGGTGCCGGGCTTCTGGCCGTCGAAGGGCGTGGTCGGACAGGTGACGGGAACCACTGGACGTCCTCTCTTGGTCGTGTCGGGCCGGGGCGGCGTGCCGTCGCACCGCCGCCCCGCTCCGCCACGATGCGCGGCTTTGCGCCGCCGTTCAACCGGGCCGAACGACACCTTACCTTCGGAAGCCCAACTTCAATGGACCGACGCTTTACGCCTCTTCGACCGAGACGGCTTCCGGACCCTTGTCGCCTTGGCGGACGGAGATGCGGACGCGTTGGCCGTCGTTCAGCCCCTGCAGGCCCGAGCGCTCCACCGCCTTGATGTGAACGAACACGTCCTGGCCGCCGCCGTCCTGGGCGATGAAGCCGAAGCCCTTGGTGGCGTTGAACCACTTCACGGTGCCCTCGGTCTGGGTGGCCGGGCCGCCCGCCGCCGGACGGCGCGGGCCAGCGAAGCCGCCACGGTCACCGCCCCGATCGCCACCGCGATCGTTGAAGCCCCGATCGCCACCGTGATCGTTGAAGCCCCGATCGCCGCCGCGATCGTTGAAGCCCCGATCGCCGCCGCGATCGTTGAAGCCACGGCTGTCGCCCCGGCCACCGAACCCGCGATCACCGCCACGATCACCGCCGCGATCCCCACCCCGGTCGTTGAAACCACGGTTGCCGAATCCGCGCTCGCCCCCGCGATCGTTGCGGTCGCCGAAGCCGCCCCGCTCACCGAACGACGAGCGCGGGCCCTGGGCACGGGCGGGGCGCGCCGGGACAGCGGTGGAGGTGTCGACCGAATGGAGGGCGGAGACCTGGTTGCCCTTGCGTCCCTCGACGATGTCCACCACGACGGTGGCGCCGTCCGGCAGGGACTCGTGGCCGGCGGTGCCGACGATGGCGGCGGGGATCAGGGCGTCGGGCGACCCGTCCTCGAACTTGACGAAGCCGAAGCCGCGGGTCGGATCGTACCACTTGACGGTGGCCTGAACCTGGGTGCCGAGGACGACGGGCTGGCGGTAGACGTGCTGGCGCGGGGGTTGACGGTGCATGAGACCCACTGAACTCCAAAAGGCGACTCGGCACCGGCCTCCGGTGCCCGACAGAAGACATCGCCTTTCCCCGCGCGAATCACAAGACCGCAAGCGTGCCGTTTCGCGCGCCTGCGGTCCTGGTGCCATTTTTCTCCCGGATGGGCCTCTCTCAGATCAGCCGCTCGGGGTTCGGCGGCGGTTCCTCCGGGGGAACGGGGATGGCGTCCGGCGGCTCCTTGATCGGAGGCCGCGACGGGTCGCCGGGCATGTCCGGCATGCCGGGCGGCGGCACCGGCATGTCGGGGGTGGGCGGTGACGGAGGAAGGGGACCCGCAATACTCAGGTCGGCGGCCATCAGTTCGGCCATCATCCGCGTTGTCGCCATCAGCCGCCCCCGCCCATCGTACCACCCGTCGCTCCCGGCGCGGCGCGGGTCAGGCCGCGCGCTTTGTCCAGCGATTCCATGCAAAGCGGCTCGTTGCCGTCCTTCGCGGCGGAGCGCGCGGCGGTCACCAGCGATTCGATCTGGGCGTTGCGCGCCGCCTGCCCCATCGACCCGCTCTCCATCGAGGAGCCGCTGTTCGGCGCGGCGTCGGGCCGCACCGCCGGGGCGGTCGGCATGGGAGCGCCGGTGCGCGGCGGCTCGATCACCGCCCGGTCGCCCGAGGCCGGCGGCGCCACCACCCCGCCCGAGCGGGCGAGCTGGTCCGGCGTCGTCCCGGAACTCCCGCCCAAACCTCCATCGGGCAAGGCTCCATCCCCCGCGGTGGAGCCGGAGCTGCCCGGCGGCGTCGCGACCGGCGGCGGGCTGGCCGACAGGTTGTTCTCGGCGGCGAAGCGGTCGACCAGCGCGGCGCAGCTTCCCTGCGCCAGAGCGGGACCGGCGCCGCACAGCACGAGGCCGGCGGCGAGCAAAAGGCCCTGTGGGATCGGATGTCGTGCCATCGGTTGCCTCCCCATCAGCAATACCACCCTCAACCGGCGTAGCGGTGCTGCGGTTCCGCCTGCCTTTTTCCCGCCATGACCACCATTCGATGGTGCCGTTTCACCCGCTCCTCCTGTTGAAGGCGCGACGGACAACGGCGGGGGAGAGGGGGCGCGATGGACGGCAACCGTGAAAGCCGGGGGCGCGAAAGCCGGGGGCGCGAAGGCCGTGCGGATGTCTCGGCCGAGGCCGAGGCCTTCTACACGGAAAGCCTGAAGGTCCTGAAGGAGTCCGGCATACCCTTCCTGCTGGGCGGCACCTACGCGCTCAGCGCCTACACCGGGATCACCCGGCCGACCAAGGACATCGACATCTTCTGCCGGGGCGGCGACTTTCCGCGCATCCTCGCGCATTTCCAGGACCGCGGCTTCGGAACCGAGATCGAGGACGAGCGCTGGATCGGCAAGGTCCTGCACGGCGACCTGTTCTTCGACGTGATCTTCAACTCCGCCGCCGCCATCAACCCGGTCAACGACCGCTGGTTCGAGGAGGATCACCGCGCGCTGGTCTGCGGCGCCGACGTCCAACTCATCCCGCCGACGGAAATGGTCTTCTCCAAGGCCTTCGTGCAGATGCGGCACAAGTACGACGGTCCCGACGTCGCCCACATGATCCTCAAGCAGCACGCCCACATCGACTGGAAACGGCTGCTCGGCCACATGGAGCAGTACTGGGAGGTGCTGCTGATGCACGTCCTGAACTTCCGCTTCATCTACCCGACGGAGCGCGACCACATCCCCGGCTGGCTGTTGCAGGAGCTTCTGGACCGGCTGAACGAGCGCGCGAAGCTGCCGGTGCCGCAGACCCGCATTTGCCGGGGGCGGCTGTTCTCGCGCGAGGATTATCGGATCGACGTCACGGACTGGGGGTTCGCCGACGTCGTCGGCGAGGAAACCAAGCATGGCTGAACACACTCGGACTGAAGGAACCATCAAGGTCGCCGCCATCGGCGACATCCATGTGGGGGAAACATCCACCCATCCCTACCGCGAGCTGTTCCAGGAGATCGCCGACCGGGCGGACGTCCTGGCGCTGGCCGGCGACCTGACCAACCACGGCAAGCCGCGCGAGGCCGAGGTGCTGGCCGAGGATCTGCGCGCCATCGGCATCCCGGTGGTCGCCGTGCTGGGCAACCACGACCACGAATGCGGCCATGTCGAGGAGCTTCAGCGCATCCTGGAGCAGGCGGGCGTCCGCTTCCTCGACGGCAACCCGGTGGAGATCCGCGGCGTCGGCTTCGCCGGGGTGAAGGGCTTCGGCGGCGGGTTCGAGAACCGCATGCTCGACGCCTTCGGCGAACCCGCGATCAAGCAGTTCGTGCACGAGGCGGTGAACGAGGCCATGCGGCTGGAAAGCGCCCTGCGCCAGCTGGAAACCGAGCGGACGATGGTCGTGCTGCACTACGCGCCCATCGCCGAGACGGTGCGCGGCGAGCCGACCGAGATCTATCCCTTCCTCGGCTCCTCCCGTCTGGCGGAGACCATCGACCGCTTCCACGTCCAGGCGGTCGTCCATGGCCACGCCCACCACGGCAGCTACGCCGGCAAGACCCTGCGCGGCACACCGGTCTACAACGTCGCCCAGACCATCGAGAAGGAGTCGGGGAGGCCGTACGCGCTGATCGAGTTGTAAAGCATCGGCTTCGATTGCCCACACTCCCGCCATGCGACCGCCGCGCTACCGCCCCGGCGGGGTTCCGGATAGGGTGCGGCCACGATGCCCCAGCCTGCGCCCCACCCTGCCCTTCCGAAGCTCCCATCATGCTGACCGCCAACCTCGCCGCCCTGGGCGCCGCGCTCTGCTGGGCGGCCAGCGGGCTGATCGCCATCGGCCCGGTGCGGGCCATCGGCTCGGTCGCCTTCAACCGCCTGCGCATGAGCATCGTCTTCGTCGGCACGGCGCTGGCCGCGACGCTGCTCGGTGGCTGGCAGACGCTCGACCTGCAAGGGGCGGCGATCCTGGCGCTGTCCGGCGCGGTCGGCATCGTGATGGGCGACACCGCGCTGTTCTGGGCGCTGGGGCGCATCGGACCGCGCCGCAATTCGGTCATCTACGCCACCAACGCGCCGATCACCGCGCTGCTCGCCTGGGCCGTGCTGGGGGAGGCGCTGGGGCCGTGGACGGCGGTCGGCATCGCGCTGGTCACCGCCGGGGTGATGCTGGCGATCTTCTTCCGCGCCAGCCCGGTGCCGAACGGCACCGGCACCGTTCCCCATGACTGGGAGTCGGTGCGGGGCCGCCTGCTGGTCGGCGTCGGCGCCTGCCTGATCGCGGCCGTCTGCCAAGCCGCCGGTTCGGTCATCGCCCGGCCGGTGATGGCGGCGGGGGCCGATCCCATCGCGGCGGCGGCGGTGCGCGTCGGCATGTCGGGGCTGCTGCTGTTCGCGGGTGGGCTGCTGCCCGGCCAGCGCTTCGGCTTCGGCCCCGGCCTGACGCCGCGCATCTTCGCCCAGGTGGTGGTGAACGGCTTCATCGGTCTGGGGCTGGGCATGACGCTGCTGCTGATCGGGCTGGCCCACGGCAACGCCGGCGTGGTCGCCACCCTGTCGGCCACCAGCCCGGTGCTGATCCTGCCGATGCTGTGGGTCTGGACCCGCCAGCGTCCGGGGGCCGGCGCCTGGGCGGGCGCCATCGTGGCGGTGCTGGGCGTGGCGCTGATCGTAAATCGTTGAGGGTGGCCGCTGACGCGGACCGAAATTTTTATCTGAAACGGTTGCGTCCGCCAATTTCCGGGGCAGGATGGAGAAACCGGCATCCGGTTCCCGCATTCCGATAAGGCGCGACACCCCATGGCCTCCCCCCGCCGCAAGCGTTCCGGCGCCGATCCCGCCGCGCCGGTGCTGCATCTGACCCGCTTCCTGCCCTACCGCCTGGCGGTGCTGTCCAACACAGTCAGCCACACGGTGGCGAAGCTGTACGAGAAGCGATTTGGCATCACCATCCCGGAATGGCGGGTCATCGCCGTGCTGGGCGGCGGCGAGACGCTGAGCGCGGGGGAGATCGCCCAGCGCACCGCCATGGACAAGGTGCAGGTCAGCCGGGCGATCAGCCGGATGCTCGATTCGGCGCTGATCCTGCGCGAATCGGGCGCCACCGACCGCCGCAAGGCGCAGCTGACCCTGACGCCCAAGGCGCTGGCGATCTACACGGAGATCGTGCCCCTCGCGCTCGCCTACGAGCGGGAGTTGACCGGCGCGCTCACGGAGGAGGAGATGGGCCAGCTCGACGGCCTGCTGGCCAAGCTCCAGGCCCAGGCCGACGCGCTGGCCGCCCGCCCAGGCCCGCCGCCCGAGGCGGGGTGACCCTCACGCGAAGTCCTTGAAGCTGTCCGCCGCCGCGCGGTCGTAGCCCTGGCTGGCGCGCAGGAGCTGGCGCGTGTAGTCCTCCCGCGCGGCACCCCGGCGCAGGGCGTCCACCTCCATCTCCTCGACGACGCGGCCCCGGTTCATCACCGCCAGCCGGTCGCACATGGTGGCGACCACCGCCAGATTGTGGCTGACCAGCACGTAGGTCAGCGCGTGCTCCGCCCGCAGCCGCTTCAGCAGGTTGAGGATTTCCGCCTGCACCGACACGTCGAGCGCCGAGGTCGGCTCGTCCAGCAGCAGCACGCGCGGCTCCAGCACCAGGGCGCGGGCGATGGCGACGCGCTGGCGCTGCCCGCCGGAGAGCTGGTGCGGGTAGCGGAAGCGGAACTGCGGCCCCAGCCCGACGTCGCGCAGCACCCGATCGATCCGCGCGTCGGCGTCGCGCAGGCCATGGATGGCGATGGGCTCGGCCAGGATGCGGTCGATGGTGTGGCGCGGGTGCAGCGAGCCGTAGGGATCCTGGAAAACCATCTGGCAGGACTTGAAGAAGCCCTTCTCGCGGCGACGCCCCTGCGCGGCGCCGGCCACGGCGATGGACCCGGTCCAGTCGTGGTTCAGCCCGACGACGGCGCGCAGCACGGTGGACTTGCCCGACCCCGACTCGCCGACCAGCCCGAAGCTCTCGCCCTCCCGCACGGCGAAGGACACCCCCTGCACGGCGGCCACCGCATCGGCGCCATGGCCGAAGGTGACGCGCAGATCCTTGACGTCGATCATCGCCCGCCCTCCGCCCCATGTCCCCTCTCCCCCCTGGGGAGAGGGTTAGGGTGAGGGGGTTGCGCTTTTGCCGAACCTTCCGGCGATGCCGACGCCCCCTCACCCCGACCCTCTCCCCGGGGGGGAGAGGGGGGGAAATCCTCCAGCCAGGACGGGTCGCGCGCCAGCACCGGCAGCTCCGCCCGCGTGTCGTCCAGGCGCGGCAGGCTGTCGAGCAGGCCGCGGGTGTAGGGGTGCTTCGCCGCGTGCAGCTCCGACGCGCGGCAGGTCTCGACCACCCGGCCGGCGTACATGATGAGGATGCGGTCGCAGAAGGACGCCACGAGGTTCAGGTCGTGGCTGACGAAGATCATCCCCATGCCACGGCGGGAGCACAGCTCGTCCATGATCGCCAGCACCTGCATCTGCACCGTGACGTCGAGCGCCGAGGTCGGCTCGTCGGCGATCAGCAGGTCGGGGTTGGGGATCAGCATCATGGCGATCATGATGCGCTGGCCCATGCCGCCCGACACCTCGTGCGGGTAGAGGCCGTAGACGCGCTCCGGGTTGCGGATGCGCACGGCCTCCAGCATCTCCAGCGTGCGCCGCTTCGCCTCCGCCGTGCCGGCGCTGGAATGGACGCGGTAGGCCTCGGCGATCTGGGCGCCGATGGTCATCACCGGGTTCAGCGAGAATTTCGGGTCCTGCATGACCATGGAGATGCGCCGCCCGCGGATGCCGCGCAGCCGCTTCTCCGGCAGGGTCAACAGGTCCTCGCCCTGGAAGCTCAGCCGGTCGGCGGTGACGGTGCCGGGCGGCGGGACCAGCCGCAGGATGGCCCGCCCGGTCATCGACTTGCCGGAGCCGGATTCGCCGACGATGCCCAGCTTTTCCCGGCCCACGGTGAAGGAGACGCCGCGCACCGCCTGCGTCACGCCCGTCCGGGTGGGGAAGGAGATGCGGAGGTTCTCGACCTCCAGCAGAGGTTTGTCGCTCATTGGCCTTTGGGGTCCAGAACGTCGCGCAGGCCGTCGCCCAGCAGGTTGAAGCCCAGGCTGACCACGAAGATGGCGATGCCGGGCATGGTGGCGACCCACCACTGCTCCAGCACATACTGGCGCCCGGTGGCGATCATCGCGCCCCATTCCGGGGCGGGCGGCTGCGCGCCGAGGCCGAGGAAGCCCAGCCCCGCCGCCGTCAGGATGATCCCCGCCATGTCCAGCGTCACCCGCACGATCAGCGAGGAGGAGCAGAGCGGCACCACATGGCCGAGGATGATCCGCGGCGTCGAGGCGCCCTGGAGCCTTGCGGCGCTGATGAAGTCGCTCTTGCGGATGGTGATCGTCTCGGCCCGCGCGATGCGGGCGTAGGGCGGCCAGCTGGTGATCGCGATGGCGATGATGGCGTTCTCGATGCCCGGCCCCAGCGCCGAGACGAAGGCCAGCGCCAGGATCAGCTTCGGGAAGGCCAGGAAGATGTCGGTGACGCGCATCAGAACCGCGTCCACCCAGCCGCCGAGATAGCCCGCCACCGTCCCGATCAGCAGCCCGGCGACCGGCGCCGTCACCGCGACCAGCGCCACGATCATCAGCGTCAGGCGGGAGCCGTAGAGGATGCGCGTCAGGATGTCCCGGCCGAAGGCGTCGGTGCCCAGCCAGTGCGCCGCGCTGGGCGGCAGCAGACGCTGCGACAGGTCCTGCGTGTAGGGATCGTAGGGCGCGAGCAGCGGGGCCAGCGCCGCCATCAGCACCAGCAGCAGCACGATGCCAAGCCCGATCATGGCCAGCCGGTTGCGCGCGAAGGCCAGCCAGCCCAGATAGACCCGGCCCAGCCGCGCCTGCCCGCGGGACTGCGGCGTCTCCGCCGTCAACCACGCCCGCAGGCCATTTTCAACAGCGTGCGTCATCGTGCCCCTCATCGCGCACGGGGGTCCAGCAAACGGTACAGCAGGTCGGACAGCAGGTTCAGGCCGATGAAGACCGCCCCGACCACCAGCGTGCCGCCCAGCACCGCGTTCATGTCCGCCGACAGCAGCGAGTTGGTGATGTAGAGCCCCAGCCCCGGCCAGGCGAACACCGTCTCCGTCAGCACCGACCCCTCCAGCAGCGAGGCGTAGGACAGCGCCACCACGGTGGTCAGCGGCACCGCGATGTTGCCCAGCGCGTGGCGCCAGACCACCCGCGCCTCGGACATGCCCTTGACGCGGGCCGTCGTGATGTATTCCTGGCGGAGCTGGTCCAGCATGAAGCTGCGCGTCATGCGCGCGATGTAGGCCACGCTGTAAAGGCCGAGGATGCCGGCCGGCAGCACCAGATGGTGAAGCGCGTTCCAGAACACATCGCTCTCGCCGGCCAGCAGGGCGTCCACCGTGATGACCCCGGTTACCGGATCGACCAGCCCCTCGTAGAAGACGTCCACCCGCCCCGGCCCCGGCGCCCAGTCGAGCCGCGCGTAGAAGACCAGCAGCGCCATCAGCCCCAGCCAGAAGATCGGGATGGAATGGCCGATCAGCCCGATCACCCGGATCAGATGGTCCGGCCAGCGCCCGCGATGAACGGCGGCCATCACCCCCGCCGGGATGCCCAGCAGCACGCCGACGACCAGCGCGGCGGTGGCGAGCTCCAGAGTCGCCGGAAAGACGCGCAGGACATCCTCCAGCACCGGGCGGGAGGTCAGCACCGAGGTGCCGAAATCGCCCTGGAGCACGTCGCCGACATAGCGCAGGAACTGCTGCCACAGCGGCAGGTCCAGCCCCAGCTCCTGCCGGACGCGGGCGTAGGTGTCGGCGGACACGCGGTCGCCGACCACGGAGATCACCGGGTCGATGGGCACCACGCGCCCGATCAGGAAGGTGACGAGCAGGAGGCCGAGGACGGTCAACGCCACCGAGACGAGCAACCCCGCCCCGCGAATCGCATGACGCCGCCCCGGCATCCCCGGTCGTTTCAAGATAGCGGCCAAGTTTCACCCGACATGAGTTCAAGGTCCCTCTCCCGCCCCGGGAGAGGGAGGGGACCCGTGCAAAGCACGGGAAGGGTGAGGGTGCCGCCGAGGATCAGCGTCTCGATCCTCGCACGACCCTCACCCGGCGCCTTCGGCGCCACCCTCTCCCGGGACGGGAGAGGGGATGGGCGGCCCGCCTTATTTCTTGCTGACCTTCCAGTAGTAGTTGCTGTCGAAGCTCGGACCCCAGACCAGCCCTTCGACGTTGCTGCGCTCCGCGATCACCTCGGTCTGCTGGAACATGATGACGAAAGGCGACGTCTCTAGAACCTCGCGCTGAAGCTCCTGGTACATCGCGGCGCGCTTGGCGGCGTCGCGCTCCTCGACCGCGGCGGCGGTCTTCTTGGTCAGCTCGGGAATGTCCCAGGCGTTGCGCCAGGACAGCGGCTTGGCCTTCGCGTCGTCGGCGTTGTCCGGGTTGGCGGCGAAAGTGTCGGCGTTGGTGTTCGGGTCTTGGTAGTCGGCGCCCCACTGGTACAGCAGCGCCTCGTGGTTGCGGGCGCGGTACTTGGTGACCACCTGCTTGCCGTCCGCCGGCAGCAGCTTGACCGTGATGCCCGCCGCCGCGGCGCTGCCCTGGATGGCCTGGGCCATGTCCATGCTGGGCGAGGTGTTGCGGACGTCCATCGTCACCGTGATGCCGTCCGGATAGCCCGCTTGGCGGAGCAGCTCCTTCGCCTTGGCCGGATCGTACGTGTACGGGTTCTCCTCCAGCGCGCCGAGGAAGCCCTTGGGCAGGAAGGCCTGATGGACGGTGCCCAGCCCGTTCATGATGGTCTTCGCCATGCCGTCGTAATCCACGGCGTACTTGAAGGCCTTGCGCACGTCGGGCTTGGCCAGCACCTCGTTCTTCTGGTTCAGGCCGAAATAATAGAGCGTGCCCTTGGGCGCCTGGACGATGCGGATCTTGTCGTTGCCGCGCAGCGGCTCGAACTGCTCCGGCTTCAGGTTGCGGGCCACGTCCACGTCGCCCTTCTCCAGCAGCAGGCGCTGGGTCGCCGGTTCCGCGATGTGGCGGATCAGCACGCGCTTCACGGCGGGGGCGCCGCCCCAGTAATTGGCATTGGCCTCCAGCGACAGAAGCTCGCTGGCCTTCCACTGGCGCAGGACGAAGGGACCGGACCCGGCGGAGTTGGCCTTCAGGAAGGCGGCGCCGAAGTCGCCGTTGACCTCCTTGCTCTTGACCAGCTTGGAATCGACCACGCCGGAGACGTCGGCGGTCAGGCAATAGAGCACGAAGGTCGGGGCGTAGGTCTTGTCCGTCTCGAACACCAGGGTGCGCGGGTTGGTCGCGCGGACCTTCTGGTCGACATTCTCCGGCGTCAGACCGAACTGGGTCAGGATGAAGGCTGGCCCCTTGTTCATCTTCACGGCGCGCTGGAGCGAGTAGGCCACGTCCTCCGCCGTCAGCGGGTTGCCGGAGTGGAACTTGATGCCGTCGCGGATGGTGAAGGTGAAGGTCTTGCCGTCGTCGGAGACGGTCCAGCTTTCCGCCACCTGCCCGTAGATCTTGCTGACGTCGTTGACGTCGAAGCGGATCAGCCGGTCATAGACCTGGGCGCCGTATTCCGCCCCCGACAGCTCGAAGATCTCGCCGGGATCGAGCGTCACGATGTCGTCGAACTGCCAAGCCATGACCAGCGTGTCCTTCGGCGTGTCGGCCAGGACTGGCGTGGCCGCAAGACCGAAGGAAAGTCCGGCGGACAGAAGGGCGGCACCGGCCAGACGGCGCGCGAGCGTGTTCATGGTTCCCATACTCCCTGCGTGATCCCGGAACGACCCCGGACGGGGCGAATTCTCTTTGGAATTCTTAGCGGTTAACGGCCGGATGATCCGGCGGCGCGGGTTCGCCTGTCAAGCGGGCGGCGGTCATAGCGCTCCCCATGATCGGACGCGAATGCCGTACCCCGGTCCGGGATGGGCTTGCCGGCCCCGCCCGTCCGTCCACATCACTGGCAAAGCGATGGAGGACCCATGGACCAGGACCGCGAGAACGGCCAGTCGCGCGTGCCCAAGCCGCCCAGCCGCGACGAGGTGGAAAAGATCAGCGACGCCCAACGCTACATCACCGACGACTGGACCGGCGACGGGGGAAAACCGGAGGACCGGCCCACCAACGGCAGTGGACGTTGAGTCCAGGGTCGTCCCCACGTAGCCTCGTCCATCAAGGACCACTCACGCGGGGACGACCATGATCGGAAACGACGGAAAGCCGGTGTCGAAGGAGGGGCTGCGCCAGCACCTCGCCGCCTACAACACGCAGTCGCGCGGCTCGAAGGAGTTCGCGGCGATCCCGCGCGCTCTGGTCACCGTCTGCGACAACCTGAAGGCCGGCAAGACCACCTACGTGAAGTGCCTGGACGGCCAGTTGCAGCTGTCCCGGCGCAAGGACAACAGCGTACAGGCGGCGTAGCGGCCCGTCACCCCTCGCCCTTCACCCCTCCCCCTTCACCGGGAAATCGAACCAGGGCAGGCGCAGGAACTCACAGTCCCGCAGCCGGGGCGTCCGCCCGCGCCGCGTCCAGTCGTAGAGAACGGCGTAGGGCGCCGCCTGGTCCAGCGTCCAGGCCGCCTCGCCCCGGTCGAAGAACCAGCCGATGTAGGCGCCGACGAGCCCGAGGAACTCCCGCCCCGCCGCGGTCGGCGCGATGCCGAGGAAGCTGACGATGATGTCGTCGAACGGCCCGCGGGCGCGGCGGTCGCGCATGATGGTCAGGTCCCAGCCCGCCCCGTCGCGCAGGTCGGGTGGAAGCGGCGCCGTGCATCGGGCGTCGATGTCGGTGATGAAGACCGGCGCCCCCGTCCATCCCAGCAGGTCCCGGGCCACGAAGAAGCGCGCGCAGGCGTAATAGGTGGTCTCCGCCCCCGGCGCGTGGACGGACAGGTCGATGCGCTCCAGCGACCACGACAGCCGCCCCGGCTGGGCGGCGCAGCGGCGGTCCAGATCGGCGCGATCCTCCGCACCGGGATTGACGATGTGGACATGCACGCGGTTGCCCGGCGCATCCTTGAGGGCATGGGACAGGAACCAGCCGCCGAACCGCCTCCAATAGCCGGAATCGACGCTGACCAGTAGGATCGCGCCACCACCAGCCGCGGGCGGAACCGGCATCGACCGTTCCCCCGCCTCCGCGATGCGCGGCCGATACCCGGAGAGCGTGTCGAGGAAGACCGGGCGCGCATCGACCTGCCGCCATTTCGCCGTCTGCGGGTCGGCGCGGATCGCCTCCTCCGACCAGCCGCGCAGATACCGCCGGGCAAGCCGCGAGGCGGTCACCAATCGCCCCCGGCGGTAGAGACTGTGTGCGATACAGGCGGCCGCCGCGCCATCCCCCGGCGCGCACCGTAGCCGGTCCCGTGCCCGCTCGGCGATCCGCTCCAGCCGCGCATCGTCCAGCATGCCGCGATGGATGGTCAGCACGGCGGTGCGGAACAGCGCCACCTCCGCCACCTCCCCCGTTCCGTAATCCAGCGCCTCCAAAAACAGGTCGAGGACACGGCCCAGCGGCTCGCCCCAACTCGCCTCCGGGCGGTCGGCGCGGGGGAACTCCGGCAGGGCGCCGCTGGCCTGCAAAGTCGCCATCGCAAGGTTGCTCAGCGCCGCACCATTGCCCGGACACAGCCGCGCCGCACGGCCATAGCCCCTCACCGCCCCGTCGGCCTCCGCCGCCGCCAGCCGCGCCCGTCCCACGGCCGCCCAGGCGTCGGCGCTGTCCGGCGCCAGGGACAGCGCGTGGGCCAGCCAGCGTTCCGCCGCCGTCGGCTCCGGCCCGCCAGCCAGCAGCCGCCCCGCCGCCAGCGCCGCCGCCCCATAGCCGGGATCGATCCGCAGGGCGGCGCGGAAGCATATCAACGCCTCTTCCACCCGCCCCAGATCGCCGAGCGCCAGCCCCCGGTTGAAGGCCGCCTTGGCCCGCCCCGGCTCCAGCGCCAGGGCGCGCGCGTGCTGCCCGGCCGCCCGAACCGCATCGCCGCCGGTACGGCGCAGGCTGCCGAGATTGTCGTGATAGTCCGCCGCCTCCGGGTCCAGTGTGATGGCTTGGGTGATCAACGACACCGCGTCCTCGCCCCGCCCGGTCTGGCCCGCCAGGACGCCCAGCAGATGCAGCGCGTCGGCCTGCCGCGGATCGGCGTCGAGAATGGCCCGGTAGATCCCGGCGGCCTCGCCCATCCGTCCGGCCCGGTGGTGACCAATGGCGATGGCGTAGGCTTCGGACAGGCTGACCATGACGACTCCGGGCTTCGCTTGCGACATCGCGCCCGTTTGCGGAAGCGCGCCATCCCTCTACCATCGCGGGTCATGAGAACCGATCCCGACGGCCTTCCCCATCATGACGACCGCCGCGCCCTGGCGGAAGCCCTGCGCGCCGCTCTGACGCAGCGCTGTCCGGACGCCGACGCCGATCTGGTCGCGGCGATCGGGGCCATGGCGGCCAGCCGCTTCTTCGGGGTGCGCTTCCGCGCCGAGGGCAACGCCGCCCGCGCCTGGGTCGCCCGCCGCCCCAACCCCGACGTGTTCGAGGTCTGGGACCCCGCCACCGGCGCCTGGGATTTCGTCGAACGCCTGCCCGATCCCTCGCTCCACCAGCCGACGCCGGAGGGCACCGCGCGCATCGCCGCCAAAGCGCAGGAGGCGATGGCCGCGGTCGCCGCCGCCGGGCGTCTGGCCCACGCCCTGGCCGCCGGGATCGAGCCGGACGACGAATAGAAAGCCCGCTCAGGCGGTGGCGAACAGCCCGCCGTCCTCCGGCCCATCCGACCCGTCTTCGGCGTTCGGGTCGGCGTTCGGATCGCCCAGAGCGGTTTCCCAGCCCAGCGCCGGCAGGGCGATGCTGCGCGTGTTGCCCAGCCCGCTGCGCGTGGCGACGAAGCCGCGCTGCTCCATGTAGGTCAGCAGGCGCCGCGCCCGCCCGCGCGACCGGCTGCCGCAGGCGCGGGCCACGTCGGCGTCGGACGGGCAGGGCAGATGGTCCAGCGCCGCGCGGGCCAGCAGCAGGAAGACGACCTGGATGTCCTCCGGCAGGGTGGCCGCCACCTGCGTCGCCTTCTCCCAGGCGGGATTTTCTTCGGTGCCATCCCCCGCCCCGGCGCGGGCCGCCGCCAGCTTGCGCCGGAAGGCCGGCAATTCCAGAAGCTCGCCCCGCACCCCCTGCGTCCGGCAGCGCACCAGGAAATCCTGATACAGCACGGCGATGGAGCGGTAGGGCGCCTCCGGATCGGCCAGAACCGCGCGCAGGATCGCCTCGTAGGCGGCTTTGCGCTCCGCCGCCTGCTCCGGGGTTTCCGGCTCCTCCAGGGGCAGCGCGGGGGCGGCGTCCTCGGCCGCCGGCTCCGCCGGCAGGGGGCGCGGGCGGGAAAGCTGGGCCAGCAGATCGGCGCTGGCGCTGGTCGAGGGGCGCCGCACCGCCAAGCGCGGCGGCTCCGGCTCGCCCGGCCTGAAGATCAGCTCCCGCGCGTCCTCCAGCGTGGTGTCGGGCAGCGGCATCAGCTTCGGGCTGCCGGCCCGCCCCTGCGTCTCCACCGCACCGATGCGCAGCGGCAGCGGACGGCGCGAGATGGCCGGGCCGAGCGCGATGAAATGGCCGCGCTCCAGGTCGCGGAACATCTCCGCGGTGCGGCGCTCCATGCCCAGCAGGTCGGCGGCGCGGGCCATGTCGATGTCGAGGAAGGTGCGGCCCATCAGGAAGTTGGACGCCTCCGCCGCCACGTTCTTGGCCAGCTTGGCGAGGCGCTGCGTGGCGATCACCCCGGCCAGCCCGCGCTTGCGGCCGCGGCACATCAGGTTGGTCATGGCGCCCAGCGAGACCTTGCGCGCCTCGTCCGACACCTCGCCGGCGGCGGAAGGGGCGAAGAGCTGCGCCTCGTCCACCACCACCAGCATGGGGTACCAGTGGTCGCGGTCGGCGTCGAACAGCCCGCCGAGGAAGGCCGCGGCGTGGCGCATCTGCAGGTCCGCGTCCAGCCCCTCCAGGTTCAGCACGACGGAGACGCGGTGCTGGCGCACGCGGGCGGCGACGCTCTGCAGGGCGGCCTCGCTGTGCTCGTCGGCGTTCACCACGATGTGGCCGAAGCGCTCGGCCAGAGTCACGAAGTCGCCCTCGGGGTCGATCACCGCCTGCTGCACCCAGCGCGCGCTCTGCTCGATCAGGCGGCGCAGCAGATGCGACTTGCCGGAGCCGGAGTTGCCCTGCACCAGCAGGCGGGTCGCCAGCAGCTCCTCGAGATCCAGCATCGCCGACGCTCCCGTCGCGCCAGCCGTCATGGCCGCCCCCATGTCGATGCCGACCTTCATGCCCCGCCGCCTCCCAGATCCGCCATCGTCTGCGTTGAAGCGCACCCCTATAGCGCAAAGCGGGTCCGGGGTGCGAAGGGCATTTTGGATCGTCCTCCGCGCAGACGCCTTGCCTTTGTCACGAAATCGAAAAGATCATCCGCTACAAGATGGGCTTGCCCGCGACGAACATGGACAGCCGGCGGTGGACGAAGCCATGGCCTCGGTGCCAGCAGAAGAATGGGACGAACGCTCCGGCACCCCGGCGGGGAGCGCCCGCAAGGCCGCGCTGCCGGCGGAATGGACCCGTCTTCTGGCCGGGCTGTCGGTCGCCTTTCAGCCCATCGTGCAGATGCGGACCGGGCGCTGCCACGGCATGGAGGCGCTGCTGCGCGGCCTGGAGCGCAGCCCCTTCGCCAGCCCCAACGACCTGCTGGACACCGCCTGCATGCAGGGCCTGCTGGCCGAGGTCGAATGCGCCCTGCACGCCAAGGCGGTGGCGGCCTTCCGCGCGCTGGACCACTGGCCGAACGCCAAGCTGTTCCTGAACATCGACGCGCGGGTGGTCGGGGTGGCCGGTTCCCCCTGGCTGCCCCCCTTCGCGCTGGATGGCGGCGCATCCGACCCGCGCCTGACCATCAGCTTGGAAATCTCCGAGCGGCGCGAGCTTCGCCCCGACCACAGCATCGAGCAGGCCATCGACCGCTACCGGCAGGCGGGCATCGGGGTGGCGCTGGACGATTTCGGTGTCGGCTTCGCCGGGCTCCGGCTGCTCTACGAATCCAAGCCCGACTATCTCAAGATCGACCGCTACTTCGTCGCCGGCATCGACCACGACACGCGCAAGCGGGCCATCGCCCACGCGCTGGTCGGCTACGCCCACGCGCTCGGCATCCTCATCATCGCCGAGGGGGTGGAGACGGAGAAGGAATTCTACACCTGCCGCGATCTCGGCTGCGACTTCGCCCAGGGCTATCTGATCGCCCGGCCCAGCGTGGATCTGCGCGCCATTCCCGAACGCTACGGCATCGTCGAGGAGATGAACCGCCGGGACCGCCGCAAGCCGAACGAGGCCCGTCTCCGCCTGTCCGAGGTGATCGAGCGGCAGACGCCGCTGGCGGTCAATTCCCCGAAGACGGAGCTTCTCGACTATTTCCGCGGCGACGACAGCCCGTCCATCGCCCCCATCGTCGACCGCCAGCAGCGCCCGCTGGGGCTGATCCGCGAGCGCGACCTGAAGCGCTTCGTCTATTCCCGCTTCGGCAGCGAGCTTCTGCGCAACAAGGGGCTGGGCGACACGCTGCTCGATCTGGTGGTGAAAAGCCCGGTCTGCGACATCTCCACCCCGCTCGACCAGGTGATCGAAGCCTTCTCGGCGGAGGAGGCCAGCGACGGTATCATCATCATTGAAGGCGGCGAGTATGCCGGCTTCCTGTCCAGCGGCGCGCTGATCCGTCTGGTGCACGAGCGCAACCTCGCCATGGCCGCGGACCAGAACCCGCTGACCCGTTTGCCGGGCAACGCCGCCATCGTGCGCCACATCGAGCGGGCCCTTCAGGAGCAGGACCGCGGGCATGTCCTGGCCTATCTCGACTTCGACAACTTCAAGCCCTTCAACGACCGTTTCGGCTTCCGCCAGGGCGACCGCGCCATCCTGATGTTCAGCGAGCGGCTGAAGGCCTGGGCCTCGGGCAACGGCGGCTTCGCCGGCCACATCGGCGGCGACGATTTCTTCGTCGCCCTCAGCGGCGCCGCGGACGAGGACGCGCTCGCCCGCGTGGCGGACCTCGTCGCGCAATTCCGCTCCGACGCGGAGAGCCTCTACGATCCGGAGGCGCGGGAGGCCGGCTGTTTCGAGGGCAAGGACCGCTACGGCGCGGTGCGGCGTTTCCCGCTGCTGTCGGCCAGCGGCGTCGCCGTGGTGATCTCTCCCGGCGTGCATCGCCTGACCTCCGACGCGATCAACACCGCCATCGCCGGCCACAAGGCCATCGCCAAGGAAAGCCCCGACAAGCTCTGCACCGTCCACTTCCCGCCCTTCTGTCCCCTCCCCTGCGCAGCGGGGGAGGGTTAGGGAGGGGGCCCGCAGCGACGGCCAGGCACAACGAAAAAGCCGGCGCCTCCCACAGGGGAAAGCGCCGGCCTTGCCGTTCATGGAGCCGATTGTCAAGTGTTTGTGTGAAACCTGCTGCGTCCACGTCCTTGGATGGCGTGGCGTGTGCCGTGGTGACCTGGCGGCGACCTACTCTCCCACGTCTTAAGACGCAGTACCATCGGCGCTGAGGCGTTTCACGGCCGAGTTCGGAATGGGATCGGGTGTTGGGAGCCTCGCCATGACCACCAGGTCACCAAGGCACACGCGAACCATCCGGACAGGGACGGCAGAGGTTTCGTTAAGTGAGGACGTTTTCTGCATGCTTGCGGTGTTGGCTCGTTGCGTCCAGGGCTTGCCGCTGCGCGCGGGCCGCCGTCTGGAGAGGATCAAGCCGATCGAGCGATTAGTAAGGCTCAGCTTCAGGCGTTGCCGCCCGTCCACATGCCTCCTATCGACGTGATGGTCTGTCACGGCTCTCAAGGGAGTTCTGGTTTTGAGGTGGGTTTCCCGCTTAGATGCTTT
>NZ_QOKV01000039.1 GCF_008365405.1 Azospirillum brasilense | reverse complement strand
CCATCGCCCCGCTCGGCGATGATCCCCTCGTCAGCCTGCCCGACGTGGCTGCCTGACAATCCCGGCCAGACCAGCCGGAGACCAAATGAGCGACCCAACTCCTACACCACGCTCAGGGGCACGATCAGTGTCCGCTCCAGGTCAAAACCCAAACCTCCGCTCCTGGCGCTTTGCGAGCGTGAGTGATGGTCCGGTCTGGGTCAGATTCGGATGTTCGAGAGTGACCCGAAAGCGATAGCTGAACCGATGGCACTCCGCGTCAGAGCGGGCGCTGAAGCGCCTCCACATGGGCGACATCGGCCTTGCCCCTTCCGCCCCGCCGGACCGGTGTGTTCGGCATCGGTTGGCGGCGAGCGCCGACCGTTGGGCGTCAATATGGACCGGTGCCGTCACGCAAGGGGGCCATCCCCGTAGCGTCCTTCTCCCACTCCGGGATTGGGAAGAGGCGTCAGAAGCCGTAGAAACGGGTGAAGTCGGCGACCGGGGCGCGCTCAGTCTCCAGGCGGTTTTCCGGCGCGTCGGGGTCGGCGTGGCCCAGCGCCATGCCGCTCAGCAGGATGTCGGTGTCCGGGATGTCGAGATGGCGGCGGACGATGCGGTGGTACGTGATGAAGGCGGCCTGCGGGCAGGTGTCCAGCCCGAATCCCCGCGCCGCCACCATCACATTCTCCATGAACATGCCGACGTCGAGCCAGCTTCCCTGCTCCATCCGCCGGTCCATGGTGAAGAACAGCCCGACCGGAGCGCCGAAGAAGTCGTAGTTGCGGGCGTGCTGCTCCGCCATCGCCGCGCGGTCGCCCTTGGCGATGCCGAGCAGGCCGTAGAGGTCCCAGCCGATCTTCCGGCGCCGCCCCAGATAGGGCTCGAACCACTGGGTCGGGTAATAGGTGTATTCCGCCCCGGCCTGGGTGTCCGCCGGGTCGAAATGGGCGGCGCGCAGCTCGGCCGACAGCGCCTCGCGGGCCGCGCCGGCCACCGCATGGACTTTCCAGGGCTGGATGTTGGAGCCGCTGGGCGCCCGGCTGGCGGCGGCGAGGATTTCCTCCACCACGGCGCGCGGCACCGGCTCGGCGGTGAAGGCGCGGACGCTGCGGCGGCTGCGCACGGCGTCCAGGGCGGACAGGGGGCGGGGGAAAGGGGCTTCGGACGCCATGGGCGCGCTCCACGGTGGACGGTGTCGTGCGAACCCTGTCCGGGGAACGGCGGCCCTCTCAGATAAGGAGACGGGCGGTCAGGCTGGCAGCAGGCGCTGCACCGCGTCAAGGAGCTGGTCCTCTTCGAACGGCTTTTCCAGGAAGGCGGTCACCCCGGCCTCCCGCGCGCGGGCGAAGGTCGCGGGATCGCCGCGCCCCGACACCATGATGACGGGCAGGCCGTGCAGGTTCGCGCCGAAGCGCTCGATAAACTCCAGCCCGCTCATCACCGGCAGGTGCAGATCGAGGACGAGGCAGCCCGACGGCTTGCCGTTGTACTGGTCCATGAAACTCTGGCACGACGCGTAGTCGCGCACCTCGAAGGCACAGGCTTCGAGCAGCGCCTTCATCGAGTCCCGCACCGGCTCGTCGTCGTCGACGATGTAGACGATGCTATCGCCCGGTTCGGCCAAGACTGCCTCCAGCATCGGAAATCACGCGGTATGACGCCCGTTGGCGGGGCGTTACAGGGAAGATAGAAGCCGACCGGCGGTGCCGGAATACGGAGTTCCCCTTATCGGGCGCGGTTTTGATGTGGATCAGTCGCCGCCGGGGGCGCCCGGCGGCCCGAATCACTCCCCTTTGGGGGTGATCCCGGCGGCCAGCGCCATGCGGAC
Source organism: Azospirillum brasilense (assembly GCF_008365405.1). GTDB lineage: Bacteria > Pseudomonadota > Alphaproteobacteria > Azospirillales > Azospirillaceae > Azospirillum > Azospirillum brasilense_D. Next base: position 26,883 of record NZ_QOKV01000039.1, on the reverse strand, counting down.
CAGCGAGGGCAGGCTGTCGGCGCGCATCTTCTCCATCACGCGGGCGCGGTGGATCTCCACGGTGCGCGGGCTGATCGACAACTCGAAGGCGATGACCTTGTTCGACTTGCCTTCGACCAGCCATTGCAGCACGTCGCGTTCCCGCGGCGTCAGGCTGGACAGCCGCTCCAGCACCTCCGGGGAGACGGCGGGGGCGGCCGGGGGCGGAGTCGGCGCCTGGGTGGCCGGCGCTGCCGCGGGCGGAACGGCGCGGGCCAGCGCGGCCTTCACGCTGCCGATCAGGGCCTGCTCGTCGAAGGGCTTCTCGACGAAGTCGACGGCACCGGCCTTCATCGCCCGCACCGCCAGGGGCACGTCGGCGTGGCCGGTCATGACGATCACCGGCAGGACGCGCCCCTCCTGCACCAGACGCTCCTGCACGTCGAGCCCGCTCATCTGCGGCATCCGCACATCGACCAGCAGGCAGCCGGGCCGCGACGGCGCGTCCGATTCCAGGAAGGCGAGGGGGGACGCGAAGCCCTCGACCCGGAACCCCTCGCATTCCAGCAGGATCACAACGGAATCACGCACCGCCTCGTCGTCGTCCAGGACGAAGACCGTCATGTCCGACGGGGATAATTCGGGTGGCAATGGGGACTCAGGGCGCATCATCCTCTCCGGCAACCGGCACGGTGAAGGCAAAGGTGGCCCCTCCGTCTCCCGGTTCCAACCACAGGCGGCCGCCATGGGCCTCGATGATCGACCGGCAGATCGACAGGCCGAGCCCCATCCCCTTCTCCTTGGTGGTGACGAAGGGCTGGAAAAGCTGGGCCAGGACGGTCTCGTTCAGGCCGGGGCCGGTGTCGCGGACGGTGACGCGCATCAGCACCGCCGACTCCGGGGCGGGGCCGGTGGTGACGGTCAATTCCCGAATCTCCGACTCGGCCATCGCCTCGATGGCGTTGCGGACGAGGTTGAGGACGACCTGCTGGATCTGGATCTTGTCGATCAGCACCGGGCGCTCGTCGCCGCTCATCTCCAGCCGGACATGGACGCCGCGCTCCTTGGCGCCGACCAGGGCGAGGGCGCTGGCCTCCTCCACCACCTTGCCGATGCTTTCCACCGTGTGCTCGGTCTGGCCCTTCTCGATGAAGTTGCGCAGGCGGCGGATGATCTGGCCGGCGCGGGCGGCCTGGGCGGTGGCCTTGTCCATCGTCTCCCGCGCCTTGTCCGCCCCGTCCGGACGGTCGAGCAGGCGCTTCACCGCCTTGGCGTAGTTGATGACGGCGGTCAGCGGCTGGTTCAGCTCGTGCGCCAGGGTGGAGGCCATCTGGCCCATGGCGCTGACCCGGCTGACGTGCAGAAGCTCGGCCTGAAGCTCCTGCAGGCGCTTTTCGGTCGCCTGCCGCTCGGTCAGGTCGCGGATGAAGCCGGTGAAGCAGCGGTGCCCGGCCAACCGCACCTCGCCCACCGCCAGCTCCATGGGGAAGACCGAGCCGTCGCGGCGCAGGCCGGAGACCACCCGGCCGATGCCGATGATCCGGCGCTCCCCCGTGGTCAGGTAATGGTCCATGTAGCGGTCGTGCTGCTCCCGGTAGGGGGAGGGCATCAGCATGCTGACGTTCCGTCCCGACACCTCGGCGGCGCTGTAGCCGAACAGCCGCTCCGCCGCCGGGCTGAAGGACTCGATCAGCCCGCGCTCGCTGATGACGATGATCGCCTCGGGCACGGTCTCCAGGATGGAGGTGAGGCGGGCCTCGCGCTCGCGCAAGGCGGTTTCGGCCCGCTTGCGCTCGCTGATGTCGCGGATGATGCCGATGTAGACCCCGTCGCCGCCGGCCTCCCGGCAGGCCTCGCCGACCGACAGCTCCATGGGGAAGGTGGTGCCGTCGCGGCGCAGGCCGGTGACCTCGCGCCCGATGCCGATGATCCGGCGCTCCCCGGTCCGCTGGTAGCGCTCCAGATAGCCGTCATGCTCCTCCCGGTAGGGTGGCGGCATCAGCATCTTGACGTTGTGGCCGATGACTTCGGCCGCCGTCCAGCCGAACAGCCGCTCGCAGGCCGGGTTGAAGGTCTGGATGCGCCCCTCGGCATCAATGATGACGACCCCGTCCGGCACCGTGTCCAGCATGGCCTGAAAGCGCAGCATGAGGTCCGGATTTCCCGTCCCGATATCGTCCGCCATCCCCGTCCCCAACGTCTCTTGTCCCTCGAACCGTTCTTAGCCCAAGAGTAGTTGAGTTGAATTCTCGGTCAACCGGGATTGGGGCGGGGATTGGGGGTTGCGGGCGGGAAGAACGCTCCCCGCCCGTGCCGGACCGGCTGTTCACGCCGCCTGCTGGTCCTCCAGCGTGACCGCGCGGTCGTGCTGAAGCTGGGCCGACACCTCCTCGGCGAGGCGGAAGGCCAGCGCCACGAGGTTGATGGTCGGATGGTCGCAGCCCATGCTGGGGAAGACCGAGCTGCCGCCGATGTACAGGTTGTGCATCCCGTGCACCTTGCAGCGCGCGTCGACCACGCCTTGCTTCGGGTCGTCGTGCATGCGGGTGGTGCCCATATGGTGCCAGCACCAGGAGATGCGCTCCGCCCAGGCGCGCTCGGCGGCCTCCTGCGGGTCGGCCTCGGTCACCGTGATCAGGCCGTTGCGGGTCAGCTCCGTCCGCACCAGCTCGTTGGTGCGCAGGAAGTTGTCGCGATCCTGTTCGGTCAGGCGCCACACCGTGTCGGCCCGGTTGAGGCCCAGCGCGTCACGCTCCGCCGCCAGGGTCACGCGGCTGTCGGGATTCGGCACCGGCTCCACGATGGTTTCCAACAGGAAGCTGCGCGTCACCCAGGCCGGGTTCACCACATTGTCGAACAGCGCGTAGGCGAGGTTCGGCAGATGCAGCGCGATCTGCGGCACCGCCTCGCGCAGCAGGGCGCGCAGGTCGCCCTCGGCGTGGCCGAACTTGCGGCGGTCGGACATCAGCATGCGCAGGTCGTGGAGCGCCCGCACCCCGGCGGTCGCCTCGCCATGGTACTGCGCCACCAGATAGCTGCGCGAGTTCATCAGCCCCAGCCGGCGCTGCGTCTCCACCGTCGGCGACAGGGAGGCGGAAACCGGAAGATGCTTGGTGTTCAGCCGGCGGCGCGACAGGGTCAGCGTCATGTCGTAGAGGCGGCGGTGCCGCGCCTGATCGGTCAGGCGGACGGACCCGGCCTTGATGCGCGGGTGGTCGGTGAAGTAGCGGCCGACCAGATCGTGGCCGTTGCCCAGCCCGGCGCTCTGCACCCGGTTGGACAGCAGCAGCAGGCGGGCGTTCTCGATGCCGCCGCAGCACAGGACGAACTGCCGCGCGGTGACCTTGAAGCGGGCGCCGCTGAGCGCGGCGCAGCGCACACGCTCCACCACCGTGGCGGTGTCGTTGGTCTCGAACTCGGTGACGTTGGCGTTCAAATAGCAGGCGATGTTCGCGGCCTGGACGATCTCGTCGACGGAGGTCACACCGACGCGCGGCTGGTCGCTGATCTGGGCGACGCGGTTCTCCAGGGCGCCGCCCTCCACCGGCAGGAACCCGATCCCGTCCGGCGCCAGGGACTTTTCCCAATGGCCGTTGTCGTAGATGCGCGACGGCAGGTTCAGGTGGCTGTGGGCGCGGGCGTAGTAGGGGGCCAGCATCTCCGGCCCGAAGGGCCAGCCGCTGTTCGGCACCCAGGGCCGCGCCTCCATGTCGATCGGCTCGAAGGGCCGGCAGAAGCCGCCCCAGCAGTTGGTGCTGCCGCCGAAATAGCGGCTGCGCGCGGTGGACAGGCGCTCGTAGGGCAGGCCGAGATTCTCGCCGGCGTAGAGCGACTGGGTGTGGCCGTCGGGGTCGAGCCCGCCGCTCTCCAGAAGGACGATCTTCCAGCGCGAACCGGCCAACGCACGGGCTATGGCAAGCCCGGCGGCGCCGGCGCCGACGATGCAGAGGTCCGCGTCAAGGTTGGTGCCCGAGGACACCGAGCGAGCATCGAGAATCATGCTGCGCCTGCTTTTCTTTGGGGTTGAACGCACGGGACTCAGATAAATCTCAAGTTCCCCATGCCGTTACTGAAATTGCGGGCTAGCCCGTCCAGCGGATTGACCCCGGCACCGCCCCCGCAGCCAGCAACTGCGCGGGTTTTATCCGTTTTTTCAAAGGACTGACCGCCCCATCCCCGCACCACTTCCGATGCGGAGTCCGAAGGGGTAGCCCGGTCTATTTCCGGATTAAAAATTCGGCGGAGTGCCCCCCAACGCCTGGAGCAGGGACACGGCGGCCAGCAGGCGGCTCTGCCGCACCGACAGGGCGCTTTCCTCGTCCGACAGGGCGGCGGTCTGGGCGGTCAGGACGCTGCTGTAGGGCAGGGTGCCCGCCCGGTACTGGTTCAGGGTCAGCCGCTCCGCCTCGCGCGCCAGCCGCACGGCGTCGTCCTGCACGGCGGCCTGCTGGGCCAGGATGCGCTGGGCGGCAAGCTGGTCCTCGACCTCCTGGAAGGCGGTCAGCACGGTCTGGCGGTACTGGGCCACGGTCTGGTCGAAGACGGCGCGGCGCAGCTCGACCTCGGCGGTCCGCGTGCCGCCGTCGAACAGGGTCTGGGCGACCTGCGCCCCGACCGCCCAGATCGCCGTCGGCGCCTGGAGGAGCTTGGGCAGGATCGTCGCGCTGTTGGTGAGGGAGCCGGACAGCACCACGTCGGGATACCAGGCCGACTCCGCGATGCCGATCTGGGCGTTGGCCTGGGCCATCTGCCGCTCCGCCGCCGCGATGTCCGGGCGGCGTTCCAGCAGGGCGGAAGGCACGCTGGGCGGGATGGCCGGGACCGCGGCGGCCAGCGGCGCCGGGGCCAGCGCGAAGGCGGCGGGCGCCTGCCCGACCAGAACCGCCATGGCGTGCTCGAACTGGGCGCGCTGCACCCCCAGCGCCACGAGCTGCGACTCGGTGGAGCGGACCTGCGTTTCGGCGGTGAAGACGTCGGCCAGGGTCGCCGTGCCCACGGCGTGGCGGTTGCGGGCGATCTCCAGCGACTGGCGGTAGGCGGCGATGGCCCGTTCCAGAAGGGCCTTGCGTTCGTCCGCCACGCGGAATTGAACGTAGGCGGTGGCCAGCTGCGCCTGCGCCGACAGGCGGGCTGCGGCGAGGTCGGCGGCGCTGGCCTGGAGGTTGGCATCGTTGCTTTCCACCGACCGGCGGATGCGGCCCCACAGGTCCGGCGCCCAACTCGCCCCCAGCCCGGCGTCATAGGTGGTGACCGGGGTTCCGCTGCGGCTGATGCCGGTGCCGGAAACGCTGCGGTTGCCCGACCCGACGGTTCCCGCCCGATCGGCGCCGCCGCTGACCGACAGGATCGGGAAGAAGGAGGAGCGGGCCTGATCCGACAGCGCCTTGGCCTGCCGGTAGGCGGCCTCCGCCGCCTTCAGGCTCTGGTTGTCCACCTCCACCCGCCGCATCAGCCCGTCCAGCACCGGATCGTTGAAGACGGTCCACCAGGGTCCGGCCTCCGCCTGTCCCGGCGTGGCCGGGCGCCAGCCGTCGTCGCGCGGGACGGGGGGAGCGAAGGCCACAGGGGTGATACCGCCCTCCTTGTAGGCTGGCGGCACGGCGGCGGACGGCCGCTCGTAATCCGGTCCCACCGCGCAGGCCGACAGCAGGGTGAGGGCGCCGAACGCCGTGCCCAGGAGACGGGCGCGCCGCCCGATGATCGTCGTCATGTCAGGTCCATCCGCAGTCGATCCCCTCTCCCGCCCCGGGAGAGGGAAGGGGCCCGCGCCGCAGGCGTGGGAAGGGTGAGGGTGTTGCCAAGGATCAGCGCCACGATCCTCGTGCGACCCTCACCCGCCCGCTGTCGCGGGCACCCTCTCCCGGGGCGGGAGAGGGACTTGTCGGCAATGGCGTCCATCATGCCGCGACACCCGCCTCGGGGCGCCGCCAGCGCCGCCGGCACCACAGCCGGAAGCGGTCGAGGTACAGGTAGGTGACCGGAGTCGTGTAGAGGGTCAGCATCTGGCTGACCACCAGACCGCCGACGATGGCGATGCCCAGCGGTTGGCGCAACTCCGCCCCGTCGCCCGAGCCGAGCGCCAGCGGCAGGGCGCCCAGCAAGGCGGCGACCGTGGTCATCATGATCGGGCGGAAGCGCAGCAGGCAGGCGCGGTGGATCGCGGTGCGCGGGTCCAGCCCCTCGCTCCGCTCCGCCTCCAGCGCCACGTCGATCATCATGATCGCGTTCTTCTTGACGATGCCGATCAGCAGGATCACGCCGATCAGCGCGATAATGCTCAGCTCCTTGTCCAACGCCATCAGCGCGACCAGCGCCCCCACCCCGGCGGAGGGCAGGGTGGACAGGATGGTCAGCGGGTGGATGTAGCTCTCGTAGAGCACGCCCAGCACGATGTAGACGGCCAGCAGCGCCGCCAGGATCAGCACCGGCTGGTCGCCGATCGACTGCTGGAACACCCGCGCAGTGCCCTGGAAGCTGCCCTGGATGGTCGTCGGCACGCCGATCCGGTCCATGGTGTGGCGGATCAGCGTCAGCCCCTCGCCCAGCGAAATGCCGGGGGCGAGGTTGAAGGAGAGGGTGGTGGCGACGAACGGCCCCTGGTGGTTCACCGACAGCGGCGTGTTCTCCAGCGCGACGCGGGCGATCGCCGAGAGCGGCACCATCGTCTCCACCCCCGTGCTGAGCGCCGAGCCGGTGGAGGCGGCGGTCCGGCCGGTGGTGGCGATCTGGTTGATGCGCTGGTTGCGCGCGGCCTCGGTGTCGGCGGTGGCGGCCCCGGCGATGGCGCTCGTCGCCTGCGTCCCGCTGACCGCCCCGCCGGATTTGCTGATGAGGATGTCCTTCATCATCTCCGGGTCCTCGCGGTACTGGGGGGCGACCTCCATGATCACGCGGTACTGGTTCAGCGGGTTGTAGATGGTCGAGGCGGAGCGCTGGCCGAAGGCGTCGTAGAGCGTGTTGTTGATCTGGTTGAAGGACAGGCCCAGCCGCGCCGCGGCGTCGCGGTCCACCGTCACCTCCAGCGCCAGCCCGCGCTGCTGCTGGTCGGAGTTCACCTCGGTCAGCTCCGGCACCTGCTGGAGGGCCTGGGTCAGGCGGGGCGCCCAGGTCTGCAGCTCGTCCAGCGTGTCGCCCTGCAGCGTGAACTGGTAGTTGGCGTTGGACTGCCGCGCGCCCGCCCGCAAATCCTGCATGACCGACAGGTACAGGTTCGCGCCGGGCACCTGGGTAAGCTGGGTGCGCAGCCGGGCGATCACCGCGTCGGCGGTCACGTCGCGCTGCGCCAGCGGCTTCAGCGAGACGGCCATGAAGCCGCTGTTGGTCCGGCTGCCGCCGGTGTAGCCGACCACCGTGTCCACCGCCGGGTCGGCCTGCACCAGCGCCACGAAGCGTTCCATCTTCTCCTTCATCAGCGTGAAGGAGGTGCTCTGGTCCGCCACGACGAAGCCGATCAGGCGGCCGGTGTCCTGCTGCGGGAAGAAGCCCTTGGGGATGATCGTGAAGAGATGGACGCTGAGCGCCACCGTCGCCGCGAAGACCACCATGGTCAAAAGGCTGTTGTCGAGCGCCGCCGTCAGCGTCCGGTCGTAGAGGCGCAGCGTGCCGCCGCCGATGCGGGCGCCGACCCGGCGCAGGGCGGCCACGGCGCGGCCCGGCTCCCTGGCCTTGCGCGGCTCGCGCAGCAGGACGGCGCACATCATCGGCGTGGTGGTCAGGCTGATGACCATCGAGACCAGGATGGCGATGGACAGGGTCAGGGCGAATTCGCGGAACAGCCGCCCGACGATGCCGCCCATCAGCAGGATCGGGATGAAGACGGCGACCAGCGACACGCTCATCGACAGGACGGTGAAGCCGACCTCCCGCGCGCCGCGCAGCGCCGCCTGGGTGCGGGACATGCCGTTCTCGATGTGGCGGGCGATGTTCTCCAGCACGACGATGGCGTCGTCGACGACGAAACCGGTGGCGATGGTCAGCGCCATCAGCGACAGGTTGTTCAGGCTGTAGCCCAGCAGATACATGGCGCCGAAAGTGGCGACCAGAGACACCGGCACGACCACGCTGGGGATCAGCGCCGCCCGCGCGTTGCGCAGGAACAGGAACACCACCATCACCACCAGCCCGACGGCGATGATCAGCGTGTGCTCCACCTCGGCCAGCGAGGCGCGGATGGTCGTGGTGCGGTCGCTGGAGACCGACAGATCGATGTCGGCGGGAATGGAGGCGCGAAGCTCCGGCAGCATGGCCTTCACCCGGTCCACCGTCTCGATGATGTTGGCCGCCGGCTGGCGGTTCAGGATCAGCAGGACGGACGGCTTGCCGTTGGTGATGCCGGCGTTGCGCAGATCCTCCACGCTGTCCGACACCTCGGCCACGTCGGACAGCCGGACCGCCGCCCCGTTGCGGTAGGCGATGACCAGAGACCGGTACTCCTCCGCCTTGCGGGCCTGGTCGTTGGTGTAGATCTGGAAGCGCAGCTCCCCGTCCTCGACGGCGCCCTTGGGTGCGTTGGCGTTGGCCGACGCGATGGCGGCGCGCACGTCCTCCAGCCCGATGCCGTACTGGAACAGGGCGCGCGGGTTCAGCTCCACCCGCACGGCGGGGAGCGAGCTGCCGCCGATGCTGACCTGCCCGATGCCCTCCACCTGCGACAGCTTTTGCTGGAGCACGGTCGCCGCGGAATCGTAGAGCTGCCCCTGGCTGAGCGTCGCCGAGGTCATGGTCAGGATCATGATCGGGGCGTCGGCGGGGTTGACCTTGCGGTAGGTCGGGTTGCTGCGCAGACTGGACGGCAGGTCGGCGCGGGCGGCATTGATGGCGGCCTGCACCTCGCGGCCCGCGCCGTCGATGTCGCGGTTCAGCCCGAACTGGAGCGTGATGCGCGTCGATCCGGCGGAGCTGGAGGAGGTCATCTCCGTCACGTCGGCGATCTGCGCCAGATGCCGCTCCAGCGGCGTGGCGACGCTGGCGGCCATCGTCTCCGGGCTGGCGCCGGGCATCGAGGCGCTGACCGAGATGGTCGGGAAATCCACCTGCGGCAGCGGCGACACCGGCAACCCCAGGAAGCCCAGCGCCCCGGCCAGCGCCAGCCCCAGCGTCAGCAGGGTGGTGGCGACCGGCCGCCGGATGAAGGGCGCCGACAGGTTGGCGGCCCAGCTCATCGCGCGGCCCCTTCCGTCTGCCCGTCGGGGCGCCCGCGCAGGCGCGCGGCCAGCCGATCGAAGGCCAGATAGATCACCGGCGTGGTGTAGAGGGTCAGAAGCTGGCTGAGGATCAACCCGCCGACGATCGACACGCCCATCGGCTGGCGCAGCTCCGACCCCGTGCCGGAGCCGAGCATCAGCGGCAGGGCGCCGAGCAGCGCCGCCATGGTCGTCATCAGGATCGGCCGGAAGCGCAGCAGGCAGGCCTGATAGATGGCCTCGCGCGGGGGCTTGCCCTCCTCCCGCTCGGCGTCGAGCGCGAAGTCGATCATCATGATCGCGTTCTTCTTCACGATGCCGATGAGCAGGATGATGCCGATGATGGCGATGATGTCCAGGTCGTGCCCGGCCAGCATCAGCGCAATCAACGCCCCCACCCCCGCCGAGGGGAGGGTGGAGAGGATCGTGATCGGGTGGATGTAGCTCTCGTAGAGGACGCCCAACACGATGTACATCGTGACGATGGCGGCCAGGATCAGCAGGAGCTGGTTGCCCAGCGACGCCTGGAAGGCCAGCGCCGCGCCCTGGAAGCGGGTCAGCACGCTGGCCGGCAGGCCGAGTTCCTGTTCCGCCGCCTCGATGGCCGTGACCGCGGCGCCCAGCGAGACCCCCGGCGCGAGGTTGAAGGAGACGGTGACCGCCGGGAACTGCCCGAAATGGTTGATCTGGAGCGGCGCGTTGCGCACCTCCATCCGCGCGAAGGCGGCCAGCGGCACCTGCCCGCCGCCCGCCGAGGGCAGATGGATGGCGGTCAGCAGCTGGTCCACCGTCATGCGGTCGGGGTCGGCCTCCAGGATCACGCGGAACTGGTTGGCCTGGGTGAAGATGGTGGAGACGATGCGCTGGCCGAAGGAGTCGTACAGCGCGTTGTCGATGGCCGCCGTGGTGACGCCGTAGCGCGCGGCGGTGTCGCGGTCGATGGTGATGGCGGCCGACAGCCCCTTCTCCTGAAGGTTGCTGGTGACGTCGGTGATCTCCGGCACCGCGGCCAGCCGGTCCAGCAGCCTCGGCGCCCAGACGCGCAGCTCCTCGGGATTGGCGTCCTCAAGCACGAACTGGTACTGGGTGCGGCTGACCGTGGCGTCGATGGTCAGGTCCTGCACCGGCTGCATGAACAGCTCGATTCCGGGGACCTGGGCGGTGTTGTGGCGGATGCGGCGGATGATGTCGGCCACAGGATCCGTCCGCTGCTCCTTCGGCTTCAGGTTGATGAGGAGGCGCCCGCTGTTCATGGTGGTGTTGGTGCCGTCCACCCCGATGAAGGAGGACAGGCTGACCACGTCGGGGTCCTTCAGCACCTCCACCGCCAGCGCCCGCTGCCGCTCCGCCATGGCGGCGTAGGAGACGGACTGGGTGGCCTCCGTCACGCCCTGGATCAGGCCGGTGTCCTGCGCCGGGAAGAAGCCCTTGGGGATGGCGGTGTAGAGCACCACCGTCAGCGCCAGCGTGCCCACGGCGACCAGCAGCGTCGCCCCCTGGCGGTCCAGCACCCAGCGCAGCGTGCGGGCGTAGCCGGCGATCACCGCGTCGAACCACGCCTCGCTGCGGCGGGCGATGGCGGACATCTCGCGCGGCTCGCGGTGGCGCAGCAGCTTGGCGCAGAGCATCGGCACCAGCGTCAGCGAGACGACGGCGGAGATTAGGATGGTGACGGCCAGCGTGATGGCGAACTCGCGGAACAGCCGGCCCACCACGTCGCCCATGAACAGCAGCGGGATCAGCACCGCGATCAGCGAGACGGTCAGCGACACGATGGTGAAGCCGATCTGCTTCGACCCCTTCAGCGCAGCCTGGAGCGGCGGCTCGCCGCGCTCCACATGGCGGGCGATGTTCTCGATCATCACGATGGCGTCGTCGACGACGAAGCCGGTCGCGACGGTGAGCGCCATCAAGGACAGGTTGTTCAGGCTGAAGCCCGCCAGATGCATCACCGCGAAGGTGCCGACCAGCGACAGCGGCACCGACAGGCTGGGGATGATCGTCGCCGGGATGTTGCGCAGGAACAGGAAGATCACCAGGACCACCAGCCCCATGGCCACCATCATCTCCATCTGCACGTCCTCGACGGAGGCGCGGATGGTCACGGTACGGTCGGTCAGGACGGCGACGTCGACCGAGCCGGGCAGGGCGGCGGTCAGGTTGGGCAGCATCTCCTTCACCCGGTCCACCACCTCGATCACGTTGGCGCCGGGCTGGCGCTGGATGTTCAGGAGGATGGCCGGCGTGTCGTTCATCCAGGCGCCCAGCCGGGTGTTCTCGGCGCTGTCCAGCACCTCGGCGACGTCGGACAGGCGCACCGGGGCGCCGCTGCGGTAGGCGACGACGAGGTCCTTGTACTCGTCGGCCCGGCGGAGCTGGTCGTTGGCGTTGATGGTGTAGTTGCGGGTCGGCCCGTCGATGGTGCCCTTGGGCGAGTTGACGTTGGCCGTGTTGATGGTGCTGCGCAGGTCGTCGATGTTCAGCCCGTAGGCGGCCAGCGCCTGGACGTTGGCGCGGATGCGCACCGCCGGCCGGTGCCCGCCGCTGAGGCTGACCAGACCGACGCCGGGAAGCTGCGACAGCTTCTGCGCGAAGCGGCTGTCCGCCAGATCCTGCACCTGGGTCAGCGGCAGCGTCTTGGAGGTCAGGGCGAGTGTCAGGATCGGGGCGTCCGCCGGGTTGACCTTGGCGTAGATCGGCGGGGCCGGCAGGTCGGAGGGCAGCAGGTTCCCGGCGGCGTTGATGGCCGCCTGGACCTCCTGCTCCGCGATGTCGATGCTGAGTTCCAGCCCGAACTGGAGCGTGATGACCGACGCCCCGGCGGCGCTGACCGACGACATCTGGACCAGCCCCGGCATTTGGCCGAGCTGGCGCTCCAGCGGGGCGGTGACCGACGAGGTCATCACCTCCGGGCTGGCGCCGGGGAAGAAGGTCTGGACCTGGATCGTCGGGTATTCCACCGCCGGCAGCGCCGACAGCGGCAGGAAGCGGTAGGACACCGCCCCCACCAGCAGGATCGCCAGCATCAGCAGCGAGGTGGCGACCGGGCGGACGACGAAGGGGTGGGAGATGTTCATGGCCGCAGGCGCGCGTTACGACGCGTTGCGCTGGGGACGGCGCTGCGGGCGCGGCCCCTCGCTGGCCGGAGAGGGGGACGGTGCGGGGGCAGCCGGCTGGGCCGAACCGTCGGTCGCCGCCACCTTGGCGCCCTCGCGCAGGCGGTCGGCGCCCTGGATCACCACCGTCTCGCCGGGCTGCACGCCCTGTGTGATGACGGTCTTCGCCCCGTCGCTGGCGCCCAGCGTCACCGGACGGACGGAGGCCGTGCTGTCCGCGCCGTTCACCACATAGACATAGGTGCCGGGCGCCCCGCGCTGCACCGCCGCCACCGGGACCATCGGCACGCCGGCCAGCGTGTCCACCAGAAGCTGGACGTTGACGAACTGGTTGGGGAACAGCGACTGGTCGGCGTTGTCGAACTGGGCGCGCAGCTTGACCGTGCCGGTGGTCACGTCGATCTGGTTGTCCACCGTGGTCAGCGTGCCGGTCGCCAGCACACGGTCGCGCGTCCGGTCGTAGGCGGTGACCGGCAGATTCGCCCCGTCGCGCAGCCGGGCCATGATCGCCGGGATGTTGTCCTCCGGCAGGGTGAACAGGACGGAGATCGGCTGCACCTGGGTGATGACAACGATGCCGCCGGCCTCGCCCGCCGTGACGTAGTTGCCGGAATCGACCAGCCGCAGCCCGGCGCGGCCCGAGACCGGCGCTGTGATGCGGGTGTAGGACAGGTTCAGCTTGGCGTTCTCCACCGCCACCTGATCGGCCTTCACTGTGCCCTCATACTGCTGGACCAGCGATTCCTGTGTATCGCGCTGCTGCTTGGCGATGGAGTCCTGTTTGACCAGCAGGCGGTAGCGCTCCAGGTCCAGCCGGGCGTTCTTCAAAAGCGCCTGGTCACGCAGAAGCTGGGCCTCGGCCTGCTCGACGGCGAGTTGGAAGGGGCGCGGGTCCACCTCCGCCAGGAAGTCGCCCTTCTGCACGGTCTGCCCCTCGGTGAAGGCGACCTGGGTGAGCTGGCCGCCGACCTGCGGGCGCACCGTGACGGTGGCGAGCGACGAGACGGTGCCCAGCCCGTTCAGCCGGATCGGCATGTCGCCCTTTTCCACCGTGGCGGTCACCACCGGCGAGGCGGTCGGCATCCCGGGCCGGAACCCGCCGGGGCCGCCGCGGGCCGCCATCTCCGGCGCCGGGCGGAAGGCGAACCACCACACCCCGCCGCCGATCAGCGCCAGCACCACCAGCCACGCCAGCACCCGCCCCAGGATCGAGCGCCGTCGCGGCGCGTCGGTCCGTTGGGCGGCGGGAACCGACTGGTCCCGGCGGGCCTCCGGCACTGCCGTGGCGTGGCTGTCCGGCCCCTGCGCGGGCGGCGGTTTGAGAGGCGTGTCCAAATCCATCGGGTCCTTCATCGCCTGCGGGCGTCGTCCGGAAAGTCGCGTCGGGAGGGCGGCCGGCGGCCCGGCCCCGATCCCGGCGGGACGCTATCACGGCGTCGCGCGCAGAATATGTCCAGAAGGGATTAGATTTGTAACGCTCGGTAACAGCGTCGAGGGGCGTCAGGAATCCCCTCTCCCGTCCCGGGAGAGGGAAGGGGCCCGCGCCGGAGGCGTGGGAAGGGTGAGGGTGCCGGCAAGGATCAGTCTCTTGATCCTCGCACGACCCTCACCCGGCCCTTCGGGCCACCCTCTCCCGGGGCGGGAGAGGGGTTTTCGGCCAACGTCATGCCCCTGACGCCAACCCCGTCACGAAGGCGGCGATGCGGCGGCAGGCCTCGTCAAGCTCCGCCTCGCCGACCGCGAAGGACAGGCGGACGCAGCCCGCCGCCGCCGGGCCGAAGGCGCCGGCGTCGAGGACCGACACGCCGGTTTCGCGGAACAGCCGCCACGCGAACTCCATGGTCGGCAGGCCGGTGCCGCGCACGTCCACCAGCATGAACATGCCGGCCTCCGGCTTCAGGCAGCGCAGGCCGGGAACGGAGCCGAGCGCCTCCAGCGCGATGTCGCGGCGGCGGCGGTAGCCCTCGCGCATCGCCGCCACCGCCTCGTCGCCCTGCTCGACGGCGACCAGCGCCGCCTGCTGCACGAAGCCCGGCAGGCCGTAGAGCATGCACAGCGCCAGCGTGCCCATATGGCCGACCAACGGCGCCGGGGCGACCACCCAGCCGGCGCGCCAGCCGGTCATGGCGTGCGACTTGGACAGGCTGTTGATGGTCACCGTGCGCTCCGCCATGCCGGGCAGGGTGGCGATGCCGATGTGCGGCCGGTCGAAGGTCAGGCTGGCGTAGACCTCGTCGGCGACCACCCACAAATCGTGACGGCGGGCGAGGTCGGCGACGGCCTCCAGTTCCTCCGCCGACATGACGATGCCGGTGGGGTTGGCCGGCGTCGCCAGGAAGATGGCGCGGGTGCGCGGGGTGACCGCTGCGGCCAGCGCCGCCGGGTCCAGCCGCAGCGTGGCGGCGTCCGGTGCCACCGGGACCAGCGTGGCGCCCGACGCGCGGACGCAGGCCTCGTAGGTCAGGTACATCGGCTCGGGCACCAGCACCTCGTCCCCCGCCTCGACGAGGCAGAGGGTGGCGTTGAACAGGCCGTTCTGCGCCCCGGCGCAGACGATGACGTTCTCCGGCTCGACGGCCATGCCGGTGCGGCGGGCCACGTCGCGGGCCAGCGCGGCGCGCAGCTCCGGACGGCCGGGAATCGGGGTGTAGTGGGTGTCGCCGGCGTGCAGGGCGGCGATGGCGGCGTCGCGCACCGGGGCGGGCGTGTCGAAATCAGGGTCGCCGACGCTCAGCACGATCACGTCCTCGCCGCGCCCCTTGGCGGTCCAGGCGGCGAAATGGATGTCCCAGGCCGCGACGCGGTCGCCGCGGATGCGGTCGGTGAGGGAAGAGAAACGCATCGGCGGGGGCTCCCTGGCAGGCTTATTCGTTGGCCGGACAAGGGTCACGGCGGACGACCCATTCATATGCCCCAGGGCGGTGCCGGGGCACAACCGGGCGTTTGAGGAGCGACGGCGCAGGGCGGCCATTCATGCCCATTAGGACACCCTGATATGACCGACCGGCAATTGCAGCGCTGCGAAAGGGGGGCCTATGACGGACCTCAAAGAAAAGAACAAGTGAATCGTCCACCGAACAATCCCAACAGGCAACAAACGCCCGAGAACGTGCAAAGGATAACCATGTACCGCGACCGTATTCGCCTGAAATCCCTGTGGGGAAAGGTGGTGACGCCGGAAGAGGCGGCCCTGCTGATCCGTGACGGCATGACCATCGGCATGAGCGGCTTCACCCGCGCCGGGGACGCCAAGGCGGTGCCGCTGGCGCTGGCCGAACGCGCCGCGACGGAACGGCTGAAGGTCACGCTGATGACCGGCGCCTCGCTCGGCAACGACGTGGACCGCATCCTGACGGAGGCCGGGGTTCTGGCCCGCCGCCTGCCGTTCCAGGCCGACCCGGTGCTGCGCAAGGCGATCAACCGCGGCGAGGTGATGTTCGTCGACCAGCACCTGTCGGAGACGGTGGAGCTTCTGCGCTCCCGCCAGATGGGGCCGGTGGACGTGGCGGTGATCGAGGCCTGCGCGATCACCGAGACGGGAGGGATCGTTCCCACCACCTCCATCGGCAACTCCGCGACCTTCGCCATCCTGGCGGAGAAGGTCATTGTCGAGCTGAACCTGACCCAGCCGCTCGACCTGGAGGGGATGCACGACGTCTACATCCCGACGCGCCGCCCCTTCCGCGAGCCGATCCCGGTGGTGACGGCGGAGAGCCGGGCCGGCCTGCCCTGCATCCCCATCGATCCGTCGAAGATCGCGGCCATCGTGGTGACCCGCAAGCAGGACAGCAGCGCCACCATCCTGCCGCCGGACGATGAAACCAGGGACATCGCCGGGCACCTGATCGAGTTCCTCGACCGCGAGGTGCGGCAGGGCCGGCTGGGCCGCTCGCTGAACCCGCTCCAGGCCGGGATCGGGACCATCGCCAACGCCGTGCTGCACGGCATGATCGACAGCCCGTTCCACGACCTGACCATGTACAGCGAGGTCCTGCAGGACAGCACCTTCGATCTGTTCGACGCCGGCAAGCTGACCTTCGCCTCTGGCTCCTCGATCACGCTGAGCGCCGGGAAGTACGCGGAGGTTCTGCCGAAGATCGGCAGCTACAAGGGCCGGCTGCTGCTGCGCCCGCAGGAAATCTCCAACCACCCGGAGGTCATCCGCCGGCTGGGCGTGATCGGCATCAACACGGCGCTGGAGTGCGACATCTACGGCAACGTGAACTCGACCCATGTCAACGGCACGCAGATGATGAACGGCATCGGCGGCTCCGGCGACTTCGCGCGCAACGCCCACCTCGCCATCTTCGTCACCAAGTCGCTGGCCAAGGACGGCCGGATCTCCAGCGTCGTGCCGATGGTCACTCACACCGACCACAACGAGCATGACGTGGACGTCCTGGTGACCGAAACCGGTCTGGCCGACCTCCGCGGCCTCGCCCCGCGCGAGCGGGCGGAGACGATCATCCGCAACTGCGTCCATCCCAGCTACCGCGAGCTGGCGCTGGATTATCACCGCCGGGCGCTGCAGCGCGGCGGCCACACGCCGCACCTGCTGGAGGAGGCCTTTTCCTGGCACCTGCGCTACCAGCAGACGGGCAGCATGCAGCCGGCCTGAGGTTCCGATGCCCTCCCCTGCGCAGCGGGGGAGGGTTGGGAGAGGGCCCCTCGCGAGAGCCTTTTCACCGGATCAGGGGCAGACGGCCTCGACGATCCGGCACACGTCCCCGGCGGTGCGCGGGGTGAAGCGGGCGAGCAGCCCGCCGCGCAGCTCGGGCACGATCAGCGACACCGGCTGCTCGGCGGGGACCGTCAGATCGTGGTCGAGATCGCAGACGCTGACGTAATCCAGCCCGGTCATGGCGACCAGGAGCGACTGCCGCCCGCGCGCGTCGACGGCGTGGGCGATGGCCCGCCCGTTGGCGGCGGCGTAGGCGGCGGCCTGGTCCCGGGTGTAGCGGGACACCGGCAGCACCCGGAGGGAGGGGTGGCTGCGCAGGACCGTGGCGATGAGGGCGTTGAGGCCGCTGGACAGGCTCGGCATGGGGTACCAAAGGCTTCCGACTGTGGAGCGCCATGCTACCACGAATTCGGCCGTTGGGGGCGCTGCCCCCGCGCGACGCGACAATGGTCACGCGGGGGTCACGCCCGCACGGAGAGGTCAGCCCGCGCGGACCCGCGCGATGAAGCCCTGTATTTCGTCGCGCAGCAGGTCGGAGTCGCGGGACAGGCTGTTCGCCGCATCCAGTACCTCGGCGGCGGCCTCGCGCACGTCGGTGGCTGACTGGCTGACGCCGCCGATGTTGCCCGACACCAGCCGGGTGCCCTGGGCCGCCTGCTGGATGTTGCGGCCGATCTCGTGGGTGGCGGCGGTCTGTTGCTCCACGGCGGCAGCGATGGCGCCGGCGATGGCGTCCACGTCGGCGATGGTGCGGGCGATGTTGCGGATGGCCGCCACGGTGCCTTCGGTGATCGCCTGGATCTCGGTGATCTGGCTGGCGATCTCCTCGGTCGCCTGGGAGGTCTGGGTGGCCAGCGCCTTCACCTCGTGGGCGACCACGGTGAAGCCCTTGCCGGCCTCGCCCGCCCGCGCCGCCTCGATGGTGGCGTTCAGCGCCAGCAGGTTGGTCTGGCTGGCGATGTTCTGGATCAGGTTGACCACGTCGCCGATCTTCTGGGCGGCGCTGGACAGCCGCTCGACCAGCGCGTTGGTCCGTTCCCCTTCTGTCACCGCGTCGCGGGCGACCGTCGCGGCGCCGTTCACTTGGCGGCCGATCTCGCCGATGGAGCTTCCCAGCTGCTCCGACGCAGCGGCGACCGTCGCGACGTTGGCCGATGCCTGCTCCGTCGCGGCGGCGACCGAGGAGGCCTGCTCCGTCGTCGTCTCGGCGGCGCCGGTCATCGTCTGCGCGTTGCTCTGAAGCTGGCGGGCGGCCTGCGAAACGGCGTGGACCACACCCTGCACGTTGGCGTCGAACTGGTCGGCCAAGGCCAGCATGGCGGCCCGGCGGTCAGCCTCCATCTGGCGCTTCTGCGCGTCGCTCTCCTCCTGGAGACGCCGCATCTCCAATCCGTTGCTCTTGAAGACCTGGAGCGCACGGGCGAGCAGGCCGACCTCGTCCGTCCGCGAGGTGCCCTGGATGGCGACGGTCAGGTCGCCGGCGGCGATCAAGGTCATCTCCGACGTCAGGCGGTGCAGCGGACGCACGACGAAGAACAGCAGGATGGACCCCAGCAGGCCGAAGGCGAACAGCACGCCGGCGCCCGCGACCGTGTAGAGCCGCGCCATAACCTGCTGGGACAGGGCGGTGGCGCGCTTCTCGGCCTCCCGCGTGTCGGCCATGCTCTGCTCCACCCGCTCGCCCAGCGCCGCGGTCAGCTTCTGCCGGACTGGGCGGCCGACGTCGATGGACACGCGGATGGCGCCGTCGGTGTCGAAGCCGCGGGCCAGCTGCACGGTCGTCTGGGCGATGCGTTCATACTCCCCGACGATCGACTTGATGGCCTGGATGCTCTCGCGCTCCGCCGGATCGTCGTAGGCCTCGGCCAGCGTGTCGATGGCGGACACCGCCTTGGCGATGTTGGCCTTGAGCTGCGCGTTGGCGGCGTCGATGGCCTCGCGGGAGGAGGCGACGATGGCGTTCGCCTCGGTGTCCATGGCGTCGCCGAGCGCCGACTGGACGGCAATCGCCGCGCCGAGCCGGTTGGCGACCACCTCGGTGATGCGGGCGGTCGATTGCGTCAGGTCGGAGATCGCGCTCCGGGCGGTCCAGACGAGGCTGGCGATGACGATCAGCAGGACGAGAACCGGAACGAGGATCTTGTGCAGTAACTTGCGGTTCGAGAACCAGCGGTGCAGCGGCATGTCCAAGGCTTTCCAATAAGGCGGGCTTGATCGGCGGGGCGACAGGGGGGCACCCGGAGCCGGGTCCAAAAAATTCCCCCGCAGGCCGGTCGGCATGCGGGGGGAGGTGAGACGCGCCGTCAGCCGGCCAGCCGGTCCCAGCAGCCGTCTAAGGCGGGGGACAGCTTGTGCTTCATGATGCGCTGGCTGGGGGTGCGCTCGAACTCCTCGACCACCGCGATGTAGCGCGGATTCTGATAGGGAGCGAGCTGTTTTCCGAGCCAGCCGGACAGCGACGGGATGTCCAGCGTCGCCCCGGCCTTCGGCTTCACGAACAGCTTGATGTCCTGCTCGCCCACCTCGGCGGCGACGCCGATGATGGCGCAATCCTCGACGGAGGGGTGGGTGGCCGCCACATGCTCGACCTCCCAGGCAGAGACGTTCTCGCCCTTGCAGCGCACGCTGTCGGTCATCCGGCCGTGGAACAGCAGCGTGCCGCTGTCGTCCAGCGAGCCGAGGTCGCCGGTGTGCAGGGCACCGTCCTTGAGCGCGCGGGCCGTCGCCTCCGGGTTGCGGAAGTAACCGGCGAAGATGGCGCCGGGCCGGTCGGTGCGGACGACGATCTCGCCCCGCTCGCCCTGCGGCACCGGCTTGCCCGCGCCGTCCAGCAGCTCGACGGTGAACCAGGGCATCGGGCGGCCGACCGCGCCGACCACGCCCTCGTCGTTGCAGGTGGTGATGCTCGACGCCTCGGTCATGCCGTAGCATTCGCGGATCTGCACGCCGAACCGCTCCTCGAAGGGCGTCCAGGTCTCCTTGGGGCAGCCGCCGCCCCAGGCGATGCGCACGGGGTGGTCATGATCGCGCGGCGAGACCGGCTGCTTGAGCAGGATCTGCAGGATGCCGCCCAGATAATGGATGTGGGTCGCCCCATACTCCCGCACCTGGTCCCAGAAGCGGCTGGCGCTGAAGCGGTCGACCATGGCGAGCGACACGCCGCGGATCAGCGGCATGACGATCATCTGGGCGCCGCCGATGTGGTACAGCGGCTCCCACACGAACAGCACGTCGCCATCGCGGGCGGCGGAGACGCGGGCCACCGCCTCGCCGGCCAGCCGCATCATGCGGTGCGACACCAGCACGCCCTTGGGCCGCCCGGTGGTGCCGGAGGTGTACATGATGGCGAAGATGTCGTCGGGGGCGGGCGGCGCCTCCTCGAAGGCGGCGTCGGACTCCAGCAGGGTTTCCAGCCGCAGGGCCGCCGCCGGGTCGCCCTGGACGATCAGCGGCGTGCCGGCGGGCACCGCACCCGTCTCGGCGATCACCGGCAGGAACTCGGCCTCGGCAATGATGGCGCCGGGGTCCGAATGCTCCAGGATGTAGCGCAGGCCCTCGCCGCGCTGCTGGGCGTTGATCGGCACCCAGACCAGCCCGGCCTTGGCGAGGCCGAACAGGGTGGAAAGCACCAGCGGGCTGTTGCGCAGCATGAGCGCCACGCGGTCGCCGGGCTTCAACCCCAGCCGCCGCAGCTCCGCCGCCACGCCGTCGGACTGACGGTCGAGCGTGGCGAAGCTCAGCGCCTCGCCGTTGAAGCGGGCGAACAGGCGGGCCCGTCCGGTCCGGGCCGCCTGCGTGAACAGGCGGACGAACCCTTCTTCGAAATCGGACATGGTGCGTAATCTCGAATGCGTTTGGTCGGTTGGTTACGGCCGAATAGGGTTGCCGATCAGCGCGCCGGACGGCGCAGCCATTCCGCCATCAGCAGCAGGGCCATCACGATCGCGAAGACCACGACGGACACGGCGGCCAGCGTCGGGTTCAACTGGAGGATCATGTCGTCCCACATCTGCTTCGGAAGCGTGGTCTTGACGCCGCCGCTGACGAAGATCGCCACGGTCAGCTCGTCGAAGGAGGTGATGAAGGCGAACAGGAAGGCCGCCACCAGACCGCCGCGGATCAGCGGCACGGTGACCAGCATCAGCGTCCGGAAGCGGTTCGCCCCCAGCGTCGCCGCCGCCTGGTCCAGCCGCCAGTCGTGCCCCTTGACCACCGCGGAGATCGCGACGAAGGCGAAGGGCAGGGCCAGCACCGTGTGGCCGATGATCAGGCCGAGGTCGGTGGCGACCAGCCCGATCTGGGCGAACAGGTAGAACAGCCCGACCGCGATGACGATGCGCGGCACGATCATCGGCGCCAGGAAGAAGGCGAAGATCGCCCCCCGCCAGCGCGAGGAGGAGCGGGCGAGCGCCAGCGCCGCCAGACCGGCCACCAGCGTCGCCAGGACCGCCGTGGCGAAGGCCACCACGAAAGAGCGGATCGTCGCCGACACCCAGAGGTCGGAGTTGAAGTAGACCCGGAACCACTCCAGCCCGTAGCCCGGCGGCGGGAAGTCGAGGAAGGGGGAGGTGGTGAAGGCGATGGGAACGACTACCAGCGCCGGGGCGACCAGGAAGACGATCACCGCCGTGGAATAGAGCGGCAGCAGCCGGTCCATCATCTTCGGTCCCAGCACGCGCCCGACCGGACCGCCAAGCGCCGTCGACGCCTTGGCGAGCGCCGACAGAATTTTCATCCCGGCGCCGCGCAGGCGGCCCTGGCCGCCGCCCGCCCGCCCGGAGGTCTCTCCCGACAGGGACGACAGGCCGAACAGCCGGTCGTAGACCCAGCAGGTGACCAGGGCGGCGACCAGCATGAAGGTGGCCAGCGCGCCGGCGAAGGCCCAGTTCAGCATCTCCTGGATCTGGGTGATGATGAGCTGCGCCAGCATGGTCTGCTGCGGCCCGCCGAGCAGCGCCGGAACGATGAAGAAGCCCAGCGAGGAGATGAAGGTCAGCAGCCCCGCCGCCGCCACACCAGGCAAGGAAAGTTGGAAATAGACGAGCCAGAAGGCGTTGGCTGGTGGCGCGCCCAGCGTTTCCGCCGCCTGGACCAGCCGGCGATCGATGGTGGTCAGCACCGGCAGCATGGTCAGCACGGCCAGCGGCAGCATGGCGTGGACCATGCCGGCCATCACGCCGAACTCGTTGTGCAGCAGCGGCAGGGGCGACATCCCGGTGCCGGAGAGGATCTGGTTGATGACGCCGGTGCGCCCGAGGATTACCATCCAGGCGAAGGTCTTCACCAGATAGCTGGTCCAGAAGGGCACCATCACGGCCAGGATCGCCAGCCCGCGCTGGCGCTCCGGCAGTTGCGCCAGCCAGTAGGCCAGCGGGTAGCCGAACAGGAGCGACAGCAGGGCGGTCAGCCCGGCGATGCGGAAGGTGCTCATCAGGACGCGGAAATAGACATCCGTGGCGACGATGCGGGCGTAATGGTCGCCGGTCCAGGCCGAGGTCTCCAGGTCCTGGACGCTGAGGCCGAGCAGCCGCAGCACCGGGAACAGGAAGAAGATGGCGAGGAAGGCGAGGCCGGGGGCGGCCAGCCACAGCGGCCCGAAGCGCAGCCACCGCCGCGCCGCGGCGAAGGCGCCGTCATGGTTCAGGGCGGCGGCGCTCATGACACCAGCACCCCGGCGTCGGCGCGCCAGCGCACCGCGACGACCTCGCCAAGCCGCGGCGGGGCGGTGCCGCGGCGCAGCCGGACGGTGATCGTCTCCTCGCCGCCGAGCGACACCAGGACGCGGGTCTCGGACCCGGCATAGACGGTGTCCACCACCTCGCCCCGCACCTCGTTGTCGCCCTCGCCGTCGATGTCGAGCTGCTCGGGACGGACAACCAGCGTGCCGTCCGAACGGTCCGGCGTGTCGGCGGACAGACGGAAGCTGCCGTTGCCGGTGACCAGCATGGGCACCCCGTTGCCGTCGCGCCGGACCTGCCCACGGAAGATGTTCGACACGCCGATGAAGTCGGCGGCGAAGGCGGTCTTCGGGCGCGCGTAGATGTCGTGCGGGGTGCCGAGCTGCTCGATCCGCGCGTGGTTCATCAGGCAGATGCGGTCCGACATGGCCAGGGCTTCCTCCTGGTCATGGGTGACGTAGATGATCGTGGCGCCGGTCTCGCGGTGAAGGCGCTTGATCTCGTACTGCATGTGCTCGCGCAGCTTCTTGTCGAGCGCCCCCAGCGGCTCGTCCATCAGGATGACCGAGGGCTGGTAGACGAAGCAGCGCGCCAGAGCAACGCGCTGCTGCTGCCCGCCGGACAGCTCCTTGGGGAAGCGCCCGGCGAGATGGCCGAGATGGACCATCTCCAGCGCTTCCTTCACGCGCCGCGCCAGGTCCGCCGGGGCGACGCCCCGCATCCGCAACGGAAAGCCGATGTTCTCGGCCACCGTCAGGTGGGGGAACAGGGCGTAATGCTGGAAGACGAGGCCGATGTCCCGCTTGTGCACGGGGGTTCGGGTCTCGTCCTGCCCATCGATCAGGATGCGCCCGCCGCTCGGCTCCACCAGCCCGCAGATCATCTGCAACAGCGTGGTCTTGCCGGACCCCGACGGGCCGAGCAGCGTCAGGAACTCGCCCGCCGGGACGTCCAGGCGGGTGGGTTCCAGCGCCGTGATGGCGCCGTACCGTTTGGTCAGGCCGTCGACCTGCAGCTTCGGCGTGGCGGCGGCTCCGGCCGGGACCGGCGCTGTCCGCGCCTGTGCGGGCGGTGAGAGCATGGCGGCGGGTCTCCTTTCCGACAGGCGGGCTTAGCCGAGGATCCAGGCGTTGAAACGCTCGTTCATCTTCGACCGGTTGGCGCCCCACCAATCCTCCTTGGCGATGGTCATCACCTTGAGGTTGTCTTCGAAGGTGGGCAGCGCCGGGGCGCGCTCCTTCGGGATGCTCTTGTAGGCGTCGAGGTTGGTCGGGCCGTAGGCCAGCACCTCGGTGAAGACGGCCTGACGGGACGGATCGGCGCAGAACTTGATGAACTGGCGGGCGGCGTCGGCGCGCGGGTTGCCGCGCGGGATGCCCCAGCCTTCGATCGAGTAGAGGCCCTGGTTCCAGTTGATCTTCACCGGGGCGCCGCCGTCGATCACCGCCTGGGCGCGGGCGTTCCACAGGGCGATCATGTCGACTTCGCCGCTCTGGATGAGCTGGCTGGACTGGGCGCCGCCGGTCCACCACACGGCGATGTGCGGCTTGATGCGGTCGAGCGCCTTGAAGGCGCGGTCGACGTCGAGCGGGTAGAGCTGGTCGAGCGGCACGCCGTCGGCGAGCAGTGCCTGCTCCAGCGTGTCGATCGGGTTCTTGCGCAGCGAGCGGCGGCCCGGGAACTTCTCGACGTTCCAGAAATCGGCCCAGCTCTGCGGCGCATTGGCGGCGAACTTGTCGGCGCGGTAGCCGAGGATGGTCGAATAGACGTCGGTGCCCATCCAATGGCTGGTCAGCGAGTCCGGCATCAGGCCGGGGACGTCCGCCGCTGCGAAGTTCAGCGGCTCCAGCAGGTTTTGCTTCATCAGGATGTCGCGCGCCGACAGCGTCAGCGTGCAGACGTCCCAGGTGTAGGACTTGGTCTCCACGATGGCCTTGAACTGGGCGGTCGGCTCCGCCTCACGGGCGACGTTGACCACCTTGATGCCGGTAGCCTTCTCGAACGGGTCGTAGAAAGACTTGCGGAAGGCCGGGCTGTAGGGGCCGCCCGGATCGGCGACGGTGATCTGCTGGGTGGCGGCGAAGGCCGGACGCAGCAGCCCGGCGGGCAGGGTGGCGCCCAGCGCGACGCCGGCGGCTCCCTTCATCAGGCTGCGGCGGCCCATGGAGAAGCCGGAGGTCTTGCTCATGTGAAACTCCCTGTTCTGTGCGGCCGGGGCGTCTCTGCTGCCCCGGTGGATGAGCGCCGCCGTGGCGGCGCGGGCGGGCGGATCGTTGCGCCCTTGGAACGACGTGTCTGCCTTACGCGCGCTTCGCGGCGCGCTTGGCGAGGAACTCCTCCATCATCCGGGCCGGTTCGCCGGACGCGTAGGCCTCGCGCTGGATGCGGACGCCGGCGGCCAGGGCGTCGCGGAAGCCGGCCTCGGTCATCTCGCGGAACCGCTGCTTGTCCAGACGCATGGCGACCGGCGGCTTGGCGGCCAGTTCCTCGGCCAAGGCCAGGGATTCGGCCATCACACGGTCCTGCGGGACGATGCGGTTGATCAGGCCGATGCGGTGGCTTTCCTCGGCGTCCATCAGCCGGCCCGACAGCGTCAGGTCGATGGTGCGGGCCAAGCCGATCATCTCCTTCATGATCCACGGGCCGGTGGTGCTGGCGATGCCGGAGTTGATTTCCGGCTGGCCCATGCGCACCCCGGCGTGGCCGATGCGGAAGTCGCCGAGCAGGGCGACCTGGAAGGCGGAGCCGGCGGCGACGCCGTTCAGCGCGATGATCAGCGGCTTCGACAGGGTGCGCATGCGGTGGTAGAGGCGCTCCCACTCCGCCACCCACTCCTCGGCGCGGTCGGCGTCAAAGGTCTTGGTCTCGTTCAGGTCCTGCCCGGCGCCGAAGGCGCGGTCGCCGGCCCCGGTGAGGATGATCGCACGCACACCGTCCTGATTCTCGAACTGCTCGAACGCCACGACCAGTTCGTCGCGCATCGCGCCGTTCCAGGCGTTCAGGATCTCCGGGCGGTTCAGCGTGATGATGCCGACCGGGCCACGAACCTCGGTGAGGATGAATTTGAACACGGGACCACTCCTGTAAGCGGGGCGTTTCGCGCGCCTTGCGGACGTTCCGGCGCCCTTCGAGGCGGCGCGTCGTATTGCAATACGATACTTGGTATTGAATAGCTTGGCTTGATTTGCTAGACCTGTCAACGGTATCTCTCGCACACGAACCACAGGACCGATCGCCATGGCTCCGCGCCGTCCGTCTTCCCGACAGTCAGACACGGAATCCGCAACCGCCGTTGCGGACGCCTCGGTGAAGGAGGGTGGCGCCGCGCGCGCCGGCGATCCCTTGATGGTCATGTCCGTGGAAAAGGCGTTCCGCGTGCTGAACGCGTTCGACGCGGCGCGCCCGACGATGAGCCTGACCCAGATCGCCTCCATCGTCGGCCTGGACAAGAGCGCGGCCCAGCGCTTCACCCACACGCTGGAAAAGCTGGGCTACCTGCACAAGGACCCGGAGACGAAGCGGTTCGAGCTGACGGTCAAGACGCTCGACCTCGGCCATCATTACCTGCGCGGCAACGGCCTGCTCGAACGCTCGATGCCCTACCTGATGCATCTCAGCAAGACCACCGAGGAGACGATCAATCTCACCATGCTGGACGACACGGAGATCGTCTTCGTGTCGCGCTTCATGAGCCGCCACGTGCTGAACACCGACGTCGTCCTCGGGATGCGGATGCCCGCCTACTGCACGGCGCCGGGGGTGGCGATGCTGTCGCGGATGCCGATGGAGGACGCCGCCGATCTGATCGACCGCATGGACCTGCACCCCTACACGCCGAACACCACCTGGAAGCGCGAGGATCTGCTGGCGAAGATCGAACGGTCCGCCGATCTCGGCTACGCCACCGCCTTCGAGGAATATTACCATGGCGACCTGTCGATCGCGGCAGCCATCGTCGGTCCGGCCGGCGCGCCCATCGGCGCGATCAACATCGCCGTCTCACGCTCCCGCTTCACCCCGCAGGAGGCGGAGGAGCGCTTCGCCCCGCTGGTCGTTGCCGCATCGTCGTCGATCTCCACCATCGGCCGTCCGGCCCCGCCGAGGAAAAACGCACCGCGGTGAAAAAAGCGCTTGCCGGGCTAATCCAACCCGCCTATAACCCGGCTCCCACGACGCCGGGGCCGCTGAGAAGCGCGACGGCGGCAAGGGAACGGCAGAGATGCCGAAGACGAGACGAAGTAACGTCG
>NZ_QOKV01000038.1 GCF_008365405.1 Azospirillum brasilense | reverse complement strand
ATCACGGTGAAGTCGCAGAACCTGACCACCAGCGGCCAGGGCCTGCGTCTGGACTACGCGCAGAACGACTGGACCGACCGCGCCGACATCGACAAGGCGGTCGCCAGCATCGACTACGCGAAGCAGACCCTGCGGTCGTCTTCGCAGACGCTGTCGACCAACCTGAACATCATCACGACCCGTGAGAACTTCACCAAGGAGTTCAGCGACGTGTTGACGGAGGGCGCGAGCAAGCTGACGCTGGCCGACCAGAACGAGGAAGGTGCGAACCTGCTGATGCTGCAGACCCGTCAGCAGCTCGGCACCATCGCCCTCTCGCTGGCCAACCAGTCGCAGCAGTCGATCCTGCGTCTGTTCTAAGCCTGAGACTTCGGGTAGGATCACGCCCGGCGGGCGGCGGCGCAAGCCGCCGCCCGTTTCATTTGGTGCGGCGCTTTCCGGCAAACGCTTCCCGCTTCCGCGCGCCGCCGAGACAAGGACCGGGTCCGTTTCATGCCTCTGAAGTTCGTTCTCCGCCCCAATGAAAAGGTCATCATCAACGGCGCGGTCATCGGGGCCGGCGATCGCCCCGGCTCTTTCTTTCTTTACAACACCGCCAACTTTCTTCGTGGACGTGAGGTGTTGAAGGAAGAGCAGATCGATTGCATCGAGAAGAAGCTCTACTTCGTCATCCAGCTCATCTATATTTTTCCGGAAGACGCGGTGCTCAACCTGCAACGCTTTGCTTCCATACTGGCCGAGACGCGCGAAGCCCGGCCGGATTGCCGTGAGGACCTCGAGGAGATCGAACGGCTGGTCGAAGCGCGCAACCACTACCGCGCTCTGAAAATCTGCCGGAAAATGTTCAAGGGCGGGTCCGAGACCTCACCCAACGCCGCCGAGGGCGCGGCGGAGAACCCGGCGGTCGATCCGGCGCCGTGATCGAAGCGGGTGTGCAGGAGTGGGGCGGTCGGTCGGCCGACGAACTTCTGACCGACGCCATCGCACAGCATCGCGCGGGGAAACTGGAGGAAGCGCGGACCCTTTACAGCCGCATTCTGTCCGCCGCCCCGTCCCACACCGATGCTCGTCACCTGTCCGGCATCGCCGCCTATCAGGCCGGTCGGCCGGGGCAGGCGGCGGCGTGCTTCAAGGCGACCCTGGCAATCGATCCGTCCTTCGCCCCGGCTTACAACAGCCTCGGCAATCTCCTGGCCGACTGGAGCCGCCCGGACGATGCGGACCGCGCCTATCGACGCGCCGTCGCGCTTCAGGACGGCTATGCGGAAGCGCTCGGCAATCTCGGCCTCCTTCTGGAGACGCAGGAGCGGATCGACGACGCCATCGCAGCTTATGAAGGGGCGCTGCGCGCCGATCCCGGTCGGACCGCCACCCGGTTCGATCTGGCCGTCCTCCATCGGCGCCGTGGCCGTTTGGAGGAGGCCGCCTTGGGTTTCTACCGGGTGGTTCAAGCGCAGCCGGACCATGCCGGGGCATGGCGCAGCCTGGCGCTCGTGCTGCGCGCCCTCAACCATTCCGACGCGGAGCTGTGCCTGCGCCGCGCCCTGTCCGACGATCCGACGGACCGTGAGGTGGCGCGGGATCTGGGGACGCTTCTGAACGAGCGTGGCGACTTCGCCGAGGCGGCGGCGGTTCTGGCTCCGGCGGTGGATGCCGACGCCGCTCCGGACGCGCGCCTGCTCTTCCATCTGGGCAGCGCGCTTCAAGGGGACGGACGGTTGACGGAGGCGGTTGACCGCTACCGGCAAGCGCTGGTCCAGGAGCCGCTGCTGGCTGGGGCGTGGAACAATCTCGGCGTGGCGCTGCTCGACCTGGGCGACCACGCCGCCGCGGTGACGGCGTTGCGGGCGTGCATCGCGTTGCGGCCCACCGATACGGTGGCTTTCAACAACCTGGGCACCGGTCTTGACAGCTTGGACCGGCCGGACGAGGCCGCGCGCGTCTTCCAGCGTGCCCTTTCCATTCAGCCGGACTATGGCAAGGCGCTGAACAATCTCGGCAATTCCCGCCGGGCCGCACGCCGGGCGGAGGCAGCGGCGGCGCTGTATCGGCGGGCGCTGATCGTCCAACCGGACTATCCCGACAGCTACACCAACCTCGGCAACGTTCTCAAGGATTGGGACGACTGGCAGGGCGCGCTGCGCCTGCACCGGCACGCGGTGCGTCTGGCACCGCGGAGCGCCATCGCGCTGACCACCCTGGGCCTTGCCCTGAATGTGCTGGGGCGGAACCAGGAGGCGGACACCGCCCATCGGCGCGCTCTGTCCATCGACGCCGGGCATGCGGAAGCTTACGCCAACCTCGGCATGCTGCAATGGCAGTCGGCGCACGTGGCGGAGGCGGAGCGAACCCTGCGCCGCGCCCTGCGCATCGATCCGACCCTCGCCGCCGCACGGCTGAACTTCGCCCTGGTCAGCCTCGCGACCGGCAATCTTCAGGAGGGTTGGGACGCCTATCAGGATCGGTTCAAGGCAAAGGAGTATCCGGAGCGCACCATCGCGGCGCCCCTTTGGAGGAATGATGAGGCGGCCGTCCACCGCCTTCTGGTCTGGCGTGAGCAGGGGGTAGGGGACGAGTTGATGTTCGCCTCCTGCTATCCCGCCTTGGCGGATCACGTGGCGGCAGGCCGGATCGGTCAGGTCATCCTGGAGTGCGACCGCCGGCTGGTCAGCCTGCTCAGCCGCTCCTTTCCCTGGGCCATCGTTCGGGCGGAAACCGCGGCTCCCGATGGAACGGAGACTTTGGTTCCTCCGGACTGTGACGCCCACATCGCCGCGGGTGCTCTCCCGCGCCTTCTGCGATCGGATCTGGCGAGCTTTCCTGCCCGTCCCTGGCTGGTGCCCGATCCGGCCCGCACCGCCCTGTGGCGGGACCGGCTGGCTGCCCTGGGGCCGGGCCTGAAGATCGGCATCGCCTGGCGCAGTCAGTTGATGACGACCGAACGAAAGGCCGCCTACGTCACCCTGGGCGCCTTCGCTCCGCTGTTTGCCGTCCCCGGAACGGTCCTCGTGAATCTTCAGTACGGCGACTGCGAGGCGGAGGTCGCGGCGGCGGAGGCGCGCTTCGGCGTGACGATCCACCGCTGGGCCGACCTGAATCTCAAGGATGATTTCGAAGGTGCGGCGGCCCTGACCGCTTCGCTCGATCTGGTCATCGCGCCTGCCGTGTCCACCGGCGAACTTGCGGGAGCCCTGGGTGTGCCGGCTTGGCGCATCGGCGCCCGCGACTGGACCCAACTCGGCACCGGAGTCCGCCCTTGGTATCCGACGATGCGCCTGTTCCAGCCCCACCCCGGCGAGACGCTGGAGGCCGTCATGGCGCGCATCGCCGGGACGCTGCGCGATCTGGCGCAGCCGGTCGAGACCATGACGAGCCGTTCGCCCGTGGACGTCGCGCCGTTGATCGACGAGGCTGTCGCCCGCTACCGCGGCGGGGCGTTGAAGGAGGCCGAAGACCATTGCCGGACGGCGCTGGAGGCCGTGCCGGATCATCCCGTGGCCCTGCATCTCCTGGGAATCCTCCGGCTTCGCCAAGGCGATGCCGGGGATGCGGCGGCAATCCTGTCCCTTGCGGTGAAGGCCGATCCCGGCAACGCCGCCGCCCATGCCGCACTGGCCGATGCCTGTCAGGCGCTGAACCGCCACGATGCCGCTTTGGCGGCGCAACGCAACGCCGTGCTGCTCCGTCCGGGCGCGGCGGAGCATTGGCTCAACCGCACCGCCCTCCTGCGGGGGCTTGGCGAGGCCGAGGATGCGGAAGCCTGCGCGCGGCGCGCCCTGCGAATTCATCCGGTGCTCGGCATGGCGCACACCCATCTGGGGCACCTGCTCGCCGAGCGCCAGGATCGGGCGGGAGCGGAGCGGAGCCACCGGCGGTCACTCGCCCTGACGCCGTCGGAGGTGGACGCGCTGGTGAGCCTCGGCGCTCTCCTCCTGATGGCCGACCGGCCCGCGGAGGCGGAGCGGTTGCTGCGCCGCGCCACCGCGACCGCACCGGACGCCGCGGTCGCCTGGAGTCACTTGGGCAGTGCGCTCGACCGGCTCGGTCGCGTCGACGAGGCATTCGCCTGCCACAGCCGGGCCGTCGATCGCGCGCCGGAGATGGCTGAGGCTCAGGCGAACCTCGCCATGCACTGGGCACGGCGGCAGAGCCCGGCCGAGGCCATCGCGGCCTATCGGCAGGCCATCCGAGCCAACCCGGCGCTGCCGACCGCCCATTACAATCTGTCGCTCCTGCTCCTGGAGCAGGGCGAGCTTCGCCCCGGATGGGCGGAGCATGACTGGCGGTTCGACACCCCCCAATTCCGCGATCAGAAGCGCCGCTTCGCGCCAAGACCCTGGCGCGGCGAGAACATCGCCTCCGCCCGCCTGCTGGTCTGGCGGGAACAGGGGGTGGGCGACGAAATCCTCTTTGCCTCCTGCTACCCCGATCTGTTGCGCCGTGCCGGGCATCTGGTGGTGGAGTGTGACCGCCGCCTGGTGTCGCTCTTCGCGCGCTCCCTTCCCGGCGCAACGGTCCGCCCGCCGACCGTGGAGCCGCGCGACGTGGACGTGCAGATCGCCGCCGCGTCCCTGCCGCGCCTGCTGCGTTCCGATTGGAAGCGGTTCCCGGCCCAGCCCTGGCTGGTGCCCGATCCCGGACGCCTGGACCGCTGGCGGGACCGGCTGGACGCCCTGGGGCCGGGATTGAAGGTCGGTATCGCGTGGCGCAGCCAAGTCATGGATGGGGAGCGCCGGGCCGCCTACGTCACGCTCGACGCCTTCGCGCCGCTGTTCGCGCTGCCGGGAGTGGTCTTCGTCAATCTGCAATACGGGGATTGCGCGGCGGAGATCGCGGCGGCGGAGGCGCACTTCGGGGTGGCCATCCACCGCTGGGACGACCTGGACCTGAAGGACGATTTCGAAGCCGCGGCGGCGCTGACCGCCAACCTGGATCTGGTCCTCACGCCCGCCGTCTCCTCCGGCGAACTGGCCGGCGCCCTGGGCGTGCCGGTGTGGCGGTTCGGGCACCGCGACTGGACGCAGCTCGGCACCGCCGTCCGCCCCTGGTTCCCGACGATGCGCCTGTTCCAGCCCCGTCCCGGCGAAGGACTGGATGCCGTCATGGGCCGGATGGCGACCACGCTGCGCCGGCTCTCGTCCGCGGACGGCGAACCGCCGCCCGGTGATGTTCCGATTGATCCAGACGTCCTGCTGGAAGCCGCCGCCGCCCATCATCGGGACGGGCGGCTGGCCGATGCGGCTCCTCTGTACGAGCGTGTGCTGAAGGCCCAGGCGAACCATCCGGTCGCCCTCCACCTGTCGGGATTGCTGGCGCACCAATCCGGCGATTCCGTCGCGGGGGCCGGGCGCATCGCCCGTGCCCTGGACGCGCTTCCCGCCTACGGGGTCGCCCAATCGAACCTGGGAACCGTGCTGCTGGCGCTCGGCCGTGCGCCGGAGGCGGTGCGCCGGTTCCGGCTGGCGCTCGCCCTGCAACCGGGCGCCGCGGCGGCGCTGACCAATCTCGGCAACGCGCTGGAGGCGGCGCACGATCTGACCGCCGCCGCCGCCGCCCACCGCCGTGCGACGCTAGCCGAACCGGCGTTGGCGGAGGCGCACGACAATTGGGGCGCCGTGCTGACCCGGCTCGGCGCGTTGGGACTGGCCGAGGGGCGCCATCGCCAGGCTTTGCGCTTGGCCCCGGACCGCGAGGGCGGCTGGCTGAATCTGGGGGTGGCGCTCCGCCGGGCGGGGCGGCTGGACGAGGCACGGCGGGCTCTGGTCCGTGCGCTGGCCCTGGCGCCGGCGCAAGGGGATGCGCTGGCCAACCTGGGGCGGCTGCTGCGCGACCGGGGTGAGACCGCGGCGGCGGAGCGCTGGTGCCGCCGCACCCTGTCGGTGGAACCGGGGCATCCGGCGGCCGCCTTCAACCTCGGGCTGCTGGATCTGGCCCACGGCAGGCTGGCGACGGGTTGGGCCGGCTATGACGCCCGCTTCCGTGCCCGCGAGCTCTCCGGTGCCGCCCGTGCCGTTCCCGTCCCCGCCTGGGCGGGGGAGGACCCCTCCGGCCT
This sequence comes from Azospirillum brasilense, assembly GCF_008365405.1. Taxonomy (GTDB): domain Bacteria; phylum Pseudomonadota; class Alphaproteobacteria; order Azospirillales; family Azospirillaceae; genus Azospirillum; species Azospirillum brasilense_D. The sequence continues at coordinate 26,875 of NZ_QOKV01000038.1, read as the reverse complement.
GCGCCTGCTGGTCTGGGCGGAGCAGGGGATCGGTGACGAGATCATGTTCGCCTCCTGCCTGGACGAGTTGATTGCACCAGCCGCCGCCGTGGTGGTGGAGTGCGACCGGCGGCTGGTGCCGCTGTTCGCGCGGTCCTTTCCCCGCGCGGAGTGGCGTCCGGCCCCGGCGGACCCGGAAGCGCCCTGCGCCGGCATCGACCGTCACGTCGCCATGGGATCGTTGCCGCGCCGGCTGAGGCCCCGGCTGGACCGCTTTCCGCAACGCCCGTCCTTTCTGACCGCCGACCCGCAGCGCGCCGCCCACTGGCGGGAGCGGGTGGACGCGCTCGGCGCCGGCCTGAAGGTGGGAATTGCGTGGCGCAGCGGGCTGATGACGGCGGAGCGTCGCGGAGCCTACGCACCGTTGGGCGCGTGGGGGCCGGTGTTCGCGCTGCCTGGGGTGGTCTTCGTCACCCTGCAATACGGCGACTGCGCCGCCGAGATCGCCGAGGCGGAGCGCCAGTTCGGGGTGTCCATTCACCGCTGGGACGATCTGGACCTGAAGGACGACCTGGACGGCGTGGCCGCCCTGATGACGGCGCTCGACCTCGTCATCACCCCGGCGAGTTCGGTGGGAGAATTGGCGGGGGCGCTGGGCGTGCCGGTCTGGAGGTTCGGGCTGCAGGGGGATTGGACGGCGCTCGGCACCGGGGCGCGGCCTTGGTTCCCGACCATGGCGCTGATCCCCGCGCCGCCGGGACAGCCGGCGTCCGGCGCCTTGCCGACGATCGCGCGCCGTCTGGCCGGGCTCCGTCCCGAGGCTGCGCCAGTCTTGGGAAAGAAAACATAAAGAAAGCCGGGAGCGAACCGTCCGCCGCTCCCGACTTTTCGAATCGGATCGATCCGGAAGGGTGTTAATTCACCCTGTGACTGGTTCTGGCCAAGCGATCAATTTCTTCCTTGAGGTGGAGCTTCTCGAGCTTCATCCGCTTGATGGCACTATCGTCAGGCCACGAACGCTTCTCCTCGTCGAGGATGGCGCGGTCGAGACGCAGGTGCTTTTCCTGCAAGGAAGATAGGCGAGCATCAGTGTGCATGGGCTGCTCTCCGTCAGATCGAACCGGCTCCTGCCAAGTCCGGCAGGCCGGAAACCATAGTGTTCACCCATCCGTGCTGCCAAACAACCCCAAACTTTTGTCCTAGTACTCCAAAGACGGGGGGTGACCGCCCCTTACGATGGGGGGGTAGGACGATTCGCCGCATAGGCCTGCCTTTTGCCGTTCGTTGCGGGATTAGGCCAAAAGGAGGGACTTCCTTGCGTGGTCATACCTCGTCGGGGTTGGGGTTTGCCGCCATCCGTGCCAGCATCCGGGCGATCCGATGGACCATGTCGGCGGAGGTCTCGTCGGGGTACGACGCGATCAGCCTTTGGGTGGGGAACCAGGGCCGCACCCCGCTGCCCATCCAGGTCCAGTCCCGGCTGCCCAGCCGCCAGACCGGCACCCCCAGCGCGCCCGCCAATTCTCCGGCGGCGGTGGCGGGCAGGATGACGAGGTCGAGCGCCGCCATCAGGGCCGCCACGCCGTCCAGGTCGTTCTTCAGGTCCAGGTCGTCCCAGCGATGGACGCGCCGCATGCCGTCCGGCTCGATGGAGGCCAATTCGGCGCCGCAATCCCCGTATTGCAGGTTGATGACGTGAACGCCCGGCACTTCCAGCAGCGGCAACCAGTCGGTGATGCGGGTGTAGGCGCCTTCACGATGGGCCGTGATGATCTGGCTGCGCCAACTGATGCCCACCTTCAGGCCGGGGCCAAGCGCGTCCACCCGCTCTCGCCAGAGGGCGGCGCGCTGCGGATCGGGAGTCAAGAAGGACGGGCGGGCCGGAAAGCGGTCCAGCCGGTCGCGCCAGAGGGCGGGCAGGGAGCCGGCGGCGATCTGCAGGTCGCAGTCCGGCGGGTCGAAGCGCTCCCGCCCGTCGGCGGTCACGGACTCCGCCCGCACGGTCGCCCAGGGGAAGGCGCGGGCGTAGAGGGACACCAGACGCGGATCGCACTCCAGCACCACGGTTCCGCCGCTGTCCTTCAGGTCGCCGAAGACGGAGGCGAACAGGATTTCATCGCCCAGCCCCTGCTCCGGCCAGACCAGCAGGCGGCGCCCGCGCAGCGGCTCTCCGTTCCAGACCGGCAGCGCGATGCGGCGCGCCCGCTGAAGCTGGCGGGCCGAGAAACGCCGCCCGTAGCCGGCCCAGCCGGTGACGAGATCGCCGTCCGCCAGGGCCATCAGCCCAAGGTTCCAGGCGGCAAGCGCCAGTCCGGGAGCCACCCGCAGCGCGCGGTCGAGGAAGAGCCGGCAGAGAGCCGGCCGATCCGCCATCTTGGCGAGGGTGCCCAGGTTGTTCAGGGTGTCGGCGGAGTCCGGCCGCAGGGTCAGCGCGTGCCGGTAATGGGCCGCGGCGTGGTCGAAGCGTCCCTCCACCTCGCAGGCGTAACCCAGATTGGTGTGGGCCGCCGGGTTGGCCGGGGCGAGACGAATGGACCGGCGGTGCCAGCGCTTGGCCTCGGCCAGCCGGTCCGGCCGGTTCATGCTCAGCCCCATGTGGGTCATCGCCTCGGGGAAGTCCGGGCGCAGCGTGATGGCGCGGCGGAAGCAGGCGAGGGCTTGGTCCAGGCGGTCCAGAGCCTGCTGGACGAGGCCCAGATGGTTCCAGGCGGTGGGGAAATCCGGATCGATCCGGAGCGCCGCCGTGATGTTGCGCTCCGCCTCCGCATGATGGCCGGCCTGATGCTGGGTCAGGCCGAGAAGATGAAGGGCGTCGCTGTGCCGTGGCGCCAGGTCGAGGACCGCGCGGTAGGCCGCCATGGCGTCGTCCAGCCGTCCCGCCCGGTGCAGGGCGATGGCGTGGTTCAGCAAGGCCTCAGGATCGGCGGGAGGCGGCGACGTTGGGGCCGAGGGGGGAGTGGCCACGCGGTCGGGAACAGGGGCCGGAGCGGGCCGCATTGCGGCAAGGGCGCGTGCCATGCCCGCCAGCACCCCGTCGAAGGTTTCGCCTGGACGTGGCTGGAACAGACGCATCGTCGGGAACCAGGGGCGGACGGCGGTGCCGAGCTGCGTCCAGTCGCGGTGCCCGAACCGCCACACCGGCACGCCCAGGGCGCCGGCCAGTTCACCCGTCGACATCGCCGGGGTGATGACGAGATCCAGGTTGGCGGTCAGCGCCGCCGCGGATTCGAAATCGTCCTTCAAATCCAGGTCGTCCCAGCGATGGATGGTCACGCCGAAGCGGGCTTCCGCCGCCGCGATCTCCGCCGCGCAATCCCCGTATTGCAGATTGACGAAGACCAAACCCGGCAGAGCGAACAGGGGCGCCCACTGGTCCAGCGTCGTGTAGGCGCCCTTGTGCTCGGGCGTCGCAAGCTGGCTGCGCCACGCGACGCCGACCTTCAGGCCCGGCCCCAGCGCGTCCAGCCGGTCCCGCCACAGGGCGGTGCGGGCCGGATCGGGCTTCAGCCAGGGCGTGAACTGGTCGAAGGAGGCGAGCGTTCCCCGCAACAGTCCGGGCAGGCTGGCCGCTGGAATCTGAAGGTCGACATCGGGGGGAACCATGGTTTCCCGCCCCACGGCGTCCAGCGTCTCCGCCCGCACCGTCGCGCGTGGGAAGGACCGGGCGAACAGGCCGACCAGCCGCGGGTCTGTTTCTATGCTCACCGGCCCGCCGCCCCAGGCGATCACGTCGCCATAGCAGGAGGCGAACAGGATCTCGTCCCCGATCCCCTGTTCCCGCCAGATCAGCAGCCGGCGCCGGCGCAGCCCCTCGCCCCGCCACCGCGGCGCGTCGATCCGCCGGTCGGGCAGAACCCGGCCGGCGGCGAAGCGCCGTTCGTAGCCCTCCCAGCCGCGCTCCAGCCGTCCGTGCAGAAGGGCGATGACGGCGAGGTTGTCGCTGGCGCTGGCGAGGTCCGGGTCGTGGGCCAGCGCCTCCTCGTAACAGGCTTCCGCCTTCGTGAACTGCCCCTGCGCCCGAAGCGCGTTGCCGAGGTTGTGGATGGCCTCGACGGCGTGCGGGTTCCGGCTGAGCACCTTGCGAAAACACAGCTCGGCCTGTGCGGGGCGCCCCAGCTTCAGGAGAACGCCGCCCAGATCGTTCAGCGTCACCGGGTTGTCGGGCGCGCGCTTCAGCGCCTCGCGGTAGGCAATTTCCGCGCCCTCATAGGCGCCCTTGCGTTGCAGGGCCGTGCCGAGATTGTGGTGGGCCTTCGGAGCGTCGGGTCGCAGGCGCAGCGCGGCGCGGGCCTGGGCCAGCGCCTCATCCAGCCGCCCGGCGGCGCTCAACGCGTCGCTGAGGTTGGTGTGGGCCTCGACCATCGCAGGCGCCAGCACCGCGGCACGGCCGAAGGCGTGCAAGGCGTCGGCAAGGCGGTTCTGGGCGCGCAACGCGTTGCCCAGATTGTACCAAGCCTTGGCATAGCCCGGCTCGAGTTCCACCGCCGCGGTGAAGGCCAGTGCCGCCAGTCCCGGCAACGCCTGCGCCTGGAAGGCGTTGCCCAGATTGTGGCGCGGCTGTGCCGACAGGGGATTCAGCGCGGCGGCCATGCGGTGGGCCTCCGCCGCGTCGGCGTGGCGGTCCAGCGCGGCGAGCGCGCTTCCCAGATTGTCGTGGTAGTCGGCGACGCCGCCGGCCTGCCGGATGGCCTCCTCGATCAGCTCGACGGCGGGGCCGGGATGCCCGGCCTGGAGCGCCAGCACGCCCAGCAGGTGCAGCGCGTCGGGGTGGCGCGGGTCGGCGGCCAGGACGGCGCGGTAGTCCCGTTCCGCCTCGACCAGCCGGCCCGCCCGATGATGGGCGACGGCGCGGCCGAGCCGGGCGGCGACGTCTTCGGGTGTCGTCGGCGAAGCCTGGTCTGGGGGCTGGTTCATGAGGTTCGCCTTTTCCGTCTGCCCGATCCGGCCCCGGGTCGCGGGGCCTTCCGCCGGTCTGTTGCCGGAAGGAAGTGCCATGTTCCCCGGTTCCCGGTAAAGATGCTGTTAGAAAGATGCTGTTAGCCCATGCCCCATTCAGGAGCCGTTCCGTGTCCGAGCCGAGCGATCCGCCCCGTTCCCCGTCGCCGCGTCCGGGCCTGCTTGCCCGTGGCGTGGGGAGGCTGGGTGGTTTGGCCGCTCAGGCGATGCGCCTCTATGCGGAGGCCAACGGCTTGGCCTCGGACGGGCTGGCCGCGGAGGCGGAAGCGGCCTACCGCCGCACGCTGGCGCTGAACCCGCGCTTCGCGGAGGCGCACAACAACCTCGGCAACGTGCTGCGCGCCCTGGGCCGCGCAGAGGAGGCGGTGGCGGCCTACCGCGAGGCGCTGGCCTGCGGCCTCGATCATCCGCTGGTCCATTACAATCTGGCCTCGGCCCTGAAGGCGGCGGGCGACGCGGCGCCGGCGGAGCGGCATTTCCGCCGGGCGCTGGTCGAGGAACCAGCCTATGCGGAGGCGTTCAACAACCTCGCCAACCTGCTGCGCGACGGCGACCGGCTGACCGAATCCGCCACCGCCTATCGCCGCGCGCTCGCCTTGCGGCCCGCGTGGGACGAGGCGCACGACAACCTGTCCGGCGCCCTCTACCTGCTTCACGAGGAAGGGCGGCACGAGGAGGCGGCGTGGTTCGCCCGGCTGTGGCTGCGCGACCATCCCGACCATCCGGTGGCCCGCCACATCGGCGCCGCCATCGCCGGACTGGACGCCGGCGAGCGGGCGTCCGACGCCTATGTCCGGCAGGTGTTCGACCTGTTCGCTGGGGAGTTCGACGACAAGCTGCTCGGCGAACTGGGCTACCGCGCCCCGGCTCTGCTCGCGGAGGCGGTGAGAGGTGCGGGAATCGCGGCGGGCGGGGCGCTGGACGTGCTGGACGCCGGTTGCGGCACCGGTCTGTGCGGCCCCTTCCTGCGTGGGACGGCGCGAAATCTGGTCGGGGTGGACCTTTCCCCCGGCATGCTGGAGCGCGCCGCCGCCCGTGGCCTCTACGACGCGCTTGAGGAGGCCGAACTCGGCGCCTTCCTGGAGGCCCGCCCGGCGGCCTTCGACCTGATCGTGGCCGCGGACGTGCTCTGCTATTTCGGTGCGCTGGACGGGGTGTTGGCACGGGCCGCCTCGGCGTTGCGTCCGGCGGGACGGCTGGCCTTAACGGTGGAGCGGCTGGAGGAGGGCGGGGCGCCCTGGCGGGTCAGCCCGCACGGCCGCTACGCCCATACGGAAGGCCATGTGCGGGATGGACTGACCGCCGCGGGGCTGTCCATCCTGCGCATCGCCCCGGATACCCTGCGCCACGAAAGCGGCACGCCGGTGGCGGGGCTGGTGGTGCTGGCAACGCGGCCCTGACGGGGGACCGCCGGCCTCAGTCGAGCATCGGCAGGCCGGTCTCGATCCGCACCAGGGCGGCAAGCAGCGGAGCGCCGATGTCGCGGCGGACGAAGTTGCTCGCCCGGTCCGCGGCGTTGAGCGAGCCCTGGAAGCTCTTGCGCCAACGGTCGTCGCCGTACATCACCTTCTCCGCCTTGGCCTTCTGGGCGAGCAGGCCAGGGCGGCGTCCGGCGGAATCGTCCACCAGACGGGTCAGCCGCTTCATCAGCTCGTTGGCGCTGGTCGGATCGCCGCGCTTCAGCGCCGCCTCGATCAGCTCGGCCAGGGCCTCGCCGCGGATGTCGAGGTCCTGCACCTGCTCGGCGTAGGACAGCGCCACCGAGGCGTCGGAGCGGCGGGCGATGCGGCCGAGGACCGCCGGGATCGTCCAGGGATTCTCGTCCTGCACGGTGCGCAGCAGGCCGAGAGCCAGATTGGTGTCGCCCAGCTCCGCCGCGGCGACGGCCAGCTCCGGCGGGCAGCAGTCGGTCTTGGTCTCGCGGAATTTGGAGAACTGCGTCTCCACCGTGTTCAGGAACAGGGTGCGGGCCGCCCCCTCCTTGCCGGCGCGCAGCAGCGTCTGGGCGACCAGACCCAGCTCCCAGCTGCAGTTGCGGGCGGTGGCGTAGGCCTTGGCCTCCTCGGCGAGCTGGCCGGCCAGCGCCATGTCGCCGCGCCACGCCGCCGCCTTGGCGATGTCGGCGAGGTTGTAGATGCGGGTCGAGCATTCCGGGATCTGCCGGGTGATGTCGAGCGCGAGCTGGCTCTGCCCCATCAGGGCGAGCGCGCGGGCGACGAACAGGTCCTGGCCGGCCCCGTCGGACGCCGCACCACGGCGCACCGCGCTGACGAAGGGGGCGATGATCTCCTTCGACCGCGCGGTGTCGCCGATCGTGTTGTAGGCGACGGCCAGAGACAGCCAATCCCAACGGGCGGCGGTGATCGGCGTTTCCACCGGGGGCAGCATCTCCGCCACCCGGTGCAGGAAGCACAGCGAGGTCATCGGCTCGTTGCAGACCAGCGAGCGGATGCGCGAACGGAACTCGAAGAAGTCGAAGTCGCCGACGAACTGGTTGGTGACGAGCTGGACGGCCAGCGCGCTGTCCGGATACTTGACGACGATCTCGTTCAGCAGCCGGTCCGCCTCTTTCAGGAAGCGGCTTTCCTCGGCGATGTCGTAGGTGTTGTCCGCCTGCCGGATCATCTGCATCGCCTGGACGAACAGGCGGTTGGCCGGCCCCTGGTCGGGCAGCGGCTGCTGCTGCGCCATCGCCGGGGTGCCGGCGCCCCCCGCCGCCACGGTGAACGCCGCCAGCGCCACGAGCAGGCTCATGGCGGCGGAGGCGGCAAGACGGCGGGCGAGGGCGGGCAGGATGGCCATGGCGGTGCGGAAACCCTGGTGCGCTAGAGGACGCGGGCGTAGTTGACGACACGCTGGACGTTCGGCAGCGTGCGGGCGTGCTCGATCACGCGGTCGAGCTCGCCCTGGTGGGTGGCCAGACCCATGAGATAGACGACGCCGTTGACGGTATCGATGCTGAAATTCTGGCTATGAATCTGCGAATCGAAGGTGAGCTTCGTGCGCAGTTGCGTCGTGATCCAGGTGTCGCGGGCGCTGTCCATGATGCCCGAGTCCGTGTCCACCTGGATCTCGTTGATGACTTCCTTGACACCCTCCACCTGCCAGCACAGGCGGACGGCGTCGAGGCGCATCTGCGCGTCGGTGGCGCGGCCGGTCAGCAGCACGCGGCCCTGATCGACCGTCAGGCCGATGCGGCTGTGCATCTCCAGCGAGTGCTGGAACCAGAGGTGGTTGATGCGGGCCTTTATCTCGGTGTCCGAGGCGAAGCCGGACAGGCCCCGATGTTCGCTGGCCGCGACGACGGCGGTGCCCCCGGCGGCGCCCAGAACGACGGGCGCGCAGCCAGACGCAAGACCCGCGACAGCGGCCATCCCGACCAGCGCCCAAAGGCGGCCAAACCCCGACACGCTCTGCCTCCGATCCCCGGCCCGCCGAAAGAACGGGCGGGCGGAAAAAGTCATGCCGCAGGTGCGTTGGCAATGGGGAATCTTGGGAGTGTCAGGCTTCATCGTGGTTTTGTCCCAGGGTGATGCACGAATGTTTCACTCGCTGCGAGCGCGAAGGAATCCGGTCTAGGCGAAGGGCGCGCGCGTTACCAGCCCAGCGATTTCGCGCGCGAGAACGCGGGCGATCTTCTGCCGCGCCTTGGGGTCGCGCAGAATCGCCTCGTCCTTCGGATTCGACAGGAAACCGGTCTCCAGCAGAACGGACGGGATGTCCGGAGCCTTGAGCACCGCGAAGTTGGCCGAACGCATCGGGTTGTCCAGCAGCAGCATGTCCTTCCCGGCCCCCTTCACGATCGCATGCCGGGCCACCAACGCCGCGTGCTTGGTGTGGCGTGCCGTCAGGTCGAGCAGGATTTCCTTCACGGCCTTCTTGGCGTCCTTCACGTCGACCCCGCCCAGCCGGTCCACGGCGTTCTCCTTGTGCGCCAGCGCCGCGGCGAAGGAATCGGAGCTCTTCTCGGACAGGATGTAGGCGGACAGGCCGCGGGCCTCGCGGTTTGGCGCGCTGTCGGCGTGAATGGACACGAACAGGTCGGCCCGTGCCGCGCGCGCCGCGTCCACACGCTCGCCGAGCGACAGGAAGCGGTCGCCGTCGCGGGTCAACTTCACCCCCAGCCGGTGCTGCCGGGACAGGAGCCGCCCCACCTCCTGCGCGATGTGCAGGGTGATCTCTTTCTCCAGCGTGCCGCGCGCACCGATGGCGCCCGGATCGATGCCACCATGGCCGGGATCGAGCACCACCATGCGTTGCCGCGCCGCCGGGCGGGGCTTGGTCTGGGCACCCGCGGCGGGCGGGAACAGCAAGGCGCCGGCCCCGGCGAAGGGGACGGTCAGCGCCAGCTGAAGAAGACGTCTGCGTTCCATTCGCCCCTGAATCCGCAAGGAGTTGGGGCCGCCGAAACCAAAAGTCCTGAGCGCGATCGGAAAGGCGGCGTTCGGCCCATGGGGGCCTGAGGTGTGAAGCTCAAGGTGTGCGCGTTAACCAATGGGGACGCGCAAAAGGGTTGTCAAGGCTGGGCGGGTTAGCTCCGCCAAATGTCGCGGCCAAGCCGTCATGGAGGAGCATTCCGACCTATGAAGATTCGACTCTTTCCAAGAATTCCTTGATGATAACTGCCGAAAGCGCTAAAATTTTAGAAATAAGCTCGGGAGGTGGCGATGTTGAGGAAAGCCTTGTTCAACATCATCCGGCAGGAGCAGCGCGAGGTCGAAGACGAACTCGAAAAGGAAGAGCGCCGCACGGCTCCCGACGTCGGCCGGGTGGTTGCGTTGCAGCGCGAAGTTACCGACCTGCGGCGCGAACTGGAACATTACCGCGACGCCTGATCGCACGAATACGAACGAATCCATCCGCAAACCCCTTTCCCGCAATTGCGGGAAAGGGGTTTTCTGTATTCGCGCGAGCGTTTCGGCGCCTGTGAAACGTGCGTCATTGTCATGCTGCGGTGCAACATAATTTTGCTTATTCCATGAGCAGTATTGAGGAGGCGCTCTGGGCTTTGAACAGAATTTAATCACCGCACCGCGCGAAATCGTGGAATCCCTTGATCCAAAGCAATGGAGAGATCAAGCGCTGCGGACAGACTTCCGGAGTAGCCCGTTTGTCACAGGGACGATTTATCCCATCCGGCCAAGCACATGAACGGGCCGGAGCGGCGGGCTGCGGGATTGGGTGGGACCGATGACGAACCGCTGGCACGCCGGTTGCGGAGTGCCAGTCCGAACGCTCCCTGCTCCCTGGATGGAGGGCTGCCCGATGTCGGACGCTGTTTCGGACGCCATGGCCGATGACGCCCAGAACGTCCCCGTTCATTCCCTCGTGCCCACCGTGCGCCGCCGACATGGCGGCCAACTGACCGCCGGCCTGTCGCTGGTGTCGCAACGCTATCTGCTGCTTCTGCGCTTCGCGGTCGTCAACGCCGTGGGCTTCACGCTTCTCGCCGCCGCCTGGGCGGAAGGGTTGATCGACCCCATCATCGCCACCGACAGCACGCATCTCTGCCTGCTGATCTTCCTGGTCTTCCTGGCCGGGCTGGGCCTGTCGGCGCAACGCATCCTGCGCACCAGCCGCGAGCTGAACCGCGCCAAGGAGTTCGACCCGTCCGTCCCGTCGCGCGCCGCGCGCTATCTGGCGGAGGTCCGCGGGAGGGATTCCGGGGCGCGGTCGATCGCCGCGTCGTCCCTGAAATTCAAGCTGTCGGCGCGCATCGGCACGGTGCGGCAGATCTCCTCGACTCTGGTGATCCTCGGTCTGATCGGGACGGTCATCGGCTTCATCATGGCCCTGTCGGGAGTCGACCCGGAAAAAGCCGGCGACGTTGCCGCCATCGGACCGATGGTATCGAAGCTGATCGAGGGCATGGCGGTCGCGCTCTACACCACGCTGGTCGGCGGCGTCCTGAACATCTGGCTGAACATCAACATCGGCCTGCTGTCTGGCGCCATGGTGAACCTGATCACCGAGATCGTCGCCGTGGGGGAACGCCATGCAGGCCCTTGACCAGTTCGAGGAGGACGACGCCGGCACCGTCTTCCGCGACGTCATCACGCTGGCGCTCTGCGGCTTCGTGGCGGTCGTCATCCTGCTGCTTCCCCACATCCGGCCGGAGGCGAAGCAGGCCGACACGGCGGGCGTCGCGGCGCCCGGCAACGTGATGGTCGAGGCCCGCTGGCCCGACGAGCTGGACGCCGACGTGGACCTGTGGGTGGGGGCGCCGGGCGACGTGCCGGTCGGCTATTCCAACAAGTCCGGCGTGATCTTCAATCTGCTGCGCGACGATCTCGGCCGCAACGCCGACCCGACGAAGCTGAATTACGAGGCCAGCTACAGCCGCGGCATTCCGCCCGGCGAATATGCGGTGAACCTGCATCTCTACCGCAACAAGGCGGCGGTCTTCCCGGTCCCGGTCACCGTGGTGGTCAGCGCCAAGCGGCCGGACGGCGACAACGCGCGCCAGCTTCTCGCCACCACCGTCCAGTTGGACCGGGAGGGGCAGGAACTGACCGTCTTCCGCTTCAAGCTGACCGAGTCCGGCGAACTGGTCGGCGACAGCGTGCACAGCCTCTACAAGCCCCTGCGCAGCGGGAGGAAATCATGACCCAACTGCTCGACTTCCAGGTCGCCGCGGTCGCGCTGGCCGCCACGCTCGCCACCATCGCCATCTGGGCGCCGCGCCGGCTGTGGGTGAAGGTGTCGGCGGTGGCCGTCTCCATCGGCTTCATGCCCGTCGCCTACGCCGGCATGGCCGACCTGCTGAGCAAGCCGAAGCCGGTCCGCATGGAATGGGCGCAGAGCGCCGCCGCCCAAGCCACCATTCTGGGCGCCCAGATCAAGGAGGGGCAGGGGATCTACCTGTGGCTCCAGCTGGAGGGCGGGGCCGAGCCGCGCTATTACAAGCTGGCCTGGGACCAGACGCTGGCCGAACAGCTCCAGCAGGCCATGCGCGAGGCGGAGAAGAACCGGTCCGGCATGGCGATGACGCTGCCCTTCGAAAACACGCTGGACCCCGACAAGCCGAAATTCTACGCCCTGCCGCAGCCCCAGCTTCCGGAAAAGAACGGCGAAGAGGGCGGGCCGGGGCCGATGGTCTACCGCCACCCCGGAATGGACGCCTGACGCGCTGGACGCGACCGGATTGTGACGCTGGGGACGGGTTCACTCATCCCAGCTTCACATACCCCCGCTCGATCACCCGTTCCGCCGCTTCGAAGACCGCCTGCATCTCCTCGTAGGCGCGGCGGACGCGGGCCAGTTCCTCGATGGCGGCGGCGTTGGGGTGTCGGTGATCCGCCACCTTCAGCCCGGCCCGCAGATAGTCGGCCCGCAGTTCCGCCACCCGTACGGCCATGCGCAGGAAGGAGGTCTGATTGAGGTTGGGAAGCTCGCGCCCCATCACCTCACAGTTCGCTTCCAGGACCGCCGCTTCCATGTTTTCCAGGAAGTGCATGATCCGGTGCCGCGACGTGCTTTCCGCCGCTTCCGGCGTCAGCAGCTTGTCAACCTTGCCCTTGGCGTATTCGCCGATGATCTTGCCGCCCATGCCCATGGCTCGCCTCCGCGGTCGGCCCAATGCCGAAACGGTGCATTGTCGCATGGGATTCCTTACCAAATGCTGCCGAAGGGGCGTTCCGGTATTCCCACATTGCACGATGCATCCCGCGGACGATCGTGCTACGGAATCCGCCCTTGATTCCAGGTCGCAACGGTAGGCGCGCATGTCCGGCACCGCTTCTGAATACATCCTCACCGTCTCGTGCCCCGATGCCGTGGGCATCGTCTACGCCGTGTCGGGATTCCTGGCCGAGCGGTCGTGCAACATCATCGACAGCGCGCAGTTCGGCGACCGCGGGACCAATCTCTTCTTCCTGCGCATTCATTTCTCAGCCGCCGCGTCGGGGCCGTCGCAGGCCGAGCTTCAGGCGGCCTTCGCCGAGCAGGTGGCCGAACGCTTCGGCATGACCTGGAAGCTGCACGACGCCGGGCGACGCCAGCGGGTGCTGATCATGGTCTCGAAGTTCGGGCATTGCCTGAACGACCTGCTGTACCGCTACCGCACCGGCTATCTGCCCATCGAGATCCCGGCCATCGTGTCCAACCACCGCGACTTCTACCAGCTCGCGGCGTGGCACAACATTCCCTTCCATTACCTGCCGGTGACCAACGACAGCAAGGCCCAGCAGGAGGCCCGTCTGCTGGAGATCGCGGAGCAGGAAAAGATCGATCTGGTCGTGCTCGCCCGTTACATGCAGGTGCTGTCTCCGGCCCTGTGCGAGCGGATGGCCGGGCGGGTCATCAACATCCACCATTCCTTCCTGCCCAGCTTCAAGGGCGCCAAGCCGTACCATCAGGCGCACGCCCGCGGCGTGAAGCTGATCGGCGCCACCGCCCATTACGTCACCTCGAACCTGGACGAGGGTCCGATCATCGAGCAGGAGGCGGAGCGCGTCGATCACACGATGACGCCCGACGACCTGGTGGCCATCGGGCGCGACATCGAGAACATCGTGCTGGCTCGGGCGGTCCGCTATCATGTCGAACACCGCGTCCTGCTGAATGGCGGACGCACCGTGGTCTTCAAGTAGGCGGTCTAAGTAGGCGGTCTTCAAACAACGCCGGCTGGCCTCCGCACCCCTCTCGGAACCTCAATGCTTCATGGCGAGCGAGGCTTCCTCGGGATGGGGGGTGAAGACGGCGCGGGTGATCGCCTGTTCGATCTGCTCGCGCGTGAAGGGCTTGGGGATCACCGGGCCCAGATGCTCCACGCCCTGCTTGGCCAGCTCATTGGGGAAGGCGGTGACGAAAATCACCGGCAGGAAACGTTGGCGGCGAAGCTCCCGCGCCACCTCGATCCCGTTGTCGCCGTCGGCCAGTCGGATGTCCATCAGCGCCAGCGTCGGCGAATGGCGGGAGGCCAGCGTCAGCGCCTCGTCCATGGTGGCTGCATTGCCGCAGACGGTGTGGCCCATGCCGCGCACCGTCTCCGCCAGATCGAAGGCGATGATGGCATCGTCCTCGACGATCAGAATCGTTGCCGTCAGCTTCGACCGCACCCGCTCGCGCGCGAAGTTCAGCCGCTCCACGGCGTCTTCCGGGGCGATCCCCAGCACGGTGGCGGCGTCGGCGACCGGCAGGTCCTCCAGGTTGACCAGCAGGTAGAGCCGGCGGTCCATCTCGTCCAGACTGTGCAGCGCGGCTTCGACCGGATGGGCGCCGGGAGCGCCGGCCCGAGCGCCGGAACTGTCCTGCAACTGGTTCAGGTGCCGGTAGAGCGAGCCGCGCGAAGGGTCCGCCGCCGCCGGCCCGTCCAGGTACCATTCCAGCGTGCGCGTCACCAGGGCATCCCCCTGCTTCGACGTGCCGGTCAAGGCCCGCGCATAGCGTCGCAAGTAAGGCAGATGTTCCATCAGGTGGCGGGTGTTGTGATCCATGACGTTTTCCCCGTACCTCCAGCCAGTGCGGACCGCCGAGGTGCACCGGCTTGCCTGCCGCGTTTTCCGGACTTTGCCGAATGTTCCCGTCCGATCGCTTACAAAGTTAATTTCATATGGCGCAGTTCGCGCCGTATCGGGAGTGACGACGAAAGGGTTATTCGGGATAGCTTGATTGGATTAAGCCGCCTAACCGATCGGGCGGAGCTATACTTCTTTTGCTTGGGCGCAAGGTCTCTTGGGTCACCGCACGGCCGTTGGGTTCGCCGCCTGTGCGAGGGGAGTGGAACAATCGGCAAGGGACGGTTGTTGGGAAAGCCAATGGTGTGATTCCTCCCTGAACCGCCAGTCACTGCCGCCGCAGCGCCTGTCCCAACGGGGACGCGCCGGCGGCGTTTTTTTTGCGGGGCAGCGAAAAAAAGCAGACGCGTGGGCTTGCGCGGGGATGAGTGCGATATTACTGACTGTCCCCGGCGTCGCGCACCGGTGGCGGAACGGCTTTGAAGCCGCCCGGCACCGCCTCGCCAGACCCATGCCTGTCGAACCGCGTATGCCAGAGTCGCGTATGACCGAACCAGACTTCGATCCGCCAGATTCAGATCCGTCGGTGACCGATGGCATGCCGCCGGACGAACTGGCGGATTTCCACGCTTGGCGGCAGCGCGTGGTCGGCACCAACATTTCCGACAAGACTCTGTTGGCGACCGACTATCTCAATCACTTCAACGAAATCGTGATGCTGATCGAGATGATTCCGGACATGCCGGACATGCTGGAGGAATGCCTGATCTGGCAGCCCAAGAGCTACCAGGAGCATTTCCGCGACAGCGGCTTCTCGGACAAGGACTTGGCCATCGAGGCGTACGGCCACGTCCCTGCCAAGTTCAAACGGCCGTTCGAGGACACCATCGCCCAGGCGCATCAGGTGGTCCGCCACACGCTGGAGCGCGTGTCCGTCGACATCCAGGATGGGGCGAGCGACAAGCTGCGGATGGACTGCCAGACCTCCGTCGCGATGATCCACCGGATCATCCAGGTCGCCAATGGCATCATCCACGGCACCGCCCACGTCATGGAGCAGGCCGAAATCGACCTGTATCTGAGCGCCGAGTAGGCTGCGTCGCGCTCGGGATGAAAGCGCCCGATCCCTGCGCAGATGATTATTGCTTGTGCACCAAGCATTCTTTCCTTGCATGGCTCAAAAGCCGAGCGTCCAACTACAGTAAGCCTTCGAACGAAGAGGAGGCGGCGCTGCGGCGGATGCCTCCCACCGGGAGTGGAGACAGACCGTGAAGGGACCCGCCACCGCAGCGGCCGAAGCATCGGCCGGGGCGCAGGGGGACGTGTCGGTCGATGTGGAGGCAGCGGCTGACCTTGCCGCCTCCCCGGAGATGCGCCTCTGGTTGCGTCTTTCGGCGTGCGCCGTTCTGATCGGCGCCCGGCTGCGCAGCCGTCTGCGCGACGACTTCAGCACCACCCAGCCGCGTTTCGACCTGCTGTGTCTGCTCGACCGCCAGCCGGAGGGGCTGACGATGGGAGAACTGTCGAAGCGCATGATGGTCACCAACGGCAACGTCACCGGCATTGTAGAACGGTTGACCACGGACGGGCTGGTCACGCGCGCCGCGGCGTCGAATGACCGGCGCATGCAGTTCGTCCGGATCACTCCCGAAGGCAGCGCCCTGGCGCAGGCCATCGCGGCGGCGCAACGCCGCTGGCTGGCCGAGCTGACGGGGGGAATGCCCCACAGCGACGTGGTCCAGTTGATGGGGCTGTTGGGAAAGCTCAAGAACACGGTGCGCGGCGGAGGCGTGAGGGGATGATCCGGTCCGGTCATATCGACAGTTTCACCCGCGACCGGCTGCCGCCGCCGGAGCAGATGCCCGATTTTTCCTACGACCGGCCCGAACTCACCTATCCCGAGCGTCTCAACGCCGCCGCGGCCCTGCTGGACGTCTGGCGGGAGCGCGGCTGGGACGAACGGCCCTGTGTCATCGGAAACGGCGACGTGTGGAGCTATGGCCGCTTCCGCGACACGGTGGACCGCATCGCGCGCCTGCTGACCGAACGGTTCGGCATCGTTCCGGGCAACCGGGTTCTGGTGCGCGGGACCAACACGCCGATGCTCGCCGCCTGCTGGCTGGCGGTGCTGAAGGCCGGCGCGGTGGTGGTGCCGACCATGCCGCTGCTGCGCGCGACGGAATTGGAAAGCATCATCGAGCGCGCCGCCGTCTCGCTGGCGCTGTGCGACGCGCGCTTCGCCAGGGATCTCACCGCGGCGGCGCAATCGATGGGCGGAGGGATGCCCGTCGTGACCTTCAACGGCGGCGACCTGGAGGGGCGGCTGGAGGAGACCGAAGCCGGCTTCGCCGCGGTGGACACCGCCGCCGACGACGTGGCGCTGATCGCCTTCACCTCCGGCACCACGGGCAAGCCCAAGGCGACCGCGCATTTTCACCGCGACCTTCTGGCGGTGGCCGACCTGTCGCCGCAATCGCTGCTGAAGACCGGCGGCGACGACGTGTTCTGCGGCACGCCGTCGCTCGCCTTCGCTTACGGCCAGGGTGGGATGCTGCTCTTCCCGCTGCGGGTGGGGGCGTCGGTCGTGCTGCTGGACCGGGCCACGCCGGAACGGCTGCTGGAGATGACCGCCCGGCACAAGGCGACGGTGATGTTCACCGTGCCGACCGTCTACCGCGCCATGACCGCGCGCATCGAGGAGGAACCGGCCCTGGCCGAGGGGCTGCGCACGCTGCGCGCCTGCGTCTCGGCGGGGGAGCCGCTGCCCGCCACCACGTTGGAGGGCTGGCAGGCGGTGACGGGGATGGAGATCCTCGACAGCTTCGGCACCACGGAGATGCTGAACGCCGTCCTGCATTCGCCCCCCGGTGCCGTCCGGCCCGGCGCTACCGGCACGGTGGTTCCGGGATACGAGGCCCGCGTGGTCGACGACAGCTTGACCCCGCTGCCCCCCGGCCAGATCGGACGGCTGGCCGTGCGCGGCCCGACCGGCTGCATCTATCTGGACGACCCGCGCCAGGAGAATTACGTGCAGGGCGGCTGGAACCTGACCGGTGACGCCTTCCGCATGGATGAGGACGGCTATTTCTGGTATCACGCGCGGACCGACGACCTGATCGTCTCCGCCGGCTACAAGATTTCCGGCCTGGAGGTGGAGGACGTCCTGCTTGGCCACGAGGCGGTGGAGGAATGCGCGGTGATCGCGGCGCCCGATCCGCTGCGCGGCTCCATCCCCAAGGCCTTCATCGTCACCCGCGACGGCGTGCGGCCCAGCGACGATCTGGCGGAACGGCTGCAATGCTACGTCAAGGACCGGATCGCCCCCTACAAGTACCCCCGCGCGGTGGAGTTCCTGGAGCAGTTGCCGCGGACGGAGACGGGCAAGATCCAGCGCTACAAGCTGCGGCAGAGGGAATGGGTCGAGAACGAGGATTGACCACGGACCGTGCGGCCCACACACCGCTGGTGCAGTTCCTGCTCTTCGCGGTGGTCGGCTGCGCCGCGGCGGTCGGCCATTACGGCGTGCTGATCGCCCTGTCGGAACTGGCGGCGGCTCCGCCGGTCCTGGCCTCGGCGGCGGGATACCTCGTCGGCGGCGTCATCAGCTACCTGCTGAACTACGGCCACGTCTTCCGCAGCGAGCAGGATCATCTGCCCACCGCCACGAAGTTCGTGGCCGTCGCGGCGGTTGGGCTGTGCGTGAACAGCGCCATCATGTGGGCCTTGGCGCAGCGGCTGGGCCTGCATTACCTGCCGGCCCAGCTCACCGCAACGGCGCTGGTGATGCTGTGGAGCTTCGGTGCGAACCGCTATTGGACCTTCAAGGCCGGATCGCCTGCCGGCTGAACATTGGGGCGGGCAATGAAGGAATGGCGGTGCGGGGTCGGGCCGATGTTCTTCGCCAGACGATCGCCCCGCAACCCGGCGGCGGACAGCCGGGCCTGCAACTCCACCGGCGTATAGGTGGAGAAGCCGGCCTCGCGCCGGATGCGGCGGTAGTCGGACAGGGCCATGCGCCCCAGCCCCATCAGCGCCGCCATCAGGAAGCCGTGCCGGCGCGCCATGCCGAGCTGGCTGGCGATGTCGCGCAGCATCGGCGTGTCGGGCTCCACCACGTCGGCGATCAGGATGCGCCCCCGTGCTCCGATCAGATGGCGCCACCGGTGAAGGACGTCCTCCAACTCCTCGCGCGGGATGTATTGCAGCACGGAGACGGCCAGCACCAGATCCACGCTGCCCGTCGGCAGAGCGGCGAGGTCATCGTCGTCGAGAACACGGATTCCCGGATGGCCGGACAGCCGCTCACGCAGGCGTTGCCGCACCGCGGGGGCGGCGTCGTACAGCCAGACGTTTCGGCAGCGCTTGGCCATCGCCTCCGCCGCCAGCGCGTCGCCGCAGCCGAAATCCAGGACGGTCCCCCCCTCTGGAAGATGGGCGTCGAGGTCGTTCTGCAGGCAGGCGAAATGCGCTTCCAGATTGCGTTGATTCGCGTAGATGGCGTTGGGCCGGTTCCAGAAATCGACCCAGCCGCTGGAACCCCGGCCGCCCGGTGGCCCGGACGTCATCCCGTTGTTCCGCCCATTGTTCAGCATGTCCCGCATCCCTTTTTGTGGGCCGTTTCTTGCCGAGGGGAGAGTGTTGTTCGTCTCTTCACAGGGAAGAGCCCCCTCGATCCGACCGTGTCGTAATCATGGTAAGTGCGAACAATCGGAACGGTCAAGAATGACCGGCGGGGACTATGCCGCCAGGGGAGGGCGAAGAAGCGGGAGGGTGTGTCAGGGCGCCGGGAACCCGGCGAAGCGGGTGAGCCGGATGTTTTTCTCAGCGAGCAGGGCGGCAAAGGCCGGGCTCTTGAGATAGTCGTGCTCCACCTTGCGCTGGTCCACCAGCGGGTCGGCGCGGCGCAGGGCCTCGTCCGGAATGCCGGGATGGACCATCACCAGCAGCCGCCCGGCGGGGCGGTCCAGGAACCGCGCCATCAGCTCCGGGAAGGGTTGGCGTCCGGAGAAGTCGTACACACCGGCGAAGCGGTCGTTGGCGGGGATGCCGCGCGACCGCGTCCGCCGCGCCAGTCCACCGCCGAGCCCGCCGATCAGCAAGGTCTTCGGCACCGCCACGCCGCGGCGCAGGACGGCCCTCACCGGCTCCCCGCACAGGCGGACATAGGCGCCCGGCAGGGCGGCCAGGGCATCAGCGACCGCATTCCGCACGGTGGGAAGCTGGTGGACGTGCTGGTGGCCGTCGATGTAGGCGGGCGGGCCGCCCCAGGCCGCGGAGAAGGCATCAAGCTGGCGGGCCAGCTCCTCCCGGATTTCCTTGGGATCGAGGCCACCGCTGTAGGCCAGTTTCATCAGCCGCCCCAGCGGCGGCAGCTTGCCGTCCGGGGCCAGCCTGGGCAAGGAGCCCAGCGGCGGCTGGTCGGTCAGGGTGAAATGCAGCCCGACGTCCGCCTTGTCGGCCAGTTCCTTCAACGGCGCGGCGCCCCCCGCCCAATAGGGGCAGAGCGTCATGGCCGAGGTCGCCGTCAGGCGCCCGGCGGCGATGAGATCGCGGATGGCCTCGTTGACGCCTGGCGCAAGGCCGTAGTCATCGGCGCAGAGCAGGACCGGATGCGCGGAACGCGGGGCTGGGGTGGTGTCGGTGTCGGGCATGGCGATGTAAGGTGGGACGGACAGCGGCGCGAAGCCGGGGAGGGGATGATGGAGTGGGACAGCCTGTGGTTCAACGGTCATGCGGCCACCATGGCTCCGGAAGGCGTCCTGCGGGACGCGGTGATCGCCGTGAAGGACGGGCGGATCGCATGGATCGGCGCCGCCAAGGACCGCCCTACCGGTCGCGCTGCCGAGGAGCATGACCTGGGCGGGCGCTGGGTCACGCCGGGGCTGATCGACTGCCACACCCATCTGGTCTTCGGCGGCAACCGCGCCCGCGAGTTCGAAATGCGGCTGGAGGGCGCGACCTACGAGGAGATCGCGCGCGCCGGGGGCGGCATCGCCTCGACCGTCGCCGCCACCCGCGCCGCCGACGAGGACGGGCTGATCGCCAGCGCCGCCGTGCGCCTGCAACCGTTGCTGGCCGAGGGCGTGACGGTGGTGGAGGTGAAGTCCGGCTACGGCCTCGACCTCGCCACGGAGCGGCGGATGCTGCGCGCGGCGCGGGCACTGGGCGAGCGCTTCCCCGTCACGGTGCGGACGACCGGGCTGGCCGCCCACGCGCTGCCGCCGGAGTTCGCCGGGCGGGCGGACGACTACATCGCGCTGGTCTGCGACGAGTTTCTGCCCGCCCTGGCCGCGGAGGGGCTGTTGGACGCGGTGGACGCCTTCTGCGAACGGATCGCCTTCTCGCCGGAGCAGACGGCCCGCGTGTTCGACACCGCGCGGCGGCTCGGCCTGCCGGTGAAGCTGCACGCCGACCAGCTCTCGGACGGCGGCGGGGCCGCGCTGGCCGCACGTTACCAAGCACTGTCCGCCGACCATGTGGAGCACACCGGCGAGGGCGGCGCGCGGGCGATGGCCGCGGCGGGGACGGTGGCGGTGCTGCTGCCCGGCGCCTTCTATATGCTGCGCGAGACCAAGCTGCCGCCCATCGCGCTGTTCCGGAGCCACGGCGTGCCGATGGCGGTGTCCACCGACTGCAACCCCGGCACCTCGCCCGCCGTGTCGCTCCTGCTGATGCTGAACATGGCCTGCACCCTGTTCCGCCTGACCCCGCAGGAGGCGCTAGCCGGAGTCACCCGCAACGCCGCCCGGGCGTTGGGCATGGCCGCCACCCACGGCACGCTGGAGCCCGGCAAGGCCGCCGATCTGGCGGTGTGGGACGTCGGCGATCCGGCGGAGCTGTGCTACTGGCTGGGCGCCAACCCCTGCGCCGCGGTGGTGCGGGGCGGGCGGCTGGTGAAATCGCTCCAGGCGTAGGCTATCATCGGGGCAACGCGGACGGAGGTGACCCAGCGATGGGGGAGATCACGCTCAGGATCGAGGAAGACGTGCTCGACCGCTTGAAGATGCGGGCCAGCATCGCCGGCCGGTCCGTCGAAGAGGAGATCGGTCGGATCGTCGAGGAGGCGACGGCGGTGCCCCCTCCTGACCGCAGGGCGCTGGTCGAGGAGTTCCGGCGCATCCGCGCGTTGACGCCACCCGGTGCGCCCATCGACATTGCGAACGTGATCCGTGAGGGACGCGAGCGATGACCTTGGTGGTCGATGCCAGCGTCGCGGTTCTGTGGGGCGTCGAGGACCCGCTGGCGGAAACGGCGGAAGCCCTTCTCCTGTCATCACGGCCCTTGATCGCTCCGGACTTCATCTTGATCGAAGTTGCCAACGCCGTCTGGAAGATCGCGCGACGCGGCGGCATCCAGGCGGAGCAGGCCGAAGGCATCGTAGAGAGCATTCCCCGCGCGCTGACCGAACTGGTTCCGCCGACCGTCGTATGGTCACAGGCGCTTCGCATCGCCCGTCACCTGGATCATCCCGTGTATGACTGCGCCTATCTGGCGCTCGCCGAAGCGCGAAGCGCACCGCTCGTCACGCTGGACAAGCGTCTGCACGCCCGCACCCGCTCCACCCCTTGGGAGGCGTTGACCGTCCTCCTGGGTGGCGGCACTGTTCCCGTCTGAAAACAACAAACGCATCAAGCAAAATTCGAGAGGGACGAGTCACATGTCCGACACCAAGCCGCCGGCCAACCGCCGCGTCATCCGGGCGCCGCACGGCACTGAACTGTCCGCCAAGTCCTGGCTGACCGAGGCGCCGCTGCGCATGCTGATGAACAACCTCGACCCCGACGTCGCAGAGAACCCGGACGAGCTGGTGGTCTATGGCGGCATCGGGCGGGCGGCGCGGAACTGGGACTGCTTCGACGCTATCGTGGCGTCGTTGAAGACCCTGAACGAGGACGAGACGCTGCTGGTCCAGTCGGGCAAGCCGGTCGGCGTCTTCCGCACCCACGCCGATGCGCCGCGCGTGCTGATCGCGAACTCCAATCTCGTGCCGCACTGGGCGACCTGGGACCATTTCCGGGAGTTGGATGCCAAGGGTCTGATGATGTACGGCCAGATGACCGCCGGGTCCTGGATCTACATCGGCAGCCAGGGCATCGTGCAGGGCACCTACGAGACCTTTGTGGAGGTCGGGCGGCGGCATTACGGCGGCGATCTGAAGGGCCGCTGGATTCTGACCGGCGGGCTGGGCGGCATGGGCGGCGCGCAGCCGCTGGCCGCGACCATGGCCGGGGCGTCCATGCTGGCCGTGGAATGCTCCGCCCGCAGCATTGAGCGGCGGCTGGAGACCAAGTATCTCGACCGCTCGGCCACCAGCCTCGACGAGGCCATGGCGATCCTCTGGGAGGCCCAGGCCGCCGGTACGGCGGTGTCGGTCGGTCTGCTCGGCAACGCCGCGGAGGTGTTCCCGGAACTGGTGCGCCGCGCCAAGGCCGACCCGCGCTTCCGCCCCGACGCGGTGACCGACCAGACCAGCGCCCACGACCCGCTGAACGGCTATCTGCCCGCCGGCTGGACGATGGAGGAGGCCGAGACAAAGCGCCGAACCGACCCGGCGGCGGTGGTCGCGGCGGCCAAGGCGTCGATGGCGGCCCATGTCCGCGCCATGCTGGACTTCCACGCCATGGGCGTGCCGACGCTGGACTACGGCAACAACATCCGGCAGGTCGCCAAAGACGAGGGGGTGGCCGACGCCTTCGCCTTCCCCGGCTTCGTCCCGGCCTACATCCGGCCGCTGTTCTGCCGCGGCATCGGTCCCTTCCGCTGGGCCGCCCTGTCCGGCGATCCGGAGGACATCTACCGCACCGACGCCAAGGTGAAGGAACTGATCCCCGACAACCCGCACCTGCACAACTGGCTGGACATGGCGCGCGAGCGCATCCGCTTCCAGGGCCTGCCGGCGCGCATCTGCTGGGTGGGGCTGGGCGACCGGGCGCGGCTCGGCCTCGCCTTCAACGAGATGGTGGCGAAGGGTGAGCTGAAGGCTCCCATCGTCATCGGGCGCGACCATCTGGACAGCGGTTCCGTCGCCAGCCCGAACCGCGAGACGGAGGGGATGATCGACGGGTCGGACGCGGTGTCCGACTGGCCGCTGCTGAACGCGCTGCTGAACTGCGCCTCGGGGGCGACTTGGGTGTCGCTGCACCATGGCGGCGGAGTCGGCATGGGCTTCAGCCAGCATTCCGGCATGGTCATCGTCGCCGACGGGACGGACGCCGCCGCCAAGCGGCTGGAGCGGGTGCTGACCAACGATCCGGGGACCGGCGTGATGCGCCACGCCGACGCCGGCTACGACATCGCCAAGGACTGCGCGAAGGAGCAGGGGCTCACGCTTCCGATGATCGGTTGACCGACTTGGCGGGGGCGGCGCGCGGCGGCAGGGTCGCCAGCGCCACCCCCGGCAGGACCAGCAGGACGCCCAGCAGGTGGAACAGCTGGAGTTGCTCCCCCAGCAGCGCCCAGGCCGCCACCGCCGCCCACAGCGGCATGACGTAGAGCGAGGTGCCGGCCCGCGCCGGACCCATCAGGTTGATCGTCTTCTGGTAGGTCAGGAAGGCCAGGACCGAGGCGAACAGCGCCACCCCGGCGATGCGGAGGGCGGCGTCCAGGCTCAGCGGCACGGGGCGCAGGGCCAGCGTCTCCCACGCGTAGAAGGGGGCGAGCACGACGACACCGGCCAGCGCGTTGGCCGCGAACATGGTCACCACCGGCAGCGAACTGCGGGTCTGGCGCAGCAGCACCGTGTAGACCGCCCAGGCCGCCGACCCGACCAGGATCAGCAGGTCGCCGGCGTTGAAGGACAGATGCAGCAGCGCCTGCGCGTCGCCGCGGGTCAGGATCACCAGCACGCCGGCCATCGCGACGGCGATCCCCACGGCCTGCCGCGGCGTCACTTTTTCGCGCAGCCACAGGGCGGCGATCATCAGGATGATGACCGGGCTGGTGGCGTAGATCAGCGCGGCGTTGGTCGCGCTGGTGCGCTCCAGCCCCATGTAGACGACGGCGCCGCACACGCCCTGGGCCAGCGCGCCCAGCAGAAGGAATCGCTTCCACGAGGCGCGCAGAACGTGGCGGTGCTGGATCAGGCCGGGCAGGGCCAGCGGCAGGATCATCAGGAAGGCCAGCGCCCAGCGCCAGAAGGCCAGCCCGACCGGCGGCACGATGGCGGCCGCGGCCCGCCCGATCACCACGTTGGAGGCGAAGAAGGCCGAGGAGAGCAGATACAGGCTGTAGGCTGTGAAAACGGCGTTGCTCTGGGGGGCGTTGCGCGGCTGGCGGTCCATGGGGCGTCCGGGGAAAGTCGGTGGGCGTCTTACGGAGCCTGCGGCCCCAGCAGCATCACCAGCTTGTAGTCGGATCGTCCGGCGGGGCACAACGTCACTTGTTCGTAGACCAGCGTCCCGTCCTGGGGATGGGTGAAGCCGCGGGTGCCGCCCTCGCGTTCCAGAACGCCCTGGTCCTCCCACAGCCGGGCGAAGCGGGGCGAGGCCGCGCGCAGGCCGTCGACCAGGGCGGTCACCTCCGCATCCCCGGCGCGGCGGGCGGTGTCGGCGCGGAACTCGGCCAACAGCCGGCGGGCGCGGTCCTCCCAGTCGGCGATGAAACCCCGCGCGGTGGGATCGAGGAAGACGTAGCGCAGCAGGTTGTGCTCCGCCCCGCCCAGCCAGCCGGAGAAGAGACGCGCCGCGGGGGCGTTCCAGCCGCGGGCGTTCCAAACCCTGTCGAGCAGATAGGCCGGCGCCGCCATCGACTCCAGCGCCGCGAGCAGCGGAGCCGGCGGTTGGTCCGATCCGTCCGCCGCGTCGGCGTCGGGATCGCGCTTGCGCGACAGCTCGAACAGATAGGCGCGTTCCGCCGCGGTCAGCCGTAGCGCCCCGGCGATGCGTCCCAGAGCCTGCGGGGAGACGGAGACCTCGCGCCCCTGCTCCAGCCAGGTGTACCAGGTCGGGCTGAGGCCGCAGAGCTGGGCGGCCTCCTCCCGCCGCAGGCCGGGCGTGCGGCGGCGGGCGGAGCCGGTCTGCGGAATGCCGGCCTCCGCCGGGGTCAGCCGCTCCCGGTGGGCGCGCAGGAAGGCGCCCAGCCGGTGCCGCGCGTCGTCGTCGGAACTCATGGTGGCAGCGCTTATACCAGGATAAGCGCTTGCCTTGTACCCGTTTGCCGGACGGCCGATGCTGGGCTCATCACAACGGACACGCCCCAACAAACACCAACGGGAATCGCCGCCATGACCAACAGCCACCACGGCGTCGTCGCCGCACAGTACGGCCAGCGCGCCGACGCCTATGTGACCAGCGCCGTCCACGCCTCGGGCGCCGACCTGGACCAGATCGAGGACGCGCTGCGCGGCAGGAACGCCGGCCGCGTGCTGGATCTCGGCTGCGGCGGCGGCCATGTCGCCTACCGCGCCGCCCCCCACGCCGGCGAGGTGGTGGCGGTGGACGTCACCGCCCCGATGCTGGAGGCGGTGGCCCACAACGCGGCGGAGCGCGGCCTGACCAACATCACCACCACCCAGGCCCCCGCCGAGCGTCTGCCCTTCCCGGACGGCCATTTCGACGTGGTGCTGAGCCGCTTCAGCGCCCATCACTGGCTGAACGCCGAGGCCGGGCTGCGCGAGGCGCGGCGGGTGCTGGCCCCCGGCGGGCGGGCGGTCTTCGTCGACATCGTGTCGCCGGGGCACCCGCTGCTGGACACCCATCTCCAGGCGGTGGAGCTGCTGCGCGACACCTCGCACGTCCGCAACTACAGTGCCGCGGAATGGATGGCCGCGCTGTCGCGCGCCGGCTTCGCGGTGACCGGCCTGACGCCGCGCCGCCTGCGCATGGAGTTCGCCGTCTGGACCGCCCGCACCTCCACCCCGGAGTTGCGCGCCCAGGCCATCCGCGCCCTCCAGGACCTCGCCTCCGACGAGGTGCGCCGCCACTTCGACATCCTGGAGGACGGCAGCTTTCTCCTGGACAGCCTGACCATCGAAGCGGAGGCTTGCTGACTATTGACGCAATGGCAGAGGGATAATGGCGATAGGGAGTGATTCCCTCTGCAAGATCACTGCTTGTTTCTGGAAAAATCCATTTCAGCCTGCATGTCGAAACGTTGCAACGCTTCTTTGGTTTTCTGTCCACCGCATGTTTCTTGAGCAAGAAATTCCGATACGGCTTTGTCAATCGCGGCGTAGTACTCTGCCATCGTCTTATCAACGCGATCGCGGCCCCATTCCGGATTCATTTGTTTGAGGCGAAGGGCCGCATGAGTGGAGACGATCTGGTAGTTCTCTAAAAATTTTGTGAGTTTCGCTTTGTCGGGCTTCACACATTTGCTGGCAAGTGAATTGGAAACTGAGAACTGTTGCCATATTGTGAGAGCCCGTTTGACAACCGGTTCAATGGCAGACACGTCGAAGTAGCAGGCTTGCCATAGCGAGTTGCATCATACCGCCGGAGACGTCGATCCGGGCTTCATAATCTCGAACCAGACGTCTCCAGCGG
>NZ_QOKV01000037.1 GCF_008365405.1 Azospirillum brasilense | reverse complement strand
GGGAATGCCGGAGCGCAACACGAACAGGATGCCGGTCAGCGCCGCGCGGTTATCCAGCCGGGGCCGCCCGCCCTTCGGCTTGGGTGGCTCCGGCGGAAGCAAAGGCTCAATCAGCGCCCACAGGGCATCGGAGACGAGAGGTGCAGCCATGCCCCTCCCAACAGCCCAATCCCCGTTTTGTTAGGCGCTCTTAACACTATGGTCTGGTGCCAGTTCCGCTTCCGGCCGGTTTCAGGTGAAGAAGCGGCGGCGGAAATCGTCGATCGTGCGCGCCAGCCCCTCGCGCAGCGGCACCGTGGGCTCCCAGTTCAGCAGGGCCTTGGCCTTGGTGATGTCCGGGCGGCGCTGCCGGGGGTCGTCCTGGGGCAGCGGGCGGTGCTCGATCATCGAGCGCGAGCCGGTCAGCGCGATCACCTGCTCGGCGAGATTCAGCATGGTGAATTCGTCGGGGTTGCCGATGTTGATGGGGCCGGTGATCGCGGGATCGCTGTCCATCAGCCGCACCATGCCGTCGATCAGGTCGTCGACGTAGCAGAAGGAGCGGGTCTGCGCGCCGTCGCCGTAGACCGTGATCGGCTCGCCCCGCAGCGCCTGCATGATGAAGTTGGAGACGACGCGGCCGTCGTTGGGGTGCATGCGCGGCCCGTAGGTGTTGAAGATGCGGATCACCTTGATCGCCAGCCGGTGCTGGCGGTGGTAGTCGAAGAACAGCGTCTCCGCGCAGCGTTTGCCTTCGTCGTAGCAGGACCGCGGGCCGATCGGGTTGACGTTGCCCCAGTATTCCTCCGGTTGCGGGTGGACGACGGGGTCGCCGTAGACCTCGCTGGTCGAGGCCTGGAGGATGCGGGCGTTCACCCGCTTGGCCAGCCCCAGCATGTTGATGGCGCCGTGCACGCTGGTCTTGGTCGTCTGCACCGGGTCGTGCTGGTAATGGATCGGGGACGCCGGGCAGGCGAGGTTGTAGATCTCGTCCACCTCCACATAGAGCGGGAAGGTGACGTCGTGCCGGATCGCCTCGAAGCGTGGGTTGCCCAGCAGGTGCGTGATGTTGCTGCGCGACCCGGTGAAGTAGTTGTCGGCGCACACCACCTCGTCGCCGCGCGCCAGCAGGCGTTCGCATAGGTGCGAACCGAGGAAGCCGGCGCCGCCGGTCACCAGGACGCGTCGATTGTAGCTGCGAATTCCGGCCATGGCGGATCCTTCTCGGCAACGGTTCGGGTCGTTCGGCCGGGTCATTGCCGGGAGCAGCGACCGCGGCCTTGAGGGGGAGGAATGCGCGCGCCGGTGGCCGGATGTCCAGATTCTTGGGCCGCGGTATTTTGTGGTGGGGTCAGGCGCCGGGGATGTCCTCAAGGATGCCCCGCGCGCGCAGATCCTCCACCACCCGCAGGGCGAGCGCGTCGGCGTCCTCCGCCGTGGTGTCGAGCCGCAGATCCGGCGCGTCCGGCCGCTCGTAGGGGGAATCGACGCCGGTGAAGTTGCGCAAGGCGCCGGACCGTGCCTTGGCGTAGAGCCCCTTGGGGTCGCGCCGCACGCACTCCTCCAGCGGCGTGTCGACGAACAGCTCCAGGAACTGACCTTCCGGGAAAAGGGCGCGCAGGGCCTCCCGCTCGGCCCGGAAGGGGGCGATGAAGGCGCAGAGCACGATCAGCCCGGCCTCCGTCATCAGCTTCGCCACCTCGCCCACGCGCCGGATGTTCTCGACCCGGTCGGCGTCGGTGAAGCCCAGGTCGCGGTTCAGCCCCAGCCGCACGTTGTCGCCGTCCAGCATCATCGTATGGTGGCCGAGCGCGTGCAGCCGCCGCTCCACCCGGTTGGCGACGGTGGACTTGCCGGCGCCGGACAGGCCGGTGAACCACAGGACCGCCGGCCGCTGCCGCTTGGCCGCGGCGCGCTCCGCCGCGGAGACGGCCAGTTCCTGGCGGTGCAGGTTGGCGGCGCGGCGCAGCGGATGCAGGATCATCCCGGCGCCGGCCGTTCGGTTGGAGAAGCGGTCCACCAGGATGAAGGAGCCGGTGCGGCGGTTCGCCGCATAGGCGTCGAAGGCCAGCGGCGCCGCCGTGGACAGGTTGCACAGCCCGACCGCGGTCATCGCCAGCGTCGCGGCGGCGGTGTGCTCCAGCGACTCCACGTTCACCGCGTGGCGGAGCGCGGTGACGGTCGCCGGCACCCAGCGGGCCCCGGCCCGCAGCAGGTAGGAGCGGCCGGGGATCAGCGGCTCCTCCGCCATCCACAGCAGGTGTGCTGCGAACTGGTCGGCCACCTCAGGCGCGTTTTCCGGGTTGCTCAGCAGGTCGCCGCGCGCGGCGTCCACCGCCTCCTCCAGCGTCACGGTCACCGCGTCGCCGGCCCGGGCCAAGGGTGTATCCCCGTCGAAGGTCAGGATGCGGGCGACCCGCGCGCGGTGGCCCGACGGCCACACCGCCACCGCGTCGCCGGGCGCCAGACGCCCCGACAGCACCGTCCCGGACAGGCCGCGGAAGTCCGCATCCGGACGGTTCACCCACTCCACCAGGAAGCGCAGCGGCCCGGCGGACCCGTCGTCTTCTTCCACCGCCGCCGTCTCCAGATGCTCCAGCAGGGCGGGGCCGCGGTACCAGGGCATGGTGGGCTGGGGCATGAGGGCGGAGCGGTGGACGACGTTGTCGCCGCGCCGCGCCGACAGGGGAATCCCCGCCACCGCGGTGAAGCCGAGCGGGGCCGCGAAGGCCGCGAAGTCCTGCGCGATGGCGGTGAAGACTGCCTCGTCGAAGCCGACCAGGTCCATCTTGTTGACCGCCAGCACGACGTGGCGGATGCCCATCAGGGAACAGACGACGGCATGCCGCCGCGTCTGGGTCAGCAGGCCCTTCCGGGCGTCGACCAGCAGCACCGCGAGCGCCGCGTTGGAGGCGGCGGTGGCCATGTTGCGGGTGTACTGCTCGTGCCCCGGCGCGTCGGCGACGATGAAGCTGCGCCGGTCGGTGGCGAAGAAGCGGTGGGCGACGTCGATGGTGATGCCCTGCTCGCGCTCGGCCTCCAGCCCGTCCACCAGCAGCGAGAAGTCGATCCCGCCCTCCTCCTCGACGCGGCCGAGGCTGTCGCGCCGGGCCTGCGCCAACTGATCGTCGGGCACCAGCCCGGCGTCGTGCAGCAGCCGGCCGATCAGCGTCGACTTGCCGTCGTCCACCGACCCGCAGGTGAGGAAGCGCAGCAGCCCCCGTTCGGGAATGGGCGCGGCGGCGGAACTAGAACCGGCCGTCATCAGAAATAGCCCTCCCGCTTCTTGCGCTCCATGGAGGCCGGCTCGTCGCTATCGATCAGGCGCCCCTGCCGTTCGGAGGTCCGCGACGTGCGCATCTCCGCGATGATGTCCTCCACCGTCGCAGCGTCTGACTCGATGGCCCCGCTCAGCGGGTAGCAGCCGAGCGTGCGGAAGCGAACCCGGCGCATCTCGGGCACCTCGCCGGGATTCAGCGGCAGGCGGTCGTCGTCCACCATGATCAGCGCGCCCGCGCGGTGGACCACCGGGCGCTCCGCCGCGAAGTAGAGCGGCACCACCGGCAGCCCCTCCGCCGCGACGTAGCGCCACACGTCCATCTCCGTCCAGTTGGACAGCGGGAAGACGCGCACCGACTCCCCTGGCCGGAGGCGCGTGTTCCAGAGGCGCCACAGCTCCGGCCGCTGGTCGCGCGGGTCCCAGGCGTGGGCGGCGGTGCGGACGGAGAAGACGCGCTCCTTGGCGCGGCTCTTCTCCTCATCGCGGCGCGCGCCGCCGATGGCCGCGTCGAAGCCGTGGCGGTCGAACGCCTGGCGCAACGCCTCCGTCTTCATGACGCGGGTGTGGACGGCGGAGCCGGAGCGGATCAGGTCGATCCCCCGCGCCACCCCGTCCTCGTTCATGTGGACGATCAGGTTCAGCCCCAGCCGGCGCGCCGTCTCGTCGCGGAAAGCGATCATGTCGCGGAACTTCCACCCGGTGTCCACATGCAGCAGCGGGAAGGGCACCGGCCCGGGGTGGAAGGCCTTGCGCGCCAGATGCAGCAGCACGCCGCTGTCCTTGCCGATGGAATAGAGCAGGACCGGCCGGGCGAAAGCCGCCGCGACCTCGCGCAGGATGGCGATCGATTCCGCTTCGAGCAGCCGGAGGTCGTCTGGCAGGTTCGGCATTGCGTTCCCGAACTCCATGGGGCAACCCGGCGGCGAGCCGGGATGCGTCTGGGCTTACCGCAACCCTGGCCGCTATGCCAGGATTCTCAGGCCAAGCCGCCCGGCGGCGGATGCAGGCGGGCCAGAAGGCCCGTCAGCCGCCCGATGGCGAGGCCGGTGAAGAGGCGGGCGGCGACTCCGCGGAAGGCCCGGCCGCGCGGTCCGCGCCGGACCAGGGCGGCCAGCAGGCGGCGGCCCGGGTGCGGTCCGGGCAGGAAAGTGGCCGTCGCCGCAGCCGCCGCTGTGTCTGCTGCCGTGTCCGCTGCCACGCCGCAGGACGGGACGCGCCGGCGCAGCGTCTCGGCGAAGGCGGCGCGGCAGACCAGCTCGGCGTCGGGCAGGCCGACCAGCAGGTGCAGCGGCCCGGCCAGCCGCCGGCGGGCCGCCGCCGACTGGGCGGCGAGCGCCAGAGCCGGGGCGAGGGCGAGCGAGGCCGCCAGCTTGGCCGCCAGCCGCAGGCCGGGCCGCCGCCGGTAGCCCAAGCTATTGGACCCGTGCTGGACATAGTCGCCCAGCGACTGCGGCAGGTAGGCGATCCTGCCCTCCGCCGCGGCGCAGCAGGCGATCCAGTGGTCGTGGTAGGCGACCCGGCCCAGCGCCGGGAAGGGCAGGGCCAGCCGCAGCAGCGAAGCCCGGAACAGGCAGGCGCAGCCGGTTACGGCGTTCGCCATCAGCAGCGCGTCGAGGCTGTCGTGGCGGCTGTCCAGGCCGGGCCAGAAGGTCTCCGACACGACCCGGCCCGCGCCGTCCACCACCCGCATGTTGCCGAAGGCCAGGACGGCGCCCCCTTGCCCACCATCACCCTTCAGGGCGGCGATCAGGGCGGCGAGCCGGCCGGGCGCCCAGCGGTCGTCCTGGTCGGCCAGGGCGACGAACTCCGCGTCGGCCGGGACGCGGCCCAGCGCGCGCTCGAAGTTGCGGTAGAAGCCGAGGTTGACGCCGTTGCGCACCGGGCGGAAGCGGCCGTCGCCGGAGGTCGCCTCCAGGATGTCCCGCCAGTGGGCGTCGTCGGAGCCGTCGTCCTCGATCAGGCACACCCAGCGTTCGTGCGTCTGGGCGCGGATGGAGTCCACCTGCGCCCGGAACAGCGCCGGGTCGGGGTTGTAGGTGGCCATGGCGATGGCGACGAGCGGCCTGTTGCCCGGTGGTGTATCGCCTGTTGGCGTGTCTTCCGGCGGCAGGGGCGCCGGCTCCTCCACGGCGACCGTTCCCGCCGGCCACTCCTCGCGCGTCCCGTCCGTCCAGTCCAAAACCAGGGTGGGCCGCAGCGCCTCTCCCGCGCGTGTCGCCGGGAGCGTGGCCAGCCCCCAGAAGCCGCAGGCGAGATCCGGCACCAGCCCGTGGCAGCGCTGCGCGGCTTCGGCGTCGAGGCGGGCGGTGTTCAGCCCCGTGGCCGGGAAGCGCTCCCCGCCGACCGTCACCGCGGCCGCGCGCAGCCGGGCACCCGGACGGCGGGCCCATCCGGAAAAGCCCCAGATCAGATCATGGGGGGGCGAAACGCGGGGAGGGAGGCCGGGATCGAGATGCAAGAGGGTGGCGGGCATTCCTCGGCCTTTGGCCTTCGGCGGGGCTGGTGTGTGGCGTCGATAGGGGCGGGGCGCACACTTTAACAGCACTCCGGCGGCGTGGCGAGGACGCTTCGCCATTCCCAAGAGCGCCCGCCTTGTGCTTCAGTCCGCCCTGGCCCGCCCCGCCAATGGGTGTCGTGGAGCGCGGGCCTCTCCCGGGCATGAACGGAACAGGGATCGGCGGATGTCCAGCCGTAAGCTCATCGGCCGCGGCTTTGTCGAGCGAGTCTCCATGGCGCCCGCCGGGGCGGCCTTCCGGGCGGAGCCGCTCCTGGTCGCCGTGCTGGCCATCGCCTATGTCCTGCTGTTCGGCGGGCTGCTCCTGACACGGACGCCGCCCTTCGCCGCGCAGGACGAGGCCTTCCACTGGCAGCGCGTCCTGCAGATTGCCGACGGCCATCTCCTGGCGGAGACGCTGGGGCCCAATTCCTGGGGCGGGCCGATCGACCGGGCCGGCTATCTCCAGATGCTCTACCACATCGACCGGATCCAGAAGCACGGGCCGGTCGACCCCGTGGAGGCCTATGCCCTGTCCGATCACCTCGCCGCCCAGCCGCGGACCCCTGAGGTGGTGGCCTTTTCCAGCTCGGCCAGCTTCGCGCCGCTCGCCTACCTGCCGCAGGCGGTGGCTGTTGCCGTTGCGCGCGCCGCCGGGCTGGGACCGCTCGGCCAGATGCAGGCGGGGCGTTTCGGCAACCTGGCCGTCTACGGCCTGATGGTCGCGGCGATCCTGCGGGCGCTCCCGGCCGGGCGGGTGGCGATCCTGGCCCTGGCGCTGTCGCCGGTGGCGCTGCAAAGCGCCTGCTCGCTGAGCGCCGATCCCCTGAACCTGACGCTGCCCGTCCTGATGCTAGCCCTGGTCTGGCGCCTGCGCGACCGCGGCACGCCGCTCAGCCGCGGGGAAGGGGCGGGGCTGGTCGCCCTGTCGGCGGCGCTCGGCCTGCTCAAGCTCACCATGGCGCCCTTCGCCGGGGCGGTGCTCTACCTGCCCGCGGCGGTCGCCGGCGGCAGCGTGCGTTCGCGCGTCGCGCTGGGCGGCCTGTGCCTCACCGTCGCGGTCGGCATCGCTGTCCTGTGGAACGCGGCCTATCCCTTCGTCCCCGGGCTCTATTGGGGCACCGGCGCCGACCCGGCGGCGCAGATCGCCCAGCTGCGGGCCGACCCGCTGGAGGCCCTGCGGGTGTTGGCCGCCACGGTGCGCGACTGGGCGGTGATGTGGTGGCGCGACGGCTACGGGCGTTACGGCGGTCACCCCCCGCCCTGGCACGGCTACGCGTCCGACCGCTGGGTGCTGCCAGCCTTCTGGGTTCTGCTGGCCCTGGCCCTGTGCGACGGCGCGCGGCGGCGCGACCTCAGCTTTGCGGCCGGCTCCCTGATTCCGGCGCCGGGCTACGCACTGCTCCTCCTCGTGGCCTTCTGGGTCGGCTACACGCCGGTCGGCGGCGCCACCGTGGACGGTGTCCAGGGGCGCTACTTCCTGCCCATGCACGCGCTGGTCCTGCTGGGGCTGGCCGCCGCGGCCGGCGCCTGGAGTCCGGCCGGTCTGCGCCGGGGCTTGCGCCTCGCCCTCTTCGCCGCCGCCCTGGCCCTGGGCGGGGTCGTGCTCATGGAGGTTCTGGACGTCTGGCGGAGTCTTTGGCCTGTCGGCGTCTGTTGCGGGGGCTGAGGCGACCGACGGCCGTGGGCCATCGGGAGAACGGCGGGAAACGGGCGGCTTGCGGCGAAGCGCGGCGTCAGCGTGGTTGCCTGTCCGTTGCGTATTCTGCTATTGCGGCTTTACTCCCTTTCCCGGTCGATCCGGGCCCCTTGCAGGTTGTGAGCAGATGCACATCGACTGGAACACCAGCAGCGCCGCGCCCATCGACGCGGTTTGCCCGGCCTGTGCCGACGCCAGCCCGAAGTCCGTCCGCCTGACCGTCCAGTCGGCCGTCCCGCCCAAGCCGCAGCTGCCGCTCGCCCTGTGCGGCCGCTGCGGCACGGCCTTCTTCCCGACGCTCCAGCAGCCGGAGTATGAGAGCGCGCAGGCGACCGACGCCGCGCTCGCCTTCTACCTGGAGCAGGGTGCGGGCATCGACGTGATGGCCGAGCCGCTGGCCGCCATCGACCCGTCCAAGGTCCGCCGCTACCTGGAGATCGGCTGCGGCTTCGGTTTCTCGCTCGACGTCGCGCGCACGGTCTTCGGCTGGTCGGTCCAGGGCATCGACCCCGGCTTCGCCGCCCGCGCCGGGCGCGAGCTGCTGGGGCTGGACATCTCGTCCATCTACCTGCGCACCCCGGCCGACGCCGGGCCCGAGCCGTTCGACCTCGTCCTCTGCTCCGAAGTGGTCGAGCACATCTTCGAGCCGCTGGGCTTCCTGTCCATCCTGCGCGGCGTGCTGGCGCCGGGCGCCACGCTTCTGCTGACCACGCCCAACGCCGGCGAAATCAAGCCCGGGACGGCGGCCGGCGTCCTGGTGCCGCTGCTCAGCCCCGGCTACCACGTCACGCTTTACAGCCGCGAAGGCTTCGAGGCGCTGCTGCGCCGCGCCGGCTTCACCGCCGTCTCGGTGGTCGAGCACGGGCCGACGCTGCGCGCGGCTGTGTCGATGACGGAGGGGACTGCGGACCTGTCGCGCCGGCTCGACCGGGCGCGCTACCTGGACTACCTCGCCGAACGGTCGCGGACCATCGCCGCCGACACCCCGCTCGGCCTCGGCCTGCGCTACCGCCGCCTCAAGGAGTTGACCCACGCCGGGCGCTTCGCCGAGGCGCGCGAGGCGGCCGTCCCGGTGATTGAAGCCTGCCGCGCGCGCTGGGGCCTGGAGCTGGACAAGCCGGAGTCCCTGCCGTCCATGGCCGACTGGCCGGCTGACATCGCGGGCTTCCACGCCCGCGCCCCGTTCAGCCTGTGCGGCATCCTCTACTGCCTGGGCATCGCCGCGTGGCTGCACGACGACGACCGCGAGCGGGCCCGCCTCTACTTCCAGGCGGCTGGGGACGCCGGCGAGCGGGCACGCGCCGCGCTGCAGGCGGCTGGTGCCGACGACGGCGAGACCGACGACCTCGCCTGGCGCGCCCGCGGCTACGCCGTCGGAATCCTGGCCTGGAG
The DNA here is from genome assembly GCF_008365405.1 of Azospirillum brasilense. GTDB lineage: Bacteria > Pseudomonadota > Alphaproteobacteria > Azospirillales > Azospirillaceae > Azospirillum > Azospirillum brasilense_D. The sequence goes on along the minus strand of NZ_QOKV01000037.1, from coordinate 31,466 downwards.
CGTCCCGTTGGCGGCGGCCGACGGCATCGAGCGGCTGGCGCGCGAGCCTAGCCCTGTCCTGGGCGAGCGCATCCCGGGCGCCATTCTGACCGGCCTTCGCCGGCAGAGCTTCATCGACCTGGTCAATCTGGGGCATTACGCCGCGGCCGACCGGCTCGCTCAGGGCGTCGAGGACGACCTCGCCCAGTGGGGACCGGTGGAGACGGCCTCGGCGGCCTTCGCGCTCGGCATCCTGTCCGTCAACCACCGCAAGGCGCTGAAGACGGCCGCCGGCTGGTTCGGCAAGGCCGTTGAGGCGAGCCGGGAGCGGAGCGGCCCGCTGCTGTGGCCGGCGCTCTACCACCAAGCCGAGGCCCTGGCGGCCGCCGGGCAGAAGCTCCAGGCGGCCGAGGCGCTGCGCGAACTCCTCTCTTCTGCGCCGGGCTTGCCGACGGTGCCGGCCGACCTGCGTGCCCGGGCGGAGACGCTGGCCCGCTCTCAGCGGCTTCCCGTGTGACCCCGTCTCCGCTAAGCCTCGTTTCCGTTTGACCGCGCCCCTCGTCTGATTGCGCCAAGGATGGCCCCGTCCCGATGACAAGCACCCTGGTCCGTCTGTTTGTGCGCCTGCGCATCGCCTTCTTCTGGCTGGTTGCCGAAGTTAAGCTGCTGGGGGGCTGGCTCTCCTACGCGGCCGGCGTCTTCCGCAAGGAAAGCTATGTGCGCGAGCGCTGGGACGGCCAGCGGCCGCTGGCCGGCGCGCGCCGGGTGGCGGTGTTCGTCCATTACGACCGCCAGGGCGTGGTCCACGACTTCGTGCGGCATTACCTACGCCAGCTCCACGACATCGGCTTCGCCATCGTCTTCGTGAGCAACGCGCCGCGGCTGGTCCAGGTCGAGGCGCTGCAGGAGCTGTGCGCCCTGATCATCCGGCGCGACAACGTCGGCTACGACTTCGGCGCCTACAAGGAGGGCATCGCGGCCGTGCCCGAGCTGGGCGCCCTGGACGCGCTGCTGCTCGCCAACGACAGCGTCTACGGCCCCTTGTACCATCTGGCCGGCCTGCTGGACCGGATGAGCCCGGAGGAGGCGGATGTCTGGGGCGCGTCTGACAGCTGGGAGCGGTCCTTCCATTTGCAGAGCTATTTCCTGCTGTTCCACAAGGCGGCCCTGACGGCGCCGGCCTTCGCCGCCTTCTGGCAGCAACTGCGCTACGTCCAGTCCAAGATGTGGATCGTGCGCAAGTACGAGATCGGGCTGACCCGCGCCCTGCGCCGGTCCGGCCTGCACTGCCGCGCGGCCTTCCCCTATCGGCAGGCCGCCGCCGCCCTGATCGAGGCGGTGGTGGAGGGCAACGTCACGGGCGACGCCTTGCAGGATCCCGTGCGCAAGCGCTTCATCCAGCAGGTCTTCCACACGATCAACGCGGGCGTGCCGCTGAACGGGACGCACTTCTTCTGGGACTACCTGATCGCACGGATGGAATTCCCGTTCATCAAGCGCGACCTCCTGCAGAAGAACCCGGCGCGGATCCCGCTGCTGAACTACTGGGAGCGGGTGGTCCGGACCTCCACCGACTACGACACCGACCTCATCCTGCGGCATCTGGAAATGTCGCTGAAGAACCGCAGCGTCTGAGCCTGAAGCGGCTGAGCCAGGAGCCCGAACCGGGAGCGCCGTCCGGGGCGGGCACCGATGGGGAACCCATTTTGGCCAAGTTGACAGGGTTCCGACGGCTCCCTTAGTCACGAAGGGTTGCCGCCCGGCAACCCTTTCCGACGCACACCATCGGCGGCCATGACCAACACTCCGCAGAACGCCCGCATCTTTCCCGTCATCCTGTCCGGTGGTTCCGGGGTCAGGCTCTGGCCGATGTCGCGGGAGCAGTATCCCAAGCAGTTCCTGCCGCTGTGTTCGGAACGCTCCATGCTGCAGGAGACGGCGCTGCGGGTCGCCGACCCGGCCCGCTTCGCGCCGCCGCTGGTCGTCTGCAACCAGGAGCACCGCTTCGTCATCGCCGAGCAGATGCGCCAGATCGGCCAGCAAACTGGCCAGGGCGCCGTGTCGGGCGGCGGACGGATCGTGCTGGAGCCGGTCGGCCGGAACACCGCCGCTGCTGCCGCCATCGCGGCGCTGATCGTCGCGGAGCAGGACCCCGACGGGCGCCTGCTGCTGCTGCCGGCCGACCACGTCATCCAGGACCCGACCGCCTTCCTGGAGGCGGTGTCCGTCGCCGCCCGGGCCGCGGACGCCGGCTGGCTCGCCACCTTCGGGATCGTGCCGACCGCGCCGGAGACCGGCTACGGCTACATCCGCCGGGGTCTCCCTCTGGATGGGCCCCTGGATGGGCAGGAAGGCGCCTACCGCGTCGCCGCCTTCGTGGAGAAGCCGCCGCGCGCGGAGGCCGAGCGCTACTTGGCCGAAGGAAACGTCTTCTGGAACAGCGGTATGTTCCTTCTGCCGGTGCGCCGCTACCTGGAGGAGCTGGAGCGCTGGGAGCCGGCCGTGCTCGCCGCCTGCCGCGCGGCGCTCGCCGGGGGGCGCGCCGACCTTGACTTCTTCCGGCTGGAGGAGGAGGCCTTCGCCGCCGCTCCGTCCATCTCCATCGACAATGCCGTGATGGAGCGCACCGACGCCGCCGTGGTGGTGCCCTGCGCCATCGGCTGGACCGACGTCGGCGCCTGGTCGGCGCTGTGGGAGATCGGCGCCAAGGACGGGGAAGGGAACGTCTGCCACGGCGACGCGATTGCCTGGGACAGCCGCGGCTGCTACGTGCGCAGCGAGGACGGCGCGCTGGTCGCCCTGCTCGGCATGGAGGACGCGGTGGTGGTCGCCACCGAGGACGCCGTTCTGGTCGCCGCGAAGGACCGGGCGCAGGACATCAAGCCTCTGGTCGAGCATCTGAAGGCGCAAGGGCGCGACGAGCCGCGCCAGCACCGCCGCGTCCACCGGCCCTGGGGCTATTACCAGTCGCTGCACGCCGGCGACCGCTTCCAGGTGAAGCGGCTGACGGTTTCGCCCGGTGCCCGCCTGTCTCTGCAGAAGCACTTTCATCGCGCCGAGCACTGGGTCGTGGTGAACGGCACGGCCCTGGTCACCCGCGGGGAGGAGCAGATCCTGCTGCGCGAGAACGAATCCGTCTACATCCCGCTGGGCACGCTGCACCGGCTGGAAAACCCGGGTAAGGTGCCGCTGAACCTGATCGAGGTGCAGTCCGGCGCCTATCTGGGGGAGGACGACATCGTCCGCGTCGACGATCATTACGGCCGTCCGTAGGCGGTCCCGGCTCGGCCGCCGCTTTGTTCAACTTTTGCATCGATTTTTTAACGTCGGGGCGCCATAGGATGAGCCTTCCGCCACGGAAGGCCCTTCCGGATCCCCAGCATGCGTCCGACACCGATCAGCCCGCCTGACGATTCCGTCATCCTGTCCCTGACCTCGCCGGGATTCGACGCCGCCTACCCGCGCGTGGTCAACAAGGAGTTGATTCCCGAGCTCGTTCTGCAGTCCATGGAATGGGCGTGGAACACGCGGCGTTTCCCGGAGCGCCCGGTCCGCGTCCTGCGCCTGACCGACGTTTGGGTGGCCAAGGAAGGGCTGGTGTTCGACCGCGAGGGCAACCTCTACCGTGAGACCATCACCCAGCATTCCGCGGGGGAGATCGACCAGGCCCACGCAGCCGTTCTGGATGCCATCGGGCGGGGCGGGCCGGAGGCCGAGCCCGAGGCGGGCGTCCCGGTCCTGCTGTGCAAGAAGCGCGGCATCGGCAACTACGGCCATTGGATGATGGAGATGCTGCCCAAGGCGCAGCTCGTCCACCGCCACCTGCCGGAGCTGGCGGTGCGCTTCCTCGTCGCCCACGCGCCGGGCCACCTGAACGACAGCATGGCCCAGTCGCTGTCCATGCTGGGGATCGACCTGGCCCGGACCATCGTTGCCGACGACACGCCCCGGCGCTTTGCCGACCTGCTGCTGGTGGACGGCCTGACCGAGCATGGCGGCTACATGTCGCCGCTCGTCTTCGACGGCGTGGAGGCCCTGGTCGCCAGCGTTCCGGCGGCGGGGGCGGAGCGGCTGTTCGTCACCCGGCGGGCGACCGGCTTCCGCCGCGTCGTCGGCGAGGACGACCTGATCGCCCACGCCCAGGCGCGCGGCTACGCGCTGGTCGATCCGGGCGCCCTGCCGCTGCCCCAGCAGGTGTCCCTGTTCAAGGGGGCCACGCGGATCGTCGGCGTCATGGGGGCGGCGATGACCAACATCGCCTTCGCCCCGCCCGGCGCGCAGGTGGTGACCCTGACACCTGCTGGCATGCCCGATACCTTTTTTTGGTTCATCGCGATGCTGCGCGGACTCGACTACACCGAGGTTCGCTGCCCGCAGAGCGGTCCCATCCGGGGCAACATGCCCTGGGACACGGATCTGGTCCTGTCCCCAGAGGACCGCGACCGGATCTTCGCCGAATGACGCGCCGGGCCACGGCATGCCGGGGGCGGGGGTTGAGGGGCGCAGGAGCATGAAACGATGACCAGGGACGGGGCGTTTGCCTTTTTCATCGACCGCATCGAGGTCGGCGTCGAGCTGCGGGTCGAGGGGTGGGCCTTCCACCACCGGCACGGCCCCTGCGGATTCGACGTGGTGATCGACAACGGCCACCGCCCGCCGGCCATCCACGTCCAGCGGAAAATCGGCCGCCAGGACGTGGCCCTGGCCTCCGGCACGCCGGCGGCGGAGCGTTCGGGCTTCGTGGTGATCGCGGCGTTGCCGCCCGGCGCCTCGGCCGTCGCCCTGCGGCTGACCGCCGGGGACGAGCAGGAGATCGTCCCGCTGATGCTGCGCACGGGCCTGTCGCTGCGCAGCTGGGAGGTGGGGTTCGAGCGTGGAACCGCGGCGGTGGAGTACCGGTTCCTGACCGAGCGCGGCCTGGGCTACGCCGCCGCCTTGCCGGCCCGGTTGGCGCGGGCGCGGGAGGCGCTCGGCCTCTTCGCCGAGGCGCCGCGCCCGGTGGTTCCGCTTGCCGCGCCCGTCTCCATCGTCGTGCCGGTCTACGGCGGCAAGCGTTTCCTGACCCCGCTCGTCCACGCGCTGCTCGACACGGTCGAGCCGCGGCACCGCATCATCTTCGTCGACGACGGCAACCCGGACCGCAGCGTCACGGCCTTCCTGGTGGCGCTCGGCGTGTCGTGCGACCATGTGACGGTCGTGGCCAAGCCGCGCAACGAGGGCTACCTGAAGGCCGTCATCGACGGGGTGGAGGTCGCGACCCGGCTGAACCCCGACGGGCACGTCGTCCTGCTGAACACAGACGTCGAGGTGCCGGCCGGCTGGCTGGAGCGGCTGGTCGGTCCCATCGAGCGCATGCCCCGGATCGCCAGCACCACCCCCTTCACCAACGCCGGCACGATCTGCGGATTCCCTGCCATGCCGGAGGACAACGATCCGTTCCTGGGGGCCTCGGTCGGGGAGATCGACGCGGTCTTCGCGTCCATGGCGGAGCTTCCCCCGGTGGACGTGCCGACCGGCGTCGGATTCTGCATGGCGCTGAACCGCCAGGCGCTCAACCGAATCGGCTTCTTCGACCTGGAGACTTTCGGCCGCGGCTACGGCGAGGAGGTGGACTGGTGCCGGCGGGCCTTGCGGCACGGCTTCGCGAACGTCGTCGTCCCCAACCTCTACGTCCACCACCGCCACGGCGGCAGCTTCTCCAGCGAGGAGAAGCAGCGGCAGGTCCAGGTGTCGGGGGAGGTCATCCGGCAGCGCTACCCAGAGTTCGACGCCGAGGTGCAGGACTTCATCCGCGCCGACCCCCTGCGTCCCATGCGCGCCGCCGCCGCCGTCCGGATCCTGGGGGATCTGGACGGCGGGCCGGGCCGTCCACGGACGGTCCTGCTGTTCGACCATGCGGGCCATGGCGGGACCGCCACCTTCCGCGCCAAGGAGATCGCCCGCCTGCAGGCGCAGGGGCGGTCGGTCCTGCTGGTGCGGCCGGTCGCCCAGCCGGTGCTCGGCATGCCGGACGGCGCCCTGGACGTCGAGCTGCGGCACCGGGACACGACGGTCCGCTTCCCGGCGAACGACCTCGGCGACCTCGACGCCCTCGTCCGCGCGCTGCCGCTGTCGGAGATCGTGGTCAGCTCGCTGGTCGGCTACGCGTTTCCGGCCGACGTCATGGGATTCGTCCGGGTGCAACGGACGGAGCGCGGCGTGCCGCTGCGCCTGCTGCACCACGACTATTATCCGGTCTGCCCGTCCTTCAACCTGATCGACGTGGACGACCGCTTCTGCGCCCTGCCGCCGCTCGACCGCTGCCGGGCCTGCGCGCCGGCCAACCCGCATTTCCGCCAACCGGGGACCGATCCCTTCACCGCGGCTTCGGGGCCGGTCGGGAACGGCGCGGACGCGTCCTTCGACATAGCGGACTACCGCGGGATCTGGCAGTCCTTCTTCGACCTCGCCGACCGCCACGTCTTCTTCTCCAGAAGCTCCCTGGCCGTGGTGCGGCAGGTCTTCGCGCTGCGGGACGACCGCGTGCGGGTTATCCCGCATCTGGCCGACCACGTGACCGTGCCGCAGCTTTCCCCGCCGGCCCCGGGCCCGGTGCTGCGGGTGGCCGTGGTCGGCGGCATCAACTTGGCCAAGGGCTCGAAGATTCTCGCCGGGATGGTGCGTCTGGCCGAAGCGCATCGGCTGCCCGTCTGCTTCGAGCTGTTCGGCAACGTCGACCAGCCCATCCACTCGCCGCATTTCCACAACAACGGGGTGTACGAGCCCGACCAGCTTCCCACGCTCATTGCCGGGCGCGGCTGCCACGCCGTCTTCCTGCCCGCGATCTGGCCGGAGACTTACTGCTACGTCCTGGACGAGGTTATCGGGCTGGGGTTGCCCGTTGGCGCTTTCAACATTGGGGCGCCGGCGGAACGGCTGCGCTTCTGGCCAAACGGGTTCATCGTAACCCTGAACACACCGGAAGCCGCGCTGTCGGCTCTATTGCGCGTGACCAGCCTTGGCATTCCGGCGGCAGACGGCGCTTAGGGTAAGGCCCGGTTTTCAGAACTCCCTGTGGTCAGCTGCGAGTGCGATCAGGTAACCGCATGCCGGTTCCCGTGCCTTTGGCATGGGAGCGGACATGCGCGCGCAGGCGGTAGAACTGGTGGCTGGCATCATCGACCGGATCGAGAACCGGCGCCCCGGTCCGGGGCGCCGACTGGTGCCGACGACGGAGGTGATCCGGACGCTCGGCTTCTTTGTGCGCGAGGGTGTCCAATGGCGGGAACTGAAAGCCGCGGACGGGCGCGTCTCGGGCTCTACCCTGCGCCGCCGCCTGGACGAGTAGCACACGACGGCGATGCTGCGCCGTGTCCATGCCGTCCTCGTCCGCATGGCGCGCTCCGGCCCCGATGCTACCGTATGGGACGTCGTGGTGGACAGTTCGTATGTTCGGGTTGTTGCGACGGCAACGACGGCGAGGACATGGTGACCCAGCGTGGACAGTCGTGCTGTGAGCACGCGAGCAGATGAGGGCCTACGTCCTCAACCCTAGACCAGGCCGAACGGGTATCCAGGGACGCCTCGTGGCTGATCCCGTATACGAGCTGGGCCGTCGCGGGGCGCTGTCATTTCCATGAGACGGGAGCGAACAGCATGGATGAGATCGACGGGTGGGCCGGGCTCGACGTCGCAAAGAGCAAGATCGATGTCACGGTGCGGGCGGGGGAACGGACGCGGGTCCTTCCGCGTTTTCGGTGCAGCGGGCGGGCTGGAGCGCTGCCGTTCAAGCAGCCTCCAGGACCCGGTGACGCAGCAGGTCGAATTTGGCGCGGCCGCACATGGTTCGCTTGATGGTCTTCAATCGGCTGATCTGCCCCTCTCCCGGTGCTCCACGGCAGCGACAGCGCCGTGCGGATCGCCGCGAGATCACGCGCGAGCCGGTCGAGCCGGTCGAGCCGGTCACGTCCGTCAAGGTGGTGGAAATTGGAAGGTGGTCAGGAGCGTCGTCGGTCAGGCCGCCTTTGCTGAGGGAAGTGGTGTGATGGCAGGTTCGTCGGCGGGAGCGATTCCGGCCATGGTCTCGAGCGTCAGGTAACGATGCTGGAGCTGCCAGTCATCGTTCTGCTCCAGCAAGATCGCACCGACGAGCCTTTGAACACTTTCCTCGTTCGGGAATATGCCAACAACATCGGTTCGGCGTTTGACTTCCTTGTTGAGGCGTTCAAGAGGATTGGTCGAGTGTAACTCGGTGCGGTGTGCCTCGGGATAGTCCATGTAGGCGAGCACATCGTGTTCGGCGGCATCGAGCAGCGCCGCCACCTTCGGAAAGCGCGCCCGCAGCTGATCGGCGACATGGCGCCAGACCTCACCGGCGCTCTTGCGGTCGGGCTGCACGAAGACCTGACGCACGGCGGCCGACACCACGGTCTGCTGGCCCTTCGGCACGTGGCAGAGCAGCGAGCGAAGGAAATGAACACGGCAACGTTGCCATGTCGCGCTCAGCACTTGGCTGATCGCCGCCTTCAGTCCCTCATGGGCATCGGAGATCACCAGCTTCACGCCTTTCAGCCCGCGCCGCACCAGCGAACGGAGGAACTCAATCCAGAAGATCGCCGCCTCCGATTGCCCCAGCCCAAGGCCGAGGATCTCGCGCCGTCCATCCTGATTGACGCCGGTGGCGATTATCGCGGCGATCGAGACGATGCGGCCGCCCTGGCGAACCTTGAGGTAGGTGGCATCCAGCCAGAGATACGGCCACTCGCCCTCCAAGGGACGTTCCAGGAAGGACTGCACCCGGGTGTCGATCTCTTGGCACACCGCCGAGACCTGGGACTTGGAGATGCCGGTCATGCCGAGCGCCTGGACGAGGTCGTCGACCTTGCGGGTCGAGACGCCCTGAATCCACGCTTCCTGGATGACGGCGGTGAGCGCCTTCTCGGCCGTCTTGCGCGGCTCCAGGAAAGCCGGGAAGTAGGAGCCCTGGCGCAGCTTGGGGATCTTCAGGTCCAGCGTGCCGAGCCGGGTGTCGAACTGGCGCGGGCGCGAGCCGTTGCGGTAGGTGGTGCGCGTGTCGGTGCGTTCATGGCGAGCGGCGCCGATCAGCGCCTCGACCTCGAAGTCCATCAGCCGGTGCAACGTGTGCTCGGCGACCGAGCGCAGGAAGTCGCCGTCCGTGCTCTTCTGGATTTGCTCGATCAGTGCCATTCTGTCGTCGGTCATCGTCGTATCCTTGGTCGTGGTCGCGTGTCGCAACTTGACCTTACCGAAGATGCGCGATGACCACCTCCTGCCGCCGAACACACCGCCTGCGAGGCGGAGGACCGGGCTGGGGCCGGGCTACGCTGTGTGAGGGCTTCGCCCGGCCCCAGCCCGGTCCTTCATGGGCGTTTTTCCACCACGCCCATGGACGTTACCCGCGAGCCCATCGGCGAACGCGGCCAGGGCGGTTTCTCTCGCTGCGGCCAACCAGGAGTCCAACCTGTCCGCCTGTTGACGATGCACCATAGTGCTGAACGCGCCCCCCAACTCGATGACCGTGGTGAGGCCCTCGGAACGGACGAGCAAGGCATCGACGAACCGTTGCTCGGCGGCGTCGATCGTCTCCGGATCGGCCACCACCAGCCACGCCGCCCGACGTTTCGAGGGCATCTTCCACGTCCCCATTGTGCCGACCGCGCCGGCTGAGGTTGGGCTTGCATCCCGAAGGCGGCGCACCCAGCGCTGCACGGTGTGGAATTGCCCGCGAAACCCACGCTCCTGGATCTCCCGCCACAGCCGGGCGGCGTTGCGGCAGCCCTCGCGCCAGCGTTGCCGGAGGTGCACGGCGTGGCGATCGACCGCGCTGCCGCGATCCCGTTGCGACCAGACTGGAAGTTCGCCGGACCGCACCCACGCACGGACGGTCTTGCGATTAATGCCGAGCGTGCGGGCAATCCGCTTCATCGGCCAGCCTTGGCCGTGCAACGCCATCACCTCGTCAAACCGGGCCTGCCGAACGCCATGGCGATCCGTCCTTGGCAACTCGGCCGCTGGTGCCGGGAGCGGTGCAGTCGTCGGGGACGGCGCGGCGGCCGTGCTGATTTCCAGGGCGGCTCCCGCAGCCGCTTTGCTTGCCATGCGCAGGTCATAATAATGGCGGTCGAGAACCCCGGCCAGAGCGTCCCCGAGATTGCGGAGAAGATGCCAGCGATCCGAGACCTGGACGGCGTTCGGAGCGCCGGCCCGAATGCCATCGGCGTAAGCGCCGGCGCGGTCGCGGGCAACTACCTCTACCTTGGGATGGGCTTTCAACCATGCCGCCACCGTCTCCGCGTGGCGGTCGGACAGCAGGTCGATGGGACGGTTGCGTTCCAGATCGACGATGATCGTGCCGTAGCGCTGACCGCGCCGCCAGGACCAGTCGTCGATGCCGATGACGCGCGGCGTCGGCAGCGCCGGCAGGGGAACCGCCCGGATCAGGCGCAACAACGTGTCGCCATCAAACATTCACCAGTATATTGCCCGTCATTTGCTCCTTTGACGGCAGGGAAGCGCTTTCCACCGTTCTGGCTCCGCTTTCCGGGACCTCAACACTGTCACGCCAAACGAGTCTGGCACAGGAGTCGTCAAGTCGGGCTTTGCGGTTCGAAGCGGGGGTGGAGGTGCGGCGGTCATGGAGCGTTATGCCCCGTTGCGACAGCGAACCCTGTCGGTATAAATATATGTCCTAAGAAATTTTATGGACAAAATCCATATTTTTCGCCAATATCCTGTTACCTTTCAGAATAGGTGGTGTTCTGTGTCAAAAATTAAGGCAATAATCCTTGCTGGTGGCCTGGGGACCAGGCTTTCGGAGGAAACCGGTCTGCGCCCTAAGCCGATGGTCGAAATTGGCGGGCGTCCTATTCTTTGGCACATCATGCAGATCTATTCAAAATTCGGCATCCAGGATTTTATTGTGTGTGCCGGGTACAAAGGTTATATGATTAAAGAGTATTTTGCTAACTTTGCAATGCATAACAGCGACGTGATGGTGGACATGGCGCGGCAGGAGGTGACGTTCACCCGCAGCCAACTTCCGCCTTGGCGTGTGTATGTCGCGGACACCGGCGAGAGCACCATGACCGGCGGGCGGCTGGGGCGGATCCGCCACCTCGTCGCCGACGACCCCTATTTCCTGATGACCTACGGCGACGGCCTGTCGGACGTCGACATCGGCGGTTCCATCGACTTCCACCGCAGCCATGGCAAGCTCGCCACCATGACGGTGGTCCGCCCGTCGGCCCGCTTCGGCAGCACCGTGATCGAGGACGGCCTCGTGCGCGAGTTCAAGGAGAAGCCGCAGACTGAACAGGGCCTGATCAACGGCGGCTTCTTCGTCCTGTCGCCGCGCGTGCTCGACCTCGTCGAAAACGACCAGACCATCTGGGAGCACGAGCCCCTGCAGAAGCTGGCCGAGGCTAGGCAGCTCGCGGCGTGGCAGCACAACGGCTTCTGGCAGCCGATGGACACGCTGCGCGAGAAGCACATCCTGGACGAGATGTGGGTTTCCGGCAAGGCGCCCTGGAAGAATTCCAACCCGTCCGCCGCGTCCTGACGCGGCCAAATTCGATTCGGACCGACCATCCATGACCGCTACCATCGATCCCGGCCTGTGGGTCGGGCGCCGCGTGTTCCTGACCGGCCACACCGGGTTCAAAGGGGGTTGGCTGGCGCTCGCGCTGCGCCGCCTGGGCGCGGAGACGACCGGCTTCTCGCTGCCGGCGCCGACAGAGCCCAGCTTCTTCGGCGCGCTGGGCGTCGACCAGTCGCTCGACCACCGGGTGGGCGACATCCGCGACGCCGCGGCGCTCGCCGCAGCACTCCGGGACTCCGGCGCCGAGGTGGTCTTCCACCTGGCCGCCCAGCCCATCGTGCGTGTCGCCCACGCCGACCCGCTGGACACGCTCTCCACCAACGTGATGGGCACCGCCAACCTGCTCGAAGCGGTGCGGCAAAGTGGCACGGTCCGGGCCGTGGTCATCGTCACCAGCGACAAGGTGTACGACAACCAGGAGTGGGACTGGCCCTACCGCGAGGACGATCGCCTGGGCGGCAAGGAGCCTTACGGGGTCAGCAAGGCCTGCTGCGAGCTAATCGTCGACGCCTACCGCCATTCCTACCTCAGCAAGGGCAGCAAGCCCGTTCCGGTGGTCACCGTCCGCGCGGGCAACATCTTCGGCGGCGGCGACTGGGCCATCGACCGGCTGGTGCCGGACGCCATGCGCGCCTTCGCGGCCAGCGAGACCCTGCGCATCCGCAATCCCAAGGCGGTGCGGCCCTGGCAGCATGTGTGCGAGCCGGTGCGCGGCTACCTGATGCTGGCGCAGCGCCTGCTGAGCGATCCCGATGGCACCGCCGGCGCCTGGAACTTCGGCCCCTCGGAACAGAGCGTGAAGCCGGTGGCGATCCTGGCCGACCGGCTGACGGCGCTGTGGAGCGACGGCGCCGCCTGGGAGCTGGAAACCGGCGCCCAGCCCTACGAGGCGCGCTTCCTCACCATCGACAGTAGCCGCGCCATCGCCCGGCTCGGCTGGTCGCCGCGCTGGTCGTTCGAGACTGCGTTGGAACTGACGGTGGACTGGTACAAGGCTTACTACCGCTCCGGCGACGTCGCCACGCTGACCGCGCGGCAGCTCGACACGGCGCTCTTCGGCTGAACGATAACACACTCAAAGCTCAAGGCGGATAGAGTTCCCATGGCTGACACGTTCCGTTGCCGCTCCTGCGGCGCTCCGGTTTCCCACGGATTCGTCGATCTCGGCGAAACTCCGCTCGCCAACAGCTACGTGCGCCCCGAGAATCTCGGCAAGCCGGAGGCCCGTTTCCCGCTGCGCGCCGCGGTGTGCGGTTCCTGCTTCCTGGTCCAGCTCGACCACAATGTGCCGGCCGAGCACATCTTCGATTCCGAGTACGCCTACTTCTCGTCCTATTCGGAAAGCTGGCTGGCGCACGCCAAGCGCTACTCCGAGCATGTGATCCCGCGCTTCGGCCTGGGCCCGCAGAGCCTGGTGATGGAGGTGGCCAGCAACGACGGCTACCTGCTGCGCAACTTCGTCGAGGCCGGCATCCCGGTGCTCGGCATCGAGCCGACCTCCAACACCGCGGAGGCCGCCGAGAAGGTGGGCGTGCGCACCCGCGTGTGCTTCTTCCACACCGAGACCGGCCGCCAGCTCGCCGCGGAAGGCCTGCAGGCCGACCTGATCGCGGCGAACAACGTGATGGCCCACGTGCCCGACCTGGCCGACTTCGTCGGCGGCTTCGCCCACGCGCTGAAGCCCGAAGGCGTGCTGACGGTGGAGTTCCCGCACCTGCTGAACCTGATCGAGCAGGTGCAGTTCGACACCATCTACCACGAGCACTATTCCTACCTGTCGCTGCTGTCCGTCGAGGCGGCGCTGGGCCGCGTCGGCATCCGGGTGTTCGACGTGCAGCAGCTGCCGACCCACGGCGGCAGCCTGCGCGTCTTCGCCTGCCGCGAGGGGGCGTCGCACGCCGCGACCGAAGGGCTGGCGCTGGTCCGCCGGCTGGAGGCCGAGGCCGGCTTCGCGACGCTGGACGCCTACACCCGCTTCGGCGAGCGCGCCGCCGCCTGCCGCGAGGGCTTCCGCCGCTTCCTGGCGGAGGCGAAGGCCGAGGGCAAGGTGATCGCCGCCTACGGCGCCGCCGCCAAGGGCAACACCTTCCTGAACTATTGCGGCACGACGGCCGATGACATCGCCTATGTGGTCGACCGCAACCCGCACAAGCAGGGCCGCTACCTGCCGGGCTCGCTGCTGCCGATCCTCGGGCCGGAGCACATCGCCGAGACCAAGCCGGACTATCTGGTGATCCTGCCCTGGAACCTGCGGGACGAGATCATGGGCCAGATGGCGAACATCCGCGAGTGGGGCGGCCGCTTCGTGACGGCGGTGCCTGAAATCCGCGTGTTCGACTGACCGGCGGCAAGGAACGGGAAGACGGCGATGCGCGCCATTGAAACCGGACTTGCGGGCGCCGTGGTGGTCGAGCCGACCCCGGCCAGCGACGAGCGTGGGTTCTTCGCCCGCACCTGGTGCGCGCGCACCTTCGCGGAATGGGGGCTCGACCCCGCGCTCACGCAGTGCAGCGTGTCCTTCAACCATCGCCGCGGCACGGTCCGCGGCATGCACTACCAAGCCGACCCGCATGGGGAGGCCAAGCTGGTGCGCTGCACGCAGGGCGCCATCTACGACGTGATCGTGGATGTGCGCCCCGGCTCCGCCACCCACGGGCGCTGGTTCGGGATCGAGCTGACGCCGGCCAACCACAAGGCTCTGTTCATTCCGAAGGGCTTCGCCCACGGGTTCCAGACCCTGGCCGACGACAGCGAGGTCTACTACCAGATCTCGGTGGAGTATGTGGCGGAGGCGGCGCGCGGCATCCGCCACGACGACCCGGCGGTCGGCATCGTCTGGCCGCTACCGGTCGCCGTCATCTCCGACCGCGACCGCAACCTGCCGGCGCTCGGCGCATGACCGCGGCGCGGGTCCTCATCACCGGCGGCACCGGGCTGATCGGCCCGCACGCGGTCGCCGGACTGGCCAGGCGCGGGGCCGAAGTGCATGTGGTCGGGCGGCACGCACCGGCCGGCCTTCCCGACGGGGTCGCCTTCCACGCGGGCGACCTGCTGGACGCCAACGCGATGGCCAGGCTGGTGGGTGGGCTGCGGCCGACCCACCTGCTGCATCTCGCCTGGGTCACCGCGCACGGCCATTACTGGCGAGCGCCGGAGAACCTGGACTGGCTGGCCGCCACGGTCCGCCTGGCCCGTGCCTTCGCCGAAGCCGGCGGCACTCGCATGGTCTCGGCCGGCACCTGCGCCGAATACGACTGGACCGACCCTGGTCTCGCCACCGGTGACTGCGGCGAGGGCACGACTCCGATCCTGCCGCACACCTTCTACGGCCGGATCAAGGACGCCTGCTGGCGGTCGTTGGAGGCCTACGCCGCCGAGGCCGACGTCCAGATGGCCTGGGGCCGGGTGTTCCTGCTGTTCGGCGCGGCGGAGGACCGCCGCCGGCTGGTCGCCTCGATCATCGCCAGCCTGTGGGCGGGGGAGCCCGCACTGTGCTCGGCCGGCACGCAGATCCGTGACTTCCTGGCGGTGGAGGACATGGGCGCGGCTTTCGCGGCTCTGACCCTGTCGGAAGCCTGCGGCCCGGTCAACCTTGGCTCCGGCGAGCCGCGCAGCATCGCCGACGTGGCGCTCGCCATTGGTCGGCTGATGGGGCGGCCGGACCTGATCCGGCTCGGCGCCCTGCCGATGCGGGCCGACGACCCGCCGCGCCTCGTCGCTGATGTCCGGCGCCTGCGCGACGAGGTGGGGTTCGCCCCGTCCGCCCGGCTTGAGGAGCGGCTCGCCGCCTGCATCGCCGCGCTGAAGCCGTAACGATGGGAGTCCGGCCCGTTTTGCCGAGCCAAGCGGCGCGGACGCCGGCCTTAGAGTGCCGATCAAAACGTCTTTTATTCTGAACAAAATCAATGACTTGGATTCCATAAGACGGAGTTTTGATCCGCGTTCTTAGGGCGCGGGTGAGCGGTTTCGCCGGACGTTGATGCTATTATGCGATTGTTTAACTTATTTAAGAAAAAATTGAATATTTTCAGCTATGCAAAAAGTATAGCCGGAGCGGGCCAAAATACGCGGATCAACCAATTGCTGGCCGTTGCCGGTGTCCGCGGAACCTGCGGCCGCCGATGGAAGCGGTGGGTGTGACAAAGTGGTGTTTGCGGAAATGCGGTGCGCGGAAGTCGAGGAAATGATGCGTATTGTGAAACAGGCAGAGCGCAAGAATGTATCGGACGATGACCTCGGTCTGATCAGAAATTCTGGACTGTTTGACGAAGATTTTTATCGATTCTCGAATCCGGATTTGACAGATGCAGGGTTGGATCTTCTGCGCCATTATGCGGAATTCGGATGGAAGGAAGGCCGCTGCCCCAACAAATTTTTTGATCCGTCTTGGTATCTGATGAAATACCCGGACGTTGCCCATGCCAAGATTGAGCCGCTCGCGCACTATATCGGCAACGGTTCCGCTGAAGGGCGTCGCCCCGGGCCGCAGTTCGACCCGAACTATTACCGCCGGAAGGTTGGAGAGGCTGCCCTGGCGGGACGGGAGCCTCTCGCTCACTATCTCGCCACCGGAGGTTCCTCCGATGAGGGGCTGGACGAATATGTTGATTGGATTCGGCGCTATGACACCATAGGCAACAAAGGCCGACGGCGGATCAAGGTCGCCGTTCAGGCGATGCGCAACCCCCCTCTGCTGTCGGTCCTGATGCCGGTCTACAACACGCCGGAGACATTTCTTCGTGCGGCGATCGAATCCGTCATCAACCAGCTGTATCCTTTTTGGGAATTGTGCATTGCCGACGACCGTTCGAGCGAACCGCACGTGCGCCGGGTCCTGGATGAGTACAAAGCAAAGGACCCCCGCGTAAAAGTCGTGTATCGGACTGTGAACGGGCACATTTCCGAGGCCTCGAACAGTGCTCTCGACTTGGCGACAGGCGAATTCGTCGCTCTGCTCGATCATGATGACGAGCTGAGCGCGCACGCGCTCTTCATGGTCGCCGACCTCCTGATAAAAGAGCCTGATGTCGCTTTGGTATACAGCGACGAGGACCGTATCGACGCGAAGGGGCGCCGGTACAACCCTTACTTCAAGCCTGACTGGAACCCCGAGCTGATTTTTGCGCAGAACTTCTTTTGCCACCTCGGGGTTTACCGGCGCAGCCTGATCGAGAGAATCGGCAGGTTCCGCAACGAGTTCGTTGGCAGCCAGGATTATGATCTGGTGCTGCGCGCCCAGCGCACGGTCGATCACAACCAAATCCGGCACATTCCCCATATCCTTTACCACTGGAGAGCGATACCGGGGTCGACGGCGAGCAATTCGGATGAAGCGAAGCCGTATGCGCGGAACAGTTCTCTGGACGCGATCGCCGACGCTCTTGAAACTTCCGGTGTCAGGGGCACCGTGGAGGCAAGCCCGCATGCCGCGTTCAACAGGGTGAAATTGAGCGCGCCGCAACCGGCGCCTCGAGTCACGATCGTGATGCGCTGCGACAACGCCGACGGCGCATACAGGACCGTTCAGTCGGTCATCGACAACACCCGCTATGCCAACTTCGAGATCGTTCTCGCTCACGATTCAAGCATCGCGGCGAGCGTGATCCAGCTGATGGTTCAGCTGTTTCAAAGCAAGAAAATCAAGGTTGTCAGTTCGCCGAAGACACTCAACAAGGCGGAAGCCCGCAACCTTGGAGCCGACAAGGCCAAGGGCGATTTCCTGTGTTTTCTGGATTGCGGAATTCAAATTTCCGAGTCCGGTTGGCTAACCGAGCTGGTGTCCCAACTTCAGAAATCGAAGGTGGGAATCGTTGGAGCGATGATTTATTCCGACGACCGCTCGATAAAGAACGCCGGATACATACTTGACGAAGAATTAATTGCCGTTTCTGCTTATCAGGGATTGCGTCTGAGTGATCATCCGGATTTCGGATATTTTGGCCGTGCTGTCCTCGTCCAGAACATGTCGGCCGTGTCCGGCGCCTGCATGGCGCTTTCCAGGCGGGTCTTCGAGGACCTCAATGGCTTCAACAGCCAGGAGCTTGACGTTTGGTATTCCGACGTCGACTTGTGCCTGAGGACGGCGCAGATCGGCTACCGGGTGGTCTGGACGCCCCATGCGGCGGTCATCGATCCTGGACAAAATATGGGTTTGGGGACTTCGGAGCTTCCTGACCGGTCCACGCCGACCGAGTATATGCGGAAAGCATGGGCGCCGATCCTGCGCTCCGATCCCGCCTCCAACCCCAACTTGCGCGTCAGCGGTTCTGAGTTCGTTCTCGCTGATCCACCAAGAACCACTCGCCCCTGGAACGAACACATGCTGGATGAGCATACAGGCAACGATATGGTTGACAATTACAATGTAATTGCGGCGTCTGGACTCTTCAATTCGGAGTGGTATCTGGAAAGGAACAGCGACGTTTCCGAGGCCGGTATCGACCCGCTGGAACATTATATCAATTATGGTTCTGCGGAAGGGCGTTACCCGATTCCCGGCTTTGATCCCAAATTTTATCGGGAAACCTACAAAGATATTGGCGCGATTGAACCCTATGCTCACTACATTTTGCATGGCGCTGCGGAAAAGCGCAAACCCAACCCGTTCTCCGACCAGAGCGCGGTCGAGCGATCCTCGTCGGAATCGGCCGCCGAAAAGGACGGCGGGAAGAACCGCGCGCTTCTCCATTACCTGACGCCAGAACTCCCGAACGAGGGGCCGTTCGCAGACGCCCGGGGCGTCATCATCGCCTCGGGCCTCTTCAACTTCTCCTGGTATCTCAACCAGAATCCCGATGTGGCGGCCGCCGGCATCGATCCGCTCACCCACTATCTGGACGTCGGCTGGCGTGAGGGGCGTTCGCCCAATCCGGGTTTCGACCCCGTGTGGTATCTAGGGGAATACGGCGATGTCGCCGCCGCGGGAATAGAGCCTCTCGGGCACTACATCAGGTATGGATCGGTCGAGGGACGGAGGCCCAACAAGTCCTTCGATCCGACGCTGTACCGGGCCCAGTTCCCCGCGATCATCGGCAGCGGGGTGGACCCGCTCGCGCATGCGCTTCTAACGACGGCGTCGCTGACGCTTCATGGGGCCAACGCGAAGCTGACGAACCTGTCCGTGCTGACCAGCGGTCACACGGATTCGAAGAAGATCGTTCTGGCGTCGGGCCTGTTCAACACGTCCTGGTACCTGAGCCAGAACCCCGACGTTCAAATGGCGGGCGTCGATCCGCTCGAGCATTACGTCAACAATGGCTGGAGGGAAGGCCGGACGCCCAATCCAGCCTTCGATCCCCTTTGGTATCGCGAGCAGAATCCCGACGTAGCCGCAGCGGATATCGATCCGCTGACCCATTACATCCTGTGCGGATCCATCAAAGGCCTGCGCCCGAACAGATTGTTCGATCCGGTCGCCTACCGCAACCAGCATCCGGAGATGGGAGAGATCGGGATCGATCCGCTCGCCCACTATTTGCTGACGAACCCCAAGGTTTTTGGTTCAAAGGGAGGCAGCACGCATTCCGATCGGCTTCGGCTGACCAATCTTCCCGATCTGGAATTGCCGGATTTCTTCGAACTGCGCGGCCTGATTCCCTCCGGACCGATCGCGGTTGTCGTCCACGTGTATCACCCCGATACATGGGAGGAAATGGCGGCTTCGATCAAGAACATCAGCGCCCCTTTCGATCTCTTCGTTTCTCTTGTGGCGGGCGTGTCCCACACGCTTGAGGACGCGATCAAGAAGGATTTCCAGCAGGCGCGGGTGTTCGTGTTCCCGCAGGACCGGGGCCGCGATATCGCCCGCTTCATGGCGATCCTGCAGACGGGCGTGCTTTTCCGTTACGAACTCATCTGCAAGATCCACTCCAAGCGAAGCACGTACGTGGCGGACGGAGACCAGTGGCGCCGCCAGCTGATCGACGGCATTCTTGGTAGCCGGGAGCTTGTCGACCGGATCATCGCGCGTTTCCGGTCCGACCCCGACCTGGGCATCGTGGTCGCCGACGGCAACATCTTCAGTGGCGAGGAATGCTGGGCGGGCAACGAAGACTTCCTCAACAAACTTCTGCCGAGACTGTCGATTTCGACCGATTACGTTTCCCGGAGCTTTCCCGGGGGCGGAATGTTCTGGATCCGGCCGCTGATCCTGCGCACGCTGCTGGGCTCCGGGCTGAACGTCAACGATTTCGAGCCGGAGCCGATGCCGGTGAACGGCGCCCTCGGCCATGCCGTCGAGCGGATGTTCGGCCTGATCTGCGAAGACGCGGGCATGAAGTTCGTTGAGTCGAGCAAGATCGATGATGCGATCCTGCAAGCGCACCAGAAGGATGGCGCGTCGAAGATACATGCGTTCGCGCTCTTCCTGCCGCAATTCCATCCGATCAAGGAAAACAATCTTTGGTGGGGCGAAGGGTTCACGGAGTGGACGAACGTCACGCGGGCTGCTCCCATGTTTTCGGAGCACCGGCAGCCGCGTCTCCCGTCGGATCTCGGCTTCTATGACTTGAGGCTGCCGGAAATTCGCGCGGCCCAGGCGGCTTTGGCGCGAAAGCATGGGATAACGGGGTTCTGCTATTATTATTACTGGTTCAATGGCCGCCGGATTCTCGAACGTCCCTTGGATGAGATCCTGCGCCTCGGCGAGCCCGAGAACCCTTTCATGATTTGCTGGGCCAATGAGCCGTGGAGCCGCAACTGGGATGGGCTCAACCACGAAACGCTCCTGCCCCAGACGTATGAGCCCGGGTGGGAAAAGCTGTTCGCCCATGACGTCGCTCCGGTCCTGAAGGACGACCGGTATTTCAAGCTCGACGGCCGGCCGATGCTGCTCATCTATCGCGCCCGCCATATTGAGGATTGCCGGGCGGCGATGGATAAATTGCGTGAGGAATTCGTCAAGAGAGGCGTGCCGAACGTTCATCTTTGCGCCGGCCTGGTCGATTTCCCGAACGACGAGGACTTGCCGGACGATCCCGCTGAAATCGGGTTCGATTCGTATTACGAGTTCCCGCCGCACCGGGCCCCTGCCGTTCTTCTCACGCCGAGGCCGACGGATGCCCCGGAGGATAGCGGGATCGTCTTCGACTATGGGCGAACCGTGGATTCTGCCGTCCAGAAGCTCAAGAATCCCGTGGTCGGACGCCGGCACCGGGGCTTGATGGCCGGCTTCGACAACACGTCCCGCAGGGGCAAGCGGGCGACCATCTTCCATGGCGCGACCCCCACGAATTTCCGCCGGTGGCTCAGGGAGATCGTTCTCCATGAGCGGCGGCAGCCGGGAGAACGGGTCGTCTTCATCAACGCCTGGAATGAATGGGCGGAGGGCACCGTTCTAGAACCGGACCGGGATTTCGGCCGCGGCTGGCTCGAAGCGGTTTCCTCGGCGATGGGTGACTAGGCCCTGCGACCGGGCCTTGGAGCTGTCGAAGGGAGCCTCCGTCCGAGGAAGCTCCAGGCCGCCTTTCCCGGTGAATTCCCATCTGGATCCCACGAGCCGGGCTCCGCCGGCGGCGCCGCGCCGCCCGTCGTCCCCGCCTGCCCGAGGAAGATGTTGATGTGGGCGGCGGATCCGAGCGGTTATGCTGCTCCTCACGGACGTCCGCTGCACAGCCAGGAGCAGCCGGATCCGCGGTTCAAAAATAGGAGCGTGCGTTGCGCAAGGTTGCTCTAATCACCGGCGTCACGGGGCAGGACGGCGCCTATCTGTCGGAACTGCTGCTGGACAAGGGCTACACCGTCCACGGCGTCAAGCGGCGCTCGTCGTCCTTCAACACGGAGCGGGTGGAGCATCTGTACCGTGACGTGCACGAGGAGGACGTCCGTTTCCGGATGCATTACGGCGACCTCACTGACGCGACCAACCTGCTGCGTATCGTGCAGGAGGTCCAACCGGACGAGATCTACAACCTCGCGGCCCAGAGCCATGTGCAGGTGAGCTTCGAGACGCCGGAATACACGGCGAACTCCGACGGGTTGGGGACACTGCGCCTGCTGGAAGCCATCCGGATCCTGAAGCTGGAGACCAAGGCGCGCTTCTACCAAGCGTCCACCTCCGAACTGTTTGGCATGGCGCGGGAGACGCCGCAGAAGGAGACGACGCCCTTCTATCCGCGCAGCCCCTACGCGGCGGCAAAGCTCTACGCCTACTGGATCACGGTGAACTACCGCGAGGCGTACGGCATGCACGCCTCCAACGGCATCCTCTTCAACCACGAGGGGCCGACCCGCGGCGAAACCTTCGTGACGCGCAAGATCACCCGCGCGGTCGCCGCCATCCAGCAGGGCCTGCAGAAGACGCTTTACCTCGGCAACCTGGACGCCAAGCGCGACTGGGGCCATGCCCGCGACTACGTGGAAGGCATGTGGCGCATCGTCCAGCAGGAACAGCCGGACGACTATGTGCTGGCCACCGGCGAGACCCACTCCATCCGTGAGTTCGTGGAGCTGGCCTTCGGCCATATCGGGCGCCAGATCGAATGGCGGGGGACCGGTCTGGACGAGAAGGGCGTCGATGCCGACAGCGGCGAGGTGCTGATCGAGGTCGATCCGCGCTATTTCCGCCCAACCGAGGTGGATCTGCTGCTGGGGGATCCGTCCAAGGCGCGGGCCAGGCTGGATTGGACGCACACTACCAGCTTTCCCGACCTCGTCCGCGAGATGATGGAGAGCGATCTCGCCCGTTTCAGGCAGGAAGCCGGGCGCCGTGCCTGACCCGGGGCTCCCTCCCCCCTTGGGATGGAAGCGGGTTAAGGCTGTGAAGCCACTGACGAAGGGAGTATACAAGCTGTCGTTCGGTTTGTTTCGTTCCGGAGTTCGCGTGGTGTTGTCCAGAGCCTCCTCGCCGTGGCGCCGCCTGTGTACGGTCGCGGCTTGCACCCAGGGTGCCCGCAATGACGAGTGAGAGCATGCCCTGCCTGCGGTTCCGCAAGCAAAGCGCGGACGTCTACGATTCCGGCGACCGCAGCCAGGCGGAGCGGGCCTGGGAAGATCTGTTCGAAGGCGGCCGGCGTTGGCGGCTGTGGAGCAAGCTCGGCTGGCACGACATCCGCAAGCGCTACCGCCGTTCGGTGCTCGGCCCCTTCTGGCTGACGCTCAGCATGGCGGTCATGGTGGCCAGCCTTGGCCTCATCTACGGGACCCTGTTTCGGCTCGACCTGGAAAGCTACCTGCCGTTCCTCGCCATCGGTCTAGCCACCTGGACGCTCGTCGCATCCTTCCTGAATGAAGGCTGCACGAGCTTCATCGAGCTGGAGCCGCTGATCAAGAACGTGCGCATTCCCATGTCGCTGCACATCCTGCGCGCGCTGTGGCGGAACCTGATCATCTACGCCCACAACATCGTCATTTTCGCGGTGGTGGCGGTGGTCTTCGGGATATGGCCGGGGGTCGGGGGCATTCTGCTCGCTTTCGCGGGGCTCGGGCTCCTGCTGGTGAACGCCGGCTGGATCATGCTTCTGTGCGGCATGGTCTGCACGCGTTTCCGCGACGTTCCGCCCATCGTCGCCAGCGTGATCCAGCTCTTGTTTTTCGTGACTCCGGTCATGTGGAAGCCGGAGTTGCTGGGGGAACGGCGCTACCTGATGGCTCTCAACCCTTTGTACCACCTGATCGAGACCATCCGGGCGCCGCTGCTCGGCCAGTTCCCGGGCTGGGAGAACTGGGCGGTTGGCCTGCTGTTCGCCACGGCCGGCTGGGCACTCACCTTTGCCCTCTTCGCCCGTTTCCGCAAACGCATCGCCTATTGGCTCTGATGGCTTCGATACAGCTGAACGACGTTTCGGTCGATTTCGTCCTCTATCAGGGAAGCGCGCGCTCCCTGAAGAAGACCCTGCTGCGTTCCTCCACCAGCGGCGTGCTGAAGCATGACGCCCATCACCGCGTCACCGTGAAGGCGTTGAGCAACTTCTCGCTGACCCTGGAGCATGGCGACCGGGTGGGGTTGATCGGCGGAAACGGCGCCGGCAAGACGACGCTGCTGCGTGTGCTCGCCGGCGTCTACGAACCGACGGCCGGGCGCATCCGTGTCGAAGGGCGCGTCACGCCACTGTTCGACATCGGTCTCGGTCTCGACATGGACGCGTCGGGTTACGACAACATCCGGATGCGGGCGGCCTATTTCGGCATCGACGCCGGCGAAGTGGAGCGGAAGATGGACGACATCGCCGCCTTCACCGAACTGGGCGACTATCTCGACCTGCCGGTCCGCACCTATTCGGCGGGCATGACGCTCCGCCTCGCCTTCGCCGCGGCGACGTCGGTTGATCCGGAAATCCTGCTGATGGACGAATGGCTCGCCGTCAGCGACACAAAGTTCCTGGAGAAGGCTCAGCGCCGGGCCGAGGGATTTGTGAACCGTTCCAGCATCATGGTCGTCGCCTCCCATGTGGAGGATGTGCTGAAGCGGTTGTGCAACAAGCTGCTTTGGCTTGAACGCGGCACCATCCAGCGCTTCGGGCCCGTCGATGAGGTCTTGGCGGCCTATCACGCCCAGAACGCCGAGGCGCTTTCGTAAAAGAGCTTGGCTCGAATGGCACGGCCAAAAGGCAGGGACCATGATCATGGGTGCGGATTTTTCCCTGGATGGCAAGCGCGTCTGGGTTGCAGGGCATCGTGGCATGGCGGGAGCGGCCATCGTCCGCCGGCTGGAGCGGGAGCCGTGCGATATCCTGACGGTCGGCCGGGAGAGCATTGACCTGCGCCGCCAAGCCGAGGTCGAGGATTGGGTGGCTGAAGCGCGGCCGGACGTTGTGTTCCTGGCCGCGGCGGTGGTCGGAGGCATCCATGCCAACAGCAGTCGCCCGGCCGAATTCCTTTACGAGAACCTGGTGATCGAGACCAACATCATCCACGCCGCGAAGCGGGTCGGGGTGCGCAAGCTCGTCTTCCTGGGCTCCTCCTGCATCTACCCGCGGCTGGCGCCGCAGCCGATGCGCGAGGAGGCGTTGCTCACCGGTCCGCTGGAGCCGACCAACGAGTGGTACGCTGTCGCCAAGATCGCCGGCATCAAGATGTGCCAGGCCTACCGCCGGCAGTACGGTTGCGACTTCATCGCGGCGATGCCGACCAACCTCTACGGCTACGGCGACAACTTCGACGTCGCGCAGGGCCATGTCGCCGCCGCCCTGCTGGTCCGCATCCACCGCGCCAAGGAGGAGGGGGCCGACAGCGTCGAGCTGTGGGGCGACGGCAGCCCGCTGCGCGAGTTCCTGTTCGTCGAGGATTTGGCCGACGGGCTGGTCTTCCTGACGAAGAGCTATTCGGGCGAGGCGCACGTCAACCTCGGGTCCGGCCATGAGCTGTCCATCCGCGGATTGGCCGAGCTGCTGGGCGCGGTGATCGGCTATCGGGGCGATTTCCGCTTCGACCCCTCCAAGCCGAACGGCGCTCCCCGCAAGATCATGGACTGCAGCCGGCTCCAGGCCATGGGCTGGTCCGCGCCGACCAGCTTGCGCGACGGTTTCGAACGCACCTACCGCTGGTATGTGGAAAATTTGGGCTCCGGGACGCTGCGTGGTCTTTCCGGCAACCGCTGAGGCGCACGCCAGGCCTGGGGAAACCCGCGAGGCGGGTGGTGAAAGTGGCGCGGCGGACTGCCGCAAGCCGCAATTTGACCCTCGCCCAACCCAATGAAATCCCCGATAAATCGGATTGTCGGGGGTGTACGGAAGGAGTGGTCTATGCCAAGCGTCGCCATCGACAAATCGTCATAAGCGCAACTTTGAGGGCGTCGTCCCTCCGGGTTCGCTCGAATTGAGCTACACAAGTGCGGCGCTTGAGTCCGATGTGGGTGGTACAGTACAGTCCCACCTCCGGATGAGCCGCCGGTCCAGCCACCGGAACTGTGGCTGGTAACGACGAGCGACTGGATCACAGGGGCCAGATGCAGAGCAAGACCGCCATCGATCCGCAAAGCGCCTCAGCCGAGGCGCCGCGGGCCACCAGCCTCCACGCGCTCGCCATTGTGGCGCGCCACCATGGGCTGCATCTTTCGGTCGACCAGATGAGGCGCGACTACGCCATCGAAAACGGCGAGCCGCCCACCGGGATGCTGCTGAAGATCGCCGAGGAGAGCGGCCTGACCGTCCGGTCCGCGACGTTGCGCTGGAAGCACCTGGCGCGCCTGGAGAAGGCGCTGCCGCTCCTGCTCCGCCTGCGCGACGGCAGCACCATGGTCCTGGTCTCCTTCCGCAAGGACGGCGGTGCCCCGGCCGCGATGCTGCAGGACCCGCTGAGCGCCGACCAGGCCTGCATCGCCGTGGACGAACTGCGGCTCAGCTCCGTGTGGGACGGGGACGCGATCTTCGTCAAGCGCCGCCACCGGATCAGCGACCAGGAGCGGCCGTTCGGTTTCGGCTGGATGATCGGCCAGATCCTGCGCGAGAAGCGGATCTTCCGCGACATCGGCGTCTCCGCCTTCGTCCTCAGCCTGTTCGCGCTTGTCCCGCCGATGGTCTTCATGGTCATCCTGGACCGCGTGCTCGTCCACCAGCGCCTGTCCACGCTTTACGTGCTGGTGGGGATCATCCTCTTCGTGCTGATGTTCGACACCGTCTTCGGCTATCTGCGCCGCTATCTGGTGGCGATCGGCACGGCCAAGGTGGATGCAAGGCTCAGCACCTACATCTTCGACCGGATGATCGGTCTGCCGATCGACTTCTTCGAGCGCACGCCGACCGGCGTGATCTCCTACAAGCTCAACGAGGTCTGGCGCATCCGCGGCTTCCTGACCGGCCAGCTCTTCGGGACCCTGCTCGACAGCATGACGCTCGTCGTCCTGATCCCGGCCATGTTCATCATGAGCCCGCTGCTCGCCTTCCTGGTGCTGGGCGTGGCGTTCCTGATGTGTCTGGTGGTGGCCATCTACATCGGTCCGCTGGCCCGGGCCTACGGCGACGTGATCAAGGCGGAGCAGCGCAAGGGCTCCTTCATGATCGAGGTGCTGCACGGCGCCCGCACGGTCAAGTCGCTGGCGCTGGAAGGGCGCAAGCGTCTGGACTGGGACGTGCGCGTGGCCGACGCGGTGCGCGCCAACACGAAGATGCAGCTCCTCTCCAACCAGCCGCAGACCATCCTGCAGCCGCTTGAGAAGCTGATCTACTCTGGAACGCTGGCGGTCGGCGCCTATCTGGCCCTCAGCGACGGCGGTTCCGCCTACGGCGGCATGCTGGTCGCCTTCAGCATGATCGCCAGCCGCGCGACGCAGCCCTTCGTCCAGATCGCCTCGCTCATGCAGCAGTTCCAGGAGGTCCGCGGCGCCGTCGCCCAGGTGGCCTCCGTGGTCAACCAGCCGCAGGAGCAGGGTCTGGGGCGGCAGGGCGTCCGCCCGGTGATCAAGGGCGAGCTCAGCTTTTCCGAGGTGCGCTTCCGCTACCCCGGCTCGCAGAACCCCGCGCTCGACGACATCTCCTTCGACGTCAAGTCCGGTCAGGTCATCGGCATCATGGGGCGGTCCGGGTCGGGCAAGACCACCGTCACCCGCGTGCTTCAAGGCCTCCATCAGAATTACGAGGGGCTGGTCAAGATCGACGGCGTCGACCTGCGCGAGATCGACCTCACCCACCTGCGCTCGAACCTGGGCGTGGTGCTGCAGGACAACTTCCTGTTCAACGGGACCATCCGCGAGAACATCATGGCTGCCAACCGCAGCGCCTCCCTGGAGGAGGTGATGCGGGCAGCCCGGCTTGCCGGCGCGGAGGAGTTCATCGAACGCCTGCCGCGTGGCTACGAGACGATGATCGAGGAGGGCTCGGCCAACCTGTCGGGCGGTCAGCGTCAGCGCCTCGCCATCGCCCGCGCCCTGCTGGTCGACCCGTCGGTCCTGATCCTCGACGAGGCGACCAGTGCGCTCGACCCCGACAGCGAGGCGATCATCAACAACAACCTGACGCGCATCGCCCAGGGCCGGACGATGATCGTCATTTCCCACCGCCTCGCCTCGCTGGTGAACTGCGACCAGATCATCGTGATGGAGCGCGGCAAGCTCTACGACATGGGCAAGCACGACGAGCTGCTCCAGCGTTGCGACGTCTATCGGCATCTCTGGTTCCAGCAGAACCGCCACCTTTCCCCGGGAAGCACTCATGACCGCGCTCCTCTTACGCCGGCCGCAAACACCTGATCGGGCTGCCGAGCAGGTCATCAACGATTTCCAGGGCGAAACCGCGGAGATCACCGGCCGGCCCGAGCCCATCATGGCGCGGGCCGTGGTGTGGACCCTGGCCGCCATGGTCGCCCTGTTGATCACCCTGGCATCGGTGACCAAGCTTGACCGGGTGGTGACCTCGACGGGGCGGATCGTGTCCCAGTCGCCGACCATCGTCGTGCAGCCGCTGGAGATCTCGATCATCCGCAGCCTGAACGTCCGCGCCGGTGAGACCGTGCGGCGCGGGCAGGTGCTGGCCACGCTCGACCCGACCTTTTCGTCGGCCGATGTCGCCCAGCTCGGGCGGCAGGTCGCCAAGCTGACGGCCGAGATCGCCCGCATGCAGGCGGAGGCCCGAAACGTGGCCTTCACCGTCGGCGACAACGATCCGGACCGGCTGCTTCAGGAATCGATCTGGCGCTACCGTCAGGCGGAGTACACGGCCAAGCTGGCGAACTTCGAGCAGCGCATGGCCACCCTCCAGGCGACGATCAAGAGCAACCAGACGGACGCCGAGCATTTCCGCTCGCGCCTGAAGATCGTCGGCGAGATCGAGACGATGCGGCAGACGCTGGAGAAGAACCAGACCGGCAGTCGCCTCAACTCCCTGATCGCCAGCGACACCCGGGTGGAAACCGAGCGCAACCTTGGAAACAGCGAGAACACCATCCGTACGGCTTCCCACGACCTGGAGGCGCTGCGCGCCGAACGGGAGGTCTACATCCAGCAATGGCGCAGCAGCCTGCTGACCGACCTGTCGACCCGTCAGATCGACCTGGAGCGCGCCCGCGAGGAGCTGGCGAAGGCGCAGCGGCGCCGGGAACTCGTCGAACTGCGTGCCGTGGATGACGCCGTGGTGCTGGAGGTTGGGAAGTACTCCGTCGGCTCGGTGGTCGAGCAGGCCCAGCCGATCTACACTCTGATGCCGCTGAACGCGACGCTGGAGGTGGAGGTGGAGATCGCCGGGATCGACCAGGGCTTCGTCAAGCCCGGCGATCGGGTGCAGGTCAAGCTCGACGCCTACCGCTACGTCGAGCACGGAATGGCCAAGGGCGTGGTGAAGACGATCAGCGAGGACTCCTTCACCAAGCGCGAGGACCAGACGCAGGTGCAGCGCCCCTTCTACCGGGCGCGGATCGAGCTGACCGACGTGACGCTGCGTGACGTGCCGGCCGATTTCCGTCTGGTTCCCGGGATGCCGCTGGTGGCCGACATCGTGGTCGGCGAGCGGACCATCATGTCGTATCTGGTCGAAGGGGCGCTGAGAAACGGTTCGGAAGGCATGCGCGAGCCCTGAGGGCCGCGCCGGCTGCAAGGAAAGGGTGTGGAGGCCGATGCGCAAGCTCATCGAGGCCGCGGGGCGGCTGTTCGGCGCCGCTTCGCCGGACGACCAGTACGCCAAGGGCCTGAAGGCGCTGGAGCGCGAGGACTATAAGGCGGCGCTGGAATTTTGGCTTCCGGCGGCCCGGGCCGGCCATGCGGACGCCCAGAACCAGATCGGACGCCTGTACGACCTCGGCAAGGGCGTGGTGCGCAACGCCGTCGACGCGGTCGGCTGGTACCGGCAGGCGGCCGACAACGGCCATGGCGATGCCCAGGCGCGGCTGGCCGAAATCTATTACTACGGCTGCGACGCGCCGAAGGGGATCACCCCGACCGACGAGACGCTGTCGCTTCTCTTCCCCAACGGCCTGAAGATCGAGCAGGATTACAAGGAGGCGCTGCGCTGGGCACGCGCCGCCGCTGAACAGGACGTCGTGGGCGCGCAGGCCATGCTTGGCTACATGCACGCCTCGGGCTTCGGCATCACCCCGGACTACGCCGAGGCCGAGCGCTGGTACCGCGTCGCCGCGGAGCAGGGCAATGCCGCGGCCCAGCTTGGCCTCGGAACGCTGCTGGCCGGTGGTTATGGCGGGAAATCCGACCCCGAGGCCGCGCACCAGTGGTTCCGCAAGGCGGCCGAGCAGAAGAACGTGATGGCTTGGTACTATCTCGGCACCCAGTACGCCTCCGGGGTCGGGGTGGAGCAGGATCTTGCCGAATCGGTTTCCTGGTTCCGCCGCGCCGCCGAGGCGGGTGCCGCTGCCGCGCAGCGGGCGCTCGGCCTGCTGTATGCGCGGGGCGGCGGGGTGGCGGCCGATCCGCACGCCGCCGAGACCTGGCTGCGCAAGGCGGCGGTCCAGGGCGACACCGAGGCGATGCTGCATCTCGGCCATCTGAACAGCCGGGGGGCGGGGATGCAGCCCAACCTGTTCGACGCCGCGATCTGGTACCGGGCGGCGGCGGAGATGGGGCACCGCGAGGCGCAGAAGATCATCGCGCAGATGTACTTCGCCGGGTCCGGCGTGCCGCGCGACGAGATGGAGGCGGTCCGCTGGCTGGAGCGCGCCGCCGGCCAGGGCGATCCGCAGGCCCAGCTGCGCATTGGCGCGCTGTACGCCGAAGGGCGCGGGGTGACCCGTGACTACGACCGGGCGCTCGACTGGTTCCGCCGGGCGGCCGAGCAGGGCAACAGCGACGCGGTCTACAACATCGGCACGCTGCACAGCCTCGGCCTCGGCGTGCCGCGCGACCCGGCGGGTGCCCTGTCCTGGTACGAGCGGGCCGCTGAGCAGGGCAGCGTTCTGGCCCAGTTCCGGCTCGGCACCATGTTCGCCGCCGGCGATGGGGTGCCGCAGGACTACACGCGCGCCGCCCTTTGGTCGCGCAAGGCTGCCGAACAGGGCCATGTCGGCGCCATGATCAACCTTGGCCGCTTCTGCATGCAGGGGCTGGGTATGGAGCGCGACATTGAGGAGGCGCTCCGCTGGCTGACCCCTGCGGCCGAGCATAAGGAGCCTTCGGCCATGACGGCGCTTGGCGAACTGCACGCCTATTGGAGCGAGCAGAAGGACTTCGCCCGCGCCCGCGGCTGGCTGGAACGCGCGGCGGCCCTCGGCGATGAGCGGGCCAAGATGCTGCTGCAGCGCCTTCCCGTCACCGATCCGTCCGATGGCCCGACGGCCGGCCCGTTCGATGGGCAAGCCCCCGGCCATCTCCGCGCGGTCCGCGAGGGGTGACGCCGTCCGGCCGGCTCAGCTCACCTCGGCTCAGCTCACCAGGGTGACGCCCCGTCCGGAGTTGCCGGCGGGGCCGCAAGGCGCGGGGAGGCTGATGGCCATGCGGTGGTGGATCTCCCCGGTCTCGGGAAGGGCCACCGGCCCGAGGTTGACGTAGCCCAGGGCGTGGTAGAGCGCAAGGGCGCGGGCGTTGTGCGGCAGAACCGCCAGCTCCAGCCGCGCGCAGCGTCCGGCGGCCCAGCGATGCGCGGCCAGCATGATCTGCCGGCCGAGTCCGAAGCCGCGGACGTCCGGGTGCAGTTCGATGCCGAGGGTGAGGGCTCCCGAGTCCGAGGAGGCGGGCCAACCGGGGCCGATCCGGACATGCCCGACGATGTCCTCCCTCCGTTCCGCGATCAGCCAGCAACGGTCCGCTCCTCCGCGGCCACTCTGCGCGGCGGCCAGCCAAGCCAGGAGATCCGCAACGCCGGGAACGGCGGTGTCGGGGCATCCGCCGTTCAGCCGGACCATGCCGGCCAGGAAGCCGCGCAACCGCTCCAGATCCCCGTCCGCCGTCAGGACATCCGTATCCGGCATCGCCTCCCCACGTAGCCCAGGTTTCAGCCGGTCCGTAGTCTTCCGCGCGTACCGATCAGCTGCGGGAGGCGAGGATGGGATCGACGGGGACGGGCTCGGGCGAGTCGTTCTG
>NZ_QOKV01000036.1 GCF_008365405.1 Azospirillum brasilense | reverse complement strand
TGACCGAGATGCTCAAGCGACCCGCGATGCCAGTCCCTCTCCGGAACCGGTCCGCGGCCAACGGCCAAAACCGCCGCCTGCGCATCCCTTCTCACAACACGGTATCAACGATATCCAAGATCCCGCGGCTCTCAGGAGAACCGCAACACCCCGCGCCCATCCCCTTCGAGGAGCGGACCGCCAGGGCCAGAATGTCTCTGTTTTCCGACCCGTCGGCGCCTCGTTGGCGGCCACCGCGTCGGTGGAGGGGGTTATAGGCGCCTCCCCCACAAACACGCAAGCGCTTTTTTGACAGAGTGATGAAAATTCTGTCGGGTCGTTAAGAATCAATGGGTTGGCGGGCCGCAGCCGGGCGAACCGACTACAACAGGCCAAGAGACCGCAGTTCGGCGGCCAGATGGGCGGGCAATTCGTCGCCCTTGCCTCCCGCTTCGGACAGGTCCCTGGGCGCCGTTTCCGGATTGAGATAGCGCCATCCCTGGAATGGGCGGTGGGGCGTCGGCACGGTGGCGACGAGCTGCGGGTCCATTCCAAGAATGCAGCAGCTCTCCCCTTCCTCGTCCACGGTGGTGTCGATGGCGATCACCCGCTGGCGGGCGACGACGGAGCCGCGGACCACCCAATAGATCGAACCGCCGGCGAGGATTTCCTCCCCGCGCTTCGGCACGCGGCGCGTGAAGACGGGAATCGTCGTCCGCCCCTCGACGGTCTGCGCACGGCGCGCCTGCACTGCGGCCAGATGATCGAGGTCGTCGATCCCGACGGCCAGCTTGATGAGATGCAACGGCATGGGATGCTCAGAAGAAAAAAGATTGGCGGGACGGGTTCGCTGCCGCAGATGGGAATCAGCGGCGGCGTTTCCAGCCATGCGCCCTGGGGAACCAACCGCGCGGGTCAGGCCGGCACGTTGTTGAGGGAGCGGCAGCGCTCCTCGAACGGCGGAGTGACGAAGTCCGGCTTCTTGAAGAGGCCGCGCATCCAGGCGGTCAGCGTGCAGAGGTCTTCCAACCGCACGGTTTCGTTCAGGGTGTTCTCGGGGAAGGTCAGCTCGAAGGTCTCGGCGATGTGGTCCAGGACCTGTTCGAGCTGCTCGGCGGTGAGGCCGATTCCGCCGTCCAGCACGGCGTTGCGGGTCAGGACCTTTTCATCCACACCGTATTCGTCACGGATCAGCTTCACGATCCAGCGGAACAGATGCATCCAATTGGTGATCCCGAGGATCGGCTCCGACATACCCCGCCCCTTGTGTACCGCGACCTTGGCACGAAGAATGGCACGCATTCTTTGCAAATTCATTGCGTGAAAATGCCGCTTCCGTAAGACGGCGCCGGCGCCCATAGAATGCGGCCCATGCGCGCCGCTTACCTCAATCTCGCCCTGTCGATGACCCTGGTCGGCCTGTCCGTTCCGGCTTCCAAGGTGATCGTATCCCATATCCCGCCCCTTGTGGCTGCGGAAATACGTTTCGCGCTGGTCGCGGTGCTGTTGGCACCATTCGCCCTCAGGGGTGGTTCAGCGGCGCTGCCGCGCAACGGCCGGGACTGGACGAGCCTCACCCTGCTCTCCCTGTTCGGCATGGTGCTGTTCAACCTGTTCCTTCTCTATGGGCTTCGTGAGACCAGCGCGGTGGCCGCCGGAATCATCACCAGCACCATCCCGGCCATGACGGCGCTGGGTGCGGCGCTGATCCTGCGCGAGCGGATCGGCTTTGCCAGCGCCGCGGCCATCGCCTTGGCGGTCGTTGGCATGGTCGCGCTGAATCTGCGCCCCGGGGGCGGCGGTGGACCCGACGATTCCGTCGTCGGCAACGCGCTGGTTCTGGGCGCGGTGGTGTCGGAGGGGCTGTACGGGGTCTTCGCCCGGCAGCTCGGCGGGCGGATTCCACCTTTGGCGCTGACCTGTCTGGCGAATGTGCTGGCCGCGGCGATGATGGCGCCGGGTGCCCTGGTGACGCTGGGCAGCTTCGATCCGGTCGCGGTGCCTGGCTGGGTCTGGCTGCTGTTCGTGGCGTCCGGCCTGACCGGCGGTTTGCTGGCGGTGTTGCTGTGGATGCGCGGGATCGCCCATGTGCCGGCCAACCGGGCCGGGTTGTTCACCGGGCTGATTCCGGCGGCGGGCGTGCTGGCCGCCGTGCTGTTCCTGGGCGAGGCCTTCACGCTCGCCCACGCGGCGGGGCTGATGTGCGTTCTGTTCGGAATCGCGATGGGAACGGGGGCGCTGCGCCTGCCCAAGCGCTTCACGCCGGGATAGGCGCAGCGCCCGTCCGAATCACATCGATTCCTGAACCAGAGCCACACCCTTGATCTGGGCATAGACCGGCTGGCCCGGCGACAGCCCGAGGGCGTCCCAACTCTTGCGGGTGACGCGGGCGAGCATGCGCGCGCCCCTGCCCTCCTCGCCCAGAGCCACGACGGCCATCATCTGAACCTCGTCCTGGCGCTCCGCCGCGACGATGCGGGCGGGAAGAGCGTTCAGGATGGTGCTGCCTTCCGGCGGGTTGCGGGCGAGGCTGACGTCGGACGCGGCGATGCGGGCACGCCGCGCCGTCCCCTGCGGCCCGAGGTCGCCCGGAACGAGCAGGTGACCGCCGTCCAGCCGCAGCAGGGTCAGGCCGTAGGCGTCCTCCCGCCCCGCCACCACCGCGGGCAGGGTCACTCCGGCTTCGGGCATGCGGGCGATGGGCAGGGTGGGATCGGCCTGAAGCTCCTGCATCGGGCCGGCGGCGACGACGCGCCCCTGGCGCAGCAGCACCAGATGGTCGGCCAGCCGCTCGACCTCCGCAATGTCGTGGCTGACATAGAGGACGGGAACCGACAACACGCCGTGCAGCCGCTCCAGATAGGGGAGGATCTCCTCCTTGCTGAAGCGGTCGAGCGCCGCCAGGGGCTCGTCCATCAGCAGCAGGCGCGGTTGCGAGAGCAGCGCGCGACCCACGCCGACCCGCTGGCGCTCACCGCCGGACAGATGCGCCGGCGAACGGTCGAGCAGATGCCCCAGCCCCAGCAGGTCCACCACGTCGTTCAGGTGGATGTGCTCCGGCACGCCGCGCCCCACCGTCCGGCGGTGGCCGAACAGCAGGTTGGTGCGCACCGACAGATGGGGGAACAGACTGGCTTCCTGGAAGACGTAGCCGATGGGCCGCTTGTGCGTGGGCCGGAAGGTCCGCCCCTCCTGCCAGACGTCGCCGTCCAGGGCGAAGCGCCCGTTCAGCCGCTGCAGCCCGGCCGCGCAACGCAGCACCGAGGTCTTGCCGCAGCCGGACGGGCCGAACAGCGCGGTGATGCCGCGGCCTGGCGCCTCGAACGCCACGTCCAAAGCGAACTGGCCGAGCGTCCCGTGGAAATGCACCGACAGGCTCATCGCCCGCCCCGCCCGATGCGCTTCTCCAGCAGCATCATCGTCAGGATCACCGTGAAGGAGAAGACCAGCATGCCGCCGGCCAGCAGATGGGCCTCGTCCCATTGCAGCGTCTCGACGTAGTCGTAGATGGCCACCGAGAGGACCTTGGTCTGGCCGGGGATGTTGCCGCCGATCATCAGGACGACGCCGAACTCGCCCATCGTGTGGGCGAAGCCCAGCACGGCGCCGGTCAGGAAGCCACGGCGGGCCAGCGGCACCGCCACGGTGAAGAAGGTGTCGAGCGGCGAGGCGCGCAGCGTCGCCGCCGCCTCCAGCGGGCGGTCGCCGAACGCCTCGAAGGCGTTGCGGATCGGCTGCACCACGAAGGGCATGGAGTACAGCACCGACCCGATGACCAGCCCTTCGAAGGTGAAGGCCATGGAGCGGGCGCCCCACAGGGAGGCCAGCCACCCGCCGGGGCCGTTCGGCCCAAGCAGCATCAGCAGGTAGAAGCCCAGGACCGTCGGCGGCAGGACCAAAGGCAGCGCCACCACCGTGGCCACCGCCTCCTTCCACCAGGCTCCGGACCGCGCCAGCCACCAAGCCAGGGGGGTGCCGACGATCAGCAGGATGACCGTCGTCAGCGCCGCCAGTTCCAGGGTCAGGATGATCGGTTGCCAACTCATCGGCGGGCGGTCCTTACCAGGGAGGCCGGCATGGTCAGTTCGGCGCCCTCGTGCCGTAGCCGTACTTGGAGATCACCGCCGCGGCCTCCGGTCCCTTCAGGAAGGCGAGGAAGGCCGTGGCGGCCTCGTTGCCGGCGCCCTTCTTCAGCAGGACGGCATCCTGGAAGATCGGGTCGTGCAGCGCCTCCGGAACCGGCCAACGGGTGCCGTCCGGCTTGGCGATCACCTGGGACAGCGCCACGAAGGCGAACTCGGCGGCGCCGGTCTCGGCGAACTGGAAGGCCTGGGCGATGCTGTTGCCCTGGACGATCTTCGGCTGGATCGCCTCGTAGACGCCCATCTTCTTCATCGTCTGCACGGCGGCGGCGCCATAGGGAGCGGTCGCCGGGTTGGCGATCGACAGCTTCTCGAAGGCGCCCTTGCGCAGCGTGTCCTCGCCCAGGGGGGTATCGCTGGCCTTGGTCCACAGCACCAGCCGGCCGACGGCGTAGGTGAAGCGGGAATCCGGAACGGCCAAGCCCTCCTCCACCGCCTTCTTCGGGGTCTCGTCGTCGGCGGCGAGGAAGACGACGAAGGGCGCGTCCTGCTTGATCTGGGCGTAGAACTGACCGGTCGCGCCGAAGCTCAGGACGGCCTTGTGGCCGGTCTTCCGCTCGAAGGCGGTGGCGATCTCCTTCGCCGGGGCGGTGAAGTTCGCGGCGACCGCGACGTTGAATTCGTCGGCATGGGCCGTCGCCGAGACGGACAGCAGCCCGAGGGCTGCGAGCAGGAAACGCGTCATTCGAAAACCCTTTCCGATCTATCGTCAATCCACCGCAAGAATGATGTGCGAAGCGTCGATCAGCGCGCAGGCCGGGTCGCCGGCCTTCAGGCCGATGTCGTCGGCGCTGCGCAGCGTGATGATGGCGGTCAGCGTCTTGCCGCCGCCGATGTCCAGGGTGATCTCGCTGTTCACGGCACCGTCCTCGCGGCGGGCCACCACGCCTTCGATGCGGTTGCGCATCGAGGTGCGCTTCGCCTCGTCCGCCGGGGCGAGGATCACGAAGGGTGCCTTGATCAGCGCGGTCGCCGTGCGCCCGGGGAACAGGCCCAGATCGCGCACGCTGTCGCGGGTGATGATC
The DNA here is from genome assembly GCF_008365405.1 of Azospirillum brasilense. Taxonomy (GTDB): domain Bacteria; phylum Pseudomonadota; class Alphaproteobacteria; order Azospirillales; family Azospirillaceae; genus Azospirillum; species Azospirillum brasilense_D. The sequence continues at coordinate 36,469 of NZ_QOKV01000036.1, read as the reverse complement.
GCGACAATCGCGGTCTGGTCCGAGACGGTCAGGGTAACTTCGGCGTTCACCGCCCCGTCAGTGATGGCGGTGACGGTTCCACGGAGGGTATTGCGGGCACTGGTGCGCATGAAAAATCCCCATATCAGGCTGGCCGCAGACAGGCCGGTGCCGTTCAGTTCCGGTTCCAGCACCTGGAAGGCGCGGACCATTTCGCTCTGCAGACGGTGGAACGTGGCGACCAGGCGCACGCCATCGGGCGTCAAAGCGGTTCCGCCGCCGCGCTTTCCGCCGGCCTGCGCCTCGACCAGCGGGCGGCCGAACAGGTTGTTCATGGCGTCGATGGCGTCCCAAGCCGCCTTGTAGGTGACGCCGACCGACCGCGCCGCGCCGGAAATGCTGCCCTCGCGCCCCACCGCCTCCAACAGCCGGATGCGCTCGGCGCCGATCGGCGACGCGTGCGGCCCGGCGAACGATACCTGCGGCTGGACGGACATGAGCAGACACCCCGACTTCGCTATATATGTTAGCTATATAACCATACTCGATGCAGGTGAACTAGTGCTTTTTGATAAAGCCGGCAATTTTTAAGGATATTGGTGAGAGGGCGCGCGAAGCCGATTTGGGAATCGGGAGAATCCAGGAAATGCACCGAGCAATCCATGCACAGCGCATGCTCATCTTGCTGAATTTCTAGGCGATCTCGGCGCGTGAAGACGCATTCTTTGTTTGTATGGTATCGAGAGTGGTGTTCTTAAGAAACAAGTTATCGATGCCGTCTTCATCACACCGTCAAAGGTCTGCAATGAATCACGGCGTCCACGCCATCCCTTCGGCAAGGAATGGCCGGATGCGGCGAAGCCAATATATAGGCAACCTATACAACGATGGATGCGGGCGGAGCGGGGCTCCGCCCCATCAATCCACCAATTCCCAATCGAGGGTGGACACGACGCGGACGACCTTGTCGATCTGCCGGCTTTCCATGATGCCGGGGGCCTCGTCGCGGGCGAGGATCTGGAACAGGCCCTGGTTGGCGCGGCGGATGCCGCCCAGCGTTGCGCCGCTGTCGGTCGCGAACTGGGTCGCCGCCTCGCGCGCCTTGGCGGTCGCCTCGGCGATCATTTCTGTCTTCACGTCGTTCAGCCGCGTGAACAGGTAATTGGGGCCGGAGCCCATGCCCGGCTCGCCGCCCAGGGTGACGCCCTGGTCGAGCAGCTCCGCCAGATTCTGGCTGGCGCGGTCGACCCGCTCCACGTCGGGGCTGCGGATCATCAGGGTGCGGGTGAGGATGTAGCGCTGGTCCGCCGGCCCCTGGCGGTAGGCCTGGGCGAGCAGGTCCACGAGATCGAGCGAGCGCGAGACGACGGCGTCGGCGCCCAGCCCGTAGCGTTCCAAAAAGGCCAGCACGGCCTTCTCGTCCGCCGCCGTCTTCGCCTGGACGGCGGACAGATCGTCCCCGGTGGCGACGAAGCGCACCGGCCAGAGCGCGAGGTTCGCCTTGACCTCACGCTCGGCGGAGCCCTTCACGGTGACAAAGCGGTCGGCCAGCCGGACCTGTGCGACCTCGCGCCCCGCCGACCAGCCCGCCACCGCGATCCCGATGGCGAGAAACGCCGCCGCAGCCAGCGCCGTCCGGTTTCCGATCATCCCACTCTCCCTCGTCGCTCTCTGCGGAGCATGACGGAGGATTGTGGCGAAGCTCAGGCCGGAGCGGCGCCCCGCGGCGGCCTCACACCGTCGTCAGCCAGACGCAGAGCAGCGCGTAGGCGACGGGGAAGACCACCAGACACCAACGGTCCAGGAGCAGGGACTTCGCCGCGTTCCGCTCGTAGATCATCAGCGACACCGCGCTCTGCATCAGGCTGAGGAAGATCATGCCCATGGAGGCGAGGTTGACCCGGTCCGACAGGGTGAAGCCGCTGCTGCGCGGCAGGTCGCTGGCGATGACGAAGTAGCAGGCGACCACCGCGAACAGCGCGCCGATGCCCAGGCCGAAGCGCGGGTCGAGGTCCACCGGCTTCACCAGGAAGGCCAGGAAGGCCACCACCGAGGAGATGAAGATGGTCGAGAAGGTCTTGATGTAATAGACCGAATCCGGCCGCTCCAGGGTGATCGCATGGGTGTAGCGGGAATAGACCGACTCGTGGTTCTTCGGCAGGGTGATGTCGCCGTAGTTGGTGCGGTAGCGGTGCGCCGAGATGGTGGCGCCGTTGCTGGTCAGAGTGTAGCCCGAGACGTCGACGTCGGGATCGAGCGTGCTGTTGTCGGTGTCCGGCACATAGACGAAGTGCTCGGCCGTCAGGTCGCTGTCCTCGATCACCAGACGGATGGTCTGGGTGTCCAGGGGGAAGCGGCTCACGTCCCAGGGCTGGTTCAGAACCGCCTGGACGCGCGCCTGCCCGTAGTTGGTGTCCTTCAGCTTGCGGACCGGGGTCGGCGTGCGGGATTCGATCCGCCCGTTCATCAGTTCGAACGTCTCCAGCGGGTTCAGCGAGTCGTCGTCCCAGCGGAACCAGACGTAGAAGTCCACATTGACCTGATTGTCGCGGAGGTTCACCCCGGTGATCTGGTTGACGTAGGTGCCGACCACCACCTTCGCCGGCCCAGGGGGCGTTTCCGCCCTCGACGCTCCGGGCAGGCCGGTCAGAAGGATGGCGAGGAACGCCAGCGCATACCGAATCATGATGCCATCTCCTTTCGTGCCGGACGTCAGTGCGCGTGGCTCTTCTTGACCAGAACGTCCATGGTCGCCAGCAGCACGCCGGAGACGATGAAGGTGACGTGGATGGCGACCAGCCACATCAGGTCGCGGTCGGAGACCTCCGACACGTTCATGAAGGTCTTGAGGATCTGGATGGAGGAGATCGCCACGATGCTGGCGATCAGCTTGACCTTCAGAGCGCTGAAATCCAGCTTGCCCATCCATTCCGGACGGTCGGCGTGGCCCTCGACGTCGATCTTCGAGACGAAGTTCTCGTAGCCGCTGAAAATCACCATCAGCACGAGGTTGCCAACCATCGTCAGATCGACCAGCCCGAGCACGATCAGGATGATGTCGTTTTCCGTGCCATGAATCAGAAGCGGCAGTGCGTGCACCATTTCCAGCGCGAAGCGCCAGCCGATCATCAACAGCGCGCCCACCAAGCCAACATAGAGCGGCGCCAGGAGCCAGCGGCTCTGGAACATCACCTGCTCCAGGAAATGCTCGGCCCGGCGCCCTGGGCCGCGGCGCCCCGCGCCGTTGCGGGACAGGAGGGTGGTGTCGCCGGTCAGGGCCGACGGGTTCGACTGGGTCATGACTTGCTCGCCAATGTGATGTCGCCACGGATTTGGCCGATTTTCCGGCCGTCGATCTGGTGCTGGTAGGTCATCTGCAACTGGTCGAAGGCCAGCGAGATGGTCTCGGTCCCGTTGCTGCTGTCGTCGTCGTCGACCGACAGCACATACTCCGTGATCTGCGTGTTCTTCAGGATGATGGTCAGGTACGGCTCGGCGAAGATGTCGCTTTCACCGAAATACTCGCCGCCTTGCAACTGCGCGAAGGTGCGGAAGAAGTGGATCGTCGCGGTGACGTCCTTCTTCTGCGGATCGAAGGCCGCCTGCATCAGCTTGGGCGAGGCGAGGTCGAAGTGACGTTCCAGCTTCAGGCTGTCGACGCCGAGCTTGTCCTGCTTCTGCGCCTTCCGGCCGCTGAGATAGGAGTTGTCCTCGATCGGGTCGTCGTAGTTGAAGCCGCCGACCTCGCGCTTGCCCGAGGACAGGTCGAAGCTGACGCAGTCGGCCAGATTCTTGTAGTTGCGGATCAGCGATTCGCCCTTGATGCCGGGGTAGTCGAGCAGGATGCGGGGCATGGCTCAGCGCTCCTCAAGCCGCAGAAGGCCGAAGATCCGCCCGACCTCGCCGCGGTCGCCCAGCAGTTCGGCGTAAAGCTCCGGCAGGGACAGGTTCCCCCAGGCGGCGGCGCGGCGGACGAGGTAGGAGGTCGGGCTGTGCGGCTCCTCCCGCGCCAGGAAATCGGCGATCTGGTGCAGCATCGCGTAGGCTTCCTGTCGGGTCCGCGGCCCACCGGGGCGGGCGAAGGCGGCGGGAATGATTTCGGCGGACGCGTCGATGCCCCCCCCTTCCTCGCCTTCCGCCTCTTCCGCGGCGGCGCCGTCGTCCGGATCGATGCCGCGCTTGGCGAGCGCGTCGCGGTGGAACTGGATCAGGCTCTCCAGGGTCTTCAGAAGCTGGGTGAAGCCGGGCGCTGCGCGGCCGGCCACGGCGTCCAGCTCCGCCGCCAGGGTGCGCACCGCGGTTACCGTGTCGCGCAGATGACCGTGCTGGATCTGGTAGAAGTCCGGCGGCGTGCGGTCCTGCGCGGCGAGGATCTGCTCGACCGTGACCTCGCCGTCGTCGACCGCCGCGTGGAAGGCGCGCGGGTCGCGGGTGGCGAGCTTGCGCAGGCGCTGGGCGTTCTGCCAGTCCTGGAAACGGTGCGTCTCGTCGGCGTTCGCCCCCGGCTGGGTGATGGTGGTCGCCATCAGGTCGCGCGACAACTGGCTGTCCAGCCAGACCAGCGGCGCCAGCCGCGGCTCCGGGTCGCCGTCGTCCAGGCGCGGGTAGAGGCCGTCCCAGAAATCCTCGACCAGCCCATGGACCAGCAGAAGGCCCGGCGCCAACCCCGCCGGACCATGCAGGCGGCCCAGCGCCTGGACCAGCCACGCCGCGACCTGGAGATCCTTCGTGCGAGTCGTCAACAGGTCCGAGGACTGCTGGACGACGCCCTTCCAGTCGGCCTTCTTGACGGTGGTCTGCCAGATGCCCTGGTCCAGATCGTCGTCCATCCGGCGCGCCTCGGTCAGCGCGTCGAATTCCGGGCCGTGGCGCAGGTCGTCGCCCGCCGGATCGTCGCCAGGGATGGGCTGGAGCAGGGCGCCGATGTCGATCAGCGGGTGGGGCGTGGTGGTCATGGTGCTGCTCACGGGAAGCGTTGGGCCGCGGGGCGGAGCATCGGGGGCTGGGACGGCGGGGTTCCCAGGTCGAAGAAGGCGCGGTCCGCCGGGGCCACCGCGCCCGACGGGGCCGGCCAGCCGGCCAGCCCCGGCATTCGCCGCATGGAGCCGACCGGGGCCAGCGGCGGCGCCTGCGCGGGCAGCGCCGGCACGGCCACCTTCTCCTCGCGTGGCGGCTTTCCATCGGACAGGACGGTGCGCTTGACCACCAGCGTCATGAAGACCCGCACGTTGGGCTTCACCGCCGGGGGCTGCGCCGCCTGCACGGCCGGAGCGATCGGCAGCGGGGCCGCCGCGGCGGCCTCCTTGACCGGGCCGCTGGCCGTGGCCTCAAACAGCAGCAGCGGCTCGGTGTCCGGGCCGGGGCGGCGGTCGCGCTGCGGCGCGGCCTGTCGGCCGGCCAGGGCGAACAGCGCCCATGGACCGTCATAGTCGAAGCGCAGCGAGGGTCCGTCCACCGTCACCCCCGCGCCGACGCCGGACACCGGCAGCACGGTGCCATCCTTGGCCCAGCGCAGCGTCACGCTCAGCTTGTCGCCCGGATACCAGCGCAGCGGCGTCCGTGGCAGCATGCTGGACAGGGCGCCGTTCGGCGTGGCGAGCTTCCATTCGATGATGTCGCTGCCCCCGGCCTCACGCCCGCGGTTGACGCGGAAGGCGGGGTCGAGCGCCAGACCGCCGCTCTGGTCCGGGGTCACCGCGGCGATCAGCAGCGGACGCGCCCGCTCCATCGTCTCCACGAAGCGCAGCGCCTCGCGTCCGGCGGTGCCGAAGCGCTCGCCTCGGCGCAGCCCCTCCAACACGAAGGCCGAGCGCGCGTCGAACCGCTCGTAGAAGGCGCGCACCGACGCCGGGTCGGCGTCCTCGCCCGGCACCGCGGCGGCGGCGAAGGGGAAGCGTCCCGCCAGCATCTCGTTGAAGGACGCGGCCATGTCGACGTAGGCGTCGTAGACGCGGGCGTCGGCGGCCAGCACGCAGCGCGTGGCGATCCACTGCTTCAGCTCGGCCAGACGGCTGCGGAAGAAGTCGTCCGGCACCCCGTCGATGGCGCCGAGATTCTGGCAACCGGCGGCGTCCACCGCGGCGCTCTCCACCGTCACGAACTTTTCGAGCTGCGCCAGGGAGCTGTTGGGGCGCCCGCCGTCGTACTTGTCCAGCTCGGTGATGATGCGCGCCCACTTGGAGGCGGCGCCCGATCCGGTCCCGGCGCCCATCACCGGGCGCTCCAGGATCTCGACCACCGGGGCGGCGATGTCGCGGGCGAGCACCGTCACCTCCTGCCGGGCGTTGCCGAGATAGAGCGCCAGCCCGGCCGGCGTGGTCTGCCCGAACAGAAGGTGCGGCACCAGCGGCCCGTCCACCCAAACGTCCAGCGCATGCGCGTCGGGCCGGTAGAGCTGGTCGCCCTCCAGCAGCCGGTCGGCCTGGGCAAGCACGGCGTTGGCCTGCCGGGCCACCGTGTCGCGGATGGTGTCGGCGGAGGTGGTCAGCCCGATCTGGCGGAAGGACTGCATGGTCTCGGCCAGCACCGGGAAGGCGGTGCGCAGGGCATGGGCCGAGGCGCGGAGCTGTGCCAGCCCGCCGGCCCGGTCCACACCGCCGCCCGCCGGGCTTCCCGCCAGGGCGCGGACGAGGATACGCTCCACCCCCTGGCGGAGCTGGTGCTGCGCCGCCGCCCGCATCGAGGCGCGGAGCATGGCCGGCGCCTGCGGCAGGTCCTTGGCGTCGAACAGCAGATAGTCCTCGACCAGCGGCGGGATGCTGTCCAGCGCGGCGCGGTCCCAGCCGGCGCCCACGGCGGGCATCGCCAGCGCGCCGGACTCGTCCGTCTTCATGAAGCGGCGGGCCATCCACACCGCCAGGGTGCGGCGAAGCTGCTCCGCCGCCGGGGCCAGACGGGCGCCGCCGTTGGGGGCCTGCTCCAGCAGGCGGCCGATCACCGAGTCCAGGCTGCGGGCGCCGACTCCCGCCTCGTCGTAGCGGCGTTGCGCCAGATCCAGGATGTCGGCGCGCAGGTTGGGTCCAAGCAGGTCGGACTTCTCCAGACGGCCGAGCAGCGCCTCGAACTCCGGCGGCAGGACGGGGCCGTTGGCGCCGATCCAGGCGCCGCGCTCCGCCCCCAAACCGCGCGCGGCGTCCTCCAGGCTCGACAGCACCTCGGCGTAGGCCGCCGCCGCGTCGGCGCCGGACCGCGCCCCGCCGGCCAGCAGTTCCAGCTCGCTGGCGGCGACCGACAGCCGCGCGGCGGCGAGGCCACCCATGGCGAGGTCGCGCAGATAGGAGTCGGCGTATTGCCGGAAGCGACGGCTGACCTCGGCCCGGTGGGCGGTCAGGTCGATGGGACGCTGCGCCCCCGGCCCCGGCGCCGGGATGGCGGTGCCGCCCGGCGGCTGGTCGATCTCCCAGCCGTGCAGCCGCGCCGAGAAGCCGCGCGCCACGCCGGAGCCCAGCGCGAAGTCCAGCACCTCGTCCAGCGGCAGGGCCGGGTCGCGGGCGTCCACGTTGTTGTAGGCACGGGCCAGCCCCTCGGCGATGCCGATCTCGCCCGCGAAGGCGCGCAGCCGCTCGAAGGCGCCCGCACCCGCCGGCCCCACCCCGCCGTCGCGGGTCAGGCGGCGCAAGCGGTCCTCGGCGACGTCGCGCACGGTGGACAGGGCCAGCCGGCGGTAGCCGACGGCCAGCGCCCCCGACACCGAATCCGGAACACCGCTGATCCAGGCGGCCGGCAGCGGGTTGAAGGTCCAGTCGGTGGGCAGCATCGTCACGCCCTGCACGAAGCGGGCGGCGGGATCGCCGTAGGCGGCGGTCATCGGCGCCCCGGCCTCGACCGCCGGGCGCTGGTCGGCGAGCTGCTGGAGCCCGCCCGGAATGTCGGCCAGGACCGGAACCAGCCGGTCCGACAGGGTGGAGGCGCGCTGCACGCCCATCCACAGCAGCAGGACCGCGGCCAGCGCGGCGACCCCCGTCCCCACCGGCCAGGAGTAGCGGCGCCACGCGCGGGACGCGGCCAGCGCTCGGGTCGGCTTGGGCAGGCCGGCCTCGGGGAAGATCTTGCGGTTCAGCAGGTCGCGCCCGAACAGCGCCGCCGCGTCCGGATCGGGGCGGCCGGTGAAGTAGAGGCCGCGGACGTAGAGCGTTTCCTGATAGGCGGTGCGCTTGAAGGCAGTGCCGAGCAGGGCGCGCAGCGCCGCCTCCGTCCCGGTCAGCCGCTCGGTCAGGGCGAACAGCGGGGCGCCGTCCGGCGTGGCCGTCGCGCCGAACACCTCCAGCTCCACCGCCAGCAGGCCGTCCGCCAGCGATTGCAGCGCCTCGCTCACGAAGTCGGGGGAGAAGGCGGTCTCCAGCGCGTAGGGGCTCGACCAGCCGAGCATCCCGCCGGTCAGGGACACGGGCAGCGCCTCGGCCAGCGCCGCGAAGCCGGGGGCTTCCTCGCAGCCCGTCACCACCACATAGACCGGCAGGGCGAAGCCCAGCGTGCGTTGGATCTCCCACAGCCGGGCATACAGCTCCGTCCCACGCGCGGTGGCGCGGCGCACGTCGTCCAGCTCGGCCAGCGGGATGGTCAGGATCAGCCCGTCGGCCGGCAGCATCGGGCGGCGGCGGCCCAGCAGGTCCAGCACGCCCGCCCAGGCGGCGCGGGGGTCGTCGACGTCGATGACCACCGCCCGGTCGTAGAAGCGCCAGGAGAATCCAACGTGCCGCTCGGCGGTCACCGGGGGACGCACCTCCTCCGCGCAGGACAGCAGGCCGGCGTCGTCCGACGCGGCGACGCCGGTGCGCAGGTACCAGGGCACCAGATAGACGTTGCGCGACAGCGTCTCGCGGTAGGCCGCCAGACCGTCGCGGAACAGGCGGCGGATGTCGCGCAGCGTGACGTCGGGCACCGTCGCCGCCAGCGCCGGAACCGCCCCGCCCTCCTCCGCCGCGGCGTCCGGCGGCGGCAGGGCCGCCGGTTCCGCCGGGGCGGGCGGTGCGGCGCTGCGGGCGCGCAGCAGGATCGCCGCCATCACCGCGATGATCAGCAGGACGAGGACGAGAAGCCCCGCGAAGACCCAGATCTGGTTGCCGGCGATGCCGGACAGGACCGCTGCCAGGAGTTCCATGACCGTCCTCTCCCGTCAGCGGGTCACGCGGACCGATGCCTGAAGCACCGCATCCGCCGCGTTGGAAAGCTGCGCCGTGGACATCCACCAGAGCGCCTGACCCAGCACCAGCCACAGCCCCGCGATGGCCCCCAGCACCAGCGGCCAGCGCGGCCCGCGGGCCAGCGTGCGCGCCTTGCCGTCGGTCAGCGTGTAGGCGTAGGCGGCCGGGATCAGCGTCCGCCCGCCGGGCAGCACGCCGGCGCCCAGCTCGGACTCGCGGCCGGCGATGAACTCGAACAGGCGGGCGCTGTAGTCGCGCAGGGTGGACTCGCCGCCCGGCACCCGGCAGCGCCCCTTGAAGCCCATGCCGAGCACGCAGAGATAGACCGCCGCCAATTGCACCAGCCGCCGGTCGTTGCTGGCGAGCAGCGCCTCCATCCGGTCGAACACCCGCTCGCCGGCCAGCCGGGTGCGGAACACCGCCTGCTCCAGCAGCACGCTGCGCCACAGCTCCCGCCCGTTCCACTCCACGTCGTGGATGAACAGGTCGTCGGCCAGCGCCGCCATGGCGTATTGCGCCTCGCGGTGCTGGCTGATCATCAGGTCGGTACCGGTGCGCCCGACCTGGACCGCCTGCGCCTCCAGGAACTCCTGAAGGCGGCGGATGATGATCTCGGCGTCGGGCTCCAGCGCCAGGGCCGGCACCGCCGCGGCGGCACCGCGCGGCGCGGGAATCGCCAGGGCGTCCTCGGTCAGGAAGGCCGGCAGGCTGTCCGCCGTCTCCCCCGCGGCGCCCTCCGGCTTCGCGGCAGCGGCGGGACGACCCGCCCCGATCGAAGCGCGGTGCTTCTGGAGTTCCCGCGCGAAGGCGAGGAAGTGATCGACCAGATCCCGGCGGTGCAGCATGGCGGTCATTCCCAGCCTCAGGCGCTGACGAAGAGGGTGATCTCGACCGGGCGGAAGCGGCTGCCCAGCGAGTCCGGATTCCAGATCTCCAGCCGTTCGCCGGGGACGATGTAGCGGGGATCGACCTTGATCTCGAACGGCACCACGCCGCGCGGGGCGGCCACCCCGCCCTCGCCGCTGTCGTCCAGCGCGACGCGCTCGGCCCCCTTGACGCGCAGGCCGGACAGTGTCTCCAGCCGCGAGCGCGAGGCGACGATGCAGTTCTCCATCCAGGCCGCGACCTCGCTGACCGGGGCTGAGGCCGGGCCGCGCACGCCGACCACCAGCCGGCCCTTCAGCCACGCCTCGTCCATCGGCAGCCCGAACATGCCGTCCTCGAAGGTGAAGGGGATGCGGGCGACGCCCTCCTTCACGCGGTCGATCATGCGCAGGATGAAGTCGCGCACCTCGCCGAAGCTCGCCATCGGGTCGTCGTGGTCGTAGCGCGACAGCTTGGCCGGCACGGCGCCGCTGGCGAAGGCCGACAGGTGCCCGGCCAGCGTGCACAGCGACAGGTAGACGTCGAAGGGGTGGCAGACGCCGACGCCGAGCTGCGCCTCCAGCGGCGGCAGGCCGGTGACGAGGCTGCGGATCTCCGTCCGCGCGGCCTCGGCCAGCTCGGTCGCCGGGTTGCCGTTGCCGACGCCGGAGCGCTCGGCCAGGAACAGCGCCTTCTCGCGCACGCGCCGCACCACCTCCGCCCCCAGCCGGCCGAGCGGCGCGTTGGCGGCGACGGTCAGCGCCGGCGGCACGAAGTCGGTCAGCACGAAGGCATCGTTGCGGAAGGTCGCCTGCGCGATCGGCATCGAGACGAACTTCTGCGGCGGCTTCTGGGTCGGGCCGGTGGTGGCGAACAGCGCCAGCCGCGGTCGCAGCCGGGCGATGGACAGCTCCTCCCCGCCATGCTGGTCGGCGACCGGCGCACCTTCGACCGAGACGTAGCGCGGCGTTTCCCCCGGGCCCGGCGCGCGGTCGCCGCGGGCAGCTGGAACGATCAGGTGGATGGTGATCTGCGTCTGCCCCACCGGGTCGGCGTAGGCGGAGATGTCCACCTCCAGCGGCTCGTCGATCCCGGCGCGGTAGTCCACGACGAGGCCGTCGGGCAGGATCGCCTCCAGCTCCCGCACCTGGACCAGCCCGGAGACGAGCTGCACGCGGTCGACCTGGAGATGAACGACGCCCCAATGGAAGGGCCGCGCCTGCCGGACATGGTAGGTCAGCTGCCGCTCGTGCCGCAGCGCCTGCTGCTGGAAATGCTGCGGGGCCAGCAGCATCCCGTCGTGCCAGTCGATGGCGTCGGGAATGTCGCGCGCCTCGGTCATGCGGCCCTCACGGCAAAGGAAAGAACATCACGGAACCAGTTCGACATCCTTGTCCCCGGCGGTGAGGGTCAGCGTTCGTGTGTCCGGCACGCGCAGGCGGTGCGGTCCCGGCGTGGAATAGTTGGCGAAGATCAGGATCGCCCAGGCCGGCTCGCCCGGCGGCAGGTCCGTCTTCAGCGTCTGGCCGGGAACCAGCTCCCAGCTCGTCACGCCGAGCGTGGTCGGATGATCGCGCATGGACTGCTCGCGCTGGCCGAACCACTCCGCGGCGGTCAGCGCGCCCAGCTTGTCCACCAGCGCCTTGTCGCGGACGGACACGAGGTCGATGGCGACCGGCGTGGTGTCGTTGGCGGCGGGGGCGACCGTGAAGGACACGCTGTCCAACGCGGCGCGCGGCTTCTCCGCGCAACCCGCGGCCAGCAGCGCCAGCGCCAGCGCGCTGGCCAATCCCACTCGTTTTCCGTTCACCGGAGTCATGGCGTTCAGCGCTCTCCCGCTTCGGCAAGGGTGACGACGGTTCCGGACACGCCGTTGGCCCGCGTCAGCGCGTCCAGCGCGCGGGCGGCCTCGTCGGCGGCGGCGTAGCGCCCGGTGCGCACGGCGTAGGGGGCGTTGCCGCCCGGCAGCGGCGCGAAATCGACCGTGCCGCGCACGCCGCGGTGGGCGGCGGCGGCGGCGAAGGACTCCGCGTTGGACGGAGTGGCGAAACGCCCGAGTTCGATGGCGTAGTGGCGGACCGGCGCCGGCCCATTGCCGCCACCGTCCTCCTTCATCGCGTCCAGCCGGTCGTTCAGCGTGTCCTCGACAACACCTTCCACGCTGTTCCCGGCGAATTCGGTGACGCGGTAAGCGGATTTCTCGATGACGTGGGCGGCGGTGCCGGCCATCCAGCCGGGCAGGAAGCGGCGGGCCGCGTCCGCGGCGCCGCGGGTCATCGGCTCGGTGGCCGAGATCGCCCGTCCGCGCGCCTCGTCGCTGAAGATGTCGGCGGTCTCGATCACGCCCTGGCGGGCCTCGAAGCTGTCGGCGATGTTGCTCCGTGCCATCGCGCCCAGTCCGCCGCCACCGGCGGGCGCCGCGGCGGTCGTGGCGGCCGACGCCACCGGCGTGTCGTCGCCACCGGTCAGGACCAGCGACGCCATCACCGCTCCGAGCAGCAGGGCCACGACGGTCAGCACGGCGACGCCGGCGGCCAAAGCCGCCACCTGCCATCGTCCGAGCGTGATCGTGGTCATCGCGGGAATTCCTGGGAAGAAATCATCGGTCGGGCCGCCCGCCGCGCAGGGCGGCGGCCCAGCCTGATAGAAGCATCCCGGCGGCCCAAATCCGCGCGCTGTCTGGTTCGTTCTGGCGTAGTCCCGCGGGGGTTTCGCGGCGATGGCCCGGAGGCCCGCCCCACCATGCGGAGAAGCCCGCAAATCCGGTGGGTTACCCCGTTGGTCCGAACTGGATCATTCGCCGCCGCCGGCCTTCGCGGGCTGGGCGGTGGCAAGCGGTTCCTCGACCACCACACCGCCGATCCCGGCGATGCGCTCGAAGGATGGGCGGCGCGCCTCGGCCTGCCAGTGGTCGGCGAAGGCACCGGCGCGCACCCGGTGCCACTGCCCTCCGGCGGCGTCCATGGTCTCGACGATCTCCACCGGAAGGCCCCGACCGGCCAGCACCGCCGCGAAGTCCTGGGCGTTCCCGGCGGAGCGGAACACACCGAGTTCGATGGAGAAGCGCGCCGTCGCCGACTTCACGGTGGCAACCGGACGGACCGGGACGGCGGCCGGCGCGGCCTTGTCCGGCTCCGCCTTCGCCGCGTCCGGCGGTGCTGCGGTCGGCGAAGCGGGCGCGGCGTTCGCCTCTGCGGGCGCCGACTCCTCCGCCGTGCCCGGCAAGGATCCTCCGGCCAGGAAATAGCCGCCCGCGAAAGCCACCAGGAGGAGGAGCAGCGCCAGCACGCCGATCAGAAGTTTCTTCATGGCGCCGCGCTCACGATTCCGGGCCGCCGCACAGCCGGCGCATCTCCGCCGTCTCGCGCTGGTAGCCGAGCCGCACCCGCCGGTCGAGCACGAGGCAGAGATAGGTGTCCTGCGCCGTCGGGTCGCTGGCGTGATAGCGGCGCACCGCCTCGGTCCAGGAGCCGTGGCGGTCGTACAGCTCCCGCAGGAAGCGGGCGGCGTAGGCGACGTTGACCGCGGGGTCCAGCATGTCGTCGCCCCCCGCGAAGGAGCCGGCGTGCCAGCGCGTGTGGATCTGCATGCAGCCGACCGCCACGTCGCCGCGCAGGCCGCCCTCGCCGTCCTGCATCAGCCGCAGCGCCTCGCGCCGCGTCGCCGGATAGTGCGGGCGGCCGGAGACGTTCAGCGCCCAGGGCCAGGGCATGCCCGCCCTCCCGGATTCCACGAGGCTCATGGCGTGCAGGATGCCCGGAGGAATGCCGTAGAGCGCCTCCCCGTTGCGCAGGTAGCGGCTGCACTGGAACAGCGCCGGTCCGCCCTCGGACATCGGGGCACCCTCCGCCGCCACCGGCCCGGCCAGCAAGGAGACCATCAGGGCGAGCGCGCCGGCCAGAATGCCGCGCGCCCTCATGCCCGCACCCGCAGGGCGACGCACAGCCGATCCACCGCCATCGCGGCGCCGCCCCCATGCTCGGTCAGCCCGGCGGACACCGCCGCGGTGACGCTGGCCGAGGACAGGTCGTCGAGATTGCCGAGGATGCCGGTCAGCCGCGCCCGCCCGAAGGCGACGCCGAAGCGGTTCTCACCGTCCAGCAGTCCGCCGTTGCACAGCACCAGCGTCGAGGGCACCGGCAGGTCGAGCGCGGTCTCCACCGCCGTCATCGCGGGGTCGAGGCCGAGCGGCGGGTTGGCCGCCACCGGCAGGTCCACGACGTCGCCGAAGCGCCGCAGCAGGAAGGGCTCCGGCACGCCCGCGGCGGCGAAGACCAACCGGCGGGAGCGCGGCGACACGATGCCCATGGCGAGCCCGATCGACAGCCCCGCGGCGTTGTCCGCCGCCAGCAGACGGTTGGCGCCGGTCAGGCAGGCCGCCGGCCCGAGCCCGGCCGCCGCCAGCGTCCGCAGCGCGGCGCGCGCCGTCACCGTCATGAAACCGGCGGCCAGCCCGCCGCCCGACACCTGCCCGATCAGCACCGCCAGCGACCCGTCCGCCGTCAGGAAGAAGTCGTAGAAGCTGCCGTCGAACTCCGCAGCCGGGCGCATCAGGCCCGACGCTTCCAGATCGGGCGCCGTGGTCAGGTCGGGCGGCAGGATGGCCGCCTGCATGCGCCGGGCGATCTCGAACTGCTTCTGCAGTTCCACAAGCTCCGTGCGGGTGTCCAGCGCCGACTGAAGCTGCCGGACCATGCCATCGAGCGCGGTGTGCTGGTCGCGCACGCGCTCCGCCATCACCTCGAAGGCGACCGCGAGCGCGCCGGGATCGTCGGTGCGTGCGCAGGGCGTCCTGCCCTCCGACGCCGCCTCGATGCGGGCAAGGTCGGCAAGAAGTTCCCGCCGCCCCTGCTCCGGCAGGGTTTCCGACAGACGGAGCATCTGGCGGCGGATGAAGGACTGCTGGCGCAGCCAGTGACGGGCGCGCCGCTCCTCGGCGTCGCGCAGCGCCCGGCTGCGGCTGCGGAAGACCTCGACGGTGCGGGCGAGCTGCCCGGCCTCGTCGGCGCGCTCCGCCCCCAGCACGGCAACGCCGGTGTCCCCCGCCGCCAGGGCCGACAGGGCGGACATCGAGGCGTAGACCGGCGTGAAGACCCGCCGGAAGTACCAGTCCAGACCCAGGGTCCCCGCCACCAGCACCATCAGCACCACCAGGATGGCCGAGCTGTCGAGCAGGCTGTCGGCCATGGTGGCCAGCGTGCTCTCGCGCACGGTGACGAGGTACAGCGTGCCGTCCCCCTCCGTGCCGGCCACCTTGGGCAGGCGCAGCTTGCGCACGCCGTAGCCGCGGGCGCCGATGCTCGCCTGCACCTCCTCGCCGCGCTCAGCGGCGGGACGCACGTCGGCCCAGGCCAGCGGCCCGGCGTGACCGTACAGCGTGCCGTCGCTGCCGACCAGGAAGGCCGAGCCGCCGAGGACGCCGGCCAGCGCCTCCAGGCTGCCGGTCAGCGGACGGATGGCGACCAGCGCCCGGTCGGCCGGCCGCTGCGCGCCGAGGGGTCGGGCGAGCAGAAGCTGCGCGGCACCGCCGGTCAGCACCAGACCGTCCTGCGTGTCGTTGCGGGCCAATACCTGCCCGATGCGCCGCTCGTCGAGAAGGCGGATCGGCTGGTCGGCCGGGACGGCGAGCAGGGTCTGCCCGGCGCCGTTGATCACCGTTACCGCCGTGAAGCCCAGAGCGCCGAGCCGCTCCGCCACCACCGCGGCGTTGCCGCGCTCCAGGGCGTCGGTGAGGCGGGGATCGCCCACCGCCACCCGAGCGGCGGCGGCGGACTGGTCGAGCAGCCCTTCCCACAGCCGCAGGGTCATCCGCCCTTCGTCCTCGGCGTGGCGGGTTGCCCCGCTCTCGATGCGCAGCAGGGCGAAGACCGCGGCGGTGACGAGCACGGCGAGGACCACCGCGGCGGCGGCCACCGTCATGCGCTGGCGAAGACCGGTCATCGCGCGGCCTCCCCTTCGACCGGAACGCGCCGGCGTGGCGTGGCGTAGCGCCACAGGGCCAGCGCCAGCGGCGGCAGCGCGGCGATCCCGGCGAGCAAGGCGAGGGAGGGCAGCGTTCCGGCGGCCACCACCGTGTTGCTCCCGCCGGACAGCCACAGCACGCCGAGCGTTCCGGCCAGGGTCAGCGCGGCGCGGGCCGCGGTCAGCCCCCCCCAGTTCCCGGACGCCGCGAATCCCGCATGGCCGGCGCCAAGCGCCGCGGCGATGCCCAGCGCGACGGCCGTTCCCGGCTCCACCGGACCAAGCGCCAGGAGAAGCCCGACCACCGCCGTCGCGCCCAAACTCAGCAGCCCCGCAGCCCCCCGCGGCACCAGCACCGCGACCAGCGCGGCGACCAGCCAAGCCGGGGTGGCGTGCAGCCAGAAGAGTTCCGCAACCCGGCGGGCGTCCACCGCCCCGCCGCCGTCGGTCCGGCTCAACGCCGCCAGGGCCAGCGCCGTGACCAGCCACAGCGCCCAGCCCTTCGGCCGCAGCGCCCCGTCCACCCACCAGCGGTCCACCGCCAGCAGAGCGCGGAGGGTCACGCGCGGCAGCGTCAGACCGCTCCGCCGCTCCAGCCGGACGGCGGCCAGCAGACCGGCCAATCCGGACAGCACCGCGCCGGCCATGAGGACGCCCGGCACGCCACCGCCGATGCACAGGACCGACAGCCCCGTCCCGGCGACCAGACCGCCCGCGGCGGACACCGCCGGCCCGGCGCGCAAACTTTCCGCGGCGGGACGCGCCGCCTGGAAGGGAAGCGCCGCGGAAAGCCCGCCCAGCACCGCCCCGCCAAACACAACGCCGCTCAGCCAGACCGCCGCCCCGTCTCCCAGCCCATTCAGCAACGCCCAGCCGCCCAACGCCAGCATCCCCGCAATGGGTGCTCGGCGGCCGAGCGCGAAGGCGAGCGGAACCGCCGCGGCCATGCCCAGAACCACCCCGCCGAGCGCGATACCCGGCGGCAGATGCCGCGCCGCCATGGCCGCGGCGATGGCCGCCCCCACACCGGCGCAGAAGGCGGCGGCGTAGGGCAACGACCCGGCGTCCGGCGGCGCCAGAGCGGTCAGCCGGTCGGGCGAGAAGCGGCCCAACCGCTCGATCCGCTCGATCAGCGGCGCCACCTCCGCCGCGGCATCCTTGTTGAAGCTGAGATCGCGCACCTCGGCCAAGTAGCTGCGCAGGCGGGCGAAGCGGTCGTTCACGCCGGTCACCACCCGGTTCATCTCGGCCAGAAGGGTGCCGATCAGGCTCTGCTCCACCGGCGGGGCGATGCGGTCGTAGGCGGAACGCGCGAGGTTGGCCTCCAACGATGCCGCCAGCCGCAGCGGCGCCATCACCTGGGCGTTCAGCATGGTGCGCAGCGCCAGCCCGCCGAGCGCCAGCGCGATGCTCAGCGCCACCGCGAAGTCGATCAGGATGCGCGGCGCGTTGGCCGGCTGCGCCACGGCGCTGCGGCCCAGCAGAACCTCTCCCGCCGTCGCGGCGCCCTGGCGAATGGGAAAGCGTTGCGGGACCAGCCCCAGCGCGGACCAGTCAGTCTCCGCCGGCACCAGCCGGACCGACAGGTCGGGGCGCGCCGCGTCGGATTTCTGGAACAAGGGGCGGCCGGCGCCGTCCACCACCAGGATGAGCTTGATCTCCGGAAACACCGCGCCGGCCTCGCCCAGATAATCGTCCATCCCGGCCATGCGGTCGAGCGGCAGGCCGAGCGCCAGCGCCTTTTCCAGATCGTGGGCGATGGCCGTCCCGACGATCTCGGCGCGGGACGCGGTTCCCCGGTCAGCCAGCCCGGCCGCGGCGATCAGCGCCGCCGCCAGCGTGGCGAGCCAGGGCACGACGACCACCACCGCCATCAGCGGGATGAAGCGCCGCAACACGCTGCGCTGGGGGAACAGCGTCGCCGGGCGGGTCATCGCAGCACCTCCCCGTCGATGCGGGCGGCCTCGGTCTCCGCCGCGTGCAGCCCGGCCAGGACGGCGGACAGCGCCGGATCGCCCACCGCGACGGTGGCGGACCCGTTGGCCTGAAGCTGCCGCGCCTCAGCGGCGTAGAAGGCCGTCCGCTCCAGAACGGACCGGCAGACGCCGGACAGCAGCAGCCGCGTGCCGAGAACGGCGAGAAGCCCGATGGCGGCCAGGAAGACGGCGGTGACCGTCGCCGTCTCGCGCAGCGCGGCCAGAACCTCCACCCGTGCGTCCTGCTGCGGGGCGAGGCCCAGCACGGCGCCGGCGGGCTTGCCCAAGGCGTCGGCCACCGGCACGCCGACCAGCACGCCGTCGCGGTCCGCGAGGTCCCACGGCTCCGCCGGCAGCCCCGCGGCGCCGCCCATCCAGGAGGTCGGCACCGGCGTCCCCGCCGCCTGGGCGGTGGCGAACAGCACGGTCCCGCGCGGGTCCACCACATAGAGCCGCACGCCCCCGCCGCCGGTGGAGGCCATTTCGATCAGCCTTTGCAGGTCGTTCTGGTCGGCGAGCGGAAAGCCGATGGCGGCGCGTTCCGCCGCGCTTGCGGCGACGCGGCTGGCCAGCGCCGACGCGCGCGCGGCGATTTCCGCCGTGTGCGCCTCCGCAACCGCGTTGTGAAAGGCGAACAGGGTGAACGCCTGCCCGCCCACGGCGCACAACCACAACACAAGCGCCAGACGCCCGAAACCGTAGAGCATGGCCAGCCTCCCAAGGGTCCGGCTATAGCGGCTTTCCGCGGGGGCATCCCGTTCAGATTGGCCCAACTTGGTCTGATCTGCTTTTGCCGCTCCCCGGCCCCTGCGATACTCCCCCGGCGAACCAGACCGGCCAATCAGAAAGGACGCGCTCCATCATGAACCGGCCATCATGAACCGGGATGCCCGCCTGCACGCGATCCTCGCCCGGCTGCGCAGCGATGCTCCCGGGGAACGGCTGGCCGCCCTCTCCGCGCTGGAGCGGCTGATGCCCGCCGGAACCTCCCTCTACGAGGTCATTCAGGTCGGACTGTTCTACACCGACCGCGGCACCGTCGCCCCCTCGCTGGTCGAGGAGGTGGACCGTCTGCGCGGCGAGACGCAGGAGGCCTTGCGGCGGGAGGAGCGGCAGCGCCGCCGCGTCCGGGCGCTGGAAACCGGCATCCGCGCCGTGATGGAGGAACTCCGCGGCAGCAAGGACGCCTGACCGCCTTCACTCCGCAACGGACGCAGTTCCAACGGCGTGACTCCGGGAGTGGACCAACAAGGCGTTCCGCGACGGCCCGCCATCGCACACCTTGCGGGGCAATACCGCCGTGCGTACCCGGAGGCCCTTTGCCCACCATCACAGCACCCTGTCAGCATGCCCTTTACGCCGCCGTGGACTCCGCGGCGGCGGCGCGCGGCATGACGGTGCCCGCCCTGATCCGATCCTGCCTGACGCTGGTCGGGCCGGAGGCGCTGACCCATCTGCCCGATCCCGGCAGCCCCGAACCGGTGGACGTCTCCCACCGCACCGTGACGCTGAAGAGCGGCGGCACCCGCCGCGTGCGGGTGGTGCCGAAGCTGCGCGTGCGCCACGCCACGCCGCTGGATGCGGCGACCGTGCGCAAGGCCGCCTGGGTCGCCGCCACCATCGGCAGCGACGACGGCGCGCACCTCATCACCGCGGGCGAGCTGAACGCCGTGGAAAGCGAGATGAGCCGCTGCCGCCTGCGCCTGGAGCAGTTGACCGCGGCGCTGGAGACGCTGGCCTTCCGCCCGCTGCGCCAGCCGATCCGCAAGCCTTGGCAGGCCACCTACGTGCTGGGCTTCACCCATGAATGGGGCCTCGATCCGCAGGTGGTGAACAGCCGTTTCCGCACGCTGGCCCCGATCTTCCACCCCGACACCGGCCTGCTGTCCAGCGCCGAGCGGATGAGTCAACTGCTGGAGGCCCGCAACTTCCTCTTGCAGCACCTTCGAAGCTGAGCGGGCGATGCTTCGTATGCCGGACATTCCCTCCGAAACGGAGGTGTTCCGGGGCGATGTCGTCCAATTGGGGTCCATCTCGACTGGCCTCGACAGGGGTGCCTTTCGAATGATGGCGAAGCTCGACAGCCGGCGCGCGACGCGCACAACCCTATGAGGTCGTCAGATATGAGCGAGAGCAGTCAGAAGAAGCTGGAGCGCGTCCGCCCGCCGCGGGTGAAGCTCACCTACGAGGTCCACACCGGTGGCGCCCAGGAGATGAAGGAGCTGCCCTTCCTGGTCGGCATCCTGGCCGATCTCAGCGGCAAGCCGGAGAAGCCCCTTCCCAAGCTGAAGGAGCGCAAGTTCGTCGAGATCGACCGCGACAACTTCAACGACGTGATGGCCGCCACGGCGCCGCGCCTCGCCTTCCAGGTGGACAACAAGCTGCAGGAGGACGGCGGCAAGCTGAACATCCTGCTGAACATGCGCCACATGGACGATTTCCAGCCGGTGGAGGTGCTGAAGCAGGTGCCGACGCTGAGCCGCCTGTTCGAAGCCCGGCAGAAGCTGTCGGACCTGCTGGCCAAGCTGGACGGCAACGACGAGCTGAACGGCCTGCTGAACGACGTCATCACCAGCACCGAACAGCAGGACGAGCTGAAGAAGCTCCTCGGCCCGGTGGCCGGCACCCCGGCCGGCGAGCCCGCGGGCGAGCCCGCCTGATCCCCCCTCCCGGTAAGCCCAACCAGAACCCCCTTCACGGAGCGAACAGGTGAGCACGGAAACGTCCGTTGAGAGCGCCGCCAATCTGTCCCTGCTCGACCGCATGATGGTCGAAGGCAAGATGGCGCGCGAGGAGGGCCAGCGGCCCTACGCCCGCGACCTTCTGACCGAATTCGTCGACCAGGTCCTCGCCGAGACCGGCGACGCCTCCGCCGTCGACGTGGTCGAGGCGATCAACCAGCGCATCGCGCAGATCGACGAGCTGATCAGCGACCAGCTGAACGAGGTCATGCACCACCCCGACTTCCAGAAGCTGGAAGCGACGTGGCGCGGCCTCAACTACCTCGTCATGAACACCGAGACCTCGACGACGCTGAAGCTGCGCGTCCTCAACGTCTCCCGCAAGGATCTCCAGAAGGACCTGGACAGCGCGGTCGAGTTCGACCAGAGCGCCATGTTCAAGATGGTCTACGAGGCCGAGTACGGCACGCTGGGCGGCACGCCCTACAGCATGCTGGTCGGCGATTACGAGTTCGGCCGCCATCCGCAGGACATCTCCCTGCTGGAGAAGATGTCGAACCTCGCCGCCGCCGCCCACGCGCCGTTCATCAGCGCCGTGTCGCCGGCGATGTTCGACATGGAGAACTTCGGCGAGCTGGGCGCCCCGCGCGACCTGTCGAAGATCTTCGAGACGGCCGAGATGGTGAAGTGGCGATCCTTCCGTTCGTCGGAAGACTCCCGCTACGTCTCGCTGACCATGCCGCACGTCCTGATGCGCCTGCCCTACGGCCCGAACACCGTTCCGGTCGAAGGCATGAACTTCGTCGAGGACACCGACGGGCGCGATCATTCCAAGTACCTGTGGGGCAACGCCTCCTGGGCGCTGGCCGCGCGCATCACCGACAGCTTCGCCAAGCATGGCTGGACCGCGGCCATCCGCGGCGTGGAAGGCGGCGGCAAGGTCGAGGGTCTGCCCAGCCACACCTTCAAGACCGACGAGGGCGACGTCGCCCTGAAGTGCCCGACGGAGATCGCCATCACCGATCGCCGTGAGAAGGAACTGAACGACCTCGGATTCATCTCTCTGGTCCATTGCAAGAACACGGATTACGCGGCGTTCTTCAGCGGCCAGACCACGAACAAGCCGAAGGTCTACAACACCGACGAGGCCAACGCGAACGCCCGCATCTCCGCGATGCTGCCGTACATGCTGGTGTCGTCGCGCTTCGCCCATTACCTGAAGGTGATGCTGCGCGACAAGATCGGCGCCTTCCTGACGCGCAACAACATCACGGACCACCTGAACACCTGGATCGCCAACTACGTCCTGCTGGACGACGAGGCGTCGCAGGGCACGAAGGCCCGTTTCCCGCTGCGCGAGGCCCGCATCGACGTCTACGACGTGCCGGGCCGTCCGGGCGTCTACCGCGCCAACATCTTCCTGCGTCCGCATTTCCAGCTCGAAGAGCTGTCGGCCTCCATCCGCATGGTCGCCGAACTGCCGGCGCCGGAAGCCTGATCCCCTCCCCCCGAACGCATCGTCCGGAGTAAATCCGCATGTCTATGATCATTCTCGATATCCCCAACGTCCAGGGGGAGTCCGCGGTGGAGATCGCCGGGGGCACGGTGTTCAAGGACATGATCCTGTGCGATTCCCTGTCGCAGGACATGACCGTCGAAATGGAAGTGTCGACCAACGCCCGCCGCACGGTCCACACCCCGAAGGTCGAGAACATCACGCTCGAGCGCAAGTGGGACCGGGCCTCGCCCAAGCTGATCTCGCTGCTGCTGCGCTCGGCCAACTCCGACACGGCGAAGAAGCAGTGGACCATCCACTGCCTGAAGCCGATCGGCGACACCCACCAGTGGGGCGAGTTCCTGACGATCGAGCTGACCAACCCGCTGATCGCCAAGCACAGCCTGAGCGTCAACGAGGGCGACACGACCGAGACCATCGAGATCAACGCCACCGAGATCTACTGGACCTACAAGCGCTACACCGAGGAGCAGAAGCACGAGGGCGGTGGCGGCGTGAAGTTCAACCTGCTGAAGGGCACCGTGTCCGACAGCTAAACTTGTGAACACCCCTCTCCCGCCCCGGGAGAGGGTGCCCGCGAAGCGGGCGGGTGAGTGTGCCGCCGAGTATCCCGACATTGAACCTTGGCAACACCCTCACCCTTCCCGCGCTTGCGCGCGGGTCCCTTCCCTCTCCCGGGGCGGGAGAGGGATAACATCGAACGGACACGGCGATGACCCAGCCCAAGACGATGACCGGCGGACGGTCGCTGCTGTTCGAACGGCTGATCGACTTCGAACCGGACCACCCGACGGGCGACGAGCCGTCGGCCACGGTGCTGTCCATGCCCGACCTCAAGGCGTCGATCCGGCGCGAGGTCGCGCGCATCCTCGACAGCCGCAGCACCGGCACGCGCCGCCCCGACCTCGGCGGAACGGCGCTGGACTATGGGATTTCCGACATCACGCATCTGGACGCCGCCTCCGACGCCGACCGCCGTCAGGTGGAGCGGATGGTGCGACAGGCCATCATCGACTTCGAGCCGCGGCTGAAGCGCCCGCGGGTGACCGTCAGCGCCGGAACCGGGCGCGGCACCATGGTCACCAGCATCTCCGGCGAGGTCGTGGCGGGCACCGTCACCGAACGGCTGGAGTTCGACGTGGGCCTGCGCGGCCACGCCGAATCCGGCTGAAAGGACGCACCAGGATGCGGCGCGAGGATCTCCTCGACCATTACGAACGCGAGCTTCTCTACGTCCGCCGGGCGGGCGAAGCCTTCGCGCGCAGCTATCCCAAGATCGCGCGCCGGCTGGCGCTGGGACCGGATCAGGCCGCCGACCCCAATGTGGAGCGGCTGATCGAATCCTTCGCCTTCCTGTCGGGACGCCTGCAACTGAATTTGGAGCGCGAGTTCCCGCGCTTCTCCGAGGCGCTGCTCGGCATCCTGCACCCGCAGATGATCGCGCCGATCCCGGCCATGGGCATCGCGCGGATGGAGCCGGTGCCCGGCGAGGGGCGGCTGACCGGCGGCTTCCGCGTGCCGCGCGGCACCCCGTTGCACGCCGTGGCGGAGGACAACATCCGTTGCCGTTTCCGCACCGCCTACGACGTGACGCTGTGGCCGGTCGCGGTGACCGACGCCGCGGTGGAGCCGGCCGACCGCTACGACTTCCTCGACGGCGCCGCCACCGCGTCGGTGCTGCGGCTAAGGTTGGAGACGCGCAACCAGTCCTTCGAGAATCTGCCGATCGACAAGCTGCGCCTGTTCATCGACGGCGAGACGATCCTCACCTCCGCCCTGCACGAGCTGTTCCTGTGCGGCGTGGTCGAGATCGCCTACGTCCAGCCCGGCAAGCCGCCGGTGCGGCTGCGCGGCGAGAACCTGATCGCCCCCGTGGGCTTCGGCCCGGACGAGACGGTGCTGCCGCATCCCAAGCACGCCCAGCCCGCCTACGGCCTGCTGCAGGAATACTTCGAGTTCCCGCAGAAGTTCGACTTCTACGACCTGCCGCTTCCCCAGGGCC
Organism: Azospirillum brasilense; assembly: GCF_008365405.1. Lineage (GTDB taxonomy): Bacteria > Pseudomonadota > Alphaproteobacteria > Azospirillales > Azospirillaceae > Azospirillum > Azospirillum brasilense_D. The sequence continues at coordinate 12,347 of NZ_QOKV01000036.1, read as the reverse complement.
GGCTGTCGGGGGAGGTCGTGGACATCCTGATCGCGGTGTCGCGCCCGCTGCCCAACCGGCTGACCCTGCGCAAGGACAGCTTCGTCCTCGGCTGCACGCCCATCGTCAACCTGTTCAACCGCACGGCGGAGCCGATCCGGCTGAACCACCGGCGCACCGCCTACCGCGTCGTTCCCGACGCCCTGCGCGAGCGGACGACCGAGGTCCATTCGATCCTGGAGGTCAGCGGCCTGCGCGACGGCGACGGCATGCACCACCGCTACGTCCCCCTGTTCTCGCACCAGCACGCGGAGGCCGAAACGGAACCGCGCGGCTTCTGGCTGGCCGCGCGCGAGCCGACCCAGCGGGAGGACGTGCCGGGCACCGACCTGCATCTCAGCCTGCACCACCTCGACCTGACGCCAACCGACCCGGCGGACGAGACGCTTCTCGTCCGCACGCTCTGCACCAACCGCGCGCTGGCCGAGCAGGTCCCGGCAGGGGCCGCGCTGATGATCGAGGAGGCGGCACCCATCGCCACCATCCGCTGCCTGCACAAGCCGACGCCCGGCCGCCCCGCCCCGGCGGGCGGCTCGTCGGCCTGGAAGCTGATCTCGCATCTGTCGGTCAACCATCTCAGCCTGACCGGCGACGCCGAGGGGCTGCGCGCCCTGCAATCCATCCTGCTGCTTCACGCGCCCGACGATCCGTCCGCCCAGCACCAGATCCGCGGCGTGCAGGGCCTGTCCTCCCGCCCGGTGCTGCACCGCATGGGGCAGGACGCTTGGCGCGGCTTCGTGCGCGGGCTGGAAGTGACGGTTGCCCTGGACGAGCGGAACTTCGTCGGCGCCAGCCCGCTGGTCTTCGGCGGGGTGCTCAGCCGCTTCCTCGGGCTCTACGTCAACGTCAACGCCTTCGCCCAGCTTCGGCTGCGCTCGGTGCAACGGGAAGGGGTGTGGAAGGCATGGTCGCGCCTTGCCGGCAGCCAGCCAGTCCTGTGACGGACCGCGCGTCCCACCCTCCCGCCCTGATCGACCGGCTGGAGGCCGAGCCCTGGGGCTTCGACCTGCTGCAGGCCATCGCCCTGCTGGAGCGCGCCGCCCCCAGCTACGCGCCGCTCGGCACCGGAATCGACCCGGAGCAGGAGGCCGTCCGCATCGAGCACGACCCCAGCTTCGTCTTCCCCGCCAGCGACGTGGTCGAGGCGCGGCGGACCGAGGACGGGCGTGGCGTCGTCCGCTCCCCCGTTCTGGGCGTGGCGGGCATCAACGGCCCCCTGCCCTACGTCGCCACCGAACTGCTGGTCGAGCGGGCGGCGCGGCGCGACACGGCGGGCTCGGCCTTCTACGACATCTTCAACCACCGCCTGATGTCGATCTTCTACCGGACGCGCCAGGGCAGCCTGCCCCTGCTGGAGCGCGATCCGGAACGCACGCTGATGGCCCGCGTGCTGCGCGCGCTGGCCGGCATCGGCACGCCCGGCCTGGAGCAGCGCCTGCCCGGCACGCCCGATCGCATGCTGCTGGCCTTTTCCGGCATCCTCGCCAACCGCCGCCGCTCGTCGGCTGGGCTGGAGGCGATCCTCGGCGCCGTCTTCCGGGTCAAGGTGCGGGTCGAGAGCTTCGTCGGGCGCTGGCTACCGCTGGACGACGAGAGCCGGACCCGCATCGGCGGCGGTTTCGGCGCGCGCAACAACAGCCTCGGCCGCACCGTGGTGCTGGGCCGCCGCGTCTGGGACCAGCAGAGCTGCTACGCCATCGAACTGACGCTCGACAGCCTGGAGCGCTTCCGCGAGTTCCTGCCCGACGGGCGCCACCACCAGACGCTCTGCGCGCTCGCCCGCTTCCACACCGGGGACGGCATGGACTTCCGCATCGTGCTGGTGCTGGAGGCCACGAAGGTGCCGCCGACCCGCCTGTCCACCAAGCCGCCGGAAGGCAGCCGTCTCGGCTGGACCTCCTGGCTGCGGGCGCCGGGCCGCCCGAACCTGAAGGACGGGCGCCTGACCCTCGATCCCGCCCCGCCCGCAACGTCATCCCAGGGAGCCGTCCCGTGACCGCCGACATCAAGTCTCTCATCGGAAAGCTCGACCGCGACGGGCGCAAGGTTCTCGAACGCTCCGCCGCGCTGTGCGTCTCGCAGACCCATTACGACGTCGAGGCGGAGCATGTGCTGCTGGCCCTGCTGCGGCTGAAGGACGCCACCGTCGCCGGCATCCTGCGCCATTACGGCGTCGAGGCGGGCCGGCTGGAAACGGAACTCGAAGCCGCACTGGACCGCATCCGCCGCGGCAACAGCCGCACCCCGGCCTTCTCCCCCCGCGTGCCGGAGATGCTGGAGACGGCGCTGCTGATCTCCGTCACCCATCTGGACAGCCCGCAGATCCTTCTCCCGGCCATCCTCTGGGCCGCGGTCGCCTGCGATTCCGTGCGGGCGGTGGTGACGGAGTCCGCCCCCTCCCTGCTCGCCCTGCCGCGCGAGCGCACCGCGTCGGACCTGCCGGAACTGGTCCGCGCCCTGAAGGCGGGCGGGCCGTCCGCCGCGGCGTCCGACGGTGCCCCCGCCGCCGCACCGGTCGGTGGCGGTGCGGCCTCGGACGGGCGGGCCATGCTCGACCAGTACAGCCAGGACCTGACCGCCCAGGCCAAGGCCGGGAAGATCGACCCGGTGATCGGGCGCGACCGCGAGATCCGGCAGGTCATCGACGTGATGATGCGCCGCCGCCAGAACAACCCGATCCTGGTCGGCGACCCCGGCGTCGGCAAGACCGCCATCGTCGAGGGGCTGGCCCTGCGCATCGCCGAGGGCGACGTGCCGCCGCCGCTGCGCGGCATGGTCATCCGCACGCTGGACCTCGGGCTGCTCCAGGCCGGGGCCGGGGTGAAGGGCGAGTTCGAGAACCGGCTGAAGTCGATCATCAAGGAGGTCTCGGCCTCCCCCGTGCCGATGGTCGTCTTCATCGACGAGGCGCACGCACTGATCGGCGCCGGCGGAGCCGCCGGCCAGGGCGACGCCGCCAACCTGCTGAAGCCAGCCCTGGCGCGCGGTGAGTTCCGCACCATCGCCGCCACCACCTGGGCCGAGTACAAGAAGTATTTCGAGAAGGACCCGGCGCTGGCCCGCCGCTTCCAGCCCGTCTCGGTGCCGGAGCCGGACGAGACGGCGGCGGCGGCGATGCTGCGCGGCCTCGTCCGCCGCTTCGAGGAGCATCACGGGGTCAGCGTGCTCGACGACGGCATCGCCGCCGCCGTGGCCCTGTCCGCCCGCTACATCCCCGCCCGCCAGTTGCCCGACAAGGCGATCAGCGTGCTCGACACCGCCTGCGCCCGCGTCGCCATCGCCCGCAGTTCCAAGCCCGAGGCCATCGAGGCGATGGAGCGCGAGGACGCCATCCTGGGCCGCGAGGCGGAGCGGCTGGAGGCCGAGCCCGGCACCGCCCACCACGCCCGCCTGACGCAGATTTCGCAACGCCGCGGCGCGCTGGCCCTGGAGAAGGCCGCTTTGGACGAGCGCTGGACCCGCGAACGCGATCTGGTCGATGCGGTGGAGGCCGCGTTGAAGGCCGGCCACGCGGTGGAGGCCGCGGCGGCCATGGAGAAGCTGAAAGCGATTCAGGGTGATAGCCCTCTGGTCCCGCACCGGGTGGACGGCGCGGTGGTCGCCGCCGTGGTGTCGAACTGGACCGGCATCCCGGTCGGCTCGATGTCCAAGGACGACCTGGAGGTGGTCGCCACGCTGGAGGACCGCACGGCCGCCCGCGTCGTCGGCCAGCCGCAGGCGCTCCAGGCCATCGCGCGGGCCGTGCGCGGCTACCGCGCCGGTCTGGGCGAGCCGCAGCGCCCCATCGGCGTCTTCCTGCTGAGCGGCCCGAGCGGCGTCGGCAAGACCGAAACCGCCCTGGCGCTCGCCGAACTGCTGAACGGCGGCGAGGACAGCCTGATCACCATCAACATGTCGGAGTATCAGGAGGCCCACGCGGTGGCCACCCTGCGCGGCGCCCCTCCGGGCTATGTCGGCTACGGCAGCGGCGGCGTGCTGACCGAGGCGGTGCGCCGCCGCCCCCACGCCGTGGTGCTGATGGACGAGGTCGAGAAGGCCCACCCCGACGTGCTGGACATGTTCTACCAGGTCTTCGACAAGGGCGTGCTGGAGGACGGCGAGGGCGTGGAGGTGGATTTCCGTAACACGCTGATCCTGCTGACCAGCAACCTGGGCGACACCGAGCTGTTCGCTCTGGGCCGCGAGGCGCTCGACGCCGGGCGCATCGGCGAGGCGCGGGAAGAGGGGCTGGCCGCCATCTCCGACGTGCTGCGCCGCCGCTTCCGCCCGGCCTTCCTCGGCCGCCTGTCCGTCGTGCCCTACTACCCGCTGAACGAGGCGCAGATCCGCCGCATCGTGACGATGAAGCTGGACAAGCTGCAGCGCCGCACCGCCGGCAACCGCGGCGCCGAACTGGCGGTCACCGACGCGGCGGTGGAGGCGCTGGTCCTGCGGGCGCTGAACTCCGACGCCGGGGCGCGCATGATCGACACGCTGCTGTCGGAGTTCGTGGTGCCGGAGGTGGCGATCCGCATCCTCGACCGCGTCGCCGCCGGCCAGCCGGTGGGCCGCATCACCGTGGACCATGGCGCGGACGGGCGGTTCACCGTCAGCGTGGACGGCACGGCGGCCTGACCGGGGAGCGGCGAGGATGGCGAAGCGCTTTTCCCAGGACGGCCAGTATCTGTCCATCACCACCCCGCTGGGGGCGGACGCGCTGGCGCTGCGCACCATCGTGGGGGAGGAGCGGCTGTCGTCGCTGTTCACCTACCGCGTGACCATGATCTCGTCGGACGAGGACATCGCCTTCGACCGCATCGTCGGCAAGGCGGTGACCGTCGCCATCACGCTCGGCGATCAGGAGACGGTGCGCCACATCAACGCCATCGTCGGCCGGATCGAGCTGACCCATGTCGACGACCGCGGCCAGGTCGCCCATTACGAGGCGGAGCTTCATCCCTGGTTGTGGATGCTCACCCATTCTGGCGACTGCCGCATCTTCCAGGAAAAGACGGTCCCGGAAATCGTCGAGGAGGTCTGCAAGGGCGCCGGCTACACCGACCTCAAGAAGTCGCTGACCGGCACCTACGCCAAGCGCGAATACTGCGTGCAGTACCGCGAGACCGACTACAACTTCGTCGCCCGGCTTCTCGAAGAGGAAGGCATCTTCTACTACTTCGCCCATGAGGACGGGAAGCACACGCTGGTGCTGGGCGACGGGGCCAACGCCTTCGCCAAGAGCCCGCTGCTCGACGCCTTCGAATACCGCGCCACCGAAGGGCACGACGACGAGGACCATGTGCTGACGGGGCTTAGCGTCGAGCGGCGTGTGACGACCAAGAGCTACGGCATCGACGGCTACCATTTCGAGACGCCCTCCACCGACCTCTACGCCACCGCCGAGGGCGCGTCGGGCTTCGGCACGGTCAGCGACTACATGGGCCGCCACACCACCTCGTCGGACGGCGAGGCGATGGCCAAGCTGCGCCAGCAGGCGCTGGCCTTCCCCGGCCGCCGGGTGCGCGGCAGCGGCGAATGCCGCTCGCTGGAGGCCGGGACGCGCATCACCGTGTCCGGCCACCGCAAGAGCGACCTGAACGCCGAGTATGTCCTGCATTCGGTGCGCATCGACGGGGCGAGCGGCCATTTCAACGCCCATTTCACCGCCTTCCCGCCCGACCTGCCCTTCCGCCCGCTCGACACGGCGGTGAAGCCGCGCATCCACTCCACCCAGACCGCCATCGTCGTCGGCAAGAGCGGAGAGGAGATCTGGCTCGACAAGTACGGGCGCATCAAGGTCCAGTTCCACTGGGACCGGCTGGGCAAGAAGGACGAGAAAAGCTCCTGCTGGGTCCGCGTCGCACAGAACTGGGCGGGCAAGAATTACGGCATCATGTTCTTCCCCCGCGTCGGGCAGGAGGTGGTGGTGACCTTCCTCGACGGCGATCCCGACCGCCCGCTGGTCACCGGCTCCGTCTACAACGCCGAGCAGACCGTGCCCTACACGCTGCCCGACGATTCGACCAAGAGCACCATCAAGACCCAGACCTCGAAGAACGGCACCGGCAAGTTCAACGAGATCCGCTTCGAGGACAAGGCCGATGCCGAGGAGATTTTCGTTCACGCCCAGAAGGACATGAACGTCGAGGTGTTGAACGACGTGACCCGCCTCATCAAACACGACGAGGTGGAGACGGTCGAGAACGACAGCACCATCGACATCCAGCACGACCGCAAGCTGACCGTGAAGAACGATCACAGCATCACCGTGTCGGAAGGCAACGAGACGCACGACGTCGCGAAGGGCACGCGCGCCGTGACGGTGAAGGGGGACGAGACCCACACCAACAAGGCGGACTTCATCCACAAGGCCGACGGCGACTACACCCTGACCATCAAGGGCAACCTGACCATCGACGTGACCGGCGATGTGGTCATCAAGGGCAAGTCGGTCAAGGTAACCGCCACCTCCGGCGAGGTCGGCGTCAAGTCCGGGACGGACATGAAGCTCGACGCCGGCGGCGCCTTCAATGCGAAGTCCGGCATGGCCATGGAGATCAAGTCGGGCATGGGCATGGACGTGAAGGCGAGCATGGGCATGAACCTGAAAGCCGGCATGGCCCTGACCGCCGAGGGACTGTCCGCGACGCTGAAGGCCCAGACCATGGGCGAGGTCAGCGCCGGCGCCATCATGACCGTCAAAGGCACCCTGGTGAAGGTGAATTGAGATGGCCGGTGAGACAGCCGATGAAGCCGTATCCGATCCCCAACCCGTGGAGGAGCGCGACGAGCAGGGCCGCATCGTCCGCAGCGGCGAGATGCGCGACGAGCAGTTTCACGGCCTTTACACCGCCTACGGCGAGGACGGGCACCCGATCCTGCGCGCCCGGCTGAGCGCCGGGAAGCTGCACGGAGAGGTGCGCAACTACGCGCCCGGCGGCGGCCTCGTCCAGGTGGCGGAGTATGCGCACGGCGTGCAGCACGGCCAGACCACTTTCTACGCCAACGCCCGCCCGACCTGCCGCATGACCTACCGCGACGGGCTTCTCAACGGCCCGTCGGTTTTCTTTCACGAGAGCGGCACGGTGGCCGCCGTCTTCCAGTATTGCGACGGCAAGCGCGAGGGCGAGGCGCTGTTCCACAGCCCGCAAGGCCGTCCGATGCGGCGCGAGAGCTACGCCAACGACCGCCTGCACGGCCCCGTCCTGGGCTATTACGACGACGGCACGGTGAGCGAGCGCGCGGCCTTCCTGGACGGGCTTCAGGACGGGGTGCTGCGCCGTTTCTTCCCCTCCGGCGCGCTGATGCAGCACGGCGTCTACCGCCGCGGCCTGCTGATCGAACCGCTGCGGACCTATTCGGAGGACGGCAAGGAAATCGCCGTGCTGCAGCCTCCGGCGGGGTGAGGGAAGCCTTTGGGCAGTCTTGCCCCCACCCCGGCCCTCCCCCGCTCTCGCGGGAGAGGGTGCCTTCTGCGAAGCGGCGGCAGTTCCCTCCCCTGCGAAAGCGGGGGAGGGGTAGGGAGGGGGCACCTCCCACACCTCACGGCGTTTGAACCGTGAACTGCCCCGGCAGCGTGATCTGGATCACCCCGCCCCAATTGCACATCAGCTTGCTGGTGGAGGTCAGGGCCGGCATGTTGCCGACCATGACCGTAGGTGCTCCAGGCACCCAGGGGGCGACGGTGCAGGGAACGCAGGGCTGCGGCTTGATCACGCCCGGCGGCGGCACGGGAATCATCGAGGCCACCACCGGGTTCGCCGGGCTGGTGCACACACCGAAGGGCGGGATGTTCATGATCGGCTTGTTGTCCATGATGTTCGCCATCGGCGGGCCGCCGGCCATCGTCCGGTTCAGCGGCAGCACCACCAGGGCGGACGGCGCTGCCCCGAAGCTGCAGGTCATCATCGCCCCCGCGCACACCGCCTGACTCATCCCGTCTCTCCATACCGAAACGTCCAAGCGAAGAGTGGGCGCCTCAGCCGCCCCGCGGCAAGCGATCCCTGGACCGGAATGGTCCGAATTCGCTTCAACCCGGCGGAGACGGGCCGAATCCGTCGAACAGGCCCGGCTCCGCCTCGGTCTCCGGGTCGAGCAGGTCGGTGCAGCCGACGCCGATCAGGCGGATCGACCGCCCGTCCGGCTCGGCGTCCAGCATCTCGCAGCCGGTCTGCCAGATCAGCCCCGCCGACCGCGCCGGCGGATCGACGCGGCGGGAGCGGGTGATGGTCTGGAAATCGGCGGTCTTCATCTTCAGCACCACGCTGCGCCCCCACAAGCCCGCGGTCGACAGGCGGCGCGCCACCGTCTCAGCCAGCGGCAGCAGCGCGTCCTTCAGCGCGGCCTTGTCGGCGGTCTCCCAGTCGAAGGTCGTCTCGGCGGAAATGCTCTTGCTCGGCGATTCCGGCTCCACCCGGCGGTCGTCCTGGCCGCGGGCGAAGCGGTGCAGCAGGCGGCCCATCTTGCCGTGGCGGCGCACCAGATCGATCTCCGTCCAGCCGCGCAGGTCGCCCACCGTGCGGATGCCGTCCGACTGCAGCTTGCGCTGCAGCACCGGCCCGACGCCCCACAGGATCGACACCGGCTTCGGCGCCAGAAAGTCGAGCGCCTGCCCCCGCCCGATCACCGAGAATCCCCGCGGCTTCTCCAGGTCGGAGGCGATCTTGGCGAACAGCTTGTTGTAGCTGAGCCCGACCGAGGCGGTGATGCCCAGCTGGTTCTCGAAGCGGCGGATCAGTTCGGCCAGCGCCTGGGCCGGGCTGATGCTCAGCCGCTCCGCCACGCCGGAGAGGTCGAGGAAGGCCTCGTCGATGGACAGCGGCTCGACCAGCGGCGTGAAAGCGTGCATCAGTTCCCGCGCCTGCCGGCCCACCGCCTTGTACTTCGCCATGTCGGGCCGCAGCACGACGGCGTCCGGACAGGCCTCCAGCGCCTGCCACATCGGCATGGCCGAGCGCACCCCGGCCATCCGCGCGATGTAGCAGCAGGCGGCCACCACGCCGCGCCGGTCGCCGCCGATGATCAGCGGGCGGCTGACCAACTCCGGCCGGTCGCGCTTCTCCACCGTGGCGTAGAAGGCATCGCAATCGATGTGGCCGATGGCGAGGCCGTGCAGTTCCTCATGCCGGACCAGCCGCCGGCCGCCGCATTTCGGGCAGCGCGGCTCGCTCCCGCGGACAGCCGCCGCGCAGTCGCGGCACAGGACCTTGCAATCGTCGAACACAGCCATGGCCGCAGTCTAGCAGCAGCGCGCCCGCGGCGGGAAAGGAATGTTCCCGTCCCGTTCCAGTTTTCCGCTCAGAAGCGGAAGCCCCGATTGAGCAGCCAGCCGAGCGGGCCGGTGAAGACCAAAGGCTGGTCCTGCACCAGCAGGCACAGGCATTCCCCGTCCGCGTCGGCCACGGCGTGGTGCGGCGTGCCGGTGTCGTAGGACGCCACGTCGCCGACCCGATAGGCCCCGAACTCGTCGGAGAAGCCGCCCTTCATCACCAGCAGCATCTCGCTGTCGGTGTGGCGGTGGGCCGGCACCCGCGACCCCGGCGCCATGCGCAGCAGGCAGGCCGAGGCGGTTCCGGCGCTGACGCCCCAGGCCGACAGATGGACGCCCGGAACGATGCGCACCCATTCCAGCGCCTCCGGCTCCGCCCCGATGGCGCGGCGCAGCGGGCCGGGAAACAGGCTCTTTCCGGCCGGCGTGGGAACGGGCGCCGGCGCGGCGGCCGTCGCGTCGAGCCGGGTCATCAGAGTGCCGAACAGCGAATCGGACACCGGCTCCGGCGGCAGATCCGCCAGCAGGACGCCGCCGCAGGCTTCCAGCTCCGCGACCTGCGCGCGGCAGTCCGGGCAATAGGCGAGATGCGCGGCGACCAGCAGCGACTGCACCTCGCGCAGGCTGCCAGCGGCGTAGTCGAGAAGCCGTTCGGGGGCGGGATGATGGGCCGGCACGGTCACGCCTCCTCCCCGAAAGCCCGGCGCAGGCGAACGAGGGCCAGCCGCAAGCGGGTCTTCACGGTTCCCAGCGGGATGCCGCGTTCGGCGGAGATTTCCGCATGAACCTTGTCCTCGTAGTAGGCGAGCCGCAGCACGTCGGCCTGCTCCGGCGGCAGGTTGCCGATCACCGCGCGCAGACGGAAGGCCGTCTCGGCCGCTTCGAACTGGTGGTCGGGCGTGGGCTCCTCCCCCCCGTCCGACATCAGATCATCGGGCTGAAGCTCGGGCCGCCGCTCCTGCCGGACGCGGTCGATCCGGCGGTTGCGGGCGATGGTGTAGATCCAGGTGGAGGCGCTGGCCAGCGCCGGGTCGAAGCGGTCCGCCCGCAGCCACACCGCCATCATGACGTCCTGGACCAGTTCCTCCGCCGCGCTGCTGTCGGCGCCCAGCCGGCGCATGTAGGCCTTGATCCGCGGCGCGAAGTGGTCGAACAACGCGCGGAAGGCGGTGGAATCGCGGTTGCGCGCGACGGCAAGCAGCAGTTGCTCGTGGTCCGGCATGGTCGGGTCGTTCGAATCGGCCTTCGGCAGCATGCCAGGGACAAATCTTCGGTCGGTCAGCGTCGTGCCGCACCATACAACAGCGTGTCCCTCGGCACACGGCGTAATTCGGCATAGTGTTGCTGCCGTGCGTATGGGTCAAGCATTCCCCAACTGGATTCCCTGGTATGGTGCCCCCACTTGATGCTAGGTCCGCGACGCCCTCCACCAAGCCCCTCATCAAGAAGGAAGAAGGCATGAGCCTCGAACCGAACTTCGAACATCTGCGGGCAAGGGCCGTGGAGTCGCTGTTCCAGCATCTGGCGGACGCCTGCGTCGGGCTGATCGTGGTCGACCAACACGCACGGATCGCCTGGATCGGCGACCGCTATCTTGAGTTGCTTGGCTATTCGGGCAACCCGGAGGACGCGCTGGGCCGCCCGGTGGAGGAGGTCATTCCCAACAGCCAGATGCGCCATGTGGTGGAGAGCGGGCAGACCATGCTGCTCGACCTCATGGACATCGGGGAGCGGACCATCGTGGTGACCCGCCTGCCACTGCGCGCGGAGGATGGGACGCTGATCGGCGCCATCGGCTTCGCCCTGTTCGACCGGGCCGACCGGCTGCGCCCGCTGATGTCGAAATACCAGAAACTCCAGGAGGAGTTGAACCGCACCCGGCAGGAGCTGGCGCAGGAGCGGCGCGCGAAATACTCCCTGTCGCAGATGATCGGCAACAGCGACTCCATGCGCGAGGTGAAGCGCCTGGCCCGCCGCGCCGCGCAGCTCGACAGCACCGTCCTGCTGCTGGGCGAGACCGGCACCGGCAAGGAGCTGCTGGCCCACGGCATCCATGCCGCCAGCCCGCGCGCCAACGCGCCCTTCGTCGGGGTGAACGTCGCGGCGATCCCCGAAAACCTCCTGGAATCGGAGCTGTTCGGCGTCGCCCCCGGCGCCTACACCGGCGCCGACCGCAAAATGCGCGAGGGCAAGTTCCAGCTCGCCGACGGCGGCACCCTGTTCCTCGACGAGATCGGCGACATGCCGCTGCCGCTCCAGGCCAAGCTGCTGCGCGTGCTGCAGGAGCGGGAATTCGAGGCGGTCGGATCGAACAAGGTGGTGCGCGTCGATCTGCGCGTCATCGCGGCGACGAGCCGCGACCTCGACGCCCTGGTCCGCGAGCGGCAGTTCCGTGCCGACCTCTATTACCGTTTGAACGTGGTTCCGATCACCCTGCCGCCGTTGCGCGACCGGACGGAGGACATCGGCAGCATCGCCGACCGCATCCTCGACGAGCTGGCCTTCACCACCGCCGCCCCGTCGCGGGAGCTGACCGCCGGGGCCATCGCCGTGCTGGAGGATTACGACTGGCCGGGCAACGTGCGGGAGCTGCGCAACGTGCTGGAGCGGGTATCGGCCATGACCGACGACGCGGTCCTGACCGCCGACCACATCCGTGGCGCCTTGCCGCGCGCGGCGGGTCCCGCCGGTTCGGGCGAGCGCGCGGCGGAGGGCGGAAACCGTCCCTTGAGCGACGTGCTGAAAGACACGGAACGCGCGGCCATCGTCGGTGCCCTGTCCCGCACCGGCGGGGTAAAGGCGAAGGCTGCCAAACTGCTGGGGATTTCGCGCGCCTCGCTCTACGAGCGGATGCAGGCGCTGGGGATCAAGGAGGACACGCAGGGGACGGTGTGAGGAGGCGGCGCGTTGCCCCCACCCTTCCCACGGCTCCGCCGCGGGCCCCTTCCCTCCCCCGCTTCGCAGGAGAGGGAGTTGTCCCCTCCCCTGCGTCAGCGGGGGAGGGTCAGGGAGGGGGCAATGCGTCGCTGCTCAGACGCTTCTCAATGCGCGCCATGGAAGG
>NZ_QOKV01000035.1 GCF_008365405.1 Azospirillum brasilense | reverse complement strand
CCCGCTTGACGCGCACCATGTCGAGCACCGGGATGCCCTCGGTGATGCACACCACCAGCGGGATCTCGGCGTCGATCGCCTCCAGGATGGCGTCGGCGGCGAACGGCGGCGGCACGTAGATGACGCTGGCGTTGGCGCCGGTCTTCTCGACCGCGTCGGCCACCGTGTCGAAGACCGGCAGGTCGAGGTGCTTGGTGCCGCCCTTGCCCGGGGTGACGCCGCCGACCATCTTGGTGCCGTAGGCGATCGCCTGCTCGGAATGGAAGGTGCCCTGGGCTCCGGTGAAGCCCTGGCAGATCACCTTCGTGTTCTTATCGACGAGAACAGCCATCTTACGCGGCCTCCTTCACGGCCTTGACCACCTTCTCGGCGGCGTCGGCGAGGTTGTCGGCCGACAGGATCGGCAGACCGGACTCGGCAAGGATCTTCTTGCCCAGCTCGACGTTCGTGCCTTCCAGGCGCACGACCAGCGGAACGTGCAGGTGCACCTCGCGGGCCGCCGCGACGACGCCTTCGGCGATGACGTCGCAGCGCATGATGCCGCCGAAGATGTTGACCAGGATGCCTTCGACGTTCGGGTCGGAGAGGATCAGCTTGAAGGCCGCGGTGACGCGCTCCTTGGTGGCGCCGCCGCCGACATCGAGGAAGTTGGCCGGCTCGCCGCCGTACAGCTTGATGATGTCCATGGTCGCCATCGCCAGGCCGGCGCCGTTGACCATGCAGCCGATGTTGCCGTCCAGCTTGACGTAGTTGAGGCTGTGCTTGGCGGCCTCGATCTCGGCCGGGTCTTCCTCGGCCTCGTCGCGCAGCTCTTCCACGTCCTTGTGGCGGAACAGGGCGTTGTCGTCGAAGCTCATCTTGGCGTCGAGCGCCAGGATCTCACCGGCGCCGGTGACGATCAGCGGGTTGATCTCGACGATCGCGCAGTCCAGGTCAACGAAGGCCTGATAGGCGGCGACGATGAACTTGGCGGCGGCGGAGACCTGCTTGCCTTCGAGGCCCAGCGCGAAGGCGACCTTGCGGGTGTGGTAGCCCTGGATGCCGGTGGCCGGGTCGATGGCGACCTTGACGATCTTCTCCGGCGTGTTGTGGGCGACCTCCTCGATCTCCATGCCGCCTTCGGTGGACGCCATGATGGTGACGCGGCCGGTGGCGCGATCGGTCAGCATGCCGAGATACAGCTCGCGCTTGATGTCGGCGCCTTCCTCGACGTAGAGGCGCTTGACCTCGCGGCCTTCCGGACCGGTCTGCTTGGTGACCAGCACGTGGTTGAGCATCTCGCCGGCGTTCTTGCCGACCTCCTCAATGGACTTGACGACGCGGACGCCGCCCTTGCCCTCGGGGTTGTCCTTGAAGCGGCCGGCGCCGCGGCCGCCCGCGTGGATCTGCGACTTCACGACCCACACCGGGCCGCCCAGCTCGCGGGCGACGGTCTCGGCTTCCTGCGGGGTGTAGGCGACGCCGCCGCGGGGCACCGCGACGCCGTACTTCTTCAGCAGGCCTTTGGCCTGATACTCATGGATGTTCATCGGGCGTCCATCTGTTTTTATGGTCGGCTGACAGAGTGTGGTCGGCTGACGATGGGCGAAGATCGGGCAGGCGTTTCCTGCTGGCGGTCGCGCCAGGGCGCAAGTCTTCGGGGGGACGAGTCCTTCAGGAAGCCTTACGCCGGCTGGCGCGAACAACCGCGATCACTGTACCACCCGGAGCGGACGGTTCAACCGTCCACCCCGGGCGACGAGGCCGCAGGCCGTCGCGCAGGCAAAAAACAGGCCGCCTTAGGAGGCGGCCTTCTCAGCCTGCTGCTTCTTGACCACCTCGACGAGCTGCTTCACAGCGTCGACCGAGTGATCGAACATCTTCTTCTCTTCCGCGGAGAGATCGATCTCGATGATCTTCTCGACGCCGCCGGCGCCGATGATCGTCGGGACGCCGACGTAGAGGTCGTTCTGGCCGTACTGGCCGGTCAGGTAGGCGGCGACCGGAACGACGCGCTTCTGGTCCTTCAGGTAGGACTCGGCCATCTGGATGGCGGACGCGGCCGGGGCGTAGAAGGCCGAGCCGGTCTTCAGGAGCTTGACGATCTCGGCGCCGCCGTCGCGGGTGCGCTGCACGATGGCGTCCAGCTTCTCCTGCGTGGTCCAGCCCATCTTGACCAGATCCGGCAGCGGGATGCCGGCGACGGTCGAGTAGCGGACGAGCGGGACCATGGTGTCGCCGTGGCCGCCCAGCACGAAGGCGGTGACGTCCTCGACCGACACCTTGAACTCGTCGGCCAGGAAGTAGCGGAAGCGGGCCGAGTCGAGCACGCCGGCCATGCCGACGACGCGCTCCGGCGGGAGGCCGGAGGCCTGCTGGAGCACCCACACCATCACGTCCAGCGGGTTCGTGATGACGATGACGAAGGCGTTCGGGGCGTGCTTCTTGATGGCCTCGCCGACGGTCTGGCAGACGCCGGTGTTGATGCCGATCAGGTCGTCGCGGCTCATGCCCGGCTTGCGCGGCACGCCGGCGGTGACGATCACGACGTCGGCGCCTTCGATGACCGAATAGTCGTTGCCGCCGCTGAGCTTGGCGTTGAAGCCTTCGACCGGCGAGGTCTCAGCCAGGTCGAGGGCCTTGCCCTCCGGCATGCCTTCCGCGATGTCGAACAGGACGACGTCGCCGAGTTCCTTCTGGGCAGCGAGCAGAGCCAGCGTGCCGCCAATCTGGCCGGCGCCGACGAGCGCAATCTTCTTGCGAGCCATGGAGCGTTTCCCTAAGCGTGAGCGTCCCCCATTCAGCGGAGGACAGAACCGATTGAGTGTAGCGTCCTAGGGGTCCAGCGCCCTGAGATTTCGAGGGCGGTTCCTAGCGCGATTCCGGCCCGAGAGCAAGCGTGACCGCAAGCACGGGACGCGGAACTGTGCAATCGATTACGGCGAATGGCCGCAACGGCAAACAGGAATTTGGTGTTGCGGGTGCGGCGCACTATTCTTTGGATAGGTTTTGAAGGCCGTTCGGAGTGGGGGGAAGAACCATGAGTCGTTTTGCACCGGCATTTTGCCTGACCGTGACGCTGGCCCTGGGAAGCGGCGGCGCGGCCTTGGGACAAACCGTCGCAGACTATGAGGCCGCTCTGGCCAAGGCGCCGCTGGCCAGCGCGCCGCTGGGCGAGGCGGCGGCCGGCGCTCCGTCGGATATGCCGTCGGCCACCGACATCCTGTATTGCCGGCCCGTGTCGAACTACGTGTACACCTCCGTCCCGCCGGGGGAGCGCAGCGGCATCGTGGTGCCTCTCGTGGCCTTCGACGGGCCTGCCGACCCGGCGACCCTGCGCAAGCGCGATCTGTGCGAGACGGTGCGCCGGATGGCGGTGATCCAGTTCGATTCCGGGTCTGGCGAGGAGATCGTCACCCCGCCGCAGTTGATCGACACCGACCCGTCGCGCCCGCTGTATCAGAACGATCCGACGCTGGCTCCCGACACGCGGCGCGCGCCGCCCCGGCGGCCGCTGGAGATCCAGTAACGGAAATTTCGGGAACAGCGCTCTACGGCGTCAGGAACGGACGCCGTAGAGCGCGAGGTGGCGGGTCATGTCCGCCGCGGGCAGCGGGTAGTCGGTGCCCTGGCGGGCGTTCAGCACGGCGCGCGGCGGGATGCCGGCGGCGCGGACCTGCACCCGCATGGCGCAGCGCATCGAATAGCCCGCCCGCCAGACCAGGGCGGTGACCGCGCGGGGATCGCCGGAGCGCAGGATGTCGTCCACGATCCCCGGATGGACGGCGGCGCGCAGGGCCAGGGCGGCGCGGACGAAGTCCATTTCCTCCCAGGACAGGGCGTCGCCCAGCGCCGTCTCGTCGAGCGCTCCCTGGCGGTGCAGGCGGACGGCGCGGCGCCCCGGCGACTCGGCGGGATCACGCCCTTCGACCCAGGCGACGCGGCGGCGGGTCACCGCGGCGACCTCCGCCGCGGTGACCGCGTCCAGATCGGTGCGGCGCAGCAGCAGGTCGGCCACCGAGTCGTCGACGGACTCCGCCAGCCGCATGGCCAGCCGTTGCGGCAGGGCGGGACGGCCGGCCAGCTTGGCCTGCCAGTCCGGATGACCGCCCGACCGCTCCACCAGATCCTCCAGCCGGTCGTCCGGGATGACCGCGCCGTCGTTGTCCAGCAGGACGCTCGTGGCCTCCGCGTCGCCCGTGTCGACGATGGCGCAGGACAGCGGCGCGCTGACCGCCGGCCGCCGTGCGATGGCCGACAGCGCCCAGCCTGCGGGGTGGCTGGCGATGATCTCCAGCAGGTCGTCGTCGGTCAGGGTGGTGCAGCAATGGAGGATCGGCTCCGCCACCGAGCGTTCCACGTCGCGGGCCAGCGTGCGCGCCACGGCGGGCGGGGCGCAGGCGACGTCCTTCAGAGCCCCGGCCAGCGCCGTCCGCACATGGGCCGCGTGATCGCGGGCCAGCCGCTCCAGCGTGCGCAGGGCGGTGGCGGTGGCCTTGTCCTGGCGGTCCGGGGGCAGGTCGGGCAGCAGCCGGCACAGCTTGCGCGCCAGATGCGCGCGGACCCCGGCATCGCCCATCCCGGCCCGCCGCGATTCGACCAGCGCCGTGCCGACGCGGCGGCGGGCCGGTTCCGGCGCAGGAGGGGCGGGGGGAGAATCGTCGAACAGATAGCCGAGCAGGTCCGGGTCCACCCCGTCGTCCGCGGAGGGGGCTGCCCGCGGCGCCGAGCGGGCCGTGTCGGGACGGTCGTCCCCTTGATCGGAGTGGAGGGCCTGACGTGGCTGCATCCGGATATCCAACGACGGGCCGGTTAACGGGACGCTAACGGAGCCGACCTTGTCATCGGCGCCCGGCGCAAGCAACCAGACCCTGCGCCGCCGGTCCTTCCGTCGGGTTGTGGTGTCGAAGCGTCGAAAAGCGAAGGTTGAAAAGAAAAAGGGCCGCAACCCCGATGGGGCGCGGCCTTGAAGAGTTTAGGGAGGAAACGCACTGCAAAAGCAGTAACGGGGCGGATCATAGGCTTTGACCTTGGCGGATGGTAATACCAAGTTGGTATTGGTGCGGTGCGGTGTGCGCATGGCGATGCGGGAATAAAATGTTGTTTGCCCAGAGGGTGGGCAGGATTTCGACCGTTTGCACACATTCGAGCCGCATGGCCGGATGATGGAAACGCAAACGATCGGACCAACAATATTGTTTGTGACGGGAACGGTGGCGGGTGAAGTCTCGCCGAATGCTGAGCGACATCCACGCAGGCATGCCCCGGAGCACCGCCTCCCTTGGGTGCAGTTCATGCGTTAGACGAATTGTTTGCGAGGCGTGCCGGTCCGCTGGAAAATCCTCCCCCGCGGCGGGCCGCGGCGCGGGGGAGGGGAAAGGGAGACGATGCTCAGGCGGCCAGCTTCTCGCGGATCAGGGCCTTGGTCTCGTCCAGGCCGTAGAGCTGGATGAAGGAGCCCATGCGCGGGCCGGTGGTCTGGCCGAGCAGCACCTCGTAGAGCGCCTGGAACCAGGCGCGCAGCTCGGTGAAGCCATGCTCCTTGCCGACCGCGAAGACCTCGTTCTGGATGACGTCGCCCGCTGCGTCGGCAGGGATGCCGTCCAGGCGCTTCAGCAGATCCTCCAGCGCGGCGCGCTCGGCGTCGGTGGGCGCGCGGAAGCGCTTCGTCGGCTTCACCTGGTCCTGGTAGTAGCGGACGGCGTAGCCGACCAGCTTGTCCAGGAAGGGGCTGTTTTCCGGCGTCGCCTCGGGCGCGTAGCGGCTGATGAAGCCCCACATCACGTCCTTGGTCTCGGCGTTCGCCGCCCCGGCGAGGTTGAGCAGCAGGTTGAAGGACACGTCCGAGCGCACCGCCGGCGCCGTGCCGTTGTGGATGTGCCAGGCCGGGTTCTCCAGCGCCTTGGCCGACTCCTCCACCGGCAGCTTGGCGACGAAGGCCAGATACTCGTCCACCGCCCGCGGGATCACGTCGAAATACAGGCGCTTGGCCGACTTCGGCTTCTGGAACATGTAGAGGGCGAGGCTCTCCGGCGGGGCGTAGGCCAGCCATTCCTCCATGGTCAGGCCGTTGCCCTTGGACTTGGAGATCTTCTGCCCCTTGTCGTCGAGGAACAATTCGTAATTGAAGCCCTGCGGCGGGGTGCCGCCGAGGATGTTGACGATCTTCCCGGCCAGCTCGGCCGACGGGATCAAGTCCTTGCCGTACATCTCGTAATCGACGCCCAGCGCGTACCAGCGCATGCCCCAGTCGGGCTTCCACTGGAGCTTCACATGGCCGCCGGTGACCGGGACCTCGACCTTCTTGCCGTCCTCGTCCTGGAAGACGATGGTGCCGGCGTCCACGTCGCGCTCCAGCACCGGGACCTGAAGCACGCGCCCCGTGGAGGGAGAGACCGGCAGGAACGGGCTATAGGTCTGCTGGCGCTCCTCGCCCAACGTCGGCAGCATGACGGCCATGATCTCGTCGTAATGCCGCAGCACGCCGAGCAGCGCGTCGTCAAAGCGGCCCGACTTGTACCAGTCGGTGGAGGACTGGAACTCGTACTCGAAGCCGAAGCTGTCGAGGAAGGCACGCAGCCGCGCGTTGTTGTGCGCGCCGAAGCTGTCGTGCGTGCCGAACGGGTCGGGGACCTGGGTCAGCGGCTTGCCGAGGCTGGCAGCGACCAGTTCCTTGTTCGGGATGTTGTCCGGAACCTTGCGCAGCCCGTCCATGTCGTCGGAGAAGCAGAACAGCTTCGTCGGGATGTCGCTCATCCGCTGGAAGGCCTGACGGACCATGGTGGTGCGCGCCACCTCGCCGAAGGTGCCGATGTGCGGCAGGCCCGACGGACCGTAGCCGGTCTCGAACAGGACGTAGCCTTTGGCCGGCGGCTCCTTCGCGAAGCGCGCGACGAGTTTGCGCGCCTCCTCGAACGGCCACGCCTTCGCCTGCAACGCCAATTCCCGCTCGCCGGTCATGGTAGAGCCCCTTCAAAACTCGACGGAAGTGTAGAAAGGCAGCGACCCTAGGGCCGTCCGCGCCGTCCGTCAACGGGCGCCGCGCTTGTTCGCACCGCCGTTCGGGCGCATCTCTGGATGTGGATCACCCGCCGAGGACCCGCATGAGCTGGCTGTTTCTGTCCGTCGCCATCGCCTTCGAGATCGTGGGCACCGTCGCCATGAAGATGTCCGACGGCATGACCCGCCTGTGGCCCAGCCTGGCGGTGGTGGCCTGCTATCTGGTGGCCTTCGCCATGCTGGCCCAGGCGCTGCGCGAGATCGAGGTCGGCGTGGCCTACGCCATCTGGTCCGCGGTGGGCACGGCGGCCATCGCGGCGATCGGGGTGTGGGTGTTCGGTGAGTCGCTCAGCTTCCTGAAGCTGGCGGGGATTCTGCTGATCGTGGCGGGGGTGGTGAGTTTGCGGATGTCGGGGGGCGGGGCGTAGATCCTCATGCCCGGATATCGAGCGACGGACCAGGGCCGGCCGCGACCGCCGGCACGCCGTCGCGGAACAGGGGCATGTCCTTCAGATCCTTGACGTAGCCGCCGGTGGCGACGGCCTCGGGCGATTTGTCCTTGAGGCGGTCCATGGCGCCCTTGATCATGGTGACCAGCGGGTTCTCGCTGTCGAGATCGTCCGGTTCCCGGCCGCTGCTCCGCATCGTCTGCTCGTAGCCGAACTGGTTGGCGGCGCGCTGGACCGCCCAGTTGGCCGAGCCCTTCTCCTCGTCGCTGACGCCCTCCAGGAAGGCGACGCCGGCCCGGAAGCGGGCGGCGTGATCGTTGCCCGTCGGGTCCGCGGCCATCATGGCCTGCCCCTGCTGTTGCGACATGATGGATTGGGCGGTGTCCTGCTCGTCCTTGGAGAAGCTGCCGTCGCTGTTGCTGGCGATGGCGAAGAGGGTGCGGCGGTCGAGCCCGCCATAGACGGTATCCCAGCTTTCCTGGGTAGCGTGCATGTAGTCCATCGGCTTGCCGTTCGCGGCCAGCTCCGCGTATTTGGCGTCGATGGCCGCCCGCGCGTCCTTGGCGACGGTCGCGAAATCCTTTTTGCCCGCGCTCTGGGTTGCCGTCCGGGTCACCAGGGACGCCTGAGCCGTCTCCGACAGCGTGACGACCGCGGCCGCATCGCGCGGGCCGCTGGAGGAGCCGCCGGTTGCTTCTTTCGCTTCCGCTGCGTGCTTGGGAGCGGGCGGTGTCGTGGCGGACAGGGGGACCGGCTGGCGGGCCGCACCCACCGATGGCTCCGTGACGTTCATCTGACGGCTCTCCCGTTGCCGAGGCTTGCCAATGATTGGAGGGTGCCGGCGCGCCGAACCTCTCCGAAGCCATGCATGGCAATCGCGTCAGTTTACCATAGGCTGTATCGATGGTCGATCTGCAAGTTCACAAGTTGAGTGGCGGCGGTCAGGCAGCTAACGCGCGCAATCGGCCAGCCCGTCCCGTTCCACCACCGCCATGCGCCGCTCTATGACGCCCGCCCGCCGTGCCACATAGGCGCCGGGCGGGTTCGGGGACCAGTTGCGGGGGTTGGGCAGGACGACGGCCAGCAGGGCGGCCTCGCGGCGGGTCAGGGCCGAGGCCGGCTTCTTGAAATGGTGGCGGGCGGCGGCCTCGGCGCCGTAGACGCCGTCGTCCCACTCCACGCTGTTCAGATAGACCTCCAGGATGCGGCTCTTCGGCCACAGCGTCTCGATCAGCAGGGTGAACCACGCCTCGATGCCCTTGCGGGTCCAGCTGCGGTCCGGCCAGAGAAAGGCGTTCTTGGCGGTCTGCTGGCTGATCGTGCTGCCGCCGCGCAGGCGCCGGCCCTCCTCGTTGTCCTCGAAGGCGCCTTCGATGGCCGCCCAGTCGAAGCCGCCATGGCCGCAAAACAACGTGTCCTCCGACGCGATGACGGCGCGGGCGAGGTGGGGAGACATTTGCGACAGGGGCACCCAGTCGTGCGCCAGCCCGGACCCTCCGGCGGCGCGGATCAGCATCAGCGGCGTTGCCGGCACCGGCACCACGCGGTAGAGCGCCGCCCAGCCGACGCTGAAGGCCACCAGGGCGACGGCCAGGGCCATCAGGAGTCTCAGCAGACGCCGGACCGGAAACCGCATGCGCTCGACCTCTCCTCTGCGACGCTCAAGGACGGGGGAGCACTTTCGAGGGGGCGGGCCGATCGGTCAACACGGGTTTGCTCGCATTGCGGCGGCGGGGACCACTATACTGCGCGCCATGGATCTGACCTCGGCGCCCTCCCTCCCGTCCTTCAGCCTCGATGACGCGCCGGCCCTGGTTGCCGGCGCGCGGCGCGTGGTCCTACTGACCGGCGACGGGGAGGTGGAGGAACTGGCCCCCGCCGCCGCGGCGAAGGGGGCGCGCCGACAGCCGCCGCTCGTGTGCCACGCGCGGGCGATGGCGCGGCGGCTGGGGACGGAGCCCTTCGCCGCCTTCGACCTGCTGGAGCTGTTCGCCTTCGTCCTGCCCGCCCGCTTCTGCGTGCCGACCCCGCGCGGGCTGGCCGAGGCGCTGGACCTGCCGATCCCCGACGGGCTGGAGGACGACGCGCTGGCCCTGCACCGGGCGGTGCGCAAGCTGCTGGGGTTGCTGGGCGCGCCGGGGCGGGAGGAGGCATCCGACCCCGTGGCCTTCGCCTGGGAGATGGGGCGCGCCGGCTGGCTGTGGGCGCCCGCCGTTCTGGCCGCGCTCGGCAAGCCGGACGGGCCGGAGAAGGGCGCCGGCCGCGCCGGCCTGCGCGTCTGGACCCGCATCAAGGAATGGCAGGACGGCCCGCCCGAGCCGCCGCCCGCCCACCATCCGGTGGAACCGGACGAGGCGCGGCGCCGGCTGTCGGTGATGCTGTCGGCCAGCGTGCCCGGCAAGGTCGCCGAGCCGCGCCCGCAGCAGGCCGACTACGCCAGCGCGGTCTCCGCCGCCTTCGCCCCGCGCCCCGCCCCCGACACGCCGAACGTCGTGCTGGCGGAGGCCGGGACGGGCGTCGGCAAGACGCTGGGCTATCTGGCGCCGGCCACCGTGTGGGCGGAGAAGAACGGCGGGACGGTGTGGATCTCCACCTACACCCGCAACCTCCAGCACCAGATCGACGCGGAGCTGGACCGCCTCTACCCCGAACCGGCGACCAAGGCGCGCAAGGTCGTGCTGCGCAAGGGCCGGGAAAACTACCTGTGCCTGCTGAACCTGGAGGAGGCGGTGCGCGGCATGCCGATGCAGCCGCACCACGCCATCGGGGTGGGGCTGATGGCGCGCTGGGCCGCGGCGACCCGGGACGGCGACCTGACCGGCGGCGACTTTCCCGGCTGGCTGGTCGACATCGCCGGGCGCGGGAGGACTCTGGGCCTCGCCGACCGGCGGGGCGAGTGCATCTATTCCGCCTGCGACCATTACGCCCGCTGCTACATCGAGAAGAGCGTGCGCCGCGCCCGCAAGGCCGACGTGGTGATCGCCAACCACGCGCTGGTCATGGTGCAGGCCGCACTCGGCGGCGGCGAGGAGCCGACTCTGCCCACCCGCTACGTCTTCGACGAGGGGCACCATGTCTTCGACGCGGCGGACAGCGCCTTCGCCGGGCATCTGACCGGACGCGAGACTCAGGAGCTGCGGCGCTGGCTGCTGGGCGCCGAGGAGACGGGACGCAGCCGCGCCCGCGGGCTGAAGCGCCGCATCGAGGATCTGGTCGCCAGCGACGAGCGGGCGCAGGAGCTGATGGACGCGGTGATGCTGGGCGCCCGCGTCCTGCCGGCGGAGGGCTGGGCGGCGCGGCTGTCCGCCGACAACCCGCAGGGGCCGACCGAGGCCTTCCTGCTCGCCGCGCGGCGTCAGGTCTATTCGCGGACGGCGGGGCAGGGCGGCCCCTACAGCCTGGAGGCCGACAAGGCCTACCCGGTGGACGGGCTGCTCGACGCGGCGGAGGCGCTGGAGGCGGCGCTGGTTCGGCTGGCGGAGCCGCTGGCCGGGCTGGCCAAGCGGCTGGCGGCAAGGCTGGAGGACGAGACGGCGGAGCTGGACAGCGACCAGCGGCGGCGCATCGACGCCATGGCGCGCAGCCTGACCCGGCGCGGCGTGCTGACGGTCGAGGCGTGGCGGGCCATGCTGAAGACCTTGCCGGTGGAGACCCCGGCGCAGTTCGTGGACTGGTTCGCGGTGGAGCGGATCGACGGGCGCGACGTCGATGTCGGGCTCTACCGCCACTGGATCGACCCGACCGTTCCCTTCGCCGAGGCGCTGGCCGGGCCGGCGCATGGCATGGTGGTCACCTCCGCCACCCTGACCGACGGCACCGGCGACACCGCCATGGACTGGCAGGCGGCAGAGGACCGTTGCGGCGCCAGCCACCTGCCCAAGCCGGCGCTGCGCGCCCAGGTGCCCTCGCCCTTCGACTACCCCAACCGCACGCGGGTGATGGTGGTCACCGACGTGCGCAAGGACGATCTGGGGCAGGTGGCGTCCGCCTACCGCACGCTGTTCCAGGCGGCGGGGGGCGGGGGCTTGGGGCTGTTCACCGCGATCAGCCGGCTGCGCGCCGTCTACGACCGCATCGTGGAGCCGCTGGACGCCACCGGCGTCCCGCTCTACGCCCAGCATGTCGACCCGCTGGACGTGGCGACCCTGATCGACATCTTCCGGGGGGAGGAGCACGCCTGCCTGCTCGGCACCGACGCGGTGCGCGACGGGGTGGACGTGCCGGGCCGCTCGCTGCGGCTGATCGTCTTCGACCGGGTGCCCTGGCCGCGCCCCGACATCCTGCACCGCGCCCGGCGCGACGCCTTCGGGCGACGGCGCTACGAGGACATGATCGCGCGGCTGCGGCTGAAGCAGGCCTTCGGCCGGCTGGTGCGGCGGGCCGACGACACGGGGGTCTTCGTGTTGCTCGACCCGATGATGCCGAGCCGCCTGTTCGGCGCCTTCCCCGAGGGGGTGGAGGTCCGCCGCGTCGGCATCAAGGAGGCCGTGGAGGCGACGGCGGAGTTCCTGCGGGGCTGGTGAGCGCTCCGAATTATTGGCGTTTTTCCTTTGTGGACAGAACTTTATTCGTGATCGGAGCTTGCTTGATCGGGGTGGTTATGGTTTGTGCTGAAGGACTTTCATCATTGAATATTTTACCCTTTTCGATTTGTTGTCTTGTTTGGGAATTGCTTGAGGGTATGACGAATGGATTGGTTCTCCATTCATCGGTTTTCGTTTTGATAACAAGAATGTATTTCCCGGCCCCAAGCCTGGGGCTGACGTTGAAGTCAAAGACCAGATCCTTCTCCTGCCCTTCTTCTATATTATTTAAATTTGGTGCTGATGTAATGACTGAATCGAAGGGGGCTATAGGTTCATCGTTCTGATTTGATTCTGCTCTGTTGTAGAAATCGGAGTATCGGTAAAATTCAATGAGAATTGGGTTGTTTTCCTGCAGTCTCCCTGCAGGGAACATGTGGACAGCAAATCCTACGCGATTCGCGGTCGATTCCTTCTTCTGTATAACTTGAGAAATTTTCGCGTCTATAAGATTGTTTCTGGGAATGGTTGCTGGGCCAACACAAGCCACGACGAGCAGCAAAAATCCCAAAAGCAGGCTGGCTTTTGGCGTTGGTCGGAGCGGACGTTCTATCGTTGTCATGGCTGTGTGGCCTATCCCTGTTTGTTTTCTCAAATCTCAATGAGGTAAATTTGAGAATTCGTGGGATTATAAGTTTGAACTGCCGTTCTGTATTGAATGGCGTACGTCCCGAGGCGCGTGGATGCACCTTTGCGAGCGGTAAGCGTTCCCATCTGATTGGGGGCGAGGTTGACGCGGTCCGTTCGCGGTTGGAGGGGTTCGAAGGCCGTTTCGAAATAGTTCTCAGCGTATGGCCCCTGGAGACGTGCCAAGTGTTCCCTTGCGCGGACGCCAGAGTACCAAAACTGCGTTTCGATCAGCCCGTTCGACGCCTGTTGAGTCGGATTGACGAAATCCGCGGCTGCGACTTCCGTTCCGCCGGTTTTGTAACCCATCAGCTCGCGAAAAGCCGTCAGGGCCGCGATGGCGTAGGAAGAAATTTTGTCCCCAGCGATGCGAATGTCCGCAGTCGAGCAACCACTCAGAATGGTTGGAATAACCAGACTTGATGTCATGCCGATAATCAAACTTCTTCTTGTGATTGGCGATGATGAAAATGAAATCTCAAATCCGCTTTCGTTCATATCTGCCTCCGCTTTTTAAAAGAAACACGTGGGAAGCAAAAATATAGAATTATAATCAGTTTAATGAAAATGCGTCAGTTGGACGCCATGCGATTGCATGTCAACCAAAGTTTGAATATATTTTCATTTGATTGAAGCGGGTCAAAAAGGCCGCAGATTTTCGTATGTTTGGCTATCTTAGAGAAATTTCTCAAAAAATTCGTTGTAGAAAGATGAACTATCGATTGGTCATGATGTGTTGTCGTTGTTTATCATTGCCAGTCATCATCGTAAAATATAGCATTTTATCAAAATTGAATATTCTATGCTTGCTGTTGGTTGGTGCGCAGTTATCCGGCAGGCAAGATATGGACGCCGATGGCGCTCGCCGCGAAGGGAAAAGTGCCGGAGTGTACGCCGTTGCGACTCGGAACGGCAACCTGACCGGCGGCGATTTTCCCGGCTGGCAGGCGGCCTATCCTCCCGTTCCGATCCGGTCGACCTCGAAGGGCGTCGTCTGGTAGATCTGGTTGATCCAGTTCGCGAACAGCAGATGGGCGTGGCTCCGCCACCGGTTCTCGGGCGGGCGGCTCGGATCGTCGTCCGGAAAATAGCCGTGGGGAACCGGCGTCGCCGCGTCCTTGGCGACGTCCCGGACATACTCGTTGCGCAGCGTGTCCGTGTCATACTCGATGTGGTTGAACATGTGCAGCGACCGGTGGGCGGCGTCCTCCAGCAGGCAGGGGCCGGCCTCCGGGGAATCCAGGAGCACGCGCAGGCCGCTGTCGGGGGGGATGTCCTCCTCGCGCACTTCGGTCCAGCGCGACACCGGGATGGGCACGCCGTCGGACAGGCCGCACAGATAGGGCGAGGCGGGCGCGCGGTTGCGGTGCCGGTACACGCCGGACGCCTTGCGCGACAGAAGATGTTTCGGCACGCCGTGGAAATGATGAAGGGCGGCCTGCGCCGCCCAACAGATGTTCAGGCAGGAATGGACGTGGCTCTGCGTCCAGTCGAAGACCGAACACAGCTCGTCCCAGTAGGACACTTCCTCGAAGGGCATCGTTTCGACCGGGGCGCCGGTGATGATGAAGCCGTCGAATTTTTCGCGGCGCGCGTCCTCCCACGACCGGTAGAAGGCGCTCATGTGGTCCGCCGCGGTGTTGCGCGGCACATGGTTGGTGATCCGGATCAGCGACAGCTCGACCTGAAGCGGCGTGCTGCCGAGAAGGCGCGCGATCTGCGTCTCGGTCCGGATCTTGTCAGGCATCAGGTTGAGCAGGCCGAAGCGCAGGGGCCGGATGTCCTGCCGGATGGCGTCGGCCTCCTGCATGACCATGACGCCCTCGGCCTGCAGGGCGGTGAAGGCGGGAAGATCGTTGGGTATCCTGATGGGCATGACTCGTCCGGCTCCGCTGTCGGTGCATCGGTCGGAACAGACGTCATGGCGAACCCCGTTTGTTTGCCGGTCCGGCCACATCCCCCTTCGGGGCGCCACCTTGCTCGGGAAAGCAGGTTGGCGTTGAGCGTCCGCTCAACTCTTGATGCGCGGCGCACATTATACGGGCAGCGGCGGCTTGGCAACAGCGGCGGGACCGCCGGTGGGCGGTCCCGATCACAGGATCCTCAGGCCGCCTCGCCTCAGGCCGCCTTGATGGCGACGAGGAAATTCTCCACCTCGCTCTTCAGGCGCATCGCCCCCTGGTTCAGGTCGCCGGAGGCCGACATCACCTGGGTCGCGGCGCTGCCGGTCTCGGTCGCGGCCTGCGACACGCGGCCGATGTTGCTCGTCACTTCCTGGGTGCTCTGCGCCGCCTGCTGGACGCTGCGACTGATCTCCTGGGTCGCCGCACCCTGCTCCTCGATGGCGGCGGCGATGGAGGAGGAGATGTCGTTGATCGAGGCGATGGTCGCCCCGATTCCGCGGATGGCGCCGACCGCCCCGCCGGTGGCCGCCTGGATGGCGCCGATCTGCTGGGCGATCTCCTCCGTCGCCTTGGAGGTCTGGTTGGCGAGGCTCTTCACCTCGCTCGCCACGACGGCGAAGCCCTTGCCGGCCTCGCCGGCGCGGGCCGCCTCGATGGTGGCGTTCAGCGCCAGCAGGTTGGTCTGGGCGGCGATGTTCTGGATCAGGTCCACCACGTCGCCAATGCGCTGCGCCGCCTCCGACAACCCCTGCACGGTGGCGTTGGTGCGGTCGGCCTCGTCCACCGCCTTGCCGGCGATGCCGGCCGACTGCGACACCTGCTGGGAGATCTCGGTGATGGAGGCGGCCATCTCCTCCGACGCGGCGGCGACGGTCTGCACGTTGGTGGAGGTCAGTTCGGCCGCCGCCGCCGCGCTGCCGGCCTCGGCGCGGGTGTGCTCGGCGATGTCGGTCATGCTGCGGGCGGTGGTGTCGAGCTGCGACGCCGCGGCGCCCACGGTCTGCAGGACGCTGTGCACCGCGCCGTCGAAGCTGCGGATCAGCGAATCGACCCGCTCGGTGCGGCGGCGCTTGTTCTCCTCCTCGGCGGCCTGGGCGGCGGTCAAGCGCTCCGCCTCGATCAGGCCATCCTTGAAGACCTGCACCGCGCGGGCCATGGCGCCGATCTCGTCCTGCCGGTTGCCGCCTTCCACCGCGACGCCAAGGTCGCGCTTGGCCAGACGGTCCATGATGGAGGTCAGGGCGACGATGGGCCGGGCGACCGACTTCGTCATGGCGATGCCGGCGAGCAGGCAGAGGACCGCCACGAAGGCGATGGCGCCCAGAATCCAGCTTTGTGCCCCGACATAGGTGGCGCGGCCCGAGTCCGCCGCCTTCGTGGCGTTTGCGACGTTGGACGCGGTCAGGTCATTGATGAGCGCGGAGCAGTCATCGAACGCCTTGCGCGATTCCTCCCGGTAGATGCCGGTGGCCTTCTCGTTCTCGTTGGCCCGGGAGGGGGGAAGCAACTTGCCCTGGCTGATTTTCAGATAGCCGTCCCAAGCCGCCTCCCAGCGCTTGTAGGTCTGGGTTTCCCAACCGGGGGCCAGCAGCGGCTCATACTTCCGCCGGGCCTCCGCCAGGCGGTTCAGAATCGTGGCCATCTCCTTTTCGACCTCGGCCATTTCCGCCGGGTAGAGCGTCAGGATGTGGGACGCCTCCAGGATGCGGTAATCGTTCGCCGCACCGTCGATCTCTCCGATGGCGGTGACGCTGGGCAGCCAGTTGGAGCGGATTTCCTCCGCGGCGTGGTTGACGGTGCTCAGGCGGTCGACGGCGAACAGTCCCAGGGCGATCGACATCAGCAGGACCGCGACGGTGGCGGCGACCACCTTGGTCCGGATGGTCATGGAACTCAGCATGGACATGGCGCGTATCTCTTTCCCCCGAAACGATGCGGCGGCGATTGATTGTTTTGAGTCTGAACGAAAGGAGACGGCAGACCAGACGTCCATGCGTCGGGCGTTGGACTTGCCGGGATCAAATGATGGAACAACAAATATTAAGAAAGACGCAAGAAAGACGCGGGCGGTCTGCTTTGCGTTGTCGCGCGCTCTCTCTTACTGTTCGGAACGACGAACGGCCGGGAGACGGCAAGCCGAGATTCAGAGGGGCGGCGCGTAGGTGGCCAGCAGGAAGGACAGGGTGACCACGCTGGCGATGGTGGACATCAGGATCGCGGCGGAGGTGCGCTCCACATAGATGCGGTACTGGCTGGCCACCACGAAGGTCAGGGCGCCGGTGGGCAGGCCGGCGAGGATGATGGCCGACCCGGCCCAGAAGGGGTCCAGCGGGAACAGGGTCTGGATGAGGAGCCAGGCCAGCGCCGGCTGCACCACCAGTTTCAGGGCGCTGATCCAGCCGACCTCCAGCAGGTTGGCCTTCAGGCTCTGGGTCGCCAGGAACAGGCCGATGGCGAACAGCGCGCAGGGACCGGCGGAGGCGCCCATCAGGTCGCAGTAGATGGCGATCGGGCGCGGCACCGGCACGCCGGACAGAAAGACCGACCAGGCGAGCCCCAGGGCCGTGGAGATGATCAGCGGGTTCTTGACCAGCGCCCGGCCGACGTCGCGCAGCGCCTTGCCGATCCCGCCGCCCTGGCTGTTGGCGAACTCCAGCCAGATCACCGCGATGCCGACCATGATCGCGCTCATGATGACGGTGGCGAGGATGGCCGGGGCCAGACGGTCCGGGCCGAAGGCCGCCAGGAACAGCGGGATGCCCATGTAACCGGTGTTGGAGAAGCAGGCGTTCAGCCCCTGCATGCACTGGATCTGCGTCCGCTCCCGGTGGATCAGCCGGCCGAGGAGGGCGCCCAGCGCGTAGACCGCCAGCATCGAGCCGAGGAAGGCGCCGATGAAGGGGACGTTGAAGATCTCCGGAAGCGAGCGCTTCGCGGTGCCGAGGAACAGCACCGGCGGCAGGGCCATCCAGTAGACGAACTTGTTCAGCGCCTCCGACGAGGCGGGACCGAGCAGCTTCGCCTTACCGGAAAGGACGCCCGCCAGGATGATGGCGAAGACCGGGAGCGCCACGTTGAAGACCACCGACATGGGGCCCGACCTTAAGGGGCAACCCGTCCCCTGTCGAGGGACCCACCCGTCCGCCGCGGGCATAGCTCCCTTGACGGCGCTCCCTCCCTTGACGGCGCGCGGGGGGCGGGCAAGATTGGGCGGGGCCCTTTTTCCGCAGGAGTTTCGATGATCAACCATCACAGCGCGCTCATCTACGTCATGGTGCTGGTGTCGGCGTGCGACGGCGACATGACAGACGCGGAGCTTGAGGCCATCGGCGAGAACGTCCGCTACCTGCCGATCTTCAAGGATTTCGACATCGACCGGCTGACCGACGTGACCCGCGAATGCTCCGGCCTGCTGGCCGACGCCGACGGGCTGGAGACGACGCTCCAGATCGTCAAGGAGGCGATTCCGTCCAAGCTGTCGGAGACCGCCTACGCGCTCGCCTGCGACATCGCCGCGGCTGATCCGTCGGCCTCGCAGGAGGAGCTGCGGATGCTGGAGCTGATCCGGCACAAGCTGGGCGTGGACCGGCTGTGCGCCGCCGCCATCGAACGCGGCGCGCGGGCGCGCCACACCCGCCTGTGACGGACCGGGACATGAGCGGGCAGACGGCTCTGACGGGGCGGACGGTCGGCTTCATCGGGCTCGGCCTGATGGGCCGGCCGATGGCCCGCAATCTGGCGAAGGCCGGCGCGGCGCTGGTGATCAGCAGCCGCAGCCCCGGCCCGGTCGAGGAACTGGCGGCCGAGGGCATGAGCCCCGCCGCCAACCCCGCCGAGGTCGCCGCCCGCGCCGACGCCATCGTTCTGATGCTGTCGGACACCGTGGCGGTGGAGGCGGTGGCGGCGTCGCTGATCGACGCGCTGCGGCCCGGCCATCTCGTCATCGACATGGGCACCACGGCGGTCGGGGCGACCCGCAAGCTGGCCGAGGCCGTCCGCGCCAAGGGCGCCGACTGGGTGGACGCCCCGGTGTCCGGCGGCACGGTGGCGGCGGAGGCCGGCGGCCTGACCATCATGGCCGGCGGCACGGAGGAGGCCTTCGCCCGCGCCCTGCCGCTGTTCCAGGCGATGGGCCAGCGCATCACCCATGTCGGCGACAGCGGGGCCGGGCAGGTCGCCAAGATGGCCAATCAGGTGATCGTCGCGCTGAGCATCGGCGCGGTGGCCGAGGCGCTGGCGCTGGCCAAGGCGGCGGGGGTGGAGCCGGGAAAGGTCCGCGAGGCCATCCGCGGCGGCTTCGCCGAGTCGCGCATCCTGGACCTGCACGGCCAGCGCATGGTCTCCGGCGACTTCACGCCGGGCGGCCGCGTGGTCACCCAGATCAAGGACCTGAAACAGGCGGAGGAGCTGGCGGAGCAGTCCGGCATCCAGCTTCCCGCGCTGGGCCTCAGCCTGGAGCTGTTCGAGTTGCTGGCCGAGCAGGGCGACGGCGGGCTGGACCACTCCGCCCTCTACCGGCTGTTCGTCAAGTAAGGCCTTCAGGCGCCGGTCGGGTCGTCCTGGCCGGCGCCATCGAGGGCGAGATGCAGCAAGGGGAACGGACGGCCGCTGTCGTCCAGCGCGGAACGCCCGACCTCCCGGAAGCCGAGGCGCCGATAGAAAGCCCGGGCGGCGTTGTTCTGCTCGTTCACATCCACCGTAAGATCCGCTCCGCCATCGAGAGCGTGGGCGATGAGGGCGCGGCCGATCCCACGACCATGCCATGCCGGATCGACGAACAGCGTGTCGATCTTCCGTCCGGTCATGCCCAGGAAGCCGACCGGCCGGTCGTCACCGTCCACGGCGACCAGCAGCGCCGCCGCCGGAAGATATTGGTTGCGGACGAGGTCGGCGTAGAAGCCGATGTCCTCCTCGCTCAGGAAGTCGTGCGTGCTGCGCACCGCGGCGAGCCAGACGGCGAACAGCGCCGGGGCGTCGTCCGGGCGGGAGGGACGGATCGGGATCATGATCGGCCCCTTGCGACTCACTCCTCCAGATACTCCTTCACCAGCAGCTCGGCGATCTGCACGGCGTTGAGCGCGGCGCCCTTGCGCAGGTTGTCGGTGGACGCCCAGAAGGACAGGCCGTTGTCCACCGTGTAGTCCTCGCGGATGCGGCTGACAAAGACCGGGTCGTCGCCGGCGACCTCGACCGGGGTGATGTAGCCGTCGTTCTCCTGCTGGTCGATCACCTGCATGCCCGGCGCCTTGCGCAGGATGCGGCGGGCCTCCTCGGCGGTCACCGGCTCCACGCACTCGATGGTGATCGCCGCGGAATGGCCGATGAAGACGGGGACGCGGACGCAGGTCGCGCTGACCTTGATCTTGGGATCGAGGATCTTCTTCGTCTCGACGTTCATCGCCCACTCGTCCCGCGTCGCGCCGTCCTCCATGAAGGGGCCGATGTGCGGGATGACGTTGAAGGCGATCTGCTTGGAGAAGACGGACTTCTGCACCGGGTCGTTCACGTAGATGGCACGGGTCTGGCTGAACAGCTCGTCCATGCCGTCCTTGCCGGCGTCCGAGGCCGCCTGGTAGGTGGAGACCACGACGCGGCTCACCGTGAATTGCCCGTGCAGGGGCTTCAGCGCCATGGCGAGCAGGATGGCCGCGCCGCCGGGGCTGGCGACGATGTTCTTCTTCGCGTAGCCGGCGAGCGCGTCGGCGTTGACCTCCGGGACCACCAGGGGGACGTCGGGGTCCATGCGGAACTGCGGGCTGGCGTCGATCACCACGGCGCCCGCCGCGGCGGCGCGCGGCGCGTGGGCCGCCGAAACCTTGGCGTCCGCGGCGAACAGCGCGATGTCCACGCCCGTGAAGTCGAAGCGGCCGACGTCCTCGACCTTCAGCACCGCGTCCTCGCCGAAGGACACCTCCTTGCCGACCGCGCTGTCGGCGGCCATGGCGATCACCGCATCGGCCGGGAACCGGCGGTCGGCGAGGGTGGCCAGCATTTCCCGTCCGACGTTGCCGGTGGCGCCGACGACCGCGACTGTGTAGCCCATGGCGGTTAATCCCTGTGATCTGCGGTGCGAAGAGGGCTTGAGGTATGCGGTTCCCATTGGAATTGCAACAGCGCCCGCGTTGTGACACCGTGTCCGCCCTATCACGAACGACCGCGACCGGCACACCGGGGCATGGCCACTCCGCTCGAAGACATCATTGCCAAGGCGATCAAGGACGCGGACAAGTCCTTCTTCAACGAGGACTACACCAAGCAGGCGCGCTCGGTGATGAGCGCGCTGAAGAAGGCCGGCTACGAGGTCGCTCCGGTCCGCCCGCCCGAGGGGCTGGTGGAGTGGGCCAAGGAGAACATCCCCTTCGGCCGGCTGCGTCCGGCGGAGCTGATTACCCAGATGTATTCGATGATGGTGGAGAATGTTCGCCGCTTCGACAAGTAATAGGCTGAACCGCAAAACCGCGTTTCGGCCCTGGTAATACCAGCTGCAGCAAAGCCCGTTAGTTTTCAGGCACTTCCCGCGGTGCGCCATTTTGGCCACGGCCAAGTCCCTGCCGTTGACTCATGTGCGGGAGAGGCGTAATTCAATCGCCAAACACAGCAGGGCTTAAAACTTTCGGTCTCGCATCACCCGCCGTCGCGGCAACAGCCCTCCTTGCCGCGACCGGTCGCCGAACTGAGGACGACGCAATGGCAAACGGCAGCGGTCGGCCGCTCTCTCCGCATCTGCAGGTCTACAAACTCCCCAGGACCGCGATCCTGTCCATCACGCACCGCATCACGGGCGTGGGGCTGGCCGTGGGTACCCTTCTGCTGACTTGGTGGTTGGTCGCCGCCGCCACCAGCCCCGCCGCGTACGAGCGCGCGCAGCACTTCATCGGCTCGTTCTTCGGGCTGCTGCTGATGTTCGGCTGGTCGCTGGCGCTCTACTATCACCTGTGCAACGGCATCCGGCATCTGGTGTGGGACGCCGGCAAGGCGTTCGAGCTGAGCGAGGCCGATCGCGGCAACCAGATCGTCATCGGTGCGGCGGTCGTGCTGACCGTGCTGACCTGGATCATCGGCCTGGCCGTGTGGTGAGGAGAGAAGACATGGCGTCCAACAGCAAGACCCTCCGTTCGCCGCTGCAGATCGCGCGCGGCCTGGGCTCCGCCAAGCACGGCACCGAGCATTGGTGGCACCAGCGCGTGACCGCCATCGCCCTGGTGCCGCTGACCGTCTGGTTCGTCTTCGGGGTGATCCGCCATCTCGGCGCCGACCACGCGGCCTTCGTCGCGTGGCTGGAGTCGCCCTTCTCGGCACTGATGATGGTGCTGACCGCCGTGGTCACCTTCCACCACGCCCAGGCCGGCCTGCAGGTGGTGATCGAGGACTACGTGCACAATGAGATGGCGAAGATCCTGAGCATCCTGGCCGTGAAAGCCCTGTGCTTCGTGCTGGGTGCCGCCTGCGTGATCGCCGTCCTCAAGATTTCGTTCGGAGTCTGACGAGCCATGGCCGCCTACGATATTATCGATCATTCCTATGACGTCGTCGTCGTCGGTGCCGGCGGTGCGGGCCTGCGCGCCACCTTTGGCATGGCCGAAAAAGGCCTGAAGACGGCGTGCATCACCAAGGTCTTCCCGACCCGCTCGCACACCGTGGCCGCCCAGGGCGGCATCTCGGCGGCGCTCGGCAACATGAGCGAGGACGACTGGCGCTTCCACATGTACGACACCGTCAAGGGGTCGGACTGGCTGGGCGACCAGGACGCCATCGAGTACATGTGCCGCGAGGCCATCCCGGCGATCATCGAGCTGGAGCACTACGGCGTGCCCTTCTCGCGCACCCCGGAAGGCAAGATCTACCAGCGCGCCTTCGGCGGCATGACCGCCCATTACGGCAAGCAGCAGGCCTACCGCACCTGTGCGGCGGCCGACCGCACCGGCCACGCCATCCTGCACACGCTCTACCAGCAGTCGCTGAAGCACGAGGCGGAGTTCTTCGTCGAGTACTTCGCGCTGGACCTCATCATGGAGGACGGCGTCTGCAAGGGCGTGGTGGCCTGGAACCTCGACGACGGCACCATCCACCGCTTCCGCGCCCAGCTCGTCGTTCTGGCGACGGGCGGCTACGGCCGCGCCTACTTCTCCGCCACCTCGGCCCACACCTGCACGGGCGACGGCGGCGGCATGGTGCTGCGCGCCGGCCTGCCGCTGCAGGACATGGAGTTCGTGCAGTTCCACCCGACCGGCATCTACGGCTCCGGCTGTCTGATCACCGAGGGCGTGCGCGGCGAGGGCGGCTACCTCACCAACTCCAACGGCGAGCGCTTCATGGAGCGTTACGCGCCGTCGGCCAAGGACCTCGCCTCGCGCGACGTGGTGTCCCGCTCGATGACCATCGAGATCCGCGAGGGTCGCGGCGTCGGTGAGCACAAGGACCACATCCACCTGCACCTGGAGCATCTCCCGCCGGAGATCATCCACCAGCGCCTGCCCGGCATCGCCGAGACGGCCAAGATCTTCGCCGGCGTGGACGTCACCAAGGAGCCGATCCCGGTTCTACCGACGGTGCACTACAACATGGGCGGCATCCCCACCAACTTCCGGTGCGAGGTCGTCAACCCGACCGCCGAGGACCCGGACCGCGTGGTGCCCGGCCTGATGGCCATCGGCGAGGCGGCCTGCGTGTCGGTGCACGGCGCGAACCGTCTCGGCTCCAACTCGCTGCTCGACCTCGTGGTGTTCGGCCGTTCGGCGGCCATCCGCGCCGCCGAGATCGTCGAGAAGGGCAAGTCGGTGTCATCGTCCGCCGCCGCGACCGACGTCGCCCTGGAGCGTTTCGATCGCATCCGCAACGCCAAGGGCTCCATCAAGTCGTCGGAGCTTCGCCTGGAAATGCAGCGGACCATGCAGAACAACTGCGCGGTCTTCCGCACCGGCGAGGTGCTGGAGGAGGGCGTCAAGCTCATCGACCAGACCTTCGCCAAGAAGGGCGACATGGCGATCAGCGACCGTTCGCTGGTCTGGAACTCCGACCTCGTCGAAGCCATCGAGCTGGACAACCTGCTGTACCAGGCGGTCGCCACGCTCCACTCGGCGAAGAACCGGCCGGAGAGCCGCGGCGCCCACGCCCGCGAGGACTATCCGGACCGCGACGACGAGAACTGGATGAAGCACACCGTCATCGAGGTGTCGGACAAGGGCGAGACGAAGATCGGGTACCGCCCGGTCCATCTCTACACCCTGACCGACGAGGTGCAGGTGTTCCCGCCCAAGGCCCGCGTCTACTAAGGCGGCAAGAGCAAGGCAAGGATACGAACCATGGTCGAATTCAACCTGCCCGCCAATTCCAAGGTCGGCGTCGGCAAGACCATCAACGCCGCCAGCGGCGCCAAGCGGGCGAAGACCTTCAAGATCTACCGCTGGTCGCCGGATGACGGACAGAACCCGCGGGTCGACACCTACGTCGTCGACCTCGACAAGTTCGGCCCGATGATCCTGGACGCGATCATCTACATCAAGAACAACATCGACTCGACCCTGACCTTCCGGCGCTCCTGCCGCGAGGGCATCTGCGGGTCCTGCGCGATGAACATCGACGGCACCAACACGCTGGCCTGCCTGAAGGCCATCGAAGAGGTGAAGGGCGACGTCAAGATCTACCCGCTGCCGCACATGCCGGTGGTCAAGGATCTCGTCCCCGACCTGAAGCACATCTACGCCCAGCTCGCCTCGATCAAGCCGTGGCTGCAGTCGCAGTCGCCGGCCCCGAGCCGCGAGCGCCTGCAGTCGCCGGAGGACCGCGCCAAGCTGGACGGCCTCTACGAGTGCATCCTGTGCTTCTGCTGCTCGACCTCCTGCCCCAGCTACTGGTGGAACGGCGACCGCTATCTCGGCCCGTCGATCCTGCTCCAGGCCTACCGCTGGATCGTGGACAGCCGCGACGAGATGACGGGCGAGCGCCTCGACAACCTCGAGGATCCGTTCCGCCTCTACCGCTGCCACACCATCATGAACTGCACCAAGGCGTGCCCGAAGGGTCTCAACCCGGCCAAGGCCATCGCCGAGATCAAGAAGCTGATGGTTCAGCGCCGCTGATCCGTCCGTTTCGGTTCACCGATGAAGAACGGGGCGCCTCCGCAAGGGGGCGCCCCGTTTGCTTTGGTGCCGGACAGCGGTGTCAAGCGAAGTCAGGGTCGGTGGGCCGGGAGGGGGGCAGGTCGTCGTTGGGCAGGGGGGAGGGCATGTCCTCCTGCGGGCCGGGGGTCGGGAGGTCCGGGTTGTCGGTCAGGGGTCCCGGGGTGGGAACGTCCTGGCCCGGCGGCGGGAAGGGCGGGGCCGCGCGCAGCGGCTGCGGAAAGGCGCTCGAATAGGTCCAGCCCATGGGTCGTTCGCTCCCGGTGTGATGAAGGTGTCCTGCATCAACCGTCCGGCCGGCCCGTCTGCGCAGGTTGACCGACGGCGATGAGGGGGTATGCTTTTCGGGGGAGCGAACCATCCGGATAGAACCAACCCGAAGCCAAAAAGGGAGAAGATCATGGGCAGCACGGCCGATCAGGCGTTGAGCTACATCCAGGGCGAATGGATCGCGGGCAACCCCGCCATCGTCGGCCCGATGACTCACGCGCTCTGGCTGTCTTCGGTCGTTTTCGACGGCGCCCGCGCCTTTCAGGGCGTGGCCCCCGACCTCGACCGCCACTGCGCCCGCGTCGTGCGCTCCGCCCAGGTGATGGGCCTCGCCCCCATGCTGACCGCCGGAGAAATCGAGGAGCTGTGCTGGGACGGCATCCGCCGTTTCCCCAAGGAGGCCGAGCTCTACATCCGGCCCATGTTCTACGCCGAAGAGGGCTTCGTCGCCCCCGACGCGGAGAGCACGCGCTTCGTCCTGTCGGTCTACGAGGCGCCGCTGCCCAGCGCCGCGGGCTTCACCGCTTGCCTGTCCAGCCGCCGCCGTCCGATGCCGGACATGGCCCCGACCGAGGCCAAGGCCGCCTGCCTCTACCCCAACGCCGGGCTGGCGCTGAAGGAGGCGCGGGAGCGCGGTTTCGACAACGCCATCATGCTCGACCCCATCGGCAACGTGGCGGAGTTCGCCACCGCCAACCTGTTCATCGCCAAGGACGGGGTGGTCCGCACGCCGGTGCACAACGGGACCTTCCTCAACGGCATCACCCGCCAGCGCGTGATCGCCCTGCTGCGCGACGACGGCGTGGCGGTGGAGGAGGCCACCCTGAGCCCCCGCGACGTCCTGGAGGCGGACGAGGTGTTCTCGACCGGCAATTACGCGAAGGTGGTTCCGGTCACCCGCGTCGAGGACCGCGCCCTGCAGCCCGGTCCCCTGGCCGCGCGGGCACGGGCGCTCTATTGGGAGTTCGCCTTCCGCTGATCGGCGTCGATCGATCCAGAACGCCGGTTTCCGGGCGGTATGCGGCCCAGAAACCGGCTTGATAGGCGGCCTGTTCCGCGGCATGATTCCTGTGAAACGGTGGACCGGTCCACCGGAGGAATCAGTTCAGGGGGGAAGGGCATGCAATTCCGCGAACGGCGCCGCGTGATCCAGGTTATCCGCACCGTCTACGATCCGGACCTGAAGCGCGGGCGGTCGGAACTGGTCGGGAAGATCGACAAGGCCGCGCCCCTGGTCACCGACAGGCTCCAGAAAAGCTGCACGCCGGAAGAGTTGTCGGAGATCCTTACTTATCTGGACGACCGCCACAACCGCCTGCGCAACGAGGCGGTGCGCGCCGGGGCGGAAACCCTGCCGGCCCAGATGCGGGAGGCGGCGGAGTATTTCCGCACCCACCGCGACGGCGATGCGCGGGCCTTCGCCACGGAAATCCGCTTGGCGTGGGAGGAGTTGAAGACGGCCCTGCGCGAGTCCGGCTTTTCAAAGAGCAAGGTGTTGAAGAAGGCTACCGAGAAGGCCGGGGCGCCGACGGTCGCTGTGGAAGTCGCTTTGGAAGAGGTGACCGAGCCGGCGGAGGTTCCGCCTGCCGAGGCGCCGGTTCGCAAGCCGCGCGCAAGGAAGGCGAAGACCGCCCGTGTCGTTGCCCTGAACACAGAGGGTTCCAAGGCGGACGAGACCGGCGCTCCCCCGGCCGCCTGAGGGCGCGGGCTCAAGCCCCCGCAAGGAACAGGATGCTGGCGGCGTTGCGGTGGTGGGTCAGAGCGGCGGTGAGGCGGGACAGCCACGCGTCGCCAGCGGTCTGGTCGGCGGGCAGGGTGCGGCGGCGCTGTGCCGCGCCTCGCCGGGCCTCGGCGGCCAGACGGTCGTGCAGGCGAAACACCGCAGCGCAGGCCAGGGCGGTATGACGGTCCGTCCCGTCCAGAAGCGCCGTACGAAGCACGCCGCGGGGCGGCGCGTCGTCGTGGCGGCGCTCGAGATCATCCAAACGATGTGAAACGAGGGACAGCGGGGCGGGGGTTGGACGCGGCGGCGCCCCGGTGGATCCGGTCATTCCCGGACGTTAAGCCCTCCGATGGCTGAAGTAAAGGATAAATATCCTAGGACAGAGTGCCGCAGGGCTGACGCTTACTGGCTCGCCCAGACGATGCGGGCCATCCAGGCGACCTCGGCGCGCGGGATGCTGCGGTCCGGATGGGCGCGGTTGATGGAGATCAGCTCGATCTTCGTGGCGGTTTCGCGGAGGAGCTGCTTCGCCATCACCTCGCCGCCCTTGGTGCGGACGACGACGCGGTCGTTGCGCCGGATCTGCGCGGCGGGCGAGACGATGATGGTGTCGCCGTCGCGGTAGACGGGGTCCATGCTATCCCCGGCGATCTCCAGCGCATAGGCATGCGGATCGCCGATGCTGGGGAACAAAAGCTCGTCCCAGCCAACGCCCGAGGGAAAGCCGGCGTCGTCGAAGAAACCCGCGTTGCCCGCCTGCGCGTAGCCGATGACCGGCACCCGTTGGAGCGAGCCGGCGCCCGCGGAATCGCCGACGAGGCTGACGAACTCCGACAGCGACGCGCCGGTTGCCTCCAGAACCTTGGACACGCTCTCCGTCGAAGGCCAGCGGAGCTTGCCGTCGCCGGTGGTCCGCTTGCTCTTGTTGAAGGTCGTCGGATCGAGCCCCGCGCGCCGCGCGAGCCCGGAGGCCGACAGCCCGTGCTGGGCCGCGAGGCGGTCGATCGCCCGCCAGATGTCCGCATGTTTGAGCATGGGAGGATAATCACATAAACCAACCAGCCCGTCCCTAGGAACCTATTCATATTTTCCTTGACGAAGGACTTTAATCAGTACATAACGTGAACATGTGTTCGCCAGCCGCGCGTGCCGCGGCCCATCCGGCGCTCCGCCCGAGAGCGAAGCTGCGCTTGCGAACCCAAAAGCTGCAATTCCCGAGGGAGGCCTCACGCATGGTCCATCACCGCAACACGTCCATGGTCCTGTCCGACGCCGTCGGGGAACCGTTCGGCAGCGCGGAGGAGGCGTGGTTCTGGTCGGTCCAGGCGCAGGACGCCAAGGCCGCCGGCGCGCGCATCGCCGCCGGGCGCGGGCTGGTCCAGCGCCCGTGCGAACCCGGCGACGTGCTGTGCGCGGTGGACCGGCTGTACCGCCGCCGCCTGCTGATCCGCGACCATCTGCATGTGCTGGTCCATTACGGGCGCCGCCTGATGGCGCCGGACCCGGCGCGCTACCGCGAACAGCGCGCCCACACCCTGTGGCGGGAGGCGTTCGACCGGCTCCGCCCGGTGCTGCGCGAGAAGGGCATCGTCCAGTGAGCATGCCGATGCCCCAGCCGTGCCGGGCGGGAGCCTGCCAGGCCGGAGCGGGCGCGCCGCGCGTCTGGGTGGTCTTCCGGGGCGAGGCGGAGCTGTGGTGGCTGCGCCTGCTGAAACCGGGATTCCGCCATTGCTTCGCGCTGCTGCACGACGGGCGCCACTGGGTGATCGTCGATCCGCTCTCGCCCTTCACCGACGTGTCGGTCCTCGACCTGCCCGCGGCCTTCGATCTGCCGGGCTGGTACCATGGGATTGGCATGGCGGTGGCCCCGGCGCCGGTGCGGCGCGGCCTGACCCGCCCGGCCCCCTGGGCGCCCTTCACCTGCGTAGAGGCGGTCAAGCGCCTGCTGGGGCTGCATGCCCCCGGCGTCCTGACGCCCTGGCAGCTCTACCGGCGCCTGACGCGGCCCGCCGCCGCGTCCTGACCCGCGCCGCCGGCCTCTTCCGCTTCCTGTCACCCCGTCACACCACGAGCAAGGAAACCCCGCCCATGGCGAACCTGTTCAAGGCGCCCCGGCCGGCGCCGCCGCCTGCGTCCGCCCCCGCGCCCGCGCCTGCGCCCACCCCTCAACCCGCGCCGGCATCCGCCCCCGAGCCCGCCCCCGCGCCGCCCCCGGCACCGGCGCCCGTGGAGACTCCGGCGCCGGCTGCCATCACGACGCCCTGGTGGAACACCGTCCCGGAATCGGTTCCGGAACCCGCCGCCCCGGTGGTGGAGGTCCCGGCACCCGCGGTCCCGCCCGCCGCCGACCCGGCCACCCCGGCTCCGGCCACGGAGGAGGAGAAGGACCCGGCCAAGGCCGCCGAGGCTTTGATCCAGCGGCGCAACCGGGGACGGGCGGGGACGGTCCAGACCTCGTGGCGTGGCGCACTGGACGTCGGCGCCCTGGTGCCGCTGCGCAAGCGCCTGTTGGGGGAGTGAGGCCATGAGCGACACCACACACGACGCTGTTCGGAAACGCCGCAAGGGGGATGCCGCTTCCGCGTCGCCGAACGGGCCGGAGCGTCTGCTGGAACGCTACCGGGCGGCGCGGGAGCGCCGGTCGGTCTGGGAAAGCCACTGGCAGGACTGCTACGACCACGCCCTGCCCAATGGGCAGCCTTTCCGCGGCGGCGGCACCCCCGGCGAGCGACGGGTGGACCGGCT
Organism: Azospirillum brasilense; assembly: GCF_008365405.1. Classification (GTDB taxonomy): domain Bacteria; phylum Pseudomonadota; class Alphaproteobacteria; order Azospirillales; family Azospirillaceae; genus Azospirillum; species Azospirillum brasilense_D. Next base: position 14,940 of record NZ_QOKV01000035.1, on the reverse strand, counting down.
GTTCGACGGGACCGCGCCGGACGCGGTGGAGCAGCTCGCGGCCAGCCTGCTCGCCGAGCTGACCCCGCCCTGGTCGCGCTGGTTCGGGCTGCAGCCCGGCCCGTCGCTGCCGGACGGGGAGCGCGACCGCGTGGCCCCGATGCTCGACCGCGCCGCCGGCATCGTGCAGGCGCATGTCGACCGCTCGAACTTCGCCGTCGAGATCCATCAGGCCTTCCTCGACCTCGTAACGGTGGGCACCGCCTGCCTGCTGATGGAGGAGGCCCCGCCCGGCGGCGCGTCCAGCCTGCGCTTCACCGCGGTGCCGCTGGCCGAGGCGGTGCTGGAGGAGGGGGCGGACGGGCGGCTGGACGGCACCTTCCGGCGCAGCGAGGCGACGCTGCCCCAGATCGAGCGGCGCTTTCCCGGCGCGGCCCTCCCGGACGAGGTGCGGGAACGCGGCGCCGCAGAGCCGGACAGCCGTTTCCCGCTGGTCGAGGCGGTGCTGCCGGACGGGCTGGCCTACCGCTGGACGGTGGTCCTGGACAGCGGTCTGGCCGATCCCGCCACGCTGGCCGAGGGGCACTTCGCGCAGTCTCCCTTCATCAATTTCCGCTGGCTGAAGGCACCGGGGGAGACCTATGGCCGGTCGCCGGTCATGAAGGCGCTGCCCGACATCAAGACCGCCAACAAGGTGGTCGAGCTGGTGCTGAAGAACGCCTCGGTCGCCGTCACCGGCATCTGGCAGGCCGACGACGACGGGGTGCTGAACCCCGCGACGATCCGGCTGGTGCCGGGGACGATCATCCCAAAGGCGGTGGGGTCGGCCGGGCTGACGCCGCTCGCCAACCCCGGGCGGTTCGACGTGTCGCAGCTCGTTCTGGACGACCTGCGGGCGCGCATCCGCCACGCGCTGCTCGCCGACCGGCTGGGGCCGCTGGACCAGCCGCGCATGACCGCGACCGAGGTGGTCGAGCGCTCCGCCGAGATGGCCCGGCTGCTCGGCGCGACCTATGGGCGGCTCCAGGCGGAGCTGCTGACGCCGCTGCTGCTGCGCGCCGTCGGCATCCTGCGCCGCCGCGGCGAGATCCCGGACATCGCGGTGGATGGGCGTACGGTGGCTTTGCAGCACCGTTCCCCACTCGCCCAGGCGCAGGCGCAGCGGGACGTCCAGGCGACCCTGCGCTGGCTGGACACCGCGCGGCAGCTCGGTCCGGAGGCGCTGTCGTCGGTGGACGTGGCGGCGACCGCGCGCTGGCTGGGCGAGGCCTTCGGCGTGCCCGCCAAGCTGGTGCGGGCGGAGGCGCCCCATGGCTGATCCGGCGGATTGGAACAACGGCGGCTGGGCTTGGCTGGAGGGCGTGCCGCCCGCCGCGGCCGTTCCGGCCGGCGATCCGGCCCCCAGCTTCGCCCGCTGCTTCGCCGGGCCGGACGGGGCGCGGGTGCTGGCCACGCTGACGGCGATGACGCTCGAACGCACGCTCGGCCCCGACGCCTCCGACGCCGCGTTGCGCGACCTGGAGGGCCAGCGCCGCCTCGTCGCCCTCATCCTCGCCCTGACCGCCCGCGGGCAGGGCGCCTGAGTCTTTCATCGATAAGGAGCTATTTATGGCCGAAAACCTGCTGACCTCGACCGTTCCCGGCGCCCCGCCCGCGGTGCCCGAGAAGTTCCGCGACCCGGAAACCGGCGCGGTGCGCGTGGAAGCGCTGCTGAAGTCATATCTGGAGCTGGAGCGCAAGCTGTCCGCGCCTGCCCCTGCGCTCGGTGACGGCGAGCGGCCCGACCTGCTGACGGTGCCGGGCGTGCCGGAGGGACCGGAAGGCTATTGCATCACCTGCGACCATGGGCTGTTCGAGCCGGACCCGGCGATCAACGGCCGTTTGCACGGCGCCGGCTTCACGCCGGAGCAGGCGCAACTCGTCTACGACCTGGCCGCCGAGCGGCTGGTCCCGCTGATCCAGGAGCTGGCCGCCGAGTTCCAGGCGGAACGCGAGGTCGAACGGTTGTCCGCCCAGTTCGGCGGGGCCGAGCGCTGGCGGGAGGTGTCGCGGCAGCTCCACGCCTGGGCGGTGAAGAACCTGCCGCCGGCGGCGGTGGAGGGTTTGTCGACCACCTATGAGGGGGTGATGGCGCTTCACCGGATGATGACCGGTGGCGAGCCCGCCGCCCTGTCCATGCCGGCCGGCGCGCCGTCCGCCGGCGGGGAGGCGGAGCTGCAGGCGCTGATGCGTGATCCCCGCTATTGGCGGGACCGCGACCCGGCGGTGGTGTCGAAAGTGACCGACGGGTTCCAGCGCCTGTATCCGACCGCCTGATCCGACCGCCTGACCGGCGGCGCGGCGTGCTTCGCGGGAGGAGCTTCGAACCCACGCCGCGCCGGATGGGCGAAATGTCGCAGCCGGATTGAAAAGGACGAAGGGGGACCGGGGCGGGCAACTTGACCGTTGCGTGTTTGAAATAAAAAAGCGACGCTTTCGCGCAGAATGACAACCGCCCGGAAGCAGCCGGGTGCGACGATTGCCGCCGGAACCGTGATGACGCTGCGCCGCAAGATCCGCTGGCTGACCTGGATCGGCCTGATCGGCTGCCTCATGGCGGCGATACCGGCGCTTTACCTGCTGCGCAGCGGTCTGATCACGGAACGGGAACGGCTGACCCACGCGTTGGTCGGGTCGGCGCACGCCATGCTCGGCGAGATCAACACGGCCATCGAGGCGGGCGCCCTGCCGCGGGACGAAGGCCAGGGTCAGGCGCGGCTGGCGCTGCGGGCGCTGGGGCGCGATCCTTTCCATGTCAGCGTGTTCACCGACGGGCGCGTGCCCGAGGGCTGGATGGGCGAGGGCCATTCGGTCCGCGCCAGCCTGACCTTCGAGCCCTGGGGCTGGGCCATCGCGGCGGCCAGCGGGACCGACGACCTCGACCGCGAATTCGCCATGGAAGCTCTGGCCTTCGTCCTGTTCATCGCCGTTCTGCTGGTGCTGAGCTGGCCGCTCTCTGTGTTCCTGTCGCAGCATGTGCTGGGCCCCATCGAGGCGCTGTCGGAGCGGATGGAGCGGCTGACCGAAGGGCAGACCGGCATCGACATCCCCGGCCGCGACCGCAGGGACGAGTTCGGCGCCATGGCCCGCGCCATGGATTACTTCCGGCAGGCCGCCGAGGCGCTGATCGTGCGCGACGAGCGGTTGTTCGGCATCATGAACAACATCGGCGAAGCCATCGTTCTGGTCGGCGAGGACGGCTTGGTCCAGGAACACAACCCCGCCGCCGTCGCGCTGTTCGGGGTGCCCGCGGAGCGGCTCGACGGCCATCGCTTCGCCGACCTGTTCGCCGAGGAGGACCGCGAGCGGGTCGCCCGGCTGCTCGGCCTGGGGGCGCCGGGCGGGGACGGTGCGGCGGGCGTGGCGGAGTTGGGAGCCGGTGGCCGCACGGAGCGCGCCGAGGAGTTGGTGATCGAGCGGGGGGACGGGCGGATCGACGCCTCGCTCTCCCTGTCCTGCCTGGACGTGCAGGGGCGGCGCAGCTACGTCTGCGCGCTGGCCGACATGACGGAGCGGATGCGCCACGAGCGGGAGCTGCTGCGCCTCGCCACGCGCGACCGGCTGACCGGCCTGCCGAACCGGGCCCTCATCGAATCGCTGCTCGACACCTCGATCGAGCGGGCGCGCCGTCATGGCCGCCGCTTCGCGGTGCTGTGCCTCGACCTGTCGCGTTTCAAGCTGATCACCGACACGCTGGGCCATCACGCCGGGGACCTGCTGCTGCAGGAGGTCGCCTCGCGGATCGTCGTCACGGTGCGGGCCAGCGACACGGTGGGGCGCATCGGCACCGACGACTTCGCGGTGATCCTCGACGAACTGGGCGAGGCGAAGGAGGCGGAAACCGCCGCCCAGCGCATCCTGGCCGCCTTCGACGAGCCGGTGCTGCTGATGGGGACGGAACATTACGTCCGCCCGTCGATCGGCATCGCCCTGTTCCCCGACCACGCCGACAGCGCGCAGGAGCTGATCCGCTCCGCCGACACGGCGCTCTACGCGGCCAAGCGGGCCGGTGGCAAGCGCCACGCCTTCTTCCGCAAGGAGCTGGCTGACCAGGCGCACCGTCATCTGGCGTTGGACCGCGACCTGCGGGCGGCGCTGGCGCGCGGGGAGTTCCAGCTCCACTACCAGCCCAAGGTGTCGCTGATCGACCTGTCGCTGGAGGGCTTCGAGGCGCTTCTGCGCTGGGACAAGCCCGGCTTCGGCATGATCTCCCCCGGCGAGTTCATCCCGGTCGCGGAGGACACCGGCTTCATCGTGCCCCTCGGCGACTGGGTGCTGGACGAGGCCTGCCGGCAGTTGCGGGAGTGGATCGACCGCGGGCTGGAGCCGGTGCCGGTGGCCGTCAACATCTCGCCGCGCCACCTGCGCCAACGCTCCGCCGAAGATTTCCGCCGCATCATCGACCGCCACCGCCTGTCGCCCGATCTGGTCGAGCTGGAGATCACCGAGGGGGCGGTGATGCAGGACATGGACCATGCCTTGTCCGTTCTGGCCGCGCTGAAGGCCATGGGCATCCGCGTGGCGGTGGACGATTTCGGCACCGGCCATTCCTCGCTGAGCTACCTGAAGCGGCTGCCGGTGACGACGCTGAAGATCGACCGCTCCTTCGTGAACGGCGTGCCGAGCGAGCGCGAGGACAACGGCATCGTCTCCACCATCATCGCCATGGCCGACATGCTGGGGCTCGACGTGGTGGCGGAAGGGGTGGAGAAGCAGGAGCAGGCCAATTTCCTGCGCCACCACAACTGCACCCTGGTCCAGGGCTGGCTGACCGGGCGCCCCGTTCCCTCCGGTCAGGCCGCCGACCTGCTGGCCGTGCGCCTGCGCCGGTCGGCGTGAGATCCGGAAGAACCGGGGGCCGTCGCCCCCGGTTCTTCCTCCCGGTCCGCCCCTGACGTCAGCGCAACGCGCCCTTGACGTCCTCGTACTTGTCCTTCTGCCAGGACTCCAGACCCTTGAGGTCGTTCTCCGTCATGTCGACGGTCAAGCGCTTGCCCTTCATGTGCAGCCGCTCCAGCGGCAGGACGACGTCCTTGTCGCTGATGTCGGCGATGTGATCGACGTCGATCACCGCGAAGGTCTGGCCGCCCTTGCGGACGATGCCCTCGATCTCGGCGATGTCCTTGCCGTCGCTGCCGTAGACGTCCTTCCCCTTGAGCTGGGCCGCGGTCATCTTCGCGACCGCCGGGTCGAGCGAGCCGTGGGTGGCCGCGACCTGCCCGGTCGCCTTGTTGGTCGGAACCTCCTTGGCGGTGGTTCCGGACATGCCCTCGGCCAGGGCCGGCGTGGCGAGCAGGAGCGCTGCGACGCCACAGGCGGTGATGATCGTCTTCATGAAGCGTATTCCTTTTTTATGCCGTGTTTTTCGGGCCGTTGAGGCCATCCATCCAACAGTCTGGTTCTGGGGGATATTCCACGCTCCGAGGGAGTACCGCGGCAAGAGGACGGCTCACGGAAAAGGAAAATATTCTTGACATGGAAGGATGAGTGTCTTAGAAACGCTCTTGCCAACGCCCGTCGTGCGTCCCCTCACGCGGTGGGCCGCGGCACCCCGAACCTCCCCTCCATGCCTGTCCTGAAAGAGGCGGGCCGGACAACCGAAAGGCCCGGCCCGCCTCTTTCTTTTTCGCGCTTCGCCCGCGGCCGGGCGCGCGTCCCCTTGTCCTATTCCGGGATTGGGCGCGCCCGACAACCGGGTGGCGGAATGCTTCCCGCCGGACGGGACCCCGCAGAACGCGAAAGGAATACAGTCCAATGTCCACCTCGGTCGCCCAGGCTTTCGTCAAGCAGTTCGAACGCGAAGTGCACGACGCCTACCAGCGCATGGGCTCGAAGCTGCGCAACACGGTGCGCACCAAGAACAACGTCCAGGGCGCCTCCACCGTCTTCCAGAAGGTCGGCAAGGGCACCGCCTCCACCAAGGCGCGCCACGGCGCCGTTCCGGTGATGAACCTGGACCACACGCCGGTCGAATGCACCCTCTACGACTTCTACGCCGGCGATTGGGTCGACCGGCTGGACGAACTGAAGACCAACATCGACGAGCGGCAGATCATCGCCAGCGCCGGCGCCTACTCTGGAGGGAACCATAAAGACCCACGAGAGCACCCATAAAGCCTCATCGCCGGAACCATAAATTCGTTCGGCACTGGTTCAAAGCGCTGCTTAGGGTAATAAAATCCGTAGCGACGGCGGACGAAGCCACAGTGGACCCGAGGGCGCTTCTACCTGCTCCGCGTTCTCTACCTGACGGTGGACCCCGGCGATCCGGACACCGAGGCGGAACAGCAGTGCCTCCAGATCGCCCGCTTTCTGGAGCGGCACCATCTGCCGGCGGTGCATGTGGAGATCAACGGCATCGGGCGCTTCCTGCCCGGCCTGCTGCGCAAGGCGCTGGAGAAGGAGAAGGTCAGCGCCGCCGTGGTCGAGGAGGCCAGCCGCCGCGCCAAGTCCCTGCGCATCCGTGAGGCGTTCGACGCCTTGCTGGCCGACCGGCGTCTGCTGCCCCACGCCGCGGTGTGGGAGACGCCTTTCATCCGCGAAATGCGCGAATGGTCGCCGGACGGATGCTACGCGGGCCACGACGACGGGCTGGACGCGCTGGCCGGCGCGCTGTCCTGCGAACCCTTCCGTTTCGACCGCCAGCCGACGCCGGGGCGGAAGCCGGACTGGCGTGCCGCGGCCTCCCCGGTCACGGCGGAGGGCTGGGACGTGTGACCGCCGCCCGTGAGGTTCCGTGTTCGTCGGGCCGCCTTCCTGACCGGAAGGCGGCCTTTTCTTTTGCCTTTTTTCCATGGAGAACGGAGATGCAGGAAACCATCGACCTGTCCTGGTGGATCACGGCGGTCGAACTGCCGGTCATGGGCGGGCTGTTCTGGCTGATCGCGCGGCTGCGCAAGGATGCGGAGACGGCGCTGGAGACCGTGCGGGCGCGCGCCGAGTCCGCGCAGGCGCAGGTGCGCGAGAGCCTTGCGGCCTACAAGCTGGAGGTCGCCAAGACCTACGTCTCGGTCGCGACGCTGAAGGATGTGGAGCAGCGGTTGACCGACCATCTGCTGCGCATCGAGAACAAGCTGGAAAACGGCTGCGCGCCCTACGGACAGCCCTATGTCCCGCCCTACGCCGACGGGGGCCGCCGGTGAGGGCGCGCGTCCTGAAGCCCGAACCCAGACCGGCGGCCTCGCTGCAGGGTCCGCCCGCCGACGCTCCGGGCGATGCGGTCGACACGCTCGCCCGGACCATGTGGGGGAGGTGTGTGGCAAGCTCGTGCGGGCGATGGGGGTGGCCGCGGCGCGGGTGATGAATCGCGTGTGCCGCGCGCAGGAATGGTGTCGGGACCTTATGGCTTCGCCTGCTCGGTTTTGACCGAACCAGTTGCAGGGTGGCGGGCAACGCCTGCTGGACTGGGCCGGCCCGGAAAACCGGGAGCCAGAGCCATTGGCCGCGCGGTCGAATATCGAGCACATACACCGCTGGCGCAAGGTCGAGGCGGCCGGCTAAGCGAGCTTATATCATCAGCCGCGCCGTTCACGGCCCTGTGCCAAGACTTCTATTTGGCGAAGGGCGATCTCCAGATCGATGTCCGTAAGAGCGTCGGCGACAACGAGCAAACGCGCCTGCAGTTCTGCCCGGCGCGGCGATACTGATGTCTCTACACTTTCGAACAAGGCACCAAGCGGCAAATTCAACACCCGGCCGATCTGGTCCAATGTGTCTAGGCCGGGGAAGACTCTCCCGCGCTCAATGTTCGATACCGTTTCAACGGTCCGGTCGATGGCTTCTGCGACCTGCTCCTGCGTAAGGTTCAACGCTAGCCGGCGGGCGCGCATCCGCAATCCGATAGTCTGTTTCAGGTCTCGAGCCATGACCCGAACTGTCCTTTCGGGCAAATGGCTTGACCATAGATTGGATTTTCGGTTTATGTCCGTAACCCGAAAACGAACGTCGGGACAATGGACTTGCTGGGTATAGCCCACGCCAGACTGTCCCGTTCGCCCGCACAGGAGCGCAGACGCGTTAAGATGATGGCAACGGAACAATTCAAAGTAGCGTGGGATCAGACCCTTGAGTGGCTGAAGGGATGCGACCGGTCAGCTTGGGAGGGATATGAGGTCGCGCAGCTTTTGCAGCGGGCTGGCGTCAAATACAATTGGCGCCTGATCGCCCAATCCATTGATACCAATGAACGGGAGTGGCGCGAGGCGCAGCAAGCGTGGCTGGACAAACTGCTGGCTTTAGGTTGCCCGGAAAGTCTCTCAGCGGCGGTCCGCGCGATCGAGTGACTGTGGGGCGCGTTCGAACCAGCGACCTTTCTCCAAATGGGACGGCGGCGTCGGCTGCGTTGTTTGAGGTTGGTAATATGGCCGCTTTGATTCAAAGCGTCGCTTGAAGTCCAGCACCGTTCCGACAGGGCCTTAATGAGGCGAGATAACACTGAGATGCCGTGCCAGGGAGACGGCCCAGTTAGGCGCGTACCAACGGCACATCCGCCAGCCGGGTGGTGTAGGACGGCGACGCTGTTCCTGGCGCGTACGCCAAGCCCGACCCAGCATAGCCGCCAGCACCAGGGTGTCCCGGCCCATGGTGCAGTTGATCGTGTCGAGCGCGGCCATCAGCCGTGCGCCGGTTGCCTGTTCGGCAGCGGCCAGCAAGTCCGGTTACACCTTGGTCGCCGGGACCAGTCCGGACTGAGGTGATGTGGTGGGCGGCCCTTCCACCACCTCACCTCAGCGCCGGGTGGTCCTCAGCCGAACGGATTCGGCACCTGATCCGGCGGCTTCGTCGCCACCGCATCGGGCAGGGTCTCGTCGTACTCCAACGCGGCGACGACGCTGTCCACGAGCGCCTTCAACTCTCGGGCACGCGCCAAGCCCTGTTTGTCTCGGGTGAGCGCGAGGCTGCCGTAAAGCGAGACGCGGTCGGTCTGGTTCTCGACCGTCAGGTCGTCGATCTGCAGCGACTCCGCCTCGTCGACGAAGGGGGTGATGGGAGACGGCATGCGAACCTCGTTTGCTGCGGACGTGTTGCGGAGCGCGCCGACCGGCGTTAGGACGGCCGGCGCGGCCTGGGCTTGGGCAGTGGCATGGCGACGGCCTTGACCGTGTCCGGGAGTCCTGGAAACACCGCGACCCCGGTCAGCTGTTCCAGGTCGGCGATCGACAGCACCCGGTAGGCCTTGGTGGTGATGTTCTCGACGACGTAAGCAGCCGCCTGCCGCCGCTGCGGATCGTAGACCGCTTTGAAGGCGTGAGTCGGTACCAGGACCCGGCCGTTGATGCGCTGCAGGCTCTGCCCCTGGAAGATCGGCCCGGTGACGACATACAACTCGCCCTCTTGTTCAGCCCAGGCCCGGACGCCGCTCTCGATCCATTCCCAGATGAGCTGATTCATCTTGGAGCTTTGAGGGATCATGTTGGCGAGGCTGAAGCTCTCCTCCTGGGCCACCGGTGTCGGCATGTCGCCGGAGGGGGCCATGTGCCCACGATCGAACCCCGACCCTTTGTAGTCGTTGAGTTCGGCCCGCTCGTCCGCCGGCAGGTTGGGGTCGGCATGGAAACGGTTCTTGCGCTTCAGACCCTGCGCCGCGGCGATCCGCTCCGCGGTCAGATGCTCGGCCGTCCACAGCGGCGTTCGGCTGATCCCGGAATGCAGCAGGGCGTAGCCATCGTAGCAAAGCGGGCGCGTCTTGGCGGCCAGGCTTTGCCGCGTCAAATCCGGCGCCTGCCCGGCGACAAAGTGCTGAGGGCAGGCGGTGGGGGCCGCGGCGGCCGGCGGAACAGCGCCAGCAAAGGCAAGAACGCCGAGAGCCAGGACGGCGGCGGTGCGGGGAAACATCGGGCGACTTTCCGGCAAGGCGTAGGCGGAGCGGCAGTATGTCGCGTTGCCGCGGTTGGCTGCAAACATCCCGTTAAGACGAATGCCGCAGAATGTTGAGGCTTTCACCGGCAAGCCGAGGTGGCGAATGCGGATGATCAACCTGCTTCCATGGCTGGGACTCCTGTTGATCGTCGGAGCGGCTCCCGCCTTGGCGCGCGGCCCCGCGCTGACTGACGCCGAAATCCGAGAGCGCCTCGTTCAGGAGTCGATTGACGCCTATCCTGGATCGTGCCCGTGTCCCTACAGCACCATGCGGAACGGCCATCGCTGCGGCGGGCGCAGCGCTTACAGCCGACCAGGAGGTCGGTCACCCCTCTGCTACCCGGATGATGTGCCTTCGGCGTTGATCGATGCGTATCGCGGCAAGCCCCTATCGTCCACACCACGGTAGGCGTTTCCTATACCCATTCAGCTTCCCAATCGGTGGTGGAGCGTTGGGCTTCAAGGGAAGAGGCGCATCTTATAGTAGAGATTCTTGCCGCCAATCATTGCCTGGAGCGAGCCGTTGTGCGTAGTGTTTCTGTACCTCGGCGATAAGAGTTGACGCCGGCCGAGGTGTTCAGGGATGAGAACTTCAGAGATCGCACGCATTCCAGGATCAACAGCAACCCGAAGGCATTCACCGCGAGCCTTTCGGATCGCATTACTTTGCAACTACACTGCCGGTCGAGCCATGCCTGAGGGCGGTACACTCGTATTCAGCGCGTTTGGGAGAACTCTATGGACAGCCAATGGTGGAACGCCATCTTTCACCAGTTGAACGGAGCGGATACGGCGCCCACTCTGGATGGCGTTCTCGAGGACACGACGAAGGCGTTGGCGGCGAACAGTTACGCCTTCTTCAGTGGTGTTCTCGTGCATGACATCCGGCAGGAGCCGGGCACCATCTTCCAGAAACCGCCACTCTGCGTTCATCGGTTTCCGCAGGCTTGGCAGGAGCGCTACTACGCCGAAGGCTACTACAAGGACGATCCCGTCATCCGGACTGGGCTTCGCTCCGTCCTGCCGGTGCGCTGGAGCGAACTGGAGCGCTCGGCCACCGGGCGCGCCCAAAAGATTTTTGCCGAAGCCAGGGAGCATGGGCTGAAGGCCGGCGTCAGCGTGGCCGTTCATGGCGATGCCCGAACCTTCTCGATGCTCAGCCTGACATTTCCGGAAGAGGGCGAGGCCACGGAACGGCACATCGACGCCCACGTCCATCAGGTTCATCTCCTGGTGCTCCATCTGCACGCCGCCGCGCGGCGGATCGAAGCCGCCACCGCACCGGCTGCCGCCACCGCAGCCCTGACGCCGCGTGAACAGGAGGTTCTGCGATGGATGGCCAACGGGAAAACCTATGGGCAGATCGGCGATATCCTCGGGATTACCGAGCGGACGGTCCGCGAACACCTTGATCGCGCGGCCAACAAGTTGGGCGTCGACAGCAAGGTGCAACTCGTCGCCGAAGCGGTGGCGCGCGGTTTGACGGTGGCCTGACCCGACCGCGGACGGCAGGCCGTCGTCAGATCCGACGACTCCAAATTCGCACACCGATGCATGAGTCTTGGGCGCTCACCACTTTGGATGGCGCTCATGAATCACCAAATCTCCTTTTTAAAGCAATCGAACCAGATCCCGCCGGACCTGTTGAGGCGTCTGTTCGAGTTTCGTCACGAGGTGTTCGTTCAGCGGCTTGGCTGGGTGCCGGCACGGGGTGCCGAGGAAGTGGACTACTTCGATACCCTCGGCCCCCATTACGCCGTGTGCCAGGATCAAGATGGTCAGGTCATCGCCGGTGCACGCCTGCTGCCGATGGCCGGGCCCTCCATGCTGCGCGACGTGTTTCCCGCCCTGCTGGGCGACCGGCCCTGTCCGCAGGACGAGGGAACCTGGGAGATCAGCCGCTTCGCCCTCCGCCCCACCCGGGGGGACCGCACCGCTCATCGCCGGGCTCTGCTGAGCTTGGTCGGACGCATGCTCGACTTCGCCGTCGACCGGGGCATCCACCGGCTGGTGGCGGTCAGCGACACCCGGCTGGAGCGCTTGGTGGCGGACGCCACGGGCCTGCCCATCCATCGGCTTTCATCCCCGCAGCGGATCGGAACCGATTGGGCCGTCGCCGGCTGGACGGACGTCTCCACCGCGGCCCGCGCCGCGCTTGCCGACCGCCTCCGGCGCGACCGCGCCCGCGACGACGCCCGCACCGCGGCCTGATCTCCACCTCCCGCCTCTCCACCGACTCCGTCCACACTGGAGCCACCGATGACCTTCGTCTCCTCGCGGCTGCCGCTGGCGCCGCCCGACGCCTCCGCACTGCCGCTCGCCCAAGGCCGGCCGTTCGTCGGCAACCTGCCCTTCATCCTCAATGACCCTCTCGGCTTCTTCCTCCGGCTGTCCCGATCGGCCGGCCCGGTGGTCCGGGTCCGTCTCGGCATGGCGATGGGCGAACTGCTGCTCGTCACCGATCCGGCGGTGATCGCCCATGTCCTCGAAGGCAATGCGGGCAACTACCGGAAGGGGCGCTTCTATCAGCGCCTGCGCGGGGTGTTCGGCAACAACATCATTCTGGCCGACGGCCCGGACTGGCGCCGGCAGCGCCACATGGCGGCGCCGGCCTTTTCGGCCCGCCATCTTGAGGCGGCCGGTTGGGTGATGGCAGGCAGCGCCGCCAGCCTCGTGGAACGGCTGGACGGCGCGGCGCGCCGGGGTGAACCGGTCGACATGCTGCGTGAGTTCATGGATGTCGCGCTCAACGTCATTATCAAGACCCTGTTCGGGGTGGACGTTGGCGCGCGTGCCGAGGCCATCACGGCGGCAATCGAGCCCCTGCTGCGCGAAGGCGAACGCCGGGTCTGGTGGCCGCTGCGGCCGCCCCTGTGGGTGCCGACCCCGGTGAACCGTCATCTCCGGAGCGTCCTCGCCGGTTTCGACCAAATGGTTTATGAGCTGATCGAGGAACGCCGGGGCGGCGGCGAGCGCCGCGAGGACATTCTGGACGCTCTGCTCTATGCCCGCGACGAGTCCGGCGCCGGCCTGACGAACCAGCAGATCCGCGACGAGATCGCCGGCTTCATCGTGTCCGGCCACGAAACCACCGGTACGACGCTGGCCTGGGCCTTGGAGGCGCTGTCCCGCCACCCCGCCGTCTACGCCGCCGTCCGGAGGGAACTCGACGACGTCCTCGGCCCACGCCGGCCGACGGCCGCCGACCTGCCCCAACTCGTCTACACCCGGGCGACCCTCTACGAGACGATGCGGCTCAATCCTGCCGTCTGGACCATTTCCCGCCAAGCGGTGGCCGACGACGTCGTGCAGGGCATTCCGATCCGCGCGGGCACGGTGGTGATGATGCCGCCGTACGTCGTGCATCGCAGCGCGGCCCACTGGCCCAACCCCGAAGGCTTCGATCCCGAGCGCTTCCGCAACGGTGAGCCGCGGGGCGCGTCCAAGTTCACCTACTTCCCCTTCGGCGGCGGGCCGCGCCGCTGCCTCGGGGCGCACTTCTCGATGATGGAGATGCAGATCGTCCTGGCCACTTTGCTGCAGCGCTTCCGCTTTTCGCTGATCCCGGGCTCGCTGCCGGAAGCCATGGTGACGCTCACCATCCGGCCGCGTGACGGACTATGGATGATCCCTGAGATCGTCCAGCCCCGGCCGGCGTGACGATGCTGGAGGGAACCGATGTGGGGATGGGTGGCGCAGCCACCCATCGTCCCCAGCCCCCGGTGGACGCCCGAGACTCGGTGCCGGGTGTCCAGGGAGGCGATCCCCTCCGGGGTGGCCAAAGTGGCCCCGCGAAGAGCAGCAGCCGGCAAGCTCCCTCGACCGCGAAGCCGCCTCAAAGGGCCGGCCTGCAGGGACGCGGCTTCGAGGCGATTCCCGATGGCCAGCTCCTGGCTCATCTGCTGGCCTTGACGACGGAGGGGAAAGAGGCCGACGCAGACTGTCTCGCCGATCGGCTGCTGCATCATTTCGGGAGCTTGGCCGATGTGGTGGCCGCGCCGGCACCGCGCCTGCGGCAGATCGCGCGCCTTGACGAGCGTGGGCTTCTCTCCATGCGGCTGGTCTGGGAAGTGGCAGCCCGGCTGGCGTGGCAGGAGACGGTGCATCAGCCGTTGCTCGCCACGACCCCGGCTCTCCTGGCTTACTGCCAGATGAGGCTGGCGCGGGAACGGGTCGATCAGGTCCGCGCCCTCTATCTCGACGTGCAGCACCACCTCATCGCCGATGAGCGGCATCAGGTCGGCACCGCCGGCACGGTGGAGGTCTACCCGCGTGAGATCCTCCGTCGGGCCCTGGAACTGGATGCGGTGGGGGTGATCGTCGCACGTGGACAGGTTCGAGGAAGCGCACGCTTGTCCGCGAATGATCGGTCTTCGGCCAAGGCGCTTGAGGCTGGGGGACAGGCGTTGGGCATCCGTCTGACCGACTATGTGGTCGTTGCGCGCGGCGGCCACTGCAGCTACCGCGGCGAACGCCAGAGCCGGTGACCGGAGCGATGCGGCGGGCAAGCGCTTGGGATGCGCCTCGGCTGGCGACCGCGGCACTGGCCGATAAAATCGCATGGGGTTGCGCCGCTCAATGACATACACTTGCAATCAATTCCACATCGGCAGGGCACTGGCGACAAAATCGGTCCGTTTTTGCCGTGATCGACACTGTTCAGGCATTGTGGATGGTCCCGACCCATGATCCATCGTCTTCTTTTGTCCGCGGTCGTCATGGTTTTGGCTGTCAAACGACTTCAGGAACTGGACCGGGGACGACACGAGGAACTGGACCCTCGAACGTCATAGCGTGTTCTCGGTGACCGCCGGGGCCGGATTCGTCTTGAGCAGGCCGGCCCGCCGCTTCTCGCGCAGCCGGTAGCTGTCGCCGCGGATGGTGATAACGTGGCTGTGGTGAAGCAGCCGGTCGAGAATGGCGGTGGCCACCACCGGATCCCCGATCATCACAGACTGCCGCTGACGCGGAGCGGCTGATCACTGACGTCGTGATCACCAGTCGGCGGCATTCCCTTTACGGCCAACGGCTTCAGGTCGCCCCGGAGGCATCCAGCCGCGGTCC
>NZ_QOKV01000034.1 GCF_008365405.1 Azospirillum brasilense | reverse complement strand
AACGACTCGCCCGAGCCCGTCCCCGTCGATCCCATCCTCGCCTCCCGCAGCTGATCGGTACGCGCGGAAGACTACGGACCGGCTGAAACCTGGGCTACGTGGGGAGGCGATGCCGGATACGATGAAGCAGAGCCTCCAGGAAACGGAAGAACCGGCGTTGCGAGCAGGTATAGGCACCAACGGCCTCCAGGGCCTCATCGTTGTCCATGTCTGCGTTTCGGCGCATGTGGCGCTCAAGGTCATCCTGCACCGTTCCACCGGAATAGAGACGGGACGGCAGGCGGTCGATCGGCCAGATGTCCCGCAGGAACTCGAATATTGGCACATGGCCGGAAAGGTCGAATGGGATAAGCGCCCGGCCGATCGATCGCCGAAGGAGTTCGGAGATCAACCGCTCGCCAGCCTCCTCAACCCGCCCCACGGCCTCTTCCAGCTCATAGTTTGGGCCATCCTGCAAAAGCTGGTACGCAAGCTGAAGCAAACGCTCACGTGATAATCCGCTGATCCGCCCCTGCACATAGTTGCGCTTGCTGGCGAACGCCTCCTCGCGGTCGCCGGACGCGAGCCCCAGTCCCTCACACACCACCGGCAGGATGTTGGCGCTGGTCGGATACAGGGCTTCGACGATGGCACTGCGCAGCGGAGCAAGCGGGGCGGAGGGAGGCGGTGGCATCAGGACAGTCCAACCGTGAGGGGAATACGAAGCTTAAGCTGAAGCCATGCTACCAACAACGCCGAGGTATCAGCCCGTCATGACCGTGTCGCTTGGGAGATACGGTGAAGACGCTCGGGCTGCTCCCCTGACCACGGGTATTGACTGTCACTGTTATGGGATGCTTTGCAGGCCTTTGAGCGATTTGGGCGGACGCCCGCGCCGGCGAGGCGATTCTGGTGCAGGGAGAGGCCGATCTTCCAGAAGACCCTGTGCGACGGCCTGACCCAACAGGTTTTGAACCGACGAGACCGACCAGCGCGTTTCTCCGCGGGGCGTCCGGCAGTGCAGCTCTTCAAGGTGCCGGGCAATGTTGGTCAGGGTTGGGTTGTCCAGCGTCTTTACCGCCGAAGCGACCAGGGTGACGAGGTCGTCGCTGTCCCGCCGCCGCGGCGTACGCTCCAGCACCCGGTCGTCCACGAACCCGTCCCGCGCGAGGCGACGCACGGCACGCGCCAGGGCCGGCCCGGTCCAGGGGCCACCGTCGGGGCGCCGCGAGCCGTTTCTAGCCAGGCTGCGGGCCACGGTTGCCCAGGAATAGCCGGGCCGCATCGCGCGGACGTGCGGCAGGATGTCGTCGGCCACCCGCAGCACATCGGCGTCGCGCCGCGCCTCGCGGGCGTCGTTGACGGCGCGCACCGCCGCCGCGGAACGGAAGCGCAGGCCCGGATTACCGCCGATCCGGCCACGCTCCCTGGCGGCCTTCAGCCCGGCCTTGGTGCGCTCACGAATGAGCGCGCGTTCGAACTCGGCCACCGCGCCGAGGATCTGCAAGGTGAAGCGGCCCTGCGGGCTGGTGGTGTCGATGGGATCGCCCAGCGAGCGGAAGTCCGCCCCTTGGGCGTCGAGCGCCTCAATGATCTCCAGGAGATGGGCGAGCGAACGGGCCAGCCGGTCGATGCGCACGACGACCAGCACATCGCCGGCGCGGCAGCGCGCGATGGCACGCTTCAGCTCCGGGCGCGACCGGTCGCCGCCGGACCCATGCTCCCGGTGAATCGTTGAGCAACCGGCCGCCTTCAGCGCGTCGAGCTGCGGGTCGGTGGTTTGCTCGTCGGTCGACACGCGGGCGTACCCGATCAGGGCCATGAACCTCTCCCAGCGCAGCGGT
The DNA here is from genome assembly GCF_008365405.1 of Azospirillum brasilense. Taxonomy (GTDB): domain Bacteria; phylum Pseudomonadota; class Alphaproteobacteria; order Azospirillales; family Azospirillaceae; genus Azospirillum; species Azospirillum brasilense_D. The sequence continues at coordinate 43,986 of NZ_QOKV01000034.1, read as the reverse complement.
CCGGAAACGGTGCACGCCGCCGAATTTTACCCGATTAAGCTTCAGACACCCTCGCCCGGCGTCCGCCTGGGGCGTTTTACCAAATACGCAAACGTTACGTAACGGTCGTTTGGTAAAATATATAGGCGTTGCGGGCCGCCGTGCGCTCCGCTGATCGCCCGGAGCCGTCAGCCGGCACGAGACAAGATGCCAAGCGGCGCCGGCCCCCATAGCGTTGGGACATCAGGCAATGAACGGCCCTCAGGCGGAGCGCGTCTTCAGCTGCCTTCCTGAAAGAACGTCGGCTTTTCAACGACATGAGGCGACGCCCCGCGCGCCGACAAGGAGCTTTTCGCATGAACCGCCCACATTTCGCACGATCCGGTCTGCAAAACGGGGGCAGGCAGCGTGTCGAACCCCTTGGAATCCGGCTTTTCGCACGAACCACCCGACAACGACACACTGCACCGCACCGCAGGACGCGATCGTGAACAACGGCGGACAGCACCGGCAGACCACCCACTGACGGAAGTAAAGATGGGAAACAGTATCGCCACCTGTGACGACGAACGCTTCCGGGCTCGGCTCCGACATGCCGAAAGCAGCCGAGAGTGTCGACACTTCCGTGATAACCGGATGGACGGGCAGCAAGACGCACCGCCGTGACGATACGCCCCGCTCCCGGTGCGCAGTCACACGCGCGATTCCTCGCGCCCGCCCCTCCTCAGAAGGGGCAGGTCCTCGCCTTGCCGGGGATGATCAAAGCGCCTTCAGCTTTTTCCAGGCGAACAGCACCATCCGCAGCAGCAGCCAACCGTGGGTGAAGCGGCTGATCTGCGTCTCGCCATAGCTGCGGTCGGCGTAGCGGATCGGCACCTCGACGATCTCCAGATTGAGCTTCGACGCGCCGAAAATCAGGTCAAAATCGCCGAACGGATCGAAGTTGCCGAAGTAATGGCGATTGGCGACGATCTGGTCGTAGTCGCGCCGCCAGAGCACCTTCGTGCCGCACAGCGTGTCGGTGAAGCGCGTGTTCAGCAGGAAAGAGAAGATGCGGGCGAAGGCGCGGTTGGCGATCCAGTTCAGGAAGCGCATGGCCTCGTCGTCCATCGGATAGACCAGCCGGGTGCCGTTGATGAACTCCCCCTGCCCGGACGCGATGGCGCGGTAGAATTTCGGCAGGCTTTCCGGCGGCACGGTCAGATCGGCGTCGAGGATCATCAGAATGTCGCCCCGCGCCGCGGCGAAGCCGGCCCTCACCGCGTCGCCCTTTCCCTTGCCCGGCTGCTTCATGACCTTGATGTCCCAGTCCGGATAGGCGGCCTGGACGCGAAGACATTCCTCGTAGGTGTTGTCCTGGCTGTTGCCCTCGACGTAGATCACCTCCACATCCGGGCAGAAGCGCGGCATGCGACGGATGGCGTTCTCTATGTTGCCGCGCTCGTTCCGGCAGGGGATCAGCACGGTGCAGGACGGCTGCCGTTCCTGTGCCCTGGCAATCGGGCGTCCCACGACATAATTGCGCAGGCAGAGTTTTCGGACCCCCGGCAACGGGGCGATGCTGCGATTGATGAGCGTGCCGAGACCGAGCAGCCGGCGCGGTACGAGCTGCCGCCATTCCCGCTTCACCGGCTGCCAGCCAGCGAGGGTCAGCAGGCCGGCGATGTCGGCGCTCGACAGCCAATTCATCTGCCCCTGTGGCATCTTCAGGCCGAACCGCTCGGCGGCGGCCAAGACTGGCTCCCACAGGCGGGAATGGTAGCTGACGATGATGCGCGTCTGCGGCGTGGCGAAGCGATGGAGCTGGCGCAGCGTCTCCTCGATGTCATCGAGGAAGCCGACGGTGTCGGACAGCAGGATGACCTCGAAGCACCCTTCGATCTCCGCCAGGACGGCGGGGTCCTCCGCGTTGCCGGTGTGGAATTCCAGCCCTGGATGGCGCTGCCGTGCCCGTTCGATCATCGCCGGGCTGAGGTCGATGCCCACCCCACGCGACGGCTCCAGGAAGGCCAGCGTGTCGCCCGTGCCGCAACCAATCTCCAAAATCGACGCGTTTTCCGGAATGAGGAAACGCAGATAGGCGCGGTCGGCCTTATGAAAGGCCCTGTTGCGCTCGACCCAGCGGTCGCGCTCGGGAGCAAGGCTGTCGAACAGCATCCGCACGCTCTCCTGACGGGGCGACAGGGAAGCTGCGTCACCGGTTCGGGTGGGAGCACCGGCTGCAGTGTCCTCGAAACTCTCAACAGTCATGAATAGGGTCCGTGACAACGTGTTCGGAAGCAACCGGGCCTCCGCCGAACAGGGCAAGCCAAGCGCGGCAGCCGGCAAAGGCCGGTGGTCCGGACGACAGTCCAACGGGCGGGCGCCACAGTGATACCGATCCCAGCAAAATGCAACCGGGGTGTGGAGGCGCTTCCCAGAGGACACAAACGGGGATTTCGTCACCCGGCGGCAGCGCGGACCTCCTGGAAAGTGACGCGCTGCGACAAGCCCCGGTCATAAGGTCCTCGCCCTTGAACCGGAGCATTGGTCAAAGATCATCGCCGCCGGAAAAGGCGGTCTCCGGACGGTGAGAATTCTCACCGCTATGTCCACAAAGGAATAACGGTGAGAATTCTCACCACCGCATGTCACTCCGGATCGTCGTCCAGGATGGCGTCGATGGTGCTGCGCAACGCGCGCAGAACCTCGCGGTCCACACCATCCAGCCGCTTCGGCTTTTCCTGAAACGCCTGCAGAGCGTCCCGTGTCCGCAGGATGTTGCGGGACACGCGCAGGCTGAAGGCGCTCAGCACGACCTCGGGCTCGTCCTCCCGGCGGACCGGCCGCTGCATCGGTGCGCCGGCATCCCCGGCTTGGGGCGGGACGGCGGGCAGGGGATCGCTGACCAGCATGTCCCACAGGCGCAGCTGCGCATCCGGATCGTCGAGGGCGGCGACCTGATACAGCTTGTAGCGCGCGAGCTTCCTGGGAGCGGTTTCATACCGCTCGCGCACCGCGGCGGACACCTTCGTCAGGGCGATGGTCCGGGTGATCTCGGCCCGGTCGCGCCCCATGATCTGGCCGAGGTCGGCGTGGGAGTAGCCATGCCGCTCGACAAGCGCCACGAAGGCATCCGCCTCTTCGAACGGTGTCAGCTCGGCGCGCAGCACGTTTTCCACCACCGCCACCTCGGCGGTGTCGATGCCGTCCGGCACCAGGATGCAGGGGACTGTCTGTTGGCCGAGCGCGCGGACCGCACGCAGGCGCCGCTCTCCGAAGACGAGCTGGAAGCGGCTCGGTCCCAGCTCCCGCACCCCGATCGGCTGCTGCAGGCCGTGCTTGCGGATGGAGTCCGTCAGCGCGGCGAGGTCCGCCTCGTCGAAACGGCGGCGCGGCTGGTCGGGGTTGGCCTCGATCCACTCCACGTCCGGGTAGACGAGCCGGACGCCCTGCTCGGGCTCCGCAAAGACGGCGAGCGCGCCGCGGCTCATGGCGTTCAGCCGGGCGAGGTTCCCGGTCCCAAGTTTACGCGACATGGGCCACCTCCACACGCTTGTGGCGCTCCGCGGCGATGGCGTCGGCGAGCGCCCGGTAGGAGGACGCTCCCGGCGCGTCGGGCACCGCCTCCAGAGCGGCGCGGCCGGCAAGGGCGGCGTCACCGTAAATGGTCGCCCGCGGCACCGGCGGGAAAATGCGCAGCGTGCCGCCCAGCGCGCTGTGAAGCTGCTCCAGGGTCACCTGATGCTGGTTCAGCCGGGCATTGTGCATGGTCGGCAGGATGCCCAGGACGGCGAGGCTGGGGTGGCAGCGCCGCTTCAGCTTGTTGATCGTCTTCAGCAGATGGTTCACGCCGATGGAGGACAGATACTCGGTCTGGCAGGGGATCACGATGACGTCCGACGCGACCAGACCGTTGGCCGTGCACTGGCCCAGGTTCGGCGGGCAGTCGATGAAGATGAAATCGTAGGCAGCCCGCGCGTCCTGCAGCCGCTCCCGCAGGGCCATCGGGCCGCTGGGATCGGCGGTCAGCTCCACCTCGACCGACGCCAGCTCGATGCTCGACGGGGCGATCTCCAGCCCGATGTCGCCCACCGGAACCACGATGTCCTCGACGGCGACCTCTTCGCGCAGCACGTGGGCGAGCGACTTGCGCCGGCCCTCCTCATACTCGATCAGGTCGATGCCGAGATGCGCCGTGGCGTTGGCCTGCGGGTCGGCGTCGATGATCAGCACGCGGTAGCCTTCGCGCGCCAGGATGCTGGCGGTGTTGACCGTGCAGGTGGTCTTGCCGACCCCGCCCTTCTGGTTGGCGAGGCAGACGACCAGCGCCGGGCCGTGCTTGCCGTCCACCACCGTCGTCTCCTTCAGCAGGAAACGGACCACCGCGTCGGGGATCTTCTCGCTGTTGCTTTCCCAGCGGGAGATCTTGGACCGGTCGTAGCGCCGCTCCAGCCGCTCGTTCAGCCAGGCCGCGAAATCCGGCTGTGAAAGTTTGCGCTCCTCGCGCAGGAGCCTCATGTCTTCGCCACGCACGTCAACCTCCACAGCGAATGCGCTTGCCGTGTTCAACCGATACGACGGAGCCCCGAATCGGTCAAGGTTGACAGTCATCCCTGTTGCATCAACAGCTGGCATCAACAGAAAAAAGCCGACCTGGGGGATAGCGTCCCCCGGGTCGGCGCGTTTGGAACCGCCTCGCCTTACAGATTGATGAAGGCGACGTAGTTCTGGCCGTCCACCGAACCGGTGGTTATGCTCATCGCGCCCACGGCCTTGCCGGTGAAGGTCATGCTGGCGTCGATGGTGCCGTTGCCGTCGATGTCGCAGTGGACCGTGGCGCCCTTGTAGCCTTCGGCGCCGCCCATCTCCTCCCAGGACAGCTTGGAGACGCCCTCCTGATAACCCCAGAGGGTGGACCACTCGCCCTGTTCCAGATCGGTGACGGTGGACCAAGTCGTCGCGCCGCCGCGGCCATCGACGAAGAAGGTGTCCTTGCCCGAGCCGCCGATCAGCCAGTTGGAGCCCGCGCCGCCGTCCAGCACGTCGTCGCCCGCCCCGCCCCAGGCCGCGTCGTCGCCGCCCAGCAGGTTGAGGAAGTCGTTGCCGTCGGAGCCGCCCAGCACCTCGCCACGGTCGTCGCCCAGGAAGCTCCACTGCAGACCCGAGAACGGACCGTCGTAGGCGTAGGCCTTCACGTCCTCCGTCACGCCGTCCACCGTGCGCTGCAACGACGCGAAGGGACGGTCGTCCACCGGCGGTTCGGTGCCGGTCGGCGGGGTGGTGGTCGGCGGCTCCGTCGTCGGGGGAGTCGTGGTCGGAGGTTCGGTGGTCGGCGGCTCCGTCGTCGGAGGAGTCGTGGTGGGGGGTTCCGTGGTCGGCGGCGGCGTGGTGGGCGCATCCACCAGCGTGACGGTGCTTCCGCTGATCTGGAACTGCCCGGCGGTGAAGCTGCCGGCAAAGCGCAGGGTGACGTCGGCGCCCGCTGTGGCGTCGGTGCCGATGTGCAGCAGGGTGACGCCGTCCACCGTCTCAGCCTGGACCTGCCCGGTGGTCAGCTGGCTGCCGTTGCCGGCGGTCGTCGTCCCGGTCATCGCCGTGCCGGTGATGGTGAAGGCGTCGCCCACCATGGCCCCGGTGATGCCGCTGGTGAATCCGTTGGCCTGGGCGTTGGTCATCGTCACCGTGTGACGGGCACTGCCGACCAGATCGAGATTTTCCACGCTGGTCAGGGTCATGCCGGAGAGGTCGATCTGCGGCGTCGCCGTGGTGATCTTGCCTTCCGGATCGGTCACGTCGTCGGAGCTGATGCGCAGCGTGTCGGTGCCGGTGCCGCCGTCGTAGGAGACCGTGCCGGCGTCACCCTGGGCGGCGATGATGAAGGTGTCGTTGCCGGCCCCGCCCTGGATGACGTCGGCCTCGTCCATGGTGCCGTGTTCACCGCTGTAGAAGACGTCGTCGCCGTCGCCGCCGATCATCGTGTCGGCGTCCCAGTCACCGATCAGCGTGTCGTTGCCGGCCCCGCCCATGAGGCTGTCCTTGCCGCCGCCGCCGACCAGCAGATCGTCGCCGTCGTCGCCGTAGAGCATGTCGTCGTCGGCGCGCCCGAAGATCTGGTCGTTGCCGGCGCCGCCATGGACGGTGTCGTTGCCGTTGCCGCTCTCCAGCGTATCGTTCCCGGCACCGCCGGTCACCGAATCGGCGCCGTCATGGGCCCAGAACCACACGGGGTCGTTGCCGGCCACCATGGTGTCGTCGAAGTTGCTGCCGACCCAGCGCTCGATGTCGATGAAGGTGTCGCCCGCGGCGTCGCCCGTGCTGTTCCCCGGAGTTAGCAGGTCGAGCACGAGGCCCGTTGTGGCGGTCTCGTAGGACGCCTCGTCGAAGTCGGCCCCACCGTTCAGCACGTCGGCGCCGGCACCGCCGATCAGCGTGTCGTTGCCGCCACCGCCGACCAGCGTGTCGTTGCCGGCGCCGCCCTCGATGACATCGGGCTCGTCGTCGCTGGTCAGCAGGTCGGGCCCCGCCGTCATGGTGCCGGTCACGGCCAGCACATGGGACCAGCCCTCAGCGCCGGCGAAGGGGGAGGGGGTGACGACGGGCGCGGTGCTCTGGTCGAGGGTCCAGGACGCGCCCAGCGCATCCGGGCCGACCGGACCCGAGGCGGCGGCGACCGTGGCGCCGGTGGCGGCGGCCAAGCGGTCGAGGAGCAGACGGCCCGCCGCGCCCGCGCCGGCATGGCAGGCGTGGATGTGGATCTCGGTGCCACGCGCGTCCGGCCAGGAGCGGTCGAGCAGCGACCGCGCGTCCAGCGGGCTGGAGCCGATCAGGACTCGCCCCGGCTCGCCATGGGCCACCAGATGCAGGACGGACGGACGCGCGGCGAGAGCCGCGGCCAGCACGGCATGGCCATCGTCGGCGGCGGAGACGAGGGTGACCTGGACGTCGGAACGGCGGCGGCTGAGCAGCCCGTCGAGATCCTCAAGTCCAGCGTCCGCGATGATGACTTCGGTCAAGGGAGACTCTCCGTGGATTTTGTTGTGATCGCTGGGGCGCCCGGTCGCATCGTTCACGGATACGGGGTAGCGCGACACCCATTCACATGCGCCTTCGGAGATGCATCCTGCAATTGCCCAAGAGGAAATAACACATCCTCGTAGTGACAACTTAATTTGTGCGTTATCTTACTTGATAACAAAAAACTCGTTATTCATATGATCAGCATGTTCTTTATGATGAACAGATAGTTGATTTATCCATCAAGGTTTGATTGAGGGAAATATGGCGAATTCGACCTGGATTTTTGGGGAATGATGCCCACAAAGGAATTAACCCCAACCAGGCGGAACGACGAAAAAAGCCGGCCCGGAGCGGTCTCCGGGCCGGCCCTTTCGAACCGTCTCATGGCGTCGAGCGTCAGCGAGGGCTGACGCTCGACGGTCGCTGATCACAGATTGATGAAGGCGATGTAGCTCTGGTCACCCACCGAACCGGTGGTCATGCTCATCGCGCCCACCGACTTGCCGGTGAAGGTCATGCTGGCGTCGATGGTACCGTTGCCGTCGATGTCGCAGCGGACCGTGGCGCCCTTGTAGCCCTCGGCGCCGCCCATCTCCTCCCAGGACAGCTTGGAGACGCCCTCCTTGTAGCCCCAGAGGGTGGACCACTCGCCCTGCTCCAGATCGGTGACAGTGGACCAAGTGACCTGACCGCCACGGGCGTCGACGAAGAAGGTGTCCTTGCCTGCGCCGCCGATCAGCCAGTTGGAGCCGGCGCCGCCGTCCAGCACGTCGTCGCCGCCGCCACCGGCCGCCGCATCGTCGCCGCCCAGCAGGTTGAGGAAGTCGTTGCCGTCGGAGCCGCCCAGAACCTCGCCACGGTCGTCGCCCAGGAAGCTCCACTGCAGGCCCGAGACCGGGCCATCGTAGGCGTAGGCCTTCACGTCCTCGGTCACGCCGCCCACCGTGCGCTGCATCGGCGTGAAGGGACGGTCGTCCACCGGCGGGGTGGTGGTGGGCGGAGTGGTGGTCGGCGGTTCCGTCGTCGGGGGAGTCGTGGTCGGAGGTTCGGTGCTCGGCGGGGTCGAGGGCGTCCCGCTCAGGGTGATCCCGCTGCCGCTGACCTGGAACTGGTCCGCCGTGAAGCCGCCGGCGAAGCGCAGGGTGACGTCGGCGCCGGCCGTGGCGTCGGTGCCGATGTGCAGCAGGGTGACGCCGTTCACCGTCTCCGCCTGAACCTGCCCGGCGGTGAGCTGGCTGCCGTTGCCGGCGGTGACGGTGCCGGTCATCGCCGTGCCGGTGATGGTGAAGACGTCGCCGCCGGTGGCCCCGGTGATGCCGCCGGTGAAGCCGTTGGCCTGGGCGACGCTCATCGTCACCGCGTGGCGGACGCTGCCGACCAGTTCCAGCCGCTCCACGCTGGTCAGGGTCATGCCGGAGATGTCGATCTGCGGCGTCGCCGTGGTGATCTTGTTCTCCGGATCGGCGACGTTGTCGGAGCTGATGCGCAGCGCGTCGGTGCCGTCGCCGCCGTCATAGGAGACCGTCCCGGCGTCGCTCTGCGCCGCGATGATGAAGGTGTCGTTGCCGGCGCCGCCCTGGATGACGTCCGCCTCCGGCAGGGGATCGTGCGCGCCGCTGTAGAAGACGTCGTCGCCGTCGCCGCCGATCATCGTGTCGACGCCCCAATCGCCGATCAGCGTGTCGTTGCCGGTGCCGCCGTCGAGCATGTCGTTGCCGCCGCCGCCGGCCAGCAGGTCGTTGCCGGCCTCGCCGTACAGCATGTCGTCGTCGGCCCGACCGAAGGCCCGGTCGTCGCCGCCGCCGCCGTAGATCGTGTCGTTGCCGATGCCGCTTTCCATCGTGTCGTTGCCGGCGCCGCCGATCTCGAGATCGTTGCCGCCGTGGCCCCAGAACCAGACGCCGTTGTCGTTGCCGATCAGCTGGTCGTCGAACTCGCTGCCGATCCAGCGCTCGATGTTGGTGAAGCTGTCGCCCGCGGCGTCGCCCGTGCTGTTCGCCGGGTTGCGCAGATCCAGAACGATGCCCGCGGTCGAGTTCGCGTAGGTCACCTCGTCGAAGCCGTCGCCGCCGTCGAACACGTCGGCCCCGGCGCCGCCCTCCATGGTGTCGTGGCCGATGCCGCCGATCAGCGTGTCGTTGCCGTCACCGCCGTACATCAGGTCGTTGCCCTGGCCGCCGTCCATGCTGTCGTCGCCGGCGCCCCCGTACATGGTGTCGGTGTCCCCTTCACCGAACAGGGTGTCGTTGCCGGCGCCGCCGTCGAGCATGTCGTTGCCCCAGCCGCCGTAGATCAGGTCGTTGCCGTCCTCGCCATAGAGAACGTCGTTGTCGGCGCGGCTGTAGATCTGGTCGTCGCCGGCGCCGCCATAGACGGTGTCGTTGCCGTCGCCGCTCTCCATCGTGTCGTTGCCGGCGCCGCCGATCTCCACATCGTCGCCCGCGTGCCCCCAGAACCACACGGGGTCGTTGCCGGCCACCATGGTGTCGGCGAAGTTGGAGCCGATCCAGCGCTCGATGCCGGTGAAGCTGTCGCCCGCGGCGTCGCCCGTGCTGTTCGCCGGGTTGCCGATGTCGATCACCATGCCCGTGGCGGCGTTCTCGTAGGTGACGACGTCGAAGCCGTCACCGCCGTCGAACACGTCGGCACCGGCGCCGCCGTCCATGGTGTCGTGGCCGACCCCGCCAATCAGCGTGTCGTTGCCGCCGTTGCCGAACAGGATGTCGTTGCCGACCCCGCCGTTGATGTTGTCCGCCGCGTCGTCGCTGGTCAGCGTGTCGTTGCCGTCGGTCGGGGTGCCGGTCACGGCCAGCTCATGGGCCCAGCCGCGGGCGCCGGCTCCCTGGACCCCGGCGAAGGGGGAGGGGGTGAAGACGGGCGCGGTGCGCACGTCGAGCTTCCAGGAGGCTCCCCGCTCCGCCGGGCCGACCGGCCCCGAGGCGGCGGCGACCGTGGCGCCGGTGGCGGCGGCCAAGCGGTCGAGGAGCAGACGGCCCGCCTCGCCCGCACCGGCATGGCAGGCGTGGATGTGGATCTCGGTGCCGCGCGCGTCCGGCCAGGAGCGGTCGAGCAGCGACCGCGCGTCCAGCGGCCGGGTGCCGATCAGGACCCGTCCCGGTTCGCCATGGGCGACCAGATGCAGGACGGACGGGCGCGCGGCGAGAGCCGCGGCCAGCACGGCATGGCCATCGTCGGCGGCGGAAACGAGCGTGACCTGAACGCCGGGACGGCGGTGGCTGAGCAGTCCGTCGAGATCCTCAAGGCCAGCGTCCGCGATGATGACTTCGGTCAAGGGAGACTCTCCGTGGATTTTGTTGTGATCGTTGGGATGCCAGATCGCCTCCTTCGCGGACATTGGGAAGGCGGCGACATCCTATGACATGAATTTTGATGGTGTATTCCTGCAATCCTCTAAGAAGAAATAATCCAAGCTCCTCCGTATTACGGTAAGATGCCAAAGGAAAAGGCCATCCAAAGTGAGTTCATCAGTCGCATAATTTTTATTTTATTGGTGACACCCGGATAATCCGGAACCTCCGGAAGGGGCAAAGGGAGGGGTTAACGCCCTCCCTACTCCGCATTTTCGAAGGGAGTGGACAGGCCGGACGACCGTCATACGGATGCGTCCACCCTCCCATCGCGGTACGCTCAACCCCTCTTCGGTACCCCGATCGCCGCGCCGCCTTCCGACCGGGCGGCGCGGGAGCGAAAACCCGCCATCCTCCGAGAGAGGGATCGCGCGTCGCCGGAACGTCGGTGCGCGACCTTCTATGGCCTTGTGCGGCTGGGCCGGTCTGGGCTTTCTATGGTCATGCCCAGTGGATCGGACACCGTGAATCGAAGGGAAACGCGATGGAGCGGGTGGACTGCGTGGTGGTGGGGGCCGGGGTGGTCGGGCTGGCGGCTGCCCGACGGCTGGCCCGTGCCGGTCGGGAGGTGGTGATCCTGGAGGCGGCCGACGCCATCGGCACGGGCACCAGTTCGCGCAATTCAGAGGTCATCCACGCCGGCATCTATTATCCCACGGGAAGCGTCCGGGCGCGGCTGTGCGTGGCCGGGCGCGACGCGCTGTACGCCTACTGCGCGGCGCACGGAGTCGAGCACAAGCGCATCGGCAAGCTGATCGTCGCCACCGACGAGGCCCAACTGGCCAGGCTGGCGGCCATCAAGGCGCAGGCCGCGGCCAATGGGGTGGATGACCTGTACGAGATCTCCGCCGCCGAGGCGATGGCGCTGGAACCCAACCTGCGCTGCGTCGGCGCCTTGATGTCGCCCTCCACCGGCATCATCGACAGCCACGGGCTGATGCTGGCCCTTCAGGGCGACGCGGAGGAGGCGGGCGCCATGCTCGCCCTGCTGAGCCCGCTGGACCGCGCCCACCGCACCGCCGACGGTTTCGAGCTGGAGGTCGGCGGGACGGAGCCGATGCGCATCGCCTGCGCCACCCTGGTCAACGCCGCCGGGCTGGGCGCCTGGACGGTGGCGCGGAACCTCGACGGGTTTCCCGCGGATCGGATCCCGCCACGCGTGCTGGCCAAGGGCAACTACTACGCCCTGGCCCAGGGGCGTTCTCCCTTCTCGCGGCTGGTCTACCCGGTTCCGGTGGAAGGGGGCCTGGGCGTCCACCTGACGATCGACCTCGGCGGCCAAGCCCGCTTCGGCCCCGATGTGGAATGGCTCGCCCCCGAAGCTTACGACCGCATTGACTATGCGGTCGATCCCCGGCGCGCCGACGGCTTCTACGGCGAGGTCCGGCGCTACTGGCCGGGCCTGCCCGACGACGCCCTCGTGCCGGCCTACTCCGGCGTCCGTCCGAAGCTGAGCGGTCCCGGCCAGCCGCAAGCCGACTTCCTGATACAGGGACCGGAGACGCACGGAGTCCCCGGCCTCGTCAATCTGTTCGGCATCGAATCGCCGGGCCTGACCTCCTGCCTCGTCATCGCCGACGAAGTGGCGGCGCGGCTCGCCTGAGCCTGCCACGGCCGGCGCCCGACACCATCAGGACAGGTGCGGGATCAGGTCCGCGGGACGGGCGATCGTCAGGGTCTCCGCCGTTCCTTCGAGGCCTTGGGCAGGAACGTGGCCAGCCTCCGCCAGCAGGATGCGCCGCCCCACGCCGGCCGCCAACGCCGCCGCCATGTCGGTCGGTTGATCGCCCAGGAACGCCGAACCGGCCAAGGCAAGGTCGAGCCGACGGGCCGCTTCCAGGATCATTCCAGGGTTCGGCTTGCGCCAGAAGCTATCCCGGGCGTAGCGCTCCACCACGCCATCGCGGTGATAGGGGCAATGGAAGACCCCGGCGAGTTCCACGCCATGGCTTCGGAAGACGTCCCCCATCCAACCGCTCAGATTTAGGAAATCCGCTTCGGTGTAGCGGCCGCGAGCGATACCGGACTGGTTGGTGATCACGGCGATGCGAAATCCCCGGTCCACCGCGTGCCTGGCCAGAGGAAAGATGCCGTCCACGAACTCGAACCGGTCGCGATGGCCGACATAGCCATGATCGATGTTCACCACGCCATCACGGTCGAGCAGCAAAGCGCGGTAAGACATGCCCTTGTTCCCCTCACCTTAGGGCACGGACTCTTTGCGTGACCATGAAGCCTTCATGGTGGAGAGCCGATGAAACCGCGATTGGTTGCCCACCCACCCGCCGGCTCGTGTCGTCCATGCGGAAGAGGCTCGATTTGGCACCCCATATCCACACCGCAATGCACTTTCAATGACGAACACGTCGATCTGCCGCCCAGCATTCCCGGACCCGCAAGCGCCGAGTCGTCGACGGCCGCCGTGGAGGCGGCAGCGATCGCCTAGGTCGTCCGATCCGCCGGCACCGCGGTTCGCCACGAGCCGCTGCATGTGCTCCGACATCAAGCTCAACACCAGCCCGCCGCCCTGGTCCGAAACGGACCGGGACGGTTTTTGGAGTCACTCGGTCAGGCTCAGCAGGTAGCGGCCGTATTCGTTCTTCTTCAGCGGTTCGGCGAGGCGGCGCACCTGCTCGGCATCGATCCAGCCGGAGATGAAGGCGATCTCCTCCGGGCAGGCGATCTGCAGCCCCTGCCGGTGCTGGATGGTGCGGACGAACTCCGCCGCTTCCAGAAGACTGTCGTGGGTGCCGGTGTCGAACCAGCCGTAGCCGCGCCCCATCTGCTCGACCGACAAGCGGCCGGCCTCCAGGTAGGCGGCGTTGACCGAGGTGATCTCCAGCTCGCCGCGCGGCGACGGCTTCACCGCCGCGGCGATGTCCAGAACGTCGTTGTCGTAGAAGTACAGTCCGGTGACCGCCCACTTGGAACGCGGGTTGACCGGTTTCTCCTCGATGCTGAGCGCGCGGCCCTGCTCATCGAACTCGACCACGCCGTAGCGCTCCGGGTCGCGGACGCCGTAGGCGAAGACGCGGGCTCCCTGGGTGTTCTCGCCGGCCGCGCGCAGCAGGCTGGTCAAGCCGTGGCCGTAGAAGATGTTGTCGCCGAGCACCAGCGCGCAGCTGTCATTGCCGACGAACTCGCGGCCGATGATGAAGGCCTGGGCGAGTCCGTCCGGTGAAGGCTGCGCCGCGTAGGTCAGGTTGATGCCCCACTGCGACCCGTCGCCGAGCACGGTCTGGAACAGCGCCTGATCGTGCGGCGTGGTGATGATCAGGATATCCTGAATCCCCGCTAGCATCAGCGTGCTGAGGGGGAAGTAGATCATCGGCTTGTCGTAGATCGGCAGGAGTTGTTTGCTGATCGCCCGCGTCACCGGATAAAGCCGGGTGCCGGACCCGCCGGCCAGGATGATGCCCTTCATGATCACGTCGCCTGTCGTGGAATCGTCTTAGGATGCGGGGGGTGAAAGCAGCTCGTCGAGCACGCGGTCCAGGCTGTCTTCCCAGCGTGGTGCCTCGATGCCGAAAGCGGTCCGGATGCGGGTGCAGTCCAGGCGGGAGTTGGCCGGCCGGCGGGCCGGGGTCGGGTAGTCGGCCGTGGCGATGGCCTGCAGGCGCGGGCGCCGGCCGGTGGCCGTCTCCAGCCGCTGAAAGACGCGCTCAGCGAAGCCGTGCCAAGTCGTCTCGCCCGTTCCGGTGAAGTGGTAGGTACCCCAGGGAACGTCGTTTCCGGTGTCCTTGGTCACAGCGATCCGCCCGGCGATGGCCACGATGGCGGCGGCGATGTCGGCCGCCGCCGTCGGCGCGCCGTGCTGGTCGGCGACCACGCGCATCTCGTCGCGCTCGCGCCCGAAGCGCAGCATGGTCTTGACGAAGTTGGCCCCGTGCGCGGCGTAGACCCAGGAGGTGCGCAGGATGACGTGATGCGGCAGGGCGGCGCGCACCGCCGCCTCGCCGGCCTCCTTGCTGGCGCCGTAGGCGCCGAGCGGAGCGACCGGGTCGTCCTCCGTGTAGGGCGCCGGCTTGGTGCCGTCGAACACGTAGTCGGTGGAGATGTGGACCAGCGGCACGCCGCGCGCGGCGCAGGCCGCGGCCAGCCGGGCCGGGCCGTCGCGGTTGACGGCGAAGGCCGCCTCGCGGTCGCTCTCCGCCTTGTCCACGGCGGTGTAGGCGGTGGCGTTGACGACGAGGTCGGGAGCGTGCGCCGCCACCGCGGCCTCCACCGTCTCCGGCCGGGCCATGTCGACGTCCGGCCGGGCCAGCCCGACCAGCTCCGTGCCCGGCGGCCAAGCGGCCCGCATCAGCTCGGTGCCGACCTGCCCGCTGGTGCCGAGGATCAGGATCTTCATGCCGCGTCGAGCCCCAGACGTTCGCCGCGGTAGGAGCCGTTCAGGATGGCCTCCCACCAGGACCGGTTCTCCAGGTACCAGGCGACCGTCTTGCGCAGGCCGGTCTCGAAGGTCTCCTCCGGTTTCCAGCCCAGCTCGCGGGTGATCTTGGAGGCGTCGATGGCGTAGCGCTTGTCGTGGCCCGGCCGGTCGGCGACGAAGGTGATCAGCCGGTCGTGCGGCGCGCCGGCCGGGGCCAGCTCGTCCAGCAGGGCGCACAGCGTCCGCACCACGTCCAGGTTGGTGCGCTCGTTGTAGCCGCCGATGTTGTAGCTCTCGCCGATCACGCCCTTCTCCAGCACCAGCCGCAGGGCGCGGGCGTGATCCTCGACGTAGAGCCAGTCGCGGACGTTGTCTCCCTTGCCGTAGACCGGCAGCGGCTCCCCCTTCAGACCCTTCAGGATCATCAGCGGGATCAGCTTTTCCGGAAAATGGTAGGGGCCGTAGTTGTTCGAGCAATTGGTCAGGACCACGGGCAGGCCGTAGGTCTCGTGCCAGGCGCGCACCAGATGGTCGGAGGACGCCTTGCTGGCCGAGTAGGGCGAGTTCGGGCTGTAGGCCGTCGTCTCGGTGAAGAAGCCCTCGTCACCCAGCGTGCCGAACACCTCGTCGGTGGAGATGTGGTGGAAGCGGAAGGCCGCTCGCTCGTCGGCCGGCAGCCCCATCCAGTAGCCGCGCGCCGCCTCCAGCAGGCGGAAGGTGCCCACGACGTTGGTCTGGATGAACTCGCCCGGCCCGTCGATGGAGCGGTCCACATGGGACTCCGCGGCCAGGTGCATGACCGCGTCCGGCCGGTGCTCCGCGAAGACGCGGCGCAGCTCGTCGCCGTCGCAGATGTCGACCTTCTCAAACGCGTAGCGGGGATTCTCGGCCGCGCCCGGCAGCGAGGACAGGTTGGCGGCGTAGGTCAGCTTGTCGACGTTGACGACGAAGGAGTCGGTCTCGGCCAGGAGTTGACGGACGACGGCCGATCCGATGAACCCGGCCCCACCCGTGACGAGAATGCGCTTCATCAAGACACCTGCCCCTTCGTCAGAAACACTCGCCGAGTTCGGCAAGCCGCGGATGCTTGAGATCCTTGTCGGAGAGCAGGGCCTTGTCGGCCGCGACACGCCAATCAATCCCCAGATCCGGATCGTTCCACAGCAGACCGCGGTCATGCGCGGCCGAATAGAAGTTCGTCACCTTGTATACCACTTCGGTATTAGGTTCCAGCGTGCAGAATCCGTGCGCGAAACCGATCGGGACGAGAATCTGGTTCCATTCCTCGGCGCTGATCACCGCGCTGACGTGCTGGCCGAAGGTGGGCGAGCCCCGGCGGATGTCGACCGCCACGTCCAGGATGGCGCCGCGGACCACGCGCACCAGCTTGTCCTGCGCGAAGGGCGGCAGTTGGAAATGCAGGCCGCGCACCGTGCCCACCTCCGCCGAGAGGGACTGGTTGTCCTGCACGAAATCGTAATGCAGCCCCGCCGCCTCGAACGTCTTCTTGTTGTAGGTTTCCGAGAAGAAGCCGCGGTGGTCGCCAAATTTCTTCGGCCGGATGATCTTCACGTCGGGAATGGAGAGAGCGACGACATCCATGGTCGGTGACCTTTTTGGTTCAATGTTTCGGCGTTCGGGGTTGCGGCGTTCGGGGCGGAAAAGGGCTTCGGTCAGCAGAGGGGGTCAGCAGAGGGCGAGATCGAAGTTCGGCGGCCGGGCGGCGAAATACGGGCTGTAGAAGGGGTCCGTCTTGACGCGCTCGCCCCAGCGTTCCAGGAAGATGGCCTGTTCGTGCGCTGCAACGGACCGCTCACGGTTGCGACTCTCGAAATGGAACAGCTCCGCCTGCGCCGTGTAGACGATGCGCAGGCCGCGCTCCCAGACTTTTAGGCACAAATCGATGTCGTTATAGTTAACGGCGAGCGCCTCCTCGAAGCCGCCCACCTCCTCGAACAGCGCGCGCCCCAGCAGCATGCACGCCCCGGTCACGGCCATGTAGTTGCGCTGCCCCACCGTGCTGAAGAAATAGCCGGGATCGTCGCCGCTGAAGCCGCGCCGGATGTGGTCCGGCAGTCCGGCGCAGAAGGTCACGCCCACATGCTGGAGGGTACCGTCCTCGAAATACAGCTTCGCCCCGACCACGCCCACGCCCGGCCGCTGCGCCAGGCTCAGCATGGCCTCCAGCCAGTCGGGGTTGATGACTTCCGTGTCGTCGTTGAGGAACAGCACGTAATCGCCCGTGGCGGCCCGCGCGCCCAGGTTCATCTTGACGGCGATGTTGAACACCGGATCGGTGTAGTGGACGTACACCACCCCGTAGGCGTCGAGCGCCGCCACCGTCTCGGGCCGCAGGTCGCCGTTGTGCACCACGATCAGTTCGAGGTTGCGGTAGCTGGACGTCTGCGCGATCGAGCGCACGCAGTTCACCACCAGGTCGACCATGTCGCCCCGGATTTCGCTCGGCCGTCCGGCCGACGGGATGACGATGGAGACTTTCGGCTCGCCCTCGACCTGGCGGCGCACGTCGAAGCAGCCGCCATAGCGGTTCGGGCGCACGAAGGCCAGGCGGCCGGTGCGCTCGATGTGCTCGGTCAGCGCGCGCACCGCGGCGTCGATGACGTAGTCCTTGTTGTCCATCGAGGCCGCGGTCGAGCCGGGGATGGCGCGCCAGTGATAGAGGATCTTGGGAATGTGCGCGGCCTTGCCGATGTGCTCGACGAAGCGCAGCACGAAGTCGTAGTCCTGCGCCCCGTTGAATTCCTTGCGGAAGCCGCCGACGCGCCGGACGATGGACGTGCGGTAGCAGGCGAAATGCGCCGTGTACATGCAGGATTCGAGATACTCGGGCGACCAGTCGGGCTTGAAGAAGGGCTCGTAGCGGATCTGGCCGTCCGCGGTGATCTTGTCCTCGTCGGAATAGATGAAGTCGAGGTCCGGATCCGCGTCGAGGGCGAGCGCGAACTCGTAGAGGGCGTTGGGGGCGATGGTGTCGTCGTGGTCCATCAGGCAGATGAAATCGCCCGAGGCCATCTCCAGGGCAGTGTTAGTGGCCTCGGCGATGTGCCCGTTCGTCGGGCGGACGGTGACCTTGATCCGGGGGTCGCGGGCGGCGTAGCGCTCCAGCGTGGCGCGCACATGCGGCTGCTTTGACGCGTCGTCGGCGATGCACAGCTCCCAGTCCGGATAGACCTGGGCGAGAACGGAGTCCAGGAAGGGCGTGAGCACCTCCGGCGCCGTCTCGTAGGTCGGCACCACGATGGAAAAGCGCGGACGCCGGGAGAGGGCCGCCACGTTCGCCCGCATCGCCTGCAGGCTGGCCGGATCCAGGCACTCGTGCGCCGCGATCCAGCGCTCGTACGGAACCTTGGTTTCGAACTGGCGGAGGAAATCGTCGAGCAGCAGGTCCGTGTGCTTGGCGTGGGCCAGGCGCGACAGGTTGCGCGTCAGCCAGCGGGGATCCCACACTTGCGCGGCGATGTGACGCAAGGCCTTGCGGGAGGTCAGCAGGCGGCTCAGGGGTTTCAGCATCGCGGTTGCCGGCGGCGGCTCTTGCTCACGGGGTTCTTCCGTCCATTTGCACACTCGTCCGCCCAGCCATCCCCTGGTAGCGTTCGATCTGGTCGAGGGTGACGCGTTCGATGTTTTCGCCGGCGTGATAACGGCGGAACCACTCGACGGTCCAGTCCAGGCAGTCGGCGAGGCCGAGCCGCGGCTCCCAGCCAAGTTGCATCCGCGCCTTGGAGGAATCGACGCGCAGGTAGGTGGCCTCGTGCGGGTGGTCGCCGCCGATCAGCTCCCACGCGGCGCCATCGCCCCAGCGCTCCACCACATGGGAGGCGATCCAGGAGACGGGGCGCGCGTCGCTGTCGGAGGGACCGAAGTTCCAGGCGTCGGCGTGGTCCGCCGGATCGTCCCAGAGCTTCTCGGCCAGCAGCAGGTAGCCGCCGAGCGGTTCCAGCACATGCTGCCAGGGGCGGATGGCGTGCGGGTTGCGCACCGGGATGGTGCGCCCGGCCATCAGCGCGCGCATGCAGTCGGGAACCAGCCGGTCGAGCGCCCAGTCGCCGCCGCCGATCACGTTGCCCGCGCGCGCCGACGCGATGGCCGCAGACCCCGGCTTGCCGAAGGCCCCCGGCTTGCCGAAGAAGGACCGCCGCCAGGCCGAGGTGACCAACTCGGCGCAGCCCTTGCTCGCGCTGTAGGGGTCGTAGCCCCCCATCGGCTCGGTCTCGCGGTAGGGCCAGGGCCACTCCCGGTTCTCGTAGCACTTATCGGTGGTGACCACGACGCAGGCGCGCAGGCTGGCGCAGCGGCGCGCCGCTTCCAGGACATGCACCGTGCCCATGACGTTGGTCGCGACGGTTTCGACCGGCTCGTCGTAGGACAGGCGGACCAGCGGCTGGGCCGCCATGTGGATGAGGATCTCCGGCTCCGCCGCGCGCACGGCGGCGTCCACGGCGGCCGGGTCGCGGATGTCGCCGATGCGGGAGTCCATCCGGCGCTCCAGCCCGGCGAGCGCGAACAGGCTGGGCTCCGTCGGGGGATCGAGCGCCAAGCCGGTGACCTCGGCGCCCATGCTCAGCAGCCAGAGGCTCAGCCACGAGCCCTTGAAGCCGGTGTGCCCGGTGACGAGCACCCGCTTGCCGTTCCAGAAGGCGGGGTTGGTCATTGCCGGACGTTCCAGGGCGTCGCGCAGCCAGGCCATAACTCTTGCGAGTGAACCCGGTTGCCGGCAAAGCCGTGCACGCACCGGTCCGCGGCGGCGCCATGGCCCAGGGCGGGCGAAATTCCGGCTGGATCGGACTTCTCCCCCGCCATGTGCGGGCAATCGTTCGAGAAACAATCTTTAATAAGATAACCTTCGCCACCCCGACAATTGGAGAAATCTTCAAACGGGAATTTTGAGCAGATTTCCTCAATATGCCTGAAAAACAGCGCCCCACCATTCTTGACTAGCGGCTTCGGCTTGATTTTCATTTCCACAGCCAAGCGGGTGCCCGTGCCGCCGGCGAAAACCCCCGCTTCCCAGACCATGCTCCCTCACAAACCCCCAATCACGTCTTCAACACCGGGACTGCTTCCAGTGCCGAGCGGCCTGTGGTTAGCACAAACCGCCCTTAAAATGGATAGCGCTTTGTTCAGACCCGCGTGATTCACTCCATCCTGCGCAACCTTGGTCACCATCACAGATGCACCCGGATATTCATCGCGCTCAAGCCGGGATCATGATCAGGATCGCGACATTTACGCACAGCCATACATCCTCCGGCAAAAGGGATGCGCCCCAACCCGCGGTGTTTCCGAGCCGGCGTTGAAAGCGTCCACCCGTTCCGGAAAAGCCGGCCGTCCCACAAGGGATTGGTGCCGTTGGAGTTGATCCCCAAGCTTGACCGAGATAACTTCGGCCGCCTGCACGCCGCCATCCGGCCGTCTCGTATTCCGGCCCCGTTCAACCAAAGGCAGGTACCTTTGCAAAATGGTTCATGGTACTACCCGCGCCTCGAATTGATGGGACACCAGGTCGTTTCGCTTGGGAATTCCCTCGCTCTCATGGTGGATCGGCACAGGACCGGAGCTTGCACCACGATGCGTCCCCTTTCGCTTTTGATCGCGTCCTTCCTCTGGAAAAAGCCAGCCGCCCACAACAGCATTCCACGCCCCGCTTTCGGGGCCGGGACCGGGGCAGGACGGCGCTTCGGCGGGACCGGGCGGAGGGTTTGATGGACGCTCCAGGCCGACCCGGCCTCTGTGACGGCGGGGCTCCGCACACAGGTCCATGCGCACGCTTTCAGGATTGGCGCCTCCCGGAATGACCGACAGAAAAATTGAAATCGTCCACTCGGCTCGCCGCAGCGAGTTCTCGTCCGGGATGGGGAGCATCGCCCGCACCTTGTTCCGTTACCGGTCCCTGACCGCCACCCTGGTGCGCAAGGAACTGGCCACGCGGTTCGTCGGCTCGGTCTTCGGTCTGCTGTGGTTCGTGATCACCCCGGCCATCCAGATCGCCATCTACACGCTGGTGTTCGGCACCGTGTTCCAAGCGCGGATGCCGTTCCGCGCCGCGGCTGAATCCTCGCAGCAGGAGTTCGGCGTCTATCTGTTCTCCGGACTGCTTATCTTCGGCCTTCTGGCCGACGTGATATCGCGCTCCCCGTCTCTCATCGTCACGAACCCGAACTTCGTCAAGAAGGTTATTTTCCCGATCGAAATACTGCCGGTCGTCGCGGTCCTGAGCGCGCTGGTCAGCGCCGGGATCTCCTTCCTGCTGCTGGTCGCCGCCCTGTTGCTCATCATGGGCTCGATCCCGCCGTTCATCCTGCTTTACCCGTTCTGCGTCCTGATCATGGTGCCGATGCTGCTTGGACTGTCGTGGTTCATGGCCGCGCTGGGGGCTTTCGTGCGCGACATCGCCCAGGTCGTCGGGCTTGCCCTGACGGTCCTGATGTTCATCAGCCCGATCTTTTCGCCCATCACGGCGTTCCCGCCCTGGCTCCAGACCTTCATCCTGTTCAACCCGATCTCGCTTCCGATCGAGTTCGCCCATCAGGTCCTGTTCCTGAACCAATTGCCCGAGCCGGTCGCCGTGGCCGGCTATCTCCTCGTCAGCGTCGTCGTCATGGCGGTCGGCTGGAGGTTCTTCCAGAAGACCCGCGGAGGGTTCGCCGATGTCCTCTGACCCGATGTCCTCTGGCGCCATTCCCGTGATCGAGGCGACCGGCCTTGGCAAGGTCTATCACATCTACGACCGGCCGGAGCTTATGCTGCGCCAGATGCTCGTGGGGAACCGGAAGACCTATTACCGGGAGTTCTGGGCGCTCCGCGATGTGGATTTCTCCGTCCATCGCGGCGAGACCGTGGGATTCTTGGGGCGCAACGGGGCCGGAAAATCCACCTTGCTCCAGCTCGTCTGCGGAACCCTGACGCCGAGCGAAGGGCAGGTCGTCGTCCGCGGGCGCATTTCCGCCCTCCTGGAACTCGGCTCCGGCTTCAACCCGGAACTGTCGGGCCACGACAACGTCTACATCTACGGCGCGCTTCTGGGGCTTTCGCGCAAGGACATCGACGAACGCTACGACCGCATCCTCGGCTTCGCCGACATCGGCCAGTTCATCAACCTGCCGGTCAAGACCTACTCCAGCGGCATGATGGTGCGGCTGGCCTTCGCGGTGGCCATCAACGTCGATCCGGAAATCCTGGTCGTCGACGAAGCGCTCGCCGTGGGCGACGCCCGCTTTTCCGCGCGGTGCATGACGCAGATCCGCCGGATGCAGGAAAGCGGCGCCTCGGTCCTGTTCGTCGGGCACGACACGCAGGCCGTGACGCGGCTGTGCAGCCGGGCCTTCGTCCTGCACGACGGCCGGCTCGTCCGGCAGGGGCAGCCCGGCGAGGTCGCCAGCTGGTATCTGGCCCTGTCCTCGGCCGACTTCGACCTCGCCCGGATGAGCCGGTTCGACCAGGACCCGGGATTGGAGAGTTCCGATGAGCCGGCCATCGACGCGGCGCCCGACGACAACGAAGCTTTGATCGGTGCCGAAAGCGCCTCCTCCATGGAGGGCGGCAATGCGCCCACCGATTTCAAGCTGTTCCGCTACGGCGACGGCACCGCCGCGATCACCTCCTGCTCGATCCGGAACCTGAAGGGACAGCGCATCCAGCAGGCGGTCATCGGCAGCAAGATCGTCGTAGAGATTGCCGTTGCGTTCCATGAGGAACGCTTCGAGCATCTGATCGGCTTCTACATCAAGGATCGCTTGAACATCGAAGCCATCGGCATCAACACGCACCAGGAAAAATTCGCAACACCTTTCGTGAAAAAAGGGGATACCCTCATGTATTCCTTTGAAATCAACATAGATCTGCGACCGGGTTTTTACTCGATTTCTCCGTCCATTGCCTACAATCAGACAGAAGGCCGATGGATGGATTACATCGAGAACGCAACAATATTCCAAGTCATCGACAAGGATCCCGGGCGGACGGTGTTCGGCGTCTGCCTCCCGTCCCACCGCGTGGTCTCGGTCAAGGCTGCGAACTCCACACCGGCTCCGGCCCGCTCCGATGCGGGGCTCGGGGTGCAGGATGGCCGATAACGTCGAGTGAAACACATGTCCTCTATGTTCGATCTCAAATCACTTCAGCACGACATTTATATCCGTTACGCCTTTCTTGGAGACGTTGTCCGGGCCGTGTTCTTCTCCGGGAAGACCGTTTCCGAGAGCGAACCGCCCAAGCCGCTCCGCATCCTGGACCTCGGGTGCGGGCCGGAACGGCTCACCGAGCGGTTCCTGCCGGACGGGATCGCGATCGTCCGCGCCGACGTCGACAGGTTCAGCGACGACAGCGTGGTCCTGCTCATCCCGGGAGAGCCGCTCCCGTTCGAGGACGACGCGTTCGACATCGTGCTGGCGATGGATGTGCTTGAGCATGTGCCGCCCGAAGGCCGGGACGCCCTTCTGGCGGAGTGCCGGAGGGTGGCGGCGCGCGCCGTTATCCTGTGCTGCCCGACGAACGATTCCGCCGTCGTCCAGGCCGAGCGGGACTTTCAGGACGCGGTCCGGCACCTCACGGGAACCAACCTTCCCTTCCTCGACGAGCATGCCGGGTTGGGCCTGCCGAACGCGGAAGCGGTTGCGGCACGCTTTCCCGCGGACTGGCGCGTCCATGTGCTGGAGAACGCCCCGCTCGACCAGTGGCTCCTGTTCAACCTCGTCGACTTCATCTACGCCATCGATCTCGGCAACGGTCCGCAAAAGAACGCGTACAACGCAGCGGTCAACGGCGCCAGCTGCTTCCAGGCTCGGGGCCAGGCCCACTACCGGCGCTTCTTCTGCGCCTTGCGGGACGAGACGGACCGCGCCGCGATGGCCGCGCATCTCCAGGTCCTGGAAGAGGCGGCTGCGGCCTGCGATCCCGCGGAGGCGTCCCATGTCTTCGCGCGCCACCTCCCGATCTTGCGCAACGATCTGCGCAACGATCTGCTGGAGGCGCTGGTGAGGAAGGAGAAGGAGCTGGCCGCGGCGCTCATCGACCGGAAGCCGGCGTCCGGCCCGGCCGACGCGCAGGCGTCCATCCCGCCGGAGGATGCCGCCGGCACCGCGGCGGACGTCCTCCCTGATCCGGTCCCCGCACCGGAGCGGCGGGGATCCCTCATCGAGAGGGTGGAAAACCGCCTCAACCGGGAGGCGCGCCACGCCAGGACCTTCGCGCGGTTCGCGTTGCCGATCCTGCACAGCCGCAACGGTGTGCGGGGCTGCTGGGGCATCGCCCAGGCGCTCACGGCGCTCGGGGACAATCCGCTCTTCCAGGAAGACTATTACCGGGCGCAGAACCCGGACGTCGGCGCCGGCGGCGTGCACCCTCTCGTCCATTACCTCCAGCACGGTTGGCGCGAGGGGCGCAAGCCGCACCCGCAGTTCGACCCGGCCTTCTATCTGCGCGAGCACCCCGACGTCGCCGCCAGCGGAATCGAGCCGCTGGAGCATTTCACCCGGCTGGGGTGGCGCGAAGGGCGCCGTCCGGCTCCCGTTTTCGCGGCCGCTCCCTTTGCCCCCATGGACATCGGCGCCGCGCTTTCCGACGAACACGTTCCGGTGGAAGCCCCCCCGTCGCCTCCCAAGTTCATCTACCCTCCCGATTGGTTCCAGCTGTACCCGGGAGCGCAGATCATCACGAACTCGGCAAGCCTGGCCCGCGGAACACGCATCGAGGTCCTGGAACGTGTCGATTTCCTTGAGAACCGGCACGACACCCCGGCCGCGATCCTGTCCATATCCAGGCGCCTCGGCGACAACGCCGTGGAATGGCGCCTTGGGGAGGACCTTCCGGCGGGCGAGTATGTCCTGAAGCTTGTCGAGGACGGGCAGGCGCTGGACTGGCGCGGCGTCATCGTGTCGGCCCCGCGCGGCCGCTGGGCGCAGGCGTTCAACAGGCGGACCCGCCGGACGGAAACCCGCCCGCCGCCTGCCCGGGCGTCGGCACTGCCGCTCTTCTCCATCACGACAACGGTGTACGACACGCCGCCGCTGTTCCTGCGGGAACTGGCCACCTGCATCCGCGACCAGGATTTCGGGGATTTCGAGTGGCTGCTCCTCGACAACGGGTCGAAGGATCCGCAGGTCGTCGATGCCGTCCGGAAGATCGCGGCGAGCGATCCCCGCTTCCGGTATTTCCGCGTCGAAGACAACATACACATCATCCCCGGCAATTATTATCTGCTGCAGCGCGCGGCCGGGCGCTACATCGTCCCCGTGGATTCCGACGATTACCTGTATCCGTTCGCGCTGAGCACCCTCGCCGCACGGCTCGACGCGCCCAACCCGCCGAAGATCCTGTTCAGCGACGAGGCCAAGCTGTCGCCCACCGGAGAGCCGGCGGAACCCATCCGGCGACCCGAATATTCGCGCACGACGGCGCTGTCCACCTGCCCGGCGGCCCATGTGCTGGTCTTCGACCGGCTGCTCGCCCGGACGCAGGGCGTCTACAGCGAGGTCTACGCCCAGGGCAGCCACGACTGGGACACGATGCTCCGTCTCACGGACGCCGGCGCCTCGGTCGGGCAGGTGCGCGCCTGCCTGTACGGGTGGCGCATGCACGCCACGTCCACGTCGCTGAGCGACGGGACAAAGGAATACATCCGATCCTCGCAGGAAGGCGTGATCGAGGCGAGCCTGCGCCGCCGTGGTCTCCTGAACCGTTTCCGCATCGCCCCGCTCAGCGCGCTCGGCTACTACACGCTGCACCGGCTGCCGGTGCAGCCGGTGCCCGTCGAGATCGACCTGCTCCTGCGCAGCGCCGATGAGACGGTGATCGGAAACGCCAGTGCAAACATCAGGGCCTGCCGGTACCCGATGGTCACGCGGGTCCGGATCCTGTGCTCCGGCACGCTTCCGGACGACCGGTGCCGCCAGATCCTGGTCGACGAGGCCGCCGCGGCCGGGCTGCCGCAGCCGGTGTTCGGCGTTACCGACGCGCCCGCCAGCCTGCTCGGCGAGCATTTCCCGGTTTCGATCATCAAGCTGGTCATCGGGACCGACGGTCGGATCGCCGGCCCAGACGACTGGATCTGGGAGGTGGTCGGCACGCTGGAGCTGGACGAGCGCGTGGGCGTGGTGGGCGGTGCCCTGCTCGATGAAACGGGCGGCGTCCGCCACATGGGCTGGCACGCGGACGCGGGCGGCTATGCCCCGC
Source organism: Azospirillum brasilense (assembly GCF_008365405.1). Classification (GTDB taxonomy): domain Bacteria; phylum Pseudomonadota; class Alphaproteobacteria; order Azospirillales; family Azospirillaceae; genus Azospirillum; species Azospirillum brasilense_D. Next base: position 18,078 of record NZ_QOKV01000034.1, on the reverse strand, counting down.
TTCCCCCGCTCGGCCTGTTCCCAAGCCTTCGCCACGCCGTCCTGGCCGTCTGGGGCGGCCTGGTCGCCGTGCGGTGCGCCGCCCTCGCCCAGTTGGGCGGGATCGGCGGCGTGGACGCGGACGAACAGGATCTGCACGGCCTCGAATACGGCCTGCGCGGCCGCAGCGACGGATGGCTGAGCGTTTTCCATCCGTCGCTGGCCGTCCAGTCCGGCGGCGCCCCGCAAGCATCCTCCGCCCGGGAGGATGCCGGGAAGGCTCTCGCGCTCCACATTGCGGAGCATTACCGGGACCTGCTGCAGGAAGACCCCTATTGGCGTCCGGAACCGTCCGCGGACGATGCGCGGGAGGAGAGCCGGGACGGGCAGGATGAGCCCGCGATTCTTCCCCAAGCCGGAACGGCAGAACAGACCGTTCCGGCGACCGCCGGAGCGGAGGATGGAACCGTCCGGCGGGCGACGGACCTGCCGATCGCCACCGCCCGTCGCGTCAAGCGCCTCGTGCAGCGCCTGGGGCTCGTGGGGGCTGCGAAATTCCTGGCGCGCCGGAACCGGTCCCCGGCCCTGGAGGTGCTGCCCGGCAACCCGCTCTTCCAAGCCAGCTACTACCTCAAGCGCAACCCCGACGTCGCGGCGAGCGGGATCGACCCGCTCATCCACTACGCCGTCCACGGCTGGCGGGAAGGGCGCAAGCCGCACCCCCTGTTCGAACCGCGCTTCTACCTCGAGGGAAACCCCGACGTCGCGGCGAGCGGGACCGACCCGCTGACCCACTACGTCGTCCACGGCTGGCGGGAAGGGCGCAAGCCGCACCCCCTGTTCGAACCGCGCTTCTACCTCGAGGGAAACCCCGACGTCGCGGCGAGCGGGACCGACCCGCTGACCCACTATGTCGTCCACGGCTGGCGGGAAGGGCGCAAGCCCAACCCCGTCTTCAACCCGCCTCCGCAGCTGTCCGGCGGGCGAGGGCCCGACGAGGGCGACGTCGAGTGGATGGAGCAGCTCCTCGCGCCGGCGCAGCCGGGAACCCTTCCGGCCGATCCCGACGGGACCGAGGATCCCGGGGACACCGGCTACTGTCCGCCGGCAGGGCTCCTTCCATGGTTCACCCCGCTCAACATACGGGTCTCAAGGGCCCTGGCCGACCGGCCGCACCTGAACGTCCTGGTGCCGGGCCTCGGGATGAAGCAGATGTCCGGGGGGCCGAACACGGCGATCAACCTGGCCTACCGGCTCGCCGCCTGCGGAGTCCCGGTCCGCTTCGTGGCGACCGACGTGCCGATCGACGCGGACCCGGCCCCGTTCTGGCAGCATGTCCGCGCGCTCAGCAACGTCCCCGACATGCTGCCCCACGCGAGCCTGGTGGACGCCTCGAACCGCGCCCAGCCCCTTGAGATCGGGGCCAACGACGTCTTCATGGCGACCGCGTGGTGGACCGCGCAGATGGCCAAATACGCGCTGCGCCACACGAACCACAGCCGCTTCGTCTATCTGATCCAGGACTACGAGCCGATCCTGCACCCCGCCTCGACCCAGCTGGCCTTGGCCGAGGAGACCTACGGGCTCGACCACATCCCGGTCATCAACACCAGCCTGCTGCACCGCTTCCTGGCGGAACGGAAGATCGGCCGCTACGCCGATCCCACCTTCGCCGAGAAGGCCATCGTGTTCGAGCCCGCGATCGACCGGTCGCATTTCCGGGCCGGGGACGCGCCCGGCGAGCGCCGGAAGCTGCTGTTCTACGCCCGCCCGAAGACCGGGCTGCGCAACCTGTTCGAACTCGGCGTGGCGGCGCTCCAGAAGGCGATCAGCGACGGAGTGTTCGATCCCGCCGAGTGGGACTTCATCGGCATGGGCGAGGATTTCGCCGCCATTCCGCTGGGCGGCTCCGCCTGGCTGCGGCCGGCGCCGTGGCTGGACTTCGCGGGATACGCGAACCAGATGCGGACGAGCGACCTGCTCCTGTCGCCGATGCTGTCGCCGCACCCCAGCTACCCTCCCATCGAGATGGCGCTGTGCGGCAAGCCCGCGGTGACCACCGTCTTCGCCAACAAGACCGCCGAGCGCCTGGCCGAGGTGTCGCCGAACATCATCGGGGTTCCGGCAACCATCGAGGCCCTGAGCGAGGGGCTTGCCGAAGCGCGGCGGCGGCTCGACGACGGCGCGCTCGAACACGGCCCGCACGGCGCCTATCCCGGCGACTGGAGCATCAGCTTCGCCGACACCGTGCCCCGGCTGTTCCAGGAGCTGCTCACCCTGTTCGGCGTCCCGCCGCTGCCGCCCGACGCGCGGCTCCCCGCGACCCCGCGGGCCGAGGCCGGCGCCTTCCCGGGCTATCGCCGCTGGCCCGCCAGTGCCTACGAGCGCCTGCGCCTGACGTCGCTCGCCGAGCGGAAGGACGCCTACGACCAGGCCGACCCCGGCCTGATCAGCTTCCTGACGACCGTCTGGAACACCGACCCGGTCTTCGTTGCCGAACTCGCGGAAAGCGTGTTCGGACAGGACAGCGGTCCCGGGTTCGAGTGGATCATCCTGGACAATGGCAGCGTGCGCGCGGACACCATCGCGCTGCTGGAAGAGCTGGGCCGGCATCCCTGCGTCCGGCTGCACCGGGTGGAGCGGAACCTCGGCATCATCGGCGGGATGCGCCATTGCCTGGAGCGGGCCAGGAACCGCTACATCGTGCCGCTCGATTCCGACGACCTGCTGACGCCCGACTGCGTGCGCGTGGTGACCACCGCCCTGGCGCGGGCCGGCTACCCGGCCCTGGCCTACACCGACGAGGACAAGGTCCTGGGCTGGAGCTTCCGCGACCCGTACTACAAGCCGGACTGGGATCCGGTGCTGTTCTCCAACTCCTGCTACATCGCGCATCTGTGCTGCATCGACCGAGAGCGGGCGTTGAGCCTGGATGTCTACGGCGACGCGCGGACGGAAGGCAGCCACGACTGGGACAGCTTCACGCGCTTCCACCGCGCCGGCCACACGCCCTTCCACATCCCCGAGCTGCTCTATACCTGGCGGATGCACGAAAGCTCCACCGCGTGCAACATCAACTCCAAGAGCTACATCACCGACTCCCAGCGCGCGGTGCTGGAGAAGTTCCTCGACGACCGGAAAGGCCGCTACACGGTCGAGCCATCCCCGCTGTTCACGAACACGCCGGACTGGGTGTTCCGGCGCACCCGCGAAGCGCCATCCCCCGTGACCACCGTCGTCCTGCACGCCGGCGACACGGCCCCCGCGCCGCAACTCGATCCCGCCATCCCCCACAACGTCGTCCGCCTTGCCCCCAAGGCCAGCCTGACGGACCTGCTGGAGATCGCCCGCTCCTCTGCCGAACGCGGAGCGCTCGTCCATCTCCAGTGGGCTGGGATCGAGGCCGAGGGGGATGAGTGGCCATGGGACGCCATGGCCTGCTTCGAGCTGTTTCCCGACACGGCGATCGTCGGTGGCCGCATCCGCCAGGGCGACCGCGTCACGGCGGCGGCCGCCCACTTCGGCTTCGGGCGGGGCTGCGACACGCCGGACGCCGGACGACATGTGGGCGATCCCGGCTATTTCGCCCAGATGTTCAAGATGCGTTCGGTCAGCGCGGTGCCGGTGCAGCACTGCGTCGTTTCGGCCGCGTTCCTTGCCGAGGCTCTGCCCGCGCTGGTGCGGGCGGGGGTCGGCTTCGCTTATCTCGGCGCCTGGCTGGGGGCCGCCGCGCACGACCGCAACCTCCGCGTTGTCTATTCGCCGCTTTTCCTTGGGGGGGCGGATGGCGCGGCGGCCGACCTGGAGTCCCTGGTTCCGGACGTCGAACGCGAGGCGTTCCGCATCGCCTACGCCGGGATCATGCCCGACCGCGCTCTGTTGTCGCCCCACCTGGGGCTGACGCCCGAGACCGCCTACCGGCCCGTACTCCGCGTCGAGCGCGAGCGGCAAGACAGCAAGGCGCGCTCGCCGCGCGCCGCCTCCTACCAGGAGGAAGCCCAGGCGGCGTTGATCGCCCGCTTGGTGCGGCATCCGCTGCCGACGCAGCCATTCAGCCTTTCGATCCTGACGATCGTCTATGAGAAGACCCCGATCGAGTGCTTCCGGGAACTGGCGCGCTCCCTGTTCGGGCAGACCGTCCCCTTCACCGAGTGGGTCGTCCTGCGCAACGGGCCGGTGCCGGGTGACCTGGGCGCCGTCCTGGCGGAGCTTGACCGCGACCCGCGTGTGCGGCGGCTGGACAGCGACGTCAACCTCGGGATCATCCAGGGGCTGAGGCGCTGCCTGGAAGGGGCGAGGAGCGATTGGGTCCTCCCGGTGGACGGCGATGACCTTCTGGTCAAGGATGCCTTGCAGCAGATTGCCTTGGCCGCCGAAAGGACACAGCCCGCGTTCATCTATTCGGATGAGGACGTCATCCGGGGAACCACGGTGGAAGCGCCCTACCGGCGTCCGGACTTCGATCCCGTCCTCAACGTCGCCGACTCCTACATCTGGCATGCCTGCGCGTTCCGGCGCGACAAGGCCATGGAACTGGGGGTGTTCCAGGATGCGGAGACCGAGTACTGCCAGGATTGGGACACGGTCGCCCGCTTCGCCATGGCGGGCGAACCGATCGCCCACATCCCCGAGGTTCTTTACCACTGGCGCCATCATCTCAACTCGTTCAGCAACAGCGGCACCACCAACACGGGCTCCCGGCGCTCCGCCGAACGCGTGATGGCCAAGGTGATCGCCGCGCAGGCGGACCCCGGGCTTTACGAGATCGGCACCTTCCCCATCTCCCGCGGGCAGGAGCAATCGGCCATCCTGCGCCGGCCGGTGTCGCCCCTGCCGATGGAGGCGATCCTCCTGGCGAACGGCACGGGGGACGTCGATGCCGGCCGCTGGCTCGATGCGGCAGCCGGCCTGTGCGGGTCCGCTCATCCCGTGGCCCATGCCGTCACCGATGCCGGAGCGGCATGCTCGACCAGCCGGCTGGCCAGTGCGCTCGCCGCGGTGTCCGCCGCCCACGTCCTGGTCCTGCACGAAGGTTTGCGGGTGGAGGACGCCACGGCCCTGTGGGAAGCCATGCGCCTTTTCGAAATGCACCCGGACGTCGTCCTGGCCGGAGGACGTGTTCTCGACGCCAGGGGGCGGGTCGCGGAATGCTGCGCTTTCGCAAGCCCCGACGGGACCATGTCCACTCCGTGGCTGAACCTGGACCGGAACGATCCCGGCGTTTATGCCCTGGCGCTGAAGCCGCGAAGCGCGGCCACCGTGCCCGACGGCTTCTTCCTTGCCCGGACCGCGTTCCTGCGCGAGGCGTTGAGGGACGGTGCGCCGGCGAACATGCACGCCACCGGCCTGGGCGGATTCCTGGGAACCGCCGCCCGGCGGCGGAACCGGCGCGTGGCCTATTCTCCGCTGATCGAAGCCTGGATCCGCCCATAGGCGGATGATCGCGTGCGGTGCCGATGCGCCACACGATGGCCGGGATGGGCCGGTGGGGGGCCAAGGTGACATGCGATGGAGTTCCCGAGCCTTCCAGCCCTGTGCTAAGCAGGTTTCTCCGCGCCCGCCCACCTGCGTGGGCGGGCGCGGAGAAACCGACCCGGGCAGTGCGGAATCTGTGTGGAGTGACGGACATGACTGAGGCGCCCGATCATCGGCCCGGCGGGAGTTCCACTGTGGACGGCGAAACCATGGGCGGGGCGCCGGATGCACCGTCGGCGAGCCGCCCGCTACAGCGCGCGTTCGTGGCGTTGAAGGTCGCCGTCACCGCCGGGATTCTGTTCGTGGTGGCCAAGCAGGTCGATCTGGCGGCCCTGGGCAAAAGCTTTGCGTCGGTCGATCCGGGGCTGCTGGCGGTCGCCATGCTCCATCTGCTTCTGATCCCGGTCCTGGGCGGCGTCCGTTGGAAATTGATCTTGGAGGCCATGGGACAGCGTTTCAGAGTCGGCGCGCTCACCCGCGTCTTCTGGGTGGGCATGCTGTTCAACCAAATCCTGCCATCCTCGTCCGGTGGCGACGCCGTGCGCGTCTGGATGATCTGGCGGGCCGGGAGCAACCTGGGCACCGCGGTGAACAGCACGCTTCTGGAGCGTGGGTCGATGGTCCTCACGCTGGTGGCCATGGCCGTGGCCGTCCAGCCGCTCTTCGTCCAGCGCGTCGATCTCGGCGGGGCCCAATGGATCATGCCGGGCCTTTTGGCGGCCGGCCTGCTTGGCCTTGCCCTGCTGGTCCCGGCAACCCGGCTTCTGGTGCGCTTCCGCGTCTCCCGCCCGGCCCAAGTCCTGCTCGGCATGGCCAACGACGCACGGCGGGTCTTCCTGTCGCGACGCGTCCTGCCCCTGCTTGCCACCTGCCTGCTGACCCACCTGAACCTGTCGGTGGCGGCCTGGTGGATCGGCCAGTCCCTGGGGCTGCCGCTGGCCTTTGTGGATTATCTGGTCTTCATACCCATCATCACCATCCTGACCATTCTCCCCATCTCCATCGGCGGCTGGGGCGTGCGCGAGGGCCTGACCGTCGCGCTGCTCGCCACGGTCGACGTGCCGGAGCACGACGCTCTCGCCTTTTCGGTCCTGTTTGGCCTCTCCATGGCTGCGTCCAGCCTGCCGGGGTTGATTCTCTGGTGGCGCAAGCCGGAAAAGGTCGGCACGGGAAATTTTCGGAACCACAGAGAGGAGCATGACAATCTGACCCTCGCGTCCAATTCGACGGGCTGATCTTCCCTGGCAGGGTTGTTCTGGAAACAGCTTGCTATCGACGACAGGCCGAAGAAAAACATTTCCCTGAGGAGTTTTATTAATGACGAATGTCTTTCGGAAAGCCTTTAATTTTGCCTTGATCATTGGCATTCTTCTTCCAGCAATATTCATCATATTCGCCATCCAATACAGCGCAATCACCTTCCCATTCTGGGATCACGTTGAGCTTATCCGATTCATTAATAAATACGCCGATGGCACCCTGACTTTTTTTGATCTTGTCTCGCCTCATAACCAGACAAGGCCATTGACCTACCGGTCGATCTACATCGTAAATGCAATACTAACGAATTGGGATATTCGATCGGAATATATTTTCGTATATGCTTCTCTTCTGGCAAACTGGGTTATTCATATTCTCTTTCTGTGGAGAATCCTTGATCGGAAGATCGACACTCATTTCCTGGTTTCTTCTCTGATTGTCAGCATCATTCTCTTCTCGCCGGTGGGCCACAACAATCACTGGTGGTCCATGATGCTGCAGCTGGATCTGACCAACGTCTTGATTGCCTTGGCGCTCTTTGCCGTGGCGCTGCGGCCGCAGGCGTGGTCCGCCCATGCGGTCGCCGCGGTTTCGGCGTGGCTCGCGGCCTACACCCTGACCAACGGCATCTTCGCCTTCATCGTGATCATCGTTGCGCTCAAGCTGACCGACCGGCCCTTCTACAGCCCGAAGATCAGCCGGTTCCTGGCGTTCTGGATCGTGAACACGATCGTTCTGTCCATCTTGTATTTCCCGGGAATTCCCGTTTCGGAGGGGATTCCGCACCCAAAGCTGATCGACCTCATCCATTTCACCCTGGCGTATCTGGGCAACCCGATCGGATCTCTGCTGTGGTACCCATTCGCCAAGCAGTTCGACGTTCCGGCGTCCACGACGTTGAACACGACGCTGGGCGTCGGGTTGGTTGTGGCGGCGTTGGTGTCGGCACGGATGGCCTGGGACGGTCTTCGGCAGCGCCGCGCGGACGCCCTTGTCCTGTTTCTGTTCGTCGGCCTTGCGGTCATCTCGGCCCTGGCCACCGCGTGGGGCCGCGCCGCGTTCGACGCGGCCGGCGTTTCCAACGCCAACTCGAGCCGCTACAGCATCTTCGCCGCGTATCTGCCTTTGGGGCTGCTCCTGTACCACACGGCACGGTTCCGGACTGACGCCCACCCCGGCGCCCACCCCGGCGCCCATCCCGTCGACGGACCGCGGCGGGGCTTCGCGCTGGGCGCCCTGGCGGTCTTCGTCGCGGCCTCCGCGGTCAGCTACGCAAGGGCCGTTCCGATTTACAAGGACTCACGGGAACTCAACCGCCTGCTGTCGGAAGCCTACGCCCTCGACAACTTCGGGAGCGAGTACAACTGGGTGATCTACCCGGTCCCGGCAATGGTCCTGAAAACGAAGATGGACCTGCTGCTCCGCGGCCTGGGGCCCTACCGCTACAGCCACGGGGAGAGCGTCCATCTGACCACCCCTACCACCGAGACGCTGCGCGCGGCGCCCGGCCGGACGGTGACTCAGAGTTTCGCGCTGGACACCACCGGGCTTCAGGCTCTGCGCATCGCGACCTCGGCCGGCGCGCCGCTGCCGGACGGCCAAGCCTTGGACTGGACGCTGCTTGCACGGACGGACGGTGGACGGGAGGAAATCGGAAAGGGCCGGATCGTTGTCCAGAATGGGCTGCCGGTCATCGTTCCCCTGAAACGGATGCCGTCCTGCCGGCCCTATGCGTCCCAAACCCCGGCCGCCTGCCGCAGCGCCCTGGAACTCGTGCTCCGCACCGACATGCCCGAAGGGGCCATGAAGGGCGAGATCCCCTTCGCGCTTCACCAGTCCCCAGACGCTGCCGCGATGCCCGCGGCGACGCTCGACGGCACGGCGCTTCCGTCCGGCGCCGTGCTCGGCATCGATGCGATTTACGCGCGGTCACGGACCTGATCAGGCTGCCGGTCGAACCGGCCCCGAACGGGTCCGGGCACGGCAGGGAATGCCGTCCTTCAACCGACCCTCACCCGACGAGGCTGGCGGGAACGGCGCGCTTGCCTTCTTCGGCTTGTTCGGTCTATCCATGGCTGAATTCGGCCTTTTGGGCCCTCTGTCTTGGAACACGCGAGCCTGGTCGGCGGTGCATGGTTTGAGCATTACGTGGAAGAGCCCCAGGCATTGAAGCCGGTCTCCGGTACGGTCCGCTGATGATCAGCCAACCCACATTCCTGTGCGTCGCCTCACCTGAAAACCAGTTCCATAGAAGGCTGCCGATGAAACGGCTTACGATCATGGTGCCGGTCTACAATGAACAGGACGTCATTCCCCTGTTTTATTCGAGAATTCGGCGGGTCATTGAGACACTCTCTCACCATTATCATGTCGACTTGCTTTTTTTGAACAACGCATCGACCGACGGCACGTTGGACAAGATCGCCTCCGTCAGGGAGGATTTCGCGAATACCTACGTGATTTCCCTCAGCCGGAACGTCGGATACCAGCGTTCCCTGGAATGCGGGCTGCGCAACGCGAAGGGGGACCTGTTCGTCTTCATCGACGTGGACTGCGAGGATCCGCCTGAAATGATCCTCCAGTTCATCGAGAAGCACGAACAGGGCTACGACATCGTCTTCGGCGAACGGGTGGACCGGGAGGAACCGGAAACCATCAAGGCCGCGCGCAAGGCTTTCTACCGCATCCTGCAGAAGGTCGCCGACGAGGACATCATCCTCGACATGGCGGAATTCTCCCTCTTCACGGCGGAGGTGCGCGACGCCCTGGTGCAGGAGAACACCTCCTTCCCCTTCGTCCGCTCTTCGATCAGCCGCGTCGGCTTCCGGCGCACGGCCATTCCCTTCAAGCGCGACAAGCGGATTGCCGGGGAAACCCATTACAACCTGTTGGGCATGACGGTCTTTGCGGTCGCCGGGATCCTGTCGGCGTCCACCCTGCCGTTGCGTCTGCCGCTCTACACGCTTCCCTTCATGCTTGTGGGGCTGGTCGTCTTCGGGGCGCTATACGTGGTCACTGCCTCGCCCTGGTTCGCTCTAGCCGCCGCGGTCCTGGCGATCGGGCACATGGCGACCAGCGTGGCCTTCATCGCCCTCTACGTCGGCCGCACCTACAAGAACGGCCTGATGCGCCCGAACGCGTTCATCGACCGGCGCAGCAGCATGCTGCAACCCGATCCCGTCCCCCAGGACAAGACTCCAACGCCCCCCCTCATCGCCCCGGCGCTGCCGTGAGCGGCCTCGCCCCGGTGCCCCCGGTGCCGTTCAGCGCCCCCCGATCCGACGATACCGGTTTCGGCGCCAGAGTCGGAGCCGCCTGGCCGGACGCACCCCAAGCCGCCGTCGAACTGGCCAGCTTCGACGGCGGCTTGCGGGCCACGGCCTCGCTCCAGCGACCGGACCGTTACAGCTTCTTCCAACCCTCGAGCGCCTCGCCGCGGCCAGCCATCCCCCGGGGCAGCGGCCTATCCTACGCCGCCGCCAGCTTCGGCGCCGGTTCGACCTCCATCACACTGGACCGCTTCGACCGCGTCCTCGACTTCGACGGCGCGCAGGGCATCGTCGAGGTGGAGGCCGGAATCACGCTGCTGGCGCTCTTCCGCTTCCTGGCCGGGCGCGGCTATCACCTGCCGGTGCAGCCGGGGCATGGCCGGATCAGCGTGGGCGGCTGCATCGGCGCCGACGTGCACGGCAAGAACCACGCCCGCGACGGGACCTTCATCTCCCAGGTGGAAAGCCTGCGCCTCTTCCATCCCAGGCATGGGATCGTGGAACTGAGCCCCTCCCGCGAACCGGAGCTGTTCCGCGCGACCTGCGGCGGCTACGGACTCACCGGCGTCATCGTCAGCGCGCGCCTGCGTGCGAAGCCGTTGCCCGGGATGGTCGCGCGCATGACGGCCCACACCATCGCCGATGCCGCGGCCGCGGCCGCGCTTCTCGGCACGCTGGCCTGGGAAAGCGACGGCGTCTATTCCTGGCATGACTGCGCCGCTCCGGGGCGCGGGTTTGGTCGGGGCCATGTCGTCTCGGTGGCGTTCACGAACGACGCTCCGCCGGCCGGCGACGTCCGCCCCGTCCAACCAGCCGCCCTGTCCGCGTCATGGCGCAGCGTGCTTCCCGTCGGGCTCCTGACACCTGTGACGACCCGGCTGATGACGGCAGCCTACGGCGCCTTACAGCGGCGCGCGGCAACCCCCCGCGCGATCGACGTCGAGCGGTGCTTCTTCCCGCTGCACGGCAGCGAGGCCTATTTCCGCCTGTTCGGGCGCGCCGGCTTCCACGAAAGCCAGGTCATCGTCCCGATGGAACGGTTTGCCGACTACATCGAGGGGGTGCGCCGGGCGTCAGCCCACGCCCGCATTCCCATCGCGCTCGCCTCGGGAAAGCTGTTCGCCGGGGAGTCCGACCTGCTGCGCTTCAGCGGCACCGGGCTGTGCTTCGCCATCAACCTGCCGCGACGCCGGGGATCGGCCGGGATGATGGAGCGCCTCGACGAGCTGACCCTCGAACTGGGCGGCCGCCCGAACATCATCAAGGACTCCCGCCTGCCGCGCGCGGTGGTCGAAGCGACCTATCCGGGCTACGACCGCTTCAAGGCGATCCTGCGGCACTGGGATCCCGACCGGACGTTCCGGTCCGAACTGTCGGAAAGGCTCGGGCTATGACGACGCTCATCGTGGGGGCCTCGGCGGGGCTGGGGCGCGCCCTCGGCCGGGCCTTGGCGCGGCACGGCCACAGCCGCCTGATCCTGGTCGCCCGGGACCCCCGGGATCTGGACGCCGAGGCGGCCCACCTCCGCCACGTCCACGGCTGCGACGTCCGCACGGTCACCGCCGACGCGACGGACTTGGCGGCGCTGGTCGCGGGAATCCGCTCCGCGGTCCCTCCGGACGCCCCGGTCCGACATATCCTGTTTCCCATCGGAGCGTCGCGAAGCGACGACGACGGGCGCATCCCTCCAAAGGCCTTGCAGGGGCTGGTCACCACCAACCTGACCGCGGTCATGGCCACGGTCCAGAGTTTGCTGCCCGACCTGCTTGCCGCCGAAAGCGCCGACGTCGTCGGGTTCGGCTCCATCGCCGCCATCCGCGGACGCGGGGCGAACATGGCCTACGCCGCGGCGAAACGTGGTCTGGAAAGCTACTTCGAGAGCCTGCGCCACAAGACGGCGCGCAGCGGGGTGCATATACAGTTCTACCGCCTGGGCTACCTGGACACCCAGCAGGCGTTCGGAAAGAAGCTCCTTTTCCCCGTCGCCTCGCCGGACGCCATCGCCGAGCGCGTCGTCGGCAACCTGGGCCGCGACCTGGGCACCGTCACCCTGCCGGCCTTCTGGCGCCTTGTCGGTCTTCTGGTCCGCGCCCTCCCGTGGGCCTTCTACAAGCGGACGGCCTTCTGAAGCCACGGCCCGTTTCCCTTCCGGCGCCTCCTACGGCCCGTCCATGGTGAACGCGACGCTCGAGACGTAGGTGTGGTCGTAGCTTGGGTCGCCGTGCGGCCCTGGGCTGAACGCGATGCGGACGTCCCGGACCTCACGGCCAGGCCACACGAGCCTGAGCGCCTGCTCCGAGCAATCGGCCGGCCGGTTCGCGGGATCGAGGACGTGTCTTTGCGAAAAGACCAGATCCCCGGATGGCCCCAGGCCGGACACCGTGAGTTCCGCCCCGTCAGACGCCCCACCGAGTGGGGCGCAGCGGAGCCCATAGGACAGCGTCATGCCGCGGGCCTGCGGCGGCACCGGAAGCCGTGCCGCGCACGGGGCGTGCAGGATCGAAACCGATTTTGCGAGTTCCGGATCCGTCTCGATCGACGGAGGGAACAGGCAGCTTTCCACGTTGGCCCGCAAGTCGGCGAGCAGGATGCCGGTGGCGAGGCGATCGGGAAGGCTGCGGCCCGCCCCGTCGACGGACAACTCGAAAAGATCGAGGCCGACCTCGGGAGACCAGAACCAGTCCGTGCCGGGCTCGGTCCTGATCCGAAGCGACGTCACGACGTTGGCCGGATTCACCGGGCTGGCGACGGTGGCCTGCATCAGGCGCGCGAAGGACGGCGTATCGGCGACCAGGGGAGAGAGCAGGAAGCCGGCTTCGCCCAGCGCCGGAACGATCTGGTATTCCCGCTTGCCGCCATTGGCCAGCGTCTCCTCCAGGAAGGCGTGGGGTGCCTTGTAGACCGCCTTGACGATGCGCCCGATCGGGGAAGGGGCGATGTGCAACCGCGCCCACAGGAGCTTCGGCCCGGCGTCCAGACGGATGTCCTCTCCCCACCGGATCCGCCGCGTCGGCAGCGGAACGAAGCGGTGCGAAATCGCATGTTCCAACCTCCCGAGGACGAGGAACTCGTCGGTCGCGTTGACGATGCCGTAGCGGGTGAGCAGTTCCGGCCAGGAGAGGCCATCCGCCGTCGCCGGATGCCGGTTGTCGACCGCCCGGCTCGGGTTCAGGATCTGGAAGAGAACGACCTGCGGCGGGTCGTCCCGCAGGTGATCGGCATTCCGCTCAACCAGCCTAGCCGTGTGCGCGTTCAGCGACAGATAGGCGGGGCGCGGGGCATAGCGAAGCCGGGGATCGGCGATGACCACGGCGGTGTGCTGGGGGTAGATGTCCGCCGTTCCCTGTACGTCCACATCCACCGGGATGTTCCGACGAATGCCCGCCATCAGCGCATCCCACGGATCGGGGCCGGAGAAGAGGCGCCCGTCGATGGCCGAAACGGCCGCGGTGACCTTCCGGCCCAGGCCGTTCTTCAGTTCGGCCATGATGCTGAAGCTGGACCAAACGCCGATCAGCAGGGCGAAGAGACCGACGGTCACCAGCGGAAGAGCGGCCGCCGGCCACCACAGGTGGGCGGCCCCCCCCGTCCGCCAAGTCGCCATCGCGACGAGGAACCACACGGCGACGAGGACCTCGCCGACGGCTTGCTCCATCTGATTGCCGCCGATGGCGTGCTGCCAAGCCACGCCCGCGGCAAGGACGCACACCGCGGAAACCGCAACCGCCGCGGACCGGTTCTGCAGCCGTGCTGCAATGCTGAAAGCCGTGGCCACGAAACCGAGCAGCGCGCCGGCCAGCACCGCCACCACTAGGGGCGGGTACGGTGTGAAGAAGCCCTTCGCCATGGCGTCGGCATAGCCGCCGGACAGGTCCATGCAGGCGAGGACCCAACTGGGCAGGTTCGCCAGACGCTGTCCCGCCGCAACCCACGCCGCGGCGGTCGTGGCCACCCATATGGCAAAGAGCAACGGCAGGCGGCGGGCCGCAAGGTCGAGGCACAACAGGATGATCTGGACGCACAGGCCGAGGACGAAGAAGTTGAACTTGATCAGTCCGATCCAAGATGATGCCATCACCGCCAGGACGACGAGTGCGACGCCGCTTCCCGTCTCCCGCGGATCACGGCGCACAATGCCGACGATCCCGACGAAAAACGTGGGGAAAAGCCAGAAAGCCTGATCGAGCCCGGCGATCCAGAAGGCGGACAGGACGAGCAGCCCGGCGGCCAGAACCGTTTGGGTGCTGCGGGACGCGGCGTTCCGGACGATCAAGGTCGCCGCGATGTGCGCCGCGATCAGGGCAAACGCCGCCCGCAGGAGCAGCACGACCGTATGGAGGTCCTGCGGAACGACAGCGGTGGCGAGAATACCCCATGGCCCATAGGTGAAAACCACGTCTGGCCCGTACTGCGCTCCGGATTTGAACAGCTCCGGAAGCGCGATGATGAACGCAGCATCAACCGACAGCACATCGATCGATGAAATTTCCTTGTGAAAGGGCTCCCACGGCACGAACAGGAAGAGCGCAAGAAAATAGGCCAGGACGAACGGAGCGCCGCACCACAACCGGAGGGAAAGACGGTTCATTCGCACATCCAGATCACGTTGCTCCACTCACACCGTTCCGTGGCCGCTGGTGGCGTCCCGCAAGGCCGCAGCCAGCTGCGGCGCGGTGACGGACAGCGCGTAGCATTCCTCCACCAGCCGCCGGCCGGCCGCCCCCATGCCGGCGCGCAGGTCAGGGTCGGCGGCCAGCCGGCCGAGGGCGTCGGTCCAGGCGTCCTCGCCTTCGGCCAGGAAGCCGTTCACCCCATGCTGCACCAGGCTGGTGTTGACGCCGACCGGCGAGGCGACGACCGGCCGGCCGGCCGCCATATACTGGATGAGCTTATAGCCGCACTTGCCGCGTTCCCACGGGCTGTCCGGCAGGGGCATGATGCCGATGTCGACGTGGCCCAGCTCCTCGGTCTCACTCTCCTCGCGCCATGGCACGCAGGTCGCCGGCACCGGCAGGATCGGGGACAGGGCAGCCTCGGACGCTCCGATGACCCGCAGCCGCACCGCCGTCCCGAGCCGGGCGAGCGCCCCACCGACCATGCCGAGGTAGCGCGCCGTGGACGGCGAGCCGATCCACCCCACGGTGGCCGGGCTGTTTGCGGCGTTTCCGGATCCACCGGGGAAAGGAAGCAGCGGGTAGCGCGCAGGATCCACCACCGTCGGCAGCAGGCGGACGTCCGGACAACCGGCGCCGCGCGCCCAGTCGGCCAGATAGGGGTTGCCGGCCAGCAGGATCCGCGCGTTGCGGGCGAGCGTTGCGAACTTGCCGCCGAGCAGAGCCCGCACCGGTGCCAGCCGATGCCCGGCGTAGCGTTCGAACCAGGCGTCGTCGATGTCCATGACGTAGGGAACGCGGCCAAGCCCCGCGACGGCTTCGGCCGTGAAGGGCAGCCAGGGCAGGGCTTCCTTCTCCAGCCAGACCAGGTCGTGGGACCGCGACGCCCGCAGCGCCGCGATGCGCTGGGCGTAGGCGGCGGCGATCCGGCGCCGGTCGGCCGGTCCCCCGCCGTAGAGCCTGCGCAGGTAATCGTCGTCGAGCAGCGGGGCTTCGGTCACCCGGAAACCCGCGTCGCGCAAGGCCGGCAGGTAGGCGAGAAAGCGCAGCCGGCTGCTTGCCCCCAAACGGCCGTAGCGGGTCAGCATCAGGACCGAGGGACCAGTCACCGGGAGCGATCCCGGTGCCGTCCGTTCCGTTGGACGCGGCGTTTGGCCGTCATGGGAATCGGGTGGAATTTCAGTTGGGGAGGGTGGCGGGACCGGCGGAGGTGGTGGCCGGTTTGGGCGGCTGGTCTGGAATGTTGTCGCGACCGGGCGGGGGGAGCGCTTGGAGTCTTGTCGCGTCCCCCCGAGGGTCGGCGTCAGCGCATGAGCTGCGTCATCTTGCGCTCCGGGATCGGTGGCGGCGAGGGGTGCAAAAGGAGGCCGTGCTCCTCTACGTCCACCCGCGCGTCTGGGTAGACGGCAAGCGCCAGTTGCAGAGCCTCGATGAAGCGCTTCCGGAAATCGCGCAGCCGGGCGTAGCCGGCCCCGAACTGCTCGAACACCGCCGGCCAGGTGATGGTCGTCGACTTGCTCAGGCTGTGCAGCCGGTAGGCCAGCCAGATGTAGATGTCGATGCTCGTGCTGTTGTTCTGGATGTGCCGCAGCGCCGGTTCCCAAATGGGCACCGGATGAGCCTTCAGTTCGCGGAAGAAGGCCTCGGAGAGCAGGACGCGGTCTTCCCACAGCGTGCCTTGCGGGGAATTGTGCTCCGACGAGAAATGGATGCCGCCCTTGACGATCGAGTCCTTCTCGAAGCCCAGGCTGTTGGCGTCCTCCCAGGCGAAGGTCAGGTTGCAGGCGGCGATGCGCGAGGCCTGTTCGCGGATGTCGCGGTAGGTCTGGCCCCCCACAGACAGGCCCATGCGGTCGAGCCAGTCGTGCATGCTGCGGCCCAGCTCGACTTCGCGGCTGTCGGTCTGAAGGGCGCGGGTTTGCAGATAAAGCAGGATCATTCGCGCGCGGCTTCCATAAGGAACGCCGTAGAGCTTGAAGCCGCCGCCGCGGACCGGCAGTCGACCGGGCTCGATCAGCAGACGAATCCGGTGGCCTCGCCTTTCCCAAGGCTGATCATCCGGCAGACGGCGATGCGGAAGAGCGGTCAAGGCAAAGCCTGAATAGGTAATGCCAAGCTCTTGCCGTTCTTCCTCCAAGACCGCCGCAGCGATGTCGATCAGCGAGCGCTGCTCCGGATCGGTCTGGAGTGCTTTCGCCTGCTCGCGACCCACCTGACTGATCAGGCGATGCAACTGGCCCATAGCGCGCTGTTCTCGCCGTTTGTTCCAGGTCAACTTAGGTTTCGATCCATAACACGGCAGGTTGACGGCGGCAATTTGGAATCTTGTCGCGCAGACTATTTGTAAGGTTACTAGATTCACCTATTTGTTTGAGCGACAAGACTCCAGTAGAGAATCGCGAGTCGCGCGACAAGAGTCCAGGAATCCCGCGACAACACTCCAGGGGATAACTCGTTCCACTTGTGGAAGCTTGGGATGACGCGACAAAACTCCAGATTTAGCCTTGCGAATCGCGGGTTTGCGGCGACTCGGGCGGTCCGGCGATTCGCTGCGCGACTCGCCGGGGCGGGAAACGGGCCGGAAAGCGGCCTTGCCGGGCCGAATATTCCGCGGGGGTGGCTTCGCCGGACTGGGGAGACGGGGTCGGGAGCGCGACAAGACTCCAACCGTTGGTGATTGCATTCTCAGGCGCGTCATGGCCCGGCCCGCCGCGTATTTCAGTTTCCCGATGACCGACGTGAACACGGGGTTCACTGCGTGCAGATCAACACCATCGCGTTTGCAGCGCGCCTCCAGCGCCTTGTAGAACGCCTTGTAGGCGAAGATGGACAAGCGACGGGCGTGCTTGCGCCCGTACTCCTTCAGTGCGGCCTTCTTGCGGCTGAAGTCCAGCTTTTCCACGGCCAGGCCCGCGCCGTGCTGAGTGGCCAGTGCACAGAGGCCGCGCACCGCGTCCCCGGTTTTCGCCGCTGCCACGCCTTCCTCCGTTCCCGCTTCGGGGAATGGCAGGCGCACCCGCGAGATGGGGTTGCCAAAGTGGTCGCTGACCACCACGGCCAAGTGATCGACGTTCAGATCGACGCCGACGCACGCGGCCCGCAGGTCGGTGACGGGCGTGGTCGGTCCTCGCCGAATGTGGCGTGGGCATGCCAGCGGTCCTGCTCGTCACGGAACAGTAGCCAAGTCAACGCGACACCACGCTCCACCACCGCTGCCATCAAAACGATCATGTCATGGACGTTACGGTCCAGCGCCAGACGGCCAGCGTGCTGATCCCGAGCTCCGCAGCCCATTCCGAAAGCTTCATCGCCCGTTCCATGATGGACTCATTACCGAGCGTTTCATGAACAACCTTAGAGCGCCTAACAGAACCATTTCTGGACGAAGCGCCAGCAGATGAGGCTGGCAGCGATGTGGTGAAAGGCGGTGAAGATGTCGGCGCGCCGCTCGTAACGGACGGCGAGGCGGCGGAAGCGGGCGAA
>NZ_QOKV01000033.1 GCF_008365405.1 Azospirillum brasilense | reverse complement strand
TTGACAATCGTCGCACACGGTTCTCTTCCCAAGGAACATCCGCGGGGTGGAGCAGCCCGGTAGCTCGTCAGGCTCATAACCTGAAGGTCGCAGGTTCAAATCCTGCCCCCGCAACCAACTTTATCTGCTCGGCAAGGCCGGCCCCGGAGACGGAGCCGGCCTTCGCTGTTTTTGGACCCCGACCCAAGATGCCGGCCAACGCACTGTGCAGGCGACCTTCGCGGGCCAGCAGCAGATGCAGCGGGCGATAGCCGAAGCGACGCCGCTGGCGCGACAACTCGCGCAGCCGTTCCCGAACGGCGGCATCATCCGGACGCCGGGAACGGTAACGCACCGTCGAGCGATCCACTCCCAGCACAAGTCACGCCCGCCGCTCGCTCACGCCGTGGCGGGCACGGACATGGGCAACGGCCCTCCGCACGGCGGCGGGCGTCACCATTTTTTTTGCGGCGACGTCCTTCAGGATGGCGTTGTCGAGCATGGCCTCGGCCAGCAACTTCTTCAACCGGGCGTTCTCATCCTCGAGCGCCTTCAGACGCCGGGCCTCAGAGACCTCCAACCCGCCGTACTTGGCCTTCCAGGTGTAGAACGTCGCCTCGCTGATCCCGTGTCGGCGGCACAAGTCCGCCGTCTTCTGTCCGGCCTCCTGCTCCTTCAGGATGCCGATGATCTGCTCCTCGCTGAACCGGCTGCGTCTCATCTGTCCGTCTCCCCCCGATGACGGACTCTACCCATTCCTGGAGGAGTTTTCCGGTCTCAGGTCAGCCGTTGTATAGCCGGGGCCGGAATCTCCAGTCGATCTTGTCGAGAGGATGGAATGGACGGGCCTTGCTGAATGGGAACTGATGCGGCCTGAACGCGGTGAGTCCCGGCGTGTCGACCGTGATCGTCCGGGCGATGCCCGCGAATGAGAGCTTGTAATGGTTGGCGGCTCTTGCGACGACAGCCTGCTGACCTGCCAGCGGAAGGCCAACGGCCTCGTAGAAGGCGGGATCGTGCACGTTGGGCGCCAAGTCCGTGACGATCACCGTCACCGCACCACTCTTCAGCACTGCGGCGTTACCGAAGTCGGCCTCCGTTCCGGCCATGTACGGCCCGATGTTGGTAAAGCGGGCCCGGCACAGCCGGACGACGGTCCAATGCGCCTCGAGCGGATCGACCGAAAGGGTGAACCCGCCACCGACAGGCATCCGCAGGACCGCGTTCTCGCCGGCCTCCCGGGCACGGGCCACAGCCTGCGGGTCGTAGACCGGAACGGCGACCTTCAGGTCCGGAAAATCTCGGAGGGCGATCCGCGCGATCTCTGGAGAGTCACCGGGACCTGCGCCCATGACACGGTCGCCTTGGTCGCCTAAAGCGAGAAGCTGTCCAGAGGTCTGCGCGATCGTCAGCGCCTCATTCACGGACATGAGCTGTTCCTGGAATTGGTCGCGCGCGTTCCAGAGCCGCTCGCTCAGGTCCTTGCAGGCGGCGACCGCACTGCCGGCTCCCATGTCGTAGGCGAGGACGACCTGCCCGTAGCCGGGGACGTCGAGGAACGGGTGTACGTTGAAGATCGAGAGGTCGGTGACATCTGGGCGCGACCGCCATTCGTCCGCGACCGCGTGGATCCCGAGGAGGGGACCTGACCAGGTCTCGTCGTTGCCTCGCGTAAGAAAGGGGATAAGGGAATAGACGGCACGCGGGGCCGTGCCCGTATCAAGCAAGCCGTCGAGCAGGCGCATCGCACGTGCGCCCGTCTCTTCGATGTCCGCGTGCGGCGTGGTCCGAAAACTCGTCATGACGGTCGCATGCTCGACCATCTCGGGCGTGAGGTAGGCATGGAGGTCAAGCGCGACCGAAATCATCATGTCACGGCCGACGATCTCGCGCAGCCGCCCCAGGAGGTAGCCCTCGGGGTCGAGGGTCTTCTCGGCCAGCGTCGCGCCGTGAAGGTCAAGGCAGATCGCGTCGAAGCCTCCCTGCCTTGCAGCGTCGACGAATTGATCGGCGATGCGCTCGAAAGCCGTCTGCTCGATTGCTCCGCCCGGCCTTGTCCGCGCGCTTATGGCGGGAACGCAGTGGTACCCGAGCGCTTCGGCGGTCTTGACGATGCCGCTCAAGGCCGTGGATGTCGCCCGGGCCTCGTCGAGGAGTTGCGGCCCACGCAGGAAAATGAAGTCCTCCTCGCGCGTCCGGATGGGGTTGAACGAGTGTCCTTCGTGCCAAATCTGGCCAACAAGGATGGAGCGTTGCGTCATCGTCATTTCCGATCTGCGGGCCGGGAGACCGCAAGGGCCATGCCGCCCTTCCCCCCTGGCATGCTGCGTTCCAAAGTTCTTCAGAAGGACTGCAGGTTTTCCAAGCCGGCGCCGATCCACTTCTTGCTCATCTCGTCCAGCTGGCCGCTGAGGCGGTAGGTGTAGATGAACGTGTTCATCATGTGCAGGAACTCCATGTCGCCCTTGCGGATGCCAATCGAGTAGGGGCTCAGTCCGAGCAGGAGTTTGCGCCCGTACTTTTTCTCGTCGCGCTTGACGATCTTGTCACCGATCAGCGTTCCGGTCGCGATGAAGGAAACCTGCCCGCTCAACAGGGCCGTCGCCGCCGTGGCGTCGTCCTCGTACCGCCGGATCACGGTGTCCTGGGGGAGCACGCGGGTCACCATGTTGTCCTGGATCGAACCGCGGACTACGGCCACGGACTTCCCCGAGAGGTCCGCGGCCGACGCGGCTGCCTGGCCCTTGTCGCCGAAGAGCCAGATCTGGTTGGCCCCGTAAGGTATTGTGAAGTTCACCGTCTTGGCCCGCTCAGGCGTGACGCCGAAGGTCGAGATGACAATGTCCGCTCGCTTGCTTTCCAGGAAGGCAATTCGGTTCGGACCGGTTACGGGCACAAGCTCGAGCGTAACGCCAAGATCCTTGGCGATCAGCTTCGCCATATCGACGTCGTAGCCTTCCGGTTGCATGTTCGCATCGAGCATGCCGTATGGGGGAACCGAGGTGTCTACGGCAATAAGGACCTTTCCGCGGGACTGGATGGCTTCCAGCGTCTGGGCTGCAGCCAGGGAGGCGCTTCCGGCGAGAGTCGCGGCGGCGACCATGAGCGACAGCAGCATGCGTTTCATTGTTCGTTCCCTTTGGTTTTGATGTTTGGTTCAGCTGTTCCGGCGCGCGGAATCAGTAGGCCGTCCTCTTCTCAAGGTAGCGGCTCAGCAATGACAGCGGATAGCAGAGGCAGAAGTAGATCGCGGCGACGGCCAGGAAGACCTCGAACGCCTGGAAGGTCGCGTTGTTGACCAGCTGCCCGGCGCGGGTCAGTTCCACCAGCCCGACAATCGAGGCCAGCGACGTGTTCTTCACGAGTTGGACGACGAAGCCCACGCTTGAAGGCGTCGCGAGACGTATGGCCTGGGGGACGATCACGTAGACCATCTGCTGGCCCCACGACAGCGAAAGGGATTCAGACGCTTCCCACTGCGCCGTCGGTATGGACTGGATGGCGCTGCGCCAGATTTCGCCGAGATAGACCGCCGCGAAGTAGCTCAGCGCGACACAGGCGGCGATGAAGGGGCTGACGACGACTCCCGCGAAGGACAGGCCGAAGTAGGCCAGGAAGAGGAGCACCAGGGGAGGCACTCCCTGACCCACCGCGACGATCGCCGAGGCGAGGGCCGCCACAGGCCGCGAGGTGCTCAGCCGCATGAGGCAAACGCCGATGCCGATCACGCCGCCGAGGATGAGCGAGACAAGCGACAGCCAGAGCGTGTACTGGGTGGCGTCGAGGAGGAAGAAGAGATCGTTGTAGGAAAACTCCCGCATTATCGGACTCCTCTGCGCGCGCGCCGCTGCGATCTGCGAAGGACCCGCTGCTCGGGGAAAAGCACGTATGCCATGCGCGAGAGGAGGGTCTTGAGCAGGATGGACAGGGCCAGGTACATGACGGCGAGAACGATGTAGACCTCGAAGCTGCGGAACGTGCTGGACTGGATCTGATTGGCGAATGCGGTGAGTTCCTCGGCCGAAATCTGGGAGACGATGCTCGAAGCGAGCATGATCAGCACGAACTGGCCGCTGAGCGGCACCCAGATGTTCCTCAGCGCCTGCGGCAGGATCACATAGACGAATGCCTGGAACTTCGAGAGGGCCAGGCTTTCCGCCGCCTGGTGCTGAGCGGGCTGGATGGACTGGAAGCCTGCGCGGAAGATCTCGGCCGAATAGGCGCCGCAGTTGACCACGAGGGCCAGGAGCGCCGCCGAAAGCGGGTCGAGGCGGAAGCCTACGCTCGAGAGGCCGAAATAGACGATGAAGGCCTGCACGAGAAGCGGAGTGTTCCGGATCGCTTCCACGTACGTCGCTCCCACGGTGCGCAGGACAAGATTTCCGCGCTGCCTGCACAGGCCGACCGCGATGCCGATGAGGCTCCCGGCGGCACACGCCGCGACGGTCAGGAGGATGGTGGTGAGCGCACCATGGAGAAGCATGCCGATGTTTTGCGAGAGCCACCCGAATTGCAATGATTGCATGGAAGAGCCTGTTTCTTGCCGGCGGCGCGGTTGACCGAGCCAGGTAGGGGCGGGTCGGTCGGCCCGCGCTAGAGGCCGGTTCCGATGAACTGCCTCAGTTCGGGGGTGGAGGCCCGGGAAAGGAGGTCGCGGGGGCCGCGCTCCCAGACCTTGCCCAGATGCATGAAGACGATCTCGGAGGCGACCGAACTCGCGAACGACATCTCGTGCGTGACCAGCAGCATGGTCATCCCGTCGGAGGCGAGCTTCTCGATGGTCTTGAGCACTTCGCCCGTGAGTTCGGGATCGAGTGCCGACGTGACCTCGTCGAAGAGCATCAGGCGGGGACGCATCGCGAGGGACCTCGCGATCGCGACGCGCTGCTGCTGTCCGCCGGAGAGCTGGCTGGGATAGGAGTCCAGCTTGTCCGAAAGCCCGACTTGCGAGAGCACCTCCGCCGCGAGGTCGCGTGCCTCGGCGGCGCCGACCTTCTTCACCTTGCGCGGGGCGAGCATCACATTCTGTGCGACGGTAAGGTGGGGGAAGAGGTTGTACCCCTGGAAGACGATGCCGACCTCGCGGCGCAGCGCACGGAGATCCACCTCAGGTTCATGGAGGCCGTGTCCGCAGACCGTGAGCGTTCCGGCGTTGATCTGCTCGAGACCATTCACGCACCGGAGCGCTGTGCTCTTTCCAGAGCCGCTGCGTCCGATCAGCGCCATCACTTCGCCCGCATTCAGATGAAGGTCGATGCCCTTGAGGACTTCGAGCGATCCGAAGCTCTTCCTTACGCCTTTGAAATCAACGATTGTCGCGGCCATCAAGTGTTCGATCCTCTATGCTGTTGAAGCCGCAGGCTGATGGCAGCCGGTCGCACACACCATATCATTTTGAGTTTTGTCGGCAATAATCTTTTTTATGGATCGAGCCACAGAAAATCTGTGAGCTTGCGCGGCGAGATAATGGTCGCGCGTGCGCAAAAATAATGAACTTTGCCTACAAAGTGGCGGAAGCTGTTAGAGGCTTCCGCCGTTTCGCCGCTGCTCTTGGAGCTGTTTGCAAAGTCCGGCAGAAAACAACATATAGCAGAGAAACCGCAACACCCCCACTGCATGATGTATTCTAGCCGCCTTCTCAAACAGGCTCCTAGGCGAGAGTGTAGCCTGTCTTGATTGTGGTGAAAAACTCTGCCGCGTATCGCCCCTGTTCCCTTGGACCGAAGGACGAGGCCTTCCTGCCGCCGAACGGCACGTGGAAGTCGACTCCCGCGGTGGGAAGGTTCACCATGACCATGCCGGCCTCAGCGTTTCGCTTGAAGTGCGTCGCATGCTTGAGGCTCTGCGTGGCGATGCCGGCCGAAAGTCCGAAGGGCGTGTCGTTGGCGACGGACAGCGCTTCGTCGTAATTCTTAACCCGGATCACCGCGGCCACCGGTCCGAAGATCTCCTCGCGGGAGATGCGCATGTCGTTGGTCGCTTCGGTGAAGAGAGCCGGCTCCAGGTAATATCCCTTGGTCTCCCGTTCCAGGCGCCTGCCGCCGAAGTGGAGGCGGGCTCCTTCGCTCCGCCCGATCTCGATGTAATCCAGATCCTGCTGGAGCTGCCCCTCGTCGACCACGGGGCCGATGTGGGTTCCCTGCTTGAGCGCGTTGTCCACGACGAGAGAAGCCAGTCGCTCGGACATCGCCGCGACGAAGCGGTCGTGGATGCCTTCGGTGACGATCAGGCGTGAGGATGCGGTGCAGCGCTGTCCGGTCGAGAAGAACGCGGAATTCACCGCGGCTTCGACGGCCACCCCGAGGTCGGCGTCGTCGAGCACGACCATCGGGTTCTTGCCGCCCATCTCCAACTGGAAGCGACGGTTGTGCTCGACGGATGCCGCCGCGATCTTTCTTCCGGTTGGGGTCGAACCCGTGAAGGTGATCGCGGCGATGTCGGGACTGTCGATGATCGTCTGGCCGACCAGCGACCCGCGCCCCATGACGAGGTTGAGGACGCCTGCCGGGAGGCCGGCGCGCTGCAGGATGTCGACGATCGCCCAGGAACTGGCCGGGACCAGGTCCGCCGGCTTGAAGACGACCGTGTTCCCATAGCAGAGCGCCGGGGCGATCTTCCACGCCGGGATCGCGATCGGAAAGTTCCACGGCGTTATGATGCCGATCACGCCGAGAGGCTCGCGGGTGACTTCGACGGCGATCCCCGGGCGGACGGAGGGAACGGTTTCGCCGGCGAGCCTGAGCGCCTCACCCGCGAAGAAGTCGAATATCTGCGACGCCCTCACGACCTCGCCGACGGCTTCCGGCAGCGTCTTGCCTTCTTCGCGGGCGAGCAGGGCGCCCAGCTCGTCCTTGCGCGCCAATATTTCGTCCGCCGCCTTGCGCAGGACGGCGTGGCGGACGAGCGGTCCCGAGCGGGACCATGCGGGGAAGGCGGCCTTGGCTGCGGAAATCGCGTCAAGCACGTCCTCGCGCGTTGCCTTCGCAAACACGCCGATGACGTCATCCGTATCGGACGGGTTGATGTTCTCCCGTCCTTCCGATCCAATCCACTCGCCGGCGATGCAGTTCTTGAACATGGGATATCCTCGAGGATCAGGCGCGGGCGTAAGCGGTCATGACTTTGTCGATCGCGGCCGCGATCTGCTCGACATGGCGGTCTTCGAACCGGTCGGTCCACCACATGCACACCGTCTCCCGGCAGGCCCGTTCCGCTTCCGGGCACAGCTCAGACGCGAAATCGTCCCTGCGTGCGCCATCGAGGGTAAACGGCCAGCCGGAGTTGCCAAATGTCCTGTGCTCGCGGATGAGCGGGTAGCGGTAAAGCGGAATCGGTCCGGGATAGCCGATGAACCCGTCAATGCCTTCGGCGACCAGGGCCTTCATCATCTCCGGCACGGAGACCGTCAGCGCCGCAGGATCGACGCGGAAGCTGTAGAAGAAATAGACACCGACGGTCCCCTCCGCCGGAAGCACGGGCGTGACCGGGACGCCGGCAAGACGTTCGGTCAGGCGGTCGGCCGACGTGATGCGCGCGTCCACGAACCGCTTGAGCTTGCCCAGTTGGCCGAGGCCGACGGCGGCCTGCAGTTCGGTCATGTGGTAGTTGGTCGCGAGGAACAGGTGGTCGCGGCCGCCACGCTCCCGCGGCCAGCCCTTGTCGGAGCAGTGGCGCAGATTGCGTCCGAAGCGACCGTCGCCGTTGGTGATCACCATGCCGCCGTCGCCGGTCGTCATGTGCTTCGACTGCTGAAAGCTGAAGCACCCGACGTCGCCGATCGTCCCGCAGAGGCGATCCTTGTAGTAGGCGAGGTGCGCCTGCGCGCAGTCCTCGATCACGGCCAAGCCATGCTTGCGCGCAATCGCCATGATCGCGTCCATGTCGGCTGGGTGGCCGTAGACGTGGGTGACGATGATCGCTTTCGTGCGCGGGGTTATGTTCCGCTCGATCGAGGCGGGGTCGATGTTCTGCGTCTTCGGGTCGACGTCGGCGAAGACCGGGATGGCAAGCTGATACAGGATCGGGATGACCGTGCCGACGTCGGTGATCGGCGACAAAATAATCTCGTCGGCGGGATCGGGGTTGAGGTAGGTGACGGCGACATGAAGCGCGGCGGTTCCATTGGCCACGGCCACGGCGGTCTCGACTCCGTACATCTCCGCCCAGCGGCGCTCGAACTCGGACGTCTTCGGTCCGGTCAGGAACGACAGCCGGCCTGTTTCCATCACCTCCCGCAGATGGCGCGTCTCTTCCTCGCCGAACGTCCTGCCGGATGCGTCGCGGAAGCTGGGCAGCGTGCCTTCGATCGCCCGGGGGCCGTTGTTGATCGCAAGTTCTTTCATGACAGTTCCCGACGTTGTTGATTGGCCGGATGAAACCGATCCGGTCCGATAGGCTGGGCGGGCGCTCAAAGCCCCATGAAGTCGGCCATGAGCTGAAGCTGGTGATCGAGCATGTGGCGGCCGAGATGGACGCGGCAGCCTGCTTCCTGCGCCGCGATGAGCAGCGCGGTCATTTCGGGCTCCATAACGACTTCGGCGACGACCATGTCGGCGCGGAGCGTCGAGGGATCGATCGGCAGCGGATCGCCGGCCTTCATGCCGAGCGTCGTGCCGTTGACGACGAGGTCATGGCCGCCCGCGTCGCCGGAGCCGAGCGAAACGGACAGCCCGGGCCTGAAGGCCTGGAGACGGTCCCGCAGGTCCTCGATCTTGGGCCGGCTGCGGTTGGACAGGGTGATGTGCGAGACGCCCGCCTCCGCGAGAGCGAAGGCGACGGCGCTTGCCGCGCCGCCTGCGCCGGCCAGGAAGACCCGCCGTCCCGAAGGATCGACGGCCGCTGCGCGCAGTCCCGCGACGAATCCGATCCCGTCGAGCTGGCCGCCGATCAGCCGGCCGTCGGGCTCGAACCGCAGGATGTTGACGGCGCCCACCGCGGCGGCCTGCGGCGTGACCTCGTCGCAGAACTCCATGATCGACTGCTTGTGAGGCACGGTGACGATCGATCCATCGAGGCTCTTTACCTTCCTCAGCGCCGTCACCACCGCCGCAAGGTCGGCGGGAGCGACGTTGAACGGCACCATGACCGCGTCGCGACCGCGCTCCGCTGCGATCCTGTTGATCGCCGGCGGGGCCTTTACGTGTTCGGTCGGATGGGCCAGGATGCCAAGGACCCGTGTCCTGCCGGTGATGGTCCGGCCTTCGCTGTTGTCCGACATCTTATCTGCCCCACCGGATTGCCAGCGGATCCGCCGCGCGCGCGAGTTCCAGCAGGCCTGCCTTCGTGTGCGGTTCGATCGGCGCAAGGGGATGGCGGACGGCGTCGGATGCGATGACGCCCCCTTCTTTCATGACGGTTTTGGCGGCGCGCAGGCCACACTGGCGGTTCTCGTAGTTCACGAGGGGCAGGACCTTCTCGTAAGCGTCCATCGCGCCCTGGCGGTTTCCTTCGCGATGCCTGTCGTAGACCGGACGCAGGAGGTCGGGCAGCAGGGCGCTCGACATCACGCCGGTCGCGCCGGCGTCCAGGTCGGCCATCATCGTGATCGCTTCTTCCCCGTCGAAGGGGCCTTCGATCGTGTCCCCTCCGGCCTCGATCAGCTTCCGCAGCTTGGAGGCGGTGCCGGGCACCTCGATCTTGAAGTAGCGCACGAGGGGCAGGGTCCGGGCCAACCGCGCCAGGAACTCGATCGAAAGGTTGACGCCGCTGATCGGCGCGTCCTGGATCATGACGGGGATGCCTGCGGCTTCGGCCACGCGCGCGATATGCTCGTAAATCGCGGTCTCGTCGATCTTCGTCACCACGGAATTCGCCCCGTGATAGGGCGGCATCACCATGATGAGCTCGGCGCCGTGGTCCGCGGCGTGACGGGCGCGGTCCGCAGCCACCCGGGTGCTGAAATGGCTGCAGGTGACCATCACCGGAACGCGTCCGGCGACCTGCTCGAGGCAGAGCTCGGTCAGCTGCCGGCGTTCGCCGTCCGACACCAGGAACTGTTCCGAATAGTTGGCGAGGATGCAGATTCCGTCGACCTGCTGGTCGATCATGCAGTCGAGCACGCGGCGCTGTCCTTCAAGGTCCAGGGTGCCGTCCTCGTGAAACGGCGTCGGCGCGACTGGAAACAGCCCCGAATAGGTTCTCGCACTCATACTGAAGGATCCTCCTCGAAAAGCCGGCGACGCAAAAGAGCGTTCTTGACTTCCTGAGCGCTATCATAAATGATTTTTGCGCACAATATGCAATATGGGTTTCAGATGAGCGACACCAGCCAGCAACGCGCCGCCATTCGTCTGCACGATGCGGACAACGTCATCGTGGCAACCCGTCGCCTCGAAAGCGGAACCGATCTCGGCGAAACCGTCACGCTGGAGCCCGTTCCCAGCGGCCACAAGGTCGCGACGGCAGCCATCGCTCCCGGCGAGCCGGTGATCAAGTACGGACAGGTGATCGGCGTCGCCTCCCGCTCCATCGCGCCCGGGCAGCACGTCCACCTCTCGAATGTGTCGATGCTGGAGAGCAACGCCTCCCATGATTTCGCGGTCGACGGGGGCCCGACACCGCTTCTGCCGGTTGAACGCCGCAGGACCTTTGAAGGTTACGTGCGCGGGAACGGCCTCGTCGGGACGCGCAACTGCATCGGCATCATCACGTCCGTGAACTGCTCCGCCACCGTGTCGCGCGCCATCGCCAACCACTACAAGGCTGTCGGCTTCGGGGGGCGGACCAACATCGATGGCGTGGTGGCGCTGACCCACGGGACGGGCTGTGCGATTCCCACGGATACGGAAGGCTATCTCTACCTGCGCCGGGTCCTGAACGGGTATGCGCGCAACCCGAACTTCGCCGCCGTACTGCTCATCGGCCTCGGATGCGAGACGAACCAGATCAGCCACCTCGTCGACGCGTACGAGCTGCAGGACGTGCCGCGGCTGCGCACGATGACGATCCAGCAGGTCGGGGGGACGCGCAAAACGGTCGAGGAAGGCATCCGGATCATCGACGGCATGCTGGACGAGATCGACGCGATCAAGCGCCAGACCGTGCCGCTCTCCGGTCTGAAGCTGGCGCTGCAGTGCGGCGGGTCCGACGGCTATTCGGGCATCACCGCAAATCCTGCGCTCGGCTACGCCTCCGACCTGGTCGTTAAGCACGGCGGCACGGCGGTGCTCAGCGAAACACCCGAGATCTATGGCGCCGAGCACCTTCTCACCCGCCGCGCCGCGACGCCCGAGGTTGCCGGAAAGCTCATGGACCGCATCGACTGGTGGCGCGACTACACGGCCAGGAACGGCGCCGAACTGAACAACAATCCCTCCCATGGGAACAAGGAGGGAGGGCTGACCACCATCCTCGAGAAGTCGCTGGGCGCGGTCGCGAAAGGCGGCTCGATGCCGCTGCAGGCGGTCTATGAATATGCCGAGATCATCGACACGCCGGGATTCGTCTTCATGGACACGCCCGGCTACGACCCGGTCGCGGTGACCGGCCAGGTGGCAGGCGGGTGCAACATGATCGTGTTCACCACCGGTCGCGGATCCGTATCGGGATTCAAGCCTGCGCCGTGCATCAAGGTGGCGACCAACAACGCGCTCTACGAGAGAATGAGCGAGGACATGGACCTCAACTGCGGTGGCATCATCGACGGGAGCGACAGCATTTCCGAAGCCGGGGAGCGCATATTCGAGCTGATCATCGCCGTCGCATCCGGACAGAAGAGCTTGAGCGAGACGTTTGACTATGGTGACAATGAATTCGTGCCTTGGCAGCTAGGGGCGGTTACATGACGCGTGAAAGGGGCAGGCATGTCGCATAGAACGCTCGCCAAGGAGGCGATCGCGGACATCTTGAGAACGGCCGTGCTCGAGAAGTCGCTGCCTGGAGGCGCTGTCCTTTTGGAGGGACCGATCGCGACGCTGTTCAATTCCAGCCGGACCCCCGTCAAGCAGGCGCTCGCCGCGCTGGAGGCCGAAGGGCTCGTCCGGCGCTTCAGCGGTCGCGGCCTGCTGGCGGGCACGGAGGGAGAGCCGATCCGGGTCAGGCTCACTCCCGAAATGCTCAATCTCAGCCCGGAGGGGCGCGAGTACCCGAAGACGTTCGCCTGGGAGAAGTTCTACTACGACTTCGAGAAAACGGTGATTCTGCATGCGGTCTACGGAACCGCGCACATCAACGAACTGGCCCTTTCCCGCCATTACCGCGTGAGCAGGACGGTCGCGGGAGACATCCTGAACCGCGGCGCCGAAATGGGCATCGTCAGCCGGGACGAGAAGTCCAGGTGGTTCGTCAATCCACTGGACGAGCGGCGCTTCCGGGACCTTTATGAGGTCCGCGTGCTGCTCGAGCCCGCGGCGCTGCAGACCGCCGTGGACGAGGTCCCCACCGAGTTCGTGGAGGGACTGCGGTCCCGCATCCTCGCCGCAGGCAAGGATTTTCCGGAAATCGAAGGCGCGCGACTGGACGAGCTGGAAAAGGACCTTCACATCGATCTCCTCGGCTGGACGCGCAACGTCGAGATCATGGAGGCTCTGAGGCGCACCCACTGCGTGCTGGTGGCCGGCAAGCATATCCAGCAGGCGATCCGGGGCATGGCGGGCATCGACGCCTTCATGGGCGAACACCTGGAGATCGTGGATGCGGTCCTCCAGCGTGATCCTCAGCTCGCAATGGCCCGCCTGTCGGCGCATCTGCTCGCCTCCAGCCGGAAAGCGGCGGAGCGTATTGAGGCTTTCCGCAACGTGAGCGAAATGAAGGCGGTCAGTTACCTGGTCGGCCAGTAGCCGTTTGGCGCGCTGACCTCACAAAAGCCGCATCCCAGTGGATTCCGGAGAGTGTTCTTTCGCAAGGCCTCGACCGGATTCCTGCGTGCTCGACGCAGGCCTCAGGAATGGACGCGGCTCGTTGCCAGGGCGGAGGGGGCGAGTCGTGACAGCCGCCCGCCGGAGACCGAAGACAGGGAGGAACCTGAACCCTCGCCGCCCAAACCCACGTCGGTGCTCGCCGAGGCGGAAGGCCGTGAAGGGGAAGGCGCTCGTCGGACCTCATGCTTCGGGCTGCGAGACTCCGCAGAAAGCTGCCGGGCATGGGCAGGGATCAGCGTTGCATGGGAGGATAAGAGCGGCAAGGGCCAAAAACATAAATGATTATTGCATGCATTGCTCAATTATGTCACTACGAGGGGTACGCAACGGGAGGGAAAAATGCACAAGGCACGCAAGCCGATGATTTTCAACCTGCTGGCAGGAGCCGTTCTTGCTGCGGTCTCCGGCATGAGCCAGCCCGCATTCGCGTGGCCCGAAAAGCCAATTACGATGATCATTCCGTTTTCGGCGGGCGGCGGCACGGACGCGACCGGGCGCATGCTCGCCGCCCTGATGGAGAAAGAACTCGGCACGCCCGTCAATGTGGTGAACCGGCCGGGCGGCAACGGCCTGGTCGGGCATTCGGCGATCGCCGCCGCCGCGCCGGACGGATACACCATCGGCGTCGCCACGACGGAATCCATGTCCTACAAACCGACGGGCCTCTCGCAGTTCCGGCCGACGACGGACTTCAGCGCGATCGCCGTCTACAACACCGATGCGACCTCCGTCGTCGTCACGACCGATTCCAAGTACAAGTCGCTCGCCGAACTGCTCGAGGCCATCAAGAGCGGCGAGCAGGTCCGTGTTTCAACGGGCGGCGCGTTCGGCGGCTCCTACCAGATCGCCTTCGGCCTTCTTCTGAAGGACCGTGGGGTGGACCCCATGAAGCCCACCTACGTCAGTTCACAGGGCTCGGCCCCCGGCCTCCAGGAAATGGTCGCCGGCGGCGTTGACGTGACCCTCACGACGCTCGCGGAGGCTGCCTCGCTCATCCAGGCCGGCAAGGTCCGCCCGCTCGCAGTCATCGGCGACAAGCGCAATCCCGGCTATCCCGACGTGCCTTCCACCGCGGAAGCGGTCGGTGCGACCGAGCTGAAATTCAGCTCCTGGCGAGGGGTGATGGCGCCTGCCGGACTGCCCCGGGAGGTTGCCGACAGGCTCCGTGCCGTGGTCAAGCAGGGAACTGCGTCCAAGGAGTTCAAGGAGTTCATGGGCAACAGGGGCTTCGGCGTCGCCTGGATCGAGGGCGAGGATCTCAAGTCGTTCCTTGTGACCAGCGAAGAAGAGATGGCCACGGGCCTGAAAGAGATCGGTCTCGCGAAGTAGCCGCGACCGCCTGCCCGGACCGGCGGCGCGGGGCGTCACTGCCCTGTTCCGCTATGAGGGCGCGTCTCTTCATCCCCAGTCGGTTCGTGCGCATCGAAGGAAAGCCTTCCGATGAAATTCAACGACGCCATCATAGCGGTTCTGCTGCTCGTCCTGGCGGTTGCCCTGTTCCTGGGCGCCAGGACCTTGCCCTCTTTGCCGGGGCAGTCGGTCGGTCCCGCTCTCTTTCCGATGACCATCGCGGTCGCGCTTGTGCTGACGTCCGTGGCCATTCTGCTGAACGCTGTGTCTTCAGGCCGGATGGAGCCATGGGTCGTCCTCAACGACGGCCTTTTCTCCCCGCGGACGCTTGCCTCCGTGTTCGCCGTTCCCGCATCCGTCATCGCCTACATGGCCTTCGCTGACGTTGTAGGCTTTCTCGCCGTCTCCTCAGGCATCCTCTTCGGTCTGATGATGGTCTTCAGAACGAAGGTCGGAGTTGCGGCGTCGGTGTCGGTCCTCGTTTCGACAGGCTGCTTCCTGCTGTTCCGCAGCGTCCTCATGGTCCCGCTGCCGGAGGGCGCCGTCGAGCGGCTGCTCATGGAGGTGTTCCATGCTGTCTGACGTCCTTGCCAACATCCTCACGACGCAGACGATCGTTGCGATCATCGGATCGGCGATATTCGGCCTCTTCATGGGCGCGATACCGGGCCTGACGGCGACCATGGCGACTGCGCTCCTCGTGCCGATCACCTTCTTCCTGGACCCGGTTCCTGCCGTTGCGACGATGATCACGGCCGTGGCGGTCGCGATCTTCGCCGGTGACATTCCGGGCTGCCTGCTCAGGATGCCGGGCACCCCCGCCTCGGCGGCATACACCGACGAATCTTATCTGATGGCCCGGCAGGGCGGCGCCAAGAAGGCGCTCGGCATCGGTCTTCTGTCTTCGGCGTTCGGCGGTCTCTTCGGCACGGCCGTCCTGGTCATGGTCGCTCCGTCCCTCGCCGAATTCGCGATACGTTTCAGCTCCGCCGAATATTTCTGGCTCGTGGTCCTCGGGCTGAGCTGCGCAGCCGGGATCGGGGCGAACAATCCGCTGAAAGGACTCGCGATGCTGATGCTCGGCCTGGCGATCGCCACGGTCGGCATGAACAACAACGCCGGAATCCCGAGGTTCACCTTCGGGGAGGCGGGCCTCCTGGACGGAGTGGCCCTCATCCCGATGATGGTCGGCATGTTCGCGATCTCGGAAATCCTCCGGTATGCGACCAACAGCAGGCGGGATTTCAGCGAACCCATCAAGTCCACGGGAAGCGCGATCCGGGCGTCGGCCGCGATCATCACGAAGTACCCCGTGCAGCTCCTGCGCGGCAGCGCCTTCGGGACCGTCGTCGGAGCGCTGCCGGGCGCGGGGGCGGACATAGCCGCCTGGATGTCGATGGGCGTGAGCAAGGCGCGTTCGAAAACGCCTGAGAGGTTCGGCACCGGGCACCCCGAGGGCTTGGTCGAGGCGGGCGCGGCGAACAACTCGTCACTGGCCAGCGCCTGGATCCCGGCGCTCGTCTTCGGCATCCCCGGAGATTCCATCACCGCCATCGTCATTGGCGTGCTTTACATGAAGAACCTCAATCCCGGGATGGAACTCTTCACGACGAACGCCGTGCAGCTCTACTCGCTGTTCGCGATCTTCGTCATCGCCAACCTTGTCATGATCCCCGTCGGCTGGGCGGCCATACACGGGGGCAGTGCCATAACGCGGCTTCCCAGGCGCGTGATCATGCCGTGCATCCTGATCTTCTGCATCCTCGGAAGCTTTGCCATCAACAACAGCAGCTTCGACATCGCGATCATGCTCTTCTTCGGCGTCTTCGCGTTCTTCCTGGAGGAAGCGGGCTTCCCGATCGCCCCGGCGATCCTCGGAGTGGTTCTGGGGCCGATGCTCGAAAACTACTTCGTGACCACGATGACGAGTTCGGGCGGCGACCTCACCGCGTTCCTGTCGCGCCCCATCGCCGGCACGATCGCGCTCCTCGTCGTGTGCGTCTGGGCCATCCCGCTGCTCCGGCTGTTCCGCTCGAGGCAGTCGGTTCCCGTCGTGACGAGCTGAACCGGAACATTCAAATGAACATCAAGCATCACTATGATCCCGCCGTCCTCAGGACCTTTGCGAAAGGTCTCCTTGCCGCCAAGGCCGTAGATGCCGTCATCGCGGAAACCGTCGCTGACGTGCTCGTCGAAGGCGACCTTCTCGGCCACAGCACCCACGGTCTCGCGCAGCTCTCCAGTTACCTTGGCAGCTTGGAGAAGGGGACTATGAGAGCATCGGGTACGTATGACGTCGTCAGCGACTTTCCGGCAGCCACGACGTGGGACGGGCTTTGGCTGCCCGGCCCGTGGCTGACGAAGTTGGCGTGCGACGAAGCGAGCAGGCGTGCCAGAACCTTCGGGACGGGTACGGTCGTCATCCGCCGTGCTCACCATATCGCGTGCCTTGCCGCATATCTCGAGCCGATCACTTCGGCCGGCTTGGTGTGCATCATTCAGAGCTCGGATCCTGCCGTCAGGGCCGTCGCCCCGCATGGCGGAAGCAGGCCTGTCCTGACACCGAACCCCATCGCGGTGGGCATCCCGACGGACGGCGATCCGATCCTCATCGACGTCTCGATGTCGATCGCGACGGTTGGAATGGCGAGGCGGCTTATCGCATCCGGGGAAAAGGCCCCTTTCCCTTGGCTTGTCGACGGGAAGGGCGAAGCAACCGACGATCCGAACGTGCTCGACGATAATCCGAGGGGCAGCCTGATGCTGCTCGGAGGCCTTGAGTCCGGCCACAAGGGGTTCGCCCTCGCTCTCATGGTGGAAGCCCTCACGAGCGGACTGGGCGGTCACGGCCGAGCCGACAGGCCTGAAAACTGGGGCGCGTCCGTGTTCGTCCAGGTGCTCGATCCGGAAGCCTTCGGAGGCCGGGAGGCCTTCATCCGGGAAACCAGCTTCACGGTCGGAGAATGCGTTGCAGGGCCGTCCCGGCAGGAAGCGAATCCGGTGCGGATGCCGGGCTCCGCAGGTCTGCGGCGCAAGCGGACCGCAATCGCGAACGGGCTGGTTCTGGCTCCCGGCATCGTGGATGCTTTAACGCCATGGGCCGATCGCCTAGGCGTCCCGATGCCAGCCACCCTGCCGACATGAGGTCCTGCGGATCCGCAAAGGCGTGGTCAGGCGATGGTCAACGCCTGACGATCGTGCCCCCTGATCTGCAAGGGATTGTGCCTCCCGCCGGCTGTTCAGCGTCGCCCGCTCGACCTCTGCTTGGCCGCACGAAACTTGGGAGAGCCCCTTACTCCATGCCGATCCACACGACGAGATCACGGTGGGAAGAGGCTCGACCGAACCGGCCCGATCACAAAAAGCGTTCTTATCGCCCCTGTAGCCCCTTCGCGAGCAATGCCTCCAGTCTGGCGGGATCGATTGGCTTGTGCAGCATGCGAATGCCGGTTCGCCCGGCTTCGGCCAGCCGTTCAGCCGAGGTGTCGCCGGTCACCAGAACCGTGACCGGCGTGCCGCGTCGGCGGGCTTCGCTGATGATGGCCACGCCGGTTTCTCCCGCACCCAGGGAATGATCGGCGATCAGGATGTCCGGTGCAGCCTCAAACTCCTTCAGCATGGTCCGGGCCTGCGCCAACGTGCGGGCCGTATGCACGGACACGCCCCAGCTCCCCAGTGTGACCTCCAACGCTTTCAGCACCATTGGTTCATCGTCCACCACCAGGGCGGTCCGGCCCCGCAACGTCCCGCAGAGCGCTTCCCTTCCAGCGGCTGACACCTGCGCTTCGTCTTCGGCCAACGGAAGCGTCAGGCTGAAGGTGGACCCTTTACCGGGTTCGGAGCGGACCGTCACCCGGGTCGCCAGCAGATCGGCGACCCGCTGCACGGTGGCGAGGCCGATGCCGAAGCCGCGCGCATGCTCACGGGTCGCGTTCCCGATCTGGTAATAGGGATCGAAGATGCGCTCCATCTCCTCCGGGGCGATGCCCCGCCCGGTATCGGTCACGTCGATCGCCAGCCGGTCCTCCTCGACGCGCGTCTCCACCGTGACGCCGCCCTGTTCGGTGTATTTGACGGCGTTGGAGATCAGGTTGCGCAGCACCAACTCCACCAGCAGCGGGTCGGACCGGACCGATCTGGCAGCCGGCGGCACGTGCAACCACAGCTTCGCCTCGCGCGCCGGTCCCTGGAACTCGCCGTAAAGACGCTTCAGCAACTCGTCGAGGTCGAAGACCCGCGCCTGCGCCGTGAGCAGGCCGGCGTCGAGCCGCGCCACCTCCAGCAGCCCGCTCAGCATGCCCGTCAGGCTGGTCATGCTGTCCGACAGCGGCTTCAGGAGCTCGCGCGCCTTTGGGTCGAGCGGCTGCCGCCGCAAAAGCTCGAGAAACAGGTTGGCCGCCTGCACCGGCTGGCGCAGGTCATGACTGACCGAAGCGAGGAAATTCGATTTCTCCCGGCTCGCCGCCTCGGCCGCGTCGCGTGCCTGCTGCAGCAGGGCTTCGGCGTGCTTGTGGTCGTGGATGTCGGTCGAGGTGCCGAACCAGCGGGCGATCGCACCGCTGCGCGGATCGCGGTAGGGCAGGCCGCGGACCAGGAACCAGCGGTAGTCTCCCGCTTTCGAACGGAGACGATGCTCGACGAGGTAAAGGTTGCCCGTGCGCTGCGCCTCTTGGAAGCGCTCGGCCGTCAGCGCCGCATCGTCCGGATGGATGAAGTCGGCGATGACGTCCGACACCGAGGTCGGCGCCGTCCGAGGGTCGTAAGCGACACCGGTGTAGTCGGTCCATCGCCGGTTGAAGAACTCGACCCGTCCCTCGGCGTCGGTGATCCAGACGATCTGCGGCACGGCGTCCGCCATCAGACGGAACCGAGCCTCGCTCTCGCGCAGGGCCGCTTCGGTCTCCCGCCGGGCGGTCAGATCGGCCGTGACCGCCAGGAAATGGCGCTCGTCCCCGTTGTTGCCGGGCACGATCGTGATGCCGCTGTTCGCCCAGACATACGTCCCATCGGGCCGCCGGTAGCGCTTGTCGAGCGCCACGGTCTCACCCGTCCGCAAAGCCTGTTCGATGGCGTTGCGGCTCGCCGCCAGATCATCGGGGTGGGTGACGTCGGCGACGGACAAGCCCACGACCTCCTCCCGCGGACGTCCCAGGATTCGGCAGAGTTCGTCGTTCACGCGGAGAAAGCGGCCATCCAGCGTGATCTCCGACAGACCGACCGCCGCGCGGGCGAAGAGGGCGGACAGCCGCGCCTCGCTGCGCCGCAGCGCCTCGTCGGTGTTCCGGCGGGAGGTGATGTTGCTGGCGGTCCCGAACCACTCGCAGACCTCGCCGTCCGCGTCCAGGATCGGCACCGCCCGCGAATGCGTCCATCCCAGTGATCCGTCGGCCTGCCGGACCCGATGCTCCAGATCGAAGGGGCTCTTGGTCCGGATGGCTTCCCGTATGGCGTTGAGAAGCTGCGGCTGGTCGTCCGGATGGATGTACTCCTCGAGCCACGCCTTGCTGCCGTCCGTCGTGTCGGTGAGGAAGCCGTGCCCGTCAAGCTGCCGCAGTTCCGTCCAGTCGATGTTCATGCGGTAGATGGCGTAGGAGGAGGCCTCCACCAGGGCGCGAAAGCGGCTCTCGCTGTCGCGCAAGGCGAGTTCGGTCCGCTTGCGGCTGGTCACCTCATGCACCGTCACCAGGACGCCCGCGATGGTTCCGGCATCGTTGCGGATCGGACTGTAGGTGAGGTCGAACCAGGTTTCCTCCGGGGCTCCGTTGCGCTCGATGATCAGCTTCTGGTCGTCGAACCCGCGGGATTCACCGTGGAGCACGGCCTCGTAGATCGGCCCGTTGAAGTCCCAAACCTCGGGCCAACACTCGCGGGTGGGTTGGCCGAGGGCGCGGGGATGCTTGCCGGCGATGATCTCGGCGTAGCAATCGTTGTAGATCTGGATGAGGTCAGGACCCCAGAGGACGATCATACCGAGCGGGGAAGCGAGGGTCAGGTCGACGACAACCCGCAAGGAGAGCGGCCAGTTCGCCTTCGGTCCGAGGGGCGTCGCAGCCCAATCATGGGCCCGGATCAGCGCTCCCATGCTCCCGCCGCCGCTGGGCCAATCCAACTCCGAACCGGTGGCGTCAGGGATCATGGCCGCCGCTTGGGGCAGGGGGGTGGGCATGCGACGGCGGCGACGGCGCAACACGCTCCTGAAGCAGGCGCAACCCGTCGCGCACCACCTCGCTGGCCGTCTGGTAGCGGCCGGACGCCACCAGAGTCTGGACGAAGCGGTCGAGTTCCGGGGTGAGGGAGACGCTCTGGCTGATGCGCCTGGACATGGGACCATCGCAACGGAAGGGAAGCGGTGCCACAGAGTACGACACCGGGTTGGAGCCCGGAAGTCGCCCGAAGGGCATGGTACCTCCGGTCATAGTTTTCGAACGGGGGAGGAGCGGCGGCAGTGCAGAAGACAATGCAGCGGGCGCGTCTGGGTGGCAGGCTGGGCTGGATCGGGCTTGGATCAAAGGCATTGGACCGTGAGCGTCGAGCGGTAAGGAAACAACTTCAAAGCGCGGAATACTGATCTTTGATTGAAGATCAGGCTGTGATCACACCTGAGAAGTGGCGTGAATGGCACCGATACCTTGTCGGTTGTTTGATTGCCGGAAAATGGTCGGCCCATCAGGCCGCTATGGGCGCGGCAACGCTGGACATGCGAGTTTTTGCCAAAGGCACTCCCAAGGCACTCGGCGGGGCACTTACCGCCACCCAGGCTGCGCAAAATATCGTGTCGCCGGGGTGGCGGTAAGTGCCCCGCCTGCTGTTGACGCCGGAAAAGGGGGCGTGGGTTTGGACGTGGAAACGGTCGCTCGTGAGAATAAGGGGCAGCCTCCGCCCGATGTTGTGGTGAGCAAGGTCCGGTTCGCCGGTTGGACGACCGGGCTGCAAGCCATTGCCGCGGTCCGTCGGTCGGCGTTGCGGTCATCGGCAACCTACCGCTGCACAATCCCTTTTCCTCAGGGGATCTGAAACTGCCCCAGGCCAAAGCCTCCATCGCTCCCCGGCAACAGGGGGCGACATCGAAAGCGCCATTGAGCGCAGCCTGTGGGTCGACCGCAACCCCAGTCCTGAAAGAGCAACGAGGCGAAGACGGTTCACCTAAGCAAGGCAGACGCCATGAACACACAACCGTCCCAGCATGGTGGAGATCGCGCGGAGACGTCCGCAAGCCCACCAACCTACCCGCCACCATCCCCCGGCTTGAGCGCCGTGCTCGAACGGAACATCCAGGCGCTGCACCAGCGCAGGGAACGGGAGGAGGTCGAGGCGACCGTGGAGGAGCGGATTGCCGATGCGATCACCCGCTTCACCGGCAGCATGACGTTCGTTTATCTGCATTTGGCATTCTTCGGCTTCTGGATCATCGCCAACCTGGGGTGGGTGCCCGGCGTTCCGCGCTGGGATCCCTCCTTCGTCGTTCTGGCGATGATCGCGTCCGTGGAAGCCATCTTTCTGTCCACCTTCGTGCTCATCAGCCAGAATCGGATGTCCGAGGTCGCCAGCAAGCGGGCCGATCTCGATCTGCAAATCAGCCTGTTGGCGGAGCACGAAATCACCAAGCTGACGGCCCTGGTGTCGTCCATCGCCGATCACATGGGGGTGAAGACGGACGTTGACTCCGATCTGGACGTCATCAAGCAGGATGTCGCCCCCGAAGCGGTCCTCGACCGGATCGAGGCTAAGAAGTCTTCGAAGAAGCCCGCGGACCGGGAGCCGTGATGGACTGTTTGCGCCGCCTTAGTGGAAGGGCAGGGCCGTACTGGTGCCGCAGCCGGTCCTTCGCATCGCGCCTTCCAGTTCCCGTTCCAACGTTTCCGCGCGATGCGCGGCGGTGTGGTGTTCCAGGATTCGCCGTCTGGCCCTTGCGCCCATCGCTTGGCGGGCATTTTCGTCCAGTTGGTGAAGGGCGTGCAGAACGTCACCTGAGGTGCGGGCGAGGATGATATCGCGGTCCGGCTCAAGCAGAGCGTCGAGGCCGTCCCAACAGTCGGAGATGATCGGAGTGGCGCAGGCGGCGGCCTCGAACAGCCGGACGCTGGGGCTGTGGCCGGCGCGGATCATGTCCTCGCGCGTCACGTTCAAGGTGAAGCGGCTGGCCGCGTAGAAGGCGGGATGCTCGGCTGGAGGAACATGATGCCGACGTTCGACATTTCCGGGCCAGGCGATCCCGTCGGGGTATTGCGGACCGGCGACGACGAAGCGCAGCGACGGCGCACGCCGGGCCGGCTCCAGCAGCAACCGCTCCAGCGTCGGTTGCCGGTCGGGGCTGTAGGTGCCGAGATAGCTCAGATCCCAGCGCTTGGGCGTGGGCAGGGGCGCGTAGGCGTCGGCATCCACGGAGCAATGGAGCGCGCGCGCCGCCGGAGAGCCGTAGCGGGACTCCAGCCGCTCCAGCGTCGGTCCGCCCGTGAAGGAGAAATACACGTGATAGCCGGGAATGAGGGCAGGGGTGAGATACTCCTCGTCGCCGCGATCCAGCTTCGCCAGGGTCACCGGCGTGTCGATGTCGTAGAAGGCGACGATCCCCTGCGCGGTTTCCTGCGCCCAGCGACCGACGGCGACACCGTCGGGCACGTAGGAACCGACGAGCACCGCGTCGGCCTCCTCGACCGTTCCGGCCCACCGTCGCAGGCCAGCGAGATCCTCGTAGAAGGCCAGCCGGCAATAGCCGGGATCGGCGAGATCGCGATTCTGCGCGTACCAGGGAACGTCGCGCTCCAGGAACAGGATGTCGTGGCCGCGTGCGGCGAACGCCTTGAGAAGGGCGCGGAAGGTGGTGGCGTGGCCGTTGCCCCAGGAAGAGGACAGGCTCAGCCCCAGGACGACGAGCTTCACGCCGCGCTCCTTTCCCGCAGCGCCGCCAGGGCTTCGCGCAGCAGCAGGTCCACCTCCGCGCCGCGCCGGGCGTAGGTGTGTTCCGCAAGGGTGCGCCGTCGCGCGGCATCACCGATGGCGCGGGCGCGGGCCGGCGTGAGGGCGCGCAGATGATCGGTCACGTCCTGGCCGTCGCGGGCGACCAGGATCTCCTCGTCCGGGGTGAGGAACCGTTCGACCCCCGTCCAAGCATCGGTGATCAGGCAGGCCGCCGCTCCGGCAGCCTCGAACACCCGCGTGGCGGGCGAGAAGCCGACTTCGGCCATGCTGTCGCGGGCGATGTTCAGAACCGCCAGCGCCGAGCTGTTGAAGGCGTTGTGGTCGGCGGTGCCGACATGGCCGATGTGGGTGACGTTGGCCGGCAGCCCCTTCGTCTCCCAGCCGCTGCCGCCGATGATGCAGCGCCCCTGCGGGTTGCGCGCGGCGGGCTCCAGGAAGAAGCGTTCCACCCGCTCCTCGCGGTCGGGCAGCCGGTTGCCGAGAAAGCTGAGATCGGCGGCGAACCGCGGTTGGGGCGGTGCCGGGTGGTGCGTCGCCGGGTCCAGAGCGTTGTAGATGGGGCGGCACAGGCGGGCGCCCATCGCCTCGTAGGCCGCGACCACCGGCGGGCCGCCGCCATAGGTCAGCACGGCGTCGATCCGCGGCAGCCGACGGCGCAGGGGATGGTCCGGCGCCCGCCGAAGCTCGGCCAGGGTGGCGGGGGCATCGACATCCCAATAGACACGCAGAGCGTGGGGACCGGCGGCGTCCATCACGCCGTCGAGCAACTCGTCGTCGAAGACGCCGACGCCGTTCGCCTTCACCACCACGTCGGCCTCGGCGGCGCGGGCGATCACGGTGCGGCAGGCGTCGGCGGTGGCCTCGTACACGACGACGCTGGCCCAG
Source organism: Azospirillum brasilense (assembly GCF_008365405.1). Taxonomy (GTDB): domain Bacteria; phylum Pseudomonadota; class Alphaproteobacteria; order Azospirillales; family Azospirillaceae; genus Azospirillum; species Azospirillum brasilense_D. Next base: position 26,818 of record NZ_QOKV01000033.1, on the reverse strand, counting down.
CCGGGCGGCTCGATGTCGCGGTGCTTCTGGCGGTCGAAGGCGTCCGGTTCGTAGAAGGTGACGTCCCAACCCCGCTTGGCGAGTTCGCTCAACATGCCGCGGTAGTAGGTGGCGGCGCCGTTCCAGTAGGAGGAAAGCAGGCTCGAACCGTAGAAGGCCATCTTCATCGGACAGGCTCCAGCATCGAAGAGGGGGTGGGCGTCCCAGCCAGAGCGGCGGCGATGGCGAGCAGCTCACCGGCGCGGTGGGCGCAGGTGTGGCGGGCGCGGATCGTTTCCAGACCGCTGCGGACCAGCGCCGCGCGGAGGTCGGCGTCGCCGTCCACGGCGCGCAGGTGGGCGGTCATACAGGCCCCGTCGCGGGCGACCAGGAAATCCGTTCCCGGCCGGAACAGACCCTCGCAATCGTTCCATGGCGCGCTGACCAGAGGGATGCCGCAGGCCAGCGCCTCGAACACGCGGATGGTCGGGATGCCTGGCAGGGATTCGACGTAGAAACGGCGCGGCACATGGACGGTGACCCGATGGCGGGCGAAGGTCGCGGGGGCGCGGACGTTGGGCAGCCAGCCCTTGTAGGCGATGCCGTGCCGCTTCAGCGTCACCAGGGCTTCGGCGGGGTAGCGCACGCCATAGACGTCCAAAGGCAGACCCGCGGCGCGGGCGGGAGCGAACAGAAAGCGCTCCAGTTCCATTGTCCGCTCGCCATCACCCCAATTGCCGATCCAAACCGCTCCGCTGCGCCGCTCCTCTCCGGGTGGCGGGTGGAACAGCCGGATGTCGGCCGCTTCGTGCCAGACGAAGACCCGATCCTCCCAGCCCCAGCGCCGGTACACGGCGGCCAGAGTTTCGCCGAAGGCCAGGACGCTGTCGTAGCCGGAGAGATCGAAGGCGGAGATGGCCTCCGGATCACTGATCGCGCGATGGTGCGTGTCGTGGAACAGCAGGAAAAAGCGACCGCCCTGCGCCCGTGCCCGGCCCACCGCCGCGACCAGAGCCGGGTCGTTCCATTCATGGACGATGACCAGATCGGCCCCGTCGCACAGCGCCGCCGCGTCGGCGTCGGCTGCGAAGGTCAGCGAGGTCAGCTCCGGATAGGCGGTCCGGTAGGGCACCAGCCCCGCTTCGCCATGATCGGCCAGCAGCTTCCGCAGGCTCCATGCGCCCTCGGGTTCATAGACGCGGACCTCATGGCCGAGGATGATCAGCTCTCGCAGGACGCCGCGCAGGAAATGGGCGTTGCCGTGGTTCCAGCAGGACGCCAGAGAATGGGTGAAATAGACGATCTTCACGCAACGGCCTCCTTGCGGGAGGGGGTGGGGGTGTGACGCTCCAGGACGCTGCGGTAGAGACTGCGCATGCCGGAGGCCATCGACTCCATGCCGTATCGCCCGGCCTTGAGCCGCGCCGCCTCGCCGAGGCGCCCGGCCTTCCGCGGATCGTCCAGCAGGTGGCGGATCGCGGCGGCGAGGGCTGCGCTGTCCCTCGGCTCCACGAAGAGTGCGGCGCCGTCCCACAGCTCGCGGAAGGTCGCGATGTCCGACAGCACCAGCGCACAGCCGGCCTGCGCGGCTTCAAGCACCGTCAGGCCGAACGGCTCGTAGAGCGCGGCGGAAGCGAAGACCGGTGCCCGCGCCAGCCAGGCCGCGACCGAAGCCGTATCCAGGCGTCCGAGCGCCGCGGCGTGACGCAGGGTCCGGCGATTCCCGCCCGGACCTTCCAGCGAGCCGGCGGCGACCACCGGCACTTTCAGCAGCGCCGCCGCCGCGTCCAGCGTTGCGATGTTCTTTCCATCGTCCCACAAGCGTCCGGCGGTGAAGACGAAACGCTCCCGTCCGCACGGCTCACCGCCCGGAGGACGGCGTCCGTTGCGCACCACGACCGGTTGCGGCAAACCGTAGGCGGCGGCGGTGGCCTGCGCGAAGGCGGCGCTCGGCGCCGCCAGCGCGTCGCAGGCCCGGTAGCCCCGCGCCAGAACCTCGATCCGCCAGAGAAAGTCGCCCGGCAGGGGGCCGCCGCGCAGGGTGGCCCACCACGTCGCCAGACAGGAATGGCAGACTCCCACGACCGGAACCGTGAATCCGGCGTCCGCCGCCAGGGCCGGGCTGTTGAGGTGGACGAGATCCACCTCCAACCGCCGAGCGAGCGCTCCCAGCGCTTCGGCACCGCGCCGGATCGCGGCCGGGTCCTCCGCCATCCAGTCCAGCGGGAGGCCGGTGTCGATCAGTTCCAGGCCGGGGATGGCGCGCGCCGCCGCGGTCTGGTCATCCTGCGGTGACGGCCCAAGCACCGCCAACGTAACGCGCAGGCCGCCTGCCGCCAGTTCCTGCGCGAGGTCGAGCGCGTAGGTCCACACTCCGCCCACGCTGTCCGCCGTCATCAACAGATGCGCGGGGGCTGGATGCGCGGGGGCTGCCGGGGGCGTCACCGGCAACCGCATGCGGCCTCCAACTCATGCAAGGGCAGGGGCTTCTCCTCCTGAATGTCGCTCAGTCGTGCGAATTGGCGCAGATAGTGCTCGTGCGCCCTTTCCCATGCCCGGTCGTCCGGTTCGCCCCACAGGCGGCGGTAATCGGGCGAGGCTGGGTAGGGGTAGAGCGGCACCGGATCGTTGGCCCAGACGCCGGCACCGTGCAGCCTCTCCCGCCATCGCGCGACGAGCCCGGCGTCGTCGCCGGCCATGGCGATCAGGTTGGCCTGGACGAAGGGCACGCTGCGCCGGGCGTGGATCAGGCGGTCGGCCAGCGCGTCGGTGCTCATGCGGCAGTTCTTGTCGAGCGCCGCGCGGCCCTCCTCGGTCAGGCTTTCCACCCCGGCCTCGATCGACACGCAGCCGGCGGCCCCAAGGAGATCCAGCAGGTCGGGCTTCCACAGGTCGATGCGGGTCTGGATGCCGAACTCGACCGGACGCTCCACCAGCGCTTCCAACAGGTCGCGGCGGGGCAGGAAGATCTCGTCGATGAAATAGACGTAGCGCACGCCGACGGCGGTCAGCCGGTCGATCTCCTCCAACACGATGGCGGTGTCGCGGCGGCGGTACTGGTCGCGGAAATCGATCTTGGCGCAGAAGGAACAGGTGTAGGGGCAGCCACGCGACGCCTCGACCTCGGCCCCCGCGCCGAGCGGTTCGGTGCCGTAGCGGTGGTGATGGTGGGGGTGGCGCTTCAGCCATTCGGCGGGCCAGGACAGCGCCGGCAGATCGACGAAGCGGCCGGCGTGCGGGCCGCCGCTGACGACGGTTCCGCCGCCGCTGCGGGAGGCCAGCGCCGGAACGCCGTCCAACCCCGGCTGGCCGGAATCCAACCGGTCGGCAAGCCGTTTCACGATCTCCTCGCATTCGCCCCGCACGACCACGTCCACGCCCAGCTTGTCCAGGGCTGCTCGGGGGGTGGTCGATCCATGCGGCCCCACCGCGACGGTCCGGCCGCCGCGTCGATCCAGCGCCAGCAGGAAATCACGGGGGATTCGCAGCTCCGGCGGGGCGCAACGCCAGAACAGGTAGGTCGGCGCGGTCGTCACCACGGTCATGCCGGGAGCGAAGCCGGCCACCCGATCCGCCAGTTCGGCGTTCGACAATCCCGTCAACGGCCCGTCGAGCAGCAGGACCTCGTGTCCGGCCTGCTCCAGCAGCGCCTTGCCGTAGCCCAGTTCAAGGGGCAGATGCGCCTCGCGGCAGCCGAAATAGATGCTGTGCGCGAAGGTCCAGGCTGGGTTGACCAACGCCACACGCATCACGTCGCCTCCACCAAGGCCGGTCCGGACCGGCGGTTCATGCCACCAGCCCCCGCGCTTCGAGTTCGCCCCGGGCTTCGGCGACGCGGTCCTGCGCCTCCTGCCGGGCAACCCATTCGGCGAGTTCGGCCAGCCCCTCGGCGAAATCCTGCCGCGGTTCGTAGTTCAGGACAGCCCGCGCCTTGCCCAGGTCGGGGATGTTATGGCGGATGTCGCCGGCGCGGGCTTGGCCGGTGATCTCCGGCGTCAGGTCGGGCCGGCCCATCGAGGCGGCCTGGAGCCGCGCCACCTCCTCCACGGTGCGGTCCTCGCCGGACCCGATGTTGAAGACCTCGCCATTGGCGGCTAACTCGTCGAGCGCCAGCAGGACAGCGCGTGCCACGTCGCCGACATGCACGAAGTCGCGCCGCTGTTGGCCATCCTCGAAGATCATCGGCCGCTGACCGTTGGCGATGCGCGAGGCGAAGATCGCCAGCACCCCGGTGTAGGGGTTCGACAGCGCCTGCCCGGGGCCGTAGACGTTCCACAGCCGCAACGCCGCCCCTTCCATCCCGTATTGGGCGGTGAGCGTCAGGGTCAGCCGCTCCTGCACGTATTTGCCGATGGCGTAGACGGACCTCAGGGCCGGGCGCTTGCTCTCCGGCGTGGGGACGGGGATCAGCGGCCGTCCGTCGCAATCCAGCGGGTCCCAGGAACCGTCGGGATTGCGCGTCCCGCGCACCACGTCCTCCATCGGCGTGCCGTCGGCGGTCCGGTACAGCCCCTCGCCGTAGATGCTCATCGAGGAGGCGACCACCACCCGGCGGACCGGTCGGTCGATCAGCCGCTGGAACAGCACGGCCGTCCCATGGTCGTTCACCGAAGTGTAGCGGTCCACCGCGTACATGCTCTGGCCGACACCGACCTCGGCGGCGAGGTGGATCACCGAATCCACTCCCTCCAGCGCCCGACCGACCATGGTCTCGTCGCGTATATCCCCGATCAGCAGTTCGGCGTCCGGGTCCAATTCGTCGGGCCGTGTCCGGGTGGGATGGACTTGCGCGATCAGACTGTCGAGAACCCGAACCCGGTCGCCGCGGGCGAGGAGTGCCCTGGCGACGTGGCGGCCGATGAAGCCGGCGCCACCGGTGACAAGAATGGATTCTCCCACAAGCCCCTCCGCGGATGGACGGTGACGTTTACGGTAACTACTATTGGGTGTGTTGATTGTGTGTAAAATTGCCAAACCCCGCCACGGTCCTCATTTGTAAGAGGCTACAGCTTTTCACCTGCATGCGTGAGAAACCGCAGTGCCCGCTTCATGAACAGAAGCGCGGTCGTATCAATATTAACATCGTTGCTGGACTTTCCACACCTTACCCAAAAGGCGTGGTCAGATCGGACGATCTTCCGGCAATTGTTTTTCCAGGATACAAATATCATTCCGGTCCATTAAGGAAGTTTTCAGGATGAGGAGAATTTCGTGACTGGGAAAAAGCTGCGGGTGGCGATTGCCGGTGTCGGAAATTGCGCTTCGTCCTTCGTGCAAGGTGTGAGCTATTATGCCGATGCTCAAGCTAATGAGCCGCCGCCCGGGCTGATGACCCTCGATCTCGGCGGCTATCGGGTCAGCGACATCGAAATGTCCGCCGCCTTTGATGTGAACGCCGCCAAGGTCGGGCGGGATTTGTCCGACGCCATCTTTGCCCTTCCGAACAACACCTGCCGTTTCGCAACCCCGCGTGCTTCGGGGGTACGGGTGGAGCGCGGTCCGACACTGGATGGCATCGGCCGCTATCTGGCCGGCGACATCGAGGAGTCGGGGGAGGCGCCGGTTGCCATCGCCGAGTCTCTGCGCCGCTCAGGCACCGATATCCTGGTGTCTTATCTGCCGGTCGGTTCGCAGAAGGCCACGGAGTTCTATGCCGAGCAGGCGCTGGAGGCCGGCTGCGCCTTCGTCAACTGCATCCCGGTCTTCATCGCCTCCGATCCAGGTTGGGCGAAGCGGTTCGAGCGGCACGGCCTGCCGGTCATCGGCGACGACATCAAGAGCCAGATGGGTGCCACCATCATCCACCGCACGCTGGCGAACCTGTTCCGCGAGCGCGGCGTCCGGCTCGACCATACCTATCAGCTGAACTTCGGCGGCAACACCGACTTCAAGAACATGCTGGAACGCGAACGCCTGGAATCGAAGAAGATTTCGAAGACCCGCGCCGTCACCAGCCAACTGGACGTGCCGCTCGACGCGGACGACGTCCATATCGGTCCCAGCGATCACGTCCCCTGGCTGGCCGACCGGAAATGGGCGCACATCCGGTTGGAGGGCACCGCCTTCGGGGGCGTGCCCCTGAGCGTGGAACTCAAGCTGGAGGTCTGGGACAGCCCGAACTCCGCCGGCATCGTGATCGACGCGGTGCGGTGCGCCAAGCTGGCGCTGGACCGGAAGATGGCCGGGCCGCTGGTCGGGCCGTCGAGCTACTTCATGAAATCGCCGCCCGAGCAATTCACCGACCATGAAGCGCGCGAGCGCACGCTGCGCTTCATCGCCGGCGAGGCGGTGGACGGCCCGCGCTTCCGGGCGTGAGCGGCTGCGTGGAAACAATCCTGGTCCTGCTGCGTCACGCGTCGCACGACCGGCTCGGCTCCGTGCTGTGCGGACGCATGCCCGGCGTGACGCTCAGCGAGGCCGGCCGGCGCGAGGCCGACGCGCTGGCCGTTGCATTGGCGCGTCACCGGTTCGCCGCCGTGCTGTCCAGCCCGCTGGAGCGTGCCGTGGAAACGGCGGCGGCGATCGCCGCGTCACAGGCCTTGGCCGTGGAGGTGGAGGAGGATCTCAACGAGCTTGATCTCGGCGCCTGGGCCGGCATGCGCTTCGAGAAACTGCGCGGCGACCCGGCCTGGAATGTGTGGAACAGCGCGCGGTCGCACGCCCGCCCGCCTGGGGGCGAAACGATGCTGGAGGCTCAGGCCCGGATGACGCGCTGCATCGAGCGGCTGCGCCGCCGATACGCCGGCCGGACCGTGGCGCTGGTCAGCCACGCCGACGTCATCAAGGCGGCGCTGTCCCACGCCCTGGGGCTTTCCGTGGATTTCCACGCCCGGTTCGAGATCGCTCCGGCGTCCCGCAGCGTGCTGATCGCCGGGGAATGGGGCCTGAAGGTCCACAGCATCAACGAGGCGGCGGAATGACGAATCTGACGACCGACCAGATCCGCGCCCGGGTCGCCGCGCTGGGGGACTGGTTCCACAACATCGATCTGAACGGCGTCAGCACCGCCCCCGACCACTTCCTGCACGACTACCCGAACGTGAAGTGGCGGCGGTTCGCCCATGCGGTCCCGCAGGATCTGAGCGGCCTGACGGTGCTCGACATCGGCTGCAACGGTGGCTTCTACTCCATCGAGATGAAGCGGCGCGGCGCCGAGCGGGTGGTGGGAATCGACTTCGACGACCGTTATCTCGCACAGGCGCGCTTCGCCGCCGAAGTGACCCGCCAAGACATCGAGTTCCGCAAGCTGTCGGTCTACGACCTGGCGTCGCTGGGGGAGCGGTTCGACGTCGTCCTGTTCATGGGGGTGCTTTACCATCTGCGCCACCCGTTGCTGGCTCTCGACCTGATCCACGAGCATGCCGCCCGCGACCTGATGATCTTCCAATCCATGCAACGCGGCTCCGAGACGGTCGAACCGGTGGGCATCGATTACGACTTCCGCCAGCAGGACCATTTCAACGCGCCCGGCTATCCGAAGCTGCATTTCATCGAACACCGGTATTCCGGCGACTGGACGAACTGGTGGGTCCCGAACGCCGCCTGCGCCGAGGCCATGCTGCGCAGCGCCGGCTTTCGGATCGTCGAGCATCCGGAGCAGGAGGTCTATGTCTGCCGCCGCGCAGCACGGCCGACGGAGGCGGGCGCCGTCTATCCCGCCCTGCCATCCGCCGCCGCACCATCCGCCGGACAGGCGCTGGAAAACCACACGAAGACGGAAAGCCAGGGATGATCGAAGCCGCCAAGATCTGGAACGAGCCCAACAACAAGTCCCACTGGAATCCCGATCTCGATCCGGAATGGGATCTGTTCTCCCGCATGACGATCCTGGCCGGACAGGCGATCCGGGCGGAGAACGGTGCGCTCACCCGTGTGTTGGGCGGCATCTCGCCCATCGATCCCTCCTTCATCCGCCGCCTGGGCGAGCGCGGCGCGCTGGACCATGTGGATGTGGTTGCGGTGCATGGCTTTCCGCTCGACTGGAATCTCTGGCAGATCCGGGAATGGCCGGAGAAGATCGAGGAAATCCGCGCCGTCACCGGCAAGCCCATCTGGGTGACGGAGGCCGGCGTCTCGTCCTTCGGCGCCGAGGAGGTGCAGGCCTGGGGCGTCGCCCGCACCGCGGAACTGCTGATCGGCCGGGTTCCACGCATTCACTGGTACAGCCTCTACGATCTTCCCAGCGCCTGGGAGGCGACGACGCGCCACAAGGAGGCGGAGGGCTCCTCCTACTACCGTCATTTCCACATGGGGCTGCTGCGGGCGGACGGCACGCCCAAGCCGGCGCTCGACGCCTACGCGCCCTATGCGGCCGAGATGGGGATTTGCCAATGGTTCCACTTCGAGGATCACCGTCTGGACGAGGCGGTGGCCTGGATGAAGCGGTTGGGCGTCCGGCATCTGCGCACCGGCCTGTCCTGGGCCGACAGCTTCCGGCCGAACGCGCTCGCCTGGTTCGACCGTCAGATGGAAGCGCTGGCCGATTTCGATGTCACCATCACCTTTTGCTTCACGCCCGAGCATCGTGGGATCGAACCACACCACACCAGCCCGCCCCAGGTCGCCGAGGAGTTCGCGGATTTTTGCGCGGCCATGGTCCGCCGCTACGCCAGCACCGCTCCTGCAGCGCCGGCCTCCCTTTTGGCGCTGGGATAGGGGAAAGGCTGAGTTCCCTCGCCACCCGGAGAGGCCGAGCCATGCTGGTTTACGGCGATCGCGACCGTGTCGAGGACCCACGCGTCGTCGTGGCGCGGATCGCCGCCGCCCGTCGTACAGCCGCCGCCAAGCCCGACGGGCTGATCCGTCATGCCCTGCTGGTGTCCCTGCTCATCGAGGCGGCGGAGCTTGCGCAGGGCCTCGCCGATGCGGAATTCGCGGCGCTGGAGGAGGACGATTGCACCCCATGCCGCGACGCGGCGATGGCGGTCGTGATGGAGCTGGCCCGCACCGTCGCCCGGTCCTGGCGCGGCGAGCCGCAGCCGGGCGCTTGCGCGCTGACGGCTGGGCTGGAGACGTTGTCGGCGCAACCCTTGCCCGAAACCGTGCGGATGCGCCGGCCCGAGGGCTATGCCTTCTATGGCCTCTATCCGGAAGCCTATCTGGAGGCTGCGGCCCGGCTTCCGCCGGATCTGCCCGCTCCGGTCGTCGTGATTGGCCTGCGCAGCATCGGAACCGGGCTGGCGGCAATGGCGGCGGTCGCGCTGGACGCAGCTTCTCCGGTCACTCTGCGTCCTATCGGTCATCCGTTCCAGCGCGCCGTCCGCGTGTCGGCCCGCCAGCGGGCCGCCCTGCTGGCCGACGCGGGCGCGTCCTATGTGATCGTCGATAAAGGGCCGGGGCTGTCCGGCAGTTCGTTCGGCGCCGTCGCCGATTGGCTGGAGGCGGCGGGCGTGCCGTCCCGGCGGATTGCGTTCCTTCCCAGCCATGGCGGCGCTCCGGGGCCGCGCTCATCCGACCGGCACCGCCGCCGCTGGGCCGAGGCGGTGCGTCCGGTGATCGGCTTCGATGAATTGGCGCACGCCGCGCATGGCCCGGTGCCGCCCTTGGAGCGCTGGTTCGAGGATGCGCTCGGCCCTGCGGTCGCACCGTTGCGTGATTTGTCGGGCGGCGCATGGCGGACGGCATCGGCGGATTTGGCGGCGGATCTGGTGGCGGATGCGGTGGCGGACTGGCCGCCGGTCCATGCGCAGCAGGAGCGCCGCAAGTTCCTGTTGCGCATCGTCTCCGGCTCCTGGCTTTTGAAATTCTCCGGCCTCGGACGCCAGAGCGAGGCCAAGCTGGCCCGGGCCCGCGCGTTGCATCAGGCGGGTTTCACGACCGAACCCATCGCGCTTCGGCACGGCTTCCTGGCGGAGAGGTGGTTGGACGGCGCGCATCCGCCCTCCTCCATGCCTCTGGAGCGCTTGGCCGACTATCTCCTGTTCCGCGCCCAACGCTTTCCGGCGGAGCGTGACACGGGCGCCAGCCTTCCGGATCTCCTGGCGATGGCGCGCGTGAACATCGGCGAGGCGCTGGGCGCCGCGGCAACGGCCTCCTTGGATCGCTGGACGGCGGACACGCTGAGGGAACTGGACGCCGGGGTCCGGCGTGTCGTCACCGACAACCGCCTTCACATCTGGGAGTGGCTGCGCACCACCGACGGCCGGGTGCTGAAGACCGACTCGCTCGATCACGCCGATGCGCATGACCTGATCGGCTGCCAGGACATCGCTTGGGACGTGGCGGGGGCCATCGTCGAGTTCGGCCTGCCGGCGGCGGAAGCCGACCGGCTGTGCGGCGCAGTGGCCGCTTCAAGGCGGCTGGTGGCCTTCCATCTTCCCTGCTATCTCGCCTTCCAGATCGGCTATTGGTCATTCGCCTCCTCCGATGCGGGAGCGGCGTCCATGCGCCGCTTCTACGAGGAGGCTTGGAAACGGCAAGCGGGCCGTGGTGGGCGCTCATCACCTTCCGCCGGCACCCCATAACCGCCGCTTCGAGCATCACCTTCGGACCTGGCGCGTTCCTGGCAACCGTGGAGGCCGTGCACAGCCGATCCGGGCAGCGCCTTCGAAAACCGACAGCGTTTATTGGCCTTCTGCCTTCTCGTCACCGTGCGCCGGACTGATCACAAGCAGCAGGTCTCCGGGCTGGATGATGTGGCGGTGACGTTCCGTGAAGGGAATGGCGTGGCCATTGCTGTGGATCTGCACGACCACGCCGGCGGTCGCCTCCGCCATGGTCCTGCCGATTTCGTCCCGGGCCGCCGGGCGCTCCGTCAGCACCAGTTGGCCACCCACCGACATCAGGTCGCACAGGAAGGGTGTCGCATGGCTGGTTTCCACGGCATCGGCCATGAGATAGCCACCGATCCTGGGCGGCGACACCACCAAGTCGGCGCCGCTCAGCTTGGCCAGTTTGATGTTCTCCTCCTGCTTGATGTTGCCCACGATTTTGGTGCCGGCGGACAGGTGACGGACGGTCAGGATCACCAGAATGGTGGTGTCGTCCCGGCCCGAACTGACGATCACCGCCTTGGCGCTTCCCACGCAGGCAAGGGTCAATATCTCTTCGCTGGTGGCGTCGCCGAGCAACCCGATGAACCCCGCCTCGGCCGCCAGCCGGATGCGCTCCTCCGATTGGTCGATCACGACGATCCGTTCGCCCGGATGTCCCTTGGCGACCGTCTCCTGCGCGGCGATGAAGCCACTGTGCCCGAAGCCGCACAGCACGATATGCCCCTGCAGATGCTTCTGAATTCGGCTCATTCGGAAATCCTCGATGATCCGCTGCACAACGAATTCGTAGGCGGTGCCCAGAAAGATGAACCAGATGAAGATGCGGATGGGCGTGACCGCGAAGGCGTCGATCAGCCGTGCGGTGTCGCTGACCGGAACGATGTCGCCGTAACCGACGGTGGTGACGGTGATCATCGCGAAGTAGAGAATGTCAGAAAAGCTGACATGGCCGTCGATCTGGTCCTTCAGCCCATCGCGGTCGAACCAGAACACCGCGATGACCAGGGCGATCAGGACGACGACGAGCCCGACACGAAGGGCGAGCGTCTGTTCCGCCGACATTCCGGAGCGGACATGAAGAACCCGGCCTCGTCGGGGCGCAGACTTGATCCGCCACGTCTCGTTGCCATTCTGCTCGCCAAGCTTCGGCATGGGCCATCCACCGGATCAGACACTCCCGGCCATCATAACGGGGGATTCCCGCGCATGGCTCCACAAGGCTGCCTTCAGAACCGCCATGGCATGAAGGGCACGGGGACCGTTCTCATGCCGGGAACCCAGGGATCGCCTCATGTCGCTCAGGCCGCGCCGACCGATGGCAGTTGATCGAGCACGGCCCGCGCATTGTCCAGGATCTCCAACGGTCCTTCGGCGCTCAGCGCAAAGACGAGGCGGTCGTCTGTCCGACGCACCTGTCCGGTCCCGAGACGCTCCAGCGCCGCTTCGCGCACGGCCCGGCAGGGTGTGTCGTTCAGGGTCAGCGAGACACCCGAGGGTCCGGCGGCCAGGGCGGCGACGCCCAGCCGCCGGCAGCGCGCGCGGAGCGCAGCGGCCGCCAGCAACAGCTCGACCTCCTCCGGCAACGGCCCGAAGCGGTCCTCGATCTCTTCGCGCAACGGCTCGACCGCCGCTTCGTCGCGCAGACGCGAGAGGCGGCGGTGCAGGCCGATGCGCAACTCCTCCTCCGGAAGGTAGGCGGCGGGAATGGTCTGCGGCACGCCCAGGCGCAGTTCGGGGGAATCGTCCATCTCGGCGCCGGCCAGCGCGCGGGCCAGCAGATGCTGGTACAGCTCGGTTCCGACCAACCGCAGATGGCCGCTCTGATCGGTTCCCAGCAGGTCGCCCGCCCCACGCTGGTCGAGATCGAGCACACTGAGGGCGAAGCCACCGCCCAGGCTTTCGATCGCCTCGAGCGAGCCCAGCCGCCGCTCGGTTCGCTCGCTGAGCGGAGCGTCCGGATCGGTCAGCAGATAGGCATAGGCCTGCGCTCCCCCGCGCCCGACCCGGCCGCGGAGCTGATGGAGCTGGCCGAGTCCGAAAAGGTCGGGACGGTGGATTGCGATGGTGTTGGCACGGGGAATGTCGATGCCGGTCTCGATGATGGGGGTTGAAACCAGCACGTCGACCGTTCCTTCCGCCACATCGACCATGACCTGATCGAGTTCGGCAATGGGGAGACGGCCGTGCGCGACGGCGACCGACAGACCGGGGGCGAGCGCGCGCACCTCGGCCTCCAGCGCCGGCAGGTCGGCGATCCGCGGGGCGACGCAGAAACTCTGTCCGCCCCGCGCCTTTTCGCGCAACAAGGCGGACCGCAGAACCGAAGGGTCATAGGGGGTGACCCGCGTGCGCACCGGGCGGCGCCGCACCGGGGGAGTATCGATGACGCTGACTCCCCGCAGTCCCGCCAGCGCTCCCTGCAGCGTCCGTGGAACCGGCGTGGCGCTGAGCGCCAGACCGTGGACGCCGGCCGAAAGCCGGGCCAACGCCCGCTTCTGCACGGTGCCGAAGCGCTGCTCCTCGTCGACGACGACCAACGCCAAGTCGGCGAAGCGCACCGTCTTCGACAAAAGGGCATGGGTGCCGACCGCGATCGCCACCGATCCGTCGGCGAGGCCGTCGCGCACGGCCTTTGCGGCCGACGCCGCCATGCCACCGGTCAACGGCTCGATGCGCAGGCCTAAGCCGGCCAGCCGCCGTCGGAACACCTCCAAGTGCTGGCGGGCGAGCACGCTGGTCGGAGCAAGAACGGCAACCTGCCGGCCGGTGAAAGCGACCGCCGCCGCGGCGCGCAACGCCACTTCGGTCTTGCCATAGCCGACGTCGGCGCAGACCAGATGGTCCATGGGGCGCCCGCTAGCGAGTTCGGCCATCACCGCGGTGATGGCGCGCCGCTGCCCTGCGGTCTCCTCGTAGGGGAAGCGGGCGGCCACGCGCCGCATCGGTCCGGCCGGCGACGCGATCACGGGGGCTTTCGTACGGGCCCGGCGCTCGGCTTGGCGCACGAGGCTTTTCGCGATTCGGCCGATCTCGCGCTCCAACTCCGCACGGCGGGTGATCCAATTTCCACCTTTGAGCCCATCGAGCGCCACCCGGGCGTCGCTGCTGCCATAGCGCCACACGCGGTCGAGATCGGCTGCCGGCACCAGGAGCCGATTCTCGCGGGCATACTCCATCACCAAAACGTCTTCCGGCTGGCCTCCGGCTTCAACCGTTTCGAGCCCGCGCACCGCGCCGATCCCGTAGTCGAGATGGACCGCAAGATCGTCGCATGACAGGTCGACGGGTGCCAGCGGGGCGACCGGGCCGGCTCCGCCTTCCGGACGGGGGCGTTGGGCGAGCACCGTCACGCCGTCGAACGTGAAGCCCGCCGCGACCCGAAGCACCAGGGCTGCCGGCGTCACGGGAAGCCCGTCCACCGGCCAGCGGTCGAGCACCGGCACCGGTCGGCCGGTCGCCGCCGCCACCCGCTCCGCCATCCTGGCCGCGTCGGCGGCGTTCGCAGCGGCAATGATCACGGGTTCGCCCGCGGCAATCCTCTCTCCGGCGAGGCGGGGGAGGGTGCGTTCGGACACCGCCGGCGCTTCCCTGGACGAGGCTTGCCCGTCGGGCTCCAGGGTCAGAACCGCGCGCCCTCGCAACCCCGTCTCCCACGCGTTGCGGTCGAGGTGCATGGCCGATGCATCGGCTTCCTCCACGTCGTCGAACCGCGCCTCAAGCCGGTCGCCGACCCCCTCGTCAATGACGACCGGACTGTCGGCAAGAAGCTCAAGCAAACTCGGCAGGCGGTCGTAGGCCAGGGGCAGCAGGCGCTCGAAAGCGGAGGGGCGCCGCCCGGCGGCGAGTTCCTCCGCAAGCCCTGCGGCCACCGGGTCTCTACGGGTCTCCAGCCCTTGGACCAACCGTGCGACGATCTCCGGTGCCGCCGGGATTTCGGTCACCGGATGAACGGTGATCCGGTCGCAGTCGCCCGTCGAGCGCTGGCTTGCCGGATCAAAGGTCCGCATCCGTGCGACCCGGCCATCGACGATGTCGCAGCGGATGGGGCGGTCGGCGTCGCCTGGAAATATCTCCACTACGGAACCGCGAAAAGCGGCTTCCCCCGGTTCGTCGATCCGCTCGTCGAGGATGTAGCCGCCGGCAACGAGGCGGTTCCGCCAAGTCTCCTCCTCATAGAGTGCGTCCGTCGCGATGACCAACGCGACGTCGGGCCAGGCGTCGGGAGGCGGAAGACGCTGCAGCGCCGCCTCGGCGGTCGCCAGAACCAGCCGCCCGGCGCCTTTGGCCGGTCGGGACAAGGCGGCGATGGCAGCGGCCCGTTGCCCAAGCACGACCCGCGACGGCTGCCCGCGCTCGCCAAGGGGGACGTCCCAACTTGGGATGAGCAGGATTTCGAGGTCCGGTGCCGCGTCCCGGATCGCCCTGGCGAGCCGGACAGCCCGCGTCTCGCTGCGGGTCACGACCAACGGCACCGCCTGCGAACAGGCGGTGCCTCTGGCAAGCTCGATCGCCAGCGCGCCTTCGGCCGGGGCGATGCAGGTCGCGGACCGGTCCAAGCGGAAAGCGGTGCGGTCGAATTGCATCAAAGATGCAGAATCAGGCATGGCACACTGCGTCAAGGGAAACGGGGAGAGCTGGCACTTAACAGCCGGACGCCCATTCATTCCCGACAGGGTGGGTAAATTCGTTGGACGCTCCGTACGAAAGGGGCCGGCGGGCGTTTTTCCGTTCAAGCTGTCGTTTCAGCCCCATGAGGGGAATCATCGCTTCTTCTCCGGCTCCATGACTGAACTGCCCCATCCGGCAACAGGAGGTGGAGCTACCTCCTCATCGCCTGGCCCCGGTCGGAAGATGCTTGATCCAGGTTAACGTGTCCGGGCCGCTTTGGGTCGATAGAAAAGGCGGCACACGCGCCACCGCAACAAACAGGAGGCACTCCCATGGCCGACACGAACGTGACGGAAAAGCCCAAACAGGAGGAGACCTCCCGGCAGGCGATCGCTTCCACCGGTGCAGCGGCTCAGGAGATCGCCGCCCGCAACCGGCACCCGATCCTGGCGTTGCGCGACGAGTTCGACCGGCTGTTCGACGAAGCGTCCTCCATGTTCCGCTTCCCCTGGAGCCGGCGCTCGCCGTTCGACCTGGAACCGTTGCTGCGCACGGAGTTGGAGGGCGCCGCTTTCGCGCCGCCGGCCGAGGTCGAGGAGCGCGCGGGCGAGTATCGGGTGACCATGGAAATGCCCGGCATGGACGAGCAATCCGTGGACCTCAGCGTCCAGGACGACGTCCTGTCCATCAAGGCCGAGAAGAGCGAGGAAAAGGAGGAGAAGGACGCCAGCCGTTACGTCTCGGAGCGGCGCTACGGCCTGTGCGCGCGGTCGTTCCGCCTTCCCGCCAATGTGGACCGCGACCGCATCGCGGCCAGCATGAAGAATGGCGTCCTCACCGTCGTCCTTCCCAAGACCGAACCGGGCCAACCGTCCAAGCGGAAGATCGACATCGCGAAGGCCTGAACGGCCCGGAATCGCGGCCCGGAGTCGCGCCACGGAGTCATTGAGTGCCGGGCAACGCCGGCACTTCCTTTCCTTCACCGGCAGGTTCCCCATGGGCGAGCACATCCACGAACCGCGTCCCCACGACCAGCGTCCGCAGCCGGCCCGTCGCGACCGGCTGATCCAGGAGCATGTCCACGACCCATACAAGCGGGCGGCCAAGCTGTCCGATCCGACGGTCTGCCCGCAATGCGGCGCCGTCTACCACCACGGGCGGTGGAGCTGGGGGCTGCCCGCCGTCGATGCCGCGAAGGAGCTGTGTCAGGCCTGCCACCGCGCCAACGACCGCTACCCCGCCGGCACCGTGACCCTGTCCGGCGGCTTCGTCGGCCCGCATCGCGACGAGATCCTGGCCGCCGTCCATCACCAGGAGCGCCTGGAGAAGGACGAGCATCCCCTGCACCGCATCATCGGCATCGAGCATCGCGACGGCGACATGGTGGTGACGACCACCGACGTGCATCTGCCCCGCCGCATCGGCGAGGCCCTGCACCACGCCTATGCCGGCGATCTCGACCTCCACTACGACAAGGACGCCTATTATGTCCGCGTCGCCTGGAGGCGCGACTGAGCCGGGACCTGTCGGGCATTCGCGCCTGAGGGCGTGGGAAAGGGACGGCCATGCCGGAGTCGGACGGAGACGGGGATGGCAACAGCCTGCTGCTGACGGACTATTACCAGCTCGCCATGGTCCAGGCCTATGTCGAGCATGGCCTGACCGACGTGGCGTCGTTCGAGTTGTTCGTGCGCAAGCTGCCGCCGGGGCGGAACTTCCTGATGGCCGCCGGACTCGAACAGGCGGTGGCATTCCTGGAGAGCGCCCGGTTCGGCGCGGACGAGATCGCCTGGCTTCGGAATGAGGGCCGGTTCTCCGGCGCGGCCGTCGAGGCGTTGGCGAATTTTCGGTTCAGCGGGGACGTGGACGCGCTGCCCGAAGGGACGGTCTTCTTCGCCCACGAGCCGATCCTGCGGGTGACGGCGCCGTTGCCGCAGGCGCAGCTCGTCGAAAGCCGCCTGATCAACCTGATCCATCTGCAGACCGTCATCGCCTCGAAGGCGGCGCGGCTGGTGCTGGCGGCGCGGCACCGCCCGCTCATCGATTTCGGGCTGCGCCGGGCGCATGGGGCGGAGGCAGCGCTGCTGGCCGCGCGGGCGAGTTATCTGGCGGGGTTCGCCGGAACCGCGACGGCGCTGGCCGCCATGCGCTTCGGCATTCCCGCCGTCGGCACCATGGCCCATTCCTTCATCCAGGCCCATGCCACCGAGAGGGAGGCCTTCGCCAACTTCGCGCGCTCCCGCCCGCGGCAGCTCGTGCTGCTCCTGGACACCCACGACACCGAAGCGGCGGCCAGGACCGTGGTCGCGCTGGCCCGCGATCTGACCGGCGAGGGCATCCGGATCGACGGGGTGCGGCTCGACAGCGGTGATCTGGCAGCGCTCTCCCGCAAGGTGCGGGGAATCCTGGACGAGGGCGGCCTGGACGAGACGCACATCATCGCCAGCGGCGGCCTGGACGAGGCGGGGATCGCCGATCTTCTGGACGGCGGGGCGCCCATCGACAGCTTCGGCGTCGGCACCAGCCTGGGGACCTCCACCGACGCGCCGGCGCTGGATTGCGCCTACAAGTTGGTGGAATACGCCGGCCTGCCGCGGCGCAAGCGGTCCGCCGGCAAGGCAACGTGGCCCGGACGCAAGCAGGTCTTCCGGCGCTATGGGGCGGAGGGGCGGATCGAGGCCGACCGGCTTTCGACCACGGACGGCGACGAAGAGGGGCGGCCCCTGCTGGTGCCGGTGATGCGCGGCGGCCGGCGGGTGGCGCCGCTGCCGGACCTTCCGGCGATCCGGGCCCATGCGGCGGCGGAACTGGCATCCCTTCCGGAAGCCCTGTCGCATCGGACCTCCGGGCTTCCTCTCCTGGTGGAGATCGCTCCGATTCTGGAACGCCTTGCCCGGGAGGCGGACCGGCGGGTCGACACCGTGTGAAGCAGAGCCTCGACCGGGCGGTCGGGGCGGAATGGATGGGTGGAGTCATGGATTCCTATCTGCATCTGGAATACATCGTGGAACGGCAGCGAGAAGCGTGGACCGTGCGCATGCAGGGCGGCGATTGCGCCGGCTTCTTTCCGTCCCGGCGTCATGCTCTCAAGGCGGCGCTCGGTGACGCGGAGCGGGTGTGCGATCTCGGGCACCATGTGGACGTGTACGCCCAGCGTCTGGACGGCAGCCTGAGACGGGTTGCGGCGCGCCCCGCCAACCGGCCATGAGTGGTGTCCGACCCAAGGAGGCTTCCATGGGAAACGATGGCATCCTGCTGTTCGATCTGGACCCGGACTGGGGCCATGGGGAGCGGATCGCCCAGCATCTGGAGGTGCCGGTGAGCCTTCACGAGGAGCGGGGCTTCGAGGACGGGGAACTCAAAGTCCGCCCGCTGGTGGGGGTGCGCAACAGGGACGTCTATGTGGTGCAGTCCCTGCAAGGCGATGCGGAGCGCAGCGTGCACGACAAGCTGTGCCGGCTGCTGTTCTTCGTCGGCGCGGTGAAGGACGCGTCCGCCGCGCGCGTGACCGTCGTTGCGCCCTATCTGGCCTACGCGCGCAAGGACCGGCGGACCAAGCCGCGCGATCCCGTGACCCTGCGCTATCTGGCCGGCATGATGGAGGCGGTCGGCGTGGACCGGGTGATCGCGGTCGATGTCCACAACGAGGCGGCGTTCGAGAACGCCTTCCGATGCCGGACGGAGCATCTGGAGGCGCGCAAGCTGTTCGCGGCGCATCTGGCACCGCTGGTCGGCCATGGCGGCCTGTCCGTGGTGTCTCCGGACGTCGGCGGGGTGAAGCGGGCCGAACGGCTCCGGGAGTCCCTGGAGCACGCCTTGGGCCGCGACGTCGGGCTCGCCTTCATGGAAAAGACACGCAGCGGCGGCGTGGTGCGGGGCGGAACGCTGGTCGGCAACGTCCAGGGGCGGACGGTGGCGATCCTCGACGACCTGATCAGCACCGGCACCACGATGATGCGCGCCGCCTCGGCCTGCCGCGCGGCGGGCGGTGGCCCGGTCTTCGCCCTCGCCACGCACGGGCTGTTCGTCGGCGGCGCCCCGACGGTCGTCGCCTCGCCGCTGTTCGACCATGTCGTCGTCACCGACACGCTGCCGCCGTTCCGCCTGCCGGAGAAGCTGGTGTCCCGCCGCGTGACGGTGCTGGCCACGGCCCCGCTGCTTGCGGAGGCCATCGCCCGCATTCACGGTGGCGGGTCGGTCAGCGATCTGCTGGCCGATTGACCTCCCGGTCGTCGCCCCCCGGCCGTTCGGGGATGAGGTCGCGTTTCAGAATCTTGCCGATCGTCGAGGTCGGCAAGGCCGTGCGGAACTCGATCCGCTGCGGTTGTTCGAAGCGTGACAGGCGAGGGGCGAGGAAGGCGCGCAACTCCGCTTCGGACAGCGCGGACCCGGGCTGCGGCACGACGAAGGCCCGGATCGCCTGCCCGCGCACCGGGTCGGGCTCGCCCACCGCCGCGGCGTCGGCGACCTGCGGATGCTGCTTGATGACCGCTTCGACGGTGCGCGGGTAGACGTGCTGCCCACCGGTGACGATCAGGTCCTTCAGACGGTCCACGATGTGCAGGTAACCGTCGCCGTCGAGAAAGCCGATGTCCCCCGTGTGCAGATGGCCGCCGTCCATCGCCTGCGCCGTCGCCGGCGCGTCCTGCCAATAGCCGGCCATCAGTTGCGGTCCGCTCACGCACACCTCGCCGATGCGGCCTTGGGACAGCAGCGTGCGGCGGTCGTCCAGCGCGACGATCTCGACCAGGGTGCCCGGCAGCGGCAGGCCCGCCGAGCCCGGCTTGTTCAGGCCGCTGAACGGGTTGCAGGTCACCACCGGCGAGGCTTCGGTCAGGCCGTAGCCTTCGGCCAGATAGGCCCCGGTGAGTTGCTGGAAGCGCTCCAGCAGCAGCGGCGGCAGGCTGTCGCCTCCCGACACGCACAGGCGCAGCGACGACAGATCGTAGCGGTTCAGATGGGGAAAGGCGGCAATGGCCTGGAACAGGCGCGGCACGCCGCTGAAGATGGTCGGGCGTTTGCGCTGTATGGTCTCCAGGATCTCGCGCACGTCCACCCGCGGCAGCAGGATCAGCTCCGCCCCCAGCGCCAGGGCGAAGTTCATCACGCCGGTCATGCCGAACACGTGGAAGAAGGGCAGCACCGCCAGCACCCGTTCACGGCCCGGCTCGGCGCCGGTGAACCAACGGCGGCACTGGATGGTGTTGGCGTACAGGCCCGCATGGGTCAGGACGGTGCCCTTGGGAACGCCGGTGGTGCCGCCGGTGTATTGCAGCACCGCGGGGTCGGCGCGGGGCTGCACCGCCACCGGGCGAGGCGCGCCATGGTCGGCGAGCAAACGGCGGAAGCACACATGCCGCTCGTCCCTGGGGATGTCGGCCACGTCCCGGCGTTTGAGCAGCCGATAGGCCCAGTTCCTTGGAAATGGCAGGGCGTCGGCCATGCGCGCCACGACGACCGTTCGAAGCCGGCCCGGCCACCCCAGCGCGTCGAGCTTGGCGTGGAACGGGACGAGGTCCAGCGTGATCAGAACCTCGGTCCCGGAATGCTCGATCTGATCGGCCAACTCGGCGATGGAGGCGAGCGGGTTGAGGTTCACGACAACGCCACCGGCCTTCAGGATGGCGTGGAACGCGATCACCGAATAGGGACAGTTCGGCAGCAGAAGGGCGACCTTGCCTCCCTTTCCGACGCCCAGCTCCTGAAGCCCGCGCGCGGCGCGATCGATCAGGCCGCTGGTCTGTCGGTAGGTGATCCGTCGTCCATAGAAGTCGAGGCAGACGGTGTTGGGAAAGGCGGCGCAGGCCTCCTCCACCAGCCGGTGCAGCGGCCGCTCCGGGATGGGGGTGCGCCAGTCGAGCCCGGCCGGATAGGACGCTTCCCAGGGCTGACGTCCGTTTGTCGGCGGCGTTGTCGCGCTGTCCATGGCGTGCCCCTGCGTTGATGGGAACCATCGGGAACCCGGTGTGGGTGCGTTTCGGCGGCCGTCACATCATGTCGCCCGCTCCGGTCTCCGCGTCGAAGGGGTTGATGCCCGGCCGTCCCGGCCGTCCCGCCACGCAGTCGAGCAAGGCTGGAATGGCTTTGCTCGTCCCGCTCAGCATGATGGACACCGTGCTGCGCCGTCCGTGGACGGACAGGCTCGATCCGCGCATCAGGGCATCGAGCAGGTCGCGCGTCAACGGCAGGCCCAGGTTGAAGATGTCCGGCACCGGCACCTCGACGATGCCTTGCCCGGTCCAGCGCCGGTCGATGCTGACGACGACGTCATAGACGGCGCCGATGGACAGGTCGAAGTCCGCGCGGAAGACATGCAGCCGGAACGTCCTGAAATCGCCGGTGACCGTCATTGCGATGGCGGCATCGATCTCCGGGCGCCCATCGATCCGGTATTCCGAAAGGAGCAGGCAGTAGCCCGCGCCATCGCTTTCCAGTCTCCAGCCCACCACCCGGTCCTTGCCGTAGGCCAGTTCCGGAGCAAAGCCGGTCGTGGCGATCAGCAGTGCGAGCGTGCGCCATAGGGATCTACGCTCCATTGTCGGAAGCTCCTATCCTTGACCGAAGGGGCGCGCGGTGGCCAAGCGCAGATAGGCGTCGATGCGGGCGAGCCAGTCGCCGCGCCGCTCGCCCGCCGCCTCGTCCAGCCGCTCGGCGGCGAGGCGCGCCCGCAGGCTGGCGCGGAAACTGCGGTAGAAGGCGATCAGCCGCCGATCGGCTGCGTCGCCGCTCCAGGCGCGGTAGAGGTCGAGAATGGCGTCGCCGACCCGTCGGGCGCCAAGCCGCTCGCATTCGAGAGCCAGATAGGCCAGTTCGTCGACCGGGTCGAGCAACCGCAGGTCGCGGCTGAACTCCAAGCAGTCGATGATTCGGGGCGTGCCGTCGAGGAAGACATGCTCGGGCCGCAGGTCGCCGTGCCCCTCGATGATCCGCCCCTCCGCCGCCCGCGCCCCAAGCAATCGGCCGTGTTCCGTCAGAAAAGCGACCTGCGTTTCGGCGGCGGCGCGGGCTCGTTCGGCCAGCGGACCGGTCACCCGGGGAAGCGTCACGTCGAGATTGCGGCTGATGTCCGCCTCGAAACGCCGCTGATAGTCGGCTGGCGACATCGGTTCCGCCAAGCCGCCGCGGTAGAACTCCGTCAAGACGAGGCCGAGCCGCTCGATGTCGGCCGGTGCCAGAGCGCCGGCCCTGATGCGTTCGTCCAAGCGCCGCTCCTGCGGCAGTCGCACCATCCACACCAGCCAGTCGGCCACCAAGTCCCGCGGACCGGGGCGTCCCCCGAGACGGAACGAGCCGTCCGGACGGGCGAGCAGACCGACCACGCCGAGGTAGACACCGGGCGCCAAGCGGCGGTTCAGCCGCGTCTCCGTCAAGCAATTGCTTCGCCGGGCGGTGAGAGACGTGAAATCCACACAGGGCAGACGCGCCGGCTTCTTCAGCTTGTAGGCATGCCGCTCGGTCAGGAAGACCCACGACAGATGTGTTTCGATGGTCTCGACCCGGCTTGGACGATCCGGATAGGCGTCGGGCCTGCGCAGAAAGGCGATCTTCGCATCCAGCGGGATGCAGGCTTCCCTCGTCTCCTGTGGAGCGGCGATGGTGTGCGGGTCCGCCACGGCTCAATGCACCATCAGCACCGGCCGATCGGCGTTTTCCAGCACATGGTGGGTGGCGCCCCCCAACGCTTGTTCGAACACGCGGGCGTGGCCGTAAGCCCCCATGACGAGGAGATCCGCCGCCACCGCGCGGGCCTGGGCGAGAATCGCTCCGGGCGCTTCGAACTCGGCGGCGAAATTGATCCGCGCGTCCGCGTGGATGCGGTGCGCCTCCAGATAGGCCAAGGCGCGACGGTCGGGCTCGTCGTCGAACCCTGGCGGGTGCACGGAGAGCAGGATGGTTTCCTTGGCGTGACGCAGGAACGGCAGCGCGCCGTGCAAGGCGCGGCCGGCCTCGCGGCGCTCGTTCCACGCGACAAGCACGCGTTGCGGCCGGAACGTCTCCTCCGCCCCCGGCGGAACGATCAGCAGCGGCGCGCTGGCGCTCAGCACAAGTTGGCCGAGCGCGCGTGGCGACAGTCCGCCCCCGCCTTGCGGGTCTCCGTCACCGCGGCCGGCGACGATCAGGTCGGCGTAACGGCTGTGGAAGGCCAGCCGCTCAGGCAGGAAACCGTGATCGGCGATCCAGTCGCATGTCAGGCAGGCGGCGCTGCACCGGTCGATGAAGCTCTGTTCCGCTTCGGCCGAGGGTCGGCCGGGCACCGGTGGGATGGCGACCGGCGCCGCGACGTACCAGGGCAGAGCGGTCTCGGCCGGGCAATGGAGGCCGATGAGGCGCGCGCCCATCAGGCGCGCCACCGCGATGGCCGTCGAAAGGCCGGCGCTCGTGTGCAGATCCCGGGCGAACGGCACGAGGATCGTCTTGATGTCCATGATGACCTCCCGGTCTTGCTCGCATCGGTATGCCCGGCGCCGATGCGTCAGTGGGACATCAGCACCGGGACGGTCATACGGTCGAGGATCGAGCGCGTCGCGCCGCCGAGCACCCATTCACGGGCGCGGGAGTGGCCATAGGCACCCATGACCAGCAGATCCGCATCGTGGTCGAACATCCAGTTCAACGCCACATCCGCCACGTCGCTGCCCTCCGACGACAGGGAGGCCACCTCCACCGTCACGCCGTGGCGGGCCAACAGGGTGCCGATGTCCGCCCCCGGCAACGCGCCGTGACCGCTTGGCGTGGATGCCGCATCGACCACCAGCACCGTGACCGATGTCGCCTTCTCCAGCATGGGCATGGCGTCGGCGACCGCGCGCGCCGCCGCGCGGCCCGCGTCCCAGGCCACCACGATCCGTTTCCCGATGGTGGGACGGAGGCCGGCTTGGGGAACCAGCAGCACCGGCCGCCCGCAGGACATCACCACCGTTTCGATCTCCAACCGGCCGACGAGCGCCGAATGGCCGGGCAACGCCTGACCAAGGACGAGAAGGTCCGCGTAGCGGGCGTTCAGGGCCAGGGCCCTGTCGATCGCCGTGTCATCGCACTTGCAGATCCGCCGTTCCGCCACGCACCGCTGCTGGTCGAGCAAGGCGTCCATCCTGGCAACCGTGCGCTCCGTCTCCTCCGCCGCGGACCGGTTCAGCGCATCGGTCACGAACTGCGGAACGCCACCGTCGATGGACATGGGAATGCGCGGCTGAATGTCGAGCACGAGGCCGGTCAGATGCGCCGTGTGCTGCTCCGCCAGGAGCATGGCCGCTTCGACCCGTGCCGCGCCGGCCGGGCAATCATCGAACTGGACGAGAATTTCCCGGTAGGACATGGCCGCGTCTCCTTGGTCGTGTGATGGGGCGTTTTCGCCCGACGAGCATGGCGAGACAGCATTGGCTCGTATGAGGATCGCGACATTAACCTGGATAAAGACCGGAGCGGCGCAGACACCGGGAACCGGCTCCGCCAAGCGTGCACGAGGTGGTCAGTTAACTCCCCGCCAACTCCCCGCCAACTCGCCGCGGATCGGCAGATAGAAAGCTGTAGGCGGGGCTTCGGCGGGCGCAGGCCGGGGTGGCGGCCCGCAAGTCGTCCCTGTCAGGCGATTGTGTGGTGACCATCGCCCTCTCCCTTGCGCACCGCTTCCTCGTTCTCGTGATGGCGGACGTAATGCGCCAGAACGATCTTCAGGACACCGGTGCGCTTCATGTCCCGGCAGGCCACCGCATGGGCAATGTCATCCTCGATCATGCGGCGGATGGTGCGTTGCCCCTCCGGGGTTTGGTCGAGGTAGGAGCCGAGTTCGGCGGCGACGATCTCCGGCAAATGCTCATGCTCGGCGATGGCGTCGATCTCCTCGCGGGTCAGCCCACTCAGCCCGATGCAGTCTTCGATCGTGATCATTATGATGGCCTCCCTGGTCGCGGGTGTGACACCAGTCTGGCCGGATCGAGCAGCGCGGACCTTAACCCAGGTTAGCAAGCCACGACTTCAATTGGTGTGTCCTGCGTCTCCGGTGTGAAGGGTCAGCCGCAAACTGGTTTGCGGCGACGTTGTCCATGTCGACTCCGCGCCAACCTGCTCGGCCAGCATGCTGATCAATTCGAGGCCGGAGGATCGCACCCGCTCCGGCGGCAGGCCAACGCCATTATCGGACAGCATCAGATGGATCTCCCCGGGCTTTGTCACGAGCAAGGCGAGGGTGATCGTCCCGCCTCCCTGTGGGAACGCATGCTTGGCGCTGTTGGTGATGAACTCGTTGGCGATCAGCCCGAGTGAGACGGCGGTGTTGTGGTCGACATACGCATGGTCGACGCTGGTTCGCAGCGCGATTCCACCGGCAAGGCCGCGTCCATGAAGGGCTATGGCGTTGGCGCACAGTTCCAGAAGATACTCTCCCAGTTCCACGACGCCGACCTGGCTGGCCTCATACAGGCGCGCATGGACGAGGCGAAGCGCCTCGACCCGCCCCTGGAGTTGATCCAGGATGCGGATGGTTTCTTCGCTCTTGGCTTGGCCGCTTTCCAACGCAAGCAGGCTCAAGATCGCCTGGAGGTCGTTCTTGACCCGGTGCTGAAGTTCGCGCATCGACATGATCCGCTGGTCTTCCGCCCGGCGCAGGAGGTCGCTGGTGTTCCGCATCGTGTCGTAGACCGAGGCCAATTCCTCCAGGTTGGTCGGCGGCGGCGGCGGCAACGCCGCTCCGGGTGTCTGCATCGCTTCCGCGACTTGCGCCAACCCGCTCACCGACTTGGACAGCCGACGGGCGTAGCGCAGCACCAGGAGGGAGGCGCAGCCGAGCGCTAGGATACTGACGGCGGCCGCCGACCACAGCGATCGGCGCAGAGGCTCCTCGAACACGGAGGCCGGCGCGGCGAACGCGACTGTCCATCCCGACACTTTTGAACGCGAGAACACGAGCGACAACGGCTCTCCCTCCAAAGCGGGGCCGGTCGCCTGCCCGGTCGGAGCCGTCTGGATCGCCATTTGAACCCACCCAGGGGCTGGTTTGCCGACAAACTGTTCGGCAGCGCGCGTTCGCGCGACGACGACCCCGTTTCGGTCGATGATCCCAGCCACCCAGCCGTCGGGGATTGGCTGCTCTCGAAGGAGGGTCTCCCATTTCGAGGTCGTCACCGCCGCAATGAGTGCGTAACGCTTGCCATCCTTTGCCTGAACGGGCACCAGGACTGCACCGACATGCTCGTTGGCGATGGGGCCGAACAACAGGCCGGAAACCTGCGGCTGTCCGGTGGTCATCGCCTCGCCCAGCTTGGGATTGATGTCGGCAACCGTCGGCACGGTCGTTCCGTACGGAACTTTGGTGCTGAACACCACGCTTCCACCGGCATCGCGAAGCGTTACGTGCGACCAGTGAGAATGCTTGTCCTTGACCGCCTGAGCGACGCGATAAAGCCGTTGCGGATCGCCATCGACGACCATCGTCGCGGCAAGCGCCTCCAGGGCGGAGGTGGTGACGAGCAGTTGCTGATCGAGAGCCGCCGCGATGGCGCGGACCGTGATCGCCATCTCGGCGGCGGCAAACCGTCGCTGTGTTGTCAGATTCCATGCGACCAAGCTGACAGCGATGGCAGCCATGGCTGCCAAGGCCGTGACCACGACGCTGAGAGCCCGTTTGAAAAGGGTTGGCGGCAACGGCATGATGTGATTCAAGCTTCGGATGTGGACCGAAGCGACGCGCAGCCGAATGGCCAGGATCGAGAAGAAGACGAAGCGGTATTCTACGGACCTGA
>NZ_QOKV01000032.1 GCF_008365405.1 Azospirillum brasilense | reverse complement strand
TGGCGCTGCGCGGCCTGTCCAGCCCGGAGACCTCCCGCCAGGGCAACTTCTTCGGCATGGCCGGCATGACCATCGCCGTGCTGACCACGCTGGCCCTGCCCATCGTCCAGTCCTACTGGATGATCGTGCTCGGCATCGCCATCGGCGGCGGCATCGGCTACGTCATCGCCAAGAAGATCGAGATGACCGCCCTGCCGCAGCTCGTCGCCGCCTTCCACTCGCTGGTCGGTCTGGCCGCGGTGTTCGTGGCGCTGTCGGCCTTCTACTCGCCCGAGGCCTACGGCATCGGCGTGCCCGGCGCCATCGCCAAGGGCTCGCTGGTCGAGATGGCGCTCGGCACCGCCATCGGCGCCATCACCTTCACCGGCTCGATCGTCGCGTTTGCCAAGCTGCAGGGCCTCGTCACCGGCAAGCCGCTGGTCTTCCCCTTCCAGCACCACCTCAACGCCGCCCTCGGCGTGCTGACCATCCTCCTCATCGTCTGGCTGGTCCAGAGCAACTCCAGCGTGGCGATGTGGATCATCGTTCTGGTCGCGCTGGCGCTCGGCTTCCTGCTGATCCTGCCGATCGGCGGGGCGGACATGCCGGTGGTGATCTCGATGCTGAACAGCTATTCGGGCTGGGCGGCGGCGGGCATTGGCTTCACGCTGCAGAACAACCTGCTGATCGTCACGGGCGCGCTGGTCGGCTCGTCGGGCGCGATCCTGTCCTACATCATGTGCAAGGGCATGAACCGCTCGATCTTCAACGTCATCCTGGGCGGCTTCGGCGGCGACAGCGGGGCGGCCTCGGCGGCGGCCGGCGGCGGCGAGCGCGGCACGGTCAAGGCCGGCTCGCCGGAGGACGCGGCCTACATCATGAAGAACGCCCAGTCGGTGATCATCGTCCCCGGCTACGGCATGGCGGTGGCCCAGGCGCAGCACGCGCTGCGCGAGATGGCCGACCTGCTGAAGAAGGAAGGCGTCGAGGTCAAGTACGCCATCCATCCGGTGGCGGGGCGCATGCCGGGGCACATGAACGTGCTGCTGGCCGAGGCCAACGTGCCCTACGACGAGGTGTTCGAGCTGGAGGACATCAACCGCGACTTCGGCACGGCGGACGTGGCCTTCGTGATCGGCGCCAACGACGTGACCAACCCGGCGGCCAAGACCGATCCGCAGTCGCCGATCTACGGCATGCCGATCCTCGACGTCGAGAAGGCCAAGACGGTGTTCTTCATCAAGCGCGGCATGGCCGCCGGCTACGCCGGCGTGGAGAACGAGCTGTTCTTCCGCCCCAACACCATGATGCTGTTCGGCGACGCCAAGAAGGTCACTGAAGAGGTCGTGAAGTCGATGGAGTAACCCGCGGCGTCACAGCTGTGGAGTAGGATGAACCCCCGGGGCCGGCTCGCCCCGGGGGTTCTTTTTTGCCATCACAGGGAACGGAGAGAGGACGCCATGCCCGCCTACATCATCGCCGACGTGAACGTGACGAATCCCGCGGCCTATGAAAACTACAAGAAGCTGACCCCGAACGCGGTCGCCAGGAATGGCGGGCGCTTCATCGCCCGCGGCGGGCAGGCGGAGGAGCTGGAAGGCGGCTGGCAGCCCAGCCGCGTGGTCATCCTGGAATTTCCGGACTACGCCGCCGCCAAGGCCTTCTACGACAGCCCGGAATACCGCGAGGCGCGCGAGGCCCGGAAGGGCGCCGCCGACTTCCGCATGATCGTGGTGGACGGCGCCTGACGTTCCCCGGAACAAGAAAAAAGCCGTGCGGGGCCGCACGGCTTTTTCATTTGGAGAGGGGAGGGCGCTTACGCCTTCTTGACGCCGAAGCAATGCTCCGGACCGGGGAAGCTGCGAGCCTTCACCTCGGCGGCGTAGGTCGCGGCGGCTTCGCCGATGGCGGTGCCGAGCTGGGCGTAGCGCTTGACGAACTTGGGCTGGAACTCGCCGAACAGGCCGAACATGTCGTCGGACACCAGGACCTGCCCGTCGCAGGCCGGAGAGGCGCCGATGCCGATGGTCGGGATGGCCACATCCTCGGTGATCTGGCGGGCCAGCGACTCCATCGTGCCCTCGATGACCAGGGAGAAGGCGCCGGCCTCGGCGATGGCGCGGGCGTCGGCGCGGATGCGCTCCGCCGCTTCCGGATCGCGGCCCACCGCCTTGTAGCCGCCGAGCGCGTTGACCGACTGCGGCAGCAGGCCGACATGGCCCATCACCGGCACGCCGCGGGTGGTCAGGTAGGCCACCGTCTCGGCCATCTCCAGCCCGCCTTCCACCTTCACCGCCTGGGCGCCGCTCTCCGCCATGACGCGGGCGGCGTTGCGGAAGGCCACCTGGGGGCTTTCCTGGTAGCTGCCGAAGGGCAGGTCGACCACCACGCAGGCGTGGCGCGAGCCGCGCACCACGGCGGCGCCGTGGGCGATCATCATGTCGAGCGTGACGGGAAGCGTGCTGTCGAAGCCGTAGACCACCATGCCCAGCGAGTCGCCGACCAGCAGCAGGTCGACATGCGGGTCCAGCAGACGGGCGACCGGAGTCGTGTAGGCGGTCAGGCAGACGATCGGTTCCCCGCCCTTGCGCGCGCGCAGCGCCGGCACGGAGACGCGCGGAGTGTCCTTGGATGCGCTCATTGGCGACCCTCCCAATTCTTTTCTTGGTAGATGTTCTTTGTGCGGCGAAACGGACCGCAGATGCACCAAAACCGCCCACGCGCAGACGCGGGGCGGCAGGTGCAAGACACAAGAGGGGCAAGCGCGCGAACGCGCATGGATGCCCGGCGCGCCGAAGCGCGCCTGTCAATCCGGCGCGAAACGCGCCTGAGGATTAATAGCCCTCGCGCTCCATGCGCTTGCGGAGCAGCTTGCGGGTGCGACGCACCGCTTCGGCCTTCTCACGCGCGCGCTTCTCCGAGGGCTTCTCGTAGTTCCGGCGCAGCTTCATTTCCCGGAAAATGCCCTCGCGCTGCATCTTCTTCTTCAGCGCGCGGAGGGCCTGATCGACGTTGTTGTCTCGGACCAGAACTTGCACGTTAACCGTCACCTTTATCAAGTGAGCCGAGTTGCCATGAGGCAACAAACAGGCATGCGACAGGCATGCGCTTTCGGGCGCACCCCTTGTGTGGACCTTTATGTAGCACGGACGGGGCCGCCTGTGAAGCGGAGTCTTCCAACCCTGCGTGCCCCAAAGCGACAATGCATGGGCAAAACGGTTGCCCGGCGGCCCGCGACGCCCAGATAATAGGGCATGGCCCTGTTGAAGATCGCCCGCATGGGGCACCCGGTGCTGCGCAAGGTCGCAGCCCCCGTGCCCGACCCGACGGCTCCGGAGATCCGGCGGCTGGCGTCCGACATGATCGACACCATGCTGGACGCGCCCGGAGTCGGGCTGGCGGCGCCGCAGGTGCACGAATCGCTGCGCATGATCGTGTTCCGCGTTCCCGCCATGCGCTCCGGCGGCGAGTCGGTGGAGCCGACCGTGCTCATCAACCCGGTGATCGAGCCGCTGGACGATGGGATGGAGCACGGGATGGAGGGCTGCCTGTCGATTCCCGAGCTGCGTGGCGTCGTTCCGCGATTCGCCCGCATCCGCTACCGCGGTGTCGGGCTGGACGGCGAACCCATCGAGCGCGAAGCGTCGGGACTCCACGCCCGCGTCATCCAGCACGAGTGCGATCATCTGGACGGCGTGCTTTACATCGACCGGATGACCGATCTGCGCTATCTGGCCTTCACCGACGAGGCGCATCACGTGACCGAGGCGCTGGAACAGCAGGAGGGGAGAGACTGACATGGACGCTGCGCTGGATATGGACGCGGTGCGGGACGACATCCTGCTCTCCACGCTTCCCAACATCGTGTTCGACGGCTGGAGCCAGCAGGCGCTGCGCGACGGCGCGCAGATGGCCGGCTACGACACGGCGACCATGCACCGCGCCTTTCCCGGCGGCGTGCCGGAACTGGTCGAGCATTTCGGCGCCTGGACCGACCGCCGCATGCTGGCGGAGTTGGACAAGCACCCGCTCGACGAGATGAGGGTGGGCGAGAAGATCGCGCTCGCCATCCGCACCCATTTCGAGGTGCTGGAACCGCACATGGAGGCCAAGCGCCGCCTGCTCGCCTATCTCGCCATGCCGCAGAATTTCGGCATGGGGCTGCGGATGCTCTACCGCACGGTGGACGCCATGTGGTTCGCGGCGGGCGACACGGCCACCGACTTCAACCATTACACCAAGCGGGCCACGCTGGCCGCGGTGCTCAGCTCCGCGACCTTCTATTGGCTGGACGACCGGTCGGAGGGGCATGCGGAGACCTGGGCCTTCGTGGACCGCCGGTTGGGCGACGTGATGAGCATGGGCAAGGCGATGTCCGCCATGGGCCGCGCCGGGCGCCTGCTCAGCCATCTGCCGAGTCCCGCGCGCTTCGCCCGTCAGATCCGCCAGCGCGCCGGAAACACTCCGGTGGACAATGCCTCCACCCATATGGCGGAGAACATCTGACGGTTCAGGCCTTTGCCTTCCTGCGGGATGGTTTCTTGACGGCGGCGGTGCGGATCGCCGCCGCCAGGGCCGGGCGGGCCCAGAGCAGAAGCTCGTCCGGGTCGTCCAGCGCCGAGTCGGGCGGCGGGAAATAGGGCAGGACCGTTGGCTTGTCGTCGAAAGGCTTGAAGGGGCGCAGGCCCAGCGCCTCGTACTCCGCGCGGTTGCCGTCGTCGGTCTTGAAATACAGGATGTTGCGGGCGACCAGCGCGAAGACGACGCCGTCGCAATAGACCGCGTAGCCGCCGAACATGCGGCGGGCGGTGATGGCCCCCAACGGCGTCAGCGACTCGCACAGGAAACGGACGAGTTCGTTGACCGTGGCCATGCTGGGGAGCCTGTTGGTGGAAGCCTATTTTTTGCGGAAGGCGTCAAGCGCCACGACCTCGCCGCGCTTCGGCTCCTCGCCGGAGCGGTCGGTGTCGGGCTTGCCGGCGTCGGCCTTGGCCGAATCGGACTTGGCGAGCTTCGCGATGGACGGCTTCGCCCCGTCTCGACCGTCCGCAGCCTTCTTCTCCGGCGTCTCGCGCGCGGGGATGGTGGCGATCTCCGCCGATTCGGCGGGCTCCACCGGCTGGAACTGGAGGGCGAAATTTTCCGACGGATCGGCGAAGGTGGTGATGGCGGCGTAAGGGATGACCAGCCGCTCATGCACGTTGTTGAAGCTCAGCGTCACCTCGAAATGATCGTCCAGCGCTTCCAGCCCATAGAACTGGTACTGGATGACGATGGTCATCTCGTTGGGATACTGGGACGACAGATATTCGGGGATGTCGACGCCCGGGTAACCCGTCCGGAAGGTCAGGTAAAAGTGATGATCGCCGGGGAGCCCGCGGTCCGTCACCTGGCGGAGCGCGTCACGGACGACACCGCGCAGGGCGGCCTCGACCATGCGGTCATAACGCAACTGCTCTCTCGGCATTCTTGGGCGGGTCCTTAACGCCAGACGGGTAAGTGTGGGCCTTCTGTTGCTAGGCGGCCCACGGCCCCACCCTCAGGTGCTACCCATCGGGGATTGATTTCGGTCAGTCACCGCCGTTAGGCGGCAACGGCGACCGGAGCAACGTTGTCGTTGGCAACTATTGCAATGGCCCGATAACGGCGGAACCATGCCGGGCGAAGACCATGCCTTTACCACGCGTGTCGATCCTATTTCGCCCCCAACGAACCCGCTCCCTACGGCAACGCCCGAGAGACCGGTGGTTTGTTTGGTGGAGGCGCCGGGTACCGCCCCCGGGTCCACAACGCTTATTCCGCAAGGCGTTTATCGCCATAGTCGGCTGCTGCCGACGGACCCAATATAGGCCCTTCATCCGGATATGGAAAGGGGGTGCGGCGGATTCTGACCGGAGCCCGCCGCGAAAGGGATGACTGTGCGGGTTCGCGGACGTAGAGTGCCGCCCGAATTCAGTCCCCGGAGTACCCATGCCGATCACGCCCGAGCAGCGCGCCGAGATCGACCGCCTGCGCGCCGTCACCGCCACCACCCGCCGCGCCACCGTTCCGGCCCTGGAGGAGATCCTCTATGAGCCGATCGAGGTCCTGGACCACGGCTTCGTGCGCGTCGTCGATTACATGGGCGACGATTCGGCCGTCGTCCAGGCGGCGCGCGTGTCCTACGGCAAGGGCACCAAGAAGGTCACCGAGGACGCCGGCCTCATCAAGTATCTGATGCGCCATCGCCACTCGACCCCGTTCGAGATGTGCGAGATCAAGTTCCACGTCAAACTGCCGATCTTTGTTGCCCGTCAGTGGATTCGCCACCGCACGGCGAACGTCAACGAATACTCCGCGCGCTACTCCATCCTCGACCGCGAGTTCTACATCCCGACGCCCGAGAACCTGGGCGCCCAGGCCGTCGTCAACCGGCAGGGCCGCGGCGACGTCCTCCAAGGCGACGAGGCGGCGGCGGTGATGAAGCTGCTGCGCGACGATTCGGAGACGGTCTACGCCCATTACGAGGAGATGCTGAACCAGCGCGAGGACGGCACCACCATCGAGGAGGGCCGCCAGGGTCTGGCGCGCGAGCTGGCGCGCATGAACCTGACGCTGAACTATTACACCCAGTGGTACTGGAAGGTCGATCTCCACAACCTTCTGCATTTCCTCAGCCTGCGTGCCGACCCGCACGCCCAGTACGAGATCCGCGTCTACGCGGAGGCCATGCTGGACGTGGTGAAGCGCTGGGTCCCCGCTGTGTTCGACGCCTTCAGCGAGTACCGGCTGGGCGGCACCCACATGTCGAAGACCGGGCTGGAGGTCGTGAAGCGCCTGCTGTCCGGCGAGGCGGTGACCCAGGAGGCCAGCGGCCTGTCCAAGCGCGAATGGCGGGAGCTGATGGACCAGCTCGGCCGCGCCGAGTAACGCCCGCTTCAACTGTGTAAGGACCAACCGTCATGACGCCGCCCCCGATGACTCCGCACGAGGCCGATGGACTCCACCGCCAGGGCCTCGTCGCGGCGCAGGCCGGGCGGTTCGACGAGGCCTTGGACCTGATCGGGCAGGCCATCGCCGCCTATCCCTCGGTCCCCGTCTGGTGGGCCAATTACGGGCTGGTGATGGAAAGCCTGGGCGACGTCGCCGGGGCGGCCAACGCCTATGCCGGGGCGCTGAACCTCGACCCGTCGCTGGAGATGGCGATGGACGGGCTGCTCGCCATGGCGGAGGCGGTGCGCCGGGCCGGCGATTCGGCGCGGGCGGAGGCCTTCTTCCGCCGCGCCATCGCGCTGAACCCGAAGACGCTGGCGGCCGTTGCCAATCTCGGCGTGCTGCTGCGCGCCCAGGCGCGGCGGGCGGAGGCGGTGGCGCTCTATGAGAGGGCCGGGCGGCTCGATCCGGCCAACTGGGCGCACCCCTACAACCTCGGCAACGCGCTGGCCGAGATGAACCGGCTGGGCGAGGCCGACGACGCCTATGGAGCGGCGCTCGCCCTGGCGCCGGGCCGGGCGGAGGTGCGGGCGAACCGCGCCACCCGCGTGCTCGCCATGCAGGGGCGGGCGGAGGAGGCCCTGGCGGAGATCGACGCCGTAATGGCGCAGCACGGCACCGTCGATTCGCTGCACGCCTCGCGCCTCTACCTGATGCAGTACGCGCCAGGGCTGACCATGCCGGCGATCGCCCAGGCCCACGCGGACTGGGGCGCCCGCTACCCCGACCGCCCGGCGCCCGCGGTGGCCGCTCCGGCGCCGAGGATGCGCATCGGCTATGTCTCGCCGGACTTCCGCGCACATCCCGTGGGCTTCTTCCTGGAGCCGGTGCTGGCGAACCACGACCGCTCGGCCTTCGAGGTGGTCTGCTACGCCAACACCGCCAACCCGGACTGGAAGACCGAGCGGCTGATGGCCCACGCCGACTACTGGGTCTGGACCACCGGCCTGGACGACGAGGCCCTGGCCCAGCGCATCCAGGCGGACGGCATCCACATCCTGATCGATCTGGCGGGCCACACCTTCGGCAACCGCCTGCCGGTTTTCGCGCGGCGCGCGGCGCCGGTGCAGGCGACCTGGGCGGGCTATGTCGGCACCACCGGCCTGCCGGCCATGGACTATCTGATTTCCGACTCGCGGCAGAGCCCGCCAGGATCGGACGGCTGGTGCATCGAGGGCGTGGTGCGCATGCCCGACGCCTATGTGTCCTGGGCGCCGCCCGAGGACGCGCCGCCGGTCGCACCGCTGCCGCTGGCGACGCGCGGCCACGCCACCTTCGGCTCCTTCAACGCCCTGCCCAAGCTGAACGCGGAGGTCGCGGCGCTGTGGGCGCGCGTGCTGGGCGCTGTCCCCGGCTCCCGCCTGCTGCTGCGCACGCCGGGGCTGGACGACGCCGGCACCGCCGCGCGCACGCTGGCCCTGTTCGAGCGGGCCGGGCTGGACCCGGCGCGGGTCGATCTGCGGGGCGGGGCGCCGCACCGGGAGTTCCTGGCCGGTTACGGCGAAGTCGATGTGGCGCTGGACCCCTTCCCCTATTCCGGCGGGCTGACGACTCTGGAGGCGTTGTGGATGGGCGTGCCGGTGGTGACGCTGGGCGGCGACCGCTTCTGCGCCCGCCATTCGGTGACGCACCTCGCCTCGGCGGGGCTGTCCGATCTGGTGGCCGACGGGCCGGACGGCTACGTCGCCAAGGCGGCGGCTCTGGTCGCCGACCCGGCGGGGCTGGCGGCCCTGCGCGGCGGGTTGCGGGACCGGCTGGCGGCGTCCCCGGCGCTGAACGGCGTGCGTTTCACCCGCGCGCTGGAGGCCGCCTTCGGCGTGATGTGGCAGCGCTTCCAGGCCGGGCAGGGGCGGGCGAGCTTCGCCCTCAGTTTCGACTGAAGGGGATCAGGCGCGCTCCGACCCCGGCGCGCCGGTGCTCCACAGCAGCCCCAGCACCACGCCCTTGCAGCGCGGCAGCAGCAGGCCGGTCAGCAACAGGGTCAGCAGCGGCCAGATGGTGAGATGCACCCAGGTCGCCGGCTCGTAGCTCTGCTCGACCGACAGGACCGCCGGGATGATGATGTGGCCGACGATCAGGATGGTCATCCAGGGCGGGGCGTCGTCGGCGCGCAGATGGCCGAATGCCTCGCCGCAATGGGAGCACTGGTCGACCGGCTTCAGGTAGTTCCGCAGCAGGCGCCCGCGCCCGCAGGCCGGGCATTGCCCCATCAGCCCGCGCAATGCCGCCGTCGTCTTCGACCGTGCGCCGTCCTGCGTGCCGTCTTCCACCGTCCTGTCTTCCGCCGTCACGACCGTCCCCCCTGCAATCCGCTCCCCGAAGGGCCTCATATGGGGAGGGAGCGACCGATCGTCACGCCGTTCCGTCGCCCGCACTCCGGGGTTGCGCCGCGCGCAGGGCCTCCACGCGGCGGGCAATGTTCTCCAGCCGCATCTGAAGCTCATGGGCGCACAGGGCGTGCGCGGCGGCGCGGGCTTCGGCCTCGATGTCGGCGATGGCGGATTCGAGGGCTTGGAGTCGGGCGTCACGCGGGTCTTCGCTCATCGGATTCCTGTTCGGGCAGTTGACGGACCGGCCCCTGGGCGTCTACGGGATGCACAAACCCCCTCCGGGAGCCTGGAGCCATGACGATCACCCGCCTGTTTCTCGCCGCCGCCACGGCGGCTGTCGCGCTGACCAGCGCCGCCGCCTTTGCCCAGACCAAGACCGTCGCGATCACCGCCATCGTCGAGCATCCGGCGCTGGACGCCACGCGCGACGGCGTGATCGAGGCGCTGAAGGCCGCGGGCTACACGCCGGGTGACACTCTGAAGGTCGAGTATCAGAGCGCCCAGGGCAACCCCGCAACCGCCGCGCAGATCGCCCGCCAGTTCGCCGGCGCCCGTCCGGACGTGATCGTTCCGATCTCCACCCCCTCCGCCCAGGCCGTCGTCGCCTCGACCCGCGACATTCCGGTGGTCTTCACCGCGGTGACCGACCCGGTCGGCGCGCAGCTCGTCCGCAGCCTGGACAAGCCGGGCGCCAACGTCACCGGCGTGTCGGACATGGCCCCGGTGGCCGCGCATGTCGCGCTGATCCGCGAGATCGTGCCGTCGGTCAAGCGTCTGGGCGTCCTCTACAACGCCGGCGAGCCGAACTCCGTCTCGCTGGTCAAGGCGCTGAAGGACGAGGCGCAGAAGGCCGGGCTGACCGTCGTCGAGGCGACCGCCACCAAGTCCGCCGACGCCCAGCCCGCCGCCCGCAGCCTCGTCGGCAAGGCCGACGCGATCTACGTGCCGCTGGACAACACGGTTGTCTCGGCGCTGGAGAGCGTCGTCGCGGTGGGCCAGCAGGCCAAGCTGCCGGTCTTCTCCGCCGACACCGACAGCGTGGCGCGCGGCACGGTGGCCTCCATCGGCTTCGATTACCGGCAGGTTGGTCGCCAGACCGGCGAGGTCGTGGTTCGCATCCTCAAGGGCGAGAAGCCGGGCGACGTCCCGGTGACCTTCGCCAAAGGCACCGACCTGTTCGTGAATCCGAAATCCGCGGCGGCGATGGGCGTGACCATCCCCGAGGCGGTGACCCAGCGCGCGACCAAGGTGGTCGGGCAGTAAGTTGTTTCGTTGAATGTTTCGTTGAAGGGGAGTGGTTGCGCCGGCCCCCCCACCCAAACCCTCCCCCGCTCCGCAGGGGGAGGAGAAAGCCCTCCCCTGCGGAGCGGGGGAGGGTTTGGGTGGGGGCCCGACGTGACACTCCCAAGGACCAATCATGAGTGAAATCGCCTTCTTCGGGGCCGTCGAGATCGGGCTGGTGTACGCGCTGGTCGCCCTTGGCGTGTACCTGTCCTTCCGGGTGCTCGATTTCCCGGACCTGACGGTGGACGGCAGCTTCCCGCTGGGTGCCGCGGTCTGCGCCACGCTGCTGGTCGCCGGGGTCAACCCGTGGATCGCCAGCCTCGTCGCGGCGCTGGCCGGATCGATGGCCGGGCTGGTCACGGCGACGCTGAACGTCCGCTTCAAGATCCTGCACCTGCTGGCCAGCATCCTGACCATGATCGCGCTGTTCTCGGTGAACCTGCGCGTGATGGGCCGCCCGAACGTGGCTCTGCTGATGCAGGACACGGTGCTGACGCCCTTCTACGGGCTGGGGCTGCCCGACCATGTGGTGCGGCCGCTCGTCGTGCTGGTCGTGGTGGTCGCCGTCGTCCTGCTGCTGGCCCGCTTCCTGAACAGCGAGTTCGGCCTCGCCATGCGGGCGACCGGCGTCAACGCCCGGATGGCCCGTGCGCAGGGGGTGCAGACGGACTTCCACATCTACGCCGGCATGGCCCTGTCGAACGGGCTGTGCGCCCTGGCCGGCGCTCTGTTCGCCCAGACCAACGGCTTCGCTGACGTGACCACCGGCATCGGCACCATCGTGGTCGGTCTGGCCGCGGTGATCGTCGGCGAGACGGTGCTGCCGGCCCGCGCGATGCTGTGGGCGCTGGTCGGCTGCGTCGTCGGCTCCATCCTCTATCGTCTGGCGGTCCAGCTGGCCCTGTCGGCGGACGCCATCGGGCTCCAGGCCTCCGACCTCAACCTCGTCACCGCCGTCCTGGTCGCGGTGGCGCTGATCCTGCCGCGGGTGCGGCTGAAAGCCGCATCGAAGAAGAGGGAGGCCGCCCGATGATCACGGTCAACGGCATCCACGTCACCTTCGGGCGCGGCACTCCGCTGGAGAAGCACGCCCTGCGCGGCGTCGACCTGACGATCCCGGAAGGGCAGTTCGTCACCGTCATCGGCTCCAACGGCGCCGGCAAGTCGACCTTCCTGGGCGCGCTGGCCGGCGACGTGATCGCCGAGGAGGGCAGCATCGCCATCGACGGGGTGGACGTCACCCGCTGGGCGACGCCGAAGCGCGCCTCGCTGGTCGCCCGCGTCTTCCAGGACCCGATGGTCGGCAGTTGCACCGCGCTGACCATCGAGGAGAACATAGCGCTGGCCGCCGCCCGCGGGCACCGCCGCGGCCTGGGCTTCGCCCTGCGCGGCGACCGCCGCCGGCATTTCCGCGAGCGCATCGCGGAGCTGGGATTGGGGCTGGAGAACCGGCTGCACGACCGCATGGGCCTGCTGTCCGGCGGGCAGCGGCAGGCGGTCAGCCTGTTGATGGCGACGCTCGCCGGATCGAAGATCCTGCTTCTCGACGAGCACACGGCGGCGCTCGACCCCGGAACGGCGGAGTTCGTGCTGGGCCTGACCCGCCGCATCGTCGAGGAGAATCGGCTGACCACCCTGATGGTCACCCACTCCATGCGGCAGGCGCTGGACTACGGCGACCGCACGGTGATGCTGCACGAGGGGCGGATCGTGCTCGACGTGTCGGGGGAGCAGCGCGCCGGGCTGGACGTGCCGCATCTGCTGGCGCTGTTCGCCAAGCAGCGCGGCGGCGAGGACATCACCGACGACAGCCTGCTGATCGGCTGAGGCGGGGGGAGGGGCGTCAGACGGTCTTGCGGTCGCGCTCCTCCTCCGGGTCCTCGCGGTCGGCCTCGAACAGGGCCTGAAGCTCGGCGGCGGCTTGGCGGGAGGTCTGGATCAGGCGGTTCTCGTCGTGGTGCACGGCGTGCTGGCGGATCAGTGTGCGCTCGTCATGCTCGCGGAAGGTGTCCAGCGTGTGCCGGGTCTCCTCCGGCGGCAGGCCCAGCGATTCCAGAACGCCACCGGTCAGCCGCAGGCTCGAATCGTAGGTCTCGCGCACGAAATGCGTGACCCCGCGGTCCATCAGGAAATGGGCGTGGCGGCGGTTGCGGGCACGGGCGTGGATGACGAGGTGGGGGAAATGGCGCGTTGCCAGCTCCACCACGCGCAGCGACTGCTCCATGTCCTCCAGCGCCACCACCAGCACCTTGGCCTTGTCGGCCCCGGCGGCGCGCAGCAGGTCGAGCCGCGACGGGTCGCCGTAATAGACCTTGTTGCCGAATCGCCGCACCACGTCGACCTGCTCGGCGCTCTGCTCCAGCGCCGTGAAGGGGATGCCGCGCAGCCGCAGCACGCGCCCGACGATCTGCCCGACCCGGCCGAAGCCGCAGATCAGCACCGGCGGCTCCCCGTCCGGGGCGATGGTGTCGTAGGGGCGGACGGGCTTCACGATCAGCCGCGGCGCCAGCCAGCGTTCCTCCGCCGCGAAGACGAAGGGGGTGGCGATCATCGACAGCGTGACCACCAGCATGGCCGTCGCCGCCTGTCCCCCGCTCATCGCGCCGACACCGACGGCCAGCCCGAACAGCACGAAGCCGAACTCGCCGCCCTGGCTCAGCACGGTGGACAGCCGCACCGACCCGCCCGGACGCAGGCCGGACAGCCGGGCCAGCCCGAACAGCGCCGCCGCCTTCAACGCCATCAGGCCAAGCGCCAGCGACAGGTAGCGCAGCGGCTCGGCCATCAGCGCCGCCACGTCGGCCCCCATGCCCACCGAGACGAAGAACAGGCCGAGCAGCAGCCCCTCGAACGGCGCGATGTCGGCCTGCACCTCGTGCCGGTACTCCGAATCGGACAGCAGCACCCCGGCCATGAAGGCGCCGAGCGACATCGACAGCCCCGCCCAGGCGGCGAACAGGGCGGTGCCCAGCACGATCAGAAGGGCGGTGGCGGTGAAGATTTCCGGCGTCCGAGCGCCGTCCACGATGCGCAGCACCGGGCGCAGCAGGTAGCGCCCGCCGGCCAGGATCACAGCGATCGCGCCGCCGGCCTTCAGCACGGCCAGCCACGCCGTCCCGGCGTCCGGCACCTCCCCGGCACCGTGACCGAGCAGGGGCAGCAGCGCCACCGCCGGGATGATGGCGAGGTCCTGGAAGAGCAGGATGGAGAAGGCGCTGCGTCCGGCGTTGGTGGTCAGCAGTTCCCGCTCCGCCAGCATGGGCAGCACCATGGCGGTGGAGGACAGGGAAAGGCCGAATCCGGTCACCGCGGCGGCGGCGGGGGTGAATCCCAGAAAGAGGATTGTGGCGGCGGCGATCACGACGGCGGTCACCGCGACCTGCGCGCCGCCCAGCCCTAGGACCGATCGTCGCATCACCCACAGGCGGGCGGGGCGCAGCTCCAGCCCGATCAGGAACAGCAGCATGATGACGCCGAGTTCCGAGACGTGGCGGATCGCCTCGACGTCCGTCACCAATCCGAGTCCGCCCGGTCCGATGGCCAGCCCCGCCGCGAGATAGCCGAGCGGCCCGCCGAAGCCGATCCGCTTGGCCACCGGCACCGCCAGGACCACGGCGGCCAGCAGCACCACCAACGTCACGAAATCCGGCATCGGCCCCACCCCCTGAAGACTTTGCCCCCACCCTAACCCTCCCCCGCTTCGCAGGGGAGGGAACTTAGGTCCTCCCCTGCGAAGCGGGGGAGGGAAGGGGCCCGCGGCGCAAGCCGTGGGAAGGGTGGGGCAAGGGCGCCCCCTTTACGACACCACGATCCGCGGCGCGGCCCGCGCCGGCCCCTGCTCGCCGGCGATCTTCTCCCACACCCGCTTGGCGATCCCGCGGTAGACCTTCGCGTGTTCCGACTCGGGCTGGGACACCACGATGGGCTGGCCCTGGTCGGAGGTTTCGCGGATGTCGAGGTGCAGCGGGACCTCGCCGAGGAACTCCATGCCCAGGTCCGTGGCCTCCTTGCGGGCGCCGCCGTGGCTGAAGATGTCCGTGCGGTGGCCGCAGTTCGGGCAGCAGAAGTAGCTCATGTTCTCGATGATGCCGAGGACGGGCACGTCCACGCGGCGGAACATGTTCAGCCCCTTGCGGGCGTCCAGCAGGGCGATGTCCTGCGGGGTCGAGACGATGATCGCCCCGGCCAGCGGCACCTGCTGCGCCATGGTGAGCTGGGCGTCGCCGGTGCCCGGCGGCATGTCCACCACCAGGACGTCGAGCGTGCCCCAGTTCACGTCGCGCAGCATCTGCTGGAGCGCGCTCATCACCATCGGGCCGCGCCAGATCATCGGCGTGTCCTCGGCGACCAGGAAGCCCATCGACATCACCTTGATGCCGTAGTTCTCCATCGGCTCCAGGATCTTGCCGTCGCGGCTGGTCGGCCGGCCGGAGATGCCCAGCATGCGCGGCATGGACGGGCCGTAGATGTCGGCGTCCAGAAGCCCGACCTTCAACCCGTTCGCCGCCATGGCGAGGGCG
Organism: Azospirillum brasilense; assembly: GCF_008365405.1. Lineage (GTDB taxonomy): Bacteria > Pseudomonadota > Alphaproteobacteria > Azospirillales > Azospirillaceae > Azospirillum > Azospirillum brasilense_D. The sequence goes on along the minus strand of NZ_QOKV01000032.1, from coordinate 36,946 downwards.
AGGTTGCTGGCTGTGGTGGACTTGCCGACGCCGCCCTTGCCCGACGCGACGGCGACGATGGCCTTCACGCCCGGCACCAGCGGCTTCTGCTCCGCCGGTTGCCCATGGGCATGGCCACCATGGGAGTGGCCATGCCCGCCATGGGAATGCCCGTGATCGTGCCCGTGGCCCTGCTGCGGGGCCGCACCCTGCCCGGCGGGGCGGTGCGCCGTCAGGACCGCGGTGACCGACAGGACGCCCGGCAGAGCCTCCACCGCTTTCTCGGCGGCGTGGCGCACCGGCTCGGCCTGGGCGCCGCGCTTGGGGTCCACTTCGATCGAAAAGGCGACGTGCCCGTCACGCACGACAAGGCCGGAAAGCATGCCGAGGCTGACGACGTCCTTGCCCCGTTCCGGATCGACAACCGTCCTCAGAGCTTCAAGGACTTGAGCTTCGCTGACCTGCGCCATGGTTGAAAACTCCGCTTCCTTCCCGATATTGGCGGATATCCGTCGGTGAAATCCTTCCCCGAATGGGATGGGCACTATAGGGCCGGCGGACAATAATGGTAAAGGGATCGGACGGTCCGGAAACGATTTGTTTTCCGGAATTTCCGTCCCAAGAATTGAGAGAGCGCGAAGGGGAACGAACGGAATGCCGTGGAGCAATCAGGGAGGGGGCGGCGGTGGCGGCCCCTGGGGTCCTCCGCCGGGTGGTGGCGGTCAGAATCCGTGGGGCCGTCCGCCGGGTGGCGGTGGAGGCGGTGGTGGTGGCGGCGGCGGAGGGCCGCAGCCGCCGGACCTGGAGGATCTGCTGCGCCGCGGCCAGGACCGCCTGAAGCGGGTGATGCCGGGCGGCGTCGGCAGCGGCCGGGGCATCGCGCTCGTCGTCGGCCTGCTGGCCGTGGTCTGGCTGGCCAGCGGCATCTACCGCGTCGAGGCGGACGAACAGGGCGTCGTGCTGCGCTTCGGCCAGTGGGTGCGCACGGAGCAGCCCGGTCTGCGCTACCACCTGCCGGCGCCCATCGAGACGGTGCTGATGCCCAAGGTGACGCGCGTCAACCGGATCGAGGTCGGCTATCGCTCGGCCGGCGACGGGCGTCGCGGCGACCGTGACGTTCCCGACGAATCGCTGATGCTGACCGGCGACGAGAACATCATCGACATCGACTTCACCGTCTTCTGGGTCATCAAGGACGCGGGCCAGTATCTGTTCAAGATCCGCGACCCCGAGGCCACCGTGAAGAAGGCGGCGGAAAGCGCGATGCGCGAGGTGATCGGCCGCACCGACCTGCAACCGGCCTTGACCGAGGCCCGTCAGCAGATCGAAACCTCCACCCGTGGGCTCCTCCAGGCCATGCTGGACGACTATGAGGGTGGCATCGAGGTGACGCAGGTGCAGCTGCAGAAGGCCGACCCGCCGTCGCCCGTCATCGACGCCTTCAACGACGTGCAGCGCGCCCGCGCCGACCGAGAGCGCGCCCGCAACGAGGCCGAGGCCTACCGGAACGACGTGATCCCGCGCGCCCGAGGCGATGCGGAACGGCTGATCCAGGAAGCCTCCGCCTACCGCGAGCAGGTCGTGAACCTGGCCCAGGGTGACGCCGACCGCTTCCGCAAGGTGTTCGACGCCTACTCGACCGCCAAGGACGTGACCGCGAAGCGCATGTATCTGGAGACCATGGAAGAGATCCTGAGCGGCGCCAACAAGGTCATCATCGACGGCAACGCGCAGGGTGCCCAGGGCGTGGTTCCCTATCTGCCGCTCAACCAGCTTCAGCCTGCCCCGGCGCGGCCCGCCGGCCAGCAGCCGGCCCGTTGAGGAGGGATGCCATGAACCGCACTTTGTTGGTCGCCGGCATCGGCATCCTCGCCGCGGGCGTGCTCGCCTCGGCCTCGCTGTTCACGGTGAACGAGGCGCAGCAGGCGCTCGTCCTCCAGTTCGGCGAGCCGATGCGCGTCATCCGCGATCCCGGCCTGAAGGCCAAGATCCCCTTCATCCAGGAAGTCCGCATCCTCGACCGCCGCGTGCTCGACCTCGATCCGCCGGTGGAGCAGGTCATCCTGGCCGACCAGAAGCGCCTGGACGTGGACGCCTTCGCGCGCTACCGCATCCTGGACCCGCTGCGCTTCTACCAGACCGCCGGCAACGAGGCGGTGGCCGAGACGCGGATGAACGCCATCGTGAACTCGGCGCTGCGCCGCGTTCTCGGCAGCGTGACGCTGCTCGCCATCCTGTCGGACGAGCGTCCGCGCGTGATGAACGACATCCGCGGGCAGGTGAACGACGAGGCGAAGCGCTTCGGCATCGAGATCGTCGACGTCCGCATCCGCCGCGCCGACCTGCCGGAGGAAACCAGCCAGTCGATCTTCGCCCGCATGCGGTCGGAGCGTGAGCGCGAAGCCGCCGAGGCCCGCGCCCAGGGTCAGGAGCAGTCGCAGCAGATCCGCTCCCGCGCGGATCGCGAACGCACCGTCATCCTGGCCGAAGCGCAGCGCGATTCGCAGATCCTGCGCGGTGAAGGCGACAACCAGGCGCTGAAGATGATCGCCGAGGCGACGTCGCAGGACCCGCAGTTCTACAGCTTCTACCGGACGCTCGAAGCCTACCGGAAGTCGCTGAACAAGGACGACACCACCATGGTGCTGTCCCCGACCGGCGAGTTCTTCCGCTACTTCGGCGATATCACCGGCGGCGGCAACGGCCAGCCGGCTCCGGCCTCGGGCATCGCCCCGGCGCCGCAGCGGGCCCCGGCCCCGGCGACCGCCCAGCAGCAGTAAGACGTCGCGCTCGTCTCCCCCTCCCCCTCGTCCCGGGGGAGGGGGTGGGGTGGGGGCTCCCGTTCTCCCACCCCAATCTTGTCTTTCCGCCCCGCATTCCTTCCCTGAAATGCCGCCCGACCGATGACGGATTTCCTCACCGCGCTGGCCCTGGTCCTGGTGATCGAGGGCGTGCTCTACGCGCTGTTCCCGACCGCGATGCGGCGGCTGATCGTCGAAGCGCTGACGATGCCGGAAAACCGGCTGCGCACCGTCGGGCTGGCGACGGCGATGGTCGGCGTCGGATTCGTCTGGCTTCTGCGGGGCGCCTGACACCCATTTGCCGCGCGCGCGTCGCTGGACCGCGCCGCCATTTTCCGGCCATACTCCGACTTCTATACTCGCGCGTCCTCCGTGGCGGATGGGACCCGTGCGCCTTTGCTTGAAGCGGTGACGCGCGGGGATTACATCCGGCACACGGATCGGTGAAGCGCCCCCTCGGACCGCGATTCGCATGAAGCCGCGAGCCGATTGGAACAGATGGCCGATTGGAACAAGAAGGTGCCGGATGTCCGGCAGGGAGAGCTGAGTTGAACCCGAACCACCCCATCCACCGCGCCGAGCCCGGCCGCGAAGCGGACATCCGGTCGCTGGGCCGCCGGCTGCGCGTCGTGCCGTTGATCGCCGCTCTCCTGTTGGGGCTGTCCGCCGCCGTCGGCACCCCCGCCATGGCCCAGTCGCGCCCGGCGCCGACCAGCTTCGCCGATCTGTCGGAAAAGCTGCTGCCCGCCGTGGTCAACATCTCGACCAGCCAGGCGGTGCCGCAGCGCCAGCAGGGCGCCCGTCCCGAGATGCCGCAGTTCCCGCCGGGCTCGCCGTTCGAGGAGTTCTTCCGCGACTTCTTCGACCGCCAGCAGCAGGACCAGCCGCAGCAGCCGCGCAAGTCCACCTCGCTCGGCTCCGGCTTCATCATCGACGCCAAGAACGGCTACGTGGTCACCAACAACCACGTCATCCAGGACGCCGACGAGATCACCGTCATCCTGCAGGACGACACCAACATCAAGGCGGAGCTGATCGGCAAGGACCCGAAGACCGACGTCGCCCTGCTGAAGATCAACACGAACCACCCGCTGGTCGCCGTGCCCTTCGGCGATTCGGACGCCATGCGCGTGGGCGACTGGGTGCTGGCCATCGGCAACCCGTTCGGCCTGGGCGGTTCGGTCACCGCCGGCATCATCTCGGCCCGCCAGCGCGACATCAACGCCGGTCCCTACGACGACTTCCTGCAGACCGACGCCTCGATCAACCGCGGCAACTCCGGCGGCCCGATGTTCAACCTGAACGGCGAGGTCATCGGCATCAACACGGCGATCTTCTCGCCGTCGGGCGGTTCGGTCGGCATCGGCTTCGCCATCCCGTCCAACCTCGCCAAGCAGGTGGTCGCGCAGCTCCGCGAATACGGCAAGACCCGCCGCGGCTGGCTGGGCGTGCGCATCCAGGGCGTGACCCCGGAGATCGCCGAGAGCCTGGGCCTCCAGGGCCACAAGGGCGCGCTGGTCGCCTCGATCACCCCGAACGGCCCGGCGGCCAAGGCCGGCATCCAAGCGGGCGACGTGGTGACCAAGTTCGACGGCAAGGAAATCAACGAGATGCGCCGCCTGCCGCGCGTCGTCGCCGAGACGCCGATCGACAAGGCCGTCCCGATCGAGGTGTGGCGCAAGGGCAAGTCGCAGCAGCTCCAGGTGAAGGTGGGCGAGCTTGAGGCCGCCGAAGAATCGGGCCTTCTCGCCGCCAATCCAGAGGAGCAGCGCCGCCAGCCGCAGCAGGCGCCGGCCCAGAAGCCGACCGAGACGCTGGGCCTGAAGCTGACCAACATCACCCCGGAGCTGCGCCAGCAGTTCGAGATCAAGCCCGAGCTGAAGGGCGTCGTGGTGACCGAGGTGGCGGGCAACTCCACCGCGTCGGAGAAGGGCATCCGCGCCGGCGACGTCATCATCGAGGTTGGCCAGGAGGAGGTCCGCAAGCCGGAAGACGTGACGGCGAAGATCCAGAAGGCCAAGGAACAGGGCAAGAAGTCCATCCTGCTGCTGGTGGACCGCCACGGCGACCTGCGCTTCGTCGCCATCCCGCTCAGCCAGGGCTGATCCGGGGGGCTATCCCCAAACGAAAAGGGCACCGGCGGGAGACCGCCGGTGCCCTTTCGCTTTGTGAGGTTGCGGAGGCGTGCCCGTCAAGGGTGGGCGGTCAGCCCTCCACGAACTCCCCGATCCGGTAGCCCTGGGCGAACAGCAGGGCGGTCAGGTCGCCATGGTCCACGCGGGCGCGGGCCTGGGCGGCCACCGTCGGCTTGGCGTGGAAGGCGACGCCCAGACCGGCGGCCAGTAGCATCGGCAGGTCGTTGGCGCCGTCGCCGACGGCCATCGTCTCGACGGTCGGCACGTGGCGCTCCCCGGCGTAGGCGAGCAGGGCCTCCAGCTTGCTGTCCTTGTCGAGGATCGGCTCGACCACAGCGCCGGTCATGACGCCGTCCACCACCTCCAGCACGTTGCCACGGTCGTCGTCGAAGCCGACCCACTGGCGCACCCGCTCCGTGAAGCAGCGGAAGCCGCCGGACACCAGCACGCAGGTCGCCCCGTTGGCGCGCATGGTGGAGACCAGCGTCCTGGCGCCCGGCATCAGGGTGGCGCGCTGCCACACCTCGTCGACGACGCTCTCGTTCAAGCCCTTGAGCAGGGCGACCCGCTCGCGCACCGCGCCCTTGAAGTCGATCTCGCCGTTCATGGCGCGGGCGGTGATCGCGGCGATGTGATCCTTCAGCCCGACGTAATCGCCAAGCTCGTCCAGCATCTCCTGCTCGATGATCGTCGATTCCATGTCGGCGACCAGCAGGCGCTTCTTCCGGTTGCCCGGTTTCTGGGCGATGACGTCCACGGCCAGCCCGTCCAGCGCGAGATTGGCCAGCGCACGGCGCACGGCGGCTTCGGCCTGCTCGGGCACCAGCCCTTCCTCGGCGATGTCGCAGGCGCGGTCCGGCGCCAGCCAGTCCGGCTTGGCGGTGTCGGCCCCCAGCGCGGTCAGGGACGCGCGGGCGGCCTGCACGGCCTGCTCGTCGAGAACGGCGGAGGCGGCGGCAATCAGCGTAACGACAGCGCTCATGGCGGGGCGATCCTGGAAGAGCCGTGGGGAAGGGCGCGCGCGCTCCCTAGCACAGCCGGAGGATTGCGCCAACCGTCGTCCGTCAGGGAAGGCCCGCGAGCCGCCTTGCATTGATGGGCCTTCCCCTGCCATACGCTGTAGCCGGAGGAACGTCAGGCAAAGCGACATGGCAGAGGACAGCCCGCGGAACCGGGATGTGCAGCACCGGCATGTGGTGGTGATCGGCGGCCCGACGGCGTCGGGCAAGTCGGGCATGGCGCTCGACATCGCCCTGGCGCGCAACGGCACGGTCATCAACGCCGACAGCATGCAGCTCTACGCCGACCTCGACGTGCTGACCGCCCGTCCGGGGGCGGAGGATCTGGCGCAGGCGCCCCATCGGCTCTACGGCGTGCTGCCGGCGGCGGAGCGCGGATCCGCGGCCCGATGGCGCGACATGGCACTGGCCGAGATCGCCGAGGCGCACGCGGCCGGGCGCCTGCCCATCGTCGTCGGCGGCACCGGCCTTTACCTGCGTACGCTGATGGAGGGGTTGAGCGCCGTTCCGGCCGTCCCCGACGAGGTCCGCAAGGCTGCCCACGCCCGTTTGCGGGAACTGGGTGGCGAGGCCTTCCGCGCGGAGCTGGTGGGCCGCGACCCGGCATCGGCCAAGCTGAACCCCGGCGACACCACCCGCCTGACCCGCGCCTGGGAGGTGCTGGAGGCCACCGGCCATCCGCTGTCCCACTGGCAGACCCAGCGCGCCGAGGGCGCGCCGGAGGGGCTGCTGTTCTCCGTGCTGGTGATCGACCCGCCGCGCGACGCGCTCTACGCCAATTGCGACCGCCGTTTCCGCGTGATGATGGGGCAGGGGGCGCTGGAGGAGGTGCGGCGGCTCGACGCGCTCGGCCTCGATCCCGACCTGCCGGCGATGAAGGCGCTGGGCGTGCCGGAACTGCGCGACCATCTGCGCGGCGCGCTGACGCTCGACGAAGCCATTGCGCTGGCTCAGCAATCGACACGCCGCTACGCGAAGCGGCAGGTCACGTGGTTCCGCCACCAGCTGGCGGGGCGGCCTCCGGCCTCCGCGCTGCATGGCTGCCATACGATCAATTCGCTCTACACAAGACCACTTAGTGAAGCAATACTGACCTATCTTGAAACGACGTTGCGTCGTTGACCCTCAGGAGGATTGAAAGTGACGGTCGATTGGGGAAACGTGTTTGCCGGTCGCGTCGCCGGTATGGGCGCCTCGGAAATCCGGGAGTTGCTGAAGCTGCTCGAACGGCCGGAAATCATCTCCTTCGCCGGGGGTATCCCGGACCCCGATTTCTTCCCGACCGCGGCCATCGCTCGCGCCTATGAGAAGATCTTCCAGTCCAACAGCGGGGCCGGCGGCGCGCTCCAGTACAGCATCAGCGAGGGCTTCACGCCGCTGCGCGAGTGGATCTGCGCCTACATGGGCCGCCGCGGCATCCAGGCCGGGCTGGACGGGGTGCTGGTGACCAGCGGGTCGCAGCAGGCGCTGGAGTTCGTCGGCAAGCTGCTGATCGGTCCGGGCGAGAAGATCCTGGTGACCCGCCCGACCTATCTCGGCGCGCTCCAGGCCTTCTCTCCCTACGAGCCGCAATACCTCTCCGTCCCCGGCGACGCCGAGGGGCCGGACCTCGCCGCTGTCGAGGCGGCGCTGGAGCAGAAGCCGAAGTTCTTTTACCTCGTCCCCGATTTCCAGAACCCCAACGGCACGACGATCTCGCTGGCCCGCCGCGAAGCGCTGCTGGACCTCTGCGCCAAGCACGGCGTGCCGATCGTCGAGGACGCCGCCTACACCGAGCTGCGCTACGAGGGCGAGGCGATTCCGTCCATCGCCGCGCTGGACGCCGCCCGCAACGGCGGGAAGATCACCAACGTGCTGTTCTGCGGCTCCTTCTCCAAGACGATGGTGCCGGCGCTCCGCGTGGGCTGGATCAACGGCCCGGCCGAGGTCGTCAACCGGCTGGTCCTGATGAAGCAGGCCGGCGACCTGCACACCAGCACCATCAACCAGATCGTGCTGCACGACGTGGTGTCGCAGAGCTTCGACAGCCACATCCGCCGTCTGCGCGCCGGCTACAAGGAGCGCCGCGACGCCATGCTGACCGCGCTGGACGAGTTCGCCCCGGCCGGGGTGACCTGGACCAAGCCGGACGGCGGCATGTTCGTCTGGATCGAGCTGCCGGAGGGCACCGACGGGGTGGACCTGCTGGCCCGCGCCATCAAGGAGGCCAACGTCGCCTTCGTCCCCGGTTCGGCCTTCCACGCCGACCGCTCGGGCAAGAACACGCTGCGCCTTAGCTTCTCCAACAACAACCCGGAGCGCATCCGCGAGGGCATCCGCCGCCTCTGCGGCCTGCTCCAGACCGTTGCGGCGTAACCTCCGCCGGTCCTCACGCAATGGCCTGCCTCCGCACCCGCGGGGCAGGCCGTTTGCGTTTGCGGCGGCTTCGCGGGGAGGGCGGTCTTTCCAGCTTGCGAAATATTTGGAAAAACTGCGGCAAAAAATCTTTTCGATCATTCGCAAAATGGGTTGACCGGTAACCGGCGGATTGTCTAGTTTGCCGGTCCCGGCCTTCGCCTTTGGGGATAACCCCTTGTTTTCCCAGCAGGCCATCGCCGGGGTTTGAGAAGGAACAGGGCCGCCCGTGAAAAGAGGGGCCCCCATTGGAAGGTCGTGAGCTATGCCCGAACAGAAGCTGACCGGCGCGCAGATCGTCATCAAGGCCCTGAAGGATCAGGGCGTAGACATCATCTTCGGTTATCCGGGCGGCGCGGTACTTCCGATCTACGACGCCATTTTCCAGCAGAACGACATCAAGCACATCCTCGTCCGGCACGAGCAGGCCGCCGTGCACGCCGCGGAAGGCTACGCCCGCTCCACCGGCAAGGTGGGCTGCGTGCTGGTGACCTCCGGCCCCGGCGCCACCAACGCCGTGACGGGCCTGCTCGACGCGTTGTGCGACAGCATTCCGCTGGTCTGCCTGTCCGGGCAGGTGCCGACCCACCTGATCGGCAACGACGCCTTCCAAGAGGCCGACACCACCGGCATCACGCGCCCCTGCACCAAGCACAATTACCTGGTGAAGGACGTCAACCAGCTCGCCCGCACCATGCACGAGGCCTTCTATGTGGCGCGCAGCGGCCGTCCCGGCCCGGTGCTGGTCGACATCCCGAAGGACGTGCAGTTCGCCGACGGCACCTACGTCCCGCCGACCGAGGTGAAGCACAAGACCTACCGCCCGCAGGTGAAGCCCGAGATCGCCCGCGTGGAGGAGGCGATTGAGCTGATCGCCAATGCCAAGCGCCCGATCTTCTACACCGGCGGCGGCGTGGTGAACGCCGGCCCGATCGCGGGCAAGCTGCTGACCCAGTTCGTGAAGATGACCGGCTTCCCGATCACCTCGACCCTGATGGGGCTGGGCGCCTTCCCGGCGTCGGACCCGCAGTGGCTGGGCATGCTGGGCATGCATGGGACGTACGAGGCGAACCTCGCCATGTACAACTGCGACGTCATGATCAACATCGGCGCCCGCTTCGACGACCGCGTGACCGGCAAGCTGTCGGAGTTCGCGCCGGGCTCGAAGAAGATCCACGTCGACATCGACCCCAGCTCGATCAACAAGAACGTCGCGGTGGACATCCCCATCGTCGGTGACGCCGGCGCCGTTCTGGAAGACATGATCCGCATCTGGAAGGCCCGCCAGAAGCGCGCCGACCAGACCGCCCTGAAGGAGTGGTGGGGTCAGGTCGAGGGCTGGCGCGCCCGCAACTGCCTGAACTACAACCGCACCGAGGCGGTCATCAAGCCGCAGTACGCGCTGGAGCGGCTGCGCGAGGCGCTGCGCGGCAAGGACCATTACGTGACGACCGAGGTCGGCCAGCACCAGATGTGGGCCGCCCAGTTCCTGCCCTTCGACGAGCCGAACCGCTGGATGACCTCCGGCGGCCTGGGCACCATGGGCTATGGCCTGCCGGCGGCCATCGGCGCGCAGCTCGCCCACCCCGACGCCATCGTGGTGGACGTGTCGGGCGAGGCGTCCTTCCTGATGAACATGCAGGAGATCGGCACGGCGGTGCAGTACCGCGCCCCGGTCAAGATCTTCATCCTGAACAACAAGTACATGGGCATGGTGCGCCAGTGGCAGGAGCTGCTGCACGGCTCCCGCTACTCCAACAGCTACTCCGAGGCGCTGCCCGACTTCGTGAAGCTGGCGGAAAGCTGGGGCTGCGTCGGCCTGCGCGCGACCACGGTGGCCGAGGTGGACGAGGTCATCGAGAAGATGCTGGCCGTCACCGACCGCCCCTGCATCATCGACATCGCCGTGGACCCGAAGGAGAACTGCTTCCCGATGATCCCCGGCGGCAAGGCCCACAACGAAATCCTGTTCGGTCCGGAGGACAGCCCGTCCGACGCCACGCCGGAAGACGGCATGGTGCTGGTCTGATCGCGGCGACCAAGACGAACGGTTGAAGGCCCTCTGGCGGAGTACGGATCGTGGAAGAGAAGATCGAGAAGCACACCATCGCCGTGCTGGTGGACAACGAGCCGGGCGTGCTGGCCCGCGTCATCGGCCTGTTCTCGGGCCGCGGCTACAACATCGAAAGCCTGACGGTGGCGGAGGTGAACAACGCCGACCACCTGTCGCGCATCACCCTGGTCACCTCCGGCACCCGCATGGTGGTGGAGCAGATCAAGGCACAGCTCGACCGGCTCGTGCCGGTGCACAAGGTGCACGACCTGACGGACGAGGGGCCGTCGGTGGAGCGCGAACTGGCGCTGGTCAAGGTCGCCGGCACCGGCGACCGCCGCATCGAGGCGCTGCGCTTGGCCGACATCTTCAAGGCGAAGGTCGTGGACGCCACCCTGACCTCCTTCGTGTTCGAGCTGACCGGCACGACGGCGGAGGTCGACGACTTCGTCGGGCTGATGGCCCAGCTCGGGCTCGTCGAGGCCAGCCGCACCGGCGTCGTCGCCATGTCGAAGGGAGCCACCGGGTTCTGATCCCGGCCCCGTTGCGGCCAGGGATGACGGCGGGCCATGAGTTTGAAGCGACCCAGCCCGCCGTCCTTTATCCGTCTAACGAACAGTGTTCTGCTTGACGCGGCCCTTTCGCCGGTGGAGTAATTCCGCTGCGCAAAACCCGCACCACCAGATCGAAAAATCCAAGGAAGACCACCATGCGCGTCTATTATGATCGTGATGCCGACGTGAACCTGATCAAGGGGAAGAAGGTCGTCATCGTCGGCTACGGCAGCCAGGGCCACGCCCACGCCAACAACCTGCGTGACAGCGGTGTGAAGGACGTGCGCATCGCCCTCCGCCCGGGCTCGGCCACCATCAAGAAGGCTGAGGCCGCCGGCTTCACGGTCATGGCTCCGGGCGAGGCCGCCGCCTGGGCCGACGTGGTGATGATCCTCACCCCGGACGAGCTGCAGGCCGACCTGTACCGCGACGACCTCGCCAAGAACCTGAAGGAAGGCGCCGCGCTCGCCTTCGCGCACGGCCTGAACGTGCACTTCAACCTGATCGAGCCGCGCGCCGACCTCGACGTGTTCATGATCGCGCCGAAGGGCCCCGGCCACACCGTCCGCGGCGAATACCAGCGCGGCGGCGGCGTGCCCTGCCTCGTGGCCGTGCACCAGAACGCCTCGGGCAACGGGCTGGACATCGCCCTGTCCTACGCCTCGGCCATCGGCGGCGGCCGCGCCGGCATCATCGAGACGACCTTCAAGGAAGAGTGCGAGACCGACCTGTTCGGCGAGCAGGCCGTGCTCTGCGGCGGCCTGACCGAGCTGATCAAGGCCGGCTACGAGACGCTGACCGAGGCCGGCTACGCCCCGGAGATGGCCTATTTCGAGTGCCTGCACGAGGTGAAGCTGATCGTCGACCTCATGTATGAGGGCGGCATGGCCAACATGCGCTACTCGATCTCCAACACCGCCGAGTACGGCGACTACAAGACCGGCCCGCGCATCATCACCCCGGAGACCAAGGCCGAGATGAAGCGCGTTTTGGAGGACATCCAGACCGGCCGCTTCGTCCGCGACTGGATGCTGGAGTGCAAGGCCGGCCAGCCGTCCTTCAAGGCGACCCGCCGCCGCAACGCCGAGCATTCGATCGAGCAGGTCGGCGAGAAGCTGCGCGCCATGATGCCGTGGATCGCCGAGCGCCGTCTGGTCGACAAGTCCAAGAACTGATCGGTTCCTGGATCGAGAAACGGGAAAGCGCGCCGCGAGGCGCGCTTTTTCGTTTGTGGGGAGAGGGAGATTGGGGAAGATCTTTGCCCCCTCCCTAACCCTCCCCCGCTTCGCGAGGGAGGGGACCAAACTCCCTCCACCGCAAAGCGGGGGAGGGCCGGGGTGGGGGCAGCCGCTCGCTTCCCCTCACACATCCCCCCGCGACCGGTCCGCCTTTGGACGCTCGTCGAGCAACGGCCGGCCGGTGTGCACGAAATGCACCACCTCCGCGATGTTGGTCGCGTGGTCGCCGATGCGCTCCAGGCTCTTGGCGATGAACAGCAGATGCATGTGGGCGGTGAACATCTCCGGCAGGCGGGCCGCCGACTGGTTGATGCTCTCGCACAGGCTGGTGTAGAGCGCGTCCACCTCGTCGTCGGTGCGCCAGACGCGCAGCGCCAGTTCGACGTCACCGTCCACATAGGCGTCCACCGCCGTGGTCAGGCGCTGGCGCACCAGGCGGCCTAGGTTGGGCAGGGTGCTCATCGCCGGGGATTCGGGGAATTCCGCCACGGAAACGGCGCGGCGGGCGGTGTTGGCGGCGTGGTCGCCCACGCGCTCCAGGTTGCCGGCGATCTTCAGGGCGGCGATCACTTCGCGCAGGTCGTCGGCCACCGGCTGACGAAGCACCAGCATGCGCATGCAGTTCGCCTCGATCTCGTGCTCGTAGCTGTCGAGCCGCGCGTCGGACTCCACGATGGCGCGGGCCTGCTCCGGGTTGCGCTGGGTCAGGCAGGTCAGCGCGCCGTCGAGCTGCGTTTCCGCGGCGCCCGCCATCTGCACGATGCTGGCCTTCAGCCGCTTCATGGCGTCTTCGAAGGCGGTGACGATGTGCGGGGCGGGATGCTTCATGGGAACGGGCCTTGTCGGTATCGGTGCGGCGGACGACCGGGAACGTTACAGTTTCGCGACCCCGCAGGCCAGTCCTCTTGCCATGGGACGATGCGGCGCGCGTCATGGGAACGGTTGATTTCGCAGATGCGAAATGGCAAGAGTCCGCCGCTCCTACCCCTTATGACCAAGCACGGACGCCGACCGTCATGATCGAACGCCGTTTCGAACAGATCATCTTCGCCAGCCGCTGGCTGCTCGCCCCCTTCTATCTGGGGCTCGTCGTCTCGCTGGTGCTCCTGCTGGCGAAGTTCACGCAGGAAATCTTCCACATCGTCCCGCATGTGCTGGAGATGCAGGAAAAGGACGTGCTGCTGGCCGTGCTGACCCTGATCGACCTGTCGCTGGCCGGCAACCTCCTGCTGATGGTGATCTTTTCGGGATACGAGAACTTCGTGTCGAAGATCGACGTGGCCGACCACAAGGACCGTCCGGAATGGATGGGCAAGGTCGATTTCGGCGGGCTGAAGCTGAAGCTGATCGCCTCCATCGTGGCGATCTCCGGCATCCACCTGCTGAAGAGCTTCATGAACATCGACAACACCAGCAAGGAAAACCTGATGTGGATGGTCATCGTCCACATGACCTTCGTGGTGTCGGGCGTGCTGCTGGCCCTGATGGACCGGCTGGAGGGGAGCCATCACGGAGCGCACGGCAAGGCTGCGGCGTCGGTGAAATCCGATCATTCTTGAGGCCGCCGGAAGGGGCCGGCTCCGGGGCGCCGGAGCGGTTTCAAGCCCGACACAAAGCCGTTGCGGCGGGTTGGGAATCAGCCTAAGGATACCCCCGACGCGAGCGGGGCGGTTGGCCGGACGCCGGAGGTTTCCGCCTCCTGTTGACGGAAAATTAACCCTGACGCGGCAGTGTGGCGGGCACCGGAGGACGGCGTTCCGCCAGCACTTCGGGGACTGGACATTCCGCCGGGACCGGCCTTGCCTCAAGGACCGCCTCCCATCGACCAGAGCGCCGGACCGGCGCCGGCGACCGCCCCACGGGCGCCGGCAACAGGGATCGGCAAGGCGTGCCGGTTGCACTCTCCGCTTGAGCGCGAAGGGGCATTCGTCTATGGAACCGTTGGCGGGCGTGGCCCTCCGCACCGGAGCGGGCACATCGCCGGCAAGGCCGTCTCAACCGCATTGAAGAGTTAGTCGGGTCCATGCTTTCCAAACTCCTCGGCGTGCTTTCCGCCGACATGGCGATCGATTTGGGGACGGCCAACACCCTGGTCTATGTCAAGGGCCGCGGCATCGTTCTGAACGAACCCTCGGTCGTGGCCATCGCCAACGTCCGCGGCAAGAAGCAGGTGCTGGCCGTCGGCGACGAGGCGAAGATGATGCTGGGCCGCACGCCCGGCAACATCCAGGCCATCCGCCCCCTCCGCGACGGCGTCATCGCCGACTTCGAAGTCGCCGAGGAGATGATCAAGCACTTCATCCGCAAGGTGCACAACCGGCGCAGCTTCGCCAGCCCGCAGGTCATCATCTGCGTGCCGTCGGGCTCCACCGCCGTGGAGCGCCGCGCGATCCAGGAATCGGCGGAAGCCGCCGGCGCCCGCCGCGTCTTCCTGATCGAGGAGCCGATGGCCGCCGCGATCGGCGCCGGGCTCCCGGTGACGGAGCCGACCGGGTCCATGGTCGTGGACATCGGCGGCGGCACAACCGAGGTGGCCGTGCTGTCGCTGGGCGGCATCGTCTATTCCCGCTCCGTCCGCGTGGGCGGCGACAAGATGGACGAGGCCATCATCGGCTACATCCGCCGCACCCACAACCTGCTGGTCGGCGAAGGCTCGGCGGAGCGGATCAAGAAGGAAATCGGTTCGGCCTGCCCGCCGGAAGACGGCGAGGGCCGCATCCTGGAGATCAAGGGCCGCGACCTGATGAACGGCGTGCCCAAGGAACTCATCATCTCCGAGCGGCAGATCGCCGAGTCCCTGGCGGAGCCGGTGTCGGCCATCGTCGAGGCGGTGAAGGTCGCGCTGGAGCACACGGCGCCGGAACTGGCCGCGGACATCGTGGACAAGGGCATCGTGCTGACCGGCGGCGGCGCCCTGCTGGGCAACCTGGACTTCGTCCTGCGCCACGCCACCGGCCTGCCGGTGTCGATCGCCGACGACCCGCTGTCCTGCGTCGCGCTGGGCACCGGGCGGGCGCTGGAGGAGATGAAGACGTTGCGAAACGTCTTGGTCAGCGCCTACTGATTGGTGTATTGCTCGCTTGGGTTCCCCCGGTGGCACGTCCATTCGCCGGCGTAGCCGGGGGCGGATCGCGTACCTGGACGGGATGATCCTGTGAAGCCTCGCAATTCCGGTTCCGTCGTGCGCCTCGCCGCCCCGCTGCGGGCGCTCGCCCAGCGCTTCTCCTTCCTCCTGCTGGTGCTCGCCTCCGTCGCGCTGATGATGGTGGGCCGGATCGACGCGCTGTCGGTGGACAGCGCCCGCGCCCGGGTGACCGACGCCTTCGCCCCGATCCTCGACGCGATCTCGCGCCCCGCCGCCACCGCCGCCCATGTCGTGGAGTCGGTGGTCGAGGTGCAGAACGCTTTCGAGGAGAACCAGCGGCTGAAGGCGGAGAACGCGCGGCTGCTGCAATGGAAGCAGGCGGCGCTGCGGCTGGAGGCGGAGAACATCAGCCTCCGCTCGCTGCTGAAGGCGACGCCGGAGCCGTCCTCCTCCTTCATCACGGCGCGGGTCATCGCCGCTCCGGGCAGTTCCTTCCTGCGCACGCTGGTGGTCACCGCCGGCCGCCGTGACGGGGTGCGCAAGGGGCAGGCGGCCATCGCCGGCAGCGGGCTGGTCGGCCGGGTGATCGAGGTCGGGGAATGGTCCGCCCGCATCCTCCTGCTGACCGACATCAACACGCGCATTCCCGTGGTTCTGGAGCGCTCGCGCCAGCGGGCGGTGATGGCGGGCGACAATTCCGACCAGACCCGGCTCCTCTACCTGCCCCCGGAAGCGCCGGTCCAGGTGGGCGAGCGGGTGGTGACCTCCGGTCATGGCGGGCAGTTCCCGCCGGGCCTGCCGGTGGGCGTGGTGTCCTCGGCTGGTGAACGTGGCGTCCGGGTGCAGCCGAACGTCGACCTGTCGCGGGTCGAGCACCTGCAGTTGGTCGAGTTCAGCCTGCCGGGAAGCGAGACGGAACCGTCGTCCGAGTCGAAATGACGCTGACCTTGTGGCAGCGGCTGGACAAGACGGGGCGGAACCTTGCACCTTTTGCGGTGACGGTCATGCTGGCGCTGGCTGGGATGATCCCGGTGCCGCTGCCCGGCTATGCGTCGGTGGCGCCTTTTCTGACCGCCATCGCCGTCTATTATTGGGCGATCCACCGGCCCGACCTGATGGGGCCGGGCACCGCCTTCCTGATCGGGCTCCTGCAGGATTTGTTGACGGGCGGGCCTCTGGGGGTGAACGCGCTGGTGCTGGTGCTGGTCCATTGGGCGGTGTCCAGCCAGCGGCGCGTGCTGGCGTCGAGCACCTTCGCCCTGATGTGGTTCGGCTTCGGGCTGGTCATGATGGGTGTTGCCTGCATCCAGTGGCTGGCCTTTTCGGTGCTCCAGGCGACGGTGCTGCCGTTCAGGCCGGCGCTGTTCCAGGCGCTGCTGACCATGGCCTTCTTTCCGGCGATCGCCTGGACGCTGATCCGCGTCCATCGCGCGTTCCTCAGGGACGACGGGCAGGGATGACGGGCAGGGATGAGGCGGCGAGGGATGATGTGGCAGGGGATGTGAGCCTTTGACTGCGATGGACCGCGACACCGACCGCTACCGCCTGCTGACCCGCCGCGCCGCTGTGCTGGGTGGGCTGAAGCTCGCCGGTCTGTCCGCGCTGGTCGGGCGGCTCTATTACCTGCAGGTGGTGGAATCCGCGCGCTTCACCATGCTGGCGGAGGAGAATCGCATCAGCCTGCGGCTGGTCGCCCCGTCGCGCGGCACCATCGTCGACCGGTTCGGCGCGCCGCTGGCCGTGAACCAGCAGAATTACCGTGTCGTCGTGGTGTCGGAGCGCACGCGCAACATCCAGGACACGCTGGACAAGATCTCCAAGATCGTCCCGCTGACCGACGGCGACCGCCGCCGCG
Source organism: Azospirillum brasilense (assembly GCF_008365405.1). Classification (GTDB taxonomy): domain Bacteria; phylum Pseudomonadota; class Alphaproteobacteria; order Azospirillales; family Azospirillaceae; genus Azospirillum; species Azospirillum brasilense_D. Next base: position 19,833 of record NZ_QOKV01000032.1, on the reverse strand, counting down.
TGATGCGCGAGCTGCACCGCAAGCGCCGCTTCGTGCCGGTCACCGTGCGCGAGAACCTGACCTGGGAGCAGGTCGCCACCATCGAGATGAACACGCCGGACCTGCCCGGCGTCGCCATCGAGGTCGGCGAGATCCGCCACTATCCGGAGGCGGAGGCGACCGCCCACATCCTGGGCTATGTCGGCGCGGTGTCGGAGGCGGAGCTGAACGGCGACCCCGTGCTGTCGCTGCCCGGCTTCCGCATCGGCAAGGCCGGGATGGAGAAGTATCACGAGAAGGCGCTGCGTGGCACGGCGGGGACCAGCCAGCTCGAGGTCAACGCGGTCGGGCGCGTCATCCGCGAGCTGTCGCGCGATGAGGGTCAGCCGGGCCGCGAGGTCCAGCTGACCATCGACATCGGGTTGCAGAAATTCGTGCAGCAGCGGCTGGCGCAGGAGGTCAGCGCCTCCTGTGTGGTGATGGACGTGCACACCGGCGGCATCTACGCCCTGTGCTCGCACCCCAGCTACGACCCCAACCAGTTCACCATGGGCATCAGCGCCGAGCTGTGGGAGGAGCTGCTGTCCAACCAGGCGACCCCGCTGAACAACAAGGCGGTGGCCGGGCAGTACCCGCCGGGCTCGACCTTCAAGCCGGTGGTGGCCCTGGCGGCGCTGGAGTCCGGCCTGATCAGCCGCAACCACTCGGTCTTCTGTCCGGGTCACATGGACCTCGGCGACCACCGCTTCCACTGCTGGAAGAAGGGCGGGCACGGCACGGTGGACGTGGTCGGCGCGCTGCGCCATTCCTGCGACGTGTGGTTCTACGACGTGTCGCGGCGCATCGGCATCGACCGCATCGCCGAGATGGCCAACCGCTTCGACATGGGGCAGCTGACGGGGCTGGACCTGCCGCACGAGCGGCCGGGCCTGATCCCTTCCATCGACTGGAAGAAGGGCGCGCTCGGCAAACCCTGGGCGCAGGGCGAGACGCTGATCGCGGCGATCGGGCAGGGGTATGTGCTGTCCACCCCGATGCAACTCGTCGCCATGACCGCGCGGCTGGCCAACGGCGGCTTCGCCGTGAAGCCCCACCTGACCAAGCAGATCAAGGCGCTGTCGGGCGAACAGACGAGCTGGCCGCCAATCGGGGTGAAGAAGGAGAATCTCGACCTCGTCCTGCGCGGCCTCTACGAGGTGACCAACGCGCCGAACGGCACCGCCTACAAGTCGCGCATCACCGAACCCGGCTATGAAATGGCCGGGAAGACCGGCTCCGCCCAGGTCCGCCGCATCACCATGGCGGAGCGCAGCACCGGCGTGAAGAAGAACGAGGATCTGCCCTGGCGGGAGCGCGACCACGCGCTGTTCATCTCCTACGCGCCGGTCAGTTCCCCGCGCTACGCCTGCGCGGTGTTCGTGGAGCATGGCGGCGGCGGCTCCACCGCGGCGGCGCCGATCGCGCGCGACATCCTGTTGGAGTGCCAGAAGCGCGATCCGGGCCGCGCCACCGTCGCGGAGAGCGCTCCGCCGCCCCCGCCGCCGGGCGATACCCGGGGCTGAGGGGCGTTCCGAACGCGCGGCTGTCTATGCCGCGCGCACCTCGGCCAGGAACTGGTCCACCTCGCGCTTCAGGCCGGCCGCACGTTCGGCCAACTGGTCGGCGGCTCCCTTCACGCTGTGGGTGGCGGCGCTGGTCTCCGCTTCCGCTTGCTGGATGCCGACGACGTTGCTGGACACTTCCGCGGTGCCGTTGGCCGCTTGCTGGGCGTTGCGGCTGATCTCGCCCGTCGCCGCGCTCTGCTGCTCGACGGAGGCGGCCATCTCCGCGGTGGAGCGGTCGATGTCCTCGACCTGGGTGATGATCGCGCGCATGGCGTCCACCGTCCTGTTGGAGGCGCTCTTCACCGCGGCGATCTGGTTGCCGATCTGCTCCGTCATCGCGTGGGTCTGGTTGGCGAGGTTCTTCACCTCCTGCGCCACCACCGCGAAGCCCTTGCCGGCCTCGCCCGCGCGGGCGGCCTCGATGGTCGCGTTCAGAGCCAGCAGGTTGGTCTGGGAGGCGACGGAGTTGATGGCGGCGACGATCTGGTCCACCTGCTCGATGGCTCCGGACAGGGAATCGAGCTGGGTCTGCGCCAGATCGGCTCCTTCCGCCGCGGCCTTGGAGCGGGCGGCGGCGCGGGACACGCGCTCTGCCAGCTCGTGAATGGAGGCGGACATTTCCTCCGACGCCGCGGCGACGGTCTGCACGTTGGCGCTGGCCTCTTCCGACGCACCGGCCACGGCGCCGCACTGGGCGCTGACTTCCTCGACCGCGGCGGAGAGCTGGGAGGCGGTGGCCTGAAGCTCCGTCGCGGCGCCGCCGACGTCGTTGACGATGACCCCCACCCGCGCTTCGAACCGGCCCGCGAGGTCGAGCATCGCCGCGCGCTTCTCCGCCTGGGACTTGGCCGCGGCCTCCTTGGCCTCACGCTCCATCGCGCGGTTGCGGATCAGGTTGGTCTTGAACACCTCCGCTGTGGCGGCGATCTCCCCGACCTCGTCCTTGCGTCCAGTGCCGTACAGCAAAGTGTCCAGGTTGCCGTCGGCAAGGCCGCGCAGGCAGCCAACGATGGCCTTCACGGGCCGGACAATGCCGAACTGGGACACCGTCCAGCCGAGCAGAAGCCCCGCCAGGATGCCGATGGCGGCGGCGGTGACGAGCTGGACCGACCGGGATTCCGCCAGGGCGGATGCATCCTGCGACAGCCGCGACGCCTTTTCGTCGGTGTAGCTGGTGTAGGCGATGGTCAGATCCTGAAGTGCCCGCGCGGCGGTCGCGCTTGCATCCACCGACGCCAGGATGTCGCGCTGATTTTGGGTCAGATCGCTGCCGCCCCTGATCCGGCGAGCAACGGCGATCGTGTCTTCAAGTTCCTTGTAATAGCGCGCCAGAGCGCTCTCGAACGAGGACAGCATACGGCTCTGCTCCGCGTCGCTGGTTCCCTTGACCTTGGCAAGCAGCCCGCTCACGGCCTCGCGCGTCTTGCCGATGGACGGGAGAACCTGCTCCAGATCGCCGGGATTGGCGGCCAGCCGGTACTCGTCGCGGTTCAGTTCGACAACCATCCGGTTGATGCGCGCGCCAAACTTCATTTCTTCGCCGGCCAACTGGATTTCGTCGGTAGCGCGGCTCAGCGCGTCCAGACCGGCGATCGACGTGGCGGTGATACCTCCACAGATCGCAGCCAGGAAAACGATGATGGAGAGGATCTTGGTGGAAATCTTCAGATTGCCAAGCTGCATTTGGAAATTCCGCCATAAAAGCCCGGATGGCCCGCACAGGCTGGGGCCTTGCAAAGGGGCAGGTATGGAAGGGATTCTTATAAAATTCAGGGCGGTGGCGCTTTGATGTCGGTCAAACAGGAAAGGAAAAGGTGGTACCCCTCTCTTTCGCCCCATTGACGGGCCAGGAACCGTCTGCCGTTGAACCCTGTTCCAGAGTGACAAAAAATTGGATGGACTGAAATGGCGGACGGGCTGACCAATTGGCTGGTCGATGTGATGCACACGATGAATTACGTGGGCATCTTCCTGCTCCTGGTCCTGGCGCGGGTGGTTCCGCCAGTTCCGGCCGAGTCGGTCATTCCATTGGCCGGCATCGCGGCGGCGCAGGGCGAGTACAACCTGCTCGGTGTCGCCTTGGCCGGTGGGTTGGGCTCGCTGGCCGGTCAGCTGGTCTGGTTTCTGCCCAGCCGGCTGATGGGACGCGACCGACTGGAGGCCTTTTTAAAACGCTACGGCCATTGGCTGACGATCCACCCCAAGAAGGTCCGACGAAGCACGGAGTGGTTTGGAAGGCATGGCGGGATCGCCGTCTTCCTGACCCAGCCGGTTCCGGGGGTGCGGACGCTGATCTCGATCCCGGCGGGGGCCTGCCGGATGTCGATCCCGCTGTACTGCCTCTATTCCGGAGCCGGCTCGATCCTGTGGACTCTGCTGCTCGCCTGGACCGGCTACATGCTGTCCCGCTGGCCCTTCGCGCACAGCCTCGTTGGCTATTTCACCGTGGGGCTGCTGGTGGTCCTGGTCGGGCTGTACCTGTACCGGCTTATCAGCCATTTCCAGGGCATCCGCCGCGCCCAGAGGTCGGCGCGCGGCCCGGACGGCGATCCGCCGGTGGCGGGGGCCCCGCTCAGCCCCTAGAACTCAGCCCACAAGGGTCAGCCCATGGCCCAGCCGGCCATGCCGGTGACGGCCATGCCGAGCGCCCAAATGCCGAAGGCCGCCAGCGCCACCCCCGTGCAATGGTTCAGCCGGGTCAGCCCGCGGTCGGAGATGCGGTGGCGCACGGCGGCGACGCCCATGGACAGGGTGAACCACCACAAGGACGCGCCGATGAAGACGCCGGCCACCAGCGTGGAAGCGTCCACCCGACCCAGATTGCCGCCTAGACCGAAGCCGGCGAAGATGGCGATGAAGGCCATGATGGTCGCCGGATTGGTCAGGGTCAGCGACAGGCCGGTCATGAAGCCGCCGAGGAAGGACGGCGTGTCGGGCGCGCTGGCGGCCTCGCGCTCCTCGTCCTCCGGCTTCTGGCGGAAGGTGCGGATGGCGACAACGATCAGGAAGATGCCGCCGACGAGCTGGAAGGCGATCTCGTGCCCTTGCAGGAAATCCAGCGCGGCGGACACGCCGAAGGCCGCGATGGCGCCGTAGATGGTGTCGGCCACGGCGGCGCCGAAGCCGGTGAAGAAGCCCATCAGCGGCCCGTGCTGGAGCGTGCGGCGGATGCAGAGCAGGCCAATGGGACCGACGGGAGCGGCGATGGCGATTCCAAGGACGATGCCCTGCAGCAGCACCACCAGACCATGCACGCCGATCACCTCGTCCAATCTGCGATTCCCTCCTCCGGGACCCTCCTTCGGGCAATGGCGGGCGTGATAGCGGGCCACCGCCCTTCCGTCAACCGGCGTTGCGGGAGGAGGTCCCATACGGGCTGTGACCTGCGGCGGAATTCCCCACGCCATGTGCCCCCTGTCACCGGGTGGGAGGAGCGGCTATCCTGGCTGCCAGGACCCGGCAAGCGGGCGCACCGGAATGGGGAAGCGGAGCGATGACGATGACGCGCATTCTGACCATCCTGGCCCTATCGCTGACGGCGGCGACCGTTCCCGCCGCGGGCTCCGCCCTGGCGGCGGACGAGTTCATGCCGGCGGTGGTGTTCGACCAAGGCGGCAAGTTCGACAAATCCTTCAACGAGGCGGCCTACAATGGGGCGGAGCGCTTCAAGAAGGAGACCGGGATCGTCTACCGCGAGTTCGAGGTCACCAGCGAGAGCCAGCGCGAGCAGGCGCTGCGCAACATGGCGCGGCGCGGCGCCACCGTCATCACGGCGGTCGGCTTCTCCCAGTCCGCCGCCGTGGACAAGGTGTCGCGGGAGTATCCCAACACGAAATTCTGCCTGATCGACGACAAGCTGGACCTGCCCAACGTCCAGTCGGTGACCTTCAAGGAGCATGAGGGCTCCTTCCTCGTGGGCATGCTGGCGGCGCTGGCCTCGCAGAGCGGGAAGGTCGGCTTCGTCGGGGGTATGGACATCCCGTTGATCCGCAACTTCCTGACCGGCTACGAGCAGGGCGTGAAACATGTGAAGGCGGACGGCGAGGTCTTCACCAACATGACCGGCACCACCCCCGCCGCCTGGAACGACCCCACCCGCGGGGCGGAGCTGGCCAAGAGCCAGTTCGGGCGCGGCGCCGACGTGGTCTTCGCGGCGGCCGGGGCGACCGGGCTGGGCGTGCTCCAGGCCGCTGCGGACGCCGGCAAGCTGGGCGTCGGGGTGGACAGCAACCAGAACTGGATCCACCCGGGCAAGATCCTGACCTCGATGGTCAAGCGGGTGGACGTGACCGTCTACGACTGCATGAAGTCGGCCAAGGACGGAAGCTGGACGGCCGGCCACCGCGTCGTCGGGCTGAAGGAGGAGGGCGTCGGCTACGCGCTCGACGAGAACAACCGCAAGCTCGTCACGGCGGAGATGGAGACGGCCGTCGAGGATGCCAAGCGCAAGATCATCGCGGGCGAACTGGTGGTGAAGCCGTATCAGCCGTGAGGGGGTGATCATTGAACGGTTGCCCCCTCCCTGACCCTCCTCCGCTTCGCAGGGGAGGGGATAAAGCTCCCTCTCCTGCGAAGCGGGGGAGGGAAGGGGCCCGCGGCGAAGCCGTGGGAAGGGTGGGGGCACGGACCTTCCAATCATGAAAGTCCCCATGCCCCAACACCCTCCCGCCCTGGAAACCCGCGGCGTCGACAAGTGGTTCGGCGCCAACCACGCCAACCGCGACGTGTCGCTGGCCGTGCCGAAGGGCACCATCCACGGCGTGATCGGCGAGAACGGCGCCGGCAAATCGACGATCATGAGCATCGTCTACGGCTATCTGCCCGCCGACGGCGGGACGATCCTGGTGGACGGCCGCCCGGTGGCGGTGCGCAGCCCGCGCGACGCCCTGGCCGCCGGGATCGGCATGGTCCACCAGCATTTCATGCTCGTCGATCCCTTCACGGTGCTGGAGAACGTCCTGCTGGGGGCGGAGGGCGGCGTCACCCTGGCCGCCGGGATGGCGCGGGCGCGGACGGAGCTGACCCGGCTCGCCCGCGACTACGGGCTTGAGGTCGACCTCGACCGCCCGGTCGGCGAGCTGCCGGTGGGGGCGCAGCAGCGGGTGGAGATCCTCAAGGCGCTCTACCGCGGCGCCGACATCCTGATCCTCGACGAGCCGACCGGCGTCCTCACTCCGCAGGAGACCGACCACCTCTTCCGCATCCTCCGCGCGCTGCGCGAGCAGGGGAAGACGGTCGTCATCATCACCCACAAGCTGCGCGAGATCATGGAGTTGACCGACAATGTGACGGTCATGCGCCGCGGGCAGGTGGTGGCGAACGTCGCCACCGCCGACACCAGCCGCGAGGCGCTGGCTGAGCTGATGGTCGGACGCAAGGTCCTGCTGCGGGTGGACAAGGCGCCGGCCACGCCCGGCCCGCCGGTGCTGGAGGTCTCCGGCCTGCGCGTGCGCGACGGCGCCGGGGTGGAGCGGGTGAAGGGCATCGGGCTGACCGTGCGCGCCGGGGAGATCGTCGGCATCGCCGGTGTGTCGGGCAACGGCCAGTCCGAGCTGTTGGAGGCGCTGGCCGGCATGCGCCCGCCGTCGGGCGGCTCCGTCCGCCTGCGTGGGGAGGAGCTGACCGACCAGCCCGCCCGCTTCACCGCGCGGGGGCTGCGTGCGCTCGGTGTCGGCCATGTGCCGGAGGATCGGCAGCGGGTCGGCCTCGTCACCGGCTTCGAGGCGCAGGAATGCGCAATCCTCGGCCATCAGGGCGATCCGGCCTTCAACGGGCGGCTGCTGATGGACCGCCGCGCGCTGTTCGACCGCTGTGCCGCCGAGATGGACGCCTACGACGTGCGCCCGCGCGACCCGCGCCTGCCCGCCGCCAACTTCTCCGGCGGCAACCAGCAGAAGATCGTGCTGGCCCGCGAGATGGAGCGGAACCCCGACCTGCTGCTGGTCGGCCAACCCACCCGCGGCGTGGACATTGGCGCCATCGAGTTCATCCACCGCCGTCTGGTGGCGCTGCGCGACCATGGCAAGGCGATTCTGCTGGTATCGGTGGAATTGGACGAGATCCGCGCCCTGTCCGACCGCATCCTGGTCATGTTCGACGGCCGTCTGGTGGGCGAGGTCGCCCCGGACGAGGCGGACGAGCGGCGCCTCGGCCTGATGATGGCCGGGGTGGCGGAGGCAGCGTAAGGTTGACCCCGAACGCTCCCGCTTGCGCTGGTCCCGTGCGCGGGGCACTTTCCTGTGGGCAAGGACGTTCGAGCCGTCCGGCTTGTGAACGGGCGTGACCACGGATGGAGCCGGGATGGCGCAGGACGCGGCGCAGGGGGTGACGGGTCGGGGCTTCGGCCGGCCGGGCGAGGTGCCCGGCTGGGTCGGCTACGCGCTTCTGCCGCTGCTGAACCTGCTCGCCGCCTTCGCCCTGTCCGGGCTGGTCATCCTGGTGATCGGGGAGAACCCGCTGGACGTGCTGGCGCTGCTGGTGACCGAGGCGGTCGGCTATCCGGAGGCCATCGGCTACACCCTCTACTACACGACCAGCTACATCTTCACCGGGCTGGCGGTCGCCATCGCCTTCCATTGCGGGCTGTTCAACATCGGCGGGGAAGGGCAGGCCTATCTCGGCGGGCTGGGGGCCGGGCTCGTCGGACTGGCGCTGACCGGCTGGCCCTGGCCGGTGGCGGCGCTGGGCGCGGTGGCCCTGTCGGCGCTGTTCGGAGCGGTCTGGGGGGCGGTTCCCGGCTGGCTCCAGGCCCGGCGCGGCAGCCACATCGTCATCACGACGATCATGTTCAACTTCATCGCCGCCGCGATCATGACCTATCTGCTGGTGGACGTGCTGATCCGCCCCGGATCGCAGTCGCCGGAAACGCGGGAGTTCGATCCGGGTGTCTGGCTGCCGACCATGGACCGGGCGCTCGGCTGGATCGGCGTCGCCATCCCGGCCTCGCCGCTGAACCTGTCCTTCCTGTGGGCGCTGGCCTGTTGCGGGCTGTTTTACCTGTTCCTGTGGCGGACCCGCTGGGGCTACGAGATCCGCACGGTCGGGCGGAACGAGCGGGCGGCGGTCTACGCCGGCATCTCCCCGGCGCGGAACATCATCCTGGCCATGGCACTCTCCGGGGCGCTTGCCGGCTTCGTCGGCGTGAACGAGATCATGGGGGTGCAGCACCGCATCCTGTTGAACTTCACCGGCGGGGTGGGCTTCGTCGGCATCGCCGTGGCGCTGATGGGGCGCAACCATCCGGTGGGGATCGTCCTGGCGGCGCTGCTGTTCGGCGTGCTGGCGCAGGGGGGCGGGCAGGTGTCCTTCGAGTACCCCACCGTGAACCGGGAACTGGTGATGGTCATCCAGGGACTCGTCATCCTGTTCGCCGGGGCGCTGGAAAACCTGTTCAAGCCGCGCGTCGAGGCGCTGTTCCGCCGCCGCGGCGGAGGAGCGGCGCATGGATGACGCCCTGCTCGTCGTCCTGCTGCTGGCCGACGCCACCATCCGCGTGGCGACCCCGCTGGTGCTCGCCGCCTTCGCCGCGCTGTACAGCGAGCGGGCGGGGGTGGTGGACATCGGGCTGGAGGGCAAGATGCTGGCCGGCGCCTTCTTTGCCGCCGCCGTCGCGTCGTCCACCGGCAACCCCTGGCTGGGGCTGGGCGCCGCCGTCGCGGCCTCGGTGGCGCTGGCGCTGGTCCATGGCTTCGCCTGCATCACCCACAGGGGCAACCAGGTGGTGTCGGGCATGGCGATCAACATCCTGGTCGCCGGGCTGGCGCCGACCCTGGCCTACGCCTGGTTCCGCCAGGGTGGCCAGACTCCGCTGCTGCCGGGAGAGGCGCGCCTGCCGCAGGTCCGTCTGCCGGGTATGGAGGCGTTGTCCGGGATTCCGGTCCTCGGTCCCGTCTACCGGGAACTGATCGACGACGCCAACGTGCTGATCTGGCTGACCGTCCTTCTGGTGGTGGCGACCCATTGGGTGTTCACCCGCTCGCGATTCGGGCTGCGGCTGCGCGCGGTGGGGGAGAACCCCTCGGCGGTCGACACGGCGGGCCTGTCGGTCACGCGGCTGCGCTATCAGGCGGTGATCATCACCGGGGTGCTGACCGGCATCGCCGGCGCGTACCTCTCCACCGCCCACGGCGCGGGCTTCGTGCGCGACATGACGGCGGGCAAGGGCTATCTGGCGCTGGCCGCGCTGATCTTCGGGAAATGGCGGCCCTGGCCGACTCTGTTCGCCTGCCTGCTGTTCGCCTTCACCGACGCGTTGCAGGTGCGCCTGCAGGGCGTGCCGCTTCCGGTGGTCGGAGTGGTTCCGGTGCAGTTCATCCAGATGCTGCCCTATGTGCTGACCGTGCTCCTGCTCGCCGGTTTCGTCGGCCGGGCGGTGGCGCCCAGGGCCAGCGGCGTCCCCTATGTGAAGGAGCGGTGATGAGCGACCCGCCGGATTCCCTGATCGCCGACTCCCTGATTGCTGCTGCCCGCGACGCGATGGCGCAGGCCTACGCGCCCTATTCTCATTTTTCGGTCGGTGCGGCCATTTTGGGCGAATCCGGGCGCATCCACGCCGGGGCGAATGTGGAGAACGCCGCCTACCCGCAGGGGCAGTGCGCCGAGGCCTCGGCCATCGGGGCGATGATCCTGGCCGGGGACCGGACCGTCCGGGAAATCGCGGTGATGGGCGGTCAGGCCGGCGACGGCCGACTCTGCACGCCTTGCGGCGGCTGCCGCCAGCGCCTGCGCGAATTCGCCAAACCCGACACGCCGATTCATGTCTGTGGACCGGAAGGGCTTCGCCGCACGTTTACGTTGGAGGAGTTGCTCCCGCACTCTTTCGGCCCCGGCAATCTCGATTTCTGAGGGGAACTGACCGCCATGACCGCCGCACGCGCCGCCGCGGAAATACTGCACCGGGTCCCCGGCTTCCGTCCGCGGGTTGGGATCGTGCTCGGCTCCGGCCTGGGCGGGGTCGCCGACCGGATCGAGGGGGCGACCGTCATGCCCTACGGCGACCTGCCCGGCTTCCCGCTGCCCAGCGTGGAGGGGCACATGGGCCGGCTGGTGCTGGGTCGTCTCGGCGGCCAGCCCGTCGCCTGCATGCAAGGGCGCGTCCACGCCTACGAGGGCAACGGCTTCGACGCGCTGAAGACAGCGATCCGCGCGCTGAAGCTGGCCGGCTGCGACACGCTGGTGCTGACCTGCGCCGCCGGCTCGCTGCGGGTGGAGGTCGGGCCGGGGCGGCTGATGGCGATCTCCGACCACATCAACATGCTGGGCGCCAACCCGCTGACCGGCCCCAACGAGGACAGCTTCGGCCCGCGTTTCCCCAGCATGACCGACGCCTGGGACCCTGCCCTGCGCGCGCTGATGCGGCGCCGGGCGCTGGAACTGAACATCGATCTGGTCGAGGGCGTGTACGCCGCTTATCCCGGCCCTTCCTTCGAGACGCCTGCCGAGGTCCGGATGTTGAAGGTCCTGGGGGCGGACGCGGTCGGCATGTCCACGGTGCCCGAATGCATCGTCGCGCGGCATTGCGGCCTTCGGGTCGTGGGCTGCGCGGTCATCACCAACCTGGGGGTGGGACTCGGCGACGGGCCGGTGGACCATGACCAGACCCTGCGCGCCGCCTCGGCCGCCGCTTCCGACCTGGAGCGGCTGCTGACCGGCTTTCTCGACGGGCTGAACGTAGACGAAGGACGCCGGTCATGAAACTTCCCGCCGATCTGCAACGGGCGCTCGACACCGCGACCGCCGCCAAAGCCGACGTCAAGGGGGCCGGCCGGGCCATCGGCCTGCTCGACCTGACCAGCCTGAACGACGACGACACCGACCAGACGGTGGAGGCGCTGTGCAAGCGCGCCGTCACCCCCGCCGGCAAGGTCGCCGCGGTGTGCGTCTGGCCGCGCTTCGTCAGGACCGCGCGCAAGGCGCTGAAGGGCAGCGGCGTGAAGATCGCCACCGTCGTCAACTTCCCCTCGGGGGAGGCCGACGCGGCGGCCGTGGCGGCGGAGACCAAGGCGGCCATCAAGGACGGCGCGAACGAGATCGACGTCGTGCTTCCTTACCGCGCCTTCATCGACGGTGCGCGCACCCAGCCGATGAACGTGATCCGCGCCTGCCGCGAGGCCTGCGGGAGCGACGTGACGATGAAGGTGATCCTGGAGTCCGGCTGCTTCCCCGATCCGGAGCTGCTGGCCTGGGCGGCCCGCGACGCCATCGCCGCCGGGGCGGATTTCCTGAAGACCTCCACCGGCAAGGTGCAGCCGGCGGCGACGCTGGAGGCGGCGGCGCTGCTGCTGCACGTCATCCATGAGTCGGGCAAGCCGGTGGGCTTCAAGGCGGCGGGCGGCATCCGCGACGCCGATGGGGCGGCGGCCTTCCTGGCGCTTGCCACCGCGATCCAGGGCAAGGGCTGGGCCAAGCCGGACAGCTTCCGCTTCGGCGCGTCGGGGCTGCTGGACTCGCTGCTCGCCACCGCCGGCCATGGCGGCGGCAAGGGCGAGGGCAAGGACGGCAAAGACGGCAAGGGGGACGGCAAGGGCGGCGGGGCGGTTGCCCAGCCGGCCACCGCCGGCTATTGATCCGCGCGACAGACCAGACCACGGAACGGACGCACGGATGCTTCCCCAGGAACTGATTCGCAAGAAGCGCGACGGCGCACGCCTGGACGCGGCGGAGATCGGCGCCTTCGTGCGCGGCATCACCGACGGCTCCGTCAGCGAAGGGCAGGCGGCGGCCTTCGCCATGGCCGTCTTCTTCCGCGGCATGACGCTGGAGGAGCGGGTGGCCCTGACGCTGGCCATGCGGGACTCCGGTACGGTGATGCGCTGGGACCATCTCGACCTGCCCGGTCCGGTGGTCGACAAGCATTCGACCGGCGGCGTCGGCGACAAGGTCAGCCTGATCCTCGCCCCGGCGCTGGCCGCCTGCGGCGGCTTCGTGCCGATGGTGTCGGGGCGCGGGCTGGGTCACACCGGCGGCACGCTGGACAAGTTCGAGAGCATCCCCGGCTACCGCGCCAAGCCCGACCGGGCGACGCTGGAGCGGGTGGTGAAGGAGGTCGGCTGCGCGGTGATCGGGGCCACCGACGACATCGCCCCCGCCGACCGCCGCCTCTACGCCATCCGCGACGTGACGGCGACGGTGGAGACCATCGACCTGCTGACCTCCTCGATCCTGTCGAAGAAGCTGGCGGCCGGGCTGGACGCGCTGGTGATGGACGTGAAGTTCGGCTCCGGCGCCTTCCTGCCCGACATCGCCAAGGCGCGGGAGCTGGCCGACAGCCTTGTCACCGTGGCCGAGGGCGCCGGGCTGCCCACCGTCGCGCTGCTGACCGACATGAACGAGGTGCTGGGCCTGACCGCCGGCAACGCGTTGGAGATGCGGGAGTGCATCGACATCCTGCGCGGCGGCACGGCCGACTCCCGGCTCTACGAGGTCACCGCCGCCCAGGCCGCCGAACTGCTGATGCTGGCCGGTCTGGTCCCCGACGCCGCCGCCGGCCGCGCCCGCTTCGACCAGGCGATGGCGAGCGGGCAGGCCGCCGAGCGCTTCGCCCGCATGGTCCACGCGCTGGGCGGCCCGGCGGACCTGCTGGACGCGCCGGACCGCTATCTGGACGCCGCTCCCGTCGTCCAGCCGGTCTTCGCCGAGCGGGCGGGCGTGGTGGCGGCCATTGACGTGCGGGCGGTCGGCATCGCCGTGGTCGCCCTGGGCGGTGGGCGGACCAAGACGACCGATCCCATCGACTTCGCTGTCGGGCTGGCCGACGTCGCCGGGCTGGGCGCTTCGGTGGGACCGTCCGGGCGCCCGCTCGCTGTCATCCACGCCCGCAGCGCGGCGCAGGCGGAGGACGCGGCGGCGCTGCTCCGCCGCGCCTTCACCGTGGCCGACAGCGCTCCGCCAGCCGGGCCGCTGATCGCCGACCGCATCCGGCTGTAGGAGGCGGCTTCACGCGGCGCGGCGTCCGCCCTCGGCCTGCCGCGCTCGCACCGGCCCCACCAGAGCCTCCGCGGCAAGGCGGCCCGAGATGACGCAGGCCTCCACCCCCGGACCGGGGAAGACCCCGCCGCCGGCCAGCAGCAGGCCGGGTACCGGCGACTTGGCGGGCAGCGCCGGATCGGTGCCGTAGATCGCCCCGTCCGTCGTGAGCGCGTAGCGGGCGAAGGTGGCGGCGCTGGCCTCCTGCCGGTGCAGGATGTGGCGCTCCAGATCCGGGATCACGGCCGCGGCGGCGGCGATCATCGCGTCACCCTCCCGCGCCTTGCGCGCGCGGTAGCCGGGGGCGGAGCGGTCCCAGGGACTTCCTCCCGCCGGGTCCAGCCGCATCAACGTCAGCGAGGCGCAGCCCGGCGGCGCCAGGGTGGCGTCGTGGGCCGACGGCAGGGCCAGCACCATCCCGGCATCCTTCAGAAAGGTCATCGCCGGCAGGTCCGGGCGGATGTCCAGCGCCAGCGTGACCAGGAAGGCGGAGGTCGTGGGGCGCAGCGCCCGGTATTGGTTGGCGCAGCCGGCGGGCAGATGCTCCTCCCCCACCAGCTCCAGCAGGGTCCGCCGGGCGTCGGCGTTGGAGATCACCGCGGTGGCGGCGATGCGCTCGCCGTCCATGGTCTCGATGCCGGCCGCCCGCCCATCCTCGACCAGGATGCGGCGGACCGGCGTGCGCAGGCGGACCTCGCCGCCCTTGGCGCGGATCGCCTCGACCAGCGCGTCGGCCAGCCGCTGCGATCCGCCTTCCGGATAGGCGCCGCCGTCGAAGAAATAGCCGAAGATCGGGGCCATTTGGGTCGCGCCCAGCCGCTCCGGCCGGTCAGACAGATAGCCGGTCAGGCTGGACAGCAGGACGCGGGCTCCGGCGTCGGGCACGAAATGCTCCAGCATCTCCAGGAAGCCGCGGTCCTGCCAGCGGAAGGCCTGCGGGCATTCCAGCGGGTAGGCGCGCATGGCCGCGACGTCGCGCGGGATGTGGGGGAGGCCGGTCTCGGCGCAGCCGCGGTAGAGGTCTCGGTAAACCCCGCGCATCTCCTCCAGGAAGGCGGCGGCCCCGGCGGCGCTGCCGGGATGCTCCCGCGCGATCAGGGCGGTGAGCCCCTCAGCGTCGCTGGGCAGCGGCTCAAGGGCGCCGTCCCGGACGATGGCGCGGTTCACCGGGTGCCAGCGCAGGCGGTCCGCCACGCCGACCATGCGCAGCAGATGCCCGACCGGACCGTCCGGACGGGTGCCGCTGATGTCGTGCACCCCGGCGTCAAAGGTGAAACGCCCCACCGTCCCGTCGCGCAGATGCACTTTGCGGTCCCAGGAGGAGCAATAGCCGCCCGGACGGTCATGCGCCTCCAGGACGGTGACGCGGACCCCGGCCTCCGCCAGCAGGGCCGCCGCGGTCAGTCCGCCGATGCCGGCGCCCACGACGACGACACCGTCCTTTTGTCCGAGGACGACGGGCACGAGCCAGGGGTGGGGCTCCCGCTCGGCCAGACGGCGGGCAAGGATCGGGGCAATGACCCGCTCCGGCAGGAAACGGCAGGCGGCGGCTTTCACCTTGGTGGCGAGTGTGGCGGTGAGCGAGGCTACGGTCGGCATGGCGGACCTTTGCGGTGGTGACGCCCGCCAGACTGTCCAAGGCACCGGACGGGACCAGCGCCGATCCGCGAAAGGCCGGGGTCGCTTCGCCAAACGCCCGCCCGTCGATTCACGAAGCGTGAAACGCCGGCACCCCTCCGAGCGGCGCCGCGCGGGCCAGACCTGCGGTTGCGGCATTGGGCAGCATCATGGTTGCTCAGATACTGTGCAATCATGACCCAAGCCGCCGCTCTTCCCGCCGTTGACAGCGATGACACACGCCGCGCCATCGGCTGCTTCGTGTTGGCCATCTTCCTGTTCGCGGGCATGGACACGCTCATCAAATATCTGAGCGGCGGCTATCCGGTGGCGCAGCTCATGTTCGCGCGGTCGGTGGTGGCGCTGGTCCTGGTCGGCGGCATTTCGGTGGCGCGTGGCGGCTGGGCCGGGATGCGCACGCGGCGGCCCTTCGCCCACGTCTTCCGCTCGCTGGCCGGGCTGCTGTCGATGGGCTGCTTCTTCTACGCCTTCAAGCATCTGCCGCTGGCCGAGGTCTATGTGCTGAGCTTCGCCGGGCCGCTGTTCATCACGGCGCTGTCGATGCCGCTGCTCGGCGAGCCGGTGGGCTGGCGGCGCTGGGCGGCGGTGCTGGTCGGCTTCGGCGGCGTGGTGGTGATGGCCCGCCCCGAGGCCGACGCGCCGCTCCTGCCGATTTTCGTCGGCGTGGCCGCGGCCTTCTTCTACGCGCTGGCGATGATCGCGGTGCGCGGCCTGTCGCGGACGGAGAGCAACACGGCCATCGTCGTCTATCTGCTGCTGACCACCACGGTGGTGAGCGGCGTGGCGGCGATCCCCGACTGGGTGCAGCCGGGCGGGTTCGACCTCGGGCTGATGCTTCTGGTCGGCACGCTGGGCGGGGCGGCGCAGGTGCTGATGACCCAGGCCTTCCGCCTGGGCCGCGCCGCGGTGGTGGCGCCCTTCGAATACACGGGGATGATCTGGGCGACCCTGCTCGGCTTCCTGGTCTTCGGCGACGTACCGACCCCCACCGTGCTGGCCGGGGCGGGGATCATCATCGCCAGCGGGCTCTACATCCTCTATCGGGAAACGCTGCGCCGCGGCGACTGACGGGTCAGGCGGCGGCGGGAAGCGCCACCCCGTCGTCGATGGCGAGCGGAGAGACCGTCAGGGCGATGATCCGGCTGCGTTCCAGCACGCGCCGGATCCGCGGCGGGTGATTCACGAAGGCGATGGTGCCGCCGCGGTCGAGCACCGCGTTGCGGAGCGCCAGCAGAATGCCGATGCCGCAGGAATCGAGGAAGTCCACCCGCCCCAGATCGACACGCACGGTCAGCGCCGGCGCGTCCGCGACGCGGCGGAGCAGGGGCGTCAGGCTGGGCAGGGCGGCGTGGTCGACCCGCCCCGACAGGACGGCGCGCAGCCCGCATCGGCCCGGCGCCGTGGCGAAGGGGTGCAGGGTGATGGTGCTGTGCGACGGGGTGGGCCGCATCCTTCGTGACGACTTTCCGGTTGGGGCGACGGTCCGGAGCGGGCCGGGAGCGGCGGAAGGAACCACGGGAAGCGCGACTCTGCGGTGTCTGTTGCGTTGCGAAATTGTGAAAAGGCGCCAGGCCGCCGCTTGACAGCCGGGCGCCGGGCTCACACTGTGCACACGAACGGCTGGGGTGCCTGCCGCAAGGCGGGCTGAGACCACACCCATCGAACCTGATCTGGGTCATGCCAGCGAAGGGAGCCAAGCGTTCGAGGCTGTGCCGCCGCTACACCCCTGGCCTCCTCGTCCTCGCGCGGTTCTTCGCCGGGCAGGAGGAGACACATTCATGCGGCGCTTCCTTTCCATCCTCTCGGCAACGGCCTTTTCGGCGGTTTTCTCGGCGTCGCTCCTGCCCGGCGCGGCGCAGGCGGGCGAGGCCTCGGTCCCCGTGCTGGTGCCGCTGACCGGCTTCCTGTCGCTGGAAGGCACCAGCCAGCGCAACGGCGCCGTCCTGGCGCTGAAGGACGCGCCCGCGGGTGTGGCGGTGCGGTCGGAGGTGATCGACACCGGCACCTCGCCGGAGGCCGCGGTCACGGCGCTGGAGCGCGCGGCGGGCGGCAAGGTCACGGCGGTGGCGGCCAGCATGCTGGGCACGCAGATGCTGGCGATGCTGCCGCTGGCTCAGGATTACGGCCTTCCGCTGGTCACCGTGTCGGGCACGGCGAGCATCACCGAGCAGGGCAACCCCTGGGTCTTCCGCTTCTTCCCCGGCGACGCCGTGACCAAGGAGGCCCACGCCCGCTACGTGGCGGAGGAGTTGGGCAAGAAGCGCCCGGCGGTGATCTACCAGACGACGGCCTATGGGCAGAGCGGCAAGGCCCATCTGGAGCAGGCCTTCAAAAAGCTCGGCGTCGAGCCGGTGTTCGAGGAGGGGGTGGACCCCGCCGCCAAGGACCTGCTGCCGGTCCTGACCAAGGCGCTGGCCGCCAAGCCCGACGTGCTGGTGCTGCACCTGCATTCCGGCCCGACCGCCCTGTTCATCCGGCAGGCGGCGGCCAACGGGGTGGCGGTGCCGATCGTCGCCGGCTCCGCCATGCACCAGCCGAGCACGGCGGCGCTTCTGGAACCGGCCGAGCTGAAGGGCGTCTGCGCCGAAACGGCGGCCTCGCCGATCTCCGGCGGCAACCCGGAGGTGGAGGCCTTCACCGCCGCCTACCGCACCGCCTTCAACGCGGAGCCGGACGCCTTCGCGCTCGGCCAGTATGACGGCATCCGCATGGTGCTGGCGGCGGTGCAGGGCGGCGCGGACAGCGCCGAGGCGGTGCGCAAGGCCCTGTCCGGCGGGACCCACCAGGGGCTCGCCATGACCTACAAGTCGGACGGCAAGGGCAACATGGCGCATTCCGCGGTGATCGTCTGCTACGACGGCGCCTCGCGCGTGCCGGCGATCGCCAAGCGGTACGACAACCTGACCGGCGTGGTGACCGGGATGGTGAAGTGAGCAAGCCTTGATCACCCTGCAGCTTCTCGTCAACGGCCTGTCCCTGGGCGCGGCCTATGCGCTGGTCGCGCTGGGCTTCGTGCTGGTGCTGAACGCCACCGCGGCGGTGAATTTCGCGCAGGGCGACCTCGTGATGGCCGGCGGGCTGCTCGGCGTGGCGCTGGCGCCGCATCTGCCGGGCTATCTGCCGCTGCCCGGACTGCTCCTGCTGCCGGTGGTGCTGGTGCTGATGGCCGGGCTGGGGTTGGTGCTGGCGGCTGCGGCCTATCTGCCGCTGCGCCGCCGCCCGCCGGTGGCGGTCTTCATCAGCACCATTGCGGCGGGGATCATCCTGCAGAACGGCGCCTCCGTCCTGTTCGGGCCGGAACCACGGGCGGCCCCGCCGCTGCTGAGCGGGGGAACGCTCGACCTCGGCGGGCTGGTGGTGGCGGAGCAGTCGCTGGCCATCATTGCCGTTGCCGCTCTGCTGATCGCCGGGCAGCAGTGGCTGTTCGGGCGGACCCAGCTCGGCCGCCGCCTGCGCGCCACGGCCCAGGACCCGGAGATGGCGCGGGCCTGCGGCGTGCCGGTGACGGCGATGATCCTGGTCACCTTCGCGCTGGGCACCGCCTTTGCCGGGGCGGCGGGGCTGCTGCTCGCCAACCGCTACTTCGTCACCCCCACGGCGGGCGGCGACCTGATCCTGAAAGCCTACATCGCCGTGACCATCGGCGGCTGGGGTTCCGTCTCCGGCGCGGTGGCCGGCGCGCTGCTGATCGCGCTGTTCGAGGTGGGGGTGTCGTCGGTGCTGTCCTATCCGGTGGCGCTGGGGCTGCTTTATGCGACGCTGCTGGTCATCCTCGTCGCCCGCCCGCAGGGGCTGTTCGGCGAGGCGGCGCGGCGCCGTGCTTAAGCTGCGGAAAAGAATGGCTTTTGCCCCCACCCTGACCCTCCCCCGCTTCGCAGGGGAGGGGATGATGCTTGCGGCCTTGCTGGCGTACGCGCTGCTGTATGCGTCGCCCTACGGGCTGCGCGTGCTGACCGTGGCGGGGGTGTACGCGCTGGCCGCCATCGGGTTCCAGATCGTCTTCGGGCTGGGCGGCGCGCTGTCGCTGGCCCATGGCGCCTTCTTCGGGATCGGGGCCTACGCGACGGGCATCCTGGGCAGCCAGTGGGGGTGGGGCTTCGCGGCGACCTTCCCGGTGTCGCTGCTGGTGCCGCTGTTTCTGGCCCTGCTGGTCGGGCTGCCGGTGCTGCGGCTGGAATCCCATTACTTCGCCCTGGCGACTCTGGGCATCGCGCAGGTCGTCCATCTGCTGGCGGTCAACAGCCCCGGCCTGACCGGCGGCGCCAATGGCCTGCCGGGGGTGCCGGGCATCGTCCTATTCGGCTGGGCGGTGCCGCGCGGCCTGCCGCTGGCGGCGGTGGTCTGGAGCTTCGTGGCGCTGGGCGGGCTGCTCGCCTGGAGGCTGGCGCGCGGGCGCTGGGGACGGGCGCTGACGCTGGTGCGCGACGATCCGCTGGCGGCGGGAACGCTGGGCCTGGACGTCGGCGGGCTGCGGCTGGCCGCCTTTGCGCTGAGCGCCGTCTATGCCGGAGCGGCGGGGGGCCTTGGGGGGGGCACCCCCTTTCTTTTATACCACTTTAGGGCTCGGCGAACGTAAAGGGGTAGGAGTTGATGGGGCGTGACCCCGCTTAAAAAATAAAAATAGAGAGTACGAGGAAGTACTAGGCGG
>NZ_QOKV01000031.1 GCF_008365405.1 Azospirillum brasilense | reverse complement strand
CGCCAGAACGACTCGCCCGAGCCCGTCCCCGTCGATCCCATCCTCGCCTCCCGCAGCTGATCGGTACGCGCGGAAGACTACGGACCGGCTGAAACCTGGGCTACGTGGGGAGGCGATGCCGGATACGATGAAGGCGCGTGGTAACGCGGACACGGGATGACCGGCGCCGAGGGCGGACGAAGATGGTGATGCGGTCCGGCTCCGGCAGAACATGCTCGACGCAGAGACCGTCGGGGATCACGGGGAGGAGGCGCTTGGTCACGGTGAACTGAAGTTGTTGCGATGTTCACCTCATGTGCTCATCCCTGGCGTCCGTTATCACCGGCATCACGCAAAGTGCGGGAGAACCGGTCTGCTCGCTACTGCAATCCAGACCATCCACGCAAACTACGCAAGAGCCACCGAACCGGGGCAAGATCAAACCTACCCTCCATCAGAATGGTGTATCACACGCCAGTCACCGAAGCAGGCTCTCAAGCCGACGAAACAAAATCAGCGTGAAAACGAGACAGCACGACCATAGTAATTCAAACGCATAACGTGAAACCAGTGCCAGTTAGTTATGCCAATGCAGCCATGGCTAAAAGGCATCGAGTCCGAGAGAGAGCTGCTATGCTGCTCCCGACAGCCTAAAGCCGGTTTCATCATGCATTCTCACCCTACGGAAACGATGCGCACAGCAACGCTCCCCCCCTGAACGGCGCAAGACAGATATTCGTAGGCAACTTTGCGCTTTCTGCAGAATTCCTGGAATGCTTTGTATTCATGTTCGCGCCACCCCTCGTACCCCCAATATTCGTCAAACACAATGATAGAACCTGTTACGAAACGGTCTCCCGTGTGCTCGAAGATTTCGGCTGTTGAGGAGTAGACGTCGCAATCAATGTGAGCAAAGGCAATAGGGCCGGCATTCTCGGCAAGGAAAGGGCCTAGGGTGTCCTTGAACCAGCCGGCGTGCAGTTGGACATTTGAATGAACCTGAGGAAGGCGCCCGCTTTGGCTCAGATAGCCCGCGGCATTACCGTACCATGTCTCCGGGAGGCCGAGAAAGGAGTCGAAACCGTGTATGATCCGCGGCACGATATGTGAGGCGATGAAGTTGATCGTGCGTCCGGCCAAAACGCCAAATTCGAGATGCAGGCCGTCGAGTTCGACGGCACCAATCGCATAGCGCATGTGGTCCATCCAGTCGTGATACCGGACCGCCGATTGAGCGTGCCACCGCATGTAATCGAAATTCCGTGCCAGCATGTGCGGCACATGGCTGACCAGCGACCGGTCTACCCGCTCCTCGACACGATCAAGCAAGCCGTTCTCAGTCGTCATCACCTCGTGAAAAGTATTTCGGATCAAAGACCGCATCCGGTCATCTTGTCCATTGAAGGGCGAGGCGTTGGGATTGCTGGCGACAATGTCCTCAATGATATGGGACAGCGCCGGCCAAGCGTTGATGACGGAGATGAACCCTAGGGAGGAAAGCTGCGCCTGCACCTCTCCGAACCTTTGTGCGGTGTTGATCACCAGAGCTCGCCCGGCAATCCCCGGCGCCATCCGATCCGGCCGAATCACAGGGAGGAGGCAGAAATCGGAAAGTTCACGATTGTCCAAAAACCCGGCAATCGGCCGGCCCAGGAAGTCCTGAATGATCGTCTTGGCAATCCGGCCACCCAGCCCCGCGCCGAACAACCAGATTTCTCGATCTTCAAAAAGCTCTTGGATGTTCAGCATGCTCTTAGATATGTCCGACCAGTTCTGAAGGTTCACCGACGTCGGCAGAAGATGCTCCCAATCGGAAGTCTCGCCGGTGCGCGGTCAACCATTCTAATCAAATTTCACATCAAAACAATCAAGCTGATTTCCAATTAAGGGCCGGTTTTTAGAACGCGCTGAGCCGGTTGACGAGGATCAAAATGGCCGCCGCGGTGAGCCGCGCGAGGATGATCCGCCTCAACCTGTCCTGTCGGCAATCCAAGCGTTTGTTCGCCAGCAGCCAGGCGCAGCCGTGCTCGACGACGCAGCGGACCTTGCCGAGTTCCGAGCCGTGGGGCTCGCCGATCTTGGGGATGTGCGGCTGGACCCCATCGCGCAAGCAGAGCCAGCGGTTGTCGGCGCTGTCGTATCCCGCGTCCACGTAGAGCCTGCCGATGGCTGCGCAGACGACCTGGGCCAGGCGCAGCAGATCCGAAAGGAGCCGGAGTCATGCACGTTGGCGGGCGACGGGACGACCGCCAGCGGCAGGCCGTCGGTCGAGACGACCACATGGTACTTGGTCCCGGGCTTGCCGCGGTTGGTCGCGTTCGCCCCGGTCAGCTCTCGATCCGGTCGATGATGCCGGCCACCAGTTCTACCGCCTGCGCGCGCATCTCCGCTCCCATGCCAAAGGTACGGAAACCGCCCTGCGCTTACCTGATCACGTTCGGGGCACATAGTTCCCTGCCTTACCCTAACAACCCATTATTGAATGCGCCCTCGACAACCCGGTGTCCGTTGCCTTGACCATCGGGCTCGCGTCGGATATCCGGCACTGGGATGTTTTCATGGGAGACCGGCATGCTGAAGGTGACAAAGGCGACGCTCGAGGGTGTTCTGGTGATCGAGCCACCGACGCGGTTCGAAGATTTTCGTGGGGAATATGTCGAACTCTACAACGAAGCCCTTTATCGGGACGCGGGCATCACGCAGGCATTCGTCCAAGACGACATTTCGGTTTCGACGTGCGGCGTTCTGCGAGGGCTTCACGGCGACGAAGGAACATGGAAGTTGGTGTCCTGCTTGTCGGGGCGTTTCCTGCTGGCTGTCGTCAATTGGGATCCGGCATCGCCGAATTATCGGAAGTGGGAAACTTTTACATTGTCCGACCGCAACCGCAGGCAGGTTCTGATCCCGCCAAAATTCGCCAATGGGCATCTCGTGATGAGCGAGTCCGCGATCTTTCACTACAAGCAGACGACCTTCTACGATCGCGGTTCGCAGTTCACCGTCCGCTGGAACGATCCGGATGTCGGCATCTACTGGCCCGTCAAGGATCCGATTCTGTCGACACGCGACGCTGGTTTCTGACTACAGCCGGGAGAGGTTCCCATCGAACCGCGTTGGGCAATGGAATATAATCGCCGCATCGAGATGGATGCGGCGATCGGTGTGGTGAAACAGAAATGAAGTCCGAAGACATCGAGGCTTGGCGCAAGCGAATTCGGGAAGATACCTTCTCAAATTATCACTACGCCATGGGAATCGGGCTGGAGCGCGAGGGCTCGTTTCCGTCTGCGGTGCAGGCCTATGAACGGGCCGTTGCCATTGACCCGAATCGGGTCGAGGCCACGTATCGTTTGATTTCTCTTTTCGCCCGCCTGGGGCGGTCGGATGAGGCCCGCGTGTTTCAGGAACGGGCGCGCGCCGTTAATCCTAATTTCCCCGCACTGGCCTTGGCGCGCATCGGTCGGGAGCATCTCAATCGCTTGGAAACAGACGAAGCGAAAGCCGCTTTGGACGAAGCTCGGCGTCTCGATCCGGACATCGACATCGCGCGCGACATCATCACACTCACGACAGTGCTCGCAACCAAGGCGTGGCAGGACGGCCGGACGGCCGATGCCCTAGCCTTGGATGCGGAGTTCACCGCACGCTTGGCTCGCCTGACCGCCCTTCCGGAAGACGATGCGTTGGACCTGATCTGGGCAGAAGCGTCACTGGGTTATCTGGCATGGACCCAAGGTGAGCATAAGGCGGCGCTTTCCCATTATCGCCGCCTGCTGCTTCTCCACCCGTCGCGGGCCGTGGCCTATTTCTATCTTGCTGAGGAGCACCAACGCACCGAGCACATCCGCCCGGCCATCACGGCCTACGAGCGCGCCTACACGCTCGACCCCACCATGATCTCGGCTCTTCGCCAATCAGGCTTCCTGCGCATGATCACGCTGGACATTGAGATGTCTGTCCAGCGTCTGCAGGAAGCGGCGCGGATCGAAGCGAGCCAGGGTTGGGCGGAAGCGCAGTTGGGGCTGGCGTTGATCGCCGCCGGGCGGCCGGAGGAGGCCAGAGCTTCGACGGCTGCCGCCCTGCAGGAGCAAAGGAGTTGGGCCGGGCACCACGCCCTCGCTGAGCTGGTGGCCGGCCGGCCGGAGGACGCCGTGCGCATCTGCCGGGAGGCTCTGCCCGGCGATCCGGAATCGGCTTGGCTCCACACCAACCTCGGTTTGGCCCTGGCCGTTCTCGGCCGCGTCGACGAGGCGGCATCGGCCCATCGGCGCGCCATGGCGCTCCAACCGGCCAACGTTTGGCCGATGGTCAATCTGATGCTTGCTTTTCGCCAAAAGGGAGATCGAACGCAAGCGGAGCGGCTGTGCCGTCGCGTTGTCGATCACATGCCTGATCAACTCGCCATCCATCATCGGTTGCGTCCGCGCACGCCTCAGACCGACGCCGATGCCGCCTTTCGCGACCTGGCATCCCGCCCGATCGCGTAAAGGCTGAAATTCCGTTCCAACGGATCGATCTTCGGACGATGCCCAAGAAGGGGCGCGGCGCCTGAATCAGGTGGGCGGGACATCAAATCCCGCTGGTGGTTCACCACGCTGATGGCGGTCCCATATGGCCGCATAGACCGTTTCAAGCTTGCGCATCAGCGGCTCTGCCTCAATCAACGGATTGTCGACGGCCGCTGCGGCCATCTTTGCGCGGATGCGCTGCAATTCCTTTGGATTCTCGTACAAGGCAACTGCTCGATCCACGTATTCGCCCTGATCCCGACACACGAGTTCGTCCAGATCAAGAGCACCCAGCAGAACCTGCCCAAAGCGGGAATAGAGCGCGTCGCCGGACAAGGTAATCCGGGGAACACCCATGCGAATCGCATCGAAACCGGTCAGTGCAGCCGAATTGAAGGGAAAGCTGTCGAGATAGAGGTCAGCAACTCCGATGCGAGCTATGTTTTCGGCCTCCGTACGGACCCAATTCAAAAGGTAGATGCGATCCGGCGCGATGTCGTGATGACGCAGCAGCGCCGAAACTTCCTTAGACGATATTCCGGAAGGCAGAAGCAGAACACTGTTCGGGGCGCGGCGCAGGATCTCCATCCATAGGGCAAGGCAGGCGCGGGTGATCTTCATGGTCTGATGGTAGCCAAGGAACACAAAGGCGCCGTCGGGAATGCCGAGCAGGTGCCGCGGGGTCTTCGCGATGGGATCCAACAATGGCTTGGGCGGGATGTAGCTGCCGGGAAAGCGAATGAACTTTTCCGCGTACCGATCATCGAAACTGCGCGGAAACAAAGCGTCCGTTCCGATTATGTAGTCGATGATGCCCGCTTTGCCCGGACGCCCCAGCCCAAGCCAGGTAACCTGGAGGGGTGCGGGGCGCTGGACGAACAGTTCGGGCACTTCCGTAGCCCACCACCCCACCACGTCCACAAGGACGTCGATGCGATCCTCACGGACGATGCGCGCCATCTCCTCCGCAGACCGGTTGGTCATATTTCTGACCACCCCATCAAACGAGGCTAGCAATGGCGGAACACCGGTCAGGCGCCGGGATTGGGGCAGAGTTCTGGGGGTGAAAAAATAGACGACGATCTCAAACCGCTCACGGTTGTGATAACGCAGGATGTGCTGTTCAGGAGGAAGATCCTGATGAAGGAAATCCGTGATGACATAGCCAATCCGAAGCTTGCGCTCTATGACCTCTGTAGTCGGGCGGAGCCCAGCCTCAAGCGTGGGGGGCGGCAGACGGGATTTGTGTAAATCGACCGCAAATGCACATAGGCGATCATAATATTTATCATCCCCCGCCAGAAAAGAAGTGGTGAGAATATACCGTTGCAGCCGGTCGACGGCATTATCATCACTTTTCATATTATTAATCAGGCGATCGATATGAAAAAACAATCGCTCAAGCCACAGATCCAGTTGCCCGGAATAAGCGCCAATGATCTGGAACGAGTTGGCATATGCGTAATTCAGAAGGTCCTCGTTCGAAAGGAACAGATCGCAAACTTGCTGCGCCGAGTCCAGATCGCCCATTTCGATGAGGTGTCTCGCGACACTCCACATCCAGTGGAAATTTTCTATGTGGTTATGATTATCGCTGGTGGTTATGCCATCGATCCAGCGCTTCATGCTGGCGATCCCAGCGCTCACGTCACCGCACAGAACGGCCAAGTAGCTTTCCATCCAGCGGAGGATTGGCGTTGTCGGCCCGGAGGCGATGAGCCGGGCAATGAGTCCGCGCATCGCTCGGGCGTGGGTGACGGCAAGATCGGCCAACCACTGCAGCCACACAGTCTCAACAATGCCAAGGACGTCGTACGACGAAACCTGTGGGCTTAGGAGGGAGCAGAGCCAAGCGTCGACCTCATCCAGGTTGGTGAGCCGCAACGCGACCACTTCGTCCGTGGCGCGTTCGACATCGCCTTCCGCCAAGCGAAGCATCGCGCGCTCGCAGCCACGCCGGACGCTGTGGTCGTTGTCCATGGCCAAGGTTAGATACGCGAGTGCCAATTCCCTGTCGCCGTCGAGAGCGGCAAGCCGGGCCAGAGCCGCCGCCAGCCGCGCCGATCGGCAGCCGGCCTCCCACACTGCGCCCAGCAACTCGCGGCTGGCGCCGATGGCCGCCCTTTCGTTCTGACGCCAACTCTCCTGAGCCGCCATAGCGCGATCCAACCGCGTCACCGAAGGAAGGACACCGCCATTCAATCGGGCAAGCCGCTCCTGGTAGCGCACCGCCTGTTCCGAATTATGATTAAGAAAGTGCCAATCGGCGAGGCTACGGTTCACTTCCGGCAATGCCGGATCAATGGTCAGGGAATGTCGGAAGCATTTGACCGCGGCATTCCGCTCGTTCATGGACAAATAAGCATTGCCGAGGTTACGGTATGCTTCGGCATGCTCCGGCGTTAGGTGGATGGCACGCCGATAATCCCGAACCGCCTCATCACCGCGCTTGAGCGCGAGTGCGGTGCGCGCCTTGTTGCGCCACGGTTCAGCCAGCCCGGGGGTGACCGAAACGGCATGGCGATAGGCTGTCATCGCCTGCTTTTCCCGGGAAGTCGCATAAAAAAGGCTGGCCAAATTACGCCACGTCGTGGTGCGCAGAGGATCAGCGGCAAGCGCGGCACGCAGATAAGCTTCGCAAGCCGTGTTCCAGCCCAAAACGAACGTCACCGTGCCCATCAGATGCAAGGCATCCGGGTCATCCGGGGCCAGTTCCAGATTGGCAAAGGCCGCTGCGGCTGCCGCGGCGGCCTGGCCCTGTCCAAGCAGGAGAATAGCTAAGGCCCGATGGTTGGCCGCGGACTTGGGAGACTGGATGAGCGTAGTCCTCAACGAGGCGGTGATCGCCAAGTCGACGGACACGGATGGTAACCGGCCCTCCAGAAAGGAGGAGTGCGTCTCAACTGCAGTGAGGATGGCGTCAACATCAATTGCGCCCGAATGCACCCGTGTCGTTTCCATCTTTCGATTCCAAATGTTCTAAGGCTTGGGCAACCCAAGGAAGAGAGCCACGCCGGTTGAGGATAATAGTGCTGGTGCTATCGAACCATCAATAACAGCCTTTAACATTGAAGTAGCGATGGAGCACGCCGCGTCGTTTTTTAGTTCTTTCCATCACAGATGGGCAAAAATGAAAATATTTCCATATACAAAAAATCAAAAACAAACATGAAATGTGAGTAATGATGAATTTGTTATTATTCGTGATGCCGTTGATGGTTTGCTCACCCTTTTGCCACATTCAAGAAGAACTACACATGATGATTCTGGCCCTTCCAACTCATGCCGATTGCAATCTCTGTTCGATCAGTTGCATGCCAAGATATTGAGCATCACAAGGGAGCCTTTAGGAAATCAATGCCCTCCCCGCGCAAAATTACGTTTTTCCCGTCGGACAAAGCCCGCTCCAAAATTTCTGACATCGGCGTTCCGGTCGGGCAACCGGGAAAACCCTGCGCAACATCGTCCATAGCCTGACGGGACAAGCGTTGCAAACGCTCCGGGTTTTCGAGCAGACCAGCCACCGCATCACTCAGTCGGTCGAGAAACGATCGGCTCCCCAATGCTTCGGCGTCCATGAAGACACGGAGATCCTGGGAAAATTCACCGTTTTCGGCGTCCATGGCGACCGCTTCCGGCGGCATGGGAACAAGGACACCGTTTCTGTCATGCCTGATCAGATCAGGGCTACCAAAAGCGTCGGTGATCACCGGCACCGCACCATGACGCATCGCGTTCAGAGCGCTGTTCATGTACAAGGCGGCCGAGGGCGATAGGAAAATGTGGGATTTCTGGAACATTGCCAGATATTCTTCGTAGCTCAACTCCCGGTCTATATGATGCACGTTCGGGTGGTTAAGTGCGACATCCCGCAAGGCTGGGGCGAGCGTGTCCGGCAGGGGCGTGCGCAGGATGAGCCGCAGGTTGGGGAAGCGGTTCGACAGCGCCTCGAACAGCTTCAGCACATAGGCCCCGCCTCGCAGGTAAAACTTTGTCTGCGGATTGATCGCGCTTGCCGTGAACAACAACGTCGGCTGATCAGGGCGCCGAAGGCCGTCCCCACACGCAAGCGAAGTCGTCGCAGACCGAGCTGCGGTCGGCCTGACGTGATCCACCAGGGTGGTCTTGCGTTCGATGACCGGGCTCTTGAAGAACCGGCCGAGCAGCGATTGCGCTTTTTGGTAAGGCGAATAGATCGATACGCAGTGGGACGACTCCAGAAAGGCCCGAACGATCCAGTAGAGCGGGGAGCGGCTGGCTGAAATTCCATGCCGCACATAAGGCTCGAACGGTTGGAACAGGGCCGGAATCAAGTCGAACAGCAGAACATAAGGACGCTGCCCGACCGTCATGGGCAAAGTGGGCAGCAAGTCCACAGCCGCCCCTTGGCCGTCATCGAGCAGCGACAGGGCGCGCTGACCGACATAGCGCGCGGCGGTTGCGTGGTCGACCAGCGGATGGATGGCGGTGAGCGCATCACACACGCGGACACAATGGGCAAAGCCCGAGCTCAGCGCCGCCAACGCCCCTCCCGGAGCCGAAGACGCCAGGCAGAAGGGCAGTTCCTGCGCGGAATGGATGGTGCTCAGCGCGTCCGGATGGTTACCGTCCAACGAGGAGAACGCCGCCCGCCCGACCGGCAGGAGGATGCCTGACGACGGGCCGCCCAACGGCGCAGCGGCAAGCGCGGTTCCGCTGTGACCGGACCGATTGCTCCATGACAGGAAAGCCGGACGCAGGGAGGGGTCGGCCAAAGCCGCTTCCACGCACACCGCCAACGGACGGATGTCCGTCGAATCCATTTCATAGACGTTGCGCGCCGCCACGAACGCGTCGGCGTAACGGCCGCAACGCGCCAGGATCTCGGCCAAGCGGAAATGCTCATCCGCAAATTCCGGGTTGCAGGCCACAGCTTCCCTTGCTGCGCACAAGGCCGCTTCGAAATCCCCGAGGTTCGCCAGGAGCCGCCGCCGCCATCCAGCCACCATCCCCGGTGCGATGGCGCCGGAAGCGCCATCGAGCACCGTCAAAGCGTCGCGGTAACGGACCGACGCGAAAAGACGTTCAAGCACGTCCTGGATGGACGGTTCCGCCACGGTCACGGCCTCCGCATTGGCTCGGCAGGCGGCATTCATCGCGGCCAAGGCGTCATGCCGGTCGCCAGACGACGTGGGAGAAGGTGTCGTTGAACCGCGTGCCGAAGCGCTGCCGATGCACGGATTCGATCACCACACGCCCGGCCTTTTCCAGTTCCTGCAGACGGGTCAGCAGGTTGGACA
Organism: Azospirillum brasilense; assembly: GCF_008365405.1. GTDB lineage: Bacteria > Pseudomonadota > Alphaproteobacteria > Azospirillales > Azospirillaceae > Azospirillum > Azospirillum brasilense_D. The sequence continues at coordinate 44,054 of NZ_QOKV01000031.1, read as the reverse complement.
GGTAGTTGCGTTGCTGGTGATAGCGCAGGGCAAGACGGTCCAGCAGATTCTCCTCGTCGTACAACTCGTTGATGCCTTCCACATGGACGCAGCGCAACGGTTTGTTGGCCAGCAGATAATCGAGGAACGGCCCGTGATTGGTGCCGACCTGCTCCAGCGCGCCGAAGGTCAGAACGGCGGTCCCCTCCGGCAGGCGGATGCCGTGGTCCGGCGCGAAGAAGTCGAAGCGGTGGCCCGACACCTTCCAACCATAATGGCCGGCGATGGCCTCCATGATGTTGACCGACGCTGCCGCCCAATCCAAGCCGACGACGGGCTTCTCGGGGAAGGTCTCGGCGAAGTAGGCGACATGGGAGCCCGGACCACAGCCGAATTCGTAGATGGCGGCGGCATCGGCGAAGAAGCGTTGGGCCAGCCAAGCCCGGTAGGTCTTCGTATAGTTGCGGATGAAATGCGGGGCGCGAGGCCGCGCGTACTGGCCGAACAGCCGCACGACCTCGTTGGGCCGGATGTACTTGGGGACCAGGGCGTCGAGCTGGTGTCCGCCGGCCAGGAACTCCGTCAGGTTCTCGCTCCAGCCGGCTTCCCAGTCGGGCTTGCGGCCCTGGCCGGCCACCGAGACGGCGTTCGGCTCCAGCCGTTTGACCGCTTCCAAGAGCATGGCGTCGCGCTCGGCCCCGGCGAGTTCGGTGTACCGGAAGTCGAATGCGTCGAGGAAGGGCGCGCACCAGCGGCTGACTTCGTCCGGGCTGCCGCCAAACAGCTCGGCCAGTTCCGCGACCCCAAGGTTTTTGTCGATGTCCGCCCCGATGTTCATCGTCAAGCCCGCCGTTATTCGATCACTGCGTAAGACATGGTTGAGCCGTAGGGCAGGCGACGGATGCGCAGGTTTTTTAGGCCCACCTCTTCCAGCACCGCCACGGTCTCGCCCGGCCACACCTCGTGGTTCAGCTCGTCGAAGGCGATGATGGCCCCCTTCGGCATGCGCGGCAGGAAATGACGCAGCGCGGCGACCGTGGGCTCGTACACGTCGAAATCGAGCCACAGCAGGCTCACCACCAGATGGGGATTTTCCTCAATGAAGGCCGGGATGGTCTTGCAGGCGTCGCCACGCACCAGGCGGACCTTGCGAATGTGCTTCAAGACGCGGTTCTGGTCGAACAGCCCGATGGCACGCTCCAAATCGGCCTGCGCGTCCACGCCAAGGCCGCCGGTCTTCAGTTGCGCCGCCGTTCCGGTGCGGTCCTTCTCGCTGACGTTCACGAAGCCTTCGAAGGTATCGAAGCCGATGACGTTGCGCAGGTGGTTGAACGGTTCGAAAATTTCACTGAACTGCGCCCAGCCCATCAGCCCGCCGCCGAACAACACGCCGCATTCGACGATGGAGCCGTGCACGTCCAGCACTTGCTTGAACAGCTCGTAGCGCGACACGAAGCGGCGCAGATCCTGCGTCGGAACGTATTTCGGGAAGTTCTGGAGCTTCTCGACGTTCGTACCGATGCCTTCGGCGAAGTAGTGCTCAATGCCGATACGGAAGTCCACCTCGCCGGATGTCGTGCGCGAGGGTTCATGGAAGCGGTTTGGATCGCGCGGGCCGTGATCGTTGCGGTCGGACGAGCTCACTGCTGCTTTCCCCTCTGTTTGGCGGAACGGTCATAGAAGGTGTTGGACGCGTAGATGGAGCGGATGTCCGTCAGCTCCTCCGCAGTCAGAGGCGGTCGTTCGGCGGCCATGACGTTCTCGTCGACCTCGGCCGCGGTCATCATGCCCGGAATGACCGTGGAGACCGCGTCGTCCGCCAAGCAGAACTGCAGGGCAAGCTGCGTGGCGGTGCGCTGCCCGGCGGCGTCGTAGAGATGGGCGAAGAGGCCGGGCGCCTCGGCCCAGCGCGACAGTTGGTCGGCGGGCCAGTTGGCGCGATGGTCGCGCCCGGTGAACCGGTGGTCGCCCGCCAGCTTGCCCGTCAGATAGCCGAAGCACAGAGGGGTGCGGGCGATGATGCCGGTCCCCCGCGCGCGGGCCAGGGCGAACAGGCCGTCGTCCTGCGCCCGTTGGTCGATCATGTTGTAGTTGACCTGGACCGCGGGAAAATCGAACTCTTCCACGCCAGCCTTGGCATCGGCGGGAGAGCGGGCGGACAGCCCCCACGCGCGGATTTTGCCCTGCGCCTGGAATTCCTTCAACGTCGCGATGATCTCCGGATCGTCGCGCAGCAGGCCCAGTTCCGGGCTGTGCAGGAGGTAAAGGTCGACATACCGGGTGCGCAGCCGGTCCAGGCTCGCCTCCAGCCCTTCGCGCAGATGCGCGACCGAAAAGTCCTGCGGCATGGCAAAGCCGGTGTGCGGCAAGAGGCCCACCTTCGTGCCGATGACGATGCGGGCGCGGACATCTTCCAGCGCGGCCCCCAGCACCGTCTCGCTGTGCCCAGCGCCGTAGAGGTCGGAGGTATCGTAGAAGGTGATGCCGCGGTCGAAGGCGGCGCGCAGCGCCGCGCGCGACACGTCGTCGTCTGCTGGGCCATAGGAGTCGCCGCCAAGCCCCCAGGTGCCGAAGCCGATTTCCGACACCGTGAGGCCGGTGCGCCCGAGAGGACGATAGCGCATGGCCGTCAGCCCTTGCTCTTGCCGTACAGCCGGATCCGGCTGCGGTCGGTTTCATAAGCCTGGGCGAACCAGCGGATGGTGCGCTCCAGCCCCTCGCGGAAGGGCGTGTACTTGAAATTTGACAGCGCCACGAAGCGCTCGTTGTCGTTGTTCTTACGGAAGACGCCGTTCGGCTTGCTCGTGTCGAAGGCGATGCGGTCGCGGTCCACGCCCATGATGTCGGCGATCATGAAGGCAATGTCGCGGATGCTGTGCTCTTCGGTGGTGCCCGTGTTGATGACTTGCGCATCATCGTAATTGTGAAGCGCCCAGAGGAAGGCGCGGGCGACGTCGTGGGAGTAGGTGTACTCACGCAACGGCGTGCCGTCGCCCCAGATAACGATGGGGTCGTCGGTGTGCCGGTTTTCGTAAAAGCGGCGGATCAGCGCCGGCAGCATCGGCGCGTCTTCGTAATTGAAGTTGTCGTTCTCGCCGAAGATGCCGTTCGGAATCACGCCGACGACGCTCATCCCGTATTCCTCGCGGTAGCCGCGGATGGCGGGTTCGATCAGGCGCTTGGCAAAGGACGAGCCATAGTTCGACCCGTGCGGCGCGCCATCGTGGATCGACTCCTCGCGCAAGGGAAGCGGCGCGTTCGGCGGGTACATGCCGGTGGTCAGGGTCATCAGGGTCTTGGCGATGCCCAGCTTGCGCGCGGCCTCCAGGATGGAGAAGGTCATCAGCACGTTGTCGCGCAACATGCTGCCCTGGTGCTTCAGGCTGAGGCCGATGCCGCCGCTGACCGCCGCCAGATGCAGAATCGCGTCCGCCCCGGAACGCTCAACGAAGCGCAGGGTCGCCTCGGCGTCGGTCAGGTCGCAATCACGCGAGGTTAGAAAAAGGAATTCACTGTTGGGATATTCACCGTGCACAGCCCGCACGGCGGAACCGGCAACCGCCGAGCTGCCGGTCACCAGAATTTTCTTGAACATGCCACCAAACCCCTTGCTTGAATACTGCAGAATGTCCGCCGCGGCCCGTCAGCGGCCGGCCGGCGCGGGCAAGCGGGTAAACCAGCGCGCCAAGGCTTCCGCGATGCCGTCCACGTCGAGCCCGCGCTCGACGTGCAGGGTGTCGCGCTCCCCATAGGCATACAGCAACTCGTCCGGAATGGCGAAGCGCTTCAAAGGCTTCAGCACACCGGCATCGGCCATCGCTTCGGCCACCACGCTGCCGACGCCGCCGTGCATCGTGTGCTCCTCGATGGTCGCTACAGCCTTGGCGCCAGCCAACGCCTCGCGGAACCGTTCCAAATCCAAAGGCTTCAGTCGGTAGAGGTCAAGGACGCGCGCGGACATTCCCTGCTGGGCCAGCGTGTCGGCGACCTGAAGGGCGCGATGCACCATGATTCCGGTGGCCACCAGCACCACGTCCTGCCCGTGGCGCGGAACGCGCAGGCCGGCGGACAGGTCATCCCGTCCCGTTTCGTCCAGGAGGGGCCATTTGCCGCGGTCCAGCCGGATGTAGCGCGGTCCCGACGTGTACGGCACTTGGGTGGCCAATGCGCCGGCCATGGCGGGCTCCGACGGCGACAGCACCTCCATATGGGCAAGGCTGCGCATCACCGCGATATCCTCGGTCGCGTGATGGGTCGGCCCGTCCGTGCTGTAGGCGTAGCCGGCGCCCACCGCCAGGATGGTCACCGGCTGCTTCATGGAGCAGATGTCAACCTTGGTCTGCTCCAGCGCGCGCAACGTGGCGAACGTCGCGATCGAGTAGACCACGACCTTTTTGCCGCGCATGGCCATGCCGGCGGCCGTGGACATCATGTTCTGTTCGGAAATCGCCGCGTTCACGAACTGGCCGGGCAGATCCGCCCGGAAGCGATCGAGGCTGGGAGCGCCGAAATCGTTCGACAGCACGACCACGTCGCGGTTGTCGCGCGCCACGTCGTACAGCGTGCCGAAGAAGGCGTCGCGCATATCGGTCTTGGACACGGTGGTCATGCGTCTTGCTCCAGCAACTCGGCGCGCGCCTGCTCAATGATGTCGGACGTCACTGGCCGGACGTGCCAGATCGGATCGTTTTCAAACAAGGAAACGCCTTTGCCCTTGACCGTTTTGGCGATCACGGCGAGCGGCCGGTCCGAAACCCGCGGGCGGGACTGCGGCAAAGCCTCCAGCAAGGAGGCGAAGTCGTGGCCGTCCTCCACGGTGACGACATCCCAGCCGAAGCTGCGCCATTTGTCGGCAAAGGGCTCAAGGGCGATGTAGTTCTCGGTATAGTCGAGCGAGCCGATGCCGTTGCGGTCGATGATGGCCACCAGCTGCCCCAACTTGTGCTGGGCCGCGAACATGGCGGCCTCCCACACGGAGCCTTCGGAGCATTCGGCATCGCCGAGCAGAACGACGTGGAGGTTCGGCAGCCCGTCCATCTTGGCCGCCAACGCCATGCCGCAGCCGATGCCGAGCCCGTGCCCGAGCGCCCCCGCCGTCGCCTCGATGCCGGGAATCTTGTGGTCGACATGGCCCCCGAGCCGGCACGAGCCGGCGCGGTAGGCGGTCCGCGTCCATTCCTCCGGGAAGAAACCAAGATCAGCCAGCAGCGCGTACATAATCGTTTCCCCATGCCCCTTGCTCAGGATGAAACGGTCGCGGTCGGCCCAGTTAGGGTTCTTGGAATCTACTCTCAGCACTCCACCATAATACAAGGCAACTAAAATTTCTGCGCAGGAATAACATGTGGAAATATGACCGCCATGAGCGTAACACATTTCCAGGACCTTGCGACGAAGATGCTTGACCTTATTCTGAAGGTCATCGATATTATTTGTCATGCTTTGCATTCCGGCGCAGACTTAGGGGCGGCGTTTGGTGAGGGAGGATTGTCACTGCAAAGTTAACCATAGGTTACCATTGCGCGGCAATCTTAAGCGGCCGGCTTCAAGACATGCAATTCCTAAGCCAGTTTATAGGTGGCGCAACGATTGCATCAACCGCGGGTGACTTGAAACGGTGGCGCTCGGCAGAAGGCGACGCGAATGGACAAGACCCCGCTTCGTCCGATCGGCCAGGTTCCAGGAGAAAAACGATGATTATCGCCCGCACCCCTTTTCGGATTTCTTTCTTCGGTGGGGGCACTGATTACCCGTCTTGGTTCAGGGAGCATGGCGGCGCCGTCCTGGCAACGTCTATCGATAAATATTGTTACCTGTCTTGCCGTTATCTTCCGCCGTTCTTTGACCAAAAGTACCGCATCGTTTATTCCCGCATCGAACTGACCAAGTGCATCGACGAGATCGAGCATCCCTCGGTGCGCTCCTGCCTGCGCTACATGGGCATCACGGATGGTATCGAACTGGTCCACAACGCGGATTTGCCGGCAAGGACGGGGCTCGGGTCAAGCTCGTCCTTCACCGTCGGGCTTCTGCACGCCCTGCGCGCCCTGAAAGGGCAGATGTCCGACCAACGCAGCCTGGCGGAACTGGCCATTCATCTGGAACAGAATGTCATCAAGGAAAACGTAGGGTCGCAGGACCAGATCCTGGCCGCCTTCGGCGGGCTGAAGCATGTGACCTTCTCCGCCGACAACTTCACCGTTCGCCCCGTTCCCCTCACGCTCGCGCGCAGGAACGAATTCGAGAAACACCTGATGCTGTTCTATACGGGGATTTCCCGGACGGCTTCGGAGATTGCGGCCCACCAAATCCAGAACATCCCCAACCGGCAGGGAGAGCTGCTGGCCATGCGCCAGATGGTCGACGACGCGCTCGGCATCCTGGTCGGAAACGGAAGCATCGAGGACATCGGATGCCTGCTGCACGAGTCCTGGACGCTGAAACGCTCCCTGTCCTCGCACATTTCAACCAGCTTCATCGACGAGCTGTACGAGCGGGCGCGGAAGAATGGCGCGCTGGGCGGCAAACTCCTGGGTGCCGGGGGCGGTGGCTTCTTCCTGGTCTTCGCGCCGCCCGAGGCTCAGCCCCGGATCCGGGCCGCGCTTGCCGGCCTGCAGCATGTGCCTTTCCGCTTTGAGGAAAGTGGCGCGCAGCTGATCTTCTACAGCCCGTCGGAAGCGCTGCCGACCCCCGCACTGACGCCAGCTTGGTCCCGCGAACCCGTTGAAGCCACCTGATCGGCCGACCGTCATAAACCGTCGAGGTTTCATGCCCGTTGACGACGAACAGCCGCCTTTTGTCCGCCGCAGCCGCCGAATTGGTTTCCGCAACACGGTTTGGCTCGGATGCTTCGACAACATTGTGGGCAACAACGGAACGCAGGTCGAAGACTATCTGCTGCTGGTGCCGCACGGCGACCATCTGGACATGCTGACGGGCGTGTCGGTGCTGCCGGTCGTGGATGGCCGCGTTCTTCTCATGCGCGTCTACCGCCTGGGAACCGAGCGCTGGAATTGGGAAATCCCACGCGGATTTGTCGACCCCGGCGAGGCCCCAGACGTGGCCGCCCGCCGTGAGCTGACCGAGGAGACCGGGTTGTCCTGCTCCGACGGCGGGCTTGTCCCGCTTGGCTTCTACACACCGGAAAACTCCACCATCCGAGCCCGGGGAGCCTTGTTCGCGGCCGTGGACTGCCGTCATGTCCAGGAGCGCGACATGAGCGAAATGGGGCTTGGGCAGATTGAGTGGTTTGCTTTGGACGAGGCGTTGGCCCTCGCCGACCGCTCGGGGATCGAGGATGCATCAACGGCGCTCGCCCTGTACCGTTACGCGCGTCACCTGTCGCACGGGTGACGGCCGCTTTGTGCGCTTCTGGCCAACGCAACACTCCCATAATCGCCGTGGGCAAAAACTGCCGCAACCCGGCAAATTTTGCCGCAACCCGGCAAATTTTGCCGGGTTGCGGCAGTTCTCACGGGCAGGAGTGTGGGCCGTATCTGGAAATGCGGAGCAAGCCGCCTTGTCGAGCCAGGACCGATTGAGGAAATTCCTGGCCTTTGCGTCGGGGATTATATACGGCTGTCCTCAAGATCCGGACGGTTATAAACGCTCGGTGCTTGGCATTCCCGGCCTGGTTCGTAAGCGCTCATACCATCCATGGCTTAGCCCTGGATGGCGGGTAGCCGACACGACGTCTCACCCCGGCCACCGCGCCCACCCGCAGCGCCGAAGTCTGTCCACCGATGTGCATGAAGAGAAGCATGGGGGAAGGTATGAACATTCTGATCACGGGCGGTGCCGGCTACATCGGCTCGATCCTGGCGCCGGCGCTGCTGGACGCCGGACACACGGTAACGATCCTCGACAGCTTCATGTTCCGGCAGATTTCGCTCGCTCACCTCTGTGCGAACCCGAACTTCGACATCGTGCGCGGCGACGCCCGGGACGAGAATACGCTGAAGCCGCTGGTCAAGTCCGCCGACTTGGTCATCCCCCTCGCCGCACTGGTCGGCGCACCGATGTGCGACGCCGACCGCATCGCCGCCGCGACCACCAACCGTGACGCCGTCCTCACGCTGCTGCGTCTGCTGTCCAGCAACCAAAAGGTGATCATGCCGGTGACCAACTCCGGCTATGGCATCGGTGAGGCGGGCAAACACTGCACAGAAGAATCGCCGTTGCGCCCGATCTCGCTTTACGGCCGCACCAAGGTCGAAGCCGAAGAGGCCGTTCTGGCGCGCGGCAACAGCATCTCCTTCCGGTTGGCGACCGTGTTCGGCATGGCCCCACGCATGCGCGTCGACCTGCTGGTCAACGACTTCGTCTACCGCGCGGTCTATGATCGCGCTGTCGTTCTGTTCGAGCCCCATTTCAAACGCAATTACATTCACATCCGGGATGTTGCCCGCGCCTTCCTACATGGACTGGCGAATTTCGAAACCATGAAGGATCGGCCCTACAACGTCGGCCTGTCAGATGCCAATCTGTCGAAATGGGAATTGTGCGAGAAGATCCGCGAGCATCTTCCCAAGTTCGTCTTTCTGGAAGCCCCGATCGGCGAAGATCCGGACAAACGCGATTACATCGTTTCCAACGAACGAATTGAAGCGACCGGGTACAGGCCGGCCCACTCCTTGGATGACGGCATTCGGGAGTTGATCAAGGGATACCGCATGCTGCGTAACGGGATTCACAGCAACGTGTGATCCCTCAAACCGCGCTACGGACGAGAGATTGAGGGAGAAACCGGCAATGCAGGCCGACAGGCTTCTGGCGAACATCGACGTCGCGGTTCTCGCAGGCGGGCTGGGCACGCGCATCCGTGGTGTGCTGGGCGACACGCCAAAGGTCCTGGCTCCCATCGCCGGGCGGGCGTTCCTTGGGCATCTGCTCGACCAGTTCGCCGCCTGCGGTGCGCAGCGCGTGGTGCTGTGCCTCGGCTATCTCGCCGACCGAGTAACCATGTGGCTGGAGCGGAAAGAAAGGCATGACGCCCTGGACTTGGTCTGCCGTATCGAGCCACAGCCCCTGGGCACCGCCGGGGCGCTACGCCATGCACGGGACGCCCTGCGATCCGACACTGTGCTGGTGGTGAACGGTGATACCTTCACCGACGTCGACCTGCGCGCCTTCGTCGAGGCGCACCGCCGATCGGAAGCCGAGGCGTCAGTCCTGTGCGTGGAAGTACCGGATGCGTCCCGTTTCGGCCGCGTGGAGATTGGGCCGGATGGCCGGATTCGCCGCTTTGTCGAAAAGGCTCCGGGCAGCGGCACGATCAATGCCGGGATGTATTTGCTGTCCACCACCTTCCTCGACCGGATTCCCGCGACCGGCGCCATCTCGCTCGAGCGCGACGTGCTGGAGGTCGTTCCTTCCGGAACGCTCAACGCGCATGTCATCCAAGCGCGCTTCATCGATATCGGCACTCCGGAAAGCCTTGCGGCTGCGGCCAGCGTGATCATCGGCCACAGCATCACCTAGCCGAAGGCAAACACACCACCCACACGCCCCCAAAACCGGTTCATCCCGTATGTTTGTGACCAGTGGTCCTCCTGTGGCCATTCTGGGACCAATGTCACACCCCAATCGATAGTGGTATGTCAGTTTCGGGACGCGAGGGAGCATTCCGCAACCCTCGGGACGGGCGGACTCCCGCCCGCAAGGCTCCAGGGTCCCGCATGTCCACGTCCCCGCAACGGGCCATCGACATCCCGATCGTCGTGAACGCCTGGGGCGTGTCCGCCGGCCAAGCGCCGCATTTCCGGCTTCTGGTCGATGGCGTGATGATCGGGGAAGCGTGGGTCGCCGCCACCTCCAGCACGCCCTACCGCTTCACCGCCACGCTCGATCCCGATCAGGCCCACCGGATTTCGATCTGGTACGACAACGACGGGGTGGTGAACGGGGTGGACCGCAACCTCTTCGTCGGCTCCATCACCGTCGACGGGCAGGAGGTCACGTCCACCGACCCACGCGTCACCTACGACAAGGGCGCGGTGGACGGAAAGGACGTGGTCGCCGGCCAGGTCGGGCTCTACTGGGGCGGCCTGCTGTCCTTCGGTCTGGGGGAGGAGATGTTCGGCGGTCCGCTGGTCCGCCCCCCGCCCAAGCCGGAGGAAGTGATCACCCGGCCCATCCCCATCACCGTCGAGGCGGCGCGCGGCGCTTCCGCCACCGGGCCGGTGCGCGTCAAGGTCCTGGTGGACGGCACCCTGGCCGGGGAGGCGGAGGTCACGTCCGGCACCGCCGGGCGCTTCACCTTCGGCGTGACCCTCGACCCGTCCGTTGCCCACACGGTGCGGATCCTGCCGGTGGGAGACCTGACGCTCGGCACCGTGACGGTGAACGGCAAGACCATGGCCACCCCCGCGCCGTCCAACGACGGCTCCGTCACTCTGGCGGTCGCCGCCCCGGTCTTCCAGGGCGGCGCGTCGGACGCTGCGGCCCTGCAGGGCGACGCCTTCTACGTGGCGAAGACCGGCAACGACGGCTGGTCCGGGCGTCTGGCCGAACCGAACGCCGAGGGCACCGACGGCCCCTTCGCCAGCCTGGAGCGGGCGCAGGCGGCCATGCGCGCCGGCACCGTCAAGACCACCTACGTCCGCGAGGGCTCCTACAATCCGACGGGCACGCTCGGCCTCGGCGCGTCGGACAGCGGGGTCCGCATCCTCGGCTATCCGGGCGAGCAGGCGGTCCTCAGCGGGGGCGAGCGGGTCACCGGCTTCACCTACGAGGGCAACGGCGTCTGGTCGGCGCCCCTGTCCGCCGCGCCGGGTCTGGACGTCACCGTCGACGGCGTGCGCTACCGGCTGGCCTCCAAGGGGGCCTACGACCCGGAGGACCCGACCACCGGCTGGTTCGTCGCCGACGCGAGCGCCTATGGCGCCAGCAGGAACGCCCTGCGCTACCGGGCGGGCGACGTCACCACCGCCGATCTGGTGCCGGGCAGCCGGGTCCAGGTCTTCGACACCGAACGGCTCCAGGACGCGATCCTGACCGTCGCCGGAATCGACACGGTGACGCGCACCCTGACCTTCACCTCCGACGCGCCCTTCACCATGCGCGACGGCTCCACCTTCAAGCTGCTGGGCAACAGCACCCACGTCGATCAGGTCGGGGAGTTCGCCTACCGCGCCTCGGATGGACGGCTGGTCATCAAGGCGGGGGAGGACTTCACCGGGACCGGGGTGGAGGTTGCCCGGCTCGGCACGCTGCTGCGGCTGAACGGTGCCAACGGGGTGACGATCCAGGGGCTGACCTTCACCAACACGACGACGGACGGCAACGCGCTCGACATCCTCAACGGTGACGTCAACACCATCGCCGGCAACAGCTTCGTGAACGTCGGCACCGGCATCCGTCTGACTCAGGGGTCGGACCGCAATCTGGTCAGCGGCAACTATCTGGACCATCTCGGCATCAACGGCATCGCGCTGACCGGCCAGTCGATCGGCAACACGGTGACCGGCAACCGCATCCAACACATCGGCGAGGTGCGCAAATACGCCGGCGGCATCATGGCGTCGGGGATCAGCGACACGGTGATCTCCCACAACGACATCGACCACAGCTCCCGCTACGGCATCTCGGTCAAGAACTGGGACACCGCGACGATCAGCCTGAACAACGCCATCCTTTACAACCGCGTCCGCAACACGGGATTGGAGACGGCGGATTCCGGCGGAATCGAGCTGCTCGGGCGATCGAACCTGAGCACCGGGACGCGGATTGAAGGCAACCGGGTCGAGCACACCGGCGGCATCGCCACCACCAGCACCGGCCAGTGGCTGCGCGATTACAAAGGCTACGGCATCTATCTGGACGACCTGACCAGCGGCGTGACGGTGATGGACAACTTCCTGCGCGACACCGCCTGGGCCGCCGTCATGATCCATGGCGGGCACGACAACAGCGTCACCAACAACGTCAGTGTGCTCGGCGCCAACGGCGAAAGCTTCATCCGCATCGAATGGGTTCCCCTGGCGGGCGCGGCAGGCATTCCGGCGAACAACACGGTCACCGGCAACCTCGTGTCGGGGACGACGCCGCTCGGCGGCTATGTCACGATCCTGTCGGCCGGGCAGAACGCCATCGACGCCAACTTCCTGCACCAGGTCGGCGCCTACGGGACGACCGACCGGACCGGGGACCCGCTGTTCGCCGACGCCTACAACCACGACTACAGCCTGCTGCCGCTGTCCCCGGCGCTCACCGCCGGCCTCCAGGATCTCGCCTGGACGCTGATGGGCATCGTCTCCGCCGGCGGCACGGTGCCCCCGCAGCAAGGCGGCGGAGGCATCACCCCCTTGCCCCCGTCCGATCCCCAGACCAACCAGCCGCCCGCCCCGGTGCCGGTGCCCGACAACGGAACCCCCGTCACACCGCCGGCCCTCGAGCCTGACGGCGGCGCGCTGCCGACGTCGCCGGCCGCTCCGCCCGCCTCGTCCCCGCTCCCCGACGCCGCCCCGGAGCGGCCCTTCGTTCCCTTCAGCCGGACCGTCGGTGGGGTGCAGCAGGCCGTGCCCGCCTATGCCTACGAGGGGCCGGTGGCAAACCTGCAATGGGCTTTCCTGGGCACCGACGAGGACGAGGTGGTCGGCGGGTCGGACGGCAACGACTTCATCCATCTGATGGGCGGCAACGACGCGGCCTGGGGCGGCGCCGGCGACGACGTGCTGGATGGCGGATCGGGCTCCAACTGGCTGATCGGCGGGCCGGGCCACGACACCTTCTTCGTGGATGGCCGCGGGGGCGAGGTCACCTGGTCCACCATCGTCGACCTGGAGCGCGGCGAGTGGGCGACCCTCTGGGGCTTCGTGCCCGGCCAGTCCCGGCTGACCTGGGAGGAGATGGGCGGCGCCGAGGGCTACAAGGGCGCCACGGTCCGCTGTGACATCGACGGCAACGGCACCATCGACGCCAGCATGACCTTCACCGGAAAGTCGGTGGGCGCGATGACCGTCACCACCGGCATGGCCGGCAACGATTCCTACATCGCCTTCATCACCCTGTAGCCGAATTTTGCAACTGGCCCCCGCAGGCCAAGCCCTGCGGCCGGACCGGACGGCTGAGCCGGGGTTTCATGAGCGATGCATCGGCGTTATCACCACGCCCTTCATAACGCTATGAAAAACAATGATCTTTTCATTTTCCGGGTTGACGCAACCACGGGAATGTCTCACGGTTCGAACAACGCTTAATACAAAAGCCAGTCTCCAGTACGCCGCCTTGCGGGATCGTCAGGGCGGAAATGCACCGGCATGCCTTCGAACCGAAAGGGAACAGCCCCTCATGACCAGCACGACAGCGGAGCTTGAAGCGCTCCTCATGCAGCGGTCGCTGACCGACGCTCAGCTTCTGGCGGCGGCGGAGGCCGCGGCGGACTTCCGCATCCTGCCGAACGCGACAGTGCTCAAGATCGGCGGGCAGAGCGTCATCGACCGCGGCCGCGCCGCCGTCTACCCGCTGGTCGACGAGATCGTCGCCGCCCGCAAGGAGCACAAGCTGCTGATCGGGACCGGCGCCGGCACCCGCGCCCGTCACATCTACTCGATCGCGGCGGGGCTGAACCTGCCGGCCGGCCTGCTCTCGCAACTCGGCGGCTCAGTCGCCGACCAGAACGCCGCGATGCTCGGCCAACTCCTCGCCAAGTACGGCATCTCCGCGGTGGACGGCGCCGGCTTGTCGTCGGTACCGTTATTCCTGGCCGAAGTGAACGCCGTCGTCTTCAGCGGCATGCCGCCCTACAAGCTGTGGATGCGGCCCGCCGCCGAGGGCGTCATTCCGCCCTACCGCACCGACGCCGGCTGCTTCCTGGTGGCCGAACAGTTCGGCTGCAAGGCGATGATCTACGTGAAGGATGAGAACGGGCTCTACACCGGGAACCCGAAGACCTCCAGGAACGCCACCTTCATCCCGAAAATCACGGTGGACGAGATGAAGGCGAAGGGGCTTCAGGACTCGATCCTGGAATTCCCGGTGCTCGACCTGCTGAAGAACGCCCGCCACGTCCGCGAGGTGCAGGTCATCAACGGCCTCGTCCCCGGCAACCTGACCCGCGCGCTCGCCGGCGAGCATGTCGGCACCATCATCACCGCGCGCTGAAGGACCACACGCCATGTCCGATACCCAGCACAAGAAGCCTGCCAACAGCATCAAGCATGTGGCCTCGCCGCTCGCGCGCCAGACCCTTCTCGACGGCAGCCTGACCGCCCCGGTCGCCGGCGTCCGCCCGATCCGCCTGCTGCCCTGGCTGCAGGTCGTGAAGATCGGCGGGCGGTCGATCATGGACCGCGGCCACGAGGCGATCCTGCCGATCGTCGAGGAGATCCGCAGCGTCCTGCCGGAGCACCGGCTGCTGATCCTGACCGGCGCCGGCATCCGCGCCCGCCACCTCTACAGCGTCGGGCTGGACCTCGGCTTGCCGGTCGGCTCACTCGCCCCGCTCGCCGCGACGGAAGCCGGGCAGAACGGCCACATCCTGGCTGCTCTGCTCTCGCCGGACGGCGTGTCCTACGTCGAGCATGGGACCATCGCGAACCAGCTCGCGGTTCATCTCTCCGCCGCCCGCGCGGTGGTGGGCAGCGCCTTCCCGCCCTACCATCACCACGAGTTCCCCGGCTCGCGCATCCCGCAGCACCGGGCCGACACCGGCGCCTTCCTGCTGGCCGACGCCCTGGGCGCCGCCGGGCTGACCATCGTGGAGGATGTGGACGGCATCCACACCACCGACCCGAACGGCCCCGAAGGCGGCACGGCGGAGTTGCTGCGCGAGACCACCGCCGCCGAGCTGGCCAAGCGGGGCGGCACGCTGCCGCTGGACGGCGCTCTGCTGGAGGTGATGGCGAACGCCCGCCACCTGGAGCGCGTGCAGGTCGTCAACGGGCTGGTTCCGGGCCGCCTGACCGCCGCGCTGCGCGGCGAGCATGTCGGCACCATCATCCGCACCGGCATCCGCAACGGTGCCCGGCCGCTCTGATCGATCTGGCAGAAGCGACAAAGGCGTCCGGCGCCGGACGCCTTTGTCGCGTGAACGGGTATCTTCAGAAACTCAGTTGCTCGCCACCGGCTTGCGGACGGCCTTCTGTCCATCGGCCTTCGCCACAGCCTTCACGGCGGACAGCGCCATGTCCTCCGAGGACGCCTGCTGAAGCCGGCCCTGCGGGCTCGCCTTCGACGGGAAGGCCACAGGCAGCAGCATCGCGGCGAAGACGGCGACGGCGATCAGGGTCTTCACGGCTTCCCAGGCGAAGCCGCCGCGGCGCGGGGACTTGGACAGCGAGGGGGCGTCGTCCGCCTCCAAGGCGGTCGCCGAGGCGGCCGGTATCGGCTGGACTGCGGTCATGGACATGGCAGGCACTCGTGTTCGGGTTCGCCGGATTTAGTACCCATATCATCGCAAGGGCCATGCCATGGCCCGCGCCCCGATCCGGCCATTTCCGGGCCTTCGTTTGGAAATTATCTCAAAATCAAACAAATGCCTGGGATTCCGGCCCGCCGCCGCCCCTGGTGCGGGTGTGGCATTTCGCGTTTGCGAAAAGGCGATTCCGGCCCGCGCACCCGGCAAAATCCTCTCCATGGACGGCGGCTTCTGCCCACCCGCCGGGAAAATATTGCCGTACGGAGTGTGGACTTTTCGGCCTCAGGCCATCGCGCGGATCAGCGCGATCTGGCGTTCCAGGCAGCGGGACAGCTCGAACCGCTCCACCGCCGTCTCCCGCGCGGCGCGGGCCAGCGGGGCGAAGGCGCCGGGGTCCTGCAGCACCGCGATAGCCTTGGCGGCGATGTCCTCGGGGGAGAAGAAGTCGGCCAGCAGCCCGTTCTCGCCGTGCCGGATGACCTCCCGCACCGGGGCGGTGTCGGAGCCGATCACCACGCAGCCGAGCGCCATGGATTCCACCATCGACCAGGACAGGACGAAGGGATAGGTCAGGTAGACGTGCGCCCGCGACAGCCGCAGGACCGACAGATACTGGTCGTAGGGAAGGTGTCCCAGGAAATGGACGCGCGCCGGGTCCAGCGGCACCTCGGCCAGCATGGTGTCCCGCCAGTTCCTCCCACCGCCGGGGGGTGCCGAGCCGTAGCTGACTTCGTCGCCGCCGGCGATCAGCACATGGGCCTTGGGCCGCGCCTCCAGGATGCGCGGCAGGGCGCGCATGAAGCTCGGGAAGCCGCGGTAGGGTTCCAGGTTGCGCACGGCGTAGGTCAGCACCTCGTCCTGGCGGGTCAGCACCGTGCCGTCGGCCAAGGTGACGCGGATGTCCGGGTCGGGCAGGAGGTGCGCGGTGTCCACCCCGTCGTGGATGACCTCGATCTTCGGGTGGAACGGCGCCGGGTGGGAGTCGCGCTGCCACTCGGTCGGGGCGATGCCGCGGTCGCACGCCTCCAAGGCCAGAAGCAGCGGCGTGCTGCGCATGCGCAGCCGCAGCACCGTGTCCGCATTGACCGGGACCGACGGATCGAAGCCGACGTCCAGCCCCTGGGCGCGGTAGAAGAACTCGCAGTAGTTCAGGTAGGGGGTGTTGGGGAAGACGTCCTTGACGAACAGCGTTTCGCCCCAGCCCGGATGGCCGACGATGACGTCGGGACGGAATCCTTCCTCGCGCAGCCCCATCAACAGCCGGGCCGCCGCCTGCCCGTGCAGCACCGCGTTTTCGGTGGACACCAGATAGGGGTGCGCGTTCTCACGCGCCTTGCGGCTGGGCTGGTAGGAGAGGCGGCGGACGTTCGGAATCTCGCGGTCGGTGCGCTTGGTGATGAAGACGACGCGGTTCGCCGGATCGGCGGCCAGACGGGCGGCCAAATGCTTGTACTGGCCCGGCATGTTCTGGTGGATGAAGACGATGTTCATGGTATCTCCGCAAGAGAGCCGGCCGGACCGTTTTGGTGAAACCTGACCGTCAGGCGCGCCCGGCGCCAAACTTCTCCCGCAGCTTCGGCCCGACCTTCGGCAGCAGAACCGACAGGATCAGCAGACTGAGGCCGATGACGGTCGGCGCGATCCAGTCCGGTTTGCCGGCCAGGGCGTGATCGCCCGCCGCGCCGAACTGCACGAAGGCGACGGTCATCGGCAACTGCCCGACCAGCGACCCGAAGGCGTAGGCGCCGAGCCGCACCCGCGTCAGGCCGAGTGCGTAGTTCACCCCGCTGTGCGGCAGCACGGGGACCAGCCGCAGCATGGCGACGGCGCGCCAGCCTCCGGTTTCCAACCGGCGCAGGGCATCGCCCCAGCGCGCGCCGTCCAGGGCCGGAACCAGCCCGTCGCAGACATAGCGGGTCAGCAGGAAACCGGTGGAGGCGCCAATCACGCTGCCCGCGGCCGCCAGCACCCCGCCCCACCAGACACCGAAGACCAGCCCAGCGACCATCGCCATGACGGAGCGCGGGAAGAACAGCAGGCTGGCCAGGATGTGCAGAAGCAGGAACAGCACCGGTGCCGCGGGATGGTGGCGCAGGACGTCCTGGAGCGCGTCCATTCCGAAGGCGCCATGCCACGCCCACCAGGCTCCGGCTCCGCCGAGCAGAAGCAGGACGAGCAGCCCCCGCCCCAGGTTGCGGAGGGTGGACAGGGAGGGCGTGCGGCGCTCGGCCATGGCTACGGGCCTTCGGTTTATCGAACTGGGCTTCTATGGTCCGGCTTGCATATCACGGGCGCTACCGCACCGCGAGAGACGATCATGAGCGGCACATCTCCGAAAACCGGAACGGCCATCCTCATCATCGACATTTGCGTTGAAAGCGCGGAACGGAACATACTAAAATGCTCCGAAAGTGCATACCTTCTATTGCGAAAGGCTAGGTTCCTTCCTATGGCCAAGCTCAACTACGTGTTCACCAGCGAGTCCGTGTCCGAAGGCCATCCGGACAAGGTGTGCGACCGCATCTCCGACGCCATCGTCGATCTTTACCTGTCGCACGACCCTTACGCCCGGGTGGCCGTGGAGACTCTGGCGACCACGAACCAGATCGTGCTGGCCGGTGAGGTGCGCGGGCCCGAGAGCATCACCCCCGACATGCTGGTCCAGGTCGCCCGCGCCGCGGTGAAGGACATCGGCTACGAGCAGGACGGCTTCCATTGGGAGAAGATGGACGTCAAGTGCTTCGTCCACTCCCAGTCCGCCGACATCGCGGTCGGCGTCGACGCCGCCGGTGAGAAGGACGAGGGCGCCGGCGACCAGGGCATCATGTTCGGCTACGCCTGCAACGAGACCCCCGCCCTGATGCCGGCGCCGATCTACTACAGCCACGCCATCCTGAAGTCGCTGGCCGAGGCGCGCCACTCCGGCGCCGCCCCGCAGCTTGGCCCCGACGCCAAGAGCCAGGTGACGCTGCAGTACGAGAACGGCAAGCCGGTGCGCGCCACCGCGGTGGTCGTCTCCACCCAGCACGCCGACGGCCTGACCCAGGAGGAGGTGCGCGAGATCGTCCGTCCGCACGTCCTCAACTGCCTGCCGGCGGGCTGGATGTGCGACGAGGCGAACTTCTACGTCAACCCGACCGGGCGCTTCGTGATCGGCGGGCCGGACGGCGACGCCGGGCTGACCGGGCGCAAGATCATCGTGGACACCTACGGCGGTGCCGCCCCGCACGGCGGCGGCGCCTTCTCCGGCAAGGACCCGACCAAGGTCGACCGGTCCGCCGCCTACGCCGCGCGCTATCTGGCCAAGAACGTGGTCGCCGCCGGCCTGGCCGAGCGCTGCACGATCCAGCTCTCCTACGCCATCGGCGTGTCGAAGCCGCTGTCGGTCTATGTCGACACCCACGGCACCGGCACGGTCGACGAGGACCGGCTGTCGCAGGTCCTGCAGACGCTGGTCGACCTGTCCCCGCGCGGCATCCGCACGCATCTGGGCCTGAACCGTCCGGTCTACGCCCGCACCGCCGCCTATGGCCATTTCGGCCGCGAGGCGGAGGCCGACGGCGGCTTCTCCTGGGAGAAGACCGACCTCGTCAACGACCTGCGCACCGCATTCTTCTAAGCGGCAGTAAGGATCGCAAGCCCAGCCGCCCGGCACCCCACCGGGCGGCTGGTTTTGTTTTGGGGAGCACCGAGAGGCCACGCCGTCCCGCGCAACTGGGCGCCGCTTTGCCATCCTTGCATGGCCTGGGCAAAGAAAAAAGGCCGCAGCCAGGGCGGCGCGGCCTTCAAGTCTAGGGAGGAAACGCCCAAAGGGCATCCGGGACTCAATTTATGTTGCAACGCAGCAAAGGTCAAGCCCTTGCTAGCGATCTTCGCTGAAAAGGCGCCGCCCTCTTCCAGCCCTCGCTCCACCCCCTTGGATAGCAGTTACCGGAAAAAGAAAAGGCTGCAGCCGGTGAGGCGCAGCCTAGTTCTGGGAGGGAGGAAACCAAGAGAACTTGGTGAAGCAATCTATGATCTGATTTGATTAACAGTGCGTAAACAGAACATGTATTCCGAAGGCATACTCTTTTTTTGACGACGATTAAAAAAGCCAAGCTTCCGCTTGATTGGGAAAGGGATGGCGTGCTGCACAGCGGCAAGCGAAGCCGCGTTACCGATGCGGGTGGCTGAGCCCCGCCCGGATGTCGTTCTGCCATACCATGCTGACCAGGGCGATCTGGGTGAGCAAAGCGATCTCGCCATTTCTGATCGCGTTCAGCAGTTCCTCCCGCGTCATGAACAGGACCTCCGTCTCCTCCAGGTCATCGGACAGGGGATCGGTGACTTGGCGGCAACTGGTGGCGTGGAACATGTGGGACACCGCCCCGCCCTGGTTGGCGTTCACCGTGTAGCCGCCAAGCGCCGTCCAGTGGTCTGAGGCGAAGCCGGTCTCCTCCAGAAGCTCCCGCCGGGCCGCCTCCAGCGGGTCTTCGCCTGGCGACAGATGGCCGCCGGGAAAGGTCAGGTTCACGCGCCGCGGGCCGTGCCGGTACTGGCGGTAGACGATGGCGCGCCCGTCCTCCGTCTCGGCGAAGATGCAGGCAAAGGACGGCATGTCGAACTGATAGTAGTCCCGGATGACCCGCCCATCAGGCAGTTCCACCGTCTCGACATGGACTTTCAGGAACGGATCGGCATCGAGCAGTTCGCGGCTTTCAAGCACGATCCACGGGCGCAGGCGGCGCATCATCCCTGTGTCTCCTCATAGCCGCGTCCTCGTTCGCGGCCCCTCTGGGTAACGGCTGGTCGCCGCCGAGGCAAGCCACCCGAAAGGGCGACGCCCGGCTCCGACGGCCCATACGGGCATACAAAAACACCGATCAACCCTTAAGGGACTTATCGATCAACAAAGCAAGCCATGCCGGGCGCATAAGGAGACAGTTTCATCATATTTGGATGTGTTATCTGAGCTGTTGCTCTTATTGGTAATCTATGTAGGATGAATGAACAACGATATACGGAATTTTATTGATAAATTTTACCTTTATGATTGCAAAACACTGACGCCTGTCGACCGCAGCTGGAATCCACCCTTCTGAACGCCGCCCATTGAAAGCCGTGGAAGCCCCATGCCGAGCCTGCCCTTCCCAAACCTCCGCCCATCCTCTTCCGTGGCCGCCCCGCCCCATGGCCCGTCCCCAGCGCCGTTCAGCGCCGCCCCAGGCGCGTCCCGGAATGCGGCGGGCGGCGAACGGACGCCACTCCGGATTCCAGGCCAAGCCCCACAGGATCTGGCCGCGGGCCTGTTGATCACGTCCTTCGGCCTGATCGCCCTGTGGATGGGGCGTGACTGGCCAACCGGAACGCTCGCCTATGTGCAGTCCGGCTTCTTCCCGCGGATGATCGGAATGCTGATGGTCCTGGCCGGCGCCGTGGTGACCGGTCGCAGCCTGTTGTCCCACGGCGCCGCCCTGCCGTCCTGGGGCTGGCGCCCGTTGCTCGGGGTGACGGCGGCGGTGCTGGCTTTCGCCGGGACGGTGGAAACCCTCGGGCTGGTGTCGGCGGTGCTGATCCTGGTGGGGCTGGGCAATCTGGCCGGCCAGCCGCTGCGCCTGGTTCCGCTGGCGCTTCTGGGCGGCATTTTGGCGGCGGGCTGCGTCGCGCTGTTCGTCTGGGGGCTGGGCCTGCCCCTGCGGGTGTGGCCCCTGTGGGTGTCGCCCCTGTGGGTGTCGCCATGACGGAGTTGTTCGCCAACCTCCTGCTCGGCCTGTCGGTCTCGCTATCCCCGGACAATCTGCTGCTGTGCTTCGGTGGGGTGCTGATCGGCACGCTGATCGGCGTCCTGCCCGGTCTGGGCCCCACCGCGACAGTGGCGATGCTGCTGCCGCTGACCTTCCACCTGCCGCCGGTCGGCGCGCTGATCATGCTGGCGGGCATTTTCTACGGCTCGCAGTATGGTGGGTCGGCGACGGCCATCCTGGTGAACCTGCCGGGCGAATCCTCGTCGGTCGTCACCTGCCTGGACGGCCACGCCATGGCGCGGCAGGGCCGGGCCGGGGCGGCACTCGCCACGGCGGCGCTCGCTTCGCTGTTCGCCGGGATCGTCACCACCATCCTGATCGCCGTGGCCGGCCCGCCGCTGGCCGGGGTGGCGCTCGCCTTCGGGCCGGCGGAGTACGTGTCGCTGATGCTGCTGGGCCTGATCGGGGCGGTGACCCTGGCCCACGGATCGGTGGTGAAGGCCATCGCGATGATCCTGCTGGGCCTGCTGCTGAGCATGGTCGGCACCGACGTCAACTCCGGCGACACGCGCTTCACCTTCGGCCTGCCGCAGCTTTACGACGGCATCGACTTCGTTCCGCTCGCCATGGGCCTGTTCGGACTGGCCGAGATCATCGCCAGCCTGGAGCAGACCGGCGGCGTCGGGCGGACCACCGCCCCCATCGCCAGCCTGTGGCCGAAACGCGAGGATGTCCGCCAGGCCTGGCCGGCGACGGTGCGCGGCACGGTGATGGGGGCGCTTCTCGGCATCCTGCCCGGCGGCGGCGCCACGCTCGGCTCCTTCGCCGCCTATTCGCTGGAAAAGAAGGTGTCCCGCCACCCGGAGCGCTTCGGCCAGGGCGCCATCGAGGGGGTGGCGGCACCGGAGGCCGCCAACAACGCCGCCTCGCAGGCCTGCTTCATCCCGATGCTCAGCCTGGGCATCCCGCCCAACGCCATCATGGCGCTGATGATCGGCGCGATGACCATCCACGGCATCACGCCGGGGCCGCAGATCATGGCCAAGCAGCCGGAGCTGTTCTGGGGCATGATCGCCAGCATGCTGATCGGCAACGTGATCCTGGTGATCCTGAACCTGCCGATGATCGGTCTGTGGGTGCGGCTGCTGAGGGTGCCCTACGGCTATCTGTTCCCGGCCATCCTGGTCTTCTGCTGCATCGGCACCTACACGCTGAACAACAGCGCCTTCAACGTGCTGCTGATGGCCCTGTTCGGCGTCCTGGGCTACGTCCTGCGCAAGCTGGAGTGCGAGCCGGCGCCGCTGATGCTGGGCTTCGTGCTGGGTCCCCTGCTGGAGGAGAATCTGGGGCGCGCCCTGCTGCTGTCGGGCGGCGACCCCACCGTCTTCGCCACCCGCCCGATCAGCGGCGGCCTGCTGGCCGTCACCGCCCTTCTGCTGCTCCTGATGGTGATGCCGGCGGTGCGCCGCCGTCGCGACGAGGCTTTCAAGGACGAATGAGTCCCAAACGCTTTCCTCTCCCCGCCGGCCCTCTCCTCCGAAGGCCGGCGGTCTTCCCGCCGCGAAAGGTGCCTGTGCAATGACCGTCGTCAAAGAGTTTCCCCGTCCCGCCCCCGATCTGGTCGCCGCCTTCCGCGGCCAGTCCCCGGCCACGCTGCACGAAGCGATGGGCAAGAAGGGCGCGATGTCTTTTCCGATCAAGCCGCTCTATCCGGGCATGACGCTGTTCGGCACCGCGGTGACGGTGTCCGGCGGCCCGACCGACAACCTGATGATCCACGCCGCCATGGCGCTGACCCGTCCGGGCGACGTGCTGGTGGTCGACTTCAAGGGCATGACCGAAGCCGGCCCCTGGGGCGACGTGCTGACCGAGGCGGCGCTCCAGCGCGGGCTGGCCGGGCTGGTGATCGACGGCTGCGTGCGCGACGCCGCGGCCATCCGTAAGATGGGCTTCCCGGTCTTCTGCCGGGGAACCAGCATGAAGGGCACCACCAAGACCCAGCCCACCGGCGACGTGAACACCCCCATCGTCTGCGGCGGCGTGATGGTCATGCCGGGCGACATCCTGGTCGGCGACGACGACGGGGTGGTCGTGGTGCCCCAGGGCGAAGCCGCCGCCGCGCTCGTCAAGGCGGCGGAGCGCGAACGAATGGAGGGGGGGCTGCGCGAACAGCTCCGCGCCGGGCGGACGACGGTCGAGGCGCTGACGCTGGAGCCCTGTCTGGCGGCCGGCGGCATCGCCCTGTGACGCGAGGTGCCGCGGAAAAGCGGGCGGGGCCGAATCCCGCCCGCCGTTGCCCGGCGTGGCATCGCCCGGAGGCGTGACATCGCCTGGAGTGGTATTGCCGGCTTGTGGTATTACCGGTACCCGGCAAAAGAACGGCGCCGGGCAAAAAAAAATGCCGCGCCCGGACACAAGGTCGGCGCGGCAGCCTAATGCTCTTAGAGCATCATGATGTTATTAGTTTCCTCCCCAGACCTCAAGGCCTTTGTTTTGTGAGAGGAAATTTCCACAGTCGACACTGGGAAGTCAACAGCATTGAGCGGGTTATAACTTTAAGCCTAACATCTCCTTCGGATGCGCCAGGGAAGACAGAGGAAGGCGTCCGAAGAGAAAAATTTTGGCGGACGCCAAACAGGGGGCTTGCGTTCCGCCGAGCCGGTGCGGTATCTCCCTGCCTCCTTCGTTGGAGCGGCGCGGGCGTAGCTCAGGGGTAGAGCACAACCTTGCCAAGGTTGGGGTCGAGGGTTCGAATCCCTTCGCCCGCTCCAATATCGCGATGATCGATTTCTTTCGACGCTTCGCTCGCATGCATGGCCTCAATAGGCCGCATAGTATTTCTCCTCGACGAGAGCGCAGCCGCCACTCGTAATCGTCCCAGCCGCGTGAATAGTCCCCACCGAGCAGCCGGGACAGCGCGCGGTTCCAATGGGCGCCCGTGAAGTCCGGGCGGATCGCCAAGGCCCGGCCGTAGACCGTCACCGCCTCGTCCAGCCGCCCCAGATCGTGCAGGCTGTTGCCAAGGTTGTTCAGCGTCTCCGCACAGTCCGGGCGGAGAAGGATGGCGTTCCGCTGCGCCAGGATGGACGGCGCAAGGCGGTCCAGTTCCCGCAGGAGGGTGCCGAGCGTCGACAGGGCCTCGGCATGGTCCGGCCGGACCGCCAGGACCCGGCGGTAGATCCGCCCGGCTTCCTCCAGCCGCCCCTGCGCGTTTAGGCCGGCGCCGAGGTTGCACAGCGCCTCCGGGAATCCGGGCCGGAAGACCAGGGCCTGCCGGTAGGCCGCCTCGTCTTCCGCCCGCTCCAGCGCCATCAGCGCAAGGCCGAGGTGATAGCTGCAGTCCGCGCCCGGGCGGACGGCGGCCAACGCGCGGAACAGGGATTCCGCCTCTCCGGCGCGCCCAGTGTCCAGGCACAGAACGCCGAGGCCGAGCAAGGCGTCGACGTTGCGGGGGTCGTTCCGGAGAAGGGCGCGGTGGAACGCCTCCGCATCGTGGACGGCGCCCGCGGGCGGGAAGGCGGGCGCTGCGGGCCGATTCGCCGCTGCGGAGGGATCGTTGGCCGGCATGCACGCCAGAGTGCAAAGGAACGGTGCAGGCGCAACAGTTTTTGCGAAGCCCCGGCCGGCCGAGAGGGCCGCGGCCCCCGGTGCCGGCTTTGCACCGCCCCGCCGATTGCCGAAACATTAACGCACTGATAGGGGTATCAGGCTAAGGTCGGCCAAAACGACCTCATAAACCATATGTACGATCACGGTGACCATGCAGCAGCTTGACCGTTCGAGTGGGGCGCCGACCGAGGCTCTGCAATCCGGCTTCGACCTTCTGGACGGCCGGTCGATCCTGGTCACCGGCGGCTCCGGCTCCTTCGGACGCCGCTTCGTGGAAACGGTGCTGCGGCGGGCCAGCCCGCGCCGGGTCATCGTCTTCTCCCGCGACGAGTTCAAGCAGTATGAGATGCAGCAGCAGCTGGGGCCGGAATGGGCCTCGACGCTGCGCTTCTTCATCGGCGACGTGCGCGACCGCGAGCGGCTGGAACTGGCCATGCGCGAGGTGGATGTGTGCGTCCACGCCGCCGCGCTGAAGCATGTGCCGGCCGCCGAATACAACCCCATGGAATGCATCCACACCAACGTCTACGGGGCGGAGAATGTGGTGCGGGCCGCGCTGAACACCGGCGTGAAGCGGGTGATCGCGCTGTCCACCGACAAGGCGGCCAACCCGGTCAACCTCTACGGCGCCAGCAAGCTGGCCTCGGACAAGATCTTCATCGCCGCCAACAATCTGTCGGGCTCGCTCGGCACGCGCTTCTCGGTGGTGCGCTACGGCAACGTGGTGGGCTCGCGCGGCTCGGTGATCCCACTGTTCCGCAAGATGATCGCCGAGGGGGCGGAGGCGCTGCCGGTCACCGACGAGCGGATGACCCGCTTCTGGATCACGCTCCAGCACGGGGTCGACTTCGTCGTCTCCTGCATCGCGATGATGCAAGGCGGGGAGATCTTCGTGCCCAAGATCCCCAGCATGCGCATCACCGATCTGGCCCGCGCGATGGCGCCGCACCTGCCGCACAAGCCGGTCGGCATCCGTCCCGGCGAGAAGCTGCACGAGGTGATGATCACCGAGGACGATTCCCGCCAGACCTTCGAGCTGCCGGACCGTTTCGTCATCGAGCCGGCCTTCGCCTTCTGGACGCATGAGCCCTACCAGCGGCTGGGTGCGCAGCCAGTGGCCGACGGCTTCCGCTACGCCAGCGACACCAACACCGACTGGCTGGACGGTGCGCGGCTGATGCGGCTGATCGCGGAAGCCCCGTGATGGGCGAACCGGTGGCTCAATCACCGCCGCGCTTCCTGCCCTATGGGCGCCAGGACATCGACCAGGCCGACATCGACGCGGTGACCGCGGTCCTGCGCGGCGACTGGCTGACCCAGGGGCCGGCGGTGGAGGCCTTCGAACGGGCGCTGTGCGACCGCACCGGCGCGGCCCACGCGGTGGCCTGCGCCAACGGCACCGCCGCCCTGCATCTGGCCACGCTCGCGCTGGGGCTCGGCCCCGGCGACGCGGTGGTGGTGCCCGCCGTCACCTTCCTCGCCACCGCCAACGCCGCCCGTTACGTGGGGGCGGAGGTGGCCTTCGCCGACGTCGATCCGGACACCGGCCTGATGGGGCTGGAGCAGGCGGCGGCGGCAATCGAGCGGGCCGTGCGCGCCGGCTGGCGGGTGCGCGCCCTGGCGCCCGTGCATTTTGCCGGACAGACCGCGGATATGGCCGGGTTCGGCGCCCTCGCCGACCGCCATGGGCTGGCGGTGATCGAGGACGCCTGCCACGCCATCGGCAGCGTGGATGTGGCACCAGATGGCCGCGTCCTGCCGGTCGGCGGTGGCGCTTTCGGCACGCTCGCCGCCTTCTCCTTCCATCCCGTGAAGACCATCGCGGCGGGCGAGGGGGGAGCCGTGACCACCAACGACGCGGAACTCGCCGCCCGCCTGCGCCGCTTCCGCAACCACGGCATGGAGCGGGATCCGGCGAGGTTCGAGAAGCACGAGGCCGCCTTCAGCGCGGACGGAATCAGCGAGGATGGCGCCACCAACCCCTGGTACTACGAGATGGCGGAGCCGGGCTTCAACTACCGCCTGACCGACATCCACTCGGCGCTCGCCCTCAGCCAGTTGACGAGGCTGGATGCCTTCGTGGAGCGCCGTCGCCGCCTGATGGACCTCTATGCGGAGCGGCTGGCGCCGCTCGCCCCGCTGGCCCGGCCGGCGGCCCGCGTTCCCTGGTGCCGTCCGGCCTGGCATCTCTGCGCCGCCCGCATCGACTTCGCCGCCGCCGGACGGACGCGGGCGCAGGTCATGGCCGATCTGCGGGCCCGCGGCATCGGCACCCAGGTCCATTACATCCCGGTCCACCGCCAGCCCTACTGGCGCAAGCGCTACGGCGATCTCACCCTGCCCGGCGCCGACGCGCATTACGCCCGGACGCTGTCGCTGCCCCTGTTTCCGGCGATGGCCGACACCGACGTGGACCGGGTCGCCGCTGCCCTGTCCGCGGCGCTGGACCTGCCCGCTGCGGCCTGACAACCCAGGCGCCCTTGCTGAACGGTTTTCTCCCTTCCAAAAATGCGCTATGCCAAGCGTCATCTCGAACGCTTCGGAGCAGGGTCATGGCCGAGGGTACTGTGGACTATTACGCGATGGTCGAAGAGGCTTGGCAACTGAGCGACGCTGCGCGCGACTATGTGAAGAACGCGGGCCGCGATGTGGACAACGCCGAGCTGTGGGACAAGGTGTTCGCCGCCTCCCCCCTGCTCGACCTTGAACGCACCCGCGCCGAGGGCGGACAGCCGCTGCAGAAGATCTTCTTCAAGAACCCCTACGGCCTGCAGTACCGGGCCGACCACAAGGACTGGATACCGTTCCGCCACGGCGCCCTCGACCCCGCCTATCTCCAGGCGATCTGAAGCGGTCCCGAGCCCGGATGGCTTGATGAATGCCGGACCGCACCGATGAGGCGCAGCGCGCGTCCGTTGGCCGGTCCGGTCTTTCCCCGGCCGGTCACAGGCCGTCCGATGCGCGCCGGCCTCCATGGCCTCCGCGGCCCCTTGCAAACGGGCCCCTTGCAAACGGATTGGGCCCTCAGGCAGCGGCCCGAAACGCACCGCACAGCGTTTGAACGCCAGGAACCGCCTCCCGGTCCGGAGACGGGCGGAGGCGTGTGGCTTTCAGCAAAGGAACTTTCATGCGCATAGCGATGATCGGTACGGGCTATGTCGGGCTGGTGTCCGGCGCCTGCTTTTCGGAATTCGGGGTGCACGTCACCTGCGTGGACAAAGACGCCGGCAAGATCGAACGGCTGAAGCGCGGCGAGATCCCGATCTACGAGCCGGGGCTGGACGATCTCGTCGCGCGCAACGTCGCCGCCGGGCGGCTGTCCTTCACGCTGGATCTGAAGGAGGCGATGGCCGGGGCCGACGCCGTCTTCATCGCCGTGGGCACCCCGACCCGCCGCGGCGACGGCCATGCCGATCTCTCCTACGTCTACGCCGCCGCGGAGGAGATCGCCGCCCATCTCGACCATTACACGGTGGTGGTCAACAAATCGACCGTGCCGGTCGGAACGGGACGCGAAGTCGAGGCGATCATCCGCCGCAGCAACCCGAACGCCGATTTCGACGTGGCCAGCAACCCGGAATTCCTGCGCGAAGGTTCGGCCATCGGCGATTTCATGCGCCCCGACCGCGTGGTGATCGGCGCCTCCTCGGAGCGCGCCGCCGACGTGATGCGCCGGATCTATCGCCCGCTCTACCTGATCGAGACGCCGATCGTCCTGACCTCGCTGGAAACGGCGGAACTGACCAAATACGCCGCCAACACCTTTTTGGCCACCAAGATCACCTTCATCAACGAGATCGCCGACCTGTGCGAGAAGGTGGGCGCCAACGTCCACGACGTGGCCCGCGGCATCGGGCTGGACGGGCGCATCGGCAAGAAGTTCCTGCACCCCGGTCCGGGCTACGGCGGCTCCTGCTTCCCCAAGGACACGCTCGCCCTGGTGCGCACCGCCCAGCAGGCGGGCAGCCCCTTGCGCATCGTCGAGACGGTCGTGGAGATCAACGACGCGCGCAAGAAGCGGATGGCCGAACGCATCGTCGCCGCCTGCGACGGGTCGCTGGCCGGCAAGACCGTCGGCGTGCTGGGCGTCACCTTCAAGCCCAACACCGACGACATGCGCGATGCCCCGTCGCTGGACATCGTCCCGGCCCTCCAGGCCGCCGGGGCCACGGTGCGCGCTTTCGACCCCGCCGGCATGCACGAGGCCGAGAGGCTGCTGCCCGGCGTGGAGTGGACGAAGGACGCCTACGGCGCCCTGGAGGGGGCGGACTGCGTCGCCATTCTGACGGAATGGAACGAGTTCCGCGCGCTGGATCTGAAGCGGGTCAAGGCACTGCTGAAGCGCCCGGTGATGGTCGATTTGCGCAACATCTACAATCCCGGCGACATGGCCGCCGCCGGCTTCGCCTACTCCTCCATCGGGCGGCCCGCGGAACCCAAGAACGTCTGAAACGGAACCGCTTCAAGGAGGTCGGTCGAGACCATGAACGACGCCCATACGTTCCATCCGACGGTGCTGCGCGAATACGACATCCGCGGCATCGTCGGCAGCACCCTGACCCCCGCCGATGCCCGCGCGGTCGGGCGCGCCTTCGGCACCGTGGTCGCCCGCGGCGGCGGGAAGACCGTGTGCGTCGGCTATGACGGCCGTCTCTCCTCGCCGGAGCTGGAAGCGGCCCTGGTGGAGGGGCTGGTCGCCTGCGGCCTGCATGTCCTGCGCATCGGGCTTGGTCCCACCCCGATGCTGTATTTCGCCACCCGCGACCGCGAGGCGGCCGCCGGCGTCATGATCACCGGCTCCCACAACCCGCCGGACTACAACGGCATCAAGATGATGCTGGGAAAGGGTCCGGTCTACGGCCGGCAGATCCTTGATCTCGGCGTCATCGCCGCCAAGGCCGACTATGCGTCGGGCGAGGGTTCCTCGGAACAGATCGACGTCCGGGACGCCTATGTGGAGCGGCTGCTGAAGGATTACGACGGCACCCGCGACCTGTCGATCGCCTGGGACGCCGGCAACGGCGCCACCGGCGAGATCCTGCGCCGCCTGACCGCCCGCCTGCCAGGGACGCACACCCTGCTGTTCGACGACATCGACGGCAGATTCCCGAACCACCACCCCGATCCCACGGTCGAGCGGAACCTCGTGGACCTGAAGGCCGCGGTGGCGGAGAAGGGCTGCGACATCGGCATCGGCTTCGACGGCGACGGCGACCGCATCGGCGCCATCGACCACCGAGGCCGCGTGGTGTGGGGCGACCAGCTTCTGGCGATCTACGCCGCCGACGTGCTGAAGGACCATCCCGGCGCCACCATCATCGCCGACGTGAAGGCCAGCCAGACGCTGTTCGACGAGATCGCCCGGCTGGGCGGCAAGCCGCTGATGTGGAAGACTGGCCACTCGCTGCTCAAGGCAAAGATGGCCGAAATCGGCTCGCCGCTGGCCGGCGAGATGTCGGGCCACATCTTCTTCGCCGACAAATGGTACGGCTTCGACGACGCGCTGTACTGCGCCCTGCGGCTGATCGGGCTGGTCAGCAAGCTCGGTGTTCCGCTGTCGGAGCTGCGCGACCGCCTTCCGGCGGTGGTGAATACCCCGGAAACCCGTTTCCAGGTGAGCGAGGAGCGCAAGTTTCGGGTCGTGCAGGAGGTCAAGGACCGGCTGAAAGCCGAGGGCGCCGACGTCAACGACATTGATGGCGTTCGCGTGACGACGGCGGACGGCTGGTGGCTTCTGCGCGCCTCCAACACCCAGGACGTGCTGGTGGCCCGCGCGGAATCCGGAACCCCCGAAGGGCTGGAGCGGCTGAAGGGCATGGTCGTCGCGCAGCTGGCGGCCTCCGGCCTCCAGGCTCCATCCTTCGAGGATGGCGGCAGCGCCCACTGACGGCCTCCAACGAAAAAGGCCCTTTCCCGCGGGTGCGGGGAAGGGCCTTTTCTTCGCCCGCGGACCGCAAGAGTGGCCGGTGAGAATTCTCACCGTTTCACCCCGGAGATGATCAAGGATTACGTCAACCTGCCGGTCCTGGCATGACCGGCGAATTGCCGGTGGTGCCGCTGCCGGCGAGCGGAGAGGCTCTGGGCAGCTGGGTCTGGGCGATCACGCGCACCTCCGGGCTGATGCCAGGAACCGACCTTCGACGGTTGGGCGTTCCGCATCGCTGGGTGACCAAGGCGATCCTCCGGGACCTGATGATCCGGCCACTGCCGAGCGTGATGAAGCGGCTTCGGGCCGACACCGGGGTGGCTCCGGAGGTGTTGCGGCGCATGACGTCCTCCGGTCTGAACCGCGAGCTGGAGGAAGCCTGCCACCACCTGTTTTCCGACGCGATCCGGAACCGTCATGCCGGATGGAGATCGCGGTTTTCAATCGACGGGCCTTTCCAGTCCGGGTTTGTGGCCGCCAACACGAAGGTGGCGAGTCTGATCGGACAGGCCCGCCGGGACTCATGGAGGCTATCCAGCCAGGATGAGCGGACTGGTCCGGGGGGTTTTGACGAAACCAGCGCCACCGATCCGGGAGAAGCCCCCTAACCCGCCGGCACCAGCGCCGGAACGACAAGCGCCGGCAACGGCGCCCGTGATCCACCATCAGATCGCGCGGGCCGTCCAGTTCGCCTTGGACGCCCATGGTCCCTTGCCGACCGGAAAGCTCCGAGCGCGCCAACGGCGTGCGGTGCTGCGCAAGCTGTCCGCGGCGGCAGTCCGATCCTTGAATCAAGAGGCATGGCGCGGGTTCACCGGCCCCACCCCAGACGACCAGCCCACTCCATCCCTGAAAAAGCGTTGATGCTGGGCCGCGGGCCGCGGCGGTTGCTCACCGCTCCCTTGCTCGGCGGCGGCCTGCAGACCAGCAACCAATCACGGTAATGATCGTGATCGCAAGGCTATGTCCGCAGCCGTGCTATTTCAGCATAAAGCTCTTCTGGCGTGAACATCGCTCCAAGAACGCCCGAAGCTTGTTGATCACTGAGATTGGGTGCTGCGTTGGGAGCGCCCACATGCATGCATATCCACGGAACTGATTTTCCAACTTCCTCACAGATCAATTTTGCTATTTTTTCTCCTGATGCTCCCTTGTGCTTGAAGGGAACAATAAGCGCTGTCAGGTTTGGCTTTGTTGTCGCAATAAAAAGCAAAGACTTGTCGACGTTATCAAAAAAATGCAGCTCACAGCCCCAAATTCTGAGAAGTTCCGATATATAGCTTTTGTATATTTCATTGCTTGTTACTAGTAATATTGAGCAACCGCGCAGCGGAGACATGAAATAACTCCACGATCTGCTTTTAAAAAGACCTGCCGACAGGCCATTTAGTATTCAATAATAAGCTCAGATATGAAACCCCGTCAATTGCACTGAAGAATCATAATTCATAAAATGAGGGAAAAGGAAAGACAAGGAGGGTGTGAAATTTTGTCACACGAGTTTAAAAAAATCGTTTCGCCCCGCTAGGTTGCGCGGATCATCAGCCCTTTTTC
Source organism: Azospirillum brasilense (assembly GCF_008365405.1). Classification (GTDB taxonomy): domain Bacteria; phylum Pseudomonadota; class Alphaproteobacteria; order Azospirillales; family Azospirillaceae; genus Azospirillum; species Azospirillum brasilense_D. Next base: position 11,905 of record NZ_QOKV01000031.1, on the reverse strand, counting down.
CAAAAAATAACATTGATATCTATTCTTACCTCAGTGGCGCTAGACTTGAAATAGGGAGCAGAACCTAAAGTTCGACGATCACCGCAATCGCCCTGATGCCGAGCTCCCTGGCAATCGTCTCGACGCATTGGAAGGGGCAATGGGCAGGGTTCAAAAATCAGCCTTGCCGTCCTGGCCCGTCAACAGGATGGTTGTACAAATACAAGCGCTCCTCACCTCAAGATTATCATCAGAGCACACCGGAAAGATCCTGCACTCTTTTCTCCGTTATCCTTTCCTCCAAAATTAATAAGAGTGTTTACAATGGATTAATTTCGCACTTTGCGCATCACGAATTCGCATTTTGCTCATAATGCATGCCGTTCACAAGCACAGGAAACAAAAATAGCTTTCTGTAAAGGGGTTTGCTGAACTATGACCATAAAAAAAACGCCAAGCTTTAAGGCGTCATTCAGGCTTATAAGGCTACGCCTTTTTTCATATTTATGCAAATTCTACACTTCTGGCATGCGTGTTGCTGAATGCTGGGACGATCAAACATTCAAGAAAGAGATGGCCATGTTCGGATTGACACGCTCGAAGGACCAATCTGAAGCGCTTGCCAAGCTCAATGCCTTGAACAAGTCCCTGGCGGTCATCGAGTTCGATCTTGACGGAACCGTCATCACGGCCAATCAGAATTTCCTGAGCGTGATGGGGTACAGCTTGCCGGAAATCCAGGGCCGGCACCACCGGACGTTCGTCGATCCCGCCACCGCGGCCGGCCCTGAGTATGCGCAGTTCTGGGAAAGGCTCCGCCGCGGCGAGTATCAGGCCACCCAGTTCAAGCGCATCGCCAAGGGCGGACGCGAAGTCTGGATCGAGGCCTCGTACAACCCCATTCTCGACGCCAACGGCCGGCCCTACAAGGTCGTCAAGTTCGCCACCGACATCACCGCGCAGATCGATCTTCTGAACCAACTCAAAACGTTGATCGACCAGAATTTCGGCGAGATCGCGCAGGCCCTCCACCGGTCTGACACCGAGACGGGTTCCGCCATGAATGCCGCGACGGAAACGTCCGCGGGCGTGCAGACGGTTGCCGCCGCGGCCGAGGAACTGGCCAGTTCCACGCTGGAAATTTCCAACAGCATGGCGAAGTCCAGATCGATGGCCGAACAGGCTCAGACCCAAGCCGAGGCCGCGGACCAGGCCACACAGAAGATGTCCGATGCGGCCCGCCAGATGAACGGGATCGTCGACCTCATTCGAAGCATTGCCGGTCAGATCAATCTGCTGGCGCTGAACGCAACGATCGAAGCGGCCCGTGCCGGAGAAGCCGGACGGGGCTTCGCCGTGGTGGCGACGGAAGTGAAGAACCTCGCCAACCAAGCGGCTCGCGCGACCGACCAGATCTCGTCCGAGATTGACGCCATGCAGTCCATCTCCGGCGATGTGGTGGTGGCGCTCACCGGGATTCGCAGTTCGATCAGCTCGGTGCGCGACTATGTTCTCGCCACGGCCAGTGCCGTTGAAGAGCAGACAGCCGTTACCACGGATATGTCGCGCAGCATGCAGGGGGCATCAAGCGCCGTTTCCGCGATCACCGGCAACATCGGGGAAATCGTGTCATCCATTCATCAGGTCTCGGCGGCTGTCGGCAAAACCAAGGAGGCGGCGCGCATCCTTGCTCGGTAACATCGCGTCTCTAAGGTTTGATCGTGCCGACAACGTTACGGGTGTGTGGCGTGATTCACTGGAGCCGATATCCGGAGAGTGTTCACGCGCACGCCGCGCCCCGGCTGCTTTGGTCTGAGGTTGGACGGTGCCGCTGCCGAGCCGGAGCCAGGTGCCCGTGCGGTCGGCTGCCGTCTGCCAGAAGCCGGCGACTTCAGCGCATGGCGGCTCCCAGACTGGAGTGTGGTCGGGCATGTGTGCAGTTCCTCCGCCACACACGACAACGCGAATTGCGTCTCGTTCAGGCATTCATCCCGAAGCCGTCCATTGAAACCTTCCAGGAAGCCGTTCCGCATTGGACGTCCTTCCGAACGCCTCCCGTAACCGACGCGTGAGGCTACTTGCTTGCAACGTGTTCCTCGCGGCCCAACAGCCCTTGCGCTTGCGCCCGGTCCAACAGGTTCTTGACCGAGGCCGCCGCCCAGGTGCGTCCACCCCGTGGCGTGGTTTCCCGCATCGCCTCCAGCTGCATGCCGATCGCCCGCAGCGACAGCTTGGGGTTCGCGCGGGCGATGCCGGCGACCAGCACCATCAACCGGTCATCCCCGCGAACGGACGGCACCTTGTCCAGCAGCACCCGATCGGCCAGCCCTTCGGCAACGAAGGTGCGGACGGCGCGACGCAGCCGCTCAGCGGTCCAATGCCGGGCCGGCGGCAGCTTGGCGTTGACGGCGCGGGTCACCGCCGCCCACGAGCGGGATGGCCGGAGGCGCCGCACGACGGGCAGCCACTCCTCCGCCGTGCGGGTCAGCTCCAGCAGGTAGAGCTGGCGCTGCCGATCGGCGAGGCGCTGCGCCGTTGCTGTGTCGCCCTGCTTCAGCTTTGGATTGCCGCCGACCCGGCCGCGCGCCTTGGCCGCCGCCAGCCCGGCCCGCGTGCGCTCGCGGATCAGTGAGCGTTCGTACTCGGCCACGGCGCCGAGCATCTGCAGCACCAGCGTGCCGTGCGGGCTGGCGGTGTCGATCGGGCTGGTCAGGCAGCGGAAATGGCAGCCGCGGCCGCGCAGGTCCTCGATCACCTCCAGCAGGTGGGCCAGCGAGCGGCCGAGCCGATCGAGTTTCCAGATGACCAGCGTGTCGCCGCGGGCGATGCGGGCGAGCGCCCGCGCCAGCTCCGGCCGGGCCCGGGACGCGCCCGATGCCTTCTCCTCAAAAATCTCCGTGCAGCCGGCAGCGCGCAGCGCGTCCAGCTGACCAGCCGTGGTCTGCTCGTCGGTCGAGACGCGCGCGTAGCCGATGAGGGCCATACCCCTTCTCCCACTGTCGCCGCAGAGTCGTTGATGCGAAAAGTGGGTGAGGACTTCTGCGGTGGTTAAGCCCTTTCCTCAGAGCGGTTCGTGCGAAAAGCAGAGCGGTTCGTGCGAAAAGCAGAGCTATTCTGGTGAAAAGCCGAGAGTGGATCGGGTGAAACGTGCAGAACCATCCACGCAGAGACCAGCCGCTGACGGGCGTGCCGGACGGGGTCTGGGAGATCGCCCGAGAGCGTGAACGCGTGATCCGGCGGCTGGTCCTGGAGCCCCCCGCCTACGGTGCCCGCAGCGAAGTGATGGCCGCAGCAGCGGCCGACCTGGGGCTCAGTCCCCACCATCTCTATCGGCTGCTCAAAGCCTACGAAGCCGATCCCCGAACCCGGTCACTGGTGCCGAAGACGCCGGGTCCACAGGTCGGCGCCCGCCGGCTCGCTCTCCGCGTCGAAACGATCATCGAAGAGGAGATCCAGACCCGCTACATGGATCTTCTCAAGCCGAAGAAATCGCTGCTGATGAAGGGCATCCACGCCCGGTGCGCCGTCGAAGGGCTGGGCAAGCCGGCCCGTGAGACCGTCGAAGCCCGCTTGGCGGTCATCAGCAAGCGGGAGCAGACCAAGCGGCGCCACGGCCCCAAGAAGGCACGCGAGGACTTCAACCCGATCCGCGGATCGCTGGAAGCCGAACGTGCCCTGGAGATCGTCCAGATCGACCACACCCCAACCGACGTGATGGGGGTGGAGCCCGACACGCTGGAGGTCATCGGGCGCCCGTTCATCACCCTGGCGATGGACATCCGAACCCGGATGTACTGCGGCTTCTACCTGACCTTCGATCCGCCCAGCGTGTCCAGCGTGGCGGCCTGCGTCGCCCACGCGGTGATGGACAAGAGCGACTGGCTGTCGACACGCGGTCTCCCGGCCAAATGGCCGGTCGCGGGTCTGTGCGAGGTCATCCACGTCGACAACGGCAAGGAGTTCCACTCCAAGGCCTTCACCCGGGCCTGCGAGGATTACGGCATCGAGGTGCGGTACCGGCCACCGGGAACGCCGCACATGGGCGGCCACGTCGAACGGCGCATCGGCCATCTCATGCAGGAGCTGCACCTGCTGCCCGGCACCACCTTCTCTAACATCAAGGAGCGGGGCATCTACGATCCGGCCGGCAACGCCTGCCTCACCATCGCCGAGATCGAGTGGCTGGTGGCCAGCATCATCCTGGAGCATCACGCCAGCTTCCACGAAGGCATCGGCACGGCACCGCTCGCCAAATGGACTGCTGACACGGAAGGGCGGACCTTCCGCACGCCGGCCGACCTGCGAGCGTTCCACCGCGACTTCCTCCCGTTCGAGGAACGGAAGGTCCAACAGGACGGCATCCACCTCTTCAACGTCCTCTACTGGCATGAGGCGCTGACGCCCTTCCTTCACAACAACGCGTGGGTGACGGTCCACTACGATCCGGCCAACCTGTCCAAGGTCTTCGTCCGGGGCGTGTCGGGGGAGTACCTGGAGGTGCCCTACCGGAACCTGCGCCGTCCGGCCATCTCCAAGTGGGAGCTGAAGGCGGCCACCCGCGCGCTGCGCCGGCAGGGACGAGCCGGCGTTGACGAGGCCATGATCTTCGACATGGTGCTGGCGCGACGCAAGCTGGTCGACGAGGCCCGCGGCCGCAGCCGGCGGGCGCGGCTGGAGCATGCCCGTGGCGCCCGGCCGGGATCGGGACCGGCGCTGCCGGCCCCCGATACCACGCGGACGATCGACACGGAGTTCCAGGTCATCACCGAGGACGCCGACGATGTTCCTCTCGACCTGCCCTTCTACGAGACCGAGGAGTGGGATGACTGACGCACACGGGCATCTGGGAACCTCGGCGCGCGATGTGATCGGGTTGTCCCCCGAGGAGCGCATCGCCCGGATGCAAACCCGCCGCTTCACCGAATACCCGCGCTGCCGCATGGTGCTCGACCTGCTGAGCGACCAGATCAACCAGCCGAGCGGCGTGGTGAAGCCCAACCTGCTGGTCTGGGGCGAGTCCGGACAGGGCAAGTCGACCATCATGGAAAAGCACCTGCGCGACCACCCGGCGGTCTTCGACAAGAAGACCGGTGTGCGGCGTACGGCGGTGGTCGGCCTGGAAATGCCGCCGATGTGCGACGTCCGCTGGTTCTACATTAAACTGCTCAGCGCCATCGACGCGCCGGTCAGCGAATCCCGCAGCAGCATGCCGGTCATGGCGGACCGGGTGGTTGCCCTCTACCGCCTGATGGGCGTCCGTCAGATCCTGGTCGACGAGGCGCACAACATGCTGATGGGCACCGTGCGACAGCAGCGTATGATGCTGGCGGTGATCCGGAACCTTTCCAACGAACTGGGCATTCCGCTGGTGCTCTTCGGCATCCAGGACGCCCGCGAGGCCCTGATGCACGACCGCCAGCTGACACGGCGTTTCCGGTTCATCGAGCTGCCGATGTGGGGAGCCGGGGAGGAGTTCCAGGCCCTGGTCGGCAGCATCCTGCGCTCTTTGCCGCTGCGCCGCCCCTCGCCCCTGACGGCGCGCGCGCTCAAGACCCTGCTGACCCACAGCGACGGCGGGACCGCCAAGCTGTTCGAAACGTTGATCGATCTCGGCATCGATGCCATCCGCTCCGGGGAGGAGCGCATCACCCCGGAGATGATCAAGGATTACGTCAGCCTGCCGGTCCTGGCGTGACCGGCGGACCTTTCTTCTCCACCATGCCGGAATTGCCGGTGGTGCCGTTGCCGGCGAGCGGAGAGGCTCTCGGCAGCTGGGTCTGGGCGATCGCGCGCACCTACGGGCTGATGCCAGGAACCTACCTTCGGCGGTTGGGCATTCCGCATCGCTGGGTGACCGAGGCAATCCACCGAGACTTGGTGATCCGGCCGCTGCCAAGCGTGATGGGGCGGCTTCAGGCCGACACCGGGGTGGCTCCGGAGGTGTTGCGGCGCATGACGTTCTCCGGGCTAAACCGCGAGCTGGAGGAAGCCTGCCACTACCACCATCTCCCTTGCGCAGCCTGCGTGGACGAGGCGTCTCGTCGGGCCGGCCGGCCTGTCGGCTTGCTTCATGCGTGGGCTGTGTGGCGCGTTGTCTGCCCCGATCATCCGCCCTGCCCGAAGCCGAGGGACGTGGCGGACGGCCTCCCGCTTGCGCCCTTCTACGGCCAGGTGCGGACCATAATCACGTTTCTCGACCGGGCTGCGTTCGATCCGCGGGCTTTCGAAGGCATTGTCGGCACACGGATGGCTCCAGCCTTCACGGTCGCGGCCTTCGTGCGGTTCGTGTTTGTGCTGAACGCGTATCTCAGCGTCCGCGTCACCGAGTTTGACGAGTTCCGTGATCTGGCCGGGTTCCGCATTCGGCATGCCTTCTCACGGAACGAGGTCGGCGAACCGATGCCGCTTCCGCCGGAGGAACGGAACGACCCGGCCGTCTCCCTGGTTCTGGCGTGGCAGCTCGTGGCCGATCCGATGCGCACGCTGCTGGCCGGCCTGCACACCGCCAACCCGGTTCACCGCAAATCCGAACGCGATGCCGGACAGTTCATGGCGCTGGTCGGGCTCCTGCTGGAATTTTGGCCGGGCGAGATGCTGTCTCTGCTTCTGACTGGGCACGCCTTGTCCCGCCGGGACTGGAGCGGTGATGGCGTCCGCACCGGGCTGGCCATCGCCGCGACCGATCAATGGAGCAACGATCCGAGCCATTCCGCGCGCCTGGCCGAGGCGCAGTGGAATCACACCGCCTGGACGAGGGTTCTGTTTTCCGACGCGATCCGGAACCGTCATGCCGGATGGAGATCGCGGTTTCCAATCGATGGGCCGTTCCAGTCCGGGTTTGTGGCCGCCAACACGAAGGCGGCGAGCCTGATCGGGCAGGCCCGCCAGGACGCATGGAGGCTATCCAGCCAGGATGAGCGGACTGGTCTGGGGCGGTTTTTGGCGAAACCCGCGCCACCGATCCGGGAGAAGCACCCTAATCCGCGGGCACCGACGCCGGAACGGCAAGCGCCGGCAGCGGCGCCCGTGATCCACCATCACATCGTGCAGGCCGTCCAGCTCGCCTTGGACGCCCAAGGCCCCTTGCCGACCGGAAAGCTCCGCGCGCGCCAACGTCGTGCGGTGTTGCGCAAACTGTCCGCGGCGGCGGTCCGATGCTTGAATCAAGAGGCATGGTGCGAAATGGCTGATGCCGCTCCTCACCGTGTTTCCACTTCGTCCCAAAAAACACGTTGAAGCCAACCCGGCTGGGTGTTGGCCAACATGATCCGGGCGGGCGTGCTGACCGTCGGCGAAACGATCAAGGCGTTGACCGTGGTGACGCTGTTCTCCGTCTTCAAGCTGCTGGAGAGGGTGGTCGCAGGCATCGGACATCCACAACCGCCACATTGAGCGGATCGGCCAGAGAGCAAGGGGTGATGCACGGGAAAGCAAACCACTTGCCTCATATCCATAATTCGACTATCGTCGAATTATGGAAACGAAGAACGCGATCGAGGCCTTCGCCGCCCTCGCTCAGGACACCCGCCTGGCCGTGTTCCGCCTGCTCATCCAGGCCGGACCGAACGGGCTGACCGCCGGGGACGTCGCCCAGCAGGTCGGTGTGCCCGGCTCGACCCTGTCGCATCATCTGGCGACGCTGGAGCGTGCCGGGCTGCTGCGCTCCTGGCGGGTCCAGCGGCAAATCTTCTACGCCTGCGACTACGAGGGCACCCGGCAATTGATCGCCTTCCTGATGGAGTACTGCTGCCAGGGCCGTCCCGAGTTGTGCTCAACCGACTTCCTCCAGGCGGGAACTTGCAGCCCGGCGAGCTGCGGCTCCGACACCTGACCCGACCCGCCGCACCCCGCGGCCTGGAAAAGGCGATCCCGCGATGACCGAGTGCGTCTACAACGTCCTGTTCCTGTGCACCCACAACAGCGCCCGCAGCGTCATGGCCGAATGCCTGCTCAACCGCGAGGGCCGCGGCCGTTTCCGCGCCTACAGCGCCGGCAGCCAGCCGACCGGGCGCCTTAACCCGCACGTCCGCGACCTGCTGGAGCGCCTCGACTTTCCGACCGCCACGCTGCGCTCCAAGAGTTGGGACGAGTTCGCCCAGCCCGGGGCGCCGCATATGGACTTCATATTCACCGTTTGCGACAGCGCCGCCGGCGAAGTCTGCCCGGTGTGGCCGGGCCAGCCGATGACGGCGCATTGGGGCTTCCCGGACCCGTCGAGCGCCCAGGGCTCGGACGCCGAGAAGGCCGCCTTCACCGCCACGGTTTTCGGACAGATCCAGCGCCGCATCCAGGCCTTCGCCAGCCTGCCCTTCGCCTCGCTCGACCGGCTGGCCCTGAAGCGCAGGCTCGACGACATGGCCGCCGCGGGGAACGACGCATGACCGGGAGCGTCACCCCTCTGGACGACGCGGAGCGCCCGGCGCTCGCCCGCCTGCTGGCGGCCAACGGCTTGCCAACCGACGATCTCGACGAACCCGGACGGCGCTTCTGGGGCGTCGCGGATGACCGGGGGACGCTCGGCTATGGCGGGCTGGAGGTTCATGGCGCCGACGCGCTGCTGCGCTCGGTGGTCGTGCCGGCCGAGCGGCGCGGCGCCGGCGGTGGCCGGGCCGTGGTGGCGGCCGTGCGCGCGCAGGCGCTGACGCTGGGGGTCGAGCGGCTGTGGCTGCTCACCATCGGTGCCGCCGGCTTCTTCGAGCGTCTCGGCTTCCAGCGGGTGGAGCGGGCTTCGGCTCCGCCGGCGATCCGTTCCAGCGCGCAGTTCGCCGGCCTGTGCCCGGGGAGCGCCGTCTGCCTGCGCGCCGACCTCGCGCAGCCGACCGAGGATCTGGTGGCCGGGAGCGTGGTGACCATCTATCACAACCCCAACTGCGGAACGTCGCGCAACACGCTGGGCATGATCCGCAACAGCGGCGTCGAGCCGACGGTGATCGAGTACCTGAAGACGCCGCCGAGCCGGGACGAACTGGTGGCGCTGATCCGCCGCATGGGAATTCCGGTGCGGGCCGTGCTCCGGCAGACGGGCACCCCCTACGCCGAACTCGGTCTCGACGATCCCGCGCTGACCGACGCGGCGCTGCTCGACGCCATGATGGCGCATCCGATCCTGATCAACCGGCCGATCGTGGTGACGCCGCACGGCGTGCGCCTGTGCCGGCCGTCGGAAGCGGTCCTTGATCTCCTCCCCGCTCCACAGCGCGATGCCTTCACCAAGGAAGACGGCGAGCCCGTCGTCGACGCCGCCGGGCGGTGCGTCGCCCCCGCCTCCTGACAGGACCATCGACATGACGGCTGACATCCACCCCGCTCCGGCGGAACGCCCCGCCATGGGCCTCTTCGAGCGCTACCTCAGCGTCTGGGTGGGCTTGTGCATCGTCGCGGGCATCGCCTTCGGCCATCTGGCGCCCGGGCTGTTCCAGGCCATCGCCGCCGCCGAACTGGCCCAGGTCAACCTGCCGGTGGCGGTGCTGATCTGGCTGATGATCGTGCCGATGCTGCTGAAGATCGACCTCGGCGCGCTGGGCCGGGTCAAGGAGCACTGGCGCGGCGTCGGCGTAACGCTGGTCATCAACTGGGCGGTCAAGCCCTTCTCGATGGCGCTGCTCGGCTCCCTGTTCATCGGCCATCTGTTCGCTCCGCTGCTGCCGGCGGAGCAGATTCCCTCCTACATCGGCGGGCTGATCCTGCTGGCGGCCGCCCCCTGCACGGCGATGGTGTTCGTCTGGTCGAACCTGTGCGAGGGCGAGCCGCACTACACCCTGAGCCAAGTAGCGCTGAACGACCTGATCATGGTTTTCGCCTTCGCGCCGCTGGTCGGGCTGCTGCTCGGCGTCTCGTCGATCGCCGTGCCGTGGGGAACCCTGCTGCTGTCGGTGGCGCTCTACATCGTGCTGCCGGTGGTCGCGGCCCAGCTCTGGCGCCGCGCGCTGCTGGCGTCAGGCGGAGAGCCGGCCCTGGCCCGCGCGCTGTCGGTGCTGCAGCCGGTGTCTCTCGTGGCGCTGCTGACCACGCTGGTGCTGCTGTTCGGCTTCCAGGGAGAGCAGATCCTGGCGCAGCCGCTGGTCATCCTGCTGCTGGCCGTGCCGATCCTGATCCAGGTCTACCTCAACGCCGGGCTGGCCTACTGGCTGTCGCGCCGGTTCGGGGTGGCGTGGTGCGTGGCGGCGCCGGCGGCGCTGATCGGCGCCTCGAACTTCTTCGAGCTGGCGGTGGCGGCGGCCATCAGCCTGTTCGGCCTGGGCTCCGGGGCGGCGCTCGCCACCGTCGTCGGCGTGCTGGTCGAGGTGCCGGTGATGCTGTCAGTGGTGAAGATCGTCAAAGCGACCAAGCCCTGGTACGAGGGGCGGGCCGGCGCCTGATGGTCCGGCGCCGCTATGGGACCATCACCGGAGAGTGTCGGCATGTCTGAGCATGAAAGCGAGAATGGCGCGGACCTTCCAAGCCTGGACGAGCCCTATTTCGAGGCGCCAGACCTTGGCAAGCTGACGCCTGGGCATGTGTCCATCCACCCGCCACGCATCCTGCTGCTCTACGGCTCCTTGCGCGAGCGTTCGTACAGCCGCTTCCTCACCGAGGAGGCCGCGCGTCTGCTCCAGCGCATGGGGGCGGAGACGCGCATCTTCGATCCGCGCGACCTGCCGCTGCCGGACAGCGTGCCGGCCGACCACCCCAAGGTGGCCGAACTGCGCGCGCTGTCGCAATGGTCGGAGGGGCAAGTCTGGGTCAGCCCGGAGCGGCACGGCACCATCACCGGCATTCTGAAATGCCAGATCGACTGGCTACCGCTGGAAAGCGGCGGGGTTCGGCCGACGCAGGGGCGCACGCTGGCGGTGATGCAGGTGTCGGGTGGGTCGCAGTCGTTCAACGCGGTCAACGCGATGCGGGTGCTGGGGCGCTGGATGCGCATGGTGACCATCCCGAACCAGTCGTCGGTGGCCAAGGCGTTCCAGGAATTCGACGAGGCCGGCCGGATGAAACCGTCGCCCTACTACGACCGCGTGGTGGACGTGATGGAGGAGCTGGTGAAGTTCACCCTGCTGGTGCGCGACCGCAGCGACTATCTGACCGACCGCTACAGCGAGCGCCGGGAGGCGGGCCGGGCTGTGGCCGGCGAAGCGCGGGCCCTCGTTGCTGCCGCCATGAGCGGAGAGCGCACCGCGTGACATTGGGAAGCGTGGCGCTTCATGGTTGGGACGCTTGGCGGGCTCGCCACGTGGACACCAGGAAGGTCGCCACCGTCCCGGCGAGGTTCACCGCCAGCTCCGCATGCCGTGCCGACGGGCGGACCGCTTTGCGCCCACGGCCGTGGGCATCGCTCAGCTTGTTGCGGATGCTGGCCAAGCTGTTCACGACGTTCTGGCAGTTGCCGAGGATGATTTTGAACACTTCCTCAGTGTGCTGGTCCGGGGCGAGTTGGAGGTGCTCGGCGGCCGTCCGGTAAAGCTTCGGCAACTCGTCCCGATCGCTGTAAGTGCCGCCGGCATCCTCAATGATGTGCTTGCAGACGGTCTCCAGCAGCGTCCGGGCCGAGGTGATCGCTCCCTCTGGATGTGTTGTCCGCCGCTGCAGCGCCCGGGTCCAGGCTTCGTGCACGCTGGCCTCGTCGAAGGCGGCAAGTGTTTCTGAGATGAGAGGGTCGGCCGGCGCCCCGGCGGAGCCGCCGATGGCTTTGACGGTGAACACCGGATAGCCCGATATGGAACTGGTCTCGGCCAGATGGAAACCATCGCGTTGCAGGAGAGGATTCAGAATGGCGACCAGCCGGCGCTGCTCATCCTCCTCCCGGGTTCGTGGATGAAGCGTATCCGTCGTCGGCGCCCCACGTAGCGGCGCGCTGGGTGTCGCGCGAGGATGACGGCCGGGGCGTGTGATGTCGGAAAGGATCAGGCGGCCGTGGCGGCGCGTTCGGCCTTCCAGTTCCAGGGCA
>NZ_QOKV01000030.1 GCF_008365405.1 Azospirillum brasilense | reverse complement strand
ACCCGGATTTCCATCACTTCCTCCGCTGTCTGCATCCCTCCCCCCTCCGCGCAGGTCAGGGGGAGTCTACGAGCGGTGGGTCAGTTTTCACCCGATGACCCGGGTCAGTTTTCCAGCGATGGCAACACTGGTCTATGTGTCCGCCCTGTCGCCCGACGCTGGCGAGACCACGGCGCAGCAATATGACGGCTATACGACACCGCCCGAGTTCGTCATCGAGACGAGTGAGGACGGCTTCGGCTTCATCAAGCCCGACAATTTCGCCGCCGGCTTCGCGGCGGATGCGACGAAGGCCGACGTCGATTTCCTGAAGGCGTCGCAAGTTCCGATCAATATGGCGAGCTTCGGCGTGACGCTCCGGCATGCCGCTTGGCGGACCAAGCCCAGCTGGGCGGTGATCGCGACGGAGGACAGGGCTTTCGATCAGCGGATGCTTCAGGATATGGCGAAACGCATCGGTGCGAAGGTCACGAACGTCCCGGCCAGCCATGCCGTCTACTTCACGCAGTCGGAGGTTGTTGCGACGGTGATCGACGAAGCGGCCCAACAGTCGGGCGCAGTTTCGCGCTAGGCACCGGCCTCGTAGGACCATCTTCTCTGCTTACGAAAAGGCCCGTGACATGAACCATTCCATCTCCGGCGGTTCCGAGGATTTCAACCGACGCGTCCATGACAATCAGACGCAAAGACTCTCCAACCTCAAGCCTGCCTATGACTTCATCGTCTGCGGTGCCGGCGCATCCGGCTCCGTGATCGCGCGCCGCCTGGCTGAAAATGCCGACTGCTCCGTGCTCCTCATCGAAGCGGGGGGCAGCGACGAGGATGAGGCGGTGCTGAATCCGGCATTGTGGCCCACGAATCTCGGCGGTCGGCGCGACTGGGGATTCCAGGCCGAGCCGAACCCGCATCTGGGCGGCCGCGCGCTTCCCATGTCCATGGGCAAGGGGCTCGGCGGTGGGTCGAGCATCAACGTCATGGTGTGGGCAAGGGGCCATCGCGCCGACTGGGATTATTTCGCGGAACAATCCGGCGATGCCGGCTGGAGCTATGAGGCGGTTCTCGGCATCTACCGACGCATCGAGAACTGGCAGGGTGCGGCGGATCCGCATTTTCGCGGCAGTTCCGGACCGGTCTGGGTGCAGCCCGCACAGGATCCGAGCCCGATCGCCGGCGCTCTGCTCGGCGCGGCCGAGTCCCTCGGCATCCCGCGCTACGACAGCCCCAATGGCAGGATGATGGAAACCGCGGGAGGCGCGGCCTATACCGACATGCTCTTGCGGGACGGACGGCGCAACTCGCTCTACCGCGCCTATGTCCATCCTGTGGCCGACCGACCGAACCTCACGATCCTGACCGATACGCTCGTGCGCCGCGTGCTCCTCGACGGGACGAAGGCGACCGGCGTCGAGGTCGAACGAGGCGGCGCGATTCTGTCGCTCATGGCAGGTTCGGAGGTCATCCTGTCCACCGGCGCCATCAACACGCCCAAGCTGCTCATGCTGTCCGGGATCGGCGACAGGAGCCAACTTGACCGGCACGGCATTCCGCTCGCACGTCACCTGCCCGGCGTCGGCCGCGGCCTGCAGGATCATGTGTCGTTCGGCTGCACCTGGGAGTATCGGGAGCCGATCGCTCCACGCGCCAGTGGGAGCGAGGCGACCCTCTATTGGAAAAGCCGCCCCGAACTGGAGGCGCCGGACCTTCTGTTCTGCCAGGTCGAATTCCCCGTTCCCAGCGAGCGCACGGCGGTGCGCGGCGTCCCCGATCATGGGTGGACGATGTTCGCCGGGTTGGCGCAGCCCTACAGCCGTGGCGAGGTGCGGCTGCGGTCGGCGGACCCGGCCGCGGCGCCTCTGGTCGATCCCAACATGCTGTCCGATCCGCGGGACCTGGAGACGGCACGCGCCTGCGTGCGGCTGTGCCGCGAGATCGGGAACGATGTGGCTTTCGCACCCTATGTCCAGCGCGAGGCCGTCCCCGGGGTGGGATCGGCGGTCGACGATCAATTCCTCCGCGACGCAGCGGTGACCTATTGGCACCAATGTGGGACGGCTCGGATGGGCATGGATGACATGTCGGTCGTCGACGCGTCGCTGGCGGTTCACGGCATCGACCGGCTGCGCGTCGCAGACGGCTCGATCCTCCCGAGGGTCACGACGGGCAACACGCAAGCGCCGTGCGCGATCGTGGGGGAGCGCGCGGCTGAAATCTTGCAGCGGCGGCACGGGTTGTAGACGCCTTTCATCAACCCACGGGCTATACGTTGCATGTTAAGCGCCCAACCGAGCGGCGCGCCGACGCCCTGGCGGCGGTGGATTGGGTGCGCATCGATCCGATGACCGACGACGACATTGCCCGCCAGATCGCCGCCAACCCCGACGTGCCGGCGGACCTGTCCGACGCGCCAGCGGACGGCCTTCTCCTCGCCGCCTGCCATTCTCATTTTGTCCGCTCATAGGTCAACTTCGCGTATCTCGTTCGGGTCGTTTTCACGAGGTCGCTGGAACACAGCCGTGATCTCGATCCCGCTGATGGCCATTTTGCACAGCTATGTGGTCACCGGGCCATCAAAGGCTTTTCCTTTACCTCCCACGTAATCGCAGATGGATCGCGGAATGACGATGCTGTGGGTGTCCGGTCGATCCGGGCAATCCTACAAAGGAGTTCCGCCATGACGAATGCCACCCATATCGCTCAGCGCTACATCGCCGTCTGGAACGAGACCGACCCCGACCGCCGGCTGGCTCTGCTCGTCGAACACTGGAGCGATGATGCGCATTACCTTGACCCGATGGTTCAGGCGAACGGCCACACCGGCATCAACGCCCTGATCGGCGCCGTGCAGCAGCGGTTCCCGAGTTGTCGTTTCTTCCTGCACGGCACGCCCGACGGTCACAACGACCGCGTGCGCTTCTCCTGGTCCCTCGCTCCGGCGGGGGCCGAGCCGGTGGCCCGCGGCACCGACTTCATCCGGTTGGCCGCCGATGGACGCATCCGCTCGGTGAGCGGCTTTCTGGACCGGGTTCCGGAAGGTGCATAGCGCACCGGCTTTCCCGTCCCGCAGCGTCCCGAACCCAGGAGCACCGACCATGAACATGCCTTCGATATCTCCCGCCGACCCGGTCCAGCCCGGCTTCATCCACACGGACGACGGCGTAAGGCTTTACTACCGGGATTGGGGGCTGGGGAAACCCGTCGTCTTTCTGTCCAGTTGGTCGCTGAACTCCGACTCCTGGGCCTATCAGATGTTGGCGCTGACCGAGCGCGGTTACCGCTGCGTCGCGTACGACCGTCGCGGCCATGGCCGGTCGAGCGACCCGGGAATCGGCTTCGACTTCGACCGGCTGGCCGACGACCTCGCAACCCTGCTCGACACGCTGGATCTGGACGGTGTTGCGTTGGTCGGCCATTCCATGTCCTGTGGGGAAATCATCCGCTACCTGAGCCGGCACGGCAGCCGCCGCGTTTCCCGCACGGTTCTGGTCGGCACGATGACACCAACGCTTTCCCGGACCGACGACCACCCTGACGGAATCGATCCTGCCATCTTCGAAGCCTTCCGCTCGGATTGGCTGATGCGGGACTTTCCGGCATGGCTGGAGGACAACATTCGCCCCTTCATGACGGCGGACAGTTCACCCGGCATGATGGCCTGGGTGAAATCGATGGCCTTGCAAGCCTCGATGAAGGCGCTTCTGGACTGCCATCGGGCGACGACGTCCACGGATTTCCGGCGGGAGCTTCGGGACATCACCGTGCCGACCCTGCTGATCCACGGCGATCTGGATGTCTCCAGCCCGCTTGGCATCACCGGAAGGAAAACCGCCGAGCTGATGCCGAACGCGACGCTGACCGTCTACGAGGGGGCGCCGCACGGTCTGTTCCTGACGCATATGGACCGCTTCAACCGCGACCTGCTGACCTTTCTGGATGCATGATCGGCAGCGCTGGTATCATGTGGAGCGCAAAACACCGACAACACCGGACCGGAGGCCGGAACAATGCCGCAAACAGCCACCGGGCACCGACCGACCCCCAGGACCGTGCCGCGCCAACCGGTCGGCGAGTTGCTGCGCGCGTGGCGCAAGCGGCGTGGCTTGAGCCAACTCGACCTCGCCTGCGAAGCCGACATCTCGACCCGGCACGTCAGCTTCCTGGAAACCGGGCGCTCGCAGCCCAGCCGGACCATGCTGCTCCATTTGGCGGAGCGAATGGACATTCCGCTGCGCGACCGCAACGCGCTGCTCGCCGCCGCGGGCTTCGCGCCGGTCTTTTCCGAACACCGGCTGGGCGATCCGGAGATGCAGGCCGCCCGTCGGGCGGTCGATCTCGTGCTGACCGGGCACGAGCCTCACCCGGCGTTGGCCGTCGATCGGCACTGGACGCTGGTTGCGGCCAACCGGGCGGTCGCCCCGCTGCTCACCGGCGCTTCGCCGGATCTTCTCCAGCCTCCGGTGAACGTGCTGCGCCTCAGCCTTCACCCCTCCGGGCTGGCACCGCGGATCGAGAACTTCGCCCAGTGGCGGGCGCACATCCTGCACCGGCTGATCCGGCAGATCGACGTCAGCGCCGATCCCGTACTGGCCGCGCTGTTCGGCGAGTTGAAGGGCTACCCGATGTCCGGCGGGCCGGCTCCGCACGGCCGGGGCGAGCCGTTGTCGTCGCATGATGGCGTGGTGGTTCCTCTGCGGCTCAGGACGGACGCCGGGACTCTCTGCTTCTTCAGCACCACGACGGTGTTCGGAACGGCGGTGGACGTCACTTTGTCCGAACTGGCCATCGAGGCTTTCTTCCCGGCCGACCTCGCCACAGCGGAGATCATGCGGCAGACCCTCGCCCAGTTGTGAGGGACTGAGGTGATCCCCATTCCCCGGTTCTCCCGCACTTTGCGTGGATCAGGTTGCGAGGAGATCGCGACGGCGCAGCAGATCGAAGCTGGCGCGTCCGTACATCTGACGAGACCAACCGCATCAACAGGTTCAACCTTCACGACACGGCAGTCCGGGATCACAGAAAGCTCTTGCATGCTCCATTACATAGGATCTGCCGAGGCGCCGGCTCCAGCGTCGTCAGCCCTTCCACGCAAAGTGCGGGAGAACCGGGGAACGGGGACCATCTCAGTTCCTTGCGGAGAACTTCTGAGTGGAACCATAAACTGTTGCGAGAACACCTATAAACCGCACTCCCCAGAGCTGCGGGGCGCCTACTCCGCCGCAGCGTCGCCGGGCTCGTTTCCCCCGCTCCATTCCCGAACGAGGCCGTACGCCACGGCGAGCAGTGTCGGGCCGAGAAAAATGCCGATCAGGCCGAAAGCGACGAGACCGCCGACGATTCCCAGGAAAATGATGATGAAGGGAAGATCGCTGCTCCGACCGATCAGGATCGGGCGCAGGACGTTGTCGAGGCTGCCGACCAGCACGCCGACCCAGGCCACCAGAAAGATCGCCATGGCGGTGCGGCCCTGGCTGGCCAGCCAGATCGCGGCGGGCAACCAGATCAGCGCCAGCCCCATCGGCACCAGCGCCAGGAAGAAGGAGACGAAGCCGAGAAGCAGGACGCCGGGAATGCCGGCGATCCAATAGCCCACGGTGGCGGCGATGGCTTGCACCAGCGCGGTGCCGAGCACGCCATGGACGACCCCGTTGATCGTCTCGGCGGCAACGTCGAGGGACTGCCGCGCGCGGGCGCCGGCGATCCGCCCGACGATGCTGTGCAGCCGGCGCACGGCGGTGCGGCCGTCCCGGTAGAGGAAGAAGGCGATCAGGACGCTCAGCGCGATCAGCGACGTCCCCGAGAGAAGATGCCCACCGCTCGCCAGTGCAAAGTCGCGGATCTGGCCGATGTAGGGCTGGAGCGTCGTGCGCAGATTGGACTCGCCGCCCGCCAGCACGCTCCAGGTTACCTGCAGCCGGTCGCCGACTATCGGAACGCCGATCAGCCAGTCCGGCAAGGGCGGAAGTCCCCGGTTCATGGCCGCGTGAACCGTTTCGACGACGCGGAAGACATTCTCCGACAGCTTTATTCCAAGCGCCGCGAGAGGGCCGACGAGGATCGCCATGATCATCAGCGTCATGATCGCCGCCGCCAGCGTGGTGCGGCCGCCGAGCGCTCGCTCGATGCGCTGGTGCAGCGGCCAGGTGCTGAAGGAGAGAATGATGGCCCAGAGGATCGCCGCGATGAAGGGGCGCAGCACGACGAAGCAGCCGATCAGCAGGATCAGCATCATGGACAGGACGAGCGCCTTGCGGACATAGCTCATCTCGTACCGCTCCGGGGATTCCGAGGCGTCGGCGTGCGGCAGGAACCGGTCGTGAATGAAGTCCGCCATGGCTTGTGATCCCTTCAGGGCACGATGGCCCAAGTACCCTTGTCCGTCTTGCCGACGTTCATCGGGTGTGGATGCCGCTGCGCGCGCATGATGTCGATCCGAACATGACGGCAGAGGAAGCGGCGCGATCTCACACGTGCTGCTCGTGGACGGTCCTGTCGGCGTGGGCTCCCTTCGCGCTGTCGAGGAAACCGTCCGCCGTGGTCGTTGCGAAGACATGCATGAGGCGGGCGATAACCCCGGTCCAGCCGGTCTGGTGACTGGCCCCCATGCCGGCGCCGATGTCGCCGTGGAAGTACTCGTAGAAGAGGATGTGATCCTTCCAGTGCGGGTCCTGCTGGAACGTCCGGGCGCCGCCGAACACCGGCCGATTGCCGTGTTCGTCGCGCAGGAAGATGCTCTCCAGGCGCCGCGATATGTCCCGGGCGACCTCATAGAGGTTCATCATGGTCCCCGATCCGGTCGGGCATTCGATGAGGAAACCGTTTCCGAAATAGGCATAGTATTGGAGCAGCCCGCGAACGATCAGCGCGTTGATCGGCATCCAGATCGGCCCGCGCCAGTTCGAATTTCCGCCGAACATGCCGCTGTCGGACTCCGCCGGCAGGTAGGGAACCCTGAATTCCTGGCCTCCAACGACGAAGACATAGGGGTGGTCGGCGTGATGCCGGGACATCGACCGGATGCCGTAGGGGCTGAGGAACTCCCGTTCGTCCAACATGCGTGTCAGAACCCGGCGCAGCCGGCCTTCGTTCAGGATGGCTCCAAGCCGGCGCCCGCCGAACCCGATCTGCCGCGGGTCGTGCATGGCGCCCACCAACTCCGGGCGATCGGCCAGGAAGGAGTGGAAACGCCTGGCGATGTCCGGGTGCTCGGCCAGGACGTCGCCGTCGAAGACGCAAACGGCGCACAGCGGCAGCAGACCCACCAGGGATCGGACCTTCAGGCGCTCCGTCCGTCCGTCCGGCAGCCGCAGCACGTCGTAGAAGAAGCCGTCCTCCTCGTCCCACATGCCGGTGTCGTCGCCGATGCGGGTCATCGCCGACGCGATCCACAGGAAATGTTCCGCGAACTTGACGGCCATGTCGGCATGGAGCGGGTCGGTCTTCGTCAGTTCCGCCGCGATCTCCAGCATGTTCAGGGCGAACAGCGCCATCCAGGCCGTGCCGTCCGCCTGCTCCAGACAGCCGCCGGTCGGCAACGGCGCGCTGCGGTCGAACACGCCGATGTTGTCGAGCCCGAGGAAGCCGCCTTCGAAGACGTTCCGTCCCTCGCGGTCCTTGCGGTTGACCCACCAGGTGAAGTTCAGGAGCAGCTTGTGGAAGGTCTGCTCGAGCCAGCGGCGATCCGCCTCGTCGTTCCGCGGCTTCAGCAGCCGGTAGGTGAAGATGGTCGCCCAGGCGTGGACCGGCGGGTTCACGTCGCCGAAGTTCCACTCGTAGGCCGGAATTTGCCCGTTGGGGTGCAGGTAGCGCTCGCGCAGCATCAGCTCCAACTGCTGCTTGCCGAAATCGGGATCGACCAGCGTCAGGGCGAGCACGTGGAAGGCCAGATCCCAGGCCGCGTACCAGGGGTATTCCCACTTGTCCGGCATCGACACGATGTCGGCGTTGTGCATGTGGTGCCACTGGCTGTTGCGCGGGCCGATCCGGCGGGCCGCCGCGAATGGGTTGGCTCCGTGCTGCTTCAGCCAGGTGCCGACGTCGTATTCGTAATACTGCTTGCTCCACAACATGCCCGCCAGGGACTGACGGAACACCAGCGCCTCGTCCGCGCTGAACGACGGCGGGGTGATCGAGGCGTAGAACGCGTCGGCCTCCCGGCGGCGGGCGTCGAACAGGTCGGTGAAGGCGGCGCCGAAGACATCGTCGCCCGCCGCTTCTCCAGCCATGTTGTCCGCGTCCAGGCGCAGGCGGATGGTCCGGCTCCCGCCGGGGGCGAGGGTCAGGCGGTAGTGGGCGGCGGCCTTGGTGCCGGTCTTGTCCGGGTTCACCGCTTCCGCCTGCCCGCGCACGACGCAGGCGTCGATCCCGTCCTTGACGTAGGGGGTGCGGTTCGGGACCCCGAACAGGCGCTGGCGGTTGGTCTCGTTTTCGGTGAACAGCAGCGTCGGACCGCCGTCGCAATGCAGGGCCTTCTCCCCCTCCTCGGGATCGAGGGCGGCGATGCGGCGGCCCGGTACGGCTTCGCGGAGCGTGGGTTTGCGCGCGGTGTCCTCGGAACCGTCGTCCCGTGACCACTGGTTGCGCCACCACAGCGTCGGCAGGACGTGCAGGTCCGCCGCCTCCGGCCCACGGTTGTGAACGGTGATTTCGATCAGAATTCGCTCGGGAGATGCCTTGGCGTATTCCACGAAGACGTCGAAATAACGATCCTTGTCGAACACGCCGGTGTCGAGCAGTTCGTATTCCAAGTCCTGGCGGCTCCGCCGACAGCTCGTCTCGACCAGATCGTTGTAGGGAAATTCCGCCTGCGGATACTTGTAGAGATACTTCATGTAGGAGTGGGTCGGCGTGCTGTCGAGGTAGTAGTAGTATTCCTTCACATCCTCGCCGTGGTTGCTTTCGCCGTTGGTCAGCCCGAACAGCCGCTCCTTGAGGATGGGGTCGCGCCCGTTCCACAGCGCCAGCGCGAAGCAGAGCCGCTGGCGGTCGTCGGAGATGCCGGCCAAGCCGTCCTCGCCCCACCGGTAGGCGCGCGAGCGGGCGTGATCGTGCGGGAAGTGGTTCCAGGCATCGCCGTGTTCGCTGTAGTCCTCGCGCACCGTGCCCCATTGCCGCTCGCTGAGATAGGGGCCCCACATCTTCCAGGGGACGCCCTGTTCGCGCGCCTGATCGAGCCGCACCTGCTCGGCGGTCCGCCCACCTTCCAGCCGTTCACCCCGGTCAGGCATGTCCCCCTCCCTCGCTGAACCGTTCGTCGATGTTCCCGCTCATCCGGCGCCGACGGAGACGTCCGCGGAGGCGCACCGCGTGAGGGGGCGGATCGGCGGATGGTCACACACCGCTCGTCACCCCCTTGGTCGGCGCCGGCCCCGGCGGGTGCATGGCCTCGTCGTACCGCGGCTTGGCGCGTTCCTCCGCCGCCGGTTCCCGGATTCGGAACCAGGCGACGTAGAGCGCCGGCAGGAAGAGCAGCGTCAGCAGGGTCGCCACGATCAGGCCGCCGATGATCGCGTAGGCCATGGGGCCCCAGAAGACCTCGGGCGCGATGGGGATCATGCCCAGGCTGGCCGCCGCCGCCGTCAGCAGGATCGGCCGCACGCGGTGCATGGTGGCGTTGATGACGGCGTCCCAGGGATGCTCCCCGGCCTCCAGATGCTCGTCGATCTGGGCGATCATGATGACCGAGTTGCGGACGATCATGCCGATCAGCGCGACCACGCCCAGAATGGCGACGAAGCCCAGCGGCGTGCCGGTCGGCAGCAGCGCCGCGACGACGCCGATCAGGCCGAGCGGCGCCACGCTGATGACCAGGAACAGCTTCTGGAAGCTCTGAAGCTGGATCATGAGGATAGTCAGCATGACGAAGACCATGATCGGGAAGACGGCGGTGATCGAGGCCATGCCCTTGGCGCTGTTCTCCACCGTGCCGCCCGCTTCGATGGAGTAGCCGGGCGGCAGGCTGCGCCGCAGTTCCTCCACCGCCGGGGCCAGCTGCTGCACCACCGTCGCGGCCTGCAGCGGGGGGACCAGATCGGCCTGGACGGTGATGGTCGGCAGGCGCGTCCGCCGCCAGACCACCGGCTGCTCCAGGTCGTAGCGCATGGTCGCGACCTCGCCCAGCGGCACGGTGCGGCCGTCCGGAATAGCGATCTGGAGGTTGCGCAGCGTCTCGATGGAGCTGCGCTCCGCGTTGGTCGCCTGGGCGACCACGTCGATCAGATAAATGTCGTCGCGCACCTGCGTGAAGGCGGCACCCGACACTGTGGCGTTCAGCGCCTGATTGAGCGATTTGGAGCTGATCCCCAGCAGGCGGGCCTTGTCCTGGTCCACATCGACCCGCACCACCTTCGACGGCTCGTTCCAGTCGTAGTTGACCAGCAGCGTGTAGGGGTTGGTGCCGATGGTGTCGGCCATCCGGGCGGCGATGGCCCGCACCTCGCCAACGTCGGGTCCGGAGACGCGGTACTGGATCGGCCAGCCGACCGGCGGCCCCATCTCCAGCGGGCTGACCCGCGTGTTCAGATCGGAGAAGTTCTCGTTCAGCACCTTCTCCAGCCGGGCGCGGACGTCCTCGCGGACCTTGTAGCCCTTGGTCACCACCACGGCCTGCGCGAAGTAGTCGTTGGCCAGCTGCACGTCGAGCGGCAGGTAGAAGCGCACCGCGCCCTGGCCGACGTAGAAGCTCCAGCGCTCGACGTCGGGGTCGGCCGCCAGCACCCTCTCGAAGCGATCCACCACCTCCTCGGTCGCCCGGATCGAGGCCGTCTGCGGCAGGGTCAGATTGACCAGCAGCTCCGGGCGGTCGGAGGCGGGGAAGAACTGCTGCTGGACGAAGCGCAGGCCGAAGACCGACAGGCCGAACAGCAGCAGCGTGGCGACGATCACCAGATAGCGCGCCCGCATGGCCAAGCGCAGGCTGCCCCGGAACATCCGCATCAGGCGTCCCGGTTCGCCGCCATGCTTCGATTTCATGGTCTTGGGCAGCACGTTCACCCCGATGAGGGGCGCGAACAGGACCGCCACGATCCAGGAGAACAGCAGCGCCATCGCCACCACGGCGAACAGCGTGAAGCAGTATTCCGCCGCACCGCCCTGGGCGAAGCCGATGGGGATGAAACCGGCCACGGTGATCAGCGTGCCGGTCAGCATGGGAAAGGCCGTGGAGGTGTAGGCGAAGGTCGCCGCCTTATCCAGGCTGAAGCCCTCCTCCAGCTTGGTGATCATCATCTCCACGGTGATCATGGCGTCGTCCACCAGCAGGCCGAGCGCGATGATCAGCGCGCCCAGCGAGATGCGCTGGAGCGTGATGTCGAAGAACTCCATGCCGATGAAGGTCATGCCCAGCACCAGCGGGATGGAGGTCGCCACCACCAGCCCGGCGCGCAGCCCCAGGCTGATGAAGCTGACCACCAGGACGATGACGACCGCTTCCTTCAGCGCCTTGGTGAAGCCGGCGACCGATTCCTCCACCACCACCGACTGGTTGGCGACGAGGTGGACGCCGATGCCCACCGGCAGGTTCGCCTCGACCTGCCGCATCCGCTCGCGGATGCCCTCGCCGAAGGTCAGCACGTTGCCGCCGGCCGCCATGGAGATGATCATCCCGATGGCCGGCTGCCCGTTGTAGCGGAACAGCGGTGACGGCGGGTCGGCGTAGCCGCGCCGGATGTCCGCCAGATCGGCCAGCCGGTAGAACTTGTCGTTGGCGCGCAGGCTGATGGCGCGCAGGCTGTCCTCCGACGTGAAGGCGCCGCTGACCCGGACCGAGATCTTCTCGTCGCCCGCCTGCACCACGCCGGCCGGGGCCACGGCGTTCTGGGCCTGAAGCTCGGCGATGACCTGCTCGCGGTCGATCCCCATCGCGGCCAGCTTGCGCGTCGAGAAGTCGAGGTAGATCCGCTCGTTCTGGACGCCGACGAACTGGATCTTGCCGACGTCCGGCACGCGCATGAGATCGGCCCGCGCGGTCTCCGCATAATCCTTCAGCTCGCGGTAGCTGAAGCCGTCGGCGGTGAAGGCGAAGACCGTGCCGAAGGTGTCGCCGAACTCGTCGTTGAAGGCCGGCCCCTGCACGCCCTGCGGCAGGGTGGCCTTCATGTCGGCGATCTTCTTGCGGACCTGATACCACAGGTCGGGCACCGCCTCGGCCGGCGTGTAGTCCTTCAGGTTGACGTAGACGACCGAGATGCCGGGCTTGGTGTAGCTCTTGACGTAGTCGAGATAGGGGATCTCCTCCAGCTTCTTCTCGATCGGGTCGGTCACCAGCTTCATGGTGTCCTCGATGGTGGCGCCGGGCCAGTTGGCCTGGACCACCATGGTCTTGATCGTGAAGGCCGGGTCCTCCTCGCGGCCGAGGCGCATGTAGGCCATGCCGCCCGCCAAGGTCAGCGAGATGATCAGGTACCAGACGAAGGAGCGGTGGCGCAGAGCCCACTCGGAGAGATTGAAGCCGGTCATGGTGCCGCCGCCGTTTCTATTTTCTGGTTGAACCGGACCCGCTGGCCTTCGCTCAGGCTGTGCACGCCGGCGGTGACCACGACGTCGCCGCGGGTCAGGCCCTCGGTGACGATGACCGGGCCATCGCTTTCCCTGGCCCTAATCACGACCGGCTGGCGCCGGACGGTCTGGGCCTTCGGATCGACGACCCAGACGAAGCTCCGCCCCGCCTCCTCGAACAGCGCCGTTCCCGGCAGCTCGACCACCGGAGCGGGCGGCTGCTTCAGGCGGCCGACGACGGTCGCGCCGAGGCGCAGGGCGTCGGGCGGGTTGTCCAGCGCGATCCGGACGGTGTGGGTCCGGGTGACGGGATCGGCCTGGGGCGAGATCTCGCGGACGCGGCCCACCGCCGCGATGTCCGGCGCGCCGGCCAGCGAGACCTCGATCACCGGGTCCTTCGGTGCCGCCCGGATGCCGGTCTCGGCGACGTTGAAGACGGCTTCGCGCTCCTCCGGCTGGGCGACGCGCACCACCATCTGGCCGGCTTCGACCACCTGTCCGGGCTCGGCCCCGATGGTGGTCACCACGCCGTCCCGATCCGCCCGCAGCTCTGTGTAGCCGACCCGGTCGCGGGCCGATTGCAGCGCCGCCTGCGTCGCGACGACCTTGGCGTCGGCGGTGCGCATCGCCAGCAGCGCCGCGTCGTACTGCGCCTGGGGGGCGTTGCCGTTGGCCAGCAGTTCCCGCTTGCGGGACTCCTCGTTGCGCGCCTGCACCTGATCGGCCTGCGCGGAGGCGAGGTTCGCCTCGGCGGTCCGCAGCGCGTTGCGCTGGTCCTGGTCGTCCAGCCGCGCCAGCACGTCGCCGGCCTTGACCAGATTGCCCACATCGACCTTGCGCTCGACCAGCTTTCCGGCGATGCGGAAGCCAAGGTCGGCGTCGGCCCGCGCCTCGATGGTTCCGGTGGCGGAGCCGCCCATCCGGAAGGTCACCGGCTCCACGGTGATGGTCCGCACCGGCCGGATCACCGGCGCCGCGTCGGCGTGATGGCCGCCCTGCGGCTGACAGGCCGCCAGCGCCGGGGCCAGGGCCAGAAGCGCGATGAGCAGCGGGTTCGTGGTTGGCCGCCACGTGTTCGGCCGCGCGATGCCGGTCATGCGCCGCTCCCCGGCTTGATGGTGACCTTCTGGTCCGGCCGCAGCTTCTGGACGCCGCCGACCACCACCAGATCGCCGTTGTCGAGGCCGCTGGAGACGGTGACCGTGCCGGTGTCGTATTGCAGGACGGAGACGGGGCGCAGGCTCACTGTGTCGGCCGGCCGCGCCACGACCCACACCGCCGGGTCTCCATTCTCCGTCTGGAACAGCGCCGAGGACGGCAGATTGACCACCGGCCGCGCCGGCAGCTTGGCCCGCCCGACGACGGAGGAACCCAGCAGGAAGGCGTCGGGGGCGTTGGGCAGGGAAACCTTTACGGTGTAGGTCCGGGTCACCGGATCGACCCCCGGAGACACCTCGCGGATCGTTCCCTCGGTGACGGTCTTCGCATCGTTGACGAGCCGCACCTCGACCGTCGGCAGGCCCTCCCGTCCTTCCAGCCGAATGCTGGCGCCCGGTACCTGGAAGACCGCTTCCCGCTCTCCCGGATCGGCCAGCCGCAACACCGTTTGGCCGACGGCGACCACCTGGCCGGGCTCCGCCGTCTTAGCCGTGATGACCCCGTCGCGGTCGGCCCGCAGTTCGGTGTAGGACAGCGTGTCGCGGGCCGAGCCCAGCTGTGCCTCGGCGGAGTTCAGTTCGGCCTGCGCCTGCTGGTAGCGCTTCTGGGCGTTGTCGTACTGGACCCGGGTTGTGAAGCCGTTGGCGAGCAGGGAGCGCTGGCGTTCCTCCTGAGTCCGGCTCTGCTCGACGGCGGCCTGCGCCGCCGCCACGTCGGATTCGGCGGACCGCAAGGCGTTGGTCTGGTCCTGGTTGTCCAGCCGTGCCAGCAGTTGGCCGGACGTGACCGTCTGCCCCACGTCCACCAGCCGCTCGACCACCTTGCCGCCGACGCGGAAGCCGAGGTTGCTTTCGTGGCGGGCCTGGATCTCACCGGTCAGCGCGGCGGTGCGGTCGAACTGGCTCACCTGCACCGGCAGGGCGCGGATCAGCGTCGCCTCGGCCGGTGGCGGCACCGGCTGCTCGCAGCCGAGAAGCAGGAGGCCGGCGACAATCGCCGATCCGGATGACCAAAATCCGGATGACCCGAACCCAGATGACCCGAACCCAGATGACCAGGGCATGATGCCTCTCTCCTTCCCAGGACCGTGTCACGCGGAGCGGTGGCGGCGGAGGATGTTGCGGGTATGAAGCGCGATCATCCGTTCCTCGTCGGTCGGGATGACGCAGCCCTTGACCCGGCTGTCCGGCGTCGTGATGCACAGCGCGTTCGCGGCGTTGGCCGCCTCGTCGAGGTCGAAGCCGAGCCAGCGCGCCCGCTCCGCGATGGCCTTGCGGATGGCGGGCGCCCGTTCGCCGATGCCGGCCGTGAACACGAGCCCGTCGATGCCCCCCATGGCGGCGGCCAGCGCCCCGATGGCGAGGCTCGCCCGGTAGACGAAGCAGTCCAGCGCGAGGCTGGCGCGCGGGTCGGTGCTGGCCAGCAGGTCACGGACGTCGTTGCTGATGCCGGACAGCCCCTTCAGACCGCAGTCGTGGTACAGCAGCCGTTCGATGGCGCGGGCGTCCGTGCCCTTGTCCATCAGGTACAGGACCACGCCGGGGTCCAACTGCCCTGGCCGCGTCCCCATCGGCAGCCCGTCCAGCGCGGTGAATCCCATGGTGCTGTCGACGCTGCGCCCATCTTGGATGGCGCACATGCTGGCCCCGCTGCCAAGATGCGCGACGACGACCCGTCCGCCGGCGATTCCGGGGGCGAGGTCCGGCAGGCGCCCGGCGATGTATTCGTAGCTCAGGCCGTGAAAGCCGTAGCGCCGCACGCCTTCCTGGTAAAGGGAGTCCGGGATGGCGTAGCGGTCGGCCGGTTCGGAATGGTGCCGGTGAAAGGCCGTGTCGAAGCAGGCCACCTGAAGCACATCCGGCAGGAGTTTCCGGATCGCCCGGATCGGCGCCAGATTGTTCGGCTGGTGGAGCGGGGCGAGCGGAACGTAGCGTTCCAGCGTCCCGATCACCGTGTCGTCCACCGCCACATGGGTGTCGTAGGCCGGTCCGCCGTGAACCACACGATGCCCGACCGCCACCGGCATGGCGCCGCTCAGCCGTTCCCGCAGCCACGCGCCGAGAAAGGCCAGCGCGCCGGGAACCCCGTCACCGGATTCAGCCGGCAAGGGAACGCTTCCGTCCTGGAGAACCAGCCGGGGCGCCGTGCCGATCCCCTCGATCCGGCCGCGCAGGCGCCCCGGCAGCGTCCCGTCCGCCACATCGAACAGCTGGAACTTGATGCTGGAGGAACCGGCGTTGATGACCAGGATCGTTTCGGTCATGCCCGTTTCGGTCATGGTCGTCTCGGTCATGGCGACCTCACCCCTTCACCGGCTGCTCGACCCGCTGCCGGTGCGCGTACAGCGCCGCCACGGCGCAGGAGGCCATGCGCGTCATGACGCTGTCGGCCCGGCTGGTCAGCACGATGGGCACCCGCGCTCCCAGCACGACGCCGGCGGCATCGGCGTTCGCCAGGAAGGTCAGGTTCTTGGCGAGCATGTTGCCCGCCTCCAGATCCGGCACGACGAGAATGTCGGCCTGCCCGGCGACCGGAGAGTCGATGCCCTTGATCCTCACCGCTTCGGGGCTGATGGCGTTGTCGAGCGCCAGCGGCCCGTCCAGCAGGCCGCCGGTGATCTGCCCACGGTCGGCCATCTTGCACAGCGCGCCGGCCTCCACGGTGGAGGGGATTTTCGGGTTGATGGTCTCGACCGCCGACAGGATCGCCACCTTCGGCTGGGGATTCCCCAACGCCCGCGCCAGATCGATGGCGTTCTGGATGATGTCGCGCTTGTCCTCCAGGGTCGGCGCGATGTTCACCGCGGCGTCGGTGATGAACAGCGGCTTCCCGTAGGTCGGCACGTCCATGATGAAGACGTGGCTGATGCGCCGTTCCGTCCGCAGCCCGCTGTCCTTCCTCGCCACCTCGCGCAGCAGTTCGTCCGTGTGCAGGCTTCCCTTCATGAGAAGCTGCGCACGCCCCTGGCGCACCAGTTCCACCGCCGTGGCGGCGGCGGCGTGGCTGTGCGGCACATCCACGATCTCGTACGGGGCGATGTCGAGCCCGGACTCGTCCGCCACGGCCCGGATGCGCGCGGCCGGACCGATCAGGATCGGGGTGATGAAGCCCTGGCGGGCCGCATCGACGGCGCCGCCCAGGGACGAGGCGTCGCAGGGATGCGCCACCGCCGTGGGGATGGGGGAGATCTCGCGGCAGGCGGCGACCAGCCGTTCGTACTTTTCATGCCGACGCGGGGAGGGTGGCTGGTTGCCGGCCATGGCGTTCCCCCCTCACCAGCGCAGATACAGCCCGACATCCCCCGGCATGCCGCCGGGATAGTCCAGGATCTGCGCCCGCAGCTTGTAGCCCTTCGCCCTCAGATTCTTGTCGAAGACCTCGTAGGCTTCGCGGGCGAAGCCGGTCAGGGAATTCGGCCAGTCCGGCTCGAAATTGTTGATCGCCCGGCCACCGTCGGTGCAGTAGCTGCTCGGGAAGCGCGCCACCTGGATTTCCTTCACGCCGCGCGACGCGGCGTCGCGCACCGCGCGGGTGAACCGCTCCTTGGCGTCGGGGCGGATGTGCTGGTTCATGAAGGCTTCGCGGACGGTGTCCTGTTCCTTCATGTGCTTCTTTTCCCGCTCCAGGGCTTCCTGGAGCAGGGCCATCTCGTGCTCCTCGGCGAGCTTCCGGAGTTCGGCGGGCGAAATCAGGTCGTCGCCGATGTCGGGGACGGCTGCGGCCGCCTTGGTCTGGTCCATGTTGCTCATGACGCGTTCCCCTTGTTGCTTGTCAGTCCCGTGCGTCGGCGCCGGGTTCACTTGGCTTTCGCGGTGCCCATCACCCTGCGCTGCGCGTCTGTCCTGCTGATGTCGGAGGCGGCCCTGCCCAGGGACGATCCGCCGGAACCGGGCAGCACGCGCAGGGGCGGCTCGCGCTCGGCCTCGATCCGCTCCTCCTTGTTCTGCAAAAGAGCGTCCACCTGCCGCAGGCGGGCGCGCTGGTCGGGGGTCAAAGGCCCGGAGGCCTCCAGGACGCGCTCCGCCAGCGCCATCACCTCCTTGCGCTCCTTCTCGCCGGACAGCAGCTTGGGCAGCGCGCTCATCGCCGCGGCTTCGTCCATCAGCATCAGGAAGACCTGTTCGCGGAAGACCGCGCGGACGGCGTCCATGGACTGGTGCTGGGTGCCGGGATGCTCCTCGCGGATCTTCCGCAGCATCTGGAAGGCGCGCTCGTCGAGGGCGCCTTCGCCGCGCCGTGCGTGGATCAGGACACGGAACAGCGCCTCCCGCACACCGCCTTCCTCGACGCGGGCCATGATTTCGGCCATCCGCTTCTCGAACAGGGCTTCGAACGCCTCGTCGCGGACGTGCGGCGGCCGCGCGTCCTCGCCCGGCGCGGCCAGCCCGACCAGAGCCTGAAGGAGCGGTGCGTTGTAGAGGCCCATGAACAGGCGCTCGACGGCGCCGTCGCGCGCGTCCCGCCAGCGGTCGAGCCCCTGCACGATCTCGTCCGAAACGCGGTTCTGCGCGCTCAGGTACGGGTTGTCCGGGCTCACCGGGCGGCGGTGCTCGCGCACCCAATCGGCCATGGGGCCGACCGCCGCCATGAAGGGGTTGAGGTGCGAAAACAGGTAGTACTGGCTGCGCGCCGGGTTCATCATCCGCAGCCATTCGGCGAAGGGCTCGTTGACGGTCGCCTGGATCGAAGGCCGGGCGAAGGTGGCGTACAGGCCCTTGTTGATGTCCGAGATGCGGGCCACCGCGGCGAAGCGTCGGTCGTCCTCCGGCGTGTTGCCGCCAAGCCCGCGGATGTCGTCGAGCGTGCGCGGCTCGAACCGCGTCACGTAATCGCCCGCGACCAGATCGGCGCCGGGGACGTTCGGGTCCTTCGGCTGAAGGATCATCTCGTAGAGACCCGGTGGCAGCAGGTCGATGAAGTCGATGTTCTCGACGAACTCCGACGTTTCCTTGCGGGCGACGCGGCCGGACACGAAGATGCCCAGATGCCCGATGTCGTGATGCAGATTGTAGACGATGGTCTGCTCGTGGGCCCGGATGTCCTCGACGTCGCTGTAGAGATCGAGTATCCAGCCCAGCGCCTGTTGCGGCGGCGTGATGTTGTCGCCGAAGGACGCGAAGACCAGGATGGGCGAGCGGATGTTCCGCAAATCCAGCCGGCGCCCGTTCCGGACGATGCCGCCGCTGGTCATCTTGTTGCCGACGAACAGTTCGTCGGTGATGACCTCGATCTCCTCCCCATTCATCAGGAAGAAGCCGCTCCACCACTTTTCGAACTCAAGGTAGCGGTCCGCTTCCGTGTCGATATGGGCGTACAGGTTGTACGCCTTCTTCCAATAGGTGTTGGCCGGGTCCAGCTTCTCGAAGTTGCCGACCAGATGCGCCCCGTCGAAACGGCCGTTGCCGAGGTCGCTGGCCAGGGCGGCGAGCCACGCGCCGCCATAGAGCCCGCCGAGGTAGCGCATCGGGTTCCGCCCCTTCACGCCGGCCCAATAGGACAGCGGGGAGCCCGCGATGATGATCGGTCCCATCAGGTCGGGCCGGACCGCGCTCAGCGCCATCACCGCCCATCCGGCCTGGCAATTGCCGATGACGCACGGCTTGCCGGCCGCGCCGTCGTGCAGTTTTCCGACATGCTCGATGAAGAAGGCCTCCGCTTCACCCACGTCGGCGAGGGTCTGCCCCGGCTCCGGTTCGGGATGAAAGCCGATGAAGTAGCAGGGGTGCCCGGCGCGCAGTGCGGTGCCGATCTGGCTGTCCGGCTTGAAGCCGCCGATCCCGGGCCCGTGACCGGCGCGCGGATCGACGATGACGAACGGACGCTTGGATGGGTCGGTGCCGACGGCAGGGTCCGGCAGAATGCGAAGCAGCATGTAGTTGCACGGCCGCTTCAGCCTCCGCCCTTCCATCACGACCTCGTACGGGAAGGACAGAACGGGCGGCTTTCCTTTATCGGCGTGGTCCATGAACTGGTCGCCGCGGCGCCGCAGGACATCCAGGAACAGGACCCAGCGCTGCATGGCGTCGACGCCATAGTCGAAAGCGTCCTGAAACGGGTTGGGAACATTGAACGGGTTGGGGAAAGCCGGCGTTGGCCAACCATCCGCGCCTTTCCCGGCCGTCGTCTCTTCCACCGGCTTTGTCCCGGTTGATTTTGCCCCCGTTGATTTTCCTGCGGCCCCGTTTTCCGAGGGTTCGACGAAGGGTCCAAGGAAGGGAAATGCCGCAGTCCAGGCGGAAAACCAGCTCGCCAGAGGCTGCTGTTCCGTCAGGGGGCGCACCCGCCGATTTTTCATCACATGCCCTCTTTGGCTGTACGCTCCTGTGCCGGCTGTGCGTTCGCTGTGCCGACCGGCTTCTTTGCATCCGCGAAGGCGCTGCGACGCTGGCGCTGCGGATACCGCCCCATGATGAGAAGGTGAGGGGCCAAGGCACTGGCTTTGATACGGCAAATACTGCACCGCATCATCCGCCGCGTTGAAGCATGCAACTGTTGGCACTGTTACCGTATCAGGCCACGTTCCTTTGGTGGCTCATCCCAAAAACAGTACGGCGGCACCGGATCCCGACCAAAAACCAGATTTTGGATTTTCCGTGAATGAAATTCAGATTGTAGTAAGCCGCAATTGTCCGTTATTTGCACGATTTTGTTTACTGAATTTATATGATTTTCCTTGTGACAAGATAGAACTTGTCTTTAAATAGAGTAAATTTTGCCAATTTATCGGTATTACGGACAGAAGGCGGCCTTCTTCACATGATCGATACGGTGGGCGTTACCGTAGCATGACTGCGCTTTGGCTTGGAGGAATGCTACCTTCCAAAGCACAGTGTCTTGCGAGTTCAATTGTTCCCCCGACCTGTGCGCCCTGCCCATCCGATCGGCTGTCCATCGATTGGCTGTCCATCGATTTCGCATCGGGCCGACCGGTTCGCCGGGGAAGCGTCTCCTGTCCCTGAAAAGCCGCCCACAAAAAGCGTTGGGAGCAAACCATGAAACACCGAACCAAGGTCGCTCTGGCCGTTGCCCTGACGGCGACGGTGATCACCGCCGCGAACGCGCAGATGGGGCCGACCCCTACGGAAACCAATTTTCAGGTCCGGACCACGGGCGACCTTGTGCGGCTGTGCGAAGCCACACCAAACGACCCGACCGGCATCGCGGCGCTCCATTTCTGCCACGGTTTCGCCGTCGGCGCCTATCAGTACCATCAGGTCGTGACGGCCGCCGAAGGCAAGCGCCAGCTGGTGTGCGCGCCGACGCCACCGCCGTCGCGCAACGACGCCGTTTCCGCTTTCGTCGCCTGGGCGAAGCAGAATCCCAGGCTGATGGACACGCCGCCGGTGGATGGGCTGTTCCGCTTCCTGTCTCAGCGCTACCCCTGCCGCGCCTGATCCCGCCGGCCTCCGCTTCCTTCGCCGCGGTCCACGGCCTTCGATCAAAGGCCAACCAGGATGGGAAAGACCATGAAACCCACACAGATCCTCCGCGTCGCCGTCGTCGCGCTTCCCCTTGCGGCTTGCGCCGACATGTCACCGACCCAGCAGCGCGCGCTCACCGGCACGACCGGAGGCGCCGCCGGCGGAGCGTTGATCGGCGCCATAGCCGGCAACGCCGGCATGGGTGCGGCCATCGGCGCCGGTGCCGGTCTGGCCGGCGGTCTGCTCTATGACTATCACAAGCGGACCGAGGCCTCGGCCTACCAGCGCGGCGTCCAGCAGGGGTCCACCCAGCGAAGCGGCACCCAGTGACCCGCGGCGATCCTGCGCTGACGGGGACGTTCTCGCCATGCCGCCGACCCCACTGGATGGCCGGCGCGTCCTTGTCACGGGCATCGCCGACGACTGCGTAAAGGACGCTCGCGAAGCTTGGCCAGCCGTTGTCATTCTGCGATGCGGCGGGCATTCTGATCGCGATGATACCATCCCTGGCGCATGAACCACGATCCTGCGAGCAGACCGTCGCCGCTGCGGCGGTTGTTCGCGACGTTCTCGGCGGCGCTGCCTCAGCCGCGTATCTCTACGGCTCGGCGGTCGCGGGTGGCCTGCGCCCGAACAGCGATCTCGACATCCTTGTCGTCACCGATCGATCGCTGTCGGACGGTGAACGCGTCGCGATCATCCGCCAGCTTTTGCCGATCTCGGGAAGCACCGCCGTCGGCGGGCCGGGCCGCCCCATCGAACTCACCATCCTCGCCCGCCCGGCCCTGATCCCATGGCGCCACCCCGGCGCCCTTGAGCTCCAGTATGGCGAATGGATGCGCGTCGATTTCGAGCGGGGCGACATGCCCGAATGGCCATATCGAGATCCCGACGTCGCCGTTCTGATCGAGACGGCCCGTTGCGGGGCCCTGCCGCTCTTCGGCCCGCCCGTCGACTCGGTCCTCGATCCGGTGCCGCACGCGGATCTTGTCCAGGCCATGGTGGACATGGTGCCGATCCTGATCCCGGGGATCGAAGAGGGGGACGACAGGCGAAACGGGCTGCTGACCCTGGCGCGAATTTGGACGACGCTCACGACCGGCGAGATCCTCCCGAAGGATCAGGCCGCCGATTGGGCACTCGCCCGTCTGCCCGAGGAGCACCGGCGCGTTCTGGCGCACGCCCGAGCGGCCTATCTTGGTGAGGAGCGGGAGGATTGGAGTGGACTTGTGCCGAGGGTGCGGCCGCATGTCGACCACGTCATCGCACACATTCGGACCCTGTCGTGAAAGGCCGTGAAAAGGTGGGCTGGCCCGACAGCCCGCATCATGACCAAGCTCAGAGCAATCAGTATCCGGGAGGCGGAGTGACGGTAACGTAAGTGACGCTTCCGTCCACATAGCTGCGATTGTACCAAGTTCCGCCGCAGCCGTAGTAGCTGACGCCGCCGTACGGCACGACGGTGGGTGTGCAGGGAAGCACCGTCACATAATTGGGCGTCGCCGTGGCGGCCCCGGCGATGTAGCCGGCGGTCGCTCCCACCGCCGCACCCGCAAGGGCCCAGCCCCAATCGTCGTCGTCATCGTCGTAGTGATGACCGTCCCAGTCGTTGGCGATGTTCTGCGCCGCATAGGCCCGCGATTCCGTGCGTTCGGTCTGGCCTTGCTGGCGGGCTTCCGTGCGTTCGGTCTGGCCCTGCTGCCGCTGGCCCTGCCGCTCGGTTCGTTCCTGCTGGCCCGAAGTGCGCGTGTCGGCCCGGGATTCGGTGCGTGTCTGCTTCGTCTCGGCGCGCTGCGCGGAACGCTCCGTAGCGCCGGACTGCCGGGACGCCGTCTGCGCGGAGGCCATCCGGTCGCTCGACCGCTGGGTGGCACCGGCCTGACGGGCCCCCACTCCCGCCGTGGATCGTCCCGCCGAGGAACGTTGAGCGGAAAAGCCGCCACCCGCCGCCGGACCGGACCGGGAATAACCCCCGCCGCCCGCTCGGCCGCCGCCGCCGCCGCGACCTCCGCCGCCGCGGGCATAGGCATCCGCGACCGATCCGACCACCAGAAGCAGGGATGCGGCGATGGAAAAGGCAATCTGCGACGATGGCCGTGAGGATGGCCGTGACGACGACCTGTTCATTTCGGCGCTCCTTCCGAACTGCCGGCCGCGTTGCGGCGGACACGGATCATGACCGGGATGCGTTCCGCACCGTCCGGAGGATGGAAGGCGAGCTGGGCCGGCTGGACGTCCGGGTTGAGGTTCCAGTCGGAGAATTCGGCCCGGTATTGCGGCTCGCCCTCGTCACCCTTGTAGGTGATGGTCACGCGCTGCGGCAGAGGCGGGCCTTCGGTGGCGATCCAGATCTGGAAGTCGACATCTTCGGTCCGCCCCGCCAAGTGATCGGTCGGCACCGCCGTGAGCGTGTCCCGCTCCACATAGTCGAGCGTCTGAAGGCGTTGCTCCAACTCGTCCGGCAGTGTGCTGACCAGCAGAAGCGCCAGCGGCAGCCGCACCCGAAGATCCTGGACCAGATAGCGCACGGCGTCGTCGATGGTGCCGGCCCGTTCGATCTGGGCATAGACGTTCTCGTCCGCATTGAACACGGAGATCGCCTTGCCGTCGAACGTCACGACCGACCGCTTCCCGTCGCTTTCCTGCGCTTCGACCCGCAAGCCGTCGGGACGGTTCAGGGTGACGGCGCGTCGCTCGCCGAACGTGATCTTCTCCCCCGTGTCCTGAACCACGTCGTAACTGGCCCGAATGGTCACGGTGAAGCGCTGGGCCTGGGCGAGCGTGTCGGCCATGCGCGTCAGGACGGTCATCGCCTCGTCGTCGATCGGCAAGTCGTCCGGCTCGTCCGGCTCGACCGCGTGCGCCGGGCTGTCGGATGGCGGCGCCTCGGCCGCGAAGGCTGGCCCGGCCAGGGCGAAAACGCAGAGCACCGGGCACAGCGCCGACCGTATCAGCCACCTGGGTCCGTTCATCAATGTCCCTCCTGACCCGGACGCCGCGCCGGCGGTCATGCTCCCGCGAGCCCGACTCCGGACGTCATTGAGCAGCATGGAGCGGAGCCATTGGAAGTAGCAGCCACGTTCAACGCAGGCCGCTACGGTAACGCTGCCCGGAGTTTCCGGCGCGACCGCGAATATGCTCGCCGCACGTAAGGGTGCCAGGGGCGGGGCTGAGCCTCTGTTGGAACGATACGCCGCTCGACCGCCGCCTCCCTCATGACCGGGAGCATTGTTGGCGGTTGTCCGCGGTGATGAGCGGCGGCACACCCTCATCGTGCCAAGTACGCTACCGTAACATCCATTACGGTAACTGAAACCGCTGAAGCCGTCCGATGCTTACGCTCTTCACCGTGCCGGATGTGTTCTGAGCGCCTGGCCCAACGGCAGGGATCAGCGAAATCCAGGCTACCGTAGAATACTCGTCAGAGGCCGCGTCTCCGGCTACAGGACTTGGCTGTGGACAACAACGCACCACACCGGGCGGTTCCAGATCCGCACGCCAACGTCGCGCCGCGAAGGCGGCAGTTGGGGGCGGCGCTGGAGCATGCCGGGCAAGACAGGAGGATAGCATGAAGCGTCGTGCAGCCTTGCCAACCGTCACCGCCGCCGCAATGGGCATTCTCTGCGGCGCGCTCCTGGCGGCGGCCACCGTTCCGCATCCGGCGTCGGCGCAGAGCAGGCCCGTTCTGACGAACGCCATTCCGGAAAGTGCCGCCGTCACCATCCACGCGAAAATCACGGCCATCGATGCGGACAAGCGGAAGGTCACGCTGGCCGGACGGTCGGGCACGCCGGTCACCGTCATGGCCGGGCCGTCGGTGCGCTTGGAGATGCTGAAGGTGGGAGACACCGTCGATGCGCAGTTCTACCGCTCCGTGGCTTTCATGGTGTCCCAACCCGGCGCCCCCGTGCCCGAGGATGAGGTCCAGCAGGTGATCGCGCGCCCGGCCGAGGCGCCGGGCGGCATCGGCGTGCAGGTGACGCAGCTCAGCGGGCTGGTCGTCGGCATCGACCTCGGCGCGAACAGCATCGACCTCGTCAATCCCAAGGGCGGCGAGGTCTACACCGTCAATGTGACGGATCCCGCCCGCCAAGCGAAGATTCCCTCGCTGAAGGTTGGCGACACGATCACCGCCGTCGTCAGCGAAGCCCTCGCGGTGTCGATCGAGCCGGCGCGCAAGAGCTGGTTCTGAACGGCGGCCGTCGCGAACGCATTCGAAGAGCAGGGGCGGAGAGCCCGGGCGGAGGGCATGGGAGTGTACGCAAGCCACGATGCCCGGCCGGTGGCGACGGGTGGAACGGGGGGCGGCGGGATGAGGCGGCCGCCCTTTCCGAGAGGATTCGCCGTCGCGGTCCTGCTGGCCGGGACGCTCCTTGCCGGGGGCTGTGCGACGGCGGTCAGCGTCGAACGCGTGGACCATGGCACCGTCCACCGGCAGCTCACGCACAACGTCCTGTCGGCGCACGCGCTCAGCGATCCGACCCACAACGTGTTGCGCCGGTGGTCCCTGACGGACCGCTTTCTGACGCAGCCGGAGAACGCCATGGCCGACCTCCGCGCGGTGGTCGCGCAAGGGCATGGCGGCGCCGACGAGATCTTTGCCTTGGCCGAGATGTCGTTCCTGCACGCGGAGGAGCGGGGAGGGCGACCCTATTATCTGGCGTCCGCTCTCTACGCCTACGCGTTTCTCTTTCCGGGAGGGATGGACCAGCCGCCCAGCCCCTACGATCCGCGGTTCCGGCTGGCCACCGACCTGTACAACCGTGGCCTGACCTCCGGGCTGGCCACGGAGGACAGAACCGGCATCGCCATTCGGGAGGCGCGCCACCCGCTCCCGTTCGGTGCGTTGGATGTGGCCTTCGACGCTCGGGAGCTGGCGTGGGGCGGGCGCCAGCTGACCGGATTCTTTCCGGTCGCCGAGCTGGAGGTTCATGGCCTCGACGCCCGCTATCGCCAACCCGGCATCGGCGCGCCCTTGGCGGCGGGGACCACGCAGGACACCCTGGCGAAAGGCTTCCAGGTCGCCCCACGCGTCAAGACGCCCGTGACCGCGCTGCTGCGCATCACCGATCCCCGGCGCCAGATCATGGGCGGTCAGGTGCGCGCCCAACTCGAACTCTATCCCTCCTCCGACACCGAAGCGGTGCTGATCGACCGCCAACCCGTGCCGCTGGAGGTGGAGCACACCTCCACGCTGGCTTACATGCTGGACGGAATGCCGGTCTGGGAATTCGAGTTCGGCGGCTTCCTGCGCGGCGGCCTGCTGGACAAGATGCCGTCCCGCCTGGTCGCGCTGGAACCATACCGGTCCGGCCGCATTCCCGTCGTCTTCGTTCACGGGACGGCATCGAGCCCGGTGCGCTGGGCCGAGATGCTGAACGATCTGAAGAGCGACCCGCGCATCCGCGACCACTTCCAGTTCTGGTTCTTCAGCTACGAAACGGGCAATCCCGTCCCCTATTCCGCCCTGCTGTTGCGTGATGCGCTGCAGGAGGCGGTGGCCGCCCTGGACCCGTCCGGGCGCGAACCGGCGTTGCGCGAGATGGTCGTCATCGGGCACAGCCAGGGTGGCCTTCTGACCAAGATGGCGGCGGTGAACACGGACGCCCGACTGTGGAACGCGGCGTTCCGCAAACCGCCCGACCAGCTTCAGCTCGACCAGGAAACGCGCGACCTGCTGACACGCGCCCTGTTCGTGAAGCCGGTTCCGTCGGTCAAGCGCCTCGTCTTCATCGCCACGCCGCACGGTGGCAGCTATGTCGCCGGCAACCGGATCAGCCATTTCGTCGCAAGCCTGGTGCGATTGCCGGGGCGCATCCTGAGAGTGACCTCGGAGATCGGCCAGCTGGACGGCACCAGCACCACGCTTGCCGGGCAAACAGGGTTTGGCAGCATCCATGCCATGACCCCGGGCAGCCTTCTGGTCCAAACCCTGGCGCGCATACCCATCGCCCATGGGGTCAAGGCGCACTCGATCATCGCGGTGCGCGGCGATGGACCGGTCGAAACCGGCGACGACGGCGTCGTGGAATACAAAAGCGCCCACATCGACGGGGTCGAATCCGAATATATCGTGCGTTCCGGGCACTCGACGCAGTCCGATCCGCGCACGATCGAGGAGGTGCGCCGCATCCTTCTCCTCCACTGGGACGAATCCTGCACGAAACTCAACGAGTGTGGGCCGCCGGGCGCCGGAGCCAACGCCCGCGCCCCGCGTGTCGCGAGCCGAACCCGATGATGGTGGGCCTCTTGATCGCGGGTCTGCCGCGCGCCGTTTCCACTCTCGTCCTGTCCGCCGCCCTGCTGTGCTCCGCGTCTCTGCGGGCGGATGAGGCGCCATGGCTGCCCGTCTCGCAGGTCATGTCCGAGCTGGCCCGGAATCCGGACTTCGTGGAAGCCCTGTACCAGCGCCTGGGGCGCAATCCGAAGGCCGGCGGCATTCTGGGGCCGGATGAGATCAAGCGGCTGCGCGAGATGATCCTCGGCAAGGATTTCGAGGGGCTGGACCGGTTTCCCGGGCTGACGGTCCGGGGAATGGGCCGGTCCGTGCGGCTCGCCGGTGCCATGCTGGACCGGTCCGGTGACGATGGCCCGCCGCCTGGGTCCGCTACGGTCGAGGCGGCGGTCGATGAGGAGCTGGGCATTCCAGCCGCCGGCACCCCTCCGGCGCCGGATGCCTATCTGCGCCCGCTGGGCTTTGGGCTGGAGTCCGGCGACCGCGTCGATCCCGCACTGGCCGAACGCTACGCCGATGGCCTGCGTTTGGCCGAATTGCTCAACCGCCTCTCCCTGAATGCGCCGGACGGCAGGCCGCGCCACCGGGTCGCTCTTGACGGCCGGACGCTGGACACGCCCCGCGCCCTGATGGAAGCGCTGGCGCGCGACGGCCACGACGTGGAGGTCCGCGATTCGCGTTACTTCGCCAATTTCGGCGACCTGATCTATCATGGCCGCGATGTCCTGACGCCGTTCTGGATCGACACCCGGCTGCCGATCCCCGGCACGGACCGGACGCTTCTGGTTCCGGTCAGTCATTCTCAGCACGAACTCGTCGTCCGTGGCCGTGTGGTCAACGCGGATCTGTCCTTCTATTTCGGAATCGATGGCCGGGCCGTGTTCCGCCCGAGCGTCACGCGCGATCAGGCCTGGGTCATGGGCAGGGTGGCGCACCGCTACCGCGGGGAGGAGGCGATGGAGGTGATCCGCCTCGCCGGCGTCATCGTGCGCGCCTATGACGCGATCAAGCGGCGCCATCCGGAGCTTCCGTTCGGCGGCTATTACGCGCTGGGCGTCTGCAACGACGTGAACGCAATGATCGAACTGCGCATGCGGGGCGAGACGACCCTGTTCCCGCTGACGCTCGATCCGCAATTCTTCACGGACGAGGGGGAGGTCGGCTGGCTTGCCGAGGGCCTGCCGTTGGACAGCCGGTGGTGGTCAGCGACGGATCCGCGACGCATTCTGGGGTCAATCCCTGTGGACGATCTCGCCACGCTTCCACTTTCCTCACTGAGGGAGGATCTGGAGAAGGTCCGCGCGGCGTCGGAAAGCGGCCATTCCCTACGCTCCGGTGCCGGCGACTTCGCTCTTCTGGGTGCCGTGGTGGCTGGACTTCTCGCCGCCGGCCTGTGGTCCGTTCGCCTGTGGTTTGTTCGGCGGCGCTGATCGAGGGTGACCGTTCGGCCTCACCCCGTGGGCCATTGCAGCTCCGGAATGACCTTCGACGGATAGTTGGGGTCCTCGTAGCCGTCCGGGTCCTGGCGCTTGGGCAGCTTCACCGCTTCCCTGGGCAGCTCTTCGTAGGGAATGTGGTCGAGCATGTGGCGGATGATGTTCAGGCGCGCCCGCCTCTTGTCGTCCGAACGCGCGACGAACCACGGTGCCCAGGGGGTGTCGGTCTGTGCGAACATGTCGTCGCGGGCGCGCGAATAGTCGTACCAGCGGCCGTAGGACTTCAAATCCATCGGCGACAGCTTCCAGACCTTCCGCCCATCGTTGATCCGTGCTTCCAGGCGGCGCGTTTGCTCTTTCGGGCTGACTTCGAGCCAATATTTCAGCAGAATCACCCCGGACTCGATGATGGCCTTCTCCACGCTCGGGACGGCGTCGAGGAACCGCTTCGCCTGTTCCTCGGTGCAAAAGCCCATCACCCGCTCGACCCCGGCGCGGTTGTACCAGCTCCGGTCGAAGATGACGACTTCCCCGGCAGCGGGCAGGTGCGGGATGTAGCGCTGAATGTACATTTGCGACTTTTCGCGCTCGGTCGGCGTTGGCAGGGCGATGACGCGGAACACGCGCGGGCTCACGCGCTCCGTGATGGCCTTGATGGTTCCGCCCTTGCCGGCGGTGTCGCGCCCTTCGAAGACGACGCAGACCTTCATGCCCTTGTGAACAACCCATTGTTGCAGCTTCACCAGTTCGACATGAAGCTCCACAAGCGCGCGTTCGTAGTCCCGCCGCTTGAGCTTTTGCTGTGCGTACTCCACGCGCTGCTTGGTCTTCAGCTTTTTTGCCATGCTCATCATCCTCGCGGACGGGTGTTCCGTGTGATCCGTAACGGGACTGGCGGTTCATTGGCAGACTCGGCGACAGGTACGGCGACAGGCTCAGCGAATGGTCATACACCATCGATCCGGTTCTGGAGTTCGAGCAGGATTTCCTGTTCGAGGTCCGCGATGAGAGCGCGGCACGCGGCGGTGCGTTTCGAGCGTCGTCCGCTGTTCGACGCTTCCCATCCGCGCAAAATCTCGACGGCTTCTCCGTAATCTTCACAGAGGCTGCGAAAGAACCGGTTGTCCGCGCTGTGTTGTTTGATCATCTCTTCCAAGTCCGGGAACCGCTCCACGACGTGCCGTAGCTTATCCGACATGGGCTAGTCTCCCCGGTTCTGGAAGAGCGCCGGGGTGCCTGCCTTATTTCGGGCTTTGCCCCCGGACAATCTGCACCGGATCGCCCGCTGTCTTGAAGCGTGAAACGGTTGGCTTTGATACCGTAACAGGTAAACAGAACGGCTTCGCGTGCTGCACAAAAAGGTAGGGGATTATGATTCCGAAAGAAGTAATGTAGCCAGGGCGTGAGCGTAAAGCGTCTATGCCGTCGGTAAGTATTCCTGCCGCCACTTCTTCGAGCTAGACTGGTTTTCACTCTTGGTTTGGCGTCGTTTTCCGCAATGATCATGCGCGCCGTGCGTGTGTGGAAACTTTTCGTGCATTCGAGAGGTTCTGGCGGATGCTGTGCCATGCGCCTCGTGATCATGGTGTCTACAGCTTCAGGCGCGTGGCTGGTGTAGGCCGTTCCGGCATGGGCCGCATGTTGCAACGACCGCTTGCCTATGGGCACCGCTGCCGGACGGACATAAAGGAAGGAGGGCGCTCGTGCTTCACGCCTCCGACGAGCCGCAAGCCACTGATCTGCCTGCGTCCACCATCACGGCACCGCTCATTGACGCGGCACTGGCGCGTGTGCTGGCCAGCCGCAGTTTGCGTGGTTCCGCCCGTGGCCGCCGCTTTCTGCAATTCATCGTGCAGGAGGCCCTGGCCGGGCGGGCCAATCGCATCAAGGCCTACACCATCGCCATGGACGTGTTCGACCGTGACGCCAGCTTCGATCCGCTGCTCGATCCGGTTGTCCGCATCCAGGCCGGCCGTCTTCGCCGCGCCCTGGAGCACTATTATCTGACCGAAGGCGCCGCCGACCCGCTGCGCATCGCCATCCCCAAGGGTGGCTACGTCCCCCAGTTTTCCCTGGTGCCGGTCACTGCCGGGACCGACCTTCCGAATGAGGCATCCGGCCCCGCATCGCTGTCGACCCGTGAAAGGCTGGACGCGCCCCGCACGCCGCACGTCCTCGGACGTCACATCGACCGTCCGCTCCGTTGGCTGGCCGTCGCGGTCGCGGTCACGCTTCTGGCGGTCGGTCTGGGGCTCTTCGCCGGGTGGCGCGGCAGCGCTCCCGACCCGACGAGGAGCGCCCCGGAGAGCGCCACGGCGCCGGCCGCGCCACAACGAGCGGTGCGCGGTCCGGCCCTGTTGGTTCTGCCGTTCACCAACGGTTCCGGCGATCCGGCTCTCGACCTCGTCGCCGACGGCATCACCGAGGATATCGTCTCGGCGCTCGTCCGCTTCGAGGATTTCCTGGTCTTCGGCGCCGACACCAGCTTCCGCTACCCTTCGGCGCCGGCCCTGCGCGAGGCCGTGCCGACCACCCGTGTCGACTACATGCTGAAGGGCAGCGTCGCTCAAACCGGAGACTACATCCAAGTCACGGCCACGCTGATCGCGGCCAAGGATCATCGCTACCTGTGGTCGGACAGTTTCCGACGCGCCGTCACGCCGGCCAAGCTGCTGGATCTGCGCCATGACATCGCCGTTCAGGTCGCGCGGACCCTGGCGCAATCGGACGGCGTGATCGAGCGCGAGGAGGCGCGGTTGAGCGGCCAGCATGCACCACAGGATCTGTCGTCCTACGCCTGCCTTCTGCGCACCCGTCAGTATTGGCGCCAGCTCAGCGTCGCCCTCCACGCCGAGGTGCGCGATTGCCTCGAACGGGCGACCAAGAGCGACCCCGGCTACCCGGAGGCCTGGGCGGCGCTGGCCATGATCACCATCGACGAAGCCCGGCTCGACTTCAACCCCAGTCCGGCGCGTCCCAATCCGATGGATGAAGGGCTGCAATTGGCCGAGCGCGCGGTGATGCTGGCTCCGGACAGCGCGCTGTCCCATCAGGCGCTCGGCCTTGCCTGGTGGTTGCGCCGCGAGCCACAGCGCAGCATCGCCGCGTACGAACAGGCGCTCGCGCTCAACCCGAACGACAGCGCGATCCTCGCCGATCTTGGGCGCTGCTACAGCTTGACCGGTGAATGGGAGCGCGGCATCCCCCTGATCCGCGAAGCCTTCATGCGCAACCCGGCGCAGCCGAGCTGGTACCGCATCGTGATCGCCACGTATCATTACGTGAATGGTCGCTATGACGACGCTCTCGAGGAGATGCGACGGGCCAATCTGGGGCGGGAGGTCATTCTCGGCCACGTCGCGCTGGCGATGATCCACGGCCAGACCGGAAACCGGTCCGAGGCGGCGAAGGCGGTCTCCGAGATCCTGCGGCTCGACCCGAACTTCCCGATCAAGGCGATCTCCGAATTCGAGCGGCGTAACATCCACCCGGACATCATCGTCCGGATCGTTGATGGCTTGCGCAAGGCTGGGCTTGCCATCCCGCCCTCGCAGATGGCCGACGGCGAGAGGCTCTGATCGCCGGGATGCAACGTGGCGCTAGCGTAGCATTCCCGAAAGCGGCCGCATGCTACTTCTGAAACGACGCCGGCTTGCGGCCCGATACCAGGAAGAAGCCGAACATTTCGGTCCGGATGGGGAGATTGGCCATGGCTGCGAAGGCGCAAGTGGCGTTCACGTTGCAAGTGGCGTTCACGTTGATTGTGGCTGTGGCGGCGCTCACGCACATTGCGGCGCCCGTGGCGGCGGCTTCCGTGGAGACTGCACGCGACGCCAGGATCTTCGAACTTCTCGACGACGATCAGGACGGCAGCGTCTCCATGATGGAGTTCAAGAACAATCAAATGCTGGTGTTCTATATTCTTGACCGCAACAAGGACCTTGCCTTGACCGCCGGTGAGACCTTTCTGCCCTCCGATGTGTTCGCGAACATCGCCGGATCTGATGGCAAGATCGACACCCTTGAGTTTCTTGATATCGTCGATTCCGCCTTCAAACAGGCCGACACCAATCACGACGGGTTTCTTGACCGGCAGGAATTCAGCGCGCTCCTGAGTCGTGTTCGGAACCGATGAGTGAGCTGACGTGGTCGACGGCCCTTCCACGTTCCTGAAACGGCGGCAAGCCGCTGTCAGTGGAAAAACAGAAGATGGAATGATAAGTTTTTGATAATAAATAATAAAATCGACCGCAGGGGCCTTGTTCGGCGATAGGCATATTCGCTTCCCTTGACGCCAGCGGAACCGCCCCGGGTTTGCCAGTTGCCGCTGCCGCCG
The DNA here is from genome assembly GCF_008365405.1 of Azospirillum brasilense. Lineage (GTDB taxonomy): Bacteria > Pseudomonadota > Alphaproteobacteria > Azospirillales > Azospirillaceae > Azospirillum > Azospirillum brasilense_D. The sequence goes on along the minus strand of NZ_QOKV01000030.1, from coordinate 28,059 downwards.
CCTTGCGGTAGAAAGCAGCTCTGGTCGGCAGTTCACCAAGGCGTCGCCGCCCCGTCGAGGGGAGCTAAACCTGCCACGACACTCTCTCGACCGACACCTCATCGCGTGCCGCGTCGGAAGTCGGCGACCACCGGCATCCCTTCGCGGAATGGCGCGTCGTGAGGATGATTCCATGTCCAAGAGATCGCTGCCCTACAGCGCGGGCGATATTTCCGCGCTTGCGCGCTCATTGCGCACACAACTTGCCGGCCGGACCGAGCCGCCCGGCCATGTCGAATGGCTCAACATGCTGGCCAAGGCGGTCGGGTGCCGGAACTTCCAGCATTTCCGGGTGCAGGCGACGGAACAGACTCAGACGATGGAACAGGCGGCGGCGCCGGATCGACTCGGCGCGACGGTCAACGTGGCGCCGCCGGCCGATCCGGTCAGGGTCCTGAAGGTGGCCCGCTGCTTCGACGCCGCCGGCGCCTTGCTGCGCTGGCCGCCGAAACGCTCCGAGCGGGATCTGTGCCTGTGGGTCCTGTGGTCGCGGATCGCCGCCGGCCAGGTGATGGCCGAAGGCGAGGTGAACCGCCTTCTGCGCGACGCCCACCATTTCGGCGACCATGCCCTGCTGCGCCGCGAGCTGTGCGATTTCGGTCTGCTCGACCGGACGCGCGACGGGAGTGTCTACCGGCGCGTCGAGCAGCGGCCGCCGCCGGAAGCGCTGGCCTTGATCCGCCGTCTCAAGGCCGCGTCCGCCGGTGAAAGGGCGAAGGCATGAGCGCCGCGTTCCGGCCGCCTAGTCGCCGAGTGCGAAGGCCACCGCGGCGGCGGCGTGCAGCGCCGTCGTGTTGAACATGGGGACATCCGGCCGGTCGGCCTGATCGACCAGCAGGAAGATCTCCGTGCAGCCGAGGATCACCCCCTGCGCCCCGTCGGCGGCCAGCCGGTCGATGATCTCCAGGTAACGGGCCTTGGACTCCGGGCGCAGGTCGCGCCGCACCAGCTCGTCGAAGATGATGCGGTCGACCGTTGCCTTGTCGGCGTCGGACGGCACCATGATCTCCACCCCGAAGCGCTCCGCGTAGCGGCGGCGCAGATCCTCGGAGAGCATCGTCGGCATGGTGCCCAGCAGCGCGACCCGCGACAGGCCGGCGGTCCGCATCGCGGCGCCGGTCGGGTCGGCGATGTGGATGAAGGGGGTGGCGCACCCTTCCATGATCGGCTCGACCACGCGGTGCATGGTGTTCGACACGCACAGGATGACGTCGGCCCCGGCGCGCTCCAGCGCGTCGACCTTGCCGGACAGGTAGCGGTGAGCGGCGTCCCATTCGTTCCGGCGGACGAAATGCTCGATGTTGCCGAAATTGACGCTGACGATGACGATCTCGCCGTTGTCCCAGCCGCCGAACCGGGCGTTCAGCCCGTCGTTCAGCAGGCGGTAATATTCGGCGGTGGCCTGGTTGCTCATGCCGCCGAGGACGCCGATGGTCTTCTGGGGCAGGGGCCGGGCGGTGGGCGTCGTCATGTCGTGATCCCGTCGGTTGAGGGCGCGGATGATAGAGCGGCCGTTGCGGATCGCCAACCGTTCAGGCCTTTTCCACGGTCCGCCCCTCCTGGGTGAACAGGTAGGGGACGAAGCTGCGGTGATGCTCGTTCACCGACAACTGGCTGCCGATGGGCGGGAAGGCGCGCTGCTGGCAGTCGGTGCGCTCGCAGATGCGGCAGTTCACGCCGATGGGCACGGCGGCGGCCTCGTTGGAGGTGTCGATGCCGGCGGCGTAGACGATCTCGTTGGCGTGGGTCGCCTCGCAGCCGAGCCCGACGGCGAACTGGCGCGACGGCTTCAGATAGGCGCCGCCGCGCTTGGTCACCGTGCGGGCGATGCCGATGTAGGTGGTGCGGTCGGGCATGGTGGCGAACTGCACCAGGATCTTGCCGGGCTGGGCGAAGGCCTCGTGCACGTTCCACAGCGGGCAGGCGCCGCCAAAGCGCGCGAAGTGGAAGCGCGTCGCCGAATGGCGCTTGGTGATGTTGCCGGCCATGTCCACCCGCACGAAGTAGAAGGGCAGCCCCCGCGCCCCCGGCCGTTGCAGGGTGGACAGCCGGTGGCAGACCTGCTCGAAGCTGGCGCCGAAGCGGCTCTGCAACTGCTCCACATCGTGGCGCAGCGCGCGGGCCTGCGCGGCGAAGGCGCGGTAGGGCAGGACCAGCGCGCCTGCGAAGTAGTTGGCGAGTCCGACGCGGCAGATCGACCGCGCGTCCTCGCTGGAGAATTTCGCCTGGGCGACCCGTTCCTCGATCACGTCACCGAAGCCCAGCAGGGCGATCTGGTGGGCCATGTGGAAGGCGCGGCTCGGGCCGTTCAGCAGGGCCGACAGGCGCAGCGTGCCGGTGCTGCCGTCGTAGCTGCGCATGGCCGTCTCGCCGTCGTCGGCGACGATCTTCACACGGACGTCGTGCCGCCGCTTCAGATAGGCGGCCAACTCGTTCAGCAGGGCGCCGGAGTGGATCTTCTCCGTGTTCCAGAGATTTTCCGCCGCCTCGTCCAGCGGGCCGATGTAGTTGTTGCAGTAGTGGAAGTAGTCGCGGACCTCCTCGTATGGGAACTGCGGCCCGGCGAAGGCGTCGCTCGGTTCCTGGTTCGACAGGCTGTCGGCCAACGACTGCACCCGCTCGTGCAGTTTCTGGTAGGCTTGGTGCAAGCTCAGCACGCGGCGGGCCAACTCGGGGCTGGAGCCGACGGCGCTGCGCAGTTCGGCGTTGGTCAGCGGCGCCCCGGCGAACAGCGGGTCGGCCAGGGCCTCGCGCAGGTCGGCGACCAGACGGCTGTCCTCGTCCTCGACGAAGTTGGACAGGTCCACCTCGAACACGGCGGAGATCTTCAGCAGCACCGGCAGGGTCAGCGGGCGCTGGTTGTTCTCGATCTGGTTCAGGTAGCTCGGCGACAGGTCCAGCGTCTTGGCCAGCGCCGCCTGGGTCAGCCCGCGCTGCTCGCGCAGGCGGCGGAGCTTGTAGCCGAGGAAGAGCTTCTGCATGGACCCGCCTATCACCCGGAGATTATGTCGAAGTGCATATTCGCAAACTTGGCAAACCGCGCGCTGCGTTTGCAAAGATGTTCGCAACTTCGCACATTTTTCCCGCCCGGCCAATTGCCCTGTTGCAAATCTTGTGAATAATCCAGGCGTTCCGGTGAGGGGGCCGCTGCCACAAGGTTCGCAAGGTCCTCCGCCGCTCGCCAAAGTGGGAAACGCCTGATGCAAGAAATTCTGGCCAAGTTGGACGCCATGCGCTCCGGTGCGCGGCTGGGCGGCGGCGAAAAGCGCGTCGCCGGGCAGCACGCCAAGGGCAAGCTGACCGCGCGGGAGCGCATCGAACTCTTTCTCGACGAAGGCTCGTTCGAGGAGTTCGACATGTTCGTGCAGCACCGCTGCAACGACTTCGGCATGGAAGGCCAGAAGGTACCCGGCGACGGCGTGGTCACCGGTCACGGCACGGTGAACGGGCGCCTCGTCTTCGTCTTCAGCCAGGACTTCACCGTCTTCGGCGGCTCGCTGTCGGAAGCCCACGCCGAGAAGATCTGCAAGATCATGGACCAGGCGATGAAGGTCGGCGCGCCGGTCATCGGCCTGAACGATTCCGGCGGCGCCCGCATCCAGGAGGGCGTCGCCTCGCTCGGCGGCTACGCCGAGGTCTTCCAGCGCAACGTCAACGCCTCGGGCGTCATCCCGCAGATCTCCCTCATCATGGGGCCGTGCGCCGGCGGTGCCGTCTATTCGCCGGCCATGACCGACTTCATCTTCATGGTGAAGGACAGCTCCTACATGTTCGTGACCGGCCCGGACGTGGTGAAGACGGTCACGCACGAGGTGGTGACGGCGGAGGAGCTGGGCGGGGCGATCACCCATTCCAGCAAGTCCGGCGTCGCCGACATGGCCTTCGAGAACGACGTGGAGGCGCTGCTCCAGCTCCGCCGCTTCATCGACTTCCTGCCGGCCTCCAACCGCGAGCGGGCGCCGGAGCGTCCCTGCACCGACCCGATCGACCGCGACGACCTGTCGCTCGACACGCTGGTGCCGGAGAACCCGAACAAGCCCTACGACATGAAGGAGCTGATCCTCAAGACGGTCGACGAGGGCGACTTCTTCGAGCTTCAGCCCGACTACGCCCGGAACATCATCATCGGCTTCGGCCGCATGAACGGCAGCACGGTCGGCATCGTCGCCAACCAGCCGATGGTTCTGGCCGGCTGCCTGGACATCGACAGCTCCAAGAAGGCCGCGCGCTTCGTGCGCTTCTGCGACGCCTTCGAGATTCCGATCCTGACCCTGGTGGACGTCCCCGGCTTCATGCCCGGCACCTCGCAGGAATACGGCGGCATCATCAAGCACGGCGCCAAGCTGCTGTTCGCCTACGCCGAGGCCACCGTGCCGAAGATCACCGTCATCACGCGCAAGGCCTACGGCGGCGCCTATGACGTGATGGCGTCCAAGCATCTGCGCGGCGACATCAACTACGCCTGGCCGTCGGCGGAGATCGCGGTGATGGGGCCAAAGGGTGCCGTGGAGATCATCTTCCGCGGCGACATCGGCGACACCGCCAAGATCGAGGCGCGCACCGAGGAATACCGGCAGAAGTTCGCCAACCCGTTCGTGGCGGCGTCGCGCGGCTACATCGATGACGTCATCATGCCGCACGGCACCCGCCGGCGCGTCATCAAGGCGCTGTCCATGCTGAAGAACAAGCAGCTCCAGAACCCCTGGCGCAAGCACGACAACATCCCGCTCTGAAGGCGCGCCGCCCCATGACGACCCTGTTCTCAAAGATCCTGATCGCGAACCGCGGCGAGATCGCCTGCCGCGTCATCCGCACGGCGCGCCGCCTGGGCATCAAGACGGTCGCCGTCTATTCGGACGCCGACAAGAACGCCCTGCACGTCGAGATGGCCGACGAGGCCGTCCACATCGGCGCCGCCCCCTCGGCGCAGAGCTACCTGCTGATCGACCGCATCGTCGACGCCTGCAAGAAGACCGGCGCCCAGGCCGTCCATCCCGGCTACGGCTTCCTGTCGGAGAAGCGCGAGTTCCAGGAGGCGCTGGCCGCCGCCGGCATCGCCTTCATCGGTCCGGACGCCCACGCCATCCAGGCCATGGGCGACAAGATCGAGTCCAAGAAGCTGGCCAAGGCCGCCGGCGTCAGCACGGTGCCCGGCTATCTGGGCGTCATCGCCGACGACAGCGAGGCGGTGACCATCGCCCGCGACATCGGCTATCCGGTGATGATCAAGGCGTCGGCCGGCGGCGGCGGCAAGGGCATGCGCGTGGCCTGGAACGACGAGGAGGCCCGCGAAGGCTTCCGTTCGGCCCAGAACGAGGCGCGCTCCTCCTTCGCCGACGACCGCGTCTTCGTCGAGAAGTACATCCAGCAGCCGCGCCACATCGAGATCCAGGTGCTGGCGGACGGGCAGGGCACGGCCCTGTATCTGGGCGAGCGTGAATGCTCGATCCAGCGCCGCCACCAGAAGGTCATCGAAGAGGCGCCGTCGCCCTTCCTCGACGCCGCCACCCGCAAGGCGATGGGCGAGCAGGCGGTGGCGCTGGCCCGCGCTGTGGACTACAAGTCCGCCGGCACGGTCGAGTTCATCGTAGACGCCGAGCGCAACTTCTACTTCCTGGAGATGAACACCCGCCTCCAGGTGGAGCATCCGGTCACCGAACTGGTCACCGGCCTCGACCTCGTCGAGCTGATGATCCGCGTCGCGGCGGGCGAGAAGCTGACGCTGAAGCAGGAGGACATCCACCTGCACGGCTGGGCCATCGAATCCCGCGTCTATGCCGAGGACCCCTTCCGCAATTTCCTGCCCTCGACCGGCCGGCTGACCCACTACCGTCCGCCGTCGGAGGACCCGCACGTCCGCGTCGACACCGGCGTCTATGAGGGCGGCGAGATCTCCATGTACTACGACCCCATGATCGCCAAGCTGTGCAGCTGGGGGTCGACGCGCGATGCCGCCATTGCCCGCATGCGCGAGGCGCTGGACCAGTATTACATTCGCGGCGTCAGCCACAACATCCCGTTCCTCGCCTCGCTGATGGCCAACCAGCGCTTCGTCGAAGGCCGGCTGACCACCAACTTCATCGCCGAGGAATACCCGAACGGCTTCCACGCCTCGGACCTGCCGCCGGAGGAGCCGGCGATCCTGATCGCCGTCGCCGCGGTGATCCACCGCTGCCTGAACGACCGCGACATCCAGATCACCGGCAAGATGCCGGGCAACAAGATCCGGGTGCGCGACGACTGGGTCGTCGTGATGGACGGCACGCAGCACCCGGTCCATGTCCACCCGACGGACGGCAGCCCGCAGCGCATCGGCTACACCGTCGATTTCGAGGGGAAGCACCATGTGGTGTGGAGCGACTGGACGCTCGGCCAGCCGCTGTTCCGCGGCACGGTGAACGGCGCGCATGTCTGCGTCCAGGTGGACCGCGTCGGCGTCGGCTACCGCCTGTCCCACTCCGGCAGCCAGGCGCTGGTCAAGGTGCTGACTCCGAACGCGGCGCGGCTCGACGCGCTGATGCCGGTGAAGGCGCCGCCGGACATGTCGAAGTTCCTGCTGTCGCCGATGCCCGGCCTGCTCGTTTCGGTCGCCGTGACCGAGGGGCAGGAGGTCAAGGCCGGCGAGGTGCTGGCCGTGGTCGAGGCGATGAAGATGGAAAACATCCTGCGCGCGGCGCAGGATGGCACGGTGTCCAAGGTGCACGCGACGCCCGGCTCCAGCCTGGCGGTCGATCAGAAGATCCTGGAGTTCGCGTGAGCCAAGCGGGCTCCGACATATAGGGAAAGGTAAGGACGATGGCTTTCGCAAACACGCTTTCGCAGCGTGCCGCTTCGCTTCTCGAGACGGTCGCCCCGCGGGGCGGCCTGCTCACCGCCGCCACCGCCGCGGTTCTGGGCAGCCTGCTCCTGGCCGCCTCGGCCAAGGTCCAGGTGCCCTTCTGGCCGGTTCCGATGACGATGCAGAGCATGGTCGTCATCCTGCTCGGCATGGCCTACGGCAGCCGCCTCGCCACGGCGACGGTCCTGCTGTATCTGGCCGAGGGTCTGGCCGGCCTGCCGGTCTTCGCGGGTCCGGGCGCCGGCCCGGCCTACATGGCCGGCCCGACCGCCGGCTACCTGCTGGGCTTCGTCCTGGCCGCCGGCGTCACCGGCTGGCTGGCCGAGCGCGGCTGGGACCGCAGCCCGCTCAAGGCCGTCGGCGCCCTGGCGATCGGCCACGCCCTGCTGTTCGTTCCGGGCGTGGCCTGGATGGCCGTCCTGTTCGGCGGCGAGAAGGCCGTCGCTCTGGGCCTGACGCCGTTCCTGGCCGCCACGGTCCTGAAGACGGCGCTGGGTGCCGCGATCATGCAGGCCGCCTGGAAGGTCGTCGCCCGCCGGTCGCAGGGCTGAGAGTAAGGGGGGCTTGCTTGCCCCCACCCTAACCCTCCCCCGCTCTCGCAGGGGAGGGGACTGTTCTCCCTCCCCTGCGAGAGCGGGGGAGGGCCGGGGTGGGGGCAAGACCCTCCCATTCATTGATCGTTTCAAATCATTCGAACCAAGAAGCCGTGTCGAGGAGACGTCCCATGAGCGAGTTCCCGAAGAAGACCCAGGCCGACTGGCAGACCCTGGCCACCAAGGACCTCGGCGCCAACGGGACGCTCGAAGACCTCGTCTGGAAGACTCCGGAGGGGCTGGACGTCAAGGCGCTCTACACCGCCGACGATCTGGAAGGTCTGGAGCTGGACAGCCTGCCCGGCTTCCCGCCCTTCACCCGCGGCCCGCGCGCCACGATGTATGCGGTGAAGCCCTGGACCATCCGCCAGTACGCCGGCTTCTCGACCGCCGAGGACTCCAACGCCTTCTACAAGGCGAACCTGAAGGCCGGGCAGATGGGCCTGTCGGTCGCCTTCGACCTCGCCACCCACCGCGGCTATGACAGCGACCACCCGCGCGTGGTCGGCGACGTGGGCAAGGCCGGCGTCGCCATCGACAGCGTCGAGGACATGAAGATCCTCTTCGACGGCATCCCGCTCGACAAGATGTCGGTGTCGATGACCATGAACGGCGCGGTGCTGCCGATCCTCGCCGGCTACATCGTCGCGGCGGAGGAGCAGGGGGTCAGCCAGGACAAGCTGAGCGGGACCATCCAGAACGACATCCTCAAGGAGTTCATGGTCCGCAACACCTACATCTACCCGCCCGAACCCTCGATGCGGATCATCGCGGACATCATCGAGTACACGGCGCTGAACATGCCGAAGTTCAACTCGATCTCGATCTCCGGCTACCACATGCAGGAGGCCGGGGCGACCGCGGTGCAGGAGCTGGCCTTCACCATCGCCGACGGCCTCGAATACGTCCGCGCCGCCATGTCCAAGGGGCTGCCGGTCGACAAGTTCGCGCCGCGCCTGTCCTTCTTCTTCTCCATCGGCATGAACTTCTTCATGGAGATCGCCAAGCTGCGCGCCGCGCGTCTGCTGTGGTCGACCCTGATGAAGCAGAAGTTCGACCCGAAGGACGCCCGCTCGCTGGCCCTGCGCACCCACTGCCAGACCTCCGGCGTCTCGCTGACCGAGCAGGACCCCTACAACAACGTCATCCGCACCACCATCGAGGCGATGGCCGCGGTGCTGGGCGGCACCCAGTCGCTGCACACCAACGCCTTCGACGAGGCGCTGGGCCTGCCCACCAAATTCTCCGCCCGCATCGCCCGCAACACCCAGCTCATCATCGCCGAGGAGTCGGGCGTCACCAACGTGGTCGATCCGCTGGGCGGCTCCTACTACATCGAGAATCTGACCCACAGCCTCGCCAACGCTGCGCTCGACCTCATCAACAAGGTCGAGGATCTCGGCGGCATGACCAAGGCGGTGGACAGCGGCATGCCCAAGCTGCTGATCGAGGAGGCCGCCGCCCGCCGGCAGGCCCGCGTCGACCGCGCCGAGGAGGTGATCGTCGGCGTCAACAAGTACCGTCCGGAGAACCCCGAGATGGTCGATGTGCTGGACATCGACAACACGGCGGTCCGCGAATCCCAGATCGCTCGCCTCAATCAGGTCCGTGCCAACCGCGACGACGCCAAGTGCCGCGCCGCCCTGGAAGCCCTGACCAAGGCCGCCACGGAAAAGTCCGGCAATCTGCTGGCGCTGGCGGTCGAAGCGACCCGCGCCCGCGCCACGGTCGGCGAGATTTCCGACGCGCTGGAGAAGGCCTTCACCCGCCATGTGGCGGTCATCCGCTCCGTCTCCGGCGTCTACGGCGCCGCCTATGAGGGCGACGAGGGCTTCAAGAAGATCCAGGAGGAGGTGTCCGCCTTCGCCGCCGAGGAGGGCCGCCGCCCGCGCATCCTCGTCGTGAAGATGGGGCAGGACGGCCACGACCGCGGCGCCAAGGTGATCGCCACCAGCTTCGCCGACATCGGCTTCGACGTGGACATCGGGCCGCTGTTCCAGACCCCGGAGGAGGCCGCCCGTCAGGCGGTGGAGAACGACGTGCACGTCATCGGCGTGTCGTCCCAGGCCGCCGGCCACAAGACGCTGGTCCCGCAACTGGTCGAGGAGCTGCGCAAACAGGGCGCCGGCGACATCCTCGTCGTCTGCGGCGGCGTGATCCCGCCCCAGGATTACGACTACCTCTACAAGGCGGGCGCCGCCGCCATCTATGGCCCCGGCACGAACATCCCGAAGGCCGCCTCCGACATCCTGGCCATCCTGCGCAAGCAGAAGGCCGCGGCGTGATAATGGGTGAGGGGATGTCCTTCCCTCGCGCTCCCCAGCCAGGGGCCGATATGGCCCCTGGACCCCGGGATTTGACCGATGAGCAGCGGCGCTGGGTGGAGGAAAACCGCCCGGCGCTGAATGCTTATGATGAGTTCGTTGTGAAGCATGGTGTGTTCAGCGAGGGCAAGCGGCTATTCTGATGGGCCTCGCTGTCCCTCCCCGCTCTGTGGGGGAAGGGGGAAGAGTGAGGGTCGCAGCGAGAGTTTCTTCACTTGCCCATCACCGCCGAAACCGACCTCTATGCCCCCGTCAAGGCCTTCCTCGAAGCCCAGGGCTACGACGTGAAGGCCGAGATCCACGGCTGCGACCTCGTCGCGGTGCGCGGGGCCGAACCGCCGCTGATCGTCGAGCTGAAGAAACGCTTCACCCTGGATTTGCTGCTTCAGGGGGTGGACCGGCTCGCCCTGACCGACACCGTCTATCTCGCCGTGCCGCAGCCGGGGCGCAAGGCCAGCGGCGCGTCGCCCCACGACAGCGGGGTGCGCAAGCTCTGCCGACGGCTGGGCGTCGGCTTGCTGATCGTCGACACCGGCCGGGCGGCGGGGCATGAGGTCGAGGTTCTGCTCGACCCGGTTCCCTACAACCCGCGCAAGGACAGGGCGCGCGCCGCCCGCCTGCTGGGAGAGCACGCGCGGCGCCGCGGCGATCCCAACCGCGGCGGGTCCACCCGCGTGCCCATCGTCACCGCCTACCGCCAAGACGCGCTGCGCTGCGCCCGACTGTTGACCGCCGGGCCGCTGTCGCTGAAGGCGCTGCGCGCCGCCGGGGCGCCGAAGGACGCCGCGGGCATCCTTCAACGCAACGTCTACGGCTGGTTCGAGCGCATCGCCAAGGGCACCTACGGACTGACCGAGGCCGGCGTCCAGGGCGTGGAAACCTTCGCCCACGCGCTCGCCACCGAATAGGCGTGCTTTACTGCGCCGTCGCGCACCAGCGCCGCCAGAGCGTGCGGAAGGCGGCCTCGTAGGCGCGGGCCAGAGCCGGAACGTCGCCGAGCGGGGAGGACGCGACGCGGTCCCGCAAGCCCGCGCGCAGGGCAGCCAACGCGTCGCGATCGGCGGCCAGCGCCACGGCGCGAGTGGAATAGGCGGCATCGGGAGCGATCAGGTCCGGCAACCCGGCGGAGGTCATGATGGCGGACCCCACCCGCGCGATTCCCAGATCCTGGGGGCGGCCCGCCGGCACGATCACCGGTACCCCCATCCACAGCGCCTCGCAGGTCGTGGTGTGGCCGTTGTAGGGGGTGGGGTCCAGCCCGATGTCCATGTCGTTGTAGTCGGCGAGGTTGGCGCGGATGCCGGCCGGCGGGCGGCGAAGCTCCAGCCGGTCCGAAGCCACGCCGTGGCAGGCGAACAGCGCGGTCAGGTGAGCGCGCGACGCCGTATCGCGCATCGCCTTGTATTTCAACAGCAGGCGGGAGTTCGGGACGGCCCTCAGCGCCCCCGCCCACAGGGCCACCGTCTCCTCGGTGATCTTGCTCGGGTTGTTGAAGGAGCCGAAGGTGATGAAGCCGTTGCGCAGCGCCGGCAGCGGGCCGACCTCCGGCGCTTCCGGCGGTCCCTGATAGGCCCAGGAGAAACGGGGCAGCCGCAGCAGCGGCTCGGCGTAATGGGCCTCCTCCCCCGGCGGGGCGAGCAGAGTGTCGGTGATGCAGGCGTCGAAGCGATCGATGCCGGTCGTGACGATGTTCACCGCCGTGGTCACCTGCACCGGCGCCGGGCGCCGGGTGAAGACGCCCAGCCGGTTGCCCGCCGTGTGGGAGGCCAGATCCACCAGCACGTCCACCCCGTCCCGCCGGACCCGGGCAGCCAGTTCCTCCTCGGTCAGAGTGGCCGCGTCGCACCAACGGTCGGCCAGGGCGCGAAAACGCTCCGTCTTGGCATCGGGAGCGGTGACGGTCGAATAGAAGTACAACTCCACCGCCGACCGGTCGAAGGCGCGGAACAGCGGCTCCATGTAGAAGGAAAAGGCGTGGTTCCGGTAGTCGCCGGACACCAGCCCGATGCGCAGGCGGCGGTCTGGGTTGGGATCGTTCGCCGGGCGCGGCAGGGGCGCCGCCACGGCGAAACGCTCCGCCCAGCGCCGCGATTCCTCCAGCAGGCCCGCACCGTCCTGACCGCTGCGGTAGAGCAGGGCGCACAGGTAGCGGCTGCGCGCATCGCGGTCGTCGGGGTCCAATTGAACCGCCCGCTGGAGCAGCGGCAGAGACTCCTCCACCCGTCCCATCAGCCCCAGCGCCCCAGCGAGATTGCTGAACGCGCCGGCATGGCCCGGCTGCACGGTCAGCGCCCGCCGCGCCGCCTCGGCCGCCGCGCCGTAACGTCCCAAGGTCTCGCAGGCGGCGGACAGGTTGACCCAGCCCTCCACATGGCCGGGCTGTACGGCCAGCGCCCGTCGGCAGGCTGTGGCGCCGTCCGTGGTGCGACCGGCCTCGTCGAGCAGCAGGCCGAGGTTGCTCAAGGCTTCGGCGTGGCCGGGGGCGAGCGCCAGCGTGTGGCGGAATTCCCGCATCGCTCCGCTCCGGTCACCCAGCGCATACAGCGCCGCCGCGCGGTCGAAGCGGATGCCCGCATCCTCCGGCAGCAACCGCACCGACCGCTCCAGAAGCGCCGCGGCCTCGGCACGCCGACCGGCGTCGCGATGGGCGCGCGCCATTATCTGAAGGAGCAGGGCGGCGCGCCCCGAGGCGCGATGGTCGCCGGGCACCAGCCGCACCGCGCGCTCCAGCGCCGCGACCGCCGCTTCGCGCAAATGGGTGCCGCCGTGGGGCAGGGTGTTGCCGAAGCGGTACCAGCCCTCCGCCGCGTCGGGGGCCAGCGACAGGGCGCGGCGATGGGCGGCGGCGGCCCGTTCCGGCTGCCCCGCGGCGTCGAGGATGTTGGCGAGGTTGGCGGGATAATCCGCCGCGTCGGGGCGCAGCGCCATGGCCTCGCCGATCAGCGCTGCGGCCTGTTCCACGCGCCCGGTCTGCCCGCACAGCACGCCCAGCAAATGGCGGGCGTCCGCTTGCTCGGGGGCGGCCTCCAGGATGCGCCCGTACAGGATCTCCGCCTCCGCCAACCGCCCGTTCATGTGGTGGTCGAGCGCGGCGGCGAGGGCTTCGGTTATGGTCGCCAGGGCGGGCCTCCGGTGTCCATGGGCAGCGGTTAGGGTCAGCGGGTCTTTTCGCCCATCGCGGTCCCGCCGTCCATCGCTGGAAGACGGGTCACTCCACGAAATCCTCGCGGCTGAGGCCGTAGCGCTTCAGCTTGTCGTAGAAGGTCTTGCGCGGAATGCTCAGCGCTTCGATGGCGGCCTTCACGCTGCCCTTGGCCCGCGCCAGTTCGCTTTCGATCAGGCTCTTCTCGAACAGGTCGACCTGCTCGGCCAGCGACAGCCCAGCGCGGCCCGCCGCCATCACCGGAGCGCCGCCGCCCACGGCGGCCAGCGCGTCGTCCAACCCGAGAACGAAGCGGTCGGCGGCGTTGCGCAGTTCGCGGACGTTGCCCGGCCAGTCGTGGGCCGCCAGCCGCTGCACCTGCGCCGGGCTGGGCGCGCGAGGCTCGCGGTTGTAGCGGGCGGCGGCCTGGACGACGAAATGCTGGAACAGCAGGGGGATGTCGTCGCGGCGGTCGCGCAGCGGCGGGATGGTCACCACGACGACGTTGAGCCGGTAATAGAGGTCCTCGCGGAACTTGCCCTCGCTGGCCGCCTTGCGCAGGTCCACCTTGGTCGCGGCGACGACGCGCAGGTCCACGGGGATCAGCTCGTTCGAGCCGAGCGGCTCCACCACCCGCTCCTGGATCACGCGGAGCAGCTTGACCTGGAGCGACAGCGGCATGCTCTCGATCTCGTCGAGGAAGAGGGTGCCGCCGCTGGCGTGCTCGATGCGCCCGACGCGGCGCTTGCCGGCCCCGGTGAAGGCCCCGGCCTCGTGCCCGAACAGCTCGCTCTCGAAGATCGCCTCGGGCATGGCGCCGCAGTTCAGGGCGACGAAGGGGTGCTTGCGCCGATTGCTGCCGGCGTGGAGGGCGCGGGCGACCATCTCCTTGCCGGTGCCGGTCTCGCCCAGCACCAGCACGTCGGCGTCGGTGTCGGCCACCGCGGCGATGGCGCTGCGCAGCCGCTCGATCCCCGGTGTCCGCCCGACGATGGGCGAGGCCTCCCCGGCGGGCAGCCCGGCCAGCTGGTCGCGCAGGCGGCGGTTCTCCAGCACCAGCCGGCGCTTCTCCACCGCGCGCCGCGTCACCTCGACCAGCCGGTCGGAGGGGAAGGGCTTTTCCAGAAAGTCGTAGGCGCCGCGCCGCATCGCCTCCACCGCCATCGGCACGTCGCCGTGGCCGGTGATCAGGATGACCGGCAGTTCGGGGTCCAGCGCCAGGGCGCGCTCCATCAGCTCCAGCCCGTCGATCTGAGGCATGCGCACGTCGGTGACCAGGGCGCCCGGCCAGTCGCGGCCGAGATGGCGCAGCGCCCGCTCCGCCCCATCGCAGGCGGTGACGTCGAAGCCGGCCAGTTCCAGCGCCTGCTGCCCGGCGAGGCGGACGGACCGCTCGTCGTCCACGAAGAGGACGGGGCCGCCCGGGGCGATGCTGCCGGTCGTCATGTCTGGATATCCCTGCGCTTGAGGCGGATGGTGAAGAGGGCGCCGCCCTCCGGATGGTTGGCGGCGGTCAGGCTGCCGCCGAAATCCTCGACGATGCCGTGGCTGATCGACAGGCCGAGCCCGAGCCCGTCGCCCGCCTCCTTGGTCGTGAAGAAGGGCACGAAGATGCGCGGCAGGTCGGCCTCGGCGATGCCGGGGCCGCTGTCGCGGACGGTCAGCACCGCCTCCTCCCCCTCCGTGGTCAGGGCGATATGAACGTGGCGATGGGGGGAGACGCGCATGGCGTCGGCGGCGTTGCCGATCAGGTTGACCAGCACCTGCTGCAACCGCACATCCTCGCCGGTGACCAGCAGGGGGCCGGGCGGCAGGTCGGTGTCCACCGTCACGGACTCGCGGCGCAGACGGGCCTCCAGCAAGGCCAGCGCCTGCCCGACGGCGGCGGCGGCGGAGACGGCGCCCAGCGTGCCCGAAGCGCGCCGGGCGAAGCCCTTCAGGCTGCGGGTGATGGCAGCCATGCGGTCGGTCAGGTCGGCGATCTCCGCCAGATTGTCGCGCACCGAGTCCGGCCGTCCGCGCTCCAGCAGCACCACCGCGTTGTCGGCGAAGCTGCGGATGGCGGCCAGCGGCTGGTTGATCTCATGCGCCATGGCCGCCGACATCTGGCCCAGCGCCGCCAGCTTGGCCGCCTGGGTCAGTTCGTTCTCGGTGGCGCGCAGCTCCGCCGTGGCGGCGGCCACGCGGCGCTCCAGCTCGGCCCGCGCCTCCTCCTGGAGGGCCAGCCGCTCTACGAGGTTGAGGCGGCGCTGGGCCAGCGCGTGGCCGGTCAGGGCGGCCAGCGCCACCACCGCGGCGGCGAGCAACCCGGCCTGCTGGGCGCGGGTGGCGACCGGGGCGAGGCTGGTCAGGGCGTGGATCGTCCAGTCGCCGCCGGGCACCGCGGCGGATTGCAGGAGGTAGCGCCGCTCCGCGTTGCCCTCGCGCAGGGTGATGCGGTCGGACGCCCCCCCGAAAGCCCAGGGCAGGGTGGGGATCTCTTCGGTCGCGGGGACCGCCACGGCGGGCAGCGTGACCGGCAGGCGGCGGGGCAGGGCGTTGTAGCGCCAGCCCTCGACGTTGGTGATGAAGACGACGCCGTCGCGGTCGGAGACCAGAACCTTCTCCTGGCCGCGCGACCAGGCGCGCTCCAGCTCCTGGAAGCCGACCTTCAGGACCACGACGCCCGCCAGCCGCCCGTCTGTGCGGTTTTCCGCCACCACCCGCTGCGCCGTGTAGTAGCCGGGGACGAGCGAGGTGGTGCCGAGCGCGAAATGGTGCCCCTCCCCCTGCTCCATGGCCGACTGGAAATAGGGGCGGTAGCTGAAATTCTGCCCGACGAAGCTGGGCGCGGCGTTCCAGTTGCTGGCCGCGACGGTGGTGCCCGCCCCGTTCATCACATAGAGGGCCGACGCCTTCAGCGTCGCCGCGATGGCCTCCAGCTTGCGGTTCAGGTGGTCCACCCGCTCCGGGCTGGGGTCGCGCAGCAGGTCGGCGACCTCCTGGTCGCGGGCGAGCACCATGGGCACGGCGGCGTGCCGCTCCAGCTCCGTGCGCAGGTTGGAGTCGTACAGCGACAGCTGCGCCGACCCCTGTTCGCGCAGGGATTCGCTGGCGTTGTCGGCCGCCAGACCCGCCGCCACCGCCGCGGCCAGCGGCATGCCGATCACCAGGACGGCCAGCATCACCCGCCGCGGACGGGCGAACAGGACGGGCAGCCGCCGAGCCAGCCAGTCGCGGCTTTGCGAAAATGTCCGGCGGGTGGGGGCGATCCTAACCAACGGTCCTCAATTCATGCCGCATCGCAACAAGGCGTCGCAATGTGCGGATTTTCGCACATGGATTCCGCCCCTGTCGTGCGGATTCTGACCCACGCGTTCCGTCAGAGCGCTGCGATTCCTCACTTTTGATTCTGGCACACCGCTTGCTTTGAGAGGGGCATGACGGGCAGGCCGCCGACCGCGAGACAAGAGCGGCAGCCCATTTCAGGAACGCCACGAGGAGACGATCATGCACGCCCAAGGGCAGCCCCAGAAAAAGCCATTCTACACGAACCTGACCGTCCAGGTTCTGACCGCGATCACCATCGGCATTCTGCTCGGCCATTTCTATCCGGCTCTTGCGGTGCAGATGAAGCCCCTGGGCGACGTCTTCATCAAGATGATCAAGATGGTCATCGGCCCGATCGTTTTCCTGACCGTGGTCACGGGTATCTCCTCGATCGGCGACATGAAGAAGGTCGGCAAGGTCGGCGGCAAGGCGATCCTGTATTTCGAGATCGTCACCACCTTCGCCCTGGGTCTCGGCCTGCTGGTCGTCAATCTGGTGAAGCCGGGGGCGGGGATGAACATCCAGGCCGGCTCGCTGAAGGCCGACGCCGTCGCCAAGTACGCCACCGAGGCGCAGAACCACACCACCATCGACTTCCTGGTCAACATCGTCCCGGACAACGTCGTCGGCGCCTTCGTCAAGGGCGACATGCTGCAGATCCTGTTCTTCGCGGTGATCTTCGGCGTCGCGCTGTCCGCCATGGGCCAGAAGGGCAAGGTGGTCGAGGACATGTTCGAGAAGGTGTCGCACGCCATGTTCGGCGTGATCGGCATCCTGATGCGCGTCGCCCCGCTGGGTGCCTTCGGCGCGATGTCCTTCACCATCGGCAAGTACGGCGTGTCGTCGCTGACCTCGCTCGGCCAGCTGATGGCGGCGGTCTACATCACGATGGCGCTGTTCGTCTTCGTCGTGCTGGGCAGCATCGCCCGCCTGTACAACTTCAGCCTCCTGACCTTCCTGCGCTACATCAAGGACGAGCTGCTGATCGTGCTCGGCACCTCCTCGTCGGAGTCCGTGCTGCCGCGCATGATGGAGAAGATGCAGAAGTTCGGCTGCTCCAAGCACGTTGTCGGCCTCGTCATCCCCACCGGCTACTCGTTCAACCTGGACGGCACCTCGATCTACCTGTCGATGGCCGCGATCTTCATCGCCCAGGCCTTCAACATCGACCTGACGATCTGGCAGCAGCTGACCATCCTCGGCCTGCTGATGCTGACCTCGAAGGGTGCGGCGGCGGTCACCGGCGGCGGCTTCGTGACGCTGGCGGCCACCCTGTCGGCCACCGGCCATCTGCCGATCGAAGGTCTGGCGCTGCTGCTGGGCGTTGACCGCTTCATGTCGGAAGCCCGCGCCATCACCAACCTGATCGGCAACGGCGTCGCCACCATCGTGGTTGCCAAGATGGAAGGCGAGTTCGACGAGAGCAAGGCGGTCGCCGAATACCAGGAGCACTTCAAGGAACCGGCGCTCGCCCGCATCTGACGCGGGTCCGGCTTCCGGTCCCAAGAGGTGAAAAGGAGGGGGCGGTCCGCCGCGGACCGCCCCTTTCCCCATTCCGATGCTTGGGCAATTCAGGTATAAGCCGGGGTGGAAACAGTTCGTCGTTCGGCAAATTAACTGAAATCAAGTTAAAAGGGGAGTGGACGTATGTCCGGCGACTTCGACGCTATGGCGCTTGAGTACCACCGGAACCCGAAGCCCGGTAAGCTGGCGATCGTCGCCACCAAGCCCATGGCGAACCAGCGCGACCTCGCGCTGGCCTATTCGCCGGGCGTGGCCGCGGCGTCCAGCGCCATCGCCGCCGACCCGGCCCAGGCCGCGGAGCTGACGGCCCGCGCGAACCTCGTGGCGGTCATCACCAACGGCACGGCGGTGCTGGGCCTGGGCGACATCGGTCCGATGGCCGCCAAGCCGGTCATGGAGGGCAAGGCCGTCCTCTTCAAGAAGTTCGCCGGCATCGACTGCTTCGACCTGGAGCTGAACGAGAAGGACGTCGACGGTCTGGTGGACACCATCGTCCGGCTGGAGCCGACCTTCGGCGCCATCAACCTGGAGGACATCGCCGCCCCCGCCTGCTTCGAGGTGGAGCGCCGCTGCCGCGAGCGGATGAAGATCCCGGTCTTCCACGACGACCAGCACGGCACCGCCATCGTGGTCGGTGCGGCCGTGCTCAACGGGCTGAAACTGGTCGGCAAGGACATCTCCACGGTCAAGGTCGTCTCCACCGGCGGCGGGGCGGCGGGCATCGCCTGCCTGGACCTGATGCTCAGCCTGGGCGTCAAGCGCGAGAACGTCTGGCTGGTCGACCGCATCGGCGTGGTCCACAAGGGCCGCAACGAGGAGATGAACCCCTACAAGGACGCCTACGCGCAGGACACCGACGCCCGCGTGCTGAACGACGTCATCGACGGGGCGGACATCTTCCTCGGCCTGTCGGGCGCCAAGGTGCTGAAGCCGGAGATGTTGGCCCGCATGGCCGACAAGCCGCTGGTGCTGGCGCTGGCCAACCCGGAGCCGGAGATCATGCCGGACCTCGCCCGGCAGGCCCGCCCCGACGCCATCATCGCCACCGGCCGCTCGGACTTCCCGAACCAAGTCAACAACGTCCTCTGCTTCCCCTTCATCTTCCGCGGCGCGCTGGACGTCGGGGCGACGACGGTGAACGAGGAGATGAAGATCGCCGCCACCCACGCCATGGCCAGCCTCGCCCAGGCCGAGCCGTCGGACGTGGTGGCCGCCGCCTATGTCGGCGAGAACCTGCGCTTCGGCCCGGACTACATCCTGCCCAAGCCCTTCGACCCGCGTCTGGTGATCGAAGTGTCCTCGGCGGTCGCCAAGGCCGCCATGGAGTCGGGCGTGGCGACGCGGCCGATCGCCGATTTCCGCGCCTACCGCGACAGCCTCGGCCAGTATGTCTTCCGTTCCGGCCTCGTCATGAAACCGGTCATCACCAAGGCGAAGGCGGCGCCCAAGCGCATCGCCTACGCCGAGGGCGAGGACCCGCGCGTCCTGCGCTGCGCCCAGGTGGTGGTGGACGACGGCATCGCCCACCCGGTCCTGCTCGGCCGCGCCGACGTGATCGAGCGGACCATCGCCGACATGGGCCTGCGCATCCGCATCGGCAAGGACGTGGAGGTGATCGAGGCCGCCCGTGACCTGCGCTGCCACAACTACGCCGAGGTCTACCGGCAGCTCATGGGCCGCCGCGGCGTGTCGCCGGCCAACGCGCTGAACGTCGTGCGCACCCAGCCGAGCGTCTTCGGCGCGCTGATGGTCCGCCGGGGCGAGGCCGACGGCATGGTCTGCGGCACCTCGGGCCGCTACGGCGACCACTTCAACCACGTCATGGACGTGATCGGCCTGCGCAAGGGCGTGAAGGTGGCCGGCGCGATGAACGGGCTGATCTCGCAGAAGGGCACGCACTTCATCTGCGACACCTACGTCAACCCCGACCCGACCGCCGAGCAGGTGGCCGAGATCGCCCGGCTGGCGGCGGAAGAGGTGAAGCGCTTCGGCATCGAGCCGAAGGTGGCGCTGCTCTCCCACTCCAACTTCGGCAGCGCGGACACCCCGTCGGCCCGCAAGATGCGTCTGGCCTACCAGCTCATCGCCGAGGAGAATCCCGACCTGGAGGTGGACGGCGAGATGCACGCCGACGCCGCCCTTTCGGAGGTGCTGCGCAAGGGCGTGCTGCCCGACAGCCGCCTGAAGGGCGAGGCGAACCTGCTGGTCATGCCGACCCTGGACGCCGCCAACATCGCCTTCAACATGCTGAAGATCATGGCCGACGCGCAGAATGTCGGGCCGATGCTGCTGGGCGCCGCGCGCCCCGTGCACATCGTCACCCCGTCGGTGACCACGCGCGGTCTGGTCAACATGACGGCGGTGGCGGTGGTCGACGCCCAGCTCGCCGCCCCGGTCAACGCCGCCCCGCGTCCCCCGGCGTTGCAGGACGGCGAGGACTGAGCAACCGCAACCGCGGGACCGGACGGTGCTTGCGCCGCTCCGGTCCCGCGGGCCACTCTGCCGGGATGAGTCCCGACGATGTCTCCCTGGATGACCTCCCCGGTCTGACGGCCCAGGCCGCCCGCCATCACGCGCAGGGGCGGCTGGCCGAGGCTGTGACCGCCTACACCGACGCCTTGCGGCTGGATCGCCGCAACCCGGCGCTGCTCTACGGCTTCGGGCTGGTGCTGCGCGATCTCGGACAGACTGACGGGGCCGCCACATGCTTCGAGGCGGCCTTCGCCCTTGACTCCCGGTTCGTGGACGCAGCCGACAGTCTGGGCACGCTGCACGCCGGGCAGGACCGTTTCGCGGAAGCCGAAGCCTGCCACCGCGCCGCTCTGGCCCGCGGCGCCGACCGGGCGACGTTCTGGAACAATCTGGCCAACGCACTGAGCCGGCAAGGTCGGGCCGCGGCGGCCCTGGCGGCGTGGCGACGCGCCGTTCTGCTCGACCCGGCTTTGCCGGAGGGGCTGTCCAACCTCGGCGGCGGGCTGCGCGACGCCGAGCGGCTGGACGAGGCCGAGCGAGCGCACCGTCGCGCCCTGCGGCTGACGCCGGACGAACCGCAGGCCATCAACAATTTCGGCCACGCGCTGCAGGCGCGGCTCCGCCACGCGGAGGCGGCCCGCTGGTTCCGCCGCGCCCTGGCGCTCGACCCCGGCTATGCGGCGGCACTCTGCAATCTTGGTCTGGCGGTGCAGCGTCTGGGCGACGGTGAGCTGGCGGAGCGTCTGTACGGGCGGGCGCTCCGCGTGTGTCCCGATCTGGCGCTGGCCCATTTCAACCGCGGCCTGCTGCAACTGGAGCGCGGCGCGCTGGCGGAGGGCTGGGCCGGCTATGGCTGGCGCTTCGCGTCCGGTCAGGCGGGCGGGGCGCGTCAGCCGCGGCTGCCCGCGTGGCGCGGCGAGGACTTGACGGGGAAGCGCCTGCTGATCTGGGGCGAGCAAGGGGTGGGCGACACCATCCTGTTCTCCTCCCTCTGCGCGGAGGCCATCGCCCGCGCGCACTCCGTGGTGATCGAGACCGACCGGCGGCTGGTGCCGCTGTTCGCCCGCTCCTTCCCCGGCGCGCTGGTCCGTTCCCCGATGCCCGATGCGGAGTCCGTGCCCGACTGCGACCGGCATACGCCCATCGGCTCCCTGGCGCGGGTCTTCCGCCGCGACCTGTCCACGTTCGCCGGTCCTGCCGGCGGCTGGTTGGTCCCCGATCCGGCGCGGGTGGCGTTCTGGCGGGAGCGGGTGGCGGCGCTCGGCCCCGGCCTTCGCGTGGGGATCGGCTGGCGCAGCGCGCTGATGACCGAATCGCGCCGCGTCGCCTACAGCCGGCTCGACCAGTGGGGTGCGCTGTTCGCCGTGCCGGGAGTGGTCTTCGTCACTCTCCAGTATGGCGCGTGCGAGGCCGAGCGGGCCGCGGCGGAGGCACGCTTCGGGGTCGCCATCCACCGCTGGGACGATCTCGACCTGACCGACGATTTCGACGGGACGGCGGCGCTGATGGCGAATCTGGATCTGGTGATCGCGCCGGCCACGGCAGTGGGGGAACTGGCGGCGGCGCTCGGCGTGCCGGTCTGGCGCTTCGGCGGTCGGGACTGGACCCAGCTCGGCACCGCGGTACGCCCCTGGTTCGCGGCGCAGCGCCTGTTCCAGCCGCAGGACGGGGAGGACACCCTTGGCGTGCTGAAAAGGATGGCTGGACAACTCGCCCGTTGCCCTATCTGAAATTTCGGCGAAAAACAATTCGCAACTTTACATGCTTTGCGGTAAAGTGAGGGTCTAGCGATCCATTCGCGTCCCCCCGATTGGGGGCGTGCCTGATGGGAGAGTGAGCCATGTCTGACGGAATGGCCGGCGTTGGTCAGATGGTTGCGGACCTCAACAAGTCCGTGTCCGCTGCTGTCGAGCGCCTGAAGGCGCAGCGGGAGGCCGAAGCCACCGCCAACGCGGACGTGCAGGAATTCCGCAAGGACGTTCGCAAGTCTTCCATCAACACCCCCGGTTTCGCCACGGACATGGGGGTTCTCGCCAAGAACATGACCCGCCTGAACGTGGTCGGCGCGCTGGGCGCCGATGATCCCGTCGATTTCTACAAGTTCCGCGTGACCACCAAGGGCGCGGTAACGCTGGGGCAGGTGGGCGACGAGGGGCTGCGCGTCCAGGTGATGTCCAAGTTCGGTACGGTCGTGGCCGACAGCGACAAGAGCGCCGGCAAGAATTACGATGCCTTCAAGGGCATGATGCAGGGCGAATACGAACTCGACCGCGGCGACTACACGCTGCGCTTGACACGTGAAAAGGGACAGTCCGCCAAGGACACCAAGAATTACGCCATTCAGCTCAGCATGGGCAAGTACACCCAGGATTACGACACGGTCGTCAAGGCACCGAAGAAGGGCGAAAGCCCGTTCAATCTCTCCACCGGCCAACAGGCCATGCTGGACGGGCTGAGCCAGGCGGCGTCGAGCCTGAATTCGATCCCCACCGGCCAGTCCGGCACGCAGAAACTCATGGGCAGCTTCAACCTGTTCGTCTGACCGAAGCCCATCCTCCGTCAAAGGCCGAAGCCCTTTCCCCATTCATGGGGGAAGGGCTTTTTCCATCCGGGGCTTGCGGTCCGCCCCGGCCAGTGATCCGCCCTGGTCGGTGTTCCTCCGCCGGCGCACTCCGCATGCGGCGGACCTTTCGCCCCTGGGAAATGTTAAGCCAACGCTATGACCGCACCGGACCACCCGATCCTGCTCTGCCACGACTGCGGGGCACCGCACGCCCTGCCGCCGGCCTTACCCGGCCATCGCGCGGAATGCCATCGCTGCGGGGCGGTGCTGCGCCATTTCCGGACCGGCGGGCTGGGGCACGCGGTGGCGCTCGCCATCGCCTCGACGATCCTGTTCATCACCGCCAATCTGTTCCCCATCCTGACCTTCGAACTGGAGGGGCGGGCGCAGACGGCGACCCTGCTCAGCGGTTCGGTGGCGCTGTGGGACGGCGGGTACGAGGTGCTGGGCGTTCTGGTCTTCTTCGTGTTGTTCCTGGCGCCGCTGGCTCAGGTGCTCGGCACGCTCTACGTCGTGATGCCGCTCGCCGCCGGACGGACGGCGGCGCCGGGTGCGGCCTGGATCTTCCGGACGGTGGCGCGGCTGCGCCGCTGGGCGATGGCGGAGGTCTTCCTGCTCGGCCTGATCGTCGCCTATGTGAAGCTGTCCGATCTGGCGGAGTTGGAGCCGGGTGCGTCGCTGGCCGCTCTGGTCGCCTTCATCCTGGTGCAGGTATGGGGGGAGGCGTCGCTCAGCCCCTTCGAGGTGTGGGAGCGGATCGCGCCGCAGACCCGCGTCGCCCAGACCGCCAGCGCCGACCCGGAGCGGCTGACCGCCTGTCACGACTGCCACCAAGTGGTCGCCGGGGCCGAGGGGGCCTGCCCGCGCTGCGGCGCCCGGCTGCACCACCGCAAGCCGAACAGCCTGCCGCGCGGCTGGGCGCTGATCTCCGCGGCGACGATCCTCTACATTCCGGCGAACCTGCTGCCGATCATGACGGTGGTCTATTTCGGCGCCGGCCAGCCCGACACCATCCTGTCCGGTGTGGAGGCGCTGATCGCGGCGGAGATGTGGCCGGTGGCCCTGCTGGTCTTCTTCGCCAGCATCACCGTGCCGGTGCTGAAGCTGATCGGGCTGGCCTATCTGCTGTGGACGGTGCAGCGGGGATCGCCGAAGCGGCAGCGCGACCGCACACGTCTTTACCGGTTGATCGAGGGGGTCGGGCGCTGGTCCATGGTGGACATCTTCATGATCTCGCTTCTGGCGGCCCTGGTCCAACTGGGCGCCATCGCCACCATCCACGCGGAGCTGGGCGCCGTCGCCTTCGCCGCGGTCGTCGTCATCACCATGCTGGCGTCGGAGTCCTTCGACCCGCGGCTGATCTGGGATGCGCCGCCCCGGCGGGCGCGCCGGCAGGATTCCCATCATGATTGATCCGAATTCCACGGTGGAGCCGGCCAACCCGGTGATCCGCCGCCGCCGCGGTTTGCCGCTGATCTGGCTGGTGCCGCTGATCGCCGCGCTGATCGGCGGCTGGCTGGCCTGGAGGACGCTGAACGAGCGCGGTCCGACCATCACCATCACCTTCGACACGGCGGAGGGGCTGGAGCCCGGGAAGACCCGTGTGCGCTACCGCGACGTGGATGTCGGGACGGTGCAGGGGGTGGCTGTCTCGCCCGATCTGGCGAACGTCGTCGTCTCCGTGCGCATGGTCAAGGGCGCCGCCTCCTACCTCAACGACCGGACGAGCTTCTGGGTGGTCAAGCCCCGGCTGGGCTTCGGCGGCGTGTCGGGCCTCGGCACGCTGGTTTCGGGCGCCTACATCGGCATGGACCCGGGAACCGGCAATGGCGAGGCGCTCAGCGCCTTCCGCGGGCTGGAGGAACCGCCGCTGATCCGCTCCAGCTCGCCGGGAAGGCGCTTCGCGCTGCGCGCCGACCGGCTGGGCGGCCTCGGGCCGGGGGCGCCGATCTACTACCGGGGCATCCAGGTCGGCGAAGTGGTCGGCTATGAGTTCTCGCGGGACTGGCAGTCATTGACCCTCCCGGTCTTCATCCACGCGCCCTATGACCGGATCGTCCGGCCCAACACCCGCTTCTGGAACGCCAGCGGCCTGTCGGTGTCCATCGGGCCGGAGGGGCCGACGGTGGCTCTGGAATCGCTGCAATCGCTGGCGACGGGCGGCGTGTCCTTCGAGACTCCCGGCCTTGGCGGCCCCGGCGACAACGGCGAGATCGCGGCGGAGGGCACGGACTTCCCCCTCTATGAGAGCCGCAACGCCGCCAGCGACGCCCGCTTCACCCGGCGGGTGCCCTTCCTGGTGCATTTCGACGGGTCGGTGCGCGGCTTGCATCCGGGGTCGGCGGTGGAGTTCCGCGGCATCCGGGTTGGTGAGGTGACCGACATCCGCCTCGACGTGGATCCGGTGACCGGCGAGGCCCGCATCCCGGTGACCCTGAACATCGAGCCGGAACGGCTGGGCGGCGAGCTGCCGGCGGCGCACGACACCGAAGCCGCCTATGCCGGCATGAAGGCGCTGGTCGAGCAGGGGCTGCGGGCGCAGTTGCGCACCGGCAACCTGCTGACCGGCGAGTTGATCGTGACGCTGGACCTGTTCCCTGACGCGCCGAAACAGACGATGATCTCCGGCGGTCCCTATCCGGAAGTGCCGTCCCAGCCGAACGTGCTCGACACGGCGACCAAAACCGCCACCGACCTGATGAACGAGCTTGCCCGCGCGCCCATCGCCGAAACGGTGGTGGAGTTGCGCTCGACCATCCAGAAGGCCGGCGCCCTGATCGGCTCACCGGAGGTGGCGCAGGCCATGGGCTCGCTCAGCCGGTCGCTGGCGGAGCTGGAGAAGACGACGCAGGCGCTGGGCAGCGAGGGCGAGCCGACCATCCGCGCTCTGCGCGACGTGGCGGAGAACACCTCCAAGCTGGTCCGGCAGGCCGAAAAGACGCTCAGCAGCACGGACGGTCTGGTCAACTCGTCCCGCCCCGCGGTCAGCGACCTGCAGGGGCTGGTGCGCGAGCTGACCGCGGCGGCCCGCTCCCTTCGTGGACTGACCGACTATCTCGAACGCCATCCCGAAGCCCTGATCCGGGGCAAACGCGGTTGAGGACTCCCATGGCTCCGATTGTTCATGCCCGTCGCCTGCTGCTGTGCGCCTCCGCCCTGGCGTCGCTCGCCGCTTGCAGCACGCCGCCAAGCCGCTTCTACCATCTGGACGCCGTCGCGCCGGATGCCGCCCAACCGCGGAGCGCCGAGGCGCAGCGGCGGGTGATCGGGCTGGAGGGCGTGGAGGTCCCCGGCTATCTCGACCGGTCCGAGTTGGTGATGCGGGCGCCGGGCAACCGGCTGGTCGTCATGGAGTTCGACCGCTGGGGCGGCCCCCTCGACGAGATGGTGACCCGTACGCTGCTGCGGAACCTGGAGAAAGGCCTGCCGGGGGCGGAGGTGGTCGGCCTGCCGCTTCAGCGCGACTTCCCGCTGTCCCAGGTGGTGGAGGTGACGTTGGACCGCTTCGACGCGGCGGAGGACGGGCCGGCCGTTCTGGAGGCGCGCTGGCGCGTCTTCGACCAGGGCGGCGACCGGCTGCGCCGGCTGGGCCACACCGCGGCGCAGGAACCGGTGAGTGCGGCGGGCGATCCCGGTGCCGTTGCCGAGGCTCTCAGCCGCACGCTGGCCCGCTTGGCGCAAGATATTGCAAGCGCGCTGCGTTGATCTGATCGGTCTATTTTAAATTAGCCGAACCAGATGAAAATAACCGATTTTCGATGGAGTGTCTCACATGGTGCGCCGCAATAGCTGTCATTTGTCTCAGTTTATGTGATCGCGCATAACTTGGACGGTGCCCTGCGTATTCCGCAGAGATTGATTGATTGGGATCAATGTGGCCGGGGAGCTTTGGGCGCCTACTGATTGGGCAAGCGCGATGCTTGGTCGGGCGGGTCCGTCCGGTCCGGCGCCGCGCAACGTGGCGCGGCCCCCGCCGGGGAGGGCAGGGACCGCCGCAGACCAATAGAGGCGCGTCATGGATTCCCTGATGTTCGAACCGAAAATCCCCGTTGCCGAAGCCGAGACGCCGAACCCCTGGCGCGGTTTCGCGCCCGGTTCCTGGCGGACCACGGTCGATCTGCGCGATTTCATCGTGAAGAACGTCCGCCCCTACGGCGGCGACGGCAGTTTCCTCTCCCCGGCCAGCGACCGCACCCTGTCGCTGTGGAACAAGGTGCGCGATCTCCTGAAGGAGGAGCGTGCGGCCAAGGGCGGCGTTCTCGACGCCGACACGGAACTGGTGTCCTCCATCGTCAGCCACGCCCCCGGCTACATCGACCGGGAGCTTGAGGTCATCGTCGGGCTTCAGACGGACAAGCCGCTGAAACGGTCGATCATGCCCTTCGGCGGTTGGCGCATGGTCAAGACGGGGCTGGAGGCCTATGGCTTCAAGCCCTCGCCCAAGCTGGACGACGTGTTCCCGGCGCTGCGCAAGACGCACAACGACGGCGTCTTCGACGTCTACACCGACGAGATGCTGCGCTGCCGCAAGTCGGGCGTCATCACCGGCCTGCCGGACGCCTACGGCCGCGGGCGCATCATCGGCGACTACCGTCGCTTGGCGCTCTACGGCGCGACCTTCCTGATCGAGGACAAGAAGGCCCAGTACAAGAGCCTGGAAGTCGACCGCATCGACGAGAACACACTGCGCCTGCGCGAGGAGATCACCGAACAGATCCGCGCGCTCCGCGACCTCGTGACGATGGCGGCGTCCTACGGCTTCGACGTGAGCCGCCCGGCGACCAACGCCTTCGAGGCGGTGCAGTGGACCTACCTCGCCTATCTGGCGGCGGTGAAGGAGGCCAACGGCGCGGCCATGTCGCTCGGCCGCGTGTCGAGCTTCCTCGACGTCTACATCGAGCGCGACCTGCGCGAAGGCCGCCTGGACGAGGCGGGCGCTCAGGAGTTGATCGACCAGTTCGTCATCAAGCTGCGGATGGTGCGTTTCCTGCGCACGCCGGAATACGACCAGCTCTTCTCCGGCGACCCGACCTGGGTGACGGAGTGCATCGGCGGCATGGCGCTCGACGGGCGCACGCTGGTCACCAAGGGCAGCTTCCGCATGCTGCACACGCTCCAGAATCTCGGCCCGGCGCCGGAACCGAACCTGACGGTGCTGTGGTCGGAGAGCCTGCCGGAGGGTTTCAAGAAATTCTGCGCGGAGACGTCGATCAAGACCTGTTCGGTGCAGTACGAGAACGACGACCTGATGCGGC
>NZ_QOKV01000002.1 GCF_008365405.1 Azospirillum brasilense | reverse complement strand
GCGCTGTTGACGCAGGTGGCGTAGACGCAGCCGACGCCGATGCCGCCGATGGCCGAACCGACATAGAGCATGCCGAGCGAGCCGGCGTAGCTGTCGACGATCCAGGAGAGGCCGGTCATCACGCCGCCGAAGGCGACGATGACGCGGGGGCCGTAACGGTCGATGAAGTAGCCTTCGATGGGGGTCAGCCAGGTCTGGACGACGACGAAGACGGTGAAGGCGGTCTGGATCGAGGCGCGGGTCCAGCCATGGGTGGCCTGGATCTCCGGCACGAACAGCGTCCAGGCATACTGGATGTTGGCCGCGGCCACCATGCAGACGATGCCGACGACGATCTGCATCCAACGCGCGCCTTCGGAAATGGGCGCCTGCGAGCCGCCAGGCGGTGCAGCGATGGACTGACTCATTACTCTTCCTCCCCAATGCGGTGATCGAACACTCAACTCAGCCGGGCGGGGCCGATGGTTGTTGTCGCATTGCCTTTCTTTGGGGCTTGCGTGCCCTTCATGTCTTGGCGGGAGCACCACCGCCACCGTTGGGAGAGGCTTGGTGTTCCGCATTTCGTACTTGGTATACCACACAATCAGCGGAACACAACATCCGTTTCAGGAATCACAGCACAATTAATCCCTGCTGTCGCAACTATCGTTGCAGATATGCCTTATGGAAAATTAGCTTCCACAGAGACCAACTTCCGTACTATGACTTTGATAAACAGAAAAAAGGCCGCGCCAAAGCAGGCGCGGCCTCTGATTGAGTTCGCTTCACTTACGATCACAACAGTGGAGAAGCCGTTACACCAAGAACGGCTGTTCCAATCTTACAGGACTTCAGATCATCAGCAACCTCTTAGTTGAGCTAATCTGTGCGTCCCGTACGAATTAGAAATAAACAATCCGGCCAGCCCCAATCACACCAAGGCCGTCCGACCTCCTTATTCCCTCTTCATACAGTTTACGGACCGGCGGCCCGCTTAATCCCCCCACCGTCAAAAAAAGTTTGGCCTTCGAATCGTCAGCCAATCGGATTACCATGGAGGCCATGGCTAATCCCTGCTGGCGCCGTTTCCATTGCGCGCTCGCAGCATGGAACAGAAGCCACGCTCAACCTGTTGTTGGATCGTTCGACCACTTTCTCGGTCGTCGACAGAAGCCACAGCCCGCCGAAAACGGGAGCCCACATGAGCCGCCACCAGCCTCCAGACCCAACCCGCTTTCCGTCCCGCGCCGCCGCCAGCCCGCCCCTGCCCGATCCCGGCGCGAAACGGCGGGAGATCGCCATGTTCCTTGTCCTGGCGGTGGTGATCTGGCCGATCCTGTCGGTCGCCGTCGTGGGCGGCTACGGCTTCCTGGTCTGGATGTCGCAAATTATCATGGGTCCGCCCGGTCCGCCCCCGGTCTGAGGGGAGCGGCGCCATGGCCGATGAATCGGTCGATTTAGGGCGGCGGGGCTTTCTCCGCGGGCGGCGGCGCGCGGAGCCCGCGCCGTTGCGCCCGCCCTGGTCCCGGACGGAGCGCTTCACCGACCTGTGCACGCGCTGCGGCGCCTGCGCCGACGCCTGCCCCGAGGGGATCATCCGCCGGGGGGACGGCGGTTTTCCCGAGGTCGATTTCCGGCGGGGCGAGTGCAGTTTCTGCGCGGCCTGTGCCAATTCCTGCCCTGAACCGGTCTTCGACCGTGCCGCCGCCAGCCCTTGGACGCTGGCCGTGCACATCGGACCGTCCTGTCTCGCCATAAACCGCGTCGTCTGCCGCAGCTGTCGCGACGCCTGCCCGGAATCGGCCATCCGCTTCGCCCTGGCGCCGGGTGGCGTGGCGGTTCCCGTGGTCGAAGACAGCGCCTGCACCGGCTGCGGCGCCTGTCTGGCCGCCTGCCCCGCCGACGCCGTCACGTTGCAACCCGGACCGGAGACCGTCCATGCGCCCTGAAGCCCACGACCGTTTGGCCGAAGCGCCGACGGAGGAATGGCACATCGCCTCCATCCTCGTCCATCTGCGGCCCGAGCGCAGCCCCGACGTGCGGGCCGCCGTCGCGGCGCTGGGCGACGTGGAAGTCCATGCGGAGGAGCGGGGCCGGATGGTGGTGACCGTGGAAGGCCCTCACGAGGGCCGCATCGCCGACCGCATGACCGCCATCCACCTGATGCCCGGCGTGATGTCGGCGGTCATGGTCTTCCACCACGCCGAGCCGATGGCGGCCCGGACCGCGGAAGAGGTCGGTACGGCGCATCGCTGACGCGTCCAAATTTCACATTCGTCAAGAAAAAGGGGGGAGGAACCCATGCTTGACCGGCGGGATTTCATCAAGGCGCAGGCGGTCGCGGCCGCCGCGACGGCGGGGGGCATCAGCCTGCCCGCCATGGCCCAGCGATCCATGGTGGCGGGCGAGGACGCCCAGCTCACCTGGTCCAAGGCGCCCTGCCGCTTCTGCGGCACCGGATGCAGTGTCATGGTCGCCACCAAGGACAACCGCGTCGTCGCCACCCACGGCGACATGCAGGCGGAGGTCAACCGCGGCCTGAACTGCGTGAAGGGCTATTTCCTGTCCAAGATCATGTACGGGCAGGACCGGCTGACCCAGCCGCTGCTGCGCATGCGCGACGGGAAGTACCACAAGGACGGGGAATTTCGCCCGGTCTCCTGGGACGAGGCCTTCGACGAGATGGCCCGTCAGTGGAAGCGGGTGCTGAAGGAGAAGGGGCCGGACGCGGTCGGCATGTTCGGATCCGGCCAATGGACAATATGGGAAGGCTACGCCGCGTCCAAGCTGATGCGCGCCGGCTTCCGCACCAACAACCTCGACCCCAACGCCCGCCACTGCATGGCGTCGGCCGCCGTGGCCTTCATCCGCACCTTCGGCATGGACGAGCCGATGGGCTGCTACGACGATTTCGAGCACGCCGACGCCTTCGTCCTCTGGGGCTCGAACATGGCGGAGATGCACCCCATCCTGTGGACGCGCATCACCGACCGGCGGCTTGCCCACAATCACGTGAAGGTGGCCGTCCTCTCGACCTTCGAGCACCGCAGCTTCGAGCTGGCCGACGTTCCGATGATCTTCGAGCCGGGGACCGACCTGGCCATCCTGAACTTCATCGCCAACCACATCATCCAGACCGGGCGGGTGAACAAGGCGTTCGTCGAGAAGCATTGCAGCTTCCGCCTCGGCCAGAAGGACATCGGCTACGGGCTGCGGCCCGACGACCCGCTGGAGGTGCGGGCGCTCCACGCCAAGGACGCCGCCGTCTCCACTCCCATGAGCTTCGACGAATTCGCCCGCTTCGTCAGCGACTACACCGTCGAGAAGGCGTCGGAGCTGAGCAATGTCCCCAAGGAGCGGCTGCTGGCGCTCGCCGAGCTGTACGCCGATCCCAACACCAAGGTCATGTCGCTGTGGACCATGGGCTTCAACCAGCACGTCCGGGGCGTGTGGGTGAATCATATGGTTTACAACCTGCATCTGCTGACCGGCAAGATTTCCGAACCCGGCAACAGCCCCTTCTCGCTGACCGGTCAGCCCTCGGCCTGCGGCACGGCGCGCGAGGTCGGCACCTTCGCCCACCGATTGCCCGCCGACATGGTGGTCACCAACCCCGAACACCGCTCCCACACCGAAGAGATCTGGAAGATCCCCAAGGGCCTGCTTCCCGACAAAGTCGGCTATCACGCCGTTCTCCAAGACCGGATGCTGAAGGACGGCAAGCTCAACGCCTACTGGATCATGGTCAACAACAACCTCCAGGCGGCACCCAACAGCGACAACGAGACCTATCCCGGCTACCGAAACCCGGACAATTTCATCGTGGTGTCGGACGCCTACCCGACGGTGACCGCCGCCGCCGCCGACCTGATCCTGCCCGCCGCCATGTGGGTGGAGAAGGAGGGCGCCTACGGCAACGCCGAGCGGCGGACGCATTTCTGGCACCAGCTCGTCAACGCGCCGGGCGAGGCGCGGTCGGACCTCTGGCAGCTCATGGAGTTCTCCCGGCGCTTCACCACCGACGAAGTGTGGCCGAAGGGGATCCTCGACGCCAACCCCGACTTCCGCGGCAAAAATCTGTTCGACGTGCTGTTCCGCAACGGCAATGTGGACCGCTTCCCAGTGTCGGAGTCGAACCCCGCCTACGAGAACCGGGAGTCGAAGGCGTTCGGCTTCTATGTGCAGAAGGGCCTGTTCGAAGAATACGCCGCCTTCGGGCGCGGCCACGGCCACGATCTGGCGCCCTTCGACACCTATCACGAGGTGCGCGGGCTGCGCTGGCCGGTGGTCGAAGGCAAGGAGACGAAGTGGCGCTACCGGGAGGGGCTCGACCCCTACGTTCCGAAGGGCGAGGGGGTGCGCTTCTACGGAAACCCGGACGGCAAGGCCAACCTGTTCGCCTTCCCCTACGAACCCCCGGCGGAATCGCCCGACAAGGACTTCGACCTCTGGCTGGTCACGGGCCGCGTGCTGGAGCACTGGCACTCCGGCTCCATGACCATGCGGGTTCCCGAACTCTACAAGGCCATGCCGATGGCGCTGGTCTTCATGCACCCCGACGACGCGAAGGACCGCGGCCTGCGCCGCGGCTCGGAGGTCAAGGTGATGTCGCGGCGCGGCGAGATGCGCACACGGGTCGAGACGCGCGGGCGCAACCGGCCGCCGCGCGGGGTCGTCTTCGTGCCCTGGTTCGATTCGGCGCGCCTCATCAACAAATGCACGCTCGACGCCACCGACCCGATCAGCAAGCAGACGGACTTCAAGAAGTGCGCCGTCAAGATCGTGGCCGTCTGAGGGAGGACCGCAACCATGCGCCGCCATCTCATGCTCGCGCTGGCCGCGGCTTTGCCCTGCCTCGTGCCGGCACTGCTCGCCGCCCAGGGAACCGGACAAGTCCGGGAGCCCTTCCGCCCGCCGATCCAGTTCACCGACGAGGACCCGGCCCCGCCGATCCCCGCCGACGTCACCGACGACCGGCGGGTCGCCCGCAACTATCCGGAACAGCCGCCGGTTATCCCGCACAACATCCGCGATTATCAGATCAGCCTGAACAACAACCAGTGCCTGACCTGCCACAGCCGGCAGTTCACCGGCGCCACCCAGGCGCCTATGATCAGCATCACCCATTACGTGGACCGCGAGGGCCAGACCCTGGGCGCGGTCAGCCCGCGCCGCTACTTCTGCACGCAGTGCCACGTTCCCCAGACCATGGCCCAGCCCATCGTCCCGAACACCTTCAAGGACATGGACAGCCTCATCAGCCGCCCGTCGGACGGGGGTGACCGGCGATGAAGCTGCCCGATTACCTGCTGCGGCCCTGGCGGATCATCGCGGGGCCCAGCCGCTACCTCAGCCTCGGCTTCCTGACGCTGGGCGGCTTCCTAGCCGGCGTGATGTTCTGGGGCGGCTTCAACACAGCGCTGGAGGTCACCAACACCGAGAAGTTCTGCACGAGCTGCCACGAGATGCGGGACAACGTGTTCGAGGAGCTGAAGACCACCATCCACTTCACCAACCGCTCCGGCGTGCGGGCGACCTGCCCGGACTGCCACGTCCCCCACAACTGGACCGACAAGATCGCCCGCAAGATGCAGGCGTCGAAGGAGGTCTGGGGCAAGATCTTCGGCACCATCAGCACGCGCGACAAGTTCGTGGAGAAGCGGCGCGAACTGGCCGAGCATGAATGGGCGCGGCTGAAGGCCAACAATTCCCTGGAATGCCGCAACTGCCACAGCGCGGAGTCGATGGACATCACCAAGCAGGGGGCGCGGGCGGCGCGCATCCATCAGCAATATCTGTTCAGCGGGCAGCGCACCTGCATCGACTGCCACAAGGGCATCGCCCACCGCCTGCCGAACATGGACGGCGTCCCGCCGGGCTGGAGCGAGGCGTCCAACGATACGGGCAGCGAAACGGACGACCCGCTCGGCCGCTGGCTGGCCGACGCCACACCGGGGCCGGCGAACCCGCATTGAACACAATGAAGTTCCCTCTCCCCTCTGGGGAGAGGGTTAGGGTGAGGGGGTTGCGCGTGGCGGTGCGTCCGGCACAAGCGCATTCTCCTCACCCGCCCGCTTCACGGGCAACCCTCTCACCGCTTTCAGCGGACCAAAGGTCCGCCTGTCACGTCACCACAAACATGCTGTTTGCGCGTGAGCGGAGGGGAGAGGGCAGGCAACTTACTCGGCCTTGCCGTTGACGGCGTCCTTGAGGGCCTTGCCGGCGGAGAACTTCGGCGCCTTGGAGGCGGCGATCTTGATCTCCGCACCGGTCTGCGGGTTGCGGCCCGTGCGCTCGCCGCGCTCGGCGATCTCGAACTGGCCGAAGCCCGGCAGCTTGACCGTCTCCCCCTTGACCAGCGCGTCCTGCAGGCTCTCCAGAACCGCGTCCAGCGCCTTGCCGGCGTCGGCCTTCGTGCCGCCCAGCTTGCCGGCGATCGCGTCGATGAGATCGGCCTTCGTCATTCCCAAATTCCCCTTGTTCGTGGCGGAACCCCAGCATGCTCCAGGGCTCCAGGCGCCTCTGACCTACCCTGACGGGCGGCGGCGCGCAAGATGCTCCCGCCCGGAATCGACCGGGCGCGACGCTGTGACCCGCAAAAAGTCGGCTTTTCCCGCCAATCCGGCGGATTCGACTAGGCCGAACAGGCGAGCCCTGCCCCACCCGGCGTCAATTGACCAGGGCGGCCTTGACCAGCACGGCGGCGCTTTCCGTGGTGTCGCGCTTGTCCAGCTTCTTGGCGACCTCCTCGATCTCGGCCACCGGCATGACCCGGCGGGCCTGCTTGGCCGCGGTGACGAGACGGCGCTGCGCGAGACGGACCTGATCGCCCAGCTCGGTCAGCGTCTGGTAAGCCTTGCGGCGGGCCTGGGTGTCGATGCTGCCGCTCGTCTCGGTCGCGCGTTCGGTCGCAGCTGCCAGATCCTTGCACGACTGGAGGTACGTGGAGATGGCGTCCGTCAAAAGACGGCGGGCCTCGGTCCGCGGATCGGAGGGGCTGCTGCTCGACGTGGAAAGAGACACTTCACACTGCTCCTTGCTGCTGCGTATGACACACGACTGTAACAGGCCGTGAAAAATGGGCGGAGTGACGGCCATTGTCCAGCGGCCATGCGCATCCTTTGACCGACTGGACAGGAGAAAGCGTGATCAGGGCACCTGTTTCTTCTCCAGCTTCCGGGCCAGGGTGCGCCGGTGCATGCCCAGGCGGCGGGCGGTTTCGGAGATGTTGAAGCCGGTTTCCGCCAGGGTTTCGTGGATGCGCTCCCATTCCAGCGTCTTCAGCGAGGTCGCCCGCGCCCCAAGCGCGATTGAGGGGTCACCCTCCGTCCGCTCGAAGGCCGCCTCGATGTCGTCGGTGTTGGAGGGCTTGGCGAGGTAATGGCAGGCGCCCAGCTTGATCGCCTCGACCGCCGTGGCGATGCTGGCGAAGCCGGTCAGGACGACGATCCGCGTTTCCGGGTCGCTGGCGTGCAGTTCCCGCACGCATTCCAGGCCGGAGCCGCTGCCCAGCTTCAGGTCCACCACCGCGTAGGCGAAGGGCACCGTCTCCAGCAGGGCCCGCAGCCCGTCCAAGCTGTCGCACCAGTAGACCTGATAGCCCCGGCGCTCGAAGGAGCGGCGCAGGACCTTGGCGAAGGCGGCGTCGTCCTCCACCAGGACGAGGGAACGGTCAGTCTCCATGGCTCTCTCCCGCGGACAGGGCGGCGAGCGGCAGGGTCATGGTGACGGAGGCCCCGCCGCCGGGGCGGTTGCGCGCGGCGACCGAGCCGCCCAGCTTGCGCACCACGTTGACCACCAGGAAGAGGCCCAGCCCGCCGCCGGGCCGCCCCTTGCTCGACCGGTAGGGTTTGCCGAATTCCGCCAGCATCCGCTCCTCGAAGCCGGGGCCGGCGTCGTTGACGGTCAGGACGAGGCTGTCCCCCTGCCGCCCGGCGGCGATGCCGACCCAACCGGGGGACACCTCCAGCGCGTTGTCCAGGACGTTGAAGATCACCTGCTTCAGGGCGAGGTCGGAAATGATCCCCTCCCGCGAGCGGACGCTGTTGTCGTAATCGACGCAGGCCGGCGACCGGCTGTCCTTCCACTCCTCCACCAGATCGTCGAGGAAGGCGGTCACGGTGGTGCGCAACGTGCCCTCCCCCCGCGCCTCGCCGGAGGACAGCAGGATGCCCGACACGATGGCCTTGCAGCGGTCGATCTGGTTCTGCATCTCGGCGATGTCCTCGGCCATGTCGGGATCGCCCTTGACCACCGGCATCCGCCGCCAGTCGTTCACGATCACCGACAGGGTGGCGAGCGGCGTCCCCAGCTCGTGCGCGGCCCCGGAGGCGAGCAGGCCGAGACGCACGATGTGGTCCTCCTCCATGGAGCGCTGGCGCAGATCGGCCAGATGGGCGTCGCGGGCGCGCAGGTTGCGGGTAATCTGGGTGATGAAGGGAACGATCAGGCTGGCCGTCAGCACGAAGCACAGGAACATGCCCTGGATGTGCAGCCCCAGCAAAAGCCCCTCCAGCCCCGGCGGCAGGGCCAGCGGGCGGTAGGCGCCGATCAGGAAGGTGAAGCAGGCCGTGGCGACCAGCACCAGCGCCCAGGCCGACCACGCCTCCAGCAGCACCGCCCCCAGCGTGATCTGCAGCAGGTAGAGCGAGATGAAGGGGTTGGACGCGCCGCCGCTGAGGTAGAGCTGCACTGTGAGCGCCGACACGTCGATCAGCAGCTCCAGGAACAGCTGGGTGTTCGACACCGACGTCTGGCGGCGCAGATGCAGGACGCTGGCGATGTTCAGCGCGACCAGGAACAGGATCACCGCGCCCATTTGGTCGAGCGGCAGGGTGATGCCCATCTGGTGGTGCACGATCAGAATCGTCACCACCTGCCCGGCGACGGCGAGCCAGCGCAACTGCACCAGCAGGAACAGGTTCTTCTTGTCGGTGGTGTCGCGCACGGAAAACGTCTGGCCCTTCGCCGGCTTCCTTCGGTCCCCACCTATATGGGCACGATACCCCGGCTTGGCAGCCTTGCCATGGAATCCGGGCGATTTTGATAGCACAAAAAGGCCGGGTGGAAGAGTCCGCGAGAGAGACCTTTCCATCCGGCGAAAGACCATCAAGAAAAAGAGGCTACTTCTTCAACCCCGGCGGCGCCGTTCACTGCGCGCGACATAGAGAGATGCGGCGATCAGCATGAGGGCTAAGGCGAACCATGTCAGCGCATACACGAGGTGGTTGTTCCGGAACTTCAGGACGGTCAGCCCACCGACCGGAGAACCGCCTTGTGGGCTGGCCTCGGCGTCGATGAAATAGGGGGCCGCCTCCGTCACGCCGCGGGCCGCCGCGATGGCCGCCACATCGCGGGAATACCAGCGGTCCTGCGCGGGATCGTTGGAGCGCAGGAAGCCACCCCCCGGCTCGGTCACCCGCAGCAGGCCGGTGACGGTGGTGTCCGCGTCGGTCAACCCCTCGGCGCGGCTGTCGGTGCTGCGCCGCTCGGGCGGGACGAAGCCCCGGTTGACCAGGACGGTGAAACCGCGGTCGGTGCGCAGCGGGGTGAGCACCCAGAAGCCGCCGCCCCGCTCGGTCACCGCCTGGACCAGGGTTTCCTGGTCGTTCAGGAAACGCCCGGTGACGCCGACCCGCCGGTATTCCTGGCTGGCCGCCGTGACGGCGGGCCAGTCCTCCGGGCCGGGGGCTGGAACGGGCGCGGCCTGCGCCCGCTCCTCCACCCGCTGGATCAGGTCCAGCTTCCAGAACAGCCGCTCGACCTGCCAGACGCCGAGCGACGTGAAGACGGCGACGCCCGCCAGCGCCAGGATGCCGAGAAGGATCAGCCCCCGGCGCGGGCGGTGGGTCGCCGTGCCGGTCACGGCAACTGGCTCGGGTCGTGGATCGGCATCATGTTGGTGTTCAGGTGGTACATCACCCACAGCGAACCGGCCAGCATGATGACCACGACGATGAGCGTGAAGATCAGCGACAGCATGGTCCACCCGCCTTCCGCACGTCCGTTCATGTGCAGGAAGAAGATCATGTGGACGACGACCTGGACGGCGGCCAGGGCCATGATCGCGATCGCGGTCATGTTCTTGTCCAGGATCGTCCCGTCCATGACCAGCCAGAAGGGAATGACCGTCAGGATCACCGACAGGACGAAGCCGATCACGTAGCTGCCGAGCGTCCCGTGGGCGCCCTCATGCTCCCCGTGACCATGATGTTCGGCGTGAGAACTCATCGCAGCATTCCCATCAGATAGACGAAGGTGAAGACGCCGATCCAGATGACGTCCAGGAAGTGCCAGAACAGGCTGAGGCACATCAGGCGGCGGCGGTTGGCCGGGATCAGGCCGCGCTTGTTGACCTGGACCATCAGCGTCACCAGCCAGACGAGGCCGAAGGTGACGTGCAGCCCGTGGGTGCCGACCAGCGTGAAGAAGGACGACAGGAAGGCGCTGCGCTGCGGGGTCGCCCCGATGTGGATCAGGTGGGCGAACTCGTACAGCTCGATCGCCAGGAAGGCGGCGCCGAACAGGCCGGTCACCGCCAGCCACAGCTGGGTCTGCGACACCCGCCCCTTCTCCATCGCCAGCATGGCGAAGCCATAGGTGATGGAGGAGAACAGCAGCATGGCGGTGTTCAGCGCCACCAGCGGCAGGTCGAACAGGTCCTTGGGCGACGGCCCGGCGGCGTAGTTGCCGCCGAGCACGCCGTAGGTCGCGAACAGCACCGCGAAGATGAGGCAGTCGCTCATCAGGTAGATCCAGAAGCCCAGCATGGTGCTGGAGCCTTCGGGGTGCGCGTGCTCCTCCACCACGTGGAAGACCGGAGCCTGTTGGGTGCGGCTCCGTTCGGCTGTCAGGGTCGTGCTCATGCTTTACACCTGCCCGGAGAGGAGACGGGTCCGCTCGTTCTCGGTCCGCACCACCACGTCCGCGGGGATGTGGAAGTCGCGGTGATAGTTGAAGGTGTGGTGGATGGCGGCCGCCAGCAGGGCGACGAAGCTCACCGCGGCAAGCCACCAGATGTACCAGACCAGGGCGAAGCCGAGGACCACGCTGATCCCGGCCAGGATCACGCCGGTGCCGCTGTTGCTGGGCATATGGATCGCCTTGTAGCCGCCCAGCGGACGCTTGTAGCCGCGCTTCTTCATGTCCCACCACGCGTCGTTGTCGTGGATCATCGGGGTGAAGGCGAAGTTGTAGTCCGGCGGCGGCGAGGAGGTCGCCCATTCCAGCGTGCGGCCGTCCCACGGGTCGCCCGTGCGGTCGACCAGCTCACGGCGCTTCCAGACGCTGACGGCGATCTGGAGGAGGAAGGCGCCGATGCCCGCCGCAATCAGAACGGCGCCCACGGCGGCGATCTGGAACCAGATCTGGAGCGACGGGTCCTCGAACACGCGCAGGCGGCGGGTGACGCCCATCAGGCCCAGGACGTAGAGCGGCATGAAGGCGACCCAGAAGCCGATCACCCAGCACCAGAAGGAGACCTTGCCCCAGAAGGGATCGAGGCGGAAGCCGAAGGCCTTGGGCCACCAGTAGTAGATGCCGGCGAACAGGCCGAACAGCACGCCGCCGATGATGACGTTGTGGAAGTGGGCGATCAGGAACAGGCTGTTGTGCAGGACGAAGTCCGCCGGCGGAACGGCCAGCAGAACGCCCGTCATGCCGCCGACCACGAAGGTCAGCATGAAGGCGACGGTCCACATCATCGGCAGCTCGAACCGGATGCGGCCGCGGTACATGGTGAACAGCCAGTTGAAGATCTTCGCACCCGTCGGGATCGAGATGATCATCGTCGTGATGCCGAAGAACGAGTTCACGCTGGCGCCCGACCCCATGGTGAAGAAGTGGTGCAGCCACACCAGGTAGGACAGGATCGTGATGACCACCGTCGCGTAGACCATGGAGGTGTAGCCGAACAGCTTCTTGCCCGAGAAGGTCGAGGTGACTTCGGAGAAGATGCCGAAGACCGGCAGGATCAGGATGTAGACCTCCGGGTGGCCCCAGATCCAGATCAGGTTCACGTACATCATCGGGCTGCCGCCGAGATCGTTCGTGAAGAAGTTCGTGCCGACGTAGCGGTCCAGCGACAGCAGGACCAGCGTGGCGGTCAGGATCGGGAAGGAGGCGACGATCAGCACGTTGGTGCAGAGCGACGTCCAGGTGAAGACCGGCATCTTCATCATGGTCATGCCGGGGGCGCGCATCTTGACGATCGTGCAGATCAGGTTGATGCCGGACAATGTTGTTCCGACACCGGCGATCTGCAACGCCCAGATGTAATAGTCGACACCCGTCTCAGGGCTGTAGGCGATGTTGGACAGCGGCGGATAGGCCAGCCAGCCGGTGCGCGCGAACTCGCCGACGAACAGCGAGGCCATGATCAGCACCGCACCGCCCACCGTCATCCAGAAGCTGAAGTTGTTCAGGAACGGGAAGGACACGTCGCGGGCGCCGATCTGCAGTGGCACCACGTAGTTCATCAGGCCCGTGACGAAGGGCATCGCCACGAAGAAGATCATGATGACGCCGTGGGCGGTGAAGATCTGGTCGTAGTGGTGGGCGTTGAGGTAGCCCTCGCTGCCGCCGAAGGCCATGGCCTGCTGGAGGCGCATCATGATGGCGTCGGCGAAGCCGCGCAGCAGCATGACGAGGCCCAGCACCATGTACATGATGCCGATGCGCTTGTGGTCGACGGTGGTGAACCACTCCTTCCAGAGATAGCCCCACAACCGGAAATAGCTCAGCGCCGCGACGAGCGCGAGGCCGCCCAGCACGACCGCGACGAAGGTCGCGACCACGATGGGCTCGTGATAGGGGAAGGACTCCAGGGTCAGACGCCCGAAGAGCGGGTGGGTGGCGACGGTCGATGTGTCGATCATGGCGGTGGGCCGCTCAAGGATTGGCCGTCAGCCGCGGCCCAAACGCAGGGGCGGGCGCGGAGATCGGCGTGATGGAGGAGCGCGGCAGACCCGCGCCAGAAATGGGGCCGGAAATCGGGGACTCGTCGGCGGGGGCGTTCAGCACGCCCAGCGACGACTCGACGGCGCGGCCGGTCAGTTCCTCGGTCGAGCAGATGCCCGCCACATAGACCGGAGCCGGGCCGAGAACCGCGGTGCCGCGGCGGGACAGCTTGTCGTGCATCAGCGGCATCACGTTGTCGATGCCGGCCAGCCCGAGGCCGCCCTTGGCGTCGATGGCCATCATGTCGTGCATGCACATCTTGCCCGGCTCGACGCACATCCCGACGATGGCCTTGAACAGGCCCGAGTCGACGGCGCCGTAGCGGCGCACCGGCTCGTTCTCGCTGGGACGCTCAAGCTGGAGGTAGCCGTCGCGGTCGAGCTTGCCGCCGCCCGCCTTGATGTCCGCCACCCACGTGTCGAAGCCGTCGGCGGCCAGACCGTGGAAGGTGAAGCGCATGTGCGAGAAGCCGGCGCCGCTGTAGTTGGCGGAGAAGCCCTTGTAGCTGCCCGGCTCGTTGATGACGGCGTGCAGCTTCGTCTCCATGCCGGCCATGGCGTAGATCTGCCCGGCCAGCGCCGGGATGTAGAAGGAGTTCATCACCGTCGAGGAGGTGATGTTGAAGCGGATCGGGCGGTCCACCGGGGCGGCCACCTCGTTCACCGTGGCGATGCCGTATTCCGGGTAGATGAACAGCCACTTCCAGTCCAGCGCCACGACGTTGACGTCGAGCATCTTGGTGTCGGCCGGAACCGGGCGCCCGGCGGCGATGCGGTCGAGCGGGCGGTAGGGGTCGAGCAGGTGGGTCGCCATCCAGGTGAGGGCGCCCAGGCAGATGATGATGAGCAGCGGGGCCGCCCAGATCACCAGCTCGAGCTGCGTCGAATGGTCCCAATCCGGGTCGTACTGGGCCGTGCTATTCGACTGGCGGTAGCGCCACGCGAACAGCACCGTCAGCACCATCACCGGAATGATGATGAGAAGCATCAGGAGGGTGGAAATGGTGATGAGGTTGGCCTGTTGGCTCGCCACGTCGCCGGACGGGCTCATCACCACAAGGTTGCAGCCACTCAAAACCGCCATCAGCGGCAGGAGGGCCAAGGCGCGGAAACGGGTCAAGGCAGGACCTGTCAGCAGGGGTTCGCTTTGGATTTGGGCGAAGAGCTAACCCCCACGGGCCGGGTCGGACATTGGACAATTTGTCCAATGCGCCGCGATTTCGCGCCGCCATTGACGCACATCAAAGCAATGCGCCCATGGGCGTGGCAGAATGCCGTTGCGGTGCCTATTTAATTCCCTCTGACGCAATTGCCAGACGGTGGGGGGACCATGGGATCATCGACCACGGCGACCGAACGGGACGCAAGGCTGGTCAATGCCCGCGACCACAGGGTGAATCCCGGTGAAATCGCGATTGGCGTCATCATCGGACGGACGTCCGAATTCTTCGATTTTTTCGTTTATGCCATCGCTTCGGTGATTGTCTTCCCGAAGCTGGTCTTTCCCTATCTTGATCCGCTGACTGGAACGCTGTGGTCCTTCGCGATCTTCGCGCTGGCCTTCGTCGCCCGCCCGGTGGGCAGCATGCTGTTCATGGCCATCGACCGCGCCCACGGGCGCGGCGCCAAACTGACCCTCTCCCTGTTCCTGCTGGGAACCTCGACGGTCGCCATCGCCTTCCTGCCGAGCTACGAGCAGATCGGTGCGGCGGCGATCTGGCTGCTGGCGGCGGCCCGCATCGGCCAGGGCCTCGCGCTGGGCGGCGCCTGGGACGGCCTCGCCTCGCTGCTGGCGCTGAACGCGCCGGAGAACCGGCGCGGCTGGTACGCGATGATTCCGCAGCTCGGCGCGCCCATCGGGCTGATCGTGGCGAGCGCGCTGTTCGCCTATTTCGCCGGCAACCTGTCGGCCGAGGACTTCTTCAGCTGGGGCTGGCGCTACCCGTTCTTCGTGGCCTTCGCCATCAACGTGGTGGCGCTGTTCGCGCGGCTGCGCATCGTGGTGACGCCGGAATACACCCACCTGTTCGAAAGCCGCGAGCTTCAGCCGGTCCCGGTGACCGAGATGCTGCGCAACGAGGGCATGCGCGTCGTGCTGGGCGCCTTCGCCCCGCTGGCCAGCTTCGCGCTGTTCCACATGGTCACCGTCTTCCCGCTGTCCTGGATCTTCCTCTACACGCAGGACACCCCGGCGGACTTCCTGCTGATCGAGGTGGTCGGGGCCTTCTTCGGGTTGGGGGCCATCATCGCCTCCGGCTGGATCGCCGACCGCATCGGCCGCCGCACCCTGGTGGGAAGCTGCGCCGCGGCCATCGCCGTGTTCAGCGGCGTGGCGCCCCTGCTGCTGAACGGCGGGCCGCTGGGCGAACTGGTCTTCATGATCGTTGGCTTCGTGATCCTGGGCCTGTCCTTCGGCCAGTCGTCGGGCGTGGTCGCGTCGGGCTTCACCCAGCGCTACCGCTACACCGGTGCGGCCATCACCTCGGACCTCGCCTGGCTGTTCGGGGCGGGCTTCGCGCCACTGGTCGCGCTGGTGCTGTCGGCAAACTACGGCCTGTTCTCGGCCGGCGCCTACCTGCTATCAGGCGCGGTCTGCACGTTGCTGGCCCTGTGGCTCAACAAGACGCTGGCCAAGTGACCTGAGCGAACGTCGGGAGCCGGACCGGCCTCATCCTTGCGGGATGCGGCGGTCCGGTTCCATCTTTTCGTGCAGAAGGCGCAGGACACGACAGCCGGCGCTTCGCAGCGCTCATGATGCGGCGGGACATCGCCTGTCAATCGTCAATGTCGTTCAGGATGTCGGCAATGGGGCGGTCGTCCAGGCGGCCGTTTCTGCAGTCGTCGACGCCCACCAGGATGGCGCGCCGAAGCTTCCTCAGCTTTTCACGCTCGACCACCGTTTCCCGATGAAGCCGGCGAAGCGCCTCGGACGAGCCGCTGTTCATAGTTGGCATGAACCACTTCCTTCTTCCGAAGGGCATCTCGGGACGATCGATAATCTTTGTCAAGACGCTCGGAACTCTCCGAAATTGCCCACTCGAACGCGCCTTTCTACCCGGCGGCGGTACGCCGGAATCCTGCACGGCGGCTACCCCCGACTTTAATCGTCGTTAAGAGATCGGCGTGCATCCTGCCCTCACACACAGATCGGCAGGTCATCATGTCCCAGTACAATCCCGCTGTCGGCACCACCGAGACCGTTTCCTTTCCGCTCCCTCTCACCGCTCCGGCCCCGGCCAAGAAGCTGCGCGGCCTGCCGCTGGTCGCCCTGTGGGGCGGGCTGA
The DNA here is from genome assembly GCF_008365405.1 of Azospirillum brasilense. Lineage (GTDB taxonomy): Bacteria > Pseudomonadota > Alphaproteobacteria > Azospirillales > Azospirillaceae > Azospirillum > Azospirillum brasilense_D. The sequence continues at coordinate 535,641 of NZ_QOKV01000002.1, read as the reverse complement.
TCGCCGCTCCTTGGGTCATCCTCTACCAGGCCGCCAAGCTGGTGTTCTGAGACTGGCGTTTCGAGGCCGGCGGTCTCAGGCCGACAGTTCGGCCATGATCTCCGGCACCTGGGCGAGCAACTCGCGGGCCAGGAAGCCCAGTGGGCCGCGGCGGGCCAGACGGTTGCCGGCCTCGCCGTGCAAATGGACTCCCCAGATCGCCGCCTGGGCCGGGTCGGCGCCCCTTGCGGCCAGCCCGGCGATGACGCCCGCCAGCGTGTCGCCCGACCCCGAGGTGGCGAGACCGACATTGCCGCCGTCATAGGCCCACATCCGCCCGTCCGGCGTGGCGATGTGGGTGCAGGCCCCTTTCAGCACGACGATCACCTTGTGAAGGTCCGCAACGCGGCGGGCGGCCGCGGGTGGGTCGGCCTCCACCTCCTCCCGGCTGATTCCGGACAGGCCGGCCATTTCGCCGGCGTGCGGCGTGATGATCGTCCGGCCGCGGCGGCGGCACAGCGCTTCGTTGGCGTCGTCCAAGCCCATCAGCGCTTCGGCGTCGATGACCAGAACGGGTCCGCCCTCCCCGCCCAGCCCGGCGATCAGCGCGCCGGTCAGGTCGGCGACCGCCCGCTTGTCCATCATGCCGGGACCGATCAGCACCGCGGTGCAGCGGGCTGCTCGCTCACACAACATGTCCACGCAGTCGGGAGCGATGCCGCCCTCCGCCGTTTCATGCAGGCCGAGCACCAGCGCCTCCGGTACGGCGAGCCCGAGATGCGGGGCCACGCTGCGGCAGGTCGCCATCTGGAGCTTGCCCGCCCCGGCGCGCAACGCCGCCGTCCCGGCCAAAAGCACGGCGCCCGGCACCTCCACGCTGCCGCCGATGACCAGCACCCGGCCCCGCCCGTCCTTGTCGGCGCCGTCGCCGGGATGGGGAAGCGGCATGGTGCGCAGCAGGTCACGGGTGACCGGGATCGAGTCGCTTATTGGAAAATCGCTCATCGGAAAACTACTCATCGGACGGCCGCGTTGGCGTCGGGTTCGGCGGTCAGCGGCGCCCCGGCCGCCTCCAGCGGGGCGACGAAGTTGTAACGGCGAAGCTGCATCCGCCCGCTGTGCCCCTGGGCAGGATCGAAGGCGTATTCGGTGACCCCGCAGTTCGCCACGTCGCCCTCACGGTCGATGGCGAGGATCTGCTCCTCCGTCATGCCTTCCAGCAGATAGCGCAGGCACAACACGACGACCTGATGACTGACCACCAGCACGCGCTGCCCGCCATGATGCAGGCTGATGGTGTCGAGCGCGCTGCGCAGCCGCAGGATCACGTCGCACCAGCTTTCCCCGGCGGGCGGGCGGAAGTAGAACTTGCCGAGGAGGCGGCGGAACTCCGCCTGATCGGGGTGTTCCTGCGCGATGCCGACGGCGGTCAGCCGGTCGAGGATGCCGAACTCCTTCTCGCGCAGCCGCTCGTCCACCACAAATTCCGTGGGCTCAACCGGCAGGCCGCCCCCGGCGTGGATGATCTCCGCCGTGCGCCGGGCGCGCCGATAGGGGGAGGTCAGCACCACGTCGGGCCGTTCGCCCGGTGGCAGGGAAGCGAACCAGCGCGCCAGCGCCTCGGACTGCTCCTCACCCTGGCGGCTGAGCGGCACGTCGACGTCGCGCTCCGCGATGTCGATCCGCCCCAGCCCCGCGGCGTAAGCGGCATCGCGCGCGACATTCCCGGCGCTCTCCCCGTGACGGACGACCCAGAGCCTCTGCGGCCAGCGCTGCTGCATGGTGAACGACCCTTTCCCGCCTCAACCATGGCTTTCAACGGGAAAAAGGCCGTTCCGTCACGCAGCGGCGCATCTTTGCGCGATCAGGCCGTCCGGCGCTCGAAGATGCGTTCGGCGGTGGATTTGCCGGGGCGCCAGGGCACGATGCTGATGGGAGCCGTCGGGTCGAGGCTGCCGTTCGCCCGCAGACAGTCGATGGCGGCCAGCGGCTCGTCCCCATGGGGCAGGCCGGGCTGTTCGAGCAGATACCGGCGGTGGTTGTCGGTCACCGCCCAGCCCGGCGGACGGCCAAGCGGGCTGGTGGCGACGACACCGATGGGCTCGGAAACGAGCCACGCCTCGTCCGTGACGCTCCAACCGACGAGGCGGCGCTCGCCGGGACCCGTCCCGGCACCGCCCCTACCAGCACCGATGTCGAGCCAGGCCCACTGGCGCAGGCGGGTGGTGCGGTCACCATCGACGCATACGAACATGATCCCATCCTCTCCCGTGAAGAACCGGCAAGGTGGGTATTGTTCTTCTTTTGTTCCTAACGCGCAAGCGGATTCCGCCCCCGTCAGTCCGGATTCTTGTCGCGAACATCCTTGTAGAAGACATGGGTGCCGCGGCCCGCCTGCTTGGCCCGGTACATCGCGCCGTCCGCCGCCACCAGCAGGCTGCGGGCGTCCGATCCGTCGGTGGGGAACAGGGCGATGCCAACACTGGCGCCGATAACGGCGATAGTGTCCCGCGCTGGGATGGGCAGCGCCACCGCCTCCACGATCTTGGCGGCCACGCCCCCGGCGTCCGCGGCGGAGGCCACATCCTCCAGCACGACGGTGAACTCGTCGCCGCCGACACGGGCCACCGTGTCGCTGCGGCGCAGGCAACCGGCGATTCGCGCGGCGGCGATGCGCAGCACCTCGTCCCCGCAATCGTGGCCCATCCGGTCGTTGACCGCCTTGAACCCGTCGAGGTCGATGAACAGCAGGGCCAACGGGCGCCCGGACCGCCGCGACCGGGCCAGCGCCACGTCCAGACGGTCGAAGAGGAGGCGGCGGTTGGGCAGGCCGGTCAGGGCGTCGTGGTTGGCGAGATGGTCCTTCTCCGCCTCGCTCCGCCGCAGGTCCTCCTCGGCGGCCTTGCGCAGCGTGATGTCCCGCCCGACGCCGACCAGCCCGAGAAGCTCGTTGCCGGCGTCGCGAATCGGGGCCTTCAGGATCTCGACCCAGATCCGCCCGCCATCGGGCAGCGGAATGGTTTCCTCATTGCGCCGCGGCTGGTCCTCGGCATAGACCGAGGCGTCGCCGGCGCGGATGCCGTCAGCCATTTCGGGGGGCCAGATCTCGTGGCTGTCCAGACCGATCAGTTGCTCCAGCGGTCGCCCGGTCCAGGAGGCGAAGGCACGGTTGACCTTGCGCAGCACACCGTCCCGGTCCTTGAAGAAGACGGCGTCGGGGATGGTGTCGATGATCCCCTGCAACAGGGCGTGCTGCCGCAGAAGCTGCTTCTCCGTCTGCCGCCGCTCGGTGATGTCGCGGGCGATGCCGACGACGCCCAGCATCTTGCCGCTGCGGTCGAGGCAGACGGCTTTGGCGGTCTCCATCAGCACGCGGCGCCCGTCCGGGTGGACGAACCACTCCTCGCTGCGCGAGAATCCCTTCTGCATGGCGATCTGGTCGGTCCGCCGCCGCCGCACCGCCGTCTCCGCATCGAACAGCCGATGGTCGGTCAGCCCCAGCGGCGGGCGCCCCGCATAGTCGAGCATCGCCCGGTTGACCTTGAGGTAGGTGCCGTTCACGTCCTTGAAGAAGACGATGTCCGGCATCGAGTCGATCAGGCTTTGCAGCATGGCGCGCTCACGGTCGAGCGCCTCGGTGTCGGTGCCGCCATGGTCCGGAGCGGCCAGGGGAGCGGCGAGTTGCGCCTCGTGCAGGATGCCCAGGCGCCCGTCCGGCAGCGCCATGCCGCTGCGCCGCACCCAGGCGGTCACCGGGCGGCCCTTGGGGTAGAAGGTCCAGCGTCCCGTCGCCGATTCCCCTTCGGCCTGCGGCGCCCCCTCCGGCTGGCTGCCGAAATCGCGGGCCTGGAAGTCGGCGAGCGACGCGGCGTTCCACAGCTCCAGGGCGGCGCGGTTGCCCCAGACCATCCGCCCGCGGCCGCCGTCATGCAGCCAGACCGGCGCCCACAGCCCGTCGAGCCGGGGAAGTTCGGCAACCGTCATGGGGGCCGTCGCCGGACGGGCCGCCGGCGCGCGCGACTCACCGCCGGGGACGCTGTCCCCGGACTGGTCCTGATCTGCCTGATGACGCATGGTGGTGGCCGCCTCGGCACGAAGAATGCACCGGACGGCCTTCTACCATAATTTGGCTCAACCTTCCTCTTCTACCGCGCGTCGTCCGGCGTCATCGATGAGAATGGCCAGTTCCTCATCGGCCAGGATCAGGCTTGGACGCACCGGCAGGCCGAGCAGAGCCTGCATCTCAAGTTCCTGTTCCGACAACTGACGGCAGGCCGCCCGCAGGCGCGCCGCAGACCGTTCGGGAACCGGGCCGAACATGTGGTGCCGGTACCGGCGGGTGAACAGGCGATCGAGAGACGGCAGGGGCATCATGCCATTCCTTGGATCGGCAGCAGCAGAAAGCCGAAGGCCAGACAGAGCAGCGACACCAGAACGAGGCGCAGCGCCCAGGTGCGGCTGCGGGCGCTGGCTGTGTTGCCCCACAGATACTGTTCGAAGGCGATGGAATAGCTGGCGGTCAACAGGTCGGTCAGGTCGGATACGACGGCTGCCTCCCCCTTCTCCTCACGGATGCGCCGCTCCGCCTCGACAAGGTTGCGCAGGCGTGGCGGCTCGTGATGCACGAACAGCCATTCCACCATGAAGACGTGGTAGACGGCCAAGAGCAGGGCCGCGATGCTCGTCACGGCAAAGGCGGCGATGACCAGGGAGACCGGCTCGCCCATCCGATCCGGGTCGAATTGGGTGGCCAGGTTGCCAAGGGCGAACACCGAGAAGGAGATCGCCGCCACCGGCGTTCCAATGCTGCTGCGGATCGATTCGCGGCGCGACCGCTCGCTCAGATAGACGGTTCGAAAATGCTCCAGGCGAAGCTCGCCGGGTGTCATGCCGCCCTCCGTCACCAGCCCATCCACTTGCCGTATTCCTGCACGAAGTCGTGGACAATGGCTTCACGCCCGGTGCGGTCCGGCGGCAACTGCTTGTGCAGGCCGCCACGCAGGATCACCTCGACGCGCATCTGCCAACGCTCGCCCCCCGTCTGCATCTCGGGAAAGGCGAAGGTCAGCGGGTGGAAAGCCCGCGCGCGGATGTCGTAGCTGAACTCCTCCTCCCCGTCGCGCAGGATGACCAGCCCGGCGTTGAAGGGGCTCACATCGATCTCGGCGCGGCGGCCGAGCCGTTCCAACTCCGCCGCGATGTCGCGGAAGGCCGGCTCGACCGTTTCAGCGATGAAGCGGGCCACCTCCCGCCGTGCCCCGACTGCGCCGGGCGGGGCCGCCGCCGCGATGGCCGCCTTGCGCCCGACCATAGCCGCCAGCCGCTGGCGCCAGTCGCCGTCACCGACCGGCTGCACCGGCGCGCCGCCCTGGGAGCCGCCCTGGGGTCCGGCGGGCACCCGCGCCGCCCGCCGGTCCGGCCCCGCCCGACGCTCCGCCCGCAGGCTTGTCACCAGCCCGACGCACATCAGCACCATGACCACCGCAAAGGGCAGCGCCGTGGTCACCGCCGCCGTCTGAAGCGCCTGCAGCCCACCGACCAGAAGCAGCACCGCCGCCACCACGCCGCACAGCACCGCCCAGAAGATGCGCGTGGCGATGGGCGGGTCCTGATTGCCGCCGGACCCGATGATGTCGATCACCAGGGCGCCGGAATCGGCGGAGGTGACGAAGAAGGTGATGACCATCAAGGTCGCGATGGCCGAGGTGATCACGCTAAGCGGGAGGCGGTCGAGCATGACGAACAGGGCCGTTGGCACGTTGTTCTGGACCGCCGCCGCCATGCCGCCGCCTTCGAACATGTCGATGTGGATCGCCGTCTCGCCGAACACAGTGAACCAGACGAAGGTCAGCGCCACCGGAGCGAACAGCACGCCGCCTACGAACTCGCGGATCGTGCGCCCGCGCGACACCCGCGCGATGAACATGCCGACGAAGGGCGCCCAGGAAATCCACCAGCCCCAGTAGAACATCGTCCAGCTCGCCTGCCATTCCGCCCCGGTGTAGGGCAGCGTGCGGAAGCTGGTGTAGGGCAGCGTCCACAGGTAGCGCCCGATGCTCTCCACCAGCGTGGACAGCAGGAACACCGATGGGCCGAGCAGGAAGACGAACAGCAGCAGCAGAAGCCCCGCCAGCATGTTCAGTTCGCTGAGCCGGCGGATGCCGCGCCCGACGCCGCTGACCGCCGAGACGGTGGCGACCGCGGTGATGACGGCGATCAGCACCATCTGCTGGACCGTCCCGACGCTGACCAGCCCGAGATAATCGAGCCCCGCGTTGATCTGCATGACCCCCAGCCCCAGCGAGGTGGCGATGCCGAACAGCGTGCCGACGATCGCCACGATGTCCACCAGATGGCCTGGCCAGCCGCGCAGCCGGTTGCCCAGGAGGGGATAGAGTGCCGACCGGATGGTCAGAGGAAGATCGTGACGGTAGGCGAAATAGCCCAGCGACAGGCCGACCGTGATGTAGATGCCCCAGGCGTGCAGCCCCCAATGCAGGAAAGCCAGATTCATCGCTTCCCGCGCAGCGTCGGGAGTTCCCGCCTCGCCGACCCGCGGGTTGGCGAAATGCAGCACCGGCTCCGCCACGCCGTAGAACAGAAGGCCAATGCCCATACCGGCGCTGAACAGCATGGCGAACCAGCTCAGATAGCTGAATTCCGGCTCGTCGTCGTCCTTGCCCAGCTTGATCGATCCGTAGGGGCTGAAGAACAACCAAAAAGCGAACAAGAGGAAACCGGCAACGGTCAGAATGTAGAACCAGCCGAAGTTGCCGACGATGGCGGACTGGACGGCGGAAACCCGCGCGCCGAACGGCTCGGTGAAGACGCTGGCGAGAAGGACAAACAGGAGAATCAGCCCCCCTGCGGTGAAGGAGACCGTTTTGTTGATCCCGTGCATGGTTTTTCTCCGGCTTCGGGCAGCGCACCCGACTCCGAGGCGCAGCGTCTTTGCCCACACAACGGATCAACCCGGCCGGAGTTTCAAAAAAAGCGCCGCGCTCATGCTTCTGGCGACCGTCTATTCCGGACGGGCTCCAACTTTGCGTTCCGACCGGAGGCGCCGCCGCAGGACCAGCGCGTACCAGGCCAGCAGCACCGTGGTGAACAGCGACAAGGTGAAGGACACGCCGTCCGGCCGCAGGCCGTAGCCCGTGGCGCCGCCGAACAGCGTCACCGAGCTGTCCCAGAGAAAGGCGAGCAGCAGGATCAGCGTGTTGGTCCCCGACAGGCCGGTGGCGAGATAAAGCACAAGATGCATCCATTGCCTCCCGAAGAGCCCTGCCCGGCCATGCGCTTTTTCGCTGAACGGTGTTGTTCTTGTCCGAAGCCCCGTCATCCTAGGCGCCCGGAGCGATCCTGTCAGCCATGGCCCACACCGAAAGCCCCCCGACCTGGACCCAGCGGCTCCTGCGCTACGGCACGGGGGTGCTGATCCTGGCCCTGCTGGCCGGGGCGCTGGTCATCCTGAACCGCTGGCTGGAGCAGTACAGCGTCGCCGACATCCGGCAGGCGCTGGACCGCATCACCGGCGTGCAGCTTCTTGCCGCCTCGGCGGCGGCGGCGGTCAGCTACTGGCTGCTGACGCTCTACGACCTGCTGGCCCTGCGCCATCTGCGGCGGCCCCTGCCCTACCGTTGGGTGGCCTTCACCGCCTTCACCAGCTACGCCTTCAGCCACAGCCTGGGCTTCGCCAGCATCATCGGGGCGACCGTCCGCTACCGCCTCTACGCCCCGCACGGGCTGGGCGGGGTGGAGGTGGCGCAGGTGACGCTGTTCGTGGTCACCACCTTCATGCTCGGGCTGGCGACGGTGATGCCGGTGGTCATGCTGATCGACCCCACGGCGCTGAAGGCGCTGCATGTCCCGCCGGGCAGCGCCACGCTGCTGGGGCTGGCGGCGCTGGCGGTGCTGGTGGCCTACGCGGTGGGCGGCTTCTGGCTGCGCCGGCCGCTGCGGGTGTTCGGACACGCCATCGCCTTCCCCCGCCCGTCCATCGCGGTTCGGCAACTTCTGCTTGGGCTGTGCGACCTGTCGCTGGCGGCGCTGGTCCTCTATCTCTGCCTGCCGCCGAGCGACGCGGTGAGCTACGCCGACGTTCTGGTCGCCTTCGGGCTGGCGCTGGTCGCCGGCATCATCAGCCATGTGCCGGGTGGGCTGGGCGTGTTCGACGCCATCGTCCTGGTCAGCCTGACCCCGGCCATGCCCGGCAACGACGTGATGGCGGGGCTGCTGGTCTTCCGGCTGATCTACTATCTGGCGCCGCTGGTGATCGCCGGGCTGATGTTCGGCGGGGTGGAAGCCTTCCAGGCCCGGCGCCGCATCGGCGGCCTGTCACGGGGCATCTCCGCCGCCATCAGCCCGGCGGTGCCGCTGGTGCTGGCCGCCTGCATCTTCATCACCGGGGCCTTCCTGCTGTTCTCGCGCGCTACGCCCGAGGAGACGCTGCCCGCCCCCTTCGACGCCACGGCGTTGCCGCTGGTGGAGATGTCGCACTTCACCGGCAGCGTCGCCGGGGTGCTGCTGATCCTGCTGGCCCACGCGGTGCAGCGGCGGCTGCACGCCGCCTGGGTGCTGTCGCTGGTGCTGCTGGCGACAGCCTGCGCCTCGGCCCTGCTGAAGGGCGGCGACTGGCCGGAAGCCATCGTGCCGGGACTGATCTTCCTGGCCCTGCTGCCGGCCCGCAAGGAGTTCCACCGCCGCGGCAACATCCTGCGCAATCCCCTGACGCCGAGCTGGTTCATCGCGACCGGCGTGGCGCTGGCCAGCGCCTTCTGGCTGGGCCTGTTCTCGTACAAGCACATCGCCTTCAGCGACGAGCTGTGGTGGCATTTCACCCTGCACGGCGACGCGTCCCGCTTCCTGCGGGCGTCGGTGGCGGTCGGGGTCATCGCGCTCGGCGCCGCCCTGGTCCATCTGGTGTCGGCGGCCAGCCGCGACCCGGAGGAGCAGGAGGAGAAGCCCCCCGCCCCCCTCAGCGCCGCCAGAAGGATGGACTGAGCACGACCAGGATGGTGAAGAACTCCAGCCGCCCGAGCAGCATGCCGGCGGCCAGCGCCCATTTCGCCCCGTCCGGCAGCGTGGCGAAATTTCCGGAGGGTCCGATGGTCGGGCCGAGGCCGGGGCCGACGTTGCTGACCGCGGTCGCCGCTCCCGACAGGGCGGACACCACGTCCACCCCGAGGAAGGCCAGGACGAAGGCCAGCACGAACACCGACATCAGATAGACGAAGCCGAAGCCCATCACCGAGATCATCACGTCGGCGCTGACCGGCTTGCCGTTGTAATTGAGCGGAATCACCAAGTTGGGGCTGTAGAGGCGGCGCTGGAGAGCGCGCAGCACGATGAACAGGATCTCGAACCGGAAGATCTTCAGCCCACCCGAGGTCGATCCGGTGCAGCCGCCGACGAAGGTCAGGATGAAGAAGACCACCGACGCCAACGGCCCCCACCGCTCATAGTCGATGGACGCGTAGCCCGTGGTGGTGACCACCGAGACGACGTTGAAGGTGGTCACGCGGATGGCGTCGTCCCACGGCACGTCCCGCGTCACAGTCAGCCAGACCGACATGCCGAAGGACACCGTGGCGAGGAAGCCGAGGTACCAGCGGATCTGCGTGTCCGCCCAGAAGCTGGCCGCCCGCCCCTGGGCAAGGCTGATGAAGCGGACGAAGGGCATGCCGCCCAGCACCATGAAGACCACCAGGACCCACTCGATGGCCGGGCTGTTCCAGCTGGCGATGGACGCGTCGCGGGTGGAGAAGCCGCCGGTGGACACGGCGGTCATCGCGTGGTTGACGGCGTCGAACCAGGACATCCCCGCATAGGAGAGCATCACCGTGCAGACCGCGGTCAGGGACAGGTAGATCCAGCCCACCGCGATGGCGAGGTCGCTGGCCCGCGGCGTCACTTTGTCCGACCGGTCGGAGGATTCCGAGCGGAAGAGCTGCATGCCGCCGACCTGAAGGAAAGGCAGGATGGCGATGGCCATGCCGATGATGCCGATGCCGCCCAGCCATTGCAGCAGCGACCGCCACAGCAGCAGCCCCGGCGCCAGCCCATCCAGCCCGGAGATCACCGTGGCCCCGGTGGCGGTCAACGACGACATCGCCTCGAAATAGGCGTCGGCCGCCGACAGGTCGATCTGCGACACCATGAAGGGCACGGCGGCAAAGGCGCAGATGACCACCCAGGACAGGGCGGTCAGCAAAAAAGCTTGGCGAACGTTCAGCGCGATCCGGTCCATGCGGTTGGCCAGCATGAACTGGACGCCGAAGAACAGCGTCAGGGCGCAGGCGATGGCGAAGACCATCCAGTCCGGATTGCCGGCCGCCAGATCGACCGTCATTGGCAGCAGCATCGCGACGGCCAGGACGCTGAGAAGCGCGCCGATGATGAAGAAGACGGGGCGGGTGTCGAAACCAGTCATGCACAGGCCATAGCCGATCGGAATTGCGGCCTAAGTTGTCACGATTGCGACGCTTCGGCATGCCCGAAGCGCGCCGTAGGGCGATTTTCCCAATGGGTTACCCCATACAGCCTGTTTGGAGCGGGCCAAAGCCGCCGATCAGCCCAGTGAGTGCGCCACTACCCCGAAAGATGTCTGGAATCGGGCCGGATGCGCCTCCGCAAAGAGGGGCGTGGGACTGGACGGCCGGGGACATCCTGTGCACACTCCGCCCCGACGTACGGCTCAAATCGTCGAGCCTTCCCGGATGGCCGGGACCCGCAGGAAACTGGAACAGACAATGGACTGGCGGCGTGCTTTCGGACGATGCCCTGATCTTTCTTCAGCATTCGATCAAGACGGTGTGGACTCTGGAGATCCTGCTGATTTTACGGCGTGATCCGGGTCAGGGATGGAATTCGGAAGAACTCATTCGCGAATCGCGCAGCAGCACGCTCATCCTCCAGGAAGTCTTGGAGAATCTTCAACAGGCTGGATTGATCGATCTGGACGGGGGCCATCGCATCCGCTACCGCAGCGCGACCCCGGCGCTGGAGCGCCTCGTGGCCGAGATCGCCGTCGCACAAGCGCGGCGTCCAGCGGCGATCACAAAGGCGCTGCTCTCGGTGTCGTCGGATAAGGTCCAGAATTTCGCTGGTGCCTTCCGCGTCGGAAAAAGGACATAAGGGCCTGACGACAAATTCACCCCCGGGACAGGAACGGATTTTGCTAAACTGTCGTTCGAAGTAACCGCATCTGGCCCATCGCCCCCATCCGGAAGAGGGGCTTGCGGCTGCGATTGCCTTGATCTGCCGACCGAATGGCTTCGATGTCCTGTGGAGTTTCCATCATGCCGTTTCACCGACCGGCCCTGGGGCTGGCCCTTGCCACCCTTGCCCTGGCCGGAACCCTGGCGGGTACCCTCGCCGGTGCGGCCCATGCCGCAACCACGGAACGCAACCCCGCTCCCGCCGTCCAAACCGCCCCGGCCACCGCGCCCAACGGCGCGGCCGAGACGGCCCCCGCCGCGAAGGTCACCGGCTTCCGGTCCGCGCGCTTCGGCATGACCGCTGACGAGGTCGCGAAGGCCATCACCAAGGATTTCAAGATCGAGGGCAAGGACATCCGCCGCGAGACCAACGCGACGGAGCGGACCACCAGCCTGATCGTGAAGGTCGACGATCTGCAGACCGGCGCCGGTCCGGCGGTCGTCGCCTACATCCTCGGCCATTCGACGCAGAAGCTGTTCCAGGTGAACATCCTGTGGGGTGGCGCCGTCAATCCGAAGGTTGACCCCAACGCCCTGGTCGGCGCGGCCAACGCGCTGCGCAACTACTTCGTGGCGCAGGGTTACCGACAGGAAGGGATGCTGCTCAACGCGCCGGTCGGCGACGGATCGCAGGTGGTGGTCTTCCGCGGCACCGACAGCCAGGGGCGGATGAGCCTGCTGACCCTCGCGGTCCCGCCGAAGCCCTCGGACGACACCCCCGCCCTGCCGCCGTCGCTCCAGCTCTCCTACATCGAGAAGCCGAACGAGCCGGACGTCTTCAAGATCGAAAAGGGTTTCTAAGCGCCGGCCCTTCCGCCGATCCAGAAAGAAAAAAGGGCGGCGCCGTCATGGCGCCGCCCTTTCCGTTTCCGGCAGGCCGGACCGGATCAGCCCCGGCGGGCAAGCCGGTCGACCAGACCCGACCAGCTGCTGACCGAGATCAGGTGGGCGTAGACCAGGCCCAGCCAGCCGCGGTCGCGCCACTCCACCAGCGTCTCGGCGGGAAGCTGGTTGAAGGCCGTCTCGTCGATCACGTTGAAGCCGGCGAGGCTCAACCGCTCACCGTTGTTCAGGGAGATGTCGGCACGCTTCTCCGACATCAGGCCGGCGGCGGTCACCGCCTCGACGAACTGCGTGGTGAAGGCGCTCTGGGCCTGGACTTCCTTGACGAACTCCAGGGCGTTGTTGGTCAGGGCGGAGGGCTGTCCGTCCACGAAGAAGGGATTGTCCCGGCCCGGAACGACGGCGTCCGCCGCCTCGTCGATGCACAGGGTGAGCTGGGACTTGTCCTCGCTCTCCAGGAAGATGAACGGGTAGCGGCGGACGTAGGCGGGAATGTAGGCCCCCTCCTCCCACGCACCGTTCCCGTCGACGAACAGGTTCTCGCCCGAGCGCAGCCCGAGCAGCGCCACCGGCTGGACTACCGGGCCTTCCGAGAACAGGATCGGGAACTGCTTGCAGGCCGCGGCGAACTCCGCCGCCATCAGCGGCACCGAGTTGGTGGCGGCCGCGAAGGTGAAGTTCGGCTCGGTCCGCAGCGACAGATCGGCGTCACGAGCGGCCACCAGCGGGCGGGGGTTCTTGTAGAACAGGGGCAGGGTCGGTTCGGTCATCGTTCGCTATCCAAAGGGTAAAAGTCTGCCGGGGGAAAGGCGCGCCTCAGCGCGCCTCCTCCTTCTCCGTCTGCTGGTTGCCGGTGGCGGACGGTGCGGGACCGGTGGTCAGGACCTCCGGCTGTGCGCCGGCGCGGGTGGTGGACGGGGTGGTTCCAGCCCCATTTCCCGAACCATCAGCCCCGGAGCGGGTGGACAGAACCTCCGGCTGAGCCCCGGCACCGGTCAGCGACGGGGTCGTGCCGGCCAGGGACAGAACCTGCGGCGCGGCGTAGGCGGCCAGAGTGTTCGGCGTGAGGCCGGATCGGGTCACCGTGCCGGTGAACAGGCTGGTGACGCCGGGGGTGCTGGGAACCGGGACGACCACCACCACGGTGGCGGCGACCCGGCTGACCTGCTGCGTCGGACCCCAGGGGGTGTTGTTGATGAAGTACGGGGCGGCCCGCAGCGGGCTGTCGATCGCGCTGGCGGCCAACGCGTCCGTCTTGCCGGCCACGGTGCCGAACATCCGGGCGGAACCGGCCTTGGGAACGGTCAGGCTCAGCACGTCGATCTTCTGCAAGGCGGTCCCGATCTCCTGTCCGATGAGCAGCGCCCCGCCGTCGGACGCCATGGTCAGCATGGTGGCCTTGCCCTGAAGCCCCGCCATGGTGATGGGGCCGCCCGCCGTGATGGACGCCTGGCCGTCCGGAAGGGATGCCACGGCGCCCAGCGTGATCGGGCCGTTCTTGGCCGTAATGCTGGCCGGCAGAACAATGCCCGATCCACCGGATTGGGTAAAGCCCCCCTCCGTGACAACCGTGGCATCACGCCCGAAGGTCACCGTGCCGGACCCGTCCGTCGTGACGACGGCCAGCGAGCCCGCGCTGTTCACCGCCGCGCCGAAGGTGAAGCCGGCGCCGGTCAGGCGGAGGCCGTCCGTTCCGGTGGCGGTCAGCGCCTTGGCGAAGCGGCTCTCGCCGCCCGCCGTCTGGGTCAGCGAGCGCACGGTCACCGCGCCGTCGTAGAAGACGCCGCCCGAGCTGCGGACCGTGACGTCGCCCATCAGGCCCGACGCGCCGATGTCGCCCGCCGCCCGGATGGCCGCGCCGGTCAGCGCCAGCGCGGAGCGGTTGGCGCTGTCGACGGCCCCGCCGAACACGAGGTCGCCGCCGGTGCTGGTCAGGACGCTGTTGGCGGCCACCGTCAGGGCACCGCCGAAGCGCTGCGCCCCGGTGGTGGCGATGCTGGCGCCGTTCAGGCGGACGCCGCCGCTGACGGCAATCTGCCGCAAGGCGCCGGTTTCGCCGAAGACCCCGGCCAGGACGGCGTCGCCCTCGACCGTCAGCCCCGGCGCCCCGGCGTTGGCGGCGTTGCCGCCGTTCAGCAGGGAGACGGTCCCACCCGTCAGGACGGTGTCGGCCCCCAGCGTCACCGCGCCGTCGTAGCTCTGCTCCGCCACGGTGGTCACCGCGCCGCCGTTCAGGGCGGCGAGGCCGGTCACCGACAGGCGGCTCAGCGCCTGCGTGCCGCCGACGGCGCCGTTGACGACGGCGTTGCCGGCGATGGTCAGCCCCTGCCCGCCGCGGGTGGCGGCGTCCAGCCCGCCGGCCAGCACGACGGTGCTGCCGGTCAGGCGGGTGTCGGTCCCCAGCACCGCCCGTTCCCCGTAGGTCTGGGTCCCGGTGGTGTCGACGGATCCGCCGTTCAGGGCGAGCGTGCCCGCCGCGTCGGTGACGACCGAGGCCGCGCGGACCGACTGGGCGAAGCGGGTCTGGCCGGCGCTGTTCACCACCAGGGCGCCCAGACGCTCCATCTCGCCGACCGTGCCGGCGAAGACGGCGTCGCCGGTTCCGCTGCTGACGGTCAGGGCCTGCCCGCCGTCCAGCGTCCCGGCGAAGGTGACGCCGGTGCCGGCCAGGGCCGACGGGGTGCCGGCCAGACGGACCGCGCCGCCGTAGGTCTGCGCCCCGCTGGTGACCGCCGTGGCGCCGGTCAGCAGCGTCTCGCCACCGACCGTCAGCGCCGCCAGAGCCTGCCGGGTGCCGAGGGTGCCGGCGAGCGCCGCGTTGCCGGCGATGGTCAGGCTCTGACGGCCCGCCTCGGCCGCGTCGATGCTGCCCGACAGCGACACCTGGGTGCCGGTCAGGACGGTATCGGCCCCCAGCGTCACCGCGTCGGCGTAGCTCTGCGCCCCGGTGGTGTCGACGCTGCCGCCGTTCAGGATGGTGATCCCGGTGGCGTCGGTGGCCAGCGAGGCCGCCTTCACCGCGCCGGCGACGGTGGTGGTGCCGCCGCCGTCGATCGTCAGCGCCCCCAGACGGCTGGTGCCGCCGACCGCGCCGCCGAGCAGGATGTCGCCGCTGCCGCTGGCCAGCGTCAGCGCCCGCCCGCCGTCGAGGGTGGAAGCGAAGACGATCCCGCCGTCGCCGGTGATGCGGCTGTCGCCGCCCAGGGTCGCCGCCGTCGCCGCCGTGAAGACCGTGCCGGCCCGATAGGCGCCGTCCAGGGTCACCGCGTCGTTGTAGGTCTGGGCGCCGCTGGTCGTCACCGCCTTCAGGCTGGTGGTGCCGTCGGCGTCGGTGGTCAGGCTGGCGAGCGCCGTGGTGTTGCCGACCGCCGCGTTGAACTGCGTGGCGCCGCTGCCGTTGACGGTCAGCGCCTGGGCGCCGTTCACCGTGCCGTTGAAGGTCACCGCACCGCTGCCGGCATTGACCGTGGCGGCCCCCGCCAGCGTCGCCGGGCCGGCGACGGTGAAGGCGCCGTTGCCGGTGGCGTAGGTGCCCATCAGGCTGGTTTCCCCGCCGTAGCTCTGGGCGCCCGCCGTGGTCACGTTGACGAGGCTGGTGTAGCCCGTGCCGGTGGTCAGGCTGGCGAGCGCGGTCGTGCCGCCCACCGCCGCGTTGAACACCATCGCCCCGGTCGAGATCGCCGTCAGGTCCTGGGCGCCGTTGACCGTCCCGTTGAAGGTGATCGTGCCGTAGCCCGCATCCACCAGCGTCGTCCCGGCCAGCGTCGTTTCACCGTTGAAGGTGATCGGGCTGTTGAGCGAGCTGTAGGCGCCGTTGAGCGTCGTCACGTCGTTGTAGGTCTGGGCGCCGCTGGTCGTCACCGCCTTCAGGCTGGTGGTGCCGTCGGCGTCGGTGGTCAGGCTGGCGAGCGCGGTCGTGCCGCCCACCGCCGCGTTGAACTGCGTGGCGCCGCTGCCGTTGACGGTCAGCGCCTGGGCGCCGTTCACGGTGCCGTTGAAGGTCACCGCACCGCTGCCGGCATTGACCGTGGCGGCCCCCGCCAGCGTCGCCGGGCCGGCGACGGTGAAGGCGCCGTTGCCGGTGGCGTAGGTGCCCATCAGGCTGGTTTCCCCGCCGTAGCTCTGGGCGCCCGCCGTGGTCACGTTGACGAGGCTGGTGTAGCCCGTGCCGGTGGTCAGGCTGGCCAGAGCCGTCGTGCCGCCCACCGCCGCGTTGAACACCATCGCCCCGGTCGAGATCGCCGTCAGGTCCTGGGCGCCGTTGACAGTCCCGTTGAAGGTGATCGTGCCGTAGCCCGCATCCACCAGCGTCGTCCCGGCCAGCGTCGTTTCACCGTTGAAGGTGATCGGGCTGTTGAGCGAGCTGTAGGCGCCGTTGAGCGTCGTGGCGGCATTGTGGGTCTGCGCGCCGTTGGTGGTGACGCTCAGGAAGCTGGTCGTGGCGCCTGCGTTGGTGGTCAGGCTGGCGAGCGCCGTCGTGCCGCCCACCGCCGCGTTGAACTGCGTCGTCCCCGTCCCGGCGATGGTCAGCGCCTGGGCGCCGTTCACCGCGCCGTTGAAGGTGGCCGTCCCGGCGTTCACCGTCGTCGCGCCGGCCAGCGTGGTCGCCGCGTTGGCGGTGACCGTACCACCCGTGTAGGTGCCGTTCAGGGTCACCGCGTCGTTGTAGGTCTGGGCGCCCGTGGTGGTGACGCTGCGCAGGCTGCTGGTGCCGGTGGCGTCGGTGGTCAGGCTGGCGAGCGCCGTCGTGCCGCCCACCGTGCCGGTGAACTGCGTCGTGCTCTTGTTGTTGACCGCCAGGGCGTAGGCGCCGTCCACCGTGCCGGCGAACAGCACGCTCGACCCGCCGTTCACCGTCGTGTCGCCGGCCAGTGTCGCCGCACCGTTGGCGGTGAAGGCGCCGCTGCCGGTGGTGTAGATGCCGTTCAGGGTGACCGCGTCGTTGTAGGTCTGGGCGCCCGTGGTGGTGACGTTGCGCAGGCTGCTGGTGCCGCCGGCGTCGGTGGTCAGGCTGGCCAGAGCCGTCGTGCCGCCCACCGTGCCGGTGAACTGCGTCGCGGCCTTGCTGTTGATGACCAGGGCCTGGGCACCGTCCACCGTGCCGGCGAACAGCACGCTCGACCCGCCGTTGACCGTCGTGCCGCCGGCCAGCGTCGCCGCACCGTTGGCGGTGAAGGCGCCGCTGCCGGTGGTGTAGGTGCCGTTCAGCGTCACAGCGTCGTTGTAGGTCTGGGCACCGTTGGTCGTCACCGACTTCAGGCTGCTGGAGCCGCCGGCGTCCGTGGTCAGGCTCATCAGCGCCGTCGTGCCACCCACGGCGCCGTTGAACTGCGCCATGCCCTTGTTGTTGACCGCCAGGGTATAGGCGCCGTCCACCGTGTTCATGAACACAACGCTCGACGTGCCGTCCACCGTTGTATTGCCGCCCAGCGTCACCGCGCCGATGGCCGAGAAGACCGCGCCCGTGGTGTAGGTGCCATCCAGCGTCACCGTGCCGCTGTAGGTCTGGCCGCCCGTGGTCGAAACCGACTTCACGCTGGCCGTCCCGCCGGCGTCGATGGTCAGGCTCGTCAGCGCCGTCGTGCCGCCCACCGTGCCGGTGAACTGGGTCACGCCGCTGCTGGTGATCACGAGAGAGTTGGCCCCGTTCACCGTGCCGCTGAACAGCACGTTTCCGCTGCCGGAGTTCACCGTGGTGGCGCCCGCCAGCGTCGTCGCACCGGTCGCCGTGAAGGCGCCGTTTCCGGTGGCGTAGGCGCCCTGGAGGCTGGCCGCGCCGGTGTAGGCCTGCGCGCCCGTCGTCGTCACGTCGCGCAGGCCGATGGTCCCCCCGGTGATCGTCAGATAGGCCAGATTGCTGGCCGACCCGCCCAGCGTCACTGCGCCCTGCCCGGCGAGCAGGGTCGCCCCGTAGCCGCCGCCGTTCAGCGTGCCGCTCACCGACAGGGCTCCGCCGGTCGTGGTCACCATACGGTTGCCGCCCGACAGGGCCAAGTTCCCGGTGACGGTCACCGACTTGCCGGTCAGCGTGCCGCCGAGCGTGGTGTTGCCGGTGTAGGTCTGCGTGCCCGTGGTGCTCACAAGGCCCAGGCCGATGGTGGTGCCCTGCACCGTCACGCTGGCCCGGGTGGCGTCCGAACCGACGCTGTACACCGCCCTGGTCAAGGACACCGCACCCCCCGTGGAGATCAGGGAGATGTTGCCGCTGTTCCCGGCGTTGATGCCGGTGGTGGCGTTGCTGTCGGTGATGGCGCCGCTGGCGGTGACGAAGATGTCGCCGTCGGTGGTGGCGAGATTGCCCAGGTTGAAGCTGGTGCCGGCCAGATAGATTCCGCCCGTCCCGGTCACCATCGCCGAGATGTTGGCGATGGTGCTGGTGAAGGCGGTGGTGCTGGTCCCGATCCCGGTGTTGGAGGTCAGGTTCAGCGTGCCGCCGGTCAGGCTGGTGCCGTTGCCGGTCAGCAGGCTGCCGCCCGCCGCCGACAGGTTGATGACGCCGCTCGCCCCGGCGTTGACCGTACCGACCGTCAGGTCGCCCGTCGTCGCGGTCAGGCTGACCGTGCCGACGCCGGTCACCGAGGTCGCGGTCATGCCGGTGCTGCTGGTGGCGGTGACAGTGCCGTTGGCGCCGAGGGTCGCCGCCGTCAGCGTGCCGGTGTTGTTGACGGTCAGATTCTTGCCGGAGCCGGTCAGGCTGGCGTCGATGGTGCCGACCGTGGTGTTGAGGGTGGTGTCGCCGCCGTTGGAGCCGCTGGCGAAGGTCAGCGAGCCCGCGGTGATCGACAGCGACCGCGGCGAGGCCCCCGTGGCCACCACGTCGGTGGCGCCCTTCAGGGTCAGCGCGCCCGTGCCGAGGTTGATCGCCGCGGTCGGCAGGGTCAGCACCCCGCCGGACTGCAGCAGCAGGTTGCCGCTGGTCATCGACAGGCCGGCGCTGGCGTCCAGGTTGCCCGCCGTGCGGATGTAGGCGGACCCGCCCGCCCCCAGGGTGACGAGGTTGTTGCCCAGCGTCAGGGCGGCGCTGTTGATGTTGTCGACCGAGATGACCGGCGTGGTGCCGGTGGCGGTCAGGCCGGTCAGGCTCGACACGTTCATCTTGATCGGCGTGCCGGCGCCGGTGGCGACGTCGGTGACCGCGCCGATGCTGCCGCCGTTGGCGGTCAGGCTGGCCGAGTGGCCGGTCACATGGGTGCCGTTGCCGCTGCCCAGGATGGAGCCGGCGGCGGTCAGCGCGACCGCTCCGTTGGTGGTGTTGGCCGACACCGACTGAACCGTCATCGTGCCGGCGGACGCGATGGTGACCGAGCCGCCGGAGGCGGTGGCCGAGGTGACGGTGACGCCGCTGGTGGTGGCGTCGGTCAGATAGATGCTTCCGGTGGCGCTCGCCAGGGTCAGGCCGCCGGTGGTGGTCTGGACCGAACGGCTGGAGGTGCCGACGCCCTTGCCGCCGGTCAGCGAGACCGAACCGCCGACGATCCGCGTCTCGGCAAGACCGTCGTCATACACCCCGCCCCCGGTGGAGCTGAGGGTGACCGCGCCGGTGCCGGCGTTGATGCTGCCGGCGATGATGTCGGCGTCCACGGCGGTGGAGGAGATCGTGATCGCCCCGCCGCCGGTGCTGGCGTTGACCACCTGGAGGCGGTCGCCCGCCTGCACGTCGATCTTGCCGCCGGTCGTCGCGGCGTAGGCGAGCGAGGAGGCGCCGGTCGTGCTCAGATAGATGTCGCCCGCCCCACCGTTCACCTGCAGTTGGGCGCCGCCCACGCCGACGCGGGCGGAGGAGGTGCCGATGCCGCCGGCCCCGTTCAGCGCGACGGTCTTGGCGGTGACCGTGGAACCGCCGTTGGCGGCCAGGATCTTGCCGCCGCCGCTGGTGGCGCTCAGCGTGACCGAGCCGTTGTTGGCGCCCGCCGTCACCGTCCCGGCGGTGATGGACCCGCCGGTCGAGGTCACGGTGATGCTGTTGCCCGACGCGTCGGTGGCGATGGCGACGTTGGTCAGCGTGATGTTGCCGCTGCCCGACACCACCACCGGGCCGTTCTGGACGGCGGCGCTCAGCCCGCCCGTCAGAGACCCGGCGATGTCGAGATAGAGGCCGCCCGCGCCCGTGACGTTGGTGGTCAGCGCCCCGGTGCTGGACGTCGTGACCTTGAACGCCGCGTCCGCCGTGCCGATGCCGGCCCCCGCCGTCAGCGTGGCGCTGCCGGTGCCGAGGCTCAGGCTGGAGCCGCCGTTGAGGATCCGGCCGGCCGTCGCCGTCAGGGTCAGCGCCTTGCTGCTGTCGTAGGAGAGGTTGGAGACGGTCAGGTCGCCGGCCGCCGCGATCACCGTCAGGGCGCCGCCCGTGGTGATGGAGCTGAGGTTCAGCCCCGCCGCGTTCTTCACGAACAGCCCGCCGGAGCCGCTGCTGGCGGTCAGGCTGGACACGTTCATGCCCAGCGCCGTGGCGTTGCTGCCGATGGCGCTGCTGTTGCCCTGCTCGTTGGTCTTCTTCTGCGCGTCCAGCTTCAGGGAACCCGCGGTGATGGTCGATGAGTTGTTCACCGCCGTGATGTTGCCGGCGGTCGCGCTGTTGCCCGTGGCCGTCAGGCTGACCGTGCTCGACGCCCCAGTGTCCACCGTACCGATGGCGATCGCCCCCGGCGCCTTGAAGGTGAAGTCCAGGCCGGTGCTGTCGGTCAGCGTGGTGAAGGTGGTGGTGCCACCGCTGTCCGTGACGCTCCAGTTCAGGTTGGTGGCCGTCAGGCTCATCGTGCCGGACGTGGCGGTGCCGGTGGACGGCGTGCGGTCGATGGTCAGCTTGGCGAGGTCGAGCGTGTCGGCGACGTTGAAGGTGCCGGCCGTTTTGATCGTCAGATCGGTCGTCGCGACGTTCAGCGTCGAGCCCGTGTCGGCGATGCCGCCCTTGATCGCGGACAACTCGACGCTGCCGCCGGTCACCAGATTGCCGCTGTTGGCGCGGATGTTGCCGTCGCTGCTGGTCAGCGTCACCGTCCCGGTCGTGGTGACGGTGCCGACGGTCAGGAGGCCGGTCCCCGAGGAACCGGTCGACAGCTTGATCGCACCGCCGCCGGTGCTCACCACCGACTGGACGGTCAGGGCCCTGCCTTCCGATACCGCGATGCTGCCGGCGGCGCTGGCGGTCAGCGTCGTGGTGCCGCCGGAACCGGCCGACGTCGAGATGGCGCTGTCGCTGCCGATCGACCCGGTCGCCGTCAGGTTCACCAGATTGGCGCCGCTGATCGAGCCGCTGAGGATCGAGCCGCCCTGGTTGTTGATGACCGCGTTGGCGCCGCCCATGGAGATCGTGCCGAGCGCGATATCGCCGATGGAGTTGTTCAGGGTCAGCGCACCGGCCAGGCTCATGGAGTCGATGACCGTCGAACCCTGCAGGTTGATCACGGCGCCATTGTTGGCGTTCACCGTCAGGTTGCCGGTGGTGATGCTGATGAATTCACCCCCGTTCGCGCCGACCACGTTGGAGGAGGACGTCAAGGTCGCGACGCCGGCGTTGATCTTGACGACCGAGTGGCCGTTCCCGACGATGCCGGGGTCCGCGATCAGGGCGATCGTGCCGGTCTTGCCGACGTCCAGGCCGCCGACGACCAACTTGCGGTGGCTGTCGAAGGTGAAGCGCACCCCGCTGGCGTCGGTCAGCGAGGCCAGCGCCGTCTGGGTGCTGCTCTCGGCGCCGATCAGCGCGATGGCTGTGCCCGTCGTGCTGACCGAGGTCAGGTTGTAGGTGCGGTTGTCGATGCTGGACGAGGTGCTCTTGATCTTGAGCGCGCCGATGCGGGTGTCGGATTCGACGTAGAGATCGCCCTTCACGTTGAAGGTCGCGGACGACGCCGACAGGTGGATCTTGTTGCTGGAGGAGCCGATGGCGCCGCCGCCGCTGCTCAGGGTCGCGGTGCCCGCGGTGATGCGGTTGGCCGGGTTGCCCACGTTCGCCGAGGCGGCGCCCAGGATGTTCCCGGCGCTGGTCAGGTCGACCGTGCCCCAGTTCTGCACGTTCAGCGTGCCGATGGACAGCGCGTGCTTGGTGTCCAGCTTGAAGGCGAGACCGGTGCTGTCGGTCAGTTCGCTCAGCGTGGTGGTGGTGCCGTCGTCCGTCATGGTGAAGACGAGCTGCGGCGCGGTGATCTGATAGGTGCCGGCACCGGTCGTCCGCGAGCTGGTCAGCGACAGCGCGGTCAGGTCCCGGCCGTTGTCCACGAAGGCGTCGGTCGCCGTGCTCAGCACCAGCGTGTCGGCCATCGTCGCGATGTGGTTGGACGACGCCCCCGCCTGACCGATGGTCCCGGTCGAGGTGAGGGTGACCGTGCCGGCGGTCACCATCGAGCTGCCGGTGCTGAGGATGTCCTTGCCGGTGCCGGTGGTCTCGATGGACACCTTGCGGGACAGGCCGCCGTTGATCGTCCCCAGGGCGACGCTGTTGTCGCTCTTGAACGAGAAGTCGAGGCCGCTGCTGTCCACGACGCTGGACAGGGTGTACTGGCTGCCGCTGTTGGTGTCGGTCAGCGCGAAGGTCAGCCCCTCCGCCCGGATGTCGTAGACGTTCTGCGTCCCGGCGAGGGCGTGCTTGACCTCGAGGTCGAGGGCATACAGGTCGGTGCTGTTCGTCAGACGGACGTTGCGCCCGGCGGTGACCTTCAGGGTCCGCGTCTCGGTCAGCAGCGACGCGCCGGACGCCCCGATGGAGCCGCCTTCGACCTTCAGCGTCACATCGTCCGCGCGCAGCAGCGTGGTTCCGCTCTGGAGGAGCGACCCGTTGTTGGTCACGGTGATGTCCGCCGAGCTGGCCGAAACGCCCTTCAGCGTCAGGTCGCCCGAATTGCTGAGGCTCAGCGAGCCGGTCAGGTCGGCCGTCAGCGTGCCGATCTTGGTTTCGAGCTTTGTGCTGCTGCCGGCGGACGAGGCCTTCATCGTCAGGCTGCCGGCGGTGACCGCGGTGCCGCTGCCCGTCGCATTGATGGAGTTGCCGCCGGTGACCGTCAGATCGACCGTGCCGGTGGTGCCGACGTCGATCTTGGTGACCTGCATAGCCTTGTCGTTGGTGATCGCCAGCTTCAACCCGCCCTGGGTCTGCGTGACGTTCGTCACCGTCAGGCCGGATGACGCCGTCGAATCGCTGAAGCTGGCGGTCAGGTCCTTCGAAATGATGCTGTAGGTGTTCGCGGCGTTGGGGGACTTCTGGTGCCGGAAATCCAGCGTCAGTTCGGACAGCGTGACGTTCTGGCCGTTGTTGACCGAAACATTGCCGCCCGACGTGACGGCCAGCTTCTTCGTGCTGGTCTGCACCGCGGAGGTGCCGCCGACGTTGCTGTTGCTGCCCGTGGCGACCAGCGCGACCTTCCCCGCCGTGATCGTCCCCGATCCGTTGATGGACGGCCCGCCGGAACTCGCTCCGGTGGTGACCAGCGTCACGGAGCCGGTCGAGTCGGTCCCGGCGTCCATGGTGCCGGCCACGATGCTGCGGTCCGCGCTGTAGCGCAGATCCATGCTGCCGGCGCCGGTCGCCAGCGTCAGGGTCTGAACGCCGCTGCTCTCGGACACCGCGAAGCTGCGGCCGGAACCGAGGTTGCTGAACTGGTAGGTGCCGGTATCGGAGTTCGACTTGTGCGTGACCGTGACGTCCAGCGCGGTCAGCGGGGTGTTGTTGTTGTTGATGTAGAGGTTGCCGTTCGTCACCAGGGTCAGCGACGAGGCGCCGACCTTCATCGCCCGCGTGCTGGACCCGATGGAGCCGCCGTCGGTGCCGGTGCCGTTGGCCGACAGGGTGACGGCGGACGCCAGGATGGAACCGCCGCCGGACAGCGTGATCGTCGAGTTCACCCCGCCGCCCGCGGTCGTCAGGCTGACCGATCCGCCGGTGGCGACGATCTCGGAAACCGAGATGTGCTTCTTGCCGGTGAAGCTGAAGTTGCTGCCGCTCGCCCCGGTGACGTCGATCGAATGCGTGGTGCCGCTGTCGGCCAGCGAGTAGATCTGGGACCCGGTGCTGCCGATCGAGAAGGTGCTTTTGGTCGCGGTGACCGTGGTGGCGTTCGTGCTGGTGATCGCCAGGCTGTTGAAGGCGCGCCCGTTGTTGTCGACGTAGATGTCGCGCCCGGCGGTCACCGACAGGTCGCCGGTGTCGAGACTGATGGCCCCGTAGAGGGTCGAATCACCGATGGAGGAGGAGGTCCCCGCCTCAATCGATACCTTGCCGGCGGTGATCTTGCTGCCGTTGCCGGTGTTGGTGACGCCGTTGGACGAGACGATGGTGACGCTGCCGCCCGTTCCGACGTTGACGGTGCCGACCTTGACCGCGCGCGACGAATTGAAGGCGAAATTCAGCGCCGTGCTGCTGGTGACGGTCTGGATCGTGGACTGTGACGAGCCGTCCGACAGGGTGAAGACCTGTCCGTTGACCGTGGTGATCCCGATGGTGCCGCCGGAGTAGGAGCCGCGCGTCAGGGTGAGGTCGGTCAGCGCCATCGTGTTGGTGATGCCGATGGAGCCGCCCGTCGTGATCGACAGGTTCGCCGTCGCCAGATTCAGCGCGTTGGTGCCGCCGACGCTTCCATTGGCGCTCAGGACCACCTTGCCGGCGGCGATGAGCGTCGTGTTGTCCGAATCGTCCTGGATGCTGCCGCTGGTGTTCGTCAGCGTGACCGTTCCGGTGCCGTTGTTGGCGTTGACCGACCCGACGGTCATGACGCCGTTGGACTTCGTGACGGTGATGTCGC
This sequence comes from Azospirillum brasilense, assembly GCF_008365405.1. GTDB lineage: Bacteria > Pseudomonadota > Alphaproteobacteria > Azospirillales > Azospirillaceae > Azospirillum > Azospirillum brasilense_D. Next base: position 510,872 of record NZ_QOKV01000002.1, on the reverse strand, counting down.
CGCCGGCCGTCAGGCTGTTCAGTTCGGTCGGGCCGGTGCCCAGGCCGAGCCACATCGATCCGCCGGCGGTGGCCGCGACCGTGCCGGCGTTCACGCTCACCGCCTTGTCCGACGAGCCGATGTTCTTCCCGGCGGTCAGGGTCACCGTGCCCGAGGAACCGCCGCGCAAGGTGGCGCTGTTCGAGTTCAGGATCGACCCGTTGGTCGCCGTGATCGTGATGTCGGTGCTGCTGCTGGAGGTGAAGCTGCCGCCCAGGACGATGTCGCCCCAGGTCGCCGTCACCACGATGGGATTGTCCGCGGCGCTGAAGAATTTGCCCCCCAGCGTGATCTGGTTCTTCTGGTTGTTGACGCCCGTCGAGGTCGGCAGGGTGATGTAGATGCCGCCGTCCGCCGCGCTGGCGTTGAGGACCGGGGTGACGATGTCCAGATACTCGGTGCCCGAGCCGCTGCCGATCGCCTTGCTGGCCTTCAGGTTGACCGAACCGGCCAGCACCACCGTGGTCTTCGACCCGTCGTCCAGGATGGAGCCGTTCGTCGTCTCGGCGTTGAAGATGCTGTAGGTTTCGCTGGGCGAGGGCGTCCCGTTGTCGGGAAGGACGCCGTTCTTGTAGGTCAGATCGACCCGACCCAGCCGGATGTCGCGGTCGCCCTTGAAGGAGAAGAGCAGGCCGGTAGTGTCCACCAGCGTGCTCAGCAGGTAGCCGTTGGTGGCGTCGTCGGTCAGGCCGAAGGCGAAGTTCGGCGCGGTGATCGAGTAGCTGTTCACCACCGTCGTGTCGGCATGGGTGCTGGTGAGGGTCAGCTCCGCCATGTCGGACAGGTTGGTGACGTGCAGGTCGCCGCCGGTGGTCAGCGTCAGCTTCGTGGCGTTGAGCGCCAGCGGAGCGGAGACGTTGCCCAGGTTGCCCGTCGCGGCGCTCAGCGTCACGGTGTCGGCATCGATCCGCGTGTTCAGGCTGCCGTCGTCGCGAATGCTGCCGGTGGTGGAGGTCAGCGTGACCGTGCCGCCCGTCCCCACCGTGGCCAGATCGCCGACGATCAGGTCGATGTCGCTGTTGAAGCTGAGGGTTTTCAGCTTCGGGCTGCCGACCGCCTCCAGGATGGTCGCGGTGCCGTTGTCGCCGACCGCGAAGTTGAAATACTCTGAGGTGAGTTGCAGCGCGTTGGCCGCTCCGCCGACATGGCGGTTGGTGATCGACAGGCCGGTCAGGATCACGCCGCTGTTGTCGAGATACAGATCCCCGACGTTGCTCAGCGTCAGCGCCCCCGTGGAGGTGCGCAGATGGGTGCCGAAGCTCCCGATGGCGCCGTCCGTGCTCAAGGTGATGCTGTTGGCGGACAGCCGGTTGTTGGCGTCCTTGCCCAGGATGGCGCCGCCGGTCGTCGTCACGGAGATCGCGCCGGTGGTCGTCTTGATCGTCCCCAGCGTGGCGGCGCCGCCGCTGACGGTGAGCGAGACCGACGAGCCGGTGGAGGTGATGTTGTCCACCGTCACGGCGCCGGTCTGCATGACCGTGATGTTGCCCGCGTTGTTGGTGACCGTCAGCCGCTTCGCCGCGGTGTTCACCGTCACGGTGGAGGTGCTGCCTCCGGCGGCGAGGGTGACGTTGTCGCCGGTGATCGTGCCGGACAGGTCGGAGATGCTGCCGTTGGCGGTCGTCAGGGTGACGTTGCCGTTGGCCCCGGCATTGACCGTGGTCGCGGTGATGTCGGACACCGCGCCGTTCGCCGTGACGGCGATGCTGCTGGTCCCGTTGGCGCTGGTGATCGTTCCGATGGTGGTTGTGCCGCCGGTGGTGATCGCGACGTCGCCGTTGGTCGAGACGATGGAGCCCAGCACCGCCGAGCCCGACGTCGTCAGAAAGACGCCGCCCGCGCCGGAGGTGGCGTCGATGTTGTAGGAGCCGGCGGTCAGGGCCGTGCCGCTGGTGCCGATGCTGCCGGCGGCGTTCAGGACCAGGCTGTAGGAGCTGATGGTGGTCGAGGCGTCGGCATCGTTCAGGATGCTGCCGCCGCTGCTGGTCAGGGTCAGCGTGTTGCTGCCGCTGGCCACCGCGCCGACCGTCAGGTTGCCGGTGGCCGCGACGGTGGTGGCGCCGCCGCTGGTCAGGTTGGCCAGGGCCAGCGCGCCGGTGTTCGACAGGTTGATGCCGCCGCTGCCGGCCGTCGCGGTCAGGCTGGCGCCGGCGGTGTTCAGCACCTGCGACGACGTGCCGATGGCGCCGTTGCTGCCCGAGGAGCCGCGGGCCGTCAGCGTCAGAGCGCCGCCGGTCAGCAGGCCCGCGCTGGTGCCGGTGATGTTGCCGGCGGTGCTGGTCAGCGCGACCGACCCCGCTCCGGCGTTGACCGTGCCGACCTGGATGTTGCGATCACCGCGGAAGGCGAAGCTGTTCAGGCCGCCGACCTGGCTGATCGCGTCGAGCGCGGTGCTGCCGGACGAATCGGTGACGGTGAAGATCAGGCCGTTGGAGGCCAGGAAGAACTGGCTGTCGGCCCCGACCGTCCGGTGCGTGCTGGTGACGGAGAGGTCGGTCAGCGTCTGGTCGTTGGTGACGTACAGGTTGCCGCCGGTGACCAGGGAGAGTTGGGTGCTGCTGGTCGACACCGCAGCACCGCTGGCGCCGATGGCGCTGCCGGCGGTCAGGGTGACCGGGCCACCGACGATCCGGCCGGCGTCCAACGCGGTCAGCGACCCGCTCTGGGCGTTGACGGAGACCGCCCCGGCGCTTCCCGAGACCGGCGTGGTGTCGATCAGGTTGGCGAGCTGGACATTGTTGGTGGCCGTCAGCCGAACCGCGCCGCCGCGGGTCGTCAGCTTGCCGATGTTGGTCAGGCTGCTGGCCATGCCGTTGGCTTCCAGCACGATGTCGCCGCCGTTGGTGCGGATCTCGTAGCTGGCGTCGGTGAAGGCAATGCCGTTGCTGGTCAGCGAACGCAGGGTGAAGCTGTGGCCCGCAATGGTCTGGAGATCCAGACTGGTCTCAACCGTGATGAGGCCCGACGCCTCCAGCACGATGTTCGCGTTGCCGGCGATGCCTTCCAGCACCTGCTTCGACACCGTGTTGACGGAATCGCCGCTGCCCAGGTTGGGATCGTTGACGCCGATCGTGCCGTCGCCGGCGGCGCCGTCCTGGCTGCCTCCGGCGGAGCTGACGATGCGCAGGCTTTCCGGGTCGAGCAGGAAGGTGCCCGCCGCCCCCTTCGGCGCGGACAGGTCCACGCCGCCGGTCAGCGTGATGTCCTTGTGGCTGGACACCTCGGCGAAGCCGCCGTCGCCGCCGTCGGCACCGCCGCGGGCGGAGATCTTACCGGCGTGCTTTGTGCTTTTCTGCGACAGCACCGTCACGCTGCCGCCCTTGCCGGACTTCACGGCGTCGGCGGACAGGGTGGCGCCGGCTTCGACCGTCACCTTGTCCGACCAGGTGCCGGAACGGCCCTTCTGGCTGCCGATGGCGACCTCGCCGCCGCCCTTGCTGCCGGAGGCGTCGACGCGGGCGTTCTTCTTCACGGCGATCTCGGCGCCGGTGGCGACGACGGTGCCGCCGGTCTGCCCCTCGCCGCGCCCGCTGGCGTCGACGGTGCCGCCGATGACGACCTTGCCGTTGTCACCGCCCGACAGGACGATCTTGCCGTTGGCGCTGCCGACCGAGGTGGCCTTGATGACGCCGTCGGTGTTGATGACGTTGTCGATCACGCCCTTCACGGCGCGCGCCGACAGGGTGACGCTGCCGCCCTCGGCGGCGATCTCGCCGGAATTGACGACCAGCGCCGCGACCGGCTTGCCGTCCGCGTCCTTCGCCACCGTCTTGACGGCGGAGCTGGCGTCGAAGCTGATCAGGCCGTCGCCGTGGAAGTCGAGCGTGAAGGTCTCGGCACCACCCAGCGCGACCTTGCCCAGCTTCGCCCGGATGACGCCGGAGTTGCGGACGTGCGGGGCCACCAGGGCGGCCAGACCGCTGTCCTTGACGGTGATGTCGCCCTCGTTCACCACCATCGCGTTCGGCTTGGTGGAGGCTTGGTCGAACTGGTACTTGCCCGCCATGAAGTTGGCGTCGGAGATGTTGGCGGTGGTCGCCACCAGCCCGCCGACGTCCACCTTCGCCCCGGCGCCGATCACCACGCCGTTGGGGTTGACCAGCATGACCGTGCCGTTGGCCGACAGGCTGCCCATGATCTTGGACGGGTCGGCGCCGGTGACCCGGTTCAGCGTGACGCTGGACGCCGAAGGCTGCTGGAAGGTGACCTTCTCACCGGCGTCGATGCTGAAGGACTTCCAGTTGATGATGGCCTTGTCGGTGGACTGCAGGATCTCCATCGACTTGGGGGTCGCCGACTGGATGGTGGCGGCACCCGCGGTGACGGTGCCTTCCAGCGGATTGGCGTAGGCGGCGCCGGCGAACAGGGTGGACAGCGCCACACCGATCACGCTGCGCAGCGCCAGCCGGGCGAAGTCGATGCCCCCCTTGGCCTTCGCCGCACGGCGCTGGCGCCGGGTGCCGCCGCCGCGCTGGGGCGCCTCCGTCGCGGACGACAGCAGCAGCCGCTGGCGCAGCGTCTGCCGGTGACGGCGCGCGCCGGGAATCTCGGTGAAGCCGGAGGTGGTGGTGACGTTGCCCTTGCCCATGTCCTGTATCCCCCGGCCCTATCAGTATTGCGCAGTGATGTTGAAGAAGACCCGCATGTCCTTGTCGCCCTCGGTCGCGACGCGGCGGGTCAGCGGTTTATCGATCTCAAGCGTCGCGAAAAGCCGCTCCACGAGGCCGGCGCGCACGCCGCCGCCCACGGAGACCAGCGAATTCCGGCTGTTCTGCTCCAGGCTGGAGCGGTTCCACACCTCGCCGCCGTCGACGAAGCCATAGATCTGGACGGCCTGCGCGAAGGCGTTGTCCGGCAGCGCCGGCGTGTAGCGCAGCTCCAGCGACCCGGCCCAACCGCTGTCGCCGGAGATCTCGCCCTCGTCGAAGGCGCGGCCGTAGCTCGGGCCGCCCAGCGCGATCTGCTCGCTGGCCAGCAGCGGCGTGCCCGCGGCCTGCATGGTGGCCGTCGCCAGGATGCTGAAGTTGGCCGGCAGCTGCTGCACGCGGGTGATGTCGGCGGTGAGCTTGGTGAAGTCGCTGCGCCCGCGCTCGCGCGAGGCGTAGGCGGAGCCGAGCTTCGTCGCGTCGAGAATGTCCAGCCCCTGGTGCACGAGGCCGCGCACCGCGGTGATGCCGTCCCAGCCGTCGGTCCGGTCATAGCTGAAACCGCCGCGCAGGATGCGCAGACGGTCGCGGTTGAAGCGGTCGCCGGAAATGTCGGTGTTCACGTCGCGGTATTCGAACTCGCCGACGGCGCGGAGGTTCTCCAGGCGCGAGCGGATCACCGGGTAGCTGAGCGTCCCCACGCCCGCCGCCACCCAGCTTTCCACGTCCAGCGGGTCCAGCGTCAGGCCGGGGCGCGACTTGGAATAGGAGCCGGTGGCGGAGAAGGTCAGCCCGTCGCCGGTCACCAGCGCCTGGTAGCCGGCACCGACCGACCAGGCCCGCGACGCCGGGGAGGACACGCGCCCGCTGAGGTTCACCGTGTCGGCGTTCGGCCCGAAGGAGTTCAACGCCGCCGTCGCGGTGGTCTGGGCGGTGCCGAGATAGGGCGTGTTGCGGTTGCTGAACGACACCAGGGCGTCCATCGCCTTGCGGTCCGTCTTCACCACCACCACCGAGGCGCCGAGCGTGTCCGGGGCCGGCTCCAGGCTGGCGCGCACGCTCAGGCCGGCGAGGTCGTTCGCCAGGAGAAGGCGGCGCTCGACCTCGGCGACGTTGATCGGCTTGACGCCGCGCAGCGGCTCCACCAGCCGCTTCACCGCGGCCAGGGCCGGGCCGATGTCGTCGGGATAGGTGATGTCGGACACGAAGCCCTCGACCACCTGGAGGCGGAAGGTGCCGTCCTCGATCGTCTGGGCCGGAACGATGACCCGGCTGGTGATGAAGCCGTCGTTGCGGTAGCGGAACTCGATGTCGTTGGCGATCTTGAACAGGTCCGCCACCGACACCTCGCGGCCCAGCAGGTCCTGGTAGGTGGTCCTGAGGCTGTCCTGGCTGTAGGCGGTGGCGCCTTCGATCGTGACATCCCGCAACGTCAGGCGGTAACTCTCGGCCCCCGCCGGCGCCTCCGCCGCGGGCGCCTTCGGCACGGTCACCGCCCCGCCCGGCACCGAGGGCAGCGGCATCACCGGGCGTGGCGCCTCCGGACGCGGTTCCGCGCCCGAGGGGAGCTGCGCCGGCAGCTGTTGCGCGAGCGCGGGAGCAGCCACACCCGCGAGAATGGCGCTTGCCACGAAGCAAGCCCACCATGACGCTTTTCTCTTATCCACATCTTTACTAAGGACGGAGATGGAAGAGGCGGCTTTGGTGGACGAGTTCATAGGACCGATACCTTCGCGCGATGGTCGTTGCTAACTTTTGATTAACGAAGACCCCGTCGGATCTCCATCTGAGGTAGCTATTTCTATCATACGATTTTGGAGATGGTGTTAGTCCTAGTTTGTCGGAATTTGTAACATTCATATCTCCGTCATGAGCGGTGCCGGAGCGGTGCGCATACCGGGACACCGCGCCGACCGTGGCGTTTGCGCACGCTCCTTCACGGGAATGCGCGCAATCCCGGACGGCTCATGGCCGACACGGTTATCGATTTTGGATGGTTCGCTGGGGAGGCCGCTGCATGGCGCTTGGCCATTATACATCTTAGATTGTGGCGAGCGGAGGAACACGCCACACGCAGTTCATTCCGGCTGCTGGGCCCGCGGTGGCGGCGTGCGTTGTTCCTCACACGTTTCCAAGTATGTTCCGTGCTCTATGCATAAGAAAAAGGCGTTTGGACACAAGCGGTGCGGACAATGACCTTCATGGACAAGTCGGTGGCGCGGTTGGACGGTGCGGTGCATCTGTTTGCCGCCGGCAGTCTGAAGGCCGCGCTGAGCGAACTGGCGCAGGCGTTCGAAACGCGGGTGGGCATCCGGGTCGCCACCGTCTTTGCCCCTTCCGGTCTGCTGAAGGCGCGGCTGTTGCAGAGTGGGGAAAGCGGCCTGTTCGCCTCCGCCAACATGGCGCATCCCCGCGCGCTGGCCGACGCCGGACGAGCGACGACCGTCCACCCCTTCGCGCGCAACCAACTCTGCGCCATTGCCCAGCCGGAGGTGGAGGTTTCGGAGGACACGCTGCTCGACCGGCTGCTCGACCCGGGCATCCGGCTGGGCACCTCGACGCCGCAGGCGGATCCCGCCGGCGATTATGTCTGGGACGTCTTCCGCAAGGCCGAGGCCCTGCGCCCCGGCAGCTTCGCGGCGCTGGATGCGAAGGCGCTGCGACTCACCGGCGGGCCGAACAGCGAGAAACCGCCGGAAGGCCGCAACCCCTACGCATGGCTGATGAAACGGCGCAAGGCCGACCTGTTCCTGACCTACCGCACCAACGCACGGCTCGCGGCGCTGGAAAATCCAGCGTTGAGGATCGTCGCCCTGCCTGCGGCGATGGCGGTGGGCGCAGACTATGGGCTGGCCGTGCTGAACGGCACGGACCGCGCACGGGCGGAAGCGTTCGTCCAAAGCATTCTGTCCCCGGCCGGCCAAGCAATTCTGCAGGGCTACGGCTTTGCCGGCCCATGATGCGAAGCCGTTACAAACCGCCGCTCTTCACGCATCAACGATGTCTTCTGTGAAGTCATCTTTTAAAAAATTGAAATCGATACTTTTAAAGATGGTTCAATTCTGCAGCTTGGTGAGCAGAAGTATACGCGGCGTGGCAAGAAGTGGCTTTGTTTGGTAAATTTTTTCTTTCCATATCGTGTGGGCCGAGGCTGACAACGGCCCGGCCACGTTCACGGTGCCGCCCCCTGCCCCATTCTCCGTCATGCTCCCGGTGAAAGAGCGCTTCAAACCCGATTGCAGCAATTTTCCGCTGGTGCGGCGCCCTGAAATCGCCTAAAAGCGGCTTCCCGCTGCAAAGCGGCGACAGGAGTGTAGCTCAATTGGTAGAGCACCGGTCTCCAAAACCGGGGGTTGGGGGTTCGAGCCCCTCCACTCCTGCCATCCGGCAGAAGTTTCGGACGGCCCCGCACGCAGCGGCACCCATCTTCTGAAATATAGAAATCTGGAAACATTACCGGAACGGCGATCAAGAATTCGATCCCGTTGGTTAATCCATCTTTATCCTTAAAGCCTTGAGCGGCCCGGTGCCGCACGGCGTTACTATCCCCACACCGATCCTTCGCTGCGTACCCATAGAATCGACGCACCCGCCTGCGCGTGCATAGCCATGGCTTGATTATCAGGACATAGTGCGGTTGTGGTCGGATAGGTTTTTTTTTAGATGAGCTCGTGCGAAATACATAGGTATTTCGAAAAAAAGTATATCCAGTTCGTTCACGCATAGAACTTGGCGAGCGTCCCTTGAGCAAAACGCGCAAGGGACGTCATATGCAGCAAAGAGCGCAACCTTTAGGGGACATCCCCACCGGAACAGCGTTGGATCGGCGGCGGGAAGCGAAGCGCCCCTGGCCCTCGCTGTCCATGGCCGGATCGCCGCGGCTCCTCTCCCGCACCGGGGAAGATCTCCACCAGTTGGAGGATTCCGGCCTTCTGGAACGCATCGCGACCGGAGACCAGACCGCCTTCTGGGTCTTCTGGTGCCGCCATTACACCGACCTGTTTTGGACATACCACCGGTTGTGCAAAGGAAACAGGCAGGAAATTCACGACTGCCTGAGCGGGCTCTGCATCAATCTGTCGGACGTCCTGCCCCTCTACGCACGCTCCATCATCAAAACGCGCACTTGGTTGCGACGCACCGCCATCAACCATTTCATCGACCGGCATCGCGCCCACCAGCGCCATCCCGTCCTGGTCGGCTCCCTCGTCGAGATTGCCTCCATCGCCGACGTTTCCAGCGGACGGGACGCCATGGACCCGGAACGCACCAACGCCGACCGCGCTCTGCTCGTCAAGGTCCTGGAATCGCTCGACGGCATCCGGGACGAGCGAATGCGCCAGGCCGCCCGCATGCGCTTCATCGAGGAACAGCCCTACGCGGACATCGCGGCGGAGCTGTCCATTTCCGAAGAGCTGGCGCGCAAATGGATTCAGCAGATCCGCAGCTATCTGCGCAGCGCCGTTCCCGATCACCGCGACCTGCTGGCGAAACCGCCGCCCGACACCCCCCAGGCGCGGCGCGCCACCAAACACGGCGTGCTGACCAGAACACGCCCGCCCAAGGCCCCTTCCAAGGCGATGAAACCGGCGCTTTGACCAGCGCCGCACACCCGAGCACGACCCGTCCCATTCCGCCGTCCTCACCAGGACGCCAACGACCGGAGCCATTCATGCCCGACCAGACCATGCCCGCCCCCGCCGTCCAACCCGCCAACCGGAAGAGCGCCAAACCGATCAACTTGGCGCTCCAGGGGGGCGGCGCCCACGGCTCCTTCACCTGGGGCGTGATCGACCGCATCCTGGAGGACGGGCGCCTGACCATCGACGGCATCGTCGGCACCAGCGCCGGCGCCATGAACTGCGCCGTCACCGCCTATGGCCTGACCATCGGCGGTCCCGAGGGCGCGCGGAGCAAGCTGCGCGAATTTTGGCGCCGCATCTCCGACGAAGCCAAGAAGGGGCCGCTCCAGCCGACCCCGCTCGACAAGATGTTCAGCAAGGGGAACATGGACTTCTCCCCGCTCTGGCAGATGTTCGACGCGCTGTCGCGCATGATGTCGCCGTACGAGCTGAACCCGATGAACCAGAATCCGCTGCGCGACGTGCTGTCGGACGTGGTGGACTTCAAGCGGCTGCGCAAGGCGCCGGCCTGCAAGACCTTCATCGCGGCGACCGACGTCTGCGCCGGCCGGCTGAAGGTGTTCGGTCCCAAGGACATCTCGGTGGACGCGGTGCTCGCCTCGGCTTGCCTGCCCTTCCTGTTCCAGGCGGTCCAGGTCGGCAACGCCTTTTACTGGGACGGCGGCTATTCCGGCAATCCGCCGCTGTTCCCGCTGATCGAGCAGTGCGACAGCCGCGACATCCTGATCATCCAGATCAACCCGGTCCGCGTGCCGGTGCCGCCGCGCACCGCCCGCGAGATCATGGACCGCGTCAACACGCTCAGCTTCAACTCCAGCATGATGCGCGAGCTGCGCGTCGTCGACTTCGTCTCCAAGCTGATCGACTCCGGGGAACTCAGCCCCGAGAAGCACAAGAAGATGCACATCCACACCGTCGACGCCGAAGAGGTCGTGGAGAAGCTGGGCGTCACCAGCAAGCTGAACGCCGACTGGGACTTCCTGATGTACATGTTCGAAACGGGCCGCCATAAGGCCGACGAGTTTCTCGATCAGCACTTCGACAAGATCGGCAGGGAATCCTCGACCGACATCAGAGCGAAGTTCCTTGCATGACGGGAACGCGGACGGGCCGGCGGGGCAGCACCACCGCCTGGGCGGACATCGATCTGCACGCCCTCGGCCGAAACCTGGAACGGCTGCGCCGCGGCCTTCCACCCGGTCAGGCCGTCTTCGGGGTGGTGAAGGCGGACGCCTACGGCCACGGCGCCGGGCCGGTCGGACGGGCGCTCCAGCGGTTCGGGATCGACGGGCTGGTGGTCGCCGACATGGGCGAGGGCATCACGCTGCGGCGGGCCGGAGTTACGGCCCCCATCCTGGTGATCGACCCGCCGTTGCAAAGCCAGCTCCGGTTGCCCGCCCTGCACCGGCTGGGCGCCACCGTCACCAGCACGGCGGAGGCGCGGGCGCTCGCCACCGCCGCCAACCGCGCCGGCCGGACGGTTGACGTGCATGTCCGGGTGAACACCGGATTCGCCGGATTCGGGGCGCCGCGGGCGGACCTGACCGACCTGCTGGCCGCGGTTTCCGCCGCGCCGACGCTGCGGCTGGAAGGGCTCTACACCCACCTGTCCGGCGCCTATGGGCCTTACGAGGACGGCGGCCTGGCGGAGTTGGAGCGGTTCGGCGAGGCGGTCGAGACGGCGCGGGCCGCCGGGCTGCTGCCGCCGCTGGTCCACGCGCTCAGCAGCGTGGCTCTCGGTCGACCCCTGCTGACCGGGGCCGCGGCGCGCATCGGCTGCACGGCGGTGCGGTGCGGCGCCGCCCTGTTCGGCATCCGCATGGCCGACGGAAACCCGCCCCTCCCCCTGGCCCCGGTGATGAGCGTCAAGGCCCGCGTCACCCGCGTCACGGCGCTGGAACCGGGCGACGTCGCCGATTACGCCGCCGCCAGCGCCGCCCCCCGGCGCACGCCGGTGGCGGTGCTGCCCTTCGGCTTCGCCGACGGCCACCACCTGCACCGGCTGGTCGGCGGCCTCCTGCTGATCCGGGGCCGCCCGGCGCCGGTCCTGGGCCGCCCCTTCATGAGCAGCCTGCTGGCCGACCTGACGGATATTCCCGGTGTCCAGGCGGGGGACGAGGCGGTGCTGATCGGGCGGCAGGGCGATCACCGGATCACCGCGGAGGACATCGCGGCGCGGTCCGGGCTGCGCCCCAGCGCGGTCCCCCTTCTGGGGCCGCGGGTCGTCCGCCGCTACCGGTCGAGCGCCGGGAGGGAGGACCAGACGGAATGAGCCCACATGTCCCATCCACCGCCGGCCGATCCACCGCCGGCCATCCAGCCGCGGCGATGACCCGCCGCGGCTGGATGGCCGGTGCGGCGGCCGCCGGACTTGGCGCCCTCTGCCCGTCGCCGGCGGTCCCAGCCGCCCCCCGCCCGCTCCCGTCGGTCCGGGACGTGCCGCGGCGCTGGCGCGTCGGCTACGCCGAATCCATGCCCTACGGCAATTACGCCGCGACGCTCGCCGCCATCCTGGGCGAGCTGGAAAGGATGGGCTGGACCGGCGCGCTGACCGGCATGCCCTACCGTCCGGGCCAGACCGACACCGCCGCCCTGTGGTCCTGGCTGGCCGCGCGCGCCGGCAGCCCGGTCCTGGACTTCGTCGCCGACGCCCACGCCACCAACCTGACGCCCGACGGCGCCGCCGCGCTGGTGACGCGTCTGCACCAGACGCGCGACATCGACCTGATGATCGTCATGGGGACGGTCGCCGGCGTCGCCCTGGCGACCGACGCGCATTGTGCGCCGGTCCTTGCCTTCTCCTGCACCAACCCGATCGCCGCCGGAATCGTCGAGTCGGAGGCCGACACGGGGCGCGACCATGTGTGGGCGCATCTCGACCCGCGACGGTTCCAGCGCCAGCTGTCCATCTTTCACAAGACTTTCCAGTTCCGGCGGCTGGGCATCGCCTACGACGACAGCCCCACCGGCCGCGCCATCGCCTCGCTGCCCGACATCGAGGCCGCCGCCGGACGGATCGGATTCGAGCTGGTGGAGCGGCACGTCCGCGCACCCATCGACCATCTCGACCAGTACCGCTACGAGATCGATCTGACCGCCGCCTGGGACGCGCTGTCGCGCGAGGCGGAAGCCGTCTACATCACCTACGGGCGCTGGCCGCTGGACCGTTTCACCTCGCTGGCCCGGCCCTTTCTGAAACGGCGCATCCCGACCTTCTCGCAGCTCGGCCCCGAGGAGGTGGAGCGCGGCGCGCTGATGAGCATCGCCCGCGCCGACATGGCGGGCATCGGCCATTTCGGCGCCGCCACCCTCGCCCGCGTCATGGCCGGCGAGCCGCTGCGCCACCTGCCGCAGGTCTATTTCGACACCCCGTCCATCGCCTGGAACGCGGCGACCGCGGCGGCCATCGGCTACCGCATCCCCTTCCCGGCGCTTCTGGCGGCGGATTCACTGCACGGAGTGCTCTAGCCATGGCCTCACCCGGCGCCCCGTCCGGCCGCTCCGGCCCCCTCCGCGCCTTCCTTGTGTCCGTTCTGCTGGTGGGGGTGACGCTGGCCTTCAGCCTGAGCATCAATCTCGGTTCCTTCCGTCAGAACCACGCGGGCACGCTGATGGCCGCCTTCGCGGTGGTCGGCGGCAAGACCGTCGAGAACGTCCAGGACGCGCTGGGCTACGGCAAGCCATTGGACGACTTCTATGGGCTGGAGGCGATCCTCGACCAACTCGCCGCCAATCTGCCCTGGGCGCGGGGAATCGGGGTGGCGGTGGCGGACGGGCGCGTCGTCGCCATCGCCAGGGGGCGGCCCGTGGAGCCGATGGCGGAGGCCGCCCTGCGCCGCGCCCGTGCTGAGCTGGCGCGGCGTCCCCATTGGTTCCGGCACGATGCCGACAACGGGACCTACACCCTCTATCTGCCGATCCGCAATCCCGGCGAGGCCGAGCGGGACGGCCGGAAGCCCGACGCCCCCGCCGGCTTTCTCATCGTGCAATCCGACAGCGCGAGAGTGGACGACCGCGTCGAGGAATTCCGCGACCGTACCCTGCCGCAGCTCCTGTGGACGGGGCTGGGGACGGTCGGCTTCCTCGGCCTGACCGGCCTTGCCATGGCCTTCGGGCTGCGCCGCGCGTCGGAAGGGCGCCGGGTCCGGCTGGAACGCCTGCGCCGGCTGCTGGCGCTCGGCGCGATGCTGGCCGCCCAGACCGCGGCGGCGGCGGAATGCTACACGCTGATCTCCACCGCCCATCTGGAGGCCGCCGAACAGGCGACCCAGATCGTCGCGCGGATGATCCGCAACGACGTCGAATCGGTGGTCCGCCGCGGGCTCGACTACGGGTCGCTGGCCGGGGTCGACGGCTATTTCGAACGCATCCGCGCCAGCATGCCCACCCTGCAATCCATCGAACTGGCCATGCCCGACGCAAACCCGCCGGCGCACGACGACCGCCACATGGTGAGCGGCGCTCCCTTCCTGTCGGACATGCCGGACGTGACGCTGCGATGGCCGCTCGCCCAGGACCGCGGCGGCGAGGCGCGCGAGCTGGTGGCCGTGGTCGACGGCGACCGGGTGGCCGCGCAACTGACCGAGTTCGGGCTGGACATGGCGACCATCCTCGTCACCTCGCTGCTGTTCATGTTCGAGATGGACCGCGTGCTCGGTGGGCGGACGCGGATGGTCCATCGTTCGGAAGAAGGGCGCTCTGTGGTGGGTGAGACCGGCGACTTCGCCGGCTCCATCCGCTTCTCGGCCTTCCTGATGTATTTCGGCGCCTTCCTGCCGGTGTCCTTCGTCCCGCTGCTGATGACCAGCTTCGGCGGGGACCCCTTTCCCCTGCTGTCGCCATCCCAGATGGCCGCGGCGCCCCTGACCGCGGAAATGCTCTGCGGGGTCGCCGCGGCGCTGGCCGCCGGACGGCTGACCGGGCGATTCGGCTGGCGGGCGGTTTCGCTGGCCGGCTTCGTGATGGCCGCGGTGGGAATGGCGCTGGCCGCGCTGGCGGCGCTGGCCGCCGACCCGCTGCTGTTCGTCCTGGCCCGCGGGCTGAGCGGGGCGGGCGGCATGGCCGGTCTGGTCGCCGCGAACGCCCTGATCGGGCGGCTGCGGGGGGTGTCCGACAGCTCCGCTCTGCAATCCGGGCTGTTCGCCGGTATGTACGCCGGGGTGAATTGCGGGGCCGTATCGGGCGCCCTGCTCTCCACCACCTACGGGCCGGTGACGGTGTTCGCCGGGGGGGCGGTGATCCCGGTCGCCGGGCTGCTCTACACCGCGTTCGGCGTTCCCCGCCTGCCCGGAACCGTCCCGCCGGGCGCGCATTGCGCGCCCGCGGCGGTTCCCACGCCGTGCGGGACGGTTCACCCACAGCACCGGCGCATCAGGGTGCCGCTGTTCCTGGCGCTGGTCTCCCTGCCCACCGCGGTGGCGGCGATGTTCCTGCCCTTCTATCTGCCGCTGTTCATCGCGGATCTCGGCCTGTCGTCGGCGACGGTGGGCCGCGCCTACCTGCTGCACGGCCTGTGCGTCGTGCTGGCCGGGCCGCTGCTGACCCGCATGGCGGCGCGGCACCTGCCGATTCCGGGGGTGACTCTGCTGTCCGCGGCGATGATCGCCGGGGCGCTGGCCCTGTTCGGCCTCCAGGCGTCGCTGTGGACGGCCATCGCCACGGTGTTCCTGATCGGCCTCGCCGAGAGCTTCGGCCTGTCCGCCCAAATCCGCCACGCCGAGCTTCTGGCGGCGCGCGAGGCGCGGCGGCGCGATTCCGTTCTGGCCCTGCACGTCAACACCCGCAAGCTGGGACAGGCCGCCGGGCCGCTGCTGTTCGGCACGCTGGCCGCCGCCGTCCCGCTGGGCGCCGGACCGGAGGGGGTGGGAATGATCGGCGCGCTGCTGGCCGGCAGCTTGCTGCTCTTCGCCCTGCTGACCTGGCGGCGGACCGTCCCGCACCGCACGGCGCGCCAGCGGACGAGGGGCCGGCAATGACCGGGCTGCGCTTCGCCCTGCTGGCGCCGGACGCGCTGGACGCCGTCCTGGAGTTGCAGCGGGAGGCCTGCGGCCCGCTGATGCACCCGCTCGGCAAGGCCGAGCTGTCGGAGATGCTGGCCGGGCCGCAAAGGGGCCATGGGGCGGTGCTCGGCGCGCTGACCGACCGCGCGCTCGCCGCCTTCCTGGCCGTCCAGTTTCCCGGCCGGGCCGCCCACAATCTCGGCCGCGACTACGGCCTTCCGGAGGGTGACCTCGACCGCGCGCTGCACTTCACCGGAATCCTGGTTCATCCCGACCGGCGCGGGCAGGGCCTGCACCGGCGCCTGATCGAAACCGCCGCCCAGGAGGTCCTGCCGCCGGAGCGGCACCGCTACTGGTTCGCCACCGTGCGGCCCGAGAACACGGCCAGCGTGTGCGGAATGCTGTCGGTCGGCATGCGCGTCTTCGCGCGCAAGCCCAAGCACGACGGGCACGACCGCCTCCTCTTCGTGCGCGACCTGTCCGCCCCGGCCGGCGGCTGAGGCCCTCTTGTCACCGTTGCCCCGCCCCTTTGGCCCACCGGAGACCGCCCGATGTTCCAAACGCCGTACCGGATACGCCTGCGCGCGGGAATCGCGCTGGCCTTCCTGCTGACGACGGTGCCGCTGATCGCGGTGATGCTCAGCTACCTCTACCACGAGAACTCCCGCAGCGCGCTGGAGGTGGCGTCGCAGTCCATCGCGCGCACCACCCAGACGGTCACCAACGACCTGAACGGGCTGGTCAGCCCGGTGGCCCGCGTCGCCGAGGCGATGGCCGGGTTCGGGCGGATCGACCGGAACGGGCTGCGCCGCATCGAATCGCTGCGCTACTTCTCCGACGCCTTGGCCAGCCTGCCGCAGCTCGCCTCGCTCTATGTCGGATTCGCCGGGGACGGCGCCTTCTTCCAGATGGCCCGGCTGGCCCCCGACGGCGGGCGTTTCGGCCCCGCCGCACCGCCGCCGGGCAGCGCGCTCGCCCTGCGCATGCAGGATTCCAGTTCGGGCCGGTTCACCGACTCCTACTTCTATCTGCGCTCCTGGGGGCAGGTCACCGGCGTGGAGCGGGTGGAGGCGACGGAGGATCCGCGCGTCGCCCCGTGGTACGTGGCGGCGCAGAAGGCCGGGTCGGCGGTGATGTCCGACGCCTTCGTCCTGCCGGCGACCCGGCGCCCGGTGGTCACCGTCTCCTACCGGATGGCCACCGACGACGGGGTGCCCATCGGCACCATCGGGGCCGACGTCTCGCTGGACCGGCTGGCGGCCCGGCTGGACGCCCTGCGCATCGGACCGTCCGGGGCGGTGTTCGTGATCGACGGCGACGGGCGGGTGATCTGCCACAACCGGGCCGACCTGCTGGTCGGCGGCGACGGTGCTGCGGCGGCGCTCCACACCACCGCATCCTTCCCCGACCCGGTGGTGGCCGAAGCGGTGGAGCGCCGCCGCGACGGCGCCGGCGACCGCTTCATCGCACCGTTGGGGCCGATGGGCCGCGACTACATCGTCGAGTTCGCGACCCTGACCGACGGGATCGGCGGCGGCTGGACCGTCGGCGTGGCGGTGGAGGTGGACGAGTTCGTCGGCTCGCTGCGCCGCGCCACCTACCGCATCGTCGTGATCGGCGCCGGGCTGCTGGCGGTGTCGGTCCTGCTGCTGCTCTGGCTGTCGCACCGGCTGACCCGCCCGATGCAGGACATCGTGTCGGAGACCAAGCGCATCCGCCATTTCGACCTCAACGGCCGCTTCGCCGTCCGCACCCGCGTGCAGGAGCTGGCGGAGCTGGCCGGCGCCGTGGAGGCCATGAAGGGCGGCCTGCGCCGCTTCGGCGCCTATGTCCCCAAGGCGCTGGTGCGCGACATCATCGTGACCGGCGACGGCGGCGAGCTGGGCGGCGAGACGCGCCCCCTCAGCATCCTGTTCAGCGACATCGCCGGCTTCACCGCGACCAGCGAAGCCATGCCGCCGCAGCAGGTGCTGGACCGGCTGACCACCTATTTCGAGCGGATGACCGCCTGCATCCACGGCCATGGCGGCACCGTGGACAAGTTCATCGGCGACGCCATCATGGCCTTCTGGAACGCGCCGCGACCCGACCCGGACCATGCGGAGCACGCCTGCCTCGCGGCACTCGGCTGCCTGTCGGTCAACCGCGCCATCAACGACGCCTGCCTCGCCGCCGGCATGCCGCCGATGCCGACCCGCTTCGGCCTGCATCTGGGCGAGGTGGTGGTGGGCAACGTCGGCTCCTCCGACCGCATGCAGTACACCGCGCTCGGCTCCCATGTGAACCTCGCCTCGCGGATCGAGGGGCTGAACAAGGTCTACGGCACCAGCATCCTGGTCACCGGGGCGGTCGAGCACGCGGTGCGCGGGCGCTTCCTGTTCCGGCCCGTCGATCTGGCCGTGCCCTCGGGCCTGTCGGCGCCGATCGAGCTGTTCGAGCTGGTCGGCGCGCTCGACCCGCATTCGGCCTTCGCCCGTTCGCCGGAGACCCACGACCTGTGCCGCCAGTGGCACGTCGCCGTCTCGCTCTACCGCGGCCGGCGCTGGTCGGCCGCGCTCGACCTGCTGCGGCCCCTGGCCGACGAGCCGGAGGTGGCGGCGCTGGCCCGGCTCTACGTCGCGCGCTGCGAGCGGCTGATCGCCGACCCGCCCGGCGACGGCTGGGACCCCGCCGAGCATTTCAAGACCAAGTAGCCAGAAGAGGACGCGATGAAACGCAGATGGACGGCGCGGCTGTTGGCCGCCTGCACGGTACTGGCGCTGGCGCTCGCCGCCGCCGGAGTGTCCGCCGAGACGGTCATCAAGCTGGCCCACCCCAACCGCAACGACGCCTTCGACAACACCGCCGGGGCGATGGCGATCGTCTTCAAGAACCATGTGGAAGTGGCGACCGAGAAGCGCGTGCGCGTGGAGATCTTTCCCGAAGGCCAGATGGGCCGCGACGGCGACGCGGTGAAGCTGGTCCGCCAGGGGACCATCCAGTCGGCCATCTCCTCGGTCGGCGGGGTGGCGCCGCTCTACCCGATGCTGGCGGTCATCGACCTGCCCTTCGCCTATTCCTCGGTCGCCAACGCCTACGACGTCTTCGACGGCCCCTTCGGCCACCGGCTGGCCGAGGAGATCCGGCGCAAGGCGGGCCTCGCCGTGCTGGGCTTCGGCGATCCGGGCGGGCTGTTCACCATCACCAACTCCAAGCGTCCGATCCGTCTGCCGGAGGACATGAAGGGGCTGAAGATCCGCACCATGGATCTGGAGACGCACCGCACCATGATCGGCAGCCTGGGCGGCACGCCGGTCAACGTCGCCTGGTCGGACCTCTACAACGCGCTGGGCACCGGCGCGGTGGACGGCCAGATGAATCCGGTGCCGATCGTCCGCTTCGCCCGCTTCGACGAGGTGCAGCGCCATCTGACGCTGAGCAACCACCTGTTCCTCCCCTATGTCTGGGTGATGAACGCCAAGTTCCTGGACGACCTCGCCCCCAGCGACCGCGCGGCCGTGATGAACGGCGCCCGATTGGGCGTCGTCGCCAGCCGCGGCCTCAGCCGCCTGATCGAATCCTCGGATCGCGGCCTGCCGCCGCTGGCGCAGCGCATGGAGGTCCACACGCTGACCCCGCGCGAGGCGGAGGCGTTTCGCAAGGTCTCCCAACCCGCAGTGCGGGAGGCCATCGAGCGGCGGTTCGGTGCCGAGGGGGTGGAGATGCTGGCCGCCTTCGAACGGGCGATCCGCGAGGAGCGGACGCCGTAGGCGGTGCAGCCGGGCGGTCGGCTCATCCCATCCGCCGGACCGCTCCCCCGGCCAGCGCGCGCAGCCGTCCGGCGCGGCCGTGGCCCGTCCCCTCGCCCGCCCCGTCTCCGGGCGCGCTTCCCGCCGCCGCGATCACCGACAGGCGTCGCGCCAGCGCCCATTCCGGCGCGCAGGCCTCCTCGCACAGCGCCCGCATCTCCGCGATGGACGGGCGCCATTTCTGCGTCCGACGCCAGGTCCGCGCCGCCGCGTCGACCGCCCAGGCCGGGAACTCGCCGAGATCCTCCGCCCAGTCGAGCGCGACCAGATGCTCCACCTCCGGCGCGGTTCCCTTGGCCGGATAGTGGCTGAGCAGGGCCAGGATGCGGGCCAGCAGATGGTCCGGCGTCGCCGGAGCCAGGATGGAGCCGGTCAGCTCGTCGAGCGCGCGCCGCGCCATCAGGGCCTGTTGGCCGGTCACTCCGTCGGGCGGGCTCCAGTCCTCCGTCACCCCGTCGAAACCGCGGTCGCCGAAGCGCGGCCGGCGCTCCACCCGTCCGGAGGCGAGGATGGTCCGGAGCGGCACCGGCAGCGCCGACGCCAGCGCCAGACCGCGCTCATGGGCAGGGGCGGCGGGATCGAAGGGAAGCGGCGGACGGGACGGCAAATGGGTCACGACCGAAGGGTTCACCCCCCCGGGCGGGACGGATCGCGGTTGTGCGGTCATGGTGTTTCCTCACCTCCAGACGTTCGGGTGGGCTTGCGGGGTGGCGCCATGAACAGCGCCATGAGTGGCGTTGAGCTTCGCCGCGGCGGCCATCCAGGCGCCGAGCTTCTGTTCGGGAACCGGCGTGGCGGTTGCCGCCCTTGCGGTGGCCGAGCGGCTTGGCGATCGGAGCAGCGGCGCCTTGCCGGCGGCGGCGTCCTGCGCCAGCCAAGCTTTCCAGGCGGCCCCAGCATCGCGATAGCGGTAGCCGTGGGCTTGGCAGCGCAGCCGGAATCCTTCGGCGTGTCGGTTCAGATCGACCTCGGCGAAGCGGCTTTCCGCCCAGGCGCGCTCCTCGGCGTCGGGCATCCAACCGTCCGGCACGGCCTGCGCGAGCCCGCGCGAAGCGTGTGAGTCCAGAGTCTGTTCAGATTCCGGCTGTTTCTGTCGCACCGGCGCACAAGGGGAGTCGGCGGGAGCGACATCCTTGACCGGCGTCTGCACAGGGGGCTTTCCGGTCCGTCCAGTCTCCGCATCGGCTGCGGGTATCGCTCCTTCGCCGGGGACCAGCCGCAGCCGGTACAGGCAGGACAAGCGTCCGCCCGAGGCGGAGCGGCGGGACTCCCTCCCGATCACCCCGGATTCGGCGAGATGGCCGAGGATGCGGTTCACCGTGCTGCGGCTGCGCTTCAGCGCGGTGGCGAGAGTCGCCTGGGACGGCCAGCACTCGCCGCGGGCGTTGGCGTAGGTCGCCAGCGCCGCCAAAACGGCCAAACCGTCGGCGTCGATGGCGGGGTGGCCGAGCCACCAAGCCGGAATCCGGCCCCATCGCCCGGTGTCGGCGGGCGGGCCGTCATCTGGTGGGGCGTCCATCGGTGTGTCGTCGCGGGGTGTCATGCTGCGGTCTCCGCAAGGCTGTCGGGACCGGCTCCGCACGGAAGGCGGGCCGGTGGCTTTGCGGATCAGGATTCCCAGCGGCGCACGGTTCTTCAAACCGCGGGCAATCACTCTATAGCCGGGCATGGAGCGGTAACCCGCGCCATTGAAGCCCTGGCCCGCGCTCCTGGAGCCATTGCCCGCCGTCATGGAGCGATTGCCCGCGCTTCATCACCGAATCGGAATCCTGGAGTGGAAGCCCGCGCCCTTGGAGCGATAGCCCGCGCCTCTGGAGGCCCAGCTATTGGAGCCATAGGCCGCGGCTGACGCTGGAGTATGGAGCAACAGCCCGCGTTTCGGCGGAGGCACATCCCCCTCCACACTCTTCACCATGGAGTGATTACCCGCGGACATGGAGCGATAGCTCGCGCTCTGCCGTGTTCACCCGTCCTGGCTGGTCATCCGGCGGCGAGCACCGTATGGAGCTTTTGCTCGCGCTTTGCCGGTCCGACCCTTGGAGTTCCGACTCGCGGGCAGACTCGCGGTCATGGAGTGATAGCCCGCACCCTCGCCCCCGCCGATGCGAAGCGATTCGCATCGGATGGTGGAGTCGCCCGCAGAGTCGAAGGATCTCAGCGCCGTGCCGGAAAAGCGCGGGCTGTTGCTCCATACCTGCGGGTTATCGCTCCATAGACGCGGGCAAAGGCTCCATACCGAAGGAGGTCGCCCGTCACGAAGCGGTTGTCAGCGCCCGCCCGCCGCCGCATGGTCATAGCCGGGCAAGGAGGGATTGGATGAGCAAGATCGCGACACCCGGCGCGCTGCAACTGGTTCTGTTCGAGCTGGAGGACCGCTCCCAGTCGCACCTGATCGCGCTGTACGATCTGGCGCCGCGCTACGTCTTCGCCTCGCGCGACGGCGGACGGTCCGCGGAGACCGCGCCGGCGAAGGGCAATTTCGTCGCGTCGATCAAGCGCGAGTTCACCTATCACGGCAGCACCTTCCATCTGACCATCCAGCCCGCCCGTCTGACCAAGATGGTCAACCGCGACCAAGTCAGCCGCGACATGACCAACCGCGACGACGGGCCCGCCCAAGCCGACGGCCAGACCGAGATCGAATACGAGGTCTTTCCCGCCGAGCGCGAGCAGGTGGTGGAGCATGTGGTGCGCCGCCTCGCCATGGACCGCTCGCGCCTGTCGCTGGGCGGCGAGAACCGCGACAAGGTCCAGATGCGCTTCACCCTCTACGAGATCCAGCGCGAGCTGAAGGCGGTCGGCCACACCCTGTCGATCCGCGACATTCGCGAAGCGCTGACCATCCTGGCGCGCTCGCGCATCATCATCGGCAAGCCGGCGGAGGGGGTGAAGAAGGGCCGCGGGGCCAACCTGCTGGAGTCCACGGCCTTCCCGGTGCTGGCCATCCGCTCCCGTCCCGACCTGATCGGCGACGAGGGGGGCGACGAGGAAACCCACCTGCAGTTCAACCCGCTGGTTTCCTCGGCCATCCGGAACCTGGAGTTCAAACCGGTCAGCTACCAATGGCTGATGCGGCTGAAAAGCCCGGTTTCCCGCTGGCTCTACAACCGTCTCAGCGCCGAGTACGACTATTCGGGGGCGGAGGTGCCGGGTGATCTGGGCGCCAAGGCGATGACCCTGTCGGCGGACGAGATCATCAAGAACAGCGGCATGAATGTGTGGAGCCGCCGCCGCGACACGCTGCGCGCGGTGACCGCCGCGGTGGACGCGCTGGTCGAGGAAGGAATCCTGACCAGCGCGGAGAAGCTCTACGACAAGGTGGGCGCCCGCATCGAGGGGATCACCTACGTAATGCTGCCCAGCGCCAAGTTCCTGGCCCAGGTGCGCAAAGCGCAGGCGGTGGAGAGCGCCAACGTGGCGGCCATGCGGGCGATCACCGGCGACGACCGCCGGCCCACGGACTTCGTGCCGGTCACCCCTGCGGCGACCGTGGAGACCCGCGCCCGCCGCGCCAAGCGGCTGACCGAGGAAACGCCGCGTCTGCCGATGGCCGAGGCCGGCTGACCGATCCCCCGCCGCCGGCCTCAGTCCCGGTCGGCGGCGTCGTTCAGCGAGTCGCGCAAGCTCAGGAGCGCGTCGCGCAGGCCGGCTAGGTCGGGGAGCGGGCAGTTGGCCGCCGCCGCGATGCGCTCCGGCAGCGCCGTCGCACGCTCCCGCAGAGCGGTCCCTTGGGGTGTCAGGTGGATGCGCACCAGCCGCTCGTCCGCCGGGTCGCGCCCGCGGGTGACCAGCCCCTGCCCTTCCAGCCGCTTCAGCAGCGGGGTCAGCGTGCCGCTGTCGAGCAGCAGCCGCTCCCCCAGCGCCTTCATGGTCTGGCCGTCCTGTTCCCAGAGGAGGAGCATGACCAGATACTGCGGGTAGGTCAGCTCCAGCGCTTCCAGCAGCGGGCGGTACACCCGCGTCATCGCCAGATTCGCCGAATAGAGGGCGAAGCAGGCCTGATTGGCCAGAAGCAGCGGGTTGTCGTTCTCGGTGCTCATCGTTCGGGGGTTCCCAGCCAGGGACACGTCGCGGGCCTGTTGCGCGCGACCCCATAGCGCATGGGGATATGGCACGCAACACGCCCGCAAGCATGAAACCCTGTTATACGCCCGTTACGCGATGGCGGTGTTCACCGCGATGTTGCCCTTGGTCGCGTGGCTGTAGGGGCAGACCTTGTGGGCGCGGGCCACCAGATCCTCGGCCGCCGCCTTGTCCAGGCCGGGCAGCGACACGGTGAGGTCCACCGCGATGCCGAATCCCTCGCCGTCGTCGCGCGGGCCGATGCCGACCTGGGCGCTCACCGTCACGTCCGCCGGAACGGTGATCTTGTCGCGGTTGCCCACGAACTTCATGGCGCCGAGGAAGCAGGCGGAATAGCCGGCGGCGAACAGCTGCTCGGGGTTGGTGGCGCCGCCCTTGCCGCCCAGTTCCTTCGGAGCGGCCAGCGCCACCGACAGCAGGCCGTCGTCGGTCTCCGCCTTGCCGTCACGCCCGCCGGTGGCCGTCGCCTTGGTCGTGTAGAGGATCTTCATTGCGTGAACTCCTTTGAACAGATGGATCGTTTCGATCGGGGAAGCGGGTTGCCGCTTGTTGTCGAGGAGAACCATCGCGCAAAATCGAATTGCGCACAATGCATTTGATTATGCGTTATTGAATTGTGCGCAATGCATCTTCGGAATGGTGCCGAGGCACGCGCTTCGCAAGGCGGCGCGGATCAGGGAGCGCGCCGGTAGGTCCAGATGAAGCTGCCGTTGTGGCCGCACCAGTAGCCGCTGGCGGCCCGGTTGGGCTCCAGGTCGGGGATGACGACCCCGCCGTCCTTGGCGGCGACCAGAATCAGGCCGCCGCCCTCCGCGTCGGGGGTGCCGACGATCAGCCGTTCTTGGTCGTCCAGCCGCCCGATGCCGGAAAAGTCGCACACCCAGCGTCCGGCCGTGGGCTCGGCGCCGCTGACGCTGACGGCGACCGTCCCGTTGCGCAGGGCGATGGCGGCAACGCTGATGAAGCCCTCATGGTCGAAGCGGCCCACATAGCGTCCAGCGGGCGACGGGGTGGCCGGATCGCTGCGGAAGGACAGGACGGCCAAACGTCCATCATAGGCGCGGCGCAGGCAAGCCGCGTCGGCACGGCAGGAGTCGCGGTCGCGCAGCCATGCCCGCTGGTCGGCTTTCACCGCGGCTCCGGCGGCGCCCTCCTCCGGGCTGGCGCCCGACAGGCGCTCCAGGGCCGCGCGGTAGGTTGCGGCCAGCTTTTCGTCCAACGCGGAGAGCGCCGGATCGGCGCAGATCGCCTTTTCCGTCGGGGTGGTGGCCTTGGAGCACGGAAAGCTCGCCGCAGTGGCGGCGATCGGCAGTGCAAGAAGGCCAAGGGTGAGCAGCGCTGGGCGGAGCATGCGGAATCCCCTTCCACGGTCGGGCTTTAACTCTGCCGTGGTGGCGGAGTGTGGTCAAGCCGCCCTCCGAGGGACGCCTCCGGCCTGGTGTCTTCCCGGCACGCTGGAAAGGCAGAAGATCCACGCTTCGCAGCGCTGCGGAAGTCCCCATCGTCATAGCGCTGCGATGAACTCTTTTAACAGCGCTGCGAAGACTTGTGTTGCTGAAAGATGATGCGCCGTTTTCTTCCATGTTGTGCGCTGCATCATAGTAATGGAAGCCATGCGTTATCGGCGCGTTGGCTTTCGCGACGGCGGTGCCATTATATCCAGGCAGGCAGCACCGCCCCTCCGCCGGCATCGCGCAGGCCCCTTCCACGGCCAGCCGCCGACCCCGGCGCCCGAGCGGCACCGCCAGAGACATTCCCATCGAACCGCGGCCTTCGAGGCCGCCATGAGGACAGCCATGAACGCCGACAGCTTTGCGAACCCCTTGTCGTCCACGGAACTGCGCAACATCCGCCGCCAGGCGGAAGCCCTGCGGGCCGCCTATCTGCGCAGCCTGTTCCGCCGTTTGGCCGCGGCCTTCAACCGTCCGGGCGCTGCGGCCAACGGCGGTCTGACCGCCGCCCGCTGAGGCGCGTCCGACGCGGTAGGCTCCCTGCACGCGGCCGGACAGTCCAGCCGCGACCTTCTCGCCCGCATATCGCCAATTTTAGCAAGAATCTTTAAGATTTTGCCGTGTATCATTTCCGAATGATACACGAAGTGGTGGTCTGGGGCGGGCGTAAAAATGCAGGTTGTAATCGTCGATGACGATCCGTCCACGCTGTTCATCACCAGCGCAGTCATCCGGCGGATCGACGACGCGGAGCCCATCGGCATGGGCAGCCCGCTGGAGGCTCTGGACTGGCTGGCCGTCAACACGCCCGACCTGATCCTGATCGACCATGTCATGCCGGATCTCGACGGCATGGTCGTGCTGGAGCGCATCCGCGCCCAGAGGCATCTCGCCGACGTTCCAGTGGTGATGATCACCGCCGACACGTCGGTGAAGCTGCGGGTGGCCGCCCTCGAAAGCGGCTGTACCGATTTCCTGACCAAGCCCATCGTCGTGCCGGAGCTGCTCGCCCGGGCGCAGAACCTGCTGCGCCTGCGGCTGGGCCAGCGGATGATGCGCGATCAGGCCACCGTGCTGCGCAGCCGGGTGGAGGAGGCGACCTTCCAGCTCCGCCGGCAGGCGCAGGAGCTGGTGGCCCGCCTCGCCCGGGCCGCCGAGTACCGCGACCCGGAGACCGGCCTGCACATCGAGCGGATGGCGAACTACTCGCGCGTCATCGCCGGAAGCCTCGGGCTGGATCCCGACGATTGCGCCCGGCTGGCCGAGGCCGCGCCGATGCACGACATCGGCAAGATCGGCATTCCCGACGCCATCCTGTTGAAGCCCGGCCGCCTGACCGACGTTGAAATGCGGGTGATGCGCGAGCATCCGGCGATCGGCCACGCCGTGCTGCAGGGAAGCGAGCACCCGCTCATTTGCGAGGCCGCGGAAATCGCGCTGGGCCATCACGAGAAGTACGACGGCACCGGTTATCCCAAGGGCCTGCGGGGGGAGGAGATTCCGCTGGCCTGCCGCATCGTCTCCATCGCCGACGTCTTCGACGCGCTGACCACCGCCCGCCCCTACAAGCGGCCCTGGCCGCTCGACACCGCGAAGGCCTACATCGTCGAGCGCAGCGGCAGCCATTTCGACCCGGTCTGCGTCGACGCCTTCCTGCGCGCCTGGACGTCGATCCTCGCCATTCACGACGCCCATCCCGACCCGGATTTCACCGGGGCGGACGGCGCCGCGTTCCGCTAGACGGAAGGACGCGATGCCGGACACGCCCACTTCCCTTTCCTTGCCCGAGCACGGCCACCGGGCCTACGCGTTCCGATCCAGGGCGCTGGTTTCCGGGGTGTGGATGGCCACGCTCCTGCTGACCGCGGCGGCCTGGACCGCGGCCCTTTACCTGACGGAGCGCGACCAGCGTGACGCGCTGCAGCGGGCCGAGCGCGACACCGGGAATCTGGCGCACATCATCGCGGAACAGACCACGCGGGCCATCGCCGGGACCGACCGCATCCTGTCCTTCATCGGCTACGATCTGTACCGGCTGGGCAGCCAGAGCCCGCTGCTGCGCGACGTGATGCGGAACGCGACGCTGGATTCCGACCTGCTGCTCCAACTCGCCTATGCGGACGGCAAGGGCGACCTGATCCAGACCAGCGTGGACAACGCCCCGGCCAAGGTGAATCTTGCCGACCGCGAGCATTTCCGCGTGCACAAGGAAGGAACGGTCCAGGGGCTATTCATCAGCCGGCCCGTCTTCGGGCGGGCGTCGGGCAAATGGTCGATCCAGCTCAGCCGCAAGGTCGACGCCCCGGACGGCGGGTTCGGCGGGATGATCGTCGCCTCGCTCGACCCCTTCTATTTCGGGCGTACCTTCGACAATCTGGATGTCGGCCATGACGGCGTCATCTCGATCATCGGCCGCGACGGCGTTCTGCGCGCACGCAGCGTCATGGACGACCGCATCATCGGATTGGCTCTCGGCATGTCGCCGATCCTCCGGCAGGCGCAGGAAAAAACGCAAGGCTTCCTCCGTTCGGTCAGTCCCGTCGACGGGGTGGCCCGCCTGACCAGCTTCCGCAGCCTTCCGCACTACCCGCTGATCGTCAGCGCGGGCTTCGGCGAGGCGGAGTTCATGGCCGAAACCTGGGCGCGGCAGCGCGCCTACTCCGTCGGGGCCGGCCTGACCACCGCGCTACTGCTCGTCCTGGCCGCCCTGGTGACGTGGCAGAGCCGCGCCCAGGAGCGATCCCATGCCACACTGGACGAGGCGGCGCGGCATCTGCGCGCCAGCAAGACGAAGCTGCGCGACATCGCGGAGACGGCGTCCGACTGGTTCTGGGAGATGGACGCCGATCTGTGCTTTGCCGGCGTGTCCGGCGCCTACGCCGGCTCAATCCGCGATCCGGAGCTGTACCACGGTCGGCGCTGCGAGGACATCGCCCAGCGCGAAGCCGGCGACGGTGTCCATTGGGAGGAACACCGCCGCACCGTGGAGGACCGGCAGCCCTTCCGCGATTTCGAATTCGCGGTCCGCGGACCGGACGGCGACACCCGCATCTGGTCGCTCAGCGGCAAGCCCGTCTTCGACGACCAGGGCGCCTTCGCCGGTTACCGCGGCTCCGGCTCCGACGTGACGGAACGCCGGCGGGCGGAACGGTCGCTGAGCGACAGCGAGCGGCGCTACCGCGCCATGTTCGCCGCGGTCGGGCAGCCCATCGTCGTCACCGACCAGAACGCCGTGATCACCGGCTTCAACCCGGCGGCGGAGGCCCTCTTCGGTTTCCACGAGGCGGAGATGATCGGGCGGAGCGTCACCGCCCTGATGCCGGACGGGCAGGCCGGCAACCATGACCGCCTGTTCCGGGATTACCAGTCCAGTGGCCGGGACAGCCCGAGCGGCATGATCCGCGAGGTCCCGGTCCGGCGCGCCGACGGCACGCTGGTGCCCACCGAGATCGCCCTGTCGAGCTGGCGGGCCGGTGGGCGGGAGCATTTCATCGGCGTCTTCCACGACCTGTCCAAGGCCAAGCAGATCGAGGCCGACCTGCGCCGCGCCCGCGACAGCGCCGAACACGCCAACCGGATGAAGAGCGAGTTTCTGGCGACCATCAGCCACGAGATCCGCACGCCGATGAACGGCGTCCTGGGCACGCTGACCCTGCTGGACGACGACGGGCTGAAACCGGAGGAGCGGCGTCTGGCCGGCGTCGCCCGCCGTTCGGCGGAAAGCCTGCTGCGGCTGCTCGACGACATCCTGGACTTCTCAAAGCTGGAGGCCGGGCGGATCGCCATCGAGGAGGAGACCTGCGCGCCCGCCGACCTCGCGGAGGCGGTGATGGCGGTGTTCAATCCGTCGGCGACGGACAAGGGGCTGACCCTGTCCTGCCACATGCTGCCCGGCGTGCCGGAGGCGGTGGTCACCGATCCGGCCCGCCTGCGGCAGATCCTGTTCAATCTGGTCGGCAACGCGGTGAAGTTCACCGGTAGCGGCCATGTGGCCGTGCGCGCCCGCCGCGGCACCGACCTGCCGGACGGGCGCTTCCTTCTGGAATTCGAGGTGGAGGACAGCGGCATCGGCATCGCCGCCGAATCCATCCCGTCGCTGTTCGACCGCTTCACCCAGGCCGACAGCTCCATCACCCGCCGCTACGGCGGCACCGGTCTGGGGCTGGCGATCTGCAAGGAACTGTGCGGGCTGCTCGGCGGGACGATTTCCGTCTCCAGCGCGCCGGGCATGGGAAGCCTGTTCCAATTCTCGGTCGCCTGTGCGCCGGGCGATCCGGCGACGCTGCGCCACGCCGCGGAGCCACCGCCATCCGCCCCCCTGCCCCCTTTGCGGGTTCTGGCGGTGGACGACAACGCGGTGAACCGGGACATCGTGCGCGGCCTGCTGGTGCGCGGCGGGCACAGCGTGGTCACCGCCGCGGACGGGGACGAGGCGGTGCGGACCGTGGAGCGGTCGGAGGAGCCCTTCGACGTTGTCCTGATGGATGTTCAGATGCCGGGCATGGACGGGCTGACCGCCACCCGCCTGATCCGCGCCTTGCCGGCGCCGCGCAACGGGGTGCCGGTGATCGCGCTGACCGCCCACGCCTCGGGCAGTTCGCTTCCGGAATGCATGGCGTCGGGCATGAACGGGTTCGTGCCGAAGCCCTTGCGTCCGGCGGCGCTCGACGCGGCGATCCGCGCGGTCATCGACAGTTCGGCTGACAAGGCGGTTGACGAGCCGGTTGACGAGGCGGTTCGGGAAAGCGCTCCGGTGGCGGAGTTGCTGGACCGTGAACAGGTGGACAGCGTGGCCGACGCGCTCGGTCCGGAGTTCTGGTCCGAGGCCTTGGAGGGCTTTTCCCGCACCGCGCGGGAGCAGGTGGCGCAGATCAGCACCGCCCTGGCCGCCGGTGACGAGCACCGCCGCGCCGCCCACACGCTCAAGGGGCTGTCCTGGAACATGGGGGCGAAGCGGCTGGGCGACCTCGCGCTGGCGCTGGAAAGGGCGCCACCAGACGAGGCCCTGGCCCTGGCCGGAAGCCTGGAAGGCGTGCTGAAGGACAGCGTCGAGGCATTGTCCGGACCCTTGTGAGGGTAAGGGCAGTGCCTCGGGCCTGTCCCGGCCTCGTCAGGAGGCGGGCATCTCGCCGGTCACCCAATAGTCCACGCGCTGCTTGTTGTTGGCGATGTAGGTGTCGATCGCCTTCTCATAGGAGGTGCCGTCGGCCTCCAGCATGATCGCCTCCAGATCCTCCAGCGGCAGATACATGCGAGTCAGGAACTCGGCGACCTTGGGGTGATCCTGGTAGAAGCTCTTGCGGGCCATGACGTGGACCCGCTCCAGCCCGCCCAGCGAGCCCTTCGGGTCCTCCAGGTAGCGCAGCTTCCACTTCGCGAACATCCAATGCGGGCTCCAGGCGGTGACGGCGACCCACTCGTCACGCTTCACGGCGCGGCCGAGGGCGGCGGTCATCGCGGCGCCGCTGGCCGACACCAGCTCGTAGTCGTTCAGACCGTAGTCCTTCAGCGCCTTCTCCGACGCCTGCATCAGGCCCGAACCGGGGTCGATGCCCTGGATCTTGCCCTTCAGCTTTTCCCGGATTTCCGGCTTGGCGAGGTCGGCGATGGTCTTCACCTGATCCTCCGGCACATAGTCCGGCACGGCCCAGCCCAGGCGGGCGCGGGTGTAGAGCATGCCCAGCGGCACGATGTCCTTGCCCACCTTGTCCAGGTAGGAGGCGTGGGTGGTCGGCAGCCAGGACATCATCATGAAGTCGAGGTCGCCCTTGGCCAGCCCCTGATACTGCAGGCCGATGTCGGCCAGCACCAGCTCGACCGGCTGATCCAGCCGTTCCTGGATGAGGCGCTGCGCGAGCTTGGTCACCGCCTCGGCGTCGGACCAGGCGGTCCAGCCGATGCGGACCGGCTTCTTATCCTCCGCGGCGAAACCGGCGGAGGACAGGGCGGTGCTGCCGATCACGGCGGCGACGCCGAGGGCCATCATCTTCAGAAACGTGCGTCTCATGCAAAAAATCCTTTGTTTTGTATGGTCTTGGGGATGGCGGTTCATCCCGCTTCCGTGACTCCGTGCGTGGGAGACAGGTGTGCGTCGTCCTTCGGCTGCGCCGCGCGGCGGCGGCTCAGCAGGGAGCGCAAGGCGGACCGGGGGGAGCGTCCCCCCGCGTCCGGGGTTCCGAAACTCTGGGTGATGCGGTCGAGCAGGATCGCCAGGATCACCACGGCCAGCCCGCCCTCGACGCCGAGGCCGATGTCCAGCCGCTGGATGCCGCGCAGCACCTCGTTGCCGACGCCGCCCGCCCCGATCATCGAGGCGATGACGACCATCGACAGCGACAGCATGATGGTCTGGTTGATGCCCGCCATGATCGACGGCAGCGCGGTCGGCATCTGCACCTTGAACAGGAGCTGGCGCGGCGTGCAGCCGAAGGCGAGGCCGGCCTCGACCAGCTCGTGCGGGACCTGCCGGATGCCCAGGCTGGTCAGGCGGACGACCGGCGGCATGGCGAAGATGATCGTCGCGATGATCCCCGGCACGCGGCCCAGCCCGAACAGCATGGCCGCCGGGATCAGATAGACGAAGGCCGGCATGGTCTGCATCAGGTCGAGCGCCGGGCGCACCACCGTTTCCACCCGGTCGTTGCGCGCGGCGACGATGCCCAGCGGAACGCCGATGGTCAGGGCGATGGCGGTCGCCGTCAGCACCAGCGCCAGCGTGTCCACCGTCTGGTGCCACATGCCCAGCCCGGCGACGACGAACAGGGCGGCCGCGGCGAACAGCGCGAAGCGCCAGCCGTTCCGCCACAGCCCGATCAGCACCACGATGGCGGCCAGCCCCACGCCGGGCAGCGAGGTCAGGGCGGCCTGCACGCCGTCGGCGACCGCGCCGACCACGAGGTCGATGCCGTCGAACAGCCATTGCGCGTGGTCCAGCAGGAACATCACGGCGGCGTCGGCCCAATCGCCGATGGGAAGCTTGAATTCCATGGTCAGCGCGTCCGTCCAAGGGTTTCCAGATAGGCGGTCTTGGAGATCGCCCCGACATAGGCGCCCTGCCCGTCCACCACCGGCAGCGGGCACGGGGCCGACGCGATGCGCGGCAGCACCTCGTCCATGGGCAGGTCGACGGGAAGCGGCTCGATGCCCGGCAGCAGCGCCTCGTCCAGCGTGGCGGAGCCGTTGTGCCGCTCGATGGCGGAGACCAGGGTCTCCACCGACACCACGCCGTGGAAGCGGCGGCGCCCGTCCTGCACATAGCCGAACTCGCGGTCGCGCTCGCGCAGCTGGCGGACGGCGGCGCGCGGGCCCTCGCCGGTGTGGCGGATCAGCGTCACCTGATCGCGCCGGGCGATGTCGCCCGCCGTCAGGATCTTGGTGACGTCGATGTTGCGGAAGAAGGAGCGGACGTAATCGTTGGCCGGCTGTTTCAGAATTTCGTCCGGGCGCCCGACCTGGATGATCTGGCCGCCTTCCATGATCGCCAGCCGGTCGCCGATGCGGATCGCCTCGTCCAGATCGTGGCTGATGAAGACGATGGTGCGCTGCCGTTCGGCCTGAAGGCGCAGCAGCTCGTCCTGCATCTCCGTCCGGATCAGCGGGTCGAGGGCCGAGAAGGCTTCGTCCATCAGCAGGACGGACGGCTCGTTGGCGAGCGCGCGGGCCAGGCCGACGCGCTGCTGCATGCCGCCCGACAGCTCCCGCGGGAAGCTTTCCGCGTAGGCGCCGAGGCCGACCGCGTCCAGCGCCTGCTGCGCCTTGTCGCGCCGCGCCTTCAGGCTTTCCCCGGCGATCTCCAGCCCGAAGGCGGCGTTCTCCCACACCCGCAGGTGCGGCAGCAGGGCGAAGGACTGGAACACCATGCCCAGGTCGCGCCGCCGCAGTTCGGTCAGCTCGGCGCGCGACAGCTTGGTGATGTCCCGCCCGTCGATCCGGATCTCGCCCGCGGTCGGGTCGATCAGCCGGTTGAGCATGCGGACCAGCGTCGATTTGCCGGAGCCCGACAGGCCCATGATGACGAAGATTTCACCGGCCTCGACCTCGAATGTGGCGTCGAGGACGCCAATGGTCTGTCCGGTTCTTTTAAAGATCTCTTCCTTGGAAAGACCCGCCTTCAGCAGGTCGAGCGCCTGACGGGGGTGGCGCCCGAAAATCCGGGTGACGCCGTTTACGGCGATTTTCGCGGTCATCCGCTGATGCCTCCGCTCTTGGCAAAATGCGTGTGGTTCCGGAGCCCGAACGGGACCGGTCCGTCTTGCAGCCTTCATTGGAAGCAGGGGGAAGCAGGGGCGTGCCGGGGGTGGAGAGGCACGCAAGGCAAGGACTTTCGTCCGTACGCCAGCAATTTTGACAGCCGCGTCGCGACTGCCTCCCGCCAACCACAGGGAAAGTAAAACTACATGAGAAAACGCAGAAACAGCGAAGACTCATGAAATTGAAGGCTATATGAACAAGAAAACAGATTTATCTATGCGTGCATACCGATGTCACCTCTGAAACAGACTGGGGTTGTAGGGAAGTGCGCACACGGAATGGCGCTCCTGAAGCGCGTTCAAGAGAGCAATTCCTGGCCGCCACTGACAAGAGGCTAACAAACTTTAGGAGAGATTTGAAGCCTTTTTATGTCTTGGTTGGATATGGCACCGGATCAATGTCGTCCAACCGTGAGATTGAAGGCTTATTGTCCTAATTTTTGGCTTTTTCCCTCTCCCGCCCCGGGAGAGGGTGCCCGCGCAAGCGGGCGGGTGAGGGGCGTCCGAGGATCAAGCGCCGATCGTTGGCGGCACCCTCACCCTTCCCTCTCCCGGGGCGGGAGAGGGATTTTCAAAAGCGCCCTGCGGCGACCGGCGTGTTGTGGCGGAGGGCCGGTTGCGGCACCATGTTCGGCATGTCTTCCGTTTCCGGTCAGCAAGGGGCCTTGATGAGCAACCCGTTCTTCGAAACCTGGACCACGCCCTTCGGCCTGCCGCCCTTCGACCGCATCCAGGCCGAGCATTTTCCGCCCGCCTTCGACCATGGCATGGCGGAGAGCATCGCGGAGATCGCGGCGATCACTGGAAACCCCGACACCCCCACCTTCGCCAACACCATCGAGGCGATGGAGCGTGGCGGGCGCTTCCTGAACCGGGTCGGCGGCGTGTTCTGGAACCTGAACTCCAGCAACACCACCGACGCGCTGGAGACCATCGCCCGCGACTACGCGCCGAAATTCGCCCAGCACTCCATGCGCATCGCGCTGGACCCGGCGCTGTTCGCCCGCGTCGCCGACCTCTACGAGCGGCGCAATACGCTGGACCTCGCCCCCGACCAGCTGCGCCTGCTGGAGCGCCAGCATCTCGGTTTCGTGCGCAGCGGCGCGCTGCTGCCGCCGGACGCCAAGGCGCGGATGACCGCGATCACCGAGCGGCTGGCGACCCTGCACACGCTGTTTGGCCAGAACGTGCTGCACGACGAGAAGGACTGGCAGCTCGTGCTGGAGGAGAGCGACCTCGCCGGCCTGCCGGACTTCGCGCGCAACGCCGCCGCCCAGGCCGCCAAGGAGCGCGGGCAGGAGGGTAAATACGTCATCACGCTGGCCCGCTCCTCGGTCGAGCCGTTCCTGACCTTCTCGGCCCGCCGCGACCTGCGTCAGGTGGCCTACGAAGCCTGGATTCGCCGCGGCGAGCATGAGGGCGAGCACGACAACCGCCCGCTGATCCGGGAGATCGTCGCGCTGCGCACCGAGCAGGCGAAGCTGCTGGGCTACGCCAGCTACGCCGACTTCAAGCTGGACGACAGCATGGCGAAGGACACCTCCGCCGTCGAACGGCTGCTGCTGCAGGTCTGGGGACCGGCCAAGGAGAAGGCCGCCGCCGAGCGCGCGGAGCTTCAGGACTGCGCGCGGGCGGAGGGCATGAACGAGCCCATCGCCCCCTGGGACTGGCGCTATTACGCGGAGAAGGTGCGGCAGGCCAAGTACGACATCGACGAAGCGGAGGTGAAGCCCTACTTCGTGCTGGAGAACATGGTCCGCGCGGCCTTCGACACCGCCGGGCGGCTGTTTGGGCTGACCTTCACCGAGCGCCCCGACCTGCCGGTCTACCACCCCGACGTCCGTGTCTACGAGGTGACGGAAAAGGACGGACGGCATGTCGGCATCTTCCTGCACGACAACTTCGCCCGGTCGTCCAAGCGGTCCGGCGCCTGGATGAGCAGCTACCGCGACCAGGAGAGTTTCGACGGGGCGGTGTCGCCGATCATCGTCAACAACAACAATTTCTCGAAGGGTGAGCCGACGCTGCTCAGCTTCGACGACGCCGAGACGCTGTTCCACGAGTTCGGCCATTTCCTGCACGGCTGCCTCAGCGACGTCCGCTACCCCAGCCAGTCCGGCACCTCGGTCCGCCGCGACTTCGTGGAGTTGCCGTCGCAGATCTACGAGCACTGGCTGTCGGTTCCGGAAACGCTGTCCACCTACGCCCGCCATCACCGGACCGGGGAGCCGATCCCGCAGGACCTGCTGCGCCGCCTGCTCGCCGCCCGCAACTTCAACCAGGGTTTCGGCACCGTGGAATACACTGCCGCGGCGCTGCTCGATCTGGAGTTCCACACCCGGAGCGACGCCGCCGACACGGACGTGGCCGCCTTCGAGCGGTCGGTGCTGGACAAGATCGGCATGCCGGCGGAAATCGCCGTGCGCCACCGCCCGACCCATTTCCAGCATCTGTTCGCCGGCAGCGGCTACGCCGCGGGCTACTACGCCTATCTGTGGGCCGAGGTGCTCGACGCCGACGGGTTCGAGGCGTTCCTGGAGGCGGGCAACCCCTTCGATCCGGACCTTGCGGCGAAGCTGAAGACGATCTATTCGTCGGGCGACACCCGCGACCCGATGGAGCTGTACACCGCCTTCCGCGGACGCGAGCCGCGCATCGAGGCGCTTCTCAAGCACCGGGGCCTGACCCAGTCGCTCGGGGACGCCTGACGCACCGCCCATCGGCGACGCACACACGATCACGAGGACAAGGGACGGGGGGCTGGGCCGGACGCCCTCCCCCGTCCCGCGAGGATTCTTATGGCTGTTTCTCTTCTCGACCCCGCCCGTTACCGCCGCATGCCCTGGAAGAACGGCGGCGGAACGACCACTGAAATCGCCCTCCAGGAGCTGCCCGGCGCCCCCGGCCGCTTCCTGTGGCGGGTCAGCATCGCCGACGTGGCGGAGGCCGGCCCCTTTTCGGCCTTCACCGGCTACGAGCGGCTGATCGCCGTGGTCGAGGGGGCCGGCATGCGGCTGACCGTGGACGGCGTCCCGGCGACCGTGACCAACCGCGCCGCCCCCTTCCGCTTCTCCGGCGATGCCGTGGTGGATTGCGCCCTGCTGGACGGGCCGATCCGCGACTTCAACCTGATCTTCGACCGCGAGCGGGCCGACGCCCGGCTCGACATCCTGCCGGCCGACAAGGCGGCGGACATCCCGGCCGGTGGCATGGCGCTGGTCCATGCGCTGGACGGCGAGGTGATCCTGCGCACCGGCGACAGCGTGGCGCGGGTGTCGCCGGGCTGGACGGCCCGTCTGGATGGCACCGCCGCCACGCTGGAGACCGGGCCGGGGGCCTGCGCCGTCCTCGCCCGCGTCGCGGCGCGCGGGTAAAGGACCCCGCATGAGGGGTTACGGCGCCTTCCGGCAGGTCATCTCCGGAGCGCCGTAGCCCCAGGTCACCCGCGCTTCGCCCTGATGCTCCCAGAAGCTTTCGTTGCGGCCCTGGTAGCGGGCGCCGGACGCCGCCGGCTGTCCGACCATCAGCGACACGGCGTCGCCGCGCTCGGCGATCATCGTCGGCGGGTCGGTTTCGAAGAAGGTGGCGGTCAGCTCGTTGGCCGCCTGTCCGTCACAGGCGAAGCGGACCGGGCCGATGGCGCGCACCAGCCGGTACTTGGCCTGAAGCTCGGCAATGCGCAGGCGGTATTGCTCCTCCACGCAGGCGCGGCGGTCGTCGGCCTTCCAGCAGTCGTCCCGGCCTTTGATCCAGCCGCGCTGCTCCGCCTTCAGTGCCGGGGGATGCTCGTTCGCCGCCTTGCCGGTGGCTTCGCCATAGACCTCGGCCAGCTTGCGGTCGAGCGCCGACAGAGCGGCGTCGGTGCAGACCATCTGCTCGATGCTGCCCGTGTCCACCTTGGCGCAGGAGAAGGAGGGGCCGGCGGATTCTGCGGCGAGGGCGGTGCCTCCCCATGCAACCGCCGCCACAAGGGCGATCCACAGGGCGTTGCGATGCGCGCACATGGGGCCTCTCCCGTCCGTTTCTCAGGGCTCGGCCAGCATGCCGCGTTCCACGCCGCGGGGAAAGGCATCCCCTCTCCCGTCCCGGGAGAGGGAAGGGGCCCACGCGGAGCGTGGGAAGGGTGAGGGTGGCGGCAACGGGCAGGTGCTTGCCTCGGACGACCCTCACCCGCCCGCTCTCGCGGGCACCCTCTCCCGGGGCGGGAGAGGGGATGGCGGCCAAGCGCGACCGCCCCTCCCCATTTCAGCCGCGCGGCAGATAGCCGAGCTGGTGCGAGATCGCGTCGGCCGTCTCCACCACCTTGGTCCGCAAATGGTCGAGCGTGGCGGGCTGGTCCATCACGGCGCTGGGGCCGGAGAGGTTGATGGCCGCGATGACCTCACCCCGGTGGTCGCGGATGGCCGCCGCAATGGCGACGATCCCCGACACGAAGGAGGAGCGGTTCATCGTCCAGCCGCGCTTGCGGTCCTCCGCCACCTCCTGGATCAGCGAGGTCAGCGTGACCGCCGTGGTGTCGCTGTAGCGGTCCAGCCGCACGCCGGTGTAGAGCTGCGCGACGGCCTCGTCGGTGAGGCCGCTCAGCAGCATCCGCCCCATCGCGGTGGCGTGGGCCGGCAGGCGGTAGCCGACCGCGATGTTGCTGGACAGCGTCATGTGCGAGTGCGCGCGGTAGACGTAGACCACCTCCGTCCCGTCGCGCACCGCCATGTGGGCGGAGATCTGGGTGCTGTCGCGCAGCCCGTCGATGTAGGGGATCGCCACCTCGATCCCGTCCAGCCCCGACAGGTAATGGTAGCCGAGCTGCATCGACCGCGGCGCCAGGCGGTAGGACTTGCCGTCCCCCGCCCGCCCGATGTAGCCGAGATGCTCCAGCGTGAAGACCAGCCGGTAGGCCGATGCCCGTCCGATCCCCAGCGCCTTGGCGATGTCGGTCAGGGACAGCGTCCGGCGCTGCGGGGTGAACAGCTCCAGGATGGCCAGCCCGCGCTGCAGCGCCGGGGCGATGTAGGTGTTCGGATCGGTCTCGCTCATGTGTCCCGGCGCAACCCCTCGATGGCCCGCCGGTAGGCGGCCAGGATGGCGTCCTCCCGGACGTGGCGGCCCTCGCGCACCACGGTCCGCCCCGCCGCGACCACGTCGCGCACGGCGTGCCCGTCGCTGGCGAAGACATAGGCGTCCAGAAGGCTGTCGTCGGTCCGAGAAAGCAGTTTCGGGTTGTCGGCGTCAAGCACGACGAGGTCGGCGGGCTGGCCCACCTGAATACCGCCCCGGATGCCGCCGCCCGTTACCGGCTGGCCCAGCGCCTGCGCGCCGCCGGCCACCGCCGCCCGGTAGAGGCCGCCGCCGATGGACGGGCAATCCCCGATGCGCAGCACGTTGCGCCGCCGCTGCACCAGCCGCTGGCCGTATTCCAGGACGCGCAACTCCTCCGCCGCCGAGACGCTGATGTGGCTGTCCGACCCGATGCCGAACCGCCCATCCCGCGCCAGGAAGGGGATGGCCGGGAACAGCCCATCACCCAGATTGGCCTCGGTCGTCGGGCAGAGACCGGCCACCGCCCCGCTCGCCGCCAGCCCGTCGACCTCCGCCGGGGTCAAATGGGTCGCGTGGACGAGGCACCAGCGCGGCCCGACCGGAGCGTTCTCCAGAAGCCATTCCACCGGGCGCTTGCCGCTCCAGGCGACGCAATCGTCCACCTCCGCCGTCTGCTCGGCGATGTGGATGTGGATCGGCGCGCCGGAATCGAGCGAGTCGAGGCCGGCCAGCGCATCGCGCATCTCCTCCGGCGTCACCGCGCGCAGCGAATGCAGGGCGAGGCCGGCGCGGCGGCCCGCCCGCTCCGCGCCCATCGCCTTCTGCATGGCGGAGACGATGGACAGCAGCCCGTCCACGTCGTTGATGAAGCGTTTCTGGCCGTCGGACGGCGGCTTGCCGCCGAAGCCGCTGTGGGCGTAGAGCACCGGCAGGTGGGTCAGGCCGATCCCCGCCGTATCCGCGGCGGCCAGGATGCGGCGCGACATCTCCGCCCGGTCGGCGTAGGGGCGCCCGTCGGCGTCGTGATGCAGGTAGTGGAACTCCGCCACCGCCGTGTAGCCCTGCTTCGCCATCTCCATGTAGAGCAGCGCCGCGACGGCCTCCGCCGCCTCGGGCGTCATACGGCGGACGAAGCCGTACATGGCCTCGCGCCACGTCCAGAAGCTGTCCTCCGACGGGCCGGCGTGCTCGGTCAGACCGGCCATGGCGCGCTGGAAGGCGTGGCTGTGCAGGTTGGGCATGCCGGGAATCACCGGCCCGGCGGCCTGGGGCAGGCCTTCGGCGGACGCGTCCCGTTCCACCGCCGTCAGCGTGCCCCGCGCGTCGAAGCGCAGCGCCACGTTCGAGGCCCAACCGTCGGGCAGCAGCGCCCGCTCGCAGAACAGTCCGTTCATGCCGTCCCCCATCACGGCGTCCATTGCCGCCTCCATCACGCCCGCTCCTCCGCCCAATCCGCCATGGCCCCGACGAACCGCCGCAGATGAGGACGAATCCGCGCGGCGCGCCTCTCGTCGAAGGCGAAGGGCGCCTCCTCCTCCATGTAGGTCACCTGGGCCATCTCGAGTTGCACGGCGTGCCAGCCCTCGGCCGGGCGCCCGAAATGGCGGGTGATGTGGCCGCCCTTGAAGCGCCCGTTGAGGACATGGGTGAAGCCGTCGGCCCCGGCATCCGTGCCGACCGCGACCAGCCGGTCGCTCAGCGCGGGATTGGCGCTGCGCCCGTCGTTGGTGCCGATGTTCAGGTCGGGCAGCCGACCCTCGAACAGCCGCGGCACGACGGAGCGGATGGAGTGGGCGTCGAACAGCACCGCCCGCCCGAACCGGTCGCGCAGCCGGGTCATCTCCGCGGTGATGGCGTCGTGGTAGGGCACCCAGTAGCGGGCGACCCGCTCGGCCACCTCCGCCGCGTCCGGTTCGGCGCCTGGCTGGTACAGCGGCGCCCCGTCGAACAGGGTGGTCGGGCACAGGCCCGTGGTGGCGCCGCTGTAGAGCGGCGTGTCGTTGCTGGGGCGGTTGAGGTCGACGACGTAGCGCGAGAAACGCGCCTGGATCACCCCGACTCCGAGATCCTCCAGGAAATCGTAGAGCCGCGGCAGGTTCCAGTCGGTGTCGGGCAGGCCCTGCGCCTCCGGCACCAGCCGGCCGACGAATCCGTCCGGCAGCGCCGTGCCGACATGGGGCAGGCTGACCAGCACCGGACGGCGCGCGGCGCGAAACCCGAAGACCTCCATACCCTCTCTCCCCTGCGACATCTGTTTTGTCAGCAAAACTTCTTGCATCCCTGTTGTGGCGCCCACGGCCCTCGCGGGGGTCGCGGTACGCTGCCGCAACACCGGCGTTGCCATAAGGCGTCCGTCATGCTCCAGTATGACAAACGGCGTTGACGCAGCTGTTTTCCCTGGGCAACATATATTTTATAGGCAAAACACGGCGCTGCCAAGCCGGTCGCTGCGCAAGGGGGCTTTCCCCGGCCTTCGGACCCGGCGACGCGGGCGCAATGAACAGGGAAATTCCAAGCCATGAAGTCCTTCGGTAAGTTTCTCGCCGCCGCCTCCTTCGCCGCCGCCGCGGTCGTCACCATGGTCGGGGCCGGGTCCGTCCCGGCGCGCGCCGAGGACGCGGTGATCGCCTCGATCAAGCAGAACGGCACCTTCCGCGTCGGCGTGGACGCCACCTTCGCGCCCTTCGAATTCTCGCAGGACGGCAAGAAGACCGGCTTCGACATCGAGCTGGTCGAGGCCATCGCCAAGGAGCTGGGCGCCACCAAGGGCGTCGAGTGGGTGGACATCGACTTCAAGGGCCTGATTCCCGGCCTGATGGCCAACCGCTTCGACATGATCGCCTCGGCCATGTACATCACGGAGGAGCGCCGCAAGGTCGTCGCCTTCTCCGACACCTACTATCCGGGCGGCCTCGTCATCATGGTCAAGGCGAACAACGCCGCCGTGAAGGGCCCGGCCGACCTCGAAGGCAAGACCGCCGCCGTGCAGATCGGCACCAAGTCGGTCGTCCATCTGAAGGAGCATTTCCCGAAGACCAAGATCGTCGAGGTCGAGACCAACGCCGAGATGTTCGGGCAGGTCGAGACCGGCCGCACCGACGTCGCGGTGACCGGCAAGCCCGCCGCCAAGCTCTACGCCCAGACGCACCCGACCGTGAAGGTGCTGGACGACCAGCTCACCACCGAGGATTACGGCTTCGCCATGCGCAAGGACAACACCGAGCTGGTGACCAAGGTGAACGCCGCCATCGCCAAGCTGAAGGCCGACGGCACCTACCAGAAGCTCGTCGACAAGTGGTTCGAAGCCAAGAAGTGATCGTTTTTTCGTGAACGGAGGACCCCTCCCGTGACGCTCGACTTCGCCCCCGTCTGGGGAGGGTTGCCGGAGCTGCTGAAGGGCACCGTGGTCACCATCGAGGTGACCGCGGCGGCCTTCCTGCTCAGCGCCGTGCTTGGCCTGCTCGTCGGCATCATCCGCCTCAACCCGGCGCGGCGCGTGCTGTACGGCATCGCGTCGGCCTATGTCGCCTTCATCCGCGGCACGCCGCTGCTGGTGCAGCTGTTCCTGCTGTTCTTCGGCCTGCCACAGTTCGGCATCCTGCTGCCGGCGTGGCTGTGCGGCGTGATCGGGCTCGGCATCTACAGCGGCTCCTACGTGTCGGAGGTGGTGCGCGGCGCCATCCAGTCGATCGACCGCGGCCAGATGGAGGCCGCCCGCTCGCTCGGCATGTCCTACCGCGAGGCGATGTGGGAGGTGGTGCTGCCGCAGGCCTTCCGCCGCATGCTGCCGCCGCTGGGCAACGAGACCATCGCGCTGATCAAGAACTCGGCGCTGGTGTCGCTGCTGACCATCGACGACGTGATGCGCGAGGGGCAGCGCATCATCTCCACCAGCTTCCGCGCGCTGGAGGTCTACATCGCGGTGGCGCTGATCTATTTCGTGCTGACCAACGCGGCCACCTGGATCCTGCGCCAGATCGAAAAGCGCATGACCGTGGAAAGAGGGTAAGCCGGTGATCGAGATCCGCAACGTCTACAAGAGCTTCGGCAGCACCGAGGTGCTGAAGGACGTCAGCCTGACCGTCCAGCCGTCGCGCACCACCGTGGTCATCGGCCCGTCCGGCTCGGGCAAGAGCACGCTGCTGCGCTGCTGCAACTGCCTGGAGACCGCCGACCGCGGCGAGATCCGCATCAACCACCGCACCATCATCGCCGACGGCAAGCCGCTGCCTGACAAGGAGCTGAACGCGCTGCGCGCCGAGACCGGCATGGTCTTCCAGTCCTTCAACCTGTTCCCGCACATGACCACGGTGGAAAACGTCATGCGCGCCCCCGTCGTGGTGCGCGGCATGGCGAAGGCCGAGGCGCGGGAGCTGGCCATGGGGCTGCTGCGCAAGGTGGGGCTGGACGACAAGGCCGACGTCTATCCGTCCACCTTGTCGGGCGGGCAGAAGCAGCGCGCCGCCATCGCCCGCGCGCTCGCCATGAAGCCGAAGGTGATGCTGTTCGACGAGCCGACCTCCGCCCTCGACCCCGAGCTGGTCGGCGAGGTGCTCCAGGTCATGAAGACGCTGGCCGAGGAAGGCATGACCATGATGGTGGTGACCCACGAGATGGGCTTCGCCCGCGAGGTCGCCGACACCGTGGTGGTCATGGCCGACGGGCGCATCGTCGAATCCGGCTCGCCGGAGCAGATCTTCACCAACCCGACCCAGGAGCGCACCCGCGGCTTCCTGCGCGCGCTGGTGGACGGCCATCTGGCCGGCGCCCGTCCGCAGCCGGCGGCCGACGACCCGCTGGACACCCTGCCCGGCAACCACTGACGCCCCGTCCATCTTGCCCCACACCCAACGGGCGCCCGCCTCGCCGCTCATGGTGCTGGCCGCGCTGATCCTCGGCGTCTGCGTCATCCAGGTCGCCAACGGCATCCTGCAAATCCTGCTGCCGCTCCGCCTCGCCGAGGCGGCGGCACCGCCGCTGGTGGTCGGGGCGGTGGCATCGGCCTATTCGGTCGGCTTCGTGCTGGGCTGCTGGGCGGCGCCCTGGATGATCCGCCGGGTGGGCGGGGTGTGGTCCTTCGCCGCCTTCGGCCTGCTCGCCGCCGCCGCCACGCTGCTGCTGAACCTGCTGCCCGACGCCCAGGCCTGGGTGGGGCTGCGGCTGCTGATGGGGGTGTCCTATGTCGGGATGCTCACTGTCGCGGAAAGCGGGCTGGCCACCCTGTCGCCGCCGGGATCGCGGGGCAGCGTCTTCTCCCTCTACATGATCGCCTGCAAGGTGGCGGTGATCGGCGGCCAGATGCTGCTCGCCAGCCCGGACCTCTCGGCGCTCTGGCTGACCGTGCTGGCGGCGGGCTGCTACGGCCTGTCGCTGGTGCCGGTGGCGGTGATCCGCCCGCCGGCCAGCGCCGCGCCGAAGGGGCCGGCGCCCTCGCCCTGGCAGTATGTGCGGCGGGCGCCGGTGGCCTTCGCCGGCTGTCTGATGGTGGGCCTGTGCAACACCGCGGTCACCGGCATCGGCCCGGCCTGGCTCGCCGGGCTGGCCCTGCCCGCCGCCGGGGTCGCGCTGATCATGTCGGGCATCCAGGTCGGCAGCGTGGTGCTGCAATGGCCGATCGGCCGGCTGTCGGACCGCCACGATCGGCGGCTGGTGATCTTCGCGGTGTCCGCGGTGGCGATGGTCGCCGCCTTCCTGATCGCCGCCTTCGCCAACCCGCCGGGCGGCGCGGCGCCGCAGACCGTGCTGTTGGGGCTGTTCACCCTGTGGGGCAGCGCCGCCCTGTCGCTCTACGCGATCTGCGTGGCCCACGCCAACGACCATGTGACGGCGGAGGAGACGGTGCCGCTGGCCAGCGCGCTGCTGCTCGCCTGGGCATTGGGGGCGGCCCTCGGACCGCTGCTGGCGACGGCGGCCATGGAGTGGTTTGGGCACGACGCGCTGTTCGTCTATGTCGGGGTGGTGTCAGGCGGGCTGACCCTGTTCGCCGGCCTGCGGCGCCTCATCAGCGGGCCTTTTCGTTCGGAGCCGTAAGGCTTGGCCGCGGGCCGCCGGGCAGGCTACTGTGTCCCGCCCAGCAGCCCCCCTCCCCCGCGCTCCATGCCCAGCACCACCGACACCCCGACCGACGAGCAGTTCCGGGCGATCCAGGCCATCGACGCCTGGTACGCCGACCCTGCGGCCCCCCAGATGTTCTGGCTGGCCGGCGAGGCCGGGACCGGCAAGACCAAGACCACCGTCTTCGCGCTGGACCACCTCCAGGACCGCCGCAACCTGGAGAATTTCGTGGTCGGCGCGCCCACCGGCAAGGCGGCGCAGGTGCTGCGCCGCAAGGGCATCGACCGGGCGGCGACGCTGCATTCGCTGATCTACGCGCCGCGGCAGGACGACGATACCGGCGAACTGTTCTTCGCCCGCCGGTCGGAGGGCAAGTTCGCCGAGGCCGACCTGATCGTCTGCGACGAGGGCTCGATGGTCGGGGACGATGTGGCGGGCGACCTGCTGCGCTCCGGCAAGAAGATCCTGATGATCGCCGACGACTACCAGCTTCCCCCGGTGACTGGCCAGGGCACGCTGACCAAGGGCGAGCCGGATTTCCGGCTGGTCGAGCCGCACCGAACGGCGCGGGAGAGCCCGGTGATCCGGCTCGCCCATCTGCTGCGCCGGCAGGAGCTGCCGCGCCGCTTCGGCACCGCCGGGAACGCCCATGTCCTGCCGCTGAACCGGGT
The DNA here is from genome assembly GCF_008365405.1 of Azospirillum brasilense. Lineage (GTDB taxonomy): Bacteria > Pseudomonadota > Alphaproteobacteria > Azospirillales > Azospirillaceae > Azospirillum > Azospirillum brasilense_D. The sequence goes on along the minus strand of NZ_QOKV01000002.1, from coordinate 466,212 downwards.
GACCGAGCCGCTGGCCCTGCGGGTGGACACCCAGACCATCTGCGGCACCCACCGCGTGCGCACCGACTTCACCCGCCGCATCCGCACCCGCCACGGCTTCGACACGGTGATGCCCCAGGCCGGCGAGCGGGTGATCTGCCGCCGCAACGACCGCGAGGAGGGGTTGTTCAACGGCATGATCGGCACGCTGACCCGCCCGGCGGCGGAGGGGCGGGGGCGCCAGGACGGGCTGTGGTCGCTCGGCGTCCATATGGAGGACGAAGTGAAGCCCCGCAGCAAGCTGATGGTCCATCCCTGGATGTTCCAGGCCCACTACAGCGGCGAGACCAAGGCGCCGCGGGTGGAGCGCGACGTGCAGCAGTTCGATTGGGCCTGGATGATCACCTGCCATTCCGCCCAGGGATCGGAGTTCCCGTCGGTCACCGTGCTCGACGATTCCGCCGCCTTCCGCGAGCACAGGTGGCGCTGGCTCTACACCGCCGTCACCCGCTCGCAGGACGAGCTGTTCCTGCTGCTGCGCAACGCCGATCTCGGCGGGAACTGGCGGATGCCGGAACTCGACGCGTGACGGGCTGAAGCATCGGGGGGCCGCAGCCCCCGATGGCTCACGCCGCCGCGGCCACCCGCTCCAGCTTGGCGGGAAGGCCCTGGCGCACCGCCGTTCCGGCGATGGGATCGACCCAGACTGAGGCGCCCGGACGGGTCGGGTCGTGCAGGCCGAGGTCGTTGATGTTCACCCCCGCCCCGATCTCCGGCACCACCGGCTGGCTGTGGCCGCCGATGACGTGCGCCCGCGCGCCGAACTCCTTGTGGCCGAAGCCGTGCTCGACGGCCAGAACGCCGGGCATCACGCCGTGCCGGACGATGGCGGTCGCCAGCTCCGCCCCGCCCGGTGTGGCGATGCGGATGCGGTCGCCGGTGGCGATGCCCAGTCGCCGCGCGTCCTCCGCGTTGATGCCGACCGGGTTCTCCGGGTGCAGGTGGCGCAGGCGGCTGGCCGCGATGGTGTAGGCGCTGACCAGCACCGATTTCGAGCTGATGAGCTGGAAGGGCCAGTCCTCCACCGTGTGGACCTGCCGCATCGGCGTGCCGTCGGCGAAGGCCGGGGGCGTCCAGGCGGCGGTGCCGGTCCAGCGCTTGCCGGTGACGCTGCTCTTCGCCGCGCCGACCGCCTCGTTGTAGACCAGCAATCCGTTCTTGAAGCGGTGTGTGGCCTTGTCGCCCTCGAACCCCTCCGCCTGGTTCTGGTAGCGCCCGCCGCGCGCAAGGATGAAGGCGACCTTGCGCCACTCCTCCTCCTTCAGCACCGCCTGGAGCGCCGGCAAGACGCGGGCGACGCCGGACAGGGCGATGTCCTCGTCCGAGGCGTCGGGCACCGGCTGCTTGCCCAGCCACGCGATGTTGGCGCCGCCGCGCAGGTACCAGTCCTCGGGCCGCTCCAGCGGGTGGGTGTTGCCCTCCATGTCGGCAATGGCGTCGGGGCCGAAGCCGGGCAGGCCCAGCCGCTTCGCGAGGGCGATCAGGAAGGTCTCCATCTGGACGTGCCGGCCCTCCGGCAGCGGTTCGGTGCGCGGCGTCACCACCGGCCAGCGCGCCGTCGAGGTCTTGGTCGGCACACCCGCCCAGGGGGACGCCCAGCCCCAGGTCTCGTACAGCACGGTGTCGGGGATGATGTAGTCGGCGAAGGCCGTGGTTTCGTTGATGAAGGGGTCGATGGCGACGATCAGCGGCAGCGCCTTGGGGTCGCGCAGCTTCGCCTCCACCTGGGCGCGGACGCCGGGGATGCCGTAGACCGGGTTGCTGTTCCACAGGAACAGGGCCTTCAGCGGGTACGGGTAGCCGTCCACCACGCCGCTGGTCAGATACTCGGTGGTGAGCTGCGGGGCGTTGGGGTACCAGGGCGCCTTGGCCGGATAGGGTTTGCCCGCCTCCTTCTTCGCCTTGAACTCGCTGGATTTCTCGTAGGGGACGGGGCGGCTGATCGGCGTGCCGGAGGGCTTCACCTGCCCAGGGAAGCTCGCCAGCTTGTAGCGCGGGCCGTCCTGCTCGTCCGGGAAGCGCCCGCCGCCGAAGATGGTGCCGCCCTTCCAGTTGAGGTTGCCGATCAGCGTGTTCAGCGTCACCACGCCGAAGGCGTTGTAGAAGCCGTTGCCGGCCATCATGCCGCCGTGGGTGTTGGCGGCGGCCTTCTTGCCGTGGCTGGTGAACTCCCGCGCCAGACCGGCGATGACGTCGGCGGGGATGCCGCAGGCGTCGGCGTAGCCGGCGAGGTCGAGCCGCATCGCCTGCTCGCGCAGCAGGGTCAGGCCGGTCTTCACCGCGACGTCGCCCGCCGGGGTCGTCACCGTCCCGCCATGGAACAGCGCGGCCGGTCCCGTCAGCGCGTCGTGGGCCACCGGCGTGCCGGCGGGGTCGAGCACGACGAAGGCGTCCTTGGCGCCGTAGCGCTCCGTCTCGTCCAGCGTCACCCAGCCGAGGTCGGAGGCGCGCAGCATCCGCCCGTCGCGCGGGTGGCCCGCCTGCTGGATCACCAGATGGGTGGCGTTGCACCAGCCGGCCTCGCCCGCCGCCTCCGCCGCCTTGCCGTTGGGCTGGGACAGGTAATTGGCGTCGATGCGCCCGTTCTCGAACATCCAGCGCATCATGCCCATGACCAAGGCGCCGTCGGTGCCGGGCCGGATGGGAATCCAGTTGGACCGCTCCGCCGCCGCGCGGTTGTCGGCGTTGGTCAGCACCGGATCGACGACGACGTAGTTCAGGACGCCGTCCGTCCGCCCCTTGGCGAGCAGCATGGCCTGCCGCTTGAACGGGTTGCCGGCGTTCGACGGGGCGGTGCCGATGAACAGCACGAACTCGGCGTTCTGCAGGTCCGGCTTGGCGTGCGGCATCTTCTTGGCGTCGCCGAACACCGCCCCCGAACCGGAGCGGTAGGCGCCGCCGCAGTAGGAGCCGTGGCCGACGAAGTTGATGGTCCCCAGCGCCTGGTTGAAAAAGCGCCGCACGAAGGGCTCCCGCCCGTCGTTGACCGACGACAGCAGGGCCACCTGATTGACCTTCGGCCCCAACTCGGGTGCGGCCGGGTCGATGGGCGTCTTCAGGTCGCGCAAGGCCCGCAGGCCGGGCACCGGGCCTTCGCCGAACAGGTCGCCGCCCTCCGCGATCTCCTCGACCAGACGGTCGAAGGCGATGGGTTCCCACCGGCCGGAGCCGCGCGGGCCGACCCGCCTCATCGGCGTGGCGACGCGGAAGGGCGAGGTCAGCATCTCCAGCGCCGCGTTGCCCCGCCCACAGGCGGTCGAGCGGCCCTTCAGCCCCTTCTCGTCGAGCCGCGACAGCGACTTGAAGCTCTCCCTGATCGGCGTGCCATAGGGCAGGAAGGGATCGGTGGACAGCGGGCTGTAGGGGTTGCCGGCGACGCGCAGCACCGTGTTCTTCTCCACATCCACCCGGACACGGACGCCGCACAGCGTGGTGCAGCCGAGGCAGGCGACGTTGGCGACGATCTGGCCCGACGTCGGGGTAAGGTAGCCGGTCGCCGGATCGACGCGGAATTCCGGGGCCGGGGCATTGCCGGAGATGGCGTGGTCGGGCTTGTCACCGGCCCAGGCGCCCTTCACGAGCTTGCGCCCGGTGTCGGAGAAGCCACCCGCGAAGGCGGCGAGCGCGCCGCCCGCGGCGCTGGTCTTCAGGAGAAGGCGACGGGAAATCGACATGATGGTTGCTCCGTTCACTCGGCGGCGGCCACGGTTCCGGCGGGCGCCTGGGGGGCGCGGGCCGGAGCGGGCGCCGGGCGGCGCGGGGAAGGCAGGATGGCGGTGAGGGCGATCAGCAGGAACAGCCAGAGTCCCGCCGTGCCGACGATCCCCAGCAGCCCCTCCGGACCGGCGGGCAGCGCGTAGTCGTAGAAGCCGGCGCCGGTCTTCGGCACCGTCTGGCCGCCGATGAACACGGTCCAGCGGAACATCCAGGCGCCGTGCAGGGCGATCAGCCCGGTCAGCAGCCCCGTCCCGGCGGGCTTGGCGATGGCGATGACGAAGGGCAGAGCGGTGGCGGCGACGGCCCAGACGGCGGTGACTCGCCACGCCTCAGACCCGGCGACGCTGCCCAGCGCCTCCGCGTGGGTGGCGTCCAGCCCGAACAGGCCGAGCGCCAGCCACAGCCCGCCGACCAGCATGACGCCGCCCAGGACGCCGGCGAGCAGCCGGTTGGCCCGCACCTCCACCGCGCGGTCGTTGCCGGCGGCGAAGCGGTTCAGCACCAGCACCAGACCGGCGGCGCCGGCCAGCGCGGTCATCAGGAACTGTACGGGCAGGAAGGGCGTGTGCCACAACGGGCGCGCCTTGACCACCGCGACCTCCGCCCCGGTGTAGAGGGCGACGAGGAACGCGCCGGCCAGGGCGAAGAGGCCGGCGGCGCGGATCAGCGCGTCGTTGCGCCCGCCGCCCAGCGACGCCAGCCGGTAGAGCGTGGCCAAGCGGCTGTCCACCCGGCCATGCGCCTGCAACTCCTCGCGGAAACACGCCCAGCCGTAGACCAGCAGGCCGGTGACGTAGAGGGGGATGAAGACGGAGCCCCACCACATCCAGGAGGTCGGGCGCAGCACGACGTAGAAGTGCCAGAAGCGGCCCGGCTGATGCAGGTCCGACAGCAGCGCCACCGGGGCGGCCAGCCCGCAGGTCAGCGCCACCAGCAGCGCGGTGCGCCCCAGCGCACGCCAGTCCTGTCGAGCGAAGGCGTAGCCGGGCAGGCTGAGCAGAAGGCCGCCGACCGACAGGCCGATCAGGAAGAAATATTGAACGGCCCAGGGAAGCCACGCGACCTCGCGGGTCACGTTGATGACCTCGACGATGTGGTTGTCCATCACGCGTGCTCCTTCTCGGCATGGGGCTGGCTGCTGGGCCGCCAGAGCGTCGGCGTTCCGTCGACCTTGCCCTGGAAGCGGGGATCGAGGCCGAGGTAGAAGACGCGCGGCTGGGTCCCCTGCTCCGGCTTCAGCACCTTGGGGTTCTCGTCGCGGACCAAGGCGGCGACGGCGCTGTCCGGATCGTTCAGGTCACCGAAGACGCGGGCGCCGCCGACGCAGGTCTCCACGCAGGCGGGCAGCAGCCCGGCCTCCACGCGGTGGACGCAGAAGGTGCATTTGTCGGCGGTCTGGGTCTCGTGGTTGATGAAGCGCGCGTCGTAGGGGCAGGCCTGGACGCAATAGGCGCAGCCGACGCAGACGGTGTTGTCCACGACGACGATGCCGTCCCGGCGCTGGAAGGTCGCGCCGGTCGGACAGACCGGGATGCAGGGCGGGTTCTCGCAATGGTTGCACAGGCGCGGCAGCATGTAGCTGCCGGCCTTGCCCTGCTCGGTCACTTCATAAGTGGAGACGATGGTGCGGAAGCTGCTTTCCGGGACATCGTTCTCCATGATGCAGGCGACCGTGCAGGCTTGGCAGCCCACGCATTTGCCCACGTCCACCACCATCGCCCAACGGTGCGCCGGATCGCCGTCCCGGCGCAGCGCCGCAGCGCCGGGGGCTGCGGCGGCGGGCATCGCGGCCACCGTCGCGGCGCCGATGGTCGCGGCACCGGCGCCGAGGCAGAAGTTGCGCCTTGATCGGTCCATGGCTGGCCTCTTCGCACCTGATTCCTTCGGCCGCGACGAACCGCGGCCCTATGGTGCGAAGGGTACCGGCCCCCTGCCCCCACTCCCATTGGGGGCATCCCTACACTTCTTAGGGTAAACCCCAGTGACGACATGCCGCAGGGGGCGGACCACAGTGTCCGGCGTGGATCAGCCCTTGAGCGCGTCGGCTACCGCCCGCGCCACGCCGGCGTGGATCGCATCCCGTTCCTTGAAGGCGTCGGCCGTCTCGGTCAGGTAGCTGGCGATCAGCAGGGGCGCCCTCCCCTCCGGCCAGACGATGCCGACGTCGTTGGCCGTCCCGCGTGTGCCCGTGCCGGTCTTGTCGCCGACCCGCCAGCCCTTCGGCAGCCCGGCGCGCAGGCGCTTGTCGCCGGTCCGGTTGGCGACCATCCAGGCGATGAGCTGGTCGCGCGACGCCGGGGTCAGCGCGTCGCCCAACATCAGCCGCTCCATGCTGTGGACCATCGCCGCGGGCGTGGTGGTGTCGCGCGGGTCGCCGGGAATGGCGCTGTTCAGCGACGGCTCGTTGCGGTCCAGCCGGGTCTTTTGGTCGCCCAATGTGCGCAGGAAGGCGGTCAGCCCGGCGGGATCGCCCACCGTCGGCAGCAGCAGGTTCGCCGCCACGTTGTCGCTGAGCGTCATCGTCGCCTCGCACAGCTCGGCCACCGTCGGGGGCGGGCCGTCGAGGCGTGTTTCGGCGAAGGGGGCGTAGGGGACCATGTCCGCCTTGGTCACCGGGATGCGCCGGTCCAGCCGCTCGCGCCCCTCGTCCACCCGCTTCAGGACGGCGCCAGCCAAAAGAAATTTGAAGGTGCTGCACATCGGAAAGCGCTCGTCCGCGCGATGCCCGAAGCGCTGCCCGGTGCCGGTGTCGAGCACCGCCACGCCCAGCCGCCCGCCGCTGCGGGTTTCCAGCGCGGCGATGGCGTCGGCCAGCCGCTTATCCCCGAATTTCCTGGGTTTCTCCGCCCTCACGCCGGTCGCCGCCAGCAGCGTCACGCCGCCCGCCGCGGCCAGGAAAGCCCGCCGTCCGATCATTCTGTCCTCGTGTCATGCCGTGTCGATGGGCGGACGATAAAAAGCTGCCGGCCTTCGAACAAACGATGATAGTTTTCACAAGCCGCAAGAAAAACTTATAGCTGTCCATGGCCCGTCCACAGCTTCCGCTCAACGCGTTGCGCGCCTTCGAGGCGTCGGCCCGCCATCTCAGCTTCACCCGCGCCGGGCTGGAACTGTGCGTCAGCCAAGCGGCGGTCAGCCAGCAGATCCGCACGCTTGAGGCGCGGTTGGGCGTCACCCTGTTCCGCCGTCTGCCGCGCGGCCTCGCCCTGACCGACGAAGGGGCGGCGCTGGTGCCCGTGCTGATGGACGCCTTCGAGCGCATCGGCGCGACGCTCGACCGTTTCGCCGACGGGCGCTACCACGAGGTGCTGACGGTCGGGGTGGTGGGGACCTTCGCCACGGGCTGGCTGCTGCCGCGCCTGCCGGCCTTCACCGCGGCGAACCCGGCGGTCGACCTGCGCATCCTGACCAACAACAACCGGGTCGATCTGGCCGGCGAGGGGCTGGATTTCGCGATTCGCTTCGGCGACGGCTCCTGGCACGGGGTGGAGGCGGTGCCGCTGCTCGACGCCCCGCTGACCCCGCTCTGCGCCCCGGCGCTGGCGCAACGGCTGTCCGCCCCGGCGGACCTCGCGCGGGAGGTGCTGCTGCGCTCCTACCGGATCGAGGAGTGGCAGCGCTGGTTCGCGCTGGCCGGGGTGCCCTGCCCGGCCATCCGCGGTCCGGTCTTCGACTCCTCCCCCACCATCGCCGCCGCCGCCGCGATGGGGGCCGGGGTGGCGCTGCTGCCGGCGCGGCTGTTCGGCCATGACCTGACCACCGACCGGCTGGTCCGCCCCTTCGCCATCGAGGTGCCGGCGGGCCGCTACTGGCTGACCCGCCTGCATTCCCGTCCCGAGACGGCGGCGATGCAGAGCTTCCGCCACTGGATCGCCGCCGTCCAAACGGAAGACTAGGCCGGCGTTGGGGCCTGCTCCGGCAGGACGCCGGCCTGTTTCAGCTCCCGCCAGAAGTCCGCCGGGATCGGCTGCTTCATCAACGCCATATTCTCGTGCACGCGCGGCGGGTTCTTGGTGCCCGGAATGACCGACGCGACGACCGGGTGCGCCGCGCAGAATTGCAGCGCCGCCGCCCGCAGGTCCACGCCGTGCCGTTTGGCGATCTCGGCCAGACGGTCGCGCGCCGCCACCTTGTCCGGCGGAGCCTCCTGGTACTCGAAGGTCTTGCCCCCGGCGATCAGGCCGGAGTTGTAGGGGCCGCCGACCACGACATGGACGCCGCGTTCCTGGCAGCGCGGGAACAGCGTGTCCAGCGCCGGCTGGTTCAGCAGGCTGTAGCGCCCGGCCAGCAGGAAGACGTCCGGGTCGGCCCGCTCCAATGCCATCACGCAGGGTTCCACCCGGTTGACGCCAAGCCCCCAGCCGCGGATCACACCCTCCTCGCGAAGCTTGGTCAGCGCCACGGCGGCGCCCGTCATGGCGGTGTTGAACACCTCCAGCCAGCGGTCGCCGTGGGCGTCCTCCGCGCAGTCGTGGATGTAGGCGATGTCGATGCGCGCCATGCCCAGCCGTTGCAGGCTGTCCTCGATGGAGCGGCGCACCCCGTCGGCGGTGTAATCATAGTCCACCCGGAAGGGCAGCCCCTTCACGAAGGGGCCGTGCTTGCCGCCCTTGCTGGAATCGGCGCGCAGCAGGCGCCCGACCTTGGTGGACAGAACGAAGTCGTCACGCGGGCGATTGCGCAGAACATGGCCGAACCGGTGCTCCGATATGCCGGGGCCGTATTCCGGCGCCGTGTCGAAATAGCGGATGCCGGCGTCCCAGGCGGCGGACAATGTGGCCTCCGCCACGTCGTCCGGCACCTCCTCGAACATGTTGCCGAGCGGAGCGCCACCAAATCCGATGGGTCCGGGCGGAGCGAAATGCTTGCTGTCCGGCATGACCGACCTCTCGTTGTTCCGTGCGTGTGCGGGATTCCAGTCTGCGCTCTGGCGGCGCTTCTCTCAACATGGGGCCTCAACATCGGGATGGTTCGGGCGTTCCCATTCGCAACCCGCAGACGCGGGCGTGGCAATTTGCGACGCGGATGGGAGCGCGTTGGCAAATTGCAACGGTTGGGAAGGAACAACCGCGCAGCCCGCTCGGGAATTTTGCTGGGTGGAACAGCAATTGCGCGGGGATTGGGAGTTGGTATGGAATTTGAGAATGATTTGATCCGGTGCGGGCGACCGACGCCGAACAAAAAATACCCCAGGCAGGATATCCCATCATGACCACCTCCCTTCGTGCCTTTGCCAACTTGCGCACCGCCACCAAGGTCTATACCGGATTCGGGGTCACGCTGGCCCTGCTGGTCACGTTGGGGGCGGTGTCCTGGAGCGGTCTTCGGTCCAACGACGAAGCGCTGCGCAGCTACGCGGCGCAGTCCGACGTCACGGTGACGCTGGGGGTGGCGGACACCGCGTTGTCCGACGCGCTGGGGGCTGCGGCGGAATTTCTCGTCGTCGGCACGGACGGCGCGGCCAATCGATTCCGCGCCACCGCCGGCGAGTTCCGCCGGCAGCTGGACAAGGCGGCTCCCGCCATCGGCGATTCCGCCGACCGTCAGGCGGTGGAGGAGATCCGCGGGCTGGAGCGGGATTTCCTGACCGGCTTCGACCGTCTGGTCGCCCTGCGCACCGAGCGCGACGGCATCGTCGCGGAGGTCGTGAACACGCTGGGCGCCGACATCCGCCGGACGCTGAGCGATCTGGTCGCCGCGGAACGGCAGACCGGCAACCTGGACCGCACCGTTCAGGCCGCGGGGGTCAGCGAGAAGTATCTGCTGGTGCGCGTGCTGGTCGCCCGCTTCGTGACCGAGACGAAGCCCGAGGATCTGGTCCGCATCCGCCAGGATCTGGCGGCGGTGGCCGCCGATGTCGAGGGCGAAGCCAAGGGCTGGGCCGACTCCCCGGGTGCCGCCAAACGCAACGAGGTGCTCGCCAAACTGCCGCGCTACACCGCCGGCATCGAGCGCATCGCCGCCATCGCCGAGGAGATGGCGCACGTCAACGCCGACACGCTGACCCGCGCCGGTGCCCAGATCAACGGGAGGATCGGGGCGATCCGCCAGAACTCCACCGAGGTTCTGAAGGGGCTGGAGATCAGCGCCGCCACCGCGGTGACCGCCGCCGAGCGGCAGGGAACCGCGGTGACCGCCGCCGCCGTGGCGCTGGGCCTGCTGCTGGCCTGGATGATCTCGCGGGCCATCACCCGTCCGCTCGGCGCCATCACCAGAGCGATGGGCCGGCTGGCCGAAGGCGATCGGTCGGTGCAGGTGGACGAGGGCTGGCGGAAGGACGAGATCGGGGCGCTGGCCCGCGCCCTTCAGGTCTTCAAGTCGAACGCCGAGGAAATGGAACGCATGCGCAAGGCCCAGGAGGCGGCCGAACGTCAGGCCGCCGAGCAGCGCCGCGCCACCATGATCCGCATGGCCGATACCTTCGAGACGACGGTCCAGGGCATTGTCGAGGCGGTGGCGAGCGCCGCCGGTGGCATGCACAACGCCGCCAGCACCTTGTCCGGCACCGCGACGGACGCCAGCGAGCGCTCGCTCCTGGTCGCCTCCGCCTCCGAGGAAGCGTCGGCCAACGTGCAGACCGTCGCCAGCGCGACGGAGGAACTGTCGGCCTCGATTGCCGAGATCGGCCAGCAGGTGGAGATCTCCACCCGCATCGCCGGTCAGGCCGTGAGCGACGCTGAAGGCGCCGACCAGACGATGCGCGCCCTGGTCACCGCCGCCGAGCAGATCGGGCAGGTGGTGGAGATCATCAGCGGCATCGCCGCCCAAACCAACCTGCTGGCGCTGAACGCCACCATCGAGGCGGCCCGCGCCGGCGAGGCGGGCAAGGGCTTCGCCGTGGTGGCGGGCGAGGTGAAGGCGCTGGCGAACCAGACCGCCAAGGCGACCGATGAGATCCAGTCGAAGGTGCAGGAGATCCAGCAAACCACCGGCGGCGCGCAGAAGGCCATCGGCAGCATCGGCCAGACCATCGGCCGGATGAGCGAGATCGCCACCACCATCGCCGCGGCCATCGAGGAGCAGGCCGCCGCGACCCGCGAGATCGCCAGCAGCGTGTCCCAGGCCGCCCAGGGGACGGAGGAGGTGTCGCGCAACATCGCCGGCGTCAGCACGGCGGTGTCGGAAACCGGCGACGCCGCCAGCCGCGTCCACGGCACCTCGGAGGAACTGGCCGTCGAGGCGGAACGTCTGCGCAGCGAGGTGCGCAGCTTCATCGCCACCGTCCGGGCCGCCTGACCCGGCAGGAGGGGGATTCGCCGCTTGTTCCGGTTCCCGTCCGCCGGATGGGTGTTAGGCTGAACCGAGACGCCTGAGCGACAGGCGTCTCGGTTTGGCGCTTCGATTGGGCGGCCGGGATTGGTCGGTCATGATGAGAAGGATTTCCCTGAGGGGCGCTTCCGGCTTCGTCCGGCGTTTCGCCAGGCTGGCCGGGGGCTACTGGGCGGGGCGGGACCGCTGGTCGGTATGGCTGCTGACGGCGGCCCTTCTGGCCCTGACGGTGGCGCAGGTGTCGGTCCCGGTCATGTTGAACCTGTGGAGCCAGCGCCTGTTCGACGCGCTGGAGCAGCGGGCGATGGACCGTTTGCCGGTCATGGCCGCGGTGGCCGGCGGCATCCTGCTGTTCAACATCGCCGTCACCGTGTCGCATCTGTGGGTAAAGCGGCGCCTCCAGTTTGGCTGGCGGGCGTGGCTGACCCGGCGGCTGGTCGGCGACTGGCTGTCGGACGGCCGGGAGCTGGCCCTCGCCTCCCGCCCCGGCGACCACGACAACCCGGACGGGCGCATCGCCGAGGACGTCCGCATCGTCACCGAACTCGCCATCGACCTGGGCCATTCGCTGACTTACTGCCTGCTGTTGCTGGTCAGCTTCGCCGGCATCCTGTGGCAGCTTTCCGGAGTCGTTCCTGTCACGCTCGGCGGCGTGAGCCTCGCGGTGCCCGGCCATCTGCTCCTCCTCGCCCTCGCCTTCTCCGCCGCCGGGACGGCCGCGGCCATCGCCGTCGCCCGGCCGCTGGTCCGCGCGGCGGAGCGCCGGCAGGGGCTGGAGGCCGATTTCCGCTTCGGGCTGGCGCGGGTGCGGGAGAATGCCCCGATCATCGCCCGGCAGCATGGCGAGGCCGTGGAGCGCGGCCGCATGGCCCTGCTGTTCGGCGGGGTGCGCCGTGGCTGGGAGCGGCAGACCGGCGCGCTGGCCCGGGTGATGGCCTTCGGCGCGTCCTACTCGGTGCTGTCCGCGGTCTTTCCCATCCTGGTGGTGGCGCCCCGCTACGTCGCGGGGACCATCACGCTGGGGGTGATGATGCAGACCGCGCAGGCCTTTCAACAGGCCGTCGCGGCGCTGTCCTGGCCCATCGACAATCTGGCGACCGTCGCCCAGTGGAAGGCGTCGATGGAGCGCGTTCTGGGGCTGAAGGCGGCGCTGGACGGAATCACGCCCTTGCCCCTGGTCAAGGCGCCTGCTCCCGATGTCCTGTCCGATGGCGGCGACACCGTGCGGAAACGATGACGTCGTCCGGCACTTTCCGTTTGACCTCAACTTAGCTTGAGGTTCTATCTTGCCGCCGCAAGCCGAAACCATGGGAGGGACAGGGCCGAATGCACCGCGAGATACGGCTCCTGCTGCGCCGCTGGAAAATTACTCTGCTGAAGAAACGCGAAAACCGCCGCCGCCTTGCCCTGTTCAGGCCCATTCTGCCCGGTGCGAACCTGAAGGACCGGCTGATCGCCTGCTGCGGGGCCATGCTCGGCCTCGCCGCGACGGGCCTGCTCTGCCACAACCTGCTGACCCACATCACCAGCGCGCCGGCCCTGGTGGCGCCCCTCGTGGCGCCGATGGGGGCGTCGGCGGTTCTGCTGTTCGCGGTGCCGGCCAGTCCGCTGGCTCAGCCCTGGTCGATCATTGGCGGCAACACCCTGTCGGCGCTGGTCGGGGTGATGGTTGCGGCGCTGATCCCCGACCCGATGCTGGCCGGCGGCGTGGCGGTGGCGTTGGCCATCGCGACCATGTCGATGACGCGCTGCCTGCACCCGCCGGGCGGTGCCGCCGCGCTGACCGCGGTGATCGGCGGCCCGGCGATCGCAGCGTCGGGGATGCAGTTCGTGTTCTATCCGGTGGCCGTCAATTCCATTCTGCTGGTGATGGCGGGCTGGACGTTTCACCGCTTCTCCGGCCATTCCTACCCGCACCGGGCGCCGCCCAAGCCGGTCAACACCCATGGAACCGCCGATCCGCCCGCCCGGACGCGCGCCGGTGTGACCGCCGACGATCTGGACGAGGCGATCCGCGAGCTGGGAGAGGCGCTGGACGTTAACCGCGACGACCTGAGCGCGCTTCTGGAGAAGGCGGAGCTTCACGCCATGGAGCGGATGCACAGTGGAATCACCTGCGGCGACATCATGGCCCATGATGTGGTGACGGTGAGCCCGGAGGCCCATCCGGAGGTGGCCCGTGCCCGTCTGATCGAGCACGCCTTCCGCACCCTGCCGGTGGTCGACCGGCGCAACGTGGTGGTCGGTCTGGTCGGGCATCAACATCTGGTCGGGGACGCCGCGACGGTGGCGGCGGTGATGGCCCCGCCGGTGACCGCCGGCCCGGAAACCCCGGCCTTCCGCCTGCTCGGCCCACTGTCGGACGGCGGCACGCACGAGGTCGCCATCGTGGATGCAAGCGGCGGGCTGCTGGGGGTGGTGACCCAGACGGACCTGCTGCTGGTGATGGCCCGCACGAATCTTCTGCAATCGTTGGACAGCGCCCGGAGCCCGGCCGTGCTGGTGGCGTCGGAAAGCCGCTGAACCGCCCCGGAAGACGGCTCCGCGAGAAAATTTTCTCGCGGAGCCGTCTTTTTTACTCCCCTCCCCTGCCCTTCCCGGCGTTCAGGATCGCGTCGATGTCGTCGCGGATCGCGCGGAGCGTCTCCCGATCGATGTCGGCCAGCGCCAAGCCCTGTTCACGGACGCTGGCAACGGTCCGGCGCGCCCCGAACACCGCCTTCGCCAGCGGCTTCGGCAAGGCGCTGCCGGTCGGAACCGCGTTGCTGCGGGGCTTTGCCGCCACGGGCGCCGGGGTCTCCTCGTCGGCGGAGCGCCGGGTCATCTCCGTGACCAGCACGTCCCAGCCGCGCAGCTGTTCGCCCTCCCCTTTCAGCCGGGCGATCTCCACCAGCCGGTAGCGCGCCGGGCGGTGCAGCGGGTACTCGTCGCGGATGCGCTGCGGCAGGCGGCTGATGAGCAGCGCGCGGGAAATGTCCACCCGGTCCTTGCCGACGATCCGCCCGACATCCTCCTGCCGGTAGCCGTGGCGCTCCATCAACCGGGCGTAGGCGTCGCCCTCCTCGAAGGGGGACAGGTCGGCGCGGACGACGTTCTCGATCAGCGCCAGCTCGTCCGACGCACCGGTGACGGTGACGGCGTAGATGGTCGGATGGCCGAGCGCCCGCACGGCGCGGAAGCGCCGCTCCCCGAAGACGAGCTGGAAGCGTCCGTCGCCCAGCTGCTGCACGCCGACCGGCTGGGCCAGCCCATGCTGCGCGATGGAGGATTTCAGCGCTTCCATGTCCGCTTCGTCGAAATGGCGGCGCGGCTGGTCGGGGTTGGTGACGATGCGGCCGACGTCGATCTCCACGACGACCGGGCCGCGGCGGTTGAAGCCCTGCCCGTCCTCGCGGGCTTGGCGCTCGGCCGCCGCGGTGGCCAGCACACCGGTGTTCGTCCGGGCCAGTTTACGCGACATGGGCCATCACCTCCGGCATGCGGGCACGTTCCTGAATCAGCGCGTCGGCGACGGCCTGATAGACCTCGTAGCCCGGCGCGTCCGGCACCGCCTCCAGCGCGGCGCGCCCGGCGGCCACCGACTGGGCGTAGACGGTCGCCCGCGGGATCGGGCCGAAGACGCGCAGCTTCGCGCCGAACAGGTTGCGAATGTCGTCGAGCGACGCTTGGTCCTGGGTCAGCCGCGCGTTGAACATCGTCGGCAGGATGCCGAGAACGCTGACCCCCGGGTTGGCCCGGCGGCGGATCATGTCCAGGTTCTCCAGCAGAAACTCCACGCCGGCGACGCTCAGCATCTCGGTCTGGCAGGGAATGGCGACGGTGTTGGCGGCGGTCAGCGCGTTGCGCGCCAGCATGCCGAAATGCGGCGGAGTGTCGACGAAGATGAAATCGTAGCTCTGCCGCGCTCCGCCATCCAGGCATTCACGAAGCGCGCAGTCGCCCGAGGACTGGCTTTGCAGCTCCGCCTCCGCGTCGCCCAGCCGCATGCCGCTGGGGATCACGTCGAGCCCGCTGTCGGTGGTGACGATGTAGTCGCCGAGGTCGAAGCCTTTCCCCCGCGATTTCAGCGCCTCGACGGATGCCTTCAGCGCGTAGTAGAGGGTTTTCTCCTCGCGCTCGCGCTCGATGGAGTTGATGCCGAGATGGATGGTGGCGTTGGCCTGCGGGTCGGCATCGATCAGCAGCACCTTGAAGTGCCGGGCGAGCAGGGTGGCGGTGTTGACGGTGAAGGCGGTCTTGCCCACGCCGCCCTTGCGGTTGGCCGCGGCACAGATCAGCGCCGGGCCATGCCGCGTCACCGTTCCGATCTTCTCCCGCAACAGCAGGGAAATGACCGGGGCCGGGATCTTCTCGCTGCCGTTCTCCCAGCGCGAGATCTTCGCCTTGTCGTATTTCCGGCCGAGTTTCTCGTTCAGCCAAGCCGCGAAATCCGGCTGGTTCAGCGTCCGGCCTTCCCGGAACGCCTTGATGTCCTCGCCGCGCATGGTTCATTCCCCTGCCTTGCCCCGAGGCCACTTTTGCGCGGCGCCCGAGCCCGGTCAAGCTGGAATGTTGACTCCGGGGCAGGGTAGGGGAGTCAACATCCGGCGAGAAAATTTTCTCGCGGGACAAGCCTCCGGCGGGCGGCGCAATCCATGCACCGCCCGCCGCTCCGGTCAGCCCGGCTTGTAGGCCGCCTTCGCCTCGGGCATCAGCTTTTGCAGAGCGGCGATGCGGTCCGCCGTGCCGGGGTGGGTGGACATGAAGGTGGGCTGCTCGCCCCCCGCCTGCTTCATGTTCTGCCACAGCTCGATGGCCGCCTGCGGGTCATAGCCGGCGCGGGCCATCATCAGCAGCCCCGCGCGATCGGCCGCCAGCTCCTGGTTGCGGGAATAGGGCAACAGCAGGCCGTACTGCGCGCCGGTGCCCAACGCCGCGGCGATCATCTCGCTGCCGCCAACCCCGCTCGCCCCGGCCACGGCCCCTAGGATGCTGGTGCCGGCGTCGGTGGCCATCTGGGTGCTCACCCGCTCGGCGGCGTGGCCCTCAAGATTGTGGGCGATCTCATGGCCGATGACGGCGGCGAGCTGCGCGTCGGTCTTGGCGTACTGGAACAGCCCCTCATAGACGCCGATCTTCTGGCCGGGCAGGGCGAAGGCGTTGGCCTCCTTGCCCTGGAACACGCGCACCTCCCAGCCCGCGGGGTCGAGCGAGGCGGCGCGCAGCAGGCGGGCCGAGATCTGCTCGGCGCGGCGCTGGTAGCTGGCGTTGGCGGTGGCCGGGGTCGACTGGATCAGGCGCTGCCAATCCTGTTGGCCGAGTTCGACGAGATGCTCCTGCGAGACGAGGTTCAGCCCGAGCCCCGTCGAGTTTCCGGCGCATCCGGCCAGCGCCAGGGACCCGGCCAGCGCCGCGGCAAGGCACAGGGGTCGGACGGTCATGATCGGCATTGCTCTTCCTCCGTTGTGGTTCTGTCCACCGCATCCTATCCGATGGCGGATGGGCTGTGCCGGGGCAATTCGGTGGTCATGGTTTCGGTGGCCGTGTTCCGGAAGCCGCAACGTTTGCCAGGGGCGGATGTTGCTTTCCGTTACCGCCGTCAGGCGGCGGATCGCATCCGGAGAGCACCATGCCGATCAACGCCTTCGCGCTCAACTGCACCCTGAAGCCGTCGGGAAAGCCCTCCTCGACCGACGCGATGATCGGCCTGCTCCAGAAGGACCTTGCCGCCCATGGGGTCGAGGTGGGCGCGCCGGTCCGCGTCGCCGACCATGACGTGAAGCCCGGCGTCACCTCGGACGAGGGGCCGGGCGACGCATGGCCGGACCTGCGCCGCCAAGTGCTGGAGGCGGATATCCTCGTCCTCGGCACGCCGATCTGGATGGGGCAACCGTCCAGCGTGTGCAAGCGGGTGCTGGAGCGCATGGACGCCTTCCTGGGCGAGACGGACGACCAGGGCCGCATGGTGTCCTATGGCAAGGTCGCACTGGTCGCGGTGGTCGGCAACGAGGACGGCGCCCACCATGTCTCGGCGGAGTTGTTCCAAGCGCTGAACGACGTCGGCTTCACGCTTGCCGCCAACGCCGTCTGCTATTGGGTGGGAGAGGCGATGCAGAAGACCGATTTCCAGGATCTGGACAGGGTGCCGGACAAGGTGGTCTCCACCTCGGCCATGGCCGCGCGCAACGCCGCTCACCTCGCGCGCTTTCTGAAGGAAAACCAGTATCCCGGCGAATGACGGTCTCCGGCGATTAGACGTCTAATAGCGTCGCATCGCCGTCCACCCCGGCCGTGCCATTCTGTGGATATCCTCACAAGAGCCTTCTCAACCGTCCGCGCGATTCCATGTATAGTCGGTCTTGTAAGCCGGCGGCGCGATGGCGTCGCCGCGGGTGGATGGTGGCAGGAGGAACGGGTGACGACGCTCAAGGAATTCGAAGAAGCCTTGAAGACGGCGGGCAACACGGAGGCCCTGGAGATCCTGGGCAAGCTGCGCGAGCGCGACAAGGCCCAGCGGTCAATCCGCCCGGCGCGCCGCGTCGTCGGCAAGAAGATGACTCCGGAACTCGCCGCACAGATTCTGGAGCTTCACCGCACCACCGACATGACGCAGCAGGAGATCGCGTTCCAGCTCGGCGTCAACCAGGGCCGCGTGAACGAGGTCATCAAGCGCGGCAAGTGGCTGAACGACGACCCCAACGCGCCGGAGGCCGTTGCCCGCGACAAGGCCAAGGCCCGCGCCAAGGACGGGGTGGGCATCGACCCGCGGCCGACCCGCCCGAAGAAGAAGAAGGCCAAACTGGATGAGGAACCGGCGGTCGAGCCGGTCCAGGAGGCTACGGAGGAGCACGCGCCGCCCATCAAAACTCCGGCTGCGGAAGAACCGACACACCCCCCTGAGCCGGTCGAGGTGGCATCGCCCGCCCCCGTGCCCGAACCGGCTCCTCTGGAGCGGGTGGAGATGGCCCTGAACCCGGATGTTCAGGATACAGCCGCCCAGGATCAATCAGCCGAAGACAAACCGGCGGCGGAGAAGGCGCCCAAGGAGAAGAAGAAAAAGCGCAAGGCCGAGCCACCGGCGCAGTTGCTTTTCGACGGGCTGTAAGGCGCCCGCTCAGCCGCGGCGGGGCTGCCACCAGCGGGCCAGGAAGCCCAGCCCGGCGAAGCGCACGACGTGGTGCGTGCCGACGAAGGCGGTGTCGAGGCCGAGCACGAAGGCCACGATGGTCATCGCCTCCACCCCGCCCGGCGCGTAGGCGAGCCAGAGCTGGCCGAAGGGAAGCCCGAGCATCCAGGCCCCCGCCCAGGCGAAGACCGAGGACAGGACGAGCGCCAGCGCCACGCTTTCCAGCGACGGGCGCAGCGCCGCCCGCAGGGAGGCCAGCGTGACCCCGGCGAAGCGCGACCCGATCATCGCCCCCGTCACCACGAAGCCCGCGTTGAGCAGCCAGCCCGGCAAGCGGTGGTCCACAAGGCCGCTGCCATGCAGCACCGCACTCCCCAGCATGGCGCCGAGCAGCACGCCGCCGGGCACGCGCAGCCGTTGGAACAGCAGGCCCGCCAAGGCGCTGACCCCGACCAGAAGAGCCAGTTCGGGCAGGGCGTCCGCCGGGTCGGAGAGGGCAGGGCGGGGCGGCAGGCCCGGCGTGGACGACACCAGCTCCAGCAGCCAGGGCATGGCGGCGACCAGGACGAACAGGCGCAGGCTCTGCGCCAGCGCCACCCGCGGCAGGTCGGCCCGGCTCTCCGCCGCCATCACCAGCACCGCGCCCAGCGCGCCGGGAACGGCGGCGTAGCGCGCGGTCGCCGGGTCCCAGCGGTGCACCCGCTCCAGCCACGCCGAGCAGGCGTACAGGCAGGCCATCACCGATCCGGCGAGCAGCGCCATGCTGAGCGGCCAGGAGGCCATTTGGTGCAGCGTGTCGGGCGTCACACCGGCGCCCATGGAGATGCCCAGCAGAACGAAGGCGGCGGTGCCGAGCGGGGAGGGCAGGCGGAGTTTCAGCCCGCCGAGCGCCCCGCCGGCCACCGCGGTCATCGCCCCCATCAGCCACGCCGCGGGAAGCCCCGCCAAGGCGAACAGCCCGCCCCCCAAAGCGGCCAGAAGGAGGGTCAGGGCGGTGGAGGCGAGTCGCTTCATCATCCGTCGGGTCCGGCTGCGGCAAAGGCCGTGCACTGTGCGTGTCACCCGCAATCTTGCGCAACCGGTATGGGCGGTCACCTGACAAGCGTGTGCGGCATAGGCCGGCGATTGTCCGGACCGTCCGCCTGCTGCATTGTCGGGCCAACCGGCCGCCACGGCGGCCCAGACGACGCGGGAGGGGACTATGCCCACAAGAACCGGGGGACGGACGCCATGAGGTTCGCCGCCAACCTGTCCATGATGTTCACCGAGCGGCCCTTCCTGGAGCGGTTCGGTGCCGCGGCGGCGGCCGGCTTCGACGCGGTGGAGTTCTTGTTCCCCTACGACGTTCCGGCGGAGCGGATCAAGGCGGCGCTGGACGACCACGGGCTGACCCAGGCGCTGTTCAACCTGCCCCCTGGCGACTGGGCGGCGGGGGAGCGCGGCATCGCCTGTCTGCCGGGCCGCGAGGCGGAGTTCCGCGAGGGCGTGGCGACCGCCATCGCCTATGCCAAGGTGCTGGGGAATCAACTGCTGCACTGCATGGCCGGCGTCCCGCCGGAGGGTCAGGAACGCGACGCGGCGCTGGCGACCTACACCGGCAATCTGCGCCACGCGGCGGCGGCCTGCGCGGAGGCCGGGTTGACGCTGCTGGTGGAGCCGATCAACAACCGCGACATGCCCGGCTATCTGATGAACCACACCGCGCTGGCCCGCCGGGTGATCGGCGAGGTCGGGGCCCCGAACCTGAAGCTCCAGCTCGATCTCTACCATTGCCAGATCAGCGAGGGCGATCTCGCCACCCGCATCCGGGCCAACGCCGACCTCACCGCCCATGTGCAGATCGCCGGCGTGCCCGACCGGCAGGAGCCCGACCGCGGCGAGGTCCACTATCCCTATCTGTTCGACGTTCTGGCCGACACCGGCTACCGCGGCTTCATCGGCTGCGAGTACCGGCCCCGCGCCCGGACGGAGGACGGGGTGGGCTGGTTCCACGCCGCCAAAGCACAGGCCGCGCGCTGACCATGGACCTGCTCGCCCCCTTGTCCAGCATCGCCGCGGTCGTCGTGCCGGTGTTCCTGATCGCCGCCCTCGGCTTCGGCTGGAGCCGCGCCAAGCTGCCCTACGACAGCGCCTTCATCACCACCTTCGCGATCAACGTTTCCACCCCCTGTCTGGTTTTCTCCTCGCTGGCCCGCCTGACGCTGGGAGGGGACGACCTGCTGACCATGGCGGTGGCCTCGGTCGGCTGCATGGCGCTGGCCGGGCTGATGGCGACGCCGATCCTGCTCGCCAGCCGCCTGCCGCTGCGCGTCTATCTGCCGGCGCTCAGCTTCCCCAACGGCGGCAACATGGGCATTCCCGTCTGCCTGTTCGCCTTCGGGGAAACCGGGATGGGGCTGGCGGTGCTGTTCTTCGCGACGCTCGCCGTCCTCCAGTTCACCATCGGCCCGGCCCTGGCGGCGGGGCGCACGGACGCCAAGCAGGTGCTGCGCACCCCGGTGATCTACGCAGTGGCGCTGGCCGTTTTCGTCCTGATGACCGGATTCCAGCCGCCGCAATGGGTGACCAACACGACGACGCTGCTCGGCAACTGCGCGGTGCCGCTGATGCTGTTCTCGCTGGGGGTGGCCCTGGCGGGCCTGCGGATGCAGGGCATGCTGCGGTCGTTGGCGATGTCGGCGCTGCGCCTGCTGCTCGGCTTCGCCGCCGGGCTGGCGGTGGTGGAGGTGCTGGGCCTGGAGGGCACGATGCGCGGCGTCGTGCTGCTGGAAAGCACCATGCCGGTGGCGGTGTTCAACTACCTCTGGGCGCTGCGCTACAACAACGCGCCGCAGGAGGTCGCCGGGATGGTGCTGGGGTCCACGGCGCTGTCGTTCCTGACGCTGCCGCTGCTGCTGGCCGTGGTGATGTGAAGAGGGGAGGGGGGCGACACTTCGCCCCCGCACTTCACGCCGTCGCGGCGTCCGAATGGGTCGCCGCGCGGACCCGGCGGTGGAAGGACGGCGGCACCACGCAGGTCCCGAAGAACATCAGGTAATGCCGCATCTTCGGGTCGCCCGCCCGCGTCGCTTCGGCCAGCAGGCGGCGGACGGCGTTCCAGTCCCCCTCGCGGCGGGCCATGCCGACGACCTTTGTCATCAGGAAGGCGGCGTAGGCGTTGCCGGTCATCAGCGGACGGTGCGTGCGCGCCCACTCGAAGGCCTGCCGCCAGTCGTCCACCGAATGCAGCGAGGCGCGGCCCTCGTCGATCTCCACGAAGCACAGCGGCTCGTCCACGAAAACCAGTTCGGCGCCCGGCTGGTCGAGCGCGCGGAACAGCCAGCCCCAATCCTCGAAATGGCGGTAGTCCGGCATCGGCACGGCGAGGGCCAGCGAGCGTGGCACCATGATCGTCGGGGTGGCGAGATAGCCGGGGCGGGACAGCGGGCTGCGGCGGTCGATCAGGTAGTCGCTGATCGGCTCGCCCGGCTCCGGCCGGCGCTGCGGCCAGACGTAGCGGCGCTCGCCGATGCTGACGCTGGTGCTGCAGGACACCACCGGCAGCGTGGCGCCCGACGCCTTGGCGGCGGCAAGCTGCCGCTCCAGCTTCTCCGGCGCCCAGGAATCGTCGTCGTCCAGGAAGGCGATCCACTCGCCGAGCGCCGCCTGCACACCGGCGTTGCGCGCCCCCGCGGGGCCGAGCGACGCCGGGTTCTGCACGATGCGCAGGCGGCGGTCCTCCACCGCCTCCAGGGCCGCGACGGTGGCGGGGTCCGGCCCGTCGACGACGACGACGATTTCGACGTCCTTGAGCGTCTGGGCGCGAACGCTCTCCACGGCCTTCAGCACGAGATGGGGGCGGTTGCGCGTCGGGATGACCGCGCTGACGGTGACGGGCGGGGCTTCCGCCGCACCACCTGTCATCTTCGCGTCCTTCATCGCTTGTACTCCAGATATTGGAAGCCCATCAGGCCGTAGAGATAGCCGCTGCCGACGCAGATCTTTTGCAGCCGGCGGATCGGCCAGCTCGTGTCGAAGGCCAGCGCCATCGGCACCAGCGGCAGGGCGGCGAGGTTCAGCGCGATGTGCGCGAGACCCAGCGTGGAACGCTTCACCAGCGTGCGGCGCTGACCGTTCAGCTTGGCCTCGGTCAGCGACACGCAGGTGCCCAGGCGGAAGGCGCGGCGCAGAATCCAGCGCGCGGTCATGCGGCTGGCCGGCACATGCTCCTCGATGGTCGCCTCGTCGCACCAGACGATGCGGTGGCCCTGGCGGCGGATCTGCTCGAAGAACAGCACGTCGCTGCCGCCGGACAGGCTCAGCTCCGGGTCGAAGCGGACGCCGCCCTTGAGGATGGAGCGGCGGAACAGCACGTTGCCGGTGGCGCAATAGGCCGGCTCGCTGCCCGTGGGCAAACGTTGCAGATCGTGGAAGCGGCCCTTGGTCAGCCAGTCGGGCGGGCGCTTCTCGTAGATCGGCAGGACCGGGCCGGCGACCACGGCGGCGCCGGTGCGCTCCATGGCGGTCACCAGCCAGTCCAGCCAGCCGGGGCTCGCCACCTCGTCGTCGTCGATGAAAGCGATCAGGTCGGCGTCCGTGGTCTCGTCCAGGCAGCGGTTGCGGGCGGCGGGAATGCCCGGCACCGGCTCCGCCGCGTAGCGGATGGGGAAGCGCCAGTCCTGCGCCATCTCGCGGCACAGCGGTTCGGCGGAGCGCGCCGGGTCGTTGTCCACCACCAGCACCTCGACGTCCAGCGGGGCGTCGGGGTTGAAGGTCAGCCCCTCCAGCGACAGCAGCGTGCGGTGAAGATCCTTCGGCCTGCGGTAGGTGCACACGCAAACCACCAGCTTTTTCGACATGATGCCTGTTCCTTCCTCACGCCTGTTCATGGTGTTCATGCCGGGGATCGGGTGCGTTTCAGCCGGGCCAGCGCGATCCGCACCTGACCCATCAGGTTGGCGGGGTTGAGCACGGCCAGGGCCAGCAAATAGAGGCTGCCCGCCGGGGCGAGCTGGACGAGCAGCAGGTCGCTTTCCATCGCCGCGATCTTCAACCCGGCGGCGAAGAGCAGGGCGGCGGTGGTCACCTTCAGAAGATCCTTCACCGGCACCGCCAGGACGCCGGCCCGCGGCATCAGGATGGCCGCGGCCACCACCCAGCCGAGCTGCGCCGCCAACGAGCCGTAGGCCGCCCCGATCACCCCGAAGCGCGGGATCAGGAACAGGTTGGCGCCGATGTTCAGCACCGCCGTCAGCATGGTCAGCTTCAGAATGTAGCCGGTCTTCTTGGTCAGGTGCAGCGACAGGTCGAAGTGATAGATGCGCAGGATGCTGATGAAGACCGACAGGGCGACGAGCGGCATGATCGCCGCACCGGTCTCGCGGTACGCCTCGCCGAGAAGCAATCCGACGATGCCCTGGGCGGAGATGACTTCCATCAGCACCAGCGGCAGGCAGACCAGCAGCAGGATCGTCAGGTTCTGTGCCATGATCGGGCGCGCGGCGCGCGGGCCGGCGCTGTCGAAGGCGCGCGACGCCATCGGCAGCGTGACCAGCGAGGCCGCCGACGCCACCAGCATGATCGGCTGCTTGGCGAGGTCGAAGGCCATGGCGTAGGCGCCGGCCGCCGCCTCGCCGATGAACCAGTAGATCAGGAAGCGGTCGGCGAAATCGAGCGCCCAGCCGACCATCAGGCTCAGCATCAGCGGGCCGCCGAAGGTCAGCAGCAGGCCGACCCGCTCCCGCGCCGGCCAGCGCAGCGAGATGCCCTTGAGGTCGGAGCGCAGCCAGATCGCGGTGACCAGCAGGAAGCCGATGCTGGTGCCGAGCAGCAGCCCCTCCTCCTTCCAGCCGATCAGCACGAAGACGGAGCCGAGCGCCAGCCCGAACAGCGCCTTGGCGAAGGACTTGGCCGCGAAGACGGAGCCCCTCAGACGCGCCCGCGACATCTGGATCGACAGGTCGAACCAGGAGATCAGGATCGCGATGACCGGCAGATACAGCACGTAGTCGATGCCGTTCATGCCCGGATAGAAGGCAACCACGGCGCCGAGGACGGCGAGCACCCCGCAGGCCACCACCAGGAAGGCGGTGACCACGGTGGAGAGCCAGGCGTCCCGCTCGGCCGCGTCGCCGCCGCACTTGCGCAGGACGAACAGGCCCATCCAGGAGAAGCCGCAGGCGTTGATCGCCGCCGCCGCCGCCATCACCAGCGCGTAATGGCCGTAGGCCTCCGGCGTGACGATGCGCGAGAAGACCGCGACCGCCGCGAAGCCCAGGATGCCGACGGCGATCCGGGTCGCGAAGAAGGCGAAGCCGCTCGACATCATGACCGCGACTCCGCCACCGGGATGCCGTTCTGCAGCTTGGGCCGCCGTCCCGCCGCCGGACGCGGCGTCAGGGCGTGGGCGTGGACCGTCTTGGCCAGCCGCGTCTGAAAGGCGGTGAAGAGGAACCACAGCAGGCCGTTCTGGATCAGCAGGCTGCTTTCCGCGACGTTGCCCAGCAGGAGCATCATGGCGAAGACGATGTGCCAGCGCGCCGCCCCGCTGCGGTCGACCGGGACGATCCGGGCGATCCGCGACAGGTAGATCACGTAGGCCACCAGGAAGAGGCCGAGGCCGAGCAGGCCGACGTCCAGCGTCGTCTGGATGAAGCCGTTGTGGGCGTGGATGTCGAAGCGGCCCGAGGTGCGCCAGAACAGCGCGCCCGGCGCGTCCAGACCCGACCAGAAGGCGCTGAAGCCGTAGCCCAGCACCGGCTGCTGCTCGATCATGCGGAAGGCGAAGTCCCAGATCAGCGTGCGTCCGGTCAGCGTGATGTCGCGGCCGAGCAGCGCGACGATGCTTTCCAGGTTCAGCAGGGCGAAGATGGCGGCCAGCATGATGACCATGGTGCCGCCGTACAGCTCCAGCGCCAGCGATCCGGCGTCCTGCCGGTGGGTAACCAGCATCACCAGGGTCATGCCCGCCGTGGCGACGATCAGCGCCGTGGCGGAGCCGGACATGGCGAGACAGCCGGCCATGATCGCGAAGGTGCCCAGCCGCCAGACCAGCGCCATGGTGTCGGTCACCGGGCGGGAGCGCAGGACGAACAGCCCGGCGGTCAGGCCGAAGGCCATGGCGTCGCCCAGGCCGTTCTTGTGGGAGAAGACGCCGCGCCACTGCGATCCCTGCTCCGCCGGCATCAGGCCGTAGCTCGGCAGGCCGATCGCCAGAAGCGCGCTCAGCACCGCCAGTACGAAGACCGCGCGGTGGATCAGCCGGGCCAGGGCGACCTCGCCGTAGGACAGGCCGACATAGAGGCCGAAGATGGTCGTGCCGACCAGGGCCACGCTGCGGCGGATGGTCAGCGACGGGTCATGCGACCATTGGCTGGACGCAATGGCCAGCACCACCATGAGGGCCATGGGAATGCTGAGATAGCGGAAGGCCCGGACGCCGTGGAGCATGACGATCCGCAGCAGGGCCGTGGCGTAGAGGCCGGCGAAGATGAGCTGCTTGATGGTGTCGCCGGAGGATTCCGGTGCGCCGCCCGCGCGCAGGATGAAGCGCTGCGAGGGCGCGGACATCAACACCGACAGCAGCGCGTCCCACAGCAGGATCAGGCCGATGGCGCACACCACCTGATCGAACAGGCTGGGCGTGAGATCGGCGGCGCTGCGCAGAAGCGGCGGCGTCCGTGGCCGGGCGGGCGGCGCGTCCGCAGCGGGCGCCGCCGCCAGAGCGGCTCGGTTTCGCGGAAATGGCGTTGCACTCATCCTGTTCCCCCGATGAACCCCCTGGGACCAACTCGTCCCTTGGGGTACGGAAACGCCCGGCCGCCGGGGCGCCGGGCGTTTCCGCCGTCACGTCATGGTCAGCGCGTGTAGTAGCGGCGCGCCTCGTTCATGCCGTAGGCCTCTTCCGACGCGTCGGTGCGGGCCAGCCTCTTCAGGTCCACGCGGCTCAGCACGACGCTGGTTACGTCGCGGCCCAGCTCGGTCAGCCGCTCGATGGCCCGCTGGACCACGGCGCGCGGCGTCTGCTCCCAGCGCACCACGAACAGGCATTCCGTCGCCGACCGGGTCAGCACGCCCGCGTCCGCCACGACCGCCATCGGCGGGGTGTCGAGGATGACGCAGTCGTATTCGAGCGAGGCGAACTTGATGATGCTCGCCAGCTTCTCCGACCCCAGAAGCTCCTGCGGGTGGTCGCAGTGCGGGCGGCCGACGACGTAGTGCAGCCCGCTGCGGCCATCCACCTGGACCACGTCCTGCCATTCCGCCTTGCCGACGATGAGGTCGCTCAGGTCGCCCGGGGCGTTGTCGCCCAGCACGTTCCCGATGCGCGGGCAGCGCAGGTCGCATTCCAGAAGCAGGACCCGCCGGCCGGACGCCGCCAGCATGCGCGCCAGGGTCAGGCAGACGGTGGTCTTGCCCTCGCCGGGAACGGCGGAGGTGACCATCACCACGGAGCCGGTGTTCAGGGCGCCGCGGGCGTAGAGCGACACGCCGATGGCGCGCACCGCCTCGCTGTACTCCGACCGCGGACGGTCGAGGACGTAGTCTTCCGGCTTGGCGTTCTTGTGATGCGGCAGGGACGGCACCAGCCCGATGGCCGGCACGCCGATCGTCTCTTCCACATGCTGGGCGTTGCGGAAGGTCTTGTTCAGATGGTCGCGCAGGAAGGCCAGGAACATGCCGATCAGCAGGCCCACGGCCAGACCACCGCCGACGAACAGCTTCTTGCCCGGCGTCGACGGCTCCAGCGGCGGTTCCGCCTTGGACACGACGCGGGCGTCGCGCTGCTGAAGATCGTCCTGCTCGCGCGTTTCGACGAGACGCTGGAGCAGCCCTTCGTAGACGCGGCGGTTGGCGTCGGCCTCGCGCTGGAGCTGGGCCAGACGGACGTTGGCGCCCAGCTCGCCCGCGGTTTCGGCGGTCAGCTTCTTCAACGCGGCCTCAAGCTCGCGCTCGCGGGCGCGGGCGATCTCGACCTCGTTGTTGATGACCGCCATGATCTTGGTGGCTTCCTCGCGCATCTTCTGGCGCAGGTTCGTCAACTGATTGACGTAGGCCTGCACCGCCGGATGCTGGTCGCCGTAGCGGGTGCGGTATTCGGCGAGCCGCCGCGCGATGCCCGATTCCTCTTCGCCCAGCCGCTGGATCAGCGGCGAGCCCAGGATCTCCGCCGCGTTGCCCTCGGTCGGGCTGCGCGCGACGATCCGGGCATTCTGCGCCCGCGCCTCCGCCCGGCCGCGCTCCGTCTGGGCGACGACCAGGGCGCGGTTCAGCTCGGCCAGCTGCTGCGACAGGAAGGTTTCGCCGCCGGTGCCGCCGAGTACGAGGCCCTGCTGCGCGCGGTAATCCTGCACCGCCTTGTCCGACACCTCGACCTGGGCGCGCAGCTCGTTGATGCGGTCCTCCAGCCACTTGTTGGCCTGCTGGTTGACGTCCTTCTTGGTCTGGAGCTGGTCGCGCAGGTACTCGTCGACGAAGGCGTTGGCGATGCGCGCCGCCTTCTCCGCTTCCTTCGCCTTGAAGGAGACGAGGATGGTGTAAGACTGCGCGTCGCTGGTCGCCGACAGGCCGCGGCGCACGTCGGCGATGACCGCCGCGCGTTCCTTCTCCGGCGACGTCGGCTCCTTGACGCCGATGCCGGCGGAATTCAGGTAGCCGGTGATCTGCTGGCGCAGCGGCGACAGGTCGTAGCCGACGGTGTCGTTGATCCCGGCGATGGCGCGGTCGATGGCCGAAGGCCGCTCAATGGCGCCATTGAACTCCGGGTCATGGACCAGCCCCAGCCGGTCCACCACCTTGGCGGCGGTGGCGGTCGAGGTGATCATGTCGATTTCGGTCCGGATCGCCGCCGCCTCGCGCGGCAGGTTGGAGATCACGGCGTTGATGTCCGTGACCTCCGTCGTGCGCGGGTCGATGATGAGCACGGCCTGGCTGGTGAACCGCGGCTCATAGAGCAGGGCACCGGTGGTGGCCAGCGCGGTGCAGCACAGGACGCTGGCGATGATCGTGCCCCGGCGTCGGCGCAGCACCTGGAGGAGGTCGCGGAGCGCGACCTCCCGCGTGCTGGCTTCGGACCCCAGGGCTCCGTCTACATGAGTGTACGCGGCCATCCCATTCTCCTGAGGATCGGTCGGTGAGGGTCCAGGCCGGCGGTCAGCCCTTCACGATCTTCTCGTCAACGATGCCCGCCTTGCCGAAGGCATTGCGGGTGTCGACGATCAGCGGCAGCCCGTCCAGGAAGGCCTTCAGATCGAAGGAGTCGTGGTCGGTGCACAGGATCGCGGCGTCGAAGGCGCCGTCCCGGATCTCCTCCAGCGCGACCGACGGCGTGCCGGCCATGCGGGCCAGACGGCGCGTCTCCGGAAGCTCCGGCACATGCGGGTCGTAGTAGAAGACCTCGCAGCCGCGGTCCTGCAGAAGATCGATGATCTTCAGCGCCGGGCTTTCGCGCATGTCCTCGATGTTCTTCTTGTAGGCGACGCCCAGAACGAGGATGCGCGACCCGCGCAGCGCGCGGCCGAGCTTGGAGTCCATGGCCTGCGACAGCCGCTCCACCACGTAATGCGGCATGCGGGTGTTGATCTCGCCGGCCAGCTCGATGAAGCGGGTGGCGACGTCGAACTCGCGGGCCTTCCAGGTCAGGTAGAAGGGGTCGATCGGGATGCAGTGACCGCCCAGGCCGGGGCCGGGGTAGAAGGGCATGTAGCCGAAGGGCTTGGTCTTGGCGCCCTCGATCACTTCCCAGACGTCGATGCCCATCGCGTCGTAGACGACCTTCAGCTCGTTGACGAGCGCGATGTTGACGCAGCGGAAGATGTTCTCGGTCAGCTTCACCGCCTCGGCCGCTTCCAGCGACGAGACCGGGATCACACGCTCCAGCGCGCGGCCGTACATCGAGCAGGCGATGCGCAGGGCGTTGGGGTCCTCGCCGCCGACGATCTTCGGGATGCGGGCGGTGGTGAAGGTTTCGTTGCCCGGGTCCTCGCGTTCGGGCGAGAAGGCCAGCAGGAAGTCCGTGCCGCTGACGAGGCCGGTCTTCTCCAGGATCGGGCGCACGACTTCGCGCGTCGTGCCGGGGTAGGTGGTCGATTCGAGGACGATCAGCTGGCCGGGGCGCAGCACCTGGGCGATCTGCCGGGTGGTGACCTCGATGCAGCTCATGTCCGGCTCGCGGTTGCGAGTCAGCGGCGTCGGCACGCAGATGACGATGGCGTCCATGTCGGCCAGCGACTGGAAGTTCGCCGTGGCCGTGAAGCGGCCCTCCTCCAGCATCCCGCGGACCTCGTCGGTCGACACGGTGCCGATGTAGGAGGTGCCGCCGTTGAGGCTGGCGACCTTTTCCGGATCGATGTCGAAGCCCGTCACCGAGAAGCCGGCCCGCGCGAACAGCCGCGCCAGAGGCAGGCCGACGTAACCCAGGCCGATGACGCCGACGCTGGCGGTGCCCGCCGCGATCTTCGACTCCAGCGTCGCCAGGGCTTCCGGAATGCCGGACGTGCCGACCGAACCCCCGCTCACCAACAGGTCGGCAAACTCATTGCTCGACATAAGACGTCTCCTTTTCCGACTCTCTTGTTCGTAGAGGTTTCACTGTTG
This sequence comes from Azospirillum brasilense, assembly GCF_008365405.1. Lineage (GTDB taxonomy): Bacteria > Pseudomonadota > Alphaproteobacteria > Azospirillales > Azospirillaceae > Azospirillum > Azospirillum brasilense_D. Next base: position 436,508 of record NZ_QOKV01000002.1, on the reverse strand, counting down.
TTCGCGCTGTATTTCTCAGATCAATTCTACCGACACAAAACCGAAGCCAAGGTCCGGTTCTGACATCGGGCCTTGGCTTTTGCTGTTCATAAGACTGATCGATCGGCGTTTCCTCTCACCGAATACATTAGGCTGCTTTGTCTAAGCACCCAGCAATCGTGATAGAAAAAGTGGCAGCCGTAAACGTCGTAAAAGGCCGAACCACCGTCAGTTGACCGGGTTATCTTTCTTGTGAGACTTTCGGGATGACCATCCCGAAAGGTGCTTTATTAACCCCTTTTGAGTAACCACGGGCAGAATAGACGAAAGGAGCCGGACCGGCGCGTCGGCGGCCGGACGGCTCCTTCGCACCCCGGTCATCCCTGGACGGCGACTCCCTCCGGTTGCAGCCCGACGGTCTCGGGCAGGGTGTTGTGCATCAGGAAGCTGGCGTCGCCGTCGCCCATGGTCAGCAGCCAGTTGCCGCGGTCGGCGAACTCGTCCCGGTCGATGCCGGCGTCCGGCCCGGCGTGCGCCATCACCCGCACCGGGAAGCCCACGCGGTCGGGCACCTTCATCATGCCCATGGCGAGGAAGGTCCGCTCCGCCCGCGTGTTCAGCGTCCGGCAGATCAGGGCGGTCGCGCGCTCCGCTGCGGCGATGCGCAGCGTGTGGCTCAGCAGGACCCACAGCCACTTCGGTTCGCACAGGTAATCGACGATGGCGAGGCAGGGCTCCTTGCGCCAGGTCTCGCGGCGCAGGACCACGTAGCCCAGCGGCTCGCCCCCGCGCGTCAGGATGAAGCGCCGGTAGTCCGAGGCGCAGGGAATCGCGTCGTAGCGCCAGCGCAGATGCGTCAGGTCGCGCAACGCGATCAGCGGGTAATGCGGGGAGGCGCGCCGCCAGATGGCGTCGGCCCGCCCGTCGAACCGCCCGATCTCCTCGAACCGTGCGCCGGTCGCCCGGCTCAGCAGGTGGCCGCCGATCCGCGCGCCGTGCAGGGCCGGCCCGGCGATCGTCCCGATGGTCCGCATGCGGCCTTGGAGCGAAGACGCCTCCAGGCAGCGCCGCGTGTCCAGCGGGAAGACGTAGGCGGGCAGGGCGCCGATGTCGATCCAGCCGGCCTTGCTGTAGGCCTTGTAGGCGGAATCCGAGATGTGGATGGCCATGGCCAGCGGACGGCTGTCGAGCTGCGCTTCCGCCAGGGGCGTGAAGGCGCCGCGCATCCGCCATTCCGGCAGGACCATCAGGCTGTTGGCCCAGGAGGCCGGGATTTCCCGGTCCCGCGCCTTCAGGCGGAACGGAATCCCGCATTGCTGGCCGACGATCTGACCCTGCCGCTTGCACACCCAGACCTGCGGCCCGTCCGCGTCCCGGTCGGGCACCTCGTCGAAGAGCCAGCGGTTGTAGGCCTCGTCCACCTGCCAGACCCGTTCCCCGAACATCTTGCGCTGGAAGCCGCGCAGCTCCCCCGTGTCGGAAGCGTCGAAACGGAAAACGGTTTTCTTCAGCCGGTCGGTGATCGACTGACCGACGGTGCTGCTGCTGGTGCTCACATGCCCCCCCTTGTTCGAACGCGCCGTCCCCTTGCCCGGCCCGCGGCTCGCCCGCGGCCCCTGGGGCCGAGGTCAGCGCACGGATTCCGGCCGCATTCCGGACGCTTCCTGCACGGTTCCTCCTGATGGTTGGCTGGCCGATGGTTGGTTGGCGGTGGTGCCGGCCCGGGGTTCGGATTTGGCCTCCGATTTGGCATCGTTGCTGACCCGGTTGCCGGTGATGGACTTGCCGATGCTGTCGGCGATGATGATGGCGGCCCGCTTGCCGTTGCGGTGGAAGAGGTTGTCGCGCAGTTCCAGCGTGATCGAGCCGTTGCCCTTCTGGTGCTGCAGGACGCCGCCGTTGTTGTCGTAGAATTCGTTGTCGTAGACCCGGTACGTCACGTCGATCCCGCGGTTCTGGCCGAGCGAGAGGCCCGCGTCGGCGTTGCGGAAGATGACGTTTCGGTAGATCTCGGTGCTGGACTTGGCCAGGATGCCGGCGCCGCGCGGGTTGTCGTGGATCAGGTTGTTGTGGATTTTCAACGCGCTCCCGGCCTGTCCCTGGTCGTGGTAGAGGCCGTGGGAGCGCCCCTCGCCGCCGTTGACGCCGTTGTTGAAGACCCGGTTGCGGGCGATCTCGCCGGTCAGGATGCGGCCGTTCCAGCCGGAATAGACGCCGCCATCCTTGCGCCAGCCGTTGTCGGCGATGGTGTTGCGCGTGATGACCTGATCGGTGTTGTCCGCGGCGTAATGCACGATCCCGTAGGCGCCATTGCCGGTGATGGCCGACCCGTCGATCCGCAGTCCCTCGGAGGTGCCCTGGACGACGATGCCGGAGCCGCCATTGCCCGCGACCGTCACGTTCGTCACCGACACGTTGCGCGCCCGCGGGCCGAGCAGCAGGCCGGTGTCGGCCGCGCCGGTGATGGTCAGCCCGTCGAAGGCGACGTGCGCCTTGCCGTTGAGGCTGACCGCGACGGAGGCGCCCCGCGCGTCGATCACCGGCGCGTCGCCCTTGCCATAGGCGCCATAGGTGATCGGCCGGTCGGTCGTGCCGGAGGAGGATGCCAGAAGGCTGCCGCGCCAGCTCTCCCCGCGCTCGAACAGCACGCGGCTTCCCGGCGGGAAGGCCATGCCGTTCACCTTCTCCAGCGATTTCCACGCTTCCTTCGGGCCGCGGCCCGACCGGCGGTCGTCACCGTCCGTGGCATCGACGTAGAAGACCGGCGCGTTCTCGGCGTTCCGGCGCTCGCTGACGAGCAGCGGCGGCTGGGCGGGACGCTCGATGGCGGGAGGAGGGGGCAAGTAATCCATGGTTACGGCTCGCGCGGTCTTACACGGCGACGCGGATCAGCGCGTAGGCGAGACCCCAGGCCGCCAGCGCGCAGCCGGTGCACAGCAAGGCCCAGCCGGCCCGCTGGAGATCGAGCACCGGGATGGCGACGCGGTCCGTCGTTTTCGCAGCGGCGTCCGCCGGAAGGACGTCCGCAACCCCACCCAGCAGGTTCGGGCTGGCCGGCGTGGCTTGCTCGATCATAGCGATCTCCTCGCGGGGGGCCTGATAAGCGGGGGAACCGGCGACTGAAACCGCAACCTGTCCCTATTGCGGTATTTTGTGTTACGTCGCGGACAAATAAAGGGAAATGAAAAGGGATCACGCTTAAGCGATCAGTGTACGATAAGGGGGCATTCCAAAGGGAGGAATAGGCTTTCTCTTTGGAATTGCGGCGTGGTCATCGCCCGTAACGCCTATGCCAACGGGAAGAACTCCCTCCCCCGCAACGGGTGAGGGAGCGTTTCATAGGCCGGACCGCTTATCCGGCCGGACCGTTCATCCGGCAAGCGCGCGCTTCATGTTGCCGGCGCCGCCGCGCAGAAGGCGCTTGACCAGTTGCTGCTTTGCCGGGGCCGGACCGTTCTCGAAGCAGATCCGCTGAATCCGCCGCTGCGGACCACCCCGGCGCGGCCAGGACGTGCCGAAGGTGACGTCGACCCCATTGCCGTACAGCTCCTCGAACAGCGAGTCGTGCAGACCCTCGTCCGAATAGGGGAAGGCGAAGGAGCCGCAGCCGGGGCCGAACAGCTCCCGGATGCCGGCGACGCTGCCCGTCACTTCCCGCTTCCGCTGTTCCGGCGTCAGCAGGCGGTGGTTGGGATGGTCGAAACCATGGGCGCCGATCGACACGCCCTCCGCCATCAGATCCGCGATCTCGTCGCGGGTCAGATAGGGCTTCTGGGTCACCAGGAAGCCGGCGGTGTCGAACTCCAGCACGGTGGCGATCTCGTCCAGCACGGCGCGCTGCTGCCAGCTCACCTTCATGACACCGGTGGAGGGATCGGCGGTGGCGACGCCCGCCCGCGCCAGGGTGGCGGCGCAGACGGCGCGACGGGGATCGGCTTCCGCCAGTCGGCTCAACCGTTCCGCCAGAAGGCTCGCCGTGTGCCGGTAGAAGAGCGTCCTGTTGTCGAGGAAGTTCAGGTTCAGATACAGCGCCGGCCGGATGCCCTTGCGGCGCAGGATGGGCATCGCGACCTCGGCGACCTCGCGCATGCCGTCGTCGAAGGTGACCAGCAGCGACGGGCGGCGGATCTCCGGCCCGCCCATGGCCGACCCGGTGACGGTGGGCAGGTCCGTCGGCTCGAAGTGCTTCAGGAGGAAGTCGAGATCCTCCGTGAACTCCTTGGGCGTGCGGGGTCGGTAGATGTGCTTGAGATGATCCGGCACCGTGTCGCAGACGGCGTGGTAGACGACGGCCAGCACCGGGCTGCCGTAGGCGTGATGGCAGGCGGTCCCCAGCGGGTTGCGCAGCGCGTCCGTCCACCGGAGCCGCCGACCCAACCCGCCACCGGAAATCACGTCGGCAACGCTCATTCAAATCCTCCCGCGGAAGGGTCAAAGGGCAGTAGGTCGGGGGGCAGAAGGTCAGAGGGCGTCCGCGCCATCGGGGGCGAGGCGCTTGGGCTGGATCATGGCGGTGTGGATCCGGGCCATGGCCTGCGCTTCGGTCGGCGTGCGGACCAGGCGGTACAGCATCCTCTTCAGGCCCGGCGGCGTCAGCCGGAAGCCGATCTGAAGCGAGGCCGTCGCCAGGAACTCCGAATTGGTCAGGAAGCCCGACCGCCAGCACCAGACCCGGAAGGCCCATTCGTTGACGGCGTAGCGCAACCCGCCGCGGCGGACGCGCTGGGCCATGCTGGTGCGGAAGAGGAGAAGCGCCTCCTGCACCGTCTCCATGCGCGCCCCGGCCTGAAGCAGGCGGACATACAGGTCGTAGTCCTCCAGATTCCCGAAGCAGGAGCGGTAGCCGCCGATGGCGGTCAGCGCCCGCCGCCGCACCATCATGGTGGGGTGCGACAGGACGCAGTGCCACTTCATGCCTTGGCTGATCTCTTCGTGTGTCTCCGGGCTGCGCTTCACGCAGGTGATGGCGCCGGGGTCCTGTTCGAACTCCGCGTGCCAGGAGAACGACGCGTCCAGCCCTCCCTGCTCGGCGAAGGCGCGCGCCTGCGTCTCGAAGCGGTGGGGCAGGCAGATGTCGTCGCTGTCCATGCGGGCCACCAGATAGCCCGTGCAGTACTGCAGCCCATCGTTCAGCGCGCGGGCCAAGCCCCCCTGGTTGCGCCGTCGCACCACCACAAGCCGGCAGGCGTTGGATGCCTGATAGCGGGCGATGACCTTCTCCTGCTCCTCTCCGATCCGTCCATCGACCACCAGCACGCACTCGCGCGGGAGAAGCGTCTGCGTATAGACGCTCTCCAGCGCTGCCTGAAGGTTGTCCGCCTTCTCGCCGGCGTAGGTGGCCATAAGCACGCTGATCGATTGAGTGTCCCGACCGTCCCTCGGTCCGCTCACGTGATTCATACCTGGTCTCCACCCCTCTTGTCGTGGCGACGCGGACGGCGTGCGATGGCCGTGACCACGGACACCGCGGCCCTGGGAATGGAGGCGTTTGCGTGCCGCCCTGAGCCCCGCGTCCGCGGCACGCGCGCGCAAGCGGTTTCGGCGTTCCTTCCCCGGTGGCCGTCGGTCCGGCGCCTGTGCGGCGCCTGCCGTCCCGTCCTTGTCGTCGTTTGCAGTGCCGTTTCTTGCCCTGTCTCGTCCCTTTCCTGGTCGGTTCGGTGAGGATTTCCGTCCGGTCCGCATCCCGGATTAGGACACCCCTGGCCGTCGTATCGGCCGGTGCCGATGCACGCATAGGCACGGATTAGGTCTGTGGACGCTATCAAAGGGCGGATGGCGGGTAAACCTACATAAAGTGCAAGCTAAATATCCCCTTCGCAGCGCCCCAAAGAGAAAGCCGACTGCCACTTTGGTCGATTTTGGAGAAAGTGGGGGATGCCGCGCGCATTGCGGAGAAATAACGGCTGATCGTCATGAAAAGGCGGTGAATGGGGATGTCGTCCGGACTTCTCCACTCCGATGAGTTTGGCCTTATTGTGCACCGCACAAGAAATAGAGGCGAAGTCGACGCCGCCGGCCGGGCTGTCCTTCCGATTATTGCCGTTTTGTGTCGCGAACGAAAACCGGAAAAGTTGCCCAAACACGCCGCCTGGACATGCCGTCCGGACACGCCAACGCCCGGCCAGAGACTGGCCGGGCGCGGACGTTGCCAAAGGGTCGGAACCCCCGATCGTCAGATGATCGGGTTGGCCTTGGAGGCCGAGGAGATGGTGTTGTTGGTCACCGTCTGCTTGATGCTGTCGGCGATGTTGATCGCCGCGCGGCCGTTGTTGTTGTAGAAGGTGTTGTCGTACAGGCTCAGCGTGATCGACCCGGCGCCCTTCAGGTGCTCCAGGATGCCGCCGTTGTTGTTGAAGATCTCGTTGCCGTAGATCTTGTAGGTGACGTTGGTGGTCTGGTTCTGGCCGAGGGAGATGCCGACGTTCGAGTTGCCGTAGATCGTGTTGTTGTAGATCTCGGTGCTCGACTTGGCGAGGATGCCGGCGCCGCGCGGGTTCGAGTAGATCACGTTGTCGTGGATCTTCAGCGTGCTGTTGGCCTGGCTGTGGTCGTGGTACAGCCCGTGCGACCGGCCGTCGCCGCCGCCGCTGCCGTTGTTGAAGATCGTGTTGCCGGCGATCTCGCCGCTCAGGATGCGGCCGTTCCAGCCCGAATACACCGCATCGGTCCGCCAGCCGTTGTCGCTGATGATGTTGTTGGTGAAGTACTGGTTGGCGTTGTCGGCGGAGTAGTGGACGAGGCCGTAGCCGCCGTTGCCGTCGATCGTCGAATGATCGATACGCAGGTTGTTGGAGGTGCCGCTGATCACCACGCCCGAACCGCGGTTGTCGATGATCTGGGAGTTGGTGACCTTCACGTTCATGGCGCCGCCGTTGAGCAGCAGGCCGGTGTCGTTCGAACCCGTCATCGTCAGGTTGTCGAACGTGATGTTGTCCTTGTTGTTCAGGCTGACGGCGTAGCTGGCGCCGCTCTTGGCCTTGATGATCGGGTCGGCGCCGGTGCCGTAGGCGCCGTAGATGATCGGCTTGTCGGAGGTGCCGGAGGTCGAGACCAGCAGGCTGTCGGTCCAGGTCTCGCCACGCTCGAACAGGACCAGCGAGCCGGCGGCGAAGTTGGTCGAGTTCACCTTGGCCAGCGACTTCCAGGCCTGGTTCGGGTTGTTGCCGGAGTTGCTGTCGTTGCCGTGCGTGGCGTCGATGTAGAAGACCTGCGAGGCCGGGGTCGCCGGATAATCCGACGTGCCGCCGCCCGGGTTCGACGGGGCGGGCGGGGCCGTCGGCGTGGTGGGGGTGGTCGGCGTGGTCGGAGTGGTCGGAGTCGTGGGGGTGGTGGGCGTGGTCGGCGTCGTGGTCGCGGCGGGGAAGAACTCCTTGGGCGCGGCGACGACCAGCGTGCCGTCCCACCACATGCCGGACTGGCCCTTGACCACGTCCTTGCCGTCGAACGCGCCCTTGTCGTAGGTGACGGAGGCGTCGGTCGGATTGACCGCGTGGCCGTTGATGGTGATCTTGTTGACGATCAGGTTGCGATCCTGGCCGTTCACGAAGCCATCGTTGTCGTACTGGATCTGGACCTTGTGGGCCTGACCGGCGGCGATGTTCGCGTTGAAGGTGAAGTCCTTGGCGGCGGTGCCGGCGGAACCCTCGCCGATGACCTTGCCGTCCACCATCACCTTGAAGTGCGGGGCGACGCCGCCCGCCAGGTTGCCGGCGGCGTTGACGACGATCTTCGTGGCGCCCGTCACCGCTTCGGCGGTCGCGGCGGGGAAGAAGTCCTTGGGCGCGGCGACGACCAGCGTGCCGTCCCACCACATGCCGGACTGCCCCTTGACCACGTCCTTGCCATCCAGCGCGCCCTTGTCGTAGGTCACCGCCGGGTCGGCCGCGTCGAGCGCGTGGCCGTTGATGGTGATCTTGTTGACGATCAGGTTGCGGTCCTGGCCGTTCACGAAGCCATCGTTGTCGTACTGGATCTGGATCTTGTGGGCCTGATCCGCCGTCACGTTGGCGTTGAAGGTGAAGTCCTTGGCGTCGGTGCCGGCGGAACCTTCGCCGATGACCTTGCCGTCCACCATCACCTTGAAGTGCGGGGCGACGCCGCCCGCCAGGTTGCCGGCGGCGTTGATGACGATCTTCGTGGCGTTGTCGGCGGTCGCGGCGGCATCGGCAAGGGCCAGCGGCTGCGCGGCCTGGAGGGCCTGCGCCTGGAGGAGGCTGGCCGGCGTCGCGAACGGATCGGCGGTGGACACGGCGGTCTCGCTGATCGTCAGGTGCGACGTATCGGCGCCGAATGCGCCGGCGTAGTTGGTGTGGTCGGTCAGGTCCTGGTGGTGGAGGTCGATACCCAGATCGTCCATGGTCTGCACTCTCTTCCTTGTGGGGATGCCACCGCGGTTGGTGGCCGGCGGGGCAGGCACGCGGTCGGTGCGTCCCCATCCTTTCGGTTAGCGCTCTAGCCATTCGGCTTACCCCTTAAGACTATCGGCTTCGTTGTGGCCTTAAATGGGACGATTTTAGGATAATAAATCTCAAATACGTTGCATTACCGCCACAGTGATGCCGATACGCCCCGGTGGCGCGCTGATTTGGCGTTGCAACCGGCGGAGAAAACACCGTCGCCGCCCGCCGCGACGGCGGTACCGAAAGCAGCGCTGCGCAGCCAGGGATAGCGGTGAGGCGGGCAAAAAAGGGGATGGTGCCGGTTTCGGATCATCCATTGACTCGGGTCAATCCGCCGGGACCGATCCGGGCTTAGCCTCCCTGCATGCTTTGCAAGGAGGTATGACATGGAGACGATGGTCTTTCTGGTGCTGGCGCTTCTGCTGACCGGCTTCCTGACGGCGCTGTCGGTGCTGGGCTTGGCCACGCTGCACGCCACGGTGCGGGCCGTTATTCCGCCTCGCCGTCCGATGACCCCCGTCCGGGCGTCGTGACCGGACGTCACATCTGAATCAGAGGGGGAGGGGGCCGTCGTTCTTGACCTCCTCCATCACCGCGTAGGTGCGGGTTTCCCGGACGCCGGGCAGCGACAGCAGCACATCCCCGAGAAACCGCCGGTAGGCCGCCATGTCGGCCACCCGCGTCTTCACCAGATAATCGAACCCGCCGGCCACCATGTGGCACTCCAGAACCTCCGGCGCGTGGCGGATGGCCTGGGCGAAGCGGTCGAACACGTCGGGCGTCGTCTTGTCGAGCAGAACCTCGACGAACACCATCAGCCCGAAACCCAGCCGGTGCGGATCGAGCCGCGCCGTGAACCCCGTCACATAGCCGTCCTTCAGCAACCGCCGCATCCGCTCGCCGGCGGTCGTGGGCGACAGGCCGACCCGCTCCGCCAGATCAACGGCGGAAATGCGCCCGTCCATCTGCAAAATCGCCAGGATGCGCCGGTCGGTCCGATCAAGTTCCGTCATTTTCACGCTCCATGCCACCCTGTTCCGTTGATATCGCGGTACGAAGGCGAAAACAACCATGGAGGCACGGCGAACTCCACGATAGTCTGCGGATGCCGCAGTGGAACAAGCAAAACAAAGCGAACACGGCGGCCTTGAGAAGACGAATTGGACCGGGTGAGAGACACCGTGACCTTCGATATTGGCCCCAACGCCGTGGATGGCGCCGGATCGGCGCCGGGCGGCGGCACGATCCTTCTGCTGGGTGCCGGACGCATGGGCGGCGCCATGCTGCGCGGCTGGCTGGCGCAGGGCGTGCCGGCCTCCAACATTGCGGTCGCCGACCCCAGCCCCGCGCCGGACTTGGTCGAACTGGCCGCGCGGACCGGTGTCCGCCTGAATCCGGCGGATAGCGCCGCGGTCGATACCCTCGTGGTCGCGGTCAAGCCGCAGATGGTCGAGAGCGCCGCGGAAGGCGTTCAGGCGATGCTGGCGTCGCAGACGCTGGTGCTGTCGATCATGGCGGGCAAGACGCTGGCCGACCTGCGCCGCCTGTTCCCGTCCGCGGGCAGCGTGGTTCGGGCGATGCCGAACCTCCCGGCGGCGGTCGGGCGCGGCGCCACCGTCGCGGTGGCCGAACCGGGCTGTCCCGCCGACCGAAGGGAACGCGCCGCCGCCCTGCTGACGGCGGTCGGCAGCCTGGAGTGGCTGGCCGACGAGGCGCTGGTCGACGCCGCCACGGCGCTGTCCGGTTCCGGCCCCGCCTATGTCTTCTACCTCGTGGAGTGCCTGACCCGCGCCGGTGTGGAGGTGGGGCTGCCCGCCGACGTGTCGGAACGGCTGGCCCGCGCCACGGTCGAGGGGGCGGGGGCGCTGATGGGCGCCACCGGCCAGCCGGCGGCGGAACTGCGGGCCGGGGTGACCTCCCCCGGCGGGACCACGGCGGCCGGCCTTTCCAAGCTGATGGCGGATGACCACCTCCAGACTCTGTTGAACGCGACCCTGCGCGCGGCGGCCGCCCGCGCTGCAGAACTGGGCGCCGCCGAACTGGGCGGAACCGGCCCGAAGGCCTGAGACGAACACCCCTTTTCACCATCAGGGACCGGCTCGCCCCCGGCCTGCGGATTCGAGCGGACGACACCGATGAACAGCATGACCAACCCGACCGCCACCCGGACCACCCCCCCGTCCGCCTCCTCTGGCCGCGCGGTACCCTTCGCGGACTTCGCCCCGCCCATCCGCCCGGCGACCGACCTGCGCGCCGCGATTACCGCCGCCTACCGTCGGCCCGAGCCGGAGTGCCTGCCCTTCCTGTTCGAGCAGGCGGCCCTTCCCCCCGGCGTCATCACCGCGGCGGCGGCCACCGCCCGCAAGCTGATCACCGCGCTCCGCGCCAAGCCGCGGGGCCGCGGCGTCGAGGGGCTGATCCACGAATACAGCCTGTCCAGCCAGGAGGGCATGGCGCTGATGTGTCTGGCGGAGGCGCTGCTGCGCATCCCCGACCACGCGACGCGCGACGCGCTGATCCGCGACAAGATCGCCGGCGGCGACTGGCAGGCCCATCTCGGCAAGGGCGGCTCGATGTTCGTCAACGCCGCCACCTGGGGCCTGCTGATCACCGGCAAGCTGACCTCGGCGGGCGGCGAGCAGGCGCTGTCCTCGGCCCTCACGCGGCTGATCGCGCGCGGCGGCGAGCCGCTGATCCGCCGCGGCGTCGATTTCGCCATGCGCATGATGGGCGAGCAGTTCGTCACCGGCCAGACCATCCAGGAGGCGCTGACCAACGCCCGCCCGATGGAGGCCGAGGGTTTCCGCTACTCCTACGACATGCTGGGCGAGGCGGCTTTGACGGCGGAGGACGCCGCGCGCTACTACGCCGACTACGAGAACGCCATCCACGCCATCGGCAAGGCGTCGGCGGGGCGCGGCGTCTATGAGGGGCCGGGCATCTCCATCAAGCTGTCGGCGATCCACCCGCGCTATTCCCGCGCCCAGGCCGACCGGGTGATGGACGAGCTGCTGCCGCGCGTGAAGGCGCTGGCGCTGCTCGCCAAGGGCTACGACATCGGCCTGAACATCGACGCCGAGGAGGCCGACCGGCTGGAGCTGTCGCTCGACCTGATGGAATCGCTGTGCTTCGACCCGGATCTGGCGGGCTGGAACGGCATCGGCTTCGTCGTCCAGGCCTACGGCAAGCGCTGCCCCTACGTCATCGATTTCCTGGTCGATCTGGCGCGGCGCAGCGGCCACCGGCTGATGATCCGTCTAGTCAAGGGCGCCTATTGGGACAGCGAGATCAAGCGCGCCCAGCTCGACGGGCTGCCCGACTTCCCGGTCTACACGCGCAAGGTCTACACCGACGTCTCCTACGTCGCCTGCGCCCGCAAGCTGCTGGCCGCTCCGGAGGCGGTGTTCCCGCAATTCGCTACCCACAACGCCCAGACCCTCGCCACCATCTACGAGATGGCCGGCAGCGACTTCCAGGTCGGCAAGTACGAGTTCCAGTGCCTGCACGGCATGGGCGAGCCGCTCTACAAGGAGGTCGTCGGCCCGCTGAAGCGGCCCTGCCGAATCTACGCACCGGTCGGCACGCATGAGACGCTGCTGGCCTATCTGGTCCGCCGCCTGCTGGAGAATGGGGCCAACAGCTCCTTCGTCAACCGCATCGCCGACCCGGCGGTCCCGGTCGACGAACTGGTCGCCGACCCGGTGGCGGTCGCCAGGGCCATCGCCCCGCTGGGCGCGCCGCACGCGCTGATCGCCCTGCCGCGGAACCTCTACGCGCCGGAGCGGGCCAACTCCGCCGGCATCGACCTGTCCGACGAGACGGAGCTGGCCCGCCTGTCCGCCGCCCTGTCGGCCAGCGCCGAAATGACCTGGACCGCCGCACCGCTGCTGGCGGACGGTGAGCGGGCGGGGGCGGCGCAGCCGGTGCGCAATCCCGCCGACCGCCGCGACGTGGTCGGCACGGTGACCGAGGCCAGCGAGGCCCTGGTGGCGGAGGCCTTCGGCCACGCCGTCGCGGCGGCGCCCGCCTGGGCCGCCACTCCGCCGGAGGAGCGCGCCGCCAGCCTGTTCCGCGCCGCCGCCGCCATGCAGGAGCGGATGCCGACCCTGCTCGGCCTGATCGTCCGCGAGGCCGGCAAGTCGCTGCCCAACGCCATCGCCGAGGTGCGGGAGGCCATCGACTTCCTGCGCTACTACGGGGCGCAGGCGCGCGACCGTTTCGACAACGCCACCCACCGCCCGCTGGGGCCGGTGGTCTGCATCAGCCCGTGGAACTTCCCGCTGGCCATCTTCTCCGGCCAGATCGCCGCGGCGCTGGCCGCCGGCAACCCGGTTCTGGCGAAGCCGGCCGAGGAAACCCCGCTGATCGCCGCCGAAGCCGTGCGCATCCTGCACGCCGCGGGCATCCCCGCCGGGGCGCTCCAGCTTCTCCCCGGTGCGGGCGAGGTCGGCGCTGCCCTGGTCGGGAACGAGGCGGTGCGCGGCGTGATGTTCACCGGCTCCACCGAGGTGGCGCGGCTGATCCAGCGCCAGCTCGCCGGGCGCTTGCTGCCCGACGGCGCGCCGATCCCGCTGATCGCCGAGACCGGCGGCCAGAACGCCATGATCGTGGACAGCTCCGCCCTGGCCGAGCAGGTGGTCGGCGACGTGATCGCGTCCGCCTTCGACAGCGCCGGCCAGCGCTGCTCCGCCCTGCGCATCCTCTGCCTGCAGGAGGACGTGGCCGACCGCACGCTCGCCATGCTGAAGGGCGCCATGCGGGAGCTGCGCATCGGCAACCCGGACCGGCTGGCCGTCGACGTCGGCCCGGTCATCAGCGAGGAGGCCCGCGCCACCATCGCCGGCCACATCGAGGCGATGCGCGCCAAGGGCCGCAATGTGGAGTTCCTGCCGCTGCCCGCCGAAACGGCGGAAGGCACCTTCGTCGCCCCGACCGTGATCGAGATCGGCGGTATCCATGAACTTGAGCGGGAGGTCTTCGGCCCGGTCCTGCACGTCGTCCGCTTCCACCGCGACGCTCTCGACGCTCTGGTCGACTCCATCAACGCCACCGGCTACGGCCTGACCTTCGGCCTGCACACCCGCATCGACGCCACGGTCGAGCGGGTGACCGAACGGATCGGCGCGGGCAACGTCTACGTCAACCGCAACACCATCGGCGCGGTGGTCGGCGTGCAGCCCTTCGGCGGCCACGGCCTGTCGGGCACCGGCCCCAAGGCGGGCGGTCCGCTCTACCTCTCCCGCCTGCTCAGCCGCCGCCCCAAGGGCTGGCTGGAGTTCCGCGGGCCGGACGCGGCGCGCGCGTCGGGGCTGGCCTACGGCGAGTGGCTGCGCGCCAAGGGCTTCACCGCGGAAGCGTCGCGCTGCGCCGGCTATGCGGCGCGCAGCGCCATCGGCGGCGGCGCGGAGCTGAACGGCCCGGTGGGCGAGCGCAACCTCTATGAACTGCACGGGCGGGGCCGCGTCCTGCTGCTGCCGCAGACGCGGACGGGCCTGCTGCTCCAGCTCGGCGTGGTCCTGGCGACGGGCAACAGCGCCGCGGTGGACGCCCCGCCGGAACTGGCCGAACTGCTGCGCGGCCTGCCCCCGGCGTTGGCCGCGCGGGTGCGGACCACGGCGGATTGGCGCGACGTCGGGCCGCTCGCCGCGGTTCTGGTGGAGGGCGACCGCGAGCGCGTGACCGCCGTCAACCGGCGCGTCGCCGAGCTGCCCGGCCCGATCCTGCTGGTGCAGGCGGCGACCGCCGAGGCTCTGGCGGCGGGGCGGGGCGAGGGCTACGACCTCGACCTGCTGCTGAACGAGCGGTCGGTCAGCGTCAACACCGCGGCGGCGGGCGGCAACGCCAGCCTCGTCGCCATGAGCTGACCGGGGAGCTGACGGCTTCGAACGGGGCGGGGCGGGCGAGAGGCCGCCTACCCCGCAACCTCCCGTTCGATCACCAGCTCCTCGTCGTCGATGCGCAGGAAGGACCCGACCTCCAGATCGCCACGCGCGATGGCGTCGTTGACGATGATCTGCGCCTCCGCGAGTGTGATCGTCCGGTCGTCAAAGAAAACCGGCCCGTCGGCGTGGCGGATGATCCTGAACGTTGCGGTGGTCATCCGGGTATTCTCCTTTGGCAATGCCCTTTGGTTAACCGGTGCGCGGCGCATTCGTTGCGGATCCCTTGATGCTCCCGTGGGGGAGCGCACATGGGACGAAACGCGGGGTGCGTCAATGACCGGAATGTTCTATTTACGGATAGTTGACCGGATGCGAACCAACGGGTAGCCAAGAGGTTGGGGGCACCGCAGCGCAAGGAGGATCATCAGGGTGAAAGACGACGCCGAACTCATCCGCCATCCGTTTTCCGAACCGCCGGACAATGGAACGGTCCGGGAGGTGGCGCCGGGTGTGCTGTGGCTGCGCCTGCCGCTGCCCTACGCGCTGGACCACGTCAACCTCTACCTCTTCGAGGAGGGGGACGGCTGGGCGCTGTTCGACACCGGGCTGGGCGACGACGTCAGCCGCGACTGCTGGGACCGGCTGCTGCGCGGCCCGCTGGGCGGCAAGCCGATCGTCCGGCTGGTGGTCAGCCATTTCCACCCCGACCATGTCGGTCTGGCCGGCTGGCTGCACGAGCGTTTCGCCCCGCCGCTGCACATGACCCAGAGCGAGTATTTCTACGCCAAGCTGCTGCAGCAGGGGCGCGACCCCCAGGCGTTGGAGGCGCAGGACGCCTTCTACCAGACCGGCGGCCTGTCGCCCGACGAGATCCAGCAGATGCTTGGCCGCGGCCTCAGCTACCTGAACCGCACGACCGGGCTGGCCCCCAGCTTCGAGCGGATGATCCCCGGCCAGACCCTGCGGCTGGGCGGGCGCGACTGGCGCATCCTGACCGGCGGCGGCCACTCGCCGGAGCAGGCGATGCTCTATTGCGCCGCCGACCGGCTGTTCCTCGCCGCCGATCAGGTCATCGCGCGCATCTCCCCCAACGTCAGCGTCTCGGCGATGCAGCCCAAGGCCGACCCGCTCGGGCTCTACCTGTCGTCCCTGGCGGCGATCCGCGAGGAGGTGGCGGCGGACGCGCTGGTCCTGTCCGGTCACAGGCTGCCCTTCTACGGGCTGGACCACCGCACCCGCGCGCTGGAGGCCCACCACGCCGACCGCTGCGCGCAGATCGCCGAGGCCTGCCGCGCCAGGCCGCTGAGTTGCAAGGAGCTGGTGCCGGTGCTGTTCCGCCGGGCGCTGGATTCGCACCAGCTGAGCTTCGCCTTCGGGGAGGCGCTGGCCCACCTCAACCACATGGTCGGGCGCGGCGAACTGCGCATTGAGACGCGCGCCGACGGCGTGCTGGCCTATTACAGCGCCTGACCCTGCGGGCGGCCACCTCACCGGCAGACGCGGTACGGCCCCATGTCGAGGTGGAAGTGGTCGCGGTGGGCCTCGTTGTAGTCGGGGCCCAGCACCGCGCGGAAAACCTCGCAGGCGCCGTCGCGCACCTCGCGCAGGAAGGCGCCCTTCCGTCCCTCGACCGGCGTCCAGTCGCCGGGCAGGGCGATGGTGGTCCCGTCGGCCAGCGTGAAGCCGGCGATGTCGAGGGCGTTGGCGGTGGCGTGCTCGCTGCGGCGCCCCTCCGCCCGGCCGTAGACGTTGCGGCAGGCGTAGCTTCCCAGATGCCGAACCTGCGTCACGCGCTGCCCGAAATGCCGCTGTGCCGCGGGCTGGAGCGTGTGCGTCTCGAACAGCATCCAGGCGGCGGCGAGCGGGCAGGTGACCGTGAAGCCGCTGTTGAAGGCTACCGCCGAGCGGCCGACCCGCACCGCGTCGGTCAGTCCGCACCCCGGACCGGTCTGCCGGTCGGTCACCGGACGGAAGCGCAGGCCCGTGTCGCCCAAGACGGCGTGGCACTGCCGGGGCGCCCCGTCCAGCCGGGACAGCTTGAGGCGGGTCAGCAGGTTCGGGGCCTCCGCGATATCCAGCGGCGCCCAGGGGTCGTAGCGGGGCGGAACCGTCACCGCGCCCGTTCCCACCATCGCCGCCCCGCCCATGGCGGCCAGAAGCAGCAGGCCCGCCGTCCAGCGCAAGAACCGTCCCATGCGTCCGCCGTCACTCCCCGTTGCGCTGCCACAGTCTGAACAGCCGGGACGGTCACGCGGCTTCCCCGGATCGTATTCCCCCTAATTGCTTATGAACCGGCGGTGGGGCGGACTGTTGTCCAAGCGGCGGTTCATCCGTTCGTGCAATTGGACGGAGCGTGACTTCCATGCCACAGTTCCAGCGTTACCCTTCGTCACGCGGTGAGGGAGAGGCCCATGTCCGATGCACATGATGAAGTCCTGGCCATGCAGGGCCGGACCGAACGCGCGAATTCCACGATCCCGCTCACCGCTTCCTCCGCGCTGGCCTCGGCCGCGGCGCTGTTCCGGAAGATCGAAACGCCTCCTCCGCCCCCGCCCGCCGAGGAGTGGATCGTCGGCGACGCCGGGGCCTTCGGCATCGGCGCCTATGGCCGTCTGCCCGCCACGGTTCCCGCGGCGTCGGTGGCGCCGGAACTGCTGGCGCGGCGGGAGTTGGCGGCACGGCTCGACGGCGGAATGGCCGAGGACACGGCCGGCTGAGGTGCGATCGCCGCTCAGCCGTCCTTGCGGTATAGGTCGACCAGCGCCGTCAGGACGGCGGGATCGTCGTAGCGGCCCAGGAACAGGTCGCCGATGGCCCGGCGCAGCAGGATGCTGATCCGGGCGCGGGCGCGGCCATGAACAGCGCCCTCCAACCGGCGGCAGCGGTTGCACAGCAGGCGGACCCGTTCGACCGCGGAGCGGGTGATGCGCAACGCCTCGACGCTGACCAGGATGTCGGTGGTGGCGGCGTATTCGGTGGCCTCCGGCCAGGGCACGCGGCGCCCGCGCCCGTCGCGCCACGTCTCGTCCGCCCCGTCGTACCAGCGCCCGTCGGGCAGGCAGCGCACGACCACCCCGTCCGGCCGCCCGCAGCAGCGGCAGCGCAGATTCCCCGAGGCCTCCCCCACACGCACCGGGTCGAGATAGGGCGCACGGATCTGCATCCGGCTCCCGGAGCGTGTCTGCCTGCCCCGCATCGGCTGTTCCAGTCCCCGTCTTGGAAATCCCCAACCGGGGGGAGGTCCCCGGCGGAACGGGGACCATGACACGGAACGGCCGGTTCCGCGCGTGACTTCTGCGCGGATCAGGCCGCGAAGGGCATCAGGAGCAGCGTGACCGAGGCCAGCGTGAAAGCGGCCATGGAGCGGCGCCCCACGGCGACGGCCGCCTCGTCCTGCCCGCTCTCCTCCAGGCGCAGCGCCAGGAAGCCCTGGGCCATGCCCGACGCGAAGGTGATGAAGTGGATGATCGCGAGGCCGGGCAGCGCTTCTAGCCCGAGGAACAGGGTGACCGCGCCCAGCACCATGCCGTTGAAGGCGGCTTGGCGCAGGATCGGTTCCCAATGCTCGCGGGCGACGAAGGTTTCGACCATGTCCAGCGGATGGCCGTTCCGCTCGTCCGGATCGGTGTGCAGGCTCATGGTTGGGCTCCACAGGCTTGGTGGGGCACCGCCCGCCGCGGATGAGGCGCGGGGTCCGGGCGGTGCAGTGTCAGGATCGGCGGATGCTGTCCGCCATCTTCCTGGCGACGGTCAGCAGATCGCCGTCGGCCTTGTTGCCGGTGACGGTGTAGGCGACCAGCCCGGCCCGCCAATAGACGAGCCGCAGGCTGTCCTGCACGACGGTGTGCAGGGTGCCGTCCTGCGCCGGACCACCGGAGGCGACGAACAGGGTCAGCAACTCGCCGTCCGGTTCCCTGTAGAGAAACTGGAGAGCGGTGCCATGGTTCCATGGCACGATGCTGGCCCGGATCAGGGTCAGTTCCGGACCGATGGCGGGAAGCGCCACCGTCATGCCGCGGCCCTCCGGCAGCGGGACCTGGGCGGTCTGAACCGGGACCGGCGTGGCGTCGATCTGGCGTGGGGGCGGCTGCAGCGTGTTCAGCGCGACGGCCTTGGAATGGGCCTCCGCCGCCTCGTCCGCGAAGGCGGGGACGTCATCGACCTCGCCGGCCAGCTGCGGTCCGGCGGCCCCGCCCGACTGCACCCACAGGGTCAGGCTCCATCCCCCCATGACCAACAGCATCGCGGCGGCCAGCGGGGCGACCCGCCGGGTGAAGCGGTCCATGTCCAGACGCCAGCGCAGGCGCCCGGCCAGCGTTTCGGTCTCCTGCACCGAAACGGCGGCCATCATGTCGAGGCCGAGCTTCAGCATATCCTGCTGGTGCCGGTATTCGTTCAGCTTGGCGGCCAGGGCCGGGTTGGCGGCGAGCTGCGCCTCGAAGGCGGCGCGGCGGGCCGGCTCCATCTCGCCGTCCATGTAGAGATGCAGATCGGTGTCCTGGTTGAGGCTGATGGGATCACCGCCCATGGCTCACCTCACCGCCCGCAGCGCGGTCTGGGTGCGGTCGCGTTGGCCGATCTCCCGGTGGCCCATCTCCACCCGCAGCGCCTCCCGCCCGCGGGCCAGGCGCGACATCAGCGTGCCGAGCGGGATGTCAAGCTGGCGGGCGGCCTCCTGGTAGCTCATTCCCTCCACGGCAACGAGGGTGAGGACGCGGCGCTGCTCGTCGGGAAGGGTGGCGAAGGCCTTGATGGTCCGCATCAGCTCGACATGGTCGGGCTGGTTGGGCGGCATCTGCCCGTACGCCATGGCCTCGATGGCCGAGGCGCCGCGCGCCCGCACCTGCTCCCGCCGCACCCCGTTGACGTGGACGTTGTGCAGGATGCCGAACAGCCAGGACCGCAGGTCGCCGTTCGGCCGGAAGGTTCGGGAGCCGGAAATGGCGCGCACCAGCGTCTCCTGCACGAGATCCTCCGCGTCGTCGCGGTTGCGCGCCAGCGCCAGGGCGTAGCGGCGCAGGGAGCGCAGTTGATTCGACAGTTGATCGCGCAGGCTGAACGTCACGTCTCCACCCCGTGGACTGGATTTTCCCGATTTCCTGCTCCGTTTTCGTTTCGGGAGGGCCTTTTAATCCCGGGGCGGGACGCTTTCCGTGGTCAATCGTCGTCCTGGTCGCGGGACGGCCGGTGCAGGGAGCCATCGGCGAGGATGATCTCGCTGGCCATCAGCCCGCCCTTGCGGGCGCGTCCGGTGACGGTGATGGGGGCGCCCTGCTCGATGCCTTCGGGCAGGAGGCCGCGCACCGTGACATCCGTCCGGGTGCCGTCATCCTGGATGGTCATCCAACGCGCGCCCACCGCGGCGACCGTTCCGGAGACGGTGCCGCCCCCGGCCCGCAGCACCTCGGCGACCGGCTGCGGCGAGGAGGCCTGGACGGTGCGATGCCGCTCGCCGGCATCGGCGGAGCCGGACAGCAGAAGGGCGGCGAAGGCCGCAGCCAGGGCGGGGGTGGCCCGGACGGGGGCGGCCAGGACGGGGAGGGTGGTGGAACGGCGCATGATCCTGTCTCCATCGCAAGGGGCGGGAGGCCCGCCCGAACAGGAGTGATCATGACAAGGCGCGTCTGACCCTCGCCTGAACGGGGCGTTCAATCGCGGTTCAGGAAGACCGGTCACAAACCGCTTGATCGGCGGGGGTCAGTCTATAAATTAGAGACATCTCATTTAAAGGGTGGACGTGGCCCATGCCATCCATCGAGCCGCCGCTCGACCCCGCCGATTTGGAAGAGCGGGCTGCCGAGGCGGAAGCCTTCCTGCGCTCCATCGCCAGCCGCCACCGGCTGATGATTCTGTGCAGCCTTCTGGACGGGGAGATGCCGGTGGGCGACCTCGCACGGCGGCTGGGCCTGTCGCAATCGAACCTGTCCCAGCACCTTGCCAAGCTGCGGGACGAGGGGCTGGTCGCCACCCGGCGGGACGGCACCTCGATCCACTACCGCATCGGGTCGGACCGGGTGCGCCCGATCCTGCTGGAACTGTACCGGCAGTTCTGCGTCGGCGCGCGCTGCGTGGCCGACGCGGACCCCAGCCCCTGAAACACTCCTCTCAGCGCTCGATCGGGCCGGACGCGGCCGTCCAGGCGGCGAATCCGCCGTTCAGCCGGTAAATACCCCCGTTGTAGCCGCCGGCCGCCATCCTGGCCGACGCCGGGCCGCAGCGCCGCCCGCTCTGGCAATGGAAGACCAGATGCTTGCCCGTCGCGTCCGGCACGCGGGCCGGGTCGAACCGTGACAGCGGCACCAGCGTGGCGCCGGGGATGTGACCGGCGCGGTGCTCATGCGGCTCGCGGACATCGACGATCACCGCCGAGCCGTCCTTCAG
The DNA here is from genome assembly GCF_008365405.1 of Azospirillum brasilense. Taxonomy (GTDB): domain Bacteria; phylum Pseudomonadota; class Alphaproteobacteria; order Azospirillales; family Azospirillaceae; genus Azospirillum; species Azospirillum brasilense_D. The sequence goes on along the minus strand of NZ_QOKV01000002.1, from coordinate 415,867 downwards.
CCAGCCCATGACGGTGGCCGCGTCGACGGTCTTGATCTGGTCGCTCATGGCGTTTGCGCTCCGGTTGAGGCCGAGGAAGGAGAGTAGGGTCTTGAGCATGGCAATCCCTGGACGTTGGAAGGTTCACGATGGTCAGTGGCTTCCCCGCGCAGGACGATGTAGATCGCCGGGATCACCAGCACCGTCAGGAGGGTCGAGCTGAACAGCCCGAACAGCAGCGAGATCGCCAGTCCCTGGAAGATCGGGTCGGTCAGGATGAAGGCGGCGCCGATCATCGCGGCGACGGCGGTCAGCAGGATCGGCTTGAAGCGGATGGCCCCGGCCTCCAGCACCGCCTCGCGCAGCGGCATCCCGCGCTCCCTCAGATGGCGGATGAAGTCCACCAGCAGGATGGAGTTGCGCACGATGATCCCGGCCAGCGCGATGAAGCCGATCATCGAGGTGGCGGTGAAGGCCGCGCCGAACAGCCAGTGGCCCAGCACGATGCCGATCAGCGTCAGCGGCACCGGCACCAGGATGACCAGCGGCAGCTTGAAGCTGCCGAACTGGGCGACGACCAGCAGATAGATGCCCAGGATGGCCACGCCGAAGGCCGCCCCCATGTCGCGGAAGGTGACGTAGGTGATCTCCCACTCGCCATCCCACAGCAGAATGGGCCGGCTCTGGTCGTCCGGCTGGCCGTGCATCCGGATCTCCGGCGCGGCGGCCAGCCCGGCGGCGGCCCAATCGACGGTCTTCAGCCGTTCCTGCACCGCCAGCATGCCGTAGACCGGCGCTTCGAACCGACCGGCCAGATCGGCCATGACCATCTCCGCGAAGCGCCCGTTGTGGCGGAACAGCGTGTGGGAGGCCGGTTCCCGCATCATCGTCACCAGATCGCCCAGTTCCACCGTGCCGCGCGCCCCCGGAACCGGGGTGGCGAGGAGGCGCTCGGACAGGAACAGGCCGGAACGCGGCATCTGCACGGCGATCTCGATGGGCGTGCGCCCCGCCCCGCGGTGCGAGTAGCCGACGGGAACGCCGCCGGTCAGCGCGCGCAGCGTGTCGTAGACGGCCTGTTCTTCGACGCCGTGGAACTCCAGGCTTTCGCGGTCCAGCGCGAAACGCAGCCGGTCGCCGGTCGGGCGGATGCTGTTCTCCACGTCGACGATGAAGTCCACGCCGCGGAAGGCGTCCTCCACCGCCAGCGCCGCCTTGCGGCGGGTCTCCGCGTCGGGACCGTAGACCTCCATCAGCAGGGTGGACAGCACGGGCGGGCCGGGCGGCACCTCGACCACCTTCAGCACGGTCCCGGTGGGCAGGGGCAGGCCCGACAGCCGCGCCCGGATGTCGAGCGCGACCGCGTGGCTGCTGCGGCTCCGCTCGCTCTTGGGGGCGAGGTTGACCTGAAGGTCGCCTTGCTCCGGCTGGTCGCGCAGGTAGTAATGCCGGACCAGACCGTTGAAATTGAAGGGAGAGGCGGTCCCGGCGTAGGCCTGGACGCTGGCCAGTTCCGGCAGATCGGCGATCCTTTGTGCTGCGGCGAGCAGGGCGCGCTCCGTGTCCTCCGGCGCCGCGCCGCGTGGCAGGTCGAGCACCACCTGAAGCTCCGACTTGTTGTCGAAGGGCAGCAGCTTCACCGCCACGTCCTTGGTGTAGAACAGCCCCGTCGAGGCGAGCGTCGCCACCCCGACCGCCAGCAGGAAGATCCAGGCCCGGCGCTTGCTGCGGACCAACGGGCGCGCGGCGGCGCGGTAGAGCCGCCCGAGCCGCCCGCCGTCCTGCTCGCCGTGTCCGGCCCCGTGCCCGCTTGCCGGAGACTCCCCCGGACGCAGCGCCACCATCAGCCAGGGCGTCAGCACCATGGCGACGAAGAAGCTGAAGACCATGGCCGCGGAGGCGTTGGCCGGGATCGGGCTCATGTAGGGCCCCATCAGGCCGGACACGAACATCATCGGCAGCAGCGCGGCGATGACCGTCAGGGTGGCGACGATGGTCGGGTTGCCGACCTCCGCCACCGCCTCGACGGCGGCCTGGACCTTGCTCCGCCCGTCGCGCATCGACCAGTGGCGGTCGATGTTCTCCACCACGACGATGGCGTCGTCGACCAGGATGCCGATGGAGAAGATCAGGGCGAACAGGCTGACCCGGTTGATGGTGTAGCCCATCAGCCAGGACGCGAACAGGGTCAGCAGGATCGTCGTCGGGATGACGACCAGCGTCACCAGACCCTCGCGCCAGCCGATGGCCAGGACGATCAGCCCGACGATGGTGACGGTGGCGAGCGCCAGGTGGAACAGCAGCTCGTTGACCTTCTCGTCGGCCGTCTCGCCATAGTTGCGGGTGACGGTCAGCGTGAGATCCTTCGGCAGCCCCTCCGCCTGGATGGACTGGACGCGCTCCAGCACGCGGTCGGCGATGGTGACGGCGTTGGCCCCGGCGCGCTTGGCGATGGCGATGGTGACGGCGGGGGTGCGTACCAGCCCGCCCTTGCCGTCCGGCACCAGATGCCAGGCGCTGTTCTCGTCGGGTCGCGCCCCCGCCACCACGTCGGCCACGTCCTTCACATAGACGGGCCGCCCGTCGCGGGTGGTGACCAGAAGCAGCCCGATGTCCGCCGTGCCCTGGAGCGTCTGGCCGGCGACCACCGGCAGGCTGCCGCCCGCGCTGCGCACCGACCCGGCGATGAAGGAGCGGTTGGCGTTCTTCACCTTGTCGACGAGTTGGTTCAGCGTGACGCCGTAGAGCGCCAGCCGTTCCGGGTCGGGCTCCACCCGGATCTGGTCGGGCTGGCCGCCGACGATGATGCTGCGCCCGACATCCTCGATCTGGGTGAGCTGGCCCAGCAGGTCGTCGGCCACCCCGTGCAGGGCGTTGACGGTCCATCGCCCGGCGGCCTCCGCCCTCGGCGACAGGGTCAGCGTCAGGATGGCGACGTCGTTGATGCCGCGCCCGACGATCAGTGGTTCCGGGATGCCCAGCGGGATGCGGTCCATGCTGGCCCGCACCTTCTCGTGCACGCGCAGGATGGCATCGTCGGACGGGGTGCCGACGAGGAAGCGCGCGGTGACCACCACGCGGTCGTCCATGGTCTGGCTGTAGGTGTGCTCGACCCCGTCGATGCCCTTGACGATCTCCTCCAGCGGCCGGGTGACCAGCTCCACCGCGTCGCCGGCCTTCAGCCCGTCCGCCTGGACGAGGATGTCGACCATGGGGACGCTGATCTGCGGCTCCTCCTCGCGCGGGAGGGACATGAGCGCGATGGCGCCGACCGCCAGCGAGGCGAGCAGCAGCAGCGGGGTCAGGGGGGAGCGGATGAAGGTCCGCGTCAGCACCCCGGAAAGGCTGAGCCTCATGGCATCCCCCTCACGTCACGAGCCCGCCGGGCGGACGATGACGTCGCCGGGCTTCAGGCCGGACAGGATCTCCAGCCCGCCGGGCCGGTCGCCGACCGTGGGAATCTCACCGCCCGCCTGGACCGGGACCTCCGTCCCGTCGGCCAGCCGGACGAAATCGGTGCCGAAGCGGCGCAGCAGCCAGTCCGGCGGGATCACCACCGCGTCGCGCGTGCCGGTGGCGACATAGACCCGCACCCTCTCGCCGACGAAGAAGTTGCCAAGGCCGCTGACCGTGGCGTCGGCGACCACTTGTCCGCCGGCCATCTCGGGATAGACCTGCCGGACGGCGCCGCGCGCCAGCGCCGTGGCGCCGGGATCGGCGACAGGCACCGGAGCCAGCCCGTGCTGGCCGACCAGCACCGGGTCGCCCTCCTTCAGGAAGCGGGCGTGCCGCTCCGGCAGGTGCAGGCGCAGAATGTAAGTGTCGGTGGCGATGCTGGCGACCGGCTCGCCCGGCATGACCACGGCGCCGGCGATCACCTTGACCTGGAGGACGCGCCCGGCGGCGGGGGCCAGCACCTCCCCCTCCCGCAGTTGCTGGGCGATGACGGAGCGTTCGGCCTCCATGGCGGCGATCTGGGCGCGGGCGACGTCCAGCGCGGCCTGCGCGTCGTCCAGCCGCTGCTGCGTGCCGGTGCCGCTGGCGCGGAGCTGGCGGGCGCGGCCCAGTTCCAGCTCCGCCTGATGCTGCTGCGCCGTCAGCGCCTGGATGCGTGCGTCGAGCGCGGCGAGCTGGAGCGGCAGCTTGGGGTCGCGCACGGTGGCGATGACCTGCCCGACGGTCACCTTGTCGCCTTCCGTCACCGTCAGGTCGGCGATGGTGCCGCCGATGCGGGTGCGGGCCAGCGTCTCGCGCACGCTTTCCACGGTGGCGAAGACGGCCTTCAGGTCCTCCACCGGGCGGGGCTGCACGGTCAGGGTGCCGGGCTCGGCCGCTGTCGCCGGCAGGGGAAGGACGGCCGCCAGAAGGGCCGCGGCGAACAGCGCCTTGCGGGCCGGCGAGCGTGGGAGGAGGGAACGGGGCATGGCGGGCCACTTCGAACGGGAGGAACGGAACTCGGGGTGTCCTGATTCAATATTTTAGTCATTGCTAAATTAGCGTCAACGAATAAAATGCGTTGACCAGCCGGCAGTCCATCCGGCTCGAAGGAGGCCGCCTCATGAGCATCGACCGCATCGTCATGGCTTTCGCCGGGATCGTGATCCTGCTGAGCCTCGCCCTGTCCCAGATTTACGGCCCGAACTGGCTGTGGCTGACCGCCCTCGTCGGGGCCAACCTGCTCCAGGCGGCCTTCACCGGCTTCTGCCCGCTGGCGATCGTGCTGAAGCGGATCGGGCTGCGCCCCGGCATGGCCTTCGAGTAAGGCGGGGAGCCGGGCAAGGCGGGGCTTTTCGACCAATACACCCACACAACCGGGCGGCCCAGGACCGGCGCGCGAGAACCGGCCGAACAGACCCGGATCTTCATGGAGAGGAAACGGATATGGCCCACATCGTCGTACTCGGGGCGGGCATCGGCGGCATACCGATGGCCTATGAGCTGAAGGATCGGACGCGGTCCGGCGACCGGATCACCGTCGTCTCGAACAGCAGCCAATTCCAGTTTGTGCCGTCCAACCCCTGGGTGGCGGTCGGCTGGCGCAAGCGCGGCGACATCACCGTCGCGCTGGCCGAACCCTTCGCCCGCAAGGGCATCGCCTTCAACCATTCCGGCTGCCGCGCGCTGCGGCCGCAGGATAACGCGCTCGACCTTGGCGACGGGACCAGTCTGAGCTACGACCAGCTCGTCATCGCCACCGGCCCCGAACTGGCCTTCGACGAGATCGAGGGCTTCGGACCGCAGGCCAACACCGTCTCGATCTGCCACGTCGACCACGCGGAGGCGGCGGCCCAGCGATGGGAGGACTTCTGCCGCAACCCCGGCCCGCTGGTCGTCGGGGCGGTGCAGGGGGCGTCCTGCTTCGGTCCGGCCTACGAGTTCGCGATGATCGCCGACGCCGACCTGCGCCGCCGCAAGATCCGCCACAAGGTGCCGATGACCTTCATCACGTCGGAGCCCTACATCGGTCATCTCGGGCTGGGCGGGGTGGGCGACACCAAGGGGCTTCTGGAGTCGGCGCTGCGCGAACGGCACATCCAATGGATCGCCAACGCCCGCGTCGACCGCTTCGAGCCCGACACGGTCCACGTCACGGAGGTCGACGCGGACGGCAAGGACAAGGCGCGGCACATGGTGGGCAGCCGCCTGACCATGATGCTCCCCGCCTTCCGCGGCATCGCCCCCCTGCGCGGTGTGGAGGGGCTGGTGAACCCGCGCGGCTTCGTGCTGACCGACCGCCACCAGCGCAACCCGACCTTCCGCAACGTCTTCGGCGTCGGCGTCTGCATCGCCATCCCGCCGGTGGAGAAGACGCCGGTCCCGGTCGGCGTTCCAAAGACCGGCTACATGATCGAGACCATGGTGACCGCCGCCGCCCACAACATCCGCACCATCCTGGACGGCAAGGAACCGACGGAGGAGGCGACCTGGAACGCGCTCTGCCTCGCCGATTTCGGGGACAGCGGAGTCGCCTTCGTCGCCATGCCGCAGATCCCGCCGCGCAATGTCAACTGGTCGTCGCACGGGCGCTGGGTCCATCTCGCCAAGGTCGGCTTCGAGCGCTATTTCCTGCGCAAGGTGCGCAAGGGCATCGGCGAGCCGGTCTATGAACGCTACGCGCTGAAACTGCTGGGCCTGACGCGCGTGCAGCCGGACGCGCCGGCCACGCTGGACGGATAAGGAGCCATACGGATTGAATGTGGCCGGGCACGGGTGTATGCGGCGCGTGGGAAGCTGCCTTCCCCGCGCCTTTTCCCGTTCACCGGCCCCGCCCGAAGGAAGCCATGCCCCTCACGCCCCGACCGGTTCGCCTGACGCTCGCGCTGGCCGGGATTCTCGCCGCGACGATTCTGGCGGTGGCCCCGGCCCAGGCGGAGGAGCCGCCGATCCGCGTCGGTGTGCTGGCCTACCGCGGCGGCGACCATGCCAACGCCGTCTGGGAACCGACCGTCCGCTATCTGGCGGACCGCTTTCCGAAGCGCGGGGCGGAGATGGTGCCGCTCGACCTGCCGGGCATGGACGCGGCGGTGGCCGCTGGCAGTGTCGATTTCGTGCTGACCAACACCGGCAATTACGTGGAGTTGGAGGCCCGCCACGGCGTCACCCGCATCGCCACGCTCCATTCCTCGCGCTCCGGCGCGTCGGGGGCGGCGGTGGGGTCCGCTCTGATCGTCCGGGCGGGGCGCAACGACATCCGCAGCCTCGCCGACCTCAAGGGCAAGACCGTAATGGCGGTGGACCCCGATGCCTTCGGCGGCTTCCAGGTCGCCTGGGGGGCGCTGCTGACGGCCGGGGTCGATCCCTACGCCGACTTGAAGGAACTGCGCTTCTCCGGTTTCCCCGTGGACCGCGTCGCCTTCGCCGTGCGCGACAGCGAGGTCGACGCCGGCGTGCTGCGCGCCTGCGTGCTGGAGGAGCTGGCGCAGGAGGGCCACCTCGACCGTGGACAGTTCCAGATCGTCGGCGCCCGGACGGAGCCGGGGTTCGGCTGCGCCCTGTCCACCGGCCTCTACCCCGACTGGCCGCTCGCCCGGCTGGCCAAAACGCCGGAGGATCTGGCAAAGGCGGTGGTGGTCGCGCTGTTCCAGATGCCCGACGGCCATCCGGCGGCGCTGGCCGGCGGCTACGAGGGCTGGACGGTGCCGATGGACTACCAGCCGGTCCATGGCTTGTTCCGCAGCCTGCGCATCGGTCCCTACGAGCATCTGCGCGACGTCACCCTTCTCGACCTCGCGCGGGAGAATTGGCACTGGCTGGCGCTGGCGGCGCTGGCTCTGCTGTGGTGGGCGGTCCATTCGCTGCGGGTCGAGCACCTCATCAAGGTGCGCACCGCCGAGCTGCGCGCCGCCAACCGCGAGCTGCGCCGCGAGATGGCCGAGCGCCGCCGCGCCGAGGACACCGCGCGGGAACGGCAGAAGGAGATGGACCATGTCGCCCGCCTCTCCATCCTGGGCGAAATGGCCAGCAACATCGCGCATGAGCTGAACCAGCCGCTGGGCGCCATCGCCAACTACGCCCGCGGCTGCACGCGGCGGCTGGAGGCCGGGGTGGGCAGCGCCGCGGAGTTCGCCGAGGCCTCCCGCGCCATCGCCGCCCAGGCCGACCGCGCCGGGCAGATCATCGCCCGCATCCGTGACTTCGTGCGCAAGCGCGCCTCCCAGTTGGAGCCGGCCGACGTCAACGGCGCGGTGGAAGCGGCGCTGCAACTCTGCGAGGGCCGGGCGCGCAGCGGCAACATCCCGGTCATCCGCGAACTGACCTCCGGCCTGCCGCCGGTCCTGGCCGACCGGGTGCAGATCGAGCAGGTCGTCCTGAACTTGGTCAAGAACGCGCTGGACGCCATGGATGATGGGGAGGACGGCGGGGCGGGGGAGGGGCGCGGCGTCACCGTGCGCACCGGCCTGGACGCGGACGGGCGGGTGGAGATCGCCGTGGCCGACCGCGGGCATGGGCTGTCGGAGGACGCGCGGGCGCGCCTGTTCGACCCCTTCTTCACCACCAAGCCCGGCGGCATGGGGTTGGGCCTGTCGATCTGCCGGACCATCGTGGAAAGCCATGGCGGCCATCTCTGGGCCACCGACCATCCGGGCGGGGGCACCATCGTGCGCTTCGTCCTGCCCGCAGCGGAGGAGAAGGTCAATGCAGGCTGACGCGGCCCGCACCGTCTACGTGGTGGACGACGATCCGGCGATGCGCCATTCGCTGGGCTGGCTGATCGGCTCGCTGGGTGTGGCGGTGGAGTCCTTCAGTTCCGGCGAGGAGTTCCTGCGCGCCGTCCGCGCCGACCGGCCCGGCTGCCTCGTCACCGACGTGCGGATGCCGGGGATGAGCGGGCTGGAGCTGCAGGACACGCTGGCCCGCGCCGGCTCCGTCCTGGCCGTGGTGGTCATCACCGGCCACGGCGACGTGCCGATGGCCGCCCGCGCCTTCCGCGCCGGGGCGGTGGACTTCATCGAGAAGCCCTTCAACGACCAGCTCCTCCTCGACCGGGTTCACGAGGCGCTGGAGACGTCCCGGCGGGCGTGGGAGGCGCAGGCGCGCAAGGCCCATGTCCGCGCCCTGCTGGCCCGCCTGACCCCGCGGGAGCGGCAGGTCGCCGGTCTGGTGGTGCAGGGCAAGCCGAACAAGGTCATCGCCGCGGAGATCAACCTCAGCCTGAAGACGGTGGAGGTGCACCGCCACAACGTCATGGACAAGCTGGAGGTCGCCTCCGTCTCCGACCTGACCCGGCTGCTGATCGAAGCCGAGTAGCCGTCAAACGGCCGCCATCACCTGCCGCACCCAGCCGAGCAGGGCGGGCAGCGGCATCGCCCCGGCGGTGCGCGCCACCTCTCGCCCATGGTGGACCAGGACGAGGGTCGGAATGCTGCGCACGCCGAAGCGGGCGGCCAGATCGGGGGCAGCCTCGGTGTCGACCTTGGCGAGGCGGACATGGGGTTCCAACTGGCCGGCGGCCTGCTCGAAGACCGGCGCCATCATCCGGCACGGCCCGCACCACTCCGCCCAGAAGTCGATGAGCAGCGGCAGGTCGCTGCGCTCCGCCTGGGCGGTGAAGCGGGCGGCGGTGAGCGCGATGGGTTTGCCCTGGAACAGAGGCTGGCCGCAGCGGCCGCATTTGCCGGCGCCGGGCTGGGCCAGGCGTGCGCGCGGTAGGCGGTTCAGGGTGTCGCAGCTTGGGCAGGCGACGTGCAGAAGGTCGGACATGGCGCGGCTTCCCTCCAGGACGGGCGTCTTTATCAGCGTGATCTAATGCAACGTCCGTGAAGCGCAAGAGGCCGCCGGCGCGGGACAGGGCTGCGGTCGGCGCCCCTTTTCATTGTGGGGTCAAGCGAGTGGCACGACCCTGCGATGTGCGCCTTCGGCATTGCGGTTGGCGGGGCGCTGTTCCTAGAATGCCGGCCCGTGGCCCTTCCCTCTCCGGGAGCGGCCAAGCCCTTCCGCAGAACCGCGATTCCGAATGAAGCCTTCCTTTTCGTCCGCCTCCGCCGCCGGCTGTTCCTCCGTGAACGAGTCCGGTTCCGTCCTGGCGCGCGCGCGGGCTCTGACGGTGGGATGGGGGGGCGGGGCATGGGGGCTGTCCACGCTGCCTGCCGCCGCGGTCCCGGCGCCCTACCGGGCTCTGCTCGACCATGACCGCGGCATGACCGCCGTCCTGTCGGAGCGGTGGAGCGAGCCGGTGGGCGTGCGGGTGCTGCGCCAGCGGACGGAGCCGGACGGGACAGCGCTGCTGCGCGACATCGTGCTGACCGTCGGGCCGGACGCGCTGCCGGTGGAATTGGCGAGCATCCGCATCGCGCTCGACGGCTTTCCCGCGGCCTTTGCCGAACAGCTCCAGGAGGGGACGGAGCCCTTCGGGCGCCTGCTGGCGCGCAACGGCGTTGCCTTTTCAGTGGAGGTGCTGGGCCTGCTGACCGCGCCGGCCTCCGAAGTCTGGGCCGCGGAGGGGCGGGTGTCCGCCAGCGACTCGCTGTACGGGCGCATCGGGCGGCTGGTGCGGACGGACGGTTGGACCATCGCGGAAACGGTGGAACTGCTTCCCCGCGCCTGACGCCGAATGTCGGATGGGGTGCCATTCGGCGGAGCATCTGCTAAACCTGCAGAACCGTTCACGCCCTCCGCATCGGTGACCATGACCGCCCCGCATCTTCCCTATCTGTCGCAGTTCTCGCTGGAAGGCCGGGTGGCGCTGGTCACCGGGTCCGGGCGCGGGCTGGGTCTGGAAATCGCCCGCGCCATGGCCGGCTCCGGCGCCCATGTGCTGCTGAACGGGCGCGACGCCGCACGGCTGGAGCCGTTGGCCGAGGCCATTGCCGCGGCCGGCGGGCGCGTCTCGGTGTTGGCCTTCGACGTGGCCGACCGCGATGCGGTGCGGGACGCCTTCGCGCGGATCGCGCGGGACCATGGGCGGCTGGACGTGCTGGTCCAGAATGTCGGGCAGCGCAACCGCAAGCCGCTGACCGACTTCGCGGACGAGGAAATCAGCGAGCTGCTCAACGTCGATCTGGCCGCCGGGCTGATCCTGGCGCGGGAGGCGGCGCGGCTGATGCTGCCCCAGGGCTTCGGGCGGCTGATCACGGTGACCTCCATCTCCGGGCAGATCGCCCGCGCCAACGACGCGGTCTACGCTGCCGCCAAGGCCGGGCTGGCCGGCATGGTGCGGGCGCTCGCCGCCGAGTATGGCGGAAAGGGCCTGACCAGCAACGCCATCGCGCCGGGCTTCTTCGCGACGGAGACCAACGCCGGCATCACCGGCAACCCGGCCCTGTCCGCCTATTTCGAGGGACGCACCCCGATCGGCCGCTGGGGCCGCCCGGAGGAGATCGCCGGGGCCGCGGTGTTCCTGGCCTCTTCCGCCGCGTCCTACGTCAACGGACATGTGTTGGTGGTGGACGGCGGCGCCACCATTCTCATGTAAGGCTGGTCTTAGAGGAAGCTCCGCCGTTATGCTGGCGATCCCCTTGTCATGCGCCGATCCGGCGGAGGCCTTCCGCGCCCTGTCCGGACAGCCCTGGTCGATGCTGCTCGACAGCGCCGCCCCGCACCCCGCCCATGGCCGCTACAGCTACATCGCCGCCGAGCCGTTCCGCACCCTGGAGTCGCTGGACGGGCGGGCGCATCTCGACGGCCGACCGGTGGAGGGCGACCCCTTCGCCGTGCTGGCGGAGGAGTTGGCGCGCCACGCCCGGCCCGAGGGGCCGCCAGGACCGGCGCCTTTCTGCGGCGGGGCGGTCGGCTTCATCGGTTACGAGGCGGGGCTGCGGCTGGAACGCATCCACGCGCGCCACGCCAACCCCGGCGGCCAGCCGGAGATGGCCTTCGGCCTCTACGATGCAGTGGCCGCCTTCGACCATGCCGAGCGCCGCGCCTGGGTGATCGCCGCCCGCCCGGAGGCGGAGGGCCGCGCCCGCGCCCTGGCCGCCCGGCTGGAGGCCGGCGGGGCGTCCCCCCCCGGCCCCGTTCCGGCGGCCCCCTGGCGGAGCGAGTTGGACCGCGACGACTATCTGGAGCGGGTGGAGCGGGTGCTGGAGTACATCCGGGCCGGCGACATCTATCAGGCCAACTTCACACAGCGCTTCCTGGCCGAGCGGCGCGACGGGCTGGACCCCTACGCGTTGTACCGCCGGCTGCGCGCGATCAGCCCGGCGCCCTTCGCCGCCTATCTCGACTGCGGCCCGCGCCTGCGCATCGCCAGCGCCTCGCCGGAGCGCTTCATCCGCCTGAGCGCTGCGGGGGAGGTGGAGACGCGCCCGATCAAGGGCACCCGCCCGCGCTACGCCGACCCCGCCACGGACGCCGCCGCCGCCGCGGAGCTGGTGGCCAGCGTCAAGGACCGGGCGGAAAACCTGATGATCACCGACCTGCTGCGCAACGACCTCGGCCGGGTGTCGCGGGTGGGCAGCGTCCGGGTGCCGACGCTCTACGGGCTGGAGAGCTTCGCCAGCGTGCATCACCTCGTCTCGGTGGTCACGGCGCGGCTGCGGCCCGGCCTGGGGGCGGTGGACCTGCTGCGGGCGGCGCTGCCCGGCGGCTCGATCACCGGGGCGCCCAAGATCCGCGCCATGCAGATCATCGACGAGCTGGAGGTGGCGCGGCGTGGCGCCTATTGCGGCTCCGTCGCCTGGCTCGGCTTCGATGGCGCGATGGACAGCAGCATCGTCATCCGCACCCTGTCGATCACGCCGGATACGGTGATCGCCCAGGCCGGCGGCGGCATCGTCGCCGATTCCGACCCGGCGGACGAGCATGAGGAAATGATGGTCAAGATCCGCGCCCAGCTCCGCGCGCTCGGTGAGGCGTCAACATGAACGTCGTCTGGCTGAACGGGCGCCTGCTGCCGGCGGAGGCGGCGCGGATCGACCCGGCGGACCGTGGTTTCACGCTGGGTGACGGGCTGTTCGAGACGATCCGGGTGGCCGGCGGTGCCGCCCGGCATCTCGACCGGCATCTCGCACGGCTGACGGGCAGCGCGGCGCTGCTCGGCCTGCCGCTCCCCCAGGACGCGGCGGCGCTGGCCGACGCTAGCGCCGAGCTGATCGCGGCGCAGGGCCGTTCGGATGGTGTGCTGCGGATCACGCTGACGCGGGGCACCGGAGCGCGCGGCGTGCTGCCGCCGGCGGACGCCGTGCCGACCCTGCTGATGACGCTGGCCCCCGCTCCGCCGCCCGCCGGCCCGGTGGAGGCGGTCATCGCCCGGATCACCCGGCGCAACGAGCATTCGCCGCTGTCGCGCGTGAAGTCGCTGAACTATCTGGATTCCATCCTCGCCCGGCAGGAAGCGGCGGCGCGCGGCGCGGGGGAGGCGCTCTTGCTCAACGGCGCGGGCCGCCTTGCCGAGTCCAGCGTGGCGAACCTGTTCATCGTCCGGGACGGGCGTCTGCTGACCCCGCCGGTCGCCGAGGGCGCCCTGCCGGGCATCCGCCGCGCGCTGATCCTGGAACGGGGCGACGCCGGGGAGGCGCCGGTTTCCGTTGCCGATCTGCTGGGGGCCGGGGAAGCCTTCCTGACCAACAGCCTGGGCCTGCGCCCGCTGCTGCGCGTCGACGGGCAGGCCATCGGCGCCGGGACCGTGGGAGCGGTGACCGCCGCCCTGCTGAAGGACATGGAGGCGGAGTAGAGCGCCCGTTATGGGCGGAGGTAGGACCAGCCCTCTTCCTGAAGCTGCATCAGGCGGACGACGCCGGAGGGGACGAGCTTGGCTTCCGGCACCATCGGGACCTCGCCTTGCTCGACGCGGATCATGCCGTTGCGGGTGTTCTCGCAGGCGGAATAGGTCAGGGTCGGCAGGCTGCCCTTCAGCGACGCCAGCCGATCCTTCACGGGCGAGCGGTCGGCGCGCAGCATGTGCAGGCCAGGGCCGAAGGTGACCAGCTCGACCTCCACCGTCTCGCCGATGGTCTTGTAATATTCGATGATGTTCTTGACGTTGTTCAGCGCCATGTTCATCAGCGCCGGGTCATTGCTGCTGACCTGGATGGCGACGCGGTGGACGCCGGGCTGGTCCGCCCCGGCCTTCCGCCCCGCCATGGCGGCGGTCATCCCGGCGAATCCGGCCAGGGCCAGCGCCGCCCGGCGCGTGGAGCGCATCGCCATGTCATCCTCCCTTCCGCTGTGGGGGCATCCGCTGTCCTAGCACAATGACCCTGGCCACCGCTTGTTCCCGAAGGGAGAGGCCGTGCAACGGAAGAGGGAGGCGGTCAGCGGCGAAGGGCGTGTTTGGCGGCCTGGACCATCATCATCTCCCCCACATTTTCCGGAGTCACCAGCCCGACCAGCCGCCCATTCCCGTCATCGACGCCGACCGCGGGCAGGCTCTTCTCCTGCATCAGCCGCAGGGCCTCCTCCAGCTTGCCGTGCCGGTGGATCACGGGGATGTCGGGGCGCATCACCTCCAGCACCGGCGTGTCCGGGCCGCGGTCGCGCAGGGCGCGGATCAGGTCGTCGCGGGTCAGCACGCCGCGCAGCGTGCCGGCCCCGTCCACCACAGGAAACTCGTGCTGGGTCGTGCGGATCAGGCATTGCACCGCGTCCTCCAGCACGCCGGAGGGCGGCAAAGTCTCGAAGCGGGTGACCATGGCGTCGGACACGACCACGCCGTGGGTGATCTCGCGCATCTGCACCGCGTGCGCCTCCGACGAGGCGCCCAGATAGACGAACAGCGCGATGAACAGCAGCATCGGGTTGCCGAACAGACCGAGCAGCCCCAGCCCGATGGCCACCGCCTGCCCGACCGAGGCCGCCACCTGGGTGCCGCGGACATAGCCCATGCGGCTCGCCAGCACCGCCCGCAGCACGCGCCCGCCGTCCATGGGGAAGGCCGGGATCAGGTTGAACAGGGCGAGGAACAGGTTCACCACGGCCAGCCGGGACAGCACGTCGATGCCGGCGTTCCGCACCTCCGCTGCTTCTGCCGGCACGAAGCCGCCGAGTGCCGCGTAGAGCAGGGCCGCGATCACCAGATTGACCGCCGGTCCGGCCAGCGCCACCACCAACTCCTGCGACGGCTTTTCCGGCAACCGCTCCAGGCGGGCCACCCCGCCGATGGGCAGCAGGGTGATGTCCGGCGTGCGGACGCCGTAGCGTCGGGCGGCGAAGACATGGCCGAACTCGTGCAGCAGCACGCAGAGGAACAGCAGCGAGAGGAAGACCACCCCCTCCAGCGCGGCCGGCCAGCCGCCCTGCGCGTGGTAGGCGGCGCCGATCCACAGAAGGAACAGGAAGAAGGTGATGTGGATGCGGATCACCGTGCCCTTCACGGTGCCGATGGGGATCGACCAGCTCATCCCGACCTCGCCTCGCGCTGTGACCGATGTGGATGCGATTCATATGTGGTGATTCTGGGCGAGAGGCGTCACCGTGCGCCTGAAGGCGCCATCGCCAAGCGACAGCGAACCATGCCACGGCTTGATCGCGTTTCAACCAGTTGGCTAAAGAATCGAAAAAGAGTATCCATAAAAATATCAATCATGGACGTCGCTCTTTCATATTTCTCCGTTACACAAGGTTGCGCTACCATCGACTGTCCTTAATGCGATGGGATGGGGCATCTCAATGGGTAATATGGTCGAGAGGGTATTTAAAACGAGCGTCACTGGACAACGGATATACTACCCATTCGGGGTATTCGGGCGCGGGCGCATCCTGATGAGCGAGAAAGAAGAAAGTAAATTAAAGTCAGTCATATTGTGGACGGTTATAATTTTCTCTCCTGCGCCGGTTTTGATACTAAAGTTCGACTTATCGATTGTAATTAAGTTGCTTTTAATGTCAGCAGTAACGATTTCTATGTTTTTCATTGGATATTACCCTGTACGAAAAAATGAAATTTCAGATGAGCGCATGACGTTTTCCGACATTTGGCGCGATTTTGTTTACGGATCCGGGCGGAACGCTATTTGGTTTTTCTTCGTAATTTGTGTCTTTTTGGCGCTGAGCGGTGTGGCGGTTGTGTTCATTGGCCATGGAGAGCTATGGCCACGGCTTGCTCTGCTTGGCGGTTCGGTGCTTTCGGCAGCCAGCAGTCTCGTCTTGCTGTTGAAGACCCGCCAAGCTGTCGGCAAGATTGAGGGGGATGGCCGGTAGCGACTTACCGGTCATGGATGCCGGCCATTTCCCTCAGCCCGTGAAGATGCGCTTGGAAGCATAAAGGCTCTCCACGCGGTGCAGCCGCCAAACCGGCCGCCCCATCCCCGCCCTGATGGATCATCCAGCCTACACCGCCGTCAAGTAACGGACCGGGCGGCCGGGCGACAGCGCCTCCGCCGCGCGGACGATGGCCTGGGCGTCGATGCCGTGATGGCGGTAGAGGTCGGCGATGGTGCCGGTCTGGCCGAAATGCTCGACCCCGAGCGCCCGCGTGCGGTGGCCGTGGACCGAGCCCAGCCAGCCAAGCCCCGCCGGGTGCCCGTCCTGCACCGTCACCAGCGCGCAGTGGGACGGCACCCCCTCCAGCAGCCGTTCGACGTGGGAGCGCGCGTGGGGCTTGCCGCGTTCGCGCGCCCGTTGCGCCGCGCTCCAGCCGGCGTGCAGCCGGTCGGCGGAGGTGACGGCCAGCAGCCCGACGTCGCGGCGGTCCTCGCCGAGCATCCCCACCGCCTCGATGGCCTCCGGCGCCACCACGCCGCTGTAGGCGACCACCACCTGGGCGTTCGGGCCGGGACGGCGCAGCCAGTAGGCGCCCTGGACGATGCCGCTCTCCAACTCCGCGTCCATGGTCCGGACCGGCTGCTCCAGCACGCGGGAGGACAGGCGCAGATAGACCGAGCCGCCGGTCTCGTCGCGCAGCCAGTTTCGCTCGTCCGGCTCGCCCTCGCCCTCCCGCTGCATGTAGTCGAAGGCCCAGCGCATGGTGACGGCCAGCTCGTCGGCGAAGGCCGGCTCGAAGCAGGCCAGCCCGTCCTGGGCCATGCCGACCAGCGGCGTGGCGATGGACTGGTGCGCCCCGCCCTCCGGGGCCAGCGTCACGCCGGACGGGGTCGCCACCAGCAGGAACCGCGCGTCCTGATAGCAGGCGTAGTTCATCTGGTCCGCCGCCCGCATCACGAAGGGGTCATAGACGGTGCCGATGGGCAGCAACCGCTCCCCGAACAGGGAATGGGACAGGCCCAGCGCCGACAGCAGGATGAACAGGTTGGACTCGGCGATGCCCAGCTCGAAATGCTGACCGTCGGGGGAGAAATCCCATGTGTAGGTGGAGGGAATGCGCTCCTTCTTGAACAGGTCGGCCAGGGCGCTCTTGGCGAACAGGCCGCGGCGGTTCACCCAGGCGCCGAGGTTGGTGGACACCGTCACGTCCGGCGCGGTCGTCACGATGCGCTCCGCCAGCTCCGTCTTCTCGCGCCCCAGCTCGTTCAGGATCAGGCCGAAGGCCGCCTGGGTGGACAGCGCCTTCTGCGCCGGCGCGGCCAGGGCCGCCGGCACTGGAACCGCCGCGGCGCCATGGCGGCGCCGCCCCTTGGCCGCGAAGGGCACCCGCTTCAGGAAGGCGTCCAGCTCCGCCTCCGGCAGGCTCAGCCCTTCGAAACGGTCCCACTCGTGGCCCGGACGAACGGCGTTGGCGGCGCGGAACGCCTCCATCTGCGCCGGGGTCATCAGGCCGGAATGGTTGTCCTTGTGCCCGGCCAGCGGAAGGCCGGCGCCCTTGATCGTGTAGGCGATGAAGCAGACCGGCCGGTCGTGCGTGCGCGCCTGGGCGAAGGCGTCGAGCAGCGAGAGCAGGTCGTGGCCGCCGAGATTGCCCATCAGAAGGGCCAGCTCCTCGTCGTTGCGGCGTTCGATCAGGCGGGTCACCGGCCCCTGGTCGCCCAGATCGTCGAGCAGCCGCTTCCGCCACGCCGCGCCGCCCTGGTAGGTCAGCGCGCAGTAGAGCTGGTTCGGGCAGCGGTCGATCCAGTCGCGCAGGCGCTCGCCGCCCTCCTCCTGAAAGGCCGCCTGCATCAGGGCGCCGTATTTCAGGATCACCACGTCCCAGCCGAAGGCGCGGAAGATGTTCTCCAGTCGCTCCCAAAGCCCCTCGCGGATCACCGCGTCGAGGCTCTGGCGGTTGTAGTCGACGATCCACCAGGTGTTGCGCAGCCCGTGCTTCCAACCTTCCTGAAGGGCTTCGAAGATGTTGCCCTCGTCCATCTCGGCGTCGCCGACCAGCGACACCATGCGCCCTTCGGGGAGGCCCTTCGCCCAGCCCTTGGCCTTCACATAGTCCTGGACCAGCGAGGCGAAGAGAGTCTGCGCCACCCCCAGCCCGACCGAGCCGGTGGAGAAGTCCACGTCGTCCACGTCCTTGGTCCGCGAAGGGTAGGACTGGGCGCCCTTGAAGCCGCGGAAATTCTCCAGATTCCCGCGCGTCTGGTTGCCCAGCAGATACTGGATGGCGTGGAAGATCGGGCTGGCATGCGGCTTCACCGCCACCCGGTCCTCGGGGCGCAGCGCCTGGAAATAGAGCGCCGTCATGATCGTCGCCAGCGAGGCCGAGGATGCCTGATGCCCGCCGATCTTCAGCCCGTCCTGGTTGGGGCGGACGTGGTTGGCGTTGTGGATCGTCCAGGACGCGAGCCAGAGAACCTTGCGCTCCAGCTCGCGCAGGCGGGCGAGGTCGGCGTGGTTCGGAACGGTCGCGTCCATGTTGGTGCCTCTCTTGACGGAACGGCGGTCGATGATCGGTGAAGCCTATCATTTGTGCCGCGGCAGGAGTTTGCAAAGTGGCGCTGGAAACGCCGCCGGTTTAGCATCTGATTGCGCTGAACTGGCTCAGGCGGCATAGGATGCCAAAAATCAAACTCGATCGGATCGACCGGAAGATCCTGGCCCTGCTCCAGCAGGACGGGCGGATGCCCAACAACGAAGTGGCGGAGCGCGTCGGCCTGTCGCCGTCCCCCTGCCTGCGCCGGGTCAAGGCGCTGGAGGAGGCCGGCGTCATCACCCGCCACGTCGCCCTCGTCGATCCCGCCGCGGTCGATCTGCCGGTGAACGTCTTCGTCAGCGTCAGTCTGGAACGCCAAGTGGAGGAGCGGATCGACGCCTTCGAGGCCGCGGTGATGGCGCTGCCGGAGGTGATGGAATGCTATCTGATGACCGGCGACGCCGATTACCTGCTGCGCGTGGTGGTCCCCGACCTCGCCAGCTATGAGCGCTTTCTGAAGGAGCACCTGACGCGGATTTCCGGAGTTGCCAACATCCGGTCCAGTTTTGCCCTGAAGCAGGTGCGCTACCGCACGGCTCTGCCGCTGAGCCATCTGGCGGAGTGAGGTGGGCAAAAAATTAGACGTCTAATGTCCACGGCGTCTTACTCTGACGTTCGCGATGGAAGACCTGGGCCGCGTTTTGCCATAAACAGTATTGGAACAGGGTCGCGCGGCGAATTTTCCCGCTGACAGACCCAGACCAACAGACAAAGGCATCGGGAAGCAGGACGGGATGATGGACTGGGACAAGTTGCGGGTGTTCCACGCTGTGGCCGAGGCCGGCAGCTTCACCCACGCCGGCGAGGCCCTCAACCTCAGCCAATCGGCGGTCAGCCGGCAGATCAGCGCGCTGGAGGACAGCCTCGGCGTTCCGCTGTTCCACCGGCATGCCCGCGGCCTGATTCTGACCGAGCAGGGCGAGTTGCTGAACCACGCGGCGCGCGACATCTTCGCGAAGCTGTCGATGACCCAGGCGATGCTGAGCGAGAGCAAGGACGCCGCCAAGGGACCGCTGAAGGTGACGGCCACGGCGGCCTTCGGCTCGACATGGCTGACCCCGCGCATCGGGGAGTTCCTGGCGCTCTACCCGGACATCCAGCTCACCCTGCTGATCACCGACACGGAGCTGGATCTGGGCATGCGCGAGGCTGACGTGGCGATTCGCGTCAGCCCGCCACGCCAGCCGGACCTGATCCAGCGGCATCTGATGACCTTCCGCTCGCACCTCTACGCGCACCGCCGCTACCTGGACCGCAAGGGTGAGCCGCAGACGGTGGCGGATCTCGCCTCCCACGATCTGGTGACCTATCCGCAGGAATTGCGCCCGCCCTTCGCCAACACCCATTGGCTGCGCGATCTGGTGACCGATGCGGTGGCCCGCGACCGGACCGTCCTTCAGGTCAACAACCTGTACGCGATCTTCCGCGCCGTCGAGAGCGGGCTGGGCATCGGCTCGCTGCCCGACTATCTGGTGACCGGCCTGAACGATGTCTTGCGGGTTCTGCCGGATCAGTCCGGGTCGAAGGTGGACGCCTTCTTCGTCTATCCGGAGGAGTTGCGCCATTCCAAGCGCATCGCGGTCTTCCGCGACTTCCTGGTCAAGAAGGTTGCGGAGAGCCAGTTCTAGTTCCCGCTCGACGGGTTGACGAACAAGGGGCGCGGCGCCGGACAGGGCCGTGCCCCTTTGTTTTTTTCGGCTATTCGGCTTTGGCGGGCGGCGGGGCGAACCCCGTTTTCGTGTTGAGCCGTTGTACGCGCCGCGCGCTTCGAAGACGAACCGCGCAAGCCGCATCCAGCGCTCATGCGGATTAAGCATTCATGCGGATTCGGCGATCGGTTCGGCGGGGGCGGACTCGCTGTCGAACAGGTCGGGGAAGCGCTGGGCCAGTTCGGGAAGGGAATTCAGGATCTCGCGCAGATGCACGCGCATGGCGGCCTCGGCGGCGTCGGGACAGCGGGCGCGGATGCCCTCGACGATCTGCTCGTGCTGGGCGATCAGCCGGTCCAGCGGGGTCGCCTGCGGCAGGCTGAGGTAGCGAACGCGGTCCATCTGGGCCTTGGTCTCCTCCACCACCCGCCACGCGTATTCGCAATCGACACCCAGCGCGATGGTGCGGTGGAAGGCTTCATCCAACTCCAGGAAGGACGCCGGGTTGGTGCTCGTGGCGGCCTCCCGTTGCGCCTTCAGGTTGGCCTCCAGCTCCGCTACGGCGCGGGGCGGCAAGCCCTCGCCGGCCTTGCGGGCCACGGCCAGTTCCACCGCTTCGCGGACGAAGCGGGCGTCCATCACCTGCTTGGCCGAGATCTTGACGACGAAGGTGCCGCGCTGCGGGCGGATGACCACCAGCCCGGATTCGCTCAGCTTGATGAAGGCCTCGCGCACCGGCTGGCGGCTGACGCCCAACTGCCCCGCGACCTCCTGCTCGGACAGCGGCTGGCCGGGCTGGAACTGCATCGTCACGATGGCGTGGCGCAGTTCCCGGAAGACGCGGCGCGCCACGGGCTCCGTCGAATCCGGCTCGATCCTCCTCAACATGCTCCCCCCAATCCCTTCTTTTTTCTGTCTGTCCCGCCGGTGCCCGCCCGGACGATCCTGTGCGGCGGATTCATCCTGCACCGTTCGCAAGCCCATGGACAACACCATTCTTGTATACTACCATACCAGTCGCGTATCGAACAATCGCCTCCGTGCAAGAGGCGTTGTCCTCAAAGGGAGGAAACATGAGCATCATCACCCGCAGCTGGCGCGTGGCCGCCCTCGGCTTTGCGCTGGCCACCGTCGCCGGCGGCGCGCTGGCCGCCGACTACACGCTCAGCGTCAACACGGCGCTGGCCCAGCAGGACCCGCTCTACAAGGGGCTGGAGGAGTTCAAGAAAAACGTCGAGGCGCGGTCCGGCGGCAAGATGGCCGTCCGCCTGTTCCCCGGCTCGCAGCTCGGCAAGGACGAGGACGTCCTGGAGCAGGCCCGCGCCGGGGCTGGCGTGGCGGTCGTCGTGGACGGCGGGCGACTCGCGGTCTTCGTGAAGGAATTCGGCGTTCTGGGCGGCCCGTACCTCGCCCAGGGCTACGACGGCATCCGCAAGGTCGTAACCTCGCCGATGTTCGACCAGTGGTCGGACAAGCTGCGCAAGGCGTCGGGCCATCAGGTGCTGTCCTTCAACTGGTGGCAGGGCGAGCGGCACCTGCTGACCAACAAGTCGGTGAAGGGGCCGGAAGACCTCGCCGGCATCCGCATGCGCACGCCGGGCGCTCCGGTGTGGATGGAGACCATCCGCGCCATGGGCGCCACCCCGACCCCGATGGGCTGGTCGGAGGTCTACACCGGCTTGCAGCAGAAGGTGATCGACGGCGTCGAGGCCCAGCATCCGGCCAGCTTCGGTTCCCGCCTGTACGAAGTGACCAACCACGTCACCAAGACCGGCCACATCAACCTGATCACCGGCATCGTCACCAGCGCCGCCTGGTTCGACAAGCTGCCGGCGGAGCAGCAGACGATCCTGAAGGAAGAGGCGCTGAAGGCCGGCGACAGCGCGTCGCGCGCCACCCAGGCGTCGCTCGCCGATTTCGAGAAGCAGATGAAGGACAAGGGCATGACGATCGAGGAGATCGACGTGACCCCGTTCCGCAAGGCCACCGCGCCGGTCTACGAGAAGCTGGGCTACGCCGAACTCCATAAGGAAGTGGAGAAGCTGCTGCAGAACTGACGCGGGGATCGGTTTGCGCTGACCTTGCCTCCTCCCTGACCCCCCTCTACGAGGTGGAGGGGACAGTTCTCCCTCCCCTGCGACAGCGGGGGAGGGCCGGGGTGGGGGCAAGCACCTCTCAAAATCAACGCCGTCCGCCGCCACCTTCCGCGGCCATCAAGGGACCGCCATCATGTCGTCCTTGTTTCACAAGGGGGAAGCCGTCCTGGCGATGCTTCTCCTCGCCGCCATCGTTCTGCTCGTCTTCGCCGCCGGCGTCATGCGCTGGTTCGGCCATCCCCTGGTCTGGTCGGTGGACGTGGCGCAGCTCCTGTTCGTCTGGGTCGCCTTCCTCGGCGCCGACATGGCGCTGCGCAAGCGCGCCCACATCGGCATCGATTATCTGGTCAAGCGCCTGCCCAATTCCACCCGCGCCGTGCTGGACGTCGTGCTGGGCGTGCTGGTCCTCGCCTTCCTCGTCACCATGACGGTGATGGGCTACCGGCTGACCATGCTGAACCTGGAGCGCCAGTTCGGCGACAGCGGCATCAGCTACGCCTTCGTGACATCGGCGGTGCCGGTGGGCTGCCTGCTGCTCGCCATCACGCTGACCGGACAGATCCTGGACACCCTGCGCGGGCTGCGCAGCCACCCCAAACCGGTCTTCGCGCCAGCCCCCAAGGCTGGCGAGATCGAGGAGGTCGTGCCGTGACCCTTCTTGCCGTCACCTTCTTCGCACTGATGGCCTTCGGGCTTCCCATCGCCTTCGCCATCGGCATCGCCGGCTTCTCCTTCTTCGCCACCAACGACATCATTCCGATGTCCATCGGTGTGCAGCAGGTCGCCTCAGCCTCGCAGAGCTTCCCGCTGCTGGCCGTGCCCTTCTTCGTGCTGGCCGGTCACATGATGAACCGGACGGGCATCACCAGCCGCCTGATCAACTGCTCCAACGTGCTGGTCTCCTGGATGTCCGGCGGGCTGGCGCAGGTCTGCATCGTGCTGTCCACGCTGATGGGCGGCGTCTCCGGCTCGGCGGTCGCCGACGCGGCGATGGAGGCGCGCATCCTCGGCCCCAGCCTGATCGCCCGCGGCTATTCGAAGGGCTTCACCTCGGCGACCATCGCGGTCGGCTCGCTGATCACCGCGACGATCCCGCCCAGCCTGGGTCTGATCCTCTACGGCTTCGTCGGCAACGTGTCGATCGGGCGGCTGTTCCTGGCCGGCGTCCTTCCGGGTCTGCTGATGATGGCCGGCCTGATGCTGACCGTCTGGCTGATTTCCAAGCGGCGCGGCTACCGTCCGGAAATGGCGGAGCGGCCGACCCTGCGCGCCGTGTGGCGGGCGATGGCCGACGCGAAATGGGCGCTGCTGTTCCCGGTGGCTCTGCTGTTCGCCATCCGCGGCGGCCTGTTCACCCCGTCGGAGGTCGGCGCCTTCGCCGTCGTCTACGCCGCCGTCGTCGGTTTCCTGCTGCACCGGGAGCTGACCTGGGCCGCGGTGGCCGAGGCGCTTCAGGAGGCGGTGGTGGACACCGGCCTGATCATGCTCATTATCCTGTTCTCGGGCATGGTCGGCTACGCCATCATCTTCGAGCAGGCGCCCCAGACCATCGCCGAGGCGATGACCCAGCTCACCACCAACCCGCTGCTGGTGGTCACGCTGATCCTGATCTTCCTGTTCATCGCCGGGCTGTTCGTGGAAAGCACGGTGCTGGTCCTGCTGCTGACGCCGATCTTCCTGCCCATCGTCACGCCGCTGGGCGTCGATCCGGTGCATTTCGGCATCCTGATGATGACCATCGTCACGCTGGGCTCGATGACGCCGCCGGTGGGTGTGGCGATGTACACGGTGTGCAGCCTGCTCGACTGCCCGGTCGAGGAGTACATCGTCGAATCGCTGCCCTTCGTCGGCACGGTCATCGCCCTGGTCGCCGTGCTGGCGCTGTGGCCGGGGCTGGTTCTGTTCCTGCCGAACATGCTGATGTGAGGCCTGATGTGAGGGCAAGGGGGGACTTGCCTCGGGGCGGGGCGCTGATATACTAATATATGGCGCTCCGATCTCTCGGCGGACCCACGGCCGGTCCGGGCACACCAAGCCCCGTCCATGGAGCGTCCTTGTCATTGTGGAAACGGGGCAGGGCCGCGTGTGAAGGGCAAACGCCAAGGGGCGGTCCGGGCAGGGCCGCCCCTTCGCGCTTCCAGACGCTCTATTTGCCCCTCACCATGCCCCAGAGCGGCTCGATCACCTTGTGCACCAGGGGGATCAGCAGGGCGCCCAGCAGCAGCCCGAACACCCCGGCCCCCGCCGCTCCGACCAGCCATTCCACCGCGGCCTTCGCCGCCGGCACGGCCTCGCCCGCCGCCACGGCGGCACCGTGGATCGCGTGCCCGATCGCGGTCAGGCCGAAGCTTTCCAGCCCATGGATGACGATGCCGCCGCCGACCCACAGCATGGCGGCGGTGCCGACCAGGGCGAGCAGTTTCAGGAAGACCGGCATTCCCTTGACCAGCCCGCGCCCGACCGCCTGGGTGACCGGGGCGAGCGCCCGGTCGGCCCCGCCGGGCGCACCGGGGGAGGGGGTGCGCAGCCCTAGGAGGCTTGTCGCCGGGCGCCCGTTCTGCGCCAGCGACAGGCCCACGTCGTCCGCTTTCACGATCAGCGCCACCGCGCCGTAGACGAGGCCGGTGATGCCCACCCCGACGATCGCGAGAACGGCGGCCTGCATCCAGAAGGACGAGGTTTCGGCGGCGACCGTGGACAGGACGATGGCCATGATCTCCGCCGACAGGATCAGGTCGGTCTTGATGGCGCTGTTGACCTTCTCCCGCTCGAACTGCGCGGCGTCCTGCCCCGCGGCGCCTGGTCCCTCCGCGTCGTGATGCGCCGCGTGGGGGCGCAGTGCCTCCCAGACCTTCTCCGCACCTTCGTAGCAGAGAAAGCCGCCGCCCAGCATCAGCAGCGGCGTGATCGCCCAGGGCGCGACGAGGCTGAGCGCCAGCGCCAGGGGCAGCAGGAACACCAGCTTGTTCTTCAGCGAGCCCAGCGCGATCTTGCCGATGATCGGCAGTTCACGGTCGGCGGTGAAGCCGACCATGTAGCGCGGCGTCACCGCGGCGTCGTCCACCACCACCCCGGCGGCCTTGGCCCCCGCCCGCGCCGCCTGTCCGGCGGCATCGTCCAGCGAGGCGGCGGCGACTTTCGCCAACCCGGCCACATCGTCCAGCAACGCGATCAATCCTGTGCTCAAGGCTTTGGCTCCCCTCCGTATCGGCGTCCATGGAGCAGACAACGCCGCCGGGGGCAAGCCGGACCTTCGGAGGGGCGGTCAGTCGTCGACCAACTCGTCGGCGGTGAGCATGTGGAGATCCGGGTCCGGCATGTCCCGGCCGTCGTCCAGATAGAGCACCCGGTCGACCAGCACGAGGACGCGCACGCCGTCCACCGGCACGACGCTCAGCCGCCGGTTGATGACGGCGTTGCGGCAGGCCACGGCCCGGTCGTTGTAGGTGACCGACAGGATGTCGCTGCTCCCCTCCAGCATGGGCAGGGCGTAGCGCTCCATCATCTCGGCGGTTTGACCGTCGATCCGCGGCAGCAGGGAGGAGCCGATGATGTCGAAACGGTGCCGCTCGATCCAGCGGGCCAGCGGCGGGGACACCGCCTGCGCGATCAGTCCGGGCGTGTAGAGGGTGCATTTCTCGCCCATGCTCCGCACCATCGCCTTCAGGCCGAGGAAGGTGGGGTGGTGGCGGAAATGGCCGGTCAGCACATCGCGCAACAGCGCTTGCTCCCGCGGGTCGGGCAAGATGGCGCCGGATTCCCAGCGGGCGACGGTTTCCTCGGTGGTGGCCAGCATAACGGCGAACTGCGCGGCGGTCAGGCCGTGCAGCCTTCGCAACGCGCGCACGATCTGCGGCCACTCATGCACCGGCACAGACGGCTCTCCAGATTATCTCCAGGGGTAATGACCGGAGAATACGCGATTCCCCAGCAAACACATACGCAATCATGGGGCAGGAGTCATACCGGAGTATCCATTTTTTTGGTTGGCGCGGCCGACTGTTTCGTCCCTAAACGCTTGAGGAAGCTGTAATTTTTCGGTCTTGCTGCTCTGCGGGCATAGCGCTTCTGGTATCGGGTATACCACGGCACAATAGCCCTACCAGCAAAGAGGAGACACATCATGGCTTACGCTTCCGCCCATCACACCCACCACGACGGCCTTCTGACGACCATCGCCAAGGGTGTTACGGAATTCGCCGGCGCTTGGTTCTCGGCCACTCCGTTGTATATCGTATACCAAGCCGTGTCGTCCGGCACCTTTGCCCCGGCGGCCGGCACTTCGACGCTCGACCTGCCGACGCTGATGCGCGAATGACCGGCGCCTGGGCCATCCGGCCCCACGACGCGGTGGCCCGCCCATCCGGGCCGGAAAAAAGGACCGACTCCTCCGGAGCGGTCCTTTTTCGTTTCGTCCAACGGATTTAGCAGCTTTTCCGAACTCCGCCCACGAACGGGTCCGCTACCGCGCTCCCCGCGCCTCTCCGACAAGCCAGTCGACGAAGCCGGCAACCAAGTTTCCGGCCAGTTTTCCGGCATCGGCCCGACGGGGAATGAGCGCGACGTACCCCGTCCTCGGCACCCGGATGTCCGGCAGCGGTGTCATCAGCCTTCCGTTGGCAACGTCGATCTCCAGCATCGGCAACGGACCGATCCCAATGCCAAGCCCGTCTTCCACCGCCTGGCGGGTCACGAAAAAGTGGTCGAATGTCTGGCGGGAATGCCCGGCAAGGTGTTCGAGCCCTGCCGCCTCAAGCCAGTTCGCCCAATCGCCGGCACGGGTTTCGCTTGCCAGCAGCGTATGCCCCTCGATGTCGGCGGGCTTCAGGATCGGCCGTTGCGCGAACAGCGCCGGGCTCATGATCAGCGTGTCCACATCATCCAGCACCGGGACGACGCGATGCTGCGGCCACACATGCTCCCGGGCAACGCCGCGCCGGATCGCCACGTCGACGCCGCCGCGCAGCTCCTCGAGCACGGTCGAGACCGTCGTGACCGCGACTTCGACGTGCGGATGGTCGGCGTGGTACCGGTTGAGGCGCGGGATCAGCCAGCGCATCGCGAAGCTGGTCGGGGCGCTGACACGCAAGATGCGGCGCGCGTTGGGCCGGCCACACGCTTCCGCCGCGACAGCCAGGCGATCGAAGGATAGACCGACCTCGGCGGCGAAGACTCTCGCCATCGGCGTCGCGACCATGCGGCGCCCGTCCTTCATGAAGAGCCTCTGCCCGAGCCAGCTTTCCAGCGCCGCGATCTGCCGGCTTACCGCGCCATGGGTGAGGCCGAGTTCGGCTCCGGCTTCGGCATAGCTGCCGGTCCGGGCCGCGACCTCGAAGATGCGCAGGGCGTTCAAAGGGGGAAGGCGGCGCATGGGCGATCCGTGAGGAAAAGGAACGGTATCCGTGATTCAAAGCATACTAGTCGATGAAACCTCACGCGTATACCATGCCCTTGAGATTGTCCCAGCCGGGCAAGCTCTGTTGCGTCTTCGAGGAATCGATCAAAGATGAAATCGGGAGATCGGTGGACTCGGAAAAAGAAAAACTTGGCTGGCGCCTGCCTCGCCCACGCGCTGCATGACGGGTACACCGACGCTCTCTACGCCTTCCTGCCGGTGTGGCAGGCGGAGTTCGGTCTTTCCTACGCGGCTCTGGCCATCGTCCGCGCTCTCTATTACGGAACGATGGGAGGATTGCAGATCCCGGCCGACCGGGCGCTGCGCGGCCTGTCGCCGCGGGCGGCGCTGATCCTGTCGACCGCCCTCGCGTCGACGGGCTTGCTGATCATGGCGGCGCCGTTCGGCTTCGCGGGTCTTTGCGTCGGCCTCGCCGTGGCCGGCATCGGATCGAGCATCCAGCACCCCTGCGGCTCGATGCTCGTCACCGCCAGCTACGGCGCGGCATCGCGGCATCCGCTCGGCATCTACAACTTCTCGGGCGATCTCGGAAAGGCCGCGTTGCCGGCGCTCACCGCGGTGCTGCTGCCGCTCCTCGCCTGGCAGCCGGTGCTGGGTCTGATGGCGGCGCTTGGGCTTGCCCTGTCGGTCGCCTTGGTGCCGCTGGCGCCGGCGACTCCCATTGCCAGGACTGCCACGACGGGGGCGGCCTCCGGCCGGGGCCGCGGCGGCTTCGGCATCCTGACGGTGATCGGCGCGCTCGATACGGCGACCCGCATGGGCTATCTGCTCTTTCTGCCCTTCCTCATCCATGGGCAGGGCGGGGACACGGCGACGGTCGGTCTGGCCCTCGCCCTTCTGTTCGTCGGCGGTGCGTTCGGAAAGGCGACGTGCAGCCGGCTCGGGGAGCGGCTGGGTGTCGTCGGCAGCGTCATGGTGACCGAGGCCGCCACCGCCGTGCTGATCGCGGCGACCCTGCTCACGTCGCTGACGCCGACGCTGGTCCTGCTGCCGCTGCTCGGAATCGTGCTCAACGGCACCTCGTCGGTGCTCTACGGCGCCGTGCCGGAGCTTTCCGACGGCGATACCGGCCGGGCCTTCGCGGTCTTCTACACGAGCGTCATCGGTTCCGGGGGCTTGGCGCCGATCCTCTACGGCGCGATTGCCGATCACAGCACCCAGACGATCGGCGTGCTCGCCTCGGCGGCGACCGCCGCGCTGATCGTTCCGCTTGTCCTGACATTGAGGCCTCATCTGGTCCGCCGGCCCTCCACCGCGCCCGAACCCGCATGACCATCCCGCCACCACAGGAAATGTCTTCCAAATGAACACCGTCCCTCAGGCGCCGCTGATTCTGATAACGGGTGGAAGTCGTGGCGTGGGCGCGGCGACCGCAAGGCTTGCCGCCGCACGGGGCTACGATGTCGCGATCAGCTTCGTCGCCAACGAATCCGCCGCCCGTGCCGTGGCGGCGGATGTGGAGGCTCTGGGGCGCCGCGCCTTGCCCGTACGCGCCGACAGCGCGGATCCGGCGCAGGTCGCCCGGCTGTTCGACGCGATCGACCGGGAGTTCGGCCGGATCGACGTTCTGGTCAACAACGCCGCGGTGCTGGCCCGGCAGTCCAGGACCGAGGATCTCGGCTTCGAGCGGATGCAGCGCATCTTCGCGGTCAACGCGATCGGCCCGATCCTCTGCGCGCAGCAGGCGGCCAAGCGCATGTCCCATCGCCACAACGGGCGGGGCGGCGTGGTGATCAACGTCTCGTCGGCGTCGGCCCGGCTCGGCAGTCCGAACGAATATGTCGACTATGCCGCCTCGAAGGGTGCCCTCGAAACCTTCACCATCGGCTTCGCCAAGGAGGTCGCGCGGGACGGCATCCGCGTCAACGCCATCCGCCCCGGGCACATCCACACGGACATGCATGCGAGCGGTGGCGAGCCGGGACGGGTGGATCGCGTCAAGGACTCGATCCCCATGGGACGGGGCGGTCAGCCCGAAGAGGTCGCGCGGGCGATCCTATGGCTGGCAAGCGCCGAGGCGTCCTTCATCACCGGCACCTTCCTCGACGTTACCGGCGGCAAGTGAGCGACGGGATCGGCCCCGGCCCCGGACCATCCTCCGGCGCCGAAGCCGGGGCGGTCAGGCGTCCCCGGCGATCTCCGCCAGAAGCTGGACCTGGAAGGACAGCAGGAAGGCCGCCCGTTCCTGCGCCCGCGCCCGGCCCGCCGGGGTCTGCATGGTGTTGGGCAGCAGCAGCAGCTTCGCCTTGAAATGGTCCAGCGCGTATTGCAGGTCGTCGAGCGGGCGGCCCTCGGCCATCGGGTCCTCGCCGTGGAACAGCGCCCGCTTCATCAGGCCGGAGGTGGCGAAGCAGCGGGCGATGCCGATGGCTCCCAGGCTTTCCAGCCGGTCGGCGTCCTGGACCAGCTTCGCCTCCACGGTCAGCGGCGGGATGCCGGCGGAATAGCTGTGCGCCTCGATGGCGTGGCGGGTGGCGGGGATCAGCGCGTCGGGGAAGCCCATGCCGCGCAGAACCTCCTCCGCCCGCTCCGCCGACAGGCGGGAGGCGCGGCTGCGGTCCGGATGGTCCTTCGGCACGTTCACGATGTCGTGGAGCAACGCTGCGGCCAGCACGACGAGCATGTCAGGCGGCGGCCCGCCGTCCCGTTCGGCTTCCGCCGCGGCCAGGGCCTTGGCGGTGCGCCAGACGCGAAGAAGATGGTCGACGTCGTGGGCCGGGTCCTCGGCCACATTGGCCCGCAGCCATGTGGTGATGGAGCTTTCCCAAACATCGACATCGCTGAGCACAACATCTTTTGGCATGAGCGCTCGTCCTCTATCGTGCTTTTTACATAATATGGGGATGGGCAGGGCTGTTGTCCCGAAATCATTTGTGGGCGGGCGTCCCCCACCCCGAATCGGGACTCCCAAATCAGGACCCTCTTATCCGGAATGGTTGCGTCGCGCCGAATGCCCGATGACCGCGGGCCATCCCGCCGTTAAGGTGACGCCCGCCCGGAACGGGCCGACCGACAGGCAGAGGGGGGACATGCAGCCGATCATTCAGGTGCGTGGGCTGGAAAAGACCTACGCCACCGGCTTCCAGGCGCTGAAAGGGGTCGATCTCGATATCCGCCGCGGCGAGATCTTCGCCCTGCTGGGGCCGAACGGGGCCGGCAAGACGACGCTGATCAGCATCGTCTGCGGCATCGTCAACGCCACCGCGGGCACCGTGACGGTCGACGGGCACGACATCGTGCGCGACTGGCGCGCCGCGCGCTCGCTGATCGGCCTCGTCCCGCAGGAGCTGACGACCGAGGCGTTCGAGAGCGTCTGGGCCACCGTCAGCTTCAGCCGCGGGCTGTTCGGCAAGCCGCCCGATCCCGCCCACATCGAGAAGGTGCTGAAGGATCTGTCCCTCTGGAACAAGAAGGACAGCAAGGTCATGGCGCTGTCCGGCGGCATGAAGCGCCGCGTGATGATCGCCAAGGCCCTGTCGCACGAGCCGCGCATCCTCTTCCTCGACGAGCCGACCGCCGGGGTGGACGTGGAGCTTCGCCGCGGCATGTGGGAGATGATCGGGCACCTGCGCGACAGCGGCGTGACCATCATCCTGACCACCCACTACATCGAGGAGGCGGAGGAGATGGCCGACAGCATCGGTGTCATCTCCAACGGCCGCATCGTGCTGGTCGAGGACAAGGCTGCGCTGATGCGCAAGCTGGGCAAGCGGCTGCTGACCCTGCAGCTCCAGAACCCGCTGGAGTCCATCCCGGCGGAACTGGCCGGCTACCCCCTGACCCTGTCCGGCGACGGGCGGGAGCTGGTCTACAGCTTCGACACGCAGGACGACCAGACGGGCATCGCCCGGCTTCTCCGCAAGCTCGGCGACCACGGCATCGATTTCACCAACCTGCACACCGAGGAAAGCTCCCTCGAGGAGATCTTCGTCAGCCTTGTGAAGGAGCGGGCATGACCTCCCCCATCAACCTTCATGCGGTCAAGGCCATCTACCTGTTCGAGCTGGCCCGCACCTGGCGCACGCTGTTCCAGAGCATCGCGGCGCCGGTCATCTCGACCTCGCTCTACTTCATCGTCTTCGGGGCGGCCATCGGCGGGCGCTTCACGGCGGTGGATGGGGTGACCTACGGCGCCTTCCTGGTGCCCGGCCTCGTCATGATGTCGGTGCTGACGGAAAGCGTGTCCAACGCCTCCTTCGGCATCTACATGCCGCGCTATTCCGGCACGATCTACGAGGTGCTGTCGGCGCCGATCTCGGCCTTCGAGACGGTGGTCGGCTATGTCGGGGCGGCGGCCACCAAGTCGATCGTCCTCGGCGTGCTGATCCTGCTGACCGCCCGGCTGTTCGTCGACTACTCGATCCAGCACCCGGTCTGGATGGTCGCCTTCCTGGTGCTGACCTCGGTGACCTTCAGCCTGTTCGGCTTCATTCTGGGCGTCTGGGCGGACGGCTGGGAGAAGCTCCAGATCGTGCCGATCCTGGTCATCACGCCGCTGGCCTTCCTCGGCGGCAGCTTCTATTCGATCAGCATGCTGCCGCCGCTGTGGCAGAAGATCACCCTGTTCAACCCGGTGGTCTATCTGGTCAGCGGCTTCCGCTGGAGCTTCTACGGACAGGCCGACGTGCCGGTGGGGATCAGCCTCGCCATGACCGCCCTGTTCCTGGCGGTCTGCCTGACGGCGGTCTGGTGGATCTTCCGCACGGGCTACCGGCTGAAGGCCTGACCGGTCCGGACGGCGGGGATCACGCCCCGCCGTTCGGTTTCCCGCCGTCCAGCATCCCATGCGCCCGGTGCCATTCCTCCAGCGATTCGGGCGGATAGTCGTCGCTGTGCTCGTCTCCCGGCCCGGCTTGGACGGGGACCCAGTTGGCCTTCGACCCCAGCATCATGTGGACGTGGGCCGGCGCCTCCGGCAGGGGGGTGTCGATGGCGCTGGCGAAGGGGTGGACCAGCTCCGGCCAGCGCGGGTCGCTCACCCACAAGGC
Source organism: Azospirillum brasilense (assembly GCF_008365405.1). Classification (GTDB taxonomy): domain Bacteria; phylum Pseudomonadota; class Alphaproteobacteria; order Azospirillales; family Azospirillaceae; genus Azospirillum; species Azospirillum brasilense_D. The sequence continues at coordinate 383,567 of NZ_QOKV01000002.1, read as the reverse complement.
GGAGCCGCAGCGCGCGCAGAAGCGCCGCTCGCCGGGGCTTTCCCGCCCGTCGATGCGGGCGTGAAAAACGGAGACGTGCTCCGCCCCCGTCACGGCCAGCGTTTCGGCCTTGGCTCCCAGATTGATGGCGTAGCCGCCCCCGCCCGCCGTCTTGCGGCAGATCGAGCAGTAGCAGCGCAGGTACGGAGCCGGCGCATAGGCGTCCACCGAGAAACGTACCGCGCCGCAGTGGCAAGACCCGTCGAGCTTCATCCGCCCTCTCCTCCGATCTTCAGGCGCCCGGCCGCGCCGCCGCACCCGTCCAACCCTCCCGGTCCGGGAAAGTTTCCGGAGGACGCGGCGATCCGCCACCGGGGCCATCGCCCCGCTCACCTCCTTCGGCCGGAGGGGAGAGGGGCGATTACGGCCCCCCTCCGCTCTACATCAGCGGCAGGCCATCCTTGAGCGCGGCTTTGACGTCGGCGTTCCGGCCCTCGGCGCCCCGCACCTCGGCCAGCCGCAGCCAGTCGAGGAAATCGCCGTGCCGTTCGACATGGGCGGCCAGACCCAGCGTGTGTTCGCGCGCGAGACGCTCCGCCAGTTCGCCGTCGCGCCGCTCCAGCGCCCGGATGATGTCGCGGTGCTCGTGCATCGACTGTTCGGCCCGGTTGTCCTGCCGGATCGACAGCTTGCGGATGGCCCGCATGTGGATGAACAGGTTGTCGGTCAGCGTCTCCAGGATGCGCGCCCGGCTGAGGCGGATGATCGCCTTGTGGAACTCGATGTTGGCGTCGGAATATTCCTGGATGTTGTCGGAGGGCGCTTGCTCCTCGAAGCTGCGGAAGATGTCCCACAGCGTGCCGATGTCCTCCTCGGTGGCGCGTTCGGCGGCGAGGCGGGTCGCCATGCTTTCCAGCGCCGCCCAGGCGATGATCATCTCGATGATCTCGGTCTTGGTCTTGCGGACGATGTAGATCCCCCGCCGCGGCTCCAGCCGCACCAGCCCTTCCTGCTCCAGCAGGGTCAGGGCCTCGCGGATCGGGGTCCGGCTGACGCCCAGCAGGCCGCTGAGCTGGCGTTCGTCGAGCCGGACGTCGCCGGGGTGGTCGTAGATGTCCATCTGGATGATGGCCTGCTTCAGCTTTCGGTAGACCTGGTTGCGGAAGGTGGCTCCGGAGTCCAGCGGCTGGACGGACAGTTCGGGTGGCGGCATCGGGCTGCTCCTTCGATGGGGCGGATGAGCGGGGATCACCCGACGAAGCGGTTCCGGTTGAGATGCTCCTCCACGCGCTTCACGCCGCTCACGCCGCTCGCCGCGGTGTGCAGGGCACGGCGCTGTTCCTCGCTGTCGACCATGCCCCAGAGCTGCACGACCCCGTCGTTGACGACGATGTTGATCCGATCGAGGTCCACCCAGGACTGTCCGTCCAACGCCTCCAGCAGCGCGGCGCGGATCGCCTCGTCGCCGGACGCGCCGAAGCCGGTCCCGCTGCGCCGGTTGCGGAGCAGCCCGTGCAGCAGGTTGGCCCGGCTGATGATGCCGACCGGGCGCCCGTCGACCAGGACGGGAGCGCGCTTGATCCGCTTGTCCTCCATCAGGTCGGCGATCTCGGCGATCTCGGTGTCGGGCGCGACGGCCTGGACCGGGCGCGACATGACGTCGCGCGCGCAGCGCCCATGCGTCTTCAGGAAGTCGGCGGCCTGCACGTTGCGGCCCACCAGCATCTCCAGCCAGCGGGCGCGCGGACGGTCGGTTCCCGTCTCCACCCGGCGCAGCAGGTCCCCCTCGCTGATGATGCCGACCGCGCGACCATCCTGGTCCACCACCGGCAAGCCGCTGATCCGATGGGTCAAAAGCAATTCCGCTATGTCCGGCACGGGGGTGTCCAGCGCCACCGTGATGACCGGCGATGTCATGACATCCTTCGCTTGCATCTCGACGTTCCTCCCTGAACTGACGGTGCGGAGCCTGTGTCCGGCTCCTGCTGCGTGTCTGGTATACGAAATGCTATGTTTCTTGTCCCTTGCTCTCCAACGGACTTTGCGCCATCTCTGCTGCAGCGCAGCATGAGTGTGTCAGAGTCCGGAGTTCCCCATGTTGGAGAGTCTTGCCGTCGTGTTCGCCCTGGCCGGGTTGGCCGCCGTGGTGACGGAGATTTTGCGGAACGATCCGGGCCTCATCTCCGAGATCACCAGCGACGTGCGCGCCATGGCCCTGCCGAGCCGTTTCCGGGCGGTCCGGGGCAACCGCTGCCGCGAGCCCCGTCGCCCCTCCTCCTGCTGACTCCTCTTCAGGCCGGATCGGTCTCCACCACGGCGCGGCGGCGGTTGATGCTGCGGGCCATCAGGTAACCGGCCGTCATCACCCCCAGCGCCGCGACGAAGGGCGCCGTCCCGGTCAGCACCGGCAGGCTCTCCGTCACGTGGGAATGGATGCTCGGGTCGGTGAGGATGACCTCCGCCGCGATGTAGCCGAGCAGCCCGGCGCCGGCATAGACCAGGGCCGGCAGCCGTTCGATGGCCTTCAGGATCAGCGTGCTGCCGAAGACGATCAGCGGAATGCTGATGGCCAGCCCGAGGATCAGCAGGACCGTGTTGCCGTGAGACGCGGCGGCGATGGCGATGACGTTGTCCAGGCTCATCACCGCGTCGGCGATCACGATGGTGCGGACCACCCCCCACAGCCCGGCGGAGGTGCCGGCATGCTCCGCCTGCTCCTCCTCCTCGGTGGGCAGCATCAGCTTGATGGCGATCCAGAACAGCAGCGCCCCGCCGATGATCTTCAGGTACGGGATGGCCAGCAGGTAGGCGATGATGACGGCGAACAGCACGCGCAGCACGATGGCCGCGGCGGTGCCGAGGAAGACGCCGATCTTCTGTTGCTTCGGCGGCAGCGAGCGGCAGGCCAGCGCGATGACCAGCGCGTTGTCGCCGCTCAGCAGGATGTCGATCCAGATGATCTGGAGCAGAGCGATCATGAAATCGGACGTGTCCATCGTCCCCAACCCCCCGATGTGAGAAGAAATCCCCCCGCCGGTCGTCCCGTCCCGGACGCCGGCGGGGGAGTGGGTGGAGCTATTTCACCGGGATCACCTACTTCACGGGGATCACCTGGGTCCCGCCGTCCTGCCGGGACTGGCGCTTGCGCAGCAGTGCGGAGATCACCGGCCAGAACAGCATGACCAGCGCCAGGGTGACGATGCTGCCGACCAGCGGGTTGGACCAGAAGATCGCCAGATCGCCCTGCGACACCAGCATGGCCTGCCGGAAGGAGCTTTCCGCCATGTCGCCCAGCACCAGGGCCAGCACCAGCGGGGCCAGCGGGTAGGACAGCTTCTTGAAGACGTAGCCGACGACGCCGAACACCAACATCATGACGATGTCGAGGAAGGCGTTGTGCACCGTGTAGGCGCCGACCGCGCAGATCACCACGATGACCGGCGCGATGATGCTGAAGGGGATGCGCAGGATCGAGGCGAAGACCGGAACCGTGGTCAGCACCACGATGAGGCCGGCAATGTTGCCCAGATACATGCTGGCGATCAGGCCCCAGACGAACTCCTTTTGCTCGACGAACAGCAGAGGGCCGGGCTGGAGCCCCCAGATCAGCAGGCCGCCCAGCAGCACCGCCGCGGTTGGGGAGCCGGGGATGCCCAGCGTCAGCATGGGCAGCAGCGCGCTGGTGCCCGCCGCGTGGGCCGCGGTTTCCGGAGCGACCACGCCCTCCACCTCGCCGTTGCCGAAATTCTGGCGGTTCTTGGAGAAGCGCTTGGCAAGGCCGTAGCTCATGAAGGAGGCCGGGGTGGCGCCACCGGGCGTGATGCCCATCCAGCAGCCGACGATGGAGCCGCGGACGGCGGTCACCCAGTAGCGGGGCAGGCTCTTCCAGGTCTCCCACACGACCTTGGCGTTGATCTTCGCGCTCTTGCCCTTGAAGGCCAGCCCTTCCTCCATGGTCAGGAGGATCTCGCCGATGCCGAACAGGCCGATGACCGCGATCAGGAAGTCGAAGCCGCGCAGCAGTTCCACCGACCCGAAGGTCATGCGCAACTCGCCGGTCACGCTGTCCAGCCCGACCGCGGCCAGCGCGAAGCCTAGCATCATGGCGCACAGCACCTTGAAAGGGGATTCGCTGCCCATGCCGACGAAACTGCAGAATGTCAGAAGCTGGACCGCGAAGAACTCCGCCGGGCCGAAGCGCAGGGCGAAGCCGGCGATCACCGGGGCCAGGAAGGTGATGAGCAGGACCGCGACGAACGCCCCGAAGAAGGACGAGGTGAAGGCCGCCGTCAGCGCCTCGCCCGCGTGGCCTTTCTGGGCCATCGGATGGCCGTCGAAGGTGGTCGCCACCGACCAGGGCTCGCCCGGTATGTTGAACAGGACCGAGGTGATGGCCCCGCCGAACAACGCCCCCCAGTAGATGCAGGAGAGCATGATGATGGCGGAGGTCGGCGACATGCTGAAGGTCAGAGGCAGCAGGATCGCCACCCCGTTCGCTCCGCCCAGCCCCGGCAGCACGCCGATCAGGACGCCCAGCGTGATGCCGATGAACATGTAGGCGATGTTCATGGGATCGGCGAGCACGCCGAACCCCTGTATGAGTGACCCGAGCGCTTCCAAGTTTCCCTCCCTTTCCGGCATCCGCGCCCGTTCCGTCTGGAAGCGTCGCGTCTTGAGCGCGCAGGACGGGGTTCGTCCCCGCCGCATGGGCTGGTTCGTCGCGGATGCCTGCCGCTGCTTCGGTGTGCGCGGCCGTTCCCGCGGCCGCCCCGGCTTTTAAAAACTGGACTGATAAAACTGAACTCGTCAGAACCCGAACATCGTCTCCACCGGTCCCTTGGGAAGCGGAACCAGGAACCAGATCTCGAACATCACGAAGAGGCCCGCAGGCACGAGGATGGCGACGGGCAGGATCGTCTTGAGCGGATACTTGCCGACCCAATGCATGAAGAAGGCGATGAACAGCACCGCCGACAGATAGATGCCCAGGAAGGCGGTCAGGATCACGAAGACGGCGCTGGGGACCAGCACCTTGAGAACCAGGGCGAGCTGGTGTTTCTCGACGAAGGCGGTGCGTTCGCCGCTGTGGCGCCAGATGTTGACGGCCAGAGTGGCCAGACTGCTGACCAGCATGATCAGGCCGACATAGAAGGGGAAATAACCGGCCTTCGGTCCGTCGGACCCCCAGCCGTTGCCGACGCGGACGCTGTCGGCCATCACCACGAGGGCGACGAGGGCGAACAGACCGGCGACGACGATTTCCATGGTCCGGTTCGAGACGACCGGATCACTGTTCTGTGTTCCATGCTCCATGGCTCACTCCCACAAGAAACCCGAAGGGCGGGGGAGGGCGCCCGGGACGCGATGCCCCGGGGGCCGCGCTTGAGACGAGACGGGCTATTGCTTGGTGAAGCCCGCCTTGTCCATCAGGGTCTTGTGCTGGGTTTCCGCCGCGGTCAGCCAGGTCTTGAACTCGTCGCCGGTCTTGAAGCTGACGTTGAAGGCCCCCTTCGCCATGAAGTCCTTCCACTCCTCCGTCTCGCGGACCTTCTTGAAGAGGTCCACATAGTAGGCGGTCTGCTCCGGCGTGACGCCCGGCCCCATGAAGATGCCGCGCAGCATGGTGTATTCCACGTCCAGCCCGGATTCCTTGCAGGTCGGTATGCTGTTCCACGACTTGCCGTCGGCCACCGGCTCCTTCAGCGGGATGCGCTCCTTGTCGAAGACACACAAGGGCCGCAGCGCGCCGGCCCGCCATTGCGACACCGCCTCGATCGGGTTGTTGACGCTGGCGTTGATGTGGTTGCCGACGAGCTGCGCCGCCACGTCGCCGCCGCCCTTGTAGGGGACGTAGGTGAAGGTGACGCCCGCCGACTGCTCGATGGCGGCGGTGATGATCTGGTCCTCCTGCTTGGACCCGGTGCCGCCCATCTTGAAGCGGTTGGCGCCGCCCTCCTTGGCGGCCTCGACGAACTCCTTGGGCGATTTCTGCGGAGCCTCGCTGTTCACCCACAGGACGAAGTTGTCCAGCGCCAGCATCGCCACCGGGGTCATGTCCTTCCAGGAGAAGGGAACGCCGGTCGCCAGGGGCGTGGTGAACAGGTTGGACAGGGTGATGATGATCTTGTGCGGGTTGCGGTTCGACGATTTGACGTCGAGGAAGCCTTCCGCACCGGCGCCGCCCGACTTGTTGATGACGACGATGGGCTGGCCCATCAGGTTGTTCTTCTGAATGATGCCCTGGATCATCCGCGCCATCTGGTCGGCGCCGCCGCCGGTTCCCGCCGGGACGACGAATTCGACCGACTTGGTCGGTTCCCAGGCGGCCTGCGCCGCGTTCGGGATCAGCAGAAGGCCGAGCGCGCCGGCCAGGGCCGTTCCGCCGGCGAGCCTTCTTTTCCGGGGTTCTTTAAAAGCGAAGGAGTCAAAAGGGGTCTTCCGCGCGCAGCGCGGGCGCTGTACGTCCTTCATGCCTCATTCCTTCCCTTTATGGGTGGCCGGGCTTCCGTCGGCACGGCTCATCATTTTTGGATTGTCTAGCGAGACGGATTGTTTGTTCAGCAAACTGTCCGTGTGGCGTATGGTATGTGGCATCCCAGCTTTCTTCAACAGGAATGTCACAAGACGACTGGGCCCAATCATTGGGTGCGGCGCAAGAAGCCATCGGGAATCGGCGGCTAAATTCTTGTAGTTCGCTGCAAATTCAAGGATTTTCCGAAAGAGTTATCCCGTTCGTGTTAGCGCTTAAATTCGTGGAACTACCTCTTTCGTTAGGGGAATTCCTGTGACGGATTTGGCGCATTTCAAAAACTAATTATCCTAAAATCGAACCATTTAAGGCCACACGGAGCTGGCTAGGCTCCGGTCCTGTCGAAAACGATTGAGCGCACAGCAAGCGGGACGGCGCGATCCGCGCACATTCCCGCCCACCGCCACAAACGTGGCGCTGTAAAAAAGGAAAGAGTGAAAGACCATGGAACATATGGCCATTGAGCTTGATCATCAGAACCACGCCGACACGACCGGTTTTGTCAGCGATTCTGGTGCCGATCCGTTTCAGGCTATTGTCGACAGCATCACCCCGGTGACCGCCGACAGCACCGCGACGCCGGACTCAATTCTCCATCTCCAGGCACTCCAGACCACCGCGCAGCCTCTGGCGCTGGCCGACGCCACGGCGCTGGCCGCCACCGCCAAGATCGTCGTGAACGCCTCCGGCACCGCCGCGGGCGGCGTCTCGCCCCATTTCAAGCTGCTGGTGGACGGCGCCGTGGTCGGCGAAGGCACCGCGGGCGGCGATGCCAAGGACTTCTCCTTCGACGCCAACGTGACCGCCGATCAGGCGCACAAGGTTCAGATCCAGTACGACAACGACGGCGCCGTCGACGGGCAGGACCGCAACCTGACGGTCAACGCCATTTCCATCAACGGCCACAAGGTCGCCCCGACCGATCCTTCCGTCACCTATGACAAGGGCGCGCTCGACGGCAAGGACGTCGTCCCGGGTCAGGCCAACATGTGGTGGAACGGCACGCTGGCCGTTGCCGCGCCGAAGGAGTTCTTCGCGACGACCGCCGCGGCAGCCCCGGCCGCCCCCACGGCGCCGACCTCCGGCACGTCGGACTACCCGTCCACTCCGGCCTCGCAGATCTACTACGTCGATGCGACCAACGGCAGCGACAGCAACTCCGGCCATGACGCGAACCAGGCCTGGAAGTCGCTGGACAAGGTGAACTCCACCAACTTCGCCGCCGGCTCGCTGGTCCTGTTCGAGCGTGGCGAGACCTGGCACGACAGCCTGCTGGCCTCGACCTCCGGCACCTCCGACAAGCCGATCGTCTACGGCGCCTACGGCACCGGCGCCAACCCGGTGATCGAGGCGGCCAGCGGTTCCAGCTACGCCGTCAGCCTGAACAACAAGGACAACATCACCTTCGACAGCCTGACCATGAAGGGTTCGGGCGATGCCGGTCTGCTGCTCAACGGCGGCGCCGACAACGTGAAGGTCACCAACTCGCAGATCGTCGACAACCAGGGCTCGGGCGTCGTCATCAGCGGCACCTCCCACGGGCTGCGGATCGACCGTTCCACGATCGACGGCAACGGCGAGTACGGCATCGTGCATTACTCCGCCGACAACGCCGACCAGTTCTTCACCAACAACACCATCAGCGACAACGGCTGGCGGACCGACGGCGTGTATTCGGGCTGGAACGGCCGCATCCTGAGCGGCGAGATCGCCGGCAACACGATCTTCAACAACGGCGCCGGCGGTGGCGACGGCCGCTCGCACGGGCTGTACCACGACCACAGCCAGGCCAACAGCACGCTGAAGATCCACGACAACACGATCTACGACAACCCGCGCGGCGCCGGCATCCTCGCCAAGTCGAGCACCGAGATCTACGACAACACGATCTACGGCAACGCCAACGTCGGCATCTCGGTCGGTCAGAACCAGGGCACCAGCGTCACCTACAAGATCTACGGCAACGAGATCTTCAACAACAACGGCGGCATCATGGAGCACCTGAAGGGCGCCGGGTCGATCACGCTCGACGTGCACGACAACATCTTCAACAACAACAACGGCCGCTCGGCGGTGTCGATCGCCGACAGCATCAGCCAGAACGTCGTCAACAACACCATCTCCTCGGCCTCCAAGGCCAGCCCGACCGCCTAAGGACGGGTTCTCTCTCCATCGTTTCGGCGACGACCGCGCCCGGCCATTCCTTGGCCGGGCGTCGGTGCGTTCGGATGCCGGCGATCACCAGTGCAGGAAGACGCCGACGTCGCCCGGCATACCGCCGGGATAGCTCAGAATCCGGGCACGCAGCTTGTAGCCGGCGGGACGCAGATACCGGTCGTAGGTGTCGTAAACCTCCCGCGCGAAACCGGTGAGGCTGTCCGGCCAGTCGGGCTCGAATTTGTTGATCGCCCGGCCGCCATCGCTGCAATAGCCGCTGGGAAAGCGCACGATCTCGATCTCGGTTTCCCCGCGTTCCGCTGCGGCGCGCACGGCGCGCACGGCGTGGGTGAAGCGCTCCTTGGCGTCGGGGCGGACGTGCTGGTGCATGAAGGCGTCGTGGATCGCGCTGTGCTCCTCCTGCTTCTTCTTTGCAAGCTTCTGCGCCTCCGTCAGCCGTGCCATCTCCTGCGCTTCGGTGATCGCGTGGAGATCCCTGGGCGTGATCAGGTCGCCGCCAAGCGGGGGGGGCGGAGGGGTGGAAGGACCATCTGCGGGCATGTCGCATGTCTCCCGGTAGAAGGCCACCGGCCTTGTCGGTTCGGAATGCGGTTCGTTTCAGGGACGTCCTGAACACCGCATGGCGGCCCGCATGATCCCGGCGGGACGCGCGTCATGAGGGTGGCAAGCGGAGCGGCGGCGCGTCCACCACCCGTTCACGGCAAAGCCGCCGCCGGTGTCGGCGGCGGCTGAAGCGCCCGGGAATGATGAAGCGGAGTTTTGGAGAAAGAGCCGGGAGGGCGGCGGGCCGCCGTTATCCGAAGATCGCCAGCCCGATCACCGTTGCGGCGAAGGCCCCCACGGCCGAGGCCAGGGCGGCGATGATGGTGGGGGCGTGCGACTTGGCCGACTTCACCTTCAGCGCGTCGTCGAAACTGCGCAGCGTCGTGTCCATGCGGACGAGGAAGACCTCCAGGCCGGCCACCCGCTCCTGAAGGCTGTGGAGCGCGTCCGACAGGGCGGCCTGCTGCGCTGCCGCGGCGCCGGCTCCGGCCTGACCGGCGGCGATGCGGTCCTGCGTCTCGCGCAGCAGCCGGGCGATGCCCTGCTGGCCGGCGGCGATCTGCTGATGGTCGCGGCGGGCAGCGTCCAGCCCGGCGCCGATGCGCACCAGATGCGGGGCGAGCGTGCGCTCCAGCAGCTTCTCCTCGGCGCTCGGCTGGGCGAAGGTGGCGATGGTGCCGGTGCTGGGCGCCACGACCACGGCGACGACGCGCGTGGGGTCGAGCCCGGCCGGAATCGCGACGTCGGTCTCGAAGGCGTGATGCCCGTCGCCGAAGTTGCCGCCGACCAGATCCTCGCGCGGGCGATCGGCCAGCGCGCGCCCCAGCACCACGCTGTGGCCGTCCGGCATCTCGGCGCGGAACTCCACCGCCAAGCGGTCGGTGGGGTAGGAGCGGTCCCAGGCCCAGCCATAGATCCGTCCGGCCTGGACGGCATCCACCCGGCCTTCGATGACGGACGCCGCTGGCTCCGCCGCGACGGGGGTGGAGGAGAGGGTGTCGGGCGTGGCGACGTCGGGCATGGCGGGCACTCGCGAGTAAGGCGGAAGAAGGAACGGGAACGGGGCGCCGGTCCCGGAGAGCACTCTCCGGAGCCGGCGCCCCTCTTTGCGGCAACCGCCGTCAGGCCGCCTTGCGCTGCGGGGTCTTGCGCGCGGTCGGGCTGGGCATGCGGTGCGGGATGTAGTTCTCGTCCAGGAACTCCCGCATGTCGCGGTAGCGCTGGTAGAAGGTGCGGTTGAACTTCTCGAACAGGCTCTGGTCCCAGTATTCCTCCAGGACGAAGGGCTTGTCGGAGTAGACGTCGTAGCAGGGGATCGCGAAGGTCTCCGCGAACTCCGCCGTGCGGCTGTCGTAGCTGAAATAGACCGACGGCGTGCCGTTCGACAGCGCCATCAGGTTGCCGTGCAGGCGGTAGCCCAGCACGAGGTCCTTCGAGCGCACGATGTTCTCATAGTCGGCGACGACGTCCGAGTACCACAGGCGCGAGCGGTACAGCGCGTCCAGCTCCTCGTCGAAGTACCAGTTCTTCAGCCAGTTGTTGTTGTGCAGCTCGTCCCAGGCCTCGGCCTTCTGCTCGTCGGTGCCCCAGAGCAGCTTCTTCTCCTCGACCTCGCCCTGCATCATCAGGACGGTGTCGAAGCGGCGGCTCATGTCCTTGACGAAGTCGCGATGGCGGGTGAGGTAGGTCTTCACGTCCGGCGAATAGTGGCTGGACACCTCGCGGCGCATGGTGATGCCGACGTTGCGCACGCTGTCCAGCGACGGCAGGTCGATGCGCAGCTCCGGATCGCGGTTGCGGAAGGCGGTCGGGCAGCCGACGATGCGGACGTTCTTGATGCCGAGGTCCCACAGCACTTCGGCGGTGTAGGTGCCGCGCACGCCCAGCGTCGTGGACTTGTCGGCGAACATCTGCCAGATGCGCTTGCTCTCGTCCGACAACGTCAGCTTGCCGGTGGCCGGGGCCTGGGCGCCGACGCCGAAGGCGATGACCGGGATGCGCAGCTTGGACAGCACCTGCTCGGTGCCCTCCGGCCAGGTCATGTGGTCGTGGATGTAGTTCGACCCGCGCAGGAACACGTAATCGTATTCGGCGTTGGCCCGGTCCACCACCTCCTGCTTGAACTCGCGGATCTCCACGACGTCGAGACGGTCGAAGGTCAGCAGCTTCAGCGAGGAATCGTAGACGAAGGCGTCGCCGATGTTGTGGTAATGATTGATGCTACGCTGAATGTTCTGGTAGCTGTACCACCGCACGCAGTCATGGTCATAGACTTCGCCGGAGGGAATCATGACTAGGATGTTAGCCAATTTAATTCTCCTGGGGTCGGGGTGGTGGAGGGTTGCGGGGTTCGGGTTTTATCTTGATGAATTTTAGCCGCCTTGGGGCGACTCGACCCGGATCATTATTCGGACCAGATCGCGATCCCTGGTCGGCTTGCAGTTTTTCTGGGCAAGCCGGGTCAGGTAGAGCCAGGCGTTTCCATCCGTGTCCTCGAAATTCCGGCTTCTGGCGTCCGGATCGAGAATGGCCGGGTAGTAGAAGCTCTCGTCCACGGCACAGTTCTTGTCGGTGAGCAGCGGTGCCGCCCAGGCGAGGCGGGGGGCGGACCAGCCGATCAGGTCGGCGGAGGTCGACACCCACACGCCGGACACCGGTTCCGCGCCTTTGCGCTCCGCCCGCCGCCCGGCCATCACCGCGACGTAGAGGCCGCTCGGCGTGTGGCGGACGAGGCTGGTGACGGTGAAGGGCAACCGGTCGGGCGGCAGCGGCGCGCAGACCGACGCCTCGGGATCGGCCTCGCCCTGGGTGTAGGGATCGCGGAAGCGGACGGTGAAATCCCGCCCGTCCCACGCCCGCCAGGACGCCGGATCGGCGAGGTCGCGGGTGCGCATCAGGCAGACGCCGCGCTTCTGCGCGCCGATGCCCTCGGCGAAGGCCATCGCGTAGTACCAGCCGTCGCGCGCGACGATGTTGCTCGGCGCGAACAGCCCGGCCCGCTTCCCCAGATCGCCACGGAAGCGATAGGGCACCCCGGCGACGTAGCGCGCCGGCCCGAAGCTCTGCCCGCCGTCGTGCGAGACGGTGAGGGTCAGCGCGTTCCACCAGCAGGCCATGTAGTCGCCCGTCGGGCAGAGGTCGCGGCGCTTGTGGCCGTGATACTCGTTGTGGACCAGCCCGTAGACGGTCGTGCCGTCCAGCGTGTAGGGCGAGGTCAGCCAGCCCATGTCGTCGAAGCGCGCGGGGTCGTCGCGCTTGGCCGACTGGAAGACGATGCGGCAGGCGTGGTGCAACTCGTTCAGCGACGGACCGCTCAAGGTCCGCGCGCGGGTGTGCGCGGCGAGCAGCCGGACGCTGCCGTCCGCCGCCTTCCAGGCGCGCGCCGGGGCGTCCGGCACGTCCCAGTCCTCGCAGGCCTGGGTGCGGTGGTCGTAGACGGTCTCCAGCGCCGCGCCCGCGGGGACGCTGACGCGGAGGTCGGCGGCGGTGGCGGGGGTGGCTAGGAGGGTGCAGGCGATCAGCGCCAGGGTGCATTGCCCCCTCCCTAACCCTCCCCCGCCTTTGGCGGTGGAGGGAACTGCCGCCGCTCTGCTCCTGCCCCCTCTCCCGCGCAGCGGGGGAGGGGGCAGGAGGGGGCAACGGTTGTCCTGCACGAACATCCCCATCACGGCTTCTGCGCCACCGCCCGCTCGGGCATCGACACCGCACCACCGCCCGCATTCGCGATCAGCGCGTCGAACACGTCGGCGTGGCGGCGGGCGCTTTCCGCGCGGTCGATGGGGCGGCGGATCCGCATGCGCAGACGGTCCCACAGATCCGGCGTGGTCAGCGCCTCGGTCAGGCGGTCCACCAGATCCTCGACGCTGGCGTTGCGGAAATGCAGGCCGTCCACGCCGTGGGTGACCTTCTCGCCCATGCCGCCGATGTTGCTGGAGATGATCGGGCGGCCGTGCAGGAAGGCCTCCTGGATCACCACCGGCGAGTTTTCCCACCAGATGGAGGGCATCACTACCCAGTCCACGTCCTTCATCAGGCCGGGCAGTTCGGCGGAGCGGTAGCTGCCGTAGAATCGCACGCGGTCGCCGGCACGCTCCACCGCCTCATTGAACTTCTTCTGGTAGGCCTCGGGCTGGCGCTCCAGGTTGCCGCCGAAGATCATCAGCGCGCCGTCCTCGCCCCACGCCTTTTCCGAGACCCGGCCGATCGCCTCGACCAGCACATGGGCGCCCTTGAACTCGGTGAGCTGGCCGAAGAAGGCGAAGCGGTTGCGCTTGCCGCCGCGGGCCAGCGGGCGGGGCGGGGCGATGCCCTCGACGGTCAGGCCGTTCTCGATCATGCGGAACTTCTCGCGGGGCAGGCCCCAGTCGACGTAGCGGTCGATCAGGAAGTTCGACGGGCTGACGTAGAAGTCCGCCTGCTCCAGGAAGGTCTTCAGGAACAGCTCGCGCTTGAAGAACTGCGCCTCGCCGATGTGCGGGAAGCAGCCGGCGCAGTCCGCCGGGCTGGCGCGGTAGCACAGCGTGTTGCGGCTGGTCTTCACCATCTGGCCGTGGTGGTGGCAGATGGACAGATACTCGTGGAAGGTCACCACGATCGGCACGCGCGGCAGCGCCTGCCGGATCGCCTGGATGGTCTCGATGCCCAGACCCAGGAAATGATGGAAGTTCACCACGTCCGGCTGGAGGTCGCGGACATAGCGGACGAAGTCCTTCTCCAGCCCCGGCAGGTTGCGGTTCGACAGCCGGAAATGGTCGTAGTCGTTGGCGTAGTAGAGGACCTCCCGCTCCTTCTGGCGCAGCGCCATCAGGGCGGAGCTGCCGTGCGGTGTCACGGGCGGGGAGGTGCGGGCCAAGTAATGGCACTCCCAGCCCGGCAGGTCGTGCAGCCCCTGGTGCAGGTTGTAGGAGGCCACCTCCGCGCCGCCCAGCGAGAAGGCGGGATGGCCGTGGCTGATGATCAGGACGCGCTTGTTGCTCATGGTCGGGCCGATCTCGAAAGGGCTTGCGGGGCGTGCGGACTCAGGCGGCGGCGCGGGCGGACCAGATGTCCTCGAAGCTCCAGCGGTCCACCATGGCGCCGGCGCGGCGCCAGCGGTCGGCGTGCGCGTCGCGCGGCTGCTCGTCCAACGCCACCAGCGTGACGCGGGGCAGCCAGACGCAGGCCCCGCCCAGCGCGCGCAGGCGCAGGCAGAGATCCAGCCCCTTGTGGTCGGCCCCCATGTAGGAGCCCATGGTCGCCAGCGCCCGGACCAGCGCGTCCTTGGGCAGCAGCGCGCATTCCGGGGCGGCGGCGTCCACCGTCGCCGCGTCCTGCTCCTTCAGCCAGTCGCGCGGGTAGCCGGCGAACCGGCGCTCGAAGGTCTTGGCGCCGTCCGAGCCCTCCACCGCCATGATGCCGGCGAAGCGGATCGAATGGTCCTCGTAGAGCAGGGTCGGGCTGACCATCACCGGCCCGCCGGACTTGCGCGACACCCGCTCCAGCGCCGCCAGCCAGCCCTTCTCGGTCGGCAGGACGGAGGGGGAGAGCGTCAGCACCCGCTCGCCGCGGGCGTGGGGCAGGGCGGCGGCCATCGCCTCGAAGGCGTCGGTGGCGTCGGGAGCGGCCACGAAGGTGACGGCCATGCGATAGAAGGCGGCGGCCTGACGGACGGCGCCGCCCAGCCGCTCGTGCGTGCCGGCGGCGGCGACCACCAGCAGTTCAGTCTCGGCGAAATCCGGGTCGATGGCGAGGCGGGCGATGTTCAGGTCCACATCCTCCCGCGCGTCGGTCACCGGCAGGATCACCGAGACGCGCGGCGCCTTCACCGGGCGGCCCATCGGGTGCACGCCGGTCGACGGCAGCGCGCCGGAGCGGGAGCGGGCGGTGCGCAGCATCGGTCCGACATGGCGGGCGATCAGCGTATCGATGGACGGGCTGTCCAGATTGACCAGCGACAGCATGCGGCGCAGCGCTTCCGGAGCCGGCGGCAGGCAGCTCAGCGGCAGGAAGGCGCAGCGGTCGTCGGCCAGTTCCAGCTCCAGATGGAACTCGGCGCCCGGGGGCAGGCCCGACGGTTCGGCGGCGAAGGCGGTGAAGCCGTGCTGGTCCTGGCCGGGGATCATGCGCCCAGCGAACAGGCCGTCATGCTGGAAGGCCTCCGTCACGTCGCGGCGGGCCAGCCGCGACCAGCCCTCATCGAGCCGGACGGCGACGCCCGGTCCCTTCAGCGTGACGGCGCGGACCTGCCGCGTCGGGTCGAGCAGCCAGCCGGCGACGAACAGCCCGGCCCCCGGCACGCGCAGCGCCATGTCCAGACCGGTGCGCACCGGGATGTCGAGCCGCGACACCGTTTCCGCACCGTCGTAGCGCGACGCGGCGATCCGCGTCATCCGCTGGCGCGTCTCGGCGTCCTGGATGTTGCCCAGCATGTCGCGCACATGGGCGGAGGCCACGCCATCGGGCAGGATGGTGCGGTGCTCGAAGATCTCCAGATGGCGCCAGCCCTCGGCGGCGCGGTAGTGGATGCGGCGGATGGCGGTGGGAAGCGGGGTCTGGTCGGTCAGCACCGCCATCACGCCCGACGCCTCTGGCGGCAGGTCCGGGCGGGCGAAGGCCCCGGCGGTGGCGCGGTAGGCGGCGGTCTCCTCCGCCTCGATCAGGATCTTCTGGGCGCCGTTGCGGAAGCTGCGCGCCCAGCCCTGGAGCATCAGGCTGCCGTCGCGAAAGCGCCCGAACACCTCGGCGAAGCCGTCCGGCTGCGACACCTCCTGGGCGAGGCCCGAGAGCAGGCGCCCGATGCGGTCGGACTCGTTCTCCGCCCCGTCCTTGGAAGAGGCGGCGAGCTGGATCGCGAAATCCAGCGCCACGGCCAGCGCGCCGGGCTGGAAGCCCTTCAGCGCCGAGACGAGGTGCGACGGGTTGGTGCGGACGTTGGACAGGCGCGGCAGGACGAGGCGCTCCCCCTTCTCGTCCGCCAGTTCGACGCGCGACGGGCGCATCTGGGCCAGCCCCGGCACGCGGATGCCGCCGAGGAACCAGCGCTCGCCCTCGGCGTCGGCCCAGGAGCGTCCGGCGTAGCGGCCCTCCACCGACCCGTCGAGATGAACGGCGCCCTGCGCGGGCAGCGCCCGGTCGATGGCGCCGAACAGGACGAGCGTGTCGTCGTCAAGTAGAATGGCCGCCGTGATGTCGGCCTTGGTGATCGGTTCCCTCATCCCGCGATGCTCCCCGCAATCGAACCCTGCCCATGCGTTCCCCCCGGACCGTTCATTATGTCGTCATAGAGAATGACGTGTTTTTCGGCGGACTCCTCGGTCGTCGGGACCGCCGGCATGTTGGAGACGAGCCGGTCCCACAGGCCCGGCTCGGTCATCGCGCGCGTCATCACGCGCGCCAGATCCGCGGCGTCCCCCGCCCGGAAATGCAGCCCGTCCACCCCGTCGGTCACCGATTCCGCCATGCCGCCGATGCCGCTGCAGATGACCGGGCGGCGGTGCTGGAAGGCTTCGCGGATGACCAGCGGGGCGTTCTCCCACCAGATCGACGGCATCACCACCCAGTCGGCGGCGGCCATCAATTCGGGCATCTCTTCCCGCCGGTAGGGGCCGTGGCGGACGGCGGTGCCGCGGGCGCCCTTGAAGCCCTGCTCGACCTTGTCCTTGAAGGCGTCGGTCTGGAACGGCGCGCCGCCATGGACGGCGAGCGTCAGGTCCTGTCCCTGCTTCTCCAGCCGGGCGGCGGCGTCCAGCGCGACGGTGATCCCCTTGAAGGGGTTCAGGTTGCCGAAATAGGCGAAGGCGTTGCGCGGCGCGCCCGCGGGCAGCGGCCGGTGCGGCGCCGGACGGACCGCCGGGCGCCCGTTCTCCATGACGGAGATGCTGTCCGGGTCGATGCCCCAGGCGATGTAGCGGTCGCGCAGGAAGGCGCTGGGTGCCAGGAAATGGTCGACCAGCCCGAACATCGCCTTGATGTGCTTCTCCCGTAGGACAAACTGGTCGGCGGGCCGGTCGGGGAAGCAGCGGTGGCAGGCGTCGGGCGAGGCCATACGGCACAGCGCGTGGCTTCCCGTCGTCACCATCTGCCCGTCGTTGGCGCAGATCGGGTAGTAGTCGTGCAGCGTGTAGACGATGCGGGCCCGCGGGCAGACGCGGCGGATCAGGAAAAGCATCTCCACGCCCAGCAGCAGCGTGTGGTGGATGTGCACGATGTCCGGCTGGAAGGCGCGCAGCAGGTTCGACAGGTCCGGCACGATGCCGTGCAGGTCGATCTGGCTCTGGAAGAAGTGATCGAAATGCCCGGCCCACAGCACCACCTCGTCGGCGCTGCGGCCCAGCGTCTGGAGGTTGGTGCCGGGCTTGCGGTCGCGGTGGACGCCGTTGGTGCAGGCGAGGAACAGGGCCTCGGCCCCCTTGGCCTTCAGGCTGCCGAACAGCTCGTGCGCGAAGATTTCCGTGCCGCCGGGGTGGAGGCTGGGGTGGTTGTGCGCGACGACAAGGACGCGGGGCAGGCTCATCGTGCGCCCTCCTTTTCCAGAACCAGGAGATCCTGGAAATTCTCGGCGTTGCGCTGCCCGCTCCAGTGGCCGCGCAGGACCGCGCGCGCCGGGCGCAGCCCCTGTTCCGCGAAGGTGTCGAGCAGGAAGGATTCGCTGTAGGCGACGGCGGCGTTCGGGTTGGCCTCGTCGGCGATGAACTCCGGCCCGGCGGCGTCGAGGAAGGCCGGGCGGGCGGTCTTCTTCGCGATGCCGTCCCGCGCGCGGGCGTCAACCAGGAACAGGCTGAGGAAGCAGCGCCCGCCCGGCTTCAGCACGCGGGCGATCTCCGCGGCGTAGCGCACCGTCTCCGCCGTCCGCAGATGGGTGATGACCGAGGTCAGGATCACGAAGTCGTGCCCGCCGTCGGGGAAGGGCAGGCGGGTCTGCGCCGCGTCTTCCGCCCCGCCGGGGTTGTAGAGCGCGTTCGCCACGTCGAGCGTCCGGAAGCGGAATTCCGGATAGGCCGGGGTGATCGTCTCGGCGCACCAGCGGATGCCGTCCTCGACGATGTCGACGCCGTCGTAGCTGGAGTCGAGATACTGGGTCAGCGGCACGGCCATGCGCCCGATGCCGCAGCCGATCTCCAGCACGCGGTGCTTCGGCTTCAGCCCGCCGACGCGCACGAAGTGGCGCAGGAACTCCGCCCCGATGGCCCGGAAATCGCCGTCGCCGATGAACACGCGGTCCGGCGGCGGCACGGGCAGGAAGCGGTTGCGGGCGATCTGCGCGCACAGCCACTCCAGCCGCGGGTCGGTGTTGCGGCGCAGGACGGCGAGGCGGCGCCCGGTGAGGATCTCGTTCATCAGGTCAGCTCCGGTTCCGGTTGGCGCGCCCGAACAGGCGGGACTTGCCCGGAACGGCAACGGGTAGGGCGGTGTCCGTGGGGGCGCCAGCCGACAGGGGGCGCATCAGGCTGTCCTCCAGCGCGGGCGGCGGCGGCGGTGCGTTCCAGTCGCGGCCGGCCAGTTCCTCCATCATCGCGCCCCAGCGGCGGGCGTGGAGCCAGCCGTTGTATTCGGAGGCGACGCCGCGGGTGTAGCCCTGGTGCCGGCTGATCGAGCGGCGCTCCAGATGGTACAACTCGACCGACGGGACGTAGCGGATGTCCAGCCCCGCCTTGCGGATGCGCAGGCAGAGGTCGGAGTCCTCGTAATCGCCGATGACGTAGTCCTCGCAGAAGCCGCCCACGGACTCGAAGGTCTCGCGGGTCATCATCAGGCAGGCGCCGGTCACGCCGGGCACGCTGCGCTCCCGCCGGGCGGGCAGGAAGTCGCGCGGCAGGCCCTTGAAGAAGTGATGGTTGTACCAGCGCCCGCGGACGTCGCGGTCGAAGTAGAGGCCGGCGTGCTGCAGGCTGTCGTCGTCGAACAGCAGCTTCGGCCCAACCGCCCCGGTGCCCGGCGCGCGCTCCAGCGCGGCGAGCAGGGCGGGCAGCCAGCCGGGCTGGTCGGGGATCACGTCGGAATTCAGGAACAGCAGGGTCCGCCCGCTGGAGGCCGCGACACCGGCGTTGTTGGCCGCCGAGTAGCCGTAATTGGCGGGCTGCACCAGCACCCGCATCGGCAGGCCGTAGAGCGCGTGGAAGCCGTGCAGCATGTGCACCAGCTCGTCGCGTTGCTCCGGGCTGTCGAGCACGAAGATCAGCTCCACCCCGGCCATGCCGGGATCGGTGGCGCAGCTCGAGAGCTGGAAGCGCAGGAACTCCAGCGCCTTGTAGAGTGGGATGATGACCGAGACGGCGGGTGTCTCAGGAAGGCGTCCGAAACCGACGGTTTCCGGCTCGCCGCGGCTCGCCATGTGGGCGGCGTGGAGCGGCGCCACGGCCGGGGCGATCACCGTTTCCAGAACCAGCGGAGTCGCGTGCTGCGGCGGCAGGCTGCCGAGCACCGCGGCGCGGGCGTCGGCCGGCGACAGCGGGCGCAGCGGCGGCACCAGCCGGATCGACCCGCCCGACCCGAGGCGAAGCTCCGCATGGACCTGAAGCGCCGCCGCGGGCTCGGGCGCGCCGGGCAGATAGGCGACGAAGCCGCTGCGGTCGGTGGACGGGGCGGTGCCGAACAGCTTGGCCACGTCCTCGCGCGGGAAGCGGTGCTCCAGCACCTCCAGCCGGCGCTCGCCGCCGAAGGGCGTGTGCACGGTGAGGCCGCCCGACAGGCCGTGCGGATCGTGCACCCAGCCGGCCAGGAACAGCCCGCCGTCACCGGTCGGCACCGCGAGGTCGAGGGCGGCGCCGATCGAGCGCTTGGCGTCGGCGACCTGCCGCTTGGGCAGCGGGGCGAGCACCTGAAGCTCGCGCACCGCCGCCGCCGCCGTGGCGTCCGACCGCCCGCGCCGGGCGAGCGCGTTCAGAATGTACTGGCGCAGCTCCAGCGGCGTGTCGCGGCGCGTGGACAGCCGCTCGGTCAGGCTCGGCAGGTTGGGCGCCACGGCCGAGAAGGCGCGGCAGGCCAGCCCGTTGCGGCCCAGCACCACCAGCAGGTTGCCCGGCGCGCACAGCGCCTTGTCGACCAGCAGCGACATGGCGGCGCGCCCGCGCCGGTCCAGAGCGGAGCCGACGCAGACGTCGAAGGGGGAGGGGCCGACGGCGCCCGCGGTGATGATGACCGCCCCCGTCACCTCGCCGAAGCCCGACGACAGCGACCCGCCGCAGAGCAGAAGCTCGTCGGTCGCCAGGGCGCGGGCGACGAGCGGGGAGGGGGTGGGCGACAGCTCCAGCACCATGCGGCGGCAGACCGCGGCGAAGCCGGCGTCACTGCGCAGCGCCGGGGTGGAGCGCGCGAAATCGAAGAGGAAACGGACCACGCGCAGCCGCGACGGCGCGTCGAGGCTGCCGAGCAGGAAAGCGGGGTCGGGATCAGGAACCTGCGGTTCGGCCAGGACCTCCGCGACGACGCGGCTCTGGGCCACGAAACGGACGGGCGCACCGGAGATCCGGGGCGCCCGCAGGATCGACAGCACCCGCTGCCCACCCCAGCTCGTCCGCACGGACAAGGTGGTGTAGGGGGGCCGGACCTCCTCGCCGTCGAGGGTGGGAACGACCCGGCCGGAGGGCTCCGGTCCGTCGCTCTCCCACGAGGCGAGCACGAAATCGTCGCCGAGCGCATGGAGCTGGGCGGACGCGATGGAGGCGGAGGCCGGCAGGACGGCGAGCACGGTCATGCGTTCCTTAGCCGGACCCATCGGCGGCGTGGATTCAGCACGCCGCCGGTCCGGTACCTGAGTGGGTTACGGCTTTAGTGAATGACGAAGAAGTCGTTCGGGTTGTTGTGAACTTCGTCGGCCGAAACGCCCTTCAGCATGATGCTGTCGCCGTTGCCGAGATCGATGACGGCGTTGCCGCCCATGTCGGTGACGCGGGCCGCCAGATCGGAGGCGTCGTTGATTTCCAGACCGTTGATGTTGCGCTCGATCTGGAGGACGTCCTCGCCCGCGCGGAAGTCGAGAACCACGTCCTGGCCGCCGCCGCCGGAGAAGACGAAGATGTCGTTGCCGGCGCCGCCGACGAGGATGTCGTTGCCGGCACCGCCGTCCAGGATGTCGTTGCCGTCACCGCCCGACAGGAAGTCGTCGCCTTCGCCACCCTTCAGGATGTCGTCGCCGGTGCCGCCCATCAGGATGTCGTTGCCCGCACCGCCATCCAGGTAATCGTTGTGGCCGCCGCCCGTCAGGACGTCGTCGCCGTTGCCGCCCTTCAGAATGTCGGCGCCGTCGCCGCCGTTCAGGACGTCGTCGCCGTTGCCGCCGTCGAGGATGTCGTTGCCGCGGCCGCCGATCAGCACGTCGTCGCCGTTGCCGCCGGACAGGTAATCGTCGCCGTCCCCGCCATCCAGCGTGTCGTTGCCGTTGCCGCCGTCGAGGACGTCGGCCCCGCTGCCGCCGCCCAGAACGTCGGCGCCGTTCCCGCCGAACAGGGCGTCGCGCCCGTCGCCGCCCAGGATCGTGTCGGCGCCGTTGCCACCCATCAGGATGTCGTCACCGTTGCCGCCGTCGATGAAGTCGCTGCCGTTGGTGCCGGTGATGATGTCGTCATAGTTGCCGCCAGGAAGGGTGGCCATGAATCATACTCCTTAACGATGGGATTCGGTGGGGTGGGTGATTTCCTACCCCGAAATGGCGAGGTACCCCCAAGCCTTTACCCAAATACCGTTCGGCGAGGCTGTGACAAAACTAAGGTCAAACCCAGGCAAATCTTGAGTTCATAGAGTCAAAGCACAATAATCATCAACGTTCATTACGTCATTCCTGTCACCTTGGCTTCAAAGCCCTTCGAAATTCTAAACATCTAATTTTGGACGCTGCAGCGGATTGGCGTCTTTATGGTCTCTCTTCAAGGTGAGGGCTTATGTTTAGCGAAAGAAACGGAATTGTTCGCGTGCAATACTTTTAAAGACGCTAGGAAGGCGTTTTTGTCGAAATTCGACGAAACGCCTTGAAATGACCCGTAAGTCCTATGCGTTTGGCTTAGGATTATGTCGTTGATCATTGCATCCCGGCCATGCCGCCGATGCTGCATCGCACTCAAAACCCCGGCTTTTTAGAAATCCGGCGAGGCGGACAAACGATTTTAAAAGCCGGAATTTGAAAGCGGTGGCTGAGCGGTACGGTCCGTTGGGGAGCGCGCGGCATTCGAAAAGCGCTCCACCGGACGACCCGAGCGGGCGTTACCCGTGGCCCGAGCCGTTCCGGCGACGCACCGATGTCGGGCCGAACGCCGCCGGATGGCTATGGGCAACGCTCCCAAGGGGGGCGAAAATTTTTAGCTTGCGCCTGACCCTGATCAGGCTTTTCCGGCTTCCGCGGCTTCCAACGCGACCCGCGCCAACTGCATCAGCTTGTCGTCGACCGCCGCCCGGTCATAGCCGGGGCTGTCGGCCAGCGAATCGCGCAGGCGCATGGCGATGAACTCGCCGGTGTGGTGCTTGTCGTAGAGATGGACGTCGCCGATGGCGTCGGCGACGCGCTTCAGGGTGTTCCGGTCCCACTGTGTGGTCATGCTCGCACGCTCCCTATTTGGCCTGTTGGCCCATTCCTGCCTGCTGGGCAACGGGGGAGCGTGCGAATTGATCCGGTGCGGCGCCGCCGCGGTCAGTTCTCGCGGAAGGCGCGGTTCATGCCGTCGGTCAACGGGCTCAGGAAATACTCGATGGCCTTGCGGGTGTGCCCGTGGATCATCACCTCGGTCGGCATGCCGGGATGCAGGTCGACGTTCGGCAGGGCCTTCAGCGCCGCGGCATCGAGGCTGATCCGGGCGAGGAAATAGGCCTGCCCGGTGCGTTCGTCCTCCAGCTGGTCGGCGGAGAGGGTGAGGACCTTCCCCTGGACCGGCGGAACCAGCCGCTGGCGATAGCCGACCAGCCGCACCATGGAGCTGCCGCCCACATCGATGTTCTGCACGTCGGCGGGGGCGACACGGGCCTCGACGATCAGCCCGTCGTCCTGCGGGACGATGTCGAGGATGCCCTGACCCGCCGGGATGACGCTGCCCGTCGTGTAGAAGCGCAGGTTGGTGACCCGACCCGCCTGAGGAGCGACCAGCTCCTGGCGCTTCAGCACGTCCCCGGCGCTGCGCAGCCGCTCCGACAGGTCGGAGACGGTGGCCTGGATGGTCTGAAGCTCGTTCCCGACCTCCGACCGGCGGGTGTTGCCGAGGTTGATGATCTCCAGCTCCGCCGCGGCGATGCCCTGTTCGGCCTTCGACTTGTCGGCCTGGATCTCGCCCAACCGCCCCTTGGTGTCGGCGACGTTGCGCTGAAGCTCCAGCATGCGCGGCTTGCGTTCGTAGCCCTTGGCGAGCAGCGTCTCGACGATCCGCAACTCCTCCTGGGTGTAGCGCAGCCGGTCGTTGGCGGCGACGCGCTGCGAGTCGAGCGCCACCAGCTCGTCGCGGAGCTGGCCGATGCGCTTGCGCTGGATGGAGATCTGCCCCTGGTAGGCGTCGCGCCGCGATTCGAAGAGGCGCTGTTCGGCGGCCAGGGCCTCGGCGGCGACGGAGCTGGTCTTGGCGGCGGCCACCAACTCGTCGGCGTAGACCGGGGCTTTCGCGTCGGTCTGCTCGGCGCGCAGGCGGGCCAGCCGGGCCAGCGAGGTCCAATACTGCCCGTGAAGCTGGGCGACCACCGCGCCGCTCTGCGTGGTGTCGAGCCGCAGCAGGACCTGCCCGGCCTCCACCAGATCGCCGTCCTTGACCAGCAGTTCGCTGAGGATGCCGCCCTCCAGGTGGGAGACGGTCTTGCGGTGGCTTTCCACCATGATGGTGCCGGGCGCGATGGCCGCGCTGTCCAGGCTGGCGGTGAAGGCCCAGCCGAAGAAGCCGCCGAAGCCGACGGCGACGGCCAGCGCCCCCGCCAGCGCGGTGCCGCGCAGCGTGGGTTCGTGCGGCGTCACGTCGATGACCGGCGACCAGATGGGGGTGAGGGGGGACGGCGCGTTCGCCGGCTGGGAAAGCGTCGTGTCGGTCATGCGGATTCTCCCGTCCGGACCAGCCGGGCCACCTTCACGGCGCCGCCGGGCTGGACCATCTTCAGCACGTCGGTGCGTTCGCCGAAATGTTCGACCATGCCGTCCTTGAGGACGAGCAGCTTGTCGGCGACCGACACGATGGAAGGGCGGTGGGCGACCATCACGATGGTGGCGCCGTCGCGGCGCGCGTGGTTGATCGCGGTCAGCAGCGCCTGTTCGCCCTCGTGGTCGAGGTTGGAGTTGGGTTCGTCCAGCACGATCAGGCGGGGCTTGCCGAACAGCGCGCGGGCCAGCGCGATGCGCTGCCGCTGGCCGCCGGACAGGGCGAAGGCGTTCTCGCCGACCGGCGTGTCGTAGCCGAAGGGCAGGCGGCCGATCATGTCGTGGACGCCGGCCAGCCGGGCGGCCCGCACGATCTCCGCCGGGTCGGACTGGGCCATGCGGGAGATGTTCTCGCCGATGGTGCCGTCGAGCAGCGCCACCGACTGCGGGACATAGCCGACATACTGGCCGAAGCTCTCGCGCTCCCACAGGAAGGTGCTGGTGCCGTCCAGATAGATGCCGCCGGCGGTGGGCTCCCAGATGCCGACGAGCAGGCGGGCGAGCGTCGATTTGCCGGCCCCCGACGGCCCGATGATCCCCAGCACCTCCCCCGGCTCCAGCGCGAAGGAGACGCCGCGCAGCACCGGGCGCTGCAGACCCTTCGGCACATGGCTGACGCGGTCGACGGCCAGCCGCCCGTCGGGGCGGGGCAGCGGCATGGTGCTGCGCCGCGCGCCCTCGCCGTTCAGAAGCTCGCGGATGCGCTTGTGGGCGGTCTGGGCGACGATCCACTGTCGCCAGTTCTCCACCAGATGCTCAAAGGGCTGGAGCAGGCGGGCCATGATGATGCCGGTGGCGATCATGCTGCCCGGTGACGCCTCGTTCCGGATGACCAGGGCGGCGCCCGCGGAGATGGTGGCGATCTGCAGGATCAGCCGCAGCGAGCGGGAGGCCGAGGCCATGCCGCGCGACAGCACCACGCCGCGGTCGATCAGCGAGGCGGAGCCGATCTGCGCCATCTGCCAGCGCCGGGCCAACGGCGGCAGCATGCCCATGGCCTCGATGGCCTCGGCGTGGCGGACGGTGCTGGCGACGTCGGCGAACACCTTGGCCGACGCCTCGTTCGCGTCGGCGATGGGGCGGCGGGTCAGCGCGTCGGTCAGCGCGTTCATGGTCAGCAGCAGCAGCGCCGACCCCACCGCGATCCAGCCGTAAATCGGGTGCAGGATGAACAGGATGACCAGGAAGATCGGCGTCCACAGCAGGTCCAGCGGCACCACCACGGCGTTGCTGGTCATGAAGTTCCGCAGGTCGTTCAGGTCGCGCATCGTCTGGCCAGCGTTGCGCGTCCCCCCGCCCAGCGCGTCCACGATGGCCGCCTGCAGCGCCGGCACGTTGAAGCGGTGCGCGATGACCGCCCCGCAGACCAGGAAGGCGCGCGCCCGGATGAAGTCCAGAACGCCGTACAGCACCAGCCCGCCCACGGAGATCACCGCGAGCATGGTCAACGTCTCCAAGCTGCGGCTGCTCATCACGCGGTCGTACACCTGCATCGTGTAGAGCGGCACCACCAGCATCAGGATGTTGACGAAGAAGGTGAGGGCGCCGGCCAGCAGCAGGCCGCGTCCAATCTTCCGGTAGGCTTGGGTCAGCAGGGTCCGATCCGTACCGCTCATGCCGATTCCTTTTCTTGCGTCCCGCGTTCCGGCCGCGTTCCGGAGACCCGCGTTCTCAGGTTTGGGGGCGGGCCATGAAGCCGGTCATGCAAAGGGTTTCATGGTTAACGAAATGTTGAGATGCGGCCGCGTCGCATGAACTCCTTTTGAGACGAAGTCCGGACAAAGGCCGCCCATTGCGGGAAGACTGGTCCCGCGCCATTTTCGCTTACGTCCGACGCTGCGCTGCGGCGTGTGACAACTTTGAGCCCTTACCCCATCCGACAGCGATCGAAAGGGGTATTTGCAGCGCTGTAAAATGTTGTTCCAACACATTTTTTCGATCATGCGCCGAACCTTTCCCGGCGCCCATGTCTCTTTTTCGTCAACTGGCCTTCCGTCTGAATTGGCGGCATGGTGCATCGCGGAACTCTTGCACTTGCCACCGGGGGATGTACGATCCTTTGATGCCGGCGGGTGCCTGGACTGACGAATATTTCTCAAATCCAAGGAATATTTACGATGAACACGCCCCAGACCGTACTCGTGACCGGCGGTGCCGGCTATGTCGGCAGTCACTGCGTGGCCGAACTGCTCGACCGCGGCTTCCGGGTCGTCGTGCTCGACAACCTGCGCCAGGGCCACCGCGCCGCCGTGCCGTCCGACGCCGCTTTCGTGGAGGCCGACCTTGCCGACATGGACGCGCTGACCCGCATCTTCGCCGAATGGCGCTTCGACGCGGTGTTCCATTTCGCCGCCCTGTCGCTGGTCGGCGAGTCGATGCGCGACCCGCATCTCTATCTGCGCGGCAACACCGTCAACTCGCTGAACCTGATCCGCGCGGCGACCACGGCCGGCGTGCGCAAGATGGTCTTCTCCTCGACCGCCAACCTGTTCGGCACGCCGGAGCGCCAGCCGATCGACGAGGACACCACCATCGACCCCGGCAGCCCCTACGGCGAATCCAAGTTCTTCATCGAGCGCGCGCTGCACTGGGCGGACCGCTGCCACGGCCTGCGCTCCGCCTGCCTGCGCTACTTCAACGCCGCGGGCGCGCATCCGAACGGGATCATCGGCGAGGATCATCACCCGGAAACCCATCTGATCCCGCTGGTGCTCGACGCGGCCAGCGGCCGGCGCTCGCACATCGAGATCTTCGGCGACGACTACCCGACGCCGGACGGCACCTGCGTGCGCGACTACATCCATGTCTGCGACCTCGCCGACGCGCATCTGCGGGTGCTGCCGGCGCTTGAGACGCGCAGCGTCCGCTTCAACCTGGGCAACGGCACGGGCTACAGCGTCCGCGAGGTGATCGAGGCGACGGAGCGGGTCACCGGCCTGACGGTCCCGGTGACGATCGGGCCACGCCGCGCCGGCGATCCGGCGGTGCTGATCGCCTCGTCGGAGCGCATCCGGGGGGAACTGGGCTGGACCCCGCGCTTCCCCGATCTGGACAGCATCATCGGCAGCGCGTGGGAATGGCGCCGCCGCCATCCGGGCGGCTACCGCGGCCCGGCCGTGGCGCAGGCCGCCGAGTGACGGAGAGACGAGGGATGAGCACGCAGCGCCGGGCGGGCGCCGAATCCAAGCCGGCCGAAGCCAAACCGGACGCCATCGATGCGGCGGAACTGGCCGAGTATCACGGGCTCGCCCGGCTGATCGAGCGGATGCACCGCCGATTCCTCGACGTCGTGCGGGCCGGCCTGTTGCGGCAGGGGATCGACGACATCGGGCCGGTTCAGGCGCTGATGGTCATGCTGATCGGCGACGACGAGCCGTCGGTCCGCGACCTGATGGAACGTGGCTATTATCTGGGGTCCAACGCCTCCTACAGCCTGAAGATCCTGGTCGAGGCCGGCTACATCGACCGCGGCGCCAGCCAGCGCGACCGCCGCACGGCCCGCCTGCGCCTGACCGACAAGGGACGGACGCTGCGCGATGAGCTGTTCACGCTGGAGCAGGCGCAGGCCACGGCGCTGGTCCGCAACGAGGCGGAGGCGGCCGATCTGAAGGCCGCCTACCGCACGCTGCGCCGGCTCGACCGCATCTGGGGCGATATGGTCCGCTACGCCGGGCAAGGGCTCGATTGAGGGTCTTGATTGAACCGCCTTATGCACCTCCTACCCGCAGGCATCCGCACATGACCGACTCATCCCTGTCCATCCGCGACGTCGAGCGCCTGCTCGAATCCTCGTCGGCGGAGGCCCGCATCGACACGATGCAGAAGCTGGCCGGCGATCTGGAGAAAGGCGGGCTGACCGACGCCGAACGGTCGCTGGCGCTGGAGGTCATGCATTGCTTCGCCGCCGACGCCCAGGTGGCGGTGCGCGAGGCGGTGGCCTGGCAGATCCGCAACAACGCCATGCTGACCGCGGAACTGGCCGAGCGGCTGGTGAAGGACGTGGCCCGCGTGGCCTTCCCGATCCTGCGCGACGCCGGAAGCCTCAGCGATGAGTTGCTGCTCGATGTGCTGGCGGACCCCGACGCCGGCAAGCACATGGCCGTCGCCAACCGCCACACCGTGTCGGCGCGGGTGGCCGGGGCCGTCGTCGAGACCGGCAACGTCGCGGTGGTGACCGCCCTGCTGCGCAACCCCGGGGCGGAACTGGCGGAACCGGCGCTGCATCGGGCCTTGGACCGCTTCGGCCGGGTGCGCATGGTCAGCGAGGCCGCGGCGACCCGCCCCGGCCTGCCGCTGGCCGTGGTGGAGCGGCTGGTCGCCTTCGTTTCCGACGCGGTGCGCGCCACGCTGGCCCACACTCACGGCCTGTCCAAGGATCTGGTGGACCGGCTTGCCAACCGCGGGCGCGAGTCGGCGACGCTGCGGCTGCTGCGCCCGGCGCTCCGCGGCGAAGAGGATGTGGAGGCGGTGGCCCGCTGGCTGCACGCCAACGGGCGCTTCACCGCGGCGCTGCTGTTCCGCGTGCTGTGCGCGGGCGACGTGGCGCTGTTCGCGGCGGGGTTGGGGGCGAAGGCCGGCATCCCGGCGGAGAACGCGCGCAAGCTGGCTTGGGACGACGGGGCGCTGGGGCTGCGGGCGGTGCTGAAGAAGGCGTCGGTCGCGCCGGTCCTGGTGCCGCCCTTTCAGGTGGCGATCGCCACGGCCAAGCGCATGGGCTACGAGGGCAGCGACAACCGTCGTGACGATTTCCAGGCGGAGGTCATGGCCGACCTGTTCGCCGCCCTGACCCCGACGAACGAGTGGGTGGTGGACGACCTGCTGCTGCAACTGTTCGATGGCGCGTCGGACGAGGTGATCGAGCGGGCGCTGGACCAGGCGGGATTGCCCTTCGCGCCGGTGCGCGGGACGGGGACGTGATGGCGCGGCTGCGGTAACTCTGGGCCCCACCCTGAAATCCCCGCGTTCCCGGGGAGGGTGCCTTTTGCGACGTGTCGGAGTGGGCCGTACGCTTGAGAGGTGGGGGAGGCGCCTTACGGACGTGCGGACACTCTCCCCGCGGTCCGCAGGGCGAGGGCGTCGTGCAGCGAGGCGGCCAGCGTGCGGGCCACGCAGTCATAGCCGAAGTCGTTCTGGTGGATGCCGTCCGGCCCGACCAGATCGTTCATGGCGGCCTGTCGTGTCTCCACCCACTGGCGCATCACCGCGTAACGGTGGAACAGGCCCACCTCCTCGTCCGCCGCGACGCGGCCGATGCGAGCCTCCATCTCCTCGTGCCGGGGTTTCGCCAGCATGGCCGGGGCGTATTGCAGGTCCATCAGCACGACGTCCAGACCGGCATCCTTCAGCGTCCGCACGCCGCCGCGGATCACCGCCTCCGCCGCGTCGGGATCGTCGCCGCGCAGGACGGTGTTGGCCGCGACCTGCCAGATCACCAGATCGGGCGCCTCGTCCAGCACGTCGCGTTGGAACCGCCTCAGCATGTCGGGCCCGGTTTCCCCGTTGGCTCCCTTGTTGAGGACGGTCAGGGCGAGGCCGGGGTAGCGCGCCTCCAGATGCTCGGCCAGCCGCGCCGGGTAGCTGTGCTCCGGTTCGCTGGCCCCCGCCCCGGCGGTGGAGGAGGAACCGATGGCGACGATGCGCAGCGGCCCACCGGCAGCCAGCGCCCGCGCGCTGCGCGGCAACGGCACGGCAAGGCCGGCGGTCTGAACGGACACGGCGCAGGCCGCCGCCCTCACCGGATCGGCCTTGGCCGTCGGACCGGCGAGAAAAGGGACGAGGAGCAGCAGGGCGGTGGAGAGGACGGCGGCCCTCCGGCCAGGGGTCCGGGGGGCCTGGGCGCCGATCACGGAGCGGGTCTCCCGGCGCGGTCGATCATGGTGGACACGGTGTCGGCCAGGATGCGGCCGAGGCAGCGGTGGACGAACTGATAGGCCTGCAGCTTTTCCTCGTTGGAGTCGGGGGCGAAGCCGACGCGGCCCTCCTCGAACCAATGCCGCATCATCTCGAAACGGGGGAAATGAACCACGTCGCTGTTCTGCGACACCCACTCCACATAATCCAGATAGGGCTGGAAGGTGATGAGCTGGGTCGTCTGCGGGCTGTACTGCATGTCCATCAGGATCACGTCGGCGCCGCGCCCCTGGGCCGCCGCGATGCCGTGGCCCAGCGCCTCCCCGAAGCTGTCCGGCCCGATGTTCCGCATGGCGTCCGCCGTCCCCACCTGCCAGACCAGCAGGGAGGCGGCGGAGGCGGCCAGTTCCCGGTTCAGGACGGGCAGCATCTCCTGCACGGTCGCCCCCGGCGCGTTGCGGACGGTCACGCTGACCTTGCGGTCGGGCAGCCGGGCCGCCAGCTCCTTTTCCAGCAGCGCCGGATAAGCGGTGGCGGAGCGCGCGCTTGCCGAATTCAGCACGAGAATGGGCAGCGCGCCGCCGCGCTTCAGCCGTTCCCAGGCACGCGGCAGGGCGCCATCGATGGTGTAGACGGTTTCCGGGACGGCGCAGGGATCGGAGGGCGTCTCCGACGCCGCACGCGCGACGCCTGCGGAGATGGCGATGGGTGCGGTCAGTCCCGCGAGGACGGCCAGGGTCAAGACGGTCGCGCGCTTCATGCGCTCGGGTCCTTGGCAGGGGCCAATGGGGCGGCAGGGGCCAGTGAAGCGGCGGGTGCCGCGGGCGGGGCGGATGCCGGTTGGCGCGGCGGCCGTCCCACGGATTGATACCAGGTCAGCACCCGCGCGGCGGCCACCATCACGGCGATGCCGACGAGTGTGACCGAAAACTGGGCAAAAAGCGAGGCGGACCAGTGGTTCAGCACCGTCTGGCCGGCAAAGGACAGGAAGATGCCCAGGCAGAAGACCTGAAGCGACTGCCGCCCGCACAGGATCACCGGCGCCAGCGCCGGCCAGCGCAGCCACGCGCTGTCGAACCGCGCGATCTGCAGGACGACGTAGGCCAGCGCGCAGAAATGCGCGAGCCGCAGCAGGTCGAGGTCGGTCTTGCTGATCGGGTAAAGGATCTCCGCCAGCCACACCGGCATCAGCGCGGCCATCGGCGCGATCTGCCAGGAGATCACCAGAAGCAGCGAGGCGAACAGATACCCCCCAGCCAGCCACAGCAACGCCGTCCTCCGCGTCGTCAGCGCCGCCGCCACCTTGGGCAGGCGCTGCATGGTGGCTCCCAGCACGAACAGGAGCTGCCAGGCGAAGGGATTGAAGAACCACACGCCGCCGTCCGGGTAGGTCGGCAGGTTCCAGTCCAGGATGCGCGCCGCCGCGTAGAGCGTTGCCGACCCGGCCAGCAGGCCCACCGGCCAGCGGCGCAGCACCGGCAGCAGCGCCGGGAGGGACAGCAGCAGCACGATGTAGAGCGGCAGGATGTCCAGGTTGGCCGGGCGGAACTTCAGCGCCAGCGCCTGCACCAGCGACACCGCGGGATCGGCGAAGAAGCCGGCGATGCCCATTTCCTCGGTGAACAGCGGGTTGTCGAAGACCCGCGCGGTGTAGGCGACCTGCGCCGTGAAGGCGATGAACAGGAAGAGATAGGCGATGTAGAGCGTCCAGCAGCGGTCCAGCACCTTGGCCGCCGCGAACCGCCAGCCGTGCTTGTCCAGTATCCGTGAATAGACCAGCGCCGACGTGTAGCCGGAAATGAAGACGAACACTTCGGTCGCATCGCTGAGGCCGAAGTTGCGCATCGTCACCCAGGCGATCTGATTGCCCGGGATGTGGTCCACGAAGATGAACCACAGGGCCAGCCCGCGGAAAAAGTCCAACCGAAGATCGCGCATCCCGCCCGACGCCACCGCCTTGTCCCGCTCTGGTTTCGTGTGCGGCGCACCGTGGCACGGCGCCCCGGTCTTGGCAATTGGCGTCCTGCACAGGGCCACAGCGGCCGCATTTGGGCTTTACCGGCCCCGGCGAGAAGAGGGAGGAGTCAAATTCAAGCGGCGACGTCGGCCTTGCGCACCCGCACATGGTTGTCGTGGAAGGCGGCGCCGCCGAAGGGCGCCACCGGGTCGGCGCCGGTCAGGCTGTTGATGCCGCGCCCGCCCTCGTGCGCGGCGTTGGGCCAGATGGATTCGGCGATCACCACACCCCGCCGCACCCCGTCGAACAGCCGGGCGTGCAGGAACACCGCGCCGCGTCCATTCGTGGCTTCCACCCGGTCGCCCTCCGCGATGCCCAGCGCCGCCGCGTCCTCGGGGTGGAGCATCAGGCTCGGGCGGCGCTCCCGCCCCGTGGAGGTCGGGGTCTCGGTGAAGCTGCTGTTCAGGAAGTTGCGGGCCGGCGCGGTGACCAGCCGGAAGGGATGCTCGTCGTCCGCCTCCTCCGTCACCGCCCAGTGATCGGGGAAGGTCGGCATGGCATCGACCGGACCGAAGGTGGACGGGGCGGCGTAGGGCACGGTCGGCCAGTCCGGCTTCAGGCGGAACTTGCCGTCCGGCCAGCGGAAGCCCTTCACGAAATGCGCCGTCTCGAAGTCCGGCTGCACGTCGAGGAAGCGCTGGGATTCCAGCGCCTCCAGCGTGCCGTGGCCGGACGCGCGCAGCGTGGCGTCGATCAGCTCCCGCTCGGTCATAGCGAAGCCGGGGTGGGAGTCGCTGCCCAGCCGCCGCGCCAGCTCCGTGATGACGGCGTGGTTGGGCCGGCAGTCGCCGGGCGGATCGACCAGCTTCGGCCCGAGCAGGATGTGCTGGTTGCCGCCCGCCTGATAGAGGTCGTCGTGCTCCAGGAACATGGTGGCGGGCAGCACGATGTCGGCCATGCGCGCCGTCTCGGTCATGAACTGCTCGTGCACGCAGACGAACAGGTCGTCGCGGGCGAAGCCGCGGCGCACGCGCGCCTGATCGGGGGCGATGGTCACCGGGTTGGTGTTCTGGATCAGCAGCGCCGTCACCGGCGGGCCACCGGCCAGCGCCTCCGGATCGCCCTCCAGGATCGGGCCGATGCGCGACTGGTCGAGCATGCGCACGGTCGGGTCGCGCAGGTCCAGCCCCTCGATCAGCGTCTTGTTCCAGCCGTAGATGCCGCTGTTGGAGTGGAAGGCCCCGCCGCCCTCGACCTTCCAGGCACCGCTGACCACCGGGATGCACGAGGCGGCGTGCATGTTCACCGCCCCGTTGCGCGAGCGGGTGAAGCCGTAGCCCAGCCGGAAATAGCTGCGCGGCGTCCGCCCGACCAGCCGGGCGAAGGCCTCGATCTCCGCCGCCGGCAGGCCGGTGATGGCCTCGGCCCATTCCGGCGTCCGGCTGGCGAGATGCGCCTCCAGCCCGGCGGGGTCGTCGGCGTGGCTGGCGAGATAGGCGCGGTCGGCCAGCCCGTCGCGGAACAGCACATGCATCACGGCGCAGGCCAGCGCCCCGTCGCTGCCCGGACGGATCAGCAGGGGGATGTCCGCCTGTTCCATGGTCGGGGTGCGGTAGACGTCGACCACGGCGATCTTCGCCCCGCGCTCCTTGCGGGCGCGGACGGCGTGGGTCATCACGTTGACCTGGGTGGAGACGGCGTTGGTGCCCCAGATCACCACGAGGTCGGACGTCGCCATCTCGCGCGGATCGGCTCCGGCCAGCT
Source organism: Azospirillum brasilense (assembly GCF_008365405.1). GTDB lineage: Bacteria > Pseudomonadota > Alphaproteobacteria > Azospirillales > Azospirillaceae > Azospirillum > Azospirillum brasilense_D. Next base: position 349,694 of record NZ_QOKV01000002.1, on the reverse strand, counting down.
TGCCGGCCCCGGCCAGCCAGCCGGCCCAGGCCGGGTTGGTGCAGATGGTGGCGAAGAAGCCCGACCAGCGCCGGGCGTGCCGCAGCCGGTTGATGCCGTCGCGCTGCACCAGCCCCATGGTGCCCGCGTAATAGTAGGGCCACACCGTCTCCGGACCGTGCCGGCGCTCGGCCTCCAGGAAGCGGTCGGCGACGATGTCCAGCGCCTCGTCCCAGGAGATCGGCGCGAACTGGCCGGAGCCCTTGGAGCCGGTGCGGCGCAGCGGCTGGGTCAGCCGGTCGGGATGGTGCACCCGCTCGGCGTAGCGGGCGACCTTCGCGCAGATCACCCCGGCGGTGTAGCTGTTGTCGGCGGCGCCGCGGATGCGCCCGATGCGGCGCTCGTCCAGCACTTCGACCTCCAGCGCGCAGGTGGACGGGCAATCGTGCGGGCAGGCCGAGGCGTGCAGGCGGGGGGCGGTACGGTTGGACATGGGGCTACAAATGGGTCTGGAGCAGGGTCAGGGAAGGGCGGCGGTGCTGTGCAGCGTCACGCGCAGACCGCCGTGCGACACCGACGGGCCGGACGGCTGGAAGGGCAGGCCGGTCGCCTGGGCCAGCGACGCCTCGTTGGTGACGAGGCCGACCCGCCAGCCGGAAAAGCGCGACAGCAACGTCTGCCCCAGCGCGCCGTAGAGGGCGAACAGCGGCTTCTTCTCGCCGATCCGCGCGCCGTAGGGCGGGTTGACGATGACGAGGCCCGGCGGCCCTTCCGGCGGCATCAGGTCGCTGACCGCGTGCTTCTGGAAGTCCGTCAAAGCGGCGACGCCCGCGCGCTCGGCGTTGGCGCGGCTCATGGCGATGGCCCCGCCGTCGCGGTCGCTGCCGTAGAAGCGGACGGCGGGCGCGGCGCCTGTGCCGCCCGTGGAGCGCATCGCCTGCCACGCCGCCTCGTCGAAGGCGGTGAGCTGTTCGAAGGCGAAGCGGCGGGTGCGTCCGGGGTGCAGGCCGGCGGCGATCTCCGCCGCTTCGATGACGAAAGTGCCGGACCCGCACATCGGGTCGACCACCGGCTCCGTCCCGTCGTAGCCGCAATGGTGCAGGAACAGGGCGGCCAGCGTCTCGCGCAGCGGGGCCTTGTGGATCTCCTCCTTGTGGCCGCGCTTGTGCAGGGACTCGCCCGACGTGTCGACGCTGATGGTGCACAGGTCGTCGTCGATGCGGGCCTTGATGGAGACCTCCGCCTCGGCGGAGATCGGCGCGCCCAGCTCCTCGGTGATGGCACGCTCGATGCGCTGGGCGGTCGCCCCGGCGTGGTAGATGCGCGAGCCCTTGCAGGACGCCTCGACGCGGACCGGCACGTCGGGGCGCAGGAACTCCGCCCAGGGCACCCGGCGCGCCCGCTTGTCGAGCTGGGCGAGGTGGAAGGCGCGGAAGGAAGCGACGCGGGCCAGCACGCGGGTCGCCCCACGGAGTTCCAGGTTCGCCCGCCAGACCTCCGGCCAGCCGCCGCGGACGGTGACGCCGCCCTTGATGGCGGTGGCGTCGCGGAAGCCCTTGGCCTTCACCTCCGCGCAGAGCACGGATTCCAGCCCCGGCGCGGTGACGATGAAGATCTCGAAATCGGTGCCGGTACGGTCGGCGGCGGCGGTGTCGCTGGTCATGACCCCTAGATATCCCGAAGCCCCGCCGTCTTCGACATCTTTCTAGCAACCGGTCTTGCCGACGACGGCGGTCAGCCGCTCATAGCCCGCGCGGGTCAGATGCACCGGGTCCTTGTAGAGCGGGCAGGCGCCCTCCGCCGGGCAGGCGTCGCGCATCGGGGTGTTGGCGTCAATCACGCGCAGGCCGGGACCGGCGAGGGCGGTCAGTCGTCGGTTCACGTCCATGATGCGCTCGGCAAAAGCGGCGTTGCCGTCGCGCCGCGGCAGCAGGGTGAGCAGCGTGACGCAGGCGCCGGGCGCGGACCGTTTCACATCAGCGGCGATGGTCCCGATGGTGCCGGCGATTTCCGCGGCGGAGCGGTCCGGCAGGTCGTTCGTTCCGATCAGGACCAGCGCAGACCTGAGCCCCATGCCCGGCCCGAAGGCCTGCCGCACCCGCCACAGCAGGTTTCCCGTGGTGTCGCCCCCGGCCCCGAAATTCATCGGCTCCGCGTCGAACAGCCGGCGGGCGAGGTCGGGCGGCCAGCCGGCGATCAGGGAGTCCCCGAGCAGCATCGCCTTCGGATCCTGCCGCCGCAGCGTCTCCATGCGCTTGACCAGCCAGTCCGGGTAGGGCGGCTGCGTGCGCGGCCCGACAGACGTTTCGCCGTGCGCCGGGACGGCCAGGAACGCCAGCAGTGTGGCGACCCCGGCCCATCCCGCTTTGATGATCCGACTCACGCCGCCTTCGCCGGAAGGGCGACGGCCGGCACCTGCTCCGGATGCAAGGCGGGCGGCGAGAGGTCCAGCACGGCGCGCTCCCCCTCGGCCAGCGGGCGCACGGCGTTCACGGTCAGCGAGACGGTCAGCGCTCCCTTCGCGGCGGGGGCGTCCAGCACGAGGTCGGTGGCCCGGCCGGGATGCACCTCGAACCGCTCCTCGGCCAGCGTCGCGCCGTCCTCCGCGGCGATGGCGACCGCGACGCGGAGCGGGACGGAATCCCGCAGGGGGCAGCGCAGGGTGGCGCCGAGATGGAAGGGGCCGGGCGCGTGCACCCCCGTCCAGCGCAGCGTGGTGCCGGGCCGCTCCGGATCGGGGCCGTGCAGACGGAACAGGCCCTCGTAAGGGCGGCACCAGCTGTTGCCGTTCAGCAGGCGGGCGGTTCCGGCGCGCAGGTCGCCCGTGAGGGGCTTGCTCATGTCCTGATCGGCGCCGAAGGGGAAGCGGAGCTGAACCAGCGCGTCCGGCGTGCCGATGCGCAGGGCGGCGTGGCGCTGCTCCCAGTCGTGGCAGGGGAACAGGCGCAGCGCGCCCTGGACGATGGCGAACCACGCCGCGGCGTCGATGTCGTCCGCCTGATGATAGGGGGCGAAGCGGGTGACGTAGCCGCGCATCAGGCCGGGCCGCTGCCAGTCCACACGGCCGATGCGGGCGGGATCGTCCGTTGCCTGGACCTCCAGCAGGGCGAAGTCGTCATGGCCCGCCAGGGCGGCCAGCGCCTCGTACAGCCCGTCGATGGTGGCGGGGGCGATGCCGGGGTTCGACTTCACGACGAAGATCACCCCGCCCAGCGCCGCCCGCGCGGTGAACTTGGCCTGGAGATACTGGATCTTGCGCGTCTCCCGGCGGTGCAGGGCGCGCCGTGTCGCCTCGTCGTCGCGGAAGGCCAAGCGCCCGCCGGTCATGTCGGACTTCATGTCGCTGTGCCAGCCGATGCCATAGGCGGAATCCAGCACCATGCCGGTGCGCAGCGGCGACAAATTCTCGAACCGGTACATGCCCTCGAAATTGGCGCGCAGTTTGGTCAGAAGCTGGTCGGGCTTCATGGAGGCCCAGCGGAACAGGCTTCCCGCCTCGCAGGACAACCGGCGCAGGACGAAGCCGAATTCGCAATTGTCGCCCAGACTTTCGAACCGCAGAAGGTCGTCCGCGCCGATGCTGATGGTCATGCTGTTGTCCCGTTTCGCTGCCAAGCCGTGGTTTCGGCAAGCCTAGCGCGAGCCGGTCGGGACGCGTCAACGGACGGTGGCGATGGCGCCGAAAAGATCACCGCGAATTCGAGGTAATTCCTAAACCGTCCGGGTGACCTTGCGCAGATGGCGGGGCCGGTCGGGGTCGAAGCCGCGCGCCACCGCGAGCCGGGCCATGAAGGGGTAGAAGGCCTGGATTGCCGCGATGGGGTCCAGCACCGGGTGCAGCGGGGGTGGCAGGGGCAAAGGCGTGTCGGCCAGGGCGAGCGCCCGCTCCACGGCGGATGCGACCAGCAGATGGGCGCCGGCCCGCTTCAGCGCACGGGCGGTGTCCAGCACGCCGTCCAGAGTCGCGTCCCGCACCGCCACGACCAGCACGGGAAAGCCCGGCTCGACCAGCGCCATGGGGCCGTGCATCACCTCCGCCGCGCTGAAGGGTTCGGCATGGGCGGCGGCGGTCTCCTTGAACTTCAGCGCCATTTCCTGGGCGATGGGATAGCTGCGGCCCCGCGCGACGATCAGCAGGCTGGACACGGATTCCAGCACCGGCAGCGCCGCCGACCAGTCCGCCGCGCCGGCCCGCTCCAGCCCTTGGGGCAGCCGTGGAAGGGCATCGAGAAGCGCGCGGTCATCCGTCCAGACGGCGGTCAACCGGGCGACGGCGGCGAGGCTGGCGACGAAGCTCTTGGTCGCGGCGACGCTCAGTTCCGGCCCGGCGTGCAGGGGCAGGGGGTGGGCGACCCGCTCCGCCAGCGGTGAAGCCTCCGCGTTGACCAGCGCCGCCGTCAGGGCACCGCCGGCCCGCGCCGCGTCCGCGACGCGCAGCAGGTCGGGGCTCTGGCCCGATTGGGAGATGGCCAGGACGAAGGCGTTCTTCACCCGCAGATCGGCGCCGTAGGCCGTGACGACCGACGGCGCCGCCGAGGCGGTGACCAGACCCAGCGCCGTCTCGAACAGGTAGCGGGCGTAACCGGCGGCGTGATCGCTGCTGCCCCGCGCGATGGTCATCGCGAAGGGCGGCGGCACGGACCGCAGCCGGGCGGCGAGGGCCGCCACCGCTTCGGCATCGGAGTCCAGCAGGCGCCGCACCGCTGCCGGGGCGGCTGCGGCTTCCTGCATCATCAGGGGAGTGCTGGTCATGGGTCGGCCTCCGTTCCAGGCCGATCATAACACGGTCTTCCGGCCAACCTCACGCCGGGCAAATCTCAGGCGGGGCCGGTCGGGGCCTTCGCCAGAACGGCGGCGTCGGAGGCATCCATCTCCTCCGCCGGGACGGGTTCGGCTTGGCGCGGTTTCCAGTTGCGCAACCGGCTCACCATCGCGCCGGCCTGGGTCTTCCAGCGGTCGGCCTGGGCGCGCATCGATTCGCCGCCCTGGACCAGCAGGCGGCTGGGCAGCGGGCCGGGCGTCTCGAAGGTGCCGATGTGAAGCGTCTCGACCGGATGCTTGCCGGCGAGACCGCGCTTGAACTGATAGACGCCGGGGTTGGTCTGGGCGTTCACCCCGTGCAGGTCGTAGCGCAGCCCGCCGTTCGCCTTGATCCACAGCATCGCCCGCCATTGCAGCAGGTAAGCGGCATTGACCCGCAGCCCGGCCTCCAGCGTGGCGGAGTTCTGCATCTGCCCGGTGGTGCCGAACAGCGACACGACCACCCCGGCCACCGGCCGCCCCTCGTGCATGGCGAGGAAGGCGCGCATCTTTTGGCGCGGCGGCAGCGCCTCGTTGATGCGGGTGAAGGTGCGGCTGTCGTAGGCTTTGAAGCCCTTGCGGCGCTGCGTCTCGACGAAGATGTCGTCGATGGTTTCCAGCAGTTCGGTGTGGGAGCCTTCGACGACCTCGATCCCCATCCGCTCGGCCTTGTTCAACCCGCGGCGCCAGTGGTGGGACACATTGGAGCGCAGACCCGGCTCGTCCGGCGTCAGGTCGGTGATGAAGGTGCGGTAGGGGGCTTTCTCCTCCCGGAACTGCATTCCCAGCGAGGCCAGGGCCGCCGTCACCGTCTCCCCGTCCGCCTGGGAGACATGGGGCAGCAGGCGCAGCAGCAGGCCGCGCCGGTCGGTGTATTCCGCCTTCAGCGCGTGCAGCGCGGTCATCAGGGCGGCGTGGTCCGGTCCCTGGCCGCGCGGGTGCCACATCGGCCCCCACATGACCAGGGCCAGGCCGCCGATGCCCGGGACGCGGCGCAGCAGCACCTGCACCGCGGCCACCGGGCGCCCGTCGCGCCGCACGACGAGGTGGCTCAACTCCCGCCCGGCGTGGGCGATGCGGCCATAATCCCAGGTCTGGAAGATGTTGGCGTCGTCGAAGCCATCGAGAATGGCGTACCAGCCGCTGCGGTCGACCCGGTCGATCTCGATGGAGGACGCGGGGCACAGGACATCGCCACCAAGCGCGTCGGTGTACATTCAGGTTTCTCCCCTGGAATTCACGGCGATCGTTTCTTGTGGAAGCGTTTGGTAACGGTTGGGCGTTTGGTCACACGGTTCCGCCGGAGCGGTAGAAGGTGCTGAAGGCGGGGCGGGCCGAGAAGGCGGCCTGCGGGATGTCGAGCAGACGGCGCAGCCGGTCGCGCACCGCCGGTTCCAGGACCGCGGCGACCAGCAGGGCCACGGCGATGGACAGCGCGCCGCCCGTCACCGCACCGACCATCGAGGAAGCCCCGGCCTGCATCGCCAACGCCTTGGCCGAACCGCCCACCACCTCGTGCAGCAGGTAGAGCGGATAGGTGGCGAGCCCGACCAGACGCAGCAGCGACAGGGTGGATTGCGGCAGCGTGGCGATCTCCGTCCGCCAGCGCACCGAGGCGACGATGGCGAGAAGCGACGCGCCCCAGATCATCAGCGGGTTCATCCACAGATCGGCGAGGTTCAGCGGGACGGGCGAGCGATCCACGAACTCCACCGACCGGGCGGTGATCTCCAGCGGCGCGGCGATCAGGGCCAGCAGGGCGGCGGCCGTGCCCGTCCGGGTCAGCTTGCCGCGCGACCACAGCCATAGGAAGATGCCCAGCGCGAAGAACACGCCGTGGCGCAGCAGCGTCATGTTCAGCATGCCGTACTCGAATTCCAGGAACGGCAGGCTGACGACGCCGAAGACGTGCAGGCTGTAGACGCCGAGATAGGCCGAACTGGCGGCGGTCAGCGCCAGGGCGAACTGGGGCAGCCGGTGGAAATTCCCGCTGAACAGCAGCAGGAAGACCGCGGCGTAGAAGGCGATCTCCACCGGCAGCGTCCAGTAGGCCGAGGCGATGTAGGGGCCGGCGGGCGCCAGCGTGAAGGAGGCGATGAAGCGCCGCACCAGATCCGGGTCGGGACCGGGCATCAGCACAAGGGCGACGAGGCACAGGATGGAGCAGACCCAGGCCGCCGGATAGAGGCGCAACAGACGCGACCGGATGAAGGCGATCGGGCTGGCGTTGTTGGCCGAATTGGCGATGACGAAGCCCGACACCACGAAGAAGACCTGCACCCCGGCCCAGCCCGACCACATCACGTCGGCGACCGCCGGGTCGCGCCAAGTCAGGTGAAAGCCGGTGACCAGCAAAGCCGCGGCGAAGCGGACCATGTCGATCCCGTAGACGTAATCGGCCCCGGACCTGTGACGGGCAGTCCCGTCTCCCGGCAGAGTTTGCTTGATCGGCGATTCAGGCACGATTCCTCCCTTCCCGCATGGAAGATTCCCATGTGCGGGTGCTCGACGTCTGTTGATTCCGGAAGACGGGCGTGGTGCGGCCTCAGGACGCAACTTGCGTGCTGCTGGGGAGCATACTCGCTGGTGGGCGCGGATACAGAGGCCCGAACGGATTCAACAGGAAATCTGCGGGAGTATACTGTTCAGATGACCGGCCGTTACCGAAGCCATGACGCAAAGGGGAGGTGCGCGGCGCGAACGGTCCACCCGATCCCGGGCGTTTTACTTTGAAGGGATGCTCCGAAGAGCGAAAGGCACACGGCCCGTCCCCGGTCAGGCCGGGAACGGGCCGTGTGCTTGCCGGCTGGGCGAATTGCCGCCAGCGTCTAGCGCTGCCAGTGGTTTACTGGTAGTTCAGGCCGCCGTTGATGTTCAGGGTCGAGCCGGTGACGTAGCCGGCGATCTCCGAGGCGAGGTAGGACACCGCGCCGCCGATCTCGTCCGGACGGCCCAGGCGCTTCATCGGAACGCTGTCGGTGATGGCCTGGCGGATGTCCTCACGGATGGCCATGACCATGTCGGTGCCGATGTAGCCCGGCGCGATGGCGTTGACGGTGACGCCCTTGGTCGCCAGCTCGGCGGCCAGCGCCTTGGTGAAGCCGATCACGCCGGCCTTGGCGGCGGAGTAGTTGGTCTGGCCGGCCTGGCCCTTCACGCCGTTCACCGAAGAGATGTTGATGATGCGGCCCCAGCCGCGCTCGGCCATCTTCGGCGACACCTGCTGGGTGACGTTGAACAGGCTGCTCAGGTTGGTGGCGATGACCGCATCCCACTGGGCCTTGTCCATCTTGGCGAAGAACTTGTCGCGGGTGATGCCGGCGTTGTTCACCAGGATGTCCACCGGACCCAGGTCGGCCTCGATCTTGGCGACCATCGCCTTGCAGCTTTCGAAGTCGGAAACGTCGCCTTCTGCCACGTAGAACTTGAAGCCGAGGGCTTCCTGCTGGCCCAGCCAGGCGGCGGCCGGTTCGAAGTTCGGCAGGCAGTTCGCCGCCACGATGTAACCGTCCTTGGCCAGGGCCTGGCAGATGGCGGTGCCGAGACCGCCCATGGCACCGGTGACGAGCGCGATCTTCTGAGACATTACAATCGCTCCAGTAATAGAAACGGCCAGCTCCTGGTGAGGCAAGCCCGCTGGTGAACCGCAGAAGCAAAGGGGTTGCTTCTTGTTACGGATGCTGTCGTGCCGATGGTCCTTATGGGGGAGCCATCAACCGCGGCGGCAGGCATAACATAGAACAAGTCCAGCTCCGGGCCAATGCGCTGCAACATCGCAGATGCGAGCGGGTGCGATTTTTCACAGGGATGTCAATAAGAAATGACTTTTCAGAGCCCTACTGCACCGCACCAAGTGGTGTGACCAATCGGATTCGGCTCAAATCCGCAGGATTCGCTCACCGGCCTTGAGCGCCAGCGGGAACAGCTTGGGCGCCACCGCCCCGAGAAGCCAGGGCCGCATCTTCGCCAGAGCAGCCGGCGCGGCCAGCAGCACGAGCGTCGCGCCGCTGTGCGCCCATTGGCCGGCGGTCATCCGTTCGAACCCGTTCCAAAGCAGGACGGCGCCGCTGCACAGCCCGGCGACGGCGGTGACGGCCTCCCCCAGCGCCTGGAGGGCGTCGATTCCCCACAGCGGGTTCGTCGTGGTGACCCGCCCCACCAGCCGGCGCAACTGCGCGGTCAGGCGCGCCGCGGATGCGGCGTCGAACCGCCCGCTTTCGACTTCGGCGCGGGGCAGGGCGACCAGGACGTCGCCATCGGGCTGGATCGAGACGCGGACCGGGATGGTGCGCAGGACGCTGCCGTTTCCGGGTGATGGCGCGGCCACCGGCACGCGCAGGCCGATCGTCCGCCCGCCCTGGGCGAAGAATTGAAGGGCGAGCGCAATGCCATGCCCGCGACGCGGGATCAGGCCGGCCTTGCCCCGGCGCAAACGCCCGACCATCTCGGCCAGGGCGTCGCGCCGCCAGACGAAGCCATGCGGAAGGTCGCTGAGGAAGCGTCGGCGCAGCGGGCTACCCCGTGTCTCCCACCAGGGTGTTCACGGCTTTCCCGGCGAACCGCCCCAACGCGTCGATCAGGAAGCTCCAATAACGGAAGGAGACGTCCACCGCGTCCTTGTGGACGCCGATCATGACACTGCTCCCGGCGTTGTCGCGGCCCTTCAGCAGGCGGGTGACCACGTCGCCGTCGATCTGGATCGTCGACTGCATGACCACCAGTTCGGTCCCGACGTCCCACGCCTTGCGGATGGTCACGACGTCCGCCGTCTTCAGCGTCGGCATGCGACGGACCTCCTCGTCGATGCCGCGCAGATAGCTGACGGTGTCCAGCCCGCGCCGCCGCAGCACGTCGTTGATCTGGTCGGAGTTGCGCTGGATGCGCATCAGGATCGGCGGCGCGTCCCGGTCGATCATCGCGGCGGCGGACACCACGTCGGCGGTGGCGCCGGGCTGCCGGGCGGCGTCGAGGGTGCGGTCGGTCATCTCGCGCAGCCAGCTCGCCACCTCGCGCAGATCGTCGAAGACCTTCATCGTGGTGCCGCGCGCGGGGTCGTTGCCCGGCAGATCTCGGCTGAAGAAGAACGGGTCGTAGCGGTCGGGCTGGGCGGCCTGGGACGGCGGGACGAAGGGCGCCAGCCCCCAATGGAAGGTTTCCGATACCCGGCCGGCCCAGGGGGCGAGGATCGCCGTCTCCCGATTGCCGAAGGTGTCCAACTGCTCGCACAGGAAAACATAATATTCCTGCGCCAGATCGATCAGGGCGTCTCCCGCCAGCGGCATCTTCTCCGCCGAGATGCCGGTCTTCAGCACGGTGTTGATTTCGAGCGCGAGAAGGTTGCGCGCCAGATCGACGAACTGGGACATCGGCCACCTTGCTGGGTTGGGGGAGGGCGTCGGGGAGGCGGCGGTGCGGCGACGTCCCGCCGTCCAGGAGGCGGGTCAGCCGGTGCGGCCGGAGATCTGGACGGCCAGATCGCGGATCGCCTTCAGGTTGGTGCTGACGATGTCGCTGCTCTTGGTCACCTGGGCGAGATGGAATTCGGTCAGGCTGTGGTAGGCGGTGTTGGTCGCGAAATCGCGGCTGATCAGGTTCTCGATGTCGCCGGTGACCAGATTGACCTGGGTCTGGAACGCCTCGATGGTCGTGCCAGCCTTTGGACGGCAGGTGAAGCCGACCTGATTGGGATCGTCCTGGACCACGTCGATGTCGGCGATCGCGGTCACCACTGTCAGCGTGACCAGCCGGTCCAGCTTGTCCGCGATGGTGTTCAGCAGGGAGTTCGCCTTGCCCTGCTCGTTCTGGATGACGGCAGCGCCGCTCGGCGGCGGCGCGGACGGAGCCGCGGGCGCCTGGACGGCCGGCAGTTGGGCGGTGGAGGCGGTCGGGTTGGCGACGGCGGTATCGGACATGGCTGCACCCTTCTGGGGACGGATGGCGGAACGCCGCCAAGCATCGCGCAAGAGTCGAATTCTGTCCAATGACCGCTATCGGCGCGGAGTTGTGATAATAATTTTCCCGCTCAGGTGATTTTTTCCCTGCCCTCACTCGCGCAGCAGTGCGTCGATGGCGTCGCGCAGGTCGCGCAGCTCCCGCCGCTGGTCCTCGGCCAGCGCATGGCCAGACGCGCGCAGGCTATGGATCTTATCCACGTTGCTGCGTAGAGCCCGCAAAGCGGGCGCCGCGGACGGGGTGGTCGGGAGAGCCGCCCTGCGCTCCTGCTTGGCGTTGCGCACGTCCTTGACGGTCAGGCCGTCGCCGGCCCGCTTCCACAGCGCGAGTTGGATCGCCTCGTCGGGCAGCTCGGCCAGCTCCATGAGGAGGGAGACGGAGACGGCGGTCCGGTCCGGAGCCTCCTCCAGGATGCGGGCGGGCAGGCGCAGGATGCCCAGCAGGCGGGCCACATACTCCTGCGACTTGCCGATCAGGACGGCGGCCTGCTCCTGCGTCAGCCCCTTGTCGCCGATCAGCTTGGCGAGCGTCAGGGCAAGGTCGATGGGGTGCAGATCGACGCGCTGGGCGTTCTCGATCAGGGCCAGCGCCTGAACGTCGTCGGTGTCGATGACCAGCGCCGGGATGGTCTCCCGCTCCAGCGCGCGGAAGGCCCAGTAGCGCCGCTCCCCCGCCACGATCTGGAAGTGGTCGGGGGCGACCTCCCGCACGTTGATCGGCTGCAGCAATCCCCGCTCGCCGATGGAGGCGGCCAGCGCTGCGATGTCGGCCGCGCGGGCGTTGCGCCGCGGCTGGTCGGGGTTGGGCTCCACCTGATCCAGCGGGATTTCGCGGTGGCGCATCTTGCCGGACAGCCCGAACAGGGCGGCGTTGCTGCCCCCGCCGCTGCCGGTGCGGCTGAGCGCCCGCTTGAACAGGCCGGCGTTCGAGGTGTCGAGCTTACGCGCCATGGCGCATATCCTCCCCGGCGAGGGCCAGCAGGGCGTCCGTGATCTCGCGGAAGCTCTCCGCGCCCGCGGAGTTCGGGTTGTAGGCGAGGCCGGGGCGCCCGGCCATCACGCTCTTGGAATAGTCGGCGGCCCGCTTGACCGGGGAGAAGAGGTGGAGTTGCTCCGCCGCGGCGAGCTCCCGCAGCTCCTTCATCACCGTCTCGTCCTGGAGGCGGCGCGGGCTGTACATGGTCGGCAGGATGCCGAGGATCTGCAGGCGCGGGTTTACCAGCTCGCGTACGCCGGCGATGGTCTCGAACAGCTGCGGGATGCCCATCATCGACAGCATCTCCGTCTGGGTCGGAATCAGCAGCTGGTCGGCGGCGTTCAGGACCGAGACGGTCAGCTCGCCCAGATGCGGCGGGCAGTCCAGCACCACGAAGTCGTACTGACCGGCGAGCTGGGCGATCTTGGCGCGCAGGATCAGCGTGCCGTTGGGCTGGCGCAGCAGCTCCCGGTCGGTCGCCGCCAGCGAGATGGAGGAGGGCAGCAGGTCGAACGCCCCGTCGCAGACCGGGGTCATGAATTCCCGCATCGGCCGGCTGGCCTTCAGCGCGTGGGTCAGGGTCGCCTTGGCCAGCTCCCGCTCGTGCGGGTCGACGCCCAGATGAACGGTGGCGTTGGCCTGCGGGTCGCAGTCGATCAGCAAAACGCGCCGCCCCGATTGGGCGAGCAGCCACGCGACGTTGACGCAGGTGGTCGTCTTGGCGACCCCGCCCTTCTGGTTGGCGGCGCAGAACACCACCGGGGCCGCCCGCACCGCCGCGGCGGGGATGCCCACCGGCTCCGTCACGGTCTTCAGGGCGCCCGCGACGATCTGCGGAATCCGCTCCGCCCCGGTTTCCCAGCGGGAGATCTTGGCGCGGTCGTAGCGCCGGTTCAGCCGTTCGTTCAGCCAGCCGACCAGGGCCTGCTGGTTCATGCCGCGCTGTTCGCGGTAGCGGCGCAGCTCCTCGCCGCTCATCTCGTGGGCCACGGGGGCATCCCTTATTTGGGGTGATCGCGCGGGCACCATGAGTCATGTTGATGGTGGTGTCAACATCCGTGCCGCACATGTGATGACCATGCGAAGCGGAGACGGAAGTGCGGCTCGCTGTGGAACAAGGAGGGCGCGCTGCGGCTTTCCTGTGGTGCGAAAGGCCGCTATGGTCGCGGCCGAAAATCCTGCGCCAGGAATCGTGAGGGAAACCCAATGGACGCCGACTCCATCCGCGCCGCCTACCGGCGCTACGCGCGCTTCTACGACCCCGTCTTCGGAAACCTGCTGGCGTCCGGCCGGCACGCCGCCGTGAAGTGGATCAACCGGCGGGGCGGTCTGCGCGTTCTGGAGGTGGGCGTGGGCACGGGCATCTCCCTGTCCGACTACCGCAAGGACAACCGCGTGGTCGGCATCGACCTGTCCTCCGAGATGCTGCGCGTCGCCCAGGACCGGGTGGACCGCGAGCGGCTGGAGAATGTGGAGGGGCTGCTGGAGATGGACGCCGGCACGCTGGCCTTCGCCGACGGCAGCTTCGACCTCGTCGTCGCCATGTATGTGATGACGGTGGTCCCCGACCCGCAGGGCACGATGAACGAGCTGGAGCGCGTCTGCCGTCCCGGCGGCGACATCCTGATCGTCAACCACTTCGCCGCCGACAAGCCGGGCATCCGCCGCTCGGTGGAGAACTGGATGGCGCCCTTCTCCAAGAAGCTGGGCTGGCGGCCCGACTTCACGCTGGACACGCTGATGTCCGGCTCCCGCCTGAAGGTGGAGGAGCTGCAGACCGTTCCGCCCTTCGGCCTGTTCAGCCTGCTGCACTGCCGTCGCGAGGCCGCCACCCCCGCCTGACGGGCCGGGGCATAAGCGTCAGGGAACTCGACCGCGGCCATTGCAGTTTCCCTTCCGGACCCGGATCGACCGGGAATGGAAGGGGCTCCATGGCGCGGCGATGGGCGCGGCGGTGCGCGTTGCTCTTGGCGGGGATGCTGACGGCCGTCTCGGCGCTCCCCGCCGCCGGGGCGACGGTGACGCTGGCCTGCAGCGGGCTCGGCATCAGCTTCGACCTGTGCCGCGATGGCGCCCAGGAGTGGGCGCGGCGCAGCGGCAACGAGGTCCGCTTCGTTTCCCCGCCCAAGGGGGCGAGCGAGCAGCTGGCGCTCTATCAGCAGCTTCTCGCCGCCGGGTCGCCGGACATCGACGTGTTCCAGATCGACGTGGTCTGGCCGGGCATCCTCGGCAACTACTTCATCGACCTGAAGGACCGCGCCGGGGCGGACACCGTCCGCCGCCATCTTCCGGCGATGGTCGAGGCCGCGACGGTCAAGGGCCGGCTGGTCGCGATGCCCTGGTTCGCCGACGCCGGGGTCCTTTATGTCCGCAAGGATCTGCTGGAGGCCCACGGGCGCCCGGTGCCGCAGACCTGGGAGGAGCTTCGGGACACCGCCGCCCTGATCCAGCGGGCGAAACGCGCCGCCGGGCACGACCGGATGTGGGGTTATGTCTGGCAGGGCCGCGCCTACGAGGGGCTGACCGTCAACGCGCTGGAATGGATCGCCAGCCGCAACGGCGGCACCATCGTCGCCCCCGACGGCGCCATCACCATCGACAACCCACGCGCCGCCGAGGCTCTGGCCATGGCCCGCGGCTGGGTCGGCTCGATCAGCCCGCCCGGAGTCCTCAATTACATGGAGGAGGAGGCGCGCGGCGTCTTCCAGTCCGGCAACGCCGTCTTCATGCGCAACTGGCCCTACGCTTGGACGCTGGTCAACGCGGCCGACAGCGCGGTCGGCGGCAAGGTTGCTGTGGTGCCGCTGCCCAAGGGCGGGCCGGGCGGGCGCCACACGTCCACGCTGGGCGGGCAGATGCTGGCGGTCAGCAAATTCTCCGCCCATGCGGACGAAGCCGCGGACCTGGCGCTGTATCTGACCGGCCTGGACGAGCAGAAGCGGCGGGCCATCCACGGCGCGTCAAACCCGACCATCCCGGCCCTCTACGAGGACGCGGAGGTGCTGGCCGCCAACCCCTTCTTCGCGGCGCTGGCCGAGTCCATCGCCAACGCGGTCAACCGGCCGGCCCAGGCGACCGGGATGCGCTACAATCAGGTGTCGGCGGAGTTCTACGCCAACGTCCACGAGGTTCTGACCGGACGGCAGGACGCCAAGGCGATGCTGCCGGACCTCAAGGAGGCTCTGGTCCGCATCAGCCGGGGAGGGCGCTGGTGAGCGGTCTTCCGCACTCCAGCCTGGAGCGGCAGAGGCGCCGGGCGGCGTGGCTGTTCCTGCTGCCGATGCTGGTCGTGCTGGCGGGGGTGGCCGGCTGGCCCTTGTTCCGCACGGTCTTCTTCTCCTTCACCGACGCGACGCTCGCCACGCTGGACGGCTTCCAGGGGGTGGGGCTGGACAATTACCTGTGGCTGGTGCGCGACCCCGTCTGGTGGCGGGCGGTGTGGAACACGCTGGTCTTCACCGTCGTGTCGGTGGGGATCGAGACGGTGCTGGGGCTGGGAATCGCGCTGATCCTGAACGCGCATCTGCCGGGGCGCGGGCTGCTGCGCGCCGCCGTCCTGATCCCCTGGGCGATCCCCACCGTGGTGTCGGCCCAGATGTGGGGGTGGATGTTCCACGACCTCTACGGCGTGGTGAACGCGATCCTGATGGGACTGGGGCTGATCGCCGAGCCGAAGGCCTGGACCGCCGATCCCGATCTGGCGCTGCCGGTGGTGATCGCGGTCGATGTCTGGAAGTCCACGCCCTTCATGGCGCTGCTGATCCTGGCCGCCCTCCAGATGCTGCCGCGCGACCTCTACGAAGCGGCGCGGGTGGACGGGGTGCATCCGGTGAAGGTGTTCTTCCGCATCACGCTGCCGTTGATCCGTCCGGCGCTGATGGTGGCGGTGCTGTTCCGCACGCTGGACGCGCTGCGCGTGTTCGACTTGATGTATGTGCTGACCGGCAACAGCCGGTCGACCATGTCGATGTCGGTCTACGCCCGGCAATATCTGATCGACTTCCAGGACGTGGGCTACGGCTCCGCCGCAGCGACGGTTCTGGTTCTGGTGCTGGCGGTGGCGACGGTGCTGGCGGTGACGCTCGGCCGCGTCCGCGTCGATGCGGGGAGGTGAGGGGATGGGCCTGAAACGCACCGCCTTTGCTCTCGTGGTCCTGGGAATCGTCGTCTGGGCGGTGTTTCCCTTCGCCTGGGCCATCGTCACCTCGCTGAAGGCGGGCAGCGCGCTGTTCACGGTGGAGGCATGGCCCTCGCAGCCCTCGCTGGCGAACTACGCGGCGATCTTCAAGGAGCAGCCCTTCGGGCGGAACATCCTGAACTCCCTGTTGGCCGCTTCGGCGGTGGTGGCGCTGTCGCTTGGGCTGGCGGTGCTGGCCGCCTACGCGCTGGGGCGGGTGCGCTTCCGCGGGCGGGGGCTGCTGCTGTTCGTGGTGCTGGGCGTGTCGATGTTCCCGCAGGTCGCCGTGCTGTCGGGCCTGTTCGAGCTGGTGCGCTGGCTCGGCCTCTACAACCGGATCGGCTCGCTGGTGCTGTCCTACCTGATCTTCACGCTGCCTTTCACCGTCTGGGTGCTGACCACCTTCATGCGCGAGCTGCCGAAGGAGCTGGAGGAGGCCGCCATGGTGGACGGCGCCGGCCCCTTCGTGATCGTGACGCGGGTGTTCCTACCGCTGATGGGGCCGGCGCTGGCGGCGACCGGGCTGCTCGCCTTCATCGCCGCCTGGAACGAGTTCCTGTTCGCCCTGACCTTCACCCTGACCGACGACGCGCGCACCGTGCCGGTGGCGATCGCGCTGATGTCGGGGGCCAGCCAGTACGAGCTGCCCTGGGGCCGGATCATGGCGGCGTCGGTGGTGGTGACGGTGCCGCTGATCGGGCTGGTGCTGCTGTTCCAGCGGCGGATCGTCTCCGGCCTGACCGCCGGCGCTGTGAAGGGGTAGGGCGATGGCGGGCGTCACGCTGCGCGGGGTGCGCAAGAGCTTCGGGCGGATCGAGGTCATCCACGGCGTCGATCTTGAGGTCGCGGACGGCGAGTTCGTCGCCTTCGTCGGGCCGTCAGGCTGCGGCAAGTCCACGCTGCTGCGCCTGATCGCCGGGCTGGAGGAGCCGAGCGCCGGGGACCTGTTCATCGGCGGGCAGCGGGTGAACGACCGGCCGCCGGCGGCGCGCGGCATCGCCATGGTCTTCCAGTCCTATGCGCTCTACCCGCACATGACGGCCTACGACAACATGGCCTTTGGCCTGACGCTGTCGCGGACCGACAAGGGGACCATCGCGGAGCGGGTGCGCGCCGCCGCGCGTCTTCTTCAGATCGAGGACCTGCTCGATCGCAAGCCGCGCGACCTGTCGGGCGGGCAGCGCCAGCGAGTCGCCATCGGGAGGGCCATCGTGCGCGAGCCGCAGATCTTCCTGTTCGACGAGCCGCTGTCCAACCTCGACGCCGGCTTGCGCGTCCAGATGCGTCTGGAGATCGCCAAGCTGAAGGCGGACCTGCGCGCCACCATGATCTACGTGACCCACGATCAGGTGGAAGCGATGACGCTGGCCGACCGCATCGTCGTGCTGAACGCCGGGCGGGTGGAGCAGGCCGGCACGCCGCTGGAACTGTACCACCGTCCGCGCAACCGCTTCGTCGCCGGCTTCATCGGCTCGCCGGCCATGAATTTCCTGGATGTGGTGTCGGAGGGATGGACGGACGGGGCGGTGCGGGTGTGGCTGCCCGGCGGCGTGCCGCTGGATGTCGCCGCCGACGGCGCAGCACCGCGAGCGGGCACACCCCTGACGCTCGGCGTCCGGCCGGAGCATGTGGGGCTGGCCGATGGCGGGGCCGGGCTGCTCGCCACCATCCTGGCGGTGGAGCGGCTGGGCGGCGAGACGCATTGCCACGCCGCGCTGGAGGATGGGCAGCGACTCCTGGTCCGCCTCGACGGCGACCGGCCGGTGGCGGCAGGCGAGCGCTTGCGCTTGAACCTGCGGGGCGAAACCGCGCATCTCTTCGGTCCCGACGGGCAGAGGCTCTGATCATAGGGGCAAATCGCGCCGTTTCGCTTTCGAATGAACTTGCGGGCGAAGCGGCGGTCGGCTTGAATGCCGCCATGGATATCATGACTCCCCGGCAGACCGACATCCTGGCGCTCGCCCGCACGCAGGGGCGCGTGCTGGTCGATGATCTGGCCACCCGATTCAACGTCACGCCGCAGACCATCCGCAAGGACCTCAACGAGCTGTGCGACCGCCGCCTGCTCCAGCGGGTGCATGGCGGCGCCGTCGCCGGGTCGGGGGTGGAGAATCTCGGCTACGAGGCGCGGCGGCTGATCGCCCAGGACGAGAAGCGGGCCATTGGCCGCCGCGCCGCGGAGTTGGTGCCCGACAGCTCCTCCCTCTTCATCAACATCGGCACGACGACGGAGGAGGTGGCCCGCGCCCTCCAGGGGCGCAGCGGGCTGGTGGTCATCACCAACAACATCAACGTCGCCAACCTGCTGCGCCCCGAGCCGCACATCGAGGTGATCGTGGCCGGCGGCGTGGTGCGGCGGTCGGACGGCGGCATCGTCGGGGAGGCCGCCATCGACTTCTTCAACCAGTTCATGGCCGATTTCGCGGTAATCGGCGCCTCGGCCATCGACGAGAGCGGGGCGCTGCTCGACTTCGACTACCGCGAGGTGCGGGTGTCGCAGGCGATCATGGCGAACGCCCGCCACGTCATCCTGGTCGCCGACCGCGGCAAGCTGGAGCGCACCGCCCCGGTGCGCATCGGTCACATCTCGCAGGTCCACACCTTCGTCACCGACGTCCTGTCCTCCGACCGGCTGGCCCGCATCTGCCGGGAGTCCGGCGTGCGGGTGGAGGAGCTGTTCCCCGACCGCGCGACGGAACCGGAACCCCAGGACTGATGCCTACACCAGCCAGACCCAGGCGGTGACGACGAGGAGCAGCGACGCCGTGGAGGCGACGCCGATGGGCAGAGCCAGCCGGTAGATCGCGGATTCCGCCTTGGTCAGCCCCAGGAGGCTGGAGGCCAGAACGATCCGGCCCGGCGTCAGCAGCGTGCAGACGCTTCCCGCCACCACCTGGATGGCGGCGGCAGCGATCAGCGGCAGGCCGCTGCCCGACGCCAGATTGACCTGGATGTGCATCATCAGGGCGTTCGACGCCGTGTTGGAACCGGTCAGCATGCCCGTCGCCGCCCCCAGCACCGGCACCGCCAGCACGGCGGCGGAGCCCGCCACCGCCTGCCACGCCTGCCCGAAGGCCGCCGCTCCGCCGGAGGCGGCCATGAAGGCGGCCAGCTCCACGAAGACCAGCGTCGCCGCCATCGGCACCAGTGCCGCGCGCAGGGCGGGGACCGCCACCGGCAGAGCGCGCCCGCGCGGCAGGCCCGCGAGCATGACCAGGGCGATGGCGACCAGCCACGTCGAGGGGTGGCGCAGCAGGGGCATCGGCGCCAGCCCGCCGAAGGGGTCGAGCACCAGCCGGTCCGCCGTCCAGCCCGACAGCGGCGGCACCAGCCGGGTCGCCATCAGCCCGCCGACCAGGACCACGTAGGGCCACAACAGGGCCAGCAGCCGCGACAGGCCGGCGGCGTCGCGCGGCAGGCGTCGCGCCTCCACCGCCAGCAGGAGCACCGCCGTCGCCAGCCCACCGCCCAGTTCCGGGGCCACGAAGCGGTTGGTCAGCCAAAGCAGCCCGGCCAGCGCCAGCATCAGGGCGAGGTCCCTGGCCCGGTCGCTCAGGCTGGAGGTCAGCCCGGCGCCGTGGATCAGCCGCCAGAACACCAGCAGCAGGCTGGGCAGGACCACCACCATGAGGGCCGCGCTGGCCGTGCCCAGCTCGGTGAAGGAAACCCCGATCAGCTCCGCCCCGACCCGCGTGCCGACGCCCAGCGCGCCCCAGGGGGCGAGCATCTGGCTGAACAGGCCCAGCGCCGCGGCGTGGGCTGGCGGCAGGTTCAGCGGGCGAAGCATGGCGAGCGCCACGACCAGCCCGACGCCGAACCCCGTCACCGATTCGGCGAAGGGACCGGCGAGCAGGCAGGCGACGAAGACGGCGCGGCGGCGCTCGGCCGGTGTCTTCGCCTCGACCTGCGCCTCGGCCTTGACGGCGCGTGCCTCGAAGGCGCGATGGAACAGAAGGCCCGCCGCGATGATCGACATGGCGTGCCACGCCAGCCACGCTCCCTCGCCGGCTTTCAGCGCCACGGCGGGGAGCAAGCCGGGAAGTTGGGCCAGCCAATCCGGAGCGGTGGCGCCGCTCGGCTGCGCCACCATCAGGGCCGCCATGAGCACCCCGGCGGCCAGCGCCATGCCCGCGGTTCCGGCGGTCAGCATGCTGACACGACGCGACACGAGCAGGGCGACCGTGGCGGCGAGGGGCAGCAGATGGAGGGTCAGGGGCATGATCGACACAGGGAGCCGTGAGTGAAGTGTGCTGATATACTAATATTGGCACACTTCGGCCAGCCCCATCGGTCTTTGCGCGTCAGCCCTGCCCTGCCTGGGACTCAAGCGCTTTTGACCCCGCGCAGCAGGGCGATTTCCGCCAGAAGGTCGTCGATGGCGGCCAACGCGAAGTCCAGCGCCGCCTGATCGGTCAGCCGGCCGTCCTTGATCTTCTCGTGAACCGTGCCGATGACCACCTGCGGACGGGCGATGACCCGACCCATCATGCCGGATAGCGTCTCGCGCATCTCATGCTGGGCGCGCACGCCGCCGGTGAAGGCGGGGGAGGCGGTCATGATAAGGATCGGCTTGCCCCGCACCGGCGACTTCATGGCCGGGCGTGACGCCCAGTCCAGCGCGTTCTTCAGCACGCCCGACATGCCGTAATTGTATTCCGGGGAGATGATGACCAGCCCGTCGGCCGCGGCGATGGAATCGCGCAGAGCGGTGGCCGGGGCGGGGGTGTTCTCCGCGTCCAGGTCGGGATCGTAGGGCGGGATTTCGTTCAGCGGGAACAGCGTCATCTCCGCCTTGCCGCCCGCCTTGCCGCCCGCCTTGTTGCCCAGCGAGTCGGCGAGTGTGTTCAGCACCGCGGTGCAGTGGGAGTGGCGGCGGATGCTGCCGGAAAGGCCGAGAAGGCGGATGGGCTTTGCGGTGTCGCTCATCGTGGCTGTCCTGTTGCGGTTCGAGAGGGATGGCCGTTCCAACGGCGCGCGTGGCGGATGGTGCCGCCCCCGTCATCGGTCCGCAACCCGGAGGATCGGATGGCCGCCACCGACCTTGAATCGGATCGGACTCCGTAGAATCCACAATAGGGAGGCGGCGTCTCGAAAGCGTCTAAAATATAAGATAAATCGCTTATTTTCTCAACGCCGGCAGTGACCTAGCGGAGGGACCGCTCCCCGAACGCCCTAACTATAGCCGGACAGGGTGCGACAATATGGTGATGATTTTCTGACATTAATACAGTAGAAATAAAACTTAAGTAGTGTTTTATGCGTGTTCTCCGCGACGGGGTGCTGGCTTATGCGCGACAATGGACCGGTTACGAACCGCGAAATCGAAATGGCCGACGACATGCTGCTGGTGTCGCGGACCGACACCCGCGGCAAGATTACGTTCGTCAATAAAGCATTTGTTGATATTAGCGGATTCGCAGAAACGGAATTACTCGGCGCGCCTCACAATCTTGTGCGCCATCCGGACATGCCGCCGGCCGCCTTCGCCAACCTGTGGGAAACCATCAAGGACGGCAGGCCGTGGGAGGGGCTGGTCAAGAACCGGTCCAAAAGCGGCGACCATTATTGGGTCAAGGCGAACGTCACCCCCATCACCGAGAAGGGCGTGGTGACGGAATACATCTCCATCCGGTCCAAGCCGAGCCGTGAGGCGGTGGCGGAGGCGGAGCGCATCTACGCCGAGATCCGCGCCGGGCGCGGCCAGCAGTACGGATTGCTGGACGGCCAGATCGTCCGCGGCGGCTTCGGCGTCTGGCTGAGCAATCTGGTATCCAGCATCGGCGGGCGCATCCTGGCGACCAACGGCCTGCTGTTGCTGACCGTCATCGCCCTCGGTGGGGTGAGCCTGACGGGCAGCGACAGCGTCGGGATCTTCGCCGGGCTGATGCTGTTCGGCCTGCTGGTGGCCGGCATCGGCACGCTCAGCGTGATGGGCACGGTGCGCCGCCCGCTCGGGCTGGTGGAAACCCACCTCGACGCGATCGCCCGCGGCGACCTGATGACCAACGTTCCCAGTTCCGGCGTGGCGGAATTCGCCCGCATCCGGTCGCAGATCCGCGCCGTGAAGGCGAAGCTGAACTATTCGACCCAGGAGCGTGCGGAGCGCCAGCGCCAGGCGGAGGAGGAGCGCATCACCGCCCTCCAGTCCATGGCCGAGACGGTGGAGCGCGAGGCCAGCCACGCGGTGGAGCAGGTGGCCCTGCGCACCGGCGGCATGGCCCAGGACGCCGACGCCATGGCGACCTCCGCCGAGCGGGTCAGCATCAACGCGCAGAACGTCGCCGCGGCGGCGGAGGAGGCGTTGGCCAACGCCCAGACCGTGGCGGCGGCGACGGAGGAGCTGGCGGCCTCGATCCGCGAGATCTCCGCGCAGATCGCCCACTCCAGCGCGGTCACCCGCCGCGCCGTGGAGAACGGCCAGCGCACCCAGGGCACCATCCAGTCGCTGTCCGAGGCGGTCGGTCGCATCGACGAGGTGGTCAAGCTGATCACCGACATCGCCAGCCAGACCAACCTGCTGGCGCTCAACGCGACCATCGAGGCCGCCCGCGCGGGCGAAGCCGGCAAGGGCTTCGCGGTGGTGGCGCAGGAGGTGAAGAACCTCGCCAACCAGACCGCCCGCTCGACCGAGGAGATCACCCGCCTGATCGCGGAAATCCAGGGTGTGACCAGCACCGCCGTGGGCGCGGTGGCGGAGATCGGCGACACCATCGGCGAGATCGACCAGATCTCCAGCGCCATCGCCGCGGCGATGGAGGAGCAGGCCGCCGCCACCCAGGAAATCAGCCGCAACGTGGTGGAGACCTCCAACGCCGCGCAAGAGGTGTCGGTGCGCATCGCCGCCGTGTCCAGCGACGCCGACCAGACCGGTTCGCAGGCCTCGGGCGTGCGGGCCGGCTCGGACGAGGTGGCGAGCAGCATCGACGAGCTGCGCCGCGTGCTGGTGCGCGTCGTCCGCACCTCCACGACCGACGCCGACCGCCGCCGCAGCCCGCGCTACCGGGTGAATGAGTCCTGCGGCGTCGTGGTGCATGGGCGCGACCAGTCCGGCACGCTGACCGACCTGTCGAACGGCGGCGCCATGCTGAGCGGGATCGGCGGCCTCGGCGTGGGCGACCGCGGCACCCTGCGGCTCGACCGCTTCGGCCTGTCCGTCGCCTTCGAGGTGCGGGCCATCGACAAGGCGGCGGTTCATGTCCGCTTTGCCGAGGCCGACGTCGCACAGGGGCGGTTCCGCGATGCGTTCGGCCAGTTGACGCGCGGGCTTCAGCCGGTGGCGACGGCGGCGGCCTGACGAACGGCGGCCTGACCAACGGTAGACTTGCCTGAAAAAAAGACGGCCCGGCGTTCCGCACGCCGGGCCGTTGTCGTTTTGGGTTCTCTCTGTTCAGCCTTCCGGCTTGTCCACGCGGTAGCGGAAATCGCAATGGCTGGCGCCCTGCATGATGGTCTGCGTCCGCTCCATCTTGATCGACGGGTCGTAGCCCGTGCAGAAGGCGGCGTCGCGGTTGCAGGACAGCAGGTGGCCGATGTGACCGAGCCCCATCTCCCGGTACATCTCGGCGTAGCGGCAGCGGGTGACGTTGTAGTCGAACCGGGTCTCGTCCTGGTGCAGCACCTCCAGGCGCAGCGCGTCGTCCTTGGTCCACAGGGGCTGCAGGTCGGCGAAGCTGGTCAGGTTGGTGCCGTTCGGCTCGGTCGCGGCGAAGGCGGCGGCGGACTCCACCGCGGCGCGGGTGATGGCGGCGCCCAGGATCTCCTGCGCCACCGCCTCGCCCAGCCGGGCCGCCATCTCCTCATAGACCGGCTTCAGGATCGCCGCCTCGATCCCGCGGCGCTCCAGCATGCCCATCGCGGGCTTGGCCGCGGGCGTGTCGGTCGGTTCGGTCATTATGATCTCCGTTAATGCGCGTGCCCGCCGAGATAGGCTTCGGCGATGCGGGGGTCGTCACGCAATTGTGCGGCCGGACCGGCCAGCACGATGCGCCCGTCCTCCATCACCGCCGCGTGGTCGGCGACCCGCAGGGCGGCGCGGGCGTTCTGCTCGACCAGCAGGATCGACACGCCCTCCGCCCGGATGCGCTGCACCAGATCGAAGATCTGCGCGACCACCATCGGGGCGAGCCCCAGCGACGGCTCGTCGAGCAGAAGCAGGGCGGGGCGGCGCATCAGGGCGCGGGCGATGCACAGCATCTGCTGCTCGCCGCCCGACAGCGACCCGGCGTTCTGGCGCAGGCGCTCGCGCAGGACCGGGAACATGTCGAGCATCCGGTCGAGTTCGCCGAGCCCGACGTCGCTGCCGCCGAGCACCAGATTCTCCCGCACGCTCATGTTGGAGAAGATCTGGCGGCCCTCCGGCGCCTGCGACAGGCCGAGCTTCACGATGCGGTGGGCGGGCAGGTTGGCGATGGCCTCGCCGCGGAAGGCGATGCTGCCCCGGCTCGCCCGGTAGACGCCCGAGATCGCCCGCATCAACGTGGTCTTGCCGACGCCGTTGGAGCCCAGCACGGCGACGATGGCGCCCTGCGCCACGGTCAGGTCGATGCCGTGCAGGATCTCCTGCGGCCCCATGGTGACGTGCAGGTTCTCGATCGTGAGGATCGGGCCATTGGAGTGCGGCTGGCTCATGCGTCCACCCCCAGGTAGGCTTCCAGGACCGCCGGATCGCGGCGGATGGCGTCGGGCGGGCCGTCGGCGATCTTGCGGCCGGAGGCGAGCACCAGGATGCGCTGGCAGATGCTCATGACCAGGGTCATGTCGTGCTCCACCAGCATGATGGTCAGGCCGGTGCCGTGCAGGCGCTTGATGAAGTCGGCCAGCGCGCGGGTTTCGGTGTCGTTCAGGCCGGCGGCGGGTTCGTCGAGGATCAGGAAGCGCGGCTGCATCGCCAGGGCGCGGGCGATCTCCAGATACTTGCGCTGGCCGTAGGGCAGGTTGGCCGCCAGTTCGCCCGCCACATGGGTCAGGCCGACGGCCTCCAGCGCCTCCCAGGTGCGGCGGCTGATCTCGGCGGACCGGGCGCCCCCCCCGGCGAGGGAGCCGAACAGCGCGCCCAGCGCCCCCTGCGGCAGCGCGCCCACCGCGCCCACCGACACGTTGTCGAAGACCGACATGTTCGGGAAGACGCGCAGGTTCTGGAAGGTGCGGCTGATGCCCAGCCGGGCCACCTGGTTGGTCTTCAGCCCGCTGATGGTCTTGCCGTCGAAGGCGACGGTGCCCGACGACAGCGGCGTGAAGCCGGAGATCAGGTTGAACAGGGTGGTCTTGCCGGCGCCGTTCGGACCGATCAGCCCGACCAGCTCGCCCTCGTCCACATGGCCGGTCACGTCGTTGACCGCCAGCACGCCGCCGAAGCGGCGGCTGACGTTGCGGATGTCGAGAAGATGGGTCATCGCCAGCCGATCCCTTCGCCCTTCACGGTGTTGCGCCACGCCGCGCCCAACTGGCGCCGCGCGAGCTGGAGCGCGGAGACCTCGCCCAGCAGGCCCTTGGGCAGCAGCAGGATCGACAGGAACATCACCAGACCGACCATGATGTTGCGGAAGTCGCCGAAGGCGCGCAGCCCCTCCGGCAGCAGGATCAGCAGAAGCGCGCCGATCACCGCGCCGGGCAGGCTGCCCAGGCCGCCCACCACCACCATCGCCAGGATCAGGATTGATTCGGAGAACTTGAAGTCGCCCGGCGAGATGTAGCCGGTCATGTGCGCCCACAGGCTGCCCGCCACCCCGGCGAAGAAGGCCGACAGGGTGAAGGCCTCCATCTTCAGGCGCGCCGTGCTGACGCCCATGGCGTCGGCGCACTGGTCGTCCTCGCGGATCGAGCGCAGGGCGTTGCCGTAGTAGGAGTGGCTGAGCCGCCCGATCGCCAGCACGCACAGCGCCACCACCGTCGCCACCGTGTAGTAGGTGGCGAGCCGGCCCGACAGGCTGAAGCCGAACAGCTCAAGCCCCTTGGTGACGATGATGCCGTTGGGACCCTTGGTGAACTCCACCCAGTTCAGCATGACCAGATAGAGCATCTGCCCGATCGCCAGCGTCGCCACCGCGAAATAAATGCTGACCAGCCGCATGGTCGGCAGCGCCACCAGGAAGGCGATCAGCGCCGCCACCAGACCGGACAGCGGCAGCGTCACGGTGAAGCCCAGCCCGAACTTGGTCGAGAGCAGGGCGGCGGTGTAGGCGCCGACCCCGTAGAAGGCGGCGTGCCCGAGATGCAGCAGCCCGGCCACCCCGGTGACCAGATGCATGGAGGCGGACAGCAGGATGAAGATCAGCGCCAGATTGGCGATCTGGTAGAAATAACCGCGGTCGAAGCCGGCCAGCATGGCCGGCAGCCCCACGAAGACCAGCAGGGCGAGCAGGAGCGGAATCAGCGCGCCTTGCCCGCGCCGCGGCGCCGACAAATCAGACACGTTCACGGCGCGCTCCGAACAATCCGTTGGGGAAGAAGATCAGGGTCAGGATCAGGAAGCCGTAGGCCACCATGTCCGACCAGCCCGACGACACGAAGGTCGTCGCCATGCTCTCCGAGATGCCCAGGATCAGGGCGCAGATCACCGCACCGGGGATCGAGGACAGCCCGCCCATCACCATGGCGACGAAGGCCTTGATGCCGGGCACGAAGCCCATGGCGGGGAAGATCGCCCCGTAATAGAGCCCCGTCAGGATGCCGGCCGCCGCCCCCATCATCGAGCCGACGACAAAGGTCATGATGATGGTGCGGTCGGTGTCGATGCCGACATACTTGGCGCCCAGCGGGTTGTTGGACACCGCCCGGATCGACAGACCGATGCGGGTGCGGGTCAGCAGATACTGGAGGCCGATCAGCATCGCCGCGGCCACGCCGAAGATGATGAAGTCGCCGGTCACCAGGATCACCGGCCCGATGCGCACCGGCGTGTTGATGAGATACTCGAACGGGACGGAGCGCATCTGCGACCCGAACACGATCTCCAGCGCCTCGCGCACCACGATGGACACGGCGAGCGAGGAGAGCAGGGTGGATTCGCGCATCGCCCGCGACTTCAGCGACGCCTCGTCGGTGAAGCGGCGGAAGGGTTTGAAGGCGATCCGCTCCAGCGAGAATCCGGCCATGGCGCCGATCGCCAGGGCGATGAAGATCACCGCGAAGATCGGCGGGGCCGTCGCGGAAATCAGCACCAGCCCGGCGAAGGCGCCCAGCGTGTAGACCTCGCCATGGGCGAAGTTGACGACGTTCAGCACGCCGAAGATCAGCGTGAAGCCGATCGCCATCAGCGCGTAGGTCATCCCCAGCGACAGCCCGATGGCGAGCTGCTGGAGGTAATAAGGGTCGATCATGCGGGCCGTTCGCTGGAGATCGTTAGGCTATCGGGTCGGAAGGATGTGCGCCGATCAGTCGGCGACCGGCACGAAGGCGCCGCCCTTGACCTCGACCTTCACCAGCTCCTTCTCGGCCTCGCGGTCGGCGCTGAAGCTGGTCTTGCCGGTCACGCCGGCGAAGTCCTTGGTCTGGGCCAGGGCGTCGCGCACCTTCTCGCGGGTCGGGTTCGGGTAGGCCTTCTCGACCGCCGCCAGCATGATGCGCACGGCGTCATAGGCCTGGGCCGGGAACTGGCCCGGAACCGCGCCGTTGGAGGCGGCCTTCCACTCCGTCACGAAATGCTGGATGTGCGGGGCCGGGTCGGTCGGCAGGAAGTTGGAGGTCAGGTGCACGCCCTCGGCCGCTTCGCCGGCCAGCTCGATCAACTTCGGGCTGTAGGCGGCCGAGGTCGAGTAGACCGGGGTCTTGATGCCGAGCTGCTGCACCTGACGCAGGAACTGCGCACCGTCCTCGTAGAAGAAGCCGGTGTAGATGGCGTCCGGCTTCGCGCGCTCCAGCTTGCTGATCAGCGAACGGTAGTCCTTCAGGCCGCGGTTGAAGAACTCGGAGAAGACCACCGTGCCGCCGTTGGCCTTCACGCCGTCGGTGAAGCCGGAGACGACGGACTGGCCCCAGTCGGTCTGTTCGGCGATGACGGCGATGTTCTTGTAGCCCTTGGACAGCATCCACTTGGCGTTGTAGGGGCCTTCCTGCGCCTGGGTGGCGATGTTGCGGAACTGGTACTTGGAGATCTTGGTGTAGTCGGGGTGCGAGGCCGTCTGGGAGAGCTGCGGCATCCCGGCGTCCTTGTAGACCTGCGCCGAGGCCATCGACACACCCGAGGTGAAGTCGCCCAGCACGCCGACGATCGCCTTGTCGTCCACGAACTTGCGGGCGATGTTGGTGCCTTCCTTGGCGTCGGAGCGGCTGTCCTCGAAGACGATCTCCGCCTTGAAGGGCTTGCCCGACGCGTTGAACTCGGCCAGGGCGATCTCGGCGGCCTTGCGGAAGTCCTGGCCGTACTGGGCGGTCTCGCCGGTCAGCGGCAGCTGGTAGCCGATCTTCACGGTGTCGGCGGCCAGGGCAGTGCCGGCCAGGGCGGCCGTCATGAGGGCGGCGAGGGAGGCGGTCTTCAGGGCGGTCATCGCGTGTGAACCTTTCTTGTGAAGGCCGGCTTCGAGGCCGGTGTTGGGCAGCGTCGTACGGTTGGGTGGCTTATTCGGCGGATCAGGCGGCCTTCGGGCCGGGCAGGACCTTCAGGCGGCAACAGCCCTCGTCGCCGGGCTTCCAGGTCTCGCCGCGGAAGACGAAGCCGGCCGCCTCGAACAGGCCGCCGTCGATGGCGCCGGCCATGTTGCAGAGCAGCTCCAGATCCTCGTCGGACTTGCCCTGGGCCTGCCACGCCTCCTTCAAGGGACAGCGGTGGAAATGGATTTCCAGCGCGTCGCCGTCGCAGCGCTTGATCTCCGGCGCGAACATGGAATCGCGGTTGGGGATGCCGTCGAGGAAGGCGTGGCACAGGCCGGCCAAGTCGTCGGGGCCGTGCGCCGCGTACTTCACGCCCATCGCCTCGCCCAGGCGGCGGGTCGCCTCGCGCCCGATGTCCAGCGCCGTCTCGGTGCCGTAGCGCTCGCGCAGCACATCGAACATATGGGCGTAGGACGCGGCCCGCATCGCGTAGGCGTTGCGCAGCTGCGTGGCGTGGTCCGGGGCGGCGCCAGCGGCGGGTGCAAAGGCAGGAGCCTTGGTGTCTTCAGTCATCGTCAGATTTCCCGGATGTCGTTCCAGCGGTATTGCAGGAGTTTGAACGGCCCGATGCGTTGCAGCAGGTCGTTGAAGGGCAGGGGGCGCGGCTCGGTCAGCGGCAGCGCCAGTTCCGCGGGATCGCGGCCCAGCGCCGCATAAGCCAGCTCCCGTCCCAGCGAGACGGACAAGGCGACGCCGCGCCCGTTGCAGCCCGCCCAGGTGAAGGCGTTGGGGCCGAGCTGGTGGACGCGCGGGGTGTAGTCGGTGGTCATGGCGATCCGCCCGTTCCACACATGGTCGAACCGCAGCCCGCGCAAGGTGGGGAACATGGAGGCCAGCCGCAGGCCGACGATACGCCGCAGCCGGTCGGCCCCGTCGATGGGGACCAACAGCGCGCCGCCGCTGACCAGCCGGTGGTCGGCGGTGTAGCGCATGAAGCGCAGGTCGCCGTGGGTGTCCGACATGGCCTGACGGCCGGGCAGGATGCTGCGCCGCTGCGCCTCGTCCAGCGGCTGGGTGGCCATCTGCCAGGACAGGACCGGCACGACCTCCGTGCGGATCTCCGGAAATATGGCGGCGGCGTAGCCGTTGGTGCCCAGCACCAGGGAATGGGCGGTCACCGTGCCGCCCGGCGTCCGGGCCACCCAGCGGTCGCCGCGCCGCTCCACCGACAGGGCGGGGGAGTTGATGAAGACCGACGCGCCGGCCTCGACCGCCTTGCCGGCCAGCCCGCGGGCCAAGGCCAGCGGGTTGATGTGGCCGCCGCTGCGGTTCATCCAGCCGCCGTAATAGGCGTCGGTGCCCAGCAGCTCCGAAATGCCGGCGCGGTCGAGCAGCTCCACCGGAGCGCCCCGGCTGCCCCATTGCTTCGCCCGCCGCTCGGCGATGGCGATGCGGCCCGGCGAATGGACCGGCTGCACCCAGCCGGTCTGCTCGGCCGCGCAATCGATGCCCAGGCGGCGGATCAGGGCGAACAGGGTGTCGGCGCTGTCGCGGATCAGCGCGACGAAGCGCTCGCCCCGTTCCGGCCCGAACTTGGCGACGAGGTCCTCGGGGTCGGGGCGGGTCAAGGTCGGGATGACCTGCCCGTTGTTGCGCCCGGACGCGCCGCGCCCGATCTCCGACGCCTCCAGCACGACGGCGCGCTTGCCCGATTCGGCGGCGTGCAGGGCCGCCGACAAGCCGGTGAAGCCGCCGCCGATCACCAGCAGGTCGGTCTCCACCGCGTGTTCAAGCGCCGGAAGGGCCGGCGGCGGCGGGGCCGTGGCCTCCCACAGGGAGTCGGGCCGCTGCCAGATGCCGCCGGTTCCAGGAACACCGGTCTTGTTCTCTATCGCCTTCACCGTGCCTTGTCCCACGTCTGTCGGGTGAAATCGGCCCGATCATGGGACAAATTGCATACCCGGGCAATTACCATGGAGAGGACGCAGTAATTTTCCTGTTTCATACACAAACCATAGGGAGATAGGAATGGTTTGTACAAAGCTGCCGGAATTATGGCGGTGTCCTGTAATCCCTCTCCCGCCCCGGGAGAGGGTGCCCGCGCAGCGGGCGGGTGAGGGTCACGCGAGTATCAGGGCGCTGCGTCTTGCCGGCACCCTCACCCTCCCGCCGCGATGCGGCGGGCCCCTCCCTCTCCCGGGGCGGGAGAGGGGATGGCGGGTGCAATAGCCATCACGCCGCGCGCGGCAGCACCGTTTCGGCCAGCCGCACCCAATAGCTGAGGCCGATGGGCAGGACCGCGTCGTTGAAGTCGTAATGCGGGCTGTGCAGGTTCCGCCCGCCGTCCGACGGCCCGGCGCCGACCCAGACGTAGCAGCCCGGCCGCTGCTGCAGCATGAAGGCGAAATCCTCGGCGCCCATGCTGGGCATCGGATCCAGGTCCAGCCCCGATTCGCCGACGACTCCGGCGGCGGCGCGGCGGGCCAGCTCGGTCGCCCCGGCCTCGTTCACCGTGGAGGGGTAGCGGCGCTCGTAGCGCATCTCCGCCTCGATCCCGAAGCCCCCGGCGATGGCCTTGGCCAGTTCGCCCATGCGCCGCTCCACCATGTCCTGCACCTCCTTGCGGAAGCTGCGGGTGGTTCCCCGCAGGACGGCGGTGGCGGGAAGGACATTCCACGTGTCGCCCGCGTGGAACTGCGTGACGCTGACCACGGCGGAATCGACGGGATGCACGCTGCGGCTGGCGATGGTCTGCCAGGCGTTGACGATCTGGGTGCCGGCCAGGATCGTGTCGGTGCCCAGATGCGGCATGGCGGCGTGGGTGCCCTTGCCGGTCAGGGTCAGTTCGAAGATGTCGTAGGCGGCCATGATCGGGCCGGGGCGAAGCGCGATCTTGCCGACTTCCAGCCCCGGCCAGTTGTGCATGCCGTAGACCTGCTCGACGGGGAATTTCTCGAACAGCCCGTCCTCGACCATCACGCGCCCGCCGCCCTCGTTTTCCTCCGCAGGCTGGAAGACGAAGGCGATGGTGCCCTGGAAGTTCGGGTGCGCCGACAGGTGGCGCGCCGCGCCCAGCAGCATCGCCGTGTGCCCGTCATGCCCGCAGGCGTGCATGCGCCCCGGATTGCGCGAGGCATGGGGCAGGTTGGTCTGCTCGTGGATGTGCAGGGCGTCCATGTCGGCGCGGAAGGCGACCGCCGGCCCCTCGCCGTTGCGCAGCACGCCGACCACGCCGGTCTTGGCGAGGCCGCGGTGAACCTCCAGCCCGAAGGAGGCCAACTTCTCCGCCACGAAATCGCTGGTCCGCTCCTCCTCGAAGGCCGTTTCCGGGTGGGCGTGCAGGTCGCGCCGCCACGCGGTCATGTCGGCCGTCAGCGCCTCCGTCCCGTCGATCGTCCTCACCATGTCCCTGGTTCCCTGTGTTTCATGAGTGTGTGCGAATGATCTTGCCCAAAAAACCACCCGTCGTGCAAAGCGCACGGCGATGCGGTGCCGTCACATCACCCTTGCAGCGCGGACCGGTTCCGTGCAGGATGTGAGTGAACGTTCACTTATAAAGAACGCCACGAACGGGAACGCCATGTCCAAAGACGCCCGCGTCGATGCACGCAACAAGGTCCGGGATGCCGCCATCGCGCTGTTCGCCCAGAAGGGGGTGAAGGCGACCACCATCAAGGACATCGCCCGCGCCGCCGGGGTGTCGGAGGGCGCGCTGTACCGCCATTGGGCGAGCAAGGAGGATCTTGCCGCCGCCCTGTTCGCCGCCGAATACACCGCCTTGTCGCACAGCCTGCGCGAGGCGGCGGGGAGCGGCCCGGCGCCGCAGCGGCTGCGCCGCGTCATCGCCTGGGCCTTCGGGCTGGTCGAGGCGGCGCCGGACCGCGCGCGCTTCCTCCTGCTGTCGCAGCACGACGCGCTTCCGCTGGTTCCAGACGGGCTGGAGACGCCGGTGGACGTGGTCTGCGCCATCGTCGGCGACGGCATCGCGGAAGGGAGCATCGTCGACGCCGACCGCGAGGCGCTGGCCCACACGGTGATCGGCGCCATCGTCCTCAACATCCAGTCGCACGTTTACGGACGGCAGACGGCCCCGCTCGGCACGCTGGCCGACACGGTCGCCGACGCGCTGCTGCGCGGCCTGTCCACCGGAAAGGGAGCCTGAAGCATGAGCGAACTGGGCCTTCTCGCCACGCGGCGCTTTCTGCCGCTGTTCGTGACGCAGTTCCTCGGCGCCTTCGGCGACAATGTGCTGCGCGGCGCCATCGCGGTGCTGGCGGTCTACGGCATGGCGGGGACGGCGGGCGACGGCGCGCTGATCTCGACCCTCGCCGCGGCGGCTTTCACCATACCCTTCCTGCTGTTCTCGGCGACCGCCGGCCAATTGGCCGACCGGTTCGACCGCACGCTGATCGCCCGCGCCGTGAAGGTGGCGGAGATCGGCCTGATGGCGATCGCCGCCTGGGGCATCCTGCGCGCCGACCTCGGCGTGCTGATCGTCGCGCTGGTCGGCATGGGCGCCCATTCCACCGTCTTTGGGCCGGTCAAGTACGGCCTGCTCCCCGATTTGCTGAAACCGGAGGAGCTGACCGCCGGCAACGGTCTGGTGGAGGCGGGGACCTTCGTGGCGATCCTGCTGGGCACCATCGCCGGCGGGTCGCTGGCGCTGGCCCATCCGCTGGCGCTTCCGGGGCTGCTCGGCGCGACGGCGCTGGGCGGGCTGGCGGCATCGCTGCTGATCCCGCGGGCGGGCAACGCCGACCGGACGGTGCGCGTCGGGCTGAACCCGGTGTCGGTCACCCTGCGCGTGCTGCGCGCCACCGCGCAGGACCGCGTGTCGATGCTGGCGATCTACGGCATCTCCGTCTTCTGGGGTGTCGGTGCGGTCGTCATGGCGCAGTTCCCGGCCATCGCGCGGGAGACGCTGGGAACGGACAGCGAGGGGGCGACCCTGCTGCTGGCCGTCTTCGCCGTGGGCGTGGCGATCGGCTCCGTCTATGCCGGGCTGGGTCACCGGGTGCCCTCGCGTGCCGACGCGCGCCGCGCCGCCCTGGCGGGCCTCGTCGCGGCGGTGGCCGGGGCGGCGCTGCCCTTCCTGACGCCCGATGCGCCGTCGGCGAAGCCGCTGTCGGCCCTGGCGCTGCTGGCCCAGCCCTGGGCGATGCCGCTGCTGGCCGACCTGTTCCTGATCGCCGCGGCGGGCGGCGCCTTCGCCGTGCCGCTCTACGCGCTGATCCAGCACCGCGCGGCGGCCTCGGCCCGCGCCCGGGTGATCGCGGCGGCCAACGTGGTCAACGCGCTGTTCATGGTGGTCGGCTCGGGCATCGCGGCGGCCATGCTGGCGCTGGGCGTGACGCCGTTGACCGTCGCCGCCTGGGGCGGGGCGAGCATGCTGGCCGCCGTCGTTCTGGCGCTCGCCATCGACGCGGTGGGCATGGGGCGGGCGCTGGCCCGCGCCTTCTTCCGGCTGGCCTTCCGGGTCGAGCTGCGCGGCGCGGAGCATCTGGAGCGGCTGGAGGGCGCGGCGGTGGTCACGCCGAATCACCAGTCCTTCCTGGACGGTGCTCTGCTTGCCGCCTTCCTGCCGGGGATGCGCTTCGCCGTGGACAGCGTCATCGCGCAGCAGGCCTGGGCCAAGCCCTTCCTGGCGCTGGCCGACCATGTGACCATCGACCCGACCAAGCCGATGGGCACGCGCCTGCTCGCCCGCACCCTGGCCGAGGGCCACAAGATCTGCATCTTCCCGGAGGGGCGGATCACCGTCACCGGCTCGCTGATGAAGATCAACGGCGGTCCCGGCATGCTGGCCGACAAGGCGGGCTGCCCCATCGTGCCGGTCTGCATCGAGGGCGCGCAGCGCTCCATGCTGTCGCGGATGCACGGGCGGCTGCGGCTTGGCCTGTTCCCGCGCATCACCATCACGGTCATGCCGCCGGTCGCCACCCCGGATGTGACCGGGCTGGCCGGTAAGAAGCGGCGCGCGGCGCTGAAATCCTGGCTGTCGCGCGTCATGACGGAAACCGTCTTCGCCGCCGGGCAGCGGCCCGACACGCTGGCGCTCGCCCTGCTGGAGGCCGGGCGGAAGACCGGCTGGTCCAAGGCGGCGGTTCAGGACGGCGACTTCACGACTCTGTCCTACCGCGCCCTGACCGCGCGTTCCCTGGTGCTGGGCCGCATCCTGGCCCGTGGCACCGAACCGGGGGAGGCGGTGGGCGTGCTGCTGCCGACCGCCTCGCCGACCGCGGCGGTGTTCTTCGGGCTGGCGGCCCATGGGCGGCCCGCGGCGATGCTGAACTTCACCGCCGGGGCGGAGGCCATCAAGGCGGCCTGCCGCGCCGCCGGGCTGCGCCGCATCGTCACCTCGGCCCGCTTCGTCGAGATGGGGCGGCTCGGCCCGCTGGTCGAGGCGCTGGCCGCCGACCACAGCATCGTCTATCTGGAGGACGTGAAGCGCGGGCTGGGCATCGGCGACAAGCTGCGCGCCCTGGCCGCGTCGGTGGCGCCGGAGCGGTTCCTGCCGGAGCAGGGCCAGCCGGACGACGTGGCGGCGATCCTCTTCACCTCGGGGTCGGAGGGGCCGCCCAAGGGCGTGGCGCTGACCCACGACAACCTGCTCGCCAACATGGCGCAGGTGGCCTCCGTTGTCGACTTCACGCGGCAGGACGTGGTGTTCAACTGCCTGCCGGTCTTCCACTCCTTCGGGCTGCTCGGCGGGATGCTGCTGCCGATCCTGAACGGGGTGAAGACGGTGCTCTACCCCAACCCGCGCCACGTCCGGCTGATTCCGGAGCTGGTCTACCAGACCAACGCCACGGTGCTGTTCGGCACGGACTTCTTCCTGAACGCCTGGGCGCGGGCGGCGGACCCCTACGACTTCCGCTCGCTGCGGCTGGTCTTCGCCGGGGCCGAGCGCCTGCAGGAGGAGACGCGCCGTACCTACACGGAACGGCTGCGCGTGCATCTGCTGGAAGGCTACGGCACCACCGAGACCTCGCCGGTGATCGCGGTGAACACGCCGGCCCGCTTCCGCCCCGGCACGGTCGGGCAGGCCCTGCCCGGCATCGAGACGGAGCTGCTTCCGGTCCCCGGCGTGCCGGTCGGCGGGCGGCTGCGGGTGCGCGGGCCGAACGTGATGAAGGGCTACATGCGGGCCGACAACCCCGGCGTGGTCGAGCCGACGGAGGACGGCTGGCACGACACCGGCGACATCGTGGACATCGACGCCGACGGCTTCATCCGCATCGTCGGGCGCGTCAAGCGCTTCGCCAAGGTGGCCGGCGAGATGGTCCCGCTGGGGCTGGTCGAGGAGTTGGCGCTCCAGGCCGCGCCGGACGCTGCCCACGCCGCCGTCGCCCTGCCGGACGCCCGGCGCGGCGAGCGGATCGTGCTGGTCACCGCCGGCACCGGCCCGACCCGCGATGCGCTGGCGGCGGCAGCCAAGGCCAAGGGGGCGCCGGAGATCGCCATTCCCCGCGACGTGCTGCGGGTGGAAACGATCCCCCTGCTCGGCACCGGCAAGACCGACTACCCGGCCGTCAGCCGGCTGGCCGCGGAAATGCTGGCGAGCGAGACGGCCTGAAGACCGGTGGGGTCAGGGGCGGCAGGCGACGTGCAGCCCCTTGCCCACCGGGAAGATGGTGGAGCCGAAGCCGGGCAGGGCGTCGACCGCCGCGATGTAGCCGGCGATCTCCTGCGGGTGGGACAGGGCGTTGTCGGCCAGCAGCAGACAATCCGGCTCCAGCCTCGGCAGCAGAAGGCGAAGCTGCTCCGGGGCGCTCCAACGGTCGGCATCGAAGAACACGCAGTCGAAGGGGCCGTCCAGCCCGGCCACCGTCTCCGTCGCGTCGCCGACCAGCAGGGTGACGCGGCTGGCCAGCCCGGCGCGCTCCAGGTTGGTGGCGGCCTGGGCGCTCTTGCCCGGATCGCGCTCGATGCTGGTCAGCGGCTCGGTGGCGCCGCTGGCCTGCAACGCTGCGGCGAGCCACAGGGTGCTGACGCCGTTGGAGGTGCCGATCTCCAGCACCCGGCGGCGGCGCCCGCTGCGCACCAGGATGTGAAGAAGCTCCGCCGTCTCGCGCTCCAGATTCAGCATCTTGCGGGCGCGGTCGCCCTCGCGCGCGTCGTTGTCGCGCCCATAGCTCTCGAGATCGCGGAGCACGCGGTCGACGGCGTCATTCAGCAGCATGGTGTTGGCCCCGGTGGCGGAGAGTGGGCTAAGACCCTGCGCCGAGTGTGGCCGTGAGGTCAAGAGAGTGCTCAATGGAAAGCCCCCTCCCACAAGGTGTCGGGAGGGGGCTTTGCCGTTGGAACCGTCACGCCGCTTGGTTGAGCTGCTCCGCCCGTTGCGGGGCGATCTTCAGGCGGGTGGCGAGGTAGCTGAGATAGGCGCGTTCCGCCTCATGCTCGCGGTCCACCGCCATCAGCGAGGCCAGATAGACCTGCTCCGCCATGTCCGGATCGGTGACGGAGCGGACCAGCGAGTCGAGCGATTGCGGCTGGGACAACTCCCGCTCCACGATCTGCCGCTCCTCCGGGCCGCCGCCGGCCTCGTCCAGGGCGGACATGACGCGCTGGCGCTCGGCCGCGGAAATCTCGCCGTCGGCGTTGGCGGCGGCGATCATGGCGCGGATCAGCAGCAGGGCGTGCTGGTCCTCCATGGCGAGTTCGGGAAAGGCGCCTTCGCCCGATCCCGACGGGGCGGCGTCCGGCGGGGGAGCGGTGCGCTGCTGGAAGACCTGGGATAGCCGTTCGCCCAGCGATCCGCCGCCGGAAGCACCGGCCCCGCCGAGAATGCCGCCGAGGATGCCGCCCGGCGTGTTGCCCGAGCCGGACGGCGGCGCCCCCCACGGGCTGCTCCCCGGCTGCCCGGAGCGGGCCGGATTTTGTCCGGAGGAAGGCATGTTCTGCTGACGCTCCTGATAGGCGCGGTAGGCGAGGTAGGCCAGCGCCCCCAGCCCGGCCATGGGGCCGACGCCCATGCCGCCGCGGGCGTGCATCGCCGGCCCGGCACCCATCCCTGACCGGTTCAGGATCGAGCCCAGATCCTGCGGGCTCCTGCGGCTGTGCCCTCCCATGCCGGTGGCCAGAAGGGTGCCGAGAATGTTCTGAAGATTCGCCATGACGCGCCTCTCTCCTAATCGGTGTCCATGTCGATGCAGCTTTGCGCCTCATCAACAGACGAAAGGGATCGGCGTCACGGCACAGCTAAGGGTGCCAATGATGGGCCTGACCAGCCGATCCCTCTTCTATGACGGCTTCTATGCCAGAGGTGGGGTGGCTTTCGAACAGGCTGTGCAGGACACTGACTTCCGCTATCGTGGCGCGCATCAGAGCGCAGCAAGCGCCAACGCCCGCCGGTCGGCGGGTGGCATTTTGGAGGAGACGCCCATGACCTTCGACCGGCACGCGGAACCGCCTCCGCTGGATCTGTCGCCGACACCGTTCGTTCCGCCGCCGGCCCCGGCCTGCGGGTCGCTGTGGAACGACTATCTCCACCGTCTGCTGGGCACGGCGCATGGTTGCGTCGCCGCGAACGACGACGAGTCCGATCCGGAGCCCGCCTGCTGCTGCGCCGCCGGATGATGCCGTGAAACCGTGCCCCTGAAATCGTGCCCCTGAAATCGTGATTGGGAGCGGTCGGGTGCCTGTCAGCGGGCGCCCGCCGCCTCGATGATCACCGCCGCCACCGCGTCGGGCCGGGAGGCGTGCGGGATGTGGCTGGCCCCGACCTCCACCGTCCGCGCGCCGATGCGCTCGGCGGTCGCCCGCAGGAAGGCCGGGGGAAGCATCCGGTCTTCGCTGGCGACGATGTACCAGGACGGCTTGTGCTCCCACGCCGCGGCGGTCACCCGCGTGCGGAAGCAGCCGGCATGGACCGGCCCCTGCGTCGCGGCCAGCAGCGCCGCCTCCGCCGCCGGCACATCCTGCGCGAAGTTCGCCGCCAGACTCTCCGCCGACAAATGCAGATAGCCCGCGCGGTCCATCGCCACGCTGGACAGGCCGGGCGAGGGCGGGAAGGGCTTCAGCGTGTCGTTCGGCGACTGCCCGATCCCCGGCGCGAAGGCCGCCACATAGACCAGCGCCTTCACCTTGTCCTGATTCCCGATCTGGGTGATCACCGCCCCGCCCCAGGAATGGCCGACCAGCACCACCGGCCCCTTGGCGCGGTCGATGGCGCGCTGGACGTGGGCGACATCCTCGTCCAACGAGGTCAGCGGATTCTGCACGGCGATCGCCTCCAGCCCCTGGGTCTGGAGCAGGGGGATCACGCGGCTCCAGGCGGAGCCGTCCGCGAAGGCGCCGTGGACGAGGATGACGGAAGTGGCGACCGGGTCCATGGACCGATTCCCGTGACAGTGACCGACCCTATCCTCTGAGCACGCCCGCGCCCGCCTGTCCAGCGCGGAGGCTGCGCTTTTCCTCCCTGTGGAAAAGCCGCCCGGACTCTGGGGTCAAAGGATGTCTTGCTGCGGAGCGGGATGAAAATTTCGCGAAATCGGCCTTGAAGCTAAGATTGTTCTGGGATACGGTATACCAACAGTGAGGCGGGGCGATTGTCCGCCCCTTCCGCCAAGCCAGTCCGTCCGTATCGCCAGCCCGAGCCCTTGAGGTGAGCCATGGTCAAGACCCTTTCCGCCGTCCGTCCCGGAAGCCGCCCGAACGCCCTCCGCGGTGTCGACGATGCCGCTCCCGCCGGCGTCGTGGTCGCCCTGCGCCCCGAACACCGGCAGTCTGATCACCGGCAGCGGGCTACGGTGCTGGCGGCGACCACCGGCGGGCGTGGCCCGCGCATGGACATGCTGACGATCACCCACAGCCGGGGGCCGGCCGAGGATCGCGGGGCGGAACTCATCCACATCGATGGCCCTTACGCGGATGTTCTGGCCTACATCGCCGACTCGCCGGAGTGCGTGGTCTGCTTTGACACGCTGCATGGCGGCATGGCCCGCGCGCAATTGTCCGTGCCCTGACATTGTCCGTGCCCCAACTGGGCGCCGGGTCCTGCTGGAGAGCGAACCGATGAACGCTTGTATGATGACGCCCTTTTCCGGGCAGGAACTGGCCTCCGCGATTATCGCGGCGGCGCTGTCGCTCCCCTCGGCCAACGGCCGGCTCCATTTGCCCGAGGGAGCCGTTCTGTGCGATCTGGCGGCGCTGGAGCGGGAGTTCGCGCTGGCCGCGCAAGGGCTGGCCCACTGGCTGGCGCAGAACGAGCCGCGCATTGCCGAGGCCACGCGGGCCAGCCGGTTGAAGATCGGGGCCGGGGTCATCCGGGCCGCCGTGGCGACCCTGGAGCACGCCGGGCGGCGTTGCGGCGAATTGAGCGACCGCGGACAACAGGCGCTGTCCATCGACTTCAGCGCGGTCTGCGATCGGGTTCAGGAGCGTCCGGGCCTGCTCGCTCAGGCGGTGGCCGCCGTCGCCGCCGGCCATACCATCCACGCCGTCGCCGCCTGAGGGCAGCGACCGCCGAGGGTTGGACGTTACAGAAGGGTGTGCTCGACCAGGATCTTGGTGCCGATGGCGAGCAGGCCGAGGCCGCCGATCAGTTCGGCCCGGCGGCCGAGCAGCGGGCCGGCGGCCCGGCCCAGCAGGACGCCGCCGAAGCCCATCAGGAAGGTGACGACGCCGATCAGGCTGGCGGTCACCGCGATGTTCACGTCCGCCATGGCGAGGCCCACCCCCACCGCGCTGGCGTCGATGCTGGTCGCCACTGCGACGGTCAGCAGGGCGAGCCAGCCCGAGCGGGTGGCTGCCGCCTCGTCGTCCCCTTCCCCGGCGAGCGCGTTGCGGATCATCGACCCGCCGATCAGCAGCAGCAGGCCGAAGGCGATCCAGTGGTCGATCGCCTGGACGAAGCCGGCGAAGGCTGAACCCACCGCCCAGCCGATGGAAGCCATCGAGAGCTGGCAGGCGCCGAAGGCGAAGCCCACCCGCAACGCCTCCGACAGGCCGGGACGCTTCTGAACGGCGCCACGGCCCAACGCCGCGGCGAAGCTGTCCATGGAAAGGCTGACGGCGAGGGCGAGGGAGGTGGCACCGAACATGGCAACAGGCTCCGGC
This sequence comes from Azospirillum brasilense, assembly GCF_008365405.1. Lineage (GTDB taxonomy): Bacteria > Pseudomonadota > Alphaproteobacteria > Azospirillales > Azospirillaceae > Azospirillum > Azospirillum brasilense_D. The sequence continues at coordinate 309,223 of NZ_QOKV01000002.1, read as the reverse complement.
CAAACGGACACGACAGCACGGCTACCCCCGGTTGGCCTTCGGGAGCGTCCGCACCATCGGTCTTGCCGAACCGGCCGGACGCTGTCCGGCTGCCGCGTGCGCCACGGGACGTCCTGAAGCAGGATGGTCCCGAGTCTGTTGGCGCACGCCCCTCTCGCTGGAGGGTGGCTACTCCCCAATGACGGGGCGGACCCTAACGCCGGAGAGTCTCGGTGTCAATCTATATGAACAGCTGTTCATATATATTTGAATCGCTCTAAAATGCACGCGCCGCGCTCTGCCGCGGGTGGAGCATGGTGCAGCGCAGAACGATTTGTTAAGAGCCTCTGACGCTTTTAGGACGCTGCGCTTCGTTGGGGTACGAAACGCTGGATTCAACGGGCATCATTGGGCGCGGGGGTTCGCCATGGGGTTGCTGACGGGGGTCGGCTCGCTGTCACTTTCGGGCAAGACGGTGTCGCTGTGTGTCGGTGGGCTGGTCGTGTTGACGGGCGCCACCTTCGCTGTCAACGAAACGTTGCTGAGCCGCTATGCGGAGCGCATGGCGGTCGAGCGGCAGGAAACCAACATGCGCGTCGCCTGGGACGTGCTGAACCAGTACGGGCGTGACATCAGCGTTCGCGACGGCACGCTGTATGCCGACGACCGGGCTCTGAACGGTTTCTTCGAGCCGGTGGACCGGGTGAAGACGCTGGTCGGCGGCACCGCCACGCTGTTCATGGGCGACACGCGGGTCACCACCAACGTCCAGAAGCCGGACGGCGGGCGCGCCGTCGGCACCAAGCTGGCCAAGGGACCGGTCTATGATTCGGTGCTGGTCCGGGGCGAGCCGTACCGCGGGCAGGCCGACATCCTGGGCGTTCCCTTCTACACCGCCTACGACCCGATCAAGGACCGGTCCGGCAAGGTGGTCGGCGTGCTCTATGTCGGCGTGCCGAGGGCGGAGTTCTTCGCCCCGATCCGCGACACCCAGACGATGATCGGCGGGCTGGGCGCCGTGGTGACGCTCCTGGTGGCCGGCGGCAGCCTGCTGCTGTCGCGGCGCATCTTCCGCCCCTTGTCCGCCATGCGCGGCGCCATGGAGCGGCTGGCGACGGGGAACCTGTCGGTCGAGGTCCCGGCGCTGGGCCGCAAGGACGAGATCGGCGGCATGGCCCAGGCGTTGAGCGTCTTCAAGGAGAACGCCGAGCGGGTGGCCTGGCTCGACGCCGCCCAGGCGGAGGAGCGCGCCCGCGCCGAGCGGGACCGCCGCGACGCGCTGGAGGCGGTCGCCCGCAACTTCGAAGGAACGATGCTGAGCGTCGTCGAGACGCTGAGCGCCACCACGGCCCAGCTGGAATCCAACGCCCAGCGCCTGCATGGCATCGCCGAGAGCAGCAGCGGGCAGGCCGCCGTGGTCAGCGGTGCGGCGGGCGAGGCCAGCGACGACGTGCGGACCGTGGCCGGCGCCACCGAGGAGCTGACGGCGTCCATCGTCGAGGTGTCCCGCCGGATCGACGAGTCCTCCCGCATGGTCCGCAACGCGGTGGAGGAGGTGGAGCGCACCAACCACACGGTCGAAGGGCTCGCCGCCGCCGCCGGCAAGATCGGGGAGGTGGTGACGCTGATCCAGAGCATCGCCGCGCAGACCAACCTGCTGGCGCTCAACGCGACCATCGAGGCGGCGCGGGCGGGCGAGGCCGGCAAGGGCTTCGCCGTCGTCGCCAACGAGGTCAAGGGTCTCGCCAACCAGACGGCCAAGGCGACCGACGAGATCGCCCAGCAGGTCGCGGAGATCCAGGCGGTGACCAGCAGCGCGGTGACGGCCATCGGCGGCATCGGGCGCACGGTGATCGCGGTCAACGATCTGGTCGGCCGCATCGCCGAGTCCGCCGATCGCCAGAACGCCACCACCGGCGCGATCGCCCGCAGCGTTCAGCGCGCCGCCGACCGCACCTCGGAGGTAACCCACAGCGTCCGCGACGTGTCGGACTCCGCGCACGAGACCGGCATCATGGCGTCGGAGGTGCGCTCCGCCGCCGCTGACCTCGGCCGGCAGGCGCTGGCCCTGCGCGAGCAGGCCGGCGCGTTCCTGCGCCAAATCCGTTCGGCTTGAAGGGAGGGGCCCGCCCGTGTTCCGCAACCCGCGTTCGCTGCTGTTCGTGTTCGTCTTCGCGTCGCTGGCGGCGCTGCTGCTGTTCAGCGGCGACCCGCCGGACGGCGGGCGGACCGACGCGAACCGGGAGTTCCTTGCGGCCTGCGAGGCCAGCCCCTTCGCCGCGCGGAACACCGGCTCCACGGAGGCGGCGGTGCGGGTGTGCTCCTGCATCCTGTCCTGGCACCGCAAGGAGGGCGAGGCCACCGGCCGGCCGCTTCCCGCCGCGCTCTATGGCGGGGAGGGGGAGGCTGGCGCCGCGGCGGCGGCGGTGGACGAGCGGGCGCGGGCCTCCTGCCTGTCCGGGCGCGTGACGCCCTGATTATCGGAGACCTGCTTTTTTGAGAATCGTCCGCAGGCTGGGGCGGCCGGGGCTTTTCCTTCGGCTCTGCCGCACCCATCCTATGGCGCTATGAGCACGCACGACACCCGCAATCCCTGCACGAAGCTCTGCCGCTACGACGCGGCGGACCGCTGCATGGGCTGCTTCCGCACCCGCGCGGAGGTGAGGCACTGGAAACGCCTGCCGGACGAGACCAAGGCGGCGATCAACGCCCGCATCGCCGCGCGTGGCGGCACCGTCTCCAAGAAGGACGGCAAGCGGGCGAAGAAGCTCGATAAGAAAATCCGCAAGCTGGAAGGTAAGCTCGCCACCCTGCGCGCCCGGCGGTCGGACCTGGAGGGGCCGGTGGTCAAGGCAGCGGAGTGACCGCCGCCTCACCCGATCCCGGCGTGCCGTTCCACATACAGCAGCAGGGCGGGATAATAGTGCCTCTGTGAAACCGTCAGTTCCTGGCAGTAACGGCGGGCCATGCCGTTCGAAAGCCAAGCATCAAGCTCGCCGGTCTCACGCTTCTGCGCGATGACGCGGTCGATCTTGTCCATGATCTTGTGGATCACGTCCGTTCCTTTTTCGGTGTTGATTTGCCGTGGAAGAGGTGAACGCCGCAACGGCGGCGCCATCGATTGCCCGTTCAATATGAACCTCGGGACGGCGGTGAGCTGCGCATTATGGGCATGCCTGCGTACCGCATTGCACAAAAGTCCGTCCGGGCCAGCGCGCCCACGCGCGGGTCTGCCCTTCGCAGGCGTTCGTTGACCGGCTTCCCGGCGCCGTCCCATTCTGCACGTCGAAGGAAGAAAAACCGGGAGGACGTGCGGTGGGGATGGCGGTGGACCGCCGCGCCGCCGCAGCCATCATCATGACCGCCATCGCCATGACCGAACGCCGCGCGGAGTTGGACGGCGCCGCCTCCGCCACGCTGGTCCTTCTCTGCCTGCTCTGGGGCCTGCAGCAGGTCGCCATCAAGGTCGCCATGACCGGATTCTCGCCGGTGCTCCAGGGCGGGTTGCGCTCGCTGGGCGCGCTGGCGCTGCTGTGGGCCTGGGCGGCGCTGCGCGGCATGCGCCTGTTCGAGCGGGACGGCACGCTGGGGCTTGGCCTGTTGGCCGGGCTGCTGTTCGCCGGGGAGTTCCTGCTGGTCTATGCCGGACTGTCCTACACCACGGTGTCGCGCAGCATCCTGTTTCTCTACACCGCGCCCTTCCTGGTGTCGGTCGGCGCGCATCTGCTGCTGCCGGGGGAGCGGATGCGCGGCGTCCAGGCCGCCGGGCTGGCCTGCGCCTTCGTCGGGGTGGCGGTCGCCTTCGCCGACGGGCTGCGCCTGCCGACGAATCGCGAGATTGTTGGCGACCTGATGGTGCTGGCGGCGGCGGTGCTGTGGGCGGCCACCACGCTGGTGATCAAGGGCAGCAAGCTGGTCCGCGCCAGCTCGACCAAGGTGCTGTTCTACCAGCTCGCCGTCTCCGGGGCGGTGATGCCGGCGGCCTCGCTTCTGATGGGCGAGACGGGGGTGACCGCGCCCGGCCCGCTGGCGCTGGCCTGCCTCGCCTTTCAGATCGTCGTGGTGGCCTTCGCCTCGTATCTGGCCTGGTTCTGGCTGGTCGCCCGCTACCCGGCGGCCCGCCTGTCGGCCTTCACCTTCCTGACGCCGCTGTTCGGTGTGCTGTCCGGCGCCCTGCTGCTGGGCGAGCGGATCAGCGCCAGCCTCGCCGCGGCGATGCTGCTGGTCTGCGCCGGCATCTGGCTGGTGAACCGCCGCGCGCCGGCTGCGGGCGCCTAGAAAGACGGGAACCGGCCCGGCCGCCATCGGTTGGCTCTGCTGTCCCAGCACAAGCAGCGGAGCCGGTTTCATCATGGATTTGAACGGAAAAGTCGCCCTCATCACCGGGGCGGGGTCGGGCATCGGCAAGGCATCCGCCACCCTGTTCGCCAGCGCCGGGGCGAGCGTCGGCGTGCTCAGCCGCACCGAGGACGAGATCCGCAAGACGGCGGAGGAGATCACCGCGGCGGGCGGCAAGGCGATTCCGCTGGTCGCCGACGTCGCCGACAGCGAGGCCGTGAAGCGGGCGGTGGACCGGCTGGTCCAGGAATACGGGCGGCTCGACATCGTCTTCGCCAACGCCGGCATCAACGGCGTCTGGGCGCCGATCGACGAGCTGACGCCGGAGGAATGGGACCGCACCATCAACATCAACCTGCGCGGCACCTACCTGACGCTGCACCACGCGGTGCCGCATCTGAAGAAGGCGGGCGGCGGGTCGGTGCTGGTGACCGCCTCGATCAACGGCACGCGGGTGTTCAGCAACGCCGGCGCCACCGCCTATTCCTGCACCAAGGCGGCGCAGGTCGCCATGGTCCAGATGCTGGCGCTGGAACTGGCCAAGCACCGCATCCGCGTCAACGCCATCTGTCCGGGGATGATCGACACCGCGATCCAGGACAACACCCAGTCGCGCAACACCGAGAAGGCCGAAGAGGCCGCCGAGTATCCCGACGGCGAAATCCCGCTGACTCGCGGCAAGCCGGGCAGCAGCGCCGACGTGGCGGAACTGGCCCTGTTCCTGGCGTCCGACCGCTCGAAGCACATCACCGGCACGCCCGTCTGGATCGACGGCGCCGAGTCCCTGCTGATCGGCTGAGGGCCTGCTCATGGCGGACGGCTTCATGGCGGACGGCTTCGCGTGGTGGCAGAGCGGGGTGATCTATCAGGTCTACCCGCGCTCTTTCCAGGATTCGAACGGCGACGGGGTGGGGGACCTGCCGGGGATACTGGCCCGGCTCGACCACCTCGAAACGCTCGGGGTGGACGCGCTGTGGGTGTCGCCGATCTACCCGTCGCCGATGGCTGACTTCGGCTATGACGTGTCGGATTACACGGGCATCCATCCGCTGTTCGGCACGATGGAGGATTTCGACCGGCTGCTGGCGGAGCTGTGCCGCCGGGGCATGAAGCTGATCCTGGATTTCGTGCCCAACCACAGCTCCGACCGGCACCCGTGGTTCCAGGCCAGCCGCTCGTCCCGCAGCGATCCCAAGCGGGACTGGTACATCTGGCACGACCCGGCCCCCGGCGGCGGGCCTCCCAACAATTGGTTGTCGGAGTTCGGCGGCAGCGCCTGGGAATGGGACGCGGCGACCGGCCAGTATTATTACCACGCCTATCTGAAGGAGCAGCCGGATCTCAACTGGCGCAACCCGGCGCTGTGCGAGGCCATGCTCGACGCGTTGCGCGTCTGGTTCGACCGTGGGGTGGACGGCTTCCGGGTCGACGCCATCCACCACCTGATCAAGGACGCGCGGTTCCGCGACAACCCGCCGAACCCCGGCTGGCGGGAGGGCATGTCGCCGGTCCAGCGGGTGATCCGCCTCCACACCGTGGACCAGCCGGAGGTTCATGACGCCATCGCCGCCATGCGCCGGGTGGCGGACGGGTACGGCCCCGACCGGCTGCTGATCGGCGAGGCCTATCTGCCCATCGACCAGCTCATGGCCTATTACGGCGCCGACCTGACGGGCTTCCAACTTCCCTTCAACTTCCATCTGCTGTCCACCCCGTGGGAGGCGAAGGCGCTGGCCGCGCTGATCCGCACCTACGAGGCCGCCCTGCCGCCCGGCGGCTGGCCGAACTGGGTGCTCGGCAACCATGACCGCTCCCGCGTGGCGAGCCGGCTGGGGGCGGGGCAGGCGAGGGTCGCGGCCATGCTCCTGCTGACCCTGCGCGGCACGCCGACGCTCTACCAGGGCGACGAGATCGGGATGACCGATGGCACCATCCCACCCGACCGCGTGCAGGACCCCTGGGAGAAGAACATCCCCGGCCTGGGGCTGGGCCGCGATCCGGTGCGCACGCCGATCCCCTGGGACGGCGGCCCGGGGGGCGGCTTCACGACCGGCGAACCCTGGCTGCCGCTCGGTCCCGACCATGACCGGGTGAACGTGGCGGCGCAGGCGGCCGACCCGTCCTCCATGTTGGCGCTCCACCGCGCCCTGCTGGCGCTGCGGCGGGCGGAGCCGGCCCTGTCGGTCGGGCGCTACGATCCGGTGTCGGCGGAGGACGATGTCCTGGTCTACGAGCGCCGCCATGGCACCGGCCGCTTCCGCATCCTGCTGAACCTGTCGGCGGTGGAGCGGATGGTGGACGCGGTGCCGGAGGGTGCCCATATCCGGCTGTCCACCCATCTCGACCGCGGCGGGGAACCGGTGTCCGGCATCCTTCGCCTGCGGCCCGACGAGGGGGTGGTGATCGGCTTCGACGAGAAGGGAAAGGGTGGGGAATGAGCGGAGACGTGAAAAACAACGCGGCCAGGAACCGTTACGAGCTGACCGTGGGCGACGCCACCGCGGTGGTGGAGTACGAGACGCGCGACGGGGCCATCGTCTTCACCCACACGGAGGTGCCGGAGAGCATGGCCGGGCAGGGCATCGGCTCCGCGCTGGCGCGCGGCGCGCTGGAGGACGCGCGCTCCAGCGGGCAGAAGGTTGTGCCGGTCTGCCCCTTCGTGGCCAAATACATCCAACGCCACCCGGAGTACCAGGATCTGGTCGTCGCGGAGGCCGGACCATCGACGTGAGGCGTTCGCCGTGAAACGGATTCTCCTGGCCGCCGGCCTGCTGATTCTTCTGCCGGCGGCGGGCCGGGCCGCCACGCTGGAGCTGGACTTCGCCGCCTATGGCGGCGGCGTCTCCCTGGCGCGCGGCAGCGTCGTGCTGACCGAGGAGGCGGAGGGGGGCGCCAGCCGCTACCGGGCGGCGCTGGAGGCGGAAGCGGTGCCCTGGCTCGGCCTCTTCACCAATTTCCGCTACCACGCCGAGTCCGCCGGACGGCTGGAGGCGGGCACCGCCGAGCCGGACCGCTTCCGCGGCGAGCGCCGCTTGCGCCGCAAGATGGACATCATGACCCTGTCCTTCGGCCCCGACGGGGTGGATGTGACCGCCGACCCGCCGCTCAGCCCCGACAAGGCGGCGCGGGTGCCGCCGGACAGCCGCCGGGGCAGCATCGATCCATTGAGCGCCGGAGCGGCGGTGATTCTGACCGCCAGCCGGGCGGGCGGCTGCGGCGGACACTACCCCGTCTATGACGGGCGCCGCCGTTACGACATCATCATGACGCCGCAGGGCAAGGGCGACCTGCCGTCGTCGCGCTACCGCATCGCCACGGGAACGGCGGAGGTCTGCGCGGTCACCGTCCGCCCGGTGGCCGGCTTCCAGGGCGACCGCGACCGCGACCGCTTCTTCGCCGAGGGGGTCGAGCGCAAGGCGACCGTGTGGTTCGCCCGCGCGCCGGAGAGCGGGCGCGTCGTCCCCGTGACGGTGGAGGTGCCGACCGACACGATGACGGTGCTCGTCCACACCGTCGGCGTGAAGGCTGGGTTGTAACCTGCGTTACGGGTTGGCGGCGAGGCGCCACTGGCCGTCGTCGCCGCGGCAGGCGGTGCCGGTGGCGGATTCCTGGCGGCCGTCAATGGTCACCTTGTGCTGGAATTCCTTGCACTCCCGCCCGGCGGAATCGCGCCCGGCGCGGATCGGGGTGATGGTGCCGCCAGTGTTGGCGCTGTCCGGGCTGTTCCAGCGGATGGTCTGACCGACCGGCGCGTCGAGCGCGCGGGTCTCCGCGCTCTGCGCCGCGTCGCGGCTGCCGGGGCTCAGCTGTTCCATCAGATAGCCGCCGGCGAAGTAGCCGAGCAGGCCGCCGGCACCGATGGCCAGCAGGTTGCCCGAGCCCTTGCCGATCTGCGACCCGGCGAGCGCCCCGACGGCGGCCCCGCCCAACTTGCCCAGCAGGTCGTTGTCGATGCCGAAGGTGGTGTTGTTGCCGCCGTTGCCGAGCGGGCCGCCCTGCGGGTTGGTCTGGGTCGGCGCGCCGTAACCGCCCTGGGTGAACACCTGCGCCGTGGCGGGCGCGGAGGTCAGGGGAAGGGCGACGGACAGGCCAAGGCACAGGACCGAGGCGAAGCGAATCCCGGACAGGCGGACAGCGGACACGTCGGCTACTCCTTTATTGCAACGCGACCGTCATCTGAACACCGCGGCCCCGCTCACGGTTGGGGCAAAAGGGCGACAATGACCATTCAGAGACGGCGTCTGATAGAGATGGCAAGCGTCAGGCGCTCTTCAACTCCGGGAAGGCATCAGCCACGGCGCCGCACAGCGCCTTGCGGACGGCGCGGGCGAGATCGCGGTCGCGGTAGGGCTTGATCAGGAACTCGGCACCCGGCCCCTCGCCGCTCAGCCCGCCGGCCACACCATGGGCGTAGCCGGAGGCATAAAGCGCCTTCAGGGCCGGATAGCGGCGTTGCGCCTCCTGGGCCAGTTCCAGCCCGTTCATGCCGCCGGGCATCACGACATCGGTGAACAGAAGGTCCACCCGCGGTTCCCCGGCCAGCACGGCCAGGGCCTCCGGCCCGTTCTCTGCCTCGACCACGGTGTAGCCGAGATCCTGGAGGGTCAGGACGGCGACCTGACGCACGTCGCGGTCGTCGTCCACCACCAGGATCACCTCGCCCTGGCCGGGCAGCGGACCGCTGTCCTCGATTTCCTCCGGCGTCTTCGCCTGGCGGACGGCCGCCGGAGCGCAGGGCAGATGGAGGTGGAAGGAGGTGCCGCGGCCCGGCTCGCTCTCCACCCGGATCAACCCGCCCGACTGCTTCACGAATCCGTGGATCATGCTCAGCCCCAGGCCGGTGCCCTTGCCGATCTCCTTGGTGGTGAAGAAGGGCTCGAAGGCGCGGGCCAGGACCTCCGGCGGCATGCCGCAGCCGGTGTCGCTCACCGTCATCCGCACATAGCGTCCGGGGCGCAGCTCCGCGTCCCCTTCCTCGGCCTCCACCATCGCGGTGGCGATGGTCAACGTCCCGCCCGCCGGCATGGCGTCGCGCGCGTTGATGACGAGGTTCAGCAGGGCCGATTCCGCCTGCGTGCGGTCGACCAGCGCCGGGCACAGAGACGGCGCGCTGTCGATCTCGACGGTGATCGCCGAGCCCAGCGTGCGCTCCATCAGCTCGCCCATGTTGCGGACCAGCGCCTCCATGTCCACGCTCTCGGGATGGAGCTGCTGGCGCCGCGCGAAGGCGAGCAGCCGCCGCGTCAGGTCGGAGCAGCGCAGCGACGCCTGAAGGGCCATCTCCACCCGCCGCGCCGCCTTGGGGTCGTCGAAGGTCATGCGGCCCAGCCGCTCCAGGCTGCCGATGACCACGGTCAGCATGTTGTTGAAGTCGTGGGCGATGCCCCCGGTCAGTTGGCCGATGGTCTCCATCTTCTGGACATGGGCGAGCTGGAGCTGAAGCTCCCGCGTGTCGGTGACGTCCAGCACCGTGCCGCAGAGTTCCGGCGGCCGTCCGCCCTCGCCCGGCAGCAGCATGGCCTTCTCCAGGAGCGTGCGGTACTGCCCGTCGGCGGCGCGCCAGCGGTATTCGACGGTGGACACGCCGCCCTGCCGCATCGCGTCGAACTGGACGGCGGCGCGCTCGCGGTCGTCCGGATGCAGGCGTGATTCCCAGAAGCCGCCATCCGTCAGGAAGCGATCGGCGGGGAAGCCGAACAGCGCCTCGACATTCTCGGTGACGTAGCGGAAGGGCGTGCCGCGCTCCGGCCCTGCGGTGTAGAGCACGATCGGCAGGGAACGGGCGATCATTGCCTGCCGCTCCTCCGACCGGCGCAGCGCCTGCTCGGCCTCCAGCTTCTCCGCCCGCACGCGGTAGTTCTCGGCCATCAGCCGCTCGCGCAGGGCAGCTTGGCGCTTGACCTCCTCCGTCTTGCGGTACAGCTCGACGAAGACGGTGACCTTGCTGCGCAGGATGACCGGGTCCACCGGCTTGAACATGTAATCGACCGCCCCCGCGGAATAGCCGCGGAAGATGTGCATCTCGTCCTTGTTGATGGCGGTCAGGAACAGGATGGGGATATGACGCGACTTGCGGCGGTTGCGGATCAGCTCCGCCGTTTCGTAGCCGTCCATGCCCGGCATGTGGACGTCCATAAGGATCGCCGCGAAATCCTGGTCGAGCACGCGCTTCAGCGCCTCCTCGCCGGAGCGGGCGAGAATCACCGTGGCGTCCAGGTCGGCCAACGTTTCCCGCATCGCCAGCAGGTTCCGCGGATCGTCGTCCACGACGAGCACGCGGACCTCCGGCGGCGGCAGTGTGGCGTCCTCGATCTCGGTAAAGCTGGCGGGCATCTGGGTGTGGGGCATGGGCTTCTCCTCACTCCCGTCCGACATGGTTGTGCCCTGCGTCGTCGTCCTGCCGGCGTCCGGCCCAGACCCGCAGCAGCGACAGCAGGTGGTCGATGTCCACCGGCTTGGCGAGATAGTCGGTCGCCCCCGCCTCGATGCACTTCTCGCGGTCGCCCTTCATCGCCTTGGCGGTGACGGCGATCACCGGCAGGCCGCGCCCGGCCGCCGTCGCGCGGATCTCCCGGATGGTCTGGTAGCCGTCCATCAGCGGCATCATGATGTCAACCAGCGCCACGTCGAGGTCGGGATGCGCCTTCAGCAGCTCCAGACCCTCCGGCCCGCTCTCGGCGTGCAGCACCGTCATGTCGTGGGCCTCCAGGACGCTGGCGAGCGAGAAGATGTTGCGGAAATCGTCGTCCACGATCAGCGCCTTGCGCCCCGCCAGCACCGGGTCGCGCTGGCGGATCTGGTCGAGCGCGTTGCGCTTGTCGTCGGGCAGCCGGTCCACCGCCCGGTGCAGGAACAGCGCCGTCTCGTCGAGCAGAGAGTCCGCGGAATGGACGCTGCGCAGCACCACCGTCTCGGCCAGCCGGCGCAGCCGCGCCTCGTCCTCCGGCGCGATGGCGTCGCTGACATAGGCGACGACCGGCATCCAGGCGGTGGAATCGCGGGTGCGCAGGCTGTCGATCAGCTCGAAATCGCTGGGCTGGGGGATCGTCAGGTCGAGCACCATGCAGTCGAACCGCTCCTGCGCCAGCAGGGCGCGGGCGGCCTCGGCGGAGGTGACGGTGCTGATGGCGATGTCGTCCCCCCCGTTGTCGTGGTCGATCAGGCCGGCGATGCCGCCGGTGTCCGGGTTGGGCAGCTTCTCGACGATCAGCAGCCGGCGCTGGTGGCGTTCCACGAAGCCCTTGACCTTGGCGAGGGCCGCGAAGATCGCTTCGCGGTCGGCCGGCTTCTCGGTGTAGTCGAAGGCGCCCATGGCGAGGCCGCGGCGCCGTTCCTCCTTGGCGGAGATGACGTGGACCGGGATGTGGCGGGTGTGCGGGTCGCGCTTCAGCAGGTCGAGCAGCGCCCAGCCGTCGATGTCCGGCAGGCCGATGTCCAGCATCACCGCGTCCGGACGGTATTTGCGGGCCATCGGCATGGCCGGGCTTCCGGCGTGGGAGAGGATTGCCTTGAAGCCTTTCTCCCGCGCCAGATCGACCAGGATCGAGGCGAACTTCACGTCGTCCTCGACGATCAGGACCACCGGGTCGCCGGGGCGGATGCGCTCGCGGTCGTCGGCGACGGGGTGGTGCTGCGGCAGCGCCAGCCGCTCCTCCGGCCCCGGCACCACGATGGGCCGCGTCGGCGTCGGGAAGGGGGCCAGCTTCGGCGCCGGGTCGCCGTAACGGGCGATGTCGAACTCCATCGGCACGTAGAGCGTGAAGGCGCTGCCCGCCCCGGACTCGCTCTGCACGCGGATCTCGCCGCCGAGCAGGCGGGCGATCTCGCGGCTGATCGACAGGCCGAGGCCGGTGCCGCCGTACTTGCGGCTGGTCGTGCCGTCGGCCTGCTGGAACGCCTCGAAGATGATGCGCTGCTTGTTTTCGGGGATGCCGATGCCGGTGTCGACGACGGTGAAGGCGAGCACCCCCTCCGCCGCGTTCAGCACGGGGTGGGCGGCGCTCCAGCCCTCGCCGGCCAGCCCGACGCGGAAGGTGACGCCGCCGGTCTCGGTGAATTTGAAGGCGTTCGACAGCAGGTTGTTCAGCACCTGCTCCAGCCGCTTCTGGTCGGTCTGGATGGCCGCGGGCAGCGGCTGGGTCATGTCGATGTCGAAGCGCAGCCCCTTCTCTTCGGCGAGCTGGGCGAAGGTGCGCTCGACATGGCCGCGCAGGTCGTCGAGCACCACGGCGCCGATCTCCAGCGTGACCGTGCCGGATTCGATCTTCGACAGGTCGAGGATGTCGTTGATGAGGTTCAGCAGGTCGGAGCCGGCGGCGTTGATGGTGCGGGCGAACTCCACCTGCCGGGGGGTCAGGTTGTGGTCGCCGTTGTCGGACAGCAGCTTGGACAGGATCAGAAGGCTGTTCAGCGGGGTGCGCAGCTCGTGGCTCATGTTCGCCAGGAACTGCGACTTGTATTTGGAGGTGAGGGAGAGCTGCTCCGCCTTCTCCTCCAGCGCCTCGTTGGTCTGGCGCAGCTTTTCCTGCTGGGCCATCAGCAGCTCCTCCGACTGGCGGAGCGAGGCGGCCTGATGCTCCAGCCGCTCGTTGGTGGTCTTCAGCTCCTCCTGCTGGCTCTGCAACTCGGCGGTCAGGCGCTGCGACTGCTTCAGCAGCCCCTCGGTCCGCATGTTTGTGGCGATGGTGTTGAGAACGATCCCGATGCTTTCCGTCAGCTGCTCCAGGAAGGAGCGGTGCGTCTCGCTGAAATGGCCGAAGGAGGCCAGCTCCAGCACGGCGTTCACCTCGTTCTCGAACAGCACGGGCAGGACGATGATGTTCAGCGGCGCCGCCTCGCCGAGGCCGGAGCTGATGCGGACATAGTCCTTCGGCACGTTGGTCAGCAGGATCGGCTTCTTCTCGTGGGCGCACTGGCCGACCAGCCCCTGCTTCAGCGTGAAGCGGGTGCCCAGCCCGTCGCGCTCCTTCAGGGCGTAGCTGGCGACCAGATCGAGGACCGGCTCGTCGCCGTCGCGGCTGGTGACGTAGAGGACGCCGTGCTGGGCGTTCACCAGCGGCGCGATCTCCGACAGGATCATGTTGGTGACGGTGACCAGATCGCGCTCGCCCTGGAGCATCCGGGTGAATTTGGCGATGTTGGTCTTCAGCCAATCCTGTTCCGCGTTCTTCTGCGTCGTGTCGCGCAGGTTGCGGATCATCTCGTTGATGTTGTCCTTGAGCGCCGCCACCTCCCCTGACGCCTCGACGGCGATCGAGCGGGTGAGGTCGCCCTTGGTCACCGCGGTCGCCACTTCGGCGATGGCGCGGACCTGGGTGGTCAGGTTGGCGGCGAGCTGGTTCACGTTGTCGGTCAGGTCGCCCCAGACGCCGGTGGCGCCGGGCACCTTGGCCTGACCGCCCAGCTTGCCTTCGATGCCGACCTCGCGCGCCACGTTGGTGACCTGATCGGCGAAGATGGCCAGCGTCTCGATCACGCCGTTGATGGTGTCGGCCAGCGCCGCGATCTCGCCGCGCGCCGCCACGGTCAGCTTGCGCTTCAGGTTGCCCTCGGCGACCGCCGTCACCACCTCGGCGATGCCGCGCACCTGACCGGTCAGGTTGGCGGCCATCATGTTGACGTTGTCGGTGAGATCCTTCCAGGTGCCGGCCACACCCTTCACCTGGGCCTGACCGCCGAGCTTGCCTTCGGTGCCGACCTCGCGGGCGACGCGGGTGACCTCCGAGGCGAAGCTGTTGAGCTGGTCGACCATCGTGTTGATGGTGTCCTTCAGCTCCAGGATTTCGCCCTTCACGTCGACGGTGATCTTGCGCGACAGGTCGCCGTTGGCGACGGCGGTCGTCACGTCGGCGATGTTGCGGACCTGATTGGTCAGGTTGCCGGTCAGCAGGTTGACGTTGTCGGTGAGGTCCTTCCAGGTGCCGGCCACACCCTTCACCTGGGCCTGCCCGCCCAGCTTGCCTTCGCTGCCGACCTCGCGCGCCACGCGGGTGACTTCCGAGGCGAAGCTGTTGAGCTGGTCGACCATCGTGTTGATGGTGTCCTTCAGCTCCAGGATCTCGCCCCTCACGTCGACGGTGATCTTGCGCGACAGGTCGCCCTTCGCCACCGCCGTGGTGACCTCGGCGATGTTGCGGACCTGACTGGTCAGGTTGGTCGCCATCGCGTTGACGTTGTCGGTGAGGTCCTTCCAGGTACCGGCAACGCCCTTCACCTGGGCCTGCCCGCCCAGCTTGCCCTCGGTGCCGACCTCGCGCGCCACGCGGGTGACCTCCGAGGCGAAGCTGTTGAGCTGGTCGACCATCGTGTTGATGGTGTCCTTCAGCTCGCGGATTTCGCCCTTCACGTCGACGGTGATCTTGCGCGACAGATCGCCGTTGGCGACGGCCGTGGTGACGTCGGCGATGTTGCGGACCTGATTGGTCAGGTTGCCGGTCAGCAGGTTGACGTTGTCGGTGAGGTCCTTCCAGGTGCCGGCGACGCCCTTCACCTGGGCCTGCCCGCCCAGCTTGCCCTCGCTGCCGACCTCGCGGGCGACGCGGGTGACCTCCGAGGCGAAGCTGTTGAGCTGGTCGACCATCGTGTTGATGGTGTCCTTCAGCTCGCGGATTTCGCCCTTCACGTCCACGGTGATCTTGCGCGACAGGTCGCCCTTCGCCACCGCCGTGGTGACGTCGGCGATGTTGCGGACCTGGGCCGTCAGGTTGGCGGCCATCAGGTTGACGTTGTCGGTGAGGTCCTTCCAGGTGCCGGCGACGTCCTTCACCTGGGCCTGCTCTCCCAGCTTGCCCTCAATGCCGACCTCGCGCGCCACCCGCGTCAGCTCCGCGGTCACGGTGACGAGCTGCTCGACCATCCGGTTTACGGTCCGGGCGGTGTGCAGGAAGTCGCCCTGGAGCGGACGCCCGTCGACCTCCAGCGGCATCGATTGCGACAGGTCGCCCTTGGCGACCGCGCCGATGACGCGGGCCATCTCCCGGGTCGGCTGGGTCAGGTCGGCGACCATGGCGTTGACGCTGTCCACGCAGTCGCCCCAGCCCCCCGAGGCGGTGGGCAGGCGGACGCGCTGGCCGATGCGCCCCTCCTTGCCGATGGCGACGCTGACCCGGCCGACGTCCTCCACCAGGGCTTCGTTCATCTCCACCACGTCGTTGAAGGCGGCGGCGATCTCGCCGTCCAGCCCGTCCAGGTCGAGCGGCAGGCGCACGGAGAAGTCGCCCTTGCGGAACTGGCGCAGCGCGCGCAGGAGAAGCTGGGGGGAAAGCCGGTCGTGAGCGTCGGTCATCGTCATGACGCGATGGTCCCTAAGAAAGTCCTGGAAGAAAGTCCTGGCCTGTGTCTCGGATGCCCCTTCGCGCGGGTTTGGCAGCGCGCCCGGCGGAACGCCGGAATGGCCGCGTGCCTGAGCGGCGCAGCCACGGGACGGCAAGCGGACGGCGGCGGGGGCTAATACTGGGGGGCAGCGTTGTTCAACAGAGTCTTCAGCTGGCGCTCGTCGTAGGGCTTCTGGATGAAACCGTGGGAGCCGGCGGCGCGGGCGCGCTCCAGCAGGACAGGGTCGCTGGCCCCGGACATGAAGATGCTGCCGACGGAGAAGCGCTCGCGCAGCGCCTGCGCCGTCTCGATGCCGTCCTGCGGCCCGGCGAGGCCGATGTCCACCAGCGCCAGCGCGGGGCGCTCCCGTTCCGCGATCTTAAGCGCGTCGGCAGCGTTGGCGGCGACGCCGCAGACCTCGTAGGACAACTCCTCCAACATATCGGTCAAATACATGGCGACGATCGTCTCATCCTCGACGACCAGGACACGGATGGGAGCGGCATCGGCGGTCAATGTCCCATCCGTCCGGGCCTGTGGTGACCTGTTGATCGGGTTGGTCATCCCTTTTCCCTCTTGTCGTTTTGCCGGCTGCGGTGCCGGGACGGCATCGATGAGACGCGCATCCCGCCCGCCGCCGAAACCCGAGCGGAGGCGTCGGATGCCGGCGAGGCTGACCAGGACGAGTAGCACGGAGGGGTGAGGCAATTAAGGGAGAAAAGGTCAAATACCTCCAACAGGTTATACCCATCGGAGTGAGCGCACCCCAAAAGAGGGCGTATCTATTCCTTAGCTTCGATATGGAATAGTGTGAATTGCGCGCTGCTGGGCCGTCTTTGCTTCGCATCGACTGGAGTCTGCGGGACGAACTCACGGTCGGCATGTGACGATATGCGGGGTTATTAATAATTTTTCAAGTAATTTTTCGCGTAAGCTTGCCAATCTCCACGGAGCGGGCGTGGAGTCGACCATAAGGGTGCGGGGGACCTGGATGAGCGTTGCCCCGACAAGCGGGCCGGGCGATGGAGCGGACCTGAACCTGGAGGATCTGGCGCAGGCCATCAGAGCCCACCGGCTCTACTTGGCCGCGCGCCCGAACGGCCTACGTCTTCAAATGAAGGCGGCGGACCTGACCGGCTTCGACCTGTCGGGGTTGCTCCTGTCGGACGCCATCCTGACCGGGGCGAATTTCCGGCGCAGCGTTCTCCGGCGCTGCAACTTCGACGGAGCGGATCTGTTCGGTGCCAGCTTCGTGTCCGCAGACCTGCGGGAAGCCTCGCTGGTCGGGGCGGACATGCGCGGCGCCAACTTCACCAAGGCCTGCCTGCGCAACACCCTGTTCGAACGGGCGGACCTGCGCCCCGGCCAGCTCGTGCTGTGGAAGGACCGGCGCAAGGCCCGCCAGGAGGCGGCGCTGCGGGAAGCCGTCCTGGTCAACGCGAATTTCACCGACGCCGATCTGACCGGCGCCAACCTGACCCGCGCCAGTCTGGAGGGGGCGGATTTCAGCAACGCCGCTCTGTTCGGCGCCAACCTCAGCGGCGCGGATCTGCGCGGCGCCGATTTCAGCATGGCGAAGCTGAAGGGCGCCATCCTGAACAACGCCTCTGTCGCCGGGGCCACCTTCCAGGGCGCCGACCTGCGCGACGCCGAGCTGCGCAACGTCGCCATGGCCACCGCCGATTGGGCGGAGGCGCGGATGATGGGCGCCATCTACCACCGCAACCAGTCCGACTTTCCGCCGGAAATCCGGGAGGGGCTGGACGGCCATGTGCGGTGGATCAACAGCAACGGCAAGCAGGGCAAGCGGTTCGATGTGTCGGACGGGGCCTTCGTCGGAACCGACTTCGATGGCTGCGACCTGAGCGGGGCGATCTTCCGCAATTGCGATTTCACACGGGCGAGCTTCCGGGACAGCAAGCTGCAGATCGCCCAGTTTCCCGGTTGCCGCATGCGCGAAGCCTGTTTCGAGAATTCGGAACTGTCCGGGGCCAGCTTCGAGGGCTGCGACCTGACCCGCGCCATGATGCGCAACGCGGTGATGCGGGCCATCGAGCTGCTGGCGGCCAACGGCCAACCCACCGGGCGTATGTGGCCGACCAATCTGTGCGGCGCCCAGATGGCTGACAGCGACATTCGCGGCGCCGACCTGCGGGGAGCGCGTCTGGCCGGGGCGGATCTGACCAATTGCAATCTGTCGGGCGCCGACCTGCGCGACACCGACATCGAGAAGGCCATCACCACCGGGACGACCCTGGTTCATTGCCGGTTGAAGTGACCGTGAATTTTAATCCCGAAAAATTTTCGCAAAGAGCTGGACATTTTGTCGCAGGGGAGGTCTCCCGGCCATACCCGGCATTGTGCATACCAGCATACGGGGATTAAAACGCCGGCCGAGGTGGCGGCTGGTTTCCCGAGCCGCTCGTCATGATCGTGGCCAAGTAACGGAGCGGCGGACGCCGCGCGCCGATGCGACGAATATTGATTGTGGCGATGCGAAGAACGCAGGACGTCCTGCGGGCCTTGGGTGGCCGTGCCTGTCTTTTGGGCATTGGAAATCGAGGATAGTGCAATGAAGCGTAGTGTTGCCGTTCTGGCCTTCGGCCTGTTCGCCGCCCTTCCCGGCATCGCCTCGGCGCAGGACGCCGATGCGGGCGAGAAGGTGTTCAACCAGTGCAAGGCCTGCCACACCATCGAGGCCGGCGGCCCGAACCGCGTCGGTCCGAACCTGCACGGCGTCGTTGGCCGTGCCTCGGGCTCCATCGAGAGCTTCAAGTATTCCGACGCGATGAAGGGCGCCGGTCTCGCCTGGGACGAGGCCAATCTCGACAAGTACCTGACCGATCCGAAGGGCACCGTCCCCGGCAACAAGATGGCCTTCGCCGGCGTGAAGAACGAGCAGGCTCGCAAGGACCTGATCGCCTTCCTGAAGAAGAACAGCTGACACGTCCGCACGGACATGCGCTGCGTGACCGGGAGGGGCGACGGCCCCTCCCGCGACCGGCGCCCGGCCGCAAGGGCACGCCCGTCCGGACAGAGTCGCCCGTCTCCCTGCGGTCCATCCTATGAAAGATGGCACCGGTCAACCTGTCCTTGTAGGCAGGGGGGCCGTAAAAACGCTCATTGCCAGGCACAAGGAGAACAGGAAGCTGTTGGGGGACCGGTGTGTCCCAACGCAAGATTGTAGATCGGGAGGTCGGAATGCCCATGCTGCGAACCGCGGCCCTTGCCGCCGTGTCCATCCTTGCGCTCGCCGCCTGTACGAGCGAGCCGGGCCTCGCGCCGCCAATGGGAAGTTCCGGTGCCTCCGCGTCCCAGATGGGAAGCACCGGGTCGGGCGCCTCCTCGACGCTGACGGTGGCGGACCAGTCCTTCCTGACCCAGGCGGCCTACGGCGGCTTCGGCGAGGTGGCGATGGGCACGCTGGCCCAGCGGCAGGCATCCAGCGCCACCGTGCGCGACCTCGGCCGGCGCATCGCCGCCGACCACACCCAAGCCAACCGGGAACTGGCCCGGCTCGCCCAAGCCAAGGGCGTCACACCGCCCACCGCCCCCGATCCCGGCCGGCAGGCGGTCGCCGACGCGTTGGCCTCGCTCCAGGGAGCCGCGTTCGATCGGCAGTATCTGCAGCAGCAGATCGCCGAGCATGAGGTGTCGATCGCCCTGTTCAACGCGCAGGCCCAGGGTGGGACCGACCCGGATGTTCGGGCCTTCGCCACCAAATGGCTGCCCGGCCTGCAAATGCACGCGCGCGACCTGCGCGCGCTCGGCAGTCCGCTGGCGCAACTGCCGTAGCGTCAGGGCTTCCGCGGTCAAGCCCGGCGGATCGGCTACGGGCTTGATCCGCTCCGCCTCAGGCGACCGCCGGCAGCGGGTGCAGCCCCGCGGTGAGACGTTGGACGTCCGCGGCGAAGCGGTCGGCGACGTCCGGAGTCAGCTCGAACCGGACATGCAGGTCCTGCTCCTTGCCCCCCAGCACCACGAAGGGGATGGAGACGGCACAGCCGGGAATGGTCAGCACGCCGCGGCTGCCCAATTGCGTCCTGTCCAGGCCGCGGATGGTGGCGCCGCCCTCCGACAGGTTGGTGAGCTGTCCCGTCAGTGATCCCACCGCCCCGGCGATGGTGCAGGACAGGTTGACCTCGAACCGCGGAGCGCGGCGGCGGTCAACCTCCGGCGTGGCGGTGCGCACGGCACGCACCAGCATCTCGCGGAGCTGGTCGATGCTTCCCGCCACGTCGGACGCGACCCGGCGCACCTCGTCGGCGCGGCTGCCGGTCACCGCCGCCTCCTCCGACACATGGGCGATGCGGGACGACACCTCCTGAGCGGCGGCGGCGGTCTGGCCGACGTTGCGGGAGATCTCGCTGGTCGCTGCCCCCTGCTCGTCCATGGCGCTGGCGATGCTGCTGGCGACGCCGTCGATCTCGGTGATGGTCCGCCCGATGTCCTGCACCGCGTCGACGGCTCCGGCGGTCATGCTCTGCAGATCGGTGATCTGGCGTGAGATCTCCTCCGCCGATTTGGAGGTCTGGGTGGCGAGGTTCTTCACCTCCTGGGCCACCACCGCGAAGCCCTTGCCGGCCTCGCCGGCGCGGGCCGCTTCGATCGTCGCGTTCAGCGCCAGCAGGTTGGTCTGGCTGGCGATGTCCTGAATGAAGGTGGCGACCTCCCCGATGTGCCCGATGGCCTCGGACAGGGAGAGCACCACGTCCTCCGTCCTGCGGCCGCTTTCCACCGCGCGGCGGGAGATCTGGCTGGCGAAGGTGACCTGGCCGGTGATCTCGGCGATGGAGGCGGTGAGCTGGTCGGTGGCCGCCGCCACGGCCTGGGCGTTGCCCAGCGCCTGTTCCGCCGCGGCCGCCACGCTCTGCGAATTGGCGGAGACGGTCTCGGCCGAACTGGCCATCGCCTGGGCGTTGCTGTCCATCGAGACCGACCGTTCGGCGACGCGGTCCACGGCGGTGCGGGTTTCCTGCTCCACCGTGCGGGCCATCGATTCCAGGGCGGCGATCTTGGCGGCCTCGGCTTCGCGGCGCTCGCGCTCCTGCGCCTCGCGCAGGCGCTGGTTGTCGATGCCCTTCTGGCGGAAGACCTCGACGGTCTTGGCCATGGCGCCGATCTCGTCCTGGCGGTCCAGGCCGGGCACCGTCACCTCGTACCGCTCCTCAGCCAGTTGAAACATGGTGCCGCGGATCTGGTCCAGCGTGCGGAACTGGCGCCGGACCACCACCAGCATCACCAGGGCCATGCCGACGGTGATGACCGCCGCCACCTGGATGATGTTGGTTACGACCTCGTCCAGCACGCGCAGCGCGACGCTCTTCTTCAAGCCGACGAACAGGACGCCGATGACCTCGCCGTTCTGGTCGACGATCGGGTCGTAGGCGGTGAAATAGGCGTCGCCCAGGATGTCGGCCTCGCCGCGGAAGGGCTCCTTGCCGTCGATGACGGCGCTGTAGACGGGGCCGCGCGCCAGCTTCGTCCCGACGGCCCGGCTGCCGTCCGGGTTGTGGATGTTGGTCGCCACGCGGGTGTCGCCGCGGAAGATGGTGGCCACGCCGCCGGTCACGCTGCGGACGGTGTCGACGATGTCGTTCGCGCCGTCCAGCTTGAAATCGTCGATGTACAGCGCGCCGTCCTTGAGCCGGTACTCGGCCCCTTTCTGGTCGAGCAGCATGCGGAAGTTGGTGATGGCCTGCTCCCTCCGCTCCGCCGCGTCCTTGCTGATGCTGGCGGTGACTTTGGCGATCGTCGCGTAGGTCAGGGCGCCCGACAGGGCAATCAGGCCGAATGTGCACAGAATGGTCAGCTTCGTCGCAAGGCTGAACGTGCGGAGGGGATTCATCGGCCGAAAACTCCTTGGAAATCCGTCGGGTCGTCCCGGAGACACCGGGAAGGCGGCGCATTGGTAACCTTTGCCACGCATTTGAAACAAATAGTTTTATCAACCTCGGGACGCACCGGATTCATGCAATGTGAAGGTGCCGTTTCGACTTCTGCCATCCGTCTTGAGGAAAGTGTTTGTATTTCAAGGCTTATTCATTGCGTCCATGTTGCGCATCGAGCAAAGTAAACCATCTGTTAATCATGAGGTGGGACAGCATGTCGCATGCGAATTCCTTTTAGGGATACCTTTGGTGTAGGGGAAATGTTATCGGTTGGCGTTCGTTCATTACAGAATACAAACATTCGCCATGCCGGACTCCCTGCGCGCCCTTGACGTCACCAAGACCGCCTATTTCGATTTGGGACCGGAAACGGTCGGCAGCCTGCGGCAGGCGTTGCCGATCATCGCCAGAGCCCTGCCGGGGATTCTGGACCGCTTCTACGCCCGCACGATGGCCCAGCCCGAACTGGCCGGCCTGTTCGCCAACCCGGCGCAGGTCGAAGGGGCCAAGCGCGCCCAGATCGCGCACTGGACCCGTCTGTTCGAGGGCCGCTTCGACGACAGCTACAAGGAGTCGGTGCGCGCGGTCGGCATCGCCCACCACCGCATCGGGCTGAGCCCGAGCTGGTACGTCGGCGGCTACGCCTTCATCCTGGGCGAGATCATGGCCGCCCTGGCGCAGAACATGGGCGGAACCCTGCTGACCGGCAGCCGGCTCGGCTTCATCGTGACCATGCAGCGCGCCGTGGTGTCGGCGGTGCTGATGGATCTCGACGCCGCCCTGTCCGTCTATTGGGACCGCCTGATCGACGAGCGGCTCCAGGCGGTGGACGCGATGGTCGATTCCATCGACCACGAGGCCAACGACGTGGTGGACAGCGTCGCCAGCTACACCGCCGACCTGCGCCGCACGGTCGGTGACCTGGACAGCGTCTGCGCGTCCGTGAAGGACAGCATCACCGGCACGTCGGCCGACACGGCGGAGGCCTTGGACGCCGCCCAGACGGTCGCCGCGGGGGCGGAGCAGCTCCAGGCCGCGGTCGGCGAGATCTCGGTCCAGGTCAGCGGCGCGTCCCGGATCGCCGGCGAGGCGGTGGAGAAGAGCGGCGAGGCCCGCCAGATCATGGCGCAGCTCAGCACCGCGGCGCAGGAGATCGGCGGCATCCTGAACATCATCCGCGCCATTGCCGGGCAGACCAACCTGCTGGCCCTCAACGCCACCATCGAGGCGGCGCGGGCCGGCGAGGCCGGCAAGGGCTTCGCCGTGGTGGCGACCGAGGTGAAGAACCTCGCCGGACAGTCGGCCAAGGCGGCGGACGAGATCGCCGCCAAGGTCGGCGCCATCCAGGCGGTGGCGGAGCAGGCGATCACCGGCATGGACGGGGTGGCCACCACCATCACCACCATGCAGGAGATCAACTCCTCGATCGCCGCGGCGGTGGAGGAACAGTCCTCCGCCTCGCGTGAGATCGCCCGCAACATCGGCGAGGTCGCCGGCATCTTCCGCGGCATCGCCACCCGGATGACCGACGTGGGCGGCGAGACCCAGCGCGCCACAACCGTGGCCTACACCGTCGGCGAGAGCGCCAACCGCATGCAGGAGGCGCTGGACACCCTGCCGTCCCTGCTGGCGCGGGCCATCCGCACCTCTTCCGATTTGGCGAACCGGCGGCACACGCGCCGCCGCCCGGTGCTGCTGGACGGCAGCGTGGACCAGACGCCGGCGCTGGTCCGCGACATCTCCGAATGCGGCTGCTACGCCGAGACGAAGGGGGCGGCGCCCACCGGCGGGCAGGTCACCGTGTCGCTTCCCGGCTATAAGCTGTCGCTGCGCGGTTCGGTGGTGGCGCGGCACGACAACCGGCTGCACATCCGCTTCGACGAGCGCAAGATCGGCCGCGAGGAGGTTGACCGGATGAGCCGCGACGGGGTTGGCGAACTGGTCCGTCTCGCCAAGCAGGATCATCTCGCCTTCGTGGACAAGATCATGGAGGCGGTGGGCGGCCAGCGCACGCTTCTGCCGGCGGACCTGTCCACCCATCACTCCTGCCGCCTGGGTCGCTGGTACGACAGCGTGAACGATCCCCGGACGATGCGCCTGCCCACCTACAAGGGTATGGCCACGCCGCACCGGACCGTTCATGAGTCGGGCCGCGAGACGCTGCTCGCCCTCCAGGCCGGCAACCGCATGGAGGCCGAACGCCACGCCGCCGAGATGAAGCGGGCCTCGGCGGAGGTGGTCCGCCTGCTGGACGAGATGGAGCGTGATTTCGCCCGGACCCTTGCCGAGGCCGCCGAGTAGCCGGCTCTTTTCGAACGGCGGTTCCGCCGGGCCTCAGCGCCCGGCGGCGTCCGGGGGGGCTTCCGGTGCGGTGTTCTCCGCTGGCGGCTCGTCCAGGGTGGACAGGCGCCCGGCGAGGCCGTCCTGCTCCTTCGCAGCGGTTTCATGGGGCGGCGCGGCGGCGGGTGCTGCCGCCGTGCTCGACTTGGCATCGTCGCCGGTGTTCAGGATGACCGGCAGCCCGTCGCGTCCGCCGATGATGATCGTCTTGGCGTTCGATGACGTGGCAAAGGCCCGCGTCGCCTCGATGCCGCGCAGACGCAGATATTCCGGCGTGATGTTTCGGGCGACGATGTCCTGGAAGTCGCGCACGCCCTCCGCCTCGATCCGCTTGCGGTCGCGCTCCTTGGCCTCACGGGCGATGCGGAAGTCGTACTCCTCCATGATCTGCTGCTGCTCGATCTTGCGGTCGATGGCTTGGCGAACCAGCGGCGGGAAGCTGACCCCGGCCACCAGCACGTCCTCGATCCGGATCATCACGGAGCTGTAATCGTCCGCCGTCGTGCCGGGGGGCAGCTTCAAGGATTGCAGATCGGTCGGCGGGGTGGGGAACTGCTGGCGGGCCTCCCGCAGCAGGAAGCCTTGGATGTCCGCCCGATTGATCGAGTAAAAGTTTTCCGGATTGTGCTTCGACACGAATTCGTAGACGAGGCTGGCGATCTCCGGATGCACCAGCTTCTCCGCGTAATCGTCTCCGGCCAGCTTGTGGACCAGACCGGCGGCGGGCGGGTTGACGCGGTAGCGCAGCGCCACGTTCACCGTCATCGACATGCCGTTGGCCGCCACCGCCTCGTAGGTGCGGGTGTCGGTGCGCAGGCGCACGTCGTACATCGTCACCCGGTCCCACGGGAAGATCAGGTGGGTGCCCTCGCTGTAGACCCGGTCGGTGACCGTGCCGCCGAAGAAGCGCAGCCACAGCACGCCGACATGGCCGGAGGGCACCTCGACGAAGACGGCCGGCGCGATGGCGAGAAAACCCAGGATCAGGGTCAGCGTCAGGGCGTAGATCGACACGCTGCGCCGTTTCAGCCAGAGGGCGGCGCGCTGCCCCAGGGGGGCGCGGACGAGGCCGTCCCCGGCGGACTGGTCGAGCGTGGTCATCGCGGTCTCGTCGTCAGCATCTTCTCACGTTCCCGCGTGCTGGGGCGGCCCACCGCCTGGATCACGAAGTTCACCGGCGGAGTCAGGAAAAGGGCCAGCAGGAAATGGCCGATGAAGCCGATCGTGGTGTTGCGGCCCATGACGGCGCACACCAGGCAGGCGAGGAGATAGAGCATGACGAGAACGAGGGGCATGCGCGTCCGGCCTTGGAATGGGAGCAGGGCGGAAGGGTGACGGCGGAGGGGGGTGGGGATACGCGAAGGCATCCCCACCCGTCCCTCCGGGCCGTGGCGGCGTCCAGGTGCCGCGGTTCAGGCCGCGGCCGGCGCCGCTTCCGGCGCAGTGCCCTTGCGGCGGCGGGCCTCCTCGAACTTCTCGCGGAAATAGGTCTTCACCTTTTCCGGCTGGAAGGTCAGGAAGGTTCCGCCCGAGGCGAAGTGCTGCTGGAAGACCTTGCCCAGCGCGTAGGTGAAGGCGCTGTTGAAGGCTGGCTGGGTGGCCAGCCGCGTCACCGTGCCAATCACCGGCACCGACCGCAGGGCCATGTTGAACGCCATCGAGCCGAGCAGGCCGCCGGCCAGGGCGGTCGGAGCGACCGTGGCGAACAGCGTGCCGACCGCGGAGCGGCCGATGTCGCCGCGGAAATCGACGCCGTGCAGTTCCGACAGCTCCTTGAGCAGGCGGAGCTGGACGACGGCAAGCGCGGCGGTGTCCACGAAGTTCAGCGGGATGACGCCCGCCGCGGCGGACAGCAGCACATGCTTGCGGATGATCTCCGCCGCCTGCGCCTCGGAGGAGGCCGGAGCGGCCGGGGCGGTTTCGGACGTGTTGGCGCTGTGGGGGGCGGTTTCGGGGGCGGCCGTCACGGCCTCCGGAGCCGGGGTGGAGACCGGGGCGACCGCCGTTTCCGGCTTCGCCTTGCCGCCCGGTGTATCCTTCTCACTGACCATGCTGTGGTGCTCCAAAAAGGGACGTTGTCGAGAGAAAATCAGCAATGAACGCCGCGCACCGGATGGCCCGCGGCGACTGTCGGCCCCGAAGGGACGGCCCGCTCCGAAAACGCCGCCGGTGGTTGCCGGCGGCACCGTCATATGGGCTAACGAATGCGGTTGTCTTCGTCAAAGGATTTGCCATCAAAAAGAATCTCAACGCTTAGTTGGTGTTTCATAAATTTTCCTCCATCAGGTGCCTGACAATCATCGCGCGCTGCTTGTGCAGGAAGAAATGGCCGCCGGGAAGCGTGCGCAGGCTGAAGCCCGCCCCGGCAAGCCGCTCCCACCCGGCAACCTCCATCACCGTGGCCTCGGTGTCCTCCGCCCCGGCGAAGGCCAGGATCGGCATCGGAAGCGGCGGCGGATCAGGTTCGAGGAACCCATCGGACATGGCGAAGTCGGCCCGCAGCATGGGCAGCATCAGTTCCATCAGGTCGTCGCAGGCCAGCACCTCGGGCGGGGTGCCGCCCAGCGCGGCGAGGCGGGCGCGGAAGGCCGCATCGTCCAGGCCATCGACGGGTGGCCGCCGCGACGGAAGGTGGGGCGCCCGGCGCCCCGACACCGCCAGCAGGGCGGGCGGGCGACCATGCGCCGTCAGCGCACGGGCGGTGGCGTAGGCCAGCGCCGCGCCCATCGAGTGGCCGAACAGGATCAGCGGCCGTTCGCCCAGCGGCTCCAGCGCCGCCAGGAGGGCGGGTATGGTCTCCTCCACACGGTGCAGCGGCGGCTCGCCGATGCGGGTCTCCCGTCCCGGCAGGCGCACGGCCAGCAGGTCCGTGTCCGGCCCGACGTCCGACGCCCAGTCCCGGAAGATGGCGGCGCCGGCCCCGGCGTAGGGGAAGCAGACCAGGGTGCGGTGCGGCGCCGAGACCGCTCGGAAACCTTGCAGCCAGGGGGACGGGGGCGGGGCCATCACGCCGTCTCCAGTGCGAACAGGTGAGGGTGGCCGTGGCCTTCCTCGATGCGCCCCTCGTTCATGTGATAGACGCGGTCGGCGAGGCCGAACCAGCGCTCGTCGTGGGTCACGCAGATCACGATCTTGCCCAACGCCTTCAGCTCCGGCAGCAGCTCCTCGTAGAAGACGCGGCGGAAATGCGGGTCCTGGTCGGCGGCCCATTCGTCCAGCACGATGACCGGCTTGTCCTCCAGCTGGGCGACGACGAGGGCGAGGCGCTTGCGCTGGCCGGTGGACAGGGCGACGGTGCTGAAGCCGCCGTCGGCGACCGTCACCTTGTCCTGCATCTCCAGCCGCTCCAGCAGGGCGCGGACACGCGCCGGATCGGGGTCGGCCACGCCGTAGAGGCGGCGCGACAGGTGATAGTCGGAGAAGATGGCCGAGATCGTATCGCGGTAGCTCTGCATCCGTTCCGCCGGCACCGGCTCCCCGTCGGCGAGCAGCCGGCCGCCGCTCAACGGCATCAGCCCGGTCAGCAGGCGCAGCATGGTGGATTTGCCGGAGCCGTTGCCGCCGGTGACGAAGGTGATCTCTCCCGCCCGGAATTCCGCCGACAGCGGCCCGATCGCGAAGACCGGCGCGCCCTCGCCGTCGTGATAGGCGAAGCTGGCATCCTTGAGCGCGATGCTGGCGGGCGGGCCGGGCAGCCGCTCCGCCCCTTCGTCCGGGGCGCTGCCGGCGGCGGTGCGCAGCCGCTCCTCCATCGCCTCGATGTTGGACAGGGCCATCTCGGTCTGGGCGACCAGCGGTGTGACGAAGGACACGGTGCTGACCGGCCCGACGATGAACAGAGCCGCCGTGGTCGCCGCCACCACCACCGCGTGATAGCCGGTGGTGAACAGCGGCACGACGAAGACCATCATGCCGATCAGCGTGTAGAACATCGCCTCGACGAGCGCGAAGTTGCGTCCCCACCGCTCCTTCATGTCCACATTCACCGCGCGCGCCCGGGACGAGGCGTCGGCGAGGTCGCGGATCAGCCCGTCGCCGCGGCGGCGGTTCATCCGCACCTCTTTGAAGCCGCGCAGCAGGTCGGTCAGGCCGTCGAAGACGCGCGATTCCGCCGCTGCCGCCTCCACCATGCTGCGGCGCAGGCGCTGCACCCGCGCGACCTTCACCGCCACGGCGATCCCGGCGAAGGCGAAGGCCATCACGCAGGCCAGCGGCGACAGCCAGGCCAGATAGACCGCCAGGAAGACCAGCATCACCGCCTGCTGCCCGCCGATCGCCAGAAGCGGCAGGGTCTGGGCCAGCGTCTGGGTGTCCTGGGTCAGCACGCCGTGCAGCGACGCCCGCCCGATGCGGTCCACGGTCACGAGGTCGGCGCGGCGCACCAGATCGAACAGGCGCAGCCGGATCTTGTGGATCAGCCGCTCGGCGTCCTGGGACGCGGTGACCAGCGCGTAATTGTGGGTCACCCCGAACAGCGTCACGGTGACCGCGTACATCACCAGAAGCCGCGGGCTGACGATGCCCTTGGCCGCGTCCTTGGCGGCGGCGTCGACCAGCCAGAGCAGCGCCGCGGTCGCGATCGCCGACAGGACGTTCATCAGGGCGAGCGTGCGCAGATTCTCCGGAAGCTCGCGCAGGACGATGGCGGCCAGTCTCATGCCACGCCCTCCGTCCTATGGGCAAGTTCGGTCAGGCGGCCTTCCTCCATGTGCAGGCGGCGGTCGGCGACGTCGAAGTAATGGTCGTCATGGGTCACCGCCACGATGGTCAGGCCGCGCCGCTTCAACTCCGGCACGACCTCCCGGTAGAACTTGAAGCGGAAATGCGGGTCCTGGTCGGCGGCCCATTCGTCGAGGATCAGGATCGGCGCCTTCTCCAGGATCGCGGCAACGAGGCCCAGCCGCTTGCGCTGCCCGGCGGACAGGTCGCGCCGCCCGAAGCGGTCGCCGTCCAGAGCGGTGACCCGCTCCATCTCCATCCAGCGCATCAGCTCGGCGGCCTGCACGGGGTTGATGGTGTCCTGGCCGTAGAGGCGGGCGAACAGGTGGAAGTCGGCGAAGACGGTCGCCATCAGCTCGCGGTAGGCGGCGATGCGCTGCGGCCCGACCGGCACCCCGTCCACCGTGATCCGCCCGCGCAGCGGGTGGTAGAGGCCGGTCAGCAGCTTGATGAAGGTCGATTTTCCCGATCCGTTGCCGCCGGTGATGAAGATCACCTCGCCACGCCGGATGGTCAGGTCGAAGGGACCGACCGCGAAGGGCGCTTCGCCCGGCGGGGCGGGGAAGGCGAACTCAACCCCCTCCATCCGCACTTCGGCGAAATTCACCGGCACCGGCAGGGCGGGGCCGTCGCTCCCGGCTTCCGCCAACTCCGAAAGCTGGCCTTCCAGGACCATCATGCGCCCGGCGGCGGCCTCCGCGGCGCTCATCACCGCCAGCGACTGCATCAGCCCGAAGACCGGGGCCGACATGAAGAAGATGGCGGCGGTGATCTTCACCAGTTCCGCCGAGATGGCGCTGGAGTAGGATGGCACGACGAAGACGACCACGCCCAGCATCAGGTTGAAGGCGCATTCGCCGAACACGAACTGCTGCCAGGTGTGCAGATGCACCGCGCCGCGGGCCGTGGTGGTGCGGCCGGACACGGTGCCGAAGGCGGCGTTCAGGTCACGGCTGCGGGCGCTGTTCAGCCGCTGTTCCTTGAAGCCGTCGAACAGGTCCGACACGCCTTCGAACAGGGCGGCCTCCTCAGCCATCATGGCGCGCTGCCGTTCCTCCAGCGCGCGACCCAGCCGGATGTAGAACCATGTCCCGGCGCCCAGCAGCCCGCCGATCAGCAGAAAGGCGACCGGCGAGATTGTGGCGATGTAGAGCAGGATCGTCCCGGTCAGCAGGACCGAGCGCACCGTCAGCGCCAGGAACTGGGAGTTCTGCGAGATGAGCTGGCTGCTCTGCGTCACGCTTTCGAACAGCGGGGTCTGGCCGAAGCGTTCCAGCTTCCACAGGTCGGCGCGGCGGATCTGGTCGAGCAGCCGCATGCGCAGGCTGTCCACCACCTCCT
This sequence comes from Azospirillum brasilense, assembly GCF_008365405.1. GTDB lineage: Bacteria > Pseudomonadota > Alphaproteobacteria > Azospirillales > Azospirillaceae > Azospirillum > Azospirillum brasilense_D. The sequence continues at coordinate 279,302 of NZ_QOKV01000002.1, read as the reverse complement.
CCGCGTCGGCCGACAGGTGGGCGACCATGCGGCCTTCCAGGAGCATGTAGAGGAGGACGCTGACGACGAAGGTGGCGGCCAGCGGGACGTTGACGAAGTCGGCCTTCTCCGCGGCGATCTCTTCCGCCCCGCGGTTGACCAATGCCAGCACCAGCGTGGAGAAGAGGGCCGACCCCAGGGCGTAGAGAACCAGCCGGCGCAGCGGCGCCGGTCCCAGCCGTCCCAGCAGGCGGAGGAGGTTCATCGCGCGTGATCCTGCGGGCCGATATCCTGCGGGGCGCCATCCTGCGGAGCGCCGTCGTCGATGCGGATGCGCAACGCGTGACGGTCCGGGTCGGCGAAGGCGCCGCGCCCGTGGAGCGCCTCGTGGTTGTTCATCGCCAGCAGGCTGTCGGACTCCAGGAAGGTCTCCAGCCGCCGCGCCGGGTTGTCCAGCTCCGCCTGGAGGATGGCGAGCGCGCGGCGGACCTCCGGCGTGTCGTGCTCCGGTCGGGCGGCGAGGCCGCGGCGCAGCGTGTCGGTGCGGAAGCGGATGAGCGGGCGGTCGCCGAAGACGGTGGCGAAGGTCACCTCCACCGCGTCCCGCGATCCGGTGCGGGTGAAGGTGGCAGGGATGCGGAAGGGCAGCGCCGTCCGCGACAGCAGGTCCAGCGCCCAGCGCCCCTCGTCGCTGCCGGCCAGGGCCGCGCGGACGCAGCGGGCGTCGCGCAGGCTGGAACGCCCGCCGCCGCAGGCCGCCGCCCGGGCGAAATAGAGCAGCATGTAGCGTTCAGGGGTCGGGAAATACTGGGTGTCGGTGTGGAAATCGGCCTCGTCGGCGTGCTCGGAGAAGGTGGAGGCGGCGCCGCTGCGGACCAGTTCGGGGCGGAGCTTGATGTCCCACACCACCTTGCGGTCGATCCGGTCGGTCGCGGTCGGCGCGCCGATGCCGACGGCCAGCGCGTAGAGCAGGCGGCGCCGGGTGTCGAGATCGTGGCGGCCGAGATGGGCGCGGCGGATCAGCACGCCGCTGTGGCTGGTCTCCAGCCGGTCGCGGATCGCCGTGGCCAGGGCGGACAGGCCGGGCGCGGCCTCCGCCAGTTCGCCGCGCAGCTCGGCCTCACGCCCGTCCGGGACGAGGGCGGCGGCGTCGGTCTCCGCCCCGTGGCGGGCGGCCAGGATGGCCAGCACGCGCGCCGTCTCGGCGTCGGCCAGCGGCTCGACGGTGAACTCCCCGGTGCGGAAGCCGAGGTCGTGGACATGGGTGAGCATGGTGGCTCCGGAGGCGGTCATCGGGTGAAGAGGTCCGCGGCGGCGCGCAGCATCTCGGCTTGCCCGGCGCGGGGAACCGGCGGCCAGCCGAAGCCCATGCGGCCGAGCAGCCCCTGCGTGCGTTCGGAGGTCAGCTCCTGCCGCCGGCCGCGCGCCTGGGGGGAACACCCGCCGTAGAGCCCGAAGCCCTCCAGCGTCTGGGCCAGCGCGCCGTCCATGTCGGGTTCGCCGATGGCGCGCTCCAGCCGGTCGAGCAACGCGTCGAAGCCGACCGCCCTCACAGCGCCCGCCATGCCCGCCGCCGAGGTGACGAAGTCGGCCAGCGTGTCGCGGCGGTGGTTCTCCACGTGATGCGTCTCGTTGGCGAGGCCAGCGGCACCGGCCAGCAACGCCACGGCGCGGGCCACGCGATCGACGTGGCACAGCCAGACGTGCGAATCGTCGGGCACCACCCCCAGCCGCACGAAGGCGGCCAGTTGCCGGAAGAAGGCGTTGTCCCGCAGGTTCAGCTGCAAGGGCCCGCCCTCCGCCGCGAAGACGACGTTGCCGACGCGGTGGATGCTGGCGTTGCGTAGGTCGCCGCGCGCCGCCGTGACCAGCCGCTCCGCCTCCTGCTTGCTGCGGACGTAGTAGTTCTCGTCCAGCGTCTCCGGCACCGCGTCGTATTCGGTGAAGAGTTTGAAGCCGTCCTCCGGCGCCTTGCCGGTGACCGACAGGGTGGAGATCAGGTGGAAGTCCGCCGGGTCGCCGCGCCGCGCGGCGGCGAGGCCGAGGAGCCGGCGGGTCGCCTCGACGTTGTCGGCGTGGAACTCCGCGTAATGTCCGAAATGGTTGACGTTGGCGGCGCAGTGGAAGACCGCCCGCACCCCCTCCGCCAGCGCGCTGTGGGTGGCGGGGGTGAGGCCCAGCCCGTCGCGGCGCAGGTCCCCGGCCCGCACGGTCAGGCGCGGATCGCCGATCAGCGCGGCCCCGCCCGCCGCCCCGAAATAGCCAGCCAGCACGCGGCCCAGCCGGGCGCGCGCGGCCCCGTCGTCGCCCCCGCGGACCAGGGCGGTGACCCGCCGTGTCGGATCGGACAGAAGCTCCCGCAACAGATAGGCGCCGAGATAGCCGGTGGCGCCGGTCAGCAGCACCTCACCATAGTCGCGCCGCTCCGTCCCGTCGAAGGCGTCGTAGGCCGCGTTGCGCACCTCGTAGGCTCGCTGCTGCTCGGCCAACGCCCGGTCGCGGGCGGCGTCGAAGGCGGGCAGGGTCGCCTGATAGTCCCGCCAATGGGATCGGACGGACGCGAGGACGCGGTGCAGATGGTCCGGCTGGGGCCGCAGGCGCAGTGCGAAGTCCGCCAGCACCGGGGCTTCATAGAGGTCGTTGATCTTGCAGGCGAATTCACGGCGCAGCCGGTTGACCACGGCGATCGCCCGCAGGCTGTCGCCGCCCAACTCGAAGAAGCCGGCCTCCCGCCCCGGAACGGGCCGCTGGAGTTGCTCGGCCCACAGTTCGGCCACCCGCTGCTCCACCGCGTTGCGCGGCGGGGTGTAGGCGCCGGCGGCGGCCCCGTCGGATGGGGCATGTTCGGCCAGCGCTTGCAGCAGGGCCTTGCGGTCCACCTTGCCGGCCACCGTCACCGGGATCGCCGGCACTCGGATCACCGCCGCCGGCACCATGTAGGCGGGCAGCGCCGCCGCCGTGTGGGCGGCCCAGGCGGCCTGCGTCGGCTCTGCGGCGTCCGGGGCGAGGCTGACGAAGGCCCACAGCGACTGGGTGCCGCCCGGCGGCGTGTCCACCAGGGCCACCGCCTGCTGCACGCCGGGATGGGCCTCCAGCCGGTGCTCGATCTCGCCCAGTTCCACACGCTGGCCGCGCAGCTTCACCTGGCTGTCGGACCGGCCGAGGACCAGAAGCTCCCCGTTGGGCAGCCAACGGCCGAGGTCGCCGGTGCGGTAGCGGCGGCCCTTCGGCGTCTCCACGAAGGCGGCGGCGGTCAGGTCGGGCCGGTTCAGGTAGCCGATGGCCAGCCCCATTCCGCTCAGCCAGACATGGCCGACGGCGCCGGGGGGAACCGGCTCCCCGTCCTCGTCCAGGATGTGGATGGCGGTGTTGGGCAGCGGGCGCCCGGCGCTCATCCACGGCGAGTCCGGGGACAGGATGCCGATGCTGGCCGCGGCGGTGTTCTCGGTCGGGCCATAACCGTTGATGTAGCGCAGCCGGGCCGCGTAGTGCAGGGCGTCGGCGGCGTTGGGCGGCTCGCCCACTGTCATCAGGATGCGCAGGGTCGGGAGGTCCGCCTGTTCGAACAGCCGCAGATAGGAGGGCGGCAGGGTGGCGGAGGTGACGCCCAGCCTCTCCATCTTGGCGCGCAGCCCGGCGGTGTCGTCCATCTCGGCGCGGCGGATGGGGACGAGGGCGCCGCCGGTCGCCCAGGTCATCACGGAATCGGAGATCCAGGCGTCGAAGGAGGGAGAGGAGCTGAGGAGCGTCCGTTCGTCCGGCTGGACGCCCATCATCCGCGCCATCGACAGGCCGAGGTTCAGCAGCCCGCCATGATGCAGCACCACCCCCTTCGGCACCCCGGTGGACCCCGAGGTGTGGATGATGTAGGCGGGATCGCCGGGGCCGCTGCGCTCCCCGGCCTCCGGTTCATGGGAATGGGCGGTGCGGAACTCCTCGGTCAGGGATTCCGGGCGGAGAACCGCATATCCGGCCTGCGCCAGCGCGTCGGGCAGAGGGTGGCCGTCCAGCGCCACGACGACGCGGATGGCGGCGTCGCGGGCGATGAAGGCCAGCCGGTCGGCCGGCAGGTCGCGGGTCAGCGGCAGATAGGCGGCCCCGGCCTTCCAGATCGCCAGGACCGCTTCGGGCAGGGCGGGCGAGCGTTCCGTCAGGACGCCGACCGCGTCGCCGGTCCGCAAGCCTTGCGCCAGCAGCGCGTGGGCCAGCGCGTTGGCGCGGGCGTTCATCGTTGCGTAGCTCGTTTCTCCATCGTCGGTGATGAGGGCGGGCCGGTCCGGCTGTGTGCGTGCCAGCGCGGCGAACCGGTGGTGGAAGCAGGGAACCGGGTGCGGCATCGCCGGGCCGTGCTCCCACGCGGCGAGCCGCGTCTCCTCGTCCGGCAGCAGGGTAGGCAGCGCGTCGCCCGGCACCCGCTGCGGATCGGCCAGCCGCCGCGCCCAGCCGGCCAGCGCCGCGGTCCAATCGTGGGCGGTCTCCCGCTCGTAGAGGGCGGCGTTGGCGTAGAGCTGGAGAACCAGCCCGCCGTCCGCCTGCCCCTCATGCACCAGGACGAGGTCCTGGGCGGGAGCGCTGTGGCGCAGCTCGTACTGGATGCCGTTTCCGTCGAGGGCGTCGATGGCCGCGAAGCGAAACCCGTCGCCCCGCGGGGCGGCCATGGCCGGATTTTCCGTCACCGCCAGATCGAACAGCGGGTAGCGGGCCGGGTGTTGTGCCTGCGGGTTGCTGCGGCGGAACTCCTGGTGGATGCGTGCGAAAGGCTGACGACCATGGCGCAGCGCTTCCGCCAGACGGTGTTGCGTGGCCTTGACCGCCTGCTCCGGCGACTCACCCCGGTCGACCCGGAAGGGCACCGGCAGCATGTTGATGAAGTAGCCGACGACGCCGGCCTCCTCCGCCGTTTCGCGGGTGGAGGCGGCGGTGCCCATCAGGAACGCCGCCCGGCCGGTGCGGCGCCGCACCTCGCGCGCCATCAGGGTCATCATCAGGGCGTGCAGACTGGCGCCGGTGCGCCGGGCGAGGGCGCGCAACGCCTCCGCCACGTCCGGGGCGAGGCGGACGCGGTGGCAATGGCTTCCCTTGGCCGTCTCCGCGCTGCGCACCGGCGGACGGGGATTATCAAGCGGCCATTCTTCGAAAGCGGCGGGGTCGATTCCGGCGAGCAGGCTGTGCCAATGCTCGGCATCCTGGCGGGCAGTCTCGCCGGCCAGATAGGCCTCCTCCCGCGCGGCGGAGCGGCCGAAGCCGGGCGCGCGGTCGGGCAGGGACTCCCCGCGCAGCCGTGCTGCGAGGTCGTTCGCCAGCAGGCCGAGCGACAGGCCGTCGCCAATGGAATGGTGCAGGGCCAGCCAGAACAGGTCGCCGCCGCCGTCGGCCACCCTCACCAGTCCGGCCCGCCACAGCGGCGGAGCGGCCATGGCGAAGGGCGCCGTCTGGCAGGCCCGGATGAGGTCCAGAGCGGCGGCGCGGTCGGAGGCCGTCCCAATCTCAAGAGTGGCGGTCGTGGTCTGGACGACACGGCGGAGCGTGCCGCCTTCATCCTCGTGGAAGCCGGTGCGCAGGGCCTCGTGCCGCTCGGTCAGGGCGGACCAGGCGTCCCGCCAGTGGTCGTCGGCCGGGGTGTCGCCCTCCACCGCCAATGTCAGGGGAATGTTGAAGCCGCGAATGTCCAGCCCCGCCTGCTCGGCCACCCAGAACTCCCGCTGGCCCTCCGTCGCGCGGTCGGATTCGGCGTCGGACGGCGCGTCCAAGGGAGCGGCGGCGGCGAGGCGGGCGGCGAAGCCGCGCAGGGTCGGTTCGGTGAACAGGTCGCGGGCGGAGACCGGGCGCCCCAGCTCCGTCTCCAGCGCGTGGGCGACGGCGATGGCGAGCAGGCTGTGGCCGCCGAGCGCGAAGAAATTGTCGTCGCGCCAGACCGGGCCGCGGCCCAGCCGCTCCGCCCAGACGCGGGCGAGGGTTTCCTCAAGCCGGCCCTGCGGTGCGATCTGCGCACCCTGCGGGGTGTGACCGGCGATCAGCTCTTGCAGCGCCACGCGGTCCACCTTGCCGGACGCCGTGACCGGCACCGTCTCCACCGCGATCACCCCCGCCGGGATCATCACGGCGGGCAGCCGTTCGGCCAGCCAGCCGCGCCAGGACTCCTCGGCCGGGACCGGCTTGCCGGGGATGGGGCGGACGAACGCCCACAGGCTCTGCGCGGCGCCGGCCTTGCCCTGCACCAGGGCCACGGCTTGCGCGATGTCGGGGTGGGCGCCCAGCGCCTGTTCGATCTCGCCGAGTTCGATGCGGATGCCGTTCAGCTTCACCTGATCGTCGATGCGGCCCAGCACCTCCAACTCGCCGTCGGTGCGCCAGCGTCCGAGGTCGCCGGAGCGGTAGAGCCGTCCGCGTCCCGTCCCGATGAAGGCCACCGCCTCCTGCTCCGGGCGGTTCCGATAGCCGCGGGCGAGGTTGGCGCCGCCCAGCCAGATCTCCCCCACCGCCCCCGGCGGCACCGGCCGGCCCGCCGCGTCGCGGATGTGGACCGACGTGTTGGGCAGCGGTCGGCCGACGGGCAGGAATCCCCGATCCTCCGTGCCGAGCAGCCCCATGGCGCTGGTGATGGTGTTCTCGGTCGGGCCGTAGGCGTTGTAGTAGCGCAGCCGCCCGGCATAGGCGCGCACATCCGCCGCAAGGGGCCCCTCGCCGCCGGTCACCAGGATGCGCAGCGACGGCAGTTCCGCCCCGTCGAACAGGCGCAGATAGGTCGGGGTGAGGTCGGCGACGGTCACCCGCTGCTCCTCCAGGAAGGCGATCAGGCGCGCCGGCGCGCTCAGCACCTCGTAGGGAACGGCGCAGAGCGCCGCCCCGGCGGCCAGCGGCACGCCGATGTCCGACAGCGACACGTCGAAAGAGGGCGAGGCGAACATCAGCGTCCGGTCGTCGGCGGTCAGGCCGAAGGTCTCGACGGCTCCCAGCACCATGTTCACGTAGGCGCCGTGGCTGACCGGCGTGCCCTTGGGCCGGCCGGTGGAGCCGGAGGTGTAGAGGATATAGGCGGTGTCCTCCGGTCCGGTCGTAGCCTGTGGACGGAGGGCTTGTGACGTGCGGAAATCGGCGGAAAGGTCCTCCGGACGCAGAAGCGGCAGGGCGGACAGCGCGTCGGGCACAGCCACTCCGTCCAGCGCCAGCAGCAGTGCCGCTCCGGCGTCTCCGACGATGAAGGCCAGCCGTTCCGCCGGCAGATCGGCGGCGAGCGGCAGATAGACCGCTCCCGTCTTCCACACGCCCAGAAGCGCGGCGGGCAGGTTGGGAGAGCGGCCGGTCAGGACGGCGACCACAGTGCCCCGCTCCACCCTGCGCTCCCGCAGGGCGTGGGCGATGGCGTTGGCGTCGGCCTCCACGGCGCGGTAGGTCAACACGCGGTCGGTGGTGATGACCGCCGGGCGTCCGCCCTGGCCGGTGCCGGGCCGGTCGATCAGCCGCTCGAACAGCGCGTGGAAGGGCAGCGCCGGGCGTTCCGCCGCCGGGCCGTGCTCCCACGCCGCGAGCGTCGTCTCCTCCTCCGGCAGCAGGGAGGGCGGCGTCGCCTCGGCGCGGGCGGCATCGCCCCCCAGCCAGCGCGCCCAGCCGGCCAGCGCGTCGAACCAGCGCTCCGCCGTGTCCTTGGCGTAGAGCGCGGCGTTGACGTGCCATTGCAGCAGCAGCCCGCCGTCGGCCAGCCCTTCGTGGATCAGCACCATGTCCTGACCCGGCGAATGGTCGGTGCGTTCATAGGCCAGCCCGTCGCCATCGGGGCGGACGAGGCGCAGCGGGCCGGGGGCGGGGCCGGCTTGCGGGTTTTCCGTCACCGCGATGTCGAACAGCGGGTAGCGGGCCGGGTCGCGCTGCTGCGGGCGATCCGCCCAGAAGCCGTGGCAGATCCGCGCGAAGGGCAGGCGGGCGTGCTGGAGCGCGTTGGCCAGGGCTGCCTGGGTGGCGCGCAACTCCGCTGCGAAAGGCAGCCCGGCAGCGGGCCGGAAAGCCAGCGGCAGCATGGTCACGCCATAGCCGACAACCCGCGCGTCCTCGGCGGTTTCCCGAATGTCGCCGGTGGTGCCGATGGTGAAGTCGCCGCGCCCGGTGCGCCGCCGCACCTCCCGCGCCAGCAGGGTCAGGAAGACGGCGTGCAGGCTGGCCTCGTGCCGACGGGCGACGGTCTTCAACCCGGCGGCGGTGGCCGGGTCCAAACGCAGCTCGAAGCGGTGGCTGCCCGGTGTGGCCCCGGCGGCGCGCGGCGTGTCGAGCGGCCAGTCGTCGAACGCCTCGGCGGGCAGGGCGGACAGGTGTTCCCGCCAATGGGCCTCGTCCGCCGCTCGGTCCGGGCTGTCCAGATAACGACGCTCGCGGGCGGCCATGGCGGCGTAGCGGGCGGACAGGGGCGGCAACCGGTTGCCGGCTAGAAGGGCGGTCAACTCATCCAACAGGATGCCGACCGAGCGCCCGTCGCCGATGGAATGATGCATCGCCATCCAGAACAGCGGAGCACCTCCGTCCGCCAGCGTTACCAGCCCGGCGCGCCACAGCGGCGCGGTCGCCATGGCGAATGGTTGGGCCTGGCGGGTGCGGATGTGGGCCAGCGCCGCGGCGCGGTCGGGTTGATCGCACAGCTCCGGAGTGGCGCCGACGGTGGGGGCGATGCAGCGTCGCAACCGCCCTTCGGCGTCCTCAGCGAAGGTCGTGCGCAGCGCCTCGTGCCGCTCGGCGAGCGCCCTCCAGGCGTCCGACCAGCGGGCCGGGTCCGGGACTTCCCCCTCCACGGTGCGGATCACCGGGATGATGAAGGGGCGCGTGTCCAGCCCCGCCGCTTCGGCCACCCGGAACTCCCGTTCGCCTTCGGTGGCGAGGTCGGAGTCATCCGCGTCGGCCTGGGGCGCTTCCGCATCGCGCAACTCCGCCACCTTGCGGGCGAAGCCGGCCAGGGTCGGTGCGGCGAACAGGGCGCGCGCCGGAACGGTCACGCCCAGGTCCTGGGACAGCCGGTGCGCGATGGTCACCGCCAGCAGGCTGTTGCCGCCGAGCGCGAAGAAATTGTCGGTGCGTGCGACCTCCTCGCCCAACAGGCCGCCCCACAGGGCGGCGATGCGGCGTTCGAGCCCGTCCCGCGGCCCCTGCCGCTCCACCGTGGTGGCATCGCCATGGGCGTGGGCGAGGCGGAGCAGGGCGTCCCGGTCGATTTTGCCCGCGGGTGTCAGGGGGACGCTGTCCACCGCCGTCACATTGGCCGGCACCATGAAGGCGGGCAGGCGGTCCGCCAGGAAGGCGCGCCACGCCTCCTCGTCGGGCAGGGTGGCGCCGTCCTTGGCGCGGACGAAGGCGCGCAGGGCCTTGGTGCCCTCCGCGGCGGCGTCCACCAGGACGACGGCCTGCGCGGCGGCAGGGTGGGCCAGCAGGTCCTGCTCGATCTCGGCAAGCTCGACGCGCTGGCCGTGCAGCTTCACCTGATGGTCGACGCGGCCGCACAGGACCAGCTGTCCATCCGCTGTCCAGCGGCCCAGATCGCCGGTGCGGTAGAAGCGGCCCTCCGCCGTCTCGACAAAGGCGCGGGCGGTCAGCTCCGGGTTGTTGAGGTAGCCGCGGGCGAGGCCCACCCCGCCCAGCCAGACTTCTCCCGGCAGGCCGGGCGGAACCGGCGTGCCGTCCGGACGGCGCAGCGTGACGCGGGTGTTGGGCAGCGGGCGCCCGGCGGGCACCGGCCCGCCGCGTCCACTGTTCGGCAGAATGCGGCCCATGGACGCGAGGATGCTCGCCTCCGTGGGGCCGTAGGCGTTCCAGAAGGCGAGATCGGCGGCGTGGTGGCGGGCGTCGTCGGCGTTCGGCGCCTCCCCGCCGGTCAGCAGGACGCGCAGGCCGCGGAACGGCTTCTCCTGGCTGACCCGTAGGTAGGAGGGCGCGTGGAAAGCCACGGTGACGCCCAACGCCGCGTAGGCGTCCTTCAGCGCCCAGGGGTCGTCGCGCAGGTCCGGCGGCACGGGAACCAAAGCCATTCCGTGCAGCAGCGCCAGCCCGAGTTCCCACAGCGAGGCGTCGAATCCCGGCGTCGCCGCCAGCGCCATGCGGTCGTCCGCCCGCAGGCCGACCGTCTCCCCCGTCGCGAGCGCGGCGTTGATGAAACCGGCGTGCCGGACCGCCACGCCCTTCGGATGTCCGGTCGTGCCGGAGGTGTAGATGATATAGGCGAGGTCGTCCGGCGCCCCGGCCACAGCCGGCGGTGCGGCGTAGCCTTCCAGGATCTCCGGGCGGATCAGCGTCGGCACGGCCTCGGCCAGGGCGGACGGGACGGACTGGCCGTCCAGCGCGATCAGCAACCGGGCGCCGGCGTCGCGGACCATGTAGGCCATGCGCTCTGGCGGCAGGTCCAGGGCCAGCGGCAGATAGGCCGCCCCCGCCTTCCAGACGCCGAGCACCGCCGCCGGCAGGTCCGGCGCGCAGCCGGTCAGCACCGCCACCGGCTCCTGCCGCGCCACACCGCAGCCCCGCAGGGCGGCGGCGACGCGGTCGGCGTCCCGGTTCAGGTCGCCATAGGTCTGCACGCCGCTGCGGCTGACCACGGCGGGACGGTCCGGATTGCGGGCGGCGATCTCCTCGAACAGCTCATGGGCGCGGCGGGCCGGGCGTGCGCGCTCCTCGCCGTGCTCCCAGCGGTCGAGAAGGGCCGTCTCTTCCGGGAGCAGCGCGGGCAGCGGCGATTCCTGCCGCACCGGGTCGGCGGCCAGCCAGCGCGCCCAGGCGGCGAAGCCGGCCAGCCAGGAGCGCGCGGTGGTCTCCGTGTAGACGTCCGGGTTCCACAACAGCGCCAGTTCCAGCCCTTCGCCGTCCTCCGCCGTCACCGGCTCGTGGCTGAAAGCGAGGTCGAGGCCGGCGGCGGGATGGGCGAGGGCGCCGGGCAGGCGGCGCGGGGACAGCGACAGGCCGCTGGCCGGGTCGCCGCTGGTCCGCGGCGGGTTGGCGGTCAGAGCCACCGCAAAGAGGTTGGGGCGGGCGGGCGGCAGCGCGTCGGGCCGGCGCTGGCGGAATTCACGCTGGATCAGGTTGGCGGGCAGGCCGGCGTGTCCGACCGCCTCGGTCAGCGCGTCCTGCGTGGCGCGAACCTGCCCGCCCAGCGCTGCCGGGGCGCCGGGCAGGACGACCGGCACGAGATTGACGAAATGTCCAACGGCCTCCCCCGCGCCGGCTGGGCGCAGCGAAACGCCGGTGCCCAGGATCAGGTCGGCCCGTTCGCCGCGCCGCCGCCGCGTTTCCGCCGCCAGGATCGCCAGCAGCAGGCCGTGCAGGCCGACGCCCTGCGCCTTCGCGATGGCGGTGAGGGCCGCGGTGGTCGCGGCGTCCAGCCGCTCCGCCAGGGGTGGGGCGGAGCGCCCGCCGGGCGTGGTGGGGCGGGGTTGGTCGAGTGGAAGCTCCTCGAACGCCTCCAACGGCAGAGCGTCCAGCTTGGCCTGCCAGAAGGCGCGGTCCTGCGCCGCCCGGTCGGAACGGAGGTGGCGCGCCTCGTCCCGCGCGGCCAGCGCGATGCCGTGCGGCGCCGGAGGCAGGGGGTGGCCCAGCAGCAGGGCCAGGACATCCTCCTGCACCGTGCGGGCGGACTGGCCGTCCACCACGGCATGATGCAGCACGAACCAGAACAGCGTCTCGTTGCCGGATTCGATAAACATCAGGCCGGCGCGGGCCAGCGGCGCCTCGGTCAGGGCGAAGGGCGTCTCGGCGTAGCCGGCGATCAGTTCCCGCGCCTCCTCCGGGACGTGGCAGCGGTCGATGGAAAAGCCGGCGGAGGGCGGCAGGGCGGTGACGGGAACCGTGCGCCAGCGCACCCGCCCGTCGGCGTCGGCGTCGGCGTGGAAGGCGGTGCGCAGGGCCGGGTGGCGCTCCAGCAGGGCGGCCCAGGCGGCGCGCCAGCGCTCCACCTCCGGAACCGGGCCGCGCACCGACAGGACGCGCACGACGTGCGATCCGGCGGCGGCGAGGCCGAGCTTGGCGGCGACCCAGAAATCCTCCTGTCCGGCGGTGGCGGGGCCATCGGTCAAGTCCGGCAGGGCGGTGTCCTCGTCCGTCTGTTCCGCAATGCGGCGGGCCAACGCCTCCACCGTCTGAGTGGCCAGGATCACCGGCACCGTGACCGGATGGCCGAGCGTATGGAGGCGCTGGCCCACCGCGATGGCGAGCAGGCTGGTGCCGCCGATGGCGAAGAACGGGTCGTCCCGCATCACCGGGCGGGTGTCTAGCACCTCTTCCCACACCGCGGCGATGGCCCGCTCCAGATCGCCTTGCGGTGGCGTTCCGCCCGTGCCGCGCGCGGCGGTCAATGCCTCTTCGGCGAGCGCCAGCAGGGCGCGGCGGTCGGTTTTGCCGGCGGAACTGATCGGCATCCGCGCCACGGCGCGGACCCGCGCCGGCACCATGTAGGCGGGCAGGCTGCGGCCGAGGAAGGCGCGCCAGTCTTCCGACTGCGCCGCCTCCGGATCGGTGCTTTCCACAATGGCGGTCAGGCGGCCCTGGTGCTGAAGGGCGGCGGCGCGGCTGACCAGCGGGTGGCGCAGCAGCGTCCGCTCGATCTCGCCCAGCGACACCGACTGGCCGGACACCTTCACCATGTCGTCGGCGCGGCCCAGCGTCTCCAACTCGCCGTCTTCATTCCAGCGCCCCAGATCGTGCGTGCGGTAGGCGCGCCCGAAGCGCGTCTCGACGAAATTCTCCGCCGACAGCTCGGGCTGGTTCAGGTAGCCGCGCGAAACGCCCCGCCCGACGACGTGGATCTCCCCGACTTCGCCGTCGGGGACCTCGTTGCCGTGGCGGTCCAGCAAATGGACGGCGTTGTTGGTGAAGGGTCGCCCGCTGGGCAGCGGGCCGTCGCCACGGGGACTCACCTTGTGCATGCAGATGGTGCCGCAGACCTCAGTGGCGCCATGCATGTTCCAATAGTCGAGATGGCGGGCGTAATGCCGCGCGTCGTCGGGGTTGGGCCGCTCCCCGGCGGTCAGGATCATGCGCAGACCCGCCGGCACCACCCCGTGCAGAAGCCGCAGGTAGGACGGCGTGAACAGCGCGATGGTCACGCCCAGCCGGGCCATATGGTCAAGCAGCCGGGCCGGATCGTCGATCAGCGCACGCGAGGCCGGGACATAGGCGGCCCCGGAGAGCAGCGGCAGGCACAGCTCGCGGAAGCCCAGAATGAAGCCGGGGGAGGTGGACAGCAGCACCCGGTCGCCCGGCCCGACGCCCTGCGCTTCCGTGTGGCCGAGCGCCAGATTCACACAGGCGTCGTGCTGGATCAGCACGCCCTTCGGCTGGCCGGTGGAACCGGAGGTGAAGAGGATGACCGCCAGCCCGTTCACCGGACCGGGCCGGTTCGGGCGCTCCGCGGACTTGGCGAGGCTGTCCCCGTCCAGGGATTCGGGGCGCAGGACGGCTTGCGGCCGCTCCGTCCCGCCGTTGACGGACAGGGCATCGGCCAGCGCGTCCGGCGGGGTCAGCCCATCCAGCGCGATCAGCAGCCGCATCCCCGCTTGCCGCGCCATGTTCGCCAGCCGCTCCGGCGGCAGGTCGGCGACCATCGGCACATAGACGCCGCCCGCCTTGAGAATCCCCAGAAAGGCCTGCGGCAGATCGCCCGACCGCTCCGCCAGAACGCCGACCGGCTCCTCCCTGACCAGCCCGAGCGCCAGCAGCGCGTGGGCCAGAGCGTTGGCCGCCGCGTCCAACCCGGCACAGTCGAGGATGCCGGCCTCAGTAACCACCGCCGGAGCGGTGGGATGCCGCTCGGCAAGCCGTTCGAATCCCTCATGCAGACGAAGATCGGGCCAGAGTCGGACCGGCCCGAAACCGTTGGACAGATGAAGGCGGTTGTCGGGGAGGTGCGGCGTGGTGTCGGGCATCGAAATCCCCACAATTCCTTCGGCGTTGCAATGATCCGACGGGAAAACTCGCGACGAACTTTTACAGAAACGTCATATGCACCCCAAAAAGGGGTTATGCTGCCAAAAATACGTCCAAAAGGGGGATTGTCAACGAATGATACAACTAAAAGAGATTCTGACAACCGGGAAAGCCGCATTACGGATATGGAACGAATTCGCGCACACTCATGTGTGGTTATTCGGTTCCGATGGAGGTCATGCCATCACGGCGGAACGCAGGACGCCGCGGATTCACCAAAGGTTGCGGTATAGGCCCGCAAGAGCGGAATCCGCTCCAATCCTGTTGGTGGAAGGAGCGTTCACATCACCGCTGGAGGGATATGATGAGCAAAGCGGAATCCAAGAAGCAGCAGATGGCCGCCGGCGCGGCGCTGGCGGCCAAGCGTGGGGAGCAGCCGGAATCCGGCCTGCGCGGTGCCTCGAAGGAGATGGCCAAATCGATGAGCGAAAAGGAACTGCGGGAGATGGCCTCCGCGAAGCGCAAGGATCTGCCCACCCGCGGTTCAAAGGACGATGCGAAGGAATGAGGTCGAGCGGTTTCGGGAAAACTGACGGGGATGTCCCCGTCAGTTCTGCTCCTGCGGACGGAAGGTGGCGACGCGGTAGGCGTACCAGGCGGCGATGGCGGCGATGACCAGCTTGGCCATCGGGTCCATCCAGCCCGACACCTTGTCGTACTGGCCTTCCAGCAGATAACCCGCCCCGGCCAGGACCAGCGACCAAAGCGCTGTCCCGACGGTCGAATAGACCAGGAAGCGGGCCAGCCCCATCCCGGCGATCCCGGCGGGAACGGAGATCAGCGTGCGCACCGCCGGGATCAGGCGCCCGATCAGCACCGACGCCGCGCTGTGCCGGCGGAACCAGCCCGTCGCCTCGTCAACCTGCGCGGGCGCCACGGTCAGCCAGCGGCCATGGCGGGCGGCCAACCGTTTCAGCCGCTCGCTGCCCAGCCACCGCCCGGCGTAGTACCAGAACAGCGCTCCCGCCACCGAACCCATGGTGCCCGCCAGAACCACCAGCGGCAGGCTGAGATCCCCGCGCGCCGCGACGAAGCCGGCCAGCGGCATGATGAGTTCCGATGGAATGGGCGGAAAGACGTTCTCCAGCAGCATCAGAAGCGCGATGCCGGCGTAGCCGCCGCCTTCGACCATGTCTGCGATCCACTCGAACACGCGATCCTCCGGTTCCGGTTCCCTGGATAACCCGCCAGCGCCGTGGGAGTTCACCGGCTCTCCCAACGAGGGAGGGGTGTTGGCGCCATGGTCTTTCGTATCGCTTTCACTTTTTTCGTATTGCGGCCTGCCGAACCCTCGGCTACCGTTTGAAACGAAAACAAAGGCGCAGACCGCAACGGGCGGGCGCACAGCGGAGAGGAGGGATGGATGGCCGGGGTCTACGACCTTGCCATCGTCGGCGGCGGCATCAACGGCTGTGGCATCGCGCGCGATGCCGCGGGGCGGGGCTGCTCCGTTTATCTGTGCGAACAGAAGGATCTGGCGTCGGGCACGTCCTCGGCCTCGACGAAGCTGATCCACGGCGGCCTGCGCTACCTGGAATATTACGAGTTCCGGCTGGTCCGCGAGGCGCTGCGCGAGCGCGAGGTGCTGTGGCGCATGGCGCCGCACATCATCTGGCCGCTGCGCTTCGTCCTGCCCCATCTGCCCGGCCTGCGGCCCTCCTGGTTCCTGCGGCTGGGCCTGTTCCTCTACGACCATCTTGGCGGGCGGGAGAAACTGCCGGGCACGCGTGGGCTCGATCTGCGCAACGATCCGGCGGGGAAGCCGCTGAAGCCGGGTTTTGGTCGCGCTTTCGAATATTCGGATTGCTGGGTTGACGACGCGCGTCTGGTGGTCTTGAACGCGCAGGACGCTGCCCGCATGGGCGCGACGATCCGCACCCGCACCCGTTTCCTGAGCGCCGTCCGCGAGGACGGGCTGTGGACCGTGACGGTGGAGGACACGCGCAGCGGCCGGCGCAGCAGCATCCGCGCCCGCGCGCTCGTCAACGCCGCCGGCCCCTGGGTGTCGGAGGTGATGCGGCAGGGGGCGCGGTCCATGGTGGACGCGCGCATCCGTCTGGTCCAGGGCTCGCACATCGTGGTGCCGAAGCTGTTCGACCACGACCGCTGCTACATCTTCCAGAACGCCGACAAGCGCATCGTCTTCGCCATCCCCTACGAGCGCGACTTCACCCTGATCGGCACCACCGACAACGATTACCAGGGCGATCCGGCGGACGTCCGCGCGTCGGAGGCCGAGATCGCCTATCTCTGCGCCGCCGCCGGGGACTATTTCGCCAAGCCGGTGACGCCCGCCGACGTGGTGTGGACCTATTCCGGCGTCCGCCCGCTCTACGACGACGGCGCCTCGACCGCGCAGGCGGCGACCCGCGACTATGTGCTGGCCCTCGACGCGCCGGGCGACGGCAAGGCGGCGCTGCTCAACATCTTCGGCGGGAAGATCACCACCTACCGCCGTCTGGCCGACGCGGCCATCGCCAAGCTGGCGCCATTCCTGCCGAAGCTCGCACCTGGAGCGTCGGATTGGAGCAGCGCCGGGACCCTGCCGGGAGGCGATTTCCCGGTGGACGGCGTCGCGGCGCTGGCCGCCGAACTGCGCGGGCGGGCGCCCTTCCTGCCTCTGCCGCATCTGGAGCGGCTGGTGCGCACCTACGGCACCCGCGCCCGCCGGATTCTCGACAGCGCCGCGCGGCCGGAGGATCTGGGCCGTGACTTCGGCGGGACCCTGAGCGAGGCCGAGGTCCGCTACCTGATGACGGAGGAGTGGGCGGAGACCGCCGAGGACGTTCTGTGGCGCCGGACCAAGCTGGGGCTGCGTCTGGACGCCGCCCAGGCGCAGGCGCTCGACGCCTTCATGACGGAGGAACGCAGCCGGAGGGAGAGGGCATCCGACGCTGCCGAATAGCGGGCGTGGAAAACAGGCTGGAAACAGGGCGACAAGAACCATCTCAATAAAGAAAAAATGAATATTGGGGAGGAAGGCCGGTGGGCTTGGTTCTGGACAAGGTCAGCAGGCATGTCGGCGGCCACGTTCACCTGGAGAACGTGTCGCTGAGCCTGGAACGCGGGTCGCTGAACGTTCTGCTGGGGCCGACCCTGTCGGGCAAGACGTCGCTGATGCGGCTGATGGCCGGGCTGGACGTGCCCAGCGCCGGGCGCGTGCTGGTGGACGGGGTGGACGTGACGGGGCGGCACGTCCGCGAACGCTCCGTCGCCATGGTCTACCAGCAGTTCATCAACTACCCGTCCCTGACCGTCTACGAGAACATCGCTTCCCCCCTGCGGGTCGCCCGCCGGCCGAAGGACGAGATCGACCGCAAGGTGCGGGAGGCCGCCCGCCTGCTGAAGCTGGAGCCCTACCTGGAGCGCGCGCCGCAGCAGCTGTCCGGCGGGCAGCAGCAGCGCACCGCCATCGCCCGCGCCCTGGTCAAGGAGGCGCAGCTCGTCCTGCTCGACGAGCCGCTGGCCAACCTGGACTACAAGCTGCGCGAGGAACTGCGGGAGGAGCTGCCGAAGATCTTCGCCGCGACCGGCGCGGTCTTCGTCTACGCGACGACCGAGCCGGCGGAGGCGCTGCTGCTCCGCGGCAACACGGCGACGCTGTGGGAGGGGCGGTTGGCGCAGTTCGGGCGCACCCCGGACGTCTACCGCCGCCCGGCCAACCTGACCAGCGCGCGGGTCTTCTCCGACCCCCCGCTCAACACCATGCGGGTGCACAAGCGCGGCCTGCAGATCGTTCTGGCGACCGGCGAGCACGGGCCGGCGCGCGGCGTGCTGGCGGAGCTGCCGGACGACGACTACACCATCGGCTTCCGCGCCGACCACCTGCATCTGGAGCGGCCCCACGCCGACGCCGTGGCTCTGCGCGGTCTGGTGGCGGTCAGCGAGATCACCGGTTCGGAGAGTTTCGTCCACATCGATCTGCCGCGCACCGATGGCGGGGCGGACCGCTGGGTCGCCGTCACCCGCGGTGTTCTGGAGGTCGAGCCCGGCGAGCGGATCGAGTGCTTCATCGACCCGCGGCGGCTGTTCGTGTTCGGCCATGACGGGCGGCTGGCCGCGGCGCCGCCGCTGGTCATGGCGGCGTGACGGGGAGGGCGGAGACGGCATGGCGCGCATCGACCTACAATCCCTCGGCCACAGCTACATATCCAATCCCAAGGGCGACGACGACTACGCGCTGAAGCCGATGACCCATGTGTGGGAACAGGGTGGGGCCTACGCGCTGCTCGGGCCGTCGGGCTGCGGCAAGACCACGCTGCTGAACATCATCTCCGGCCTGCTGACCCCCAGCGAGGGGCGGGTGCTGTTCGACGGCAGGGACGTGACGGCGCTGCCGACCGAGGCGCGCAATATCGCCCAGGTCTTCCAGTTCCCCGTCGTCTACGACACCATGACAGTCTATGAGAACCTCGCTTTCCCGCTGCGCAACCGCGGCCTGCGCGGGGCGCCGCTCGACGCGCGGGTGCGGGAGATCGCCGGGCTGCTCGACCTGACGGCGGACCTGAACCGGCGCGGGCGGAACCTGACCGCCGACGCCAAGCAGAAGATCTCGCTGGGGCGCGGGCTGGTCCGCCCGGACGTGGCGGCGATCCTGTTCGACGAGCCGCTGACCGTCATCGACCCGCATCTGAAATGGGAGTTGCGGTCGAAGCTGAAGGCGCTGCACCGCGCGCTCGACCTGACGATGATCTACGTGACCCATGACCAGACGGAGGCGTTGACCTTCGCCGACAAGGTGGTGGTGATGCATGACGGGCGCGTCGTGCAGGTCGGCCGCCCGCAGGAACTGTTCGAGCGGCCCGCCCACGTCTTCGTCGGCCATTTCATCGGATCGCCGGGGATGAACGTCCTGCCGGCCGAGGTGTCGGGCCGCGCCGCGCGGGTCGGCGGGCACGTCATCGCGCTGCGCCGCGGCTATCCGGCGCTGAACGGCGGGCCATTGAGTGGTGCCAGGATCGAGATCGGCGTGCGGCCGGAATTCGCCACGCTGGCCCCCGCCGGGTCCGGCGGCGTGCCGGTGCGGGTGCGCCGGCTCGACGATCTGGGGCGCACGCGCATCGCGCGGGTGGAACTGTCGGGCCTGCCGATGGCGGCGACGGTGCCGGAGGATCTGACGCTGGCGGGGGACGAGGCGTCGCTGCTGCTCGACCCCGCCATGGTGCATGTCTACGCGGACGGAACGCTCGTGGAAGGGGAGGCGGCGTGATGGACAAGCCCGTCAACCAGGGAGCCTGGCTGCTCGTCCTGCCGGTTCTGCTGATCGTCGCCTTCTCGGCCATCCTGCCGCTGATGACGGTGGTCAACTACTCGGTGCAGGACACCTTCGGGAACAACCAGTTCTTCTGGAACGGCATCGGCTGGTACCAGGAGCTTCTCGACCCCTCCACCGACCTCGGCGGGCGCTTCTTCGACGCGCTGTGGCGCAACCTGCTGTTCTCGCTGCTGATCCTGCTGATCGAGGTGCCGCTGGGCATCGCCGTGGCGCTGAGCATGCCGCGCCATGGTTGGCGGGTGGCGGCGACGCTGGTGGTTCTGGCGCTGCCGCTGCTGATCCCGTGGAACGTCGTCGGCACCATCTGGCAGATCTTCGCCCGCGAGGACATCGGCCTGCTGGGCTGGGCGGTCAACCGGCTGGGCATCCCCTACAACTACACGGCGGACCCGCTGTCGGCCTGGGTGACCATCGTGACGATGGACGTCTGGCACTGGACCTCGCTGGTGGCGCTGCTCTGCTACGCCGGGCTGCGCTCCATCCCCGACGCCTTCTATCAGGCGGCTCGCATCGACGGGGCCTCGCGCTGGGCGGTGTTCCGCAACATCCAATTGCCGAAGATGCACCGGGTGCTGCTGATCGCCGTGCTGCTGCGCTTCATGGACAGCTTCATGATCTACACCGAGCCCTTCGTGGTGACCGGCGGCGGCCCCGGCAATTCAACCACCTTCGTGTCGATCGACCTCGTGAAGCTGGCGCTGGGGCAGTTCGACCTGGGCAAGGCCGCGGCCCTGTCGATCGTCTACAACCTGATCATCCTGGCCGTCTGCTGGGTCTTCTACACGGTCATGACCCGCATGGACGCGCAACGGAACTAGCAAAGGAAACGGGCCATGCTGCGCGCACGGATCGTCCTCACGCTCTACATCCTGTTCCTGATGCTGCCGATCTACTGGCTCGTGAACATGAGCCTGAAGACGAACACCGAGATCGTCAGCGGCCTGACGCTGTGGCCCCACACCCTGACCTTCGAGAATTACCGGCGGATCTTCACCGATTCGTCCTGGTATTCCGGCTATCTGAACTCGCTGCAGTATGTGGCGCTGAACACGGTGCTGTCGATCGCGCTGGCCCTGCCGGCGGCCTACGCCTTCTCGCGCTACCGCTTCGTGGGCGACAAGCACCTGTTCTTCTGGCTGCTGTCCAACCGCATGGCCCCGGCGGCGGTCTTCGCGCTGCCCTTCTTCAACCTCTATTCGGCCATCGGGCTGTTCGACACGCCGCTGGCCGTGGCGCTGGCCCATTGCCTGTTCAACGTGCCTCTGGCGGTGTGGATTCTGGAGGGATTCATGTCGGGGGTACCGCGGGAGATCGACGAGACCGCCTATCTCGACGGCTATAGCTTTCCACGTTTCTTCGTGAAGATCTTCATGCCGCTGGTGGCCAGCGGGATCGGCGTCACCGCCTTTTTCTGCTTCATGTTCAGCTGGGTCGAGCTGCTGCTGGCGCGCACGCTGACCTCGGTGGACGCCAAGCCCATCGCGGCGACGATGACGCGCACCGTCTCGGCCTCCGGCATGGATTGGGGGCTGCTGGCGGCGGCGGGGGTGCTGACCATCCTGCCGGGCGCGCTGGTGATCTGGTTCGTGCGCAACTACATCGCCAAGGGCTTCGCCCTGGGCCGCGTCTGACGGGAGGGAGGACGCCGCCATGGACACCGTCACCGAACACCTCGCCTGGATGGCCTGGACCTGGCAGACCGGCGCCTTCTTCGCCGTCATCGCCGGGCTGCTGACCCTGCTGACCGTCCTGGCGCTCAACCGGCCGGAGGTGGCGCGCCCCGGCGTGCTGGGCATCACCACGACGCGCGGCGACCGGCTGTTCATCACGCTGCTCGGCAGCGCCTTCATCCACCTCGCCTGGCTGGGGCTGGTGGGTGGGGAGGTGCACTACGCGACCGCGCTTTCGCTTCTCTACGCCGCGGCGGTCTTCCGCTGGGTGTGACGGCCGGCCGTTGCCGGCCGGAACGGGCCTATAACAATGGAAACGGGAGGAATAAACGATGCGTGCCCTGTATCTCGCCTCCGCATCCGCGGCGGCGCTTCTTCTGTCATCGGCCCCGGCCTTCGCCGACATCGAGGCGGCCAAGCGCTGGATCGACAGCGAGTTCCAGCCTTCGACCCTGTCGAAGGAGGATCAGCTGAAGGAAATGCAGTGGTTCATCGACGCCGCCAAGCCCTTCGCCGGCATGGAGATCAACGTCGTCTCCGAAACCATCACCACCCATGAGTACGAAGCCCGGACGCTCGCCAAGGCCTTCAGCGAGATCACCGGGATCAAGCTGCGCCACGACCTGATCCAGGAAGGCGACGTGGTCGAGAAGATCCAGACGCAGATGCAGTCCGGCAAGAACATCTACGACGCCTGGATCAACGACAGCGACCTGATCGGCACCCACTTCCGCTACAAGCAGGCCGTGGCGCTCAGCGACTGGATGGAGGGGGAGGGCAAGGACGTCACGTCCCCCACGCTGGACGTGAACGACTTCATCGGCAAATCCTTCGGCACCGGTCCGGACGGCAAGCTCTACCAGCTTCCCGACCAGCAGTTCGCCAACCTCTACTGGTTCCGCTACGACTGGTTCCAGCGCCCGGACCTGAAGGAGAAGTTCAAGGCCAAGTACGGCTACGAACTGGGCGTGCCCGTCAACTGGTCCGCCTATGAGGACATCGCCGAATTCTTCACCAACGACGTGAAGGAGATCGACGGCGTCAAGGTCTACGGCCACATGGATTACGGCAAGAAGGACCCGTCGCTGGGCTGGCGCTTCACCGACGCGTGGCTGTCCATGGCCGGCAACGGCGACAAGGGCATTCCGAACGGCAAGCCGGTGGACGAGTGGGGCGTGCGCATGGAGGGCTGCAGCCCGGTCGGTTCCTCGGTCGAGCGCGGCGGCGACACCAACGGCCCGGCCGCCGTCTATTCCATCATCAAGTACGTGGATTGGCTGAAGAAATACGCGCCGCCGCAGGCCGCCGGCATGACCTTTAGCGAATCCGGCCCGGTGCCGGCGCAGGGCAACGTCGCGCAGCAGATGTTCTGGTACACCGCCTTCACCGCCGACATGGTCAAGGACGGGCTGCCGGTGGTCAACGCCGACGGCACGCCGAAGTGGCGCATGGCCCCCTCGCCCAAGGGCGCCTACTGGAAGGACGGCATGAAGCTCGGCTATCAGGACGCTGGGTCCTGGACGCTTCTGAAGTCCACGCCGGTGGACCGCCGCAAGGCCGCGTGGCTCTACGCCCAATTCACCGTGTCGAAGTCCGTCAGCCTGAAGAAGAGCCATGTCGGCCTGACCTTCATCCGCGAAAGCGACATCTGGGACAAGAGCTTCACGGAGCGCGCGCCGAAGCTGGGCGGCCTGATCGAGTTCTACCGCTCGCCCGCGCGGGTGCAGTGGACGCCGACCGGCGTGAACATCCCCGACTATCCGAAGCTGGCGCAGCTCTGGTGGCAGAACATCGGCGACGCCTCCTCGGGCGCCAAGACGCCGCAGGCGGCCATGGACGCGCTGGCCGCGGCCCAGGATTCCGTGATGGAGCGTCTGGAACGGTCGGGCGTGCAGGGTGAATGCGGGCCGAAGCTGAACAAGAAGGAGTCGGCGGAGTTCTGGTTCGCCAAGGCCGAGAAGGACGGCACCACCGCGCCGCAGCGCAAGCTGTCCAACGAGAAGCCGAAGGGCGAGACGGTGGACTACGACCAGCTGATCAAGTCCTGGCCGGCCTCGCCGCCGAAGAAGGCCGCCATGGCGCAGTGATGCGATGACTTGAATCCCTCTCCCGTCCCGGGAGAGGGTGGCCCGAAGGGCCGGGTGAGGGGCGTTCGAGGATCAAGGTGCTGATCCTTGCCAGTACCCTCACCCTCCCACGCTGACGCGTGGGTCCCTCCCTCTCCCGGGACGGGAGAGGGGAAAGAAGAAAGACCATAGGAAAGACCATGTCTGAAGCCGGCCACGTCCTCGCCATCGATCAGGGCACCACCTCCACCCGCGCCATTGTCTTCGACCGGCGGGGCGTTCCCGCCGGGATCGCCCGGCGCGAGTTCGCGCAGCATTATCCCGCCGACGGCTGGGTGGAGCACGATCCGGAGGACATCTGGCGCGACACCGTGGCGGTGATGCGGGGCGCCGTGGGCGAGGCCGGGCTGAGCGCTACGGACATCGCCGCCATCGGCATCACCAACCAGCGCGAAACCACCGTCGTCTGGGACCGCCGCACCGGCGAGCCGGTCCACCGCGCCATCGTCTGGCAGGACCGCCGCACATCCGACCTCTGCCGCAAGCTGGTGGAGGAGGGCTGCGGGCCGCTGGTGCGGCGCAAGACCGGGCTGCTGATCGACTCCTACTTCTCCGCCACCAAGATCGCCTGGATTCTCGATCATGTCCCCGGCGCGCGGGAGCGGGCGGAGCGGGGCGAGCTGTGTTTCGGCACCATCGACAGCTTCCTGCTGCACCGGCTGACCGGCGGGCGGGTCCACGCCACCGACGCGACCAACGCCTCGCGCAGCATGGTCTTCGACATCCACCGCCAGGACTGGGACGACGAGCTGCTCGCCCTGTTCCGCATCCCCCGCGCCATGATGCCGGAGGTGCTGGACAGCAGCGCCGAGTTCGGCGCGACGGAGTCGGACCTGCTGGGCCGCGCCATCCCGATCACCGGCATCGCCGGCGACCAGCAGGCGGCGACCTTCGGCCAGGCCTGCTTCGAGCCGGGCATGGTGAAGTCCACCTATGGCACCGGCTGCTTCGCCCTGCTGAACACCGGCGACGCGCCGGTGGAATCGCGCTCCAACATGCTGACCACGGTGGCCTACCGGCTGGACGGGCGGACGACCTACGCGCTGGAGGGCTCCATCTTCATCGCCGGTGCGGCCATCAAGTGGCTGCGCGACGGGCTGGGGATCATCACCCACGCCTCCCAGACCGACGACATGGCGACCCGCGTTCCGGACAGCCACGGCGTCTATCTGGTGCCGGCCTTCGTGGGCCTGGGCGCCCCCCACTGGGACCCGGAGGCCCGCGCCGCCATCTTCGGCCTGACGCTGGACGCCGGCCCGGCCCACATTGCCCGCGCCGCGCTGGAGGCCGTGGCCTTCCAGACCCGCGACCTGCGCGACGCCATGGTCTCCGACTGGTCGGCCGCGCACACGGCGACCTCCGACGCGCTGCGGGTGGACGGCGGCATGGCGGCGAACGACTGGCTGTGCCAGTTCCTGGCCGATGTGCTGGACCTGCCGGTGGAACGCCCGGCGGTGATCGAGACGACCGCGCTGGGGGCGGCCGGGCTGGCCGGGCTGAAGGCCGGGGTCTACCGCGATCAGACGGCGCTGGCCGGTGCGTGGCGCTGCGACCGCCGGTTCGAGCCGCGGATGGAACCGGGCAAGCGCGTCCGCCTCTACGACGGCTGGCTGGATGCGGTGCGCCGCGTGCGCCGCGAACGCTGAGGGACAGGAGCCATGACTTTGTTGGGCGAGGATCTGCGCGGCAAGCGCGTGCTGGTGACCGGCAGCAGCCGGGGCATCGGGGCGGCGGTGGGCACCGCCTTTGCCAGCCTGGGCGCGCGGGTGGCGCTCCACGGGTCGGGCGGCAGCGATGCCGCGGCTAAATTGGCGCTCGCCCTCACCGCGGGCGGGACGGAGGTCTACGCCGTCACCGGCGACTTCCGCGACCCGCGCGCCGTGGAGTCGGCGGTGGACGCGGCGGTGCAGGCGCTGGGCGGGCTGGACATCCTCGTCAACAACGCCGGCACCATGGTCGGGCGGGTGCCGCTGGAGCGGATCGGCGACGATTTCCTGGACGAGGTGATCGACCTCAACCTGCGCTCGGTCGTCGTCGCCTGCCGGCGCGCCCTGCCGGCGTTGCGCGCCGCGGGGGGCGGGGCCATCGTCAACACCGTCTCCATTTCCGCCCGCACCGGGGGCAGCCCCGGTTCCTCGATCTACAGCGCGTCGAAGGCCTTCGTCTCGACCTTCACCCGCTCCCTCGCGGCGGAGCTGGCGCCGGACCGCATCCGCGTCAACGCCGTCTCGCCCGGCACCATCGACACCGATTTCCACCAGCGCTACTCCTCGCCGGAGAAGCTGGCGGCGACGGCGGCGCGCATTCCGCTGGGCCGGCTCGGCACGGCGGAGGACTGCGTCGGCGCCTATCTGTTCCTGGCGTCCGACGCGCTCAGCGGCTACATCACCGGGCAGGTGATCGAGGTGAACGGCGGCCAGCTCATGGCGTGAGCGGGGTGGGCGTGAGCGGCCCCGGTTGGCCGAGCCGGTCCAGGACGAAGCGCAGCCGCTCCGCCACCGGCGCCTTGGGCAGTTCGACCAGTTCGTAACCCAGCCCGCCGTAGGTCGCGACCATGGCATCGTGGGTCGCCGCGGCTTCGGCCGGGGTCTGCCGGCGCTCTGCGTCGGGCGCGAAGATCTCCGGCCAGGGTGGTGCGACGAAGACGGTCCGGTGATAGCGGAAGCGGCGGGCCGCCATTTCCAGATGCGCGGGAACCGGACGCTTCATCAGGTGCAGATAGCCGATGACGTCCGGAAGGCCGCGGTCGAAGAAGACCGTCCCCGTCTGCTCCCGCGCGAGACGGAGGGAGCGCAGTTCCCAGCACAGCATCAATTCCGCGAAGGCCGACGGGTCGATCCAGGGCAGCGCCGGGCCCCCGATGGCCGTCTGGTCCTGGATGATCGCGCGGCCCGCCTCCACGCTGTGGGCGTAGCCTTCGCGGGCCAGCGCGTCGATCAGGGTGCTTTTCCCGGAGCCGGGGCCACCCGTGACGACGACGAAGCGGCGCGCGTCTTCGCTCATGGGACGTCCTCCTGTGTTGTTGGTACAGTCGCCGTGGAAAGGACGAATCATGCCGCCCAAACGCCTCCTCGTCGTCGCCCACTGCCCGTCGCCCAACACGCGGGCGCTGCTGGAGGCCGTGCTGCGCGGGGCGCGCTCGCCGGAGGTGCAGGGGGTGGAGGTGGTGGTCAAGCCGCCGCTGGAGGCCGGGCCGGAGGATGTGCTGGAGTCGCAGGGCGTGATCCTCGGCACGACCGAGAATCTGGGATACATGAGCGGGGCGCTCAAGGATTTCTTCGACCGCAGCTATTATCCCTGCCTGGAGCGCACCCAGGGAATGCCCTACGCGCTGTTCGTCCGGGCGGGCCATGACGGAACGGGGACCTGCCGCGCCGTCGCCTCCATCGCGACGGGGCTGCGCTGGCGCCCGGTGCAGGAACCGCTGGTCTGCCGCGGCCCGTACCGCGACGATTTCGCCGCCTCCTGCGAAGAGTTGGGGCTGCTGATGGCCGCAGGACTGGAGGCGGGGATCTTCTGACGGCCTATGCCCGGCGGAGTGGCATCTATCGGGAGTGCTATTGACGACACCCCCCATTCATACAGTCTCCTACGTGCAACGAAACAGCGTCACGCCCGATGACGCGTGCATAAGGAGGGGCCGATGGAGAGCAGCAAGGGCCGGCCGGTCTGGCGCGGCGAGGTCAAGAAGGTCGGAACCATCACGGTCACCGACGACACGACCGGAAAAACCGTCAAGCTGCCGCTGCTGGAAGGCGAAACCGGCCCGCGCGCCATCGACGTGCGCAAGCTCTACGCGGAAACCGGCTATTTCACCTTCGATCCCGGCTTTACCTCCACGGCGAGCTGCGAGTCGGCGATCACCTTCATCGACGGCGACGAAGGCGTCCTTCTGCACCGCGGCTACGCCATCCAGGATCTGGCGGAGAACTGCGATTACCTGGAGGTCTGCCACCTGCTGCTGCGCGGCGAGCTGCCGAATCCGCAGCAGAAGGAGGATTTCGAGCGGACCATCACCTACCACACCATGGTGCATGAGCAGTTGAGCCGCTTTTACAGCGGGTTCCGCCGCGACGCGCACCCCATGGCGGTGATGTGCGGCGTGACCGGCGCGCTGTCGGCCTTCTACCACGACTCGACGGACATCCTCGACCCGCGGCAGCGGATGATCGCCGCGCACCGGCTGATCGCCAAGATGCCGACGATGGCCGCCATGGCCTACAAGTATTCGGTCGGCCAGCCCTTCATGTACCCGCGCAACGACCTCAGCTACGCGGAAAACTTCCTCTACATGACCTTCGGCACGCCCTGTGAGCCGTGGAAGGTCGATCCGGTCCTGGCCCGCGCCATGGACAAGATCTTCATCCTGCACGCCGACCACGAGCAGAACGCTTCGACCTCCACGGTGCGGCTGGCCGGCTCGTCGCACGCCAACCCCTTCGCCTGCATCGCCTCGGGCATCGCGGCGCTGTGGGGGCCGGCCCACGGCGGCGCCAACGAGGCCGTGCTGCTGATGCTGGAGGAGATCGGCTCGGTCGAGCGCATCCCCGAATTCATCAAGCGCGCCAAGGACAAGAACGATCCCTTCCGCCTGATGGGCTTCGGCCACCGGGTCTACAAGAACTACGACCCGCGCGCCAAGATCATGCGCCAGACCTGTTACGAGGTGCTGGACGTGATGGGCATCAAGAACGAGCCGCACCTCGCCATCGCCATGGAACTGGAGAAGATCGCGCTGGAGGATCCCTACTTCGTCGAAAAGAAGCTCTACCCCAACGTCGACTTCTATTCCGGCATCATCCTCAAGGCGATGGGTTTCCCGACCAGCATGTTCACCGTGCTGTTCGCACTGGCCCGCACCGTCGGCTGGATCTCCCAGTGGCAGGAGATGATCGAGGACCCGCAGCAGAAGATCGGGCGCCCCCGCCAGCTCTACACCGGCAATCCGGGCCGCGCCTTCGTTCCGCTGAACAAGCGCGGCTGACGGAACGCCGGACCCTTACCCAACGGCGATGCGGTAGCTCAGCTCCCGCGTCGCTCCGGGGGCGAGATGCAGCAGCCCCGGCTTGTCCGCGAACTCCCCGTCGAAGTCCGCCGGGGAGGCGTGGCCGTGCCAGGGCTCGATGCACAGGAAGGGCGCGCCGGCCGGCTTCGACCAGATACCCAGTTCACGAAAGCCCTCCCAGGAGATGGTGATGGCCGGGGTGCCGGGCGCGCCGTAGCGGACGGAGCGGCTGGCCGGCCGGTCGAGGATCACCGCGTCCCGCGTGAACAGCCCCTCGTTCAGCGGCAGGCGGCGGCCCTCGACGGGCGTCGGCTCCGGATGGGGCGACAGCAGGCCGCCCTCGACGCGGCGGATCGGCGCGGGCTCGTCGGTTTCGAACAGAAGCTCGTGCGCCTCCTTCGGAACGCCGTCCTGCAACGGCCAGAGGAAGGCCGGATGCACGCCGAGCGAGGCGGGCAGCGCCTCGTCACCCGGATTGGTGATGCGGTGGCGGATGGTCAGCCCTTCCGCGTCCAGCTCAAAGATCAGCTCCAAACGGAAGGCGAAGGGATAGAGCGTGCGGGTCTGCGCATCGTCGGACAGCGACAGGCGGCAGAGGGTGGCGGTGTGTTCCTCCCAGGCGAAGCGGCGGTCGCGGGCGAAGCCGTGCTGGGTCATGCGGTAGGTTCGGCCGCGGTGGTGCAACGTGTCGTCCTTCAGCCGGCCGACGATGGGGAACAGCACGGGCGCGTGGCGCGGCCACTCCGGACCGGCCTGCCAGAGCAGTTCCCGTCCGTCGAGGGTCAGGGAGCACAGTTCCGCCCCGTCGGCCTTGATCGTGGCGCCGAGGCGCCCGTTGCTGAGCGTGTGCCGGTCCATGAGACGATGTCCTTTGTGCAGATCAGTGGGGCGGATAGACGGCGGTGATGCCTTCGATGATCGTCTGGGCAGCCAGCGCCGCCAGGACGATGCCCAGCACACGGCTGACCGTGTGGATCACCGTGCGGCCAAGCAGCTTGTTCACCAGATCGGCGACGACCAGAAGCGCCATGACGCTGCCCACGGCGACCGCGGCGGCGCCCAGCACCATGCCCTGGCCGCCCAGCGTCGCGCCGTAGCGGTCCATCAGCAACAGCGTGGAGGTGATGGCGCCCGGCCCGGCGATCAATGGAATCGCCAGCGGGAAGACGGCGAGGTCGTGGGCCTCCTCCTCCGTCCGGGCGTCGTCGGCGGTGCGCTCCTTCCGCTCGGCCCGGCGTTGGAACAGCATCTCGAAGGCGATCCAGAACAGCAGCGCGCCGCCGGCGATGCGGAAGGCCGGCATGCCGATGGACAAGGCGTTCAGCACCAGTTCGCCCAGATAGGCGAAGAAGACGATGATGGCGAAGCTGATCAGCGGGCCGCGCAGGGCGATCGTGCGCTTGCGCCGGCTGTCGAAGCCGCGGGTGAGGCCGAGATAGATTGGAACCAGCCCGATCGGATCGACCACGACGAGAAACACCACGAGCGCGCTGATGAAGTCTTCCACGGACGGAACCCCGAAGTGCATGACCCTGTTGGTCGATCATCTGTTAGCAAAGCCACCGCGACCGGCCAAGGGAAGCCGCGTCGGAGCCGGCGTCGAAAAACGCTGATTGCGGACCGCAATCCATGCTGGCGCGCGGCGTGGCGGTGGTTATAATCGTTCCACAATTCAAATTTTCTCTCCTCCCGGAGCACAGGCGTTGAGCAAGACCGTAATCGTCGTGGACGACAGCAAGCTGTCCCGCATGCATGTCCGCGGCATAATACTTCGGAACAAGCCGGATTGGACGGTCATCGAGGCGGCGAACAGCGCTGAGCTTTATGGAAAACTAGACGAAAGTGATATCCATATCGCCATAATCGACTTCAACATGCCGGGCGACAACGGCCTGGAGGCCGCCGCCCGCCTGCTGCAGGCGAAGCCGGACATCCGCGTCGCCATCATCACGGCCAACGCCCAGGATTCGGTGGTGTCCGGCATCCGCGCGCTGGGCGCCGCCTTCATGCCCAAGCCTCTGGAGGAGGAGCAGATGGCCCGCTTCCTGGCCGCCGCCAGCCTGCCGCGCCGCCCGTCGTCCAGCGAAGGCGCCGGCGGGGGCGCTGGTTGACCGGCATGGTCCGGCCGGCGTGCGCCGATGGACCCGACCCCCATGGGCATTGACCCCAACGGCTTCGATCTGGACGAACTGGAACGCGATGCGCTGACGGAGCTGGGGAACATCGGCGTCGGCCGGGCGTCCACGGCGTTCAGCCGGATGATCGGCGGGCCGGTGGAGATTTCCGTGCCGATGGTCAGCCTCGTCCCCGGCGACCGGGTGTCCGGCCTGCTTCGGTCGGCGCTGCCGGGGGAACTGATCGCAGTGACCGAGTGCCTATCCGGCGCCTTCCTCGGTTCGGCCATCCTATTGATGCCGGAACGCAGCGGCCTGCCGCTGGCCGCCGCCGCGCTGCCGCCCGGCGTCCCCAAGGAGGACGCGGCGGAGCTGGTGGAGGAGGCGCTGGCCGAGGTTGGCAACATCGTGCTGAACAGCTGCCTGTCCTCCATGGGGAATCTGCTGGGCGTCGCGGTCGGCACCACCCTGCCGCAGGTCTTGCGCGGCGTGGGGGACGACCTTCTGGAACGCTGCGGCGTCGCCCTGACGGCGGAGGCGCAGGCCATCCTGTTCCACGTCACCTTCCGGACGCCGCCCCACGATGTCGAGGGGACCGTCGTCCTGGCGCTCGACGCCGGGTCCGCGGCGGAGCTGAAGGCGGCCATCGGGCGCTACATCGGCCGGGTGCTGGCCTGAGGGCGGGCGCCGCACGCAATCAACAAGAGCCACCGACAGAGAAGCACGGTCTCACGGGGCAAGGGGTTTGGATTATGGCATTGGTCAAGAAGAAGCGGATCGACACGGCAAGCGCCTCCCGCAGCGCGGACCTCGGCGAGGACGTGATTCCGCTGGCCGATGAGGCCGCACTGTCCAGCCAGCCCGACAACGCTCTGTCGGCCCGCCGCGCGGCGGAGGTGCGACGGCGCGCCCGCGCCGGGAACCGGCGGCGCAAGGCGGCGGAGGGCATCGCCGCCGCGTCGAACGAGCTTGCCAGCGGCGTGACCCAGGCCGCCGCCGCCGCCGAGGAACTGCGCCAGGCGATGGAGCAGGTGGCCGCCGGCGCGGAGGAGGCGGCGAGCGCCACCCAGCAGTCGCAACGGATGATCGACCGCAGCGCCGGCCTGATCGGGCGGGCGCGCAGCAACGCCGAATCCTCGCTGTCCCGTATCCAGGCGCTGCAATCCCTGATGAAGGACGTCAGCGGCCAGATCCTCACCTCCGTCGATGGGCTGGTCCGCGCCGCCGAGCGGCAGGAGGCCGCGGTCGCCCTGGTCCGTGACCTGGAGCGGCAGGCGGCGGAGATCGGCGCCATCGTGGAAGGGGTGGCGGTCATGGCCGACCAGACCAACCTCCTGGCGCTGAACGCCGCCATCGAGGCCGCCCGTGCCGGGGATGCCGGGCGCGGCTTCGCCGTGGTGGCCGACGAGGTCCAGGCCCTGGCCGAACGCTCCGAACGCTCCGCCAACGACATCAACCGCATGGTCGCGCAGATCCAGGAGGCGGTGGGCGCCATCGCGGAGAGCATCGTGGCCGGCGCGGACGCGTCCAAGAGCGAGGTGGAGCGGGGCCGCCAGATCGCCGCTCAGCTCGACCGGGCGCGCGACGGCATGGGAGACATCGCCCGCGGCGCCCAGGAAACCATCAAGGCGGCGAT
The DNA here is from genome assembly GCF_008365405.1 of Azospirillum brasilense. GTDB lineage: Bacteria > Pseudomonadota > Alphaproteobacteria > Azospirillales > Azospirillaceae > Azospirillum > Azospirillum brasilense_D. The sequence goes on along the minus strand of NZ_QOKV01000002.1, from coordinate 247,550 downwards.
GGAGGCCGATTCCGCCGGGCGGGAGGCGCAGCGCGGCGCCGAGAGCGTCGCCTCGGCCGCGGAGGAGCAGGCGGCGGCGAGCGAGGAGGCGCTGAAGACCGTCGGTGAGCAGGCCAAAGCCCTGGCCCAGAGCGAGCAGGCCGCCGGCCAGCTGTCCGATCTGGCCGAGGAATTGGGCGGCAGCACCGATGTCCACCGCGCCGCCGGGGATCTCGCTTCCGCCGCCGAGCAGCTTTCCGCCGCCATCGAGGAGATCAACCGAGCCGCCGCCCAGATCATGGCGGCGATCACCCAGATTTCCCGCGGCGCCCAGGCCCAGGGGGCCGCGACCCACCAGTCCAGCAGCGCCATCGCCGAGATCGAGGCCAGCGCCCGGCTCAGCCACACCCGTGCCGAGGAGGCGCTTCAGCGCTGCGTCGAGCTGGAGGCGTTGCTGTCCGAGACGCAGGACATGGTGGGCGCTCTGACCGCCGGGGTGGGCGAGGCGGTGGCCTCCAGCCGCCGCACGGTGGAGCGGATCGGCGCCATGGAGCAAATCGGGCGGCGCATCGACAAGGTGGTCGACGCCATCTCCATCATCGCCATCCAGACCGGGATGCTGGCGGTCAGCGGCTCCATCGAGGCGGCGCGGGCCGGGGAATTCGGGCGCGGCTTCACAGTCGTCAGCAACGACATCCGCAACCTCGCCCGCGACAGCTCGGAAAATGTGGAGCGGGTCAAGGACATCGTCCACGCCATCCAGGACCAGATCGGGCGCGTCCGCCGCGACATCGAGGACATCGGGAGCGAGACGGCGCGCCAGTCCCTGCGCCATCAGGAGTTCTCCGGCAGCCTCGCCGCCGCCATCGCCGATCTGCGCACCGTGACCTCCGGCAGCCGCGAGATCGTCGAGAACGCCGGTGAGGTGCAGCGCGCCGTGGCGGAGGCGCAGAAGGGCGTGGAGCAGGTCGCCACCGCGGCACACCAGGCCAACCGCTCCGCCAACGAAGCGGCCAAGGCTGCGCGGGAGCAGGCCAAGGGCGCCGAGGAACTGGCCTCAGCCATCGAGGAGATCGCCGCCATGGCCGATGAACTGCAAGGGGCCGGCTGACCGGCCGGTGGGGAGACGACCCATGGCCGCGATCATCCGCCGCGACGGCGTGCGTTCCTTCGTGTTTTTCTCGGTCGGCGGCGTGGAACTGGCCCTGCCGCTGGACGGGGTTCTGGAGATCCTGCGCCCGCCGGCGCTGGTGCCCATCCCGCTGGGGCCGCCCAGCCTGGAAGGGCTGGCCCGGCGGCGCGGCGCCGTGCTGCCGGTCATCGGGCTGCGCCGTGTGCTGGGGCTTGCCAGCGCCGAGGAGAGCGGACCGGACGACGGGGAGACGATGGCCGCGCGGCTGCTGATCGTCCGTCACAACGGCCAGCCGGTCGGCCTGCTGGTGGACCGCGTGTCGGGCCTGTCCACTGTGGACGAGGATCGCATCGCCGACTCCGGGACCGTGCCCGATCCGTCCATCGACGCGGATCTTCTGGCCGGCGCCATCCTGGCCGGGGACGGACGGGACGGCGCCTTGATTCTCGATCCCGTTCCGCTGATCGAACGCCAGTTCACCGACCTCGGGCGGGGGGCCGCGGGGATTGCGGATTTCAGCGCGTCCCCTCAGCCGAAGACCGTTGCCGCAATGCACCAGGACGAGGAACAACTCGTCGTCCTCACCGTTGCGGAGCAGGAGTTCTCGTTGCCGGTGGCGGCGGTGCGGGAGGTCGTTCCGGTCCCGGAGATGGTAACCCGTGTTCCCCGCGCCCGCACCCATCTTTTGGGCATGATGACGCTGCGCGACGCGCTTCTCCCCCTGGTCGGGCTGCGGGAGCTGTTCGGGCTCGACGCCGCGCTCGATTCCACGGCGGTTCGGGGCCGTGGAAAGGTGGCGGTCCTGCGCACGGCGGAGGGGCTGGTCGGTGTGGTGGTGGAGGATGTAAGGGAGATCCTGCGCGTTCCCCGCGAACGCATCGACCCGGTGCCGCCGCTGATGGCGCGGGAGGCGGAGTTCGAGGATATGGATGGCATCGCGCGGCTGGACGGCGGCGCGCGGCTGATCCCGGTCCTGTCGGCGGAGCGGCTGTTCCGTCATGGCGTGGGAGAGGGAGCCGGGTCGGGCGGTGACGGGATGCGTGAAGGAGAGACGGCTGTGGTGACGGAGGCGGAGCGGGCGGAAACCTTCGTGGTGTTCCGGCTGGCCGGAACGGAATACGGCCTGCCGGTCGCGGCGGTGCAGGAGGTGTTGCGCCAGCCCGATGCCGTGACTCCGCTGCCCAACGCGCCGGACTTCGTCAGCGGCGTGACGACCCTGCGCGGCGCCGTCCTGCCGCTGGTCGCGTTGCGCCGCCTGTTGCGTCTGCCGGAGGGGCGCGGGGGTGCCGGTGAACAGGGCCGCGTGGTGGTGATCGCCGCGGGGGCGGCGCGCGCCGGGCTTCTGGTGGACGGCATGGCGGGAATCGTCCGCATTCCGGACGGTGCCATCGGGCCAGCCCCCGTCGTGTCGCAGGCCCAGCACCGTCTGATTCGCCGCATCGGCGCGCTGGAGAGTGCCGAGGAGCGGCGGATGATCCTGCTGATGGATCCGGCGGAATTGCTGGATATGGACCAGCTCGCCGATCTGCTGGCCACCGTCTGATCGGAAGGCGGTCAGTCATGGTGAAGGTCCTGGTCGTTGACGACTCGGCACTGATGCGGCGGCGCATCGGCGACATCCTCTCGTCCGCCGGTTTCGAGGTGGAAACCGCCGCCGACGGGGCGGAGGCGCTGGAACGGCTGCCCGGCTTCGATCCGGACGTGGTAACCCTGGACGTCACGATGCCCGGCATGGACGGTCTCGCCTGCCTGAAGCGCATCATGGTCGAGCATCCGAAGCCGGTGGTGATGGTGTCCGCCCTGACCGCGGACGGGGCGGAGGTGACGCTGGAGGCCTTGCGGTTGGGAGCGGTGGAGGCGGTGCGGAAGCCGACGGGAATCGGTGCCATCGCCGGCATCGCCGACGAGTTGGTCGACACCGTGCGTGCCGCCGCCGGGTCCCGGCCGCGGCGGGTGCTGGGGCTGCGCGAACGGCTGCGCCGGGTGCGCGAGCGCATCGCCGGGGCGGATTTCCTGGCCGATGCTTCCCTTGCCAAACCGCAGACCGCGGCCGACAGCGACGGCGATCCGGGCGAAGGGCTGGTGCTGATCGGCGTGTCCACCGGCGGGCCGCGCACGCTGGAGGACATCCTGCCGCTTCTGCCGGGGGATTTCCCCTGGCCGGTGGTGGTGGTCCAGCACATGCCCGCCAGCTTCACCGGACCGCTGGCCCGCCGCCTCGACACCATTTCCGCCGTGACGGTGGTGGAGGCCGCGGCCGCCACCGCGCTCCAGCCGGGGCTGGTTTGCATCGCGCGCGGCGGTGCCGACCTTCAGATCGTCCGGCGCGGCGGTCGGCTCACCGCCCAGCCCGTACCAGCGGACGAGCGGCGGAATTGGCACCCCAACGTGGACCGGCTGGTCGAGAGCGCTCTGCGCGTCGTGGCACCGTCGCGGCTGATCGGCGTTCTCCTGACGGGGATGGGATCGGACGGCGCGGTCTCCATGACGGAGCTGCGCCGCCAAGGCGGGCGGACCATCGCGGAGTCGGAGGCCAGCGCCGTCGTGTTCGGCATGCCGCAGGAGTTGATCCGCCGCAGCGGCGCCGACATGGTGCTGCCGTCCGACCGGGTGGCCCAACAGGTGACCCGGTGGGTGATGGAATGAACATGACAGGCACGGTGGAGGCGGCGGGATGGCCCTGGTAAAGGCCCGGAAGATCGACGGAGCGAAGCCCGTGGCCGCCGGGGAGGGCGGTGATCCGCTGGCTTGGCTGGAGGATGCCGACCCGGCTCAGCGCCGCCGGGCCGCCCACGCGCTCGGCGAGCGTCCCGACGCCGTTCCCGCCCTGTCCGCCAGGCTGAAGCGCGAGGAGGAGCCGAGCGTCCGCGAAACCCTCCTCACCGCTCTGGGCCGCACCGGAACCGCAGAGGCCGTGGCGGCGCTGGTGCCCCTTTTGGCGAGCGAGGACGTCGGGCTGCGCAACGGCGTGATCGAAAGCCTTCAGCAGATGCCCGCCGCCGTGGTGCTGCCGGAGGTCGCCCCGCTGCTGACGGCCGCCGATTCGGATCTGCGGATCTTCGCGGTCCAACTCGTCGGGAAGCTGCCCCATGCGGATCGGCTGGACCTGCTGGCCGGGGTGATCGACCGCGACCCGCATGTCAATGTCTGCCTCTCCGCGGTGGAGGCGCTGATGGAGTGCGGCGATCCGGCGGCCCTGCCGGTCGTGGAGCGGTTGTCTGCGCGGTTCCCGGACGATCCTTTCGTCGCCTTTTCCGTCGATGCGGCGCGCCGCCTGTTTTCCGGAGCCTGAATGAGCCCGCCTTCGGACAAGGAGGGCGCCGCCGGCCTGAGCGCCGCGGATTACGACGCCTTCTGCCGGTTCCTGCGGGAACGCACCGGCCTGTCCTTCACCGAAGCCAAGCGCTACTTCGTCGACCGCCGCGTGTCGGAGCGGATGGCGGCGGTCGGCGTGGAGCATGTCCGCCAATATCTGAACCTGCTGCGCTTCCAGGCATCGGGGGAGGAGTTGCAGCTTCTCGTCAACCGCATGACGGTGAACGAGACCTATTTCTTCCGCGAGATGTACCAGCTCGACTGCCTCGTGAACGCCGCGCTGGACGAGGTGGTGCGCGGGCGCGCGCCGGGCAGCCGGGTGCGCATCTGGTCGGCCGGCTGCGCCACGGGGGAGGAGCCTTATTCCATCGCCATCACGCTGCTGGAGCGGTGGAGCCGGGTGGATGATTTCGAGATCGAACTCTACGCCTCCGACATCGACACCCATGTGCTGGACCGTGCACGGGAAGGCATTTACGAGGAGCGGTCGCTCCAGGCGATGCCGCGGAATCTCGTCGCCAAATACTTCACCCGGCTGGACGACCAGCGCTGGCAGATCATGGAGGAGTTGCGGGACTCCATCGATTTCTCGCTGGTGAACATCGCCGATCCGCGGCAGATGGCGAATTTCCGTGGCATGGATGTCATCTTCTGCCGCAATCTGCTGATCTATTTCGACGACCTGGGACGGCGCGAGGCGGCGTCGATGTTCTACGACGCGCTGTCGCCCTGCGGGTTCATCTGTCTCGGCCATTCGGAGAGCATGAGCCGGATGTCGTCCCTCTTCGTGCCGCGCCGGTTCCCCGACGCCATCCTCTATCAGAAGCCCCAGAGTTAGGGAGGCCGCCCGGTGACCGACCGACCGAACCCGCAACCCCGCGTCCTCGTGGTGGACGACGCCGTGACCGTCCGGGCCTACACCCGGCAGGTCCTGGAGGCCGATGGCTTTCTGGTCGACGAGGCGGTGAACGGGATCGACGGACTGGAGCACGCGCTGGCATCGACGCCGGATGTGCTGATCGTCGACATCAACATGCAGAAGATGGACGGTTACACCATGCTGCGCCGCCTGCGGCAGGACCCGGCCCTGCGGGACGTGCCGGCCATCATGATCAGCACCGAATCCAAGGACAGCGACCGCGAGAAGGCGCTGCTCGCAGGGGCCAACTGGTATTTCGTCAAGCCGGTGCGCCCCGCCGACCTCACCGCCGCCGCCCGCCTGCTGACCGGCCGGCGTCAAGAGGGTGAGCGCCAAGACGATAAGCGCCAAGACGGGGGCGAGGGACGGTCATGAGCGCTCTGTTCGAGCAGTTCGTCCTGGAATCGCGGGAGTTGCTGGAGGCGGCAGGCGCCGCGCTGCTGCGGCTGGAGCGCGATCCGGCCGACAAGGGCGCAGTCAATGATCTGTTCCGCGCATTGCACACGCTGAAGGGCGCCACCGCGCTGTTCGACATGGCGCCCTTCACCCGCATGGTCCATGCCGGGGAGGACGTCCTGATGGCGGTGCGCGACGGACGGGCCGCCATGAGCGGGGTTCTCGCCGACCGGCTGCTGGAGTTGCTGGACACCGGTGTGGCCTGGGTCGATGGGCTGGAGCACGGCCAATCCCTTCCAGACGACGCCGATACCCGCGCGCAGGCGCATGAGGAGGGGCTGCACGCCGCTCTTGGCGGGCCGACGGAAGCCGCCGACACCGGCACGCCCGCCGGCTTCGCCTGGGTGGACGAACTGCCGGAGGCGGACCGGGCGAAGATCGCCGGGTGCACGGTCACAGCCATCGCCTATGCCCCGGCGGAGGATTGCTTCTTCGTCGGGGACGATCCGCTGGACCTGTGCCGCCGTATCCCGGATCTTCTACTGCTGCGCATCGAGGCCGCCGGGGCGTGGCCGCCGTTGACGGATATCGACCCCTACCGCTGCGCCCTGCGGTTCCGCGCCCTCAGCGGCGCTTCGAAGGACGAACTGGTCCGCCTGTTCCGCGGCGTTCCCGATCAGGTGTCCCTCGCCACGGTCACCATGCCCGCCACGGCCGAGCCGGCGCCCCCCGCCGCACCACTCAGCCTCGCCACGGCCATGCTGCGGACGCAGGCACGCATCCTCGGCCTGCCCGGCAGCGGGGAGGAGACGGCGGCCCGCCGGGCGGCGGTGCTGCGGGCGGTGCGCAACATTCTCGTCGCCGAAGGGCGGGGTGGGGAGGCCACGGCGTTGGGCCGCGCCGCCGCGGGACCGGTGGACGCGCTCATCCGCTGCATCGAGACCCTGGCGGACGGCCCGACCGCGGTGACGCCGGCAAAGACCGCGGCTTCGGCATCCCCGGCACGGCGAGCGCTGCGGGTGGATGCGGAGCGCATGGACCGGCTGATGGCGCTGGTCGGTGAACTGGTCGTCGCCAAGGGAAGCCTGCCCCACCTCGCACGTGAGGCACAGGAGGGGCGGAGCGCCGACGCCCTGGCCCAGGGCATCAAGGAGGCGCACGGCCGCATCGACTCCATCGTGGGCGACCTCCAGGACGCGGTGCTGCGGTTGCGGCTGCTGCCCCTGTCACGAGTCTTCGAGCCGCTGCCCCGGCTGGTCCGCGACACCGCGCGGCGGCTCGGCAAGTCGGTCGAGTTGCACCTCTCCGGCGGCGAGACGGAGGCGGACAAGGACATTCTCGACATCCTGGGCGAGCCGCTGCTGCACCTCGTCCGCAATGGGCTTGACCACGGCATCGAGGCGCCGGATCGCCGCCGCGCCGCCGGAAAGCCGGACGTGGCGGCGATCCGCGTCCAGGCTTTCCAGGACACCGGCGGCGTGGTCGTGGAGGTTTCCGACGACGGCGCGGGCATCGACGCGGCGGCCGTGCGCCGCAAGGCGGTGAGCAATGGCGCCCTGACCGAGGAGCAGGCGGCGGCCCTGTCCGACACCGAGGCGCTGCGCCTGATCTTCCTGCCGGGAGTCAGCACCTCGGACACCGTATCGGACCTGTCGGGACGCGGGGTGGGAATGGACGCCGTGCGCGGTGCGGTGGAACAGGCGGGTGGACGGGTGGAGGTCGCCTCGACTCCCGGCGTCGGGACGCGATTCCGCCTCGTCCTGCCGCTGACCATGATGGTGACGCGGCTGGTGACGGTTGAGACGGCGGGCGCGCTCTACGGCTTTCCGGTCACGCTGGTCACCGGCATGCAGCGCGTTCCACACGGCGCGATCCGCCGGGTGAAGCACGCGGAGAGCGTCGTCGTGCAGGACGCGGTGGTGCCGCTGCTGCGGCTGCGCCGCCTGCTCAACCTGCCGGAGGACGAACGCGAGCGGAGCGGGGAGGCGGTGCTGCTGGTGGACCTCGGCGGGCAGCCGGTGGCGCTGGTGGTGGACGACTTCCGGGAGCGCGCCGACGTGGTTCTGAAGCCCATGACCGGATTGCTTGCCCGGCTGCGCGGCTACGCCGGCACGGCGGTGCTCGGCGACGGGCGCCTTCTGCTCGCCCTCAACCTGCGGGAGCTGGTGTGATGCCCATCCGTTTCGAGGACCGCACCGCCCGTTTCGAGGGCGCCTGCACCGTGGAGGAGGCGATCCCGCTGGCCGAATGGCTGTGCGCCATGGAGGAGCCCCGCCTGGACCTCGGCGGTTGCACTGCCCTGCACACCGCGCTGTTGCAGGTGCTGCTTGCGGCGGGTCGGCCGATTGCGGTGCCACCGGAAGACGCCTTTCTGAAAGGCTGGGTGATGCCGGTGCTGAGGGGGGCGTGCCCAGCTTGACGCGTCATGCGCAAGGTGCCACATTTCTATTGGCATTTTGCGCAAGGAGGCTTCGATGCCCGGCTATGACGTGGCTTTGGCGGATCGTCAGCGATCCTTGACCGCCGCGCTCCTGGGGCTTGACCAGCCGCCCGCCGACGATCTGGCGGTGGTGCGGGTCGTGCGCAACCGCCTGCGCACCCAAGCCATCGGCGCGTTGCAGGCGGCGGGGCTGGACGCCAGGGCGCTGAGCAGGATCATTCCTCGCCGCACCTTGGAGCACCGCCGCCAGAAAGGCGAGGCGCTGTCGCTGGAGGAAAGCGAGCGCGCTTACCGGACGGCAAGCATCCTGGCCCTGGCCGAGGCGGTGTTCGGCAACCGCGACAAGGCGCTGTCCTGGCTGAACACGCCCAAGGAGCGGTTCGGCGGTGAGGCGGCGGTGGATCTGGTCGATACCGATGTCGGGGCACGGTTGGTGGAGGATGCCCTGATCCAGATCGACGAGGGCTATTTCGCGTGATGCTCTGGCGCATCAGCAACCACGCCGACCTCCAGGGCATCGGCGGGCTGCGCGCACCCGCCCGATGGCACAACCGGGGGCGCCCGGTGGTCTATCTGGCCGAATCCCCGCCGGGCGCGTTGATCGAAATCCTCGTCCATCTTGAGGTTTCGTCCCCGGCCCTCCTGCCGGACCGTTACCGGCTGCTGGGCATTGCCGTAGAGGATGGCCTGGCCGCGCAGCCCTGCCCGCCGCTGCCGCCCGACTGGACCGCCCGCAACGAGGTCACACGGGCCATCGGCGACTCGTGGCTCGCGGACCGGGCTTCGGCCTTGATGCGGGTGCCGAGCGCCATCATGCCGAACGTCCACAACGTGCTGCTCAACCCCCTGCACCCCGACAGCGCACGGGCCCGGATCATCGAGGTGCTGGATGTCCCCTTCGACCCGCGCCTGTTCCGCTAACCGCCGAAATTCAGGAAAACAGCTCCATCGTGTCGGGAACCTTGGTGGGGGTCCGCCCGGCCAGGATGGCGCTGACCGCTTCGACGGCGGAAACCAGCGAGGTCTGCGAGAAGGGCTTGGGCAGACAGCCCACCCCATACTCGCGCGTCGGCTCCACCTCCTCGCGGTAGGAGGTGACGAACAGGCAGGGGATGCCCATCGCGGTCATCCGGCGGGCCGCGTCGATGCCGCTGGAACCCTGGGCCAGGTGGATGTCCACCAGAGCCAGATCCGGCTTGATCTCCTGCGCCAGGACCAGCGCCTTTTCGCTGGTGGAAGCCGGCCCATGCACCTCGTGCCCGGCGGTTTCCAGGTAGAAGCTCTGCTCCATGGCGATGAGGACCTCGTCCTCGACGAGAAGGATCTTCATCCGTTCCACTCCACAGCGCTGTCTTCCAGGATGGGGCCGCGCGTTTCCGGCATGGTCAGCGCGATGCGGAAGGAGGCGCCCCGTTCCACCGGCATCAGCGTGACCGTCGCCCCGACCTGACCGGTCAGGCTGGTGATCAAGCGCATGCCAAGGCTGCGTGACCGGCGCATGTCGAACCCGGTGGGAAGGCCGGGCCCCTGGTCGGTCACGGTCAGCGCCAGCAAGTCGTCCGTCCGGTCGAGCGACACCAGGACGTTGGCGGGCGAGGAGCCGCGGTGCTTGATGGCGTTGGTGATCAGTTCGTTGGCGATCAGCCCCAGTGGTGCCGCCTGATCGATGGGCAGATCGACGCGCTCGGCCCGCACCTCGATGGAGCCCAGCGTGTCGCCGCCCGATGCGCGGGACAGGTCGGCGCACAGCTCGTTCAGGTAGCTGCCGAACTCGATGGTCTGGAACTGCTCGGTCTGATACAGCCGGCTGTGCACCCGCGCGATGGCGTCGATGCGGCTGCGGGCGTCCTGGAAATGAACCCGCTCGGCGGCGCCCGGCAGGCTCATGGTCTGGAGCGTCAGCAGGCTGGAGACGAGCTGCAGGCTGTTCTTCACCCGGTGGTTCACTTCGCGCAGCAGCGTGGACTTCTGCCCGACCAGCTTGCGCAGCGCCGCTTCCATCGACTTGATCTCGGTCACGTCGATGTGCATCAGCACCGCTCCGCCGAAGGGACCGGCGGCCATCGGTGCTGCAAGACAGCGATACCAGCGCGCCCCGGCGTGGGACAGGCCCGGGTACTCGATGGACACCGGCGACCCGCCGCGCAGCAGCCCGCGCAGTCCCTCGATCAGCGCGTCGGCGTGCTCGGCCCCGCTGCGGATGGCGGCGCAGGCTTCCAGGTAATCGTCGCCGATGGCCGATCCGTCGCCGAGGAAGCCGGCCTGCGGCCCGCTTTCCGCCCAAGCCTTGTTGACCGAGATGATGTGCCCGCCATGGTCGAGCACGGCAATGTGCGCCGGCAGCGCGTCGAGCGTGGCCTTGGTCTGCTCGGCCAGCTGGCGCATGGCGAGCGCGTTGGCCTTCAGCTCCTCGCGGGTGCGGCGGCGTTCGGTGATGTCGCGCAGGACGCCGGTGATGAAGCTCCGCCCCTCCGACTCCCAGCGGGCCAGCGAGACTTCCAGATCGATGCGGGTGCCGTCGCGTTTGCGCCCGATCAGTTCCACGGGTGCCGGGCGCCCGGCCGGGTCGCGCTCCAGCAGGCCGGACCAGTCGGGGGAGCCTTCGGCGAGGAAGAGGCTGACATGCTGGCCGATCAGTTCGTTGGGCGGAAAGCCGAACTGCCGGGCGGCGGCCCCGTTGGCCCATTGCACGACGCCGCGCGTGTCGGTGGTGACGATGGCGTCGGGGGCGGTGTCCACGATGGCGCGGTAGCGCGCGTCGCGCTGTTCGCGCAGCACCCGCTCGCGGTTGACCACGGCGGTGACGTCGGTCACCTGGATCAGGCAGTAGGAGGCGTTGGTGGCGACGAAGGGACGGATCAGCACGTTGTGGACCATCCGCCGCCCGTCGGGGCAGCGCAGCGGGAACAGCACCGGGTTCAGCGTGTGCGAGAGGACGCTGGGCGCCCCGGTTTCCAGCACGTCGCGCACGGCGTTGTGCAGCCGCGTGTCGCGCAGGGATGGCAAGGCTTCCACCAGCTCCCGCCCGTGGATGTCGGGTTCGGAGGTGCCCGACGCCCTTTCCATCCAACGGTTCCAGAACTGGACACGCCCGTGGCGGTCCAGCACGACGACGCCGGCGTCCATCGCGTCGAGAAGGCCGTTCAGCCAGGGCATGCGCTTAAACTCGGTCGGTTCCATCGGGCGTTCCGGAGGCGATGCGGTCGATGAATCCATGGATCAGTCCCTTCAGCGACTCCAGAGACGACAGTCCCATGAGCAACGCGATGTAGCCGCGGATGCTCCGGCTGCGGATCAGGAAGTCGATGTAGAGGAACATCACCAGCTCGTCGGGGTTCGGCCCGTTGCTTTGGAAAATGCGGTCACTGTCGCCGCGCAGCACGCTGGGCAGCGAGATTTCCAGATTGTCCTTCAGCGTGTTGGCCATCACGACCAGGCAGCCGTTGAGGATGATGTTGCCGATTTCCGCGAGCGCGTCCTGCTCCAGATCGACGATCTCCTCCAGGCTCAGGTCGCTGCCAAGGACGGCGCGGGCCAGCTCCAGGCTGTTGGTCTCGGGAAAGATCAACAGGGCACGACCGGAAAAGGACCCGTCGAAACGCTGCTCCACCGCGACGAGGCTCATCTTCTCGCGCGCAGCGAGAAGGCCGGCGGCGTCGTTGCGGCTGACGATCTCGATGGAGGGAACCGACAGCAGGACCTGATCGGCGACCATGCGGCTGAGATGGGTCGCGGCACGGCCGACTCCCATGTTCACCAGTTCGGTCAGCGCGTCGCGCTCGAGGTCGTTCAGATCAACCATGCACCGGCGCTCCCGTTTCCATGGAAGCGCCGTGGCATCGGCGCCCCCGGGCACAGTGCGACAAGAACGCCGTCAAAGTCTCCCCCGTCAACGGCATAGGCCGAAATTGGGAGTGCCCGAGGCAATTCAGCAACAAGGTGCCGTCGATCAAACAATTGGTCTCTTCCATTGATCGCGCTTCGAAGAATTGTGCGGCCTGTATTGTGTCCGGCGTGACGCTCCGCCGCACCCCTGTTGCGGTTCAGGCCGCCAGTCGGCAAACGAGATCCCGGAGGAATCCCTCACAGGCCGTGACCTGGGCGACGTCGATGTATTCGTTGGGCTGATGCGCCTGATCGATGGAGCCGGGTCCGCAGAGCACGGTGGACAGGCCGGCCTCCTGGAACTGCCCGGCCTCCGCCGCGAAGGAGACCATGCCGGTGTCGTTGCGCCCGGTCAGCGAGCGGCAGAGCTGGGCGGCCGGCCCGTCCGGTTCGGGCGCCAGCCCGGGCACACCGGCGAGCTGCTCGGTGCGGATGTCGCAATCCGGGCTGATCCGCCGCATGACGGCGCGCAACCGCTCGCATTCCGCCTCGAACCGGTCGCGGTAGCGCGTCCAGTCGTCGCCGGGCACCGGACGGATGTCCCAGACGAAGGAACAGTGACGGGCGGTGATGTTGGCCGCCGTGCCGCCTTCGATGGTTCCGACCTGCAGCGTGGTGAAGGGCGGGTCGAAGCCGCAGGCGGGGTCCGCGGCGGCGGCGTTCTCCGCCGCCATGTCGCCAACGAGGGTGACGAGCCGCGCCGCGGTCATCACGGCGCTCACCCCGCGGTCGATCTGGGACGAATGGACCTCGTGCCCGGTGACCGTGGTGCGCAGCACGTAGCAGCCCTTGTGGGCCAGCACGATCCCCATCGAGGTCGGCTCGCCGACGATGACGGCGCTGGGGCGCGGCAGTTCACCGGCGATGCGGGCGATCATGGCCGGGGCGCCGATGCAGCCGACCTCCTCGTCGTAGGACAGCGCCAAATGCAGCGGCCGCTTCAGCCCGGCCTCCAGAAACTCCGGCAGAAGGGCCAGCGCCACAGCGGGAAAGCTCTTCATGTCGGCGGTGCCGCGCCCGAAGAGGCGCCCGTCGCGCTCCACCAGGGTGAAGGGATCGGTGTCCCAGGGCTGCCCATCCACCGGCACCACGTCGGTGTGGGCGGACAGCACCACGCCGCCTTCGGTCATCGGGCCGATGGTCGCGAACAGGTTCGCTTTGGCACCATCCGGGCTGGGGACAAGCCGGCTTTCCACGCCGTACCCGGCGAGATGGTCCCGAACCCAGTCGATCAACGCCATATTGGAACGGCGGGAAACCGTGTCGAAGCCGACCAAGCGGGCGATCATCGCCTTGGAGACGTCTTGCACCCTTACGATCCATTCTGCGGGCCATTCTGCGGGACGACGCCGCTGACTCCGCGCTTGTGATAACCTTTAGCAGCTAGACACTGGCCCTTGCATCCTACGATGTCAAACGAGTCGTCCGGATTACGTGGGCATGGCGGCCCAGGGCAAACACCGGTTGAACCGACGTCCCGCATTCGGGGTGCCGTCCAACCGGTCGTAAAGCGGAAGCACCCGGACCGGAACGCCGCCGGGCGAAAAGCGGGGGAGCGGTCAGGCCGCCGACCAGACCTTTTCAGTCAGGATCGTGCGCACCAGGGTCAGCGCGCTCTCGGCGCTCTCGCGTCCGTCGAGCTTCGCCGCCACGGCTTCGATCTGGGCCGGCGGGATGGTGGAGCGCAGGCGGCGCACCGTGTCGGTCAGGTGCTTCTTGGCGAAGCGCGCTTGGTTCCCGCGCTCCGACAACTCCTGGAACGCCAGCCGCCGGCTGGTCGCGTCGCGCCCGGCGCTGGCCGCCGTCGCCCGCTCCGCCGCCGCCGCAAGCTCGTTGGAGGATCGGAGATAGGTGCTGATGGCTTCGGTCAGGATACGGTTGGCTTGAAGCAAGGGATCAAGGGACATGCGCTGAACTCTTTGCCTTCCGTGACGGCTCTGGGCCGCAAATGGCCCCCTGCCAAGACGTTTCACCCGAAGTTAATTGGGCCGGCCGGCTCGCTTCAACCCGGCGAAGGGTTCTATGCGGACCGCAAGCCGGACAACACCGGCGCCGGTTGGGCGCAGCCGACGCATGGTCTATCACCGTCCGCTGTCTGTCGAGGCCGGACAAGCAATGGGCCTATGAATTTCCTATGAACTAAGGCACGCTTTCTTTGTGTGCGTTTATCGTCACATAAACCGGACACTAAAACGGGAACCCACGGGCGCAGGACGCCGTTTTCCTCAAGCGTCGATGTTTCTGCGGCCAATGCCCACTTGGACCAAAGCCCACTTGGAGACGGAAGAATGCAAGGCGATCGTGAGGACCGCATCCGCCACCGCGCCTATGAGATCTGGGAGCGCGACGGGCGACCGGAGGGACGGGGAGAGGACCATTGGGCGCAGGCCTGCGCCGAGATCGAAGCCGAGGACCGCGCGGCCGTGACGGCGGAGCCGGTCGCCTTGGTCGCGGCCGTCAAGGACGCCGCCGCGGGCGCTGTGAAGAAGGCGGTCCGCCGGACGAAGACGGCGGCGACCGAACTGCTGGGCGTCGGCCTGAACGCTGTGGTCGATGTCGTCGAGGAGGCGGTCGCGCCCAAGAAGCCCCGCGTCCGCAAGGCCAAGGACGAACCCGCGGCTGCAAACGAAACCCCGGCCGAAACCTCAGCCGAAACTCCGGCCGCGGCGCCGGATCCGGCAACCCCGAAGGTGGTGAAGCCCTCCCGCACCAAGGCTGTGAAGGCGGAAACGGCGAAGCCGGTGGCTCCGCGCGGCCGCCGCAAGCCGGCCGCGTCGGATACCGAACCGGCCCATTGACCCGCACCGGCCCTGCGCGCTCCTAAACACAGGGGCGGATGTAGGGCCGGTTCGCTTCCCACAGCTCGTCCAGGATCTTTACGGCGGCGTCGGTGGAGTTCACCACCGGGTCGATCAGCAGGGCCTGGAGCGCCAACTCCTTCGAGGCGTGGACCGCGGCTTCGACGGAGAGTTGCTGCACGCTTGCCTGGACGTGCAGCAGTTTGGCGATCGGGTCGGGCAGGGGGCCGAGCGAGACCGGGTGGACGCCCGCCGCATCGGCCAGGAGCGGCACCTCCACCGCCAGATCGGGCGGCAGGTTGGGAATGGCGCCCTGATTGTAGACGATCCCCGATTCGATGAAACGCTTCTGGTTGTGCAGCACCCCGGCGATGACCTGGACGGCCCGCTCGCCCCAGGACGGTTGAGTCCAGTCGTCCGGCACCGGGGTCGTCCCGGTGGTCACCCCGTCCATCAGCGCGTTGAGGATCCCGCGCCCGCGCTCGTCCTCCGTGAAGTCGAATCCATGCTCCCCGCCTTCCCAGCCGTAGGGAAGGTACTCGCCCATATGGTCGTCGCTGCAGGTCGGCCACAGGCCGAAGCTGTTGAACAGGCGACGGGTCAATGGCGTGAAGGTCGGATCGTGGGACTTCTCCCGCTCGCGCAGCAGCGGGTAGAGGTCGCGTCCGGTCGCCTTGTCGCGGATGTGCATCAGCCACTGGAAGTGGTTCAACCCGGCGCCCCAGACCTCCACGTCCTTTTCGGCCATGCCGAGGATCTGGCAGATGAACCACCGCGCCAGGAAGATGCCGTGGCACAGGCCGAGCGTCTTGACCTTGCTGTATTTGCCGAGTCCCAGGACAACCCGGCTTTCCGGATTGGACAGGTTGATGAATTGGGCGTCCGGGCACAGCTCCTCGATGTCGCGGGCGAAGTCGAAGATCAGGGGCAGGGTGCGCAGCGTGAAGAACAGGCCGCCGGGTCCGCCGTTTTCACCCAGCGTGTGGCGGATGCCGTGCTTCTTCGGCACCTCGAAATCGAGCTTCCACAAGCGGTTGCGGTCGATGGCGACGGAATTGACGACGAATTCGGCACCCCGCAGGGCGGCGCGGCGGTCGGTGGTCTGTTCGATGATCAGACCGGCATCGCCCTTGGCGTTCAGAAGGCGGGCGAGCGCGGTCATGCGGTCGAGCGCCTCCGGATTCGTGTCCACCAGCGTCAGGGTGCTGCCCGCCAGCTCCCTTGTGGTGAAGAGGTCGCGGTACATGCTCAGCCCGAAGGCCGCGCTGCCGGCGCCCAAAAAGACGATCTTGGTGGTTTTGGCAGTGGTAACGGCCATGGGATGCCTCCCGCCGGCGGGAATGCTGCTGTGCTGATTTGTCAGGGCAGCCGCCTTGGGTGAAGCATACACTTGTTAAGACGAAGAGACTATACCCGATGGTCAGAATAAGTGTGGCCTTCTCTTCGCTTGCGCAACATGGCCTTCGCGCTCGCAACAGTGCGCCTGCAGCATAATCACTTAAGGGAGTCCCCATCATGGCCCTCTTCACTTTTCCCAAGGACTTCCTGTGGGGAGCGTCCACCGCGGCCTATCAGATCGAGGGGGCGATCCACGAGGACGGGCGGGGCCCCTGCGTGTGGGACACCTTCACCGACGCCGGGCGCATCCAGGACGGCAGCAGCGCCGCCGTCGCCTGCGACCATTACCACCGCTGGGCGGAGGACATCGCCCTGCTGAAAGACGCGGGCTTCAACGCCTACCGCTTCTCCATCGCCTGGCCCCGCATTCTTCCCGGCGGGACGGGAGCGGTGAACGCGGCGGGCCTCGACTTTTATGACCGGCTGGTGGACGGTCTGCTGGCCGCGGGCATCCGCCCCATGGCCTGCCTCTACCACTGGGACCTGCCGCAACCCTTGGAGGACAAACTTGGTCCTCAAGGGGGAGGCTGGCAGGGCAGGGAGATCGTCGGCCCCTTCGCCGATTACGCGCGCATTGTCGCCGCCCGGCTGGCCGACCGGGTGAAGGACTGGATGATGCTGAACGAGCCGAACGTGGTCGCCACCCACGGCTACGGCACCGGGGAGCACGCGCCCGGCCACAGGCTGGGCGAGACCGGTATCCTGCGCGCGCTGCACCATCAAAATCTGGCGCAAGGGGCGGCGCTCCGCGCCATATCGGTGGAGCATTCCGGCCTGACGCTTGGCACCGTCATCAACCTCCAGCCCTGCCGGGCCGAGAGCGACCGGCCGGAGGACGTTGCGGCGGCGGCCCGCTGGGATGCGGTGTGGAACCGGGTGGCTCTGGACGGCCTGATGCGCGGCAGAATCCCGGATTTGATGGCGGAGCGGATGAGGGATTTCGTGCTGCCCGGCGACGAGGAGGCGATCCGCTTCCCCATTGACCTGCTGGGCATCAACTACTACTCGCGCATGACCATGAAGCACGAGACGGGGCATCCGTTCGACGTGTGGTGGGGCGACGCCCAGTGCGACCGCTGGACCGCCATGGCCTGGCCGGTCCAGCCCGACGGGCTCTACGACCTGCTGATGGAGTTCAAGCGCGACTACGGCAACCCCGCCGTCTTCGTCGCGGAGAACGGTGCGGCCTATGACGACGTGGTGACGCCGGACGGGCGGGTGCACGATGCGGAACGCGTGGCCTTCCTGCGCGACCATGTGGCGTCGGTCGGCCGCGCCCTGGCCGATGGCTGCAACGTGACGGGCTATCTGTGCTGGAGCCTGCTGGACAATTTTGAATGGGCCTTCGGCCTGTCGAAGCGGTTCGGCATTGTCCGCGTCGATTACGACACGTTGGTTCGCACACCCAAGGACAGCTACCGTTTCCTGAGCGACGTGGCGAAGAGTGGGCGGCTTGATCTCGCGTGAAGAACAGGAGGGCAGGCTGTATGGAGCGATACTTCGTCAGCCTGCTCTTCTCGCCGAAAGCGAAGATTTGAGAGCATTGATGGTTTGTAATCTAATCATTAGAAATGTAAGAATTTCCTGTTAATTTATTCTTTATAATATTGGTTCAGATGGTCCGGCATCACACACCATGCGTTCAGGGTCACCGGAGGAAACCATGGGAATGTCCGACGTCTCGGCATCCTTGTTCCAGGCCACCGCCGCGGCCTCCGTGCAGGCGAAACCCACCACTGCGAAGGCGGGCGCCAAGGACGGGACGGGACCGGTCGCCTCCACGAATGACAAGGTCGATCAGCGATCTGGCGTCGGCGCTCAAGGGCGATGCGCTCGACCTGTTCACAAATCTCTCGGCGGAGGATCGGACCTCCCTGGGCAAGCTCGTTTCCAGCGGGGCGCTGTCGGCGGATGAACTCAACGACGCGCTGTCGTCCGCACTGAAATCGGAGCGCAAGAAGGCATTCTGGCAGTCCACGAAGGAGGACGCGGATGCAGGAGGCACCGCCGAAGGAGCGGCGCGCCAGCAGAACATGAAAGCCATCTCGGATCGCATGGAATCAACTTTGGAGAGCCGGTATGCAGCCATGGATCGGCCTGGAATGAGCCCCCAAGACCGCTTGGCCGCGCTGAGTAAGCTGAGCGCGGACCTGAAGGATATGCAGGATTCCCGGGACCAAGTGGCTGGTACCGGCATGCCCATGAAAGCCTACACGCTCAAGGGGGGCGATGACCGTTTCTTCGCAACGTCGAAAGAGCAGGCGGCCGGGCAGAAATTAAAGGATCTGGGATTCCACTCCGGGACCTTTGACAAGGTGCTTGCGAGCCAATCCAAGGATTTTGCGCAGAAGTATCTGTCTGAGGAAAGGACGTCTCAGATGTCTTTAGGGAATGCGAACAAGTAGCTCTGCGACGCCTTCAGTGTTGGGTTTTTCCATATTGTGAAAGTTTAAGCATAAGGTGGGCAGGGGCGATCACTCCCGTCCCCGAATTGTCACATCGGAGTCAAGCGGAAGCGGTGCTATCGACGGTGTCGTGTCACCACTGCGTTCGCCCATGCATTCCGTTGGAACTCACATCGCTTCAAGGTCCGGTGACGCCGAGAACGTCCGCGCGGCCATCGTCGTGCCGACCTACAAGCATTCGGGCCTGCTCGTCGAAGCGCTTTCCACCGCGCTCGCCCAGGACACGGACTTCGCCTATGCCGTGGTCGTGGTCAACGACGGCTGCCCCTTCCCGGAGACGGAACGGGTGTGCCGGGAGTTCGCGGCGGCCCATCCGGGACGGCTCTATCATCTGCGCAAGCGCAACGCCGGGCTGAGCGCGGCGCGCAACAGCGGGATCGCCTTCGCGCTGGACGCCTTTCCGGCGCTGGAGGCGGTCTATTTCCTCGATTCCGACAACCGCATCCGGCCCCATCTGCTGCAACGCATGCTGGACGCTCTGCGGGCGGCGGGGCCGGAGGTCGGTTGGGCCTATCCGGACGTCGACAAGTTCGGCTTCTTCGAATTCTGCGACATGTCCGGCGCCTATTCGCCGCTGGAGCATCTGTTCCGCAACGTCAGCGAGGCGGGCAGCATGGCGTCGCGCCGCCTGCTGGACAGCGGCGCCCGCTTCGACGAGGCGATGCGCCAGGGCAGCGAGGATTGGGAGTTCTGGCTGCAAGGGCTGGAATGCGGCTTCCACGGCGTCCATGTGCCGGGCACCGGCTTCGGCTACCGCCGCCGCGGCGAGAGCATGCTGACCGAATCGGAGCGCGATTACCGCCCCATCCTGACCCACATCCAGAAGCGTCACCCCGCGCTGTTCGCGGTCCAGGCCGTGCTGCGGGCGGAGGCGGCGGTCGGGCGACGCTACGCCGTGCATCTGCCGGACCGCGCCGTCGTCCGCTGCGTCACCGACCCCGCGGCGGGCGAGGAGGACGTGCCGCTCACCGACTTCGTACGCCGCGTCCTGCGCGCGCCGGAGCGGCCCGGCTACGGGGAGTGCCCCGGCCTGCTGGCGGTCATGGACTCCGGCCTTTACGAGTTGCTGACGCGCCATGGCCTGCTGCGCGGCGCCCTGTGGGTCCTGGAAGGCGCGGCGGAGCAGGCGACCCTGGTGCGCGCCGTGGTGACGGCGCGGGCAGCGGAAAGCGGCTGCGCGCTGTCCTGGTCCGGCGCACCGGTTGGGCTGCAGGCGGATGCGCCGTTCCCTCTGCCGGACGGCGATGCGGCCATGGCGATGCTGCCCACCGCGGTTCTGCTCGACCTCGTGCGGCGCCAGCCGGCCGGCACCCCCTTGCTGGAGCGGGAGCCGTGGAAGCCCTGCGCCGAAGCCCGGCTGAACCTCACCCTGGCGCTGCCCGGCGCAGTGCAACCGCCGGCCGGCGCCGATGCCGCCCTGTCCACGCTGCGCGAGGCGATGGCCGCGGCGTGGTCGCGGCCGTCCAACAGCGGCTGGGCGGCGGCACCCATCGACCGTTACCGCGCCGGGGTCGCCACGCCGGAGGATGTCTACCAGACGGTGCATCGGCTGCCCTCGGTGCTGCCGCTGCTTCCTCCCGCGGGGAAACGGCGACTGGCGGCGCTGGTGGCCGATCCCGCCGACCCGGAGGGGCTGGACACCGCCGCCCGCATGGCCCGCTGGCTGGCCGGGAAGGGCTATGACGCGCATCTGGTGGCGTTGGGCGGAGGCCTGTCGCTGACAACGGAGACGGCGGAGGCGTTCGCCTCGGTCATTCCACATCCGCTGCCGCTGGTGCTGCCCGAACGCCCGCTGACCCGCCGCGACGCCTACCTGGGAACGCCGCTGCGTCCGCTGGGCGCGGTCGAGGAGGATAGGGCGGTCGGCACGCTGGCCGTCTTCGATCTGGTGGTGACGGTGCGGCACGGTGCCGTGCATCCGCTGATGGGCCGGCTGCGCGCGCTCGGCGTGACAGGCTGGGCGATTCTGGGGCCGTCCGCCGCCCCGGACGCGCCGTCCCAGGCCGATGCGGTCAACGGCTGCGCCGCTTTCGAGCATGCCTACCAGACCGTCGTGCCCCTCGACGTCCGGACTTTTCGCCTGTGCCAAGGGCTGGGGGTTCCGCCGGACAAGCTGCGGCGCTGGGAGGGTGCGACGGAGCCGGACACCGACCCCGATTGGGCTGCTTGCGCCCCTCTGTCCTCGTGTCTTCCCGAGCCATCCGCGGCCGCCTGAGAAGGGTGTCATCATCATGAAGCTCTCCACCCCCGCGGCCCAGTTCGCTTCCCTCTACGACGGAGCGCCGAAGATCATCGCCGTCGGCGCCTGCGCCGGGCTGGAGGCGGGCGCCGTGCCCCTTCGCCTGCTGCGGCTGGTCCGGCACGACGGCGGCTATCTGCTGTTGTCCGGAGACAGCGGGCCGGAGGGGGGCGATGCCTTGCGCGCGCTGGCGATCCCACCCGCCGCCGTCCGGGCGCTGTGGTCCTGCGACGAGGCGGCGCGGCAGGACGCCGAGCGGCTGCTCGGCTGGTGGGAGGAGGCCGGCGGGTCGGACGAAGCGCCACCGCAGGTGACGGGCGACGCGTCCACGCTGCTCCACGGCTTGTTGGCACAGGCTTTGGGGGAGATCGACGGGTTGCACCGCCGCAACGCCGGGCTTCAGCAGACCCTGTCGACCCTGCGGGAGGAGTGGGGACGCTCCGCCCGTTTGCCGCCTGAGGCGGTGGAGCTTCTGGACGCCCTGCGCCTCAGCCCGCCGCGCTTGGTCTTCGCCACGCCGCGCCCGGTGGGAGCGCTGCCGGTGCCGCTGCGCCATGGCCGGAACCCCGCGGGGGCGGCTGAGATCGTGCAGCGCCTGCCGTCGGGCGCGCGTGGGCTGGCGGGAATCGACCTGCATCTGGACCGGGCGCCGAAGGGAAGTGGGGTCCTCGCCGTGGCCCTGACCGGAGTGGAGACCGGCGAAACCATCGCGGAATGGACGCTGTCCTTCGGCGAGTTGCGATCGGGCTGGCTGCCGCTGCGCCTGCCGGCCGCCTCCACCCGGATGGATCGTCTTCTGGACCTGCGGATCGGCGCCACCGGGGTGGTGACGGAGGCGCCGTGCCTGTCGCTGGCTCAGGCCGGTCTGCTCGACGAATACGCCGTCGCACCACCGGCCCGCGCCATAGGACAGCCGGCCATGCTGGCGCTGCGGCTGTGGGGCGGGCTGCCGGGGCTGGAGTACGGCCCGGCGGCCCATCTGGCGCCGCGGCCGGCGCCAGCGCACATGGTCTGGCCGCTGACCGAGCCGGTGCTGGCGCAAATGCGCAAAGGGCGGGAGTTCGAGGCGACCTTCCCCTGGTTCGGCCTGCTGCGCGGCGGGCGCGTTCTGCTCCACCCGCTGCATGGCGTCGTCACGGCGGCTCACATCCCGCTGGACGAGGTGCCGGGCGTCGTGGCGGTGCGAGTGCGGGCGGTGATTGACGATCCGCGCTGCCGCACCCCCGTCGCCTGCAAGCTGGTCGCCGCCCCATCGTCGCTGACGGTGGACGAAGCGGAGCGGGAGGAGGGAGTCCTTGCCTCCAGCGGCTGGATGGTGCTGGAGGAGCCGCGCCGCCCGCTCGACCTGTCGGCGGTGCTGGCGACGCCCTGGTCGGGGCCGATGGCGCTTCATCTCTTCACCGACATCCCGGACCGTGGACACGGGTTGTACGGACGCACCATCTTTTCCGATTTCGAGCTGGAGATCGACGCCCGAACGGCCTGGGCTTACCCGCCCGCTCTGCCGGTGTCGGAAGGAATCGCGGCAACGCCGTGACACGCTATGACCTTGTGGCGGCGCACCAATCCTTTGGTGCACTGCGGGGCAAGCTGTTGGTAATAAACTGTTCGTTAGGGTAAAGGAGGTCTTGCTTCAAGCCCAGGGGGTGGAAGGGCCATGTCGATCGCGTCCAGGACGCCGGACCGGTCCGGCTTCACCCGCCGTTTCCTTCATCTTGCCGGTGGATTCTGGTCGGGTGGCTTCTGGTCGGGTGGCTCCCGCTCGGGCGGGCGGAACTGGACGGTGTGGCTTCTCGCCGGGGCGCTGGGGCTTCTGACGGTCGGGCAGGTGGTGGTTCCCATCCTGCTGAACCTGTGGAGCCAGCATCTGTTCGACGCGCTGGAGCAGCGCTCCATGGACCGCTTCATGCTGATGATCGCGGCGGCGGGCGGAATCATCCTGTTCAACATCGCCAACACCATCCTGCATCTGCGGGTGAAGCGCCGTCTGCAACTGGGCTGGCGCACATGGCTGACCCAAAAACTGCTGGGCGACTGGCTGACGCGCGGCCGGCAGCATCAGGTAACCTACCTGCCCGGCGACCACGACAACCCGGACGGGCGCATCGCCGAGGACATCCGCATCGCGACCGAGGCGGCGATCGATCTCGCTTTGTCGCTGTCCTACTGCGCGCTTCTGCTGATCAGCTTCACCAACATCCTGTGGCGGCTGTCGGGCTCACCGGAGGTGACGCTGGCCGGAAGCACCTTCCACGTGCCGGGTTATCTGCTCTACATCGCGCTGGTCTATGCGGCCGTCGGGACGAGCATCGCCCTGCTGATGGGAAAGCCGCTGGTGAGGGCGGTGAACCGCCGGCAGGGGCACGAGGCGTCCTTCCGCTTCGGTCTCGCCCGCGTGCGGGAAAACGCCCAGGACGTCGCTCTCCTGCACGGCGAGTCGGGGGAGCGCGACCGGCTGGGTGTGCTGTTCGGCGGGGTGCAGCGGGGCTGGAACGGCCAGACGCACGCGCTGTCCAACATGATGATCTTCAGCGCCGCCTATTCGGTGCTGTCCGCCGTGTTTCCGATTTTGGTCGCTTCGCCCAGCTACATCGCCGGGGCCATCTCGCTCGGCGTGCTGATGCAGACGGCGCAGGCCTTCCAGCAGACGGTGGGCGCCCTGTCCTGGCCGATCGACAACCTCGCCCGCGCGGCGGAGTGGAAGGCGTCGGTGGAGCGCGTGCTGGGCCTGCACGAGGCGCTGCAGCGCCTGGACCGTGAGATCGGCGGGGAGGGGACGGAGCGCATCACCGTGGAGCGCAGCGACGGCGAACACTGCCTGAGCTTCCGTGGGCTGTCCATCGCCGAGCCGGACGGGCGCCGCGTGGTGGAGCCCTTCGACCTGGAGATCCGCCCCGGCGAGCGCCTGCTGATCGTCGGCGACCCGGCGGCGGCGGTGCGGCTGTTCCGGGCGGTGGCGCGGGTCTGGCCTTGGGGAGGTGGGAGCATCGTCCTGCCTTCGCTCACCCGTGTTTTCTTCATGGCCGAACGCCCCTATCTGCCGCACGACACGTTGCGCGCCGCTCTCAGCTACCCCCTGGGGGCGGAGACGGTGGGCGACGTCGCGGCGATGGAGGCGTTGGAGCGGGTCGGCCTCGG
This sequence comes from Azospirillum brasilense, assembly GCF_008365405.1. Taxonomy (GTDB): domain Bacteria; phylum Pseudomonadota; class Alphaproteobacteria; order Azospirillales; family Azospirillaceae; genus Azospirillum; species Azospirillum brasilense_D. Next base: position 223,446 of record NZ_QOKV01000002.1, on the reverse strand, counting down.
CCATCTGCGGCCGCGGCTGGACGAGTCCGACAGCTGGGACGAGGTTCTGGCGGTGTCGGAGCAGCAATTGTTGGGCTTTGCCCGCCTCCTGATCCGCCGTCCGGATTGGATCTTTCTGGAAGACGCCACCGACAGCCTGGACCCGCGGACCGAGGAGGCGATGCTCCGCCTGATCGACAGCGAGTTCCCCGACGCCACCCTGATCACCATCGGCAGCCACCCCGGCCTCGAAGCGCACCACCTCCGTAAGCTGGTGCTCGAACGGATGGGCGACACCGTCCGCATGCGCGAGGAGCCATGCGGGGACCGGAGAGTCGCGGCGGTCGCGGAGTAGGGGCGTCAGCCCGTGACTCCGATGGCCTCCAGGATCAGGCTCCGGTCCAATTGCGGGTCGGCGGTCGGCGGAGTGCGTTCCAGCCGGTCGAGCAGAGCGGCGACGGACGCGGCAAAGCCGGGCCGGTCCTTCTCCGTCAGGATTTGCACGAACAGGCCGTCACCGCAGCGGAACAGGCGGCCTTCCGCAGGGATGGACAGGATGGACGGTCCGTCGCCGCGTCGGACCGCGTCGTCGGTTCCCGCCGTCAGGGCGATCTGGTCCAGGAAATAGTGCAGCCGCCGCTCCGCGATCCAGGAGACGAGGAACCGGCGGATCCGGTCGAACAGGGCGATGACGGCGGGATCCGGCCGAAGCACCACCAGCCCGCCGCCCACGCCGTCATACAGCCGGGCCAGATTGTTCGGGAAATACTGGAGCGCCAGAGGGCTTGCCGGTGACAGCGGGGCCAGGAAGCCCGCCGGCTCGGACAGCAGGCAGGCGTCGATGTCGGTCACCAGCAGCGGCGCCTGGTACAGCCGCGCCAGACGCGGCACGCGCAGAAAACGGGCAAAGGTGTAGAAGGTGGTCCGTTCCTGCCCCGTCAGCCCGGCGGGGGAGGTCTCGCGGCTCCAGCCGAGCCGGACATGGCGCAGCCGTTCCTGCAGCGCCGCGACGCGCGCCGCTGTGTCCGGCCGGGGGTCGAGGATGTGGAGGTGCGCGGCCTGACCGGGGAGGGAAAAGCGATCCAGGCTGACGAGGAACAGCGGGCCGAACCGCTCCAGATAGCCGCTGTCGCAGGAGGCGACGACAACCGGTCCGTTTCCCGGTGGCGCCAGTTTCTCCAGCACGAAGGCGGCTTCCGATTCCGTTTCCGCGGCGGTGGGCAGCGCTTCGATCCGGCGGGCGAAGCCGTCACCGGTCGGGATGTGGGCGAGAAAGGGCAGGTGGGGCTCCGCGCGCCGGAACGCGTCCTGCGCCTCCTCCTCCTTGCCCAGCCGGGTGGCCAGGGACCCTTGAAGGAACAGCGCCCAGGCGTGAAGTTCGGCGTCAACACCGCGGAAGGCGGCGACCGCGGGTGGGAGCAGGGCGGCCACCCGGTCCAGCCGGCCCTCGCCGACCAGGAGGTTGCCGATGCGGACCAGATGATAATAGGCGGTCTTCCAATGAAACCGCCCCTCCCGGCTGAGGCGCGCCACCTCCAACAGCGTGGCGACGCAGGCGTCCCGCCGTCCGGCCGCTTCCTGCACTTCCGCGCTCCGCTGCCAGGGGGTGGGGTCGGTCGGGGTCAGCGCCTTCAAGCGCTGGAAGACCGCCAGACACTCGTCCACCAAGCCGGCCCGCCGCAGCGCGGTCGCCAGGGCCAGCAACCGTTCGGGCCGATCGGGCGCCAGCGCGGCGCAGCGGCGCAGCGCGTCCACCGCCTCCGCGGGGCGTCCGGTTTCCAGCAGCGCGGTGCCCAGATTGACGGCGGAGTCCTCTCCTTCGGCCGTGGTGCGCAGGGCGCGGCGATAGCCGCAGGCGGCATTGTCGGCGTGTCCCGCCGCCTGCTCCGTGCGTGCGAGGTTGAAGAGGAGGGCGGGGTCGGCGGGCGCGCAGGCCAGCGCGGCGCGGAGCTGGCGCAAGGCTTCGTCGCGCCGGCCAAGCGCCTCCAGGGCCGCCGCAGCGTTCATCCGGGTTTCCACCGTCTCGGGGCGGAGGATCAGGGCGCAGCGGAAGCATGCCAGCGCCTCCCGCGTGTGGCCCATTTGCTTGAGGATGTTGCCGAGGCTGAAGAAGGCGTCGGCGCCGGGCTGGAGTGCGATGGCGCGGCGCAGGCTGCCGACGGCTTCCGCCAACCGCCCCTCGGCGCGCAAGGCGCGGGCGAGGTTGGCGTGGTAGGCGCCGGAGTCGGCCTTCCGCGCGATGGCTGCGCCGATCAATTCCACCGCACGGGCGTTGCGTCCCGTCTGCGCGCAGAGGACTCCATAGAGGTGCAGGGCGTCGGGGTGGCCGGGCAGGGCGGCCAAGGCCGCGGCGTAGAGCGGCTCGGCCTCTGCCAGCCGTCCGGCCTGATGGAGCGCCACGGCCTGCCGAAGCTGGGCGATCGGATCCGTCATGGCCGGGTCAGGAGTCCCGTCCCAGGGCGCCGCCGACCAGCGCCGAGTACCATTTGGCAGACTCCTTGGGTGTGCGCTTCTGGGTCTCGAAGTCCACATGGACGATGCCGAACCGCGTGCCGTAGCCGCCGCCCCATTCGAAGTTGTCGAGCAGCGACCACACGAAGTAGCCGCGCACGTCGGCCCCGTCTTTCACCGCCCTTGCCATTTCACCGATGCAGGCTTGCAGATAGTCCAGCCGCTCCCGGTCCATAACGATCCCCTGCGCGTCCGGGGACTCCGGCGCCTTGGTGCCGTAACCGTTTTCCGTCACGTAGATCGGCAGACGGTAGCGCGCAGTGGCGTGCATCAACGCCTCGTGGAAGGCGCTGGGCTGAAGCGGCCAGCCGATGTCGGTGCGCGGCATGCCCGCCGGCGGCGCGCCGAAGCCGCAACCCCAGACGGCATCCGGCTCGGCCTGGGCGAAGAGGGGCGCGTAGTGGTTCATGCCGAACCAGTCCAAGGGCCGGCAGATCCGCGCCATATCGCCGGCCTGGACGTAGGGTTCGACGGCGCGGGCGATGCGCGGCGGGTAGCGTCCCAGAATCTGCGCGTCGGGGAAGCACAGGTTCCACAACTCGTCGAACAGGGCCGCCGCCTCGACGGTTTCCGGCGACGGGTCGGCGGGGCGGCAGGGCTGAAAGCTGTGCACCGCCCCGATGGAGGCGCCCGGCACCAGATCGCGCAGCACGTCCACCCCGGCCCCATGGGCAAGGTTGGTGTGGTGGATGACCTTCAGATGCTCCCCGCGGTCGGACACGCTGGGGGCGCCCCAGCCGAGCGCGTGGCCGAACAGGGTGAAGACGGAGAACTCGTTGAAGGTCGCCCAGCGCCTCACCCGGTCGCCGTATCGGCGGGCGCAGAGGACGGCGTAGTCGGCGTACCAGCCGGCGCTGTCCCGGTTCGCCCAGCCGCCGAGGTCCTGCAAGGCCTGCGGCAGGTCCCAGTGGTAGAGGCAGACCCAGGGCTCGATCCCCGCCTCCAGAAGGCGGTCGATCAGGCGGTCGTAGAAGTCCAGCCCAGCCTCGTTGACCACCCCGCGCCCCCGCGGCAGCACCCGCGGCCAGGAGATGGAGAAACGGTAGGCGCCGACCCCGATGTCCCGCATCAGCGCCACGTCCTCGGCGTAGCGGTGGTAATGGTCACAGGCGACGTCGCCGGTGTCGCCGTTGTCCACCCGGCCCTTCAGGCGGCAGAAGCTGTCCCAGATGCTGGGCGCCCGCCCATCCTCGGCCGCGGCCCCTTCGACTTGAAAGGCCGACGTCGAGGTTCCCCACAGAAATCCGGTGGGGAAATCGGGGGTGAGAAGGGGCTTCGCTCGCCGCACAGCCTTATGTTCCAAGGGAAACCGCTCCGTCGAACCGTTCGCTCGTTATTATGCCTGTTTCTCGATCATTCCGCCAAAGGTAGTATGGGTATGGACGATCGGCGCGGAATGGAGACGGTGATGGCGGACCTGCCGAGGGATTTTGTTTGGGGCGTCTCCACCTCCGCCTATCAGATCGAGGGGGCCGCGGCGGCGGACGGGCGTGGCCCCAGCATCTGGGACACACGCTGCCGCACGGCGGGCGGGGTGGTCAACGGTGACACCGGCGACGTCGCCTGTGACCATTACCACCGCTACGCCGAGGATGTGGCCCTGATGCGCGGACTGGGGGTGGATGCCTATCGCTTCTCCGTGGCGTGGCCGAGGGTGTTGCCGCGGGGGCGCGGGGTGGTCAACGAGGCCGGGCTGGACTTCTACGACCGCCTGATCGACACGGTGCTGAAGGCCGGAATCGAGCCCTGGCTGTGCGTCTATCACTGGGATTTGCCGCAGGCCTTGCAGGATCTCGGCGGCTGGGCGAACCGGGACAGCGCCGGCTGGTACGCCGACTACACGACGCTGCTGGCGCGGCGCTACGGCGACCGGGTGAAGCGCTGGATCACCTTCAACGAGTTCTCCGTCTTCACCCTGTTCGGCTACGCCATTCCCTGGGCGGCTCCTGGCATCACCGACCGAGAGCAGCATCTCCGCGCCATCCATCACGTCAATCTTGCCCATGGGGCCGGGGTGGACGCGATCCGCGCCCTCGTTCCAGGGGCCTCGATCGGAGCGGTGCACAACCGGCAGAGGGTGCTGCCGGAAGGCGGCCGGCCGGAGAACGCGGAGGCCGCCGCCCTCCTGGACGAGCACTGGAACCTGACCTTCTGCGACCCGCAGCTTCTCGGCCATTACCCGCCGCGCGTCGCCCGCGCCATCGAGCCTTACGTGAAGGCCGGCGACATGGCGCGGATCTGCCGTCCCATGGACTGGTTCGGGCTGAATCATTATGGCCCGATCTTCGCCCGCGCGAACCCGGACATGACCTGGGGCTATGGCTGGGGCGACGCGCCGCCCGATTCGCCGACATACGGTGTCGGATGGGCGGTTTTCCCCGACGCCTTTCGCGACGAGCTGCTGGAAATCACCCGCCGTTACCGCATGCCGATCGTCATTACGGAAAACGGCTGCGGCGGCAGCGATTCGCCGGACGAATCGGGCGGCATCGACGATCAGCACCGAATCAACTATCTCCGGCTCTATAACGCCTCAATGCAAGAGGCGATTCGCGGCGGAGCGGACGTGCGCGGTTACTTCGTCTGGTCGCTTCTGGATAATTTCGAGTGGGGAAGCGGTTACGGCAACCGTTTCGGCATCGTCCACGTCGACTTCGAATCGCAGAAACGCACGCCGAAAGCCTCTGCCCGCTGGTACACGGATCTGATAAAGCGCGCGCGTTCAGCCGCCTGAACGGGCGGCGATTTCATCACCAAAGTCTACTATTTTCACTCGACTGGCCTGCCCGTCCGCGTGTCCTGCATGAAACACATTACACATTTGCATGTTAAGCCTGATGCACAGGCTTGCGCTTTGCGCATCACTTTGCCCATCCTCCGTCCTGGATCATTCGTTCTCGAAGGAAACTGACATGCAAAGCAGCGACACCGACGGTTCTGAGAATTCGGCCACCGATCTGGTTGCCATGACGGGTAAGATCGTTGCGTCTTATGTCCGCTCGAACCAGATCGCGGTGAATGATCTTCCGAACCTTATCCGGATCGTCCACCAAAGTCTGTCGGGCACGAGCCGCCCTGTGGAACCGGAAGCGGTTGAACTGCGCCCTGCCGTGCCGGTGAAGAAGTCGGTGATGCCGGACTACATCGTTTGCCTTGAGGACGGCAAGAAGCTGAAGATGCTGAAGCGCTATCTGCGCACGGCTTATGGAATGACGCCGGACGAATACCGCCGGAAGTGGGGTTTGCCCGCGGATTATCCGATGACCGCCCCGAACTATGCGGAGCAGCGCTCAGCCTTCGCCAAGTCGATCGGTCTCGGCAAGAAGGCGGCCGCACCGGTCAAGCCGGCCCGCCGTGGTCGCGCCAAGAACGTCGCCTGATCTGGCATCCGCCCCGAACCGCCCCTTTCCCGCGCGTTGGGAAAGGGGCGGCGGCTGAGATTGCGCGCCTCGTCCGCCGGCCTCAGCGTTGCGCGATGCGCGGCGTGGCGAGGCTGTTCAGGCTGGTGATCCATTCCGACAGGGTGACGAACCGGCAGCCGCGTGTGCGCAGCAGGCCGATGGCCCGGGGAAGGGCTTCCGCGGTCGCGTTGTAGGTGGTGTGCATCAGGACCACGCTGCCGATGGTGCCGGTGGCGTCGAGCTGCGCCATGATCTTGCCAGCGTCGCGGGTGAACCAGTCGCGCGTGTCGACGTTCCACAGCGCCGGGCTCATCTTCTCCTGCTCGACGGCACTCAGCGTGTCGCTGTTCCAGCGGCCGGCGGGTGGGCGGAACAACACCGGGTCGGCGCCCGCTTCGGTCAGGATGCGGTTGGTTTCCGCAATCTGCGCGCGTTGGGCCTCGGTGGTCAGAGTGCGCATGTTCGGGTGGGTCAGGCTGTGGTTGCCGACCTCGTGGCCTTCCTGGACGATTCGCTTGATGATTCGCGGGTGGCGGACCGCGACGTTGCCGATGGGGAAGAAGGTTGCCCGCACCCCTTCGCTGCGCAGGATGTCGAGAATGCGCGGGGTCACTGCCGGGTGCGGTCCGTCGTCGAAGGTCAGGGAGCAGAGATTCCATCGGCTGGCCTTCAGCGCCCCGATGTCCACCCGCGCTTCGTTGCCGGGCACAATGGCGGCGATCCGCGACAGGCGGGCGGCTTGCCGCTCGATCTCCTGCATCTCCCGGCTCTGGTCCGGGCTGTAGGTGACGACGCCGTTGTGGTCGTTGTCCTCCGACGTGGCGGCGGGCGTCGCAGCCGCCGGCTGTTCGGCGGTGGCCTTGACCACGAGGCAACTGCCGCCTCCGCCGACGATTCGGCGGCAGACGAAGTTGGGATCGAGGTCCGGCAGGGGCGCGGCCCGCAGGACGAAACCGGAATCGGGAATCTCGGGCCTTTGCAGGAAAACCCGGGGAACGAGATCGGCAACCATATCGGGCTGGCGCCGGACGACCGCCTTCCAGGCAACCCAGGCGTCAGCTTCTGTCCGGTAGACGCCGAATTGCAGCATCTTGGCCGGATGTCCGTCCGCGTCCTTCCGCACCGTTGTCACGGTTGCCAGATGCGCCGGGTCCGCCGCCCGGACTGGAGAAGCGACCGCGCCGGTGACCATGGACGCCGTCAGGCCCGCGACCAGGAACCGGAAACGGGACCGCCTCCGCGCCGTGGCGGGGCCGAACATGTGCGAGTTGGAGAGACCCGAGCCTGAAATCATGTGCGATCGACCATCAACATCGCCGCGGTGAGATCAGGTGTGGGCGATACCTCTTATGAGATAGAGCAAAATTTGTCACGTCTCCATAAGGATCGTTGCCGAAGGAGAGTTGTCACGGATTTCTCCGGTTCATTTTCCAGTTCAGGCCGTGTCGGGGGGCGTTGCACCCAAATTTGGGCGCTTGGTTCGGCGCGAAGTGCAAGCCGCAGGTTCACTTCGCGCCGGATCGAGCGCAACCATAACGCCCTCCCGAGTTGCGAGAACCAATTCGACGGAGCTGTTGCTTTTCTGAGGGTGCCGAAACGCGACAGCTTGCGTCCCGAAGGCCACCCTCCTTCAGGCGGTGTGTTGCGCATTTCGCATGGGCGCTGCCGATGATCCTGAGCGCGTGGTGTTCATCGACGAAACCGGCGCTTCCACCAAGATGGCGCGGCTGTGGGGCCGCGCCCGGCGCGGTGAGCGCTGCCGGGCCCCGGTGCCGCAGGGGCATTGGAAGACCACCACCTTCGTCGGCGGCCTCCGGCTCGGCGGAATGACCGCGCCCATGGTGCTGGACGGGGCGATGAACGGCCCGGCCTTCGTGGCTTACGTCGAGCAGGTGCTGACGCCGACGTTGAGGTCGGGCGATGTCGTGGTGATGGACAACCTGCCCGCCCACAAGCTGGCGGCAGTGCGGCAGGCTATCTTGGGCCAGGATCAAGGGGTGGCGGGCAATTGCCACCCGCTACGAGAAAACTGCCAACTCCTTCACGGGCGTCCTTTGCCTCGCCGCCGCCCTCGATTGGATCAAGCGCTAACAGCGCCCTAGTGGAAACCGGGTCATGGAGAAAGGCTTGTCTCGGTCACACATTAATCCAGAGAAGCGTGAAACCACTGCCGGCTGTGAATGTTGGCGAAGAGGAGGCTGTCTCAGGTCCTGTCGGTTCACCAGAACGGCAGAGGGCATGCATGGCTTTCAACCGTTACAGCTTCATGTGAAAGAGGCGAAACGCAATGGTCGACCATAAGACATCCCCTACTCGGACCGCCACGCAAGCCCGTCAAGGCAGTATCAAACACGTCGGTCGGTATGTGCTTGGGATAAGCCTACCGCTTGCCATTATCGCAATGATCGCTGTCTACATGCTTGTGTTCTGAGATTAACGGATATCCACTTCCTTAATCTAACGAAGTTGGAGAAAAATCTGTGAGCATTCAATGCCGTTGCCTCCTCATCCGTGAAGGAGAGGCGCCCATCTGGAGCGAGAAGGTGTTCCGCTTGCCACCGAGCAGGGGCGACGGCGTGCAGTTCGAAGAAAATGGAACGCCATTCACGTTTCGCGTTACCGAGATCCTACACACGCTATCTTTGGACGGCGTGGATTTCGCGCTGGTCCTCACCGAAGTGCCTGGGTCACGGGGCAAGCCATTCCGGGTGTTGTTCGAGGATCAAGCCCGGACCGCCGGCACGTCGGCCAGTTCGGTCGTGTAGTTGGGCGACCGGCTGTCCTGCTTCATCCGCCACGCGCGGCCCATTGAGACCGCCGGTACCGGCCTGGAGGGCGATGTGTGCATGAAACCTGGAGTGCTTCAGCGGCCAGCCCTTCGGCGCGCAGCTTTTCTCCGGCCCGGTGGCGTAGGCTGCCCTCCATGATGCTTGGGGCCGATCCGCTCGGCCCCCGTTTCCCACACCATAACTGTGGGGACAGCCCTCCGCCCAAGACAGGGCTTGGTGCAAAGCCCGTTGCGGCATCGAGACCCACCCCTCATCCAACCGTGCAGGCCGGCGGGCGCGGGCCTGCCGATCAGCCGCCGGCCTGCCAGTCGTAGCCTCTCATGTGATCGAGAAACGCCCGCATCGCCGCGCTGGGAAGGCGGCGGTTGGGGTAGTAAAGAAACCAGTGCGGCAAGGTGGGGCTCCAGTCCGGGAACAGCTCCACCAACTCCCCGTCACGAACATGGGGTTTCGCATAATCGTCCAGGACATGGGCGATGCCCCGGCCGGCCAGGGCGGCCTGAAGCTCGTTGTGCACCGTGCTGACCGTCAGGCGTCCGGCCGGCGTAACCTCCAGCTCCTCGTTTCCATAGGCGAATCGCCAGGTGACGAGGGTGCCGCCGGGGAACCGCCGCCGGACGCAGTCATGGCCGACGAGATCATGCGGCGTCTCCGGCCGCCCATACCGGTCGATGTAATCCGGTGAAGCGATGATCGCGTATCGGAGCAACGGCCCGAACGGGACCGCGATCATGTCCTGCGCCAACTGCTTGCCGAACCGGACGCCGGCGTCGAACCCCTGCTCCACGATGTCGATCACCGCCGCGTCGCTGATGATCTCGATCTTCACCTCGGGATAGGTGTCCATGAAGTCGAAGACCAGTGGACACAGGAGATGGTCGACGGCGGGGGCCGGCGCGTTGATCCGCAGGGTTCCCGATGGGCTGTCCCTCAGCTCGTCGACCTCGGCTATTGCGCGCTGGATGTCGCTCAAGGCCGGGGCCAGCCGATCGAGCAGACGCTGCCCGGCTTCCGTCGGTGACACGCTCCGCGTCGTCCGGTTGAGGAGCCGGATGCCAAGCGCCTCCTCCAGGGCGTTCATCGTCTGGCTCAAGGCCGATGACGAGACACCCCGCTCAAGCGCCGCCGCGCGAAAGCCGCCACAGCGCACGATCGCCACGAATACGTCGAAACTGTCCAGGCGGATCGGGCGCATTGCGAAGCTCACCTAATCAAGCCGCTCAAATTTAGCGATCTTATCGGCGCAATCACGCCGTGTCATGGTTGATCTGCGGTTGATTGTCGCACTCCGACCGCTGCGGCCGAGTCGGCAGACGGGAGCCCAACTCAGAAGGAAAACCGATGAACGCGTTCACCCTGAACCGACGCACGATCATGCTTTCCGCGGTCGTCGGCGCCCCCACCCTGTTCGTCGCCGGCCGAGGAGGCGCATCGGCGCAGGCGCCGCACCCCCCCGCAAGCGGCAACGCCGGCCATTACCGGTTCCGCGTCGGGGACATCGGCGCGACGGTGTTGAGCGACGGCGTGATCGGCGGTCCGCCCCGCGTCTATGCCAGCGATGCCCCCGAAGCGGAGCTTCAGGAGGTGCTGCGGCGCGCATTCCTGCCGACCGACCACATGACTCTGAACCTGAACACCCTTCTGATCGAAACCGGGGGACGGCGCATCCTCGTCGAGGCCGGCGCGGGCGCGACGATGGGGCCGAACGGCGGACGGATTTTCCGGAACCTCGCGGCGATCGGGCTCGGTCCCGCGGACATCGATGCCATCGTAATCTCGCACACCCATCCCGATCACATCGGCAATCTCAGGACCGCAAGCGGCGGCAAGGCGTTCCCCCGGGCTACCGTCTTCGTGCCGCGGGCGGATTGGGACTTCTTTGTCCGCAACGATCCCGATCTGTCCTACATGCCGGTTCCGGAGGATTTCCGCCGGCGCTTCGCCGCCGCGATCAAGAGCAGCCTCGAACCGGTCACGAACGACGTCGAACTCTATGACGCTGGGGCCGAGATCGTGCCGGGTCTCACGACGATCGTCGCCGCCGGCCACACGCCGGGCATGGCGACTTTGCTCGTTCATTCCGGAAACGACCAGCTGCTGCTGACCGCCGACCTCGCTTACCACCCGGTCGTCAACGTCGACAATCCCTGGCGCCCCGGCCCCGATCGCGACAAGGACACGGCGCTCGCCTCGCGCCGGCGCATCTTCGACCGGGCGGCGGCCGACCGCATCCCCGTGCTGGGTTTCCATTTCCCGTTTCCGGGCCTCGGCCGGATGCTCAAGACCGACGGCGGCTACGCCTGGGTCCCCGCGAACTGGCAGTTTTGACGAGCCGGTTCGACGGAGAACGATGGTCGGAACGTCTCGGCGGAGACCTGTACGGCATCGTCGGCTCACCCGGATGCCGGCCCTCACCGTCACGGATGATCCTTCGACGCCGGTCGGGCCATGCGCCGTTGTGCGACCGGAATAAGAGCGACCAGGGCCGCACCGAGAAGCGCCCACTGCTCCGCTGCGCCCATGCTGTGCAAGGTCGCCCAACCGGCGAGGCACCAAGCCATCGGTACGGCGAGCAGCAACCACGACCATCGCCCGTCCGCCATCATGACCAGGCCGATGGTGGCGATCGCGGTCGGATCCGGTGTGATGCCGAAGACCTCGGCTCCGCGCAGGGTTCGTCCGGCGAGGAGTGCCGCGAGCGGGTGAACGGCAAGCGCATAAAGGAACAGCGCAAGCCCCAAGTGCGCCCGCCCGGCCCGTGCCCGCCCGGCCCGTGAAAGCGACCAGCGAAGCCGGCTTCCAAGCAGGGCCAGCAGGATGGCCTGAAGCGCGAAGAGCGACGCCACATAGGGTGCCACCCAGTTGATCGCAGCGTAGCGTTCCCACAGGAAGCTCCAGGCCAGCCACGCCCACAGGACGGACAGGGTCCCTGCGATCACCCGATGCGACCAGGGGTGAGGCCGGATGACCCATAGGAGAATGGCCGCGCCGAGCAGCAGCAGCAGGACATGCGCCGGCCAGAGCGCCTCGTTGTGCCGTTCGATCAGCCGCCAATAGGTGCGGGGGCTGAAGAGCAAAAAATCTTCGGTCGAATAGCTCCACCATTCGGGCATCAGAGGCCCCTTACATAATCCGCCATGCGCCGCCGCATTGCGGTGTCCGGCATCGGCCCCGCCATCGCAGCCATGTTCTCGCGCACATGCGCGACCTGGCTGGTCGCCGGGATGGCCACGGTCACCGCGGGGTGGGAAATGATGAATTTCAGGACGAACTGCGCCCAGTTGGAAGCGCCGGTGTCGGCGGCCCAGGGAGGCAGGGGATGGCCCGCCAGCCGGCGCAGCAGCACGCCCTGCTGAAACGGGCGGTTGACGATGACACCCAGGCCGCGATCCGCCGCCAGAGGCAGGATGCGGTCCTCCGCCTCGCGATCGACGATGTTGTAGGTGAGCTGCACGAAATCGAGAGGCTGTCGCCGCATGATCTCTTCGAACAGGTCGTGGCGCCGCCCTTCGGACGTCGTGATGCCGACGTAGCGGAGCTGACCCGCCGCCTTCATGCCGAACAGCGTCTTGAGATGCTCCTCCCAGGACAGCAGGTTGTGCACTTGGAGCAGATCGAAGCGCGGCACGTCCCACAAGCGGCGCGACTCCTCGATTTGCGACGGTCCGCGCGCGCCCGAGGATACCCAGACCTTGTCCGCCGCGAACAGGGGAGCGGCGTGTCCCAACGTTCTGAGCCCATCCCCGATCACCGCCTGGGAAGAGCCGTACATCGGTGAGGAGTCGATCATCCGGCCCCCCATCTCGAAGAAGGCCCGCATGACCGCCGCGCACTCCGCGCGCAGTTCGGCATCGTCGCCGACGTTGAACGTGATCCAGGTGCCCAGGCCCACGGGAGGAATGACCTCTCCGGACGATGGAATGCGCTTAACCGGCGCCTCCGCGGTCTGCGCCCGGACGCGCAGCGGCGTCATCAGGGCGGTTCCGGCCAGAACACCCTGCAGAACGGCGCGTCGTGTCGCTCTCATGCTCCCTCTCCTTCGCTCCCCCGCCGCTGCCCTCCTTGACGGCCTCGATTCCTAAATGCAGCGAAAAGCGTCGGCCGGATCAACGAGGCATTTGAGCGGCGCTGTCACGGAAAGCGCCGCCCACGATGAGATCGAACGTTCCTTTCCCGGTAGCAACGCGATGACACATGGAACGGGTCCCCGGCTCAGGGGCCGACGCGCGCCAGCGTGCCCGCGGCGACCAGCGCTTCGACCGCCACAGCGAGCCTCGCTTCGGCACCCTCGGAGAGCCCGCCAACCGGCGGAAGCGACCGCCCGATCGGCAAGCCGATCAAGGCAAAGGCCCGCCGGACCCCCTCCGGAAACTGTTCGGCGAACAATGCGTCCATCAGGGGATTGAGCCGGGCCTGGGCCGCCAGCGCTTCGGCCACATGGCCGCCCTCGGCAAGCGCCTGGACCTTCGCCCAATGGTCGGGCAGCAGCGCGGCCGAGGTCAGCACTCCCCCCTTGGCCCCGAGGATGACCTGCTGGACGAACAGGGTGTCCTGTCCGCTGAGCAGGCAGAACGCGTCATCCACCAGCTTCGACAGACGGTCGAAGTGGTACAGATCGGTGTTCGAGGCCTTCATGCCGACGATCAGGCGCTCGTCCGCCAAGCGCGCGATCGTCTCCGGCGCGGTGACGATGTGGCTGCGGAATGGGTTGTCGTAGAAGAGGATCGGCAAACCGAGTTCCGGGGCAAGCGCCCGGAAGTAACGCAGCACGCCCTCCTGGTCGGTGCGCGCGTAATAGGGCGGAATGACCATCAGCCCGTCGGCGCCGGCCTGTCGGCACATCCGCCCGATCTCGACCGCGCCCCCGAAGCCGGAAGCGAGGACACCGCCGATCACCGGCACGCGCCGGGCGGCGGCGGCGACGGTGATCTCCATGATTCGCCGGCTCGTCGCGAGGTCGAACGAGGTCGCCTCGCCGGTGCCGCCGAGCGGAACGAGACCCGAGGCGCCGCGGTCGATCTGATAGGTGACGACCCGCTCGAGCCCCGCCTCGTCGAGCGTGCCGTCGGCGCGCAAGGGCGTCGGGAAAGCCGGGATGAGCCCGCTGAACATCAGGTCCGACAAGGGTGCCCTCCTCATTGGCCGAGATGAATCCAGGTCGCCTTCAGCTCGGTGTATTTCTCCAGAGCGTGCAGCGACTTGTCCCGCCCGAAGCCGGACTGCTTGAAACCGCCGAACGGCGAGGAGATGTCGCCATGGTCGAAGCAGTTCACCCAGACGACGCCGGCGCGCAACGCCGAGGACGCCTTGAAGGCGGTGTTGATGTCGCGGGTCCACACCGCGGCGGCGAGGCCGTAGGGGGTGTCGTTGCCGATGCGGATCGCCTCGTCGACGTCGGCCGCGGCGATGGTCGCCAGGACCGGGCCGAAGATCTCCTCGCGGGCGATGGTCATGTCGCTGGTCACGTCGTCGAACAGCGTCGCCTCGACGAAGCAGCCGTCCCCCGCGATGCGGCCGCCGCCGAGCCGGAGCGTGGCACCCTCATCCCGGCCCTTCGCGATGTACTCCATAACCCGCTCGGTCTGCCGGCCATCGACCATGGCCCCCATCTCGGTCGCCGGGTCGAGCGGATCGCCGACCTTGATGGCGCTGCCGACCGCGATGACCTTCTCGACGACCTCGTCCTTGACGCCGCGCTCCACGATCAGGCGGGAGCCGGCGTTGCAGACCTCGCCCTGGTTGTAGAAGATGCCCCAGGCGGCGGCCGTCGCGGCGGCGTCAAGGTCCGGCGCGTCGGCCAGGATGATGTTCGGGCTCTTGCCCCCGCATTCGAGGCCGACCCGCTTCATGTTCGACTGGCCGGAATACTGCAGGAAGTATTTCCCGACCTCGGTGGAGCCGGTGAAGGCGACCGCGTCGACGTCCATGTGCAGGCCGAGCGCACGGCCGGCGGTCTCGCCGAAGCCGGGCAGCACGTTGAACACCCCATCGGGAATGCCGGCCTGCGCGGCCAGCTCGCCGAGCTTGATGGCGGTGAGCGGCGACTGCTCGGCTGGCTTCAGGATCACCGAGTTGCCGGCGGCGAGGATCGGGCCGAGCTTCCAGGCCGCCATCAGCAGCGGGAAATTCCACGGCACGACCGCGGCGACGACGCCCAGCGGTTCGCGGCGGATCAGCGACACTGCGGTGGCGGCGGTCGGCGCGATCTCGTCGTAGAGCTTATCGATCGCCTCGGCGTACCAGGCGATGCATTGCGCCGACAGCGGCAGGTCGACAGCGAGGCTGTCGCGGATCGGCTTGCCCATGTCGAGCGTCTCGAGGAGGGCAAGCTCCTCCGTGCTGGCGGCGATGAGGTCGGCAAAGGCGGCCAGACGCTTCTTGCGCTCGCGCGGCGCCATGCGCGACCAGACGCCGGAGTCGAAGGCCCGGCGCGCCGCGGCGACCGCCCCGTCGACGTCCTCGGCGTCGCAGGCGACGACCTGGGCCAGCACCTTGCCGGTCGCCGGGTTGATGCAGTCGAAGGTCTTACCGGACCGCGCCGGGACGTAGCGTCCGTTCACGAAAGCGCTGCCGTTCACGCTGAGCGCGGCGGCGCGCGCGTGCCAATCGATCGTAGCTGGCATGAGTGTCTTTCCATGAGGAGGCTTGTCCAGCCGTCGGATGGCCGGCCGTCATGGGGGATGATAGGCCATTCACCCGGACCGCTCCACCGCAAATTTTTGGTATTCTGAAAAACGAACTGACAAGACTGAAAGCTGTTGCTATCCTCGCGAGCATCAAGGACCCCGCCGCCGGCGCGGCGGCTCCGCCGATACCTCGCGCCGAACCCCCGCCGAAACACGGACTCGCCCCATCCATGCCCCATAAGAAGACCGCGGACGACAACGCCGGAGCCCCGGCGAACGGCGCGAATCCGGACGAGGAGACGCAGAAGCTCGGCCAGCGCATCCGCGACCTGCGGCTCAAGGCGGGCATGACTCTGACCGACCTCGCCAAGGCGACCGGCGTCTCGATCGGCACCTTGTCCCAGTTGGAACGCGGCTTGGTCTCGCCGACGGTGCGGACCGTCTACACGGTCGCCGCCGCCTTCGGCGTTATGCCGGCTTGGCTCATCGACCCGTCGTCGTCAAAGCATGCGGAAAACCGCTACATCGTGCGGGCCGGCGAACGCTCGCACCTGCTGGACATCGACGGCATTCGCAAGGATGTCGCGTCCCCCGCGGCGAGCAAGCGTCTGCGCGGCTTCTTCATGGTGATCCAGCCGGGATGCCATTCCGGCACCCAGCCCTATTCCCACAAGGGCGAGGAGATCGGCTTCATCCTGTCCGGCGCGCTGGAACTGCAGATCGAGGGTGAAACCTTCACGCTCCACGAGGGCGACTGCTTCGCCTTCCCCAGCGACAAGCCGCACCGCTTCGCCAACAGCAGCGCGCGGCCGTCGACCGTGTTCTGGGTGAACGCCGACATCTGACCGTCAGCCAACCCGGCGGCCCGTCGGTTTTCAGAATTTTGAAAATTGGCGTTGCCTTCCTGAAACTTGACGGACATACTTTCGCAATCATCCGCTGGCGGCGCTCCGCAAGCGCCCCCGGGGTCCCGCGCCGGAACGGAAGGACGTGCCGCGTTGACCAGTTCATCCCACACATCGGGCGCGACATCCGGTCTCGGCCCTTGGTCGGCCATTCTGCTGCTGGCGCCCCTGACCCTGCTGATGCTCGCCATCCTGCTCTACCCGCTCGGCCTGACGGTGTGGACTAGCCTTTACGACGGCCAGCTGTCGGTGCGGGCCTACGGCGAGCTGGCGACCAGCACCCTGTTTCTGAAAGTGCTGCGCAACACCGTCGAGATCGCTCTCACCGGCACGCTCGTCAGCCTGCTCTTCGGCTATCCGGTGGCCCTGCACCTCGCCACCCAGCCGCCGCGGCGACGGACCGCCTGCCTCATCATGGTGATGCTGCCCTTCTGGACCAGCATTCTGGTGAAGAGCTTCGCGCTGGTCGCGGTGTTCGGCAACCAGGGCCTGATCAACCAGCTGCTCGGCTACCTCAGCGGCGGCCAGATCAGCCTGCCGATGATGTTCAACCGCGTCGGGGTGGTGCTTGGGATGATCAACTTCCTGCTCCCCTTCATGATCCTGTCGATCCTGGGCAGCCTGCTCGCGCTGGACCGCCGGCTCGTGCTCGCCGCGGAGACGATGGGCGCCGGCGCGCTGCGCATCTTCTGGAAGGTCATCCTTCCGCTCAGCATGCCCGGAGTCATCGCCGGCGTCCTCATCAACATCACGCTGTCGATCGGCATGTACATCACCCCAGCCCTGCTCGGCGGGCGGCAGGACATGATGGTCGCCAACCTGGTCGATTTCTACACGCGCCAGACGCTCGACTGGACCGCGGCCTCGGCCACGGCCGTCGTCCTGCTCGCCATCTCCGGCCTGCTGGTGGCGATGCTGGGGCGGGTGCGCGGCGGCGGCCTGCCGGGAGGTGCAGCATGAACAACCCGCTGTTCGGTTCCAGCGCGGCCGCCCAGCGCCTCGTCACGGCCGCCGCCTGGGTCTGCTACGTCTTCCTGCTGGTCCCGAGCCTGATCGTCGTGCCGATCTCCTTCGGCAACGCCGGCCAGATCGAATTCCCGCCGCGCGAGTTCTCCCTCGCCCTCTACCGGCAGTTCTTCACGGACCCCGCCTGGTGGGGATCGATGGTGCAGAGCCTGTTCGTCGCGGTGGCGACCACCGCGCTGGCCCTGCTGCTGGCGGTGCCGGCCGCCTACGCGCTGGCCCGCTCGTCGCTGCCCGGCCGGGGCCTGCTGCGCGGCCTCTTCATGATGCCGATGCTGGTGCCGGTCATCGTTCTCGGCCTCGGACTCTATCTCCAGTTCTCCGGCTGGGGGCTGCTCGACACCACGGGCGGCGTCGTCCTCGCCCATGTCATGCTGACCACGCCCTACATCATGATCTCGGTGATGTCCGGGCTGCAGCATTCGGACGTGGCGCTGGAGACGGTGGCCTCGGTCATGGGGGCGTCGCGGCGGACGATCTTCTTCCGCGTGGTGCTGCCTCAGCTCGGCCCCTCCATCGCTGTGGGCGCGCTGTTCGCCTTTCTCATGTCGCTCGACGAGGTGGTCGTCGCCTACTTCCTCACCGGCACCGACAGCATGACGCTGCCGGTCAAGATGTACAGCTCCATCCGCTGGGAGCTGACGCCGGTGCTGGCCGCCGTGTCGACTCTCCTCACCGTGCTGTCGTTGGTCATCGCCCTCGGCATCATCGCCTTGCAGCGCAAGACGGAGGCGCAATCATGATTTCCCTACCCGCGTCCGCGGTCCCCGCGCCCGTGCCCGCTGCTGCTTCCGTCGCCGCATCCGCTGCGGTCGCGCCGGCCGCCGCGATGGTGGAACTGCGCGCCATCACCAAGCGCTATGGCCGGTTCGAGGCCCTGCAGCGCATCGACCTGTCGATCGCCAAGGGAGAGTTCGTGACCCTGCTGGGACCCAGCGGGTCCGGCAAGACGACGCTGCTGAACCTGATCGCCGGCATGATCGTGCCCAGCTCGGGCCAGATCGTCATCGACGGCCGCGACGCGACCGGCCTGCCGACCAACCGGCGCGGCTTGGGCATGGTGTTCCAGAACTACGCGCTGATGCCGCACATGACGGTGTTCGAGAACATCGCCTTTCCGCTCCAGGTGCGCGGCCTGCCGAAAAGCGAGATCAAGCGCAAGGTCGCCGACGTGCTCGACCTGATCCAGCTCGGTCACGTCGCCGACCGCCGGCCGCGCGAGCTGTCCGGCGGGCAGCAGCAGCGCGTCTCGCTCGCCCGCTGCATCGTCTACAACCCTGCGCTGATCCTGATGGACGAGCCGCTGGGCGCGCTCGACAAGAAGCTGCGGGAGCAGATGCAGTTGGAGATCAAGCGGCTGCACGCCGAACTCGGCATCACCATGCTCTACGTGACGCACGACCAGGACGAGGCCCTGACCATGTCGGACCGCATCGTCCTGATGAACGGCGGCCGCATCGAGCAGGAAGGCCCGCCCGACGCGCTGTACTTCAAGCCGAAGACGGTCTTCAGCGCCGAGTTCATCGGCAGCTCCAACCTGATCCCCGGCGAAGTCGAGGCGGCCGAGAACGGCACCGTCATGCTGCGCACGGCGCTCGGCCGCTTCCCGGTCCCGGCGCCGGATCGCCCGGTCTGCACCGGCGAATCGGCGGTCCTGCTGGTGCGCCCGGAAAACATGGAGCTGTCCGACCGGGCCGACCCGACAAGCGTGGCCGGCCGGATCGAGGATTCCATCCTGCTCGGCGGTGTGGTGCGGCACTTCGTGCGCTGCACCGACGGGAGCACGGTCATCGTCCAGGAACTCAATCAGCCGGGCCGGGCCGGCGCCCACCGCGACGGCGTGGTCCGCGCGCGCTGGAACGCCGAGCACGGCCGCCTGCTTCCATCGCCGCCGGCCCGCTGAGGCGGCCCAACGGCGTTCGTCCCCGCCAACGGGGCTCTGCAACAGGGTTTGCAACAAGGGGGGTGTGCCTATGACCAAGTCGACGCTCTTGACATCGCGGCGCGGGGTGCTGAAGGGCGGTGCTGCCGGCCTCGTCGGCTTGGTCGCGGCGCCGGCGGTCTTCTCCCGCCGCGCCCACGCCGCCGACGCGACGCTCACCGTCACCTCCTGGGGCGGCGACTACAACAAGATGGTGCGGGAGGTTTTCGCCGACCCCTTCACCGCGGAGACCGGGATCCCGGTGACGCTGGTCGACAACGGCGACATGGCCAAGGTGAAGGCCCAGGTGCAGAGCAAGGCCGTGCAGTGGGACGTCATCGACGCGCCGGCCGCCTTCGCCACCTCCGGCGCGCGCGACAAGCTGTGGGAGCCGCTCGACCTGTCGATCATCAAGCCCGGCCCACTGGTCCAGACCGCGGCCGAGGATTACATGCCGCTCTACCTCTACAGCGGCGGTCTGGTCTGGGACACCAAGCGGTCGCCCGACGGCAAGCACCCGGTCGACTTCGCCGGCTTCTACGACATCAAGCGATTCCCTGGCCGCCGCGTCATGCGCGCGCTCGCCTCGGAGACGCTGGAGGTCGCCCTCATCGCCGACGGCGTCGCGCCCAAGGACCTCTACCCGCTCGACGTCGAGCGGGCGTTCCGCGCGCTCGACCGCATCAAGCCGCACGTCACGAAATGGGCGGCCACCACCCCGGATCAGGTGAACGCCATCGTCCAGGGCGAGGGCGACTTCTCCTACAGCTACTTCAACCGCGTGAAGTCGGCCCAGAAGGCCGGCGCCTCCCTGGACTTCTCCTTCGAGCAGACGGTGAACTCGCTCGACTACTTCGCCGTCCCCAAGGGCACGAAGAACAAGGAGGCGGCGATGCGCTTCATCGGCTTCTGCCTGCGTCCGGACCGCCAGGTCGCCTGGGCGACGCGCGGCTACTACCTGCCGAACAGCGTCGCCGCGATGGACGAGGTGAAGGCGTCCCCGACCGCCCAGTATCTGCCCGATCTGACCAACGGCAAGAACGTGATCGTCGACTCCCAGTGGTGGAGCGAGAACTACACGGCGGTCCAGAAGCGCTACGCCGAGTGGATGCTGACCTGACCGTTTCACCAGTCCGCCCTTTCCTCCAACCGTTGCCGCCACCGGTGCGAATGCCATGCCCCTTGATGCCTGCCTTGCCGAACTGACGTCGATCGTCGGGGAACGGTACGTCGTCACCGACCCCGCCGACACCGGGGCCTTCCTCACCGACCACCGCGCGCGCTATCACGGCAAGGCGCTCGCCGTGGTGAAGCCGGCGACGACAGAGGAGGTCTCCCGGGTCGTGAAGGCCTGCGCCGCGGCCGGCGTCGCCATCGTGCCGCAGGGTGGCAACACCGGCCTGTGCGGCGGCGCCACCCCGCTCGGGCCGCAGCCCAGCATCGTGCTGCGCCTCGACCGCATGAACCACATTCGCGCGGTCTCGGCGGCGGAGGAGACGATCACGGTGGAGGCGGGCTGCATCCTCGCCGACATCCAGGCCGCTGCCGCCCGCGACGGCCTGCTGTTCCCGCTGAGCCTTGGCGCGGAGGGCAGCTGCCAGATCGGCGGCAACATCGCCACCAACGCCGGCGGCATCGCCGTGCTGCGCTACGGCAACATGCGGCAGCTCGTGCTCGGGCTGGAGGTCGTGCTCGCCGACGGCACGGTGCTGGACGGCCTGCGCCGGCTGCGCAAGGACAACGCGGGCTACGACCTGAAGCAGCTGTTCGTCGGGGCCGAAGGCACGCTGGGGATCGTGACCGCGGCGTCCCTGAAGCTGTTCCCGGCCATCCGGTCGCGGTCCATCGCGATGATGCAGGTCGCCGGGGTGGAGGATGCGCTCGCCCTGTTCACGCGCGCCCGCAAGTCCTTTGGCGAACGCATCTCGAGCTTCGAGATCATCGGGTCCTCCTACATGGACTTCGTGCTCAAGCACGTGACGGGCACAATGATGCCCTTCGCCCAGCCGGCGCCCTGGTACCTGCTGCTGGAGGTGGGAGACTCCCAGCCGGAGGCCCCGCTCGCCGCGGACATGGAAGGGTTCCTCGGCGACGCCTTCGAAGCCGGGCTGGTCAGCGACGCGGTCATCGGAGCGAGCCTCTCCCAGGAGGAGGCGCTGTGGAAGCTCCGCCACGGCGTCACCGGCGAGTTCAAGCTCGCCGGCAAGACGATGTCCCATGACACCTCCGTGCCCGTCGCCGAGCAGCCGGCCTTCGTCGCGCGCGTCGAGGAGGCCCTGCGCTCCGCCTATCCGGACGCCAACGTGATGATGGTCGGCCACATCGGCGACGGCAATATCCATGTGGTCGTGCTGTTCCCGCACGAGCGTTTCGCCACCGCCGACGCCTTCGAGGCCGCCTCCGACGCGATCGACGTGATCATCGACGACATCGCGATGGAGCTTGGCGGCAGCATCACGGCGGAGCACGGCGTCGGCTACACCTACCGCCGGCGCCTCGCGCGCACCAAGAACCCCGACGAGCTGATGCTGATGCGCAAGATCAAGCGGATGCTCGACCCGGACGGCCTGATGAATCCCGGCAAGATCTTCCTGCCCTCCGAAGGCCCGGCATGATAACCGCCCCCCTGGCGCTGCCGCCCAACGTCTACGCGGTCGACGCTCCGCCGGGGCCGCCGACCCCGCCGCTCGACGGGGCGCGGCGAACGTCGGTCGTGATCATCGGCGGCGGCATCGTCGGGCTGACCGCGGCGCTGCACCTCGCCGAAGCCGGCGTCGACGCGGTGGTGATCGAGCAGGGCGAGCCGGGCTGGGGGGCGTCGGGGAACAACGGCGGCCAGCTCAATCCGGGGTTGAAGTTCGATCCGGAGGTCGTCGAACGGGTCTGGGGTCCCGAGTTCGGGCGCCGGATGGTCGACTTCGCCTACGACACGACCAACCGGACCTTCGCCCTGATCGAGCGGCTCGGCATCGCCTGCGAGGCGCAACGCGGGGGCACCCTGCGCGCCGCCCGCAGCGCCGCCGCCCTCGGCGGTGTCGCGGAAACCGCGCGCCAGTGCGCCGCGCACGGCATGCCGGTGTCCTTGCTCGACCGCGACCGGACGGCCGAGGCGACCGGAACGCCCGCCTATCACGGTGCGCTGTTCGATCCTCGCGGCGGCCATGTGAACCCGCTCGCCTATGTGCGTGGTCTCGCCAAGGCCGCCATCGCCGCCGGCGCCACCGTCCACGGTCGCACGACGGCGCGGGCGCTGAAGCGCCGCAGCGGCGGCGGCTGGTCGGTCGAGACGCCGACCGGCACCATCGACGCCGACAAGATCCTGATTGCCACCAACGGCTTCACCGACGATCTCTGGCCGGATCTGCGGCGGACGGTGGTCCCGGTGTTCAGCGCCATCGCGGCGAGCGAGCCGCTCGGCACGGATCGCCTGCGCGGACTCTTGTCCCGCCGCCCGGCGGTGTACGAAAGCGGCCGCATCACCGTCTATTACCGGATCGACGCCCACGGCCGGCTCCTGATGGGCGGCCGCGGCCCGATGCGGCCGATCGGCACGCCCGAACCGCTCGCCTATCTGACGGACTACGCCGCCACACTCTGGCCGCAGCTCTCCGGGCTGCGTTGGACCCACGGCTGGAACAGCCGGCTTGCCATGACGAAGGACCATTGGCCCCACATCCATGAACCGGCGCCGGACGCGCTCGCCTACCTGGGCTGCAACGGGCGGGGGGTCGCGCTGGGAACGGCCATCGCCGAACAGCTGGCGCGCCGCCTCATCGCCGGAACCGCCTTCACGCCGGACCTGCCGATTGTGGAACCGAAGGTCATCCCCTTCCACACCTTCTGGCCTCTCGGCGTCTGGACCGCTGTGCAGCATGGACGGATCATGGACCGCCTCGGTCTGTAGCGGACCGCGGCAAACCCAATGCTACCCGAACAGACGGGTACAGACATCAAGCGCTAACAGGCCCTAGCTAGCGCAGTCAGAGCGCTGTAAACTCTGATCGCCGTTCTGCAGTCAAAGCGCGGCAAAATCTCTACAACGAGATGCTTTGCCAAAAGTCGATATTCTACAGGTATGCGATCAAACCGAAGTGAATCGGCTTTCCCATCATTGTTCAAGGGCCAAACATCCGCTTTGGCCAAATCACGGATCGTATGATGTGTGTCCAGGTAGTCGTCCCAGTACCGCACCGCGGTCGGCAGTGGCGGCAGGTTCATCAAAGCTGCATTGACCGTGCTCGATATTGAAGCGGGAAGGGGAGGCATTAGGTGGATCCCTCCAGGGAGCGCAGTGCTGCTACGAACGTGTCATAACCATCGTTCCAGACCTCCGAAAGGCTCGTCTCAAATTAGGCGCGGGCATAGTGGCGTGGCATGACGGATGCTTCCGTCCAGCCAAAGAACACCCACAGTTCCTGCACCACGGTGTCGTACACCTTGACCACCTCGGCCGACACCGGGATCTGGCGCCGGGAGTGGGCTGTCTTGAGGCCGGGAGCGTCGTACCGGGAATCCTCATCCTCCTCGTATGATGTCTCGTCGACGTTCAGCCAGCATCGGACTTCCCCTGTCGTAGAATCAAAGTCGTCTTTGACCGCGTCGGCAGGAAGGAGCGCGGCCTCACTCCGCCGCAGCCCGAGATGAAGGAGCAGGAGGAAAATCAGGAAATTTCGCCACCGCAAGGCGGGCGTCCGGAAAGGGTTATCTGGAGAGGCAGGGTTGAACAGCCGATAGAGGTCCTCGAGGACGACCGCGGGCAGCGCCCTAATCGGCGATGGAGGTCGCGGTTTGCTGTGAGAAATCTGGCCATAGAGCCTCTCCATACGAAGCAGCCTTGCCTGAACATCTCCCAGTTGGCGTTCGGCAGACGGAGCCAAGTGGGATACGACGCCGCTGACGAACGCCCAACGCGGTGGTCCATGCTTGGTCGCAGTCGATGCCACGAAACGGCTCATATTTTCCATAATGCACCTTATGGAATTGTTGTGTTCGGGCGTGGGGATGGCGGATCGGGCCACTCCGGCCATCGGCTTCCTGCTTCTGCCTTCCGCCCCAGAGGGCCGACCCGCGCGAATCCCCCGTCAGCGCCGCCGCAGCAGGGTCACGCCGTCGCCCACGGGCAGCATGCACAGGGCCACCCTCTCATCCTCCAGACGGGCCTTGTTAAAGGCACGGATGGCCTCGGTCTTGTGCTTGCGATCGCCGGGGTCGGCGACTCGCCCACGCCACAAAGTGTTGTCCACCACGATCAGCCCGTTGCGCCTCAGGAGGCGCAGGCATCGCTCGTAATAGGCGCTGTAGTTTTCCTTGTCGGCGTCGATGAAGGCGAAATCGAACGACTCGTTCCCGCCCTCTGCGATGAGTTTGTCCAGGCTGTCGAGCGCGGGTCCGATGCGCAGGTCGATCTTGCCTGCGACTCCAGCCTCGCACCAGATCGCGCGGGCCTGGGACGTCCATTGTTCGTTGATGTCCAAGCTGACGACGCGGCCATCCTCGGGTAAGGCTTGCGCCACCGTCAGCGCGCTGTATCCGGTGAATGTGCCGATATCCAAGGTCCGGCGCGCGCCGATCATTTCGACGAGGAAAGCCAGAAGCTGGCCTTCTTCCGGGGCGATCTGATAGTGGGCCTCGGTCAGCGTGGCCGTTTCAGCGCGCAGCTTCGCCTGGATGGCCGTCTCGCGCAAAGAGACGTCGAGCATGTACCGGTAGATGGCCTCGGGCATGAAGATCGACTGTACGGTCAAGAAATCCGCTCCCCAAACTGGCCGCCCGCTCCCTGCGGACGTCCGTTCACATGTGGGGAGCGATGGCGATTCCGAAAGGATTTCCCGCGTTTCCGACGGTCGCGTCTGCAACCGGTTAATCTGGATTTCGCCCGAAGGCGAAGCGCAGGGCGTCGGCCACGGCCAGCGGCAGCATGGAGCCGTGGCTTTCCTCCGCAAAATCATGGAAGGCCAGCCGCAAACCCGGAATCGTCGCCAGGGTGGCCGCGACCTCCCTCCCCGTCTGGCCGGAGCGCAACCGCTTCAACCGCTCGGCGTCGGCTGCAGGCAACGGGCGTTCCACCAGCCTGCCGGATGTCTCGATCAGCAGCGCCGTGCCGGCTGCCACCCCCTCGCGCGCCTTGCGGTCGAGGAATACCGCCTGCTCCCTCAGAATGGCCTGCCCGCCCCACCAGACCGCCGGGTCGGCGGCGACGTAAGTCTGAAAAAGATCCTCCCGGGTGTAGAGGACGTAGAGGGAGAACAGCCCGCCCAGCGAGTGGCCGAACAGGGTCCGGCGTTGCCGGTCGATGGGCAGGCGCGATTCGACCGCCGGGATCACCTGCGTCTCGACGAAGGCCAGGAAATCGTCGCGACCACCGGTTTCGATGACGGAGGCGCCGTCCCGCGACGGCGGAATGAGCTCTGGCGGGGTTGGTGGGGTCAGGTCGCGGTAGCGGCGTAGGATGTCGAACGGTTTGTCGGATGGATAACCGATTCCGACGATCGCCGCGGAGCTGTACGGCGTCGGCGGATTTGGGCCGATGACCTTCTCCATCATCGGCACGGTCGCGTTGCCGTCCAGCAGGTAGATGACCGGATAGCCGCCCGGTGGCGGCGGTTCGGATGGGCGGATGAGGAAGATCCGGTAATCCAGGCCTGTCCGGTCGGCGTGCAAATCGAACCGTTCCATCTTGCGGGCCTCCTTCATGGACCCAGCCGTCACGGTTTCGGCTCCCACGGCCTGGATACCGAAACCGGCCAAAGCCACCAGCAGCACGGTCGTGGCGAATCGGAGCATCGGCATCGGTTCCTGCGCAATCGGACGGTGTGGACCGGCGCATCGGTTGGAACCGTGCTCGCGGCGCCATGTTGTTGCACGGTCAGCAGCAGGAGAGCAATGCGATGAGAAAGCTCCTTTCCGCAACGGCGGTCACACTCGTCATGGTCGCGGCCGAACCCTCGCTCGCCCAGCAGAGCGCCGCCATCGCCAACCCGGCCAACGCCTATCGGGAGATGAAGGACGACAACGTCATGGTGCCGTCCCTCAAGCGGACGGTCGGGCAGCTGGACGATATGGATGTCCTGGGGCCGGACGGCAAGAAGATCGGCGAAGTGGAGGAGGTGCTGATGGATGCCTCCGGCCAGCCGGTCGCCGTGGTGGTGGACGTGGAACATGGCGTGGGAATCGGCGACAAGGAGGTCATCGTCGGGCTGGACCAACTGCGCGACGACGGGCGCAGCCTGACGACGGCGCTGTCGAACGCGCAGCTCGGAACCCTGCCGATCTGGGACGATTGAGGCCGATCCAGCCTATCGATAGTACGTTACTGCGGCGCCATGCGGATGGCGCCGTCCAGCCGGATCACCTCGCCGTTCAACATTTCGTTTTCCAGGATGTGCTGGACGAGGCGGGCGTATTCGGAGGGCTGGCCGAAGCGCTTCGGGAAAGGCACCGTCGCGGCGAGGCTGTCCTGGACCTCTTGCGGCATGTTCAGCAGCATCGGCGTGCCGATCAGGCCCGGCGCGATGGTCATCACGCGCACGCCGCTGCGCGCCAGATCGCGGGCGGCGCAGATGGTCAGGGCGACGATGCCGCCCTTCGACGAGGCGTAGGCGGCCTGCCCGATCTGCCCCTCATAGGCGGCGACCGAGGCGGTGTTGACGATCACCCCCCGCTCCCCCGAGTCCAGCGGGTCGAGCTTGCCCATGTCCGCCGCGGCGAGGCGCAGCATGTTGAAGGTGCCGATCAGGTTGACCTCGATCACCTTGCGGAAGTCGTCCAGCGCCATCGGACCATCGCGCCCGACGATCCGCTTCGCCGGAGCGACGCCCGCGCAGTTCACCGCGATGCGGGCCGGGCCATGGGCCGCGCGGGCCGCGGCCACGGCCTTCTCCGCCGACTCCGCGCTCGACACGTCGCAGAGCAGGCCCAGGCCGCCGATCTCCTCGGCCACCTGCTTGACCGCCGCCTCGTTCATGTCGAGCACGGTGACCTTGGCGCCCAGCTTCGCCAGATGGCGCGCGGTTTCCGCCCCCATGCCGGAGGCGCCACCGGTGACGATGGCGGCCTGACCGTTGATCTGCATCGCGCTCTCTCCCTGATGTCGTTTTGCTGCTGTTCGGGTTTCACATCCCGCCGGGATAGTTCGGGCCGCCGCCGCCCTCCGGGACGACCCAGTTGATGTTCTGGGTGGGGTCCTTGATGTCGCAGGTCTTGCAGTGCACGCAGTTCTGCGCGTTGATCTGCAGGCGCGGGTCGCTGCCGTCCTCCGCCCGCACGATCTCGTACACCCCAGCCGGACAGTAGCGCGTCTCCGGCGCGTCGTAGAGCGCCAGATTGACCGCGATCGGCACCGACGCGTCCTTCAGCGTCAGATGCGCCGGCTGGTCCTCCTCGTGGTTGGTGTTCGACAGGTACACCGACGACAACCGATCGAACGACACCACCCCGTCCGGCTTGGGATAGACGATCTTCGGCATTTCCGACGCCTTCTTCAGCGTCTCGTGGTCGCCGTGCCGGTGGTGCAAGGTCCAGGGCGACTTGCCCTTGGTCGCCGTCTCATAGGCCGCATTCGCCAGACCCGCCCACAGACCCTTCTGGAAGCCGGGGCGGATGTTGCGCACAGCAAACAGCTCCGACCACACCCAGGACGCCTTCAGCTTCTCCGGATAGGCCACCGCCTCGCGCGCCGGCGCTTCGGCGGACAGCAGCTCAAACACCGCTTCGGCCGCCAGCATGCCCGACTTCATCGCGGTGTGGTTGCCCTTGATCTTGGGCACGTTGAGGAAGCCCGCCGCGTCGCCGACGATCAGACCGCCGGGGAAGGTCAGCCTGGGAATCGACTGGAAGCCGCCCTCGCTGAGCGCGCGCGCGCCGTAGGCGATGCGCCGTCCGCCCTCGAAGGTCGGGCGGATCGCCGGGTGGGTCTTGTAGCGCTGGAACTCCTCGAAGGGCGACAGGTGCGGGTTTTCGTAGTCGAGCCCGACCACGAAGCCGACCGACACCAGGTTGCCCTCCATGTGGTAGAGCCAGGAGCCGCCGTAGGTCTTGGGGTCCATCGGCCAGCCGATGGTGTGGACGATCAGGCCGGGCTGGGATTTCTCCGGCGCGACCTCCCACAGCTCCTTGATGCCGATGCCGTAGGTCTGGGGATCGGCGTCGCGGCGCAGGTCGAAGCGCTCGAACAGCGTCTTGGTCAGCGAGCCGCGGCAGCCCTCGGCGAAGATGGTCTGCTTGGCGTGCAACTCCATGCCCGGCGTGTAGTTGGCGGTCTTCTCGCCGTCCTTGCCGATGCCCATGTCGCCGGTGGCAACCCCCTTGACCGCACCGCTGTCGTCGTAGAGCACCTCCGCCGCGGCGAAGCCGGGGTAGATCTCGACGCCCAGCTCCTCGGCCTGCCCGGCCATCCAGCGGGCGAGGTTGCCCAGGCTGATGATGTAGTTGCCGTGATTGTGCATCTGCGGCGGGGCGAAGGGCGACTTGAGGGCCTTGGTCTCGGTGAGGTAGAGGAAGCGGTCCTCGCGGGCCGGGGTGGTGAGCGGGGCGCCCTTCTCCTTCCAGTCGGGGATCAGCTCGTCCAGCGCGTGCGGCTCGAACACCGCGCCGGAGAGCAGGTGGGCGCCGACCTCCGAGCCCTTCTCGACGACGCAGACCGACAGCTCCTGTCCGGCCTCATTGGCGAGCTGTTTCAGGCGGATGGCCGCGCTCAGGCCCGACGGGCCGGCTCCGACGACAAGGACGTCGTACTCCATCACCTCGCGCGGATCGCGAGCCATCTCGTCAGCCATTTCTTCTTCTTTCCTTGTTTCGTGCGAACAACGTCGGTCAGTGCGACAACAGAACGGGAAGGGTCATCTGGCGCAGGATCTGGCGGGTGTTGCTGCCCCGCCCGAACAGCGGAAACAGCGAGCCGCCATAGCCGCCGAAACCGCCCATCACCAGAAGATCGGCGCCATGGTCCGAGGCGCGCGACAGCACGGCGTCCATGGGGGTCATGCTGGCGATGGTCATGCGTTCCTGCGTGGCCGTCACGCCATGGCTCGCCAGATGCTCCAATATGTCGACCTGCGGGACGTTGCCGCCCCCCTCCGCCCGCGGCTGGGTGTGGAAGGCGAGCAAGAGCACGGAACTCGCCTGCTTCAGCAGCGGCAGCGCGTCGTTGACGGCGCGGGCGGCCTCGCGGCTGCCGTTCCAGGCGATCACCGGGCGGTCGGCGAGCTGCGGATAGCTGCCAGTGTGCGGCACGACCAGGATCGGGCGCCCGGCGTTCAGCACCACCTCCTCGATCAGGTCCGCCGGGACGCGGCTGTCCTCCGGGTCGTGCTGGCCGAAGATAGCGAGGTCCGCGTAGCGCGAGCAGATTACCGTCTCGGCGATCACATGGCCGTACTCGCCATGGCTGAGCTGCCACCAGCGGGTCGTCACGCCGGCCTCGCGGGCCTTCTCCTCGAACAGGTCACGCGCGCGCTGCGCCGCCTGGATCAGCGCCGGGCCGGCCTTGCGCGTGACGATGCCGGCGCCGGAGCTGTCGCTCTGCGCGAACAGGCCGGTCAGCGCGGCGCCATGCTTCTGCGCCAGGGTCAGGGCGACGGTCAGCCGCTCCCCGCAGCGGTCGCTGTCGTCCACATGCACCAGCAGGTTCGTGAAGCTCATGGCGCCCTTCCCTTCCCTCTTCCCCGTGTTTTACGCACATCCCCGCGCGCGGGCGACCTTGGAGGCGGTCGGACGGCCGATGGCATCGCTGATATAAGCGCCAGCCGCCACCAGCCGGTCGAGGTCCACCCCCGTCGCGATGCCCAGCCCGTTCAGCATGTAGAGGACATCCTCGCTCGCCACGTTGCCCGACGCTCCCTTGGCGTAGGGGCAGCCGCCCAGCCCGGCGACCGAACTGTCCACCACCGCCACGCCCATCTCCAGCGCCGCCAGGATGTTGGCAAGCGCCTGACCGTAGGTGTCGTGGAAATGCACGGCGATGCGCTCCATCGGCACGCGCTCCGCCACCGCGGATATCATCGCCTGGGCCTTGGCCGGCGTGCCGGTGCCGATGGTGTCGCCGAGCGAGACCTCGTAGCAGCCCATGCCGAGCAGCCGCCCCGCCACCTCGGCCACCGCCGCCGGGGCGATCTCCCCCTCGTAGGGGCAGCCGAGCACGCAGGAGACGTAGCCGCGCACCGGCACACCCCGGGCCTTCGCCTGTTCCAGCACCGGAACGAAGCGGTCGAGGCTTTCGGCGATGGAGCAGTTGATGTTCTTTTGGCTGAAGCTCTCCGACGCGGCGGCGAAGACCGCCACCTCGTCGGCGCGGGCGGCGAGCGCACCCTCCAGCCCCTTGGCGTTCGGGGTGAGGGCGACGTAGCGCACCCCCTCCTTGCGCCGGATGCCGGCGAAGACGTCCGGCGTGTCGGCCATCTGCGGGACCCATTTGGGCGACACGAAGCTGCCGGCCTCGATGGCGGTCAGCCCGGCGTCGGTCAGCCGGTCGACCAGACCGATCTTCACCGCCGTCGGGACGATCTGCTTCTCGTTCTGGAGGCCGTCGCGCGGGCCGACCTCCACCATGCGGACGCTTTTCGGCAGGCGCATGCTCATCCCTCCGCCACGTCGAGGACCAGCAGGTCCACGCCCTCGGACACCTGATCTCCCGCCGCGAAGTTGACGGCGCTGACCGTGCCGGCGGCGGGGGCCTTGATGGTGTGCTCCATCTTCATTGCTTCCAGCAGCATCAGCGGTGCGCCGGCCTCCACCGTCTGGCCCGGCTCGACCAGCACGCGGACGACGGTGCCCGGCATCGGCGCGGTCAGGCGGCCGGAGCCGCCCTCCTGCTCCGCGGCGCGGGCGGTCGGGTCGTCCAGATGCAGGCGCCACACCGCCCCATCCGAGAGGATGGTCAGGTCCAGACCCTGGCAGACCACGGTGGCGCGGGTGCGCACCGCGTCGATGGTGGCGGTCAGCGTCTCGCCCTCCAGGGTCACCCGCTCCGCCTTGATGGCCGGGCGGCCTTCCACCTCGATCTCGTAGCCGTCGGGGCGGAAATGCAGGGTCAGGCCGCGCGGCGTGTCGCCATCCATCAGGCGCAGGTCGTGGTGGTTGTCGTCGTTGAGGCGCCAGCCGCTGGCCGACAGCCAGGGCGACCAGGGGTCCGACGCGGCGCGGCGGGCCTTGCGGGCGTCGGCGTTGCGGCGGAGCAGCACGCTGAGCGCCGCGATGGCCAGCCCGCGGTCCGGCACCGGGGCCGGCGGGGGCAGCAGGTCGGCGCGGTGCCGCTCGATGAAGCCGGTGTCGATCTCCACCGCGCGGAAGGCCGGATGGCCGGCGATGGCGCCGAGGAAGGCCACGTTGGTGGTCACCCCGACCACCTCGTAGGCGGCGAGCGCCACGCGCAGGCGGCGCAGCGCGGCGTCGCGGTCCTCGTCCCAGACGATCAGCTTGGCGATCATCGGGTCGTAGAACATGGTGACCTCGTCGCCCTCGCGGACGCCGGTGTCGACGCGGACATGGTCGTTCTCGGCGGGCGGGCGCAGGCGGACCAGCTTGCCGATGGCCGGCAGGAACTCGCGCTGCGGGTCCTCCGCGTAGAGGCGCGCCTCGAAGGCGTGGCCGCGGCGGGTGAGCTGGTCCTGCATCAGCGGCAGCGTGCCGCCGGCGGCGACGCGCAACTGCCACTCCACGAGGTCCTGGCCGGTGATCTTCTCGGTCACCGGATGCTCGACCTGGAGGCGGGTGTTCATCTCGATGAAGTAGAATCCGCCGTCCTCGTAGAGGAACTCCACCGTGCCGGCGCCGACGTAGTTCACCGCCTTGGCGGCGGCCACCGCGGCCTCGCCCATGCGGCGGCGCAGGTCGTCGGGCAGCGCCGGGGCCGGGGCCTCCTCGATCACCTTCTGGTGGCGGCGCTGGATGGAGCAGTCGCGCTCGAACAGATAGACGCCGTTGCCGTGGGTGTCGCAGAAGACCTGAATCTCCACATGGCGCGGGCGGCCCAGATACTTCTCCAGAAGCACGCTGTCGTCGCCGAAGGCAGCCTTGGCCTCGCGCTTGGCGCCGGCCACCGCGTCGGCGAACTCGCCGGCGGCGCGGACCACGCGCATGCCCTTGCCGCCGCCGCCCGCCGAGGCCTTGACCAGCACCGGGTAGCCGATGCGTTCCGCCTCGGCGCTCAGCGTCTCCAGATCCTGGGCCTCACCGTGGTAGCCGGGGACCAGCGGCACGTCGGCCTGGGACATCACGCGCTTGGATTCCGCCTTGGAGCCCATGACGCGGATGGCCTCGATCGGCGGGCCGATGAAGACCACGCCGGCCTCGGCGCAGGCCGCCGCGAAGCCGGCGTTCTCCGACAGGAAGCCGTAGCCGGGGTGAATGGCCTGGGCGCCGGTGCGCTTGGCGACCTCAAGAATGACGTCGCCGCGCAGGTAGCTCTCACCGACCGGCGCCGGGCCGATGCAGACGGCCTCGTCGGCCATCTCCACATGCATGGCGCGGGCGTCGGCTTCCGAATGGACGGCGACGGTGCGGATGCCCATGCGGCGGGCGGTGCGGATGACGCGGCAGGCGATCTCGCCGCGGTTTGCGATCAGAATCTTGTCGAACATGGTCCGTCAGCTCCGCCACGCCGGTTCGCGTTTCTCCAGGAAGGCGCCGACGCCCTCCCTTCCCTCGTCGCTCGCGCGCTGGCGGGCGATGCGCTCCGCCGTGTCGCGGACCAGCGCGTCGTCCAGCGGACGGCGCGCCACGGCGCGGATCAGCTCCTTGGCCGCGGTCTGCGAGGCCGGGCCGCATTGCAGCAGGTTGCGCACCATCACCTCGACGGCCGCATCCAGCTCCGTCGCCGGGACGGTCTGGTGCAGCAGGCCGAGCCGCAGCGCCTCGGCGGCGGAGAAGCGCTCCGCCGTCAGGAAGTAGCGGCGGCAGGCGCGCTCGCCCATCGCAGCGACGACGTAGGGGCTGATGACCGCGGGGATCAGGCCCAGCCGCACCTCGGTCAGGGCGAAGCTGGCGGTTTCGGCGGATATGGCGATGTCGCAGGCGGCGACCAGCCCCACCCCGCCACCGAAGGCCGGACCCTGCACCACGGCGATGGTCGGCTTCGGGCATTCGTCCAGCGTGCGCAGCATGGTGGCGAGGCCCATGGCGTCCTGGACGTTCTCGCCATGGCTGTAGCCCGCCATCTTCTTCATCCAGCCGAGGTCGGCCCCGGCGGAGAAGCTCTTGCCCGCGCCGCGCAGCAGGATGGCACGGACGTCGGGATTCGTGCCCAGGCTGAGGAAGGCGTCGGTCAGATCGGCGATGACCCGCTCGTTGAAGGCGTTGTGGACGTCCGCTCGGTTCATCGTGACGGTCGCCACGCCGCCCAGGGAACCGCTGTCGGCGATGTCGATCAGAATGTCGCTCATGCTCGTCGTCCCCCCGCTCACATCCGGAACACGCCGAAGGTGGTCTTCTCGACCGGGGCGTTCAGCGACGCCGACAGGCCGAGGCCGAGCACCATGCGCGTGTCCGCCGGGTCGATGATGCCGTCGTCCCACAGCCGGGCGGAGGCGTAGTAGGGATGGCCCTGGTCTTCGTACTGCTGGCGGATGGGAGCCTTGAACGCCTCCTCCTCCTCCGGCGCCCAGCTCCTGCCCTGGGACTCCATGGCGTCGCGCCGGACCTGGGCGAGCACGCCGGCCGCCTGCTCCCCGCCCATCACGGAGATGCGCGAGTTCGGCCACATCCACAGGAAGCGCGGGCTGTAGGCGCGCCCGCACATGCCGTAGTTGCCGGCGCCATAGCTGCCGCCGATGATGACGGTGAATTTCGGCACCTTGGCGCAGGCGACGGCGGTGACCAGCTTCGCGCCGTCCTTGGCGATGCCGCCCGCCTCGTACTTCCTTCCGACCATGAAGCCGGTGATGTTCTGCAGGAAGACCAGGGGAATCCCGCGCTGGCAGCACAGCTCGACGAAATGGGCGCCCTTCAGGGCGGATTCGCTGAACAGGATGCCGTTGTTGGCGATGATGCCCACCGGGTAGCCGAAGATGTGGGCGAAGCCGCAGACCAGCGTCGTGCCGTAGAGCGGCTTGAACTCGTCCAGCACCGAGCCGTCGACGACGCGGGCGATGACCTCGCGCACGTCGAAGGGCTTGCGCGGGTCGCTGGGGATCACGCCGTAGAGTTCACGGGGGTCGTAGGCCGGCTCCTGCGGTTCGCGCAGGTCCATGTCGATGCGCTTGCTGCGGTTCAGGTTCGACACGACCTTGCGCGCCATGGCGAGCGCGTGGGCGTCGTTCATCGCGTAATGGTCGGTCACGCCGGAGGTGCGGGAGTGCACGTCGGCCCCGCCGAGGTCCTCCGCCGACACCACCTCGCCGGTCGCCGCCTTCACCAGCGGCGGGCCGCCGAGGAAGATGGTGCCCTGGTTGCGGACGATGATCGCCTCGTCCGACATCGCCGGGACATAGGCGCCGCCCGCCGTGCAGCTTCCCATCACCACGGCGATCTGCGGGATGCCCTGGGCGGACATGTTGGCTTGGTTGAAGAAGATGCGCCCGAAATGGTCGCGGTCGGGGAACACCTCGTCCTGGTTGGGCAGGTTGGCGCCGCCGCTGTCCACCAGATAGATGCAGGGCAGGTTGTTCTGCTGTGCCACTTCCTGGGCGCGCAGGTGCTTCTTGACGGTCAGGGGGAAGTAGGTGCCGCCCTTCACGGTGGCGTCGTTGACGACCACCATGCACTCCTGCCCGGCCACGCTGCCGATGCCGGTGATGATGCCCGCCGCCGGGATGTCGTCGTCATAGACCTTGTAGGCGGCCATCTGCGACAGCTCCAGGAAGGGCGATCCCACGTCGAGAAGCTGGCGGATGCGCTCGCGCGGCAGCAGCTTTCCGCGGGACAGGTGCTTGTCGCGGGCTTTCGCCCCGCCGCCCTGCTTGATCGCGCCCACCTTCTCGCGCAGGTCGGCGACCAGGGCGGACATGGCGTCGGCGTTCGTCTGGAACTCGGCGGAGCGCGGGTTCAGGGCGCTCTTCAGGACGGTCATGGCCGTCGTCCTCCCGTCTCTTCTTGTTCTACTGCATCAGGGCGCGGCTGATGACCAGCCGCTGGATGTCGCTCGTGCCCTCATAGATCTGGCAGACGCGCACGTCTCTATAAATGCGCTC
Source organism: Azospirillum brasilense (assembly GCF_008365405.1). Classification (GTDB taxonomy): domain Bacteria; phylum Pseudomonadota; class Alphaproteobacteria; order Azospirillales; family Azospirillaceae; genus Azospirillum; species Azospirillum brasilense_D. The sequence continues at coordinate 188,170 of NZ_QOKV01000002.1, read as the reverse complement.
CACCGGGAAATCGTTCAGGTAGCCGTAGCCGCCATGGATCTGGATGGCGTCGGAGCAGACGCGCTCGGCGATCTCCGAGGCGAACAGCTTCGCCATGGCCGCTTCCTTCAGGCAGGGCTCGCCGGCGTCGCGGAGGCTCGCGGCGTGCAGGACGAGCTGGCGCGCGGCCTCCACCTTCGTCGCCATGTCGGCCAGCCGGAAGGCCACCGCCTGATGCTGGACGATGGGCACGCCCATGCTCTGCCGCTCCTGGGCGTAGCGGGTGGCGTGGTCGAGCGCGGAGCGGGCCATGCCCACCGACTGCGAGGCGATGCCGATGCGCCCGCCCTCCAGGTTGGCGAGCGCCACCCGGTAGCCGCCGCCCTCCGCGCCCAGCATCAGGTCGGCGGGGATGCGGCAATCCTCAAGGACGATCTGGCAGGTGTCGGAACAGCTCTGGCCGAGCTTCTCCTCGACCCGCGCGACCTGGAAGCCGGGGGTGTCGGTCGGCACGATGAAGGCGGTGATGCCCTTCTTGCCGGCCTCGGGGTCGCTGACCGCGAAGACGATGGCAACATCGGCGTTCTTGCCGGAGGTGATGAACTGCTTGGTGCCATTGAGGACCCAATGGTTGCCGTCGCGGCGGGCACGGGTCTTGATGGCGGCGGCGTCGGACCCCGCCTGGGGCTCCGTCAGGCAGAAGCAGCCGAGTTGCTCGCCGCGGGCCATAGGCTTCAGGAAGCGGTCCTTCTGCTCGGCGCTGCCGAACTTCAGGATCGGCATGCAGCCGACGGAGTTGTGCACGCTCATGATGGTGGAAATGGCGCCGTCGCCCGCCGCGATCTCCTCGATGGCGAGCGCGTAGGCGATGTGGTCGGTGCCGGCGCCGTCGAACTCCTCCGGCACCAGCATGCCCATCAGGCCGAGCTTGCCCATCTCGGCCAGCTCCTCCTTGGGGAAGGCGCCGGTGCGGTCGCGCTCGGCGGCGGTGGGCGCCAGCCGCTCCGCCGCGAAGTCCCGCGCCATGTCGCGCACCATCCGCTGCTCTTCCGTCAGCCGCATTGCTGTCCCTCCCGCACGCTTTCTGCCCCCTCCCCGACCCTCCCCCGCTGCGCGGTGGAGGGAGCTTGATTCCCTCTCCCGCGCAGCGGGGGAGGGTTAGGGAGGGGGCCAGGTTGCCCTTACACCAACTCCACCGCCACCGCCGTGGCCTCGCCGCCGCCGATGCACAGCGAGGCGACGCCGCGCTTCAGCCCGTTCTTCTCCAGCGCCGCCAGCAGCGTGACGAGGATGCGCGCCCCCGACGCGCCGATCGGATGGCCGAGCGCGCAGGCGCCGCCATGCACGTTGATCCTGTCGTGCGGGATGTCGAGTTCGCGCATCGCCGCCATGGCGACCACCGCGAAGGCCTCGTTCAGCTCGTAGAGGTCCACGTCCTTGGCCGACCAGCCGGCGCGCTCCAGCACCTTGTTGATCGCGCCCACGGGTGCCGTGGTGAACCAGGCCGGGGCCTGGGCGTGGTTGGCGTGGGCCTTGATCTCCGCCAGGATCGGCAGGCCGAGCTTTTCGGCGTTCGACCGCGTGGTCAGCACCAGCGCCGCCGCGCCATCCGAAATGGAGGAGGCGTTGGCCGCCGTCACCGTGCCATCCTTGGCGAAGGCCGGCTTCAGCGTCGGGATCTTGGCCGGGTCCGCCTTCAGCGGCTGCTCGTCCTTCTCCACCACCGTGTCGCCCTTGCGGCCCTTGACGGTGACCGCGGTGATCTCCTTGACGAAGCTGCCGTCCTCGGTGGCGCGGCGGGCACGGTTCAGGCTCTCGATGGCGTAGTTGTCCTGCGCCTCGCGGGTGAACTGGTAGTGGGTGGCGCATTCCTCCGCGAAGGTGCCCATCAGGCGCCCGCGGTCATAGGCGTCCTCCAGCCCATCGAGGAACATGTGGTCGAGCACGCGGCCGTGGCCCATGCGGTAGCCGCCACGCGCGCGGTCCAGCAGGTAGGGGGCGTTGGACATGCTCTCCATGCCGCCGGCCACCATGATCTCCGCCGAACCGGCCTTGATGAGGTCGGTGGCGAGCATCACCGCCTTCATACCCGACCCGCAGACCTTGGAGATGGTCGTGCAGCCCGCAGCCTCCGGGATGCCGGCGCCGAGCGACGCCTGACGGGCCGGTGCCTGCCCCAGACCGGCGGGCAGAACGTTGCCCATGAAGACCTCGTCCACCGCCTCCGGCTTCACCCCGGCGCGCTCCAGAGCGGCCTTGATGGCGGCGGAGCCGAGCTGCGGCGCGGTCAGCCCCTGCAAGTCGCCTTGAAAGCCACCCATCGGGGTACGGGCGGCGCCCGCGATCACAACGGTATCGGTCATGGTCATTCCCTTCCCTCCGGCTTTATGCCGTTTCCCTCAGGCCGTTTCCTTGAACAGCTCACGCCCGATCAGCATGCGGCGGATCTCGCTGGTGCCGGCGCCGATTTCGTAGAGCTTGGCGTCGCGCAGCAGGCGGCCCGTCGGGTATTCGTTGATGTAGCCATTGCCGCCCAGAGTCTGAATGGCCTCCAGCGCCATCCAGGTGGCCTTTTCGGCGGCGAAGAGGATCGCCCCGGCGGCGTCCTTGCGGGCCGTCTCGCCGCGGTCGCAGGCTTTGGCGACGGCGTACACGTAGGCCTTGGCGGCGTTCATGATCGTGTACATGTCGGCCAGCTTGCCCTGCATGAGCTGGAACTCGCCGATCGGCTGGCCGAACTGCTTGCGGTCGTGCAGGTAGGGAACCACCACGTCCATGCAGGCCTGCATGATGCCGAGCGGCCCGCCGGCCAGCACCGCGCGCTCGTAGTCGAGGCCGGACATCAACACGTTCACGCCGCGCCCGACGCCGCCCAGGATGTTCTCCTCCGGCACCTCGCAGTCCTCGAACACCAGTTCGCCGGTGTTGGACCCGCGCATGCCCAGCTTGTCGAGCTTCTGCGCGACGGAGAATCCCTTGAAGGACTTCTCGATCAAGAAGGCGGTGATGCCGCGCGGGCCGGCGTTGACGTCGGTCTTCGCGTAGACCACCAGGGTGTCGGCGTCCGGCCCGTTGGTGATCCACATCTTCGTGCCGTTCAGCACGTAGCGGTCTCCCTTCTTCTCAGCGCGCAGCTTCATCGACACCACGTCGGACCCGGCGTTCGGCTCCGACATGGCGAGCGCGCCGATGTGCTCGCCGGAAATCAGCTTGGGCAGGTAGCGGGTCTTCTGCTCCGCCGTGCCGTTCTTGCGGATCTGGTTGACGCAGAGGTTGGAGTGCGCGCCGTAGCTGAGGCCGACCGAGGCCGAGGCACGGGAGATCTCCTCCATCGCCACGACATGCTCCAGATAGCCCATGCCGGCGCCGCCGTATTCCTCCTCCGCCGTGATGCCGAGCACGCCGAGGTCGCCGAACTTCCGCCACAGCTCGTTCGGGAACTCGTTGGTCCGGTCGATCTCGGCGGCGCGGGGTGCGATTTCATCGGCGGCGAAGCTGCGCACAGTGTCGCGCAGCATGTCCGCGGATTCGCCGAGGTCGAAGTTCAGGGTCGGATACTGGTTCGACAGCATGGTTTTGGCGCTCCCCCCGGAGGTCTGTTCTTCGTTCCCGCCATACGGCGACGTATGGGGCCGTACGGTAGCGTATGGAAATGGGCGTGGCAAGGCCTCTTGGCCCGTCCCCCTTCTGGAGGAGGGCCAAGAGGATCCGCTCACTTCATGTTGATGATGATCGTCTTCTTGTGGGTGAAGTGCTCCAGCATCGCTTCCAGCGAGGCTTCCTTGCCGAGGCCGGACGACTTCACGCCGCCATAGGACAGGTTCGGCTGCACGACCAGATTCTGGTTCACCTGCACGAACCCAGCCTCCAGCCGGTGCACCGCGTCCATTGCCACCTTCAGGTCGCGGGTCCAGATGGTGGCGGCAAGGCCGTATTCGGTGTCGTTGGCCTGGGCGATGACCTCTTCATAGTCGGTCCAGCGGATGACGCAGCAGACCGGGCCGAAGATCTCCTCCTGTGCGATGCGGTCGCTGTTCTTCACGCCGGTGAAGATGTGCGGCTGCACGTACAGCCCCTTGGTCAGCTTCGGGTCGGACGGCATGGCCGAGCAGACATGCGGAGTCGCCCCGCCCTCCTTACCGATGGCGATGTAGCTCTGCACCCGGTCGAGCTGCTGCGGCGAGACGATGGTGCCGATGTCGGTCGACTCGTCGAGCGGGTCGCCCATCTTCATGGCGTTCACCTTCTCCTTCAGCGTCTCCACGAAGGCGTCGTGGATGCTGTCATGGACGAAGATGCGCGACGACGCGGTGCAGCTCTGGCCCTGGCGGGTGAAGCGCATGCCGGCGATGGCGCCCGCGATGGCCTGATCCAGGTCGGCGTCGCCGCAGACGATCATCGGGCTCTTGCCGCCCAGCTCCAGAGTCACTGGGATCAGCTTCTCGGCGGCGGTCTTGTAGACGATTTTGCCAGTCTCGACCGAGCCGGTGAAGGTCACCTTCTTCACGTCCTTGTGCGCCACCAGCGGGGCGCCGCATTCCGGACCGTAGCCCGAGAGGATGTTCACCACGCCCGCCGGGATCACCGTGTTGATGAGCTGCACGACGCGCAGCACGGCGAGCGGCGCCTCCTCCGCCGACTTCACCACCACGGCGTTGCCCGCCACCATCGCCGGGGCGATCTTCAGCGCCATCAGCAGCAGCGGCACGTTCCACGGGATGATCGCGCCGACCACGCCCACCGGCTCGCGCACCGTCATGGTCAGCATGTTCGGGTTGAAGGGGATGGTTTCGCCCTTCAGTTCCGGCGCCAGACCGCCGAAGAAGACGAAGGCGTCGGACAGGACGCCGGCCTCGACGCGCGATTCGGTGCGCAGCGCCTTGCCGGTCTCCAGCGCGATCAGCTTGGCGATTTCCTCCTTGTGGGCGTCGAGCACGCGCCCGCATTCGGCGACCAGCTTGCCGCGCTCCCGCACCGGGCGCTTGGCCCATTCCTTCTGCGCGGCCACCGCGGCGGCCACCGCGGCGTCGACATCCGCCGCCTCGCCGAAGGCGGCCTCGGCCACCGTCTCGCCGGTCGCCGGGTTGACGACGGGGAAGCCCTTGCCGGAGGAGGCCGGGCGGAACTCGCCGCCGAAGAAATGCTTGCCCGACAGCTCCCTGGCGAGCGCGAAGGGGTCGAGCTGGAGGTCGGTGCTGACGCTCATGTCGAAAAGGTCCTCGTGTGTATCGGGTCGGTTATCGTTGTTTTCGGGTATCAGCGGGTCTCAGGCGCGGGCGTCTTCGATGACCTTGCCGTCGTTGGGCAGGCTGCCGGGGGCCGCGAACTCCACGACACCCTTCAATTTGGTGACGGCGGCCAGAGTTTCACGCACCGAAGCGGCCAAAGCCTCGCCGGACTCGGGCGACTCGCAGCGCAGGGTCATGGTGTCGTTGGCGTCCTCCCGCCCGACGACGAGGCGGGCCTTGCCGATCTGCGGGTGGCGGCGCAGCACCTCGGCGATCTGCTGCGGGTGGACGAACATGCCCTTGACCTTGGTCGTCTGGTCGGCGCGGCCCATCCAGCCCTTCAGCCGCATGTTGGTGCGCCCGCAGGGGCTTTCGCCGGGCAGCACGGCGGACAGGTCGCCGGTGGCGAAGCGGACCAGCGGATAGGCTTGGTTGAAGGTGGTAACGACGACCTCCCCCACCTCGCCCACCGGCACGGGATCGCCGGTGCCGGGGCGGACGATCTCCACGATCACCCCCTCGTCCACCACCAGCCCGGCGCGGGTCGGCGTCTCGAAGGCGACGATGCCGAGGTCGGCGGTGCCGTAGCTTTGATAGACGGCGATGCCGCGCCCCTCGTAATAGGCGCGGGCGTCCGGCAGGAAGGGGCCGCCCGTGACGTGCCCGACCGCGATGGACGACAGGTCCAGCCCCAGCTCGTCGCCCTTCTCCAGGATGATCTTCAGGAAGTCGGGCGTGCCGATGTAGGCCCGCGGCTTCAGGTGGGCGGCCACTTGGGCCTGCATCTCGGTGTTGCCGACGCCGGCGGGAATGACCGCGCAACCCAGCGCGTGCGCCCCCGTCTCGAACATCGAGCCGGCGGGGGTCAGGTGGTAGGCGAAGCAGTTCTGCACAAGGTCGCCGCTGCGGATGCCCGAGGCGTGGAGCGCCCGCGCGGTGCGCCAGGGGTCCGTGCCGTGGGCCTCCGGATCGTGGATCGGGCCGGGCGAGGCGAAGACACGGGCCAGCCGACCGATGGCGACGGTGGTCATCCCGCCGAAGGGCGGCGCCTCCCTCTGCAACGCGATCAGGTCCGACTTGCGGGTCACCGGAAGTGCGGCGAGCGACGCGCGGTCACCGACGGCGGCGGGGTCCACATCGGCCAGCAGGCGGGTGAAGTAGGGTGCGTTCGCCTTGGCGTGGGCGATCTGCGCCGGCAGCGCCGCGAACAGTTCCGCCTCGCGGCGGTCGGGGGAGCGGGTTTCGAGTTGATCGTAAGTGTCGGACACCGATGCCTCCCGGCTGTTTTTCTTCTTCTCCCCTCTCCCGCCCCGGGAGAGGGTGGCCCGAAGGGCCGGGTGAGGGTGCCGCCAATGGTCGGCACCTTTCTTCCTGCAAGACCCTCACCCTTCCCACTTCGTGGGCCCCTTCCCTCTCCCGGGACGGGAGAGGGTAAAAATTCAAATCCAGCGCTTCCGGCGCTTGAAGCTCTTCAGATTCTTGAAGCTCTTGCGCTCTTCGTTGCCGCCGCCGAGGTAGAATTCTTTCACGTCCTCGTTGTTGCGCAGCTCTTCGGCGGTGCCGTCCAGAACGACCTTGCCGTTCTCCATGATGTAGCCGCGCGTCGCGGCCTGGAGCGCCATGCGGGCGTTCTGCTCCACCAGCAGGATGGTGACGCCCAGGTCCTTGTTGATCTGCCGGATGATGCTGAAGACCTCCTTCACCATCAGCGGCGACAGGCCCATCGACGGCTCGTCCATCAGGATCAGCTTCGGCCGCGCCATCATCGCGCGCCCGATGGCCAGCATCTGCTGCTCGCCGCCGGACAGGTAGCCGGCGAGGCCGGTGCGCTCCTTCAGGCGGGGAAAGTAGTGATAGACCATCTCGATGTCGTCCTTCACGCCGCCGTCGCGGCGGGTGAAGGCGCCGAGGCGCAGATTCTCCTGGCAGGTCATGTCACCGATGATGCGGCGGCCCTCCATCACCTGGAAGATGCCGCGCCGGACGATCTTGTCGGGGTCGATGCCGTTGATGCGCTCGCCCGCGAAGGAAATGTCGCCGCGCGTGACCTCGCCGTCCTCGGTCTTCAGCAGCCCGGAGATGGCCTTCAGCGTCGTCGATTTGCCGGCGCCGTTGGCGCCCAGCAGGGCGACGATCTCCCCTTCCGGCACTTCCAGGCTGAGACCGCGGAGCACCAGGATGACGTCGTTGTAGACGACCTCGATGTTGTTGACGGACAGCAGCGGCGCCTTGGCCGTGCCGGGAACCGGCGCCGGAGCGCTGGCGGGATTGACCGCGGCGGTCGCGGTGGCGGCGTTCATGATGCGGCACCTGATGCAGTGAGACGGGACGGGTGCCCCCGCCGCCCTTTCACGGCGACGGCGGGGGCGGTCCGGCTTACCAGCCCAGCCACTCCGGCTTGCGCGGGACGTCGACGGTGGCGATCTTCTCCAGCTTGATCGTGCCGGCCTTCACCAGCTCGTCCACCGAACCGCCGGTGTCGCCGGTCACGTTGGCGCGGTACAGGTTGACCTTGTCCATGCCGCGGTGGTCGGTCTCGGTCCAGGTCGACGGCACGCAGACGCCCTCGAGGCCCGCCGGCACCCAATCCTTCTTCTGGTACATGCCCTTGCGGATGTTCGGGCCGGTCACGCCGCCGTTCTGCTTCGCCCAGTCCATCGCTTCCTTCATGTAAAAGGCGGAGCAGATGCCCGACACGTAGTGCACGGGACGGTAGGCGGTGCCGGCGGCGTCGGAGACCTTGGAGATCTCCTTGACGATCTTCATGCCCGGCGCATCGCCGCCCCAGATCGCCGCGGTGCGCACCGGGAAGATCACGCCGTTGGCGGCGGAACCGGCGGCCTTGGCGGCGTTCTCGTCCATGCCCCAGACGTTGCCCATGAACTGCACCTGCGCGCCGACCGTCTGGCAGGCCTTCAGCACGGAGATGTTCGAGCCTGCCGTGTTGCCGAGATAGGCGTAGTTGGCGCCGGCCTCCTTCAGCGTCAGGCACTGGGCGGTGTAGTCGCCCGGCGTCAGGGCGAACTGGACCGCCGGCAGGACGTCGAAGCCAAGCTCCTTGGCGAGCGCCTCACCCGCTTCCTTCGGTGCGTTCGGGTAGGGGTGGTTGGCGCCCATGTGGACGTACTTGGGCTTGCCCGAGCCGCCCTTCTTCTTCCAGTCGTCGGCCGCCCACATCAGCATGGCGCGCAGGCCGTCGGAGTAGGACGGGCCGTAGAAGAAGTTGTACGGGGCCGGCTTGGAGCCGTGCGGGCCCTTGCCGGTCGGGTCGGTCAGGTGGCCCGAGTAGGAGCCGGAATAGTAAGGGATTTCGTCCTTGCCGACGAAGCCGGTCAGCGCCTCGGTGTCGGCGGTGCCCCAGCCCTGGATGGCCGCGACCTTGCCGCTGCCCGACGACCATTTCTTGTACTGGCTGATGGCGCGCGGCGCCTGATAGCCGTAATCCACCGTCTCGACGTCCATCGTCGTGCCGCCGACGCCGCCGTTCTTGTTGATGTAGGCGAGCGCGTCGGCGACGCCCTGGCCGAAGGGCACGCCCACGTCCGAGGTGGCGCCGGACTGGTCGGCGAGGTGGCCGACCGGGATCTTCTGGGCGTTGGCGGCCCCGGTGCCGAGCAGGACGACGGCGGCGGACGCCAGCAGGACGGTCTTCATGGTCATGGTGCGTTTTCTCCCAGTCGTTATGTTTTTCAGAAGCCGTGATGCGGAAAGCGTGTCAGTGCGAGAACGGGTAGAGCTTCCAGTAGGCCTTGATCTGCTTCCAGCGGTGGGCCAGCCCGTCCGGTTCGAAGACCAGGAACAGGATGATGACCAAGCCGATGGCCATTTCGCGCAGGAAGGCGATGGCCTCCCTCAGGTTCAGCGCGGCGTCGATGGCGGTGCCGGACAGCGCCGTGGTGATGGCCTGCATCACCTCCGGCAGCAGCACCATGAAGGCGGTGCCCATCAGCGACCCCATGATCGAGCCCAGGCCCCCGATGATGATCATGCCGAGGAACTGGATCGAGAAGAGGATCGTGAAGCCCTCCACCGACACGAACTGCAGGTAGTGGGCGTAGAGCGCGCCGCCGATGCCGGCGTAGAAGGACGAGATGCCGAAGGACATCGTGCGGTACTTGGTCAGGTTGATGCCCATGATCTCCGCGGAGAGATAATGGTCACGCACCGCCACCAGCGCCCGCCCGTCGCGCGACCGCATCAGGTTGGTCGCCAGGATGTACATGACGACCACATAGACCAGCACGACGTAGAAGAAGCTCTCGTCGGTGTCGAAGGCGTAGCCGAACAGGGTGAACGGTTCCGCGATGGTGCCGGCGGTGCCGCCGGTGAACCAGTCGGCGCGCGAGAAGAAGTCCTGGAGGATGTACTGCGCCGCCAGGGTAGCGATGGCGAGGTACAGGCCCTTCAGCCGCGCCGCCGGGATGCCGAACAGCATGCCGACCCCGGTGGTCATCACGCCGGCCAGCGGGATGGCGAGCGCCACCGGGATGCCGAAGCTGTTCGACAGCCACGCCGACGAGAAGGCGCCGAAGCCGAAGAAGGCGGCGTGCCCGATGGAGATCTGGCCGGTGAAGCCGACCAGGATGTTCAGCCCCAGCGCCGCGATGCCGAGATAGCCGATCTGGATGCACAGGTTCAGCCAGTAGCGGTCCATGAAGGCCGGGCAGAGCAGCAGCAGCGCCACGCCCAGGATCGCGAAGTTGCGGCTGGTCTTGGTCGGGAAGATGGTCGTGTCGGCGGCGTACCGGGTCTTGAAGTCGCCGCAGGGGATGAGACTGATGTTCGCCATGGTTGCGGCCGCTCCTTACACGCGCTCGATGTCCTTGGTGCCGAAGAGGCCGTAGGGCTTGATCATCAGGATGACGATCAGGACGTAGAAGGGGGCGATCTCGTACATGTTGCCCCAGTTCAGCCACTGGCTGTCCAGGTAGTGCGCGAGATTCTCCAGCACGCCGACGATCAGGCCGCCCAGCACCGCCCCGGCCACGCTGTCCAGCCCGCCGAGGATGACCGCCGGGAAGACCTTGATGCCGAAGAAGGAGAGCGCGGAGGACACGCCGTTGACGACGCCGACCGTGACGCCGGCCACCGCCGACACCATGGCGGAGATGGCCCAGCTCATCGCGAACATGTGGCGGACGGAGATGCCCAGCGACTGCGCCACCTGCTGGTCGAAGGCGGTCGCCCGCATCGCCAGACCCATCCGCGAGTATTTGAAGAACCAGCCGAAGCCCGCCATGATCAGGATCGAGATGACGAGGCTCATCACATAGACGGTCTGCACGTCGAGCCCGAGGATGTTCACGGTCGGGCTGGCGAAGATGGTCGGGAACGGCTTGGCGAAGACGCCGAACATCCACTTCATCAGGGCCTGGAAGAAGATCGACAGGCCGATGGTGACCATGATGACGGAGATGATCGGCTCCCCGATCATCGGCCGCAGCACGACGACCTGAAGCACGATGCCGAAGACCATCATGAAGGCCAGGGTGATCGGGAAGCCGATCCAGAAGGGCAACTGCCAGGAGGTCAGCAGCCACCAGCAGGTCCAGGCGCCGATCAGCAGGAACTCGCCCTGGGCGAAGTTCACGATGCGGCTGGCCTTGTAGATCAGCACGAAGGACATCGCCACGACGCCGTACAGCGCGCCGACGATCAGTCCGTTGACGAGAAGCTGGAAGAACAGGGTCATGGCGTGGCCTCGTTCTCGATCCCCTCTCCCGTCCCGGGAGAGGGTGGCCCGCAGGGCCGGGTGAGGGTGCATCCAAGGATCGAGCGCCGGCCCGTTGCTGGCACCCTCACCCTTCCCACGCCGGGGGCGTGGGCCCCTTCCCTTTCCCGGGACGGGAGAGGGGTATGAAAGCGTGTCATCCTCACCCCCCTCACGCCGCGGCCTGCGCCGGCTTCTTGGCCGGCGTGGGCAGCAGGTCGACCACCTTCAGCACGGTGCGGATGCGCTGCTTGGTGCCGTCCTGGAAGGTGATGGTGGTGTCCACGTCAATGGCCGGCTGGCCCGCGTAGATGGAGTCGATGATCTCGCCGTACTTCTCGGCGATCACGCCGCGCCGCACCTTGCGGGTGCGGGTCAGCTCGCCGTCGTCGGCGTCCAGTTCCTTGTAGAGCAGCAGGAACTTGGTGATCCGCTGAAACTCCGGCAGCGTCCCGTTCACCCGCTCCACCTCCTGGCGCAGCAGCTCGTAGACCTCCGGCTTGGACGCCAGATCGGAATAGGTGGTGAAGGCGATGCGGTTCTTCTCGGCCCACTTCGACACGATGGGGAAGCGTATGCAGATGATCGCCGACAGGTAGGGACGCTTGTTGCCCAGGATCACCGCCTCGGCCACGTAGGGGCTGAATTTCAGCTTGTTCTCGATGTATTGCGGGCTGAAGCGGTCGTTGTTGCTGGTGGTGGCGATGTCCTTGATGCGGTCGATGATGACCAGATGGCCCTTCTTGTCGAAGAAGCCGGCATCGCCCGTGTGCATCCAGCCGTCGCGCAGGTCCGCCGTGGTCGAGGCCTCGTTGCGGTAGTAGCCGGCGAACATGTTGGGGTGGCTGACGACGATCTCGCCGATGCCGTTCTGGTCGGGTTCGATCACCTTGACCTTCACACCGTCGTCGAAGGGCACGCCCACCGTGTCGAAATCCACGTCGTCCGAGCGGTGCACCGTGTAGGCGCCCATCGTCTCGGTCTGTCCGTAGATCTGCCGCAGCGGCACGCCCAGCGCCTGGAAGAACTTGAAGGTGTCGGGGCCGAGCGCGGCGCCGCCGGTCGCCGCCGACTTCAGGTTGGTGAAGCCCAGGCGGTCTCGCAGCGCTGCGAAGAGAATGCGGTCGGCGACGGCGGAGCGGGTGCCGTTGGCGAGCGCCTCCAGCCCCAGCTTCATGCCGTAGTCGTACATCTTCTGCTTGAAGGGCGAGGCGTCCATCATGCGGGCGCGCACGTCGGCGGCGATCTGCTCCCACAGGCGGGGGGCGAACAGCACGAAGCTCGGCCCGATCTCGCGGAAGTCGTTCATCATCGTCTCGGCTTCCTCGACGAAGTTCACGCGCATCCGCGACACCATGCCCATGCCGACGGCGTAGATCTGCTCCATGATCCAGGACAGCGGCAGCACCGACACATACTCGTCCGCCGGCCCCTTGGGGTCCACCGACAGGTAGCTGGCGACGTGGCGGATCAGCCGCCCTGCCGGCAGCATCGCCAGCTTCGGGTTCGAGGTGGTGCCCGACGTGGTGCAGAGCACCGCCACGTCGTCGCCGCGCGTTGCGCCGACCAGTTCCTCGTAGAGGTTCGGCTTCTCGGCGTGCAGCGCGTTGCCCAGCTTGACCAGCTCCGACGCCTCCATCAGGCGCGGGTCGCTGTATTTGCGCATGCCGCGGGGGTCGGAATAGATGATGTGCTTCAGCGTCGGCAGGCGCTCGCCGAGGTTCAGCAGCTTGTCGACCTGCTCCTCGTCCTCCGCGAAGATGACGTGCACGTCGGCGTAGGTGATGAGGTAGGCGACCTCCTCGTCCATGGCGTCGCGGTAGATGCCCAGGCTCATGGCGCCCATGGCGTGGGCGGAGATTTCCCCCATCACCCAGTCGGGCCGGTTGTCGCCGAGCAGGGCCACCACATGGCCGCGCTCCACGCCGAGCTTGATGAGGCCGAGCGTGAAGGCGCGCACGCGGGCGTGCATGTCCGCCCAGGTGAACTCGCGCCAGATGCCGAAGTCCTTCTCGCGCATGGCGACGTCGCCGCCATGCTCGCGGGCGTGCAGGGTCAGCAGCTTCGGCAGCGTGTCGTTGATCTTGATATCGGGAAGGGACATCACGCGACCTCCTGCTTGGGCGGCGGGGCCACGGCCTCGTCCTCCTCGTCGTCCTCGCCGAGATAGGCGCGCTTGACGCGCGGGTCGGCCAAAACCTCCTCCGGCGTGCCCTCGGCGATCTTCTTGCCGAACTCCAGGACGATCACGCGGTGGGAGATGTCCATCACGACGCCCATGTCGTGCTCGATCATCACCACCGTCATGCCGAACTCCTCGTTCAGGTCGACGATGTAGCGGGCCATGTCCTCCTTCTCCTCCAGATTCATGCCCGCCATGGGCTCGTCCAGGAGGATCAGGTCGGGTTTCAGCGCGATGGCGCGGGCCAGCTCCACCCGCTTGCGCAGGCCATAGGAGAGCGTGCCGGCGGTCGCCTTGCGGACATGCTGGATTTCCAGGAAGTCGATGATCTCCTCGACCTCGCGGCGGTGGGCCAGCTCCTCCTTGCGGGCGCCGGTTAGCCAGTAAAGCGACCCGGTGAAGAAGTTGTTCTTCAGCAGGTGGTGCCGCCCGACCATGATGTTGTCGAGCACCGTCATGTGGCCGAACAGCGCCAGATTCTGGAAGGTGCGCCCGATGCCGAGCGAGGCGCGGTGGTTGGGCGTCATGCCCGTGATGTCCTGGCCCTTGAAATAGACCTTTCCGTCGGTGGGCCGGTAGCGGCCGGAGATGCAGTTGACCATGGAGGTCTTGCCCGCACCGTTCGGGCCGATGATGGAGAACAGCTCCCCCTTGCGGATGCTGAAACCGACGTCGGTCAGCGCCTGCACGCCGCCAAAGCGCAAGGACACGCCCCGGGCTTCGAAGATGGTGTCCGATGGGGAGGCCGCGCGGGTGGCGTCGGCCGGATGGGCGTAACCGCGTGGCGATGCGACGGGCGCGCCTGACATTTCCTCCTCCGTTGCTGTGGAACTGCCTTTTTTGTCGTTCGCCGGACTGTTTGAGTGGCGAACTGGTCCATATTGTGGACCGTCCTTTGTGCAACGTCCGAACTATAGCCTGTGACGCGCACCGTTTTCAACACGGACATTCCGTGTATGCATGTTTTTTGGAGCGACATCCGGCCGCAAGGTCCATAATATGGACCCCATCATGACCCGGCCCGATTCCGACACCGAAACCGCCCCCGCCGGAGCGTCCGGCGGCACGCAAAGCCTGGAGCGCGCGCTGGCCCTGCTGCGCGCCGTCGCCTCCCACGGGGCCGACGGCGCGCGTCTGGCCGATCTGATGGGGGACACCGCCCTGTCCAAGGCGACGGCGCACCGGCTGCTGACCGCGCTGGCGCGGGAGCGATTCATCGACCAGGACCCGCGCAGCCGCCGCTACCATCTGGGGCCGGAGCTGGATTCGCTGGGCCGCATCGCCGCCGCCCGCCACCGCCCCGAAGGAGGAAAAGGCGGCGCGGCGGCGCCCGGCCCGGCCACCGTTCAGCCGACCGCCTTCCTCCGCCCGGACTATCAAGGTGACGCGATTCCGCTCGCCGACCTGCTGTGCGACCGCCACGCCCGCGCCGACGGCGCCCGCGCCGCCCTGCTGCACGAGAGCGTCGCCGGCCAGACGACGGAGCTGAGTTTCGCCCGGCTGGCCCGCGATTCGGCGCGCTTCGCCACGGTGCTGCGCGGCCTTGGCGTCGGGCGCGGCGACCGGGTGGCGGTGCTGCTGCCCAAGGGGGCGGAGCTGCTGATCGCCGCGCTGGCGATCTGGCGGCTCGGCGGGGTCTACATGCCGCTCTTCACCACCTATTCCGCCGCCGCGGTCGCCTACCGTCTGGCCGACAGCGAGGCACGGGCGATCGTCACCACCGGTTTCCTACGCCGCAAGATTCCGCGCGACAACAGCCGCCCTGTGGTGATGGTGGAGGGCGACGAGGCCTTCGGTCCCGGCGCCGACGCGGTTCCCTTCTGGTCGGCGCTTCACGAATCGGCCCCCTTGCCCGACATCGCCCGCTACGCCGACCGCGACGCCTTCGCGCTGATCTACACCTCCGAGGCGGAGCCGAAGCCGCTCGGCGTCTCGCTGCCCGTCATGGCCCTGGCCGGGATCGAGCAGTACATGCGGATCGGTCTCGACCTGCGCGACGACGACATCTACTGGAACATGGCCGATCCCGGCTGGGCCTACGGCGCCTATTACGGGCTGGTCGGACCGCTGCTGCTCGGGCGCACGACGATCTTCTGCGACGGCCCCTACGACGTGCGGCAGGGCTACCGCATGCTGACCAAGTTCGGCGTCACCAACCTGACCTGCGCGCCCTCGCAGATCCGCGCTTGGCACAGCGCCGACCCGGAGGGCGGTCCGCACAAGCTGGCGCTGCGCATCCTGTCGGTGGTCGGCGAACCGCTGCCGCCGGAGCTGATCGGCTGGGCCAACCGGGTGGTCAGCGTCCCCCTGCTCGACCAGTACGGGCAGCGCGAGACCGGCATCTTCATGATGAACCGCTACGACCCCGGCCACGCCGACCGCACCGCCGATTCCTCGCTGGGGCGGCCCCTGCCGGGTTTCCGCGTGGTCATCCTCGACCCGCAGGGCCGCGAGGCGCCAGTCGGCGGCGCCGGCGAGATCGCCATCGACGTGGAGTCCTCGCCGCTCTTCTGGTTCGACGCCTACGCCAACGATCCGGGACGCACCGCCGCCCGCTTCCGCCACGGCCGACGCTACTACCTGACCGGCGACTGGGCGTTCCTGGACGGCGACGGCAACATCCATTTCCGCGGCCGGGCGTCCGACGCCATCGTCATGCAGCAGGCGGATTGAGGGGGAGGCGTCTGCCCCCACCCCGGCCCTCCCCCGCTTCGCAAGGGTGGGAGCAAAAGTCCCCTCCCCGGCGAAGCGGGGGAGGGCCGGGGTGGGGGCACCGTGACCGCCCTTACGACTTCCCGCGCAGCAGATTGACGATGCCGGAGAAGTCCTTGCCGCCGAAGCCGGCGTTGCAGAACAGCGCGTACATCTGCGCCGCCTCGCCGCCCAGCGGCAGCGGGCTGCCGGTGCTCTGCCCAGCCTCGACCGCCAGCTTCAGGTCCTTCAGCATCAGCGCCGCGGCGAAGCCCGGCTGGTAGTCGCGGTTGGCCGGCGAGGTCGGAACCGGACCCGGCACCGGGCAATAGCTGGTCAGCGACCAGCACTGGCCCGACGACTTCGACGCCACGTCGAACAGCTTCTGCGACTCCAGCCCCAGCTTCTCGGCGAGCGCGAAAGCCTCCGACACGCCGAGCATCGAGATGCCAAGGATCATGTTGTTGCAGATCTTCGCCGCCTGGCCGTTGCCCGGCCCGCCGGTGTGCACGATGGCCTTGCCCATCGCCGACAGGATCGGCTCGGCGCGGCGGAAGGCGGTGTCGCTGCCGCCGACCATGAAGGTCAGGGTCGCCGCCTCCGCGCCGCCGACGCCGCCGGACACCGGCGCGTCGACCATGGCGTGGCCCGCCGCCTCTGCCGCCGCGGCGACGGCGCGGGCGCTGTCCACGTCCACGGTGGAGCTGTCGATGAACAGGCTGCCCGGCTTGGCCTTGGCGATGATGCCGTCCGGCGCCGTGTAGACCTCGCGCACATGCTTTCCGGCGGGCAGCATGGTCACGACCACCTCGGCCTCCCCCGCCGCGGCGCCGGGGCCGGCGGCGATGGTGGCGCCGGCGTCGCGCGCGGCGATGCAGGCGGCCTCCGACAGGTCGAAGGCCAGGACGGTGTGGCCGGCCTTCATCAGGTTGCGCATCATCGGCGCCCCCATGTTGCCCAGCCCGATAAAGGCGATCGTCGCCATAGCGTTTCCCCTCGTCTTATTATGACGCTGTTTGTTGTGCCGCCGTCAGCCGCCGGTCAGATGGCGGGCGATGATGACGCGCATGATCTCGTTGGTGCCTTCGAGAATCTGGTGAACCCGCAGGTCGCGGAAAATCCGCTCGATCGGATACTCCTTGATGTAGCCGTAGCCGCCGTGGAGTTGCAGCGCCTCGTTCACCACCTGGAACCCCGTGTCGGTGGCGAAGCGCTTGGCCATCGCGCAATGGGCCGTCGCCTCCGGCGAGCCGGCGTCGAGGCTGGCGGCGGCGCGGTGCAGCATCAGCCGGGCGGCGTCCAGCTCCGTCGCCATGTCGGCCAGCTTGAACTGCAGGGCCTGGAAGACGTTCAGCGGCTTGCCGAACTGCTTGCGCTCCGCCGTGTAGGCGACGGCCTGCTCCAGGCAGAAGCGCGCCCCGCCGACCGAGCAGGCGGCGATGTTCAGGCGACCGCCGTCCAGACCCTTCATGGCGATGCGGAAGCCTTCCCCCTCCTCGCCGATGCGGTTGGCGACGGGGACGCGGCAGTTCTCGAAGATGACCGCCGAGGTCGGCTGGCTCTTCCAGCCCAGCTTGTGCTCCTGCTTGCCGAAGGATAGGCCGGGCGTGCCCTTCTCCACGACAATGCAGGAGATGCCCTTGGGGCCGGGCTCGCCGGTGCGGACCATGCAGACATAGACGTCCGACGTGCCGCCGCCGGAGATGAAGGCTTTCGAGCCGTTCAGCACGTAATGGTCGCCGTCCCGCTCCGCCCGCGTGCGCAGCGAGGCGGCGTCGGACCCCGCTCCCGGCTCGGTCAGGCAATAGCTGGCGAAATGCTCCATGGTCGTCAGCTTGGGCAGGAAGCGGGCGCGCTGCTCCGGATTGCCGAAGCGGTCGATCATCCAGGACGCCATGTTGTGGATGGAGATGTAGGCCGCCGTGGACGGGCAGGCCGCCGACAGCTCCTCGAAGATCACCGCCGCGTCCAGCCGCCCGAGGCCGGAGCCGCCGAACTCCTCCCCCACATAGATGCCGGCGAAGCCGAGCGCCGCGGCCTGCCGCAGGATGTCGATGGGAAAGACGCTGTTCTCATCCCAGTGCGCGGCGTTCGGCGCCATTTCCTGCTGCGCGAAGTCGCGCGCCGTGTCGCGGAACGCCTGCTGCTCCTCCGAAAGCGCAAAATCCATGCGCATCCTCCCCAGAACCGCATTGGCCCGGAGTCCATGACGGATCTCCGGTTCTCATTGTTGGGAGGAAGGACTATCATGCTGGATACGCGCTGTCCATCTCTTGTATACAGAGACGGGAGCGGCGGACAGCCGCGGATGAGGAAGGGGACACGCTCGGGATGAGCGACCGGATTGCCGCCAGCAAGACCGCCGACAAGAGTGCCACCCGTGCCGACGAGGTGCGGCTCGCCATCGAGGAGGACATCTTCCTGGGCCGCCTGCGCCCCGGAACGCGGCTGGACGAGGAAAGCCTCGCCCAGCGCTTCAACATCTCCCGCACCCCGATCCGCGAGGCGATCCTCCAGCTCGTCCACGCCGGGCTGGTGGAGAAGCAGCCGCGCCAGGGGGCGGTGGTGGCACCACTGAAGCTGCACCGCATGGTGCAGATGTTCGAGGTGATGTCGGAGATCGAGGGGCTGTGCGCCCGTTTTGCCGCCCGCCGCATGTCGGACGAGGAGAAGCAGGCCCTGAAACGCCTGCACGACACCTCGAAGGCGCATATGGAGGCGCGGGAGCTGGACGCCTACTACGCGGTCAACCGCTCCTTCCACGAGGCGGTCCAGGCGGGCAGTCACAACGAGCCGCTTCAGGAAATCGCGCGCGGCCTGTTCGCCCGGCTGGCCCCCTACCGCCGCTACCAGCTCAACCACCCCTACCGCGTCAAGGATAGCTTCAAGGAGCATGACGACGTGGTCGAAGCGATCCTGACCGGCGACCCGGAGGCCGCCTACGCCGCCATGCGGCGGCACGTGACTATCCAGATCGACATCTTCACCGAGTTCGTGTCCATCATGGGCGGAAACGAAATACAATAACCCGGTCTTCCGTATACAAAGATGTGGTCCACGGCATGAGCCTGTGCTAAACCCTGGGCACCGGATCACCGGGTGCATGGAGGGAATGACGATGTCCGACGTGGGTGGCAATCTGTTCGAGCTGTTCCGTTCCCGCTTTCCGGCGGACCGCAGCCGCCCCTTCGCCGAGACCGAGCCCGGCACGGATCCAACCGCAACTAGGGCCCGCACCGTCACCTACGGCGATCTCGAAGCCCTGACCGGCCGCTACGCCAACCTGCTCGCCGACCTCGGCCTGAAGAAGGGCGACCGGGTCGCCGTTCAGGTGGAGAAGTCGGTCGAGAACATCATCCTCTATCTCGCCACCGTGCGGGCGGGCGGCGTCTTCCTGCCGCTGAACCCGGCCTACACGAAGGCCGAGGTCGAGTATTTCCTGACCGACGCCGAGCCGCACGTCTTCGTCGCCCGCCCCGAATCCGCGGACGCGCTGCGCGAGGTCGCCGACAAGGCCAAGGTCGCCCATCTGCTGACTCTCGGCACCCATGGTGAGGGCACCCTGCCGGAGCAGGCCGCCGGCAAGGGCACGGACTTCACGACCGTCCCGGCCGAGGCCGACGATCTCGCCGCGATCCTCTACACCTCCGGCACCACCGGGCGGTCGAAGGGCGCGATGATGAGCCACCGCAACCTCGGCTCAAACGCGCTGACGCTGCACAAATACTGGGGCTTCCAGCCGAACGACGTGCTGCTGCACGCCCTGCCGATCTTCCACACGCACGGCCTGTTCGTGGCGACCAACTGCGTGCTGCTGAACGGCTCCTCCATGCTGTTCCTGCCGAAGTTCGATGCCGAGCAGGTGATGGGGCTGCTGCCACGCGCCACGGTGATGATGGGCGTGCCGACCTTCTACACCCGCCTGCTCGCCCACCCCGGCCTGACGCGCGAGGCGACGGCGCACATGCGGCTGTTCGTTTCCGGCTCGGCCCCGCTGCTCGCCGACACGCACAAGGACTTCTCGGCCCGCACCGGCCACGCCATCCTGGAACGCTACGGCATGACCGAGACCGGGATGCTGACCTCCAACCCGCTGGACGGCGACCGCATCCCCGGCACGGTCGGCTTCCCGCTGCCCGAGGTGTCCGTGCGCGTGGTCGATCCGGAAACCGGCGCGTCGCTCGGCACCGACGAGATCGGCATCATCGAGGTCGCCGGGCCGAACGTCTTCTCCGGCTACTGGCGGATGCCCGAGAAGACGAAGCAGGAGATCAAGCCGGACGGCTTCTTCATCACCGGCGATGTCGGCAAGGTGGACGGGCGCGGCTATGTGCACATCGTCGGTCGGGCCAAGGACCTCATCATCTCCGGCGGCTTCAACGTCTACCCGAAGGAGGTCGAGACGGTCATCGACGGCATCGACGGCGTGGTGGAATCGGCGGTGGTCGGCGTGCCGCACCCCGACTTCGGCGAGGCGGTGACCGCCGTCGTCCTGCGCAAGCCCGGCGCCGCCACCCCGGACGAGGCCGCGGTGATCGCCGTCTGCAAGGAGCAGCTCGCCAACTTCAAGGTGCCCAAGCGCGTCTTCTTCATGGACGAGCTGCCGCGCAACGCCATGGGCAAGGTGCAGAAGAACCTGCTGCGCGACGCCCACAAGGACCTCTTCACCGCGGCAAAGGCGCGCTGAGGCGCGCGCGGCTTTCCCTCTCCGGTCAAATCCGTATAAGGTTCGGCGCTTTTTCCACCCGGCGGGTTGTGGACAGGCCATCGGCGACTCGATACGCTGCCGTATGGCCTCCGGAGTGTTACCGATGGAAGCGAAGACGCTGAACCGCGAATCCTGGCTGTCCGCCGCCTTCTCCGCCCTGGCGGAGGGCGGCGTCGAGCAGGTGCGGGTCGAGCTTCTGGCCAAGCGGCTGAAGGTGACCAAGGGCAGCTTCTACTGGCACTTCCGCGACCGGATGGAGTTGGTGGAGGCGATGCTGGAGGGCTGGAAGACCGGCCGCATCGAGGCGATCAAGGCGCAGACCCGGCTGGACGGCCGCACGCCGGCCGAGGGGCTGCGCTACGTGCTGTCGCTCTACGGCGGCAGCAGCAACCCGCGCGGCATCGCCATCGAACTGGCGATGCGCGATTGGGCACGCCGCGACCCCCGCGCGTCCGAGATCGTGGCGGAGGTCGACCGCGAACGCCTGCGCTGCGTGTCAGACCTGTTCGCCGGCATGGGGCTGGACCCCGACGACGCCTTCGCGCGGGCGTATCTGTTCTACTCGTTCATCTTCGGGGAGGGGCTGCTCGCCCGCTCCGCGGCCCCCGACCGGTTCGAGAAGGCGCGGGACCTCTGCGGGAAGGTTCTGGTGCCGGAGGGGGTCGTTTAGCGGAGAGCCATGTCTCCCCGATTGCCGCAAGCCACCCCGCCCGGCGGTGGAGGGAAAATCACCCGATGCCCAGCCGTTCCTTCAGTGGGCCGAGGAAGCGGCGGCTGACCGGGATGCTCTGACCACCCAGCGTCTGGATTTCGGCCAGCCCGTTGTCGATCAGACGGATTTCCCGGATGCGGTCGGGGTTCACCAGATACTGCCGGTGGCAGCGCACCAGAGGGGTGCGCTCCTGCAAGGTCAGCAGGGTCAGCTCGGTGAAGCGTTCCTCGCCGTCAGCGCCGACGACGAACACCCCGCTCGCCTTGGAGGCCACGCACTCCACCTCGTCCAGCTTCAGCAGCGAGATGCGGTTGTGGCCGGTGCAGGGAATCAGCCGCAACGGGGCGGCGTCCTTCAGCACGGCAAGGTCCTGCGGCGCCCTTTCGCGGCGCAGCCGTTGCAACGTCTTCGCCAGCCGGGCCGGATCCGCCGGCTTCAGCAGATAGTCGAAGGCGTGCTCCTCGAAGGCCTGGACGGCGTATTCGTCGTGGGCGGTCAGGAAGACGATGCGGGGCATCCGCTCCGGATCGAGCATGCTCAGCATCTCCAGCCCGCTGACCCGCGGCATCTGGATGTCGAGAAAAACCACGTCCGGCGGCTGGCGGTTGATGGCACCGATGGCCTCGATGGCGTTGGCGCATTCCCCGGCGACCTGGAGGTCGGGGAACTCCTCCAGAAGGCGCCGCAACTCCTCGCGGGCCAGCGGCTCGTCGTCCACGATCAGGACGGTCATCATGGCGCGGTCTCCGCGACGGCAGGGATGTCCAGGGGAAGGCGCAGGGTGATGCGGGTGAGGACGTCGGCCTCGCAGGCGACATCCACCCCGTAGCCGTCGCCGAAGCGGTTGCGGACGCGGCGGTCGACGATGGACATGCCCAGCCCGTCGCCGCCCGGACGCTCCTCATAGAGGCCGGCGTTGTCCTCCACCGCCAGCAGCAGGTCGCCGCCCTCCCGCCGCGCCGCGATGCGGACATGGCCGGGGCCGAGAAGCTGCGAGGTGCCGTGCTTGATGGCGTTCTCGACCAGCGGCTGGAGCAGGAAGGCGGGGAGCCGGGCGTGGCGCAGCGCGTCGGGCACGTCGATCTCCACCGACAGGCGTCCGGTGAAACGCGCCAGCTCGATCTGGAGGTAGGCGCTGACATGCTCCACCTCGTCGGCCACTGTGGCCTCCTGGCTGGGGCGCTTCAGGTTCTTGCGGAAGAAGACGGACAGGCTCTGCACCAGCTGGCGCGCCCGCTCCGGATCGTTGCGGATGACCGCGGAGATGGTGTTCAGCGCGTTGAACAGGAAATGCGGGTTCACCTGCGCGTGCAGCAGCTTGATCTCCGACTGGGCGAGCAGCGCCTTCTGCTGTTCGTAGCGCCCGGCGAGGATCTGGCTGGACAGCAGCCGGGCGATGCCCTCCCCCAGCGTGCGGTTGATGGTGGAGAACAGCTTGGTCTTCGGCTCGTACAGCTTCACGGTACCGATCACCCGGTCGTCCTCCCCGACCAGCGGGATCACCAGCGAGGCGCCCAGCCGGCAGTTCGGGTGGATCGAGCATCTGTAGGAGACCAGATTGCCGTCGGCGTAGAGCACCTGGTTGTTGGCGATCGCCTGGTAGGTCTGGGGCGAGGTGATCGGCGTGCCCGGCAGATGGTGGTCGTCGCCGACACCGATGAAGGCCAGCAGCTTGTCCCGGTCGGTGATGGCGACCGCACCAACGCCCGTCTCCTCGTAGATGATGCGGGCGACCCGCATGCTGTTCTCTTCGTTGAAGCCCCGGCGCAGCACGCCGTCGGCCCGCGCGGCGATCTTCAGCGCCTTGGCGGAGAAGGCGCTCGACTGCTTGTCGATCAGGGCGCGGCGGTCCATCAGGATGCGCATGAACAGCCCCGCCCCCAGCGTGTTGGCGACGATCATCGGCAGCGCCACCACCTCGACCAGATGGACCGCCGCCGGGAAGGGTTTCGCCACCAGCAGGATGATCAGCATCTGCGCGACCTCGGCCACGAGGGTGACGGCGCCCACGCGCAGCGGGTCGAACAGCGGCTCGATGCGGCCCTGGCGGACGAAGTGGCGGTGCACCAGACCGCCGATCAGCCCCTCCGCCACCGTCGAGACGGCGCAGGCCACCGCCGACATGCCGCCCAGCGAATAGCGGTGCAGCCCGCCGGTGAAGCCGACCGCCAGCCCCACCGACGGCCCGCCCAGGATGCCGCTCAGCACGGCCCCGATGGCGCGGGTGTTGGCGATGGAGTCGTCGATCTGCAACCCGAAATAGGTCCCCATGACGCAGAACATGGAGAAGATGACGTAACAGGCCAGCTTGTGCGGCCAGCGCACGGTGAGGTGCATCACCGGCAGGAACAGCGGCGTCCGGCTCAGCATATAGGCGATGACCAGATACACGCACATCTGCTGGAGCAGCAGGAAGACGAGGCTGAGATGCTCGACGGTCATGGGGGCGGACGGCGGGTGGCGGACGGCGGGATTGCCGGCCCGCAGGCTACCCCCGCCCACCATGCCGCGGTATGATTCCAATCAATGGATGTGGCCGGGGATGCGGCCGGAGTCCCGGGACCGCTGCGATGGCTCTATGCGGCCAGCGCGGGGGCCTGCTGCACCGATGCAGGCATGGTGCCGGTGTTGGCGGGCGGCAGGCGCAGGCGGCTCGCCAGCCCCTCCAGGGAATCGTGCAGGCGCCGGCAGGGGGTGCCGTCCTCCCCCGGCTCGTAGATGCCGACGAAGGGGGCACCGGGCTGGTTGGGGTCGAGATGCACCTCGACGATGTGGGTGCGCGACGCGCAGCCACGGACCAGCGGATCGGCGGGGATCACCGTCCAGCCGCGCCGCAGGCAGCGCTCGGCCAGACCTTCCAGATAGAGCGAGGCGGATGGAACGCGCTTCAGCGCCTTCAACTCCGCGATGAGTTGGCGGACGTTGTCCACCTGCTCCAGAAACAGGCCGGCGGCGTGATGCGTGTCGCGGATCACGAGCTTCAGCATGGATTGAAACCTCTTCTGTGCGCACGGCTCCGTCAACCGCGGAGGCGCATCGGCGGCCTTCGCGGCGCCGCGCCCGTTGGGCGGAAGCCTGCATGTGTCGTGCGTTCGGGCGGAAAGCGTCGGGCGGGGCGCGGTCCCGCTATTCGGCGGCGCCCAGATCGGTGTCGGCCACATCCGATTCGGGGCGCTCGGCGACCGTCACGGGTGGCTCGGAGGTGGATTTGCGGTCGGGGTAAAGCGCGGCGACCATCTGCTCCAGCCGGTGCCTCAGCGAGCGGTTCGGCTGGTCGGAGGGGCGGGCTTCGACGCGGACATTCACCACGCCGTCCTCGATCATGCCCAGTTCGTCGGCAGCCTTGCGGGACAGGTCGATCACCCGCCCCTTCACGTAGGGGCCACGGTCGTTGATCACGACCTCGACGCTGCGCCCGTTGTCGGCGTTGGTCACCGTCACCCGGCTGCCCAAGGGAAGCCGGCGGGACGCGGCGGTCAGCCGGTTCTGGCTGAAGCGCTCCCCCGACGCCGTGGTCCGGCCATGAAAGAAATCGGCGTAGTAGGACGCCTTGCCCTTATGAACATAGACCGGTTCGATCTCCGGAACGACCGGCGTCGATGTGTCCTCAAACGCGATGTCCTGCGGCATTGGCGGGACGGTGGCGATCTGTGCCGTGGACGAGCATGCCCCAACAGAAACAGCACAGATGGCGAGCGCAACACAGCCATACCGCACTCTTTTTCTCCCCCGTTGTTGTTCTGCGGCAACGGTTGCGGAATCTTTCCATCCTGTCAATCCACGAAACCACGCCGATGCTGTGACAGGATTGCGTCTTAATATTCTTTAACGATTTTATTTTGATCTTATCTTTAGGCTGAGGCGGGTGACCGCAAGTTTCATTTTCGGATACTGTTTTCGATGTCATCCGGAAAATCCAGCCAGTCGTCCCCA
This sequence comes from Azospirillum brasilense, assembly GCF_008365405.1. Lineage (GTDB taxonomy): Bacteria > Pseudomonadota > Alphaproteobacteria > Azospirillales > Azospirillaceae > Azospirillum > Azospirillum brasilense_D. Next base: position 163,027 of record NZ_QOKV01000002.1, on the reverse strand, counting down.
ACGCAGAATCCGGTCCCATCACCGCTCCGCGAGTGCGTGGAAGGAATTTCCCGGGATGTCCACAAGACACTGAAAATCTGCTGAAAAATTTTCCTCCTCCAATGTTGAAGGTGCCGTCTGATCCATTGAATGCCGCTGAACGGCTTGTCATAAGTACTGAGCGATTGAAAGACGAACGCCGACCGTTTTCGCCAAACATCATTGAAATTCGGAACGAATTTAACGAAACACCGGCCCACCCCGACGGAGCTTGCGGAGATGAGTGAGTCTCAGATTCCCGGCCTTGGCGAGAACGGAGACGGAATCGGCGATGATCGATCAACCTATGACGGCGGTCCAGGCCCGGCGACGGCCGGACGGATGACGGGCGGCACCGACGACCCGCTGTTCCTCCGCGCCTTCGACAGCGGGCGCCGCTGGGGGGCTCCGTTGGACGGCGCCGCGCCCACCACGCCCTACACCCTCACCTACGGCTGGGTTGTGGACGCCGGTCTGCGCTACGTGCCGGGCTTCCGGCCGCTCAACGACAGCCAGCGGGCCATGGCGTTGCAGGCCATGGGGGAATGGAGCGCGGTCGCCAACCTCGCCTTCGTGGAAACGGCGGCGCCGATGACCGCCAACCTTCAGTTCCATATGAGCCAATTGGACGTCTTCCGCGCCTCCGGCATGGCCTACTACCCCAACCCGGCGGGCTCCTACATCTACCTCGATCCCGAATCGGCCGGTTACCGGACCTACATCCATGAGATCGGGCACGCGCTCGGGCTGAAGCATCCCGGCGACTACAACGGCACCGGCAGCGGCACCCCGCCCTTCCTGCCTCCGTCCGAGGACAACCGGACCAACACGATCATGTCCTATTACGGCGCCTGGCCCGGCGGGCTGGGCGTCTATGACGTCGCCGCGATCCAGCGCCTCTACGGCCCCAACCCCGCCGTGCGCGCGGGCGACGACCTGTATCTCCTGACACCGGGGGCGTCGGGACGCTACCTCTGGGACGGCGGGGGCAACGACACACTGTCCGCTGCGGGTGCGGACGTTCCTGTCACTGTCGACCTGACGGGCGGCTGGGGATGGTTCTCGGCGCAGGCCTCCTCGATTCTCGCCCAGAACCAGTTTTTCGTCGGCTACGGAACCCGCATCGAAACCGTCATCGGAGGATCGGCTGGCGACCGCTTGACCGGCTCGACCTTTGCCGACACGCTGATGGGCGCCGCGGGGGACGACACGCTGGCCGGTGGAGGCGGCGACGATCTTCTCGACGGCGGAACCGGCACCGACACGGCCTTCTACAACTTCCCCTCCGCCAACGCGTTCGTGACCAGCGATCCGTTGGGGAGCGGAGCGGACCTGACCGTCACCGGGGCCGGCGGCGCCGACCGGTTGCGCGGCATCGAACGGCTGGTCTTTGCCGACCGCACGGTCACCCGGCAGGAGGCCGCAGCCGCCCTGCCCCGCGCCGCGTCGGACCAGCGCGCCATCGTTCAGGATGGCGCCATGAGCTACGAGGTGCGGATGGCCGCCTATTCCGGCCCGGTCGCCGGCCTGAAAAACCAGTTCCTGGGAACGGCCGCCGCGGAAGCGGTCGTCGGCAGCGACCAGGGCGATTTCATGAACCTGCTCGGCGGGAACGACGCCGCGCAGGGTGGAGGCGGAGACGACGTGCTGGACGGCGGCTCTGGCTCCAACTTTCTGACTGGCGGAGCCGGCACGGACACCTTCAACGTCGATGGTCGGGGCGAAGGCGTCACGTGGTCCACAATCACCGACCTGCAACCGGCGGAATGGGCCGTCGCCTGGGGCTGGACGGAAACCCTTTCCAAACTGACCTGGGAGGATCTGACGGGCGCCACCGGCTATCAGGGGGCCACCGCGCGAATCGACCTGAACGGCAACGGCGCCACCGACCTCAGCCTGACCTTCAGCGGGCACACGCCCGGCGGCCTGCTCGCGATGCCCGGACAGGTCGGGACCGACGGCTATCTCGCCTTCCGGATCGGCTGACCACTTTCCGCAGTTCGGAAAAAGGACCGGACCGACTGCCGCGCCGCGCCGATCCTGCCGCATCCTCAGCGGAATCGTCGAGCAAGGAACGAGGAGGGATTCACGACCATGAAGCAGGTGATGTTCGTCGAACTCGGCATGGGCGCCGATCTGCACGGTCAGGACGTGACCAAGGCCGCGGTGCGCGCCGTGCGCAACGCCATCGAGCGCAACTCCATGCCCGGCATGCGCGCGCTGGTCGATGGCGACACCAGCCGGATGCAGGTCCGCGTCCATCTCGCCGTTCCGGCGGACGCCGACCGTCTGGACCTGGAGGCCGTCCGGGCCGTCTTCCCCTATGGGCAGGTGTCCTTCAACGTGGTGTCCGGCGGCATGCTGGCGCCCAGCGGCATCTTCCTCGCCGACAAGAACGACCGCAACGAGATGATCTACATCGTCAACGCCGCGGTGGAGGTCGGCGTCTGAGGTCTGAGGTCTGAGGTTTGGCCTTTGAGTCCGGAGCGGTTGCCCCCGCCCCCCGTTTCGTGCCAGCGTCGGGGCATGAAGCGCGCGCTCCGAACCGCCCTGATCGCGGTCGGCATCCTGGCCGGCGGCCTCGTCACCCTGACCGTGGGGGCGGTGGCCGCCCTGCCGGTGATCGCCGACCACATCCCCCTGGAACTGTCGCGAGTCGTGATGAGTGACGGGCGGCGGCAGGTGGAGATGCAGGGCATGGTCCATGTCGCCAAGCCCGACTTCTACAGCGGAATCGCCAAGCACATCGCGCAGCGGCGCCAGGACGGCTGGCTGGTCTTCTACGAGGAGGTCCGTCCCGACGACGCCTCCAACCCCGCCGGGGTGGCCGACGTGCTGCGCCGGCTGGGCGCGGACTGGAACCCGGACAGCAAGCAGCATCCTTACGAGATGATGGCGAGCCTGCTCGGCGACGGGCTGGTGCTTCAGGACAACCGCACCCTGATCGGCCCACCGGGACCGGACGCTCGCAACGTTGACGTCACCCTGTCGCAACTGCTGGCCGCCCTGCCCCCCGACGATCCGGACGACGCCGATCCGGAGACCATTGATCTGGCGCAACTCCGGGACGAGTACGACAAACTCCCGGGGTGGGTGCAGCGGCGCGTCCAGGCCGCCATCCGAATCATGCTGGCGACCACCGCGTCGGGCTCCATGGTGCGCGAGGCCCTGCCGCCCGCGTTGACCACCCTGCGCGAGGACAAGGTGGTGGCGGCGATCAAAGCCGAACCGGACCGCAACATCCTGATCCTCTACGGCCAAGTGCACATCGGTCACATCCAGACCATGCTGAAGGACGCTGACGCGGGGTGGCGGACGGTCTCGTCGCAGGCGATCCAGGCGTTCTGAACCGAGCGGGTCACCCGATGTGGTCACCAGATTTTGCGGGCCAGTTCCTCGCCGCGGGCGGTGAGTTCTTCGAAGCGGCGGCGGGCCTCATCCTCGGCATTCCAGCCGCCGGGGGGGACGACGGCTTCGGCGGCGTCCGGCCGATCCGGCGCGCTGGGACGGTCGCCCGCCTCCCCGTGGAGACCGTAGATTTTACCGTCGCGCGCCTCGATCACGGCGTAGCGGCCGTCGCGCTCGACGAGCCGGAAGCTGCCATGTTCCGATACGGTCCGGACGTTCGACATCGCAATCTCCCCTTGCGGTTCACAGGTCACGCGGTGAACAACCGGCGCGCTGCCCGTTTGTCGCATAGCAGCAATATAGCACTTTATGGGTGCAAATGAGAGTCGTTCGCACTATACAGGAAGGAAGTCAGCCGCAAAGAAGTTCGAACCGCCAATGTTCACAGCGCTTCACACCCGTTCCATCGCTGCGATGGCCGCCGCCGGCACCTTCCTGTCGAGCGGACTTGGCTGGGCGCAGGGCACCCCCGCAACCAACGGCGGCGCTCCCGCGGCACCGGCTTCCACGGCACCGGCTTCGACGGCAGCGCCCATGACGGCGCCTGTGACGGCGCCCGCCGCCGACGCGCTGGCCGCCCCGCTGGCGGCGCCGGACGCCGCGGCTGGAGCGGCCGCCGGGCTGGAGCATATGACCGCCGCGACGGCGACGCTGCCGCACGACCTGTCCCCCTGGGGCATGTTCATGGCGGCGAGCCCGGTGGTGCAGGCGGTGATGATCGGGCTGGCGCTGGCCTCGGTGGCGACCTGGACCATCTTCCTCGCCAAGTCACTGGAGCTGTCGAAGGCCAAGCGCAAGGCGCGGGCCTCCCTGGCGGCGCTGGAGCAGGCGCGCTCGCTGACCCAGGCGGCCGAGAGCATCGGCTTCGAGAAGACCCCGGCCACCGCCTTCCTGCGCGCCGTGATCGCCGAGGCCCACCAGTCCGCCGACGCCCCCTCGCAGGACGGCCTGAAGGAGCGCGCGGCCTCCCGTCTGGAGCGGATCGAGGCGGCGGAGGGGCGGCGCATGATGCGCGGCACCGGCATCCTCGCCAGCATCGGCTCCACGGCCCCCTTCGTCGGGCTGTTCGGCACGGTGTGGGGCATCATGGTCAGCTTCATCGGCATCGCCAAGTCGCAGACGACCAACCTCGCCGTGGTGGCGCCGGGCATCGCCGAGGCGCTGCTGGCGACGGCCATCGGCCTCGTCGCGGCCATCCCGGCGGTGGTCATCTACAACGGCTTCGCCCGTTCCATCGGCGGTTACCGCGCCCAGCTCGGCGACTCCTCCGCGGCGGTGCTGCGGTTGCTGAGCCGCGACATGGACCGCCGCGCCCTGCCGCGCGCCGTGTCCAAGGCGGCGGAGTAAGGCCATGGCGGCGCGTCTGGACGACGGCGACGATCTCACCGAGTCGCACGACATCAACGTCACGCCCTTCATCGACGTGATGCTCGTGCTGCTCATCATCTTCATGGTGGCGGCCCCGCTGGCGACGGTGGACGTGCCGGTGGACCTGCCAGCCTCCACCGCCCAGCCGCAGCCGCGGCCCGACAAGCCCCTGTTCCTGACCATCCAGGCCGACAGCAGCCTGTCGGTGGGCGACACGCCGGTGGCACGGGAAGCTCTGGCGGCGGCGCTGGATGGGGTAACGAACGGCGACAAGGGCGCGCGCGTCTTCCTGCGCGCCGACCGCAGCGTGGACTACGGCGCGCTGACCGAGGTGATGAACGCGCTGCGCGCCGCCGGCTATCTGAAGATCGCCCTGGTCGGGCTGGAAGGCGCGGCCGCGAAATGAGCGTGGCGACCGTCGATCCCAACGACCTCCCGGAGGACGGCGAGCGCACGGCGCCCGCCCTGGCGCGCTGGGGCGGCAGTCTGCTGGTCGTGCTGGGCGCCCACGCCCTCGTCGCGGTCGGCGCGCTGTCCTGGCACGTCGCGATGGAGGAGGCGCCGGCGATGCCGCCCGCGGTGATGCTCGACCTGCCGCCGATGCCGGAAACGCCGCCCGCCGAGCCGCCGCCGACCCTGGAATCGATGCTTCCGGAGCCGGAGATGCCGCCCGAGCCGGTGATCGAGCCGGAACCGGAACCCGAGCCGCTGCCTGAGATCGCTCCGGAGCCGCCCCCGCCCGTGCCGGCGGAGGTCGCCCTGCCGGAACCGCCGCCCAAGCCGAAGCCCAAGCCCAAGGAAGAGCCCAAGCCGAAGCCCAAGGCCGAACCGCCGAAGCCGCGCCCGCAGCCGCAGGCCCAGCCCAAGCCGGTGACCGAAGCCCCGGCCAACCCCGCTCCCGCCGCCCCGCCGTCGGGCGCGCCGGCCCAGGCGGCGCCGATGCTGCGCAACAGCAACGCGCTGCCCACGTGGCATGGCGCCGTGCTCGGCCACCTGGAACGCTACAAGCGCTACCCCCGCATCGCCCAGATGCGGCGCCAGCAGGGGGTTCCGCAGGTGACGATCACCATCGACCGGCAGGGCCGGGTGGTGTCGGTGCGGCTGCACAAGGGGTCCGGTTTCGAGGCGCTGGACGAGGAGACGATCGCCCTGGTCGAGCGCGCCTCGCCGCTCCCGGCTCCGCCGCCTGAGGTGGCGCAGGACCGCATGGAGCTGGTGGTGCCGGTGCAGTATTTCCTGCGCTGAGCCGACGCCCCGGCCGTCAACCGGGGGGGAGCGTCCGGTGATCTGGATGCGCATTAGGATGTGTGCATCCAGAGACGCATGAGTTCCGGAACCGTGCGGATGTCGAGTTTGCTGAGAATATTCGCCCGGTGCGTCTCCACCGTACGGACGCCGATCCCGAGGCGGATCGCGATGGCCTTGTTGGCGCAGCCCTCCACCATCAGCGCCGCGACATCCCGTTCGCGGGGACTGAGAAGGGCCAGCTTCGCCAGGGCGGACTCCGCGGCGGAGCGGTCCCGGCGCTGGTGGGCATCACGTTTCAAGGCCTCGTGGATGCGGCGCAGGAAGACGCCGTCATCGAACGGCTTTTCCAGGAAATCGACGGCCCCGGACCGGAAGGCGGTGACGGCGGAACTCACCTCGCCATGGGCGGTGATGATGATGACCGGCAGGCCGCAGCCACGCCGGGACAGTTCCTCCTGAAGCTCCAGTCCGTCCATGAAGGGCATGCGGAGGTCGGCCACCACGCAACCCGGCTGCTCGGGGCTGTAGCGGTGCAGGAATTCCAATGCGTTGGCGAAGGTGCGCACGGTCAGGCCGGCCACCTCGACCAGGACGGAAAGCGCGTCGCGGACCGCCTCGTCGTCGTCGATGATGAAGACGGTCGGTTCGGCGGTGAAGGATTTATCGGTCTGGGTCATGGGACGGCCGGGTGTCGGAACGGGCTGCGGGCAGAAAGACCTGGAAAACGGCACCGGTCGCGCCGGTGCGGCCGAGCCACAGCCTGCCGCCGTGGCTTTCGACGATCGAGCGGCAGATGGGCAAGCCGAGGCCCATGCCCGCCGGCTTCGTGGTGGCGAAGGGCGAGTAGAGATGCTCGACCATGCCCGGCGACACGCCGGGGCCGCTGTCCTCGACCTCGAAGGTCAGGCCGTCCGGCGGCGTGGCCCGGACACGCAGGACGACCTCGCGCACCGGGCTGTCAGCCGCGGCGATGGCCTCGATGCTGTTGTGCACGAGGTTGAGGAGAACCTGCTCGATCTGGATACGGTCGCACAGCACGAGGGGCAGCGGCTCCGCCATGTCCACTTTGAGCTGGACCCGGTTGTAGGCCGCGTCCCCCCGCACCAGGGTCAGCGTCTCGCGCAGGATCTCGGTGGCCGATTCCGGCGCCAGTTGAAGCGATCCCTTGCTGAGGAACGTGCGCAGCCCGCGGATGACCTCGCCCGCGCGCTCCGCCTGGATCACGGCCTTGTCGATCAGCTCGTGGGCGCGCGGCGGCGTGTCGTCGCCTTCCAGAAGGCGCTGGGCGGCGCGCGCGTAGCTGATGGCGGCCAGCAACGGCTGATTCAGCTCGTGGGCCAGGGCGGAAGCCATCTCCCCCGTCACCGTGAGGCGGGAAAGATGGGCCAGTTCGGTCTGGTGTTCGCGCAGCCGGACCTCGATCTCGCGCCGCTCGCTGACCAGGGCGCCGAGGAACAGGGCCGTGATGGCCAGGGCCAGCATCAGCGTCTGGTGATAGACCACCGCCCCCAGGGGAAGGCCGATCGCCTGCAACCCGGCGATCAGGCCGCTCTGGATGGCCAGGGCCGCCAGGACCGCGCCCGGCAGGCCGTGGGACACCGCTACCCAGACGAGGGGCAGGAACAGCACGTAGAACAGGTTGAACTGACCGTCGCCGATGGGCAGGAAGACCAGCAGCAGGGCCGCGGCGATGGCGGCCGTCTGGGCGGCGGTGGGCGTCTTCGGCACGCTCCAGGCGGGCGTCTTGTCGGGATGATGCAGAAGGAGGACGAAGGGCGTGACCACGGCGATTCCGATGGCGTCGCCCAGCCAGTATTGGAAGGCCAGCGTCGGCAGGTCGGCCGCGGGCAAGGCCCCGTCGAGGACGAACACGCCGACGAAGACGGGCGCCACGACGGCGGCGCTCAGGAAGGTGACGCCGACCAGCCAGCCGACGTCGCGCACCCGGTTCAACGCCAGACCGATCGCCACCCGGTGGCGCAGCACATGGGCGGCGGCCCCGTACCCGGCAACGATGGCGAGGTTCGAGAGCAGCAGCGAGGAGATCGAGGCCGGATGCCCCCGCACCACCAGATCGGCCAGGATCAGCGTGGCGTAGACCATCGGCAGGCCGCGCGCGCCGGTCCACAGCAGAAGGGCCATGTAGAGCCCCGCCGGCGGGTTCCACGGCGTGATGTTGAGGCTCGGGCGCGGGTGGATGAAGGTCAGCCAGTCGATGGGCAGATAGGCCGCCAGGAAGGCGAGCGACAGCAGGACCATGTCCCGGCCGGTCAGGATGGTCGGCGCTCCCGTCGCACGGCTGGCGGGCGGAAAAGGCATCTCAAGGCGTTCTTTCGGCTGCACGGGCGGAACGGCACGGGTGGACGAGGCATGGACTATACGTCCACCCGGCGTGTTCGCCTATGCGATGGGCGGGAGCCCGGCGGGCTCCCGTCCCCGCGACGCACGGGATCAGCCGACGAAGAACGGCTGCGTTCCATGTGCGGCGATGGCCTTCGACAGCCGTTCCAGCGCGTGCGCATAGGCCGCCGTGCGCATCGGGATGTCCTTGGCCGTGCCCATGTCCCAGACCCGGCGACCCTCGGTCTCCATGATCACGCGAAGGCGCTCGTGAATCTCGTCGAGGCCCCAATAGTAGCCCTGGCGGTTCTGCACCCACTCGAAGTAGGACACCGTCACCCCGCCGGCGTTCGCCAGGATGTCGGGGAGGACGATGACGCCGGCCTCGTTCAGGATGCGGTCGGCGTCCGGCGTGACCGGGCCGTTGGCGAGTTCCAGGACGACGCGGGCCTTGATGAGCCCGGCGTTGCCCTTGTGGATCTGATCCTCCAGCGCCGCGGGGACCAGGATCTCGCAATCGGTGCCGAGCAGCTCGTCGCCGGTCACCGCACGGGCGCCGTTCCCGGTGTAGGCGGTCACCGAGCCGCCGCGCTCCTTGGCCGTCTGCACGGCTTGCGGGTCCAGCCCGTCCGCGCAGACGATGGCACCGCGGGAATCGGACAGGCCGACGATGCGGTAACCGTCCGCGTGCAGCAGGCGGGCGATGTGGAAGCCGGCGTTGCCGTAACCCTGGATCACCACCCGGCGGGCCGATCCGGACAGGCGCAGATCCTCTTCCAGATGCTTGATCAGGTAATAGCCGCCGCGCGCGGTCGCGTCGTCGCGCCCGAGCGAACCACCGAGCGGCAGCGGCTTGCCGGTGATGACCGCCGGGCTCGGCTGGCGGACGATGGAACTGTACTCGTCGGCCATCCACCCCATGATCATGGAGTTGGTGTAGACGTCCGGCGCCGGGATGTCGCGGTCGGGTCCGATCATGCCGGCGAAGGCCTGGACATAGGCCCGCGACAGACGCTCCAGCTCCGACTTGGACAGGCTGTGCGGATCGACCTTCACCGCGCCCTTGCCCCCGCCATAGGGCAGGTTCATCACCGCGCACTTGAAGGTCATCCAGAAGGCCAGCGTGGTCACCTCCTCCACGTTGGAACTCGGATGGAAGCGGATGCCGCCCTTGGTCGGGCCGCGCGTGTCGTCGTAGCGGCACCGCCAAGCCGGGAAGGAGCGCCGCGATCCGTCGTCCATGCGCACGGACAGGCGGACGCTCAGAGTCTCCTTGGCGTATTTCAGTTTCTCGAGAACCTCGGAGTCCACCTCGACGTGCTTGGCGGCTTCATCCAGGCGGCTCAGCGCCCCCGAAAGCAGATCGTCCATTCCTTTTCCCCATGGTTTCGGTCAGGCGCACCGAAGGTTGGCCGCATCTCCTTCCTGGAAGGTTCTGCTCACTTCCCCTAAGGCATATGACGGCCTTTTCTACTGGGGAATAACCCGGATCAAAATATCCGTATTATTACGGAAATCTTATAACACACTGCAAAACAACGATAAATTTTTTACAGGCTGATTTGCGGCTTGCGCTCCGTAATCATGCGAATGGCCGCGGGCAATGCCCGTGGGCGAGAGTTCATCCGGGTTTGAACCACGGTCGCCGCGCAGTCGAGGACGCATCGATGACCGAGGGAACCGACCGCATCACCGCCCTGAATCAGACGCCGCAGGCCGGCCTCGGGTGCACCGGCGTGGTCTTGACCGATCCGGTGCACCCGAACTGGTATCCCGCCATCCGCAACACGCTGGTCCTCACCCTCTGCGTCCGCGTGGAATGCCATCGCTTCATCGGCGGCTTCCGCCGCGATCCGAACCTGCTGACACTCCGCGTCGAGGACATGCTGTGCGCCAGCCTGCTGTCGGAGACCTTCCAGCACCTGCTCACCGACCGGCCGACGGTGAGGCTCCACCGCATCCCCGGCAACATGTTCGACCGTCACTACGGCCGCTTCACCCAGCCGCCGGAGGCGGGCGTCGACGTCCTGTCCTTGGAGGAGGAGGCCCTTCGTCCTCAGGTCCTCGGCCGTCACGATTGGAGTCTTGCCTTGATCCGGCACCGGAGCGACCTTCTGTCGCGCTGTTTCCGGCCGACCCGGCCGGCATAGCCGCCGCACCGCCAGCCGGACGACCGCCTGCCTGCCGACACCTCCTTCCACGCGACGGACCGACATGCCCATTCCTTCGCCCCCGCACCGCCTTGCTTCCCCGTCGGCTCCCACGCCCGCACCGGCCATGGCGGCGGGATGCGCAGGCGGCGGTGCGGGGGCCGGCGCCGAAGCGCGCCTCCGCGCCCTCCTGTCCATCGACTCCGCCAACGAGGAGGCCTGGCTCCGGCTCGGCGGCCTCGCGCTGGGCGACGGACGCCACCGCATGGCGGCGCGCTGTTTCGCCCGTCTGATGCTTCTGGCCCCCCACCGGGCCCAGGCCATGCACAATCTGGCCGAGGCGATGCGGCTGGCCGGACGCAAGCGGCAGGCCGCCATTGCCTTCACCCGTGCCCTGCGGTTGCGCCCGGACTATCCCAAGGCCCTCGCCGCCTACGGCCTGATGCTGAAGGGGGCCGGCTCGGGCCGCCCCGCCCGGCACCTCGTCGCGCGGGCCCTGGTGGCCGATCCGGCCTTCGCCACGGGGTGGCGCAACCTGGGGGCGCTGATTCAGGAGGGCAACCAGCCGGATGCGGTGGCCCGGCTGCTGCGCCGCGCCGCCCAGTGCGCCCCCGGCGACGCCGCGATGCAGGCCGCCTACGGCCTCGCGTTGTGCGAAACCAAGCAGACCGGCCCCGCCCTGGCCGTCCTGCGCCGGGCCGTGGCGCTGGACCCGGACGGGCCCGCCGCCCACGGCAACCTCGCCTTCGGCCTGATGCACGCCGCGGACACCGAGGGTTCCCTGCGGGCGACGCGACGGATCCGCCGGCTCGACCCGATGGCGCCGGAAGCGGATTCCCAGGAATCCCTGTCCTGGATAATGACCGGCGACTTCGCGCGCGCCGCCGCCCTCGTCAAACGTGCCCTCGCCCTGGCGCCCGACCATCCGGGATCCCTGGTCAACGCGGCGCTGGCCTTCCACAGCGTCGGCGGCGCCCGTGACAGCATCCGGTGGAACAAGCGGGCCCTGCGGCTCGATGCCAAAAGCCCGGTCGCCCGCTTCAACCTGTCGCTGACGCTGCTGCAGAAGGGCGATTTCGCCCACGGCTGGGCGCTGTACGAGGCGCGCTGGGCGATGTGGGGCTCCGCCTACCCCCGGCATGCCCCGGCCTGGGACGGCAGCCCGCTGAACGGCCGGAGCATCCTGCTGGTCGCCGAGCAGGGGCATGGCGACACGCTGCATTTCGTGCGCTACGCCACCCTGCTCGCCGAGCGCGGCGGCCGCGTCGTCCTGCTCGTCCAGCCCCTGCTGAAGCGGCTGCTCGCCAACACCCCCGGCGTGGCGGCCGTCCATGGCTTCGACGAGGAGGTGCCGGCCTGCGACGTCTGCGCGCCGCTGCTGAGCCTTCCCCGCCTGCTCGGCACCCGGCTGGAGACCATCCCCGCCGCCATCCCCTATCTGCGCCCTGAAGAGGCGGACCGCCGGTTCTGGCGCGACCAACTGGCGGGCGATCAACCGGCGGGCGGGCCACGGCTGAAGGTCGGGCTGGTGTGGGCGGGGGAGCCGCGCAAGAACGACGTCAAGGCCAACTCCGTGGACCGGCGGCGCAGCCTGACGCTCGCCGCCTTCGCCCCCCTGGCCGCTGTTCCCGGCGTCGCCTTCTACAGTTTGCAAATCGGCGAGGCCGGCGCCCAGGCCAAGGCGCCGCCGCCGGGCATGACGCTGATCGACCGGACCGGCGGCATCCGCGATTTCGCCGACACCGCGGCCTTCATCGAACAGCTCGACCTCGTCGTCACCGTGGACACCTCCGTGTGCCATCTGGCGGGTGGGCTGGGGGTGCCGGTCTGGGTGCTGTCGCGGTTCGACGCCTGCTGGCGCTGGCTCGGCCATCGCGAGGACAGCCCCTGGTACCCGACCATGCGCCTGTTCCACCAGGACGAGCCGGGCGCCTGGGAGGCGCCGATCGCCCGGCTGGCGGCGGCGCTGGGCGAACTCTCCGCCGGCCGTCCCGCCGGCCACCCCGCCGCCGTCCCGCCGCCCGAACCAGCAAGGACGGGGCTGGCCGCCGCCCTCGACGCCCACCGCGCGGGCCGGCTGGAGAAGGCCGCGGCCGGCTACCGGCGGGCGCTGGCCGCGGAGCCGGCGCTGGGCGACGCGCTGCATCTGCTGGGGCTGGCGCTGCTGTCCACCGCCGATCCGGTCCCGGACGGCGGGGCGGCGGCCGAGGCGTGGCTCCGCCGCGCGGTCGGCGTGGAGGGACGCCGCGCGGCCTTCCGCAACTCGCTGGGGGAGCGGTTCCGCACCGCCGACCGCGCCGGGCCCGCGGCGATCGCGTTCCGGCAGGCGGTCGCCCTCGACCCCGCCTACGCCGAGCCGCTGGTCAACCTGGCCAAGCTGGCCATGGCGGCCGGAGAGCCGGAGGCGGGCCAGCGCCTCGCCCGACGGGCGGCGCGCCTGTCGCCCGCCCTGTGCGACGCCTGGCGCGCCATCGGCCAGGCGGCGTCGGAGCAGGGCAACCCCGAGGCCGCGGCGACCGCTTGCCGGCGGGCGCTGGCGTTGGTGCCGGCCGACGGCGAAGGGCTGGGTCGTCTTGCCGGGGCTCTCGGTTCGCTGGGCCGTCGGGAGGAGGCCGAGCCGCTGCTGCGGCGCGCGCTGCGCAGGACGCCTGACGCGGCGCAGGCCTGGCGCGCCTTGGCCGACGACCGCCTGAAGCGCGGCGATCCGTCGGGGGCGGAACGCCTTCTGCGGCGGGCGGTCGCCCTCGCCCCCGACTTCCCCGAAGCCCTCAACAACCTTGGCGGAGCGCTGCTCGGGCAGCGGCGCCACGCGGAGGCCCGAACCCCCTATCACCGGGCCATGACGCTCCGCCCCGGCTATCCCGACCCCTGGAACAACGCGGGCAACGCCTTGCAGGAAGGTGGCGATCCGGCTGCCGCCATGGCCCATTACCGCCGCGCCGTGGCCCTGTCGCCGGCCCACCCGGTCGCCTATTCCAATCTGGCCGAGGTCACCCGCGCGTCGGCCGCGGCGCTGGCCGACTACCGGGCGGCGGAGACGCTGTGCCGCCGTGCCCTGGCGCTGGCTCCCGAGCATGCCGCCGCGATCAACGTGCTGTCGGTCCTTTGCCTGGATCTCCGGCGCCTGGACGAGGCGGAAGCCGGGTTCCGGCGGATTCTCGAAGGGGACCCGCGGAACCCGCAGGCCAACTTCAACCTGTCGCTGGTTTTGCTGACGGGGGGGCGCCTCCGGGAAGGGTGGGAGCATTACGAGGAGCGCTGGCGGGTCGGCGAGCTTCCCGTGCCCAAGGCGCCGGGCCGGCTGTGGACCGGCGAGCCCCTGGAAGGCCGAAGCATCCTGCTGCACGCCGAGCAGGGGCATGGCGACGTGCTGCAATTCGCGCGCTACGCCCCGTTGGTCGCCGAACGGGGGGGCGAGGTGCATCTGGCCGTGCACAGCGGTCTTCGGCGGCTGATGGAAGGGCTGCCCGGTCTGCGGGCCGTCCACAACCTGCATGACCCGCTGCCGGCGACCGCCCTGCACTGCCCGCTGCTCAGCCTGCCGCGGGCGTTCCGCACGGATCTCGACAGCATTCCGGCGGCCGTCCCCTACCTTTCCGCCGATCCGCGGGCGGTGGCGCGCTGGCGCGCCCGGCTGCCGGCGGACGGGCGGCTCAAGGTCGGGCTGGTGTGGTCCGGCGACCCGCGGCCGCACAGCCCCAAGGCCAACGCGGTGGACCGGCGGCGCAGCCTGACCCTGGCAGCGCTGGCCCCGCTGACCGCGGTTCGGGGCGTGGTCTTCGTCAGCCTGCAGAAGGGGGCAGCGGCGGCGCAGGCGCAAGAGCCGCCGGCGGGCATGGACATCGTCGACTGCATGGACGAGGTGACGGATTTCGCGGACACCGCCGCGCTCGCGCGCTGTCTCGACCTCGTCATCGCCGTCGACACCTCGGTGGCCCATCTGGCGGGCGCGCTCGGGCTGCCGGTCTGGGTGCTGTCGCGCTTCTCCGGCTGCTGGCGTTGGCTGACGAAGCGCACCGACAGCCCGTGGTACCCGACGCTCCGTCTGTTCCACCAGGAGGCACCCGGCGACTGGGCCCCGGCCATTGCGCGCATGGCGGCGGCGTTGGGGGACTATGGCGGACGGGCCGGTTCGCCGCGGTGAGGACTCGTTTCCGGGGGCCGGCGACGTTGTTGGGGCGTTGTCAGTTTGGCGGGCGCGCCCCACCCGTGGCCGCGTTCCAGTGATGACCACGCCGCCCAACCCTTGTGGCCCGAGCGTCTGAGCGGGACGGCGTTCCGTCATATGGCAATGCGAAACGGCCATTCGGAATTAGGATTCCGACGTGGGCGGAGGACGGACGCACAGGCCTGCAGAGATGCGGACGAATCCACGCGCCGGCTGATGGTCGAGCGCGTTATCGCGGCTGGGGCGCGTCCCCGGCAGCGGATCGCGTCGCTTCAGGATGCACCGGACCAGCATCGCTCTTCATTTGCAAATGCGAATGATTCGCACTATTAGTGGAGCATGTTCCGCTCCACCGCCGTACCTGGCTCCGGACGGAACCGGAAACCCAACAGCCGAAGCCGATCGGGGGCGGAGACGATGTGTGAGCGTTGTCGGAAGACCGTGCCATCCTGCGTACTGGGACAGGCCAAGCGCCGGAAGCTGTGGACGATTCCCACGGAGTATCACTGCTCGATCGTGGGCACCTGCCTGTCGTCGGAGGACGTGGCGTGGCTGTGCCGACGGCTGAAGCTGGTCCCCACGGCGGACGCCCGCCCCTACGACATCCATCGCTATTTCGTGGAGAAGGCGGCGGAGGACGGTCCGGAAGCCCGGCTGATGCACAAGCGGTTGGACGAGACCTTCGCCGCCGCGGTGAAGCGATTCGCGCGCGAGACGACCGAAGAGGGCTGGATGACGCTGTGGACCGCCGCGGTGGCCTCGGGCGAGGTGGCCGCCGCCTACTGGGGCGTGCTGAGCCACGGCGCCATGCCCGACGCGGTGCGGGTGCGCGCCTTCGCCGACGTGCACATGCTCTCCCACCTGATGGGGGGCGAGAACCGCCGCCAACTGCGCGAGAACCGCGATCTGGTCCGGCGCTGCGACGAGATGACCGCCCGGCTGGCGAAGCAGGAACGCGCCGCCGCCGAACGCGTCGCCGAGAAGGACGCCCGCATCCGGGAATTGGAAGCGCAACTCGCCGCACAGCGGGCCGCTCCTCCAATCGCTAACGCGTCCACTCCCCCGAAAGCCGCGTCAGGCCGGGCGCCGGGCCACGCGCGGCTGCTGCGCACCATGGACGCCCTGCACCGTCGCGTCGCCAGTGAGCGCATGCGCGCGCGCCATGCGGAGGCCGAGGTGGAGCGGCTGCGTCGCCTGCTCGACACCCCGGTCGCGCAACCCCGCCGTCGGTCCGCGGACGACGCGGCGGCCCCGACCGACCTGGGCGGGCGGGCCATCCTCTATGTGGGGGGGCGGACCAAGAGCCTGCCCCACCTGCGGGCGGCGGTGGAGACGCGCAACGGCTGTCTGCTTCACCATGACGGCGGGTTCGAGCAGACGACCCGCTGTCTGGAAGGGCTGGTGGAACGCGCCGACGTGGTGGTCTGTCCCGTCGATTGCGTCAGCCACGACGCCTGCCTGCGGGTGAAGGGGCTGTGCCGCCGCATGGGCAAACCCTTCGTTCCCATGCGCAGCGCCGGAGCCACCAGCTTCGCCCGCATCCTGCACAGTTTCGGCCAGGACGGCGCCGGGGAGGAGACCGCCCAACACTGAGCGCGGGCCGATCTACCGGCGCGGTCAAGGCACTGCGGCGGTCAGGCACTGCGGACGCCGCCGAGAAAGTCATCGACCTCGCCGCTCAGCCGCTCCGCCTGCTGCGATAGCTCCTGCGCCGCGCTCAGCACATGGGTGGCCGCCGCCCCGGTGTCGTTGGCCGCCTGCCGCACGCCGGCGATGTTGGAGGCGACCTCCTGCGTGCCGACGGCCGCCTGCTGGACGTTGCGTGTGATCTCCTGGGTGGCCGCGCCCTGCTCCTCCACAGCGGCGGCGATGGCGGTGGCGATCTCGTTCACCTCGCCGATCACGGCGCCGATGGCGCGGATCGCCGAGACGGCGTCGCGCGTGACGGTCTGGATCTCGGCAATCTGGACCGCGATGTCGTCGGTCGCCTGGGCGGTCTGGCTCGCCAGCATCTTCACCTCGTGAGCCACGACGGCGAAGCCCTTGCCGGTGTCTCCGGCGCGGGCGGCCTCGATGGTGGCGTTGAGCGCCAGCAGATTGGTCTGGCTGGAGATCGCCTGGATCAGCCCAACCACCTCGCCGATGCGTTGGGCGCAGCCGGCCATCAGCCTCACCGTCTCATCGGTCCGCCGCGTGTCCTGGACGGCCCGTGTCGCGATGGCCTGCGATTGGGCGGCGCGGTTGCCGATCTCCTGAATGGACGCGGTGAGCTGTTCGGTCGCCGCCGCTACGGTCTGCACGTTCGTGGACGCCTGTTCCGACGCCGCCGCCACGGCAAAGGATTGGTGGTTGGTCTGCTGAGCCGCCGCGGACATCGACCCCGCGGTCGCCTTCATGTCCGTCGCGGCGGATGACAAGGTGCCGACCAGCCCGCTCACCTTCGCTTCGAAGCCGCGGGTCAGCTGTTCCAGCGTGGCCGCCCGGCGTTCGCGGATTTTCCGCTCGCGCAGCTGCTCCGCCTCCAGCCGCTCGCGCGCGACGGCATGTTCCTGGAAGACCTGGACGGCCTGCGCCATGGCGCCGATCTCGTCGCGGCGCCCGGTGCCGGGAATGACGACCGCCAGATCGCCGTCGGCCAGTTGTCGCATGGCCCCGGTCATCGCCGTCAGCGGCCGGACGATCCGCCGGATCACCAGCAGCGAGCCCCCCAAACCCAGAACCAGGCTGAGCGTGAAGACGGCGAGGCTGACGAGCAGGTCGGATCGCGCCTCCTCAGCGGTCCCAGCGACCGCGGCGTCGATCGCCGCGCCCACCGTGCCGGCCAGCGTGAGGATGGAATCGATGCCCGCCGTCGCCTGGCTCATCCAGTCGTCGGGAGTCAGCGGGTAACGGCCATCCGCACCGCCCTTCAGCACCGCCTGCCGGGTCTCGGCGAAAGCTTGGAAGTACGCGACCTCGACCCCGTCGATGGCCCGCGCCAGATCGGGCGTGATGTCCGGCCGGGTGCGCAGCGCGCGGATGCCATCCCACGCCTGTTCCAGCCGCCCGCGGGACTTCGCCAGGGCTTCGGCCTGTCCGGGGGCGACCGGCCGGCTGCCGGCGACGAGGGCGCTGAACAGCGCGCGCTCCCGCCCGGCGTGTTCGGCCATATCCGCCGCGTAGCCGCGCAGCTGGACAAGTTGCAGCGTCGCCGGTTTCGGCGGAGGAGCGACCGCCTCCAGCAGCAGGCGCAGGGCGCCGATCCGTTCGATATGAGCGGTGATCGTGCCGCTGAAGCCCGACACCACGTCCGGCGACCGCTCGTCGGCGTCGCGGGCCAACGCCTCGTCCACCCCGCGCCGATAGTCCCGGAAGCTGGCCAACGATTCCTCCACCGCGCCCAGGCGCAGTCCGTGCGGGATCATTTCGGGCATGGCACGCAGGTCCTCCAGCGCAGGGCGCAGGGCGGCGTCGGCGGCGTCCCGGCGCTGGCGCAACCGGGCGAGCCGATCGGCGGAAAGCGGGCTCGCACCGTTCAACGCACCGTTGGTGGCGCCCCGCTCAAGGGCGAACTCGCCGGCGGCGGCGACCAAGCCGCCGGCCACTTGATTGACGTTCCGGTAGGCCGAAGCCGCTTCGACGCCGCGAAGAGCCACGAACGCGGCGTTGCCGGCCATGAAAATTCCCAGGAGGGCAAGTCCGCCAACAATTACTGGTAGAATGACATTGATGGACAATAATCGCATGGATTTACCCTCAAAAAAACGGACAGCATTCATCGACTCAAACGCAGGTCACGACGCCTTTCCTTGACTTCGGTCAAAGGACATCAAAACACCGGATCGTGATCGTGTTCCGAAGAAAATTCGGGAATTGACTACAGGTATTGCGGATCTGTTTTCATGAAATTTCCATACGGCTTTTCGAAACGGCCGGTCGAGAGGCGGCT
Source organism: Azospirillum brasilense (assembly GCF_008365405.1). Taxonomy (GTDB): domain Bacteria; phylum Pseudomonadota; class Alphaproteobacteria; order Azospirillales; family Azospirillaceae; genus Azospirillum; species Azospirillum brasilense_D. The sequence goes on along the minus strand of NZ_QOKV01000002.1, from coordinate 144,399 downwards.
AAAGTTGCAAAGCACCGCCCCGCCCTGTGCTACAGTGCCGCCGGAAGGAGCCGTCATGTCGTCTGAACACCCGTCGTCCGAAGCCTCTCAGCCCAGCCAGGATGCCCCCGAACCTCTATTGAAGCTGGGTGAAGCGCCTCGCCCGGCCGCCATGCCCGACGGCCTCGCCGCGGAAGTTGCAGGCTGGCGCTTCATTTTGCGCAGCCCGGTGACACCCAGCTTCTATTCCAAGCCGGGAACGCCGTGGCAGACGCCGCCGGAGGGCTGCCTGCGGGCCAGCGACCGTTGGAATCTGGATGGCGCCTTCCCCACCGACCGGCCCGTCGAGAACGGTGTTCAATGGGCGGTGGCGCGCTTCGAGGGTGGCGTGTGGCGTGTGGAACGCTGTGTGCCGGCCGCGCCACGTCCGGCCGTGCGCGACCTGCTGCGCCTGCGGGTGGAGCGGCTGACCGCCGCCCGCCGCTGGACGCACGGCGACTTGGACCTTCTGCAGAGCCTGCTGGATGGCGGAGCGCTGGTGGAGGCCACACTGCTGGGCGGCGATGACGGGCGGGCGCGCTCGCTGCGGTCGCTGAAGGCGCTGCATCTCGCCAGCGTGGCCTCCGCTGTCGATGCGGAGCTTTCCGAGGATGTGAAGGCCCTGCTCGCGGACGGCGCGGAGAGCGTCGTCTGGCTCGACGCCGATGCGCGCGAGATCGCCGACGGCATCCTGTCCTGGCACGCCAAGAAGCAGGCGCGCGCTGTCGCGCGGCTGACCCGGGGTGCCGAGGCGAAGCAGCGCGGCGACGACATCAAGGACGCGCTGACCAAGGCGGTGCAGCGGGCTTTCCCCCGCATCCCCAAGGAGGCCGCCGCCGCTGCCGCCGCCCGCTTGGCGCCCGGCGTGAAGAAGCTGGGCCGCATGCCGGCGCTGCAACCCATCGTGGACGCGGTGGCGGAGGTGCGGCTGGAGCGTTGGCGCCAGGCCGTGGCGTCGGAGCCGGAGGTGGCGAAGCGGCTGGCCGCCATGGAGGCGCGCGGCGACGCGAACCGCGCGCTCAAGCGCTACCGCGACCAGCGCGCGGTCGAGCGGGCGGAGGCCGAATTGAAGGAGTGGCGTGGCGACCTCGGCCCGGTGTTGTCCCGCCGCCTGGGGTGGTGACGGCCCCGGACCGGTGACGGCCGAGCGGCGTCAGCGCGCGCCGGGGAACCACTCGGTGTGGCTGTCGCCGTTGCGGCCGTAATAGACGACCCGCCGGCCCAGGATGCTCACCGTCCAACCGGCGCAGCCGGCCCGAAGCACCCGCTCACAGAAACCGCGGTAGCGGATCGCTCCGGCCTGGATGGCGCGAACGGCGGATTCCACGCCGTCGGCCGCGAAGTCCATGGCCGGCGGCACGGCGGAAGGCCGGATCTCCACCCGCTCCGTCGTCCCGTCCGGGAAATAGTAGGTCGTCTCCGCCCGCACGAGATCCGTGTGGTAGCGCTCCACCCCCGCGGCGGCCAGCGCCGCGACGACCTCGGGGAAGGTGATGCGCTCCTCTTCCGAAGCCCGGCTGCACTCCAGCAGGATGGCTGTGGTTCCGGCGGTCATGGGTCCCTCCGTGCAGTGTCGGATGTGCGGTCAATCGACGGGAATGGAGCGCAGCCCCATCCGGAGGACGATGCCTCTCAGCGTTTCCTCGATCCGTCCCCGCTCGGCGGGATCCAGGTGGCCGAAGAAGTCGAGATCGTTGAGGTCGGCCAAGGCGGACAGATCCGGCACCAGAGCCCGTCCTTCCGGGGTGAGCGTCAGCGTCTGGCAACGCCGATTGGCCGGGTCGGCGGATCGGGTGAGCAACCCCTTGGCGGCGAGGCGGTCGGCCAGTTTCGAAATCGCCCCGCGTGTCATGCCCAACCGGTCGGCCAGCAGGCTGGGTGCCGCGCCGTCGCAACCGTGGAGGTCGCGCAGAACCACCCACTCGGCGACGGTCACCCCCCTCCCCGCCAGTTTTGCGGCAAAGGCGTGGGACACATGATTCGACACGAAGCGCAGCCAATAGCCGAGATGCGCATCGAGCGGGCTGATGTTCGATTCGACCAGAATGCCCTCCCTCAGTTTCCTAGGAAACTGTCATGAGACGGTTTCCTTGTCAACGTCGTGGCCGGCATCCCCCCGCAACCGAGGATGTCGGGGAGTCCACCGGCAAGGTCGAGGCGCCGTCGCACACCCTGGCGGCCTGATGCTCGCCATGGCGGATGAAACCGGAAATAGAGATTGGCAAGGAACATGATCTGTTCGACACCGACGCGGTGATATGTTCCGGGGTTAAAACAACCTATAAGTTTACAGATCATCTTGACCGATCCGTAGGCGATGATATTGTCTCATGAAAGCCGGACTGCGGTCCGTAACAAGCGATAAAATTCAATCAGTGAGCTGCGTGTGCACGGCGCCGAAACGCTAGGCGAGCGCAACACTCCATCTTCCCGCTTTATCGAGTCAGTCCATGCACCGCCTGATGCCGTTCCGCACCGTCGCGACCTTGTGGCTTTCCGTCCTGCTCTGCGCCTCGGCGGCGGTGTCCGCCCAGGCGGATGAGGTCTACCGGGTGCTGACCTGGAAGATGGCGCCCTACGCGATGGTGGACGATCAAGGAAAGTTGACTGGGTTCGAGGTGGAGATCGCCCGCGCGCTTTGCGACACGATGGGCATCCGCTGCGAGATCACCGCCCTGCAGTTTCCGGAAGTCCTGGATCTGCTCGACCGCAACGCCGCCGACTTCGCGGTCGCCAGCATCCTGAAGACTCCGGAGCGGATGAAGAAGTACCTTTTCACCGACCGTCACAAGCGGTCCAGTTCCAGCTACATCGGCCGGGCCGGCGAATGGATGTTGGGCGTGGCGCCGGATCTGGCGGGGAAGCGCATCTCCGTTACCCGCGGATCGAAGCAGTACGACTACCTGACCGCGAAGAACGTCGGCGGCACGATCGAGATCTACGACGATCAGGCGGAGGCGTTGCGCGCCGTTCTGGACGGACGGGTCGATCTGGCGCTGGCTCCGACCGCCGTCACCGTCCACCTGCTGACCAGCGCGGAAGGGGAGGCGCTGGAGGTGGTGGGCGATCCGCTGACCGAGAGCGGGTTGGGCGGCGAATCCGCCATCGCCCTGCCGCTGGGGCGCGAGGAGCTGCGCGACCGCGTCAACATGGCCCTGCGCGCGATCCTTGCGGATGGACGCTATGACACCATCAGCTCCCGTTTCCTGCCCTTCCGGATGTACTGAGGCGCCGATGGGCTCACGCATGCGCTTCCCCACCGCATACGCCGTACTGACCGTCGCGGTCCTGCTGGCCGGCCTTATGCTGCCGCAACCGGTCCAGGCTGATGCGCCTCCGCCGACCGGCCGGCCGGTCCTGCGTGTCGTGGTCATCGACCATTCTCCGCCTTTCAGCGACCGCGACGCCGGAGGGGGCTTGGTCGGCTTCAACGTCGATTTCGGACGGGAACTGTGTCGCTCGCTGGGCGCCGTGTGCAGCTTTGACGCGGCCCCCTTCAAGCAGATCATCGACGACGTCGCCGCGGGCCGATTCGACATCGGATTCGGCAACGTGCTGCGCACGCCGGACCGGGAGCAGCGGCTCCTGTTCTCGATTCCCTACTGGCGGTCGAGCACCAGCCTGGTCGGGCACCGGGGCATGCCGGAACTGAGCCTGGAGGAGGCGATCCGCAGCCGGCGCGTCGCCGCCATCCGCGGTTCGCGGCAGCACGCGGCTCTGGTCCGTCTGGCCGACGCCGATCCGAAGCTGCAATCCAATCTGATCCCCGTGTCCACGCTCGACGACCTGTGGGAAGCCATGCGCAGCGGACAGAGCGACATGGCCATCGGTCCGACGCTGAACGTGGTGCATTTCCTGCTGTCCGACTCAGGAGACGGATTCGAGACCATCGGCACCCCGATGTCCGAGGACGGGCTGGGGGGGACCGTGCACATCGTCTTCCCGCCCGGCCAGCACGAGCTGAAGGCATCGGTGGACCGGGCCCTGACGGCCTTGCGCAACGACGGCACCTACCAGCGGATCAACCGCAGCTACTTCCCCTTCGACATCTACTGACCCGGTACCGGCCATGACGTCCGCCCGCGACCGCAGGCATCCCCGCGTACGGCTGCAGCCGGCGATTCTCACCGGCGGCGCGATTCTGCTCGCGTTGATCGGCATGCTCTTCGTCGGCATCGTCGCGGAGCAGGGCAAGATGGAGCGGCTGGCCGCCGACAGCCAGGACCGCATGGTGCCGCTGATCCTGGAACGTCAGCGTGCCGTCGTGAATCTGGAGCGGCTGAAGCAGTCGGGGGCGATCGTCCTCTTCACGGAGGACCCCCGCCGCCGCCGCGAGTCCCTGCTGGCCGCCCAGGCGCTGGCCTTCCACCCGACCTTCCAGTTCGATCCCACGCTGAAGCGGCAGGTGACGGACGCCTATTCGGTCATCCGGCGGATTTCCTCGGCGAAAGCCCGGCGGTCGGAGGGCGCTCCCGCCGGCGACACCCCCCCGACGGCCGAGGAGGAGCGCCTCGCCGAGACATGGGCGCAGACGCTTGTGGAACTGAACACGGTCGGCGACCGGCTGCTGGTCGACGTGACCGAACTGACGGCGGGCCGCCTGGGCCAGATCCAGGAGCGAACCCGTCTGGTGTCGCAGGTCATTCAATTCGCTTTCGTAGCGGTGCTGGCGATCTTCATCGCCGCCGGTCTGCTGATCCGCCGCCATGTGGTGCGGCCGCTGCTGTTTGCGGCCGACGGCCTGCGCCGCATCGGCGAGGGCGAGCGCGACATCCGGCTTCCCGGCGCCCGCACCCAGGAACTGGACAGCATCCTGAACGCCGTCGTCCGGTTGGGCACCCAGGCCGAGGAACTGCGCCTGACCCGCGACCGGGCGGAGGCGGCGTCCCAGGCGAAGGCCAGCTTCCTGGCCAACATGAGCCACGAGATCCGCACACCGATGAACGCGGTGATCGGCCTGTCGCATCTGGCGCTGAAGACCGACCTGACGCCGCGCCAGCGCGACTACGTCCTCAAGATCAGCCAGTCCGGCCAGCATCTGCTGGGCATCATCAACGACATTCTGGATTTCTCCAAGATCGAGGCCGGAAAGCTGAGCGTCGAGCGCACCGGCTTCCACCTGGACAAGGTGCTGGGCACCCTGGCCGACCTGATCGCGGAGAAGGCTGCGGCCAAGGGCCTGGAGCTGATCTTCGACGTCGCCCAGACCGTGCCCAGCGACCTGATCGGCGATCCGCTGCGCATCGGGCAGATTCTGGTCAACTACGCCAACAACGCGGTCAAGTTCACCGAGCGCGGCGAAATCGCCATCATCGTCCGGCTGGAGGAGGAGGTTGGCAGCGAACTGCTGGTCCGCTTCGAGGTGCGCGACACCGGAATCGGCCTGAGCAATGAGCAGAAAGGCCAGCTTTTCCAGAGCTTCCAGCAGGCCGACGCCTCGACCACCCGCAAGTACGGCGGCACCGGCCTGGGGTTGGCGATCTCCAAGCGGCTGGCCGAGTTGATGGGCGGTTCGGTCGGGGTGGACAGCGCGCCGGGTCGCGGCTCCTGCTTCTGGTTCACCGCCCGGCTGGGCCGCGACAAGCCGCGCCGCGTGCTGCTGCCGCGACCAGACCTGCGCGGCCTGCGCTGTCTGGTGGTGGACGACAACGAGAACGCCCGCGTCGTGCTGACCGACATGCTGGCGGCCATGTCCTTTACCGCCGAGGCTGTGGACTCCGGTCCGGCGGCCATCCAGGCGGCGCGATTCGCGGCACGCGAGGGCCGTCCCTTCCGCGTCGTGCTGCTCGACTGGCAGATGCCGGGCATGGACGGGCTGGAAACCTCCGCCGGCCTCGCCGCGCTGGAGTTGGACCAAGCCCCCCACCACATCATGGTCACCTCCTATGGCCGGGAGGAGGTGCTGAGGGGCGCCGAGAACACGGCGATCGAAGAGGTGCTGTTCAAGCCAGTCAACCCGTCCGCCCTGTTCGACGGCATCATGCGGGTGCTGGGCGCCGACGATCAGGCCGCGGACGCCCTCCCGGTGCCGGCCGCCGCGTCCACCGCCGACCTGCCGCGCCTGCGCGGCGCCCGCATCCTGCTGGCCGAGGACAACGATCTGAACCAGCAGGTGGCCTGCGAGTTGCTGGGCGACGCCGGGCTGGTGGTGGAGGTCGCGGAGAACGGCGCCATCGCCGTGGACATGGTGCAGGCGGCCCACTACGACCTCGTGCTGATGGACATGCAGATGCCCGTCATGGACGGCGTCGCCGCGACCCTGGAAATCCGTCGTCTGGGATTCGCCGACTTGCCCATCGTCGCGATGACCGCCAACGCCATGCAGACCGACCGCGAGCGTTGCCTCGATGCGGGCATGAACGACTATCTGGCCAAGCCCATCGACCCCGGCGCGCTGTGGGCCACCCTGCTGGACTGGGTGACGCCCCGGCCGGGGCTGGGCGCCGAGGCGCCCGCTTCCCTCCTGGCCCCGGTTGCAGAGGATGCGGGTGACCTACCCGTCGGTGTTCCAGGGTTGGACACCGCCACCGGGCTGTCGCGGGTGCTCGGCAAGAAGCGCCTCTACCTCGACCTGCTGCGCAAGTTCACCGCCGGGCAGCGCGGGGTGGCGACCGCCATCCGCACGGCGCTGGACGCGGGCGACCTCGCCGCGGCGGAGCGCCTTGCCCACACGCTGAAGGGCACCGCCGGAAACATCGGCGCCCACCCCGTCCAGGACGCCGCCGCCGGTCTGGAGGCGGTCATCCGCGACTCCGGGCCCCGCTCGGAAATCGACGCGCGGCTGGCCGAATTGGAACCGCCGTTGGGTGCTCTTCTCGCCCATCTTGAAGCGGCGTTGACACCGACGGGCACCGCCGCACCGTCCGGAGCCCGGACTGCCACGGTGGATGCGGACGAGCTTCACACCCTGTGCGGCCAACTCCGCCAGCTTCTGCTCGACAGCGACCCGGACGCCGAGGAGGTGCTGACGGCGAACGCCCACCTTCTGCAAGCCGCCTTCCCCGACCGGTTCGAGGCCATCGCCGGCCAGATCCGCAATTTCGACTTCGACGAGGCCGCCACCACTCTGGACTCAGCGTTGACCGAGCGCAGCGCGACTGTCCAAGCCTGACCGGCCGTCGGCCTTGCCGCCTCCCCAAATCGGAACGATCCCATGGACATTGCATCGCCCGCATCGGCTCCCGCTGAGTCGAAAGCCATGATCCTCATCGTGGACGACACGCCGGACAACCTGAAGCTGCTGAGCGGACTGCTGAAGGAGAGCTACAGGGTGAAGGTCGCCAACAACGGGCGCAAGGCGTTGGAGATTGCCGCCTCCATCCCGGCGCCCGATTTGATCCTGCTGGACGTGGTGATGCCGGAGATGGACGGCTACGAGGTCTGCGCCGCCCTGAAGAAAGCGCCGGCAACCCGCGACATCCCGGTGATCTTCCTGACGGGACGGGCCGACGAGGCCGATCGGGAGCACGGCTTCGCCATGGGGGCGGTGGATTACATCGCCAAGCCGGTCGATCCTCCGGCAGTGCTGCAGCGGGTTGCCGCCCGCATTTCGGCATCCTGACATCCGGTTCCCATGCGAGGCGCGGCGTTGCGCGCCGGCGTCAGGCCGGCGCTTCGGCCAAGGCGGAGACGCGCCGCGGCATGCGGACGACGAAGCTGGCTCCGCCGCCGGGCAGGCTTTCCACATCGATGGTCCCCTGAAGCACCTGATGGACGAGGTTGAAGGCGATGTAGAGCCCCAGCCCCGGAAATTCGATGCCTCGGCGGGTGGTGAAGAAAGGATCGAACAGCTTGGACAGGTGGTCCGGGTCGATCCCCTTGCCGTCGTCGGACAGGCGCAGTTCCACCCAATCCTCCTCCAGTGGCGTGACCGCCAGGGTGACGCGTCCGCTCTGGCCCGGTCGAAAGGCATGGGCAACGGCGTTGCGGATCAGGATGGACAGCACCTCCGACAGCGGGCCGGGATGGCTGTCGATGGTCAGCCCGGCGGGGCAGGAAATGGAGAGGCTGTGCCCGGCCTCGCGCAGGTGCGGGTCCAGCCCGAACAGCGCGTCGGACAGATAGTCCTTGAGGTCGAACACCCGCCGTTCCGAGCCGGCGCGGTCGACCACCACCTGCTTGAAGCTCTGGATCAGATTGGCGGTACGCACGATGTTGGTGGTGACGAGCAGCGTCCCTTCCCGCGCGTTCTCCAGAAACCGGGCAAGGTCGGACTTGCGGATCGCTCCGCTCTGGAATTGCGAGGCCAGCGATTCGACGAGCCCGGAGAGATGGGACACCGCGGTCAGGGCCACGCCGATCGGCGTGTTGATCTCATGCGCTACGCCGGACACCAGCAGGCCCAGCGCCGCCATCTTCTCCGTCTGGATCAGATGTTGCTGCGTTTCCTCCAACCGGCTGTGGGCGGCGCGCACCTCCTCCACGGTCGCCCGCAGCGAATCGGCGGTGGCCTTCAATGACAAGTGGTTTTTCACCCGCGCCAAGACGATGGGGGGGCTGATCGGCTTGCTGATGTAATCGACCGCTCCCAGGTCCAGCCCGAATTTCTCGTCCTCGACGGACGTTCTGGCGGTGAGGAAGATCACCGGAACGTCGCAGGTCCGCGGATCGGCCTTCAGGCGGCGGCACACCTCGTACCCATCCATGCTCGGCATCATGACGTCGAGCAGGATCAGATCCGGCGGATGGTCGGAAAAGGCGACGCGCAACGCGGCATCGCCGTTGTTCACGGTCTTGACAGCATAAATAGATTTCAGGTGGCTGCTCAGCAGCGACAGGTTGTCGGCGGTGTCATCCACGATGAGAATCGTCGCCTTCGTCGGTGCTCCCATATCCGCCCCTTCCTCTTGCGGCGGAAAGGGACGATCCGGCACTGCCCCCGATCAGGGGCGCCGGCCACAACCAGTGCATGACCGGTCCGCAGAAACACCCTCGTCCGCCAAAGGGACATTACAACGCGATCTTTTATCGGCAAAGACAATTTGTCGGTGCCATTCGCTCCATAAGAGACCGTTTCTGATTATGTTCTGCCGGAAAAACAACTGCATTTTAAGCATCGCCCGACATTACCAAACGCCACGTCCTGTCATGGGAACCGGCCGGTGCTCGATGGCGTTTCCGTGTCCGCGAGCGGCGGGCGGGACGCGAAAAAGTGGTAGCCCGCCCCCACCCGTCAAACTGTCACAGACCACCCGTATAGTCCGTCCAACTTTGGAAATGCTTCGTGAATCCAGCCATGCCGACGCCGACACACGCCCGTACGACACCACCTCTTCCCACGCCCAAGCTGCATTGCGCCTGCTGTGGGCGTCCGTTCACCCGCGCATCCGGCCGCGGCCCCGCCCCGCTCTACTGCTCGGCCGACTGCCGGACGCAGATCCGCATCCGCCAGCGGGTGTGGTCGAACCGGCCCGGCTACGCCACGAGCGGCCCGACAAACCACCGGACGGTCAACCACCGGGACGCCCGGTTCAAGACGGCTTGCGCATCATGATGAAGCTGGTGATCCACGACCGCCATTCCGCCGCCGGGCTGATCCTGCCGGAGGTCGGCCATATGCGCGACGTCGTGCGCGCCCTGCGCGGGCTGGAAACGGTGGACAGCGCGTCGGTGCTTCTGGAGGCCTTCGCCCGGCGCTGTCTGGAGGCCGGCGTGGCCTTCGATTCGACGGACCCGCTGACCGCCTGCTCCTTCTGCACCCATCTGGTGGAGGTGGAGGTCCATGCGGAGGACGGGGCGGCTCCCGTCCAGTTCGTCCGGCTCTACGACCGTGACGCCGACGGCATCCTCTGCCGCCGCCATCACGGCACCCTGCACGCGGTGGCCCGCCAGCTGCGGTGCGAGGATGGCGGGCCCTCCCCCACCCTGCCGGCCATCGCCGCCAAAACGGCGGCTTTCACCGCCGCGATCCCGCCGCGCCCGCTCTGACCAAGCGGACGCGGACGGAACCACCAAGCGTTACGGCATGTGCCCTTTACGGCATGTACTGGCCGCCGTTGACGTCGAGAACCTGCCCGGTGATGTAGCCGCTGCAGGCGTGCGACGCGAAGAACAGGAAAGTCGGGGCGCATTCCTCCGGACGGCCGAAGCGGCCCATCGGGAAGCCGGAGCCGATGCGGGCCTTGGTGTCCTCGTCCTTGTCGGCGTGGAAGGCCGTGTCGAAGGTGCCCGGCGAGACCATGTTGAAGCGGATGCCGTCCTTGGTGTGGAAGGCCACCCAGTTCTTCTGGATGTTGTGCAGCCACGCCTTGGCCGCGCCGTACAGGCCAGCACCCGGACCGCCGCCGGTGTAGCCGGCGACCGAACCGACCGAGATCACCGAAGAGGTGGTGCCGTTCTGCGCCGCCGCGGCCTTCAGGTGCGGCAGGGCGTGCTTGGTCACCATCAGCGCGGAGCGGGAGTTCAGGTCGGTCACCGCGTCGAAGAAGTCGTCGTCGATCTCCGGCAGCGGCTTGCGCGCGACCAGACCGCCCGCGTTGTTGATGAGCACGTCGAGGCCGCCGAAGCGCTCCACGAAGGCTTCGACGAGCGTGCCGCACGCCGCGCTGTCCGACACGTCGGCCGGGAGGAAGACGACCTCGCCGCCCAGCCCGTTCAGACGAGCCAGCGTGGCCTCCAGGTCCGCCGGGACGCGGCGGCCGTTCATGGCGACCTTGGCGCCGGCGCGGGCGAACGCTTCCACCGCCGCGAGGCCGATGCCCTGCGTGGAGCCGGTGATCAGAACGCGCTTGCCCTTCAGATCGTCAAACATTCCTTGCCTCTCGTGTCTTGGTGTCGTTTTGGCTTGGCTCAATCGGCCGGGCGGGGTTCCGGCAGGCCCTGGGCGCCGGGATCGAACATCAGGACGCGCCCGCCATGCGGGTCCTCGGCGAGGTCCGCCGGCCCGCGGCTGAGCGAGGTGACCAGCATCGTCCGCAGGTCCGGCCCGCCGAAGGCGCACATGGTCGGCTTGCGCATCGGCACCTCGATGCGGCGGTCCAACTCGCCGTCGGGGGTGAAGCGCTTGATGCAGCCCTCGTCCAGGCAGCAGATCCAATAGCAGCCGTCGACGTCCACCGCGGCACCGTCGGGACGCCCGACCATCGACCGCATGTCGACGAAGGGACGACGGTTGGCGGCGGTGCCGGTGTCCGTGTCGTAGTCCCAGGCCCAGACCATCCGCACGTCGCGGTGGCTGTCGGACGCGTAGAGGGTGCGTCCGTCCGGGCTGAAGGCGGAACCGTTGGGGATGATGTAGCCGCCGGTCCCCGTCTCGGTCAGGCCGTCGGCCCGGGTGAAGCGGTGCCACAGGCCGGAGGCGTCGCCCTTGCTGATGTCCATGACCATGCTGGACAGCCAGAACCGCCCCTGCCGGTCGCAGCGCCCGTCGTTGAAGCGCATGCCCTCCTTGGGGAAGCGGTGGGTGGCGAGGGTGGTGACCGCCGCCTCCCCGCCTTCGCCCGGCAGATCCACGTCGAAGACGCCGGTCTCGCAGGCGCAGACCGCGCCGCCGTCCGGACGCAGCACGAGGCTGCCGATCATCTCCGGCAGGGTCCAGCGACGGTGAGCGCCGCTGGAGGGGTCAAGCCGGTGGATGGTCCGCGCCGGGATGTCGATCCAGGTCCACAGGCCCCGCTCGGCGTCCCAGACCGGATTCTCGCCGGTGCCGTTGCGCAGGTCGGGATCGAAGACGGCCTCCAGGCCAACGCTCGTCACGGTCGTCATTCCGGGGTCCCCATGCGGCTGCTCCCGGCGGCCGGGTTGATCGTCGTCGGTCCACCGGGCGAGCGTTGCGCCCACAGGCGGCGCAGCAGCGGGAGCATCAGCGTCAGGATCGCGATGGTCAGCAGGACCGCTGTGATCGGGCGGGTGTAGAGGAAGTCGTAGCTGCCGTTGGACAGCGACAGCGCGCGGCGGAAATTCGCCTCCGCCATCGGCCCCATGATCAGGGCGAGCACGACGGGCGAGGCCGGGAAATCCCACTTCTGCATGAAGTAGCCGACGACGCCGGCGGCCAGCATGATCCAGATGTCGAACATGCTGTTGTTGATGGCGTAGGTGCCGACGATGCACAGCGCCAGGATGAACGGCGTCAGCACCGACTTCGGCATCTGCAGGATGCGCCCCATGAAGCGCAGCGAGCCGAGGCCAACCACCAGCATGAAGACGTAGCAGACCAGCATGCCGGCGAACAGCGTGAAGACCAGATCGGCGTGGTCCTTGAACAGCAGCGGACCGGGCTGCAGCCCCTGGAGCGTCAGGGCGCCCAGCATCACGGCGGTCACCGCGTCGCCGGGGATGCCCAATGTCAGCATGGTCAGCAGCGCGCCGCCGGTGCAGCCGTTGGCGCCGGATTCGCAGGCGGCGACGGCGCCCAGTTCGCCCTTGCCGTAATTCTCCGGCGTCTTGCTGAAGCGCTTGGCCTCGTTGTAGGCGACGAAGGCGGCGATGTCGGCGCCGGCGCCGGGGATCATGCCGATGACGATGCCGAGGCCCGAAGAGCGCGCGATGTTGCCCAGCTGGCGGCGGAACATGTGCCAGGGCGGAATGATGCGGTCGAGCGCCGCGGCCATGCCGGCGCGGACCTGCGGGTCCTCCAACGACTTGAAGGCTTCGGCGGCGGCGAACAGGCCGATCATCACCGGGATGAAGGGCACGTTGAACAGCTCGGTGTAGCCGCCGGTGTAGCGCGGGAAGCCGCCCATCGGATCGAGTCCGACGGTCGCCAGCAACAGGCCGAGGAAGCCGGAGATCAGGCCCTTGATGACCGAGACGCCGGAGATGCTGGCGATGATCGACAGGCCGAAGACGGCGAGCGCGAAGGACTCCGACGCGCTGAATTCCAGCGCGAAGCGCGCCAGCACCGGGGCGAGGAAGATCAGCACGAAGACGCTGGCCGTGCCGCCGAGGAAGGACGAGAAGGTGGCGGTGCCCAGCGCGATGCCGGCCTGGCCCTTCTTGGTCAGTTCGTACCCGTCGATGGCGGTCGCCGCGGCGGCCGGGGTGCCGGGAATCTTGAGCAGGATGGCCGTGACCGACCCGCCGTAGATGCCGCCGAAGAAGACGCCGGAGATCATCAGCAGGCCCGACAGCGGGTCCATGCCGAAGGTAAAGGGCAGCAGGATGGCGACGCCCATCGTCGCCGTCAGGCCGGGCAGCGCACCGATCACGATGCCGAGCGCGACGCCCACAAGCGCCAGCAGCAGGGCCATCGGTTGGGCGAGCAGCGTCTGCGCGCCCTTGAGAAGCATATCGAGTTCGTACATTTCACACCTCCGCTGGCGGGGTGTTGCGGCGGGCCGGGACGGTCGGGATCATTCGAACAGGCTCCCGGTCGGCAGCGGCACGTTCAGCGCATAGACGAAGGCGACGTCGATCAGGATGGTCAGCCCCACGGCCAGCACGGCGTTCATGATCAGGTTGCGCCGGCCCATCAGCCACATCAGGGCGAACAGGTAAGGCACCGTCGCGACCATGTAGCCGACATGCTCCATGGCGAACAGGCACAGCGCGGTCAGGGCGATGCCGATGGCCACGGTGCCGTAGCTGATCTTCGGCCCGACCTCCGCCGGATCGTCCGGGGGAGCGGCGGGCGCCCGCAGCGTGTTGAAGACCAGGATTGCGCACAGCACCAGCAGGGCCACGGCGAAGATGATCGGGAAACGGGCGGGGCCGACGTCGGTTTCCAGCATGGTCGGCGGGAAATCACCCGCGACGATGATGGCGGCGACCGCGACGGCCATGACCAGGGCGGCGATGACCAGCGTGGCAAGGCGGTCCTGCGGGCGCAGGCCGACCTTGCCGCCCGGAGCGGGAGCGTTGCTCATAAATGAATCTCCTTCGGACGCCCGGCGGCCCGAAGGCCGCCGGGGACACGCCGGGGATGCGGCTTGCGTGAACGGCAAGCCTTACTTGGACAGGCCGATCTGCTTCATCAGCACCTTGAACATCTCGGCATCCTTCTCCATGGCCACCTTGTACTCCGGGCCGTCGAGATAGGCGTAGCTGAGGTTCATCTTGGCCAGCTGGTCGCGGAAGCCCTGCTCCTCGACCGCCTTCTTGGAGGCCGTGCGCAGCGTCTCGACGATGTTCGCCGGGGTCTTCTTCGGAACGACGATGCCGCGCCAGGTGGCGACCGTCACGTCGATGCCCTTCTCCTTCAGCGTCGGGGCGTCCGGGAACGCCTTGGAGCGCTGGTCGTCCATCACGGCCAGGATGCGCAGCGTGCCGGCGGCGACGTGGCTGGACACCTCGGCCGGGCTGACGCTGACGGCCTCGATGTGGTTGCCGAGAAGTGCCGTGACCGCCGGGTTGGCGCCGTCATAGGGGATGTGGCTGAACTTCAGGCCGGACTTGGTCGCCAGGGCCTCGGCGGCGAGGTGCCAGATGGCGCCGGTGCCGGAGTTGCCGATGCGGACCTTGCCCGGATTCTCCTTGGCGTAGGCCAGGAACTCCTCGATGGTCTTCCACGGCGCGCCGGCGTTGACCGTGATGGCGCTCGGCTCCGCGTTCAGGCGGGCGATCGGGGTGAAATCATCGGCCGTGAAGCGGGCGACGCCGAGGTTCGGCAGGGTGGTGATCTCCACGGTGCCCATGCCGATGCGGTAGCCGTCCGGACGGGCGGCCATGATCTCCGACAGGCCGACGGCGCCGCCGCCACCGGTCTTGTTCACCACGCCGACCGACTGCGGCAGGTGGCGGTTCACGGCGTCCGCATAGGCGCGGGCCACCAGATCGGTGCCGCCGCCGGCCGCGTACGGAACGATCAGCTCGATCGCCTTAGTCGGGTACTCGGCGGCCTGCACGGCGACCATCATCGTGGCGGAAGTCAGCGCGCCGACAACGGCGCCGGTGACGAAACGATAGCCCTTCATGAGCGTTCTCCCTGGAACATTGCTTGTGGTGGTGAGGAGGAGAGAAAAGAAATGAACCCGTTGTTGCCGTGGCCCGGTCAGCGCGGGTTCAGGCGCCGCCACGCGGCGACGAAGGCCTCCGCCCGAACGCCGACCTCGGCGGCGGACAGGCCCGGCGCGTAGAGCGCCGATCCAAGCCCGAAGCCGGCCACGCCGGCCTCCAGGAACGGCGCCATGGTGTCCGGGGCGATGCCGCCCACGGGCAGCAGGCGGGTGCCGGCGGGCAGGATGGCGCGCATCGCCTTGATGATGCGCGGGCCGACCAGCTCCGCCGGGAAGATCTTCAGGGCGTCGGCCCCGGCTGACAGCGCTGCGAAAGCTTCCGTCGGTGTGGCGATTCCGGGCAGGCTGACCAACCCCGCGGCCTTGGCGGCGCGGATCACCGCCGTGTCGGCGTGCGGCATGACGACCAGATCGGCGCCGATCTCCTTGAGCCGGGTCACCTGCTCCACCGCCAGGACCGTTCCGGCGCCGACCAGCGCGTCGCGCGGCAGCAACCGGCGGACGGCGGCGATGCTGTCGAACGGATCGGGCGAGTTCAGCGGCACCTCGATCATGCGGAAGCCGCTGTCGTAGAGCGTCTGCGCGACGCCCTCCGCCTCGGCGGGGGTCAGGCCGCGCAGGATGGCGACCAGCGGCAGGGCGGAAAAGGCGGCGTCGAAGCGAGCCTTCAAGGACTCATCGGACATGGTCGTCACTCCCCCGCCGGCGCGATCAGGCCGGCGGCTACGGCAAACTGGAAGAGCCCACGCGGGGCGGTGTTCTCAAGCCGGTCGGTGGGCTCGACGCCCAGCAGCTCCAGGCCGCGCACGTAGCGGCGGCAGAGCGCGCCCTCGCCGATCAGCAGCAGCGGACGGCCCTCGTGCAGTTCGTTGCGCATATGGCCGAGGCCGGAGATCAGCTCGTGGCCGATCAGCAGGCCGGACAGGTAATCCTTCAGAATCTCCGCCGGCATGCGGCGGGTGATGCCCAGCGTGCGCGCGGCGAAGATCTGGTGCGTGAAGTCACCCGGCCCGCTGGCCTGCGCCGCCCGCACACCCTCGGCGAAAGCGGCATCGGACTCGACCTCTGTCGGGGCGGCGTCCGACGGCATCAGCCGGCCGAGGATCGAATGCTTGCACAGCACGGCGAAGGTCTCGCCGGTCATGTAGGTGGAGAAGCGGATCATGCGCCCACCCACAATCTCCACCCATTTGGAATGGGTGCCCGGCAGCACCATGCAGGCGTCGCGGCCCCAGTCGGGACGGTCGGCCAGCACGCCGGCGATCTGGATCTCCTCGCCGCGCAGGATGTCCGGCGGGCCGCTCGGCGGGTCGTAGAGGACGCCCGGCGCGATCAGGATGCGGGACCCCGACGCGCTTTCCACCGGGATGGCCTGCGAGGCCAGGGTGGTCGTGTCGGCGGGGCAGCGGACATAGGGGGCCTCGCGCCAGCCCTGGGCGCTGCCGACCATGCCGCCGGCCACGACCGGCAAGCCCGGATATGCTGCCAGCCAATCGCCGCACAGGTCGGTGAAGGCCTGCTCGAAGCCGGTGATGCCCGGCATCGGCAGATTCTGGATGCCGTGCGCGTTGGCGCGCTGGTCCAGCACCCGCCCGTCGCGGCCCATAAGGAAGCCGCGCAGGCTCGAGGTTCCCCAGTCGAGGGCGATCAGCGATGCCCCGACGCCCGTTCGTCCCGTTTCCATCCCAAATCCTTTGAAATCGCGTCGGCGACCGCCCGGACGATGGGTCCAAGCTCCTCCATCCGTTCGTCCGGCATGTACGGCACGGCACTCGCCACGCTGATGGCGGCGACGACCTGATTGCGGACGTCACGGATCGGCGCGCCGACGCAGCGGATGCCGATTTCGTTTTCTTCAAGGTCGAAGGACCAGCCGCGGTCCACATAGGCGGCCAGCCGGGATTCGAACTCCGGCCAGGGCGCCAGCGGGGGCCGTTCCGGCGCCGCCGCGGTCAGGCGGAGCGCGTGTTCGTACAGGTCGGACCAGCGCTCGCGCGGCAGGCCGAGGAGAAGCGCCTTGCCCAGCCCCGTGGAGGCCAGCGGCATGCGCAGGCCGATGCGCGACCGCATCTCCAGCCCGCGCGTGTTCGGAATCTTGTCGAGGTAAAAGACCTCCGCACCCTCGACGACGCCGAGATGGACAGTGTCGCCGGTCTGGCGGGCCAACTCCTCGATGTGCGGGCGGGCGATGGCGACCAGCGGGCGCTGCTCCAGCGCGCGCATGCCGAGCGCGATCAGCTTCGGCCCGAGCAGATAGCCCTTGTAGGGCACGTGGTGCAGATAGCCGTCCTGGGTCAGGCTGTTGAGCATCCGGTGCGTGGTGCTGCGCGGCGTACCCAGCCGGGCGGCGATGCCCTTCACGTCACCGATGCCCGCCGCCACGCATTCCAGGAGGGCGAGGCCGCGCATCAGCGTCTGGGTTCCGGATGCCTGCGGCTTCTCCGGCGACGCTTGTGCATCGAGCGGATTTGCTCCGATGCCGGCCATATCCTCCCTCCCGCGTTGTTGTCCGATATCTGGCATATCAGTTTCCACCACTTTATGAAGGTGTGCGTAGTGTGTCAAATAAATAAATCATCGTCCATATAGTGAGACATTGTGAGCGCAGAACAGCCTTGCCCTGCCGCCGGAGCGACTGTCTTGATCGCGGCGTTACCCCTGCCCATCTGTTCCCTTGAGGCGACCGGGGCCGCGCATGGTGCGGGCCACACAGGCCGTCTTCCCGCGCCTTCGCAAAGGGCGGGAACCATAACGATACGGAGTGCCTGATGGACTTCGGTCTGTTCACCGACCGCGCGCGCGGCGTCATCCAGGCTGCGCAACTGGCGGCTCTCGCCGGACGCCACCAACAGCTCATCCCCGAACATCTCGTGAAGGCCCTGGTCGAGGACGCCGACGGCGTGCCGGCCAAGCTGATCCGCGATGCCGGTGGCGACCCCGAGCTTTTGAAGACCGCCGCCGAGGAAACCCTCAACCGCCAGACCCGTGTGGATGGCGAAGGGCCGCACCCGATCTTCATGTCCCCGGCGCTCGCCGGCGTGCTTCAGAACGCGGTCGAAACCGCGCGCGGGGCCGGCGACAAGTTCGTCTCCCCCGAACGGCTGCTCGAATCGCTGGCCGCCCAGGGCGGCGCCACCCGCGCGCTGTTCCACCGCGCCGGTGTCGATCCGGCGGTGCTGGTCGAAGGCGTCGAGTCGCTGAGCAAGAACCGTCCCGCCGACCGGCAGGAGGATTCGCAGATGGGCGAGGCGCTCGCCAAATACGCCCGCGACCTGACGGAGGAGGCCCGGCAGGGCCGTCTCGACCCGGTGATCGGCCGCGACGACGAGATCCGTCGGACCATCCAGGTCCTGGCCCGGCGCACCAAGAACAACCCCGTGCTGATCGGCGAGCCCGGCGTGGGCAAGACCGCCGTGGTGGAGGGTCTGGCCCAGCGGCTGGCGTCCGGCGACGTTCCGGAGGGGCTGAAGGACCGGCGCGTGCTCGCGCTCGACCTCACCGCCCTGCTGGCCGGCGCGAAGTTCCGCGGCGACTTCGAGGAGCGGCTGAAGGCCGTCCTGTCGGAGGTTCAGCAGGCGGCGGGGCGCATCATCCTGTTCATCGACGAGCTGCACTCGCTGATCGGCGCCGGCCGCACGGACGGCGCGATGGACGCCGCCAACATGCTGAAGCCCGCGCTGGCGCGCGGCGAGTTGCGCTGCGTCGGCGCCACCACGCCGGACGAGTACCGCAAATACATCGAGAAGGACGCGGCGCTGGCCCGCCGCTTCCAGCCGGTGAACGTCGACGAGCCGTCCGACGAGGACGCCGTGTCGATCCTGCGCGGCATCAAGGGCAAGTACGAGGTGCACCACGGCGTGCGCATCGCCGACGCGGCGGTGGTCGCGGCGGTGCAGCTCTCCGCCCGCTACATCGCCGACCGCCGCCTGCCCGACAAGGCCATCGACCTCGTCGATGAGGCGGCCAGCCGCCTGCGCATGGCCATCGACAGCAAGCCGGAGGCGCTGGACGCCGTCGGCCGCCGCGTCGCCCAGCTGAAGATCGAGCGCGAGGCCCTGAAGTCCGAGCCGGACGCCGCGTCCCAGGAACGTCTGCACAAGCTGGAGGCCGAACTGGCGGTGGACGAGGCGAAGCTGACCGCCATGGAAGAGGAATGGCGCGCCGGCCAGTCCCGCCGCACCGAGGGCCGCCGCCTGAAGGAGGAGCTGGACCAGGCCCGCACCAAGCTGGAGCACGCGCAGCGCGACGGCGACTGGGCCAAGGCCGGCGAGCTGGCCTACGGCGTTGTTCCCGATCTGGAGAAGCGTCTGGCCGAAGCCGAATCCCGCGCCAACGCGGAGCGGGAGGAGGTGACGGCGAAGGACATCGCCGCCGTGGTCACCCGCTGGACCGGCATCCCGGTCGACCGCATGCTGGACAGCGAGCGGCAGCGGCTGAAGGGCATGGAGGACCGGCTGGCCGAGCGCGTCGTCGGTCAGGCGGAGGCGGTGCGCGCCGTGTCCAAGGCGGTGCGCCGGGCGCGGGCCGGGCTGAAGGACCCGAACCGTCCCACCGGCTCCTTCCTGTTCCTCGGCCCGACCGGCGTCGGCAAGACGGAGCTGGCCAAGGCCCTGGCCGCCTTCCTGTTCGACGACGAGACCGCGGTGACCCGCGTCGACATGTCGGAGTATATGGAGAAGCACTCCGTCGCCCGCATGATCGGCTCGCCCCCGGGCTATGTCGGCTATGACGACGGCGGCACGCTGGCCGAGAAGATCCGGCGCCGGCCCTATCAGGTCGTCCTGCTGGACGAGGTGGAGAAGGCTCATCCGGACGTGCTGAACGTGCTGCTCCAGGCGCTCGACGACGGGCGGCTGACCGACGGGCAGGGCCGCACGGCGGACTTCCGCCACGCGATCCTGATCATGACGTCGAACCTGGGGGCGGACGCCCTGACGGCGCTCGGCGAGGACGACAGCCTGGAGGGCGCCCGGGTCGAGGTGATGGACGCGGTGCGCCGCGCCTTCCGGCCGGAATTCCTGAACCGGCTGGACGACGTGCTGATCTTCCGCCGGCTGGGGCGCGAGCAGATGGCTCACATCGTGGACATCCAGCTTGCCCGCGTCGCCGACCGTCTGGCGGAGCGCGGCCTGTCGCTGACCGCCGACGACGCGGCCCGCGCCCGGCTCGCCGACCTCGGCTGGGACCCGGCCTTCGGCGCCCGTCCGTTGAAGCGGGCCGTGCAGAATCTGGTGGAGGACCCCATCGCCGAGCGGCTTCTCGACGGCGAGGTGGACGAACGCTCGACCCTGCACCTGTCGACGCGGGACGGCCGCCTTACCCTGGACGGCGTTCCCGTCGAGGAGGACCGCGCCACCGGCTTCAAGGCCCCGGAACGCCCGCCGCTGGGCTTCGCCCTGACGGGCAGCGGCGGCGGACGCAGCGCGGCCGTCCACTGACCGTGATGCGTAACAAAAACCCCGGTCCGCGAGGGCCGGGGTTTTTCCTTACGAGCGCTGCCGCTCCGGCACCATCAGCCAGCGCGCCAGGGCATAGAGGTTGAGCGCCACATAGACCGCCGCCCCGACCACCCCCATGATGAGTCCGCCGAGCTGCTGGTCGGCCAGGGCGGACAGGCCCCAGGGCGCCGTCGTCTCCAAATGATAGACGAACAGCGGCTGCGGGGCGAAGATCAGCAGGGCCGCCAGGATGGCGAGGTGGACCGAGGTGCCGAAAGCCGACAGCAGGCCCCTCCCCCGCATCGCCGGGCCGTCCGGGGCCAGCACCGTTCGCCACGCCGCGACCGCGCCGACGAGCAGGCTGGCGTGCATGATCCAAAGCACCGCGTCGAAGCGCAGCGCCGCCATGTAGGGTCCCGGCAGGTGCCACACCCAGAGGAACAGTCCGAACAGACCCCAGGCAATCTCCGGTACCGCCAGGGGTGACGCCAGGGCCCGCGTCCAGCGGGGCAAGCGCACCTCCCCCATCGGCCAGGACAGGACCAGCAGAGGCGCCGCCACCTGGATGGTCAAAAGATGCTGGACCACCCGCGCCGAGAACAGGGCGGAGGTCAGGTTGCACAGCGGCGACACGAAGGCGGCGAACAGCACCAGCCACCCGGCGGCGAAGCACCAGGGCTGATGTGGCGCCATGGCCGCCCCATGCCGCTTAACCAGCGCCGCATATCCCACGGCGGCCAGGGCGAAGACGGACAGCAGGACCGGGTCGCCGTTCCAGGCGCTCCAGAACCCGTCCGGCACCGGCGGGGCGCCGCAATAGGGAATGATGGACGGCAGCGTTTCGGCAAGTGGCGTTGCGGCGGGCACGGCTGGACCTCCCTTGGCCTACAGCCTTGTAAAACCGCGAAAGGCCCTTGGGTTCCCGAATGACGACCGAACGGAGCTCAGGCCCGTTCGGCGGTTTCGATCAGGTCGGTGCGCCCGATGCGGCGCAGCGAAGCCTCCAGCCGCGTGTCATCTTCGCGGATTTCGCGCAGGGTGTGCAGCGTAAACATCACATGCGCCTCAGCGGCCGCATGGGCGGCCTCGGCGTCGCCGGCCAGCACCGCGTCGGCGATGGCCAGATGCTGATCCAGCAGCAGGTTGCGCACGCCGGGCCGGGTGTAGAGCCGGTCGCGGTTGTAGAACACGTCGTTGCGCAGCATCTCCGACAGCGCGCCCATGATGTGCAGCATCACCGTGTTGTGCGCCGCCTCGTAGAAGGCGAGGTGAAGCTGGGCATCCACATCGGCCTCTTCCGACGGGTCGTCCTTCCCATGGGCGTCGCGCATGCGCTGGGCCAGAGCGCGGATCGCCTCGCGGTCGAGATCGGTCGCCCGCTGCGCGGCCAGCTTGGCGGCGGCCGCCTCGATGGAGCTGCGGAACTCGAGATAATGGAAGGGCGCGTCCGGATCGGATTGCAGCAGCGCCGCCAGCGGGGCGGCGATGGGCGCCAAGAACTGCGCGATGTGCGTGCCGTTGCGCCCGGAGACGAGCAGCCCGCGCTCCTCCAGCTTCTCCAGGGCATCGCGCAGGGACGGGCGCGAGACGTCCAGCTTGAGCGCCAGATCCCGTTCCGGCAGCAGCTTCTCTCCCGGGCGCAGGACGCCCTCCCGGATCAACGCCTCCAGATGGTCGGCGATGGCGTCCGCCAATTTGGCCGGCTTTATCATTCCCTTGCCTTGCCCCTTGCCCTGCCCCGTGCCCTGCATCCGCAGAAATCCCGCCTTATCCAGAAGGTTAGATATCGTCACGGTGGTCGCTCGTCCAGCCCTGCCGCATCCATGACACCGTTTCCCGGCCGCTCCACCATCGAATGGGTCCAGTGGTAATACCATGGACAAGAAAAAGTCTCACGCGACGCTGACGGTAAATTGAATTTTCCCTATTGCCAACCATTGCGACCCAATGTATCCGTTCTGAGCCTTTGGTCATAATTTTTGACCGGAGCCCAACCCAAGAAAAAACTGATCTCCATGGTCAAACGGCCGTGGAATGACAGGCGGCGCGCGTCCGGATAAGACGCGCGGGTCCGGGTTCCATTCACGGTCGCAGGCCAAAGCGCAGAACCGAGAATCTGCGGCATAGGTAGGAAACATGCAGCCCTGGACACAAGTCTACGATCCCGCGGGTAACCTTTGGCTTTCGGCACTTGTGGCCGCGTTGCCGATCATTTTCTTCTTCATCGCGCTGACCGTTCTGCGCATGAAGGGCCACATCGCGGGCACCATCACCGTCGCCATTTCGCTGGCCGTCGCCATCCTGTTCTACAAGATGCCGGTCGGCATGGCGCTGGCGTCCGCCGGATACGGCTTCCTCTACGGCCTGTGGCCGATCGCCTGGATCATCGTGGCCGCCGTGTTCCTCTACAAGATCACGGTCAAGACCGGCCAGTTCGAGATCATCCGCTCGTCGGTGGTGTCGATCACCGAGGACCAGCGGCTTCAGATGCTGATGGTCGGCTTCTCCTTCGGCGCCTTCCTGGAAGGGGCGGCGGGCTTCGGTGCGCCGGTCGCCATCACCGCGGCGCTGCTGGTCGGGCTGGGGTTCAACCCGCTCTACGCCGCCGGTCTCTGCCTGATCGCCAACACCGCCCCGGTGGCCTTCGGCGCCATGGGCATTCCGATCATCGTCGCCGGTCAGGTCACCTCGCTCGACCCGTTCAAGATCGGCGCCATGGCCGGCCGCCAGCTTCCGCTGCTGTCCGTCTTCGTGCCCTTCTGGATCATCATGATCATGGACGGCTGGAAGGGCGTGCGCGAGACCTGGCCCGCCATCCTGGTCGCCGGCGGCACCTTCGCCGTCACCCAGTACTTCACCGCCAACTTCATCGGGCCGGAGCTGCCGGACATCACCTCCGCCCTGGTCAGCCTCGTCAGCATCACCGTCTTCCTCAAGTTCTGGAAGCCGAAGGCGATCTTCCGCTTCGCCAACTCCCCGCTGGCGTCGGGTCCGGTGCCGCAGTCGGTCGGCGCCATGGCGTCGAGCGAGTTCAACGCCCAGCGCGGCTACAGCGCCGGTGAGATCGCCAAGGCTTGGTCGCCCTTCCTGATCCTGACCGTGATCGTCACGATCTGGAGCCTGAAGCCCTTCAAGGCCCTGTTCGCCAAGGGCGGCGCGCTCGCCGACACGGTGCTGTACTTCCCGATCGCCGGGCTGGACAAGCTGGTGCTGAAGGCCGCCCCGATCGTCGCCTCGCCGAAGCCCATCGACGCCGTCTACAAGCTCGATCTGCTGGCGGCCACCGGCACGGCCATCCTGATCTCCGCGATCATCACGATGGTCATGCTGAAGATGCGCCCGGCCGATGGCGTGAAGACCTTCGTCGAGACGGTCAGCGAGCTGAAGCGCCCGATCTACTCGATCGGCATGGTCCTGGCCTTCGCCTTCATCGCCAATTACTCGGGCCTATCCTCGACCCTGGCGCTGCTGCTGGCCGGCACGGGCTTCCTGTTCCCGTTCTTCTCGCCGATCCTGGGCTGGCTGGGCGTGTTCCTGACCGGGTCCGACACGTCGAGCAACGCGCTGTTCTGCGGCCTGCAGGCCACTACGGCGCAGCAGGTGGGCGTGTCCGACGTGCTGATGGTCGCGGCCAACACGACCGGCGGCGTCACCGGCAAGATGATCTCCCCGCAGTCGATCGCCGTGGCCTGCGCAGCTGTGGGTCTGGTCGGCCGCGAGTCCGAACTGTTCCGCTTCACCGTGAAGCACAGCCTGTTCTTCGTCGCGATCATCGGCGTCATCACCATGATCCAGGCCTACATCCTGCCCTGGATGATCCCGTAAGCGTCGACGTCCGAACCCCTTCTCCTCTCCCTGGGGAGAAGGGGCGTCATCCACTGCCGAGCTTTTTTCCCTACGGCGCCGCTCGGCCTTCCATCCGGTCGGGAGGCGCCGCTTTCTTTGTGCGCCTTATTTCTTACGCATTGCAGCAGCGCAGCGCTGCGTTTGGTCAATTCATTTTACCATTGCGGCAACCCAGCAAATCGATTATCCCCAGCAAATCTATTATCCGACCTACTGACTGTGGCACACAACAAGCCGTCCGTCCGACGGGCGGAAACAAACGTCGCCCCAGCACCCGCAACCCGGACCGGCGATCACGGAGGAGTCGTCGCGCGGTCCCAGATCCGGAGGCCCCGAGAACCGATGCTGCCCGCGCCCTATGACCGCCTGCACGCGGCCCTCCGGGAGTTCATGCCGGACGAACGCCTCGTCACCGACCCGCTGCGCACGCTGGCCTACGGGACCGACGGCAGCTTCTACCGCCTGATCCCGCAGATCGTCGCCATCGTCGAGGCCGAGGGCGAGGTGGTGCGGCTGCTCAACCTCTGCCGGGAGCTGAAGACCCCGGTGACCTTCCGCGCCGCCGGCACCAGCCTGTCCGGCCAGGCGGTCACCGATTCCGTCCTGGTCCTGCTGGGCGACAGCTGGCGCGGCTGCACCATCCCGCCGGGTGCCGCGACGGTGACCCTCCAGCCCGGCGTCATCGGGGCGGAGGCGAACCGCAAGCTGGCCCCCTTCGGGCGCAAGATCGGCCCGGACCCGGCCTCCATCGCCACCGCCAAGATCGGCGGCATCGCGGCGAACAACGCCAGCGGCATGTGCTGCGGCACCGCGCAGAACAGCTACCGCACACTGGCCTCCATGCGGCTGGTGCTGGCCGACGGCACGCTGCTGGACACCGGCGACGCCGCCAGCCGCGACGCCTTCGCCGTCAGCCACGGCGCCCTGCTGTCCGGCCTGTCCGGTCTGGCCGCCCGCACCCGCGCCGACGAGAAACTGGCGGAGCGCATCCGCAACAAGTTCCGCATCAAGAACACCACCGGCTACAGCCTGAACGCCCTGGTGGATTTCGAGGACCCCGTCGAGATCCTCCAGCACCTGATGATCGGGTCGGAGGGCACGCTCGGCTTCCTGTCCGAGATCACCTACAACACGGTGCCGGAACACGCCCACAAGGCGAACGCCCTGCTGATGTACCCGGACATCGGGGAGGCCTGCCGCGCCGTCGCGCTGATGAAGCCGACGCCGGTCTCGGCGGTGGAACTGATGGACCGCGCCTCGCTGCGCTCGGTCGAGGGCAAGCCGGGCATGCCGGACTTCATCGGCGGGCTGGGGCCGGACGCCTCCGCCCTGCTGGTGGAGATCCGCGGCGAGGACGCGGCGGCGCTGGACGCCAACATCGCCGCGGTCAGCGCGGTGATCGCCCAGACCCAGACCCTGTTCGAGCCGACCTTCACCACCGACGCCAAGCTGGGCGAAAGCTACTGGAAGATCCGCAAGGGCCTGTTCCCGGCGGTCGGCGCCATGCGCAAGGTCGGCACCACGGTCATCATCGAGGACGTGGCCTACCCGCTCGACCGGCTGGCCGAGGCGACGGTCGAGCTTCAGTCCATGTTCCTGAAATTCGGCTACACCGAGGCGATCATCTTCGGCCATGCGCTGGAAGGCAACCTGCACTTCGTCTTCACCCAGGCCTTCGACACCGACGAGGAGGTGGACCGCTACCGCCGCTTCATGGACGCGGTGTGCGATCAGGTGGTGCGCAAGTACGACGGCTCGCTGAAGGCGGAGCACGGCACGGGCCGCAACATGGCCCCCTTCGTGGAGATGGAGTGGGGTCCGCAGGCCTACGGCCTGATGAAGGAGATCAAGGCGCTGCTCGACCCGCAGGGCCTGCTGAACCCCGGCGTCATCCTGAACGACGACCCGGAGGCCCATCTCAAGAACCTGAAGGCGATGCCGCCCGCCCACCCGCTGGTGGACACCTGCATCGAGTGCGGCTTCTGCGAGCCGACCTGCCCATCGCACAAGATGACGCTGTCCCCCCGGCAGCGCATCGTCGGCTGGCGCGAAATCTCGCGCCTTGAGGCCACCGGCGCCGACGCGGCTCGGCTCGGCGCGCTGCACGAGGCCTACGATTACCAGGGCATCGACACCTGCGCGGCCTGCGGCCTCTGTTCCACCGCCTGCCCGGTGGGGATCGAGACGGGGCTGCTCATCAAGGCGATCCGCGGCGACCGCCGCGGGGCGGTCGCCCAGGGCGTGGGCCGCTACGTCGCCGAACACACCGCCGGGGCCTTGTCGGTCGCCCGCACCGGCCTGAGGCTGGCCGATCTGGCGAAGCGGACGCTGGGCGACGACACGGCGAACGGGCTGTTCGAGAAGCTGCGCACCGTCACCGGCCAGCGCCTGCCGCATCTGCCGCGCGCCCTGCCCACCCCGACCAACTTCACGCCGCTGCCCCAGGCCAAGGCGTCCGCCGACGCACCGACCGTCGTCTATGTGCCGAGCTGCACCAGCCGCAGCATGGGGCCGGCCGCCAGCGACCCGGAGAAGACCCCGCTGCCGGTGAAGGTGGAAGCGCTGTTCCAGAAGGCCGGCTACCGCGTCGCCTATCCGGAGCAGCTGTCCTCGCTGTGCTGCGGCATGCCTTTGGAGAGCAAGGGGCTGGCGGCTCAGGCCGACGCCAAGGCGGAGGAGATGGTCCGCGCCATCTGGGCGGCCAGCACCAACGGCACAGCCCCGGTGGTTCTCGACACCAGCCCTTGTTCCTTCCGATTGAAGAAGCATCTGAAGGACGCCGGGCTCCAGGTCCTGGATCTGGTGGAGTTCATCCACGACCACCTGTTGCATCGGCTGACCTTCACCAAGCAGACGGAGCCGGTGGTGCTGCACCTGACCTGCTCCACCCGCCGGATGGGGTTGGATGCCAAGATGAAGGCGGTGGCCGCCGCCTGCGCCACCCAGGTGGTGGTGCCGGAGGATGTCGGCTGCTGCGGCTTCGCCGGCGACAAGGGTTTCACCACGCCGGAGCTGAACGCCCACGCCCTGCGCCACCTGTCCAAGGACATCCCCGCCGGGGCCAAGGCCGGCTATTCGAACAGCCGGACCTGCGAGATCGGCCTGTCCGACCACTCCGGCTTGCCGTACCGTTCCATCGTCTATCTGGTCGATGCCTGCTCGACGCCGAAGGCTCCCGCCACGGCTTCCACGCGCGCGTCGGAACCCGCGTTCTAAGGCGGGAGGGAGGAAAAACCATGAGCCACGACGGCACCATAAGCCGGCCCGACATCGAGCGGCCCGAAAGCGTTTATTTTTTCGGCACCTGTCTGGTCGACCTCTTCTACCCCGAAGCCGGCATGGCCGGCATGGAGCTGCTGAAGCGGCAGGGCGTCCGCGTCGTCTTCCCGCAGGGGCAGAGCTGCTGCGGCCAACCCGCCTACAACTCCGGCTACCGTGAGGAGGCGCTGAAGGTCGCCCGCGCGCAGCTCGACTATTTTCCCGGCGACTGGCCCATCGTCGTGCCGTCGGGCTCCTGCGCCGGCATGATGAGCAAGCACTGGCCCGACCTGTTCAAGGGCGAGCCGGACGAGGCCCGCGCCCGTCAGGTGGCGTCCCGCGTGTGGGAGCTGACCCAGTTCCTCGTCCAGGTCCTGAAGGTCAGGTTCGAGGACCAGGGGCCGCCGGTGAAGATCACGTGGCACGCCTCCTGCCACGCCCAGCGCGAAATGGGTGTGACCGACGAGCCGAAGGCCCTGCTGCGCCAGCTCGCCAACGTCGAACTGGTGGAGTTGCAGCGGGAGAAGGAATGCTGCGGCTTCGGCGGCACCTTCGCCGTGCGCCATCCGGAAATCTCCGCGGCGATGGTCGGCGACAAGGTGGCGGACATCGAGAACACTGGGGCCAAGGCGGTGGTGTCAGGCGACTGCGGCTGCCTGATGAACATCTCCGGAGCTTTGGAAGGCGGCAAGAAGCCGGTCCGCGGCGTCCATATCGCCCAGTTCCTGAAGGAGCGCACCCATGGGTGAGACCAGCATCAATTTCGCCAAGGCCTCCAGCGCCGCGCTCCAGGACCAGCAGCTCCGCGGCAACTTCCGCCGCGCCATGGACGGTTTGATGTCCAAGCGCGCCGTCCAGTTCGCCGACACCGCCGAGTGGAGCGGGGTGCGGACGCTCGGCGCCTCGGTCCGCCTGCGCGCCCTGTCCAAGCTGCCGGAACTGCTGGAGAAGCTGGAAGCCAACTGCACGAAGAACGGCATCCAGGTCCATTGGGCCTCCACCACCGACGAGGCCAACGCCATCGTCCTGTCCATCATGCAGCGCGTGAACGCCAAGCTGGTGGTCAAGGGCAAGTCGATGGTGTCGGAGGAGATGCACCTCAACGCCTTCCTGGAAAAGCACGGCATCGAAAGCCTGGAAAGCGACCTCGGCGAATACATCGTCCAGCTTGATGAAGCGATGCCCTCGCACATCATCATGCCGGCGATCCACATGAACACCAAGCAGATCGCCCATCTGTTCAAGCAGAAGATCAAGGAAGCGGAATACACCGAGGACGTGGCCCAGCTCACCGACCTCGCCCGCCGCGTCCTGCGCAAGAAGTTCGCGACCGCCGACGTCGGCATCTCCGGCGTCAACATGGCGGTGGCGGAGACCGGCACGCTCTGCCTGGTGGAGAACGAGGGCAACGGGCGCATGAGCACCACCGTGCCGCCCGTCCACATCGCCGTCATGGGCCTGGAAAAGGTCGTTGAGAAGCTGGAGGACGTGCCGCCGGTCATCAGCCTGCTGACCCGCTCGGCCACCGCCCAGCCGATCACCACCTACGTCAACATGATCTCCAGCCCCCGCAAGGAGGGCGAGAAGGACGGCCCGAACGAGATCCATCTGGTGATCCTCGACAACGGGCGGTCGGGCATCTACGCCGACGAGGAACTGCGCAACACGCTGCGCTGCATCCGCTGCGGCGCCTGCATGAACCATTGCCCGGTCTACACCAAGGTCGGCGGCCACGCCTATCAGGCGCCCTACCCCGGCCCGATCGGCTCGATCCTGATGCCGCAGGTGGAAGGGCTGGAGAAACGGGGCGAGTTGCCGCATGCCTGCACCATGTGCAACGCCTGCGTCGAGATTTGCCCGGTCAAGATCCCCATCGTGGAGATCATGGGCCGCCTGCGGTCGGAGGCCGTGCATCCCGGCGACAGCGTGAAGGGGGCCGGGTCGCACGCCAGCAAGGCGGAGGCGATGGTGTGGAAGGGCTGGTCGATGACCTACGCCTCGCCGCTCGCCTACCAGTTCGCGACGGCGCTGCTCGCCAAGCTGGGCAACGCCGCGCCGGCCAGCCTGCCGTTGCTCAAGGAGTGGACGAACGTGCGGTCCAAGCCGCGCTTCGCCAACCGCACGCTCCACGCCCTCGCTCGCGAGAAGGGGATCCCCGATGTCTGAGTCCAGAAACGCGATCCTGGGCAAGCTGCGCGCCGGGCGCGACGCCCATCCGCTGACCCCGCCGGAGTCCGATTTCGCCGTCCTGCGCAACAAGCGCTGGGAGGGGGCGGAGCGGCTGGAGCGCATCAAGCGCATGATGGAGGCCGTGCACACGGAGTTCCTGGAGACGACGGAGGCCAACTGGCCCGCCGACGTCCAGGCTTTCCTGAAGGCGCAGGGCACCCGCAACCTGCTGTTCGGCCCGGCGACCAAGGCCGGAGCGCGCCTGTCCGCCGAATGGACGGCGGATGGACCCGAGCTGATCCCCTACGCAGACCGGGTCGAGACCTTCAAGGAGCGGCTGTTCGATGGCATCGACGCCGGCATCACCACGACGTTGGGCGCCATCGCCGACACCGGCAGCCTGATCGTCTGGCCGACGCCGGAGGAGCCGCGGTTGATGTCGCTGGTGCCGCACATGCATCTGGCGCTGCTGCGCGCCGACGCGCTGTACGACACCTTCTGGCAGGCGATGACCGAGAACCGCTGGGCCGACGGCATGCCGACCAACGCCCTGCTGATCTCCGGCCCGTCGAAGACGGCGGATATCGAGCAGACGCTGGCCTACGGCGTCCACGGGCCGAAGCGGCTGGTGGTGGTTATCGTCCGGTAAGTGCCTGGAGAGCGCGTATGACGTTCATAACCCTCTCCCCGGAGGGGAGAGGGAATTTAAAGCCCTGCACGGGTGGCGGAGTGCCGCCGGGACGGGTATAGTGCGGGGTCTTGTTCGCCTCATGTTTTTAGGACCCCACCGCCTTGGACCAGACCGCCGTTCCCACCCCCCAGTCCGCCACCATCGCCGAACGCGTCGCCAAGACCGGCATCGACGAGGCGATGATCGAAGCCCTCGTCCGCACCTTCTACGGCAAGATCCGCGACGACGCCCTGCTCGGCCCGGTCTTCGGCGCGGCGATCACCGACTGGGAGCCCCATCTTCTGAAGATGATCGACTTCTGGTCCTCGGTCGCCCTGCTGACCCACCGCTACGACGGGCGCCCCCTGCCCGCCCACGTCCGCTTCGACATCGGGCCGGCGCATTTCGAGCGCTGGCTGGAGCTGTTCCGCGAGACGACGGCCGAGGTCTGCACGCCCGAGGCCGCCGCCTTTTTCGAGGACCGCGCGGCCAACATCGGGCGCAGCATCCAGATGGGGGTGGATTTCTTCCGCAAGCAGGCCGCCGCCGACGCTGGCGTTGCTCGCTGATCAGGCCCCGCGCACCGGCTTGCCCTTCACGCCCCAGCTGTCCGTGAAGTCGCGCACGCCGGGGATGGTCATCATGTGGGCGTCCTTGACGTAGACGAATTGCTTGGGACCAAGCTCGTACTCCATCATGGTGATGCCCTTGCCCCGGCAGCGCTTCTGCTCCTCGGCCCCGATGCGGCGGTCGGAGACCACCATGTCGGGATGCTCCAGCCCGACCCCGGCGCAGAAGCTGCGGAATCCGCTGTTGGTGCCCTCGGCGACGAGGCGCGGCTGGGTGTCGGGTGTGCTGTTGAAGCGGCTGGCCGCGCTGCTGACCGCCCCCCGCATGGACGGGCTGCCGACGATCCAGACCCCGCGCTCCTCGGGCGGCGGCTTCGGCACGGTCGGCGGCGGCAGGGTGGCCGTCTGCTGCGGCGGCGAAAACCCAGGGAATTGGCACCCGGCCAGCGCCGCCGCGACGGCGACCATGGCAAGGCCTTTCGACAGGGATGGCACTCTGTTGTCTCCTCCATAACCCTCGCACGGCGCGGCACCGGCGGCACCGCTGGTGGTAGCAACGCTCAAGCCGGCCCGATGGCTCCAAGATGGCTGGCCAGTGCGGCTTCGAGAAGGCGCGGGGTCACCGGCTTGTGCATCAGGCCGAGACCGTGCCGGGCGGCATCGCGCTGCGGCTCCGGTCCGATCTCCCCGGTGACGATGAGACCCGGCACGTCGGCGCCGAACAGGTCGCGGATGCGCAGGATGGCCTCGGTGCCGACCCGCCCCTGGCGCAGCCGGTAGTCGGCCAGCACGACGTCGGGCCGCCGCCCGCCGGTGCGCAGACGCTCCAGCGCTTCACCGGTGCTCCCGGCGGACAGCACCTCGAATCCCCACTCGCCCAGCATCGCCGCCAGCCCCAACAGAACGATGGCGTCGTCCTCCACGACCACCGCCAGCCGCCCGTCCCCGGTCGCGGTCATGGCATCGGCCCGGCCCGTTCGCATGGCGGTCACCGGAGGGCGCGGGGCGTCCTGACGGATCAAGGGGACGCTGACCGAGAAGATCGAACCGCGCCCCGGCCGCGACACCAGATCCACCGGATGGTCGAGCAGCCGCGACAGCCGGCGCACGATCGCGAGCCCGAGGCCCAGGCCCTGGTCACGGTCGCGTTCCGGGTTGCCGATCTGGTGGAACTCCTCGAAGATGCGCTCCCGCTGTTCGGGCGGAATGCCCAGGCCGGTGTCGTGCACCTCCACGCACAGGCGCGTTCCCTGGGGGCGGCAATCGACCATGACGCGGCCCCGGTCGGTGTAGCGGATGGCGTTGTCGACCAGATTGCGCAGCATCCGTCCCAACAGAACCCGGTCGCTGCGCACCGTGCCGGTGAAGGGGACGACCCGCCAGTCCAGCCCCTTGGCCTCGGCCAGCGGAGTGTAGGCGGCGGACAGCGGGCCGAGCAGGTCGGCGACGGGGAATTCCTCGATCTGTGGCGCCACCACCCCGGCGTCGAGACGCGACACGTCGAGCAGGCTGTCCAGGAGATCCTTCAGCGTGTCCAGCCCCTGCTGAAGCCGGTCCAGCGCCCGCTGCCCGGCCTCGCCGGCGACATGCGGCGCCAACGCCCCGGCGAACAGCAGGATCGACTGCATGGGTTGGCGCAGGTCGTGGCTGGCCGCCGCCAGGAAGCGGCCTTTCGAGCGGTCGGCCTCCTCCGCCGCCTGCTGGGCGCGCCGGATGTCGTGGATGTCCACGGCGGTGCCGATCCAGGAGACGATGGCTCCCCATTCCCTCACCGGCACCACGCGGCACTGGTGCCAGCGCCACGCCCCGTCGGCGCGCCGAACCCGGATGTTGCTCTGATAAGGCGTTCCGGCGGCGATCGAGCGCGTCCTCAGCTCGATGAAGGCGGAACGGTCGTCCGGATGGATGGCCTTCCAGTTGGCCATGGTTTCCACGTCCTGGCCGGTGTAGGCGCGCAATTCGACATTGTAATATTCGGGGGTGCCGTCCGGGCGGTTGATCCACATGAGCAGCGGCGTGTTGTCCACCAGCGTGCGGAACCGCGCTTCGCTCGACCGCAGCGCCTCCTCCGCGCGCTTGCGGGCGGTGACGTCGCGGGCCACCCCGACGACGCCGATGGCCGTTCCCCAGGCGTCGCGCAGGGGCATCACGCTGATCATCAGGACGCGCTTGCCCTCCTCGATGGGGAAAGGCAGTTCCTCCTCGACCGTCTCCTCCCGCCCGGTGACGACCACCCGCCCGCACAGGTCGTCAAGTCGCCTGGCTTCCTCCGGCGGGAACAGATCCTCGTCGGTCAGGCCCACCACCGCCTCCTGCGTCCGTCCGAACAGGCGCGCGGTCGCGGAGTTGACCAAGGTGAAGCGGCGCTCCCGGTCCTTGGCGAAGATCGGGTCGGTGACGCTCTCCAGAAGGCTTTCCAGCAGGGCGTTCTTGTCCCGCAGCAGCGTCTCCGCCGCCTGGGCGGCACGGTGGGCGGCCTGGGTTTCCATCTCGTGCATGGCGAGACGGGCGAACTCCTCCAGATCCCGCTCATCCTCCGCGCTGAACTCCGGATGGGGCCGGTGGTCGAGCAGGGAGAAGGTTCCGATCCGCAGCCCATCCGGCGCGATCAGCGGCGCGCCGGCGTAGAAGCGCAAATGCGGCGGCCCGGTCACCAATTCGTTGTCGGCAAAGCGGTCGTCCTCCCGCGTGTCGTGCACGACCAGCACCGCGTCGTCGAGAATGGTGTGGGCGCAGAAGGACAGCCGCCGCTCGACGACCATCGTTTCCAGGCCATAGCCGGCCTTGGACCATTGCCGCGTCTCGTCCACCAGATTGACCATGACGATGGGCATGCGGAAATGGCGGGCGCCCAACCGGGCCAGCCGGTCGAAAGCCGGTTCCGGCGGCGTGTCCAGCACGCCGTAGCTCTTCAGCCGGTCGAGCCGGGCGCGCTCATCCGATGGCCATGGCTGCTCGATGCTGGTCAACGTCACCCCTTACGAACAGATGCGGATAAGACGCTGATGGTCGGGCGCAGACGCGCCTTCATCATGATGTGGGCAGGGCCAATGCTCATGGAAAGACGCGGAACCGGTTTCCCTTCCGCCCGCCTTCCGGTCTGCGGCACAATTGCTTTGAATGCAAACCCTTTGAGTCCGGGCAAAGAGCCGCTCGCGACCCCACATGACCAGAAGCCGTTCCCCGTCCCCACTCGGAGCACAGCATGAAGGACAACAGGCCGAACCACGAATCCGCCGCCTACCGCATCGCCTTCGAGGACCGCGATTTCCTGTTGAGCGAGCCGATGCGCGGGGTGCGCTTCATGCTCGAATACGCCAAGCCGGAATCGGAGCTTAAGGCCTGGGGCATCCGGTCCACCATCGTGGTCTATGGCAGCGCGCGGGTGCCCTCGCCCGAACGGGCGGAGCAACTTCTCCGCGACGCCCGCACGCCGGAGGAGCGGCAACTGGCCGAGCGGCGGGCCAAGCAGGCGGCTTGGTACGAGGAGGCGCGGACCTTCGGGCGCATCGTGTCGGAGCGCGGCGGCGCCCTGGCACCCACCGAGGACGGGCAGCGCGACAACGTGATCGCCACCGGCGGCGGCCCCGGCCTGATGGAGGCCGCCAACCGCGGCGCGCAGGAGGCCGGGGCGCCGAGCATCGGCTTCAACATCAGCCTGCCGCAGGAGCCGCACCCCAACCCCTACAGCACGCCGGAGCTGACCTTCCGCTTCCATTATTTCGCCATCCGGAAAATGCATCTGGCGATGCGCGCCAACGGGCTGGCCATCTTCCCCGGCGGTTTCGGCACCTTCGACGAGGCGTTCGAGATCCTGAACCTGCGCAACACCAACAAGGCCTCCCGCCTGCCCATCGTCTTCGTCGGGCGCGACTATTGGAACGAGGTGGTGAACTTCCGGGCGCTGGCCGACCACGGCATGGTCAGCGCCGGCGACCTCGACCTGTTCGACATCGCCGACACGGCGGAGGAGGCGTGGGACTGCATGACCCGGCTCGGCCTGAAGCGCGGCAACCCGCCGCTCGGCCCGGCCGGCACCGGCATGTCGGCCGCCGATGAGGAGACCTGAGGCTCAGCCCGGCGGCGGACTGTCGGCAGCCGGAGCGGTCGGGGCGGGGGCGTTCAGCGCCACCCGCCCGACGCCCGGAATTTTGACCGCGAGATCGAAGGGATCGACCCCGAAGGTCATGCCCAGCAGGTTCACCTCGAACCCTTCCTCCTTGGCCAGGAGCAGACCGGCGAGGCCGAACAGGCTGACCTGCCAACCGGTGCCGCTGGGCGCACGCGCGATCAGGCCGGTGCCCAGATAGTCCTTGCCCAGCGCCGTGGAGGGCAGGTCGAGCCGCAGGTCCGGCACCGCCCGCCCCACCCAGGCGGCGAAGGTGTTGCTGTTGGGGCCGGGCCAGATGCGGTATTCCCCGGCGTAGGGGTAGCTCCGGGCGGCCTCGGCGATCTTGGGGATGGCGGCCTCGGCGGCGGGGCCGCGCAGTTCGGCCAGCACCGCGGGGGCGGAGCCGAACCAGCGCCCGTCCGGGTCGCGGTTGCTGACCGCCACCGCCGGCAGGCCGCGGTAGACCCGCCAGCCGACCACTTCATAGACGGTGTAGGCCGACGCCCCCGCCGGCTTCACCGCGAACCACGGGTGCGTGCCGAAGGCGCCGCGCCAGGACAGGGCGCGGGCGGCGTAGACCTGCACCACGGCCTCCGGCGTCGTGGCGGGATCGGGAGCGAGGCCGACGGACCTGCGGTCCGCCCGGCTCCAGTCCACGCCCAGCGTCGCCGTTCCCGACGCGATCACGAAGGCCGGACCGGCCAGCAGCACGACCAGCGTCATCAAAATCACCAGGATGGTGGCCGCCATTCTTTTCCGCACCGCTCCCTCTCGCCTGATGGGCCGTTTCCCAGATAGGCTGTCATCGCCCTGCCCGCCACCGATGTTGTACGTTGACGACCATCCGGATGGTTCATCGCCGGATGGTTCATCGAAGGAGCGCACCGATGCCCGTTGCCGATCTCACCGACCTCATGGACCGCATCACCCGTCAGGCGCCGACCCGTGCCGCGACGATGGAGGTCGCCCGCGCGCTCGGCTGGACCACGGGGCCGAGCCGCAAGGGGTGGAAGGTGGTCCAGCCCACCGGCTATGTCGGCGGCATGGTCGTTCCGCCCAGCGCCGACACCGCCGCCGCGGACGCGTGGTTCGACCCTGAGGGGACGGAACGCGGCCTCGCCGGTCCCAACGCGGAGTTTCCGCCCTATCTGACCAGCCTGGACACCGCCCTGTCCGCCGTCCCCGCGGCGGGGCGAGCGGCCGCCCTGCGGACCGCGCTGGACCGGCACCGGGCATGGCAGGAGGAGTCCGGGCGGGACGACGCGGCGCTCGTCCGCCTGCCCGCCTTCGTCATCGCGGCGTGGCTGTCCGTGAAACCGGCGGCGTGACGGACCTCACTCCGCCGCTCCGCTCTCCTTGCGGGAACTGTTCATGGCCTGGGCGGCGGCGAATCCGATAACCCGGTTGGCGGCGTCCGGATCGTCCACCCGCACCACCACGCCGCGCCCGACCAGATGGATGCCGTGAGCCTGGAAGGCCCGGATCAGGCGGTGATAGGCCTCGCGCCGGATGACGAACTGCTCGTTGGGCTTGGTGATGAATTTGACGCCGATGATCGCCGCGTCGTCCTCCACCCGCCGCACGCCCTGGGACTTCAGCGGTTCGATGAAGCTCGGCCCCATTTCCGGGTCGGCGGACAGATCCTTGCCGACCTCCTTCACCAGCTTCTTGACCAGCCCCATGTCGGTCTCCGGCGGAACGCGGAACTCCAGACGCATCAGTGCCCAGTCGCGGCTGTAGTTGGTCAGCGCCTTGATCTGGCCGAAGGGCAGCGTGTGCACCGCGCCGCGGTGGTGGCGCAGCTTCAGCGAGCGCAGGGAGATGCCCTCCACCGTGCCGCGCAGTTGCCCAACCTCCACATAGTCGCCCATGTGGAAGGCGTCCTCGAGCAGGAAGAAGACGCCGGCCAGGATGTCGGCAATGGTCGACTGCGCGCCGAGACCGATGGCGATGCCGACCACCCCCGCCCCGGCCAGCAATGGCCCGATCTCGATGCCCAGCGAGGACAGGACGATCATGACCAGGATGATGACCAGCACGACCTGAAGGAACTTCCGCAGCAGCGGCAGCAAGGTCGCCAGCCTCTGCCCGCGTGAGGAAACGCCATCGTGCCGCGCGCCCTCCAAAGCACGGTCGATGGCCCGCACCACCATCGTCCAAGCGACGTAACCCAGCAGAAGCACGACCGTTACATTGAACAGCAGCCGCAGGACGATGCCGATCGTTCCGGAGGCCTGCTCCACCCGGAACCCCCAGATGGCCGCGGTGGCGAAGACCCCGACGACGAACAGGGCCGACCACAGCGCCCGCATCACCCGCGCCACCGCAGCCTTCCCCGCCGCCGTCTCCTCTCCCCGGTAGAAGCGCGCGAGCGGGCGCTGGGCCATCAGGGCGATGGCCGGCACCGCCAGCGCAACCAGAAGGCTGGCGAGCATCCGCGGCCCGGTCGCCGGTTCCAGCCGCACCGCGGCCGCCGCGACGACCAGCCACAAGGCGACCAGGTAGACCGAGGCCGCCACAGCCCACAGCCCCAATGTGGGGTGGTCCTTCGCCTCGATGCCCAGCGGATGGGCGACGGCCCGCGCCACCGCCGTGCGCCCGCGCCACACGCGGAAGAGCAGATAAAGGAAGGGCACGGTGCTCAGCGGCAGGCCGATGGCGACGATGGCGTTTCCGGCAACCCCCAGCGCCAGCAGAAGATCGACCAGCCCGAGCACCGTCGCGGCCAGCGTCACGGTGATCACGCCCGTGCGGTGCAGGGCGCGCGCGTCCGCGTCCTCCAGCGGGATCAGGCGCAGCGCCGTGCGCCCCGGCGCGCAGAGGAAGCGGATCAGCCGATCGCATAGAAGCACGGTCATAGCCGCCTGGAGCACCGCCAGCAGAACCGCCGGAGCCGCGGGATGCGGCGGGCGTACGATCGCATAGACCACAAGGACCCCGACCGCGAAGGCACCCACCGGAACCAGCCCGAGCACGAAGCGCAGCGCGCCCGTCAGCAGCGGCGCCCCGCCTTCCGACTCCAGCTTCCGAAGCGGCTCCGCCAGGACCCGCCTGGTCAGCAGCAACGCCACCGTTCCCGCCGTGAAGAGGATCAGCAGGCCGCGGAGCAGGCGCAACGGGTGCACCGCCGCCTCCCGCCCGTTGGGACGCGCGAAGGCGTCCGACAGGATGGAGGGAAGCTGCGGATAAGTGGCGGCGACCGCCTCAAGCCGTGCCGCATACACTTCCAGCGCGGTCGCCGTTCCGCCTGCCGTGGGGGGGTGGACATCCGGTGTCTGCCCCAATGCGCTTCCAGACGGCAGACCGGCGAACAGCAGGGCCGCGAGAAGCAAAGTGGCGAGCAGCGGAAGGGCCGTCCTACGGAGACGGGAGCGACACCTTTCCGAATCGTCTTCCATTGGGCCATCCAGGCGGAGTGCACGGAGCGGCGGCCCATCGGGCTGAAAGGCCGCGCCCATGGCTTGAGACGCTCGCCCTCCCCCCCGCCATGAGGCCAGTACGTTACGGTTGCCTACCGGGCCGAGCGGCGCCCGGTGCGCGTGGGGCCCTTCTCTCTTGCGTACAGCGTATGTTGCAGAGGACGTATGTTACGGTAAGGCGACGGTTCGTGACCTGCCTTCACGAGCGGACTTCCTCAATCGTTCCTAAAATGCCCGGATTCAGTCAACGGTCATAAGGAACCGCCGCATGCGCCTGTTATCCATCGCGCCCCTTGGGCTTCACGCTGCCGCGTTGATCGCGACGCTGGCCATCGCGACCCCCGCGCAGGCCCAGTTCGGCCTGTTTCTCGGTGGGCGCGGCGGGGTGGATCTGACGGACGAGGATTGGGACCTGTTCCGCAAGGCGCTCGCCGACGCCCTGACCCCCATGGAGGCGGGACGGCGCACCGAATGGAACAACCCGAAGACCGGGGTGCGCGGCGATGTGGTCGTGGAGAAGGTCCACGAGCGCGACGGTGCCCCCTGCGGGGACGTTCAGGCCAATTTCATCCGGCGGACCGTCCAACCCTACAGGCTGACCTTCTGCAAGATGGCCAACGGGCGATGGGCGATCGCGCCCTGATGGGCATTCTTTCCCGTCAGAACCCGGTTTCGCGGATCAGCACGGCCAGCGCGGTGCGCCAGAAGCGGTCGGCCAGACTGCGCGCCTCGCCGTCCACGCGGGCCACGCCGCGCATCTGGTGGGCGGGCCCCGCCTGGGTCCGGTCCAGCGGCGCCAGGGTCACCCGATAGACGGCCTCCACCGGCTTCAGGTTGGAACGCGCGGCCTCGGCGTTCGTCCGCCCCATCGACGGTCCGGTCTGGCTCTCCACCGCGATCGGGCCACCATGGATCGAGGCCAGGGCGGGAATGTCCAGCCCCTTCACGCTCACCCGGTTCACCGCCGTCACCTGCGCTTCCATGCGGGGGCGCAGCGGGTCGTCGGCGTGGAACACCGCGCCCGCCCCCACCATGATGCGTGTGAGGTCGTTCTCGGCCACATAGCCGACCAGTTCGCCGCCACCATCGGCGACGATCTGGCCGAGCGCCAGCGACGGTCCGACCCAGCGCCCGGGGCGCAGCGCGTCGGCCACATCCACCACCGTTCCGGCGATGGGCGCACGGATTTCCAGCCGTGCCAGACCGTCGAGCAGGCCCTGCCGGTCGGCCAGCCCGGCGGCCAGGTCCTCCTCCATCACGCGCACCCGATCCAACCCGTCGCGGGCGGCCAGCATGCGGTCGATGCGATCCTGCGCCAGCGCGATGCGCAATTCCGACTGCTCCAGCTTGCTCGTCAGTTCCGGCGCTTCCAGGCGGAACAGCAGGTCGCCCGCCGCCACGCGCCGGCCGGGCTGGACCAGCACCTCGACGATGCGCGACGGAGCCGGGGCGAACAGGGTCGAGAAGCCCTCCGCCCGCCACACCGACGGCACGGCGATGGTGCCGGTGACCGGCACGAAGGCCAGCCAGACCAGCGCGGCCAAGCCGCCCAGGGTCATCAGGAGGTTCCGGTTGGGCCGCAGGCTGCCCCGCCGTTCCCACCATTCCTTCACCTCGTTGACCAGGGGGCGAAGGATGAACCAGCCGACTTCCACCGCGAACAGCACGATGCCCAGCACCTTGATGAAAACGTGATAGACCAGCACCGCGATGCCGATGAACAGCACCAGCCGGTAGACCCAGGTGGCGAAGGCGTAGGCCAGCATCACCCGGTGCAGCCACGGATCGAATCGCTCCGGCACCTCGTCGCCCAGCCCGAACAGCCATTCCCGCAGCCGCCAGCGGGCGAGCGCGAAGGCGCGGTCCTGCAGGTTCGGCACGTCCAGCGCGTCGGCCAGCAGGTAATAGCCGTCGAAGCGCATGAAGGGGCTGAGGTTGATGGTCAGGGTCGTCACCCAGCTCACCGTCGCCACGAAGAAGGCGGCGCTACGCAACGGCCCGTCGGGCAGGAAGCTCCAGGCCAGCGTGGCGAAGGCGGCCAGCGCCAGTTCGGTCAGCATGCCGGCCGCCGCGATGTGCAGCCGGGCCCGGCGGGAGACGAGCCGCCACGCGTCGCTGGTGTCGGTGTAGAGCACCGGCCACATCACCAGGAAGGCCGCCCCCATGGTCGGCACGCGGCAGCCGAAGCGTTTCGCGGTGTAGGCGTGCCCCAGCTCGTGCAGGGTCTTCGTCACCAGCAGGGTCAGGCCGTAGAGCGCCATCCCCTCCAGCGTGAAGAAGTGCAGGAAGGTGTGGGCGAAGCTGTCCCATTGGCGCATCACCAGAATGAGACCCAAAACCCCCGCGCCGATCACCGTCCACAACCAGCCCCGGCTGTAGAAGGGCGCCACGTAACGCACCGTGGCGTTCAGGAAGGCGTCGGGCCGGACCAGCGGGATGCGGAAGAACAGGTAGTTGTGCAGCAGCCACATCCACCAGGACGTGCGTCGCGCCGCCGTCTGC
This sequence comes from Azospirillum brasilense, assembly GCF_008365405.1. Lineage (GTDB taxonomy): Bacteria > Pseudomonadota > Alphaproteobacteria > Azospirillales > Azospirillaceae > Azospirillum > Azospirillum brasilense_D. The sequence goes on along the minus strand of NZ_QOKV01000002.1, from coordinate 103,505 downwards.
TTCGCCAGGAAATCGACGTCGGCGCCCTGGGTCAGGTTGCTGCCGGCCAGGAACTTGTAGAGGCCGACGACATCCTCCGCCTCCGGCTCCAGGACCGTTTCGGCGGCCACCGCGGCGGCGATGGCGCGGGGCGATCCGTGATGCCAGCGGGCGATGACTTCGAAGGCGCCGTGGCCGATGCGGAAATAGCGGTTGCGCACCGGATCGTGGATCGTCCAGCAGGGCGACCCGTCCACCGCCGGCGGCGCCGGCAGCAGTTGCAGTTCCTCGCGCAGCGGCGGCAACCGCACGCTGTCCAGCGGATCCACCGGCGTGACCGCCGCCGGCCCCGTCGTCATGCCGATGGCGGCGGCGCCCATGGCTCAGAGCCCCACGGTCTGGCGCAGCGCCGCCAGCGGGCGGCGGAACAGGTAGAAGGCAAGCGGCACCCGCTCGCCCTGGATCTTGGCGGTGCCGCGCAGCCCGATGCGCGGCGTCGGCTGGTCCGGCGCCAGATCGGCACGGACGCGGTAGGCCAGGACGCCTCCCGGGGTCAGCCCCGGTTCATAGCTGGCGTGGGACACCCTGGCGCGCAACGGACGCAGCGGGTCGACGTTCAGATAGAGGCTGACCTCGGCTCCCTCCTGGAGCACGATCGCGTCGTTGACCGGCACATGCACATCCACCTCCGCAACCTGCGGATCGGCCAGGGTCAGGATGCGCTCGCCGACCGCCACCGGCTTGCCCAGCCAGTCGTTGGCGTCGGTGAAGACGGCGATGCCCGTCCGCTCCGCCTTCACGGTGACGCGGTCCATCAGGTCGCGGGCGAAGTCCATCTCCGCCCGGCGCAGTTCCACCTGGGTCTTCAACTGGGCGATGCGCGCCTTGCTCAGCGGATCGGTGAAAGCCCCTTGGGAGGCGGTCAGCAGCTCCGCCTCCGCAGAGGCAAGCGCCTTGCGCGCGACCTCCAGGCGGCTTTTCAGAACCGTTGCTTCGAAGGTGAACAGCGGCTGGCCGGTGGTCACCGGCTCGTTCGGCTGAACATGGAAGCGTTCGATCACGCCTTCCAGCGGCGCGCTGACGATCAGCGGGTCGCGCGGCGCCACCTCCGCCGGGGCCAGCGTCGATTGCGGCACCGGGATGGCCAGGACCGCCGCCAGAGCCGCCACCACCGCCAGCGCCCACACCCCCTTGCGCGCCCGCGCACCCGACCGGCGTCCGGCCCGGGTCAGCGCCCACCAGGCGTGCCCATAGCCGCCGGAGAGTTGCGCGAGCAGCACCTTCTCCCCATCCGTCCACGCGTCGTCACGGGCGAGCCACAACACCGCCGTGACGGTGCCGTCCGGCTCCGGCAAGGGCACCCACAGCGCCTGCGCCGGTCCCCACTGCCCCCAGTCGCGGGCCAGCGGCGGCGGCACCTCCGTGGGGGCGACGCCGTGCAGGTTGCGCGCCTCCGCCCCCGCGGCGATGGCCGAAGCCGCGGCCTCCAGCCAGCGGGTGAAGGGAGCGTCGCGTTCGGGGACAGCGACGTTGGACACGGCTTCCAGCCGTGCCTTGCCCGACGGCGCGACGGTCAGCAAGACCGCCTGCTGGTAGGCGATCATCCGCCGCGTCTGGTTCACCATGAGGAAGCGCAGCGCTTCCGGGTTCTGAGCCTGCCGGGCCTCCTGCTGCAGGTTCAGGAGGAGCAGAAGGCTGTTCAGCGGGTTGGCCGCTTCCATCCGGACGGATGTGACGTCATCGGGCACCTTTGGCCTCCTCCGGCGGGGCGAAGCGGGCGGTTCCGCTCATGCCGGCGACAAGGTTCGGGGCGTTGCCCTGCTTGTCGGCCAGCAGCTTGCCCGTCACCTTCAACGACTGGCTGACCGGGTCGACGCGGGCGCCGACCAGGGCCACCTCCCCGTCCAGAACCTCGCCCGTCTCGTCGATGCGCAGCTCAAACCGCTGGCCGGGTTTCAGCCAAACCAGCCAGGAGGACGGGACGATCAGTTCCACCCGCAGATCGCGGTCGGAGAGGACTTCCAGCAGAGCCGTGCCGGCGGGCACCGACTCATGCTCGCGGATCCGCTGCTCCACCACCTTGCCGTCGAAGGGCGCCTTCACGTCGCAGCGGCGGACCTCGATCTCCGCCTTGCGCAGATCGGCGCGGGCGGCCTCGGCCTTGACCTCGGCCATCTCGACCTCGGCCCCGCCGATGGACTTCAACTGTTCCAGCCGGCGGCTCTGCCGCACCGTGACGTCGGCGGCGCGCAGGTTGGCGCGGGCCGCATCGACCGCCGCCTGATAATGGCTGCAATCGAACGCGACGAGCGTCTGTCCCGCTTTGAAGGACTGGCCCGCCTCCACGGTGATCCGCCCGATGCGCCCGGCGATCTCGCTGGACAGGACGGCGTGCTGCCGCGCTTCGATCAGCGCGCGCACCCCGCCTTCGGGGGCCGGCGCCGGGTCGGCGGCGGCAAGCGGCAGAGGAAGCAGCGCGATAGACAGCGCGGCAAGGAAGCGTGAGGGGCGAAAGCGGCACATCATGGCAGAGATTTTCTGCACCCTTTGCTCCGGAAGCGCAACGATCCAGGATCTATGAGCGGTCCTGTACGCTTATTTGTTTCAGCACCGGCGCACCGGCACAGCCGAAAGGGGGCGACGCCGCTGCGCCGCCCCGTCGGCATCAACGCGCCGAGGCACGCCCCATCGGGGTCAGCGCGCTCAGCGGCACCGAGTAGACCTTGACCGGCTCCGCCCGGGTGGGCGGGCTGTAGGACACCGTCATCGGAGCGGTCATGGAGGAGGCCGGTTGCTGCGGCAGTTCGGCCACCGTCACGCGCTCCGGCACGGCGGCCTTGCGCTCCGCCGGTTCCTCGCCGCGCGCGGCGACCGGGACGCCCTTCGGTTCATCCTTCGGCTCGGCAGCCTTTTCAACCGGGGCCTTCTCCCCTGGAGCCTTCTCCGACGTCGTGGCGGCGGGAACCAGAAGATCCTGGAGGCGCGCTGTGCCGCCGGCCTTCTGCTGCCAAGCGCCCAGCCCGTCGGACACGGCCTGACGCAGGGTCGCGAGATCCTGGGACGGGACGGCCTCCGGCATCGGATCGACGCCCGCCGACACCATGACGCGGGCGTAGGCGTTCTGCAGGTCGGCGTAGACGAGATCGCGCCGCAGGTCGGAGACGAGTTCCGACACCTCGGCCTGAATCACGCTCATGTCGCCTTGCTGGCCGACCGTGCTGCTGTTGACATACTGCTGCCGGATGCGGCGGTCGATCGACGCCTGATCGGCGTTGAGCGAAAACTCCTGCGACAGCTCGCGGAACTGCACCACCGCCACGCGCACCTGGCTCAGCACCGCAACGCTGAGGGCTTGGCGGCGGAAGGCGACCAGCTCCTCCTGCGCCTTGGAGAAAGCGTGCGTGTCCGGCGCCGAGGCCAGGGACAGGATGTTCCACGACACCCGCGCCCCGTAATCGGCCCAGCGCTGGTTCAGCAGGAAGCTGTTGCTGTCGAAATGCAGGCCGGCGTTCAGGTCGATGCCCGGCAACAGCTTCAGCAGGGCGCGGCGCGTCTCGTCGGCGGTGATGCGGGCGTTGTAGGACTCCTCCAGCAGCTCCGGACGGTTCAGGAGCGCGTAGGTTTCCAGGGATTCGACCGACGCCGTGATTGCCGGCACGTCCTTGCCGGTGACGTCCGGCGGCATCTGGATGGTGAAATTCTCACCCGGCGGAAGCCCCATCAGCGCGCCGAGCTGCGACTTGGCGGCCACCAGTTCGCGCCGCAGCGTCTGGAGCTGGCGCAGCGTGTCGACCAGCGCGCGCTGGTAGGACAGGGTCTGCAGCGGGGCCTGGACGCGCTGGGCCTCCAGGGCGTTGGCGTTCTTGCGTGCCGCCTCGATGCGCTTTTCCAGCGGCTCAATCCGCTTCAGCAGCCGCTCCGCCGCGACCGCGCGCCAATAGGAGGTGCGCACGTCCTGAAGGATGCCCTGAACGACGCGGCGGCGGCGCTCGTCGGCGATCAGGACGAGGTTGGAATTCTGACGGGCGCGCAGGTAGCTGACACCGAAATCGAGAATGTTCCAGGTGAAGCCCAGGTCGGCGGTCCGGCGGTGCCGGTCCGTGGCCGTGGTGCTTTCACCCGTGCGACGGCCGGTGGCAAGGTTGAGGCTTTCCGACCCGGATTCGTTGTTGCGCCCGGTGTAGCCGGCCCCCGCCACGAGGCGCGGCAGCATGTCGAACCGCGACAGGTCGAGCTGCTGGTTGGCGACCGCCATCTCCATCAGCTTCACGCGTTCGTCGAGGTTGTACTTGATGGCCCGCGCCATCGCCTCATGCATCGACACCGGGCCGTTGATCGGCTCCTGCGGTGCCATGATGACCGACATGTCCTCACGCAGGCGGGACACGTTCTCATCATCGCTCAGAGGTTTCGGGCTGACGGAACATCCGCTGGCGAGCAGGGCTGCGGCAACCAGGGCGAAGGACGCGCGGGCCTTGTGGCCCCGCGGCCGGAGGGAGGAAGGGAACCGGGTCATTCTCGTCGGCAATCCATTTGGAAAGAAAAGCTTAAGCGGGGAAGAAGGCTGCGGGGGCACGGGCGACGCTAGGCCGCCCGGCTTCCCGGAGGGACATGGGAGGTGAGCGCGGCGAGCAACGCAGCGCTCTGGGCGTCGGCGGCGCCATGGATCTGAGCCACCTGCCGGGAGAAGGCAGGGCGAGCCAGCGGAGATCCGTCGAGGTCGGCGCGTGGTCCAGAAACCTGCCCCGAACCATCCGCGCCGGCCGGAGCATTGCCCGTATCGCCGCCCGCCGGTGCATCGCCGGCCGGCGGCTGCCCTTGCCCCTGAGGCTGACCCTGCGGCCCACCCTGGCCCGCGGGCCGGTTGGCCGGCGCGTTCTCGATCGTGGAACCGGGCCCCGACTGGCCGCCGGGCCGGTTGCCCGGTGCGCCGCTGAGCCCGCCGGGAGCGGAGCCGGGGCCGCCGGGAGCCGTGCCGCCGCCCGGCGTGCCGCTGGACGTCGTTCCGGGCGTGCCGACCGGGCCGCCAACGCCGCCGTTCAAGCCGCCATCGCCCGTCCCGGTGCCGGTCGTCGTGCCCCCAGCCGCGGGTCCACCTGTCGCCGGTCCTCCCGCGCCGAGGCCCGCACCCGGTCCAGCGCCCGCCGGGGCTCCACCGAACGAACCGCCGCCGATACCGGAGCCAGCGCCAATTCCACCCGAAGCGGTGCCGCCCAAGCCCGAACCGCCACCGATGCCACCCCCCAGACCACCGCTGCCCAGCCCGCCACCGGCCAAGCCGCTGCCGCCGCTGACGACGCCGCTCAACCCGGATCCACCGGACCCGCCGGTGCCGCCCCCCAGAACCCCGCTGGACGAACTCGCCGTGCCGCCGCTGGAGGGGGCACCGCCCATGGCGGAGATCGTGATCGAGCGCCCGGCATCGCTGCTGGACGAGTTGCCGAGGTTGCCGATGGTGATCGAGCGCCCGGCGTCCGTGCTGCTGTTTCCGTTCCCGTTTCCGCTGCCGATCGACGAGTTGGTGATGACGCGGCCCGCGTCGCTGCTCGTCTGCAGGCTGGGCAGGGTCGGCGCTGTGCCCAGCGTCGGCCCGACGGTCTGCGTCGTCCCGGTCCCGGCGGCCGTCCCGACCGCGGAGTTGGACGAGGACGCCGCCGTCGTCGTGTTCCCGGTGGAGGCCGCTGCCGCCACGACCGGCGGCGGCGGCGGCGGAGCCACCGTGTAGGTGGTCGTGCCGGCGTTGCCGGTGTTGCCCACCGCATCGCTCGCCTTGGCCGCGATCACGTAGCTGCCGACGCTCAGGTCGGCGGCCAGGGCCAGTTGCCAAACGCCCGCCGCGCTGGCCCGCGCCGTGCCGACCGCCTGCCCGTTGACCGTCACGCTGACCAAGCTGTTCGCCTCGGCGATCCCCTGCACGATCGGCGTGCTGCCGGCGGTGGTGTTCAGCGCCACGGTCGGGGCAACCGGCGGCGTGGTGTCGATGGTCAGGGTGGTGACCGCCGACAGGCTGCTGACGTTGCCGGCCTTGTCGGTGGCCTGCACCTGAAGGCTGTGCGTGCCGTCGGCCAGCGCCGCCGTGAACTGGAAGGTCCAGGCACCGTTGGCGTCGGCGAGTGCCGTTCCGGCAATCTTGCCGTCGACCAGCAGGTTCACCGTGCTGCCGGCTTCCGTCGTCCCGGCGAGGGACGGCGCGGCAATGCCCGAAATCCGTTCTCCCGCCGCGCCGGCGACGGTGGCGCTGGTCACCGACGGAGCGGGCGCCACCGGCACCGCGGTGTCGATCACCACGGACAGCGCGTCCGACGGGTCGCTGACGATGCCGAACCGGTTGGTCGCCGTGGTCGTGATGCTGTGCGTCCCGTCGGTCAGAGGCGTCTGGAGGCGATGGACCCAGAAGCCGTTCTCGTCGGCCACGGTGGTTCCCACCGCCTTGCCGTCCACCAGCACGGTCACCGTGGCGTTCGCCTCGGCGGTGCCGGACAGCGTCGGCCTCGTCACGTTGGTCAGCCGGTCCGTCGCCGACGCGCCGGAGTCGGACAGGCCGCTCAGCGCGGTCCCGACCGGCTTCGCCGGAATCGGGGTGTCGATGCGCACCTGGCTGGTGTCGCCGATGCCCGCCAGCGCGGTCACCAACGGCCCCTGGGCGAGGTCCGTGACGACCGAACCGTTCAACGCCAGCCCGAGGACGGAAATGCCCTGCGGCGCCCGGTCGCCGACCGGAACGACATAGTCGAACCGCAGCAGCGTGCCGGTGCTGCCCGCCGCGTTGTAGGAGGCGTTCCGAATGTCGCTGCCCACCGCCAGTTCCAGAACCGGATTGCCGCCGTTGATGACGACCGTCTCGCTGAGTTGGACGAAGAAGCTGACCGTCTCGCCGGGGAGATAGGTCCGCGCCGCGGGAGGCGTGACGCTGACCACCGACGGCGGCGTGCGGTCCACCGACACGCTGCGCGTCGCCTGGTTCGGGTTGCCCGCCGCGTCGGTGAGGCTGGCGGTGACGGTGTAGTTGGCACCGTCGGTCAGGGCCAGCAGGTCGGTGGACGGGACGGTCAGGCTCCAGCGGTTGTTGGTCACCGTGGTGCTGTAGGTCTTGCCGTTCAGCGTCACCGTGACCGTCTGGCCGTCCTCGACACCGTTGGTGACGCCCGACACCGTCTGCCCCACGGCGCTGTCCGACGCGTTCAGCACATTGTCGCCCGCCACGGTGGCGATGGCGAGGATCGGCGGGGTGCGGTCGACCGAGACGCTGCGCGTTGCCTGGACCGCGGCGTTGCCCGCCACGTCCGCCAGGTCGGCGGTGATGGCATAGGTGCCGCCGTCCATCAGCCCCAGCAGGTCGGTGGAGGGGATGGCAAGGCTCCAGGCGTTGTTGGTCACCGTCGCGCTGTAGGTCTTGCCGTTCAGCGTCACGGTGACCGTCTGGCCGTCCTCGACACCCGTGGTGGTGCCGGCCACCGTCTGGGTCACGGCGCTTTCCGCCGCGTTCAGCACATTGTCGCCGCTCACCGTGGTGATGGCGACGGTCGGCGCCGCGCGGTCGAAGGTGACGGTCCGAACAGCGGAGTCGGCGCTTTCCATCCCGGCGATGACCTGACGGACGGTAAAGTCGACCGCACCGCTGAGGCCGGACACGTCGACGCCGGTGAAGCTGTAGGCGCCCGACGCGTCGGCCGTGGTCGTCGCGACGAGCGAGCCGTTGGCGTAGAGCCGCACCGTCGTGTTGGCGTTGGCGTTGGCGCCACTGCCGTTGAAGGTGACGCTGCTCGCCTTGGTGATGTTGTCCGAGTTGCTGTTGCCCGTGTCCGACGCGGGCGCAAGGGTCAGGGCGCTTCCCAGGGCAGCCGGGGTGATCGAGAGGCTGGCGGTGTCCGTCGCCGCGGAGAAGGCGGAGACCCCGCCACCGCCCGCGGTCGCCATCTTGGTCCCGGCGGTGCCGCTGGTCTGGTCCCAGGCACGGAACGTGATCGCCGCGTTGAGAATGCCCGCGTTGGCGCCCGTTGGCTGGTAGTAGAGCCGGTCCGTCGTGCGCAGCAGCAGCGCGTTTCCGCTGTCGTTCACCGTGCCGACCGCGCTCCAGGTGGTGCCGCCGTCGGTGCTGTAGAACCAGGTGCCGCCTTCCGACGTGTCCACGCCGACCAGTGCGATGCCCGTGACGGCGCCGCTGTCCACATCCGATACGTTCGTGCCGAACGCCACCAGGGACGACACGGCAACGCCGACGGCACCGTTCGGCGCGCCTGCGGCCTGGGCGACGCTGGGCAGTGTGAGGACGGTGTCGGTCAGCACCGGGGCATCGTTCACCGCGGTCACGGCGATCCCCGCTGTCGCGCTGGCAACGCTGAACTGTCCGCCGGCCCCCTGTTCACCGTTCGCGGTGGTGTCGTTGCCGACCGTGGTGCCTGCCGTGCCGGTGGTCTGATCCCACGCCTTGAAGGTGATGCCGTTGGCGGCCGGCCCGTTGTAATCGGCGTTCGGCACGAAGCGCACACGGTCGGTGCTGGCGAGCAGCAGGGCCGACGCACCAGAGACGCCGGTTATGGTGGTCCAGTTTCCGGCCCCGGTCTTGTACTCCCAAGTGCCGTTGCTGCTGTCGATCGCGGTGATCGCGATGCCAAGCACGTTGCCATCGGCGTCGGTGGCCGAACCGGCGGAGGCCAGGATGGCCGCCACGCTGTCGCCGTTGTTGCCGGTGGCGTCCTCGTCGATGGCGGTCAGGCTGCGCGCGTCCGTGCTCAGCACCGGCGCGCTGTTGAGGATCGCCGTGTAGGTCGAGGTCGCCGTCTGGGTGCCGCCCTTGCCGTCGTTGGCCGTCACCACCACGCGCAGGTACTTGTGCGCGTCCGAGGTAGTCAGCGTGTAGCTGGAGCTGGTCGCCCCGCTGATCGAGGCAGCGTTCGTCCCGTTGCTGTCGTCGGCGCGATACCATTGGTAGGTGAAGCTCCGGCCGTCGCCGTCCGGGTCGCTCCAGCTGCCGTTGGTCGTCGACAGCGCGTTGCCCACCGTCGCCGTGCCGGTCACGTTCGGCGCCGCGCTGTTCACCGGCGCGCTGTTGAGGATCGCCGTGTAGGTCGAGGTCGCCGTCTGGGTGCCGCCCTTGCCGTCGTTGGCCGTCACCACCACGCGCAGGTACTTGTGCGCGTCCGAGGAGGTCAGCGTGTAGCTGGCGCTGGTCGCTCCGCTGATCGAGGCGGCGTTGGTGCCGTTGCTGTCGTCGGCGCGATACCATTGGTAGGTGAAGGACCGGCCGTCGCCGTCCGGGTCGCTCCAACTGCCGTTGGTCGTGCTGAGCGCGTTGCCCACCGTCGCCGTGCCCGTCACGGTCGGCGCCACGCTGTTCACCGGCGCGCTGTTGAGGATCGACGTGTAGGTCGAGGTCGCCGTCTGGGTGCCGCCCTTGCCGTCGTTGGCCGTCACCACCACGCGCAGGTACTTGTGCGCGTCCGAGCTGGTCAGCGTGTAGCTGGAGCTGGTCGCTCCGCTGATCGAGGCGCCGTTCGTCCCGTTGCTGTCGTCGGCGCGGTACCACTGGTAGGTGAAGCTCCGGCCGTCGCCGTCCGGATCGCTCCAGGTGCCATTGGTCGTGCTGAGCGCGTTGCCCACCGTCGCCGTGCCCGTCACGGTCGGCGCCACGCTGTTCACCGGCGCGCTGTTGAGGATCGACGTGTAGGTCGAGGTTGCCGTCGGCGTGCCGCCGCGGCCGTCGTTGGCGGTCACCACGACGCGCAGGTACTTGTGGGCGTCCGAGGAGGTCAGCGTGTAGCTGGCGCTCGTCGCCCCGCTGATCGAGGCGGCGTTGGTGCCGTTGCTGTCGTCGGCCCGGTACCATTGGTAGGTGAAGCTCCGGCCGTCGCCGTCCGGATCGCTCCAGGTGCCGTTGGTCGTGCTGAGCGCGTTGCCCACCGTCGCCGTGCCCGTCACGTTCGGAGCCGCGCTGTTCACCGGCGCGCTGTTGAGGACGGCGGTGTAGGTCGAGGTTGCCGTCGGCGTGCCGCCGCGGCCGTCGTTGGCGGTCACCACGACACGCAGGTACTTGTGGGCGTCCGAGCTGGTCAGCGTGTAGCTGGAGCTGGTCGCCCCACTGATCGAGGCGGCGTTGGTGCCGTTGCTGTCGTCGGCCCGGTACCATTGGTAGGTGAAGCTCCGGCCGTCGCCGTCCGGATCGCTCCAGGTGCCATTGGTCGTGCTGAGCGCGTTGCCCACCGTCGCCGTGCCCGTCACGGTCGGCGCCACGCTGTTCACCGGCGCGCTGTTCAGGATGGCGGTGTAGGTCGAGGTCGCCGTCGGCGTGCCGCCCTTGCCGTCGTTGGCCGTCACCACGACGCGCAGGTACTTGTGCGCGTCCGAGCTGGTCAGCGTGTAGCTGGAGCTGGTCGCCCCGCTGATCGAGGCGGCGTTGGTGCCGTTGCTGTCGTCGGCCCGGTACCATTGGTAGGTGAAGCTCCGGCCGTCGCCGTCCGGATCGCTCCAGGTGCCGTTGGTCGTGCTGAGCGCGTTGCCCACCGTCGCCGTGCCCGTCACGTTCGGCGCCACGCTGTTCACCGGCGCGCTGTTCAGGATCGCCGTGTAGGCGGAATAGGCCGTCGTTGTGTTCGAGTTGCCATCGTTCGCGATCACCGCCACGCGCAGGTACTTGTGCGCGTCCGAGCTGGTCAGCGTGTAGCTGGCGCTCGTCGCCCCGCTGATCGAGGCAGCGTTGGTGCCGTTGGTGTCGTCCGCCCGATACCACTGGTAGGTGTAGCTCAGCGAGTCGCCGTCCGGATCGCTCCAGCTGCCATTCACCCGGGTCAGCGCGTTGCCCACCGTCGCCGTGCCCGACACCGTCGGAACCACCGTGTTCACAGGCGCGCCGTTGCCCGCCGCCGTCACCTGCGACGAGTACAACGACGTCGCCGTCTGGGTGCCGCCCTTGCCGTCGTTGGCCGTCACCACCACGCGCAAGTACTTGTTCAGATCGCCAACCGCCAGCGTGTAGCTGGAGCTGGTCGCCCCGCTGATCGAGGCGGCGTTGGTGCCGTTGCTGTCGTCGGCCCGGTACCATTGGTAGGTGAAGGACCGGCCGTCGCCGTCCGGGTCGCTCCAGGTGCCGTTGGCCGTGCTGAGCGCGTTGCCCACCGTCGCCGTGCCGGTCACGTTCGGCGCCGCGCTGTTCACCGGCGCGCTGTTCAGGATCGACGTGTAGGTCGAGGTCGCCGTCTGGGTGCCGCCCTTGCCGTCGTTGGCCGTCACCACCACGCGCAGGTACTTGTGCGCGTCCGAACTGGTCAGCGTGTAGCTGGCGCTGGTCGCCCCGCTGATCGAGGCGGCGTTCGTCCCGTTGCTGTCGTCGGCGCGATACCATTGGTAGGTGAAGGACCGGTTGTCGCCGTCCGGATCGCTCCAGCTGCCGTTGGTCGTGCTGAGCGCGTTGCCCACCGTCGCCGTGCCCGTCACGGTCGGCGCCACGCTGTTCACCGGCGCGCTGTTGAGGATCGACGTGTAGGCGGAGTAGGCGGTCGTCGTGTTGGAATTGCCGTCGTTGGCCGTCACCTTGACGCGCAGGTACTTGTGGGCGTCCGAGGAGGTCAGCGTGTAGCTGGCGCTCGTCGCCCCACTGATCGAGGCGGCGTTGGTGCCGTTGCTGTCGTCGGCCCGGTACCATTGGTAGGTGTAACCCAGCGGGTCGCCGTCCGGATCGCTCCAGGTGCCGGTCCCCGCGGACAGGCTGCCGCCAACCGTCGCCGTGCCCGACACCGAAGGAACGACGCTGTTCACCGGTGCGCCATTGCCCGCACCCGCCACCTGTGACGAATAAGCCGACGTGGCGCTCTGGGTGCCGCCCTTGCCGTCGTTGGCGGTCACCACGACGCGCAGGTACTTGCTCAGATCGCCCGCCACCAGCGTGTAGCTGGAGCTGGTCGCCCCGCTGATCGAGGCGGCGTTGGTGCCGTTGCTGTCGTCGGCCCGGTACCATTGGTAGGTGAAGCTCCGGCCGTCGCCGTCCGGATCGCTCCAGGTGCCGGTCCCCGCGGACAGGCTGCTTCCAACCGTCGCCGTGCCGGTCACGTTCGGTACCACGCTGTTCACCGGCGCGCTGTTGGCGATCCCCGTGTAGGCCGAGGTTGCCGTCTGCGTGCCGCCGTTGCCGTCGTTGGCCGTCACCACGACGCGCAGGTACTTGTGGGCGTCCGAGGTGGTCAGCGTGTAGCTGGCGCTCGTCGCCCCACTGATCGAGGCGGCGTTGGTGCCGTTGCTGTCGTCGGCCCGGTACCATTGGTAGGTGTAACCCAGCGGGTCGCCGTCCGGATCGCTCCAGGTGCCGGTCCCCGCGGACAGGCTGCCGCCAACCGTCGCCGTGCCCGACACCGAAGGAACGACGCTGTTCACCGGTGCGGCGTTGGAAGATCCGCCCGTCGTCGAGACGTTGACCTTGACCGGCGCACTCATCAGATTCCCGGCGCTGTCCTTCGCCACGACATAGAGGTCGTAGTCGGTGCCGGCGGTCAGCCCGCTGATCGATCCGCTGCCGTCGAACGGCGACGACGACGCGTTGAGGCTGCCGGACTTCAGCGCCGCTGCGCCGCCGGAAGCCGTGCCCCCCTCCACTTCGGCGGCGGTCGGGGCGGTCGCGTTGCGGGGGACCAGGACATAGTAAATTGTCCCCGCCTCGTTGAGGCTGGCGGACAGGGTGAAGCCGGTGTTGGTGATGCTGGACGTGGCGGCGGCGACGTCGAAGGTTGGCGCCACTTGGTCCACCGTGTGGGTGGAGCCGGTGAAGCCAGCGGCGATGTCGTTGTTCGCCGTGTCCTTGATGCCGGTGCCGGTGCCCTTCAGGTTCAGCCCCAGCGTGCCGGTGCCGGAGACGCCGGTCACCGAAACCGTGTAGACGCCGGCCGACACCTGGGTGACGGTCCCGATCGTGCCGGTGGCCGTTCCGGTCGTCGCCAACGTGAAGTCGCCAGCGTCCACGCCGGAGACGCCTTCGCTGAAGGTCACGGTGTAGGTGACCGAGGACGCGTTGGCCGCCGGGCTCCCGGACACAGCGATGCTGGAGACGGTCGGCGGCGTGGTGTCGGCGCCGGTGCCGAGGGTGATGGTGCTGGTCCGCGCGGTGCTGGTCGTCTCGCCGTCGTTGACGGTGACCGTGGCGGTGCGCGCGCCCGCGGTGAAGCTGCCGGCGGAGTTCTTGTATTGGATCAGACGGATCACCGCCTGATAGTTCGCCACGGACGCCGCACCGCTCAGGGTGATCGTAGCGCCGTCGTTGGCGAGGACCGCGATGCCAGACATCCTGGCGGTGCTGATATCCGCCGTGGAGAGCGTCAGCGTTTCCTTTCCGGTATCGATCATGCCGCTCAAGGTGATGGTGGCGCCGAGCAGGCGGGTGTCGCTGTCGGACTGCGCCAGGGTGGCGCTGGGCGCTATGAGCACGCCGGAACTGGGACTCCCGCTGCTGACGGACTCGTCGTTTCCACCACCGGCCCCGTTCAGGTCGACCGTCGGTGCTCCGGCGTTCCAATGCACTTCATAGGCGCCGAGGTCGAGCGCACCGTCGCGAATGCGGTCAATGCCGCGGATGTCGTAGCTGCCGCCGTAGCGGTTCGCGTTGCTGCTGTCGCCGGTGTTGATGAACGTCGTCGCGGTCGAGGCCGGACGATAGTCGCGCAGGCTGACGGTGGCGTTGCTGGAGTCGACGAACGTTGCGGTGCCGGTGATGGCATTCTGATAATTGTTGCCCGCATTCAGGGTGATTTTGGCGCTGTTGTAAATGATGGCGTTCGGGTCAGAAAAGTTTGTGGCACCAAGCTTTCCCGTATTTCCCGCAATGATCGTGTTGTAAACGTTTGCCGTGGCTGTGCCCGTTGCATCCGGGTCGTAAAAGAGGCCGATCGCTGCCGTCTTTATACCCGCAGCCCCAGCATCGTTGTTTATATAGCTGTTGTTGGCAATGGTGACGTTGCGAATATTTGTCGTAAAGGCCGACACTATGCTCTGATGCATGATGATGCCACCCGGATAGTTAGCCGAAGCCGAGCCTGCATTCATGACGTAGTTATTGTCCACAAAGACACTGTTCTCAACAGTGAACGTTCCTGCCACCTGCGATTTGATGACCGAAAAAGCTGCCGTGCCGGCCACGGCGCTCGTGTTTTCACGAAAAACGGAATTTTTAATCGTCAAGGATGTCGCTGTATTCAATGTACCGATGACGTTGCTCAAATTGTTCCTGAAGGTCACGCCGTCCACTTCGAGCGACCCGTTCTGCAGCGCCAGAACGCCTTGAACGGCGCTTGACGTGTAAAAACGTTCGAAAACCAAATTTTTGATCGTCAGCGTCTTGCTTGCCGCGTTGAAGGCGATGCCCCGGTAGTCCGCCGTCGTGGTCGTGTTGTTGGCATCTCCGTCACCAGAGATCGTGATATCGGCAATACCGTCGCCATTCACGTCGCCATTGATCGTTAAGTCCTGAGCCGCCGCCGTCAGGAGGGCCGTCGTGACACCCAGGGAAACCGTGCCGGACACCAGCGTCGGGCTGAACTCGATAATGGTCGATTGGGTCGCATTCTTGATTGCATCGTTCAGCGATCCGGCCGCTGTCCCGGTCGCCGAGGTGACGACGACGGTTCCCAACCGGCCGCTGAAAGTCTCCATGGACGCGCGGGCGAAGGGAATCGCCGCCTCGATGGCCCCGCTCTGCACCTCCAGCGTCCAGTTCTGCCCGGCGGCGTTGCCGGTCTCGTCGTTGGACACCGCCACGTCGGCTCCGGTGAGCCGATGGATCGTCTGAACGAACTCCTGCCCAACCTCTCCGGCGCCGACGTTGCAGGCGTAGAAAAGAATGTCGCCGCCGGGCTTCAGCGCGGCGCCGATCGCCTGAAGAGCCTGCGCGCGATTCGCCAGCCCGTCCGCCCAATAGGCGCGGCCGGCGATGTAGAGATGGCCTTCGTTGCCGTGGCTGACGACCTGGACGGAATCCAGGCCGGACATCCCGGACAGCGCCTTCGCCATTTGGCCGAGCGCCTCCTGCTGGGAGTCGAGCAGGACGACCTTGGCGTCTGGGGCGATGTCCTTGAGCAGCGTCTGGTAGTCGGACACGCTGGTGTCGACGAACACCACCGAGCGGACCGAGCCCTGGATCTCGGCGAGCCGCGCCGTCACCGCCGCCGGTTCGGTGGGTGACGAGGCTGAGGCGGCCGGAACGGTCGACTCCTTGATCGCCCAATCGGCCAGCTTGTCGGGGTCGGCGGCCGTGCCGGCGCCCTTATCCCCCGGCACGGGCTGATCGGGCTGCTGATGAACCTCGGCAGCGGTGACGGCGCCCGCCGCGTCGAACATGAAGCGCGGTTCGAGAGCCATCGCGAACATCGATGAGGACGGCTTGTGCGTCTTGTGGGAACGCCCGTTCACGTTGTTGCCGTTCGAACCACGCTTGCGCGCCATCATCCGCCTCCCGCCATACGCGACACCGCCCGACCCTACGTCCAAAGCGGTCACCAAAAAGTGAATAGCCTGCAGGAGAGTACCACCTTTTCGCAGTGGTTGACAGCGCATGCGTCTATAAAGACAGCAAAAGAGGCGCCTGATTTGCGTCGATTCGCATCATCGAGGAGAGTAGAGCGTCATAAATTGACGCATTTGTTTCCACCCTGCGCTCTCCATTTCACGACTGAAATGAACGCATATATTGGTATGCTTTTCAGGCCGCGATTTCGCCCCGGGCGAGCGCACGGCGCGGCGAAGTCAAACATCTGCGTGCATAACACCGCGCACCGATGTCACAGATCCGGAACGCCGTGACCGTGCCGGTACTCGCCACAGAGGAAGCGGACCGCCCGATCGCGTCACCAAGGGACCAGCGTCAGGACGCGCCGCCCTGCTGCATCTGGGCCGGCAGGATCTGCGGCGGCAAGTGCTGGATTCCCGGATGACCGGGCGGCAGCCAGATCAGCTCAAGGGAAGGCGATGTCTTCGCCAGAAGATCGAAGCCCAACCGGTGATAGAACCAATGAACGCGCGTATCCACCTCGGCCACCGACAAGGTGATCGGGATGCGCATTTGCGCCGCGGTCCCTTGGAAGCTGCGCAGCAGATCGGTGCCGATGCCCTTGCCGCGGGCCAGACGATGGATCTCCACCTCCGACACGCGCCAGTCATAGCGCCCCAGATCCATGATGATCCGCCCCACCGGCTGGCCCGTCTTCTCGACGACGAAATCCAGATGTTCCGGATAACGGCTCTCCTGCCCCATCCGCCGCGCGCCGTACTGCTGTTCGTAGAGAGTCCGGATGAAGTCGCGGTCGTGATGCGCCTTGGCCAGCCAGGGGCGCGCGTCCATGAACAGGCCCATCAGGAAGTCGTCGTCCGATGGGCGGGGAAACCGCACCGTCAACCCGCCGAGCAGCGGCAGCGACCCATTCAGAACGGCCATCGGTCACACCCCTTCCGGTAGCACAAGCGTGCGCCTTGAATAGCCGAAGATGCGGGCATGACGCAAGAATCGCCGCTGCGGACCATCCGGGCGGCGGGTGCCGTTCGAGTCGTCCGCCGCGGCGTCGGGCCGGTGCGGAGCGACCGTAACCGAGGACGACCCAACGCCGCTGGCGACCGAGCGGACGCATCGCTCACGATCCAACGGCGGCGGCCAAACACATACAAGAATATGCAACCATGGGGTTATAATGCAAAGATGACAATCGAAAAAAGTAACTTTTTGTATCGTCTGTTGCTCAGTCCCTAGCCGTTCAGGAGAATATATCGGTATGCTTTCTATCACATTCGTCGGCGTGGCGCGTCCTTAGTGGGACGCTGGCCATAGGCCGCCGCAACCGGTTTCATGCACAGGAGGTTTCGCCATGGAAGTTTACCTCGGCCTGGTCATCCCGTTCACCGGCGCCTACGCCCCGCAATTCACCGCTCAGTGTCTGGGCCAACAGATGCAGGTCAGCCAGAACCAAGCCCTGTTCTCGATCACCGGCGCGATGTACGGCGGCAACGGCTCGACCAACTTCAACCTCCCGGATCTGCGCGGCCGCGTCATGATCGGCTCGGGCCCCAGCCCCTATCTGAACAACCTGATGATCAACCCGGGCAACAACGGCGGCGCTGCGAACAACAGCATCACCGTCCAGAACCTGCCGCTGCACACCCACGCCGCGTCCTTCACGCCGTCGGGCAGCAGCAACATCGCGACCGTCACCGCCGGCGCGACCATCCCGGTGAGCACCAGCCTGGGCGCCAGCAACACCCCGGCGGGCGGCAACAATTATCTCGGCGCGCTCCAGATCAACGACACCAGCGGCTCCGGCATCCTCCTGGACGGCCCCTACAGCTCCGGCACCGCCCCGAGCGGTTCGGCGCTGATCGGTTCGGCCTCCGGCACCGTCACGATGGGCGGGTTGACGGGTACGGTGAGCGTTTCGGCGGGCGGCGGCGTCAACACACCGGCGGCGCTGAACAACATGCAGCCCTATCTGGCGCTGACCATGCTGATCGTCACCAGCGGCATCTACCCGATGCGCGACTGATCGCGGAGCGATCCCCCGATCAGTCGAACAGCGGATGGACGGATGCGGCGCGTTGGCTTCGTATGCCCGGAACGACAGCCGTGTCTTCAGAACTTGAGCCTGGACCTTTGAGATGACCATCGACATCGCCACCCTGTCTCATGAGATGTTCGCCCCGCATCTCGGCCAGACGTTCCGTTTTCTGGCCCCGGAGGACGGGTCCGTGATCGCGGACGTCGAGTTGACGAAGCTGACGGCACGTCCGGAATGCACGCCGCGCTGGGCGAAGCGCACGTCCTTTTCGGCTCTGTTCGAAACCTACGGCCCCAGCCAGCTGTGGAACGGCTATTTCCAGATCGACCATCCGACGATGGGACCGATGGGGCCGTTCTACATCGTGCGCGTCATCCCGCGCGACCCCGACCGGGGCTGTTTCGAACTGATCCTGAACTGAGTCCGGCCACCACGTTCCTGCCAGCGGCATCCCGCACCGTCCGCCCCAGCGCATCGAATCCACCGGAGATTTCGCCATGGACTTCTACCTAGGTACCGTCTTTCCATTCGCCGGCAATTTCGCCCCGGTGAACACGCAGCAATGTCTGGGACAGGCCGTCAACACCGCCCAGTACCAAGCCCTGTGGGCGGTCACGGCCGGGGCCTTCGGCGGCGGGCAAGGCGCTCCGACGTTCAACCTGCCCGATCTGCGCGGCCGCGTGATGGTGGGGCCGGGGATCAGCCCCTACACCAGCACCACCATCAACCCCGGCAATTCGGGCGGCTCGCAGTTCACGACGATCAGCGGCGCCAACCTGCCGGCGCACACCCACGCCGCATCCTTCCAGGGCGGCAGCGCGGGCGGCACCGTACCGTTCACCGCAACGGTTACCGTGCCGCTGAACCCGGCCGTCGGCACCAGCAACAGCCCGTCCGGCACCCCCGCGACGCTGGGCGGACAGTTCCTCGATCCCAACACCGGCATAACCGTCGACGGGCCCTACATCCCGGCTTCGAGTCTGCCGACGCCGCCCACCGGAAGCTCGCTGACCGGCGCGCTCTTCACGCAGGGGACGGTCAATGGAGGCGTCACGGGCGGCAGCGTGGCCGTGATCGCGGGGGGGGGCGTCAGCAGCCCGACCCCTCTCAACAACCTGCAGCCTTACCAGTCGCTGTTCTTCTTCATCTTCATGCTGGGCTATTTCCCGTCGCGTGATTGACACGGAGAGCCCCGGTCCCTTCCGGTGGGCCGGGGCCTTTCCCGCGCAAGGCATCTGTCGCGCCCGTGCCGACGCGGTCCAGCAGGTCATCGAGAAGGCCGGCGAAGCGCTCCCGCGCGGCGCGCTCCATCAGGCTGTGATCGGCCCCGGCGAGGCGCTCCATCCACAGGCCGCCCATCCGGCGCAGGCGTCCGCCGTCGACCCCGGCCTGTGCTTCCAGCTCGCCCAAGGTCACGTCTCCCTCGCTGTACACCATCAGCGTGCGGACTCCGCGGTCGGCCAGCGTCTGAAACGCGTGGAGCACATCGTCCCGCGCGTAGCCCCGCCCCATCAGCCCGGCGCGCAACCGCCCGGCCCCGATGCGCAGGCGGCGGGCCGCGCGTTCCGACAGGGCACGGGCGACGCGCGACGCCTTGCGGTCCTGGCGCAGGATGGCGCGCCACACCGCCGGCTCGGTCAGCCGGGGCAGATAGGCGGCGGCCGGCTTGACCGCGCTGCCGATGGCCTCCTCCTGCGTCACGCCGTCGCCCAGCACGAAGCGGCCCGGATTGACCAGCGCCAACCCGACCACCCGCGGGTCGGCCAGCGCCACCCGCAGCGCCACCGCCGCCCCGGCGCACAATCCCACGACGACCGCGGCGCCATGCCCCGCCGCCGCCAGGGCTTCCAGCCCGGCCCGCGCATCCTCCACCATGTCCCGGCAGTAGATCAGCCCGTCGCGACGTCCCGGCTTCGACGCGCTGTCCCCCAGCCCGCCCAGATCCATGCGCAGCGAGGCGATCCCCCGCGCCGCCAGCCGCCGGGCCAGCCGCACCGACATGCGCCCGGTGCCGGTGTGCGGCGTGGCGCCGCTGTTGAGCAGGAGCACGGCGGGCCGCTCCGCGAGCGCGTTGGCGGGCTCGCAGAGGATGCCGAACAGAGCGGTGCCGGGACCGAAGCGGAGCGGGCGCTCCACCGCGCCGGCCAGTTCCAGACGGGGGGCCGGCGCTTCGACCGCCCGGCCCGGCCCGGCGGGCGCCATGTCCCGCGCCAGCCAAGCCGCCACGCGACCGAAGGCCGAGCAGTCCAGGACCGCGTGCTGCACGCTGCTCATCAGCCGCGCGTGGTCGGGAAAGGGCGCCTCCTCCACCGCGGCTCCCAGCGCGCGGAACCGCTCCGCCAGAGCGGAAGCGCGGCCCTCCGGGCGATTGAGGATAAGCACGCGCCGCGCTGGCGCTTCCGTCATCCGCGTCAGGTCGAGCGCCCGCAGGGCCTCCGCCGTTTCCGGAGACAGGCGGAAGCCGGCGCTGTCGATCCCCTCCGGCCCCACCGCGGGCGAGGCGTCCGCCGGCCTTTCGGCAAGAAGCGCCACCGCCCGCAACTCCTGGAGGAAGGCCCGACCCGAGGGGAAGGGCGCCAGCAGGGCCAGCGCATCCGCCCCCGCCGCGCGCGCCGCCGTCGCGCCGAGCAGTCCGCCCAGCCGCAACCCGACCAGCGCCACCTCTTCCACCCCGGTAACGGCCCGCAGATGGGCGGCCGCGGCGCGGATGCCGCCGAGCCACGCCTCCAGGCGGCCCGGATCGCCCTCCCCGCCGACGCTGTTTCCGGTGCCGGGATAATCGAAGCGCAGCACCGGCAACCCGGTCTCAGCCAAGCCTTCGGCGAAACGGCGCCATGCCCGGTGTGTGGACAGCGCCTCCCCGCCGTAGGGGGCGCACAGCACGACGCCGCGGCGTCCACCCGCCGGATGCAGCCAGCCGAAACAGCCCTCGAACAGAACGGGCATCGATGGATCAGGCGTCATGCCGTCCCCCGGTAGCGGGTTGAGTCCAGACCGTTCAACGCATGGACCTCCCCATCGGGCACAACCGCCGTGGAGTGGCGCGGAATCAGCCGGACCCGGCGCTTGGTCCCTGGCGGCAGGTGGAACCACTCCTCCTCCGCCCGGAATCCGTCGTCCTCGACGTGGACGGAGCGGGCAAGGCACCGGCTGGACAGGATCAGCGACCATCCCTCCGCCGTCCGCTCCACGCGGGCGCCCAAGCCCAGCTCCGCGCGCTCCATCCGCCCGCCCTGGGGGAAGTGGAAAGCCTCGGCTATCGGCGCGCCGGCGCCAGGATCGGACAACGCCGCCGCCACCGCGTCGTGGGTGGGCGGACCGAAGCGGTAGGCGCAGGTCAGATCGATGAAACGGTCGAGCAACGAGGAGGCCGGAACCGCCTGGGCGCTGCGCGGCGGCAGGGTGACCGCCCTCTCGGTCCGCAGCACCGGCACCTCGCCCCGCCGCAAGGCGGTCAGGGAAAGCACCGCCTCCACCGGCTCCGCCGTCTCGTTCAGCAGATGGATCGCCAGCCCGTTCACCCCCTCGTCGGTCAGCAGGATCTGCACGGGCCGGAAGGCACGGCGCAGCGCGTGCCACGCCGCCTTCGGCACGCCCGTGGAGTCGACCACGCCCCAGCCGGCTCCCGGCCAGACGTCCTGGAACATCCAGACCAACCCGCCGCCGCAAGGAGAGCCGACCCGCCGCCATTCCGCGAAGACGGCCTCCATGACCTCCCCCGTCACCGCGCGCGACAGCCGCGCGTAGCGGTCGGGATCCTCGTAGCGCAAAAGCATGGGATCGACGCCGTACAGGCTGTGCAGGTAATGGTCCCGCACATCCTCGAAATCCCACGGAGCGCCGGGGTCGCGCGGGACGCGGGCCTTCCAGCGCGGGTCATGGACCGCCGGGACGCCGGGCAGCGCCCCGGCCGCCGGCATGTTGGCGAAGGCAAGGCATTCGGAGGCAAAGCGAACATTTGCCCGGCGCGCGTCCCCCAGCGGGCGCAGATAGGCGCCGACGCCGTAATAGTGGGTCACACCGGCATCGGCGACGAAGGGCAGCGGCCCACCGGTCGGGGAATTCGCGACGTAAGGCACGTCGGGCCGCCTTCGCTCCACCTCGTCCCGCAGGACGGTATCGAACAGCGGCTGGCTCCAGCGCTCACGCGGCAGGCCGAGCATGGCCGCCTGCTGCTCCGCCTCGCTGCCGCCGCACAGCACGGCCAGCGCCGGTGACGCCTGGACCCGGTCGAGAAACTGCGCCGCCTCCCGCCGGGCACCGTCGAGGAACGGCTCGTCGGCCGGATAGTCGAAGTTGGCGAACATGAAGTCCTGCCAGACGAGAATTCCCATCTCGTCGCACAGGTCGAAGAAGGCGTCGGACTCGTAGGCGGCGATGCCCGGCACCCGCAGCATGGTCATGCCGGCCTGCCGCGCCGTCTCCAGCCAGGGGGCGTAGGCGTCCCGCGTCCCGGGCAAGGCCACGATGTCGGGGCTGCTCCAGCAGGCGCCGCGGCAGAAGACGCGCTCGCCGTTGATGCGCAGGGCGAAGCCGTCGCCGGGCTCGGGCTCGATGCGGCGGAAGCCGGTGCGGCCCAGGTCGATGCGCGCGTCGCCCACCACGGCACGCACGGCGTGGAGCGCCGGCCGGCCGTGGCTGTGCGGCCACCAGGGTTCGACCTCCGGCAGGCGGATGTCGCCGCGCAAGTCCGAAGGTCCGGTCCAGCGGAGCGGTGCCCGCGCCTCCCCCACTTCCAACCAGCCCGGCGGGGGAGCGGCCCCGCTCCATTCCGCCGCCAGAGCCAGGGTCAGACGGCCGTCCCGCCCTTCCAGCGTGGCACGCAGGTCCGCCGAGCGGACGCGCAGCGGCCCGGTTTCCGTAATCAGTTCCACCGGGCGCCAGGGGCCGACCGCCGGCACGGGCGGGCACCAGCCGGGCATGTGTCCCAGCAGCGTGGTCCGCACCGCGCGCAGCCCCGCCGGCTCGGCCAGCCGCACCGGCCAGCGGCCCCGCCCCTTCTGCGCTTTCAGCACCGGGTTCAGGGCGCGGAAGACCATGTGGAGCGCGTGCGTCCCGCGCAGCGTGACGGGCACATCGTGGCGCTGGAACATGCTGGCGCTGCTCAGGATACGCTCCCCGTCCAGCCAGACCTCCGCGACGGTGGCGAGGCCATGGAAGCGCAGGGTGCAAGGCCGGTCACCGGTCAGCCGCACCCGGTACCAGACGTCGCGGTCGTGCAGGGGAAGCGGCTCACCCAGCCGGTAGAGCCCGGCCTCGCGCAGCGCCTGGGCGACGGTGCCGGGCACCGGGGCGGGCAGCCAGTCTCCACCGGGCGTTGCCCCCGGCTCGGTCACGCACAGCTCCCACCCCGCGGACAGGGGCGTCACGCTGCGGCCGGTCACGGCGTGGAGGCGCGCCATCGTCCGTCACCCGTAACGACGGACCAGCGCGCCGAGCACGCCGTCGTAGGCGCGCTCCATCGCCTCCAGCGGTTCCGCACAATCGCCGAAGCGCCGCCGGTGCACGCCGCGCGCCAACTGGAACTGAAAGGCCTTGGCAGTGGTGGAGAGGCTGGCGCAGGCCTCGGCCGCCTCCGCCGGTCCGCCGATCCAGCGCGCATACAGGCCGAGAAGCTCGAAATTCGCCCCCACCTGCCGCAGCGTGTTGAAGGCGTAGAGATGGAAATAGTCCATGGGCCGGGCGGCCAGCGTCTCCAGATGCTCCGGCAGAGCGGCGCGAAAGGCAGTGATTGGGTTTCCCGCCGGGCGGCGGCGCAGATGGTGGGACAGCAGGGCGCGCGAGGCGTCGGTCAGTGCGTCCCCCTCCAAGGGCGGACCGCTGCGCTTTACGAATTCCACATAGGGGAACAGGGGAGCGGGGGCGAACAAGCCGTCGTAATCCTCCCCCTCCAGCGTGAAGCGTCCGGCGTTGTGGATGTAGTCGAGCCGCCGCGCGCCCGCATCCATGCCGAGGATCGCGATGGTCGTCTTGACGTGCTGCGCACGGTAGGAGGTGCCGCGGGTGTCCGGCAGGTGATAGCCGTCCACCTCCACCAGCACCGGGCGCCCCCGTGCCACCTGCACCGTCGCGTGCGTCTCCACCCGGTCGTAGAGGGCGAGTTCCTGCACCTCCAAACCATAGAGGCGGCGCAGGTCCTCCGGCGGTATCTTGAAGAAGGTGAATTGGTCGCCCTCGAAATCCTGGGCGACGGTGAAGGCCAGGGAGGCCATCGGCTCCATCCCCAGCGCCCGCAGCAGCCCGAGCCACAGATCGGTGTAGCAGTTGGTCTCCGCCCAATCGCGGTCCGGCCTGTCGAGCGGATGCGCCATGCCCGGCCTCCCCTCCCTGCTCAGCCCCAGAGGACGGCGCGCACGGCGGCCGGCCACGCCTTCACGTCGAAGCCGTGATGGCGGAACAGCGCCAGCGCCACCCGTTCCATCCCGAAGCCGACGCACGCCGTATGGGCGACCGCGCCATCCGGAGTACGCAGGTCCCACAGCAGCCCGAAATGGTCCTGGTGATAGTTGAAGCTGAGGCAGGCGGTGGGCTGTTCCGCCAACGCGATGGGGATCAGCAGTTCGAACTTCAGCCCCTGATCGCGCTGGCTGACCGCCAGCATCCGCCCGGCCCGCCCGAAGAATGGGTCGTTCGCCAGATCGACCGCCACCGGCAGGGCCAGCGATTCCATCAGCGCCCGCCCCCGCTCCACCCAGCTTTGCCGGAAGGCCATCACCTGCTCCGGCGTTCCGGCGCGCACATACTCGCGCATCCGGAACAGTTGCATGCGCGCCGGGTCGAGCGACGGTTCATGGCGGAAGCAATAGGAGTAGACATCGACCAACGCGCCGTCGGCGGTCAACGGCCCGCGCTCCGCGATGGTGGGATAGACGGGGTAGCAGGCCGCCGGGGTCAGGACGACGTTGGTCGCCATCTGGGAGTCGGTCCACTCCTCCCCCTCTTCCAGCCGGCGCAGCAGGGACTGGTGGGCGCGCTCGTCACCCTTGAAGGCGTGGACCGTGCCGGCGAGGTGCGGGAAGCTCTTCAGATAGCCGCTCTGCTCGAACTGGTGGCGGGCCACCCCCGGGGGGAAGCGCATGACGTCCGCCCCGTCACCGCCACCCCAGGCGGTGATCAGGTCGTTGAAGCGCTCCACGACGTCCTCGAAGACGCCGCTGCGGCCGTACAGCCCATCGACCCCCGTGGGGATCAGCAGCCCGGCCGCGATCAGCGCGTCGCGGAACGCCGTCTGCCCATTCTCCACCGGTGTGCCTTCTGCCCGCATGTCCATCCGCCGCGTTCCGTTCCGAAAAAATCTCAGCCGAAGAGAGAGCCGTTGTCCCGGTGCGCCAGCAGCAGGTTCGCCGTGTTGCCCAGTATCCGGTCGTTGTTGATCATCAGCGGCGCCGAGTGGGCATCGCGCAGGTGGCGGCACAGGCTGTAGGGGCTGTCGTTGCGGTAGGCGGCCAAGCCGCCGGCCAGCATCGCCTGCCCAACGATCCGCACCACCATGTCCGCCGCTTCGGTCTTCAGCGTGTTCATGGCGACCGCGAAGCCCAGGGCGGTGAGACGGTCGGCATCGTCCGCCGCCGCCTCGAACCGGGCGAGCGCGCCGCGCACCAGGCCGCGCATGGACTGAAGCCCGGCGGTCGCCTCGGCCAGCCGCCGCGCGCCCGGCGGCGGGGTGCCGGGGCGCTTGCGCGCCTCCGCCCGGATGAAGGCGGCGGCCCGCGCCACCGCGTCCGTCGCGATGCCCAGCCAGACGCTGCTCCATAATATATGGGTAACCGGCAGCATGGTGCGGGCGGAAATGTCGGCGTAAGGCAGCGGCAGGATCTGCGCCCGCTCGGCCTCCGCCACCAGCCGGTAGCCGATGCTGCGGGTGCCCCGCATGCCCAGCGTGTCCCAGCCGCCGATCTCCTCCAACTGCGTTTGACCGCGCAGCACCGGCACGATCACCTGATCGGAGGGCGGCGAGTCCGCCTTGCGGCGCGCCGTCACCAGGATCGCGTCGGCCTCCGCCCCGTAGGAGATGACCGTCGCCTGCTTCTCCAGCCGGAAGGCGCCGCCCGTCTCGTCCTCGACCGCGCAGGCGCTGGAGCGGACATCGCCGCCGATCCCCGCCTCGGTCGTCGCGGAGGCGAGAAGAAGCTGCTCCGCGGCCAACCGCTCCAGGAGCCCGCGGTGCCAGTCGCTGCCCTGCCCATGGCGCACGAGACAGGCCACCTGAATCTGGTGCATGGCGTAGATCAGCCCGCTGGACGGGCATGTCTGGGCCAGCGCGTGGGCCACCGCCGCGGCGTCGGCCAGACCGCCGCCACCGCCGCCGAAGGCCCGCGGCACCAACAGGCCGAGCAGCCGCGCTTCCTTCAGGGCGGCGAAGGCTTCGGCGGGAAAGCGCGCCTCGCGGTCCACGCTGTCGGCGTGGCGCCCGGCGATGGCGGCGGCCTCGGTCGCGGATTCGGCGGCAGCCTCGCCGGCCATTGCGGACAAGCTGTCCGGCGCGGGCGCCCTCATCCGGCCTCCATCCCGCCCGGCGCACCGTCCAGCAGACCGGCAACCGCGGAACGGATCGCCGCGATGCTCTCGAAGGTGCGGCGGCGCAACAGATGTTCCGGAAACTCGACACCGTAGCGCTCCTCCAGCGCCAGCATCAGGTTCACCGACCCGTGGGAAGTCAATCCGGCGGCGTAGAGATCGTCCTCGTCGGACAAGTTGGAAGCGTCGGTGGCCAGCCAACCGCTCTCGGCCAGAAGCGTCCGGATGTCGCCCACGCTGACCGCCGGGGCATCGCCGCCCCGCGGCGGCGCTCCGGCCGCGACCTGCCAATCCGGTTGGCGCATGCTCATTCCCCTTACCCCCATTCAACCTCTGGCTTTCCCTGTGCCGGGGACAACGCCACAAAACCTTAATTGTTCTGCGCCTTCCTCTGCTTTTCCGTATGCCCAGGGTGCTTTTCGGGTGCCAAACGCTCCTCGTGCTTAACACTTGTGGCGATTGCCGTTCCTCCGAACGGCTCTAAC
Organism: Azospirillum brasilense; assembly: GCF_008365405.1. Classification (GTDB taxonomy): domain Bacteria; phylum Pseudomonadota; class Alphaproteobacteria; order Azospirillales; family Azospirillaceae; genus Azospirillum; species Azospirillum brasilense_D. The sequence goes on along the minus strand of NZ_QOKV01000002.1, from coordinate 77,011 downwards.
TTGAGCGGCGGTTCATCGAACAAACACAAGATCGGGAGATCACCATGGCTGTGCGGCAATCGGATGCGGAATGGCGTGGCAACCTTGCCCAAGGCTCGGGCACGATGCGGCTGGGCAGCGGCGCCTTCGAAGGCGCCTACTCCTTCCCGTCGCGTTTCGAGAACGGCACCGGCACCAACCCTGAGGAATTGATCGCGGCCGCCCACGCCGGCTGCTTCTCCATGGCGTTGTCCGCCGGCCTGTCGAAAGCCGGGCACACGCCGACGCGCGTCCACACCACCGCCCGCGTCCATCTGGACAAGGTCGGCGAGGGCTTCGCCATCACCAAGATCGAACTCGACTGCGAGGCCGAGATCCCCGGCATCGACGCCGAGACCTTCCAGCAGCAGGCCGAGGGCGCCAAGAAGAACTGCCCGGTGTCCAAGGCGCTGGCCGGAACCGAGATCACCCTGAACGCCCGCCTCGCGTAGGCGTCGCCATCCCGGCGGTCCTTCGACAAGGGCCGCCGGCGTTGGAACGATGGCTCCCAATCATTAACATTGGCGTTGGAATTGGCGGCAATAGTGCCGTGAAGACCCCTCAGGGCTCTGCAAGAACATCGCTTGCAACAAATTTCGTCATTCCGAAATGCAAATTTCCATAAAGTAGTTACTTATAAAACGTGAAAACTTTCATGAGAACTTTCTACTTCAGGAGAATTTCTCAAAAATACAGTTGTTGAAGCAACAAACCCGCAATAACAGGGAGCAAAACCATAAATATACTTTGAAACATGCTGTGACATTAGAAAAAAATCAAGCATGAAGAGTTCTGTTTGCTTTGTAATTTTTCTTGGCGGTCAAAAGTGGTGCTCGTTATGATTGGGTGGTTCATACCATTGGTCGTAACGCTTAAGCCCCGCTTGCAAGGTGAGTCGCCCATGCCGCCGTCGCCATCCTCCCTCGACACCATCCGCCAAAGCCTGATGTCGGGCGGGCGCCTTCCGGCGATGGTCGCCGCCCCCATCGCGCTCGGCGTGTCGCTCGCCGCGAGCGCGGCGCCGATCGAGACGCTGTCGACCATCACGAACCAGTCCTTCTATCCGGGCGGAAGCAACATCCTCATCACCAGCACCGGTGGCGTGGTCGACAGCGGCACCGGAACGGACCCGAACGATCTGGGCACCGGCGTCTGGATCAACGCGAACGGCGGTTGGACTCTGACCAACCAGGGCACCATCAGGATTTCACTTCTGGCAGGTTACAACCAAGCCGACGGCATCTACGCGCAGAATTACGGCACCGTCATCAACTCCGGCCTGATTCATGTGACGAATGCCTATGTCGGCATTCTGTTGAACGGTTCGAACGGGTCGACATCGGTCATCCAGAACACCGGGACGGTGATCGGCAACTGGTCGGCCATCGAAACCGCCCACGCTGCCGAAATCACGAACGGATCTTCGGCGGACCGGACCGCGCTGATCAAGAGTTTGATGCCGGAAAACCAGTATTTCCAGACACAGTATCCCGCAATCAAGGTCCAGGGCTCCTTGGCGCCGAGCGCAATCACCAATTACGGCACGATCATCGGGCCAACCGACGCAATTTCCATCGTCGGTCCATCCACCATCATCAACCACGGAACGATCGTCGCCGGTCCCGGCTTCAGTGCGATCAGAACCGCTGCAACCGTATCCCCCACGTCCATCATCCTGAAGGACGCCAGCGTCGTCCTCGGCGGGGTGTTGAACGACATGGGGACTCAGAATCTCGTGCTGGAAGGAAGCGGCTCCCTGTCCGGGCCGATAGCCGGCACCACCACCCTGACCCTCACCGGAACGCAGTGGACCCTGGGCGGCACGAGTTCGGTCACGACGACGGACGTCCAGACCGGAACGCTGCGTGTCGACGGCTCGCTCACCACCGCGCTCCAGCTCGCCAGCGGGACGACGCTCGCCGGGACGGGCACGGTCGTCGGCACCGTGACCAGCCCGTCCGGCACCACCCTGACTCCCGGCGGCGCCGCTACGCCCGGCACGCTGACCATCACCGGCAACTACACGCAGCAGAGCGGCAGCACGCTGGCGATCCGGACGACCTCCAGCACCGCCAGCAAGCTGGCCGTCACCGGCACCGCCATGATGGGCGGCGCGCTGGCCATCACCTCCACCGGCGGCGGCTACGGCGACAGCACGACCTACACCATCCTGACGGCGGCGGGCGGCGTGTCCGGAGGCTTCACCGCCGTCACCAACAGCGACCCGACGCTGACCCCGACGGCCACCCTGGACACGGCGAACAAGCGGATTCAGCTCACCCTCACCAAGGTGATCCCGGAGCCGGAGCCGGAGCCGAACCCCAATCCCAACCCTAATCCGAACCCCAACCCTAATCCGAACCCCGATCCGACCCCGAATCCCGAGCCCACCCCCACGCCTCCGGCGGCCGGCGTGATCGACACCAGCCGCCCCAGCTTCACCAACGGCGACGGCGCGGTCCAGAGCGGCTCCGTCACCTTCGACGGCGGCACGCTGCGTCCGGCGTCGCCGCTGACGCTCGGCCAATCCGTCACCGTGACCAGCCGTGGCGGCACCATCACGCCGGACGGCAGCACCGTTACCCTGGCGGGCTCCGTCGGCGGCAGCGGCGCACTCACCGCCAGCGGTCCCGGTGCGGTGGTCGTCTCCGGCCAGCTCGCCAACGCCGGCGGCTTGTCCGTCAGCGGCGGCGCGGCCCTGAACATTGCGAAAAGCGGCGTGGTCGCCGGCGGCACGCTGGCGCTGAACGACGGCGGCAGCGCCACGGTCGGCGGCGTCGTGGCCGTCCCGGTGACGGTCGCCCGCGGCGGCGCGATGACCGTCGTCGAGGGCGGCGGCGTAGGAGGCACGCTGGCGGTCCAGGGCGGCACCCTGACCGTCGCCGTCAACGGCGCGGTCAACGGGGCGGTCACCGTCACCTCCGGTGGCACCGCCACCCTGGCCGGCGTCGTCATGGCGCCGGTCACCGTCGGCGACGGCACCATCACCGTGGCGGCCACCGGTACCACCGGGGCGGTCACGCTGGGCAGCGGCGCCGCGGCCACGGTGGACGGGGTCGTCGCCGGATCGTTGACCACCGGCGCCGGATCGACGTTCGGCGGGCACGGCGTGGTCGTCGGGCCGGCGGTGCTGTCCGGCACCCTGTTGCCCGGCAACTCCCCCGGCGTGCTGACCTTCCGGTCCGCCGTGACGCTGACCGGCACCAGCGTGCTGCGCGCCGAGATCGACGGCCCGACCGCCGGCAACGGCGCCGGCTATCACGATCAGATCCGCGTCGAGACCGCGTCCTTCACCGCCGGCGGCACCCTGGCTCCGGTGCTGCGCGGCATCAGCGGCGACGCCACCAACGCCTACACCGCCACGCTGGGGCAGAGCTTCACCATCGTCCAGGCGGACGGCGGCGTGTCCGGCAGCTTCGCCGCGGTGACCCAGCCGGCGGCGGGCCTGCCGGCCGGCACCCGCTTCGACACGCTGTACGGCGCCAACACCGTCCGGCTGGTGGTCACTCCGACCAACTACGCGGTGCGCGGCGGCACGCCCAACCAGCGGGCCGCCGGTGCGGCGGTGGACGCGCTGCGGCCGGCCGCCGGGGCACGGCTGGAGGGCGTGGCCGCCCCGCTGTTCAGCGGCCTCTACGGCCTGCCGGGCAGCGGCATCGCCGGGGCGCTCGACCAGCTTTCGGGCAAGCTGCACGCCGACACACTGGCCGCCGACCGCACCAACCGCCGTCTGTTCGGCAGCGCGGTGGAGAGCCGCCTGTCGGCCCTGCGCGGCGGCGCGGCGTCCTCCTCAGGCGTCCGGCTGGCCGGTGGCGGCAACGGCACACGCGCCGTCGGCGAGACCGGCGAGACCAGTGGGTCGCGCGGCGGGTCGGGCGGCGTGTGGGGCCAGCCGCTGGCGGCCTACAGCCGGACCGGCTCGGACGGCAACGCCGCCGGCACCACCGAGCGGATCGGCGGCTTCCTGCTGGGCGCCGACCACAGTTACGAGAACGGCGTGAGCGGCGGCTTGGCGCTCGGCTACCTGCGCAACCGCGTCACCTCGCGCGACGGGCTGGGCAAGGCCGACGTGGACAGCTACCAGGCGACGCTCTACGGCTCCTGGAGCCTGCGCGGCACGGCGGACAGCCCCTTTGTCGAGGGGGCCATCGGCTACGGCTACGCCAATTACGACGCCTCGCGCGGGATCGCCTTCGGCACGCTGGGCCAGGGCGCCAGCGGCAGCGCCGACGGTCACGATTTCTCCGTCGAGATCGCCGCCGGTCACCGCATGGCCTTCGCCGGGTCGGACAGCGCCTGGATCGAGCCGCGGGCCGGCCTGCGCTTCGACCGCATCACCCGCGAGGCCTTCCGCGAGTCCGGCGGCGGCGTGGCGCTGGACGTCGAGGCGGCGGGCTGGACCAGCCTGCGCAGTTCGCTCGGCGTGCGCGCCGGCACCAGCGTGACGGTCGGCGGCTGGCGCCTGCTGCCCAACGCCGCCCTGGCATGGGAGCATGACTTCGCCGACGCCACGGCCTCCACCACCAACCGGCTGGGCGGTGTGGCCTTCGCCGCCGACGCCAGCAAGCCGGGCCGCGACGCCCTGGTGGTCGGCGCCGGGCTGGGCGTGGCGTTGGACGACCGGCTGACCGCCACCATCGGCGTCCAGGACGCGATCCGCGCCCGCGAGAACACGGTGTCGGCGACCGCCGGCCTGAAGTGGAAGCTGTGAGGAACATGACGGCGATGCGCAAGGCGATCATCACGGGGGCGCTGGCGGCGCTCCCCCTCCTCCTCGCGGGCGGCCTGCCCGCCGGGGCGGTGGAGCCGGGCAAGACCTTCGGCGACTGGCAAACCGAATGCGAGACGCCCCCCGACGGCAAGCCGCGCTGCTTCCTGTCGCAGACCCGCGTGATGGAGAACAAGGAGGCGAAGCAGGCGACCCGCATCCTCAAGGCCTCGGTGGGCTATTTCGCCCCCGACGGCAAAGGGGTGATGGTCGTCATCCTGCCGCTGGGCGTCGACCTGCGCGCCGGCGCGGCGCTGACCATCGACGACGGCAAGCCGCTGCCGCTGACCTACCAGCAGTGCATCCAGGACGGCTGCCTCGCCAACGCCCCGATGGACGAGGCGACGCTGACCGCGCTGCGCCGCTCCAAGAGCGCGCAGATCACGGTTCGCCCCTATGGCGGGACCCAGGCGGTGGCCTTCCCGCTCTCCACCAAGGGCATCACCGACGGGTTGGCCGCCCTGAAGCCCTGAGCCTGCCCCCGGCCACCGCGGCGACGGCGCCGCGGATGGCCTCATCCCATTGTCCGGGCGCCGGCTGCCGGTGCAGCGTGACGGTGGGATACCAGGGCGTGCCGCCGCGACCGAGCAGCCAGCGCCAATCCGGCGCGTGGGGCAGCAGAACCGCGGTCGGGCGCCCCATCGCCCCGGCCAGATGAGCGACCGCCGTGTCCACACAGACGACATGGTCGAGCTGCCCCAGCACCGCCATGGTATCGGCGAAACTTTCCAGCTCCGGCCCCAAGTCGACCAGCGGCGCCGCCCCGTAATAGCGGGCGGCCTCCGCCTGCGCCGGCCCCTTCTGGAGCGACACCAGCGCGGTCTTCTCCAGCGCAAAGAACGGCGCCAGTTGGGCGAGAGGCAGGGAGCGGTTGCGGTCGTTGCCGTGGGTCGGGCGCCCCGCCCAGACCAGCCCGACGCGGCGGTAGCCGCGGGGCAGCAGCCCGTCCAGGCGCTCCGCCCAGCGCTGCACCCGCTCCGGCTCGGCCCGCAGGCCGGGGAGCGGCGGCGGGACGGTGTCGATCCCCGTGCCGAACAGCCCCGGCAGGCCCGACAGCGCGGCGTAGGCGTCGAAGGGCGGCGCCTCCTCCCAATCGGTGACGATCCGGTGTCCGCCGGGAAGCGCGCGGATCACCGGCAGGATCTCCGGGCTGCACGCCACCACGAGAGCCGGGCAGAGCGCCGCCGCCATCGGCAGGTAGCGGGCGAACTGGATGGTGTCGCCGAAGCCTTGGTCGGCGACCAGCAGCAGAATGCCCTCGGGCAAGGGGCGCCCATCCCACGGCCGCGGGGCGGACGAGCCGCCGCGCGTCAGGAGCGACGGCGGGACCAGCGGCGGCACGCCGCGAAGGCGCCAGCGCCATTCGTATTCGCGCCACCCCTCCCCCCATTGCCCGGAGAGCAGAAGCCCCTCGGCCAGCTCGAAGTGCGGCCCCGGCCAGTCCGGGCGGAGGCGGACGGCGCGCCGCTCGCAGGAGATCGACGCCGCGACCTCCAGCCGGTCGTAGAGCACCACCCCGAGATTGTACCAACAGGCCGCGTCGCCGGGGTCGAGCGCAACGGCGCGGCGGCCATGGGCGGCGGCCTCGTCCAGCCGGCCTTCACGGCGGCGGATTTCGCACAGGTCGCTGTCGGATGGCGTGCTCGGCATGGCTGCGGTTACAGGCTGTAGCCCAGCCCGAGAATGACCGGCTCCAGGATCGGGATCGCCGGCTTCAGATGGGCCTTGTAGGCGCGGTGGCGGTCGATGGAGCGGCTGTAGAGCTTTTCCGCGACCTGGGCGTGGCTGGGCGTGCGGGCGTGGCGGCGGTTCTCCTCGAAGCGCAGGCAGCGCCGGTCGAAACCCAGCCCGAGGAAACCCAGCAAGCGCCGCACCGCCGGTTCCGGCTCCCGCACCAAATCCTCGTAACGCAGCGGCAGGTAGCGCAGCGGCATCTCCCGCCGGTAATGCTCCACCAGATCGAACACCAGCAGGACGTGGCGCGCCGCCGTCTCGACGTCGTTGGCGCAATGGAAGCCGTGGGTCAGGTTGGTGCCCATCATCGATAGCACGACGTCCAGCGGGTGGCGCAGCACATGCACCACCGGCGCCGTGGGGAACATCAGGGCGATCAGGCCGAGATGCGTCTCGTTGAAGGGCATCTTGTCCGTGAACAGCGTGTGGCCGGGCTTGGCCGGGACCAGCTTGCGGGCGTGGCGGAGGTAGGCGTCGCGCAGCCGCTCCAGCCCGTCGCGCTGGTCGCCCATCCACAGCTCCGACAGCGCCTCGGGATAGCCGAGCGGGCTGCCCAGAGTTTGCGGCAGCGCCCGCACCACCGCGCCGAGCGCGGGCAGCTCGTCCCCCGCGGCGACGGCCGGGTGGCAGGACAGGATCTGCTCGACCAGCGTGGTGCCGGAACGCGGAGCGCCCGCGATGAAGACCGGCTGCGGCCCGGCGGCCGTGGCGGCGGGTGTGGCGGGCCGCGGCATCAGGCGCAGGCGTGGCGCCACGAAGAAGGTGGCGAGGCGCGCGATGAGGTCCACCGCCTCCTCCTCGCCGTAGCGGCGCCCGGCCTGCCGCAGCAGCGCCTTGCCGGCGGCGAAGGCGGCGAAGGCCTCGTCATGGCGGCCCAGCCGGTCGAGGATGCGCCCCGTCTCCAGCAGCGCGTCGGGGTTGGGGCCGCCATGGCGTACGGCCGAGGCGTCCAGGAGGGCGAGCGCCTGCTCTCCGTCCCCCTGCCGTGCCAGCAGGGCCGCCGCGAAGGTGTCGGCGCCACGGTGGTGGGGGTCGAGGCACCGGGCGCGCTCCACCAGCCGTTGCGCGGCGGGCAGGTCGCGGGCGGCGTCCTCGGTTTGTGCCCAGCCGTGCCAGGTCAGGGCGATGGAGGGGTGCAGCGCCGCGGCCCGGCGGTAGGTCCGCCGCGCCTCCTCCAGGCGGCCCTGCCCGGTCAGGCTCCAAGCGATGTTGGCCAGCGTCGCGGCGTCCGGCGGCGCCAGGGCCAGCGCCCGGCGGTAATGGAACTCGGCGGCCTGGGGCCGCTGGGTATCAGCCAGCACCAGCGCCATCAGCGTGTGGGATCGCGCGTCCTCCGGCGCCAGCCGGACCGCGTTGCGGGCGTGGGGCTCGGCCTCGGCCGCGCGGCCTGTCCGGAGCAGCAACCCGGCCAGCTCCTGCGTCGCCGCGAGATCGTCGGGCGCGGCCCGCAACCGCCGCTCCAGCGCCGCAACGTCGGGGGCGCCGCTCTGAAGGTCGTCGGTCGTGGTCGGCATGACAGGCGGGTCCCCTGGCGGCGGAACGCCCGCAGGGGCGCGTGGTGCGGCGCCAGGATAGTGAAGGGTCCAAGTGGCGGCAAGGCCCTCCCCTCTCCCGTCCCGGGAGAGGGAAGGGGCCCGCGCGAAGCGTGGGAAGGGTGAGGGTGCCGTCAAGAATCCGTGCCTTGATCCTCGCAGGACCCTCACCCGGCCCTGCGGGCCACCCTCTCCCGGGGCGGGAGAGGGATTTGACGCCGCCGCGGACGCTCTACCGCCCCACCCAGACCGGACGGCGCTTCTCCAGGAAGGCCGCGATGCCCTCCTGATAGTCGGCGGAAAGGTAACAGAGGCGCAGCAGGTCCGCGTCGCCGTCCGCCGGCAGCCCATGGTCCCGCCAGCGCCGCAGCGCCTCGCGGGTCGTCCACAGGGTCAGCGGGGCGAGGCCCGCCAGCTCCTCGGCCAGTTCCTGGGTGCGGTCGGTGAGGGCCTCCTCCGCAACGACGCCGCGCAGGGCGCCGGCCCCGGACAGCTCGTCGGCGGTCAGCAGGCGGGCGCTGAAGATCATCTCCTTGGTCCGCGCGGTGCCGAGGATGGCGGCCAGCCGGGCGAGGTTCTTGATGCTCAGGCAGTTGCCGACCGTGCGGGCGATGGGAAAGCCGAAGCGCACCGACGGCGTGGCGATGCGCACGTCGCAGCAGGCGGCGAGCAGAGCCCCCTCCCCCACGCAGGCGCCGGCCAGGGCGGCGATGGTGGGAACGCGCACCGCCTCCAGCGCCATCGCCGCGGTTTCCGCGCGGTCCTCCAGGATCGTGTAGTCCTCCGGCGTCTTGACGCTCTGCAGGCAGGACAGGTCGGCGCCGGCCATGAAGGCGGGCTTGTCGCCGGCCGCACCGGTCAGCACCAGGGCCTTCACCGCCGGGTCGGCGTCGACCTCCCGGCAGATTTCGATCAGCCGGTCCTCCATCCAGGGGGTGATGGCGTTGCGCGCCTTCGGCCGGTTGAAGATCACCCACTGGACGGCGCCGCGCCGCTCGGTCAGGATTTCGGGCAAGGCGTCGGCCTCGCCGGTCGTGGCGATGGTCATCGTTCGGACTTTCTGAGTTTTAAGCCGCGATCAGGCCGCCGGCCCGAGGATCTGGCAGGAGCCGATGGGAAGCAGCGCCGTCACCACGCTGCCCGGCGCGAAACTCTGCGCGGGCGGGATGAAGGCGCGCAGCGTCCGCCCGCCCCCCAGATCCACCAGCACGTCGCGGTACTCGCCCAGATAGGCGGAGCGCTGGACCGTGCCGGACAGCACGTTGCAGCCCTCGGCGGGCAGCCCTTTCTCATCGGCGCCGAACAGCCGGACCTGGGAGGGGCGCACGCAGAGCGACACCGTCCCGCCATGCGCCGCCCCGCTGCGGTCGGGGGCGGTCAGCACATGGCTGCCGACGCGGATGGCGCCGTTGCCCTCGCTGGTCCCGGCCAACTCGTTGTTGGCGCCGATGAAGGTGGCGACGAAAGCGTTGGACGGCCGCTCGAAGATGTCCTCCGGCGAGCCGAGCTGCTGGAGATGGCCCGACTTCATGACGGCGATGCGGTCGGCGGTGACCAGCGCCTCCGACTGGTCGTGGGTGACGTAGACGGTGGTCAGCCCCAGCAGGTCGTGCACTTGGCGGATTTCGAACCGCATCTCCTCGCGCAGATGGGCGTCGAGGTTGGACAGCGGCTCGTCGAGCAGGAGGATGCGCGGCTCGACGGCCAAGGCGCGGGCCAGGGCCACGCGCTGCTGCTGGCCGCCCGACAGCTCCGACGGGTAGCGGTCGCGCAGCGCCTCCAGCCGGACGGTGCGCAGCGTGCGGTCCAGCCGCTCGGCGATCTCCGCCTTGGGCAGGCGGCGGATGGCGAGGCCGAAGGCGACGTTCTCCGCCACGGTCTTGTGCGGCCACACCGCGTAGTTCTGGAAGACCAGGGAGATGCCGCGCTTTTCCGGCGGCAGCACCCCGCGCGCCGAGGACAGCAGCACATCGTCGGCCCAGATCTCCCCCTCCGTCGGCGCCTCGAACCCGGCGAGGAGCTGGAGCGTGGTGGACTTGCCGCAGCCCGACGGGCCGAGCAGGGCCAGCAGCGTGCCGTTGGGGACCTGGAGGTCGATGCCGTGCAGCGCGGTGTAGGTGCCGAAGGACTTGCGGAGGTTCTTGATGCGGATCCCGCTCATGTGGGGAGAACTCCTTCCGCCGGGGCGGTTTTACGACCAGATTTGCGAGAGGTGCGGCGCACGGTGGTCAGGCGCGTCAGGGGACCGGCGGCAGCCACCAGCGCCAGCGTGATGAGGAGGAGAAGGACGCTCATGGCGCAGACGGCCTCGTAGTTGCCGCCGTCCTTGGCGTTGTAGATCAGCGTGGTCATCACGTTGGTCTTGGGCGTGATGAGGAAGACGGCCACCGACAGCTCGCGGATGATCGGGATGAAGACCAGGAACCAGCCCGACAGCAGCCCGCCGCCCATCAGCGGGATGGTGATGGACAGGAAGGTCCGCCCCTCCCCAGCGCCCAGGCTGCGCGCGGCGCGCTCCAGCTCCGGCCCGATGCCCTTCAGGATCGACCCGCCATGGGCGTAGGCGATGGGCAGGAAGGTCGCCGCGAAGGCCGCCACCAGCAGCAGCGGCGTGCCGTAGAGATTCAGCGGCGCCCGCGTGTAGGCGGCGAAGAAGCCGACCGACATGACGATGCCGGGGATGATGATGGGAACGGTCGTGACCGCGCCGAACAGGCTGGCGCCGAACACCAACCGCCGTTCCACGATGTAGGCGACCACGGTGCCGAGCATCACGCACAGCGTCGCGGCGAGCGTCGAGAACAGCAGCGAGTTGACGATGGCGGTGTGCGTTTCCGAATTGCCGAACAGCGCCCACCAGTACCAATGCAGGGACAGATTCTCCCACGACAGGCCCTGGCCCCAGGCGCGGGTCAGCGACACCAGCAGCAGCGCCGCGTAGGGCAGGAACACCGAGACCAGCGGCAGCAGCAGGGCGGCGCCGAAGGCCGGCCAGCGGGCAGCGCCCAGCGCGATCCGCCGCCCCGCCCGGCTCTTGCCGGAGATGGTGACGAACTGCTTGCGGCCCAGGATGCGGCGGCGCATCCAGAACAGCATGGCGGTGACCAGCAGCAGCGGCATGCAGTAGGCGGCCGCCATGTAGATTTCCGGCGGGAAGAGCTGGTAGAACTCGGCCAGCTTGGTCGTCACCACCGGGATGCCGGTCGGCGTCAGCAGGAAGGCCGGGACGCCGAACAGCGTCAGCCCCTGGATGAAGGACAGGATGAAGCTGGCGATCACCGCCGGGGTGACCAGCGGGATGGTGATGCTGAGCATGGTGCGCAGCGTGCCGGAGCCCAGCGTGGCGGCGGCGTCCTCAAGCTCCACGGCCATCTCGTCGAGCGCGCTCGACACCATGGTGAAGCTGTAGGGGACGGTGTAGATGCCGCAGATGAAGATCGCCCCGGTCATCGAGTAGATGTTCAGCAGCGGCCCCGCCTCCGCCCCGGCGAGCGAGCGCCACAGTGCGTTCAGCCAGCCGGAGTTGGGCGCGGCCAGCAGAATCCAGCCGGTCGCCCCGATGAAGGACGGGGTGACGAAGGCGGTCAGCGTCAGCACGCGGATGCTGCGGCGGAACGGCAGGTCGGTCCGCGACACCAGCCAGGCCAGCGGCACGCCGATGCCGACGGCGATCACCGCGGTCGCCACAGCGAGGACCAATGAATTGAACAGCGGTTCCAGAAGCTCCGCGGATTGGAAGATCCGCGCGTAGTTGCCGAGCGTCCAGGCGCCGGTCAGGTCATCGTGGAAGCTGTTGTTGAGAACCCAGCCGAAGGGCAGGACCACCAGCAGGAAAAGAAGTAGGGCGACGGCGCCGAAGACCACGGTCCTGGCGAGTGGCACGCGGGCCATCACCGGGCGCGCGGTCCTCGCGGCTGCGCTGTCTGGGCTGTCCGTTGAAATGACCCCCATAGGGTCCGCCTCCATTGTCCATCAAAACCCTCTCCCGTCCCGGGAGAGGGTGCCCGCGAAGCGGGCGGGTGAGGGTCGCGCGAGGATCAGTGGATGATCCTAGACGGCACCCTCACCCTTCCCACGCTTCGCGTGGGCCCCTTCCCTCTCCCCAGAGGGGAGAGGGAATTAAGCTCAGCGCACCAGTTCCTTCCACTTGGCGATGCCTTCCGCGACCTCCGGGCCGAGGTCGTCACCGGTGTTGCGGTACCACTTCAACTGGTCCAGCGACCGCCCCTCCGCCCAGGGCACGTCCTTGCGCAGCGTCGGCCAGTAGTTCTTCTGGAGGATCATCGACACCTCCGTGGAGTAGAGGAAGTTGGTGAACAGCCGGGCGGCGTTCGGGTGCGGGGCCTTCGCCAGGATGCCGGTGACGCCCAGGTTCAGGATGGCGTCGTCGGACGGCGCCACCACGTCGATGGGGTTGCCGGCGGCCTTCTGGGTCAGCGTGTAGCTGAAGGGCGCGCCGGAGCCGACGACGCGCTCACCGGCCAGGATGTCGGTCACGGTGTCGACGTTGGACTGTCCGACCTTCGGCTTCTGCTTGCCGAAGGCGCGCAGGAAGTCGTCGCCGTACTTGCGGCGGATGGCGACCACCCAGTTCGCCACGTCGCCGGAGAAGGCCGGGCTGCCCGTGGTGATCTTGCCCTGCCACTGGTCCTCCAGCAGCGCCTGCCAGCTCTGCGGCGGAGACGGCACCTTGCCCGGCGCGAAGTTGATGCTGGTCAGGCTGATGGCGCCGACATGGTACATCTTGTCCGGGTCGAGGTTGCGGAAGGCGTCCGGGATGTGCACGCCGTCCACCGGCTCGAAGGGCGCCAGCGCGCCAATCTTCTTCAGCTCGGTGTAGTGCAGCATGTTGGTGGTGCCCAGCGAGTCGCACTCGTGGACGCCGCTCTGCAACTCCATGCGCAGGCGGGTGTAGACGGTCTGCGAGGCCTGGCGGAGCAGGTTCACCTCGATGCCCGGATACTTGGCCTTGAAGGCGTCGCGGATCGCCTCCATCGTCTGCTGCTCGTAGGAGCCCCAATAGAGGGTCAGGGCGCCTTCCTTCTTGGCGGCGGCGTAGAGCGGATCGTCCGCCGCCGACGCGATGCGCGAGAAGGCGGTGCCGGCCAGCCCGCCGGTCACCAGGGCGGTGCCGACGAGTCCGCCGGTCTGGAGAAGGCGGCGGCGCGAGAATTCCATCATGTTGCCAATCCCTGTCTTGTTGTTGCGGTATCGCCGTTTCGGCGTCGTTCTTGAACGGAAATCAGTAGTCGCCGGTGGTCGCCCCACCGTCGGCGACGATGGTCTGTCCGGTGACGTAGGCGGCGTCGTCGGACGCCAGGAAGGCGACGACGGCGGCGATCTCCGCCGGCTTCCCCAGGCGCCCGATGGGCGTCTTCTCCAGCCATTGCGAGCGCACCGCGTCAGGCACGCCCTCGACGATGGCGGTCTCAACGACGCCGGGAGCGACGGCGTTGACCAGGATGCCGCGGCGCGCCCCTTCCAGGGCGGCAGTGCGGGTCAGCCCGACCACCCCGGCCTTGGAGGCGGAGTAGTTGGCCTGCCCGAAGGTCCCCAGGATGGCTGTGGAGGCGATGTTGACGATGCGCCCCCAGCCGCGGTCGCCGACCAGCCGGAAGGCGGTCTGGCAGCCCAGCCAGGTGCCGCGCAGGTTCACGTCGATGACGGCGCTCCATTCCGCGTCGGTCATCTTGGCCAGCGAGCGATCGCGGACGATGCCGGCGACGTTGACCATGATGTCCACGCCCCGGAAAGCCTCGGGCAATCCGGCCACGGCGGCCTCCCAACTTTCCCGGTCGGCGACGTTCAGCGCGGTGGCGTGGGCCTGAGCCCCCTCGGCGCGCAATGCGGCGGCGACGCTCTCGGCGGCCTCCGCCCCGATGTCGGCGACGACGACCGCCGCGCCCTCCGCGGCCAGCCGCTCGCAGACGGCGCGGCCGATGCCGCCGCCGCCGCCGGTGACGAAGGCGACACGGCCGGCGAGACGGTTGGAATGAGCGACAGCGGAACTCATGCCTGCGCCTCCTTGCGGGCGATGGAGAGCACGTCCTCGCCTTCCTGCACGGTCTCGCCGCGCTGGTTCTTCACGGTGATGGCGACGCGGACGATGCCGCGGTCGGGCTTGGAGGCGCTGGGGCGGACTTCCGCCACCTCCGCCTCGTAATGCACGGTGTCGCCGGCGAAGACCGGGCCGACGAAGCGGCGGCGTGTCTCCAGGAACGCGAGGATCGCCCAGTCGTCGATGGCGGAGCGCAGACCGGTGCTGAGCGAGTGGGTCAGCATGCCGTGGGCGATCGTCCGCCCGAAGCCGTTGGCCTTGGCGGCCTCGGCGTCCATGTGCAGCGGGTTGAAGTCGCCGGTCAGGCCGGCGAACCAGACGATGTGCGCCTCGGTGACGGTGACACGCGAGGAGCGCGCCCGGTCGCCCGGCTTGATGTCGTCGAGATGGATGGCGGTCATTCTAAGGCACCCTCAGTCAGGAGTCCGCGGGCGGAACACGGGAAGGCTGGTGGTCTCGTCGAGCTGGTGGAAGGCCACGGCGAGCGGCAGACCGGCCCGCAAATCCGGCTCATCCACCCCCTCGACGCGCGAGAAGACGGTGACGCCCTCCTCCAGCCGGATCAGGGCGCAGACGTAGGGATCGCCGCGCTGGTTGCCGCGATGGACGACCGAATAGGTCAGCAGCTCACCGCACCCGCTCGCCTCGACCCACTCCGGGCGGGCGTGCGGGGCGTGGATGGAATGGGCGCGCGGGTACCACTGGAACCGTCCGGTCTCCGGGCAGCGCTGGATGAGGAAGCGCCCCTCGCGCGCCGCCTCCCAGAAGGGGGCGGAGGTCTCGTCCTGGACAGGCGGTATGGTCATGGCGGTCATCGGGGCACCTTACCGGGCAAGGATGGCGGTGGCGGCGGAGCAGAAAGTGCCGCCCAGCCCATGGGCCAGGGCGATGCGGGCGTCGGGCACCTGGACGCCCGGCCCCTCGCCGCGGAGCTGTCGGACGCTCTCGATCAGGGTGAAGATGCCGCGCTTGCCGGGATGGTTGGACGACAGGCCGCCGCCGTCGGTGTTGGTCGGCAGGCTGCCGCCCAGCGTCAGATTGCCGTCCGCGACGAAGGCGCCGCTCTCCCCGCGCCCGCAGAAGCCCAGATCTTCCAGCGCCAGCATCGGCGTGATGGTGAAGGCGTCGTAGATCTGCGCCACATCGATCTCGCCGGGGGTCAACCCGGCCATGGCGAAGGCGCGCGGGCCGGACAGTGCCGCCGGGGTGGTCAGGTCGTCGGGAATCTGGCTGTTCTGGGTGCGCGCCACGGCGGCGCCGTAGCCGACCAGATGGACCGGCGGCTTCTTCAGGTCGCGCGCCCGCTCCCGGCTGGTCATCACCACGGCGCCGCCGCCGTCGGTCACCACGCAGCAATCCAGCCGGTGCAGCGGCGACGCGATCATCGGCGAGGCCAGCACGTCGTCCACCGTGATCGGCTTGCGCAGCCGGGCGTCGGGGTTCTTCGCGGCGTGCTCGCGGAAGGTCACGGCCACCTGGGCAAGCTGTTCCGGCGTGGTGCCGTAGAGGTCCATATGGCGACGGGCGAACAGGCCGTAGGTCGAAATCAGCGTCGGCGCGTAGGGAATCTCGTACTGGCCGGGGCCGGCGGGGAAGACGAAGGGGTCGAAGGACGGGCTGCTCAGCGGCCACCAGCGCGGGCAGGCGGCGTAGCTGATGACCACCACCTCGGCCAGCCCGGTGGCGATGGCTGCCGCCGCCTGCCCGGCCTGGAGGATGTAGGAGCAGCCGCCGACATCGGTGCTGTTCACGTAGGTCGGCGCGATCCCGATGTATTCGGCCAGTTCGACCACATCCATGGTGCTGCCGCCTTCGGCCCAGTCGCCGGAGGCCGCGCACAGCCCGTCCACGTCCTTCAGCGTCAACCCGGCGTCGTCCAGCGCGCCGAGGATGCACTCCATCTGAAGGGCGAAGGGATGGACGCGCGGCGCATCCCGGCGGGGCGATTCAAAAACGCCGGCGATGGCCGCCTTTCCCGAAAGATCGATCACGCGCGGGTTGTCCTTTCCTGGTTGTGGAAGGCCGCGCATCGCTGCCGCGACGCGCGCCGAGCGGCTTCATTGGACAGGCGATGAGAGTAAAGAGATCGCCCGTCTCGGAAATCACGAAGACTATCCGATGGCCGGTAGAGATTTCGATCAGGCCGATCCGCTCCCGGCAAGATCAAGACTACCGGACACAGTTCGTGTCACAAGCAGAAAAAACGATGCGGTCCGGTGCACGGAACGCACCAATGTCACACCCAGCAAATCCGCGGAACGGTGCCTTCCATGCACCGGATTGGGCCAAACTAAGCGATTGTTTTCCGGCCGCCGTGGCGCAAGCCTTTGGGTGTCGCATTCCCGCCGCCGCCCTGGACCGGACCGGTTTCCAGCCGGGCGCGCGGCCCCGCCCCGGACCGCCTGCGCGGCGTCCGGCCATCCGAAGGATCTTGCATGCTCAACACCGATACGCAACGCCGCGAAGGCCCCCTGGCCGGCGTGCGCGTGGTCGATCTCACGCACATGTTGGCCGGCCCCTACAGCACCTGGCTGCTCGGCGCGCTGGGGGCGGAGGTCATCAAGATCGAGCGTCCCGGCAAGGGCGATTTCACCCGCATCATTGCCCCCTTCAGCGAGGAGGAAAGCATTTACTTCCTCAGCGTCAACCGCAACAAGCGGAGTCTGACGCTCAACTTGAAGGAGGAAAAGGGCAAGGAGATCTTCAAGAAGATCGTCGCCACCTGCGACGTGCTGGTGGAGAACAACCGGGCCGGGGCGATGGACCGGCTGGGGCTGGGTTACAACGATCTGAAGGCGGTGAATCCACGGCTGGTCTACGCCTCGATCTCCGGCTTCGGGCAGGACGGCCCCTACCGCCACCGGCCCTGCTTCGATGTGGTGGCCCAGGCGATGTCCGGCATGATGAGCATCACCGGCGAACCGGGCGGCGATCCCTGCCGGGTCGGCGCGTCGATCGGCGACATCGGGTCCAGCCTGTTCGCCGCCGTCGGCATCCTCGCCGCCCTGCAGAAGCGGACCAGCACGGGCGAGGGCAGCTTCATCGACGTGGCGATGCTGGATTGCCAGCTGGCGCTTATGGAGAACGCCATCGCCCGCTTCCTGAACGCCGGGGAGACGCCGCGGGCGCTGGGCAGCCGCCACCCGCTGATCGCCCCCTTCCAGGCCTTCCCCACCGCCGACAAGCCCATCGCCATCTGCGTCGACACCAACGAGCAGTGGGACCGGATGTGCCGCGCCATGGGGCTGGAGCATCTGCTGTCCGACCCGCGCTTCCCCACCGGTTCGGCCCGCAACGCCAACCATGCGGAGCTGGAGCCGCTGCTGCGCGAGGTCTTCCTCACCCGCGGGCGCGACGCCTGGCTGGACGCGATGGAGGACGCCGACGTGCCGGCCAGCCCGATCAACAGCGTGCCGGACGCGCTGAACGATCCCCAGGTGGTCCACCGCAAGATGGTCGTGGAGGTGCCGGAAGGCTCGGGCAAGCGCTTCGCCGCCGTGCCGATCACCATGCCGGAAGCCCCCCTGCCGGCGGAAAGCCCGGCGCCGCGGCTGGGCGAGCACACCGACGCCATCCTGGCGGATCTCGGCTTCAGCCCCGACGAGATCGGCGCCTTCCGTCGCGACGCGGTGGTGTGATGGCCGGCGGCGCGGGGGGAGAGCGGCGGGCGGCGGGCGGCGAAGGGGCGCGTGCGGTGCTGGCGGAAATGTTTCATACTGCTGTCGAGATCACTGCCGCCGGGATCGCTCCCAGCCTCGCCCCGGCTTCCGTCCACAGCCCAAAGGTCCGCATGGCGCGCCGCCTTCCGCCCCTCCTCGCGCTTCGCGCCTTCGACATCTTCGCCCGTCAGGGCACGGTGCGGGCCGCCGCCGACGAGCTGGCGGTCTCCCACACGGTGGTGTCGCGCCACATCCAGAATCTGGAGCAGGCGGTGGGGGTGAAGCTGGTGGCGAAGTCGGGGCGCGGCCTGTCCCTGACCCGCGAGGGCATCCGCTACGCCGCCCAGCTCCGCCGCGCCTTCGACCTGATCGGCGAGGCCAGCAACGAGCTGCGCAACGGCGGGATGGAGGCGGTGCACATCTGCTGCCTCGCCGGGCTGGCGTCGCGCTGTCTGCTCGCCCGCCTGCCGGAGCTGGAGGAGGCGCTGACCGGGCGGGAGGTGATCCTGCAGCCGACCTCGACCCGCCCCGACTTCAGCCGGGAAGAGGCCGACGCGGAGATCATGTATCTGGAGGACGGCGGCTCCGTCGCCGACGGGCTGCGCTCGGAGATGTTCGCGCGGCCGCGCATCCTCGCCATCGCCAGCCCGGAATTCAAGGCGCGCTACCCCGACGTGCGCACGCCCGCCGACCTTGTCGGCCTGCCGCTGATCCACGAGCAGTCCACCGGCATGTGGGAAGCCTGGCTGGAGGAGGCCGGCATCGCCGACATCCCCCGGCTGCGCGGCCCCCGTCTATGGCAAGCGCATCTGACCATCGAGGCGGCGCGGCTGGGGCGCGGCGTGGCCCTGGTCAGCGACCTGCTGGTGACCGAGCCGCTGGCCAACGGCGAACTGGTCGAGATGGTCGACAGCAACGTCACCATCGGCGGCTATTACTTCATCGCTCCGGTCCACCGCTGGAACACCCCGGTCATTTCCGCCATCCGGCAATGGTTGCGCGGCGTGTTCCCGCCGGACCAGACCTCCCCCCTCCAAGGCACCCCATGACCCAGGACCACGCCCTGCCGCCGGACATCTTGCCGTCCGACATCCTGCTGTCCGACGTGCACACCGTCGAAGAGAGCTGGATCGACCTCTACGGCCACATGAACATGGTGCGCTACGTCGCCCTGTTCGACGAGGTCGGCTACACCCTGATGGAGCATTGGGGGCTGGGCGAGACCTACACGCGGGACGAGGGGTTCGGCCTGTTTGTCGTCGATGTGGCGGTGCATTACCGGCGGGAACTGCGCGTCGGAACGCCCTTGCAGGTGGCCTTGCGGCTGCTTGACGCCGACGACAAGCGGCTGCTGAGCCTGCTGGAGATCCGCCGGGCCGACGACGGGTCGGTCGCCGCGACCATGGAACAGCTGTCGATCCACGTCGATCTGCGGACCCGCAAGGTGACACCCTTCCCGCCCGCCCTGGCGGAGCGTCTGCGCGCCCTGGCGGCGGTCCAGTCCGCCCATCCCCTGCCGCCCCGCCACCGGCGGCGGCTGCATCTGTCGCTCAATCCCTCTCCCGCCCCGGGAGAGGGTGGCGCCGAAGGCGCCGGGTGAGGGTCGTGCGAGGATCAGGGCGCTGATTCTCGGCTTTACCCTCACCCTTCCCACGCTTCGCGCGGGTCCCTTCCCTCTCCCGGGACGGGAGAGGGACGTCGTAGGCAACGGAACCGGTTGCCGGCCGGCGGGACCTTCACGATATGTCCGCCATGACTCATCTGCGCATCGCGTTGCGGCTGGCTTGGCGGGACCTGCGGGGCGGCGTCGCCGGACTTTGGATCGTCGTCCTGGGGGTGGCGCTGGGGACCGCCATGATGGCCGCCGTCGGCTCGCTCAGCGGCGGCGTGCTCGACGGGATGCGGGCCACCGCGCGCGAGGCGGTCGGCGGCGATCTCTCCCTGCGCCTGTTCCACGCCCCGGCCACGCCGGAGCAGCGGGCCGTCCTCGACACGATGGGCAAGGTCGGCGAGACGGCGGAATTGCGGCCCGTCGCCTCAACGGTGACCGGCGGCGCCCGCGCCCTGGTCGAACTGAAGGCGGTCGAAGGAACCTACCCGCTGGTCGGCGCGGCGACGGTGTCCGGCGCCCTGTCCCTGGCCGAGGCTGTGGCCCACCGGGACGGACAATGGGGCGCCGCGGTGTCCGCCGACCTCCTCGACGCGCTGGCGCTGGGCGTCGGCGACCGGCTGCGGCTCGGCGCCGCCGAGGTCGCGGTCCGCGCCGTGCTGGAGCATGAGCCGGACCGGGCGTTCCGCGCCTTCTCCCTCGGCCCGCGCGTCGTCATCGACCGTCGGGCGCTGGACGCGACGGGCCTCGCGGAGCCGGGGATGCCCGTCTACTGGTACTATCGCGTCGTCTTGCCGGAGACGGTCCGCTCCGACGCCGTCCTGCGCGATCTGGAAGAGCGCTTCCCCGACGCCGGATGGCGGATCGTCGATGCCTCACACGGCATTCCGGGCGTGGACCGCACCGTGCACCTCGCCCGCGCGCTGTTCCTTCTGGGATCGCTGTCCATCCTGCTGATCGGCGGAGTCGGGGTCGGCCGGGCGCTGTCGGCGCACCTCGCTCGGCGGTTGCCGGTCCTGGCGACGCTGAAGGCGCTGGGCGGCTCGCCGCGCCTTCTCTTCACCGCTTTCCTGCTGCAGACGCTGGCCGTGGTCGGCGTGGCGCTGCTGATCGGCGTGACGACCGGTGCCGCCCTGGCCGCGATGGCGGAGAACGCGCTGCCGCTCGACTGGATGCCGGAGACGGGCGGTGCCGTCGATCCGGCGGCCTTGCTGCTGGCGGGAGCGGTCGGGCTTCTGGCGGCGCTGCTCTGCGCCGTGCCGCCGCTGGCCCGCGCCGCCGGAACCAGCCCCGCCGCGATCTGGCGGGGGGCGGTGGATGGCTTGTCCCAGCCGTTGGGGTGGCGGACCCGTGGCGCCGTCGCGCTTCTGGGGCTGGCGCTCGCTGGTCTGCTCGCCGCCTGGACGGGGATGCCGCTCGCGGTCGCCGGCTTCCTCTTCGCCGCCGGGCTGGTGGCGGCGGCGTTTGCGCTGCTGGGTTGCGGGCTCGCGGGGATGGCCCGCCGGCTGGCGCGCGGGCGGCGGCCGGTGGTCCGGCTGGCCGTCGCCAACCTCGGGCGCCCCGGCGCGCCGACGGTCCCAGTGGCCGTCGCGCTGGGCATCGGCCTGACCCTGCTGGTGGCGGTCGGCGTGGTCGGACGGTCGGCGACCGGCCATGTCGTGGCGACGCTGCCGACGCAGACGCCCTCCGTCGTCGTGCTGAACGTTCCACCGCCGGACGGCAACCGCTTGAGCGAACGGCTCTCCGCCCTGCCCGGCGTCGGGCGGGTCGAGACGGCGCCCTTCCTTCACGCCCGGATCAGCCGCCTCAACGGCGTTGCCGTCACCGAGGCGGATGCCCCGCGCTCCGTCGGCTGGGCGGTGCGCGGCGACCGCGGCCTGTCCTGGCGCGACCGCCCCGTCCCCACCGACCGGATCGTGGCGGGGGATTGGTGGCCCGAAGGCTACGCCGGTCCGCCGCTCGCCTCGCTGGACGCGCAGGTGGCCCGCCGGCTGGGGCTGGCGGTGGGCGACAGCGTCACGCTGGCCCTGGCGAGCGGCCCGGTGACCGCGACGGTCGCCAACCTCCGGCGCATCGACTGGACGCGGCTCGACCTGGATTTTCCGGTTATCCTCTCCTCCTTCCCGGAACCGCCGCCGCACAGCCTCGTCGCCGCCGTCTGGTCACCGCCCGAAGTGGTTCCCGCGGTGGAGGCGGCGGTGGCGCAGGCGATCCCCCAGGCTCCCACCGTCCGCGTTACGGAGGTTCTGAACACGCTTGGGTCGACCGTCCAGACCGTGCGCGGGTTGCTGGATGGCCTGTCCGCCGTCGCCCTCGGAGCGGCGGCCCTGGTCCTTCTCGGCGCCATCGCCAGCAGCGCCCGGCGCCGCCTTCAGGAAATGGCGATCATGCACGCCCTCGGGGTCGGGCGGCGTTCGATGATGCAGGCGGTGGTGCTGGAATTCGCCGTCCTGGGTGCCGCGGTCGCCGCGGTCGCGGTGCCGCTCGGCTGGGTCGGCGGGGCGGCGGTGGTCGCCAGCCTTGCCGACGGCGCTCCCCTCCCCGGAGGCGCTGTTCCCCTGGCCGCCTTCCTCGGGACCGTCGCCGCGATGGCGGCGGTCGGGGCCGTGCTGGTGGCTTGGCTGCCGCGACGGGACGTGATGCGGCGGTTGCGCAGTGACACGCTGTCCGCCTGACCCGCCAGCCGGTCAGGCCATTTCCGCCGCCGGGATGATCGCGTCGGTCAGCAGGGCGTTGAGCATGCCGACATGGCCATCCGACCGCGCCGGCCGGCCGGGGTCGGAGGTGACGACGACGGTCAGCCCCAGGCCGGGCACCAGATAGAGCATCTGCCCGCCGTAGCCGCGCGCGTAGGCGATGCGGTGTCCCTTCGCCTCGGCGAGGAACCAGCCGTACCCGTAGTCGTCGCCGGAGAACGGGGAGCGCGTACGCGGCACCCAGGAATCCCGCACCCAGGCGGCGCTGATGACCTGTTGTCCGTTCCACCGCCCGCCTTGCCGCCACAGCTCGCCGAAGCGGAAGAGGTCGAGCGGCGACAGCGCCATGTTGTTGCCGCCGAGATAGAAGCCCTGCGGGTCGCGCGTCCAGGACGGCACGTCGATCCCCAGCGGCTCACCCAGCCACTCCCGCGCCAGGGCCAGCAGGCTGCGCCCCGACGCGCTGGCCAGCGCCGCACCCAGCAGATGGTAGCTCCCGGTCGAATAAAGCATCCGCGCGCCCGGCTCGGTGACGAAGGGACGGCGCAGCGCGTCGACGACCCAGTTGCGGCTGTTGATCCAGCGGCCGTAGCCCGGCCCCGAAGTCGGCTCCAGACCGGCCTGCATGGTCAGCAGGTCGGCGATGGTGATCCGGCGCACCCGCGGATCGACGCCCGCCGGGACCAGCCCCGGAGCCGCCTCGGCCAACGGCACATCGACGCCCCGCAGGACGCCGCGATCGATGGCGATGCCGGCGAGCGAGGCGGCGATGGTCTTGGACACCGACTTGACGTTGACGGCACGGTTCACCGCCGGCCCTCGGAAGGCCTCCGCCGACACCACTTCCCCATGCCGCCCGATGACCAGCGCGTGGATCTGATCGAGCCCAGCCGCCCGCTTGATTGCGCGGTCCAGCAAGGCCGGATCGAACGCGACCCCGGCCGCGGGTTGGGTGGCAAGCAGCGGGCGCGTCAGGGCACAGCCGAAGGACGCGACGGTGGCGGCGAGGACAGTGCGGCGGCCGAGCCAGAACGGTGGAATTGGGATCATCCAGGATATGTGGTCCTGCCTTGCTTCCATCCAAGATTGCCCCGGGGATGCCGGTCAGACTTTGTCTCACCCACCACCGCATCCGCCGCTTGCCTCGTCACCTCATGGGAACATATTAAGAACACACACAGCGTGGGATGGGACGATGGACGACGCCTTGATCGAGAAGCTCGGCATTCTGGCCGATGCGGCGAAATACGACGCCTCCTGCGCCTCGTCCGGCGCCAAGCCGCGCCGCGGCGGCAAGGAGGGGCTGGGCTCGACCACCGGTGCCGGCATCTGCCACGCCTACACGCCGGACGGGCGCTGCGTCTCGCTCCTGAAGATCCTGCTGACCAACCACTGCCTGTTCGACTGCGTCTATTGCATCAACCGGCGCTCCTCCAACGTCCGCCGTGCCCGCTTCACGGTGGCGGAGGTGGTGGAACTGACGCTGGGCTTCTACAAGCGCAACTGCATCGAGGGGCTGTTCCTGTCCTCCGGCATCATCCGCTCGCCGGACCACACGATGGAGCAGATGATGCTGGTGGCGCGGACGCTGCGGCGCGACCACGGCTTCGCCGGCTACATCCACCTGAAGACCATCCCCGAGGCCAGCCCCTGGCTGATCGAGCAGGCCGGGCTGTGGGCGGACCGCCTGTCGATCAACCTCGAACTGCCCTCCGACCACAGCCTGAAGGCCTTCGCGCCGGAGAAGAACGGCGGCACCATCAAGGCGGTGATGGGGCAGGTCAACGAGCGCATCGTCGAGGCCAAGGAGGAACGGCGCCGCTTCTCCCCCGCCGGCCAGAGCACCCAGCTGATCGTCGGCGCCGACGACGCCACCGACCGCTCGGTCCTGGAGACCAGCGGCACGCTCTACCAGCGCTACGGGCTGCGCCGCGTCTATTACTCCGCCTTCAGCCCGATCCCGGAGGCCAGTTCGGTGCTGCCGGTCAAGCCGCCGCCGCTGCAACGGGAGAACCGGCTGTATCAGGCCGACTGGCTGCTGCGTTACTACGGCTTCACGGTGGAGGAGATCGCCTCCGGCGGCGAGGGCGGGATGCTCGACCTCGGCATCGACCCAAAGCTGGCCTGGGCGCTGAAGAACCGCGAGCGCTTCCCGGTCGACGTCAACCGCGCCGACCGCGAGATGCTGCTGCGGGTGCCGGGGCTGGGCGCCCGCGCCGTCGACAAGATCCTGTCGGCGCGCCGCCACACCCGCCTGCGCATGGAGGATCTGGGGCGGCTGTCGAGCGGATTGCGGCGGGCGCGCCCCTTCCTGATCGCCGCCGACTACCACCCCGTGGGTGGGCTGACCGACCGGCTGGATCTGCGCCAGCGGCTGGTCACCCGTCCAGCCAGCTGAGCCTGTTCTGACGATGCACACGATCACCTTGCGGGAGGGGGCGGACCTCGACGGATTCCGCCGGGCGGTGCGCCGCCTCGCCGCCGCCCGGACGGCGCCCGACACGGTGCTGTGGAGCGTCGGCGCGCCGTCGCTGTTCGGCGACGAGACGGCGCCCGCTTCCAAGAACGGCGCCCCGGTCTTCCTGCCCCAGGCGGTCGGGCAACGGATCGAAACCGTTGTCTGCCACGGCGATCCGGAACGCTACGCCCTGCTCTACCGGCTGGTCTGGCGGGTGCTGAACGGGGAGCGGGCTCTGCTCGACCAGCACGCCGACCCACTGGTGCACCGGCTGGAGCGGCTCGACAAGGCGGTGCGGCGGGACATCCACAAGATGCACGCCTTCCTGCGCTTCCGCGCGCTGCCCCCTCCTCTGCCCAGCCTGGACGACGGAGAACGCTACGCGGCGTGGTTCGAACCCGACCACCACATCGTCGAGGCCGTCGCCCCCTTCTTCGTCGAGCGCTTCGAAAGCATGGTGTGGACGATCCTGACGCCGAAGGGCTCGCTGCACTGGGACCGCCAGCGCCTGATGACCGGCCCGCCCGCCGAGCGTCCGGACGCGCTGGCCCATGACCGCTTTGCCGACGACCGTTTCGCCGAGGGTTGGCAACGCTATTACGAGAGCACCTTCAACCCGGCGCGGGTCAACCCGACGGCCATGCGGGCGGAGATGCCCCGGAAATACTGGGCCAACATGCCGGAGACGGCGGCCATCCCGGCCATGGTCCGCTCCGCCCCCGCCCGCGTCCAGGCGATGCTGGAGGCGGAGGCCGCAATCCCACGCCGCCGCATGCCCGAAAAGGCCGTGGCGGCGATGGCCCGGCAGGCCCCGGACAGCCTCGCCGAACTGAACCGCCTGATCCAACGCTCCGAACCGCTGGTGCCGGGCGCGACACAGGCGGTGCTGGGCGAAGGGCCGGAGGGTGCGGCCATCGCCATCGTCGGCGAGCAGCCGGGCGACCAGGAGGATCGCGAGGGCCGCCCCTTCGTCGGCCCCGCCGGCCAGTTGCTGACCGCCGCGCTGGAGGAAGCCGGCATCGACCGCGGCGGCCTCTACCTGACCAACGCCGTCAAGCATTTCAAATTCCTCCAGCGCGGCAAGCGGCGCATCCACCAGTCGCCCACCGCCGGCGAGGTCAAGCATTACCGCTGGTGGCTGATGACGGAGCTGGGCTTCGTCCGCCCCCGCCTCGTCGTCGCGCTGGGGGCGACCGCGGCCCTGGCGCTGACCGGCCGGCCCGTTTCGGTGCTGCGCGAGCGCGGTCGGATGGCCTTCGATGGGTGGAGCGGCTTCGTCACCGTCCACCCCTCCTACCTGCTGAGGCTTCCGGGAGACGAGGAACGGCGGCGGGCGCAGGCGGAGTTCGTGGCCGACCTGCGCCGGGCCGCGGCGCTGGCGTGAGACGACACCGAGCCGTCCCCCGTCAAACCCTCACGCGCCCTGCTGCTTGAACCGCTTGCCCACCGTGCATTGGATGCGCTGAAGCTCGTACTTCGGGTGGTCGTTGATCCACTTGGCGCTCTCGATCTGACCGGCGATCGGGCAGCTCGACATGGTCAGGGGTTCGGTGTCGGGAACCATCGGATTGATGGTCCGGCACTGGGTCGGGTCGGACGCCAGGCAGAAGATCATCGACAGGGTAACAAACATCGGGCGCTCCAAAACGCAACGGCACGGCTGTGCCAACATCGTGTGGATCAGCGAGAGCAAGCCGCATGCCATGCCCAGGACGAGGACAGGATCGCGCGATTCCGGCTGCTCGGAAATGAGCCA
The DNA here is from genome assembly GCF_008365405.1 of Azospirillum brasilense. Taxonomy (GTDB): domain Bacteria; phylum Pseudomonadota; class Alphaproteobacteria; order Azospirillales; family Azospirillaceae; genus Azospirillum; species Azospirillum brasilense_D. The sequence continues at coordinate 50,723 of NZ_QOKV01000002.1, read as the reverse complement.
AACCACAGGGCGCCGAATCATTAGGCATCGAAGGTTAACCAATGCCTAAACGTTAGGAGTTTGCGAAGCCGTTGGTGCAGCGGATGAAGCGGAACGGGCCGTAAGGTCCAAAGAAGCCTTCGCGCAAGTCTGGAGTCGGCGCGCCGCAGGTCAACGGAACGTTGAGTGAAGCATTCTGTGTCTTTGAAGCAACCTGCGCTGGCGTCAGGCCCCGGGCTGCTCGCACCGCCACTGGCGGACATTCCACTTGGGATGCTCCATAAGCCAATGCACGACGTGGACATAGCTGTTGCGCGTGCATTCCACCGCGGTCGGGTACCGTTCGATGGAGGGCGGACGTTCGATGGCGCATTGGTCCGGCCGCATGGCCAGACAGATCACCAGAACCAGTTCAAACATGACGTGTCATTCCTGTACGCAAGACCGATCGGCCGGCGCCTTCAGCAATTCCGCCAAGACGGACGAAGGCCGGAACACCTTCATCAACAGGCGGCATAGCGGATCGGGTTGCGATCAGTTGCGTTGCTTTGCGGCAAAAAATGCTGCTACGCACAAAATTCGCTTCGGAAACTGCAAATAAATAAATTACAAAATCATGTTTTGGAGGATTATCCACTTACTCCCAATTTGCGGTCAGTCCTGGATAAATCCGGCATAAGGCGATTGTTTGGTGTTTTCTATTCGGCCAAGCCTTGACGAGAAGATGGTCCCAATATAGCATTAAGTCACAATTTGGCGTCAGCTTTTCTGAATATTGAATTCAGAACCGAACACACCGCGCGATAACATTCGCGCGACAACGCCCTTTTGCGCTCAGCGCCGCAATCATAAGCAAGAAGCCCATTGGTTTTTGGGTAAACAATAAGCGCCATCACGGGAGGGATCGTCATGAAGGTATTGTCTCGCTGGCTTCTCGCGTCTGTCGCTGTCGTCGCCGCCGGCTCGGTTTCTGCGAACGACAGTATTCTCAAGAATGAAGCGAACCCCAACAACTGGGCGTCCCAGCTCGGCAATTATGCCGGGCAGCGTTACAGCCCCCTCGACCAGATCACCACGAACAACGTCAAGAATCTTCAGGTCGCGTGGTCGTTCTCGACCGGGGTTTTGCGCGGCCATGAGGGCGGGCCGATCGTCGTCGGCGACGTGATGTACATTCACACACCGTTCCCCAACAAGGTCTTCGCGCTGGACCTCAACAATCCGGGGCGGGTCATCTGGAAATATGAATCGGTCCAGGACCCGACCGTCATTCCGGTGATGTGCTGCGACACCGTCAACCGCGGCGTTGCGGTCGCGGACGGAAAGGTCTTCCTGGCGCAGGCGGACAACACGCTGGTCGCGCTCGACGCCAAGACCGGCAAGGAGGTCTGGAAGGCCAAGAACGGCGACCACACCAAGGGCGAGACCCTGACGGCGGCCCCGCTGGTGGTCAAGGACAAGGTCTTCGTCGGCATCAGCGGCGGCGAGTTCGGCGTGCGCGGGCATCTGACGGCCTACGACACGAACAGCGGCAAGATGGTGTGGCGGGCCTTCTCGACCGGCCCCGACGCCGACGTGAAGATCGACCCGTCGAAGACGATGATGATGGGCAAGCCGATCGGGCAGAAGGATCTCGGCGTCTCAACCTGGCCGGGCGAGGAATGGAAGCGCGGCGGCGGGACCACCTGGGGCTGGTACACCTACGATCCGGCGCTCAACCTCATCTATTACGGCACCGGCAACCCCGGCACCTGGAATCCGACGCAGCGGGCCGTCGACAAGGACCGGGCCAAGAGCGACAACAAATGGTCGATGACCATCTTCGCGCGCGATCCGGAGACCGGCGAGGCGAAGTGGGTCTATCAAAAGACGCCGTTCGACGAATGGGACTTCGACGGCGTGAACGAGAACATCCTGGCCGACATCACCATGAACGGCCAGCAGCGCAAGGTCCTGGTCAACTTCGACCGCAACGGCTTCGCCTACACTTTGGACCGGGCGACCGGCGAATTGCTCGTCGCGCAGAAATACGACCCGACGGTCAACTGGGCGACCGACGTCGACATGAAGACCGGACGGCCGAACGTCGTCGACAAATACAGCACCTTCGCCAACGGCGAGGACAAGAACACCGCCGCCGTGTGCCCGGCAGCACTCGGCACCAAGGACCAGCAGCCGGCCTCCTTCTCGCCGGACACCGGCCTGTTCTACGTCCCGACCAACCACATCTGCATGGACTACGAGCCGTTCTCCGTCTCCTACACGGCGGGGCAGGCCTATGTCGGCTCGACCGTGTCCATGTACCCGACGCCGAACTCGCACGGCGGCATGGGCAACTTCATCGCCTGGGACGCGGCGGCCGGCAAGATCGTCTGGTCGCGGCCGGAGCGCTTCGCGGTGTGGAGCGGCGCACTGACCACCAAGGGCGGCCTGGCCTATTACGGGACGCTGGAAGGCTATATCGTCGCCGTCGACATGAAGGACGGCAAGGAGCTGTGGCGGTTCAAGACCCCGTCCGGCATCATCGGCAACATCAACACCTACACCCACAACGGCAAGCAGTATGTGGCCGTCCTATCCGGCGTCGGCGGCTGGGCCGGCATCGGTCTCGCCGCCGGTCTGACCCAGGAATCCGGGGCGAACCAGTGGCATCAGGCCGTCCATCCCAACCGCGCCGGTGGGACGGGCGTGGCGACCGCCGGCCTCGGCGCGGTCGGCGCCCACCAATCGCTGGGAGAATACACCCAGCTCGGCGGCGTCCTGACGGTGTTCCACATCCCGGACCAGAAGTGATCGGCAGACCTGCCCCCGGTGCCGCAACGCACCGGGGGTTTTGCTTTAGAGCCTTCGGCATTCACTGGGACCCGGCTTCCGGGCAAGGATCTCGACATCCATGAAACGCAGACTTGGCTTGCTGACCGGTGCGCTGACGGTGGGCACCGTCGCTTGTTTCGCCGCCCTGGCGCAGGACGCGCCGACAACGCCCGACGGGACACCGACCTACATCGTCAAGGACGGTCAGGTGGACAAGGGAACCTACAACGGCTACCGCCGCTTCCACGCGACCTGCCACACCTGCCACGGCTTCGACGCGTCGGGGTCGTCCTTCGCCCCCAGCCTCACGGACTCGCTCAAACGCCTCAGCTACGACGAGTTCAAGGAGGTCGTCGTCAACGGCCGCCAGAATCAGGGCGCCACCGGCGACAAGGTGATGCCTTCCTTCGGCCTCGACCCGAACATCATGGATCACCTGGACGACATCTACCGCTACCTGAAGGCGCGGGCCGACGGCGTGCTGCCCGGCGGACGTCCGCAACGCATCGGCGGCTGATCCGGCGGAGGAAGACCCTTCATGGCATTTCCTTTTGTGCTCACCGTCGTTGCCATCGCCGCGGCTCTGCTGTCCGTCACCCTGCCGGCCCACGCCGTCGAGGTGACGGAGCGCGAGACCGTGCGCGTCTGCGCCGACGGCAACCTTCTGCCCTATTCCAACGAAAGGATGGAGGGTTTCGAGAACGAGATCGCCCGGCTCATCGGCGAGGACCTGAAGAAGCCGGTGACCTATTACTGGTGGCCGCAGACCATCGGCTTCGTCCGCAACACGCTGCGCGCGCGGCAGTGCGACCTCGTGATGGGAACGGCGTCCGGCGAAGAGCTGATGCAGAACACCAACCCCTATTACCGGACCGTCTACTCCCTCGTCTACCGCACCAGATCGGGCATCCGGGCGGAAAGCGTGGGCGACCCGTCCCTGAAGGACGCCCGCATCGGCGTCGTCGAAAAGACGCCCGCGGTCAACCTGCTGCGCCTTTACGGCATCACCCGGACGGAGCCCTACCAGCTCAACACCGACACGCGCGCCAACAACCCGGCCCGCGACGCCATCGAGGACGTGGCCGCCGGCCGGACCGACGCCGCGGTGATCTGGGGACCGATCGCCGGCTATTTCGCCGCCCAGCAGACGGAGCCGCTGACCGTCGTTCCGCTGGTCAAGGAACCGGCGGTCGCCCGGCTGCAATTCAACATCTCCATGGGCATCCGCTCCGACGAGCCGGAATGGAAGCACTGGCTCAACGATTTCATCAAGCGCCGCCAGGACGACATCGACCGCATTCTGCTGCGCTACCACGTCCCGATCATCGGCCCCGACGGCGCGCTGAAGACCGCCGCCGCCATCGAGCCGCCGGGCTACCGGATGGACCAGTACCGCGCCCCGACCCCCGCCGGCCTGTCCGGTGCTTCCACCGTGACTCTGGCGGAGCTGCGGCGGCTGATCGAGCATTATCCCGACACGCGGCTGATCGACGTGATGCCGGCGCCGCCGCGCCCGGCGGACCGCCCGGCGCCGGCCGTGTGGGTGCCGCCGCCACGCCGCAGCCTGCCGGGGGCGGTCTGGCTGCCCAACGTCGGCTACGGCAGCCTGTCGGTCGAGCAGGAGCGCTATTTCCGCACCGGGCTGGCGACCGTGAGCCACGGGGATCGGGCCGCCCGGCTGGTTTTCTTCTGCGAGCCGGATTGCTGGATGTCCTGGAACGCCGCGAAGCGCGCGGTGGAGTGGGGGTACGGCAACGTCTACTGGTATTCCGACGGCGCCATGCGCTGGCAGGAGGCGGGATACGGGCTGGAGACCATCGAACCCTTCGCCGGCGGCGCGTCGAACTGATCGAACCCGCTCGCCTCAGTCCAGGCGGGCGGCGATGTCCCGGGCGATGCGGCCGGCCTTCTGTTCGAACTGGACCGGCTGCTCGCACAGCGCCGTCTGATTGCGCCGCCGCTCGTCGAGGATGCGCCGCCGCCACGCGATCTCCTCGCGCAGGGCCGTCGCCTCGGGGGCGTCGGCGGGAAGCGCCTGGAGACGGGCGAGCGCCGCGTCGATGCTGTCGAGCAGGACGCGCTGCTGGTGGGCGTAGCGCTTGATGGCCGAAATGGCTTGGCCGCGCTCCTGGTTGAGCGCGTCGAAGGCACCGGCAAACAGGGCGGTGAGGGCGGCGTTGCGCTCCGCCGCCGCGCCGTTTGCCTCCAACTGGTCGGCGAAGCGGTCGATCGCCGCCTGCTCCTGCTCCGGAGCGAGCCGGCGGTCGAGAAGCTGCTTCAGGACCGGTTCGGTGCCGGGAATGTCGCGCCAGTCGCCTTCCTTCCCCTCGATGGGATCGCCGGGCCAGATCTGGCCGGACGACAGGGTCGGCACGAGGATCTGAACGCAGGGCCAGTCCGGATCGCTCCCGGCCGCTCCCGCCGGGACGGACACCGCCGGGACAGACGCCAGGGTGAGCAACGCGACGGCAAGGACAGCGGAGCGGTGACGCATGACGAGAGTCTGCCGGATATCGGGCACCCTTGCCCATCCACGCATTCGGATGAGGCCGACGGAATTCGCCGCGACGGCGCTCCTGTTCCTGCTGCTGAACGGTGCGGTCCCGGCGGCGGCGCAGGCTCCGGCCAAGGTTCTGGTCTTCGATCTGGAACTGGTCGATACCAGCCGGGAGGCCCCTGATCCGGATCATGCCGGACGGCTGGAGCGAGTTACGGCGCTGCTGCGCGACGGGCTGAAGGACGGCGGTTACGCGGTGACCGGCGTTCGTGACAGCGCCGTCGCCGCGGAGGTGCCGGCGTCGCTCTATCGGTGCAACGGCTGCGAACGCGACCTCGGGCGCCGGGCCGGCGCGGACATCGTGGTGACGGGTTTCATCCATAAGATCAGCACGCTGATCCTCAACATGCAGATTATAATGCGCCGCACCGGAGACGGTACCGGAGACGGTACCGGAGACGGCGAGGTCATCGCCGTCGCGAACGCGGACATCCGCGGCGACAACGAGCGGTCATGGCGGCGCGGCGTCGACTGGCTGCTGCGTCACCGCCTGCTGGCCGCACCGCCGTCCAACCGGTGACGAACCCTGACGACATCCGAGGCGGGGGAGCCAACCTTCGTCCGACACGGGGAGGAGGATCGCTTGGCCGACGACGCTTTGCTCTCCTATGTGCCGTACCGCCCGGCGGCGAGCCGCGTCCGGTACTACGACATCACGCTGCGCGATTATGTGGACCAGTTCCGGATCGGCGTCTGGGACCAGGAGAAGGAGCGCACGCAGCGCGTCCGGATCAACGTCTCGCTGACGCTGCCCTGGCCCGACCGGCCGATGACCGACAGCCTGGACGAGGTGCTGTCCTACGACTTCCTGATCGACGGCATCCGCGCTCTGCGCGACGGCGCCCATGTGAACCTCGTCGAGACGCTCGGTGACCGGATTCTCGCCCTGTGCTTCTCCAACCCGGATGTGACCCGCGCGCGGGTGCAGGTGGAGAAGCTGGACGTCGTTCCGGAATCCGGCGGCGTCGGCGTGGTGATCGAGCGCACCCGCCCCGAGGGAGCGCAAACGGGATCATGAGCAGCGCGCCACTGTGGGTCGTGAAGCTGGGCGGCAGCCTGTGGCGCGCCCCTGAACTGCGAAGCTGGCTGGAGATCCTGGCCGCGGCGCGGCGCCTGCGTGTCGTGATCGTCCCCGGCGGTGGTCCCTTTGCCGACGCCGTCCGCGACGCTCAGTCGGCGCTCGGCTTCGGCGACCGCGCCGCGCACCGCATGGCCCTGCTCGCCATGGAACAGTACGGAACCGCCTTGGCCGACCTGGAGCCGCGGCTGACACCCGCCCGCAGCCTCGCCGACCTGCGCGGCCGGCCGAGCCCGACCGTTTGGATGCCGCTTCCCCTGGCGGACAGCGCCGACGTGGCGGAGAGCTGGGACGTCACGTCCGACAGTCTGGCGGTCTGGCTGGCCGGTGCGCTCGGCGCCACCTGCGCGGTCCTCGTCAAGTCCGCTCCATTGCCGGACGCCGTCGCCCCCGTGACGCAGTTCGTAACAGAGGGCATCGTCGATCCGGCCTTGCCGGACCGCATGGCGCGCTACGGCGGGGCCGTCTGGTGCGTGTCGCGGGACGACCACCGGCGCTTCGCCAAGGCGCTGGACCAAGGCAACCCGTGCGGCACCCACCTTACCCTGCCCGTCGATCAACAGGATGCCGATGGCTGAGCGCCCCAAGCACATCCTGTTCCTGACCGGCGCACTGGCCGAACCGCGCCTGCGCCGTGTGCTCGCCGCGCTGGAGCCGCTGGAGTTCCGGACCACCGTGGTCAATCTCGGCATCAAGGTCGCGGCGCTGGCGACGACGGAGATCGTGCTGCGCCGCCTCGCCTCGACCGAGGGGGCCGACCTCGTCCTGCTGCCGGGGCGATTCCGCGGCGACCTCGACCGGCTGTCCGCCCATTTCGGCGTGCCCTTCGAGCGCGGTCCCGACGAGTTGGATGATCTGCCCCAGCATTTCCGGCGTCAGGCCGCCCCGCTCGATCTCAGCCGCTACCGCACCAGGATCTTCGCCGAGATCGTCGAGGCGCCGCTGCTCGGCGTGCCGGCCATCCTGGAGCGCGCCGCCCGCTTCGCGGCGGACGGGGCCGACGTGATCGACCTCGGCGGACTGCCCGACCACCCCTTCCCCCATCTGGAAGAGGCGGTGACGGCGCTGCGCGCGGCCGGTCACACGGTCAGCGTCGATTCCCTCGACCCCAGGGAGTTGCTGCGCGGGGCGTCGGCCGGAGCCTCCTACCTGCTCAGCCTGACCGAGGAAACCGCCTGGGTCGCCCGCGAGACCGACGCGGTGCCCGTCGTCATCCCCACCACGCCGGGCGATCTGCCGTCGCTCGACCGGGCGCTGGACACCATCCGCGGCGCAGGGCGGCGCTGCATCGCCGACCCGATCCTGGAGCCGATCCACCATGGCTTTACCGACTCCCTGCTCCGCTACCGCGAGGTCCGGGCGCGCCATCCCGACCTGGAAATCCTGATGGGCGTCGGCAACGTCACCGAGCTGACCGACGCCGACACGCCGGGGATGACCGCGCTGCTGATGGGGATCGTCTCCGAGCTGCGCATCGACCACATCCTGACGGTGCAGGTCAGCCCCCATTGCCGCCGGACCATCCGCGAGTTCGACGCGGCGCGTCGCCAGTTCTTCGCCGCCGCGGAGGCCGGCGCCCTGCCCCGCAATTTCGGCGACGCCCTGCTCTGCCTGCGCGACCGCAAGCCCTTCACCAGCACGCCGGAGCAGGTGGCCGACCTCGCCGCCCGTATCCGCGACCCGAACTACCGGATCGAGGTGACGGAGCGGGGCCTCCATCTCTACAACCGCGATGGGCACCATGTGGCCGGCGATCCCTTCGCCCTGCTCCCGCACATCGACCCTCGCACCGACATGGGGCACGCCTTCTATCTCGGGGCGGAACTGGCGCGCGCTCAGATCGCTTGGCAGCTCGGCAAGCGCTACAGCCAGGACAACGAATTGCGCTGGGGCGTGGCGGTGGACGCGCCGGACGGCACCGGAGGGCGCGGGACGTGACCTTCATCCGCGAAACCATCATCACCAGCTGCGACGCGGCGGGCAACGTCCACGTCGCCCCCATGGGCGCCACGGTGACCGAGACCGGCTATGTCCTGGCCCCCTTCCGCCCGTCGCGCACGCTCGACAACCTGCTCGCCACGCGCTGCGCGGTGGTGAACTTCACCGACGACGTCCGGGTGTTCGCCGGCTGCGTCACCGGGAGGCGGCGCGACTGGCCGACCGTCCCGGCGGAGCGCATCCGCGGCGCGGTGCTCGCCGGGGCGCTGGCGCACGAGGAGGTGGAGGTGGCCGCGGTGGAGGATGACGGCGTGCGCCCGCGCCTGGACTGTCGCCCGCTGCATCTCGTCACCCACCGCCCCTTCCGCGGCTTCAACCGGGCGCAGGCCGCCGTGGTGGAGGGGGCGATCCTGGTCAGCCGCCTGCATCTCCTGCCGCCCGAGAAGATCGACCGCGAAATCGACTATCTGTCCATCGCCATCGGCAAGACCTCCGGTCCCGTGGAGCTGGAGGCGTGGGGCTGGCTGCTCGACCGCATCGCCGAACACCGGGCGAGCGGGGAGAAGGCACCATGACCCGGCTGCTCGCCAGCGTCGCGTCCCTGGAGGAACTGACGCTCGCCGCACGGGGTGGTGCGGACATTCTGGATTTGAAGGACCCGAAAACGGGTGCACTCGGGGCATGGCCGCTGGACGACATCGTCCGCGCCGTCGATACGGCCCGCCAATGGCCCGTCCGCGCGCCGCTGAGCGCCACCGTGGGCGACCTGCCGATGGACCACGCCGCCATGGCAGGGCGCGTGGCCGAAACCTGGGCCTGCGGCGTCGATTACGTGAAGATCGGCCTGTTTCCGTCCGGCGATCCCGCGGGCTGCGTCGAGGCATTGGCGCCGGCGGCCCGGCGGGGCACCCGCATCGTCGCCGTGCTGTTCGCCGATCTTTGGACCGACCCCGGCACTCTGCTTCCCGATATCGCAAAAGCCGGCTTCGCCGGAGCCATGCTCGACACCGCGGGAAAAGGCTCCGGCGGGTTGCTGCGTCACAAGACGAAGGACGAACTGGCGCGCTTCCTGGCACAGGCGGGCGGTTACGGCCTGCTCACCGGTCTTGCCGGCTCGCTGAGCCTTGAGGACGTTCCGTTACTGTTGCCGCTCGCGCCCGATTATCTGGGTTTCCGCACGGCCCTGTGCGCTGAAGGAAACCGGGGCGGCGCCATGGACCCGACCGCGCTGGCGGCGGTCCGCGACGCCGTCCCGAGTCACCCCGTCAACGGTTGACCTTACAGGGCTCTACTGTCCGGAGCCCTGCTTCGGCGGTTCGGATGTGGTATTGCCGCCCTGCGACACCGAGCCGCCACCGATGGTGCCCTGCCGCTGTCCGGCCAGGGAGTTGTCCGGCAGTGCGCCGGTGCCGCTCGTGGAACCGCCGGACGCACCGGACGCCGAAGAATCGGGCGTCGTGGAGCCGGAGGTGCCGCTTTGTCCGCCGCCTTGAGTGACCCCGCCGCCGACGGTGCCCTGCCGCTGCCCGGCCAGGGAGTTGTCCGGCAGAGCGCCGGTCGATGGGCTGGAGCTTTGGCTTCCGGAGCCTTGAGGCATCGCGCCGCCCGTGGTTTGGGCCGACGCCGGAACCGCCGCCGCGGCCGACGCAAAGGCCAGCAGAGACGCACCGGCCAGGATGTGCAGTTGTTTCATGGACCTGTCCTTCGGCATGATGTTGGACGAATCTGGGAAAGATCGGGCGCTGCTAACCCGCGTCTTTCGTGCTGCGGTTCTGGCGGGACGCTTCGCCCATGCGGCCGATGTCCTCCTTCGCCCGTTCGTCCCGCCCGGCGTCCTGCGGTTCGTCCTTCTTGAATTCCTGCTCGCTGCCGAGAACGCTCTTCTCGCCGCGCGGCTGGTCCTGAGTCTTGTCCGAATTTCCCGTCATGACGTTTCCTCCACCTGAGCCCGCCCGGCGGGATGACCGGACGGTCGTCTGCTCCATCAACCGTAGGTCGCCGGGGGCGGTTCCGCCCGTCTTGTCACCCCTGTTCCGCCGGCCCGCCGCGGCGCGCCCAGAAGCCCCGCCCGGGATCGTAGGCGAGGATCGCCGCCCCCAGGAACAGCGCGAGGCACGCGGCGACGGCCAGGAACGCCGTGCCGTTGAATTGCAGATACAGAGCGAAGCGGATCAGCTCGACAGCCTGCGTGAAGGGGTTGACCCCGGCGATCCAGGCGAGCGTCGGGCTGCCCTCGCGGATGCGCCACAGCGGGTAGAGTGCCGAAGAGGCGAAGAACATCGGGAAGATGACGAAGTTCATCACGCCCGCGAAATTCTCCAGCTGCCGGATGAAGGAGGATAGCAGAAGGCCGAGCGCGCCCAGCATCAGCCCGCTCAGCACCAGGGCCGGCAGCACCGTGAGATAGCCGAGTTCCGGCGGCTGGACGCCCCAGAACCAAGCGATGGCGAGGAAGACATAGACCTGGGCGATCGATACCAGAACACCGGCCAGCAGCTTGCAGACCAGCAGGTACCAGCGCGGCAGCGGGCTGACCAGCAGGGTCTTCATGCTGCCCATCTCCCGGTCGTAGACCATGGACAGCGAACTCTGCATTCCATTGAACAGCTGGATCATGGCCACCAGCCCCGGCGTCACGTAATCCTCGTAGAGGATGTAGGTCTCGTAGGGCGGGATGATCGACAGGCCGAGCACGGCGCGGAAGCCCACCGCGAAGATGGCCAGCCAGACCAGCGGCCGCACCAGGGCGGCGAAGAACCGCTCGCGCTGGTGCACGAAGCGCAGCCCCTCGCGGACGATGACCGCGCGCAGGCAACGCCAGTGGAGCGTCGCGTTCATTCCCTCCCTCCCGTCGCCGTCAGCCGGGCGAAGGCGTCGCCCAGGGTCGCGGTGCCGGTGGCGGCGCACACCCCCTCGACCAGCCCGGCGGCCAGAACGTGCCCGCGGTGCAGGACCACGACGCCGTCGCCGTCGCGCGCCTCGTCGATCAGGTGGGTCGCCCACAGCACGGCCAGCCCCCGCTCGCGGCAGAGGTCGTGCACATGGTCGAGGACCTGTCGGCGCAGCTCGATGTCGAGCCCGACGGTCGGTTCGTCCAGAAGCAGCAGGCTCGGGCGGTGGAGCAGCGCGCGGGCGATCTCCACCCGCCGCCGTTGCCCGCCGGACAGGGTGCGCACGCGCTCGTCCGCGCGCTCGGCCAAGCCGATACGGGCCAGTTCCTCGCCCGCCCGCGCCTCGATGTCGGCGGGCGCCAAGCCGTGCAGCCCGCCGTGGTAGCGCAGGTTCTGGATGACGGTCAGGTCCGGGTCGAGCGTCGGCTGCTGGAACACCACGCCGATGCGGGCCAGCGCCTGGGCCGGGTGCCGGCGCATGTCGAATCCGAAGATCCGGATGCTCCCCTGGCGGGTGTTGTAGATTCGCGTGATCAGGGAGAAGAGCGTCGTCTTCCCGGCGCCGTTGAGCCCCAGCAGCACGGTGAACCGCCCCGCGGGAACGCCGAACGACACGCCGTCCAGCGCCGTTCGCGCCCCGAAGCTGTGGCTCAGCCCCTCGACCGCCAGGACCGGGGCCGCCGCAGCGTCACCGGGAACGGCATGCGGCTCGGGAGGCGCCGTTTCGAAACAATCCATGTCGTCTCCATCGCCGGGGGTACCGCTGTTCACCCCCCTCTCCCGCCCCGGGAGAGGGAAGGGGCCCACGCGTGAGCGTGGGAAGGGTGAGGGTCGAGCAAGAATGCGTTCCTGATCCCTGCCAGTACCCTCACCCGACCGCTTCGCGGCCACCCTCTCCCGGGACGGGAGAGGGGAGCGTGCCCATCACGGCTTGACGATTACGCCCCAGGGCGCACCGCCGACCGCGATCGACTTCACGACCCGGCCGCGCTCCAGGTCCATCACCGACATGTCGTTGCTGACGCCGTTGGTCGTGTAGAGGCGCTTCTCGTCCGGCGACAGCGCCAGATTCCAGACGCGCTGACCGACGAGGTGGTAGCGCTTCACCTCGTAGGTCTTGGCGTCGACCTCGGCGACCCGGTTGGCCGGGCCGAGAGCGACGAAGGCGCGCTGCCCGTCGCTGGTCAGCTGGATGCCGACCGGCTGGATGGATTCGCGCGGCACGCCCTGGACCGCGAAGCTGATCTTGTGGACGAGCTTGCGCGAAGCCGCGTCGATGACGCTGACCGTCCCGCCGACCTCCGACGACACCCAGACGAACCGCCCGTCCCCGGTGAATTGGGCGACGCGCGGGCGCGCATCGACCAGCACGTTGTCGATGATCTTGTGCGACTCCGTGTCGATGAAATGGGCCATGTTCGTCGTTTCGGACGTGTTCACCAGAATCTTGCCGTCCGGGCTGACGCCCATGCCCTCCGGCTCTACCCCGACCTGGATCTCGCCGATGATCTTCTTGGCTCCGATGTCCACCACCGAGACCATGTTGTCGTCCTCGTTGGCGACGTAGAGCCGGTGTCCCTGCGGGTCCAGGACGAACAGCTCCGGATCGGGGCCGGAGGGCAAGCGGTCGACCACCTTCTGGGTCGCCACGTCGATGACGTCGATCCGGTTGTCGTCGCCGACGCAGACGAAGATCTGCGTCATGTCCTCGTTGAAGGTGATGCCGCGCGGCCGGCGGCCGACTTTGATCGTGGCGACCACCTGCAGCTTGCCGCCGTCCACCACCGAGACGGTGTTGCTCTTCTCGTTCGACACGAAGATCGTGTCCGCCTGCGCGGGCTGGGCGACGGCGAAACCCAGCAACGCTAACGCACCGATCCGGGCGGTTCCTCCGGTTAACGACATCACGTTCCCTCCCATGGTTGCCCCCTGCCGGGGCTCTTCTCAGCGGTTGCGGCACCGGCTTTCCGGGCGATCGTCGCCGAGCGTGTCGAGTTCCGAGAATTGGTGCAGATAGCCCGGCTGCGGCGACACCGAGACGAGCACCCGCGGCCCTGCCAGCAGCACCGGTTGCCGAAGCTGCCCGTCCCAGTCGCGGAAGGTCAGCCCCTGCCCCTTGAAGGCCGGCAGGGCGAAGTCCGGGCCGCGCACGAAGGCGGCGAGCGCCGCGGGGTCGGCGGACTTGGTGCGCGTCGCTGCCTCGCCCACCGCGCGGACGGCCATCCAGGCGGTGTAGTCGCGCGGACGCATCCAGCGCCCGGCCTGCCGTTCGAAGCGGCTGTGGATCTGCGTCGCCCCCCACTGCTCATGCACGCGCGACCACGCCGTCGGGACGAGCCCATGGGTGCCGACGACCGGGCGGGGCAGCCACGTCTGGTAGAGCAGATACTCGCCGAACCCGTCCGCCTCGTCGGCGACGACCAGCACGTCGTGCTCGGTGCCCTGGGTGAAGGTGAGGATTTCCGATTGCACGGTGACGTGGCCGGTGTCGACGCGGCGGTTCGCGTCCTCGAAGGTCCAACGCTTCTCCTCGACGATCTTGGCGCGGTAGCGCTTGGCGGCGGCGCGGATCGCGTCGGCATAGGCGGCGTCCTGCGGAGTCCGCCCGACCACCAGCAGCCAGTTCATCCATTTCCGCGCGGCGAGATACTGCGCCAGCGCGTCGGCCTGCATCCGCCGGCTGGGCGTCACATGCAGCAGGTTGGCGCGGCAGCGCTCGTTGCGCAGGTCGTCGTCCGGGGCGCGGGTGTTGAAGATCAGCATGCCGCCCGCCTCGGGCGCCGCGACCGCGGCGAGCAGGGCGTCCTCCTTCAGGTCGGCGACGAGCAGGTGCACACCCTGCCCGGCGAGGTCGCGCACGGCCTCCTCGACGCGCCCGTCCTCCGGCACCGTCACCTCGACCAGATCGAAGCGCTGGTTGAGGAATCGCCCCGTCGTGTTGTTGTCGGCGATGGCGAGGCGGGCGCCCTGGACTCCCTCGTCCTCCGACACCGGTTCGAGGAAGGTCTGGGGAATCCGCGGCTCCTCCGCGCGGGTCAGATAGCCGATGCGGACCACCAGCGGATCGGCGCCCCACGCCGGTGCCCCGAACAGGAGCGCGGCGGCAACGGTCAGAAGGGCGGCGGCACGGATCACAGGAGGGCGCCCGCTACCCTTCTGACAAGATAAGCACCTCTCCGATCCCTCCCGCCGATCGGTCGCCGATAAGGCGCCGGGCACGGGTTCCGGCGGTTGGGAATCCACTGGGCCAAGCCCCGTCATCGATCAGCTCCTTCCGCATCAGGTCCAGAAACAGCCAGTCGTTCATGCCGCCATCGACGAAACCGGACGGAACGGCTTCCGGCGCCCGGGGCAGCAGGATGGAGCCGCGGCGCATGGCCTGCCCCGGATCGGAGCCGCAACCAGCGCCGACGACGATCGTCCCGGCGATCATCCGGGCGCCGCACAGGCTCCCCACACGCCCGTGGACGGCGATCAGGCCCCGTCGCATCCGCTCGCCGACGCGGTCCCCGGCGTTGCCCATGACGATGACGGAGCCGCCGCTCATGCCGCGCGTGCCGCCGGCCAGCGGCGCCCCAAGGAAATCGCCGGCATCGCCCGCGACGCGCAGGCGCCCGCCGGACATTTCGGCCGCGGCGAAGGCACCGCAGTTCCCCTCGACGGTCAGCGTGCCACCGCGCATGGCGCTGCCGGCATAGGCGCCGCACTCCCCCTCGACCGTGAGTTCCCCGGCGGTCATGCCCGTTCCCACCCCGTCGAGCACCGCGCCGCCGGGCCGCAGGATCAGGGTATTGGGAGGGCCGCCGTCCTCCAGCGTGAACAGCGCGTCCAAGCGGTGACGCCCCCGCCCACGGACCAGCATCAGCCCAGCCAGCGCCTCCCGCCCGCCCGCAGTCAGCCGTTCGGGCAGGACGCCGGTCATGTCGATCGGCGGACCGGAAGGATCGCGCGTGGTGAGGACGACGCCGCTCATGCCATCACCTCGTGCAGGCGGAACTGGTAGCGGCCGAGCTTGCCGCCGTAATTGCCGGCGGTGACCGACACCACGCCGCCCGCGGCGCCGAGGTCCGCCACGGCGGCGATGCCCGCGCGCATGGCGGCGGCGACCGCCGCTTCGCTCACCCCGTCGATGACCAGTTCAAGGATGGACTCCACCCCCTCCGGCACCAGCGACGCCGGCACCGCCGCCCGCAGCGTCGGGCAGAAGGCGGTGTTGGTGGAGGCGATCACGCCCTTGTATTTGCCGCCGATCTTGGAACCGGAGCGGACCACCCCGCCGGGAAAGGGCAGGATGGCGCCCGGCACGTCGCGGATCGCCAGGACCGCCGCCTGCGCCGCCGCCAGCCCGGCGCGGCGGTCGGCCGCCAGGATGATGAAGTTGCCGCCGCCGACGCCGTCGACCGCCGCGGTGGCCGCCTCGCACAGGAATTCGCCGTCCATGACCGGGATGCGCCAATAGCGGCGGCCGCCGACCCGCTTGGCGATCTGCCAGCCGTCGCCGAAATAGCGCAGCGCGTTGCCGAGCGGGATTGGCACCCCCTCCCGCAGTCCCGCGTAGCAGGCCGTCCCGGGGCAGGTCATCACGCATTGTCCGACGCGGCGCGCCACCTGCTTCGCCAGTTCCGCCCTGGACATGGCGAACAGCAGCACCGCGGTGCCGGGCCGGGAGTCCGGCGTCTCGTCGGATGGCAACAGGCGCTCCATCGCCGCCTCGCAGCCGCAGGCGATGACCGAGGTGGCGAAGCCCGTCATGCTGACCACCGCCGCCTGCACCCAGTCCGGCGTGTCGGCGGTGATCACCAGCCGCGTGCCGAGCATGGGAAAAGCCTCGGCGAAGGTGTCCTCGATGTGGACGCCGTTGAGCCGCATCAGAAAGCCCCCGGCTGACACGCATGGCGGACCAGGCCGGTGCCGCCGCGGATCTCCTCCTCCGCAATGCGGAACTGCGTCAGCCGCTGGCCCATGCGCTCGTCGAAGCGGCGCGCCATCCAGGACTCGATCGTCCGGTCGTAGGCCGGCTCGACCACATGCGTGCGCCCCTGGAGGAACGCCACCACCACGCCGTCGCGGACGATCAGCCGGCCGTCCTTGAAGACGAGGTCGGGTTTTTCGAACATGGTGCGGCGGTCCGGCCGGTCGGTGTAGACGGTGATGTCGGCGACCGCCCCCGGACCGAGATGGCCGCGGTCGGTCATGCCCAGGATGCGCGCCGGGGCGGCGCGGGTCATGGTGGCGATCTCGCCCAGCGAATACTCGCGCGTCAGCGACCCCAGGATGGTGTGCTCCGGCAACGCCGGGTGCAGCTCCGCCATCCGGGCGAGGCGGTAATCGCGGTCCATCAGCAGGCGGATCAGCTCGGGATAGCTGGTGAAGGGCGCGCCGTTGGGGTGGTCGGTGGTGAGGAAGACGCGCCAGGGGTCCTCGATCAGCAGGAACAACTCCAGCCCGATCGCCCATTGCAGCGCGTTGACGAAGGCCTTGTCGCGGTAGCGGAAGGGCACGACGCCGCAGCCGGCGTCGCATTCGATGTCCATCATCACCCATTTCTTCGGATGGGCGAGCCCGGCGTTGTTCATCTGGGCCATGGTGTCGGCCGAGGCCGTCACCGTCTGGCCGAACATGATCTGCCCGACATCCACCGAGATGTTGGGCCGGCGGTTGACCGCCTCAGCCACGTGCACGGCGGCGGAGGAGAATTTCCGGTCGCCCTCCGCGCCATAGGCGTGGAACTGGACGTGGGTGAGGTGGAGCCGAAGACCATCGACCGCCGCGATGCTGTCGAGCGTCGCCTCGACATTGCCCGGCACACCGAGGTTGAAGCCGTGCAGGTGCAGCGGGTGCGGGATGCCCAGCCGCTGCACCGCCCCCGCCAGGGCGGTGAGGATGCGGCGCGGCGTGATGGCGTGGAAGGGTCCGGCCTCGTCCACGTCAAGGCGCCGTCGGTTGTATTTGAAGGCGTTGATGCCGCCGGGATTCACCGCCTTTACGGCGAGGCTGCGCGTGGCGTTCAGCATGAAGCCGACGTAATCGGCCACCGCCTGCTCCCCGGCGCCGGAGGCGAGAAGCTCCAGCAGCAGGTCATCGTTGCCCAGCACCAGATAGCCGCCGGTGTCGATCAGGGGGATGTCCGCCATCTCCAGATGGGCGTGGCGGGCGTTGCTCGGCAGCATCGCCGGCTCAAAGGCCGCCGTGTAGCCCATCTGGGCGTAGCGGCAGCCGGTGGCGTGGGTGGACGGGGTGGCGAGGCCAACACCGCAGCCGCAAGCCCCTTCCGCCGCGCGATGCTCCTCCGCCATCAGCAGGCGCGCGATGTTGACCTTTCCGCCGGCGATGTGGCTGTGGATGTCGATGGCGCCGGCCATCACGACCCGTCCGGACAGGTCATGGACCTCGTCCGGCGCGGCGCCGGGATCGGGATCGGCGACGATCCGCCCGTCCTGGACGAACAGGTCGCCCACCGCGCCGTCACGGCCGTTGGCGGGGTCGTAAAGGCGCGCCCCGGCGAGCTTCATCAACATGGCGGGCTCTCCTGAGGCAGGGCGGCGGCGATGGCCTTCAGCACGGTCGCGGCGTCCGGCAAACCACGATCGATGAGGCCCCGCGCGCGCAGGGCGACCACCGTGTCGCTGCGGAAGACATGGGCCGGGTGGTCGATGCCCGGCGTGCCGACGGGAATGAACACCGCCGGCTCGTCGGCAAAGGCCGTTCCTGGCGGGGCCAGCGCGACGACCGTCTGCCCCGCGGGAAAGGTGGGCACCTCGGGCCGAAAGGCGGACACCCAGACGACGGTGTCCGCTACCTCCGCATAGCGCGCCCAGGCGAAGCGGTGGGGATCGTGCAACGGTGTCCCTCCGGCCAGCGACATGCGCAGCGGCACGCCGAATTGCCACGTGCAGACCTGATTGACCCCAACCACATTGTCGTGCCCGGCCAACGGCAGGCCGGCGCAGCGGGTGTGCCGGTTCACCGCGCGCACGAGGTGGACCAGCCGCTCCACCGTCAAGTCGATGTGCGGCCCCTCGAAGGCGGCGGCGGCCCAGGCCACGACCGCGTAGCGCGCCGTCACCACCCGCTCCGCCAGGGCGGCGATGTCGCCGGCCGCAATGCCCGCGGCTCCCGAGGCACGGAATGGATCGGCCACGGCTGCCGCCAGCGCCGCCGCCGCGTCCCCAATCTTCGCGGGGTCACCGGCCAGCACCGCGACGGGAAGACCCGAGAGCACAGCCCGCGTGGTGTCCAGCGGCTCTCCGCACAGGAACACCACCTCCCGCGACGGCGGCGCCTGGAAGGCCGGCGCGGGCGTCACCCAGCGCTCGAAGAGGCGCGGGTGGAGAGTCGCCGGGTCCGGTCCGGTCACCAGCAGCAGGTCGCAGCGATTGCGCAGCTCGGCCAGGGTCGTCGCGATCCAGCCCGTGCGCTGAAGCACCGCCAGATTTCGGTACAACCCGTCGGACAGCGCGTGATCGACCACCGCCCCCAGCCGTTCGGCAAGCGACAGGGCGGCCCGCGCGCCATCGACATCGGTGCCGAGACCGGCCACCAGGGGCGCCTGCGCCGCGCCCAGCACCGCCGCCGCGGCGTCCACCGCCTCCGCCAGCGGCACCGGGACGCCCGCGACGCGCGGCGGTTCGGCCGCCGGCATGCGGGAATAGCGCTCGCGCGCGACCGGGCAATCGGTGGAGCGCACCGTCAGCGTCGACGGCGGTTCTTCCTCGACGGTCAGGTCGTCGCAGCCGAGGCCGCAGAACGGGCACACGACGTCGCGATGGACGACGGGGCGGACGGCGGGATGGACTGGCCGGTCGCTCGCCATGCCGTCAGTCGTACTTGATGTAGGCGAAGCGCGGATCGTCCTTGGGCGTTCCCTCCAGCGCGCCGCCGTCACGGGCGGGCTGCCATTGGACGACCTCCTCGATCTTGCGGGCGAGGTCGAAATCCTTGTCGGTGATGCCCTTGGCCGAGTGGGTCTTCAGCCGCACCTCGACCCAGGCGTAGGAGGCGGTGAGGTCCGGGTGATGCCACGCGGCCTCGGCCAGATGGCCGACCGCGTTGATCACCATCAGGGTGCCCTTCCAACTGTTCGTCTTGTACTTCCGCCGAATCCAGCCGTCCTCGAACCGCCACCGCGGCAATATTTGCTGCAGCCGCTCAACGATCTCTGTATCGGAATAGGTGGTTTCCTGAACCGCGGTCATGTCTTCCTCCCCGAAGCGACCGAACAGTCCTCACCCCGAAGAGGTATATACTATTGGATCGGGGTCTTTTTTTGATGCAAGACTATCATGACCAAAAGAACGACGCAACTTTCCTTAAGCGAGTGAGGTCCTCATGCCACTCGGCGTCGATGAAGTCAGGGAGGTGCGGGTTACGGCGCCCGCGCGGTTGCATCTGGGGTTTCTCGACATGAACGGCGGTCTGGGCCGCCGTTTCGGCAGTCTGGGCCTGACGCTCGACGGGATGGCGACGACGCTGCGGGCACGCCCGTCCGACCGCCTCTGCGCGAGCGGCCCGTCGGCGGAGCGCGCGCTGAAGGCCGCGCAGGCGGTCTGCGATCGTTTCCGCTGGCCCGCCCGTGCCGAACTGACGGTGGAAGAGGCCATTCCCGAACATGTCGGGCTGGGGTCCGGCACCCAGCTCGGTCTGGCGGTCGGCACCGCGCTCGCGCATTTGCACGGCCGGCCTTCGACGGTGCGCCGCCTCGCCGCGGAGCTGGAGCGTGGCGCCCGTTCCGGCATCGGGATCGGCGCCTTCGAGAATGGCGGCGTCATCCTGGACGGTGGCCGAGGGCCGGGCGATGCGCCGCCGCCCATCGTCGCCCGCCTGCCCTTTCCAGAATCCTGGCGCGTGTTGCTGATCCTGCACCGCGACGGCCAGGGGTTGCACGGCACCGCCGAGTTGCAGGCCTTCAAGGCGCTGCCGCCCTTTCCCGCGGAGCGGGCTGGGCATTTGTGCCGCCTGATCGTCATGGCGGCCCTTCCGGCGCTGATCGAGGGCGACGCCGACCGTTTCGGGCGGGCGGTGGGCGAGTTGCAACGCACGGTGGGCGACCATTTCGCCCCGGTCCAAGGCGGGCGCTTCACCAGCCCTTTGGTAGCCGACGCGCTGGCGTGGCTGGAGGCCGAGGGCATTCCCGGCGTCGGACAGACGTCCTGGGGGCCGACCGGCTTCGCCATCGTCGGCGACGCCCGGCGGGCCGAGGCCCTGCTGGCGGAAGCCCGGCGCCGCTGGGCGGGGTCCGCGCTGGACTTCCATCTGGCCCGTGGCCGCAACGACGGCGCGACGCTGGAATCCACCACCGACCGGGTGGTGCTGCGGGCCTCCTGACCCCTCACACCCGAGCCAAGCGGGAGGCGCGCGATGGCCGCACCCTATGTTCTGCACATGCTGACGCCGCTGAAGCACGTCAGCGCCTTCGATGTCAACATGGCGGCGGACGCCGGCATGGGGCCGCTGTTCCCCTACACCGGCGTCGCGCTGGAGGAGATCACCGGCATCACCCAGGACGCGATGTTCTCCCGCGACCCGGCGAACGCGGCACGCACCGGGCTGTTCATCGGCGGGCGCGACGCGGTCCTGGCGCTCGACATGATGGACGCCGCCCGCAAGGCCATGTTCGCGCCCTTCACCATCTCGGTCATGGTCGATCCGTCGGGAGCCTTCACGACGGCCGGCGCCATGGTCGCCGTCGTCGAGCGCGCCCTGCGCCGCAGCCATCCGGACGGGATCAAGGGGCTAAATCTCAAGGTGTT
Organism: Azospirillum brasilense; assembly: GCF_008365405.1. GTDB lineage: Bacteria > Pseudomonadota > Alphaproteobacteria > Azospirillales > Azospirillaceae > Azospirillum > Azospirillum brasilense_D. The sequence continues at coordinate 29,717 of NZ_QOKV01000002.1, read as the reverse complement.
CGGCGCAACCGGCGTGGTCGGCGGAATCGCCGCCGTGATCGCGGCGCTAGCCGGGGCGCGCGTCACCCTGGTCAGCCACCGCGGCCTGTCCGGCGTGGAGCCGAAGGCCGCCGAGTTCCGCCGCCGCTTCGGGGTGGAACTCGCCTGCGCCGACGCGCCCGACGACGCGGCGCGGGAGGCGCTGCTCGGCGATGCCGAGGTGGTGTTCGGCTGCGGACGGGCCGGCGTGCAGATCCTGTCGGCGCGCAACCTCGCCGCAGCGGGCCGCCTGCTGGTCGCGGCGGACATCAACGCGGTTCCGCCGCCCGGCATCGAAGGGGTCGGCCCCAAGGACAACGGCACGCCGCTTCCCGGCGGGCGCGGCGTCGGCGTCGGCGCGCTGGCGATCGGCGCGGTCAAGTTCCGGGTGCAGCACGCCCTGCTGACGCGCCTCGCCGCGGCGAAGACGGCGGTGTATCTGGATTTCTGCGATGCCTACGACGCAGCCCGCCAGATCGCCGGCTGAATCGGTGGCGGAAGGGCCGGACATCGTCGTCGCGGCCCTGTCGGCGCGGGCGTTGGCCGCCGCTGCCCGCCGCGCCGGCCGGCGGCCGGCGGCCATCGATTTGTTCGGCGATCTGGACACCGGACAGCTTGCCGGGCCCTGCCTGCGCCTGCCCGCCAAAGGTCTGCGCCTGGAATCCGCCACCCTTCGGGACGCCCTGGCGCGGGCGGACCTGCGCGGCTTGCCGCTGGTCTACGGCGCCGGTTTCGAAGACGATCCGGCGCTGCTGGCGCACCTCGCGGAGGACCGGCCGCTGATGGGCAACCGGCCCGAGGTGGTGGCGCGCGTCAAGGACCCGTTCCGCTTCGCCGCAACCCTGCACCGGCTCGGCATTCCCCATCCCCCGGTCGCGCTGACCGTGAATGGGTCACCCGACTCCCATCTGCTGAAGCGGATCGGCGGCAGCGGAGGCGCACATGTTATTCCCGCATCGTTAGCCGAGGCCAAGCCAGGGTGGTACATCCAGCGCCGCGTCGCCGGCCATGCCCTGTCGGTCCTCTTCCTCGCGGACGGCGACCGCGCGGTCATCGTCGGGCTGAGCCGGCAGTGGACCGCGCCGACCGCGGCAAGCCCCTACCGCTACGGCGGTGCCGCCGGGCCGTGGCGCTGTCCGGAGCGGTGGACCCGGACCTTGCCCGCCATGATCGATCGTCTCGTGGCGGCGTTCAAACTGCTCGGATTGAACAGCGCCGATTTCCTGGTGACTGGGCCGGACCTTCATCTGTTGGAGATCAACCCGCGGCCGGGTGCAACGTTGGACGTCTTCGACCGCCCGCCGATGCCGCCCTTGCTTGGCCTCCATCTGGATGCCTGCGCCAGGCGCCTGCCCGACCGCCTACCGGTGTTGTCGGGATGCCGGGCGGCGACGGTGCTCTACGCCGACGCCGCCACCCGGATCGAGGCGGGCCGGCGTTGGCCGGCCTGGACCGCGGACCGGCCAGTGGGGCCGGTCACCATCGGGCCCGACGAGCCGGTCTGCACGGTGTTTGGGGAAGGCCCCAGCGCCACCGCGGCACGGCGTCATGCCGAACGGCGGCAACGCGAACTGGCAACCCCCGCCGCGATGGAGATGCAGCCATGACCACGAAACCGCCGTCCGATCCGCGCCCAAGCCTCGCTGCGCTGTCGGCGCCGTTGGTCGAACGGCTGATGGCCGATGCCCCGGTGCTCCGTCTCGGCGTCCAGAAGGTCGGCGGGGCCAGCGTCGTCGATGCTGGGATTAGCCATCCCGGCGGGCTGGAGGCCGGGCGGCGCATCGCCGAACTGTGCATGGGCGGCCTTGGCCGGGTGGCGTTCGGCCCGGTGCCCTGGGGAACGGTTCCCGGCCCGCCGTCCTGGCCGTTCGGCGTCACCGTCCACAGCGCGCAGCCGGTCCTCGCCTGCCTCGGCAGCCAGTATGCCGGCTGGAGCCTCAGCCACGGCAGCGGCAAGGGCGCCTTCTTCGCGCTGGGCTCCGGCCCCGGCCGCGCGCTGGCCCGGCAGGAGGCGCTGTTCGACGAGTTGGACTACCGCGACACCGCCGACGCGGCGGTCTTCGTCATGGAGGCGACGGCGGTGCCCCCCGCGGAACTGGTCGCCCACATCGCCGCCACCTGCGGCATCGCCGCGGACCGGCTGACCCTGGTCCTCACCCCGACGCAGAGCCTCGCCGGCACCACCCAGGTGGTGGCCCGCGTGCTGGAGGTCGCCCTGCACAAGCTGCACGCCCTCGGCTTCCCGCTCGACCGCGTCGCCGACGGCATCGGCATGGCGCCGCTACCCCCGCCGGGCGGCGGCTTCCTCACCGCGATGGGCCGGACCAACGACGCGATCCTCTATGGCGGCACGGTCCATCTGCACGTCACCGGCCCGGACGACGCGGCGGAGGATCTGGCACGCCGCCTGCCCTCCGCCGCCTCGCGGGACCATGGGCGCCCCTTCGCGGAGATCTTCGCGGCGGCGAAGGGCGACTTCTACGCCATCGATTCCATGCTGTTCAGCCCGGCGCGCGTGACCGTCACCGCGCTGGACAGCGGGCGCAGCTTCCACGGCGGAACCCTGGCGCCGGACCTCGTGGAGCGCTCGTTCCGCGATGTCCGGTGAGCGCGCCGCCCTGATTCTCACCGAACGGCCCGACTGGCACACGCCGCGGCTGGTTCGGGCCATCGAGGCGCGCGGCCTATCCTGCCGCTGCGTCTCGCCACGGCGCTGCGGGATCGCCGTCGGCCACACGGCGACCGGACTGCTGATCCCCGGCTTCGAGGACACGCTGCCGGCGGGCGTCTTCGTCCGCGCGGTCGGCCAAGGCAGCTTCGAGCAGGTGACGCTGCGCCTCGGCGTGCTCCACGCGCTGCGCGACCTCGGGGTACCGGTCTGCAACGACGCGCGGGCCATCGAGCGCTGCGTGGACAAGAGCATGACGAGCTTCCTGCTGGGCCGCGCCGGCCTGCCCACCCCGCCGGCCCTTGCCGTGCAGGAGGCCGAGCCGGCCCGGTACATCCTCGACGATGCGCCCGACCATGTGCTGAAACCGCTGTTCGGCGCGCAGGGGCGCGGCCTGCAACGGTTGGACGGGCCCGACGCGCTGCCCGACGCCGAAGCGGTCGGCGGCGTCTACTACCTCCAGCCTTTCATCCCGCCGCGGAGCGAAGGCGCGTGGCGGGACCGCCGCGTCTTCGTGGTGGGCGGTCGGGCGGTCGCCGCGATGACCCGACATGGGCGGAGCTGGATCACCAACGTCCATCAGGGGGCGAGCTGCGAGGCCGCGCCCAACGACGACGAGCCCGCCGCGCTCGCCGTCCGCGCCGCGGCGGCGGTCGGCGCGAGCTATGCCGGCGTCGATCTGATCCAGGACCGCGCGGGGCGCTGGCTGGTGCTGGAGGTCAACAGCATGCCGGCGTGGCAGGGCTTGCAGCGGGTCAGCGCGGTGGACATCGCCGACGCCCTGGCCGCCGACTTCGTCGAGCGGGTGGGCGCATGATCGGTGGGCGCATGATCGACTGGGCGCCGATCCCCCCCGATCCATCGTCCGGCGTGGCCGGCGCCTACCGCGCCGCCTGCCATCTGGAACTGCGCGCGCTGAAGCCCGGCAACGTCCACATCCACGCCGAAGGGCACGGCATGACCGTCGCCCAGTTTCTCGCCAGCGCCGAGGCGACCGCGCCCATCCTCGCACGGCCGGGGTTGAGCGTCGGCGAACGTCTGCACGCCGCCGTCCGCGCCACACGCGCGGTCGTCGGCTGCAACACCAACCTCGGCATCCTGCTGCTGGCCGCACCGCTGGCCCAAGCCGTGCTGACGACCGGCGACGCCCCCTTGCGCGACCGGTTGCGCCATGTCCTCGCCACTCTGACCGTAGAGGACGCGGAGTTGGCCTTCCAGGCCATCGCGCTGGCCGAGCCCGCCGGTCTGGGCCGTGTGGAGGGGGCGGACGTGCACGCCCCGGCGCGGGTGACTCTGCTCGACGCCATGCGGGAGGCGCAGGACCGCGACAGCATTGCCCGGCAATACGCGACGGGCTTCGCGGACGTCTTCGACACCGGCGTGCCGAACCTGCGGCGATGGCTGGCGGCCGGGGCGGATTTCGAGCAGGCCACGGAAATGATTTATGTCGAATTCCTCGCCACGCTGCCCGACAGCCATGTCATCCGAAAATACGGGCGGGAGCGTTCTGAATGGTTACGCGCACGGGCTTCGGAATTGAGGGAAAACGCAGTCCCGGATCGTGCATTCACGCTAACGCGATCGCGCTTGGCGGAACTGGACCGGGACCTCAAATACAATGGCGTCAACCCGGGAACGACCGCGGATATTGTCGTGGGTTGCCTCCTTGCGTTCTGGCTCATGCAATCCCCGCAGCCGCCCGTCATAACGGATGTTCTTCGAAAAGACGCGCTCCACGAAGAACGCCGGCAACACTAGGGAGAGAGGACATGCCGATGTGGGGAGGACAGTCCACGAAGATCAACCGCGTGCTCGTTGGTGAATCGCTGGTCGGTGATGGGAACGAGGTCGCCCACATCGACCTGATCATGGGACCGCGCGGCAGCGCCGTGGAAACGGCCTTCTGCAACGCGCTGACCAACAACAAGGACGGCTTCACCGCCCTCCTCGCCGTCGTCGCACCCAACCTGATGTGCAAGCCGGCGACCATCCTGTTCAACAAGGTCACCATCAAGGGTGCGGAGCAGGCCGTGCAGATGTTCGGTCCCGCCCAGCACGCGGTCGCCAAGGCGGTCGCCGACTGCGTGTCGGAAGGCACCATCCCGCAGGACGAGATCGACAACATCTTCATCTGCGTCGGCGTCTTCATCCACTGGGAGGCCAAGGACAACGCCAAGATCCAGGACTACAACTACCGCGCCACCAAGGAGGCCATCGAACGCGCGGTCGCCAGCTTCCCGAGCGCGCAGGATCTCATGAGCCAGAAGGACAAGGTGAAGCACCCCTTCGCCGCGTGACTGGCTTATCGGGACAGGGCAGCCAGTTCCGCACCGCCGATGCGGCCGTCGTGCAGCGCCGTCGCCACCAGGGCGCCGGCGCTGCCGCGCGCCGCAAGGTCACGGAGGTCCTCGCCGTCGCGCACCCCGCCGGCGGCGAACAGTCTGGCCTGCGGCTTGGCCCGGCCGATCTCGGCGAGGCGGCTCCAGTCCGGCCCCTCGCCCGAGCCGACGCGGGCCAGGGTCATGACGATGATCCGTTGCGGCCACAGGTCGGGACGCTCCGGCAGGCCGGGCGGCCCGACGAAGCGGTCGCGGAAATCGAGCGACAGGATCACCCGCGCCCAAGCCGGATCGGCCTTCAGCGCGGCCAGCGGCGCCAGCCCGTCCAGGCTTTCGCTGCCGAGCACCGCGTCGCCGAGCCCCGACGCGACGAAGCCGCGCACCGCGTCGGCGGTGCGGAACCCGGCATCGACCCAGAATCCGACGTCCGGAAAGGCCGCCCTCAGCCGCGCCAGCGCCGGCCGGTTGTCGCCGCTGCCCTGGATCGCGTCGAGGTCGGCGGCGTAGACCACCGGGAATGGATGCAGGCGGAGCAGGCCGCCGACCACCGCCACCGGGTCGTTGCCGGCGCACAGCGACGAGCGCAGGGGCGGGTAGCGGCCGCGGTCGCCGCGACGGGCGTGCACCACGCCGCCCTCCCTCAGATCGATCACCGGAACGACGTGGAACATTTCCCACTCCCTCGGCTGCATGGTGACGGACGGCATGCGCATCCTGGTTGTCGAGTTCGTGACCGGCGGCGGCATGCCGCCGGACGCCCCCATCCCCGCCAGCCTCGCCCGCGAGGGCGACTTGATGCTCCACGCCCTGCTGGCCAACCTGCTGGAGGTGCCGGGTGTAGAGGTGACGGTGACGCGCGACGCCCGCCTTCCGCCGCTCACATCCCCCGTGCGCAGCATAACCATCACCGACCCGCGCGAGTCCTGGTCGCTTTGGGAGAACCTCGCCCGGCAGGCGGACGGCGTCTGGCCGATCGCTCCCGAGACGGACGGCGCGCTGGAGCGCTTCAGCCGCATGGTCGAAGCCAGCGGACGCCGCCTGCTCAACAGCCGCACCGACGTGGTGGCCGTCACGTCCAGCAAGGCTGCGACGGCGGCCGTTCTGTCGGCGGCCGGACTGCCCGTCGCCCCGGTCTGGCGGATCGGCGCCGTCGCTGCGGACGGGCCGCCGGGGAACGGTCCGTGGGTCGTCAAGCCCGACGACGGGGCCGGCTGCATCGACACCCGGCTGATCCGCGACCATGCCGACTGGCGAGGCTGGCTGGCCGAGGCGGACCGGAGCGGTTTCGTGGTGCAGCCCTTCCAGTCCGGCACGTCGGCTAGCCTGTCGATGCTCTGCCGCGACGGGCGGGCGTGGCCGCTGGCTGCCAACCGACAGACCGTTTCGCTGTCCGGCGACCGCTTTTCCTACAGCGGGGGGATTGTCGGCGGGATGGCTCTGTCCCCCGACCTCTCGGACCTCGCGCGGGGCGTTGCGGCGGCGCTGCCCGGCCTGTTCGGGTGCGTGGGCGTCGATGTCATCATCGGTACCGACGGGCCGACGATCATCGAGGTCAACCCGCGCCTCACCACCTCCTATGTGGGGTTGTGGCGCGCGACGGGGCTGAACGTCGCCGCCGCGGTGCTGGATCTGGCGCGTGACCCGCCGGTCCCGCCGCAGCCGGTGACGCGCATCGAACCGGTCCTTCTGACGCTTGAGGGGTGAGCCATGAACGGCGGCGCGTTGATTGGATTGGACGTCGGTGGGGCGCATCTGAAAGCCGCGCTGTTCGACGAAACGGGGACGCTCCGCGACCTCGACCAGTGGCCCTGCCCGCTCTGGTTGGGGCTCGACCGCCTGGAGCAGGCCGTCGCGGCGATGGTTGCCCGTTGGGGCCAACCGCAACGGGTCGCCGCGACGATGACCGGGGAGTTGGCGGACCTGTTCGACAACCGTGCGGACGGTGTGCGCCGCATCGCCGCCACGATGCGGTCCGCCCTGCCCGCCGCGACGCTCCGCGTCTTCGCCGGCCCCCGCGGGCTGGTGCCGGTCGATGCCGTGCCCGACTGCGCGGAGGCGGTCGCCTCCGCCAACTGGTACGCCACCGCATTGGTGGCCGCGGCGGGCGGAGACGGCGTCCTGCTGGATGTCGGAAGCACGACGACCGACATCGTCCCGCTCGTCGGCGGCGGTCCACTCCATGCCGGCTATTCCGACGCCGAGCGGCTGGACAGCGGTGAGTTGGTCTACACGGGCGTCGTGCGCACCCCGGTCATGGCGATGGCCCGCACCGTTCCCTATGGCGGAAGCCGGCGCGCGCTGATGGCGGAGTTGTTCGCGACCATGGCCGACGTCCATCGCCTGACCGGGACGCTGCCGGAGGGCGCCGATCAGCACCCGACGGCGGACGGGCGCGACCACGGCATTACAGCCAGCGCACGGCGCCTGTTGCGGATGGTCGGCGACGACCTGGAGCCGAACGGCCTGGCGAAGGCCCGCCGCCTCGCCGGCCATCTCACGGAACGCCAATTCCGCCAGATTGAGGACGCGCTCGATCAGGTGCTGTCGCGGGGCCTGATGGCGGACGCCCCGCCGCTCGTCGGCGCCGGGGTCGGCCGCTTTCTGGTGCGGCGTCTGGCCGAACGCCGGAGGTCGGCCTACCGGGACTTCGAAGCGCATTTGCCGGTAGCGCCGGCCTTGCGGGAGCGCACGGGATGGTTCGCCCCCGCCGTCAGCGTCGGCCGGCTTGCCTTTGACGGTGCGCCGCACAAACACCTTTGCCCGGTTGCCGCCCCCGTCGACGCGGTTTCATACTTGCCCGATTGAACACAATGCAGGACCGGACGATGGCTGCTGCGGCCACGTTCCTCCGGCCGTCCGCGCGCGCGGCGCTGGCCGGCGTCTGGCTGTCCGTCTGGCTGTTTGGGGCGGCGGCCCCGGCAACGGCCGATCCCCTGCCCGTGTTCGAGGTCGCCCCCGGTGTGTTCGTGCACGCCGGTCGCCACGAGGAAACCGACGCGGCCAACGCCGGGGACATCGCCAACTGCGGGTTCGTCGTCGGGGATGACGCCGTCGCCGTGATCGACAGCGGCGGCTCGCCGGTTATGGGACATCGTTTGCGTGAGGCGATCCGCGTCCACACCGACCGGCCCATCCGCTACGTCGTCAACACCCACATGCACCCGGACCACATTCTGGGAAACGCAGCCTTCCTGTCCGACCGGCCCGATTTCGTCGCCCACGGCAACCTCCAGGCGGCCCTGGCAGCGCGCGGGGAACATTACCGGCAGGCGTTCGACGCCGCGGTCGGTGCCGCCGCCGCCGCGGAGGTCCGGATCATCCCGCCGACCCTCGTGGTCGCCGACCGCCTGGAACTCGATCTGGGAGGGCGCGTGCTCGACCTCGCCGCGTGGCCGGTGGCCCACACGGACAACGACCTGACGGTGCTCGACCGGCAGACGAAGACGCTGTGGGCCGGGGACCTGCTGTTCATGGAGCGGGCACCGGCCATCGACGGTTCCGTTCTCGGCTGGCTCCGTACCCTCGACGTTCTGGCCACGGAACCGGCGGCGCGCGTCGTTCCCGGACACGGCCCACCCTCGGCCCCCTGGCCGGATGCGGCCGGGGACCTGCGCCGTTACCTGAGCCGGGTCGTCGAGGGTGTCCGCAAGGTCCAGGCCGCCCACGGCACGATTCAGCAGGCGGTCGAAACGGTCGCCGCCGAGGAGGCGCCGCGCTGGCGCCTGTTCGAGTCCTACAACCCGCGCAACGTGACGGCGGTCTTCGCCGAACTGGAATGGGAATGACATCATGACCACACCGCACCGGACCATCGCCACGCTGTCGGGCGCCGCTTGGCTGTGCCTGAGCAGCGTGGGCGCTCTGGCGGCCTCGCCACAGGAGGAACGCTGGGACATGCTGCGCGACATGTATTTCGCGGGCCGCACGGTCGAGGATGCCGGGCCGCTCCTCAGCCTGGAGGCCCCGAAGCGGGCCAACGACGCGGCGGTCGTGCCCATCCGGATTGTGACGGCGCCGGGAAGCGGCGTGCAGGTGACCGCGGTCCACCTCATCGTCGATGAGAATCCCGTGCCGATGGCCGCGACCTTCCGCTTCCCCCACGGCGACAGCCCGCAGGCGATCGATACCCGTCTGCGGGTGAACGCCTACACCAACATCACCGCCGTCGCGGAAACCGGCGACGGGCGGCTGCTCCGCACCACGCAATTCGTCAAAGCGTCCGGGGGGTGCTCCGCCCCGGCCCTGAAGAACGCCCAGCTCGCCGTCGCCCGCATGGGCAAGATGAAGCTGAACCTTCCCGACAGCATCACCGCCGGAAAGCCGCTGACCGCGCAGCTGCTGATCAGCCACCCCAACTACACCGGCATGCAGTACGACCAGCTCAACTATTACTTCATCCCGGCCCACTATGTGAAAACCGTCGCCATCCGCTACAACGGGGCGCCGGTGCTCGACGTGCAGTCGGACATTTCGTTGAGCGAGGACCCCAGCATCCACTTCTCCCTGGTGCCGGAGGAACAGGGAACGCTGGACGTCACCGCCGAGGATTCCAACGGGCGGGTTTTCCAGGAGAGCTGGCCGATCCGCGCCAATTCCGGTTCGTGAAGGTTGCCTGCGCCGCCGCCGGGCCGGTCAGAAGCATTTCAGGTCGGCGGCGACCTGGGCTTGCCGGAACTCGTTCAGCAGATCCTTGATCCACCCGACGTCGCGCATGAGCGCGGCACGCTCTCCGGGTGCCTCCTGCATGCCCCGCGCGGTCTCCACCGCCACGTAGCTGTCGTAGGGGAAATGCGCGGCGATCTCGTCGATGCTGCAGGAGCATTTGCGCACGACGTCCGGCCCCTGGCCGTTCGACAGCATGCAGCCGAGAACGTAATCGACGCGGGCGTAGGTGGGATAGCCATCCTCGGCCTGTGCCGTACCGCAGCCGATCAAGAATGCGATCAACGCAACCGGAACACCATTCCTCGTCATCGGGTCGGGTCCATGCTGGTCTGTCCGAAGAAGCGCATCCTCATGGTGGGGCGATCAAGCATTCGGTCTCAAGCACGCATTCGGAGGTCGCCGCGGGGATGACCGGCCGATCCCAATCAGAGCCGAATAAATTCGGCATTCATTGACCACAAAAATTCCATACGTATTTTCCGTTCCGCTATCCATTCGTAGGATGGCCGCACCAGGATTGGACCGGTAGGCTTTCTGAAGAGGACTGGAACCGCAGATGGTCCTGTCCATCCAACCAGGAACCGAGGGAGCGCATCATGAAGACTTGGCGCAAACCGAAAATCCGCGTGATCGCCGTCGGCACCGAAATCAACGCCTACGCCTGCGCACAGCTTTGATGGCGTGGTAACGGCGAAGCCGTGTGCCTCATCATGCCCATCACCGACCTTCCTGCGGGCAGCGCCGAGACATGTCGCCGCTGCCCGCTCGCTCGTTTCAACAAGGCCACCAATCAAGGACCGGCTGAGTTCGGGCACCGGCATCACGCCGGGCGCAGCGGTTCGAACCGGGCGAACCATTGACCCGCGCCATCCGGCGTCGTGACGTCGTAGTACAGCGAGGACAGACGCAGACGGCCGGCGCCCTCCAACCGTGGCCCCGTCGCCATGGTGTGAAAGCTCTCCCCTCCCACCACGCGGTGCGCGATGGTGAGATAGAGCCGCGACAGCATCCCGTCCCGCAGCATGGTGGACAGCATGCGGGGGCCGGTCAGCAGATACACGCTGCGGAAGCCGAGGTTGCCGAGTTGCCGGACCAGAGGCCCCCCCTCCACCGATGCACCGTCTCCAGCCACGATCACCGGGAAGCCACGCGCGCGCAACGCGTCGACCCGATCGCGCGGGGCCTGCCGACCGGTTGCGATCAGAACGCGCTGCTTTTCCCGGATGACCGACTGCGGCATCGGAAAATCGAGGCTGGCGCTGGCGATCACGACGGCGGGTTGGGCGGACAAGCCGTTCTCTTGCCGCCACCGCGCAAGGTCGCGGTCCACGGCGCGCGTCCCGATCTGCAGCACGTCGTCCAGCCGGCCCGCCGCGAGGTCGCGCAGATAACCGCCGTGCGTGACGAGGCAATCGGCCTGGGCCTGCAATTCGAGGAACAGGCGGAAATCGTTCTCGCTGGTGATCTCGACCGGAAGGCGGCTCGCTTCGCCATCCTGCAGCGCGATGCGCCCGTCGAGGCTGCCGACGAAGCTCGCATAGACGAACGGCGCCGATGCGCTGCCCAGGGTATGGAGCGCGTCGGCCAGACAGAGCCCGGTCAGCACCACCTCTTCGGGCGGTCCCGGATAAAGCCTCAGCACGCGCGCAGCCATACCCTACGATAGCACCGCCATTTGCGTGGCCAACGGCGCGGAAGGAGGGGGGCGCGGACGCCCTCCCCGTCAGGTGAACCAGCGGGCGGCATCGCCGGTCTGCCCGACGATGGTGACGCTCACCCCCGGCCGCAGATCGAACACGGTGTTGCCGTTCACCACCCTCGCCGACGCGATCACGTTTTTGAGATCGAGCGAGGGATCAAACAGCGCCAACCGGTCGGTTCCCGCGGTGAAATCCATCACCACCGACCCGCCGGACGCGCCACCGAGGGCGAAGATGTCCGCCCCGGCACCACCCCACACCGTGTCGGCCCCCTGGTCGAGGAACAGGAGATCATCCCCCGCCCCACCGGCCAGCGCATCGTCGCCGGCCCCGCCGAACAGCGTGTCGTTGCCGTCTTCACCGAACAGAGTGTCGTTGCCCGTCCCGCCATCGGCCAGGTCGTTGCCCGACCCCAGGGACAGGATGTCGTCGCCGGCACCGCCAAACAGCGTGTCGTTGCCATCCTCGCCGAACAGCGTGTCGTCCCCATCGCCACCGCTGGCGATGTCATTGCCCATTCCCAGCGACAGGATGTCCTTGCCATCCTCGCCGAACAGCGCGTCATCTCCGTCGCCGCCGAAGAGGGTGTCGTTGCCCATGCCGCCGAACAGGGCGTCGTTGCCGCCTTCACCGATCAGGATGTCGTTGCCGGCCCCGCCCCCCATCGTGTCGCTGCCCGTCCCGCCCCCCATCGTGTCGTTGTCGGCCCCGCCATCCATCAGGTCGTCGCCGTCGCCTCCGTGCATCAGGTCGTCGCCGTCGTCGCCATACAGCGTGTCGTTGCCGAGCGTGCTGGCCACCGTGTCGTTGCCGCCGCCGCCCGACAGGAGATCGTCGCCGGGGCCGAGGATGATCGACTGGCTGTTGGCGTCGCCATACACCACCTGGTTGCCCTCGCCCCCGCTCAGCGTCGCCGAACCGACGACCGCGGCGAAGGCCACGGTGTCGAGCTGGATGGTCAAAGGTCCCGCGGCCCCGGTCGTGTCGATGACCAGAGCCGTCGGCATGGTGGAGCCCGGCATGGCGCCAGTGACCCGGACCGCTCCCCCCGGGGTCCCGGACGCGCTGAAGGCGAGGGTGCGCAGCAGCAGGGACGCCTGCTGCGCCAGCGTGGTCAGGAAGCGGACCCCGCCGCTGGAGAGGTCGGAGCGCGACGCCGATCCCGCCGTCGTGCGCGCCTCGATCGCCTGGATGAGGTCGGCCTGCGCCAGGGCCGTCCCCTCACGGGCCGTCGGGCCGCTCGCCGTCACGCCCACGCCGGTCGGCAAGCCGACCTGCAGCGTGGTCACCAGCGTCGGCTGCCCGGTGGTGGAGTCGGTCACCGTTTCCCGGACCAGCGGCACGTCGGCCAGCCCGGCGTTCGGGCTGCTGGGGTCCTCCGCACGGCTGGCGGCCGGCGCCTGGACCACCACCGTGCTGACGGCCCGTCCGTTGGACTGCGACGCGAGCGTCTGGACCTGCGTGCCGTCCACCACCGCCCCAGCCGCCTTCGCCGCGATCGCGGTTCCGGCCGCCGAGACGTTGCCCGCCGCGTCGGTCAACGTGACCGCCAGGGAGAGGGTGCCGTCGAGCAGGCCGGACACGTCGATCCCACCGACCGTACCGCCCGCCCCGGTGAGCGTTCCGGTCCCCGTCAGCGCACCGCCGCCGCCCGAGGAGGACAGCGTCCAGCGGTAATTCGCCCCGCTCTCCCCGCCGGAGAGGACGAATCCGACGCTGCTCTGCTTGGCCTGGTCGATGGACGCGTCGTTGAAGGCCACCGACGGTGCCGTCGGGGCGACGGTGTCGATGACGACCGACAGGGCGCCGGACACCGGACCGGTGTTGCCCGCCGCGTCGGTCGCCCGTGCGGTGAAGGCGTGGCTGCCGTCCGAGAGCGGCGTCGCGCTGAGATCGGCGACCCAGGCGCCATGCGCATCGGCGGTGACCGTCGCCACCTCCGTCCCACCATCGGACAGGACGACCCGGCTGTCGGATTCCGCCGTGCCGTGCACGAACAGCCGGTTGCGGTTCGTGTTGGCGACCGTCACCGGCAGCGTGCCGGCGGAGTCGGTGCTCACCGCGGTGATGGTCGGGCTGCCGGGCGGGGTGACGTCCACCATCGGCAACGTCAGCGTGCCAGTGGCCGGCGTGGTGAGGCCGTCGCTGACCGTCACCGCGACCGTCGCCGTGGCGGCGGTGCCGCCGGTGATCCGCAGGGCGGCCAGGGTCGCGTTCACGTCGGCGACCGACCCGCTGATGGTCACCGTTCCGTCGCCCGCCGTCGCCACACCCGCCTGCCCCGCCGCGGTTGCCTCCAGGATCGCCTGGGACGGCGTCAGCGTCACCGTGATCGACGGGCTGTCCGGATCGGTGACCTGGATGCCCGTCAGCGCCGTGTCGAGGCCTTGGTCGAGGGTGATCGGCGGCGGCAGGGTGAGCGTCGGGGCGACCAGGGTCGCCGGGTCGGCGATGGTCACCGCGATGGTCGCCTCGGCGTCGGTCGTCAGGGTACCGAGGTCGCTGGTCGTCACCCGGATCGTGCCGGTGGTCTGGCCCGCCGTTCCGGTGAAGGTCAGGCTGGCCAGCGTGGCCGTGATGTCGGCCTGGGTGCCGAGCAGGCGCCAGACCCCGGCGGAGGGCTGGGTCAGGGTCACCTCGCCCTGCGCCGTCAGAGCCAGCGCGCCGTTGGTGGGGGTCAGCGTGACCTGGAGAGTCGGGCTGTCGTAATCGCTGACCGACAGGCCGGTCACCGCCGTCGCCACCCCGGAGACAACCGCCAGGGAGGCGGGCGCGCTGTGCTCCGGCGAGGACAGCACACCGACGACCAGAAGACCGTCGGCATCGGGCGTCAGCGGCTGGTCGTCGGAGGATTCGAAGCGGATCGACGCGCTGGTGACGTTGCGCGACGCGGTGAACTCAAGCTGCTGCAGCGTGCGGTTCACGTCCTCCAGCGAACCGGTGAGCCGGATCTTGCCGTTGCCGAGGTCGCTGGTCGTGGCCGAACCGTAGAGCGGCAGGGTGAGGGCGCCGTTGGTCGGCGTCAGCACGACGGTCATCGTGCCGCCGTCGACGTCCGTGATCTCCAGCCCCAGCACCTCGGTCGAGCGGCCGGCGACCAGGGTCGGGCTGCTCGGCAGCACGTTGGCCGGCGGCGATTGGATGGCGATTGCGAGCGTGCCCGAGGCGTCCGGCGTCGAGGGATCGCCGTCGGCCACCATCACCGCGATGCTGCCCGCCGTCTGTCCGCCGGCTCCGGTGAAGACCAGCGAGGCGAGCGTCGTGTTGACGTCGGCCACGCTGCCGCTGACCGTCACGGTGCCGTCGCCGGCCGTGCTGACCGCGGCGGGGCCGGCGAGGCCGAGGCTGCCGTTGCCGGGCGTCAGGGTCACCGCCACCGTGGCGCTGTCGCCGTCCATCACCGACAGGCCGGCGATGGCCGCGGCCGTTCCGGCCACCGCCGTTTGAGCGCCGGGCAGGGTGAGCACCGGGTCGACCGGGTCCTCGTTGCGGATGGTCCCCGACGCCGACGCCGTCTCGATCGCCGTCGCCGAGACGGACGGGTTGGACAAAGCGACGGTGAAGGTTTCGTCCGGCTCGATGTCCGTGTCGCCCGACACCAGGATGGTGATGGTCTTGGTCGCCTCGCCGTCGGCGAATGAGACGCTGCCCGATGGCAGGGTCCCGCCGAAATCGGCGGCGTCGAGCGTGGCGCCGCCCGCCCCGTCGCCGGCCGCGACCGTCCAAGCCACCGTCAGAACGCCGCTCGTGCTGCCGGCGCGGGTGACCGTGAAGGTGAAGGCGGTGGTGCCCCCCGGGTTGGTGCCGTCGCCCTCGCGCTTGTCGGCGTCGGTCGCGGCGATGGCGAGGCGCGACGGGATGACCACGGCGACCTGGGCCGCGCTGATCTGCTGCTGGAGGTTCGTGCCGGTGAAGGCGGTGACGGCCCCCGACACGTCGCCCACGGCGGTGCCGTTGCGCAACTCGTCCGCCGCCGTGCCCTGCGCCACCACCTGGGCCTGGGCCATCTGGGTCAGCCCGTCGACGCCGCCGCTGTTGGTCCTGCCGGCGGAGATCACCGCGCCGTTCGACGCGGCGATGACGTTGGCGGCACCGCTCGTCACCGCGGTCAGCTTCACGCTGTCCACGGCCCCGATGCGCGCCCCGGCGGCGGCCAGGATGGCGGCGATGACCACCGGATCGGCGAGGTCGATCGTGCCGCCCGCCGGCACCGCCTTGACCGCATCGGCGATGGCGCCCACCAGCGCCCGCCCGATCACGCCGCTGGCCCGCGGCGTGCCGATCACCACCCCGGCGAGCACGGCGCTGCCCTGGACGATCATGTTGGCGACGCTGGCGGCGGCGGATTGCGTCTTCAGCGCCGTTGCGATGGCCACGGCGCCCGCTCCGGTCGTGGTCACCGCGACGATGGGGTCGTAGGTGAGGAGATCGAGGCCGGCGTCGAGGCCGAGCTTGCTCTTCAGCTCGGTCGCCGCTGCGGCGATCTCGCTGTCCGTTCCGGCAAGCCCCGCCATGCCCATGATGATGGTGGTCAGCGGCGTGATGACGGACGCCGAGCTAGGAGCCTCATAGACGCCGGTGAAGGGCAGATTGGTCGAGATGTCGGTGCCGCCGATCATGACGATGGGGCCGGACCCGCCGGAGATCGACCAACTGCCCACTGCGTTGGTGGTCCCGAACGCCTCTCCGGCGTCGAGCTGGCCGTTGGCGTTGGCGTCGGCGAACACCGTCGCCCCGGCGATGTAGCCGTCGATGGCGTGGCCGCCGCGGACGTTGACCAGCACATGGCCGGTGACCGGCGCCGCTGCTCCGAAGCCGAGGTTGGTGACGGCGTTGCCGGCGCTGTCAAGGATCTGCCCGCCGTTCAGGTCGATGGTCCCGGCGACCACGATGCCGTCGTTGTCCAGATCGTCCGCGCCGACGGCGTAGCGGAACACCAGCTTGCCGGACTCCACGCGCAGGAAGGTGGCGTAGCGGGTCTGGGTCCCGACGGTCAGCGCCAACCGCGGCGCGCCGGTGCCGGAGACGCTGACCGCGTCGCTGAAGGCGACGGCGAAGTCCAGCGTGTCGCCGCGCGCCGCCAGATAGCGGCCGGCGGTCGGGCCGGTCACCGCGGTGATCGTGGCGGCACGGTCGTCGTTGAGGATTGTGCCGGTCGCCGTCGCGGTCTCCACCGTGATCTTGGCATCGGCCACCGTGGTCGATGGGGAGAAGAGCAGGACCCGGAACTGCTCGTTGCCTTCGATCTGCCGGTCGCCGCTGACCGGCACGGTGATGGTCTTGCTGGTTTCGCCGGCGGCGAAGGCGACGGTGCCGCTGGGCAGCGTACCGCCGAAATCGGCCGCGTCGGCGAGGCTGCCGGTCAAGCCGGTCGTGTCCACCTGCCATTTGACCGTGGTGGCGCCCGAGGTGTCGCCGCGCCGGGTGATCGTGTAGGTCAGGTTGGCAAGGCCGCTGTTGCCCTCGGCGATCGACAGGCTGGACGGGGCGAGGCTCAGCCATTGCACCGGCGTCAGGCTGATCGTCACCGCCCGGCCGACCAGATTGGTCCCGTCGGAGACGGCGTAGCTGAAGGACCCCGCAGCCCCGGTGGCGCCGAAGGGCGGCGTGTAGATCACCGCGGCGAGCTGGTCCGGCGTCAGCGTGTCGCCGACGGCGAGCGCCGTGCCGTCGTAGCGCTGGAGCGTCCCGACCGTGGGCAGGCCGGTGACCGTGATGGTCAGCGGGTCGCCTTCCGGATCGACCGGCTTGTCGATGGACAGGCCGACGCGGCTGGAGTTCTGGTCGATGGCGACGTGCTTCGCCTCCTGCACCGCCGGAGCGGTGTTGACTCCCCGGACCGTGATGGTCAGCGTCGCGGTGGAGGTCGCTCCAGCCTGGTCGGTGACGGTGTAGCTGACCGTCTCCTGCCGGGCCTGGCCGAACAGCAGCGTGCCGTAGGCGCCCGCCGGGTCGAAGCTGTAGCTGCCGTCGGCGTTCAGCGTCAGCCGGCCGCCGCCGGCCAGCGTGATCGCCCGGCCGACGTTGGCGACGTCGCCGTTCACCGCGCTGACGGCCAGCCGATCGCCGACGTCGGGATCCGTGTCGTTGGCGAGCACGCCGCTTGCCGCAACCACCGCGACCGGGGTGAGCCGGTCGGTGTTTCCCGCATCGTTCGCCGCGACGGGCGCATCGTTGACGTTGGCGACCGTGATGGTCAGCAGGTCCGAAACCGTCGCGCCGGAGGAATCGGTCGCGGTGACGCGCACCGTTCGGGTGCCGACGTCGGCGTTGCCCGGCGTACCGGACAGGCGCCCGGTGGCCGCATCGAAGCTGAGCCACCCGGGCAGCGCCGAGCCGTCGCCGCTGGTCGCGCTGAAGGCCAGGCTGTCGCCGGTGTCGGCGTCGGTGAAGGCTCCCGCCGGTACCGTGTAGGAAAAGGCCTGCCCCTGGTCCATGTTGCTGGCGCCGAGTGCCTGGGCCAGCACCGGGGCGTCGTTGACCGATAGGATATTGACGCTGGTCGTGGTGTTCGTCGCCGATGCGCCGTCCGCGTCGGTGACCGTCACGGTGAAGGCCGTGATCTCCTGCGAGCCCGGAGCGGCCCGGTTGGCCACCGGCTGGAAGTCGAGCAGCCGCAGGGCGGCCTGGGCCGCCGCCGCGGAGCTGGCGTTCAGGGTGTAGATGCCGGCGGCGGACTTGGCAAACCCGCTGGCGGTGAGACTGCCGGTGGTGAAGACGCCGGTGGCGTCGCCGGCCGTGCCGCCAGAGTCGCGGACCGTCACCACGACCGTCTGGGCTTGGGCGACCTCGTTATCGGAGACGGTCAAGCTGGTGAAGGGCTGGCGGCTGGCGGTGTCGTCGGCCGCTTGCCCGGCCACGGCACCACCGATGACAGGAGCCGTATTGCTGGGTGGACTCCGAGTGTCGATGGCATAGCCGGCCGACGTCGCCACTGCCGTCGGAGTGTTGCCGGCGGCGTCGCTCCAGCCCGTGGCGATGGTGATCCGGCTGTCGGAAGCCACCGTTTCCGCGGTTGGGGTCAGGGTGGCCGTATAGACCAGCCCATCGCTGCCGGGTAGGACCGATAGGTCCGACAGCGTTCCGTTCTGTACGGCAACGGCCGAGAGGGAGAAGCCGACCGGCTCCTCACTGAAGGTAAAGGTGACGGTTGCCGTCTCCCCCACCCCAATGGTCGTCTTGCTCAGCGCGATGGCGACAGACGGCGCCCCGATGTCGATGGTCACGGTCAGCGCGGTCGAGGCCGTGGAGCTGTTGCCCGCCGCGTCGGTCACGGTGGCGCTCAGCGTGTGGGCACCGTCGCTCAGCGAAGCCGCCGTTACCGTCCAGGCCCCGGCCGCCGAAGCGGTCACCGTGCCCAAGGCCGTTGTTCCCTCGTACAGCACGACCACGCCGGCCTCGGCAACGCTGCCCGTAATGACCGGAGCCGTCACGCTGGTCAGCGTGTCCGCTGTCGATCCGCTGTTCGAGCCTGCTTCAAGCGCCAAGCCAGTCGGTGAGGAAACACCGGTGTCTATGGTCACCGTCAGCGCGGTCGAAGCGGCCGAGCTGTTGCCCGCCGTGTCGGTCACGGTGGCGCTCAGCGTGTGGGCACCGTCGCTCAGCGAAGCCGAGGTGATGCTCCAGGCCCCGGCCGCCGAAGCGGTCACTGTGCCCAAGGCCGTCGCGCCCTCGTACAGCACGACCACGCCGGCCTCGCCCACCGTCCCGGTGATCACCGGAGCCGTCACGCTGGTCAGCGTGTCCGCTGTCGATCCGCTGTTCGAGCCTGCTTCAAGCGCCAAGCCAGTCGGTGAGGAAACACCGGTGTCTATGGTCACCGTCAGCGCGGCCGAAGCGGCGGAGCTGTTGCCCGCCGCGTCGGTCACGGTGGCGCTCAGCGTGTGGGCACCGTCGCTCAGCGAAGCCGAGGTGATGCTCCAGGCCCCGGCCGCCGAAGCGGTCACCGTGCCCAAGGCCGTCGTGCCCTCGTACAGCACGACAACGCCGGCCTCGGCAACGCTGCCCGTAATGACCGGAGCCGTCACGCTGGTCACCGTGTCCACGGTCGACCCGCTGTTCGAGCCTGCTTCAAGCGCCAAGCCAGTCGGCGAGGACGCCCCGGTGTCGATGGTCACGGTCAGCGCGGTCGAGGCCGTGGAGCTGTTGCCCGCCGCGTCGGTCACGGTGGCGCTCAGCGTGTGGGCACCGTCGCTCAGCGAAGCCGAGGTGATGCTCCAGGCCCCGGCCGCCGAAGCGGTCACCGTGCCCAGGGCCGTTGCGCCCTCGTACAGCACGACCACACCGGCCTCGCCCACCGTCCCGGTGACCACCGGAGCCGTCACGCTGGTCACCGTGTCCACGGTCGACCCGCTGTTCGAGCCTGCTTCAAGCGCCAAGCCAGTCGGCGAGGACGCCCCGGTGTCGATGGTCACCGTCAGCGCGGTCGAGGCCGTGGAGCTGTTGCCCGCCGCGTCGGTCACGGTGGCGCTCAGCGTGTGGGCACCGTCGCTCAGCGAAGCCGAGGTGATGCTCCAGGCCCCGGCCGCCGAAGCGGTCACCGTGCCCAGGGCCGTTGCGCCCTCGTACAGCACGACCACGCCGGCCTCGCCCACCGTCCCGGTGATCATCGGAGCCGTCACGCTGGTCAGCGTGTCCGCCGTGGACCCGCTGTTCGACGAGGCCGCCAGAGCGAGCCCGGTCGGCGAGGACGCCCCGGTGTCGATGGTCACCGTCAGCGCGGTCGAGGCCGTGGAGCTGTTGCCCGCCGCGTCGGTCACCATGGCGCTCAGCGTGTGGGCACCGTCGCTCAGCGAAGCCGAGGTGATGCTCCAGGCCCCGGCCGCCGAAGCGGTCACCGTGCCCAAGGCCGTCGCGCCCTCGTACAGCACGACCACGCCGGCCTCGGCAACGCTGCCCGTAATGACCGGAGCCGTCACGCTGGTCACCGTGTCCACGGTCGACCCGCTGTTCGAGCCTGCTTCAAGCGCCAAGCCAGTCGGTGAGGACGCCACGGTGTCGATGGTCACGGTCAGCGCGGTCGAGGCCGTGGAGCTGTTGCCCGCCGCGTCGGTCACCATGGCGCTCAGCGTGTGGGCACCGTCGCTCAGCGAAGCCGCCGTTACCGTCCAGGCCCCGGCCGCCGAAGCGGTCACCGTGCCCAAGGCCGTCGCGCCCTCGTACAGCACGACCACGCCGGCCTCGCTCACCGTCCCGGTGATCACCGGAGCCGTCACGCTGGTCACCGTGTCCACGGTCGAGCCGCTGTTCGACGAAGCCGCCAAAGCCAACCCGGTCGGGGCGGAAGCGCTGGTATCGACGGTCACGAGGAGAGGCCCCGAAGTCCCGCTTTCGACGCCGGACGCGATCACCTTGGCGGTCAGCGTCCAAACCCCTTCCGCAAGCGTCGTGCCGGGGACCACCGACCAAGTGCCGGATCCGTTGGCTGTCCCCGTCCCGATCTCGAGACCGTTTCCGTACAGATGCACGACGTTGCCGGCGTCGGCCGTCCCTACAAGCGTGGGCTGTGAGACATTCGTTACTGCGTCTCCGGACACGCCGCTGTCCGATGCCGGGCTGAGCGCCGGGGTGGACGGGCTCGCCGACAGCACGATCAGCGTGTCGGTACCGTTGAGCGTCAGCGTTTGGAACGGCGTGTAGACGGTCTCAACATTGGAAACGAAGAGCGTTCCCTGGTTACCGGCCGGGGAGAAGGTCACCACGTCCGTACCGGTTCCACCGATCAGCGTCTCCAGCAGCGTCGCCGCCAGAGTGTTGCCGTCGCTGCCCAGCGTCACCGCGTCCGTACCGGTTCCGCCGGTCAGCGTTTCGACGCCGCTCACCAGCAGCGTGTTGCCGACGCTGCCCAGCGACACCACGTCGGTGCCGATACCACCGGTCAGCGTCTCGACGCCGCTCACCAGCAGCGTGTTGCCGGCGCTGCCCAGTTCCACCATGTCGATGCCGAGGCCGCCGGTCACCGTCTCGACACCGTCCACCAGCAGCGTGGCGCCGGCGCTGCCCAGGGTCACCACGTCGGTGCCGGACGTGCCGATCAGCGTCTCGATCCGCCACACGGTGAGCGTGTTGCCCGCGCTGTCGCCCAGCGTCACGATGTCGAGGCCGGAGCCACCGGTCAGCGTTTCGACGCCGCTCACCGTCATCATGTTGCTGCCGGTGCCCAGCGTCACCACGTCGGCGCCGGAACCGCCGGTCAGCGTCTCCAGCAGACGGACCAGGATGGTGTTGCCGCCGCTGCCCAGCGTCACCAGGTCGGTGCCGGAACCGCCGAACAGCGTCTCGACCCGCGACACCTCGATGGTGTTGCCGCCGCTGCCCAGCGTCACGATGTCGCTGACGTCGCTGCCGAACAGCGTCTCGAGGCCGCTCACCGTCACGGTGTTGTTGGTGGTGCCGCTCAGGGTCACCACGTCCGTACCGGCAGAGCCCGTCAGCACCTCCAACCGCGACACGGCCAGCGTGTTGCCCGCCCTGTCGCGGAGCGCGATGTTATCCACACCGGAGTTTCCGATCAGCGTCTCCAGGCCGCTCACCTCCATGGTGGCGCCGGTCGCGGAGATCGTCACCACCTCCTTTCCGGACCCGCCGATCAGCGTTTCCAGACGGCCAACCAATATGGTGGAGCCTTCATCGGCCAGCGTCACCACGTCGATGTCGGACCCGGTGGCGCCCAGCAGCGTTTCGAGGCCGCTCACCCAGATGGTGTTCCCGCCGGAGTCCAGCGTGATGTTGTCGGTGGCGGAGCTGCCGGTCAGCGACTCGATGCCGGACACCTTAATCGTGTTGCCGGCGGTGCCGGACCTCACCACGTCGGTGCCGGTGCCGCCGATCAGCGTCTCCACCCGCCACACGAACAGCGTGTTGCCGCCGTCACCCAGCCTCACCGTGTCGGTGCCGCTGCCGCCGATGATCGTTTCGAACCCGATCACCGTGGTCGAACTGCCCCCGGCACCGATCGTCACCATGTCGTTGGCGGAGCCGCCGGTCAAGGTCTCCACCAGCCGGACCGTCAGCGTGCCGCCGTCGCTGCCCAGCGTCACCATGTCGGCGCCGGTGCCGCCGGTCAGCGTCTCGATCGCGTTCACCAGAACCGTGCCGCCGCCGGTGCCCAAAATCAGCGTGTCGACGCCGGCGGCGCCGGTCACGGTCTCCACCAACCGGACCGTCATGGTGCCGCCGCCGCTGCCGAACGTCACGAGATCGGTGCCGGAACCGCCGATCACGGTCTCCACCAGCCGGGCCGTCAGCGTGCCGCCACCGCTGCTCAGCGTCACCATGTCGGTGCCGGTGCCGCCGATCATCGTTTCAATGCCCTCCACCAGCGTGCTGTTGCCGCCGCTGGCCAAGGTCACTACATCGGTGCCCAGGGTGCCGGTCAGCGTTTCCAGCTTCGAAACCGTCAGCGTGCTGGCGCCGCCGCCCAGCGTCACCACGTCGGCGCCGATGCCGCCGGTCAGCGTTTCGATGCCCTCGACCAGCAGCGTGCTGCCGAGGCTGCCCAGGAGCACCACATCGGTGCCGATGCCGCCGGTCAGCGTTTCGAGACCGCTCACCTGCAGCGTGTTGCCAAGGCTGCCCAGCGTGACGACGTCGGTGCCCGAGCCGCCGTTCAGTTGTTCGACCCGGCTCACCTCGATCGTATTGCCGCCGCTGCCTAGAAACACCAGGTCGATCGCCGTGCTGCCGGTCAGCGTTTCGACCCCGGTGACGATGTAGGTCGCCCCGACGGTCAGCAGCGACACCACGTCGGTTCCGGTGCCGCCGGTCAGCGTGTTGATCTGCGACAGGGTGATCGTGTTGCCGCCATCACCCAGCGTCACGACGACCGGCGCGAGATTCCGCAAATACTCCAGTGTGCCGTCATCGACGCCGACCACCATGTCGCGGTCGCCGTCGCCGTCGAGATCGCCCAGGGCCGGCCGCGGGTACGCCCCCGGCCCCCTGCTCCCGTATGGGTTGCCGGCGAGCAGCGCGAAGGTCGGCGCCGCCGCCGTCCCGGTGTTGATGTGGATGGAACTCTTGCTGATGAGATCGACGAGGCCGTCCCCGTCGATGTCCACCAGCACGGGTGACGAATAGCCGTCGGCATCGCGGGTCAGGCCGAAGGGGTTGGTGCCGGCGAGCACGAAGGTCGGCGACAGCGTCGTCCCGTCGTTGCGGAAATAGAGGAAGTCGCCGGCGCTGTTGCCGATCAGAAGGTCGAGGTCGTTGTCGCCGTCCAGATCGGCGAAGCTCGGCGCCCCGTAGCTTCCCGCGCCCTGGATGCCGAACAGGTTGGTGCCTTCCAGCGAGAAGCTCGGTGCCTGCGGTGACGTTCCGTTGTTGCGGTAGAAAAGGGTGCTGCCGGCGTGGTTGCCGATGAACAGGTCGAGATCACCGTCGCCGTCGATGTCCACGACGGTGGGAAGCGCGCCGCCCTGGCTGACGTTGGGGAGGCCGAAAGGATTGGTGCTGTCCAGCGTGAAGGACGGTGACAGCGTCGTTCCATTGTTGCGGAAGAAGACCGTGTTTCCGTCCGCGTTGCCGACCAGGAGATCGAGATCGCCGTCACCATCAAGGTCCGCCAGAACCGGAGCGGCCTCGCTTCCGATGTCGGAGAGGCCGAAACTGTTGGTGCCGATCATAGTGAAGGTTGGATTCGCCATGGTCTTTCGGCCCTCACGCCACGCAGCCGGCATGAACACCGGTCTTGGATGGATCAATGCACCATCAGACCTAATTATCGGTATATAAGATGATTCCAAAACGCGTTACTGGTTTGAAACACTCCTCCCTGCTCGCACAGATCCCTATTTTTACAACAGTTTCTTGCTTTTATTGAGAGCACGCATACGTAGGGCGGATTAGGATAGGCCGCACGGTAAGATGTCGCCATTCGATTGAGCTTGAAACCAAACGTTTGCAAAACGGCGGAGAAGAAGGCTCCTGCATGGAACCAAAGCCGAACAGCCCCGGTGGCTTGCCCGTCGAACGGCCGCCACGATCCGAGGCTCTGATCGGACACCGAACCGGCTTTCGAACCGCCCCCTGCCGATTGCGGAAGTGCGAATGGATGCCGTCGGACGACCGCAATGGCCGCGACTCGGCTTCCGCCGACGCTCGATTGATGAGTGAACTCCGTTCCGATTGAGCAACAGCCGCTTCCGTGACCGCCTGTCAGGGCAAAATCCACTTATCAAACAGTGTCTTTCTGGATTAATGAAGAAAATCGAAACCACAATAAATTCATAATAACGGAAGGCACGCGATGGCTTGGCACGCCCATACTTCCAGTAAACCGGGGGCCCCTTGGGAGTCATTGCGTGAGCATCTGCTTCGTGTCGCCGCGAGGGCGGAGGGATTCGCGGCGGTCCTGCTTCCTGAAAGCGACTGGGCGGGCGTCTGGGCGCGGACGCTCGGCCTGCTGCACGATGCCGGGAAATATGCCGAAGCCTTTCAAAGGCTGCTGAACGGCGAGAACATCCGGGTCGACCACTCCACGGCCGGCGCCGTCCTCGCCGTGGAACGTTACGGCAAGGACAGTCCCGCCGGCTGGCTGCTTGCCTATGCGGTGGCCGGACATCATGCCGGGCTGCCAGACTGCTCGACGCGCTGGCGCGGGATTACGGCTGCACGATCCTGCTGAGCACCGCCACCCAGCCGGCGGTGATCGTCCCCTACACCGAGGAGGCGCAACGCTGGGCCGACGCCTTGCGGGCCACCGAGCGCCCCGGCGCCATCGCCCGCAAGCTGCAACGCTTCACCGTCACCATCCCGCGCGGCCCGCTCGCCCGCCTGATGGGCGCTGAGATCATCAAGGCCGTCGGGGAGCACGGGCAATTCCTGCTGCTGACGGATCTGTCCTACTACGACGATACGGCCCTTGGGTTGGTAACCCGCGATCCGCGCGACCGTATGGAGGTGGAGAACGTGGTGTAAGAGCTGAGGATGCACCTTTGAGCAGAACACGAAACCGTCCTGGTGGGAATCGATCATCCCTGGGCGCGCGCGGTGCTGGCCTTCTTCCGAAACTGGACGGCAGGCACCACGCCGGAAGGTGTTTCCGATCCCGGCATCCTGTCGGGCTGGCTGGTGTTCCGCATCCAGCACAAGGGTGACTATGTCCACGACGCGCCGGAAATCCGCGCCGCCTGGGAACGCGCCATGGAGGCCGAGGAGGAGGGCCCGGTCACCGGCCAATGCCTCGTCACCGGCGGGCACGACTTGACCCGGCAGTGGGAGTGGCAGCCGCGCTACCCCTCGCTCTGGGCGCTCGCCATGGAAACCAAGACCAAGCACCGGGGCGACGGCGACAACGCCAAGCCCGATCCGAACGACAAGGGGCTGGCCAAACCTGCTACGCGCGGTGCTGGTGGGCGGCCCCTACCCGGCCAGCCTGCTGGCGGTGCTGCTCGACCGCATCCGCGCCGACCATGTCGTGAACCACCCGCGCGTCGCGCTGATCAAGGCGGTGCTGACGCGCCGCGCCCGGCTGGCCGGAACCACTCAGGAAGAGGGGAGCAATCTCGTGGGCCTCGACGAATCCCGCACGGAGCCGGGTTACCTTCTCGGCCGTCTGTTCGCCGTTCTGGAGCGCATCCAAGAGGTGGCCCACGGACGGGAGCTGAGCGCCATCATCCGCGACAAGTACATCGGCAGCGCGTCCTCCACGCCGAAGCTGATCTTCCATTTCCTGAACAGGCTCGCCCAACAGCACCTGAAGAAGATGCGCCGCGACGATCAGGGGGCCTACCGCTTCCTCGAAAACCGCCTGGATTCCATCACCCAGAAGATCGTCGGCTATCGGGACTCGCTGAGCGTGGACGACCGTGGCCTTTTCTTCATCGGCTACTACCACGAGCGGCATTGGCTGCGGCTTCCAAAGGCCGAGCGTCTCAAGACCGAAAATCTGAAAACCGCCCAGGCGGGCGAACCGAACACCGTTCCGGAGTGACAGTCATGGGCATCCACGAGTCCCGCATCGAGTTCGTCTATCTGTTCGACGTCCGCAACGGCGATCCGGACGGCGATCCGGACGCCGGCAACATGCCTCAGTTGGACCCGGAGACGGGCCATGGCCTGGTCACCGACGTCTCGCTGAAGCGCAAGATCCGCAACTACGTCCAACTGACCCAGGAAGGCCGTCCGGGCTACGAGATCTACGTCCGCGAGAAGGCGATCCTGAACGACCAGCATGCCCGCGCCTACGAGGCCGGCGGCGTCACCCTTCCGGAAAAGGGCAAGCTGCCAAGGGCGAGGGCGACGCCCGCAAGGTGACGCAATGGATGTGCGACACCTTCTTCGATGTGCGGACCTTCGGGGCGGTGATGACGACGGGCGTCAACTGCGGGCAGGTGCGCGGACCGGTGCAGATCACCTTCGCGGAAAGCCTGCATCCCATCGTGCCGGCGGAACTGTCGGTCACCTGCATGGCCGTGACCACCCAGGCCGAGGCCGACAAGCAGAGCGGCGACAACCGCACCATGGGCCACAAGCACATCGTCCCCTACGGGCTGTACCGCGCCCACGGCTTCCTCTCGCCGCATCTGGCGCGGCAGACCGGCTTCTCGGACGCCGGCCTGGACATCCTACCCAGCGCGCTGGTCAACATGTTCGAGCAGGACCGCTCGGCCGCACGCGGCGAGATGGCGGCGCGCCGGCTGATCGCCTTCCGCCACAAATCCCCCCTCGGCGAGGCCCCGGCGCAGAAACTGTTCAAGCGCGTCACCGTCACAATGAACGACGGGGTGACCGCCCCGCGCGATTACGACGAGCACTTCACCGTCATCATCGACCGGGACGGCCTGCCCGAAGGGGTGGCGATCGAGGAGTGGCTGTAGGCCCATGGAGGCCGAAGACTCCGCACTCGCCCCGCTGTCGGCCCTCCAGCACCTCGCCTTCTGCGCGCGTCAGTGCGGGCTGATCCATCTGGAGGACGCCTGGGCGGAGAACGCGCTGACCGCCGAGGGCCGGGTGCTGCACGAGCGGGTGGACAACGCACCCGGCGAAACGGGGCGCGGGGTCCGCATCGCGCGGGGCGTGCCCTTGCGCAATCTGCGGCTTGGGCTGGTCGGGCGGGCCGATGTGGTGGAATTCCACAACCGGCGCGGCCTGCCGCCGCTGCCCTGCCCCGTGGAGTACAAGCGCGGCAAGGCCAAGCCGCATGACGCCGACCGCGTCCAGCTCTGCGCCCAGGGCCTGTGCCTGGAGGAAATGCTGGGGCTCGACGTGCCGGGCGGCGCGCTCCTCTACGGGGAGACCCGGCGGCAGGAGGTGGCCTTCGACGCCGCCTTGCGCGCGCGGACCGAGGCGCTGGCCGGCGAACTCCACGCGCTGTTGGCCTCCCGCATCACGCCACCGCCGGAACCGGGACCCAAATGCCGATCCTGCTCGCTGGAGCCGTTTTGCCTGCTGACCCTGTCGGGCGCCCGTTCCGCCGCCGTCTGGCTGGACCGCACGCTCCGCGCCGACGCCGCAGAGGGCGGTGCAGAGGGCGGTGCAGCGGGCGGTGCAGCGGGCGCCGCCGAGGAGGATTCTCCATGAAGCGTTTGTTGAACACGCTCTACGTCACCACCCCCGGCAGCTACCTGTACAGGGAGGGCGAGGCGATCGAGGTGCGGCGCGAGGACGGCGCACGCACGATGGTGCCGATGATCGCGCTGGAGGGCCTCGTCGCCTTCGGCAGCGTCGGCGCCAGCCCGCATATGCTCGGCCATTGTGCCGAGAAGGGGATCAGTGTTGGTTTCCTCTCCGATACCGGCCGGTTCCTGATGCGGGTGGAGGGTCCGGTGTCGGGCAATGTCCTGCTGCGTCGCGCGCAGTACCGGGCGGCGGACGACCCGCTGCGGGCCGCCTCGATAACCCACGGCGTTTTGGCCGGCAAGCTGGCCAACCAGCGGACGGTGCTGCGCCGCCACCGCCGCGACCACACCGATCCGACCGGCGCGCTGGCGTCGACCGAAGATGCGATCAGCCGCGCCCTGACCCAGCTTGACCGGCCGCTCGACGTCGACCGCCTGCGCGGGGTGGAGGGCGATGCGGCCGCCTGCTATTTCGGCGCCTTCGCCGCCATGATCCGGCGCGACGAGCCGGAATGGCGGATCGCCGGCCGGTCGCGCCGGCCGCCGCTGGGCCGTGTCAACGCGCTGCTGCCCTTCGGCCTGATGTGGCACGCACAGGCCCGCCTGCTGGCCCGGCATCTGCGCGGCGACCTAGACGCCTATCCTCCCTTCCTCTGGCGGTGACGCGATGCTGGTCCTGGTCTGCTATGACGTTTCCACGGAAACCCCGGCCGGCCGTCGTCGCTTGCGCCGTGTGGCAAGGGCTTGCCAGAACCACGGCGTGCGGGTTCAATACTCAGTGTTTGAATGCACGGTCGATCCCGCACAATGGACCGCGTTGCGCGCATCCCTGCTCGGTTTGATCGAGCCGCGGACCGACAGCCTGCGATTCTACCTTCTCGGTTCATCGGCCCGACACAAGGTGGAGCATGTTGGTGCCCGGACACCCACCGCTCTCGATGAGCCTCTCATCCTGTAATCGTTGGCTTCTGTGCGAACCCGAAGCCCCCATGGATATTCCAGGTGGGTTCGCGCTCGAGAAAAATCGAGTCTTCTGAAGAAGTTGCCAGCCGTTCCGGTGATGCGAAACGAACGATCGTCCATCACATACCCTCGTTCGCACATTGGTCGCCGTTTCACATGCATATCCAATAGTTTACACTGTAGTGTTCGCCTCTCGTGCGGGGGCGTGGATTGAAACGCCAGCTCGACGAGCGGGTGACCTGAGACCGGAAAATTCCTCCAGGAATGGGTAGAGTCCGTCATCGAGGGGAGACGGACAGATGAGACGCAGCCGGTTCAGCGAGGAGCAGATCATCGGCATCCTGAAGGAGCAGGAGGCCGGACAGAAGACGGCGAACTTGTGCCGCCGACACGGGATCAGCGAGGCGACGTTCTACACCTGGAAGGCCAAGTACGGCGGGTTGGAGGTCTCTGAGGCCCGGCGTCTGAAGGCGCTCGAGGATGAGAACGCCCGGCTGAAGAAGTTGCTGGCCGAAGCCATGCTCGACAATGCCACCCTGAAGTAAGCGGTGTTCTCAGGCCACGGCGGGTTCCGCCTGCCGGGCATAGCTCCAGGGCAGCAGTTCATCGAGCTTGGTGATCGGATGCCCGCCGGCGAGTTTGGTCAGCACATCGGCGAACCAGGTCTGCGGATCGACACCGTTGAGCTTGCAGGTTTCCACCAGCGACGCGACGGTGGCCCAGTGCTCACCGCCGCCGTCGCTGCCAGCGAACAGAGCATTCTTGCGCGTGAGGGCCAGCGGGCGGATGCTGCGCTCCACACTGT
>NZ_QOKV01000029.1 GCF_008365405.1 Azospirillum brasilense | reverse complement strand
GGACCGCGGCTGGATGCCTCCGGGGCGACCTGAAGCCGTTGGCCGTAAAGGGAATGCCGCCGACTGGTGATCACGACGTCAGTGATCAGCCGCTCCGCGTCAGCGGCAGTCTGTGATGATCGGGGATGCCACCTACGCCGACGCCATCCTCGATCGCCTCGTGCACCGGGCCTACCGCATCGACCTGCATGGCGACTCCATGCGTCGCACCAAGGCCGATGCCGCCAGCGAAACCCCCGACACCTAAGGCCGGTGCTTGGCAACCAAACCCACAACCTTCATAACGTAAATCCAGGGTTCGGCCCCGGCACCCACCAGCTTTCAATTCGGGTGGGCGGTTTCGCCGAAATGGTGGGCGCTTTCAACCGAAACGCCTGGGCGAATTCGCCGAAATACGCAGCCGAGCGTTGCGGGGCCTTGTTGTTCATTCGCTCTCGCAGTTGGCTGGCAAAACCTCGTTCGACCTCATCGATGATCGCCTTGGCCTCCTCGATCTGCTCGGGCGTCAGCAGGGACAGCAGGGCGTAGATCGCCAGGGTCGGCCGGCTGGTGTCCTTGCTGCTGCGCTCAATGTCGCTGATCCAGGGCTGACCAGCCTCGCCGCGCTCGGAAGCGAAATAGGCGAGACCGGCCTGGTTCAGGCCGGCACGTCGCCGCAGCTCGCGAAGCGTCGTCACGCCTCGTCCTCCCGGACGCGCTCGATCACCTCACGGATCACGTTCTCAAGGTCGCCGGCAACGACGATGCCCTGCCGCTTGATCTCGCCCTTCTGGGCGTCTACCACGGCGGCGATGTCAGCGTCGGTGGCGGTGGTGGTCAGCTTCAGCTCACGCAGGACATCCTGGTCCGAGTTGTCGCCGATGAGCCAAGCTCCCGCATCCCACACCTCGACGGTCGAGGTGTAGGCATCGTCGTTGATCAGATCGCGCAGCTCGCGCTCGGCGTCCTGCGCGTCTTCGGTCAAACGGCCGACGTGGTTGCTGCCGTCCCACTCAACCGAGTGCCCGGCCCGAATGCAGTCGATCAGGATCGACAGACGGCCGCCGTCGGCCAGGTCCGTCTTGAGATGGTCGATGTCCAGCGCGCGAGCGCCGTTCTGCGCGTCGGCAAGGTGATAGGTCAGGGTCCGCCGGTGCCACTCGTTCGCAGGCGTGCCGTCACCGCCGACATAAGTGCGGGTCTTGATCGACACCGTGCCGTTCTCGTCGATCACCAGCAGGGCCGCCTCATGCGAGCGGCAGGCAAGAGAGGTATCGGCGGGGGTGCGCTCCAGAAGCAGGCTGTCAGAAACGATGGCGGTGTAATCGGTCATGGGGCCCTCTTATCTGATTGCGTGATTGCGGGTGGATCAGGCGGTGCGCTTGCGCTTGATACGCTGCATATGCGCGCGTTTGAGCGTGTTCTTGCGGTTGTCGGCTTCGAGCGCCGTGAGGCGCGTCCAGGCGTGCGCTACGGTTGCCGTCATGGGTTCGACCTGTTTGGCGGCCTCGATGTAGGCCGCACCGGATACCTGCTGCTGGGAAGCCTCCTCGCCAGGGCCGAGCATGAGATGGTCAGGCACGCCGCGGCGGCCAAAAAAGTATTGCGCATTATATTTTCACCCAAGTCGTTCTGCGCAGCTTTCTGCCGCGTCGGCGTTTCCTCAAAACTTCATATGCGTACCGTTCAGAAGAACTGTTCGTGCGCTCCCCACCTCCCTCGGAAAACGCGATGAAATCAGAGCTAAACGAAATTTTTGTATTTTTCGCTTACAGCACGGTACGATACGGTGTCATGGCGTAACCGGCGTTGATGGGGGATTGCGATGCGAATCACGCACCAGATGCTTGACCATGTTGCCGACCTGGAGAAGCTGATGGCTGCGGCGGCGCAAGGCTACCGGGAGACAATCCTTCCCCAGGACGTGACGGTTCCGGCCGGCGTGCCGAGACGCCTGCATGCCGATTGGCGCGCGGCATACGAGCTGGGTTTCGTCGATGGCGTGATCGCCGGCGTCCCCGAGGGTTTCGCCTGCTTCGACGACGATTGACCGCGCGGACGGCCGAGGTGAACCTCAACCTCCTCCCAACACCCTGATCACCACCATATCGACGACACAACGCAGCAGGCCGCCTACGGGCGGCCTGCTGCGTTTGGGCGTGCCCACGCCCCGTCCGCGCCCGGTTTGCCGGAAGAGTCTTGGATCAGTGGGTGCGAGGATTTGCCTGGATGGTTCGGAAACCGGGGATGCCGGTTTGAAATTCGGGATCTGGGAAGGCGCAACCGGATTTCCGGTCGGTTGCGCCTTGGTTGCGGTCTCGGTTGCGCCTCTCTTCTTCTTCTTCTTTTCTCCTTTATTATCAGGGTATTATAGAGAAGAGAGAAGGACGGAAATGGGCAACCGCAACCGTGCAACCGGAAAACCATGGTGATCTCTATAAAGCGAATTTAATTTCCCGGTGAGTTGTGAGAGCCATCATCCAATACACGTCACTGGGAAATCGAATTTGGCTCTTAGGGGGAGGTCATGTTGTGGATGCGGTTGCGGTTGCCCTCGAAATCGGCCTTAAAACGTTGACTCGTAAGCCTTTTGTAGGCGCAACCAAGGCGCAACCGGCATCGTTGCAGCGGTTGCGTTTCCTGGATTCTGGTTGCGCCTGTCGCTGAGAGATGGACATCTCGGACCGCTGTTGGGAACACCACCACGGTCAGAATACCCAGGAATATCGCGGCTTTAAGCGATGCTGGGTGGTTTGGTGCGTCGATCTTCTGGAGGTGCAGACCGCAACCGCAACCATCAGAGTTGCGGTTGCGGTTGCGGGTCGGGGCGCAGAAACGACAAGAGGGACGGCTGGCGCCGTCCCTCTTGCATGGACTTCCGATCATGGTGGTTGCCGTCAGGCGGCCTTGGGGTTCGGGGTCATCTCGTTGTCGTTGGCCTGCTCGCCGTCGTCCTCATCGCGCTCGATGGTGGTCATGTTTTCCATGAGGAATTTCAGCGGGAAGGCGATGGATTTTGCGGTGTGGCCGCCGAACCGAAGGGCTCCATGCTTCGAAACGCCCTCGTCCCCGAACGCCTCGACCATGAGGCGTGACATTTCCTTCATCTCGCCGCCGAGCTTCGCACGATCCAGAATGGGCTTAAGTTTTGGATGATTGGTCGCCAGGAACATCGTAGTTCCATTCACGATGATGCCGATGCGGCGCAAATGGTCTCTCGCGATCTCATCCGTGATCGGATCGTTCCTCCCACCCTGGCCCGCCGCGGCCAAGATCAACTCGTAAACATCCCGCGTGACCGTGCCGATGTTGTTGCCACACTCGACCCGCTCCTGGTGGCAGAGGATCGTCGAGAGGATCTGCTGCGCGAGTGCTTTTGGCGACCTGACCTCAGCAATGAAGCGCTCAAGGTTGTATTCCTCGATGAGCGCGAACGCGGACTCCTTGTCGAGTTTGCGGCCGTGGATTGCTTCGTGCCCCCCGAGGAGAGTGGCAAACTGGTCGGCGCAGCGGAAGATGCGGAACTCGGCGTAGATGGCGTTGCGAAGCATGGCATAGTTGTGATCGATCAACGGGAAGGTCTCGATCACCCGCTTCATCCAGCGGGCGAGTCGCAGCGGGCTGTTCAGGTGTTCGAGCCGGTCTCCGATCAACTCCATACCTTTGGCACTGTATTCCCAGGCTTCGTCCTTTGTCATTTTCGACGCGTCTTTGGCCCGGAGATACAGCTTGGTGACACGATTGACGTCGGCCACGTCAATCAGAGCATCCATACGGATGGCGTAGAGGGAGCCGGCGGTCCGCGGGTTGCTAGGCGCGGCCGCGCCTGGTTCGGATCCGTTTGGATTCCGGTTTGCGATCAGTCGTCCGGCTCCACCATCGCTCGCGGGACGAAAAACCTCACTGAGGATCCTTTTGATACGCGCGTGAGCAGTCTCCTCCTTGGATTCCGCCTCGTCCATACAGAGAGGCAAAGCGTCGTATTGGATGGCCTGCAGGATGCCGGGGGACGTGGTGCCCGCACCAGCATGGATGACGCTGCCACCCATCAGCGCCATCTTGAATTTTTGCACCGTGCTCTTGCCGGCCCCAGACGGACCCTCGACAGCAATCGCAGCACGGTGTTTCGTGACACCGCAGAGAGGAGCCGTGATGGCGTACCCCTTGTAGAGGGCCCGGTCTAGCTTGCCTTCCTTGTCGTTGTGGCCGAACGGGAACTCGTCGAGGATCTTCCAGCTCTCGTTCCACTCCGCGTCATCGATGGGGTCGAGAGCAAGCCACTCCTCGGGCTTCATGCCTGCCGTTCCCCAAATCGCGGGGGAAACCAGGTACTGCTTTTCCAGCCCGTGCTTCCGGGCTTCCGCCGGCAGACAGGTCGTCCAAGTGCCCTTGTCGTTGATGGCCAGGAACCGTCCGAAATGGACGACCAGCTTTCCCTTCTCCTTGTGAACGCCACGACCACGACCGTTGCCGTCCGCCATGTAGTTACCGATCTCATGACACCGCTGCATCAAATGGTTCGCCGCGGCACTCCAATTGACGGAGAGCCGGTCGTTCCCCTTGGGAAAGGCCGCCGCCCAGAACTCCAGCGGAGCGATGCGGTACAGGTCGGTGTCCTTGTGTTGGTTGGAGCGGAGCGCGACAACCTCGTTGGTCAGGGTCGTCAAGTAATAATAAATGCCGTTGTTGTGACCCAACGGGCTGAAGGCGACATCCATTCCGTCAATGAGGGCCTGACGACCTTCGTTGGTACCGTCGTCATTGACCGGTAGGACAACACCGTGGGCTCGCTGCGCCTTTTCCTGCTTCACCCGCTGCAGCGTGCGCTTCCACTGACGCATGGACACGCCACGGCGGCGCAGCCCAGCTTGCAGCCGAGCGAATTCTGGCTCGTCACGCTCCTCCAGGTCGGCCGCCCACTCCAACACCTGCGGAAGGAACGGGGTGCCCTCGTCCTGGGACGTCATCTCCAAGACGTTGGCAACCGAAAGCTCGTAAGGGCCCTCCACAGTGTCAATCGGCCGAGGCTCGGTCTGACCATTTCCCATGGCCTCCTCAGCCGTCTCGCCCTCCACGACATGCTCGTCCTCGACGTCCGGCGGCTGAGCCAGGCCGTTCATCTCCAGGTAGGTCTGAGCCGGGATCGCCGTCTCCAGGTGCTGCGCGAGGCGCTCGGAATCCCACGGCGTGCGCCAGCCATCGGGGGCATCAGACTTCGGTTCGACGGCGTCGGCGATGTCCCATTTTTTCGGCGCCGCGGCCGGCGGCGGAACGACCATGACATTCGCAGCCCCGGCCTGCTGGATGAGGTGAGCCAGTTCGGCCATGGCGCCGGCGCCGCTCTCATCGGCATCGGGCCACAGCACTACATCCCAGCCGGCCAACGGCGACCAGTCGGTGCGGTGAGGCACGGACGTGCCGCCACACCAGGAAACGACGGCCCAGTCCATATCGCGCAGAAGATTGAGCGACTTATCAACGCATTTCTCGCCCTCGACGACGATGACGCGCTTCTGGCCGCCGTCCTTGGCATGCTCTCCGAGCGCGTAGAGGCCGTAGATCGGGCGGGGGTACGGAAAGGACGTGTAGCACCAGCCGTCCTTCGTGGTGCCGTTCGGCATCGTCACCCCGTCCAGCCACATGACCGCGGGGGTGATCTTCTTCCCATCCTTGCCGGAACGCGGGGTGCGCACGACGTAGCCATAGAGATCGCCGTTGGCCAGCCGGTATTCGTGGCACATGTCCACCGGCAGCCGGCTGATCGGCTTGTCAACATTGTTCGGGTTCAGGATCTCGTTGGTCCAGACGCGCCCCTGGTTGTCCGGCTGCTGATTCGGCCGGAACAGCGCACTGAATCCTTCTGGCGCCGGAATACGCGGGGTGCCAGGTTGCTCACGCTGAGCGTTGCGCTCTTGCTTCGTCTTCACGACCGCCGTCGGGCGGGCAGCCGGGTCGAGTCCCTGGTAGATACGCATCTCGCGGCCGATCACCTCAGACAGTTCGAGGTTCTCGTTGCGCGCCATGAAGTCGAGCACGTCGCCGTGAAACCCACAACCAAAACAGTGGGCGTGTTCGTCGGGGTAGACGTAGAAACTCGCGGTGCGGTCGTCGTGGAACGGACAGACCCCCTTCAATGCTCCCGAGGCCCGCATGAGACGAACGCCGGCGCGCCGGACCTCGTCCTCTAGGGACAGGGTCGCCTTCAGCTGATCCAGGCTAATCTTCTCGCGGGGGGGCTTATCACGCGAACCAGTCGATTTCGTCATCATTATAGGCCTCGGACTATGAGTTTATTAATTCCCGAGGCCGACCACCCACAAAACCGCTGCTAACGCGTTACCGACCGTTGACGTTTGACGGAAGCCAGAGTATATTCAGGTTGCGATACCGAGGCTCGTTTGGTTTTCCGTCTGTCCGGTTGGTTTTGCGCCAGCTTGCAGATCGAGGGCAAAACGGGCCTCAAACCTTTTCTGGCCAACGCGGCTTATTCGGCCGCAGCCAGCACCTCACGAATTTCCTGCAGTGCCCCCTGCTTCATTCTCTGCATCACTTTTTTCCTGGCGAGGCGGGTTGCGCGTTCGGCCAGAAACTTTTCGAGAAGCTTGCGCTTCAGCAGGATCACGGGGCCGTGCGGCAGTTCCACGCGGACACCCATTTCCGGCATTGCGTTCACCCAGCGCCACACCGTCGTGATCGAGACACCCTCCTGCTTTGCGACCTGCCGCATCGGCAGGTGGTCAGGGTCGTGCCAAACTAGGATACTAGGGATTTGCTCCATGGCGCTCACTGGAGGGTGGTTGTGGCGGTAAAGGCCATTGCGCTACGTCGATCATATATCGGCGCAAACGGCCGATGGCAACCTCAATTTCTCAAATATTTCACCAGTTCTCAAGAAAATTCTTCTACATCTATTCTGTATTACTAATCGTTTAGCTGCGATTTAATATCACGATGTTGGCCGGAGCCAAGTCACCGAGCGGGTCCTCCTCCAGGAGTCGCCACTGCAGCCGACCGATGCGCTCACGCAGCTCTGACATCCACTGGATTTCTTCCCCGGAACCGTCGTTCAGCCACATCACGGCGTGGATTTCCGCCTGCATGACCCCAATTTCGTTGCGGATCTCGTCGCGCAGGTGCGCCGCACCGACGACGTCGATCATCATTTCCATGACGGTGATCACTGAGTTGTCGGTCATGGGGCTGTCCTCCTCCGTTGTCTATTCATATGCGCGCAGTGACGGTCGCTGGCTCGACCCGTCCGACGTTCGATGTCGCGCGCATATGGTAGGTGCGCCGCCGAGAAACCGGTCGATTACCGATCGGGACGGTCCCGCCAAAGGATTCCAGTCGTGATTTTCCCGCCGAACACCTGCCTGAAGATTTTTGCCGCGCGCCTGGAGGGTGGCGAGTTGACGCCCGTCGAGGCGGACCGGTCGGAAATGACCGACGACATCCCAGTCCTCGGCATGGATGTCACCCAAACCTTCGAGGAACTGAAACTGGAAACCGAAATTCCCGGCCAGTGTGTCGTCGAAATAGACACGTTCATCGAGCACCTGATGATGCACCACCGCGGCATGCGCGCTCGTCCGCCCGGGGCTCGTTTGTTCGCCCGAAATTGGGTTGTCTTGGCGTCCGCCGGACGTTCCGTCGGCGCAACCCACTTGGTGGCTGCTATCGGCTAGCTAATTCGGATTAAATAATTAGAGTTCTGCGATCATTTAAGAGTTGACACTTTCGATTTCGCCGATATATCACCGAGGGAAAATACAAAAAACCCTCTCAAAATTGGCGGATCGAAAAAATGGACCACAGCCTCTCCGCGTTTATCGCCGCTCAAAAATTCCTGACCGCCGCCGAGGAGCGCGATCTGATCGAGCGCGCCCAGGCTGGCAGCAAGCGCGCGAGAGACCGCTTGGTGGAGTCCCATCTGCCCCTGGTCGCCAAAACCGCCGCGAACATCGCGCGCTGGTCCGGAATCCCCTTCGACGAACTGCTGAACGAAGGCGTGATCGAGGTGGCCAAGGCCGTGGACCGCTTCGATCTCGCGCGCAAAGCGCGTCTCTCCACAGCCGCCACTCAGTCGGTCAACCGGGCGATAGTCGAGTACGTCATCAAAAATCGCTCCATGGTCTTCCATGGCGGCCGGCAGGCGCGCGCCGCTTATCGCATGCTGGCTACGTACAGCCGCGAGCGCCTGGAGGACGATCTCGACGCGGTGATCGGCGAGATCGCCGCAGCCCTTGAGCTGGACAAAGTTGATCAACGCGAGCTGTACCGCTCGCGTATTCGCGACACCTTCCTCGATAAAAAGGTGGGCGCGGACAGCGACGCGACGATCGGCGACATGATGTCGAGCGGCGAGGACGAGGACGACATGATCGAAAGATGCGAGCTGAACCGCCGTCTCGCTCTGCTGGATCGTGCCCTGGCCTCCCTCTCTGAGATGGAGCGCGAGATCTATCGGGGGCGCAATCTCTCGAAGCCCGAGATCAGCTGGAAGGCGCTGTCGGAGCGCTTCCGTATTCGCACCGAAATGGTCAAGGAGATCAACGACGCCGTGGCCAAGAAGGTGGCCGCATTCATCCTGTCCGGCGGCAAGTCGGCTGCGCCGAAGGCCGAGGTCGTCGCCAAGGTCGTCGAGGCTCCGGTGGTCATCGCCGTTGAGCCGGTGGCCGTTGAGCCGGTGGCCGTTGAGACTGTGGTCGTCGATCCGGCGGCTGAAGAAGCCGTGACTGTCGAGACCGCCGTCGTGATCAGTGAAACCTCCGTCGTGGCCAGCGACACCGCTGAGATCGTCACCCCGGTGGTCACGGCTGCCGAAGCCACTCCGGTCACCCAGGAGACCTCGCTCGCCGATCTGTGTGCCGTCGCTCTGCGCAGGCTGGCCCTGGCCGACGAGCTGTCCTTCGGCTCGGCCCGTGCGATGGTCGCACAGCACCTCGCGTCGAAGAATTCCGGACGTCGGGTCCCTGCCCTTCCCGCCACCCCGATCCTCATGGTTCCGCGCCAGGTCGGCAACGGTGTCGCCCGGGATGTCGGACAGCATCTCACGCTGACAGACAGCGTCATGCAGCGTCATATTTCGTCGTACAAAAAGTCGGGCGCCGCTCCGACGACCGAACTGGTGGCTGGCGCGACCACTGCGTATTCGCGCAGGACTGATCCGGCCGCCGACGGTGAAAAACTGTATGGTGACGGTGGGAAACCGTACGATAAGGTTTCGTACCGTCAGACTGACGGTGAAGCACCTCGTGTCGATCCAGGCGCGGCCTCCAGGCCGGCGCCGATGGCTGAAACAATGTCGGGGTCACTCCATAGAACGGACGAAATTATACGCCGCCATTATCAACCAAAGACAGCTACGGCGGAGCGGATGCTGATCCCGCCGTCCTTGGTCCGCCGAAGTTGGCGCCCGACAGCGTAGCGAAAGACGGCTAGAAGCTGGAGGGCTGGGGGAACACGGGACCAGAGGGTTTGGATCACCGTGCGTCCTTTGCGGGTCCGGCGCTGGGCCTGACCCGCCACCGTGCGCTGGGACCAGCGGAAACCGATCTCGCCAAAATACAGGTCGGCGTGGTCGGGGCTGATGTGATGGAAGACACCGGCGATCGTGCGCCGGACACGATCGTTGAAGCCCTCGGCCGAGTTGGCATGCACGCTGCCGCGAACATACTCGCGCTGAGAATGGCGGACTGTGTCGTGCGCACCGAATGCGCTGCCGATGGCGACAAACGCCTTCCATTCGTCGCTCATCAAGTGCGCGTCGGGATCGACAGCGGCTTCGAGCACCCGCTCGGCCTCGTCGAGCGACAGGTCGGCGACCACCGCGGCACGGGCTTCGCCCGCCGGTGTTCCCGGTTCCCGGCTGCTTGGCCGCTGGACGACCGCAAGCGCTGGAGTTTTCGTCGTGCGGGGATGGCCCTTGCGTCCTCGACCCAGTTTGGGAGGGTTGGGGTCACGGCGCGGCTTGGCGCCGAAATGGAACTCGTCAATCTCCACCGTCCCGCCCAGCGGATGGTCGCGCAACACCAGAAGCCGCAGGACGTGGCCCATCCGCCATGCCGTCGGCTGGCTGACGCCGAGTGCTTCGGCCAGACGGATGGACGAGATGCCCTTGTCCGATTGCAGGATGAACCACAGCCCCATGAGCCAGGTCCGCAACGGCAGCTTCGTTCCATGCAACGGGGTTCGCGTCGTCACGGTGAACTGGAAGCGGCAATCCGGATTGCAGCACTGATAGAGTCCGGGCCGGGACCGTCGTCCCGTGTCGCGCCCCGCCA
Organism: Azospirillum brasilense; assembly: GCF_008365405.1. Taxonomy (GTDB): domain Bacteria; phylum Pseudomonadota; class Alphaproteobacteria; order Azospirillales; family Azospirillaceae; genus Azospirillum; species Azospirillum brasilense_D. The sequence goes on along the minus strand of NZ_QOKV01000029.1, from coordinate 51,922 downwards.
GAGTGATCGAGCGCCGTGAGCCGCAGGCCGGACAGAGCCGTCCGTTCGGCCACACCATCGCCTCAACCAGCCGGCGGCACCGCGCCTCGTCTCGGAACGCTTCGGTCATCTCCGCCACGGTCCGAATGGCCGCCAGATCCTCCAGCACCGATCCCATCGTCCCCTCCGCGCTTGATGGCTGAGAGTCGCACGTAAACTCTGGAAAAGCTATGTCTTACTGTGTTTGGTTGATAATGGCGGCGTATATTTTTGTCCTTTCTGTGGAGTGACCCCAATGTCGGCACTGTGTTTTCCCAGCGCGACCACTTTCCGGCCGCCGGAAAGTCTGCGGCCCGCGGTTCACCTCACCGGCCAGCGGCCCTCAGTTCCCCTCGACGGGCATCCGCCCGCGGTTCACTCCGGTGGCGGCGCCACCCGTTCCCCGACGCCCCTCCGGACGACGGTGGCTTCGGATCCGGTTCCCCTGGTTTCCGCCGGCGGCGGGTTCACCGATGGCGCAGCCATCCGAAGGTCCGAGGTTCTTCTGTTCGTCCGCCCGGATGCCTCTGCCCCTGGTCAGCCATTGACGACGTCCGGCCGGCCCGCAGGCATCGTCCCCCGGCAGTTCCCGACAGGGCTTGGGGCGCCCCGGCGATCGGCCTCTGGTCTGGCGGTGGTTTCGACGGCGGGCCTCCGCGAGGACACGGTCCCCCGGCAGCCGAAGGCAATGGCCAAGCGCTCTCCATTCCGGTCAGGGCTTGCCGGTGGTGGCGGCTCCCGTCCACCGACGGCGCTGCAGGCGACTGTACGCCCGTCGCTCGGTCTTTCCCGTTCGCCACAGGCGCTGCGCCTGGCGGCCTGACGTTTCTCGGGCGTTTCTCAGCTCGACTTTGCTCATTCACGCTGGAAAGCAAGCGGCCTGGATGAGGCGGTTGAGCACAGTGCCGGGGAGTTTTGAGCCGTCGCCGCCCAGCGCTGATAATGAGAAAGTCGTCTCGCTCCAGAGCCGGAAGCGAACCGCGGCCAGGGCGTCACTGAAGGTTGGTTCGGCCTTGGCATACCATCGCGCGGCACGTGGTCGGATGACCGCCACCGCCGTGATCTCGTTGGCCCACAGCGTGACCAGGGAGAACAGCCCGAGCAACGCCGGGGTGGTGCGGGCGATCGCCGGGTCCGACCATTGCCGTTGGGTTTCGACGCCCAAGTGACGGCGGATCTCGGCGAAGGTCACCTCGACCGCCCAACGTCGAACAAACCAGCGCAGCACGGCGAGCGGCTCGGCTTGTCGGTCGGTGCACAGGAAGCCTTGCGGCTCGAAGGCACCATGCGGATCGCGCACCAGAACCCAGCGGATCGGAACCTGTTTGCCGGGGTGATACCATAACGCCGTACCGGAGGTGATGTCCAACTGGCGCTCCCCACCGCCGTACCAGCCGCTGACCCGGACGTGCTGCCAGGCGGTGGTGGGGTCGTCCACGCGCTGCGCCAGAGAGGGCAAGCGGGCTCCCGACACCCGGGGCCGCCCCATCGTGCCCGGAGGCCGTGGCGGAGCCGGTTCGAACAGTCGGGCATCCAGGCGCAAGCGCGTGATGACGGTGAGATGGGGACCCAGATCGCGCAGCAACTCGATGGCCGCGTAGCTGCTGTCGGCCACCGCGATGACGGGACGGTCGGGCGACCAGCGCCGGACCTGGAGCAGGAGTTGGCGCGCCCAGTCGGTCAGCGTCTTATGGCGGCGTCCGGTCTCCCGGGCGAACCGCTCCAAAGGCGCCAGGGCGCTCAGGAACGGCAGCGCCCAGACCCGTCCCGCCCAGGGGATCGGCACCAGCAGCATGACCACCATCCAGCGCAAGCCGCTGGCCGTGACGAAGTGGCCGTGGCTGGAGCGCACCGGGTCGCGGTAGATGCCGCGCGCCTTGATCTTTGGCCCCCAGCGGCGCTCGATCGTCTCGTCGATACCAATGACCACGGGCCCCTGCGGCACGAAGGTGGCGACCAGCAGGGTGAAGAGCTGCTGAGCGACGGCACGGCTCGACCAGCGGTTCCGATTAAGCACGCGATGGAACGTGGCGAAGCCGCCGTCCTCCCGTCGTCCCATGATGCTCAACGCGGCGGTCACCGTGCGCCGCCCCGGGGTGAGGAGCGCCCCCGCGACCAGCACCAGGACATGCCGCCACGTCGGCCGGGTGAACAGCCCCGCGAACGGCGCCATCCAGCGTTCGAGGCTATGTGGAACGGCTGACATGACCGCGGCTCCCGCTGGTTGCTACCATCGGGCAACCCGGTCGGAGCGGGAGGGTCACGATGAACGCGGATGCCATGCTGAAGCGCATCGAGGGGTTCAACCAAGCGCGCGGGAGCGGCGTCATCGTGTGCAAGGTGGCGCGCGGCTACACACTCCTCAGCAAGCGTACCCGCGCTCCCGTCGCGCGGTTGCGCCCAACCGGTGACGGCGACACGGTCCAGGTGCTCTGGTGGAACGGCGAGCGCTGGGGAGCCTCAGGGCCTTTCGGGATCGCGACCATGGCGCTCGATTGCGCCCTCGACTACATCGCCAACGAGCCGGGCTTCTGGAGCCACGCCTGACCCTCCGCTCCGAAATTGGCCAAAGTCGAGCTCAGGGTTTCTCAGGGCTTCCCGGCGCCGCCGCGGCGTGCGGCCTGCCCTCCCCTCTTCTTCAAACCAAGACCCCGTGCTGCTCGCCGCAGCACGGGGTCTTGCTGTGCCTGGTGGCCTGACGGACGTCAGGGTTGACCGGTTGCGCCACGGCGCTGCCGGTGGACCTCATCCACTCCGTTGCGAGACCCTGTGCAGCTGACCGCAGCACTGGGTCGGTACGCGTGACGGGGGCCTCACGTTCAGCCGGCGGCGCAGCGCGCCAAGGGCCCTCCCTTCCCCCACAAAGCAAGACCCCGTGCTGCTCGCCGCAGCACGGGGTCTTTTGCGTCGTATGTCGTGAGATTTTGTACGACGGAAAGTCCGGCGGGGCGTTCAGCCCTGCGGGTCGTCGCCGAGGCCAGCCTCGACGCCAGACAGGAACGCGTCAAACTCACCCCGGAAGGTCCGCAGCTCCAGCGCGGTGACGTTGGTCGAGTTCTGCAGGCTGTCGATCGAGCTGCGCATCGAGCTGAACGCGGTGCGGACGCCTTCCGCGAGCCAGCGGAAGTCGCGATCCAGGTACTCCAGGCGCTTGCGGTTTTCGGCCTCCAGGGCGTCCATGCGCGCCGCCAGGTCACCGCGAGCCGGCTCGGCAGGCACGGCGATGTGGCGAGCCTCGGCCGAGCGCAGGATAAGCTCCAGCGTCTCGTGGGCACTCGGCATGTCGAGGTGCTGGCTCAGGGCCGTCAGGCGAGCAGCCAGGTTGCCGGAAATCACGATGTCGTTCGGGTTCGCGTCGGTCATGGTCATGATGAGAGCCTCCAGGGGTTTGGAGATCATCTGCGCACAACGTCGGGCATCGCGAAAAACCGCCGGAAACGGTCCGCCGGTAACCGAGTAACCGGGTAACCGGTCCCCAGAGACCCATACAGAAAAATATTTCCCGAGAGCCATAAGAGGGATTCCAGAAATCCGGAAATTAGACTCCTACGACTCTACAGATCTACAGTTACAAGAGAGGAATCGGTTACACCCGTTGGGAATCCTGGGTTTTTCATGTAACCGACATGGTAACCGGATGTGCCCGACGGGTGGGCGGACCGGTCCGCCATGGCAGGCATGGTCATGGTCGTTCGTTTTTCCGTCGTACAAAAACATACGCCGTCAGACGGTGTGCGATGCCGTCAGGCGGCGTGCGACAGGGAACCGGACGGTTGACTAGGCATGCCTGGGGCGTCGCCTGCGGACTGCCCGGTTGGCCAGGGCGGTCGAACCCAACATGGTCGGGGGAACCAGCCGTCGGCAGCGGATCGGCGGTGCTGGTGGCAAACATCACCGTACCGTCAGCCTACCGGTACGGTGATGGTATCGTACTGGTAGAATAAATTATCGTACGGTACGATACCTTATTTTACCGGTAAACCACTGCTGCAAAACAGTTTTGTACGGTTTTTTGACGGTGGAATGACGGTACGTTGCCGGTACGGAGAGCCTTACCGCTTGGGGGATGGCGATCCTTGGCGCCTGCCGGCGGGGCTGCCGGGGGATAGCCTGGCCGGTGGCCAGCCTGACTGCTGGTCGGTCGGGAGGACGGTGGGATTGGCGGGACTATGGGGGCTGCTGGCCTGGGGTGGACGGGGTTTTTGCCCCTGGTCGAACTGGGGCCTTTGGCCTGGGGCAGACGGGGCCTTTGCCTCTGGTCGAACTCGACGCCGCAGACATACGGGATGCCGGAAAGTGGGGGATTGGGAAAACACAGTGCCGGACGCTTTGTGCGTCCGGCGGGTCACCTGGATCAGTTGTCGTTGAGCCCGTCGAGGGCGTGAGTGCCCAGCCTGACCTTCCAGCCGGCCTCCAGTTGAACAATCTCCTCGATTGTCATGTCGGGAGATGTCCGCTGCAGGACGGAGAACACGAAGTTCTGCGGGTCTCGCTTCCGCAGCAGTTTATTTCCACCGTGGCCGGTCTCAGCGTAGTTTTTCCAACGGCCAAACAGGTTATCCGCCCCCGCTGCCGAGCCGACATACGCTTTGCCGTCCGACCGGTCGCGGATGAAGTAGATTCCCCGCCACTGGGAGAGCGTTTCGCGCCATCGGCGCGGCAACACGTTCAGCTCGTCCCAGGACAACACAAGCTCCGTCCAGTGTGGCATCCCGCGTTCCAGGGCGCTGTCCTCCAGGATGGCGTGCACTGGCATTTCGTTCTGGTGGGCTCGCCGCCACCAGGAGCGCTCCGGCGGTGGCCAGTCGATGATGAGCTTGCCCTTCCAGTGCGCGTAGCTGTCGAGATGCTGCTGCTGGAACATCAGGATCTCTGTGCGAGGATCGTCCTCGCTTGGACCCTGCATCCCGAAAGCGCGCAGCTCAGCGTTCCCCGGCCAATCCCAAAAGGTCTGCATCGGTATCGATGTGGACCCGGTCAACTCGTACATCCCGACGAACAGCGCCCTCCCCGGACCATGCGCGACGAAAGACGCGATGTAGCGAGCCTTGCTCATCGCCTTTTCAAGCTGCTGTCCTTGGGCGGACTGGAACACCTCAAAAAGGTCCGGCCGCTCCTCCGCGAGCCAAGGAAGAACCTTCGCCAGAGCTGGCTCTTTGGGGCGGTGCCGCAAAACGATTGTCTGCTCAGGATCGATTGCCTCTGCGGTGAGTAAATAAGTGAGGTTCATCGGTATCGCATTGCCGGAGAGGGGATACGGCGATCCTAACGGGGGATTCGTTCGCTTGGAATGCCCTCTGCACCGGGGACGGTCCCGCCAGGTCGCCTGGCGTCCCCTCGCGCGTGCGCAGATGATGAGGAGGAATTCCGGAAACCAGGATTACGGCCGTGGACATCGACCTCATCGCCAGACTCATCCTACCCGAGGCGCGCGCCCTGGCCGGGACGCTGCCCGAGCGGCACGTCCAGGCCAAGGTCGCCAAACTGTACCTCGCAACCCTGGAGCACATGCGCGGCACGCCGAAGGACCGGCAGGGCCGACCGATGACCGCGGCGCCAAACGACAAGTCGCCCGATGACACGAGCACCCGCAAAAATCGCCAGCACTACCGAAATTCGGTGACGTTCGGCCACGGCATCCAGCTGCGCAATGCCCTCCAGCTGTACGATGAGGCCGTCGCGGCGGGCGATGATGAACTGAAGATTGGCTCGCTGTACCTGATGAGGGAGAGCATCGACTGGCTCCGCGCTTATCCGCCGCGCGACCCGTCGGTGACCATCAAGCGCATCCAGGGCCAGGGGTGGAAGGCTTATCGGCGCCGCAATGAGCGGCCGGCCGGCGGCGCGAAAAAGGTCCTGAAATCCCAGGACCACGTCCGGTCCGGCCTCATCTGGGCCGAGGTGGACGAGGATTCGGTCTATCGCGCCGGCATCGCGGTCCAGCTGCTCACCGGATTTCGGCCCGTCGAACTGCAGCGCGGCGTCCAGGTGAGCGTGGCCGAGGAGCGTCAGGCGCTGGAGCTGGTGACCCGCACAGCAAAAACCCACAATGGCAAATACGGCCAGCCTGAGCGCTACCACGTCACGGCCATTGACCTGCCCTGGGCCCATTTTCTGGCCGAATTGGCGCGCGAGGCGGGCGGCTCGACGATCGTTCGCATCCCGAGGGCCAACGGCTTGGCGCATCGCTATTGGAAAATCGGGCAGAGCCTCATCGAGAAGGGCCTGATCCCGCCCGGCACCAGCGTCAGCGCGTATCTCAAGCGCAACGAGATCAACGGCCTCCTGGAGCAGCACGACCCGCTCGTGTCGGAGGTCGGCACCGGCCACAAGCTCAAGGTCAGCCGCGCCGCGGTCAAGGAGGGCTGATTATGGCCAAAATCAAGCGCCACAGCATGTACGCCAAGTTCGGCGACCTAGCCCACCGTCAGATCGGCGGACGCAAGGTGCCGGGCGGGATAGCTGACGCGCCGACGATCCTTGAGGTTGGTGGGTCACGTCCCCTGGCGGATATGGACCAGATTGATCTGCCGGAAAACGTGAGCGTCGAACTCGGCAAAGCGCCGAAAATTCGGCTTCGGCCCGGCGAGGACGAGGCGACGATCCGGGTGTCCATGCAGGACATGGAGCCTGTCGAGGATGCATCGCTGCAGATCGACCAGGAGCGTCTCGCTGGCGAGGCCCTGCGGGTGAGCCTTTTCGCGGCCGCGCGCCGCCGCGCGCTCTCCATCGCCAAGGTGCAGGGGCCGCGTTTCCGGCCACTGAGCATCGGCTTTATCGACGGCCGCGAGGGTGGACATCCCTGCCCTTTCGGCCCCGACGGTCGCTCTCGGAAAGACCGCTGTCCAGGCGCCCAAAGCCGCCCCCAATCCTGCCATTCCCACGCCGACGCCTGCCGGCCCGGCCCCGATGAAGAAACGGAGGAAAATCTGATGAGTGGATCTCCCAAGGTCGGCGCCGGTGGTCCGGCGCTGAGCAACAATCGAGGAACCCCTGGGGTCAACGCCGAGGTCTCCAGCCTCAAGGCGCGCGGCGCGGTGGACCAGTTCCAGCGCGGCGGCTCTGGCCGTGAGGCGGCGGCGCACTGGGGCGCTGCCATGCGCGGCGTCAACCAGGAGGCCGCCGGCCGCATGCAGCTTGAGGATTTGCAGCGCCTGCAAAACGGCGGTCCTGCGCAGCGGGCCGAGCACCTGCGTACCCTCGGGGCTGAGCAGCGCTTGGCGGAGGAATACATCTGCCAATATCGCCAGCAGAGCGTGGAGCGCCGCAACAGCGGCAATCCCATGTCGTCGAGCGAGGAATTGGCCGAACAGCGCCATCGGGAAATGGTCGTCACGCGCTATCAGGACATCAAAGAGGCGCTGAGCCTCTACAGTGGCGGTCAGCCGTCTCGTCCGGCAAACGACCAGCCTCGCTCGATCAACCAGGGCCGCCAGGACCAGAGTGGCACCGGCATGCGTCGGGATCAGCCGGAGCGTGATGCCTTCCGGCGGGACGATATGGGAACGCCGCGCGATCAGGAGCATCGTCGCGGAGAGCCCGAGCAGCGCCGTCAGCAGGACATGGAGCGCGACCGGCAGGACCCGCGCATGGGTCAGCAAGATCCGCGCAGGGACAACGATCCGCAGCGCAGCCAGGACCCGCGCCGAGGCACGAGCAACGTCGTCCGGCCGGCGGAATTCAACCCGCATATCCCCGACGACCTCAGGCGTCTTGAGGCCGGCCCGCAGACCCGCGTGGATATTCACCAATACGAATATTCGCTGCAGACTGGCATGGCGCACAGCTCGCCCGAGGAGCGTCACCAGCAGCGTCAGGAAAAGCTGACCAGCCTGCGTGACACGGCGAAGGAGATCGAGCGGATCGCCAACGACCCGCGCCACGCCAACAAGCTCGACCAGATGGTGGACCACGCCGACCGCCTAGGTGTGATCGACAAGGACCACGCGCAGTATGGCTCGACCGCCGAAATGGCTCGCCACATGAAGGATCTGGCCGAGCGCTACGACCGGCAGGGCAAGGTCGAACAGGCCTGTTGGAACTACGAGCAGTCGCGCGAAACCATCGGCCGCAAGCCGTCCAACCTTGTCAGCCGTGACGAGTGGGAGGACTACGTCGGCAACCGCAACCGCGCTGCGGGCGAGCTGTTGAAGTGGCACAGGGACCGGGAGCGCCGCCCGGACCTGTACAGCAAGATCGACCTGGAGCAGGATCGCGCCGAGGAAATCCAGGCGGCCCTACACCAGGCTCACGAGAGGGGCCGCCGCATGGCCGTACAGAAGCAGCAGTCCTCGCGGAACTTGCTGCAGGCGTACCGGGCCCGGCGGGAGGCCGGGAGGCCGCCGGCGGCGAATAACGGGCTCCAGCCCGCGCACAGAACGCCGGGAGCTGACCGCTCCCGGCGTTCTGCTTTTCCGGGGTCACGCGAGGGGGGCTCAGCGGCAAATTTTTCTCCGCGACCGTCGCGCGTCGTAGGAAAATGTAAGACAAAAACATGCGCCGGCGGCTTTCGGAAAATTCGGGAAAAAGGACGGTTCACGTAACCTTGCCAATTTCCGGGGCTGATTTTTACCGCAGCAGGACAGCCTCCACAACCACTGGAGGTGTTCTGTTTTTCGGAAAACCTGAATTTCCCTGGCTTCCCGCGTAACCTTTTCAGTTTAGCAGGTTGGCCTCCGAGGGCCCTCGTAAGCCGCTTGGAGGCTGGCCTTTGGCGTCCCAGGCCGTTTTCCGGGAATTGAAAAGGTTTAACTTGGAGGGGCGTGGACGGTAACGCGGACAAGTCATTGTCCGGTGGCGTCCCCGAAGCCATCAAAAACGACGGCCACCGGCGGGGATACGCACCCTCGGGCGGGCCGTTTTTTCGACATCAGGGGCGGCCGTGGAGCCGTTGCCAGTGGGGTCCCCAACCCCCTCTGCAGGACCTTTTTTCCCACCCCCAAGGGCGGCCTCCTGCACGATCTCAGGGTCCAACCCGAGCGCCAGCAGCTGCTCTGGCGTCCAACTGGACACCCCCTCCTCCGGGGCGGCCACGATCAGATCCGCGCCATCGATGCCGAGCGCTGACAGGTCCTTGGGTGACCAGGTGAATTCCTCGCCCTCCACGGCGGCCTCGGTGGCGGGCGCCGCCGGGTGGTCCTCGGGGTCTTCAAGGCCCTCCAAGTCCCCAAGGGCGCCCACGTCGATGCTGATGTCCTTGACGTCCGGGAGGGGTCCTCCCTCCGCCTTATTGTTAGCCTCGTCGGACAGGTCGTCCAGGTCCTCATAAGCCGACAAATCGAGAGCGCCAACATCGATGACGACGTTCTCCGCGCTGCTGCCGTCGGGGTCCTCCCCTGCCTCGCTGTCGGACGCGCCGCCGGCGTCTTCATGGGCGGCCTGGATCGGCACCTCGTCCGACTGGGTGGGGGCGACCGTCTCCTCGATCACCGGCTTCGGCTCCACGTCGAGCCAGTATCCGAGGGCGCGTTCGACGGCAAGCCGGACGGCCTCCCGGTAGACCGTGGTAATTTCCCCGCCGGGCTCCTTCGCGGCGCGCCGCCGTGCCGCGACCCCCTCAACGGACCGGTGGATGTCGTATGGGATCTTCGCGCTTGTGCGTGCCAAGTCTTTCCGGCCGTCGGCTCCCTTGGCTCGCAGGGTGTCCCGCAGGCGCAGCAGGTCCTGCGCCGTCGGCGGCTGCTCCAAGTAGCCCAGGGCGGCCTTGGCCACGATCTCCTGGCGGGTGGTCCCCAGACGGTTAGCCTCACGCTGACACCACTCCAGGTCCTCGGTGGGCAACGACAGGGTGACCAGCACCAGGTCGGCCGCGGCGACCGGCGCAGGGGCGTCGGCGGGGGGAAGAAATTTGTCCAGCGCCAGCCGGATCCACGACGCGAGGCGGCCTTGGGGTAGATCGACGTAGCGCTCGATGGGGGCGAAATTCACCGCTTTCCCTTCCCTTCGCCCGGTCGGCCGGAAGGGGGCTTCAAGGGGCGGCGGGGTGAGGCCCGCTTCCTCGGCGGCCTTGACGGCATCGTGCACGACTGCGGTAACGCCCTTTGTCGGGAGGTCCTTGCTGCGCGAGGTGCGTTCCTCTGGCGGCAGATTCGGTGAGGCCAGCCGGCGGCGGGTAACCTCGGCAACCAGGCGCTCGTTGAGATCGACATCCAGGATCGTCGCCATCCAAATGGCGCGCGGTTTTGGCGGCGACTTGATGAGCACAATTTTTCCCGAAAAGCCGAAGTATGATCTCAGGACCAACCTAGAGCGGCCAGCGGCCTGATGCAAGGCGGAGCGGCGCCTGGAGATCATACGGGGGCGGGGCAGAAACAAGGCACGCGTCAATCGCTCTGCCGGATGACGTCCAGACCCTCCATCACCTTTGTCCATTTCAGGTTCTCGTCAGCCAGACCGGGACGGTCACGCCCGGCCCTATGCCCAGGCATGCGCGCGCAGGTGATACTCGTGGCATCCAATCCCGAGGTCACCATGAAGATGTCCGCCGCCCCTACCCGCTCCGCCGCTGCCCCTCAGATCGACCGCGCCGCTGCGGTGGTGATCGACTGGATTTCGCGCAAGGCGCTGTTCGACAAGGGGCTGCTGACCCGGCTTGAGATGCGGGTGGCCGACCGGAAATGGGTCGAGGCCGGCGCACCCAAGGGACCGCGGCCGACCATCGAGGCGGTCCAGGCGAAGGTCAACGAAATTGTCCGATCTCTGGGCGACAAGGGCCAGCGGGTCGCCCTGGAGTTCTGGGCGGCCCATGCTTTGTCCACCGCGGGCAAGCTGCGCGACATCGACGGCATCGCGTTCGCCAAGGAGTTCTCGCGCGCTGGAAAGCCGAAGCTCGCGCAGGGCCCCGAGACGCACACGCGGGTCAAAAACAAAGCTGCGGAGATCTTGACCGAGGTCAACCGTCGGCGGCCGAGCATTGAGACGGTCCGCAAGGCGCCCCTGACGGGCCTCTCGCGGGTCCTCAGCGACCGCGATCAGGAAGCCTGGGAAACTCGGCTCGCATGCGTGCAATGGAACCTTCACTGTGCCACGACCGATCACGACGGTGCGGCAGTAGCCGACTGCCGCAATGCGCTGGACCGGATTATCGACGTCGGCGGTCGGGCGGGCGCCTGGCCCTCGGTCAAGCGTCAGCCGGCGGCCGAGACAGAGCAGGTCGCCACGCGGATGCGGGAGTTCGTGGCTGCTTGAAAATTCTCAAGCTGGGCGCGCGTAAAGCCCCCGTCACCGACACAGGTTCTCCAATTGAAAATTTTCAAGTGACGATGCCGGCACCACCAACAGACCACCAACATGATGTTGAGTAGTGGTTGACGATGCCTCCTATGATGCGTAGCCTTGGCCGCGTCGCAGCGTCAGAAGAGGAGGCATCGTGACCGAGAGGACCATGACCGGCGAGGAGCTTAAGACTCTCCGCACGACCCGCAAGCTCAGCCAGGATGGACTAGCGAAGCTGCTCAACGAGCAGACCAAGCGCTCCTATGATCGCGCCAAGGTCTCGAAGTGGGAAAACGGTGTTGACCGCATCCCGGACGACGTGGCGGCGCTGCTGCGCGAGAGTTCGGCGACCGTCCCCACCGGCATTCCAACCGCCTCAACTGGCCCTGCGACGATTTTGGTCGTCATCAACCAGAAGGGGGGAGTCCAGAAAACTGGCTCCGTTGTAAATCTTGCCTACCTCCTCTCGCATAAGGCGAAGAAGAAGGTGCTGGTGGTGGACTGCGACGCCCAGGGCTCGGCCACGATTCACCTCGGCATGTACCCGCCGGACTTGGAGATCGAAGGCAAGACGCTCTTCCACGTTCTGTTCCGTAAAAAGCCGATCCTTGAATCTATCGTCACCACGTGCGACGGGCTGATTGACCTTGTCCCGTCCGGCATTTCGCTCGCCAAAGCGGACACCGAGATCGGCGCGATGACCAACGGGGAGCTGCGCCTGAACACCGTTCTTGGAGCAGTCCGTGACCGGTACGACGTAATTTTGCTGGATTGCCCTCCACATCTCGGGAAGATCACCATCTCTGCGCTGAACGCCGCGAACCAAGTGCTGATTCCGTCAAACCCGGAGATGCTCTCCATCATGGGCATCCCCGCGATCCTAGAGTCCGTCGAAGAAGTTCAGCAGACGGTCAACCCCGATCTGTCGATCCTGGGCATTCTGCCTACCCGCTACGACCAGCGTCGCAGCCAAGACAAGGCACGCATGCAGGACCTCGCTGGCGTCGCTGCGGACAATGGTTTGCACATGTTCCCGCCAATCAAAAACGCGGTGATCTACGTCGAGGGAGTCAATGCTGGCCAGCCGGCCCTTAAGCTCGATCCCAACGCGCCGGGTGCTGAGGCGTTCGAGGAAGTCATGGAAGCGCTGCTTGAGGCGGCTAAGCAGGGTAAGGAGACTGCCAATGTCGCGTAACCGGCCACAGGGCAACACGTCTATGATCGCGCGCGCGTCAGCCCGTGCCGCTGAGCAAAAGCGGGTCGAGGAGAGCGGAAAGAAGCTCCGCGAGGTCTCGGTCGATCAGATCGTACCAAACCCGCATCAGCCGCGGCGGGTGTTCGAAGAGAAGGCTCTTGAGGGCCTCGCCAAGTCGATCGCCGCCAAGGGGCTCATCCAGCCCATCACCGTCTGGCAGGCCAAGCCCGACCAGTTCCAGCTGATCGCCGGAGAACGCCGTTGGCGTGCTTGCCAGATTGCAGGGTTGCCGACCATCACCGCGATTGTTCGCGCGGAACAGCCGGATGAGGCCGCCGAAGCGCTGATCGAGAACCTCGTGCGCGAGGATCTTGACGTCGTCGAGGAGGCGACCGCCATCGCCAAGCTGCTCGACGAACACGGGATGCAGCAGGACGAGGTTGCCGCAATGCTTGGCACCCACGAGTCTGAGATCACCAGATCGCTGAAGATCCTCCGTTTGCCGAACACGGTGCTGCAGGAGTTTCCGGATTTCCGTCAGCGAGTGTCGCGCGCTCAGATGGTTGCCATTGCCGAAGCTCAGGACGAGGCAACCGCGCTGAAGCTCTGGGCCATGGCCAAGGACGGCCTGAGTTCCACGATGATCCGTGAGGCACGTAAGACCACAGGGCAGGGGGGAAAGGCGTCGTCGTCGGAGAAATTTATCAAGAGCTTCCGGGCTTTCAGCAAGGTGCTTAAGGATCTGCCCGATGAGCCAATCACCCTTGAGGACGAGGACCGAACCACCTTGCGGGAAATGCGTGACCGCATCGACGCCCTGCTCCAGGCAGAGTCGGTCGATTGAAAATTTTCAATTGGGCCGCTGCTCGTGAAGCCGGGCTGGGCAGTTGAAAATATTCAACTGCCCAGCCGTACCAAATCAGTGCGCACATGACATTCAGCGTCAATCGACGTGATCCAGCCTCGAAGAGAGAGCCTCGCCCCGGCGCCATCTGGCTGCCGGGGCTTCTTTTTCTCCCATCGAACGGAGATCGTCCTCAGGCATGCCGCTCACCAAGCGCCGAAGCGACGTGTCCTCCAAATTCCGTGCGCATCTGTTGTTGAGCGTTCTCCAACGCGCGTTTCGATGAAGACACCTCGCCCCGGCGCCTCTCTGGTTGCCGGGGCTCATTCTTTTTGGGCGCCCGGTTTCTGGCAGGGGCAGGGGGCCCACCTGACGCGCGCAGCCATGCCCGCGTGGCCCGCGAGCGCCGACGCGCCAGCAACACCTGCAGCGCTCACTGACCAAGGCCAAAGCCCGCGCGCGCGGCGCTGAGCGCGCATGGTCGCACCAACGTAGTCACCAGGCCCTGCGGCCTTGAGCGACCGGGGAAATGTCCGCGTTCGGGAAAAGGGCAGGGGAGGGGACCGAGACGGAAAGAGGATGAGGGCGCCTACGACGTGCCTTTGGTATTGCGGCTCTCGTCGCCGGCGTCGCCGCTCTTCGCCTGGCGACCACGCCAGGGGTTGGCAGGCTCTTTTCCGGCGTTCAGCGCTCGGACCTTCTCGACGTTTTCCTCCAACGGCACCGGAAGGAAAAGACGATCGAGCGCATCACTGGCGTAACCGTAGTGCAGCGCGGCCGTGCGGGTGCTGCGGTGGCCGAGCAGGGCCGCCACCTCCTCCTTACTCATCTTGGATTTGGCGTTTGCCGAAAACTGGTGACGACCGCTGTAAAGCGTGATGTGTCGCTTGCGGTGCGGCCAGATCGCCCGGTTGGCACGCCACAGCGCCTTGCGGCAGTCTGTCATGACGGTCTCGAACTGCCCTTCCCGTTGGTATCCCTGCAGCTCTTCAATCAGGTCTCGCAGGATTTGGATTCGATTGGCTGGGAGCGAACTGAGGTCGAGGCAGCGCGTCGGACCAAACGTCCGGCCCTGGGTGTTTTTGGCGTTGTTCACGACCAGCCACGGTCGTCCATCAGGACTGTCAATCTTCGCGGTAAGCCACTCGCTCGGGCGCAGGCCGGTCGCCTGACCGGCCATCAGCCACCGAAAGGCCAAGCGATTGGCTGTGATGTCGCTCGCTGGAATGCCGCTGTTCGGATCGCCTGGTTTTGCCCCGATACGCCGGCGCAGCATGTATTCCCCGAGCTTCTCCAGGTCCGCAACAGGCGCGCTTTTCTTCTTCGTGGCGACCCGAGCGGAGTGTTTCAGCGCGATGGCATCCGAGATCGCGGCCAGGCGATCCCGCGCTTCCCGAGCGGCAGGGGAGGGGGCGACCTTGTCGAAATGGTGGAGCAGAGCGGCCTTGTAGAGGCGGTAGGTGCGCTTGGTGTAGGTCTTGGCCGCGCCGATCAGCCACTCAACCATGTCCTCTTCGGTGACCTGATCGATGTCCATCCCGGCCGCGCGCCCGGTCAAGCGACGCATGCGCTCCACCAGCGCGGCGTATTGCGCGATGGTTTCGGCGGTCGGTGGATCGGGCTGGCGCGGAGTCATGGATCACCTCTTGGACGCTCAGGTATAGCCCGCCGGCGGTGAAAGCGAGGCTACGTCCATCACATGCGCGCAGGCCGGGACCGTCCCGGCCGGTGGCCGCCAAGGTTCGGGGATCCGGGGGTATCGTCACTCTCAAGACCGCAGATCGAGAGATCGCCCCGAACCCGAAGGACCCCGACCATGCGCCTCACCGCCGTCAAGCCCGCCGCCCCAACCGTCACCGCCAACAACGCCGTCGCGCTGACCCGCAGCGCGCAGGGTGCCCTCCGCGCCGATCTTCGGGTGGCCCAGACCGTCGGCAGCACGGATTTCCCGTCGTATCGTAAGGCCTTGGTGGCGCTGTCCCGCGGCAAGCTCTCCGCCGGCGAGCGTCTCTTCTCCATCGCGGCGAGCCGCCCCGAAGACCTAGCCGAGGAGCGGAAAGCCCTCGTGTCCATTAAGGGTTTGAAGTCCATCGCGCCCGCCGAAGCCACGGCCACCTTCCAGCGGTCCTGCGACCTGGGTTACGGCCGGTCGCCCGAGGTCAGAATCGACCCGCTGATCCGCCTGGCCGTCCGGGAAAATCCGGAAATCGTCAAGGACAGCCGGTTCAAGCGGGAATGGCTGGACACCCCCGAACTGGCGAAGTCCATGGCCCACGCCGTGCTGGAGAACCACCAGGCCGAGCTGGCGGAACTGGCGAAGGGTGGCCACGAGGCGCTGCATGGCATCACTCAGCACCCGGTCCACATGGAACTTGAGGCGCAAGTCATGCTGCGGGTCGAGGGCCTGCTGCCGGGCGACCATGACCTCGAAATTCGCACGACCATCCGAGAAGCCATCATCGAGCACATGCCATGGGGTGACGACGCCGACGAGTGGATGCAGTCTCTGGCCGCATGAAAAAATGGGGAAACGGGAGGAAACGCAAAAACCAAAACCCCATGAGAAGAGGCCCGCGGTCGATCCGTGGGCCTCTTCTCATGTCCGGATGCTCGGTTGTGTTGGCAGCAGTCAAACCGGCTCGGCGATGAGGCGGTGCGGCTCTTCTGCCGCCGGCTTAACCTGCGACCACTCCCAGACGGCTACGGCCTTCTCCAGCGTCTCAACGCGCGGCGTCATGTCTCCAAGGCTGAACGTTTTGGACGACACCGCCGCGGCCGTCTCGCTCTTGAGGAACAGCCAAAGACCAATCTTCCAATCCGGTGGGCATCCCGCGCCCAGCTGCTCACGAATCTGCGCCTCGTGCCGGGCATAGTCCCTGCACTTTTTCAGGATCTTGTCGCCGCTTTTCGCCCACGAGACCTCCACGAGCCAGACCCGCTTTTCCATGGGGTCCAACGCAACAAAGTCTGGGACGAACTCGCGCCCGTCCACCAATAGCGGAAATTGCGGATTGACGAAGAGCCTCTTGGCCGCGGTGAGATACAAGTACACGACGGATTCGTATATGCGGTTGACGTCCACTGCGACCCCCGGAGGAAGGTAATGAGCTTGAGCGAGGCGTACCGCAAGCAACTGCCGCTTGTCATCGAGCATCCGGTCGGTGGTACTCGGATTGTCGCTGCCTTGGTCATTGACGACAGCCGTTCAGCGTTTGCGCAGGACGGCTGGAGCATGGGAGCTACCAGCCATCCCCTCCACATCGTGGAGGGTTCCATTTCCGGAGATGGCCCGTGGCGCATTGGTCCGGCGAAGGTCCGAGTTCTGGATGAGCATGAACGCATCATGGCTTTCTGGGAGGACTGGAGCCGCACTCCGGAGCCGGCCGCCCGTGACCGAGCAGAGGAACTACTCCGCGATCTGTTGGCGAGCAGTGAAGCTGAGATTTCCTGAGGCGCGGCCGCAGGCCCAAAATCGACCGCCGGGCTCTCGGGTTTCCCAAATTCTCAAGAAATTCCCGATTTCCCAGCCTTTCCCGCGCGCAGGTGATGACCACGACCTCTCATCACCAGGGCCGCCGCCATGCCGTTTACCGCCTATCTCAACGACCGGATGATCTGGTCCTTTGATTTTGAGCCCGACCAGTGGGAGGGCCTCCGTCAATCCCACCGCCGCGGCGAGGTCGCGCTGACGCTGCCCTGCTGCGGCGAGGAACTGGACCTCGTGGCGCGTGGCGAGACCCTGTATTTCCGGCATCGCCCCGGCACGCTGTGCGACATGGTCGAGCACGCCGGCGGGGCAGGGGAGGGGGCTGATCGGGACGGCGCCGCGGCCGAACCCGCGGACCGCGACGAGCTGATGGCAGTGATCCGCTGGGCGATCCAGCGCGTCGGCTGGCGCGAGACGCAGCGTGAGGGGAGCCGCATTCCGAAAAGGGTGGAGTGCGAGCGTGACGGCCGCACAGCGGTCATCCTGCTGCAGACGCGTCGGCTGCCGGAGGACCATCGACGTCAGGCCGACTTGGTGACGCGCAGCTTCGAGACTCCCTCACTCTGGTTCTTCACCCGCAACGTCGGTATTCCCGAGGGCCTGACGCCCGAGATGGCCAACGTGTTGCCGATCGATCTGCCGGTGGTCACCCGCGATGGCAGGGACATGGTGCGCGACCGGATCGCCCGGTTTCTCGGTCGGATCGCCGATGACGCCTTCCAGTTGCCTGAGCGGCCGATCGCGCCGCCGCAGCGGGATGGTCGTGCGGAACGCCCCGGCGCGGACCGGGCCGAGATCCCAGCGCTCGACGACCCGGAGTGGATCTACACGTACCTCCACCTCCCCGACCGGCCACCGATCCTGACGCTGCGTGAGCGCAGCCGCGTGTGGGGCCTGATCGTCACCGAGCGCCATCCGCTGGCGCACCTCGGCACCTACTCGAACAGCCCGGCGGCGCCCGAACAGACGCGGTGATGTGGTAAAACACGTCCGCCCGTCAGCTCTCATTGCTTCACCGTCTAACCCGAGGAATCCGCGATGAACATCAATGCGCCCTCTTGGTTCGTCCGCCAGCTCGCCGGCCAAGCCTACGGCTGCACCATGTCCGTGACGTGGCGTGGACCCGATCAATGGATCTGGTGGTCGATCATCGCATCGGCGACGGCGTGGCGCGCACCATGAAGGCCGCGCAGGAGGAAGCGGTGGCCGTGGCCAAACAACATGCCGAACGCGGCGGCATCGTTCAGATGGACCTGTTTTAATCCAGTGCTGTGCGGTTTTTCAGGTTTTCTTCAGAGAAGAGAGACTACGGTCCAACCAAAGACCACCCTTGGTGAATTCCGTGACCGACAAAGCCCCCGATCTTACTGCGTTGACCGCAACCATTTCTGCGGCATATTTTGAAAACAACAACGTTTCGCTGCAAGACGTTCCGTCGGTGATCAACGCCGTCTACGCGGCGTTCGCCGCCCTGGGCCAAGCGCCGCAGCCGGCCGCCGAGCGGCTCATCCCGGCGGTGCCGATCAGGAAGTCGGTGACGCCGGACTACATCGTCTGCCTGGAGGACGGCAAGCAACTGAAGATGCTGAAGCGCCACCTGCAGAGCACCTACGGCCTGACGCCGGAGGAGTATCGCGCCAAGTGGGGCCTGCCGCCGGAGTATCCGATGGTCGCGCCGAACTACGCGGCGCAGCGCTCAGATCTGGCCAAGCAAATCGGCCTGGGGCGGAGTGCCGGCCGCGGGAAAGCGAAGGGCAAGAGCGCGTGATGCGCGACATGAGCCACCCGGCGCCGACCGGCGCCGGGTGGCTCATGCACTCCGTCCCGCCGCCTTGATCAGCATCCGCATGGCGGCGTCCTTGCCGGCTTCCTCAGTGTCAGCCGTGCCGCTGCCGACATGTCGATCCACGGATTCCACCGACCAACACCAGGTCACCAAAGCCTCGTCGAGCCAGGCCGTGGCGACATGCTGGCCCGCGTAGGCTCGCTGATACGCCCCCACACCGGTCAGCCACTCGACCATCCCGATCCTCCATTCTGCCGTCCAGCCTACGCTGGACGCACCTGGAAAAAAGGAGAACATTTCCGGTACGAAATCGGCGCAGCAGGGGAGGGGAGGGCGGTGGGCTTCAAACGAGTCGAGACGGTCTCCGACCACTTTCGCCACGGCATTCCGCTTGCCGTCCTGTGCCTGTCGTGCGGCCACTACGTCGAGCTTGACCCGTTGGATGTTGCCAAGCGTTGCGCCAGCCATACCAAGCCGGGAGACTTGCCGTTTCGGTGCAGCCGCTGCGGCGCGCGAGGGGAGCAACTGGCGCACGGCAAAGAAGCCCGGCGCCTGTATTACTCCCGACCGTCGGAGCAGCGTGGCCGGACGTGGTCACCCGATTCAGTCCTGTCCATAGAGAGGGCACGCTTTTACAAAGATTGGATTGAGGGTGTGGGCGGGGCCCAAGGCGCCCACACCCTCAATCCCTATTTAGCGCAATGACGCAACCCGCTCGATCGCAGGAATTCGCTTGATAGAGCGAACAACGTCATCCAGGACATTGTTGCGCAAGCTGTCGGCACTAACCGGCACACCACCACCGCTGCAGGTCTGCTGCATGTGATCGTTTGCGACGAAGTCCGCGCGTTGCACGCCGCCAAACACGTTCTGAATGCGAGCGTTTGAGCAGGAGCGCCAGGAACGGGAAACCTTGTCGCGCAGCAAGTTGTCGTAAGGCTGGATGCCCTTACCGGTTGCCTTGACCTCGAAAGCGTAGGCCAGTTCCACCCCACCTGTTGTCAGGTCATACTGGTAGCTGGCATTGCGCGGCATAAGCAGAGCGGCAGCCAGCAGGTTCACGTCCCCCTGTGAGTAGACCACCGGCTGCGTCCGCTCGGGGTCACGCCGTTCTTCCCATTGGAGCTTCTTGACGGTGACGGTCACGGTCGCGTCACCTCCGGTAACGAGCGTAAGATTCGAGGAAATTGCGCGCACCTTGGTCGCCAGATCCTCAAAGAGCAGCCGATCATCCGGCTCGGTGACCAAGCGAACGGTTATGGAGCGGTCGGCCAGCAGCTTCTTCGCTTGCTCGGGGAATACGGAGGCGACGTGCTGCCGTACTTCCTCTGCGCTGAGCTTCATCGACGGAAGGGCCGCCAGAACCATAGCCGCTTCTGGAGACTTTGGACCGCTGGTCCGGGCTTGGTCAAACACTCCTTTGACCAAGGCACTGTTCGGGTAGTTGCTGCTGGTAAGCTTTTCCAGTGACCGCTTAAAAATTAACGACTGCGCTTCAGGTGTCCCTAGAGAAGGGAAAACCTGTACGCTATCGGAATAATCAAAAGCGAGCTTTCCAGACCGATTGCCATCGGACGCCAGTTGGTCGGCATATGCCCGAAGTTCCTGCTCCTGTTCGGCAGTGATCAGTCCTCGGGCACGCATATCGGTTGTGCCGTTGCGCAACACAGCCAAGCGCCCAGGTGAATAAGCTTCGGTGAATTCGGCTTTCAAAAACTGCGGGTATTTTTCTTTGAATGCCGGGTTTTTCTCGATGATGGCACGGGCGCGGCTTCCGTATTCATTGCTTACATCAGAAAAACCGCTTATGATGTTGTATGCATCACGATCCCTGCCGGATTTTATCATTTCCTCTGCATTCGACAGGCGTTCAGCAGAGTAGTCCTTCGTGGTTTGACAGGCGCTGAGGATGACGACCATTGAGAGGGCTGCTAGGTACTTAGCATATAACATATTACTTTGCTCCTGTTTTAGTGTCAGGAGTGTATGGGAAGAAAGTTTGGATCGCCACCTCAAAGCGCTCGCTCAAATGGTATTTTTTGCACACGCTTATCTTTTTAGAACAGGTTGATAACATTATATCACTCGAAAATTTAAATGTCTCTAGTTGCCTCAATCGATTCGCCACATCCGATCCCGTGTCCGATCCACGGCGGAGCGCAACACCCCAGCCCGCACCAGTTCGTCGATATGATCCTGCGCCGTGCGCAGAGCGATGCCGAGCTTCCGGGCCACGAGCTTGACGTTGACCACCGGCACCTCGTCTAACAGGTTCAGCAGCCTTGGCAGGCCGCTGTTGCCTCGCCTGGCACGAGGCTTCGCCGGCACGTCCCGCCGCCGCCCCTTCGGCCGCTCATAGGGATCCGCGGCTGGTGCTTTCCGAGGCCGTCGCACGGTGGCGATGGCTTCGTCCCACCGCTGCCGACGACGATCCAGCGATCCCCACCGGTCTTCCTCCCGACTTCCTGCCGTGACGACCATCCGGGCCAGGGTGCCGACCCAGTCGTCCTCGGACATTTTCAGTCCGACACGAAAAGCCGCCACATCGTCGGCCCAAGCGGCGGCGACGGGCAGCCACAGCGACCGCAGGCCGCAGGCGCGCGCGAGCAGGGCCGGGGCAACCAGCTTGGCAAAGCTCGGCCACCAGGCTGCACGCTTGCCGGCGGTCAGCGCGCGGAAACGCCGGACCCAGTCCGGATCGGCGTTCAGCCCCGGCGCCGAGATCGGCAGGGACGCCTCCGGCAGTTCTTCGACGAACTGCAGCCGGTGCAGCGCGCGGGCGACGCCGGTCAGCCCTGGATCAAGAACGAGCGCCTGGTCGATGATGTGCAGGGCTTCCTCAATGATGGCCATGGCTTCGCCGTCCAGCTCATCCGGCCGCACGCCGATCTGCACCTCGGTCCACCGCGCGTAGGCCTCGGCCACCCATGCCGGGGACCATGCCGGAATTCGCTGTGCGATTTTCGGTGAACCTGAACAATCCAAGTCCTGGGCCTCGTCGCGCAGCGCCAGATCGGCTTCGAGCAGGGCTTGGGTCGAGGCGCGGGTTGCAGCGAGGATCGCGGCGATGTCCTGACGCTGATCGGACGACAGCTTGCCGCCCGCGCGGTGCACCCTGGCGACGGCGGCCGTTCCGTCCCCCAGGATTTCGTCCGCGATCCGCTTGGCGTCCCTATCGAGCTCGGCGGAGTCCACGATCTGCCGAATGGCCCTGGTGGAAATCCGCCGGTCCTGCAGCAGGTCGGTGTCCAGGCCCGTTTTCCGGGGCTCCAGACCGTCCTGAAGGTCGGACAACAGGCTGCAGAGGCCTGCGCCGAGACGCGCGACGGCCCGTCGTGGCGGATCAACGACATCGGGATCCACCAGGGCCAGATCCAGGTCGGCCGGGTCGAGGAGCTGTCCTCCCAGCTTTACGAGACCCAGGCAATGACGCCTTGCGGCGTCACGACGCTGACGCAGCGCGCGGGCGGCATGGCCGCCCGCGAGCGCGTCGAGCCGCGCTAAGGCCCGTTCCGCCGCGAGGATGTCGGGGATATGGCGCGCGGGGATCATCAGCAGCTCCCGGTGGGCGCGGCCAGTGCTTCTTTTCGCTGGCTGAACAGCTTCCGGGCTTGAGTTTCCCAGTCTTGATAGGTGTCCGCGCTGCGGAATCCCCACTGCATAACGCTGCCGTCCGGCAGAACGATGACGCTCTGGATCGCGTTCGGCCACGTCAGCATCGGGTCCACGTACGTCTGCACGAAGAACTGACCATCGAAATCGATGATCGCGAACATTGGATCCTTGCCCAGCCCCAAGTCGAAGGTCTCACACGGTTCGGCAGGCATTTCGACCAAGTGCGTTCCGGGAGGCGCCGGCACACGCGCGCCAAACGCGCGCGCCATGCTGGCCAGCGCCACGTTGATCTCCTGGCCGTTGTCCAGGACGACGCGATACGTCTCGGCGTCGGCCTGACGGAACGAATGGACCCGGTGCACCGGGTAGTTCTCCTCGGTGTCATAGCAGGTGACGTACATGATGGGAGTTTCCTCGGTTGATCCTGTCCGTCATGTGCGCGCGTCCGCACGCTCCTGATCGGCTTGTAAAGCCGACCGTAACACACTGACATTAAACGATCCTGCATACAAGGCTGAGTTGTCCGCCGTCAGTACGAACGAATTGCCAGGCTATCATGTCGAAGGTTCGTCTAATGGACCTTAGATGAAGCTTGAATTTGAGGGAAGGGCAGGGCACGCTGCCGCCGGCGCTACCGGTGCGCCGGACACGTCACCGCAAGGACCGCCGTTGCCACCCCGTTGCCGTCCGCCGGACGCCCGACCCTTACAGTTCCCGCAAGCCTGCCGCCTCCTGCTCCTGGCGGCGCACGGCGCAGCGCGGAATGGCCCGCGTCCGGACCGCCACGACGACAAGCCGGAGTCCGGTTTCAGCGCGCAGATGTATGGCGACCCCAAACGCCAACTCATCCGCGGAGCGCTTATGACCACATGGCTTGATCATTTTGTCTCGGGGGCCTTCGACCGACTGCTCGACGCCAAGCGCGTCGGCGCGTACGGGCTCGATCAGTACAGCGACGCCGACCTGGAAGCCCGCTTCCGGATCGATCTCGGAATCCACCGCGGCGACAGCGTTGCGGCCATGCGCTTGATGAACGCTATCATCGCGGCTGCCCTGCCCGGTGAGGGAGGCATGGCGAGCTTCACTCCCCGCGTCGCCCCGATCGATGCCGTCATCGTCGCAATGACCGGCCCGTTCCTGCAGACCGAAGCGGAGCGCCTGGCGGCAGGCGGCACCCCCCACCTGATGACAACGGCTCTGCAGGTGTCGCCGGATCTGGTGGCGGCCCTCGCCGGCGCGAGGGCACCGGACACCGAGGACCATATGCCGGACCTGGCGCGGGCGACCGGCTACATCGACCTGCCCCATCGCGCCCTGCTGCTGAGCGCGACGACCCAGGTGCGCGCCATCTTCACGCAGCCCGTCCCAGAGAGCGCGAACATTCGCGCGCTGGTGATCCTGACCTCGCCAGGAAGCAACCGGGTCACCAGCTATCTGTACTGGACGATCTTTGGTCCGGACGCCGGCCCGATCGGGTCGGACAACGCCACCGACGTGCCTGACGACCACCTCCGCGATCGTCTCGCCGAGTTCGTCAAACTCGTCGTCCTGTACCGTCTGTCGGTCCCTCAGGCGTGCCAGGAACCCCTGCCGTCGATCACGCCACAGACTCTGTCGGTCAGCCGCAAGCGTCAGCAACTCCAGAAAACCCGGACGATCTTCAAGGTCGTGCGTCTGTCGCCGCCGGCCGACCGTTTCGGACGTCCTAACGTGGTGCCGGGAATGGCCGGACACGCTGGTTGGCGTCTGGACAAGAGAGTTGAGGTGGATGGCCATTTCCGCTGGCAGCCTCATGGCACCGGCCGTATGGACCGCAAGCTGATCTGGAACGAGCCGTACATGAGGGGGCCTCGCGGGGCCATCCTGGCGCCAACACTGGAAAAAGTGGCCTGATGAGCGACGACATCCTCCTCCCCACCGCGATCTCCGACGATCCCATCGCCGCGATCCAGGATGATCCAGACCTGCCCGCCGAGGTGCGCGAGCAGCTGGCCGCCTACGGCAAACGCTACGCGCGCGCCAAGGCGCCGCGCACGGTGCGCGCCATGCTCGACGGCATTCGCTTGTTCGCCCTGTGGTGTTCGGAGCGCGGCCACGTCTGGCTGCCGGCGACGCCGGAGACGGTGGAGGCCTACATCGAGGAGGTCGGCTATCGCGGTTACGGGCGTTGGCGTCGTCCGGATCCCCGATCGGTGGCGCGGTACACCCGCTTAAAGGAGCGGTACGAGGTCCTGCAGCGCAAGGCCGCCCAGGAGAATCGGACGTGCCGGGCGAAGCCGCCGAAGCGCCCTGAGAGTGTCTGGTTGCCCCCGAAACCGCTGAAGCCCGCCTCGCTCCAGCAGCACCTGTGGGCCATCGCCACGGCGCACCGTGCAGCCGGTTTCGAGGATCCCACGAAGCACGACCACTCCAAGCTGGCGCGCGAGGCGCACACGCGGGAACGCGGTGCTCGCCAGAAACAGGCACGTGCGCTGAACGAACCGGATTTCGAGAAAATCGTGACTTCCCTGGACGCTCGGATTGCCGAGCACCAAGGGATCATCGACGACCTCCAGGAGAGTCACGGGCGTCTGTCGTCCCTGACCACCGGCGCCGCCCGTGCGGCCGAGGTGGCGGCGAAGATCGCGGCCGAGCGCACCGCGCTCACCTACGCCCTGCGGGACCGCGCGCTCATTCACGTCTGGCACGACAGTATGCGACGGGTGTCGGAACTGGTCGCGCTGCGCTGGGAGGACCTCGGCCGGGATGCGGATGGCAGCGGCACGCTGCTAGTTCGGAAGTCCAAGACGGACCAAGCCAAAGCGGGCAAGATCGCTTGGCTCTCGCCCGATACTATGGCCGCTCTCGATGCCTGGCGGCCGGAATGCCACCGGGTCGTCGCCACGGCGGCCGAGCGAGGTGCGGCCAAGGGCGTGCGCACGGGCACCGCCGACGAGCTGGAAGCGGCCGACGCGCTGTTCGTCAGCATCCATCGCGGTGGGGTGTCCCCCCTCTCCACCGTCGCGGCTGTGGCGATCCTGAACACCCGCGCCGCCGAGGCCGGCATCCTGCACCGATTCTCGGGCCACAGCATCCGGGTCGGCGTGACCCAGGACCTCCTGGGCGACGGCGAGGACATCGCCGGGGTCGCCCAGGCCGGCGGCTGGGACACGCCGCGCATGGTGCTGCGCTACGGCGAGCGGCTGCTGGCGGGGCGCAACGCGGTGGCGCGGCGCTGGAAGAAGAAGCACGGCGGGGAGTGAACGGTGCGCTGAACGCCTGGGGATTTTGCCATGAGCAAGCCGGGTTTTTTGCCATTACGGGCGGCGGTAACCAAAACTGCGTAAAGCTCAAAGAGCGACCGGTCCCAGCCCCCCAAGGCGCCGTTCACCCCGAGCCGTCCCCGAAAATCGGTCACACAACTGCCCCTGGACGTTTGTGGAGCATAGTCTGTGACACGGGTTTCATGACGGCGTGCAGCGGCAAGTGGGCGCCGAATCCGGGGTCACGCCATAGATACCGTGCCCTTTGTGAAGCGGAAAAGCGGGTTGAGGGCCAGACCGGCCGCCTCGGGTCAAGGCTGGCGCTGACGCGCCCCCGCCTGCGGCGGCTGCGGCCTTGCCCCGCGCCGTCCGGCCCGGCGATGGTTCGGCATGGGTCGGTCGGGACGACCGACCGCTGGGATTCAGGCGGTCGTCTCCTGAGGGGGTGAGGGCGACCAGGTGCGCCGCTGTTTGGCGACGGTCCAGATGGCGACCATCAGCTTGCGCATCGCGGCGATCAGCGCGACCTTGCCCGGCTTGCCGCGGGCGCGCAGGCCCTCATAGAAGACGCGCAGCCAGGGGCTGGCGTGCACCGCGTGAACTGTCGGCATCCACAGCGCCCGCCGCAAGGCCGCCTTGCCGATCGGCGACAGCCCCGCCCGCTTCGGCGTCTGCTTGCCAGAGTGTTTGAGGGCCGGCACCAGCCCGATGTAGGAGGCCAATGCTTCCGGCGAGCGGAACCGTGCGGGATCGTCGAGTTCGGCCACCAACCGGGCCGCTGTCGTCGTGCCGATCCCTTCGATGGAGGTCAGCAGACGGGCGACCTGATGGTCTTCGAGCAACGCCTCGATCATCGTGTCGATGGTGAGAAGCCGGGCACGCCAGAGCGCCAGATCCTCGCAGGCATGCCGGATCCGTACCCGGTAGGCCTTGTCGGCGTGGTCCTTGCGGTTGCGGCGGATCAGCCGCCAGTGGATCCCACAGCGGTTCCTGCAAGCGGAACAAGCGCAACCGGGCCCAGTCGTGGTAGCGCTGACCGGCTGCGGAGTGCTTACCCGTCAAGGCAATCAGCGGATTTTGGTCCAATGGATCCTTGGCCTCGGCGGCTGACCGATCATGCCTTGCTGGCGAGCGCCTCGGCAGCCCTCCGGAATTGCGCCGTGGCGACCGATTTGGCCTGTGCCTCTCCCAGTGCGGCCAGATACACGACCTCACTGACGAGCCTGATGTTGCGAACCGCCTTCCTGGCCACATCCTCCATCACGCCGGAGCCGACTTCAGCCGCGGTCTCGACCCAGGCTTCGGCGATGGCGCGGGCGAGGATTGGATCAGCTCCGATGGACGGACGTTCGGTGATCCCGACGAGAGCATCTTCCGTAAGTGCATTCAGGAGCGCCCAGCGGGCATCATGCCCTTCGCCACGGTCGAGAGCCCTTCCGCGCATCCAGAGGCGCTGAAACGTGTTCCGGACCCCCCCTTGAAAGCGTTCGGCCGTGGCGTCGCCGAACCGCCACATGCTCACGTCCGGCAGAAGACAGGTCGTGACGAACGCCCAGACATCGTTCCGGAGCGCCTCGCCGCCCGGAACCACCTCATTCTCAATCAGCCAAGCCGCGCAACGCGCATCGAAGGCGGCCCTCTGGGCTTGCGTGGACGGGCCAGGAAAGCCGAAAGCGGCCGCGACTTCCAGCATCTGGTTTCGCCTCTGCCGCAGTTCCGCAAGCGTGATCCGGCGGCCGCCGGAGCCGGCATAGTAGATAAATTCCTCAAGTTCCTGAAGCCGCTCAAATGGAAGATCAGATCGGAGATGGGCGAGGTCGCCGACGAGCCGCTTCACGCCGAGCTGATGCAGGCGCGGGAACAGCAGATTGTCAGCCATTGCCGTCGTCTCCCTCTGCCGGTGATGCGAGGGCGCCTAGAATCCCGTCGAAAGCGGCGGGATCCAGCAGAGCGAGCATCTGAACGGCGGCCAAAGCTTGATTGGGAAAGCTCTGCCTGATCCAGCCGCCGATCACGCCGCCGAGAGAGCCGGGGGCATTCTCAAGCATGTCGAGTGAAAAGCATTCGGCATTCAGAGCCGCGCGGGTCATCTGCACCATGATCGACGACATGATGAGCCGGAGCAGCAGCTCATCTCCCTCGCTGACGCGCTGCACGAACGCGGAATTGTCACCGTTGATATACAGCCGTGCGGCACTCGTGAAATCACGGGAAAAGTCCTGGGGCGACCAGTCAAGATACCAGAGTGCGGAATTCGGCCGGTGCGGAAGCAGCTTCCTGAAGCTGATGACTTCGATCGGGAAGCGCGGTTCTCCATGCTCCAGCTCCACCACGTTGCGCTCGCTCCACAGGCGCATGCCGGCTCTCTTCGGCGAGAGGGGGCCGCTGCTCGCCGGTTCAGCACGGAGAATCAGCTCTGTTGTCAGGCTCAGACGTCTCGAAAGATCCCTGCTCTGGATGGAGAGTGCAATGTCGTGACCGGTGCTGTCAGCCCCGACATCCTGCGCCCAGATGATGTGGCGGGTCCCGTCCAGCCGCCCACCGGCAGTTCCGAGCGTCACCACGGCCCGCAGGTGGAGATCCGCGGCTGCGATCCCGACCTGTTCTGCAATGGACGGCAGATCGAGGCTGAGGCGTCTGTGCAGGTGCAGGTCAGACGCGTAGTCCCAGTGGTCGAGGTGGCCGCCGAGCGTCAGATAGCCTCTTCCGTCCAGACGCATCATCCACGGCGATGCCGCCACGGTCGAGGGGGCAGGGCGCAGAAAGGGAAAAGCAACCGCGCTCACGGCGAGACCTCATCCAGGACTTGGAATGACACGCCCACCGCTGCCATGTCCGGAACCGTGACGCTGACCCGGCATGTCACCTCCGCGCACGGCCCGACCTGCAGCACGGCCCCCTGTGCGAGGATTTCACCCGCTTCCGTTTCCCAGGCGATGAAGTCCGCGGAGCAGCCGTCAGGCCCGATGGAGACGTCGGAAATCTCGCCGTCGAGGACAAGCCCAGGAACAGCCCTGATCCCGACAGCGCGTTCGGAGCTGTTTGTCACTCTGGTTTCAAAGACAGCCTCGGGCCCCTTCTCGCCTTCCCGGAGCTTCACGAACGACGGCTCCTCCACAGAGTATGGGCGCCGTGCGCTCTTGGAGCTGCGGCTTCTGGCGCCACCGCTGGCGGTTCCGGGAGAAGTCGGAAGAATCTCGCCCAACCGGTCCGCGGCGCGGGCCAGAGACGGCTGGTCTCCGGCCCCTGACACGCGCGGACCGGGCGGGAAGGCATAGGACACAGCCGCATCCTTCAGGCGTTTGAGCGCCACGTTGACGAACGTCTTGGCCGGCCCTTTGGGCAGCATGTCCGGGATCCAGTCGTCATGAGCGGCTGGCTCGGCATCCGCGAAGGCCTGTTCCACAATCGGATCGTCGTCACAGATGAACAGACCTGCCCATTCGTGATTGTCGCTCGGCAGTGCCGTACCCTGAATGTAGCGGAGGACCAGCTCCACCGGCCGCATCACCGCGATGTGCGCCGAGGTCTGGGGAATGATACTGTCGGGTCTGGGCACCAGATATTTGCGCGGGTTCCGGAATCCGCGTCGGATGCTGAGCCGGCCGAGAAGCCTGGAAGGCCGCTCGCTGGTGATCAGCTGCGTCCCCGGGCCATCCGCCTTGAGGGACCGATACGCCTCCACGAAGAGGTCTAGCGGCGGAAACTCCTCGGGTGAAGGCAACGGCACCACAGTTCCGTCGGCTTCCAGCTCGAAATGCATCTTCCTTCCGGCGCCGCTGTCAATCAGCTTCGGCCAGAAGTACCAGAGGAGCGTTTCCTGAACTTCGCCCAGAGCATCACTCAGCCGTTCGCCGGAAAGTCGGGGAGCCAGCACGAAAATTGACGTTCCGGTATCGTCGCGGCCGCGGACCGGCAGGCCGATGTCCTTGGCGAGGCGGGCCGCCGGCAGGCCGGTCAACGGCTCCGCGACGGCGCCGTCGTCCGAGAGAATCCCCCACCAGTGGCGGCCCGTCAGACGGCCGCGGGCATCATCATATGCATCGCCGACGTGGCTGGCGATCAGCCGGCGTTCAGGAGGGCCGCCGTCCGGCGCACAGGCCAGCGAGTCGATGATGACCGTCGCGCACCCGCTGGCAAGATAGAGAGAACTTTTGCCGTAGCCGTAGGTGCCACCCCCCTGCCCCGCGTCTCGGCGCACACCGTAGTTGCGGACGAAGTTGACAAAGTTGTTTGGCCGGCCTGTCCCGGGGAGCTCGTCGGCACGCGTCGGGCCGCTGAGCCCACTCGTGCCCCAGTCGCATATTTCCATGACGACTGGTGCGGGCGACGCGAGAAACTGCTGAATGGGGCCGGCCGAGCTGCCCGTCGCCGGCAGCTCGGCGAACACTCTGGTCCGGAGCGCCTCGGTCTGCTTCGGGCTCAGAACGCGCAGCCGTATGCGGCAGCGGACGGGCTCGGCACCGCGGCGGGCGTCCCAGCTGTTCTGCACGGCCTCACGGACGACGAGCTGGAGAAGGCTGAGAGGCGGAGCACCCAGCAGTCTCCGCATGCCCTCCGCGGCAAACCCGCCTGACGGGCTGAACCGTTCGGAACTGAGGCCCAGCGTCACAGCAGGCATGCCGCGAACCTCTGTACAAGAGCCTCGGCCTCCGGCCGATCCAGGCGGAAGTCGCGGGCTGCCGACAGATTGACCCTGTACCGGAAGTGCGAGACGCCAGAGGGCAGCTCCGCCTCGGCAAGGCTGGCGGGCGTCAGACGAGGGAAGCCACTGACGACGCGGTAAACGTCGCTGTCGAGGAAAGAAAAACGGAACTGTGCCCAAAGCTCATCAAGAGCGGGATCGTATCCGATGAGCGCCAGCCTCTGGGTGAGCTCGCCGGGGTCCGATGCCAAGGACAAAGCCCTGGAGACCTCGCCGGGAACGCTGAGCGGTCCCGCCGCAGACTCTTCAAAGCTGCCGTAGAAAAGGAAGAGTTCGCCGCCGGAAGGCTCGGCAAGCTGGTCGAGGGCGGAAATCTCGACAACTCGGCTCTGGCGCCGGAGTGATGATTTCACCTCGATCGCAAGATCGCCCGCGCGGAAGTCATGACGGCCGGGAAGCGGCCCGGTCCATGCACTCCACGCGTCGGGCCGGATCTCCAGAAGCCGGTTCAGAAGCCGCAGCTCGCCAACCAGCCCGACGGCCGTTTCGGCCGTCACTGACCGGCTCTGGGCGCGCAGAAGAAGTTCGCGGAACTCCCTGATCGCCGCCTCGACGGCGTGACCGGGTGTTTCGCCGCTGTCCAGCCGGCGCAGGATGGCCGTCACGACCTCCCTGAAGACCGCCTCAAGGGTCAGCTCCCTGCAGATGACGTCAATGAAACGCACGGACCGGCCGGAAAGGAGGAGCACGCGGTCCTTGAAGGCAAGCCCCCGCCCGTCCTGAACGGCCGGAAACGCGTCTCCGTTGCCGATCGGCAGGAGGAGTCGCGGCTCCCCGTCCGGCCCGAGCGAAAGCCTGGCATGGCCATGAGCGGTTCTCGTCGGTAGCGCCAGGGACGGTGTGGAGAGGTCCTCGGCCGTGCTGCGCGGCTCCTTCCGGAGCCGCTCCCACGCGAGACCTGCCAAGTCGGCGGATGTCATTGGTCGCCTCCGGTTCCTTCGGCAGGCAGCTCCGCGGAAAGGCTTTCGCCTTCGGCATCGTCTGGAGAGAGCTGGACGCGCACATAGCTTGTCCGCACGCCGCGGTCAGGAAAGACGATCCCCACACCCAGCACGTCCATGGGCGCCTGGAGTGGCACGCGGATCGTGCTCTGCTCATCTCTCGGCTTGGAGTTCGCGTCAATCGCGTAGAGGAGCAGAAGAGGTACCTTGTCGCCAATCTCTGACTGCCGGGCTGCCTTCAGGGCCTTCCAGTCATCGGATGCCGCCGTGCACGAAACGTCCAGCAGGACATCGCGCCGGGACATGAGGGCCTTGATGTCCGCAGCGCCGTCAGCGCGGGATTCCTTCAGACGGGCACGGTTGACCATCCGCACCTTTCCCAGACCGCCGAGCGGCTCGGCGGAGCACGAGCCCGAACCGGGCTCGATCACGCCGACGTTCCAGAACCGGAACGGGGTGTCCGCTCTGTCCGCTTCACTCCTGATGTAGTCGAGCAGCTCCTGGGAGAACAGATCGCGGTCGGAAGCCTTGTAACCCTTCAGAAAGGCCATGACCGCGTCAAGGGGAACCCGCCGGAAAAGGCGGCCGGTAGGACCATCCGTCCGAGGCTCCACGGCAGACACCGTGGCAGCGGCGTCCACGAGCGTCGCTCCGGCGTTCCAGTTGCTCGCGAGCCGCCCAACATCCTCCTTGCCGACATGAAACCGGATTGTCTGAAGATGTTCTCCCGAAAAGCTGATGTCGCAGCTCTCCGCAGCGATCATCTTCTTGGCAGCCGTGATGGTCATGCCCGGGATCTGCCGGATCCGCACCGCGAAGTCCGCCGGCGTCACGTCGCGCCTGCGGTACTCCTCCATGTCCGCGCGGATTTCCGCCTCTACAGTTGCCAGGTCATGGAATGCGTCCTGCAGTTCCTTGGTCATCCAGATGCGGGGCAGGTCCTCGTAACCGATCCGGTATCCGAACCAACGGCCCATCTGGAGCAGGGTGTCATACTGGCTGGACGTGCGCACGAAATAGCTGACGATCAGGCCCTCAATGGTAAGGCCACGGGCGAGCACTGAACCGCCAACAACGATGTACTTTTTCCCTTTCCCGGAAAAATCAAGACGAGTGTCGCTGTCGCTGTTCTCAACAATGACTTCGAGATCGTTGATGACATCGCGAAGGTGGGGTTCCACCTCGTCGAACTCGTGCCTCTTGTTGCCAAACTGGGCAGGATCCACTTTCGCTGACTCGGCCTCCCAGAGGCTCCGCAGCCCATCCAGGACCTCCGTATCACCGGAAGCGAGCGCTGAACCGACTTCACGGAGCCAGGCTTCGACCTTGAAAGCCATCTTCTCGTGCGGTCTCTTGTAGACGGTCGTGTGGATCAGCATTGAGGAATGCTGATTCCGGGCGCCACGGGCGTATCGGCAGGCAGTGGCGAGCAGGAAATAGCGGAGCGCGTCCCCGAGTGACGGCGGGATTGAAGGATCAAACAGGTCCTTTTCCCTGGCCGAGGGCGGACGCACCTGCGCCATTTCTTCGGCAGGAACCTCTCGGATCATGTCGAGACCAGTCTCGTCCGGCTTCTCCGCATCGGCATCGATGGGATCTCGACCGAAGAGCGTCTCCGTTCCGAAGTAGCCCTCAGGGCGGGGCAGAGGCGTGATGAAGTCCTCAGGGTAGAGGTCATCGAGACCGCCTGCAGGCTTTTCGGGATTGATCAGCACGTTCGCAAATGGTGTCGCAGTGTACCCGACATACTGGACACGCGGGAGGAGGGCAAGAATGCGCCTGATCAGGCCGTTGATCGTCGTCATGTTGTACTGGCTGCCGGAGGCATTGACGCCGGCCTGGTCGCATTCGTCATCGATCAGCAGGACGGGCATCCGCTCGCGAAGCGCTGGGGGTGTCTTCCTGATCGTTTCCAGCAGGTGCTCCAGGGGAGACACATTCTTCTTGACGACGGCCAGTTGGACTTCGTCCATGACCGTGAACCAGGCGTTGGGCGGGGTCCTGAAATCCGCGTCCTCATTGGTATGCAGAAACCAGCTGTGCCGGTTCCGATCCCTCAGATCGGAAACCAGCCTGACCTGCGTCTGCTTGCGCAGGGAATTGGTAAGCCCGGTCAGGACGATCACGAACTTGTATCCTGCATCGATCGCCTTGGCGATCAAGGCAGTCATGTTTGCGGTCTTGCCGCTCTGGACATAGCCGACAACCATTCCGCGCCCGCGGAACTCAGACTGCGCCGGGTTTTCAAGCAGGCCAACAACTTCCGATGATGTGCTGTCAATGCTGTCAACGGTGTTCTGCGACCACTTCTTCCGCTCCAGAAGATAGGCGCGGAGACGGGGCCAGTTTGCGTCGGTTTCCTTCGGACCGGCGTACCATTCGGGCCGCCGCGGTTTACGTATGGAATACGTTCCCAGAAATTCAATCTTCTGCTGCAGCGTCCGGGCGATCTCGTCACGCGCTGCGTTCCAGTTTGCGATCTGCTGGGCATCCAGAGGCCCCATCAGCCCTTCGAAGGTCAGGCGTGCTTCCTGCGCCGCCGTTTCAAGGTCGAGCCCCGCGGCCTGTTCCTTTCTGATCTGCTTGATCCAGGCATTGACTTGGTCGTTGACCACAGGAATGGCCGGAGCGGGCTCCTCCCCGATCAGAGCCGCGATGCTGACGTTGTAATGCGCAGCCAGAGCCCTCAGTAGCTCGATCGTCGGGTTCGTGGCGGCGCCCCGCTCCAGATCGGAGAGGTGGGCTTTGGACGCCCCCACACTTTCCGCCAGCTGCTGAAGGGATTCCCCGGATTTCTGGCGCAGCTCACGGATGCGTGCGGCTATCGACATCATTCATCTCCGACATTGAGCCCCTACGGACGGCGGCTGTACGACAGGATGGACGCATTGTTCCGATTTATCGTTCATCTGTCAACCGTTCGGTAAACCGGATTTGATTGTCCGCCAAGATGTACGACCGGGCTCCTTTCTGGTTCCATCGCCCGCAGACGCTTGGTGCCGGAAAACGCTGAGGGCCCGAATGCGGGCACGCGCTGGGCGGAGAGGGCGTTTGACTTCGACTTTCCCAAACATGAGCGCACCCAGGCAATTACACTCAGTCAAGCGATTGCTCTTGCGCTGCGACAACCTTTCGTGTCGGTGCTGCGCACGCGCAGTGTCACACACGAAAGTGGAGCGGAGTCGCGTAAAGGGGTAGGTTGGTGGCGCAATCCATCGCAGGATGCCGCTTCACATCGAGCAAGAACATTGAGAACACCAGCAGACGCCTACGCCACCGGCGAAATGGACACCGAAGCTGATCCGGCAGCCGGTGAGACGGACTCCTCGGCGCGCCGGCTTGCCGACTGCGACGCGCTCCGGCGCGAAACCGGCTGGTGCTGGGATGTGTCCGAGCTGTCGCATTTCCTCACGCGTCCCAAAAGCTTCGCTCCGGAGGCCGCTCTGTGGCGCCGTAAGCTGACCGCTGCGGCGCGTGCCGGAACTTACGGTCTGCTCGCACACCTCAAGGGCACGGAGCCCTCCGGAATCCGCAGCCAGCTGGACGAATGTCTTGCGCGTCTGAGGGAAGTCGCGCGGATTCTGGCGGTGCTCTATCCGCAGGCCGATCCGCGGACCCCGCAGGAGACTGAACTCTGCCGCGGCGAACCGGATGCCGGCGGGTGGGACGCTCTTGCCCGCATGGAACTGTTTGAACCCCTCGGCGTCAGGCTGAGCGGCCTGCAGCCGGAGCAGAGGGGGGAGGCTTGGCAGCTGGTGCCGACGACGATGCAGGCCCTCCTGCGCGCGCGGCTCGGGCAGCACGTGCAGGAGATCTGCCGCGCCGATTCGCCCGAATGCGGGCGCTGCGAGATCGCGCGGTTCTGCCGGGCCGAACGGAGCCGCCGGCTGGCCGCCCCCTCCAGCCGGAAACCGATTGTGGTTGATCTGTTTTGCGGCGCCGGCGGCATTTCCCTCGGATTTTCCCGGGCAGGCTTCCGGCCAGTGCTTGCGGTTGATGCTAATCCCGAGGCCTGCACGACCTACCGCCTCAACCATCACGACATATCCGAAGACGCGGTCCTCTGCGCGGACATCCGAGAGCTTGCGGTGGCGGAGATAACGGCACGGCTGGGCGGACGCCCGCTGGACGTCCTGATCGGCGCGCCGCCGTGCCAGGGGTTTTCCCTCGCCGGCCTGAGATCCAAGCAGGCTCTCGCCGCACGCCAGACGCTGGCCGGCTACTGCATATCAGAAGACGAGCGGAATTATCTGTTCCAGTACGTCGTTGGTGCCGCCGTAGCTCTGCGGCCAAAGCTTGTTCTGATGGAAAATGTGCCGGGCATGGACACCCCCAGGGGCAGCGAGCCTTCCTTCATGCGGACTGCGGAGCAGATGCTTCGTGACGCCGGTTTCCTGACCGCAATATGGAAGCTGGACGCGGCGGCTTACGGCGTCCCGCAGCGGCGGGTGAGAAGCCTTCTGGTGGCTTCGTCCGTCGGCCGCCTGCCGGCCGTTCCAGAAGCTGAGTTTCAGCATGGCGCTTCGCGGTCTTTCGATCCAGACGCTTTGCCCCCGGTCACGGTCGAGGCCGCGATCTTTGATCTGCCTCCCGTAGAGGCGGACAGCGGCGCGGCAGTGATGCTGGCTCCGGCGATGGCAGCGGACAGCGATCCGCGACACCGCTATTACCTGCGCAACAGTCGGTTTCCGATCAAAGGAGCCTCATCTCTGGTTTTCAACCACCGGTGTCGCTATCACAACCCTCAGGATCTTGAGCTCTATGGGCTTCTCCGTCCTGGAGAGGACAGCGTTCACGTCATCGAGCGCCACGGTCGCGGTGACCTGATGCGTTACCGCCGCGATGTGTTTGATGACAAGTACGCCCGCCTGCGGCCCGACCAGCCAAGCAAGACCATCGTCTCGCACCTTGCCAAGGACGGAAACAGCTACGTGCACCCGACCCAGACACGCTCGATCACCCACCGCGAAGCCGCGCGGCTGCAGTCCTATCCCGATGACTTTGTCTTCTGTGGCTCCCCGTCGGAGCAGTGGATCCAGATCGGAAATTCCGTACCGCCGGCGCTTGCGGCTGCCATAGCCCGAAGCTTCCGTGACCTTCTGGCGCGGGAGGCCCGGCCATGAATCTCGTTCTCAGAAACGGCGCCGCCCCCTTCGTTCCCCGCGCGCGCCTCATCAAGCTCCTTGGCGGAGAACTGATCCGCGACGAGGTGATGGCCGTCGCCGAGCTGGTGAAGAATGCGCACGATGCGGATGCCCGCCGGGTGACTCTGTCCTTCAGGGGCGCCGCGGGCGACGATGGGGAAATCGTCATCGAGGACGACGGGCGTGGCATGGGGCTCGACGTTCTTCTGCAGAACTGGATGCAGCCGGCGGGCTCCTCCAAGGCCAGCAAGGACCGCCATTACACGCCGGCCGGCCGGCGGGTGCTGGGCGAGAAAGGGGTTGGCCGCTTTGCCGTGGACCGGCTCGGCCGGCATGCGGAACTGGTCTCCCGGGCGGCAGATTCTGACTCCGAGGTGGTGGCGGTCTTCGACTGGGACGAGTTCGATGACGAGAGCCGTCTCCTCAGCGACATCAGCGTCCGCTGGCGCGAGCAGAAGGCTCAGATTCTCGATCGTCCAGGAACCCGCATCCGGATAACAGGGCTGCGGGCGCGCTGGAAGGAACGGATGTTCCGCCGCCTGTGCATGCGTCTGCAGAGACTGCTGAGTCCCACCGCCGGCGATCTCGGTTTCGAAATTAACGTCGAGTCGGACGAGTTTCCCGATTACCACGGCCCGCTCAGAGTTTCCTTTCTGGACCGGGCCGCCTACCGGGTGCGCGCCGAATTCGACGGCGATGGGACCATTATCTGCCAGGTCGGTGACGGACCGCAGGTAGCGCACTCCTGGGTCGGTCCGGGCGATCTCGAATGCGGGCCGGCGCGGGTTACGATACACTGCTTCGATCTTGAGACCGAAGCCCTGGCCAAGGTCGGACCGCCTCAGGAGGTCCGGGTCTGGCTTCGCGAATGGTCGGGAATCAGCGTCTACCGCAACGGCTTCCGTGTTCTTCCGTACGGCGAGCCCGATGATGACTGGCTCCGGCTTGATCATCGTCGGGTCAACAATCCGATGGTGCGGCTCAGCAACAATCAGGTCTGCGGCTACGTCGAGATCGGACGGGACGCGAATCCCGAGCTGCGCGATCAGACCAACCGAGGCGGTCTTCTCCAGAACCGCGCCTATGAAGATCTGCGGAGGCTGGTGTTCTTTGTTCTCCAGATCGTCGAGGCAGAGCGGCAGGCCATCCGCAATCCGCCCTTACGGGAGGAGGAGAGCCCGGCGGTGCCGGACGAGCGCACCGGCACGGACGCCGTCGTGGCAGAGCTCAAGGAGGCGTCCAGACAGGTGCGCGGCGGCTTCGGTGGCATCCTGGAGCGTCTTGAGCAGAGTCTTGCCCGCGAGCGCTCCGCCCGGGAACAGGAACTTGCCGGCTACGTCGAGCTTGCGGCAATGGGGCAGGGCGCCAAGTTCGCGTCACATGCGCTCCTGCCGCGGCTCAGGAAGCTGCGCAGCCTGATACGGTCTCTGGAACGCGGTTCGGCAGCTCAGACCATGACCGGCCCCCTGTACATGGCGGAAGGCGCTCTGGAAGAGCTGATGGAGCTTGCGGATCTCATCGGCGATGTGGCGCCGAACCGGAGGGCCAGCCGGCGCACGATCGACGTCGTCGCCGAACTCCGGACTTTCGACACGGCTGTGGCCCACCTTCTCGAATCCTACGGCGTGTCCCTGAAGATCGCGGCGGACAAGGATGCCGTGATCAGGACGGAGATGCTGCCGGCGGCCTTCCATCAGGTGCTTCATATCCTGATGTGGAACTCTCTCGACGCCTTGGCGAAGCGGGATCTGAAGGAGGTTTCCATCCGGGCGAGGCGCCGCGGCGACAGCGCTGCCGAGATTCTCTTCCAGGACACCGGATGCGGCGTTCCCGCCCGGAATGTCGGGCGCCTCTTTGATCCCGGATTCACGACGAAACCGAACGGAGGTGGCATGGGCTTGGCAATCGCGCGCCGGCTGCTTGCGGACGCCGGGGGCACGATCGAGTTCCGTCCCAGCAGCCGGACGACGCGCTGGACCACCTTCGAAATTACCCTGAGCCTCAAGCGTTCACGGGCTACAATGGACTGAGCGTCAGGAGCTGCTGTGCAGTGCCAAGCCCCGAGGGCAGAGGATCGGGACATGGCACTGACAGCGGCGCGGTGCCGCTGAAAGACAAACTCAGGCTCGCGGCCCCACCGGCAGCGTGGATGGTCTGTTCGGCCGATGCTGGGGTCACGCCGGCAGGCTTGCCCCGCTCTCCTGAAGACGGCTCAGAAGATGCCCCACCGCCTTCTTTTCCGATTGGCTCAGCTTAAGGTTTCCGGCGACAAGTTTTCTCAGTCCGGAGTCGGAGCTGGGCGACAGAAGCCGGCGAGTTTGGGCTTCTTCCTTTATTCTGCCGGCAAGAGGAGCAATCCTGATCAGAAGCGCGTCAAGTTCGATGCCATTATCAATCTTTTTGACCTCCAGGGCATCCTTTCTGAGCCGGCTGCTTTCAGCGCGATCGGAGGCGCAGCCGGAGAGATCGCCTGGCAGGCTGATCTGCAGCCTGGACACCGCTGCCCAGCAGGCTTGGCGCTTGGCATACTCGCTGACGTTCTTGATGTCCGCAGGCGTGTCCTTGACCGCACGGGCAACGATCGGAGCACAGTGCTCAAGGCCCCTCTTGAGGCTGTCGTCGGGCTCCTGCCTGTTCCAGACCTGCTGGAAGTCCAGCAGGAGGCCGTTCTGCTTCAGATGGTTGACCAGCCAGGCGATGGTGTAGGTGACGATGTTGGCCTTGTACCCGCGGTCTTCCATGTACCAATCCGACGCAGCGATCATCTGGTCCACCCATGTGAAGATGATCGCTTTTGCAATCAGATCCTTGTAATATAATTCGTTGAATGCATCCGGATTCTGTTCCCAGGACTTGCTGACGGTCTCGGCAAAGGCAAGGAAACACTTCTGGGCGCCTTGGCTCACAACATGAGGCATGCACGCAAACGTGAGCTCATATTTGGCAGCATCGGTCTTGACAAATACCTGATCGGCGGGAAACTCAATCTCGAACTTGCGGCGGGCCGCAGCTGTTCCGTAAGCCTTCTGGTCCTTGTACTGACCGCGAGCCCGCTCATAGAACCACTTGGTGGATGAAAAAGCTCCGGCCTTCTGAGGGGCCGGAAGCCGGCGTGAAATCTTTTCCATGGTCACATGGAAGGGGTGGTTGGAGAAGAAGTCAGCCTCACTGATGCGGTTCTGCGTGTTGGCAAACCGTGAAATTTTCGGCACGAC
The DNA here is from genome assembly GCF_008365405.1 of Azospirillum brasilense. Taxonomy (GTDB): domain Bacteria; phylum Pseudomonadota; class Alphaproteobacteria; order Azospirillales; family Azospirillaceae; genus Azospirillum; species Azospirillum brasilense_D. The sequence goes on along the minus strand of NZ_QOKV01000029.1, from coordinate 12,516 downwards.
CTCCTCGATCCGGTCGGAATCGACCACTGAAAGCTTCATCTGCACAGACACCTGGCTGAGATCGGCCTTGTTCCTGTCGTGCGCATACAAAATCGATGCAGTGGTCTGCCCGCCGTTCACAATCTGCAGATTCTCGATCGAGGCGATGCCAAGACTGCCGTCTTCCAGCTTCTGCGTGCTGATCCGCGATGCCGTTGCCGTCAGCCCGTTGTTGTAGGCGAAGAACATGGTCGGGGAGTTGAGCAGCGTCTGAATAATCCCTTGGTTCACCTTGGTGCGTGCCTGCAGAAAGGTCCGGACGTTCTGCTCCAGAAGCCGCGCGCCATACAGCCCGTATATTTTCGCCAGGAGCTGGCCCGGCATGACCACCAGATATGACTGGTACGTGTCATCACCCGTGTGCGCTTGGAGGCATGGCAGAGGTTTCGCGTTCAGGTCCGCTATGTCTATTTCGATCGGCTCCGACCCGTTCCGGGAACCCATGATGCTGACGTAGCGTGGAAAGTCGAGGAGGTTGTAGGTGAAGGTCTTTCCGGAGATTTCCTGCGATTCAACACTCCTTTTGCGTGTGGCGAGGCGGGCGTTTGAAAAAACAATGATCCGGACGCGTCGGATGAGGTTCTGATGGGCATGAATCGGGTAGGCCGCTTCGAATGCCGGGCTCACCTCTTCAAGCGCGTTGATGAACTCCGGCCGCAAGGCGGCCCTGAAAAAGCGTTCCGCGCGCCGGAACAGACTCGCGATCTGGGTCTGGTTCAGAGCCTCCAGCTCTGCGTCCGGACGGAGGTCGCAGACCGCCAGATGCAGCTCTCCGCGGTCCGTATCCAAGGCATATCCATCAATCTGGTAGCCCTGCGTTCCTTCCTTCCTCACCGGCGTGTATGTCAGGTCGGTGCAGTCGCCGTTCTCGGCCGCCGTCCGGGCATAAAGCTCGAAGAAGCATGCCTGCTGCGGCTCTCCGGACACCTCCGCATCGCGCAGCAGGTCATCCCAGAACTCCCGATACTGGTCCGCAAGATTGCTCATCGGCCGAACACGCGCCTTATCGCTTCGTCACTGGAGATCCGGAACTCCGAACAGGCATCAAGCCGGATGGCGTACCGCACATCGCAGACCGCCGGTGGAAGGAGCGAGGGCCTGATCCGCGGAAAGTCCCCGGCAACCGTGAAAAAATCCTGGCCGGCCAGAATCCAGTGGTCGGCGTCGTATTCGTCACGCCTCTCATACCCGCTCTCGATCAGCTTCGCCCCGAACAGCTCGGCCGCATCCGGATGGGAATGTTCAAGCTGTGTACGAAGGTCTTCGACCAGCTCGTTCAGCGTCTCTGCCGCATCCGTATCCGGATCGCCGATGCCGAGGGTCTGGTGACAGAGCATGAGCTGGCCGGAAGCCGAGTCGAGCTGCTCAGCTGATGAAATCCGGACCTTACGGTCGGCGCTGCTCAGCTGTGTTTTGGCCTCGATGAGCCAGCTGCCGAACAGAAAGTCCTGCTCGTCTCCGTGCGGCCCCCGCCAAGCCTTTACCGCCTCCGGCAGTCCGATCTGCGGCTGGAAGATGCCCCGCAGCAGCAGCAGTTCTCCGAACAGTCCGATCCGCTCTGGGAGCGAAAGGATGGTCTCGCGCCGGGCCCGCAGCAGTTCCTGCCAGCGTCGAAGCCGGGCGACAACGATGCTGGCGGCGGCCGTGGCATTCCCGCGCTCGACAGCGGCTGTTGCCTCCATCAGGTTCGCGCAGAGTGCGCGGAAGATGTCGAGCTGCGAACTGTCAAGAAGCTTCAGGGAGAGGCCCCATTCGCTGCGGTCCAGCGGTACCGGGCTGATCTCGATGCCGGCGAGCTTGGGCAGTTTCAGCGAGCCGGCATCCCCGACCGGCCCCTGGAACAGAAAGAGGTAGAAACCGAGGTGGTCCTTTCCTCTGAACCAGTCGATCGGATGCTCCGGATCCGCCCGGCGGATGTTGATGGATGTGCTGTGCGCGCTCGGGCGGATGTCGTGCCAGGAGTCATGCATCCTCGGCCTCCTGATCCAGCAGCCCTTCGTCATCATCGGGCTCGGCCGCGAGCTCAAGCATCTGCTTGCGGTACACGGCATTGACCTGGTACTGCCGCGCGACGGGGGTGACCTCCGTCGAAGGCAGGCAGAAGCTGAGCGTGACAACAGGATCACGGATCTCCAGTCGGCCTTCCGACTGTGCCGTGAACAGATGCACCAGAAGCAGTGGGCGTGGTCTCACGAGACAGCAGGCCCGGCCAAACGGCCCGCCGATCTTCCGTGCTTCGGCGATAGCCTCATCATCGAGGCCAATCTGTTCGTCCCCCGGATTGGCAGCCTTGTTCTTCGCGGTTATCCGGTATGTTCCATCTTTGACCCTGCCGGCGTTCCGCTCGCGCAGCAGGATCTGCTGATCCTTCAGGATGCCCGGTTGAGGTTTCCCGGACTGGCTGGTCGGAAGCGCCACGTCCCACGTCGCGAGTTCTGCTCCGAGCCGGTCATAGACGTAGTCCTGGAACAGCGAGGTGCGGCTGTCGATCCGCCCGAGGTCGGGATGCAGGTGGCTGAACCGGAATTCCCGGAGAAGCTTGAACACCCCGGCGCCATCCACCTTCCGCCAGATCAGCGGTTCCCCCGAGGCTTCCCCGCGGGGCAGCTGTGCCAGAAGCGCCTTCACCCGGTCCAGGTTCTCCCGGTTGATGTTGTCATCGTTGACGAGCGCGTAGCCTTCGATGTGGCGGCCGGAGTAATCCTGCGCGACGGTCAGCGCCGACGCGCTGCGCATCTTGTTCGCAGCCGTTATGCGGATGGCCGCCGGGCTGTGCCTGACCCGGAGGCCGAAGTCCGAGGGGGTCATTCTGAGCTGTTCCATGCGCTGAACCTCAGAACGGAGCTCTTCGATGGCTTCGGTGATGTACTCGTAATGATCGTACGACCGCTGCGGCAGGTAAAGCCGGCAGATGTTCTCATACCGTGGCCGGTAGCCGAACCAGCGGGCCATCTGCATCAGGGTGTCGGACGCTGATGCATTGCGCAGAATGTACGATACGGTGAGACCTTCAAGCGTCAGGCCGCGCGAGAGTGCAAGGCCTCCGACGGCAACGACATGCAGTCCGGTGTCCGCATGCTGTGAGTAGTCCAGCGATCCGCCCCGCATGTTCACCGTCCGGACCTCGATCGTCGATATCGCCTCCGCAAGCGACCGGCGGACATCAGAAAACGGGATGTCCAAGGACGCGAACTCCCGCGCGAAGTCCCGCGACAGGTCCGCGAAATCGGGATCGCGCAGTCCGCGGTCCCCGAGGCCGGCGTTGACGATGATGGAGTTCCTGAGAGTTTCGATGTACTCGTAGACCAGCCCCTGAACACGCTCCTGAACGTCGTTGAACCGGCTGACGTTGACCATCATGGAACAGTGCTTCCTGCCGTCGCCATTCACAATCCGGATTGCCCGGGTCAGAACGAAGACTCTGATTGCCTGCAGGAGTGAGGCCGGCAGTTCGTCGAGCTGAAGTCCCCTCTTGTGATTCAGCGGGAGGAGATCGCCATAATCATCAATGGGCCGGACCATGACGCTTTTCAGGTCGCCGGTCTCTTGGAAGATGCGGGCGGCGCCGACGTAGTTTGTCGGAGGATCGAGGGCCTTGATGAAATGCCGCGGAAAGAGGTCATCGTCCAGCATTTCATGTTCAGTGTCGGGATCGATGAAGATGTTCGCAAACGGCGTGGCAGTGTATCCGACGTAGGTGGACCGGTCGAACAGCCCGAGGATTTCGCGGATGGCACGGTTGATCGCCGTCACGCGCTGCGGGTCCGCTGCCGTGTTGATCGACGCGTTATCGGCCTCGTCGTCGATGAGCAGCAGCGGATCCTGGATGCTCTGGCCATGATTCTGCTCGCGGAGCCAGTCCCGCAGCCGTTCAAGAGTGGTCTTGTTCTTCTTCGTGACAAAAATGATGGGCTCTTTCAGGGCGGAGAGGCCGACGCCGTACGTTGCGGCGGCGGCCTTCGAGAAATCCCGGTCGCGGGACGTTCCGTACGCCGGAAAGCGCTTCTTGTCCGCAAACCTAACAATCGACAGGGGCTCTTGGGCGACCTTCTGAAACACCGACTTCTTGCCGATGAATGTCTCGTCAAGCCGTTCCTGGGTCTGCCGCCGGAGCGAGTTCGTTATGCCCGCCAGCAGGATGATGATCTTGTAGCCGGCGTCCGCGGCCTTGCAGATGAGGGCGGAATAGTTTGTCGTCTTGCCGGACTGCACATGCCCGATCACCATGCCGCGCCGCGCCCAGGACTCCTGAACGGCCGGGTTGCCCGAGTAGTCGAGCACCTCGTCGGTTACGGTGTCCAGCGTGGCGACCACTTGGGGCGGGAGAATGCCTTTCTGAAGGTAATAGCGCTTGAGCCGCTCCCAGTAGAAAAACTCGATCTCCGGCTTGCGCTGCTTCAGCCAGGGGCGGTAGTCGGACTTGACCGACGCCCCTGCCGTCTGGCTGATGTCGAAGGATGCCTCCAGCCTGCGGATGAGCTGATCCTTTTCACTGTCGGAAAGCGCGAACGGGCCGCTCCTGACAAGGTCCGCGATCGTTGTCTTGGTGATCTCGGTGAACTTGGCCAGGGACATGGTGTAGAAGGCTATGATGCTGTCAAGATCATGCATGAATCCATTTCTCCCTGACCAGGAAATCCTCTACCGCGGTCCAGTGCGTGCAGTAGGGTTCGGTCTGCTTGAGCCGCTTTATCAAGGCTTCGACGTTTCCTTCCTGCTCCGTGAGGAGCAAGGGGAGCGTGGCGCTCAGGAAGTCCCTGAAGGCAAACGGGTCGGCCTCAGTCTGGTGAATTGCCTCAATGTCCTGGGATGCGTCCGCGCTCAGGTGGCTCACGGGAAAGCCCTGCTCGATCACGCGGAGAACCGCGTCGGCCAGCCCGGTCCGGTCATCTCCGACCGTGGCAAACAGGGTCGCAATGAGAGGATGGTCCCGGTTGATGTAGTATCTGATCTCGCCCTTCCGTGCGAACCGGCTCCAGACCGACACGGTTCCGGGGCTGTCCAGCCGTCCCCCCTTCGACCGGTGCACCCGCGCGGAGCGCGTCTTCAGCCCCTCAACGATCTGCCGGAGGCGGTTCCGCAGAACCGCCGGCAGCTGCGCGTCCGACTTGTCCACGGTGATCTTCCAGATGCTGTCGAGTGAGTTTGGAATATCAATGCTCACTCTGACGAGCTGCGACAGCTCACCATGCCTGAGAAGCCGGAACCAGGTTCCGTACATGATGAGACGGTGGTTCCGGTAGACATAGAATCCCTGGTTCCTCGCGAGGCCTTCCTCTCCGGCCAGGCGCTCCAGCTCACTGCTGCGCAGCTTGGAGTGGTGAGGAAGAATGTAGGGCCTGATGACCACTCGGGCGCCGGACACCCGCAGCGTCTCCTCCTCCAGCTGCTGGGTCGCGTCATGCTTCCGGTAAAAGGGATCGTACTCGGCAATCGGCACCCCGTTGAGCTCCACCCGCAGAGGTCTGCCGCGCACGCCGCCGGATATGTATCGGTGGAAAATGAGGCCAATACGGCGGCGGGCGAGTGTGATTAGATCGTTGAACCCGGTCTGCCGGAGCGTGCCGTTCTCGGACAGCCGGTCGCACTTCGTCCAGATGATCTCGGCGCCATCGCGCTCGTGGAGCTGTTCCGAACAGACCACCTTCAGCTCTCTGGCGGAAAGAATCCCCATTCTCCACTGGTCGATGTCGTCCAAGTCCCACCGCGTGCCCGTCAGAACGCCCTTCTGCCGCGAGATGACGGTCAGCCGCCGGCACTGTGAGAAGGAGGCGGATTTCAGTCCCCAGCCGAAACGGCCGAGATCATCGGGCGACCGTTCCTCCTGCGGGTTGGTGCTCGCCGGTCTCATCGCCCGAACCAGCTCTTCCCTGGACATGCCGTGTCCGTTGTCGAGCACTCTGACCTCGGGGTCTCCGTCGTTGAACAGGCAGGTCAATGCCACCTGCGTGGCGCCAGCCTTGATGCTGTTGTCGATGAGGTCCGCCAGCGCGCCCGCAAGATCATAATTTCCAAAGCTCCGCGCGGATGTCATCAGCGCGGCAGCATCTGGAGGGTTGCTGACGTACTTCACCGGACTTCTCCGGTCACTGCATGACCCGGCCACCGGTGGTTGGCGCAGCCTGCGTTCGACTGCAGCCGCGATGGCGGACGTGAGCCCCGTGCGGAGCCAATCCGCGTATCGCGGAGCGCGCGTGAAGAACGAAGTGAGGCGGAACGCCGCGTCTGCGGCATTCCGCGGAGCGGCTTCTGAGAAGGAGAGGAAGCAGAGCGGCCGGAAGGTGTGAATTGCGATGCGGTCCGACAGGCGTTCACCGCCTTGGCTGGAATGCACTCCAACTTAAGCCTTCCTTCCCGCTGCGCAGCCCACAAGTCTCTCATTCATGCGGCCATCCAGCTGCACGCTGCATGAGAGCATGTTGCCTATCTTTCCCGGATTAGTCTACAGAATATTACCATTTCTGGTTGGAGTGCTGGCGCGGGTGCTCTGAACCGAAAGCGTTCATCCGCCGAGGGCCCTGCTACTGGTTCTGCAGGGGCGCCGCAGAGATCAAACTCCTGATCGGAGCCGGCGCCTCCATCGTGTGGTCCCGCGGCGGTCACTATCCGTTCCTGACAAGCTGCCGCCGCTGGTCCAAGCAGAACTTGTCATCTGTGATCAGGACCCTGAACGGCTGATCGAGAAGCGGAAGGAGTTCCGCCACGCCACCACCCGCTGCACAGGCTCAATGGCTTGGCTTTCCCCGGCCGCCTCCGCTTCAGGAATCCCCTGTTCACGAGGTGATCACGGCGCTGCGGCATCAAGCTTGGCTGTTTCGGCCGGCTGGGTGCCGGCAGAAGCCTTGGTCCCGAGGAGCTCGGCGACAACTCGCGCCAGCTTGTTCGCAAGCAGCGGCGGAACGGCATTGCCCACCTGCGTATACTGCTCCGTCCGGTTCCCTTCGAAAAAATAGTTGTCGGGAAATGTCTGGAGGCGTGCTGCCTCACGCACCGTCAGTGACCGGCACTGCAGCGGATCGAAGTGAATGTAGTAGTGACCATCCTTCGCCATGTGGGAAACGATCGTTGACGCGGGCTGGTCACGCAGCTGCACCTTGAAGCGGTCAACGAAGCCTCCGCTGCCTTTCTTCAGAGCCTCGCCGACGTTTTGGTGATCGGGGTAGAGCTCGGGAGGAAAATCGTGCAGTGACGGTGACTGGCCGAACACTGCACCGAAACACGAGACGAAAAGATAGCGCGCGAGATCTGACGGCATGTGTGAGCGCGCCTCGTGGTTCAGAAAGCCGCGGAGGCGCGGGTCAGCATACCATTCGCCGAGGCGCCGCAGCCGGGGTTCGCCCTGCATGAAACGTCCGCCGGTCGGACGCCCGAAAGGCAGTTCCCTGATGACTTTTTCAAGATGTTCGCGGAGCTTGGGCCACGTCCGCACCTGCTCCATCGTGAGCACGGACTCGGCCCCTTGCAGGACATGCCGGTTCCACGCCTCCGGTGAGTCGGGCTCGCGCGACAGACGGCTGCGCAGGGGGGGAAGATCGCCGATGACGTCGCCGACGGTCGGCGGTTTCTCCGGTTCGAGCGCGCTGAAAGGCTCGGCCGCAATGTCCGCCCGTATCCCCAGAAGAATGATCCGTTCACGCTTCTGAGGCATGCCGTACCGGTCAGCCTCGATTACGAAGTCCTGTGCCCTGAGCAGGCGCGCATCGGGCCGGCGGACTACGAATGAACAGATGTGATAGCGGATATCCGAAGCGGCGCTCTCCGTCAGATCCATTGCCCGAGCAGGGGCTTCGAGATCTTCCAGAATACGCCGGAAGACCGACTCTCCGCCGAGCTTGGCCGTCGCCAGCCCCTTGACGTTCTCCATCACGAACACGGCGGGACGGAAGCGCGCCAGTATCCGCAGGTACTCCCGGTAAAGGAGATGCCGCTGGTCGGCCTCGAACACCGCCCGTTCAACCTTGGCGTGGCGGGCACGGCCGGCGACTGAATAAGCCTGGCACGGCGGGCCTCCCAAGAGAACCCAGTCCGCAGCCCCGCCGATTGCCCGCTCGACGATCTGGTCCGTAAGAGCCCGCGCTTCCGTTGAAGCACCGAGTTCCAGCAGGTGCGCCTTCTGCGTGGCGCGCGCCGCCTGCTCGGGGAAACGCGCAAAAAGCTCATCACGGCTCATGCCGAGGCCGCTGACATACTCGTAGTACGCTTCAGGCGCGGCGCCTCTGGGAAACTCCCGGAAGAACGAACGCAGCAGGAGCGTGTTGTAGGCGTATTCTTCCTTTTCGATGGAGGCTCTGACGGAAAATCCCAAGTCGGCGGCGGAATAGGCGTGAAAGCCCTCACTCAGGCCTCCGGGACCCGCGAAGAGGTCTACAACTGGAATCTGCCGCATGCTTGTTCTCTGGGGCCTTTCTGAAACCGGCTCGCAACAACAGGGTCTGTGCCATATGCCATCCGCGTCCCGCAAGAAAATGACCTGTCTGTCTTGCCCTTTCCGACGGGACCGCAGGCCACTCTGGCAGGCTCCTCCGGATTTCGGAAGCGACATCGACTCTCCGGCTGCGCTGTGTGCCGCGCAGCCGCTCAGAAGCGGAATGGTTACTCGCTGATGGCGCGACCACAAGGAGCATGAGATGACTGACAGGCTTACTCCGGAGAGGCGGAGCGCGAACATGCGACGCATCCGAGCTGCCGACACAAGACCCGAAATGTCTGTGCGACGCGCGCTCCGAGAACTGAAAATCGGCTACAGACTGCATGCTCGGGATCTGCCCGGGCGACCGGATATTGTCATCCGTTCGCGGCGCCTTGCCATTTTTGTGCATGGCTGCTTCTGGCACCGGCATCCGGGCTGTCGGTTTGCCTACACGCCAAAGAGCAACCTTGATTTCTGGACCAGAAAGTTCGAGAGTAATGTGAAGCGTGACAGCACGAATATTCAGGAAATGATGGTGGCTGGGTGGACTCCTATAGTAATATGGGAATGCGAGACAAAGGATGCATCCCGCCTGAAGACACGACTGGGGGAACTTCTTGGCGTGCCGGTGGCGCCTGAGATCTGCCAAAACGAAAATGGGGTGCCTGGCGCTTCACCGCGCCGCAGCGGATGCCCCTCTTCTGCATAGATCTGAAGAATCAGGCACGGTAAGCATCTTCCGTTCCAGGAAACAATGTGAGGACAAGACACCGAAACAGACCACTCTTCTGCGGCACCGAGAGCAAGCCCCCGCTCTGCTTAAGAGTGCCGGGGAATGGCTTGACAGGATGCCGGCCTCATCTCCGCAAGGAGCTGGCCGGTGTATTACCGGTGTCTGCGGGCAAGGGGGAAGCAATGCCGACCGAGCTGACACGCCGTGAGCTCCACGACATGATCTGGCGGCGGCCCATGACACAGGTCGCTGCCGATCTCGGGATTTCGGATGTGGCGCTGCACCGAATCTGCCGCCGACACCGGATCCCCGCTCCGGGAAGGGGATACTGGGCAAAGGTGGCCGCCGGTAAAGCCCCCCGGCAGCCGCTGTTCCGGGAGGTGACAGATCCCCGGCTCGATCGCATCCTGATCCGAAAGGACGCGGTCCGTCAGCCGCCTGCGGCGGTTCGGGAGGCCTGTACAAAGGCGCGGACGGCACTGCGGACACAGGAGGCCGATTGCCGGGCTCTGGTTCATTCCGTGGAGGGTAGTCACCCGCTTGCCCTACGGCTCAGAGAAGCCCTGAAAAGGGCCAAGCCGGACAGTGACAGTCTCATCCGGCTTACCGACCCGAAGCTGCCGTCGCTGACCGTCAGCTTGGCTGCAGCGGATCGGGCCATGGCAGTCTTCAGCCGTCTCATTCTAAGGGCAGAGGCACTGGGATTCGCCCCAGCACCGGGGGACAACGGGCTGATGCTCATGTGCGATGGTGAGGCCGTGACGCTGCACATTTTGGAACGGACCGACAGGGTCCGGCACGAGGCGACCGAGAAGGAAGTGTCGGCGCTCCAGAAGTGGGACGCCGGTCAGGAGCGGCGCCGGCGTCGCGGCGAATGGACCGGCACTTGGGACAGACCGGAGATTCCAGAGTGGGAGCGGGTACCGAACGGCCGTCTCGCCATCGAGGTGGACTGCGGCAACCACTGGGATGGTCTGCGGCGGACGTTCGCCGACGGCAGCCGTCAGCGGGTGGAAGGGGTCATCGATCAAGCACTTGACACTGTGGTCGCGGTAGCAGCAGCAAGAAAAGTCCGGCGCGCAGATGAAGAGCGCCGCAGACGCGAACAGGAGGAGATGGAACGGCGGCGTCGGGAAACCGAGCGACGGAGAGTCCTGGAGGAGAAGCGTACCGAGCTTCTTGCCCTTCAGATGCGCCTGTTCACGGACGCCCGCAGGGTGGAAGAATTCGTTGACGATTACCTGGCAAGACATTGCCGTTCCAGCCTTCCGGAGTCGTGCCGCCGATTCCTGGACTGGGCGCAGGAGCATGCTCGAACGCTCCGCAATGCCGGGTCACCGGAAAGGCTTGCCGCCGTTCTCGACCGCTACCGACTGATGGATGACGGGACGGAAATCGGAAGCTGGACGAAGTTCGACCGCCATTTTGCCGGCTTGCCCGATACGTCCGGGAATGGTCCAGCCGGCTGAAGCCGCGAAATACCACCTCGGAGTTGGCGTGATCGACCGCGATGAAGATGCGCGCCACGCCCTCGCACACCGTGATCGTCTCGGTCATATCGGTCCCCCACATCGTGTTCACCGCCTCGGTCACGATGGTGCCGTCGTGCGCCCGCATACGGGGGCGCACAACCCAGTGCGGCGCCAGCAGCCGGTGCGCTCCCATCAGCCGCCGCCACCTTGCGTGCCGCGGAGAACCGTTGAGCGTGCTGCCGTCCGCACCCGAGGGGTCGCCTGCGCCAGCGTTGTGGGCGCTCCGGCGCCCCCTCGGGCTGACGTCCCTGTTATTCATCCATCGTTCCGACCTCCGGTTGCGGCTCAATTTACCGCAGCCGGGTGTCTCGCCGTACCGTGCCGCGCCCCAGGGAGACCGTTCTGTTAAACACCTGCGGCGTGTTGCAGGATGGTCTGAACAGCAAAAGGTGCAGTAAAGTGTCTGCTTTTAATTCCTGAATTGGGAGACCTTCTTGTGAAGCCCTGCGATAGCCGCGGTGTTCAGCTGAACGCGGAATTCAGCTTGGAACCCGCGGAGAATGGATTTGACCTCATTCTCGAATCGTGGAGCGGGCGCACAGATGCCCCTTCCGCACGCAACCCTGACTACGCGAAGGCTCTTGAGCTGCTGCTCCTGCGCTTGGGCCAGATCGGGGCCCAACTCCGTAATGGTGTGGTGGATAGCAAACCCATGAGGCGGCAGCCCCTGGAGAGCCGCCAGATCATCCTTCCCGAACATTCTTACCCGATTGATCTGGCAACTCAGCGCAGCATTGAGCATCTTCGGCTTCAGATCGGCCGGGCGGTGAAGAGAATTGGGCAGACCAGACTTGGTCCGGGCGGAAACGCCTACAAGCGCCTCCGCCTCAGCTTCACCGTGCCGGAACCGCAGATGGTGGCTGATCTGGAAGCGTACCTGTGCGGGAAACCGAGGCAGGCTCCTCGATCTTTTGAGAATGCACTGGCAGCCGTCTGGCAGGGCTTGGCTGGGGAAGATACGATCCGCTTGGAACCCCCGCCGCTTCAGACCGTGCCGGTTGCTGAGGCACAGCGCCGATCCTTCGACCGCCTATCACCAGTGCAGCGCGAAAAGGCGTACAGAGATCACGAGGCCAAGCGCATCGGCGGAACGACCGAGGTTCCTCTCGGGGGAGGCCGCTGTGACATACTCACGGATGACGAGATCATTGAGGTCAAGAAAGTCAGCGATTGGCGCCATGCCTTGGGACAAATTCTGGCGTATGCCTTCCACCGCCCCCACCTCCGGCGACGAATTCATCTGTTCGGCAAGGCTACGGCGGCGACTCTGGAGGAGGTGAACTCAGTTGCCGGTACTTACGGTGTCCGCGTTTCCATTGTCCGCTCAGACACGGCTTAAGAACCTATTCCAGTAGGGAGACGAACTCGGGGTCCGAGTAGCAGAGGACACTGTTGGCGAAATCCGGGGCCTATGCCGTGGATAGCTGGAGAGCGGCGAAATGGGAGATGCGAGTTTTAGCCAGCGGTCGGCCGGTCCACCACCCATCCAGGCGGACGATGTTGAGGGCGACGGCAGTCAGGACGTGCTGCAACCGCGTCTTGGCTAGCCCGATGTACCGGCAGTGCCGCAGATCGAAGAGTTGCAGGGCTTGGGCCAGCGTGCCCTCGACCCCGGCGCGGGTCGCGTAGCGACGGCGCCATTCCTCCGTTTCCTGTTGGCGGCGGGCGTCCTGAAGGTACCCCTCCGCCGAGCGCCGCCTTGTGACCGAGCGGGGAAGCTGAATCATAGAGCCTGTCCCTATGGCTATCCCTATGGCAGTCCCTATGACTATCCAACGCGTCGAGGTGATCACGGGCCTGGA
>NZ_QOKV01000028.1 GCF_008365405.1 Azospirillum brasilense | reverse complement strand
ACCCGGATTTCCATCACTTCCTCCGCTGTCTGCATCCCTCCCCCCTCCGCGCAGGTCAGGGGGAGTCTACGAGCGGTGGGTCAGTTTTCACCCGATGACCCGGGTCAGTTTTCCAGCGATGGCAACAAGGTGGCGGGCCATCGCCGCCCGTTACGAGAAAACGGCAAACTCCGTCATGGCGTGCTCTGTCTCGCCGCTGCCTCTGAATGGCTCAAGGATCAACAGGCTCTATGTTCGCAAGACGGCCTTGAGCTTGGACCAGCCCGGCTCGATGGGGGAGGGGGCGGGTGAGAGGCGCGGCAGGAAGCGGACAGCCACGGCGGCAGTTTTGTCCGGCTTCAAGGCGGCGAGGACAACCTGATTGACGAACGTCAGGAACGGGGCGGTGGAGGTTGGCGCCTCGAGGCTCATCGCGCCCGGCATGAGGAGGCGAGGGCAGGGGAGGGGAAGGATCCGGTACGAATCCCCGTTTCCGGCTGGGTGCGCCGGCGGAGCGGGACGACGCGTGGCCGACGCGCCATAGGCCCCGTTGGGCCCACATCCCGCTCGGCGGCCACCGCCCGGCTCGACGCCGAGCCGCTGACCTGTTGGGACTTCCTGCCACAGATCGAAATCAACGCGGCGGGCGGGAACAGTCCGCGCTTCGTCACTCTGATCCTCACCGAAACACGATGGGCCGGCGGGCAGTCCTATACCGGCGATACGAAACGGGAATTCGCCGTGGTCGCCGGTACCAGGGTGTTGACTTCCAATCTGAAGAAGGAGGGTAAGGTGCGATATCGCACCGTGCCGGTTCCGATGCCCGAACCGCCGCTCGATGTCGCGGTGCGGCTGACCATTCGCCAATCTTCTGCACAGCAATATGCCCATGTGGAGCTCCGTTCCGGAGTTGCACGGCCTGTTCGGTGTGGGCTCCGTTCTGCTCGACCGGATCGGCCGTTGTCCGCGCCTGTCCTCAACGGGGCTGGCCGAGCACGCCGAGGCCGCCGCTAAGGTGGTGGAAGCGCTGAGGCGGCGCATATCCCCCTGCCGCATGACCCCCGTCCGTATCAGAACGACCGGGCCTGTGTTCCGGTGGGTGCCAACGGTGATGTGCCTCAGGGCCAGCCGGCGGAACGACTGGCAACTCTACACTGACTGGTTGGCCACGCCCGGCTGGTGCTCGCGCTGGACGTTGCCATCGGGCGCGGCGAAAGCGTCGCCCGCCTGCCCAAGCGTGGGCTCTCCCACCGTCTGTGCCCACCAGCCCTGGACAAGAACCATGCACTGCTGCGCGCGGCCAAGGCTTGTGCGCTTGTCTGTTCCTTCGACGGCAAGATTCTGGAAGGGGAGGGGGCCGAGCTTCCGTTTCTGGCGGAACCGGCCGGTCAGACAGTACCGGAACTCCATCGGCATCTTGTGGCGTTGAGGCTCCGACAGCTCGTTCAGAAACGTGATCGCGGGCTGGCGGACGGTGCTGCCGCAGGCGCTTGCGATCCATCTCGCGGGGGCGGCGTTTGCGGAATCGCTGCACCCCCGACATGGTCGGGCCACCCGTCCAACATTCTTGAAGGCTGTCGCCAGCGCTCTCCGCCCTGCTTCACCACGCCGACAAGGCCGTACGGCTCTCGGCCGAAGCCGACCGAACACGCGAACGATTGCGTGACCGATGCGAGCAGTCCTCCGGGCAGGCGGCGCGACCCCTCCCTGCACCACAGGCAAGGATGAGAGGGCTCAAAGCGTCAGCTTGGCCTTGCGCTCGATTCATTCGTAATCTAATCACATGGACGTCAACGGCACGCGGACGTATGCCGAGTGAGGCGCGCCTCGCCGGATAAGGACGCACAGCCATGCCCCGTGCCATCGGATGGCCGTTCATGAACGTCGCTCGCGCCTGTGTCGATTTCCTTGCCCATTGCCGGGTGGCCAAGAACCTGTCGGCGCACAGCCTGCGGGCCTATGGCATCGACCTGAAGGAATTCGAGCGGTTTGTCAGCCCCGAATCCGATATCGCCGCCATCGACCGCCAGCAACTGCGCCGTTACCTGAGCCACTTGTTCGAAACCCGGCGGCTGAAAGAGACCAGCGTCAAGCGCCGAATGGCTTGCCTGAAGGTGATGTTCCGCTGGCTGGAGCTGGACGAGGCGATCCCGATCAGCCCCTTCCACCGGTTGGACGTGCGCATCCGCCTGCCCAAGCGCTTACCGCGCAATCTGACCGAGGACGAGGTTCGACGGTTGCGCCGCACCGCCCTGGAGCGGGTGGGCCTGTCCGGGCGCATCACCGAAGCCAAGGCGTTGCGGGTCGCCAAGCGCACCGATCCCAATGCGTTTACGGCGCTGGTCGTGCTGGAGGTCTTGCTGTGCACGGGCCTGCGCGTCGGCGAACTGGTGAGCATCAGCGTGGCGGACATCGACTTGATCGAGCGTGTTATCACGATTATGGGCAAGGGCAGCCGGCAACGCCGGGTCTTTCTGCCTGATGACGAAACGGCGGCTCTGGTTTCGGCCTACCACGCTGCCACCGCTGCACGGCGCGGTGCGCACGACGGGTTCGTCGTGACGGCATCTGGCGTCCCTGGCACGACGCAGTTCGTAAGGTCCCTCCTGCGCGAAACGGCGCAAGAAGCCGGCATCTCCCGCCGGATCACTCCACACATGCTGCGCCACACCGCGGCAACGCGCCTGCTGGAGAACGGCCTCGATATTCGCCTTGTCCAGAGGCTGCTCGGGCACCAGAGCATCTCAACCACGGAGATCTACACCGCGGTTACCGATACGAGCCTGAAGGCAGCCATCGGTCGGGCCGCTGCCCGCATGAAGGGAGATGGATAACTACTAATTATCGGTGTCATGGAACGGCTCGCGGATGGTTGTGTCGATCAGGATCGGGAGCCGCTCGCCATTCTTGGCGGACCGCCGGTCCATGTCGGTCAATGGCCGACTTGGCCAAGGGCAGGGCGTATCGCCCAGCGGGGCCTGTTGAATGTTCTGCATTCGGGCAAATGGACCCTGTCTGGACGGTCATCGGTCATACCGTCTCAGGAAAGGCTCTTTGCGGAAAGCTTCGCCGGCTTCGTAGGGCGTCGGTACGGCGTTTCCTGCAGTTCGGGGACCGCGGCGCTGACGATCGCCTTGCAGGCGCTGGGGATCGGACCGGGCGACGAGGTGGTGGTGTCCGGGCTAACCTGGGTCGCCTGCGCGTCCGCTGTGGTCAATCTCGGCGGCATCCCAGTGCTGGTCGACGTCGATCCCGATTCCCTCTGCGCGTCCATCGCGGCCATTGAAGCCGGGCTCAGTGCCAGGACCAGGGCCGTGCTGGGCGTCCATATGTACGCCTCGCGCGCCGACCTGCCGGCTCTCGAGACGCTCTGCGCCCGCCACAACTTGTCGTTGATCGAAGACGCCTCCCAGGCGCATGGAGCGACGATCGGTAACAGGCGTGCGGGAACATTCGGCAGCATTTCGATCTTCAGCTTTCAACAGTCGAAGCTCTTGACCGCCGGCGAGGGTGGTATCGCCGTCACCGACGACGACCGGCTTTTCCAGCGTATGCAGCAACTGAGAGCGGATGGGCGCGCCTATGCCGGACCGGCCCCGATGGCTCCGGCCTTCAGCGAACTGGTCGCTTGCGGCGAAATCCTCGGTCGCAACCTCTGTTTGTCGGAATTCCAGGCGGTCCTGCTGCAGGAGGGACTGGGGCGGCTCGATGTGGAGAATGCGCACCGGCTCCGGATGGCGACCGTGCTGGAAGAGGCCGTCGGCGGGTTGGGATGGGTCAGCGTGGTGCGGGACCGTTTGGACCCTCGCGACGGCGCAACATTTTATAAGATCCCGTTGCGCATCGATGAAGAGCGCCTCCTGAGGATCGGCCCGGAGTTGCTTGCGCGGGCGTTGACCGCCGAACTCAGGCTGCCGGTGGAACCGCTCGACTGGCCCCTGAACCGGTCACCGCTCTACCGGCCGGAAACCTCGCCCCTGGTGGCGCGCAATGCCGATGCGGTCGAGCTTTTCCGGCCGGGACGCTTCTCGCTGCCCCAGGCCGAAGCCGTCTGGCGTTCTTCCGTGGCCCTGCCGCACCCCTGCCTGATGGGCGGGGAAATCGACGTGCAGACCATCGCCACCGCACTGCGCAAGATCCACCGCAATGCCGATGCCCTCGAAGACCTGTCCCGGCGACCGAGCCCCGGCGCCCAGGCGTTCCGCACATGAGCGTCGCCATGACGGACCGCTGCGGAGCGCGGGAGACGGACGCTTGGTTCTCGGTGGTCGAGATCGAGGTGAGCCGGCGCTGCAATCGGCGCTGCGGCTATTGCCCACAGGCATTCGATTGGTATCGTGGTCCGGAGCAGCGGATGGAGCGCGCCCTCTTCGACTCCATCATCGGGCAGCTTGCGGAGGTCGGCTTTTCCGGGCGTCTCGGCTTCCATCTCTACAACGAGCCATTGCTGCGCAAGGACCTCGACGTCCTGGTGGAGCATGCGCGCGGGCGTCTGCCGTTCGCCTACTTCGTTCTCTACACCAACGGTGACCTGCTCGACGACCGTCGCCATGGAAGGCTGCTTTCCGCCGGCATTGATCATTTCCTGGTCACACGCCACGATGGTGGCGACTTCCCCGAGCGGCCCTTCCAGACGGTGCAACGCCCTGGGGATTTCATGCTTTCAGGGCGTGGCGGAATCGTCGACGGCAGCGACCGCGCCTGGACCCTGCCATGCTATGCCCCCGGCGAGATGATGATGATCCGCTACACGGGGCAGGTCGTGCTGTGTCACGAGGATGCCGCGTCGCGCCATGTGATGGGCGATCTGCGCGACACCCGTCTCGCCGATGTCTGGTTTTCGCGGGGCTTCCAGGATGTCCGCCGCCGGCTTGAGGCGGGCGACCGGGCCGGAGCCGGGGGCATCTGCACCGCGTGCGACAATCGCCTGCATCCCCTTCCCGATACGGGCATCTGACGGAGGGGCCATGACCAAGTCCCGCAGTCCATCGGCACCGCTCACCATCACCGTCCGCTCCGCTCTCGACCTCAGCCCCGAGGAACTCGCCGGCTGGGAAGCCATTCTTGCCGACGAACCGGTCTACGCCAGCCCGTTCTTCACGCCGGGATATGTCCGCCTCGTGGCGCAATGCGTGGATGGGGTGATGGTCGGCCTGATTTGGGAGAACGGCGCGCTCGTCGGCGTGTTCCCCTACGAGTTGGAGGGTCCCGGGAAGGCGCGGCCGGTGGGGTCCGTCTTCTGCGACTATCAGGCCGTCATCGCCCGGCGCAGGGTGGATTGGACGGTGGAGGGGCTGCTGGCAGGGCTGGGTCTGGAGCAATGGCGCTTTGATCATCTCTTGGCCGTGCAAACTCCATTTGCGCCTTACATACAACGGCGCGACGTATCCTGGTCCATCGACCTGTCGCAGGGTTTCGCCGTTTACGACACTTGGCTGCGCGATGGAAAGCATCGTCCGGTCGCCGAGACGCGCCGAAAGCTGCGTATGATGGAGCGTGAGCTCGGCCCGGTGACCTTCGACGCCCATGTTGGCGACCATGATCTGTTGGACGGCCTGCTGGCCCGCAAATCCGCCCAGTGGGCGCGCAGCGGCTGGCCGGGTCGTTTCTCCACCTATTGGGAGCACCGGCTGATGCACCGGCTGCTCGACACGCAGACGCCGGGATTTGCCGGCATGCTGTCGGTGCTCCGTGCTGCCGGACGGCCGCTCGCCATGCACATCGGGATGCGCTCGCGCGCGGTGTGGCATTACTGGACGACGGTCTATGACGACGGCTTCGCCCGTTATTCGCCGGGCAACGTGATGCTGGTCGAGATGATCAAGGCGGCACCGGGGCTGGGCCTCCACGAGATCGACCTCGGCAAGGAAGACTTCGAATACAAACGCCGCCTGCACACCCATGTGGTGCCGGTGGTGGAAGGCGTACTTTCCACCGCAGCACCATCCCGATCCCTTGTCGTCCCGGCAGAGTTCGGCGTCTCATGACTTCCCTTCCGGAGAAAACGCCATGACTTCCCTTATCCCCGAGGCGCCCGTGCGCCTGGCAATCGCGGGGATCGGCAATTGCGCGAGCGCACTGGTGCAGGGCCTGTGCGCCTATGGGCATGACGGTGCCGCCGCGGAGGGCCTCATGCATGAGCGCATCGGCGGAATCTCCTGCGCCGACATAGAGGTGGTCGCCGCCTTCGACGTCGATGCGAGGAAGGTTGGCCGTCCACTCGGCGAGGCGCTGCTGGCGCTGCCCAACTGTGCCGCACGCTTCTGGTCCGGTCCGCTGCCGGGTGGCGTGACCGTGAGCATGGGGCCGGTGCTCGACGGGGTGGCGCCGCACATGATGGACTATCCGGACCATCTCGCCGTCCGCGAGGCTCAGGCCGAACCCATCGATCTCGCGCGGACACTGCGCGATACCGGAACGGAGGTGCTGGTCAGCTATCTGCCGGTGGGGGCAGACCGTGCCACCGCCGCCTATGCCCAGGCTTGTCTGGATGCCGGATGCGCCCTGGTCAACTGCGTCCCGTCCTTCATCGCGAGCGATTCCGGTTGGGCGGGGCGCTTCCAGGCCGCCGGACTTCCGGTCATTGGCGACGACGTCAAAAGCCAGTTGGGCGCCACCATCGTCCACCGCGTCCTGACACGCCTGTTCGCCGACCGGGGCATCGTGCTGGCTCACACCTATCAGCTGAACACCGGCGGCAACACTGACTTTCTGAACATGTTGGCGCGCGACCGCCTGACCTTGAAGAAGCGTTCGAAAACCCAGGCGGTCCAATCGCAACTTGACGTTCCCCTTGCGCCGGAGGACGTGCACATCGGCCCCTCGGACTATGTGCCGTGGCAGAAGGACAACAAGGTGTGCTTTCTGCGCATGGAAGGGCGCGGCTTCGGTGGTCAACCTGTCGAGGTCGAACTGCGCCTGTCGGTGCAGGACTCGCCGAACAGCGCCGGGGTGGTGATCGACGCCGTCCGTTGCGCCGCCCTCGCATTGCGCCGTGGCATCGCCGGTCCGCTGGAGGAGGTGAGCGCCTACTTGATGAAATCTCCGCCCGTGCAGCTCCCGGATGCCGTCGCCCGGGAGCGTTGCGAAGACTTCATTGCGCGTCTCGAAAGACCCTGAATCGAGGAGGAGTCCCTCATGCCGCTGCAGAAGATGAGCGTCGAAAGCTTCCTCAGGCATATCTGCAAAACGGAGCAATCCGGCCGTGATCATCCGCCGAAGCTCACATTTTTCCTGGGGGCTGGTTGCTCCATCAGCTCCGGCATCCAGGGGGCAGCCGGCTTGGCGCGCATGTGGTGGGACGGCATGGATGACGACCAGAGGCAGTTGGTGCCGGACTATTCCGACGAGTGCGCAGGCGCGTTCTACAACAAGATTGTCGAGGCCAAGTTCGGCTTGAACGAAATGCTCAAGCAGCAGGAGCTGGCCCGCATCATGCGCGATGCCAGGCCCAGCTTCGGTTATATCGCCCTGGCCATACTCATCCACAAGAGCACGCAGTGGAGTTGCCGGGATGAACAGCTGTCGCCGGTCGTTCTCACGACCAATTTCGATGACTTGCTGGAACGGGCTTTTCTAATCCACACGCCGGTTGTGCCTGTGGTTGTGTCGCACGACGCGCTGATCGACTACTCGACCTCGTCTCGATGCATCATAAAGCTGCATGGCGATTATCGGTTTCTGCCATATACTGACGGTCCCTCAACAAAATCGCTCTCACCCGATGTCCAATCTCGTATTTCAAAAATTATACACAACAGTGATCTCATAATCATTGGATACAGCGGCCATGACTCCGGAGCCGCGTCCTTGATCGCCAGATGCATTCAGGAAAGGGATTTCTCTCGCATCTTCTGGATCAATCCGAATCCTCCAGGACCCGAGATGGAGGCAGCTTTTAAAGGCGCGACGGTCTATCATGTGGATTCCGTCACATTTGACGATCTGATGGCGAAAATTCTCAGGTTCACCGAGGTCCAACACCCGTCCCCTTGCCGCCTGATGGATCACATCGACAGCTATCACGATTATTTTTTCGAGAGGCTGCAAGACAAAAAGAGAAAAAATGAGGATGTCGTTCATTTGTCGAATCGGTTTCAGGATTGGTTCCACGTTCTGCATAAGGCGCTTGGATTTGCACGAGCTGGCGATCTTGATAATGCAAAACTGATAATAGAAAAAAGAATGCACATTTTCGCGGTGATAAGTCCTTTCAGAATGTACTGTGCGCACATCTTCTTTGACCATAACATCGACCTTAATAAAGCAAATTTTCACTATCGATGGGCGCTGCGTCTCGATCAAGAAAATGCACGCGCTAACGCGATGTACGCTTCTTTCCTGATCCAACATCCTCAGTACATAAAATCCATTGGGCCGGAAGAATACCTTAATAGAGCGATCACGCTCAACCCAATGGACTACAATTCTATCGTTAATATTTCCGGATATTTGTTCTCAACGGATAGGATAAAGGATGCGACCTATTGGCTCAAGCGGGCGCGCGGTTACCCTCTTTCGGATGTAAATTGCCTGGAAGCCGACTTTTATGAACTGGCGCACCTGTATGACAAAAGAAGGGCATCCGAACTCCTACGACGGATCGGCAAGAACTTGAGGAACGGTGTGAGGCCGCACAACTATCGGTACGAGAACAATGTGAAGGCTGCTTTGTCCGCCTCTTCCTTCGGAAACGGCGGACACCCGCTTCACAACCTCATTCCTCAACTTGCAGCCGTGATGGAGGACAGGATGCCGGTGTCGGTTCTCGCATGGAACCAAACGTTCCGCGAGGCCTGCGGCGGCATCGCCGATCCCACCGCCGTGTGACCCGCCACGGTCAGAACCAGCAGACCACGGCGAGCTTCGTCGGTTTGTCGATGATCAGGCCGGGCGGCTTGCCCGGGACGCCGCGGATGATGTGGTGGTATCGCTCCGCGTGCTTCTGGATTTCAAGAAAGTCCTCGTCCCGGTTCCAGCAGTAGGGGTGGAAGCCGCGAAGCCTGCCGAGCGTCTCCCGGATTCGGGCATCCACTTCCAACTGGGCCTTGATGACATTGGCCAGGATGACCGGCCCAGGACTGATCACGGCGTCGTCGCCCATGAAGCCAAGGCCTTCTCCCATCATGCTGTCCACCGCCGAACGCAGCGATTTCACGGCCTGCGTGTCCTCACCCCGGCGTTTGGCGATCACGGCGTCCAGATTGTGGAGCTGCCAGTGGATGTAGCCGATGGCATTGTCGATACAGGAGGCCTTGCCGTCGTCACTGAAAGCCTGCGCGGCATCGAAGAACGCCGTGGCGTTGGCGTTGGTGGTGCCCGGCGCTTCCGCCGCCACGCCCTGCAGATAGGCGATGGTGGCTTGCAACAAGTGAAGGCGCGGCAGGATCGAACGATATCTCGCATTTCTGCATTGCTCCACCAGCCGGGCAATGACCGTTGCCTGGCAACGCAGCCACTTCCGGTGATCCCCGGCGTTGCGACCGGCTCCGCCGAGGCCCCGTGCCTTGAGTTTGCAGGCGATGAGACTGGCGATTCCGTGCCGCTTGTGCCGCTCCGTGCGGCCCTTGCAACTGGCCCGGAACCCCATGCGGTTGAGCTCGAGGCAGTGGTCGGGGTTGGGAAGGAAGAACCGCAATGCCTCGTCGCCCAAGCCCATGCCAAACAGTTCCTGGGCGCGGCCTCGCTCCGCCTCCGCCCGGCCGGCGGACGTGCCAATAGCCTCGGCATCGCATGCCAACGCCGCCTCTTCGGCTAGGCGGCCATGCAGCTCGGCCAGGTTGCGAAAGTTGGTGTAGGTGTGGAGGAGCCGCAATGCGTTGTGGATCTCGAACGACAGCCGCGGGTCACTCCGTATATCGGGAAGAACGCGCACCAGGATCTGAAGCTCGTGATACCGTCGAAGCGCCTCGCCCGACTGGCCCGCGTCCATCAGGACGTGCGCGGTCAGGGTGTCGAGCCAGAACCGGCACCATTCCCCTTCGGGACCGGTGAGGCAATTGCCGTCGAGCAGCCGCTTCCCGAACCGATCCGCGAGCAGAGCATAGGGCAACGCCTTGTGGAATGCGCCGATGTAGGCCTTTGCGGGGATCAGCCGGGAGAGAAGCCGGGGGACGGGGTCGGACCCGGTCCGCACCAGCCGAATCGCGTAATCGATCGCATCGTAGTAATCGGTGGGGATGGTTATGGTGGAGAAGCTTTCTATCCGGCGCACGGCATCCAGCATCGGGGCAAAGCGCTGGTAGGCCGTCTCGCGGTCGTCAGCCAACACCGCCACGGCTCCCTGGACCAGCGGTGGAAGCGCATCGAACAGCGGCCGATCGTGGCGGAGCCGTCGTGCGGTTGCCGGAAAACGCGCGAGGATGGCCGCGATCTCGGATGAGGATGCGGGAACCTCCTGGATGGTGTCGCGCAACAGGTTGCTGAAGAACAGCAGGATCGACTCATGGCTCCATGCCAGCGCCGGTCCGGTGGCCGGGGCCGATTCGCGGCTTGCCATCGGCGGCTCCGCCAGCAGCCGCCGACGTTTCAGCTCCTCTCGCACGGCCGCCGCTTGGGGGGATGTGGACGGTCCGCAGACCTCGGCCGGTGGATTGGTCCCAAAGAAGGTCGCCGCTAGCAGCGCCTCCTGGGCCTCCCTGCCATGGATCCAGTGGCCCAGCAGCTGGAAGCGCTTTGCGTAGAGCCGCTTCATCGAGGTTGGAAGTTCCTGGAGCCGTGCCAGGAACGAGGGCGGGTGGGTTATCGACAGGGTTCCGCTGGACGCAATGCTGATGAGGGTGGCATCCAGCAGATACTCCATGCATTGGATGATGGCGTTCGGCGTAGTGCCTGAAAGCGCGAGGATGCGGGCGGTGGCGGTCTCGTCGATTCCCTCGATCAGGGTCCGCACCAACTCGCCGGGCTCATGGTCTTTCAGCGCCTCGACCCGACAGACAGTGGCGCCGGTCGACGCAAGGATGGTTTCCATTTCCAGGTAGGAGGCGTTCGCGAAACTGTCGTCGTTACGGCCGGCAAGGAGGAGGACATAGCGGCTGTCGGCGCACGCCTTCTTCAGGGCGATTCGCAGCAGCAGCCGGCACAGACGCCTCGAGGCGTTGTGCATGTCCTCGACGATGAGGACGGGCGTCAGATAGGACAAGCGATAGGATGCGTCCGCCGGTTCGGCTTCAAGGCAAAGCAGAATATGCTCCAGGCAGGTGGCTCTCGTCAGCCAGTGCGGCTCCATGCCCGCGGAATAGAGATTGGAAAGCTGGCTGCGCAACGTCTCGACTGCGGCCCCGGCCACGGTACCGCCGGTGGCGACGGTGCAGCGGCAAAACAGCAAGGCGTCGCCTCGATATTTCTCCATTGCCTCGCTGATGATCCGGCTCTTGCCCACACCCGCCTCACCGCCGATCAGGACGATCGTTCGACCGGCTTCCTTCTCAGCGGCGGAACTCATGCATTCCAGAACCTGATCCCGCGCCTTGATATGCCCCTTCCCGATGAATGGGGATCGGTAGATGATCTGTGCGGACGTTTTGCTCCTGTACAGGACGCGCCTGATTTGCCGGCCCGACGCGCACTGCAGCCCCAGGGTCGCGATGGCCTTCAGCAGGTCATGAGGGCGGTCGCGTCTGTCGGTCCGTGGTTCCTGCGAGCCTTGTGCCCGCCGGACGATGAGCCGGGCACAAAACCTGAAGCTGCGGGACGAGAAGGGGGCGATCACCTCCGGCCGGACGCCGATGGGCTGCGCCGCCAGGAAACTGGCAACATCGACGGAAACCCGGTCCAGCCTGTCGCCTTCGACTACCGACCATCGGCTGTCCGTCTGGACGCACAGCTCCACAGAGCGCGGCATATTTGTCCGGTTGTATAAGCTCAAGAAGATGTTTGCGATTTCCGGATCGCCGCTTGGCTCGACATACCTGTCGTAAGCGATGCCGTCCAGGAGGGTACGGACAGGACCGTAGTATGGAATATCGGTCGGCCACGA
This sequence comes from Azospirillum brasilense, assembly GCF_008365405.1. Lineage (GTDB taxonomy): Bacteria > Pseudomonadota > Alphaproteobacteria > Azospirillales > Azospirillaceae > Azospirillum > Azospirillum brasilense_D. The sequence continues at coordinate 54,261 of NZ_QOKV01000028.1, read as the reverse complement.
CAAGCCGGCATCTGCAAGATAAGCACGCAGGGTTTGCCCATCCACAATGGTGAGCTGCATCCTGTCTTCTCGGTCAAAGCAATTATGAGCGGTCCAGTGCGCGCTCGTTGGCACGTATCCGTTTGTAATGACAGCGATCCCCTGGAACTTTCCATGGAGCTGGGAAAGATTCGGAGCGATGCGATCGTGTTCGATGTTACCCCGTTGCGTCTGCGTGAACTTCACTTCTATGGCATAACGGGAATTTGGTTTCAGTGGGATTCCAAAGAAGGAACATCCATCGGCAATTGTTTCCCTGGTTGCAAGTTCCAAATCCCGTCCGCCATCGAACAGCGCCTTGCGTGTCGTTTCTCCGCCACGCCGCTCCACCGGCTTGACGGTGCAACCGTGCTCCCTGAACCGCCGAATCAACACACCGTGAACGAACTGCTCGAACCTTGCGGCCTGCAGACGCATATCCTTATCCATGATAACCAGCACTCGAACACGAGTAGAATAATTAGTAGTTATCTAACGAAGTCGGTGGGGTTTGCCTGCCGTGCGACATAAGTCGAGCGACTGGAGAACCTTCGATACGAAAGGAATATAACAAATGCAATCCTGAGTCCAGCTTCATGAAGCGCATGCGCCGGTATGTTGATAGCGAGTCAAGGTTCTGTCTTCTTAAGATTGTGCAGCGTTGCAGAGTCGATGAGCGTTTCTGAAATTGGCTCCAGTGTTTTGGAAAACCATTTTTGTACGAATGAAATGTCGGCCGAGTTTGAAAGGCATTCAGTATCTGTTTGTAGGCGTCAGGCGCAGATATCCCGAGTGGTCAGCCGCAGACGCCTGGACAGGATGCAGACGAACGCGATCTCGACGAAGGCGATGAAGTGGGCCTTGGTTTGATCGACGACGACATTCAATCGGAGGTAGCGGGAGGGTAAAGACAGTGAGCGTTCCACCACCCGTGCGATCTTGGTGGGGATGAACACGCCGTCGCGGCCGCTCCCGCCACCGTGGACTTGACGGTACCTGCCGGACTTGTGAATCAGTTCCCAAGCGAGGAGGCGGTCCTGAAAGGCGCAAAGTCGAAGGTTACTTCCGTGTCGTCACCCCAGAATGCCGAAGAACCGGTTCCGGGTGACGCTCACCGCGCGGCTCAATGGCGGCCGCCGCCGAGGTAGCTGCTCAGCACCTCCGGGTCGTCGGCGACCTTCGAGCCGTGGGTCTGGAAGGCGATCGCTCCGTTGGCGAGCACGTAGGTGGTGCCGGCAACCGCCGCCGGGACGCCGATGTTCTGCTCGATGAGGAAAATGGTCATGCCCTCCTCGTTGAGCCGCCGGATCACCTCGATCATTTCCTGGACCAGCCGCGGGGACAGGCCGTGCGACGGCTCGTCCATCAGCAGGATTCGCGGCCGCGCCATCAACGCGCGCCCGATCGCCACCATCTGCTGTTCGCCGCCGCTCATGGTGCCCGCCGGCACGCTCCGCCGCTCGCGCAGGCGGGGGAAGAAGTCGTAGACGCGCTCCAGGTCGGCGGCGATGCCGGCCTTGTCGTGGCGCGCCGCGGCGCCGAGGGCGAGGTTGTCGGCGACCGTCATGCTCGGCCAGACGAAGCGGCCCTGCGGCACCTGGATCACGCCCTTGGTGACGATGTCGTGCGGGTGCAGGCCGGCGATCGGCCGCTCCTCGAACTCCACCGCGCCGCCACGCGGCTTGACCAGGCCACTCAGCGCCTTCAGCAGCGTCGTCTTGCCGGCGCCGTTGCCGCCGAGCAGCGCGACGACCTCGCCGCGCGGGACCGAGAAGGAAACGTCGCGCAGGACCTCGCTGAGGCCGTACCAGACGCTAAGGTTACGCACGGTCAGCATCGGGGCTCTTTCCAAGATAGGCTTCCTTGACGAACGGGTCGGCGAGGATGACGTCCGGCGTACCGTCGGCGATCTTCCGGCCCGAGTTCAGAACGGTGATGCGGTCGCACACGCCCATCACCAAGCGGATGACGTGCTCCACCATGATGATGGTGATGCCGCGCTTGTCGCGGATGCGGCGCAGCAGCCCGTCCAGCTCGGCGACGCGCGGCGGGCTGAGGCCCACCGCCGGCTCGTCCAGCAGCAGCACCTTGGGCTCGGCGACCAGCGAGCGGGCGATCTCCACCAGCCGCTGCTGGCCGAACGACAGCGACGCGCCGTCGCGTTCGGCGAAGGACAGCATCCCGACGAAGGCCAGCGCCTCGCGCGCCCGCTCGCGGGCCTGCCGCTCCTCGCGGAGCACGCCGGGCAGGCCGACGGCGGCGCCCAGCACCGAGGCGCGCAGCCCCTGGTGCATCCCCGCCATGACGTTCTCCAGAACCGTCATCCCCTTGAAGAGGAGCGAGGTCTGGAAGGTGCGCCCGACGCCGCGGGCGGCCACCTCGCTGGCCTTGAGGCGGCTGAGCGGCTGGCCGTCCAGGCGGATTTCGCCCTCGGTCGGGCGCACCAGACCGGAAACGACGTTGAGCAGGGTCGTCTTCCCGGCGCCGTTCGGGCCGATGATGCCGCGGATCTCGCCGGCCGGCACCGTGATGTCCACGTCGCTGAGCGCGGCGAGGCCGCCGAACGACAGCGACAGGCGTTCGATGCTGAGTTCGGCCATCACTCGTCCCCCCCTCGGCTGTGCGGTTCCGTCCACCCCGGCAGCCAGCGCCGCAGCGCCTGCACGAGGCCGCCCGGCGCGAACAGCAGCATGCCCAGCAGCAGCAGGCCGAGGCCGATCTCCTGCAAATCCTGCATGCCGCGCAGCCCCTCCTGCATGCCGATCAGCAGCACGGCGGCGATCGCCGACCCGGCGATCGAGCCGAGGCCGCCGACGACGACCATGCAGAACTGCAGGACGATCTGGAACAGGTTGAAGGATTCCGGCACCACCACGTTCAGCAGGCCGGCGAACAGGCCGCCCGCCACCCCGGCGTAGACGGCGGTCAGCGTGTAGGCGACGATCTTGGTGCGGGTGATGTCCACGGCGATGGATTCCGCCGCCACCTCGCTCTCGCGCAGGGCCACCAGGGCGCGGCCGATGCGCGACCGCATGACGCCGTACGCCGCGGCCACCAGCAGGACGGCGAGGACGAGGCTCAGATAGTAGATGCCCGTGGTGGTGCGCAGGCCGAGCGCCGTGAAGTCGACCGGTGCCATGACGAAGCCCGCCGTGCCGTGGGTCACCGAGTCCCAATGCACGAAGGTCCACAACGCGAACTGCGCGAAGGCGATGGTGGCGAGCGCCAGATAGAGCCCGCGCAGGCGCAGCGCCGGCAGCGCGACCGCCAGCCCGATGGCCACGGTGATGGCGGTGCCGGCGGGCAGGGCGAGCCAGAAGGGCAGGCCGGCGTCGAGGCGCAGCAGGCCGGTGGCGTAGGCACCGACGCCGAACAGGGCGCCGTTGGCGAAGGAGAGCTGCCCGGCGAGGCCGAGCAGGATGTTCAGGCCGACGGCCAGGATCACGTAGATGAGCGCCAGGTTGCCGACATAGACCTGATAGGGGTTGGCCACCAGCGGCAGCACGGCGAACAGCAGGACGCCGACGGCGAGCGCCGGGCGCCGGCCGACCAGCCAGCCGAGGTTGCGGCGCTTGATGGCGCGGGGCGCCGAGGGTTCGGCCGAGGGATCGTTGGACAGGGTGACCATCGCGTTACACCTCCCGTCGGGCGCGCGCGCCCAGCAGGCCGGTCGGCCGGAACACCAGCACGGCCAGGATGATGATGAAGGCCGAGACATCCTGGATGCTGCTGGCGATGTAGGTGCCGGCGAGCGCTTCCAGGATGCCGACCAGGAGCCCGCCGATGACCGCGCCGGTCATGCTGCCCAGCCCGCCGAGGATGGTGGCGGCGAACGCCTTCAGCAGCAGGCTGAGCCCGATGTCCGGGGTGAGCAGGGTGAGCGGCGCCACGAAGACCGCGGCCACCCCGGCGAGCGCCGCCCCGGCGCCCCAGGTCAGCATGTAGACGCGCTCGACGCGGATGCCGACGAGGTAGGCGGCGTGCGCATTCTCGGCGGTGGCCTGCATCATCTTGCCGGCCCGTGTCCGGGTGAAGAACAGCGTCAGCAGCAGCATGCACACCGCCACGCTGGCGATGACCACGAGCTGCTGCGGGAACACGGCGACGCCGCCGATGAGGACCGGGGCCGGGCTGACCAGCGGCGGAAAGGGCACCACCTCGCCCTGGCCGCCCCAGAAGTGGCGGCCGATCCCCTTCAGCACGAAGGACAGCCCGACCGTCGCCATGACCATGGCGATCGGCGGTGCCTTGATCAGCGGCTGGTAGACGACGCGGTCGGTGAGCACGCCCAGCACGAACGAGCCGGCCACCGCGCCCAGCAGCGCCACGATGTAGGGCAACTCCCACATCACATGCAGGGTGAAGGCGAGGAAGCCGCCGATCATGAACAGCTCGCCGTGCGAGAAGTTGATGTGGCCGGTGGTCCGGTAGCAGAGCACGAGGCCGACCGCGACGAGCGCGTAGAGCGCGCCGCTGGTGATCCCCGAGGACAAGGCGTAGGCGAGCAGCACCGCCGGGCTCCTTTCTCTGGAGGGCTGCGCCGGTCCCCTTGGGGAGCCGGCGCAGGGGATGCGGAATCAGCGGGTCGGCTTGGTGACGCCGATGCCGGTGACGCGGCCGTCCTGGAAGGCGAAGATGCCCAGCGCCTTGTGGCACTGGTGGTCGGTGGGCTTGCACTCCAGCGGACCGGCGTAGGTGTCGGTCTTCACCGTCAGGTTCGACATGACCTGGAGGATCTTCTCCCGTGTCGGCTCCGGACCGGCCTGCTTGAGCGCCTCGACCGCGAACTGCCCGGCCGAGATTCCGTACATGTGCAGGACGTTGAAGCGGTCGCCGAACCGCTTTTCGACGATGCCCTTCCACTTCGCCACCTGCGGGTCGTCGACGCCGTAGCCGGCGGCGGTGACGGCGCGGAGATTCTTCACGGAATCGGGCGAGCCGACGCCCTTGGCCAGCACGTCGATCTCGCCGAGCGGCGAGCCGCCGACCATCAGCGGCTGGAGCCCCACCTTGTAGGCGTCCCGCAGGAACGGCACCGCCGCCTTGGGGAACAGCAGCAGCAGCACGGCGTCCGGCTTGGTGGCCTGGATCTGCAGGACGGTGGGCGTGGTGTCGGTCGGCTCGACGGCGATCTCCTGGATGGAGACCGGCTCGATGCCCTTGGCCTTGAAGGCCTCCTTCATCGGATCGAGGCGCGCCTTGCCCCAGGCGTCCGGCTGCCAGACCACGGCGATGCGCGTCTTGCCCTGGTCGAGAGCGAGCTGGAGCTGGCCGTAGACCTCCATCCAGGCGGCCGACATGGTCGTGAAGACGTACGGATTGACCGGCTCGGTCAGGGAGTCTGCGGTGGAGGCGACGATCACCCAGGGGATCTTCGCCTCGATGACCTCGGGCTTCTGCGCGATGGCGGCGTTGGAGCAGCCGCCGCCGACGATCATGAAGGGCTTCTCCTCGTGGATCAGCTTCTTGACCGCGCCGACGCCCCGGCTGGGCAGGCACTCGTCGTCCTGCTTGGTATAGACGATCTTGCGGCCATGGATGCCGCCGGCGGCGTTGGCCTCCTCGAACACCGCCTGCACCCCGTTGAGCTGCGGGATGATCAGACCGGCGGAGGGGCCGGTGAGGCCGCCCATGCCGCCGATGACGATGGTGTCGGCGGTGACGCCGGTCTCGGCCAAGGCGGCCGGCGCCGCCATCAGCGACAGGGCTGCGACCGACGCCAAGCCGGTCATCGTGGCCAAGCCGGTCATCGTGAGCGTGCGCATGTGCCTTCCTCCCATTTCGTTGGCCCATTTCGTTGGCCCTTTTCCGGGCGCTGCCCCTGTGTGCGGTCCTGCCGCGTCGTCGTCCGCTTCCGTTCAGGCGCTGCGGTTGCTGGCCCCTCCGTCAACCGTCACGATGGTGCCGCTGACGTAGCCGGCCCGCGGCGAGGCCAGGAACGTCACCACGTCGGCCACCTCGCGCGGGGTGCCCATCCGTCCGAACGGAAGGCCGAGGGCGCTTTCCACCTCCGGCCAGCGCTCGGCGTCGCCGTGCCGCTGCGCGCTGAAGGTCCGCATCATCGTCACGGCGCGGTCGGTGGCGGTCATGCCGGGGTTGACGCCGACCACCCGCAGCCCGGCGTCCGGCGCCCGCGCGCCGAGCGCCCGGGTAAAGGCCATCAGGCCGGCGTTGCCGGTGGTGCCGGCGATGTAGGCGGCGTTCGGCCGTTCGCCGGCGGTGCCGATGATGTTGACGATGACGCCGCGGCCGCGCTCGCTCATGGCGGCGTAGAACAGCCGGCACAGCGCGATGTAGCCGAACACCTTCAATTCCCAGGCGCCGCGCCACACCTCGTCGGAGACCTCGCCGATCTCGCCGCCCGGAATGGCGCCGGCGTTGTTGACCAGGATGTCGGCGCCGGCCCAGTCCGCCGCCAGGGCCTGCCGGGCCCGCTCGTCGGCCATGTCCGTGGGCACCGCCGCCGCCGCGACGCCGAAGCGCGCCGACAGGGTCGCCGCCAGCTCCGCCAGCTCCGCGGACCCGCGGGCCACCAGCACGAGGTCGCAGCCTTCCCCGGCGAGGGATTCGGCGACGGCGCGGCCGATGCCCTTGCTGGCCCCGGTGACCACCGCGCGCTTGCCTTTCAGGTCGAGATCCATGTCCGTCCTTCCATGTCCGTCCTCCCCTCACGCCACCTGGTAGCCGGTCGTGCCCGTTTCCCCGTGTTCGGGCGGCCGCCACGCGGTGTCGACCTGCGGACGGCGGACATGCTCGGGGCGCGCCTGTGCGAAGGCCGCGGCCGCCTCCAGCGCGCGGTCGTCGCGCAGGCGCCGGCCGACGATCTGGACGCCCACCGGCAGCCCCGCGGAGGTGAAGCCGCAGGGGACCGCCACCACCGGCAGCCCGGTGACGGAGAAGGCGTAGGTGCCGAGGAACACGTCGTAGAAGCGCTCCAGCGGCCGTCCGGCGATCTCGGTCGGCAGGGGCCGGTCGAGGTCGAACGCCGCGATCCCCACCGAGGGGGCGATGATGTGGTCGAAACGCTCCAGCATCCGCCGCACCCGGTGCCAGTAGTCGCCGCGCAGCCGCTCCGCCGCGGCCACCTCGCGCACCGAGCGCCTGAGCGCGTCCTCGATCTGGTTGACCAGCGGCACCGTCATCTCCGCCCGGTGGGCGTCGAGCAGGTCGGCATAGCGCCCGACCATGCCGAACGCCCGCGTTCCCATGACGATCTCGCGCAGGCCGCTCACGTCGAGGTCGCCGCTCTCCACGACGCAGCCGAGGTCCTCGAAGGCGAGGGCGGCCGCGCGGGCCAGCCGCGCCACCTCCGGGTCGGTGGGCACCAGCCCGCCGAAATCCTCGACGTAGAGGATCCGCCGGCCGCGCACGGAGTCGGTGCAACGGGCGGCGGCGGCGAGGTCCATGCCGTCATCCGGCAGCGACACGGGGTCACGATCGTCCGGCCCCACCATCGCGGCGAGCATCAGCCCGGCGTCCTCGACGTTGCGGGTCAGCGGGCCCTGGACATGCTCGACCAGGGTGTCCCAGGCGAAGGCGCTGGGATAGACCGGGACGCGGCCCGGCGTCGGGCGGACGCCGACGATGCCGTTGAAGGCGGCCGGCACGCGGATCGAGCCGCCGAGGTCGGTGCCGATGCCGATCGGCGCCATGCCGGCGGCGACGGCGGCGCCCGTCCCGCCGCTCGACCCGCCGGAGGTCGCGTCGAGCCGCCAGGGGTTGCGCGTCGTGCCGAACAGCGCGTTGGTGGTGTTGACGTCGTGCGCGAACTCCGGCGCGTTGGTCTTGCCGAGCAGCACCGCGCCGGCGCGGCGCAGCCGCTCCACGGCCACCGCGTCCTCGGCGGGTACGAAGTCCCGGCGCAGCCGCGAGCCGTAGGTGGTGCGCAGGCCGGCGGTGTCGACGTTGTCCTTGACGACGAAGGGCACGCCCTCCAGCCGCCGCGGCGCGGCGCCGGAGGCCAGACGGGCGTCGCAGGCGTCGGCCTCGGCGAGCAGCGCCGGGTTGAGGGTGCACACGGCGTTGACCACGCCGTTCACCGCCTCGGTGCGGGCGAGGAACGCCTCGGCCACGGCGCGGGCCGACAGTTGGCGGTTGCCCACCGCCCGCGCCAGCTCCGCCGCGCCCATGGTCAGGATGTCGTCCATCGCCGTCACCTCCGCGTCCAGGTGCTGGCGTCCATGGTCAGGAGGCGGCGGCGGAACCGCCAAGTGCCGCCGTCGATGCCGCCGCCGATGCCGCTGTCGAGCACGATGTCGTCCTCGTACACGCCGCAGTCGCCGATGGCCGGCAGTTCGCCCGACGGGCCGTTGAAGGCCATCAGGTAGCAGCGGCCGCGCACCGTGCCGTCGTCGCGCCGTTCCAGAAGCAGGTTGCCGTTCCAGTGCCGCCGGTAGCCCTGCCGGGTGGCGAGGTCGCGCACCTTGTGCCCGTGCAGCGCGGCCCGGCCGGCGATGCGCAGCTCGTGCGGCATCAGCTCCAGCACCCCGTCCGCCGTGAAGCAGTCGGCGTAGCCGTCGGGGTCGCCGAGGTCGCTGCACAGGTTGTACCGGCTGTACAGACTGCCGATCTCGAAGGCCTCCTGGGCCGAAAGCTCGCTCATCCGACGTCCCTCTCCCGTTGTTCGTTCAGACCCCGCGGAACCTGGGCTCCCGCTTCTCCTTGAACGCCGCCTGACCCTCGCGGTAGTCGTCGCTGCCTTGGCAGGCCCGCACCAGCGCGTCGACGGCGGCGGTGTCGCGCTCCGCCGGCGGCCGGGCCAGCTCGACCAGGGCGCGCTTGACCGCGCGCAGGGTGAGCGGGGCGTTGCCGCCGATGGCGGTCACCAGATCCTCCACCGCCGCGTCGGCCTCGTCGGCGCCGAACAGGCGCCCGACGAGGCCCAGGCGGCGCGCCTCCTCCGCATCGACCGTGCGGGCGGTGAACAGCAGGTCGGCCGTCGCCGAGGCGCCGAGGCGCGCCGTCACCAGTTCGACGTTGGAGTACGTATAGCCCAGGCCCAGCCGCGCCGCCGGGATGCGGAAGCGGGCGTCCGCGGCGGCGACGCGGAGGTCGCAGCTCAAGGCGATGCCGACGCCGCCGCCGAAGCAGGCGCCCCGGACATAGGCGATGGTCGGCTTTCCGGCGGCGAACAGCGTCGCCTGGGCCGCCTCGACCGCGGCGTCGTAGAGCCGCCCCTCGGCCTCGCCGCTGCGCTTTTCGGAGAATTGCGAGATGTCGGCCCCGGCGCAGAAGGCGGCGTCGCCGGCCCCGCGCAGCAGGATGACGCGCACCTCCGGGTCCGCCTCGGCGCGGCGCACCAGCTCCGGCAGCGCCGACCACATGTCGAGCGTCATGGCGTTGCGGCGCGCCGGGTTGTCGATGGTCAGCCGGGCGACCGGGCCGGTGGTCCGGTAGCGGAGCGACGGCGCATCCATCAGATCACACTCCGGCTGCGGAGGTCGGCGACCTCCTGCGGCGTGTAGCCGAGGCCGCCGAGGATGTCGTCGGTGTGCGCGCCGGCCTCCGGCGTGGGGGCGGCGATGCCGGCCGGGGTGCGCGACAGCACCACCGGCTGGCCGACCAGCCGGATGGCGCCGCGGCGCGGGTGCTGCACCGGCACCGCCATGCCCAGATGCTCGACCTGCGGGTCGGCGAACACCTCGTCCATCCGGTTGACCGGCCCGGCCGGCACGCCGTGCGCGGTGAAGGCGTCCAGCCACTCGCGCGACGGGCGCTCCGCCAGGATGGCGCCGAGTTCGGCGTTGAGCCGCGGTCGGTTGGCCAGACGGTCGGGCTCGCTGCGGAACTCGGGCCGTTCGGCGAGGGCCGGATGCCCAATGGCGCGGCACAGGCGGCGCCACAAGTCCTCGCCGGAGGCGCCGATGTTGATGAAGCCGTCCGCCGTCCGGTACAGACCCATGGGAGTCGAGGTGGGGTGGTCATTGCCCGCCTGCTCCGGCACCACGCCGTCGATGAGGTAGCGGGCGGCCTGGAAGTCGAGCAGGGCGATCTGGCTCTGCAGCAGCGACGTCTGCACCCACTGCCCCTCTCCGGAGTCCGCGCGCTCGGCCAGCGCGATCAGGATGCCGACGACGGCGTAGAGGCCGGAGGTGCTGTCGGCGATGGCGACGCCGGCGCGCACCGGCCCCTGGCCGGGCAGCCCGGTGAGCCACATCAGCCCGCCCATGCCCTGGGCGATCTGGTCGAAGCCGCCGCGGTCGCGGTACGGACCGGTCTGCCCGAAGCCGGAGATGGAGGCTAGGACGATGCGCGGGTTGATCGCCCGCAGCGTCTCGTAGTCCATGCCCAGGCGGTGCTTGACGTCGGGGCGGTAGTTCTCGACCACGACGTCCGCGGTGCGGACGAGGCGGCCGAGGATGGCCTTGCCCTCCGGCGTCTTGAGGTTGAGCGACAGCGAGCGCTTGTTGCGGTGGAGGTTCTGCATGTCGTAGCCGTCACGCGGCCCGTTCATGCCGTCGTTCGGGTCGGCCCCGGCCGGCGCCTCGATCTTGATCACGTCGGCACCGAAGTCGGCGAGGACGCGGCAGCAGGTCGGTCCGGCCCGCACCCGCGTCAGGTCCAGCACGCGGAGGTTCGCCAGGGCGTTCGACGCCTTCGGCCGGTCGCCGACCGGACCGGTGCCGGCTCGTTCATGGGGTGTGCTCGACGCGGCCATGTGTGATCGCCCTCGTTTCCATCCCTGTCCGTGCACCCGGCCGCTGCTTGAGGCTCCAGGTGCGCTCTGGAAGAAACGGTATCATTTGTTTGCTTCGCAAACGAATTAGATTTCCATGTAGTCAGCCTTCGCGGAATTCGAAGGCGGAAGCGCCGTTGCGCCGGTGTCGGGGCTGCTGCACACTGGTCGCCTGCGGAATCGGACAAGGCGGCCCGTCGAAAGCCGCCGCCGGGATCCTCAAGCGGGAAGGGGCGGTGGATGGTGCGGCACGATGTCCAGACGTTGCTGCTGTTCCTGCGGGTGTGCGAGACGAAGAGCATCACGCGCGCCGCCACCCAGTCGAACCTCGCCCTGTCGGCGGCGAGCCGGCGTATGAAGCTGCTGGAGGACGCCTGCGGCACCGCGCTGCTGCACCGGCTGCCCTACGGCGTGGAGCCGACCCCGGCGGGGCTGGCGGTGTTGCGCTACGCGCGCGGGGTGTTGGCGATGAACCAGCAGCTCGATGCCGATCTGGCCGACTACCGTGCCGGCGTGCGGGGGTCCGTGCGGGTGTTCGCCAGCAGTTCGGCGCTGGTGCAGCGGCTGGCCGGCGACCTGTCCGCCTTCGCCCGTGCCTTCCCCTCGATCCGTCTGGAACTGCACGAGCGCCCGAGTGTCGAGATCGTCGAGGCGCTCTATCAGAAGGAAACCGACATCGGCATCATCGTGCGGGGTGGCGAGTTGTGGCAACTGCGCACCCGGATGTACGCCGAAGACCGCCTGGCCATCGTCGTGCCGTCCGACCATCCGCTGGCGCACGGCGGCCCGGTCGCCTTCGCGTCGGTTCTCAAGGAGGAGGTCGTCACGCTCGACCAGGCGACCGCCGTGCACCGGCTGGTGGCCGATCAGGCGCGCCGCAGCGGGCAGACCCTGCGGGTGCGCGTGCAAGTCCGCAGTTTCGAGGCCATGTGCCAGATGGTGCGGCACGGGCTGGGGCTGGGCATCCTGCCGGAGTTGGCGGCGCAGCCGTTGGTCGCCGCTTTCGGGCTGACGCTCTTGCTGCTCGACGAGCCGTGGGCACGGCGCGAACTGGCCATCTGCACCCGCGCGGGGGACGAGCTGGACGCGTCGGCGCAGCGACTGATGGACTTCCTGGTGACGTGCACCGGGGCCGCGGGCCGCTGACGCCGCCGGGTCGGTCGATGCGAGATTTCGCAGGCGTTGTTCAGTTGCTGGCTTTTCCGGTGTTCGTCGCCGACTTTCAGATCCGTCTTTGCTTGCCGCGGATGCGGATGAACACCTTGTCCAGCAACCACTTGTCGCCCGGCCGCCTGATCGAGGCGGTGAAGCGGGTCGGGTCGGCCGGTTACGGCCGCTCCTCAAATCCCGACGCGCAGCCGGCCTGACAACACCCTCAGACCTGCTCTTCGAGGAACAGTTGCGTCTCACGAAACAGTTGCAGGCGGTTCCGCTCCAGAAGGACGGTGTGGGTGGCGTCGCCGATGACCACCATGCGGCGTTGGGAGGCCGCCGCCAACTCCCGAAACACCTGCTCGGCCATCGCGACTGGGGTGTCGGCGTCCCAGGCGCCCACCACCACCAGGGTGGGGGAACGGATGCGTCCGGGGTCGTAGAGCGGACGCCCGGAGCACCAATAGGCCATGGAATCCGCGATGTTTCCGTTCGGAGCCCGGATGACCGGCGGTTCCTGCGTCGCGCCCACGGCGTCGGAGGCGAAGGTGGCACTGGCCCAGGCGTCGAACCACGCCGGCGGCACCAGTGCGTCCCGCCGGTCCTCCGGCACGCCGGACAGCCAGCGTTGCCGGGCGTCCCCCACCGTGATGGTGCGGTAGGCGCCCAGGGGCGTGCAGCGGCCCGCCGGATGCGGGGTGTCGCGCAGCCATTGCGGGGCGTAGAGCACGAGCCGCGCCACGCGCTCGCCGTGTTCGGCGGTGTAGGCTCCGACCAGGGTGGCCCCCCACGACCAGCCGATCAGGCAGAGTCGGTCGATGGAGCGGCTTTCCAGGATGTGCTCGACGGCGGCGGCGACGTCGCGCAGGGCCGTGCTGGTATCGACGACCGGCTCCGCCGCCGCGGCCGCGCGGTCCATTTCCGGGGGGCGCGTGGAGCGGCCGAAGCCGCGGAGGTCCAGGCAGTGGACGTCGAAGCCGCGCCCGGCCATGTAATCCATCCACGACATGCCGTCGAGCGGCAGGTCGAACGCGGTGTGGGCGGGATAGCTGGAGCCGTGCACCAGCAGCACCGTGCGCTCCGCCCCGAACGCGGTGACACCGGCCGGGCGCTTGTTGCGCAGGTAGAGCTGGATGCCGGCGTCCTTGGCCGGAATGTAGCGTTCGTCGGCGACGACGGTGTGCGGGCCGTCATGGTTGCCCCGATGCATGGTCATGCCGCCTCCGCTTCGCCGGCCGACCGGGTTGGGGATCGCGGTGCCGGGAAGCGGATCGGGTATGCCGTGGCCCGGAACCGTCGTCAGCACCGACTGGAGAAGGGCCCGCGTGTAGGGATGCCGCGGCCGCTCGAAGATCGCGCGGGTCGGCCCGGACTCGACGATGCGGCCGAGGTACATGACGGCGATCCAGGTCGCCATGTGCTCGATGACCGCAAGCTTGTGGCTGATCATCAGCATGCCGAGGTCGAACTCGCGGCGCAGTTCGGTCAGCAGGTTGAGGATCTGCGCCTGCACCGAGACGTCGAGGGCCGACATCGGCTCGTCGCAGACCACCACCTCAGGGCGCATGATCAGGGCGATGGCGATGGCGACGCGCTGCCGCTGGCCGCCGGACAGCTGCCTGGGATAGGTGTCCAGGACGCGCCGCGGCAGGCCGACGCAATCGAGCATGGCGGTGACCGCCTGACGCCGGCCCGCGCGGTCGCCGACGCTGTGCACGGCCAGCGGCAGGCCGATGATCTGGGCGACGGTCTTGCGCGGATTCAGCGAGGAGTAGGGGTCCTGGAACACCGGCTGGACCCGACGGGTGAACGCCGCCTGCCCGGCTCCGGACACCGCGGCGCTGTCGATCAGCGCCTCGCCGGAACTGGGCGGGAGCAGGCCCAGCAGAATCTTGGACAGCGTGCTCTTGCCGCATCCGGACTCGCCGACGATGCAGAGGATCTCACCTTTGCCGACCCGGAAGGAGACGTCGCGCACGGCGTGCAGGGTTCCGGCCAGCGTCGGGATGTCGACGCACAGCCCTTCGACTTCGAGGATGGGAGTCATGACGGGGACCTCACGTGCGGCCGTCCGGGGCGGTGACGTCGCGGACGCCGTCGCCGACCAGATTGATGGCCAGCACCAGCAGGAACAGGGCGACGCCCGGAATGGCGATGAGCCAGGGTTCGAAGAACAGGTTGGCGCCCCCTCGGCGACCATCAGGCCCCAGGACGGCAGCGGCGGCTGCACGCCCAGCCCGAGGAACGACAGCGCCGCCTCCAGCAGGATGGCGACCGTCGTTCAGAAGCTGGCCTGATCCTCCCGGTCATACCAAGCGGGCGGATGGCGCACGCACCACCGGCACGTCTGCCGGTTCTGTCGTGCAGCCGGGCGACCGGTTGTCCTGTTTCATCCGCTACGCCCGGCCCATCCGGCTGTTGATCGCGTCCATTGCCGCCATGAGCCGGGTGCCGTATGCCCGATCGGCACCAGCCCGGCGAGGACCATCCCGGCCTTGCTGAATTGGAGCCGGTCACGCCACATCCCGCGGAGCCCAGCGGTCGCGGCGGTTTGGACGGCGGCGGCGCGGTGACGGGTCAGGGCAGGGAGGCGCCGGTCAGGGCCTCCGAGACGCGCCACAGCCGCTCGGCCAGCGCATCGTCCGCGGCCCAGGGATGCACGCCGCGCCGCCCCATCGCCGCGCTATGGACCGGGGCGATGTCGCAATCCTCGCAATAGACCCCGCCGAGACCATCGAGCCGCGGGCTGGTCGCGCACCAGACGCTGGTGGCCGCCCCTTGCGCGACGGTCTTCATGCCGCGGGACGGGTCGATGCGTGGGCGTCCCTCCGCGTCCAGGGCATCGAAACCGGCGATCTCCTCGGCGGTCAGGTGGCGGCTCAGCTCGGTGAGGATCTGTCCCGGGTGCAGCGCGTAGGCGCGCACCCCGTGGTCCCGGCCGCGGCGATCCAGGGCGACGGCGAACAGCGCGTTGGCCGTCTTGGACTGGCCATAGGCGATCCACTTGTCATAGGGGCGCCGTTCGAAGTGGAGGTCTTCGAAGTCGATCCCGGCGATCTGGTGCCCACGCGACGAAACCGACACGACGCGCGCGCCGCCTGCCTCGCGTCCCGCCGCGAGCAGCGCCGGCCACAAGGCCAGCGTCAGCCGGAAATGGCCGAGATGATTGGTCGCGAACTGCCCCTCGCACCCTTCGGGGTCGCGGTGAAGCGGCGTCGCCATGATGCCGGCGCTGTTGACGAGAATCGACAGCGGCCGTCCGGACCCGCGGAAGCGGCGGGCGAAAGCGGCGACCGAGGCGGCATCCGCAAGGTCGAGCGCCTCCAGCTCGACGCGGTCGAGGCCGCCCAGCGCGGCGGCCGCCCGGGTGCGATCCCGGGCCGGCACGATGACCATCGCGCCGGCATCCGCGAGGGCGCGCGTCGTCTCCAGCCCGATGCCGGAATAGCCGCCGGTTACGACCGCCACGCGCCCGCGGAGATCGATGCCGCGGACGGCCTCGGCGGCGGTGGTGGCGGGACCGAAGCCGGACCCGATGGGTGTCTGGTCGGGGGATATCATGGGGCCTTCTCGCGGGATGTGGCGTCGAGAGCCGTTGTCGCCTATATGCGCGGAATGATCCATCCAGCCACGTCCGGAATCCTGTCGTGATCGTCCAGAACGCGCCCGCCGACGTGCTGTCGGACGTGCTCCGCTTGATGGAGGCCCAGACCCTGTGCTCGGCGCGCCTCGCTGCCAGAGGTGACTGGTCGATCCGCTTCCAGCCGCCGAACACCATCAAGTTCAATGTGGTGACCGCGGGAACCTGCTGGATTCGGGCGGATGGACCGGACGGGACGGAAGCGCCCCAGCGCCTTGACGCCGGCGATTGCTTCGTGGTGGTGCGCGGTGGCTTCGTCCTGGCGAGCGCGCCGGACCTACCCCCTGTTCCGGCCGCGGAGGTGTTTCAGGCGCCGGGCGGTGAGGCCCGCGTCAACGTGGGGGATGGCGCGTCTGACGGCGACGGTGACGAGGTGCGGTTTCTCGGCGGCAGCGTGCGGTTCGACCGGTTGGACGGCGGCTTGCTGTTCGACCTGCTGCCGCGGCTGCTGATGATTCGCGGCGGCGCTCCGGGCGCCGCCCCGGTCGGCTGGCTGCTGGACCAGCTCGACCGGGAATGGCGCGGCGGGACGGTGGGGTCTCAGCTCGCCTGCAACGACCTGCTGCGGTTGATGTTCGTCCACGCCTTGCGAACGCATCTGAGCGAACAGCCGCCGCAGGGCGCCAATTGGCTGGCAGCCAGCCTGGACCCTTCCATTGGCCGGGCCCTTGGCACTATCCATGCCGAACCCTGCCGCAACTGGACGCTTGCGGAGCTGGCGGGCATCGCCGGGCGGTCGCGTTCCAGCTTCGCCGCTGCCTTTCGGGAACGTGTGGGGGTGCCTCCGATCGATTACCTGCTGCGCTGGCGCATGCGCCTCGCCGCGACGCGGCTGCGGCGCGGGCAGGAACCGATCTCCGCCATCGCCGCGTCGCTCGGCTACCTGTCGGACAGTGCCTTCAGCGCCACTTTCCGGCGGATCATGGGTGTTTCCCCCGCCCGCTACCGGACGGGAGCGGACGGAACGGAGGATTCGCATCACGGTTCCGCGACCAAAGGCTGACCGTCCAGCGCATTCGATCTCTCGGGAAGAAAAAAGATGGCGTCGTTGGGCACCTGCAGCCGGTTCGCCCATTGAAGCCTTGCGGGCATTCCCCGCAGCGAAACCGCCGACAGCCATACATTGCCCGGTCCGAGTGTTTGGCGGTCGCCCAATTGGCGGTGCGGGCAGCGCGTGCGTCACCTTCGGAAGGGAGGTGATCCTCTCTGTTCGCCTCCCGCTTCGGTCAAGCTGGCCAGCACGGTGGCCACCCGAAGCGGGGGGGTGGCCACCACGAGGAGGCGGCGCCTCCTCAGCCGCGAACGTCGATGACGATGCGACCGCGAATCTGACCGGCCAGGATCCGGCTTGCCAGATCCGGCAGCGCCTCGAACGGCTGCACCTCGTACATCGTTTTCAGCGCGCTCCGGTCCAAGTCGCGGGCCAGCCGCGTCCAGGCGGCGTCCCGACGATCCTGCGGAGCCATGACGGAATCGACCCCCAGCAACGCCACGCTGCGCAGGATGTGCGGCAGGACCGTCCCCGGCAGATCGGAGGAGCCGGCCAAACCGCAAGCGGCGATGGCGCCGCCCCACGCGGTCTGCGACAGCGCATTGACCAACGTCTGCCCACCCACCGAGTCGACGCCGCCGGCCCAGCGCTCCTTCTGCAAGGGGGCGCCCTTCTCCTGGAGAGCGGCGCGGTCGATGAATCCGCCGGCGCCGAGGCCGCGCAGGTAATCGTGCGTCTCCGGACGGCCGGTGGAGGCGACCACCGGATAGCCGCGCTTGGCGAGCAGCGCCACCGCGACCGAGCCGACACCGCCGGCAGCACCGGTGACCAACACCTCCTTGCCGCCGGGGCGGATGGCGCCCCACCGCTCCAGCGCATCCACGCACAGCGCGGCGGTGTAGCCGGCGGTGCCGATGCCCATCGCCTCTTCGAACGAGAAGGCGTCCGGCAACCGGGTCAGCCACTCGGGCTTCAGGCGTTGGAAACGGGTGTAGCCACCCCATTGCGTTTCCGACAGGCCCCAGCCGTTGGTCACCACCTTGTCGCCGGGCTTCCAAGCGGGGGAGCGGGACTCGACCACCGTGCCGGCCAGATCGATGCCGGCGACCATCGGCAACTTGCGGGCGATGCGCCCCTTGCCGCTGACCGCGAGTCCGTCCTTGTAGTTGACGGTGGAATAGGCGACCTCGACCAACACGTCGTTGTCCGGCAGGTCGGTGAGGGCGAGTTGCTTGAAGCCGCCCTTGGGCTTGCCGTCCACGTCTTCGATCACGAAGGCTTTGAAAGTTTCGGCCATGGTTGGGTCCTTTTTTGCGACGACGAGATTTGTTGAGTGTCAGCGGCGATGCGGGCCGCGCTTCAGCCGCCTGCGGAGAAAGCCAGCTGCGCCCGCTCCTTCAGCTTGCCGCGCTGGATTTTCTCTCCGTTGGGGCTCATCGCCGTCGGGAACCGGTCCACCACGACGAAACGCGCCGGAATCTTGAAATCGGCAAGCGCCGCGCCGACACGCTCGCGCAGGGCGGCCTCGTCGAGAACGGCGCCCTCGCGCAGGCGCAGGAAGGCGACGGGCTTGTTGCCGCGCTCCGTCGCCGCCTCGACGACCACCGCGGTCTCCACGCTGTCGTCGCGCTGCAGCACCGCCTCGATCTCCGCCGGATCGACCAGGAAGCCGCCGAGACGGAGGACGTCGCCACTGCGGCCCTTGAAGATGAAGCCGCCATCCACCCGCATCGTCGCCAGATCGCCGGTGATGAAGAAGCCGTCCTCGGTGAAGGCGGCGCGGGTCGCTTCGGGATTGCCGAAATACGCGCAGAACAGCGTGTCCGATGCGATCTCCAGGCTGCCGATCCCACCCGGCGGCAGGAGGTGCCCGGTGGCGGTGTCGCGCACCCGCACCCGCGCCTTGGGATTGACCGGATGGCCGCCGGACAGCTTGCGCAGGCCGATCGGGGCGTTCGGAGCCTGTCGCGAGAAGAACGAAAAGATCTCGCTCATCCCGAATCCGTTGGTCATCGGCACGCCGCGCCGCTCCGCCTCTTCGGGGAACAGGGCCAGGGTCGGGTTGAAGGAGGCGATCAGGCAGTCGCGCAGGGACGGAAACGGCTTGTCCTCCGGGCAGACGTCGAGCAGGCGCTTGAAGAGGTCGTCCGGTCCGTTCAGGTGGGTGATCGACCGCGACTGGATCAGGTCGCGGGCCTCCACCGGCTCGAACAGGCTCATCAGCGTGACGGACGCGGCGCCGGCCAGGGTGGCGGCGAACTGCGAGAAGCCAAACACGCCGCAGAACGGGATGGCTTGCAGCAGATGGGCGTCGGCGGCGTCATAGCCGAAGGCGGCCGCCACCTGCGCGGCGTGGTGGGCGACGGCGCCCTGGCGGTGCAGGGCGAATTTGGGAAGACCGGTGGTGCCCGAGGTCGGAAAGATGATGCAGGGAAGCTCCGGTGCCGCGGCGCTTTCCCCGGGCGCTTCGGCCAGCAGGTCGCGGTGATGGACAACCCGCACACCGGGCAGCGG
This sequence comes from Azospirillum brasilense, assembly GCF_008365405.1. Taxonomy (GTDB): domain Bacteria; phylum Pseudomonadota; class Alphaproteobacteria; order Azospirillales; family Azospirillaceae; genus Azospirillum; species Azospirillum brasilense_D. The sequence continues at coordinate 35,271 of NZ_QOKV01000028.1, read as the reverse complement.
GAAGCCGGACCGCCCATCGTCCTCGCACAGGACGGCCAGACGCAGCGACGCCATCGCGGCCGGATCGAGTTCGCCCAGCATGGTCAGGAACGGGATGTTCTTGAAGCCGGGCCAGACGACGATGGCCGATGCGCCGGTGCGGCTGACGATGGATTCGACCTCGGCCCGGCGGAAGCGGGTGTTCACCGAGACGGCGATGGCGCCGATGTGCAGGCAGGCGAAGAACAGGTCGAGATACGGGATGCCGTTCGGCAGCCAGAAGGCGACCCGGTCGCCCGGACCGACGCCGAGCCCCCGGAGCGCCGACGCGCAGCGCAGGCTGCGGTCCAGCAGATCCCCGTAGGACAGGGAGTGCTCGTTCCATCGGATGCGCGCGCCGGGTGCCGTGGCGGCGGCGTGGCGCAGCTGGTCGATGGGGGTGACGGTGAAGGGGGAGGCCATGTGCGTCATCACGGTCCTGTCGGCATCCGATGAGCCATTGAAAAGAAGGGCGGTGGGGAAAGAGGACGCCCCCACCCCCAAAGCCTGGGAGAGGGGACGCCCCGTCGGGCCGATGGCCCGGCGCCGTTACCGGTCGCTCCACTTGGGCAGGGGAACCTTGCGCATCTCGGCGTTGGCGGCGCTCTGCGGCCAGACGACCTGCAGCTTGCCCTCCTGCCACTGCATGACCGAGATCAGCGCCCGGGTGTTCTGCCCCGCTTCCTTCTCGCCGATCTGGTTCAGCTTCACCCCGGCGCCGGTCAGCAGGCTGCCGTCCGGCAGGTCGGTGGCGTAGGCGGCCTTGCGCAGCGCCGCCAGATCGGTCGAGCCCGCGCGCGGGATGACGTCCGTGAACAGGGTCCAGAAGCCGCCGAAGGCGATCAGGCCCAGCGGACCCGGATCGCGCTTCTCCTTGGCGCGGAAGCCTTCGATGAACTCCGCGTACAGCTTCTGCGTCGCCTCCGGCAGGTTGGAGACGTTCGGCGAGGCCGGGGCGTCCACGTCGAAGATGCCGTCGGCGCTGGCGCCCGTCGCGGCGAGGAAGTCGGGTAGGGCGTAGCCGGTGCCGATGCCGATCATGGCCGGAATGTGGAGATCCAGCTCGCGGACCTGGCGCCAGAACAGGGCGGCGTCGTTCAGGTAGGAGGTCGCGATGACCGCGTCGGGTTTGGCCGCCTTCAGGCTGAGCACCAGGGACGACAGATCGTTCACCGTGCGGCTGTAGCGCTCGTTGGCGACCAGCTGCATGCCGAGGGTCTTCGTCTGGTTCGCCGCCGCGTCGCCGACTGACTGGCCGAATTCCGAATCCTCGGAGATCACGGCGATGCGCAGATCCTTCGGGTCCTTGCCCAGCTTGCCGGAGATGTCCTTGGCGAAGTCCGCCGCCGTCTGGCCCATCATCGACGCGTTGAAGGTCAGGCGGATCGTGTTCTTGTACTTGCGCTGGGTGATCTTGTCGGCGACGGCGATGGTCTCCCAGTACAGGGCGCCCTCGCGCTCCGCCACCTCGCTGGCGGCCAGGGCCAGCGAACTGGCGTAGCTGCCGGCGATCACCGGAACCTTCTCGCGCACGATCAGCCGGGTCGCCTCGGCGTTGGCGGCGGTCGGGGCCGGCGCGTCGGCGACGGCGTAGGTCACCGGACGGCCGAGCACGCCGCCGCGCTTGTTGATCATGTCGCGGGCGACCTCGGCGGCCTGATAGGCCTCGTTGCCGATCAGCGCCATCGGGCCGGACAACGGGAAGAGGACGCCGATCTTCAGCGGATCGGCGGCCTGGGACGGAACGGCGACACCGGCCGCCGCCGCCGCGATCGCCGCCGCGGCGAGGATGGATTTCAGGCTCATGATGGTTTTTCCTCCCTATGTGTTTTGTATCGTCGCGCCGTTGCCCTCTCGCGGATCAGCCGCCGAGATAGGCTTCCTTCAGGCGCGGGTCGGTCAGCAGGTCGGCCGCCGGGCCGGACAGGACGATGTGGCCGTTTTCCAGCACATAGCCCCGGTCCGACATGGCGAGCGAATGCTTCACGTTCTGTTCGACCAGCAGGATGGTGATGCCGGTTTCCTTGATGCTGCGGACCAGTTTGAAGACGACGTCGACCATGATCGGGGCGAGGCCCAGCGTCGGCTCGTCGAACATGATCGCGCGCGGCTTCGCCATCAGCGCGCGGCCGATGGCGCACATCTGCTGCTCGCCGCCGCTCATCGAGCCGGCGAGCTGGCCCGAGCGCTCCCGCAGCCGGGGCATCAGGTCGAAGACCTTCTCCAGACTCTCCGCGCGGTGGGCGCGGGCGTGCGGAGCGAAGGCGCCGAGTTCCAGATTCTCCCGCACCGTCATGAAGGGGAACAGCCGCCGGCCCTCCGGCACCTGGACCAGTCCGTGCCGGGCGATCGCGTGCGGCGGCAGGGAGCCGATGTCCTGGTCGAAGAAGGACACCCGCCCGTACCGTTCGACCGTGCCGGAAATGGCGTTCAGCAGCGTGGTCTTTCCCGCCGCGTTGGCGCCGACGACGGACACCACCTCGCCTTCCCGGACGTCCAGGTCGATTCCGTGGAGCGTTTGGATCTCGCCATAGAAGGCATCGAGCTTTCTAACCGTGAGCACCGAAGTCCTCCCCCAGATAGGCTTGGATCACCGCCTTGTCGTTCAGCACGTCGGCCGGCAGCCCCTCGGCCAGCTTGCTGCCGTGGTTCATGACCACGATCCGGTCGCTGACCGCCGTGATGACCCGCATCAGATGTTCGATGATCAGGATGCTGACGCCGTGCGCGCGGATGGCCTCGATCAGCAGGATGGCCTTTTCCACCTCCGACGGATTGAGGCCCGCCATGACCTCGTCCAGCAGCAGCACCTTCGGCCGGGTCGCCAGCGCGCGGGAGATTTCCAGGCGCTTGCGGCCGGGCAGCGGCAGGCTCGCGGCCGGCATGTCGCGGCGGTCGGCCAGCCCGGTCAGGACCAGCGCCTCCTCGGCGATGCGGCGGGCCTCGGCGATGTTGTGCGTCTGGTTGATCGCGCCGACCACCACGTTGTCGAGCACCGACAGCCCGCCGAACGGCTTCACGATCTGATAGGTGCGGGCCAGCCCGGCGCGGCAGACCTGGTGCGCCTTCAGGCCGGTGATGCTCCTGCCCTCCAGCAGCACCTGCCCCTCCGTCGGCGGAAAGGCCCCGGCGATGCAGTTGAACAGCGTGGTCTTGCCGGCCCCGTTGGGACCGATCAGGCCGACGATCTCGCCCTCTGCAATACGGAGATGGACGTCGTTGACGGCGCGGAGGCCGCCGAACTGCTTGCTGATGCCCCGGACTTCAAGCATGGCGGCTCTCCTCGCGGACCGGACGGCGACGGGTGGACCCGCCGAACGCCCCGCGCAGGCGCCGGGCGGTGGCGCGCGGCGCGCGGATGGCGCTCATCAGGCCCTGCGGCAGGACGATGACCATCACGATGAGGAGCGCGCCGTAGACGAGCAGGTACAGGCCCTGGAGGCTGCCGGCGAACTCCGCGCGGAGATACTCGCTGAGCGGAACGATGAGCACCGCGCCCAGGACGGGGCCGAGCGGCGTGCCCATGCCGCCGATGATGGCGATCAGCGCGATCTCCACCGAGAAGCCGATGCTGAGCACGGTGGACGGCTCGATCAGCAGGATGTAGTTGGCGTAGAGCGTGCCGGCGATGGCGCTGAGGAAGGCGGACAGGCCGATGGAGAACAGCTTGGTCCGCACGGTGTCGATGCCCAGCGCCTCGGCCGCCTCCTCGTTCTCGCGCATGGCCGCCAGGGCGTAGCCGATCCAGGAGCGCTCCAGCACGTAGGTGATGAGAAGCACGACCAGAAGCGCCGCCATCATGATGTAGACGTACCAGAGCCGGTCGGAAAACATCATGTTGGCGAAGCTCGGGTCGAACGGCAGGGACAGCCCTTCCGCCCCGCCGGTGAAGGAGCGCCAGTTGACGATGGCGATCCGCAGCACCTCGGCGAAGGCGATGGAGGCCAGCGCGAAGAACGGCCCCTGAAGGCGCAGGGTCAGCGCGCCGATCAGCGTCGCGAAGGCCACGGCCGCCGCCGCCCCGACGAACATGCCGATCCAGGGGGACAGGCCGAAATGCATGTAGAGCAGCGTCGATCCGTAGGCGCCGAGCCCGAAGAACGCCGCATGGCCCAGCGAGAACTGCCCGGCATAGCCGCCGGCGATGTTCCAGGCGGCGGCGGCCAGCGCCCAGAACAGGACCTTCCAGAGGAAGTGCAGCGTGTAGGAATCGGCGGCGATCAACGGCAGCGCCACCAGGACCGCGACCATCGCCAGGGACAGCAGCAGGCCCTTGCGGGTCGGCCGGTAGGGAGCCAGAAGGGACGTCAGCGTCATGGGTCAGGCCCCCAGCTTTTCGGAGCCGCGCTGACCGAACAGCCCGGCGGGACGGAGCAGAAGCACGGCCAGGAAGACGAGGAAGTAAGCCATCTGGCGCATCTCGGAACCGATGAAGAAACCGCTCAGCGTCTCGATCAGGCCGATCGCCAGACCGCCGATCAGGGCGCCCGCGATGCTGCCCAGACCGCCGAGCACGACCACCACGAAGGCGATCAGCACGAGGTTGATGCCGACCGTCGGATAAACCGGAAACATCGGCGCCAGCAGGGCGCCGGTCAGCCCGGCGCAGGCGGTGCCGAGACCGAAGGTGAACAGGTCGATCCCCTTCACGTCGATGCTCATCAGCGACGCCGACCGACGGTCCTGCGCGACCGCGCGCATCGCCTTGCCGGTGTAGGACGTCTTCAGGAACAGATAGATGACGGCGACCACCGCCATCGCGACCACGAAGGCGATCAGCAGCGGCGCCGGCAGGGCGATGTCGCCGATCCGCAGCACCTTGCCGGCGAACACCGACGCGGTGGTGCGGAAATCGCCGCCGAAGATCATCAGCGTGACGTTCTGCAGGACCAGCCCCAGCCCGACGGTGGCGAAGATCTGCGCCACCTGCGGCGCCCCCTGGATCGGCCGGATGATCGCCCAGGACAGGAACAGGCCGAACAGGAACATCAGCGGCGTGACGATCAGCAGGACGAGGTAGGAGTCCAGGCCGCTCCAGCTGTTCAGCACATAGGTCAGGTACATGCCGACCATGACGAAGTCGCCATGGGCGAAGTTCTTGATGCGGGAGACGCCGAAGATCAGCGTCAGCCCGATCGAGATCAGCGCGTAAATGCCGCCGAGCAGGAGGCCGGACACCACGAGCTGGACGATGATGGCCGACATGGCGTCATCCCCCCGCTGGAATCTGGAATGGCGCCGGGTCGTAGGACACCGACCTCACCCGCATGTCCGCCGTGACCTTGCCCTCGTCGTTGCGGCTCTGCACCATCTCCAGGGCACCGCCGGCGGAGCGGCGGACCCACAGGCTGGCGCGGGAGTCCCAGAAGACCGGGCGCAGGTAACGCAGCTCGACGTCGAAGGCGGTCGGCGGGCGTTCGTCCGCCAGCACGGACAACAGCCAGACCGCCGTCATGATTCCCTGGGCCAGCGGGGCGCGGAAGCCGTGGCGGCGCGCAAACTCCTCGTCGAAGTGGATGTCGTTGCCGACGTCCTGGGAGAAGACGCGGACCTTGTCGGGCGTCACCTGCTTCTCGCGCAACAGGGTCCAGCCATCGGTCGGGGGTTCCGCCCGTCGCGGCATCGGCGGTGCGTCGCTGGAATCCTGCGGCGTCTGGCCCGGCGGGTCGGCGAGGAGGCCGGTCAGTTCGGTCTCGATGCAGACGCGGCCTTCGCCGTCGGTCAGGTGGTAGAGTTCGGTGACGCTGTGGCCCTTTCTTACCCGGTGCAGGTCGCGGACCCAGCCGGTCACGGTCAGCGGTTCCCCGACCCTGGACGGCCGGATCTGGCGATAGACCTGCGAGAAGAACACGTAGCCGTCGATGTCGAGGCCGCTGGCGACCATCGAGTCGAAGCAGTCCAGCCCGAACAGGCCGGCTTCGTACCGGTCGCCGTAAAGAGCGGGATCGACGTCGGCTGCGGTCAGGCGTTCGGCCTGATAGGCCGCGGAATGGGCGACGCTGCGCGACGGGTACTTGAATCCCGGCGGCGCCCAGCGCGCACGCCCAACACGCGGCGACCTGTTCGTCGCGTTGTCCATGGTCTCTCCCCCAATCCCATTCATGATTGTTTTGTCAATAATCAGATTCGCGGATCGATGTGTCAACTCCTAAGACGGCTTTTCAACTTGAAAGTCAAATCGACGCCCTGGAGGTCGATGGGGGCTTGATCGGAACGCTCGGTTGTGTTCCAAGGGAAGGACGCTGGTGGAGCGGGTCACGGCACATCGCAAAGGCTGAGGCAACGGACGACATGGCACGCTGGAACAAATCTGTCCTCAACCCTGAGCAGCAAAGAAACCTCAAGCTTGAGGTGCTTTATAAGGTTGCCGCCGCTGCCTTCCGTCGCAACGGCTATCACGGAACATCTTTGGTCGATATTGCCGATATTCTTGGAGTGTCCAAGGCAACACTCTATTATTACGTCAAGAACAAGCAGGACCTTCTCTTTCAGTGCCATCTGGCCGCAGCCGACCAAGCACTGGCGACCATTTGTACCGACCCGTCATTGAACGGCCTTGAGCGGTTGCGGCGCAGCCTTGTCGCTTATGTCATCTCGATCATTGGCGAGGACAGCTTCAGCGTCGTCATCCTGGAGGAGCGGTCGCTCAGCGACGAACAGTTGCGGGTGGTGATCGAGAAGCGCGATGCCTTCGAGCGCCGCTTGCAGGATGTCGTGCGCACCGGGGTGACGGATGGCAGCATCCTGCGCTGCGATCCGAAATTCGCCGTCTTTTCCGTCCTGGGCGCCGCAAACTGGGTGACGAAATGGCATCGGCCCGAGGGGGCCTGGACCATCGACGAGATCGCGCAGGCGTCGGCGGCTCTCCTGTGCCGCGGGCTGGCGGCCGGCCCCGTGCCGGGCTACCCGAGCAATCGGCTGTACGGAGACCAACCGTAACGCTGTGGATCCGCACCGAAGGGATTCTGGTGGAAGGGGCGGCGCATTGGCGGATCCGGACGGCTTGGTGCAAGAAGCCGGACTGGTGGTGATCGGACGGGCGAGCGGGCATGGAGGTGCGCCCGCTGAAGCGCCGAGAGCCGGACGCCGGACAAGGCCAACCGTGCAAGACGAGTTCATTCCCAGCTTCGGCGTCGGTCGCGCGACGATGAAGATCGGCGCCGCCAACCTCGCCTACGATTTCCGACGTCTGACTTGGCTTGAGGGGCGAACTGCGCCCGTATAGCGCCGAAATTGCCCCATATTTACGCCTTCTCAGCCAAAAATCGCGGGTCTTTACCCTCAAGAACGCCGCTTTCTCACCGGAGCGTCCCTTTCATCGGCCTCAACTCGTCCTCAAAGCCGGGTTATCGGAGTGTTTGTTCGGTCTTGTCAGGTTGACGAGCGAAAACCGCGGTACGGATCGGGTGTCGTATTCACAGCCGGCAAATTGCCATGCGCGGCTCCCGCTCGCCAACCTGACGACATCTTCTTGAGGGCCGGCACCTTAAAGGCCGGCTCAAAGGCCGGCGGGCCGAAGTCGAGGAGTTCCACGGACCAATCCGCAGCAGCGGTACTGTCAGAAGCCGCCGGTTGCGTTCGAGCTGGTTCAGATGGTCCGGCGAAATCCTCAGGTGCCGGCAGGCTCGTGTGAGTCAGGCCCCGCTCCTCGCACAGACGCTCTCCCATGGAAGGCGGGAGACGTATGGGTTGATCCGCTTCTCCTGTTGGACGCGCATAAGGACGATCTCGCCGGGTGGATCGCGTGAATTTCACGTCATTGCCCTCCCATGCGACACAATGGCTCACACGGGCATCAGGATAATCCCGTGTTGGTAGAATTTTATTATTGATAACACGAAAATATACCATCAGATTGAGCGAAATTTGATGCTCAAAGACGTATTTGAGGCGATATTTTCGCGCAAAGGTATGCAGTTTCGAACGTAAGGCGCTCCGGTTCCCTATCCGGCCCGCCGACAGCCGCTTGCCCGTCACCCGTCGTCAAACCCTGCTCGCGCTTGCCGACGGCGTCTTACCCCTCCGCCTGATCCTATTCCAACCATTCGACCCAACCGGACCGAACGCCCGAAAAGGGGACGCTGATGACCGACACGACCACCTCAGCCACCAATTCAGTCATTTCCGGCGACTGGCGGACCGAAACCCTTTTGGGCGGGGCCGGGCACGACACCATAGCGAGCGGCGGCGGCGGCGGCGTTATTGACGGCGGGGCCGGGAACGACGTGCTGACCGGCACCTGGGGCGACGACAGCATCCTGGGCGGAATCGGGAGCGACCGCATCGACGGCGGCGAGAACAACGACACCCTCGACGGGGGCAGCGGCGACGACACCATCTATGGCGGCGGCGGGATGGACCGCATCTCCGCGGGTGACGGCGATGACACGGTGTACGGCGACGGCGGCGCCGACCGGGTGGACGGCGCGGACGGCAACGACGTTCTGTATGGTGGCGACGGCGACGACACGGTGCTGGGCGGCGCCGGCAACGACCGGATGGGCGAGGGCGGCGGTTATTGGAACAACGATCTCTATGACGGCGGTGACGGCGACGACACGCTGGACGGCGGCTACGGCAGCGACACGCTGCTGGGCGGTGCCGGCAACGACAGCCTGACCGTCGGCAACGATTACAACGGCGACCGGCTCGACGGCGGCTTGGGCGACGACACGCTGATCGGCGGGATGGGCGCCGACACGCTGATCGGCGGCGACGGCGGCGATCTCGTCCAGGGCGGCGGGGGCGACGATCTGGCGATCCAGAGCCTGTCCACCCAGACCCGCGCCGACACGCTGGACGGCGGCGCGGGGAGCGACCGGCTGCGGGTCGAACTGACCTCGGCCCAGATCACCGGAGCGGTCGCGGGCGAACTCGTCCGACTGCGCGACTTCATCCGGCAGCATGGCGACGACGGCCAGACCTTCACCAGCGACGTACTCAAGCTCGCCGTCCGCAACTGGAACACGCTGGAGGTGCTGGTGGACAGCGTGGCTGCCGACGTGGGCAGCCTCGCCAGCCGGGCCAGCAGCGCCCCGGTGGTGAGCGACCAGTTCCTGGCCGGCACGGAGGACACGGTGCTGACCGGCAGCGTCGGCGCGGTGGATGCCGACAACGACGCGTTGACCTACGCCGTTGCCGAGGGGCCGGCCCACGGCACCCTCAGCCTGACCGCCGGGGGCCTCTTCACCTACACGCCCGGCGCCAATTACGCGGGCACCGACCTGTTCCGCATCACCGTGTCGGACGGGCGTGGCGGCGTGGCGACCCAGACCGTCACGGTCACCCTGGCCGAGGTCAACGATGCCCCGACCGGTGTGACGTTGGCCGGTGCGACGCTGGCCGGCGGGCGCGTGGACGAGGCCGCGCCGGCGGGCACGGTCGTCGGCACCGTGCAGGCCGCCGATCCGGAGGGCGGGGCGCTCGCCTACAGTCTGATCGACGACGCCGGCGGCCGCTTCACCATCGACGCAGCCACGGGGCGGATCGCCGTGGCGGAGGGCGCCAGCCTCGATGCCGGCGCGGCCCCCGCCCATGCCGTCACGGTGCGGGTCACCGACGACGGCGGCCTCAGCGCGGACACGGTGCTGTACATCGACGTGACGGACGGCCGCAACGACGGCGCGGCCGACGAGAACGGCCTCCCGGCCTCGGTGGAGCTGGCCGCCGAGGCGGGGGAGGATCGGGACGGCAGCGGCGTCGCCATCAGCGGCATCTGGCTGGCCGAAACCTTGTCCGGCGGCGGTGGGGACGACACCCTGTCCAGCGGCGGGGGTGGTGGCGCCCTGCATGGCGGCGCCGGCAACGACGTGGTGGCCGGCGACTGGGGCGACGACAGCCTGGACGGCGGGTCCGGCAACGACACCCTGACCGGCGGCAGCCAGTCCGACGTGCTGTCCGGCGGATCCGGAGACGATCTGCTGGACGGCGGCAGCGAGAACGACACGCTCTACGGCGGCTCCGGCAACGACACGCTGATCGGCGGCAGCAACGAAGACGTTCTGTATGGCGGGCTGGGCGACGACAGCCTGGACGGCGGCACCAACGCCAACACGCTCCATGGCGGGGCGGGCGACGACACGCTGCTCGGGGGCGGCAACGAGGACCTTCTGGACGGCGGCAGCGGCGATGACCGCATCATCGCGGGAACCGGCGACGACAGCATCCGCGGCGGCGCCGGTAACGATTGGATCGACGCCGGAGAGAACAACGACACCATCGACGCGGGCAGCGGCAACGACGTCGTCCTTGCGGGCGGCGGCGCGGACCGCATCACCGCGGGTGACGGTGACGACACGGTGTATGGCGACGGCGGCGCCGACCATCTGGACGGCGGAGCCGGCGACGACGTGCTCTACGGCGGCGAGGGCGACGACACGCTGCTGGGCGGCGCCGGGAACGACCGGCTGGGCGAGGGCGGTTCCTACTGGAGCAACGACCGCTACGACGGCGGGGACGGCGACGACACGCTGGAGGGCGGCTTCGGCAGCGACACGCTGATCGGCGGGGCGGGCAACGACAGCCTCAGCGTCGGCGACGACTACAACGGCGACCTTCTGGACGGCGGCGACGGCGACGACACCCTGGTCGGCGGAATGGGCGACGACACGCTGATCGGCGGCGACGGTGACGACGTGCTGTCCGGCGGCGGTGGGCACAATGTCCTGATCGGCGGCGACGGCATCGACACCGTCGATTTCGGGGCGGGCTCCGGACCCATCGCCGTGGATCTGTCCAATGGGGGCGTGCAGCACGGCGGCTGGATGAGCGACAGCTTGTCCGGGATCGAGAATGTCCGGGGCGGGGCGGGCAACGACACGCTGATCGGCGATGCGGGCGACAACCAGTTCTCCGGCGGGGCTGGCGACGACAGCCTGGACGGAGCCGCCGGGAACGACAGCCTGGAGGGCGGCGCCGGGGCGGACACGCTGGTCGGCGGCGAGGGCATCGACACCGTCGCCTACAGCGGATCGGCCAGCGGCGTCACGGTCGATCTCGCCGCGGGCACCGGGGCCGGCGGCGACGCCGAGGGCGACCGGATCAGCGGGGTCGAGGACATCATCGGCTCCAGCCACGACGACCGCCTGACGGGCGACGGCGGCGCCAACCGCATCGACGGTGATGCTGGCGACGACACGTTGGCCGGCGGGGCCGGGGCCGACACGCTGATCGGTGGCGAGGGCACCGACACCGCGGACTATTCGGCCTCTCTGGAGGCGGTGACTGTCGATCTCGAAACCGGAACGGGCCATGGCGGCGATGCGGAGGGGGACATCCTGACCGGCATCGAGAACGTCATCGGCTCCGCCTTCGGCGACCGTCTGACCGGCAACGGCGGCGGCAACCGGCTCGACGGCGGCACCGGCGACGACACGCTGGCCGGTGGCGCCGGGGCGGACACGCTGGTCGGCGGCGAGGGCACCGACACCGCGGATTATTCGGCCTCGGCGGCGGTCACCGTCAACCTGACGACCGGGGTCGGCAGCGGCGGCAACGCGCAGGGCGACCGGTTGAGCGGGATCGAAAACCTGCTCGGCTCGGACGGCAACGACCGTCTGACCGGCGACGCCGGGGGCAACCGGATCGACGGGCGGGCGGGCAACGACACCCTGGCCGGCCTGGGCGGGGCCGACACGCTGATCGGCGGGGCTGGAACCGACACCGCGGATTACTCGGCCTCGACCGCCGCGGTGACCGTCGATCTCGCCACCGGGACCGGTCTGGGCGGTGATGCGGAGGGCGACGTCCTGGCCGGCATCGAGAACGTCACCGGCTCCAGCCGCAACGACCGCCTGATCGGCGACGGCGGGGCCAACCGGCTCGACGGCGCTGCGGGCGACGACACGCTGGTCGGTGGTGCCGGCGCCGACACTCTGGTCGGCGGGGTGGGGACCGACACGGCGGATTACACGGCGTCGGGCGCCGCCGTGACGGTCAGCCTGGCGAGCGGCACGGGAACCGGCGGCGATGCGCAGGGCGATCGGCTGTCGGGGATCGAGAATCTGCTCGGCTCCGCCGGCAACGATCGGCTGACCGGCGACGCGAACCGCAACCGGCTGGACGGGCAGGGCGGCAACGACACGCTGGCCGGCCTGGGTGGTGCGGACACGCTGATCGGCGGCGAGGGCATCGACACCGCGGAATACCTAGCCTCGGCAAACGGGGTCACCGTCGATCTGTCGACCGGCCTGGGGACCGGCGGCGACGCCGAAGGCGACCGTCTGACCGGCATCGAGAACCTGACCGGTTCCAACCAGGCCGACCGGCTGACCGGCGATGGCGGGGACAACCGCCTCGACGGTGCGGCCGGCGACGACACGCTGATCGGCGGCGAGGGTGCCGACACGCTGATCGGCGGGGCGGGCATCGACACCGCCGATTATTCCGCCTCCGCCGACGCGGTGGTCGTGGACCTCGCGGCCGGCACCGGCAGCGGCGGCACCGCCGAGGGCGACCGGCTGAGCGGGGTCGAGAACCTGATCGGCTCGGCCTTCGACGACCGGTTGACCGGCGACGGTCTGGACAACGTCCTGAAGGGCGGGGCGGGCGCCGACACGCTGGAGGGTGGCGGCGGAGCCGACACCGCCGACTATTCCGGATCGGACGCGGGGGTCACGCTCGATCTCACCACAGGGACCGGCCTGGGCGGCGACGCCGAAGGCGACCGATTGACCGGCATCGAGAATCTGTCGGGTTCCGGCCACGCCGACCTCCTGATCGGCGACGGCGGGGCCAACCGGCTGGACGGTGATGCTGGCGACGACACGCTGATCGGCGGGGCCGGAGCCGACACGCTGGTCGGCGGCGCGGGCATCGACACCGCGGACTATTCCGCCTCCGCCGCCGGGGTGACGGTTGATCTCACGGCGGGCACCGGCAGCAGCGGCGACGCGGAGGGGGATCGCCTGTCCGGAGTGGAAAGGGTGATCGCCACCGGGCAGGCCGACAGCCTGACCGGCGACGGCGCGGACAATTACCTCGACGGCCGGGGCGGGGGCGATGCGCTGGCGGGCGGGGCCGGCAACGACACGCTGCGGGTCTTGGACGAGGGCTTCGTCTCGGTGGACGGCGGTTCGGGCGACGACACGCTGCGGTTCGAGGGCAACCGGTTGATGCTGCTGGGCACCGCCGTGAACGTCCACGGGATCGAGCGGTTCGACCTGACCGCCGAGGGCCACCAGACGCTGATCTTCAACGAGCAGGGCGTCCGGGCCAACGCGGGCGGCGCGCCGCTCTACGTCACCGGCGACCGCGACGACTTCGTGACCTTCAAGGAATCGGGCTGGCGGCGGGTCGGCACGCTGACCGAGGGCGGCGTCCTCTACAACAGCTACCGCCGCGGCGACAGCGTGGTGAACGTCCAGGACGGCGTCCGCATGTTCGGCGACCTCGTGCTGACCGGCACGCCGGGCGACGACGTGATCACCGCGCCGTCCGGCGCCGGCCATGTTGTCGTCTTCGGCGAGGGCGGGAACGACATCGTCCAGCTGGGTTCGGGCTTCCGGCACGAGATCGCGCATCTGGTGCGCATCGACGACGACCTGCACATCCTGTTCGATGCGGGCGGCGGCCCGGCGGGCGAGGACGGCTACGCCCGTGACCGCGTCACCATCATGGAGCATTTCGCCGCCAACGGCGCGGCGGGGGCGGGCATCGGCGGCATCCGGGAGTTCGTGTTCGCGGACGGCGTGGTCTGGCCGGTGTGGGGCGACATCCTGCTGATGGGCGGCACGGGCGACGACACCATCGCCATCGAGCCGGGATTCACCAGCCGCACGGTCCACGCCGACGACGGGGCGAACGTCATCCGCTTCGGCGAGGACGTGACCGCCGCCGACCTGCGCCTGTCGCGCCGCGGCGACGATCTGGAAATCCGCATCGCCGGGACCGACCGCTCGGTGATCGCCTTCAACCACTTCTCCGCCGACGTTCTGGCCGGGGCCGGCAACGGCGGAATCCAGGCGATCGAGCTGGCCGACGGCACCCGCTGGCGGGTGAGCGGCGCCGACATCGTCATCAGCACCACCGGCAACGACACCACCGTGTTCGGCCTCGGTGGCGGGGAGGTGACGCTCTACGGCAGCGAGGGCACCGACACCATCAGCTTCGCGCTGACCATCGACCCCGACCGGATGCGGCTGACCCGCGAGGGCGACGACCTGCGCATCGCCTACATCGGAAGCTCCGACTCCTGGATCGTCAAGAACCACTTCGACGGCAACCCGGACGGCGTCTCCACCATCCGCTTCGGCGACGGCACGGCATGGGCCGTCGACAACACCCGCCTGATCGTCGGCACCGGCACCGACGAGGTCTTCACCATCACGGCGGGCCTGGGCGGGCGGGTGCTGGCCGGCGGCGGCGGAGCGGACGGGCTGGTGCTCGGCGCTGGAATCCGCCCCACGGACGTGGCGCTGAGCCGCGACGGCAACACGCTGGTCATCGGCATCGCCGGGACCAGCGACCGCGTCACCGTGCTGAACCATTTCGACGGTCTGGCCGCCGGCAACAGCGGGCTGCGCACCATCACCTTCGCCGACGGCACGGTGTGGACCATCGGTGCGGCGGAAGGCTTCCGCATCGGCGGCGACACCGCGGACCTCTTCACGGTGAAGCCCGGCGACGGCGCGGTGACCCTGTTCGCCGGCAAGGGTTTCGACACGCTGAGCTTCGGCACCGGCATCCCCACCGACAAGCTGAGCTTCGTGCGGGAGGGCGAGAACCTCGTCATCGCCGTGCAGGGCAGCGCCGAGCGGATCACGGTGCTGAACCACTTCGCGACCGGATGGGGCGCGTCGGTGCTGGAGAATGTGGTCGTTGGCGGTCGGACATGGCGGCTGACCGATCCCAACGTGCTGGTCGGCAGCGCCGGGGACGACAGCTTCACGCTGGCGCCCGGCACCGGCTCGCGGATCGTGCTGCCGGGCATCGGGATGGACCAGATCACCATCGGCCAGGGCATCGACCCGGCCAACGTCCGGCTCCAGCGGGTCGGCGACGATCTGGTGGTGACCGTCTACGGCCTCGGCGACTCGCTGACCGTGCTCAACCACTTCGCGGGCGGGGCCAGCGGCGGCGTCCACTCCATCCGGTTCGTGGACGGCAACATCTGGAACATCTGGGGCCACCAGATCCAGCTCGGCGGCAGCAGCACCGAAACCTTCGAGGCCAGGCCGGGCGTCGGCCACGTCTCGATCTATCCCGGCGGCGGGACCGACGTCCTGCGCTTCGATCCGCGCATCGACAGCCTCGGCACCGTGCTGCGCCGCTCCGGCGGCGACCTCGAGATCGTCATGGGCGACGGCGGCGACGTCGTCACCATTCTCAATCACTTCCTCGGCAACGCGCTCCGCAGCGTCGCCTTCGGCGACGGCAAGGTCTGGACGGTCGGCGGAAACGGCGTCCAGGTCGGCACCGACGGCGACGACGTGTTCACGCTGACGCCCGGCATGGGCAACGTCATCGTGTATGGCGGCGGCAAGGCCAACGGCGACCGGATCGTCGCGGCCCCCGGCGTCGATCCGAAGGACCTGCGGCTGACCCGCGTCGGCGACGACCTGCGCGTCACGCTCGGCGCCGACAGCATGACCATCGTCAACCAGTTCGCGTCGGGCGGGGTGGTGATGATCCCGGAGATCATCTTCCTCAACGGCGTGGTCTGGCCGATCGCCGGATCCACCGTCCACATCAGCGGCGGCGGCCGGGAAACCCTGCCGGCGGGCCCGATCATCTATCCCGGCGGCCCCGGCCAGCATCTGAGCATCGACGCCGACCCGGGCAAGACGCGGGTGGTCCGCGTCGGGGCGGATCTGCACATCACCATCGAGGGACGGCAGGACGAGATCGTCATCGTCAACCATTTCGCGATGGACGGCGTCGGCGACCTCGTCTTCGACAACGGCACCACCTGGAACATCCAGGGCGGCAAGGTGCTGATCGGCGGTTCGGGCCATGACGAGTTCGTCATCCAGGCCGGCATGGGCGACGTCATCCTCTATCCCGACACCTCCGGAGACGACCGGGTGCGGATCGTGGACACCGTCGACGGGTCGAAGATCCGGCTGACCCGCTTCGGCGACGATCTGCGCGTGACGGTGGACGGCACGAAGGACTCCCTGACCATCGTCAACCACTTCGCGGGGGCGCCGCTGGAGGCGATCCAGCGACCGGACGGCACCATGATGCCGCTGACCGGCGACAAGGTGGTGTTCGGCGGGAAGGGGCCGACCCAGTTCCTGGTCGGGCGGGACACCGGCTCGCAGACGATCTACACCGAAGGCGGCGATTCGCTGGTGTTCGGCGACATCGACAGCACCGAGGTCGTGATGTTCCGGACCGGCTCGGACCTGGAAATCCACATCGACCGCACCAGCCAGGTCATCACCGTCCTGAACTACTACGGCGCCATCAAGGACCTGACGTTCCCCGACGGGCGGAGCTTCGACCTCTCGTCCCGGGACACGCTGATCGGGGGAGGCCGGGGCGACGTCTTCCAGATCGGCAAGACCGGCCCCGCCCAGCAGGTCATCCATTCCGGCGGCGGCGGCACCATCAACTTCGGCCCCGACGTCGGTCCGGGCGACGTGACGCTCGCCCGCGACGGCAACGATCTGCTGGTGGTCTTCATCGGAAGCGGGCGGACGGTGCGCGTCGTCAACCAGTTCGCTCCGCCGACCGAGGGCATGTCGCGCGGTCTGGAGGCGGTGACCTTCTCCGGCGGCAAGGTCGTGAACGTGTGGGGCGACAATGTCGTGTTCGGCGACGCCGGCACCGACGACTTCATGATCCTGCCCGGCCAGGGGCGGCTCTACGTCTTCCCCGGCGGCGGCACCGACCGCCTCACCCTTGGGCCGGGCATCGCGCCGGCGGACGTCCGCATGGAGCGGGACGGCGTCGACCTCCGCATCTTCACCGACGACGGGCGCATCGACCTGATCGCCGTCAACCATTTCGGGCCGAACGGGGTCGCGGGGTCCGGCTCGGGCCTGGGCACCCTGGCCTACGGGAACGGGCAGAGCTGGACGGTCGGCGGCAACGGCATCCTGATCGGCAGCCTGGGCAACAACACCTTCAACGTCGGCGCCAACAGCGGACCGACCACGATCCATCCGGGCGGCGAGCTCAACCGGCTCAGCTTCACCGCCGGGGTGCCGCCGGCCAACCTGCGGCTGGTGCGCATCCACGACGACCTGCGCATCGTCTCGGCGGACGGCACGGTCAACATCCTGGTGGTCAACCATTTCGAGAACCGTCTCGACGAGGTGAGCTTCCCCTCGGGACCGTCGTGGAACCTCGGTGTCGAGCATGTCTGGATCGGCGGCGACGGCCCCTCGGTCTTCCAACTCGACGATCTGGGGTCGGACCAGACGGTCTTCCCCGGCAGCGGCGACACGGTGGGCCTGCCGCCCGGGCTGGACTGGAAGGACGTGGTGCTGTCCCGCTCGGGCAGCGACCTCGTCGTCGTGATCCGCGAGACGGGCCGCCAGATCCGCATCGTCAACCACTTCTCGTACAGCGACGGCACCACCGGGCTGGCCGGGCTCCAGTTCGCCGACGGCACCACCCTGCCGCTGGGCGAGTTGGCGATGCTGGGCGGCACCACGGGCGACCTGCTGACCGGCACGGCGACCGACGACCTTCTGCTGGGCCAGGATGGCGACGACCGGCTGAGCGGCAGCGGCGGCAACGACACGCTGATCGGTGGGATCGGCAACGACACGCTGGACGGCGGTGCGGGCAACGACACCTACGTCTACCGGCCCGGCGACGGGCGCGACACGCTGCTGGACACCAGCGGGTTCGACACCATCGAGATGGGGCCGGGGATCACCCGCGGCGGGCTCTACTTCGCGCGCTTCGGCAACGACCTGCACATCCGCTTCCGCGGCCGGCCGGCCGACGAGATCATCGTGACCGGACGGTTCAATCTGGCGGGCGACGGTGCGTCCTACGTGGAGCGGATCGACTTCGCCGACGGCACCCGCTTCGACCTGACGCGGACCGACATCGCGTTGGAAACGGTGGCGACCGCCGCCAACGAGCAGCTCTTCGGCTACAACGTCGGCGACCGGATCGAGGGCGGGGCGGGCAACGACTCCATCCTCGGCTACGCCGGTGACGACACGCTGGTCGGTGGGAGGGGGGCGGACTCCCTCGACGGCGGGGCCGGCAACGACCTGCTGGACAGCCGCGACGATCCGGGCACGGATGGCGCCCGCGACGTGGCCTATGGCCGCGACGGCGACGACACCATCCTGGGCGGCGGCGGCGGCGATCTGCTGTTCGGCGGCACCGGGAACGACAGCATCGACGGCGGGGAGGGCGACAACTCCATCGACGGGGAGGACGGCGACGACCTCCTGATCGCCGGAAGCGGCAACGACACCGTCTATGGCCGGGCCGGCAACGACACGCTGGCCGCCGGGGCGGGCAACGACACGCTCTACAGCGGCGCCGGGGACGATCTGATCCGCTACGGCGGCGGCAGCGACACCATCACCAACGAAGGCGGCAACGACGTTCTGGAGATGGGTCCCGGCATCGCGCCGGAGGACCTGTATTTCGCGCGCTTCGGAAAGGATCTCCACATCCGCTTCCGCAATTCGGGCGAGCAGATCGTTCTGACCGGGCGTTTCAACGGGGCGGGCGACGGGACCAGCTTCGTGCAGACCCTGCGCTTCGCCGACGGGTCGACCTTCGACGTGACCCGCAAGGACATCGCGCTGGAGACGGTGGCGAATCCCGGCAGCGAGGCGTTGGAAGGCTACAACGTCGGCGACGTCATCCGTGGCATGGCCGGCAACGACACCATCTACGGCTACGCGGACAACGACACCCTCGATGGCGGGGCCGGCAGCGATTCCATCCTCGGCGGAACCGGCGACGACAGCCTTGAGGGCGGCGACGGCGGCGACACCCTCGACGGCGAGACGGGTGAGGACACGCTGTCCGGTGGTCTTGGCAACGATTTCCTCTACGGAGGGGCGGGGCGCGACACGCTGTCCGGCGGCGACGGGTCCGACTACCTGTATGGCGGCGCCGATGACGATGTTCTGAACGGCGATGCCGGAAACGACACGCTCGAGGGCGGCGACGGCAACGACACGCTGACCGGCGGGGAGGGCACGGACACGCTGTTCACCGGTCTCGGCGACGACCTCGTCCGCTACGACGGCGGGCGCGAGACGATCAGCAACAGCGGCGGGCAGGACATTCTGGAGATCGGCGGCGGCCTGTCGGCGTCGGATCTCTATTTCGCGCGCTTCGCCGACAACCTCCATCTGCGCTTCCGCGGCCGGTCGGACGAGGTGATCCTCGCCAACCGCTTCAGCGGGGCCGGGGACGGGGCGTCCTATCTCCAGACGCTGCGCTTCGCCGACGGCACGCTGGTGGACATCACCAACCCGATGCTGGTGCTCGACACGGTGGCGACCGATGCGTACGAGAAGCTGGAGGGCTACAACGCCAACGACACCATCCAGGGCCTGGGCGGGGTCGATTCCATCTATGGCTATGCCGGCGACGATCTGTTGGACGGTGGCGCCGGGAACGACCTGATCTATGGCGGCGCCGACAACGACCGGTTGCTGGGCAACATCGGCGACGACCGGCTGGAGGGCGGGGACGGCAACGACACGCTGGAGGGCGGCGACGGCAACGACCTGCACTACGGCCAAGCCGGCGACGACGTCATCGTCGCAGGCAACGGAACCGACTATGTCGAGGGCGGCGCGGGGGATGACACCGCCAGCGGCGGCGCGGACTCGGACACGGTGTTCGGTGGGGCCGGCAACGACAGCCTGAGCGGTGATGACGGCAACGACAGCCTGTACGGCGAAGCCGGCGACGACACGCTGGAGGGCGGCAGCGGTACCAATACGATCTCGACCGGCCTGGGCGACGACCTGATCCGCCACAGCGGCGGGCGGGACATCATCGCCAACGAGGGCGGCCGGGACGTCCTGGAGATCCGTGCCGGACTGACCAAGGCGGACCTCTACTACGCGCGCTTCGGCAACGACCTTCACCTGCGCTTCCGCAACGCGGCGGATGAGATCGTGCTGAGGAACCGCTTCAACGGGGCGGCGGACGGTGCGAGCTACGTCCAGACGCTGCGCTTCGCCGACGGCGCGCTGGCGGACATCACCGATCCGGCGCTGGTCCTGGAGACGGTGGCGACCGATGGGACCGAAACGCTGCAGGGCTACAATGTCAACGACACCATTCAGGGATTGGGCGGTCACGACACCGTCTACGGCTATGCCGGCGACGATCTGCTGGACGGCGGGACCGGCAACGACCTGCTCTACGGCGGAGCGGGCGACGACACGCTGATCGGCGGGACCGGCACCGACCAGCTCCATGGCGACTCAGGCCGCGACCTGCTGCTGGGCGGGGACAGCAACGACAGCCTTACCGGCGGTGACGGCGACGACACGCTGATCGGCGGTCTGGGCGCCGATCAGTATTACGGCGGCGCCGGCAACGACTGGATCGACAACAGCGACGACGTCGGAACCGGGGCCTCGGCCAACGTGGCCTATGGCGAGGCCGGGAACGACACCATCATCGGCGGCGACGGGGGTGAAACCTTCGGCGGCGGCGACGGCGACGACAGTTTGCTGGGCAACGCCGGGAACGACTGGCTGGAGGGCAACGTCGGCGACGACACGCTGGAGGGCGGTAGCGGTACCAATACGATTTCAACCGGTCTCGGCGACGACCTGATCCGCCACAGCGGCGGGCGGGACATCATCGCCAACGAGGGCGGCCGGGACGTCCTGGAGATCCGTGCCGGACTGACCAAGGCGGAGCTCTACTACGCGCGCTTCGGCAACGACCTCCACCTGCGCTTCCGCAACGCGGCGGATGAGATCGTGCTGAGGAACCGCTTCAACGGGGCGGCGGACGGTGCGAGCTACGTCCAGACGCTGCGCTTCGCCGACGGCGCGCTGGCGGACATCACCGATCCGGCCTTGGTGCTGGAGACGGTGGCGACCGACGCGGCCGAGAAGCTGGAAGGCTACAACGCCAACGACACGATCCGGGGATCGGGTGGGAACGATACCGTCTATGGCTATGCCGGCGACGACCTGCTGGACGGTGGGCTCGGAGCCGATACGCTTTACGGCGGGGCGGGTGGCGACCGCCTGATCGGAGGGGATGGCAGCGACAGCCTGGAAGGCGGCGACGGCGCCGACACGCTCGAA
This sequence comes from Azospirillum brasilense, assembly GCF_008365405.1. Classification (GTDB taxonomy): domain Bacteria; phylum Pseudomonadota; class Alphaproteobacteria; order Azospirillales; family Azospirillaceae; genus Azospirillum; species Azospirillum brasilense_D. The sequence goes on along the minus strand of NZ_QOKV01000028.1, from coordinate 14,044 downwards.
GGCGGGAACGGCGACGATGCGCTGCTGGGCGGGGCCGGCGACGACACGCTGATCGGTGGCGCCGGCAACGATGTGATCCACAGCGGCGCCGGCAACGACCTTGTCCGGTTCGACGGTGGCCAGGACACGGTCTACAACACCGGCGGCGACGATGTGGTCGACCTCGGTGCGGCCTTCTCGTCTGGCAGCTATCACTTCGCCCGCTACGGCGCCGATCTCTATGTGCGGTTCCAGGGGATGAGCGACCAGCTCATCATCGCAGGTCGTTTCAACGGGAACGGCGACGGGGCGAGCTACGTCCAGACGCTGCGCTTCGCCGACGGGACCCTGGTGGACCTGACCCGGCAGGATCTGGTGATCCGCACCGTCGATGGCAGCGCCGGGCAGAAGCTCGAAGGGTATCGGGTCGACGACACCATCGACGGTCAGGGCGGCAATGACACGCTCCTCGGTTATGCCGGCGGCGACACACTGGCCGGTGGGACGGGTTACAACACCATCTACGGCGGTGATGGCGACGACCTGATCGATGGCAGGTCCGGCCAGGGCGAGAACCTGTTCGGTGAAGCCGGCGATGATACCGTTTACGGGAGCGCCGGCAGTGACAGGGTGGAAGGCGGAGAAGGCACGGACATCCTGGAGGCTGGAGCCGGCAACGATCTGGCATTCGGCGGCAATGGCGACGACACCGTCATCGGGGGCAGCGGGGATGATCGCCTGTGGGGCGATCTGGTTTCGAACACCGGCAATGAGGTCGTCATCGTCCGGATCAGGCTCGGCGGCTACTATCTGGCATACTGGCCACACACCGTTCTCACGATCGATGGGACGGTTCTGCTGAACGACAGGGTCACGGTCCACTATTCTCATTGGGATGACTCATACATCGTCGTCGGAAATTCGACGGACTATCAGTACGTCCTGCGGGATCGAAGCGACGCCAATTACTTGCAGATCAGTGTCGTGGACCATAGGTGGCCTGGTTTCAACGGTTATGGCGGCGTCGTCGCTCTCGGTCTGGAGGTCAATGGATATCCTTTTGCGGCTCCCGGGTTCGTGGCCGAAGCCACCACCTACACCTGGAACCTCGAACCGGCCCTGCCAAATCCTTCCCCCAACGAGCCGTCCGGAAACGACGTCGTGATGGGCAACGACGGGAACGATATGCTCGGCGGCGGTCTTGGCGACGACCTCCTCGACGGCGGTAGCGGCCATGACACCCTTCTTGGCGGTGCGGGGAACGACACTCTCATCGGCGGCACCGGCTCCGACCAGATGCATGGCGGTGCCGGCGACGATCTGATTGATAACCGCGGCGATCCCGACGCCGCCGGCATCAACGACCAATCCTACGGCGGCACCGGGAAGGACACGATCTACGGTGGCGGCGGTGTGGATGTGGCCTATGGCGGCGCCGGGGATGATTCGATCCATGGGGGTGGCGGAAACGACCAGCTCTACGGCGAGGCCGGCAACGACACGCTCGATGGCGGTGCCGGCGCCGACGCGCTCGACGGTGGCGATGGGGACGATCTGTTCCTTTATGCCGGGCCCGGGCAGGGCCAGGACTCCGTCCGGGGTGGAGGCGGCAAGGACGTCCTGGAGCTCGGTGCCGGGCTGGTCGCGGATCAGCTTTATCTCTCACGCTTCGGGGACGATCTGCACCTTACCTTCCGCGACACGGGCGACCGCATCGTTGTGGTCGGGCGCTTCAACGGCGAAGGGGACGGGGCCAACTACGTCCAGACGCTGCGCTTCGCCGACGGGACTCTGTTCGACCTCACCGCGCAGGACATCGCGCTGGAAACCTATGGGATCGCCGCGGCGGAAACGTTGCACGGCTATCGGGTCGGCGACCGGATCGAAGGCAACGGCGGCAACGACTCGATCCTCGGTTACGGTGGTGACGACACGCTGAAGGGCGGCGACGGCGCCGACGCGCTGTATGGCGGGCTGGGCAACGACGTGCTCGAAGGCGGAGCCGGCGCCGATTACCTGGAGGGCGGCGACGGCAGCGACAGCCTGTCCGGCGGAACGGAGAACGACACGCTGTTCGGTGGTGCCGGAAACGACACGCTGTTCGGCGGGACGGGTTCCAACGGCGTCGACGGCGGGGCTGGCGACGACCTCGTGGTCTATGGCGGCGGAGTCGATACCATCGTCGGTGGCGGCGGCAACGACGTTCTGGCCTTTGGGGAAGGCTACGGCGCCGACGGAATGCGTCTGGAGCGTTACGGCAAGGATCTCCATCTGGTGTTCGCCGCAACGGCGCAACGGATCGTCATCGCCAACCGCTTCACCAGCACCAGCACCGGCGATGGGGCCAACTATCTGCAGACCTTGCGCTTCGCCGACGGCACGGAGATCGACCTGTCCCGTCCGGACATCGTCATCACGACGAATGACGACAACGCCGGCCACATTCTGGACGGCTACAACGCCGGCGACGTGATCCGGGGCAACGGCGGCACGGACTCCATTTACGGATATGGCGGCGACGACACGCTGTATGGCGGGGCCGGGGTCGACAGGCTGTACGGCGGCGACGGCGACGACCTGATCGACAGCCGTGACGACACCGCCGGCGACGCCGCCTACGGTGACGGCGGCAACGACACGTTGCTCGGCGGGACGGGCGGCGATGCTCTCTATGGCGGTGACGGCGACGATTGGATCGATGGCGGCGCCGGCAACGACTCGGTGGAAGGCGGAGCCGGTGACGACCGCATCGTTGGCGCCGCCGGTGTCGACACCATCAAGGGTGGTGCTGGCAACGACATCGCCGACGGCGGTGCGGACAACGACATCCTGTATGGCGATGCCGGCCAGGACACGCTGTCCGGCGGTACGGGCAACGACACTCTCTTTGGCGGTGCCGGGAACGATGTGATCGATGGCGGCGGCGATGCCGATACCCTCTATGGCGATGACGGGGACGACACGCTGGCGGGTGGGCTTGGCAACAACTGGATCGTCACCGGAGCCGGCGACGATCTGGTCCTGTACCAGGGCGGCCGCGATACCATCACCGGAGGCGGGGGGGACGACACCCTGGCCTTCGGGGAAGGGTTCGATGCCGCCAACCTGCGCTTTGAGCGGTTCGGGGCAGACCTGCATGTCCTGTTCGACGGGTTGCCCGACCGCATCGTGGTGGCGAACCGCTTCAGTGGGGCCGGCGATGGGGTGAACTATCTCAAGACCCTGCGCTTCGCCGATGGAGCGACCTACGACCTGAGCCGCCAGGACCTGGTCATCGATACGCGGGACGACAACGCCAGCCATACGCTGGACGGCTACAAGGTTGCCGACGTCATACGGGGCAACGGCGGCGACGACGCGATCTACGGCCATGGCGGCAACGACAGCCTCTATGGCGGGGCGGGCAGCGACCTGGTCAGCGGAGGTGACGGCGACGACCTGATCGACAGCAGCGACGACGGAGCGAGCCGCGACAAGCTTTATGGGGACGCCGGACAGGACACCATCGTGGGCGGCGGCGGGAACGACTCGCTGTACGGTGGCGATGGCGACGATCGGCTCGATGGTCTCGGCGGGAACGACTCTCTGGATGGTGGGACGGGCGCCGACACGCTGTCCGGCGGAGCCGGCAGCGACCTGCTTTTCGGGGGCAGCGGAAACGATGTCGTCGACGGTGGCGACGGCAATGACGCCCTGTTCGGCGAGGCCGGCGACGACACGCTGTCCGGCGGTGTCGGCGACGACAGCATCGACGCCGGCCTGGGGGACGATCTGATCCTGTATGAGAGCGGGCGGGACACCATCCTGGGCGGCGGCGGCAACGACGTGCTGTTGATGGGCGAAGGCTTCTTGGCGGACCAACTCCATGTTGCGCGCTTCGGCACCTACCTTGTGCTGCGCTTCCACGACCGGGAGGAGCAGATCGTGATCGCCAACCGGTTCAATGGAACCGGGAACGGGACGAATTATGTTCAGACCGTCCGCTTCGCCGATGGCACCGACATCGACCTGTCGGCTCAGGATCTGCCGCTGTTGACGGTCGGCAGCGAGTCGACGGAGACGCTGTGGGGCTACGCCGGGGACGATTGGATCGATGGTCGCGGGGGGAACGACACGCTGTTCGGTGAGGGTGGAAACGACACGCTGATCGGTGGTTCCGGTTGGGACGAACTGCACGGCGGCGCCGGGAACGACCTGTTGGACAGCCGCAGCGACGCGGTCGGCACGGGTTTTGCCGACGTGGCTTACGGCGAGGCCGGCGACGACACGCTGATCGGCGGCGGTGGACACGATCAGCTTTCGGGTGGCGACGGCGACGATGATCTCTACGGCGGGGCCGGCAACGATACGCTGGCCGGAGGTCCGGGCAACGACATCTACCGGTTCGCTCCCGGCGGCGGCAGCGACCGCATCGTGGAAAACGATGCGGACACAGGCACCGACCGCCTCTTGTTCGACAGCGCCGTCGATCCGCACCAACTGTGGTTCCGCAAGGTCGGGACGGACCTGGAACTGCAACTTGTGGGGACTTCCGACAAAGTGACGGTCGCCGGGTGGTTTTCCGGCACCACTCATCGCTTGGACAGCATCGAGATCGTCGACGGCCCGGTGTTGCAGGCGACGTTGGTGGACCAGATGGTTCAGGCCATGGCCGGTGTTACCCCGCCGGCATCCGGTACGACGAGCATTTCCTCCGGATCCTATCCGCAGATCGACGCCATTATCACCGCCTCGTGGCGGTGATAATGGCGGCGCGAGGCGGTAATAACTCGGCAATAACCTGGCGCCGCCTGATCAGGCCGTCATCGAACTCCCACACGGCTCGTAGCAGAAAAGCAGGGGTTGCAATGCCAGGACCTGGGCTGGGGTCAACGATACTGAGATGATCCCCGTTCTCCGGACAGTTGGATAAGCTTGGTTCGCCCAGAATGAAGGACGGACCCGATGACGGGGAATCGGAAGCGGTATTCGGCGGAGTTTAAGGCGAAGGTGGCGCTGGAGGCGATCCGGGGCGAGCTGACGGTGTCGCAGCTGGTCGCCAAGCACGGGGTGCACCAGACGCTGATCGACGCCTGGAAGACGCAGGCCATCGAGGGGATGGCCGGGGTGTTTTCCGGCAAGGCGGAGGTGGCCGAGGCCACCCATCAGGGCGAGGTGGAGAAGCTGCACGCCATGATCGGACAACTGGTCATGGAAGGCGATTTTTTGCGCAAGGCCTCCGGTCGATGAGCGTCGGCCGGAGGCGGGAGATGATCGAGCCGGAGTATCCGCGCCTGTCGATCACGCGCCAGTGCGCGTTGGTGTCGCTCAGCCGCTCCGGCTATTACGAGCCGGTGAGGGGCGAGCCGGCCGAGAACCTGGACCTGATGCGGCTGATCGACGCGCAGTTTCTGGAGACGCCCTGGTATGGCAGCCGGCAGATGACCCGTCATCTCCGGCGCCGGGGGCAGGAGGTCAACCGCAAGCGAGTCCGCCGCCTGATGCTGCGGATGGGCTTGCGAGCAGTCTACCAGCGTCCAAAGACAACGGTGCCTCATCCGGAGCACAAGATCTGGCCGTACCTGCTGCGCGACATGGTCATCGACCGTCCTGATCAAGTGTGGTGCGCCGACATCACGTACATTCCCATGCGCCGCGGCTTCCTGTACTTGATGGCAGTGATGGACTGGGCGACACGCTGGGTGCTGGGGTGGCGGCTGTCGAACACCATGGACGTCGAGTTCTGCCTGGAGGCGGTGGAGGAGGCGATGGCGCAGTACGGGCGCCCGGAGATCTTCAACACCGATCAGGGCAGCCAGTTCACCAGACCCCGCTTCACCGGCCTCTTGACCGCGGCCGGTATTCGGGTGTCGATGGATGGGCGGGGCCGCTGGATGGACAACGTGTTCATCGAACGGCTCTGGCGATCGCTGAAATACGAGTGCGTCTATCTCCATGCCTTCGAGTTGGGCAGCGAGGCACGGGCCGGCATCGGCCAGTGGATTGATTATTACAACGCCGACCGACCGCATTCCGCGCTCGGCGGCAGGACCCCGACCGAAGCCCACCAGGGCGTCCCGGCCGGGATCCGACTGGCGGCATGACACGGACCTGAACCAAGCTTATCCAGGCCGCAAAACTGTCCGGGGAACGGGGACCATCTCACTGGAATGCAACTGGACAATCCTTTCAATCTCCAACGGTTCGTGACCGCACAGGAGCCGGTGTTCGCGACGGTGCTCGACCAATTGCAGGACGGGCGCAAGCGGAGCCATTGGATGTGGTTCATTTTTCCGCAACTGCGCGGCCTCGGCCGCTCGGCAACCGCCGAGTTCTACGGCATCGCTTCCCTCGACGAGGCGCGCGCCTATCTGGAGCATCCGACGCTCGGCCCACGATTGGAAGCCGCGACGCGGGCCGTTCTAGCGATCCGGGGGCGATCGCTTCATGAGATCTTCGGCTCTCCGGACGACATGAAGTTCCACTCCTGCATGACCCTGTTCGCCTTGGCTGCGAAGGAGTCTGTTCCCCTTTACCTTGAGGCGCTTGCGCTCTGCTTCGATGGCCGAATGGACAAGGCGACGCTGACAGCATTAGGGAGTCCCGGGGCGGCCGGACGGCCGCGCCCGCCGTTCGAGGGCGAGCGTAAATCCTGATGTGTCAGGATTTACGCTCGATAGTATGAAAGGGGACTATGGAGGAGGCGCCCAGCATGATGGTCGAGGCGGTCACCACCACCGCATTTGCGGTCGGTTGGCTGGAGCGGCACAGCTCCGTCATTGCCGGTTTCGTTGCAGATATCGTTGCGCCGACGTCGCAATCCCCCCATGGAATGAATAAATTCCGTCGGCCTTTGGCCAGGGCGGCCTCTGGCCCATGCAGGAATGATAGTGGCGAAAGGTAATGTTCACACTGAAACGGAAAGAGCATTTCGAGCAGGAGATCAAGAAGAGCCGCTTTCTGGCTTCGGCGGGGCCGGTCACGACCGAAGAGGAGGCACGTGGATTGATCTCCGCGTGCAGCCAACGGGATGCGGGCCACAACTGCTGGGCCTTCCGGATCGGCGACCTCTACCGGTCTAGCGATGACGGCGAACCGGGGGGAACGGCGGGACGCCCGATTCTTCAGGCCATAGACGGCCAGAAGCTGGATCGGGTGGCGCTGGTGGTCAGCCGCTGGTTCGGTGGCGTTCTTCTCGGTGCGGGCGGGCTGGTGCGTGCCTACGGCGGCACCGCAGCGGCGTGTCTTCATGCCGCTGAGCGTCAGCCGATCATCCGCTTTGCAGCCTTGGCCGTCACCTGCGCCTTCGCCGACGAGGCCAGGATCAGGTCGGGGCTTGGCGCCTTCCCAGCGGCCTCTGCCGAGACCAACGGCTTCACGCCCCAAGGCGTGCAACTCCGGATCAAGGTTCCTTGCGGGCAGCTGGACGATGTCGTTTGCATGATCACGGATGCTTCTCGCGGTCAAGCCAAGCTCCAAAAGTCGCCCGGATAGCGAATGAGGATCCATCCGGCGAGCGCCACTCCCATCACCGCGCTCCGTTGGGCAACCGGGCCGTTAAGGCTCGGACGGGCGGCAAGCCGCCTCCAGGGCCGCCTCATCGTCGCAACGCTCCTCGAAGCGGTGGATTCGGCCGTCCTGCAGCACCCACCGGTGTTCGGTCGTCACCGCCACCGGTTTCCCGGTGACCTTGCTGACGGCCTCAACGAGGTTGCGCGTGACGATGTGGTCTCCGTCCCTCGCGATGTCCCGCATCTCGTGCTTGGTGATCGTCCATTCCTGGGCCAACCCCTGGAAATAGCGCTGGACACCATCCAGGCCATGGAAGATGCCGGAGAAGGCCGCAAGGGTCGGGGACCGGCCGCAGGATATCCACTCGACGTCGGACGCGAGATGCTCGAACAGCGGCGCCACATCGCCCACGGCGTAGCGGTCGTACAGGTTGCGAAGCAACTCGATGTCGGTCTGCACCATGCCGCATCTCCGCCCATCAAGGGATGGTCCGCCATGATAGGGCCGGGTCCCGTGCGCCATGCCGGTGCAAAGGCGGTGCCTCTGTCGGGCGGGGCTGCTCCTCACAACCGGGCGAGGGCCTGCCGCATGATCTCCGCTGTGGCGAGGTCGGCCGGGAAGAAAGCCTCGATGGCCAGTTCGGACAAAGTGACGTCCACCGCCGTTCCGAACACCGTTGTGGTGCTGAAGAAGCAGAGAGTCCCGGCGTCCGTCCTGAGCCGCAGAGGAACCACCACGCCATCATGCGACGACAACGGCTCGCCCCGGCCGTGCGGAGCCGGCCCGCCGGGCATCGGGTAGCCCTTCAACTCGCCGAACAGCGCGGCCAGTACGGGATCGGCGCTGACGTCGATCTGCCGGATCAGCCGGTGCAGGATGTGCGCCCGCCACTGGGCGAAGTTCTCGATCCGCGGTGCCAGCCCGGAGGGGTGAAGGCTGAGGCGCAGCACGTTCACCGGAGGCCGGAGAAGATCCGGCGAAGCGCCGGTGAGCAGCGGGGCGACCGCCCGGTTGGCCGCAACCAGCGTCCAGTGCCGATCGACGGCCAACGCCGGGTGAGGCTCGTGCCCGGTCAGCACGAGATCGACCGCCCGACGGGCGGCCTGCATCTCCGGATCGCCCAGCCGGTGTTCGGAAAAGACCGGCGCGAAGCCCGCGGCGGCGAGCAGCGCGTTGCGGTCGCGCAGCGGAATGTCCATCCGCTCCGCCAAATGGAGCAGCATGGTCCGGCTGGGCTGCGAGCGCCCGGTTTCCAAGAAGCTGACGTGCCGGGTCGAGATGTAGCGAGCGCTCCCGCAACGCCTGGACAAAGCGGCGGTCCTCGTCGGTCAACTTGCCGGATTGTCAGCCGGGAGCCGAACCGCATGCCGGGGCGTCGGAGGTTCGGACTGCTTCGCCGACACCGGCTTATCGGAGGTCCCCCTTGGTTCGGCGGGCGCGTCCTGTCGCCGGCGCCGGATTCCCTAATCCCGCATGACGCTGTGCTGTCCAATCGTGCCCTGCTCAGTCCTCGTCCTGCCACCTGCGCAGATCGGTCTGGTCATGATAGGGCATACGGTCCGGCGTGGTGATGAACTCTATCGTCGTGCCCCAGGGCATGCGACAGTAGCAGACCTTGTTTCCAGGACCTTTCTCGGTAGCATAGGGAATAGCGCGCGGCGCGGTGAGGGGGGTGCCTCCAGCCCTCTCGAAGCGCTCGACCGATGCGTCGATGTCGTCGGTGTAGAGAGCGAAGTGCGTGATGCCGAAGTCGCTCGCCCGGATCGGCTGGGCTTGCTCGGGGCCGTGCATTTCGAAGAGCTCGATATCGGGTCCGGTTCCGATCTTGACCATCGCCTGCGCACGCACGACCGTTCCGGGGAAAGCGCCGACGGCCCGCTCGAATTCGGGTCCCTGCCGCGATGGATCCTGCGGTCCGAAGGATTGGTAGATCACCTGGCCGCCAAAGGCTTTTACCAGGAACGATTTTGCCGCTTCAATGTCGGGCACCGTAATACCGATATGATTGACGCCGCGAATGAGGGGTGCGGTCATGACAGTCTCCTTGATTTTGTCGATCCATCGCGACCGCTTCGGGTGCAATTCGCCCGCAGCGTCGCGATCCGCCCAGCCCGCGACGGCGCGGGCGCAGAGTTTCAGTTGGGCTTGAGGAAATCGATCAGGGCGGCCGCGACTTCATTGGGCCGCTCATCCGCGACATAGTGGCTGCACCGCGCGATCGAGCCACCTGTCACGTTACTGGCAAACTCTTTGAGCATCGGGACCATCTGCGCACCGAACCGCTGGTCCCCACCCAGACCGAGCACCGGTATCCCGAGGGGGTGCTTCTTGTACTCAAGAGCCGCCGCATGATCGGCGGCGAGGGTGCGATACCATTCCATGCCGCCGCGCGTGCGGCCAGGAAGAGCCATCGCCTTCGCGTAGATCTCGATGTCCGCCGGATTGAAGGTGCTGTGATCGTAGAAACGCTCTGCCATGAAGGTCGAGACATAGTCATATTCACGGCCATGGATCAGGCGCTCGGGTAGATCCCGGTTCATATGGAAGCTGAAGTGCCAGAGCCCCGCGGTCGTCGCCTCCCATCCGCTCCAGCCGGGAAGCGGAACGTCGAGGACGGCCAGGTGGGTGACAGCCTCCCGGTAGATGGCGGCCTGCGGCAAGGCGACCATTCCGCCGACGTCATGTCCGCACACGGCGTAGCGTTCATGCCCAAGGGCAATCATGACCTCGTGCGCGTCGCGCGCCATCGTTGCCTTGTCATAGCCGTCGAGCGGGCAGTCGGAAAAGCCCGCGCCGCGCAGATCGATGGCCACCACGCTGACATGCTCGGCCAGCAGCGGCATCACATTGTGCCATTCCCACCATGTTTCCGGCCAGCCGTGAAGCAGAAGGATCGGCGGGCCCGAGCCTCCCGTGACAGCGTTGATCTTGATGCCATTCACCGGCACCAGTTGCTGGGTAAACCCCTTCAACGTTGCGATCATGATCGCTTTCCAGTCGATGTTGACGTTTAAACAAAGCTCGCGGCCAGCGCTCAGTGCTGATCGAAATCGGTGGTGATCGAGATGTCGCGCCAAGCGTCGATATCGCTGCGGAACGCAGCCAGCTTTCGTTCGGCGATCGCGTGCGCGATGGGGCCGAGTGGCAAATGAAGCGGGGCGTCATCGGCATCGACTGCCTGCAGGATCACCGTGATCGCCCTGTCGGGATCGCCCGCCTGATTGCCGTTGTTGGTTTCGCGATAGTGCTTGCGCGAGCTCGTGGCGTATTCCGGCATCTCGTTGGCCGCCATCCTGATCGAACGGCCAAGGAAATCGGTGCGAAACGGCCCAGGCTCGACAATCAGCACGCGGATGCCGAACGGCTCCAGCTCGCTGGCGAGCGCTTCGGAAATCCCTTCCACGGCGAACTTGGCGGCGTTGTAATAACCTCCGCCGCCGCTGCCCGCGATGCCGGCGCCGGACGACATGTTGACGATCGTTCCGCCCGAATGTCGCAGGACGGGCAGGGCGGCTCTGGTGGTTTCGATCAGTCCGAAGACGTTCACCTCGAACATTGGCCGATATTCTTCGGGCGTGCCTTCCTCGATCGCGCCGAACAGTCCGTAGCCGGCATTGTTCACGAGCACGTCAAACCCGCCGAATGTCTCGACCGCCTTTGCGACCGCTGCCTTGGCTGCCGCCGCATCCGTCACGTCCAGCGGCAAGGTGATCATGCGGCCGCCGAAAGGCTCGGCCATGTCTTCGATCGTTTTGACATCGCGGGCCGTCGCGATGACCTGATCGCCGCGTTGTGCCGCGGCGAGCGCGAGGCGCTGTCCGAAGCCACTCGAGCAGCCGGTGATGAGCCAAGTCTTCATTGTTTCTTCTCCGAGTTGGTTTCAGACGACGCCAGACTGTCGCCGCCGCGAACCGTCATGTCGGCCATGATCGACCAATCCTTGTTCCCGAAGCCCGCCGAGACAGCTTTGCCGAGCCCCTCGCGGACCGCTTCGAGCATCGGGAGCGTGCGCCCGATCTCGTTGCTGGCCTCAGTCGCGAGACGCATGTCCTTGAGCGCGAGCTCGGCTTTGAAGCCCGGCTCGAAGGACCGTTCCGTGATCTGCGCGCTGTAGCTCTCATAGGCGCGACCCGAGAAAAGGGTGCCCAGGATGAGTTCGAAGAAATTCGCACGGTCGAGGCCGACGCTCTCGGTCAGCACGACACCCTCAGCCATCGCCTCGATAGCCATGGCGATCATCATATTGCAGGCGAGCTTCGCCGTATTCGCCCGAGCGGGGCTCTCCCCCAACCTCCAGACCTTTTTGCCGAGTGAAGCGAGCAGCGGTTCGACCGCGGCAACGGCATCGGCCTTTCCGGCCGCCAGGATGTTAAGCTGGCCACTCGCCGCTACGTTCGGTCGCCCGAGGACCGGTGCGGACACATAGCCAAGGCCTGCCTCTTCGTGCAGCAGCTCCAGTTCCCGCGCGAAGGCGACCGAGATCGTCGATGTGACGACATGGGTCAGCCCTGGTTGCGCGCTTGCCAGCAGGCCGGCATCGAGGATCACCTCCCGAATGGCAGGGTCGTCGGATAGCATCGTGAAGACTGCGTCAGCTTGGAATGCATCCGCCGCGAGCTTGACCAGCGTTACCCCGGGAACGCTTTCCTGAGCGACCTTGCTACGGTTCCAGGCCCGCACGTCATGGCCTGCCTTCACGAGGTTCAGGGCCATTGCCGAGCCCATATTGCCGAGACCGACAAACCCGATCTGCATGGTCTATCTCCTGTTGTTCGGATGAGAGCTGTGCGCGGGATCGGACGCAGGCTGCCAGGCGATCGTGAGGCCGAGACCTGCGCCGACGAGTTGGCGGGTGGCGATGCAGAGGAGAGCCACAATGAAGACGTGAGCAAGTTGGCCGGCATCGGCGCACGCCCCGCTGAGCGCATAGAGAGCACCGCCGATCGCTGCGACGCGCCGGGGCGCAGACCTGGAGAGATCAGCGGCCCCGGCAATCGACAGGCGCCGCTTTGCCGCTCAGAGTGGCTTCACGATGCTGCGCTGCGGTTTCACGGCGGTGACGATGTCGACGTCAGCCATTACCTGGGCGGTCTCGGGCGAATTGAGCGCGGCTTTCATGGCGGCCTCGTCGCGGAAGTTGACGACCCCGACCGCGATTAGCCCGGGACCGTCACCTTGCGGGAAGAACCCGCCGGCGCTTACCAGCCCATAACGTCCCCAGCTTTCCCGCACGAGCGGGAAGTGCACGTTGATCCAATGGTCGCGGTCGAACGGCGTTTCCTTATCGCCCGCATAGGTCACCAGCATCGTGATCATCGTCGAGGTCCTCATCGCGAGTATCGAGGCGGGCTGCCGCGTTCCGCGACCCCTCAGGAAAATCCTCTCTGTTCCGTCCGGACGAGCTTTCCTTGGGCCCCACAGCCAGGGTCACTATTCCTTCACCCAAGCGGCGGCCCGCATGGGTCTGGCGGGTCCGTAGAAGGACGCATCTCCAGACGATGATGGCAATCTAGGCATTCGGATTTGTTCGATAAGTGACATAACTGTACTCTCGGCGTTCAGTTTTGTGTGGGTGGTTGTGATGGAATGGAGCGACGTCAGAATCTTTCTCGCCATTGCGCGATCCGGCACGCTCGGCGCCGCCGCGCGTTCTCTTCAGACAAGCCATCCGACCGTCGGCCGGCGCCTCCGCGCACTTGAGCAGGCGATCGGTCACACGCTCTTCCAGCGCACCGCGGACGGTCTTGTTCTGACCGAAGAGGGCCACGGGATCATCGCGCTGGCGGAGCAGATGGAGGAAAGCGCGCTGGCGATGGAGCGCCGGCTTGCGGGGCAGGAGCAGAACCTCAAAGGCAGTCTGCGCATTTCATCCGCGGACTGGTTCGGGGCCTATGTCTTGCCTCCCATCCTGGCAGATTTCTCGAAAGCCTGCCCCAATGTCGATGTCGAGATCCTGACCGGCACGCGCCTGTTCAATCTCGCCCAGCGGGAGGCCGACGTCGCTTTCCGTATCGTTCCGTTCGACACCGCTGACGTTGTTCAGCGACGGCTCTTCCGCCTCGAGTACGGCGTTTACATCGCGGAAGAGGCGCAGGAGCCGAAATATGGCGATGGGACCGGTTTCCGGCTGATCACCCACGACACGTCCACCGGCCATTTCCCTGACATCGCGTGGCTCATCGAGAGTTTCCCCAACGCGAGGCCGGTCCTGCGATCGAACAACCGGAACGTTCAGGGGCGCATGTGCAGGCAAGGCGTCGGTATCGCCGTCCTACCCCGCGTGGTCGGCAATCAGATCCCGGGTATTCGCAGACTGGACCTGCCGACGCCGCCGCCGGCGCGAGACATCTGGATGGGATATCACCGGGACCTACGGCGTCTTCAGCGTCTTCGTGCGTTCATCTCGACCGTATCGGGCCATCTCGTGAATGCGACCGCATGATGTGCGATCGTGCCCCTGAGCGTGGTGTAGGAGTTGGGTCGCTCATTTGGTCTCCGGCTGGTCTGGCCGGGATTGTCAGGCAGCCACGTCGGGCAGGCTGACGAGGGGATCATCGCCGAGCGGGGCGATGGT
>NZ_QOKV01000027.1 GCF_008365405.1 Azospirillum brasilense | reverse complement strand
CGGAACCGTCATCCCGCCTTTGACTCATGTCCGGCCGCGCAACGCAACACCGGCATCGCCAACCACCCCCAATGCGCGCAACGCCCAGCTGGCGGCACCCGCTCAGCCAGCCCGGTGAGCAATCACCCTTTGACGCGCCGGGTCCAGAAACCGTTGACGGACGAATTGATCCAGCTTGCTTGCAGGAGGGCAGGTTTCCGGATCATTGACCGCGTTGACGAGCGGTTGGATGAGCAAATAGTCTCCATATCCGGGAATTGCATCAAAGGTGGAACTCCGTCGGAGCAGGCTCGCCAGGATGTATCCGCCATCGGAGGATTTGCAAGCCAGACGGATGAGGAACCGGGTGTAGCTTTCCGGGGTGGTCACTGCGGCGGCTGCCATCAGACGATCACGAAGCGCCGCAGCATCCGCCATGTCTTCCTGGTGCGTGTGTCCTTTGTCTGTCAGACGTTCAAGACGCCTCGCCGCGTTGGATTTCTGATGGCCGCCCGGCATGACTTTCAGCCAGCGGGGAATGTCTGCTGCATAGTCGGAAACATCGTCGATGTTCAGATATTCCGAGGTCTCGGTGAGAGGGACGTTCTCGAACGTTGCGCTCTCCATATTGGTTTTCCACACGGTGGTCTGCCAGAACGTCGCACCTTGAAGCTGGGCACCGAAGAGGTCGGCGCCTTGGAACTGGGCGTAGGGGAGGTAAGCGCCCTGGAGTTGGGCGTGGGAGAGGTCGGCGCCCTGGAGTTGGGCGCTGAAGAGGTCGGCGCCCTGGAACTGGGCAGCGAAGAGATTGGCGCCCTGTAGCTGGGCACCCAAGAGGGCGGCGCCCTGGAACTGTGTGTAGGGGAGGTAGGCGCCCTGGAGTTGGGCTTGGGAGAGGGAGGCGCCCTGTAGCTGGGCTTCAGAGAGGTCAGCACCCTGTAGCTTGGCGTAGGGAAGGTACGCGCCTTGGAGTTGGGCTTGAGAGAGGTCCGCTTCCTGAAGTTGTGTTCCGAAGAGAGTTGCTCCCTGAAGCTGAGCTTGAGTAAGATCTGAGCCCCTGAATTGGGCGTGCAAGAGGAGGGCACCCCGCAGATCGGCGTTCCGCAAAACCGTCCGATTCAATGCCGCCCGCCTCAAATCCACATTGCGCAAACGGCGCCCGGAAAAATCGCGGTGGCTGAGGTCCAATGGGGGAGGTCCAACCACTGCGTTCTCGGCCATGTTGTTTGCAGGGGGCGCCGTTGCCAGATGTGCGTTCGGGGGGCGGGGTTTCAGGCTGCGTGGAACCACTCCCTCCGCCAGCAGATCGCCCAATGGCCGCCCTTCGATCACCACCTCATCGGATAGGAACTCGCCCGGCGTGGTCGCGACCAGCAGGGAAGCGGCCACCACGGCCGGCACCGCATTGGCGGCCAGCCGGCGGGACAGGCGATCGGGCCATCGCTCGCCCTCCGGCCGTCTGCGCTCGGCGCGGCGGCGCAGCAGCCCCCCGAAGAGCCCCGTCCCCAGGTCGCGCATCGCCCGCGCCGTGCCGGCCCAGGTCAGGCCCGCCTCCCGCGCCGCCGCCGCCGACAGCGCCAGACCGGCGAACAGGCTGACCCGGTGCCACCACGTGATCCATTCGTGCTGATAGGCGAGGAAGCGGATCTGGAAAGCGCTGTACAGAAGCACCGGGGCCAGCACCAGCGTCACCGCCGCGGCCAGCACGGTCAGAGCCTGCGGCAGGGGTGGGGTCGCCGGGCCGCAGGCATCCCCACAGCGCACGGTGTCGAACCGCGCCAGCAGGCGCGTGACGACGAAGCCGTCCACCCGGTGGCGCAACGCCTCCAGCACCGCGCCGGGCGAGGCCGCGTGCTTGGCCGCTTCCCGCTCGGCAACGGTCAGGTAATGGCGCACCGCGTCGGCGATCACCGACACCTTGCGCACCATGTACAGCTGAACCAGCCAGAACAGGGCCGGCGCGCCGATGAAGAACTTCAGGAGCCCGACCTCCAGGTCGAAGATCGGCAGCTTGATCGGCTTCTCGACCAGCAGGTCGTAATCGGTGACCGCCGTGACTGTGAAGATCAGATAGAGCCACAGCAGGAGATAGGTCAGCGATTGGGTCGCGGCTGCCTTGCTGAGATCGTTCAGCGAGCCCTCAAGCTTGTCCAGACCGGGAGTGTCCACCACCGGATGGGGCAAAATCGGCCGGCTCCCATGATCCGATGGTTCATCGTTGCGCAGCATAGTGATGTTAGGGTTGTTTCGAAGAAAGGATATGCAATTCCATTCGGCGCGGCAACGTCCTGCCTCAACCGGGGCGGCGTTTCCTGAAGAATTCCCGCAGCATTTCCCCCGCCCGCGTCTCGTCGATGCCGCCATAGACCTCCGGGGCGTGGTGGCAGGTCGGCTGGTGGTAGAAGCGGGGGCCGTGCTCCACCCCGCCGCCCTTGGGGTCGTAGGCGCCGAAATAGACCCTGCGCAGCCGGGCGAAGCTGATCGCCGCGGCGCACAGCGCGCAGGGCTCCAGGGTCACATACAGGTCCAGCCCCGGCAGGCGCGGCTCGTCCAGGGCCGTGCAGGCGGCGCGGATCGCCAGCACCTCGGCGTGGGCGGTGGGGTCGTTCAGCTCCTCGGTCCGGTTGCCGGCGCGGGCCAGAACGGTCCCGGTCGCCGGATCGACCACCACGGCACCCACCGGCACCTCCCCGCGGGATGCGGCGGCCTCGGCCTCGGCGAAGGCGATGTCCATGGGGGAGGGGGGGCGGCTCATGCGGGGCACCCTGCCCGGCGGTCCCTGTTTTCGTCAAGCCGCGGAACGCCCTCCGGCGTTGTTAAGCATCGGACGAAACAGGGAGGACAGCCATGAGCAACCATGTCTACAAGAAGGTGGAAATCGTCGGCACCGCCGAGACCACCATCGACGACGCCATCCGCAACGGCATCGAGCGGGCGTCCAAGACGCTGAAGAACGTGGACTGGTTCGAGGTGGGCGAGATCCGCGGCCACGTCAGCGGTGGCAAGGTCGCCCACTTCCAAGTGGTGATGAAGGTCGGCTTCCGCCTCGAAGAATAACGGCGGGGACCCCGTGCCGTGGGTTGCGGGCGGGGCTTGCAAGCCCTATGGTCCGTGCCCATGGACACCCCCGATTACGAACATTCCAAAGCCATGCCCGGCGCCGCCGATGCGGACGCGGGCGAGCCCGATGCCGGCGAGCGCATCGCCAAGCGGCTGGCGCGCGCGGGCCTGTGCTCGCGCCGCGACGCCGAGCGCTGGATCACCGACGGCCGCGTGGCCGTCAACGGTACGACCCTGGACAGCCCGGCCTGCGTCGTGCGGTCCGGCGACGTCGTGCAGGTGGACGGCAAGGTCATCCCCGAGCCGGAGCCGGCGCGGCTGTGGCGCTATTACAAGCCGTCCGGGCTGGTCACCACCGCCCGCGACGAGAAGGGACGCACCACCGTCTTCGAACGGCTGCCGCCGGACATGCCGCGCGTCATCTCGGTCGGGCGGCTCGACCTGACGACCGAAGGTCTGCTGCTGCTGACCAACGACGGCGAGCTGGCCCGCTTCCTGGAACTGCCGGCCACCGGCTGGACCCGCCGCTACCGCGTGCGCGTTTTCGGCGAGGTGAACGAGGTGAAGCTGGCCGAGCTGGCGAAGGGACCGACCATCGAGGGGGTGAAGTACGGTCCCATCGAAGCCGTTCTGGACCGCATCCAGGGCCGCAACGCTTGGCTGACCGTCAGCCTGAAGGAAGGCAAGAACCGCGAGATCCGCAAGGTGATGGAGGCGCTGGACCTCCAGGTGAACCGGCTGATCCGCGTCGCCTACGGCCCCTTCCAGCTTGGCAAGCTGGAGGAGAGCGCCGTCGAGGAGGTGCCGAAGCGCGTGGTGCGCGAGCAGGTGTCCCGCTTCTTCACCGGCGCCGATCCGGCGGAGGAGGGCAAGGCCAAGAGCGGCGGGAAGACCGGCGCTGCCAAGGCCGCCAGGAGCGGGAGCGTCGGCGCCGAAGGCTCCACGAGCCGCTCCGCCACCCCGGCGAAAGCATCCAAGCCGCGCGACGCCAAGGCCGGCTGGGCCAAGGCGGAGCCGAAGGCCCCGTCCGACCGGCGCGGTCCGGCCAAGCCGGCCCCGGGCGGTTTCGCGTCCGCCAAGCCTGCCTCCGGCAAGCCCGCTTCCGCCAGGACGGACGGCAAGCCGGCGGGCAAGCCCGGCACGCTGACGCTGAAGGGCGGCAAGCCCGGCGGCGGCAAGCCAGGGCCGAAGCCGCGCGGCGGCGGTGGCGCGTCGTCCGAGGGCGGTGGCCGGGGACCGGAGCGGACCCGTGCGGATCGTCGGCGGTAAGCACCGCGGGCGGCGGCTGGCCGCCCCGGCGGGGAGCGACACGCGGCCGACCACCGACCGCACCCGCGAGTCCCTGTTCAACATCCTGTCCCACGCCGACTGGGGGCCGGACGGCGCCGACCTGCTGGAGGGCGCCGTCGTCGTGGACGCCTTCTGCGGAACCGGCGCCCTCGGGCTGGAGTCGCTGTCCCGCGGGGCCGCCCACGCCAGCTTTCTCGACATGGGCCGCGCCGCTCTGGACGCCGTGCGTGCCAACGTCGCGGCGCTGGGGGAGGGGGCGAACACCGCGGTCCTGCGCGCCGACGCCACCCGCCCGCCTCCTCCGCCGCTCCGCCCCTGCACGCTGGGCTTCCTCGACCCACCCTATGGTCAGGATCTGGCGCCGCGGGCTCTGGCCGGGCTGGCCAAGGCCGGCTGGCTGGCCCCCGGTGCCATCCTGGTGGTCGAGGTCGCCGGGCGCGACCCGCTGCCCCTGCCGTCCGGCTTCGCGGAGCTGGACGAGCGCCGCTATGGCGACACCCGCATCCAGTTCCTGCGCTACGCGTCGCCTCAGCCGTAGGTGAAGAAGGACGAGGCGACCTGGATCGGGGCGACCCCGGCCAGGACCAGCCGGTCGCCGCCGCCGAAGTCAAGCAGAGCGCTGCCGCTGCCGTCCGATCCCAGGCGGTAGGTCATGTTGGAGGCGATCTGGATGCGGTCGTTCTGCGCGCGGCTGAAGTCGGCGATGCGGTCCTGCCCGCCGCCGCGCGTGAAGACGAACAGGTCCGCTCCCGAGCCGCCCCACAGCGTGTCGTTGCCGGCATCGCCCCACAGCGTGTCGTTCCCCTCGTCCCCCATCAGCAGGTCGGCGCCCGAGCCGCCGTGCAGCGCGTCGTTGCCGGCCTGTCCGCGCAGCGTGTCGTTTCCGGCGTCGCCCCACAGCGTGTCGTTGCCGGCACCGCCGAACAGCTGGTCGTTGCCGCTGAGCCCGCTCAGCGTGTCGTTGCCCGCCCCGCCATAGAGGCTGTCGGCCCACGTGTTGCCGGTCAGCGTCAGGTTCTTCGGGATCTCTACGATCTGGAAGCTCTTGCCGGTGAACTGCTCGGCGTAATAGTCGATGGAGTTCATGTAGTTGGGGCGCAGCGTCGGGGTCAGGTCCGACATGATGGTGCCGGTGGCGGCGAAGTTGCCGTAGGTGGCCCCGCCCGCATACTCGTCGAAGGCGCCGATCATGTGCCCGAACTCGTGGGCCGCCAGCTCGTCCTGGTAATCGGGGCCCCAGTCGGTCTGGGTGCACCAGTTCAGCATGTCGCAGCGCCCGTAGCTGTTGCTGACGTTCACGTTGTAGTGCTGGTTCCCGGCCGCCACGAACTGCACGTCGAAGCGGATGGCGTAGCTGTTGGCACCGTCCGACAGGCTGTACTTGTCGCCCCAGATCCCCTCGATCCCCTGCTCCCAGACCTGCTTCATCGAGCCGGCGTCGTCGCCGGTCAGATGGATGCGGGTCTGCACGACGAAGGCCGTGCCGTCGAAGGCGAGGTCGTACTTCACGTCCCAGCCGAAGCCGCCGTCCGCCCGCGTTTCCGCGTAGTTGATGGTCACCGGGGCGAAGCTGGTGGGGACCGGCGCCGCGGGAGTCGCCGCCAGGGCGCCGGCGTTGTTCCCGTAGGCGTAGCTGACGGCCTGCGTCGTGGTGGTCTGCGTCCCGGAGTTCTGCGTCCCGGAATTTTGCGGCGCGTTCTGGCGCATGGCACGCTTCATGGCACGATTCCCCTGGTTCTGTGCGTCTTGGGGGACATCATGCGGGCAGGATTGAAGGCTTTCTTGTGACCTTAACTATACATTAACCTTTTTCCTAAGGGCGTAGGACACCCCCTTACGGTTGGCTCGGCGTGGTGGAGGGACCTCGGCCGGTCGGCCCTGTTATGGCCTAGGCAGTTTTGTGTGGGGGCGGGCCATGATCAAGGATCTCTGGTACAAGAACGCGGTCATCTACAACCTGTCGGTCGGCAGCTTCATGGACGCCAACGGCGACGGGATCGGCGATTTCCAGGGTTTGCAACGCCGGCTGGACTATCTGCAGGGGCTGGGCGTGACCTGCCTCTGGCTGGGGCCGTTCCAGCCATCGCCGATGCGCGACCATGGCTATGACGTGGCCGACTACTACAACGTCGATCCGCGCTACGGCACGTTGGGCGACTTCGTGGAGTTCAGCCACGCCTGCAAGCAGCGCGGCATCCGCGTCATCATCGACCTCGTGGTCAACCACACCTCGGACCAGCACCCCTGGTTCCAGGCGGCGCGCAAGGACCCGGAGTCCCCTTACCGGGGCTGGTATGTCTGGTCGGACAAGAAACCGCCCGACGCCGACGAGGGTGTCGTCTTTCCCGGCGTGCAGAAGACGACCTGGAGTTGGGACAAGGAGGCCCGCGCCTACTACTTCCACCGCTTCTACGAGTTCCAGCCGGACCTGAACACCGCCAACCCGGAGGTGCAGGCCGAACTGCTGAAGGTGATGGGCTTCTGGATCGAACTGGGCGTGTCGGGCTTCCGCGTGGACGCCGTGCCCTTCGTCATCGCGACCAAGGGACCGGAGGTGAAGAAGCCCAAACAGCAGTTCGACATGCTCCGCACCTTCCGGGAGTTCGTGCAGTGGCGGTGCGGCGACGCAATGCTGCTGGCCGAGGCCAACGTGCTGCCGGACATCGACCAGGAGTATTTCGGCGACGACGGCGACCGCATGCACATGGTCTTCAATTTCCAGGTCAACCAGGCCCTGTTCTACGCCCTGGCGACGGCGGACACGCGGCCGCTGGCCAAGGCGCTGGACGTCACCCGGGTGCCGCGCCCCAGCACCAACCAATGGGGCCTGTTCCTGCGCAACCACGACGAGCTGGACCTCGGGCGCCTGACCGAGGCGCAGCGCAAGCGGGTGTTCGACGTCTTCGGCCCGGACAAGGACATGCAGCTCTACGACCGCGGCATCCGGCGGCGGCTCGCCCCGATGCTGCGCGGCGACCGGCGCTGGCTCGAACTGGCCTACAGCCTGCTGTTCACGCTGCCCGGCACGCCGGTGCTGCGCTACGGCGACGAGATCGGCATGGGCGACGACCTGTCACTGCCGGAGCGCGACTGCGCCCGCACCCCGATGCAGTGGTCGGACGAGCCGCAGGGCGGCTTCACCAAGGCGGACAATCCCGTGCTGCCGGTCATCAGCGGCGGCGCCTACGGCTATGAGCGGATCAACGCCGCCCACCAGCGCCGCGAGCCGTCGGCCCTGCTGAACTGGACCGAGCGCATCATCCGGATGCGCAAGGAATGCCCGGAGATCGGCTGGGGGGACTATCAGGTGCTGCCCACCGGATCGAACGCCGTGCTGGCGATCCGCTACGACTGGCGCAACAACTCGGTGCTCGTCGTGCACAACCTCGACGACCGTCCCCACGAGGTCGCGCTGGCGGTCGATGGCGAGGGAGAATCGCCACGGCTGGTCAATCTTCTGGCGGAGGACCACAACGACCCCGAGGAGGACGGGCGGCATCGCCTGGTGCTGGAGCCCTACGGCTACCGCTGGTACCGGCTGGGCGGGCTGGACTACCTGCTGCGCCGGACCGAGGGGCCGGTCGGCGGGGCAAAGCGGTCTTGACTTTGTCCGGCCCACTGGGGGACGCTGGCCGTGCCGTCCCCATGCGGGGGCGGCGCATCAGACGCTTGTTCTCAGGGCAGGGTGAAAATCCCGACCGGCGGTAGCCCCTCGCAAGAGGGGGAGCCCGCGAGCGCTCCCGGCCGTCAGGTCGGGAGGTCAGCAGATCCGGTTCAAGGCCGGAGCCGACGGTGACAGTCCGGATGGAAGAGGACGAGCCGGTCATCGACCGTGGTCCGCCCGCAACGCATGGCGTTGGGCGCGGTCCGCGTGCGCCGGCCTGCGACGGCGGTCCGCGCGGGGCATCCCGCGCGCCGCCGGATGTCTCTTTGCGCCCTGATTCAGGCTCGCCCCAACCGGAGTGAGAACCATGAATCAGACCTTTGCCAGCAACCCGCTTTCCACCACGCCCTCCGCCGGCCTTCTCGACCGCTTCGGCACCGCCGAGGAACGGGTGATCCGCGCTGTGGAGGCAATCCGCCAGGGTGGCGGGGTCGTCGTCGTGGATGACGAGGACCGCGAGAACGAAGGCGACGTGATCTACGCCGCCGAGACCATCACCGCCGAACAGATGGCCCTGCTGATCCGCGAAGGGTCGGGGATCGTCTGCCTGATCCTGACCGACGCCGACGCGCGCCGCCTCGACCTGCCGCCCATGGTCGGCAGCAACACGGCGCGTTTCGGCACCGCCTTCACCGTCTCCATCGAGGCGCGGGAAGGGGTGACCACCGGCGTGTCGGCGGCGGACCGGGTGACCACCATCCGCACCGCCATCGCCGACGGCTGCCGGCCGGAGGACCTCGCCCGGCCCGGCCACGTCTTCCCGATCCGCGCGCACGCCGGCGGGTTGGCGGCGCGGCGCGGCCACACCGAGGCGACCATCGAGCTGACCACCCTGGCCGGGCGTCGTCCGGCGGGGGTGCTGTGCGAGGTGATGAACCCGGACGGCACGATGGCCCGCCTGCCCGAACTGGTGGCCTTCGCCGAGCGCCACGGCATGCCGATCGTGAGCATCGAGGATCTGGTCGGGGCGATGTGTTTGCGCTCCGCCGCGTGACCGGCCTGGGTTGAGTGAGTGGGACCGGTTCCGCCGTCCTGGGCGGGGCCGGTCCCATCGGTCCGTTGGAACGGTCGACTTCCGCATCCGCCGGAGCGTTATCACACCCGCCCGCTCTTTTCCCATTGAGGGCAACCGGATTGCCCTGTACGCGGTGCCCGGCGATATGCGGAGGCCGCCCTTCGCCGTGCCGCCGCGTGAACGGTCGTGCGCGCGATCCCGGGAATTGAGTGGAGACGGTTGATGAGGACGAGGCTGCGCGTGTGTTTGGCGACGGTGGCGCGATTGATGGTCGCCGCCTTGCTTGTGGCTTCGGTCCCGGCGCGCGGGGAGAACTGGACGGTCGCCTCCGAAGACTATTTCCCGCCGTACAATTTCACCGAGCGCGGTAAGCGCACGGGGATGGACACGGAGATCGTCGATGCCATGCTGAAAGAGATTGGCATCTACCCGGTTCATCGTCCCATGGCCTGGCCGGAAGTGGTGCGTGCGCACGACGAGAACGACGTGGACGTCGCCTTTCAGTTCTTCACGTCGCCGCGCCGTTTGGAGCGTGGCCATCTGATCGGTCCCTACCGTGTCGGGGCGACCGTTCTCATGGTCCGCAGCACCTCGGAGATCGACTACACGCGCATCGACGACTTGCAAGGTCTGCGGATCGGCGTCGTCGACGGCTTCGAGTACACCCCCGAGTTCGACAAATCGTCCCTGTTCGAAAAGGTCCGCAGCAGCAGCAACGTCGTGTCCTTCCGGCGCCTGCTTCTCGGCCGTGTCGATGCCATCGCCGGCGACCTGCAGGTGCTCAAATATCTTGCCGAGAGCGAGGGTCGGGCGAGTGCGGTCAAGATCCTGCCCAAGCCGCTGGCCATGGTACCGCGCTACATCTCCGTTCCCAAATTGCGGGCGGAGAAGGCGGAGCGATTGCAGGCGGCCTACGAAAAGCTCAAACGGGACGGCACCATCGACGCCATCGTCCGCGCCTGGGAGCGGTAGGGATCATTGATGCCGGACACGCGCCGGCAGCGTGTCTGAAGGTTCCGCCGTTGTCGGGGCAATGATGGAGCAACCTCCTCCCGGCCGATCCCGAAGACTTGGCTGCCGGCGGAGGCTCAATGCCCCGCCAAAACGTCCAGGCAGGCCGCCGGCGGCTCGGGGATAGTCTTGGGTGGCCGGGACGCCGGCGCTTCCTTCGGAGGCTCGAACCAACTCAGAAGCTCCTGGCCGCAGCCGTCGCCCGGCGGAATGGGGGCTTGCGGAACGCAGGCCGTCGATCCGGCCGGGCAGTTCATCCGCACATGGAAGTGCGAGTCGTGTCCGGCCCAGGGGCGAACGGTGTTCAGCCAGGAGCGGTCGCCGTGCTCGCTCTGGCACAGCGCCAGCTTGATCGCCGGGTTCACGAACACCCGCGCGACCTTCGGGCTCGTCGCCGCCAGTTGCAGCAGGCGCGCCTGCCGGGTGCCAAACCGCTCCGGGAGGACACGCTGCGTCTGCCGGTTCACCATGGTCGGGAAATCCGTTCGCTCCCGCGCATCCCGCGCGAGAGGCGGCTGGTCGAGATCGAACCACACGTCCACGTCGAGGCCGATCTGGTGACTGGCGTGTCCGCTTTCCATGCGGCCGCCATAGACCTTGGAGATGTCGCCGATGGCCAGCCGCCCGAGCCGCTCGGCCTGCGCCCGGCGGGCAAGCTCCTGGACGAACGCGACGGTGTCGGGGTGGCCGTGGTTCCGGTTCCGCGACAGGTTGACCGCCTGATAGCCGAGGCCCTCGGGAGGCAGCGTCTGCGCGTTGCGAATGCAGCCGTTGGCGTAGCTGCCGATCGGCTGTGCCGAGAGGGACGGCATCGGCGGTTGCAGGGCCACCGTGCTGAAATCCGTCGGCACCGCGCCGGAAGCCGAGGGTGCCGACCAGGGAACCGAGTCGGCCGCCGTCGCGTCACCGGTGGTCCAAACCCCGCAAAGGATCGGCAGCACAGCGAAAGACCATCGTCGAGCCATGACCGGCCTGGAACCTCCCATCGTTGAGCCGATCCGACATTAGCACGGGGCTTGTGGTCTGGGCGTGCATTGGGTGGGAGGTCAGGGTCTCATCACCAAAGCCGCCCGGCACCAAAGCCGCCCGGCGCACACCCGCGGACGTTGGCCCGGGGCGTGCGCCGGCAGCGGCGGGCGTTGTCAGAGGCCGTGCTGATCGAGCAGCAGCTGCCCGTCGCGCGCCACGTCGTCGCCATGGTCGAACAGGTTGCGCCAGGACGCGACGCCCGCGGTGATGTCGGGGTGCGACACGGCGGAGGAGAAGGCTTCGACGCCGATCAGGCCCTGATAGTTGGCCGCCTTCAAGCGGCGCAGCATCGGGGCGAAATCGATGGACCCCTCCGTCAGGCGGCCCCGGTGGTTCTGGTCGATCTCGAAATAGCCGAGATGGGGCATCGCCAGCTCAAGCGCGCCCAGCAGGTCGTTTTCCTCGATGTTCATGTGGAAGGTGTCGAGATGGATGCGGACGTTGTCGGCGCCGATCAGCTTGACCATCCGGACGGCCTGTTCCGCCGTGTTGATCAGGTTGCTCTCGTAGCGGTTGACCACTTCGAGCGCCAGCAGCATTCCGTAGGACGCGGCCCGTTCGGCGACGATCCGCAACCCGTCCGCCGCCGCCTGGAAGTTGGCGTCGCTCGGTACCTTCGACGCCTTCCCGAAGGCGCTGTAGAGAATGCCGCCCATGCGGTCCGCGCCCATGTCGCGCGCCAGGGCGAGCGCCGCGCAATGCCGCTCGATCCCGCGGCGGTGCACGTCCGGGTCGGTGCTCGAAATGTCGTTGTCCAGCTGAAGCGGCGAGGTCGCGACGGGGCGGACTCCGGCCCGCTCGCACAGCGCGGCGATGGCCGCCGGTTCGATGCTGTCATGGTCGCGGATCGGCACGACGAGCTGGCCATAGCCGAAGGCCGCGGCGCGCTCGGCCGCGTAGGCGCCGTCCTCGGTGGACCATTTCGGAATCCAGGTGTAGCTGTGGATCGACCGTCTGTTCATCTCGTTTCCTCCTGATCGTGCCCGCGTGCGGGGTCGTTGGTCTTGCCGCCGGTCCGCGGAGGGCGAGCAGCCCCCATGCCCGCCGGTTGTCCGACCGGCCTGGCCCCGCGTCCGTCAGCGATGTTTGGATGAACCGTCCGGCGATGGCCCCGCTCGGCGGGGTCCCCGGACGGGGTCTACTCGAAGAGAATGTCGTGACGCTTGAGGATGTCGTCGCGCATCGCCTCGATCATCTTCAAATGGGTCAGCAGGAGCGATTGGGTTCCCGCGACGTCGTTCGCCATGATCGATCGCATCAGCTTGACGTGGTCGGCGATCGCATCGTCCTCATGATGGGCCTCCCGAAGCTCGAGGAAGCGCACCCGTGTCAGATGCGTCCTCACGTCGCTCAGCATCTCCTGCAGCATGGCGTTTCCCAGAACCCCGATGACGGTGTCGTGGAAAGCCACGTCCAGTTCGGTGAAACCGACATAGTCCTTCTCCCGCACGACTTGTCTTTGCTGCTCGATCAGCGACAGCGCCTTGGCTTGCGCCGCGCTGTGATCGGCGGTCCTGTTCCAGATGCGCGCCACTTCTCCGAACGCCGACACCTCCAGCGCTTCCCGGATGAACTGGGCCTCCTTCACCTTGGCCGCGGACAGGTGAGAAACCTGCGCGCCGCGCTGCGGCAGAATGCTCAGCAACCCTTCGTTCGCCAGCCGGGAGAAAGCCTGACGGACCGGTGTCCGGCTGACGCCGTACTCGTCGGCGACGGCGTTTTCGTAGATCATCGAGCCGGGCTGGAACGACAGCGAAATGATCCTCTTCCGCAGTTCCTTGTAGATCACGCTGTCCAGTGTGTTGCGTTCCAACACCAGCCGTTCGTTCTTCACCGTGTTCCCCCAGCCGCTGCGTCAGCGGACATCGCCCTTCCCGAGCCCAGAATCGCGATTATCGCCGGATCGGACGGACCCACGCAAGGTCGCGGCGCCGCCGAACACAGCCCGGAACACGGGTGGAAACGAGCCGATGTCTGCTGTGGCTGGTCGAGCACTTTGACATTATTGGTTGCGCCTTCCTTCCACCACGCCGCCCCCACCTGACGGAATTCCGTCCGAAACCGCATTCGATCAGACACTGATCATGACGCCTTGTGGATGATCCGTAGCATCTTGCATCCTTGGATACAAGTGTGCAAGATGGCCGCCAGATGCGTTGGCTGGGCCGTTCACCGTCCGCGCGTCGACCGTTCGCTCCGCACGAGCGAACAGTAAAAGGTGGCATAAGGGCATTCTCAGGCTCCGCGCTCAAAGCAACGGGCGCCCTTGATCTCAGAACTCATAAGACATTCTAGGGAGTAGGAAGTGACCAACATGTCCAAGCGCCTTGGCGCTTTTCTCGGAGCCACCGCGCTGACGCTGATCGCCGGCATGGGCATGGCCCAGGCCCAGGAAAAGCACATCCTGCGCATGAACCACGTCCACAGCCCGGTCGAAGCCTATCATTCGGCGTTCCAGGAATGGGCCAAGCGCGTCGAGGAGCGGACCAAAGGCGGCCTCAAGATCGAGGTGTTCCACAGCGCCCAGCTCGGCAACGAAGAGGACATCATCGAGCAGATCCGCCAGGGCGCCAACATCGGCCAGAACACCGACGCGGCGCGCCTCGGCAACTATGTCCGCGAGATCGCGGTCCTGAACGGCCCGTACTTCGTCGATACGCTCGACGAGGCCTTCGCGCTGTCGAAGCTCGACACCGTCAAGAAGTGGAAGACGGAGCTGGCGGACAAGCACGGCCTCCAGGTCGTCTGCTTCGACTTCGTGCAGGGCAAGCGCCATGTCTTCGCCAACAAGCCGGTCCGCAACCCGGGCGACCTGTCCGGCCTGCGCATCCGTACCCCGCCGGCCCCCATCTGGCAGGAATCGGTGCGCGCCATCGGCGCGGCCCCGACGGCGATGAGCTTCGGCGACATCTACCCCGGTCTCCAGCAGCGCGCCGTCGACGGCGCGGAACTGACCTACGCCAACATCCGTCCGGGCAACCTGCAGGAGGTCGTCAAGAACGTCAGCGAGACCGGCCATATCACGCTGATCAACTTCGAGGTCGTGAGTTCCGCCTGGTTCAAGAAGCTGCCCGCCGACTACCAGACCGCCCTGGTCGAGGAATGCAGCGCCGCCGGCCAGAAGGTGTCGAAGGTGCTCGCCGACGCCGCCGAAGGTGAGAAGGCCGCGCTGGTCAAGGGCGGCATGAAGGTGACCGAGAACGTCGATCTGGAGGCCTTCCGCAAGGCCGGCGACGCCGCGTATCAGAAGCTCGGCCTCACCGAGGTGCGCGCGGCCGTCTACAAGGAAATGGGTCGCTAAGTCATCCGAAGCCGGCGAGGCCTGCCTTATGAAAACTCTCTATGATTATGTCGTGAAGCTTGAAGCGATCCTCGCCGGCTTGTTCCTGATGCTGATGGTGGGGTTGCTCCTGCTCGGCGGTGTGGCGCGGATGATGCAGCACCCGCTCAACTGGACCATCGATCTGGCGACCTGTTTCTTCGCCTGGGCGGTGTTCCTGTGCGCTGACATCGCCTGGCGCAAGGACATGCTCATGTCCCTCGACCTGGTGACCGCGAAGCTGTCCGAGCGGTACCAGCGGACCCTGCTGTTCGTGAACTACGCGGCGATCGCGCTGTTCCTCTGCTACGCCATCTACGGTGGGACCCTGCTCGCCTGGACCAGCCGGTCCCGGACCTTCAACGGCATTCCCGGCGTCAGCTATTCCTGGGTCACCGCCAGCATCGCCGTCGGGGCGGCCCTCATGCTCATCACCACGCTTCTCAAGATTCGGGCCCTGATGCGGTCCGACGGCGTCCCGTGCACCGCCGCCGCCAGCGGGGAGACCGCCTGACCATGCTGCTTGTCGTTCTGGCCTTCGCGGTCTTCCTTCTCATCGGCATGCCGGTCGCCTTCGCGATCGGCATCTCGGGGGTGCTGTTCTTCCTCCAGCACCCGGAGTTGCCCTTCACCATCCCGCTTCAGGTGACGGTGTCCCAGACCCAGAATTTCGCCCTGCTCGCCGTTCCCCTGTTCATCATGGCGGGCAACTACATGAACCGGTCCGGCATCACCGAAAGCCTGCTGAATCTGGCGTCTGTGGCCACCGGACACTTCAAGGGCGGGCTGGCCCAGATTTCCATCGTCCTGTCGGCGCTGATGGGCGGCGTGTCGGGGTCGGCCATCGCGGACGCGGCGATGCAGTCGCGCATCCTCGGCGAGGAGATGACGAAGCGGGGCATGTCCCGCGGCTTCACCGCCGGCGTGATCTCCTTCACCTCGCTCCTCACCCCGCTGATTCCGCCGGGCATCGGCATGATCCTCTATGGGACCATCGGCCAGGTGTCGATCGGGCGGATGTTCGCGGCGGGCTTCGCCCCGGCGCTTCTGCTCGGCATCGCCATGAGCATCGCCGTCTGGTACACCTCCAACAAGCGCGGATACCCGCCGGAGCGGGCGAAGCGGGCGTCGTTGGCCGAGGTCGGCAGCGCCCTGAAGGGCGGCGTCTGGGCGCTGCTGTTCCCGGTCATCCTGCTCGTCGGGTTGCGCATGGGCATCTTCACGCCCTCGGAGATCGGCGCCTTCGCGGTGCTCTACGCGCTGTTCATCGGCTTCGTGGTCTACCGCCGGCTCAAGACGAAAAGCTTCATCGAGGCGCTGGAGATCAGCCTTGCCGACGTCGGCTCCGCGATGTTCCTGATCAGCCTGTCGGCGATCTTCAGCTACGGCATCGTCTTCGAGCGCATCCCCGAAGTCATCGCCTCGTCCCTGACCAGCCTCACCGACAACGTCCAACTGGTGATGGTGCTGATCGTCCTCCTGGTTGTGGCGGCTGGGCTGTTCATCGATGCGACGGTCATCATCATCATGATGACGCCGATCTTCCTGCCCGCCGTGCGGGCGATGGGCGGCGATCCGGTGCACTTCGGGGTGGTCTTCATCGTCGCGGCGACGATCGGCAACTTCACGCCTCCGGTCGGAGCGGCGATGTTCACCGTGTGCTCGATCCTGAGGGTGTCGGTGGGAGCCTATGTCCGGGAGTCCCTGCCCCTGATGATCGCCATCGGGCTGACGACCCTGCTTCTGATCTTCGTGCCCGAGTTCATTCTGCTGATCCCGAACCTGCTCTTCGGATGATGGCGGCGCGCCGGGTGCGGCGGCGGAAACGCCGCCCTCCGGCCCCGTCCGGCGGATACAGAGAATCCTAGCGTCCAATCCGGCGCCCTATGCGGCACCGACTGGTGGAGTTCCAAACACGATGACCGGCAGACTAGATGGAAAACGCGCCCTGGTGACCGGAGCGGGGCAGGGCATGGGACGGGCCATCGCGCTCGCCTTCGCCCGGGAGGGGGCCAGCGTCGTCGCGGCCAGCCGCACGCTGTCGAAGATGGAGGATCTGCCCCGCATCGACTCCAAGATAACCCCGGTCGCGCTCGACGTGACCGATCCGGCGGCGGTCCGGCGCGTCGTCGCCGAGGCCGGGCCGCTCGACATCCTCGTCAACAACGCCGGGTGGGTCCACAACGGCACCATCCTGGATTGCGGCGACGAGGATTGGGCGCGCAGCCTGGACCAGAACGTCACCTCGATGTTCCACACCATCCGCGCGGCCCTTCCGGGCATGATCGAGCGGCGCCGGGGTTCCATCGTGAACGTCGCCTCGGTGGCGTCGAGCCTGACCGGCGTCGCCAACCGCACCGCCTACGGGACCAGCAAGGCGGCGGTGATCGGCCTGACCAAGGCCGTGGCCCGCGACTTCATCGGCGCCGGCGTCCGCTGCAACGCGCTGTGCCCCGGCACCACCCACTCGCCGTCACTGGAGGAGCGCATCCAGTCGAGCGCCGATCCCGAGGGGATGCGGGCGCAGTTCGTCGCGCGCCAGCCGATGGGCCGCCTGGGCACCGTCGAGGAGATGGCCGCCGCCGCCGTGTATCTGGCCAGCGACGAGTCCGGCTTCATGACCGGCGGCCTGCTCGTCGCCGACGGAGGGCAGACGCTGTGACCGGACAGGCTCAGCCGTCCGCGCGCTACCACGCGGATTCCCTGGACTCCTTCTGCCGCGCTGTGTTCCTGGCCACGGGAGCGGACGAGGCGACGGCGGATGCGGCCACGCGCGCGATGATGCACGGCTCCCGGCTTGGGGTCGACAGCCACGGCGTGCGGCTGCTCGGGCATTATGTGGCCACCATGACCCAGGGACGGGTGAACCCGCGTCCCGCTCCGCGCATCCTGTCGGAATTCGGGGCCGTCGCCACGCTGGACGCCGACCATGCCCACGGCGCGCTCGGCGCCTACCGCGCGCAGGAAAAGGCGGTCGAACTGGCCGGCCGGTTCGGCATCGGCGCGGTCGCCATCCGCAACAACTCCCATTTCGGTCCGGCCGGCGCCTTCGCGCTCGCCGCGGCGGAGGCGGGCTGCATCGGCATGGCTTTCTGCAACTCCGACAGCTTCATGAGGCTGCACGACGGTGCCGAGCGCTTCCACGGCACCAACCCGATCGCCATCGCCGTTCCGGTGAAGGACGGCGATCCGTGGCTGTTCGATATGGCCACCAGCGCCATCCCCTACAACCGCGTCCAACTCTACCGCAGCCTCGGGCTTGCGCTTCCCGAAGCCACCGCGTCGGACCCCGAGGGGCGCAACACCACCGATCCCGAGCGGGCCGAGATGCTGGCGCCGCTGGGCGGAGAGTTCGGCTTCAAAGGGGCCGGGCTCGCGGGCTTCGTGGAAATCCTGAGCGCCATCCTGACCGGCATGAAGCTGAGCTTCGAGATCCTGCCGATGCCGGGGCCGGACATGAGCACGCCGCGCGGCATGGGCGCCTTCGTGATGGCGATCCGTCCGGACGCCTTCCTGCCGCGGGAAAACTTCGAGGACAACATGGCGCGCTATCTGGCCGCTCTGCGCGGATCCCAGGCCGTGCCGGGCCGAACGGTCATGGCGCCCGGCGACCGCGAATGGGCCGAGGCGGGGCGCCGCAGGACGCTTGGCATTCCCATCGACCAGACGACCATCGACACCTTCAACCAACTTGCCCAGGCCTATGGCATTCCCGTTCCGGTCCCGGCGGGCTCACCAACATAAGGCCGAGTGGGACTGGCCGGCTCGGTCGCACACTCGTCGTGTGCGCGTAATAATGGCAGGGCGGGTCCCTGTTTCCCGAACAGTCGGGTAATCTCGGTTCGCCCAGGATGACAGGTGAACCCGGCGACGGGGAAGCGGGGACCGGATCAGACCCCCTGGAACCGAACGATTCCAGGGGACTGTCTGTTATGAGGGCGGAAAAGCCCTGGATTGTTGAGACGCCACCGGTTGCCCGAGGCTGCGCCATTCACGGCGGCCGCCGGCTTCCAATGCCGTTCAGTGTGCCCTGACAACGGTGAGGAAGGCGGGGTTGTCAAGGGCTTGGTCGATGGCCGCCTGCATGCTGTCGTTGGTCAGTTTGCTCAGTTCCTCAACCGAACCGAAGACACCGGTTATGAATGGGTTTCCCGCGCCCTCGCGGTCGTCTTGCACGACCTTGCTGTAGACCGGCTGGCCCGTGCTCTTATCCAAAACCGCGACACGGAACCGCGCGTGCGCCTCCTTGCGGACCAACTGACTGCAATCGAGCTTCTCGACCGTGATGTCCAGGCCGTAGCTTCCGCCATTGGTCGAGGCGAGAAGACCGCGCGCGTTGAGAGCGTCCTCGAAAGCCTTGTGCACCACGTCCTTGACCGGGCCTGACGCTTCGATGGTCTTCAAGGCGTTGCCATAACCGCCGCGGATCGCACCCAGATGCTTGCCGGTGTATTTGCGCGCGTCCGTGACGGTGAGCACCTCGACGTTCGGCTTCGCCAACGGTGGTCTCTGCACGGCGGCAGGACTGTAGGTCATCGGGACCTGATGCGTCGAGCATGCGCCCAGCAGACTTGCCGCCATCAGCGCACACAGCGCGGCCATTCGCATTCCAATTTCCCCTTCGGTTGTTGAGGCGGTCTCCTCATGCGCATTCATGAACGGAAAAACCACCGTGGCGAGCATATCCATGGATGCGGGGAAGGGGAACTGAAAATGGCAGTCAGGCCATTGACTGCAACCATTCAAACAGGAAGTATGCCGTCCTCGCGTCACATCGACAAAGGACAGGCCTGTGCGCAACATTCTGGCCGCCGCCGCCATTCTCTTTCTCGCCGCCTGCCAGACCCGGCCGATCACGACGACCCAGGAGCACGCTGTGCCCCCTGGGGCACAAGCCCTGCCGCTCAACGCCATCGAACTCGCCATCGTCGAGGCCGGCGCCCGGCGCGGCTGGCGTTTCCAGCACCTTGCGGATGGACAGGTCCGTGCCACCTACACCAAATGGCCGTGGGTGGCCGAGGCCGATGTGCTGTTCTCGAACCGGAGCTACCGCATCCAATACGTCAGCGCAAAGAACATGGAGCGCAGCAACGACGGGGTGGAGCGGGCCTACAACCGCTGGGTCGGCAACCTCGAACGCGACATTGCGGCCAAGCTGGACCAGATCGCAGATCGCCGCTGAGTTCGGTCGCTTGACGTTGCGCCAGCAACAGGGGTAGGAGGTCGCTTCTCCGACCGGCAAGTCTCATGGAGACGGCATGAGCATCCGGGCCTGCGCCATCATCCCCAGCCACAACCACCACACGGCGCTCGGCGGCATCGTCGCGGCGCTGCGGGGGCATGGGCTGGAGGTCATCCTGATCGATGACGGCAGCGGTGAACCGGCCCGCACCGCCATCGCGGCACGGCACGCCCCTGCCGATGGGGTCGAGGTGCTGCGGCTGGAGGTGAACCGGGGCAAGGGCGGCGCCGTCATGGCCGGACTCCGGCGCGCTCATGAGCGCGGTTTCACCCACGCGGTGCAGGTGGACGCCGACGGGCAGCACGACCTTGCTGCCGTTGCCGACCTCCTGTCCACCGCGGCGGCGCATCCCGATGCGCTGGTCAGCGGCCGGCCGGTCTATGACCACTCCGTCCCCCGCTCGCGGCTGATCGCGCGCTGGGCCACCCATGTGTGGATTTGGGTGGAGACGCTGTCGCTGCGGGTGAAGGACAGCATGTGCGGCTTCCGCGTCTACCCTCTGGCCCCCACCATGGCGGTGCTGGACAGCGAACGGCTCGGCACCCGCATGGACTTCGACCCGGAAATCGTCGTTCGCCTGTTCTGGCGTGGCGTTCCGCTGATACACATCCCCGTGCGGGTCGTCTATCCCGAGGGAAACACCTCCAACTTCAACCTCCTGCGGGACAACCTGCTGCTGACGCGCATGCACACGTGCCTCGTGCTGACCATGCTGCTGCGCCTGCCTTCAGTGCTGCGCAACCGTCCGCCAAGAATGGGAGCCGACGCGCACTGGTCGACCGTGGGGGAGCGGGGCGCCTGGTGGGGCATGAGGCTGGTGACGCTGGTCTACCGGCTGCTCGGCCGGCCGGGCTGCATCGCGCTCCTGTGGCCGGTGGTCAGCTATTTCTATGCGACCAACGCCGCGGGGCGGCGGCATTCGCTGGATTTCCTGGCGCAAGCCAACGCGGCGAAAGGCCTGCCCGCCCCTTCCTGGTGGGACGGGTTGCGTCACCATATGAGCTTCGCCGTCAAGGCGCTCGACACCTTCATCGCCTGGGCCGCTCCAGAGCGCACCGGTCCCATCGCCGTCGACGGCGCGGAGCCGCTGAGCCGCCTCGCCGCGGAGGGGCGGGGCGCGCTGCTGATCGTTTCGCACCTGGGCAACGCCGAGTTGTCGCGGGCCCGCCTGGGGACCCGGTTCGAGAAGGACATCAACGTGCTGCTGCACACGCGGCACGCCGTCCGCTACAACCGGATGATCCGCTCCGTCCGTCCCGACGCCGCGGACCACACCATACAGGTCACCGACATCGGCCCGCAGACCGCCATCGATCTCAAGGAGAGGGTGGAGCGTGGCGAGTGGATCGCCATCGCCGGGGACCGCACACCGGTGGAGTTCAACGGCCGGGTCAGCCGGGTTCCGTTCCTCGGCCGGGACGCCGCCTTCTCGCAGGGGCCTTACGTGTTGGCGGCGTTGATGGGCTGCCCGGTCTATCTCCTGTTCTGCCTGCGCGAGGGGCAGGGCCACCGCGTCACCTTCGAGCCCTTCGCCGAGCGCATCGAATTGCCGCGGCGCGGGAAGGACGACGCGCTCGCCGCGCTTGCCGCACGCTATGCCGCAAGGCTGGAATACCATTGCTTGCGCGACCCACTGCAATGGTACAACTTCTTCGACTTCTGGGCCGACCCGAAGGCCGGACAGCGGTGAGACCACTCTACGGAATTTTACAGCCTGAGATGGCATCGCGTGGGGCGAGGCGTTTAGAATGTTGGGCTCTCGTCCTGCATTGCCCGGCTTTCCTTCCATGACGCATCGTCCCTCGTCCGGCCAGTCCTCGGCGTGGCCGATGCCGACGTTCGGCGGTTGGCCGGCCGGGGAGCACGAGCATCATGCGGTGGTGGTCGGCGCCGGGATCGGCGGGCTGTCGGCGGCGGCGACCCTGGCGGCGCGCGGGCTGAAGGTGCTGGTGGTTGAGGCGCACGACCGGCCGGGGGGCTACTGCTCGTCCTGGCTGCGCAAGGTCCGCGGCCGGGACGGTTCGGTGGGGCGTTACGTCTTCGACGCCGGGGTGCAGGATTTCAGCGGACTGGGCCCGCGCGGCCCGCTGCGGCGGCTGCTGGACGGCCTAGGCGTCGCGCAGCGCATGGATTGGCGCCGGGTCCGCCACCGCTATGTGCAGGACGGCCTGCGCCTGGATGTGCCGGACCAGCCGGCGGATCTGGTGAGGCGCCTCCAGGCGCTGTTCCCGCCTGAGGCTCCGGGGATCGCCGCCTTCTTCGCGGAGATGGAGCGCGTCTACACCGATCTCTACGCCGATGTGGACGACACCGGCGGCGTGCCGATGCCGCCCGCCACGCTGGAGGAGATGCGGTCCTGGACCGCCCGCCGGCCCGACGCCTGGCGTTGGATGCACCGCCCCTACACGGAGATGCTGGACACCCATCTGCGCGACCCGCGGCTGAAGGCCCTGCTGACCACCATCAGCGAGTACGTCACCGACCGCCCCGAGCTGCTCCCCGTGCGCGAGATGGCCCCGCTGTTCGGCTATTATCTGGAAGGCGGCTGGTACCCGGCCGGCGGCTCTCAGCGGCTGGCGGAGCTGCTGTGCGCGGTGGTGCGGGAGCGGGGCGGCGCTGTCCTTCTGCGCACCCGCGCCGAACGCATCCTGACCGAGGGCGGTCGCGCCGCCGGCATCGCCACCGCCGACGGAACGGTGCACCGGGCGCCGCTGGTGCTGGCCAATTCCGACGTGGTCGGCACGTTGACGCGGCTGGTGGACCCGGCGCTGCTGCCCAGGCGCTACGCCCAGCGTGTGAAGGGTCTGAAGCGCGGCCCCACGGCGGTGCTGGTCAGCCTCGCCGTGGAGGGCGTTCCGGACCTGCCGGCCCGCGTGTTCGTCGGGGCGGACGGCCTGCATTTCGGAATCGGCAACCCGAGCGCGGTGGATCCGTCCCTGGCCCCGGAGGGCCACGCCGCCGTCACCATGCTCTGCCTGCGGCCCGAACCGGAGGCCGCGGAGTGGTTCGCCGCCGACAAGGCCGCCAACCGCCGGCGCAAGGAAGCCTTCGCCGACCGTCTGGTCACCGCGGCGGAGGGCGTGCTTCCCGGGCTGCGGGGGCGCATCCTCTACCGCCAGACGGCCAGCCCGACGACCTTCACCCGCTACGCGCTCGCCGACAACGGCGCCATCTACGGCGCCGCCCGCGGCCAATGGTGCCCGCCGAACAAGACGCCGTTGCCGGGGCTGATGCTGGTCGGCGCCGGTTGCCAAAGCGGTCCCGGCGTCGAGGCGGTGGTGATCTCCGGCATGAGCGCGGCGAACCTGGCGACGGGGATCCCGGCGGAGGCCAAGGCGGCGGAGTAGGCGCCCGTCTACCCGCGCCGGAACACCAGCGACGTGTTGATGCCGCCGAAGGCGAAGTTGTTGGACATCAGGAACTCGGTGTCGATCCGCCGGCCCTCGCCCATGATGTAATCCAGCTCGGCGCAGCGTTCGTCCACATTGTCCAGGTTGGCGGTGGGGGCGAACCAGCCCTCGCGCATCATCTCGATGCCCAGCCACGCCTCCAGGGCGCCGCAGGCGCCCAGCGAATGGCCGAAATAGCTCTTCAGCGAATGGATGGGCGCGCGCGGGCCGAAGACGGCGTGGGTCGCGGCGGTCTCGGCGATGTCGCCCCACTCGGTGGCCGTGCCGTGGCCGTTGACGAAGCCGATGGCGTCCGCCGACACCCCGGCGTCCTCCAGGGCCATGCGCAGGGCGATCTCCATGGTCCCGGCCTGCGGCTGGGTGACGTGGTTGCCGTCGGAGTTGCAGGCGAAGCCGACGATCTCCGCATGGATGTTGGCGCCGCGGGCAAGAGCGCGCCCGCGTTCCTCCAGGACCAGGGTGGTGGCGCCTTCACCGATCACCAACCCGTCGCGGTCGCGGTCGTAGGGGCGGGGGCTGGTGTGCGGGCGGTCGTTGCGGGTGGAGGTGGCGAACAGCGTGTCGAAGACCGCCGATTCGGTCACGTCCAGTTCCTCGGCGCCGCCGGCGATCATGGCGTCGGCCTTGCCCCACTTGATCGCCTCGTAGGCGTAGCCGATGGCCTGGCTGCCGGAGGTGCAGGCGCTGCTGGTCGGGATGATGCGGCCGGTCACGCCGTAGAACAACCCGATGTTCACCGCCGCCGTGTGGCTCATCATCTGGATGTAGCTGGTGGCGTTGAGGGTCTTCGACGCGCCCTGGGTCATCAGCTCGGCGAAGGCGATCACCGGGGCGGGGCTGCCGAACGACGATCCGTAGGCGATGCCCACCCGCCCGCCGCGGACGAACGGGTCGTTCAGCAGCGCCGCGTCGTTCAGCGCCTTCTCGGTGGCGTAGACCGCCATCCGGGAGACCGGCCCCATGGTCCGCGTCTTCTTGCGCGGATAGCGGTCGTCCACCGAGAAGCCGGTCACCGGGGCGGCGAGGCGCGTGTTGATCCCGTGGAAACGGTCCCACTCCGCCATGGTGCGGACGGCGGTTTCGCCCTTCGCCATGCGGGCGCGGATGGTCGGCCAGTCCTCGCCCAGCGCGCTCACCCCGCCCATGCCCGTGACAACAACCCTGCGCATCACACCATACCCCCGTTCACCGCGATCACCTGCCGCGTCACGTACGCCGCCCCGTCGGAGCAGAGGAAGGACACCACCGACGCCACCTCCTCCGGCCGTCCGGCCCGGCGCATGGGGACCAGCTTCAGGGCTTCCTCCATGGGCAGCCCGTCGGTCATCTGCGTCTCGATGATGCCGGGCGCCACGCAGTTCACCGTGATGTTCCGCTTCGCCAACTCGATCGCCAGCGCCTTGGTGGCGCCGATGATGCCGGCCTTGGCGGCGCTGTAGTTGACCTGCCCGCGGTTGCCGATCAGCCCCGACACCGACGACAGCGTGACGATCCGCCCACCCTTGCGGGCCGAGACCATCGGCATCACCAGCGGCTTCAGCACGTTGTAGAAGCCGTCGAGGTTGGTGTTGAGGACCGAATCCCAATCGTCGTCCGCCATGGCCGGGAAGGCGGCGTCGCGGGCGATGCCGGCGTTCAGGACGGCGCCCCAATAGGGGCCGTGCGCCTCCATGTCGGTCTCCAGCGCGGCGCGGGTCGCCTCGCGGTCAGCGATGTCGAAGCCGAGCAGCCGGCCCTCGCCGCCGGCTGCGCGAACGTCGGCCAGCGTCGCCTCGCCGCCGGCCGCGTCGCGGCCGTAATGCACCACCACCGCGAAACCGTCGGCGGCCAGCCGTTCCGCGACCGCGCGGCCGATGCCCTTGCTGGCGCCGGTGACCAGGATCGTCTTCTTCATCGTTTGACCTGAACTCCCTGACTGGCGAGCAGCGCGGCCGTGTCCTCGGGCTGGTAGACGGTGAGCTGGGCCTTCGCCAGCTCCTCCCCGCTGCCCGCGCGCGTCACCACACAATCGAAAGACCCGATGTTCTCGTCCCGGAAGACCGGCGCCACCGACACCTCCAGCCGCTCGCCGACGGCGAACCAGGGGACGAAGGAGCGGAAATCGCGCGTGCCCAGCAGCAGCCCGAGGCGGACGTCGCCGCCGGCTTCCCTGGCCTCGGCCCCGACCTGGGCGCCGCAGGTCTGCGCCATCCACTCCACGGCGACATGGGCCGGGGCGCCCCGCCCCGTCACCACGAAGGGCGCCCCCTCCCGCACGGTCAGCGCCGACACGAAGCGGCCGTCCACCCGTCCGACCGCCTCGTCCAGCAGGATCATTGGCCGTGCGTGCGGCAGCAGATCCTCGATGGGCCACGGATACGCGCTCATCGCCATTCCCCCCGGCCCAGCACCAGGGCCACGTTGCTGCCGCCGAACGCGAAGGAGTTGCTGAGCATCGCCGCCGGCCCGGCGGGAAGCCCGCCGGAGAAGGTGGCGCCGGGGCCGATCAGGTTCAGCGGCGGGATCTCCGGGTCGGGCGCACCGTCCCACAGATGCGGGGGCAGCAGGCCGTCCGGGTTGTGGGCCGGATGCAGCGTCAGCCAGAGGAAGGCCGCTTCGCACGCCCCGGCGGCGCCCAGCGTGTGGCCGGTCATCGCCTTGGTGGAACTGCACGGGGTCGCTCCGCCGAACAGCGCGTGCACCGCCTTGCCCTCCATGGAATCGTTCAGCGCCGTCGCGGTGCCGTGCAGGTTGACGTAGGCGATGTCCGCCGGCGTCAGCCCCGCGTCGTCCAGCGCCGCCCGCATGGCGGCGAGGGCGCCGTGGCCCTCCGGGTCGGGGGCGCTGACATGGTGCGCGTCGGAGCTTTCGCCCACGCCCAGCAGCCGCACCGGGGCGTCCTCCGCGGTCAGCAGGAAGACCGCCGCCGCCTCGCCGATGTTGATGCCGTCGCGATTGGCGCTGAAGGGATTGCAGGGGCCCGCCGACACCGCCTCCAGCGCGCTGAAGCCGCCGAGCGTGGTGCCGCACAGCGTGTCGGCGCCGCCGACGACAGCGGCGTCGCACAGCCCGGCGCGGATCAGCCGCCGGGCGGACGCGAACGCCTTGCCGCTGGAGGAGCAGGCCGTCGCCACCGTGTAGGCCGGCCCCGGCAGGTCGAGCGCGCGCGCCGCGAACTCTCCCGGCCCGCCGGTGGCGAGCTGGTCGTAATGGAACGGACCCGTCCACGCGCCGTCGCGGCGCATCGCCGCGAAGCCGGCCTCCGCCTCGGCCATGCCGGAGGTGCTGGTGCCGACGATCACGGCGATCCGGTGCCGGCCGTGGCGCGCGGCCGCCGCTTCGACGGCGTCGCGGATCTGCTCCAGGGCCAGCAGCAGCAGGCGGTTGTTGCGGCAGTCGTAGCTTTCCAGCCCCGCCGGCACCGGCGGCAGCGGCGTGTCCACCGAACCGACATGCACCGCGCGGCCGGGCACGAAGCCGGAGCGCGGACGCAGACCGTCGCGGGTTCCCTCAAACAAGGCATCGGCGACCGCGCCCGCCCCGGTTCCGATGGGGGTGGCGAGGCCCAGGGCGGCAAGTCCGAGCGGACGGCTCATCGCGCCGCCGCCGTGGACGCCGGCGTGGATGCCGCCATGGACTGCACCTCGATCTCGTAGCCCCAGGCGAGGTTGGCGTAGCGCAGCGTGCCGGTCCACGGCGCGCCGTCGGCCCAGCTGCGTTCGGCGCGCAGCACCTCCTCGCCGCCGATGCGCACGCTGCGCCGGTGCGCGTCGGCGCTCAGCGTGCCGCCCGCGGGGGCGAGCGCCTGCCGCACGACCGCCTCGGGCCAGTACAGCACGACGATGTCGGCCAGCATGCTGCCCGGCCGCAGGGCCGGGGGCAGCCAGGGTGCGGTTTCCACCTCCAACCCGGCATCGTTCCAGGTGACGGTCATGGCGCGGCGGCCCAGGCTGTCCACCCCGACCAGCAGGAAGCGCTCCGGCGTGACGCTGACCCGGCCCTCGAAAACGAAGGTCTGGCCGTCGCGGCTGGCGGTGATGAGCTGCGCCGCCTCGACGCTCTGGCCGAGATCGGACGGGCGCGGCAGGGCCAGCGGCTCGCCGGGGGCGAGCAGCGGCGTGCTTGGGTCCGCCGGGGCGCTGCCGGGCACGGAGGCGCACGCTCCGAGCAGGAACAGGAGCGCGACCCACCCCTTATGCATGGTCATGACGTGAGGCGATTTCCCAGAAGCGAATCTGACGTAGAGCATACACCAATCAGAGTAGTCGCGCATTGTTTGTGGCTTCATTGTGGCGTGTGCCACGCGCGGCCAGCGGTGCGAAAAGAAAGGCAATCGAGTTTCCGACCAGCATGGTCACGCCGAAGCTGTGCACCGCGGGAACGGCGCTGAAGGCCAGAAGCCCGAAGGACAGCAGGGTCGTCAGCGTCGCCAGCCACACCGCCAGCATGGTCACCGGCTGCTGCTCCACGCCGCTCTCCGCGCAGAAGACGGCGTAGTCCACGCCGATGGAGAGGATCAGCACCAGCGCCATGGCATGGAAGAAGGTGAAATCCTGGCCCATCAGCCCCACCGCCGCCGGCGCGAGGATGAGCGCCGCCCCGGGTGGCAGCAGCGCCCACAGCCCCCCGCGCCAGCCGTAGCGCCACATCAGCACGGGCAGCATCAGCAGCCCCGCCAGCCCGGTCAGCAGCAGCGCCCGGTGCCGGTACTTGGCGAGCAGCGCCGAGAAGTCCGCCGTCGGATCGACCAGCCGGACGCCGGCCGTGCCGGCCACCGCGGCGCGCACGGCGTCCGGGTCGCTCAGCCCCTGCAAGGCCACCACATGCAGTCCCGGCCCGAGCACGAGTTCGCGCAGGAACGGCACGCTGTCCGCCGCCAGCGCACTTTCCAGGGTCAGCACCCCGCCCGGCGCCTTGCTGTTCGGCCCCTTATCATTCGGATCGGCCGGCGGCAGGCCGAGGCTGGCGCGCTGCGCCGCCAGCAGCGGACCGTCGAGCGCCGTGGCGACCAGCGCGCGGTTTTCCCGCTGCGTCCGGGCGGACGGCACGAAGGCGGCCGGCATCTGGTAGCCGGCGATGCTTCCCTTCGCCTTCAGCCCGGCCAGCGTGGCGGCGAGGTCCTCCTGCCGCCGCAGCGCCGCCTCGTCGTCCGCAGCCTGCACCAGCAGGAACTGCGCGGCGGTTGTGGCGCCGATCAGCCGTTGGATCTCGTCCTGCTCGTGCC
The DNA here is from genome assembly GCF_008365405.1 of Azospirillum brasilense. Taxonomy (GTDB): domain Bacteria; phylum Pseudomonadota; class Alphaproteobacteria; order Azospirillales; family Azospirillaceae; genus Azospirillum; species Azospirillum brasilense_D. Next base: position 43,534 of record NZ_QOKV01000027.1, on the reverse strand, counting down.
TCAGCTCCGCCGAGACCGCCTGCAACCGCCGGACGTCGTCGTCCGCCGACAGCCGCGCCAGCCCGACCGCTCCGGCCGCCACGCAGCCCAGCACAAGAACGAGGCGCGCGCCACGCCAGCGCCGCTCCTCCCAGAAATCCCACAGGCCCGCCGCGGCGCGCAGCATTCCGGCGCCGTGCGTCAGCCGCCCCGCCCGGTCGAGCGACGGCAACCACAGCACCACGGTCAGGAAGGCGCCCACGAGCCCAATGATCGAGAAGGCGGCGATCTGCCGGAGCCCCGGAAAGGGCGCCAGCATCAGGGCGGCGTAGCCGATCAGGGTGGTGACCAGCCCCAGCGCGATGCCCGGCAGCACGTGGCGCAGTCGGTCTTGCGGGCTTCCCGACAAGGGGTCGAACAGGCTGGCGCTGTAATGCAGGCTGTAGTCGACGGCAACGCCGATCAGGCTGGACCCGAACAGCAGCGCCGCCACATGCAACTCGCCGAACAGCAGCAGGCTGCCGCTCAACCCGACCGTCATCCCGACGCCCAGGGCCAGCAGATTGTGCAGCAGCGGCCCCGGCCGGCGGAACGCCAGCCCGACCAGCAGCACGGTGCCGACCAACGACAGCGTGCCGAGCGTGGACGCCTCGGCGATCGCGGTCTTGGAGCCGGCATGCGCGAAGAACACGGCGCCCAGCCGTTTCACCGTGACGCCCGGCATGTCCCGAACGGCGGCGTCGAAGGCACCGACCAGCCGGTCCTGCAAGTCCAGCTCGAACGGCTCGCCGGCGAGCACGGCGCTGACCAGCACCCAGGTCGTGCCGTACTCGGTGACGCTGAGCATGCCCTCGTCGGGGGTGAGGCGCGACAGCGGGAAGGGCAGGTTGGTGAGGAAGGAGGGCAGCAGCAGGAACGGGTCGGTGCGCAGCAGCCCGGCATCCACGAGCCCGGCGAAACCGAACGCCTGGGACAGCGCGCGGGTGGCGACCTCCTCCCCCTTGCCGGCCGTCAGGAGCGCCCGGTCGCCATCGCTGAGCAGGCTTTGGCGATGGGGAAAGTAGAGAGCCCCCAGCCGTTTCAGCCGGTCGACGTCGATGCCCTCGCCGATCCGCTCCACCTGTCCCGTGGCCAGAAGGGCGTCGCCAAGCGTCGTCGCCGCCTCGCGGGCGGTTTCGCGGTCGGCGTGGCCGACCAGCGCCAGCACCCGGCGACCCAGCGCCTTGGTCACCGCGTCGTTGGCGCGCTGCAGGACAGGGTCCTGCTCCTCGCGCGGCAGCAGGGCCAGCAGATCGGTGCGGAAGCCCAGCCCGTCGTGAAGGCGCAGCGCGAGATAGCCGCTGGCCAGCAGGACGAGCGCGAGCCAGAGCAGCGCGCCCAGACGTCTCACGGGCGCGCCGCCGAGGCCAGCAGCGCCGCCTCGTCCGCCGTCGGCGGCTCCGCCTTCAAAAACTGGTCGCGGAAGGTCAGGCGGTCGCGGTCGCCGTCGGGCTTGACGATGTCCACCGCGTCCACGAAGCGCCCGCCGCGCACGTCGATGGCGCGGATCGGCATGGTCGGGTCGTCGGCCCGGCGCGGCGTCAGGTGGAGGGTCCAGGCGTCGGCGCCGCCCCCGCGCTCCACCGCGAACATGTCCTCCAGCGCCTTCCAGTCGCCGGTCAGCGCGCCGCCCAGCATGGTGTAGAGCTTCGACATGAAGGGCAGGCGCGCGGCGGGCAGGCGCATGGTCTCGTTGCCCTTCACCTCCTGCACGAGGCCGGCGGGGCTCATGACGGTGGTGACGGCGAAGGGGGTTTCGGTGCGCCAGATCAGCCCGCGGCCGGGCGCCAGGGCGAAGCGGCCCTCGCTCTTCAGCGGCGCCTGGAAGCCCTTGAGGAAACGCTCCTGCACGAAGGCGCCGCGCAGCATCTGCCCCTCGCTCAATGTTTCGGCGGCCCGCGTCTCGGCAACAAGCGCCGGCAGGGCGGCCAGCAGCGCCAGGATGAGAACGACGATGCGCGTCACAGCAGAGCCCTCACCTTGTCCGTGAACACCGCGGGGCATTCGAAGCACAACTCCGCCCCGTCCTCCTTCACCGCGAGCTGCACGGTGCGCGCCTTGGTCAGCAATTCGCCGCTCGGCTCGTCGTGGATGCGGTAGTCGATGCGGATGCGGTTCTCATACTCGACCAGCGTGGCCGTGATCCGGATCGACTGGCCGAAGCGGATCGGCCGCACGTACTTCACGTGGAGGTCGACGATGGGGAACACGTATCCCGACGACGCCATCTCCGGGTAATTGTAACCGATGCGGTCGAGCAGCGCGCAGCGCGCCTGCTCCAGATACCGGGCGTAGTTGCCATGCCAGACCACCTGCATGGGGTCCAGGTCGTAGAACTGCGCGCGGGTGCTCACCTCTGCCGAAATCATGGGGCGATCCTCTCCATGCCGACGGAGCCGGAGGACAGCGTCTCGTCCCCGCAGCGGTACTCGAAGGTCAGGCGCCGCCGTGCCGGGGCGTGGCGCAACGCCAGCGTCACCAGCGTGTCCGGAACGGTGACGCGCCGAAACTTCACCTGGAGCGACTGCGCCGCCTCGATCCCGAGGCCGAGATGCGCGTTGGCGAACATCACCGCCCAATCGATCTGTGCCACGCCCGGCACGATCGGCATGCCGGGGAAATGACCATCGAGCTGCGCAAGGTCGCCGGGAATGAAGAGGTCCAGTTCCACCCCGTCGGCAAGCGGCCGGACGGCGCGAACGTCGGGGGCGGTTGGCCGATGTGTGGCGATCTCAGACAGGGCGGTCTCCTGGAACAGGGCGGCGATGTCGGCCTGCCGACGCTTGCCCAGCGTGCCATCCGGCAAACGGCTCACGAAACGCCAGCGGCGCGGCAGGCCGGCGGGCTCCTGAACGGCGGACAATTCCCGCCGCAGCAGGCGGCCGAAGCGGAAGGCGCCGAGGTCCGCCAGGCGCGCCGCGCCCTCGGCGCTCGGCACCACGACGGCGCAGAGCTGCTCCAGCATCAGAGCGGCGGCGTCGGCCACCAGGGGGGAGCGGCGCAGCTGCGCCTCCACCTCGGGCAGGCTGACGCGCTTGCCCTCCACCTTGGCGATCCGGTCGGCGCGGCCAAGGACGCGGAAGCCGCCGTCCTCGGCCATCTCCACGAGGTCCGAGCTGACATGCTCCCGACCCTCGACGTGCGTCGCCCCGACCCGCAGGCGACCGTCCGGAGTGCGTCCGGCGACGACGCCGGGCAGCGGGCGCCAGGACGGATCTTCGGCGTCGCGGCGGCGGTGGGCGATGGCTCCGGTTTCGGTGCTGCCGAAGATCTCGGTGACCGGCGTGCCGAAGACGGCCGCCGCCTCACGCGCGGCCGGCTCCGGAAGCGGGGCTCCGGCCGACAGCACCAGCGCCGGGCGCCGCGACGGCGGCAGCGGCGCGATGCCCGCCAGCCGCGTCAGGTGCGCCGGGCTGGTGACCAGCACGGACCCCGCGTCGAGCGCGGCCAGCGCCGTCTCCCACAGCTCGTGCATGGCGCTGGCGAAGGGGCGGCCGGTGACCAGCGGCCACAGCAGGCGGAAGTTCAGACCGTAGACGTGCTGGTGGGGAACCGTGGCGTGCACGCGAGCGGTTGGCCCGGCGAGCCGTCCGAGCACGGCCTCGGTCGCCAGCGCTTCGGCCTCCAGCATGCCGAGGGTGCGAACCACCCGCTTCGGCTCGCCGGTCGAGCCGGAGGTGAAGAAGGTCAAGGGCGTCTCGGGGGCGAGCGGAGACAACGTCATGCTCTCGCCACCGGGGCGCAGGTCGTCGCCGACGGGCACGGCTCCGTCTGCGGTCAGGGCGGCCAGCGTTCCCGGCTGGGCGTTGGGCGGTATCGTGACCTCGGCGCCGGCGTGCAGCAGCGCCAGCAACCCGACCGCCCCCCAGTAGCCGTCCGGCGCGACCAGAAGCCCGCGCCGGCATCCCTTCAGCCGTGCCGCGTTGCCGGCCACGTCGGCGCGGAAGCGGGCGAAGGTGACGCCGTCGGCAACCGGCGCGTCGTCCGGCCGCCCCACGGCGAGCAGACGGGACAGCGGGATGGCGGTCATGCCCCGGCGTGCCTCCGGCGCAGGGAGCGGCGGACCAGGACCTCGCCGCCGAACAGCGCTCCCATGACGATGTAGGCGATCAGCCCGGTCCACAGCGCCCACGCCTCGTCGCTGCCCCACAGGGCCAGCGCGCCGGCGACGGCGGCGTTCACCACCAGCCAGACGGTCCACACCATGGTGACGGTGCGGCAATAGGCCTGACCCGCCGGTGGCAGATCGGGCTCCTGGAGGCGGGCGAACCGCTCGACGAGGCTGGGCGGCTGCCGCAGCGAGGCGCCGAACACCGCTGCGGTGCCGAGGCTGAGGGCGACCGGATAGGCCTTGGCCGCCAGCGCGCCATCGAGCGCGGCGAGCAGGCCGACCAGGGCCGCCGCCGCCGCCAGCGGCAGGCGCCAGACCCGTGCCTCAGGCGCGGAGCAGGCGGCAATGCGCGCGCCGATCAGCGCCAGGGCCACCGCCACGAAAGCCAGCGGCGGCACCAAAGCCCGACCGCCATAGACCAGCGCGGGATAGAGGGCCCCGGCGACGACCAGGGCCGCGACGCCGAAGGGGACCGGCCTATTCCTGGAGGAGGGCATGCACGCGGTCGAGAACATCGCCGACCGTGCGGACGCTCTTGAACTCCTCGGGCTTGAACTTGCGGCCGGTCAGTTCCTGCAGCTTCACCACGAGGTCGACCGCGTCGATGCTGTCGAGGTCGAGGTCCTCGAAGAGCCGCGCCTCGCGGGAAATCTTCTCGGGCGGCACCTCGAACATGTCTTCGAGATAGCTCTGCAGACGTGCGTAAATCTCATCCGGCGTCAGCATGGCCCTTACTCCGCACGCTGGGATTGAATAAAGCGGGCGAGGGAGCGCACGTTGGCGAAGTGCTGCTTCACGTCGTCGGTCACGGACTCGATCTTGATGCCGTAAGCTTTGCGCAGCGCGACACCCAATTCCAATGCGTCGATGGAATCGAGGCCCAACCCGTCATTGAAGAGCGGTTCCTCGCTGTCAATCTCTCCCGGGTCGATGTCTTCCAGCTTGAGCGCGTCTACAATCAAGGTCTTCAACTCACGTTCAAGCTTTTCCATCGGCCAACCGTTCCGCAAAATAATCCTCGAGGCTGCGCACCAACTTCCTGGCCGCCAGCGAGCGGTACTGATAGCCGAGCAACCCTGTAACGTCCAGACGATCCCCTACCATGACGCGAAAAATCGGTCGGCGCGGCGGGGTCATCCACCATTTTTCGCCCTTTATGAGCGTGGGCGGATCGCAGGTTATCGTGACGGGTTGCACCTCGGCTTCCAGCAGGGTCGCCAGATTGGCGAAACCGCGGCGGAAGCGGACCGGCTCGCCGGGGACGGTGCGCGTGCCTTCGGGGAAGATGATGATTCCGTCTCCGGCCTCCAGCGCGGCGCGGCAGGCGTCGAGCAGCGCCTCGGGGTCGAGGTCGTTGCGGATGTAGCCGGCGCCGCGCACCATGCCGCCCAGCCAGCGGCTCTCCCACAGCTCCTTCTTCACGATGCACTGGGCGCGCGGCATCAGCGCCATCAGAAGCACCACGTCGAGCAACGAGGGATGGTTCGCCACCACCAGCTTGCCGCGCCCGTCGCGCAGCCGCTCGGCGCCCTCGACCTCCAGGTCGATGACGCGCAGCACAAGCAGCATCCGGATGTAGAAGCGGAAAATGAGATGGACGAGATGTTGGCAGCGCTGGCGCCGCACCGCGCCCGCCGGGCTGGTCAGCGCCACCAGCGGAAAAACGGTGGGCGCCAGGATCGCGCCGCCGCCGAACAGGAAGGCGAAGGCGAAGCCGGTGGCCGCGCGCCGCCACAGACGGTCCAGACACCTAGCCGGCACGGCGCCACACCCAGTCGAGCCGCGCCCCGTGCGAGGTCGCCTGCGGTGCCCCGGACAGCAGGAAGCGCAGGAAATCCAAGGCCGTGGACTCCGCAGGCGGCTCGCCGGTCGCGGGCGCACACCGCAGTGCGAGTCCTTCGCCCTCTGCATCCGCGGGGCCGAGCACCAGGGCGACCGCCAGCGGCAGGGCTTCGTCGGCGGCGGTGCGGAACGGCGCGTACTCGTCAGGCATCGGCGCGTCGGCGTAGAGCAGCAGCACCGGCTCCGACGGGGTTTCGGCCAGGCTGGCGGCGGCCTCCAGGAGTCCGAAGCCGAAGCTGTCCGGACCGGCGGCCAGCGCCGTGTGGCCGCGCCGATTGCCGGTGTGGATGGACAACAACCCGGCCAGACCGTGATGAACGGACAGGCTGAACTCGGCGGGCGACGGCAGTTCGCCCTGCCGCAGCGAATCGATGATGCCGACGGTCCGCGCCAGTTCCCCGTGGCCGGAGGCGAGGACGTAGCGCGCCGTGTGCGCCGCGTCGCCGCAGGCCAGCGCGGCGGCGATCAGCTTCTGCGCGATGGGCGAAGTGCGACGGCGCAGCATCATGGGGAGCGCTGGCGGCGGGGCATCGTCCGGCATGGCGGGCGCACCCGCCCAGGCCCGCCACGCGGCCCGAGTGCTGCGGTCCGGTGCCCAGGCACACCAGCCGCGGATGGCGACACGCAGGGTTTCAGTCATGGTGCGGGCCGGACTCAGTGTTTGGCTTGGCGCAGGCGCCGTTCGATCTCGTCTTCCAACGCGCGCACCAGCTTGTTGTAAGCGTGATGAACGGTTTCACCACGCTCCCGCAGGTTGGTCGTGGACACATGATCGATGGTGTAACTTTCCTGCGAATACCGGATTTCGACGACCGCCTCGTGGTCCTTCCATGCCTTCGTCGCCAGGATCTCACCGGGCGCCTTCCACTCCGCGGACCAGCCGCGGTCGGTCGCCGCCTCCATGATCGTCCGCTGGAGCGCCGCGGCGGGCAGGTCGCGCGATGCCGCCGGGATGGGGTGGTCGGTTGCCCTGTAGATGGGTTGCCGACGGCTGCAGCCGCCAAGCACGGCGACCGTCGCCAGAATTAGGAAAAGCGCGCGGATGCCGGTCGTCAAAGTCATGTCCTGCCGTTTCCGGACGCCATGGGAGCGAGTCGGGACCCTATCATGACAGGGTCACGTTGTGGATAGAGGCCCATATCAATTCTGCGGTGCGGTGGCCGGCGTGGGCAGGCGACTGCCGGTCTTGCCGTCGATGGCCGGCTTGGGCGCGCGTGGGGCGGCCACCGTCCGGGGCGGGGGGCAGCCGCGGTGCGGCCTGGTCATCAGAGCCGGGCATGCCTGGGCGCGCGCGTCGGCGCCGCTTGGCAGGGCGCGCCTCGTGTCGGACGCCCACGCGGCCACGTCCTGCGTCACCCGGTCGCCGTCCAGCGTGCGCATCAGCAGGTGCCGCCCTTTCGGATAGAGCGCAATGCGCGTGTCCGGCGGCAGAGACCGGGCCAACGCCGCCACCCCGTCGCGCGGCACATGCACATCCAGGTCGCCCAGCATCAGCAGCACCGGAACGTCCACCTTGCGCGCCTCGAAACGGGCGTCGTGCATCAGGTCCACGATGCCGGCCAGCGTCTGGAAGCGCGTCCGATGGATGATCAGAGGGTCTTCGCGCATGCGCCGCAGGACCACGGGATCGTCGGTGGAGGGGGTGGCCACCCGAAGCGGCGGCACGGTCATGTCCGGCACCAGCGAACCGAGGATCATGGCCGCATCCAGCGTCACCGTCGCCCGAAAGCCGGTGCCCCAGACCGCCGGAGCGGACAGCACGATGCCGGACAGCAGTCCCCGCTCCGCCCGCGCCGCCGCCAGAACGACGACCGCACCGCCCATGCTTTCGCCCAGCAGATAGACGGGCACGCCGGGATGGCGTTCGCGCGCCAGCCTGGACAGCGCGACGATATCGTCGGCCATCCGCTCGCCGCCGTACCAGCGACCGCGCTCCATGGCCTTTCCGAAGCCACGCTGGTCGATGGCGTAGGTGGTGATGCCCGCCCGCGCCCACAGCCGCGCCGGCCGGTCGAACGCAAACCCGTAATCGTTCATGCCGTGGGCGGCGACGATCACCGCCCGCAACGCGCTCTCCGCCCGCCAGGTGTGAAGCGGTATCGGCGTGCCGTCATCGGCGATCATCGCCCCGCCCGTCAGCACCGGAGGTGCGGTCACGGCCGGCGACGGGAACGGCGGATCAGCGGTGCAGGCGCCGGTCAGCACCGTCGCCGCAAAGGCCACCGCCAGCAACAGCCGACGCCGCATCGTTCGCTCCTCGCCTTCCGCATCCGTGCAGGGGTTGCCGCCGCCGCCGTGCCCGTGACGGCCGCCCTACTTGGCGCCCAATTTGACCACGGTTCCCTTGAGCGCCACCCCAGCCATGATGTTGCCGGCGCCGCACATGTATTCCGTGTTGCTGGTTGTTTCCGTGTTCTTGTAATTGCTTTTGATGTTGATCACCGCATCGCCGCCCTGTTTGCGGGCGCGCTCCTGCAGTTCCAGAACGGCGCTGAGGAAGACCCACTCGCAGGCTTCCTGATCGGACTTGTTGAAGGCGTTGGTCTTCTTGTTGGTCGCCCATTCGCCGAGGTTGGCAACGGGCTTGGGGTGCTTCTGCTCACCGAAATAGAGCCTCACGCCCCTGTCCAACTTATCCTGAGCTGCGGCTGTGCTGAGCGCAGCTTCCACCGGAAACGAGAGACGCTCATCGCGGGCCAGCGCCGGAGAGTTGGCAGTAACGATTATGGCAATCAGCGTCAATGCGGCGGTATGGTTCACGAATCCCCTCAGGGTAAGAGCTATTCACAAGGCACTCTATTTTAAGGAGAGTCATCGGCTATGCAACCGCTTTGAAAGAGCGCCGGCTGGCAAACGCACCAGCCTGCGGCCATTTGCTACGGCGCGTGCGGCGAAACAGCGCGCCCGGATCGCCATCCGCCTCGCCCCGGAGATCAGGTGGACGCCTCGAAAAACCATAGTGCTGTCAGCGTTGCCGCGACTCCCTTGGGCTGGGCAGAACTGACCGGATTCCGGCACTTCCACAACAAGATCGGCCCGGCTCGGATCATTTTCATGAGCCGACGCCGTTAAGAAGGCCGTTGTCGGGTGGTTCAATGTAGAGACGGGCTCTCCGTGGTTTTCGCCCCGTACCGGCCGCCGCAAAGGCAATGGATTGCTTTGCGAGGGCCTCGGGAATGAGGCAGGGTTCTCCGGCCTGGCCTAAGGTGCGGGCGGTGAGGTGGTTCGCGCGGGACGACCCTCGATGGGGTAGGCAGGGTCGTTGTAGCCTGGAGACGACGGATGTCCGGTCGTTACCAGCCGGTCGATCAACGCCTCGTCCTCGGCGGTGAAGGCGTAATCCAGCGCGCCGAGGTAAGCGCGCCATTGCTCTTCCGTGCGCGGCCCGGCAATCGGAGCGGTCACAAGGCGATTGTTGAGCACCCAGGCAACGGCGAATTGCCCCGCCGTGATCCCGCGCGATTCGGCATGGCCCTTGATCTCCTGGGCGATTTCCAGACTTTCCTTGCGCCATTCCGTGTTCATCATGCGCTGGTCCTTGCGGCCGGCGCGGGTGTCGGCGGGCGGCTCATCCCCAGGGCGATATTTGCCGGTGAGCACACCGCGGGCGAGCGGGCTGTAGGGGACCACGCCCAAACCGTAGTGGCCGCAGGCGGGCAGGATTTCGACCTCGGGCATGCGGTTGAGGGCGTTGTAGTAGGGCTGGCAGGCCACCGGCCGGTCAATGCCCAGACGGTCGCACAGACGGCAGATCTCGGCGATGCGCCAGGACCGGAAGTTCGACACGCCGAAGGTGCGGATCTTGCCGCTGCGGATCAGGTCGCCCAGCGCGGCAACGGTCTCCTCCAGCGGGGTGTCGGGGTCCTCACGGTGCAGGTAGTAAAGGTCGATCCATTCCGTGCCCAGGCGCCGGAGGCTCGCGTCGCACGCCACGTTCAGCCGGCGCCGCGAGAGGCCCCGCTGGTTCGGACCCGGTCCCGTCGGATTGCCGACCTTGGTCGCCACCACCCAGCGCTCGCGGTCGCTCCTCACGGCGCGGCCGACGACCTCCTCCGACCGGCCTTCGTTGTAGACGTCGGCGGTGTCGATGAAGTTGATGCCGGCCTCCGCGGCATGCGCGATGATGCGCACGGCCGTCGGCTCGTCGGTGGGGCCGCCGAACATCATGGCGCCAAGGCACAGCGGCGACACCTTCACGCCACTGCGGCCGAGCTTGCGGTAGTTCATCCTTGCCACCCTCCCGTTGTGGTGTTTTGGCCGGCTCCGCCCGTCATCCTGGCCGCGGGCGATGCGAGTTGCCAGGGAAATGCCTTGCCGAGACGATGACGGAGTCTGAAGCCCACGTCCGGTGAGACAACCGTTTCGCGCAAACCGCACTCCATTGAGATGTTTGCGAAAAACCCGGCGCGATTCAGCATCAGCCCCCCAAAAGATTGGTGCGAACCTGCAGCAGATGCTCCTGGAGGGCGGCACGGGCCTGATCCCCGTCACGGTCCTTGAGCGCGCTGACGATGCGCCGATGCTGGTCCTCATAGACGGCGCGCCGCGCCGGCGTGAGGCTGCGCACCTTGAGCCGCGCCCATTCCGGCTGGTTTCGGATGGCGTTGATCGCGTCGTAAACATCCGACAGCAAGCCGTTCTTGGCTGCGCCGATGATCGTCACATGCAGCATGCCGTCCCAGTGTTCGAACTCCGGAATGTCCTGGGCGCGCTCGGCATGGCCCAGGCATTCCTCGATCCGGTGGAGATCCGCCGCGGTGGCCCGCCCGGCGGCCAATTCCGCCGCCTGCGGCTCGACCATCAGCCGCAGTTCCATGATCTCCGCCGGGCTGGCGCCGATGATGCGGCTGGTCAGGCTTTGAGCCTCGTTTGTGGTCTTGAACGTCGCTTCCGATGTGACGAACGAGCCGCGGCCCACATGGCGGACGATCTTGCCCTGCTCCTCAAGCACGCGAAGGCTCTTGCGCAGCGTGTTGCGGGAAACGTTGAAGCGTTTCTCCAATTCACGCTCGGTCGGCAGTTTGGTGCCCGGACCCCAGGTTCCGTCGGCAATGCCTTGTTCGATCAACGCAACAACCGCGCTCGCTCCGGAAGCAGCCCGATCCCTGAGATTCAGCGCGTCCATGTTCGTCTCACCGGCATTATTGCTCCATTCTTCATCCAATATGGGGCGTCCGGAGCCGCCGCGCAATCTCAATTTTAGGGGTGGTGACGCTTTGGGTTCAGACGACGGACCGGAAAGAATGGGGCCAGGTGCATTTTCTCCTTGACCAATCATGAACCGAAATCGTCATAATGGATCACGCATGGCGCTGATGGCGCAGCATTGAGCCTGGAAATGGCTCAAAATCGGATCAGCGGAGGCAGCGCATGAAATTCGTCACCTTCCAACATGAGGGGCGCCGCAAGGTCGGGGTGATCGATCCGGACACGCAGCGGGTTTGGCCGATCGAATCCGTTCTCGGTGAGCCGGTCCATGACACGCTCGACCTTATCCGCCGTTACGACGCGGCCAAGGGAGAATTGACGCTCGCCTCTGCGTGGATTCCATTGGCCGACGTCCGTGTCGACGCGCCGATTCCACGCCCCGACCGCAACATCTTCTGCGTCGGCAAGAACTACCACGACCATGCCCACGAGTTTACCCGCAGCGGTTTCGATGCCGGGTCGAAGGTGGCGGCCGACGCAATCCCGGAAGCGCCGATCTTCTTCACCAAGCCGCCGGAGACGGTGATCGCCAATGGTGATCCAATCCGTTACCCGCACGGGGTCAGCGACAGCCTTGACTATGAGGCCGAACTGGGCGTGGTCATCGGCAAAGGCGGCCGCGGGATCACCAAAACCAAAGCCTACGACCATGTCTTCGGTTACGTCATCATCAACGACATGACGGCGCGTGACTGGCAGTCGCGCCATAAGCAGTGGTTCCTGGGAAAGAGCTTCGACACCTTCTGCCCGATGGGTCCTTGGCTGGCGACGGCCGACGAAGTCGATGCGGCCAATCTGGCGCTGCGCTGCTGGGTGAACGACGAACGGAATTGCGTGAGAAGCTGCCGACAGTCATTGAATCCACGGGCGAGGCTCTGGAGCGCGCCGTTCGGTTCCTGCACGAACTAGGGGTCCACAGTCACCGTCTGCTGCCTTACGCCATGCAACTTGTTGTACTGTGCGCGTTCTTCCTGGAGTGTCCGGATCCGACCGAAGAACAGAGGCGGTTCCTGAAGCGGTGGTTTTGGGTATCGTCGTTCACGGCGCGCTTTTCCTCCAGTAATCCTTCGCGCGATGGGTACCTTGTTGCCGAATTCCGGGACCGTGTATCACGCACGGCAAATCCCACAACATTGGACTACATGCGCCTCGACGTTCCAGCCGAACCGTTCCCCTCGACCTTCGACATGCGCAGCGCCCGTGCTCGAACGTTGCTGCTTGTTCTGTTGTCGCTCGCACCACGCGCCGCTAATGGAGAGGTGATCCCTGAACCCTGGCGACGCATCGCCGACCACGGCCCGAACGCCATTGGATATCTGTTGGCAACCGTAAACGATAAGGAGTTGAGGTCTAGCCCTGCGAACCGCATTCTTAGAATTGACATGTCGCAACGCCGATCCCAGGCAAAAAACTGGCTAGAAACTCTTTCCGACACTTCGCACGAAATCAGAAATATAACTCTAGAAAGTCATGGAATTCCACTTGAGGCTTTTCAGTTTCTTCTGAATGGAGACGGTGAGGAGTTCCTTCGTCTGCGCCGCGCTCATCTGATTGATTTGGATCGCCAGTTTATGAGCAGTCAAGGTGTCATTCTGCCGCGAGACCTAGAGCCAAAGCCTGCGGCAATCGACAACGACGAGGACTGACCCCGGCGCGCTCCAAGCAGGCATCCGGCTGGCTCACCGGAGTCAGGGGGCAATGGCTGCTGCAGATAGGAGTCCGAAAGCTCCTCCCTTACGAGCCCAGCGTATGGGGTGGCACGTCAAGGGTCAGTCCTATTGTGGATCCGGGTCAGTTATATTGTGGGTTAGGGTCAAGTATATTGTGGTCCGACAACTTCAACGGCGTCCGAACAGCCGTTCGATGTCGGAGAGCTTCAGTTCCACATAGGTGGGGCGGCCGTGGTTGCACTGGCCGCTGTGGGGGGTGGCCTCCATCTGGCGCAGCAGGGCGTTCATCTCCTCCACACTGAGGGAACGCCCGGCGCGGACGGAGCCGTGGCAGGCCATGGTCCCGCACACGTCCTCCAGCCGCTCCTTCAGCGACAGCGCATCGCCCAACTCCGCCAACTCTTCGGCGAGGTCGCGGACGAGGCTCTTCACGTCGCTCTGCCCCAGCAGGGCCGGGACCTCGCGCACCAGGACGCAGCCGGGGCCGAAGCCCTCCACCGCCAGACCCAGTTCCGCCAGTTCGGCGGCGCGGCCCAGCAGGCGGTTGGCGGACGGCTCGTCCAACTCCACCAGCTCCGGGATCAGGAGGGCCTGCCGCTTGACGCCGCCCTCCAGAAGGGCGGTCTTCATCCGCTCATAGACCAGCCGCTCGTGGGCGGCGTGCTGGTCGACGATGACGATGCCCTCGCTGGTCTGGGCGACGATGTAGGTGTTGTGGACCTGGGCGCGGGCCGCCCCCAGCGGGTGGCTGTCCAGCGGCGGAGCGGCGGCGGCCTGCACCGAGTAGTCCGGCGGGCGCGCGGCGGGCGCGGCCTGCCAGCCGGCGAGGCGGCCCTGCAAGGGGGGCAGCGGCGCCGGATGGGGCGCCTGGAAGGCGGCGGCCCGGTCAGCCAGCCCGCGCGGCACGACGGAGCCGTAGCTGCCGCCCCAGGACGGCACCGGCTGCTGCGCGGGGTTGCGGTAGGGCAGGGGAGAAGGCGGTGGCATGGTTCCATCCGCGTCCACCCCGCTCTCCGGGCGCAGCGCCCCCAGCGTCGCCAGCCCCACGGTGGTCGAGGCGCGATGCCCGGCCTCGGCCAGCGCGTGCTTCAGAGCGCCGACGATCAGCCCGCGCACCAGGCCCTGGTCGCGGAAGCGCACCTCCGCCTTGGCGGGATGGACGTTCACGTCCACCTCCTGCGGGTCGAGGTCGAGGAACAGCGCCAGCATGGGGTGGCGGTCGCGCGGCAGGAAATCGGCGTAGGCGGCCCGCACCGCGCCGACCATCAGCTTGTCCCGCACCGGGCGGCCGTTGACGAACAGGTGCTGGTGGCGGGCCGTGGGGCGGTGCAGGGTGGGCAGGCCGATCCAGCCGGCGAGTGCCACCCCCTCGCGGGCAGCCCGCACCGGCACGGCGTTGTCCTGGAAGTCGCGGCCCATCAGGGCGCCCAGCCGGGTCAGCCGGGCGTCGAGCAGGTCGCCCTGCGCCGCCGACAGGCGCAGCGTCGAACGCCCGTCGCCGTCCAGCGTGAAGGCCACGCCGGGGTGGGCCATGGCCAGCCGTTCGATGCAGTCGCCGATGTGGTCGAACTCGGTCCGGGCGGCCTTGAGGAACTTCAGGCGGGCGGGCACGGCGGCGAACAGGTCGCGCACCTCGACGCGGGTACCCTGGGCCAGCGCGGCGGGCTGCGGCGCGCCCTTCAGGCCGGCGTCCACGGTCAGCGCCCAGGCGCTGTCGGCGCCGCGCGGGCGGCTGGTCAGGGTCAGGCGGCTGACCGCCCCGATGGAGGGCAGAGCCTCCCCGCGGAAACCCAGCGAACGGATGTCGAGCAGGTCGTCGGACGGCAGCTTGGAGGTGGCGTGCCGCTCCACGGCGAGCGCCAGCTCGTCGGGGCCCATGCCGCAGCCGTCGTCGGTGATGGTGATGAGCGACTTGCCGCCGTCACGCACCACCACATCGATGCGGGTGGCCCCGGCGTCGATGGCGTTCTCCACCAGTTCCTTGACGGCGGCGGCGGGCCGCTCGATCACCTCGCCGGCGGCGATTCGGTTGACGAGCGTGTCGGGCAACATGCGGATCGGCATGCGCCAAATATAGTAGGCTCACGTCAGGAATGCCACCATGTGCGGCAGGGGTTACGCCTTGGCGAACAAATCCTTCAGGCCCTTCAGCAGACCCGTGGCCACCTCAGCGGCGACATCGTCCATACCCACGGACCGGACCGAAGCGAGCAGACGGGCGCTTGGACCGTCACCACCATCGGTCACCGCCCACAGGCTGGCGTCCTGGCCGGGTCGGGTGTCGGTATAGCGCCCCAACGCGCCACCCTTGACGGCGCCGAGCAGCGGTGCGGTGCGCCCGTCACTGTCGTTCAGCGCGACCATGCGCAGCGGCTTTTCCGGTTTGCCGGATGAGGAAGGGCTGGTCAGGGCTTCAAGGCCGGACAGGTCGAAGGCTATTTGCAGCGTGTTGCTGCTGTTCGGCATGCCGATGCCGATCATCCCGGCGCCGGACTTGGCGTTCTCCTCGAAGGGGTCCTTGAACCCGGCGGCGCGCAGATTCTCCGGCAACTCGGGCTTGCTCAGGCCGTTCTTCGCCGCCACCTTGTCCAAAAAGACGGACGCCGCGTCGGCCAGCACCAACGGCTGGTCTTCGGGCAGCTTGAGCGTCTGGCGCAGCAGCTCAAACGACTGCCGGGCATATTCGCCGCGCTGCAGGTTGAACTGGGCATAGGCAAGGCGGTTTTCCATCTCGACCGCCACCGGGTCGGAGGATGCCCCGGTGTCCCCCTTCGGCGGAATAGGGATGGAAAAAGACCGTTCGTTCAGAGCTTTGGCGGCTTCCGGGGACAGACTCACAACATCCTCAAGCCCCCGGCGGCCGACCGGACTGGACTCATCCGATGGTTTCGCCGAGGGATGCTTCGGGGCACTGCCGCCGACGCCGTAGCCAATGATCGCCGTGCTCGCGGTGGCGGTGACGGGCATGGAAATCCTCCGAATTCGGACGCCATCCTCCCGAAAATGCACTTGGAGGTGGCGAAAATGATGGCCGATTCGAGAGGGGTTGTCCACACCGTTCCGTCCGGCCCGAGCGGGTCACGCCGGACCGGTCTTGTCGGCGGGACGGCCATCCTCCTGGGGCTCCGGCTCAGCGGGAGCGGCGGGGGAATTGGCGCGGGACGGGCCGGTGACGACGTCGAAATCGAAATCGGACATGATGGGACCTCCGGTTCGTAAGGGAGGCCGCCGTGACCGTCAGGAGGATTTTGCGTGCACCGCGTGCTGAAAACACAAAAGCCGCCTCGGGTCGGGCGGCTTCGGGTGCATCGTGGGTGTGCGATACCTAGGCCGCCGGTGTGTACCAGCGGTACCAAAATCGCCCCAGAAGGGCGGGAGAGGGGAGGCGCACGGGGTTCATGGCCTGCACCCTACGCCGGATCGCCGCGCCGAACAAGGATTTCCTGCGGGAGCGTCGCCCGGCGCCTCGGTCATCCCGACGTCAGGCGACCGCCTCGCTGATGTCGTCGTACAGCTCCTCCGCGGCCTGGGCGGCGCCCCAGGCGATCTCCACGATCTTGTCGGCCTGGGCGGACAGGTCGGTGAAGGAGAGGCCGAGATCGAGCAGGACGAGCGATTTGTCGAAAACCTTCAGCCAGCCCGGCTTGCCCTTCTCCAGCATCTCCAGCGCCTCGTCCATCCGGTTCGCCCACTCGCGGCCTTCGTTGATCATCTCCTGCTTGGCGACGATCTTGACGATCAGGTCGTTGATCTGCTCTTCCAGCTTGGGCAGCGCCGCGGCGAGCGCCTTGTTGTTCTTGGCGACGGTCTTCATGTCCTTCATCGCCCGGTCGAGCTTGGACATCACCTTGCCGAGCTCCCGCGAGATTTCGTGGGACTTGACGTCCACGCCGTCGAGCTTGCTCAGATACTGCTTGATGTCGCCGCGGCACTTCCCGATCGTGCCGAGTTCCGTCCCGAAGACCGCGTTGATGACCTCCTTCGCGGAGTCGGAGCTGTTGCGCGCCACCGACTTCTTCGCGTTGTAGGCCTTGACGAGCTTGGTGACCTGCCCGTTGATCGCCGTGCGGAACTTCTCGGCGGACAGCCAGAGCTTGACCAAATCCTTGAACAGCCCGAGGCAGCTCTTGACCATGCCGTAGATGCCGATGACCGCGGACACCCCGCCGGTCGCCACGGCCCCGCCGATCCCGGCGGCGGAGATCGCGACGCCGCCGATCTGGAGGCCGACATGGACGGCGGCCCGCCACTTGTACTTGCTGTAGTCCTTGTTGGTCTTGATGATCTGCGCCCACGCCTTCTTGACGTTGGCGTCCACCTCCTTGGTCAGGTTGGACGCCTTCATCTTGAGTCCGGCGTAGCAGACGTCCGCCGCGGCCTTCTGCATGGTGGGGTCGCCGACCAGCCGGCCGATCACCTTGTCCGTCTTGACGACTTCGGCGACCGCCTCGGCGATGAAGTCCTTGTAGGCGGAGGAGGCGGCGTCCTGGAGCTTCTGCCAGGACAGCGGATCGTCCTGGAGCTTCTCGATGAACTCCTTATCGAACTCGACGCCGATCCCGATGTTCAGCTTGCCGTTGCCGAAGGTGATGTTCTTCGGCTTGGCTTCCGCCAGGATGGCCTTGGCGGCGTTGACCTCGATGAATTTCAGGATGGGCATCAGCGTCTCCACACGCACGGGAATTCCGAAGCGGTCCGGAAAAGCGTGACGGTGGAGGATTGCTGGCGCTACAAGCGATTGCACCAAATTGGCGGAGTGGACGGCGCAGCGCCTGGATGGCCGGGGCTTTGTCCATCCAACCCGGACCTCATCCCGGCGGAACGAGGGCCAGGCCGTGGAGGGGAGGGCGTTCCCGTCGCAAGGAGTCAGCGGCCGTTCCGTCGCATGATCTCGGCCAAATGCGACGCCTGTTCCTGCACCATGCCAGCCACATCGTCTTCGCCCATGCCGCGGGCGGCGTCCGTGAGGCTGGACAGGGAGACGCCGGCGTCCTTCAGCTTGTTGCTTGCCGCTTCCTCTTCGCCGTTGCGGATGAAAAAAGGGTCGCCTAACTTCATGTAATAGGGCGAGATGATTCGGGTCTGGCGCAAATGGGCGTTCGCCCGGCTGTTGCCATGGGGTTCCGCGCTCGGTTGCCCGGTGCCCGTGCCGGGCTCCACTCCGGAAAGGGCGCGCAGGATCTCGCTGTAATCGTCGGAACCGCCCTGGCCATTCTTGTCCAATTCTCCCAGCCGCGCGACCAGCTCCTTGCGCCGGGCCAGCGTGTCGTCCGTCGCCTTCAGCATCTCATCCGCGGTGGCGGTGGCGGCGCGGGCGAAGAGGCCGCGATTCAGGGACTCGAACATCCGGCCTCCGTTCGAGAAGGCCGTGGACCGAGCCATCTTCAGGCTGCCCATCAGCGCATTGTTCACGTCGTCTCCGGTGACCTTGCCGCTGTCCACGAGGCCGCTGAGCAGGGTGCGCTCGTTCTGCTTGAGCTTGTTGAACAGGTCCAGCGAAGGCCCCTTCAGGCTCGCCGCCAGGGGGCTCAAGGACAGCGTGTCTTTGGCGCCCGTGGCGGTGGTGGCAGCCGTTGCCGCTCCAGGGGAACTGCTTGCGGCGCCTTGGGCCGACGATGTGGATTTTGCGGCGGTGACGGCCGGGGTGGCAGCCAAAGGGGGCAAGGCGTCCATCGGAACATCCCTCACGGTTATGGAATCCCGTGATGATGACTTTAGGGTTGTTTTTCCCCTTTGGCAATGAAACCATAAGGAAGTGCGACAGCGCTCAGCGGTGCTTCCGGTACCAGCCGATCAGCCCGTTGGTCGAGCCGTCGTGCCCCAGCGCGGCGGTCGGGCCGGTCTGGAGTTCGGGCAGGATCTTGCCGGCCAGCTGCTTGCCCAGTTCCACGCCCCATTGGTCGAAGCTGTTGATGGCCCACACGATGCCCTGGACGAACACCTTGTGCTCGTACAGCGCGATCAGGGCGCCCAGCGTGTGCGGGTCGAGCTTCTTGAACAGGATGCTGTTGGACGGCTTGTTGCCCTCGAACACGCGGTGGGGGACCAGCGGCTCGATGGCCTCGGCCGGCTTGCCGGACTTGGCCATCTCGGCGCGCACCTCGTCGGCGGTCTTGCCGCGCATCAGGGCTTCCGGCTGGGCGAAGAAGTTCGACAGCAGGATGCGGTGGTGGTCGCCGATGGGGTTGTGGGTTTCCGCCGGGGCCAGGAAGTCGGCGGGGACCAGCTCCGTCCCCTGGTGGATCAACTGATAGAAGGCGTGCTGGCCGTTGGTGCCCGGTTCGCCGAAGACCACCGGGCCGGTGGCGTAATCCACCCGCGCGCCCTGCCGGTCCACCGTCTTGCCGTTGCTCTCCATGTCCAGCTGCTGGAGATAGGCCGGGAAGCGGTGCATGTACTGGTCGTAGGGCAGCACGGCGTGGGACTTGGCGCCCCAGAAATTGACGTACCAGACGCCGAGCATCGCCATCAGCACCGGCATGTTGCGCTCCAGCGGCGCGGTGCGGAAATGCTCGTCCATGGCGTGGGCGCCGTCCAGCAGCTCATAGAAGCGGTCCATGCCGATGCCGAGCGCGATGGACAGCCCGATCGCCGACCACAGCGAATAGCGCCCGCCGACCCAGTCCCAGAAGCCGAACATGTTCGCCGGGTCGATGCCGAACTTGCGCACCTCCGCCTCGTTGGTGGAGACGGCGACGAAATGCCTGGCGACGTGGGCGGGGTCGCCGGCGCTCTCCAGGAACCAGCGCCGCGCGGTGTGGGCGTTGGTCAGCGTCTCCTGGGTGGTGAAGGTCTTGGACGCGATGACGAACAGCGTCGTCTCCGGGTCCAGCCATTCCAGCGTCTCGCTGATGTGCGTTCCGTCCACGTTGGAGACGAAATGCACGCCGATCTGCGGGTGCAGGTAGGGGGTCAGCGCCTCCGTCACCATCACCGGGCCGAGGTCGGACCCGCCGATGCCGATGTTGACGACGTCGGTGATCGGGTGGCCGGTGTAGCCGGTCCAGGCGCCGTCGCGGACCTGCCGGACGAAGCGCTCCACGCGGTGGAGGACGGCGTTCACCTCCGGCATCACGTCCTGGCCGTCCACCATGACCGGGCGGTTGGCGCGGTTGCGCAGCGCGGTGTGCAGGACGGCGCGGTCCTCGGTGATGTTGATCCGCTCCCCGGCGAACATGCGGTCGCGCCAGCCCTCCACGTCCTGCTGGCGGGCGAGGTCGAGCAGAAGGGTCCGAGTCTCCTCGGTGATGCGATTCTTCGAATAATCGAACAGCAGGCCGCAGGCTTCCAGGGAGAAGCGGTTGAAGCGGTCGGCGTCGGCGGCGAACAGGTCGCGCATGTGGAGGGCCGAAACGTCCTGGCGGTGACGGGCCAGGGCTTCCCAGGCGGGCGAACGGGTGAGCGCTGACATTGGGATTTTGCCTCCTTCTCGCGTGCGCGGAGCCTAGCACCGATCGGTGCGCGCCGGGTACGCGCCAAAGCGGCGCATCCAACGTGCACAAAGGTCTAGGTGAAGCGGTCTAGGTTGAGCGGACTATGCGGGGCGGACGATGAAACCGGCAACCGCTGCCCTGTGTTCTTTTCAGGACAGGAGGTGACCATGAGCGATCCGAACAAACCCGAATTGAACCCGCCGGTTCCGGCCGAAGAGGAACGCCGCGAGGACGAGCGGCCCGATCAGGTGGGGATCATCCCCGGCAAGGTGCCGGGCCGCCCCGTGGACCCCGGCGATCCGCGCTTTCCGGGGAGCCAGCCGGATCTGGCGTGAGCGGAGTGGTCGCGGCGGGCCCCCCTCCCGACCTCCCCCTGCAAAGCGGGGGAGGGTTGGGTGGGGGCTCGTCGCAACAACGCTCCTCAGCTCCCCCCGTCGATCGTCCGCGTCGCCGTCACGCCCTCCGGACGGCCGACCAGCACGGTCAGCAGCCGGTTGGGGTCGAGCAGCCGCTTCGCCACGCGCTGCACGTCGGCCTGGGTGACGCCGTTGATGAAGGCGTCGCGGCGGTCGAGATAGTCGATCCCCAAGTCGTCGCGCTTGACCTGGAGCAGGATTCCCGCGATCGCCTGCGTGCTGCCGAGCTGCAACGGGAAGCTGCCGGTGAGATAGGTCTTGGCGTCGGCCAGTTCCTCCTCCGTCACGCCCTGCTCGGCCATGCGCTTCCATTCCTGGCGCATGATGTCCAGCGCCTGACCGGCCTTGGCGTTCACCGTGTTGCCGCCGGCCATGACCAGCGCGGAATGGTCCATCGGGATCAGGTAGCTGTAAACGCCGTAGCTGAGGCCGCGCTTTTCCCGCACCTCCTCCATCAGGCGGGAGCCGAAGCCGCCGCCGCCCAGGACGTAGTTCATCACGGTCGCCGCGTACCAGTCGGGGTCGGCGCGCTTGAGCCCGGTCTGGCCCATCAGCATGACGGTCTGCGCCGTCGGGCGGGTGGCGACCAGCGTTTCGCCCAGCCCCTTCGGCTCGACGTCGGGGATGGCGGCGTTCGCGGAGGTGGCGGGCAGGCCGCCGAACACATGGTCGAGCGCGCGGCCCAGATCCTCCGGGCTGATGTCGCCCGCCGCGGCGACGACCAGCCGGTCGCGCCCGAAGCCGGCCTTCACGAAGCCGCGCAGGTCGTCCGGGGTGATCGTCGGCAGCGACTCCAGCGTGCCGCGGATCTCGTCGCCGTAGGGATGGCCGGGGAAGGCGGTGGAGTAGAACAGCCGCCGCCCGACGTAGTTGGGGTCGGCCTGATCGCGGCGCAGGCTGGACAGCACGGCGGCGCGCATGCGCTCAACCGCTTCCGCGTCGAAGCGCGGCTCGGCCAGCGACAGGCGGGTCAGCTCGAACGCTTCGTCGCGGCGGTCGCTCAGCGTGCGCAGGCTGCCGCCGAAGCCGTCGCGCCCGGCGTCGTAGCCCAGCGCGATGGCGTTGTCCTGAAGCCGCGCGGCGAAGGCCTGGCTGTCATAGGGACCGGCGCCCTCGTCCAGCGTGCGGGCGGCGAGGTTGGCGAGGCCCTCCTTGCCCTTGGGGTCGGACGCCCCGGCCCCTTCGAAGGCCCATTCCAGGGCGATGATGGGAACCTTGTGGTCCTCGACCAGCCACGCCTCGATCCCGCCGGGGCTGACCACCCGCTTGATCTCGATGGCGGTTGCCGGAGTGGTGATGGCGAAGGCGAAAAGGAAAAGACAGGCGCCGAAGACGCGCTTGGACATAAGGCGCTTGGATAGGACGATCATCTCAGCTTCCCTTGTCCTGGAGCGGCAGCAGAAGGCCGGTGACGTGGTTGGTCTGGCCCAGAACGGCGCGGGCGGCGGCGTTGACCTGGTCGGCGGTCACCGCGTCGATGCGCACCGGCCAGTTCTCCACGTCGTCGATGCTCTGGCCGGTGGCGACGGCGGCGCCCAGCGTCTGGGCCGGGCCGGTCAGGCTGTCGCGGGCGTAGGCGGCCTCGGCCAGCATGCGCTTCTTGGCGGTGGCCACCTCCTCCTCGGTCACGCCCTTTTCGACGAGCGTCAGTATGTCGGCCTCCAGCGCCGCTTCCAGTTTCTCCATGGTCACGCCGGGGGCCGGCGAGGCGCCCGCCGCCAGCGAGGTCATGTCCCAGGACGACGGGCTGTAGCCCAGCCAGGCCGAGGTGGCGATGCGCTGTTCCACGACGAGGCTGCGGTAGAGGCGGGAGGTCGGGCCGCCGCTCATGATCTCCGACAGCACCTGGAGCGGGTAGGCGTAGCCCTCCTTGTCGGTGCGGTAGGAGGGGGCGAGCCAGTTCCGGCGGATCGAGGGCTGGCGCACCTCGTCGTCGCGCAGGATGACCCGGCGGGCGGCGCTGATCGGCGGCTCCTGCACGCGGACGCGCTCCGGCACCGGGCGGGCGGCGATGCTGCCGTAATATTTCTCGGCGAGTGGCTTCAGCTCTTCGGCCGTGACGTCGCCGGACACCACCAGCACGGCGTTGTTGGGCGCGTACCAGCTCTTGTAGAAGGACTCCGCCTCCTCCCGCGTCAGGGTGGCCATCTCCTGCGGCCAGCCGATGATCGGCGTGCCGTAGGGGTGGTGGACGTAGAGGGTGGCGTTGATCTGCTCGCCGATGCGGTCGGCGGGCTCGTTCTCGATGCGCTGGCGGCGCTCCTCGATGATGACGTCACGCTCCGGATAGACCAGCTGGTCGGTGAGGCGGAGGTTCGACATGCGGTCGGCCTCCATCTTCATCACCAGCTCCAGCCGGTCGCGCGCCACGTTCTGGAAATAGGCCGTGTAGTCCCAGGAGGTGAAGGCGTTGTCGCGTCCGCCGTTCTTGGCGACGATGCGGGAGAAGGCGCCGGGCGGAACCTCCTCCGTCCCCTTGAACATCAGATGTTCCAGGAAATGGGCGATTCCCGACACGCCGCGCGGCTCGTCCGCCGCGCCTACCTTGTACCAGACCATGTGGGTCACCACCGGCACGCGCTGGTTGGTCACCAGCACGACCTGCATGCCGTTGGACAGGGTGAAGGTCTCCGGAAAGAAGACGCCCTTCTCGGCGGCGAAGGCAGGGGTGGCGGCGGGGACGGCGCCGGCCAGGGCGAAGGCCAGGACGCCCGCGGCGGCAAGCCGGCGCCAGGGCCGTTTCCAGGGTGGCGGGGCGGTGGGGCCGTTGGGGAGCATGGGCCTCTCGTTGGGTGCGAAGGGGACGGGAATGCAAAAGGGGCGTCCCCGTCTGGGAACGCCCCCTAGATACTGGTGCGGCGAAGCGCCCGGAACAATGCCCCGAGTTGGGGCCCTGAATTGGAGCCCCGAAGTCGGCTTAGAACAGCCCTTCCAGCGGCGCCCGGCGCTTGCGCTCGATGGTCGGGACGGTGCCGTCGTTCAGCGCCTTGCCGGCGGCCTGGGCCTCGCGCAGGCGCTGGTTTTCCTTCTTCGGATCGACGACCTCGTAGGGCTGCTCCTGCGTCTGCCAGAACAGCAGGGAGTCGATCCAGCTCTTGTCGGCGACGACGAGCTGGGTCGTCTCCTGATCGACCTTGTTGCGGATGCCCGGCTCGATGCCGCCCTTGGCGCCGGCCTGGGCGATCAGCGCCGACTCGCCGGCGGTGTGTCCGGCGGTGGCGGCCGTGGTGCGCGAGGAGCCGCCGAAGACCGAGGCGGCGGCCACCGCGGACGACGTGGCGTCCTGCGGCCGCGCCGCGCCGGGGCGCGGTTCCGGCAGGCGGGTCAGGCTGGGCGGCATGGTCAGCGGCGCGCGGGACACGACCGTGAACTCGTCCGGGCTCGTACGGTCGAGGCCGATGGAACGGCGGACGTCGGTGCATCCGGTGAGCGCCAGCGCGACGAGCGCCAAGCCCAGCAGCGGACCCCGCCCCAGGGAACGGGTGGAGCGCCGTGCGATGGAGGAGGCGGAGGAAAGCATGGTCACGTTCGAGTCCCGTCGTCTAGTCGTCAGGCCGCTTGTCGTCGGGCCGCGTCCCTTATAGCGGCTCCGTCGCGTGAACTATTACGACTTTTCGCGGCCGGCGAACAGCCCATCCAGCACGAGAAGCGCCACACCGACGCTGATTCCGCTGTCTGCCACGTTGAAGGCCCAGAAATGCCACCCCCCGATGTGGAAATCGAGGAAATCGGCGACGGCCCCGTAGAGGAAGCGGTCGATCACGTTGCCGATGGCGCCGCCGATGACCATGCCCAGCGCGAGCGCGAGGTAGCGCCGGTCGGCCTGCCGCAGCCAGAGCAGCAGCGCCACCACGATGGCGAAGGCCACCGCGGCCAGCACATAGGGCATCCAGGCGTGGGAGCTGCCGAAGGTGCCGAAGCTGACCCCGGTGTTCCAGGCCAGCACGAGATTGAAGAAGGGCGTGACCTCGACGACCCGTGGGTAGGGCTGCATGACCACGTCGAGGATCCACCATTTGGTGAGCTGGTCGAGGACCACCACCAGCGCGGCGACGGACAGGCCGAAGACCGTGTGGCTGCGGCTGCCGGACGTGGAGAGGCTGCTCATGGAGTGCTCCGAAGAGTGAAAGGCGTCCAGGCCCCCTCCCTAAACCCTCCCCCGCCTTCGGCGAGGGAGGGGATCAAGCTCCCTCTCCCGCGAAGCGGGGGAGGGATGGCGAGGGGGCCTGCTGCGAATCAGAACGCCGGTTCCGCGTCCACGGCTTCGGCGCAACGGAGGCACAGCGTCGGGTGTGCGGCGTTCGTGCCGACCTCCGGAAGGATCTTCCAGCAGCGCTCGCACTTGCCCCCTTCGGCGAGGCCGGGCACCACCGCGATGCCGGCCACGTCGGGCAGCACGAACGCTCCCTCGGGCGCGGGGCCCTCCGCCACGGTGATCTGCGAGGTGATGCAGATCTCGGCGAAGTCCACGCCGTCCAGCAGCGCCTTGGTCGCCGCGTCCACGAAGACGGTCGGGTTGGCCTGCAGCGACGAGCCGATCTTCTTGTTGGCCCGCTCCAACTCCAGCGCGCCGGTGACGGTGCGGCGGACGGTGCGGATGGACTCCCACTTGGCGGCGAGAGCGTCGTCGCGCCACTCCGCCGGGATGGCCGGGAAGACGCGCAGGTGGACGCTCTCCTCGCTCCAGCCCTCGACGCCGGTCAGGCCCGCGGGACGGGCCAGCCACGCCTCCTCCGCGGTGAAGCAGAGGATCGGGGCCAGCCACGCGGTCAGGGTGGAGAGCAGATGCTCCATCACCGTGCGGACCGAGCGGCGGCGCACCGAGCCGGCCGCGTCGCAATAGAGGCTGTCCTTGCGGACGTCGAAGTAGAAGGCCGACAGCTCCACGGCGCAGAAATTGTGGATCGCCACCGACAGGTCGTGGAAGTCGTAGGCCTCGATCTTGGCGCGGATCAGCGTGTCCAGCTCCGACAGGCGGTGCAGGACCCAGCGCTCCAGCTCCGGCATCTCGGCGACGGCGATGCGCTCCGCCGGGGTGTAGTCGGCCAGCGCGCCGAGGATGTAGCGCAGCGTGTTGCGCAGGCGGCGGTAGTGGTCGGCCTGATACTTGATGATCTCCGGCCCGATGCGCTGGTCCTCGGTGTAGTCGGTGCTGACCACCCAGAGGCGCAGGATGTCGGCGCCGTACTTGTCACAGACCTCCTGCGGGGCCACCACATTGCCCAGCGACTTGGACATCTTGCGGCCCTGCTCGTCGAGCGTGAAGCCGTGCGTCAGCACCGCGTCGTAGGGCGCCCGGCCGCGCGTGCCGCAGCTTTCCAGCAGGGAGGAGTGGAACCAGCCGCGGTGCTGGTCGGAGCCTTCAAGGTACAGCGAGGCCGGCCACTTCAGCTCGGGCCGCTGCTCCAGCACGAAGGCGTGGGTCGAGCCGGACTCGAACCACACGTCGACGATGTCCTTGACCTGCTCGTAATCGTCGGCGCGGTAGGCGTTGCCGAGGAAGTCCTGCGCCGGGCGGGCGAACCACGCGTCGGAGCCTTCCTTCTCGAAGATGTCGGCGATGCGGTTGAACACCTCGGCGTCGCGCAGGATCGCGCCGTTGTCCTTGCGGACGAACAGGGCGATCGGCACGCCCCAGGCGCGCTGGCGGCTGATGCACCAGTCCGGGCGCTGCTCGATCATCGCGCGGATGCGGTTCTCGCCCTGGGCCGGGAACCACGTCGTGTCGGAGATCGCCTGCAACGCCGTCTTGCGCAGGTCGTTCGTCTCCATGGAGATGAACCACTGCGGCGTGGTGCGGAAGATCAGCGGGGCCTTCGACCGCCAGGAATGCGGGTAGCTGTGCTTGACGCGGCCCTTGGCGAGCAGCGCCCCGACCTCCTGGAAGGCCTTCAGCACGGCGCCGTTGGCCTCGCCCGGCTTGCCTTCGGCGGTGTAGACGCGCAGGCCGGCGAACAGCGGCACATGGTCGTAGTAGCGGCCGTCCTCGCCGACCGTCTGCGGCACCTCGATGCCGTTGGCCTGACCGAGATGGAAGTCGTCCTCGCCGTGGCCCGGCGCGATGTGGACGAAGCCGGTGCCGGCGTCGGTCGTCACGAAGTCGCCGGCCAGCAGCGGCACCTTGAAGTCGTAGCCGCTGCGGGTCAGCGGGTGGTGGCAGTAGCCGCCGGCCAGACGCGAGCCGGGGAAGCGGTGCAGCAGCCGCGCGTCCTTGATCTTGGTTTCCTTGAAGACGCTCTCGGCCAGCGCGGTGGCGACGACGAGCCGCTCGCCGACCTCGGCGAGGCTGCCCTCCTCGACCGCCAGCACCTTGTAGGTCGCGTATTCGATCTCGTCGCCGAAGGCGATGGCGCGGTTGCCCGGCAGGGTCCAGGGGGTGGTCGTCCAGATGACGATGTTGGCGTCGTCGACCTCCGGCGCCGGCGAGCCCCAGATGGCGAAGCGCGCGAAGACGGTGGTCGAGGTGTGGTCGTGGTATTCGATCTCCGCCTCGGCCAGCGCGGTCTTCTCCACCACCGACCACATGACCGGCTTGGCGCCCTTGTAGAGGCCGCCGTTCATGGCGAACTTGTGGATCTCGCGGACGATCTGCGCCTCGGCGGGCAGAGTCATGGTCAGGTACGGGTCGGCCCAGTTGCCCTCGACGCCCAGGCGGCGGAACTCGCCGGCCTGCACGTCCACCCACTTCTGGGCGAACTGGCGGCACTCGGCGCGGAACTGGTTGAGCGGAACCTCGTCCTTGTCCTTGCCCTCGGCGCGGTACTTCTCCTCGATCTTCCACTCGATGGGCAGGCCGTGGCAGTCCCAGCCGGGGACGTAGTTGGCATCGAAGCCCTGCATCTGGCGCGAGCGGACGATGACGTCCTTCAGCACCTTGTTGACGGCGTGGCCGATGTGGATGTTGCCGTTGGCGTAGGGCGGGCCGTCGTGCAGGACGAACTTCTCGCGGCCCTTCGCCGTCTCGCGCAGCCGCTGGAAGAGGCCCATGTCCTCCCAGCGCTTCAGCAGCTCCGGCTCCTTGGTGGGCAGGCCGCCGCGCATGGGGAAGTCGGTGCGGGGCAGGAAGACGGTGGACTTGTAGTCGCGGGTCATCGGGGATTCCTGGAAGACGAATTCTTCGGGCGGCAGCGGTCGGGCCGCCCGACGCACACACGGAATTGCCCGGCCCTCCTCAGAGAGCCGGGCCGGTAATTCGCGCCGGAGGCGCCGTGACCCGCCAATCGAGCTTCATGGCGCGGATATTAGCGGGGTGTGCGGTGCGGTCAAGGAGCAGGGCGAGAGGCTTTCCCTGCGAAGGGCCTCAGTCGAAGCTAGCCTTGCCGCCGTGGGCGGCGGACCAGCCGACCGGGTCGTTCAGGAACTTCTCGACCTCCGACAGGGTGTTCTCGTCGAAGTACTGGTTCTCGCGGGCGACCTTCAGCACGTCCCACCAGGTGCACAGCTCGTGCAGGCGGACGCCGATGCGGTCCATGTTGGTCTTCGACTGCGGGAAGATGCCGTAATGGAAGATCACGAAGCTGTCGGTCACGGTGGCGCCGCCGTTGCGCAGCGCGGTGACGAAGTTCTCCTTGCTCTTGCCATCGGTGGCGAGGTCCTCGACCAGGATGACCCGCTGCCCCTCGGTCAGCACGCCCTCGATCTGGGCGTTGCGCCCGAAGCCCTTCGGCTTCTTGCGGACATACTGCATGGGCAGTTCCAGCCGCTCGGCGATCCAGGCGGCGAAGGGGATGCCCGCCGTCTCGCCGCCGGCCACCGCGTCGATGCTCTCGTAGCCGATCTCGCGCTCGATGGTCTGGACGGCGAAGTCCATCAGAGCCTTGCGGGCGCGTGGGAAGGACACGATGCGCCGGCAGTCGGTGTAGACCGGGCTCGCCCAGCCGGAGGTGAAGATGAAGGGCGTCTCGGCGTTGAAATGCAGCGCCTTGATTTCCAGCAGGATCTTCGCGGCGGTGGCGGCGATGGTCGCCCGGTCACCATTGGCAGGGGCGGGCAAAGCGGCGGTGGTCATGGCCTAACGGCTCCCAGGGAGGCTCAAACTGCCCCGTGTGTAGCCCCCCGGCGTGCGAATCGCAATGGGGCGGGCTTGCCGGTCAGTCCAGCCCGTGCCGGTTGGCCGGGATGAAGTCGTCGTCCAAAATCTGGGCGAGGTTGTAGGGGCAATCGGTGGGAAGGGCTTCGGGCGCCACACCGTCGAACAGTTCCAGAGCCTTGACCGCCAGCCGGTGCCCTTGCTTCCACGCCTTCGGGAGAAGATCGGGCGCCCTGCGCGCCAGGGTGCCGCTGTCCTCCAGCGCGTAGACCGCCCGGCCCCGCTGCTCCACGACGCTGAGCATCCATTTGTTGCGTGGCGCCGGGGCGGGCGAGTGCTCCAGCTTCAACAGATGTT
Organism: Azospirillum brasilense; assembly: GCF_008365405.1. Classification (GTDB taxonomy): domain Bacteria; phylum Pseudomonadota; class Alphaproteobacteria; order Azospirillales; family Azospirillaceae; genus Azospirillum; species Azospirillum brasilense_D. The sequence goes on along the minus strand of NZ_QOKV01000027.1, from coordinate 14,450 downwards.
CGATGACGTGGGTGAGGGCGCTGACCAGTGCGCTTTCCTGGCTGCGCCCCAAGCTCTCGACCTCCTCCGCCAGATTCTCCAGATCCAACTCGGAGTTGACGCGCGTCTCCGCCATCCGACGAAGCGCGGCGGCCTGCTCCAGGGTCCAGGCGTACCAGTCGGTGTCGTAGAGGCGGCCGTCGGGCATGGGACCCTCCCGGTGGAATCCGTGCGTCAGGTTACCCTGGAACGCCGCGGGCGGTCCATGGGTTCACTTCCCCGGCAGCGCCAGTGTGATGCAGCGGGTCAGCACCGGGTTGCCGGTCATCTCGCGGTAGGCCTGGACGATGGCGGGCTCGGCGGCCTTGCACTGCTCCATCGTCTGGAACTCGATGGTGGTCGGGCCGCCCTGGTTCAGGATGAACAGCAGCAGGATCACGCGGTCCATGTCGCTCAGCCTTCCGACTGCGGTTCCCGGGCCAGCACGGCGCGGGCCGCCGCGGCGTCCTGGACGATCTGGTCCTTCAACTCGTTGAAGCTGCCGAACTTGCGCTCCGGCCGCAGGAACTCGATGAGCTGCACGCGCAGGTGCTGGCCGTACAGATCGCCGTCGAAGTCGAGGATGTGGGTCTCCAGCCGCTCCACCGTTCCGCCCACGGTCGGGCGGCGGCCCAGGTTGGCGACGCCGTTGCGCCAGACCGTGCCCGCCCCCTGGTCCACCCCGGTGCGCACCGCGTAGACGCCGAAGGCGGGGCGCAGATAGTCGGCCAACTCGACGTTGGCGGTGGGGAAGCCGATGGTGCGGCCCTTGTGATCGCCGTGCTCCACGCGCCCCTCGATCTCCCAGGGGGAGCCGAGCAGCCGCGCCGCCTCGCGCGGGTTGCCGGCGACCAGCGCGTCGCGCACGCGGGTGGAGGAATAGACGCCGTCTGTATCGTCGGACACCGGCCCGACCTCGGTCACGCCGAAGCCGTGGGCCGCGCCGGCCTGCCGGAGCAGGGCGGGGTCGCCGCCGCGGCCGTGGCCGAACAGGAAATCGTAGCCGCAGACGACGTGCCGCACGCCCAGTCCGGCCACCAGATCCTCCTGGATGAAGGCGTCGGCGGTCTTGTGCAGGAAGCTCTCGTCGAAATGGCAGACGAACAGCAGGTCGACCCCCAGCGCCTCGATGTGGCGGGCCTTGACGCGGAAGGGCGACAGGCGGAAGGGCGCGTCGTCAGGGCGGAAGACCGAGCGGGGATGCGGCTCGAAGGTCATCACCGCCGAGGGCGCGCCGAGATCGCGGGCGATCCGCTGGGCGGTGGCGATCACCGCCTGATGGCCGCGGTGCACCCCGTCGAAGTTGCCAAGGGCGACGACGGCCCCGCGGGCGTCCTCCGGCAGGTCGGCGGTGTGTCGGAACAATCGCATGCGTCACGCCCTGATGGTCTGCGGGCCGCGGACGGCCCCCCGAAAAGACGGCGGCCCGCCGGGGCGGGCCATGCCATGGGCGTCTTATATAGACCGGAGCCGGCGCGTGGTCTACGCGCCGGCGACCGGCAAGTCATTTCGCTTGTTGAAGGCTTGGCCCCACGATGGTTCGGCGGGGACGGTCAGCCGCGCGACGGGACCATCAGCAGGGCCTCGCCCTCGATCACCACCGTCTCGCCGACGGTGCAGACCGTGCGGACGACGGCGCGGCGCTTCTCCGGGATGATCTCGGTGACGGTGGCGCGGGCGGTCACCGTGTCGCCGGCGCGGACCGGCGCCTTGAAGCGCACGGTCTGGCTCATGTAGATGGCGCCCGGACCCGGCAGCTTGGTTCCCAGAACGGCGGAGATGAAGCTGACGCTCAGCATCCCGTGGGCGATGCGGCCCTGGAACATGGTGCCGCTGGCGTATTCCTGGTTCAGGTGGACCGGGTTGGTGTCGCCGGAGATGCCGGCGAACAGCACGATGTCCGCCTCGGTAACCGTCTTCGCAAAGGACGCCGTCATGCCGACGGTCAAATCCTCGATGCAGTGGCCCTCGTTGTCCTTCAGGACTTGGCGAACATCATCCATACCGCGGTTCCTTTTCATCAAGCACCGGCCGAGCGGTGCGACAACACGTATGGTGCAATGCGATATATGCACTGCAACCACGTGATGGCAACACGACTCGCCCGAAAAAGTGAAAAAACCGCTAACCTCTTTCGAAAGAGGAGGCAGTCGAGGCGTCCTGCCTATTTCCTCCGGTCAGGAAATTTCAGTTCCGTGACAGTAAAAGTCCGAAGCGGCTCCAGTTAATATGTACACTGACAATTCGGCCTGCTGCACCGCGGAATGCGGGGCGACTCGGGGGCGGGCAGCTTGACTTCGCGCCGCCGCGGCCAACCGTCACCTTTCATCCCTTCCGAACCGCGATGGAATCCGACCCATGCCCCACCGCTTCGCGCTGGTCACCGGCGGCACCTCCGGCATCGGCGCCGGCTTCGCCCGTGCCCTGTCCGCCGACACCGGCCTTCTGCTGGCCGCCCGCAACGCCGAGGCCCTGACCACCGCAAAGACGGAGCTGGAGGCCGCCGGGCGCCGGGTGGAGGTGCTGGCCACCGACCTGACCACCGACGAGGGGCGGAACGCCCTGATCCAGAAAGCGGAGACGCTGGAGATCGACCTGCTCATCAACAACGCCGGGTCCGGCGCCTTCGGGCCGGTGCTCGACAACGCGCCGGAGGCGGAGCGGACGACGGTGGAACTGAATGTGGTGGCGACCACCGTGCTGACCCGCGCGCTGCTGCCCGGCATGATCGAGCGGGCGGCCCGCGACGGGCGGCGGGCCGGGCTGATCCTGGTGTCGAGCACGGCGGCGTTCCAGCCGATCCCGTTCCTTGGGACCTACTGCGCCAGCAAGAGCTTCATCCTGGCCTATGGCGAGGCGTTGGCGGCGGAACTGAAGCGCAAGCCGGTGGATGTGCTGGTCCTGTGCCCCGGCGCCACCCGCACCGCCTTCGGCAAGCGGGCCGGCTTCGCCCTGAACGCGCTGCCGGGGGCCGCCGATCCGCTGGACGTGGCGCGGGAGGGGCTGCAGGCGCTGGGGCGCCGCACGGTGCATGTGCACGGCTTCGGCACCCGCAACATGCTGCGCCCCTTCCTGTGGTCGCGCCACGCGGCGTCGGACGGGCTGGGGGCGCTGCTGGCCGCCTTCGACCGTGGCCAGCGCGCCGGCCGGACCGTTCGTCCGCCGCGGGCCTGACCCTAACGGTCGGACCCTGACCCGCTCTGCCGATCGGCGGCGGACGAACCCGACAGAGCAGCACCGTTGCCCTTCTTCTCGGAGGCGGGCTGCTCCGCCACCTGGGTCTTGTCGGCCTTCTCGGCCTTGGCCTCGACCTTCTCCTTCACGGCCTCGGTCGGCTGTTCGGACGGCTTGGCCTCGACGCGCACCGGGGCCACGCCGTCCTCGATCATGTCGAGCTTCTTGGCGGCCTTCTTCGACAGGTCGATGACCCGCCCGTCCACATAGGGGCCGCGGTCGTTGACGATGACGTCGACGCTCTTGCCGTTGTCCTGGTTGGTCACGGTGACCTTGCTGCCCAGCGGCAACTCGCGCGAGGCGGCGGTCGGCTTGTTCTGGTCGAAGCGCTCGCCGCTGGCCGTCTTCTTGCCGTGGAACGAGCCGCCGTAGAAGGACGCCTCGCCCTCATGGACGATCACCGGCTCGCCCTCTTCCGTGCGTTCCACGGCGATCGGCGGCACCGACGCGTCCTTGGGGCTTTGCGATTTGGATGAGGGCTGGGCCTGGGCGGCCATGGGGGACAGAGGCAAGGACAGGGACAGGGCGCAGAGCGCCATGGACAGTGTACGCGCCATGTGCATTCGAATGTACCTCCCATTGGACCTGGACAACATCCGTGGGAGGGCGGGGGTTCCACTGGATCACCGGCTCCGCCGCCGCGGGCTGGACCCGCCCGGTGCGTTGATGCTTCAATCGTCCCGTCAACGAAGGAGCGCGCAGGAATGGCCGTGAGCGTGGCGGATCTGGGTGTGGAGCCACGATTCGGCTGGGTGACGATGGGGGACGGGACGCGGCTGCGCACCGCCCATTGGACGGCCACCACCGCCCCGCCGCGCGGCACCGCGCTGCTGCTGACCGGCCGAGCGGAGTTCATCGAGAAATACGCCGAGACGGCGGGGGAACTGCTCGCCCGCGGCTTCGATGTCTTCGCGTTCGACTGGCGCAACCAGGGCCTGTCCGACCGGCCCCTGCCCAACCCCCAGATCCATCACCTGGACAGCTTCGACAGGCTGGCCGGCGATCTCGACGAGGTGGTGGAGCAACTGGTGAGGCCGCGGCAGCACGGGCCGCTGCTGCTGGTCGCCCACAGCATGGGCGGGTTGGTCGCCCTGATGGCCCTGCTCCGCAACCCGGCCCTGTGCGACGCCGCGGTGCTGACGGCGCCGATGTTCGACATCTTCACCGGTCCGGTGCCGCGCCGCATGGCGGTCTGGCTGGCCGAACGCCTGTGCGCCCGCGGGCGGGCCGCCGAATACGCCTTCGGCCAGCACGATTACGACCCGGTGGAGGGGCTGTTCACCCCGGTCAACCCGATCACCTCGGACCCCCGCCGCTACGCCACCTACCACGACGCCTTCCGCGACCGGCCCGAACTGCGGGTGGGCGGGGTCAGCTTCGGCTGGGTGCGGGCGGCCCTGCGCGCCGCCGACCACATCCGCTTCACCGCGCCGCTGGAGCGGGTGACGACGCCCATCCTGCTGCTGAGCGCGCCCGCCGACGCCGTCGTCCGCTCGGAATCGCACCGGCTGGCCGCCGCCCGGCTGGGCAACGCCGTGCTGAAGGAGCATCCCGACGCCAAGCACGAGCTGCTGATGGAGCGCGACGACATCCGCGACCGGGTGTGGGCGGATGTCGATGCCTTCCTCGCCGCCCTGAACTTGTAAGTCGGGCATCCGTAGGGCGGGCTGTGCTAGGTCCTTGGCGCGGGCGCCCGCGCGCCCACATGAGGGACGCTTTGCACCCGCTTTTCTGTTCAAGGGTCCGCCTTCCATGTCTGATTTCTGGAAAGAGTCCGGTTTCCATCTGCTGACGCGCGACGCCGACGGCTGGCTGGCGGTCACGCCGGACTTCCTGCGCGCCTATCTGATGCGGCCGGAGATGCGCCCGCCCGAGGACGCCTGCGAGACCGAGCACACGCTGTTCGCCGGCCTGCTCGACGATCCCGCCCGCCCCGTGCCGCCGGGCATGGTGGAGGCGCTGGCCGATGCGGATGCGCGGGAGAACTGGGCGGTCTGGCTGGGTTTCCGCGACCGGCTGCTCGCCGCCGGCACGGTCGAGGGCTGCTACCTCCGCCTGTTCCGCGAGGGCGCGCGGGGTGTGCCGGGGCTGTTCATCGACCAGATGGCCCATGTCATCCTGCGCAACCTTCTGGACGGCACGCCGTCAGGCCTGCGGGCGCGGGCGGGTGAGCTGTTCTTCCGGCCTCAGACCGTGTCGGTGGACGACGGGCGCGTCCGGCTGGCCGACAGCGAGACGGTGGAAATGCTGGCCGCGACCGGCGGCTTCGGCAGCCTGGGCCGGCTGGTGGTGGAGGCCGGGACCGCCCCGCGCTCCGTCGATCTCGACATCCTCGACGAGACCAACCACCCCCGCTATTGGGAGCGCGATTCGCGGCACGACACCGTGCTGGACGTGACCTTCGCCGCGGCCGGGCTGGATGCGCTGTGCCGCGTCCTGGAGGGTTGGGTGACGCATTTCCTGGGGGTGACGGTGTCGATCCATCCCGTGCAGCGGATCAGCGACGAGCGCTGGGTCTGGCATGTCGGGCTGGACGGGGAGGCCACGGCGATCCTCAACGACCTCTACAACGGGGCCGAGGTGGGGGAGGAGCGGCTGGCCCGCATCCTGTCGCTGTTCCGGCTGGAGTTCGCCGATCCGGCGGCCATGCGCGCCGACATCGCCGGGCGGCCCGTCTATCTGGCCCTGGCAATGACCGCCGACCGCAAACTGCGCCTCAAGCCGCAAAATCTGCTGGTCAACCTGCCGCTGGCGCAGATGAACTGATACCGAAGGCGTTTGATGGTCTCCATCGAGCGTCTTCGGTTCAAACCCGACAGCACATGGCGCAGCCATGTGCGAAAGGGTCATACGGCCGGCCGATCATGGAACTGTTCATGCGCCGGCCGTATGACCGGCATTCCTATAACCATACTGTATCTGTGACTATCTGTCGCCCAGGCGGCTGGCGGGCGGCGGCTTATAAGGATGTTTCCTGAAGGGGGAAACGTCATGCAATTAAACAACACGCAGCCGAAGACGATGAAGCCGAACCTTGCCGACCCGCGTTGGGCGACGATGGCGTGGCAGGACGGCTTCGGCGTCGGGAACGCCGTGATCGACGCCGACCACAAGCGCCTGTTCGAGCTGTTCAACGAATTCGTCACCGCGGTGAACGAGTTCCGCGCCGACAGCGAGATCCAGGACGTGCTGGGGGAGTTGCTCGACTACACCGACACCCATTTCGATCGGGAAGAGACGCTGATGCGCGAGCACGGCTATCCCGACTACACCGCCCACAAGGCGCTGCACGACAGCTTCGTCCGCCAGTTGCACGACGTGAACAGCGCGCTGGACGCGGGGGGCGAGAAAGGCGCCTTCGTGCTGGGCTTCCTCGCCAAATGGCTGTCGGGCCACATCCTGGGCGTGGACAGCAAGCTGGGCGCCTACCTCCGCGAGCGCGGGGTGGAGGCGTAGGTCTTAATAACCCTCTCCCCAGTGGGGAGAGGGTAAATATTGATGTTCAGCGCGTCACTGCTTGTTCGACTCGCCGCTGCCCTTCGGGCCGCGGTTCAGCGAGGTCATGCTGTCGCTGTACTGGAACTCCGGCATGTCGCGCACGCTCGCCTGGGTGACGTCGCGCAGCGTGATCGGGCCGTTGCCCGGCAGCACGTCGGCCAGCGCGATGTCCGCGGCGATCTCCTTGCCGCCGATGCCGAGGAAGCCGCCGCTCTGGATCACCAGGAGCTGCGCGTTGCCGTCCGGGCCGAGGATCACGTCGGACACTTTGCCGACCTTCTCGCCGTCCGCGCCGATCACCGTGCGGCTCATCAGATGCTCGACGCTGGCGCCGCCCGTGGCGTTGCTTGTGGGGCCGGCCGGACGGGCGCTCTGGCCCTGGTCCATGATGACCGAGTTCGGGGCCTGAGCCCCCGGGGTTTGGGCCGAACCGCCGGTGCCGGTCTGGGCCACCGCGGCGCCGGTCGTCAGCGCCAGGGCGGACAGGGTCGCGATCACCGTCTTGTGCATGGAAGGTCTCCTCGTTGCACGAAACCGACCCTTCCAACCGGAGGGAGCGGGAAAGGTCACGCGGGGCCGCCTGTGACATCGTGGGGCGACTCGGGGTGCCGTTCCGGAGGCCCCGAAGGGGGGCCGGTCCAGCGGGCAAAAGTGGGTCGGTGGGCGGGGGGCGGGAGGAAGGCGTACCGCCGATTCGCCCCCCGGGAATCCTGCGGTCGGAAGGTCCCGGCGACCCCGCGAAAGTGACGGATTCCTTACGGGAATCGGGCGCCGGAGGCTTTCAGCGCGGGACTAGATGTGGGGGTTGGTCGATTTTTCCCGGGAACCCGCGGCGGCTTGGCCCGTTGACCGGAGGCGCCATATCTAGGAGGTAGGCCCGCGTCAAGCACACAATATCTTGGGCCGGGTCTTGCTTGGCCCAAAGCTTGAGGCTAGGATGCGCACCAACATACAGGGTGTTGCGTTCGTCAGCCAGCGCGAGCTGCGCCGCACGGAGCGCGACACCTTTGTTCGCCAGCCAGAGGGAGCACGAGTCACATGCGGGTCCAGCGTCGTTTCACGAAAGAGGGTCAGGATGCTTACGCCGCTCTCGGCTTCCGCCGCACGACGAGCGAGATCCGCAACCCTGACGGCTCTGTGGTCTTCCAGCAGACGGACATCGAGGTTCCCGAGAATTACAGCCAGGTCGCCAGCGACATCCTGGCCCAGAAGTACTTCCGCAAGGCCGGCGTTCCGGTCGCCCTGAAGGCGGTCGAGGAGAACACCGTCCCGTCCTGGCTGTGGCGCAAGACCGCCGACGAGGCCGCGCTGGCCGCCCTGCCGAAGGAGAAGCGCTATTCCGGCGAGAAGTCGGCCAAGCAGGTCTTCGACCGTCTGGCCGGCACCTGGACCTACTGGGGCTGGAAGGGCGGCTATTTCGACACCGAGGCCGACGCCCGCGCCTTCTTCGACGAGATGCGCTTCATGCTGGCCGCCCAGATGGCGGCCCCGAACAGCCCGCAATGGTTCAACACCGGCCTGCACTGGGCCTACGGCATCGACGGCCCGAGCCAGGGCCACTTCTACGTCGATTTCAAGACCGGCCTGCTGACCTCGTCCGCCTCGGCCTACGAGCACCCGCAGCCGCACGCCTGCTTCATCCAGTCCGTCGCCGACGATCTGGTGAACGAGGGCGGCATCATGGACCTGTGGGTCCGCGAGGCGCGCCTGTTCAAGTACGGTTCGGGCACCGGCTCCAACTTCTCCCGCCTGCGCGGCGAGGGTGAGAAGCTGGCCGGCGGCGGCAAGTCGTCGGGCCTGATGAGCTTCCTGAAGATCGGCGACCGCGCGGCGGGCGCCATCAAGTCGGGCGGCACCACCCGCCGTGCGGCCAAGATGGTCACGGTGGACATGGACCACCCGGACATCGAGGCCTACATCGACTGGAAGGTGACCGAGGAGCAGAAGGTCGCCGCCCTCGTCACCGGTTCCAAGATCTGCCAGCAGCACCTGACCACGATCATGGCCGCCGCCCAGGACGGCCAGGACCCGAAGGTCAACAAGGAGCTGAAGAAGGCCGTCGTCGCCGCCCGCAAGGCGCAGGTGCCGGAGAACTACGTCCAGCGCGTGATCCAGTTCGCCGCCCAGGGCTTCACCAGCATCGAGTTCAAGACCTACAACACCGATTGGGACTCGGACGCCTACCTGACGGTGGCCGGCCAGAACTCCAACAACTCGGTGCGCATCTCCGACGACTTCATCCAGGCCGTCCTGAACGACGACGAGTGGAAGCTGATCCGCCGCACCGACGGCACGGTCCACCGCACGCTGCGCGCCCGCGACCTGTGGGACAAGGTCGGCTACGCCGCCTGGGCCTGCGCCGATCCGGGCGTGCAGTTCGACACGACGATCAACGATTGGCACACCTGCCCGGCCTCGGGGCGCATCAACGCCTCGAACCCGTGCTCGGAGTACATGTTCCTCGACGACACGGCCTGCAACCTCGCCTCGCTGAACCTGATGTCGTTCCGTCTGAAGGACGGTTCCTTCGACGTCGAGGCGTTCGAGCACGCCTGCCGCCTGTGGACCATGGTGCTGGAAATCTCCGTGCTGATGGCGCAGTTCCCGTCCAAGGAGATCGCCCAGCTCTCCTACGAGTTCCGCACGCTTGGCCTTGGCTTCGCCAACCTCGGCGGCCTGCTGATGTCCTCCGGCCTGCCCTACGACTCGGCAGAAGGCCGCGCCTACTGCGCCGCCATCTCCGCGGTGATGACCGGCGTCGCCTACGCCACCTCCGCCGAGATGGCGCAGGAGCTGGGCGCCTTCCCGGCCTATGAGCAGAACCGCGACCACATGCTGCGGGTCATCCGCAACCACCGCCGCGCCGCCTGCGGCGAGATGGAGGGTTACGAGGGCCTGTCGGTCAAGCCGGTGCCCTTCGTCGCCGACGAGTGCCCGGAGCAGGAACTGGCGATGGCCGCCGTCCGCGCCTGGGACATGGCGCTGGAACTGGGCGAGCAGCACGGCTTCCGCAACGCCCAGGCCACCGTGGTCGCCCCGACCGGCACCATCGGTCTGGTCATGGATTGCGACACCACGGGCATCGAGCCGGACTTCGCGCTGGTGAAGTTCAAGAAGCTGGCCGGCGGCGGCTACTTCAAGATCGTCAACCGTCTGGTGCCGGAGGCCCTGCGCACGCTGGGCTACACCGCCGACGAGATCGCCGCGATCGAGCGCTACGCGGTCGGCCACGGCACGCTGAAGGGCGCGCCGGGCGTCAACCACGAGACTCTGGCGGCCAAGGGCTTCCCGGCCGAGGTGCTGGAGAAGCTGGAGGGCAACCTCGCCACCGCCTTCGACATCAAGTTCGCCTTCAACCGCTGGACGGTCGGCGCCGACGTCATCGTCGACACGCTGGGCATCCCCGCCGAGCAGATGGACGCGCCGGGCTTCGACCTGCTGACCGCTCTCGGCTTCACCAAGGCCGAGCTCGAGGCGGCGAACACCTTCTGCTGCGGCGCCATGACGCTGGAGGGCGCGCCCTTCCTGAAGGACGAGCATCTGCCGGTGTTCGACTGCGCCAACCCCTGCGGCCGCATCGGCAAGCGCTTCCTGTCCTGGGAATCGCACATCACCATGATGGCCGCTTCGCAGCCCTTCATCTCCGGCGCGATCTCCAAGACCATCAACATGCCGAACACGGCGACGGTGGAGGAGTGCAAGGACGCCTACCTGCTGTCCTGGCGCCTGGGCATCAAGGCCAACGCGCTGTACCGCGACGGCTCCAAGCTGAGCCAGCCGCTCTCCGCCGCCCTGCTGGACGACGAGGAGGACGCGGTCGAGGAGATCGTCGAGGCGGCGAACGCCACCCGCACCCAGATGGTCTCCGAGCGCATCGTCGAGAAGGTCGTGGAGCGCATCATCGAGCGCAAGCGCACCGAGCGCGAGCGCCTGCCGCACCGCCGCAAGGGCTACACCCAGAAGGCGACCGTCGGCGGCCACAAGATCTACCTGCGCACCGGCGAGTATGAGGATGGGCGCATCGGCGAGATCTTCATCGACATGCACAAGGAGGGCGCCGCCTTCCGCTCGCTGATGAACAATTTCGCCATCGCGGTGTCGATCGGCCTGCAGTACGGCGTGCCGCTGGAAGAGTTCGTGGAGGCCTTCACCTTCACCCGCTTCGAGCCGTCGGGCATGGTGACCGGCAACGACACCATCAAGATGGCGACCTCGGTCATCGACTACATCTTCCGCGAGATCGCCATCTCTTACCTGGGCCGCACCGACTTGGCGCACGCCACGCCGGAGGATCTGGTGCCCTTCACGGTGGGCAGCGGCGACAAGCAGGGCGACCTGCCGGAGACCGGCGCGGTCCAGCCGTCGGACATCGTCCGCAAGGTCGCGTCCACCGGCTATGTCCGCAACAACCTGCGCGTCCTGAACGGCGGGCAGACCCAGCGGGTCTCGGCCGCGGCGGCCCTGGCCGCCACCGGCACCGCGGCCCAGGCCACGGCGTCCGCCGCCCACGCGGCGGTGGCCTCCAGCCCGGCGGTCGGCGCCGCGGTGGTCCATGCCGGCGGCACGGCCCCGGTCGGCGGTACCACCGGCACGGCTTACGGCGGCAGCAACAGCGACCAGCGCTACGACCGCATCCGCGAGGCCCGCGCCCGCGGCTACGAGGGGGATCAGTGCGGGGAGTGCGGCAACATGACGCTTGTCCGCAACGGCACCTGCCTGAAGTGCGACACCTGCGGCTCCACCACGGGCTGCAGCTGAGGCCAGCCGGTTCCATCCCCGGCATGGCGTGGAAAAGGGGAGGTCCTCGGACCTCCCCTTTTTTCATGCGCGCTGGCTTCGGGGGCGCCACCGTCGGTGGGTTGAACCCTGCGGGCATGGTTTTCGCCGCCGGCAGGGGGCCCCACCGGCGGCGGTCATCGCGAGCGGGACGGGGTCAGACCGGGATGTTGGGAAAGACGCGGCCGGAAAGCTGGGTGTCGGCCAGTTCTGCCGGGACGGCGTCACGCTCCTTCAGCCAGCGGGCGAACTGGCGGTCCGCGGAGTTGATGTGCAGCATCAGCCATTGCGGCAGGAAAGTCGCCAGATATTCGGCGATGTTCTCCTCCGGCACGTTGCCGGTGGTGAAGGCGTGCAGTTGCTCCCACGCCAGGGAATGCTGGACGAGATGGTCAGCCAGGAAGGGATAGCCGGCTTCTTCCATCACCTTCTGCTCGCTCGCGAAGTGAATCTCCGTATAGACCACCGCATCGGCCAGGGTGCGATAGACTTCCCCGCGGGAACGGCCTTCGGCAACGGCGACATGGAACGCCTGGACCAGCCCGATCCAATGCTTGTGCTGCTCGTCGATCTCCTCGACGCCCAACTCAAGATCGTCGCTCCAGACGAGATCCTGAAAATTCTCGGCGGGCATGTCCATGATCACGATGACTCGGCTTAAAGTGGTGACAGCGTGGGCATCATAAACACGGTCGTATGTGCATCAATGGTTTGAATTGAGATAAATTGTCGCGGCTTTGGTGTTTTGGTGGTGAGCTATGGCGCAAGCCGAGGGGTGTGTGTCCTTGCCGGACGCCGGGCGCGGGTCAATATGCGGGCCTGTGACGACACAGCCGACGGGATGCGCCATGCGACGTGCGATGAACCGCCGCCTCCGCCTTTTGCCGCTCCTCGCCCTGCTGGTGCTGCCGCCGCTGCAGGTCGCGACCGCCCAGGAGGCGGCACCTCAAAACGCGGCAGCTCCAAACACACCGGCCCAACACGAGCCGAACCAGAGCGCAGCGAAGCCGGCGGAGCGGACCGGCAACGGTTTCGATGCCCAGCGCAGCGAGACCAGGCACCAGCTGCCTTTGCCCTCCGGGCCGCTCGCCTACACGGCGGTGGCGGAGTTCCTGCCGCTGCGCGACGGCCCGCGCGAGGAGGTGGCGGCCCGCGTCTTCACCGTCACCTATACGCTGGATGGGGGCACGCTGGACGGGACGCCGCGTGGCCAGCGGCCGGTCGCCTTCGTGTTCAACGGCGGGCCGGGAGCCTCCTCGGCCTATCTGCATCTGGGGGCCCTGGGGCCAAAGGTGGTCGGCTTCAACGACGACGGGTCGCTGACCCGCCCGCCGGCCCCGCTGCTGGACAACCCGGACAGCTGGCTGGCCTTCACCGATCTGGTCTTCATCGATCCGGTCGGCACCGGCTACAGCCGGGGCATACGGCGTGACGGTGGAAAGGAGGAGGGCGCGCGGCGGGACGAGGACCCCGGCAAACGCTTCTGGTCGGTCGATGCCGACAGCCGGGCCATGGCGGAGATCGTCCGGCTCTGGCTCACCCGCAACGGCCGCTGGGAGTCGCCGAAGTTCCTGGTGGGGGAGAGCTACGGCGGCTTCCGCATCGCCAAGATGGCCAACCGGCTGATCGACGACACCGGCATCGCGGTCAACGGGCTGATCATGGTGTCGCCGGTGGTCGATTTCGCCACCATCCGCGGCGGTGGCGGGCTTCTGGTGCCGGCGCTGCGGCTGCCCTCCTACGCCGCTTCCGCCGCCGCCAACGCGCTGGTTCCCGGCACGCCGGAGCAGGCGGCGGCGGCGGCTGAGCGTTACGCCTTCAACGGCTACCTTACCGGGCTGGCCGGTCTGGACTACCGTCGGCCCGGCGCGGCGCAGGGCTTCTTCGCCGAGGTGGCGCGGACCACCGGCCTGCCGGAAGAGCTGGTGACCCGCTTCCGCGGCGAGATCCCCACCGACGTCTTCGCCCGCGAGCTGCTGCGCGGGCGGGGGCGGGTCGCCAGCGTCTATGACGGCACCTTCACCGCCGCGGACCCCGACCCGTCGGCGGCGCGCCTTCCCTTCGATCCTTTCCTGAAGGGCACGGTGCCGACCTACACCACCGCCTTCGCCGCCTACGCTCACGAATGGCTGGGCGTGTGGACGGAGGTGCCGTTCGACCTGCTCAGCGACCGGGTGAATCGGGGCTGGGAATGGCCGCGCTCCGGCCAGCCCAGCGCGGTGGACGATCTCCAGGCCGCCCTGACCCTGCAGCCCGCGCTGCGGGTGCTGATCGCCCATGGGCGCACCGACCTCATCACGCCCTACATGGCGTCGCGCTGGGTGGCGTCCCGCCTGGAGCTGCCGGACGGGCAGGCCGACCGGGTCGCCGTGACGGTCCATGAGGGCGGTCACATGATGTACACCCGCGCGCCGGAGCGCGCGAAGCTGGCCGCCGACGCGCGGGCCCTGATCGAGGCCGCGCTGCGGTAAGGTGAGCGGGCGAAAAAAGACAGGCGCCCCGGTCGGGGCGCCTGCTGCGCAATGCCTTGCCTCGGCCTGTGGTCGCCGGCTGGACCTTGCCGGTTAGAACAGGCGCAGGATCGACTGCTGCGACTGGTTGGCCAGCGAGAGGGCGATGGTGCCGAGCTGCTGACGGGTCTGCAGCATCAGCAGGCTCGCGCCTTCCTCGTTCTGGTCGGCCAGCGTCAGCTTGTTGGCGCCTTCGACCAGCACGTCGCTGAACTCCTTGGTGAAGGTTTCGCGGGTCGTGATGATGTTCAGGTTGGTCGACAGCGTCTGCGAGGCCGAGCGCAGGCTCTGCTTCGCGTAGTCGATGCTGGCGACCGCCTTGTCGATGTCGGCGCGGTCGGTCCAGTCGTTCTGCGCGTAGTCCAGACGCAGGCCCTGGCCGCTGGTGGTCAGGTTCTGCGACTTCACCGTGAT
>NZ_QOKV01000026.1 GCF_008365405.1 Azospirillum brasilense | reverse complement strand
GGCGATCGACGCCGCCTCGACCGAGTTCTTCAAGAACGGGAAGTACGAACTGGCCGGCGAGGGCAAGTCGCTGGCGCCCGAGCAGATGGTGGCCTACTGGGCCGATCTGGTCGGCCGCTACCCGATCATCTCGATCGAGGACGGCATGGCCGAGGACGACTGGGAGGGCTGGAAGGCTCTGACCGACGCCATCGGCAACAAGGTGCAGCTGGTCGGCGACGACCTGTTCGTGACCAACCCGGTGCGTCTGGCGGACGGCATCAAGAAGGGCGTGGGCAACTCGATCCTGGTCAAGGTCAACCAGATCGGCACGCTGTCGGAGACGCTGGAAGCCGTCGACATGGCGCACAAGGCCGGCTACACGGCGGTGCTGTCGCACCGTTCGGGCGAGACCGAGGACAGCACCATCGCCGATCTGGCGGTCGCCACCAACTGCGGCCAGATCAAGACCGGCTCGCTGTCGCGCTCCGACCGGCTGGCCAAGTACAACCAGCTCATCCGCATCGAGGAGATGCTCGGCGTGGCGTCCCGCTTCGCCGGACGCGGCATCCTCAAGGCGTAAGGCGCCTTCGGGAGTTCCGCATTGGAAAGCCCCTTTCCGGGACACCGGGAAGGGGTTTTTTCTGTGCTCTCTTTTTGGGTTGCGCCCGGTGCGCGGGAGATTTCCAAATCACCACCGTGCAAGGCGTACGCGCTTCTGGTAAACAGCCGCCATAGTTTCGCCCGCTTGGGCCGGCACCCTCTTAACGACGGCTTTTCCCGCCCGGACAGGACCCTCGACGCATGACAAAGACCACTTCTTTCGCCGCCCTGTTGCTCGGCGGCCTGCTGTGCAGCGGTTCCGTCTTCGCGCAGACGGCTTCGCTGCAGGACCGTCTGGACCGGCTGGAGTCGGGGGTGGAGGCGCTTGGCGGGCGCGTCGAGGTGGCGCAGGCCTATCCGGGCAACGCCTACACGCGGGGGCAGACCGCCGAGATCCAGCCGTCCCTGGCCGCCGATTTCGAGGTGCGGCTGCAAAAGTTGGAACGCGCCCTGTCGGAGCTGACCGGGCGCTACGAAGAGGCGACCTATCAGATCTCGCAGATGAAGGACCGACTGGAGCGGGTCAACAGCGACATCGATTTCCGCCTGAAGGAGCTGGAAAGCAAGGGCGGCGGGGCGGCCAGCGATCCGTTCGGCGGTCCGGCGAAGCCAAGCACGGCGGCTCCGGCCGCAGCTTCCAGCGCCAAGGCACCCGAGAAGACAGCTGACAAGCCGGCGGAGAAGCAGACCGCCGCCCTGGCGCCGCTGCCCGCCAACTCCACCCCGGAAAAGCAGTACGAGCACGCCTTCGAGCTGCTGCGCCAGTCCGACTACGACAAGGCGGAGAAGGCCTTCAGCGACTTCCTGGCGAAGAACAAGACTCACCAGCTCGCCGGCAACGCCCAGTACTGGCTGGGTGAGACCTATTACGTCCGCAACAAGTTCCAGGACGCCGCCGTGGCCTTCGCCGAAGGCGTGCAGAAGTATCCGAAGAACAACAAGGCGGCGGACAATCTGTTGAAGCTCGGCATGTCGCTGCAGCAGCTCAACCAGAAGAAGGACGCCTGCACGGCCTTCAATCAGTTGATCAACAAGTTCCCTGAGGCGTCTGCCAGTGTGAAGCGGCGCGCCGACACCGAGCGCCGCCGCCTGAACTGCGCCTGACGGGTGTGGTGAACGCGTCCGACCCGGTGGGGCCGATTTCCACGGGTGAGTTCGCTGCCCGCATGGACCGGCTGGGCGGCTTCGAGGCGAGGCCGCGTGTGGCCGTGGGCGTATCCGGCGGGGCGGACAGCCTCGGACTGGCTTTGCTCCTCCAACACTGGGCGGCGGAGCGGGGGGGCGACGTCCTCGCGCTGATCGTCGATCATGGCCTGCGTACGGAATCCGCGGCGGAGGCCGCTCGGGTGTGCGGCTGGCTCCAGGCCCAGGGCATTGCCCACGCCTGTCTGCGCTGGGACGGCGGGAAGCCGGCGACCGGCATCCAGGAGGCGGCCCGCGCCGCGCGCCACCGCCTGCTCGCCGAGCGCTGCCGCGAGGAGGGCATCCTTCATCTGGCACTCGCCCACCACCGCGACGATCAGGCCGAGACGGTGCTGCTGCGCTTCGCCCGCGGTTCCGGCATCGACGGGCTGGCCGGCATGGCGCCGGTGCGCGCTGCGGGGGCGGTCCGGCTGATCCGACCCTTGCTGGACCTGCCCCACGAACAGCTGGTGGCGACCTGCCGCGCCTTCGGCCAGGAGTGGATCGAGGACCCGTCGAACCGCAACCCGCGCTTCGCCCGCGCCCGCCTGCGCGCGGCGAGGGAGGCGCTGGCCGCCGAGGGGCTGGACCCACCGCGTCTGGCCGACCTCGCGCGCCGGGCCGCCCGCGCCCGCAACGCGTTGGAGGCGGGGACCGCCACCCTGCTGGCCGAGGCCGCCGAGGTTCATCCGGAGGGGTGGCTGCGGCTGGACCCCAAGCCTTTGCTGGACGCGCCGGAGGAGCTTGGCCTTCGCGCGCTGGTCCGCTGCATCGCCGCGACGGGGGGCGCTCTCTACCCGCCAAAGGACGATGCGGCGGAGCGCCTGTTCGCCGAAATCGCGGGGGGACGCTTCCGAGGGCGCACGCTGGGCGGTTGCCGCATCGTGCCGCGGCGGGGGCATATGGGGCGGGGGCATTTGGTGATCGCGCGGGAGCCGGTCGGGGTGACCGAACGGCTGGACCTTACTCCCGGCGGAGAGGTCTGGTGGGATCGCCGATTCGCCGTTCGGCTGGCGGCAGGGCCGGGTGGTGCGGTCATCGTGGCAAAATTGGGGCGTGAGGGGTGGCAAACGGTGCGGTCCGCAGGCCCTGATTCGGGCCGCATCGGCCTGCCCGAACCGGTCCGCGAGACGCTGCCGGCGCTGTGGGACGGGAACGGGCTGGCGGCGGTGCCGCATCTGGGCTTTTCGCGGCCCGGATTCCCTCTTTCGGCGGTCGCCCTGCACGCGCCCGGGGTGGTGTTGGCGGGGCCAGCTTTTCCGGTTGTTTCGGACCGTGTCGGCATTATTTAATCTGGGAACGTGCCCGTAAGCCCGGGAGGGGTGGCTCCGCATCGGCCTACCTTTCCGCGCAGGGTTCGCAGAAAGGCTTTCGACGTGAACAATTTCGGCAAGAATCTCGCGCTCTGGATCATCATCGGGCTGCTTCTGGTGGCCCTGTTCAACCTGTTCCAGAGCTCCTCCACGCGCAGCCCGCAGACGACGGTTCCGTTCAGCGAGCTTCTCGCCGAAGTGGACCGCGGCCAAGTGGCCGACGTCACCATCAAAGGTAGCCAGGTGTCCGGCCATTTCACCGACGGCCGGTCGTTCAGCACCTTCGTCCCGCCCGAAGCCGGGCTGGTCGAGCGGCTGACGCAGAAGAACGTGCGCATCAGCGCCGTTCCGGACGACAGCAACGTGCCGTCGCTGTTCTCCGTCCTGCTGTCCTGGTTCCCGATGCTGCTGCTGATCGGCGTCTGGATCTTCTTCATGCGTCAGATGCAGTCGGGCGGCGGCAAGGCCATGGGCTTTGGCAAGTCCCGCGCGCGCCTGCTGACGGAGAAGGTCGGCCGGGTCACCTTCGACGACGTCGCCGGCATCGACGAGGCCAAGCAGGAGCTGGCGGAAATCGTCGAGTTCCTGAAGGACCCGCAGAAGTTCCAGCGTCTGGGCGGCAAGATCCCGAAGGGCGTTCTGCTCGTCGGCCCGCCGGGCACCGGCAAGACCCTGACCGCGCGCGCCGTGGCGGGTGAAGCCAACGTGCCCTTCTTCACCATCTCCGGCTCCGACTTCGTCGAGATGTTCGTCGGCGTCGGCGCCAGCCGCGTCCGCGACATGTTCGAGCAGGGCAAGAAGAACGCCCCCTGCATCATCTTCATCGACGAAATCGACGCCGTGGGCCGCCATCGTGGCGCCGGCCTGGGCGGCGGCAACGACGAGCGCGAGCAGACCCTGAACCAGCTGCTGGTCGAGATGGACGGCTTCGAGGCGAACGAGGGCGTCATCCTCATCGCCGCGACCAACCGTCCCGACGTGCTCGACCCCGCGCTGCTGCGTCCGGGCCGCTTCGACCGTCAGGTCGTCGTGCCGAACCCCGACGTGCTGGGCCGCGAGAAGATCCTCAAGGTCCACATGCGCAAGGTGCCGCTGTCCCCGGACGTCGACGCCAAGGTCATCGCGCGCGGCACCCCGGGCTTCTCGGGCGCCGACCTCGCCAACCTCGTCAACGAGGCCGCGTTGCTCGCCGCCCGCATCGGCAAGCGCGTCGTCGGCATGGCCGAGTTCGAGGCCGCCAAGGACAAGGTCATGATGGGCGCGGAACGCCGCTCCATGGTCATGACCGAGGACGAGAAGAAGCTGACCGCCTATCACGAGGCCGGTCACGCCATCGTCGCCATCCACCAGCCGGACAGCGATCCGGTGCACAAGGCCACCATCATCCCGCGCGGTCGCGCGCTCGGCATGGTGATGCGCCTGCCGGAAGGCGACCGCATCTCGCTGTCCCAGGCCAAGCTGCACGCCGACCTGCGCGTCGCCATGGGCGGCCGCATCGCGGAAGAGCTGATCTTCGGCAGGGACCGCGTGACCACCGGCGCGTCGGGCGACATCAAGATGGCGACCGACATGTCGCGCCGCATGGTCACCGAATGGGGCATGAGCGACAAGCTGGGCCCGCTGCTCTACGGCGAACCGACGCAGGAGGTCTTCCTCGGCCACTCCGTCACCCAGCACAAGAACATGTCCGACGCCACGGCGCGCACGGTGGACGAGGAAATCCGCCGGATCGTCGACGAGGCGTACGGCGAGGCCCGCCGCATCCTGACGGAGAACATCGACCAGCTCCACACCATCGCCAAGGGCCTGCTGGAGTATGAGACCCTGAGCGGCGAGGACATCGCCCGCCTGCTGCGCGGCGAGCCGCTGATCCGCAACGACGAGCGCGAAGGCTTCTCCCCGGCTCCGCCGAAGCAGCCGACCCCGACCTCGGGCCGCCGCCCCTCGGTGCCGACCACCAAGGAGAGCGGCGGGATGGATCCGGAGCCTCAAGGCACCTGATCCGTACCACAGTCTTGTTCAGCGAAACCGGCGCTCCGTAAGGGGCGCCGGTTTTTCTTTGCCCGCTTGCGGCTGTACGCGCGCGCCGTACGTCTTGGCGGAACCAAGGGGCAGGGCCATCGTACTGAACAGGGTTGTCTCAACCGAAAGCGCCGCCGATGCTGTTCCTGCCCATCTACGACGACAACCCGACGCGGCGGACGCCGGTCGTCACGATGGCGCTGATCGCGCTGTGCGTGATGGTGTTCCTGTGGCAGCTCTCGCTGGGCGCGCGCGCCGGGAACCTTGCCGTCTATTCCTTCGGCCTCGTTCCGGCGGTGCTGTTCGGCTATGCGGACCTGCCGGAGCCGTTGCGGGTTGTTCCGCCCTGGATGTCGGTCGTCACCTCCATGTTCATGCATGGCGGCTTCCTGCACATCGCCGGCAACATGCTGTACCTCTGGATCTTCGGCAACAACGTCGAGGACAGCATGGGACGGGGCCGATTCGTGGTCTTCTACCTGCTGTGCGGGACGGCGGCGGCGTTGGCCCAGAGCTTCGCCGCCCCAACGTCCGAAGTCCCCATGGTCGGGGCGAGCGGGGCCATCGGCGGGGTGCTCGGCGCCTATCTGGTGCTGCACCCGCGGGCCAATGTCGGCGTCTTCTTCTGGTTCATCATCATCGTGCGCGTCATCAGCGTCCCCGCGGTGCTGGTGCTGGGCTTCTGGTTCCTTGGACAGATCCTGAGCGGGGTCACCACCCCGACCTCCGACGACAGCGGCGGGGTGGCCTTTTGGGCGCATGTCGGCGGGTTCCTCATGGGGGCGGCGCTGATCCCCTTCTTCAAGCGGCCCGAGGTGCGGTTGCTGGAACCGCCGCACAGCCGCCCCTTCGCGGTCGTTCCGCCGGGCACCCGGTTGCGCCGCGGCAGCGTGCCGGAGGCCGGCGACCGCCGCCGTCCGTTTCGATGAATGATAGGTTTTATCTATCGGTCTGGTTGGATCATTCGATTGGACCTGTCGCCGTCCGACACGCATGCTGAGGCTGAACAGAAACGGCGGTGTTCGGGAGTTCCGCGATGACCAAGACCTTCAGCTTCGCCTGCATTCACTTCACGGTGGCCTTCACGGTCGGCTATCTGATGACCGGCAGCATTGCGGTGGGTGGTGCGCTGGCGCTGGTGGAGCCGCTGTGCAACACGGTGGCCTATCACCTGCACGAGCGGGCCTGGGCGGCCCATGAACGCCGCAAGGCGCAGGCGGTCGAGGCGGAGCCGGCGGCGGGGGCCGCCGTTCCGGCCTGAGAGGAGCGATTTGAGAGCCTCAGCGCGTCCGCAGGTAGGCCAGCACCGCTTCCGGAGCGGATTCGCCGTAGGGATCGCCGCCCTCGCCGGCGTCGTTGATGCCCGGCTCCTCGAACAGCTTCTCGATCACGCCGTCGGTCACCACCATGGCGTAGCGCCAGCTCCGCATGCCGAAGCCGACATGGTCCTTGTTGATCAGCATGCCCATACGGCGGGTGAAGTGGCCCGAGCCGTCGGGGATCAGCTTGACGTTCTTCACGCCGAGATGCTTGCCCCACTGGAACATCACGAAGGCGTCGTTGACGCTGAGGCAATAGACCTCGTCCACGCCCAGGTCGCGGAACTCCGGATAGAGCGCGTCATAGGTCGGCACCTGCTGGTTGGAGCAGGTTGGGGTAAAGGCGCCGGGCAGGGAAAAGAGGACGACGCGCTTGCCGGCGAACAGCTCGTCGCTGTTGACGTCCTGCCAGCGGAACGGGTTTGGGCCGCCGACGCTTTCGTCGCGTACGCGGGTCTTGAACACGACCGAGGGGACTTTGCGGCCTTCCATGATGGTCTCCGGATCGAAGTGAAGCGGTTGGTGTGGGATGGCCTGAGCTTAGCCCTTCAACGGATTGACGAAAACCGGGCGGAGCTGCCTGCGCGGTCTTGTCTCAGCATCAGGGCAGGACGTCCGCCGCAAAGGGGCGGAAGGCCCCCTCCGTCACCAACCGCTTCGCCGCCGCGATGTCCGGAGCCATCGCGCGATCCTCCGTCCACACCGCCACGCGGGCGCGCAGCAGCGCCCGGGCGCGCTCCAGCGCGGGGGAGGAGGCCAGCGGCGCCCGCAGGTCCACCCCCTGGGCCGCGGCCAGCAGTTCCACCGCCACGATCCCCGCCAAGTTGTCGGCCATGTCCGACAGGCGGCGGGCGGCGTGGGTCGCCATGCTCACATGGTCCTCCTGGTTGGCGGAGGTGGGCAGGCTGTCCACGCTGGCCGGGTGGGCCATCTGCTTGTTCTCGCTGGCCAGCGCCGCCGCGGTGACCTGGGCGATCATGAAGCCGCTGTTCAACCCGCCGTCGGCCACCAGGAAGGGCGGCAGGCCCGACAGGTGGGTGTCCATCAGCAGCGCGATCCGCCGCTCCGACAGCGCCCCCGTCTCGGCGATGGAGAGGGCCAGCACGTCGGCGGCCAGCGCCACCGGCTCGGCGTGGAAGTTGCCACCCGACAGGATGTCGCCACTGTCCGGGAAGACCAGCGGGTTGTCGGAGACGGCGTTGGCCTCGCGCTCCAGCACGCCCGCGGCGAAGCGCAGATGGTCGAGCACCGCCCCCATCACCTGCGGCTGGCAGCGCAGGCTGTAGGGGTCCTGCACCGTCTCGTGCCCCTCGCGGTGGGAATCGCGGATGCCGCTGCCCTGGAGGAGGGAGCGGTAGACGGCGGCCACGTCCCGCTGGCCCGGCTGGCCGCGCAGGTCGTGGATGCGCGCGTCGAACGGGCCGTCGCTGCCGAGGGCGGCATCGACGCTGAGCGCCCCGGCGACCAGGGCGGCGGCGAAGCCGTCCTCCGCCGCGACCAGCCCGGCCAGCCCGAGCGCAGTGGAGACCTGCGTGCCGTTCAGCAGGGCCAAGCCTTCCTTGGCCTCCAGTACCAGAGGCGCCAGCCCGGCGCGGGCCAGCGCCGCGGCGGCGGGCAGCCGCTCGCCGTCCACGTCGGCCTCCCCCTCGCCGATCAGCACGCCGGTCAGATGGGCCAGCGGCGCCAGATCGCCGGACGCCCCCACCGACCCCTTGGCCGGCACCACCGGCAGGACGCCGCGGTTGAAGAGGGCCAGCAGCGCCTCGATCACCACCATGCGCACGCCGGAATGGCCGCGCGCCAGCGCGTTGACCTTCAGCGCCAGGATCAGCCGCACCACGCCCGGCGGCAGGTCCGGCCCGGTGCCGGCGCTGTGCGACAGGACCAGCCGGCGTTGCAACTCGCGCACCTGATCCGGGGGAATGCGCTTCTTCGCCAGCAGGCCGAAGCCGGTGTTCACGCCATAGACCGCGCGCTCCCCGCCCGCCGCCTCCGCGACCGTGCGGGCCGAGGCCTCGATGGCCGCGCGGCAGCTGGGCGTCAGGGCCAGGACGGGCGGGTCGCGCAGGATGCGGCGCAGGTCGGGCAGGGCCAGATGGCCGGGGTCGATGGTCAGCGTGTCGGTCATGGGGCGTTCCTTCCGGCGGGGCGATCGGGGCATTCCTTCACATGAGGAGCCGTTGTCGCCTGCGCAAAGGGGGTGGTTTTCAGTGGCATTCCTGTGATGTCCCTCAATCTTCAGATTTCATTTACCAAAAACGCGCCAACTGACCTCGCCTGCATCCAGTGGGCACTGCCGCAAACGGTGACAATTGGAGGGCTATAAATGCCTCGCCTGTTTTCTCGCGGGTCTGAAAAGACCAATAAAGATATGGCTCACGGGGGACGTTACTTCACCCGGGTACTCGTTGGTGCATTTGTCTTCAGCGCCACCATCAATCTCCTGATGTTGGCGATGCCACTTTATTCCCTTCAAGTCTTTAGCCGGGCCATTCCGTCCGGCAACATCGATACGCTGGTCATGCTCACGGTCATCGTCGTCATGGCCCTGACGTTGAGCGCCGCCATGGAAACGGTGCGGGCGCGCATCCTGGCCCGCGCGGGCAACGCGCTGGAGGTCACCTGGCGCCGCCGGCTGACCGCCGACGTGCTGGACGCCTCGGGCCGCGGCCGTCCGGATACCGCCCCGGTCAGCGACCTCATGGAGGTCAAGGGCGCGATGAGCCGCCCGTCGCTGCCGGCCCTGATGGATCTGCCCTGGGTGCCCCTGTACGTCATCGGCATCTACCTGATCCACCCGCTGCTCGCCGTGATCCTGGTCGCCGCGATGGTCATCATGACGGCGCTGGGCTATCTGAGCAACTGGGCGGTCCGCCACTTCGCCGAGGACAGCAAGGCCCCGGCCAGCCGCTCGCAGCGCCTGTTCGACTCCCTGCTGTCGCGGTCGGAAACGGTGCGCGGCCTGCGCATGGGGCCGAGCGCGTTGGACACCGTGGCCCGCGACGCCATGACCACCTCCGCCCTGCAGGGCCGCTCGACCGAGCGCGCCGCCGCCATCGGCGCCTTCACCAAGTGGGTCCGCATGGTCATCCAGATCGCGGTGACCGGCGTCGGCGCCCTGCTGGTGATCGAGCAGCACCTGTCCTTCGGCGGCATGATCGCCACCTCCATGCTGGTCGGCCGCGCCCTCGCCCCGGTCGAGCAGAGCGCCGGCGCCTGGGCGCAGATCCAGAAGTCCTACCAGGCCTTCCGCCGCCTGTCCCCGCTGCTGAAGCGCCTGTCGCTGGAGCCGGAGCGCCCGACGATCCCGGTGGAGCGCGAGCGCCTGACCGTCGAGAACCTGCTGTTCGTCTCCCCCCGCGACCAGAAGCCGATCCTGCGCAGCGTCACGCTGGCCGTGGAGCCGGGCCAGACGGTGTGCATCGCCGGTCCCAACCGCTCCGGCAAGTCGGTCCTGGCCCGTCTGCTGGCCGGTGTGGCGATGCCGTCGGCGGGCACCGTTCGGCTGGGTGGTCTGGCCGTCGCCTCGCTGAACCCGGAAACCCCGGAGCAGGGCATCGGCTACATGGCGCAGGGCGCCGATCTGCTCCCCGGCACCATCGCCGAGAACATCGCCCGCTTCACCGAGACGACGCGGGAGAAGGTCGAGGACGCCGCCAAGCGCGCCGGCATCCATTCCTGGGTCGAGAGCCTGCCCGGCGGCTATGAGACCGAAGTGACCGACCCGCTGTTCCCGATCACCGGCGCCTCGGCCCGCCTGATCGCCCTGGCCCGCGCCGGCTACGGCCGCCCGTCGCTGATGGTTCTCGACGAGCCGTCGGCCGGCATGGACGAGATCGGCCACAAGGCGGTGCGCGAGTTCATCGTCGAGGCCAAGAACAGCGGCGTCACCACCATCGTGCTGACCCATTCCCCGGCCTTCGTCGACATCTCCGACAAGACCTTCGTTCTGAAGAACGGCATGGCGGTCGAACTGCCGCAACGCCAGCAGGAGCAGCAGGGTCCGAACTGGAGCCGCCTGCGCAACATCGGCCCGGCGCCGGTGCAGAGCGCCGCCGGCTGACGCCGGAACCTCCAGACCAGTACCCCAGCATAAGTTCCGGGCGACTTCCGGCGATTAAGGACCTTCTGTGATGACCGACACCACCATGAACACCTACAAGACGAAGACCATGACGTCGATCGGCGCGCTGCGCGCGCTGGTTCCCGACACCCGGGTCAGCGGGCTTCTTGCCGGCGGCTTCATGGTGCTGGCGGTGGGCTTCGGCGGGATGACCGCCTGGGCCGCGCTCGCCCCGCTTCACAGCGCCGTCATGGCCTCCGGCGCGCTGGCCCCGGAGACCGGCCGCAAGATCGTGAAGCACACCGAGACCGCCCAGATCGAGGAGATCCTCGTCAAGGAAGGCGACACGGTGAAGGCCGGTCAGGTCCTGATGCGGCTGGACAGCACGGAGGCGGCGACCCGGCTCCAGGTGCTCAGCACCTCCTGGCTGGAAACCCAGGCGCTGGAAGCGCGGCTGACCGCCGAACTGTTCGAGCAGCCCGCCATCGAATGGCCGGAGGAACTGCTGCGCCGCCGCGGCACCGACCGCATGGTGGAGAAGCTGATGGGCAACCAGGAAACCCTGTTCCAGGTCCGCCGCAACCAGCTCGATACCGAGGCCAAGCTGACCAAGGAGCGCGTCGTCACGCTGCGCGAGGAGGGCAAGAGCCTTCAGGAGCAGCGCAAGTTCCTGGCCCGCGAGATCCAGCTGATCGAGGACGATCTGGTCATCACCCAGGGCCTGCTGTCCCGCGGCAACGCCACCCGCACCAAGCTGGTCGAGCAGCAGAAGGAAGAGGCGCAGCTCAAGGGCCGCGACCGCGAGCTGGAGGCTCGCGTCGCCCAGGCCAACCAGGCCGCCGTGGACGCCGAGGGCGAGCTTCTGCGCCGCCGCAACGACTTCCGCGAAAAGGTGCTGGTCGATCTGGAGAAGTCCCGCGGCGACGTCATCCGCCTCGCCGAGCAGATTCGCGACGCTGCCAACCGGCTGGAGACCCGCGCGATCAAGGCTCCGGACGCCGGGACGGTCGTGATGCACAGCCATTGGGCCGCCGGCGGCACGATCACCGCCAACGAGCCGATCCTGGACATCATTCCGGACGACCGCGCCCTGCTGGCCGAGGTGAAGGTCCAGCCGAAGGACATCAAGTCGCTGACCGTCGATCTGCCGGTGAAGGTGCAGTTGACCGCCTATGACAGCCGCGTCGTCGGCTCGCTGGACGGCACGGTGACCTACGTCTCGGCCGACCGCGTGATGGACCCGATCACTAGGCAGGAATCCTACATCGCGCGGATCAAGCTGAAGGACAGCGATTCCCATCAGGTCCACAATCTGACGATCAAGCCGGGCATGCCGGTGGAGGCGCGCATCCTGCTGTCCGCCCGCACCCCGCTCGACTATCTGGTGCAGCCGCTGTCGCACTCCTACGTGAAGGCGTTCATCCAGGAGTAACGGCCGGGGTAGGGAGCGTCACGCTCCGCGATGGTTGAAAGAAAAGGGCGGCTTCCCACGGGGGAGGCCGCCCTTTCTTGTTTGGCGAAGCAGAACGCCATCAGCCGCGCGGGCCGTGCAGGCGCCGCGCTGCGAGGTCCAGCGCCAGCTTCAATTGGGCCAGCGAGTAGGGCTTGTTGACCACGCCCAGCGGGTAGGTCTCGGTGATGCGGGCCATGATGGCGTGGTTTGCGTAGCCGGACAGGAAAATGGAGCGGATGCCGTAGTTGGCGCGCAGACGCCGCGCCGCTTCGATCCCGTCGCCGCCGGCCAGCCGCACGTCCATCAGCGCCACGTCGGGTCGCTCGCGTCCAGCGATGGCCACCGCCTCCTCCTCGGTGCGGGCGGTGCCGCAGACGATGTGGCCGAGGTCCATGGCGGCCATCCCCACCGCCTCGGCGGCCAGGGATTCATCCTCCACGATCAGCAACCGCAGGGGCCGGATCGCTGCCGGAGTGTCGTGCCGAGGGGAATTTCTCCGGTCAGCCTGGGCGGCCGGGCCACAGCGGTGCCGCCATTCCAGGCGGGGCGACGGTCGTGCCAGCGTGTCCACATCATCCCGTGCCATGACCACCCCCATGCGTCGCCGCAGGTGTTATTGGTAAAGATTCATTTACCAAATAAAGTGGTAGCCGCACCCATTTCGGAGTTCAAGGAAAATCGGTGTGACGTGGGTGCGTTCGGACGGGGTGCGACCTTCCCGCAACAATGGTGCGAAGGGGGGCGCGAAAGGGAGGAGCGAAGGAGGACGTCAGCGTTTGGGCCGGCTCAGCCAGTCCACGTTGCCGCTGCGCGGAGCGCCGCCATTGACTCCGGGGCTGCCCTTGCGCCCGGACAGAGGCGAGAGCCAGGAGGGAGCCGGGGGCGCGTCGGGAGCGGGGTCCGGTGCCGCCGGGCGCTGCGGGGCCGGGGCCGGGGCGCGCGGCACGAACGGCGACAGAACGGGCGCCGGAGCCGGCGGCGGGGACGTCTCCACGCGCTCCGGTTCGGAGGCGAAGGACGGGGCCGGCTCGTCGGACGGCGGCGGCGCGTAGGTTTGGGGCGCGGTCTGGGGGGAGGGGGGCTGCGTGACGGACGGCGGTGCTGCCGGAGTCCCGGTGGACGGCTGGGGGCGCGGGTCGGAGACGGTCCGCGTGGGGCGGTCGTCATCGTCCACCGGGCCGGTCTGGGTGTTGATGCGCCGCGCCTCGTCGCGGATGGTCAGCAGGGTGGAGACGGCAAACTGGAGCAGCGGTGCCATCGTCTCGGAGTTCGCCAACTCCTCCGCCGTCAGGGCGGCGAAGCGCTGGCGCACCTGCTCCACCGCGTCCTCGATGCTGTCGCGCAGGGCGCCGGTGTCCTGGAGGACGCGCTCCAGATCCTCCCGAAGGGCCGAAATCTCGCAGGCTTGGCGCAGTTCGTGGAAGCCGATGGGCGTCCCCGGCGTCCGCCCGGAGTCGGCGGTCCGCTGATCCTGCGATCGGAAATCATAGGGCATCTTCGCCAAACGCCGGGCCCTATCCTGCAATCCTGCCGGAGACCAAGGAAGGTTGCCGTGTCACAGGTTTAATGCGGTTGAACATGGTTGGAAACCGTTTGCGCACCCCAATCGCTTGTACTATTTTTTCCGCACCGGGGGGAACGGAATCCTGCGGTATCACAAATCCTACCCACCCCTCCCCAGAACCACGCATGCCGGGTACCCACGGTGTCGATTGATCGCGCGGAACTGGAACGGCTTCTTGCCGACCGTCCGACTGGAAACCGCTCGGCCATGCAGGCCGTTCGCGAAAGCTACGCCGACATCGGCCTGATGCGCGAGCGCGGCCTGTCCTGGGCGGAAATCTCCGATGTGCTGGCAAAGCTGGGCGTCACCGCCCGCGACAACCAGCCGATCTCGCCCGTCACGCTGCGCTCCGCTTTCTTCCTCGTGGGGAACGAAGGGCGCGACGGTGGCGAGGACGGGCAGGACGAGGGCGGCATGACCCCGCGCGAAACGCTGGACGCAGTGCACCGCGCCGCTCTCGCCGCCGGACAGCCGAGCGATGCCGAGCCGGACGCCACTGAGGATGCGGCCACTGATCCGGAAGCGGGACTCGTTCCCACTTCGGAGCCTGAACCGGATGCCGGTCCGGAACCGGTTCCCGAACAGGAAATCTCGCCGGACCCCGCTCCGGCCGCTCCGGCGCTGTCGGTGACGTCCCTCGCGGAACCCGCCGATTCTCTGGACGAGCCGGTTCCGATTCCCCAGGCGCCGGACCTTCACGTTTTAAAACCTCAAGATTTAACAACGAACAGACCCTGGAAAGGCGATCGCATGCTGGGCACCATCTTCGTTCTCAACGACCGCGGTGGCGTCGGCAAGACGCTGCTGTCCCATCACCTGATGGCGACCGCCATGCTCGAAGGCCTTCAGCTCAAGGTCGTCGAATATGAGGTGAACGAGCGCCTGAACCGCCTGTTCGGTCCGGAAGTGGTGGAGCACCGCCGCATCACCCAGGACTTCATGAACATGATGGGCTCGGGCGACGGCTTCTACGAGTTCTGGGACCAGATCGGTCCGGAACTGCAGCGCGGCGGCCGCCTCTTCGACTTCGGCGGCAACATCTCCCAGTGGTTCTTCAACTGGGCCGAGGTGTCGGGCTTCGACTACTATGTCGGCGAGGGCGAGCGGCTGACCTTCATGGTGCCGGTCACCGTCGATCTGGCCTCGCTCTCCACCGGCATGAACACGCTGGAGCGCATCGCCACCATCGCCCCGAAGGCCAAGCGCGTCCTGGTCGAGAACGGCTTCTCCGGTCCCTTCTCGCAGCTCGATGACAGCCAGTACGCCCGCCGGAAGGCGGAGATGGTCGAGCGCGAGGGCGTGGAGGTCATCTCCATGGCGCCCTGCACGGCCCCGGCTTGGGCGCGCCTGACCGGTCACCGCATCGACGAGGTGGCGCAGATGACCCGCGAGGATCTGGTGAAGCTGGGCATGACCCCGCCGGTCGCCTCCCGCTCGCTGATCATCATCCACGAGTGGCTGCGCACGATGCGGCAGGCGCTGTCGCCCTATCTGCGCGACGCCTTCAACCAGTCCACCGGCCCGGCCGGCAAGACCGGCGCCCGTCAGGGCGCGCTCTGAGCGGACGACGCATCGCCAGCATGCGGGAACGGGGGCCTTCACGGCCCCCGTTTCTTTTTGTCGAACGGAGAAATTACGCGAAGGCTTCGACCAGCGCCGCGAACTCCTGCGGGCGTTCGGCGTGGAGCCAGTGGCCCGCGCCCTCGATCATTTCGATGGCGGCCTTGGGGAAATGGCGGCGGATGGCCGCGTGGTTGTCCGGCACGATGTAGTCGGACCGGGTGCCGCCGATGAACAGGGTGGGGCCGTCGTATCGGGCGTCGCCCAGATCCGGGAAGCCGATCAGGTCGCTCATGCGGGCGCCGATGGCGTCAAGGTTGATCCGCCAGTGAAACGACCCTTGCTCCAGAACGAGATTCTGCAGCAGGAAGGAGCGCAGGGGGGCTTCCGGCACCGCATCGACCAACTGCGCCTCGACCTCCGACCGGCGGGTGCAGCCTTCCAGCTTGGCCTGCTTCATCGCCGCCACGAAGGGGGCGTGGGTGTGGGTGTAGGCGACCGGCGCGATGTCGGCCACGGCCAGTCGCTCCACGCGGTCGGGATGGGTCAGCGCCAGCGTCATCGCCACCTTGCCGCCCATGGAGTGGCCGACCACCGACGCCCGCGCGAAGCCGCGGTCGTCGAGGAAGCGGAGCACGTCCGCGGCCATCGCCGGGTAGGTCATCTCGTCCGACCAGGGGGCGCCGCCATGGTTGCGCAGGTCCAGCGCGTAGACCCGGTGCCGCTCGGCGAAGCGCTTCGCCAGGGTCTGCCAGTTGCGCGCCGACCCGAACAGGCCGTGCAGGACCAGCAGGGGGGTGCCGCCGTTCGCTTCGCCGGCTTCCAGATAGGTGAGGGGAAGACCCTGGGCCATGGACGTTCCGATTGTCTGAAGGTGGGGGATGGGACAATGGGTGGGCGGCGATCCTAGCAGACCGTTTCCGCCCACCGCCTTCAAATTCCACACGGGCCGGCATGCCGAAAGGGGTGACGCGGGCGGGGAAAACGCTAGGATGGCGCCGCCCATCAGAGGACCCGTACGCACCGTGCTCCGCAACATCCTGTCCGTCGGCGGGCTGACGCTGGTCAGCCGCGTCCTTGGCTTCCTGCGCGACGTTCTGACCGCAGCGCTGCTCGGCGCCGGGCCGGTGGCCGACGCCTTCTTCGTGGCGTTCCGGCTGCCCAACCATTTCCGCGCCCTGTTCGCCGAGGGGGCCTTCAACTCGGCCTTCGTGCCGCTGTTCTCCGCCAAGCTGGTGCAAGACGGGCAGGCCGCCGCCAAGCGCTTCGCCGAGGAGGTGATGAGCCTGCTGCTGGTGGTGCAACTGCTGTTCCTGGCCGGCATCCTGGCGATCATGCCGCAGTTCATGACGGTCTTCGCGCCCGGCTTCTCCGACGAGCCGGAGAAGTTCCGGCTGGCCGTCCTGTTCACCAGCATCACCTTCCCGTACCTGCTGTTCATCTCGCTGGAATCGCTGCTGGCCGGCGTTCTGAACAGCATGGGGCGGTTCGGGGCGGCGGCGGCGGCGCCGATCCTGCTCAACCTGTGCCTGATCGCGGCGATGGTGCTGGCCGCCCCGCTGATGCCCACGGTCGGCCACGCCCTGTCCTGGGGCGTCTTCGCCGCGGGATTGGCGCAGTTCCTCTATCTGTACTGGGAGGCGAGCCGGGCCGGGATGGGGCTGCGGCTGTCCTTGCCGCGCCTGACGCCCGACGTGAAGCGGTTCCTG
Organism: Azospirillum brasilense; assembly: GCF_008365405.1. Classification (GTDB taxonomy): domain Bacteria; phylum Pseudomonadota; class Alphaproteobacteria; order Azospirillales; family Azospirillaceae; genus Azospirillum; species Azospirillum brasilense_D. The sequence goes on along the minus strand of NZ_QOKV01000026.1, from coordinate 58,187 downwards.
ACGGTGTTGGGGCCGGCAGCGCTGGGGTCGGGCCTGACGCAGATCAACCTGTTCGTGGACACGCTGATCGCCTCGCTGCTGCCCACCGGGGCGGTGTCCTACCTCTATTACGCGGACCGGCTGAACCAACTGCCGCTCGGCGTCATCGGGATTGCTGTGGGGACCGTTCTGCTTCCGGAAATGGCCCGGCGCATCAAGGGCGGGGACGAGCCGGGCGCGGTGGAGAGCCAGAACCGGGCGGTGGAGCTGTCGCTGGTGCTGACCCTGCCGGCCGCCGCCGCCTTCCTGGTCGCCGGCCTGCCCATCGTGTCGGTGCTGTTCCAGCACGGTGCCTTCGGCCCGACCGACGCGGCGCAGTCCGCCGCCACCCTGCAGGCCTACGCGTTTGGGCTGCCGGCCTTCGTGGTGATCCGCAGCCTCGTCAACGGCTTCTACGCCCGGCAGGACACGGCGACCCCGGTGCGGGTGGCGCTGGCCGCGACGGCGGTCAACGTGGCGCTGAAGCTGGCGCTGATGGGGCCGCTGGCCCAGGTCGGGCTGGCGGTGGCGACCTCCGTCGCCGCCTGGGTCAACGCCGGGCTGCTGGCGTGGCTGCTGACCCGGCGCGGGCTGTTCCAGGCCGACGCCCGGCTGCGGCGCAATCTGCCGCGCATGGCCATCGCGGCGTTGGCCATGGGCGGCACGCTGTGGCTGGTGCAGACCCAGCTGTCGTCCTGGCTGACCGCCCACAGCCTGTTCGAGCGGCTGGGCGGTCTGGTGCTGCTCGGCCTTGCCGGGCTGCTGGTCTATGCGGTGCTGGCGGTCGCGCTGGGCCTGCTGCGCCGGTCGGACCTCGGTCGGTTCCGCCGGCGCCGCAAGAGCGTTTGAGGACTACGCCGCCGGCCCGTTCTTGACGGGGCGGGCCGGGTCGGCGGTCCATTCTGACATCGACCCGTCATAGAGGCGGACCCCGTCGATCCCCGCCACCTCGCTCAGCGCGAACCAGGACACCGAAGCGAGGTGGCCGGTGTTGCAGAAGGTGATCGTCGCGTCGCCCGTCCCGGCTTGATCCGCCAGAGCCTTCACCGCGTCGGCGGGGAGGAAGCGCTTCTCGGCGGCGGAGTAGAAGGCGCCGTTCTCGATCAGCACCGCTCCCGGCAGCGTGCCCGGAACGCGGGCCTGCGGGCTCTTGGCCCTGCCCTCGAACTGCTCGGCGGAGCGGGAATCCAGCAGCGGGACGGAGCCGCCGGCCACCGCTTCTGTGACCACGGGCAGGGGGGCGCGCAAGTCCTCGCGGGGGGACGCGGTGAAGGTGGCGGCGGGGCGGATCGCGGCGGCCGTGACGACGGGATTGCCGGCGTCGCTCCAGGCGGCGAAGCCGCCGTCCAGCACGGACACGCGGTCATGGCCGAGTGTCCTGAAGGTCCAATAGACGCGCGTCGCGTTCCCCATGTCGGCGGCGCTCAGGCCACTGGCGACCAGCACGACGTGGTCCCCGTTGCCGATTCCCAACCCGCCGATCAGCTCTTCCAGAAAAGCAGCGTCGGGCAGCAGACCCGGAGCGCCGTCCACCGTCGCCCGCCAGCCGGCCTTGGCGTAGTCGGAATGGATCGAACCGGGGACGAAGCCGCCAGCCGGCGGCGTGCGCACGTCCAGAACCACGAGGTCCGAGCGGTTGAGGGCGCTTTTCAGCCAGGCGCTGTCCACCAGCGGGCGTTGGGAATCGGTCGTCATGGCTCTGCCTTCGCGGCTGGTTTCACATCGGGAAGTCAGGGTATCAAACACAAGGCGGCGCAGGAAAACCAAATCTGCGCTGTTGTTTCCCATCCTTGTCGCAGGGCGTCGCGACGGTCGCCGTTGCCCCGGCGCGCCCGGTGCGGTAACTCTAGTCGGTTGGAAGGGTCCGGTGACCCGGGGTGAAGGAGTGCGGCATGGCCAACATCGACGATCTGCTGGGCGCCGGCTCGTCCGACGACATGAGCAGCGACGCCTTCGCCATCGGCGACGCGCCGGTCGAGATCAAGGTGGTCATCGGCACCGCCATGCTGCGCGTCCGCGACCTTCTGAAGCTCGGCCGCGGCGCCGTCGTGGAACTGGACCGGCACCTGAAGGACCCGACCGACGTCTATGTGGAGGGCGTGCTCGTCGCCCGCGGCGAGGTGGTCATCGTGGACGACAAGATCGGCGTCACCCTGACCGACTTCGTAAAATCCAGCCGCGAGTGGAAGCGCTAGCTTTCGGCGCTTTGATGCGCTTGCGCAACGACATGTTCCGGAAGCGAAACGTTACGTTGCGCTCCCGGAACAATCATGATGCGGCTTCGCAACGATCCTTACGGCATCATTCAGCCGGCTCGGGAACCACGATGTCCAGCGGCGTTCCGGTGGCGTGGGCGTAGAGCATCAGGTCGTTCAGCAGCTCGGCTTCCTGCTCGCCGGCGTCCTTGCGGCGGATGGCGACCAGCTTGTCGAGCGCCTTGATGTTGAAGCCGGCGGATTTGACCTCGCTGCGCAGGTCCTTCAGGTCGGCCTTCAGGCCGTCGATCTCGTCCATCAACCGCTCCATGCGGTCGGCGAACTGCTTCAATTGGTCGGCGGCGGTGGTGTTGAAACCGGTCGTCACGACGGTACCATCTCCTTCAGGAACGGGGACCCCACCGCCTTCGGCACCTTGGCCGGGCCGCGGGGGGAGGCGCTGTTAGCACAGCTCGCGGCGCTTTGTCCGGGGACAACGCGCGTGGCTTGACGCGGCGTGGCCGGCAATGCTTTCGTGGCTGCGGCCGTCCCTGCGGTCTGGAGAGCGAACACGATGTCCGACCTGCCGCCGCTTGGCACCCCGCGTCTCTTCTCGAATCCGCGCGCCGACACGGACCACCCCTACGGACCTTCCGAACGGGCGATCCTGAGCCGCGCCGCCTTCCAGGATGCGATGAGCGAGATCGGCGCCTGGCCGGGCTACGCCCCGACCCCGTTGCGCTCGCTGAGCGGGCTGGCCCGCGCCGTCGGCATCGACCGCATCTGGTACAAGGACGAGAGCAGCCGCTTCAACCTGCACAGCTTCAAGGCGCTGGGCGGCGCCTACGCCGTGCTGCGCCTTCTGGTGCGCGAGGTGCAGGCCCGCGTGCCCGGCGTTCCGGTGACCGCGCTGGATCTGGTGGTCGGGCGCTACGCCAAGGTGACCCGCGGCATCACGGTGACCACGGCGACCGACGGCAACCATGGCCGCTCCGTCGCCTGGGGCGCGCAGGTGTTCGGCTGCGGCTGCGTCATCTACATTCCCGGCAACTGCTCGCAGGGGCGGCAGCAGGCGATCGAGTCCTTCGACGCCCGCGTCGTCCGCGTGGCCGGCAATTACGACGACGCGGTGCGGCAGGCCGCGGCGGACGCGCGGGAGCATGGCCGGCACGTCGTCTCCGACACCTCCTACACCGGCTACATGGACATCCCCCGCGACGTTATGCAGGGCTACACCGTGATGGTGGAGGAGGCCATCGGCCAGCTTCCGGCCAGCGAGCGCCCGACCCACGTCTTCGTGCAGGGCGGGGTGGGGGCCTTGCCCGCCGCCGTCTGCGGCCATCTGTGGGAAAGCTGGGGCCGCCAGCGCCCGCGCTTCGTGGTGGTGGAGCCGCACGCCGCCGACTGCCTGTACCAGAGCGCCGTCAGCGGCCGTCCGACACCCTCCAAGGGTGATCTGGAGACGCTGATGGCCGGCCTCGCCTGCGGGGAGGTGTCCCTGCTGGCCTGGGCGATCCTGGAGCGCGGGGCCGATGATTTCCTGACCATCCCCGACGACGCGGCGGTGGCGACGATGCGCCTGCTGGCCGAGGCGCGGTATGGGGGGCGGCCCATCGTGGGCGGGGAGTCCGGCGTGGCCGGTCTGGCCGGCCTGCTCTGCGCCGCGGCGGACCTGGCAACCCGCACCAGCCTGGGCCTCGCCCCGGACGCCCGCGTGCTGGTCTTCGGATCGGAAGGGGCGACCGACCCCGAGGTCTATGAGTCCCTGGTTGGCCGCAAGCCGGACGCGGTGCTGAACGGCGCCTGATCCCTGCTTTGCCCCCGCTGGGCCTGCCATGCGTGGTCTTCCCGCGCTGGTCCCTTGCGCGAGCCCGGCGGGGCGGTCCACCATGGCGCCCCATAAAAATCGGACCTCGCAGACTGGACATCAGGGAATGGACCGCAGAGACGTCAACCCGCTCGTCGCCGCCACCGAGGCCCCGCCCATCGCCGAGGCGTGGCGCTGGGTGGAAGGCCGCAGCTTTCCGGCGGACAAGCCGCTGATCGACCTCTGTCAGGCGGTGCCCGGCTACCCGCCCGCCGACGCGCTGACCGCCCATCTGGCCGAGCAGGTGCGGGCGCCCGACACGGCGCGCTACACCGCCATCGACGGCATCCCGCCGCTGACCGCGGCGCTGGCCCGGCGCACCGGATCGCTCTACGGAGCGGACGTCACTGCGAGCGAGGTGCTGATCACCGCCGGCTGCAACCAGGCCTTCGCGGTGGCGGTGATGGGGCTGGCGCGGGCCGGCGACAACGTGATCCTGCCCGCCCCCTGGTACTTCAACCACAAGATGACGCTGGATATGCTGGGCATTGAGGCCCGGCCGCTGGCGCTGCGCGAGGAGAACGGGCTGATCCCCGACCCGGCGGAGGCCGAGCGGCTGATCGACGCCGGCACCCGCGCGCTGGTGCTGATCTCTCCCAACAACCCGACCGGCGCCATCGCCTCGCCCGACGCCATCGCCGCTCTGTACGAACTGTGCGAGCGGCGCGGCGTGAAGCTGCTGCTCGACGAGACCTACCGCGACTTTCCGGACTGGGAGGGGCGGGCGCCGCACGGGTTGTTCCAGCGGCCCGGCTGGCGGCGCACGCTGGTCCAGCTCTACAGCTTCTCCAAGGTCTACAGCCTCGCCGGCTACCGGGTGGGCGCGGTGATCGCCGACGCCGGCCTGCTGTCCCAGGCGCGCAAGGTGATGGACTGCCTCGCCATCTGCGCCCCGCATGTCGGACAGAAGGCGGCGTTGTTCGGGCTGGAGAATCTGGACGGCTGGGTGGCGGAGAAGCGCGGCGACATCCTGGCCCGCGTCCATGCCTTCCAATCGGCGATGGAGGCCAGCGGCACCGGTTACCGCATCGCCAGCATCGGGGCCTATTTCGCCTATGTCCGGCATCCCTTCGCCGGCAAGCGCGCCCACGAGGTGGCCGAGGGGCTGGCCCGCGATCACAACATCCTGTGCCTGCCCGGTTCCATGTTCGGTCCCGGCCAGGACGATTACCTGCGCTTCGCCTTCGCCAACGTCAATGCGGCGGTCATGCCGGAGATCGCGCGGCGCCTCAAGGAAAGCGAAGCGTAAAGCGTGAAAAGCGAAGCGTAAAAGACGTCAGCGGATCAGGTGGGTGACGATGTTGGCGCCCACCGCCGCCAGATGGTCGGCGTTGTCGCGGTAGTCGAGGCTGCCGGAGAAGCCGCCGGCGGCCCGCACCCGCTCGATCCAGGCGGGGGCGGCGCCCAGCGCGACCAGACGCTTCACCATCTGGTCGGTGGAGCGCAGCGTCATGCGGCCGTTCTCCGCCAGACGCGGCGCATGCACCATGAACTCCGCGGTCGGCGCGGCGTAGCGCGGGTAGCCGGCCAGATAGAGGCCGACGCACATGCTCTCGCAGGACTGCCCGCCGGCCACGCGGGTGGCGACGGAGCGCCCCGCCTGCCGCTCCGCCAGCATCAGGTCGATCATGCGGTAGCCCGCGGTCGTGAAGCCGCCGGGGCTGGACAGTTCGACCACCACCGGCTGGCCGGCCGGCACGCTGCGCAGCGCGTCGGAGAAGCGCTGCTCCACGGCCGGCGTGATGATTCCGTCCAGCCGCAGCGTGGTGGAATCCATCTGATCGACGCGGACCAGCGTGGCGTCGGGGAAGTCGGAGGCGACGGGCGGCGGCGCCGGGTTCGGACGGTTCACCGACAAGCTGTCGGCGGTCGCGGCCCCAGACGAGCCGACGGCCAGCAGCAGCCCCAGAACCATCATGCGTGCAGTCGCGCGAACCGGCATCGAAACCTCCTTGCTCTGGGAAGGAGGGTGCCGGGAAATGCTTGCGTGATGGTTAACGACAAGCCTGCCCAAAGGTGCAACGACCCTCGCCGCAGGCTGTTTATGGAGGAAGGCGATCGTTCGGACTGTGAATGGTGAAACAATTTTGCGCATTCTGCGCCGCGGCCATGCTGATTCTGTGGTCCTTCCACGGCTTATCGGCGGAATTGGTTAATAATGTGGCGCCGCAGCAATTATCGCGCGGCTGCGGAGCGCCGGCCCCGGCACCGGTGGCCGACCATGTGACGCTGGACGGGGCGGCGCGTGGCATGATCGTGGCCGTGCCGGAGGGCTACCGCCCCGACCTTCCGCACAGTCTCGTCGTCGCCTTCCATGGGCGGACCAACAGCAACGCCGAGGTGCGGCGCTACTTTGCCCTGGAGGGGCAGGCGGGGGAGCCGGCGATCGTCGTCTATCCCGCCAGCCTGAAGGACGCCCGCGGCTTGAACGTGTGGGCCGATCCCGGCGACCCGCCGCACCGGCTGCGCGATTTCCGGCTGTTCGACGCCGTCCTCGAGAGCATGGCCGCGACCTACTGTCTGGACATGGGCCGGGTGTTCGTCGTCGGCCATTCGCTGGGCGGCTCCTTCGCCAACAGCCTCGCCTGCGCGCGGGGCGGGGAGATCCGCGGTCTGGCCAGCCTCGGCGGCGGGTCCGCCCGGCCCAAGGACTGCGGCGGGCCGGTCGCCGCCATGGTGCTGCACAACCCGCGCGACGAGCAGGTGCCGCTGTCCGAAGCCCTGCGCCTGCGCCGTGCGCTGCTGGCCCAGGATGGACTGCCGACGGGAAGCGAGCCGGACGAACCGCACCGCTTCAATTGCCGGCGTTATGGCGCCGAAGGCGAGGAGAACCCGGTTCTGTGGTGTCCGCTGGCCGACGACCGCACGCGCAACGGACGCTTCTACCCGCATCAATGGCCGCAAGGGGTGGGGGCGGCGATCATGGCCTTCTTCGCTCGGCTGGACTGAGTCTCTCCGTCCGCGGCAACAATTGTTGGCTGTGCCCATTGCCGAGGCCGCCTCATTCCGCCAAGATGCCGTGAAAACGACCATCAGGGACGGAACGCATTGATGTCAGACAGCGCCGCCGTGGCGGCCGCCCTGCGGACGGAGGGGGCGGACAAGGCCGCGCTCCGCCTGGACGGCGTGACCTGCACCTTTCCATCGCCCGACGGACGCGGGCAGACCTACACGGCGGTCCAGGGTGTGACCCTGTCGGTCGCCGCGGGGGAGTTCGTGTCCATCGTCGGGCCGACCGGCAGCGGCAAATCCACGATCCTGAACGTCGCGGCGGGGCTTCTCGCCCCCAGCGCGGGGCGCGCCCTGACCTTCGGGGAGCCGGTCGACGGCATCAATCCGCACGCCGGCTACATGTTCCAGGCGGACGCGCTGATGCCCTGGAAGTCGGCGCTGGAGAATGTGGCCGCCGGGCTGGAGTTCCGCGGCGTGCCGCGACGCGAGGCGGAGGAGCGGGCGCTTCCCTGGCTGGCCCGCGTCGGGCTGGACCGCTTCGGCGACCGTTACCCTCACCAGCTGTCAGGCGGCATGCGCAAGCGGGTCGCGTTGGCCCAGACGCTGATCGTCGATCCGAAGATCGTGCTGATGGACGAACCCTTCTCGGCGCTCGACATCCAGACGCGGCAGTTGATGGAGAACGAGTTGCTGGAGCTGTGGTCGGCGGACCGCAAGTCGGTGGTCTTCATCACCCACGACCTGGAGGAGGCCATCTCCATGTCCGACCGGGTGCTGGTGCTGTCCGCCGGCCCCGGCGCCCGGCTGATCGGTGAGTACCGGGTGGATCTGGAGCGCCCGCGCGACGTGGCGGAGATCCGCATGACGCCGCGCTTCCTCGACCTGCACCGGGAAATCTGGGGGCAGCTCCGCGAGGAAGTTCTGAAGGGCTATGCCCAAACCAAACTGAAATAACGTCCAAGTTGACGCGAGGACCCCATGGCCGTGGCCCGTGTGAAACGCCTGCCGAGCCGTTCGGTGATCCTGCTGCTGCAGGTCGCCGTGCTGATCGGTTTCTTCCTGATCTGGCACGTCCTGACCGCGACGAAGATCCTGAGCCCCTTCTTCTTCGGCACGCCGCTGGCGGTGCTGGAGCGCACCTGGAGCGACTTCGCGTCCGGGGTGATCTGGTACCATCTTGGGATCACGCTTCTGGAGACCGCCCTGGCCTTCGCCATCGGCACCATCGCGGGCATCGCCTTCGGCTTCTGGTTCGCCCGCGCGCCCTTGGTCTCCATCGTGTTCGACCCCTACATCAAGGCGGTCAACGCGCTGCCCCGCGTGGTGCTGGCGCCGATCTTCGCGCTGTGGCTGGGCCTCGGCATCTGGTCGAAGGTGGCGCTGGGGGTGACGCTGGTCTTCTTCATCGTCTTCTTCAACGTCTATCAGGGCGTGAAGGAGGTCAGCCCGGTCGTGCTGGCCAACGCGAAGATGCTGGGGGCGAGCAACCGGCACCTGTTCCGGCACGTCTATCTGCCGTCCGCCCTGTCCTGGGTCTTCTCCAGCCTGCACACCGCGGTCGGCTTCGCCATGGTCGGCGCGGTGGTGGGCGAGTATCTCGGCTCCGCCGCCGGCCTCGGCTACCGCATCCATCAGGCGGAGGGGGTGTTCGACACGGTCGGCGTCTTCTCCGGCATGCTGGTGCTGACGATCTTCGTCGTGGTGATCGACGCCGTGGTGACCGTCATCGAAAAACGCCTTCTGCACTGGCGCCCGCAGGAGGCGCAGACGACCAACGCGCAGGGATGACTGCGCCATAGCAAGAAACTTGGGAGGGAAGCCATGCGTATGAAAAGCGTGATCGCCGCCGCGGCGGTGGTCCTGGCCTTCGGGATCGGCGGGGCGAACGCCCAGCAGGTCGAGAAGAAGGACCTGAAGCTGGCGGTCGGCGGCAAGCCGCTGCTCTATTACCTGCCGCTGACGGTGGCGGAGCGGCTCGGCTACTTCAAGGAGGCCGGGCTGAACGTCGAGATCAACGACTTCGGCGGCGGCGCCAAGAGCCTCCAGGCGCTGGTCGGCGGTTCGGCGGACATCGTGACGGGCGCCTTCGACCACACGGTGCAGATGCAGGCCAAGGACCAGCCGATCACCGCCGTGGTGCTGCTGGGCCGTTATCCGGGCATCGTGCTGGCCTCGGTCAACAAGGCCGGCACGATCAAATCGATCAAGGAGTTGAAGGGCAAGAAGATTGGCGTGACCGCCCCTGGCTCCTCGACCAACTTCATGGTCAACTATCTGCTGACCCAGCACGGCATGACGCCGGAGGACGTGTCCTTCATCGGCGTCGGCGGCGGCCCCAGCGCGGTGGCCGCGGTGAAGCGCGGCGAGATCGACGCCATCGCCAACCTCGACCCGGTGATCAGTCAGCTCGAAGCCGACGGCGACGTGACCCCGATCGCCGACACCCGGACGGAAAAGGGCACGCTGGACACCTACGGCGGGCCGTACCCGGCGGCGGTGCTCTACACCACGCCGGCCTTCATCAAGGAGAACCCGAAGACCACCCAGGCGCTGGTCGACGTCTTCGTGCGGACGCTGAAGTGGCTGGACCAAGCCAAGACCGAGGACGTCCTGAAGGTCCTGCCGCCGGAATACTTCCTCGGCAACCAGTCGCTCTACGCCCAGGCCTTCGAGCATTCGAAGCCGACCTACTCGCCCGACGGCCGCTTCTCCCAGGAGGGGGCGGAGGCCGCCTACAAGGTGCTGAAGGCCTTCGACAAGGCCGTGGCCGCGACGAACATCGACCTGTCCAAGACCTACACGAACGCCTACGTCGAGGACTCGCTGAAGCGCATCAAGTGAGTTGTTCCCTCTCCCGTCCCGGGAGAGGGTGCCCGCGACAGCGGGCGGGTGAGGGTCGTCCAAGGATGGAGCTGGTGATCCTTGGCGGTACCCTCACCCGCCCGCCGCTTCGCGGCGGGTCCCTCCCTCTCCCGGGGCGGGAGAGGGGAGACCGGTGCGACATTCCGTCACCGGCACCCCCGGTCCCCGCGCCGGTAGACTGGACCTAATTCGTCCTGTTTCGATGCGGAGCACCAACCCCATGACGGAAGTGATCTTTTACGGTCTGTCCGGCTGCACGGCGAACGCCAAGCAGAAGCTTCAGCTCCAGGCCGCCGGCCACACGCTGGTGGAGCGCGATCTGGCCGCCGAGCCCCTCACCGCCGAAACCCTGCGCCCCTTCTTCGAGGACCGTCCGGTGGAGGACTGGTTCAACCGCCGCGCCGCCGCCGTGAAAACCGGCGCCGTGAAGCCCGACGAGCTGGACGAGGAGTCGGCGCTGACCGCCCTGCTGGCCGACCGCGACCTGATCCGCCGCCCGCTGCTCCAGGTCGGGGCGGACCGCAAGGCCGGATTCGACCCCAACACGCTGCACGCCTGGATCGGCCTGACCGCGTCCGGCGAAAGCTGCGACGACAAGCATTCGCGCGGCGTCTGCGACCACGGCCATCACCATTTCCCGAAGCAGGCCTGAGCGCGGAATCAACTGGCGGGGTGACGGGGCGTAATGGTTGAATGCCGGGTTATGGACCGGCCCGACCAAGAGCTTGCGGAACTCCTCGACACCCTGGGCGCGCGGCTGTCCGCCGCGCCGCCCGACGCGCTGGCTCATCTGCGGGAGCCGTTGCGGGCGCTGCGGAACCGGCTCGACGCCGTCGTGGCGAGCCCGGTGAGCGGTCACCCAGGCGAGGGCGAGGCGCATTTCCGTGCGCTGCTGTCCGACGCCATCGGCTGCGTCTCCGAAGGCTTCGTGCTGTTCGGTGCCGACGGACGGCTGGTGCTGTGCAACGACCGCTATCGCGCGGCGTACCCGTTGCTGTCAGACCATCTGGTTCCCGGCGTCCGTTTCGCCGATCTGCTGCGGGTCGCGGTGGAGCGGGGTGCCGCCGGTGACGATCTCGGCGACCCGTCCGACTGGATCGCCGAGCGGCTGAACCGCCACACCCGCAGCGGACCGCCGACCGACCACCAGCTCGGCGACGGGCGCTGGTACCGCATCAGCGAGCACGCCACGCGCTTCGGCGGCGTGGTCAAGATCCTCACCGACATCACCGAGCTGAAGCGCCACGAGGAGGCGCTGGCCGACAGCGAGGCGCGCTACCGCCGGCTGGTCGAGATGGCGCCCTACGGCATCCTGATCTGGGACGGGCAGCGGTTGCGCTTCACCAACCGCTCCGCCGCGCTGATCCTGGGCAGCGGGGATCCCGACGCCATGCTGCGCATCCCGCTCGTCGAGGCGACGGAGTTCGACGGGGTGCAGCGCCTGTTCGACTGGCTGCCCCCGCCCGGCAGCGGCCTGGGAGCCCCGCCGCCGGTCGAGGCCCGCTTCGTCACCGCGCAGGGCGCCCTGCGGGAACTGGAGGTCGGCATCCACCCCTTCGCGGTGGAGGGGGAGGCGGCGTGGTTCCTCGTCCTCACCGACATCACCGGGCGCAAGCAGGCGGAGCGCGCCATCCAGCAGGCGCAGAAGATGCAGGCCATCGGCCAGCTGGCCGGCGGCATCGCGCACGAGTTCAACAACATGCTGACGGCCATCGGCGGCTTCGCCCAGATGGCCCGCCGCGCTCCACAGGACCGCCCGCGGGTCGAGCAGTGCCTGACCGAGATCGTCAAGGCGACCGACCGCGCCTCCGGCCTGACCGCCCAGCTTCTCAGCTTCGGGCGGCCCGGCCAGACCGACGCGGCGCGTCCGGTGCGCGTCGGCGCGGTGATCGACGATTTGCGCCGCTTCCTCGGACCCACGCTGGGCGAGCGCCACCCGCTGCGGACCGAGGGCGCCGGGGGCGGTGTGGTGGTGACCATCGACCCGGCCCTGCTGCACCAGTCGCTGCTCAACCTCGTGCTCAACGCCCGCGACGCCATGCCGGAGGGCGGGCCGATCACCATCGCGGTGGAGCGGACGGACGATGTCAGCGTGACCATCACCGTCGCCGACACCGGTTGCGGCATCGACCCGGCGGTGGTGGACCGCATCTTCGAACCCTTCTTCACCACCAAGGAGCCGGGGGCCGGAACCGGGCTGGGGCTGGCGCTGGTCTATTCCACGGTCGCGCGGGCCGGCGGCGCGGTGGAGGTGGACACGGAGCTGGGGCGCGGCACCGTCTTCACGCTCCGCTTCCCGGCGGAGGAGGCTGCGGAGCAGCCGGACGCGGACGCCCCCGGTCTGGACGATCCCGTCTTCCTGGACGCGGAGGATGAGGAGATGGAGGGGCTGTCGATGGCCGCCACCGTGCTTCTGGTGGAGGACGAGGCGCAGGTGCGCGACTTCATCCGCCTGACGCTGGAGGACATGGGCATGCGGGTGGTCTGCGCCGCCGACGGCGCGGAGGCCCTGCGCGCCTACGCCGACCATGGCGGGGCCTTCGATCTGCTGGTGACCGACCTCGTGATGCCGCAGATCGGCGGGGCGTCGGTGGCCCGCGCGCTGCGCCGGGAGAATCCGGATCTGCCGACCGTCCTGATGTCCGGCTACCCGCCGGAAACGGAAAGCCTGGACGACCTGCTGGCCGACCCGAAATCAGGCGGGCGCCGCATCGTCTTCCTGCGCAAGCCGATCAACCCGGACGAGCTGGCCGACACGATCCACGCGCTGCTGATCTGATGGCGGGACATCGATGAGCGCCGTTCCGCCGCCTTCCCCGCTCCCGACCGACGGCATTCCCATCGGCGCTTACGACGTCGACGCCCTTCTCGGCGAACTGAGCGGCGACGCGCCGGAGGAGGCGCCGGAGTCCGCCGTCTGCGTCCGGGTCGAGGAGGTCTTCGCCCCCGCCGCGCGATTCCTGATCGCGGGGGAGCTGGCGGAGTTCCTGGAGGCGCGCGGCATCACTCCCACCGAATTCCTGCACAAGGTGGAGCCGCAACGCTCCTTCCTCGACTGGCCGCGCCGCGCCCAGGTGCTGGAGCGGGTGGCCCAGCGGCAGGCCCGCCCCGGCCGCCGCTCCCCCGCCATGCGGCTGGAGGAGCTGAAGCGGCTGGAGCAGGAGGTGCTGGCCGTCACCGCCCGGCGCGCCCACAGCGGTGCGGCCCTGTCCATCGACGCCAAGCAGTTCGCCGCCACGGTCGCCCAGACCATGGCGCGGACGCCGGGATTCGCCGGACGCCACACCATCGATTGCTGGCTGTCCGCTTGGCTGGGGGAAGGGCGCAACCACGAGCTTCGGCTGGTGCGTATCCTGTCCCTCGACGGGGACGGGCTGTCCGGCGAGGGCATCGCCATCCTCGACCAGATCGTCGGGGAAATGCTGGCCAACGGGCTGGTGGTCGAGGCGCTGTTCGGCTGGGCGGACGGGCTGCGCGGCGTGCTGGACGCCATGGCGATGGTCTGGCGGGGCGAGGCGCCGTCGCACCCCGACGCCCCGGCGGTTCTGCACCGCCTGTCCGCCTTCGTCGCCCGCCATCAGGCGCGCGCCGCCCGGCTGGGGCTGGAGGCGGGGGTTCACCACGCCCTGCTGGGGGACGCACCGCTGTCCGGCACCAAGGCGGAGCCGAACAGCGTCGCGGCGGTGCTGGACGAGCTGTCGGCGATCAGCCTCCTGTCCTCCCGTCTGGCGGTGACGGGTGGGGTGATCGGCGGGGAGCGCACGACCCGGCTGATCGACCGGCGGGTGGCGCTGCTGCTGTCCGGCGCGCGGTTGGAGGCGGTGCTGCACGCCAAGAGCCACTATGCCCGCATCGTCGACCTGCTGGCCTTCGAAGGGGCGGTGTCGGGGGAGCGCAGCCGGCGCATGATCGTCGCCCACCTGCGCCGCCATCTGGAGGCCCGCGACTTCACCCAGCGCCTGTTCGAGACGGCCCGCACGCCGCGCGCCCGCATCAAGGCGCTGGCCGACCTGCAACGGCGGGTGCAGCGCTCCACTCTGCCGGACGGCCTGCGCGAGCGCTACGTCCGCATGCTCGACGAGATCCAGAACACCTTCCTGCGCACCAACAAGGTCTTCGCCCGCATCGCCAAGGACCGCCCGCCCCACGTCGACGAGGTCATGGAATTCGCCAGCCTGCTCGCCGAGGGCGCCTTCACCGAGGGCAAATGCGTGGCGGCGGCGCGCGAGCTGGTCGGGCACCATGTCCGTTCCACCGCCTTCCTGCGCGGCTACCTCGCCCGTTGCAAGGACGCGACGGAGCAGCGGGCCGAGCGCTTCGCCCATTTCTTCGCGACGCTGGCCGGCGCCGGCCTGCCGATGCGCGCCATGAACACGCTGCGCGTCCTGCTGGCCGACGACGAGCCGGCCGCCCGCGGCTACGTCGAGATGATCCTGCGCGACCTCGGCATCACCGATCTGACCATCGCCCAGGACGGGCGCGAGGCGCTGACCCGATTCGAGGAGCGGCAGGGCGCCTTCGACCTCATCGTCTGCGACTGGAAGATGCCGCGCCTGTCGGGGCTGGAGTTCCTGAAGCTGGTCCGCGCGGTGCGACCGGACATGCCCTTTCTGATGGTCACCGCGCTCGCCACCATCATCGCGGTCGAGGAGGCCATGGCCCACGACGTCACCGCCTACATCGCCAAGCCCTTTTCTCCCGAACAGCTCGAAGAGAAGATCCTGGTTCTGGTGAACCGGCGCTGAGCGGTGGAAATCGTATGCTCACGGTAGAATCCGGTCGTACGAAGGCGAACAGCGAAACCGGCTGTTAACGGCTCCCCTCCTATTACGGGTCTATGCACAGCGCGCCTTGCGCGGCGGTACACCCATGACGATGGAGCGGGGCTCCGTGGATCTTTCCGGCCGGGGCGGGCTGCCCCCCACCGACACCGACCTCGACGTCCGTGCCGTCCGGCCGGCCGGGGCAGCGGCAGCGCGCCGCGGGCTGGGCGGGCTGACCGACCTGCTGTTCCTCATGCTCGGCGCCGCCGGCCTGCTGGCCGTGATGATGCCGGAGGAGGGGCGCGACCGGCTGATGCTGCCGCTCGGCGTGATGACGCTGGCGATGGCGGCGCTGGCCGTCCTTTCGGTGCGCCGCGCCCGCGCTGCTGCGGCGGCTCTGGACCGCTCCGCCCGCCTGCTGCGCACCGCCAACGAGGAATTGGCGGCCAGCCGCCAGCGCTTTCGCGACTTCGCCGAGGCCGCGTCCGACTGGTTCTGGGAAAGCGCCTCAGACCATCGCTACACCTATGTGTCCGAACGGCTTCCGGAGCTTCTTGGCGGCGATCCGGCGCCGGTGTTCGGCGATTCGCTGCTCGACCTCGGTGCGCTGGTGGAGGACACCGACACCTGGCTCGTCCAACTGGCCGACATCGAGGCCGGGCGAGCCTTCCGCGATCTGGAAATTATGCTGCGCGACGGGGCGGGCGACACCCGTGTCTTCCGCATCAGCGCCCAGCCCTTCACCGACGCGGACGGGCGGTTCGCCGGCTACCGCGGCACCGGCATCGAGACGACCGCGGAGACGCTGGCCCTGGTCGAGGCGCGCTTCATGCAGTCGGTGGTGCACGACGCGCTGTCCAGCATTTCCGAGGGCTTCGTGCTGTTCAGCCCGGACGACCGGCTGATCTTCTGCAACGAGCGTTACCGCAGCGCCTATCCGAATCTGGCCGACGTGCTGGTGCCCGGCACCGCCTTCAAGGACATTCTGCGCGCCGCCGCCGAGCGCGGCGGCTATGACGGCGACGACCGCGAGATGGCGAACTGGATCGCCGAGCGGATGAAGCGCCACCTGCTGCACACCGACCCGGTGGACGGGCGGCTGTCCGACGGGCGCTGGTACCGCATCAGCGAACACGCCACCGGCTCCGGCGGCATCGTGAAGATCCTGATGGACATCACCGAGCTGAAGCGGCGCGAGGAGCAACTGGCCGGCCAGACGGAGCGGCTGGAGGCCACCGTCAGCGCGCTCAGCGAGAGCGAGAAGCGCTACCGCCAGCTGGTCGAGCTGGCGCCTTACGGCATCGTCATCTGGGACCGCCGGGCCATCCGCTTCGGCAACGCCGCGGCGGCGTCCATCCTGGGGGTGGGCGGCAACGACGGGCTGGAGGGGGTGGACCTCAACCGCTTCATCGTGGAGGCGGAGACGGTGACGACGCGTTTGGGGCTGGGGCTGGGGCTGGGCGCGGAGGGCGACCACCAGCGCGTGGAATGCGCGATCGCCCGCCCGTCGGGCGAACAGCGCCACGTGGAGATCGGCGCCTTTCCCGCGGTCTACCAGCGGGAGCCGGCGGTTCTCCTGGTGCTGAACGACGTGACCGACCGCCGCCGTGCCGAGGCGGAGCTTCAGAAGTCGCAGAAGATGGAGGCGGTGGGCCGCATGGCCGGCGGCATCGCCCATGAGTTCAACAACATGCTGACCGCCATCGGCGGATTCGCCCGGCTGGCCGAACGGGCGCCGGACGATCCGGCGCGCGTCACCACCTGCGTGCGGGAGATCGCCAAGGCCTCCGACCGGGCGGCCGCGCTGACCGCGCAGCTTCTCGACTTCTCGCGCCGCCGCCCGTCCGACGAGACGGAGGTGGTGGCGCTGGCGCCGCTGGTGCGCGACCTGAAGATCTTCCTGAAGCCGCTGATGAGCGCCGGCATCGACCTGGACATCCGCATCGGCGACGCGGACACCCACGCCGTCGCCAACCCGGTGATGCTGAACCAGGCCATTCTGAACCTCGCCCTCAACGCGCGCGACGCCATGCCCGACGGCGGGCGGCTGACCATCGCGCTGGACAGCACCCTGCCGGATGCCGGCTTCTTCGGGCGGCACGGCGCGCTGGCGCACGGGCGCTATGCCGTGATCCGGGTCATCGACGAGGGCTGCGGCGTGCCGGAGGCGGTGCGCGACCGCATCTGGGAGCCCTTCTTCACCACCAAGGAGCCGGGCAAGGGCACCGGCCTCGGCCTGTGGATGGTCTATGGCACCGCCCAGCAGGCCGGCGGGGCCGTGGAGATGGAGGCCGGGCCGGACGGGCGCGGCAGTGTCTTCTCCATCCATCTGCCCGCGGTTCCCGCTCCCGTGAAGGCCGGTTCGCTGGTGGACGGGCTGGGGCTGGGCGAGGACGAAGGGGCCGCCATCCTGCTGGTGGACGACGAGGACTCCGTGCGCACCTACGTGCGGCTGGCGCTGGAGGAGGCCGGCTGCACGGTGACCGAGGCGGTGGACGGGCTGGACGCGCTGGAGCGCTGGGACGAATGCGGCGGGCTGTTCGACGCGGTGGTGTCCGACATGTCCATGCCCCGCATGAACGGGCTGGAGCTGAGCCGCGCCCTGGCGGAGCGCAACCCCGACCTGCGCATCCTCTTCCTGACCGGCTACGCGTCCCATGAAACGGCGGCGGACATGACGGCACAGCCCGGCCGCCGGATCGTCATGAAGCCAGTGGCCCCGGACCGCCTGATCGAGGCGGTGCGCGGGCTGCTGGCCGAATGAGACGGGGTTAGGGCATGGCATCGGACCAGAGCATCGCGGAGGGCCGGGACATTGGCCGGGACCTGGACACGGAGGGCGGGGTCGACACCGCCGTCTGCCGGACCCCGGAGGACTTCTACACCCCGCAGGGCCGGGACAGCATCGGCCGGCATTGCCAGCGCTATTTCGACGAGAACGCGCTGACTCCGACCGAGCTTCTGCATTCCCCCCGCCACCAGCAGAGCCTGTCCAACATCCCGACCTTCGTCGCCATCCTGCAGCAGGCGGAACGGGCGATGGACCGCAAGGGCGCGCTGACCGCCCTGGTCAACGAGGTCGCCCGGCTGACCCGCGAGCGGCTGAAGGACGCCCAGCCGCCGGACCTGACGCCGGCCAGCTACGCCGCCACGGCGGAACGGCTGATCACCGCCCGCGACGCCTTCAACGGGCGCTTCATGGTCGATGCGGCGCTGACAACGCACCTGTATCAGGGCCGCAGCTTCGCCGAAAAGGCGCGGCTCCTGCTGGATCTGGCGGACGGTCTGGAGGACGCCGACGCGCTGGCGCCGCTCGACCGGCTGCTCGGCGAGATCCTGCGCAGCGACACCGGCACCGCCTCCTGTTCCCTGGACGCGCCCTTCGTGGACCGGGTGGACATGATCGTGACGCTGATCGCCGGGGACAAGCCGTTGCCCGACGAGGCGCCACCGGTCTTCCGGGGTCTTGAGACGCTGGTGCGCCGCACGGCCATGCCGGTGCTGAGCGACAGCCTGATCGTCGCGCTGCGCCGTGAATTGTCGAAGCCCGACCGCTTCACCATCACCAGCGCCGGCGACCTGTTCGGGGTGGAGGCGGTGCAGCGGGAAATCATGGCGCTGAGCCAGGTGTCGCAGCGGCTGCGCACCGGCGAGGGCTATTTCGGCGGCGCCCGGACGGAGGCGGCGCTCCAGCGGCGCAGCGCTCTGCTCGTCAACGAGGACACGCTGCCCGAGATCACCAAGGGGCGGACGCTGATGCAGAAGCTCCGCATCCTGTTCGTCCTCCAGAAGATGCCCCTGTCGCCCAGCGCCGAGCGGGCGGTGAACGGCTACCTGACGCAGTTCTTCGACGGGCGGGATTTCGCCGGGCGCCTGCTCGACTGCTGGAAGGAGAAGACCGAGAAGCTGAAGGGGCTGGCGGAGGTCCAGAAGCTCGTGCTCGACAGCGCCTTCGCCGAGGATGCCCGCGAGCATATGGCCGGGCAGATCGACGAGATCCAGAACGCCTTCATCCGCACCCAGCGCCTGCTGAGCCCCCTCCAGGGCAAGGACGAGCCGAACCCCGACACGGTGCTGGAGATGGTGCGGATGGCCGGCGACGGCGCCTTCTGCCGCGGCAAGAGCCGGGCGGCGGTCGCCAAGGCGCTGTACCGGCAGGTGCACCGGCCGCGCTTCGTGCGCTCCTTCCTGCTGGGTGCCACGGGTGGCAAGGAGCGCTCGGCCCGCGCCTCCTGGATGCGCGGGGCGCTGGGGGTGATCGGCGTGCCCTTCATCGACCTCGGCGCCATCCGCGTTCTGGTCGTCGACGACGAGGACGGGCCGCGGCACTTCGTGGAATCGGTGCTGCGCGACCTCGGCATCGGTCACATCGACACGGCGGCGGACGGCCAGGAGGCGCTGCTCCGGCTGGCCGGGGACGGGAGCTACGATTTGATCGTCTGCGACTGGATGATGCCGAAGGCCAGCGGCCTGGACGTGCTGCGCCGCGTGCGTGAGGTGCGGCGCGATCTGCCCTTCCTGATGGTCACGGCGCTCGCCACGCTGAAGGCCGTGGAACGGGCGCTGGCCCACAATGTCAGCGCCTACATCGCCAAGCCCTTCACCCCGGAACAACTCGAGGAAAAGATCTTCCTCGTCCTGACCCAGAAATCCGCCCCCGGCGCCTGACCGCGATAGAACACGTCCAAGCGTGACAACTTTCAAACCTCGCAAGGGACATCAATTTTCTGACAGAACAAACAAAACGTCCGCAACGAAAGGTCTATGATCAACGCTCAGTCTTTGAGTTCGATCAAGTAAAACTATTAATGAATGAGTCACGATTTCTCTTATAGCATTCCGATGGCCGAACGGCCGGCGCGCAATCGGTCATCGGTGCGCATTTGTCGGAAGGGTTGTCATGTTCGATAATTTGTCCATCCGCTCGAAGCTCTGGGGGTTGGTGGCTCTGGCGAGCATCGCGTCGGCTGCCGTCGTCGGCGCCGGCCTCTGGCTGAATTACCAGCGCATGCACGCGGACCGCGTCCAGTCCCTGCGCTTCATGGTGGAGGCCGCCCACAGCATGGCCGCCGCTTACGAGGCGGAGGCCGCTTCCGGGCAGATCACGCGGGAGGAGGCCCAGGCCCGCTTCAAACGGTCGCTTCTCGGCATGCGCTACGGCGGGCAGGAATATTTGTTCGCGATCACCCTGGACGGCTTCGGCTTCGCCCATCCCAGCCCGAAGATGATGGGGCAGGACATTTCCGGCGTGAAGGACACCAGGGGGGCGCCGATCCTGATGGACATGGCGCGGATCGCCAGGGCCACGGGTGAGGGAACCTACGGCTATTTCTGGAACGTCGCCCCAGGCAGCGACGAGACGGCGGCGAAGCTGTCCTACATCAAGATCTTCCAGCCCTGGGGAATCTACATCGGAACGGGCGTCTTCGTTGACGACATCCGCGGCGCCTTCCTGGGCACGCTGTGGACCGTCCTGGCGGTGGCCGGCTTGTTGGCGGTGCCGGCGGTCTGCCTGATCGCGCTGGTCGGGGTGCGGCTCAGCGCCACGATCCGTGGCCTCAGCATCCGCATGCACGCCCTGGCGGGCGGCGATCTCTCCGTCGCCTTTCCCGAGGCGAGCCGCCGCGACGAGATCGGCGCCATGGCCGGCGCCGCCCGCGTGTTCCTGAGCAACGCCGAGGAGAAGACGCGCCTGGAGGCCGATCAGGCCGCCGCTCTCCGCCGCTCGGAGGAGGACAAACGCCGCACCCTCGCCGGCCTCGCCGAGCGGTTCGAGCGGAGCGTCGGCGAGGTGATGAAGTCGGTGTCGCTCGAAACCGAGGAGATGGAGCGCGAGGCCCAGGAGATGACCCGGGCCGCCGGACAGACCGACCGGCTGGCCGGCGCCGTGGCAGCGGCGACGGAACAGACCTCGGTCAATGTGCAGACGGTCGCCGTGGCGACGGAGCAGCTGTCGGGCTCGGTGGGGGAGATCAGCCGCCGGGTCGCCGACGCCTCGCGGATCGCGCGCGACGCCGCCACAGCGTCGGAGCGGGCCACCGGAAAGGTGACCGGGCTGGCCGAGGCGGTCGGGCGGATCGGCACCGTGGTCAGCCTGATCAACGACATCGCGGCGCAGACCAACCTGCTGGCGCTCAACGCCACCATCGAGGCGGCCCGGGCGGGGGAAGCCGGCAAGGGCTTCGCGGTGGTCGCGGGCGAGGTGAAGAGCCTCGCCAGCCAGACCGCCCGCGCCACCGAGGAAATTGCCGCCCAGGTCGCCGGCGTCCAGTCCGCGACCGGCGAGGCGGTGGCGGAGATCAGCGGTGTGGCGCGCGTGATCGAGCAGGTGAACGGCATCGCCACGATCATCGCGTCGGCGGTGGAGGAGCAGGGGGCGGCCACCCAGGCGATCAGCCGCAACGTCCAGCAGGCCGCCGACGTCACGCGCGAGGTGGCGCGCGACATCTCCGGTGTGACCGCCGCCGCCGGGCAGTGCGGGACAATGGCCTACGCCGTGCTGGAGGCGTCCCGGCAACTGGCCCAGCAGTCGGAATCCCTGAACGGCGAATTCGGCGGTTTCCTGCGGACCCTGCGCACGCAGTGAATGGTGAAACGGCGCCGCGCCGCGCCGATCAGTCGGCGGCGGCGCGGACGCCCGTGTCCGAAGCCCCCGTGTCCAAGCTCTTCGTGTCCAGAGCCTTCCTTTGCGGCGCCGGCCTCTTCAGCACCGTCGTCTCCACCCAGTCCGCGATGTGGCCGGCAACCGCTTCCCAACCGGGTTCGAGCATCATGCTGTGCCCCATCGCGGGGAAGAAGACCGGCTCCGTCCGGAAGGCGCGGGCGGTGACCGCGACCTGATCTTTGGGAATCAGCCGGTCCTTCTCCGCACCCAGCACCGTCACGGCGACACCGCGGGCCGGCAGGAGCGGGAAGGGAATCCAGCCGCCGATGTCCAGAAGCACGCGCTGCGACTCCTCCTGCATCAGCGGTTCGTAGCGCTTGGCCACCTCCAGCGGCACTTGGTCGGAGAACATGGCGCGGCGCACCGCCTCCGCCTCGATGCCGTTGGAGAAGGTCATCAGCATGCCCATCTGCTGGAACACGTAGGGGTCGCTCCAGGCCAGCCGCATCGTCGATTCCAGCAAGCCGTGCGGCGGCGCGGAAGCCATCAGGACCGCTCCCGGGAAGCGACGGCGGATCAAGGTCCGCTGGACCACCATGCCGCCCATGGAATGGCCGATCAGCACCGGCGGGGCCGAGCAGGCGTCCGCGGCGGTCAAAACATCCTCAATGTAATCGGCGATGCCGAAACTGTTCAGCCGCCCCCGCCCCTCGCTGGCGCCGTGGCCGCGCAGGGACACGGCATGCGCCTCCCAGCCCTGCTCGGCGAACCAGGGCAGGAAATGCTCCTCCCAGATCCAGGCGCCGCAGAAGGCGCCATGAACGAACAGCAGGGGCGCCGGCTTGGCCGGTCCAGCGGGGCGGTGGCAGAGGATTTCGAGCTGGGGCATGGGCGGTCCGATCCGGGTGCCGCGATGCGGCAGGGAAACCAGAGGTAGCCCGCATCGCTCCCGCTGTCGACCCGCGCTCAGCCGTTGGCAGCCTTGAGCAGATGAGTGGTGAACCAGGAGCGCGCGGAATCGGCCACCTGATCCAGTTTTCCGGTTTCTTCGAACAGACGGCCGGCCCCCGGCACGATCTCCAGCGCCTTGGTGCAATGCAGCCGGGCAAGGGCGTCATTGTTGAGGTCCAGCGCCGGCGCGTCCTTGCCACCGACCACCAGCAGCGTGGGGGCGGCGACCGCGTTCAGCCACTCCTCCGCCAGATCGGGACGACCGCCGCGGCAGACCACGGCGCCGATGCCGTCATGCTCCGCGGCGCGTCCCGCCGCGATCAGCGCCGACGCCGCGCCGGACCCGGCGCCGAAGAAGCCGATGGGCTTGCGCTCCACCGCGGTGGTGGCGCGCAGGTGGCGGACGGCCAGCAGCAGGCGCTCGGACTGGCGGTGGACGTCGAACTGGTTGGCCGGGTCGGCCTTCTCCTTCTCCGTCAACAGATCCATCAGCAGCGTGGCGAATCCCGCGTCCCGCAGACGCGCGGCGACGCGGACGTTGCGCGGGCTCGTCCGTCCGCTGGAGGTGCCGTGGGCAAAGATCACCGCAGCCGTGAAGCCGGCGGGTGCTCCGAATTGCCCCGCAAGGCCGAGCGGTGGAATGTACAGCGTCGTCTCCATGCGCCTTTCCCCCTTCCGTTGGGCCTTGCCTCGATGAGGTTGTCGGCCGGTGGCTTAACAGGCCGGATGGTCCGTCCGTGCCCGATGGCCTACAGTGACGTTCCCGGATCAATTCCAGAGATCGGTATCGATCCCAGGTGAAGGGAGACCCACCTTTGTCAGACAAGCCCCCCGCACCCGCCATCCCCCCCGAGCCCCCGGTGCTCGACCCCGCCGCCGTCGGGGCCAAACTCGGCGCCACCGGCTATCCGGAGCCGTTCCGCGCGGCGGTCGCCGGGCGCCTGCGCAAACGGCTGGGCAACCCGCTGGGGATCACCAACTTCGGCGTCAACCTGACCCGGCTGGAGCCGGGCGCCGCCTCCGCCCTGCGGCATTGGCACACCCGCCAGGACGAGTTCGTCTATGTGCTGGACGGCGAGCTGACCCTGGTCACCGACGCCGGCGAGACGATCCTGCGCCCCGGCATGTGCGCCGGCTTCCCGGCCGGAAAGCCGGACGGGCACCAACTCGTCAACCGTTCCGACGAACCGGCGACCTACCTGGAGGTCGGCGACCGCACCGCCGGGGACGAGGCGCATTACCCGGACGAGGATCTGCGCTACGACAGCGCGACGGATCTCTTCACGCACCGCGACGGCACCCCCTGGTGAGAGGAGCGGGGACGCGGTCCGGCGACCCCATCCGTCAGGGCATCGCCCGCGCGTGAAGCGGCGACGGCTCCGCCGGAGGGTAGGCGGATCGCCGCAACCGGGCGATGTGCCGGGCGGCCTGGGCGCATTGGCTGCGCAACTCGGGCACCGCGGTCATCTCCCAGAAGGGCGGACGGCTGATCGGGCCGAGCGCGAACAGCCGGTCCGATACCTGCCCGTCCTCACCGATCAGCGCGCCGTCCATGGTGACGTCCAGCCCCAGCCGCAGCGGGTCAGGCCGCGCCAGACCGCGCGTCAGCAGCGCCTTGACCAGCGGATGGGCGATCCGGCTGAAATCGCACTCGGTGCCGGTGGCGTTGACGATGGCTCCCACCGTCCGGGTCCAGACGGTTCCCTCCGCCCCGCGGGCGCGAACGGTCGCCTCCACCCCGTTCGGAACGGGAGTGAGCGTCTGAAGACGACCGGCGCGGATGGTCAACCGCCCGTTCGCGCGGAGGGCGGCGATGCGGGCCGCCACCTCGGGCGCGATGCGGTGGCGATGGACCTCCCAGTAGGGGCGGACATGGCGCAGGAACCGCCGCCGCTCCTCCGGCGCCAGATGGCTCCAGATCAGGTGATGGTAGGGCCGCAGCGCGTCGAAGGCCGACCGCCAGTCGAATCCCGTCTCCCGCGCGCGGCGGACGTCGGCCTTCAGGGCGATCATCACGTCCAGCACCGTGCGTGGCATCACCTGCGGATGGATGAAGCTCTTGAAGGGCCGCGTCTCCTCGTGCGTCTGGGGCAGCAGGCCACGGCGCGACAGGGCGATGATCGGGCCGCGGTGCCCCTTGTCCTCCAGCGACAGGACGGTGTCCACCATGGTCAGCCCGGTTCCCAGGATCAGCACGGGCGTGTCGGAGGCGATCGTGGACAGCGCCGGCCAGTCCCAGGGCGACGCCACGTAGCGGCTGGAGGCATAGACCTCCGGCGCCGGGACCGGGGGCGGCGAGGGAGCGAAATTGCCGATGCACAGAACCGCCGTGTCCACCGACAGGCTGGTGCCGTTGCCCAGCCGCAGCCGGGTGCCCCGAGCGTCCGACGCGATGTCCACCGCTTCCGCCTGAGACACGGTAAGCGAGACGTGGGGCGGGGCGGCGGCCACGGCCTCCCGCAGGACGTCCTGGATGTAGGCGCCGTAGCGGGCGCGCGAGACGAAGGCGTGGCCGCTGGGCGGCACCGCCCCGGCCCCGCCATCCTGCGTCCCGCCATCCTGCGCCCACAGCCAGCGCAGGAAATGCCGCGGGTCATCCGGATAGGCGCTCATGTTGTAGGCGCGCACGTTCAACAGATGAGCGGCGTTGGGGGTGGAGTAGGCGAGCCCGGCGCCGAGGCTGGGCGTGCGTTCGATCAAGTGCAGGCTGGTCGGCTCATCGGCGTGGCGCATCAGGTGCGCGGCGAGGACGCTGCCGGTGAAGCCGGCCCCGATGATGGCGATGCGGCGTTTCGAAGGGCGTGCTGACAACGTCGTCGCTCCTCTGCTCTGGCCGTAAGAAGGAGGGCGGTGATCCGGCGCCATGGCGCCGGAAGGCCCAGCCGGCCACTGTTCGGTGCAGGATTGTGCAGGTCAACCGCAATTCCGGTGTATCAAGTTCGCCCGGGCGCCGCTGGCGGATTTATAGTTAACAAGAAATTAACCATAAGCAGGGAGTGTTTCGCACCTTCGAACCATGTACGGCAGGACCGATGCGCGACCACCCCTTCCGACCCGCTCATGCCATTCCTCCCGATTCCTTTCCGCCCAGTGCCGAACAGACTCCGTCCGCCGCTCGTGAACCTGACGTGCAGTTGGCCGCCATGGTGCCGCAGAGCGTCAAGCGCGCCGTCCGCCGCCGCGCGGAGGAGGAGGGGACGACCGTCCGCAGCGTCCTTCTGCGCGCCCTGAAGCACGCCGGGATCGCCGAGGTGGAGGAGACGGAGATCGCCGACCGCCGCATTGCCGCCGGGGCCGAACGCTCCGGCGTGTGGAAGGCAAACCGCAGCCCCACCGGCACCCGTTGACGGGAGCATCCCGTATCCCGCACGGTCTTACGGCATCATTTTCCGAAAGCCGTCCTGCATGAGCCTTCTTCACCGCCTGTTGCTGCTCGTCCTCGTGGCGATGATTCCGGCGGCCGTCATCGAGGTGAAGAACGAGTTGGCCCTGCGCGCCGCGCGGGAAGCGGAGGTGGGGCGGGACGCCCTGCACCTCGCCGCTCTGTTCGAGGCGGAGCAGCACCGCATGATCGACGGGATGCGGCAGGTGCTGAGCACGCTGGTGAAGGCCGACCCGGCGCGCGCACCCGGCTCCTCGGCCTGTCAGGCGCTGATGGACGACCTGCGCGCGTCGTATCCCGGTCATCTCGGCATCGTGATCGCCGGGTTGGACGGTGTGGTGCGTTGCTCGACCGACCGCGCCTCTCTGGGGATCTCCATCGCCGACCGCGACTATTTCCGCGATGCGCTGGACAGTGGTCGCATGACGCTGGGCGAGCATGTCTTGCGCCGAACGGACGGGCGCTCCGCCATGCCCGTCGCGCTGGCCTTCCAGGACGCGGAGGGCCGTGCCGCCGGCGTGGTGACGGCGATGACCGATGTTTCCTGGATCGCCGATTTCCTGTCCAAACGGCCGCTGTCCGACAACGCGCGGATCACGCTGGTGGATCGCCGCGACCGGGTGGTCGCCCAGGTGCCGCCCCTACCGAACCAGACGGCGCCGAACCAAGCGGATGCCAATGGCACGCTGTCCCCATCCGTCATCGCGCTGCTGTCCCGTGACGCACCGGGCGTCGCCGAGGTGACCGGACCGGACGGGCGGCCACGCATCGTCGCCTACCAGCCCACCGGGCGGAGTCTGGACGGTGTCGGCGTCGTGGTCTGCCTCGACAAGGGGGAGGCGCTGGGACCGATCCGCGGCGCGATGGTCCAGGCGATGACGGGCATCGCAATGGTGCTGCTGCTGACGCTGCTCGCCGTCTGGTGGGGCGCCAGCCGGTTCCTGCGGCGGCCGGTGGCGGCGCTGGTCGCGACGGCGGAGCGCTGGAAGGCCGGCGACCTGACGGCGCGCAGCGGCGTGGCCGACCAATCGTCCGAACTCGGCACGCTGGCCCGCGCCTTCGACGGCATGGCCGAGGAGCTGGCCCGCCAGCAGCGGGTCCGGGAGCAGGCCAACGCGCTGGCCCACAAGACGGCCGCCGTTCTGGGCAGCATCACCGACGGCGTGTTCGAGGTGGACCGCCACTGGCGCATCACCTTCATCAACGAGCGCGCCCGCGCGCTGATCGCCGGGGGGCGCGATCTGGTCGGCCTGGATTTGTGGGACGTTTTTCCGGAGGTCGCCGCCAGCGCCTTCGGGGATAACTATCGCCGCGCCATGCGGGATCAGACGCCCGTCGAGTTCGAGGAGTATTGCACGGCCTTCGAATCCTGGTTCGCCGTGCGTGCCTTCCCGTCGCCGGACGGGCTGGCCGTCTTCTTCCAGGACACCACCGCCCGCAAATGGGGGGAGGCGGCCCTGGTTTCCGCCAACCGGGAAAAGAACGCGTTGCTCGCCCAGTTGAACGGCCTGCTGCAGAACGCGCCGGTCGGCTTCGCCTTCTTCGACCGCGAGCGCCGCTACATCCGCATCAACGAGCAGTTGGCCGATTCCAACGGCATCCTGGCGGAGGCCCATATGGGCCGCACGCTGGCGGACCTTTTTCCCGTCGTCGGGGCCAGCGTCGAGCCGCTGATCGACCGGGTGTTCGACACCGGCGAGCCGATCCCCTACCGCGAGGTGATGGGCGAGACGCCCAAGGAACCGGGCGTGACGCGCCATTGGCTGATCGCCCTGTTCCCCGTGCATGAGGGGATGGAGGTCGTTGCGGTCGGCGCCGTCGTGATGGAGGTCACCGACCTGCGCCGGGCCGAGACGGCGCGCCGCCAGAGCGACGAACGGTTCCGGTCGGTCTTCGAACTGGCCGCGGTGGGAATCGAGCGGGTGGGGTTGGATGGCCGGATTCTCGACGTCAACGCCAAGATCTGCGACATCGTCGGCTACCCGCGCGAGGAGTTGCTGAGACGGACCTACCGCGACATCACCGACCCGGCCGATCTGCCGGCGGAGGACCGGCTGATCGAGCGGCTGCTGTCCGGCGAGCTGGCCAGCTACGCCCTGGAGAAGCGCTACCGCCGCAAGGACGGCGGGGCGGTGTGGGTGCGGGTGACCTCCTCGCTCGCCCGGATCACCGGTACGGAGCCGGCCTACCGCATCACCGTCGCCGAGGACATCACCGAGCGCAAGGCGATGGAGGCCGAACTGCGTTCCGCCCGCGATGAGGCGGAGCGCGCCAACCTCGCCAAGTCGAAGTTCCTGGCCGCGGCCAGCCACGATCTGCGCCAGCCGCTCCAGTCGCTGTTCTTCTTCACCGCCGCCCTGTCGGCCCATGTCGGGTCCCCCGCGGGCGCCAAGATCCTAGCCCACCTGGAGCAGGGGCTGGACGCGCTGAAGGGGCTGCTCGACAGCCTGCTCGACGTGTCGCGCCTCGACGCCGGGGTGGTCACCCCGGTGTTCGAGGATTTCGACGTGGCGGAGGTCCTGGACCCGATCCGCGCCGCCTACGCACCGGTCGCCGCGGGCAAGGGCATCGGCTGGCAGGTGGAGGTCGCCGCCGGGCGAGTGCGCAGCGACCGCACGCTTCTGGGCCGGCTGTTGCGCAATCTGGTCGAGAACGCCATCCGCTACACCGACAGCGGGCTGGTGCGGGTGCAGTGCCGGCCGGACGGGCGCTTCCTGTCGATTGTCATCCAGGACACCGGCATGGGCATTCCCGACGACCATCTGGAGCGAATCTTCGAGGAGTTCCATCAGGTCGGCAACCCGGAGCGGGACCGCAACCAGGGGCTCGGCCTCGGCCTCGCCATCGTGCGGCGCCTGTCGCGGCTGCTCGATCACCCGGTGGAGGTGCGTTCCGCGATGGGCAAGGGCTCGGCCTTCCGGGTGCTGGTGCCGATGGGCGAAACGGTGGTGGCCGCCGCCGCGGGTGCGGGGAGTGCGGCGCCAGGGATGGGGCAGGGCCGTCTCGCCGTGCTGGTGGACGACGACGCCATCGTGCTGATGGGCCTTCAACTGATCCTCACCGAATGGGGCTACGCCGTGCTGGCGGCGGGCAGCGCCGATCAGGCCATGGAGCGGCTGTCGGCCCAGACCCGCGTCCCCGACATCGTGATCGCCGATTACCGGCTGCGCGAGGGACGGATCGGGACCGAGGTGATCCTGCGGGTCCGCGAGCGCTACGGCGCCGGGGTTCCCGGGGTGATCCTGACCGGGGAGACGGGGCCGGATTGCCTGCTGGACGCCACCGCCCACGGGCTGACGGTGATCCACAAGCCCGTCACCCCCCGTGAACTGGCGGCGGCGGTGGACCAGCAATTGAAGGCCGTGTCGGCGTAGAGGGAGATGCCCGCCGTCACTCCGCCTGGGCGAGTTCCTTCGCGGAGGGGCGGGGGGCGAGGGCGGTGCGGCCCGTGTCGGTCAGGCGGCAGACCAGCCAGTCGGGCTTCAGCGGGTTGTGAAACCAGCGCTCCGCCCAGCCGGACTTCAGGCAGCTTTCGATGGTCTGGCGCTTGACGCGCTGGCCGTCGCCGTCGAACAGGGGCAGCTTGCCGCCGGGCTGGTCCAGGCCGTTGCGCAGCCACGCCGCCTGCGCCTCGGTGGGGCGGCGTCGGGACGTGGTGCGTCGGGGTGCGGCCATGGTTCGTCGCCTCGGAGGATGTTGCGGCCCGGCTGTTGCGCTCTGGCGGCCTGTGGCAAGATTCGGGCACTCTACATCGAAAGGGTTCGGCCATGGAATTCGTCTTCGCCTACATCACCGCCGGGTCGCGGGACGAGGCCCGGCGCATCGGCCGCGCGCTGGTCGAGGAGCGGCTGGCCGCCTGCGCCAACATCCTGGACGGCATGACCTCCATCTACCGCTGGCAGGGCGCCATCGAGGAAGCCACGGAAACGGTGCTGATCGCCAAGACGCGGGCGGAGCTGTTCGACCGGCTGGCCGCGCGGGTGCGGGAACTGCACAGCTACGAGGTGCCCTGCGCGGTCGAGCTGAGGGTTGGGCGCGGCAACCCGGCCTATCTGGACTGGCTGCGCGACGAGACCGCCTGAGCCCCGACGACAGCCGTCGCATGCCGGCCATGACGGCGGCGCATTGGACCGCCTCCGACCCGCGTGCCAGTTTCGCAAAGGTTGCTTTCAAGCGCAAATCATCCGGATGCGGAGAATTTCCATGACTGACACATCGGCGCGTCTGTCGATCGGCTTTTCCTGGGTCGGCCACGCGCTGATGCACATCGTGACGGCCC
This sequence comes from Azospirillum brasilense, assembly GCF_008365405.1. Taxonomy (GTDB): domain Bacteria; phylum Pseudomonadota; class Alphaproteobacteria; order Azospirillales; family Azospirillaceae; genus Azospirillum; species Azospirillum brasilense_D. Next base: position 28,314 of record NZ_QOKV01000026.1, on the reverse strand, counting down.
TGTTCCTGACGGTCGTCCTGGTGCTGGAACGGGAATGGAAGCTGCCCTACGACGAACTGATCCGGCTGTGGACGCTGGGCGCGCTGATGATCGGCGTCGGCGCGCCGCTGGCCGGCTGGCTGGGCGACCGCTGGAGCGAATGCCGGATGATGGCGGTCTTCTTCCTGCTGACCGGGGCGGGGGCGATCGCCTGCGGCCTGACCGACGGTCCGGAGGCGCTGCTGTGGGCGCTGGCGGTGCTCGGGCTCGGCGCCTCCATCTACCACCCGGTGGGCATGGCCTGGATGGTCAAGAACGCCACCAACCGCGGCAAGGCGCTGGGCTACCAGGGCATCTTCGGCACCATCGGCATCGCCTCGGCGGCGGTGGTGGCCGGCGGCCTGACGGAATGGCTGGGCTGGCGCTCGGCCTTCCTGATTCCGGGGGCGATCTGTCTGGGGCTGGGCGTGGCGCTGGCCCTGCTGATCGCGCTGGGCAAGGTCGAGGATCGCCAGGGCGACGTGAAGCCGATCCCCAAGGCGTCGCGCGGCGACGTGATCCGCGCCTTCGTCGTGCTGTCGGTGACGATGGTCTGCGCCGGGCTGATGTTCAACGCGATGCAGGTGGTGCTGCCCAAGCTGTTCGAGGCGCGGCTGAGCGACCTGCTCGGCGGCAGCACGCTGGGAGTCGGCGGCGTGGTGACGGCGGTCTATCTGTTCGCCGCCCTGCCGCAGCTGATCGGCGGGCATCTGGCGGACAAGTACCCGCTGAAGCGCATCTACACCCTGTGCCTGCTGGTCCAGGTGCCGATGATGGCGGCGGTGGCGGTCCTGGCCGACCTGCCGCTGGTCGGTGCGGCGGCGCTGGTCGTCGTCGCCTCCCAGGTGCAGATCCCGGCGGAAAACCTCCTGCTCGCCCGCTACACGCCGGAAAGGCACCGGGGCTTGGCCTACGGCGCCAAGTTCATCCTGTCCTTCGGCGCGGGGCCGCTCGCCGTGCAGCTTGTCGCCCTGGTCTATGAGCGGACGGGCGAGTTCGTCATGCTCTACGCCACTCTGTCGGTGCTGGCGCTGGTCGCCTTCGCGGCGGCCCTGCTGCTGCCGCGCGACCGGGATGTTCCGGCCAAGCCCGCTACGGCTCCGATGGCGGCGGCGGAGTGACGATTCACATTTTGTCTGGGAGGCTGAGGTAGGGCGCATCGCTGGGCAGGTCGGCGACCACCGTCCGCCCCGTCCAGGTCAGGAGCCACGCATCGCCGACCCCGGCGGCGCGGATCTCGGCCAGCCGGCGCAGGGCGGTCGGACGGTCTTCCGGCGGCAGGATGAGCCGGTGGATGCGCCGGCCCCGCACGTCGGCCGTCATGATGTCGGCTTCCGGATGGCCCAGCCGCGCGCGCTGGGCTTCCGCCTGTCCACGTTTGGAAAAACTGCCCGCCACCACGAGGAAGCGCCGTTCGGCGGGGCGCGGCATCGGCGGCAGCGCGGCGATCTCCACCTCCGCCGTCACAGGGAGCGGTGCGGGCGGCGGGGCGGGGGCGGGCGACGGCTCCGTTTCCGGAAGGGGGACCGGCACGCTCTCCGCGCTGCGGACCACCGGCACGATCACCGGCTTGCAGACATAACCTTGGGTCAGAACGCGGAAGGTCGCGCAATCCTGCTTCAGCATGGCCGACAGCATGTGGTCGGTGCTGCTCTTGCTGGTTCCGACGTAAAGAAGCCCGTCTACGGCGAAGGACGCGGCGGTCATCGCCACCGGCGCGCCCGCGCAGCCGCCCAGCCCCACCAGCGCGACCGCCGCCACTCCCCGCCTGAGCCGTCCGCTCATGCCCCGCTTCCCCGCCTTGTTCGTGTCAGGGTCGGTGCTATGACCTGCGGAGGTCAATGGAACGGCCAGCGCTCAGCCCTTCGCGTCGCATCTACCTCTTGCGGGGTATCCCCCGCCCGCCGGGCCGGACGCCGCAGCGGGCGGAGGGGAGCCGGCATCAGGCGGCCGACAGCGCGCGGTCGAGGTCGGCGATGATGTCCTCCACGCTCTCCAGCCCGATCGACAGGCGCAGCACGTCCGGACCGGCGCCCGCCTGGGCCTGACCTTCCGGCGACAGCTGGCGGTGCGTGGTCGAGGAGGGATGGATGATCAGCGACCGGCTGTCGCCGATGTTGGCGAGGTGGCTGAGGAGCTGGACGTTCTCCACCACCTTCACGCCGGCGTCGAAGCCGCCCTTGACGCCGAAGGTCAGCACGGCCCCGGCACCCTTCGGCAGGTACTTCTTGGCGAGCGCGTGGTACTTGGACGATTCCAGCCCGGCGTAGCTGACCCAGCCCACCGCCGGGTGGCTCTCCAGGAACTGCGCGACCTTCAGGGCGCTGTCGCTGTGGCGCTGCATGCGCAGCGGCAGCGTCTCGATGCCGTTCAGCGTCAGGAAGGCGTTCAGCGGCGCCTGGCTCGGCCCGAGGTCGCGCAGGCCGACGGCGTGACCGTGGATGGTGAAGGCCAGATGGCCGAAGGTCTCCTGGAACTTCAGCCCGTGATAGCCGGCGTCCGGCTCCGACAAAGCGGGGAATTTGCCGGACTTGCCCCAGTCGAAGGTGCCGCTGTCGATGACCACGCCGCCGACCGAGGTGCCGTTGCCCGACAGGAACTTCGTCGTGGAATGCACGACCAGCGTGGCGCCCCACTGGATCGGATTGATCAGGTACGGCGTCGCCAGCGTGTTGTCGACGATCAGCGGGATGCCCGCCTCGTCGGCGATCTTGGCGATGGCCTCCAGGTCGGTGACCACGCCGCCGGGGTTGGCGAGGCTTTCCACGAAGATGGCCTTGGTCTTCGCGGTGATGGCGGCGCGGACGTTCTCCGGCTGGTCGGTGTCCACGAAAACGGACTTCCAGCCGAAGGCGCGCGGGAAGCTGGTGCCGAGCTGGTTGAGCGTGCCGCCGTAGAGGTTGCGCGAGGCGACGATCTCGTCCCCCGGCTCCATCAGCGGGAACAGGGCGAGCAGCTGCGCGGCATGGCCGGACGAGGTGGCCGTTGCCCCCGCGCCGCCTTCCAGGTTGGCGAGCCGCTCCTCCAGCACCGACACAGTCGGGTTGGTCAGGCGGGAATAGATGAAGCCGACCTTCTGGAGGTTGAACAGCGAGGCCGCGTCGTCCACGTCGTCGAAGACGAAGCTGGTCGTCTGGTAGATCGGCGTCTGGCGCGCGCCGGTGGCGGGATCGGGGGCGGCGCCGGCGTGGATGGCGCGGGTTTCGAAACCGAAGGACTTCTGCTCGCTCATGATGGCTTCCTCTGCCTTTTACATCAGTTTCTTGAAGGATTTGGCCGGTGCGGCCTTCTTGGATGTCAGGATGTTGGAGTTGACGCCGATGCGCCCGATCTCGTGGAACAGGCGCTGAAGCTCGATCTTGGGGCAGCGGTTCATGATCACGGTCAACCCCGCCGCCTCGGCGCGTGCCGCCGCCTCGTCGTTGCGGACGCCGAGCTGCATCCACACCACCTTGGCGCCGATGGCGATGGCCTCGTCCGTCACGCCTCCGGCCGCGGTGGCGTTGCGGAAGACGTCCACCATGTCGGGCGGCTCCGGCAGGTCCGACAGGCTGGCGTGGACCCGCTCGCCGAGGATGGTCTGGCCGGCCAGTTTCGGGTTGATCGGGATGACGCGATAACCCTTGTCGCGCAGGTATTTCAGCACGATGAAGCTGGCCTTCACCGGATCGTTCGACGCGCCGACCAAGGCTATGGTCTTCACCCGATCCAGGACTTGGCGGATGAAATCATCGCTGTAGCCGTCGTGCGAGGGGGCGGGGCCGTTCATTGGCCGCACCACACCGGAGGGCGCTTCTGCAGGAAGGCGTCGATGCCCTCCTCGGCGTCGCGGGCCAGCATGTTCTCGGTCATCACGCGAGCGGCGTAGGCGTAGGCCTCCTCCACGCCCAGCTCGATCTGGCGGTAGAAGGCCTCCTTGCCGATGGCGAGCGTCAGCGGCGACTTCGCGGCGATCTTGCCGGCGGCCTCAGCCACCACGGCGTCGAGCCGGTCGGCCGGCACCGCGCGGTTGACAAGGCCGATGCGCGCCGCCTCGTCGGCGCCGATCAGGTCGCCGAGCAGAAGCATCTCCATGGCCGCCTTGCGCCCCACGGCGCGGCTCAGCGCCACCATGGGGGTGGAGCAGAACAGGCCGATGTTCACGCCCGGCGTGGCGAATCGCGCCGTGTCGGCGCAATAGGCGAGGTCGCAGGTGGCGACAAGCTGGCAACCCGCCGCCGTGGCGATGCCGTGAACTTTGGCGATCACCGGCTGGCGGATCCGGCTGACCGTCAGCATCAATTTGGAGCATTGGACGAACAGCGACTCATAGGCCGAGCGATCCGGATTGGCGCGCATCTCCTTGAGGTCGTGCCCGGCGCAGAAAGCCGGCCCGGCCCCGGCCAGCACCACGGCGCGGACCGTGGCGTCCTGGTGGATGGCGTCCAGCTCCGCCTGCAGCGCGTCCATCAGCCCGACGGTCAAGGCGTTGCGCGCCTGCGGGCGGTTCAGCGTCAGGGTCGCGACTCCGTCGCGGTCCTCGCGGAGAACCAGCGGCGCGTCGTCGCCAATCAGGGGCCCGGCGGCGGGCGGGGTGTCGTTCATCGCTGTCCATTCCTCCCGGATGTTTTGATCGTTGGCGGGAACAGTACCCCGACCGCCGCCGCCACGGAACCGGGTGTGTGGTCCATTCATCTAACGATGCCGCGGTGGGCAACTCAACCCATTTGTTGATTGTAGTTGTAGATTTATGGATGGTCGGCGCTATTATATTGTGTGAAATGGATCGTGGCGCGATGCACTTGGCGGGCCGGGCGATGTTCGCCATGATCGGGTCTCCATAAGAAAAGCCATGGGTGAGGGAATGAGCGCGCCGGTCGTGTCCGCCGAGGAACTGGAAGCCCTGATTCGCGAGGGCGTGCCGCTGGTCGGCAATTATGGGATCACCATCGAGCAGCTCGGCGCCGGGACCGTGCGCATGAAGCTGCCCTACAACGACAGCTTCGTCCGCCCCGGCGGCACGGTGACCGGGCCGGCGATGTTCGGGCTGGCCGACGTGGCGCTCTACGCCGCCGTGCTCAGCCTGATCGGGCGGGTGGAACTGGCCGTGACCACCAGCATGACCATCAACTTCCTGCGCCGCCCGGCGCCGGTCGCCATCACCGCCGATTGCCGGATCCTGAAGATGGGCAAGCGGCTGGCCTACGGCGAAGTTCTGCTGTTCTCCGAAGGCGATCCGGAGCCCGTCGCCCACGCCACCGGCACCTATTCGATTCCGCCGCACGAACCGGTGACGCTCGCGGTATCTGGATACCATGATCCGGAAAGCGCCTGAAAACACCAATAATATCAATGGTTTTGCTTTCGCGGTAAAATGATACCGCGACCATAGATCGTTGATATGAAATGGATATTTTTCCGTTGACAGAGTCCCCGTGGGCTGCGTACAACACCGGCCGCTTCGGCGCCCCGGGGATTGAACGTCCAGTTTCGGTGGCCCGCCGATCCACGTTTAGTCAACGAGTGTGGCGATGAAGACCTTCAATCTGAAGCCGACCGACATCGAGAAGAAGTGGTACGTCGTCGATGCCGACGGCCTCGTTCTCGGCCGGCTTGCCAGCATCCTGGCGAACATCCTGCGCGGCAAGAACAAGCCGACCTTCACCCCGCACATGGATTGCGGCGACCACGTCGTCGTGATCAACGCGGAGAAGGTCAAGCTGACCGGCAACAAGCGCCAGGACGACATCTTCTACTGGCACACCGGTTATCCGGGCGGCATCAAGGGCCGTTCCAAGGGCCAGATCCTGGACGGCAAGTACCCGGAGCGCGTGATCGAGAAGGCCGTGGAGCGCATGGTTCCGCGCGGTCCGCTCGGCCGCAAGGTGATGACCCACCTGAAGGTCTACAAGGGCGCCGCCCACCCGCACGAGGCGCAGCAGCCGGTCGCTCTCGACGTTGCGGCCATGAACCCGAAGAATAAGCGGAGCGCGTAATCCAATGGCTCAGGTTACCACCACCCTTTCCGGCCTGAAGGACATCGCCGCCGCTCCGGCCGCCGCTTCCGCCGAAGTGGTCGCCCCGAAGCTGGACGCCCAGGGCCGCGCCTATGCCACCGGCAAGCGCAAGGACGCCGTCGCCCGCGTGTGGATCAAGCCGGGCTCCGGCAAGGTCGTCATCAACGGCCGCGACCAGGAAGTCTATTTCGCCCGCCCGGTGCTGCGCATGATGATCGCCCAGCCCTTCGGCATCACCGACCGCGCCGACCAGTTCGACGTGATGGTCACTGTGGCCGGCGGCGGTCTGTCCGGCCAGGCCGGTGCGGTCCGTCACGGCATCTCCAAGGCGCTGACCTACTTCGAGCCGGCGCTCCGTCCGCCGCTGAAGGCCGCCGGCTTCCTGACCCGCGACGCCCGCGTCGTCGAGCGTAAGAAGTACGGCAAGGCCAAGGCCCGCCGCAGCTTCCAGTTCTCGAAGCGCTAAAGCCTACCGCGGACCCGCGTTACTGCTGTACAAGCGAGGGGCGTCCCGACGGGGCGCCCCTTTCTTGTTTCAATTCTGTTTCACGTCTCTCCACCGTTCCGTGCCCATCCCCGTGCGTCAAAAGGAACAGCGTCCATGGCCAACAGCACTTCCCCCATCCGCGTCGGCATTCTTGGCGCGTCCGGTTACACCGGCGCCGAGCTGGTGCGCATGCTTCTGCGCCATCCCGGCGTGGAGATCTGCGCGCTGACGGCCGAGCGACAGGCGGGGAAGCCGATGGCGGAGGTGTTCCCGCATCTGGGCCAGTTCAACCTGCCCGGCCTCGTGAAGATCGAGGAGGTCGCCTGGGACAAGCTGGACGCCGTCTTCTGCGCCCTGCCGCACGGCACCACGCAGGAGGTCATCGCCGGCCTGCCGCGCCACATCAAGGTGGTGGACCTGTCCGCCGACTTCCGCCTGTCCGACCCCGCCGAATACGCCACCTGGTACGGGCATGAGCACCGCGCCGTGGAACTTCAGAAGGAGGTCGCCTACGGCCTGACCGAGTTCAACCGGCAGGGCGTGCGCAAGGCGCGCGTGGTCGCCAACCCCGGCTGCTACCCCACCTGCTCGCTGCTGCCGCTGCTGCCGCTGCTGATGGACGAGATGATCGAGCCGGGCGGCATCGTGATCGACGCCAAGTCGGGCGTGTCCGGCGCCGGGCGCGACGCCAAGCAGCAGAACCTCTTCACCGAGGTGTCGGAGGGCTTCAACGCCTACGGCGTCGGCCACCACCGCCACATGCCGGAGATCGAGCAGGAGCTGCGGCTCGCCGCCGGGCGCCCGGTGACCGTCAGCTTCACGCCGCACCTCGTCCCGATGAACCGCGGCATGATGGCGACGATCTACGTGCGCATGGCCGACGGTGTCACTGCCGACGACCTGCGCGCCACGCTGACCGCACGCTACGAATCGGAGCCCTTCGTGAACGTCACGGCGGCGGGCACCGCCCCGGCGACCCGCCACGTACGCGCGTCCAACCAGGCGCTGATCGGCGTCTTCCCCGACCGCACCCCGCGCGGCGCCATCATCGTTTCGGTCATCGACAATCTGGTGAAGGGCGCCTCCGGCCAGGCCATCCAGAACATGAACGTGATGTTCGGCCTGGGCGAGACGACCGGCCTGGAGCAGGCCCCGCTGTTCCCGTGACCGGAGAAGGAACCCCCGCGATGTCCGGCCTGATCCTGCCCTTTCAGGGCACTCATCCGAAGATCGACCCGAGCGTCTATGTGGCGCCGACGGCCTCGGTCATCGGCGACGTCGAGATCGGGCCGGGCAGCAGCGTCTGGTTTGGCTGCACCATCCGCGGCGACGTGAACGAGATCCGCATCGGTGCCCGCACCAACATCCAGGACGGCACCGTCGTCCATGTCGCGTCGGCGGGGCAGGGGACCTACATCGGCGACGACGTGTCGATCGGCCACATGGCCCTGCTGCACGCCTGCACGCTGGAGGATGGTTGCTTCATCGGCATGCAGGCCTGCGTCATGGACGGGGCGCATGTCGAGTCGGGGGCCATGGTGGCTGCGGGGGCTCTGGTGACCCCCGGGAAGCGTGTTGCCGCGGGGCAACTTTGGGCCGGAAGTCCCGCGAGACCCGTGCGTGCACTAACGGAAAAGGACCTTTCCTTCTTCCCGGTAAACGTCCGAAACTACGTGCGGCTTGCCCAAATCTACAGAGAGGGCTAATACCTCTTTAGTGCTTCGCAGCACTGTGGCATACTAGCAACAGTGACACCGGAACGAAACGTGTAGGACTTCCGGAGGGTATGTTTGAACGTGGACAAACCCCACATGTTTCGCGTTTTGTCACGTTACATGCACGCGATATGTCCTATCGTTTGTGCGATTCGTCCTCCGCGAACCAAGCGGTAGGGAGTGTGTCTCTAAGGGAGTGGAGAAATGAACAGCTTCTTCCGCGCTACCATGGCCGTCGTGCCGGCCGCCGTCGTCGCTTTCGGCCTGACCGCCGGGGCTCAGGCCCAGAGCGCCGACACCGCCGAGTGGTGCAACCCGGTCATCGGCTGGAACAACACCCCGGTCCGCACGGCGGATGGCGGCTACGCCACCCACCAGGGCAGCTACAAGTGCCCGCCGGCCGCCGCTCCGGCGGTTGCTCCGGCCCCGGCCGCCCGCGCCCAGACCGAATACCTGGTCTTCTTCGACTGGGATAAGGCCAACGTCACCCCGGCCGCCGATCGCGTGATCGGCGATGCGGCCGCCGCCATCGGCAAGGGCGCCAACGCCCGCGTCCATGTCGTCGGCCACACCGACACCTCGGGTTCGCCGGCCTACAACCAGCGTCTGTCGGTGCGTCGCGCCGAGGCGGTGAAGCAGGCCCTCGTCTCCAAGGGCATCGGCGCCGGCGCCATCACCACCGAGGGCAAGGGCGAGAGCCAGCTCCTGGTGCAGACCGGCCCGAACGTCCGCGAGCCGTCCAACCGTCGTGCGCAGATCCTGCCGCGCGGTGCGAACGCCCCGTCGTCGTAAGGCGCAGGTTCCCCGTCGGGACACGAGCCCCGGACTTCGGTCTGGGGCTTTTGCCCGATGAAGGAATTCGCCGGATAAAGGAAAAGGCCCCGGACAAAATTGTCCGGGGCCTTTTCTTATGGACCGTTTCCTTGATTCCGTCGCGTCGACGGTTTTGGCCATCCGGAGGGCGGTGGACAGCCCTCCGGACGCGGGTCCTCAGACGATGCGCACCTTGGCGTAGGAGCCGGGAGCGTCTTCCAAAGCGGGCAGGCCGCCCTTTTCCGGATCGCGCGCCGGGACCTTGCCTTCAGAGAAGGTGGAGACCCAGTTGTTCCACTCCGGCCACCAGGAGCCGGGGGTCTGCTCCGACGACGCCAGCCAGTCGTCCGAGGCCTTCGGCAGCTTGGCGTTGGTCCAGTAGCAGTACTTGCCGGCGGCCGGCGGGTTCACCACGCCGGCGATGTGGCCGGAAGCGGCCAGCACGAACTTCACCGGGCCGGAGAAGAGGTGGGCGCCCATGTAGGTGGACTTCCACGGCGCGATGTGGTCCTCGCGGGCCGACAGGAAGAAGGACGGGGTCTTCACGTTGCGCAGGTCGATCGGCACGCCGCCCAGCGACACCGCGCCCGGCTGCGCCAGAAGGTTCTTCTGGTACATGTTGCGCAGGTAGAAGCTGTGCATTGCCGCCGGCATGCGGGTCGAATCGCTGTTCCAATAGAGCAGGTCGAACGGGAACGGGTCCTTGCCGAGCAGGTAGTTGTTCACGACGAACGACCAGATCAGGTCGTTGGCGCGCAGCATGTTGAAGGTGGTCGCCATTTTCGAGCCGTCCAGGTAGCCCTGCTGGGCCATCTGGCTCTCGATCATGGTGAGCTGCTCCTCGTCGATGAAGACCGACAGCTCGCCGGCTTCCGTGAAGTCCAGCATGGTGGTGAAGAAGGTGGCCGACTTGATGCGGTCGTCCTTCTTGGCCGCCATGTAGGACAGCGTCGAGGCCAGCAGCGTGCCGCCCAGGCAATAGCCGATGGCGTTCACGTCCTTCTCGCCGGTCACCTTCTCGATGGCGTCCAGCGCGGCCAGAACGCCTTCGAACATGTAGTCCTCGAAGCCCTTCTGGGCCAGCTTCTCATCCGGGTTCACCCAGGACAGGATGAAGACGGTGTGGCCCTGGTCCACCGCCCATTTGATGAAGCTGTTCTTCTCGCGCAGGTCCAGGATGTAGTACTTGTTGATCCAGGGCGGCACGATCATCAGCGGCCGCTTGTTCACGTCCGGCGTGGTCGGGGTGTACTGGATGAGCTGCATCAGATCGGTCTGGAAGACGACCTTGCCCGGCGTGACGGCGATGTTCTTGCCGACCTGGAAGGCGTCGTAGTCGGTCATGGAGATGCGCAGCTCGCCCTTGCCGCGCTCCAGGTCCTTCAGCAGGTGCTCTAGGCCCTTGACGAGATTCTCACCGCCCGTCTCGATGGTCGTGCGCAGCACCTCCGGGTTCGTCATGACGAAGTTGGAGGGCGCCATCGCGTCGACGAACTGGCGGGTGTAGAAGTCGACCTTCTTGGCCGTGTGGTCGTCCAGCCCATCGACCTCGCTGACCGTCGACTGCATCCACCGGGCCGACAGCAGGTAGGACTGCTTGATGAAGTCGAAGAGGGTGTTCTCGTCCCAGGCCGAATCCTTGAAGCGGCGGTCGTCCTTCGCCGGGGCGATGACCGGCTGGGCCTCCTGGCCGAAGAAGCGCTGGGTGGTGCGCTGCCACAGGGTCAGGTAGTCCTGCCACAGCGTCATCTGCGCCTTCATCAGCTTGGCCGGGTCGGCCATCATGCGCGTGGTCATTTCCAGGAACGCATGGCCGACGCCCATCGGGTCGGGGTTCTTCGCGCCGACGCCGTCCGAGGCCTGACGGGACAGGAAGTCGGTGACCAGCCGCTGGCTCTGCTCGGCGATGCGGGTCATCGCCCGCGACATCTCCACCGGGTCGGGAAGCTTGACGTCAGGGGCCTGGTTTTCGGCCATTGGTGCGGTCCTTCTTCTTTAGGCGAGTTTAGGCTTCAGGAGGGACGTTGTGCGGTTTATACAGTGCCTGCCGGAAGTCTGTTCGGTCGGAGTGCGTTCCGGTCCTGGCATCCCGGACAGCTTATGCCATGTCCGTTCGAGCCGGGGTCCGTCATACACCTCTCGTATGAAGATTTCATTTCGCCCACCACCGTTCAAGCGGCCGGATGGGTTCGGATGTGGGGTTCGCAGAATGGAAACGGGTATCCGACGCGGCGTGGTGGCGAAGGCGGGCCGGTTGGGCCCAGCGCTGTCCGTCCTGGTTGTCTTGGGGCTCTCCGCCTGCAGCGACCGCGTGCTCGACACCGGGCTGCTCGGCGCCGTGACCGGCCGCGACGTGCCCAGCCAGGAGTCGCCGGTGCGCGGCATGTCCGGCGAGGCCCGGGAATACCCCAATCTCGGCACCGTTCCGCCGCGCCCGACCGACCTGCGGACCGAAGCGCAGCGCCAGGAGGATCTGGACCGTCTGGCCCAGGACCGCGAGGCCGCCAGGAACATGCTGCCGACCCCCATGGACGCTCCCCCGCCGCCGAACATCACGCCTGGACAGCCAAGCGCCGGGAAGCCCGCCTCCGGGAAACCCAATTGAGGGCAGGGGTGTAGCAAAAGGCTGACGCTGCCAGTAATCCGTAAGTATACCTATGCGGAGCGTCCTTCGGCCTCTGATGGCGTTCCTTTGAAGGAAAGGGACGCACCGGTTTTCGTCCGGTCGATGCGCAGTTCCGATGGCGGTGGCGCGGACCACGGAGCACCCATTGCTGCTGCCAAGGCGAAAAAACTACGTCTTGCAGCGGCGGGTCCGCAACAGATTTTCATGCTGCGACTATTTGGCGCGTCGGCTTCGCTTCAGCTCGGTCGAAATTCACGTTGGGCGGATCGATGCCGTGCAGATCGGCGCCGCGCGGCCATGGCACCGCGGCATGACCGCCCTGCGCCGACCGCGGTTGCTGGAAATTATAAGGCGCCCTTACAATAAGGGATGCTTGATGAATCCCCCTTCGGTATGATCCTGATCGACTGCGCGCGGCTTCTGCGCGCGCGGTTCGACCGTGCCCTGGACGACGCGCGGCTCGGCCTCACGGCGGGGGAGGCGCGGGCGCTGGTTTATGTCTGCCGCCACCCCGGCTCGCGCCAGTCGGTGTTGGCAACCCACATGTGGGTGGAGCCGATGACCCTGGTCGGCTTCCTCGACCGGCTGGAGGCGCGCGGGCTGGTGGTCCGCGAGCCGGACCCGGCGGACCGCCGCGCCAAAATCGTCCAGCCGACCCCGCAGGCCGAGCCGCTGGCGCTCCAGGTCCTGGAGGCCTTCCGTACCGAGCGCGAGTCGGCCATGGCCGATCTTTCGGCGGAGGAGATCGTCCTGCTCAAGGACATGCTGGACCGCCTGCGCAATCGGATGATCGCGGACGACCGCGGCGGGGCCGGCCAATGAGCCGCGCCTCCGCGCAAACCGACGCGCCCGCCATGACGGAGACTCGGACCGCCGTCATCGGGACGCTGATCGTCACGCTGGGGCCGCTCAGCCTCGCGCTCTACACGCCGGCCCTGCCGATGCTGGTGGAGGCGTTCCAGACCACACCGGCGGCGCTGAAGCTGACGCTCACCGTCTATTTCTTCGGCTTCGCCTTTTCCCAGCTCGCCTGCGGGCCGCTGTCCGACGCCTACGGGCGGCGGGCGGTCGCTCTGGCCTTCTTCGTCACCTACGTCCTGGGCAGCGTGGTGGCGGCCCTGTCGGGCAGCATCGAATGGCTTCTGGTCGGGCGGGCCCTGCAGGGCATCGGGGCGGCGGCGGGCATCGCCATTTCCCGGGCCATCGTGCGCGACCAGTTCACCGGCCAGCGGTCGGCGCGCATCCTGAATCTGATCGGGTTGATGCTGGCCGTGGTGCCGGCGGTGGCGCCGACGCTGGGCGGGGTGATCCTGGGCACGGTGGGCTGGCACGCCATCTTCGTGGTGATGACGCTCTACGGCCTCGCCGTGCTGACCGTCTTCGCGCTGGGCACGGCGGAGACCAACCGGACGCGCGACCGCTCGGCGGCCCGGCCCGGCCCGGTGATCCGCAACTACCGGACCCTGCTGACCGACCGGCGCTTCATGCGGGCGGGGCTGGTTCTGGGCCTGACGCTAGGCGGCCTCTACACCATGGCGGCGCTGCTGCCCTTCGTGATGATCGAGCGGGTGGGGCTGAGCCCGACCGTCTTCGGCTTCGCCATGCTGCTGCAGACCGGCTCCTACACGCTGGGGGCGACGCTGGCGGGGCGATTGCTGCGCCGGGTGGACGCGATGCGGTTGATCCCCTACGGGCTGGCCTGCGTGGCGGTGGGCGGGCTCGGCTTCGCCCTGGCGCCCCTGACCGGCGAACCGACCGTGGCGAGCGTGATGGGTCCGACCGCCGTCTGGGCCTTCGGCATCGCCCTGGTCATGCCCGGGGCGACCAGCGACGCCCTGGCCGGCTTCCCCCGGATGGCGGGAGCGGCCTCGGCGCTGATCGGTTTCATGCAGATCGGCGGCGGGCTGGCCGGCACCGCGATGGCCGCGCTGTTCGCCGATCCCTACACCGCGACGACGGCCATCATGCCGGGCTTCGCCCTTCTGTCGCTGCTGTCCTACGCACTGCTGCGCGTCGCGGCGTCCCGGCGCGGCCACCCGGCCGAGCCCGCCCGACCGGAGGATCTGGAGGTCGCCGTGGACCCCGTCGCCCTGGTCGGCGCCGGCGGGGAGGAGATCGAGGAAGCGCTGCACCAGCGTCGGACATCCGGCCGCAAGGGAGGCTGAAGACGGGCTTCGGCGTCCGGGATGCCTCAGGCAGCGCAGGAATGCGGCCGGACGCGAATTTTACCTCGCTTCTGAAGATGCAGGGCGGTAGATAAGTGGTCCCGGTCCGCAAATATGGGTTCGTGGCGTGGCCGGACAAGGCTTCGGAGCGTCCATGAGCGATTCAGAATTCCACCGGATCAAGCGGCTTCCGCCCTACGTCTTCGCCGAAGTGAACGCCATGAAGGCGCGAGCCCGAGCTGCCGGCGAGGACATCATCGACCTCGGCATGGGCAACCCGGACCAGCCGACGCCCCAGCACATCGTCGATAAGCTGATCGAGGCCGTGCGCGATCCCAAGACGCACCGCTACTCGAACTCCCGCGGCATCCCCGGCCTGCGCAAGGCGCACGCGGCCTATTACAAGCGCCGCTTCAACGTGGACGTCGATCCGGAGTCGGAGTGCATCGTCACCATCGGCTCGAAGGAAGGCCTCGCCAACCTCGCCCAGGCGATCACCAGCCCCGGCGACATCATCCTGGTGCCGAACCCCAGCTACCCGATCCATCCCTTCGGCTTCATCCTGGCCGGCGCCTCGGTGCGCCATCTGCCGGTGGGGCAGGCCAACGGCACCTCCACCGACATCGACAGCTTCATGAACATGCTGGAGCGCGCCGTGCGCCACAGCGTGCCGAAGCCGCTGGCGCTGGTGCTGAACTACCCGTCCAACCCGACGGCGGAGGTGGTCGGGCTCGACTTCTACCGCCCGATCGTCGAGTTCTGCCGCAAGCACGGCATCTACATCCTGTCTGATCTGGCCTACGCCGAGGTCTTCTTCGACGGTGACCCGCCGCCCTCGATCCTGGAGATCCCAGAGGCGCGCGAGGTGGCCGTCGAGTTCACCTCGATGTCGAAGACCTACTCGATGGCCGGCTGGCGCATCGGCTTCGCCACCGGCAACAAGACGCTCATCACCGCGTTGGCCCGCATCAAGTCGTACCTGGACTACGGCGCCTTCACGCCGATCCAGGTCGCCGCGACCGCCGCGCTGAACGGCCCGCAGGAGTGCGTGGAGCAGGTGCGCACCATGTACCGCCAGCGCCGCGACGTGATGATCGAGGGTCTGGCCTCGGCCGGCTGGACGGTGCCGAGCCCCTCGGCCTCGATGTTCGCCTGGGCGCCGATCCCGGAGCCCTTCGCCCATCTCGGCTCGCTGGAATTCTCCAAGCTGCTGCTGCAGGAGGCCAAGGTGGCCGTGGCGCCGGGCATCGGCTTCGGCGAGTACGGCGACGGCCATGTCCGTCTGGCGCTGGTGGAGAATGTTCACCGCATCCGTCAGGCGACCCGCAACATCAAGGAGTTCTTCCGCTCCAACGCCGCCGGTGCGGCGGCGAGCAAGGACCCGGCGGCGCGCGCCGCTCTCCTCGACCCGGAGAAAGCGAAAGTCTGATGTCCGACTCCCACAAAACAGGCCCCCTGAAAATCGCCGTCGCGGGCCTGGGCACGGTCGGCGCGGGCGTTCTGAAGCTGCTGGAGCGGCAGGCCGACCTGATCGAGCAGCGCTGTGGCCGCCGCATCGAGGTGGTGGCGGTCAGCGCCCGCTCGCGCGGCAAGGACCGCGGCGTCGACCTGTCGACGGCCGAATGGTACGACGACCCGGTGGCGCTCGCCGCCCATCCCGGCGTGGATGTGGTGGTCGAGCTGATCGGCGGCTCCGAGGGGCCGGCGAAGGAGACCGTCGAGCTGGCGCTGGAGCGGGGACGCCACGTCGTCACCGCCAACAAGGCGCTGCTCGCCCACCACGGCACCGCGCTCGCCGCCAAGGCGGAGGCCGCCGGCCTCGCCATCGGCTTCGAGGCGGCGGTGGCCGGCGGCATCCCGATCATCAAGGGGCTGCGCGAAGGGCTGGCGGGCAACCGCGTGTCGGAGGTGCACGGCATCCTCAACGGCACCTGCAACTACATCCTGACCGAGATGCGCACCACCGGCCGCGATTTCGCGGACGTGCTGGCCGACGCGCAGAAGCTGGGCTACGCGGAAGCCGACCCGAGCTTCGACATCGACGGCGTGGACGCGGCGCACAAGCTGGCCATCCTGACCTCGGTGGCCTTCGGCACGCCGGTGGACTTCAAGAGCGTCCATGTCGAGGGCATCCGCCACGTCTCGGCGGTGGACTTCGACTACGCCGACGCGCTCGGCTACCGGATCAAGCTGCTGGGCATCGCCCGGCGCACCGATCACGGGATCGAGCAGCGCGTGCACCCCTGCATGGTGCCGAAGGCGGCGCCCATCGCGGCGGTGGACGGCGTGTTCAACGCCGTGATCGCCCAGGGCGACTTCGTGGACCGCGTGCTGTTCGTCGGCCGCGGCGCCGGCGAGGGGCCGACGGCCTCGGCGGTGGTCGCCGACCTGATCGACATCGCCCGCGGGCGCTCCACCCCCACCTTCGGCGTGCCGGCGGCCCAGCTTTCCGAGGCCCAGCCGTCGCCGATGGAGGCCCGCCGGGGGTCGTACTACGTACGCCTGATGGTCGTGGACCGTCCCGGCGTGATAGCGGATGTTGCGGCGGCCATGCGCGACCAGAACGTCTCCATGGAGCAGTTCCTGCAGCGCGGGCGCGCCCCCGGCGAAGCGGTGCCGGTGGTCCTGACCACCCATGACACCGAAGAGGCGGCCATGCAGCGCGCGCTCGCCACCATCGCCGCCAAGGAGTCGGTGGTCGAGCCGCCGCGCATGATCCGCATCGAACAGTTTTGACCGAACCATAGAAGAACCGAGCATCGATTCGGGGGAGAACAACCATGTCCGTTCATGTCGACCTGTCCGGTATGGACCGGAACCTGGCCTTGGAAGCCGTCCGCGTCACCGAGGCCGCCGCGCTGTCCGCGTCGCTGCTGATGGGCCGCGGTGACGAGAAGCTTGCCGACCAGGCCGCGGTCGACGCCATGCGCCAGGCGCTCAACACCCTCTACATCGACGGCACCGTCGTGATCGGCGAGGGCGAGCGCGACGAGGCGCCCATGCTTTACATCGGCGAGAAGGTCGGCGCCGGCATCGGCCGCGGGCCGAAGGTGGACATCGCGCTCGACCCGCTGGAAGGCACCACCATCTGCGCCACCGGCGGCCCGAACTCGCTGGCCGTCATCGCCATGGCGGACGAGGGCGGCTTCCTGAACGCGCCCGACGTCTACATGGACAAGATCGCCGTCGGCTCCGGCCTGCCGGAAGGCGTGGTCGATCTCGACGAGACGCCGGCCAACAACCTCAAGGCGCTGGCCAAGGCCAAGGGCACCGAGGTGCAGGAGCTGCTGGTCTGCATCCTGAACCGTCCGCGCCACGCCGAGCTGATCGCCCGCGTCCGCGAGGCCGGTGCGCGCATCATGCTGATCAACGACGGCGACGTGTCGGGCGTGATCGCCACCAGCCAGGCCGGCACCGGCGTCGACATGTATGTCGGCTCCGGCGGTGCGCCGGAAGGCGTTCTGGCCGCGGCGGCGCTGCGCTGCATCGGCGGCCAGTTCCAGGGCCGTCTGCTGTTCCGCAACGACGACGAGAAGGCCCGCGCCGCCCGCTGGGGCGTCAAGGACCTGAACAAGAAGTACAGCCTGACCGAGCTGGCCAGCGGCAACGTCATGTTCGCCGCGACCGGCGTGACCGACGGCGCCATGCTGCGCGGCGTCCGCCGTTTCCCCGGCGGTGCCACCACCCACTCGGTCATCATGCGTTCCAAGTCGGGCACCGTGCGCTACGTCGAGGCGCACCACAACCTGCAGCGCAAGCCCAGCATGGCCTGAGGCTGCTTAAAGAAAAAGGGGCGCGCGGTGCTCTGCCGCGCGCCCCTTTCCTTTTTGAAGTTTACAGACCCTTCCGCCGCCGTCCCTCGGCGTCGGCGGCCTTCATGGCGGCCAGGACGCGCTGCGGGGTGATCTCGTGCGGTTCGTTGTGGATGGTCTCGCCCTCGGCGCAAGCCCGTTCCGCCGCCAGCAGGAGCCGCTCGTCCGGCACACCGGCGAGGCCGATCTCGGCCAGCGTCGTCGGCAGCCCCACCGCCTTGCAGAAGCCGTAGACCTCGTCCAGCACCGCCGGCGGCCGGTCGGTCAGGATCAGCAGCGTCAGCGTGCCGAAGGCGACCTTCTCGCCGTGCCAGCAATGGTGCGTTTCCTCCAGCGCGGTCAGGCCGTTGTGGACGGCGTGCGCCGCCGCCAGACCGCCGCTCTCGAAGCCCAGCCCGCTCAGCAGCGTGTTGGCCTCGACGATGCGCTCCAGCGCCGGGGTGACCACGCCCTGTTCGCAGGCCGACTTGGCGAGCACGCCATACTCCAGCAGCGTGTCGTAGCACAGCCGGGCCAGCGCGAAAGCGGTCATCGGGCCGACGCGCCCGGTCATGTTGCCGCCGCGCTTGATGCGGCAGTCCTCCGCCTCGAACCAGGTGGACAGGGCGTCGCCCATGCCGGAGACGAGGAAGCGCACCGGGGCGCTCGCCACCACGCCGGTGTCGACCAGCACGAGGTCGGGGTTGCGCGGCAGCACGAGGTAGCGCTTGAAGGCCCCCTCCGGCGTGTAGATCACCGACAGGGCGCTGCACGGCGCGTCGGTGGAGGCGAGCGTCGGAACGATGGCGGTGCGCGCGTCCAGCGCGTGGGCGATCGCCTTGGCGGTGTCGAGCGCCTTGCCGCCGCCGATGCCGGCCACGACCTCCGCCCCCATGGCGCGGGCGAGGCCGGTCAGCCGCTCGATCTCCTCGTCGGAGCATTCGCCGCGGAATTCCTGGATGTCCATCTCGACGCGCCCGGCGGCGGCGTCAACCAGCCGGCCCTTCAGCGTCTTCAGGACGAAGCCGTCGGTAACGGCCAGAACCGTCTTGCCCAGCCGGGCCAGATCCTCCCCCAGGCTGTCGAGGGCGCCGTTGCCCTGAACGTAGCGGGCCGGAAAGATCGCCGTGGTGATCATGGTTCCCTCCTCCGCGTGTGGATGACGCAGTGGAGCAGGACATTTCCCCACCCGCAATGACCTGCCTCAAGTTGCGGTGCGGCAAGGCCGCCTGCCACCTTTGCGTACAGACGCGACGCTTCCGACGCTACCGACGGCCCCCATCCGCTGGCCCGCATGTCCCCCATCTGCTATGGCTTCGCCCTTTCCGATCCGTGGCATTCTGGGCAGCATGACCGACACCGTTCCTCCCTTCCTGAACGTCGCCCATTCCCTGTCCGGCAAGCGCTGGCAGGCGCGGCCCTACGACGAGCGGCTGGCCTGGGGGCTGGCGCAGGGGCGGGGGCTGCCGGAGATCGTCGGGCGGGTGCTCGCCGCCCGCGGTGTGACGGAGGAGGCATGCGACGGCTTCCTGAACCCGACGCTGAAGGCGCTGCTTCCCGACCCCTCCCGCTTCAAGGACATGGACGTTGCCGCGGAGCGCATCGCGCGCGCCGTGATGGATGGCGAGCCGGTGGCCGTCTTCGGCGATTATGACGTGGACGGCGCCACCTCCTCCGCGCTGCTGCGGCGCTTCTTCCGGGCGGTGGGGGCGGATCTGCGGATCTACGTGCCCGACCGCATGAAGGAGGGCTACGGCCCCAACGGCCCGGCGCTGCTGCGGCTGAAGGCCGAGGGCGTGCGGCTGGTGGTGACGGTGGACTGCGGAATCTCCGCCTTCGCGGCGCTGGAGGCGGCGGCGGAGGCCGGGCTGGAGGTGGTGGTCCTCGACCATCACGCGGCGGAACCGCGTCTCCCGCCTGCCGTCGCCCTGGTCAACCCGAACCGGCTGGACGAGGACGGTGCCTATCGCACGCTGTGCGCGGCGGGGGTGACCTTCCTGGCCGTGGTGGCGGTGAACCGCGCGCTGCGTGGCGCCGGATTCTACGCGGGCCGCAACGAGCCGAACCTGATGGAGTGGCTCGACCTCGTGGCGCTGGGCACGGTGTGCGACGTGGTGCCCCTGACCGGGCTGAACCGCGCCCTGGTGGCGCAAGGGCTGAAGGTGATGGCGCGGCGCGCCAACCCTGGCCTGTCCGCCCTGTCCGACGTCGCCGGGGTCAAGGAGAAACCGGACGCCTACCACGCCGGCTTCGTGCTCGGCCCGCGGGTCAACGCCGGCGGGCGCGTCGGCGCGTCGGACCTCGGGGCGCGGCTGCTCTCCACCGACGACCCCATGGAGGCGATGGAGCTGGCCCAGAAGCTGGAGGCCCACAACGCCGAGCGCCGCGCGGTGGAGCAGGGCGTGCTCGCCGACGCCATGGCCCGGCTGGAGGAGCACGCCGACGAGTTGTCCGAGCTGGTCTTCGTGGCGGGGGAGGGCTGGCACCCCGGCGTGATCGGCATCGTCGCCAGCCGCCTGAAGGAGCGCTACAGCCGCCCCGCCTGCGTCATTGCCCTGGAGGAGGGGGCGGACGGCACGGTGATCGGCAAGGCCTCGGGCCGTTCGGTGCGCGGGGTCGATCTCGGGGCGGCGGTGATCGCGGCGCGGCAGGAAGGGCTGCTGATGGCCGGCGGCGGGCACCGCATGGCGGCGGGCTTCACCGTCGCGGGCGAAAAGCTGGCCGACCTCCAGGCCTTCCTGACCGGCCGCGTCGCCGAAGAGGTCGCCGCGGCCCCGCTGGTGCCGACGCTGGAGCTGGACGGCGCGCTGTCGGTGGGGGCCGCGAACGCCGCATTGGTGGACCGGTTGAACCAGCTCGGCCCCTTCGGCACCGGCAACGCGGAGCCGCGCTTCGCCGTCACCGACGCCCGCGTGGTGCGGGCGGACGTGGTCGGGGCGAATCATGTCCGCTGCATCCTGCAGGGTGGCGACGGCGCCCGGCTGAAGGCCATCGCCTTCCGCGCGCTGGACAGCGAGATGGGAAAAGCCCTGCTGATGGGCCGCGGATCGCCCTTCCACCTCGCCGGCGTCCTGCGCATCGATCGCTGGAACGGGGCGGAGGGAGTCCAGCTTCTGATCGATGACGCCGCACCCGCGCAAACCATGTGAATGCAAACAAATTCGGAGCGGAGACCATGCATAGGGGGCATACGCGAACGAGGTAGAAAGGCGTTGGAAAAAACGCTTGCGCTCGGCCCGCCATCCCATTAGTAATCCCGCCACGCCAACGACGTCCCCATCGTCTAGAGGCCTAGGACACCGCCCTTTCACGGCGGCGACAGGGGTTCGAATCCCCTTGGGGACGCCATCTTCTCACAGGTTGGCACCGGTTTCGAAAGCTCAGCCCTTGGCTGAGCTTTTGTCGTTTCAGGCGTCATTTGTCCGGTGCCTTTGCCGGCTGCGGGCGACCCGTTCGTCGTGATGCCGTCGTTGGCCTCTCCCGCCCGTCGAAATAGCGCCAAGTGGCGGTTTCCAGGGGGGGCTCCGTGGACTAACGTTCCTCACGCTCTTCGACGGGGCCAAGGGAACGGGAGACATCCATGACCATTCCGACGACACGCCTTCCTTCGGGAACCGCCGTGCCGGTGCTCGGCCAGGGCACTTGGTACATGGGCGAGGACAGCCGCGACCGCGCGCGGGAGGCGGCGGCGCTGCGGCTCGGCCTCGACCTCGGCATGACGCTGATCGACACGGCGGAGATGTACGCCGACGGCGGGGCGGAGGAGGTGGTCGGCGAGGCCATCGCCGGGCGCCGGGACGAGGTGTTCCTGGTCAGCAAGGTGTTGCCGATGAACGCCAGCCGCCGCGGCACCATCGCGGCCTGCGAACGCAGCCTGAAGCGTCTGCGTACCGACCGCATCGACCTCTATCTGCTGCACTGGCGCGGCAGCCACGATTTTTCCGAAACCATTGAGGCCTTCGACACGCTGATGCGCGACGGCAAGATTGGCCGATGGGGTGTCAGCAACCTGGATCTCCAGGACATGGAGGAGTTGGTCGGTACGCCGGGCGGGGAGGGGGTGCAGACCAACCAGCTCCTCTACAACCTGACCCGCCGCGGCATCGAATACGACCTTCAGCCCTGGTGCCGGGGGCGAGGCATCCCGATCATGGCCTATTCGCCGATCGAGCAGGGGCGGATGCTGCGCCATCCGGAACTGCGCCGCGTCGCCGACCGGCACGGCGCGACACCGGCCCAGGTCGGGTTGGCCTGGCTGCTGCGCCAGGACGGGGTGATCGCCATCCCCAAGGCGTCGGACCCCGCCCATATCCGCGACAACCGGGCCGCCGCCGACCTGCGGCTCGACGAGCAGGACCTCGCGGACCTCGACCGGGCTTTCCCGCCGCCCCGCGGGCCGCGCCCGCTGGAGATGCTGTAGCGCGGCGAAGCGCAGCGCTTGCGGTGGCGGACTCGATTTCCCTGGCCGAACGGCCTATGTATGCTGCATTGCGGAATCAGGCATGCCTGAGTCCGCGTGTGGCTCATCCGGGATTCGAAGCATGCTCGCCATCGTTCTTCTGTCCATGCTGTTGTCGGGCTTCGCCATCGTCGTGGCACGGATTCTGACCGCCGAGGTCGCCACCGCCGGCATGCCGGTCCGCGATCCCTGGTCGCCCCGGCATCTCCGCCGGGTGAAGAAGGCGCGCAAGGCGCAGGAGGAGATCGAAGGCGGACCGTCCTGGGCGTCGTTCCCGCGCGGGCTCTGACCTTTTCCCGAAAACCTTTCCCCAAAAGCAGATCGGGCCGGGAAATCTCCCGGCCCGATTGCGTTCAGGTGCTGATGGTGCGGCCGGTGCCTTACTGGGCCGGCTCCGCAGCCAGCTTCGAGGCCGGCAGGCTCTCGGTGATCTGGCGGGCGCGCATCGGCTTCAGGACGAAGATCGCCAGCAGGGCGGCGATGCCGTTCACCGCGGCGGCGAAGAAGAACACCGCCTGCCAGCTGCCGGTCGAGGCGACCGCCACGTTGGCGAAGGGAACGACCAGCGACGCGGTGCCCTTGGCGGTGTACAGCAGGCCGGCGTTGGTGGTGGCGAACTTCGAGCCGAAGGAGTCGCCGCACAGCGCCGGGAACAGGCTGTAGATCTCACCCCAGGCGAAGAACACCAGACCCGTCAGGATCACGAAGGCGACGGGGTTGTGGCCCCACTGGTTCAGCGCCAGGATGCCGACGCACTCCAGAGAGAAGGCGATGAACATGGTGTTCTCGCGGCCGATGTGGTCCGACACCCAGCCGAAGAAGGGGCGGGTGACGCCGTTCAGCACGCGGTCGATCGACAGGGCGAAGGTCAGCGCCGGCAGGGTCAGGCCCATGATGCTGACGGGAACGCCGTCCAGGTGGAAGTCCTTGGCGATCGGGCCGAGCTGCGCGGTCGCCATCAGGCCGCCTGCCGCCACCATCACGAACATGGCGTACATGACCCAGAAGACCGGGGTCTTCAGCATCTGGACCGGGGTGTAGCTTTCGCGGGTCTGCGACACCGACGAGCGGGAGACCTCCGGAACCTGCCCCTTCTTCGGCGCCGCCAAGAACCACGCCAGCGCGAGGATCACCGCGCCCTGGCCGATGCCGAAAGTCAGGAAGGTGGCTTGATAGCCCGAGGAGTGGATCATGTTGGCGATCGGCACGACCGTCAGGGCCGAGCCGGCGCCGAAGCCGGCGGCGGTCAGGCCGGCAGCGAGGCCGCGGCGGTCGGGGAACCACTTCAGCGCGTTGCCCACGCAGGTGCCGTAGACGCCGCCGGCACCGATGCCTCCCAGCGCCGCGCCGAGATAGAGCATGGCGAGCGAGTCGGCCACCGAGTTGACCGCCCAGGCCACGGCGCAGAGCACGCCGCCGATCAGGACGACGATGCGCGGGCCGAACTTGTCGACGAACCAGCCTTCGACGGGAACCAGCCAGGTTTCCATGACGACGAAGATGGTGAAGGCCACCTGGATGGCCGCACGGCCCCAGCCATGCTTCTGGTCGATGGGCTCGACGAACAGAGTCCAGCCATACTGCAGGTTCGCGATCATCGACATGCAGATGACGCCGATGACGAGCTGGAACCAGCGGCCACCGAGGGGCCCCTTCGGGGCCTCCGTGAGGGCTTGGTGCATTTCTCTCCTCCTAGAAGCGATCTCTTTGCGAAGCGGTCTTTTGCTTTTTTGAGTCGGGTTGTTTTTGTTTTTTTGATTGGAGGCTTCCCCGTGGTGTGCCGGGGTGACTCCATCGTCTTGGCTTGCCCGTGGAACCGGCCGCTTGGTGTGGGCGGCTTAAGCTCCCGGAATGAGCGTTTTTGGCATTAGAGATATGGTATGCCAGATACAGTTTTCGGCGCAAGCTGTTTGTCAGCGTAACAAACAGACTTGGCATGCAGGGCCGGTCTACCACCTTCGGAAGCGCTGATGGCCCTTGTTCGGATAGGGGTTCTCGCGCCTGGACGGTGGCTTTGCTGACGGTTCGTCAGCAAAGCGATTTGGCCCATTCTGGTATCTGGTATACATATAAGGCGAGAGTGCGCGTCGACTCGGGACGGCATGCCGCTTCGGCGCCGTCGCGCGATTGACCAGCTTCAAATCGTCGATACAGGGGAGGAGAGGACTCGATGACCACCGCCATTTTCACCCACCCGGACTTCCTGGCGCACGACACCGGCCCGGGGCACCCGGAGCGTCCGGAGCGAATCGCCGTGGTGTGGGAGGTTCTGGACCGCGACGAGTTCCGCGATCTGCCGCGCTTCGAGGCCCCGGAGGCGGAGGTCGAGCAGCTGCGCTGGGTGCACGACCCGGCCTATGTGGACGCTGTGCTGAACGCGGTCCCGGACAGCGGCCATGTCCGGCTGGACGCCGACACCGTGCTGTCCCCCACCTCGCGCTCGGCGATCCTGCGGGCCGCCGGCGCGGTCTGCGCGGCGGTGGACGCCGTGCTGGACGGGACGGCTACGAATGCCTTCTGCGCCGTCCGCCCCTGCGGCCACCACGCCGAGCCGGCCCGCGCCATGGGCTTCTGCGTCTTCAACAATGTGGCGGTCGGTGCCGAGCACGCCCGCAAGCGGCGCGGCCTGACCCGAGTGGCCGTGGTCGACTACGACGTGCACCACGGCAACGGCACCCAGGCGATGTTCTGGGACGACGCCGACCTGTTCTTCGCCTCGACCCACCAGTCGCCGCTCTATCCCGGCACCGGCTCGATGAGCGAGACCGGGGTCGCCGACAACATCGTCAACGCGCCGCTGCCGCCCCACTCCGGGACGGTGGAGTTCCGTCAGGCCATGGAGCGGCGCATCCTCCCCGCGCTGGAGGAGTTTCAGCCGGAGTTGATCCTGATCTCCGCCGGATTCGACGCCCACGCCCGCGACCCGCTGGCGTCGCTGAACTTCACCGGCCCGGACTTCGAATGGGCGACCCGCAAGCTGATGGAGGCGGCGGACCGGTTGTGCGGCGGTCGCGTGGTGACGGTGCTGGAGGGTGGCTATGACGCCATCGGCTTGGCGGAAGGCTGCGCGGCCCACCTTCAAGCCTTGATGCGTGGCTGATCGGGCTGCCATGGCGTGGCTCCCTCATCAATTGGGAGGTCTTTTCGAAGGTCTTCGTGCGGGTGCATCATGCGAGCAGTTGCTTCCCGCACGGATTATCTGGTATACCAAATACCAGAGAGACGAACAGAGTCCCTCGAACACACAAAAAAACGGGAGTTACGCACGATGGACCAGCGGATCGCCGAACAGAACGCTGCTCAGAACGCTTCGGGCCAGCCCACCATCGAAATCACTCTGGCGAAGACCGACGCCGACATCGCCGACAGCTACGCGGTGGTGAAGGAACTGCGCACCCACATGACCGACGCCGACGCCTACGCCGCCCAGATCCGCCGCCAGATGGAGGACGGCTACAACATGGCGCTCCTGCGCATCGACGGCGAGGTGGCCGGCTGCGGCGGCTTCCGCGTTCACGAGACGCTGTCGCGCGGCCGCTATATGTATGTTGAGGACCTCGTCACCTCGCCGAAGCACCGCTCCTTCGGTCTGGGCGACAAGCTGTTCGATTGGCTGGCCGCCCAGGCCCGCGAAAAGGGCTGCGCCCAGATGGAAATCATCTCCGGCGTCCAACGCGGCGACGCGCACCGCTTCTATCACCGGAAGCGCATGACGGTTAAGGCGTTCCAGCTCGTCCTTCCGCTCACCTGATCCCGCGCACCTGATCCCGCACACCGGATGGACCCGCGAACCGGGAGTCCGGACGGGCTGAGCGTCCGGTTTTCCATGCTCGAACTTTCGTTGGAAAACCCAGGATTCTCGCCCGATTCCGGATCATGCCCCTCCCTCGACAGGGTCTATTTTGCCAGTTGACATCTGGTATCTGGTATACCAAACTCCGTATTTGTTCGGTGTGCTGATTGATTGGGGTTACTGCAAAGGCTGCGCAGCGCGTGGCCGATAATTGGGGGAGAGGAAACGGGTTATGAAGATCTGCATCTTTGGGTCCGGGGCCATCGGCGGGTATCTGGGTGTGCGTCTCCACCAGGCCGGCGCGGATGTCAGCCTCGTGGCGCGCGGCGCCCACCTCACGGCCATGCGTGAGAACGGCGTGAAGCTGATCGTCGGAGAGGAAGAAACGGTCGTCCACCCCCGCTGCACCGACAACGCGGCGGAACTCGGCCCGCAGGACTACGTCATCATCGGTCTGAAGGCCCACTCCGTTCCCAGCGTCGTCAACGCCATCCAGCCGCTGCTCGGCAAGGACACCGCCGTGGTCACCGCGGTCAACGGCATCCCCTACTGGTACTTCTATAAGAATGGCGGCGAATTCGAAGGCCGCGTGCTCGACACCGTCGATCCGGGCGGCATCCAGTGGAACGGCCTGAGCCCGGAGCGCGCCATCGGCTGCGTCGTCTACCCCGCCACCGAAGTCGTCGAACCCGGCGTCATTCAGCACATCTACGGCGACAAGTTCTCGCTGGGCGAGCCGGACGGCAGCCAGTCGGACCGCGTGAAGAAGCTCAGCGCGGCGATGGAGGCCGGTGGCCTGCGCGCCCCGGTGCTCGACCGCATCCGCGACGAGATCTGGCTGAAGCTGTGGGGCAACCTCTGCTTCAACCCGATCAGCGCGCTCACCCACGCCACGCTGGACGTCATCTGCTCCGATCCGGAGACCCGCGCCGTCGCCAAGGCGATGATGCTGGAGGCCAAGGAGATCGGCGACCGTCTGGGCGTGCATTTCCGGGTGGATGTCGAACGCCGCATCAACGGCGCCGGCGCCGTCGGCGCCCACAAGACCTCGATGCTCCAAGATCTGGAGCGCGGCCGCCCGATGGAGATCGACGCCCTGCTGTCGGTGGTCCAGGAGATGGGCCGCATGGTCGGCGTGTCGACCCCGACCATCGACGTGGTTCTGGCGCTCGTCCGCCAGCGCGGTGAGATCGCCGACTGCTACAGCCGCCCGCAGCGGGCATCGTCCGAGGCCGCACCCGCGGTCGCCGCCCAGTAGGGCGGACACCGTCCGGCCCCGCACACAGAAACCATCGCCCCCAACGACGCAGCGAAGCAACGCCGAGGGGCCGGACAATCGCTTCACAGGAGGAGCGTCATGAGGGTTGAAGACATTCTCCGCCGGAAGGGGACGCGCATCGGCACGGTGCGCATCAACGAGACCGTAGAAACGGCGTTGCGTCTTCTCAAGGCGGAAAACACCGGCGCGCTGGTGGTCAAGGACGTCTGCCGGACCGAGGGCAACACGGTCGTAGGGGTGATTTCCGAACGCGACATCGTGCGCAGCCTGACCGACCGCGGGCCGGGCATCCTGTCCCTGCCGGTCACGGCGGTGATGAGCCATCATCCCGTCTGCTGCACGCCGGGCGATTCCGTCCGCCACGTGCTCCAGCTGATGGACGAGCACACCATTCGTCACATCCCCGTTCTGGACGGCGCCTCGCTGGTCGGCGTGGTCAGCGTGCGCGATCTCATCAAGGCGCAGCTCGACGCCGCCCCGCCGGACGCCGGGGCGGGCGAGGTCGTCAGCTACCCCGTCGCCGCGGCCCAGTGACGGACGACGGCGCCTTGGACAGCGTTCAAGGTCAGCCTCCACGTGAAGGCGGCGGCGGTCCGGAGGCGGTCACCCGCATCCATCCCGGGTGACCGCTCCGCCGCCCTGCGGGCCTGACGCCGGACACCGCCACGCCGCTGGCCGGCACCGACATCATTCGAGAATTTGACCGGCGGGCCGCCCGCCGAGGCCGCCCGCCGTCGAGGCCGGAGCGCTGACGCCTCGTCCTGCCGATTGCTTTGGGAGGCAATCAACAACCATGAAAATCGCCATACCCAGGGAACGGCGCGCGGGCGAGAATCGCGTCGCGGCGTCTCCGGAGACGGTCAAGAAGATCAAGGCTCTCGGTCTCGACGTCGTGGTCGAGGCCGGCGCCGGTTTGGGCTCGAACCTGCCGGACCGGGTTTACCAGGACGCCGGCGCGGAAATCGCGCCGGACGCCGCCTCGGCGCTGGCCGACGCCGACATCGTGCTGAAGGTGCAGCGCCCGCTGCTGGCCGGGGAAGGGGATCTCGACGAGCTGGCGCTGATCAAGCGCGGCGCGCTGCTGTTCGCCATCCTCAACCCCTACAACAGCCGCGACCACGTGGCGGCCTACGCCGCGGCCGGGGTGAACGCCTTCGCCATGGAGTTCATGC
>NZ_QOKV01000025.1 GCF_008365405.1 Azospirillum brasilense | reverse complement strand
CCATCGCCCCGCTCGGCGATGATCCCCTCGTCAGCCTGCCCGACGTGGCTGCCTGACAATCCCGGCCAGACCAGCCGGAGACCAAATGAGCGACCCAACTCCTACACCACGCTCAGGGGCACGATCTTGAGTGGGGCGGCGCTGAACAGCCGGTGGGAGGCGCAATCCCTTGCCGATCAGGGAACGCCGTATGGAAGGAAACCTCCTTCACCATGGTCGCGCCCTTGAACATCTGTCTGTCGTCGATCGGCTTTCTGCCCAATCTCCAAGTTCTGGATCACATCGATCAGAGCTTCCATCGGATCACCCTGCGTGCGCAGCCGGAAGCTGCCTCGGTGTCCTGCACCGGCTGCGGCACGCGTCGCACCGCGTAATCCGGTTGGAAGCGGCCACTGGTTCCAAGGGAAGGCGGCCGGGGCATTCCGGTTGAAGCCGACCACGGATTCCGGTCGAAGGCGTCCACCCGCACGGGCTCGGCTTGCTTTTGGAGCTGTTCAACCCTCGGTACTCTCGCGGTCCTTTTTAGGCAGCGACGAGGAAAGCGAGACGCCGGCGCAGCGAGTGTCCATGCGCAAGATCCGAGCGGTCCTCAGGGTCACATTCGCGTGCGGCCTGTCCAAGCGTCAGGTCGCGCCCATCGCCGAAGTCAGCGCCACCACCGTGCGCGAGTACGTCACTGCGGCGGCCGGGCATCACCCTGCTGTTGCCATCCTGCTGTTGCTCTGGGAGGAGTAGCGGGCCCAGCATCCCAACGGCTTCAGCTATTCCTGGTTCTGCGACTGCTATCGCGCCTGGGCGGGGCGGGTGTCGCCGACGCTGCGGCAGGTCCATCCCGCCGGCGAGCGGCTGTTCGTGGACCACGCCGGCCACAGCATCGACCTCCTCGGTCCCCGAACGGGAGCGGTCCACACCGCCCAGATCTTCATCGCCGTGCTGGGGGGCGTCGAACTACACCTTCGACACGGCGACGCTGAGCCAGGGGCTGCCCGACTGGCTTTGAGCCGGTGCCGCAGACATCCAACGCAAAGCGCTGGAAGGCGAGAAGGGAAGGCGAGACTTGCGAGCCGCCCTCGCCGCACACACCGCTGCCTTCACCTTCTTCGGCGCCGTGCCGCGCCAGGAGGTCTGCGACAACCTCAAGGCCGAGGGAGCACCTGGACGCCATCGACCGGAAGCGGTGGACGCCGTCGCGCCGGAACCACCGTGCGCAATCACCGGAATATGCATCGGTCCGGTCGATGATGTATTCATGTATGTAATTATCTCTTGAGAAAATATTTGAATCGCGATTCGGGGTGAATAATGCATATGGATGCTCAGGACTCAAAAAATAAATTTCATTTCCTTTAATAAACCACAAACATTGTTTGCGTGCTGTCATATGCGGCTATTATTTTCACGTTATTCAATACATACGCAACCGCGATTCTTCATATGCTTGAGTCATTCTCTTCTCTGCCATATGGTCTGCACCAATGGCCCGTCATGAGTTAGGAATAATACTTATGTATACTGCTTCCTTATCAAAGCGGCCTCGCCCTTTGTCGATCAGCACGGTGACCTCCTCATCCGCTGAAGAGTTCATGAATGCCTTTGACGTGGAGAGCTTCAACACGGCGGTCGATATCGCCGCCGGCAAGCTTTCCGAACTGCTGGAAAGCGACGAGATCCAGGGGGTCGTCCTAGAAAGGCCGAACACCTTGCTGGCTGCCGCGCGGGCGCTGATGGTGGGGGCGAAAGACAGCTTCGACGCCAAGCGCTTCGCCGACATCCTCGATCTCTACATCCGTACGGGCATCAAGGTGAATTCGCGGGGCTACATGGCCCGGCAGTTCTCCTCCGTCGTGCCGGTGTCGGCCGTCTTCGACATGGTCAGCGCCATGGCGCCGCAGCCCGCCTCCTATTACGAGGCCGGGCAGTTGGCGAACGTCGCTGACAAGCTCATCGCGGAGGAGTTCGGCCGCCTACTCGGTTGGGAGCTTGGCCGCTTCGATATGGTGACCACCTCCGGCGCGTCGCTCGCCAACATGACCGCCGTGCTGGTGGCCCGCAACCGCAAGCTGGGCGGCAGCTGGACCGACGGCGTGAGCGCCACGGGCCGTGGGCGGGGGCGCCCGGCCATCGCCTTCGGCGCGGAATCGCACTATTCGGTCAGCCGGCTCGCCGGGATCCTCGGCCTCGGCGTCGATCAGGTGGTCCGCATGCCGCTGAACGACCGCCGGCAGATCGACATCAACGGCGCCGTGGCGGCCCTTGACGAGGCCAAGGCGCGCGGACTGGACGTTTTCTGCATTGTGGGCGCCGCGGGCACCACCTCCGTCGGCGCCATCGACCCGCTGGAGGACCTCGCGGCCGAGGCGCGCAAGCGCGATGCGTGGTTCCACGTGGACGCCGCGCACAACGGCGCGCTGCTCGTTTCCGACCGGCTGCGCCCGCGGCTGAAGGGGCTGGAACTGGCCGATTCCTTCTGCCTGGACGCGCACAAGACGCTGTTCGTGCCGGCGCTGTGCACCCTGCTGTTCTACCGCGACCCCGAAGCGGCCAGCGCTGCCTTCCCGGAAAAGCACAGCTACGTCTTCGACCCCGTCGAGGACGAGATGAGCCGCTTTCAGAGCGGCATCAAGAACTTCGAATGCACCAAGCGGCCGGCCATCCTGAACCTGTGGCTGGTCTGGGCGCTGTTCGGCCGGCGCTTCTTCGAGCAGAAGTTGGACTATCTGGTCGATCTTACCCGGCAGGCCCACGACCATCTGGCTGCCCAGCCAGATTTCGAAGTCCTGCACCAGCCGGAATCCAACATCCTGTGCTTCGTGCACCGGCCCGCCGGACTGCCGGAATCGCAGCTCAGCACCTTGCAGCTGGCGTTGCGCGACCGCATCCGAGCGGAGGGGCGCTACTTCGTCTCCAAGGTGGAACTGGACGGTTCGACGGTCCTGCGGATCGTGATGATGAATCACCAGATCGGCCTGTCCGACATCGATGCCCTGACCGACGAAATCCGCCGGCACGCCCGCGAGATACGCCGCGACTGGGCCGGCGAGAGCACGCGCAACGACAACAAACCCCATATTTGGACGGTGGAAAAAACATGCTGATGCAGCAGGCGGACGCGAATCTTTCCGGGCAGGAGCTTGCCCTTTCGGTCATGCCGGACACGGTCTTGCAGCCCCGCAGCATCGATGACGTGCTGGCGCTGCCGTCCTTCCTGTCGGTGCTGCGGGACGCGGAAAGGCGGCTCGACCGCACGGTGGACGAAATGCCGTCGGATGTGCAGGACGCGCTGGTGCAGCGTCGCCTGCACCAGCTGGTGGAGATCGCGCGCGTCAACCCGCTGTGGCGCGCCCGCATCGACGGCGCGGCCGGCGCCGCGCCGGTCGACAGCTTCGAGGCCTTCCAGGCGTTGCCGATCACCGACAAGGAGACCTTCCGCGAGCTGTTCACGGAAGCCCGCCCCGGCATGGTCGTGCCCATCGATCGCTGCGGATTCGAGATCGTGGCGAGCGGCGGCACGTCCTCCGGCAAGCCGTCGGAGACCGTCTACCCGCTGGACGAGTTGCAGGAGACCTACGCCTGGGCCGGCGCCTTCATGGGCCGGCACATGATGGCCCGTCACCTGCCGGGCGACGGCGCCAAGTGGGTCGCGACCACTCTGGCCGACTATCAGATGTGGAGCAGCGGCACCATGGTCGGCGGCGTGCTCCAGAAGATTCCCGGCGTCAACTACATCGGCGCCGGCCCGATGAGCAAGGACGTGTTCCAGCTGATGATGTCCTACCCCGGCCCCAAGGCCATCATGGGCATCACGCAGAGCATCGCGCTTCTTGCCGCCTTCGCCGACGGCCTGTCGGAGACCGCGCGGGAGAGCTTCCGTGTCGCGCTGTACGGCAGCGGCGTCCTGACGCCGAAGGTGCGCGCCGACCTGAAGGCGGCCTACCCGAACCTGTCGATCCTCAGCTATTTCGCAGCCACCCAGGCGGAGACCATCGGCCTGCAGCTGGATGCGGACAGCCCGCTGCTGACCGCGGTGCCCGGCCTGCACCTGGTGGAGATCGTCGATGCCGACGGCCGCTGGGTGAAGGAGGGGGAAGAGGGCGAGCTGGTCGTCACCCGCCTGTTCGGCAACGCCGCCCCGTGCCTGCGCTACAAGGTCGGCGACCGGGTGATCCGCCGCGCCGACCGCAAGGACGCCGGGCTGAACGCTCTGCGGTTCGAATACGCCGGCCGCAGCGGCGACTTCATGCACATCGGCGATTCCCAGTACGCCGCCCCGCAGGCGCTGGCCGGGATCATCGAGGAGTTCCGCCGCAACCAGGTGCTGGACATCGAGGCGGTCGCCACGGACCTGCAGTTCCAGGTCAACCGCGCCAACCGGGAGCTGCATCTGGTGATCGGCGTGCCGGGCGCGCAGGCGCTGGTGCCCCATGTGGCGTCCCGTCTGGGGCCGGAAGGGTCGGCGCCGCTGGTCATGGCCGGGCTGATCCGCTCCCTGTCCGTCTTCAACGGGCTGGAAGCCAATGAGGCCGCCTTGCGCCGCTCCGGCTACGGGTTCGGCATCCGCTTGGTGGAGCCCGGCGGCCCGG
The DNA here is from genome assembly GCF_008365405.1 of Azospirillum brasilense. GTDB lineage: Bacteria > Pseudomonadota > Alphaproteobacteria > Azospirillales > Azospirillaceae > Azospirillum > Azospirillum brasilense_D. The sequence goes on along the minus strand of NZ_QOKV01000025.1, from coordinate 75,862 downwards.
ACCTCGTCCGCACCGAGGTGGGCAAGGTGCCGCTCGTCATCGACCGCGTTTGAGGCAACCCGCCGAACACCCGTCACGAACCATGATGCCCAGGCAAAGAGAGGCTCCATGTCTGTCTTGAACATACAAATCTTCGTGGATGTGATCGCCTTGCTGGTCGACAGCCCGGTCGAGGCGGCCGTCTTCCTGTACGACGACAGTCCGGTGACCAGCGCCGGCCGGGGGACGCCGCAGCTGCGCAGCCCCGCCTATCCCGGCCAGCTGGTGCGCTGGTCGCTGGCGCCCATCGACGTGCAGACGCCGGTCTGGCTGGACAGCCTGACCTTCGGCCCGCATCCGGCCGGCCTGCCCGATGGGGCGCAGTTCCCCACGCCGCCGCGTCCGGATCCCATTTGGGCCCGGCGTTGGGAAGGCTACGTGCCCTGGGGGCTGCTCCCCGGCGTCGACTATCCCTACCGCCTGACGCTCGCCTTCGGCGGGGCGATCACGAGGCGGCTGATCATCGACGGCCCGTCGCTGGTGTATGCGCCGCCGCTGGCGGCCCAGGTTTCCGCCCAGGCCGCCTCCGCGGCCCAGGGGGCCGGCGCGGCTCTCTGATCGGCCTCCACAGGTCTGATCTGAAAAGGGCCCCGATCCGAAAGGGCCCGACTTGAAAGGGGACGAAGGTGCAGATTTCCATCGTCACGGTCATCGATGTCGAAGCGGCGCTGATCGAAGGCACGCTCGACAACAACGCGTACGTGGTGGACAACACGCAGAACTTCGCCGTTCCCGGCGATACGTCGGGCGAGCTGTCCACCCAAGTCATCGGCGTGCACAACGTGGACGGGTCGCAGGCGGCGGAAGCCGTGCTGAACTGGATCACCATCGGCGTGTCCGGCGTGCCGAACACGCTGCCGCGCGCCTTCCATCACCGCCACCGCGCGGCGGAAAGCAACGCCCGCCTGCTGACCGCCGTCAAGGCCGCGCGCACGCCCAACGCCATCGCCAAGCTGCTGGGCGACCACGAGAACGGCCAGCGCTCGCCGTCCCTGCATGTGCGCAACCGCGACGGCGAGGTGCGGACCCTGCACGGCACGGTGATGAACAGCCAGGGCGAGGCGGTGGACAGGTTCGACCTCGCCGCGGCCGGCAACCTGCCGCCGGTGGTCACCAACATCTACGGCCCGGCCGTGGACCAGGGCGTGATGTACCCGGCGCTCTACGGCTCACCCGACGTCTACACCGAGGGCTGGTACTGGAGCGCGTCGGTGGACACCAGCAAGGTGGGGCAGCACGTCTACAGCTTGGACGTCGTCCTGCACGAGCCGGTGGCCGAAAAGGGCCGCGTCCTGTGGGTGCCGCGCACCTTCACCCAGACATCCTCGATCACTGTGACCAAGGCCCTGAACGTCAATGGTTTCACCGGCTGCATCGCTCCGGGCGTGTTGCCCATGGTGCCGGCGGCCTCGATTTGTGCGGGAGGCGCGTTATGAGACAGATCACCGTCCGCCTGGTCATCGACGTCGTCAGCGTGCTGGAGACGGAAACGGTGACCGGGCACCTCTTCATGTTCGACAACAACCGGCTGTACGGTTCTCTCGACCAGAACACCAGCCACCTTGCCACCGCCGTGGCGCCGGGGGACCAGATCATCTGGTCGGTGGTGCCCATCGAATGCGAGGCCTATGCCGCTTTGAGCGCGGTCGATGTGCCGGCCGATCTCGTCGAGGTGACGAAGAACACCTATCCCGGCACCAACGTCTCCTATTGGACCGGCGTGGTGAAGAAGCCGGTGGGCGATCTGCCCTACGGCCTCACCTTCGAACTCGGCACCAAGACCAAGACGATGAGCACGGACCGCACCTCCCGCCTGATCGACGGGAACGGGGTGCAGCGCTCGGGCGCGGAGACCTCGGAGATCGCAGCATGACCACGAAGCACACGCACGCGCAGCACGGCGCCGACCGCAATCCGGCGATCATGCTGGCGGCCACCCAGCTGAACATCGTCACCATCATCGACGTGGCCGGGGCCGTGCGCACCGACACGCTGGAGAACAATGCCGCGCTGTTGGACAACAGCGGCTCCAGCACCGGCAAGGGCACGTCGGATCTGCGCACCTACTGCCAGCAGGGGCAGGCGCTGAACTGGCTGGTCTACTGCATGGACCAGCAGAAGCGTCCCGATGGCACCTGGCCGCCCTTCGCCCGCATCTCCAACATCGTGTTCCTGCACGACGACGGCACCGCGCGTTCCAACCAGCTTTGCATCAACCTGAAGGTCTATGGCGGGCCTGACGCGATGCGCAGCCCCTGGACGCCGGTCTACTATTACTGGGCCGGCATGCTGCGCCCCGATCTGGAACCCGGCATCTACAAGTACCGCCTGATCATCGAATGCAGCACCGAGGACCCCGACAAGAAGAAGTATTTCGAACTGGACGGCCCGTCCCTGGAAGTCGTCGCCATGGATCAGGCCAACGCCGCGTGACCTTCGGCGTTCCCTCTTTCCCAAGGGGCGCGGACCGTCGGAGACGTGTGGTCGCAAGATTTGCGAGCGACCACGCGTCTCCAACTCATACGGACGGCGCATGAATGGTTCATGTTCGGTGGCGATCGATGAAATACGAGCGCGTGTATCTCCATGGCTTCGAGACCGGCAGCGAGGCCCGATCCGGGATCGGGCGCTGGATCGACGACTGCAACGCCGACCGACCGCACCCCGCGCTCGATGGCAGAACCCTGGCGGAGGCCTACGAGAGCACACCCGACCGGATCGGATTGGCGGCATAACACGAACCTGAACCAAGCTTATTCCAGCCGCAAATCTGTCCGGGAAACGGGGACCATCTCAATTTTCCTCGGAACGGAACCGACATCGAAAGGTTGCGATATCCCAGGAATCGGCCATCGATGGCGCTGGAGTTCCTGCTGCGAAAGCGGCTTCCATGCGCTATATTTCGGGCTATGAAGCGTTCGTGCGCTTCTTCACGCCAATGAAGGTTGGCGTGGCGAACCGCCTGGGAACCGTGGCTGATGCCCGCTGCCGACACCGATGCCCTGCAACCGTCCGCCCTGCGCGACGCCGACCACCTGACAGCGATCGTCGATCTCAACGAACGCCTGTTCTTCGCCCGTGACGTGCCGACCGTGGTTACCATTCTCCGAACGACCGCGCGCCGCCTGACAGGCGCCGATGGCGTCACCATCGTGCTGCGCGACGGCGACCTGTGCCATTACGTCGAGGAGGACGCGATCAGTCCGCTGTGGAAAGGGCAGCGGTTTCCCATGGGCACGTGCATCTCGGGCTGGGCCATGCTGACCGGACAGCCGGCGGTCATTCCGGACATCTACGCCGATCCGCGCATTCCACACGACGCCTATCGCCCCACCTTCGTGCGGAGCCTCGTCATGGTGCCGGTCGGCGCGCCCGAGCCAATCGCCGCCATCGGTGCGTATTGGGCGACGCGGCACACGCCCGACACGGTCACGGTCACCCTGCTGCTGGCGATCGCCCGATCGGCGGCCCTGGCGCTGTCCAACGTCCGCCTGCTTGAAACCTTGCAGGAGTCGGCCGAAGCCGCAAACGCGCAGGCCAGGGAACTGGCGCGGGCCAACGCGGCGCGCACCCGCCTCCTCGCGACGTTGAACCATGACCTGCGCCAGCCGGTCCATGCCCTGACCCTCGCCACCCACGCGCTGTCGTCCCGGGTGACCGCTCGCGGGGAAACCTACGTATCGACGATGAAGCACTGCCTTGGCGTTGTGAAGCGACTGATGGATGGCGTGCAGGATCTGGTGCGGATGGACGACAGCACGATCGCCGTCCGGATCGAAGATGTCCCGTTGGACGATCTGATGACGCACACCGCGGCGACGTTCCAACTGGCCGCCGAAGCCAAGGGGCTTGACTGGCGCATGGAAGGGAGCGGCCGCGGCGTGACGGTGCGTACGGACCGGCTGCTTGCGTCGCGCATCCTCCACAACCTTGTCGACAACGCCATCAAGTACACCGACCGCGGGGAAATCCGGATCGTGTGCCGCACCGCCGACGGCAAGGTGTGGGTCGACGTCTCCGATACCGGCCGAGGCATCCCGGAGAGTTCCCTGGCCGACATTTTCGAAGAGTTCTACCGCATCGAAGCCGGGGATGACGTCGTTGGCCTTGGCCTGGGCCTGTTCATCGTGAAGACGCTGGCGGATCACCTCGGCTATCCGATCACGGTGAAGTCCCGCCCAGGGACGGGAACAACGATCAGCGTCGCCCTGCCGCCGGCTGGTTCTGTCGCATCGTCCATCGGCGGGTGATCGAGAGCCCTCGCCCGAGGGAGCGTTTGGCCGGCGTCAGCGGCCGGGCGCGAGCAAGCCTGAGGGGGTGTCGCGGAACTGCTGCTGGATGGCCAGGATGGCGTTCATGTCCGAGAGCAGCGCCGCGACGCAATCCGGATCGAACTTCCGGCCCGCCTGCTCCCGGAGGAAACCCGCTGCGGCCTCGTTCGTCCACGCTCCCTTGTAGGGACGTTCCGACGTGAGCGCGTCGAACACGTCGGCGACCGCGACGATGCGCGCTTCCAGTGGAATGGCCACGCCGGAAAGTCCGTTGGGGTAGCCGGAGCCGTCAAAGGCCTCATGGTGACAGCCCACCACATTGCGCAAAATGGCGGCGTGCGGCAGGGCGCCAAGGCCGTGGTTGTGAATCATCGCGTTGATGATGTCCAAGCCCTTGGTCACATGCGTTTTCATGACCTCGAACTCATCCGGCGACAGCTTGCCGGGCTTGAGCAGGATGCTGTCCGGCACCGCCACCTTGCCGACATCGTGCAGGGGTGCGTACTGGAGCACGTACTCGATGAATTCGTCCGAAAGGCCGTGCTTCGACGCGATTTTCGCTGCAACAAGCTGGGCGTAGCGACTCATGCGGTTCAGATGAGCGCCGGTCTCCTCATCACGGTAGTGGCTGACCTCGAGTGCCGTGTGCACGGCCGCCAGCATGGCGCGTGTGCTGGTCATCTCGGACGCAACGAGCACGCCGATGACCCGCCGGTAGGGCATGAGTGCCGACACGACGGGTTCGGTGAAGAATCCCTCCCTCCTTGAGTTCAGGAAAAGGAATCCATACAGGTCGCCTTGCCAGTGAATGCGGCTCACGCAGCGTGAGCGGAAACCCTGCTTGAGCAACCCGCCGCCCGGGCCGGTGGAACCGGGGGCTGACGCGATCGCATTGTCTATCCATGGGCGTCCCGTCTCGGCGACCGCCTGCAGAAGAGGATAATCGCACAACCTGCCGGAGAGGGGATCGAACGGCCGTGGGCCGACATTGCTGTGGACGAACGTCCGGACCCGCTCACCCTTGGCATCGTAGGTCGCCACAGCGATCCGGTGCAGATGCTCCAGCCCGGGCCACTCGCGAATCTCCTCGTGCAACGACCGGAGCCGTTCCTCAAGTCCTCCGCTCTGCTCCATCCAAGGATCTTCGCTGAACCCGTAGACGAAACCGCCTACTGCCATTTGCTGCGCTTGGCTCAAAGAGCATCTCCTGGGTGGTGTGACCTAAAAGCGAACTATCCGACAAGCCAGCAGTGGGGAGATCACGCCATCGGCCCGCTCTGTAGGTGTGGACGGTGGCTCAAGGACGGAGAACTCCATGGGGCGACCATTCCCCAGGAGGACATTAGTTGGCTTTGATTTGCGTCAAATTCGTCGCCCGAGACAGAGGGAGGATGACCGGAGCGGACCAGAGGTTGATCGCCTGTTTTCCATTCTCTCGGAGAATATTCGGCGGGTCGATCGATGGGCATGCCGATACCGTGCTCAAACCGAGGCCGGGCGCTGCAACCCAGCGATGAGACGGGGTGTTTGGGGGGACCAGGTCCGCCTCAGCCCCGATCGGGCCGATTCATTGCCCTAAATTTCTTCTTGACCTCAAGTAAGCTTTAGGTTTTAGCCTGATCGCATTGGATCTGGCATACCAGAGCTGATTGGAACACGGACCGCGACAGGCCGCGATCCCGAGCGCACCAAGGGAGGCGTGTGTGATCTCTCCGACATCCGTCAACTGGACCATGCTCAACACGCTGCGCGCGATGCCGGGTCCCGAGGCCACGACACCTCCGGTCTCGCTGCTGGCCATCACGAAGGCGGCAAGCTTGAAGCCGGCCGTTGTGAGGCCGGCACTCGGCGAGTTGATCAGGCAGGGTTTCGTCCAGGAGTACGCAACACAATGCGGCAAACAATATGCGAGAACCGAAAAAGGTGATCAGCGGATTCTGGAAATAAAAGGCTGGCTTCGGTAGCCGCCCAGAGACCAACGGGGATCAACCATCCGCGTTTCCATTCCTGCTCGCTTCAACGACGAACGGTTTGGCAACGCCGCCAGGCTCCGTGTGCCTGCGGCTCAACAGGGAGAGACGGCATGGGCAAGGCACTCGAGGGCGTGCGGGTTCTGGACTTTACCCATGTTCAGTCGGGTCCGACCTGCACGCAGCTTCTGGCGTGGTTCGGCGCCGACGTCATCAAGGTCGAGCGTCCGGGCGAGGGCGACATCACGCGCGGCCAGCTGCGCGACGTGCCCGAGGCCGACAGCCTCTACTTCACCATGCTGAACCACAACAAGCGGTCCATCACGCTGGACACCAAGAACCCGGACGGCAAGCGCGTCCTGGAGGATCTGGTGCGCATCTGCGACGTGATGGTCGAGAATTTCGCCCCCGGCGTGCTCGATCGCATGGGCCTGACCTGGGAGCGCATCCAGGAGCTGAACCCCCGCATCATCGTCGCCTCGGTCAAAGGCTTCGGCCCCGGTCCCTACGAGGACTGCAAGGTCTATGAGAACGTTGCGCAGTGCGCCGGCGGCTCGGCCTCGACGACCGGCTTCGACGACGGCCCGCCGATGGTCACCGGCGCCCAGATCGGCGACAGCGGCACCGGCCTGCATCTGGCCTTGGGCATCGTGACGGCGCTCTACCAGCGCACCCAGACCGGGCGCGGCCAGAAGGTGCTGGCGGCCATGCAGGACGCCGTGCTGAACCTCTGCCGCGTCAAGCTGCGCGACCAGCAGCGGCTGGAGCGCGGCCCCCTTAAAGAATACCCGCAGTACCCGAACGGCGAATTCGGCGACAGCGTGCCGCGCGCCGGCAACGCCTCGGGCGGCGGCCAGCCGGGCTGGATCCTGAAGTGCAAGGGCTGGGAGAGCGATCCCAACGCCTACATCTACTTCATCACCCAGGCCCCGGTCTGGGCGAAGATCTGCGACGTCATCGGCAAGCCGGAGTGGGTCACCGATCCGGACTACGCGACGCCCGCCGCGCGCCTGCCGCGCCTGAAGGACATCTTCGCGACCGTCGAGGAATGGACCATGACCAAGACGAAGTTCGAGGTCATGGAGATCCTGAACCAGTACGACATCCCCTGCGGCCCCATCCTGTCGATGAAGGAGCTGGCGGAGGATCAGTCGCTGCGCGAGACCGGCACCATCGTCGAGGTCGATCACCCGACGCGCGGCAAGTACCTGACGGTCGGCAACCCGATCAAGCTGTCGGACAGCCCGACCGAGGTCACGCGGTCGCCGCTGCTGGGCGAGCACACCGACGAGATCCTGCGCGAGGTGCTCGGCTTCGACGAGCGGCGCATCTCCGAGGTCCGCGACAGCGGCGCGCTCGGCGCCGCGCGCAGGCCGCTGACCGCCGAATAGGACAGGCGGCGGTCCTCTCCGAACAGGAAAAAAGCAATGGCCCGTCGGCGCGATCCCGGTGACGCGTTGCACGAGGCTGCCGCCCCCGGAAATCCATCCGCGCTCACCTCCAAGACGTGAGCCGACGAGTTTGCAAAGGAGGAAAGGCCATGACCGCAGTCATCGATCCGCTCCACACCGAGCGCCCAACGGATGTCGTCCGCCGCCTTCTCGACACCGCCAAGGCCGAGGGTCGCAACGCGCTGACCGCGCCGGAAGCCAAGCAACTCTGCGATCTGTACGGCATTCCTGTGCCGAAGGAGGGCTTGGCGAAGAGCGCCGACGAAGCCGTCACCCTCGCCGAGGGCATGGGCTTCCCGGTGGTTATGAAAATCGTGTCGCCGCAGATCCTGCACAAGACGGAAGCCGGCGGCGTTCTGGTCGGTCTCCGGAACGCCGACGCCGTCCGCCAAGGCTTCGGGACCATCATGGAGAACGCCCGCGCCCATGCCCCCGGGGCGGACCTGATCGGCGTGCAGGTCCAGCAGATGCTGCAAGGCGGCGTGGAGGTCATCGTCGGTTCCATCACGGACCCGAGTTTCGGCAAGCTGGTGGCCTTCGGCCTCGGTGGCGTGCTGGTCGAGGTGCTGAAGGACATCACCTTCCGCCTCGCCCCGGTCACCCGTGAGGAAGCCCTGTCGATGCTCGACGGCATCCAGGCCGCGGAGATGCTGAAGGGCGTGCGCGGCGGCAAGGCGGTCGACCACGAGGCGCTCGCCGATGTGATCGTCAATGTCTCGCGACTCGTCGACGAGGTGCCGGAGATCGTCGAACTCGACCTCAACCCGGTTTTCGCGCGCGAGACCGGAGCCATCGCCGCCGACGTGCGCGTGGTCCTGGATTTCGCGGCCAGGACGCCGCGCTACCGCCCGTCGCAGGAGCAGATCGTCCGGCAGATGAACCGGATCATGAAGCCCGAGGCGGTGGCCGTCATCGGCGCCTCGGCCGAGGATGGGAAGATCGGCAACTCGGTGATGAAGAACCTCATCAACGGCGGCTACAAGGGCCGCATCCATCCGATCCATCCGAAGGCCGACGACATCCTGGGCTACAAGGCCTACAGAAGCGTCAAGGACGTGCCGGGCGACATCGATGTGGCGGTGTTCGCCATTCCGGCCAAGTTCGTCGCACAGGCCTTGGGCGAGGTCGGCGAGAAGAGGATCCCCGGCGCCGTGCTGATTCCTTCGGGCTTCGCCGAGACCGGCAACGTCGAAGGGCAGGAGGAGATCGTCGCCATCGCGCGCAAGCACGACGTGCGCTTGATGGGGCCGAACATCTACGGTTTCTACTACACGCCGGCAAACCTGTGCGCCACCTTCTGCACGCCCTACGACGTGAAGGGCAAGGCGGCGCTGTCGTCGCAGTCCGGCGGTATCGGCATGGCGATCATCGGCTTCAGCCGCTCCGCCAAGATGGGCGTGTCGGCGATCGTCGGGCTCGGCAACAAGTCGGACATCGACGAGGACGACCTGCTGTACTTCTTCGAGCAGGACGACAACACCCAGGTCGTCGCCATGCACTGCGAGGACCTGAAGGACGGCCGTTCCTTCGCGGAGGCCGCCAAGCAGGTCTCGAAGAAGAAGCCGGTGGTCGTGCTGAAGGCCGGGCGCACGGCGCTCGGCGCGCGGGCGGCCAGCTCCCACACGGGGGCGCTCGCCGGCAACGACAGGATTTACGAAGACGTGCTGCGGCAATCGGGCGTGGTCCGGGCGCGCAGTCTGCAGGACCTGCTGCAGTTCGCCCGCGGAATCCCGGTGCTGCCGACGCCGAAGGGCGAGAACGTCGTCATCATCACCGGCGCCGGCGGATCGGGTGTGCTGTTGTCGGACGCCTGCGTGGACAACGGCCTGTCGCTGATGGCGATGCCGCCCGACCTGGACGCCGCCTTCCGCAAGTTCATCCCGCCGTTCGGCGCCGCCGGCAACCCGGTGGACATCACGGGTGGCGAGCCGCCGTCGACCTACAAGAACACCATCCGGCTGGGCCTGGAGGATGACCGCATCCACGCGTTGATCCTGGGCTACTGGCACACGATCATCACACCGCCAATGGTGTTCGCCAAGCTCGTCATCGAGGTGAAGGAGGAGATGAAGGCGAAGGGCATCGAGAAGCCCATCGTCGCTTCGCTGGCCGGCGACGTGCAGGTGGAGGAAGCCGCGAGCCACCTGTATGACCATGGCGTCGTGGCTTACCCTTACACGACCGAGACGCCGGTCGCGGTGCTGGGCGCCAAGTACAAATGGGCTCGGGCGGCCGGGCTGGTTTGATACCGGCTGGTCGCCGACATGGGCCATGATCCGAGTTCCGGCTTGGCCGGGCGGCTGTCTTCACGGCGTCGATGCGAAAAACGGGAGCCGGGCGGAGTGGGTGGGCTGGTTCCGCCCGGCGACGCGAGTCGGTCGATGCCCAGGCGGTGCGCGCCCTTGCCGGCTTGGTGCGAGTTGCGAGCAACCCTGGGCTTCCCAGGGGGCAGTGTCGTTGAGTGGCGTCAGCAACAGCGATAATATGCCCATCATCATTCGACGTGCTGCGGAGAATCCTAGTGGAGAGTGAGTTGCCGACCGGCGTTGGCGGGGAGCCGCTGTCGGGCGAGCGGCGATTCGAACTGCTCGTCAACAGCGTCCACGATTACGCCATCTACATGCTCGACCCACAAGGGATCGTGACCAGCTGGAATCCGGGTGTCCAGCGGTTCAAGGGATACACGGCCGCGGAAATCGTCGGTCAGCATTTCTCGCGTTTCTACACCGAAGACGATCAGCGTGCCGGAGTGCCGCAGCGGGCGCTCTCCATCGCCTCGATCGAAGGAAAATTCGAGGCGGAGGGTTGGCGGGTCCGCAAGGACGGCACGCGCTTTTGGGCGCACGTCATCATCGATCCCATCCGTGACGACGCCGGGAAGCTGATTGGGTTTGCCAAGGTCACGCGCGACGTCACCGAGCGCAAGCAGGCGCAGGAGGCTCTGCAACAGAGCGAGGCACGCTTTCGTCTGCTGGTCCAGGGAGTGATCGATTACGCGATCTTCATGCTCGATACGACCGGGCATGTCACCAACTGGAATTCCGGTGCGCAGCGAATGAAGGGCTACGCTGCCGAGGAGATCATCGGAGAGCATTTCTCCCGCTTCTACACCGCCGAGGATCGGGCAACCGGCGTCCCGATGCAGGGGTTGCGCACCGCTGAGCAAACCGGAAAATTCGAAACCGAAGGCTGGCGGCTCCGCAAGGATGGCGCCCGCTTCTGGGCCAGCGTCGTCATTGATGCGATCCGGGATGACAGCGGGCGCCTTGTCGGCTTTGCCAAGGTCACCCGCGACATCACCGAACGCAAGCTGGCGCAAGAAGCATTGGAAGAAACCCGTGCGGCACTCTTCCAGGCGCAGAAGATGGAAGCGGTGGGCCAACTGACCGGCGGGATCGCACACGACTTCAACAATTTGCTTCAGGCCATTGGCGGCAGTCTGGAGATCATCGAACGTCGCCTCGCGACCGGGCGAGGCGACATCGAGGCGTATGTGACCGCCGCCAGAACCTCGATTGATCGGGCGAAGACTCTGACACAGAGGCTGCTCGCCTTTTCCCGCCGGCAACCGCTTCAACCCGAGCGCACCGACCTGAAGACGCTTGTGGATGGACTGCGGGACCTGATCGAACGTTCGGTTGGCGAAGCGATCCGGGTCGAGACCCAGATGGCTCCCGAGCTGTGGCCAATCTGGGCGGATGCCAATCAGGTCGAGGCTGCGCTGTTGAACCTGGCCATCAACGCCCGCGATGCGATGCCCGATGGCGGGCAACTCACCATTCGGGGCGTCAACATCCATCTGGATGTGACCGCGGTGGCTTCGGAGGCCGGGGTGCAGCCCGGCGACTACATATTGCTGGAGGTGGCCGACACCGGCACCGGTATGCCACCGGACGTTCTCGACCGCGCCTTCGAACCATTCTTCACCACGAAGCCGCTTGGCCAGGGCACAGGTCTGGGGTTGAGCCAGATCTATGGTTTTGCCCGTCAGTCGGGTGGGGATGTCCGCATCGACAGCAAAGTGGGCCATGGAACCACCGTGAAGCTGTACCTGCCTCGCTCTCACGAGGCGGAAAATCTCCGCTCCACCCCTGCAAAGGCACCGGGTCAGCCGCAGCCGCCGGTGCCGGGAACCGTGCTGGTGGTGGAGGACGAACCGATTGTCCGCATGCTGCTCGTGGAAGCGCTCCGGGACCAGGGTTCGACGGTCCTGGAGGCTGAGGATGGAAACGAAGCCTTGACCATCCTCGCCTCTCCGAAGGGGATCGACCTGCTGGTAACGGATGTCGGCTTGCCAGGGATCAGCGGACAGCGGATCGCGGAAGTGGCTCGGACGTTGCGGCCGGGCCTGAAAGTGATGTTCCTGACTGGATACGCCTACGATGTCGTCATGAAGGGGCCTCTGGAACCGCACACGCGGCTTCTGGCCAAGCCCATCGCTATCGACCAGTTCCTCACCCAGGTGAACGCGATGCTGCGCGATGGCTAAAGCCGCCATCGCAAGCCGCCGGCAACGGCGTGCGGCAATGGCGCGGTGTCGGCTTGGTCCGCTCTTCAGCCGGCTGGGGCTGTCTCTGGAATGCACCGCCATCAGCGCAGGAATGTTGGGCAGGCATGTTGGTTGGCATTGGAGCCGTCGGCTCGACAACCATGGCGGGCCGAACCTCCGTTGCGGAGGCCGGGCTGCCCGACGGTGTCGAGTTCGGCCTGGATCCGTCGAGCGATCTCTTCCGAACCGCGCTCCCCGCTCAGGGCATGCGCCGCCTCGGCCCGGTCCAACGCGCCGAGCAGGATCGGTTTGAGAAGGGCGCGGAGCGCGCTGGTGTCGATGATGCCGGTCTGCATGACCTCGCCCAGGAGCCTGAGCACGGCATCGACGACGACGTGAGACGCCGCCCTTGCTGCCGTGCGAGGGCGGCCCCGCATGTCGGCAGGATCCGGCGCCACCAGCAGACGGAACCGCGGAGGTGGAGGTGAGGGGCAAGCGGCATGAGCGGCTCCATCTTGAGGAGCGCAGCGCACGCGTGACGGCACAGGCCGCGGGCACGGTTGGGGGACTCGCCGGATATGTCCCGGAGCAAGCCGCCGTCAGTGTCTGATTTGAAAGGAAACCATTAGGAAGGTGGTTGGGGGACTAGGATTCGAACCTAGGTAGCCAGAGTCAGAGTCTGGAGTCCTACCGCTAGACGATCCCCCAATGGTGGTCCCGACTGGGATTGAACCAGTGACCCCTACGATGTCAACGTAGTGCTCTCCCGCTGAGCTACAGGACCAAACCGCGAGATACCTGAACCTAACCACAAGAAACGTGGCGCGAGTGACGGGACTTGAACCCGCGGCCTCCGGCGTGACAGGCCGGCGCTCTAACCAACTGAGCTACACCCGCGTCGTAGGCGACCTTCTAAAGAACAAAGACCGCCGAAGCAAGCACTAAATTCAACCTTACCCAACTTACTCAAGTCAACCAACCAACCGCCGAAGAAGTTGGTGGAGCCGAGGGGGATCGAACCCCTGACCTCCTCATTGCGAACGAGGCGCTCTCCCATCTGAGCTACGGCCCCATGGTGCTGCCAGAGAGGATTGAACTCTCGACCTCTCCCTTACCAAGGGAGTGCTCTACCACTGAGCTACGGCAGCGTCCGGCGGGAGCGGGTGAATAGCAATCCAGGCGGCCCCCTGTCAAAGGGAAAAATATCGAAGGGGGCATTTCTTTCTTTTCACCCCGGCCAGGGCCGCAGGCGGCGCTTGCATCCCGCCGCTTTCGCGGGGCATCTCATGCCCCATTCCGATCATGCCCGACCGACAGGTTTTCCCCGTGGATGAGGTTCTGAACGAGGCGCGCCGCCTGATCGCGGCGCGGCATTACCGGCAGGCGGTTCGCATGCTGCGGGACACCGTGCCGGCGTCCGGTGGCTCCGCCGAACGCGACCGGGCCGAACGCAACCGGCTGACCGGCATGGCCGCTCTCGGCCGGCGCGACGCCGCGGCCGCCACCGCCGCGCTTTGCCGTGCCCTGGCGTGCGAGCCGGGGCACTCGGAAACCCTCTATCATATGGCCCAGGCCGTGCTGGCCGCCGGGGACCGCTTGCAGGCGGTGCGCTGGCTGGAGCGGGTGGCTGTGGCCGACCCCGCCTTCCCCGGCCTCCCTGAGGCGCTGGCCGGCGTCTACCGCCGTGACGCCCTCTATGAGGAGGCGCTCCGGGTGACGGGAGAGGCGCTGGCCGCAGGGAACCGGTCGGCGGACATCCTCTATGAGCGGGCGGTCAGCCTCGCCCATCTCGGCGACGCCGCGGGCGCGTTGGCCGTCTTCGACGAGCGGCTGACCGACGATCCGGAACATGCCGCCGCGTGGTTCGGCAGCCACGCCGCAGCGCTGGGCCTGAACGGGGTGGAGGACGCGCTGCGCCGCCTGCGCCGGGCCGCCGACTGCCCGGGCGCGGCGGGAAAATACTGGGGCTTCCTGTGCACCTACCTGCTGCTGCTGGGCCGCGACGCGGAGGCCGAGGCGCTGTATGGCGAGAAGCTGGCCGGTCAGCCGAAGCGCTTGGCCCTGGTGGAGGCGGTGACGGCGATTCGCCCGCATCTCGCCCCGGACATGCGGCTGTTCGGCGTGGGGGCGGAGCTGCTGCGTTTCGCGCTGGAGCGGGCGGACGTGCCCGGTCTGGTGCTGGAGTTCGGCGTGCGCCGCGGAACCTCGCTGAACCAGATCGCCGCGGTGGCCGGGCAGACCGTGCACGGTTTCGATTCGTTCGAAGGGCTGCCGGAGGGCTGGGTGAACGCGCCGCGCGGCGTGCTCAGCACGGGGAAGAGCCTGCCGCCGGTCCGCGACAACGCGGTGCTGCACGCGGGCTGGTTCGAGGATACGCTGCCGCCCTTCCTGGCGGCCCATGACGGCGCGGTGCGCTTCGTCAATGTGGACAGCGACATCTACTCGTCGGCGCGGACGGTGCTGACCGCCCTGGCGCCCCGCTTCCGGGCGGGGACGGTGCTGGTCTTCGACGAGTTCATCGGGAACCGGACGTGGCGCGAGGACGAGTACCGCGCCTTCATGGAATACGCCGCCGAGTCCGGTGCGGCCTGGGAGATCATCGCCGTCAGCCCTCACACCAAGCAGGTGGCGATCCGGCTGACCGCTCTTCCCGCGTCGTGACGGGGCTCCCGCCCCGGCCGTCGTTTCCGTGCGAGAGCGGGAACGGCGGCCGGGGCAGGGGGCGTGCCGGGTGGTGTTTAGGACACGATGCGCCAGCTGCCGTCCGGCTGCTGGCAGGCGGTGCCATTGGCCCGCTCGGCCTTGCCGCCGACATAGACGGTCTGCTGGTACTCGCGGCAATAGTTGCCGGAGTTGTCGCGGCCGTCACGGATCGGGGTGATGGTGCCGCGGTTGCCCGATTCCGGGTTGTTCCACTGGATGGTCGAGCCCATCGGCGCCGCATAGGCCTGGGTGGCGGCGCGCTGGGCATAGCCCTCGTCCGCGCGGTCGAGCGACTGTCCAAGCTCGCTGCCGAGATAGGCGCCGAGCAGCGTGCCCACACCGGTGGTGATCAGCTTGCCGGTGCCGCCGCCGAACTGCGAACCGATCACGCCGCCGGCCGCCGCGCCGCCGAGCGCGCCGACCGTCTGCTTGGTCCCCAGGCCGCTGCCGCCGCTCTGGCAGGCGGCGAGCGACAGGGCGACAAAGGCGGTAACAGCGATCTTCTTCATGGGGTCTCTGCCTCTTGGTTCCGTATAAGCCATCAACACGTAAGGCTTCGCTTTAATCCGGGGGAGCCTGCGCTTTGGTGCGTATCACTCCCGTTCAACCGCCTCTCCCGTCATAGGCGGCGGCGGATAGAAGCACGGACGCGGTGTCCGTCGCCTGTTATCAAAATGGCGCACAAATGTCTGGCCGGCCCCGCCATGCTCGCCGCCGTTGAGCATAAGAGCGAGGGAACCATCCAATGGCTTCGACCACCACGGGCAAGACCGACGCCAAAATTGTCGTGAGTGCCTATGGGCAGTCCGCCGGAGGCATCTGGCCGCATTTCCGCCTGTTGATCGACGGCGTCGAGGTGGGCCAGGCAACCGTCAACGCCAGCAGCCCGACCGCCTACAGCTTCACGGTGCCGGTCACCGCGGCGCAGGCGCACAAGGTGCAGATCCAATACGACAACGACGCCCTTGTGAACGGCCAGGACCGCTCGCTGATCGTCAGCGGGGTCTCCATCAACGGCAAGACCCACAAGCCGACCGACGCCAACGTCACCTACGACAAGGGCGCGCTCGACGGCAAGGACGTGGTCAAGGGCCAATCCGGGATGTGGTGGAACGGCACGCTGGTGGTGGACACCCCGGCCTCCGACTTCCCCGCCGCCCCGGCGGCGCCGGTCGCCGGAACCTCGACCTTCGTGGTGAACGCGCAGGGCATCGCGGCGGGCGGCACCAACGCGCATTTCAACCTGCTGGTTGACGGCAAGAAGGTCGGCGAGGGCACGGTCGGAACGTCGGCCAAGGACTACAGCTTCACCGCCAACGTGGCGCCGGACCAGGCGCACAAGGTGCAGATCCAGTATGACAACGACGCCGTGGTGAACGGCCAGGACCGCTCGCTGATCGTCAACAAGGTCACGATCAACGGCAAGTCCGTCTCCGCCACCGACAGCATCGTCACCTATGACAAGGGTGCCTTGGACGGGAAGGACGTGGTCAAGGGCCAAGCCGGATTGTGGTGGAACGGCGCGCTGGTCGTCGACGCCGACAAGAGCTTCTTCGCGACCGGCGGGTCCACGCCGGCCCCGACCCCGAATCCCACGCCGTCTCCCGCCCCGACCGGGCCGGCCTTCTTCGTGGCGACCAACGGCAACGACAAATGGTCGGGCAAGCTGGCCGCGCCCAACGCGAACGGCACCGACGGGCCGAAGGCGACGCTGACCGCCGCCCGCGACGCCATGCGCGCCGATCCGAACATCGACGTGACCTACGTCCGCGGCGGCGACTACTACATGAAGGACATGCTCTGGCTGGACGGCCAGGACAGCGGCGTCCGCTTCGCCGCCTACGGCAGCGAGAAGCCGGTCTTCCACGGCGGCTCGCTGGTCGACAACTGGGTGTCGCGTGGCAACGGCCTGTACAGCGCGCAGCTTCCCGGCGGGTCCAAGGCAGTGCTCGACCTGTCGATGGACGGTGACCGGCAGACCGTGGCCCGCACGCCCAACGCCGACCCCAGCCACCCCATCGACGGCGGCTGGCTGATCGCCACCAAGGCCGGGGCCAACGCCTCCACCCAGTTCGGCTTCAAGGCGGGGGCGATCCCGACCTATTCGAGCACGGACGGGCTGATGGTCAGCGTCTTCAGCCAGCACGGCTACGACAACATGACCGTGCCGGTGAAGAGCATCGACTACGGCAGCAACACCATCACGCTGGCCCAGGGCACCTACGACGCGCTCGGCGCCGGCAGCCGCTTCTACCTGTTCAACGGCAAGGACCAGCTCGACGCCCCGCGGGAGTGGTTCTTCGACAAGGCGTCCAATCAAGTGCTGTTCAAGCCGGAGGGTGGGGCGGTCGCCGGGCACAAGGTGGTCGCGGCGCAGCTTCCCGTGCTGATCGGGCTGGGCGGGGCCAAGAACGTGACGATCGAGGGGCTGACCCTGACCGACGGCACGCCGGACGGCCACGCGGTCTACGCCAACAACGCCGCCGGCCTGACCTTCAAGAACAACACCGTCACCAACACCGGCTACGGCATCACGGTGGAGGGCAGCGCCAACAGCACCGTCTCCGGCAACCATTTCGCCGAGACCGGGCGGGAGGCCGTCTACGTCAAGGCGGGGTCCAACTTCACCAAGGTGTCGGACAACCTGATCCAGCACGCCAGCGCCGTCGACCACGGCGGCGACGCGCTGTGGGTGAACGGCAGCAACGACGTCACCATCACCCACAACCAGATCGAGGACACGCCGGGCAAGGCCATCGCGGTCGGCTCCGTCCAGTCCTCGGGCGACGCCACCTACCGGGCGACGATCACCCACAACAAGATCGTCGGCGCGAACCAGGAAACCAGCGACGGCGGCGGCATCTACCTGATCAACCGCCAGCAGGATCTGGCCGGGCACACCGTGGCCTACAACGAGGTGTCGGGCACCACCGCCTTCGGCAACGTGACCTGGGACGGCAAGGTCTCCCCCACCTTCCTCGACCCGACGAAGCTGGTGAGCTGGGGCATCTATCTGGACGACTGGACCAGCGGCACCACGGTGAAGGGGAACGTCGTCCACGACAACGTCGGCGGCATCTTCCTGCACGGCGGCTGGAACAACACGGTGACCGACAACATCCTGGCCGACAATCTGGGCACCCAGATCGGCCTTCAGCAGAGCGTCGGCTGGGGCGGCTGGAAGGGCACGCCGATGGCGAACAACACCATCACCCAGAACATCGTGGACGCCGGGGACGGGCGGGCGGTGGCCCTCGACGGGCCGAAGACGGCGGGGACCTTCTCCGGCAACTTCTACGCCGACCTCGACCCCAACGAGGCGCTGTTCCAGGCCTGGCCGCAGGTGATGGCGAACGGCGCCACGGGCACGCTGGCGCAGTGGCAGGCCGCCGGCTACGACAAGGGGTCCTTCACCTTCGACCCGCAATTCACCGACGCCGCGCACGACAACTTCGCGCCGGCGGCGGGCTCGGCGGTGTACCAGCACGGGTTCGACCAGCTGCCCTTCGACCAGATCGGCCTGCTGGGCTGAGCATCACCGAAGGGTGGATGGAACCGGGGGCGGGGCGGGAGCGTTATCGCGGCATGGACATCATACGCATCATCCTGGCGCTTCTGCTGCCGCCCGTCGGCGTCTTCCTCCAGGTGGGGTTTGGCGCCCAGTTCTGGATCAACGTGCTGCTGACCTTGCTCGGCTACATCCCGGGCATGATCCACGCGCTGTACGTCATCGTGAAGTACAAGGACCGTTCTCCGGCGTGAGGTCCTGACAAGATTATCGCATCCTGCTCCCTCTCCCGTCCCGGGAGAGGGAAGGGGCCCGCGCAACGCGCGGGAAGGGTGAGGGTACAGGCAAGGATCAGGGTTTGATCCTCGCTTTTACCCTCACCCGCCCGCCGCCGCGGGCACCCTCTCCCCGGAGGGGAGAGGGAATAAAGCGCCTCGTTACGCCGCGCGGACCTTCGCCAGGAAGCCGCTGACCTCCGTCCGCAGACGCGCCGCGGAGCGGCTCAACTCCTGCGCGCTGCCCAGCACGCGGCCCGCCGCGGTCCCGCCCTGCGAGGCGGCGCCGCTGACCTGCACGATGGCGCCCGACACCTCCGCGGTGCCCGCCGAGGCCTGCTGGACGTTGCGGGCGATCTCCTGGGTGGCGATGCCCTGCTGCTCCACCGCCTGGGCGATGTCGTCGGCGATCTGGCTGCTTTCCCCGATGACCTGGGCGATTTCCCGGATCGACTGCACCGTGCGCAGCGTCACGTCCTGAACCCCGGCGATCTGGGCCGTGATGTCCTCGGTCGCCTTGGCAGTCTGGTTGGCGAGGTTCTTCACCTCGCTCGCCACCACCGCGAAGCCCTTGCCGGCCTCGCCCGCGCGCGCCGCCTCGATGGTCGCGTTGAGCGCCAGCAGGTTGGTCTGCTGGGCGATCGAGTTGATGAGCTGAACCACCTCCCCGATCTTCTGCGACGTGCTGACCAGACCTTCCGCCGTCGCCTGGGTGTCCTCGGCGTTGCGGACGGCGCGGTTGGCGATGTCGGCGGACTGGCGGACCTGCTGGCCGATGCTGCTGACCGACCCGGCGAGTTCCCCGCAGGCCGTGGCCACCGATTCCACGTTGGCCGTCGCCTGGGTCGCGGCGGCGGCGACGGTGCCGGCCTGGTCGTTGGCGCGCTCCATGGTGGCGTTCAGCGTCTGGGCGGCGCCCTCCAGCTCGGCGGCGGCGTGGGACACCAATTCGACGATGGAGCCGACGCTGCGCTCGAACTGGTCGGCCAGCCCGTTCATCGCCTCGCGCTTCTCGGCCTCGGCGCGGCGTTCCGTCTCCTCCTTCTCAGACTCCATGCGGCGGGCGTGGAGCATGTTGTCCTTGAAGACCTGCACGGCGCGGATGATCTCGCCGACCTCGTCGCGGCTGGTCGCCTGCGGCACTTCGATGGACAGGTCGCCCTCGGCCAGCTTGAGCGTCGTGCCGGTCAGGCGGCGCAGCGGCCGCACCGTCAGGATCGACCACCAGGCGAGCCCGGCGCCGAGCAGGACGGTCACCGCACACAGCGAGATCATGAGGACCTGAAAGGTCTCGGACACCGTCCGGGCGTGCTTCGCCACCGCCTGGCTCTCGGCTTCCTGAAGGTCGATGAAGGCGTTGATGCGGGCCAGCCACTCGGTGAAGCCGGGGCGGGCCTGCTCGACCAGGATCTTGACGGCGCGGTCGGTGTCGCCGGCCTGGCGCGCCTCGATGACGCCGCGGGCCAGAGGGAGGGTCTTGGCCTCGGTCTGTTTGATGGAGGCGAGGATCTCGCGCTCCTTGGCGGTGACATGGGTGCCGACGGCGAACATGCGGTCCATCTGCTCGGCCGAGCGCGCGTAGTCGGCGGCCAGACGGTCGATGGTGGCGAGTTCGGCCTTCAGCGCGGCGGCGTCGGACAGGAGCGTGACGTCGCGCAGGCTGATCGCCCGGTCATGCACGCTGCCGCGGAAGTTGATGGCGTAGCGCTGCTTGACGTTGTTGACGTCGTTGATGGTCGAAAGGCTGTCGTTGATGCTGTTGACCTTGTAGATGGCGATGGCCGCCAGGGCGACCATGAGCACCAGGATGCTGGAGAAGCTCAGCATCAGCCGAAGGCCGACCTTGGCGTTTCGGAACCAATTCATTGTCCACACTCCCGCCGGTCCATATCGTCGAAGATTCGTTGGATGCCGCCGGTTGCCGAGAACCCGTCCTGCGGCGAAACCGACGATAGCACCAAAGAGTTGATACGGATTTGCCGAGAGATTGGATCAAAAGGAAAATTTTTCAGGACGCGGGAAGGGATGGCTGGGTTGAAGGATTTGTCACAGAAAATCGCCGCCCGTCCGGCTACAGTCGCGCGCGTTGGAAGCCCCCCTTACGAGACCCCGATGGCCGGACCCATGCTCAAGCTGCTGCTCGCCCTGTTGCCGCTCGGCGCGTCGCTGCTGATGCTGGCGACGGTTCAATGAGGAAACGGGTCACGAGTTGATGACCCGCCGCACCATCTCGTAAATTCCCAGACGCCGCAGCCCCCCCTGAAGGGCGGCGCGCAACGGCGCGGGGATGGACAGCAGGCGCCGCGGTTCGATCCCCGCCCGGCGCGTCTTGTCGAAGGCCGCCCGGTCGTCGTAGGCGACCCGCCGCACGCTCACCGTCCGTCGGCCGGTGTCGAACAGCATCCAGGTCGCCCGCCGCTCCTCGCTCCGCGGCTCCCCCACCGTGCCGGGGTTGAGCAGGTAGCAGGAACCGCCGCGCAGGGCGACCTCGCCGTCGGGGTCGTGCTCCCACAGCTCCCCGTTGCGGTATTCGTGGATGCCGAGCCGGTGCGTGTGCCCATAGGCGCAGACGCGGGCGCCGGAGGGGTGGGCGAGCAGGGCCTGGGCCGTGCGCCGCATCCGGTCCTCGCTGTTCAGCCGGACCAGCTCGCAGCCCCGGTCCACATGAAGCGCCCCGTGAACGGCGACGAGATGCTCGCCGACGCTGGTCTTCAGCGGCAGGGCGGACAGCCACGCGACGTCCTCCGGCGGCAGGCGCTTGCGCGTCCAGGCGATGGCCCGGATGGCGCGGACGCTGAAGCCGTCGGTGGGGATCTGGCGGGTCACCGCGCGGTCGTGGTTGCCGGCGACGCAGACCGCCCCGGCCTCGCGCAGCAGCCTGATGCAGGGCGACGGGTCGGTGTTGTAGCCCACCACGTCGCCCAGGCAGACGACGCGCTCCACCCCGGCGCCGTCCATGTCGGCGAGCGTGGCCTCCAGCGCCTCGCGGTTGGCGTGGATGTCCGACAGGATGCCGATCCTCATCGCCGCGGAACCCTCATTGCGCCGTCATCGCACCCCCGGGCGCGTCGTGAGGCGCACGCGACGGCAGAAAACGGGCGAGCTGGTTGTGCAGGAAGGGCATGGGGTCGTCGAGCGCGATGGCCTTGGCCTCGCAGCCCAGCACCCAGGGCAGCCACGCGGCCATCGACAGGCCGCTGTCCCGGGCGGCCAAGCGGTCCTTGGTGATGTGGCACCAGCGCGCCCCGGCCCGCGCCTTGCCCACCGCCGGACGCGGCAGGCCGAGCCGGTCGGCGTGGACCAGCGCCGGCAGGTTCACTCCGGCCACCGCCCCCAGATGGTGCCACAGGTTGAAGCGCGGGTTGACCTCCAGCAGATGCAGCGCGCCGTCCGGGGCGCGCTTGAAGTCGAACTTGGCGACGCCGCGCAGCCCCAGCCGTTCGCTCAGCGAGCGGCCGAGCGCCGCCACGTCCGGCGCGTCGGTGATGATCAGGGCGGTGCTGTGCCCGTAGGCGAGCGGATAGGTGCGGATCTTGGCCCCCGTGAACTCCCCGGCCACGCCGCCGCGCTCGTCGACATAGACGTGGTAGCTCTCGATCCGGGTCTCCGGCCCGGGGATCATCTCCTGGACCAGCAGGTCCAGCCCGACCGCCGCCAGCCGCGGCCACAGGGCGCGCAGTTCGTCCGCGGAATCGACCTGGATGGCCTTGGCGAAGCCGTCCGCCTCGTCCCACACCCGGCGGCGGGTCAGCGGCTTGACGATCAGGGGGAAGCGCAGGTCCACCACGTCGGGTGCGGCCTCGCGGGTCGGATAAAGGCGCCGGGTCGCCGGGACGGGCAGGTTCAGCCGCTCGGCCAGCGCCTGGAAGCGGCCCTTGTCCACCAGATCCTCGACCAGCTCGGCGTCGGCGATGGCGAAGCGGAACCCCTCGGCCAGCCGGTCGCGGTTGCGCGAGACGAGCAGGAGCTGGGTGTCGTCCTGGAAATAGAGGACCGGCTTTTCCGGCTGGTCCTTGGCGAAGGCCAACATCACCTCGACCAGCCCGTCCGGGTTGTGCGCCGGGTCGTCCCACAGGATGGCGTCCCTGGTGAAGCGGGAGTGCAGGGCGGCGGAGCCGGGATGGGTGACCACGGCGCAGCGCAGCCCGGCCAGCCCGAGCGGGCGCACCATGTCCATGTCGCCCATCACGCAGGCCAAGGCGGAATTGGCGGCGGCGGTTTTGGCGACGGCGGGGGTGTTCTTCATTCTCGGCATCCTCCAACCGCCCCGTCGGCGGCCCTGCGGTTGCGTCTTCAGCGGTTCATCAGGGGAAGCGGGCTGCGGATCAGCCGCCTCATCCGGTCGGCCAAACCCGCCTTGACGCGACGCAGGCGGGTGTCGAGCTGGCGGCTCAGCCGGTCGGGGCCGAGCGCGATCCAGTTCATCGGCTGTTCGGTGTTGGACAGCAGCGGCTTGTGCCCCGCCGGGGTGGACATGAAGTCGTAGCAGTCCTCGCCGCGGGTCAGCGTGTCCTCGATGGCCAGGACGTGGGCGACCAGACCGGGCTTCAGCCGGTTGTCGGCCTCGTAGGCGAAACCGCCCTGGTAGTTCATCACCCGCCCGCGATGGACGAAGTTGTAGAGATAGCCGATGACCGTGTCCCCGGCGCTGACCCGGCACAGCCGGACCGTCCCCGCCGGCACGCCGCCGGCGATCAGCCGCTCATGGAAGGGGCGGAAGGCCGGGTTGGAGAAGGCGCCGGACTGGCCGCGGGCGTTCCAGCTCGCCTGATGCAGGATCTCCATGGCGTGGAAGTCCTCCAGCGCCTCGTCCGCCGTCGCGGCGACGCGGTAGGTCAGAGGGCCGCGCTCGGCATAGAGCCGCATGGCCCGGCGCACCGCGGCGCGGGTGTTCTTGCCGAGGCTGGCGAGGTAGCCCGCGCCCTGCCGGCGCACGCCCTCCAGGTCGACCCATTGGCAGCTGTCGGCGACCCGGACCTGCAGCGCATGGCCCTGTCGGGCCGCGGCGAGCCGCACGGCCGCTTCCGCCTGCGGCTCCAGCCCGCCCAGCACCAGCTCGTCCCAGTTGGTCAGGCGGCGCCCCAGCCAGTCGAAGCAGGCGGCCAGCACCGCGTCGGCGCAATTCCGGTCCGCGAGGATGCCGTTGTACTCCACGAACAGCCGGTCGAAGGTCCGCTCCCCGGTCTCGTGCAGCAGCCAGCAGCGCGTGCGCAGCAGGCCGAAGCGCCACTGCGTCCGCGGGCAGAGGAGCGCCAGCCCGACCACCTGCCCGCCGCGCCGCGCCACCAGGGCATGGGGCCGCGTGCCTCGGGGCAGGGAGGCCAGCCAGTTGCCGATCCACTGCCAGCTCAGGAAAAAGGATCCGTCGGCGCGCCGCTCCAGATCAATCCAAGTCTTCTCAAATTTTCTGGGATATTCAAGAGGCTGCAAGGTGATGTCAATGGTGTTGCCGTCGTCCTCAACAAGAGTCCTCATGTCCATGGGCTTGGTCTTCCCGGGGAATGTTGACGAAGGGGCGGCTTCGAATGTCTACGTGCAGAAAATAGGATTGGATCGACATTTCGAAAACTTTGATATCATCCGATCTATCCTGTGCTCCGGCGTCTGCATCATGTACGGACGACTGTAACGAAAAACGCGGTGGCGGAAGGTGGGGTGCTGCGTCCCGGTGGGGGAACCCGTCCGGGTCATCCGGGGTATCGGGCGGTGATGCGGCTGCGAGATGGGGATGTCCGTCTGCCCCTGGAAGCCCTTCCGCCCGATGCCATGGGCTGAGGGTCGGCCGTTTGTTCCGGCCATTCGTTCTGGCCATTCGTCCAGGTCTTGCGGATGTCGGTTGTCCTTTTGGGCTTTCCTCTCCATCTCTTGATTCCATGGGTTAGGCATCGGAAAGGACCGGCCCCGTGACCACGCCCGAAGAAGCCCTGCCGTCGCGGCTGGAACGCGCCTGCGCCGAGCGGGGGTTGAAGATGACCGGCCAGCGCCGGATCATCGCCCGCGTCCTGTCGGAAGCCGCCGATCACCCTGATGTGGAGGAGGTCTACCGTCGCGCGGCGGCGATCGACGCCGGGATCAGCTTGGCGACCGTCTATCGCTCGATGCGGCTGTTCGAGGAGATCGGGATCATCCAGCGCCACGATTTCGGCGATGGGCGGGCCCGCTACGAGGAGGCGCGCGGCGACCATCACCATCACCTGATCGACATCGAGACCGGCGAGGTGGTGGAATTCCAGGACCCGGAGTTGGAGGCTGCCGTCACCCGCATCGCCCGCCATCTCGGCTTCGACATGATCGGGCAGCGGCTGGAGATCTTCGGGCGCCGCATCCAACGCAAAGGCCCGGAGACGGCCTGATGGCGGCGGAGCGGAGAACCGGGCCGGACCACGATCCGGCGGAGCGTTTCGCCGCCTGCGAGGCGGCGGTCTGCGGCTGTCGCCCGGTGGTGGAGCGGGCCTACCGCGAACTGGTCGATTGCGGGCGCCCCGACCGGCATGCGCTGGAGGCCGCCACGGTGGTTCTGCGCTGGCACCATCCGGAACTGGACGTGCCGCAGGCGCTTCAGATCGTCGAACGCTGGGTGATCGCTGGGGACCGGCTGCATTGATGCAGCATTGAACTTGCCTTGGCGAGCGGAGCGGTTCTAAAGGTCTGTTCCTTCCGCGATCCGCAGGGCCATTCATGGACGCCGAAAACCGCCTGACCGAGTTGGAAACCCGTCTCGCCCATCACGAGCGCATGGCCGAGGAGATGTCCGCCGTGCTGTTCGAGCAGGGGCGGACCATCGACCTCATGACGGTGCAGATGCGCCGTCTGCGCGATCGGGTGGCGGAGCTGGAGTCCGGAATGCCTCGCGCGCCGCAGGACGAGCCGCCCCCTCCCCACTACTGATCATCCCGTGTGGACCGTCAGCGCATCTTCCAGCCGCCGCGCGGGCCGCACCAGCTGAGTTGCGGGCCGGCGGGCGGCTGGCGCGAGCAGTCGGCCTGGGCGCAGTTGCAGGCGGGAAACCGGCAGCGGTCGCCGTTCACGTCGGTGGCCTGCACGGCCAGTTCGTAGCGCGTGCCCCGCATCAGCTGCGCGCCGGCCGCGCTGTTGCGCTCGTAATGCTCGACGACGGCGAGCAGACGCAGCATGCGGGCCCGCTGTCCCTTGGTGTCGAGGCTCATCTTCCAAATCTCCCGCCATGGCCGTCCGAATCGTGCTCCGATGGACATGAAACGGCAGAAACGGGCCAAGGCTCCAGCGTGCAACGGCCTTACCCACCGCTGGCCGGAGGCCCGCCGGACGCGGTTCCCCGCTTGGCGGGGGCTTGGCCGCGGGGCCTAGGACGCCGAGGTCTTCGTCGCCTCGGTGGCTATGCCCTGGCTCTCGGCGGGGGAGGGCGGCAGGTCGGGAGTCCAGCGGATGCCGCGGTTGCGGCCCGCGCGCTTGGCCTGATAGAGCGCTTGGTCGGCACGGCGCAGGGTTTCCGCCACGTCGGGCGAGTCCTCCGGCCACAGGGCGATGCCAAGGGAGCAGCCGACCCGCACCGCCTCGCCCTTGATGCTGACGGGTTCGTTCACCGCCTCGATGATGCGGCGGGCCAGCCCGTCCAGGTCCGGAGGTTCGGCGCCGGCGCGCTGGGGCAGCACCGCCGCGAACTCGTCGCCGCCCAACCGGGCCACCACGTCGTCGCCACGGAAGCAGGCGGCCAGGCGTTCCCCCACCTGACTCAGCACGAGGTCGCCCGCATCGTGGCCCAGGCGGTCGTTCACCGGCTTGAAGCCGTCCAGATCGATGTAGAGGAAGGCGGAGGAACCGTTGCCGGCGGTCGTCGCTTCCACATACTGCTCGAAATAGCGGCGATTCGGCAGGCCGGTCAGCCGATCCTGATAGGCGATGTCCTCCAGCCGGACCAGGGCGGCGTCGCGGTGGGTCAGCCCGTCCACCAGATCGCGCAGCGTCGCCGACAGCGAGGTGATCTCGGCGCTGCCGGCCAGCACGGGCATCTCCGCTCCCCGTTCTCCGCTGCGGATGCGCTCCGCCGCCTGGGCGATGCGGCGCAGCGGCCGTGTGACCCGCCCGGCGGCCATCCAGCCGAGCGCGCTGAACAGCAGCACCATGGCCCCGCCGGCCAGCACCGTCTCGACCATCTGGGCGGTGGCCGGGGCGTAGGCGACCGCCAGCGGCTGGCGGGCCACCACGCTCCAGCCCAGACCGGGATAGTTCAGATATCCGTTGCCGTAGGCGTAGCCGGTCAAATAGCGCTGCCCGTCCGGCCAGCGTTCGACGATCCAGCCGCTCTCGTTCTTCTGCGCGCTCCGCACCGCCTCGATGTCGAGGGGAGTGCCGAGCAGCTCGCGGGGGCCGAGCAGCACCGTGCGGTCCGCCGCGACCACGATCAGTTCCAGCTCCGCGCGACCCCGCATGGTGTCCATCAGGGAGCGGCGGATCTCCCGCGTCCATTCCCAACTCAGATGCGTGGCCAGCACGCCGACGACCTCGCCCCGCTCGTTGTGCACGGGGGTGGAGATGTCCACGAACTTCATGGCCTCGCCCGTCGGGTTCGGCAGCAGGAAGGCCAGCATCACCGCATCGTGCACGTCACCGACGAACTGCGTTTTCTGTCCATTCTGGAAGACCGGGCGCTTGGAAATGTCGACGCCATCCAGCAAGCCGCCGGTGGCGGCCAGCACCTTGCCCTTGGTGTCGGTCACGCCCATCCAGGAAACGGTCGGGAAGAAGCCCTGGAACTGCTCCAGCAGCCAGCGCAACCGGACCGGATCGTCGATGGCCGGCGTGATGCCGAGCTTGGCCAGCATGCCGATTTCGCTGGCCCGCGACCACATGGAGCGGTCCAGCCGGTCGGCCATGTTGTGCGCGGCCTCCGCGAGCGAGTGCCCGATCTCGCTCTCGATCCGCTCGCGGGAGCGCAGGCCGGTCAGTCCCGCCAGCACGATGGAGACGCCAAGGACCAGAACGGCGCCGGTCAAAGCCACCGTCGTCCGCAGACCGCGTTCCCTCGCCATGACGCCCGCCCATTCCCTGCAACACCCCGCCGCCGTTCCGTCAGGAAGACCGCATACGAAGGTTCTATCAAGTTCGGCCAGGTATCAAAAGTGACATCAGGGGATGGCCACGCATACCCGTGTATGATTTTGTTGGAAAGGCCGGTCAGCGGGCCGGCCGGTTCCCAACGGCGGTGCGGCGGCAGTCGGACAGGATGTTGCCGACGGTGACACGCTCCCGCTCGTCCATGGTCAGCTCCCAGCGCGCCTTCACGGCGATCCAGCCCGCCACATAGGCGCAGATGTACTCCTCGCGCGGCGGCAGCCAGTCCTCCGGCCCCTTTGACCCCTTGGCGCGGTTGGCCGCCGCCGAGACGGTGACGAGGGTCAGCGGGTCGCTCAGGTCGTTGGCGTAGGCGGCGCGCTTCTCGCGCGGCCAGTCGTAGCCGCCGCTGGCGTAGGCTTCCTCCAGTGGCACGCGGTGGTCGATGTCCACCTGCTTCGGCTCGGTGAAAGTCTCGCCGGTGTAGGGGTCGTTCCACACGCCGGACTGCACGGAGCAGCCGTTGGCGGACAGCTTCGCCGGCTTCGCGGAATCACGGATCAGCACCTGTTCGCGCGTGTTCAGGCACTTGGCGTCGAGGGTCAGCCAGTGCGGCCACTCGTCCCGCACATAGCCGCGGCGGCGCTCCTCCTCCACCCGGATGCGGTCGAGCTGGGCGGCGACCGCGGCGTAGTCGATGCTGGCGTCCGGAACGGGGCGGGGGATGGGCCGTTGGCGCTGGGTCTTCTCCTCCCCGAAGATGGAATCCAGCGTGCCGGGCGGGACGAGGTGGAAGCGCTCCGCCGCATAGACCGCGGCCAGCACCAGCAGAACGGCGATCAGCCCGCCCAGCGTCAGAGGACGGCCTTTTCGCGGTGCACTGCCTCTCCGTCGCGCCATGCCCTTCGTCCCTCAACCCTGTTCTTCGCCATACCTGGATATGGTTCCTGGGCTGTTCTATGGCGCTTTGGGGACGTGGCGCAACGGTGCGAGAGGAGTGGTCGTGCCGGGCAGCCCCGTCACGCCCACACCGGCTCCGGAAGGCTCTCCATCAGCAGGCCGGTGACCATCTCCACCCCGGCACCCCGCGCCGCGCTTCCGGTCAGCAGCGCCAGTTCCGTCTCCGGCAGCGCCGGCAGGCCGTCCGCCACGCCGAGGAAGCGGGCGCCGGCAGGCAGGGCGCTGTGGGGAAGCACGCTGACGCCCAGCCCGCCGGACACCGCGGCGCGCACCCCGGCGTGGTTGGGGCTGGAATAGGCCACCCGCCAACGCCGCCCGGCGCGCTCCAGCTCATGCACCGCGCGGTTGCGGTAGACGCAGCCCTGGGGGAACAGCACCAGCGGCAGCGGGTCCTCGCGGTGCAGATCCTCCGCCGCCGGGCCGACCCAGCAGAGCGGTTCCCGCCACGCGCGCAGCGCGCCGGGACGGCCGGGTTCCTGCTTGACCAGCGCGATGTCGAGGTCGCCGCACTCGACGTCGGCGCGCAGCCGCACCGACAGGTCACAGCGCACGTCCAGCCGCAGCCGCCGGTTCGCCCGCGCGAAGTCGGCGAGCAGGCGGGGCAGCCGCTCCACCGCGTAATCCTCCGGCACGCCCAGCCGCACCACCTCCGCCGCCGAGTGCCCGGACAGCACGGCGTTCGCCTCGTCGTTCAGCGCCAGCAGGCGGCGGGCGTAGCCGAGCAGCCGCTCGCCGTCGTCGGTCAGCGCGACGGCGCGGCTGTTGCGGTCGAGGAGCGGCTGCCCGATCTGCTCCTCCAGCCGGCGGATCTGCTGGCTGACCGTCGATTGCGTCTTGTGCACCCGCTCGCCAGCCCGCGTGAAGCCGCCGGCGTCCACCACGGAGACGAAGGTGCGCAGCAGGCCCAGATCCATCTCGCGCATCGGACCAACCATTCAAATTTCGAATGCAATGGATGATATCATCCAATTTCCAAATGGAAAGGCTCCGCGCCATCTTCTCTCCAATGCCCCGCATTCCGCATGGAGAGGACCGGCCATGACACACGCCGCCACGCACCCCTTGCCCCTGACCGACCCGCGGGCGGCACCGCTCGCCCTGGTCGTGCCCTTCTGCCTCGCCTGGAGTTCGGCCTTCGCCGCCGGCAAGATCGGGCTGGCCGACTGCCCGCCGCTGCTGCTGCTGGCCTTCCGTTTCCTGATCGCCGGGGCGCTGCTGGCCGCCGTCGCGGCGTGGCGGGGCGAGTATCGGGGAATGGCCGGACGGACCCTCGGCTTGCTGGCGCTGCTCGGCCTGCTCAACCACGCGCTCTATCTGGGCTTGAGCTACAGCGGCATGACCTACGTGTCCTCCGGCCTGACGGCGCTGATCGTCAGCGCCAACCCGGTGCTGACCGCGGCGCTGGCCGCCCTGCTGCTGGGCGAGGCGATGAACCGGCGCAAGGCGCTGGGGCTGGCGCTGGGGGTGGCCGGGGTGGCGTTGGTGGTGCGCGGGCGGCTGGGCAGCGGGATGGACGCGCCGCTGGGCATGGCGCTGGCGGTCGGCGCGCTGGTGGCGCTGTCGGCAGGAACGCTGCTGTTCAAGCGGCTGGCGCCGCGGGCGGGTTTGCTCGCCGGCACCGGCGTGCAGGTGCTGGCGGCGGGGCTGGCGCTGCTGCCCATCGGGCTGCTGCTGGAGGACGCCGGGTCGATCCGGCTGACCGCCAGCTTCGCCGGGTCGTTGGTCTATCAGGCGCTGGTGGTGTCGATCGGCGGCTACCTGCTGTGGTTCCGCCTGCTGCAGCGGACGAGCGCCACCGAGGCCAGCGCCTATCACTTCCTGATGCCACCCCTGGGCATGCTGTTCGGCTGGGCGCTGCTGGGCGAGACGGTGCAGCCCTGGGATCTGCTGGGCATCCTGCCGGTGGCGCTGGGCATTTGGCTGGTGACGCGGGGGTGAGCGGAAGGCTTGAGGGCAGCCTCGGCCTACCGGCAAAAGGGATACGCCTTTCGCGGGGGATCAGGTTGCGCCCTGCGATTGTTACGTTTTCATGACGCCCCACTCTCCATCGTCCTGTTGTTGAGGCCCACACGCCGGGAGGCCCGCCATCACGACCGCTGCCGGCTCAATTGCCGCCGTCTCGCCCACCCTGGTCCTGATCGACATCCTCGGCGCCGTGGCGCTGCTGCTGTGGGCGCTGCGGCTGGTGCGGACGGGCGTCTTCCGGTGGGGCGGGGCGGCGGTTCGCCGCTGGGTCGGCTATGGCACGCGCAACCGGCTGGCCGCCTTCCTGGCCGGCGTCGCCGCGACCATCGCGGTGCAGAGCAGCACGGCAACGGCCCTGATGACCGCCTCGATGGCCGGGCAAGGGTTCATGACCACGTCCATGGCGCTGGCGGTGATGCTGGGCGCCGACGTCGGGACGAGCCTCGTCGCTCGGCTGCTCGCCATCGACCTGCACTGGCTGTCGCCCAGCCTGCTGCTGATGGGCGGGGCGCTGCACGCGCTGGGCGGCGAGCATCGCGGGCGGCGGGCGCTGGCCCGCATCCTGGTCGGCATCGGGCTGATGCTGCTGGCCCTGAAGCTGCTCGGTGCCGCCACCCTGCCGATCCGGGAATCGGCGCTGGTCCAGGCGATGCTGGAGGCGTTGGGCGGCGAGCCGCTGTTCGCCCTGATCGTCGCGGCGGCGCTGACCGCGGCGGTGCATTCCAGCCTCGCCACGGTGATGCTGGCGGGGTCCCTGGCCGGGGCGGGGGTGATCGGGACCGAGACGGCGGTGGCGCTGGTCCTGGGCGCCAATCTGGGCGGCGCCGTCCCGGCGGTGCTGGCAACGTCGGCGGACGGGGCGGTGGCGCGGCGGGTGCCGCTGGGCAATCTTCTGGTCCGGGTGTGCGGGGCGCTTCTGGCCCTGCCGCTGGTGCCGATGGCGTCGTCGTTCCTGGCCGGGATGGCCCCGCTGACGGCGGTGGTCAGCGCGCATGTCGCCTTCAACGCGGCGCTGGCCCTGCTCTTCCTGCCGCTGGTGACGCCGCTCGCCCGGCTGACCGAACGCCTCCTGCCCGAGCCGGAGGACGCGGGCGAGGACGCGGCGACGCCCCGGCATCTCGATGAATCGGCGTTGGAAACGCCCACCGTCGCCATCGCCGGTGCGGTGCGCGAGACCCTGCGGTTGGGCGATCTGGTGGAGGACATGCTGCGCCGCAGCCTGACCGCCCTGCGTCAGAACGACGAGCGTCCGATCGCCGAGGTCAGCCGCGCGGACGACCGGGTGGACCGGCTGCACACCGCCCTCAAGCTCTACCTCGCCAAGCTCGGACGCCGTCACCTCGACGCCGAGGAGACCCGGCGGGTCGACGACCTGATGGCCTTCGCCATCAACCTGGAGCACATCGGCGACATCATCGACAAGAGCCTGATGGAACTCGCCGCCAAGCGGATCCGCCACCACCTGCATTTCGCGCCGGAGGATTTCCGGGAGGTGGAGGAGCTGCACCGCCGCACGGTGGAGAACCTGCGCACGGCGCTGGGCATCCTGATCGGCGAGGACCGGCGGCTGGCCCGGCAGCTCATCGCCGGCAAGGACGCGGTGCGGGCGCTGGAGCGCACCGCCACCGCCCGCCATCTCGACCGCGTTCGTCGCGGCGACGCCGCCAGCATCGAAACCAGCGCCCTGGTGCTCGACATCCTGCGCGACCTGAAACGCATCAACGCCCATGTCGCCGCGGTCGCCCTGCCGATCCTCGATCAGGTGGGGGAACTCCGCGAAAGCCGCCTGAAGGTCGTCGGGCTGCCCCGGCTGGAAAGCCGGGACGTCTAAGGAGAGGGCCGCGGGTTTACCGCGGCATCTCCCCGGTCAGGGTCGCGCTCAGCCCTTGCAGCAGGCCGAACCGGCAGCCCTCGCCGAAGGTGGCGCGCAGCCGGGCCGGGTCGCCGATCGACACGCGGATGTCGCCCGCCCGTGCCGGCTGATGCAGGCGGCGCACCCGGCTGGCGCACAGCTCCTGCAACACCTCAAGCAGCATCAGGAGCGAGGTCGGGCGGCCGGTGCACAGGTTGAAGACCTCCGCCCCCCGGGATTGGCGCTCCATCGCCTTGATCTCCATCGCTTTTACGAGGAAGCGCACGACGTCGCCGACGAAGACGAAGTCGCGCACCTGCTCGCCGTCCCCGAAGATCGTCACGTCCTCGCCCTGCGCCACACGGCGGGCGAAGATCGAGATCACCCCGGAATAGGGGGAGGACGGGTCCTGCCGCGGCCCGTAGACGTTGAAGAAGCGAAAGCCCGTCGTCGGCACCCCATGAATGGCCCAAGCGACGTTGGCGTGCAGTTCGCAGCCCAGCTTGTCCACGCCATAGGCGGACAGCGGGCGCGTCGTTGCGTCCTCGCGCAGCGGGGTGGCCGTGTTGTCGCCGTAGACCGCGGCGGAGGAGGCGTAGACCACCGGCACCGGGTTGCCGTTGCGGGCGCCGCGCGCCGCCTCGAAGACGGTGACGGTGCCCGACAGGTTGGTGCGGTGGGTTTCCGCCCACAATTCGCGCGAGCGCTGGACGGAGGCGACGGCGGCCAGATGGAACACGCCGTCCACCCCCTGCATCGCCTGATGAACCGCGTCCGGATCGGCGACGTCGCCGACCACCAGCTTCGCCAGAAGCGGCTTGTTCTCCAGCCGGCCGGTGCTCATGTCGTCCAGGATGGTGACCCGGTGCCCGTCGCCGATCAGCCGGTCGGCCAGATGCGATCCGATGAATCCGCAGCCGCCGGTCACGAGAAAATGGGCCATCCGCCGTCCTTTCCACCATCGCAATGCATGGTCTCATAGTGGCGAGGGGGGACGGAGCGAACCAGCCCATCTTAGGGGTAGTGGAGGGTGCAAGGGGTGCGCCGTTCCTGGCCGTTCGGGGTGGCGCCTCCCGAATCGGCGCCGATTCAAGGGCCTTTCCCGGCACCCCTGCGGCGGGCAGGCGGGACCGAAGGTTCAACAGCCTTATCCACCATCTTATGCACCATTTTGTGGATAACTTCGGTCAAGGGGACCGATGGCCGCCGGAGAGCGGTGGAGGTGTTGCCGTGTGTCCGGAGCAACAGCGTGAGGACATGGCTCCGCTGTCAGCCGGCCCCCTTTTCAGCCGGCCCCCTTTTCAGCCGGCCCCCTTTTCAGCCGGT
The DNA here is from genome assembly GCF_008365405.1 of Azospirillum brasilense. GTDB lineage: Bacteria > Pseudomonadota > Alphaproteobacteria > Azospirillales > Azospirillaceae > Azospirillum > Azospirillum brasilense_D. The sequence continues at coordinate 42,023 of NZ_QOKV01000025.1, read as the reverse complement.
CCCCTTTTCAGCCGGGTTCCGACTCCCCCGCCGTGGACAGCAGGCGGGCCACGGCCTTGCGCAGTTCCTCGTTCAGGAAGGGTTTGTAGAGCACGGCGTCCGCCGCGAACATCTCGGCCATCTTCAGGGCATAGCCCGCGGGCAGGTTGGGCGCCCCGCCGGACATGGCGAGCACCTTTCCGCCGGGGTTGCGGGTGCGCGCGGCCTTGATGACCTCCACCCCGTCGGCCTCGGGCATCAGCACGTCCGTGACGATCAGGTCGAAGATCGCCCCGCCGTCCAGCAGGGCGATGGCGACGCGGCCGTTTTCCGCCTCCACGACATCGTGGCCGGCCTGTTCGATCACTTCGGTGACCGCCAGCCGCACGGCGGCCGAATCCTCAACGACCAGCACCTTCGCCATGAACCAGCATCCCATGTGTCGTTTGGCCCGGTCCGCCGGTCGGGGCGGTGGGCAGGTCGATGATGAAGGACGTTCCGCGTCCGGGAGTGCTTTCGACCAGAATGTCGCCGCCCCCGTTCCTAACGATACCATATACCACCGAAAGCCCAAGCCCCGTCCCTTTCCCGACCGGTTTGGTGGTGAAGAAGGGGTCGAACACGCGCTGGCGCGTCGCCTCGTCCATCCCGGTCCCGGTGTCGGCGACGGTCAGCCGCACGTAGTCGCCTTCGCCGAGCTGGCGACGGGACGCCTCCCGTTCCCTCAGGCTCAGGGAATGGGCGCCGATCGTCAGGGTGCCACCCTGCGGCATGGCATCGCGGGCGTTCTGGATCAGGTTGAGAAGGATCTGGGTCAGTTCGGTCGCGGTGATCGTCACCGCCTTCAGGCCGGGCTCCAGCCGCGTGCGTGCCTCGACGGACACCGGCATCGAGGGGGCGGCGAGTTCCAGGGCGGAATGCACGGCCTCCTCCAGGTTGCCCGGCGGCGACTCGGCCACCTCGACGCGGGCGAACTGGAGGACGTCGCGCATGATTGTGCGTGCTTTCACCCCGCTGTCGTGGATGGCGTTCAGATAGGCGTGGAGCTTGCGGTCCTCTCCGACCCGGCCGCGGGCCAACTCGGACAAGCTGATGACCGGTTGCAACAGGTTGTTGATCTCGTGGGCAAGGCCTCCGACGAGGCTGCCGAGCGCCGCCATGGTCTGCTTCTGCCGCGCCGCTTCCGCGGACTGGCGCCGCGCGCTGATGTCGCTGGTGGTGCCGCGGTAGCCGAGAAAGGTGCCGTTGCCGTCATAGCGCGGCGTGCCGCTGACCATCACCCAGCGCGCGCTTCCCCCCGGCGAGGCCAGCGGGAAAGACAGGCGGCGGAAGGGCTCCCTTCGGTGCAAGGCCTCGGCCAGGGCGGGGAAATCCTCTTCCGGACGGTTGCGGTCCAGAAGATCCGCGTGGGTGAAGCCCAGGAGCTCCGCCCCGCCGCGCCCGGTGGATTCCTGTGCCCGCGGCGACAGGGCGGTGAAGCGCCCGCGCTCGTCGGTTTCCCAGAACCAGTCGTTGGAGCATTCCAGAAGCGCCCGCCAACGCGCCTCGCTCTCGCGCAACTCGGCGGTGCGGGTGGCGATCAGCGATTCGAGCCCGCTCAGATGATCGCGCAGGGCCTCCTCGCTGCGGCGCATCCGGTAGAAGGCGAGGTCGTAGGGGTTTTGCAGCGCGGTGACGATGATCGCCCGGTACAGCAAATAGAAGGACAGGATCTTGATGAAATGACCCAGCGCGTTCATCGCCCCGTGGGGGTCGGTGTAGAGCGTGAAGATCAGCTCCTGCGGGGCCAGCAGAGCAATGCCGGCGAAGGTCAGGCCGAACACCCTGGGCTCGAACTGCCGACGCTTGCGGCCCAGCAGCAGGCAGGCGACGACCGCCGCGGCGCTGAACGTGTATTCGGCGCCCACCTTGAAGGAGGTCAGCCCAACGCCCGGAACAAAGCTGTCCGGCATGATTGCGAAGGTGAAGATCGACAGCAGCGCGCAGGCCACGGCCGCGGCCTGGATCAGCAGCACGTCGCCCGCGCGCAGCCGCCTCTCGATCAGCAACGGCGCGGCCAGGAAAACCATGGCCTGAAGGCCGCGGGCGGCGATCCAGAGCTGGGTGGACTGATTGGAATTGGCCTCGCCGATGACGTTCATGCCGGGAAAGGCAATGGCGTGCAGCAGGTCCAGCAACGCGATGCCGGGCATGGACAGGCCGACGAAGGCGAGGAAGGGCGATTGGTTGGTGTCGCGCGTGTTCCAGGCGATCGTGAAGATCGTCATGGAGATGGCGACGGCGAACAGCTCAGCACAGAGGTGGAACAGCAGGTAGTTGTAGAGCATCACCGTGCCCAGAACCGCCATGAGGAACAGAAGGGCGGCAAGGCCGGACAGGAAGGGACGGTCCCGGAGCCAGCGGGCGAGGGTCGGTCTGATGGCGGACGGCTGGATCCCGCTCATGAACGGTCGGCTCCGCGGTGGACGGGAGGGGCGGCCTAGGGGGCCCGGTCAGCCGACCGTGGCTATGCCGCTGGACCGATCAACACACCAAATCCCGTCGCGGAGCAAGCCGGACGTTGCGTCGTTCAATCGGACGCGGCAATTCCTCACAGACGAGGAGCGAAGACCGTCCTGTTGTCGGCATACGCGCGGTTCAGCGGAATGCCGCCGGGGGCTCAGCCTTCCTTGGCGGGCTGGGCCGGAGGCAGGTCGAAGGGCGTGCTGACGAAGGGATCGCCGCGGCCATGGCCGGCGCGGTCGTGACCTTTCTCGGTCGCCGCCTTGCGGTAATAGCCGACGATGAACACACGGACCGCGTTGGCGAGCGACACGGCAACCCCGCGCGACCGCCGGGACTGCGAATCGAGGCGATCCTTGAGGTCGCTGCACAGCTCGTCCACGGTCAGGTCTTCCCGGTGGCAGATGTCGTCCAACGCTTCCCAATAGGAGGGTTCCAGACGAAGCTGCGTCGGACGCCCGAACAGCTTGACGGTGCGCGCCACCAGCGGGATGGCGCTCAGCGGCGATGGAGCGTTGGACGCCTGCGAATCCTGACCCGACATAGCCCTGTATTCCTTGAATGTCAGCCGTGTTTGAAACCACGAGCCAATATAGCGCGATTGAAAAAATTTGCGACGATAAAACTCCTCAGACGTGCAGGGCAGCCTTACGGCACGTCACCCGACTCTCCCGCCATGTCCTTCAGCATGTACAGATTGGTGACGACGATAAAACCTTTGTTATAGGTAATAGCCTCGGAGTTGCGCAGTGCACGCAGACTTTTGTTCACCATCTCCCGGGTGACACCCAGCATTGCCGCCAGGGCTTCTTGTGACACGGGCTGGTTGATCCGCAAGCCGGCGGGCGTCTTCTGCCCATAAGTATCGCAGAGCAACAGGATACGCCGGGCCAGCCGGCGCGGCACGTCGTGAAAGACCGCATCCTCGATGTTCTCCGACACCCAGCGCAACCGTTCGCACAGCACGCCCATCATCCGGATGCATAGGGAGGGGTGCCGTTCCAGGAAGGAGATGAATTCCGGACGGTCGATGCGGAACAGTTCCGCCGGGCGCAGCGCGGTCGCCCCGGCGGTGCGGTCCTTCCCGTCGATCAGCGCGATCTCCCCCAGCACGTCGCCGGGGTTCAGGATGTTGAGCAGCATCGTCTTGCCGTCCTCGGACGAGGTCGAGACGGCGATCTGCCCCTTCATGATGGCGTACAGGCAATCACCGGGATCGCCCTTGCTGAAGACGGTCTGGTTTTCGCTGAACCGCGACACCCGGCCCAGCGCGACCAGCTCCTGCATCCGGGCGTCGTCGAGAACCCCCAACATTCGGTTGCGCCGCAGGATGCCGGCGACGTCCTTCAGTAAGGCCATGGCGTTCGCGATCCCGGTTGAGTGCCGTCGGACCGTTGATGGCACCCGGCGGACGATCAGTCCAGCGGATTCGCCGCCTGGAGAGGCGCGCCGTCGCGCAGGGCGCGGTCCCACAGGACGGTGTGCTCGAAATGGAACCGCGCCTCGGGCGCCCGCCCGCCGCCCGCGGCCCAGCGGCGCATGGTCTGGAGCAGGTCCAGCGCGTCCTCCCGCTTCTGGTCGATCCGTCCGTTGGGCAGCCAATGGCGGAAATCGGCGAGTTCCTCCTCCGGCAGCCCCTCGGCGGCGGCGAGGCGGAGCACCCGGCCATAGCCGCGCTCCCGATAGGGCAGGGCCTTGGCGATGGCCTCCAGCCGCCGCGCCGTGGCGGCGGGGACGATGCCCTCCTGCGCGGCGTCGGCCAGGGTGCGGCGGATGTTCACCATGGCTTCGGACAGGCCGGGGTAACCGAGTTCCGCCGGGCCGTGGATCACCGCCACCTCGTCATCGTCCTCCAGCCGCCCGTCGCGGAAGGCTTCGAAGACCGCGCCGACGCCGATCATGCCGAAGGGATGCAACTCCGCGGCGCGCAGGGCGCCCATGCTGGAGGACCCGAACACCGCCACCCCCTGGTGGATGGCGTGCAGGATCTCCTTGTGCCAGACGGACGGGATGTTCTCGAAATAGCCGTCCACGATGCCGATCGCCCGCGGCCTGCGCTCGCACAGCCGGATGACGTCGCCCTGGGCGACCGGCGGCAGATAGGTGGCGTCCAAAATCCGGGACGCGCCGGCGCGGGGCAGGGTGGGGCCGAGGAAGACGTAAAGGCCGTCCGGCGTCTGCATGGGATTCTCCGCCTTCGCACTCACGACACTATGCCCGATCCCAGACGCCGGCCGCGGCGCGCGCCCTTGCGCCCATCGCGTAGTCCGGGGAGGAGTCCAGCCCCTCCAGGCCGGGAATGACCAGACGGACCACGGCGATGCCGAACTCCGGCTTGGTCAGGTCCACCGCCACGGCCTCTTCGATGCCGGCGGCGCGCAGCCGGGCGAGCTGGCAGGCCAGATCCTCCTCGACGGTGCGCCCGGCGAGGCTGGGGATGGTAGCGAAGTCACGGCGCCCGGTGTCCTCGGTGATCAGCGCCGTCCAGCGCGCGTGCTGCGCCGGGTCGAGGTGGCGTTCGTATTCGGAGCGGGGCATGTCGTCGCGCGCCCCGGCGATGAAGGTCAGCCGGCTCTGCGCCGCTTCGGTCAGGGCGCGGGACAGAGCGACCTCCCGCGCGGCGTGGCAGCCCATGCCCATGGCCGGACGGATGCTGTGCTGCGGCGCGTCCTCCCGCGTCGCGATGCGGCAGAGGATGGCCGGCAGGCCGATGTCGCTGGTGATGTCCCACAGGCCGACCGCGACTCCCGCGTCGTCGAAGCGGTCGAGCAGCGAGCGGCAGACCGGGTCGGCGACGCTGTCCGGATCGATGCGGGTCGCGGCCTGGGCCTCCGGAGAGGCGAGGCGCCACAGGGTGGCGGCGTCGCGCTCGACCAGTTCGGTCATGGCGTGCGCGGTCGCCTCGGCGAGGCTGTTGCCCGAGGCCAGCCCGTTCGACCCGGCGAGGAAGCAGCCGGACCCCGGCGGCATCGGCAGCGTGAAGTTCAGATGCACCGTCTCGAACGGCACCCACCTCCGTCCGCCGCTCAGAAGGTCGTCGCCCTCGATCCACAGCATCGGGGTGTGGGGGGTGAAGGCGCTGGTCGACAGCCGCGGCAGGCGGGCGACATCGACCACCCGATGGGTCCAGCGCAGCTCGTCGTAGCTGGCGAATTTCAGGGGCAGGGTGATGCGTTCGGCGTGGTAGCTCTCGATCGACTCCATGACACCCGACGCCTTGGCGGCGGCCAGCGTCACGCCCTTGCCCTGGGCGACGGAGATGGAGCGGGAATTCGGCCGGGTCACCATCACGACCGGGATGCCCACGCTGTCCAGCCCCGTGACGTTCGCCACCCGCGTGATGCCCATGACGGGAAGGAAGGGGGTGACGCGGGCCAGAGTCTGGTCCGGCGTGGCGATCCGGTGGGTTCCGGTGGTGTGGACCTTGAGCGGCTGGTCGGACATGGCCGGGTCCCGGGCGATGCCGCGGACGAAATCGAGGGGCATGGAAGAGGGTCTCCGCCGTAGGATGCCGACTTGGTATGCCCGTGGTTGAGCCGGACGGAAAACCGGCGAAGGACGAAGGGGCGGGCGGGGACCGTGGCAGGCCGGTCAGGGAAAACGCCGGCCGCCACGGCCCGAAGAACAGGCCCGAGCAGTGGGCCCTGCAGGTTCGCCCCGCCGATCAGAGGCCCGGGGTGATCGCGTGGCGGGCGGCCTCGTGGTCGTCGCTGTTGAAGGCGCGGCGGTCGCCGATGCGGGCGGCGGCGGTCAGCGCGGTGGTCTGCTCGGCAACCTCGGTCACGCCCTGGGCGGTCACGGCGAAGAGACGGCCGTCGGCACCACGGATGAGGGCGGTCTGGTCGATGATGGCGGTCATGGGAACAGCTCCTGGGCGTGGGTTTCGAAAAACCGCGAATACTGCGGTATGTCGAAACCTTGGCTGGAATGCCCCGTCCGGACTGTGAAGAACTTCACATGCCGGACGCCCCGTGCCCGGGTAAAAATCGCTTACACACGCACACGCGTATGTTTAGTCCCGGAAAAATTCCGGTGGCCCGGGAAAAATTCGCCAAGCCGAGAACCGGCCAGCCGAGACAGGAGCGTACCGATGAAGTTGGACCGCCGCATTCCCCGCAGCCTCGACGAGATGGCCGACCTCAGCTCGCTCACGGCTCCGCCCGCCGTGGTGACTCGCTCGCTGACCATCGGGGGGCGCCGCGCCAGCCTGCGGCTGGAGGCGACGATCTGGGACGGGCTGAAGGACATCGCCAAGTCCCAGGGCAAGTCGCTGGAGGCGCTGTGCGCCGACATCCACGACGGCCGGACGGAGGGAATCCCCTTCGCCACCAGCGTCCGGGTCTATGTGCTGGACCATTTCCGCCGCACCGCCGCGGGCAGCACCACGCTGGTCGCCTGACGCTCCGGCGGAGCGTTCACCGGTTCAGGTCGGACGCGGCGAGGCAGCGGCGGAAGGCCCGGCAGCGGTCGGCGAGCGGCAACATGGACAGCTGGCGGCTCATTGTCTCGGCAGCCGCCAGATGTTCCATGGCTTCGCGGTGCTGGCCGGTGGCGGTGAAGGCCTGGGCCAGCGCGAAGTGCGACCAACCCTGCTCGGACAGTTGTCCGGCGTCCGTCGCGATGCCCAGCGCGTTGGCGGCGCAGCCGATCGCGGTGTCGTGCTGTGCCGTTTCCAGAGCCAGATCGGACATCCAGTTCAAAATCCGCGGCCTGGGCAGCGAGTGGTTCAGGATGTGCGCCTGCTCCAGGCTGGCGTTCAGCAGCCGTGCACCCTCCGCGGCACCGCCGGTGCGGGCGATGGCGTAGCCCAGCGCGCCCAGCGTGATCGGCTGGAAGATGTGCAGGCGCGTCGCCTCGGTGATCGTTACGGCGTCCTTCAGCAGAGGCAGGGCCTCGGCGAAGCGCTCGCCGATGATGTGGACCAGCGCCAGATGCACCTTCACCGAAGACACGGAGAAGGCGTGCCCGACCTCTTCCGCGATGTCGAGCGCGTGGTGCATCACCCGGACGGCCTCGTCGTCGCGCCCCAGTTCGGCGAGGCAGCGGCCCTGGTAGGCGGCGGTGATGGCGACCGCCACCGCGGTCAGGCCGAAGCGCGCGCGGGGGGCATGGGCCAGCGCCAGGGTGCGTGCCTGCTCCAGCTTCTCCTGGGCTTCCGGGAAATGCCCCTTGTCCACCAGCATGCCGCCCAGCCGCATCAGCCCCTGGATGCGCAGTTCCATCGTCCCCTGGTTGCCCAGATGGTCGAGCGCGCTGCGGCTGAGCGCGATGGCGCCGTCGAGCACGCCGTAGACCCACTGGAAGGACGCCTTGAGCGAGGTCGCGCGGGCGTAGCGGATGCGGTCGTCGATGCCCAACGCCATGTCCCGCGCCTCCTCCAGCGGGTCGCCGGCCAGCTGGCGCCCCTGCGGCAGCAGGACAAGGGGAATACCGACCCACAGGTCGATCCGCCGCTGGGTGTTGCGGCGGGTGTCGGGCATGTGGTCCAGAGCCTTCAACGCTTGCTCGTAGAAGCGTCCGGCGTCGAAATGCTTGCAGCGCATCTCCGCCCGTCGCCCGGCCCGGCGGCCATAGGCGCAGGCGAGCGGCCAATCCTCGGCGTAGAAGGCGTGATGGGCGATCAGCTCCGCCCGGTTCGGCAGGTTGCGGTCGGACCGCCGCCGCAGGGCATGCAAAACGCGCCCGTGCAGCGGCTGGCGCTCCCGCTTGGTCAGGGTGGCGTAGGCGACCTCCTGGACCAGCGCATGGCGGAAGGTCAGCTCCAGGTTCGGCAGCAGGCGGGAGCGCGCGAAAAAGCCGCTCTGTTCCAGCCGGGACAGAGCCGAAGGCAGTTCGGCGGCGGGGATGGGAGACACCGCGCGCAGCAGGCCCAGATCGACCGAGGTGCCGATCACCGCCGCGTGCATCAGCACCCGCCGCGGGCCGGGCTCCAGCGCGTCGATCCGCGAGGCCAGCAAGCCGTGCACCGTGGCCGGCAGGGCCATCCTGGCGTCCGCCTTGCCCAGGCTGTAGCGGCCCGGACTGCCGACGATGGCCCCGGTCGTCTCCAGCGTGCGCAGCGATTCCTCCAGATAGAGCGGCACGCCCTGGCTTTGCGCCGCGACGCGCGCCTTCAGGTCGGCCAGCGACGGGCTGTGGCCCAGCCAGTGGTCCAGGAACTCGTCGGCCTGCAGCGGCTCCAGCGGTTCGAGCGCGAGGGCGTGGACGGAGTCCGGCGCGGTCCAACCGCCCGGCGTGTCCGGCCGTGAGGTGACCAGGACGAAGACCCGGGAGTCCTCCACCCCCTCGGACAAGGCATCCAACAGGCGGTTGGTCAGCCCGCGCGTCCAATGCGCGTCCTCGACGAGGATCAGCAGCGGGCGCTCCACCGACAGCTCGCGGATCGCCGCGACCAGGCCCTCGACGCTGAAATCGGCCTTCTGGGCGGGGTCGAGCCCTTGCCACAGCGGATGGACGGAAGGCTGGCCGAGCAGTTCCCGCATCGCCTCGCCGGCCAACTCGCCACCGTTGCGCGCCGCGGCGGCGGTCAGGCGCGCCACCGCCAAGCCATCCAGTACGGGGCCATCCATCGCCGGGCCATCCACGGCCCCACAGACCGACAGGGCGAGGGACCGGGCCGCCGCCTCCAGGTCGTCGGGGTCGCCCAGGCGGCGGATCGGGAATTGCGGCCAGATGGCGATGGTGAAGGCCGCCGCCTCCGGACGGCGCATCAGCTCTCCGGTCAGCCGGGATTTGCCGATGCCGGCCTCTCCGATCAGGATGGCGCAGGCACCGCGTCCCCGCTCGGCCTGCCGCATCGCGCCAGTCAGCACCGCCAGTTCGGGTTGCCGCCCCACGAACAGGGTGCCTTCGGCGGACAGCAGGTCCATCGCCGTGCGCCGCATCGCCCGCGCCGCCTCCAGGGCAAAGGCGGTCACCGGCTCCGCCGTGGCGGACAGGCGCAGCGTTCCCGCCGGGCGAACGGTCAGGCCCTTCGGCACGAGGTCCAACGTCTCGCGGCTCAGCAGCACGCTGTTGGGTTGCGCCCGTTGCTGCAGCTTGGCGGCGATATGCACGGTTTCGCCCACCGTGCGGTAGTCGGTCCAGACGCCGGTCTCGATGATCTGGGCGACCACCTCGCCGGAGCTGATGCCGATCCGCATCTTGAACTCGTCCGAATCGATGGCCGAGCGGGCGATGTCCTGCGCGGCGAGGCAGGCGCGCAGCGCGTGGTCCTCCTGAGCGGAGGGGGCGCCGAACACCGCCATGATGCCGTCGCCCAGAACCTGGGCCACCGTGCCGCCATAGCGTTCCACCGCATCGGTCAGGATTTGCAGGATGGTGAGAAGGGTCTGGTCGGCCTCCTCCGGGTCGCGGCCCGACACCATGCTGGAGGATTCGACGATGTCGGCGAACAGCACGCTCACGACCTTGCGTTCCGCGCTGTTGCGCCGGGCCGGTCCGCCGTCCGGTGCGTCGGCGGCGGGCATGGGTCGGCACGACGCCTCCTGAGGCGCCTCCTGAGGCGCCCCCCGAGGTGACGGCGTGGGCATCGATTGCGATTCGCCCAAGTCCATGTCCGTTCCGGCCATCGAAGCCCCCCTGCGGAGCGTCATCGGCATGTTAGAGGAAACAATTTCGAATGCGCAGACATTCAAAACAAGAGATGGATAATTTCACTCCGACAGACTCAGCCTAACATATGTTGGTATGTTTCCTCGTGCAATCGGCAAGCGGCGGCGTGTCCCGGCCTGCATTCCTGCCGTGCCTGCCCTGGGTCGCCGCAGGGGTTGAGGCGGTTGTGAAAAATAAGGCTTGCCTTGGCCGTCGCCGGGGCGTATACGGGCGCTCCTCCGCTGGAGCGGCGCGGGCGTAGCTCAGGGGTAGAGCACAACCTTGCCAAGGTTGGGGTCGAGGGTTCGAATCCCTTCGCCCGCTCCATTTTCAGCGCGGATGGTACGAAAAAGGGCGGCCTCGGGCCGCCCTTTTCGCGTTTCGGAGTTTGCGGCCGGGCCGGTGGGTGGCGGGCCTTTCGGCCCGCCGTGCCGTGTTCCGGCCGCGCCGGGGTTGTTACCAGAGCACTCGCGACAGCTCGTAGAACACCGCGCCGACGATGGCGGTCGCCGGCAGGGTGATGACCCAGGCCATGACGATGCCCTGCGCCAGCCCCCAGCGCACCGCGCTGGTGCGGCGGGCGGCGCCGACGCCGATGATCGCGCCGGTGATGGTGTGGGTCGTGCTGACCGGCACGCCGAGCCACGTCGCGACGAACAGGGTGATCGCCCCGCCCGTCTCTGCGCAGGAGCCCTGGACCGGCTTCAGGTCGGTCAGCTTGGACCCCATGGTCTTGACGATGCGCCAGCCGCCGAACAGCGTGCCCAGCCCCATCGCGGCCTGGCAGGTGATGACCACCCAGAAGGGCACGTAGAAGGTCGGCCCCAGCATGCCCTGCGAATAGAGTAGGACGGCGATGATGCCCATGGTCTTCTGCGCGTCGTTGCCGCCGTGTCCCAGGCTGTAGAGAGCGGCGGAGCCGATCTGCAGGTGACGGAACAGCCGGTCGACCGCGAAGGGGGTGGTGCGCCGGAACAGCCAGGACACCGTCACGATCATCACGCTGGCCAGCAGGAAGCCGACCACCGGCGAGACGACGATGGCCGCGGCGGTCTTGGCCAGACCGGACACCACCACGGCGTCCAGCCCCGCTTTCGCCACGCCGGCCCCGACGAGGCCGCCGATCAGCGCGTGGGAGGAACTGGACGGGATGCCCAGCCACCAGGTGAAGACGTTCCAGACGATGGCGCCCATCAGCGCGCCGAAGATGACGTGCGGGTCCACCACCCCCGCCCCGACGATGCCGGTGCCGATGGTGGTCGCCACATGCAGCCCGAAGAACAGGAAGGCGATGAAGTTGAAGAAGGCGGCCATGGCGACGGCGGTCCGCGGCGACAGCACGCGGGTGGAGACGACCGTTGCGATGGAGTTGGCCGCGTCGTGCAGCCCGTTGAGGAAATCGAAGAGGAGGGCGACGCCGATCAGCCCGATGAGGATGGGCAGGGCGAGGGTAGCGGCTTCCATGGGATCAGACCTGTTCGACGATGATGCCGTCGATGGTGTCGGCCACGTCCTCGCAGGCATCGAGCACGCGTTCCAGCAGCTCGATGATCTCGCGTTGAAGGGCGTGGCGATGGGTGATGGGGGCGTCGAGCCCGCCGCTCTCGTCGCGCAGCCGGTGCTTGGCCTCGCGCAGGAGCCGGTCGCCTTCGCTCTCGATCCGCGACACCTCGGCGGTCATCGCGTGGAGTTGCTCGACGTGTTTGGGAATGTCGCGGAGCAGGGGAATGCCCGCGCTCAGCCGGGCGGTGCAGCGCACGATGGCGTCGGCCTGGGCGTGCATTTCCGGCGTGTAGTCGGTGAAGCCCGCCTCCACGAGGTGACGCGCGGTCTCCTCGATGAGGTTGAGCACGTCGTCCATCCGCTTGCCGAGTTCCTGGATGTCCGAACGGTCGAAGGGCACGATGAAGCTGCGGTGGACGGCGAGCTGGATCTCCTTCTCGATGGCGTCGGCCTCGCTCTCGACCCGGCGGATGGTCTGGAACCGCTCCTCCAGGTCCTGGCCGCTGGCCATCATCGCCCGCAGCGCTTCGGCGCCCGTGGCGACGGTCCGGGCATGGTCGGCGAACAGGTCGAAAAACCGTTCTTCGCGCGGCATCAGGGCCCGGAACAAATTCAGCATGCGTGGTTCTCCAACTTACGCCGGCCTGCACCGCTGGGGACCCCGCACGGACGCGCGCGAGCCTCAGCGTCGCGGCTGGTGTAACATCCCCGGCGCTTGTGGGGAGTCACAAAAGTGTCATGCCGGGCTGGCTTGCGGCGAGATTTCACGGGGGTGCCCGGCAGAAAGACCGGTGATTTGCCGCGGCGGGCCGCTTATCCTGCCGCCGACGGATCGGCAGCGGGGAGGCGGGTGGCGCGTGGCAGGGGAAACGCAGATTGGCCTGACGGCGGCCATCGTTTCGGTGGGCGTGTCCTCGGCGAACGGCGCCGAGCCGCGCGTGGTGACCGTGCGCAGCGGCTTCGAGATCCCCGAATCGCACCGCCGCGGTGACGAGCCGCCGCCCCACCGCGACGCCTTGCCGGGCGCCCCCTTCGATCCCGAACGCTTCCGCACCCTTCAGGACGGCCTGCGCGCGGTGGCGGAGGACGCGGCCGGGCTGACCCTGCGCTATGTCGAGCAGCTCTACAGCTTCGGCGACCGTTACCGCGACCCGCACGAGCTGTTCGGCGGTCCGCGCTCGCTGGTGGTCGGCTATCTGGCGCTGCTGCGCGAGGCGCCGCTGCGCATCGACGGCGCGGAATGGCGCGGTCTGTACGAGTTCTTCCCATGGGAGGACTGGCGCGATTCGCCGCCGGCGCTGCTCGATTCGGTGATCCGCCCGGCGCTGGCCCGCTGGATCGCCGCGGCGCCGGATGAGCCCGCCCGCGCCCGCCGCGGCGAGCGCGCCCGCATGGCCTTCGCCCTGGACGGCGGAGACTGGGATTCCGAACGGGTGCTGGAACGCTACGAGCTGCTCTACGAGGCCGGGCTGGTGGTGGAGGCGTTTCGCGACCACGACCTCGCCCGCCGGGCGGGTGTGGAGGAGCGGACGGTGCGGCTGGAGATGCCGCGCGCGCTGGGCCGCCCGATGGCCCGCGACGGCCGCCGCGTCCTGGCGACGGCGCTGGAACGTCTGCGCGGCAAGCTGAAATACCGCCCCATCGTGTTCGAACTGCTGCCCCCGACCTTCACCCTCCACCAGCTTCAGCAGGTGGTGGAGGCGCTGTCCGGCGAGCGGCTGCACAAGCAGAATTTCCGGCGCCTGATGATCTCCGGCGGGCTGGTGGAGCCGACCGGCCAGTATGAGAGCCAGACCGGCGGGCGCCCCGCCGAACTCTACCGCTTCCGCCGCAGCGCTATCCTGGAACGCACGAGCACGGGCGCCATTGCCGCCCCGGAGGATTGACCATCGCCGATCTGGGGGTATCCTGCTGTCAAAGCCAAGGCCACCAAAGCCCAAGAAGGGGAGCGAACGCGCATGACCGACTTCGACAGCACCTGCGACCTCTACGACCGGTTCGAGAAGACCGCCCGCGTCGCCGACCCCGTCTTCCGCGACTTCGGTGGGCGTTGCAAATTCAGCGGCGCGGCGGTGACCGTGAAGTGCTTCGAGGACAATTCCCGCGTCAAGGAGACGCTGGGCACGCCTGGGCAGGGCAAGGTGCTGGTGGTGGATGGCGGCGGCGGCCTGCGCGCCGCCCTGATGGGCGACCTGATCGCCAAGGACGCGGTGAAGAACGGCTGGGAGGGCGTGGTCATCCACGGCTGCGTCCGCGACGCCGCCGTGCTCGCCACGCTGGACCTGGGCATCAAGGCGCTGGCGGCGATCCCGCGCAAGACCGTCCGCAACGGCGAGGGCCAGAAGGATCTGCCGGTGACCTTGGCCGGCATCCGCATCAATCCCGGCGATCTGGTCTTCGCCGACGAGGACGGCGTGCTGGTGCTGACGCCCGAGGAGTTCGGCGCGACCGCCTGACCCGGCCGATCGAAAGCCCTCTCCCGCCACGCGGGGGAGGGTTGGGTGGGGGTGCCAACGACGGCGCCCCCTCACACCTCAGCCCGCGACCTTCTCCCACCCCATCTTCTGGTACCGGTATTCCAGGATCGTCGGCGCCGCGCAGGCGTAGCCGACCCAGACACCCAAAGTCATCAGAACGCCGGTGGGCCACAACGGGATGGAGATGAGGATCAGTGCCGCATGAATCGCGGCGTGCAGCCATTCCGCCTTTTTCGCGAAATAGACCGGGCCGAGCAGAAAGGCCCAGAGGATCTCGCGGTTGGTCACCGCCTCCCGCTGGCCGTTCGTGGGATTCTCGAACACCATCCCGGACGGAACCGCCGCCATCCCTGCCTCCCCTTAGTTGTTTGTCGTTCTATTTGGGGAGGCAGTCTGGACGACGGCGGCCCGGCCTGTCGAGGCCGAAACAACCTTTTTCCGGATGGTGGAGCGGAGACCCGTCCGGCGGGCTCACATCGGCTCGTTTGCGGTTCAGGAGGCCTTGTGTGGGGAAACGTTGGGCAGCAGCGCGGCGAACAGGCCGAGCAGGGGAACGACCGAGCAGGCTTGGAAGACGAAGCCGATGCCCTTCCAATCGGCCAGGACGCCGAGCCCGGCGGCGGCCATGCCTCCGATGCCGAAGGCCAGCCCGAAGAACAGGCCGGAGACCATGCCGACCCGGCCGGGCATCAGCTCCTGCGCGTAGACGATGATGGCGGGGAAGGCCGAGGCCAGGGCCAGCCCGATCACCGCGCTGAGGGCGACCGTCGCCGTCAGCCCGACATGGGGCAGCAGAAGCGTGAAGGGCAGGATGCCGAGGATCGACACCCAGATGACCGTCTTGCGCCCGATCCGGTCGCCGACCGGCCCGCCGATGATCGTTCCCGTCGCCACCGCGGCCAGGAAGACGAACAGGCAGAGCTGAGCGGAGTCCGGCGCCATGGCGAAGCGCTCCATCAGGAAGAAGGTGTAGTAGCTGGTCAGGCAGGCCAGATAGACGTATTTGGACAGGATCAGCACCATCAGCACGGCCAGCGCCCGGTTCACCTGCCCGTGGGTCAGGCCGGGGTGACGGACCGCGGCGCCGCGGCGGACCGGGCGGGCGTGGTCGCTGCGCGCGTACCAGCGCCCGATGCCGGTCAGCAGCACCATGCCGCCCAAGGCGGCGAGGGCGAACCAGGACAGGCTTTCCTGCCCACGCGGCAGGATGATGTAGGCGGCCAGCAGCGGCCCCAGCGCCGAGCCGGCGTTGCCGCCCACCTGGAACAGCGACTGCGCCAGCCCGTGCGCCCCGCCGGAGGCCAGCCGGGCGATCCGCGACGCCTCGGGGTGGAAGACGGAGGAGCCGAAGCCCAGCAGGGTCGCCCCGACCAGCAGCGCCGCGTAGTTCGGCGCGAAGGCCAGCGTGACCAGTCCGACCAGCGACGCCCCCATGCCGATGGTCAGCGAGTAGGGGGCCGGCCGCCGGTCGGTGGCGAGCCCGATGATCGGCTGAAGCAGCGAGGCGGTGATCTGGTAGGTCAGGGTGAGCAGGCCGATCTGCGCGAAGCTGAGGTCGAACCCGCCCTTCAGGATCGGGTAGATCGCGGGCAGCAGGGACTGGATCAGGTCGTTCAGCAGATGGCAGACGCTGATCGTCCCCAGGACGGGCAGGGCCGTTCCCCCGGCCTTGGGCCGGGACAGGGTGGTATCGGTCACGAAAGGAAGCCTTTTTTGGCGCTTGGCCGGCGGGCGGGCGGCGCGTTGCTTGGTGTGGGGCAACAGCCTATGGTGAGCCGCGACGGCCTGCCACCGCGGTCAGGCCGATTTCTTACGAGACTGGGCCATGGTCCGGAACCTGCGCATCGACACGGTCGAGGAGTCGCCCCGCCCGCTGATCGCCCTGGGGCAGGATCACGCGGACGGCACCCGGCTGGCCGCCCACACGCACCGGCGCGGGCAGTTGCTGTCCGGGGCGACGGGGACGCTGGTGCTGTCCACCGCCCAGGGGCGCTGGGTGATGCCGCCCCATTGCGGTCTGTGGATTCCGCCGGAGGTTCCCCACGAGGTCCGCATGATCGGGATGGTGAAGACGCAGAGCCTCTATTTGGCTCCTGCCTTGGCCGACACCATGCCGGGCCGCTGCGAGGTGGTGGCTCTGTCGCCCTTCTTCCGCAGCCTGATCGCGCGGGCGATCGACGTGCCGGTGGACTACGATCCGGACAGCCACGACGGCGCGGTGATGGCGTTGCTTCTGCACGAGATGCGGCGGCTTCCGGTGGAGCCGCTGTCGCTGCCCTTTCCCGCCCACGCCGCCCTGGCGGAACGCTGCCGGCGATTCCTGCAGGAGCCGACGATCCAGGCGACGATCGAGGCGTGGAGCGACGGGCTGGGCATGAGCCGCCGCAACTTCACACGGCTGTTCCGGCGCGAGACGGGGCTGAGCTTCGTCGAATGGCGCCAGCAGGCGTGCCTGGTGTCCGCCCTGCCGCGGCTGGTCGCCGGGGTTCCGGTAACGACGGTGGCGCTGGACCTCGGCTACGACAACCCAGCGGCCTTCACGACGATGTTCAAGCGGATGCTGGGAGCGTCGCCGAGGGCGTATCTGGCGGGGGCTGGTGCTCATGGCGCGAAACGTTCGGCCTGAAGCTGCTCAAAATTGGCGGGTCTTGGCATTTAAGAAAGTTGAACCACAGAGACACGGAGACACAGAGAGGCAATGGCGCGTAGCCTGAAACTCTCTGTGTCTCCGTGTCTCTGTGGTTCAAATCTCGAAGTCGAAGAAGAAAAGCCCCGCCGGAGCGATCCCGGCGGGGCTTTTCATTAACGCAGACATTTTCTTGATCGGCCCCCCTCCCGGCCTCCCCCCGCTGGGCGGGGGGAGGGGAAGAGTGGATCAGGCGGCGACCGTGTCGGCGACGTCCTGGAACTCCTTGATCTGGTCGAAGTTCATGTAGCGGTAGATGTCGCCGGCCTTCTGGTTGACGACGCTCACCTGCTCCAGATACTCGGCAGGGGTCGGCAGCTTGCCCAGCAGGGCGGCGACGGCCGACAGCTCGGCGGAGCCGAGATAGACGCGCGTGTCGATGCCCAGGCGGTTCGGGAAGTTGCGGGTCGAGGTCGAGATGGCCGTCGAGCCCTTGCGGATCTGCGCCTGGTTGCCCATGCACAGCGAACAGCCGGGCATCTCCATGCGCGCACCCGACTTGCCGAGAACGCCGTAATAGCCTTCCTCGGTCAGGATCTGGGCGTCCATCTTGGTCGGCGGGGCGATCCACAGGCGGGTCGGGATGTCGGTCTTCCCGTCCAGGATCTTTCCGGCGGCGCGGAAGTGGCCGATGTTGGTCATGCAGGAGCCGATGAAGACCTCGTCGATCTTGTCGCCGGCAACCTCCGACAGCAGCTTCACGTCGTCCGGGTCGTTCGGGCAGGCGACGATCGGCTCCTTGATGTCGGCCAGATCGATCTCGATCACCGCGGCGTACTCGGCGTCGGCGTCCGGTTCCAGCAGGGACGGGTTGGCGATCCAGTCCTCCATCGCCTTGATGCGGCGGCCGAGCGTCCGGGCGTCCTCGTACCCGTTGGCGATCATCCACTTCATCAGGGTGATGTTGGAGCGCATGTACTCGATGATCGGCTCCTTGTTGAGCCGGACGGTGCAGGCGGCGGCGGAGCGCTCGGCCGAGGCGTCGGAGAGCTCGAACGCCTGCTCCACCTTCAGCTCGGGCAGACCCTCGATCTCCAGGATGCGGCCGGAGAAGATGTTCTTCTTGCCCTTCTTCTCCACCGTCAGCAGGCCCTGGCGGATGGCGTAGAGCGGGATCGCGTTGACGAGGTCACGCAGCGTGACGCCCGGCTGCAGCGCGCCCTTGAAGCGGACCAGCACCGATTCCGGCATGTCCAGCGGCATCACGCCGGTGGCCGCGGCGAAGGCGACGAGGCCCGAGCCGGCGGGGAAGCTGATGCCGATGGGGAAGCGGGTGTGGCTGTCGCCGCCGGTGCCGACGGTGTCGGGCATCAGCAGGCGGTTCAGCCAGGAGTGGATCACGCCGTCGCCCGGACGCAGGGCGACGCCGCCGCGGGTCGAGATGAAGGTCGGCAGCTCGCGGTGGGTCTTGACGTCCACCAGCTTCGGATAGGCCGCGGTGTGGCAGAAGGACTGCATGACCAGATCGGCGGAGAAGCCGAGGCAGGCCAGATCCTTCAGCTCGTCGCGGGTCATCGGGCCGGTGGTGTCCTGCGAGCCGACCGTGGTCATCTTCGGCTCGCAATAGGTGCCCGGACGCACGCCCTGGCCCTCGGCCAAGCCGACCGCGCGGCCGACCATCTTCTGGGCGAGCGTGAAGCCCTTGCCGCTGTCGACCGGGGAGGACGGCAGGCGGAACAGGGTCGACGGGGCGAGGCCCAGCGCTTCACGGGCGCGCGCGGTCAGGCCGCGGCCGATGATCAGCGGGATGCGGCCGCCGGCGCGCACCTCGTCGAAGATCACGTCGGACTTGACGGAGAACTCGGCGATGACCGCGCCGTTCTTCAGCGCCTTGCCCTCGTAGGGGCGCAGCTCGACCGTGTCGCCCGTCTCCATCTGCGAGACGTCGAGTTCGATCGGCAGGGCGCCGGCGTCTTCCATCGTGTTGTAGAAGATCGGGGCGATCTTGGAGCCCAGGCAGACGCCGCCGAAGCGCTTGTTCGGGACGTAGGGGATGTCCTCGCCCGTCCACCACAGCACCGAGTTGGTGGCCGACTTGCGCGAGGAGCCGGTGCCGACCACGTCGCCGACATAGGCGACGAGGTTGCCCTTGGCCTTCAGATCCTCAAGCTGCTTGATCGGGCCGCGGACGCCGGCCTCCTCCGGCACAATGCCGGGGCGCGGGTTCTTCAGCATGGCGAGCGCGTGCAGCGGGATGTCCGGGCGCGACCAGGCGTCCGGGGCCGGCGACAGGTCGTCGGTGTTGGTCTCGCCCGACACCTTGAAGATGGTCAGCGTCAGGCTGGCCGGGACCTCGGGGCGCGAGGTGAACCACTCCGCGTCGGCCCAGGACTGGATCACCGCCTTGGCGTTGGCGTTGCCCTTGTCGGCCAGCTCCTTGACGTCGTGGAAGTAGTCGAACATCAGCAGCGTGGTCTTCAGACCCGCGGCGGCGGCCTCGCCGCACTCGGCGTCGCCCAGCAGGTCGATCAGCGGCTTGATGTTGAAGCCGCCGAGCATCGTGCCCAGCAGCTCGGTCGCCTTGACCTTGGAGATCAGCGGCGAGGTCTCGTTGCCCTTGGCGAGCGAAGCCAGGAAGGCGGCCTTGACCTTGGCGGCGTCGTCGACGCCCGCCGGGACGCGGTGCGTGATGAGATCGACCAGGAAGGCTTCCTCGCCCTGCGGCGGGTTCAGGAGAAGGTCGACCAGCTCCTCGGTCTGCTTGGCCGAAAGCGGCAGGGCGGGAATTCCGAGCGCGGCACGCTCAGCGACATGCTGGCGGTAAGCTTCAAGCACGGTGCGGTCCTCTCATCCAAGGTTGCTCAACAGTCGTCCGATTCCCCGACCCCGGGGGGCGCGCTCGCGGACCCGGCTTTTTGCCCTTGCGGCGTCTTCCCACGCCGCCGGTCCTTCCATTCCGGAAGGAACTTCCGCGGAACGGAGATGTCTTACGTCGCCGCCTTGGGAGTCGTCAAGTCAACGCTCCGCCTGCGACACGTTTTCAGGCGCCGGCCATAGAAGTGGTATTACAACTTGCTCCCGCCGGCCCTGTGGAGGGGTGGCGATTTCCTGAATTCCTCATGGTTTTTGCAATGAACGCTCCGGTGGGGTTTCTGCGCAGGCCGCCGCATCACCATGTCAAACCCGCCGGGGAAGAGGTTGATGGTGAACAATTGGGCATGTAGGGTGTTCTGGCCGGCATCCACGGCACCGCGCAGGCTCCATGCCCTCAGGCTCCATGTCCCTTCGACGCCGGATCACCGCCCGGTTCCTCAGCGTCCTTCTGGCGCTGGCGCCGCTGCAACCGCTGCCCGCCGCCGCCCCCGCGGCGGTGCCCGCCGGGCTGGCCGCGGCCAGCGCCGCGCTGCTCTGGCCGCAGGCGGCGGAGGCGCGGGCCGGCGGAGGCCGCAGCTCCAGCGGGGGATACAGCCGCCCGTCCGTGCGCACCCCGTCCTTCTCCACCCGCTCCGCCCCGTCGCGCGCGCCGTCCACCGGCAGCGGCGGCTACAGCCGTCCCCAAAGCGGGCCGTCCTTTGGCTCTCCCGGCGGGGTGCCCTCCGGCGGTGGCGATCTGGGCGTGTCGCGGCGGTCGAGCGGCGAGGCGCTGGACCGCTACCGGGCGCAGCAGCAGCAGCGGGAACGCACCCCGCCGGTTGCCGCCCCGCCGCCCCGTTCCGGGTCCGGGTCCGCTTCCGGGGCCGGCTGGGGAGGGGGATGGCAGGGCGGCGGTGGCTCCGGCGCGGGCTGGGGGCAGCGGCGCACCGGCGGTTATGGGCCGGGCGGCTGGTACGGCGGCTGGCGCCCGCCGGGCTGGGCTTATGGCAGCCGTCCCAGCTTCGGCCTGTGGAACGGGCTGTTCCTGTGGTTCCTGCTCGATAACCTGTCGCGCCCCGGCTACGCCGACTGGTTCCACAACCACCAGGGCGACCCCGGCTACGCGGAATGGCGCGCGGAGGCGGAGCGGCGCGCGCAGGACGATCCCGACCTGCGCCGCCGCCTGGACGATCTCGACACCCGCCTCCGCGCGCAGGAGGACCGCCCGCGCGACCCCGGCTACCTGCCGCCGGACATCCCGCGCGACGTCGCGCAGGCCGCGCCGGAGACGCCGTCCGCCCCGGAGGAGTCCACCGGGGGTGGCGGGGGTGGGCTGGGCACCCTGATTCTTTTGATTGTGCTCGTCGGGGGGATGGTGGTGGCCGTGACCGTCCTGCGCCGCCGCTCGTCGGGCTCCCGAACCGGAGGTTCCGCCGTGAGCCGTTCGCCCTGGAGCACCGCCGCCAGCACCGCCGCCGGCATCGTGAAGGCCAAGGCCACCGGCGCGACCTACGAACCGTCGCTGTTCCGCGTGGGCATGACGCTAACGCCCGATCCCACGCCTTTCCTGCTGGGCGGCGGCGCGATCAAGGCCGCGGCGCCGGAGGGGGCCGGCTCGATGGTCAGCGTGGAGGCCGTCGGCACGCTGACGGGCGGCGGCGTGACTCTGCACCGGCTGTATCTTCCGGGCGGGCGCGGCTTCTACCAGCTTCATTTGGGAGCCGGGGGAGCGCCGGACGAATGCCGCTGGTTCTCCGTCCTGGACGAGGTGCACCCCACCGACAACGACGAATGGGGCTTCTGGCTGGACCCTGGCGACGGGATGATCGGCTACCCGCAGTTCCAGACCAAGGACGGCAAGCTGTACGGGCGGCTGTGGTCGCCCGGCGCGTCCCGCATCGCCCCCATCACCTTCGACGAGACGCTGACCGACCACCGCGGCAGCCGCACCCGCCGCCTGACCGCCATGCTCTACGCGGCCCCCACCGGCGCCGCGGACCCGGCGCCGCGGACCGAGTATGTGTTGGTCACTGCGGTGGAGGACGGCGGCGAGGCGTGGGTGGAGGTCCGCGCCGGCATCGACGTCAACCCCGCCTCGCTCTCCCTCTCCTGAGTTTCCTTATCCGATCCCGCCAGCCCCTATGGAAGACACCATGGACACCAGCGTCGCGCAAATCCTGCAGGGCCTCGAATCCGGCCTGCCGCTGCTGCTTCTGCATTTCGGAGCGACCCTGGCTCTGTTCCTGATCGGGGTGGCCGTCTACATCGCGGTGACGCCGCTGCACGAGCGCGAGCTGCTGGCCAGTGGCAACCAGGCCGCCGGCGTGGTGCTGGGCGGCACGATGGTGGCGCTGGCGATTCCGCTGGCGGCGACGCTGGTGACCAGCCTTGTCCTGGTGGACATCCTGATCTGGGGGGCGGTTGCGCTGGTGCTGCAGTTGATTACCTTCCTGATCGCCATCTGGCTGTTCCGCGACCTGCGCCCGATGATCGAATCCGGCAACGTCGCGGCGGGCACGGCTCTGGCCGGCCTCCAGATCGCCGTCGCGCTGCTGAACGCCGGAGCCATGGCGGGCTGAAGACCTGCCCAAACAGACCCGCCGAAACAGAGAGGAACCGCAACCATGATCTCGTTCATCCGCAACCTCGTCGGGGTGAAGACCGATCAGGCCGTCCAGTCGGCGGTGGAAGCCCTGGTGCGCTGGGACCCGAAGGCCGCGACGGAAGCCGAACTGCGCACGATGGAAGAGCATCTGGACAGTCTCGGCCTTCAGGTCGCGCAGGCCCGCGCCGCCTATGAGAAGGAGCAGAAGGAGGCCGAGACCATCCTTCAACTCTCCCGCCAGCGCATGGCCGCCGCCGAGCATCTGCAGCGCCAGATGGAGGCGGAAGCCGACGCCGGTCGCAAGGCCCAGCTCGAAAGGAGCCTGGAAACGCTGGTGGGGATGCTGGAGCAGATGGCTCCGGACATCGATCGGGAGGAGCAGGACGCCGTGGACGCGCGCGAGTTCCTGACCATGCTGGAAACGACCTATGCCGAGGCTGGAGGCAAGCTGAAGGCCGCCCGCAGCGCGTTGCAGCGGGCCGAACGGGACATGGGCCGCGCCGCCCAGCAGCGCGACATGGCCGAGCAGCGGGCGGAAGCGGCCCGGCAGGCGGCGGGGCTGAGCGGCGCGACCTCCAGCCTCGGCACGGCGCTGAAGGCGATGCAGGACGCGGCGGCCCGCGACCTTGCCCAGGCGGAGGCGTCCAGCGCCAAGGCCCGCCTGCTGAAGCCGTCCAAACCGGAGGAGGACGATCCCAACATCAAGGCGGCGCTCGATGTCGCCACTGGAGCGAAGCCGGCACCCAGCACCCTGTCCGACCGTCTGGCCTCCCTGAAAAGCCGGCATTGAGGAATGAATAGGATCATCCTATCGGTGGGATAGGATAATCCGTATCGATCCTATCGAACTTCTCCGCCATGCTGCGAGCAGTGAACGTCTGCTCGGTGGAGGACGACCATGCGCAGGTCCACGGCAGAGCTGTTGAACGAACTGGAACGGCACGGCGTGCGGCTGTTGCCGGGCGGGCGCCTGCTGGTGCCGGGCGACGCTCCGGCTCCGCTTCTGATGCGCGCCCACCGCAACCGCCGTGCCCTCAGCGCCGCTTTGGCGCCGCCGCGCGGTTGACGGTGCGCTTGACCCTAGCCCGTGGAGCGTTGTTCCTGCGCGGATGGCGCCCCACGTCAATGCAACGCCCCCGATGTTCCGGGCGGTTCCGTGCCCAATCAGGAGACCCTGTGTGACGATCCAACTGACCACCCTCGCCAACGGATTCCGCGTGCTGACGGACCATCTGCCGCATCTCGGCACGGTGACCAGCGGTGTGTGGGTCGGCGTCGGGGCGCGCAACGAACGGCCGACTGTGAACGGCATCGCCCATTTCCTGGAGCACATGATCTTCAAGGGAACGGAAAGCCGTGACGCGCTGGGCATCGCGCTGGAGATCGAGAACCGTGGCGGCGAATTCAACGCCTACACCGACTACGACGTTACCGCCTATTACACGCAGATGGCCGCCAAGCACGTCGACGTCTCTTGCGAAATCATCGGCGACATCGTCCTGAACTCCGTTTTCCCGGAGGAGGAGGTGGAGAAGGAGCGCGGCGTGGTCATTCAGGAGATCGGCCGCTACGCCGACGAGCCGGAGGATGTGGTCTACGAGGCGCTGCGCCGCACCGCCTTCGATGGGCAGGCGCTTGGCCGCCCGATCCTCGGCCCGAAGGAGAACGTCGCGGGCTTCGGGCGTGAGCATCTGTTCGACTATGTGTCCCATTACGACCCGCGCCGCATGGTCTATGTGGTGTCCGGCAACGTCGATCACGGCACCGTGGTGCGCCGGGCGGAGGCGCTGTTCGGCCATCTGACCGCCAAGGACGACCCCTTCCAGGAGACGGTCGTCAACAAGGGCGGGGCGGCGCTGCTGAAGCGCGACGCCGAGCAGGTGCATTTCATGGCGGCCTTCCCCGGCGTCGGCACCGAGGATTCGGCGAGCTACGCGCTGCGCCACCTCGCCAACATCCTGGGCGGCGGCATGACCTCCCGCCTGTTCCAGGAGATCCGGGAGAAGCGCGGGCTGGTCTATTCGGTCTACGCGGCGCCCATCCAGTATGCGGACGGCGGGGCGCTCAGCTTCTACGCCGGCACCGGGCCGGAGGAGGTGGCCGAGCTGGTGCCGGTCTTCTTCGAGGAGCTGCGCAAGGCCCGCGACGGCGTGACCGCGGTGGAGCTGGAGCGGTCGAAGGAGCAGATGCGCTTCTCGGTGGGCAAGTCGCTGGAATCGACCATGCGTCGCGCCGACCGCTTCGCCCGCACCCTGCTGCGCACCGGCGAGGTGCGGACCATCGAGCAGATCTTCGAGCGCATCGACGCCGTGACGCCGGAGGATGTGGCGGCGGCGGCCAACCGCGTCTTCGCCGGGCCGATGGCGGTGTCCGCGGTCGGCAAGCTGGACCATCTGCCGTCCTACGAGGACATGCAGGGGATGCTGCAGGCGGCGTGAGGTTTGTGGTGTAGCGACGTCTTGCCCCCTCCCTAATCCTCCCCCGCTGACGCAGGGGAGGGGACCAATCTCCCTCTCCTGCGAAGCGGGGGAGGGAAGGGGCCCACGCGCAGCGTGGGAGGGGTGGGGGCAATACGTGTAGCCCCTACCAGACCACCGCCGGCAGCGCCGCAACCTTCAGCGGCCCGAGGAACAGCCCGCGGTTCTGCACGGTGACCGGGGCGGTCAGCACCGGCTCGCCGTTCGGGCCGGTGGGGCGGGCCAGCAGGCCCAGCATCGTACGGGCCATCGCCAGCTCCTTGGGCCGGAACATCCCCTGGAGCGCGTCCAGCACCGCCTGATACCCGCGCACCTCCGCGGTCAGCGCGGCTTGCGGCTGCAGGGCCGCATCCAGCGCCAGCGTGCCGTTCATCGCCAGCTTCAGCGGTCCCCAATCCACATTCAGCCCGTCGAGCTGGAGCGTGCCGCCGTCGCGGCTCCAGGCCGACAGGCTGGCCGGCTCCGGCTTCGGCGGCTGGCCGAGGACGCGCGCGGTCAACAGGAGCCGCTGCACCTCGCGGCCCAGCGCGTCCGGCGCACCCTCGGGCAGGGTGGCGCCGCGCGCGTCCAGAGTGACCGACAGGCCGGTGTCGCTGTGGCTGGCGGGTGGCTCGGCGGGCTGGATGGCGGTCAGGTCCAGGGCGGCGATCGGAACGGGCAGGGCGTCGGGCTGCGCCACGAGGTCGGTGAAGGCCAGCCGCGCCTCGACGGGCTGGCCGGTCAGGGTGAGGCCGACATGGCCCCGGCCGCCGTCGCGGGCGACCAGCGTGAAGGGCGGCTGGTTCGCCTGCACCACCGTCACCCGCTGCTCGCCGGGCAGGGTCAGGGCGATGCGCGTGTGGTTCCAGGGCGGCGCCTCCGCCACCAGCCGGGCGCCCCGCCACTCCGCGTCGCGGGTTGCGAGGTGCGGCGCCTCCAGCGCGGCGCGGATGGTGAAAGGATAGCCGCCGACGTTCAGCCCGCCATGGGCCACCACGGCGCCCGCCGCACGCTGCTCATCCATCCAGGCGAGCACACCGCGCTCCACCGCCGAGGCGGCCTGCCACCACCACACCGAATAGGCGCCGGTCAGCAGGGCGAGGGCAAGAACGGCGAAGCCCAAGATCTTCCGAACGCGCATCTGTGGCATTTCCGTTTTGTGGCACCCACCTTATAGCGGGCGGCCAGAGGCCGTGCTAGCATTCACCGTGTCGCCACCGGTCGGCGCACGCTGCATTACTTAAGGGTCATGCTGCTCGATACGCAATCGCCTGTTGCCGAGCTTCCGGTCACCGCACCGGTGCAGCGTCCGGCATCATCCGCCTCTTCCTGGTCCGCCGACATCGCCGTGACGCCCGGCGCCGACCTCTGGGTCTTCGCCTACGGCTCGCTGATGTGGAACCCGGAGTTCCCCTTTCTGGAGCGCCATCCGGCGGTGCTGGGCGGCTATCATCGCCGCTTCTGCGTCTCCTCCCACCGCTACCGCGGCACACCGGAGCGGCCTGGTCTGGTGCTGGGCCTGGACCGCGGCGGTTCCTGCCGGGGCATCGTCTTCCGCGTGGCGGCGGAGCGGGTGCCGGAAACCCTCGATTGCCTGTGGGACCGCGAGATGCTGAACCGCGTCTACCGGCCCAAGCTGCTGCCGGTGCGCCCGCGCGACGGCGGGACGCCGGTCACCGCCTGCACCTTCGTGGTGGACCGCCGCCACCGGCAGTATTGCGGCTGCATGGACGAGACCGCGATGGCCGAGCGCATCGCCGGATGCTGCGGCGAGCGCGGCCCGAACCTGGACTATCTCGCCAACACGGTCGCCCATCTGGAGGCCATCGGCATCCGCGACCGCGGGCTGTGCAGCCTGCTGACCGCGGTGCGCGCGCGGATCGGTTGAAGCGGATTCCGCCGCCCTCCCCCTAAAGCGGACATCCGGTCGCTCACCCGGCGACCATGACGCACGCGAGCATGGGGATCGAGGCGCGGTGCGCGGCGGGCATTGACGACAGCCTGTTGCGCTTGTCCGTCGGATTGGAAGGAGAGGGTGGCCTGCTCATGGATTTGGACCAAGCCCTGCGTACGGTTGCGCCGCTGCTTGGCCGCTGTTCCATGTAGGTTGCGACACCGAACTCCGTTGCCGCGTTTTCGGTGGAGCGGTCTCGCGTGACCCTACCGCCTGATCGCCGTCGAGAAGCAAGCCGCTTGCGTTCCGATGCATGGTGGTGGTCGGGCATCCGGGGCACCCTTGGCCACGCGACGGCGTCGCCAGGGGAACCGGTCATGGCGGAGGCTGGTCAGCCGACGGCGTTGAAGTCGTCCAGAAGGGCGGCGATGCGTCCGCTGTCGCTCTGGTCCATGATGACGCGGGCGCGCCGGGTGGCCTCCTGAAGGTCCAGCTTGCGGATGCGCCGCTTCACCAGGGGGATGGCCGGCGGCACCATCGACAGGTCGCGCACGCCGAGCCCCAGCAACAAGGCCGTGTAGCGCGCATCGCCGGCGATCTCGCCGCAGACCGACACCGGGATGCGGGCGCGCAGCGCCGCCTCGATGGTGAATTGGATCAAGCGCAGCACCGCCGGGTGCAGCGGGTCGTAGAGCGAAGCGACCTGCTCGTCGCCGCGGTCGATGGCCAGCGTGTACTGCGTCAGGTCGTTGGTGCCGATGGAGAAGAAGTCGGCGGCGTAGGCCAGAGCGTCGGCGGACAGCGCCGCGCCCGGCACCTCCACCATCACGCCCACCGGCGGCAGCGGGTCGGCGATGGGGACGCCGCGGCGGCGCAGGCGGCGGGCCACCTGACCCATCATCTCGCGCACGCGCTGCACCTCGGCGACCGAGCAGATCATCGGCAGCAGGATGCGCAGCGGCCCGTGGACGCCGGCGCGCAGCATGGCGGCGAGCTGCGTCTCCAGCAGCTTCGGCTCGCGCAGGCCGAGCCGGACGGCGCGCAGTCCAAGCGCCGGGTTCGCCGGCTCGCCGTAGCGGCCGGCCATCCAGCCGGCCAGCTTCTCCCCGCCCACATCCATGGTCCGGGCGGTGACGGTGCGCCCGCCCATGCCCTCCACGATGGAGCGCAGGACGGTGTACTGTTCGTCCTCGTCCGGCAGCTGGTCGCGGTTCATGAACAGGAACTCGGTGCGCAGCAGCCCGATTCCCTGCGCCCCGTTCTCCAGCGCGTGGTCGAGGTCGCGCGGCAGTTCCAGGTTGGCCTGAAGCGTCACCGCGGTGTTGTCGCGGGTGACCGCCGGCAGCTTGCGCAGGCCCTTCAACTGCTCGCGCTCGCGCTCGCGCTCGGCGCGGCGCTGCCGGTAGTCCTCCAGCACCTCGGGGGTGGGGTCGATGATGACGCGCCCCTGAACCCCGTCCACGATGATCGTGACCCCGTTCTTCAGCCCGGACAGCAGCCCGCCGACGCCCAGCACCGCCGGAATGCCCAGCGACCGCGCCATGATCGCCGTGTGCCCCTCGGCGCCGCCGAGCACGGTGGCGAAGCCGGCGACGCGGCGCGGGTCGAGCAGGGCGGTGTCCGCCGGGGTCAGCTCCTCGGCCAGGATCACCGAACCGGGGTTCAGCATGGAGAAGGCCTGATACTCGTGCCGCATCAGGTTGCGGATCAGCCGCCGCCCGACCTCGCGCACGTCGGCGATTCGCCCGGCGAGGTAGCTGTCCTCCATGCTCGCGAAGGTCTGGGCGATGGTGGCGATCTCCGCCTGGACCGCGGCCTCGGCGTTGACCAGCTCCTGCTGGATTCGCCGCTCGACGCCGCGCGTCAGGCGGGAGTTGGTGACCATCGCCAAGTGGGCGTCGAGAAGGAAGCCGATCTCCTCCGACGCGGAGCCGGGCAGCACCAGCGCCTTGGCCTTCAGCTTGCGGATCTGGCGGCGTGCCTTGCCGCAAGCGTCGGTGAAGCGCGCGGCCTCAGCCTCCACCTGGTCGGCGGTGAGCGTGTATTCGGGGACGCGGACGGCGCCGCTCTCCACCACATGGGCCGGGCCGATGGCAATGCCGGGCGAAACGCCCAACCCGCGCAACGACCGCCCCTGGCCGGTGGCCGGAACGTCAGTCTTCATCGAACTTGCGGGTGATCAGATCCACGAGCGCCGCCATGGCCTCCTCGGCCTCGTTGCCATAGGCGTACAATTCGACCGAGGTGCCAGGGCCGGCGGCCAGCATCATCAGGCCCATGATGGATTCGCCCGACACCTGCGTCTCGCCGCGCCGCACCTCGATCTCGCAATCGAAGGTGGCGACCAGCTTCACGAATTTCGCCGCGGCGCGGGCATGCAGACCGCGCTGGTTGCAGATGGTGACGCTTTGGCAGATTTCGGGGTTTCGGCCCTCGGGATTCCGCCCTTCGATTCCAGGAGCGCCTTGCTCGGGCGCCTTCTCGTCCGGAGAACTCATCGGGTCACCCGTCCGACAGCAGCGAGGAAGCGACGTTGATGTATTTCTGCCCGGCCTCCCGCGCGGCGCTCACGGCGTGGGTCAGCGTTTCCTGGCGGCGCACGCTGGCCAGCTTGATCAGCATCGGCAGGTTCACGCCGGCGATCACCTCCACCTTCGCCTTGTCCATGATGGAGATGGCGAGGTTGGACGGGGTTCCGCCGAACATGTCGGTCAGCACGACGACGCCGGACCCATCGTCCACGTCGGCAACGGAGTTCAGAATGTCCTGACGGCGCTGCTCCATGTCGTCGTCTGGGCCGATGCACACGGCCCGCACCTGCTGCTGCTCACCCACCACATGCTCCAGCGCGGCGATGAACTCTGCCGCGAGGCGCCCGTGGGTTACCAGAACCATACCGATCATGGGACATCCTTCAATTCTGGAGCCTCCCCCGAAGCCACATTCTTATTGCGGCACTTATGAACGATCCCTTATCCGGATCGCCTCGACCCGCTCCCCTGGTCAACCCCTCTGGTCCAACCTTCGGCTGTCAGCCGGCCCGCGGGGCCTGCCGTTCCAGCTCCCGATGGCTGATCCCGACCGTCAGACCCAGCCCGTCCAGCCACGCGGCCAGCCGTTCGGCGACGAACACGGACCGGTGCTTGCCGCCGGTGCAGCCGATCGCAATGGTCAGGTAGCTCTTGCCCTCCTGTTTGTAGCGCGGCAGAAGCGGCTGCAACAGATCCGTCAGATGACGGAAGAATTCGGCGAAATCCGGGTCGTCCTCCACCCGCGCCGCCACACGGGGGTCCAGGCCGGTCAGCGGTCGCAGTTCCGGATCATAATGGGGATTCGTCAGGAAGCGTACGTCGAACACGAGGTCCGCCTCGCGAGGCAACCCCATCCGGAACGAGAAGGAGGTGACGAAGACCTGAAGCGCCGCCTGGGTGCCGATCTGGAAGTTTCCGGCCAGGATGCGGCGCAGGTCGTGGATCGACAATTGCGTGGTGTCGATGGTCACGTCGGCCTGCTGCTTCAGCGGGAGCAGCATGGCGCGCTCCAGCTGGATGCCGTCGGGCACCGGGCGGTCGATGGCCAGCGGATGGCGGCGGCGCGTCTCGGTGAAGCGGCGCTGCAGGGTCTCATCCCCGCAATCGAGGAAGACCAGCCGGACGTCCAGTTCCGCGTGGGACTTCAGCGCCTCCACCTCCTCCAGCATGGCGTGGGCGGAGAAGTCGCGGGTGCGGCTGTCGATGACCAGGGCCAGCGGGCGCCGGCGCGGGTCGGCCTGCTCCAGCAGCGCCGGGACCAGCGAGAGGCGCAGGTTGTCCACCGCCTCGTAGCCCAGATCCTCCAGCGCCTTCAGGGCGATCGACATGCCGGCTCCGGACATGCCGGTGACGAGCACGAGTTGGCCGTCCTGGCCCGTGAGCCGTTCCGTGGGATGACTTTCGAAGGGGAGGCGGTCGGTCATGGCAGGTCCGGAACCTTTCCCAGAGAGCCGGCCCGCGCGGCGCCGGCAGCCAGCTTGAGCTTGGCCGGAGTTGAGGCGTCGAAGGGGCAGAGGGCGAGGCGCGGCACGGTCCGGTCGAGAAGATCCGCCGCCTCTTCCCCAGGCAGGCGTTCCACGGCGTCGCGCGGCACCAGATCGACGACCAGCCCGACTTCCGCTTCCGTGGCGGTGGGCACGGGCATGATGCCGACGCCCCGCACCTCCAGCAGGCCGGCCAACGCCGCCGGCGCCGTCGCCATCAGCCTGCCCCGGTCCACGCGCAATTCCACCCGGTCGTCCGCAACCAACAACGCACCCGCATCGATCATCCGCAAGGCCAGATCGGACTTGCCGCTGCCCGACGGCCCCCGCAGCAGCACGCCGACGGGTGTTCCGCCCCGGTGGTCGCCGCCCCGTATGCCGCCGTTTCCATGGCCGTCATTCCATGTGCCGACCAAGACGCAGGTGCCGTGAATCGTTACCATGATCCCGCGAAGGTGAGGCGTGCCGCTGGTTCTGTCAATGGGATGCCGAAAATGCATCCTTTCCCGCCCGATACGCCTCGAATGCGCCGGTGCGCCCGCCTTGGCCCAATGCCTGCCGCCCCGATTCCCGGCCTCAGCCCGGCCTGTCGCCGCCCGCGGTCAAACCGATGCGCAGGCCGGTCGGACGGTGCGGCGGATGTCCGCCAACTCGCTGGCCAGCGCGTCGCGCCGCCGGATCATCTCGTCCAGATCGTCCAGTTCGGCCGCCTCCTGGCAGGCGGTGCGGAAATCCTTCTCGCGGGCCAGCCGGGTCAACAGATGGGTGTAGCTGTCGGCGATGGTCGCCAGATGGCGCTGGGCGCCCTGGAGGGCCTCCGCCAGTTGCGTCCGTTCGTTGGCCGACGCCCGCATCATCCGGGCCAGCTCGCCCTGCTGGACGCTGGCGTCGTTGATGAGACGGGCCAGCCGATAGCGGCGGAAGTCGATGACGTTGGTCGACGCCGGGGTGACTGAAGCCGCAGCGACCGAATCCGGTGTGATCGAAGCCGGGGCGGTTCCGTTGATCGGGCGCGGTGCGATCGGCTTGATGTCGGGCTTGATGTCTGACATGGCCCTCTTCCGGTTGGTGACGTCCGGTTGTTGAAAGGCCAGCCGTCACAGGCGCGGGTATGACCAAGATCGAGCATCCGCCGCACCCACGACTTTGTCCATACGTCTTTTCTCAAATTGCAACTATGCCGCATCCACCCTGTGGAATGGAGTCAGGGGCGGGGCAGGCGCACGGTGAAGACGGCGCCGGTCGTCTCCCCGGCGCGCCCAAGACGGTTCGCGGCCCGGAGGGTGCCGCCATGGGCCTCCACGATCTGCTTGGAGATCGACAGGCCGAGCCCGGAATGGGTACCGAACTTCTCGCCGGCCGGCCGTTCGGTGTAGAAGCGCTCGAAGATCGCCTCCTCCTTGCCCTCCGGGATGCCGGGGCCGTCGTCGCTGACCGTCACCTCGACCGCGCCGTCCGGGGTGCGCCGGGCGGCCAGCCGGACCTGCCCGCCGGGCGGCGAGAAGGACAGGGCGTTGGCGATCAGGTTCTGGAAGACCTGGGTCAGCCGCCCCTCCAACCCCCTCACGGTCAGCGACCCGCCCCGCGGCGGCTCGATGACGACTCGCGGCGGAGCCTCCGTTCCGTCTTCGTCCTCGTCCTCGTCTTCGTCCTCGGCGGTGGTGCGGTGGATGTCGGCGAGCGTGCGGAGCATCGCGCCGATGTCCACCGGCTCCAGCGCGGCGCGCGACAGCTCGGCGTCCAGGCGCGAGGCGTTGGAGATGTCGCTGATCAGCCGGTCCAGCCGCTGCACGTCGTCGGCGATGATCGCCATCAGCTTGTCGCGCCGCGCCGGGTCCTGGATGCGGCTGACCGTCTCCACCGCGCTGCGCAGCGAGGTCAGCGGATTCTTGATTTCGTGGGCGACGTCGGCGGCGAAGCGCTCGATAGCGTCCATGCGTGCCCACAGCGCCGCCGTCATGTCGCGCAGCACGCCGGACAGCTCGCCGATCTCGTCGCCGCGGCGCGTGAAGTCGGGAATCTCGGTGTGGCGCCCATGGCCGGTGCGCAGCCGGTCGGCGGCCTGTGCCAGCTTGCGAATGGGTCGGGCGATGGTGCCGGCCAGATAGAGCGACAGCAGGACCGTGACCAGAAGCGCCACCGCGAAGACGCGCAGGATGTCGGTGCGCACCGATCGGATGGCTTCGTCGATCACCGTGCCGCTGCGCGACAGCAGCACCGCCCCCAGCACCTCCTTGTAGCGCTGGACCGGGACGGCGACCGTCAGCAGCAGGTTGGAGCGGGCAACGGGGGAGGCCAGCCGCCACACCGTCGCGCTGTTCTCGCCGGCCAGCGCGCGCTCCACGTTGGGCGGGGGTGCCGCCGATTCGGCGGCGTGGCCCGGCGGCTCGCGGTAGAGCGGCAGGTTCTCCCGGCTCGGCACCACGTCGATGAAGCGGGCGTAGAACTCGTTGACCGCGCGGGACGCCGGGTCGCCGGAGGGCGGCAGCGGCAGCTCCTGGATCTCGATCTTGCCGGGCGAGCCGGTCAGCACGCGGCTGTCCGACAGCAGCCGCCCGTCCGGGCCGTAGAGCCGGGTGTGCGTCTCCGTCGCCAGCGCCAATCGGCGGATCATCTGGCGCCCCAGCTCCGGCGACAGCTCGTAGCTTTCCTGGCCCAGCTCCGGCTCGTCGGCGGCCCGCTGCACGGCGCCCTCGCCCAGCGCGGAGGCGAAGATGCGCGCCTCCGTCTCCAGCGCGTCCAGTTCCGCCTGGACCAGCCGGTCCTGATAGCGGCCGAGATAGAGCAGGGCACCGACCAGAAGCAGCAGCGCCAGCACGTTGACGGCGAGAATCCGCAGGGTCAGCGGCGACGGCACGCCGCGCACCCGGCGCCGGGCCGCGGCGCGCGGTGCGGCGCCGGGCTTGGCGGATGGGGAGGGGGCGTGGTCCGGCGCGCGGACCTCACTCCCTGTATCGGTAACCGACGCCATAGAGCGTTTCGATCTGCGCAAAGTCGGAATCAATGGCTTTGAACTTCTTGCGGAGCCGCTTGATGTGGCTGTCGATGGTGCGGTCGTCGACATAGACGTTCTCGCCATAGGCGGCGTCCATGAGCTGGTCGCGGCTCTTCACATGGCCGGGGCGCTGGGCCAGCGCCTTCACCAGAAGGAACTCCGTCACCGTCAGGTCGATGGGCTGGCCTTTCCAGGTGCAGGAATGGCGGGCGCCGTCCATGACCAGCGGGCCGCGGGTCAGCAGCACGCCGGGTTCCGGCGCGGTCTTGTCGCGGGTCGCCGCCTCGCGCCGCAACAGGGTGCGGATGCGCTCGACCAGCAGGCGCTGCGAGAAGGGCTTCTTGATATAGTCGTCCGCGCCCATGCGCAGACCCATCAGCTCGTCGACCTCGTCGTCCTTGCTGGTCAGGAAGATGACTGGCAGATGGCTGGTCTGGCGCAGGCGCTGCAGCAACTCCATTCCGTCCATGCGCGGCATCTTGATGTCCAGCACGGCAAGGTCGGGCGGGCGCTGGGTCAGGCCGCGCAGCGCTTCGGCGCCGTCGGTGTAGGTGCGCACCTCGAAGCCCTCCGCTTCCAGCGCCATGGCAACGGAGGTCAGGATGTTCCGGTCGTCATCCACCAACGCTACGGTGTGAGACATGTCGTTCGCGTTCCCAATCACACGCCCCGTTTTCGGCGACGGCCTGTGCCGGCGGCCAACTGAAGCGGATGGCCGGGCCGTTGATGTCGCTTACTACGGAAGAATGGTTTCGTCTTATTTCGAAATGCGGGCTTTCCGAATGCTCCACGACGACCTGCAGGCGGCGCAAAGGCATGAAAAGCCAACTTTTCGCTTTTCCCAACCTATTTGTCTGGGCCAATATGGCACCAATGCGGCGCCGGGGAAACGGTGCTGCGCGGGAGAACGCATTCGTTTCAGGGCATGAGTTCCGACGAGTCCCCCATCCGTCCGACCCCGTCGGGGCCGGGCGCCGCGGCGTCATCGGACGTTGGCGGCCGAACGGGAGGCGCCGCAAGGCGCCTGATGCGTGGTGCCGGTCTGGCGGCGCTGTCCACCGCCCTGCGCGGGGACGACGACCAAGCCGGCGACCAGCACATTGGCCGGGGCGGCTGGCCCTATCCCTCTCTGG
Organism: Azospirillum brasilense; assembly: GCF_008365405.1. Taxonomy (GTDB): domain Bacteria; phylum Pseudomonadota; class Alphaproteobacteria; order Azospirillales; family Azospirillaceae; genus Azospirillum; species Azospirillum brasilense_D. The sequence continues at coordinate 7,392 of NZ_QOKV01000025.1, read as the reverse complement.
TCCAGGTGGCCTTCGACCTCGACGGCACGCCGCTTCTCCTTCTTTCCACCCTTGCCGACCACACGAAGAACATCGCGCGGGATTCGCGCGTCGGCCTGCTGTTCGACGGCACCGCGGGGCTGGCGGAGCCGCTGTCCGGGTCGCGGCTGTCCGTTCTCGGGCGGGCAGCGCGCTCGCAGGAGCCGCGCCACCGCGCCCGCTTCCTGGCGCGCCATCCCGGTGCCGCACTCTACGCCGGTTTCGCCGATTTCAGCGTCTACGCCGTGGCGGTGGAGCGCGCCCATCTGGTGGCCGGATTCGGCCGGGTGCGGTGGCTCGACCGGGCCGACCTGCTGCTTCCCGGCGTCCCCGCGGCGCTGGCCGAGGCCGAGAGCGCCATCCTGAGCCACATGAACGCCGATCACGCCGACGCCTTGCGGCTGTACGCCACGGTTCTGGCCGGACGGTCCGCCGATGGCGCCGAGCCTTGGGCGATGACCGGGATCGACCCCGACGGCTGCGATCTGCGCCGCAGCGGCGAAATGGCGCGGGTTGATTTCGATCACAGCGTGGAAAACCCCGAAGACGCTAGGGTCACTCTCGCCGGGCTCGCCCGGCAGGCCCGCCAGAGCGCGTCCGGCAGTGCGCCTGGCAGCGCACCCGGCGCGGCCGACGGCTCAGTGGATTCGGACGATCGTGACGGCTAACCACGACGCCGCGGCAAGCGGCGCGCAAAGAAGCGCAACCAGGAGAAAACGTCAGTGGACCATAACGGACCAACCCGTTGCCGTTTTGGGTTTGTGGCCCTCGGGCCACCCCTCTCTTGCCAATCAGGACATCGGGCGCGCCCGGGGGGCGCGTCGGGATGACCGCCGTCCGGCCTGCGGGCCGGGCTGCGGTGGTTTGAGCCGGCGGAAAGACACCGCCACCGAACGAGGACGGCTTCGATAAAGGCCGAAAAGGCCAGCCGTCCGGACCTCCGGGCACCGGCCCCAAATCCCATGGGGCGGCGAACCCGGAGACGAGTTGAGAGGCAAAGGATGACCGGAACGACGCGCACGCGGAACAAGAAGCTCCTGGCCTGGGTCGAGGAGATCGCGAACAAATGCAAGCCCGAGCGGGTGCACTGGTGTGACGGATCGCAGGAGGAATACGACCGCCTGTGCGCCGAGATGGTGGAATCGGGCACCTTCATCAAGCTGAACGAGGCCAAGCGCCCGAACTCCTACCTCTGCCGTTCCGATCCGGGCGACGTCGCCCGCGTCGAGGACCGGACCTTCATCTGCTCCGAGCGCAAGGAGGACGCCGGCCCGACCAACAACTGGGTCGCCCCGGCGGAGATGAAGGCGAAGCTGGACGGCCTGTTCGAGGGCTGCATGCGGGGCCGCACCATGTATGTGGTGCCCTTCAGCATGGGGCCGCTGGGCTCGGACATCGCGCACATCGGCGTGCAGATCTCCGACAGCCCGTACGTCGCGGTGAACATGCGCATGATGACCCGCATGGGCCAGAAGGTGCTGGACATCCTGGGCGACGGCGACTTCGTGCCCTGCCTGCATTCCATCGGCGCGCCGCTCGAGCCCGGACAGCCGGACGTGGCGTGGCCGTGCAACGCCGATCACAAGTACATCGTCCATTTCCCGGCCGATCACTCGATCGTTTCCTTCGGTTCGGGCTACGGCGGCAACGCCCTGCTCGGCAAGAAGTGCTTCGCGTTGCGCATCGCCTCTTCGATGGGCCGCGAGCAGGGCTGGCTGGCCGAGCACATGCTGATCCTCGGCGTGGAAAGCCCGGAGGGCGAGAAGACCTACGCCGCCGCCGCCTTCCCGTCGGCCTGCGGCAAGACCAACTTCGCCATGCTGGTGCCGCCGGCCGAGTTCGAGGGCTGGAAGGTCCGCACCATCGGCGACGACATCGCCTGGGTGAAGCCGCAGCCGGACGGCACGCTGCGCGCCATCAACCCGGAGGCCGGCTTCTTCGGCGTGGCGCCGGGCACCAGCATCAAGTCGAACCCGAACGCGCTGAAGACGCTGAACGCCAACGTCATCTTCACCAACGTCGCGCTGACCGACGATGGCGACGTGTGGTGGGAGGGCCTGACCGACGAGGCGCCGGCCCACCTGATCGACTGGCAGGGCAACGACTGGACCCCGGCGTCGGGCCGTCCGGCCGCGCACCCGAACTCGCGCTTCACCGCCCCGGCGGCGCAGTGCCCGTCGATCGATCCGGCCTGGGAGGACCCGGCGGGCGTTCCGATCTCCGCCTTCATCTTCGGCGGCCGCCTGTCCAAGACCTTCCCGCTGGTGTTCGAGGCCTACAACTGGCGCGAGGGCGTCTATTGGGCGGCGACCATGGGCTCGGAGGCGACCGCCGCCGCCGTGGGTCAGGCCGCCATCCGCCGCGACCCCTTCGCCATGCTGCCCTTCTGCGGCTACAACATGGCCGACTACTGGAACCATTGGCTGGCGATGGAAGGCAAGGTTGAGAACCTGCCGCGCATCTACCGCGTCAACTGGTTCCGCAAGGACGAGAACGGCAAGTTCGTCTGGCCGGGCTTCGGCGACAACATGCGCGTCCTGCGCTGGATCGTCGACCGCGTCCGCGGCCGTGCGGTGGATGCGGCGGAGAGCCCGTTCGGCTACATGCCGCGTTATCAGGACCTGAACTGGGCCGGTCTGGACTTCGCCGAGGACAAGTTCCGCAAGATCATGGACATCGACCGGAAGGAAGCCGAGGCCGAGGCCAAGGACCAGGAGGAGCTGTTCAACCGCTTCGGCAGCCACCTGCCGGACGAGATCGAGCAGCAGCGCGTGGCACTCCTCAAACGGCTGGAGGAGGCTCCGGACACCTGGCGGATCGGCTGATCGGGCCGTCACCGGATCGTCTGAACGCGTGAAGAGGGGCCGCCCGTGGGCGGTCCCTTTTCTTTTGCGCATGTGGCTGCGGCGGGGGGCTTTTCAGGTACTCCTTTCGTGACACGATCCTTTGTCACGGCTAGGATCGCGTCCGACGCCGGGTGATTTACAAAAACTCAAGGGATTGCTGCGTCACTGGGTCGACAGAACGCAAGCACGCCCGCCTGACCGACTGTCCGCGGAGCGGACCGGCCAAGGCACGGAAAATGACGCTGGAGGACGGAAGACATGTTCGTGATGATCGGCTTCGGCGTCGTGGTGTTCAGCGTCTTCGGGGGCTATGTCCTGGGTGGCGGTCACCTGGGCGTGCTGTGGATGCCCTTCGAGTTCATGATCATCCTCGGCTCCGCCGCCGGCGCGTTTTTGATCGGCAATCCAAAAGCGGTGGTCACACACACCGGCAAGGAACTCGGGCACCTCTTCAAGGGGCCAAAATACAAAAAGGATGATTTCCTCGAACTCCTCACCATGATGTATCAGGTCTTCAAGATCGCGAAGACCAAGGGGCTTCTCGCCCTTGAACAGCACATCGAGAAACCCGAGGACTCACCACTCTTCCAGCAGTTTCCGAAATTCTACGGCGACCACCACGCCATATCCTTCCTCTGCACCTATCTTCGCCTGATGTCGCTCGGGGCCGACAACCCGCACGAGCTGGTCGACCTGATGGACGAGGACATCGAGACCATGCACCACGAGCATCAGAGGATCGCCGACGCCATCCAGGCGGTCGCCGATGCCGTTCCGGCGCTGGGCATCGTGGCGGCGGTGCTGGGCGTGATCCACACCATGGGCTCGATCACCGAGCCGCCGGAGGTTCTGGGCAAGCTGATCGGCGGCGCGCTGGTCGGCACCTTCACCGGCATTCTCGTCGCCTACGGCTTCCTGGCGCCGATCGCCAGCGGCCTGAAGAACATCTACCATGCCGAAGGGAAATACTATCAGGCGATGAAGATCGGCCTGATCGCGCATTTGTCCGGTTATGCGCCGGCCATCTCCGTGGAGTATTCGCGAAACGTGCTGGAGCCCGAATACCGGCCGAGCTTCGCCCAGTTGGAAGAGGCCACCTCGGCCCTGCCGCCCGCCTGACGCCGGATCCGCCCTCCATGTCTCCGATCTCGTCCGAAGGCGCCGTCACCATCCTGTGGAACGAAGGGACGGTGGGGGAGTGGGCTTCGCTTTTCGCCCGCGTTCCCCGCTCCACCCTGCCGCAGTGCTTCGCCTATGCCGGCGCCATGGGGCGCACCCATGGCTTCGTGCCGCGGCTCGGCCTGATCCGGCGGGACGGCGCGCCCATCGGGATCGTCCAGCTTCTGGAGCGGCGCACGCTGCGCCTGTTCCACCAGCGCCAGATCCACCGCGGCCCGTTGTGGCTCGACGGGGTGGAGCCGGATCCGGCGACCCAGGAGGCGGTCTTCCGTCTGCTGCGTCGGGCCTGCCCCGACAACCCGCTGAACCGGGCCAGCCTGCTGCCCGAACTCGCCGCCGGCCCGGAGGCCGAGGCGATGCTGCAACGCTGCGGCTTCCGCCGCTTCGGCTCCGGCTACCGCACGGTCTGGCTCGACCTGTCGCGCGGCGAGGAGGAGTTGAGGGCCGCGATGGCCCGCGACTGGCGGCAGCGGCTGAAGGGTGCGGAGAAGGCCGGTCTGGTGATCGACCTCGACTGGGAGGCCAAGAACCTGCCCTGGCTGATGAAGCAGGAGCATGAGCAGGCCCAGACCAAGCAGTTCCGCCCGATGACCGGCGCGCTGGCCGTGCGCATCCGCAACGGGCTGCTGAAAGGCGGGGGGAAGGGCGACGGGGTGCTGATGGCCGCCGCGCTGGAGGACCGGTCCGGCAAGGCCGGCCCGGCGGCGAGCGCCCTCTTCTACATCCATGGTGGTTCGGCCACCTACCAGATCGGCTGGTCCAGCGAGTCGGGGCGCAAGAGTGGCGCGATGCGGCTGGTGCTGTGGCGGGCGGCCCTGGCGCTGAAGGCGCGCGGCGTGGGCTGGCTCGACCTCGGCGGCATCAACCCGGACAGCGCGTCGGGCGTCACGGAGTTCAAGCTGGGAACCGGCGGTCAGGCGGTGGAGAGCGCCGGCCTGTTCCGCTGAGGTCTGATCCCTGGAAAAGGGCGTCGTTGAATTCCGGCGCCGACAGTCTCATCCTGATCGCGAGCGGAGGGAGCACGCCATGGCCAAAGACGACATGAAACCGGAAGAGGCGCAACTGGCCATCGCCAAGGCGGCCCAGATGAAGCCGCAGGTTCAGGCCATGCGCGACCGTCTCCGCAAGATGGCGGATGACGAGGAGAGGGGCGTCCAGATCCTGGCCAGCGCCATCCGCCGCTTTCTTCACCAGGAATAGGCGGGGCGGCGCCTCAGCAGGTCGTCGCCTTGGTGCAGCCCTTGTCCTCGTGCGGGCCTGGGGTGCGGGCGAGTTGGAGGCCGCTGCGTGCCTGCTCGAAGGTCTTCTCCAGCGACCGCACCGTCTGCTCGAAGGCTTGCAGCTCACGGCCTTCCAACTTGTCGCCGGTCGGCAGGTCGATGCTCTTCGGGTTGATCTGCTGGCCGCCCTTCAGCACCTCATAATGCAGGTGCGGTCCGGTGGACCGGCCGGTGGTCCCGACATAGCCGATGACGTCGCCCTGGTCGACACGGGCGCCGCGGCGCGTGCTCTTGGCGATCCGGCTCAGATGGGCGTAGGCCGTGGCGATCTGGGTGTTGTGGCGGATGCGGATGTAATTGCCGTAGGCGCCGTTCGGTCCGACCTCTTCGACCACACCGCCGCCCGCGGCGTAGATCGGCGTGCCGGTCGGCGCGCCGAAATCCATGCCCTTGTGCATCTTGCTGAAGCCCAGGATCGGGTGGTGGCGCATGCCGAAGCCCGAGGTGATCCGCGCGCCGTCGATCGGCGTGCGCAGCAGGGCGCGGCGGATGCTCTCGCCGTCGCGGTTGTAGTAGTCGATCCGCCCGTCCCGGCTCTTGTGCCGGTAGATCGGGTATTCCTTGCCGCTCAGCACCAGCGCGGCGTAGAGCACGTCGCCTTCGCCGGCGTTCTTGCCGTCGGCGGTGACCAGCCGCTCATACAGGACCTCGAATTGGTCGCCCGGCTGGAGGTCGCGCTGGAAGTCCACGTCGTAGGAATAGTCGCGGATCAGCGCCATCATCACCGACACCGGCACGCCGGCGGCGTTGCCCGCTTCGAACAGGCTCGACCGGATCACCGTCTGCGCGGCGACCGGCTGGCGGGTGACCGCCTTCTCCGATTCGCTCGACGTGAAGGCGGTGTCGCCCTTGCGGGAGACGGAGACGGAACGAACCACGTCCGGAAGGAACTCCAGCCCAACGAATCGCTTGCTTCCGCCGCGGCGCGGCTCGAACAGGACGGTGACCTGCTGGCCGACCTGCAGCTTGCGCGGATCGTAGACCTTGCGCAGGGCCGCGATGGCGTTGGTCGCCTCGTCCGCCGGGACATCCACCCCGGTCAGCATGTCCATCAGCGTGTCGCCGCGCCCGACCGACAGGATGTGGCGATGCGCGTTCGACGACGCCTCGTCATCGTCCGTATCTTTGGCGGCGGTCTCTTTGACGCTCCGCTCCGGCGGGGCCGTGCGCCCGCCCGCCGCCTGGGCGGGCGCGGCGACCGTGTGGGTGAGGAGCCCCGCCAGACCAGCGGCAACCAGGGCGAGCGTGGGAAGGCCACCGAGCCTCGAACGCACCGTCATCCTCCTATTGCTTCCTCACACGTTTCGGACCGTTGTGGCGGCGGGCTGTTCGGCCGCCCAAGGAGCTACCACTGTCTATAGGCGACCATGCGCACCCTTTTTGTCACTGTCAACCCGATAGGGGTATCTGCGTCAATTGGTTGTGCGTGCCAGGGCCGTCCCTTCCCCCGTCCCTGAGCACCGTCATGCGGAACGCTCGATCCGGGGAGGGACGGACATACACCGATTCCAGCTTGGACTACGGTGATAAGTCGCTCCGTGAAGAATTTTTCATGGAAATGCAAAAAGCCCTTGCGTCGTTCGACGGGGTGCGCTTATAAACCGCTCCACCGACGCAGCGCCGCAGACAAACGCGGCAGCGACGGATCAAAAAAGCGGATGACGATCCAAGAAACGGCGCCAAGCATTGGGCGCTGTTTGCTTCGTCTCCGGATTTCTGGTTCATCGGTTTTGGCCCTGGCGGCCCGCTCCTCGAAGGAGCTGGGCGCGGGGTGTTGCGGTTCTCCTGAGAGCCGCGGGATCTTGGATATCGTTGATACCGTGTTGTGAGAAGGGATGCGCAGGCGGCGGTTTTGGCCGTTGGCCGCGGACCGGTTCCGGAAGGGACTGGCATCGCGGGTCGCTTGAGCATCTCGGTCAAGCAGTAAGAGACGAACAGTTTTGAAAGCTTGGGTTGAGGTCGCGTTGAGCGGCCCTGTCAAGAGAGCGTTTCGGCGCTCGGCTTGAACCTGAGAGTTTGATCCTGGCTCAGAACGAACGCTGGCGGCATGCCTAACACATGCAAGTCGA
>NZ_QOKV01000024.1 GCF_008365405.1 Azospirillum brasilense | reverse complement strand
AACTCGGCCGTGAAACGCCTCAGCGCCGATGGTACTGCGTCTTAAGACGTGGGAGAGTAGGTCGCCGCCAGGTCACCACGGCACACGCCACGCCATCCAAGGACGTGGACGCAGCAGGTTTCACACACACTTGACAATCGGCTTCATGAGCGGCAAGGCCGGCGCTTTCCTCTGTGGGAAGCGCCGGCTTTTCGTTGTGCTTGAGGTGTCGCTGCGGGCCCCCTCCCTAACCTTTCCCTGCCGCAGGCGGGGGAGGGGACCAAGAGCAAGAGGTTGATCGCCGGCCTTTCGCCCTGCGCCTCAGCCGTAGAGGTCGTTTCGCATCGCATGGTCGTAGTGCGCATCGATGGCCTCCGCAGCGGAGGCGTCCTGCTTGGTCATGGCGGCGAGCACTTGGCCGGGCGTCGGAAGCACGCCGCGGCCGATCCGCGATTCCGGAGCCCACAGCTTGGCCCGGTTCACCGCCTTGCCGCAGTGGAACAGCACCTCGTTCACGCTCACGACGATGGCCGTCTTGGGAATCTTCGTCCCCTCGGCGAGACTGGCGCAGAGATCCGCGTCGTCCGAGACGCGGCCGCATCCATTGATCCGCATGAAAACGTCCAGGCCGGGGAACAGGAAGAGCATTCCCAAGCGGTTGTCCTCCAGCAGGTTGCGCATGGACTCGATCCGGTTGTTGCCCGGCCAGTCGGCGAAAGCGATGGTCTTGGCATCGAGCGCCTTGACGAAGCCCGGCGGGCCGCCGCGCGGCGAGGCGTCCAGACCCGCAGCGCGACCGGTTGCGAGGCAGAAGAAGGTGGCCTTGGCGAGGTAATCGGCGTGGAACGCGATCAACTCCGTCATGACCGCCTTCTGGACATGCTCCATCGGCGGGTCGTAAAGCCGGTCGAGGTCGGGCGTGGGGGAAGGGGGATTCTGCGGGGGCATGGCTTTCTCCTGTCGTGGGCAGTCTAGCGGGCAATCGAAGGCGGCGCTAAGCTATGGCGGCCATTCGATAGCGGGTTGACGCCATGTCCGAGGAGCGGTTCGCCTTCGCCGCGCGTGATGAGCGCGACCCGATCATCATCGCCATATACGAGACGCAGGCCGAGCATCGCGAGTTGGGAACGCACAGCCACCCGCGCGGCCAGCTCTCCGGTCTGCGCCGCGGCCTGCTCACCATCGGCACGGAGACGGACACCTGGGTGGTTCCCGCCGAGCATGCGGTCTGGCTTCCGCCCCACCAGCCGCACCATGGCTACACCCACGGGGCTGTCGAGGCGTGGAGCTGCTACATCGCGGAGACCGCCTGCGCGACGCTGCCGGACCGGCCCTGCATCATCAAGGTGTCCGGCCTGTTGCGCGAGGCGGTGATCCGCGCCTCCGGATGGCAGGGGTGGGAGATGGACGAGGCGCAATGGCGCCTTGCCATGGTTCTTCTCGACGAACTCAGGGCCTCGCCCATCGACCCCTTCACCCTGCCCATGCCGCGCGATCCGCGCCTTCTCCGGATCGCGCGGGCCTTGCTCGACGATCCCGGGGATCGGCGCGGCATGGACGCCTGGGCCTCCTGGGCGGGCGTGTCCGAGCGGACGCTGAGCCGCCGTTTCGTGGCGGAGACCGGTTACAGCTACACCACATGGCGGCAGCGGGCACGCCTGATGCGCGCGCTGGAGATGCTGGCCGAGGGCGCGCCGGTGACGACCGTGGCCATCGACCTCGGCTACGACAGCGTCAGCGCCTTCATCGCCGTGTTCAAGCGGACGCTCGGCGTGACGCCATCGGCCTATTTCGGCTGAGCGGGATGGAGCGGATCGGCCCTGAACGAGGCCCGAAACGACGAGGGGCCGCTTGATGAACAAGCGGCCCCCGTAGACACTGTCGTGCCCCGAAACTGGAGCGGGCGAAGGGATTCGAACCCTCGACCCCAACCTTGGCAAGGTTGTGCTCTACCCCTGAGCTACGCCCGCAATGTGGCGCGAGTGACGGGACTTGAACCCGCGGCCTCCGGCGTGACAGGCCGGCGCTCTAACCAACTGAGCTACACCCGCAATATGGCTCCGGATGCTGGACTCGAACCAGCGACACGCGGATTAACAGTCCGCTGCTCTACCGACTGAGCTAATCCGGAACGGAGGCCGGCTTATACGGGTCCCAGCGGCGCAGCGCAAGCAGGAACTTCACCGGAGGGTGAACTTTTTTCGCTGCCACCCTCCGGCGGTCCGATCAGGCGACCCCGAGCAGGCTCTGCACCGCCCGGACGATGCTGTCCTCGGAGAAGGGCTTCTGGACGACGGACAACTGGCCCGGCTCCTCCTTGGGCAGGTTGTCGCTGTAGCCGGTCGTCACCAGGATGGGCAACTCGGGACGCTGCTCCTGCATGCGGGCGATCAGGCTGGTGCCGTCGAAATGCGGCATGCGCAAATCGGTGATCAGGATGTCGGCGGGATCGTTCTGGTCGATCTTGAAGGCATCGAACCCGTTGCGCCCGATGGTCACGCGGAAGCCGCGCTCCTCCAGGGTTTCGGCAATGGTGACCGCGACGACCGGGTCGTCTTCGGCGACGATCACATGGAAGGTCTGGGGGAAGGTCTGGGACATGACGGGCGGGCCTCTTGTCTGCACGGTCCCGAATCCTGTAGCCCATCGGGCGGCGGCGGACCAATGCGCAATAGGTCATAAACCGCCGTCTCCGCCATACCGCGCCCGGCCATGCTATCGCCCGTTCAGCGCCAGCCGATCAGCGGATGATCCGCAAATTGCTGAGCTGGCCGGCGATGGTGCGGAACACCGTCTGCAGGTCCGCCGGCGTCGGGCTGTCGAAATAGTGGTTCGGGCCGGGCGAGGCGCAGCTTTGGTAAAGCGTGCGGGTGGCGCTGCTGGCGCTGTCGCCGACGGTGATGGTGAACAGGGTGATCCCCGCCGCCTTCATGTTGCTGCACAGCGTCAGCATGCGGTTGTCGATCGCCGTCGTCACTTGGTTGGTGTTGGTGGTGCCCAGCAGCCCGTCGCTGAGGCGCTGGTAGCTGGTGTAGTCGCCCTGCGGCTTGTACTTGTACCACTCGTTGTTGCCGTCGGTCAGCAGGACGACCGCCTTGGACATGTCGGGCGTTCCGTAATCGAGCGGCAGCGTGTTCGGCGTCGTGCCGCCCCACAGGCCGCGCCATTTCGGCGACAGGGTGAACCATCCCGCCTGAAGCCCCTGGTTCGCCATGGTGCCGCCGCGGTTCACCGGCTTCAGCCCGGCGATCTTGGACAGCAGGGCCGAGCGGTCGTTGGTCAGCGGCATGACCGGCGGCGGGCAGCCGAGGTTCGGCCCGGCCATGTCGTTGGTCTGGCGGTAGGTGCCGTCGTCGGTGATGTTCGTGGGGGTCCAGGGGTTGTCGTTGTTGTTCCCATTGTACTGGTTGTTCGGGTACCAGAAGGGCTTGAAGGGCGCGGAGGCCGGCGGAGTGTCGGTCTGGTCCTGCGGCTGGGTGCGGGCGAGAACGCAGCCGCGCCAGCCCTGGGATGCCCATTTGGTGGCGTCGTAGCTGCCCGCTGCCAGCCAGCTTGTGCGCGTCTTGCCGATGTTGACCTCCGCCGCGTAGGGAGCGATGGAGACCCACAGGTTCTTCGGCGGCGTGCTGCCCGGCCCGAACAGGATGTTGACGAGGTCGGTGGCGGCGCTGCGCAGCTCCCCGATGCGGTTGTTGGTCGCCATCGACCCGGTGACGTCAAGCACCAGCGCCAATTCCAACCCGGCGTTGGCGCGCTGCACCTGGTTGGTGACGGAGATGGTCAGCTGGTCGACGCGCAGGACGCGCAGGAAAGTCGTCGGCAGCGTGGCGGTGACCGATACGCCGACGCGCTGGTTCGTCTGGTCCAGGGTCACCGCCGGGGTGCCGATGGCCGCCCCCAGGAAGCCCGACGGCAGGTTGGCCGCGACGAACATGGCGATGTCCCGCTGCGCCTCCGCAGAGGAGTTGAGCATCTTGCCGGCGGCCAGCGCCCCGGCATCGATGGCGGTCTGAAGCCGCGACTGCACCAGGAAGGCCCGCCCGTAATCCACCGCCAGCCCGACCATGCCCAGCAGCGGCACCGCGGCGGCGGCGAACATCAATGCGGTGGCGCCCCGCCGGTCTCGCCGCACCGCGTCCAAGGAGGTGAGCAAGCGGCCCGCAGAGTTGAGCACTGTCCTCATGGCCCGGTCTCTAGCGTGGTGAGCGTGCCGAGCCGGGGCTGGTAGACGGCGCTGGCGTAGAGCGTCGTGGAGGTCCCGGCGTCGCCGAGCCATGGTCCGCTCAGCAGATAGGGAGTGAAGCGGTAGAACAGCTCGGTGAAGATGGCGTTGTCGCCGGGCTGCTGGGTGAAGCCGGGCGGCAGCGTGGCGACCCCGCCCGCAGCGCCGAGGTGGCTGGCGGCGGAGCCGGTGCCGGCCCGTTGCTGCCACATCACCCGCGATCCCTGGCCCATGTTGGCGACCGAGCTGACGATGACCTGCCCGCCGGCCATCAGGTCCAGAGGTTGGGCGACCTCCGTCGCGGCGAGGAACAGCACGCCGACCTCGTTTCCCTTCACCACCGTCATGCCGGCGCGCAGCTTGTCGAACTGGGTGGCGATGTCGCTGACGTTGGCGGCGGTGCGGTTCAGCGTCAGGGTGATGCTGACGTAGCGGACGACGTCCACCGTGGCGGTGACCAGCAGCAGAAGGACGGGCGCCAGCAGCGCCATCTCCAGCGCCGCGATGCCGCACCGGTCGCGCAACGGATTTCGGTGGAATGGACGATGCTCCGTCATGCCGGTCACTCCCCCACCATGAAGGGTTCGTTGCGCACGGCCAGCCGGGCCTCGTGGACCAGCTCCGCCCGGCCCAGCACGGTGGCGCCGAGCCCGGTCAGCACCGGCTGTGTGTAGCGCAGCGCGTAAACGACGACCTGCCCGCTGCCGCCCAGCGCCGCCCCGGTCTGCTTCACGTCCCAGTTGGTGGAGCCGCAATTCAGGTCGGTCAGCGAGGTGGAGGGCGGAACCCCGCCGTTGACCTGCCCCAGCGTGGTGAAGGAGGCGTAGCTGTGGCTGCGCACCGACAGGCGGCTCTGGTCGAGCACCCGGGAGGTCAGCCGGCGCACCGTGTCGCAGACCTGGGCGCGACGGTCGGTGAAGCCGTTCGCCAACTCCCCGGTGAAGCCGCTGCGGGCGGCGGCGCGGGCGGCGTGATTCAGCAGACCGTCCACGGTCAGCGAGTAGGACACCTCGGCCAGCGCGATCATGCCCGCGATCAGCGCCGGAGAGACGATCGCCAGCTCCAGCGTGGTCAGGCCCCGGCGGTCACGCAGGGCACGGAGGAAAAGGCTGCGGTTGCGGCTAAGCATGACCGCCTCACGGCTTGAGGGCGACGAACTGGCGCGCCGTCTCGTAGAAGGCCAGATTCGAGCGTACGTTGGCGTCGTCGAGGTCGAGCCGGGCCACGCGGGCCGCCGCCTCCCGATCGCCCTTCAGCCCATAGGCCAGCGCGAGGTTCTGACGCACGCGGGGAGAGTCCACGCCGCCCTGGACCAGCCCCTCCAGGATCGCCACGCCCTCCGCGCTGCCGTTCAGCGCCAGCGACAGGCCAAGGTTGGCCATGGCCGTCACGTTGTTCGGCTCGGTCTTCAGGACGTGGCGGTATTCGGTCTGGGCCTCCGCGTGCCGCCCGGCGAGGTCGAGGGCGACGCCGCGGTTCAGGCGGGCGCGCAGGTCGTCGTCGTTGCGGCGCAGCAGGGCGTCGAAGCGGTTCAGCGCGTCGGCGGGGCGGTTGGCGCGGACCAGCGCGCGGCCCAGCGCCGTCTGCACCTCCACATTGTCGGGAACGGCGGCGGCGGCCTTCTGAAGCTCGACCACCGCGTCGGCGGCGGACCCGCTCTCCGACAACGTCTCGCCGAGCCCGAGCAGGGCGCCGACATGGCCCGGCGCCTGATCCAGCACCGCCCGGTAGAAGCGCACCGCGGAGCCGGCGTTGCCCGCCTCCTGCGCGGCGCGGGCGAGGCGGAGCTGCACGCGCGCCTTGTCGTCCAGCGTGGCGTTGGCCGTCGGGCCGGTCTTCGACCCCACCGGTCCGCCGCCCGGGGCGCTGGCGCAGGCACTGACCGACAGCAGAAGGAGGGCGGCCGCGGCGATGCGGCCCAGACCGGAGAGGCGCTTCTTCGTCCACGATCCCCTCTCCCGCCCCGGGAGAGGGTGGCGCCACAGGCGCCGGGTGAGGGTCGTGCGAGGATCAACGAACCCATCCTCGGTGGTACCCTCACCCTTCCCGCGCGCCGCGCGGGCCCCTTCCCTCTCCCGGGACGGGAGAGGGGATGTCGCATGCGATGACGCTGGAATGGCGATCATGGCTGACCTCCCTTGGTCTGGCTGTGGGGCGGGTTCGAATGGGTTTGGCTGGAATGGGTTTGCTGGCTGGTGCCGGCGTTGTCGAAGCTGCGCGAAACGTCGAGCATGGCGGGGCCGCCGACGACGATGAAGACGCAGGGCAGGATGAAGACCACCATGGGCAGGGTCAGCAGCACCGGCAGGCGGGCCGCCTTCTCCTCGAACCGGGCGAGGCGCTGGGCGCGCATCTCCCCGGCCAGGACGCGCAGCGCCTGGGCCAGCGGCGTGCCGTAGCGCATGGCCTGGATCAGCGTCGTCGCCATGCCGCGCACACCCTCCATGTCCAGCCGGGCGGCCAGATTGTTCAGCGCGCCGCCGCGGTCGGACAGCACGCGCATCTCCGCCGCGGTGGCTGACAGCTCGGCGCTCAGCGCCGGGTAGGCGGTCGCCACCTCGCGGGCCACGCGGTCCACCGCCGCTTCCAGGCCGAGGCCGGCCTCGCCGCAGATCACCAGCAGGTCGAGGGCGTCGGGCAGGCCGTTGCGCACCTCCTCCAGCCGGCGGTCGCGCATCCGGCCCAGCGCCAGGTCGGGCAGCCGCCAGCCGAGCAGGGCGCCGGCCACCACCTGCGCCGCCGCACCCGGCGCGCCGATCAGCGAGGGCAGCAGGTCGCCCGCCGCCGCCGGGACCAGCGCCATCCCGGCGCCGATGCACAGCAGCTTGATGCCGAGCAGGGAATAAAGGTGGCTGGGCTGGTTGTAGCCGGCGGCGATCAGGCTCTTGCGCATCCGCTCCCGGTCGGCGGACCCGACCAACGGCGTGCGGGCCAGCCAAGCGCCGACCCGGCTCAGCAGGCTGCGGCGCTCCGCCTCCGGGGCGGCGGACGGCGCGGTTCCGGCGCGCAGACGCTCCAGCCGGGCCAGCAGCCGCTCGCGCAGCACGCAGGAGCGCAGCCCGGCCACTCCGGTCAGGATCATCAGCACGCCGAAGCCGAGCAGGACCGGCTGCGGGATCAGGCCGCCCATCACGCCGCCGCTCATGACAGGGTCCTCCGGATGAGGAGCTGCATGGACCCGACGCCGACCAGCAGCAGCCCGCCGGCCACCGCCAGCATCGTCTGGCCGCTCGGCTCGTCGATCAGCCGCATCGCGTAGTCGGGGTTCAGCATCGCCATGCCGCCGCCGGCCAGGAAGGGCAGGGCGGCCAGCACGGCGGCGGAGCTGCGCGCCTCCGACGTCAGGGCGCGGGTGCGCATCTGCACGCGGCGGCGCTGGCGGATCATGTCGGCCAGATTCTCCAACGGCTCCGTCAGGTTGCCGCCGGTTTCCCGCTGCAAAAGCAGGGTGACGACGAAGAAGCGGAACTCCGGCAGGCGGACGTTGGCGGCGGCGCGGGCCAGCACGGTCTCCAGGTCGATGCCCATGGCCGTCTCGTCGACGATGCGGCGGAACAGCGGGGCGATCGGCTCGGACAGCTCGGTCCCGACCATGCGCAGGCTTTCCGAGACCGGGATGCCGGCGCGGGTGGCGCGGACGACGAGGCTGATCGCGTCGGGAAGCTGGTTCATCAGCGCCTCCAGCGTCTTGCGGCGGCTGGCGGCGAAGACGAGGCGCGGGGTGACCAGCAGGGCCACGGTGGCAGCGGTCGTGGCGCCGGCGTCGCCCATCACCGGGCCGCCCAGCCACCAGCACAGCCCGGCGGCGATCACGGCGGCGAGCAGCGCCCGCCACAGCCGGACGCCCGGCGGCAGATAGACGGTCTGGCGCCGCGCGTAGAAGCGCGACATGCGCCGCTTCACCCGGTCGGCAAAGGTCAGGGACCTGGCGCCGGTGATGTCGGGGCTGCCGTCCTCCACCACCGTCCGGGCCTCCGCCGACAGGGCGGCCAGCCGGCGGCGCAGCGCCTTGTGGCGGCGCAACGCGCGCAGGGTGGACAGGGCGAAGAGCAGCGTCCCGGCGCCGAGGAGCAGGGTGGCGAGCTGAAGGGCCTGGATGCGGTCCATCGCGTGTCCTTCCCCGTTACAGGCCGGCGGTGGCGGCGTTCCAGGCCGCCTCCTGCCCGAAATAGGCCAGCCGCTCGGCGAAGCGCGGGCGCAGGCCGGTGGCGGCGTAGCGCCCCTCCAGGATGCCGTCGCGGTTCTCGCCGCGGAATTCGAAGGTGAAGAGGTCCTGGGTCAGGATCACGTCGCCCTCCATGCCGACCAGCTCGGTGACGTGGGTGATGCGGCGCACGCCGTCGCGCATGCGCTGGACCTGGACGATGACGTTGACCGCCCCGGCGATCTGCTGGCGGATGGCCCGGCTGGGCAGGCTCATCCCGGCCATCAGCACCATGTTCTCGACGCGGCTCAGCGCGTCGCGCGGGTTGTTGGCGTGGATGGTCGACATCGACCCGTCATGGCCGGTGTTCATGGCCTGGAGCATGTCGAAGGCCTCCGCCCCGCGCACCTCGCCGATGATGATGCGGTCGGGCCGCATGCGCAGCGCGTTGCGGACGAGGTCGCGCTGCGTCACCTGCCCCTGGCCCTCCAGGTTGGGAGGGCGCGTCTCCAGCCGCACGACGTGGGGCTGCTGGAGCTGGAGTTCGGCGGCGTCCTCGATGGTGATGACGCGCTCGGTCGCCTCGATGGGGCGGGACATGGCGTTGAGCAGCGTCGTCTTGCCCGAGCCGGTGCCGCCGGAGATGATCACGTTCAGCCGGCAGCGCCCGATGATCTCCAGCGCGCGGGCCATCGGCTCCGACAGGCTGCGGAACTCCACCAGCTCGCGGAAGCCGATGGTGCGGCGGGCGAATTTGCGGATGGAGATGCAGGCGCCGTCGAGCGCCAGCGGCGGCACGATGATGTTGACGCGGCTGCCGTCGGCCAGCCGGGCGTCGACCATGGGGCTGGATTCGTCCACCCGCCGCCCCACCGCCGAGGCGATGCGCTGCGCGATGTTCAGCAGGTGCCCGCCGTCGCGGAAGCGCACCGGCATCTCGACCAACTTGCCGCGCTGCTCCGCGAAGGTGCGGGACGGGCCGTTGACCATGATGTCGGTGATCGCGTCGTCGGCCAGCAGCGGCTCCAGCGGCCCCAGCCCGATCATGTCGTGGACCAGCTCCGTCGCCAGCGTCGCCTGCTCGCGCCCGTTCAGCTGGCTGCGGCTGGTGGTGGCGATGTCGTCGATCAGCCGCTCGACCAGCGGGCGCAGCGTTTCCGCCGGCATGTCGGCGATGGTCGCCGGGTCGATGCGGGCCAGCACCTGGGACCGGATGTCGTTCAGCGAGCGGTTGACCGGGCGCAGCGCGGCCGGCGGCGGCGGTGCGGACGCCGCTGCCGCCGGGGCCGGGGCCGGCGCGGGCTTCGGCTCCTCGGGCGGCGGGCTGGCGACCGCCAGGGAGGGGGGCGCGGCCTTGCGGCCGAAAAGCGTGCTCATCGCCGCACCCAGCGGCGGAACAGGCCGTCCTGGGCGGCGGGCTGCCCGGCGACGTCGGCGCCCAGCCGCTCCATGGCCTCGCGGAAGCGGCGGCAGTGGCGGAAGGCCGGCTCGCCGACGCCTGCGGCGACGGCCAGAGGCACCGGGCGGTAGGGCAGGGCGTGTTCCGGCGGTTCGCCCAGCGTGCGCATCAGGTCCACCGCGGGAAGCTCGCCGGGGGCGCCGCGCCGGTTCAGGACGGTGACGAGCCGCCCGCCGCCGGCCCGCCGCGCGATGGCGGCGCGCAGCCGCACCAGATCGCGCAGCCCCGCGACGCTGGCGTCGCCGACCAGAACGGCGATGGAGGCCGCCTCAAGCGCGGCGCGGGCGGCCCTGCCCTGGGCGCGGCCGGCGTCCACGACGACGTAGTTGTGGCGGGCCTGGAGCCGGTTCAGCACCGACAGGGCGGCGGTCGGCGCGATGTCGATCACGTCCTCCACCGGCTCCTCCGCCGCCAGGACGGACAGGCGGTCGGAGGCGGCGACCATGGCGCGCTCCATGAACACGTCGTCAACCCGGTCGGGCGCCTCGACCGCCTCGCGCAGCGCCGGCTCGGGCCGCAGGTTGAGGGCCAGCGCCACCGTGCCGTTCTGCAGGTCGAGGTCGACCAGCGCCGTGCGCCCGCGCGCCCCGTCGGCCAGCCAGCAGCCCAGATGCACCGCCACCGTGGTCGTGCCCACGCCGCCGCGCGCGCCGACCACCGCCACCAGCTTGCCCAGCCGGCCCGCCGCCTCGTCCGCCGCGGCGCCGGCGCCGGCGGCGCGCAGCGCGCCCTCCAGCAGGTCGCGGGACAGCGGCTTGAACAGGTAGTCGCTGACCCCGATCCGCCGCAGGTCGCGGTAGAGGCCGATGTCGTTGCTGTCGCCGACCGCGATGACCCGCACCGACGGGTCGCAGACCCCGGCCAGCGCCTCCATGGCGGCCAGCGGCTCGGCGACGCCGGACAGATCGACGAGCAGCAGGTCGGGCGAGCGCTGGCGTGCCAGGTCGCGGGCGGCGCTGCGGATGTCGCCGGTCCGCACCTCGCAGGGCAGCAGGGACGGTGCGGTGCGGGTCAGCAGGGCGGCGCTGGCCGCGTCGGCGACGTAGGCGAGCAGGCGGGGACCGGTGCCGCGGGCGGCGTCGGCCGGCGACGGCGCGTCGCCGAGAAGGGTGGCGAGCAGACTCATTGGTCCTCCTGGCTTCCGTTCAGGGCGGGGGCCAGCAGGAAGGCGCTGGTGCTGTTCCCCTTCACGAAGGGCTTCACCTTGTCGGCGCGGTAGCGCTGGACGGCGCCGGACATGCGCTGGCCGTCGGCGGGCACGGTCTCGCGGCCCTGCACGAGGTCGCGCGGATCGGCCAGCATCAAAGCGAGGTTGCGCTGGTTGCTGCAGCCCAGAGCCTCGGTCGGGCTGTTCTGGTACCAGCCGTTGTAGATGTCGCTCCACGCCCCGCAGTCCGGGGCCAGCGCGACATAGGTGGTCACCTGGAGCGCCGGGGCGCCGGTCTGGTCGGGGGCGAAGGTGACGTTCTCCGGCGGCACCCCGGCCCCGCCCAGCAGGGAGGCGACGGCGGCCCGCGCCGGGGCGGCCAGCAGCAGGCCGGTGACCGTCACGTGGGGGGTGGTGTCGCGGCCGAGCCCGGCCACCGTGCGGACCACGCGGGCGCGCTCCTCCGCCGCGATGGCGCCGCTGCGCGGGTCGATGGCGAAGGGGACGGTGTTGCCGATGGCCCTCACGGCGGGTACTTGGGCGGTGGGCATCGGCGGGGGCGTCTGCGGCACGGCGCAGCCGCCCAGCAGACCCGTGAGGAGTGGCAGAAGCAGCATCGGCGTTCGCATGGCTCTGGGCATGGCGCTGTGCTCCGCGAAAGGGGTCATTGGAGGGTGAAGCCGGCGTCGCCGTGCAGGCGGGTGGCGCCAGGGCCGATGGCGATAGGGGCGGCGGGAGTGGAGGCGGCGCTGCCCGTGGGGGGCTGGAGGCTCTGGGCGCGGTTCAGGAAGATGCGTTCCACGTCGGTCGCCGCGACGAAGCCGTCGGTCGGGGCGGACAGGGCGTTGGCGGCGGACACCGGGCGGACGAGATAGGGGGTCACGACGATGACCAGCTCCGTCTCGTTGCGGCGGAACTTGCTGGAGTGGAACAGCGCACCCAGCACCGGCACGTCGCCCAGCCCCGGCACGGCGTCCAGCGTCGCCGAGGTGTTGTTCTGGAGCAGGCCGGCGATGGCGAAGCTCTGCCCGCTGGCCAGCTCGATGGTCGTCTCGGCGCGGCGCACCGACAGGCCGGGGATGCGGATGGAGTCGACCACGACGGCGCCGTTGTTGGTCAGTTCGCTGACCTCCGGGCGCACGCGCATGCTGATCTGGCCGCCGCCCAGAACGGTGGGAGTGAAGTCCAGGCTGACGCCGTACTTCTTGAACTGGATGGTGGTGGTGCGGTCGTACTGGGCGACCGGGATGGGGAACTCGCCGCCGGCCAGGAAGCTGGCGGTCTCGCCGGACAGGGCGGTCAGGTTCGGCTCGGCCAGCACGGTGATCAGCCCGTCCTCGGCCAGCGCGTCCACCACCGTGTTGA
This sequence comes from Azospirillum brasilense, assembly GCF_008365405.1. Taxonomy (GTDB): domain Bacteria; phylum Pseudomonadota; class Alphaproteobacteria; order Azospirillales; family Azospirillaceae; genus Azospirillum; species Azospirillum brasilense_D. Next base: position 74,911 of record NZ_QOKV01000024.1, on the reverse strand, counting down.
TGTCCACCCGGCCGTTGCTGGAGCGGTAGCTGCCGCCGATGGAGTTGGTGGGGGGAATGGCGCGGATCAGATTGCCGGCGGCGTCCAGGATGGGGCGCCCGGTGGCGATCCCGAAGGCGAAGGAGCCGATGTTGAACATGCTCTCGAAATTGACGCCCAGCTCCTTGGTCACTTGGCGCGACACCTCGGCCACACGGACGCGCAAGTTCACTTGGGCGGGGGAGGCGACGGTCAGGCGGTTGGTGACGGTCTGCCCCTGCCCGACGTAGCGTTCGGCCAGTTCGACCATCTGCCGCGCCGTGGCGGGGGAGGAGACGGTGCCGGTCAGCGTGATGCCGTTGCCGGTGCTCTGCACGTCGATGGCGGCGTTGGGCACCTGGGCGACCAGCTTCGACCGCAGGTCGCCGATGGGCATGGTGACGACGACGCTGAAGGAGGCGAGCGGCTTGTTGTCCGCCGACAGGGCGTAGACGCTGGCCCGCCCCGGCGTCTTGGCAACGATGAAGAAGGCCTGCGGGCCGGAGGCCTGCACGTCGGCGATCTCCGGGGCGGAGGTGAAGACGCTGGCCGCCGGGGCTGGCAGGTTGACCGGCTGTCCGCCGCCGACCTCCAGCGTGATCTCGCGGGGGCGCTGCTGCAACTGGGATTGCTGCGCCTGGGCGGGCGATGCGGCCAGCGTCGCGAACAGTCCGGCCAGGAGGGCCGCCCCCATGAAGGCTGCGGCCCGGCCCATGGTGGTTGTGGTGGTCATCGTCATGAGTTCGTCCCCCCTGGGTCGGCGCGCCGGTTCAGCGTTCGAGTGTTTCCGTCTTGGATCCGCGGATGATGAGCAGCGCCGGGCGGCGGGCGGGCGCCTCCGCGCTGTGGGCCGCGGGAAGCTGGCGCAGGGCGGGCGACACGTCCTCGGCCCAGGTCGGGGCGGAGGCGGGTTCCGTTTCCCCGGCGGCGAGAACGTTTTCGTCGGCGAGCAGGCTGCGCAGCGCCAGCGAGAGCTTGCCCATGGTGGCGGCGACGGTGACCGTCTCGCTCTGGCGGGCGGTGACCTCCAGCGTCACGGTGCGGGGGATGCGCCCGTCCGGCCCGCTCTTCGCCATGCCGGCCTCGCCGAGCTGCTGGTCGATGGCGATGACGCGCAGGTTCTGGAGCACGGTTTCGCCGACCGCCCGGCTGCGCAGGTCGCGCCCCGCGTGGGATTCGAAATTCTGGGTCAGGATCAGATCCACGCGGTCGCCGGGCCAGATCAGCCCGCCGGTCGCGCTGACTGCGTCCACCGCCACCGAGACGGCGCGGCTGCCCGGCGACAGAACGGCGGCGAGGAAGCCGCGCTCCCCCGGCGCCACGATGTGGCCGGCCATGATCGGCTCGCCCGACGCGAAGGACCGGCGGGTGACGGCGCCGCTGTAGGCGCTTTCCGCCACGCGGCCCCGCACCATGTAGCCGTCGCCGAGGCGACCCGGCGGCCAGGGCTCCCAGCGCAGATCCTCGGCGCGCAGAAGCATGCCGGTGGAGATCGGGCGGGCGGCGACCAGCACGGAGTCCATGGGCGCCTGGGGTGCCGGGACCGCGACGGCGGCGGTCGGGGCCGGCAGCATCGAGAAGGACACGTAGCCCACCAGCGACAGCCCGACGAGCAGCAGGGACAGGAAAAGCACTCTCAGAACCATGCCGCTCCTCCGGTGGGGTTGGAGAGGGTGAGCAGCCCGCCGGCGGCCAGGGCGACGCCGTAGGGCACGGAATGGCGGGTAGCGATGCGGTGAGCTTCTGCAGCCAGGATTCGGACCGGCGCGGAGCGTCCGCCGAAGCGGCGCAGCAGCCGGCGCGCCGGCTGCGCCTTGCGCAGGGCCAGCCACCCGGCGAGATAGAGAAGGGAGAGCACCCCGCCGGCCAGCGCGGTGGCGGTCGCGAAAGAGGCGGCCCGCTCCACCCCGACCAGCAGCAGGATGGCCGAGGCCAGCTTCACATCCCCGCCGCCCAGCCAGCCCCGCCCGTGCAGGACGCACAGGACGAGGAACAGCGTGGCGGCGGCGGCAAGGCTGACCCAGGGAAAAGGGGCGCCCTGCCACAGCGGAAGCGCGAGGCCGAGAATGGTGAGGAGGATGGACACCGTGTCCGGGATGACGCGGCGGCACAGGTCGTCCGCCGCCGCCCAGCCCAGCGCAAGCCCCGCCATGGGCAGTGCCAGGGAGAGGGGATCGAAGAGCGCGATCGTATCCATGGCGGGGCTTTGCGTGGGAGGGGGTTTGCGGCGCTTACTGCGGAATGGCCGTCGGGGTGTTCGTGACCGTGGTGCCGATGCCGGTGAACAGGGTGCTGACGTTGGTGCCGAAGGTGCGGGCGCCGCCGATGATGACGAGTGCGACGAGCGCCGCCGCCAGACCGTATTCGAGGGCCGTGATGCCCTTGCGGTCCTTGGTCGCGGCCTGGACCGGGGAAATGATGGCGCGGATGTTGGCGGACAGGGTCATTGATGGTCTCCGTTGATAATTGTGATACGAAGGGTTTTCGCTTCGGCGCAGTGAAGCGGAGAGGATTGATTACTGATTTTTAGGGAATGCACGGCGTCTGTGATTTGAAGGATGTCGAAGCTCGGTATTTTAATAAACCTATCGATAGGGGTAGTCCGGCGGGCCGAGGCCGTTGTCCCTGCAGTCCGCAGCACAACTTTCCGCGCCGTTTTCAGGCAAAGCGCGGGTGACGCCATGTGCGGAAGAGTCGCGCCAAAGAAACGGGAAGGAGAGCGCCGTGCGGGGGCGTGGATAACGAACGGATTGCTTTGAAAGAAAATGATTAGAATTTAAAGTGATTATCGGACTATGCCGGGATTGTGCCGGCGCCGGGGTTACCGCTCCCTTCGCGGCGCGCGGAGCATTTGGAATCCCGACGGTGGTGCCGCCTCACACCGGAATGGCGGCAAGCCCACCGGTTGGCGAAGCAGAGTCGGTAGCCGGGTCGGGGTACCCTTTTCCGTCATGTCGAAGCGCCCGGACCGGATCGTCCATCCGGGAACGGGGCCGGACGAATGGGGCGAGGGGTTAATCCCGCCGGTCCTACGACCAGTGGCAATAGGTCGCACGTTCGTGATAATGAGAATAACTATCATCCAGGCCGAAGGGCATGGATACTGACCGGCAGGCCCCGCCATGGATTGCCGCCGCGGGCCACCGCCGTCAAGGAGCGAGAGTCAGGATGTCATTGTTCGGCAAGTATGTCGCGCCGGCCGCGGCGCTGCCTTCCCTGTTGATCGCTGGCCTGTTGATCGCCAGTGGCTCCGGCTTGGCCGCCGATCCGGCAGAGATCCAGAAGGCGGAGATGCAGAAGGCCAAGGCCGAGCTGGGCAAGGCGCTGTTCTTCGACAACAACTTGTCCTCCACCCGCAGCCAGTCCTGCGCGACCTGCCACAACCCGGAATTCGGCTTCGCCGACCCGCGGGGTGCTGCGTCGCTGGGGGCCGACGGCAAGTCGCTGGGCGACCGCAACGCGCCGACCGCCGCCTACGCCCATCTCGCCCCGCGCTTCGGCTTCAAGGCCAGCGGGGTTCCCTTCGGCGGGCAGTTCCACGACGGCCGGGCGGCCACCCTCCAGGAGCAGGCCGGCGGGCCGCCGCTGAACCCCGCAGAGATGGCCATGGCCTCCAAGGCGGAGGTGCAGGGGCGGTTGAAGGAGAACGCCGACTACGCGCGGAGCTTCGTCGCCCTCTATGGCGCGGGGGTGCTGGACGACGCCGACCGCGCCTACGACGCGATGACCGACAGCATCGCCGCCTTCGAGACGACCGACGTCTTCTCGCCCTTCGATTCCAAGTACGACCGTTATCTGCGCGGCGAGTACAAGATGACCGGCGAGGAGGAGCTGGGGATGACCCTGTTCTTCTCGCAGCAGTTCACCAACTGCAACGTCTGCCACAAGCTGAACGCCATGCCGGCGGCGACGAACGAGGTCTTCACCAACTACGAGTACCACAACATCGGCGTTCCGGTGAACGCGGAGCTGCGGGCGGCCAATGGGGTGGTGGCGACTCACATCGACCGCGGGCTGGCCGAGAATCCGGCGCTGAAGGGCCAGAAGGCGCATGAGGGGAAATTCAAGACGCCGACCCTGCGCAACGTCGCGGTGACCGGCCCCTACATGCACAACGGCGTCTTCAAGGACCTGGAGACCGTTGTCCGCTTCTACAACAAGTACAACAGCACCAAGCCGGCGGACCAGATCAACCCGGAGACCGGCAAGCCCTGGGGCAATCCGGAAATCGCCGCCACCGTCTCCATCAAGGAGCTGGAGGAGGGCCCGGCGCTCGACGACCGCCGAATCAAGGCGCTGGTCGCCTTCATGAAGACGCTGACCGACGCCCGTTACGAACCGCTTCTGAAGTGAGCGCGGGCGGGCGGGGCCGCCATCATGGCCCCGCTGTCCGCCGCAAAATCGGCAAAGCGCGCCTCGCATCGCGATTGCATCTTGACAATGAGAGTGATTAGCGGCGCATGTTGAGAATGCTTCGCACTTTCATGGCTCTGACGCCACCGATCACCGACGCTTGAGGAGACCTTCATGTTCAAGCACGCCTCCGGCTTTGCCGCCGCGGCTCTCATCGCGCTGGCGCCGCTCGCCGCCGACGCCCAGTCGTCCAAGCCCGCCTACAAGGACGTGGTGAAGACCTACGCCGACATCGCCCAGGCCAGCTACGAGGACTCCGCCAGCACCGCCAAGGCGCTGAAGAAGGCTGTCGATGCGCTGGTGGCCAACCCGTCGGACGCGACGCTGGCCGCCGCCCGCACGGCGTGGCTGAACGCCCGCGTCCCCTACATGCAGACCGAGGCCTTCCGCTTCGGCAACCCGATCGTCGACGAGTGGGAGGGCAAGGTCAACGCCTGGCCGCTGGACGAGGGCCTGATCGACTATGTGGACGACGGCTACGCCGGCGGCGACAGCAACCCGTTCGCCAAGGCCAACGTGATCGCCAACCCGAAGATCAAGGCCGGCGACAAGACCATCGACGCCCGCAAGATCACCAAGGAGCTGCTGGCCGACAAACTGCACGAGGCCGGCAAGGTCGAGGCCAACGTGGCGACCGGCTACCATGCCGTCGAGTTCCTGCTGTGGGGCCAGGACCTGAACGGCACGGGTCCGGGGGCCGGCGACCGCAAGGCGACCGACTACGCCAAGGGCAAGGACTGCACCAACGGCAACTGCGACCGCCGCGCCCAGTTCCTGACCGTCGCCACCCAGATGCTGGTCGAGGATCTGGAGGAGATGGCCAAGGCCTGGGGCGCCAAGGGCAAGGCCCGCGCCTCCGTCGCCAAGGCCAAGGAGTCGGAGGGCGTCGCCCGCATCCTGACCGGCCTCGGCAGCCTCAGCTACGGCGAGCTGGCCGGCGAGCGCATGAAGCTCGGCCTCATGCTGCACGATCCCGAGGAGGAGCATGACTGCTTCTCCGACAACACCCACAACTCCCACTATTACGACCAGATCGGCATGGTCAACGTCTACAGCGGCCGCTACACCCGCGTGGACGGCAAGGTCGTGACCGGCCCGTCGCTGTCGCAGTATGTCGCCGCCACCGCGCCGGAGGCCGACGCCAAGGTGAAGGAGGCGATGACCGCCACCACCGCCGCGATGAAGGTCATGAAGGACACCGCCGACCTCGGCAAGATGGCTTATGACCAGATGATCGGCACCGACAACGCCGAAGGCAACGCGATCGTCTCGACCGCGGTGGAGCGTCTGGTCGACCAGAAGAAGGCCCTGGAAGGCGTCGTCGCCGCCCTGGGCGTCTCGGTCGATCTGGCCGGTTCGGACAGCCTCGACAACCCGTCGGCCGTCGGTAAGTAAGCCGTCGTTAAATAAGACGTCGGCAAGCAAGCCGGCGGTCCACGGGTTGCGGCCCTTCCTTCCCGCGTGGGGCGGCGTTGTCCGCTCCCCACCGACCGCCCGCGCGGGGGAGGGGCCGCAGCCCTGTCTTTTCGTCTTCATAAGATGGGGCACTCCGCCCGACCGATGCCCGCCCGACCAATGAAAGCCCGCCTCGCCTTCCTGCTCGCCTTGCTGCCGGCCCTGCCGGCGGTGGCGGGCGACCTCGACGCCCGGATCGGCGAGAAGCTGTTCCGGCGGATGTGGGTCAGCGCCCCGACGGTGACGCACGCCAACGACGGGCTGGGTCCGCTCTACGACGCCCGCTCCTGCGCCGCCTGCCATCCGGCGGCCCGGCAGGGGCGACCGCCCGATCCCGCGGTTCCCGATGACCGCGGCGTCGGCTATGCGCTGAAGCTCAGCGGCGACCCGGTCTACGGGCGGCAGGTCCAGACCAACGCGGTGCTCGGCTTCGCCATCGAGGGCAAGCCCGTCCTGACCTACCGCGAGGAGACGGTGCGCTTCCCCGACGGCGACACGGCGACGCTGCGCCGTCCGCTGGTGACCGTCACCGACCTCAACTACGGGCCGTTGGCCGAGGCAACGGCGATCTCCGCCCGCATCGCCCCGTCCGTGCGCGGCATGGGGCTGCTGGAGCGCATCCCCGAGGCCGACATCCTGGCCGGCGCCGATCCGGAGGACCGCGACGGCGACGGCATCGCCGGACGCCCCAACTGGGTGGCGCCGGAGGGCACGCGGCTGCTTGGCCGCTTCGGCTGGAAGGCCGTCCACCCGACGCTGCACCGCCAGAATTCGGAGGCCTTCAGCCTCGACATCGGCATGTCCACCCCGGCCTATCCCGAGCCCTGGGGCGACTGCACCCCGGCGCAGACCGAATGCCGGAACGCCCCGCACGGCAATTCCCCGCAGTATGAGGGGCTGGAGATCCCCTCCACGGTGATCGGGCTGATCGACGGCTATCTGCGCACCCTGCCGCCCGACGGCGGGCTGGAGGCGCCGCGCGACACGGCGGGAAGCGCGCTGTTCGCCGCCGCCGGCTGCGCCTCCTGCCACCGCCCCTCCTTCACCACGGCGGAGGATGCCGCGCATCCCGCGCTGTCCCGCCGGACGATCTTCCCCTACAGCGACCTGCTTCTCCACGACCTGGGCGAGGATCTGGCCGACGGCGTGGCGATGGGCGAGGCGCGGGGCCGCGACTGGCGCACGACGCCGCTGTGGGGGATGAAGCGGTTGGCGGAGTCCGACGGCAAACTGGCCCTGCTCCACGACGGGCGGGCGCGCAGCGTGACCGAGGCCATCCTGTGGCACGGCGGCGAGGCGGACAAGGCGCGCGGCGCCTTCATGGCCCTGCCGCGCGGCGACCGGGAAAAGTTGGTGCGTTTCGTTCTGGGGCTCTAAAGTCCACACGGTTTGAATGGCATAGGTGATGAGAATGCAACGCCGCCGCGTGATCGGCCTGATGTCGGCCGCCGCCCTGTCGATCCTCCTGCCGGGCAAGCTCGCCCTGGCGGCGCGGGAGCCGGCGGGAGACGCCGCCGTGCTGGGCGGTCTGGTCCGAACCCACGCCCTGCCGCGCTTCGACGCTCTGGCCGGTGCCGCCGGCATCTATGCGGAGCGGCTGGCGCAGTTCGCCGCGGCGCCGACCGCGGACGGGCTGGAGAGCTGCCGCGCCGCCCACCGCGCCGTCTACGACGCTTGGGCCGGCGTCCAGCATCTGCGCGCCGGGCCGCTGTCGATGGAGCTGCGCGCCGACCGCATCGCCTTTTGGCCGGAGCGGGCCGGGGTGGTGCAGCGCCAGATCCTCGCCATGCTGAAGAACCGCGACCCCAAGCTGCTGGAGCCGGGCGGGCTGGCCCGTCAGAGCGCCGCGGTGCAGGGGCTGACCGCGCTGGAGCGGCTGCTGTTCGACGAGGGCGTCACCGCCGCGTCGTTCCAGGGCGACGAGGCCGGGCGCTTCCGCGGCGCGCTGGCCGCCGCGGTGGCGCAGAACGTCCTTGCCATCACCCGCGAGGTTCGCGACGGCTGGAAGGCGCTGGAGGCGCCGCTGACCGCCGGGGAGCAGACCGCGCTCGGTCCCGACGCGGGGTCGGCGGTCAACACCCTCTTCACCGGGTCGCTCACCGCCCTGCAGGTGGTCGCCGACCAGAAGCTGCTGGCGCCGCTCGGCCCCAACGCCGGGGAGGCCAAGCCGGCGGTGGCCGAGGCGCTGCGCAGCGGCCAGTCGGCCCGCAACGTCCGCATCAACCTGGAGGCCCTGCGCGCCCTGATGCTGGGCGAGGGCGGCGGTCCCGGCCTGACGGCGTTGCTGCCCGCCGGCGACCCCGGCGCCCAGGCCCGCCGCGCGCTGGAGGACGGCTTCACCGCCGCGGTCCGCGCCGCCGAGGCGATCCCCGCGCCAATCAACGTCGCCGTCGCCGATCCGGCCAAGCGCAAGAGCGTGGAGGCCACCCTGCAACGGGCCAAGGACCTGCGCAACCTGCTGACCGGCACCGTCGCGCCGCTGCTGGACATCAGCATCGGCTTCAACGAACTGGATGGAGACTGAGCGATGGATGCGACCCGCCGGGGCACTCTGCTCCTGATCGGAGGCAGCCTGCTCGGCGCCCTTCTGGGGCCGGCGCGGGCGGAGACCGCCGGGGGCACGCTGTTCCTCAACGCCTACGCCACCGCGGCGGCTTCGCCGGACTATGGCGTGGCGGCGCTGGACGGGGCGGGCGGCGTGCGCTTCACCAGCCCGACGCCGGGCCGCGCCCACGGCATCGTCGTCCACCCGACGCGGGCCGAGGCAGTCGCCTTCGCCCGCCGTCCGGGGCGCTGGTTCATGCCGCTCTCTCTGGCTGATGGGCGTCCGGGGCCGGTGATCCGCGCGCCGGACGACCGCCGCTTCACCGGCCACGGCGCCTTCTCCACCGACGGGCGGCTGCTCTACGTGGCGGAGGACGACGTGCCGCGCGAGACCGGGTCGATCGGCGTCTATGACGCGATGGACGGCTACCGCCGCGTCGGCGCGATGCCGACCCACGGGCTGGGGCCGCACGAACTTCTGATGATCGCGGACGGCACGGTCCTGGCGGTCGGCAACGGCGGCGTCATCACCCACCCGGACACCGGCCGGGCCAAGCTGAACCTGGACGAGATGGATTCCTCGATCACCTATGTCGAGGTGGCGAGCGGAAAGCTGCTCGATCAGGTCCGCCTGCCGGAGGAGCACGCCAACCTCGGCATCCGCCACATCGCCGCCCTGGCCGACGGCGGAATCGCCTTCGGCGCGCAGGACGAGCGGCCGGTCGGCATGCTCCAGCCGCTGACCGGCACGCACCGTCCGGGCGGCGGCGCGGTGCGCCTGTTCGAGACGCCGGACGACGAGTTGTCCCGGTTCGAGGGCTACATCGGCAGCGTCGCGGCCGACAGGGGCAAGGTCGCGGCCAGCTCGCCCAAGGGCGGCATCATCGGGCTGTGGGACGACGCCACCGGCGCTTGGCTGGGGTCGGCGGCGCTGCCCGACGGCTGCGGCATCGCCCCGGACGGCGATGGTTTCCTGGCGAGCAGCGGGCTGGGCAATCTCCGGACGGTCGGCGCGGCGCCGGACCTGCCGGGCGACGGCCTGCGGCTGGCCGACTTCCGTTGGGACAATCATATGACGCGCATCGCCACCTGACGCGCGTCGCCGTATGACGCGCCGTTCGTAAGGCCCCCTATGAAAAAGCGCCGGGCGGCGGCCTGCACGGTGGCCCGCCGCCCGCGGTGCTGGTAGGCTTGGGAACACTGCCGCCAAGACACTGCCGCCGGACGCCATGATCGTTGATGAATATCTGGGGTTTCGCGCCGGAGACGAGGTTCTCGACCTTGCGGAGCTGACCGCCGGAACCGCGCGCATCAAGGAACTTCACCTCGTGCCCAGCGACTGGGCGAACGGGCCGACCGTCATCGCCGTGATGGTCAACGGCGCTGAGCGTTACGTCATCCAACTCAAGAAGGTGCACGCCCACGGCGCGGAAGAGCCGGAGGTGCGGGGGCGCCGCGTGGTCCCCCTGCGCCGCAGCCCGCATTGATCCTTTCCCCCGGTCCGGAGGCTCCCATCGTGATGCGTGACTTCTGCCGGCCCGGGCGGTCGGCGCTGGTGGCGACGGAGGCCGCGGTGGCCACCTCGCACCCGCTGGCGAGCGCGGCCGCCCTGGAAATCCTGGCGGCGGGCGGCAACGCCGTGGACGCGGCCATCGCCGCCGTCGCGGTGCAATGTGTGGTCGAGCCGCACATGACCGGCATCGGCGGCGATGGATTTGCCCTTTACGCCCCGGCGAACGGGCCGGTGGTCGCCCTGAACGGCAGCGGGCGCGCTCCCGCCGCCGCGAGCGTGGAGCGTCTGGCCGGGCTGGGCGTCACCGGAGAGATTCCGCGCCATGGCGGCCACGCGGTCACCGTGCCGGGCGCCGTCGCCGCCTGGACGCGGCTGCACGCCGACCACGGGCGGCTGCCGCTCGACCGGGTCTTCCTGCGCGCCATCCGCTATGCCGAGGAGGGCTACGGCGTCTCCCCGCGGGTGGCCCAGGACTGGGCGGCGGCGGTCCCCCTGCTGGCGGCGGACGAGGGCTGCCGCGCCATTTTCCTGCCCGGCGGCCGCGCCCCGCGCGCCGGGGAACGCCACGCCCAGCCCTTGCTCGGCCAGCGGCTGCGCGACATCGCAATGCACGGGGCGGCCGCCTTCTACACGGGGGCGACGGCGGAGTCGCTGGTCGGCTTCCTGCGCGCCCGCGGCGGGCTGCACACGCTGGACGACTTCGCGGCGGCGCAGGACGGGGCGGAGTATGTGACGCCCATCGCCACCGACTACCGCGGCTATGAGATTCTCGAGTGCCCGCCGAACGGCCAGGGCCTCGCCGCGCTGATGATCCTGAACGCGCTGGGCGGCTTCGACCTGTCGCCGTCGGTCGGCGACGCGGACCGCCACCATCTACAGGCCGAGGCGACCAAGCTCGCCTACCACCACCGCGACATCCTGGTGGGGGAGGGCGGTCCGGAGGCCGCTGCGGCGCTGCTCTCGGCGGAGGCGACGGCGGCGCTGCGCCGCCGCATCGACCCGGCGCGCGCCCAGCCCCCCGCCCTGTGGACCGAGACGGAGCACAAGGACACGGTCTGCCTCAGCGTGGTCGACCGCGACGGCAACGCCATCTCCTTCATCAACTCGATCTTCCACAGCTTCGGCAGCGTTCAGCTCGACCCGGCGACCGGCGTCCTCCTGCACAGCCGCGGCACCTCCTTCCGCCTGACCGAGGGGCACCCCAACGCCCTGGCGCCGCGCCGCCGCCCGCTGCACACCATCATCCCCGGGCTGATCCGCAAGGACGGGCGCGCGGTCTGCCCCTTCGGCGTGATGGGCGGCCATTACCAGGCGGCGGGGCACGGCGCCTTTGTGTCGGCGGTGCTCGACCGCGGGCTGGACGTCCAGACCGCCATCGACGAGCCGCGCAGCTTCGCCTTCAACGGCGTTCTGGAGATCGAGCCCACCGTGGCGGAGGACACCGCGGCGGAGCTGGCGCGCCGCGGCCACGCGGTGGTCCGCCGGGACGAGCCGATGGGCGGCGGTCAGGCGATCTGGATCGACCACGCGGCCGGCCTGCTGATCGCCGGCTCGGACCACCGCAAGGACGGCTGCGCCCTGGGATTTTGATGGTGGCCTCTGGGGAGGGGCAGTTGCGCCGCCTCCCCCTGTGTCAGGCGCCCACCACCGGTTCCACCGCCGCGGCGATGGACAGCAGGCGGCGGTCGGCTCCCGCCGCGCCGACCAGCATCAGGCCGCTGGGCAGGTCGCCGGCGCGCTGCATCGGCAGGCTGATGGCGCAGCGGTCCAGGAAATTGAACAGCGCGCAGTTGCGCAGCAGCAGCAGGTTCAGCCGGGCGAACTCCGCGTCCTCGGCGAAGGCGTCGATGCGCGGCGCCAGCAGCGGCACGGTGGGCATCAGCAGCGCGTCGTAGTCCGCCGTTGTCCGGTCGGTGCGGGCGATCAGGTCGGCGCGGCGCTGCGTGACCTCGATGTAATCGGCGGCGCTCATGGTCCGGCCGCGCTCGATGCGGACGCGGACGCGCGGGTCGTAAAGGTCGCCCTTCTCCGCCATCAACGCGCGGTGCCAGTGGGCCGCCTCCGCCGCGGGCAGGCCGCCCTTGGCGTTGGCCGGGCCGATCTCCGCCAGCTCCGCCATAGGAATGTCGACGATGCGCGCCCCGGCCTCGGACAGGCGGCGGCAGGCGGCGTCGAAGGCGGCGGCCACCGCGTCCTCCATCCCGTCGAGGACCACCGTCTGCGGCACGGCGAAGCGCAGCCCGGCCAGCCCGACCGGCGGCGGCACCCACTCCGCCTCACCGGCCAGGACGGCGTCGGCGATGGCGCAGCATTCCACCGTCCGGGCGAGCGGCCCGATGGAATCGAGCGACCAGGACAGCGGCAGGGCGCCGCGCAGCGACACCCGGCGCTGCGTCGGTTTGAAGCCGACGATGCCGCAGAGCGCCGCCGGGATGCGGACCGACCCGCCGGTGTCGGTGCCGAGCGCCAGCGGGACATGGCCCGCCGCCACCGACACCCCGGCGCCCGACGAGGAGCCGCCGGGGATGCGCGCGGGATCGGCGGGGTTGCCGGGGGTGCCGTAATGCGGGTTGATGCCGACGCCGGAAAAGGCGAACTCCGTCATGTTGGTCCGCCCCACCACCACCGCCCCGGCGGTGCGCAGGCGGGCCACCGCGTCGGCGTCGCGGGTGGCGGGGGCGGCGCCCTCCAGCGCCCGCGACCCGGCCCGCGTGATGTGCCCGGCCTCGTCGAACAGGTCCTTGACCGAGACCGGCAGGCCGGCCAGCGGGGAGGGGTGCTGCCCGGCCCGGCGCAGCAGGTCCTGGGCGTCCGCCGCCGCGCGGGCCGGATCGGCGTGCAGGGCGGTGTAGGTCTTGCGCGCCTCCTCGCCCCCGGCCGCGATGGCGGCGAGGGCGGCGTCGACGAGCTGGCGGCTGCTGGTGGCGCCGTCGTCGAGCTGACGGGACAAGGTGGCGATGGTGGGCGTCGTCATGGCGGGAATCGACCGGGTTTGAAGGAGGGGAGGGGCGTCATACGGCCGGCGCATGAAGAGTTCCATGATCGGCCGGCCGTATGACCCTTTCGCACATGGCTGCGCCATGTGCTGCCGGGTTTGAACCGAAGGCGTTTGATGGAGGCCATCAAACGCCTTCGGTATCAGGCGTCGCCGGCCAGGGCGCGCAGCTCGGCCAGCCGGGCGGGGGCGAGCGGGATGCCGTCGCGCAGGGTGCGGGCGCGGCGGGCGTAGCGGCGCTCGCCCGGCATGCGGTCCTGCCCCGCTTCCTTCACCTCGCCGATGAGGCCGGCGACGCGGTCGGCGAAGGCGCCGGTGCCGCCGCGCTCCGGGTCGATGACGATGAAGAGCTGGCCGGTGCAGGGCGTCTCGGCGCCGGGATGGGCCGACCAGTCCACCTCGCGCGAGTATTTGCCGCCGGTCAGCGCCGCCGCCAGCACCTCGATCATAAAGGCGATGGAGCCGCCCTTGTGACCGCCGAAGGGCAGCAGGGCGCCGCCGTCGAGAACGGCCTTGGGGTCGGTGGTCGGCTTGCCGTCGCGGTCCACGCCGGAGCCGGCGGGGATGGCGTGCCCCTCGCGCGCCGCGATGCGCACGTCGCCGTTGGCCATGGAGCTGGCCGCCTGGTCGAACACCATCGGGTCGCCGCCGGCCACCGGGGTGGCGAAGGCCATCGGGTTGGTGCCGTAGACGGCGGCCTTGCCGCCCGGCGGCACGACGCAGGCGAAGCTGTTGACGAAGGAGAGCGCCACCAGCCCCTCCCGCGCGAAGGGCTCGACGTCCGGCCACAGGGCGCTGAAATGGTGGGAGTTGCGGATCGCCATCACAGCGATGCCGCTCTCGCGCACCATCTCCAGGAAACGGCCGCGGGCGGCCAGGAAAGCGGGCTGGGCGAAACCGTTGGCGGCGTCGACGCGCAGGAAGGCGGGGCCGGCCTCCTCCACCGTCGGTTCGGCCCGCCCGTCCACCCAGCCGCTCTTCAGCGAGCCGACGTAGCCGGGAATGCGGAACACGCCGTGGCTGGTGGAGCCGTCGCGCTCGCAGGACGCGCAATTCTCCGCCAGGATCGCCGCCACCCGCTCCGACGTGCCGTGGTGCCGGAAGATGCGCTCCAGCAGCGCCACCAGATCGGCGAAGGCGACCGGCGTCCCGGTTTCCGCGGTCTGGGCGAAGGCCGCGGCGGCACGGCGGCTGGGGGTCTGGTCACTCATGCTCGTCCCTTCCGGTTCTCGTGTTCTTCTTGCGGGCGCCCCGGACTCTTGCCGGTCCGCTGGTCGCCGGGCGCACCATAGCGCGCGGCGGCGGCAGGGGCGAAAGGGAATGGCATCCGCGCGTCCGCAATCGACCCGTGGGACGTGGGATTGAAGGGACGCCTTCGTTTGTAATCCTGAATATGCGTATATATAACCAACTGACTTTGTTGGCGAATCAGACGGCGCTGGGGAACCATGACGCCGCCGGGGCCGTTGTCTGGGGGCCTGCCGGCCAGCGGCGCATCCGCGGGTCGCTACGGTGCTCCGGCACGGAGGAGCGGCAAATTGCCGCGTTCATAGCCACGCGGGCGTGAAAGCGCGTGGAATCAGCCCTGCCATGCTTCCGGTGGGTGTTGACGGGCGGATGCTGCGGTGCACAATAAACAACGAACCGGACGAGCCCATGAAATGCTTGTCCTGGATCAACGTCACGGGCCTGCGTTCCTGTCAAACAGATGGGGACATTGCAGACGCCGGTTGCAGCGGTTGAGTGTTTTGTAGAGGGGCCACGATGCGCGATCATTCCAGCCGTCACGGTGAGTCCGGTTTCGATTCCGGAGTCCTCTGGGGAACCTCCATCGCTGGCATCGCTCTGTCCGGCCTCATGGCGGTCACCTGGAATCCCGCGGACGCCTCGTCGTCCGGACCGGCCTCGGCCATCATCGACCGCGGCGCCCACCAGCTCGACCACGCCGCCTGCACGGAGGCGCTGTCCACCCTGCTGGCCCGCTTCCGCGACAACCCGGAGGTCCTGTGGGTCTGGGTGGAGCAGAGCGTTCCGTCGGGCCACGGGCTGGTCGTCCGCACCAAGGCCACCTCCGTGTCGCCCGATGCCCCGCGGCCCTATGCCTTCCGTCCCAACGCCGCCGTGAATCCGGAGCAGGCCTGCGGCTTCTCCAGCAATTCCGTCCATGCGCTGTCGATGGGTGGCGTCGCCCAGCCCTACGAGGTGACCGCTCCCGATCCCTGGAGCGCGGCCGCCGGTCCATAAGGCTCGGAACGATCGTCGCGGCAGGCGTCGGGTTTGGGCGTCAGGCTCTGACCGCCCGCCGGATCTTCTTCTGGACATACATGGCGGCGTCGGCGGCGCGCAGCGCGTCGTCGGGCGTCGTGGCGCCAGGATCGGCGCTGACCACCCCGACGCTCGCCCCCGGATAATCGAAGGCGCAGCCCTTCAAGCGGTACCCGCCGCGGATCAGCGGCACCACCCGGTCACGCAGCGCGCCGGCGGCCTCATCCCCCTCGGCACCGGGCGTGGCGCCCATGCCGACGATGATGAACTCGTCGCCGCCCAGCCGGCCCAGCGTGTCCCCCGCCCGCAGCCCCGCGCCGATGCGCTGCCCCACCTCGGTCAGGAATTCGTCGCCGGCCTCGTGCCCGTGGGTGTCGTTGATCGCCTTGAAGCCGTCCAGGTCGATGAAGCCGATCAGCACGCTTTGGCCGGCCCGCTCGGCCATGGCGAACAGCCGGTGCAGTTCCGCGACCACGGCGCGCCGGTTCGGCAGGCCGGTCAGCGCGTCGGTGTAGGAATAGGATTCCAGCGCCGCGTTCAATTCCCGGAACTGGGTCAGAAGCTGCTCGCGCTGCACATGGAGGGCGATCAGCGAGGCGAACAGGCGCAGCACCTGCTCCCCCTTGGGCGTCAGCGGCTTGCGCTCCGAACTTGCGGCGCAGAGCGTGCCGAACAGGCTGCCGTCGTCGAGATGGACGGGCGTGCTGACGTAGGTCTGAATGCCCAGCGCCGCCGCCGCCTCGGAATCGCCCCAGCAGCTGGGCACGTCGTCGGTGTAGAGCTTCCCTTCGTCGAGCGCCCGCTTGCACAGCGTGCCTTCCCACGGAACGGCCAGCCCTTCGGGAATGGTCAGGGTCTTGGTGTTGCAGGAGAAGAGAATGCGCTGGATGCCGTGTTCCAGCTCGATCCGGGTGAGGTAGGTCGCCTCCAACTCCGTCACCAGTTCCAGGAGCGACAGAAGGGGCCGGGTCAGGTCTTCCACGGTCTTCGCCGACGAAAGGGTGTCGGTGAGTTGAGCAAACAGTTCGTCGGCCATGCGGTCAGTCACTCTAAAAACAGGCGCGTCATCCCCGCATCGCGTGTGGGAACGCAGTTTCATGTCCGGTAACGGGAATTTTTATTAAAACCCACAATAACAAAAGGGCGATTGTAAGGCAACGGACGAATAATTCCGCATCCGTGATGGTGCCGCCGGGTCCCGGTGGGAGTCCTGTGCCGAAAAATTCCGCATGGTGGCGTTTGACCGGGCAGGCCGTCGCGGAGTAACCCTTGCCCGGCAACCACCGATACGGGAACCGCAGTTCATGACAGCCCCGCGCGACCGGGTGCTGGACGTCCACGACCGTCCGCCCCCGGCCACCTTCCTCCTGCTCAGCCTCCAGCACCTGTTCGCCATGTTCGGCGCCAACGTGCTGGTGCCGATCCTCACCGGCCTCGATCCGTCGGTGGCGCTCGTCACCAGCGGTCTGGGCACCCTGATCTATCTGGCCTTCACCAAATGGCGGCTGCCCGCCTATCTGGGCTCCTCCTTCGCCTTCATCGGCCCGATCGTCGCCGCCACGCAGATCGGCGGGACCGGCGGCGCGCTGGTCGGGGCCTGCGCGGCGGGGGCCGTCTATGTGGCGGTCGCCCTGCTGATCCGCGCCTTCGGCGTGCGCTGGCTGCTGGCCATCCTGCCGCCCATCGTGGTCGGGCCGGTGATCGTGGTGATCGGCCTCGGCCTCGCCTCGGTCGCCGTCGGCATGGCGCAGAACACCGCGGGCGGCGGCGAGTACAGCCTGCCGCACTTCCTGCTGGCGCTGGCGACGCTGGGCAGCATCTTCCTCTACTCCATCGTGCTGCGCGGCTTCTTCACGGTGGTGCCGATCCTGCTGGGCATCCTGACCGGTTATGTGCTGGGCGTGGTCTTCGGCATGGTGGACTTCGGACCGGTCGCCGCGGCTCCCTTCCTGCGGATGCCCGACTTCCACCTGCTGTTCTCCGATATGAAGGAGGGCGTCTCGGCCTGGGCGATGATCCTGCTGGTGGCCCCGGTTGCGCTGGTCACCATCGCCGAGCACATCGGTGGGCAGATCGTGCTGAGCCGCGTCGTGGGCCGCAACTTCATCGCCGATCCGGGCCTGCACCGCTCGGTGTTCGGCGACGGCGTGGCGACCATGGTGGCGGGCGCGCTGGGCGGTCCCCCGGCGACGACCTACGGCGAGAACATCGGCGTTCTGGCGGTGACCCGGGTGTTCAGCGTGTGGGTGATCGGCGGTGCGGCGGCGCTCGCCATCATCCTCGGCTTCGTGGGCAAGCTGTCGGCCTTCCTGTCCAGCATCCCCACGGCGGTGATGGGCGGCGTGTCCATCGCCCTGTTCGGCGTCATCGCCTCCTCGGGCATCCGCACGCTGATCGAGGGCAAGGTGGATCTGGGCGACAAGCGCAACCTGCTGATCTCCTCGACCATCCTGGTGATCGGCATCGGCGGCGCGTCGCTGAAGTTCGGCGACGGCGGCTTCGTCGTCTCCTCGATGGCGCTGGCGGCGCTGATGGGCGTCGTCCTGAACGCGGTCCTGCCGGGCCGCGGCACCGGCGGCGACGCCGAGGCCATCCTGTCCTCCGACCACATCTGAGGACCCTATCGCGGCCGGCCAAGGCGGAGTTCCCCCTGGGGAACTCCGCCTTTTTCATTCCCCGACCTCTTTACTCCCCAACCTCGCCCGTCAGGATCGCGTCGATCCGCCCGACCAGCTCGTCGATCCGGTAGGGCTTCGCCAGCACCGGGATGCCGGTGGCTCGGGCGATGTCCTCGCTGTAGCCGGTCGCCAGGATAACCGGCAGTCCGGGCCGCCGCTCGCGGGCTTCGCGGGCCAGGTCGATGCCGCTCATCCCGCCGGGCATCACCACGTCGCTCAGCAGAACGTCGACCCCGTCGTCCGACAGGTGGGGCAGCGCCTCCTCGGCGTTGGCGGCGGACAGCACGGCGAACCCCGCGTCCTCCAGCGCGGTGCTGACCGTCATGGCGACGATGGGGTCGTCCTCCACCACGAGGACGCGGCCATGACGCCGCGCGCCACCCGACGGCGGCACAATGGCGGCGGGAAGAGCGGGTTCCTCCGCCGGAGCCACGCCGGAGCGGCGGAGCAGCAGATGCACCGTGGTGCCCCGGTCCGGCGCGCTGTCGATCCAGGCGGTGCCGCCGGTCTGCCGGGCGAGGCCGTAGACCTGGGCCAGCCCCAGCCCCGTCCCCTTGCCGAGGTCCTTCGTCGTGAAGAACGGCTCGAAGGCGCGGATGGCCACCGCGGCGGGCATGCCGCAGCCGGTGTCCGACACGGACAGGCGCAGGAACTCGCCCTCCACCCCCCGCGGATCGCCGTGGGGAAACACGGCGTTGACCGCCTCCACCGTCAGCCGTCCGCCGGCCGGCATGGCGTCGCGCGCGTTGACGGCGAGATTGATGACCGCCAGCTCGAACTGGGTCGGGTCGACCTCGACGGGCCAGAGATCGTCGCCGAGGCGGAGGTCCAGCGCGATGTCGGCCCGCAGAGCCCGTTCCAGCAGAGCCGACATGGCGAGCACCCGGTCACGCACCCCGATGGATTCCGGACGCAGGCTGTCGCGCCGGGCGAAGGCCATGAGCTGCTGCACCAGCTTGGCCCCGCGCCCCACCGCCTGCTGCCCGGCGTCGAGCAGGGCGTGGACCTGCGGCTCCTCGGTGCGGCGCCCGATCATCGACAGGCAGCCTTCCAGCGCCTGGAGCAGGTTGTTGAAGTCGTGCGCCACGCCGCCGGTCAACTGGCCGACCGCCTCCATCTTCTGGGACTGGCGAAGCTGGTCCTCGGCCTGTCGCAGGGCGGCGTCGGCCTCTTTCTGCGCGGTGATGTCGCGGCCCACGGCGTGGATGAAGCGGTCGTCCGGCACGGCGACCCAGGACAGCCAGAGATAATGACCATCCTTGTGGCGGTAGCGGTTTTCGAAGCGCGGCGTGATGTGCCCGGCGCCCAGCCGCGCCGCCTCGGCCCGCGTGCGCTCCAGGTCGTCCGGATGCACGAGGTCGAGGAAGCTGCGCGTCGCCAGCTCCTCCTCCGACCATCCCAGCAGGGTGGTCCAGGCCGGATTGACGGCGCTGATGGAGCCGTCGAAGCGCGCCACCAGCATGACGTCGGTGGACAGGCGCCACATGCGGTCGCGGTCGGCGGTGCGTTCGGCGACGCGCTGCTCCAGCGTGGCGTTCAGGTCGCGCAGCGCGTCCTCGGCCCGCTTGGCCTCGGTGACGTCGCTGCCTTCGCAGAAGATCCCGGTCACCCGCCCGTCGGCGTCCTTGATCGGCTGGTAGATGAAGGTGATGAAGCGTTCCTCGACGGGCGCGCCGGGTTGGCGGACGACCCGCACCGGCAGGGCGTGCCCGACGAAGGGCTTCCCGCTGTCGTAGACGCGGCCCAGCAGCTCGAAGAAGCCCTGCCCGGCGACCTCCGGCATGGCCTCGTGCACCGGCTTGCCGATCAGGGGGCGGTCGCCGACCAGTTGCCGGTAGGAGTCGTTGGCCAGTTCGAACACATGGTCCGGGCCGCGCAGCACACACATGAAGTTGGGCGCCTGCCGGAACAGGGTGCGCATCTGCTCCCCCTCCGCGGCCAGCCGGGCGTTGGCGCGGCGCAGCGACTCCTCGGCCTGGGCGCGCTCCAGGGCGGACCATGTGCGCTCCGCCACCTCCTCGACCAGCCGGACCTCGTCCGGGTGCCAGCGCCGTGCCTTGCGGTCGTGGATGTAGAGGGCGGCGACCATCCGCCCGTTCTTCACCAGACTGGTGGTGATGGCGGAGGCGATGTTCAGCCCAGCGAAGGCGGCCTGCCGGTCCGGCGCGGCGAAGCGCGGGTCCGCAGTGGCGTCGTGGATGGTCAGTGTCCCGCCGCCGCGCAGCGTGTCCAGAAGCTCCGGCCCGAAGCTCAGCAGGTCATGGGTGCCGGCCTGATGGTCGACGCTGCCGTCGGTCCAGTTCCGCTCCGTCGTGAAGAAGCGGGCGGTCTCGTCCATCACGCCGTAACCGACGCGGCTGACCCCCAGGTGGCGACCCAGAGCCTCCGCCGCCGCCGCGGCCACGGCGAACGGGTTGGAGAGCTGACGCAGCCGGGATTCCAGCTCGAGATGAAAGGCGGTGCGCCGGGTGGCGAGCACCTGGGCGGTCGTCTCGACGACGGCGCAAAACATTCCCGGAATGCGCCCGTCCTCGCCCCGCACCGGGGTGTAGGAGAAGGTGAACCAGGCGTCCTCGCGGAAGCCCCGGCGCTCCATCGGGATCAGAAGATCCTCGTACCAGGAGGCCTCGCCGGACAGCGTGCGGTCGACCAGCGGCTTGATCTGGGGCCAGATGTCCCACCACACCTCGGCGAAGGGGCGGCCGAGCGCCTCCGGGTGCTTGGCCCCGAAGATCGGCACATAGCCGTCGTTGTAGAGGAAGGACAGCTCCGGCCCCCAGGCCACGAACATCGCCTGCCGGGAGGAGAGGACGACGCTGACGATGGTGCGCAGGCTCTGCGGCCAGCTCTCCGGCGGGCCAAGCGCCGTGGATGCCCAGTCGTGGGAGCGCATCCGCTCTCCCATCTCGCCCCCGCCGGACAGGAAATCCAGGTCGCCGCCAATCACCGGGCCGCCAATCACCGGCAGGTCGGTCATGCGCCGGCTCCGCGGATTTCGCACGGAATAAGAGTGTGAATTGCAAAGATGCTGTCGTCGGTCGTGGCTTTCATCGAGCTTTCGGGCCGAGGCGAGGTTGCGTCTGGTGTCTTAACACACAACGCCCGGAAAGATAGCTCGTCGAAGGGCGGTTTTCCCTAACCGTTCTGGCTGATGCGGCCCCCGCGCCACGGTGCGGGGGCCGTCATCTACTCCGCCGCGAAGCCCTGCGCCTGGAGCTGCCACAGGGAGTTGAACAGGCCGCCACGCCGCCGCAGCTCCGTGGGGTGTCCGTCCTCGGCGATGCGGCCGTCCACCAGGACCAGAACGCGGTCGAAGGCCGAAACCGTGGACAGGCGGTGCGCCACCGCGACCACCGTCCGCCCCTGGGCCAGATCGGCCAGCGCCGCCTGGATCTCCTGCTCCGACTGGGTGTCCAGGGCGGAGGTCGCCTCGTCGAGGATCAGGATCGGGGCGTTTTTCAGGAAGGCGCGGGCGATGCCCAGCCGCTGCCGCTGTCCGCCCGACAGCCGCACGCCGCGTTCGCCGACCAGCGTGCCGTAGCCCTCCGGCAACTGCCGGATGAAGCCGTCGCAGAAGGCGTGGCGGGCGGCCTCGAACACCTCCTCGTCGCTGGCGTCGGGGCGGCCGTAGCGGATGTTCTCCAGGATCGGGCGGTGGAACAGCGCGATATCCTGGGGCACCACGGCGATCTTGGCCCGCAGGTCGTCCTGGGCCAGGGCGGTGAGCGGCTGACCGTCGATCCGGATGTCGCCGCGCTGCACGTCGTCCAACCGCTGGATCAGGCTGATGATGGTGGACTTGCCGGCCCCCGACGGCCCGACCAGCCCGACCTTCTGCCCGGCCGGGATGGTCAGGCTGAAATCCTCCAGGACCCGCCGCCCCTCGGGATAGCGGTAGGAGACCCGTTCGAACGCGATGGCGCCGCCGCCGGGCGTGGCGGGTTCGGCCGGCACCGGGTCGAGCACGTCGTGAGGGCGGGCGATCACCCGCAGGCTCTCGTCGATGGCGCTGACCTGCTGGGTGGCGGTGACCAGCGCGAAGGCGAGGTCGCGGGAGCCGTGCAGGATGCGGAAGGTCAGGGCGCTGACGATCACCACGTCGCCGGTGGTGATCGTGCCGTCCCGCCACAGCAGCAGCGCCCACAGCAGCATCGACCCGGCCATCACCCACAGGCAGACGTCATGGACGACGCGGGTCTTCTCCAGATGCATCCAACTCCGGCGGTGCGCCCCGGCCTCCACCGTGAAGGCCTGCCGCAGGCGCTCGCGCTCCCGCCCACGGGCGGAAAAGGCCTTCACCGTCCAGACGTTGGACACCACGTCGACCAGCTCGCCGTTGGTGCGGGCGGACTGTTCGGCGAAGGCGTGGTGCACCGTCCGGCCGCGCAGCCCCAGCCCGACGATGGCGACGGCGACCACCAGGGCGAACAGCACCAGCGCCGCCGCCATGCCCCAGTGGATGGTCAGCAGCACCAGCACCGCCCCCAGGAAGTCGGTGACCGGCGGGACGATGCTCCAGGTCAGCGTGCGGAAGATGGTGGTTGCCGCGTTCTCGGTGGCGGCGATGCGGTTTCCCAGCGACCCGGCGAGATGCTCCGAGAAGTAGCGCATCGAATGGCCGGTCAGGTGCCGGAACAGGTCCAGCCGCATGTCGACGCCGGTCGCCAGCACCGTCCGGCAGCCGAGCCAGCCGCCCAGCCGCCACAGCACGTTCTCCGCCGCGATGAAGCCCAGGAACAGGCCGAGCGGAGTCCAGACATCCGCCGCCGCCCGGTCGGGGGAGGCCATGGCGTCGATCAGCAGCTTCATCCCGTACTGCACGGCGACCGCACAGCCCGCCGCCGCCACGATCACCGAGAACAGCCCGCCGAACGACCAGGGCCGCCGCCGGATGTAATGCAGCAGGAAGCGGCCGGGACGGTCCGGGATGGTGTCCGTGTTCGAACCGCTCATTGAGCCGCCTGGAGTTCCGGCTGGTCGAACTGGGGCTGGCCGAGCAGCGCGCCGATGCGGGCCTGCCCGCGCTCCAACGCGGCGGCCAGCGGTCGATGGAGGCAACGCCCGCCCTGCTCGTCGCACAGGCCGTAGAGGCCGGTCTCGCAGTGGCGCTCGTTGGCCCAGCCCGGATAGTCGAGGATCGGGTAGAGGCAGATCCCCTCCACCGGCACATCGGCGCGCAGGGCCGTGACCACCTCCTCCGTCACATAGTCGAGCCAGGGCACGCGGGCGTCGCCCTCGGCTCCCGTCTCGGCCACCAGGACCGGGCGGCCGTAGCGCTGGTGCACCTCCGCCAGGATGTCGGCGAAGGGGCGATAGCGCGGGTCGTCCCGTCCAATGGTGCCGCCCTTCAGGAACCACTGGTTGTCGGAGTAGTAGTTGACGCCGATCACGTCCAGATACTCCGGCTTGCCGCCGAGTCCCGGCCAGGCGTAGCCGCCGATCATGTCCCACGCCTCGTACTGGGCCAGCCGGGCGGCCTCAGCGGCCCCGGCGTCGCCCTTGCGGTCGGGGCGGGGGAGGACGTGGATGACCGGATCGACCTGGACGATGCGGGCGCGCGGGTCGGCGGCGCGGATGGCGTCGATGGCCGCGATGCTTGCCCGCACGAGCTGGTGCTTCAGCTCGAACCCGCGACGCTCGGTCATCGGGTTGAAGCGCTTCATGTCGCCGCCGGCCCAGGCCCAGTAGGAGATTTCATTGACCGGACAATAGGCGGGCATCTCCACGCCCTCGTCGCGGAGCAAGGCTGCGGCGGCCCCGGCGAAGCGGGCGAAGCGCTCCACGAAGGCGGGCCGCCAGACGTCGATGTCGTCCGGCCAGCCGTAATGGCAGAGGTCCCAGATCACCTGGACCCCGGCTTCCCGCGCCGCCCGGACCATGGGGAGCAGGCTGGACCAGTCGTAGCGGCCCGGCGTGGTCTCGATCAGGTGCCAGCGCGCGCCGTCGCGCACGCTGCGCAGACCGTGGGCGGCCATGCGCTGATAGTCCTGCGCGGCCAGTCGGTCGTGACCGGTCGCCGCGATCAGGTCGAGCCGGCGCCCGTCATGCCGCCGGTGCGTCGAGCATTCGAAGCCGCCGAGGAAGACGCTGTCGAACAGGGTGGGGGAGTGCATGGGGAGCTCTGTGTTTTGGGCGTTCGGGGTGTTCGGAGTTCTGCCCCCTCCCTAACCCTCCCCCGCTTCGCAGGGGAGGGGATCAAGCTCCCTCTCCTGCAAAGCGGGGGAGGGAAGGGGCCCGCGGCGAAGCCGTGGGAAGGGTGGGGGCAAGGGCGCGCCTAATCCCCCATCCCCGCGACCCGCACCTCCCGCTCCGCGCCCAGCGAGCCGAAGGCCCGCGCGGCGGCGGCAAGACCGCGGCTCTGCTGCTCCTCCTTCTCCAGGCGAGCGTAAACCGCCAGCGCCTGCGCCACCACCTGATCCATGTTGTAGTAGCGGTAGGTGCCGAGCCGGCCCAGGAAGATCACGTCCGGGGTGTTGTCGGCCAGCGCCTGATACTTGCGGAACAGCTCCTGGTTCTCCGGGCGGGGGATCGGGTAGTAGGGATCGCCCTGCGCGGAGGGGTACTCGTAGGTGATGCTGGTCTTCGGGTGGCTTTGCCCGGTCAGGTGCTTGTACTCGGTGACGCGGGTGTAGGGCACCCCCTCCGACGGCTCGTTCACCACGGCGACGGGCTGGAACCACTCCCGGTCGACCGTCTCGTGCCGGAAGGTCAGGGAGCGGTAGGGCAGCTTGCCGAAACGGTGGCCGAAATATTCGTCGATCGGGCCGGTGAAGACGATGCGGTCGTAGGCGATCTCGTCGCGCACGTCGTCGAAATCGGTGTTCAGCATCACCTTGATGTTCGGGTGGTCGAGCATGCTCTCGAACATCCGCGTGTAGCCGTTCAGCGGCATCGCCTGGAAGCTGTCGCCGAAATAGCGGTCGTCGTCGTTGGTCCGCGTCGGCACGCGGGCGGTCACCGCCTTGTCGAGCTGCGACGGGTCGAGCCCCCACTGCTTGCGGGTGTAGCCGCGGAAGAACTTTTCGTACAGCTCCCGCCCGACCGCGCCGACCACCACGTCCTCCGACGTGCGGACGTCGGCGACCGGCTCCGCCCGGCTTTTCAGGAATTCCGCCACGCCGGCCTCGTCGAGGTCCAGACCGTAGAGCTGGTTGACCGTCGTCCGGTTGATCGGGATGGGGACGAGCCGTTCGTCCACCCGCGCCAGGACGCGGTGCTCGTAGGGGCGCCACTTGGTGAAGCGGGACAGATAGTCGGCGACCGGTTTGGCGTTGGTGTGGAAGATGTGCGGGCCATAGCGGTGGATCAGGACGCCGGCGTCGTCGTAGTGATCGTAGGCGTTGCCGCCGATGTGCGGGCGCCGGTCGATCAGCAGCACGCGCTTGTTCAGCCCCGCCGCCAGGCGTTCCGCCAGGACGCTCCCGGCGAAGCCCGCCCCGACGATCAGGTAGTCGAAGCCGGAGCGGCGGCCGGCGGCGCGCCCGTTGACGTGCTTGGCCGGGTGCCCGATCGGATGGATCGCCGGAGCCGGACGGTGGGCCGGCGGTGCGGCGCGTCCGCGCTGGCGGGCCTGCTCCATCAGCGCCGTCATGCGGCCCTGCGTCTTGTCCCAGGACATGTCGCGCAGGACATGGTCCGCGGTGGCGCGCAGCCGCTCCGGGTCGGCGGCGTCGGCCAGGGCGGCCGCGACGGCGGCGACGAAGTCCTCCGGCGCGTCGGCGATGCGCACGACGCCGCTGTCGCCATAGCCGCGCACCACGTCGGTGATCGAGGTGGAGACGACCGGGCGCCCGGCGGCCAGATATTCCGGCGTCTTGGTCGGGCTGATGAAGCGGGTGGACTCGTTGCGCGCGAAGGGCATCAGGGCGACGTCCCAGCCCGCCAGATAATGCGGCAGGTCGTCGTAGCTCTTCGGGCCGAGATAGTGGATGTTCGGGCGGCGGGGCAGGTCGGCCGGGTCGATCTTCACCACCGGGCCGACCAGGACGAACTGCCAGTCGGGCCGGGCCTCGGCGGCGGCGTCCAGCAGGGCGATGTCCAGCCGCTCGTCGATGACGCCGTAGAAGCCGAGCCGCGGGTGCGGGATGGCCGCCTGATCGGTGGGCTCCTCGACGATGCCGCGGGCGGCGGCGAAATGGGCGACGTCGACGCTGCTGGGGAAGGCGTGGGCGTTGGGGTGCAGGTTGCGCTTGGCCTCGTAGAGGCTGACGCCGCCGGTGAACACCACGTCGGCCCGCGCCATCAGCTGCCGCTCGCGCTCGACCAGTTCCGGGGGCGCGCCGTGGAAGGCCGACAGCTCGTCCATGCAGTCGTAGACCACCAGCGCCCCGCGCAGATGGCCGGACAGGCCGAGGCTCATCGGCGTGTAGTACCAGAGGATCGGGTCGGTCACCCCCTCCTCGGCCAGATAGCGATCGAGCAGCTGGCGCTGGGCGGTGACGGCCACCTCGCCGTCCATGCCGGCGGGGAGGCGGGGCACCAGGACATGGACCCCCTCGTCCTCGCGCACGTCCAGCCAGGGTTCCGGCGTGTCGTTGTGAATCGGCTCCTCGACGAACAGCACGCGGTGGTCGCGTGCGAATCGCGACATAAGATGTTGTGGGCGCTGATAAACGAAGCTCCAGCGCAGGTGTGAAAAGCAGATCAGGGTCTGCGATGGGGTGTCGATGGTGTTGGAATGCGGAGAGTCGGCGGTCGGACGTGTTCTTTTTCGGTTTCTGCCGATTGGGAACTGGTGTTGGCCGGCCCAACTCATGTTTCCATCCTCTCTTAAGTGACATATCGTCGGGGTGCCGCTGGAAATTCGCCACGAATACAGCGGATTTTCGCGGCGCAGCGGAGTGACGTCGCAAACCGGAAACCAATAACGGGGTCGGCAGAGGTGGGTTCCGTGACAGAAATGCGCTGCGGAAAACGGTTCCCCATATTTTCAACACTCGTTCTTTTGCGCCGGGTTGGCTGGGGTAAGCGCATATTTCAGCGGGCGGGGGTGGTATCCGAGGAAGACTGCGCGTTTCCAGTACTTTTCGATGCGCACGAATTTGGCGATGTTTCTCCCTCTTCACTCGACCTGACCGAGTAGCGCCTTCCGGAAATTAGTGCGCATTACGGATTTTCCGTTCATAGTGCATTCAAGGGGTCGGGGAAGTTTGGAAGGAGACGAGGGATGTGCCGAATTTTTGCCGGTCAGGACCCGGAGCGCTTCCGCATGGTAACCCGGCGGGTCCGCCTCAGCGGTCATTCGACAAGCGTCTGTCTGGAAGCGGCCTTCTGGGACGCGCTGGAGGAAATCGCGGCGATGCAGGGCGTGTCGCTTGGCCGCTTCTTGTCGAAATTGCACGATGAAGTCTTGGCCCGCGGGGTGGAGCGGCGCAACTTCGCCGGCCTGCTGCGCTGCGCCTGCCTGACCTACGCCCAGGAGGTGAAGGGCCACCGTCCTTGCGTGGAGGAACTGGAGCGGGAGGCACGCACCGATTTCGCCGCCGTCGCCGCCGCCGTCCTTCCGGCGGGAATTCCAGCGTCCTTCGCCGCTCCGGAAAAGGAACGCGAGACGGCCTGAGCGCAAAAGAATGCCCCCCTCCTCCATTCGGAAGAGAGGGGCAGACGAGAGCGCGGCGTCCCGAATAATGGGACAGAACAGCGGTCAGATCGCGTTCCTGGCCATTTGGCCGGCGATGTAGTCGGCTTGTCGCAGCGCCAGCGCGACGATGGTCAGGGTGGGATTCTCGGCGCCGCCGGTGGTGAACTGCGAGCCGTCGGAGACGAACAGGTTCGCCACGTCGTGGGTCTGGCCCCACTTGTTCACCACGCCGTCGCGCGCCTTCTCGCTCATCCGGTTGGTCCCGAGATTGTGGGTGGACGGGTAGGGCGGCGTCGGGAAGCTGCGGGTCGCCCCCACCGATTCATACAGCGCCATGCCCTGCCGGTAGGCGTGCTGGCGCATGGCGACGTCGTTGGGGTGGTCGTCGAAATGGACGTTGGGGACGGGCATCCCGTACTTGTCCTTCTTGTCGGCGTGCAGGGTGATGCGGTTGCTTTCCTGCGGCATGTCCTCGCCGACCAGCCACATGCCGGCCATATGGTCGTAGCCGTCGAGGGCCGAGGTGAATTCCCGCCCCCAGGCGCCGGGATCGAGGAAGGCGGCCATGAAGGGCAGGCCGAGCGACAGGGTTTCGATCTCGTAGCCGCCGACGAAGCCGCGGTCGGGCTTGTTCTTCGCCTCGTCGCGGATGATGCCGGCCATGGTGGTGCCGCGGTGCATGCGCACCGGCTTCTCGAACACGCCGTAGACCGAGCCGGTCATGTGCCGCATGTAGTTCCGCCCCACCTGTCCGGAGGAGTTGGCGAGACCGTCCGGGAACATCGAGGACGCGGAGTTCAGCAGCAGCCGGGGGCTTTCGATGGAGTTGCCGGCCACCGCGACGATGCGGGCCTTCTGGCGCTGGATCGCCCCGTCCTTGTCGGCGTAGACGACGCCGGTCACCTTGCCCTTGGCGTCATGCTCGATCTTCAGCACCTGGGCGTTGGCGCGGACCTCCAACTTGCCGGTTTCCTCGCCCTTGGGGATCTCGGCGATCAGGGTCGACCATTTCGCCCCGGACTTGCAGCCCTGGAAGCAGAAGCCGATCTGCTGGCAGGAGCCGCGTCCGTCGCGGGGCTCCGAGTTGATGGCCATGTTGCCGGTGTGGCACTCCGTGTAGCCCATCTTGTCGGCGCCGGCCTTCAGGACCTTGAAGTTGTTGTTGCCGGGCAGGCCGGGGATGCCGTTGGTCCGGGTGACGCCCATGCGGTCCTCCGCCTTGGCGTACCAGGGCTCCATCTCCTCCAGCGTGACCGGCCAGTCCAGCAGGTTGGCGCCCGCCACCTCGCCGTAGGTGGTGCGCGTCTTGAACTCGTGCGGCTGGAAGCGCAGGGCGGCACCCGCCCAGTGCACGGTGGAGCCGCCGACCGCCTTGACGATCCAGGCCGGCAGGCCGGGGAAGTCGCGCGACACCCGCCAGCTTCCCGAGGTGGTGCGCGGGTCGAGCCAGGAGATCTGGGCGAAGCTGGCCCATTCGTCGTTCTGGAAATCCTCCATGTTGTGGCGGCCGCCGGCTTCCAGGATCACCGTCTTGATGCCCTTCAGCGCCAGTTGGGTGCCCAGCGTGCCGCCGCCGGCCCCGGAGCCCACGATCACCACGACGCTGTCGTCGTTCAGGTCGAATTTCGCTGCCATGGCTGAAACATCCTTCCTGGGACGGTGGTCAGAGCCACTCGATGTCGTTGAATCCGCGGTCGATGTAGCCGCCCTTGGCCGCGCTCTCGCCCTCGTAGCCGAAGAGCGGCCAGACCTCCTGGTTGTTGTAGATTCCGGTCACCAGCCCGCCGCGCACCGTCTGGAAGAAGGGATCGGCCTCGATCTCGTGCAGCAGCCGGACCCGGTCGGCCTCCCAGCCGACCTCCGCGTAGGGCGCGTCGTGCTTGGCCTTGGCCAGCCGGTCGAGCTTCGCCATGCCGGACTCGTAGAGATCCTTCAGGGCGGCGTCGGCGGCCGCCTTCTCGTCCTGCGCCTTCATGGCGACGGCGTAGAAGCGGTCGGCCAGCCGGTCGTGCGGGTAGATGTCCCGCGACACCCGGATCAGCGAGCGCATGGTGTCGGGCGCCAGCGCCTTGGTTTCGTACCCCCAGGCCTCGCGCGGGCAGAGGATCGCCCCGCCCGACACCAGGATGGCCGTCGCCGCGGCGGCGGTGGCCGAGGCCGCCAGGAAGGCGCGCCGGTGCATGGTGGAGCTCGGGGCGGGTTTTGCTGTTGTGCTCGTCGGAGAACGCATGGCTTCCTCCCAAGACCGATTATGATTCTTGTTTCGGGTGTCGCGCTTTTGTCAGCGGTAGCGGCCGTGGCGCTGGAGGACCTCGATCTTGTAGCCGTCGGGGTCCTGGACAAAGAAGAAGCGGGCCATCAGCGCGCCGTCCCGCGCGAACTCCTTGATCGGGTTGGGGCCGTAGCCGAGCGCGGTGAAGCGCCGGTGCTCCCCGTCCAGATCCTCGACGCAGACGGCCAGATGGCCGTAGCCGTCGCCGTGGGCATAGGGTTCGCTGCGGCCGTGGTTGATGGTCAGCTCGATCTCGAAGTCGTTTTCGGCGTTGCGCAGATAGACCAGGGTGAAGCCGTCGAAGGCGTAGCGGTCGGCGCATTCCAGGCCGAACGCGCGGGCGTAGAAATCCCGCGACCGCTCCTCGTCGAGGACCCGGATCATCATGTGGATGGCCTTGGCCATGGGGGCTGGCTCCATTCCGGTTGGTGGCTCCAGCGTGAATATTAGGAACACGGATTGTTGGTGTGGCAGTAAGTATCTACTACAGGCCGAACGCGAAGGGGGTAGCCCGACCGGCGGCGCCTTCTCCCTCCTTTCGAGACGGCATTCCGGCCGCGATGGCGTATCCTCACGGCCCGGAAAAGGAGCTTCCCATGCGACATAGGATGGCCCGAAACAGGATGGCCCGAACCTTCGCCGCGGCGGGTCTCGCCACGCTGGTGCTTGTGGCTGCGCCGGCGTCCCAGGCGGCATCGCCTGCGTCGCAGGGGCAGGCGGAGTGGCGCGGCTGGCTGTCCGACAGCGCGGGCGGGTTGCGCGACGGGGCGGAGCGCGCGATCATCCTGGGCGGCGCCCTGCTGTACCAGAACCGTCACACGGTGGCGGGGCTGACGCTCGGCTGCCTGGCCGGCGGGGCGGTGGGGGCGACGGGCGCCGTCGCGGCGGGTGCGGCGACCGGCGGGGCCGCCCTGCCGGCGACCGGCCCGGCCGCGGCGCTGGGTTGCGCCCTGGGGGCTGCGGCGGGTGGGGCGATGGGGCGCCCGCTCGACCAGCCGATGGATTAGGCGGAGATCACCGCCTCCAGAACGGTTTGTCCATTTCCTCGCGCGCCGCCGCCTCGTCGAAGCCGAGATCGGCCCAGAGATGCGCGTCCATGCGGGCCAGGGCGCGGCGCAGCGCCCGCCGCTCCCGCCAGCCGTTCAGGCGGTCGAGCCAGGAGCCGGCGGTGGGGCCGGCGGTCGTGCCGCCGCTCCGCTTGTCGTGCGTTCCGCTCATGCTCGTCATGCGGCCCTCCCGCCGGTCGTTCCTTCCTCGAAGCCGGAAAATCGCGCGTCCGGCCGTGGACGACAAACCATGCTTTCTCATAGGATGGATGAGCGAGAGTCATCCATGGAGCGTCCCATGCGGCGTGCCCTGCCGCCCCTTCACGCCCTGCGCGCCTTCGAGGCGGCGGCCCGCCATGAGAGCTTCTCCAAGGCGGCGGACGAGCTGTGCGTGACCCAGGGCGCCGTCAGCCGGCAGATCATGGGGCTGGAGGAGTGGCTGGGCGTGCCGCTGTTCCGGCGGCTGACCCGCCGGGTCGAGCTGACCGACGACGGGCGCGCCCTGCTGCCCGTTCTGTCGGAGTCCTTTGACCGGATCGCTGGGACGGCGGCGCGGCTGGCGGCGCGGGGGCGGGATCTGCGGATCAGGGTGGCCTTCTCCTTCGGCATCCGCTGGCTGATGCCGCGGCTCGTCCGCTTCCAGGCGCGCCACCCCGACGTGCAGGTGCGGGTGACCGTCGCCTGGAGCAGCGGGCTGGAGTTCGACCCGCAGGAGTTCGACGCCGCCATCCCCTATTGCCGGGAGGTGCCGCCCGGCTTCTCCGCCGCGGAGGTGCTGCCGGAACGCCTGACCGTCGTCTGCCCGCCGGCCCTGGCGGAGCGGCTGCGGGTGCCGATGGACCTCGGCGCCATCCCGCTGCTGCACGGCTGTTCGGAGGGGCAGGATTGGCGGGCCTGGCTGGCCGCGGCGGGGCTGCCCTTCTTCGAGGCGCTGCGCCAGGGCGCGGTGTTCGACGCCATGGACCCGGCGATGCAGGCCGCCGCCGCCGGGATGGGCGCCACCGTCGCCGACCGCATGCTGTGCGCCGAGGACGTGGCGGCGGGCCGCCTCGTCCTGCCCTTCCCGGAGATCGAGGCGTCGTCCGGCAGCTACTGGTTCGTCTGCCCGGAGGGGATGCAGGACCGCCCCGCCGTCGCCGCCTTCCGCGGCTGGCTGCTGGAGGAGGCGCGCGACGAGATGGCGCAACAAAGCGCTGCGGCGGCTGTTTCCCCGGTTTGAGCCGAAACCTCGACCGGGGGGAGCGCCGCCATGGGAGCGCAGGGGGAGCCGAGCAGGGAACTCGACGAGGACACCATCGCCTTCGCCGGGAAGCTGTTCCATTGGGCGCGGTCCGGCGGCACCGCCGAGCTGACGGAACTGCTGGAGATGGGCCTGCCGGCCAACCTGCGCAACGACAAGGGTGACAGCCTGCTGATGCTGGCCAGCTATCACGGCCATGCCGAACTGGCTCGAAACCTGATGCGCCACGGCGCCGATCCGGAACTGGCGAACGACCGCGGGCAGACGCCGCTGGCCGCCGCCGCCTTCAAGGGGGATGAGGCGGTGCTGCGCGTTCTGCTGGAGGAGGGCGCTGCGGTCGACGGCTGCGGGCCGGACGGGCGGACCGCGCTGATGACCGCCGCCATGTTCGACCGCGTCGCGATGGTGGACGTTCTGCTGGCCCGCGGCGCCGACCCGGACGCACGGGACGCCCGCGGCCTAACCGCCCGCGAGGCGGCGCTCGCCATGGGCGCCGCGAACGCCGCCGCCCGGCTGGCGCCCGGTGGGGAAGCCGTCTGAACCGGTTGCCCGCGGGGCAAACCCGGTCTGTCCCGGAAGCAATGACGCATTCGTACCCGCGGTCGCGTGGGCGCGCTACACTGCGCCCCTCGATGCCCTGTCCATGGGCCAGCCGAACGGACCGTCATGAGCGCCAGCCGCCATTCTTCCCCTGCCACGCTCCAGGAGACGCTGGCGCAGGCCGTCGTCCATCACCAGAACGGACGGCTGGCGGAGGCGCGACCCCTCTACGAGCGGGTGCTGCGCCACGCGCCGGACCAGAGCGACGCGCTGCATCTGCTGGGGCTGCTGACGGCGCAGACCGGCGATCCGGAATCCGGGATCGCGCTGATCCGCAAGGCCGTGGCGAAGGATGGCGGCCAGCCGGTCTTCCGCCTCAACCTGGGCCGCGTGCTGGAGGCGGTGGGGCGTTGGGTGGAGGCCGCAGACGCTTACGGTCACGCTACCCGCCTCGACCCGCTGACCCCCGATCATCACCGGTTGGAAGCCGCCGCTCAGACGAAGCTGGGCCGGACCGAAGCCGCGGCGCGGGCGTTCCGCCGCCTGCTGGCGTTGGCGCCGGAGGATGGGGAGGCCGCCAACGCGCTGGCCGACGCGCTGTACGATCTGGGGCGGCCCGGTCCGGCGGCGGACTGGTACGGACGGGCGTCGGCGCTCGCCCCCGACGCGGTGCTGGCCGCCTACAACCAGGGGGCCGCGCTGCGCGACGCCGGGCGCCCGCGGGACGCGCTCGCCGCCTTCCGCCGCGTCGCCGCTCTGGCGCCGCTGCTCGTCCAAGCGCAGGAGCAGGTGACCGGCCTGTGCCACGCGCTGGACGATAGGTCGGGCGCGGCGCAGGCCGGGCGGCGGCTGATGGCGCTGGAGCCGGGCCACGCCGAAGGCGCGAAGATCCTGGGTGCGGCGCTGGCCGCGGCGGGACCCTGGCGCGAGGGGGCGGCGTGGCTGGAGCGGTCGGCGGCGCTGGCTCCGGCCCCCGACGCCCTGCTGGTGCTCGGCAACCTGTGGCAGGAGCGGGGGCATCCCGCGGCGGCGCCGCGCTGCTACCGGCGCGCCCTGGCGCTCGCCCCGGACTCCGCGACGGCGCTGACCGGGCTGGGCATGGCGCTGTCGGCCCTGGGTGCGATGGAGGAAGCCGCGACCGCCGCCCGCCGCGCCGTCCGCGCCGACCCGGAGGAGGCCGGCCACGCCCTCAACGCCGGGGCCGTCCGGCACCGGGCCAAGCGTCCCGAGGAAGCGCAGGGGTGGTTCCGGCGCGCGGTGGCCTTGCAGCCTGATGGGGCCGCCGGCTGGACCAACCTCGGCACCCACGCCATCGAGGCGGGCGCCTTCGACGAGGCGCTCACCCTGCTGCGACGGGCGCTGGCCCTGCGCACGGCGGAGCGGGAGGCGCTGGCCAGCTCCAACCTGGGCGTCGCGCTGATGGCGCTCGGCCGCCATGGCGAGGCGGTGGCCGCCCTGCGCGCCGCGCTGGACCGCGCGCCGCAGGATGCGGAGGTGCGCTCCAACCTGCTGTTCTGCCTGTGCTTCGCCGAAGAGGCTGACCTCGGCGCGGTGTTCGGGGAACACCGGCAATTCGAGCGCGCCGTGATGCCGCCGCCGCCCGCCGTCCCGCGCTTCGACGCGGTGAACCGCGATCCGGAGCGTCGCCTGCGCGTCGGCTATCTGTCGCCGGATTTCCAGCGCTACCCGGGGCCGGGCTATCATTTCCTGCTGCCGCTGGTCGAGCGCCACGACCGGGCGGCGGTGGAGGTCACCTGCTATTACGTGGACCTGCCGAAGGACGCGGCGACCGCCCGCTTCGCGGCGCTGGCCGACCGCTGGCGCGCCGTCGCCGCGATGCCGGACGACGAGCTGGAGCGGCTGATCCGGGCGGACGGCATCGACGTGCTGGTGGATTGCGGCGGGCATATGTCGCGCAACCGCATGCCCCTGTTCATCCGCCGCCCGGCGCCGGTCCAGGTCAGTCTGCCGCTCTACCCGAACACGACTGGGCTGACGGCGATGGACTACCAGTTTTCCGACCACCGCTTCGCCGCGGCGAGCGCCGACGCCCTGCACACGGAAAAGCTGATCCGCCTGCCGGGAAGCGTGCTGTGCTACCGCCCTGCCGAGTCCACCGCCACGCCGCCGGCCCGCCCACCGGTCGAGACGGCAGGGGTGTTCACCGTCGGCTCCTTCAACAACCTGACGAAGCTGAACGCCTCGACGCTGGCGCTGTGGGGACGGGTGCTGGCGGCGCTGCCGGAGGCGCGGCTGATGCTGAAGTGGCGGGGCCTGTCCAGCGGTGGGGTGGCGCGGCGGGTGCTGGACGCCTTCGCCGCCCATGGGGTTGAGGAGTCGCGGCTGCTGCTGCGCGGCACCGCCCCGGACCCCTACGAGGATTACCGGCTGCTTGACTGCGCGCTGGACCCCGTCTTCGCCAACGGCGGCACGACGACCTGCGACGCGCTGTGGATGGGGGTGCCCGTGCTGTCGATCGCCGGGGAGGCGATGATCTCCCGCTGGGGCGCCACCATGCTCGGCAGCGTCGGGCTGGGCGGGCTGGTGGTGGAGCGTGAGGACGATTACGTGGCGCTCGCCGTCCGGCTGGCCACGGACCGCGCCTTCCTGGAAGCGCAGCGCGCGGGTTTGCGCGAACGGATGGCGCGCTCCCCGCTGATGGACGAGGCGGGGTACGTCCGGGCGGTCGAGGCCGGCTACCGCATGGCGTGGCGGCGCTGGTGCGCCGGCCTGCCGCCCGCCCGCATCGACATGAGCGCGGCATGACGGACGCTCCCATCGACCTTTCATCCGCCCGGCGCATCCTGGTGGTGAAGCTGGACGAGGCGGGCGACTTCGTGCTCGCCACGCCCTTCCTGCGCGGTCTGCGGGCCTCAGCGCCGCGGGCGCGAATCCTGCTGGCGGTGCGCCCCGCCGTGGCGGACCTCGCCGAGACCTGCCCGTATGTCGACGCGGTGGTGGCGCCCTATCCGAAGCCGGACGGTGGCATCGATCTGCGCGGCGTCACGCCGGGCGGTGCTGCGGCCTTCGCGGAGGCGTTCCGCACCGGCTTCGACCTGACTCTGGTCCCCCGCTACGATTTCGACCGCCACGGCGCCACGGCGCTCGCCGCGAACAGCCGCGCCCGCGCCGTTGTCGGCTTCGCGGAGACGGTCACGCCCTGGAAGGCGGCGGGCAACGCCGGCTTCGACCGCGCCTACACCCACCGGCTGACGCCCCCGTCCGGCCACCACGAGGTCGAGCAGAACCTCGCTTTGCTGCGCTTCGTCGGCGGTGAACCGGACGGCGACGGGGTGGAACTGCATCTGACCGCGGAGGACCGGGCGGAGGCGGCCCGCCGGCTGGCCGATGCGGCGGGGGAGCGGATCGTTGCCGTGGCGCCGGGGGCCGCCGCCGCGCGGCGCGAATACCCGCCGGAGCGGCTGGCGGCGGTGGTCGCCGTGGTGGCGATTGCGCTCGGCGCGCGGGTGGCGGTTCTCGGCACGGAGCTGGAGCGGGCGGCGGCGGAGCGGATCGCCGCGGCCCTGCCGGGGCGCGTGACCGACCTCACCGGGCAGACCAGCCTGCGGTTGGCGGCGGCAGTGATCGAGCGGACGGCGGGGCTGATCGCTATGGATTCCGGTCCGGCCCATCTCGGGGCCGCCGTCGGCGTGCCGGTCGCCGTCTTCTCCTGCCATCCGGAGGGTGGGAACTCCAACCACGTCCACGCGCCGGAACGCTTCCGCCCCTGGTGCGCGCGGGCGCTGGTGCTGCGGCCCGCGGCGGCGATTCCGCCCTGTCCGCCGGAAAGCTGCACGGCGGCGGAGGCGCATTGCATCGCCTCGATTCCGCCCGACTTGGCGGCGGCGCGCATCCTTGACCTGTTCGGCGAAGGCGGCGGTGCGTCGCCCTGAACCGCCCGCCCATCGGTCAGTGTGGCCGATGGGCAACCCGTGATGCCGTCGGTCCGGCAAAGCCCTTTCGGAGTGCCGCTTTCCGGCCTGTGGCAGCGCTGCATCACCCCCCGATATTTCGCGATACGGAAGCCACGCCCCTGGCACGAACGCCCTCGGAAACCGTATCTTATATGCATTGCAACATCAGCCGGTCCGTGAGGGATCATGAAGTCGTTCTTGTCCTCGCTTCAGCGGGATTGGGCGTCCTGGAGCCCGGTCGAGCGTTTCGTCGCCGTCGGCTTCGTCACGGCGGCCCCGGTCGCCTCGCTGGCTTTCCTGCTCGCCCTCTGACCGACCTTGAATCCGGCGCCGCCCTTTCGGCGCCCGAAGGCGCGCGCACGCTTCCCTTGGCCCCGTCCTGCGTCCGGTGCGATACAGGAGCGGAAGGAACGGACGAACCGTTCCGGCAGGAGAGGGATGACGAATCATGGGCGATAAGGTTGCCATCATCGCCGCGGGCGGCAGCGGCATGGGGGCCGCGGCGGCGCGGCGCCTCGCGGCGGACGGATTCAAGGTCGCGGTGCTGTCCTCCTCAGGCAAGGGCGAGGCTCTGGCCGAGGAGCTGGGCGGGATCGGCGTGACCGGCTCGAACCAGTCCGCCGAGGACCTGGAGCGTCTGGTGAACCGGACGATGGAGCGCTGGGGGCGCATCGACGCGCTGGTGAACAGCGCCGGCCACGGCCCGCGAAAAGGCCTGCTGGAACTGACCGACGATGATTGGCACAAGGGGATCGAGGTCTATTTCCTGAACGTCGTCCGGGCGGTCCGGCTGGTGACTCCGGTGATGGTCGGGCAGAAGGGCGGGACGATCATCAACATCTCGACCGCCTGGGCGTTCGAGCCGAGCCCGATGTTCCCGACCTCGGCGGTCGCGCGGGCCGGGCTGGCCTCCTTCACCAAGCTGTTCGCCGACCAGTACGCCGCCGACAATGTGCGGATGAACAACGTGCTGCCCGGCTGGATCGACAGCCTGCCGGCGACCGAGGAGCGGCGCCAGGGCGTGCCGATGGCCCGCTACGGCAAGAGCGAGGAGATCGCGGCGACCGTCGCATTCCTCGCCTCCGATGGGGCCGGCTACATCACCGGCCAGAACATCCGGGTGGACGGCGGCCTCATGCGGTCGGTCTGAGCACACATTAAAAAAATCGGTGCGGGTGGCGCCCCTTCCGGAACGCCGCCCGCACCGCGAGGTGAAGCGAGGGGGATCGCCTCAGCTCTTGTTGCCGACGATGGCCTGATACTGCTTCCAGACCTCAGGGTAGCGCCGGACATAGTCCTGGTTGACCTTGTTGGCGATCTCGCGGAACTTCGCCTGCTCCGCCTCGGGGGCCACGGCCAGACGCCCGCCCTGGGCGATCATCTGGTCCATGGTCTTCTTGTCGGAGTCGATGGCGCGCTGCCACTGCTTGGCGATGATCTCGTTGGTGGTCGTCTCCACCACCTGGCGCAGGTCGTCGGGCAGGCCCTTCATCCACTTGTCGTCGACCAGGACGGAGTAGGTGAGCAGGCTCATGCCCGGCACCAGCGAGGCGACCTTGGCGGCGTTGGTGCCGACCATCTCCCAGCCGCCGGCGGAGGTGTAGATGCCGTCGATGGCCCCCTGCATCAGCGCCGCCGCCATTTCGGAGGCGGGCATCGACACCGGGCTGGCCCCGAAGTCGCGCATCAGCAGTTGCAGGACGCGCCCGCCGGTCAGGCGGATCTTGCTGCCCTTCAGGTCGCCGACCGAGGCGACCTCCTTGTCCTTGAACAGGAAGATCAGGTCGGCGGTGCGCATCAGCCCCATGACGCGGATGCCCTTCTCGGACACCAGCCCGGACAGCAGCTTGGAGACCTCCTGCGCGGTTTCCGGCTTGGACATCGCCGCGTCGGTGACGGCGAAGGGCAGGTTCACCACGCCATACTGCGGGGCGATGCTCTCAAGCTGCACGCTGACCGGCCAGACCATGTGCACGGCGCCCGACCCGAGGGCGGCGACGGCGTCCTTGTCCTTGTAGAGCGTACCGGAGTGGAAGACCTTCGGCTTGATGCGGCCCTTCGAGCGCTCCTCGATCAGGGCCGCATACTCGTCCATCATCTTGGCGGTCCAGTGGGACGTCGCGATCTCGTCCGTCATCACCATCTCGACCGGCGCCGCCTGCGCGCGGGCCTGGCCCGGCGTCCCGGCGGCCAGCCCGGCCACGGTCATTCCGACCAGCAGCGTCTTCGCCCAGAATGGCCTGAACAGTGACGGATTGAACATTGGCTTCCCTCCCATTGCTGCGTTCGGACGCTTCTGGCCCGCTTGTCCGAACGATCATAGGGGAAAACTGTGCGGTATGCCAACATTATTGTACGGACAACTATTCGCGAGGGGCCGATCGACGCCGCCCTTATGTCTTGCGCCGCGACCAGAACAGGACCGCCGCCGCCCCGGCCAGCGGGAAGGCCGTCATCAGCGCGAAGGTCTCGCCGTAGCTGCCGACCGTGTTGAACAGGGTAGCGAACAGCGCCGGCCCGACGACCACGCCGGAGAAGGTGAACATCAGGGCGCCGCCCGTCGCCGTGCTGGCCGTGCCCTTCGGCGCGACCCGCGCCACCTCCGCCAGGAACACGCCGTTCCAGCCGATGGCGGCGATGCCGAACACCGTCAGCACGCCGATCACCGCGGGCACCGGCCAGCTTGGTCCTAGACCGGCGGTGGCCAATGCGGCGCTGGCGGACAGCACGCCGATCCCGCCCAGCACCGCCACGCCGGAACCCAACCGGTCGGCCAGCAGCCCCCAGCCGATGCGCGCCGCCGCCCCCGCCGCCTGCATCACCGACACGGCCAGCCCGGCGGACACGATGGACCAGTGCAGGTCGTGCACCAGCATGTTCACCGTGAAGGCCATCAGCGACAGCTGGATCGCCGAGAAGAAGAAGCCCATCAGCGCGAAGCCGCGCAGCGCCGGAACCCGCCAGACTAGCCGCGGCCCTTCCATCAAATTGCCGCGGATCGGCAGGCCGGGGCTACGGTCGTCGTCCCACACCCGGCGGCCCGGCGCGAAGAGAGCCAGCAGCAGCGCGAACATGCCGGCCACCGCCAGCGCCGCCCCGCGCCAGCCGGCAATCTCGCCGATTCCCGGCAGGGTCAGCCCGGCCAGCACGCCGGCCAGCGGCACGCCGGTCTGCTTCAGTGAGAAGACAAGGTTGCGCCGGGCCGGCGGGGTGAAGCGGTTCAACAGGTGGGAGGAGGACGGGTTCACCAGCCCGTAGCCGATGCCGAGCAGCACCGACGCCAGCGCCGCGACCCACAGGGAACCGGTGGCGATGCCCAGGCAACCCACAAGCCCCAGCGCCAGGGCCAGGACGCCCACCGTGCCGGCGCCCCAGCGGCGGACCACCAGACCGGCGAAGGCCGACACCAGGGCGGCGGCGCTGTAGATGACGCTGATCTGGTAGCCGACCGCCTCCGACCCCACCCCCAGCGAGGCGGCGGCCAGCGGGGCGACCGTCGCCAGGGTCAGGACCGACAGGGTGGCGACGGTCTGGACGCTGGTCACCTCCGCCAGCAGCAGGGGAAAGGGGGCGGGCGGGGTTTCTTGCGTGGTCATGGGGGTCCGGACAAGTGGCGGTGGCGCGGTGCGCATGAACGGGCAATCCCTGGCTACAGCATTCCGGCCCGGCGGGCCAATGCCAGGATTCGATGGGACCCCAGCACCAGGGGCCGCTCGACCAGCCTGCCGTCGAGCACGCAGACCCCGCCGCCGGCGGCCTCGAAGGCGGCCAGGACCCGACCGGCGCGGAGCACCGCCTCCGGCGACGGGGTGTAGGCGTCGTGGATGGCGGTGATCTGCTTGGGGTGGATGGCCGAGCGCGCGGTGAAGCCGTGCAGGACGCTGCGCGCCAACTCCTGGCGGTAGCCTTCCTCGTCGTCCAGCGCGATCCACGGCATGTCCAGCGCGTCCAGCCCGAAGCGGGCGGCGGCGTGCACGATCCGGGTGCGGGCCTGCACCAGCGGCTCCCAGGCCAGCGGTACGCGCAGTTCCGCCGACAGGTCGGCCCCGCCGAACATCAGGAAGGACAGGCGGGGGGAGGCCGCGGCGATAGCCATGACGTTCTCCAGCCCGTCGGCGCTCTCGATCAGCGCGCCGAGCGCGCCGGGCAGATTGCGCTCGTCGAGAAGCCCGGCGGCCAGCCGGACATCCTCGGCCCCGTCCACCTTCGGCAGCAGGATGCCCGCCCAGCGCGGCGCCGTGCCGTCCGGAAGATCGGTCAAAGCGAGGATGTCGAGCAGGCCGGTGCGGCTGCGCACCGAATTGGTTCGAACGAACACCGCCGGCCCGCCCGCGCCGGTGTGCTCCCGCAGGAAGGCACCGACGGCGGCGCGGGCGCTGTCCTTGTCGCCGGGGGCCACCGCGTCCTCCAGATCAATGATGACCGCGTCGGCGCCGGCCCCCAGGGCTTTGGCGAAACGGTCCGGGCGGGCGCCGGGAACGAACAGGTAGGAGCGACGGACCGGCGATTCCGACGCCGTTGCTGCGTTCTGCGGATTGTTGGGCATGAAAACGCTTTCCAAGGGTGAGGGGGCGTGTTATTTGTACGTACAACATGCTATCACACGCGCTGAACATGTCACCTTGAAATGATCGGCGCCTCGCACTCACCCCTCTGATCCGCAGACAAGAGACGCCCGCCCATGCCCGATGTTCAGGAACCGCGGACCATCGTCGCCGACCTTGGCCGCTACCTCGAGGATTTCACCGTCGGCGATGTCTACGAGCACCGCCCCGGCCGGACCATCACCGAAGCGGACAACATCCAGTTCAGCCTGCTGACGATGAACCGCCACCCCATGCACTGCGACCACGCCTTCGCCGAGAAGTCGGAGTTCGGCAAGCCGCTGGTCAACAGCGGCCTGACGCTGGCCATGGTGCTGGGCATGACGGTGGACGACGTCTCCTACAAGTCGGTCGCCAACCTCGGCTGGAAGGAGATCAAGCTGGTCGCCCCGGTCTTCCCCGGCGACACGATCTACGCGCGCTCCAAGGTGCTGGACGTCCGCGAATCCAAGAAGCGCCCGACCCAGGGCATCGTGACCACCTACACCGAGGGCTACAAGGCCGACGGCACGGTCTTCGTGACCTTCGAGCGGGCCAGCCTCGTCCCCAAGCGGGGCCACGGCATCGGCGACTGATCCGGGGCGACTGATCCGGACAATCCGACAGCCCCGTCCGAAAGAACTGAGGCCCGAGAAGAACAAGAGGGAGGAACCATGCCCGCCACCGATCCGACCACCAACTCGATCGCCGCCACGCTGGCGGCCTTCGTCGCCGACACCCCCGATGACGCCATTCCGGCGGAGGTCCGCACCCGCGCGCCGCACCATATGCTGGACGCCGTGGGCATCGCGCTGGCTTCGACGCGCTACGACTTCGCCCACAAGACGCTGACCGCCCTGCGCGGGCTGGCGGGGGAGGGGCCGGTGCCGGTGATCGGCATGCCCGCCTCGCTGCCCGCCCGCGACGCGGCGACGGTCAACGGGCTGCTCTGCCACGGTCTCGATTACGACGACACCCACATCGGCGGCGTTATCCACCCCACCGCCAGCGTGCTGCCCGCCGTGCTGTCGGCGGCGGCGATGACCGGGGCGGACGGCCGTTCCGTGGTCAGCGCCTACGTGCTGGGCGTCGAGGTGGCGGCCCGGCTCGGCGCGGTGGCGCGCGGCGGCTTCCATCAGGTGGGCTTCCACCCGACGGGCATGATCGGCGTGTTCGGCTGCGCCCTGGCCGCCGGCCGTCTGCTCGGCCTGACCCGCGCGCAGCTGGCCGCCGCGCAGGGCATCGCCCTGTCGATGGCGAGCGGCAGCCTGGAGTTCCTGGAGGACGGGGCCTGGAACAAGCGCCTGCATCCCGGCTGGGCGGCGGCGGCGGGCATCACCGCGGCGGCGCTGGCTCGCGAGGGCTTCACCGGCGTCACCCGCCCCTACGAGGGCCGCTTCGGCCTGTTCAACGCCTATCTCGGCAAGGAGGCCGGGCGCGCCGATCTGGGCACCGCCACCGCCGGCCTCGGCGAGACGTGGGAGCTGATGGCGACGGCGATCAAGCCCTATCCGGCCTGCCACTTCACCCACGCCTGCGTGGACGCCGCCCTGGAGCTGCGCCGCGACGGCCTCGACCTTGCGCGCATCCGCCGCATCGAGGCGCTGGTGCCCGAGCAGGTGGTCAAGACCGTCTGCGAGCCGGAGGCCAACAAGAAGCGGCCGTCCAACTCCTACGACGCGCAGTTCAGCGTGCCCTTCCTGGTCGCCGCCGCGCTGGTGCGCGGTCGCCTGACCCTGGCGGAGCTGGAGAACGACGCGCTGGGCGATGCGGCGATCCTCGACATTGCGTCGAAGGTGTCCTACCGCCACGATCCCGACTCGCCCTTCCCGAAGGCCTATTCGGGCGAGCTGGTCATCACGCTCGACGACGGGCGGGAGCTGCGCCACCGCGAGCACATCAACCGCGGCGCCGCCGACCGTCCGCTGTCCAACGCCGAGATCGTGGACAAGTACCGCGGCAACGCCGCCATGGCCGTGAACGAGACCGCCGCGGCGCGCATCGCCGACGCCGTCCTCGGCCTCGACGCCAGCCCGCGCGCGGCGGACTCACTGTCCGTGCTGTCGCCGTCCGTCCGCTGACCATTCAATCCGGGAAACACGCCATGAGCGACGCCAACACCATGACCGACGCGGAACGCGACGAGCAGGACCGCCTGATCCTCGACAGCGTGGACCGCTTCCTCGACCGCCACGTCCGGCCGGTCGCCCTGAAGCTGGAGCATGACGACGCCTACCCCGACGAGATCGTCGAGCGGATGAAGGAGTTGGGCCTGTTCGGGGCGACGATCCCCGAGGAATACGGCGGGCTCGGCCTGCGCCCCTCGACCTACGCCAAGATGATCGAGCGCATCTCGTCGGTGTGGATGTCGCTGTCCGGCATCATCAACTCGCACCTCATCATGGCCTTCATCGTCACCAAGACGGGGACGGAGGAGCAGAAGGCGGCATTCCTGCCCCGCTTCGCCACCGGCGAGCTGCGCGGCGGCCTCGCTTTGACCGAGCCGGACTGCGGCACCGATCTCCAGGCCATCCGCACGGTGGCCAAGCGCGACGGCGACGACTACGTCATCAACGGCTCCAAGACCTGGATCACCAACGGCATCCAGGGAAGCTGCTTCGCCCTGCTGGTCAAGACCGACCCGACGGCGCAGCCTCGCCACAAGGGCATGACGATGTTCCTGGCCGAGAAGGGGCCGGGCTTCAAGGTCAGCCGCAAGCTGGAGAAGCTGGGCTACAAGGGCATCGATTCCGCCGAGCTGGTCTTCGAGGACTACCGCGTTCCGGCCGACCGGCTGATCGGCGGGGTCGAGGGCC
Source organism: Azospirillum brasilense (assembly GCF_008365405.1). Lineage (GTDB taxonomy): Bacteria > Pseudomonadota > Alphaproteobacteria > Azospirillales > Azospirillaceae > Azospirillum > Azospirillum brasilense_D. Next base: position 31,039 of record NZ_QOKV01000024.1, on the reverse strand, counting down.
GCGGCATGGCCTGCGCCATCTCCGGCCTGGAGCTGGGCCGCGTCAACGTGGCGTCGCGCGGCGTCGGCGTCGCCCAGGCGGCTCTGGACGAATCCGTCAAGTACAGCCAGCAGCGCAAGACCTTCGGCAAGCCGATCCACGAGCATCAGGCCGTGGCGATGAAGCTGGCCGACATGGCGACCCGCGTCTCCGCGGCGCGCCTCCTCGTGCAGCAGGCGGCCAAGGCGCTCGACCGCGGCGAACGCTGCGACTACGAGGCCGGCATGGCCAAGCTCTTCGCCTCCGAAGCGGCGGTGGAGAACTCCCTGGACGCCATGCGCATCCACGGCGGCTACGGCTACTCCAAGGAGTTCGTGGTGGAACGGCTCTACCGCGACGCCCCCCTGCTGTGCATCGGCGAGGGCACCAACGAGATCCAGCGCATCATCATCGCCAAGCGGCTGATCGAGCAGAATCCGGTGTGAGGAGAAAATCCCTCCCCTGCGTCAGCGGGGGAGGGTTGGGTGGGGGCTCATCGCAACCACACCCCACAACCCCGCACACCCCCATCAGGGAGACACCGCGTGCTACCCCTCGAAGGCGTCACCGTCATCGCCGTGGAGCAATACGGCGCCGGCCCGTTCGGCACCATGCTGCTGGCCGATCTCGGGGCCGAAGTCATCAAGGTCGAGAATCCCGCCGAAGGCGGCGAGGTCGGCCGGCATGTCGGCCCCCATTTCTTCGGACCCGGCAACAGCCACTTCTACCAGTCCTTCAACCGCAACAAGCGCAGCATCACCCTCAACCTGAAGCACCCCGAGGGCATGGCGGTGCTGCACGAGCTGGTGCGCCACGCCGACGCCGTGCTGGACAACCTGCGCGGCGACCTGCCGGACAAGCTGGGGTTGACCTACGAGCATCTGAAGGCGGTCAACCCGAAGATCGTCTGCGCCCACCTGTCCGCCTATGGGCGCACGGGGCCTCGGCGGGCCTGGCCGGGCTACGACTATCTGATGCAGGCGGAGGCCGGCTACCTGTCGGTGACCGGCGAGCCGGACGGCCCGCCCGCCCGCTTCGGCATGTCGGTGGTCGACATGATGACCGGCCTGATGACCGCCTTCGGCCTCGTCTCCGGCGTGGTCGGGGCGCGGGCCAGCGGCAAGGGCTCGGACGTGGACGTCAGCCTGTTCGACACGGCGCTGCACAACATGACCTACCTCGCCACCTGGTACCTCAACGGCGGCCACAACCAGGGGCGGGAGCCGCGCTCCGCGCATCCCTCGCTGACCCCGTCGCAGCTCTACCGCACGCGCGACGGCTGGCTGTTCGTGATGTGCAACAAGGAGAAGTTCTGGCCGGTCTTCTGCGACAAGATCGGCAAGCCCGAATGGGGCGACGACCCGCGCTTCCGCAGCTTCAAGGACCGGCTCGCCAACCGCGAACTGCTCACCGTCCTGCTGGACGAGGTGCTCGGCCAGCGCGACACGGCGGAGTGGGTGGAGATCCTCGGCGGCGCGGTTCCCGCCGCCCCGGTCCTCGACATCGCGCAATCGCTGGAGAACCCCTTCGTCCGCGACAGCGACCGGGTGGCCGACTTCTCCTACCCGGACGGGTCCCACGGCGTGCGGATGCTGACCGGGCCGGTGCGCATCGGCGGTGAGACGCTGCCCACCCGCACCGCCCCGGCGCTGGGCGCCGACACCGAGGACGTGCTGGGCCGCATCGGCATCGGGCCGGAGCGGATCGCCGCCCTGCGCGAGCAGGGGGCGCTGTGAAGACCGCCGTTCGCCCGGCCTCCGTCCGCCCGTCCGCCGCGGAGGGGCCGCGCTTCCAGGAGATCCTGGAGGCGCTGCGCGCCGACATCGCGGGCGGGCGGGTCGGGGTCGGCGAACGGCTGCCGACCGAACAGGAGCTGTGCCTGCGCTTCTCCGCCAGCCGCTACACGGTGCGGGAGGCGCTGCGCCGGCTCCAGGATCTCGGCCTGATCGCGCGCCGCCAGGGCTCGGGGTCGGTGGTGACCGCCGCCCGCCCCGACGGGCGGTTCCACAACACGCTGTCCAGCCTCGCGGAGATCGGGCAGTACGCCTCCTCCACCCGGCTGGAGGTGCTGGCGGTGGAGAAGATCCTGGTGGAGGGGCGGACGGCGGAGCTTCTGCGCTCGCAGCCGGACACGCCCTGGGTCCGGGTGGTGGCGCTGCGCCGCCAGCCGGGCGAGCGGACCCCGCTCTGCTACACCGAGGTGTTCCTGCCCGCCGCCTTCGACGACGTGGCCCAGGCCATCGGCACCTTTCCGGTCGCCGTCTACGCGGTGCTGGAAAGCCGCTACGGCTTGCGCATCGAGGAGGTCGTGCAGTCGATCGAGGCCACCTCGGCGGACGCCAATCTGGCGTCCCGCCTGTCGGTGGAGGTCGGCACCCCGATCCTGGTGGTGATCCGCCATTATCTGGACGCCGAAGGAAACGCGCTGGAGGTTGCGGTCAGCAGCCACGCGGCCGGACGATACCGCTATGAAATGACGCTGCAACGATCCGGGTAAAGGGGCCATTAAGGCCCTGCCCGCGGCGAACGGCCGGAAGAGCCGCGCGGGGACAGCACCGGACGGGAGGGAAGGAATGACGGAAAACCACATCGGGGATGCCGCCGCCTGCGCGCGGACCCTGGCCAGGATTCAGGGGGTGACCCTGGACGACGCCGACGCCGCCCTGTGCGGGCGCCTGCTGGCCGCCGTGCCGGGCGTGCTGGCGGCGGCGCATCCCGGCGGCTCGCTGTTCGACGTGCCGCTGGGCGCCCATACCGCGCTCATTGCCGGGGAGCGGGCATGACCGATCCCACATCGCTGACCCTGACGGACGCCGCAAGGGCGGTCCGCGACGGCGCGCTGCGGGCGGAGGCCTTGGTCGACGCCTGTCTGGACCGCATCGCCCGGCTGAATCCGACGCTCAACGCTTTCCTGTCGGTCGAGCCGGAGGAGGTGCTGGCCGCCGCCCGCGCCGCCGACGCGGAGGCGCGGGCCGGACGGCTGCGCGGGCCGCTGCACGGCGTGCCACTGGCCCACAAGGACATGTTCTACCGCGCCGGCAAGCGCTGCACCTGCGGCTCCCCGACGATCCGCGGCGGCTTCCGGCCGGAGCGGACGGCCACGGTGCTGGAGCGGCTGGACGCGGCGGGGGCGGTGACGCTCGGCACGCTGCACATGGCGGAGTTCGCCATGGGGCCGACCGGGCACAATGCCCATCTCGGGCGCTGCCGCAACCCCTGGGACCCCGACCGCATCACCGGCGGCTCCTCCTCCGGCTCCGGTGCGGCGGTGGCGGGGCGGCTGGCCTTCGGCTCGCTGGGCTCGGACACCGGCGGGTCGGTGCGGCTTCCGGCGGCGCTGTGCGGCGTGGTCGGGCTGAAGCCGACGCAGGGGGCGACGCCGATGGACGGCGTGATGCCGCTGTCGGAAAGCCTGGACTGCGTCGGCCCGCTGGCCCGCAGCGCCGAGGACGCGGCGACGCTGTTCTCGGTCATCACCGGGCGGGCGGACGTCGTGGACGTCATCGGCCAGGGGATCGAGGGGCTGCGGCTGGGCATCCCGCGCCAATTCTACTACGACGGCCTGGACCCCGCCGTGGCCGCCGCGCTGGAGCAGGCGCGGGCGGTGCTGGAGCGCGCCGGCGCCCGCGTCGTGGAGGTGGACATCCCAGACCACGAGCCCTACGGCGACCTCGCCAACCTCGTCTTCACGCCGGAGGCGGCGGCCGTCCACGCGCCCTGGCTGCGCGAGCGTCCGCAGGACTACGGCCCGCAGGTGCGTGCCCGCCTGCTGCAGGGGCTGATGGTGCCGGCGGCCTCCTACCTTCAGGCGAAGCAGCTTCGCGCGCTTCACCTCCGGGCGATGGTCGAGGGCCCCTTCGCCCAGTGCGACGCGCTGTTCGTCCCCGCCCTGCGCAGCCGGGTGCCAACCGCCGCGCAGACCGACGTGGGCGCCGGGCCGGCGATGGCCGCGGTGGTCGCCGGGGTGGCGGCGCTGACCCGTCCGGTCTCCTACCTCGGCCTGCCGGCGCTCGTCACGCCCGCCGGATTCGATCCGGACGGGATGCCGATCGCCATGCAGCTCATCGCCCGTCCGCAGGCGGAAGCCACGCTGCTGCGCATCGCCGACTCCTATGAGCGCGCCACCGGCTGGCTGAGCCGCGTTCCCCAGACACAGGCCTTCTCGTGAAGGGAGTTCCACCCATGCCGGGAACCGATTCTATGACGTCCGCGGGGACGTCCGCGGCGACCTCCGCGGCCCCGCACACCCAGGCGACGTCGCCCGCGGCGGACGCCGCCGCGTCGCCGGGGCGCGGTCTGCCGGGCTGGTGGAGCTTCATCGAGGACCGCATCCTCCTGAACGTCGCCACCATCCTGATGATGGCGGCCATCGGCTTCATGTTCTACGAGGCGTCCAGCCGCTCCCTCCTGTCGGAAAGCCATTGGTGGGCGGAGGAGCTGGTCCGCTTCCTGGTGGTGTGGAGCGTGCTCCTGTCGCTGGGTGTCGGCACGCGGCACGGCCATTACATCCGCATGGACCTGCTGCTGAACATGATGCCGCACCGGGTGCGGCTGGCCTTCGCCTGGCTCAACAGCCTGATCGGGCTGGCCTTCAGCGTGCTTCTGGTGATCGCCGGGTATCAGGAGGTCACGCATCTCCAGGCCATCGGCATGTTCACCGAGTCCAACCTCGACCTGCCGCTGTGGACGGTCCGGCTGGTGCTGCCGCTGGGCGGGGTGCTCTACGGCTTCGCCTTCGTCGGCAACATCATCCTGCTGCTGCGCGGCCACGACCCCGATCCGCCCGCCGAGGGCGAGAATCTCTGAACGACGGCTGAAACAGGGGAGGAAACACCATGACCACCATCGTCGCCGTCGTCAGCCTGCTGTTCTTCGTGGCGGCGGGCGTGCACATCGCCTTGGCGCTGGGCGTCATCGCGGTCGGCCTGCTGACCTTCAATTTCAACATCCCGGTCGTGCTGGTCGCGCAGATGGCCTGGGATTCCGTGGACAAATACGCGCTGGTCTGCATCCCGTTCTTCATCTTCGCCGGCAACCTGATGTCGCGCGGCAACCTCGCGCTGGTCATCCTGGAGCTGGTCGGGACGATCATCCGCTACTTCCGCGGCGGCATCGCCCTGGCGCTGGCCATGTCCAGCGTGTTCTTCGCGGCGGTCAACGGCTCGTCGGTGGCCTGCGCCGTGGCGCTCGGCCCGGCAGCGGTGAAGCTGATGCCGAAGGAGGGCTATCCGCCCCGCTTCGCCGCCTCGCTGGTGGCGGTCTGCGGCACGCTGGGCCTGATGATCCCGCCGTCGCTGACCTTCATCCTGATCGGTTCCATCGTCGGGCTGCCGATCACCGACCTGTTCATCGCCGGCATCGTGCCCGGCCTGTTCGAGGCGTTCCTGCTCGGCCTCACCACGCTGATCGTCAGCCGGCTCAAGGGCTACGGCCATGTCGGCGAGCGTCCGGACTGGAAGGGCTTCGGCCAGCGCCTGCCGGGTGCGGCCGGGGCGCTGATGATGCCGGTGCTCATCATCGGCACGATCTACATGGGCTGGTTCACCCCGACCGAGGTGTCGGCGCTGGCCGCCATCTACGCGGTCGTCCTGGTGACGGTGGTCTACCGCACGGCCAACCTCGTCGCGGTGTGGGAGACGGCGCGGGAGTCGGTGCTCCAGACCGTGATGATCTACGGCGTGCTGCTCGGCTCCGGCCTGCTGACCGCGGTGCTGACCCGCCTCGGCCTGTCCGCCGAGCTGACCGCGATGCTCAAGGAGGCGCAGGTCTCCCCCTTCGAGTTCCTGCTGGCCGTCAACCTGCTGCTGCTGGTCATCGGCATGTTCCTGGACGGCGTGTCGATGATCGTGCTGCTGGCGCCGATCCTGTTCCCGATGGCGCAGGCGGTGGGGGTGAATCCGATCCACTTCGCCGTCATCATGACCGCACTGGTCGAGGTGGCGACCCTGACCCCGCCGGTCGGCCTGAACCTGTTCGTGATGAGCCGCATCACCAAGATGCCGCTCCATTCCATCGTGAAGGGGGTGCTGCCCTTCTACGGAATGCGGGTTGTCGCGCTGGTCGCCATCAACGCCTTCCCGGCCCTGTCGCTGGTTCTGCTCACCTAAGCCGTCCCTCGCGGAACATCCTCGTACGCCGGTTGCATCGGCGCCCCGGCTCGTCCATCTTCCGGCATCATGAGGGATGCGATGTCGGAAGAAGCGGACAGCCTGAAGGACAACAGCGGTGCGGCGGAGCGGGCGGAAACCCCGCTCTACCAGGAGATCGTCCGCACCCTGCTGGAGGAGATCGACGCCGGCGCCTATGCCGTCGGCGACCGCCTGCCGACCGAGCAGGAGCTGTGCAGCCGCTTCGCCGTCAGCCGCCACACGGTGCGCGAGGCGCTGCGCCGGCTTCAGGAGATGGGCTACATCCTGCGCCGCCAAGGATCGGGTTCGGTCCTGGCGGCGCGCCGCGCCGACGGGCGCTTCGTCAACTCCATCAGTTCCTTGGACGAGCTGGTGCAGTACGCCACCTCGACCCGGCTGGAAATCCTCTCCGTCGACCGCATCATCGTGGAGGAGGATCTGGCCGGCCGGCTGGGCTGCCGTCCCGAGACGCAGTGGTTCCGCATCAGCGCGCTGCGCCGCACCCGCGAGACGTCGGAACCCTTCTCCTACGTCGAGGTCTACATCGACGCCGCCTTCTCCGACGTGGTGCGCAACCTGGAGGTGGTGCAGTACGCCATCTACACGGTTCTGGAGCAGCGCTACGGTGTGCGCATCGCCGAGGTGATGCAGGACATCGAGGCGGCTCCGGCCAGCCTCAACGTCGCCTCGCGCCTGCATGTCCCGCCGCAGTCGCCGATCCTCGTCATCACCCGGCGCTATTTCACCGACGACGGCCGTCTGGTGGAGATCGCCGTCAACACCCATCCGGGCGCCGGTTTCCGCTACACCATGTCGTTGCAGCGGCGCTGAGAGGCGGCAGCCATCACGGCCGGCAGAACGGCGTTCCTCGCGGGTCGAGGCCCTCGCGCAGCCCTTCGGCCAGCAGGTTGACGGCGAGCGCGATGGCGGCGACGGTGACCGTCGTCGCGGCGATCAGGTGGGGGGCGTCGCGCAGGTCGGCCAGCCCGTCGCGGATCAGCGTGCCCAGCGACACCGCCGGTTCCTGGATGCCCAGACCGAGACCGCTCAGCGTCGCCTCCGCCACCATGACCGGGCCGATGGACAGGGCGGCGCGGATGGCGACCGGCCCGGCGACCGCCGGCAACAAATGGCGGCGGACCGTGTGCAGCGGTCCCGCGCCGAGGGCGGCGGAGGCCCTCACATGCTCGGCGGTCCGGTTGGACAGGGCCAGCGCCCGGCACCAGCGAACCTGCGAAGGCCACGCCGCCAGGGCGAGTGTCAGCACCATGGCCTCGGTGCCCGGACCCAGCAGCGCGGCGGCGACGATGGCGAGGGACAGTTCGGGAAAGCCGTGCAGCAGGTCGGCCAGCCGAAGCACCGCCGCGTCCGTGCGCCCGCCGATCCAGCCGGCCACCCCGCCCGACGCGACGCCCAGCCCCACCGCCAGAGCGAGCGCCAGCCCGGCGATGGCGAAGGAGGTCCCCGTTCCGGCGATCAGCCGGGCGGCGACGTCGCGGCCCAGCCCGTCGCAGCCCAGCGGGTGGGCGGCGGACGGACCAGCCCAGGCCTGCCCGAGATCCATGGCGGACGGATCGAGCGGCAGCAGAAGGGCGGCCAGGGCCAGCGGCACCGCCAGCGCCGCCGCGAGCAGCAGCCCGGCCCGTCCGGTGAGGGAGCGCGCGACGATCACGGCGACTCCGCATCGTCGCGCAGCCGCGGGTCGGCGAGGCCGATCAGCAACTCGGCGGTCAGGCTGATGGAAACTTGCATCAGGACGAAGACCAGAACGGCCGCCCCGGCGACCGTGTGGTCGCGGGCCAGCACCGCCTGGACGGTCAGCCGCCCGATCCCCGGCAGGGCGAAGACGGTCTCCACCGCCGCCGTGGTTGTGAGGATCGTTCCGGCCACCGATCCGACCGCCGCCGCCAGCGGCACCAGGGCGTTCGGCAGGGCGTGGCGCAGGAGAACGGCGATCCGGCCCAGCCCCTTGGCCCTTGCGGTGCGGATGAAGTCGCGTCCCAGAACCTCCAACACCTGGATCCGCGTCAGGCGGGCGATCATCGCCGCCGCCGGCAGGGCCAGCGCTGCCACGGCCCAGGGCGCCGTACCGGACCCCGCCAGCATCAGCCACGTCGCCAGCGCCAGCGGCGGCACGGACAAGGCCAACACCGACCCGATGGTGAGGGCCGTGCCCGGCCATGCCCGCCGCACATCGGCGGCGGCGAGGCCCAGCGCGAGGCCGAGGGGCAGGGCAAGCGCCGCCGCACCCGCCATCAGCCCCAGCGTCACCGGCAGGGCGTCGCCCAGCAGCGCCGTCACCGGAACGCCGCCGTAGCGCAGCGATTGGCCGAGGTCGCCGCGCAGCAGGGCCAGGGCGTAGGACAGGAATTGGATCGCCAGCGGCTGGTCCAGCCCGGCGTCTTCCCTCAGGCTCCGGATCATCTCCGGGTCGGCGGCCCGCCCGTCGACCATCAGCATGACCGGATCGCCGGGAAGCGCATGGGAGGCCAGAAAGCTGGCCAGCACGGCGGCCCCGGCCAGAAGCAGCAGCCCCGGCAGGCGCCGGGCCAATCGCCGGGCCAATCGCCAGGACATAAGGCGGCGGCCGAGCCGGCGTCCGGTCATGGCAGCCGGGCGGAGTGGTAGTCCGTCGTGCCGTCGGGCCGGATGACCACCCCGGTCACGCCCGGCCGCACGAGAGCCACGAACTGCGGCGCCGGCAGGGGCACCGCCACGGCCTGTTCCCGGAGCAGGGTTTCGGCGTCCCGGTAGAGTGCGTTGCGGGCGTCGGGGTCGGCGAGGCCGCGCGCCCGCTCCATGAGCCGATCGAAATCCGGGTTGTGCCAGTGGATGCGGTTGGTCGGGCTGGCGCTGTGCCATTGGGTGGCGAGCTGGTCCATGGGATCGGGGAAATCCGCCGTCCAGCCGTTGATGAACAGCGCCTCTTGCCCCTCGTTGATCGCCGCCACGAAAGCCGCCCGTTCCAGGATGCGCACGCCGACCGGAACCCCCAGCACTGCCGTGAGCTGGGCGGCGAAATAGGTGGCCTCTTCGCGCACGTTGGGGCCGCCGGCGATCTGGAGCGGCGGCAGGCCGCGTCCGCCGGGATGGCCGGCCTCCGCCAGCAGCGCCTTGGCCCGCTTCGGATCGGTCGGGGGCAGCGGCACCGCATCGGGCCGGTAGCCGCCCAGGCCGGGGGTGACGAAGCCGTTCGTCAGCAGCGCCCGCCCGGCATGGAGGCCATTGACCGTGGCGACGCGGTCCAGCGCGAGGCCGACCGCCTCACGCACGCGCCGGTCGCGGAAGGGCGGATACAAATCCTGGTTCAGGGCGAGATAGCGCACCTGCGCGCGGGCAAAGGCCGCGATCTGCCCGTCGTAGCGCGGCTGGCGGACCACCGTGCGCACGGCGTTGTCGGGAAGCGGCGCGATGTCGAGCTCTCCGGCGTCGTAGCGCGCCAGCAGCGTGTTGGTGTCGGACAGCACCGCCAGGGACACCGCGTCCACGGCGGGAGCGCCGCCCCAGTAACCGGCATGGGCCTCCAGACGCACGGATTCGCCGCGCCGCCAGGACACGAGGCGGAACGGCCCGGTGCCGCCGGACGTCCGCTCGTGCCACGCCGGTCCGAACTCGGCTTCCATCCCGCGGTCGACGAACAGGAACGGGTAGAGCGGGAACAGCGCGTCGGGTTCGGTCAGCCGCACAACGAGCGTGCGGGGATCGGGAATCTCGACGCCGGCCAGCGACGCGGCGGTCCCCCGCTGCAGCGCCGCGGCCCCCTCGATGCCGCGCAGGTAGAAAGCGCTGTAGCCGGGCTGGGGCTTGCGCGTCAGATGGTGTTCCCAGGTCCACAGGACGTCGGCGGCGGTGAATGGGCGTCCCGAATGGAAACGCACGTCCGGGCGCAGGGTGAAGCGCCAGGTCCGCCCCCCGTCCGGCGTTTCCCAGCGGGTGGCCAGCGCCGGAACGGCGTTGCCGGCGGCGTCGATCGCGGTGAAGCCCTCATAGACCTGCCGCAGAACCCCCGAAGAAACCAAGCCGGGAAAGACGAACGGGTCGATGGTCGTCAGATCGTCGGACAGACTGGCCCGCAAGGTTCCCGCCGTTGCCGGAAACGCGGCGCCCAAGGCGCCGGCCGCGATGGCCAGAACGGTCAGGAGCAGACGGAGGGCGGCGGGCAGGGGCATGATGCGGGACGTTGCAGGGCGGTGGCCGGGGGGTGGGAAAACCAGGCGCCCCTGCCTCCTTCACGGCCTCCGGCCAGAGCGGAGCCGGAACCGCCCGGACGTCCGCCATATGTATGCACAAGAGTGCTTCCATATCCAGGTATTCGCGCCGTCGGCGATGCGTCAGGCACCATACCCGGATTCGATCAGGCGCGCGACCCGAAATGCCAGCAGATCGTCGTCACCTGCCGGACGATCCCCGCTTGGTTGCGCAGCCCCGTCTTGCCCAGGATGGACGAAACCTGATTGTAGACCGTGCGCCGCTCCACCCCGCGGTCCTCGGCGATCTCGTCGACGCTCCGTCCGGAGCACAGGGCCAGCGCGATCTCGGCTTCCGATCCGGTGATCTGGAGAAGCTCGGCGACGGCGCGCGCCGACACGGCGGGCAGCACGTCCGGATCGACGAGGGTCAGGAGCAGGATGCCGTTCATCGGGCCGCCGCTTCCGACGCTCTGGGCCGGCGGTTCCGTCAGGGTGGCGAAATAAGGCGATGGCTGGTCCAGGCGCGACACGCGCAGTGTGATCGGCGTGCGGGTGCGGCGGCGGAAGAAGCCGGCGGCCCGCTTGGTCAGTTCCGCCTGTTCGGTCGGGGCATCGGGGATGCACAGCCGGCCACCGACCATGGACAGCCCATCCCCCCGCGACAGAATGGAGGCGAAGGACTGGTTGCCGTCGATGACTTGGCAGCGTGTCGTCAGCAACGCCGCCGGGTAGGGCAGGGCGTCGAGAAGCCGGACGACGAAGGAGGGTTGGGCCGGTTGCGGCAGGGCCCCGCCATCGTTGAGGGAAATCAGGCTGTCGAAGCCGCTCCGGAAATTCTCCAGGACGTTGCTGGTGACGTCGCGCCGGATCTGGTACCACCAGCCGTCCGTGTCATCCAACCGCTCGTAGGTGATCTGGATGACCCGCCCGTCGGAGTGAAGTGTGAAGGACTGCCAGAACCGGTTGAACCGGCGAAGGTTCTCGGCGTAGCCGATCCACCGGTCCGGGTCGGAATAAATGGTGTCCGAGCTGAACTTCTTGTGCCTTACGCATTCCCACACGATGTCGCGGAACGTGACCGAGCGCGAATAGTCGATGAAGGGATAGATTGTCTTCTGCTTGTCGTTGGTCGCCAGAAGCGTGTCGCTTTTGTCGAAGATGGCAAGCCCGGCGTTCATGTCCCTGGCGCGGCCGGAAAGATCGTGGACCAGATCAGACATGAATCCCTCCTTCCTCTCGCTGCCGGGGTGACGGACACCCCCCTGAACGGGGCCTGGACCGCCGCTCAGAGGGGCATCCACGAAACGCGCTGCCATTCGAGCGAATTTAGCAGCAAACGCACCGTATCATGCAACGATCAATACGATCGTATGACGCTCAGGCCGCCTCGACCGTGAGGAAGCAGCCGGCGAGTTCCTCCGTCGGCAACTCCACGCCGAGCGTCGCCCGGAAAGCGTCCTGGGTGTTGGCGACGGCCTTCTGCCACGCGGCGGCGTCGGGAGCGTCCGGGTGATGATGGACCCGGGCGCCGACCAGCCGCATCATGTCCGCCTCGTAGCGGTCCATGAACAGGATGTGCTCGTGCCACGCCGCGTCGGCCGCCTTGGTCGGAACCAGGATCAGGTTCGGCTTCGCCGCCACCACGACGAGGAACTGGCGGTAGGCCTCGACCGACGCGGTGGCCTGATCCGGCGTGTATCCGGCCATCTCGAGCCGCTTGTTGATGAAGGAGAGGTCGAGGTTCGCCGGCTGCACGGACGAGACGCGTTCGCTGTTGTCGTTCATTCTCGATGATCCTTTCAAAAGGGAATGAGGTTCACTTCGGTCCCCAAGTGCCTCCGCCCGATGACGCCGACCTGTGCCCTGCGGCAGAATGGTGGCCGCCGGCATGCCCGGGCCGGTTCAAGCGAGAGGGGGCCTGATTGGCGGTGTCCCGCCGGCCGGCGCCTGTGCATGGCCCGGTCGGCATGGTCCGGCTGCCGCCGGGGACAAACCGCCAAGGCTGCGTTCATGCGCGTGGCGCGCCCCGTTAGCTCTCGCAACAGGCCCGCCATGCGCCCCTCCTGCATACCCGGGTGTATCATAGTATCGGTTGTGCAAGCGCTCAAGAGCATATCGCGGATTTGTATTGAATCCGAACCATCAATTCTCCGAGATGGCATACATACGCAGTCTGTTTCGTAAAAGTCATGGTCGGCTCGTGTGAAATATCTCACTTGATTGGATCGTTTCCATTGATATCCACGGAAGAGTTGGTATCTTCGGCAAAAGGTTGCAGTTCATCTCAGCGTCATGGGGTTGCGGATGCGGGACCGGCAGGCACGTCCTTTTTCTTCGCCATGGCTCAACGGACTGCTCGCAGAAGCTTTGCGGCGTCCGGCTCTTGATGGAGCCGAGGAAGCGCTGATCCTTGCGGAACTTTTCGCCACCGTTGCGCCACCGCCCGTCGATGCGGTCGCCCTGGCCGCACGGGCCAGCGGCTGGTTGCGCCAGGCGGTGGCGACGGCGCAGGAACAGCCTCCGCATCGGGTGGGCCGGGAGTTGCGGAGCTTCGCCGATTACATGGTGGAGGCGGTGCGGCTGATGCAGCGGCACGGCCATTTCCAGGACCGCAACGATCGGCAGCGGGTGAAGGCACTTTTTAAGAGGGCGGGCGCGCGCGCGACTCTGCCGGACCGCGGCGCCGCCGCGGAGCGCTTGCTGTTCGCCGCCGAAAGCCCGGACGCCGGGCGGTCGGATGCAATCGCCGAAGCGCTTGGCGCCGAAGCGCTCGCACCGTCGGGCGGCCTGGATGCCGCGACCACGGTGCTGCTCGGGCTGGCGGCCCTGCCGGTGGAGAAGCGCCGGACGCGTCTGCACGGCATGGGCATGGCCCTGCGGTCGTCGGTGCCGCCGGGGGGCTGGAACGGATAAGCGTCGCGCGGCGCAGCGGTTTGCGGGTGGTCACCGGCTCAAGGTAGCAAAATCGCCGACTGCCATTGCTGCAGGAACCGCTCCCGCTTCAGCCGGTCGAGGAACACCAGCAGGGCCGGGCTGAGGGCAATGGGGTGCAGCGGCGCCGCCGTGCTGGAGCGCAGGCCCGACGCCGATGCCTCCCGCTTGATGCCGGAGGAGATGGCGTAGAGGGCGGAGCGGTCGGCCACCACCTCCTGCCCGCGCGGCGACAGAAGATAGTCGATGAACCGGCCGGCGAGCTGCGGCCGGGGCGCCGTCCGGGGGATCACCGCCACACGGGAGATGACCAGCGTGTAGTCCTCCGGCACCACGATGCCGATGGGCGCCCCCGCCGCCGCCCGCGCCCGTGCGTAGGAACCGAGGACGTTGTAGGCGATCAGCACCTCCCCCCGCTCCACCATGTCGAGAATGTCGCCGGAGCAGCAGGCCAGCCGCGCCTGGGCGTTGCCCATCATCGCGACGAGCTGCCAGTACTGGCCGAACAGCAGGGCGTCGTGGGCGGCCAGCAGATAGCCGATGCCGCTGGTGGCGGTGTCGTAGGTGGCGACGCGCCGGCCGAAGCGCGCCGGGTCGTCGCGCAGCAGCCGGATCAGCGCCGGGCGCGTGCGCGGCACCTGGGCGTCCGGCAGAAGATCGCGGTTGTAGGCGATCACCGCCGGCTCGAAGGTGAAGCCGAACGCCTCGTCCCGCCAGTTCGCCCAATCCGGCAGCGCGTCCGTCAGGGCGGAGCGGTGGGGCTGGGTATGGCCGTCGTTGACCAGCTTCACCTGCAGGTCGGAGGCGGAGCTGATGAGCAGGTCGGGCGTTTCCGCCGACCCCTTGGCTGGCGCCCCCTTGGCCGGCACGGCCACCGCCTCGGCGTAGAGGTCGGCGGTGTCCATGTCCTTGTACTCGACGGTGACGTCGGGGTGGAGCTGCTGGAAATCGAGGACCAGCGGCTCGATGGCCTGCCGGTCGGTGGCCGAATGGATGCGCAGCCGCTCCCGCTCGCCGCCGGGGGCGGGGTAGGTGAACAGCTGCGCCGCCTGCGCCCAGGGCGCCCAGAGCAGGGCGACGAGGACCAGCAGGGGCAGCAGGGCCCGCGCGGCCCCTCCTCCCGACGGGGCGGCGCCGCCCGCCTCCGGGAAGTCAATGCGCGCGACCAGCCCGCCGCCGGGGCGGTCGAGCAGGGACAAATCCGCTCCGTGCGCCTCCACCACCGAGGTGACGATGGCGAGGCCCAGGCCGCTGCCCGCCACCCCCGCGGCGGAGCTGCCGCGCCCGAAGCGCTCCAGCACGCGGCGCTTCTCGGCGTCCGGCACGCCGGGGCCGCGGTCGGCGATCTCCACGCGCAGGCCCCGCCCGTTTGGCCGGGGGGTCAGCGTCAGGTCGATGGGGCCGGACGGGCCGGCGTACTTCACCGCGTTGTCGAGCAGGTTGGTCAGCGCCTCGCGCAGGCTGATGGCGTCGCCGGGAACGGTGGCCGGCTCCGCCGCGCGGTCGATGTCCAGGCGGATCGCCGTGTCGCCGGCCACCGCGCGGGCGCGCTGGAACACCTGCTCCAGCAAGGCGCCGAGATCGACGTCCTCCGGCTTCAGCGCCTCGCTGCGGTGGATCACCATGGCGTGGTTGAGGAGCTGGCTGGTGAGCTGGCTGGCCTCCACCGCGTTGCGGTGCACGCGCTGGGCGATGCGGTGCAGGGCGTCGGGATCGTCCTCGTCGATGGCGAGTTCGGCCTGCAGGCGCAGGCTGGCCAGCGGCGTGCGGATCTGGTGGGCGGCGTCGGCCAGGAAGGTCTGCATGGTGTCGAGGTTGGCCTTGAGCCGCGCCATGAGCTGGTTGATCGCCTGGACGAGCTGGGAGACCTCCTGCGGCGGCGGCATGGCGATGGGGGAGAAGTCGTGGGGCTGCCGTTCGCGGATCATCCGCTCCAGCGAGCCCAGCGGGGCCAGCGCTTGCCGCACCCCAAACCAGATCAGCCCACCCGCCGCGACGACGGTGAAGGCGATGGGCAGGAAGGCGTTCGCCAGGATGTCGCGGGCCAGCGCCCCGCGCTCCTCCCGTGTCTGGGCGACGGCGATGGTGACCCAGCCGCCGAGCTCCGGCTGTGCCGCGAACCGCTTCAGGACGGCGACCCGCACCGGCATGCCGCGGAAGGTGGCGTTCTCGAACCGGGTGGCGGAATCGCTGCCGGCCGCGCCGGCGACCCCGGCCTTGGCGGGCGTCACCGGCAGGTCGTGGTAGCCGGTGACCAGCTCGCCATCCGGGGCGGTGATCCGGTAGAACACGCGGTCGCGCCGCGCCTGGGCCAGGATGCCCAGCGAGGAGTAGGGCAGGTCGACGGAAAAGCGCCCGTCCTCCACCCGCACCGTGTCGGAGATCGACAGGGCCGACGCCATCAGCAGCCGGTCGAAGGCGGCGTCGGCGGCGCGCTGGGCGTAGGCGCTGACGAACAGGAACAGGCCGGCGGTCAGAACGGCCAGCACGCCGAGCAGCCGGATGAACAGCCGCCGCCGCAGCGAGAATCCTTCAGCCTTCGGCACACACTTCCGCCACATACCCCAGCCCCCGAACCGTCCGGATCTCCACCGACGCGCCCTCCAGCTTGCGCCGGAGGCGGGAGACATACAACTCGATGGCGTTCAGCGCGGTGGGCTGGTCGAGGCTGAACAGCCGGTCCATAAGGTCCTCCTTGGACAGGACGGTGTTCAGGTTGCTGAGGAACAGCTCCAGAAGCCGGAACTCGCGGCCACCCAGATCGACGGGGCGGGCGTCGATCAGCACCTTCTTGGCCGCGGCGTCGAAGACCAGATTGCCGAACTGCGTCCGCGAGGAGGCGAGCCCGTGCGAGCGGCGCAGCAGGGCGCGGCAGCGGGCCTCCAGCTCCCGCAGGTCGAAGGGCTTGACGATGAAGTCGTCGGCGCCGAGGTCGAGCAGGTCGACCCGCACATTGACCTGGGAGCGGGCGGTCATCACCAGCACCGGCGTGGCGTCGCGGCGCTGGCGCAGGCGGTTCAGCAGAGTCTGCCCGTCCACCCCCGGCAGCATGATGTCGAGCAGGACGAGCTGGTACGCTTCCTGGCGCAACAGCTCCTCCGCCTCGTCGCCGGTCGGCGCCCAGTCGACGGCGTAGCCCAGCTTGCGCAGCCGGTGGACGATGGCATCGGCCAGATCCTCGGTGTCCTCGACGACGAGTATGCGCATGGTCCGTCTCCCGGTGCCGGGGCACCGTAATGCACAAATCAGTGCGCCATGAAGATGGGAATGGCGGGCGGCTCGCGCAGCACGTCGAGCGTGACGCCGCCCCACACCCGTTCGCGCACGCGGCTGTGGCCGTAGGCGCCCATCACCAGCAGGTCGCAGCCGGCCTCCGCCGCTGTCTCCTGCAAGGCCCGCCCGACCGCGCGACCCGACGCCGTGACCTTGCGGATGGTCGCCGCGACGCCGTGCAGGGCGAGGTAGGCGGACAGGCGGTCGGG
Organism: Azospirillum brasilense; assembly: GCF_008365405.1. Taxonomy (GTDB): domain Bacteria; phylum Pseudomonadota; class Alphaproteobacteria; order Azospirillales; family Azospirillaceae; genus Azospirillum; species Azospirillum brasilense_D. The sequence goes on along the minus strand of NZ_QOKV01000024.1, from coordinate 14,290 downwards.
GTCGGCGGTGCGTCCGGGATCGGCGACCTCCGCCGACAGGATGACCGCCTTGCCGGCGCGTTGCAGCAGGGGCAATGCCGCCGCGACCGCCCGCGAGGCCGCAGCCCCGCCGTCCCAGGCCACGGCGACCGCGGAGCCCACCGAGGCCGGTTCGGCCGCCGGGGCCAGCAGCAGCGGACGGCCCGAGCCGAACAGGGTGGCCTCGATGGCCGGACCCATGGCGTTGGTCCTGTCGGAGGTCTGGGCGATCACCACCAGATCGGCGAGCCGCGCCTCCTCCGCCAGGGTCTCGGCCAGCGGGCCGGTCGCCTGCTGCCAGGAGGCGGACAGGCCGTCCGCGCCCTCGCCGCCGCCGGTCAGGCTGTCCGCCTCCGCGGCGCCGAAGTGGTTGCGGAATTCCTCGAACAGGCCGTGGGCGGAGTCGATCACCCGCGCCTGATCCTCCTGCCCGATGCGGATGAGCTGCTCGACCAGCGCCTTGGGGATCGCGGCGCTTTCCACGGAGGTGCGGATTTCGACCTGCGGCATGACGCTCAACCCCTCCACATGGGCGCGGAAGCGGGTGGCGAGCAGGAAGGCTGTGGCGATGGCGCGGCGGTCTAGCGGCCGTCCGGTCAGGGGAACGAGTACCTTCTTGATCATCGGAAGCGCTCCGTCACGATAGCCGGGAGGTGTGCATGAGGACTTCGTTGCTGCCGCGCCAGATCATGTCGAGCGCCACATAGGTGATGATGACGAGACCGACCCAGCCGACCCAGCGATGCTTGTGCAGGACATGCGCGATCATGTTGGCCGCCGCCCCCATCAGGATGACGGACAGCAGCAGGCCGATGACCAGGATCGTCGGGTGGTCCTTGGCCGCACCGGCCACCGCCAGCACGTTGTCGAGAGACATCGACACGTCCGCCACCACGATCTGCCAGATCGCCGCGCCCACCGTGACGCCGCCGACCGCGGCACCGGCGGCGGCGCTTCCGGACACGCCCACCGGCGTGTCGGGGGCGTCCATCGCCTCGTCGGGCGCCACCTCGTCCATCCCGTGGGAGCGCAGCTCGCGGAACATCTTCCAGCAGACCCACAGCAGCAGGATGCCGCCGGCCAGGGTCAGGCCGATGATGGCGAGAAGCTGCGTGGTGATCAGTGCGAAGAAGATGCGCAGGACGATGGCCGCCCCGATGCCCCAGACGATCACCTTGCGGCGTTGCGCCAGCGGCACCGCGGCGGCGGCCATGCCGACGACGATGGCGTTGTCGCCGGCCAGAACGAGGTCGATGGCGATGACCTGTCCCAAGGCGGCGAGCTGGGACCAGAGATCGACGCTTTCCATGGAGAAGTCCTTCGCGGAGTGGCGGTCTTACGTCGCGGGATGGGTGTCGGACCGGGAAGCGCTGTCGCCCTTGCCCGCTCCGTTGCTCCGGTAGCGCAGGACCATCGGGCCGATCACCAGCAGGGCCGCGACGATCAGCAGGGCCGCCGAGATCGGGTGGGTCAGGAAGACCGACGGGTCACCCTGGCTGATCGCCAGCGCGCGGCGGAACTGCTGTTCGGCCAGCGGCCCCAGGATCAGCCCGACCACGCAGGGCGCCACCGGCACGTTCAGCACGCGCATGCCGAAGCCGACCAGCCCGATCACCCACAGGATGACCAGATCGATGACGTTGTTGTTCAGCGTGTAGGCGCCCAGCGACGAGAAGACGAGGATGCCGGCGTACAGCCAGGGCCGCGGGATCAGCAGCAGCTTCACCCAGAAGCCGACCAGCGGCAGGTTCAGCACCAGCAGCAGCACGTTGCCGATGTAGAGGCTGGCGATCATGCCCCAGACCAACTCCGGGTTGTTGTCGAACAGCGTCGGGCCGGGTTGCAGGCCGTACTGCTGGAAGGCGGCCAGCATGATGGCGGCGGTCGCCGAGGTCGGCAGGCCGAGCGACAGCAGCGGCGCCAGCACACCGGCGGCCGACGCGTTGTTGGCGGCCTCCGGACCGGCGACGGCCTCGATGGCGCCCTTGCCGAACTCCTCCGGCTTCTTCGCCAGACGCTTCTCGACCAGATAGGACAGGAAGGTCGGGATCTCGCTGCCGCCCGCCGGCAGGGTGCCGATGGGGAAGCCCAGCAGCGTGCCGCGCAGCCACGGCTTCCACGAGCGGCTCCAGTCCTCCCGGCTCATCCATTTGGAGCCCTTGAGCGCGTAGATCTCCTCCGTCTCGAAGCGGTGGCGGGAGGCGACGTAGAGCGTCTCGCCGACCGCGAACAGGCCGACCGCGACGACCACCGTGTCGATGCCGTCGAGCAGCTCCGGCACGCCGAAGGCCAGCCGCGCCTGACCGGTCTGCATGTCGATGCCGACCAGACCCAGCGCCAGACCGAGGAACAGGCTCGCCAGCCCGCGCGCCAGCGAGCTGCCCAGCACCGCGGTCACGGTGGTCAGCGCCAGCACCATCAGCGCGAAATACTCGGCCGGGCCGAACAGCAGGGCCATCTTGACCATCAGCGGGGCGACGAAGGTCAGCGCCGCGGTGGCGATGGTGCCGGCGATGAAGGAGCCGATGGCGGCGGTCGCCAGCGCCTGGGCGCCGCGGCCCTGGCGGGCCATGGCGTGGCCGTCGATGGCGGTGACGATGCTGCCGGACTCGCCCGGCGCGTTCAGCAGGATCGAGGTCGTCGAGCCGCCGTACATCGCGCCGTAATAGATGCCGGCGAACATGATGAAGGCGGAGGTCGGCTCCAGCCCGTAGGTGACCGGCAGCAGCAGCGCCACGGTCAGCGCCGGGCCGATGCCGGGCAGCACGCCGACCGCGGTGCCCACGGTCACGCCGATCGCCGACCACAGCAGGTTGTAGGGGGTCAGCGCCACGAGGAAGCCGTGGCCCAGGGCGGCAAGGGTGTCCATTGTGCGGTTTCCTTCCCGATGCGGGGCTTATTCGGCGTCGGCTGACGTGAGCCGTTCGACGATGCTGCCCTCGGGCAGGTTCAGGCCGAGCCCGTAATTGAAGGCCACGAAGGTGAAGGCGGCGAGCGCCAGCCCGATGGCGAGATTGACCATCAGCCGCCGGCCGCCGAAGGCGCGGGAGACCGCGGCGAACAGGATGGTGGTGGAGGGAATCCAGCCCAGCGTGTCGAGCAGCAGGAACTGGACGGCCAGCCCCGCCGCGACCAGCGCCACCGCCCAGAGGTCCAATTCCAGCCCCTCGGCGTGGGCGATGGCCCCGGCGAAGGCCTCGCGCAGCAGGGACAGGCCGACCAGGACGAGGCCGCCCGAGATCAGGTAGGGAAACAGGGCGGGGCCGACCACCGCCCGGCCGACGCTTGGCGTCAGCATGGTCTCGACCGCGATCAGCCCCCCAAGGGCGATCAGCCCGCCGCCCAGCACCGCCTCTCCGGCGCGCATGCTCCGACCGGTGGTCATCGCTTCATCCTCCCAGACTGTTTTTTTGCGGACCGATGGGCGCGGCGACCGCGCCCATCTGGTTCGGGCCTTTACTTCACGAGGCCGATGTCCTTCAGCGTGCCTTCGATCTGCGCGCGCTCCTGCTTCAGGAAGGAGGCGAACTCGGCGGAGGGCTGATAGAGGTCGATCCAGCCGCGCTGCTTCACGGCCTGCTTCCACTCGTCGCTGGCGACCGCCTTGGCGACGGCCTCCTGGAGTTCCTTCAGCTCCGCCGGCTTGGCGGAGGACTGGGCGAAGACGCCGCGCCAGTTGACGAACTCCAGATCGACGCCCTGCTCCTTCATGGTCGGCGTGTCGGAGCCCGGCAGGCGCTGCGGAGCGGAGACGGCGATGGCGCGCAGCTTGCCCGCCTGGAACTGCGGGGCGAACTCGCTGTAGCCGCCCATGCCAAGGGTCACATGGCCGCCGAGCGCCGAGGCCAGCAGCTCGCCGCCGCCCGCGGTGGCGACGTAGTTGACCTTGTTGGGATCGACGCCGACCGCCTTGGCGATCAGCCCGGCGAGGATCTGGTCGCTGCCGCCCGCCGAGCCGCCGCCCCAGGAGACCGAGCCGGGGTTCGCCTTGAACGTCTTGATGAGGTCGTCGAAGGTCTTGATGGGCGAATCCGGGGGAACGACGATGGCGGTGTATTCGCCGGTCAGCCGGGCCAGCGGGGTCACCTGATCGAGCGTCACCGCCGATTTGTTGGTGACGATGGCGCCCAGCATGATCTGGCCGCCGACCAGAATCGTCGGCGTGCGCTTCTTGGCGGTGACGAACTGGGCGAGGCCCACCGTGCCGCCGGCGCCGGGGATGTTCACGACCTGGATGTTGGAAGCCAGCTTCTGGTCCTGGAGAACCTGCTGGAGGGTGCGGGCGTGCTGATCCCAGCCGCCGCCGGGGCTCGCCGGGGCGATGATCTCCAGCCCCTTGATCTCGGCCAGTGACGGGGTGGCGGCGAGGGCGGCTGTGGCGAGAACGGCGGCGGTCAGGACGCCCTTCACGGCGCCCGGCATGCGGATGGTCATGACGCTTCGCTCCATGGGTGTGTTTTTGTTTTGAAAACCGGCGGGCCGCCGCCGGCTGTTCGTCACTTGACGAGGCCCAACTCGGTCAGGACGCCTTCGATCCGGGTCCGCTCGTCCTTCACGAAGGCGGCGAACTGGTCGGACGGCAGGTAGAGGTCGATCCAGCCGCGCTCCGCGGCGATGCGCTTCCACTCGTCGGTGCGGACCATGGCACCGACCGCGTCGTCGAGGGCCTGCTTTTCCGACGCCTTCAGGTTGCCCGGCGCCATCACCGCGCGCCAGTTCACCAGTTCCACATCCACGCCCTGCTCCTTGAAGGTCGGGACGTCGATGCCGGGGAGGCGCTGCGGGGCGGAGATCGCCAGGGCGCGCAGCTTTCCGGCCTGGAGCTGGGAGGCCATCTCGTTGTAGCCGCCGGTCGCCACGGTGATGTGGCCGCCGAGCACCGAGGCCATCATCTCGCCGCCCGCTCCGGCGGCGATGTAGTTCATCTTGGAGACGTCGCCGCCGATCGCCTTGACCAGCAGGCCGTAGAGGATGTGGTCCGGGCTGCCGACGGCGAAGCCGCCCCAGGAGACGGAGCCCGGATCGGCCTTGAACTTCCGGACGAGGTCGTCGAGCGTCTTCAGCGGCGAATCCGCGGCCACGACGATGGGCTGGTACTCGCCGGTCAGGCGGGCCAGCGGGGTCACCTGATCGAGCGACACCGGCGACTTGTTGATCAGGATCGCCCCGATCATGCCGAGGCCGGAGATCATCAGGCCGGGGTTGCGCTTCTTGGCGGTGACGAACTGGCTGAGGCCGATGGTGCCGCCGGCTCCCGGAATGTTGACCACCTGGACGCTGGAGGCCAGCTTGTGGTCCTGAAGGACCTGCTGCATGGCGCGCGCGTGCTGGTCATAGCCGCCGCCGGCGTTGGCGGGGGCAATGATCTCCAGATTCTTGATCTCCGCGGACGCGGGAGCGGCGAACAGGGCGGCAGCGGCCATCACGGCCGCCGCCAGCATCCCTTTGGCGGGGTTGCCGAGGCTCATGGTGTTTCCTCCGAATGGACTTTTTTGTTTTTTGGATGGCGCTTGGCGCGCCTTACGGTGCCTTGGCGGTGGAACTCCGCGGGCGCGCCTCGTAGAGGAGGACGGAGCCGCCGGCCCCCGCGCCGCAGGCGGCGCCATAAAAGAGCGGGGTCCGCTCGTCCGCCGCTGCGGTCTTCGCCGTGGGTTCCGCCGGCTTTCGGGCTGCGGATTCGGTCGCCATGGTGGAGGTTCCGGGAACGGTGGTTGGTTGTTCCAACTGTTTATCAGGCGAACCTGTCATGAACCTGTCAGCCACCACCCAGGCACACAAAATTTCGGCGCTCCACCCGGAAGAGGCGGAGACCGGTGCGGATTGTTTTTCCCTCTCCCGTCCCGGGAGAGGGTGCCCGCGAAGCGGGCGGGTGAGGGTCGTACGAGGATCAAGACTCTGATCCTTGGTCCTACCCTCACCCTCCCACCGCTTCGCGGCGGGTCCCTCCCTCTCCCGGGGCGGGAGAGGGAATTTAAAGTGTGTCGCCCCCGACCGTCACCCCACCACCAGCAGGAACAGCCCCTGGCCGAGATAGACGGTGCCGGTCAGGGCGACCAGACGCTGGCTCCAGCTGCGGAACTGGGCGTCGCTCATCGCGTCGAGCACGCGGCGCGACAGGTTCGTTCCCAGGATCGCCATGCCGATGCAGACGAGCGTCACCGTGATGTCCAGCGCCTCCGCCTCAGACGCCGCGACGAGGGAGCCGAAATAGACCGTCTTGAACAGGTGGCCGAAGACCTGCATCGTCGCCTTGGTCGCCACGACGCTCTGCCGCGACAGGCTGGACTTCACGAAGAACACATCGAGCAGCGGCCCCGAGATTCCGGCGATCAACTGCACGCCCATGCACAGGACGCCGGCCAATGTGCTGTGGCCGCGCCGCGACACGTTCGGCGACCAGTGCGACGGAACCGCCATCGCCATGAAGGGCGACAGCCCCAGCACGATCAGCGCCTCCGCCTTGCCGGGCACATAGCGGATCAGGGTAAAGACGCCGACCGCCACCGCCCCGCCCAGCAGGAACCGGGCGACGATCCCCCATTGCACATGCCGCCGCCACAGCCACGCCCGCCAGCCGTTGGCGGTCATCTGCGTGATCCCGTGCAGCAGCATGGCTGAGGACACCGGCAGCAGCACCAGCAGCAACCCCATCAGCACCATGCCGCCGGCCATGCCGAACAGGCCCGACAGGAACGAGGTCACCAATGCCGCAAGGCCGAGTCCGAGTGTCAGGGGAACCGTCAGCATCCCGCTCATCCGAAAGTTTTCTTTGGCTGTGGAGGTCATGATGCCCCTGGCACGCTTGTGCCGCAAACGGGATTGTCTGATGCTGACCCCCAGGAAATGTTGGGGTGATGCGGAGGGGATCGGATGCGGCGCCTGCCATCGCTGAACGCCTTGCGGGCGTTCGAGGCCGCGGCCCGCCACGGCAGCTTCACCGGGGCGGCGGGCGAGCTGAACGTCTCGCAGGCTGCGGTGAGCCGCATGGTGCGCCTGCTGGAGGAGCGGATGGGCTTCCCGCTGTTCGAGCGGCGGGCCAACGCGCTGGAGCTGACCGACCGTGGGCGGGCGCTGCAACCCGGCCTGACCGGCGCCTTCGACGCGATCGCGGACAGCGTCGAGCGGGCCGCCGCCATGCGCGACGGCCCGGTGCTGACCCTGGGGGTGGGCGCCACCTTCGCGGTGCGCTGGCTGATCCCGCGCCTGTCGGCCTTCCATGAGAGCCATCCTGACGTGGAGGTGCGCATCGCCACCGGTGGCGCCGGCGCGCCGATCCGCGAGGATTGGACCTGCGCCCTGCTGCTGGGCGACGGGCATTGGCCGGGCTATGAGGTGGAGGAGCTGTTCACCGCCGACATGCTGCCGGTCTGCGCGCCGGCCCTGGCACCGACCCTGCGCCGTCCGGAGGATCTGCTGTCGGCGACGCTGCTCTCGGTGTCGCACTGGGCGGACGACTGGCCGCACTGGTTCGCCTCGGCGGGGCTGGCGCCGCCGTCCTCGAAGGGGCTGTCCTTCGGCAGCTACGCGATGACCTTGCAGGCGGCGGCGGACGGGGTGGGGGTGGCGCTGGGGGCACGGCTCTACATCGCCGACGATCTGGCGGCGGGCCGGCTGGTCACGCCCTTCGCGCTGGCCGTGCCGATGGGGCGTGCGTGGTATCTGGTCTCGCGGCCGGCGCGGCACCGGGAGCCGGGCTTCACCGTTTTCCGCGACTGGCTGCGCGCCGCCGTCGGATCGTCGGACCCCGAAAAGAAAAGACCGCCGGAGCGTGCCCCGGCGGTCTGAAGTCGCACTTTGGAGAAACGTCACTCGGCGGAACCATACGCGCGGTGCGGCCTGCCGACTGGGTTTCAAAGGATAACCGAACGAAAACACTTATACTAGTATATCACTCAGAGCGCAAGCCCTTTTGCTCACATGACGGCGCCCATCTGCCAGGGCGTGAACTCGTCGGAGCCGAATCCCAGCTCCTCGCTCTTGGTCTTCCGGCCCGAGGCGGTGTCGAGGATGAGCTGGAAGATCGCCCGCCCGACCTCCTCGATGGTGGCGTCGCCGGTGGCGATGGGGCCGCAATCGATGTCCATGTCGTCGGGCATCTTGCGGAACAGCGCCGTGTTGGTGGCGAGCTTCAGCGAGGGCGTCGGCTTGCAGCCGAAGACGGAGCCGCGGCCCGTGGTGAAGCACAGCACGTTGGCGCCGCCCGCCACCTGCCCGGTGGCCGACACCGGGTCGTAGCCCGGCGTGTCCATGAAGACGAGGCCCGGCCCGGTGATCGGCTCGGCGTAGCGCACCACCTCGACGAGGTTGGTCGTGCCGGCCTTGGCGACCGCGCCCAGCGACTTCTCCAGGATGGTCGTCAGGCCGCCCTTCTTGTTGCCGGGCGACGGGTTGTTGTTCATCTCGCCGCCGGTGCGGCTGGTGTAGTCCTCCCACCAGCGGATGCGCTCGACCAGCGTCTCGCCGACCGCCGGGCTGACGGCGCGGCGGGTCAGCAGATGCTCGGCGCCATAGACCTCCGGCGTCTCGCTCAGCACCGCGGTGCCGCCGTTGCGGATCAGCAGGTCCACGGCGTGGCCCAGCGCCGGGTTGGCGGTGATTCCCGAATAGCCGTCCGAGCCGCCGCATTGCAGCGCCAGGATCAGGTGGCTGGCCGGCGCGGTCTCGCGCTTCACGTCGTTGACGCGGGGCAGCAGCGTGCGGATGCGCTCCACGCTCGCCCGCACGGTGGCGGCGGTGCCGCCGCTCTCCTGGATCGCCAGCGTCTGCAGCGTGTCGCCGACGGTCAGCCCCTCGACCTCGACCAGCTTGTCGATCTGGTTCACCTCGCAGCCGAGGCCGAGCACGAGCACGGCGGCGAAGTTCGGGTGGCGGGCGTAGCCGGCGATGGTCCGGCGCAGCGCGTCGATGGCGTCGCCCTGGGAGCCCATGCCGCAGCCGTAGGCGTGGGTCAGCGCGACCACCCCGTCGATGTTGGGGTAGGCGGCTAGCGCGTCGCCGCGGAACTGGTCGGCGATCATCCGCGCGGCGGTGGCCGAGCAGTTCACCGTGGTCAGGATGCCGATGTAATTGCGGGTCGCCACGCGCCCGTCCGGGCGGACGATGCCCTGGAAGGTGGCGCGCTCCGCCTCCGGCACGAAGTCCGTGGGATGGGAGTCGGCGCCGAAGGCGTGGTCGCGTTCGAAGCTGTCGCCCATGCCGATGTTGTGGACGTGGACGTGGTCGCCCGGCTCGATGGGGGCGGTCGCGAAGCCGATGACCTGGTTGTACTTGCGCACCGGCTCGCCGACCGCGATGGCCTGCACCGCGACCTTGTGGCCGGAGGGAATCGTGGTCCGGGCGGCGATGTCGGTGTCGGGCAGGGGGGTGCCCTCCGGCAGGTCGGCGCCGGCAACGACGACGTTGTCCGCGGGATGCAGGCGGATGGTCAGCGATGCCATGGTGGTGGTCCTTTTCTTGAATCCCCTCTCCCGTCCCGGGAGAGGGAGGGGCCCGCCGCCCTGCGGCGGGAGGGTGAGGGTGCCGACAAGGATCAACGTCTTGATCCTCGTACGACCCTCACCCGCCCGCTTCGCGGGCACCCTCTCCCGGGGCGGGAGAGGGGCTGTCGTCAGGCTCCGGTCAGAGCTTGTACGCCTTCTTGGCGAGGGTGTAGGCGAGATCCACCGCCAGCTCCGCGGCCTCGTCCTCCTCCATCCGGTGCTCGGCGACGAGCCGGGCCAGGAAGGCGCAATCCACGCGGCGGGCCACGTCGTGGCGGGCCGGGATCGAGCAGAAGGCGCGGGTGTCGTCGTTGAAGCCGACCGTGTTGTAGAAACCCGCCGTCTCCGTGATCATCTCGCGGTAGCGGCGCATGCCCTCGGGGCTGTCGTGGAACCACCAGGCCGGGCCGACGCGCAGCGCCGGGTAATGGCCGGCCAGCGGCGCCAGCTCGCGGGCGTAGCTGGTCTCGTCCAGCGTGAACAGGATGATGGTCAGGTCGCGCTCGTTGCCGACGCGGTCGAGCAGCGGCTTCAGCGCCCGCACATACTCGGTGCCGGTCGGGATGTCGGCGCCCTTGTCGCGACCGAAGCGCTCGAAGACGCCCGGGTTGTGGTTGCGGAAGCTGCCCGGGTGGATCTGCATGACCAGCCCGTCGTCCAGGCTCATCTTGGCCATCTCGGTCAGCATCTGGCCGCGGAAGATCTCCGCTTCGGCCGCCGTGATGGTGCCGCGCAACGCCTTCTCGAACAGCCGCTCGGCGTCGGCGTCCGACAGGTCGGCGGTGGTCGCCGTGGCGTGGCCGTGGTCGGTCGAGGTGGCGCCGCCGACCTCCTTGAAATACTGGCGGCGGTTGCGCAGGGCGGCGAGGTAGCCGGCCCAGGTCGCGGTGTTCTCACCGGACAGCGCGCCGAGCCGCTCGACATTGGCCTGGAAGCCCTCGAACTCCGGATCGACGACCGGGTCGGGGCGGAAAGCGGTGATGACACGACCCTTCCAGCCGCTCTCGCGGATGGCGCGGTGATGCTCCAGCGTGTCGAGCGGCGACTCGGTGGTCGCCAGCAGCTCGATGTTGAAGCGCTCGAACAGGGCGCGCGGCAGGAATTCCGGCTTTTGCAGGCAGGCGTCGATCTGGTCGAAGATGCGGTCGGCGCTGGCCCCGCTCAGCCGCTCCGTCACGCCGAACACCGTCTCGAAGGCGTGGTCGAGCCACATGCGCGTCGGCGTGCCGCGGAACAGGTGCCAGTTCTGGGCGAGCTGGCGCCAGATCTTGCGGGGATCGCTCTCCACCGCCCCGCCGTCCTTGCGCGGCACGCCCAGGCTCTCCAGCGGCACGCCCTGGCTGTAGAGCATGCGGAAGGCGTAATGGTCGGGCACCACGAACAGCGACGCCGGGTTCGGGAACGCCTCGTTCTTCGCGAACCAGGACGGGTCCGTGTGGCCGTGCGGGCTGATGATCGGCAGGTGGCCCACCTCCGCGTACAGCCGGCGCGCGATGTCGCGCTGCGTGGGATCGCTGGGGAAGAGGCGGTCGGGGTGGAGCATCGTTCATCTCCGGAAAGAGGGATGCCGGACGGGTGTCCGGTGCCCATTTGAATGGGTGGTTCGGGTGTGGCGCGCGGTGCTGCGCCGGTCGTGCCCCGCATGTCGGAATATATTAATATATCAGTTCCGGATGCAAGAGCTTTGTGCGTCCCGCCCACAATTCTGTCTGCGCGATGCCCAAGTCAAGAGGGCGCGGGTCAGAGGCGGCGCGAATCGTGGGCGGCGAAGTCGACGGCCCGCGGGCGGTAGCCGCTGGTGAAGAGGGGGGAGGAGATCACCATGTCGGCGGTCGCCTCGTTGCAGGCCATCGGGATGTTGTAGAGGGTGGCGAGGCGGGTCAGCGCCTTCACGTCGACGTCGTGGGGCTGGGCGGTCATCGGGTCGACGAAGAAGACGAGCAGGTCGATCCGGCCCTCCGCGATCATCGCGCCGATCTGTTGGTCGCCGCCCAGCGGTCCGCTCTTCAGCGAGGTGATGTCCAGCTGGGGATGGGCCTCCCGGACCAGCCGGCCGGTGGTGCCGGTGGACCAGAAGACGTTGCCCTCCAGCGCGCGGATGTTGGCGCCGAGCCAGCCGATCAGGTCGGGCTTGCGGGCGTCGTGGGCGACGAGGGCGATGCGTTTGCGGTCCACGGTGGCGGTCCTTGAGGCTGTGCGCTCCGCGGTGGAGCTTTCTAGAATATACTAGTATACTGACGAGCGACGCAACGCGCTTCCCGGTGGGACAAACTGGCGCGGAGTCGGGGCGCCGCGCGGGGCCAAGGCGTTTGACCCACCCCGCCGGGTATTAGTATATTGCGATGAAGGGCGGACCGTCCGCGGCGTGAAACAATGGGTTCGACGCCGCTGTCCGGAGATCCGGCGCCCTGACTTTTCCTGGCAGGAGCGGGTGTTGAAAAAGGCGGCGCAGACATCGGCGGTGGATTCGGAACAGGTGGAGGGCGTCAAGGCGCGGACCCGGCGCCGCACGGCGGCGGCGGTCGCCCGTCCGGCCCAGCGCGGCACCACCGTGGCGGCGACGATCTACCGTGACCTGCGCAACGAGATCGTCTCGCTCCGCCGCAAGCCGGGCGAGCCGGTCGCGGAGAAGGTGATCGCCCAGGATTACGGCGTCAGCCGCACCCCGGTGCGCGAGGCCGTGCTGCGTCTGGCCGACGAGGGGCTGATCGAGATCTTCCCGCAATCCGGCACCTTCGTCTCCCGCATCCCGCTGGGCGCCTTGCCGGAAGCCATCGCCATCCGCAAGGCGCTGGAGGAGGCGACCGTCCGCTACGCCGCCAAGCGCGCCACCCGCAGCCAGATCGCCAAGCTGCGCGCCAATCTGGAACTCCAGCGCGAGATGGAGGCCGCCCAGAATTTCGAAGGCTTCCACCAGGCCGACGAGACCTTCCACGCGCTGCTGGCGGAGACCGCCGGCTATCCCGGATTCTGGAACCTGACGCAGCAGGTGAAGGTGCAGGTGGACCGCTACCGCCTGCTGACCCTGCCGGTGCTGGGCCGCGTGCCGGACGTGATCGCCGAGCATTCGGTCATCATCGAGGCCATCGCCAACAACGACCCGGAGGCGGCGGCGAAGGCCATCGACCTGCATCTGGACTATCTCCAGGTCACCATCGCCGACGCGCAGAAGGCCAACCCGCTCTACTTCACCGCTCCTTCGGAAGACGAGGCCGAGCCGGTCTGATACGGACGACGCCTGACGGCTTCGTCCGTATCACCCTTTCAATCAATGCTATCGCATTGATCTGTCGGGTCCGACCGTGGGCGGGTGATGGAAGCCATCACCCGCCCACGGTATGAGGCTGCTCTGCGCACTTGGCTTTGGACCGTAGCTGATTTCTAATATATCAGTCACGTTCCTCCCAACACCGCGCAAGACAGCCAGGAGACCGCGATGCAATCGCTCTACCGCGCCGATCCGGCCCGCTACACCGCCATGACCTACCGCCGCAGCGGGCGGAGCGGGCTTGACCTGCCGGCCATTTCGCTGGGGCTGTGGCAGAATTTCGGCGGCACCGACGTGTTCGAGACCGGGCGCGCCGTGCTGCGCCGGGCCTTCGACCGCGGCGTCACCCACTTCGACCTCGCCAACAACTACGGCCCGCCGCCGGGCTCGGCCGAGGAGAATTTCGGGCGCGTCCTGGCGACCGACTTCAAGGCCCACCGCGACGAACTGATCGTCTCCACCAAGGCCGGCTACGACATGTGGCCCGGCCCCTACGGAAGCTGGGGCTCGCGCAAGTACCTGACGGCCAGCCTGGACCAGAGCCTCACGCGGATGGGGCTTGACTATGTGGACATCTTCTACTCGCACCGCGTCGATCCGCGCACCCCGCTGGAGGAGACGATGGGCGCGCTCGACCACGCCGTGCGGCAGGGCAAGGCGCTCTATGTCGGCATCTCCTCCTACTCGCCGGAGATGACCCGGCGGGCGGCGGCGATCCTCAAGGACCTTGGCACCCCCTGCCTGATCCACCAGCCCTCCTACTCGATGCTGAACCGCTGGATCGAGGGCGGGCTGCTCGACGCGCTGGAGGAGACCGGGATCGGCTGCATCGCCTTCTCGCCGCTGGCCCAGGGCATGCTGACCACCAAGTATCTGAGCGGCCAGCCCACCGACGCCCGCGCCGCCAAGGGCGGCACGCTGAAGGCGCATTTCCTGTCGCCGGAGAATCTGGAGCGGGTGCGTGCCCTGGACGCCATCGCCCAGCGGCGCGGCCAGACGCTGGCCCAGATGGCCATCGCCTGGGTGCTGCGCGACCCGCGCGTGACCTCCGCCCTGATCGGCGCCCGCAACGTGGAGCAACTCGACAACTCGCTCGACGCGCTGAAGAACACCGCCTTCACACCGGAGGAATTGGGCGAGATCGACCGCCACGCCGTCGATGGCGGGCTGAACCTGTGGCAAAACTCCTCGAACGCCGAAGCCGGCTGATCCGTTATAGGCAAACATAAAAGGGCCGCGCCGGGGATGCCGGCGCGGCCCTTTTTCATGACCCTGCGGAGGTTGCCTCAGCGCATGAGGAGATGGGGGAGCCAGAGGGAGAAGGTGGGGACGTAGGTGACGAGGAGGAGGGTGATGAAGAGGGCGCCGTAGAAGGGGGTGATGGAGCGCATGACCTGGCCGACCGAGACCTCGCCGATGGCGCAGCCGATGAACTGGGTGGTGCCGACCGGCGGGGTGTTGAGGCCGAGCGCGCAGTTGATCAGCATGACGATGCCGAACTGCACCGGGTCCATGCCGTACTGCA
>NZ_QOKV01000023.1 GCF_008365405.1 Azospirillum brasilense | reverse complement strand
CCGAGGCCACGGTGATCGTCACCGTCACCGTGTCGCCGACCTTGGCCGCCTGGTCGGGGATCGTCACCGTGGTGATCGACGGCGGCGTCGTGTCGGCCGTGTTGTTCGTCACCGACTGGTTGGTGACCGTCGCGGCATCGCTGCCGCCGGTCGCGTTCTGGATCGCCGCCACATCGTTGCCGCTGGTGGGATCGGTGTAGCTGACGGTGACCGTCTGCCCGTGCTGGACCGCCTGGGCCAAGGTCAGCGTGACCGTCTTGTTGACGCTGTTCACGGCGACGCTGGAGACGGTGACCGTGCTGCCGCCAGCCTTGACCTCGAAGGCGCCTGCCGCCGGACCGTTCACGGCGTCCAGCGCGACGTCGTAGGTCAGGACCAGCGTCGTGCCCTCGACCTCGGCGCTTTGCAGGACCGGAGCGGGCGGGGCGAGCGCCACCAGGACGGAGCCGGACGAAATCGACACCTGAGGATACAGGCCGCTGGTGGAGGTGAAGATGCTGATGGGGAAGTGGCCGGCCGTGTCCGTGCCGGACGCTGTCACGTCGAAGGTCAGCGTTTGGACCCCGATCGGAATGACGCCGGTCAGGATGTTGTTCGCGGACCCGTTGAGCTGGAGATTCGCGATCGTCCAACCGCTCGGGGCGGCAACGTCGAAGTGGACATTGCTTCCCACCAGCGTCAGCGCCGTGCTGATGTTCACCGAGAAGGAAAGCTGGGTCGAGGTGCCGCTGGCGAAGGTGGCGGTCGGGTTGTCTGGCGTGATGGTGATGGGGGAGAGGCTGTCCGGCTGCGTCCCGAACGACGCGGTGACGAGCTTGTTGACCTCGGTCGTGTTGTTCGCGGCGCCGCTGTCGGAGATCGAGCGCAGGACGATGGGGCGCGTTTCGCTGAATCCGGAATTGGTCTGGCTGAGGCTGGAAACCAAGAATGCCGTGGTCTTGTAGGCGATGCCGTCGATCAGCGTGCTCATCGCGCTGTTGCTCAGCGCCATGCCGCTGATCGCCACCGTCGCGACGCCGTTCACCAGGGTGACCGCGTAGTTGCCGCCGGTGAAGCTGCCCGAGGTTCCGTCGCTCAGCGTGATGTCGGTTCCGGCGATGGTCAGGAACTCGTCGGTGCCGGTGCCCGCGACGTGGTGGACGGTCAGCACCATGCCGGTGAAGGTCTGCCCGCTGTCCACCGTGGAGGCGGTGACGGCATCGAACAGGTCGAAGGTCGGGTTGCCCATCACGAGCTGGCCGTAGCCGTTGACCGGCGTGAGCGTCAGTGTCGGCGGGGTGCCGTTCGGGTCGAGCGTGGTGTTGGTGACCGACTGGGCGGCGAAGGACGCGGCATCGGTGCCCGTGGTGCTCTGGACGGCGTTGGTGTCGTCGCCGGCGGTCGGGTCGGAGTAGGCGACCGTCACGGTGTCGGTGTGGGCGACCGCCTGACCGAGTGTCAGCGTGACCGTCTTGTTGACCCCATCCACCGCGACGTTGGTGACGGAGACCGTCGAACCGCCGATCTTGACCGTGAAGCCATTCGCCGCCGGGATGTTCGTGCCGTCCAGCGCCATGTCGTAGGTCAGCACCAGCGCCGTGCCGTCCACCGCCGCGCTTTGCAGGATGGGGGCGGGCTCGGCGATGGTCACCATCGTGGATCCGGACTTGACCGCGATCGTCGGGATGGGGGAGATGGTGTCGCTGTACCCCGCGGTGATGCTGATAGGGAACGCGCCGCTGGTGGTCGTGCCCGTGTTCGTCACGTTGAAGGTCAGGGTGTAGGTCCCGGGCGAGGCTCCGAAGGCGAAGACAGGCAGGCCGCCGTTCATCTTGACGTTCGAGATCGTCAAGCCGTCCGGTGCCTTGACGTTGAAGAAGAGGGCTCCGTCCCCGATTGTCGCCGGGTTGGCAACGGTTACGGTGAACGAAACCGCGGTTGTCGTGCCTGGTGCGAAGGTGACCGTCGGAACGGTCGGCGTCACCGTGATCATCGGGGACTGCGAGTCCTTCTGACCCAGCGACACCGTGGCGACCTTGTTCAACACGGTGGTGTTGTTGGAGGCGCCACTGTCCGTGATGGAGCGCAGGACGATGGAGCGCGTGTCGGTGAGGGGGAGCTGGTCGGAAGGGGCCAAGCTGATCCCCGCGTTGTCGCAGGCGTAGGCGAGGTCGTCGATCAGCGCGTTCATCTCGCTGTCGGTCAGGCTCATGCCGGACAGCGTCACCGTGGCGACGCCGTTCACCACCGTCACCACATAGTTGCCCTTGGAGAAGACGCCTGTCCCCGCCGTCAGCGTGATGGAGGTGCCGCCGATCGTGAGACGCTCGTTGGGGCCGGTGAGGACACCGTGGACCGTCAGCACCATGCCGGTGAAGGTCTGCCCGCCGTCGACGGTGGAGGCGGTCACCCCGTCGAACAGGTCGGCGGTGACGGTGCCGAGAGCCAACGACTGGCCGTAGGTGTCCTCCGCGGTGAGGGTCAGTGTCGGCGCGATGGACGTGGTGGAAGCACCCGCGACGCTGACGGTGGTGGAGACGCCAGTGAGGCTGGCGGTGTTGTTGCTGCCGCCGCCGTCGGTGACGCTGGTGACGGTGATGACGCGGTCACCGGGCGTGACGGTGCTGCTGCTGTTGGTGTAGGTCAGCCCGTCGATCAGCGCCGCCAGTTGGGAGTCGCTGTGGTCGAGCCCGGTCAGGGTGATGGTCGCCGTCGTGCCGGTCTTGGTGACGCTGGCGACGACCCCCATTCCACTGCCGATGATCCCCGGCACGACGACGGGGGCGCTGCTGGACAGGGCAAGGGGGTTGGTGCCGATGCCGAGCAGCGCCTCGTCGTCGGTGACGTTGGTGATCGTCAGGGTCAGGCCGGTGAAGACCTGCCCGCTGTCGTTGGTGCTGGCCGTCACTCCGGAGAACAGGTCTGCGCCCGACGCGTCGCCCTGGGTGTAGGTCGGCGCGTTGCCTGTCGCGGTCAGGGTCGGCAGGCTCGAAGCCGGCGTGCCGACGTTGATGGTTGCGGAAACCCCGGTGATGTCGCCTGTGTCGACGCTGCCGCCGTCGTCGGTGAGGCCGGTGACGGCAATGATGCGCTGGCCGTCGGATGGAGTGCCGGCCGCGTTGTAATAGGTGATGTCGTTGATGAGCGAGGCCATTTCGGCATCCGACAGGGCCATGCCGGAGATCCTGATGGTCGCTGTGCCGTTGCTGACGGACACCGTCCCGGTGACCCTTGTCGCGCTCATCTGCACGGGGTCCGCAAAGTGGGACGCGCCATCGACCAGGTAAAGTTCAAGCGGACCCATCATACCGGGCACGGTGAAGTACAACGCTTCGTTGGCGCCATCCAGCATGCCGGTCACGGTAACCGTCATGGCGGTGAAGATCTGCCCGCTGTCATTGGTGCTGGCGGTGGCCGATGAGAACAGGGGCAGCGTCTGGGAACCGCTGTAGGTCGGCGTGCCGCCCGTAGCGGTCACCGTGGGGGCATGAAGTTGAACCGTGAAGCTGGTTCTGAAATCCGGAATATCGACGCCGCCCTGGTTCTGGATGGCGGTGGTGCTGTCCACGGTGTCCCCGTCGTAATAACGGAGGGAGACAGCATCCCCACTTTGGAAAATATAACCGTTGCCAACCTCAACGATGACGGTGCTGCCAATGACGTCGACGCCGGAAACATTATAATAGACGCCGTTGATGCGAATCTGTCCCGACGTCGACGAGGAGCCGAAGAACTGCTGGATGGACGGGGGATTGTTGTCATCCAGCGCCTGATCGAAGGACAGGACGACCTTGTTACCTCCGCTTTGCGCAGATGCGGAGACGAATGCCGGAGGGCGAGCGGTCAGAACCGTAACGGAGACGTCCACCGAAAAGGTGTCCAGGCCGTAGGGGGCCTGGATGACGCCGGTCGCGTCGTCACCCGCCGGGTCCTCGTAGCGGAAGGCGACGCTGTCGTTCAGCTGGAACTGGTGGCCGACGGTGAGGGTCACGAGGTTGTCGGAAACCACGGCGCTGATCAGGGCGACCGGCGTTCCATTGATCAGAATGGAACCGGTGCCCGCGTTCACGGTGCCGTTGGTTGCCACGAAATGGGTCAGCAGCGGGTTGCTCGTGCTGTCCAGGCTGTCGTCGTACTTGAGGGTGATGGTGTTTTCGCCGGTGTAGGCGAACGCTTCGTCGAAGAACGGTGCGGCCAGCACCCCGCGATACTGGTCGATCCGCAGGGCTTCGGTCCGCACCGTGCCACGCGTCCAGGAGAGATCCCAATCGCCACCCAACTCCGCGGCGCCCGTCAGGGTCCGGGACGCCGCCATGGCGGCGTCGGTGATGCCGGCCAGCGCGTCGAGGAACGACTCGCCATGGCCGCTCGCCACGTTGCAGCCGTAGAGCAGGATGTCGCCCTCCTGGGCGAGGCAGGCGCCGATGGCCGTCAACTCCGCCTCGCGCGCCGTCAGCGCCGCTTCGTCGAGCCGGGCCGCGCCGAGTTGCAACCCGCCCTCGAAGCCGTGGCACAGCACATGGAGCGCCCGGATGCCGTGGCGCCCAGCCAAAGCCTGCGCCATGACCGCCACGCCGTCGCGGCCTTCGCCGATCAAGACCGCCTCCACGCCGGGGGGAAGCCCCGCCCGAAGATCCCGCCAGCCGGCAAGGGCGGTGTCGATGACGGCAATCTCGGTTGCCGTGCGGAGGAAGCGACCAGAGGTGGTGACGCGCGTGGTGGGGGCGACGGTGGACGCTTCGGACATGGCGGGCGTGTTTCCTGAATGGGATGCAATTAGGGGTAGAGATTTCTCGAAAGAAACGATTACCCCTTTTGATTTCACATACCCACAACATGATGGCTCGGTCAATACGTCCAATGCATAGAAGTGGCATTTGACACAGCTGTTCTGCTGTCATTTGCAAGAATAAGCACTCATTGTAATGTTTCATATTGCAGCATATTACGTTATTTGGTGCATTAATGCATTGTTAATGTGCAGAGTCGTTCCGATAAATTCATGAGTTTACTTGGTTTTAACTTCACAGATCTGCGAAGGGTTGTGAGGAATACCAGTAAAAGTGGCGCAAGCGGAAATTGCGACAGCAAGCAATGCCCGCGGTTTGCTGCGCCTCGCGTCTTGGCATGACGCAGCGACGGCGGGCGGGAAGGCCGCTCATCCTCGGTCAGGCCCTCGTCCTTCTTCGTCCGAAGGTGGCAAGCCATTCGTTCTGTTCATCGGGACGATTGCGGAAAGCCCTCCAGGGCTGACCTCACCCGGCGGTGGTCGACTCCCGCACCCGGTCGGGGGTGAAGGGCAGGTCGCGCAGGCGCCGGCCGGTCGCCGAGCGGATGGCGTTGCCGATGGCCGCGGCGGTCGGACCCTGCGCCGCCTCGCCGGTGCCGAGGAAGGGATCGCCGGGCCGCTCGACGATGTGGACGTCGATGCGGTCGGGCACGCTGGCGAAGCGCAGGATGGGGTAGCTGGCCCAATCCACCGAGGTGACGCGGGTGTCGTCGTAGGCGACGCGCTCGAACAGGGTCCAGCTCATCGCCTGGATGATGCCGCCTTCCGTCTGGTTGCGGATGCCGTCGGGGTTGACGATCTCGCCGCTGTCGATGGCGGCGGTGGCGCGGGTCATCCGCACCCGCCCGCTGCCGCGGTCCACCGACAGTTCCACGGCCAGCGCCAGATAGGCGGCGTGGTTCTTGTAGCGGGCGAAGGCGAAGCCATGGCCGAAGCCCGGCGCCGGTGCGGCGCCCGTCCAGCCGAAGCGCTCCGCCGCCAGTTCCACCACCCGGCGGGCGCGCGGGTCCTCCAGGTGGCGCAGGCGGAACTCCACGGGATCGGCACCGGCCAGCCGCGCCAGATCGTCCATCATGCTTTCCAGCGCGAAGACGTTGGCGTAGGCGCCGAGCGACCGCAGCGCCGACACCCGCAGCGGCATGTCGGGCAGGAAGTGCCAGAGGACGCGGCTGTTCGGGATGGCGTAGAGCGGGATGGCGTTGCGGTCGCCGTTGCCGGCGGGGGTGATCTGCAGCGCCGCCGGTTCGGCCGGGAAGGGGTCGGCCCGATGGCGGGCGGCCAGCAGGGCGCCGGCCCCGCCGGGGCGGGTGGTGTGGGTGTTGGACCAGACGTCGAAGGTCCAGCGGTCGATGCGCCCGTTTCCGTCCAGGGAGGCCGCGGCCTCGATCATCATGGCCGGGCCATAGGGCTCCCCGGCATGCTCCTGCTCGCGCATCCATTGCACCCGCACCGGGCGGCCCGGCAGCTTGCTGGCGATCAGCGCCGCGTCCGCCGCCGCGTCGTCGGCGCCGTTGTGGCCGTAGCAGCCGGAACCCTCCGTGTGGATCACCCGCACCCGCTCCACAGGCAGGCGCAGCATCTCGGCGATGGCCTTGCGGTCGGGATAGACGCCCTGGGTGTGCGACCAGACGGTCAGCCCGTCCTCGCCCATCACCGCCACGCCGCAGGACGGCCCGATGGAGCCGTGAAGCTGGTAGGGGCGGGTGAAACGGGCGCGCAGGCTGCGCGGCCCGTCCGCAATGACGCCGGCCTCGCCCTTCGCGGCCACCGTGCCGACCTCGCGCTCCAGCCCGCGCAGCAGGTCGGGCAGGGGAGTGTCGCCGGGTAGGGTCGCCGGTTCCTCCCAGCGGGCGGCGGCGGCGAGGGCGCGCATCGCCTTGACCGCCCGGTACTCCTTGTCGGCCACCACGGCGAGGAAGGTCCCGTCGCGCAGCACGGCGACCACCCCCGGCATCGCCTCCACCCCGGCGGCGTCGAGCGCGGTCAGCCGGGCGGCGGGGCTGGGGGGGCGGACGACGCGGGCGTGCAGCATGCCCTCCAGCCGAAGGTCCTGCACATAGGCCGCGCCGCCGGTCACCTTGGCCGGAATGTCGACGCGGGGCAGTGGCTTGCCCATCACCGACAGGCGGTCCGGCGCGGTCAGCGGGGCGTCCGCCGGCACATCCACGGTCAGGTCGAGCGACGTGGCCAAGTCCCCATAGCCGAGCACCCGCCCGTCCGGCGCCGTCACCCGCTTGTCGGCAAAGCCCAGCGCGTCGGCCGGCGCGCCGAGGCGCCGCGCCGCTTCCTCCGCCAGCAGGGCACGGGCCTGGGCGGCGGCGGCGCGGATGGCGGTGCCGCTGTTCTGCATGGACTGGCTGCCGGCGGTGTAGCCCTCGTTCGGGGTGCGGGCGGTGTCGGCGGTGACCAGGGTTATGGCGGCGGGCGGGACGCGCAACTCCTCCGCCGCGACCTGGAGTAGGGCGGTGCGGATGCCCTGACCCAGTTCGGCCTTGCCGGTGAAGACGGTGATGGCGCCGTCCGCGCCGATGCGCACCCAGGCGTCGAGCCGGGGCGTCTGGGAGAGGCTTCCGGGCCTTGCGTTACCGCTTGCTCCGGTCTGGGCGACCAGTGGGCGGGCCAGCGACACGGTGACGACCAGGGCGCCACCGCCGGCCAGCAGGCCGCGGCGGGTCAGCGGGAACGGGGTGTGGTCGCTCATCCGCCGGCCCTCCCGTTCGGAGCGCCGGTCTCGGCGTGGCGCATGGTGTCGGCGGCGCGGCGGATGGCCCGCAGAATGCGCATGTGGGTGCCGCAGCGGCACAGGTTGAATTCCAGCGCGCGGCGGATCGCGGCGTCGTCGGCGTCCGGCCGCTCCTGGAGCAGGGCCTGCGCCCGCATCATCATGCCGGGGATGCAGTAGCCGCACTGGGCCGCCTGCTCCTCGATGAAGGCGCGCTGCATGGGGCCTGGGGCCTCGGCGGTGCCCAGCCCCTCCACGGTGGTGACGGCGCGCCCCTGCATCAGCAGGACCGGCGTGACGCAGGACAGCACGGCGCGTCCGTCCACCATCACCGTGCAGGCGCCGCATTGGCCCAACCCGCAGCCGAACTTCGCCCCGTTCAGCCCCAGATCGTCGCGCAGCACGTAGAGCAGCGGCGTGTCCGGGTCCGCCTCAACCCGCTGGAGGGTGCCGTTCACCGTGAGGTCGATCGCCATGATGGGCTCCCTTCATTCAATCCGTGGCGCCGACGTTGCGGGGCGCCCGTTCGATGCCGTCGGCAGGGCGGACGGCGACATGGTGCGCGCCGCTCCGCGTGTCGGCCACCAGCCGCTCCAGCCCGTCCCACGGCGGCTGCTCGCTGAAGCGCCCGCGCAGGAAGCGCAGCAAGGCCACCATGTCGGCGTCGGACAGCGCGCCGCCGAAGGCGGGCATCACCGCGCTGACGGTGCCGTCGCCGGGCGGCAGGCCGAACAGCGTGACGTTGACGATGTTCTGGGGGGTGGACGCGTTCACCGCCGTGCTGAGCGCGAAGGGCAGCCCGCCGAAGGGCAGCGGCCGCCCGGACTCATGGCAGGTAGCGCAGGTCGTGCGGTAGATCGCCTCGCCCCGCTCGTCAGCTCTGGACGGAGCCCCTTCAGAGCCCGCGGCAGGGGGCCGGTTCAGGCTGTCGGCGGCGGATAGGCTGGAGCCCGGCGGCGTCCCGGCTTCGGCGGTGAGGCGCGGAACCAGGGCTTGCAGGTCTTCGCCGCGGCGCTGGCGCTCGGCGCTGGGGGGACCCATGCGGTCAGCGACATAGGCGGCGATGGCGGCCACGTCGGCGTCGGGCAACCCGGCGAGGTTGCCGGTGACCTCCGCCATCGGCCCGCGCGACACGCCGTGGGCGGGGTGCCAGCCGTGCCGCAGGTAGAAGGTCAGGCTGTCCGCCGTCCAGGGGACGGGCGCCGGGGAGTGTTCGTTGATGGGGTAGGCGGTCCAGCCCTCGGCCTCGCCGCCGGCCCAGGCGCGGTCCTCGTCCACCGCGCCCAGCGCGTTGCGCGGGCTGTGGCAGGCGCCGCAATGGCCCAGCCCCTCCGCCAGATAGGCGCCGCGGTTCCAGACCTCCGGCTTGGCCGGGTCGGGGGTGAAGGCGCCCTCGCGGAAATAGAGCAGCTTCCACCCGGCCACCGCCATGCGGATGTTCAGCGGAAAGGGCAGGTCGTTGGCCGGCGCCTCCGCCCGCACCGGGGAGCGCGTCATCAGGTAGGCGTAGAGCGCCCGGTTGTCGGCGTCGCCGACCCGCGTGTAGTGGTCGTAGGGGAAGGCGGGGTAGAGATGACGCCCCTCGCGGTCCACCCCGCGCCGCATGGCGCGGGTGAAGGCCGCCTCGCTCCAGCGGCCGATGCCGGTTTCCTCGTCCGGCGTGATGTTGGTGGAGTGGATGGTGCCGAAGGGCGTCGGCAGGGCCAGCCCCCCGGCGAAGGACCGTCCGCCCGGCACGGTGTGGCAGGCGATGCAGTTCCCCACCGCCGCCAGCCGCGCCCCTTCCGCCACCAGTTCCGGCGCGAAGCCGTCCGCCGCCGGGCGCGGCTGCGGCGGGATCGCCGTCTCCCACGCCCAGGCGACGGCTCCGGCACTCACCGCCCCGGCGCCCAGCGCCAGCAGGATGGCGACCTTGCCGATCAAACCACGCCGTGTCCTCCTTCGCCCCATGCGCGCCCCTCCCACGATGCGAACAGGCGGAGCGGGGGATTGTTCTGGAGACTCACCGCTCCATGACGTCGTCCAGCGTGGCGGCGAGGTCGCCGGGCTCCACCGGCTTGTGCAGCAGGCGGCAGCCGATGTTGCGGGCTTCGCGCAGCCGTTCCGGCGCCGTGTCGCCGGTGATGATGACGACCGGCACGTCCCAGCGGCGGCGCACCAGTTCCGCCACCGTGCGCCCGGTCTGTCCGCGTGGGAGCCGGTGGTCGGCGAGAACGACGTGCGGACGGCTGCGCAGCCGGGGCAGGCGGTCGGCCAGTTCCTCCGCCGAGCCGACGGCGGTCACCTGGACGCCCCAGCGTTTGAGCAGCATGGTCATGGCGTGGCGCACCCGCTCGTCGTCCTCCACCAGCAGCACCCGCCGGCCCTTCATCCGGTCCGTCGGGGATGCCGTCGCCGCGGCGCTGGTGGCCGCCGCCGCCATGGCGCGGGCAGCGGCGGTCAGGCGGCGGTCGGGATCTGAGATGCCGGGATCGGAGGCGCCGGGTTCGGTAGCGTCGGGTTTGGTGAGGACGGCGCGGGGTACGGTCACCGTGAAGACCGTGCCCCGCCCGACTTCCGACCGCAAATCCAGCGTCAGGCCCAGCAGCCGCGCCGTGTGGGCGACCAGCGGCAGGCCGAGCCCGAAACCCTTGACCGCGCTGCGCTCCGGATTGTCGAGTTGGTGGAACTCCTCGAAAATGGCGGCGCGGGCGTCGGGGGGGATGCCCCGCCCGTCGTCCCACACCTGGAATTCCAGCGCTCCGGGCCGCCGCCGGCAGCCGAGCAGGACGCGCTTTCCGCTCCCTCCGCCGTGGCGGATGGCGTTGGACAGCAGATGGGTGAGTATCCGTTCCAGAAGCCGCGCGTCGGTCCGCACCGCCACACAGGAGGGATGGACATGCAGGCTCGTCCCCTCGGACGTCGCGCTCTCCCGGAACTCCTGGGCCAGACGGCGCATCAGCGCGTCGGGGCGGAAGTCCGAGACCGCGACGTCCACCGCGCCGGCCTCCAGCCGGGCGAGGTCGAGCAGGCCGCTCAGCATGCCGCTCAGGCTGTCGATGGAGGCCTGGAGCAGGTCCGCCGCCTCTCTGGCCGCGGGGTTCGCGCCGACCGCGCCGCTCAGGATGTGGGCGTAGAGCGCCGCTGCCTGGATGGGTTGGCGCAGATCATGGCTGGCGGCGGTCAGGAAGCGGGCCTTGGCCCGGTCGGCACGCTCCGCCGTCTCATGGGCGTGGCGCAGCTCCTCCGCCCGAGCGGCGCGGCTGTTCTCGGCGCGATGCAGACGGTCGCGGAGCCGGCCCATCTCGCGCCGTTGCTCGACCAGTTCGGCGGCAAGCCGCGCGCTTTCTTCGACCAGACGACTGGCGTCGCGTTGCAGGCGGTCCGCGGTCCGCAGCCCCTCGGCGAGGTTGCGGTTCAGCGCCCCCAGGCTTTCCCGCAACGCTTCCCCGGTGGTTGACCCACCTTTGTCCGGTTTGTCCGAATCCGCTTTCTTGTTCGGCATTGACGTCTCCACGATGGCCCCCGCTCACCGCCGCAAAACAACTTTCGGCTCATAGATCCACGCATGTCGGGTCATAACAGCGCAGAACAGGAATTGTTTTCGAACCAGCAACGATTCACGCGCGTGCAAAGTTCCTGATCATCACCCCAAGGCTGTCGATTGCGGGGCGGCGACACGCGGTGCCCAAAAGGGCGGCAGATTGTCGCGCATATGACATGTCCTGTCGGCGACAGGATGGAAGGTGGAGGGCACCGGGACGGTCGTTGCACTGTTGAGTCCCGAGACGCCGTTCCGGCGTCGATACGGACGCCATGGGCCAATCAGGTGGAGTCTCAAGGCGATACGGGAACCCAGCGGCGTGGCGTGGCACCCCTGCGCCGTCGCCCCCGGCCGCTGGCACGACGGTTGCTTTGTGAACAAACGGACGCAGGTTTCCACCATGCGGGATGTTCTTGATCTTGTTCGTTTGACGAACAATCTAACGTTTCTGGCGCCTGCGCGGCCCGTGGCTGGTGCATTTGGAGGCAGGTTTGATCAACCCTATGATTACAGCCACCGCTGGTTGGTCCGAGGCGGTGGAAGAGCGGGCGCAACGCCTGCTTCGCTATCAGGTGGGGACCGAAGGGCCGGAGGGCGATCCGGTGACCGTACAGACCATGTTCGAGCGCTGCGGCTTCACGCCGGTTGCCAGCGCCCGCTTCCTGATGTGCATCCCGCCGATGACGGCGATGCACGAACTGACCAAGACCGTCACGCGCTTCCGCATCGACGGCGAGGTCTGCCCGGACCCGGCGGGCATGGCGAGGGCGGCGCTGTCCTTTGCCGGGCGCGCTGTGGCGGTGCATGAATTGCACCCGGAGCGCCGGTTCGTCGCCGGACTCATCTCCTCTCTCCTGGGGTTGCAAGGTCCCAGTCGGCGGTAGGGCGGGGCGATCGTCGGACGTGCCTTCGGCCCATGCGGAAAACCAAGGGCCGTGCGGTTTCGCGCGGCCCTTCACCCTGTCCGGCTGGGGGAATTCCCTATTCTTTAAAAGTTGTAACCGTCCTTTGGTTGCTCGTTCGGCGGACTCGCTTTATCAGTGTTCGACTGTATGACCATGGGCTGGTCCCACCAGTACCCTGGGCTCGGGCGAAGGAGGGTGCGGCGATGGACAGGAAGCCGGTCGACTACGGGCAGTACAGCATCCTGGTCATCGAAGATCAGCCCTTCGTGCGCCGGACCATCATGCAGATCCTTTCGCAGATCGGCTTCCGCTCGATCGCCGAGGCCGACAACGGGGAGACCGGCATGCGGGAATGCATCCGCGCCACCCCCGACGTGATCGTCTGCGACATCGACATGAAGCCGGTGTCCGGCCTGCAGTTCCTGGCCGAGCTGCGGGCCAGTGCCGAAGTGCGGAACCGCCGCACGCCGGTGGTCTTCCTGACCAACCACACGGAATCCGAAATCGTGAAGAAGGCCATGGCCCTGGGCGTCAACGGCTTCGTCGTGAAGCCGCCGTCCTTCGGCGCCCTGAAGGAGCGGGTTGACCGCCTGCTGGCCGGCAAGTGAGGACCGGCAAGTGAGAGAGAGGATGGGGGGCGTGGTGCGGCGTGCGGTGCTGTGCGGTCTGGCGGTGCTGCCGCTGGCCGCCTGTTCGGGGGAGCCGGGCGAGTCCGACATGCGCAAGCTGGTGGAATCGCACACCAAGCGAGCGCTGGATGGCCAGGGGCAGGGCGGCTTCCGCGGCTTCGAGGGCTTTCGCAAGCAAGGCTGCGTGGACACCAAATACCGGAACGGCGCCCCGAAGCCGGACGACAAGCAGTATGACTGCTATTACGCGGCGACCTTCGCGCCGCAGCCGGGCGTGCCGGCGATGACCGTGAACGGCAAAGGCCGCTTCACCCGCACCGACAAAGGCCTGACCTTCGAGGATCTGGGAGCGCAGCCACGTTGATATGGCGCGCTGATGCGGCAACAGTTCAGCGTTGTCTGGAAAAGGAAACGGCCGGCCATGACCCTGTCATGAACCGGCCGCGTCAGATGGTGGAAGGGGCTGGATTTGAACCAGCGTACGCTTACGCGGGCAGATTTACAGTCTGCTGCCTTTAACCACTCGGCCACCCTTCCGCTGATGCTTGACGCGACCATCGGAGACCTGCCGTTCATCGGGCCTTGCTTGGCCTTCCGTCCGGCGGGTGGCGTTATCTAACGGGTGGCGGCGCTCCGGTCAAGCGGCTTTCTTCACCCGCAACGCATCTTTGTTCACGCCCCTTCGTTCACGCCCCTTCGTTCACGCCCCTTCGTTCAGGACCCCTCGCCACGGGCCACGCGGGCCAGGGCGCTCAGCGGGTCGCCGTCCTCCGCGCTGAAGCAGGCGCTGAAATCGTCGCACACCTCGCAGTTCGGGGATTTGCAGAGCATCAGCCCCTCGCGCTCGCACAGTTGGCGGTAGAAGAACTTCTTCCACTTCATGTCGCCACTGTTCAGCGCGACCAGCGACGGGAAATGGCGGCGGAACATGGCGTTCAACTCCCGCCGGTTGGCGAAGCCCATGTCCTGCCAGAGATGGTTCGGCCCCAGCGTGCGGCGGGCGACGATGGCGGCCAGCCACTCCTCCTCGACCGTCCCGGCGGCACGGTGGTCGAGCAGGAAGGCCCGCAAGTCCTCCTCCTCGATGGCGTCCTCGCCGCTGCCGTCCGGCAGGGTGGCGAGAAGATGGGCGAAGCCCGCCGCGTGCCGCCGGATCAGTTCGACCAGCGCGTCGCACCCCAGCCCCAGCGAGGCGGTGACGCCGCCGGGATGCTGCGCGGCCAACCCCACGATGCGGGTGAACAGCAGCCGGTCGAGCGCCGGACCATCCGGAACGCGATCCAAGGCGTCGGCGGGCGGATGGATGGGGAAGGCCGCGGAATCGGCAACCTCCGCGGTCATGGGGTCGGCAATCATGGTCGGCGAACTCCCGCATCGGGGGGTTGTTCGGTCATGACCATGATGGTGGATCAAATTCCCGCAACTGCGAAGTGGTTTTTTGCGGGTGCGTTACTGGAGCCTGCCCGGCATCCGCTTCAGCCGTTCAGGACCTCCACCGTGAAGCGCTCGAAGAAGCCGTCGATGACGCGGTCGGCCTTGGCCTTGACCAGCTTGACCGCCAGCCGCCCGACGGCCCCGCCCAGCGCCGCCGCGAGGGTGAAGGACAGGTGGGTGTGGCCGTCCACCTCCTCCAGCGTGATGCGGGCCTCGCCCTTGACCGCTCCGGCAAGGCCGCCCTTGCCCTCGGCGTAGAGGATGTAGAAGCGCGGCGCGTCCTCCGGCGCCACCCGGACGTTGCCGGCGAAGCGCGCGTTCAGCGGCCCGACCGTGGCGCGCACGCGCGCGGTGTATTCGGTGGGCGACAGCCGGTCCATCTCCTCCAGCACCGGGATGCAGCGTTGCAGCACGGCGGGATCGCAGAGCGCGGTGAAGACCCGCTCGCGCGCCGCCGGAATCCGGCACTGGCCGTTCAGTTCCATGGATCACCTGTTGTTGGTCGGGAACGCCAAGCGATTTGGTGTATGGATGACCCGCTTCCAAGACGAGCAATCGAGCACGGAGGGCGACAAACATGCGGCAGGCCGTCACGACGCTGACCACCCGGACCCGCGGCCAAGGGCTGTTCGAGGTGACGGAGCCGGTGGCCCGCTGGGTCGCCGCCCAGGGCGTGGAGACCGGTCTGCTGACCGTCTTCTGCCGGCACACCTCGGCCTCTCTGGTCATCCAGGAGAACGCCGACCCGGATGTGCGCGGCGACCTGGAGCGATTCTTCAAGCGGCTGGTGCGGGAAGACCCCGCGCTCTACGACCACACGCTGGAGGGGCCGGACGACATGCCCGCCCACATCCGCAGCGCGCTGACCACGGTGCAGTTGTCCATCCCCGTGCTGGAGGGGCGGATGGCGCTGGGCACCTGGCAGGGGATCTACCTGTTCGAGCACCGCACCCGGCCCCACGACCGGTCCCTGGCGCTGCATCTGCTGGGCGAATGAGGGGAAGGCGTCCGCGCGTCTACCCCAGCCAACCCGCGACATGGGGTTCGAGCCACCAGAACAGGGCAGCGGCGGCGACCAGCCAGAGCCCGACCATCAGCGCGGCGGCGGCGTAGCTGACCGGTCGGGCGGCCAGCCGGGCGGCGGTGGCGCGGTGTTCCTCCAGAACCGCCGGCGGGATCAGGCGGATGACCAGCAGGATGCCGAGCGGCACGATCAGCAGGTCGTCCAGATAGCCCAGGACCGGCACGACGTCGGGGATCAGGTCGATGGGGCTGAGCGCGTAGGCCGCCACCGCGGCGGCGGCCACACGGGCGTACCACGGCGTCCGCGGGTCGCGCGCCGCCAGATAGAGCGCGATCACGTCGCGCTTGATCCGCCGCGCCCAGCCCTTCGCCGCGGCCAGCATCGCGGCCTGTCAGCCCGCCGCCGGGACGGGGGCCGCACTCTGACGCAGCCGCTCCAGCAGGGACTTGGTGGCGAAGCCGTCCGGCACGGCGCCGATCGACTGCT
Organism: Azospirillum brasilense; assembly: GCF_008365405.1. Taxonomy (GTDB): domain Bacteria; phylum Pseudomonadota; class Alphaproteobacteria; order Azospirillales; family Azospirillaceae; genus Azospirillum; species Azospirillum brasilense_D. The sequence goes on along the minus strand of NZ_QOKV01000023.1, from coordinate 77,523 downwards.
GGAAGCGGCGCACGGCGTTGCGGGTGTTGGCGCCGACGATGCCGTCCGCCGTCCCCGGCTCCATGCCCAGCGAGGCCAGCCGCTCCTGAAGCTCGATCCGCTCGTCGCGGCTCAGCGCCGGTTCGTGGCGCGGCCAGCTTCCCTGCACGCCGGAGCGGCCGGCGAGACGGTCGGACAGCAGCGCCACCGCCAGCGCATAGCTGGTGGAGGGGTTGTACTTCATGATCGCCCGGAAATTCTCCCGGACCAGGAAGGCCGGTCCCTGCGCCCCGGCGAGCATCAGGACGGCGGCCCGCTCCTCCTCGCCTCCCAGGTCGTCGCCGTTCAGCGGGCGCACGCCCAGACGGCGCCATTCGGAGACCGGCTTGCTGATGTTGTATTCGGCCTGCTCGTAGGGGAACCCGGCGGGCAGGGTGACCTCCTCGCCCCAGCGTTCGCCCGCGCGCCAGCCGTTGGCCTGTACGAATTTGGCGGTGGAGGCGAAGACGTCGGGCAGGCTGCCCCAGATGTCGCGCCGGCCGTCGCCGTCCTCGTCGGTGGCGTGCTTCAGGAAGATGGTCGGCATGAACTGGGTCTGGCCCATGGCGCCGGCCCAGGAGCCGCTCATCCGCTCCGGCGGGATGTCGCCGCTGTCGAGGATGCGCAGGGCGGCCAGCAACTCCGTCCGGAAATAGCTGGCGCGGCGGCCCTCATAGGCCAGCGTGGTCAGCGCGTCGACGACGGAGAAGCCGCCGGTGAAATTGCCGAAGTCGGTCTCCACGCCCCAGAAGGCCACCAGGATCTCCGCCGGCACGCCGGAGCGCTGGCTGATGCGGCGCAGCAGCGCGCCGTTGTCCTGGATGCGCTGGCGCCCGGCCTGGACGCGGCGGTCGTTGACCGCGCTGTCCAGATATTGCCAGGGCTGGCGGTTGAACTCCGGCTGGGAGGAATCCAGCTCGACCACCCGGTCCGACAGCTTCACGTTGGCGAAGGCGCGGTCGAAGGTCTGGGCGCGGATGCCCTGGCCGAGCGCCTCGGCGCGCAGGGTCTTCAGCCAGTCGGCGAAGCTGACGGCGGGCTGGACCGGGGCCACGCTGGCCGGGGCGGCGGCCGTCGCCTTCGCGGTTCCGGACGTGGTGGTGGCCGACACGGGCGGGGCGCCCGTCGTCTGGCAACCGGCCAGGATCGTGGTGGCGAGCAGGAGGCGGACGGGAAGGGACAGCAGGGGGCGCATGCGCTCTCGTGACCTACAGGGAAAAGCTGTGCCGGAGCCTAGGACGGACGGCCCTTTCACTCAACGGACAAGTTCAGGAAAGGCGCCCGAACAACCGTCAAAGCAGCCAGGGCTTGACCATGAACAAAACTTGAACATACGGGCTGAAATCCCCATATCCAAGGCATTCCGGAACCAGAGAAGAGACGTTCGCGGCCCGCCCCCCGGCGCGCCGCCGAGAGGGTTCGCCATGCCGTATTTTCCGACCATCGAGCTCACCCCGCAGGTGTCCCTGCTGCTGGCGCGGGGGGCTCTGCGCCTCAATCCCGGCCAGTGGGTGCGGGGTCCGAAGGGGCATGGCCGCTACCTGCGCACCGACCCGCGCAGCGGCACCACCTATGTGAGCTGGCTGCGCCCCGGCGACGATTGGGAAACCGCGTCGCAGCGCTTCCGCCGGGCCTGCCGGAAGGGCTTCATCGGGCGCTACCGCGGCGGCTACGAGGCGGAGAAGGCACGCCGGGAGATGGCCCGCCTGATCGCCGACGCTGACCACGCCGGTGGCGTTCCAATGCGGGACGAGCGGCAGCCGACGCTGTTCTAAGGCGGGAACGCACGCGCCCAGGGAGAGCAGAGGCTTGGCCGAAGGGACCATCAACAGCATCCGCATCGGCTGCGCCGGCTGGAGCATCCCGAAACCCTCCGCCCCGGCCTTCCCGGCGGAGGGCACGCATCTGGAGCGCTACGCCCGCGTCTTCCCGATGGTGGAGGTCAACAGCCGCTTCTACCGCCCGCACAAGCCGGAGACCTGGGAGCGCTGGGCGGCCTCGGCGCCGCCGGATTTCCGCTTCGCGGTCAAGCTGCCGCGTGCCATCACGCACGAGCAGCGTCTGAAGGACTGCGCCGCCCCGCTGGAGCATTACCTGCACGAGGTCGGGCATCTCGGCGACCGGCTGGGGCCGCTGCTGGTGCAGTTGCCGCCGACGTTGCGGTACGAGCCGGCGGTGGCCGGCCCCTTCTTCGCGGCCCTGCGCGAGCGGTTCGCCGGTCTCGTCGTCTGCGAGCCGCGCCACCCGAGTTGGTTCGCGGCGGAGCCGGACCGTCTGCTGGTCGACCACGCCGTCGCCCGCGCCGCCGCCGATCCCGCTCCGGTGCCCGCGGCGGCGGAGCCGGCGGGCTGGGACGGCATCCGCTACTGGCGGCTGCACGGCTCGCCGGTGATGTACCGCAGCGCTTACCCGCTGGACGTGCTGGACCGGTTGGCCCGGCGCTTCCGGGACGAGGCGCGGGAGCGTCCGGTCTGGTGCGTCTTCGACAACACGGCGGACTTCCACGCGGTCGACGACGCGCTGACGCTGATGAGCCGTTTGGGTGCCTCCACAGGTCAGAGAGACAAGCCCGGCGCCTGACCGCTATCGTTGCGCGAACGCAAGCGCAGCCGGGACGGTCGGGCATGGACGTCATTCTTCTGGTGCTGATCGGGGCCATCGTCGCCCACCGATTCAACCGCCGGCTGACGGCGCAGGAGCGCGAGATCGCCCGGCTGCGGCAGGCGCTGGAGCGGATGCAGGGTCCGGCGACGGTTGACGCCGCGCCGGTCGAGGCTCCGGTCGCGGACACCGCCGTCATGGTGGAGGCTCCGCCGGAGCCGCCGCCGATCCAAGCGTCGCCGATCCAGCCGCCGCCGAAACCCTCTCCACCCCCGCTGTCCGTGTGGAGCCGGCTGGAGGACGCGCTGGCCGGGCGCTGGCTGATCTGGCTGGGCGGGGCCACGGTCGCCCTGGCGGCGGCCTTTTTCATCAAGATGTCGATCGAGCAGGGCTGGCTCGGCCCCGGCGTGCGCGTCACGCTCGGCCTGCTCTCCGCCGCGGCGCTGATGGTCGGCGGGGAATGGCTGCGCCAGCGCGGCGGAGGGGCGGAGCCGGGTGGGCGCGATCCAGTGCCGCCGGCCCTGACCGCGGCCGGGCTGTTCACCGGTTTCGCCAGCGTCTATGGCGGCTATGTGCTCTACGACCTGTTCGCCCCGCCGGTGGCCTTCGCGCTGCTCGGCGGGCTGGCGGCGCTGGGGATGGCGCTGTCATTGCTCCAAGGGCCATACATCGCGGCGCTGGGGCTGCTCGGCGGATTCGCCACGCCGCTGCTGGTTTCGTCCATCGGGGGATCAGCCTGGGGGCTGTTCGCCTATCTGCTGGCCCTGTCCGGCGCCGGGATGACGGTGGTGCTGTGGCGCGGCTGGCGCTGGCTGGGGCTGGGCACGCTGATCGGGGCGGCGGGCTGGGTGCCGGTCTGGTACGTCGGCGGCTGGAACCCCGGCGACGCCCTGCCGGTCGGGATCTATCTGCTGCTGACCGCCGGGCTGTTCCTGATGCCCGCCCTGCTGGCCGGGCCGGTCGAGGCGATGCCGCGCACCACCCTGTTCGACCTGCTGCGCTGGAGGGGGCGCCCGCGCGCCGACCGTCTCGCCGTCGCGGCGGTGGCGGTGCTGGGGCTGCTGATGGCGATGCTCGTCACCGTGGACGGCCACCGCACCGGATCGCTGGTGATGCTGGCCCTGTTCGGGCTGCTCTGTATCGCTGCCGGTCGCCGGGTCGAGCGGATCGCCGGCATAGCCTGGATCGGTGCGCTGGCGGTTCTGCTGGCCTTCGCCGGCTGGACGGTGCCGCGCTGGCCGCTGCCGCCGCCCGCCGTCACCGCCGACGGGCATCCCATCGTTCCATCGCCGGGCGCGGGGTTGCCGTTCCAGTCCGGGCGGTTCCTGTGGGCGGTGGGCGGCTTCGCCCTGCTCTACGGGATGTGCGGCTTCATCGCCCTGTGGCGGTCGACGCGGGCGGCGCTGTGGTCGTCGCTGGCGGCCTGGATGCCGGTGGTGCTTCTGGCGCTCGCCTACTGGCGGTTGGACCCGCCGCAGGCCGACACGCTGTGGCCGGTGGCCAGCCTGGCGCTGGCGGCGCTGCTGGTCGCCGGAACCGGCCCGCTGGCCCGCCACCGCCACCAGCCGGGCGTCGGTCTGGGGCTCGCCGCCTTCGCCGCCGGGGCCGCCGGGGCGCTCAGCCTCGGCGCCGTCATGATGCTGCGCGAGGCGTGGCTGACCGTGGCGCTGGCCGCCCAGGTGCCGGTGCTGGCGTGGCTGGAGCGGCGGATGGGGCTGCGCTCGCTGCGCGCGGTGATCCTGCTGGTGGCCGGCGCCGTCCTGGTCCGGCTGGCGCTTAACCCGTCCGTGCTGGAGTATGGGGAGGACGGGCTCGGCTGGATCGTCTACGGCTACGGCCTGCCGGCGGCGGGCTTCTTCCTGGCCGCCCATTGGCTGCGCTCCGCGCCGGACGGCAGGGGGGATGACGGGGTGGTGGCGCTGCTGGAGGCCGGCGGGCTGGCCTTCGTCACGCTGCTGCTGTCGCTCGCCATTCAGGCGCTGACCCGCGGCACGCTGGACGAGCCGCCCGACACGCTGCGCGAGGTGGCGCTGCACACGCTGGTCTGGCTGGCGCTGGCCCTGCTGCTGGCGACGGGGCGGCGCTGGCGGACGCGGCCGGTGGCGGTGTGGGGGCGGCGCATCCTGGCCGGGCTGGCGGCGCTTCAGGCGGCGGCGCTGCATCTCGTTGCCCTGAATCCGTTGTGGAGCGACGAGGCGGTGGGCGCGTGGCCGGTGGCGAACACGCTGCTGCTCGCCTATGGGCTTCCGGCCCTGCTCGGGCTGCTGTTCCTATGGGTGGAGCCGCTGCCGGCCCGCCTGCGCCCCTGGGTCGCGCTGCTGCCGCTGGCGCTGCTCGGCATGAATCTGGCGCTGGAGATCCGCCACGCCTTCCAGGGACCGGTGCTCTCCGGTCCGGACCTGCCGGACGCCGAATGGTACGGCTATTCCGTCGGCTTCCTGGCGGCGGCGGTGCTGATGCTGGTGGCCGCCCTGCGGTACCGGCTGGGCTGGCTGCGCCACGCCGCGATGGCGCTGATCCTGGCGGTGGTCGCCAAGGTCTTCCTCAGCGACATGGCCGAGCTGGGCGGGCTGTACCGCGTCGCCTCCTTCCTCGGGCTGGGGCTGAGCCTGATCGGCGTCGGCTATCTCTACCGGCGGCTCCAGAGCGCTGCGCCGGAGGGAGGGCAAACAATCGCCTGAGCGAACGGTCGGGTTGACAGCCGCCCCCCTCCCGCGCTCCGATGGTGGGCAACCAATCCAGAAAAGCAAAACCAGGGAGGCCCGCAGCCATGACCAGCCCCATCGCCCATCCCATCCTGCCCAACGGCGACAGCGGCTTCACGGTGGAGGCCGCGTCGATGAAGTTCGGCCGCGGCATGCTGGCGGAGGCGGGGAACGACGCCAAGGCCATGGGCATGCGCCGGGTGGCCCTGTTCACCGACCCCCATGTCGCCGGGATCGCGCCCTTCGCGGCGGCGCTTGAGTCGCTGAAGGCGGCGGGGCTGGACGTTGCCGTCTTCGACCGATGCGCGGTGGAGCCGACCAGCGCGTCCTTCCTGGAGGCGGCGGATTTCGCCCGCGACGGCCGGTTCGACGGCTATATCTCCATCGGCGGCGGGTCGGTGATCGACACGGCCAAGGCGGCCAACCTCTACGCCACCCACCCGGCGGACTTCCTCGCCTACGTCAACAAGCCGCTGGGCGAGGGGCGCCCGGTGCCCGGCCCGGTCAAGCCGCACATCGCCTGCCCGACGACCTGCGGCACCGGCAGCGAGACGACCGGCGTCGCCATCTTCGACCATGTGGAGATGCGGGTGAAGACGGGCATCTCCTCCCGCTACCTGCGGCCGAATCTGGCGCTGGTCGACCCGGCGACCATCGACAGCCTGCCGCCGGGCGTCATCGCCTCCACCGGCTTCGACGTGCTGACCCACGCCATCGAGAGCCACACCGCGCGGTCCTACCGCTCCCGCCCCAAGCCCGACGCGGCCAACCCGCGCCCGCCCTACCAGGGCGCCAACCCCTGGTCGGACATCGGCAGCCTTCAGGCGATCCGGCTCGGCGGGCAGTATCTGGAGCGCGCCGTCAACGACCCGGCGGACGAGGAGGCGCGCGACGCCCTGATGTTCGCGGCGACGCTGGCCGGGCTGGCCTTCGGCAACGCGGGGGTGCACATCCCGCACGCCATGTCCTACTCGGTCGCCGGAATGAACCACCGCTTCACGGCGCGGGGCTACGAGAAGGCAAACCCGATGGTGCCGCACGGCATCTCGGTGGTGCTGAACGCCCCGGCCGCCTTCCGCTTCACCGGCTCCGCCGAGCCCGAGCGCCATCTGCGCGCCGCCGAGGCGCTGGGGGCGGAGGTGCGGGACGTGTCCCCGGCGGACGGCGGCGCCGTTCTGGCCGCCCGGCTGATCGCCATGATGCGCGCCACCCATCTGCCGAACGGCCTGTCGGCGCTGGGCTACGGCGCGGCCGACATTCCGGATCTGGTGCGAGGCGCGATGGCCCAGCAACGGCTGCTGACCATCGCTCCCCGCCCGGTGACGGAGGAGGATCTGCGCGGGCTCTACGCCGACGCCATGACCTATTGGTGAGCGCACCGGCAGGTGGCCTCATCCCGCGGGACGAGGCCACCCGCAACGATGTTACGGACGGTTCGGGTACAGCCCCTGGGTCGCGATGCAGACGGTCTGCCCGATCGCCGGAGACTGGGTGGAAACCTTCTGGGTGGCGCCGGCCGACGCGGGTGCGACGGCCACGGTGCCGCCGGTGATGCCGGTGTTGGGAATCGTGACGGTGCCGCTGGCCGTTCCGGCGACGCTGGCGGCCGTGCTCGGCGCCGGGCCGCTGGTGTTGTACGGTCCGATGATGGTGCTGCCGGCGCCGCCGTCGTCGACCGAGGTGCCACCGAGATAGACGGTGCCCGAGGTCGGGGCCGACACCGGGCTGCCGCCGGTGGTGATGGGCAGGCTGACGGTGCCGGTGAAGGGAACGGTGGTCGAGCCGCCCGAGCCGCCGCCGGTGCCGGTGAAGGTGGCGGTGTGGGTGTGCGGCTGCAGCGGGACCTGCGCCGCCGACAGCAGAAGCTCCTGCTGGCCGACCTTGGCGCCGATGGCGATGTTCGCCAGCCCGGGGCCGGTGCCGGACCCGATGGCGGCGCGGCCGCGCAGGTCGGGGATGCCGAAGAGATCCGCGTTGTTGCCGCCGTAGCGGTAGCCGATCAGGGCGAACAGTGCCTGGTTCTCGCGGACCGTCAGCGTGCGGCCGTCGGCCACCACATAGCCCTGCGGGCACCAGTCGAACGAGTAGGTGCAGATGGTGCCGATGTACGGTTCCACGTTGCAGGCGGCGGCGGGGGTGCTGAACAGAGCCAGGCCGCTGGTCATCGCAAAGGCGGCGGAGAGAAGAGTCTTGCGCATGATGTGTCCTCGGCGTTGAAAGGGGGCTTTTGTGGCAGCAACCCGTTACGGACGGTTCGGGTACAGGCCATTGGCTACGATGCAGATGGTCTGGCCAATCGCCGGGGACTGGGTGGAGACCTTCTGGGTGGCGCCGGCCGACGCGGGCGCGACGGCCACGGTGCCGCCGGTGATGCCGGTGTTGGGAATCGTGACGGTGCCGCTGGCCGTTCCGGCGACGCTGGCGGCCGTGCTCGGCGCCGGGCCGCTGGTGTTGTACGGTCCGATGATGGTGCTGCCGGCGCCGCCGTCGTCGATCGAGGTGCCACCGAGATAGACGGTGCCCGAGGTCGGGGCCGACACCGGGCTGCCGCCGCTGGTGATGGGAAGGCTGACGGTGCCGGTGAAGGGAACGGTGGTCGAGCCGCCCGACCCGCCGCCGGTGCCGGTGAAGGTGGCGGTGTGGGTGTGCGGCTGCAGCGGGACCTGCGCCGCCGACAGCAGAAGCTCCTGCTGGCCGACCTTGGCGCCGATGGCGATGTTCGCCAGCCCGGGGCCGGTGCCGGACCCGATGGCGGCGCGGCCGCGCAGGTCGGGGATGCCGAAGATGTCCGCGTTGTTGCCGCCGTAGCGGTAGCCGACCAGGGAGAACAGCGCCTGATATTCGCGGACCGCCAGCGTCCGGCCATCGGCCGGGATGTAATTGCGGGGGCACCAGTCGAACGCGAAGGTGCAGACGGTGCCGATGTACGCCTCGTCGTTGCAGGCGGCGGCGGGGGTGCTGAACAGAGCCATCCCGCTTGCCATCGCAAGCGCGGCGGTGAAAAGAGCCTTGCGCATGATGTGTCCTTCGCGTTGGGATTGTTTTTTGAGTTTTGACGACGGGTTGTCACACAAGTGAATGATTTTCTTTTTTCACGAATTTATTATCTCATATCCCTCTTAGGTGGTTAAACGACATTTTTATACAAATTCGTTCATAGTTGGGTCCGGTCTGTAATCGACACGCAAAGGGTGTGGCGTCGGCAGGAGAGCGGCAGGTCGGCCGGCCGGGGGCCCCTGGGGCACCCCCTCCGCGCGGGTCCGGCGCCCGGAACACGATCGGACGGAGCACGTTGTTCCGGAAGGGCCATCGGGATGGAGGCTCGGGGGCGGAGGCATGGCGCCAACATCATGAAAATCATCATCTTCGGACAGTCCATCAGCTCCTCCTGGAGCAACGGGCACGCCACCCTGTGGCGGGGGCTGGTCAAGGCCCTGGCGCGGCGCGGCAACCGCGTCGTCTTCCTGGAGCGCGACACACCCGAGCGCGCGGAGCACCGCGACCTGTGGGACATCCCCGGCGGGGAGCTTCTCCTCTACGACCGCTGGGAGGATGTGGCGGCGGCGGCGCAGCGTCACGCCGACGAGGCGGACGTCGCGATGGTGACCTCCGGTTGTGCGGACGGAGCGGCGGCCTCCCACCTCGTGCTGGGGTCGAAGGCGCAACGCACGGTCTATTACGACCTCGACACGCACATCACCCTGTCCCGTTCCGAAACGGGGGAGCGGCCGGCCTATCTGCCACCGGAGGGGCTGGGCGGATTCGACACCGTGCTGAGCAGCACCGGTGGGCAGGCGCTGGAGGCGCTGAAGACGCAATTGGGCGCGCGGTTCGTGGCACCGCTCTACGCCTGGGTCGACCCGGACCTGCACCGTCCCGCCGATCCGGTACGGCGCTATCTCGGCGACCTCTGCCACCTCGGCGCCTGGGTCGAGGACCGGCGGGCGGCGCTGGAAGCGCTGTTCATCGAGCCGGCCCGGCGGCTGGGACGGCGGCGCTTCTTCCTGGCCGGCGGCGGCTATCCGGACGACGCGTCCTGGGGGGCCAACATCCAGCGTGTCCGGCATCTGCCGCCGGCGGAGCACGCGGCCTTCTTCTGCTCCTCCACCCTGACGCTGAACGTGACGCGCCAGCCCCTGAAGGCGATGGGCTGGTGCCCGTCCGTCCGGCTGTTCGAGGCGGCGGCCTGCGGTGTTCCGGTGATCTCCGACGAATGGGAGGGGATCGGCGCCTTCTTCGAGCCGGGACGCGACATCCTGGTCGCGCGGGAAACCGACGACGTGACCACGGCGTTGATGCTGCCGCGCGGCCATCTCGCCACGCTGGCCCAGCGCGCGCGGTCGCGCGTTCTGGAGGAGCACACGGCGGAACGGCGGGTGCGGGAATTGCGCTCCATCCTCGACATCAAGGGGGGCGGCGATGATTGATCCGACGTTCCCCGGTTGCCCGGCTTGCCTCTGTTGGAAGTAAGCCGCCCTGGGCGTCCTGACCGTCCGGTCGGGTTCCCGGTTCCGAGGTCGGCAACCCGGTGCAGGACGGCTATCCCTTCCGCGAGTCGATCCACTTCCAATACCCCGGTTACCGGCGACGCATTTTCGTAGAAAACAATAACAGGGCAATGGCAACAGGACTGTCCCGATTCCGGCTTTTCTCCGGGCCGCCAAGATGTCGGAGAGAAAGAAGAGCGTGCGTCAGACAATAAGTTCCAATGAATAACACCACAGGGACATGGGATGAACGAAGCGGTGATGCGCAGGAACAGGCCGGCTGGAAAACGTCACCCGAGCGTCGGCGCCCCTTCGGGCCTTCGTTTTCTGGAGGCGGCACGATGGGATTGACCATCCTCACGGTGGCGTCGCCTTTCGCCCCGGTCGGTGCCGATCCGGAGAACGAAGGCACGGCCGAGCAGGTGGCCGGCGCCATCGACGCCGCCCTGGTCCGCGCCGGGCACCGCTCGGTCGTCATCGCGCCGGAGGATTCGGCGGTGGCGGGAACGCTGATCCCGCTGGCGCGCGTCCATGGCGGGGCCCATGGGCAGGCGCCGGACGAGCGGGCGCAGGCCGCCGTTCTGAGGCGGGTCGCCACCGTGGTCGCCAAGGCGGTGGAGGATCATGCGCCGGATCTCGTCCACCTCCATGTCCGTGACTTCGACATCCTGCTGCCGCCGCAGGACGTTCCGGTCCTGGCGACGCTCTACCAGCCGCTGGACCGCTACCGGCCGGAAGCGCTGACGTCCCCGCGGCCGAACCTGCACCTCCAGCCGGTGTCCGCCGCGCAGGTGCGCGGGGCTTCGCCCGGCCTGACGTTCCTGTCGCCGCTGGAGATCGGTGTGGCGGTGGACCGCCTGCACATCCGCGTGCCAAAGCGCCGCTTCGCCGTCTGCCTGGGCGACATCGAGCCGGAAATGGGTTTCCACATCGCGCTGGACGCGGCGCGGCAGATCGACATGCAGCTTCTTCTCTGCGGCGGCCTGTCCCGCGGCGCGGAGGAGCAGCGCTACCTTCAGGAAGAGATCCGGCCCCGGCTGGACCCCAAGCGCCGCTTCCTCGGGCGGATCGGCTTTGGGCGCAAGCGCTGGATGCTGGGGGCGGCGCGCTGCCTGCTGGCGCCCAGCCTGATGTCGGAGCCGACCCCCGTCGCGGCGCTGGAGGCGCTGGCCTGCGGCACCCCGGTGGTGGCGTTCCCGACCGGCGCCCTGGCCGACCTCGTGGAGCCTGGCGTCACCGGTTTCCTGGTCAAGGACGCCGAGGAGATGGCCCGCGCCATCGAGGACTGCGAGGGCTTGGACCCCGACGCCTGCCGCGCCGTCGCCCGCGCCCGCTACTCGCTGGATGGCATGACGGAACGTTATCTGGCGCGGTTCGAGGAGTTGGTCGCGGGACGTCCGGCGGCAGCGGCGGGGGTGGCGTAGCGCCCCTTCCTTTACGGCTTGGCTCCATAGAGCCTGGCCATCGACACCTGGTCGGCCAGCCGCCCGTCGATCAGGCTGTGGCGGCGGGCCACCGCCTCCTCCTCGAAGCCATGCTTGGCGTAGAAGCGCCGGGCGCGGCTGTTGTGGCCGAACACCCAGAGCGACAGCCGGTGCAGCCGCCGCGCCTGCGCCCAGAGCTCCGCCGCGACGATCAAGCGTCCGCCGACGCCCTGCGCCCAGAAGTCCCGGCGCACCGCCAGCCCCAGACCGGCCTCGTGCGCGGTGCGGGCGTAGGCGCCGGTCCACAGTGACAGCGACCCGGCGATGGTGCCGTCCGCGACGGCCAGCAGGGTGGCTGTCCGGTCGCCGATCCTCTGTTCGGCAAGGAAGCGCCGGGCCGCCGCGACATCCGGCAGGGATTCGGCGGCGCTGCGCATCAGGAAGTGGGTTTCGCTCCGCACCGCGCGGTCGTAGGCGAGGTAGGCGGCGGCGTCCGCGGGCAGGGCGGGGCGGATTTCCAACCGCCCGATCCGCGCCTGGAATGGCGCTTCGACGGTCAGGCCGGGCATCGGGACCGGCCATTCGGGAACGCCCTCCGCCCCGAGGACCTTGCCCATCAGCCGCTCGCTGCGCCACGCGCCGTTGACGCGCAGAACGTCGCGCATCAGCCCCTCGTCGAGAAAGCCGAGCCGTTCGTAAAGGGACAGGGCGCGGCTGTTGCTCTCGGCCACGGTGAGTTCCAGCCGGTGCGCGCCGGTCCGCCGCGCCCAGGTCTCCGCCGCGGCGAACAGCGCGGTGGCGACGCCGCGCCCGTTCCAATCGCGCCGCACGCCCACCGCCAAGGTCACCGCGCCGCGGTTGCGGCGGAACCGCCCGCCATGGGCGCTGAGATAGCCGACGAGGTCCGCGGAATGGTTGCCGACAGCCTCGGCGACGAAGATGGTGGAGTTGCCGGACGCCTGGAAGGCGGCGAGGTCGCGCGCCCAGAAGGGCCGCTCGCCGGGCTCGCGCAGGAGAAAATCGCTTTCCGCGTCGATCCGCGCGACCAGAGCCAGCAGGGCGTGGCGCTCGCCGGGCCGGGCTTCGCGGACGGAAAAGCCGCCGATGGTCTGGATGTCCCGCATGGCGCGCAGCCTAGGCCCACCGCCGGCGGATGGCAAAGCGGTTGTTGCCGTGTGGCCGGCGCGGCTATCGTCGCGCCATCGTGAGATCTGGAGTTGCCATGCCCACCGTGACCGTCCGTCCGGCCGTCGAGGCCGATTGCCCGACCATTCTCCGCTTCGTCCGGGAACTCGCCGCGTTCGAAAACGAGCCCCACGCCGTGAAGGCGAGCGAGGCGGACTTCCGGCGCGACGGCTGGGGCGAGCGTCCGGTGTTCGAGGCGCTGATCGCCGAACTGGACGGGGAGCCCGTCGGCTTCGCGCTGTGCTTCCGCAACTATTCCACCTGGGAAGGGCGGGCTGGCCTGTTCGTGGAGGATCTCTACGTCACCCCGCAAGCGCGGCGCTATGGCGTTGGCCGGAAGCTGCTGGCGACGGTGGCGAAACTGGCGGCCGAGCGGGGCTGTCGCCGTGTCGACCTGAATGTGCTGCACTGGAACCCGGCACGCGATTTCTATCTGCGCATCGGCTTCAAACAGATGGAGGAGTGGCTTCCCTACCGTCTCACCGGCGATGCGATCGCCGCATTGGCCGCGCAGGCGGATGAGGCTTGAGGGAACGTAAGTATCGGACTGTTCCGGTGGGCTGACGGTCGGGGCTTGTCGACGGCCCCGACCTCATCGCCACCACGCGGTACTTATGCCCGGGTGCTTATGCCCAGGTCGTCCGGGACCCTCAGGCGGCCTTGACCGGCATCGCGGCGTTCAGCAGGTCCAGGTAGCCGGACCGCTCCTCGCGCAGGGTGGACAGCAGGTCGGCAAGGCTTTCGCGGACGAAGGGGTCGTTCTGGCCGTCGATCCGGTTCAGCGCCAGCTGGATGAACTCATCGACCAGGGCGATGTGAACGCGAGAGGACGAGGTAATCTGTTCGGTGGTGGTGGCGATCAGCATTTTAAAACTCCGTTTTGTCTTGTGTGTTCGTGATGTCTCTATTTGGCCATGTCCCGGTTAACGACTTACTAACGGGGCCTCCGCCGGGCTGGTGTCTTGAGGGGTAATCCCGTGACCGACAAATATAGGGGGATTTTACCCGGAAGGATTACCACTTTTCTTGAAATGAGCAGGCGCTTTTCTGAGGCTGTGAGACTTTTCAAGGACTTCCGGCAAAGGTCGTAGCGGCCGAACCGTCATAGGCGGGAGGGAAGCGGAGCCTTAACGGCGGCGTCCGCAAGCCTTAAGCCGCCACGGCGGGACGTTAACAGGCCGTCCCGCCGGGCGGGGTACGTCCTTTGTGGGGCCCGGTGCGCCGGGCGTAGCTCCTTACGCGGCGCGCGGCAGCCGACCCGCGGCGTGGTCGATGCGGTCGGCGCGCTCCAACGCCTGGGCGACCAGATCGTCGAACAGATCGTTGACCAAGGCCAACAGGCGAACCGGTGCGCCGCCAAGCTGCGGCCCTTCCATGAGCAGGGAGCCTTCCTCGCCGGGGCCGACCACGCGCCAGCCCTTCGCCGTCATCTCGGCGACGCGGGTCTTGGCGATGAAGGCGCGGACATGGTCCGTGGCGAAGTCGCTCATTCGAATCTCCCAGGGCTGGAGAGGGGCAGCGGGATGGGGGCGGGATGGGATGCAGGGCCGGTCACGCCGAAACGGTAACGCAGGAAACGGAACGCAACAAGAACAAATTCGGCCGGACCCTTGCCCAAAGGGGATTCCGCGTTGATTCCCCTTGCCCGGCGGGCGATTCGGGAAAAAATTCGCTGACCGGAACGATGTTCGAACCGACGAGGACCTGACCATGACCGGTAAGACCGGGATGCGCACCGAGACCGACAGCTTCGGACCGATCGAGGTTGCCGCCGACCGTTACTGGGGCGCCCAGACGCAGCGCTCGCTGCGCAACTTCCGCATCGGCGGGGAGCGCATGCCGCCGGCGCTGGTGCGCGCGCTCGGCATCCAGAAGAAGGCGTCGGCGCTCGCCAACATGGCGCTGGAGGTGCTCGACCCCCGGCTGGGCCGCGCCATCGTCGAGGCGGCGGAGGAGGTGATCGACGGCACGCTCGCCGATCATTTTCCGCTGGTGGTCTGGCAGACCGGCTCCGGCACCCAGACGAACATGAACGCGAACGAGGTCATCTCCAACCGCGCCATCGAGGCGCTGGGCGGCGAGATGGGGTCGAAGAAGCCGGTCCACCCCAACGACCACGTCAACATGGGGCAGTCGTCCAACGACAGCTTCCCCACCGCCATGCACATCGCCGCGGCCGAGCAGATCCACCACGAGCTTCTGCCGGCGCTGGAGCATCTGCACGCGGCGCTGGCCGCGAAGGCGGCCGAGTTCGCCGACATCGTGAAGATCGGGCGCACCCACCTCCAGGACGCTACGCCGCTGACCCTGGGGCAGGAGTTCTCCGGCTACGCCACCCAGATCGCCTACGGGATCGAGCGGGTGAAGGCGTCGCTGCCGCAGCTCTACCGGCTGGCCCAGGGCGGCACGGCGGTGGGCACCGGGCTGAACGCCAAGACCGGCTTCGCCGAAGCCTTCGCCGAGGAGGTGGCCTCCATCACTGGGCTGCCCTTCGTCACCGCCGAGAACAAGTTCGAGGCGCTGGCGAGCCACGACGCGCTGGTGGACGCGCATGGCAGCCTGAACACACTGGCCGTGTCGCTGATGAAGATCGCCAACGACATCCGCCTGCTCGGCTCCGGCCCGCGCTGCGGCATCGGGGAGATCGCGCTGCCAGAGAACGAGCCGGGCTCCTCCATCATGCCCGGCAAGGTGAATCCCACCCAGTCGGAGGCGATGACCATGGTCTGCGCCCAGGTGATGGGCAACCAGACCACCGTCAGCATCGCCGGCGCCACCGGCCATTTCGAGCTGAACGTCTTCAAGCCGGTGATCGCCTACAACGTGCTGCAGTCAATCCGGTTGCTGGCCGACGCCTGCAACAGCTTCACCGACAACGCCGTCGTCGGCATCGAGGCGAACCGCGAGCGCATCGGCCAATTGCTGAACGAGAGCCTGATGCTGGTCACCGCGCTGAACCCGCACATCGGCTACGACAACGCGGCGACGATCGCCAAGAAGGCCCACAAGGAGGGAACGACTCTGAAACAGGCCGGCGTGGCGCTTGGCCTGCTGACCGAGGAGCAGTTCGATCAGTGGGTCAAGCCGGAAACCATGGTGAAGCCCCGGTGACCGGGGCCGTGCGCCGTCCATGAAAAAGCGCTCCGTCCTCATCGCCGGGCACCCGACCAGCGTCTCCCTGGAAGAGGAATTCTGGGAGGCGCTGAAGGGCCTCGCGCAGGTGCGGGGGATGTCGGTCAACGCGCTGATCGAGGAGATCGATTCGACCCGCAGCGGCAACCTGTCGAGCGCGATCCGGGTCCATGTGCTGAACGCGGTGCAGAGGCGAGGGTAGGGGCGTCCTGCCCCACCGGGGCGCCCCTGGACAGGCGGCGGGGGGACGGCTACACCCTTGCGCCGGACCGACCCCTTCCCCTCGCGCCAGAGTGTCCGCCCGTGACGCCCGACATCACCTTCCTCGACACCGTCGCCTTCCTGTGGTTCCTCGCCTGCTGGGCGGGTTTCACGCTGATCCAGGACCACATGCTGGGCGGGCGCATGGTCGTCAACCAGCATCTCAAGAAGGTGCGCCGCCATTGGATGGAGCGGATGCTGGAGCGCGACAACCGCATCATGGATTCGCAGCTCGTCGGCCACACGATGCAGAGCTGCACCTTCTTCGCCAGCACGAACATGCTGATCCTGGCCGGTCTGGTCGGTGCCTTCGGCGCGGTGGAGAGCGCCCACAAGCTGGTCGGCACGCTGTCCTTCACGGTGCAGACCACGCGCGAGTTCTTCGAGTTGAAGATGCTGCTGCTCGTGGCGATCTTCACCTTCGGCTTCTTCAAATTCACCTGGGCGTTGCGCCAGTACAATTACTGCTGCGCCCTGATCGGCTCCGCACCGCTGCCCCCGGTGCCGGCGGAGGAGAAGACGGCGATGGCCGACAGCATCGCCGCCGCCATGACGCTGGCCGTCAAGGCGCTGAACGGCGGCATGCGCGCCTATTACTTCGCCATGGCGGCGCTGGCCTGGATGCTCGGCCCCTGGTTCTTCATGGTGTCCACCGCGGCGGTCATCGTCGTCCTGACCCGCCGGCAGGGCTTCTCCGCGACGGAAAAGGTCATCCGCGTACAGGTGGATGCGCTTGAGAAGCTCGAGCGGCGATGATGCACGTTTTTGGCGATAAATATGTTAAAATGTTCTAAATCTGCGACGTTATGGCCAATACGCTGCAGCGCAAATTAATGCTTTTGTCATAGCCGCCTGATGAACGCGTGCATTGCAGCACGCCATGTTAAGGGGGCGGCCATGGACATCGACACAGCGGTATCGGTCTTGAATTCGCTGGACGAGGCGGAACGGCTTCTGGCGGAAGTCCGGCTGCATCCGGGGGCCTGCGGTGCCGCCAAGGAGTTCATGGACCGCAACCGCGAGCTTCTCGCCCAGGCACGCCACTGCATCGATGCAGCGCACGAACTGGCTTGATGCCGGCCTGATGCCGGCTTGACGATGGGCGGGAGCGGCCGGTTCCCGCCGCGCGTCAGCCTTTCCGGAGAACCTTGCCGCCTGTACCGGCCATCTTCGCCCAGTCCTTCGCGAAATAGGCGAAGTCGCGGGAGGGGCGGCTGTAGAGGTAGCCCTGCGCCAGCGGCACCCCCAGCTCCGTCAGGAGCTGCGCGTGCTCGGGCCCTTCCACCTGCTCCCCGATCAGCCCCAGCCCCAACTGGCGGCACACGTCCACCATGGACCGCAGCATGGCCATGTCGCGGCCGCTGTCCACGGCGCCGCGGACGAAGTGGCCGTCGATCTTGGCAAAATCCGCCTGGATGCCGTAGAGCGATTGAAAGGAGGTCGATCCGGCCCCGACGTCGTCCAGGCAAATACGAAAACCGGCGGCGCGGAGCTTTTGCAAAACCTCGTTCAACTTGGCGATGTCGGTGACGACGACGGTCTCGGTCACCTCAATCAGCAGCTTGCGGGCAAGCTCGCCATAGGGCTCCGTCACCGCCAGGAACTGGCGCAGGAAAATAGGGCTCATCAGCGTCTTGGCGGACAGGTTGATCGCCACGTCCGGCAGGGTCGGCTCCTTGCGGTGGGCGTGCATGGTGTCCAGCACCGACTGCGTCAGCAGCAGGTCGAAATCGTAGATCAGCCCGACATCCTCGGCGAAGGTGATGAAGTCCGCCGGGGACGGCATGCCCTCCACCCGCGTCAACGCTTCGAGATGATGGACGGTCCGGGTCCCGATATCGACGATGGGCTGGTAGACCACGAAGAAGTCGCGTTTCTCGATGGTCGCGCGCAGCCGGCCGATGCGGTCCACCGCGTCGGACAGCATGCGCTTGGCGCCGTCCTCCAGGCTGGAGATGGTGAACTCGCCGCCCTGGGCGGAGGCGAAGGCCTGCACCGTGTAGACCAGCGCGCGCGCCGCGTCGGCGGGGTCCAGCCGCTCGTCCGACACGTCCAGCGACCAGGTGCGGATGCCGCCGGGCAACTCGCCGCCGGCGCTCTGGATGATCTGGGTGATGTGGGCCTGCACCTCCTGCCCGTCGATGTCCGAGGCGTGGACGACGCCGTAACGGTCGGTGGCCAGTTGCCCGGCGCTGTCGCCGTTGGCGGAGATCGCCCGCAGATAGGCCTCGATCCCCTGCATCACCTCGCTCGCCGCCCCCTCGGGCAGGGCGTCCACCATCGACTGCAGGCCGTCGATCAGCAGCAGGGTCAGGGCGTTGTCCAGCCCCTTCTCCCGCGCCTTGATGATGCGGTCCTCCAGGATGTGGCTGAAGGCGTTGCCGTCGAGAAGCTGGCCCGCCGCGGCGAGCGCCTCGTTCGTGTTGCGCGGGCCGGAGGCCAACAGCACGGTCAGGAACAGCGACCCGGGGCAGGAGTCGAGCCGGCAGCCGCCGAGCAGCGCCGGAAAGCGGTTGCCGTCGCAGCCCTGGAAGACGACGCGCGCCGGCTTGATGCGGCCCTTGTCCTGGATGCGCTTGAACAAAACGGTGACGTATTTGCGGTCGTTCGGCGCCACGACGTCGAGCAGGCTGGTGCCGACCAAGCCGGCCACGTCCCCTTCGGTCAGGCGGCAGCGCGCGCCCGCGCAGAACAGAATGCTTCCGCGCCCATCCGTCTCGATCAGCAAATCCGCCGCGGCGAAAGCGAAACCGACGAAGCGGTCACGCTCGCGGTGCGACGGGCGTCGGACCTGCGCGTTGGTCTGCGGCACCGGGCGTCTGATCGAGTCATGCGCAAGCTGCATCGGCAATAGCCCGAAATTGAGAAAAAGTTTATCGAATTGCGTTCATTCATTGAGTGGAGACTAGCCGTGTTCCCGCCGTGAAAAAAGCGGCAAGATTCACCGCGTCATTCCAAACAAAATATCGGAACCTAGAATTTTCAATGATTTAAAGAGAAATGTGGTTTTGAGCCGCGCCGGATTATCGCACCCGACGCGAGAAAAAACGACGGCGGGCCGTTTCCGAACAGGAAACGACCCGCCGCGGCGGTCGGACGGAGGGAATCGACCGGAAGGGTCAGGAGCGGGGACGGAGCCGGGTCACATGGCCCATCTTGCGGCCGGGACGGGACTCCGCCTTGCCGTAGAGGTGCAGGCGGGCGCCGGGCTCGGCCATCAACTCCGGCCAACGGTCCGCGTCGGCGCCGATCAGGTTCTCCATCTCGGCGTCGGCCACCCGCTCCACCGAGCCCAGCGGCAGGCCGCAGACGGCGCGGACGAACTGCTCGAACTGGCAGGAGTGGCAGGCGTCCATGGTCCAGTGGCCGGAGTTGTGCGGGCGCGGGGCCATCTCATTGACCAGCACGCCGCCATCCGGAGTCACGAACATCTCGACCGCCAGCACGCCGACGAGGTCCAGCGCCTCGGCGATCCGGCGGGCGACCCGCTCGGCCTCGGCCGCCGTCTCCGCCGCAACGCGGGCCGGGGCGATGGTCCTGTCGAGGATGCCGTCCTTGTGCCGGTTCTCCACGGCGGGGTAGGCGGCCATGCTGCCGTCCAGCCCGCGGGCGACGATCACCGACACCTCGCAGGTGAAGGAGACGAAGCCCTCCACGATGCCGGCGTCGGAACGGATGGCCGCCCAGGCCTCCGCCGGGTCGCTGCCCGGTTCGATCCGCGCCTGCCCCTTGCCGTCATAGCCGAGGCGGGTGGATTTCAGGATGCAGCGCGGGCCGATCTCCGCCACCGCCTTCGCCACCTCGTCGGCGCTGCGCGCGGCGCGCCAGGGGGCGGTGCCGATGCCCAGCGCGTTGACGAAGGACTTCTCCTCCACCCGGTCCTGGGCGACCGACAGAACCTTGCCGCCGGGATGGACGGGGGTGAAGCGGCCGAGATGCTCGACCACGGCGACCGGGACGTTCTCCCATTCCAGCGTCACCACGTCGACGGAGCGGGCGAAGGCCTCCAGCGCGTCGAGGTCGTCCCAGCCGGCGGAGGTGACGGCCGCCGCGACCTGGGCGCAGGGGCTGCCCTCCGATCCCGGCGCGTAGACGTGCGTCTTGTAGCCCAGCCGGGCGGCGGCGAGCGCGGTCATGCGGCCGAGCTGGCCGTCGCCCAGCATGCCGATGGTCGAACCGGGCGAAAGAATGCGGTGGGCCATGGCTCAGGCGGGCTCGTCGACGGGGGCTTCGGCGACGGCGGCGGTCTGTCGGGCGCGCCAGGCGTCCAGCGCCTCGGCCACCTGCGGGTCCATCAGGGCGATGACCGATCCGGCGAGCAAGGCTGCGTTGATCGCGCCGGCCTTGCCGATGGCCAGCGTGCCCACCGGAACGCCGCCGGGCATCTGGACGATCGACAGCAGGCTGTCCATGCCCTTCAGCGCGTGGCTTTCCACCGGGACGCCGAAGACGGGCAGGGGGGTCATGGAGGCGGCCATGCCCGGCAGGTGGGCGGCGCCGCCGGCCCCGGCGATGACCACCTTCAGGCCGCGGTCGCGGGCGGTGGTGGCATACTCGACGAGGCGCTGCGGGGTGCGGTGGGCGGAGACGATCCGGACCTCGTGCGGGACGCCGAGCGCGGTCAGCGTCTCGGCGGCGTGCTTCATGGTGGTCCAGTCCGACTGGCTGCCCATGATGATGCCGACCAGCGGCTTGCGGTCGGTGGTGGCGGCGATGGATGCGGACACGGCGCGCGCTTTCCTCTAGGTCCGGAAAGCGGCGCATTATAGAAAGCGCGCGCGCGGAGTCCAGCGCGACGCGCGACGCCGGGCCATGTTCCCCGCCGAAAAGCCGCCTCAGGCGATGATGTCGGGCAGCATGCGACTTTCCAGGACCATGATCTGGTCCTTGAGCGCGAGTTTGCGCTTCTTCAGACGTTGCATCTGAAGCTGGTCGAACGGCGCACGTTCGTGCAGTCGGGCGATCACGTCGTCGAGGTCGCGATGCTCGCTGCGAAGCGTGGCCAGTTTTTCCTTCAGCATCTCTTGTTCGTTCATACGCGCGGGGCCCGCTGGCTGAGCGGCGGGGACTATACCAGATTTCCGCCGCAACGGCAGTGCGAAACCACGCATTCTTCGCAGGGTTATAATCCGGTCGCCGGAATGTAATATACTCGGAGGACCAGAACCATTGCGGTGGAGCAACGTTCTGGTATGACTACCTTTCGCAGCGGTTCCAGACGACACGGGACAGTCTCCATGACAGCAGGCAAGCGCATCGGCATTCTCACCAGCGGCGGCGACTGCGCCGGGCTGAACGCGGTCATCCGCGCGGTGGTCCACCGGGCCGTCCTGACCTACGGCTGGCAGGTCCTGGGCATCAAGGAAGGCACCCAAGGGTTGCTGCAGCGTCCGGTGCAGTATCAGGTGCTCGACCTGCCGCAGGTCGACGGCAACATGATGCGCATGGGCGGCACGATCCTCGGCACGACCAACCGCGGCGACCCCTTCGCCTACCCGATGGCCGACGGCACGCAGAAGGACCGGTCGGACGAGATCATCGGCGGCTACCGCGAACTGGGGCTGGACGCCCTGATCGGCATCGGCGGCGACGGCAGCTTCGCCATCCTGAAGAAGCTGGCCGACAAGGGCGGCTTCCAGATGGTCGGCATCCCCAAGACCATCGACAACGATCTCGGCCTGACCGAGGTGTCGGTCGGCTACGACACCGCCGTCGGCGTGGCGGTCGAGGCGCTCGACCGGCTCCAGCCGACCGCGGCCAGCCACGCCCGCGTCATGGTGCTGGAGGTGATGGGCCGCGACGCCGGCCACATCGCGCTGGCCGCGGGCATCGCCGGCGGCGCCGACGTGGTGCTGATCCCCGAGATCGCCTATTCCATCGAGAAGATCGCCCAGAAGATCAAGCAGGTGCGCTCGACCGGCCGCAACTTCGCCCTGGTCGTGGTGTCGGAGGCGGTGAAGACCGTGGACGGCACCGGCGTGCAGAAGCTGTTCCAGGGCGGCCAGAAGCGCTACGGCGGCATCGGCGACTACATCGGCGAGAAGATCGCCGACGCGACGGGGGCGGAAACCCGCGTCACCGTCCTGGGTCACGTCCAGCGCGGCAGCATGCCCAGCCCGCGCGACCGTCTGGTCGCCTCGGCCTTCGGCGTGCACGCCGTGGACCTGATCGCGGAGGGCAAGTTCGACCGCATGGTCGCCTGGTCGGACCGCGGCGTCATCGACGTGCCGATCACCGACGCCATCGCCAAATACGCCTGCGTGGAGCTGGACGGCGCCATGGTCAAGACCGCACGCGGCCTGGGCATCAGCCTGGGCGACTGAGCGGGGGCTTCGGGGAGGCAGGCGCGGCGATGTCGGAAAACCCGCTCTGGGACTTCGCGCTCGCCGTCTACGGACGGCCCGGCGTGCCCGCCGCCTGCCTCGACCTTCAGGACCGGCTCGGCCAGGACGTGAACCTTCTGCTGTTCGCCGCCTGGGCGGGCATGGCCTGCAACGCCGACCTGCCGGTGGAGGAGCTGGCGCGGATCGACTCCGCGGTCGCCCCCTGGCGGGCCGAGGTGGTCCGCCCGTTGCGCGCCGTCCGCCGCCGGGCGAAGGGGGAGGACGACGCCCTCTACCGACGCCTGAAGGCCACGGAGTTGGAGGCGGAGCGCGTCCAGCAGAACCGCCTCTTCGCCTTGTCCGGGCTCACGCCCAGGCCGGGGGGCGGCGTCGCGCTGGCCGCGGCCAACCTCTACCGGCTGGTGCCGGAGGGCGACCCGGCGCTGATGACGCTGCTGGCGGCGCTCGGCACGCCGCCCGAGCCCTGACGGAACCGGTGCGATGGCGCCGCTTGTCACCCTCACCTCTTCCCGTCTGATCCTGCGTCCTTGGCGCGGCGGGGACGCCGACGCCTTTCACGCGCTGTCGCAAAATCCCGCGGTGATGGAGCATCTGCTGCCGCTTCCCGACCGCGCGGCCAGCGATGCGGTGATCCGGCGCATCGGCGAGCATTTCGACCGGCATGGCTTCGGCTTCTGGGCGGTGGAGCGACCCGGCCACAGCCCCTTCATCGGCTTCGTCGGGCTGGCCCGCGTGACGTGGGAGGCGCCCTTCGCCCCCGCCGTGGAGGTGGGGTGGCGGCTCGACCCCGACCATTGGGGGCAGGGGCTGGCGACCGAGGCCGCCGCGCTGGCGCTGGCCCACGGGTTCGGTGCGGTCGGTCTCGACGAGATCGTGGCCTTCACCGTGCCGGCGAACCGGCGGTCGCGGCGGGTCATGGAGCGGCTGGGGATGGAGCGCGACGCGGCGGCCGACTTCGACCACCCCCGCGTTCCCGACGGTCACCGCCTGAAGCGGCATGTCCTCTACCGCATCGGGCGCGACCGCTGGCGGGATGGAATCAGCGCGGGTGTCAGCGGACCAGGATGAGGCTGTTGCGGTCGCCCGTCTCGTCGGACACCTGGAAGGGCTTGCCGACGTAGAAGGCCTGGCAGCGCTTGCCGCCGGACAGGCGGGTCAGTCCGGCTTCCCACTCCTGGCCGCGCGGGCCGAGGATGCGCAGTTTCAACTGGTCGAGCAGCGGGAAGATCTGATAGCCCTCGAGGTCCAGCGGCTCCCCCTTCGTGGCGAAGGCCTCCTGGTTCAGCGTGAGGGTCTTGCCGTTGAGGTCCAGCTTGACATCCTGCGCCCACGGGCAGCCGCCGCCGGCGGGCTTGTCGCTGGCCGCGGCCGGTTCCACGGTCAGGACCGCCGGGACGAGGGCACAGGTCAAGGCGAGCGCGCAGATGTTCACGGTGCTTTTCATCGGCAAGGTGCTTTTCATGGGCGGGACTTGGTCCTCGCGCTGAATACCCCGGTATGCTTCGGGGCGATGAATGCAGCATAATTTTAGCAAAAGTGAAATGCAACGCAGGGCTTCTCGTGGGTGGGTTGCGGGAACGGCAGGACTTGTGACCAATCCGTCAGCGACCCCGCCTGTTTCACCGGCCTCCGGTACCCCTCACACCCTCGGGCACCTCCCATGGCGACGATCATCGAGGCCCTTCTGGCCGCCATCGACCATCACCAGTCAGGCCGTCTGGCCGAGGCGGCGACGCTCTATGGGCGAATTCTGGAGGCCGACCCCGAACAACCCGACGCCGCGCAGTTCCTGGGCGTGCTCCACGCGCAGACGGGCCGTCCAGCGGAAGGGGAACGCCTGCTCCGCCGGTCGCTGGCGCTGCGCCCCGACTCGGCGGGCGCGCAATCGAATTTGGCTGGCGCGCTTCAGACCATGGGTGACGCGGCGGGGGCGGAGGCCGGCTATGCCCGCGCCCTGCGGCTGGACCCGTTGCTGGCCGACGCCCACGCCAGCCGGGCCGGCGCTCTGCGCGATCTGAACCGGGTGCCGGAGGCCGCCCGCTCGGCGCGGCGGGCGCTGGCGCTGCTCCCCGCCTCGGCGGAAGCCTTGGTGAACCTCGCCGAAACGGCCCTGGCCGGACAGCGGGCGGAGGAGGCGGAGCGCGCCGCCCGTCGTGCCGCCGCGCTGGCGCCGGGGTCGCCGGCGGCCCTGATGATGCTCGGCTCCGCCTGTACGGCGCAGAAGCGCTGGGACGAGGCGGAGGCCGCCTACCGGGGGGCGCTGGACCTCGCCCGCGGCTATGGCGCGGCGTGGGGAAATCTGGGGTCGCTGCTCGCCGGGCAGGGCCGCTTCGACGAGGCGCTGGAGGCCTTTGCCACGGCCGAGAGGCACGGCTTTTCCGGCCCGTCCCTGTGGGCGGCGCGCGGTGGTGCGCTGCTCGCCATGGCCCGGCCGATGGAGGCTCTGGCCGACTTCGACCGGGTGCTGGAGGCGCGCCCCGGTGACGCCGGGATGCGCTGGAACCGCGGCTTCGCCCGGCTGCTGGCCGGGGATTGCGAGGGTGGCTGGCCGGAGTTCGACTGGCGCCGCCACGACGCACGGGCGGAACCACCCTGGCGCCGCTTCGCCCAGCCCACCTGGACCGGCGGCGACATCGCCGGGCGCACCATCCTGCTCTACGCCGAGCAGGGGTTGGGCGACACCCTGCAGTTCGTCCGCTACGTCCCGTTGGTGGCGGGGCGCGGGGCGCGGGTGATCCTGGAGGTTCAACGGCCCTTGATGAGCGTCCTGTCGGGTCTGCCGGGGGTGGAGCGGCTGATCGCCCGCGGCGACCCGCTTCCGGATTTCGATCTGGAATGCCCGCTGATGAGCTTGCCGCGCGCCTTCGGCACGAAGCTGGACGACGTGCCCGCTGCCGTGCCCTATCTGCGCCCCGACCCGCAACGCGCCGCCGCCTGGAGCGGTCGGCTGGCGGATGGGCAGGGGCTGCGGGTTGGGCTGGTCTGGGCGGGAAACCCACGCTTTCCCGGCGACGCGCTGCGTTCGCCCCGGCTGGCCGGGCTGCGGCCCGTTCTGGATGTGCCGGGCGTGCGCTTCTACGGGCTTCAGAAGGGACCGGGACGGGAGGATCTGGAGCGGGGGGACATGCCGCCGTCCTTCACGGACCTTGGGCCGGACATCGCCGATTTCGCCGACACCGCCGCGATCATGGCCAATCTCGACCTCGTGATCTCCTCCTGCACCGGGCCGGCGCATCTGGCCGGGGCGCTGGGGGTGCCGGTCTGGGTGGTTCTGCCGTTCTCGCCGGACTGGCGCTGGCTGCTGGGGCGGGACAACAGCCCCTGGTATCCGTCCGCCCGGCTGTTCCGCCAGACGCGCGTCGGCGACTGGGCGGAGGTGGCCGGCCGCGTCGCCGATGCGCTGCGTGCCGCGGCTCTTACGACTTGAGCGTGATCGTCGTCGTGGTCATCTCGTCGGCGGTGGACACCAGCTTGGAGGCGGCGGAGTAGGTGCGCTGCGCCTGGATCAGCGTGGTGAACTGCTCCTCGATCTTGACGTTGGAGCCCTCGACGCTGGCCGTGCTCAGCGACGCCCCGACGGTCTTCGGCGCGCTGGTGCCGGTCTCGTTGGTCAGGTTGCCGAAGGAGTTCAGGCGGATGGCGCCCGAATTGGCGCTGGTCCGGAACATGGTGCCGGACACGCTTTCCAGATCGGTCGGGTTGATCACCGTCGCGTCGGGGATGCGGTAGATATAGCGCTGCTTACCGCCCTGGAAGTTGGCGGCGACGAAGCCGTCCTCGGTCAGCTCCGCCCCCTGATAGGTGCCGGCGCGGATGCCGTTGTTGCCCTGGACGATTCCCAGATCCATGCCGGCGATGGTGGTGATGGAGTTGGTCATCTTCCCGTAGGAACCGAGATCCAACGTCGTCTGGGCGAAGTCGCCGCCGGGATTCAGGGTCAGGGTCGCCGGGCTGCCGGTGGGGCCGCCGGTCAGCGTGCCGTTGCGGGCGAAGTTCAGCGTGCCGAGCGATTGCCAGGTGGTGGGGTCGTTCACGTTGCCGTTGCCCACCGGTTTGCCGTCGGCGCCGATGACGCCGGCGTTGAAGACCTGCCACGTCGAGGTGCCGTCCTCCGCCTGCCCGGTCTTCACGAACCGCAGGGCCATCGCCCCGTCGGCGCCGTTCTTGTCCACCATGTTCAGAACGACGCCGGTGGTGTTCGCCGTGGTGATCGGACCGGTCACCGGCTCCTGGTCGTAGGGCAGGTTGAGATTCAGCGACGCCTGGGTCGAGGCTTCGCGGTAGTCCTGCAACCCGCTCAGCGAGACCGGAGTCATGCTGCTCAGGCTGCCGAAGGAGCCGGTGCCGCTGGCAGGGTCGAGCTTGAACCCCATCAGCGCCTTGCCGGCGCCGTTCACCAGACGGCCCTCCTTGTCGGGAGAGAAGTCGCCGGACCGCGTCAGGAAGACCGAATCGTCGCTCGTCCGGGTGGCGGTCGCGGTCGTGCCGGTCTGGGCATCCAGATCCTGGACGAGGAAGAAGCCGTTGCCGACGATGGCCGCGTTGGTGGTGACGCCGGTCTGGGTGACGGTGCCGCCGCTGTGGTCCAGACGCTCGAAGGCACGCACACCGTTGCCGGGGTCCTTGTTGCCGGTGCGGTCGCCCAGCACGAAGTCGGCAAACTGGGTTTCCGACGCCTTGAAGCCGGACGTTGAGGCGTTCGCGATGTTGTTCGAAATGGTGCCCAGGGCGCGGTTCTGCGCCGTCAGCCCGAGAACGCCATTGTTGAAGATCGTGGTGATGCCCATGGTCCGGCCGCCTCATTCCCGTCGACGCGCGTCCGCCGGAACGCGCCGAACAGGAAACTGCAACCGTCGTGCCAGAAGGCGGGGAGCCGCTGAAACAACCTTCTTCCATGGCAGCGGAGGGATTTGTTCAGGCCGCGGAATCAAGGGATGGGCAGAAATTTCCCGGCGGACTTGGCTTATCACCGTCCGCTGGGCAGCTTTCGCCCACCCGGCACCTTCAATCGACCGGCCTCAATCGACCGGCTCGAACATCTTGGTCTGGGAGTTGATGGCCCACAAATCGCCGCTGTCCAAGTCGAACCACCAGCCGTGCAGTTCCAGCGTCCCGGCCTCCACCCGCTCGCGGACGAAGGGGAAGGTCATCAGGTTGTCGACCGAGGTGCGAACGGCGGCGCGCTCGATCACGTCGGGCTTCTGCTGAAGGCGCTCGAACTCGGCTTTGCGCCGCTCCTCGTCGGTCTCCCCTTGGGCGGGCGGGATGTAGGGATCGAGCGCCGCGCTGGCGATGGACACCCAGGGCGACACGAAGTCGTTCTGGTCCGGCTCGCCCTTGCGCAGGCGGATCAGCCCCTGGATGCCGCCGCACAGGGCGTGGCCCAGGACGATGACGTGGCTGACCTGAAGCACCCGCACCGCGTATTCGATGGCCGCCGAGGTGCCGTGATAGCTGCCGTCCGGCTGGTAGGGCGGGACGAGGTTGGCGACGTTGCGGACGACGAACATCTCGCCCGGCTCCGCCTGGGTGAGCAGCGCCGGATCGACGCGGCTGTCGGAGCAGCCGATCATCAGGATCTTCGGCTTCTGCCCCTCCTCGACGAGCTGGCGCATGCTGTCGGGCCGGCGCTCGTAGTAGCGGGCGCGGAAACCTTTCATCCCGGCGAGAAGCTGACGAATCGGAACGTCCTGGTCGCGGGTGTGTGGCATCGTTCTGATACCCCTCTACGGTCGGGATTTAGCGGATGCGGTATAGCCCAGGCCGGATCATGTTTCCAGAACCTCCGCAGGCGCCGGCTCGCCCCAGCGGCGGACGATGCCCGCGTCCAGCCCGAACAGGTCGAGCGCCCGCCCAACGGCGTGGTCCACCAGATCGTCGATGGTCTGCGGGCGGCTGTAGAAGGCGGGGACCGGCGGGGCGATCACCGCGCCCATCTCGGCCAATTGGGTCATCGTGCGCAGGTGCCCCAGATGCAGCGGCGTCTCGCGCACCATCAGCACCAGCGGGCGGCGCTCCTTCAGCGTGACGTCGGCGGCGCGGGTCAGCAGGGTGGAGGTCACGCCCGTGGCGATCTCGCTCATCGTGCGGACGGAGCAGGGGGCGACGATCATGCCCATGGCGCGGAAGCTGCCGCTGGCGATGGCCGCGCCGATGTCGGCGGCGGCGTAGGACACGTCGGCCAGAGCGCGCAGCTCCGCTACCTTCATGTCCGTTTCATGGGCCAGGGTGACCTCGGCGGAGCGGCTGACGACGAGGTGCGATTCGACGCCGATCCGGCGCAGCACGGACAGCAGCCGGATGCCCAGGATCACGCCCGAGGCTCCGCTGATGCCGACGACAAGACGGGAGGGTGCAGTCATGCCGAAGAAGTAGCGTGCGGGCCGGGCGTCGTCCAGAGCGCGGTCTTATGGACCCCTTCACGGGCCCGGCGCCGGGGGCGGAGGGACGGGCCGCACCCGGCGCATAAAAGCAAAAAGCCCCCCTCCCGCCGGGGGAGAGGGGCCGGGAAGGCGGCGTCAGCGCGCCTCTTCCTGCTCCGAATAGGGCGACTCGTCGCCGTAGCCGTCTTCGCCGTCCTGGGCCTCGCGCTCCTCTTGCGACAGCGGGACGCCGCCGCGACGGACGGCTAGGGCCAGCGCCTCCTCCAGCTCGCGCTGGGTGCACAGGCCGAGCAGCACCGGGTTGCGCGGCTTGATGTTCGGGGCGTTCCAGTGCGTGCGGTCGCGGACCGCCGCGATGGTCGGCTTGGTCGTGCCGATCAGGCGGCAGAGCTGGGCGTCCGACAGCTCCGGATGGTGCTTCAGCAGCCAGGCAATGGCGTCCGGCTTGTCGCCGCGCTTGGTGATCGGGGTGTAGCGCGGCCCCTTGGACCGCGCCGCCGGCAGCGGCAGGTCGGGGACCAGCAGCTTCAGGCGCAGATCCTGGTTGCGCTCGCAGCGTTCGATCTCGCCCTTGGTCAACTGACCGTTGGCCACCGGGTCCAGCCCGACCATGCCGACCGCCACCTCGCCATCGGCGATGGCCTGGACCTCCAGGGAATGCAGGCCGCAGAAGGCGGCGATCTGCTCGAAGGTCAAGGATGTGTTCTCGACCAGCCAGACGGCCGTCGCTTTCGGCATCAAGGGCAGTGCCATCGTCCCTCCTGACAACTCCAACCCGACCGCACCCGCTGGCGGGTGGCGCGATCGGCCATACTTTACCGGATGGTCCCGAGCTTCGCCCTCCATATAGGGCCGGAACCGGTCGATGTAAGCGTGCTCGGGCAGGCGGCCGGGAAAACCCGGACACCGATCCCTCTGCTAACCGTCTTGGCGCGCTTTAGCAAGCCCACCCGGCTGTCCGGGAACAAGAATGAAGCGAAAAAATTGCTTGAATGGGAATTCCCGGCTGTGAAACCGGGGAACTCCCTTCGCAATCCAACGGTTCGCGGGTGCGGCGACGGTCAGCCGCCAACCGTCATGACGATCTTGCCGATGTGCGCGCTGGATTCCATCAGAGCGTGCGCCTCGGCCGCCTGCTCCAGCGTGAAGACCTTGTGGATCACCGGCTTGACCGTGCCGCCTTCCAGCAGCGGCCAGACCTTCTCGCGCAGGGCGGCGGCCATGCGGCCCTTCTCCTCGACCGAGCGGGCGCGCAGGGTGGAGCCGGTGAGGGTCAGGCGCTTGGTCATCACCGGGAACATGTTGATGGAGACCTTCGGCCCCTGGAGGAAGGCGATGGAGACGTGCCGCCCGTCCGGAGCCATGATGCCGATGTCGCGGGCGATGTAGTCGCCGCCGACCATGTCCAGCACCACGTCGACGCCGCGCCCGCCGGTCTCCTTCTGGATGACCGCGGCGAAGTCCTCGGTCTTGTAGTCGATGGCGCGGTCGGCGCCGAGTTCCTCGCAGGCGCGGCACTTCTCGGCGCTGCCGGCGGTGGTGAAGACTCGTGAGCCGAAGGCCTTGGCAAGCTGGATCGCCGTGGTGCCGATGCCGCTGGACCCGCCATGGACCAGCAGCGTCTCGCCGGGCTTCAGCGCGCCGCGCTCGAACACGTTGGTCCAGACGGTGAAGAAGGTCTCCGGGACGGCGGCGGCCTCGACCATGCCATAGCCCTTCGGCACGGGCAGGAGCTGCGGCGCCGGGACCACGCAATACTGGGCATAGCCGCCGCCGGCGATCAGGGCGCAGACCGCGTCGTCGGCCGCCCAATCCATCACCCCTTCACCCAGGGCGACGACGCGCCCGGCGATCTCCAGGCCGGGCAGGTCGGAGGCGCCCGGCGGCGGGTCGTAGCGGCCCTGGCGCTGCAGCATGTCCGGACGGTTGACGCCCGCCGCCTCCACCGCCACCAGCACCTCGCCGGGGCCGGGCACCGGGGCGGGGCGCTGCACGGTGCGCAGGACCTCCGGGCCGCCGGGTTGCGAAATCTCCACGCAGGTCATGCTGTCCGGCAGGGCGATGCCCATGGTGTCTTCCCCATTCCTCGTTGATGCGGTGTCCACCGATCCGGCGCCGATCCGGTCATCTGCAATCCAGGCGGCCGGGCCGTTTGTGTCCGCAGGCGTCCAAAGTTAGAATTCCGCACCGGCGCTGACAAGCACGCCCCGCCGGCCTTTCCGACGGGCGGGAAGCGGACGGCGCGGGGCAGGGATGCGCGGATACGGGAGGAGAAGCCCTATGGACATCGACGAGCTGGAGCCGCGCAAGGCCAAGCCGGTCTTGAAGGACCTGACCGCGTTGGGCGTGGCGGAGTTGAAGGACTACATCGCCGGGCTGGAGGCCGAGATCGCCCGCGCCCGTGCCGCCATCGCCGCCAAGGAGGCGCAGAAGAACGCTGCGGAGGCCTTCTTCAAGAAACCGTCTTGAAGGATGGGAAAAGCCCCTCGCCCGGGATGGGAGAGGGGCATCGGGCCGTAGAACATCAGTCCGCGCCGACCAGATCGCGGTAGCAGTGCCAGGAGGCGTGGCCGATCAGTGGCAGGGCCAGCGCCAGGCCGAGGAAGCCGGTGACCATACCGGCCGCGGTGAACAGCACGATCAGGAAGGCCCAGCCGGCCATGGTCCGCAGATTCTTGCGCAGCACCGCGACGCTGGTCGCCATCGCGGTGAAGCTGTCGGTCTCGCGGTCAAGCAGCATCGGGATCGACACCACGCTGATGGCGAAGACCGCCGTCGCGATGACGCCGCCGACGATGGTGCCGGTCAGCAGGAACGGGATCGTCTGGGCCGAGAAGAAGATGCGGTCGACGAGCTGGTCGAAGGCCGGCGGCTCCGTCGCGAAGAACAGCGCGAACAGCAGGAAGGCGATGCGGATCCAGGCCAGCATGGCCAGCATCAGCGCCAGCCCGATCCCGGCGATCTGCACGCCGTTGCGGCGGTAGGCCCCGGCGACCTTCATCAGGGTCGGCGTCTCCCCCCGCTCCAGCAGGCGGCTGGTCTCGTAGAGACCGACGGCGAAGACCGGTCCCAGCAGCATGAAGCCCGCCGCCATCGGCAGCACCAGATACTGCATGTCCTGCATCGACAGCACCGCCACCAGCGCGAGGCTGGACAGGACCGCCAGCAGGCCGTAGGCGGCGCTGATCATCGGGCTGGCGCACATGTCGCGCCAGCCGGCGCTCAGCCACACCCAGGGGCGGTCGACGTCGACGCTGCGGATTCGCGGAAGATAGGGTGCCGGCTTGTGGAATTCAGAGGGTTCCTTGCGCCGGACCGGCCGATGAAATTGGGACGCACCGCGGTGAGACGACATGTCGACCATAATGATGGTCCTCCCCTTTGCCCATTGCGCCTCTCGTGAGGGAGGAGTGTAGCAAAGCGGTCCGCAGCGTTCCAGATTGTCTTACGGACGAATTGTTTGAATACCTAATTGTCACAAAAGCGATACCAAAGCACGGGCTTGGCCGTCATTTGTCCTCTGTCCCGCCCTCGACCTTCTTGCCGTCCAGCTCCGCCGCGCGGCGCTCGGCCTCCTGGCGGTCGCGCAGCTTCTCGGTCTTGGTGCGGCCGAAGCGGATGCGGTTCGCCTCCGCGTTTTTTTCACGCTCTTCCTTCTGGCGCATCTTCCGGAAGCGGTTCAGGTTGACGACATCGGCCATGGGGGAAATCTCCGCAGGGCGGGGCATTTGATCCTTCGTTCAACGCGGCCGTTGGAATGCCCAAATTGCTTGTTTTCTTTCGGGACGATAGTTTAGCGGAACCCCGTGCCACCCGGAAGACCGGAGCGGGCGCCAGCGGTTCTCGCGGCTTGTGGCGGCAACACGGCGACTCAACAGCCGAACGGTGGGGAAGGCGCGTCAACCGGTGAAGAGATTCCTGATCGCAGCTCTGATAGTCGTCGGTCTGCTGGTGGCCGCGGTGCTGATCGTGCCCAGCGTCGTCGATTGGAACGCCTACAAAGCCCAGATCGCGGAGCGGGTGTCCGCCGCGACGGGGCGTGAGGTGGAGCTGAGGGGCGACATCGGCCTGTCGCTGCTGCCGGCCCCGGCGCTGACCGTGCGCGACGCCCGTCTGGCCAACGCGCCCGGCGGGTCGGAGCAGGACATGGCCCGCCTGAAGGAGCTGGACGTCCGCGTGGCGCTCGGCCCGCTGCTCAGCGGCCACATCCAGGTGCAGAGCATCCGCCTGATCGATCCCACCTTCCTGTTCGAAACATTGCCCGACGGGCGCTTCAACTGGGACCTGTCCGGCGCAGGGCGACCGGCCGGAGCGGAGCGGAGCGGCTCCGGCGACGGGCTGGCCTCGGCGGTCAGCTTCGACCAGGTGACGGTGCAGAACGGCACCATCCAGTACCGCGACGCCCGCACCGGCCAATCGGAGGTGATCGACCAGGTCGACGCGCGCATCGTCGCAGGCAGCTTCACCG
This sequence comes from Azospirillum brasilense, assembly GCF_008365405.1. Lineage (GTDB taxonomy): Bacteria > Pseudomonadota > Alphaproteobacteria > Azospirillales > Azospirillaceae > Azospirillum > Azospirillum brasilense_D. Next base: position 44,515 of record NZ_QOKV01000023.1, on the reverse strand, counting down.
GGCCGTTCCAGGGGCAGGGCAGCTTCCGGGCGCGCGGCGTGCCGCTGCGCGGGGAGATGTTCGTCAGCCGGCTGATCGACGGCGCCGCCGTCCAGGTCCGGGCCGCCCTGTCGATGGCCGACACCGACGCCACGCTGCGCTTCGCCGGGATCGTGACCAACCCGCCGGGCAACGGCGGGTCGCGCGCCCAGGGCGACCTGCGCGCCGAGGGCAGCGACCTGTCCCGCGTCATTGCCCTGGTCCGCAACGGTGCGGCGGCCGGCGAGGACAGGAAGGCGAACGCGCTGCTCGCCCAGTCCTTCGGCATCCGCACGGCGGTCGAGGCGTCGCCGACCACGGCGACCTTCACCAATCTGGAGGCGCAGCTCGGCGACACGCGCGCCACCGGCACGGCGACCCTGCGCAGCGGAACGTCGGCGCGGGCGGAACTGACCCTGGCCCTGAACCGGCTCGATCTCGACGCATGGCTGGAGCGCGCTCGGTCGAGCGGCGGAACGGAGACCGGCACCCCGTCGGCCGCCCGCAACGGCAATGGGGGCAAGGGCGCGGCGCCTGGCGTTCCGTCCGCCGGCGCACCATCCGCCGGCGCCCCCTCCGCCGGCGCTCCTTCGGGTGGCGCTGGCCAGCCGGGCGGCTTCGCCCTGCCGGACGCGCTGGACGCCAAGCTCGACCTCGCGGTGGACGGCATCACCTACAACGGCGGCGTGATGCGCCAGGGGCGGGTGGAGGCCAGCCTGACCGGCGGCACGCTGAACATCGACCGCGTCAGCGCGCTGCTGCCCGGCGGGTCCGACATCGTGGCGGCGGGCGAGCTGGCGGCGGCCAACGGCCAGCCCAACCTCAACCTGCGGATCGAGGCGAACGCCGACAACCTGCGCGCCCTGCTGGAGTGGCTGCGGGTGGACGTCCGCGCCGTGCCGGCGGATCGCCTGCGCCGGGCCTCGATCGCCGCGCAGTTGCAGGGCCGGCCGGGGCGTGTGGACGTGAGCGGGCTTGACCTGCGGGTGGACGCCAGCCGGCTGACCGGCGCCGTCGCCTATGTGGACCGTGGCCGGCCCGCCTTCGGGGCGCGGTTCGACCTCGACCGGCTGAACCTCGACGCCTATCTGCCCCCGCCGGGCGGCGCCAACGCGGCCCAGACCGCTCCCGCTGCGAACGGGACGGCCGCCCCGGCGCGCAACGGGAGTTCGTCCGGCAATTCGTCGATGACCCCGGCCCGGCTGCTGGCCGGCGTGGACGCGAACCTGGAAGTGTCGGTCGGCCAGTTGACCGTGCGCAACACGCCGGTGCAGGGGCTTCGGCTCGACGCCACCGCCGCGGGCGGCGCCCTGTCGATCAAAGAGGCGACGGTGCAGGACGCCGCCGGGGTGAAGCTCCGCCTCGACGGGCAGATCGCCGGGCTGGAGCCGCTGCGCGGTGCCCATCTGACGCTGAACGCCGAGGCCCCCAGCCTGGATGGGGTGGCGCGCGCCGTTCCCTGGCCGGAGGGTGCGCCCTCGCCGGAGCGGCTGGGCGCGGTGAAGGCGCAGGCCCGCCTGTCGGGTGACGCCGACCGTCTGGCGGTCGAGCTGGGCGTCGAGGCGGTCGAAGGCTCGCTGGAGGCGGGCGGCACGCTGTCGAACGTCGAGAAGGACCCCAGCGCCGACCTCAAGCTGCGCGCCAAGCATCCGGAGCTGGCCCGGCTGGCCAGCCTGTTCGCCGACACGCCGCCCGCCGGTGGCGCGGTGCCGGCCTCCTACGGCCCGATGGACCTCTACACGGAGCTGGCGGGGACGCGGAAGGCCTTCACCCTGGGCAACATCCAGGGGACGGTGGCCGGCGTCACCGTCAAGGGCAAGGCCAGCGCCGACCTCAACGGCAGCAAGCCGCGGGTCGAGGCCGACCTGCAGACCGGCGACCTGGAGCTGGACCGGCTGGCGGCGCTCCCCGCCGCGGCGGCCCGCCCGGCGGCCGCCCCATCTCCGTCGGCCGAGACGTCCTCGGGCGCGCCCGTCGCGGCGGGGGATTTCAGCGGGCTGCGCCGCTTCGACGGGCGCTTTGCGCTGACCGCCTCCGCCCTCGTCAAGGGCGGCACGCGGATCGAGAATCCCGCCCTGCGAGCCACGGTGACCAACGGCGTGCTGACAGTGGAGCGGTTCGACGGCACCCTGATGGGCGGGCAGCTTGGCGCCACCGGGCGGCTCGCCGCGCCGGGCAACCAGACGCCGACCGCCGAGGCCGCCATCACCCTGTCCAAGGCCAAGCTGGCCGAGGCGGTGGGCGGCGGGCTGGGCGGCGGTGCGCTGGAGATCGCCGGCGGCGTGCTGGACGCCGAGGCCAACCTGACGACCAGCGGGGCCGGCGGCGACGCCATGCTCAAGGCGCTGGCCGGTCAGGGCCGCATCAGCGCCCGCGACGGATTGCTGCGCGGCTTCGACCTGGGCGCCCTGCGCGACCGGCTGACCAAGCTGGAGCGTCCGCAGGAGCTGCTGGGCGCGGTGATGGGCGGGCTTCAGGGCGGCGAGACCCGCTTCGCCCGGCTGGACGGCAGCTTCGCCATCGACAAGGGCGTGGCGCGCACGGAGGACACGCGCCTGACCTCCGATCTGGGCGAGGCGGTGGCGGCGGGGCAGGTCAACCTGCCGGCGCAGACCATCGACATGCGCGTCCGCCTGACCGTGCAGTCCGACCAGGCTCTGCCGCCGCTGACCGTCCGTATGACCGGCGCGCTCGACAAACCCACCCGCTCCTTCGAGATGCAGGAGGTGCAGGAGTATTTCGCCCGCCGCGCCGCCGAGGGGCTGCTGAACAAGGTGGTGCCGAAAGATCTGCCGATCCCCGGCGGCGGCAACGCGCCGAAGCCGGACGCGCTGTTGAAGGGGCTGATCGACGGTCTGCGGCGTTGAGAGTGGACGCGCGTGACGCATTGCGCCCAAGCCCCGTGACGCATTGCGTCCAAGCCCCGTGACGCATTGCGCCCAAGCCCCGTGACGCATTGCGTCCAAGCCCCGTGACGCATTGCGTCCAAGCCCCGTGACGCATTGCGTCCAAGCCCGTTGAAGTTCCGTGGGGCGGGTCCCATAATGCGGCAGACAAGAAGCGGATTTTGAGTCGATGCAGGTGGACAATAAGATTCTGGACGATCTGGCCCGCGTTGCGGGCGGCGCGCTCGGCGCGCTGTCGTCCCTGCGCGAGGAAGCTGAGGCGCAGATGCGCCAGCAGTTCGAGCGCGTTCTGTCGCGGATGGACGTGGTGAGCCGCGAGGAGTACGAGGCCGTCCGCGCCATGGCCGCCAAGGCCCGCGAGGAGCAGGAGGCGATGGCCGAGCGGCTCGCCGCGCTGGAGGCCACGGTGGCCGGCCTGCAGGCCGGACGCGAACCGAAGCCGGCGGCGGGCGCCGCCGCTCCCCCTGTTGGTCCCATCGCCGGAGGGGGCACCGGGCCGGTCTGATCCGGCCCTCCCTCCCGTCTCCGATCCTTCACGGATGCACCGCCGAAAACCAGTTGCGCCGGCCAGACCCTTTTGGCACGGTGCATCGGGTGGTACCCATCCGTCTGCCAGCCACAACATCTCGGGGCTTCCCCTTCTTGCGCGAAGGCGGACCGGCCCCGGGGCGGTTCCGTCCACCGCGCCTTTACAGGAGGACGCCGACATGTCGGCTGTTGCCGTCGACACCCCCTCATCCGCGCACAATCCCCTGGACATCGTCGAGGAGATCGTCACCGCCAACGAATGGCCCTTCGAGCGGGCCGGCGAGGACGAGCTGATCGTCGAGATCGGCGGGCGCTGGTGCGATTACCGGCTCTATTTCGTCTGGCAGTCCGACGTCAGCGCGATGCAGTTCTCCTGCCAGTTCGACATGAAGGTCCCGGCGGCGCGCCGGTCCTCGGTCAACGATCTGCTGGCGGAGGTGAACGCACGCATGTGGCTGGGCCATTTCGACGTCTGCTCCGAGGAGCACACCCCGATGTTCCGCCAGACCATGCTGCTGCGCGGTTCGCGCGGCGCGACGGTGGAGCAGCTCGAGGACCTCGTCGAGATCGCCCTGTCGGAGTGCGAGCGCTTCTACCCCGCCTTCCAGTTCGTGATCTGGGGCGGCAAGTCCGCGTCGGAGGCGGTGTCCGCCGCCATCCTCGACACCGCCGGGGAGGCGTGAGCGTTATGGCGCAGGGTGGAACGCAGGGGTGCACGTTGCTTCTGGCCGGCTGCGGCAAGATGGGCGGCGCGATGCTCGACGGCTGGCTGAAGGCCGGCATCGCATCCAGCGTCGCCGTGGTGGAGCCGTCCGGCCTGCCGGAGTCCCTGCGCGGCAGCCCCGCCGTCGTCCTGGCGAGCGGCCCGGACGCCGTGCCAGCCGGCTTCGCACCGGATGTCGTCGTTCTGGCCGTCAAGCCGCAGGTGATGGACTCGGTCCTGCCGGCCTACCGGGCGCTGGTCCGTCCCGGCACGGTGTTCCTGTCCGTTGCCGCCGGCAAGACCATCGCCTCCTTCGAGGCGGCGCTGGGGGAGGGGGCGGCCATCGTCCGCTCCATGCCCAACACGCCCGCCGCCATCGGCCGCGGCATGACCGTCGCCGTCGGCAACCCGGTGGTCACCGAGGCTCAGAAGACCCTGTGCGATTCGCTGCTGCGCGCGGTCGGCGACGTAGCCTGGGTCGAGGACGAGTCGCTTCTCGACCCGGTGACCGCCGTCTCGGGCAGTGGCCCGGCTTACGTCTTCCTGATGGTCGAGGCCATGGCGAAGGCCGGCGAGGCCGCCGGGCTGCCCGCCGAGCTTGCCATGCGTCTGGCGCGGGCCACCGTTGCGGGGGCGGGCGAACTGCTCCATCAGTCTCCGACCGCTGCCGCCGACCTGCGCAAGGCGGTGACCAGCCCCAACGGCACCACCCAGGCGGCGCTCGACGTCCTGATGGCCGGGGACGGCATGCAGCCGCTGCTCGACCGCGCCGTCGCCGCCGCCGCGAACCGCTCCCGCGAGCTGGCGAAGTAAGGCGCCATGGCCGCCCTCAGCCCCTCCGCCCAACGGGTCCAGGCCTTGCTGGACGGATTCGGCCATGGCCACAGCGTGGTCGAGCATGAGGGCAGCACCCGCACCTCGGAGGACGCCGCGAACGCTGTGGGCTGCGCCGTGGCGCAGATCGCCAAGTCCCTGATCTTCCGTGCGAAAGACAGCGGCCGTCCGGTGCTGGTGGTGGCCAGCGGGGCCAACCGTGTGGACGAGAAGGCGGTGGGCCGGCTGATCGGCGAGAGGATCGAACGGGCCGATCCGGACTTCGTCCGCGAGAGCACCGGCTTCGCCATCGGCGGAGTGCCGCCCATCGGCCACGCCGTGCCGCCGCTGGTCCTGATCGACGCCGACCTGATGAGCCTCGACGCGATCTGGGCCGCCGCCGGTACGCCCAACGCGGTCTTCCGCCTGACCCCAGCGCAACTCGTCGCCATCACCGGCGGGCGGGTCGAAGCCGTCCGCAAGGGCTGACCGCCCGCGGATCGATCCGGTCAACCGGGCAGGATGCCGCAGCGCGGCATGACCGCGCATCGCCCGGCCACCCCTCTTCCAAGCCTCTGGATTCTCTGGCAAGACTCATCCCAACGAGTTCTTGAACAGAGACGCATCAGGGAGGCCCCCCGTGACTGACGCCCGGCATAACCCGTACGAGACCGACCTCGACCAGAACGCCGCAAACGCGGTGCCGCTGTCGCCGCTCTCGTTCCTGCGCCGCACCGCCGCCGTCTATCCGCAGCGCATCGCCGTGATCCACGGCCCGGTCCGCCGCACCTGGGCGGAAACCTACGAGCGCTGCGTGCGCCTCGCCTCGGCCCTGGCCAAGCGGGGCATCGGGCTGGGCGACACGGTCGCGGTCATGGCCCCCAACACGCCGGAATCCTTCGAGGCGCATTTCGGCGTGCCGATGACCGGCGCGGTGCTGAACGCCCTGAACATCCGCCTGGACGCGGAGGCGCTGGCCTTCATCCTTGAGCATGGCGAGGCCAAGGTCCTGCTGACCGACCGGGAGTTCTCCGGCGTCATCTCCAAGGCCGTCCACATGCTGGAGCCGAAGCGCCGCCCGATCGTCATCGACATCGACGACCCTCAGGCCAAGGGCGGCGAATTGATCGGCGAGCAGACCTACGAGCAGTTCCTGGAGACCGGCGACCCGGCCTACGAGTGGCCGATGCCGGCCGACGAATGGCAGGCCATCGCCCTCAACTACACCAGCGGCACCACCGGCAATCCCAAGGGCGTCGTCTACCACCACCGCGGCGCCTATCTGAACGCCATGGGCAACGTGCTGACCTGGGCGATGCCGCACCATCCGGTCTATCTGTGGACGCTGCCGATGTTCCACTGCAACGGCTGGTGCTTCCCCTGGACGGTCACCGCCATGGCCGGCACCAACGTCTGTGTCCGCACCATCACCGCCAAGGGCATCTACGACGCTCTGGCCGACCTCGGCGTCACCCACATGTGCGGCGCCCCCATCATCATGGGCCTGATCGTCAACGCGCCGGAGGACCAGAAGCGGGAGATCCCGACCGGCGTGAAGATGATGACCGCCGGCGCCGCCCCGCCGGCCGCGGTGATCGAAAAGATCGAGCGGCTGGGCTTCGACGTCACCCACGTCTACGGCCTGACCGAGGTCTACGGCCCGGTCACCATCTGCGCCTGGCATGAGCACTGGAACGACCTGCCGCTGGAGGAGCGCGCGGCACTGAAGGCGCGGCAGGGCGTGAACTACGCCACGCTGGAAGGGCTGATGGTCGCCGACCCCAACACGCTCCAGCCGACCCGCAAGGACGGCGTGACGATGGGCGAGATCTTCATGCGCGGCAACACCGTCATGAAGGGCTACCTGAAGAACCCGCGGGCCACGCAGGAGGCCTTCTCCGGCGGCTGGTTCCACACCGGCGACCTCGGCGTCTGGCATCCCGACGGCTACATCGAGTTGAAGGACCGGTCGAAGGACATCATCATTTCCGGCGGCGAGAACATCTCGACCATCGAGGTCGAATCGGTGCTCTACAAGCATCCGGACATCGTCGAGGCCGCCGTGGTCGCCCGCCCGGACGAGAAGTGGGGCGAGACTCCCTGCGCCTTCGTCACCGTGAAGGAGGGCAAGCAGCTGACGGAAGCCGAGGTGATCGCCTATTGCCGCGAGCATCTGGCCCACTTCAAATGCCCGCGCACGGTCGTCTTCACCGCCCTGCCGAAGACCTCGACCGGCAAGATCCAGAAATACGTGCTGCGCGATCAGGCCCGCGCGCTGAACGGAGCGAAGGTGTGACCGCTGTGACCGGGGGCTTCGGCCCCCTTCTGCCCGAGGAGCGGGCGGACGCCGCGGCCCTGGTCCGCCAGGGCTTCGGCATCCCCCGCGAGTATTTCGACCGGTCGGTGGAGTTGTTCGGGCCGGACGTGATGCGCGGCCTGCGCGCCGGGCCGGAGGCCGGAAGCACCGGTCAACTCGTCGCCTGCGCCGCCGTCTGGCCGATGGATCAGTGGTTCGGCGGGCGCGCGGTGCCGTCCTGCGGCGTGGCGGCGGTGGCGGTCGATCCGGCGGAGCGCGGGCGCGGCTACGGCACCGCGCTGATGCGCAGTCTGCTGGAGGAGGCGCGGGCCGGGGGCGCCGCGCTGTCCGTGCTTTATCCGGCGACCCTGCCGGTTTACACCCGCCTGGGCTTCGGGCGGGGCGGGGTGTCCTTCGACTGGAGCGCGCCGCCGGCCGCCCTGGCCGCCGGGCCGCCGCCGGAGGACGGGTGGATTCGTCGAACCGACGCCAGCGACGCCAGCCAGCTTGCGGCGCTACGCCGCAGCCTGCTCACCACCGCCAACGGTCTGGTGGAGCGCAATGAGGGGCTGTGGAGCTTCGCCCTCTGTCCGGACGGCGCTCCGTCCGATGTTTACACTTTGGGTGGTCCAAGGGGGTTGGAAGGATACGTCGCGGTGGCGCCTCCATCGGACCGGAAGCTGGTGGTTGCGGACGCATGCCTGCTCAGCCCGCGAGCGGTGCGGCTGGCGCAGGGTTTCCTGGCCGGCTACCGGGCGCAGGTCGACCGCGTCTCCTGGCGCGGCGGGCCCGACGACCCTTTGGTCCTGATGGCGCCGGACAGCGGTCCGCGTGCCGACGCTCGGGACGAATGGCTGTTGCGCATCCTCGACCTTCGACGCGCCTTGGAGGCCCGCGGCTATCCACCTGGGGTTGCCGGCGAATTGACGCTGGACGTCACGGATGCGGTGATTCCGGAGAATTCCGGCACTTTCCGGTTGCGCCTGTCCGATGGAAAGGCTGGCGTGGACCGGATTCCGGAGAAGACGGGCGGCGGCGGAAAAGCGGCCGGATCGGGGCTTTCCCTGTCCATCGCGGCCCTCGCCGCCCTCTACAGTGGCCACAAAGGCCCGCAGATTCTCCGGCAGGTTGGCCTTCTGCGTGGAGGCGAGGATGCGGTGGCGCTGGCGGCGCGGTTTTTCTCGGGACCGGCACCGTGGATGCCGGACCGGTTCTGAAGCGGTGATACCAGTTGCGTTTATCAAACCAGAAATTAACCCTTTCTGATGTATCCCTTAGCGACAAAGGCATGACGACGGCCGGCGTATGAGGCCGTCCGATCCGGGGGGAGCCCGATTTCATGACGATTGGAACGCGGATTGCGCTCGGTTTTGCGGCGGTCCTTCTGATGACGGTCGCGGTGGCGTTCGTTGGCTGGAACAGCCTGCGCACCTACGCCGGACGCGTCGATCTGGCGGCCCACACCGCCGAACTGGATGCCCGGTTGAAAACCGTGCGGATCGAGGAAGCCCGCTTCGTCACGGAGCGCGACTCCAAGGCCGCCGACAACGTGCCCGGCATGCTGGACCGGCTGCGCGACGAAGCGCAGGGCACGCGGTCCGCGCTGGAGGACGCCGGCAGCATCCGGCTGGTCGACGAGATCCTGGCCGGCATCGCCGGCTACCGCAGCGCCTTCGCCAACTTCGTTGCCCAGGACAAGGAGGCCCGCGCCCGCACCCAGAGCATGGAGACGCGCGCCCAGGCCCTGCGGGAGATCGCGGAAAAGATCGGCAACCAGCAGTCCGACCGCTACGAGCAGAACATGGTCAGCCTGAAGGACGCGGAGCACGCCGTGCGGCAGAGCCGCGACACCTCCGACCGCGCCGACCGGCTGATCGAGATGGTGCTGGAGGCGCGGCGCCTCCAGTCCGACTTCGCGCACACCCGCAATCCCGCCACGATGGCGGCCGCCGGGGAGGCCATCGCCGTCCTGCTGGCCAACGCCGAGGCCATCGAGAAGGATCTCGTCGGCACCAACGACGAGGAACTGGCCCAGCGGATCGTCACCATCGCCGGCGCCTACCGCATGGTGTTCGAGCAAGCCGGCGCCGAAGGCGCCGGCGATTCGGCCAGCGGCCGCATCCAGGCGCTGGATCGCCATGCCCATGAGATCCAGAACCTCGCCCACGAGATGCAGGAGAACCAGGCGATGGTCTCCAGCGCGTTGCAGGAGGCCGCGAACTTCGCCCAGAGCGAGGTGAACGAGGCGGTCCAACTGCGCGGCATCGCCATGCGCCTGATCCAGGGCGCGCAGTCCGCGATGCTGGGGCAGCGCGACTTCGTCCTGATGAACGGGGACGATGCCGGCGCGCGGGTGCATGGCGCGGTGAAGGAGACGCTGACGCTCGCCAACCAGGCCGGAGCCGTGCTGGTCGACTCGGAAGGCCGCGCGTTGATCGCCGCCATCACCGAAGCGGCCCAGGCCTTCGACCGGGAGTTCGCTGCCCTCGTCACCACCAGCGAGAGCCAGCGCACCGCCTCCAAGACCATGGCCAAAGCCGCGGGCGACGTCAGCGAGCAGGTGACCCGTCTCGTCTCCATCCAGCGCGACGATCGCGAGAACGGGCGCAGCGGGGCGGAACTGATCATCATCATCGGCGCCGCCGTGGCGCTGGCGCTCGGCATGGTCATGGCCTGGATCATCGACCGCGCCATCACCCATCCGATGCACGCCATGACCAAGGCCATGGGACGGTTGGCCGAGGGCGACCTGACGGTGAACATCCCCGGCGGCGACCGCAAGGACGAGCTGCGCGCCATGGCCGACGCGCTCAGCGTCTTCAAGGAGAACGCCCTGGAGATGCAGCGCATGGAGGGTGAGCGGGAGGAGATGCGCCGGCAGATCGACGCCGACCGCCGTAGGACGATGAACGAGTTCGCCAACGGCTTCGAACAGGCGGTGTCGGGCGTCGTGCTGTCGCTGACCGAGTCCGCCGGCAACCTGGGCCGCGACGCGCAGGAGATGTCGTCCGACGCCGCCCTGACCACCGCCAAGTCCAGCGCCGTCGCCGCAGCGTCGGAGCAGGCCTCCAGCAACGTGCAGACCGTCGCGGCGGCGGCGGAGGAGCTGTCCTCGTCCATCGCCGAGATTTCCCGCCAGCTCAACAGCAGCTCGCAGGTGGCGGTGGGGGCGGCGGCCAAGGCGACGGAGACCAACGGCATCGTCGAAGGTCTGGCCGAGGCGGCGCAACGCATCGGGCAGGTGGTGGACCTGATCGGCGAGATCGCCGAACAGACCAATCTGCTGGCCCTCAACGCGACCATCGAGGCGGCGCGGGCCGGGGAGGCCGGAAAGGGCTTCGCGGTTGTGGCGACCGAGGTCAAGAACCTCGCCGGCCAGACCGCCAAGGCGACCGAGGAAATCTCCAACCAGGTGGCGCAGATGCAGGCGGCGACGGGCGGGGCGGTGGGCGCCATCCGCACCATCTCCGACGCGGTCGGGACCATCAGCAGCACGGTCACCGAGATCGCCCGCGCCATGGAGCAGCAGGGTCTCGCCACCCGCGAGATTGCCCAGAACGTCAACCAGGCCGCCGAGGGCACGCAGGAGGTGATGCACCACATCGCCGAAGTGACCAACGCCGCCACCAAGACCGGCGGCGCCGCCGACGCGGTGCTGAGCGCCAGCCGTACTCTGGCTTGTCAGGCCGACCATCTGCGCTCCGAGGTGCAGGGCTTCCTGAACAAGGTGCGGACCGCCTGATCGCGGTACAACGGGGAGCCGGGGGGCCGAAAAATCCCCCGGCCCGTTCCCGTTGCTTTCGCACGGGGCATCTGTTAAGCCGCGCCGTGCCTCACGGACGCGAGATCTCATGGCCTTCCCCTTGTCACAGCGCGACTCCGCACGGGGAATACCCGACGCGATCCTGGCGGGTCTGGCCGGTGTGGCGGTCGCGGCGCTTGGCCCGTTGGCCGCCATGGCGCCGCGCGGTTTGCCGGTCTGGGCGATCCTGATCGCGCTGGTCGGGCTGGCTGGCCTGGCCCGCCGCGGCGCCCTGGGGCGGCTGCAACGGGCGATGCCCGGCACGGCGGTGGTTCTCGCCTTCCTGGTCCTGGCCTCTCTTTCCATCCTGTGGAGCCCATCGCCGCGCGCCGGCCTGACGGTGGTGGAGATCGGCTACATCGGCCTCGGCGCGCTGGCCGGCGGGGCGTGGCTGTCCTCCCTGCCGGGGGTGGAGGCGCGGCGGCTGACCGGCCTGTTCCTGGTGGGCGTGTTCGCCGGCGTCCTGCTGTTCGCCGTGGAGGCGGCGCTGGATTTCCCGCTGCACCGCTGGTGGAACCATGTGCCAGCGGGCGTGGAGATCGCCGAGACCAACGTGCCCAAGCGCACCGCGGTTCTGCTTTGCCTGCTGGTCTGGCCGGCGGCGATGGCGCTCGACCGGGCCGGGAGGCGGGGGTTGGCCGTCGCACTTCCCGCGGTCTTCGCGGCGGCCTGCCTGCTGCTGACCAGCCGGTCGGCCATGCTGGGCATTGCCGTCGGCGGGGTGGCCTTCGCGCTGGCTGTGTGGTCGCCGCGGCTTGTCCGCGGGGTGCTGGCGGCGGTGCTGGGGGTGGCCTTTGCCTTTGTGCTGCCGCTGGTGCTGCTGTTCGACCGCGTGCTGAACCTGGACGGTGCCGACTGGCTGTTCCGGTCCGCCCAGCACCGGGTGGAGATTTGGGGCATGGCCGCCAGCCGGGCGCTGGAGACGCCCATCTTCGGACAGGGCATCGACGCTTCCCGCGCGCTGGAGCCGGAGGGGGCGGTGTCCCGCTTCGGCACGCTGACCGACAGCCTGCTGCCGCTGCACCCCCACAACGCCTTCCTGCAGGTCTGGCTGGAGCTTGGCGCCTTCGGCGCCGTGCTGGCCCTGGCGGCGGCGTTGCTTCTGCTGCTCGGCACGGGGCGGCTGGAACGGCGGCTGCAACCCTTCGCGCTGGCCCTCTTCGCGTCCGCGCTGGCGATGGCGAGCACGGCCTACGGCATCTGGCAGGCGTGGTGGATGGGCGGCATGCTGGCCGCCGGCCTGATGCTCCGCCTGGCCGCGCGCACCCCGGCGGGGGGAGAATGACGGTGGAGAGCGGCAACGAACCCCGCCGCGTCCTGCTCATCAAGCTGGGTGCCTTCGGCGACTTCTTCCTGGCCCAGACCGCCTTCTCGGCCATCCGGCGGCACCACGCCGCCGACCATCTGGCGCTGTTGACCCTGCCGTCCCTGGCTCCGCTCGCCCGCCTCAGTGGCCTGTTCGACGAGGTTCTGGAGGACCCGCGGGAGCGGTCCCTCGGGGCGTATCGGCGCGTCCGCCGCCTGCTGCGCGTCGGGCGCTTCGACCGGGTCTACGACCTTCAGGCGCAGCCGCGCACCGACCGCTACTGGTGGCTGCTGGCCCCCGGCCCCTGGCCGGAATGGTCGGGCACGGCCTGGGGCGCCTCGCACCGCGACCAGTATCCGGGGCGCCGCAAGGTGCCGGTGATCGAGCGCTACACCCGGCAGTTGGCGCCCTTCGGCATCGTGCCGGACGCGGTGCCGGACCTGTCCTGGCTCGACGCCGACATCGGCGGGTTCGGCATCGCCGCGCCCTACGCGCTGCTGATTCCCGGCTCCTCCCCCGGGCGGCCCGACAAGCGCTGGCCGGTCGAGCGCTATGGCGAACTGGCGCGCGCGCTGGCGGCGCGCGGCATCACGCCGGTCGTCCTGGGCACGGCCATCGAAGCGGACCTCGCGCGGGCCATCGCCGCCGCCTGTCCACAGGCCGTGGACCTGACCAGCCGCACCAGCGTGCCGGAGATCGCCGGGTTGGCCCGCCGGGCCTGGGCGGCGATCGGCAACGACACCGGCCCCACCCATCTGGTGGCATCCGTCGGCTGCCCGACGCTGGGGCTGTACTGCGACGTGTCCGTTCCCATCCAGGCCAACGGACCGCGCATGGCCGTCCACCACCGGCCGTCCTTCGCCGACATGGACGCGGCGGGCGTGTTGGCGGCGGTGGACGCTCTTCCACCGAACCGGTAGAGTGCCGGCCGGACATTTTCCAGGAGTCATGAAGGATTTGAGCAGCCAGGACGCCAGCGCCATGCCCGCCGAAACGGTCACCCTGCCCGAGGGGAAACCGGGCGGGCGCCTGATGCTGCTGGCCAAGCTGGCGGTGACCCTGGGGGTTCTGGGCGTGCTGGGGGTCAAGGCCGACTGGCCGGCGCTGCTGGCGCGCGTCGCCGGCGCGGACCCGGTCTGGTTGGCCGCCGGTTTCCTGGCCAAGTTTCTGTCGGTGGTCTGCGCCGCGGAGCGCTGGCGCGACTCCCTGTGGGCCGCGGGCGAACGGGTGTCGCATGGCTTGGCGATGCGGCTGATGTTCACCGGCCTGTTCTTCGGGCAGGTGCTGCCGGGCGCGCTGGGTGGCGACGTGGTGCGCGGCTGGCTGACCTACCGGGGCGGGGCATCGTCGGCCGCCGTGGTGCTGGCGCTGGTGCTGGACCGGCTGCTGGCCCTGATCGGCTGCATCCTGCTTCTGTTCCTCGGCCTGCCGCATCTGGTCGCCACCGCGCCGCCCTCGGTGGCCTGGGCCGGTCCGGCGGCGGTCGTTCTGCTCGCCGTCGGCCTCCTGGCGGGGCTCCAGGTGGACCGCATTCCCCTGCCGGGCATCCTGCTGCGCCCGCCGGTCCGGGCGGCGCAGGCGCAGGTGGCGCGGCTGCGCGGTGCCTTGTTCAGCCGGGCGGCGCTGGTCGGGCTGCTGCACAGCGCGGCGGTGCATCTGTGCACCATTTTCGCGGTGATCGCCTACGCCCACGCGCTGGGCATTCCCGTGCGGGTGCTCGACGCGCTGGCCGTCGTGCCGATGACGATCTTCGCGGCGGCCCTGCCCATCTCGCTGAACGGCTGGGGCGTGCGGGAAGGGGCCTTCGTCGCCGGCTTCGCGCTCTACGGCCTCGGTGCCACCGACGCGCTCGCCCTGTCGCTGATGATCGGGCTGTCGGTCACGCTGTCGTCCCTGCCCGGTGGCCTGCTCTGGCTCAGCCTGAAGGGCTCTGGGCGGCCCTGAGCCGGGCCAGCGCCCAGCCGGCGGCGTCGCGCACCACCTCGCTCGGGTCTTCCAACAGGCGTTCGGCCGCCCGTTCGGCTGCTGCGGCGTGGCGGGCGTCGCCGCTGTTGCCCAGCGCCGTCAGCACGTTGCGCACGAAGCGGTCGCGCCCGATCCGCTTGATCGGGGAGCCGCTGAAGACCTGCCGGAAGCCGGCATCGTCCAACTGCGCCAGATCGGCCAGCCGCGGCGCCGTCAGCTCCGCCCGCGGCAGGAAGGCCGCCTCGCGCGAGCGTCTTGCGAATTTGTTCCAGGGGCAGGCGGCCAGGCAATCGTCGCAGCCGTAGATGCGGTTGCCCATCAGCGGGCGCAGCTCCTCGGGGATTGGCCCCTTGTGCTCAATGGTCAGGTAGGAGATGCAGCGCCGCGCGTCCAATTGGTTGGGGGCGGGGAAGGCGGCGGTGGGGCAGGCGTCCAGACAGCGCCGGCACTGGCCGCAGCGGTCCGTCCCCGGCGGGTCCGGCGGCAGCTCCAGCGTCGTGTAGACCTCGCCCAGGAACAGCCAGGAGCCGTGGGACCGCGACACGAGGTTCGTGTGCTTGCCCTGCCAGCCCAGCCCGGCCTTCTCGGCCAGCGGCTTCTCCATCACCGGGGCGGTGTCCACGAAGACCTTCAGCTCCGCCTTGAAGCGGTGGGCGATCCATTGGCCCAGAGTCTTCAGCCTGCCCTTGATGAGGTCGTGGTAGTCGCGGTTCCTCGCATAGACCGACACGATCCCGCGGTCTGGATGGGCCAGCAGGGCGCGCGGGTCCTCCGCCGGGGCGTAGCTGGTGCCGAGCGCGATGACGGTCCGTGCCTCCGGCCACAGGGCCTGGGGATGGACACGGCGGTCGGCCTTGTCCTCCATCCAGCCCATGTCGCCGTGGCGGCCCTGGCGCAGGAACTCGGCCATCCGCTCCTTGACCTCCTCGCCCAACTCCGCCCGAGCGAAACCGACCGCGTCGAAGCCCAGCGACAGGGCTCGGTCGCGGATGGCTTCGCGGATGGAGGTGTCTTGGTCGGGCATGGTGATGCGTTGGACCGTGTGGAATGTGGAAGCGTCCCTCTCCCGCCCCGGGAGAGGGAGGGGACCCGCGCACCGCGCGGGAAGGGTGAGGGTACCGCCAAGGATCGAAGCCTCAATCCTCGCGCGACCCTCACCCGGCCGCTTCGCGGCCACCCTCTCCCGGGGCGGGAGAGGGGCTGGCGTGGATGAGGATCAGCCGCGGCCGCGGTAGGTCTGGACGTCCTGCGATGGAATCCACACGCCCTTCGGCGGCTCGCCGGTGGCGTAGAACACGTCGATGGGGATGCCGCCGCGCGGGTACCAGTAGCCGCCGATGCGCAGCCATACCGGCGTCAGCTCGTCCACCAGACGCTTGCCGATGCCGACGGTGCACGCCTCGTGGAAGGCGCCGTGGTTGCGGAAGCTGGTCAGGAACAGCTTGAGCGACTTCGACTCCACCAGCCACTCGCCTGGAACATAGTCGATGACCAGATGGGCGAAGTCCGGTTGGCCGGTGATCGGGCAGAGCGAGGTGAACTCCGGCGCGGTGAAGCGCACGACGTAGTTCTCACCGGGATTCGGGTTCGGCACGCGCTCCAGCACCGCCTCTTCCGGCGTCTTCGGCTGGACGGTGGCGCCGCCGAGCTGGGTCAGGCCGGAATAGATGGTCTCAGACATCAGCGGATTCCTTCTTCGCGCTTTTCGCCGGCTTGGCCGGCTTTACCTTCAGGGCGGCCAGCGGGTCCTCGGTGGCCGGGACGTCGCCCTCGTTCAGGCGGGCCTCCAGCGCGCTCGCGACCTCTTCGAACCGGCCGTCCTCGATGGCCTGCCGAAGCTCGGCCATCAGGTCCTGGTAATAATGCAGGTTGTGCCAGGTCAGCAGCATCGGCCCCAGCATCTCGCCCGCCTTGAACAGGTGGTGCAGATAGGCCCGGCTGTGGTTCCGGCACGCCGGGCAGCCGCACGCCTCGTCGAGCGGGCGCTCGTCGTGGGCGTGGCGGGCGTTGCGGATGTTGATGGTGCCGCGCCGCACGAAGGCCTGACCGGTGCGGCCCGAGCGGGTGGGCATCACGCAGTCGAACATGTCGACGCCGCGCCGCACCGCGCCGATCAGGTCGCTGGGGCGGCCGACGCCCATCAGGTAGCGCGGGCGCTCCTTGACCATCAGCGGCTCGGTGAAGTCGAGCACGGTGAACATCGTCTCCTGGCCCTCTCCCACGGCCAGCCCGCCGATCGCGTAGCCATCGAAGCCGACATCGGTCAGGGCCGCCACGCTCTCCGCCCGCAGGTCGGCGTAGACGCCGCCCTGGACGATGCCGAACAGGCCGTAGCCGGGCCGCTCGACGAAGGCGTCCTTGCTGCGCTTGGCCCAGCGCATTGACAGGCGCATGGACGAAGCCGCCTGCGCCTCGGTCGCCGGGAAGGGGGTGCACTCGTCCAGGCACATGGTGATGTTGCTGTCCAGCAGGTGCTGGATCTGGATGGAGCGTTCCGGCGTCAGATGGTGCTTGCTGCCGTCGAGGTGGGATTTGAAGGTCACCCCCTCCTCGGTCATGGTGCGCAGGTCCGACAGGGACATGACCTGGAACCCGCCGCTGTCCGTCAGGATCGGCTTGTCCCAGTTCATGAAGCGGTGCAGGCCGCCCAACTGCCCGACGCGCTCCGCGGTGGGGCGCAGCATCAGGTGGTAGGTGTTGCCGAGCAGGATTTCCGCGCCGGTGGACTTCACCGCGTCGCTGGTCATCGCCTTGACGGTGGCGGCGGTGCCCACGGGCATGAAGGCCGGCGTGTTGATGACGCCGTGCGCGGTGGAGACCCGCCCGCGCCGGGCGCGCCCGTCGGTCTTCAGAAGCTCGAACCCGATCCCGGTCATCACACCCTCCGGAGCAGCGACGCGTCGCCGTAGCTGAAGAAACGATAGTTCTGGCCGATGGCGTGCGCGTAGGCCGCCTTCATCGTGTCCATGCCCGCGAAGGCGCAGACCAGCATGAACAGGGTGGAGCGGGGCAGGTGGAAGTTGGTCACCAGAAGGTCCACGATCTTGAAGCGGTAGCCGGGGGTGATGAAGATGTCGGTGTCGCCGCTGAAGGCGCGGATGCTGCGGTCGTCCAGCCCCGCCGTCTCCAGGATGCGCAGCGCCGTGGTGCCGACCGACACGATCCGCCCGCCCGCGGCGCGGGTGGCGTTGATGGCCTCGGCGGTCTCGGGGGAGACCTCGCCCCACTCGCTGTGCATGCGGTGCTCGGCGATGTCGTCCACCTTGACCGGCAGGAAGGTCCCGGCCCCGACATGCAGCGTCACCGGAACGCGGCGGACGCCGCGGGTGTCGAGCGCCGCCAGGAGTTCCGGCGTGAAGTGCAGCCCGGCGGTGGGGGCGGCGACGGCGCCCTCGCGCGCGGCGAAGACGGTCTGGTAGTCCGCCGCGTCCTGATCGTCCGCCTCGCGCCGGATGTAGGGGGGCAAGGGCATCCGGCCGTGGCGGTGCAGCGCCTCCATCAGCTCCGCTCCGCCCTTGGAGAAGCGCAGGCGCACCTCCATCCCGTCCTTGGCGACGACCTCGGCCGCGAAGTCGTCGGCGATGGCGATGACATCGCCGGGTTTCAGCCGCTTGCCGGGGCGGGCGAAGGTCGCCCATTCCCGCTCGCCCTCGCGCTTGTGGAGCGTGATCTCCACCCGCACCTCGCCGCGCCGGCCGTCCAGCCGGGCGGGGATGACGCGGGTGTCGTTGACGACCATCAGGTCGCCCGGCTCCAGCAGGGCGGGCAGGTCGCGCACCGTGCGGTCGTGCAGACGCTCCGCCACGTCGAGCAGACGGGCGGCGTCACGCGGCTTGGCCGGATGCTCGGCGATGCGGTCCGGCGGAAGGTCGAAGTCGAAATCGGCGGTCTTCATGGGAGCCGCTCGTATAGACCAAAGCGGTGGGACGGGGGAAGCATTACGAGTCGGGGTTCATTCGGGCAAAGGGAGTCCCTGGGCGGTCAGGGCGGCGGTCTGGCGGGCGTGCAGGACATCCACGTCGAAGCCCTGGATCATCTCCTGGAACAGCCGGTACCAGTTCACCTCGGCCTGGAGGTGCAGGAAGACGGAGCCCAGGCCGATGGCCGCGCGGTCCATGAAGACGAACTCCCGCGGCACCTCCACCCCGCCGACGCGGCGCAGCTCGGCATGGACCTTGGCGGCGGTCTCGCGGCCATAGTGTCCGGAGTTGGTTTCCTCGATGCGGCGGCTGCGGTCGTCCATGATCGGGGCGTAGACGAAGCGCGCCCAGATGTTCAGCACGTCCACCAGCTCCTTGGTCGGGTTGCCGAAGCCCCAGGTGCGGTAGGCCTCCACCGCCTTGTCCTGGTTGCCGGTCTGCAGCGCGTCGTAGAGATCGATCACCCCCTTCACGAAGCGGGCCGGGAAGACGCGGACGCAGCCGAAATCCAGCAGGTTGATGGAGCGGTCGGGCCGCACCGTGTAATTCCCCAGATGCGGGTCGCCATGGATGATGCCGTAGCCGTAGAAGGGGACGTACCAGGCCCGGAACATGTTCATCGCCAGCGCGTCGCGGGCGTCCGGATGGTCCTTCACGAACTCCAGGATCTTGCGCCCCTCCACCCATTCCAGCGTCAGCAGGCGCCGGGTGGAGAGGTCGGGCACCACCGCTGGCACATGAACACCAGAGGTGTCGGCCAGCATGGCGCGGTAGAGGCGGGCGTGCTTGGCTTCGCGCTCGTAATCCAGCTCCTCGCGCAGCCGGGCGCCGATCTCCGCCTGGATCTGCTTGGTGGAGATGGCGCTGTCGGTGCGCTCGAAGATGGCGAAGATCAGGCCGAGCTGGCGCAGGTCCGCCTCCACGGCGGAGGCCATGTCGGGGTATTGGAGCTTGCAGGCGAGGCTTTGCCCGTCCAGGCCAACGGCCCGGTGCACCTGCCCCAGCGAGGCCGCCGCCGCGGCGGTCTGTTCGAAGTGGCGGAAGCGCTTGTGCCAGGCGGGCCCCAGTTCGCTCGCCATACGGCGCTTGACGAAGGGCCAGCCCATCGACGGTGCGTCGGCCTGGAGCTGCGACAGCTCCTGCACATACTCGCGGGGCAGGGCGTCGGGGATGGTGGACAGCAGCTGCGCCACCTTCATCAGCGGCCCCTTCAGCCCGCCCAGCGCGGCGCGCAGTTCGGCGGCGTGGCGATCCCGCTCCAGGGGGATGCCCAGCACCCGTTCTCCGGCGAAACGGGCCGCAAGGCCCCCCACGGCGGTCCCGACCCGCGCATATCGCGCGATCCGGCCGCCCAGCCTGTTCTCATCCGTGTTCGGCATGCCGAATAGGTGGGTGCGGCAAGGCCGAAAGGCGAGTCCCAGGCTGGACGAAACCGGAACGCACCGGCGCCGTCACCCGCCCGGCGCGATGTTCTGGTTCACGCAGAAGAGGTTGCCGGGGTCGTATTTCGCCTTCAGCGCCCGCAGGCGTTCGTAGTTCGGCCCGTAAGCGGCCTGGACGCGCTGTTCGTCGTCGGTGACAAAGTTCACGTAGACCCCGCCCGTGGCGTAGCGGGCGGTCCGGTCGGAAACGCCGCGCGCCCATTGGATGCAGGCGCTGTCCTCCGCTGGGGTGTTCCAGCGCGCGTGCACGTTCATCACGAACAGGGCGTCGCGGTGCGGATAGGCGGTGGTGTCCGCCGGCACGCGGTTGGCCGCAGCGCCAAGCAGGCCGACAAAGATTTCGCACTGGTCGGAGGGCAGCCGTCCGGCCTCTTCGACCAGCGCATCGATCAGCCCATCCTCAAGACCGGTGAAGTTCTGAGACTTCCAATAGTTCCGCGCACCTGGCACCAGAAGCGGGTCGAAGGCCGCCTGCCACGCCGCGTAGGGCATGAGGCCGACATGCTCCCCGACCGGTGTGCCCAGCGACAGAACCGGTTCCAGCGCCTTGCGGGCCGTCGCCTCGTCGTCGCCGGCGCAGATGACGGGCATGACCACCACCTCCTTGCCGTGCACGTCCGGCGGCAGGAAGGGCAGGGGCGGCGCCTTGCGCAGCACCATCCAGGCGGTGGCCTCGTCGGGCAGGTTCGCCGTGGCGTCGCGGTAGCGGCGCATCAGGTCGCCGGCCCCCGCGAAGGGATGGACGACAAGCCCGGCGAAGACCATCGGTCCCACGGGGTGCAGGCGGAAGGTGAAGGAGGTGACGATGCCGAAATTGCCGCCGCCGCCGCGGATGGCCCAGAAGAGGTCGGCGTTCTCGTCGGCGCTGGCGCGCAGGAACTTCCCGTCGGCGGTGACCACGTCGGCGCCCAGCAGATTGTCCACCGTCAGACCGTATTTGCGGGTCAGCCAGCCGAACCCGCCGCCCAGCGTCAGCCCGGCGATGCCGGTGGTGGAGTTGATGCCGACTGGCACGGCCAGCCCGAAGGCCTGCGTTTCCCGGTCGAGGTCGCCCAGCGTGGCGCCGGGCGCCACCCGCGCCGTCAGGCTGATGGGGTCGACATGGACGAAGCGCAGGGCGCCGAGGTCGATCAGCAGACCGCCGTCGCACAGGGAATTGCCGGCGATGTTGTGACCGCCGCCGCGCACAGAGACCAGCAGCCCGTTCTCCCGCGCGAAGCGCACCGCCTGCATGACGTCGGCGGCGCCGGCGCAGCGGGCGATCAGGCCGGGCCGGCGGTCGATCATGGCGTTCCAGATCGTCCGGGCCTCGTCATAACCCGGCGACTGCGGGGTCAGCAGCGGGCCGCGCAGACGGGCCGCAAGATCGTTGACGGCATCCTCGGAAAGGGTCGCGTCCCGCCGGTCGGCGGTGCGAAGCGTGACATCGCCCATCAAGCACCTCCCACGTCAAAGCAGCAATTTTCGCGAATATCCGAAGCGAATCGGCGCAACAAGGGTAAAGTTTCACCCGTGTTCAGGCCATCCGGGAAAGGGCTCCCTCCGGTGTTCTTCCGGACGGAGCCACCCCTCAATTCGGTGTCGGCGCGGCTTTGACGGTGGAGGGCGGTGGATCAGCCGCCCTGGCTGCGGATCCAGGCGGCGGTGGCGCTGTCCATGGTGTTCTTGTGGTTGATGAACCACTCTGGCACGACTTCGGTCAGATAGCCGCGGACCAGGGCCAGATTGCCGGCGGCCATGCGCTTGGCGATGCCTTCCAGCTCCAGACGGACGCGGTTGTGCTCGTGCACATGGATGGGCGTCGGCGGGAAGCCGTACTGGTGCATCAACTCCTCCTCGCGGGCCAGATGATCGCGGAGGTGCTGGGCGAAGGTCGTGAAATGGGCGGGCAGGTCGGCGTCCGACGCCTTGGCGGCCTCGGCGAGAAGCTCGATGGTTTCCTTGTGGTCGGCGTCGATGATGGCGTTGCCGACTTCCAGGGACGGGCTCCAGGCGGGGATCGAGAGGGTGGGCATGGTGCTCTCCGAAGGGATCGTTGGAAGCACCATACCCATCCCGCGATTATGGATTCTTGACGTCCGTCAAGAAAACCCGGTCAGGACTGATTTTCCAGCTCGTCAACAAAGCCGCGGATGACGTTCAGCCCCTTCTGCCAGAAGGCCGGATCACTGGCGTCCAGCCCGAAGGGGGCCAGAAGTTCCTGGTGGCGCAGCGTGCCGCCCGCCGACAGCATCGCCAGATACTTCTCGGCGAAGCCCTTTTCCGACTCCTGGTAGACCGCGTAGAGCGAATTCACCAGGCAGTCGCCGAACGCGTAGGCGTAGACGTAGAAGGGCGAGTGGATGAAGTGCGGGATGTAGGACCAGTAGTGCCGGTAGCCCTCGTCGAAGCGCAGCGCCGGGCCGAGGCTTTCGGTCTGCACCGCCATCCAGATCTCGCCCAGCCGCTCCGCCGTCAGTTCGCCCTCGCGGCGCTCGGTGTGGACGCGGCGCTCGAAGTCGAAAAAGGCGATCTGGCGGACCACCGTGTTCAGCATGTCCTCGACCTTGGAGGCCAGCATGATCTTGCGGCGCTTCGGGTCGGTCTCGCGGTCGAGCAGGGCGCGGAAGGTCAGCATCTCGCCGAACACTGACGCGGTCTCGGCCAGGGTCAGCGGCGTGTCGGACAGCAGATGCCCCTGCCCGCCGGCCAGGATCTGGTGCACGCCGTGGCCCAGCTCATGAGCCAGAGTCATCACGTCGCGCGTCTTGCCCTGGTAGTTGACCAGCAGATAGGGGTGGACGCTGGGCACCGTGGGGTGGGCGAAGGCGCCCGGCGCCTTGCCGGGGCGCACCGGCGCGTCGATCCAGGCGTTGTCGAAGAAGCGCTTGCCCAGTGAGGCCAGATCCGGCGAGAAGCGGCCATAGGCGCCCAGAACCAGATCGCGCGCCTCGTCCCAGCGGATGCTGCGGTCGGCGTCGTCGGGCAGCGGCGCGTTGCGGTCCCAGTAATCCAGATGGTCCTGCCCGAACCACTTGGCCTTCATCGCGTAGTAGCGGTGGGACAGGGCCGGGAAGGCGTCCTTCACCGCCGCGGCCAGCGCGTCCACCACCTCGTCCTCGACGCGGTTGGACAGGTTGCGGGCCGAGGTGGGCGCCTTGTAGTTGCGCCACTTGTCGTCGATCTCCTTGTCCTTGGCCAGGGTGTTGGTGACCAGGGCGAACAGGCGGATGTTGTCGCCCATCACCCGGCCGATCACCGCCCCGGCCTCCTTGCGGACCTCCGGACGGCGGTCGGACAGGCGGTTCAGCGCCTCGGCGCAGGTCAGCTCCTTCCCGCCGATGGGAAAGCGCAAGCTGGCGATGGTCTCGTCGAACAGGCGGTTCCAGGCGGCGCGCCCGACCACATGCTTCTCATGGAGCAGCCGTTCGACCTCGTCGGAGAGTTGGTGCTCGCGGAACAGGCGGACGTCGCGCAGCCAGGGGGCGTAGCGGGCGAGGTCCTTCGACGCCGTCAGCTTGGCGTCCAGGACCTTATCCTCCAGCCGGTTGATCTCCAGCGTGAAGAAGACGAGGTGGGTGGAGATGCCGTTCACCCGCTCCTGCGCCGACTGGTAGAACTTGGCGATGGCCGGGTCGGTCATGTTGCCGTTGTAGACCAGCCCGGCGTAGGACATCACCCGCGACAGCACCTCGTCGATGCGCTCGTACTCGCGGATGGCGGCGGCAAAGGCGTTGCCGTCCAGCCCGGCGAGCTTGGTCGCGTATTGTTCGTAGAAGTCCTTGGACGCGCTCTCCATCCGCTCCAGGTCGGCCTTCAGCTCCGGCGAGTCCATGCCTGGATAGAGGTCCGTCAGGTCCCAGGAGGGCAGGGCGCCGAGGTCCGGCCCGTCCCCCGCGGCGGCCAAGGCGGTGTCGGGCATGGTGGTTTGGGGAGCGCCAAGGAAATCGCCAATCGGGTGCCGGGTGGCGCTGCGGGTCATCTGTCCCTCCGTTCTGGGCTTGGGCCGATCTGTGCTTGGGACGGGATATAAGCGCCGCGCGCGGTCGGGGGAAGGCGGAACCGGCTCAGGGAGCCTGGCTGTCCTGCGCGCGGCGGATCGCCGCCTCCACGCATTGCAGATGCAGCTTCTTGCGGGCGAGCTGGCGGGTCCGCCGCTCCTCGAGGTCGGTGGTGGGCATCGCCTCGATGGTGCAGCCGCGCCAGCCGTTGGCGTCCAGTGCGCGGGCGACCTCCGCATAACCGAAATAGCCTTTGTCCGGCTGCTCCCACGGCGCGCGGAAATCGGCGCGGCGCAGGACGAAGCGGTTGGACTGGCTGGACCCGCCGAGACTGGTCAGCCGGGCCACGATCAGCCGTTCGCCGTTCGGGTGGACGACGGTCAGGATCGGGCGGATGCCGAAGACGGGCGGGTCGCTGCTCATGGCGACATGCATAGCGCTCCGGCGCTGGTTAGGCCAGCAACAATGGCCAGCAATAACTGGATGCGATGCCGATATCTGCGCCGGTCAATTTTCGCTCGGATGGGCATCCACTCTTAGTGAAGAGTAAACCAAGAGTGACCGCGGGATTGTCGAATAACATACCGCAGTATGATTGTTCTAATTGGCTCGGAGATTGGCTGTCTGGTAGGTCATCATTGCTTTATATTTTGCCTTGTCCGCAATCGTGATAGGCGGCATCATCGGTCCTTAGGGTGAAACGGAGAGAGCATTATGGCGCTAGGAGCATGGCTGCGCGTGTCGCTGGTGGTAGCGATCATCGGGCTATCGACCCTTTTGTCGGGGCATGCCTCGGCGCTGTCACCGCTTAACTATCGTTGGGACGAACTGCCGGGCGATGCCTTCAACGCCCAGGGCAGTGCGCTCAAGGCGAGCGTTTACGTATCCGTGGGCGCGCGGGTGCGGGGCAAGGCTCCGCTTCTGGTCCTTCTTCACGGCTGCGAGCAGGATGCGTCGTCCTTCTTCACGGATTCTGGATGGATGGACATAGCTGACCGCTACGGCCTCATCGTCCTGCTGCCGGAGCAGCAGCACAATCCCTTTGCCATGGTCGGAGGGGCCTCACGCTATGGCAACCCCCTCGGCTGCTTCAATTTCGCCGACCGCCTGACCAGTCCGCTGAAGGGCGGTGTCCCACGGGAGGCGGGGGCTATCGTCTCCATGGTCGACGCGGTGCGCGCGGGCAAGGGGCTTGACCGCGACGGTCCCCGAATCGAGGACGGGCGTGTCTATGTCACCGGCCTGTCGGCGGGGGCCGGCATGGCGGCGGTTCTGCTGGCCGACTTCCCGCAGGTCTTCGCGGGCGGAGCGCTCTTCGCGGGCGTTCCGGCGCTGTGCGCGCAGAGCATGCAGTCGGCCGCGTCGCTCTGCGGCATCTCGGTTATGCGCGGCTGCGCCGAGGTGAAGGCGCGCTCCGGCGGCTATGACAGCCGCGAATGGACGAAGGCGGTCCAGCGCGCCCAGCACCCCGCCGGGCGTCCGCGCGTGCTGATCGTCCAGGGGACGGCCGACTGCACCGTGGACCCGCAGAATGCCCTCTACCTGACCAACCAGTGGACGGCCTTCCACGGCCTGAAGGCGGATGCCCCCGTGGTCTTCGGTCAGGAGCCCTCCTGGCCGGAGCGGGCGGTGCGGCAGGGCTACGCCCCGGCGGGCGCCAACGCCCTGTGGGTGGAGACGGTGCTGCTGAAGGGCGTCGGCCACGTCATGCCCATCGAAACCGGCAACCCGCAGCGCCCCTGCGGGCGGGTGAGGGTGTCGGAGACGAAGACCTACATCGAGGATGTCGGGTTCTGCGGCGCCGCGCTGGCCGCCGGCTTCCTGCAACTGGAGCAGTAATACCCGCCGAAGGGGCGGCGGGCGGGTTCGGCACTCACCAAAGTGGTGCGACAGCCCGCCGCACCTTCCGGAATGCCGTTTGCCAAACGATGCAGATCTGACGCAGATTGGGGCCGCTGCGTGAACGTTCATTGCGCGGCTGCGGAGAAACGCGAACCAAACAAAATATAAGGGACGCCCCCCATGAGCCAAAGCTCGGCCGATCGCTACAACCAGATCCATGCCCGCTCCCTGTCCGATCCCGACGGATTCTGGGGCGAGGCGGCGGAAGACATCACCTGGATCAAGCGCTGGGACAAGGTGCTGGACGACAGCAACGCGCCCTTCTACCGCTGGTTCACCGGCGGCGTCCTGAACACCTGCTACAACGCCGTCGACCGCCATGTGGAGGCCGGACGCGGCGCCCAGGCGGCGATCATCTACGACAGCCCGGTCACCAAGACCGTCCAGACCATCACCTACGCCGAACTCCAGGATCAGGTCGCCCGCTTCGCCGGCGCGCTGCGCGCCCAGGGCGTGGAGAAGGGCGACCGCGTCATCCTCTACATGCCGATGATCCCGCAGTCGCTGGTCGCCATGCTGGCCTGCGCGCGTCTCGGCGCCGTGCATTCGGTGGTGTTCGGCGGCTTCGCCCCGCACGAGCTGGCGACCCGCATCAACGACTCCCGGCCGAAGGCCATCGTCTCGGCCTCCTGCGGCATCGAGCCGAACCGCGTCGTCAAGTACAAGCCGATGCTCGACGCCGCCATCGAGCAGGCGGAGCACAAGCCGTCCAGCGTCATCGTCTTCCAGCGCCCGCAGGAGACCGCGACCCTGGTCGAGGGCCGCGACGTGGATTGGGCGGAGGCCGTCGCCAAGGCCGAGCCGGCGGAGTGCGTGCCGGTGGCCGCGACCGACCCGCTCTACATCCTCTACACCTCCGGCACGACGGGCCAGCCGAAGGGCGTGATCCGCGACAACGGCGGTCACGCCGTGGCGCTGAAGTGGACGATGAAGAACATCTACAACGTCGAGCCGGGCGAGGTGTACTGGGCGGCGTCGGACGTGGGCTGGGTGGTCGGTCACTCCTACATCGTCTACGGCCCGCTGCTGCACGGCTGCACCACCGTGGTGTTCGAGGGCAAGCCGGTGGGTACGCCGGACGCCGGCACCTTCTGGCGGGTGATCGAGCAGCACAAGATCGGCACGCTGTTCACCGCCCCGACCGCCTTCCGCGCCATCAAGCGCGAGGACCCCAACGCCGAACTGCTGAAAAAGTACGACCTGTCGCACTTCCGCGCCCTGTTCCTGGCCGGCGAGCGGTCGGACCCCGACACGCTGCATTGGGCCGAGGACAATCTGAACGTTCCGGTCATCGACCATTGGTGGCAGACCGAGACCGGCTGGGCGATCTCCGGCAACCCGCTGGGCGTGCAACTGTTCCCGATCAAGTACGGCTCCGCCACCCGCCCGATGCCGGGCTGGGACGTGCGGATCCTGAACGCCGAGAACAAGGAAGTGCCGCGCGGCGACATCGGCGCCATCTGCGTGAAGCTGCCGCTGCCTCCGGGCACGCTGCCAACGCTGTGGAACGCCGACGACCGCTACAGGAAGTCGTACCTGTCCGATTATCCCGGCTACTACCAGACCGGTGACGCGGGCTTCATCGACGACGACGGCTACGTCTACATCATGGCCCGCACCGACGACATCATCAACGTCGCCGGCCACCGCCTGTCCACCGGCGGCATGGAGGAGGTTCTGGCCAGCCACAAGGACGTGGCGGAATGCGCGGTGATCGGCGTCGCCGACGACCTGAAGGGGCAGGTGCCGCTGGGTTTCCTCTGCCTGAAGGCCGGCGTCACCCGTCCGCACGAGGAGATCGTCAAGGAGGTTGTGCAACTGGTGCGCGAGCAGATCGGCCCGGTCGCCGACTTCAAGCGCGCCGTCGTGGTGGAGCGCCTGCCGAAGACCCGTTCCGGCAAGATCCTGCGCGGCACCATGCAGAAGATCGCCGACAACCAGGACTACAAGACGCCGGCGACCATCGACGATCCGGGCATCCTGCCGGAGATCGCCGAGGCGCTGCAGTCGCTGGGCTACGCCAAGTCGCATCAGGCTGGTTGACGGCCCCGCCGGCACGGCTCTGCGTTCCAAGCCCCTTCCCCGGCACTGCCCGGGGGAGGGGTTTTCTTTTTCCGGCTAAGCCCTGTCCAGCGCGCTCAGGGAGTCGTCCAACTCGTCCAACCGGGCCTGTTCGGCCTCCAGTTCCGCGAGCGCGCGGCGGGCGTTGGCGATGTCGAGGTCGAGCTGGTCGCGCCGCCGCCGGATCAGGTCTTCCAAAGGGGTCAGCTCCTCCATGGCCAGCGCCTGGGCGATGGCCGCATTGCTGCCGCCCCCCAGCGCCAGCCGCACCATGCGCGCGGTCGGGCGGATGCCCTGCGCCTCCAGATGGCGGGCGGTGACCAGGATCTCGATGGTGTCGTGATGGCGTGCCATGGCCCCGCCCTTATGACGCAGTGCAAAGGATTGTGCCAAGCCGCGCGCCCAAACCGGGGGCTTATCCGCGCGCAGCGGCGATTTGCCACAAGACGGCGCCCCGAGGGGCAGTTTGCGGCCCCGCCACCTTTCCGCCGAATTTTTGCTGCACGGGCATCAAAGTCTGGAATAAACGATGGGCGGGGGGCGTTCATCCTGGCGTACCGGGTCCTGAATGGGGCTCGGCCCTGGGAGGCCGCGCCGCCCGTTCCTACCTGAAGGAGTGCCATGATCCGCCACCCGGCGGTCCGTGGAGCCTTCGAGGCAACAATCGGGTGCGCGGTTGAGCACGTTCGGGGTCGAGCTGGAAGTCCACATTGCGTCGCTGCGCCGCTACGCGCGCGCGTTGCTGCGCAACCGTTCGGATGCCGAGGATCTGGTGCAGGAGGCGTTGACGCGCGCGGTGGCGCGCGCCGACACCTTCAAGGCGGGGACGAACCTGCGGGCGTGGCTTTTCACCATCCTGCACAACGTCCATGTCAATCAGGTCCGCTCCAAAGCGTCGCGGCCCGACGAGGTCGATGTGGACAGCGTCGAGTCGAAGCTGGTGACGCCGGCCCGGCAGGAGGAACGTGTGGAGTTGCGCGAGATGATGCGCGCGCTCGACGACCTGCCGGAGGAACAGCGCAAGGTGCTGCTCCTCGTCGCGCTGGAGGGCCTGAAATACGAGGAGGTCGCCGAGACGCTCGGCGTGCCGATCGGGACCGTCATGTCGCGCCTCTCGCGGGCGCGCGAGGCGGTCAGGGCGAAGCTGGCGAACGAGGGCTCGGTGGCCCTCAGGCGGGTGAAGTGATGAACGCGCATTGCGTAACGGACGACGAACTGCACGCCTACGTGGATGGGCAACTGGCTCCGGAACGCCGGCTCTTCGTGGAGCGATGGCTGGCCGACGACCCCGAAGCCGCCCGCCGGGCGGAGGATTACCGCGCCCAGGCCGCGCTGCTGCACGAACTCTTCGACCCCGTGCTGCGCGAGCCGGCCAGCGGCCCGGTCGAGGAACTGACGGGCAAGCTGCGCGGGCGCATGCCCGGCAACGACAACGCCGGCCCCTGGCACGCCCGCTCCTGGGTGCGCATGGCCGCGGCGGTGATGCTGATCGTCGGCGGTGCCGGCGGCGGCTGGCTGGGCCGCGGCGCGGTGGACCAGTCGCCGGTCGTCCAGCAGCGCCAGACCCTCCAGACCTTCGCCGAGGAGGCCACCCAGGCCCACCGCTTCTACACCTCCGACGAGCGCTTCCAGGTCGAGCTTGGCGCCGACAACCAGGACGAGCTGAACAGCTGGCTGTCCAAGCGCGTCGGGCGCGACGTCTTCGGCCCGGACCTGGGCAAGGTCGGCCTGCGGCTGATCGGCGGGCGCTCGCTGCCCACCGAGCTGGGCGCCGGCGCCCAGTACATGTACGTGAACGAGGCGAACAAGCGCGTCACCCTGTTCGTCGGCGCCCCGCGCTCCGGCAACCCGGCGAAGTTCGGCTTCTCGCAGAACGGCGACGTGGCGACCATCTACTGGGTGGAAGGTCCGCTGGCCTACGCGCTGGCCGGGCGGATGTCCAAGGAGGACCTGTTGCGCGTCGCCGAGGCCGTCTACAACGACGTCAAGGCCGGCCCGCGCCGTCCCGAGCCGCAACAGCAGGACCAGCAGAACCCGCAGCCGCAACAGGAGCAGCAGCCCCAGCAACAGCAGGACCAGCCGCCCGCCGGCGTCCAGCCGATCAGCGACACGCACAAGCCCAAGGACAGCTGAGGCGGGAAAGGGCGCGCTTTGCGAGGGGCGACCGCCGCCCTTCGCGCTTCCCGCAAAAGGGCGGTGTGGCTTCTGAAGTCAATGAGTTGAAATAGGCTTCCCACTCTTCGTTTCCCGGTTTACTCCCACCCCGCCGCCGCCCCACAATGCGCCGGTGGTGGCGTGGGTCGTAAGGCATGCGGGATTGGTTCTTCATCGGCGACAGCCACGTGCAATCCTTCGAGATCGCCGCGACGATGCGTCTGCTCAATCGTCCGGCGCGCTGTCTGCCGGTTCCCGGAGCGACCTCGGTCGGCCTGCGCAACCCGGAGAGCCAGACCCACGCGGTCACTCTGTTCAAGGAGGCGCTGCTGCCCGCCGATCCGGACGCCATCCCGGTGATCCAGCTCGGCGAGGTCGATTGCGGCTTCGTCATCTGGTGGCGGGCGCAGAGGCATGGCGACTGCGTCGAGCGGCAGTTGGAGGACTCGGTGTCCGCCTGCGCCGCCTTCGTGGACGATCTGCTGGTGGGCGGCTATCCCACGTTGGTGCTGACCGGGGCGGTGCTGCCGACCATTCGCGACGGCGAGATCCGGGGCAAGGTCGCGCGCGCCCGGCACGAGGTCACCGCCACGCTGCGTCAGCGCACCGATCTGACTCACCGCTACAACGCCCGCCTGCGGGACGAGGCGGAGGCGCGCGGGCTGCCCTTCGTCGACATCACGCCGCGCATCGCCGACCCGGAGAGCGGGCTGGTCGCCGAGGCGTTCCGCAGCCCGAATCCCGGCGATCACCACCTGCATCCCATCCGCGCCGCCGAAGTCTGGGCGGAGGCTCTGAACGCGCTGGACCTGCCATGATCCGGATCCGATCGTCATCCCAGGAGGTCGCGTGACCGACGCGATGGACTTTCTCCGGGCGGGCGCCGCCGCCCTTCAGCAGGGCGACCGGGTGGGGGCGGAACGCCGGGTCGTCCGAGCCCTGGCGCTGGTCCCCGGCCACGGCGAAGCCTGGAACATCCTTGGCGTGCTGGCCGTCTCCGCGGGCGATCCTGCGGGAGGCGAGGCGCGCTTCCGCCGGGCCTCCGCTTGTGCGCCGGAGAACCCCGCCTATGCGCGTAGCCAGGCGGAATGCCTGAAGCGCCAAGGGCGGGGGGACCGGGCGGCGGCCCTGCTGGCCGGCGCCGTGCGCCGCGGTGTGCTGTCGCCCGATCTCGCCTGCGACCTTGGCGACCTGCGGCTGGGCACGCGCAATGTCGCGGCGGCGGCGGTGCTGTACCGGCTCGCTCTGGTCCTGGCCCCCGGCCACGCCCGCAGCCAGAACAACATGGCGGAGGCGCTGGGCAAGGCGGAGCGGCCGGACGCGGCGGCCGACGCCTTGGCCCGGCTGGCGGTGCTGCGCGGCACGGCCGCCGCCTGGGGGGCGGCGGGGGCGGCGCTGCTGGCGGCGTGGCGGCAGGACGAGGCGCGCAAGGCGCTGCGCCGGGCCGTCGCGCTCGACCCGTCCACGGCCGAGCACTGGGCCAACCTGGGCTTCGCCGGGCTGGGACGGCACGCGGTCGTCCTTGCCGAAGCCGCCTTCGACCGCGCCTCGCGCCTGTCGCCGGGGATGGACGCGGCGCGGGCGGGGCGCGGGACGCTGCGAATGCTCGCCGGGCGCCTGCGCGACGGGGCGGCGGACTATGAGGCGCGGCTGAGCCTGCCCGCCTTCCTGCCGTCGCGATCCTACACCCGGCCGGTCTGGGACGGTCGGGTTCGGCCGGGCAAAACGCTGCTGATCCACGCCGACCGCGGTTATGGCGACGCCATCCAGTTCATCCGCTACGCCCCGCTGCTGCGAGCCCAGGGGATGCGCGTGGTCTTCCACGGGCCGGAGGGTTTGCTCGACCTATTCCGCGCGTCGGAGCTGGTGGACGACCTGTCCGGCCTCGACGGACCGCCACCGGCCCACGACGTCCAAATCCCCATCATGAGCCTGATCCACCGGGTGGGCACCGATCTGGACAGCGTGCCCGCCGCCGTTCCCTATCTGCGGGCGCCCGACGCGGCGGCGCGGCGTTGGGCGGACCGGCTGGCCGGGCTGCGCGGGGTGAAAGCGGGGCTGGTCTGGCACGGTTCGGTCGCCTTTCCCTATCACCGCCAACGCTCGCCGGGGCTGGAGGCGGTGCTGCCGCTGACCAGCGTCTCCGGCGTGACGACAGTCCTGCTCCAGGTCGCCAACGGCCGTGCGGATCTTGAGCGCCACACCCCGCTCGGCCCGGTCCTTGACCTGGGGACGGAGCTTCGCGATTTCGCGGACACCGCCGCGGCGATCCAGGCGCTGGACATCGTGATCAGCCCCTGCACCGCCGTGGCCCACCTCGCCGGAGCGCTGGGGAAGCCGGTGGCGGTGCTGCTCGATCAAGGGGCGGAGTGGCGCTGGATGTGTGGGAGGACGGATTCTCCCTGGTATCCAACGGCACGCCTCTACCGCCAATCCGTGTTCGGCGACTGGACGGAGCCGGTGGAGCGGCTGCGCCGCGATCTGGCGGCGCTGAAGGACCCCTTGCAGGACCGACCATGACGACGCTGTGCGCGACCGGCGCCAACGCGCGCTATTTCATCACCACGCTGGCCTTTCTGGAGGGGCTGGCGGGCCGCTTTCCGCTGGAGCGGGTGCGCGTCTGCGATTTCGGCCTGACTGATGGGCAGCGTGCGTACCTGCGCGCTGCCGGCCTGCTGCTTGACCGCCCGAAGATCCTGCCGGCGGACGCACATCCCTATCTGTGCAAGGGGCACCTGTCGGAATATTGCGCGGGCGAGGCGTGGGACAGCCTGCTGTGGCTGGACGCCGACATGATGGTGGGAGCCCTCGACCTCGCCATGGCCGAGCGGCTGGCGGAGGATCTCCGGCGCTCCGGCAAGGCGGTTGCGCTCACCGGCACGGTGGACCGCATGACCGTCGGCGGGATGATGGGCGAACTGCGCAACGGCGGCCATTACGTCACGCCGGCGGAACGCCTGTTGCGGGACCGCGGAATCGACCCGGAAACCCCCTACCTGTCGTCGGGCCTCATGCTGTGGGTATCGCGCGGGCTGCTGGCGCACTGGGCGGTGACCTGTCGGGGCGTGGCGCAGCACGCGCTGTGGGAGCAGAATGTGCTGAACGCGCTGGTCCTGCCCGATCCCGCCTGCGTGGAGGTGCTCGACGCGCGCCTATGGCAGGTCTACGACGCGCCTCTGGCCGATGTGACGATGCCGGACCCGCGGAACCGCCACGGCTTCGTGCTCGACGGGCGGTCCGTCATGACGGTTCACGCCTCATCGCGGAAGGGGCATCACCTGGACGCCGACCTTGCGCTGAACTTCGGGGAGCATGTGCTGAAGGGCTACCTGCGCACCTTCGCCAATCCGGCCCTTCAGCAGCAGCACCTGCGCCATCTTGCCGCCGCCGTCACCCGCAACCGCGCCGCCCTGGCGGAGATCGGCGTCCTGCAGCCGCGCTGAAGGGTACGGGAGGCAAACCGCCCCCCGCACCCGGTCGCATCGGTCACAAACCTTGGGTCACAAACCTTGCGGTCACTCCGCCGCCATCGGCTGCGGGGCGGCGGGCTGGCGGAAGCCGTCCAGCAGGGCGGCCTCCTTCGCCTTGGCCGCCTCGACGTTGCGGGCCTTCACCGGGCCGTAGCCGCGCATTTCCTGCGGCAGGCGGGCGATCTCCACCGCCGTGGCGTGGTTGTCGCGGGTCAGGCCGTGCAGGATCTCGCCCATGATGGCCTCGTACTCCGCGATGAGGCGGCGCTCCATGCGGCGCTCGGCCAGCCAGCCGAACGGGTCGAGCGGGCTGCCGCGCAGGCGCTTGCCCTTGGCGAGCAGGCGCAAAGCCTTGAGCATCCAAGGGCCGAAGCGCTTCTTCTTCGGCTCGCCGCCATCCTCGCCGCTCTCGCCCATCACCGGCGGGGCCATGTGGAAGACCAGCTTGTAGTCGCCCTCGAACATCCGCCCGACCTGCTCGACGAAGCCGGTGTCGGTGTAGAGCCTGGCCACCTCATACTCATCCTTGTAGGCGAGCAGCTTGAAGTAGCCCTTCGCCACGGCCTCGGTCAGGGCGGTTGAGCCGGGGAACCTCTGCCCCTCGACGCGCCGCGTCCAGTCGACCAGCGCGTGGTAGCGGCTGGCGTAGGCCGCGTCCTGATAATCGGTCAGGAAGGCGGTGCGGCGGGCGATGGCCTCGTCCAGGCTGGCCGATGGGCGGCGCTGGTCGAGGATGAACAGGTCGTGGGCTGCGGCCTGCTCCTGCGGCGGGTTGGCGGCGGCCTCCACCGCGGCCAGATCGACGGCGGCGCGGCGGCCCCAGTTGAAGGCGTCGGTGTTCATCTTCACCGCCACGCCGTTCAGCTCGATGGCCTTCAGGATGGCTTCGGCGGTGATCGGGATCAGCCCCTTCTGCCACGCGTAGCCCATCAGGAAGGGGTTGGTGGCGATGCTGTCGCCCATCAACGCGGTCGCCAGCTTGGTCGCGTCGAAGGCGTTCACCGCCCCCTCGCCGCAGGCTTTGCGGATGTCGGCCACCAGATCGCGGACCGGCACGGTGAAGTCCGGCTTCTTCAGGAAGTCCACGGTGATGGTGTCGTGGGTGTTGATGACCGCGCGGGTGTGGCCGTGCGCCATCTTCGACAGGGCGTCGCCCGCCCCGGCGACGATCAGGTCGCAGCCGACCACCGCGTCCGCCCCGCCCGCCGCGATGCGGACGGAATGGATGTCCTCCGGCGTGGCGGCGATGCGGATGTGGCTGGTCACAGCACCACCCTTCTGGGCGAGGCCGGTCATGTCGAGCACGCCGACGCCCTTGCCCTCGATGTGGGCGGCCATGCCGAGCAGGGCGCCGATGGTCACCACGCCGGTGCCGCCGACGCCGGTGACGTAGATGCCCCAGGGCCGGTCGAGCGCGGGCAGGGTGGGGGTGCGCAGGTCTGACGGGTCGGCGCCGGCCTTGGCGGCGCCCGCCTTCGCTTCGACCGGCTTGGGCTTGCGGAGTTGGCCGCCCTCCACCGTCACGAAGCTGGGGCAGAAGCCCTTGGTGCAGGAATAATCCTTGTTGCAGCTCGACTGGTCGATCTGGCGCTTGCGCCCGAACTCCGTCTCCAGCGGCACCACCGACACGCAGGAGGATTTCACGGAACAGTCGCCGCAGCCCTCGCAGACCAGCTCGTTGATGATCACGCGCTTGGCCGGGTCGACCATCTTGCCGCGCTTGCGGCGGCGACGCTTCTCGGTGGCGCAGGTCTGGTCGTAGATCAGGGCGGTGACGCCGGAAACCTCGCGCATCTCCTTCTGCACGCGCTCCAGGTCGTCGCGGTGCTCGACGCTGGTGTACTGGGGCAGGCCGTCGCCGATGCCGTACTTCTCCGGCTCGTCGGAGACGACGACGATGCGGCCCACGCCCTCGGCGCGGAGCTGGCTGGCGAGCGACTGGACGGTCAGCGTGCCGTCCACCGGCTGGCCGCCGGTCATCGCCACGGCGTCGTTGAACAGGATCTTGTAGGTGATGTTGGCCTTCGCCGCGATGGCCTGCCGGATCGCCAGGATGCCGGAGTGGTAGTAGGTGCCGTCGCCCAGGTTGGCGAAGATGTGCTTCTCCTCGGTGAAGGGCGCCTGCCCGACCCAGGGCACGCCCTCGCCGCCCATCTGGGTGAAGGTGTCGGTCTTGCGGTCCAGCCACGTCGCCATGTAGTGGCAGCCGATGCCGCCCAGCGCGCGGCTGCCCTCCGGCACATGGGTGGAGGTGTTGTGCGGGCAGCCGGAGCAGAAGGTCGGCTTGCGGATGACGCGGGCCTGATGGGCCTTCTGCTTCTCCTGCGCGTCCAGGAAGGCGACGCGGCGTTTCAGGTTCTCGTTGTCGACGAAGCGCTCCAGCCGGCGCCCGATGACCACGGCGATTTGGGCCGGGGAGAGTTCGCCGGCGGAGGGGAGAATCCACTCGCCGTGCTCGTCGAACTTGCCGACCACCTTCGGGCGGACGTCGGGGTGCCAGTTGTAGAGCTGCTCCTTGAGCTGGTTTTCGATGACCGCGCGCTTCTCCTCGACCACGACGATCTCGTCGAGCCCCTCGGCGAAGTGGCGCACGCCGTCGCGCTCCAGCGGCCAGGGCATGCCGACCTTGTAGACGGTCAGGCCCCAGTCGGCGGCCATCTCCTCGGTGATGCCCAGCTCGTCGAAGGCCTGCCGGACGTCCAGATAGCTCTTGCCGGTGGTGACGATGCCGAAGCGCGGGCGGGGGGAGGACACCATCACCTTGTCCAGCCGGTTGGCACGCGCGAACGCCAGGGCGGCGTACAGCTTGTGCTTCATCAGCCGGTATTCCTGCTCCAGCGGCGGGTCGGGCCAGCGGATGTTCAGGCCGCCCGGCGGCATCGGGAAATCGGCGGGGACGATCGGGCTGACGCGGTGGGGATCGATGTAAACCGACGCCGAGGTGTCCACCGTCTCGGCGATCGTCTTCATGGCGATCCAGCAGCCGGACCAGCGGCTCATCGCCCAGCCGATCAGGCCGTAATCCAGGATCTCCTGCACGCCCGACGGGTTCAGCACGGGGATCATCGCGTGCATGAAGGCGTGTTCGGACTGGTGCGGGAAGGTGGAGGACTTGGCGTTGTGGTCGTCGCCCGTCAGCACCAGCACGCCGCCGTTGCGCGAGGTGCCGGCGGCGTTGGCGTGCTTGAACACGTCGCCCGAGCGGTCGACGCCCGGACCCTTGCCGTACCACATGGAATAGACGCCGTCATATTTGGCGCCGGGGAACATGCCGACCTGCTGGCTGCCCCAGACGGCGGTGGCGCCCAGCTCCTCGTTCACGCCGGGCTGGAACTGGATGTGGTTCTTCTCCAGGAACTTGCGCGCGTTCCACAAATTCTGGTCGAAGCCGCCCAATGGCGACCCACGGTAACCCGAAATGAAACAGGCGGTGTTCAACCCGGCGGCAAGATCGCGCTGGCGCTGCATCATCGGAAGGCGCACCAGCGCCTGGGTTCCCGTCAGGTACACGCGCCCTTGTTCAAGCGCGTACTTGTCGTCAAGGGTCACGGTTGCGAGAGCCATTGTTCCATCCCCTTTGTGGCGCCCTGAAAAGCGCTGTTCGGGGCGCGTTTCGCCGCGCCGCTTGTTGTGTTTGTTCGACAAGCAAAAAGGTAACGAAGGCTGTCTTATTCGGCAACCGGTGCGGGGCCGCCGCGTGCAAAAAGCAAGGAACGGTCCGGCGCTCGCAGCGCTGTGAAACGGACGGGCGGGAATCGCCCTCCGGCGGGACATTCCCGCTCGCGTTCCAATGCGTTTGACCGCTGCCCCCTCCCTAACCCTCCCCCTCTTCGAGGTGGAGGGGATTGCCGCCGCTTCGCAGAAGGCACCCTCTCCCGCGATAGCGGGGGAGGGCTGGGGTGGGGGCCACTTATCGGATATGGGAAGTCTTCAGGCGGGCGGCAGGGGAGAGTGACCGGGAGAATGACCCGCTTCGCCCCCGCGATCCGGCGCGCCGAAGGCGCCGTCCGGCCACAGGCTGGGACCATTGCCGTCGCGTAGGCTGAGGCTGCGCACCATGGCGCGCAGGGCGCCGATCATCACCCGCAGGGCGGCGGAGGAGTCCGCCCCGCCGCCGATGCTGATGGTCCAACGCAGGGCGTCCATGTGGGCCTGCACCGCTTCCTGGAAGCTCTCTCCGTCATGCTCCACCCAGGTGACGCAGGTGGACAGCGACGCGACGATGGCGGTGGCCGCGGCGTTGCCGGCGGCGGCCAGCTGCAGGTCTGACACCGCATGGCGCAGCCGCGTGCCCAGCGCGTCGGGGCAGGCCAGCGCCCTTTCCATCCTGTCGAGCGCCAGCACCAGACGGACCATCTTCGGGTCGGTCGAGCGCAGCGGACCCGTTCCCGTTGTGGACGGGCCGGGCAGGCGCGGCGGCGGGGGCGGCAGACGGAGGGGGGCGGGACCGGCAGAAATCGCCGGGCGGGCCGGCGCCGGGCGGGAATGTGGCGGCGTGTTGTTGTTCGTCGGCTTGGCCGTGGCCGCCTCGGCTTGGGAGCGGCCGCCCCGGCGCGGGTTGTTCAGCACGGTTTCGATCCGCCGGGCGATGGTGGCGGCGGAGGCCGGCTTGGCGAGGACGGTGTCCGCCCCGGCGTCCCAGGCGGCGCGCACGGTGGCGACGTCGGCGTTGGCGGTCAGCACGATGATCGGCAGATCGGGGCTGAGGCAGCTGGCCGAACCGCGCACCCAGCGGACGAGCTGCCCGCCGCCCACCGGTTCCATCACCCAGTCGGTGACCATCAGGTCGTAGGGCTCGCGGCGGAGCAGTTCCATGGCCTCCTGCCCGTTGGCGGCGGAGGCGACTTGCCCGACCCCCCAATGTTCCAGCATGTCCCGCAGGGCCCGCAGCAGCAGCGGGTTGTTCTCGACGACCAGGATCTTCAGGTGGGTCGGGTAGCGGCGTGGCATGTCGGGTCCGAAGGTTCGGGAACGAAGCGTTACCGAATATCCGAACGCCGCCCTGGGATTTCAGGGCGCGGAGACGTGTTAGCGCCAATCAGCGCGCGACCGGGGGAGCCTTTTCGCCTCATGGAGTGCGCTTGGTCTTCGGCTCCCCCGTCCGGGGGCTTGGGCGAGGTCCGGGGTGCCTCTAGCGGACCAATGCGAGATCCTTCAGGACAGCCACCTCGTGGGCCTGCTCGTCCAGGCGGGCCTTCACGGCGTCGCCGATGGAAATCACACCGGCGAGGTCGCCCGCCTCGTTGCACACCGGCACGTGGCGGTGGCGGCGCAGCGT
This sequence comes from Azospirillum brasilense, assembly GCF_008365405.1. Lineage (GTDB taxonomy): Bacteria > Pseudomonadota > Alphaproteobacteria > Azospirillales > Azospirillaceae > Azospirillum > Azospirillum brasilense_D. Next base: position 5,971 of record NZ_QOKV01000023.1, on the reverse strand, counting down.
CATCATCTGCATCAGGTCCTTGATCGTGTCCTCCGGCCGGCAGGTCTTGACCTGACGGGTCATCAGATCCTCCACCGGCATGTCCAGCGCGTCGGCGCCATGCATCGCCACGGCGCGGACGATGTCGCGCTCCGACAGGATGCCGGCCAGCCGGCCCCGGCGGTCGCACACCACCAGAGCGCCGATGCGCCGGTCGGTCAGCGTGCGGGCGGCGGTCCGGATGGATTCGGACGGCAGAATCGATGCGACGTTATGGCCTTTGCGGTTCAGAACCTCGGAAACGACGGTCATGTCCACCCTCCCAATTTTGGGGTTGGCGAATCGGCGGGGACCGATTCGGAATGAGCGTGGAGCGGCCGGCGGTTCCGGCAAGGGCGTGACGGCCGGGATCGCAAAACCGGTTTTGCCGCCTCGTCGGGGCCGCTATGCATGAATGGCTGACGCTGAGTGACGTGTGGACGGGGAAGGGAGCGCGCATGACCACCGAGCAGAAGGTTCTTCGCCTGTCCATCGCCGTCACGGTGCTGCTGGCGGGCACCGGCATCCTGTTCGGCCTGCTGTCGGGCTCCTTCGCCATCGTCTTCGACGGCATCTATTCGCTGGTGGACGCCAGCATGACGATGGTGACGCTGCTGGTGTCGAACCTGATCGCCGCCTCGACCGCCACCTTAAGCACGGGCGGCCCGCGCCGCGGCAAACTGGCCGAACGCTTCACCATGGGCTTTTGGCATCTCGAACCGATGGTGCTCGGGCTGAACGCCACCCTGCTGATGGGGGCGGCGATCTACGCGCTCATCAACGCCGTGGGCAGTTTGATGACGGGGGGTCGCGACCTCGCCTTCGACCACGCGATCGTCTACACGGCGGTGACCGTTGTCGTGGCGGCCGGCATGGCGGTCTTCGCGACGCGGGCGAACCGGACGGTTCGCTCCGACTTCCTGGCCCTCGACGCGAAGGCCTGGATCATGGCGGCGGCGCTCACCGCGGCCCTGCTCGTCGCCTTCGTCTTCGGGTACCTGATCCAGGGCACCCGGCTTCAGTGGATGTCGCCCTACATCGACCCGGCGGTGCTGGCCCTGGTCTGTCTGGTGGTCATTCCGATCCCGGTCGGCACGATGCGGCAGGCGCTGGCCGACGTCCTGCTGGTCACGCCCGCCGACCTCAAGCGGCACGTCGACGCCGTCGCGTCGGACATTGTGCGGCGCCACGGCTTTGCCTCCTACCGCGCCTACGTCGCGCGGGTGGGGCGGGGGCGGCAGATCGAGCTGTTCTTCATCGCCCCGGCCGGCTGGCCGCCGCGCGCGCTGGAGGAATGGGACAGGATCCGCGACGAGGTCGGTGCGGCCATCGGCGGCGAAGGTCCGGACCGCTGGCTCACCATCGTTTTCACCAGCGACCCGGAATGGGCGGAATGACGGCCTGCCCTATGGACGGGCCGGAGCGCGTACATTAGCTTTCCATGAGAAACGGAGCGCGTGGAGCGGGCGGAGGGTGACGGAATGGCCGGCAATTGCTGTGGCGGTTCTTGCGGGAGTGGCGGGGGCGGCGGACGACCGGCCGACTACCGCCGCACCCTGCGCATGGCGCTGATCGTCAACGGGCTGATGGCCGCCGTTGCCCTGGCCGCGGGGCTGGAGACGCAGTCCATGGCCCTGCGGGCGAGCGCGCTGGATTTCCTGGCGACCGCGATGATCCACGGTGCCGGCCTGTGGATGATGGGGCGGGGTCTGGAGGCCCGGGGCTGGGCCACGCTGGCGAGAGGGCTGGCGCTGACCGTCCTCGGGCTGGGGCTGGTGGCCGCCACCGCCTGGAGCGCCTACGCCGGCACCGTTCCCGACGCGCCGGTGATGAGCCTCGTCGCGCTGCTCGGGATGGGGGCGAGCCTGTCGGTGGCGGTCCTGCTGTTCGCCGGACGGCGCGGCGGAGTGTCGCTGCGCGCGGTCTGGCTGTGCGCCCGCAACGGCGTGCTGACCAACGCCGCGGTGATGCTGGCGGCGGCGGGGGCCTGGACGATGGGGCAGGGTTGGCCGGACCATCTGGTCGCCGTGGCCATCGCCGCGACGGTGATGTCCGCCGCCCTCACGGCGCTGCGTCAGGCGGTGACGGAACTCCGCGCGTGGCACGCGCCCGCCGACCCGACCGGTTCGGGGAAGGGGGCTTGACAGGGCCGCATCCCTGTGGCGAACTCGACGCCATGATTTTCGTTGCGCCCTCCCTGTCGTGTCGTTGGTGGTGGCCCGTCTAACCGGGCCAGCCAGCCGACGCGCGTGAGCGCACACACCATCGAAAGGCCGCCCGGAGCTTCCGGGCGGCCTTTTTCCTGACCAGGGAATCCAGGTGTCGAGCAAGGGAACTCCGGGTGTCCGTCCGCCAACGGATCGACCACCGGAGACCCCGCCATGTATCCCGCCGACCTCCTCGCTTCGCCCGACCTCCTCGAACCGCTGCGTTTCCGGACGCGCGGCGGCGTGACCGTGACCCGGCGCGCCACCGCGCTCGACCCGCGCAACGCCCTCGACCCGGTGATCGACGCGCTGGACCGCCGCCGCGGCCTGCTGCTGTCCAGCGGGGTGGAGGCGCCGGGCCGCTACCGCCGCCACGCGCTGGGCTTCACCGACCCGCCGCTGGCCGTCACGGCGCGCGGGCGGACGCTGCGCCTCGACGCGCTGAACGCGCGGGGTCGTATGCTGTTGCCGGCCATCGCCGAGGCTCTGCGCGGCCTAGAGGCGCTGGCCGGTCTTGAGGAGGCGCCGTCACGCCTCACCGCCCTGGTCCGCAAGCCCCGCCACCCCTTCCCGGAGGAGGAGCGCAGCCGCCAGCCCTCCGTCTTCTCGGCCCTGCGCGCGGTGCTGAACCTGTTCGCCGCCCCTGACGACCCGTTGCTCGGGCTCTACGGGGCCTTCGCCTACGACCTCGCCTTCCAGTTCGAGCCGATCCGCCTGCGGCTGGAGCGGCCCGACGACCAGCGCGATCTGGTGCTCTACCTGCCGGACCGGCTGGTCGCTCTGGACCCTGGGACGGGCGTCGCGCGGCTCATCGAGTATGAGTTCGCCACGGCGGCGGGCAGCACCGAGGGGCTGGAGCGCGGCGGGCGCGACCATCCCTACCGCCCCGACACCAACGCCGAAGGCGGCTGCGACCATGCCCCTGGCGAGTATCAAGGGGTCGTCGAAACCGCCAAGGCCGCCTTCCGCCGCGGCGACCTGTTCGAGGTGGTGCCCGGCCAGACCTTCGCCGAGCCCTGCACCGACGCGCCTTCGGCGGTGTTCCGGCGGCTGCGCGCCGCCAACCCGGCGCCCTACGAAGCCCTCGTCAATCTCGGGCGGGGGGAGTTCCTCGTCGCCGCCAGCCCGGAAATGTATGTGCGGGTGTCCGGTGGGCGGGTGGAGACCTGCCCGATCTCCGGCACCGTGGCGCGGGGGACCGACGCGCTGGGCGACGCCTCGCAGATCCTGCGCCTGCTGACCTCGGCCAAGGACGCGGCGGAACTGACCATGTGCACCGACGTGGACCGCAACGACAAGGCGCGGGTGTGCGAGCCGGGGTCCGTCCGGGTGATCGGGCGGCGGATGATCGAGCTGTATTCCCGGCTGATCCACACGGTCGACCATGTCGAGGGGCGGCTGCGGCCCGGCCTGGACGCGCTGGACGCCTTCCTCACCCACACCTGGGCGGTGACGGTGACCGGGGCGCCCAAGCGCTGGGCCATGCAGTTCCTGGAGGACACCGAACGGTCGTCGCGCCGCTGGTACGGCGGGGCCTTCGGGCGGCTGGGCTTCGATGGCGGGATGGACACCGGCCTGACCCTGCGCACCATCCGCATGGCCGAGGGCGTTGCTTACGTGCGGGCCGGGGCGACCCTGCTGTCCGACAGCGACCCGGACGCGGAGGACGCGGAGTGCCGCCTGAAGGCCGCAGCCTTCCGCGACGCCATTCGTGGGACGACGGCAGGTGCGGCGCCCGCTCTTCCCGCGGCTCCCCGCGGCGGGCGGGGCCGGCGGGTGCTGCTGGTGGATCACGACGACAGCTTCGTCCACACGCTGGCCGACTATCTGCGCCAGACCGGCGCATCGGTGACGACGCTGCGTCACAACCACGCACGGGCGGCGCTGGCCGAGCAGAGGCCGGATCTGGTCGTGCTGTCCCCCGGTCCGGGCCGCCCGGCGGATTTCGACGTGGCGGGGACCATCGACGCGGCGCTGGCGCTTGGCCTGCCGGTGTTCGGCGTCTGCCTGGGCTTGCAGGGGATGGTGGAGCGCTTCGGCGGCGCATTGGACGTGCTGCCTGAGCCGGTCCACGGCAAGGCGACGGAGGTCCGGGTGCTGGGCGGCGCGCTGTTCGCCGGCCTGCCGGAACGGATGACGGTCGGGCGCTACCATTCGCTGGTGGCGCGGTGCGACCGGCTGCCGGCGGACCTCACGGTGACCGCGGAGACTGCTGACGGTCTGGTGATGGCGGTCGAGCACCGGCGGCTTCCGCTCGCCGCCGTGCAGTTCCACCCCGAGTCGATCCTGTCGCTCGACGGTGGGGCCGGTCTCGCCCTGCTGGGCAACGTGATGGACCGGCTGGCCGCCGGCGCCCTGACGGACGCGGCGGCGTGAGGAAAGGGCCGGGGGTGGTTACTCCACCATCCCCAGCGCTTCCTTGTAGAGTTCCAGGATGGCTTCCTGCTCCTGGCGGTCGGCCTTGTCCATTTTGCGCAGCCGGATGATCTGGCGGATGATCTTGGTGTCGAAGCCGGTGCCCTTGGCCTCAGCATAGACTTCCTTGATGTCCTCCTGCAGGCCGCGCTTTTCCTCTTCCAGGCGCTCGATGCGCTCCACGAAGGATTTCAGGCGATCCGCCGCAATGCCGCCGACGTCGGACATGATAAGGGTAACCTCAAATTGGGTGCTTCCGGGGAATCCGGCGCGGACGATATCGGCGGGCGCCGTCGATGGCAAGCGACTCCCGGCATCGTCGGCGCGGATGCCACAGGCCGCGTCGATCTGCGTCGCGGCCTCGGCCGGGTGTGCCCGGATAGTGGGATGCGCCCGTGGCGACGACTGCCGCCTCGGACGGACGCCTGATGCGAAAGACCGATGGCGGGACCTTGCGAAAGCGGCGACCTTGCACTTTCCGTTGCACGTGGGCGTGCCAACCCTCTCCGAGCTGTTGCGCCGCACCCATCACCGCTGGTAATACCATCGACGCTCAAGAGCTTCACAAAGTCACATAAATCCGGCATTGATGCCGACGGTCTAGGCTGATTGCACGCAAATCGGCCACTTGCGGCAGGGGAGATAAAGAACCATGAAAATCGCCATACCCAGGGAACGGCGCGCGGGGGAGAATCGCGTCGCGGCTTCTCCGGAGACGGTCAAGAAACTCAAAGCCCTCAGCCTGGAAGTGGTCGTGGAGACCGGCGCCGGTCTGGGCTCGAACCTGCCGGACCGGGTCTATCAGGACGCCGGCGCGGAGATCGCGCCGGACGCCGCGTCGGCGCTGGCCGACGCCGACATCGTTCTGAAGGTGCAGCGCCCGCTGCTGGCCGGGGAAGGGGACCTCGACGAGCTGGCGCTGATCAAGCGCGGCGCGCTGCTGTTCGCCATCCTCAACCCCTACAACAGCCGCGACCACGTGGCGGCCTACGCCGCGGCCGGGGTGAACGCCTTCGCCATGGAGTTCATGCCGCGCATCACCCGCGCCCAGGTCATGGACGTGCTGTCCTCGCAGGCCAACCTCGCCGGCTACAAGGCGGTGGTCGATGCCGCCAGCGAGTATGGCCGGGCCTACCCGATGATGATGACCGCGGCGGGCACCGTGCCGCCGGCCCGCGCCTTCATCATGGGCGTCGGCGTCGCGGGGCTGCAGGCCATCGCCACGGCCAAGCGGCTGGGCGCCATCGTCTCGGCGACCGACGTGCGCCCGGCGGTCAAGGAGCAGGTGCAGAGCCTCGGCGGCAGCTTCGTCGCGGTGGAGAACGACGAGT
>NZ_QOKV01000022.1 GCF_008365405.1 Azospirillum brasilense | reverse complement strand
CGAAGGTCTCGTGCAGGTCGGCCATGCCGCGCTCGTCGGCGCGCTCGACGAAGAGGCGGGCGGCCATGCCCTCCAGCGCCGCGCAGACGGTGATCATCTCGATGATCTCCGCCTTGGTCTTGCGCACCACGAAGATGCCGCGCCGGGGCATGGAGCGGATGAAGCCCTCCTGCTCCAGCAGAGCCATGGCCTCGCGCACCGGGGTGCGGCTGACGCCCAGCGCCTCGCAGAGCTGGCGCTCGTCGAGGCGGATCTCGCTCGGCCCGCCATAGATGTCCATCTGGGTGATGGCCTGGCGCAGCGACTGGTAGGCCTTGGCCTTGAAGCTCATCCCCTGATCCAGGGGTGCGACCGAGAAACTCATCGTCTGCATTGGCGTTCCCGTCCCTGACTCTTCTTTCCCCTCGCGTGGGAGGGCCCCCGGCTGAAGGGGTCTGGGCCGCGGTTTCGTTGCCCCGGAGAAGGGAAGCGGCTTGGATTGGTGATACGGTATACCAGATACCACTAGCCCGCAAGCGATTATGTTCGCTCAGCGAATTGTTTCACGAGCGCACAGGGAGTGCGGGGAGAATGTCGCGCAGGGGTTGCGGGGAGGGCTGACGCTTCCCCCACCCCGGCCCTCCCCCGCTGGGCGGGAGAGGGCTAGGGAGGGGGCAAAAGTCCGCGCCTCACCGCGGCGGCGCGATCACCGCGACGGCTCCGGGCCGTACGCGGAAGCGCGCCGGGGTGTGGGTGGTGATGTCGCCGTCCGTGTTCACGGGGCGGCGGTGGCGGGTGGTGATCTCCACCTCCTGCCCGTACCAGGCGTGAACGTTCTTCCAGTGCCCGTGCCGGCCGCGCCGGAAGTCCGGGTACAGCAGGGGCCACTCCCACCAGCCGCGCAGGTCGATGCTGTAGACGTCCAGCTGCCCGTCGTCGGGGGCGGCGTTCTCCTGCACGGTCATGCCGCCGCCGTAATGGCGCCCGTTGCCGACTCCGATCTGCACCGACTTGACGCGGTGCCGCGTCCCGTTGATGCGGATCTCGGCGCGGAAGGGCGCCATGCGCCGCGCCACGCGGAAGGCCGCCACGGCGTAGCCGAACACGCCCCAGCGCCGCTTCATCTCGCGCGTCAGTTCGCGGGCCAGCTCGACGCTGAGCCCGATGCTGGCGACGTTGAAGAAGGCCACGCCGTTGACCTCGCCCAGGTCGATTCGGCGGATCGGGCCGCTGACCGCCAGCTTCGCCGCCTCCCGCACATCCAGCGGGATTCCCAGCGTGCGCGCCAGATCGTTCGCCGTGCCCATCGGCAGGATGGCGAGCGGCAGGCCGGTGTCGGCCAGCGCCGGGGCGGCGGCGTTCATCGTGCCGTCACCGCCCCCGATGATGACCATGTCCACCGAGTCGGCATGGTCGCGGATCGCCTCGGCGATGTCCTCCCGCTCGCGGCACTCGGCGCGGATCAGGGTGACGCCCGCCTTCGCGGCCTCCTCCCGGATGTCGTCGAGCGCGCGCCGCCCCTGGCGGGCCTTCCCGTTGACGATCAGCAGCGCACGGCGTCGGTCGGCGCTCAGCGTCGGCCTCCCACCTCGTCGAGATGCTCCAGCAGGCTGGCCGGGTCCTCATAGACGCGGAAGGCGCCGGCCCGCTCCAGCTCGTCCTGCCCGTAGCCGCCGGACAGCAGCCCGATGCTGAGCGCGCGGGCGCGCCGCGCGGCCAGGATGTCCCACACGCTGTCGCCGACCACGATGGCCGACTCGATGGGCACGGCCAGCCGCTCCGCCGCGGCCAGGAACAGGTCAGGGTCGGGCTTGGCGTATTTCACCTGATCGCGCGTCACCACCGGTATCCTGTCGGGGTCGACGCCCAGAGCCTCAAGGCCGGAGCGCGCCGTCTCGATCCGCCCGCTGGTCGCAATGGCCCAGGGGATGCCCGCCGCCGTCAGGTGGGACAGCAGCTCCTGCGCGCCGGGCAGCGGGCGGACGCGCCCGGCCAGCCCGCGGAACGCCTCGGCATGGCGGCGGCGCAGCCGTTCCAGAAGCTCCGGGCTGATGGCGAGGCCGGTCTCACGCAGCAGCATGTTGGCGAACAGGCCGCCGCTCATGCCGATCTTGCGGTGGATGCGCCAGACCGACAGCTCGATCCCCTCATGGTCCAGCGCCTCCTGCCAGGCCAGCACATGCTGGTAGACGCTGTCGATCAGCGTGCCGTCGAGGTCGAACAGGAAAGCCGTGTTGATGCGGTCCATGGCGTGTGTCCCCAAGGCTGAATCCCGCTCCGGCGGAGCCGGCCCCAGTGAGTTGGTGCCGGGCCTGCTGCGCCGCAACGTCCCCCCGGCGGCAATTCTGCGCCCCCGCCGGGAACGGGGCGCGGCGGAACATCGCGGCCGGTTCCGCGTCAAGCTCATGCTGCCCCTCGGGCGGCGCATTGCAACGATAGGCGCAACGACAGGCGCAACAGCGGGGAGCGGACGGCCTTGGCACAGCGAGAGGACGCGAACGGGAATCGGCGCTGGTCCATCGACCGGATCACGCTCGGCCTCTGGCTGCTCGGCCTGCTGGCCGCCCTGGCCGTCCTGTGGGGCCTCGGCGCCGCCGCGCCGGTGCTCATCCCGCTGGCCGGGGCCTTCTTCGTGGCGGTCGCCGTGGCGCCGGTCGGGCGCTGGGTGCGCGACCGGGTGCCGCCGCGGCTGGCCTTGCTCGGCCCGCTCGCCGCCATGCTGACGGTGCTGCTGGTGCTGGCCGTCTTCGCCGGGGGCCTGTGGTTCATCGGCCAGCGCGTGGCCGGCGAGGTGCCGCGCCACGCCGAAGAGCTGCAACGCCTGTGGGGGCAGGCGAACGGCTGGATCGACGGGCTGCGCGAGCGGTTTCTCGGCAATTCCAGCAGCAGCGACTCCGGAGGCGGCGGGGCGGAGGCGCTGTCCGGCCTCGTCGCGTCGGTGCTGACGGCGGCCCGGGAAGCCGTCTCGACGGTGGTCATCGTCCTCTTCCTCGCCCTGCTGATGCTGGTCGAGGCGCCGGTCTGGCGCGAGAAGATCGTCAAGACGCTGGGGCCGGAGCGCTGCGCCACCACCGTCACCGCGGTCACCGCCATCGCCCAGCAGTTCCGCCGCTTCCTGCTGGTCAGCACGACGCTGGGGCTGATCACCGGGGCGCTCTACATCGGCTGGCTGTCGCTGTTCGGGATCGACTTCCTGTTCCTGTGGGGCTTCCTGGCCTTCCTGCTGAACTACATCCCGGTGATCGGGTCGGTGGGAGCGGCCACCCTGCCCGTTCTGATGGCGCTGGCCCAGAGCGGTTCGTCCACCGCCCTGATGGTCGCCGGCGGGCTGCTGGTGATCGAGCAGGTAATGGGCAACTTCATCGGCCCGCGGCTGGAGGGCAAGCAGCTCGCCATCTCGCCCCTGGTGATCGTCAGTTCGCTGCTGCTGTGGAGCTGGCTGTGGGGGGCCGCCGGGACCGTGCTGGCGGTGCCGATGACCGTCCTGATCGCCATCGCGCTCAGCCACATCGACGCGCTGCGCCCCTTCGCCTTCGTGCTCAGCGACAAAAGCGACCGCCGCCGCTTCGAGGCGCGCACCCGGCCCGAATAACGCAGCGCTGTTTTCCGTTGTTTTTCTGGCGCCCCCCTCTCTTGACAGGTTTCCCGGCCCTCCCCACGTCTCCGAGACCTGTGATCCGGGCCCCTCTGGCGACTTAGACGTGGTCGCGATGTCGGATCTCTTCACCTGCTCTTGCGCCGACGGGCGTGACCGCACTTGGAGGGACTGAATGCTCCCATGGACCCGCGATCCCCAGACCTCTCCCACACCCTCCACATCTTTCCGGCCCCCTCCGGACGCCGCCGCCCATCCAATGGGCGACGCACCGGGGCACGGCCGGACCATCCCTCAAACCACCGAGAGCACGAGCACCGCCATGGACCAGACCGAACGCCAGATCATTGACGACCTCTTCGCCAAGCTGCGTCAGGCCGAGGCCCAGTCCGGCCCGCGCGACCCGCAGGCCGAAGCCCACATCCGCGACACCATCGCCCGCCAGCCGGGCGCGCCCTACCTGATGGCCCAGGCCATCGTCATGCTGGAGCAGGCGCTGGCCGCCTCGCAGAACCAGAACCAGGAGCTGGAGCGCCAGCTTCAGGAGCGCCCGGCCGCGGCGGCCGGCGGCGGCGGCATCTTCGGCGGCCTGTTCGGCGGCGGCGGCGCCAAGCCTGCCCCCGCCCCGCAGCAGCGCCCCGGCGGCTCGCCCTGGGGCCAGGCCCCCGGCGCCGCCCCGGCCTACGGCGACCCGCGCGTCGCCGCCTACGCCCAGCAGCCGCAGCGGGCCGGCGGCGGCTTCATGGCCGGCGCCATGCAGACCGCCATGGGCGTGGCCGGCGGTATGCTGATCGGCAGCGCGCTGTCCAGCGCCTTCTCCGGCGGCGGTGAGGCCATCGCCCAGGAGGCCCAGGGCGCCGTCGATCAGGTGGCCGAGGAGATCCCCAGCGAAGAGGATTCGTGGGGCGGCTTCGGCGGGGACGAGGAGGAATTCTGATCCCGCGGGGACCGGCCGGGCGGGCTCCCCCCAACGCCCGGCCGGTCCCCGGCCTCTTTCCCATAGGATAAGCGGACCGGAAATTATCGTTCGCGGTCCCGTCCGCGACACTTTCCCGCCGCCGGACCGCCCCGGCGCTCATCTCCTTGCTTTTTGCAGGCCGGCCAACCGTCCGTCTTGCCAGCATTTTCATGCGCATCTAGTTTCCTTCAAGAGAACAGCCCGTCGCTTCCCCGCCCGACCATGCAGGGGTGAAGCACAGGGCAAGGAAAAGCGGACACGCCGTACCACCGCACGGCGCGCGGACCTCTTCCGCGCGCAACGCCCGAGCTTTGCGTCCCGGTGATTTCCGCTTTTTCAAAAAGAAAAAATTTGGAGGAAGCCGTGCAACTGTTCGACCATCCCGATTTCGACGACCATGAGCAGGTGGTCTTCTGCTCCGACGCCGCGTCCGGCCTGCGCGCCATCATCGCCATCCACGACACCGCGCTCGGCCCGGCGCTGGGCGGTTGTCGCATGTGGCCCTACGCCAGCGACGAGGAGGCCCTGCGCGATGCGCTGCGCCTGTCGCGCGGCATGACCTACAAGTCGGCCCTGGCCGGCCTGCCGCTGGGCGGCGGCAAGTCGGTCATCATCGGCAACCCGCGCACGGACAAGAGCGAGGCGCTGCTGCGCGCCATGGGGCGCCACGTCGAGCGGCTGGGCGGACGCTACATCGTCGCCGAGGATTCCGGCACCGGGGTCCCCGACATCAAGACCATGGCGCTGGAGACCGCCCATGTCTCCGGCGTCGTCGAGAAGGCGACCGCAAGCGGCGGCACGCGTAGCGGCGACCCTTCCCCCTCAACCGCCTACGGCGTCTTCGTCGGGCTCCGCGCGGCGGTGCGCCATCGCCTGCACCGCACCGACCTGGAGGGGCTGACCGTCGCCATCCAAGGGGTGGGCAGCGTCGGCGGGCATCTCGCCCGCTATTTGGCCGAGGCCGGGGCGCGGCTGTGGGTCGCCGACATCGACGAGGCGCAGGCGCGGCGCGTGGCCGACCGCGTCGGCGCCACGCCGGTGTCCGCCGACGCCATCTTCGATCTGGAGGTGGACGTCTTCGCCCCCTGCGCGCTGGGCGCCGTTCTGAACGACGCCACGATCCCGCGGCTGACCGGCCCGGTCGTCGCGGGCGCCGCCAACAACCAGCTCGCCGAGGCCCGGCACGGGCAGGCGCTGGCCGACCGCGGCATCCTCTACGCCCCCGATTACGTCATCAACGCCGGCGGGGTGATCGACGTTCATTACGAGCGCGCCGGTTACGACCACGGCCGCGTGATGAGCCACATCGAGCGGATCGCCGACACGCTGACCGAGATCTTCGCCCGCGCCGACATAGAGCGCAAACCGACCGCCGCCGTGGCCGACCGCATGGCCCGCCAGCGCGTGGGGCGCGCACGCTGATTTGGGCTGGTCAGCGCCCCGAGGCCAGCGCGGGGAAGGCGTCCAGGATGCCGGTCAGCAGGATCTGGACGCCGACGCAGAACAGCAGGAAGGCGAACAGCCGCGTCAGCACGCGGGCGCGGGTGTGGCCGAGCAGCGCCACCAGCCGGTCGGCGGAACGGTAGGACAGCCAGATCAGCAGCGCGATGGCCAGCGCCGCCGCCGACACGCCGATGAAGAATTCGGCGAGCCCCTCTGTGCCTCTGGGGCGGGTGGCGCCGAGCGCGATGGCGACGGAGATGGTGCCGGGGCCGGTGGTGAAGGGAATGGTCAGGGGGAAGAAGGCCGATTCCCCGACATCGGATTCCCCGGCATCCTCCGCCGGTGCGGCCTGCTCCTGCTTGCGGGCCTCGTGGGCTTCCGGCGCGCTCAGCAGCGCCCAGGCGCGCTCCGCCACCACGAAGCCGCCGGCGATCCGCAGCGCCGCCAGCGAAATGCCGAAGAAATTCAGCACATAGGACCCCGCCCACAGGGCCGTCAGCATGACGATGGCCGAATAGACGGCGACCAGCGTGGCGAGTTGCACCCGCTCGCCGTGGCTGCGCTCCGCCGTCACTTGGCTGAAGATCAGCGCCATGGCGATGGGGTTGACGATCGAGAACAGCGCTGTGAAGGCGAGAAGGAAGCTGTCGAACATGGGACGGGCCGGCCTGTGCCTTGGCGGTTCGCTGGGCTCACCGCCGTGGTACAGCGCGGCCCGTTCCTTGGCAAGGCGCTATGATTTGCGGATCCCATTGTTCAGGCCCCATTGTTTAGAGGGAAGACACGACGCTCTTGCCGTTCGACCGGCAAGACGGCCACACTCCCCCCTAGCGGGGAAGGCTTCGAGACATAATGCCGGAGGGGTTGCGATGAGTCCGCGAACACGGCGGTGGGTTCTGGCTCTTGTGATGACCGGGCTGCTCCCGATCCTGCCTGCGCGGGCGGAAACGCCGGCCCAGTTCCGGGCGGCGGTGTCGCAGATCGCCTACGCCGATCCGGGCACGGGCAAGACGGTGCCGATCCTGTTGCTCTACCCGACGCGCGATCCCGTCCAGCCGATCCGGCGCGGCCCCTATCACCTGAACGTCGCCCCGGAGGGCGGGCCGGCGCTGAATTCCATGCCGCTGGTGATGATGACCCAGGGACCGGCGCGCAACGGGCTGGCGATGGTCAGCGTCGCCCTGTTCCTGGCGCGCCGCGGGATGATGACCGCCATCGTGACCCATCTCGGCGGCATGGAGCCCGGCGCCGATCCCGGAACCGGCAGGGGCGACCGGGTCGGCACCGTGCCGCTGTGGCCGGAACTGCCGCTGCAGCTCCGCGCGGCACTGGACGCCGTGCTGGCCTCCTCGCCCATGGGCTTCCGGGTGGACCGGCAGCGCATCGGCGTGCTCGGCTACGCGGCCGGGGGCCATGCGGCGCTGGCGGTGGCGGGCGGGGTCGCCGAACCGGGGCGGCTGGCCCAGGTCTGCACCACCCATCCGGACAATAGCAGCCTCTGCCCGGCGGGCGCCAAGACCACCGCCGCGGCCGCCCCGAAGCGGCTGGAAGCCGCCACCGACTCCCGCATCCGGTCGCTGCTGCTGATGGACCCGGTCGGTGCGCTGTTCGGGGACGGCGCGCTGTCCCGCGTCACCGTCCCGGTGCGGCTGTACGAGGCGGAGAAGGGCGACGAGAGCGGCGCCCTCCAGGTGGCGCGGGTGCGCGGCCTGCTGCCCCGGCCGCCGGAATACGACCTCGTCCCCGGCGCCGGCCACTACGCCTTCCTGACGCCGGTCCCGGCCAGCGCCGCCGCCCGCTTCGGCGCGACGGTGCAGGACCCGCCGGGCTTCGACCGCGCCGGCTTCCACGCGCGGCTGAACGACGAGGTCCTCGACTATTTCCGGCGGACGCTGAACGCCGCGCCCTGACCCACCAGGGCCGGAACGCCCCCAACACCTGCCAACCATCAAGAAAAACGGAAACGCACCATGACGACGATGACCCTGAAGGACGCCCTGGCCGAGATTCTGGACCCGCGGGACCGGACCGTGGTGGATGTCGGCTGCGGCGACGGGGCGCTGACCCGCCATTTCGCGGGACTCGGCGCCCGGGCCATCGGCATTGAGATCAGCGAGGGCCAGCTCGCCCGCGCCCGCAAGGCGGAACCGGTGGCCGGCGCCGACTACCGCGTCGGCAAGGGGGAGGCGCTGCCGCTGGCCGACGCGTCGGTGGACGCCGTCGTTTACTCCAACAGCTTCCACCACCTGCCGCTGGCGGTCATGGCCGACGCGATGGCCGAGGCGGCGCGGGTCCTGAAGCCCGGCGGCACGTTGGTGGTGGTGGAGCCGATCGCCGAGGGCGCCTATTTCGAGGTCATCCTGCCCATCGAGGACGAGACGGAGGTGCGCGCCGCCGCCTACGACACGCTGAAGCATCCGCCGCTGCCGCTGCAGGCGGTGGACGAGACGGTCTACGGCACGGTGGTGCGCTACCGCGACGCCGATCATTACCTGACCCACGTCACCGCCGTGGACCCGGCGCGGCGCGAGCGCCTGCCTCCGGTCGAGGCCGAGGTCCGCCGCCGCTTCGCCGCCAGCGGGCGGATCGACGCGGAGGGGATGACCAAATTCGACCAGCCGATGCGGCGCATGGTCTTCAAGAGGCTGTCTTAAGCAGGACCCGCTTGGCAGCGATACGGCGGCGTGACAGCATGAGCGCCGCCGTTTGGTCACAGGCGCGCCATCGCGCGTCCGGGGCATAGTGGAGCGGCGTCACTCCATTCAAAGGTCGAAGACCATGCCACGCCCCGCCCTGTCCCGCCCTGCCCTGTCCCGCTCCAGCTTGTTTGCCACCGCCCTGATCCTTCCGGCGGCCTTGTTTCTGACCGGTTGCGGGGTGGTGGTCGCCACCGTGGACACGGCGGCCAGCGTCGCCGGGTCCGCGGTCAGCGTCGCCGGCGACGTGGTGTCGGCCACGGCCCATGTGGCGACCGCGCCCTTCCGCGGCGGCGATAGCAAAGACGATGAATAAAGCTCAGCGCTGGAACAGGCGGCGCCACCAGGGGCTCTGCCGCCGCGCCAGCTCGGTCACCAGGATGCGGCATTGGTCGCGCATCGCCTCGTAGGCAGCGACCTCGGCCTCGCGGTCGCGGCGCAGGCCGTCCAGCGTGCCGGTCAGCCGCTCCAGCCGTTTCTCCAGCTCCACGCCGGTCCGGCGCTCCCGCTCCAAGGCCGTTTGCGCCTCCTCGCTGCGGCGTTCCGCCGCCTCGATGCGCTGACGGAAACCGCGTTCCCGCGCCTCCGTGTCGGCGATCAGCCGTTCCACGAGGTCGCCGATGCGCTTGCGCTCCGCCTCCCGGTCGGCCTGGAGCCGGTCCAGAGCCACCGCGTGGGACAGGCGCAGGGCGGCGATCTCAGAATTCACCGCGGACAGCCGGTTCTCCGCGTCCTGAAGCGCACGGGCCATGCCCTGCTCGCGCGCCGAGGTTTCGGCGATCAGCGTCTCGACGAGTTGATTGATGCGGTCGCGCTCCGCGTCGCGATCGCCTTGGAGGGTCCCGACCTCCCCGGAGCGCACCCGCTCCACCTGCCCGATGGCCTCGCGCCAGCGTTCGCGTTCGGAGGCGTGCTCGGCGATCACCCGCAGCCGTTCCGCCCGTTCGCTGTCCGCCGCGGCCTCGGCCTTGGCGATCTGTTCGCCCAGCGTCGCGACCTGGTCGCCATAGACGCGCAGGAGTTGCGTGGTTTCCTCCGACGGCGCCTTTGCCGCGCGCTGACGGGTGGTCCGCTTGGCCGGCGCCGCGGGCGGAGGCGTCGTATCCTCGGCGTTGGAGAGCGGCATCATCTCGGTCATCGCGGCTTATCCTGACAGTCGGGCCTGCACCGCCACAGTAGCGCGTCCGGCGCGCCGCGCACAGGGACCTTTTTCCATAGGCCAGGACAGGGAGACAGCCGGCAAAAGCGGAGCCGAGAATTCGTCCTGTATTTTCACGGCTTTCGCCGGCAAATTTCCCAAAATCATTTCTGTTAACGGGTTTTAAAACCGCTTTAACGCCGACTCCCGTCTCTCGCCAAGGTATTAACTCCAACGATTGACAGTACGGATTTCGATTGGTTTTTTGAATGATGTTTGCAGGCGCGAAAAAAGACTTTTCCTAAAAAGCAAATCAATCGCCCTGGCCGATCCGATTCTGCGGAGAACCCCATGCGTGCTGTCCTGGTTGAACCAAATCCGTTGATCGCCGACGCGCTCGGCCGTCAGCTCGGCATGGGGAAGATCCGCTACGACCGCCAGGACTGGGCCGGGCTGGAGGAGCTTCTGCGGGAGCAGGGCGCGGACGGGCTGGGCTACGACGCCATCGTCCTGGGCGGCGTCGATGACCCGGCGCGCTGCGTGGCGGCGCTGCGGGCGCATCAGGTCGGGGCGGCGATCCTCTGCCTGCTCGACCGGCGCTGCGTGACGACGACGGTGGAGCTGCTGCACGCCGGGGCCGACGACGTGCTGGTCAAGCCGGTGGTCAGCGCCGAGGTGCGGGCGCGCATTGAGGTGGCGCGGCGGCGCTCGCGCGGCCTGCTGAGCAACGCGGTGCGGGTGGGCCGGCTGACGGTGTTCCTCGACGGGCGCGACCCGGACGTCGATGGCGAGCGGCTGCGGCTGAGCCAGCGCGAGCACGCCATCCTCGGCGTCCTGGCCGCCCATCACCGCCGCGTCGTCTCCAAGGAGCACATCTACGACGAGGTCTACGGCCTGTCCGGCGCCGACCCGCTGGACAAGGTCATCGACGTCTACATCTGCAAGCTGCGCAAGAAGATCGCCGAAGCCACCGGCGGCGCCCGCTACATCGAGACCGTCTACGGCCGCGGTTACAAGTTCGAGGCCCCGCCCGAGCATGAGGACCCTGCCCCGGCCCTGCCGGCGCGCCGCGTGTTGCCGGGCTATGTGGGGTTCGGGCGCGGGGTTGGCGAGGCGCGGCTGGCGGGGTGAGGGGGAATTGGGGGCCCGGCGCGACCACCTCCCACGCCCTACCCAGACCAGTCCGCGCTGAGCGCCTCCTCCTCCAGGTCCAGCCACGCCCCGGCCAGCGGTCCGACCGTCAGGTCGCCGCCCAAGCCCGCGTCGCCCATGGCGCCGGCGAAGCCGTCCTGCATGTCGGCCAGCGCGGCGGAGGACAGGCCGCCGCCGGTCTGCAGGGTCACGTCGAACCGCCGCCCCTCCCCCGCCGCAACGAGCTGCACCGCCCCCAGCGCCGGCAGCCGCATCTGCAGGACCAGCGCGCTTCCCGTCTGAAGGTCCGCCCCGTCGGATATGGCGCAGAGCAGACCGCGGCAGCCGCCCGCCGCCGTGCCGTCCATCACGGGGATGCTCATCACCCGCCACTCCCGGCCGTCGGCGGTGCGGCGGTGGCGTGGCGCCAGCGCCAGGTCGAGGTCGTCCAGCAGGGCGCCGCCGTCGAGCTGCTCCAGCAGGCGGCAGCGCTTCGGCCCCAGCCACGCCCGCGCGCCGTTGGCGGTCGCCGCCAGGAAGAAGGCCAGCCCGAGACCGAAAGTGGAATCGCAGCGCGGCAGCCCGCCGCGCAGCTCCTGCGCCGCCCGCGGCTCCAGCGCCTCCACCACCGCCAGCAGATGGCCAACCTCGGCGACCGCGTCCGGCATCAGCACACCCATCGGTAGACGACTCAGTAGACCACGGCGTCCGCTTCGTCCGATTGCGGAAGGACAATCGCACCGTCGTCGGCCATGGCCTTGGCGACCTGCACGATCTCCGCCTGCGCCTCGTTGACGTCGCGCATGCGCACCGGCCCCATGTTCTCGATCTCGTCCTGGAGGATCATGCGGGCGCGCTCGGACAGGACGGACAGGAAGTGGTCGCGCTGCAGCGCCTCCGCCCCCTTCAGCGCGATGGCGAGCTGGCCGGTGTCGCAACGCCGGATCACCGCCTGGAGCGACACGCGGTCAAGCCGCAGCAGATCCTCGAAGGTGAACATGAGCTGGCGGATGCGGTGGGTCGAATCCGGCATCACCGCGTCCAGGTCGGTGAAGATGTCCGCCATGGTGTCGCGGTCGATGCGGTTGAAGATGTCGGCCATCCGCTCGTGCGTGTCGGCGCCGTGGGTGCGGGCGTAGTTCGCCATGAACTCGTTGTGCAGGATGGATTCGATGTCCAGCAGCACCTCGCGCTGCACGGATTCGATCTGGATCATCCGCTCGATCACCTCCAGCCGCAGCGCCGGGGCCAGCAGCGGCAGCACCTTGGCGGCGTGGTCGCTGCGCATGCGGGACAGGATGACCGCCGCCGTCTGCGGGTACTCGCCGGCCAGATAGGTGGCGAGCACGGCCTCGTTCACGTTGGACATCTTCTCCCACATGGTGCGGCCGGCCGGGCCGCGGATCTCCCCCATGATCTCCGACACGCGGTCGTCGGGCAGGAAGCGGGAGAGCATGCGCTCCGTGCTGTCGTAGGAGCCGACGACGGAGCCGGTGTTGGCGAAGCGCTCCGTGAAGCTGCGCAGCAGCGCCTCGACGAGGTTGGAGGTGACGTTGCCCAGGCTGGCCATGGCGCGGCTGACCATGCGGATCTCGTCGTCGTCGAGCTTCTCCATCAGGCGGGAGCCGCGTTCCTCGCCCAGCGCCAGGAAGATGACCGCGGTCCTCTCCGACCCGCTCAGGCTCTTGAAATTGTCTCGGATCTTGATCGGCATGCCCATGCTGGCACCTCAGAAGAAGCGGTCGGCGGTCAGGGTGGAGTGGTCGGAATCGTCGTCCCGTTCCAGCGGGCGGTCGCCCTGCAGGCGGTCGTGACGGAAGGCATTCGCCAGGACGCTGCCGGCGACCAGCACCATGCGGTGCGGCACCAGCGGGTTCGGGTCGAGCGCGTTCAGAAGCGTGACGACGGCCGTCTCGTCGTCCACCGTGACGCCCCGCCGTCTGGCGAAGGCGGTCACGCTGTCGGCCATCCCCGACGCCCCGGAGGGGGGTGCTGTGGGAGGCGCCGACAGGCCGGCGGAGGGAACGGCGGGCAGCAGCCGGGGCTCGGTCATCGCGTCAGGTTCCCCCATAGGAGCGGATCAGGCTGTTGGCGATCAGGAACCAGCCGTCGGTCAGCACGAAGAAGATGATCTTGAAGGGCAGCGCGATCATCACCGGCGGCAGCATCATCATGCCCATCGCCATCAGCACCGCCGCCACCACCATGTCGATCACCAGGAAGGGCAGGAAGATCAGGAAGCCGATCTCGAAGGCGCGGCGCAGTTCCGACAGCAGGAAGGCCGGGACCAGCACGCGCAGGTCGGCGGTGGCCGCCGTCTTCGGCTGCTCCGCCTCCGGCTTGCCGGTGAAGCCGACGAAGGCCGACAGGTCCTTGTCCCGCACCTGGGAGGCCATGAAGTTGCGGAAGGGCTCGACCATCCGCTCCAGCCCCTGCTCCTGGGTCACCTGCTCGTTCAGCATGGGGCGCAGCCCGTCCTGCCACGCCGCGTCGAAGACCGGTCCCATGATGTGGAAGGTCAGGAACATGGCGAGGCTGATCAGCACCATGTTCGGCGGCGACTGCTGAAGCCCCAGCGCCGAGCGCAGCAGCGACAGCACGACGATGATCCGGGTGAAGGAGGTCGCCATGACCAGCAGGCCCGGCGCCACGCTGAGCACCGTCAGCAGGACGATGCCCTGGATGACGCGCCCGGACAGCGACCCGCTCTCCCCCGTGGCGCTGCCGAGCGCGCTGCCGATGGAGGACAAGTCCAGCCCGCCGCTCTGTGCCCAGGCCGCCGCGGGAAGCAGAACGGCGAGGACGAGGGCAAGGGCGGGCGGAAGCAGGCGTCGGATCATGGTGGGAACCCGGTGGGTGCGGTGCCGAGGGGTTTCAATCGATGGCCAGATCGGTGCGCACGATCTCGGTCAGCGTGACGCCCAGACGCTGATCCTCGACGATCACCACCTCGCCGCGGGCGACCAGACGGTGGTTCACCAGGACCTCCACCGGCTCGTCCACCTTGCGCTCCAGCTCCACCACGGCGCCGCGGCCGAGCTTCAGGAGCTGCGCCACCAGCATGCTGGTGCGGCCCAGAACGACCTGCACGTCCACCGGGACGTTGTAGATGGCGTTCATCGATCCGCCGGCCACGGCCGCGGCGGGGATGCCGGCGGCGTCCTTCTCGCCGGGCTTGGCGTCGTCTTCCAGAACGTCGAGGTTCAGTGGGGCCATGATGCGGTGCTTTCCGTGTCGGTGAAGAGGTCATGTTCGGTGGACAGGGCGGCCAGCGCGCGGTCGCACAGGCCGTCGACGGCGCGCTCCACCGCGGCGGGGTCGTAGCGCAGGCCCCCGGCCTCCCAGGCGGCGTCGAGCCCGCCGGGCGGCAGGGACGGGTCGGCGACGACCTCCAGCGAGCCTTTGAAACCAAGGGAGTCAGGGTCGGCCAGCTTGGCGCGGACGGGCTCCGCCAGAGCGGGATGGACGCGCAGCCGCAGCCGCGGCGAGCCGCCGGCCAGCCGCAGGGCGTCCATGGCGAGCCGGTCGGTCTCCGCCGCACCGATGCGCTCCAGCAGCGCCGGGGCGAGGCGGCGGACGAGCGCCAGCATCACCGCCGACCCTTGCGCCTCGACCCCGCGCAGGGCGTCGGCGAAGCGGTCGTCCAGCGCGGCCAATTGCTCGTCGAGGTGGGAGAGCGCCTGCGCCAGAGCGGCGTCGGTGCGCGCGGCGGCCTCCGCCGCCCCCTCGCGCCGGCCCTGCTCCACGCCCTCGGCGAAGGCGCGGACTTCGGCGCCGTAGACGGCGGCCTGGAGATGGCGTTCGGAATGGACAATCTCGTCGAGCGGATCGACGGGGTCTGGCTCGGGAGGGGCGCCGAACTCCGCCGCAGCCTGCGCCGCGGCCTGGGCCGTGCTGTCGAAGCGCAGGTCGAAGCGGTAGCGCGGGTAGCCCATCAGACCGCCTCCTCGTAGAGCCAGGAGCGGAGGATGTCGATCGCCTCGTCGGGATACTGGTCGACGATGTCGCCCAGCCGGCGGATCGAGGAGGCGCGCACCCGGCCCTCCACCGTGCGCAGCTCGATGAGTTGGTCCATCGTCTCCTCGATGCCCGGCAGCGCCGCGGTTGCCGGATCGCCCGCGTCGGTGAGCTGCGCCGCCTGCATGGCGGGATCGCCGCCCATGGCCGGGCCGGTGAGCTGCGGCATCGCCCCTCCCGCGGTCAGCGCCGGGGCGGCGGTTTCCGCCGCCGCCGGTTCCGGCGCCGGGAAGACGCGGCGGATCAGCGGGCGCAGCCCCAGCACGATCAGCAACCCGCAGAGCACCAGCAGGATCACCCACTGGATCAGCGTCATCACGTTGCGGCTGAGCGTGTCGACGATCTCCGCCATCGGCTCGCGGGCGCCCAGCTCGGGGGCGAGGTTGACGAACTCCAGGTTGTCGACCGTGACCCGGTCGCCGCGCGCCTCGCTGAAGCCCATGGCGGAGCGCACCAGCTCGGTGATGCGCTGCAACTCCTCGGGCGAGCGGCCCTCGTAGCTGCGGGTGCCGTCCTGCGCCGTCGCCCAAGTGCCGTTGACCAGCACGGCGACGCTGACCCGGCGGATGTCGCCCGGCTCGATCACGGTTTCGCGGGCGACGTTGGAAATCTCGTAATTGATCGTCTCCTCCTGGCGTTTGGAGTCGGAGGAGGAGCGGTTGTTCTGGGCCTGGGCGCGGACCTCGCGCTGCGGCAGGTTCTGCTCGGCGGTGACCGGCGGCTCGCCCGTGCTGTCCAGGCTGCGGTCCTGCTCCTGCACCGTCTGGGTGGAGCGGACGACTTGACTGTTCGGGTCGAAGCTCTGGCTGCGCACGACCTCGCGCTTGGTTTCGACGTCGACAGCAACCTGAACGCGAACATTGCCCTGCCCGAGCCGCGCCACCAGCATCTGCTCGATGGCGCGGGAGATGCGCGTCTCGTGGCCGGCGCGCAGCCCGTCCACCTTCGCCGAGGACCGGGCGTCGCCGTCCTCCTCGGTCAGCAGCACCTCGCCGGAGGCGTCGAGCACGGTGACGGCGCTCGGCTTCAGGTTGGGCACGGCGGCGGAGACGAGGTGGCGGATGGACAGCGCCTGCCGCCGCTCCAGCGGCGCCCGGCCCCGCATCCGCACCACGATGGAGGCGGTGGGCGTGGGGGCGGCGCGCGAGAACTCCTCGCGGTCGGGCAGAACGATGTGGACGCGCGCCGCCTCAATGCCGGACAGCGTCTCGATGGTGCGGGCCAGTTCGCCTTCCATGGCGCGCAGCCGGTTCATCCGCTGCATGAAGCTGGTGATGCCCAGCGGCTTGTCGGTGTCGAACAGCTCGTAGCCGATGCCGCCGCGCGACGGCAGGCCCTTCTCGGCCAGCAGCATGCGCAGCCGCGGCACCTCGGCCTCCGGCACCTGGACGGCGGTGCCGTCGAAGGCGGCGGACACCGGCACGCCCATGGCCTCCACCGCCTTGACGATGCGCCCGGCCTCCGCCGGTTCCAGACCGGTGTAGAGCGGCGTCATGTGCGGCCGCGACAGCAGAACCGCCATGGTGGCGACCGCCAGGACGATGCCGACACCCGTGCCGGCCAGCACCAGAAGGCGCGTGCGCCCAAGCGTCCGCAGATTGTCGATCAGTCCCGTCACGACACCCGCACCTTTAAAGTTTCCGAAAAGCGGGGACCGTAATGTTCACCCCGTGAGCCTTCACAACCTACCGGGATGACTTTTAAGCGGAGTAAAAGCCGCGAAGATAGACCGGAAGGAAGTCGCTAAAACTTGATCGTTTAAAACAGTATCTCAAATTTTCGGTATTTTGGAGGCGCCGGCCGCGATGAATACAGATGCTGGAAAGGCAAGGACGGGAACGCCGGGCCGGCAGCGGATGTACGTCATCGTGCTGCCGCTGGCCCGGCTGGCGCTGGGGGCGGCCGCCCTGTGCGGCGTCGCCGCGGCCGGGTTCGGCGGCTACTGGATGGCCGTGGGGCCGGACGGGGTGGCGCGGCTGTTCGAGGGCACGCCCATCGTAGAGCCCGCCCAGGCGACGCTCGACCTGCCGGAACTGCTGGTGAACCTGCGCCCCGACACGCCGTCGCGCTTCATGAAGATCGGGGTGACGCTGGCCCTGGCGCCCAAGGACCGCGGCCGGGTGGAGGAGGCGATGCCCCACCTCGTCAACGCCCAGCAGGAGTTCCTGCGCAACCTCGACCAGCACGACCTGCGCGGTTCCGCCGGCCTGCTGCGGCTTCGCGAGGAGCTGCGCCGCCGCTTCAACCTGATCCTCGGCCCGGACACGGTGTCCGACGTCCTGCTGCGCAGCCTTCTCACCCAATAGCCGACCCAGAGGAACGGATGAGCACTCCCATCGACACGGACGACGGCGGCGAAAACGGCGGCACTGGGGACGATCTGGACTGGGGCCTGGACGCCGGCTCCGGTGAGGCCGAGGCCGCCGCCCTGATGGCCGACACCAAGGAGCTGAGCCAGGAGGAGATCGACCGCCTGCTGAACTTCGCCGTCGGGCCGCAGACGGAATCCGCCGGCCAGACCCGCGCCATCGAGCGGCTGATCAGCACGACGACGGTCAACAAGGACCGGCTGCCGATGCTGGACGTGGTCTTCGACCGCATGGTCCGGCTGCTCAACACGTCGCTGCGCCAGTTCTCCTCGACCAGCGTGGAGGCCAGCCTGCTGCGCATCGACTGGCTGCGCTACAACGAGTTCCTCGACACCATCGAGCTTCCGGCCCTGGTCGGCGTCGCGCGGGCGGAGCAGTGGGACAACCACATCGTCGTGTCGGTGGACAGCGCGCTGATCTACTGCATGATGGACGTGCTGCTGGGCGGACGGCGCAGCCGCGCCCGGCGCATCGACGGGCGCACCTACACCTCCATCGAGCGCAAGATCACCGAGCGGCTCATCCGGGTCATCCTTCAGGACCTCAGCCAGTCCTTCGACCCGATCACGCCCATAGACTTCACCTTCGACCGGCTGGAGACGAACCCGCAATTCGCCACCATCACCCGCGCCACCAACGCGGTGATCCGCGTGCGCATCGCGGTGGAGGTGGAGCGCCGCGTCGGCCACGCCGAGGTGGTCATCCCCTACGCCACGCTGGAGCCGGTGCGCGGCAAGCTGGTGCAGACCTTCATGGGCGAGAAGTTCGGCCACGACACGGTGTGGGAAAGCCACCTGAAGGCCGAGCTGATGCGGGCCAAGCTGGACCTTGTCGCCGTGCTGCAGCAGACGCAGGTCTCGCTGGGCGAGGTGCTGAACTGGGAAAAGGGCACCTCGCTGAAGCTGCGCATCGACCCCGACGCGCCGGTGGTGCTGCAAAGCAAGACCACCCCCCTCTTCGCCGGCCACATGGGCCAGCGCAACGGCAACATCTCCGTCAAGATCGACACCGACCTGGAGACCAAGCAGGAGCTGATCGATGGTCTCATTCCTCATTGACGCCGTCCTGGCGATCATGCTCGTCACCGCCACGGTGTTCCTGGTGATCGTCAACAAGCGGTTGAAGGTGATGCGCTCCAGCCAGGCCGAGATCGGCGCGCTGATCGGCACCTTCTCTAAGACCATCGACGAGACGGAGGCCTCGGTGCAGCGGCTGGTCGCCGCCGCGACGGAGGCCTCGGCCAAGCTGTCCGACGGGCTCGACCGCGCCAAGGGCGTGACCGAGGAGGCGGCGCTGGTGCTCGGCTCCTGCGAGCGGGCGTCCAAGCGCATCGAGGCGTCCGTGCAGGAGGCCCGCGCCCTGGTCCGCCGGCTGGAGGACGGCCCGGCGCCGCGCCCGCGGCCCCGCCCGGTGCCACCGCCCGCCGCCATGGTGGAATCGGTGCCCACTCCCGCGCCGGACAGCGACGCGCCGGAGGATGAAGACGGCTTCCGCCCGATGCGCGTCGCCGCGCTGGCTGGCGCCGCCGCACGACCGGTGAATGAGTCGCCGCACGCCCCGGAGGCCGCCCCGATGGCCGTCACCGAGACCGCCGAATCCACCGTTGACATCGGCGGCGCGCGGCAGCAGGCCGCCAACGCCTTCTACGCCCGGCTGCGGGCCATCGGACCGGAGCGCTGAGCCATGCTGCGCGTGCTTCCCATCACACTGGTGGCGATCCTGATGGTGCTGCCGCTCAAGCTCGGCTCGCTGATGGAAGGGCTGCCGGTGGTCGCCCAGCAGTTCGACCGCGAGTTCGGCAAGCATGAGCGCCCCTGGGCCAAGGACCTAAAGGGCGACGCGGAGTCCTCCTCCCCGGACGCCCCGCCAGCGCCGGCCCCCGCCCTGGCCGCGCTGCCGATGACCGCAGCGGCTCCGCCCGCCGACGCCGCCCTGCCCGTGGCGAGCTGCACCGATCCGGCCCTGCGCGCCGCCATCGCGGAGCAGAAGGCCGACGTGACCGCCCGCACCCGCCATCTCGGCGAGGCCGAAGCGGTGCTGACCGCCGCCGAGACCCGCGCCACCGCCCAGATCCAGAAGCTCAGCGCCATCAAGCGCGACGTGGAAGCGCTGATGCAGCAGCGCTCCAACCTCCAGGCGGAGGATCTGAAGCGCATGGTGACGATCTACGAGACGATGAAGCCGCGCGACGCCGCGCGCATCTTCAACGACCTGGAAACCGACATCATCATCGACGTGCTGGACCGCATGGCCGAGCGCCGCTCCGCCCCGATCATCGCGGAGTTGGAGGACGGCAAGGCGCGCGAGGTCACCCGCCTCGTCCTGCAACGCCGCGCCCTGCCCGGCGACCGCCCGCCGCCGCCCGCCCCGCTGCCCGTCCGCCTGATGCAGACGCCGACGAATTGAACCCGGCCCCCGCTGCCAAACACGCGGTTCTCTCACCAAGAGACATCATGCCCAGCCTTCCCGACGTCATCGCCGCCCCGCCGCCCCGCCCCGCCCGTTCCGCGGAGGCGACGGCGGCGCCGTCCCCCGGAGCGCCGGGCGAGCGCGAGGCGTCCGGCACGCCCTTCGCCGACCTGCTGGACGACGCAGCGGGACGCAGCGGAGCCGATGCGGACGGCGAGCCCGCCGACCACGCCGAGACCTCCGCCCAGAGCGGCGGCGCGCCGGCCGGAGCCGACGCCGCTCTGGCCGCACTCCTGCCGCTGCTGAGCGCACCGCCGCCGGCGACAGTGCCGGGCCTTGCGGACTCCGGCTTGGTGCCGGAGGCCCTGCCCGCCGCCAACGGTCTTCCCCTGGTTCCTCCCGTCGCGACACCCCCGGCGGAGACCGCCACGGCGCCCCAGCCTGCGGTCCCGGCCCAACCCGGTGCGCAACCGCCAGCCGCGGTGCTCGCCGCCGCGGCAGGACCGGCGATCCCGGATGCCCCGCCCGACGGAATGACGCCGGAGGCCACGGCCGACAGCACGCCGCCCGCCGCCCCGGCCGTTCCGTCGCCGGCCTCCAACGCCAAGCCGGACTCGGCACCGCTGTTCCAGGCCGCAGAGCCCGCGGCACCCGCCAAGGCGGACGCGCCGCAGGCTCCCTCCCCCCAGGTTCAGCAGGCGATGGCCCAAGCGGGCGGCAACGCCGCGTCCAACGGCGGCACCGGCCAGAATTCCGGCCAGGGCCGTGGCAACCCGTCCGCCGGAGCAGAGGCGCTGTCGGCATCCTCCGCCCTGACCGACCCCGCCGGGACGCCGCCGCTGCCCGCCGCCCTGGCCCCGCCGGCCGCCCACGCGGTGGCCCATTACGCGGCGCATCCCGGTGACGCCGCCGCGGCGCGGCTGCCCGCCGCCCAGGTGGCCGGCCAACTGATGCGCGTCGTCGAGGCGGGCGGCGGGGAGTTCCACATCGACCTGAAGCCGGAGGAGCTTGGCCCCGTCCGCGTCGTCGCCGAGTTGAGCGGCGCCCGCGTCTCCCTGCATGTCCAGGCCGAAAGCCCGGAGACGCTGGCCCTGCTGCGCCGGGACATCCATCATCTGGAGCGCGCGCTGTCCGACGCCGGGTTCGAGCTGGACGGCGGCACCCTGAACTTCTCGCTGCGCGGCGACGGCGAGCCGCGCGGCTTCGCCTTCTCCGGCCAGGGCGACGGGACGGGCGGACGGGAGGACGGCCCCGGACGGGCCTTCCGTCCCGCCGATCCCATCGGCGCCCTGCCGCCGGAACGCGCCGCCCGCCCCATCGACGGCCTCGTCGACATCTCCGTCTAGCCGCAAGGACCCGCCATGACCACGACCGCGGCCACCAACACGGCCACCACCCCCCCCTCCGCCGCCGCGAAGAAGCAGACGGTGGATTACGAGGCGTTCCTGAAACTGCTGACCGCGCAGCTCCGCAACCAGGACCCGCTGTCACCCATGGACGCGACCCAGTTCATGACGCAGCTCGCCCAGCTCTCCACGGTGGAACAGGGCGTGCAGACGAACCAGACGTTGGGGCAGGTGCTGGACACGCTGAAGAACAGCGGCATGCGGCTGGACATGGCCTATCTGGGGCGCAAGGTCGAAGCGGCGTCGGACCGCATCAGCCTGTCGGAGGGCAAGGCGGAAATGGCCTACGCCATCGACGGGGCCGCCGCGTCGGTGAAGATCGAGGTGGTGAACGACGCCGGGCAGGTGATCTACAGCGCCCCGGGCAGCCCGAAGACCGGCCGGCAGACCTTCACCTGGGACGGCAAGCGCAGCGACGGCGCCACCGCCGCGGACGGCAGCTACCTCGTGCGCGTGACGGCGAAGGACAAGGCCGGCGCGTCGCTGACCACCGCCACCGTGACGACCGACACGGTGAAGGAGGTGCGCAGCGTCGACGGCGAGACGCAGTTCGTCCTGAAGGGCGGCGCCGTCGTGAAGGGCACGGACATTCTGTCCGCGTCGTAAAATCCGTCTTCAACAAACGAAAACCCCTTCTTCCGGTCTCGGAAGAAGGGGTTTTTCGTTGTGATCCGGCGCGTCACTTCGCCGACACGGTTCCGGTCCAGCCGGGCTCGACGCCCTTCATGTCGGGAAGCCGGTGGGCGATGCCCTTGTGGCAGTCGATGCAGGTCCGCTCACCGGTGAACAGGTAGGTCTCGTGCATCTTGGCCGCCCGCGGGTTCTGGCGGGTGATGTCCATGGATTCCGCGCTGTGGCAGTTGCGGCATTCCAGGGAATTGTTGGATTTCAGCCGGTCCCATTCGTGGGTGGCCAGTTCCAGCCGCTTGTCGAGGAACTTCTCGCGGGTGTCGATGGTGCCGAAGATCTTGCCCCAGACCTCCTTCGAAGCCTGCATCTTGCGGCCGATCTTCTGCGTCCAGTCATGCGGGACGTGGCAGTCCGGGCAGGTGGCGCGCACGCCGGAGCGGTTGGTGAAGTGGATGGTCTGCTTCAGCTCCTCGTAGGGGTTGTTCTTCATCTCGTGGCAGGAGATGCAGAAGGCCTCCTTGTTGGTGACCTCCAGGGCGGTGTTGAAGCCGCCCCAGAACATCACGCCGGCCAGGAAGCCGCCCAGCGTCAGGAAGCCCAGGCTGAAATGCACGCTGGGCCGCGAGAAGACGCGCCAGAAGCGTCCGGCGAGACTCAGAAGGCCCTTCATTTGGCGCCTTCCTTTCCGCCGGCCTTTCCGCCCGCCAGGATGCTGTCGATGTCGCGGAAGCGGTTGCCGGTGATCGGCTGGGCGTCGGTCTGCGGCACGTGGCACTGGGTGCAGAAGTAGCGCCGCGGGCTGACCGCGCCCAGCGTCTGGCCGTCGCGGTCCTGGAAGTGGGTGACCGAGATCATCGGGGCCTGCGAGCCCTCGGTGTTCTTGCGGTCATGGCAGGTCATGCACTTGTTGATGTTCAGGTCGATCTGGTAGTCGCGGATCGCGTGCGGGATCAGCGGCGGCTGGTCGGCGTAGTTCCGCGCCCGCTTGTGATCGTCGGTGATCTCCTTCGCCATCGGATCGGCGGGGATCTCCTGGGTGATCGGGTGCGGGCCGGAGGGAACCTTCGCGGGGGCGGCCCCGTCCGCGGCGAACACGCCGGACACCAGGAGCGGCATGGCCGCGGCCAGCGCGAGGGCGGCAAAGGTGATGCGGGTCTTCATGGACGGGCTCCTCACGCGACAGGAATGATCTTGACCGCGCATTTCTTGAAGTCGGTCTGCTTGCTCAGCGGGTCGGTGGCGTCCAGCGTCACCTTGTTGATGAGCACCGTGTGGTCGAAGAAGGGCACGAAGACGAGGCCCCGCGGCGGCTTGTTGCGGCCCCGCGTCTCGACCCGCACCCGCACCTCGCCACGGCGGGAGGCGATGCGCACCTCCTGCCCGCGCCGCAGGTTCAGGTCCTTGGCGTCGTCGGGATGGATGAAGACGACGGCGTTGGGGAAGGCCTTGCGCAGCTCCGGAACGCGCAGCGTCATGGAGCCGGAGTGCCAATGCTCGACCACGCGGCCGGTGCAGAGCCAGAACGGGTAGTCCTTGTCCGGCGATTCCGCCGCCGGCTCATAGGGCAGCGCGAAGATGTTCGCCTTGCCGTCCTTGTTGCCGTAGAAGCGCACGCCCTCCCCCGCCGGGACGTAGGGATCGAAGCCCTCGCGGTAGCGCCACTTCGTCTCCTTGCCGTTCACCACCGGCCAGCGCAGGCCGCGCTCCTGGTGGTACATGTCGTAGGGGGCGAGGTCGTGGCCGTGGCCGCGCCCGAAGGCGGCGTATTCCTCGAACAGGCCCTTGTGGACGTAGAAGCCGAAGGCCTGCGACTCGCGGTTCTCATAGGCCGGGTCGCAGTCGGACAGCGGGAAGGCGTTGACCTGGCCGTTGCAGTACAGCACGTCGTAGAGCGTCTTGCCGCGGACCTCCGGCTTCTTGGCGATCAGCTCCTCCGGCCACACCTCCTCGATCGCGAAGCGCTTGGAGAATTCGATGATCTGCCAGAGGTCGGAGCGCGCCTCGCCGGGCGCGCCGACGAGCTGGTGCCAGACCTGGGTGCGGCGTTCCGCGTTGCCGTAGCCGCCTTCCTTTTCCACCCACATGGCGGTCGGCAGGATCAGGTCGGCGGCGAGCGCCGTCACCGTCGGATAGGCGTCCGACACGACGATGAAGTTCTCCGGGTTGCGGTAGCCCAGATAGGTCTCGTTCGCCGTGTTCGGCGCCGTCTGCATGTTGTTGTTGCACTGGACCCAGTAGGCGTTGAGCTTGCCGTCCTTCAGCATGCGGTCCTGCTGGACGGCGTGATAGCCGACCTTGTCCGGGATCGTGCCTTCGGGCAGCTTCCAGATTTCCTCGGCGTGCTTGCGGTGTTCCGGGTTGGTGACCACCATGTCGGCGGGCAGGCGGTGCGAGAAGGTGCCGACCTCGCGCGCCGTGCCGCAGGCCGAGGGCTGGCCGGTCAGCGAGAAGGGGCCGCAGCCCGGCTGGCTGATCTTTCCGGTCAGCAGATGGATGTTGTAGACGAGGTTGTTGGCCCAGACGCCGCGGGTGTGCTGGTTGAAGCCCATGGTCCAGAAGGACATGACCTTCACCTTCGGGTCGGCGTACAGCTCGGCCAGCGCCTCCAGCCGGTTCTTCGGCACGCCCGACAGCTCGTGCGCCTTCTCCAGCGTGTAGGGCTCGACGAACTTCGCGAACTCCTCGAAGGAGATCGGGTCGGACTCGTTGGCCTTGGCGGCGTTCTTCGCCTGCTTCTCCAGCGGATGCTCCGGCCGCAGGCCGTAGCCGATGTCGTCGCGGCCGCGCTTGAAGTTGACGTGCTTGGCGATGAACTCCTGGTTCACCCGCCCCGTCTTGATGATGTGGTTGGCGATGTAGTTGAGGATCGCCAGATCGGACTGCGGCGTGAAGACCAAGCCGATGTCGGCAAGGTCGAAGCTGCGGTGCTCGTAGGTGGACAGGACGGCGACCTTGCAGCCCTCATGGGTCAGCCGGCGGTCGGTGACGCGGGTCCACAGGATGGGGTGCATCTCCGCCATGTTGGAGCCCCACAGCACGAAGGCGTCGGCCTGCTCCATGTCGTCGTAGCAGCCCATCGGCTCGTCCATGCCGAAGGTGCGCATGAAGCCGACCACCGCCGACGCCATGCAATGGCGGGCGTTGGGGTCCAGGTTGTTGGAGCGCAGGCCCGCCTTCATGAACTTGGAGGCGGCGTAGCCTTCCATGATCGTCCACTGGCCGGAGCCGAACATGCCCACCGCGGTCGGACCCTTCTTCTTCAGGGTCTCCTTCCACTTGGTGGCCATGATGTCGAAGGCCTGATCCCAGGAGATCGGGGTGAATTCGCCTTCCTTGTGGAACTGGCCATCCTTCATGCGCAGCAGCGGCTGGGTCAGCCGGTCCTCGCCGTACATGATCTTGGACAGGAAATAGCCCTTCACGCAGTTCAGGCCGCGGTTGACCTCGGCCTTCACGTCGCCGTGGGTGGCGACGATGCGCCCCTCCTTCACGCCGACCATGACGCCGCAGCCGGTGCCGCAGAAGCGGCAGGGGGCCTTC
Source organism: Azospirillum brasilense (assembly GCF_008365405.1). Taxonomy (GTDB): domain Bacteria; phylum Pseudomonadota; class Alphaproteobacteria; order Azospirillales; family Azospirillaceae; genus Azospirillum; species Azospirillum brasilense_D. Next base: position 68,106 of record NZ_QOKV01000022.1, on the reverse strand, counting down.
GACCAGGTGAGCTTGGCGTCGGCGCCGGCCGTCAGGGTGCCGGCCTCGGCGGGCTGGATGACGGACGGCAGGCTCACACCGGCCGCCGCCGCCGCTGTCACGGCGGCTTGGACCTTCAGATAATCACGGCGGGTCAGGGACATAGGGGGGTGCCTCCTGGGGCGGGTCGTCTTTTCTTGGACGGACGTCAATGGGCGTGAGGGACGAGAGCGGTGTCGGCGGGCATCGGCTCCGCGCAGCGCTCGGCGTCCTCGTAGTGGTGGTAGACCAGCGTGGTGGTGTGGACGCCCGCCATGGCGTTGATGTCGGCGATGCGGTCCAGGACCTCGGCCTCCGTCGCGGTTTCCAGCGTGACGATGGCCTTGCCGTTCTCCGACGCGTGCCAGTCGGCGCCGGCGAGCGCCAGGACCACCTCCTTCAGGGCGGTGGTGCGGTCCGGCGCGTGCTGGATGACGAGGCTGGAAATGTGCAGTTCGGGCATGGCCGCCTCACATCCCGCCGGAGTGTGACAGGATCTGGTACATCCAGACGGAGAAGCCGTAGGCCCCGACCAGCCCGATCGCCAGGAACGGCCAGATCAGGATGGACAGGGCGAAGAAGACCAGCCCCTCGAAGCGGCGGGTCGGGGCGGCGGTATCGGCGGTGCGGACGGGCGGCGCGTTCATGGCGATCCCATGGATTGATCGAACGTTATCGCCGCGGAGCTTCATCCTTTCGCCCAGGAAGCGGCTTGACCAAGGTCAAGTGCCGGCACCCTCTCCATCCCTAAGTACCGGCACTTTCGTCGTTCTGGACGTTTTGCCGCACATGCACGCCGTCCCGCCCCAGAAGGGGTTCGCACCACAGGCGCCGGAAGAAGGGATGGGGCGCCTACGTCAGGGCAGACAGGCCCCGCCCGTATGACGTTTTTGCTGCTAATTCATGACGCCCGGCGTTAAGAGGAAACGGCAGAACCGATCGAGAGAACCGTTTCCATGCTGCTGCTGCGCGCCATCCGCTCCATGATGCCGAAGGAAGAACGGGTCATTGAGCAATTCATCGAACAAGCCCGCCACATCGTCGACGCCGCTGCCGCCCTGGAAGCCGTCATGCAGGCCGGGCCGGAGGAGCGGGGCGAGCGCACCGCCGCGCTGAAGCGGATCGAGAAGGATGCCGACCGCATCGCCAAGGACGCCGGGCGCGGGCTGCACCGCACCTTCATCACTCCCTTCGACCGGTCGGAGATCCAGGCGCTGATCAACGCGCTGGACGACTGCATCGATCTTATGGACGAGGTTCCTGGCCTCGCCGCGCTCTACGGCATCGAGACCTTCGACGACCGGATGATGCGCATGGCGGCGATCGGCCGCCGTCAGGCCGCCCTGCTGTCCGAGGTCATGCCGCTGCTGACCCGCATCACCGTCAACGCCGACCGCATCCTGCACATCTGCGGCCAGATCTCCGACCTGGAGGACGAGGCCGACGAGATTCTGCGCGACGCCATGAAGTCCCTGATCGCCGAGCGCCCGGAGATGATCGACTTCCTGGGCCGCCGCGAGGTCTACGAACTGCTGGAAGCCGTCACCGACCGCTGCGACGACGTGGGCGACCTGATCGAAGGGATCACCTTGGATCAGGCGTAAGGGCCGATCACAGGCAGGAGCCAACACGCTCCGGTTATGGTTAACGGTGCATAAACCAATTCACGGCTAATTTCGAAGCATCGCCGCTCCGATCCCGAGAGATTGCCGCCGTGAAGCTGCGCCTCGTCACCGCCGCCGCCCTTTGCGCCTTCCTCGCGATCCCGGGGGGCATGACCACCGGACGAAGCGCGCAGGCTGCGGGCGACTCCACCCCCTACGGCCACAGCACGGAGGCGGAGGAGGTCGACCGCTTCCTGCGGGCGCTGCGCACCATCCGCGGCCAGTATGTCGAACCGCTGACCGACCGCGAGCTGGTGGACATCGCCATCAAGGCCATGGCCGGGCAGGACCGCTACTCCGCCTATCTGGACGACGGCGAATACCGGCAGTTGCAGGCGTCGAACGACGGCGCCTTCGCCGGGCTGGGGATCCGCTACGAGGCCCACGGCACCCGCGTCCGCATCGCCGAGACCGTTCCCGAGTCCCCGGCGGAGGCCGCCGGGCTGCGCTCCGGCGACGTCATCCTGGCGGTGGACCAGCAGCCGGTGGGCGGGACGGAGCTGGCGACCGTCAAGCAGATGCTGAGCGGGCCGGAAGGGGCGGCGGTGTCGCTGACCGTCCTGCGCGCCGGAATGCCGGACCCCTTCGAGGTCAGCGTCGTCCGCGGCAAGCTGCGCATCCCCTCGGTTCGGCTGGCCGCCGTCGGGACGGTGGGCTACATCCGCATCGCCCGCTTCGACCGCCAGACCGCAACCGGAGTCAGCACGGCCATCCGCTCGCTGCGCGAGCGGATCGGGCCGGACATCGGCGGCTTCATCATCGATGTGCGCGACAACCCCGGCGGGCTGGTGCAGGCGAGCGTCCGCGTCGCCGACGCCTTCCTCGACAAGGGAACGATCCTGACCGCCCGCGGCCCCGGGCGCGGGGCGGACAAGACCTACATTGCCACGCCGGGCGACGAGACGGACGGCCTGCCGCTGGTGGTGCTGGTCAACGCGAAATCCGCCTCCGCCGCGGAGATCCTGACCGGGGCGCTGAAGGACCACCGGCGGGCGACGGTGATCGGGGCGACGACCTTCGGCAAGGGGATCATTCAGAGCGTCATCCCTTTCGACAGCGGGGCGCTGAAGCTGACCACGGCGCGCTACTACACACCGTCGGGCCAGTCGATCCACCAGATCGGCATCCAGCCCGACGAAACCATCGCGGAGCCGGCCGCGGAGGACGGGCCATCCGCCCCGCCCTCCGGCGGCATCCCCAGCGCCGCCGACGATCAGGCCTTCGCCCGCGCGCTGTCCATACTCCGGTCCCGCTGACGGATCAGAAGATCACCTCGCCGGCCAGCAGGGCGAGCACCAGGAAGACCAGGAAGATGATCAGCGCGATCCCGAAGAGGATCTTCGCGACTCCCGCGGTGGCCGACGACACGTTGGTGAAGCCGAGCGCGCCGGCGACCAGAGACACCACGAAAAAGATCAACGCCCATTTCAGCATGGACCGCTCCTGCGCGTTCTGAAACCCAGCCGGCACGTCCGGCAGGGAAGGAACCTCGCGGACCGCCGCAGGTTCCAGCGCAGACCGGTCAGGCTCCCCCTATTCGCTCGAATCCGGAATTCCGCAGGATGCCGCGCCGTTGCGGGTTACCACCCGGTGCCGGAGCGGTTCGGCAGGGACTGGCGCGTCATGCCCTGGTCCATGCCGGATTCGTTGGGCGACCGTGTGCGGCTTTGCGGCTCGCTCACCCCGGACCCGCTGTAAGGGCCGGGGCTGGAACTGGTCGCGTTCGGATTGACGTCGGGCTCGTCCACGCCCTGGCTGCCGGACGTGCCGCCGCCCGTAAGGCCACCGCCGGAGCCGCCGCTGTTCATCCCGCTGCCGCTCGTTCCGCCGCCACCCATGCCCGAACAGGCGGTCAGAAGCATCGCGGCCGACGCCGCGATTATCAGATTGCGCATGACGCACTCCCTACGCTGATGTCTTGAGGATATCGCCCCCTCTCAACGGACCCCGTCCTGGAGGGTTCCGATTTTGGGCGCCCGGGCATCAACGGGCGTTTCAGCGTCCGGCGGCTTGGCGGCGCAGGGCCTTCACTTCGTCGAACCGGGCGGTGACGTCGCGCATGACCGCCGCCATCCCCAGCATTGCGCCGTCCGCGTCTTTCAGAGGCACGATGGTGAACTCCACCGAGATGCGGGTTCCGTCCTTGCGCGTCGCCGGCACCGACAGCAGATCGCCGCTGCCGTAACGGCTTTCCCCCGTCTTCATCACTTGGTCGTAGCCGTCCCAATGGCGTTGGCGCTGACGGTCCGGAATGATGATGTCCAGCGATTGGCCGAGCGCCTCGTCGGCGGTGAAGCCGAACACGCGCTCGGCCCCCGCGTTCCAGAAGCGGATGATGCCGTCCCGGTCGGAATAGGCGATGGCCTCGGCCGGGCTGTTCAGCAGCGCAAGCCCCAGCCGTTGCAGGTCGTTCTCGGTCATAAATCCCCCTATCCTTCCGTTGCGATGCGCCCGATTCAAATGTCCAAGACAAGACGTGCGCTGCGGGCGCGCGACACGCAGATCATCATCGTCTTTCCGGCGGCGCGTTCGGCGTCGGACAGGACGCTGTCGCGATGGTCGGGTTCCCCCTCCAGCACCGTCGTCTCGCAGGTGCCGCAGATGCCCTGCTCGCACGAGGAGGTGACCGGAACGCCCGCGGCGTCGAGCGCGTCGAGCACGCTGGTCCCCTCCTTCACCGCGACGGTCACGCCGGAGCGGGCGCAGACGACCTCGAAGCGATCGTCCGGCGCCGCGTCACGCCCCGCATCCGAGCGCGGCGTGAACCATTCGAAGCGCACATCCTGCGACGGCCGCGCGGCGCTCGCGACGGCGTCCATCAAGCGTTGCGGGCCGCAGCAATAGATCAGGGCATCGTCGGGCGTCGCCTCCAGGAGGTCGGGCACCGCCAGCCGTCGGCCTTCGTCCGCGGCGTGAGCCACCACGTCGCCGTTGCCCAGCGCGCGAAGCTCGGCGAGGAACGGCGCCTCGGCCGCGCTGCGCACGCAGTAATGCAGGACCCAATCGGCTCCCCGGCGCGCCGCCTCGCGGATCATCGGCAGCAGAGGCGTGATGCCGATGCCGCCGGCGATGAACAAATAACGCGGTGCGGCGTCGAAGCGGAAATTGTTGCGGGGCGGAGCGATGGCGACGGGGGTGCCGAGCCGCAATTCCCCATGTATGAAGCGCGATCCCCGCCCACCCGGCAGATTCAGGACGGCGATCCGATAGGCGGAGCGATCCGCCGGGTCGCCGCACAACGAGTAGGAGCGCACCGCCCCGTCCGGCAGATGCACGTCGATGTGCGCGCCCGGCTCGTAGGGCGGCAAGGCCTCGCCGTCCGGGTCGCGGAGTTCCACCAGGAGCACTTGCGGCGCCACCCGCTCCGTATGATGGACGTGCAACGACCGCGTCGTCGAAGACGGCCGCTGTGCACTCTCCCTTTGAACGGTTGTCGTCATTCCTTCGCCCGCCACGGTGGTTGTTCGATCCTGCACACCGGCCTGCGTTCGGACGCCCGGACTGGGCAGAGCGTCACTGGCATGCCAGATACATTGGCGCCATTCTAAAACCTCAACTTAACTTGAGGTCAAGGCCCAATAAGATCCCACCGTTCGGGGAACCGTCCCGGCTCCGCTCGGTTGCCGAAGGGTTGAGCGACTTCATCACGACCGTTTGCGACGGAGACTCCCGCATGGCGAGCACGGCTTCCGACATCCTGGTGGATGTTCTGGTGGATTGGGGCGTGGACACGATCTTCGGCATGCCCGGCGACGGCATCAACGGCATCGTCGAGGCGCTGCGCCGCCGCCAGGACGAAATCCGCTTCATCCAGGTCCGTCACGAGGAGGCGGCGGCCTTCGCCGCCTGCGGCTACGCCAAGTTCACCGGGCGGCTGGGCGTGTGCATCGCCACCTCCGGCCCCGGCGGGCTGCATCTGCTGAACGGTCTCTACGACGCCAAACTGGACCATCAGCCGGTGCTGGCGATCACCGGGCTGCAATACCACGACCTCGTCGGCACCTACACCCAGCAGGACGTGGAGCTGGACAAGGTGTTCCAGGACGTCGCGCTCTACAACCAGCGCATCATGGGGGCGGCGCATGTCCGCAACATCGCCAACTTGGCCTGCCGCACCGCGCTCGCCCACCGCGGCGTGTCGCACATCACCATCCCCGTTGATTTGCAGGAGCAGGGCATCGGCGCCGACATGCGGGCGCCGCGCAACGTGAAGGGCCACAACACCGCCCTGTTCGCCCCCCAGCTTCCCGTCCCGTCGGAGGCGCAGACCCGCCGCGCCGTGGAGGTCCTCGACGCCGGCAAACGCATCGTCATCCTGGCCGGCCAGGGCGCGCTGAGGGCGACCGATCAGCTCGAACGGCTGGCCGACAAGCTGGGTGCGGTGATCGTCAAGGCGCTTCTGGGCAAGGCCGCGGTGCCGGACGACAGTCCCTTCACCACCGGACAGGTCGGTCTGCTCGGCACCGCCCCCTCGCAGGAGGCGCTGGAGACCTGCGACACGCTGCTGATCGCCGGCTCGACCTTCCCCTACATCGAGTATTACCCGAAGCCGGGGCAGGCCCGCGCGATCCAGATCGACATCGACGCGGCGCGCATCGGCCTGCGCTATCCGGTGGAGGCCGGGCTGGTCGGCGACTGCGGGCTGGCGCTGGACATCCTGACCGAGCGGGTGCGGCGGCACGAGGACCGCTCCTTCCTGAAGACGGCGCAGGCGGGCAAGGCGGAGTGGATGACGCTGATGGAGGAGCGCGGCACCCGTCCTGACCTGCCGATGAAGCCGCAGGTCGTCGCGTGGGAGCTGGGCAAGCGACTGTCCGACACGGCTATCGTCGCCTGCGACAGCGGGACCATCGCCACCTGGTGGGCGCGGCAGATCCCGGCGCGGCGCGGCCAGATGCATTCCCTGTCCGGCAACCTCGCCACCATGGCGCCGGGCGTCCCCTACGCCATCGCGGCGCAGCTCGCCCATCCCGGACGGCAGGTGATCGCCTATGTCGGGGACGGCGGCTTTTCCATGCTGATGGCCGACTTCGCCACGGCGGTGAAGTACAAGCTGCCGATCAAGGTCATCATCAACAACAACAACTCGCTCGGCCAGATCAAGTGGGAGCAGATCGCCATGCTCGGCAACCCCGAGTATGTCTGCGACCTCCAGCCCATCGACTTCGCCAAGGTGGCCGAGGCCTGCGGCGGCCGGGGCTTCACCATCACCGACCCGAAGGACTGCGGCGCCACGCTGGACGCCGCGCTCGCCCATCCGGGGCCGGTGGTGGTCGACTGCCTCGTCGACACCAACGAGCCGCCGATGCCGCCGAAGGTCCAGGCCAAGCAGGCCCTGCACTTCACCGAGGCGCTGGCCCGCGGCACCCCCGACGCCCTGAAGATCGCCGCCACCGTCTTCAAGGGCCGCGCCCGCGAGGTGATCTGAGGCGCGGCCCGGCGGGGAAGGAGGGGCGGCCGCTCAGGCGGCGCGCCCCGCCCCCTGCTGCGATCCCTGCTGGGGCGCCGCGTCGGTCATCGCGTAGTTGCGCCCGAAGCGGTTGGCGATGAAGTCGGCGTAGCGCACCTCCTCCTGCTTCACGAAGCCCCGCTGCGGCAGCGTGCCGTCGGCCAGCAGGTCCAGCACGGCGCACATGCCCGACGCGGTGGTGATCTGGATGCCGTTGTAGAAGGTGCCGCCGATCTCCCGCCCGTAGATCTTGTTGGCGTAGGTTTCCTGGAGCAGCCGCCCCCGTTTCGTCCCGGTCACCGTCACGAAGATCAGCACGACGTCCTGGAGGGTCGCCGGGATCGAGTGCTCCAGAATGTCCTTCAGCAGCTCCCGCCGGCTGCCCAGCCGCAGGTCGTGCAGCAGCGCCTTCATCAGGTCGCGGTGCCCCGGATAGCGGACGGAGCGGTAGTTGAGCGTCCGCACCTTGCCCGCCAGCGTCTCGCACAGCGTGCCCAACCCGCCCGAGGTGTTGAACGCCTCGTACAGCACGCCGTCGAGGGAGAATTCCTCGCGCTCCTCCAGCGGTGGCACGGAGACGAGGCGGCCTTCGACGATGGCCTCGCAGGGCTCCAGATACTCGTTGATGACGCCCTCGGTGCTCCAGGTCAGGTTGTAGTTCAGGGCGTTGGACGGATACTTCGGAAGGGCGCCGACGCGCATCCGCACCGTGTCCAGCGTGTCGAAGCGCGAGGCCACATCGTTGGCGACGATGGAGATGAAGCCCGGCGCCAGCCCGCATTGCGGGATGAAGGCCGAGCGCGCGCCGTCGGCCAGCTCCTTGACGCGCCGCGTGCTCGCCACGTCCTCCGTCAGGTCGAGGTAATGGGTGCCGGCGTCCCGCGCCGCTTCCGCCACGCCGACCGTCAGGTGGTAGGGCAGCGCGCTCAGCACCGCGAACTTGCCGCGCATCGCCTCGGCGAGGTCGGCGGGGTTGGCGGCGTCCACCACGCGCGCCTCCATGCGCGGATGGGAGGGCAGCCGCTCCAGCGCGTCCGCCGAACGGTCGGCGACGGTCACCCGGTAATCGCCCGTGGCCTTCAGGAAGTCGCCGATGGTTTCGCCGATCTTGCCGCCGCCCATCAGAAGAATGTCGCGCATCGTCCCGTACCCCCTGTTTGTTGGCTTGCGTCGTTATGACGCAATCTTGACCGGACGGCCTGTCGATGTGCAGGGTGCAGGGTGCCGAAACGCCTGATAATGGTCGGCGGATTGACGGAAGGGCCGGCGATATGATGGACGAGCTGGATCAGCATCTTCTCGACGCGCTTCAGGACAACGCGCGGGAGCCCACCGCCGCGCTGGCCCGCCGCCTGCGCGTGTCGCGCAGCACGGTGCAGAGCCGCATCCAGCGGCTGGAGGAGCGCGGGGTGATCGCCGGCTACACGGTGCGGCTGTCGGACGAGACGGCGCGCCGGATGATCCGCGCCCATGTCTCGATCAACCTGTCGCCCAAGCTGACCGCCGCCGTGGTCCAGGCGCTGAAGCGGATTCCGGAGGTGCGGGCGCTCCACGCCATCAGCGGCGCACACGACCTGATCGCCGTGGTGCGGACCGGGACCATGGAGGAGATGGACGCGCTGATCGACCGCATCGGCGCCATCGACGGCATCGAGCGAACGACCTCGTCGATCATCATGGCGACGAAGTTCGAGCGGTGAGGGTTCGAACGGTGAAGAAAGGTGACAGCCGCCCGGCTGCCGCGATCAGCGCTTCACGGCGGGCGTGATCTCCCCCGCCTCTTCCAGCCGCCGCAGGCAGGCGACCAGGGCGCGCTGGAAGTTGCGGCCCTCGGAGGGGAGGTTCACCCCCTGGCCGGTCGTCCAGAACTCCACGAAGGCGCAATCGGCCGCGCGGTCCGCGGTCGGCCATTCGATGGCCACGCCCAGCCCGAGTTCCGCCGTGCGGCGGCGGCTGTCGGTGACCAGGATCTTCGCTTCCCAATGCATCCCGCCGCTGCCCGCCTCGGCGCGGCGGTGGCTCCACAAGCGCAGGTAATCGCGGAAACTTTCGGATGAGCGGTCGTGCTGAAGGTAGCTGCCACGGTCCACCACCGCGGGGGCGAGGCGCAGCGTGTAGCGGGCCTGGGCGAGCGCCTGGGTCACCTCCGGGATCAGCCGGTCCATCTCGGCGAAGCTGCGCCGCACGTTGTCGGCCAGCGCGGCGGCCAGCGCCTCCCCCTTCAGCGCGCCGGAGGCCGCGCGGTCGGAGCGGTACATCTCGAACAGGTCGTCGCCGTCGCTCATTGCCGTGATGCGCCGCGGAAGGTGAGGAGTTCCTTCGTCTACCGCCAAACCCGTTGAGAAGACATTAAGCTGAATTCCAAACCATCCGGCGTCCGCCGGATCATGCCCACCCCATCACGCCCGCTGTGCCGGCTGCGTGCCCCCGCCGTTCTTCAGGCGCAGCACATACATCATCACCTCGGCCACCGCCTGGTAATGCTGGAGCGGGATCACCGCGTCGACCTCCGACGCGGCGTAGAGGGCGCGGGCCAGCGGCGGGTTCTCGATCACCGGCACGCCGTTCTCCTCCGCCACCGCGCGGATGCGCAGCGCCACGAGGTCGGCCCCCTTGGCGAGGCAGACCGGCGCCGGCATCCGGGCGCGGTCGTACTCCAGCGCCACCGCGAAGTGGGTCGGGTTGGCGATGACCACCGTGGCGCGCGGCACGTTCGCCATCATGCGGCGCTTCGAGCGGTCGCGCCGGATCTCGCGCAGCTTCGCCTTCAGATGCGGGTCGCCCTCGGTCTGCTTGAACTCGTCCTTCAGCTCCTGGAAGGTCATGCGCAGGCGGCGCCGCCATTCCAGCCGGTTCCACAGCACGTCCACGGCGGCCATCACCACCGTCGCCAGGAGGACGGCCAGCAGCAGCCGCAGGGTCAGATCCCGCAGCAGGTCGGGCAGCGCCGCAACGTCCATGCCCACGATCCCCTCCGTCCAATCGATGTAGGGCGCCACGGCGAACCAGACGGCGCAGGCGATGATCGCCAGTTTCACGAGACTCTTCACGAATTCGACCAGCGCGTGGCGCGCGAAGATGCGGCGCCAGCCGCTGAGCGGCGACAAATGCGACAGCTTGGGCCGGATGCGGTCGCTCGCTGCCAGCAGCGGCCCCTGCCCGACCGCCGACACCACCGCCCCGCCGACCAGCAGGCCCAGCACCGGCAGCATCGCCACCGCCACCCCGCCGATCAGCCAGCGCAGGCTGTTCATCACGTCGTAGGGGCCGCCGTCGAGCCGGATGTCGTTCGGATTCTCGATCAACGGCAGCAGCACCTCGGCGATGCGGGAGGCGGCGAGCGGCCCGCCGGCCGCGGCGATCAGCCAGGCCGCCGCCATGGTGGCGGCCAGACCGACATCGCGGGCGCGAGGGACGTCGCCCTTGTCCATCGCCTCGCGCAGCCGCTTCTCGGTCGGCTCCTCGGTTTTCTGTTCCTCGTCCTGGGTGTTGTCGGACATCGCCGCCCCCTCACCGCCCCCTTCTCATCGCCCGCCGAGCCAGCCGGCCAGCGCCGCCAACGTGGCGGTGACCATGGCGCCGGCCGTCACCAGGAAGACCAGCATCCCGCCGCCGACCATCGCCGGGGTGGCGACGAAATAGACGGGCATGGAGGGCATCACGCGGTTGACCAGGGCCAGCGCCATGTTGGCAATCATGCCGAAGACCAGGAAGGGAGCGGCCATCTGCACGCCCAGCCGGAAGGTGACGCCGACGAGCTGGGCGTAGCGCCCCGCCACCATGCCGGGATCGGGCAGCGTCGCCGCCGGCCAGCTTCCGTAGGAGCGCACCAACGCGTCGATCATCAGGTAATGCAGGTCGAGCGCGAACAGCAGCGCCAGCCCGGCGATGACCAGCGTGCCCGACAGGATCGATCCGCTCTCGAACCCCGCCGCGTCGGTGCCGAAGGGATTGGCGAGGCCCATCGCCTGGGCGGCGATGTTGCCCGCGACCTGGAGCGAGGCCAGGAACAGCTTGGCCCCCAGCCCGAGGAAGGCGCCCGCCATCGTCTCCGCGAAGATCTGCTCCAGCATCACCGCGGCGTCGGGGGGCAGCCGGTCGGGCAGGCCGGGCACGGTCGGGGTCAGCGCCAGCGCAACGGGAATCGCGATGCACAGCCGCACGCGCGGCGGCACCGCCAACTCGCCGAAGCCGGGCAGCAGGCTGACCGCCGCGGCGACGCGGGCGAAGACCAGGAAGGCGCGGTAGACCTCCAGGCTGAGCAGGTCGGCGAGCGTGTCCATCACTGTTCTTTTCCTTCCCGGCCCTTCACACCTGGTCGATCGTCTTGACGGACACCTTGCGGTGCAGCTCCGCGTGGCTGATGACCGGGGTCATCGGGCTGACCCGCTCCAGCAGGGAGCGCACGAAGGGCCGCACCTCCGCCCCGACCAGCAGCGCCGGCCAGACCTGCGGCGTGGCGTGCTTCTGGATGGTGATGCGCAGCGCCGTCAGGAACTCCTGCACCTGGGTCGGCGGCATGGCGAAGCGGCGGTCCTCGCCCTCCGCGATGACGCTCTGCTGGAGCGCCTGTTCCCACCGCGGGGTCAGGACGATGACCGGGACGAAGCCGTCGGGGGCGGTCAGCGACTGGCAGATCTGCTGGCCCAGCCGCGCCCGCACATGCTCGGTGACCAACGTGATGTTGCGCGTCCAGTTCACCGCCTCGGCGATGGCCTCGACGATGGCCGGCAGGTTGCGGATCGACACCCGCTCCGCCAGCAGCGCCTGGAGCACGCGCTGCACCACCACCAGCGTGATGCGCGACGGCACCATGTCGGCGATCAGCTTCTGGTACTCCCGGCCCAGCCCGTCGATCAGCTTCTGCATGGCGGCGAAGGTCAGCAGGGTCGAGAGGTGGTCCTTGATGACCTCGGTCAGGTGGGTGGTGATGACGCTTTCCGGGTCGACCACCGTGTAGCCCTTGGCGATGGCCTCTTCGTGCCGCGCCGGGTCGATCCAGCGGGCCTGGAGGTTGAAGGTCGGCTCGCGCGTCGCCTCGCCGGGCAGGTCGGGGGCGGCCCCGCCGGACGGGTCGATGGCGAGAAGCTGCTTGGGCCGCACCTCGCCGCTCGCCACCTCGACGCCCATGACGCTGACGACGTAGCCCTTGGGCGGCAGGAAGCTGCTGTCCTTGATGCGCACCGACGGCAGGATGAAGCCGAATTCCTTGGCGAAGCGCTTGCGCAGCGTCTTCACCTTGCCGGTCAGCGGGCCGTTCTTGTTGAGGATCAGCGGGACGAGGTGGTTGCCGACCTCGACCTTCACCTCGTCCACCTTCAGCATGTCCTCCACCGATTCCTCGGCGGGGGCGGTCGGGGCCTTGCGGCTTTCCTCCAGCCGGGCGAGTGCGGCGCGGCGCATCTTGCCGCGCATCGCGTACCAGCCCGCCGCGCCGAAGCCGCCGCCCAGCAGGACGAAGGGGGCGGCCGGCAGGCCCGGCGTGACGCCCAGCGTGACGAGCAGCCCGCCCGCCACCATCAGCGCCTTGGGATAGCCGCCGAGCTGGGCGAGCACCGCCTGATCGGCGGAGCCGACGTTGCCGCCCTTGGTCACCAGCAGGCCGGCGGCCAGCGAGACGACCAGCGCCGGGATCTGCGTCGCCAGACCGTCGCCCACCGTCAGGATGGTGTAGACCGACGCCGCGGACTCGAAGGACATGCCCTGCTGGGCCATGCCGATGGCCATGCCGCCCAGCACGTTGATGGCGGTGACGACCAGCCCGGCCACCGCGTCGCCGCGCACGAACTTCGACGCGCCGTCCATGGCGCCGAAGAAGGTGCTCTCGTCCTCCAGTTCCTTGCGGCGGCGGCGGGCCTCGACGTCGTCGATCATGCCGGCGGACAGGTCGGCGTCGATGGCCATCTGCTTGCCGGGGATGGCGTCCAGCGTGAAGCGCGCGCCGACCTCCGCGATGCGGGAGGCGCCCTTGGTGATGACCACGAAGTTGATGACGATCAGGATGGCGAAGATCACCACGCCGATCACGAAGTTGCCGCCCATGATGAACTGGCTGAAGCCCTCGATCACATGGCCGGCGGCGGACGGGCCGTTGTGCCCGTGGCTGAGGATCAGGCGGGTCGAGGCGATGTTCAGCGCCAGCCGGAGCACCGTGACGACCAGCAGCACGGTCGGGAAGGAGGAGAAGTCCAGGGGTTTGCTGATCCACAGCGAGACCATCAGGATCAGCACGCTGACCGCCAGCGACAGCGTCAGCCCGAGGTCGAGGAACCAGGTCGGCACCGGCAGGAACAGCACGGCCAGCACCAGCAGGATGCCCAGCGCGAACAGCACGTCGCGGTTCGCCAGCCCGGCATCGCCGAGGCTGGTCATCCGGTTCCGAAGGGTGTCCGTGAAAGCCATGCGGGAACTCCAGGGTGCGGCACCGTTGGTACGCTAGCGCCCCGCGGTAAAACCGGCTTTTACGTCGGGGTCAGTCCGCGCCCGGCAGAAGGGGTTTCGCCGCCGCGTTGGCGTAGAGGCTGGACAGGAAGGACAGGCGGCCAAGCTCGGCCTTGCCCCAGGCGGGCAACGCGCCGGGGGCGGCTTGGGAAGCGGCCGCTTGGGGACCGGCAGCCAGCGCCTTCAGGTAATCCATGGCGCCGGCCACCCAGCGCCGGTTGCCGCCGACCCGCTCGCGGTAGGCCGCCCCGCGCTCCGACTGGGCGGAGTGGTAGCGGGCGATGGCGGCGTCCAACGATCCCTGCGCACGGTGCAGGTCGCCCAGGAAGCGCGCGGCGTAGCGGGCGTTGGCGCGCGGGTCGAAGGCGGTCTCCAGGTCGGGGAAGGCGTCGGGGTGCCATTTCAGATTGACCTGAAGACAGCCGACGTCGATGGAGCGCGTGCCCCGCGCCTGCGCGGCGCGCACGAAGGCGATGGCCTCCTCCCGCGTCGGGAAGTAGCTGGAGGCGCCTTCGGTGTTGACGGTCCAGGGCCAGACGGTGAACAGCCGGTCGGCGGTCATCCGCCCGGCCTCAGTGAAACCCATGGCGAGCAGCATGTGGTCGGTCACCCCCGCCTCACGCTCCGCCGCCAGGATGGCGTCGATGCAGGCGGCCTCCGGCGGCAGGCTGCGCGCGGGCAGGACGCGCGGCGCGTAGAGGGCGGTGGACCAGGTGCCGATCTGCGCGGCCGGCGGCTTCACCTCCGCGGCGGTCGCGGTCCCGGCCAGGAGCAGCGCCGCCAGTCCGGCCAGCCGGCGCATGTCACCGCACCGAGACGATCAGGCTGCCCAGCCGGTCGGCGTAGGTGGTCAGGGCGCCGTACATGAAGGGCAGCGCCAGCACGGTGGTGACCAGGATGGCGACGATCTTCGGCACGAAGGTCAGCGTCATCTCCTGCACCTGGGTCAGCGCCTGGACGAGCGAGATCGCCACGCCCACCAGAACCGCGATGATCAGCGGCGGCGCGGCGATCAGCAGCATCGTCCAGATGCCCGTGCGCAGGACTTCCAGCACGTCGGCTTCGTTCATGGGGGTTCTCCTGGGGGAGCGGTTGCCCCACCCTTCCCGCTTTGCGGGCCCCTTCCCTCCCCTGCGAAGCGGGGGAGGGTTAGGGAGGGGGCAATAACGCTCCAATCACCGCACAGCTCAAATCGCCATCCGCATGACGTCCTGATAGGCCTGCACCATGCGGTCGCGGATCGACACCACCGTCTGCACGGTCATCTCGGCGGCGAGCACGGAGCGCACGACCTCGTGCGTGCCGGCCTTGCCGGCGACGGCGGCGACGGACATGCGCTCGCCCTCGTTCAGCGTCTCCACCGCCTGCGATACCTGCCGGTCGAGGAAGGCGCCGAAACTGCTCTCCGCCGACGCCGCCGTCTCGGTGGACGGCGACGTCACAGCAGCAGCCGCAGGAGACGTGGCGAGCGAGGCGGCGGGCGCCGGCTGGGCCAGGGGCGCGCGGTGGAGGCCGTAGGCGGCGGCGGCGCGGCCGATGGGTTCGATCATGCTTCAGGTCTCCTCAGCCGCGCAGAAGGTCGATCATGCGGCTCATCATGGTCCGCGACTGCTCGATCACGTTGACGCTCGCCTCGAAGGAGCGGCTGGCCTCGCGCATGTCCATCATCTCGATCAGCGGCTGGACGTTCGGGCGCTTGACGTAGCCCTTCTCGTCGGCGGCGGGGTGTGAGGGCTCGTAGACGAGCTGGAAGTCGCTGCGGTCGCGCCCGATCTGCTTGACCTTGACGATCTCCGACCCGGCGGCGCGGTCCATCGTGGTGGCGAAGGAGACGGTCTTGCGGCGGTAGGGATCGCCGCCCGCGGTCATGGCGGTGGAATCGGCGTTGGCGATGTTCTCGGCGACCACGCGCAGCCGGGTGCCCTGCGCCTGCAGGCCCGAACTGGCGATCCGCATCGTCGCGGCCAGGGGATCGGTGAGCATGGGAGGGGACTCCGAGGTCGTCAGCCGGCGCGCCAGGCGGCGCGCAGGATCTGCAGGTTGCGCTGGAACAGGCCGGCGGTCAGGGCGAAGGCGTCGCGCGTCTCACTGCCCTTGGACATCTCCTGCTCCAGCGACACGGCGTTGCCGTCCGGCGTGGTTTCCCACTGCTCGGGCTTGCGCGCCTCCTGCACCGCGCCGGACGGGTTGAAGCCCGTCAGGTGCATGGGCGAGGTGAGCGCGGGCGCCACCGACTGAGGGCCGTCCATCAGCGCCGCGAAGGGCTTCAGGTCCTTCGGCTGATAGCCGGGCGTGTTGGCGTTCACGACGTTGGCGGCGATCAGCTTCTGCCGCTCCGCCAAGTAATCGAGGCGCGCGCCGGTCAGCCGGAACACCGAAATATTGCTAAAATCCATTGGAACGGCCCTATCGCAAAGCCGGAAAGCAAGGCAGGGCCAAGATGACGCCCGCCGTTTAAAACCGGATTTAAAATCCTCGTGGCAGGATCACCGCATTCCGACACGGCGGAGACGTCCCGGCGATGCGCGTGCTTTCCAACCTTCTGTCCGAGATCGAGCGGATGCCGACCCGTTCCTGGCGCGGCGAGATCCGCAGCGCCGCCGGCATGACGCTGGAGGTGGAAGGGCTGCGCCGCGTCCTGGCGGTGGGCGACAAATGCTGGGCGGAGACGGCGCGCGGCCAGCGCCTGCTCTGCGAGACCATCGGCTTCCGCCAGGGCCGCACCCTGCTGATGGCCTTCGACAACCTCGACGGCGTGGCGGAGGGATGCGCCGCCGTCACCGACGACACCGCCTTCACGCTGCGCCCCGGCCCCGGCTGGCTGGGCCGCGTCGTCAACGCGCTGGGCGAACCGATCGACGGGCGCGGCCCCTTGCGCAACGGCCACCACGCCCGCCCGCTGCGCACCGCACCGCCGCCGGCCTACGCGCGCCGTCGGGTGGGGGCGAAAATGGACACCGGCGTGCGCGCCATCGACGTTTTCACCCCCATCTGCCGCGGCCAGCGCATGGGCGTCTTCGCAGGGTCGGGCGTCGGCAAGTCGACGCTGCTGTCGATGGTCGCCCGCCACGCCGGGGCCGATGCCATCGTGATCGGGTTGGTCGGCGAGCGCGGGCGCGAGGTGCAGGAGTTCATCCAGGACGATCTGGGCGCCGACGGCCTCGCCCGCTCCGTCGTCGTCGTCGCCACCTCGGACGAGCCGCCGCTGATGCGCCGGCAGGCCGCCTATCTCTGCCTGACCGTGGCGGAGGAACTGCGCGACCGCGGCCTGCACGTCCTCTGCCTGATCGACAGCGTGACGCGCTTCGCCATGGCCCAGCGCGAGATCGGGCTGGCCGCCGGGGAGCCGCCGACCGCCAAGAGCTACCCGCCCAGCGTCTTCGCCGAACTGCCCAAGCTGATGGAGCGCGCCGGGCCGGGCCGGGAGGGCCAGGGCGACATCACCGGCATCTTCACCGTTCTGGTGGACGGCGACGACCATGACGAGCCGATTGCCGACGCGGTGCGCGGCATCCTCGACGGCCATATCGTGCTGGACCGCCGCATCGCCGAGCAGGGGCGCTACCCCGCCGTCAACGTGCTGCGCAGCGTGTCGCGCCTGCTGCCCGGATGCCACACGGCGGAGCAGAACGCCCTGCTGCGCCGCGCCCGCAGCCTCGCCGCCACTTACGACAACATGCGGGAGCTGGTGCGCATCGGCGCTTACAAGCAGGGCACCGACGCGGAGGTGGATGGCGCCGTCGCGCTGAACCCGGCGCTGGAGGAGTTCCTGCGCCAGGGCAAGGACGACGCCACGCCGTCCCTCGACTCCTTCCGTTTCCTCGACCGCATCCTCGCCGTTCCCGCCGGAGTTGTGCCATGACCGACGCCACCGCGCTCGCCGCCCGCGCGCTTGCCCCGACCACCGCCGCACGGGACGCCGTGAAGGCCACGGCGAAACAGGAGGCGACCGACCTCAGCCTGGATTTCGGAGACCTGCTGGACGCGGTGAACCCATTGCAGCATCTGCCGGGAGTGTCGCAGGTCTACCGCCACGCTACCGGCGACGCGATCGGGCTGCCGGCGCGGCTGGCCGGCGGCTTCCTGTTCGGCGGCCCCATCGGCCTGCTGGGCAGCGCCGCCATGGCTGCCTTCGAGGCGGTGACCGGCGACGACCCGCTGGGCCACCTCGTCACGCTGGCGGAGGGCGGCGCCGAGGAGACGAAGGCCCCGGCGAAGGAAACGCCCGCCAACGCCCCGCCCCTGCCCTTTCTCGCCGACCCGGCGCAAGAGCCGCAGACGGAGCCGCCGCCGGACCATCGCCCGTCCCCCGCCGTGCTGGCGGAGGCGCTCGCCCGCAAGACGCCGGACACCGACGCCGCGGCGGATGTTCCGGCGCCCAAGGCGGAGCAGCCCGCCCCGCAAATCCTGGCGAAGCTCTACGAACTGCACGCCACCCAGCCGGCGGAACGGCGCCACGCCATGACGGGATCGGGGGACGGAGCGGTCGGGGGGTAACCCAAAATGGTTGAACCCTCCACCATTCTGCGTTGAAATGTCGGGAGGTGACGGGGCAGGGACGGGAAACGTCATGAAACAAGAGGCAATCGGCCATGGGCTCGCCGTCACGCTCGCGGCGCTGATGCTTGCGGGATGCGACGGAGCCTTGTCGCACATCGAGACGCAAAAGCGTCTGGACGCGGCCTTTGCTGGCTTTCCTCCGGTCCTCGACGATCCGGTGTTGTCACGATACCGCGCCGCTTACCTGACCGACAAGGCGGCCTACGACGCCAACCCCGACGCCGTCCTGGGTCTCGACAGCCCGGCGCGGGCCTGCGACCTGCCGGAAGACACGCGGCACGCCCTGGCGGACCGCGGTTTTCAGCTCCGTGTCTACGAACGCAATCCCGGCTTCGCCGACTACATGGCCAAGCACGGGCAGGGCTTCGGCACGCCGGTCTACGACCGCGTGACGGTGCGGCGGATCGACGGCGACTGCTCCGGCGGCGCGCTGGACGGGCCGGCCGACATCGTCATGACCTATCTGCGCCTGACACCCCACGGCCAGTTGGGCAGTCACAAGGTCTACGAAATGGTGGTTCGCGAGTCCTGCACCTTCCGCGGATCGCTGCGCGACGGGCCATGCAAGCGCATCGTCCGCACGCGGCACTGGTCGGGCCAGTTCACCAAGGACGGGCGTCTGGTGACCGCTCCGCGGGCGACCTACGAAACGATGCGCGCCCTGAACGCACCGGGGCTGACCGAGCCCAACGACGAGGACTTCATCACCACCACGACCCGCTTCGACTATGGCCCCTACGCCGCCGGGCGCGAGGCCGGGCCGGGCGTGGCCTTCGAGACCACGCCGATCGCCGGGGACGGCGTGAACGCCGTGGAGAACAACACGCTGACCCGCCAGACTTTGCCGGACGGCCGGGTCCGCTACACCGAATATATGGGCGGAACGGTGAAGGCCACCTACCGGCTTCGCGGCGGCGTCCCTGACGGTGAGCTGGTCTGGTCAGTGCCCCAGCCCGGCGGGGAGCAGCGGGAATGCTTCGTCGACGGCGAAAAGGTTCTCACCCGCAACTGCGGAGCGTGATTATGGGCGGAGCGGCGGTGGGGCGTCACGCGACGTTGGGGGTCCTTGCCCTGTGCCTCCTGACGGGCGGTGTCCAGGCACAGGACGGGCCGGGCCTACGGCTCAGCCCCAAGGCGATGGACGCGGTGAAGGAGGCCGCGTCGCGGGACGGCTTCCACCCGCCGTCGGATCAGGCGAGCCGCCCGCCCGACATCCGCGCCACCGGCGGCGGCTACGGCGAAGGCGCGGTCTACATGCGGTTGGGGACCTTCGCCGGCCGGCTGAAGCGGACGACAAACCCGTTCAACGACGCATCGCGGCCCTGGGTCTTCGACGAGGGTCTGTACGTGCTCCACGACGGCAAGCGCTACGCGGGCCGCTTCCATTATTTCCACAAGAATTGGGGCGAGCACAGCCACCACCAGGACGATTGGGTGGTGGCCTTGGACGGCACCTACATCCTGGCCGGCAACCGGGCCGACGCGCAGGGCAAAACCGTCACCGGCCTGTTCAAGGCGGACATCACCCCCAGCGGCGTGTCCGACTTCACCCCGGCGGACGACGCCTATCTCGCCTGGTTCGAAGGGCGCTACCAGGATCAGGTGGCCGCCTTCAAGCGGGCGGAGCTTGCGGAGCGCAACAGCGGCGTTTCCTTCGGGCAGGTCCTGGCCCTGGGTCTCGGCGCCTTCGCGCTGTCGCAGGCCGACATTCCGGCGGTGAAGGCGGTGGACATCGGCGGCGCTTTCGCGGCGGACGTCCTGTCCGGCGGGCGAACGAACGCCCTGTCGCGCCGGACGGAGCCGCCGCGGACCGCCTCGGCGAAGCCAGCCGCCGGCCCGTCCGCGTCCGTGGACGGGCACCGGCAGGACAGCGTGTCGATCACCTGCCCGACCGGCGTGTCGGCCAGCATCCCGCTCAGCTACAAGACGCAGGCCTGCCGGTCGGCGATGATCGACTTCGCGCGCGCCTATTCCTGCAACCTCATCGACGACTTCGCGACGGTCACCCGCCAGTGCGCGAGCGCCTGCGGCAACAACCAGTGCCGGGAATGACGTCCCGCCGGGTCAGCGGAGCGCCCTCGCCAGCGCCGCCGTGAACAGACGGACCTTCGGCGGCACGAAGCGCGAGGACGGGTGGATGGCCCAGACCGCCAACTCGTCCAGCGCGCCGTCGCTCAGGTGAAGCGGGACCAGCGCGCCGGCCTCCACCTCCTCCCGCACGTCCCAACCGGACAGGATCGCGATGCCGAGCCCGGCGAGGCAGACATCCCGAACCCCCTCGATGGAGTTGGCGGTGAAGCGGCCCTGCACCCGGACGCGCCGTTCCCGCCCGTCGGCGATGAAGCGCCAGTGCGTGACCCCCGACAGGCACAGGCAGTGATGCTCCGCCAGATCGGCCACGGCGGCGGGAACGCCGTGGGCAGCCAGATAGCCGGGGGTCGCGTAGAGCGCCCTTGGGTTGGCCGCCAGACGCATCGCGACGAGCGTGCTGTCCCTCAGGGTCGCGATGCGGATGGCGAGGTCGATCCCCTGCCCGACGATGTCCACCAGCGCGTCGGTCAGAAGCAGATCGACCGAGACCTGAGGGTTGTCGGTCATGAACTCCGACACCACTGGCACGATCAGCTTGCGCCCGAAGGCCGCCGAGGCGGTCACGCGCAGCAGCCCGGACGCCCCGGCGGATGACGGGCGGACGCTGGCCCGCGCCGCCGCCTCGTTCTCCAGCATCGCCTGGGCGAAGGGCAGCATCGCCTCCCCCTCCGGCGTCAGGGCGAGGGAGCGGGTGGTCCGCTGCATCAGCCGCGCGCCCATGGCGTCCTCAAGCGCGGCCAGCCGCCGGGTCGCCATCAGCGGCGAGATGCCCAGCCGCCGCGCCGCGCCGGCAAGGCTGCCGGCCTGGGCGGCTTCCACCAGAACGGCGAGTCCGGCAAGGTCCATTGCTTCATATTCCGATGCACAGGCCATTCATTCTGCATGACTGATGCGGTTTTTGAAAGTGCGATAGGGTCCAGTCCAGAAATTACCGCCTTGGGCTTCCGTAACCCTCTCCCCTCTGGGGAGAGGGGATGTTGCAAAAGGACCCCTGTCATGAGCATCACCGACACAATGCCCCACACCTCGACCCACGCACCCGACCAGACCCGGCTCGGGCGCGGGCTGACCTTCGCCATGGCGACCGCCGCGGGGCTGGCCGTCGCGAACATCTACTACAACCAGCCCATGCTGGGCCTCATCGAAGGCGACCTGCCCGGCCCGCTGACCGGCATGATCCCGACCGCGACGCAGCTCGGCTACGCCGCCGGCCTGCTCCTGCTGGTGCCGCTGGGCGATCTGGTGGAGCGGCGGCGGCTGATCGTCGGGCAGTTCCTGCTGCTGGCCGCAGCGCTGGTCGCGACAGCGCTGGCGCAGGGTCCGGCCCTGCTGGTCGCCGCCTCGCTGCTGCTCGGCGTCTCGGCGACGGTGGCGCAGCAGATCGTCCCCTTCGCCGCGCACCTCGCCTCGCCGCAGCGGCGCGGGGCGGCGGTGGGAACCGTCATGTCGGGGGTGCTGACCGGCATCCTGCTCAGCCGCACGCTGGCCGGCTTCGTCGGGACGCACGAGGGCTGGCGCGCCATGTTCTGGCTGGCCGTGCCGCTGGCGCTGGGTGCCGCCGCGCTGATGGCCGTCATGCTGCCGCGCAGCCACCCGAACGCGTCCTTGCGTTACCCGGCGCTGATGCGCTCGCTGGTCCATCTGTGGCGGGAGTTCCCGGCCCTGCGGCTGGCCGCGGTCACCCAGGGGCTGCTGTTCGCCGCCTTCACCACCTTCTGGACCATCCTGGCGCTGCGTCTGGCCGAGCCGCGCTTCGGCCTGGGCGCCGACGCCGCGGGCCTGTTCGGCATCGTCGGCGCGGTCGGCATCCTGGCCGCTCCGATGGCCGGGCGGATCGCCGACCGCAGCGGGCCGCACCGGGTAATCCTGCTGGGCACGCTGCTGACGCTCGCCTCCTGGCTGCTGTTCGGGCTGTGGACGTCGGTCGCCGGTCTGGTCGCCGGGGTGATCCTGCTCGACTTCGCGGTTCAGGCGGCCCTGGTGTCGAACCAGCACATCGTCTACGCCCTGCGCCCCGAAGCCCGCGCCCGGCTGAACACCATCTTCATGGGCGGCATGTTTCTGGGCGGCGCGCTGGGGTCGAGCGCGGCGACGCTGGCCTGGAACGCCGGGGGCTGGACCGCCGTGACCGGTCTGGGCATCGCCGTCGCCGCGGCGGCCACCGCCCTGCAGCTCACCGCGCGGCGCCGGTAGGAGAGATTGGGGGGCCTACCGCCCTCCGCTCCGCGCCGAGCGTTCCAGGGAGCGGATGTGGGACAGGCCCGGCAGAATCTCGGAGCGGATGAACTCCAGCCGGCGCACCGGGCCGCCGCCACTGGAAAAACGGGCCTTCCACAGCGCCATCTTCACCGCCAGCCCGCACAGCACGCCGCCGATGGTGACGTGATGATTGGTGATCAGGTCGCGGATGCTGCGGAAGCTTTGGGCGTTGATGTTGCGCCAGAAATCCTTGGAGCGGTTGTCGAAGCTCTCGAACCGCCCGGTGATCGAAGCGGCGATCTCCGTCAGGTCGCGACCCACCTCGTCGAGCATCCGGGCGTGGCGGGCGTCGCGGCGGACCTCGCTGAAGCCGCGCACCGCGTCCATCCAGGCCAGGAAGGCCTGCACGTCGGGCACGATCTCGTCCAGGCACTGCTTGAAATAGGCCAGCGACAGGAAGATGTCGCCGTACTCCTCCAGGAAGGCCGGGATGTCGGCCATGGCGATGTCCAGCCGGTCGGCCATCATGGTCAGCCGGCGCCGCACCTCCGCCAGATCGGGTTCGGCGAACAGGCGGATCAGGTCCTCGACATTCTGCACCTGCACGTCGTCGCTGCCGTAGACGCTTTCGATCAGCGGCCGGGTGAAGACGCGCATGTAGCGGGTGAGCTGGTCCTTGCGGCGCTGCGACAGGCGGAGCGCCGCGTGCTCGTCCACCGCGATCTTCAGGCGCCGCAGCTCGATGCGCAGGGAATAGACGTCGAAGCTGGCGGCCTGGGCGATCTGCCCGATCATCAGCAGGTCGCGGTCCAGCTCGGGCGAGCGGTTGCCGAAATGCAGCGGCAGCTGGCTGGGCATCACCTGCCCGCTGCCGGCGTGGACGTCGTTGAACAGCTCCACCACCGTCTGGAGCCGGACGTTCTTGATCAGCCGCGCCCGGCGCAGGCCCGGAGTCTCCAGCGGCAGGATGGTCATCGGCAGGATATGAAGGGAGTCGCGGGCGGTGTCCTCGTCCCGGTCGTCCGGGCCGGGCAGCAGGGCCACGACGTGCGGCCACGCACCCGGCGGCCTGGCCTGTCGGCTCGGCTGCACAGCCAATCTCCCGGAATTCGGCCTGCCGGAACTCCGCCGCTCAGAAGCGCGGGAAGTTCAGCAGCGACATGGTGATGGACGGGTCGATGGCGATGATCGAGGAGCGTCCGCGGCTGTTGATCGGCCCGATGTAAGGGAGGTTTGTGGAGGCTCCCGCGGGCCCGCCGTTCTTCAGGTCGTACATGGCCGAGAAGCGGTCCAGGAACTTCCCGAGCTTGGCCGGGTCCTTGAAGTCGGCGATGTCGAAGCGCTTCTTCAGCTTGTCGACCAGCCGGTCGAGGTCGCCCAGCGCCGACTGCTCGGGAATGTCGAGCGCGGTGAAGACCACCTTCTGGAGCGCGCGGTCGGCCATCACCTGGTACCAGTTGGTGATGCGCGGCGCCTTGCGGTCGAAGTAGAGCGCCAGACGGACTGCCGGATTGCTCTCCTCCGCCTTCACCTCCAGCGACACGTCGACGTAGCGGTCGACGATGGCCTTGACGATCGCCGGCTCCTTCAGCGTGGCGCCCCCCGTCTCCTTGAAGGACAGGACGGTGGCCATCTCCTTGAACTTGGCGTCGTTCATGCGGTTGGCCAACGCCTCCGGGTCCTTCACCCCCTGGTCCAGCACCTTGCGGATGAGGGCGCGCGCGTAGGTCTGGCTTTCCAGGTCGAAGGCCACCATGACGAAGCGGTAGAGCTTGTCGTCCTTCAGCAACTCCTCGGCACTGGAGATCTTGCCGATGTTGGCCTCGAAATAGGCGATGTTGCGCTTCACGTCGGGGCGCGAGCGGATCATCGCGTCGTAGCGGTCCTGATTGCGGACGATCTGGCGATAATCCTGGAGCGTGCTCATGCCGTCACCTCCGGGGCCTTCGGCCGCCCGCTCTCCTCCGCCGCGTCCTCCGCCGGATCGGCGTAGGAGGGCGGGATGCGCAGGATCACCTCACCGGTGTGGGTGTCGAGCACCTCGGTGGACAGGCGGCCCGTGCCGGGGTCGAGGTTGACCCGGTAGGGCGGGATGGGGTCGGGCCGGCGGCCGTTGTCGGATTCCGCCGGCGCGCGGGTTTCCTCGACCACCTCGGTGGCCTTGACGGCTTCGACCTGGGCGGCGCGCAAGCGGTCGGCCTGGCGCTGGCGGGCTTCGGCGATCAGGTCGGCGCTGGCGGTGCCGCGCTCGCCGTTGACGCCGGACACGCCGCCGGTCAGCCCCTGGATGGGTGCGGGCATGGCGGTCACGCCTCCACGCGAGTCTCGGGGGCGCGCTCGTCCCGCGGGGGGCGCTGCGCGTTCAGCAGCCCGTCCTCGTAGGCCATCACCGGCCGCAGGCAGGCCAGCGCCTTGTAGTAGTCGCGGTCGCTGACGTTGCGCATCGCCTGCATGATGCGGTCCTGCATCTCCGGATGCATGAAGGCGGTGTAGAGCTTGGCCATCATGCCGGCGACGACGCTGCCGTACTCCTCCGCGGCCTGGGGGTCCAGAAGCATGCTCTGGATCACGAAATAGGCGCGGCGGACCGGCGTGTCGGCCTCGTCCTCCTGCATGATGTCGCTGCCGCGGATGATCTGGGCGAAGTTGCTGACGGTCAGGGTGTAGCGGCGGTTCTCGTTCTGCACGACGCAGCCATTGATGACCACGCGCTCGCAGGGCTTGAGGCGGAGCTTAAGCGCCATAGGACGCCTCCATCGGAGCGGGAGCCTCCGTGCGGGCCACGCCTTGCAGGCCGCGCATGACCGACCGGTTGATGTCGATCAGGACACCCGCGTCGGCCTCGCCGCGCAACACCTGGGTCGTCTGGCGGGCCACCGAGAAGGACAGCGAGACCAGCCCGGCGCGCAGCGCCTCGGGCAGCGCGTTGCCGTCCTCCAGCAGGTCGGCGCGCAGCGTGTTCCAGAGTTCCAGGTTGCGCCACAGCGCGTCCTTCAGCGCCGCCGACCGCCAGCCGGCGTCGCGGTTGGCCTCCAGATCCAGGGTGATGCGGAGGAAGACCAGATATTCGATGCGGCGCGGGTCTTCGCACTCGGCCATCGTCTGCTGGTAGGCGGCGATGCTCATGGTCGCACCTTATGCAACGCGCACGGGGGCGCCGGAATGGGGCTGGGACTGGATGTGAGACGAAAAAATGGCCGGCGCCCCGTCGGGAGCGGGACGCCGGCCGGACCGGGTTAGCGGAACAGCGAGAGAATGTTCTGCGGACCCTGGTTGGCGATCGACAGCGCCTGGGTGGCGAGCTGCTGCTGAACCTGGAGGGCCTGCAGGCGGCTCGATTCCTCGTTCATGTCGGCGTCCACCAGGGAGCCGATGCCCTTGTTCATCGAGTCGGTCAGCTTCGACACGAAGTCGTTCTGCACCGACACGCGGTTCTCGATGGAACCGATCACCGCGGCCTTGCCGATGGCCTTGTCGAGCAGGCCGTTGATGACCTCGAGCGACTTGGTGGCGTTGGAGGTCACGTCGATCTGCGTCAGGTCGGCCAAGCCGCCGAAGGCGTCACTTTCCTTCGAGCCGACCCACAGGCTGTCCACCTTGGCGGTGAAGTTGCCGTCGGTGTTCAGGTCCTGGTCGGTGAATTCCAGCTTGTCGCCGTTGAAGGCCACCTGGAAGTCGCCGCCGGCCGTGGTCAGGGCCGCGTTGACCGCGGTCTCGATCAGGCCCTGGGTGGTCGCCAGATCCGTGGTGTAGTCGATGCCCGACAGGTCCACCGTCACGGCGGTCTTGGTGCCCGCCTCGTTGGTGACGTTCAGGGTCAGGTTGCCCAGGCCCAGGTTCTGGCCGTCGATGAAGGTGGTGTCCGGCGCACCGATGGCGATGCCGACGCTGGCCTTCAGGTCGTTGGTGGAGTCCACCTGCTGCTCGATCGTGGCCTTGCCGACGATCGAGGAGACCTGCATGTCCTGGCGCTGGAAGCTGATGTAGCTCGGATCGACCGTGCCGGCGCTGCGGCTCAGCGACGCCAGGATGTCGACGTTCTGGTCCTTGGCCGTTCCGTCGTTGGAGTAGGTGATGCGCAGCAGGTTGTCGCCGTTGAAGGAGGCGTCGGCGGCAGCACCCTTCACCAGCTTGACGAGCTGGTCGATGTCGTTCTGGATCAGCGACTTGTCGACGCCGTTGGTCTGGCCGGCGATGACGCGGGCCTTCAGCGTCTGCAGGTTCTCGACGATGTTCTTGGACGCCACCGACGCGGTGTTGGTCGTGCCCGAGCCCAGCTCCAGCGATTCCTTCACCGCCTTGAAGCCGGCGACGTCGGCGCGCATGGTCGTGGCGATCGACCAGTAGGCGGCGTTGTCCTTGGCGTTGTTGACCTTGAGACCGGTCGAGATGCGATCCTGGGTGGTCGCCAGATCGTCGGTCACGCGGCGCAGCGTCTGCAGCGCGGTCATTGCCGAGGTGTTGGTCATGATCGAGGCCATGTGTATCTCCATTCGCGAGATGCAGAGCGCCTTTCTGACGCTGGGGCCGGGCTGCGCGGGCCTTCCCACTTGGTTTTATGGGCGCGCAACCGACCATTCGACTGTGACCGACCCCGTTTAAACCGGAGTAAAAAACCGCAGCATTTCCAGGGTGACGCATTCGTCTTTCAACGATGGGCATCTTTTAAAAGTAATCGCGTATTTTATAAAAATGCGGCGACCGCGCAAAGCGGCTCAGCCGCCGTCCTCCGGAGGGCCGCGGCCATGGCGTCTTTCAAAGTGTTGGGGGCAAAATGTCGGAAGCGGAGCGTAAGGCGGGACTTTGAAAGTAAGGCGCCGTCACTCGGCGGCGACGAGACAGCCGGGGTGCAGGCCGGACGCGGCGAAGGGGATGGCCGGGAAGCGGCGGGCGGCGGTGGCGGGTGCGGCGACCGGAGCGGCCTCTTCATGCTCGGGCGGGGCCTCGAACTTGTAGCCGCGGCCGTAGACGGTCTCGATGTAGCGGGCGCCGCCGGTGGCTTCGGCGATCTTCTTGCGCAGCTTGCAGATGTAGACGTCGATGACCTTGTCCAGCGGGTCGGCGCCGGACAGGCCGTAGACCTCGTCGTAGATGTGCTCCTTGGACACGACGCGGCGGTGATGGGCGGCCAGGACGCCGAGGATGGCGTGCTCGCGCTGGCTCAGCCGCAGCCGCTCGCCATCGACGTCCGGATCGCGCCCGTCGAGGAACACCGTCAGCCGGCCCACCCGCACCGCGTTGCTCAGCAGGCCGCGCGAGCGCCGCCGCGCCACCTCAATGCGCGCCCGCACCTCGGCGCTGACCACCGGCTTGACCAGCACGTCGTCGGCCCCGGCGTGCAGCAGCTCCACCGTCGTCGTCACGCAGCGCCGGTCGAGCAGGCAGAGGATCGCCGCCCCGACCTGATGCGCCCGCAGCGCCGCCACGCAACGCGCCGGGTCATCGACGCCGCCCAGAACGATGGCGTCGTAGCCCAGCCCGTCCGCGCCCTGCTCCCGCAGAAGCTCCTCCAGCCCGGCCCAGTCCTGGCGATCGTAGCGGATCTTCCCCATGCCGAGCTGACGGCCGAGCGCGTCGGCGATCAGGGGGTTCGGTTCAACCAGGACAGCGCGCATGGGATTCTCCGCAACAGGGGTTTCAACTAGAGGGCGGGAGGACAAGGCACTTAAAATTTTCCTTAATTCCGAGTGCTTTATTTTCTCACACCCTCAGGTAATAGCCTTCCTGTACCGCGAGTCAACCATTCGGCTTACCTCAAGGGATAATGTTACGGCCCGCTTTTATATGACTTTTAATATCCGTTAAGGCGTAGATTCTTGGCTGCTCTTTGCCTCGAAATTCGAAGCATTTTCCTCCCGAGTTGCCCGCAACGCCGTACCTCCCCAGCCCACCTCGCTCCGGCTTGAACCGGGCTTTAATCCGACTGTATTTCACTGGTGGCGAGAGGATGCGAACGGGGGAGAGGAACCGATGCCGCGCAACAGACAAGCGATTGCCGGAACCGCCCTTGCGGGCGTCCTCCTGCTGGCGGGCGGCTGCGCGATGACCTCCCCGCCCCCAGACACCGCCTACCGGCAGGCGCTGGAGGCGGCGGTGGAGGCCGGGCGGTGCGAGGGGCCGACGGTGGAAGCGCTATGGACCGCCTACGACCGCTGGTTTGCCGTGGCGGCCAGCCTCGCCTCCTACCACCGCGGGACGGAGGCCGGTGCCCTGCTGCGGCAAGGGGAAGCCTTCCGCATCCTGGGCTGCCCCGCCGCGGCGCGCGACACCTATGAGACGCTTCTGCAACGCTTCCCCGACCCCGATTACGAGCTGGAGCGCAACGCCGCCCGCCGCGGCCTGATGGATCTGCCGATCACCCCGCCGACGCCCCTGCTGCGCCCGGCGCCCGCCGTCACCTCGGCCCTGCGCGGCCCCGTCGCCACGGACCGCGACGACGGCTGAACTGCAGGCCCGTCTTGTGGATTCGCGGGGCCGGGCCGTGGGGCCGGGCCGTATGGCTGCCATGACGCTCCGCACCATTGTTCCCAGGCATGATATATCAGTAACCTGACGGTCAACCGGGCCGAGACCCGGGCCATCCTTCAGATTGCTGCCCTCCTGCCTGGAAGCGCCCTCCGGCCATGCCCGACTGCTCCCGCTCCCCGGAAGGGGTGTCCGCCGCCCAGCCTGCGCCGTCCTACGGCCGCGAGCGCCGCGACGATCCCGTGCGCGGGATTCTGATGGTCGTCGCCGCGGTCTTCTTCTTCTCCTGCTCCGACGCGACGGCGAAGTATCTGGCCCAGACGCTGCCCTCCATCGAGATCGGCTGGATGCGCTACGTCGGCTTCACCACGCTGCTGCTGCCGCTGATGATCCGCGGCGGTCCGCCGGTGATGAAGACCGCCAGCCCCAGCCTGCAGGTCCTGCGCGCTCTGGGGATGCTCGGGTCGGCGTTGTTCTTCATCATGGGCATGCGTTATCTGCCCCTGGCCGAGGCGGCGGCGACCAGCTACGTCTCGCCCGTCTTCGTCACGGTGCTGTCGATCCTGGTGCTGGGCGAGAAGATCGGACCGCGCCGTTGGGCGGCGGTCCTGGTCGGGCTGCTCGGCGTGCTGATCGTCATCCGGCCCGGCGGGGCGGCCTTCCAGCCGGCGGCCATCTTCCCCATCCTGTCGGCGATGAGCTGGGCGACCGGCGTGGTCATCACCCGCAAGATGACCGGGCAGGAGCATCCCACCACCACCCTGATCTGGACCGCCCTGACCGGCCTCGCCGTACTGACCATTCTGCTGCCCTTCAACTTTGCCATGCCGACCGGAACGGAGGTGGCGTTGGGCGCCCTGATCGGGCTGGTCTCCACCATGGGGCAATGGCTGATGGTCCAGGCCTACCGCTTCGGCGAGGCGTCGGTGCTCGCCCCCTGCTCCTACGTGCAGATCGTCTGGTCCACCCTGCTGGGCTTCCTGATCTTCGGAGCGCTGCCCGACCACTGGACCTTCCTGGGCGCCGGGATCATCATCGCCAGCGGCCTCTACACCGCCCATCGCGAGCGGCTGCGCAAGAAGCAGCAAAACACCGCAGCGCCCGCGCGATGACCCGCGATCGGCATGACCGGCGCCCGAAAAGCCTTGCCTCGGGCATTGATATATTAGTATACTTGGCCCTAGGAGGCACGGGACTAAAAACCCGTGTTGTTCGAAGTCTTTAGCAGGAACCGGCGGGCTCGACCGCCGGACGGGGGATGGCGATGGGTGAGTCCGCGCGCCGGGTTGCGGCCCTTGGCGAATGCATGATCGAACTGGTGCGCCGTCCCGACGGGACCTTCACCATGGGCTTCGGCGGCGACACCCTGAACACCGCCGTCTACATGGCGCGGCTGGGCGTGGCAACGGATTACGTGACGGCGCTGGGCGACGACACCAACAGCGACGCCATGGTCGCCACTTGGGAGGCCGAGGGCGTCGGCACCGGCCATGTGCTGCGCGTCCCCAACCGCGTCCCCGGCCTCTACATGATCGAGACGGACGACAGCGGCGAGCGGCGCTTCCTCTACTGGCGCGATTCCGCGCCGGCCCGCGACCTGTTCGTGCTGCCCGACAGCCCGGCGCTGGTCGCCGATCTGGAAGGCTACGACCTGCTCTACATGTCCGGCATCAGCCTAGCCATCTGGGGCGAGCGCGGGCGGGAGGTGCTGTTCCCCATGCTCGACCGCCTGCGCGAGCGTGGCGGCCGCGTCGCCTTCGACACCAACTGGCGTCCCCGCCTGTGGCCCGACCGCGAGACGGCGCAGCGCGCCTACGACGCGATGCTCCAACGCACCGACATCGCCCTGCCGGGCGTCGAGGATCTGCGCGGCCTCTACGGCGACGCCGATGCCGACACCGCCATGGCCCGCGTGCGCGGCGCCGGAGTGACGGAGATCGTTCTCAAGCTGGAGAAGCCGGGCTGCATCGTCTCCGCTCCCGGTGTCGAGGAGACCGTGCCGTCGGAAAAGGTCGCCAAGGTCGTGGACACGACCGCGGCGGGCGACAGCTTCAGCGCCGGCTATCTCAGCGCCCGCCTGAAGGGCCTCGGCCCGGTGGAGGCGGCGCGCTCCGCCCACCGCATCGCCGCCGTGGTCATCCAGCACCGCGGCGCCGTCATCCCGCGCGACGCCATGGCGTCCGTGCTGGACGGCTGATCCCCTGACGGAGGGACCCTCCATGCCCCCAGGCCAACCCTCTACGGGCCAACCATCCACAGGCCTAGCCACGACCGTTCCCGCCATCGTCAAACCGCCCCGCGCGTCGCAGCGCGGGACAACGGCGGCGGCGGCCATCTACCGCGACCTGCGGGCCGACATCGTGTCGCTGGCCCGCAAGCCGGGCGACCCGATCGTGGAGAAGCTGGTGGCCGAAGCCTTCGGCGTCAGCCGCACCCCGGTGCGCGAGGCCGTCCTGCGGCTGGCCGACGAGGGATTGGTGGAGGTCTTTCCGCAATCGGGCACCTTCGTGGCGCGCATCCCCATCGCCGACCTGCCGGAAGCCAACCTGATCCGCAAGACGCTGGAGCAGGCGACCGTCCGCTTCGCGGCGGAACGCGCGACGCGCAGCCAGATAGCCGCCCTCCAGGCCAATCTGGAGCGCCAGCGCGAGGTGGACGCCTCGGGCTGCGCCGACGGCTTCCATCAGGCGGACGAGGCGTTCCACGCGCTGATCGCCGACATCGCCGGCTATCCCGGTTTCTGGCCGATCACCCAGCAGGTGAAGGTGCAGATCGACCGCTGCCGCCACCTGACCCTTCCCTTTCCCGGCCGCATGGCGACCGTCATCGCCGAGCACGAGGCCATCGTCGCCGCCATCGCGGACCATGACCCCGACCGCGCGGTGAAAGCGCTCGGCGACCACATCGACGGCCTGCTGCTGACCATCGACGACATGCGGCTCGCCACCCCACTGTATTTCTCTCCTGCCGAGGCCCTGACATGACCCACCCGCGTCTTGAACCCTCCCTGTCCGGCCCGCGCATCGTCCCGGTCCTCGTCCTCGACGAGCCGGACACCGCGGTCGCCCTGGCCGAGGCGCTGGTCGCCGGCGGCCTGACCACGCTGGAGGTGACGCTGCGCACCCCCGCCGCCCTGGCCTGCGCGGAGGCCATCGCCGCCCGCGTTCCGGGCGCCCTGGTCGGCCTCGGCACGCTGATCCGGCCCGAGCAGTTCGCCCAGGCCCGCGACGCCGGCGCCCGCTTCGTCGTCAGCCCCGGCCTGACCGACCGTCTGGCGGAGGCCGCCAAGACCGCCGGCCTGCCCTATCTGCCGGGCATCGCCACCGTGACCGAGGCGCTGATCGCCATGGAGCACGGCTTCCGCGAGCTGAAGTTCTTCCCGGCCATGCTGAACGGCGGCGCCCCGGCGCTGCGCGGCATGGCGCCGCTGATGCCGGAAATCCGCTTCTGCCCGACCGGCGGCCTCAAGGCGGAGCATGTGAAGGAGATCCTGTCGCTTCCCAACGTCTTCGCGCTCGGCGGCACTTGGCTGACTCCGGCCGACGCCGTAAAGGAGCGCCGCTGGTCCGAGATCGAGCGGCTGGCCCGCGAGGCCTCCGCCCTGGCCCAGGGCTGATTGACGATGGCGGGGCGGCGCCGCGTCGGCGTGATCGGGCTGGGCATGGCGGCGACGCCGCACGCCCAGAGCCTGCTGGATCTGGCGGACCGCGTCGAGGTGGCGGGCTGCTTCAGCCCGTCCGCCGAGCGCCGCACCGCCTTCGCGGCGCGCTTCGGCCTGCCGGCGGTGGACCGGGCGGAGTCGATCCTCGATGATCCCACCGTCTCCGCCGTCCTGCTGCTGACCCCGCCGGACACCCACGCCGACCTCGTCGCCCGCTGCGCCGCCGCCGGCAAGCACGTCCTTCTGGAGAAGCCGCTCGACGCCACCCCCGCCGGCTGCCGCGCGGTGGTGGAGAGCATGGAACGCGCCGGGCTGACACTCGGCGTCATGCTCCAGCACCGCTTCCGCGCCGCCGCGGAACGGCTGGCGGAGCTGCTGCGCAACGGCACGCTGGGCCGCCCGCTGTCGGCCTCCGTCGTGGTGCGCTGGTGGCGCGACGACGCCTATTACGCCCAACCGGGGCGCGGCATGAAGGCGCGGGACGGCGGCGGGGTGCTGCTGACCCAGGCCATCCACACGCTGGACCTTTATGTCAGCCTGCTCGGCCTGCCGCGGGAGGTCGCCGCCTTCGCCAACACCAGCGGCCTGCGCCCCATCGACACCGAGGACGTGGTGTGCGCCGCCCTGCGCTACGACGGCGGGCTGCTCGCCACGGTGGACGCCACCACCGCCGCCTATCCCGGCTATCCGGAGCGCATCGAGATCGCCGGGACCGCCGGCTCCGCCCTGCTGACCGGCGACCGGCTGGAGGTGCAGCTGCGCTCCGGCGGGACGGTCCAGGCCGGGGAGACGGCGGGCACGCTGGGCGGCGGGGCCGATCCCATGGCCTTCTCCAACGCCCACCACCGCGCCGTCCTGGCCGACTTCCTCGACGCGCTCGACCGCGGCGGCCAGCCGCGCGTGTCCGGGCGGGAGGCGCTGAAGGTCCACCGGCTGATCGAGGCGATCCTCCGGGCGTCCGAAAGCGGCGCCGTCACGGCGGTTCCGGAGAGCTGAACCAAGTGGCCACCATGCCCCCTCTCCCGCCCCGGGAGAGGGGGCCCGCGCAGCGGGCGGGTGAGGGTAGAATCAAGGATCAAGCCCCGATCCTCGGCGTTACCCTCACCCTTCCCACGCTTCGCGCGGGCCCCTTCCCTCTCCCGGGACGGGAGAGGGCATTCGAGAGCCCTTCACGTCACGCTCACGAACTCGTGTCCCGCGCTTGATTTGCCGGGACCGGCGACCAAGGCTAGATGAGGGACGGGGGGCGCTGTCGCCTCCCGGCGGCTTTCCTGTGGAGAGTGTTCATGCTCATCAAAGTCCGGAGCGCGTCGCAAGCCAGCGAGAACGAGGTGACGCCCCGCGGCCTGTTCCTGTCCCGGCGTTCCATCATCGCCGGAGGCGCCGCAGCCTTGGCGCTCGGCGGCACGGGTGCCGTGCCGGGTCCGGCGCTGGCCGCGCCCTTCCAGGCCCCGCTGACGGTCAGCCCGAAGGACCCCAAGATGGACGCCCAGACTCCGATGAAGTCGGCGACCAGCTACAACAATTTCTACGAGTTCGGGACGGACAAGACCGACCCGTCCGAGAACGCCGGCTCGCTGCGCACCCGCCCGTGGGAGATCGCGGTGGACGGCGATGTCGGGAAGCCCACCACCTTCGGCATCGAGGACCTGCTGTCCTTCCCGCTGGAGGAGCGCGTCTACCGCCTGCGCTGCGTCGAGGGCTGGTCGATGGTCATCCCCTGGGTCGGCTTCCCGCTGGCCGAGCTGCTGAAGCGCGTGGACCCGACCGGCAACGCCAAGTACGTCGCCTTCCAGACCCTGGCCGACCGCTCCCAGATGCCCGGCCTGAAGTATCCCGTGCTGCAATGGCCCTATGTCGAGGGGCTGCGCATGGACGAGGCCATGCACCCGCTGACCATCCTGGCGGTCGGCATGTACGGCGAGACGCTGCCAAACCAGAACGGCGCGCCGGTGCGGCTGGTCGTGCCGTGGAAGTACGGCTTCAAGTCGATCAAGTCGATCGTCCGCATCACCCTGACGCAGGACCAGCCGCCGACCTCCTGGAACCGCTCGCAGCCGCGCGAGTACGGCTTCTATTCGAACGTGAACCCGGAGGTCGACCACCCGCGCTGGAGCCAGGCGACGGAGCGCCGCGTCGGCGAGTTCTCCCGCCGCAAGACGCTGCCCTTCAACGGCTATGGCGAAGAGGTGGCGTCGCTCTACGCCGGCATGGACCTGCGGAAGAACTACTGAGATGGCCGCCGCCCAAAAAAGTGTGTCGAAAGGACCGGTCGCCCAGGCGCTGTCCTCGCGCGGGGCGAAACCGGCGGTGTTCGCCCTGGGCCTCCTCCCGCTCGGCTGGATGGTCTGGCTGGGCGTGAGCGGCGGGCTGGGGGCGGAACCGGTGGCCGAGGCGGTGCGGCAGAGCGGGCTGTGGGCGCTGCGCCTGCTGCTGGTAGCACTGGCCGTCACGCCGCTGCGCATCCTGACGGGTCAGGCGGGGCTGGCGCGCTTCCGCCGGATGATCGGGCTGTTCGCCTTCTTCTACGCGCTGCTGCACGTCTCCGTCTATGTGGGGGTGGACCAGTTCTTCGACTGGGCGGCGGTGTGGAAGGACATCGTGAAGCGGCCCTACATCACCGTCGGCATGGGCGCCTTCGTGATCCTGACGGCGCTGGCCGCGACCTCGACCAACGGCATGGTGCGGCGGCTCGGCGGGCGGCGCTGGAAGGCGCTGCACAAGGCGGTGTTCGTCGCTGGGGCGGCGGGCTGCGTCCATTACGTGATGCTGGTCAAGGGCTGGCAGTACCCGCCCTTCGTCTACGCGGCGATCTTCCTGGGTCTGGTCGCGCTGCGCTACGCGAAGTCGCCGGCGGCGGGACGGCTCTCCCCGTCCTACCGGACCTGAGCCCGCACCGCACGCCTCAGCCCGAGCGGCAGGCACACCCGCATCCCGTCCGCCCCCACGGCCACCACCTCGACCTCCGTCCCGTAGACCTCGCGCATCATCGCGGCGGTTATGACCTCGTCCGGCGTGCCGAAGCGGGCCAGCCGCCCGCCATGCAGCAGCGCCACCCGGTCGGCGATGGCGAAGGCCTGCTCCGGGTGGTGGGTGGAGAAGACGACGGTCAGAGCCTCCCCGCCCTCGCCGTCCGCCAGCCGCCGCACCTGCTCCAGCACGCGCACCTGATTGCCGAAGTCCAGGCTGGCGGTCGGCTCGTCGAGCACCAGCACGCGCGGCGCCTGGGCCAGGGCGCGGGCGATCAGGGCCATCTGCCGCTCACCGCCGCTGATGCGCAGCCAGTCGCGCTCGGCCAGATGCCCGATGCCCAGCCGTTTCAGCGCGGCCTCGGCGGCGGCGTGGTCGGACTCGGCGGGGGCGCTGAAGGCGCCGCGGTGGGCGGTGCGGCCCATCAGCACCATCTCGCGCACGGTGAAGGGAAACTGCCCCGCCCCCGCCTGCGGGACATAGCCGAAGGCCAGCGCCCGGCGGCGCGGCGACCAGCCGGCGGTGTCCTCCCCATCGACCCGCACCCGCCCGCCGCGCGGCGGCAGCAGGCCGAGCAGCGTCTTGAACAGCGTCGTCTTGCCGCCGCCGTTGGGGCCGAGCAGGCACAGCACCTCCCCCGCCGCCACGGCGAAGCCGACCCCGGCGCCGACCACCCGCTCGCCATAACCGAAGGCGAGGTCCTCCACCGACAGCCGCGCGCTCATGACCAGCCGCGCTTTCCGAAGGCGAGCAGCCAGAGGAAGACCGGCGTGCCGATCACCGCCGTGAGCACGCCCAACGGCAGCTCCACCGGCCCCAGGCTGCGCGCCAGCGTGTCCACCGCCAGCAGATAGGCCGCCCCCAGCAGCACCGCCGTGGGCAGCAACCGGACGAAGGCCGGGCCGACCATCAGCCGGGCAAGGTGCGGCACCAGCAGCCCGACCCAGCCGACGATGCCGCTGACCGACACCGCGGCGGCGGTCATCAGCGTCGCCGCCACGATCACCACGATCCGCACCGCCCGCACCGGCACGCCAAGCGCCGTCGCGTCCTCGTCGCCCAGCGTCATCACGTCCAGCCGCCAGCGCAGCAGGACCAGCGGCAGCAGCGCCACCGCCACCGGCGGGACCAGCGCCGCGAGGTCGCCGCGGTTGACCGCCGACAGGCTGCCGAGCAGCCAGAAGGTGATCGCCGGCAACTGGTTGTAGGGGTCGGCCAGATACTTCAGCAGCGCCACGCCGGAGCCCAGCAGCGCCCCGATCACCACGCCGCCCAGCACCAGGACCAGCACCGGGTCCCGCCCGCGGATGGCCGAGGCGACGGCCAGCACCACCCCCACCGCCAGCAGCCCGCCCGCGAAGGCCATGCCCTGGATGGCAAAGACCGGCAGCGAGGCGAAGATGCCCAGCACCGCCCCCAGCGCCGCCCCCGACGACACGCCGAGGATGTCCGGCGAGACCAGAGGGTTGCGGAACAGCCCCTGATAGGCGGCACCGGACGCCGCCAGCCCCGCCCCGACCAGCATGGCGGTCAGCACGCGCGGGCCGCGGATGTCCCAGATCACCGTCTCCACCGCCGGGGCGACGGTCACGCTGCCGCCCAGCTTCGCCCATAGCAGCCCGGCCAGCTCCCCCGGCGAGACGGGATAGGCGCCGACGCTGAAGGCGACGCAGACCGCGGCGACCAGCACCGCCGCCACCCCGCCCAGAGTCAACGCGAAGGGGACCTCACCCCGGCGGACGGCTGCCGGCGAGGAGGGCGTCGATCTGGCTTGCGGTGGGCTCCCGGTGGTAGAAGAGGGCATAGAAACGTCGCGTCTCCTCGCGCAGATCCTCCGGAAACAGCTCCGGATAGAGGACGGCGCCCAGCCAGCGCAGGCCGAGCAGGCGGTTGGCGGCGGGCGGGGAATCGATCCAGGTGAAGGGCAGCCCCGGTGAGAGGTAGACGCGCCGGTCGCGCACCGCCTTCACCCCCTGCCACAGCGGGTCGGTCCACACGCTCTCGTAAAAGCCGCGGTCGATGGTGACGATGGCGTCCGGCTGCCAGGCCAGGACCTGCTCCATTGACACGTTGACCAGCCCGCCGTCGCCGAGATTCTCCGCCGCGACGTTGCGCACCCCGGCGACGTCCAGCGCCTCGACGTTGATGGAGCCGCGGATGCCGGTCTGCAGGCCGCGCGGCCCGCGCGCCATGTAGACCTTCAGCCGCTGGTCTTCCGGCACGCCGTCGAAGCGCCGACGCACCTCGGCCAGGGTCGTTTCGGCGTAGCGGGCCAACTCCTCCCCCCGCTCCGCCACGCCCATCAGCGTGCCGAGCGTGCGGAAGGTGCGCGCGGAGTCGGCGAGATGCCCGTCGATCAGCAGGGTCGGCACCCGCGTCTGCTCCTGCACCCGGTCGGCCAGCGACACGAAGGTCGGGGCGGTGCTGCCGACATCGACGACGACGTCCGGCCTCGCCGCGACCACGGTTTCGAGGTTGACGGTGTTGCCGCGCCCGGTCAGCCGCCCCAGCTCCGGCAGGTCGGCGTAGCGGTCGGGGAGGAAGGGCCGCTCCGGCGGGCTGATCGCCCGCGTCCAGCCCAGAAGTTTCTGGGGCGCCAGCATGTAGACGACGACGGAGGCCGGCGGCCCGGCAGGGAACACGCGCTCCACCCGGTCCGGCAGGGCGACGCGGCGTCCGGAGAAATCCGTGACCATCCGCTCCGCCACCGCCGGCCCGGCCAGCAGCGCGAGCAGCAGCCCGGTGCCCGCGATCCACCTATGTCTGCCCACCATGCCGATCCTGCTTCTTCCGTAGCGCCCTTCCAAAGCATGGGGTCTGCGCCCGCCACCGTCCATACGACAGTTGCTATTGAATCCCCTCTCCCGTCCCGGGAGAGGGGAGGGGCCCGCGCAAGGCGCGGGAAGGGTGAGGGGACTGGCAACGGGCAAGCGCCTTGATCCTCGGCTTTACCCTCACCCGGCCCTTCGGGCCACCCTCTCCCGGGGCGGGAGAGGGACACCGCCCGCGAAGGTCACGCTTTGGCCACGGGCGGCCTCCCCATCCGAACGGATAGGGTGCGGCGGTCCGCTCACCACCCCCGTGCCGCCCGATGACCGCATCCCCGCTCCGCCGCACCGCCCTCGCCACCGCCGCCCTGCTCGCGCTGTCCGGCTGCGCCGGGTTCGGTTCGGCGGTCACCGGGGTGACCACGGCGGGCGTGGCGGCGACGGTCGGTTCGGCCACCGGCAACCCGGTGCTGGGCATCATCGCCGGCGCCGGGGCCAGCTACGGCATCGACCAGGGCGTGAAATACGCGGAGCGGCGGATCACCGACAATGTCCACAACGCCGTCGCCCGCGCCGCCGGCCCGCTCGCCGTCGGGCAGGCGGCGACCTGGACGGTGGAGGAGAAGCTGCCGCTCAGCGGCAAGACCGGCACCGTGCAGGTGGCGCGCGGCTTCGGCGAGGCGATCCCCTGCAAGGACGTGGTCTTCACGCTGGACGACGCGCCGGACTTCAACGTCACCACCATCTGCCGGGCCAAGGACGGCCAGTGGCGCTGGGCGTTGGCCGAGCCCTCAACCCGGCGCTGGGGCAGCCTGCAATAACGCATGCAGTCGGCCATGTACGCACGGCCCGCGATGGGGTAAAGCTCCGCGGGCAGTTGCGTCACGGGTTTGCGTCACGGGAGTCCGCGCATGTTCACGGCCAAAATCCTTCTTCTCGGCTCGGGCGAACTCGGGAAGGAGTTCGTCATCGCCGCCAAGCGCCTCGGCTGCGAGGTCATCGCCTGCGACAGCTACGCCAACGCTCCGGCGATGCAGGTCGCCGACGCCGCGGAGGTCTTCTCCATGCTCGACCCGGACGCCCTGCGCGCGGCCATCGCCAAGCACACGCCCGACTTCATCGTGCCGGAGGTCGAGGCCATCCGCACCGAGGTGCTGCACGAGTTCGAGGACGCCGGCCTGACCGTCGTGCCCTCCGCCCGCGCCGCCACCATGACGATGAACCGCGACCGCATCCGCGAGGTCGCCGCGGTGGAACTGGGCCTACGCACCTCCAAGTACCGCTACGCCGAAAGCCTGGAGGAGGTTATCGCCGGGGCGGAGCACACCGGCCTGCCCTGCGTCATCAAGCCGGTCATGTCCTCCTCCGGCAAGGGGCAGAGCACCGTCCGGACCAAGGAGGAGCTTGAGGCCGCCTGGACCTACGCCGTCGCCAACATGCGCGGCGACCGCCGGAAGGTCATCGTCGAGGAGTTCGTGCCCTTCGAGTACGAGATCACCCTGCTGACCGTCCGCACCCGCGAGGGCATCCTGTTCTGCGAGCCGATCGGCCACCGGCAGGAGCGCGGCGATTATCAGGAGTCCTGGCAGCCGGTGCCGATGCCCGCGGCGCTGCTGGACGACGCCAAGGACATGGCGGCCAAGGTCGTGGACAATCTCGGCGGCTACGGCATCTTCGGCGTCGAGTTCTTCGTCACCAGGGACGAGGTGGTCTTCTCCGAGCTGTCGCCGCGCCCACACGACACCGGAATGGTGACCCTGCTGTCGCAGAACCTGTCGGAGTTCGACCTGCACGCCCGCGCCATCCTGGGCCTGCCGATCCCGGCGATCCATGTCCGCGGCCCGTCCGCCTCCGCCGTCATCCTGGCCGACCGCGAGGCCGAGCGCTTCGCCATCGAGGGGCTGGCCGACGCGATGCGCGTGGGCAGCGCGGAGCATGACGTGGATGTCCGCCTGTTCGGCAAGCCGACGACCCGCAAGAACCGCCGCATGGGCGTGGCGCTCGCCGCCGGCACGGACACCGACGACGCGCGCGACCGGGCGCTGAAGGCGGCCTCGGCGGTCAGCATCCGCTACGAGTGACACCCCCCGCGATTGATGGCGGTCAGGTAATCGTCAGGCCGCCGTCGATCGCGAAGACCGCCCCGGTGGTCCAGGCGGCCTCCGGCGCGGCCAGGAAGACGGCGATGCCGCCGAGATCGCTGGCCTCGCCGATGCGGCCCAGAGGGTAGAGCCGCTTGACCAGCTCCGCCATGGCGCGCTGGTCGTCCTCGGGCATCGCGGCGATGGTGCGGCGGCGCAGCTCGGTGTCCACCGTGCCCGGTGCGATGGCGTTGACGCGAATGCCGCGCGGCGCCAGCTCATAGGCCATGGCCTTGGTCAGGGAATTGAGCGCCCCCTTGGTCAGCGAATAGAGGCTGGACGGCCGCCCCGGCAGCATCTTCCCGGCGAAGTAGGACGAGATGTTGATGACCGCTCCCCCCTCGGCGGGCATAAGCGGCACCAGCGCCTGGGTCAGGAAGAAGGGGGCGGTGACGTTCAGGGCGACGCTGTGCTCGTACTGCGCCCGGTCGGCCTCCAGATAGGGGACGAAGGTCGCCGTGCCGGCGTTGTTGACCAGCGTGTGGACCGCCCGGCCGAAGCCCTTGATCTCCGCCACCGCCCGCTCCAACCCGTCCGGCTGCCCCAGATCCGCGGCGACGGTCACGACCCGCGTTCCGTTCGCGGCGAGCCGCGCCGCCGCGTCGGCGAGCTTCCCGGTGTTGCGCGCGACGAGGCAGAGATCCGCCCCCTCCCGCGCGAAGGCCTCAGCGATGGCGCAGCCGATGCCGTCCGACCCGCCGGTGACGACGGCGAATGTGTTTGAAAGCCTCATCCGATCCCTGTCCTTTTCCGGTGGGGTCAATGGGCCGACACGCCGAGATAGCGCTGCTGCAAGCCGTCGTCCTCCCACAACTCCTTGGAAGACGTGACCAGAGCGATCTGGCCGCCGGACATGATGGCGACGCGCTCCGCCGCGCTGGTGCCGACGCGCAGGTTCTGCTCGACGATCAGGACGGATGTGCCGTCGCGGCGCAGATCGCCCAGCACCTCCAGCAGATGATCGACGATCTTCGGGGCCAGCCCCTCCGACGGCTCGTCGAGGATCAGCAGGCGCGGGTTGGTCAGCAGCGCCCGCCCGATGGCCAGCATCTGCTGCTCGCCGCCGGAGAGCTGGTTGCCGAAGTTGCGGCGGCGCTCGGCCAGCCGCGGGAAGACGGTGTAGACGCGCTCCACCGTCCAGGGGCCGGGCCGCCGGCCCTCCATCAGGCGCAGATGCTCGTCCACGGTGAGCGAGGGGAACACCCGCCGCCCCTGCGGGACGATGGACACGCCCTGCCCGGCGATGTCGTGCGGCTTGCGCCCGGCCAGTTCCACGCCGTTGAAGCGGATCGATCCCCGCCCGGCGGGCAGCAGCCCGATCAGCGCGCTGCACAGCGTCGTCTTTCCCGCCCCGTTGCGGCCGAGGATCGCCAGGCTCGGCCCGTCGAGCCGCAGTTCGACGCCGTGCAGCACCGGAAGCGCGCCGCGCCGCACCTCCAGCCCGCTGACGACCAGCGCGTTAGTGCTTTCCACCAAGATAGATCTCCCGAACCAGGGGGTTGGCGCGAATCTCCGACGGGGTGCCCGACGCCACCACCGCGCCGTCGCGCATGACGGTGATGCGGTCGGCCAGCGACAGCGCCACGTCCATGTCGTGCTCGACGAACAGCATGGTGATGCGGCGCGGCAGCCCGCGCAGGATCTCGACCAGACGGCCGCGGCCCTGCGGGGACATGCCGGCGGCGGGCTCGTCCATCAGCAGCAGCTCCGGCTCCCCGGCCAGCGCCATGGCGATCTCCAGCTCCCGCTGCTGGCCGTAGGACAGGGTGGCGACCGGCTGGGCCAGCACCTCGTCCAGCCGGAAGCGCGCCGCGCAGGCCCGCGCCGCCTCCACCTGCTCGCGATGGTGCCGCCAGGGGCGGACGCTGAAGCGCGGCCCCCGGCTGCCCATCACCGCGACGCGGAGGTTGTCCTCCACCGAGCGGTCGGCGAAGGTCAGGCTGGTCTGGAAGGTGCGCCCGATGCCCAGCCGCGCCCGCTGGTGCGGGCGCAGGCGCGAGATGTCGCGGGTCTTGAAGGCGATGCCGCCGGCGGTCAGCGGCACCTCCCCGGAGATGGCGTTGAACAGCGTCGTCTTCCCGGCCCCGTTGGTGCCGAGCAGGGCGTGGCGCTCCCCCGGCGCCAGCGCCAGGGACACCCCGTTCACCGCGCGCACGGCGCCGAAGCTGATGGACACATCCCGGACGGTCAGGATCGGCGGCGTGGGCATGGCGGGCCTCCGGAGGACGCGGCGTTCTGGCGCGGCGGTCAGTTGCAGGACGGGTTGTCGCGCGAGGCCGGGCCGAGCGCCAGGAACTTGGCCCGGTCCATGCCGAGCGCCTGATCGACGCCCTTCGCCACCTTCACCACCTTGCTGTAGAAGGCGCCGTCGGGCCGCTGGGCGACCTCCGTCACGAAATTGTCGGCGATGGCCTGCCGGTTCTCGTCCAGCCGGATCGCACCGGTCGGCGAGCGGTCGGTCAGCTCGGTCTTCGCCAGCGCCGCCTGGAACGCCTTCTGCCCGTCGTCCAGCGTGCCGCCGACCTGATCCAGCGCCTGGAGCACCGCCAGCGTGCTGATGTAATAGCCGTGGGCGAACAGCGACGGCGATTCCAGCCCGTCCGGGAACTTCGCCTTGTAGGCCTTGACGAACGCGACCCATTTCGGGTCCTCGTTGGAATCGGCGACCGGGCCGGCGGCGATCATCCCCAGCACCTTGTTCTTGAAGGCGCCCTTGGAGCTGAGAACGGTCTGGTCCACGGTGACGCTGCTGCCGATCAGCGGCGCCGTGCCGCCGGACTGGTAATATTGGGTCAGGAAATTCACCGCGTCCGCCCCGCCCAGCAGGACATACACGGCGTCCACCTTGTCCGGCAGCTTGGCGATGACCGAGGTGAAGTCCTTGGTGCCGACGGGCACCCAGTTCTTCTGGGCGATCTTGCCGCCGCGGCTGCAATATTCTGCCTGGAAGCCCATCACCTGGGAATAGGGAAAGGAATAATCCTCCGACACGACGGCGATGTGGCGGTAGCCCTTGGTCTCGTAGGCGTAGCTGCCCAGCCCGGCCTGCCACTGCGCGCCGTCCAGGGTGAAGCGGTAGAAGTTCGGCGCCGGGTCGCGCAGCGTCGTGTCCTGCGCGCCCGAGGTGCCGTTGACGAAGGTCTTGGACGGGACCGACTTGGCGTATTCCTTGACGGCGATGCCCTCGCCGCCGGACAGCGGGCCGACGACGATGTCCACCTTGTCCTGCTCGATCAGCTTGCGGGTCTTGGCGACCGCCACGTCGGGCTTGGCGTTGGAGGATTCCTTCACCAGCACGATCCGCTTGCCGGCGACCTGCCCCTTGAAGGCGTCCACCGCCAACTCCACGCCGCGCATGCCGTCCAGGCCGGATTGCGCGAAGGGTCCTTCCAAGGTGGCCAGCGCGCCGATGCGGATGTCTTGCGCGAAGGCCGGGGACAGGGCCGTGCCGGACAGGAGAGCCGCGACGCCGGCGGCGCCCAGCACCGTGTGCAAGGTCGTCTTCATACCGTTTTCCTCCCGTTTTTTGCGCACACGCCGGTCCAGGCCGGCTTGATCTGGGCGCGCAGTTGTTGGATCAGTCCGATCAGGCCGTCCTTCGCGAAGAGGACGATGACGATGAAGACGGCCCCGATCACCAGATTGAAGCGCTCGCGGTCGATCACCGACGCGGCGTAGTTCTCCAGAAGGACGAAGGCGGCGGCCCCCAGGAAGG
This sequence comes from Azospirillum brasilense, assembly GCF_008365405.1. Taxonomy (GTDB): domain Bacteria; phylum Pseudomonadota; class Alphaproteobacteria; order Azospirillales; family Azospirillaceae; genus Azospirillum; species Azospirillum brasilense_D. Next base: position 23,964 of record NZ_QOKV01000022.1, on the reverse strand, counting down.
CGCCCAGCGGGTGCCGGATGCCGCCCAGCACCGCGACGACCAGCAGGTTGACCGCCGCGTGCACGTCCACCGCCCCCGGCGACATCTGGCCGCTGAACCAGGTGTTGAGGACGCCGCCGACCGAGGCGATCAGCCCGGCGATGCCGAAGGCGGCGATGCGCAGCAGCGTCGTGCTGAAGCCGAGCGCCGCGACCCGCCGCGGGGCGTTGCGCAGGGCGTGCAGCTGCAGGCCGAAGGGCGTGCGGTCGAGATGCAGGACAGCGGCGGCCGACAGGACGGCGGCGGCCAGCGCCATGCCGTAGAAGGGGATGGGCGCCCGCAGGTCGATGCCGAACAGCTCCGGCGGTTTAAGCCCGTTGATGCCGTCGAAGCCGTTGAAGACCTCGGTGTTCTGCGAGACGAGGTAGAACAGGCTGACCGACATCGCCAGCGTGATCATCAGCAGATAGATGCCGCTGGACCGCACCGACACCCAGCCGACCAGCAGGCCGGCCAGCGTCCCCATGCCCAGCGCCGCACCGACCGCGAGCGGCCAGGGCACCGCCATGCCGACGCCGGTGATGTTGGGTGACAGCAGCGCCAGCGTGTAGCCGGCCACCCCCGCCACCCCGGCCTGGGCGAAGGACACCAGCCCGGCGCTGGAGGTCAGGAAGGTCAGGCTCAGCGCCATGGTGCCGATGATCAGCACGCGGGCGGCGAGGGTGCCGACCCAGAAGTCGCCGGCGACCAGCGGAAAGGCCAGACCGGCCAGCGCCAGCCACAGAACGGGATGGCGAAGGAGTTGCTGAGGCATCGTCGTCATCCCCGTCCGAGAAGGCCCTGGGGCCGGACCGCCAGCACCGCGACCATCAGCAGGAAGGTCAGCAGCGTCGCGTAGTTCGGGATGAAGGCGAGGCCGAACTGCTCGGCGAAGCCGATCAGCAGCGCGCCCAAGGCCGCCCCGGCCAGACTGCCCATGCCGCCGATGATGACGACGACCAGCGAGGACAGCAGGAACCGTGCGTCCTCCCCCGGCGAGATCGACAGGGCGCTGCCGCCGATCACCCCGGCCAGCCCCGCCAGACCGGCGCCGAGCGCGAAGACGAGCAGGAGCACCCGCTGCACGTTGAAGCCCATGGCCGACAGGATGTCGCGGTCGTCCACCCCGGCGCGGATCAGCATCCCCACCTTGGTGCGGTGGATCAGCAGCCACAGCCCCAGCCCGACCAGGAGCGCGCTGGCGATGACCACGAGGCGGATCGTCGGGTAGCCGCGAACCACCGGCAGCGGCGTCGTGCCGTAGAGGATCTCGGGCGGGGTGAACTGGTAGGTGATGCCGCCGTAATGGGCCAGCAGCAGGTCGCCGACCACGATGGCGAAGCCGATGGTGACCAGCGCCTGCCGCAGCTCGTCGCCGCCCAGCGTGCGCAGCAGCGTCAGATGCATCGCCAGCCCGACGACGGCCACGGCGACCGCCGCCCCCACCAGCCCGAGCAGCCAGGACCCGGTGTAGGACGCGATGTCGTACCCGACATAGGCGCCCAGGAGATAGAAGGCGCCGTGCGCCATGTTGACGGTCCGCAGCAGCCCGAAGATCAGCGAGAAGCCGCTGGCCACCAGGAAGTACAGAGACGCCACGGTCAGCGCGTTCAGCGACAGGAGAAGGTAAAATCTCATGCTCGGCGGCCCCGATGCTGGGGATGGCGGGCGCAAAGCCCGCCCGTTCCCTCCGCCACGGCTGTGGAGGAGGGTCGCGGCAGGGGGAAGAGGCGCCGCCTCAGGCGGCTACGCTGACCTGCGCGCGGGCCGGCGGCGTCATCTCCTTGTGGAAGGAGCCGTCCTTCATGATCGCCAGGATGCGGCTGCGGTCCTGGAACAGGGTGATGTCCTGCAGCGGGTCGCCGTCGAGCAGGATCAGGTCGGCCAGATAGCCGTTGCGCACCAGCCCCAACTCGCCCGGACGGTTCATGATCTCGCCGCCCAGCAGGGTCGCCGACTGGATCGCCTCCATCGGGGTGAAGCCCAGCAGCTCGACGAAATATTCCAGGTCCTTGGCGTAGGTGCCGTGCGGGGTCCAGGCGAAGCCGTAGTCGCCGCCGGGCAGCACGCGGATGCCGCGCTTGCGCATCGCCTTCATCGTCTCGACCGCGGCCTCGAGCTCGCGGAAATAGCCCATGTTGCGGGCGACTTCCTCGGTGATGCCCCAGTCGGCGGCGGCGTAGCAGGTCTGGTAGACCCAGGCGAGGCCGGGCGCGACGAAATGCTTGTCCTTGTTGGCCTCCAGCAGATCCAGCGCCTCCTCGTCGGCGAAGCTGGCGTGGTAGACGATCTCAATGCCGTGCTTGACGCAGAGCTTCACGGATTCGGCGCTGCGCGCGTGGGCGCAGATGCGCACCCCCCGCTTGCGATGGGCCTCGCGCACCGCCTCGGCGACCTCGTCCTCGGCCATCGGGGTGTCTTCGGCCCGGCACTTGGTGATCTCTTCGCCGGAGAGGTTCAGCTTGATGAGGTCGACGCCCTCCTTCAGCAGGCGGCGGACGCAGGCGCGCATCTCATAGGGGCCGTTGACGACCTCCACGAAGGTGTAGGCGCCGACATGGCTGGGATTCAGGTCGCCCAACCCGCCGATGGTGGCGATCTCCGGCCCGTTGGCGAGGTAGCGCGGGCCGGCGATGCGGCCCTTGTTGATGTAGTCGCGGACGACGACGTCCAGGCGCGGCTTGGCCGCCGCGGCGCCGACGCACATCGTGTAGCCGCAGTCGAGATAGGTGCGCGCGTTGTCCGCCGCCTCCAGGATGTGCTCCTCGACCGGCATCAGGCCGATGGGGTCGAGACCGGCCTGGTTGATCCAGCTGAAATGGGTGTGGGCGTCGCACAGGCCGGACATCAGCGTGGCGCCGCCGCCGTCGACCACCCGGTGCTCCTCGCGGGAGATGGCGCCGGCCTGCCGGGAGACCTCGGCGATCCGGTTGCCCTGGACGAGCACTTCTCCGGCGAAGGGCTTCTCACCGGTGCTGTCGAGAATCTGGACGTTGGTGAACAGGGTCGTGGGCATCGTTTCCTCCGGTTGCGGGGGCAGCTTCTTTGTCTTGGCGCCTCACCGCGGGTGATGATGGGGTCGGGTGATCGTTCGTGGATCGTCGCCTTGGTCTGTTGTGAGCTTCAGATTGATTTGGGCCTCAGGTTGAGTTGGAGGGCGGCGGGACGGCGGAGGCGATGCGGCCCTCCAGCCCGAGCGGCCCCGCCTCCCCCCGCACCTCGCCGCCGGCGCTGTCCAGATAGCGGCGCGCCAGGACGACCAGCGGCTCCGCCTGCTCCGGCCCGACGTTGTTGAAGCGCAGCCGGGTCTTGCCGAAGGCCGACAGCGACACGTTGCAGGGATGCCGGCACCCGCTGAGGCATTCGACGCGCCGCAGGGTCAGCCGCTCGGCCAGCGCGGTTCCGGCGATCAGCGCCTCCAGCCGGTCGGCCAGCCGCTCGCCGGGCGTCGGTTCGCCGGGGCTGCGCGCCGCGTAGCGGTGGCAGGTTCGGCACACCGACAGGATGTGCCGTACGAGGGCCGGCGGCCTGTCCATCAGTCCACCGAGAACAGGAAGTTCACCAGCGCCTCGTTCACCTCGGCGGGGCGTTCGAAGGTCGTCCAGTGGCCGCAGCGGTCGAGGATGCGCAGGGACGACCCGGCGATCTTCCGGTGCAGCGCCCGCACGGCGGTCGGTGGCGCCGTGCCGTCCTCGTCGCCGGTGACCAGCAGCGTCGGGCAGGCGATCCGTGCGACGTCCGCCGGCTCCGCCGCGGCCAGCGCCTCGCAGGTGCGGGCGTAGCCCTCCGGGTCCTGGCGCATCAGGATCTCGCGGACCAGGGCGGCGACCTCCGGCCGGTTGGCCTTGGTGTCCGCCGAGGTGCCGGCCTGGACGATGGCGTCGGCGATGCCGACCATGCCCTCCGCCCGCGCCTTGGCCGCGCGGTCGCGGATGACCGGACGGGCGGCGTCGGGCGGCGCGTGGAGCGGGCCGATCAGCGCGAGGCTGCGGACGCGGTTCGGACGGCGCGCCGCGACGTGCTGGCAGACGATGGTGCCGAGCGAGTGGCCGACCAGATGGACACGGTCGAGCCCGCGCTCGTCCATCACGCCCTCGATCGCGTCGGCAAGGCCGGCGATGGACAGCGGCCCGTCGGCGGGGCTGCGCCCGGAGCCGGGAAGGTCGGGCCGGATGCACTGGAAGAAACGCGACAGAACGCCGACCTGCGGCCCGAACACGTTGGAGGTTCCGCCAAGCCCGTGGACCAGCAGGACCGGATCGCCGTTGCCGTGCACCTCGACGGCCAATTGCGGTGCCATATGCCCCTCTCTTCGGTTGATGGTTGTCCTATTGCCAGTCAGGCCAGCGTGTTGCTCAGCGCGCCGATGCCGCTGACCTCGACCGTGACGCGGTCGCCGGGGAACAGGAATTTCGGCGGCGAGAAGCCCAGCCCGACACCCGCCGGGGTGCCGGTGGCGATGATGTCGCCGGGGTACAGCGTGATGCCGGCGGACGCCGTCGCGACGAGGGTCGGGATGTCGAAGATCAGGTCGCGGGTGTTGGCGTTCTGGCGCAGCTCGCCGTTGACCCAGGTCTTCACCTGGAGGTCGGTCGGGTCCAGCTCGTCGGCGGTGACGACCCACGGCCCCATCGGGCAGAAGGTGTCGAAGGACTTGCCCAGCAGCCACTGCTTGTGCCGCTTCTGGACGTCGCGGGCGGTCACGTCGTTGATGACGGTGTAGCCCCAGACATGCCGGTGGGCGTCCTCCGGCGCGATGTTCTTGCCGCCCGTGCCGATCACCAGCGCCAGTTCGACCTCGTAATCGATCTGCTCGCTGATGCCGCGGGGGTAGAGGATCGCCTCGTCCGGCCCGATGACGCTTTCCGGAACCTTGGTGAAGAAGATCGGCAGGGCCGGCACGGCGTCCGCGGCGCCGGTGGCGCTGCTGTCGTAGCCGCTGCCGGCGAATTCGCGGGCGTGGTCGTGGTAGTTCTTGCCGACGCAGAAGATGTTGCGCGCCGGGCGCGGGATGGGAGCCTCCAGCCGGACGCGGGAGAGGCCGATGCCCTCCCCCTCGACGTTGATGCGCCCCTTGATCTCGTCATAGCGGCGGATGACGTCGAGGAGATCGTCCACCGGCTCGCCGAGCAGCGATTCCAACGGCCAGACCCGCTTCTTGTCCGGATCGATGACCGCGACGGCGCGGCGTCCGTCAAGCTGGATGGTCGCAAACTTCATGGTGTTTCCTTCTCGCCCATTGTTGAGCCAATTTCTCACCAAACCAGAACCGCTGATCAGCTTGTGAGCCAATTAGGCCGGCTTGGTGATTGTTTGGTCAACTGAAAAAAAGAAAGTATGACGTTTGGTTGTGGTGAAAATGAGAGGTTTGCGTTGCGAAACGCCCAAGAGCTGGCTAGAATTGGATCATGTTTGGATCATCTCCTCGAAACGAGGACGGGAATGGACACGCTGAATCTCAGGGACCGGGCAGCCAACGGCGCCAACGCCGTCGTGCAGTTCATCGAGCGCAACATCGCCGATGGCAGCTGGGGCCCCGGCACCAAGCTGCCGACGGAACGGGATCTGGAGAAGCGCTTCGGGGTGTCCCGCAACACGTTGCGCAAAAGCCTGCGGCAGTTGGAGGACCAGGGAAAGATCGTCCGCCATGTCGGCCGCGGCTCCTTCGTTGCGGGCAGTTTGGAGCCGGCGCTCGGCGCGGCGATCCGCCTGCTCGCACCGCAGGACGGCGAAAACCTCGTCCGGCGCATCCACGGCGCCAGCCCGACCGAGGTGATGGAGGTGCGGCTGATGGTCGAGCCGCTGGCGGCGGAGCTGGCCGCCAGCCGGGCGAACGCGGCCGACCTGCAACGGCTGGAGGAGTGCCTGCTGCGCGCCGACCAGGCGCGCGACGTGCCCGACTTCGAGCATTGGGACGGGATGCTCCACGTCGCCATCATCGCCGCGACGAAGAACGGCCTGCTGATGGACATCTATGACGCCATCAACGACATCCGCAACCAGCCCGAGTGGGGCCGGCTGAAGGCGCGCAGCGTGACCCCACAGCGCCGCGCGATCTATCAGGAGCAGCACCGCCGCATCGTCTCGGCCCTGCTCGACCGCGACGGGGCGAAGGCCCGCGCCGAACTGCTCCAGCACCTGACGCTGGTCCGCGCCAATCTGCTGGCGGCGTCGAGCCAGGGAGCCGCGGCGGAGCCGGACGCGGCCATTGACCTGTGACGGCCCGGCGGCGGACCCGAACCGCCGTTCAGCGAAGGGCCGGACCGATCATCGGGACAAGCACATAGATCCCGAAGATCGCCATTCCCAGCAGGGTGAGCAGAGTCCGGAACGCCGCCCGCCAGCCGCCGTCCGCGCGGCGGAGGTCCAGGTAATGGGTGAGAATCCGGTCGGCCTTGAGATTGGCGGCGGCGAGGACGAGGCCGATTCCAAGTGGACCGAGACCGTCGCCGCCATGCCCCGCCCACATCGAGACGGCAGTGAGCAGCATCAGCACCATCCAGGTGCGTGTCAGGATCGTCATCGCCTCACCTCAGCAGATAGACGATGGGGTAGAGCAGCACCCAGATCAGGTCCACCATGTGCCAGAAGGCGGCCCCGGTCTCCAGGTTTTCCAGGCTGTCCCACCAGGTGACGATGCCCAGGATAACGATCCCCGCGGCGACGTGCATCGCGTGGAAGCCGGTCAGCAGATAGTAGAGCTGGAAGAAAGTGTTGGTCTCCAGCGTCAGGTCCCGGCCGATCTTGTCGCCATACTCGACCGCCTTGATGGCGAGGAACACACCGCCGAGGGCCATCGCGCCAAGCATCGCCACCCGGTGGGAGCGGCCCGAGGCCCGGCGCCGCACGGCGACCGCGACCAGCCAGCCGCTCGTCACCAGGACCATGGTGTTCACGCCGCCGAGCAGACGGTCCAACTGCGCCTGCGAGGCGTCGAAGGTCGCCGGGTCCAGGGCGCGCGCCACCGCGAAGCCGAGGAACATCGCCCCGAAGGCCGCAAGCTCCCCCAGGATGAGAATCCACATCATGGGGTTGCCGGGCAGGCTGGAGAGAGGCCCCCAATCGGCGGCCTCCCCGTCCGCAGCCCCGTCCGCGATGACGACCGCCGTCGGCGCGGAAATCTCCGTCATGTCCGCTGTCCTTCCGGAAGTGATGACCGGAAGGGACCATGACGCGGGAGAGGAGGGCCGTCTTTGCCCAGGGGCAAACTCGCGGCCCGTTTTCGATCAGTTGGAACCGGTTACTGATAGCCGCCCTTGTCCGCGCGCTCCCGCGCCGCGTCCTCCTGGGCCTTGGTCATCTCATCCTTGGTCGGCGCCGGCTTGTCATCGGGCTTGCCGGTCGCGCGGTCCTTCTCGGCTTGCGGTTGGGAGTCGGTGTTGCGGTTGTCGCCCATCGCGTCATCCTCCGGCATGAAGCGGGCCGATGCGGCCCGCCGTAAGCCTCACCAACACCCCCACGCGCCGGTCGTCTCGCCCCGCTCACATGGTCAGGCGACGATGCCGGCGTCGTGCAGGCGGCCGATCTCGGCGGACGGCAGGCCGAGTAGGTCGGCCAGCACCGCGTCGGTGTCCTGCCCCAGCACGGGCGCCGGGCGGTGGTCGGTGCGCTCGCCCAGGCCGGAGAAGCCAAGGGGCGAGCCGGGAACCAGCAGCGGCCCGACCTCCGGCTGCTCGACCTCGCGGAACAGCGGGTTGGCGGTGGAGCAGCGCGCGTCCTCCGCCACCAGCTGGCCGAAATCGCGGTAGGGCCCCCACAGCACGCCCGCCCCGGCGAAGGCGCTTTCCACCTCGGACAGGGTGCGGGCGGCGAACCAGGGGGCGAGCACGGCGGAAATCGCGTCGCGCGCCAGGAAACGCCCGCCCTCGTCGTTCATGTCCACGTCCATCAGCGGGCCGATCATCGCCAGCCGCTCGGTCAGCCCGGTCGCCTTGCCCAGCGCCTTCCACTGGCGGTTGGAGATGGCGACCACCATTGCCCGCCGCCCGTCGGCGGTGGCGAAATCGCGGCCGTAGGCGCCGTAGAGGTCGTTGCCCATCGGCGGGCGCACCGCGCCGTTCACCCGGACGTCGGCGAGGTAGCCGAGGTTGCCGACGGTCGCCAGCATGACGTCGGCCAGCGCCACCGTCACCTCCTGCCCGCGTCCGGTGCGGCGCCGGTGCCGCTCCGCCGCCAGCAGGCCGGTCGCCAGATAGAGGCCGGCGGCGACGTCCCAAGCCGGCAGCACATGGTTCACCGGCTCGCCGCCGCGACCGGTCGCCATCGGGAAGCCGCTGGCGCAGTTGACGGTGTAGTCGACCGCCGCCGACCCGTCCGGGTTGCCGGTCAGCCGCAGCATGATCAGGTCGTCGCGCTTGGCCGACAGCGCCTCGTAGCCCATCCAGCCGCTGGCCGGCAGGTTGGTCAGCAGGAAGCCCGCGTTCTCGCCCGAGGCGGTGATGATCGCCTGGGCGATCTCCCGCCCCTCCGGCCGGTCGAGCGCCAGCGTCACCGACCGTTTCGCCTTGTTCAGCGCGGTCCAGTAGAGGCTGGTGCCGTTCGGCGCCACCGGCCAGCGCCGGTAGTCGATATTGCCGCCGATGGGGTCGATGCGGATCACCTCCGCGCCCAGCTGGGCCAGCGTCATGCCGCCCAGCGGCGCGGCGATGAAGGCCGACACCTCGACGACGCGCAGATCGGAGAGAAGCGAGGACATGGGAGACTCGATCCAGATGGGAACAATGCGGTTGACGGGTGCCCCCACCCCGGCCCTCCCCCGCTGGGCGGGGGAGGGCCGGGGTGGGGGCTAACGATCCTTAAACGCAACGCCCGCCGTCGATTTCCAGCACCACGCCGGTCAGGAAGGCCGCCTCGTCCGACGCGAGGTAGAGGGCGGCGTTGGCGACGTCGGTCGGCTGGCCCAGGCGGCCCAGCGGCACGATGCCCATCATGCGCGCGCGCTTCTCCGGGGTGTCGCCGCCCATGAAGGTGGCGAGCAGCGGCGTCTCGGTGGCGACCGGGGCGAGCGCGCAGACGCGGATGTTGTCGGGCGCCAGTTCCAGCGCCAGCGACTTGGTGATGTTGTGCACGGCACCCTTGGTCGCGTTGTACCAGACCAAGCCCGGACGCGGCCGCAGGCCGGCGGTGGAGCCGAGGTTCAGGATCACGCCGGACTTCTGCGCCCGCATGGTCGCGACGACCGCCTTGGAATAGAGGTAGATCGACTTGACGTTCAGCGCGAAGACGCGGTCGAACTCCTCCTCCGTCACGTTCTCGAACGGGCCGTTGGCGTGGGTGGAGCCGGCGTTGTTGACCAGAATGTCCAGCCGTCCGAACTTTTCGACGGTGGCGGCGATGGTCATCTCGACGTCAGCCATCTTGGTCACGTTGGCGGCGATGCCGATGGCGGACTCGCCCAGACGCTCCGCGACCGCCTTGGCGGCGTCGCCGTTGATGTCCACGACCGCCACGCGGCCGCCCTCGCGCACGAAGGTCTCGGCCATCGCGAGGCCCAGCCCCTGCGCCGCACCGGTGATCAGGGCGACCTTGCCGTCCAGACGCTTCGTCATTCTTGTTTCCTCCCCAAGGGATTATGTGGTGATGGGGAGGCTATCCGCGCCGCACCGGCCGTGCTATGGACCATCCGTCATAGCTGCTATCAGCCCGCACAGCCGGTCATGAGCATCACGTCATGCACAGCGGGTCAGGGGGCGCTGTTCTCCCCGGCGCTGCCCGGAGCGACGACCTTGCCCTTCAGCACGCCGTTGGCGACGCATTTCGCCACCTCGGCGTGGATCAGCCGCAGCAGGGCGCGCGTCGCCTTCGACACCGGCTGGTGCAGCGGCGTCGCGGTGACGAGCATGGCGTGCATGTCCTTCGAGCTGATTTCGCGCGCGATCAGCCGGCCCTGGCGCACCTCGCGATGGACGGCGCCGAAGGGCAGGATGGTCGAGCCCATGCCCTCCTCCACCAGCTGCTTGATGGCGGTGACGGAATCGATCTCCATGTCGACCTGCAGGTCGATGTCGGCCCGCCGCACCGCGGCGTCGACCACCCGGCGCAGGCCGTTCTCCAGTCCCGGCAGCACGAAGCGCAGGCCGCCCAGCGTCTCCACCTCGACCGGCCCGTCGTCGCCGGCCACCGCGTCCTTGGCGGGCTGGACGAGCAGCAGATTTTCGACGAGCAGCGGCGAGGACAACATGCTGCGCCCGCGCCGGGCGTCGTAGAGCACGGCGAGATCGAGCCGCCCGCCCTCGACCCATTCCAGCAGCGTGCCGCTGAACACCTCGTGGATGCGCAGCGTGGCGTCGGGGTAGTTCTCGTGGAAGCGGCGGGCCAGCGGCGCCCCCAGCGTGGCGCAGATCGACGGGGGAAGGCCCAGCGTGACCGAACCGGTCAGCCGTTCCGACTGGTCCTGGATCTCCTCCTTGATCTCCGACAGCGCGCCCAGCAGATGGCGCACCACGTCATAGAGCTTGCGCCCCTGCTGGGTCAGCGAGACGCCGCGGCCATGGCGGTAGAACAGGCTGGTGCGCAGCTCGTGCTCCAGCTTCTGGACCTGCCGGCTGAGCGCCGGCTGGGTGATGCCAAGCTTGACCGACGCCTTGGAAAAGCTGCCAAGGTCGGCCACCTGAACAAAGTAGCGCAGTTCCAGAAGTTCCATCGCGGGACAGGTCTCGTCGTTCGGTCTCCGGGTCGGATAGCGAATACGCCGGTATGACACAAGCGGAGTCCGGACAGGTCAGTCCTGCCCGGCCCTCCGCGGTGTCTCGCGATCAATTGCGCCGGGTGAGCAGGCCGCGCGCCACAACCTGGGCCTGGATTTCCGCCGCCCCTTCGAAAATATTCAGAATGCGGGCGTCGCACAGCACACGGCTGATCGGATACTCGACCGCGTAGCCGTTGCCGCCGTGGATCTGCACCGCGTTGTCGGCGTTCGACCAGGCGACGCGCGCCGCCAGCAGCTTGGCCATGCCGGCCTCGATGTCGCAGCGGCGGTCGCTGTCCTTCTCACGCGCGGCGAAGTAGGTGAGCTGGCGGGCGATCATCGTCTCCACGGCCATCCAGGCGATCTTGCCGGCGACCCGCGGGAAGGCGGCGAGCGGGCGGCCGAACTGGACGCGCTCCTGGGCGTAGCGCAGGCCAAGCTCCATCGCGTTCTGCGCCACGCCGACGGCGCGGGCGGCGGTCTGCACGCGGGCGGATTCGAAGGTCGCCATCAGCTGCTTGAAGCCCTGGCCCTCGACGCCGCCCAGCAGGTTTTCGCGCGGAACGGCAAAGCCGTCGAAGCCGATCTCGTACTCCTTCATGCCGCGATAGCCGAGCACCGGGATCTCGCCGCCGCTCATGCCCTCGGCCGGGAAGGGGTCCGCCTCGGTGCCGCGCGGCTTCTCGGCCAGCAGCATCGACAGGCCGCGGTAGCCGGGGGCGTCCGGATCGGTGCGCACCAGCAGCGTCATCAGGTCCGAGCGGCTGCCGTGGGTGATCCAGGTCTTCGCCCCGGTGACGCGGTAGGTGTCGCCGTCCAGCACGGCGCGGGTGCGCAGGCTGCCCAGGTCGGAGCCGGTGTTGGGCTCGGTGAAGACGGCGGTCGGCAGGATCTCGCCGGACGCGAGGCGCGGCAGCCAGCGCGCCCGCTGCTCGGCGGTGCCGCCCAGGCGGATCAGCTCGGCGGCGATCTCCGCGCGGGTGCCCAGCGAGCCGACGCCGATGTAGCCGCGCGACAGCTCCTCCGTCACCACGCACATGGCGAGCTTGCCCATGCCGAGCCCGCCGTCCTCCTCCGGCACGGTCAGGCCGAAGACGCCCATCTCGGCCATCCGCTCGACGACCGGCATCGGGATCAGCTCGTCCTTCAGGTGCCATTCGTGGGCGTGCGGCTCCACCACGTCGGCGACGAAGCGGCGGAACTGCTCGCGCACCATGTCGAGCGCCTCGTCCTCCAACGCCGCCTCGCCGAAGCCGCCCCCGTGCAGCGCATCGGCCAGCAGCTCGGCGATGCGCAGCCGCAGGGTGGAAGCGTTGCCGGCGGCGATCAGCCGGCGCACCGCGTCGGTGCGGAAGGCGGCGCGCTCCGCCTCGTCCAGCCCGAAATCGGCGGGGCGGACGATCTCGCCCTGGCTCATCGCCAGACCGCCGTCGAGCTGGGCCAGATACTCGCCGAAGGCGGCCTGGAGCATGCACGCCTCCAGCTCGCCCAGCCGGCCCGCCCGGTCCAGCCGCTCCGCCCAGCCCTGCATCTGGCGCAGCGCCTCGGCGTAGGTCGCCACCCAGGCGAAGCCGTGCGCCGCCACCTGATGGCGGTCGAGCGCCGTCGCATCGACGCGCCCGTCCGGCGCCACCAGCGCGGCGACGCCGCGCTCGGCGGCCTCGGCCAGCCGCGCCACCGCGTCGAGCGCCGCCGCCGTGGTGGTCAGCAGGTCGGACGGCGACAGCGGGCTGTTGGAGGTTGGGGTGGACGACATGGCGCGTTTCCTCGGTGCGTGTTGCTTTGGTGTTGTTCTTGCTCAGTCCGCCGCGATCGTCTCGCGGGGCGGGAGGGACGCGGCGATCCCGGCGAAGGCCTGCTCCACCAGCCGGCGCTGATCGGCCTCGTGGTCGCCGTGGAAGCTGCCGGCGGGCGACGCCGCCTCGTCGCGGGCCACACAGCCGACGCGCGGCTCGGCGCAGCCGGCGGCGGCGCGCAGCGCCTCCAGGCGGCGGTCCAGATAGGTCCAGGCGCCCAGGTTGCACGGCTCCTCCTGGACCCAGACGCAGGACGCGCCCGGCCACCGGCGGAACAGCGCCGAGAGCGCGGCGTCGGGCAGAGGGTACAGCATTTCCAGCCGGACCACCGCCACACCGTCGGCACCGGTTTCTGGCCCGCGCTCGGCCCGTTCGCGCTCCAGCTCGTAGGCCAGCTTGCCGCTGCACAGCAGGATGCGCTCGACCCGCGCCCCGGCGGTGACGATGACCGGCTGGAAGGCGGTGCCCGGCGCGCAGTCGGCCAGGGTCGACACGGCGGCGGGCAGGCGCAGCAGCGTCTTCGGGCTCAGCACCACCAGCGGCTTGCGGTCGCGGCGCAGCATCTGCCGGCGCAGCAGGTGGAAGTAGTTGGCCGGGGTCGAGGGGTGGGCGACGCGGATGTTGTCGCGCGCCGCCATCTGGAGGAAGCGCTCCGGGCGGGCGGAGGAATGCTCCGGACCCTGCCCCTCCAGCCCGTGCGGCAGCAGGATGACGAGGCCGGAGGGCTGGCGCCACTTGTCCTCGGCGCTGACGATGAACTGGTCGATCATGATCTGCGCGCCGTTGGCGAAGTCGCCGAACTGCGCCTCCCAGATCACCAGCGCGTCGGGCCGCTCCAGGCTGTAGCCGTACTCGAAGCCGAGGACGGCGTATTCCGCCAGCGGGCTGTTGACCACGTCGAACCGCGCCTGCTCCACACCCAGATGATTCAGGCTGACATGACGGCGCCCGGTGACGGTGTCGGTCAGCGCGAAATGGCGGTGCGAGAAGGCGCCGCGCACCACGTCCTGCCCGGTCAGCCGGACCGGCGTCCCCTCGGCCAGCAGCGTGGCGAAGGCCAGCGCCTCGCCGGTCGCCCAGTCCAGCGGCTCCTCGGCGCGGCGGCGGATGACGCGCTCCACCTTACGGTCCACGGCCAGCCCATCGGGGATGGCGGCCAGCGCCGCCAGCAGCCCGCGCAGCCGGTCGTCGGCGATGCCGGTGTCCGGTTCGGCGGGAAGCGTGCCGGCCGGGGCGAAGGGCGCCCAGCGCCCGCCGGGGAAGCCGTCGTGGTTCGGCCGATGGTCGGAGGCCGCGGCCAGCGCCTCCTGGAAGCGGGTCTTGTGCCCGGCGGCCAACGCCTCGGCCTCCTCGGGGCCGACCAGCCCGTCGGCGGCCAGCCGCTGCGCGTAGAGCGCGCGGGCCGGCGGGTGGGCGTCGATCGCCTTGTAGTCGAGCGGCTGGGTGAAGCGCGGCTCGTCGATCTCGTTGTGGCCGTTGCGGCGGTACCCCACGAGGTCGATCACTGCGTCGCGCCCATGCGCCTGCCGGAACGCCACGGCGAGGTCGGCGGCGCGCAGGGCGGCGTCGGGATCGTCGGCGTTGACGTGAAGGATGGGGCTGTCCACCGCCTTCCACAGGCCGGTGCAGTGGAGCGAGGTCCGCGCCTCCTCCCGCTCGGTGGTGAAGCCGATCTGGTTGTTGACGATGACGTGGATGGTGCCGGCGACGGTGAAGCCGGGAACGCCGGACAGTTGCAGCGCCTCCGTCACGCTGCCCTGGCCGATCACGCTGGCGTCGGTGTGCAGCAGCACGCAGAGCACCCGCCTGGCCTCACCCCCACGCTCCTTCTCCAGATCCTGGCGCGCCCGCGCGCGGCCCAGCGTGACCGGGTTGATCGCCTCCAGATGCGACGGGTTGGGCGACAGGGTCAGGGCCAGCGACCGCTCGCCGAACGAGAGGTTGCTCTCCACCCCCATGTGATAGGGCACGTCGGCGGGAACCGGCGGGTCGGCCAGGAAGGGGTGCATGCCCTTGATGCCGGCGAACAGCTCGACCAGCGGCTTGCCCAGCGCGTTGGCCATCAGGCTGAGCCGGCCGCGGTGCATGGTCCCGACCTGCACCTCGGTGACGCCCGCCGCCGCCGCCGCCGCGAGGATGCGGTCGAGCAGCGGGATCAGCGTCTCCATGCCTTCCGCCCCAAAGCGCTTCTTGGTCGGGTAGCGGACGCCGAGCAGCCGTTCGAACTCCTCCGCCGCGGTCAGCAGCGCCAGCGCGCGGCGGCGCGCCTCGGCGGGCGGAGTGGTCTCCGCCCCCTCATAGGCGTCACGCAGCCAGGAGCGCAGGGCCGGATCGTCGATGTGCGCGGTCTCCAGCGTCAGCGTGCCCTGGTAGAGCCGGCGCAGGCGCGCGGTCCCGCCGTCCTCGGACGCGGCGACCAATGGAGCGGCGCGGCCTAGGGGATCGAGGGCAGCGGCGGCGTGGCCGCGCTGGCGGATCTCCTCCTGCCGCAGCGGAACCGCCGGATCGCCGGCCGGACAGCCCGGCGGTGCACCGGCGGGAACGGCGCCCAGCTCGTCCAGGATCTGGAAGACGGCGCGCCAGCTCACGTCCACCGACGCGGGGTCCTCGCGGAAACGTTCCTGCAACGCTTCGAGATAGGCGGCTCCGGCGGC
Organism: Azospirillum brasilense; assembly: GCF_008365405.1. Taxonomy (GTDB): domain Bacteria; phylum Pseudomonadota; class Alphaproteobacteria; order Azospirillales; family Azospirillaceae; genus Azospirillum; species Azospirillum brasilense_D. The sequence goes on along the minus strand of NZ_QOKV01000022.1, from coordinate 8,809 downwards.
GTTGAGCGGAGAGGACAGCCTAGACATGGCGCACACCGTTCATGCGATTGAACATCCGTCGGTTTGATGGCGGTCGAAGACCAGTTGCCCTCAGCTTATCGACCCATCGCGCGGTGCGGAGCGCGTGGCGTGCCTGTAGCAGATATTCATTGCGGGCATAGCAAACCGTCCGCGCCCGCACCGTTCACGGTGGCTCGCCGCGGGTTTCGGATGAAACCGTTCGCTCCGCTGATGGCTTGCCGCGCTTATGGCTGATATGCCGGCGAAACGCATTCCGCTGTGCGGCCGCCTGATCCACTGTCAGGGTCACCACACCCTCCCCGGCCACCCACCGGGGACCAAGCGCGTCGGACCGGCATCGCCTCGTCCGGGCGACAAAAATCTCGGGAGGAAGATCCACATGAAGCGCCGTCAATTCTTCAAGGGTGCCGCCGTCGTTGCCGGCGCCTCCACCCTCGCCGCCCCGGCCATCGCCCAGTCGGAGCCGACGATCCGCTGGCGCTGCGTGTCCAGCTTCCCGAAGAACATTGAGGTGCTCTACGGCAGCGCCGAAGTGCTGGCGAAGAACATCGCCGAGGCCACGGACGGCAAGTTCCAGATCCAGGTCTTCGCCGCCGGCGAGCTGGTCCCGGCGCTGCAGGCGCTCGACGCCGCCAGCAACGACACGGTGGAGATGGCCCACACCGCCTCCTACTACTATGTCGGCAAGGACCCGAGCTTCGCCTTCGGCTGCTGCCTGCCCTTCGGCCTGAACACCCGCCAGCAGAACGCCTGGTTCTACCATGGCGAAGGCGGCAAACTGCTGGAGGAGTTCTACGCCGGCCACAACCTGAAGGCGCTCGCCGGCGGCAACACCGGCTCCCAGATGGGCGGCTGGTTCCGCAAGGAGATCAAGAGCGCGGAGGACCTGAAGGGGCTGAAGTTCCGCATCTCCGGCCTGGGCGGCCAGATCCTGTCCAAGCTGGGCGTCGTGCCGCAGCAGGTCAGCGGCGGCGACATCTACCCGGCGCTGGAGCGCGGCACCATCGACGCCGCCGAGTTCAACGGCCCCTACGACGACGAGAAGCTCGGCCTCTACAAGATCGCGCCGAACTACTACTACCCGGGCTGGTGGGACGGCACCTCGCTCCAGCATTTCTTCATCAACACGAACCGCTGGAACAGCCTGCCAAAGCACTACCAGGCGGCGCTGACCTCGGCGGCGGCGCTCGCCAACGTCGACAGCGTGGCGCGCTACGACGTACTGAACCCGGCGGCGCTGAAGCGCGTGGTGGAGAAGGGCGCCAAGCTGCGCGCCTTCCCGCAGGACGTGCTGCAGGCCAGCCACAAGGCGGCCATGGAGCTTTACGACGAGCTGTCGGACAAGAACCCGACCTTCAAGAAGTTCTACGAGAGCTACCGCCGCTTCCAGACGGACTCGAACCTGTGGAACCAGGCGTCGGAATACGCCTACGACAGCGCCGTCCTCCGCCTCGCCCGGCGCTGATCCGGCACGTCCTCAACCATGACCGGGGAGCGGGGCCGCCGCTCCCCGGTCATGGCATCGTCGCGTTCCGCGCGACCGGCTTTTCCCGGAGGGCCTGCCCACCATGCCGACCCCCAACGCTTCCCCCTTCATGACGGCCCTGGTCGGGGCCTGCCGGCTGGTCGACGCGGTCACCGCGCGGCTGGGCAAGGCGATATCCTGGCTGATCGTGCTGGCGATCCTGGTGTCGGCCGTCAACGCGGTCGTCCGCAAGACGTTCGACGTCAGCTCGAATTCGTGGCTAGAACTGCAATGGGTGCTGTTCGCCGCGGTGTTCCTGCTCTGCTCCCCCTGGACGCTGAAGGAGGACGAGCACATCCGCATCGACATCGTGAACGCGCAGCTCGGCAAGCGCGCCCGCGACACCATCGACCTGTTCGGCCATCTGGCCTTCCTGCTGCCCTTCAGCTTCGTGATGATGGTCACCTCCTGGCCCTTCGCCATCGCCTCCTACGCGATCGAGGAGCAGTCGATGAACGCCGGCGGCCTGCCGCAATGGCCGGCGAAGATGCTGATTCCTCTGGGCTTCACCGTGCTGTTCATCCAGGGCCTGTCCGAGCTGGCCAAGCGCGCCGCGATCATGTCCGGCCACCTGGAGGACCCCAACCAGCGGGCCGGCGGCCATCAGGCGGCGGCCGAGGCCGAGGCGGAACGGTTGCTGGCCGCCGAGCGCGAGCGCACCTCCCACCCCGACACCCTTTCCAGCCGGTGACCGCGCGATGAGCACGACCTCCCCCTCCCTTTCGCCGCGCGCCGTCCGGCTGTCCGTCATCTCCCTGGTGCTGCTGGCGGTGGTCGCCGTGGCGCTCTACGTGCTGCCGGTGCCCGGCGCCGCGGCGCTCGCCGAACAGGACGGCTGGCGCGGCTGGTTCGGCCACAACATGGCGCCGATCATGTTCGCCACGCTGGTCGGCATGCTGCTGCTGGGTTATCCGGTGGCCTTCGCGCTGGCCGCCAACGGGCTGCTGTTCGGCCTGATCGGCATCGAGATCGGTCTGTTCCGCCCCGACCTGTTCCAGGCGCTGCCGGAGCGCGTCTACGGCACGATGAACAACGACGTGCTGCTGGCCGTGCCCTTCTTCACCTTCATGGGTCTGGTGCTGGAGCGCTCCGGCATGGCCGAGGACCTGCTCGACACCATCGGGCAGCTGTTCGGCTCGATCCGCGGCGGCCTCGCCTACGCGGTGATCTTCGTCGGCGCGCTGCTTGCCGCGACGACGGGCGTGGTGGCCGCGTCGGTCATCTCGATGGGCCTGATCTCGCTGCCGATCATGCTGCGCTACGGCTACGACCGGCGGCTGGCGTCGGGCGTGATCGCGGCGTCGGGCACGCTGGCCCAGATCATCCCGCCGTCGCTGGTGCTGATCGTCATGGCCGACCAGCTCGGCCGCTCGGTCGGCGACATGTACGAGGCCGCCTTCGTGCCGGGCCTGCTGCTGTCCAGCCTCTACGCCGGCTACGTCTTCATCGTCTCGATGATCTGGCCCAAGGCCGCCCCCGGCCTGCCGCCGGAGGCCATCGCCCACCGCGAGCCGAACGGCGCGCGCGGAGTCTGGCAGCTCGGCCTGCTGGCCCTCTTCGCGGGCGCGGTCGCCACCTGGGTGATGGGCCGCACCGATGTGAAGTCCGGCGCCGACTACGTCGTGCTGCTGCTCTCGGTGGCGGTGCTGGTCGCCTTCCTGGCGGCGGCCTTCAACCGCGGCTTCGGCGCTCAGCGCCTCGTCCTGCAATTCATTGCCACGGCGGCGCTGACGGCGGGGGCAGCGTGGCTGACGGTGAACGGGTGGACCACCCTGGCCCTGATCGGCGATTCCATCGCGGCGGGCGCGCTCTACGCCCTGGCCGTGGCGGTCGTGGAGCGGGCGACCGGCAAGCGCCTGATCTCCCGCATGGCGGAGCAGGCGACCTTCGTCATGGTGCCGCCGCTGGCGCTGATCTTCCTAGTGCTGGGCACCATCTTCGTCGGCCTCGCCACCCCGACCGAGGGCGGCGCCATGGGTGCGGTCGGTGCGCTGGCGCTGGCGGCCATGAAGAAGCGGCTGAACTTCGACATGGTGCGGCAGGCGACCTACGCGACGGCCAAGCTGGCCTCCTTCGTGCTGTTCATCCTGATCGGCGCGCGGGTGTTCTCGCTGACCTTCTACGGCGTCAACGGCCACATCTGGGTCGAGGAGCTGATGGTCTCCCTGCCCGGCGGCCAGATGGGCTTCCTGATCGCGGTCAGCGTGATGGTCTTCCTGCTGGCCTTCTTCCTCGACTTCTTCGAGCTGGCCTTCATCGTCATCCCGCTGCTGGCCCCGGCGGCGGATCGTCTGGGCATCGATCTGGTGTGGTTCGGCATCATCCTGGCGGTGAACATGCAGACCAGCTTCATGCACCCGCCCTTCGGCTTCTCGCTGTTCTTCCTGCGCTCGGTGGCGCCCAAGCTGCCCTACATCGACCGCATCACCAAGAAGGAGACGGCCCCCGTCCTGACCAGCCAGATCTACTGGGGTGCGGTGCCCTTCGTGGTCATCCAGCTCGTCATGGTGGCCCTGGTGATCGCCTTCCCGCAGATGGTCATGCACTACAAGTCGACCGCCACCAAGCTCGACGACAAGCAGATCGAAGAGCAGTTCAAGGGCCTCGGCGGCGACCTGAACGACGACCTGCCGCCGCTGGAATTCAAGTGATCGAGACCAAGACCGAGAGAGGGAGAGCGACATGCGCATCGCCGTCGTAGGAGCCGGGGCCGTTGGCGGCGCGCTGGCGGGGTATCTCGCCGCCACGGGCCGGCACGAGCTGTCGCTGCTGGCCCGCGGCGCCCATCTCGCGGCGATCCGCGACGGCGGGCTGACCGTGCAGACGCCGAAGGGGACGCTGACCAGCCGGCCGCGGGCCAGCGATTCCGCCGCCGACCTCGGCCCGCAGGACGTGGTGATCGTCACGGTGAAGGGGCACGGGCTGCCGGCCCTGGCCGCGTCCTTCCCCGCCCTGTGCGGGCCGGACACGCTGGTGGTGGCGGCGCAGAACGGCATTCCCTGGTGGTACCTGTACGGCGCCGGCGACGGCGTGACGCCGGAACCGCTGGAGGTGGTCGATCCCGGCGGCGCCATCTGGTCGGCCATCGGGCCGGAGCGGGTCGCCGCCTGCGTGATGGAGGTGCTGCCCGCCCGCATCGTCGAACCGGGCGTCGTCGCCCACACCGCCCTGCCCGTGCTGGCCTTCGGCGCCCCCCGGCCCGGCGACCATGCGGAGAAACTGGCGGCCCTGGCGGATTCCTTCAATGCGGCGGGCGCCACCGCCCGCCTGCCCGCCGACATCCGCGTGCCGCTGTGGAGCAAGCTGATGCTCAACATGGCGGTCGGCCCGACCAGCGTGCTGACTGGCGCCACCATGGGCGCCATGGAGCAGGCCCCCGGCATGGCCGCCGTCCAGGGCCGGCTGATGCGCGAATGCCTGAACGTCGCACATGCCTGGGGCGTCGCCCTGCCCGACGACATCGACGAGCGGCTGAGCCGGGGCAGCGGCGTGCCCGGCCATAAGCCGTCGATGCTCCAGGATTTCGAGGCGGGCCGCAGCATGGAGATCGACCCCATCGTGACCACCGTCCTGGAACTGGCCCGCCGCCGCGGCGTGCCGGTGCCGACCATCGAAACGCTGTGGGCGCTGACCGCCCTGAAGGAGCGGGTGGCGCGCGCCGACTGAGCGCACGTGCCCCCACCCCGACCCTCCCCCGCTCACGCAGGGAAGGGGACTGCCGCCGCTTCGCCTAAGGCACCCTCTCCCGCCCAGCGGGGGAGGGTCGGGGTGGGGGCAGGACCGGCGCCACCAAAGAACGTCCCCGGAGAAAAACGACATGTCCCCCGCTTCCGATCGCATCACCAACTTCATCGCCGGCTCCTGGCGTCCGGGCCGTGACCGGCTCGACATCTTCAACCCGTCGAACCTCGACGAACTGGCCGGCTCCTACTCGCTGGCCGGCGCCGGCGACGTGACGGAAGCCGTGGCCGCAGCGCGCGCCGCCCAGCCGCAATGGCGCGCCGCCACGGTGGAGCAGCGCTCGCTGGTGCTCGACGCCATCTCCCGCGCGCTGTTCGACCGCAAGGACGAGCTGGCGCTCATCGCCGCGACCGAGGGCGGCAAGACCATCCCCGACGCGCTGGGCGAGATCACCCGCGCCGCCCACCTCGCCCGCTTCTTCGCCGCCGAGGCGCTGCGCGCGCCGGGCGAGACGCTGGGCTCGGTCCGGCCCGGCGTCGAGGTCGACGTGACGCGCGAGCCGGTCGGCGTCATCGGCCTCGTCACGCCGTGGAACTTCCCGGTCGCCACGCCGATGTGGAAGATCGCCCCGGCGCTGGCCTTCGGCAACGCGGTGATCTGGAAGCCGTCCGAGAAGACCCCCGGCATCTCGATCGCCGTCACCCGCCTCATTGCGGAGGCGCTGGAAGCCCACGGCATGCCCGCGGCGCTGTTCAATCTGGTGATCGGCGCCGGCCCGAACGTCGGTGCCGCCGTGGTCGACGCGGTGGACGCCGTGTCCTTCACCGGGTCGGTCAACACCGGGCGGCGCATCGCCGTGCGCTGCGCGGAGCGGATGATCCGCGTCCAGCTGGAGCTGGGCGGCCAGAACCCGCTGGTCGTGCTGGGCGACGCCGACCCGGAGCGCGCCGCCGAGATCGGCGTCAACAGCGCCTATTTCCACGCCGGCCAGCGCTGCACTGCCACCGGCCGCTTCATCGTCGAGGACTCCATCCACGACGCCTTCGTCGCCGCCATGACCGAGCGAATGGCGGCGCTGCGCGTCGGCCACGCCCTGCAGCCGGAGACGCAGATCGGCCCGGTCATCGACGAGTTCCAGCTCACCAAGAACCTGCAGTACATCGACACCGGCCTGAAGGAAGGCGCGCAATTGGCCTCCGGCGGCGGGCGGCTGGACCGGCCGACGCGCGGCTGGTTCCTCGCCCCGACCCTGTTCACCGAGACCAGCAACGCCATGACCATCAACCGGGAGGAGGTGTTCGGCCCGGTCGCCAGCGTCATCCGCGTCAAGGATTACGAGGAGGCCCTGGCGGTGGCCAACGACACCGACTACGGCCTGTCGTCGGGCATCATCACCAACTCGATGAAGCACGCCCGCCACTTCCAGGCCAACATCCAGGCCGGCATGACCATGCTGAACCTGCCGACGGCCGGCGTCGACTACCACGTCCCCTTCGGCGGCCGGAAGATGTCGAGCTACGGCCCGCGCGAGCAGGGACGCTCCGCCATCGAGTTCTACACCATCATCAAGACGGCCTACCGCGCGCTGTGACGCCGAACCGAAGCCCAGGGAGAGTCTCCTTGTCCAAAGACATTTCGGGGTCCAACCACACCCTGACCGCCGGGCGGCCGGACTTCGCGACGGCCGTGCTCGCTCCCATCCACGCCATCGTCGGCGACCGCGGGCTGATCACCGATCCCGGCACCATGCAGCCCTTCATGGAATCCTGGCGCGACGGCTGGGTCGGCCGCTCCCCCGCCGTGGTGCTGCCCGACAGCACCGAGGCGCTGGCCGCCGTCGTGCGCATCTGCGCGGAGACGCGCACCCCCATCGTGCCCCAGGGTGGCAACACCGGCCTGACCGGGGCCAGCCAGCCGCACGCCGACGGGACGGAGATCGTCCTCTCGACCAACCGGCTGAACCGCATCCGCGAGATCGACATCGACAACGACACGATGACGGTGGAAGCCGGCTGCATCCTCGCCAACATCCAGAACGCGGCGCGCGACATCGGCCGGCTGTTCCCGATGAGCCTCGCCGCCGAAGGCTCCTGCCAGATCGGCGGCAACATCGCCACCAACGCGGGCGGCGTGCAGGTCGTGCGCTACGGCAACATGCGCAACCTCGTCGCCGGGCTGGAGGTGGTGCTGCCCGACGGGCGGATCTGGGACGGCCTGCGCGGGCTGCGCAAGGACAACGCCGGCTACGACATGAAGCAGATCTTCATCGGGTCGGAGGGCACGCTCGGCATCGTCACCGCCGCGGTGCTGAAGCTGTCGCCGCTGCCGCGCGCCACCGCCACGGCGCTGGTCGCGGTGTCGGCGCCCAGCGACGCCGTCGATCTGCTGACCCGCGCCAAGGGTGTGGCCGGCGACCGCATCATCACCTTCGAGCTGATCCAGCGCGACTGCATCGACGTGGCCCGCCGCCACGTGCCGGACGTGCCCGACCCGCTGCGCGACCGCTACCCCTGGTACGTGCTGGTCGAGCTGGCCGACCAGGACGGCGGCAACCGTCTGGCCGAGATGCTGGAAGGCATCCTGGAGGCGGGGATGGAGGCCGGCGAGGTGCTGGACGGCGTCGTCGCCGCCTCCAAGGCGCAGGCCGATTCGCTGTGGCGCATCCGCGAAGGCATCCCGGAGGGCCAGAAGCGCGAGGGCGTGTCCTTCAAGCACGACGTGTCGGTGCCGATCTCCCGCGTGGCGCGCTTCCTCGACCGCGCCAACGCGGCGCTGGAGCGGGAATGCCCGGGCATCCGCCCCTTCGCCTTCGGCCATCTCGGCGACGGCAACATTCATTTCAACCCGATCCAGGCGGAGGGCGGCGACCCGGCCGAATGGAAGGCGAAGCTGGCGACGGTCAACGCCATCGTCCACGACATCGTCGTCGATCTCGGCGGTTCGATCTCGGCCGAGCACGGCATCGGGCGGCTGCGCATCGACGAGATGCCGCGCTACAAGTCCCCGGTCGAGCTGGACATGATGGCGACGCTGAAGCGCGCCTTCGATCCGCACAACATCATGAATCCGGGCAAGATCCTGCGCGCCTGAGGGCCGCCCGGCCATATAAGGACCGTTTCCGATGAAGATCCTCGTCCCGGTCAAGCGGGTGGTCGATTACAACGTCAAGATCCGCGTCAAGGCGGACGGTTCCGGCGTTGAGACCGCCAACGTGAAGATGAGCATGAACCCCTTCGACGAGATCGCTGTCGAGGAGGCCGTCCGCCTCAAGGAAGCCGGCAAGGCGACCGAGGTCATCGTGGTCACCGTCGGCCCGACGGCGGCGCAGGAGACGCTGCGCACCGCGCTCGCCATGGGCGCCGATCGCGGCATCCTGGTGCAGACCGACGCCGAGACGCAGCCGCTGGCCGTCGCCAAGGTGCTCAAGGCGCTGGTCGACAAGGAAGGCCCGACTTTGGTCATCCTGGGCAAGCAGGCGATCGACGACGACTGCAACCAGACCGGCCAGATGCTCGCCGCCTTGCTGGGCTGGCCGCAGGGCACCTTCGCCTCCAAGGTCGTGCCCGGCGAGGGCTCGGTCAC
>NZ_QOKV01000021.1 GCF_008365405.1 Azospirillum brasilense | reverse complement strand
ACCAGACTCTATCGAAGAACCGCGATGACCGCCCCGCTGTGGATAACCGGCCCGCCTACGCCAGCCATGGGAAGGCGCTGCGGCGGGCCGCTTCCCCACAGCTACACCACGCTTCGGGACACGACCCGGACACTACCGATTGCTCGATTTAAATTTGTCTTATTGAACGCTTGCTCGATCACTCGGGTATCAGCATCCACTTGTCGTTAATGTCGATCAGATGACGTTCGGTTTCTGGAATGATGGTGATGAAATCCAGCGGCAGTTTGCTTATAGACACCACGACCTGCTGATTGAATTTCTTCGCTAAATACGCCCTCTGGAGCAAGGCGCTGAAGCTTAGGTCCTTTACGTTCTGTTGTTGCGGCTCGTCAAAAAACACGAATCCCGTATGGTTATTGGGGAAAGTTCGAGCGACTTCTAGCAAGCCCAATAGGTACGCCCATATGAGGCGGATGAGGTCGCTCGCAGACATATCAAAGGAAAGGTCGAAATTGCCGTAGATCGGCAGGTAGCTGTCCGGGGAGATGTCGAATTCGGCGGGATCGAAGCTTTTCAGACCGTATTTGACCAACTGCTCGCAGACTGAATCCTTCAGCGCCATCAGCTTCCGGCTGTCACTCGGAGAAATCAAGCCTGTGGGCAGCTTCATTTCTTTGGTGAGAACATCAGCCCAACGGGCAGTAACGTCTTCCATCGAATCTAGCATGACGGAGATTTCATCCGAGGTGCTGCTCAATCGTGCTATCTCAGAGCGAAGCCACACACGGCGCTCAAGCGCTGCTTCAGAAGGCAACCTCGCGTCAGTAATCAGCGCCGATTTTATGGTTCTTATTTCGGAACGAATGGCAGCCGCCTTGGCGCGGTATTTATCTAGCCGGGCAACCTTATCGCTAATACTGGCGACAAGCTCCTTCTGCATCGCCTGGAATGTCCCCCGCTGCCCTTTCAGGAAACTGAGGCTCTCCTCGATGCTCAGGGCATTGTAGTCCTCATCCTGGGGAAGGAGGACGTCTTGGATTTCCTGATGGCAGGTCGGGCAATGGCCCGAGGAAATTGTCAGCTTTTCCGTCGATCCCATCCGACGCAGACGAATCAGATCATTGTGGTGGGCAATGTCTTCGTTGAGATTTGCGATCTGGGCTTCTAGTCGGGACCGATCCGCACGATCACTAGAGAATGAAAGCTCCATCTCGGAGATGGCGAGATTCAATGCGGCGAGATCGTCGGATTTCTCCCGCAATTGGGCATTCAATCGATCAGCATCTTCTTGTACAGAGGGTATCTTTGAATTTTCCAACACGAGTAGTTCAGATCGGAGGGCATGCAGTTTCTTCTGGAGGGGAACGTCGCCTTCGGTCTCGATGAACCATAAGGACGGATAGATTTCAGGAGGCCAAGCAGGCACCGGATCAGCGGGAAGATCGCTGAATTTGCATCCAATTATCTTGGCTTTATCCCGCAAATGGTTGATGATGATTCCCCATTCCCTGCGCAGATCAGATTTCTCCTTTTCTATCTGGAGCCGCCGCTGGGCAAGATCATACGAATCCAGCGCCAAGACGAATTCAATTGCGCGCTTGCGAACATCCTTGATCTGGAACTGGAGAGGCATCGCGGCCTGAATACCCGACCACCCCTTCTTCTGTTCAACGAGCATGAGCGGGAAAATGCACTCCAGATAAAGCTGCGAGCGCCCGCCGTCGTAGGTCTGAACTTCCGGCAATGAAATGCCGATGAAGTCAGCGAGCAACTTATGAAAACCTCGTTCCCGGCTGGCTGCGCCTGCCTGACGAACAAAGTAGTCGGTGGCCGCAAGATCGATGTCAGGCGACGAAAGCCTGGGACCTTCCCAGACCGTCACAAGATGATTGTCTTGTGTTCCCTTGACGCAGCGTTGGATGGCGAGCCGCTTTCCGGCGGCATTTTCAATCTCCAATAGGACGTGAGATTCAAGTACTCCGAGGCGCTTTCCATCCTCGGTTTCTAGCCAATCCTTCATCGCATGCGGGAGCGGAACTGCATGTTTTGCACTCAGCATAGCTTCCAATCCCAACGCATAGATCACGGCCTGGGTGCAGGTTGATTTACCTGACGCATTTTCAGCGCGTAGGATGTTCAGGCCGTTCTTGAATTCTAGGCTTCGGCCATAGCGCCCAACATCAGTGACGACGGACAGGCGAAGGTTTCTAAGTTGGAAGCTCATACTGTTCCCCAATCTTCACGAAGGCTTCGGATGCCTTTTCTGTGAACTTCTTACCCAGTTCGGCAAGCACGGCCTTCTCGACACGCAAAAGGTTGGCTTCGCCTTCGATCTCGGTAGCCATGGCCAGCCCCTTCGTGGTGAGGGCAATGTTGCCACCCTTCGCCGCGACCAGTTGTTCAGCCCGAGCGAACTGCAATGCGCGAAGGAGAGCTGGATCAAAGCGGACAGGGCTAAATGACGCCGGGCGGTTCCCATTCAGAAATCCCACAATTTGGTCTCTGCCATGCTTGAAGCGGACGGCCCAATCAAGAACGTGAAGCCTGGACAAGGACGAGGAGCCACCCCGGCAAGCCTGCTTGAGCAATACCACCACTAAGGCGACCCGCCACAATGGCCGCCTGTCGCCCGGCAAAATAGTGCCACGGTCGCGAAAAATGAACCCTGCCGCTTCGAACTCAGGGTATAGCGCACGGAGGTTAATCATCGTCGGGGAAATCCAATGGACAGTGCATCAGCCAATAGGAAATGGCTTCAGTCGCCAGCACTGCGGTCGTTTCCGGGTCAAGAAGCTTTCCCAAATATTCTTCCAGTTGCGTGTTGAATGCAGCCAGTTCGTCAAGGATACGCTTTCCACCAGGATCTCCCGAAAGTGACGAACGGGCCTCAAGTAGCTTCTCAAATCCTCGTTTTGCTTTGACAGCTGCCTCATAGATTGAGGCGTGGTTCTGCTGGAGGGATGTTAGCAAGCCTCGTCCCTCAAGGTATGCCTTTAGGTATTTCCGCTCGAGCTGCTCCAGCTTTTGGGGAGTGTTGACCGCTTTCAGCTTGGAAAGCTTGGTCTTCAAATTGCCTACTAGATCGGAGTGGGAATTGTCCTGCTTGAGGGCATCGAGATTGCCCTGATCAACCTCGTCAACGATTAGGTTGAGGCGGTGGAGCGTGGAACCGATGAAGCGTTTTTTCTCGACACCTAGGAACTCGTTCTCGGTTACAGCTATCGCCTCAAAGCTGGGGCAGATGTACGGGCAACCAAGCGTGCGAGTTTTTGCGGCCTCGGCATTGGCGTGGGCGAGAATATCCTTACTGTGGAGAATGGGAGTAACCAGAATCCATCGCTCTACGATTATATCCCCAAGAATGGTTCGATGCTCAGCTTGCTTCTGGACTAGCTTAGTCAAGTCATCTGTTATTTTCTTCTTCAACTTCTTTTTGCGGACACCTGGCTGAAGAGGCTCGTTCTCTGGAGCATAGCACTGGTAGATACGACCATCGCGGCCCACGCCGTCCATGCCGAGGTCGCCGTGGTCGTCTGAAGGCACGACGAAAAAATCACCAGGGGCATATCGCATGCCTAGTAGCGCGGCGATGTACTTTTCCCAATCATCACCGGACCAAGTTACCGTAGCTTGCGGCAGCGTAACCCCCACGCCTCTCCCCCTGACTTACATCGCGCCCCAGTTGAGAAAACATATATGGGATGCCAATAGCGCGCAATGACCGTGGCCGCACTCCGTATCTCCACTAGGGTCCTGCCCCATAAGGAGCCTTCTCTGAATGGAGCCGTTGTGATTTAAGCGCTGACAAGGGGTGAACTGCGGTTCAGTCGGCTTATGGAGCTGAACCGACATACGCAACTGGCTGCCCAGGGAGTCGCCCCGACCTTTGCAACGTGGTGTCCATTCTCCAAAACAGCATGGAAGGCACGCAGGAACTGAACAAAGGTTCCGCTCCAAAGGCGTCGCTCACGCTCTGAAACCCGCTTGCGTCGCGTTCGCGATGTGCGTTTTCGCACAGGCGCCGGGCGCCCGTGACGGCACTCTCCAGCCGCGCCGCGAAGCGCTGGCCTGACCGTTCCATCCCGGCAGGCTCCGCCCCGCGTCCCGTTTCCTGCGGCTTGGAGTGTTCCGACGATGGCTCTGCTCGATGATCTTGTGGTGCAGACCGCCCTGTTTCCCCTGGTGGTCGGCGTCGCCGCCGTCGGTGTGGTCCGTCTCGCCGGCGGGCGCACGCGGGGTCCCCGGTTGGCGGCGGCGGGTGTTGCCGCCGCCTTCCTGGCGGCCTACGCGCTGATCGTCGGCCTGCCCGCCCTGCCGCCGCCCTCCAGCATGGGCCGCCTGTTCTGGAGCGCGGTGGCCGGTCTGGTCATCGGCGTCGGCGCCGACCTCGCCGGGATCGACCGCCGCCGCGGCACATGGCTGCTCGGCGCCTGGGTGACGGCGTCCCTGTTGTGGATCGCCCTGCCGGTGCTGCCGGGAAGCCTGGACACCATCACCGCCGCGGTCCTGCTGCTGGCCGGCGGCTGGATCGCCCTGACCCGCACCGCCGGCGAGGGCGAGGGGGTGGCCACCCCCGGCGTCGCCCTGCTGGCCGCCGCGGTGGCGGTGGGCGGGGTGGCGCTGGTCGGCGCCTCGGCTTCCGTCGCCCAGCTCGCCTTCGCGCTGGCCGCGGCCACCGGCGGCCTGCTGCTGTGGAACTGGCCGGTGGAGCGCCACGCCTGGGGCAACGCCGGTCAGGCGGCGCTGGGCATCCTGGTGCTGCTGGCCGCCACCCTGACCTTCTTCTCCTCCGCCCACGCCGAAGCCCTGCTGCTCGTCCTGCCGGCCTTCTTCGCCGACCGGCTGCGCGACCGGCTGCCCCTGCCGCGCACCGCCGCGGGACGGGCCATGGGCACCGTGGCGCTGACCGTCCTCGCCCTGGTGCCGGCCGCCGCCGCCGTGGGCGCCGCCTTCCTTCTCTCCGCCGGTTCCGACGTGTCCGGCTACTGACCCACCCCCTTCATCCCCTTTCATCCGACAAAGGACTCCGAATCATGAAGCGTCTTCTCTCTGCCGCCGCCCTCTCGGCCCTCGTCACCCTGCCGCTGACCGCCCAGGCCGCCCCGGTCGCCTACAAGCTCGACCCGGCCCACACCGCCGTGGTCTTCATCGTCGACCATCTGGGCTTCTCCAAGGCAGTCGGCAGCTTCAACACGGTGGCCGGCGAGCTGTCCTTCGACAAGGACGCCGCGGACAAGAGCAGCCTGTCGGTGACCATCGACACCACCAGCATCGACACCAACCACGCCAAGCGCGACGAGCACCTGAAGTCGCCGGACTTCTTCAACGTGAAGGAGTTCCCAAAGCTGACCTTCAAGAGCACCAAGATCGAGAAGACCGGCGACAAGACCGGCAAGCTGCACGGCGACCTGACCCTGCTGGGCGTCACCAAGCCGGTGGTCCTCGACGTGACCTTCAACAAGGACGGCGTCAGCCCGGCCAGCAAGCAGGAGACGGTCGGCTTCTCCGCCCGCGGCACGATCAAGCGCTCCGACTTCGGCATGAAGTACGGCGTGCCGAACATCGGCGACGACATCCAGATCATCATCGAGTCCGAGGCGGTGAAGGCGTAAGGCGCGCCGTCAATCCTCCTCCGCCGCCTGCCGGACCCGGTCCCGCAGGCGGCGGGTGTCCAACAGGACCAGCGCCCCCCGCCGCTTCTCCAGCAGCCCGTCGCGCTCCAGGGCGCTCAGCTCCCGCGAGACCGCCTCGCGCCGGGTGCTGACACGGGCGGCGAGGTCGGCATGGGGCGGCGGCGGGGAGATGGTCGCGCTGTGCTCCCCCCGCCCGTCCGGCCGGGCCAGCCGCAACAGCTCGGCGTAGATGCGGTGGCGCACGTCCAGCGTGTTGAACTCGTTCACCCGCGTGGCGAGCTTGCGGATCTCTCCGGCCAGCAGGACCATCACCTGATCGCAGACGTCGGGGTGGCGGTGGACGCAGTCGCGGAACAGCGGGGCGGGCATGCAGGCGACCGTGGCGTTGGTCACGGCGACGATGCCGGCGGAGCGCGCCTTCCCGTCGATGGCCGCCAACTCCCCGAAGAATTCCCCGGCGGGAATGTCGCGCAGGATCACCGTCCGCCCGGAGATCGCGCGGATCGTCACCCGGACCAGACCGGCGGCGACGACGAAGACGTCGGTGCCCTCATCCTCGAAATCGATGATCCATTGCCCGGCCTCCACCCGGCGCCAGAGGCAGCGGTCCTCCAGCGCCCGCAGCTCGTCGGGGGACAGGGAGCGGAACAGCGCCGCCCCGGCCAGCGTTTCGCTCCGGCGCCTCATGAACGGGAATGGGTGTCCGGCTGTGGCATGGCGTGGGATGATCTCATAGGATGCCGGTGGACGCCACGAACAAGCCGAGCCCGCCGACCGACATGGACGCCCGTCCCATCCGCCGCCCGGCCCCGTTCATGATCCGGAATCGTTCATGAAACGCCGGATCGAACGCCCGTTGCGCCTGTTCACCGGCCTGACGCTGTTCACCTTCGTCATCACCCACTTCCTCGCCCACGCCGCCGGTCTGCTGCTGCTGCCGGGGATGGAGGTGGCGCGGCGCACCCTGCTGTGGGTCTGGGACACGCCGCCGGGGCAGGCGCTGCTCGCCGGTTCCTTCGTGACCCACGCCGGGCTGGGTCTGTGGGCGCTGTACCGCCGCCGCCACCTGCGCATGCCCGCCGGGGAGGCGTGGCAGCTGGGGCTCGGCCTGTGCATCCCGCTCCTGCTGATCTCCCACGGCATGACGGGGATGCTGTCGGACGACCTCTACAACGACCCACTGACCTACCCGCGGGCGATCGTCCTCTACTGGATCACCGCGCCGGAAACCCTGCTGTGGCGCCAGCTCCTGCTGCTGGTCATCGTGTGGATTCACGGCTGCATCGGGGTGCGCGGCTGGCTGATGACGAAGCCCTGGTACCGGAGCCGGGCCGCGCTGCTCGGCGCCTTTGCCATGCTGCTGCCCCTGCTGGCGCTGGCCGGGATCGTCAACGCCGGCTGGGACGCCGAGCGCCGTGCCGCCGCCGACCCCGCCTATCTGGAGCCGTTCCGCCCGCCCGCCCCCGGCACGCCGGAAGCGGAGAACCGCGCCGCGCTGGCGGCGATCAGCGGCGGCGTGTTCAACACCTACGTCCTGCTGCTGGTCGGCACGCTGGGGCTGCGGCAGGTTCGCAACTGGCGGGCACGGGCGACCAGCCCGGTCCGCATCGCCTATCCCGGCGGGCGCACGGTGACCGTCCCGCGCGGCACCTCCGTGCTGGAGGCCAGCCGGGCCAACGGCGTCCCGCACACCGCGCTGTGCGGCGGGAGGGGGCGTTGCTCCACCTGCCGCATCCGGGTGACCGAGGGGGCGGACGCCCTGCCGCCGCCCAACGCCACGGAACGGGCGGTGCTGGAGCGGATGAAGGCGCCGCGTGCCGTCCGCCTCGCCTGCCAGCTTCGCCCGGTGGCACCGCTGTCGGTGACGCCGCTGCTGTCGGCGCGGGACAATGGGCGAACCTTTGCCGTCACCGCCCCCATGGACAGCGGGCGGGAACTGGCGATCACCGCGCTGTTCGTGGATTTGCGGGGATCGACCTCGCTGGCGGCGGAGCGGCTGCCCTTCGACGCGCTGTTCATCGTCACCCGCTACGTCCAGGTCGTCACCGACGCGATCCGGCGGCACGGCGGCTACGTCATCGCCATCGCCGGCGACGGGGTGATGGGCATGTTCGCCAACGAGCAGGACCCCGCGGTGGCGGCGGCGAGCGCGTTGCGCGCCACCGCCGACCTGTGGCGCGACATCGAGGTGCTGAGCCGCGACCTCGCGGAGGAGCTGGACCAGCCGCTGGCCTTCGGGGCCGGGGTGCATTCCGGCCTCGCCGTGGTCGGGGCGGTGGCCTGCTCGGAGGACGGATCGCTGCAGTTCATCGGCGACACCGGCAACGTCGCGGCGCGGCTGGAGGAGATGACCAAGACGCTGGGCGCCACCGTGGTCTTCTCCGACGCGGCCGCCGAACTGGCGGGGCTCCGGCGTCTGGAGCATCTGGAGCGCCAGGAGGTGGCGATCCGGGGCCGCGACGGCACGCTGGGGGTGCGGACGGTCCAGCGCCAGGAGGATTTGCGGGCGGTGCTGGAGGGCACGGGCGCCTGAAGAAAAAACCCCCGCCCGAAGGCGGGGGTTTTTCGATTGTCAGAGCAGATGGGACATCAGATCAGGTGGGCCTGGGCCAGAACCTCGTTGCCGCCGCGCCAGATCATGTCGAGCGCCACGTAGGTGATGATGGCGAGGCCGATCCAGCCGATCCAGCGATGCTTGTGCAGGACATGCGCGATCATGTTGGCCGCCGCCCCCATCAGGACGACGGAGAGCAGCAGGCCGATGACCAGGACCGTCGGATGGTCCTTGGCCGCACCGGCCACCGCCAGCACGTTGTCGAGCGACATCGACACGTCCGCCACCACGATCTGCCAGACCGCCGCGCCGAAGGTGGTCGTCGCCACCGCCGCGCCGACCGCGGCGTCGCCGGAGCCGTTCGCGGCCAGCGCCTCGTCGGGCGTCACCTCGTCCTCCCCATGGGAGCGCAGCTCGCGGAACATCTTCCAGCACACCCACAGCAGCAGGATGCCGCCGGCCAGGGTCAGCCCGATGATGGCGAGGAGCTGGGTGGTGATCAGCGCGAAGAAGATGCGCAGCATGATGGCGGCGCCGATGCCCCAGACGATCACCTTGCGGCGCTGCTCCTTGGGAACGGCGGCGGCGGCCATGCCGACGACGATGGCGTTGTCGCCGGCCAGAACGAGGTCGATGGCGACCACCTGCCCGAGGGCGGTGAGCTGCGACCAGAGATCGACGCTTTCCATATGAAAATCTCTTCGAAGGCTGCGGTTGGGCTCAATGGCGGTGTGCGGTCATCTTTTTTGTTGGGGCTTGCGCTTGAAACAGCGGCCCTGGGGCTTCTGTCGCACGAATCGAAGCATGGCGCAGCAGGTTTAGCGTGCAGCGGTGGGTTGCAACGGATGTGGGGGCGGGATCAGTCGGGCGAGCGCAGCCGGTAGCCGACGCCGGTTTCCGTCAGGATGTGCAGGGGGCGCTCCGGCTCCGCTTCGATCTTCTGGCGGAGCTGACGGATGTAGATTCGCAGATACTGCACGTCCGTGTCGGCGCCCCAGACCTCCTTCAGGATGAAGCGGTGGGTCAGCACCTTGCCGGCATGGGCGACCAGCAGGCGCAGCAGGTCGTATTCGCGGGGCGACAGCTTCACCTCGGCGCCGCGGACCGTCACGATCCGCCGGACCAGATCGACGGAAAGGTCGCCGCTGCGGAACAGCGGGCGCTCCCCCTGCTGCTGCAGGCGGTGGCGCAGGGCGGCGCGGATGCGGGCGAGAAGCTCGTCCATGCCGAAGGGTTTGGTCACATAGTCGTCGGCGCCGAGGTCCAGCGCCTCCACCTTGCCCGCCTCGTCGGCGCGGCTGGACAGCACGATGATCGGGGCGGCCACCCCGTCGGCGCGCAGGCGGCGGATCACCTCCAGCCCGCCGATGCCCGGCAGGCCGAGGTCGAGCACCAGCAGGTCCGGCGGGCGCCGCCGCACCGCCTCCAGAGCGCCCGCGCCATCCGCCGCCTCGGCGATGTCGTAGCCCTGGGCGGACAGGGTGGTGCGCAGGAAGCGGCGGATCGGCGGCTCGTCGTCCACCACCAGGACGCGCAGCGGCAGGCTGTCCGACCTCATGGCGTCATCTCCTCAATGCCTGGCTCCTCACGGCCGGGCTCCTCAAGGCCGGGCAGAGCGGCGGCGGCCGGCATGATCAGGGTGAAGACGGCGCCGGAGCGGTCCTTGCGGTTGCCGGCGGCGATGGTGCCGCCCATCGCCTCGACGAAGCCACGGCAGATCGCCAGCCCCAGCCCGGTCCCGGCGCGCTGCCGGTCCTGGGCCTGGACGCGGTAGAATTTGTCGAAGATGCGCTCGACATCCGCCGCCGGGATGCCGTCGCCCTCGTCCCGCACCTCGATGCGCACCCGACCATCCTCCCGCGACGCCCCGACCTGGATCAGCGAGCCTGTTGGCGCGTATTTGGCCGCGTTGTCCAGCAGATTGAAGAGAACCTGTTCGAACAGCACGTCGTCCGCCTCCAGCATCGGCAGGTCGGCGGCCAGATCGACGTCCACCCGGTGCCCGGCCAGGATACGGCCCGCCCGCCCCAGCGCGCTGCCCACCGTCTCGGCCAGATCGACCGGGCCGGTGCGCGGGCGGATCGCCCCCGATTCCAGGCGCGTCATGTCCAGCAGGTTGGCGATGAAGCGGTTCAGCCGCTCCGCCTCCTCCTGGATGGTGGCGGCGAGGTCGCGGCGCGACGCCTCGTCCATCCCGGCGCCGTAGGCGGTCAGGCTGGTCGCCGACCCCAGGATGGAGGCCAGCGGGGTCCGCAGGTCGTGGGAGATCGAGGTCAGCAGGGCCGAGCGCAGCCGCTCCGTCTCGGCGGCCAGACGGGCGCGGTCCACGTCCTCCGCCAGGGTGACGCGCTCGATGGCGAGTGCGGCCTGATCGGTCAGCGCGTCGAGCAGCCGGCGCTGGTCGGGGGTCAGCAGGGCGCCGGGCTTGCCGGTGCGGGCGGTGTCGGTGTCGATGCCGACCACCCCGACCGGGCCGCGCCCGGTGCGCAGGGGAAGGAACAGCCATTTGGCGCCGGGCAGCGTGTCCGAGCCGCGCCCGGCCGGCCGGTTGTTTTCCCACGCCCAGACGGCGGCGGCGAGGTCGGCCTCGCGCAGCTCGTCCTCCGGCGGGTAGCCGGCGCGGACGGACACCGTGTCGCCGTCGGGCAGCAGCAGGACCACATGCACCTTCAGCATCGCCGCGATCTGGTGGGCGGTCGCCCACAGCAGGTCGTCCATGGTGACCACCCCGGCCAGCTTGCGGCTGAAGCCGTAGAGGTCCTCGGTCGTCTTGGCGCGCAGCCGGGCGGTGACCGCCTGGGCGCGCACGCGGGCGGTCAGGTTGCTGGCGATCACCGCCACCACCGCGAAGAAGAACAGCGCGACGATGTTCTCCGGATCGGCGATGGAGAAGGTGTAGAGCGGGTTCAGGAAGAAATAGTTGAAGGCCAGGACGCTGACGACGCAGGCGTAGAGCGACGGCCCCAGCCCGCCGGTCACCGCGCTGGCCAGCACCGCCGTCAGGAACACCAGCGCGACGTTGCCGACGTCCAAGATCAGATGCAGCAGGTGCCCGACGCCCAGCGCCAGGGCGACATAGCCGGTGGCCGCGGCGTAGGGCCACCAGGACAGCGCCGGGCGCCGGGGCACCGCGGTGCGCACCGTCTTGGGCGGGATCGGCTCCTCGGCGTCGTCCGCGATGACGTGCACGCTGATGCCGCCGGCCTGCCGGATCAGCCGGAAGGCGATGGAGCTGCGCAGCAGTTCCGCCCACCGGCCGCGGTGGGACTTGGCGATGACGATGTGCGCGACGTTGTTGGTCCGCGCATACTCGACCACGGTGCCGGCGACGTCGCCGCCGGGGATGGTCACCGCCTCGCCGCCCAGCTTCTCGACCAGCCGCAGCGCGTCGGCGATGCGGTCGCGTTCGGCCTCGCTCAGGCGCAGGCTGCGCGGCGTCTCGACGTGCAGCGCGGTCCAATGGGCGCGCAGCCGCTCCGCCTGACGGCGGGCGTAGCGGACGACGGCGGCGCAGGCCGGGTCCTCGTTCACGCAGACCAGCAGCCGCTCCCCCGCCGCCCAGGGGCCGGCGATGGCGTGGGCCTGCATATGGGTCAGCAATTGCTCGTCCACCCGCTGGGCGGTGCGGCGCAGCGCCAGCTCGCGCAGCGCCGTCAGGTTGCCGGGGGAGAAGTAATGGCGGATCGCCCGCTCGGCGGTGCGCGGGACATAGACCTTGCCGTCCTTCAGCCGCTGGATCAGGTCGTCCGGCGTGATGTCGATGACCTCGATGTCGTCGGCCCGGTCGATGATGGAATCCGGCACCGTCTCGCGCACGCGGACGCGGGTGATCCGGGCGACGACGTCGTTCAGGCTCTCCACATGCTGGATGTTCATCGTCGTGTAGACGTCGATCCCGGCGGCGAGGATCTCCTCCACGTCGAGGTAGCGCTTGGCATGGCGGCTGCCGGGGGCGTTGCTGTGGGCCAGCTCGTCCACCAGCACGATGGCCGGGCGGCGGGTGAGGATGGCGTCGAGGTCCATCTCGTCGAGCCGGCGCTCCTTGTAGTCGATCTTGCGGCGGGGAATGACCTCCAGCCCGGCGAGCAGCGCCTCGGTCTCGCGCCGGCCATGGGTCTCGACCACGCCGACCACCACGTCCACCCCGTCGCGCCGCTTGGCCTGGGCGGTCAGTAGCATCTCGTAGGTTTTGCCGACGCCGGGGGCCGCCCCCAGAAACAGCTTCAGCCGCCCGCGCCCCTCCCGCGCCGCTTCGCGCAGGAGCGCTTCGGGCGAAGGCCGGGTGACGGCGGCGGTTCGGTCGTTCGGCATCGGGGAGCGGCTTTCGGAACGGATCGGCGCCCCCATCCCCTCCCCCGCCAGCAAGGGAGAGCGGACGGGAGAACGGACGGGGCCGCCTGTTGACCTTCAGCTAATGCGTCGCCGTGGCGGCGTCGAGGGCGAGATTGAGCCGCAGCACGTTGACCACCGGCTCCCCCAGCGGTCCCAGAGGCGACGGATCGGTGTTCATGGTGACCAGGGCGCGGAGTTGGGTCTCCGACAGGCCGCGGGCACGGGCGACGCGGGGGACCTGGAAGTCGGCGGCGGCGGGCGACAGATGCGGGTCGAAGCCGCTGGCCGACGTCGTCACTAGCTCCACCGGCACCGGAACGCCGGGATTCTCGGCCTCCAGCCGCTCCGTCTCCGCACGCACCCGGTCGGCCAGCGCCTGGGACGTCGGGCCGAGGTTGGAGCCGCCGGAGGCCGCGGCGTTGTAGGGCGCCGGCACGCTCTTCGACGGGTCGGCCGGGTCCGGCCCCAGCGTGGCGGAGGGCCGCCCGTGGAAATAGCCCGCCCCGGTGAAGCCCTGGCCGATCAGGGCGGAGCCGACGACCGCTCCGTTCCGCTCGATCAGGCTGCCGTTGGCCTGATGCGGGAAGATGGCCTGGGCGATGCCGGTGACGGCCAGCGGGTAGATCAGCCCGGTCACCACGGTCAGCGCGGCGATCATGACGAGGGCGGGACGCAGTTCCTTGAGCATGGCGGGGTCCTCACACGAGTCCGATGGCGGTGACGAGCAGGTCGATCAGCTTGATCCCGACGAAGGGCACGATCAGGCCGCCCAGCCCGTAGATCAGCAGGTTCCGGCGCAGCAGCCGCGCCGCGCCCACCGCGCGGTAGGCGACGCCGCGCAGCGCCAGAGGGATCAGCGCGACGATGATCAGCGCGTTGAAGATGATCGCCGACAGGATGGCGCTCTCCGGGCTGGCCAGCCCCATCACGTTCAGGGCGCCCAGCTGCGGGTAGAAGGCCAGGAACATGGCGGGGATGATGGCGAAATACTTCGCCACGTCGTTGGCGATGGAGAAGGTGGTCAGCGCGCCGCGGGTCATCAGCAGTTGCTTGCCGATCTCCACGATCTCGATCAGCTTGGTCGGGTCGCTGTCCAGGTCGACCATGTTGCCGGCCTCGCGGGCGGCGACGGTGCCGGTGTTCATCGCCACGCCGACGTCGGCCTGGGCCAGCGCCGGGGCGTCGTTGGTGCCGTCGCCGCACATGGCGACCAGCTTGCCCCGCGCCTGCTCGTCGCGGATCAGCTGCAGCTTCATCTCCGGCGTCGCCTGGGCCAGGAAGTCGTCCACCCCGGCCTCCGCCGCGAT
Organism: Azospirillum brasilense; assembly: GCF_008365405.1. Lineage (GTDB taxonomy): Bacteria > Pseudomonadota > Alphaproteobacteria > Azospirillales > Azospirillaceae > Azospirillum > Azospirillum brasilense_D. The sequence continues at coordinate 107,288 of NZ_QOKV01000021.1, read as the reverse complement.
GGCGGCGGCGGTCATGGCGTTGTCGCCGGTGATCATCACCGTCTTGATGCCCATCTGGCGCAGCGCCGCGAAGCGCTCCCGGATGCCGCCCTTGACGATGTCCTTCAGGTGGATGACGCCGAGCAGTTTCCCATCGCGGGCGACGGCCAGCGGCGTGCCGCCGGACTTGGCGACGCGCTCCGCGATGGCCTGCACCTCGCGCACCGCCGCCTCCAGGGCGGGATCGGGGCGCAGCCCGATCACCGTGTTGCCGGTCACCGTATCGCCCTGGTTGGCGATGCCCTGCCCGAAGGTCCGCACATGGGCCAGCACGGCGTCCACGGCACCCTTGCGGATGGTCACGCCGTCGCTGTCGATGCCGCTCAGCCGCGTCTGGGCGGTGAAGGGCACGAACCGGGCGTGCAGCCCGGCCATGTCGCGGGCGCGGATTCCGTATTTCTCCTTCGCCAGAACGGTGATAGAGCGGCCCTCCGGCGTCTCGTCGGCCAACGAGGCGAGCTGGGCGGCGTCGGCCAAGTCGCGGTCGGCCACGCCAGAGATTGGCAGGAACTCCGCCGCTTGGCGGTTGCCCAGCGTGATGGTGCCGGTCTTGTCGAGCAGCAGCGTGTCCACATCACCCGCCGCCTCCACCGCCCGGCCCGACATGGCCAGCACGTTGAAGCGGACCAGACGGTCCATGCCGGCGATGCCGATGGCCGACAGCAGCGCGCCGATGGTGGTCGGGATCAGCGTGACGAACAGCGCCGCCAGCACCAGCACCCCGACCGAGCCGCCGGCGTAGGCGGCGAAGCTGGGGATGGTCGCCACGGCGATGACGAAGATGACCGTCATGCCGGCCAGCAGGATGTTCAGCGCGATCTCGTTGGGCGTCTTCTGCCGCTGCGCGCCCTCGACCAGCCCGATCATGCGGTCGAGGAAGGTGTTGCCCTGGGCTGCGGTGATCCGCACCTTGATCCAGTCGGAGATCACCTGCGTGCCGCCGGTCACCGCGGAGCGGTCGCCGCCGGACTCGCGGACGACCGGAGCGGATTCGCCGGTGATCGCCGCCTCGTTGACGGACGCCACGCCCTCCACCACCTCGCCGTCGGAGGGGATGAGGTCGCCGGCCTCCACCAGCACGAGGTCGCCGGGCTTCAGGAGGGTGGCCGGAACGCTCTCCCAGCCCTCGCCCGCCAGCCGCTTGGCGGTGGTCTCCGTGCGGGTGCGGCGCAGGCTGGCCGCCTGGGCCTTGCCGCGTCCCTCCGCCACCGCCTCCGCGAAGTTGGCGAAAAGCAGGGTGAACCACAGCCACAGCACGATCTGCAGGGAGAAGCCGAGGCCCCCGGCGCCCGTCAGCAGATCGCGCAGGAACAGCAGCGTGGTCAGCGCCGCCACCACCTCCACGCAGAACATCACCGGGTTGCGGGCCATCAGCCGCGGGTCGAGCTTGCGGACGGAGCCGGCAACGGCGGGCAGCAGGATGGCCGGGTCCAGCAGGGTGGAGGCCGGAGTCCGGGTGGCGGTTTTCGAATGGGTGTCCATGGTGGTCCCCGGTCAGAAGAGGAGGCCGGCGCGCATCGCCAGATGCTCGGCCACCGGGCCGAGGGCGAGCGCCGGGAAGAAGGTCAGGCCGCCGACGATCAGGATGACCCCGGCCAGCAGCCCGACGAACAGGCCGCCGTGGGTCGGGAAGGTGCCGGCCGACGCCGCGCTGCGCGTCTTGGCGGCGAGCGAGCCGGCGACCGCCAGCATCGGCACGATGACCAGGAAGCGGCCCACCAGCATCCCGGCGGCCAGCGTCAGGTTGTACCAGAGCGTGTTGCCCGACAGCCCGCCGAAGGCGCTGCCGTTGTTGGCCGCCGCCGAGACGTAGGCGTAGAGCGCCTCCGAAAAGCCGTGCGGGCCGGCGTTGGCGAGCGCGGCGAGGCCGGTGTCGAGCACCACGGCGAAGGCGGTGCCGCCCAGCATCATCAAGGGCAGGCAGAGCACAGCGAGCATGGTCATCTTGACCTCCTTCGCCTCCAGCTTCTTCCCCAGATACTCCGGCGTGCGCCCGACCATCAGCCCGGCGACGAACATGGTGACGATGGCGAACAGCAGCATGCCGTAGAGGCCGGCCCCGACGCCGCCGACGATGATCTCGCCCAGCATCATGTTGACCATCGGCACCATGCCGCCCAGCGGCATGAAGCTGTCGTGCATGGCGTTGACCGCCCCGCAGGAGGCCGCCGTGGTCACCGCGGCGAACAGGGCGCTCATGGCGATGCCGAAGCGGGTCTCCTTGCCCTCCATGTTGCCGGCGGCGTTGTCCAGGCCGAAGGCGGCGAAGGCCGGGTTGCCCTGGGCCTCCGCCCAATAGACGGCGGCGACGCCGATGACGAACAGCAGGCCCATGGCGGCCAGGATGGCCCAGCCCTGCCGCTCGTCGCCGGCCATGCGCCCGAACAGGTTGGTCAGCCCGGCGCCGATGGCGAAGATCGACAGCATCTGCACCAGATTGGTCAGGGCGTTGGGATTCTCGAAGGGATGGGCGGAGTTGGCGTTGAAGAAGCCGCCACCGTTGGTGCCCAGCATCTTGATCGCCTCCTGCGAGGCGACGGGGCCGAGCGCGATGGTCTGCTTGACACCCTCCAGCGTGGTGGCGTCCACCGTCCCGGCCAGCGTCTGCGGCACGCCCTGCCAGACCAGGAACAGCGCGTAGAGCAGGCTGAGCGGCAACAGCAGGTAGAGCGTGCCGCGGGTCAGGTCGGTCCAGAAATTGCCGACCGTCCGCGCCCCGGCGCGGGTGAAGCCGCGGACCAGAGCCACGGCCAGCGCGATGCCGGTCGCCGCCGACACGAAGTTCTGCACGGTCAGCCCGGCCATCTGCACGAGGTGGCTCATCGTGCTTTCGCCGCCGTAATTCTGCCAGTTCGTGTTGGTGACGAAGCTGGCGGCGGTGTTGAAGGCGAGGTCGGCGGGCACCGCCGCCATGCCCGTGGGGTTCAGGGGCAGGACGCCCTGCAAGCGCTGCAGCGCGTAAAGCAGCAGCAGGCCGGCGACGTTGAACAGCAGCATGGCGACGGCGTAGGTCACCCAATGCTGTTCCGCCTTCGCGTCCACCCCGGCCAAGCGGTAGAGCCCGCGCTCGACAGGGCCGAGCAGCGGCGAGAGCAGCGTGCGCTCCCCGTTGAACAGCCGCGTCATGTAGCCGCCGAGCGGGCGCGCCACGGCGGCCACGAGGGCGGCGAAGAGCAGGATGTGTATCCAGCCGCTGACGGTCATGGGAGTCTCCTCAGAACCGTTCGGGGCGGATCAGGGCGTACACGAGGTAGCCCAGCAGCCCGGCGGCGACGAGGCCGCCGAGCGCGTAATCGACGATCATGGCCCGGCCCCCCCTCACAAGCGGTCGCAGGCGTGCACATAGGCGATGGACGCGGCGAAGAAGGCCGCGGTGATCGCCAGCGCGATGATGTCCAGCATGGTTGCCTCCGGGGCGCACCCGGGAGGAGCCGGGCGCGCGTCAGCGTGTATCGGATGCCGGCACGGCTGTGTCCGGCACGATCAGGCTGCGCCCGATGCGCGTATAGATTCGAGGGGGGCGGAAGAGGGTCTGTCGTATAGACGGCGTATATGCCGGGGGGAAGGGGCGATGGGACCGATCGCCCCTGCTCCGGGGGAGGAGAGCGAGATACGCTCCGCTCACTTCATCGATGGGAAGGAGAACTGCGCGCCTTCGCGCACGCCGCCCGCCGGCCAGCGCTGGGTGATCGTCTTGCGCCGGGTGTAGAAGCGCACGCCGTCCGGCCCGTAGGCCGCCAGATCACCGAACAGCGACCGCTTCCAGCCGCCGAAGCTGTGGTAGGACACCGGCACCGGCAGCGGCACGTTGACGCCGACCATGCCGACCTTGATCGCGTCGGTGAAGTAGCGCGCGGCCTCGCCGTCGCGGGTGAACAGGCAGGTGCCGTTGCCATACTCGTGGGCGTCGATCAGGTCCATGCCCTCCTGCATCGTCGCCACGCGAACGACGCAGAGGACCGGGCCGAAGATTTCCTCCCGATAGACGCTCATGTCCGGCGTCACCCGGTCGAACAGGCAGCCACCGAGGAAGAAGCCGCCCTCGTGCCCCGGCACCACCAGCCCGCGGCCGTCGACCACCAGCTCCGCCCCTTCGGCGACGCCCCGGTCGACGAAACCCTTCACCTTCTCGAAATGGGCGCGGGTGACCAGGGGACCCATGTCGCAACCGGTGCCGGTCCCCGCCCCCACCTTCAGGCCGCGCACCTGCTCCGCCAGCATCGCCACGACGCGGTCGGCGGTCGCGTCGCCCACCGCGACGACCACGGAAATCGCCATGCAGCGCTCGCCGCAGGAGCCGTAGGCCGCACCCATGATCGCGCTGACCGCGTTGTCGAGGTCGGCGTCCGGCATGACGATGGCGTGGTTCTTCGCCCCGCCCAGCGCCTGCACCCGTTTCCCATGGGCGGTGCCGGTGGCGTAGACATACTCGGCGACCGGGGTGGAGCCGACGAAGCTGACCGCCTGGACGCGCGGGTCGGTCAGCAGCGTGTCCACCGCCTCCTTGTCGCCGTGGACGACGTTCAGCACGCCCGGCGGCAGCCCGGCCTCCTGCGCCAGCTGCGCGATGAGCAGGGAAGCGCTCGGGTCGCGCTCCGACGGCTTCAGGATGAAGGCGTTGCCGCAGGCCACGGCGACCGGGAACATCCACAGCGGCACCATCGCCGGGAAGTTGAAGGGTGTGATGCCCGCCACGACGCCCAGCGGCTGGAACTCCGACCAGCTGTCGATGCCCGGCCCGACATTCTTGGAATGCTCGCCCTTCAGCAGGTCGGCGATGCCGCAGGCGTATTCGACGTTCTCGATGCCGCGGGTCAGCTCGCCGCGGGCGTCCTCCAGAGTCTTGCCGTGCTCCCGCGTGATCGCCGCGCAGATGCGGTCGGCGTTGTCCTCCAGCAAGTGCCGGTAGCGGAACATCACCCGCGCCCGCTTGGCCGGCGGCGTCGCCCGCCACGCCGGGAAGGCGGCCTCGGCGGCGGCGATGGCCGATTCCACGGTGGCGCGGCCGGCCAGCGGAACGCGGCCGACGGTCTCGCCGGTGGCCGGGTTCACGATGTCGGCGCTGCGGCTGTCGGCGGGGGCGTCGGCCACGCCACCGATGAGGTGCGGAACGAGGGTCATGGCGTTCTCCATCCTCAAGCGGTTGCCTGGATGGCGTCGGCGACGGCGTTCATCAGCCGGTCGAGGTCGTCACGCTCGCTGATGAAATGCGGGCCGAACTGCAGCGTGTCGCCGCCGAAGCGGACGTAGAAGCCCGCCTTCCAGCAGTGCATGGCGATCTCGTAGGGTCGGCGGGCCGGCTCGCCCGGCAGGGCCGCGATCTGCACCGCGCCGCACAGCCCGTAGTTGCGGATGTCGGTGACGTGCTTCAGCCCCTTCAGCCCGTGCAGCACCGTCTCGAAATGCGGAGCCAGATCCGCCGCCTTCTCGGCCAGCTTGTCCCGCTCGAACAGCTCCAGCGCGGCAAGGCCGGCGGCGCAGGCGACGGGATGGGCGGAGTAGGTGTAGCCGTGCGGGAATTCGACCATGTAGTCGGCGCCGCCGTTGTCCATGAAGGTCTGGTAGATCTCATGGCTGGCGACGACGGCGCCCATCGGCACCGCGCCGTTGGTCAGGCCCTTGGCGACGTTCATGATGTCCGGCACCACCCCGAAGGCATCGGCGCCGAAGGCGGTCCCCATGCGGCCGAAGCCGGTGATGACCTCGTCGAAGATCAGCAGGATGTCGTGCTTGTCGCACAGTTCCCGCAGCCGCTTCAGATAGCCCTTGGGCGGCGGCAGCACGCCGGCGGAGCCGGCCAGCGGCTCGACGATCACCGCGGCGATGTTGGAGGCGTCGTGCAGGGCGACCAATTCCTCCAGCGCGTCGGCCAGTTCGGCGCCCTGCTCCGGCAGGCCCTTGGTGAAGGCGTTCTGCGGCAGCAGCGTGTGCGGCAGATGGTCGGCCTCGACGCCCGAGCCGAACAGCTTGCGGTTGCCGCCGATGCCGCCCAGGCTGATGCCGCCGAAATTGACGCCGTGATAGCCCTTCGACCGGCCGATCAGCTTGGTCTTGGTCGGCTGGCCCTTCAGCCGCCAATAGGCCCGCGCCATCTTCAGCGACGTATCGGTCGCCTCCGACCCGGAATTGACGAAGAACACATGGTCCAGCCCGGCCGGAGTCATCGAGGCCAGCTTGTGCGCCAGCTTGAAGGCGGCGGGGTGGCCGAACTGGAAGGCCGGGCTGTAGTCCAGCTCGGCGATCTGGCGGGCCACCGCCTCACCGATCTCCCGGCGGCTGTGCCCGGCGCCGCAGCACCACAGGCCGGACAGGCTGTCGTAGATCTTCCGCCCCTCGGCGTCCCAGTACCAGGCGCCTTCGGCGCGGGCGATCAGGCGCGGGTTCGCCTTGAACTCGCGGTTCGCCGTGAAGGGCATCCAATGGGCGTCCAGCTCCTCGCGCGTCAGCCCGGCGGTCGGGGCGGCTCCGGTCTTGTGGCTCTCGTCCAACGGCGGCATCGGGCGGCACTCCTGCGGGCTGGGGTGGCATGGACAATCAGGTCGGAAAACAGTGTGCGCGGAGGCTTGGCTGCGGTTAAATCCAAACCATTCAAACCTTACGCAAGCGTCCGCTTACCTATCCATGACCAAGCCCGCCCGCCCCTTAACCGCCCGCCCCCTGAGCGGCCTCAACGACGCCGACCTGCGCCTGCTGCGCGTCTTCAAGACGGTGGTGGAGTGCGGCGGCTTTTCCGCGGCGGAGGTGGAGCTGAACATCAGCCGCGCCGCCATCAGCCTGCACATGGCCGATCTGGAACGGCGGCTGGGGCTGCGGCTGTGCCGGCGCGGGCGGGCGGGCTTCCTGCTGACCGACGAGGGGCGCATGGCCTATGAGGCGGCGCTGCGCCTGTTCGCCGGCCTGGAGAGCTTCCGCAGCGAGATCAACGCCGCGCACGGGCGGCTGCGCGGGGAGTTGAACATCGGCATCACCGACAACCTCGTCACCATGCCGAAGATGCGCGTGACCGACGCGCTGCGCGGCCTGAAGCAGCAGGGGCCGGAGGTGCGGGTGAACATTCGCATGATCCCGCCCAACGAGATCGAGCGCGGCGTTCTGGACGGGCGGCTGCATGTCGGCGTGGTGCCGGCGCGGCGCGCCCTGCCCGGCCTGGACCGCTTGCCGCTGTATCAGGAGGAATCCCGCCTCTATTGCGGGCGCGGCCATTCGTTGTTCGATGCGGAGACGGTGCCCGACGCGGCGGTGGAATCCGCCGATGCTGTCGCCCCGACCGAGGCGCAGCAGGTGCCGGAGGCGGCGGGGGTGCAGCAGGCGCTGACCGCCACCGCCACCGCCACCGACCGCGAGGGCGTGGCCTTCCTGATCCTGACCGGCTGCTACGTCGGCTTCCTGCCCACCCATTACGCGCGGCAATGGGTCGAGCGCGGCGCGATGCGCGCCCTGCTGCCGGAGCGCTTCCATTACGCTCAGGAGTTCCAGGCGGTCACCAAGAAGGGTGCACAGCCCAATCTGGTGCTGGAACGGTTTCTCGACCTGCTGAGACGGACGGGGATGATGGGGTAGGCGGACCCCAAAAATCGGGGTGATTTTCATTGACGCCGGCCCGGTCACGCCCCACCGTAATTGTGGGGAATACGAACAAAGAACCGGTGGGGGAGCGCGGCCATGGTGATGCTGACCGAACAGTTCGTCATCGACTATCTGCTGTTCGCCGCCGTCCTGCTCACCGTCACCTGCTCCCTGCTCGGCAGCTTCTTTCTCAGCGCGCTCAGCCGTCAGACGGGGGCTCTGTCCCGCCTGCTGCTTTGGGGCGTTCCGGCGACCCTGCTCAGCACCGCCCTGTGGTCGCTGGCCATGCCCGCGGACCGGGCGCTGGTGGTCGGTGCGGCGACCGCCGTGGCGACGCTCATCGGACAGCATCTCCTGCCCTTCGGTCCGGTCGGCCAAGCCGGCTGCTGGTCATGGGACGCGCTGGTCTTTCGCGGTCTGTCCTGGACCGGGCGCACCGCCCTGATGCTCGCCCCCGCCGTGTGGCTCGGCGGCATGCCGTCCTGGATCTTGTGGTTCGCCCTGGCCGGGGCCGTGAACGCCGCCATCTTCGCCCTGTGCCAGTTGCGCGGCACCAACCCGGCGCTGCGCCGGTCGGTGGAGCAGGGCGACGTTCTGTGGGGTGGATCCCAAGGCGCGGTTCTGGGTGGCCTGCCGGCGTTCCTGATGCTGTTGTGACCGGGCCAGAAAACCGGGGATGAATCCACCGTACTCATACGAAAATGTACCGGGTGGGTCTTGCGCGGGCGGGACGACCGGGCCATCTGTGCGGGACTGGCTCCGGGCCCCTCTGGCGGTCCACTTGGTACGGACCGCGATGTCGGAGCCCTTCACTTGAGCGGACGGTGCAGCCGTCCCCTTCTGGAGGGTCCGTATGACCGATACGTCTTTTTCTTCTTTCCGTTACGGTTCCGCCTACGATGAGACGGCGCATGTCGCGGCGCGCCGGCGGTTGGAATGGCTGGCGCGGACGATGGACAGCGCCGTCCGCGTGCCCGGCACCAACATCACCTTCGGCGCCGACGCGGTGCTGGGCCTGGTGCCCGGCTTCGGCAACCTCGCCACCACGGCGGTGTCCGGCTATCTCATCCGCGAGGCCTGGAGGCTCGGCGTGCCGCGCGGCAAGCTGCTGCGCATGGTCGGCAATGTGGCGATGGACAGCCTGATCAGCGCCGTCCCGGTCGCTGGCAACATCGCCGACGTGTTCTGGAAAGCCAACCGCAAGAACATGGCGATCCTGGCCGAGCATCTGGATGGTCCTCCCCCGCGCGGTGAGCGGACTTTTGGCGACCGGACGCACCGTCGCCGCCGTTCGGCGCCCTACACCATCGACGGCGAGTGGCGCCGAACGCGGTGACGCCGGACGTGGTGGCGGGGCGCGTCACTCCCCGCCGAACCGGATGCGGTGGTTCTCCAGCATCAGCTCGTCAAGCGGGCGGCCGGCGGTGAAGCCCGCCAGCCCCGGCGGGACCGGCGTATCGGCGGGAAGCCGCGGACAGGGCTCGGCGGCGCCGATCACCTGAACCACCGGATAGCGGGCGGTGTAGACGGGCAGGTGCATGTCCTCGCCCTCGTCGGACAGGCCCTTGCTCCGGACCTTGGCGCTCGCCTCCTCGATCTCCATGCCGACGACCATGGTCGCCTTGATCTCCTGCGCCGTGCTGGCCCGCAAGTCGGCGCTGCGCCCCGGATAGAAGCGGTCGACCATGGCATCGAGCGCGCGGGTCTTGGCCTCCGGCTCCTCGACGATGCGCGCGGTGCCGAAGCACATGGCGGACCGGTAATCCGCCGAATGGTTGAACCCGCAGCGGGCGAGCACGAGGCTGTCGAGATGCGTCACGGTCAGGCAGACCGGCAGGCCGTCGCGCTGCGCCCGCAGCATCCGGCTGGCCGAGGACCCATGCCAATAGAGATGCTCGCCCTCCCGCCAGAAGGCCGTGGGGGTGCAGTAGGGCTGCCCGTCGATCACGTAGGCGATGTGCGCGATCATCGCGCCGTCGAGGATGGCGTGAACGGATTCCCGATCGTAGCGCCCCCGCTCGTGCAGGCGCTTCACACGGTTGCGGTCGGTGACGGGATAGCGGTCGGACGGAACGGCCTCGGACATCGCGGAACTCTCTTCGCGGCGGTGGACAACGGCGCCATTAGAGCCTAGTCATTGGTCCGGCGTGAGAGCCAATTGCGACCTCATTGACTGGACCAATCCGATGCCCGCCGATCTGTCCGACTTGATGCTCCTCCCCATCGACCGGACGGGCGGCGAGCCGCTGCTGCGGCAGGTCTACCGGGAGCTGCGCCGGGCCATCCTGTCCGGCGCCCTGCCGCCCGGCGGGAAGCTGCCACCGACGCGCGCCCTGGCCGAACGGCTCGGCGTCGCCCGCAACACGGTGGTCGCCGCCTATGAGCAGCTTCTGGCCGAGGGCTTCATCGAAGGGCGCGTCGGGGCGGGCAGCTTCGTGTCCCGCGACCTGCCGGACGGGCTGGAGAGTCCGCCGCCGGAGCCGCCCCGCCGCGTCCCCTCCCCGTTGCCATCGGCCACCCCCTTCGGCACCCTCCCGTTCAGCACGGGACGCTGCGCGCTGGACGAGCGCAGTCTGCGGATCTGGCGCAGCCTGACCCTGCGGCACCTGCAACGGCCGGACCCGGTGATGCTCGGCTATGGGGAGCCCGGCGGACCGGCGGCCCTGCGGCAGGCCATCGCCCGCTATCTGCAGACCGCGCGGGCGGTGCGCTGCGAGCCCGAGCAGGTGGTGATCACCGCAGGCGCCCAGCAGGCCATCGATCTCGTGCTGCGGGTGCTGCTGCGGCCCAGCGATCCGGTGTGGCTGGAAGACCCCTGCTACCCCGCGGTGCGCGCCGCCCTGGAGGCCGCGCGGGCGCGCGTCGTGCCGGTGCCCGTCGATGGGCAGGGCTTGGAGGTGGCGGCGGGCGTCGCCGCAGCGCCGGACGCCCGGCTGGCCTATGTCACCCCGTCCTCCCACTACCCGCTGGGGGTCGTGCTGTCGATGGCGCGGCGGATGGAGCTTCTGGCCTGGGCGCGCGCGGCCGGCGCCTGGGTGCTGGAGGACGACTACGACAGCGAGTTCCGCTATACAGGCCACCCGCTCGCCTCGCTCCAGGGGATCGATGGTGGCGGACGGGTCATTTATGTCGGCACCTTCAGCAAGGTCCTGTTTCCCGGCCTGCGGCTCGGCTACGCCGTGCTGCCGCCCGAGCTGCTGGACTCCGTGCTCGCCATGCGCCGCCTGACCGATTGGCACCCGGCGACGCTCTACACGGGCGTGGTGACCGACTTCCTGGAGGACGGTCACTTCGGCCCGCACCTGCGCCGCATGCGCCGCCGCTACACGACCGCGCGGGACGCGCTCGCCGACGCCATCGGCGCCCATCTCTCCCCCTGGATGGAGGCGGAGGTGCCGGAGCAGGGCATGAAGCTGATCGCCCGGCTGCGCCCAGGCCTGTCGGATCGCGACGTGGAGGCGGTGGCGGCCGAGCGCGGAATCGCCGTCCGCCCAGTCAGCCCGATGCACATCGCCGCCCCGCCGTTGCAGGCACTGATGCTGGGATTCACCGGCCACGAGCCGGGCGCCCTGCGCCACGCCGCCCGCGAACTGGCCACCGCGCTGACGGCAGCGCGATTAGACGTCTAATCGCCTTTATTGGGCGCAGAGGTATTAATCCCGAAAAGCCTATCCCCACCATTGCGCTGGCCGGCGCCATCCCCCTTGGCTTTCCTCAGCCGCGAGGCATTTCCAGCCCTACGGGTTAGCCCCGATACCCCGTTTTCGGGCCGCTCCCCTCCCGTCGTTCGGCGCGCCCTACCCCCGATACCCTGTGCAAGGCAGGGCCCAACCTTGCGACGATCAAGCTGCACGCCTGTTGAGGGGTGGCGCCGGTCCTTCGCCGTTTCCAGGCGTTTTTTGCCGGCCTCCAGCCCATTCGAATACGGAGATATTTCTTACAATGTGCGGCATCAGCGGGGAAATCCGCTTCGATTCTCGCCCGGCCTCCGCGTCCGCGGTCGGCTCGATGACCGAAGCCCTGGCGTTGCGCGGCCCCGACGGGCAAGGCGTCTTCGCCCATGGCCGGATGGCTTTCGGCCACCGGCGGCTGAGCATCATCGACCTGTCCGAAGCGGCGCAGCAGCCGATGACCGACCCCGAGTTGGGCCTCGGCATCGTCTTCAACGGCTGCATCTACAATTATCCGGAACTGCGGGCGGAGCTGGAGGCCAAGGGCTACCGCTTCTTCTCGCACGGCGACACCGAAGTCCTGCTGAAAGCCTATCACGCCTGGGGCCGCCGCTTCGTCGAGCGGCTTTACGGCATGTTCGCCTTCGCCATCTGGGAACGGGACAGCGGGCGCGTCACGCTGGGCCGCGACCGGCTGGGCATCAAGCCGCTCTACCTGTCCGAGACGGCGGGACGGCTGCGTTTCGCCTCCACCCTGCCCGCCCTGCTGGCCGGCGGCGACATCGACACCGCGATCGATCCGGTGGGGCTCTACCAATACATGAGCTTCCACGCCGTCGTTCCGGCGCCGGGGACCATCCTGAAGGGCGTGCGCAAGCTGCCGCCGGCCACCCTGCTGACGCTGGAGCCGGACGGGCGCCGCATCGAGGAAACCTATTGGGAGCCGGTCTTCGGCCCGCAGCCCGGCGACGAACGGATGTCGGAAGGCGACTGGCAGGACGCCGTGCTGTCCACGCTGCGCAAGGCGGTGGAGCGGCGTCTGGTCGCCGACGTGCCGGTCGGCGTGCTGCTCTCGGGCGGGCTCGACAGCTCCGTCATCGTCGCCCTGCTGGCCGAGGCCGGGCAGACCGGCCTGCAGACCTTCTCCATCGGTTTCGAGACCGTGGGGCAGGAGAAGGGCGACGAGTTCCAGTATTCCGACCTGATCGCCCAGCGCTTCCAGACCGACCATCACAAGCTGTTCATCGACAGCAACCGCGCCCTGCCCGCCCTTCAGGACTGCGTGCGGGCGATGTCGGAGCCGATGGTCAGCCACGACGCCATCGGTTTCTTCCTGCTCTCGCAGGAGGTCTCCAAGCATGTGAAGGTGGTGCAGAGCGGCCAGGGCGCCGACGAGATCTTCGCGGGCTACCACTGGTACCCGCCGATGATGGAGGCGACCGATCCGCTGTCCACCTACGCCAAGGTCTTCTTCGACCGCAACCGCGCGGAGATGGCCGAGGCGCTGAACCCGCAATATCTCACCGACGAGGACGCGGCGAGCGCCTTCGTCGCCGCCCATTTCGCCCGGCCCGGCGCCGACCGCCCGGTGGACAAGGCGCTTCGCCTCGACACCACGGTCATGCTGGTCGACGACCCGGTGAAGCGGGTGGACAACATGACCATGGCCTGGGGGCTGGAGGGACGCGTGCCCTTCCTCGACCACGATCTGGTCGAGCTGGCCGCCCGCGTCCCGCCGGAGCTGAAGCTGCGCGACGGCGGCAAATACGTGCTGAAGGAGGCGGCACGCAAGGTCGTCCCCTCCGAGGTCATCGACCGGCCCAAGGGCTATTTCCCCGTTCCGGCGCTGAAGTATCTGCGCGGCCCCTATCTGGAGCTGGTGCGCGACGTGCTGAACCAGCCCGCCGCGCGGGAGCGTGCGTTGTTCCAGCCGGCCTATCTGGACCGCCTGTTCAGCGATCCGGAAACCCACATCACGCCGCTTCGCGGTTCGAAGCTCTGGCAGGCCGCCCTGCTGGAGTTCTGGCTGCAAACCCACGGGATCTGAACACCGCATGATGACGATGCAGAATCGCACCCAGACGCCTTTCCGGATCGAACGCGCCCTGGTCTCCGCCCTGATGGACGAGGACTCGCCGCGCCCGAACCGCCGGACGGGGGCGGGGCTTGGGCCGACGCCGCGCGCGGTGGTGAATTGCGGCTGGGGCCGCCTGCTCTTCGCCAACACCTTTCCCGACGTCGGCGAGTTGATCGAGGCGATGCGCCAGGAGGGGCCGGGCCGGCGCGACATCGCGCTGTATCTGGAGGACCCGCATGTGGCGCTGGCCCAGGCGCCGACCGAGCTGTTCCTCGACCCCTCCCACACCTACCGCCTGCGGCTGGCCGGCTTCCGGCCGGGCGGCGAGACTCGCGGCTTCGTCATCGAAACGCTGCGCGGCCGCCAGGACGTCGATGCCGTGAACCGCATCTACGGCGCCCGCGGCATGGTGACCATGGACCCGGAACTCTGCTGGTCGGAGCGCGACAGCCGCGTGCTGACCCACCTGATCGCTACCGACCCGGTCAGCGGGGCGGTCATCGGCTCGGTCACCGGGGTGGACCATGTCCGGGCCTTCAAGGACCCGCAGAACGGTTCCTCCCTGTGGTGTCTGGCGGTCGATCCGCAGGCGGCCTATCCCGGCATCGGCGAGGCGCTGGTCCGCGCGCTGGCCGAGCGTTTCAAGGAGCGCGGGCGCAGCTTCATGGACCTGTCGGTCCTGCACGACAACGCGAACGCCATCGCGCTCTATGAGAAGCTGGGCTTCCGGCGGGTGCCGGTCTTCGCGCTGAAGACCAAGAACCCGATCAACGAGAAGCTGTTCGCCGGCCCGGCGGTGGAGGCCAGCCTCAACCCCTACGCCATGATCATCATCAACGAGGCCCGGCGCCGTGGCATCGGCGTGGAGGTGGTGGACGCGGAGTCCAACCTGTTCCGCCTCAGCTTCGGCGGGCGCAGCATCTTGTGCCGCGAAAGCCTCAGCGAACTGACCTCGGCGGTGGCGCTGTTCCGCTGCGACGACAAGGCGGTGACCCGGCGCACGCTGCTGCGGGCCGGCCTGTCGGTGCCGGACCAGATGACGGCGGCCGGCATGGACGACAACGCCGCCTTCCTGGAGCGCCACGGCAGCGTCGTGGTGAAGCCCGCCCGCGGCGAGCAGGGCCAGGGTATCACCGTGGATGTGCGCGACGCGGAAACGTTGGCCTGGGCCATCGGCAAGGCGAAGAAGATCTGCGAAACGGTCCTGCTGGAGCAGTTCGTGCAGGGCCAGGACGTGCGCATCCTGGTCATCGACTACCGTGTCGTCGCCGCCGCGGTGCGCCGCCCGGCGGAGATCGTCGGCACCGGCGAGCGGACGATCGCGCAGCTGATCGAGGCGCAGAGCCGCCGCCGCGCCGCCGCCACCGGCGGGGAAAGCCGTATCCCGATGGACGAGGAAACGGAACGTTGCGTGCGTGACGCCGGTTTCACCATGGACTCGGTCCTTCCGGAGGGGCAGACGCTGGCCGTGCGCAAGACGGCCAACCTGCACACCGGCGGCACGCTGCACGACATCACCGACCGCCTGCACCACCGCGTGGTGGAAGCGGCGGTGGAAGCGGCGCGCGCGCTCGACATTCCGGTGGTCGGCCTGGATCTGCTGATCCCCGACCTTCTGGGGTCCGACTACGCGATCATCGAGGCGAACGAGCGGCCCGGCCTTGCCAACCACGAACCGCAGCCGACCGCCGAACGCTTCCTCGATCTTCTCTTCCCCTACTCCGCGGTCGATCCGCGAGCGTGACGTTCAGGAGGTGGTATGGAGCAGGCAGCCTTGACACGGACCGGGATCGTCCGTCCGGTCATCGACATGGACTATCTGACGGGGCTTCTCCGCCGCCTGCTGGAGATCCCGAGCCCGACCGGTTACACGGACCAGATCGTCCATTTCTGCGGCGACGAGCTGCACCGGTTGGGCATCCCCTTCGAACTGACCCGGCGCGGCGCGATCCGCGCCGATCTTGCGGGGCGGCAGTACAGCCCGGACCGCGCCGTGGTCGCCCATCTCGACACGCTGGGCGCCCAGGTGAAGATGCTGAAGGCGAACGGCCGGCTGGAGGTCGTGCCCATCGGCACATGGTCGGCGCGCTTCGCCGAAGGGGCGCGCTGCACCGTCTACACCGACAAGGGCAGCTACCGCGGCACCATCCTGCCGCTGAAGGCGTCGGGCCACACCTTCAACGAGGAGATCGACACCCAGCCGGTGGCCTGGACCAACCTGGAGATCCGGGTGGATGCCCGCTGCGAAACCCTGGCGGAACTGCAATTCCACGGCTTCAACGTCGGCGACTTCGTGGCGATCGATCCGCAGGCGGAGTTCGACGCCAGCGGCTTCATCAACTCCCGCCATCTCGACGACAAGGCGGGGGTGGCGGTGATCTTCGCCGCCGCCAAGGCGGTCCTCGACGCCAAGCTGCCGCTGCCGGTGGACTGCCACCTGCTGCTGACCATCTCGGAGGAGGTCGGCTCCGGCGCCTCGTCGGTGCTGCACAAGGACGTGGCGGAGATGGTGACCATCGACAACGGCACCACCGCCATGGGCCAGAACAGCCGCGAGTTCGGCGTCACCGTCGCCATGGCCGACAGCACCGGTCCCTTCGACTATCACCTAACGCACAAGCTGCTGTCGCTGTGCCAGCAGCACGACATCGAGCACCAGCGCGACGTCTTCCGCTACTACCGCTGCGACAGCGCCGCCGCCATCGAGGCCGGCAACGACATCCGCACGGCGCTGGTCTGCTTCGGCATCGACAGCTCCCACGGCTACGAGCGCATCCACGCGGACTCGCTGCGCTCGCTGGCCGAGCTGATCGCGCTCTACATGCAGAGCGATGTGGCGATCCCGCGCGACCGCGTCGGCATGGGACCGATGGGCGCCTTCCCCTGGCAGCCCACCGCCCCCGCAAAGGTCGAGGAGTGATCTTCTCCCCCTCTCCCGCCCCGGGAGAGGGTGCCCGCACAGCGGGCGGGTGAGGGTCGTTCAAGGATCAAGGCGTTTATTCTCAGCGGCACCCTCACCCTTCCCACGCTTCGCGCGGGTCCCTTCCCTCTCCCGGGGCGGGAGAGGGCTTCACACCGCACCCCCCTCAATTCCCCGCCGCCAATTCCGGCCGGGGTGGACCCAGCGGGTCGAGCGGGGTGACGGTCGGCGTCGTCTGGGGCAGCGGGCGGAAGCTCGCCTGCGCCTCGGCGGGCGGCGGCGGGCGCATGCGTGTGCGCCACAGGCCGTAAAGCGTCGCCGACCCCGCCCCCGCCGCGATGAAGCCGAACAGCGCCTCCGGCCCCGCGAAGCCCATGGCCGCGGAGGCCAGCGGCGGGCCGATGATCGCCCCCACCGAGTTGGCGAGGATCAGCCCGCCGCTGACCGACACCACATTGTCCGGCCCGGCGTGGTCGTTGGTGTGGGCGGCGCAGACCGGGTAAAGTGTGAAGGCCAGCCCGCCGAACAGCGGCGCCACCAGCAGCAGCGTCTCCTGCCGCCCGCTGCCCTCCGCCAGGATCATGCCGACGCTGACCAGTGCCAGCGCCGCCGACAGGCCGATGATGACGGCGCGGCGGTCGAAGCGGTCGGACAGCCGCCCCAACGGCCATTGCAGCGCCACCCCGCCCAGGATCAGGGTGCTCATGAACAGCGCCGTCCCCGACACCCCGAAGCCGGAGGTCGCACCGAACACCGGGGCGAGGCCGTAGATGGAGCCGGTGACCGTCCCGCTGATGAAGACGCCGACGACGCCCAGCGGCGATGCCTCGTACAGCCGCCGCAGCCCGTAGGATTCCACGTTGGGCAGGGTCGGCGGCGTGGTCCGCGTCAGCGCCACCGGCACCAGGGCGAGCGTCAGCAGGATGGCGATCAGCATGAAGATGCGCACGCCCGCCGCGTCGTCCAGTTGCAACAGCTGCTGGCCCACCGCCGAGGCGGCGTAGAGCGTGACCATGTAGAGCGACAGGATCTGCCCGCGCGTCTCGTTGTTGGCGGTGCCGTTCAGCCAGCTTTCGATGCAGATGTAGAGGCCGGCCATGCAGAAGCCCTCGGCCAGTCGCAGCACGGTCCACAGCGGCACCGCGGCGAACAGGGCGTGCGACAGTGCCGCCGCCGACAGGACGGAAGCGAAGGCGGCGAAGGCGCGGATGTGGCCGACCCGCGTGATGACCCGGTGGGCGAACAGCGAGCCGCCGGTCAGGCCGGTGTAGAAGGCCGCGGTGATCAGGCCCACCGCGACCGCTCCGGACTCCGTACCGGCCAGCCGCAGGCCGATGAGCGTGCTGAGCGCGCCGTTGCCCAGCATCAGGAATGCGACCCCGAGCAGGAGCGAAAGTACCGACCGTGCAACCTGCGGCATGTGTCCAACCACCCGTTCCATCCACGACAAACCGGCGCCGCAGCCTGGAGGCCACGGCGCCGGCCCTTGGATGGCACCCGCCGGATGGCGAATCAACCCTTGTAATTCACGGAATCGGGGCCGTCCCAACCATTCCACAGAAACGCAGAAGAGGCACCGCTGGGGGAGCAGCGATACCTCTTCCGGTTGAGCGCTTGGTCGTCTCCGGGCGGCTTGCCCGGTGTCCGGCTATTCCGCCGGGGTGGCGATCAGCGTCTCAGGCAGGGTGTCCTTGCGGATGCGCAGGAGTTCCTTCCACTTCTTGAGGGCGGCGATCAGGATCACGAAGCCGAGCGACAGCATGATGATCGAGATGCCGGCGTTGAAGACGTTGTAGCCCTTAGCCAGCGGGTTCAGATAGACGTTGGTAATCATCCAGTAGCCGGCGTAGTTCACCGTCACGAACAGGTAGGCCAGGGGGACGAGGCAGGTCAGCATGTAGACCCGCTTCTGGCCGAGGCGCAGGATGATCGTGGCGCCGATGATCAGGCCGACCGAGGCCATGAGCTGGTTCGACACCCCGAACAGCGCCCACACCGAGTTGATGTCGCCCGACGTCAGCAGGTAGCCCCAGGCCACGCAGGCCAGCACACTCGCGGCGATCGAACCGGGAACCCAGTCGAGACGCTTCAGCGGGGCATAGAGGTCGCCACCCAGGTCCTGGATCAGGTAGCGGGCCACGCGGGTGCCGCTGTCCACCGCGGTCAGGATGAAGACCGCCTCGAACATCACGACGAACTGGAAGAAGTAGGAGGCCAGCGTGCCGAACCACGGGATGCGGGTGAAGATTTCCGTCATGCCGACGGCCAGAGTCACAGCACCGCCGGTGCGGCCGTAAAGGTCGAGGCCGATTTCCTGGCTGAGCCGCGGCAGATCGACGACCTGCATGTTCAGGGCCTGGAAGGCGGCGGGCGAGGAGTTGATGGCGAAATAGTCGGCGGGGTGCAGGGAGGTGGCGGCGATCAGCGCCATGACGCCGACCACGCATTCCGCCAGCATGCCGCCGAAGGCCACGGTGCGGATGTCGCTCCATTTGTCGATCAGCTTCGGCGTGGTGCCCGAGCCGATGAAGGCGTGGAAGCCGGAGATGGCGCCGCAGGCGATGGTGATCGAGATGAACGGCCACACCGGGCCGGCCAGCACCGGGCCGCCGCCATGGATGAAGTCGGTGAGCGCGGGGAAGCGGATTTCCGGGTTGATGAAGACGACGCCGACGACGAGCGCGCCGAACACGCCGATCTTCATGAAGCTCGACAGGTAGCCGCGCGGGGTCAGCAGCATCCACACCGGCAGGGCCGTGGCGAAGAAGGCGTAGATCGGCAGGATCAGCGCGACCGTCTCGGCGTGCAGCGTCAGCCAGCTGCCCAGCACCGTGCCCTGGATGTAGGGGCCGGCGAAGACGGAAGCGGCGATGGCGGCGATGCCGACCTGGGTGGCGCCCTTGGACGAGCCGGTGATCTTCTCGTAGAGGCCGAGCGCCACGGCGATCGGGATCGTCATGAAGACCGCGAAGGCGCCCCAGGCGTTGCGCTCCAGCGCATGGACGACGACCATCGACAGGCCGGCCATGGTGATGGTGATGATGAACAGCATCGCCAGACCGGTGCACCAGCCGGCGACCGGGCCGAGTTCGGCCTTGGCGACCTCCGACAGGGACTGGCCCTTGTGCTTCATCGAGGCGAACAGCACGACGGTGTCGTGCACCGCACCGCCGATGACGCAGCCGATCAGCAGCCACAGGAAGCTCGGCAGATAGCCGAACTGCGCGGCCAGCACGGGGCCGACCAGCGGGCCGGCGGCGGCGATCGCCGCGAAATGCTGGCCGGCGTTCACCCACTTCTTGGTGGGAACATAGTTTCGCCCGTCGGCCAGGATGTGGGACGGCGTCACCTCGGAATCATCGGCACGGAGCACCTTGCGCACAAAGAACACGCCGTAGAAGCGGTAGCAGAGGGCGAGGATGCAGAGTGTCGCGATCACAAATGTTAGGGCGTGATCCATGACAGCTCTCCTTGGAAGGAACTGCCGTCACGGTAGGCCGGGTTTCATCCTCCGTGTGGTGCTCTCCCCGGAGCGGCGCCAGGGCGTGGCGAGCGGTCGGATTGCGGGGGCGAGCGGCGGGCCGGCGCTACAGCCCCGCCGGCCAGCGATGGCGGAACCCCAGCTCCCGCTCCAGGAAACGGGCGCAGCGCAGCAGCCGGTCCTCCTCGTAGGGGCGGGCGATCAGTTGCAGGCCGATGGGCAGGCCGTCGGCCGTCCAGCCGCAGGGGATCGACAGGCAGGGAAAACCGATCAGCGACACCGTGTAGGTGATCGCCAGATAGTCGATGATGGTGGACAGGCGGAAGCCGTTGATCTCTGTCACGTCGCCCTGGGCGTTGGGAAAGGGCGGCACGCTGGCGCTCAGCGTCATCAGGATGTCGTGGTCGCGGAAGAAGGCGGCGAAGCGGCGGTAGAGCGCGCTGCGCTGGGCCTCCGCCCGCAGATAGTCGGCGGCGGTCAGCCCCTTGCCCCGCGCGATGTTCCAGGCGACGGACGGGCTCAGCCGGTCGCCGTCCTGCTCCAGCGTCCGGCCGTAGGTGTGGAAGATGTGCGCGGCGCGCAGCGTGCCGAAGGCGGCGCCGGCCTCCCGGCAGTCGGGGGTGGCTTCCACGAAGTCGCCGAAACGGCCCTCCAACCCGCGCATCACCGCCTCGAAGCGCTCTGCCAGCTCGAGGTCGATCAGGGCGGAGCCGAGGTCGGTGCTCCAGGCCACCCGCAGCGATGACGGGTCGAGCGCGTCGAGGTCCGGCACCGTCCATTCCGGCACAGGAAGGGAGGTCGGGTCGCGCGGGTCCGGCCCGCTGACCGCGGCCAGAGCCAGCGCGGCGTCGGCCACGTCGCGGGCGAGGAACCCTTGGGTCGCCAGCCCGTCCCAGGCCAGCGCGCGGCCCGGGCTGGGGATGCGTCCCGGCGTCGGGCGCAAGCCCACCACCCCGCAGAAGCTGGCCGGCGTGCGCACCGACCCGCCGAAGTCGGTCCCCTGGGCCAGCGGCACCAGCCCGGCGGCCACCGCGGCGGCGCTCCCGCCGCTCGACCCGCCGCTGGTCTTGTCGGGGTCGTAGGGGTTGGCGGTCGGGCCGCACAGCTCGTTGCCGGTGATGGCGCCGAAGCCGAACTCCGGCGTGTTGGTCTTGCCGATGATGATGGCGCCGGCCGCCTTCAGCCGGGCGACGCTGAGGTCGTCGGTGTCGGGGATCAGGTCGGCGTAGAGGGTGGAGCCGTAGGTGGTGCGCAGTCCCGCCGTCAGCGTCAGGTCCTTGATGCCCACCGGCACGCCGTGCAGCGGGCCGAGCGGCGCCTCGGCCTCGACCCGCCGGTCGGCCTCCTCCGCAGCGGCGAGGGCTGCGTCGGGGGCCACGGTGATGAAGGACTTCAGCCCGCCGTCCAGCGCCGCGATGCGCTCCAGGCTCGCCGCCACGAGGTCGCGCGCCCGGAAGCGGCGGGTGCGCACGCCCTCCACCATCTCGGTGGCGCTGAGGCGGAAGAGGTCGGGTGTGCTCACGGGCAAGGTCTCCGGTTGCGGCGGGCCGAGTTTAGAACGGCAGGACCGGGGCGGGCGAGCCCTTGGGCCGCGCCGGGGCGGGCAGACCGCAGGGCAGGAACTCGCCGCGTCCCGGTTCGGCCAGCAAGGCACCGTCGCGGCAGATCACCTCGCCGCGGGACAGCGTGACGACCGGCCAGCCGGTGACCTCGATCCCCTCATAGGGCGTGTAGTCCACATTGTGGTGCAGGATGCCGTTGGTGATGGTGACCGTGCGCGACGGGTCCCAAAGGGCGATGTCGGCGTCCGCCCCCACGGCGATGGTGCCCTTGCGCGGGTGCAGGCCGTACATGCGGGCGGGGTTGGCGGCGGTCAGTTCGACGAACTTGGTCAGCTCCATCCGGCCCTTCATCACGCCCTCGGAGAACAGCAGCGGCAAGCGCGTTTCCACGCCGGGGATGCCGTTGGGGACGCAGCGGAAGGGCGCCTGCTCGCCATGCACCTTCTTGCCGCCCGGCCCGTCGAAGCGGAAGGGCGCGTGGTCGGAGGAGAAAACCTGGAAGGCGCCGCCGGTCAGCCCGTCCCAGATCACTTTCTGGTTCGCGGCGTCGCGCGGCGGCGGCGAGCAGATGCACTTGGCGCCCTCGAACCCCTCACCGCCGAGGTCGTCGGCGGTCAGGAACAGGTACTGCGGGCAGGTCTCGGCGTAGATGCGCAGGCCGCGGCCCTGCGCCCAGCGGATCTGCTCCACCGCGTCGGCGCCGGAGACGTGGACGATCAGGATCGGCACGTCCACCAGCTCCGCCAGGGAGATGGCCCGGTGGGTGGCCTCGCGCTCGGCCACGCGGGGGCGGGAGACGCCGTGAAAGAAGGGGGCGGTCTGGCCGGCGCGCTCCAGCTTGTCGGTCAGCCAGGCGATGCAGTCGGCGTTCTCCGCGTGCATCATGACCATGGCGCCCTCGGAGCGGGCGATGTCCAGCACCTCCAGGATCTGGCGGTCGTTCAGCTTCAGCGCGTCGTAGGTCATGTAGATCTTGAAGGACGTGTAGCCTTCGCGGATCAGCGCCGGCAGCTCCTGGCCCAGCACCTGCTCGGTGGGGTCGGTGACGATGAGGTGGAAGGCGTAGTCGATCAGCGGCTTCCCGGCGGCGCGGCGGTGATAGTCGTCCACCGCGGCGCGCAGCGTCTTGCCCTTCTCCTGGCAGGCGAAGGGCAGCACGGTCGTGGTGCCGCCGAAGGCCGCGGAGCGGGTGCCGGTCAGGAAATCGTCGGCCATGACGGACTCGTCGCCGGTCGGCTGGTCGAAATGGACGTGGCCGTCCACCCCGCCGGGCAGAACGAGCAGGCCGGCGGCGTCGATCTCCTCCCGCCCGGCGGCCAGCCCCTCGCCGAGCGCGGCGATCCGCCCGCCGCGCACGCCGACGTCGGCCTTGAACACGTCCGACGCGGTGGCGACCGTGCCGTTGCGGATGACCAGATCGAAGTTCATCGTCGTTTCTCCCATCGTGACGCATTTGCCCCGCGTGACGCATCGGCCCCCTCCCTAACCCTCCCCCGCCGATGGCGGTGGAGGGGACTGATCTCCCTCTCCCGCGAAGCTCTCTCGCAAACCAAAAGTTTGCGCTGACGCGGCAGGCGGACCTTCGGTCCGCCGAGAGCGGGGGAGGGTCGGGGAGGGGGCGGCATTTCCCTCAGCCATGCAGCTCGCGGAACAGGCTGCCCCAGCCTTCGACGCGGCGGGTGTCCACGCCGGTCATGCGCAGCGCCTTCCACACCACCGTGGACACCGTGTCATAGACAGGGATGCCCAGCGCCTTCTCCATGCGCTCCGCCACCGGGGCGCCGCGCATGTTGGTGCAGATGATGGCGATGGCCTCCGGCTTGGACTCCGCCACCTCCAGGCACATGCGCTCGATGGTCTCCTCTTTCACTTCAGAGAAGGAGAAGTTGCCGCGATCGTTCAGGTGCCGCTCCGCCACCACCTCGAAGCCGGCGGCGTTGTAATTGGCGACCATCTTCTCCTGGATCTCGTCCAGATAGGGGCTGACGATGGCGAAGCGCTTGCGCCCGGTCGTCTCCAGGATCTCGTTCAGCGCGAGCATGGAGGTGCAGGCGGGAATGCCCGTCTCCGCTTCGATGGAGGCGCATAGCTTCTCGTCGGCCGCGAAGCCGAGCCAGCCGGCCGAGGTGCCGTTCCAGCCGATCACGTTCAGCCGGGCGTCGGCCAGCAGCCGGGCGGCGTCCAGGAAGGGCGCGTCGGTGAACTGGTCCAGAGCAGCGGCGCGCAGCGAAATCTCCTTCACCGTGAAGCGCCCGAAATGGGCGGTCACCTCCGGCAGGCCGCTCAGCATCGCGGAGGTGACGGGCTCCAGCACCGTGTTGGAGGAGGGGGTCAGCATGCCCAGAAGGACGCGGTTGCTCATATCCATGGTTCTTTCGGTCAGGCGCGCGCCCACAGCGCGCGGGCGGCCTTGTCGGCCTCGGTGCAGATGTCGTTCAGGTCGGCGCGGACGGGGCGCCCGTCCTCGACCAGGGTTTCGCCGTCCACCAGCACCATCTCCACGTCGCGCCCCTGCGCAGTGTGGACGAGCGTGCCGAGTGGGTTGATCAGCGGGCGCAGATGCGGACGGCGGGTGTCGAAGACGACGAGGTCGGCCTTCTTGCCCAGGGCCAGCGTGCCGATCTCGTCGGCCATGCCGACCGCCTGTGCGCCGCCCAGCGTCGCCATGCGGAAGACGTCGGCGGGCTGCCAGGCGGCGGTGACCCCGCCCTGCTGGATGCGCGCGGTGGCAAGCGCCCAGCGCATCGCCTCCACCATGTCGCCGTGCTGGGTGTCGGTGCACAGCGCCAGATTGACGCCCGCCTCCTTCAGCGTCGGCGTCGGGGCGAGCCGGCCCGAGGCGGCGTTGCATTTCGGCACATGGACCGCGTGCGCCCCGGCGCGGGCGAGCCGGGCGATGTCGGCATTGTCCACATAGAGGCAGTGGGTGGCGAGCAGCCGGTCGTTCAGCAGCCCGCACGCGTCCAGCAGTTCCGCCGGGGTCAGGCCGGTGGAGGCCTTCACCCGCTCCACCTCCACCCGGCTCTGCGCCAGATGGGTGTTGACGCGCATGGAGCGCTTGGCGGCCTCGTCGGCGAGGGTGCGCAGGAAGGCGGGGGAGCAGGTGTCGGGCGCGTGGGCGGCCATCTGCACGCGGATGCGCCCGTTGTTGGCGCTATCCCAGCGGTCGTGCAGGTCGAGCGTCCGTCGCAGCAGGTCGCTGCCGATGGCGGCGTCGAAGCGCCATTCGCCCTGGGCCACGCGGGCGAAATCCACGTCGTGGACGCGCCAGCTCGCATGGACGCGCAGGCCGAGGTCGGCGATGGCGTCCAGCGTCGCGTCGGCGTGGACGAAATGGTCGCAGATCAGCGTGGAGCCGGAGAGCAGGGCCTCCACCGCGCCCAGCCGGGCCAGCGCGCGGGCCTCCTCCGGCGTGGCGTCGGTCCCCTTGGGCACGCCCGGCGTGTAGGAGGGGGCGAAGCCGAGATCGGCGGCGACGCCGCGCACCATCACCAGGACGGCGTGCAGGTGCGCGTTGACGAAGCCCGGCGTGACCACCCGCCCCGGCAGGTGGCGGGTCTCGGCGGCGGCGGGAAGTCCCTCCGCTTTCGGGCCCGACGCCGGGGCGAGGTGGACGATGCGCCCGTCGCGGATGCCGATGGCGGCGTCCTCGATGACGCTGCCGACGGCCTCCCCGGTCAGGGCGGTGACGCCGGTCAGCAGCAGGTCGAGCCGGCCGGTCAAGCGACGGCGGCCTGCCGTTGCTGCATGCCCTCCTCGCGGATCAGGTTGAGGATGTGGCGCTTGTGGTCGTTGAAGCGCGGGCCGGTGGTGTCGCGCGGGCGCGGCAGGTCGAGCGCGATCAGCTCGCGGATGCGGCCCGGACGGCTGGTCATCACGGCGACGCGGGTGCCCAGCACCAGCGCCTCGTCCACGCTGTGGGTGACGAAGACGACGGTGCAGCGCTGCTTCTGCCAGATGGCGACCAGCTCCTCCTGCATGTCCATCTTGGTCTGGGCGTCGAGCGCGGCGAAGGGCTCGTCCATCAGGATGACCTGCGGGTTCAGCAGCAGGGCGCGGGCAATGCCGACGCGCTGGCTCATGCCGCCCGACAACTCCGCCGGGAAATGGTTCTCGAAGCCGCGCAGGCCGACCATGTCGATGTATTCCTGGGCGGCGTCGCGCCGGTCGGCCTTGCGCCAGCCCTTCAGGCGCAGGTGGAAGGCGACGTTCTCCCACACCGGCAGCCAGGGCATCAGGTTGGCCTGCTGGAAGACCATGCCGCGGTCGGCGCCCGGCCCATTCACCGGCTTGCCGCCGACCGTCACGCTGCCTTCGGTCGGCTTCTCGAAACCGGCGATCATGTTCAGCAGGGTGGACTTGCCGCAGCCCGACGAGCCGAGCAGGCAGAGGAACTCGTTCTTTTCCACCGACAGGCTGACGTCGTCGATGGCCAGCAGGTCGCGCTTGCGCTTGGCGTCGCGGAAGATCTTGGTGATGTTCTGAAGCTCGATGGAAGCCATCGCTCAGCCCTCCCGGCTCTGGAGCGTGGAGCCGTGCTGCCAGTGCAGCGCGGCGGACATCAGGACCTTGATAAGCGCGTCGGTCGCGTAGCCGAGCAGGCCGATGCTGGCCATGGCCGCGAGCACGAGGTCGTAGCGCAGGAAGTAGTAGCTGTCCCACAGCACGTAGCCGAGGCCGCTCTTCACCGCGACCATCTCCGCCGTCACGGTGAGCATCCAGGCGGCGCCGATGCCGATGCGCAGGCCGGCGAAGATGCTGGGCAGGGCCGCCGGGAACACGACGTGGCGCAGCAGTTGCTGCTCCGTGGCGCCCATCATCGAGGCGGCGCGGATCAGGTTGCGGTCGGCGGTCTTCACCCCGTGGATGGTGTTCATCAGGATCGGGAAGAAGGCGCCGAGGAAGACCAGGAAGATGGCCGGCTTGTTGGCGATACCGAACCAGATGATCGCCAGCGGAATCCACGACACCGGCGGCACCGGGCGGAGCATCTGGAGCGTCGGCTCCACCGTCCGCTCAACCCAGCGCCACCAGCCGATGGCGATGCCCAGCAGCACGCCGCTGACCACCGCGATGCCGTAGCCGGCGGCGACGCGGGTGGCGCTGGACAGGGCGTCGGCGAGCCAGCGGCCGGTGTTGCCCTGCGAGGTCTCGTCGAAGCCGAAGATCCAGTCGCCCCAGGTGTGCAGAACCACCGACGGGGCCGGCAGCAGCGCCGCCGGCAGGAAACCGGACCGGGAGAACACCTCCCAGGCGGCCAGGATGAAGAGAGGAACGACGGCGCGCTCCCAGGATTTCGACAATGCCGTCATGGCCCGGTTTCCCTATCCCGTCGAAGATGTTCGTGGGTTTCGCCCTAACCCTCTCCCCAGAGGGGAGAGGGAACTGGGCTTCGTGGAGAAAAGTGCTCTTAAAAGCCCAGCTCGCTCTTCGGCTTCTTGGTCACAGCTTCGAGGAAGGTGTAATCCAGGTTCTTCTCCGCGGCGGCGGTGACGTCGTTGGAGATGTACTTGAGCTCACGCATCATCGTGGCGATGGCGAGCGTGCTGTCCTTGTGGATAGCGTAATCCGGAGAGGCGTTCTTCAGCGCCTCGGTAGCGACGGCCTTGTCCATGCCGGTGTATTTGTTGATGACGTCCACCCACACGGTCTGGTCGGACTTCAGCTTGTCCACCAGGGCGACGACCGAGCCGACGGTGGCCTCGACCGCCTTCGGATGGTCCTTGATGACGTCGGAGCGGGTGACGATCAGGTTGGTCAGGTTGCCGGCGGCCTGGTCATAGGGCATGGCGAAATGCGTGCCGACGCCGGTCTGGCGGATCTGCGAGGCGAAGGGCTCCACCGTGCAGATCACATCCACCTCGCCGCGCTGGAGGGCGGCGGCGTGATCGGACGGGTTCGGGATGTTGATGAACTGCACGTCCTTGTTGACGTTGATGCCGTGCTTCTGGAGGGCGCCGCGCATGTGGATGTCCTGCGCGTTGCCGCGCGACGCCGCGACGCGCAGCGGCTCGCCCTTCTCCTTGCGCTCGGCGATCAGCTTTTTCAGCCCGTCCCAATCATCGGCCTTCAGGGCGATGCCCTTGCCGACGACGATCTCCGACCCACCGTTCACCTGACCAGACACCGCCACCACGTCGAAGCCCTTATCGAGCGCCGTGATGTAATGCAGGTAGGTGACCTGGGCCATGTCGATGCTCTTCGACACCAGCGCAGTCAGCACGTCGTTGCCGGAGTTGAAGTTGATCGCCTCGATCTCCACGCCCTTGGCGAGTTCCGGGGTCAGCGCCATCGGCAGGCAATGGGCGCATTTGGCGAAGCCCAGCTTCAGCTTCTCCGCGTCGGCGGCCTGCGCCGTCGCGGCGGCGGAGAGGGCGAGGAAGGCGGCGGTGACGGTCGTCAGGGTGAGGGACCGGAACGTCATGAAAGAGGTGCTCCCGATGCGGTTGCGTCCCTCCTCCTTTCGCAAAGCCCGTGCCAAATTGTATACAATATTATAATCGTCAATTTATTGGCTGTTTTCAGCCGTTTAGGACATATTGAAGGAGGCTGGCCGCGCGGAGGCGGACTTGCCTGTTTTTTGGGCGCGACGCATCTTTTCGGTATGCATGCCCAAGTATGCAGCACTTTCGGGGGTGGTGGGTCAGGATGGACAGGATCAAGACCATGAAGGCGCCGGCCCGGCCGATCCGCCGCGCAACGCTGCATCATTCCGCGGTGGAGGAACTGCGGGCGATGATCCTAGATGGGGAGCTGCCGCCCGGCGTCCGCGTCCCGGAGGTGCAACTCTGCGAGCAGTTGGGAATCTCCCGCACGCCGCTGCGCGAGGCGCTGAGGGTCCTGTCGTCGGAAGGGCTGGTGGAGCTTCGCCCGCACCGTGGGGCCATCGTCGCCCCCGTGGACCCCGGCGAGATCGGCGCGATCTTCGAGGTGATGGACGCACTGGAGCGGCTGGCCGGGACGCTCGCCTGCCGCAACGGCTCCGACGCGGAGTTCGCCAAGCTCGACCGCATGCACGACCAGCTGGTCACCCAGCACGAGGCGGGGGAGCGCGCGGCTTACTTCCTGACGAACCGGCAGATCCACGCCCAGATCGTCGCCATGGCCCGCAACCCGGCGCTGGAGGCGACCTACGCGGGCTTCGCCGCCAAGATCCTGCGCGCCCGCTCGCTCGCCAACTACGACACCGGCCGCTGGCAGGAGTCGGTGGACGAGCATGAGGGCTTCATGGCGGCGTTCCGCCGCCGCGACGCCGAGGAGGCCGGCGCCCTGCTGGCCGACCACAGCCGCCGTACCGCGGTGGCGGTCATTCAGGCGCTGCGCCAGCCGGCGGTTCAGGAGGGCGGGGCAGTCGCCAGCGCCGCGCCGATGGACGTAGACTGATTCGTTCGATTAAGGCTTGAATTATGCTGCGCTGCGGAATATATTAGTTTCACTGACGCCTTTTCGGGCGTTTCCTCCCTAGACTCAAGGCCGCCGGAGCAATCCTGGCGGCCTTTTTCTTTGCCCGGAACGCGCCATCGGCGCTGTGTGCGGCGCGGCAATGGATTGCAATGTCTGGTGGTGAAGCAAGGTCCTGAAAGTGAAACACGCTGCCGCCGTCAAAGCCCTGCGGGGGTGCTGGGGCTTGAGGCATGCAGCGTGTCGCATTGTGTGCGCGCCTTTGTTTTTATGCGGCGCGCCCCTTGCTTTCACGGACTACCGAGTCCTCCCTAGACTCCGGCCTGACGCTGTTCGCAGCGCTACGAAAGATAGACCATACGTACCCGCATGATGTCAATGGGCACAGCGGCCGGAGGAGTATGTTTTTTCGCCTATGACCTTGCGCTGGAGCCCATAAGTTCCAAGCGAATCGGAACATGACCGCCTGCCATTGTAGGGCCGGGCCGATTGCAGCGCGTACCATCGCCGCCTTGGTTCAGTCATGCCCGCCGGGCATCGGAACCGACAACGCGGAGGAAGCACCATGGCCGACGAACGGAACCCGAACCAGATGGGCAGCCAGGACGAGCGGAAGCAGGGGCAGCAGACCCAGGACAATCCGAAGAACCGGCAGCAGGGGCAGGACCAGGCGAACCGGCAGCAGCAGGACATGGACCGCGACCGGGACGAGAAGGGCGGGCAGCAGCGCTGACCGCGCATCGCGGGAGGCGGGACATGATGTCCCGCCCCTGCGGCGGGTTTGCGGCGTGCCGGTTTTTTCGGCATACACTGGGGCGGCCGACCGGCCGCCCCTTTTTCGTGTGGACGGTCCGGCTTCCGCTGGGAGGAGAGAGGACGGACCATGACCTACTGCGTCGCCCTGTATCTGGAGGACGGCTTGGTGATGCTGTCGGACACGCGCACCAACGCGGGGGTGGACCACATCTCCATCTTCAGCAAGATGCACGTCTTTGAAGAGCCGGGCGACCGCATGATCGCCCTGATGACCGCCGGCAACCTGTCGCTGACCCAGTCGGTGATCGCGCTGATCCAGGAAGGGGTGGAACTGGACGGCGAGATCCGCACCATCTCCAGTGTGAACAGCATGTTCCAGGCCGCCCAGCTCGTCGGCGCCGCCGTCCGTCAGGTGTGGAAACGGGACGGGCACGCTCTGAAGGAGCAGCGGGTGGATTTCGACCTGTCCATCATCCTGGGCGGCCAGATCCGCGGGGACCGGGTGCGGCTGTTCCATGTCTACGCCGCCGGCAATTTCATCGAGGCGACCGCCGACAACGCCTTCTTCCAGATCGGCGAGCACAAGTATGGCAAACCGATTCTCGACCGGGCGCTGAATCACAACACGCCGATCGAGGAAGGGATGAAGCTGGTGTTGATTTCCATGGACAGCACGCTGCGCTCCAACCTGACGGTGGGACTGCCGCTCGACCTGATCGCCTACCGTCGCGATTCCCTGAAGCTGGAGACGCGGCGGCGGATCGGCGAGGACGATCCCTGCTTCAAGGAGATCAGCGACGGCTGGTCCCAGGCACTCCGCGAGGCGTTCCGCTCCCTGCCGCCGCCGCGCTGGGCCGACTGAAGAAAGCGGGCCAAGGCGCAGCTGAAATTTTAGGCACATTCGGCGGGCAGTCTGCCCAGCTTAGCGCCGCGCCCGAACGATGACCTTGGGGTGAACACCAGAGTATGCGGGGGTGCGGGGCCGGATCGTCCTCGAACCCATGGGATTGGCACGCGGGTTGCTCTCCCTCTGTCCTGTGACGCGCCACCGGGGTCCCCGCCGGTGCGCCCTACCAGGACACGCCCCATGGCCGCACTCCAATCCGCCCGTTCGCACCGCCACCCGTTCCCGCAGCCCGCCGCGGAGGCTCCCGCAACACCGGCGGGCGTCGCGGTGACGCTGGACGGCATCACCCACCGTTTCGACGCCTCCACCGCCGTGGACAACGTGACGCTGGAGATAAAGGCGGGCGAGCTGGTGGCCCTGCTGGGGCCCTCCGGTTGCGGCAAGACCACGCTGCTGCGCATTCTCGCCGGTTTCCAGGCGCAGACGCTGGGCCGCGTCGTCATCGGCGACCGGGTGGTCGACAGCCTGCCGCCCGCCGGGCGCGGCGTCGGCATCGTCTTCCAGAACTACGCGCTGTTCCCGCACATGACCGTGGCGCAGAACGTCGCCTACGGGCTTGAGGCGCGGGGGGCCGCCCGCGACGCCGTGCGGGCGCGGGTGGAGGCCATGCTCGGTCTGGTGAAGCTGGACGCCATGCGCGACCGTTTCCCCAAGCAGCTGTCCGGCGGGCAGCAGCAGCGCGTGGCGCTGGCCCGCGCCCTGGCGATCCAGCCGAGCATCCTGCTGCTCGACGAGCCCTTTGCGGCGCTCGACAAGAATCTGCGGCTGGACATGCAGATCGAGATCAAGCAGCTCCAGCGCCGCTTCGGCATCACCACCATCATGGTCACCCACGACCAGGAGGAGGCGCTGAGCATGGCCGACCGCATCGCCGTGCTGAGCCGGGGCAAGCTGGAGCAGTTCGGCACGCCGGAAGACGTCTACGACCGTCCCGGCACCCTGTTCGTCAACGGCTTCGTCGGCAGCGCCAACCAGTTGCGGGGCCGCGTCGTCCGCGCCTCCGGCAGCGTCGCCGAGGTGGCGCTGGAGGCCGGCACCGTGCTCTCCGCCGTCACCCCGGATGCCGCGCTGGCCGCCGGTGATCCCGCCATCCTCTGCGTGCGCCCGGAGAACCTGCGGCTCGCCACCGAGGCGACGCCCCAGCAGATCGCTGGCACCGTCGAACTCGCCCTGCCGCTCGGCCCCGTGGTCGTCTACGAGGTGCGCACCGCCGACGGCGGGCAGGTGAAGGTGACCGAGCCGCGCGTGGCCGGCGCCGCTCTGCGCACCCCCGGCACGCCGGTCCGGCTGCAACCCGTCTCCCCCCAGACCTGCCGCGCCTTCGCCGTTCCGGCGGGCGCCGACAGTCGATGATCCTGCCCCCTCCCTAACCCTCCCCCTCTTCGAGGTGGAGGGAACTGCCGCCGTCCCACGGAAAAGCCCCCTCTCCCGCAAAGCGGGGGAGGGTCGGGGAGGGGGCAGAAGCTGCCGACGTCAGCGCCTATGCGCGCAAGCCCAAGTCCTCTCCCCACCCCTCCCCCTGGAGTGTCCGCCGATGACCCTCGACCGCCGCCAGATCCTCGCCGCCGGCCTCACGCTCGGCGCCATGTCCCTGTTCCCCGGCATGAGCTGGGCGCAGGCGCGCAAGCTGGTGTTCGCCACCTTCACCGGAAGCTGGGAGGAAGCCCACCGCGACGTGATCGTCCCGCATTTCCGCAAGGCCACGGGCAACGCCGACATCGCGCTGGACCCGATGCTGTCGGTGGACATGATCGCCAAGGTGTCCGCCGCCAAGGCGAACCCGCCGATCGACGTGATGCTGATGGACCCTGGCCCGCGCTTGTCGGTGATCGGCCAGGACCTAGCCGCCCCCTTCCCCGTCGCGGACAGCAAGAACTACCAGGACCTGCTGCCGGTGGCCCAGTTGCCCGAAGGGCCGGGCATCTTCTTCCAGGCGGTCGGCATCACCTACAACCCGGAGAAGGTCAAGACCCCGCCGACGAGCTGGGACGACCTGTGGAAGCCCGAATACAAGGGCCGTGTCGGCATCACCAACATGAACTCGACGCTCGGCACCGCCTTCATGGTCGAGCTGGCGAAGACCCGCGGCGGCAGCGAGAACGACATCGAGCCGGCCTTCGCCGCGCTCAAGGAGCTTCAGCCGAACCTCGGTGCCGTGGCCCCAAACCCCGGCGCGCTCGCCACCCTGTTCCAGCAGGGCCAGATCGACATCTCCCCGGGCAACTTCAACGCCATCCAGATCCTGCGCGCCCGCGGCGTGCCGGTGGAGTTCGCCAAGCCGAAGACCGGCACCATCGCCTTCCTGACCACCGCCCACATCACCAAGAACTCGCCCAACGCCAAGCTGGCGGCGGCGCTGATCGAATCCGCCATGGCGCCGGAGGTCCAGACCAAGCTGATGCAGGCGCCCTTCTACGTCATTCCGACGAATTCCAAGGTGCAGATGGACGGCGACATCGCCCGCATGATCGCCAAGGACCAGGAGGAGCTGAAGGCGTCCTTCGTGTTCCACGACTGGTCAGTGATCAACCGGAACCGCGCCGGCTGGATCGAGCGGTTCAACAAGGAAATCAAGGTGTAAGTGCGGGATACAGGCCCCCCTTACCCTAATGGCCAATCTTAGCCCTCTCCCCTCTGGGGAGAGGGTGGCCCGCAGGGCCGGTGAGGGGGGCGCGCCTTTGCCGGACGCACCGCCATGCGCAACCCCCTCACCCTAACCCTCTCCCCGGAGGGGAGAGGGGACTAAAGAATGCGATTGCCACAGGACCCCACCCCATGACCGCCATCACCGCCCCCGGCCTTGCCGGACCCGCGACCGCCGCACGGCCCCGCATCGGGCGGGAATGGACGCTGGCGCTGCCGCTGGCCGCCTTCTTCGCGGTGTTCTTCGTGACGCCGCTGCTGCTGCTGGTCGCCGTCAGCCTCTACGCCGACGCGGAGATGACGCGGTTCGGGCTGGACCAGTACATCCGCTTCTTCGGCGACAGCTTCAATCTGGCCGTGCTCGGCAGCACGCTGCTGCTGGGCGTGAAGGTCACGGCGCTGACGCTGCTGTTCGGCTATCCGCTGGCCTGGCTCTACACCCGCAGCGGGCCGCGGATGCAGTCGGCGCTGATCCTGGTCATCATCCTGCCGCTGCTGACCTCCGTCGTGGTCCGCACCTTCGCCTGGATCGTCATCCTGGGGCGCGACGGCATCGTCAACAACCTGCTGCTGTCGCTGGGTCTGGCGGAAACGCCGCTGCGCCTGCTCTACACCGAAGGCGGTCTGGTTGCCGCCCTGGTGCAGGTGCAGATGCCGCTGATGGTGCTGCCGCTCATCACCACCCTGTCGCGCCTCGACCCCAACCTGCTCGACGCCTCGGCGGCGCTGGGCGCCGGGCCGTGGCGGGGCTTCCTCAAGGTGACGCTGCCGCTGAGCCTGCCGGGAATCGTCGCCGGCTGCCTGCTGACCTACGCCGCCGCGGTCACCGCCTTCATCACCCAGTCGCTGGTCGGCGGCGGGCAGATGCTGTTCATGCCGCAGTACATCTATCAGCAGACAATCACGCTCCACAACTGGCCCTTCGCCGCCGCCATCTCCATCGTCTTCATGGTGTCGGTGCTGGGGGTCGTGATGCTGTTCAATCTGCTGGGCCGCGCCAGCAAGGGGTACGTCCATGCCTGACATGCAGCGCCCGACCCTGGGAAGCGCCTCCTTCGGCCTCGTCATGGGCACGCTCGCCGGTGCGGCGCTGCTGCTGCTGGCGGCGCCGACGCTGGTGGTGCTCGTCACCTCCTTCACCGACGGCTACTCGCTGAAGTTCCCGCCGCCGTCCTACAGCCTGCGCTGGTACGCCTCGCTGATCGACGCGTGGCAGCTCCAGGACGCCGCCCTGGTCAGCCTGAAGCTGGGCGCCGTGGTCACCGCCGTGTCGGTGGTGCTGGGCACCGCCGCCGCGCTGGCCATCGGGCGCAGCCGCCGCGCCTGGGCGCGCGGGCTGGACGCCCTGTTCATGTCGCCGCTGGTCCTGCCGGCGCTGGCCTTCGGCCTCGCCTCGCTGGTGTTCTTCAGCACGGCGGGGGTGGAGCTGTCCTTCCTGACGCTGGCGATCGGCCACATCGTGGTCAGCGTGCCCTATGTCCTGCGCACCACACTGGCGAGCCTCGCCCAGCTCGACCCGGCGCTTCTGGAAAGCTCCGAGAGCCTGGGGGCCGGGCGCCTCTACACCTTCCGCCGGGTGACCCTGCCGACCATCCGCAACGGCATCGGCGCCGGGGCCTTCATCGCCTTCATGTCGAGCTTCGACAACATCCCGGTGTCGCTGTTCATGGCCGACGCCCGCAACGAGGTGCTGCCCATCCGCATGTGGCAGATCCTGGAGAACAGCCTGGACGTCCGCGCCGCGGCGGTGTCCGGCGTGCTGATCGCCGTCACCGTCCTGGCGATGGTGGTGATGGAACGGGTCGCCGGCCTGTCGCGCCAGCTCCGCTAAAGCGGATTGCAATCCGCTTTGGACCGCGACGGCGGTCCCGGCCGCACATGCGGCCGAAGCCCGCCGGCGAGTGAGGCGATGTGAATTGAAAGCGAACGAAGTTCGCTTTCAATCACGCCCCGCGGAACAGGGAATAGCCCCAGGGGGTGAATTTCAGCGGCAGATGGTAGTGCTGATCGACGTCGGTGACGGTGAAGCGGAACGGCGCCTCCTCCAGGAAGGCCGGTTCCGCCCCTCCCGCCCCTTGCGCGCGCAGCCAGGGGCCGATGTGGAACACCGCCTCGTAGACTCCCGCCGTCACGCCCGCGCCGCCGACCACCGGATGGTCAAGCGCGCCATTGGCACACAAACGGCTTTCCGCTAGCCTGTCCCGCTGTCCGTCCCGCAAAGCATAGAGTTCCACCCGCATCCCCTCGGCGGGCACACCGCGCGCCACATCCACCGCATGCAACGAAATCCCGCCGGCCATCGGCCCGTTCCTTTCCCTGTGGAGTGCTCATGAACGTCTGGTTGCTGCCTCTGATCGCCATGGCGGCGGTTCAGGCGTTCGTCGGGCTGTGTCTCTTCGCCATCCCGGTGATCGCGCCGCAGGCGGCGCCCGACCTGGGGGTCGATCCGGGGCTTCTCGGCCTTTATACCGCGGTCGTCTTCACCGCCGCCATCCCCGCGTCGCTGGGGGCGGGCGGGCTGATCGCGCGCTGGGGGGCGATCCGCACCTGCCAAGCCTGCCTGCTCGCCGCCGCCGGGGCCGCGCTGCTGTCGGCCAGCGCCCTTCCCATCGCCTTCCTGCTGGGCGCGCTGGCGCTGGGCTTCGCCTTCGGGCCGGAGACGCCGGCCAGCACGCAGCTGCTGTCCCGGCTGACCCCGCCGGAGAAGCGGCCGCTGGTCTTCTCGCTGCGCCAGACCGGCAACCAGTTCGGCGGCATGGCCGCGGGATTCGCCGTGCCGCTGCTGGTCCTGTCCGTCGGCTGGCAGGCCAGCCTGATGGTCGTGGCGGGCGCCACCGCCCTCCTGGCGCTCGTCCTGGAGCCGCTGGCCCGCCGCCACGACGGCGACGACCGCGCCGCTCCCCGCCCCGCCGGCCGCGGCACGCTGAAGCGCGCCCTCGATCTGGTCGCCGGGGAGCCGGCGCTGCGCCGGCTGGCCATGGCGGTCTGCGCCTTCTCGGCCATGCAGCTCTGCCTGAACGGCTTCCTGGTCAGCTTCGCGGTGACCGGACTGGGCTGGAGCCTGCCGCTGGCCGGGACGGCGCTGGCGGTGGCGCAGGGCGCCGGGTTGATCGGGCGCGTCGGCTGGGGCCTCGTGGCGACGCGCTGGGCGCCGCCCCGAGTCATCCTCGCCGGGCTGGGCGTCGCCATGAGCGTGGCCGCCGCCCTCGTCGCCATCGCCTCCCCCGGCTGGCCGGTTCCCGCCTTCCTGGCCGTCTGCGCCGCCTTCGGCCTGTCGGCGAGCGGCTGGAACGGCCTGTTCGTTTCGGAGGTCGCCCGTCTCGCCCCGACGGGCCGGGCGGGCGAGGCGACGGGCGGCATGCTTGCCATCGCCTACGCCGGGCTGGTCATCGGGCCGGCGCTGTTCAGCCTGCTGGTCGCCGGGGGCTTCGGCTATTCCGCCGGCTATCTGGCCGCCGCCGCCGTCGCGCTGGCCGGCGCCGCGGCGCTGGTCGTCCCCCTGCCGCCGGCCTCCACCCCGGACCTTTCCACCGCTGCCGAGGACACCCCATGCGCATGATGAGCGCCCGTTGGATCGCCGGACAGGTCGCCGCCCGCAAGGTGAGCGCCGTCGCCCTCTACGACGACCTGCTGGAGCGGATCGCGGTGGAGAACCTGCGGCTGAACGCCATCGTCCATCTCGACCCGGCAGCCGGACGGGCGGAGGCGCGGGCCGCCGACGAGCGTGCCGCGCGGGGCGAGGCGCTGCCGTTGCTGGGCGTGCCCTTCACGGTGAAGGACAACATCTGGGTGCGCGGCCAGCCGGTCCGCCAGGGATCGCGGCTGTTCGAGGGTTTCGTGGCGCCGGAGGACGCGGTGGCGGTGGCCCGGCTGCGCGCCGCGGGCGCCGTCTTCGCGGGAATCACCAACTGCTCCGAATTCGCCTGCAAGGGGGTGACGACCAATCGCCTGCATGGCCCGACCCGGAACCCCTGGGACGTGGCGCTGACGCCCGGCGGTTCCTCGGGCGGGGCGGCCAGCGCTGTGGCGGCGGGGCTGGCGCCTTTGGCGCTCTGCACCGACGGCGGCGGCTCCACCCGCCGGCCCGCCGCCCATGTCGGGGTGGTCGGCATGAAGCCGTCGGCCGGAGTCGTCCCCCACCCCATCGGCTTCGCCGAACCGGTGTTCGGCAACTCGGTGATCGGTCAGATGGCCCGCTCCGTCGCCGACGTGGCGCTAATGCTCGACGCGCTGGCCGGGCCGGACCCGCGCGACCCGCAATCGGTGGTCCTGTCCGATTCCTTCGTCCGCGCCGCCGCCGACCCCGACCCGGCGGGCCTGCGCATCGCCTACAGCCGGCGGCTGGGGCTGGACGCCCCCGTGGACCCGGAGGTCGCGGCCTGCGTGGAGCGCGCCGTCCACCGCCTCGCCGACGCCGGGGCCATCGTCGAGGAGGCCGACCCGGTCTGGCCCGAGGGCGCCGGGGAGAACGGCCTGATGCCCCTCCAGTTCGCCGGCCTCGCCGCGCTCTACGGCGAGCGCTACCGCGCGACGCCGGATCTGTTCGATCCCGACATCGGGCAGCAGATCGACGCCGGCCTGCGGACCAGCGGCACGGAGGTCGCCCGCGCCCTGCAACTGCGGGAGGAGGCGTACCGCGCGCTGGCCGCCCTCTTCGCGCGGTACGATCTGCTGGTCTGCCCGACGACGCCGGTCACGGCATGGCCGTTCGACCGGCTCGGCCCCGCCGCCATCGAAGGACGTCCGGTGACGCCGCGCGGCCACGCGGTCTTCACGCCACTGTTCAATCACTGCTATGCGCCGGCCTGCTCGGTCCCCTGCGGTGTGACGGAGAGCGGCGGGCTTCCCGTGGGGCTCCAGATCGCCGGCCCGCGCCTGTCCGACGCGATGGTGCTGCGGCTGGCCGCCGCGGTGGAATCCACCTGCGGTTACACTGCCTTCGTATCGTAACAGCCTTTCGAAGAAAAGGAGAAGCGGCGATCGGGATAGAACGGACAGCCTGTTTCCATTACCATCGTATTCTGGCAATCTTCGCCCGAAGAAGGGTGGAGTAAGGAGATACGGGTGAAGACCAACGAGCCGGACCAGCGGCCTGGATGGTCGGCGCGTCGGTTGTCGATTCTTTTCCTTTTGGTTGCGTTACCGCTGATCGCCTTCGAGGTGTACAACATCCTTGAATTGCGCAAGTCGCGGGAAACAGAAATCCGCCTGGAGTCAATGCAGCTTTTGGATCAGGTCGAGTCCGAACAGAAGCGCATCGCCGACGACATCGAACACGTTTTGGTTGCTCTTACCGAGATGGGCATGGGGCGGCTTTCCCCGGCGGCCTGCCAGGATACGCTTCTTCGGATCAAGGCAAAGTTTCCCCCATATCTGGCGGTGAGCATCAGCAACCGGTCCGGAACCATCTGGTGCTCCACCGAACCTCGGGCACGTGGCCTGTCGGTCGCCGACCGCAGCTATTGGCAGGAGGCACTGACCACCGGAGAACAGACCAACGGGGCCACCCTGACCTCCCGCACCACGGGGCGCCCCTCCATTCCCTTCGCTCTCGCCTACAAGGACGAGAACGGAGTTCCGGCCGGGGTGGCGACGGTGCTCCTCGACACCACTTGGCTGAATCTGTTCCTTCGCGAGAAGAGTCTGCCGGACAACGCGGAGGTGGTGATCGCCGACCGCTCCGGCATCGTCCTGGCGCACCAGCCCGAAACGCCGGACACCGTCGGCCGGCCGCTGCACACGCCCTATCAGGCTCTGCTGGAACGGGGCGAGCGGCGTGTGGTCGAAACGCCCGGGCCGGAGGGCCGGATGCGGATCACGGCGGTGTCGCCGCTGGCCGCCGGCGTCCCCAACCTCTACGTCCATGTCAGCCTGGACAAGGACGAATCCATGCGGCCGGT
The DNA here is from genome assembly GCF_008365405.1 of Azospirillum brasilense. Lineage (GTDB taxonomy): Bacteria > Pseudomonadota > Alphaproteobacteria > Azospirillales > Azospirillaceae > Azospirillum > Azospirillum brasilense_D. The sequence continues at coordinate 68,365 of NZ_QOKV01000021.1, read as the reverse complement.
CAACGCGGCGGCCCGGCGCACGCTCATGATCTTCGCCGGGCTTTTCCTGTTCGCCGGGCTGACCGCCGGCTGGAGCCTGTGGCGCTTCCTGCGCGCGCATGAGCTGGCGCGCAGCAACGCGTTGCGCATGGCGGCGGTGCTCGGAAGCACGGTGGATGGCGTGATCGAACTGGACCGCGATTGGCGCTTCACCTCCCTGAACGACAAGGCGGTCACCCTGATCGCCCAGGGCCGCGACCTGCGCGGACGATCGCTGTGGGATGCCTTTCCGGAGCTGGTCGACACGCCGCTGTGGCACAAGGCTCATCAGGCGATGGTCGAGCAGGTGCCCACCGACGCCGAGTTCCGAGGCATGCGCACCGGGCGTTGGTTCTGGATGCGGGCCTTTCCCAGCGCTGACGGCATGTCGGTCTATCTTCTCGACATCACCCGGCGCCGTCAGGCCGAGGACGATCTGCGCAAGAGCAAGGACCGGCTGAGCCTCGCCCTGGAATCGGCCATGGCGGGCTCCTTCGATTGGGATCTGACGACCAACAAGGGGCATTGGTCGGAGGAAACCTACCGCATCTTCGGCCTCGATCCCGCCGTGCACGAATCGACGAGCGCCGTGTGGCGGTCGGTGGTCCACCCCGACGACTTCGACATCGCCACCCTGAAGGCGCAATCGGACATCCTCTCCAAACAGCAGACCTACGTCCAGCTGGAATACCGGATCGTCCAACCGGGCGGCGCCGTCCGCTGGGTATCGTCGATCGGGCGCGTCAATTATGGTCCGGACGGCACACCGCTGCATTTCAGCGGCCTGAACCTCGACATCACCGAGCGCAAGGCGCTGGAGGAGGCGCTGCGCCGCAGCGAGGAGCGGCTGACCATCGCGCTGGCGGCATCGGAGGCCGGGATCTGGGATTTCGATCAGCGCGACCGCACGCTGGCTTGGTCGGATGGGATGTACCGGCTGTACGGCGTCACTCCGGACAGCTTCAAGCCCGGCGAGGACAGCTTCTTCGCGCTGGTGCACCCGGCGGATCGGGACTCGGTGCGCCGGTTCACGAAGGACGTGCTGGAGGCCCGGCGCTCCGACTACCGCGGGGAGTTCCGCATCCTCCATCCGCGCGACGGGGTGCGCTGGATCATGGCGATCGGGCGCCCCGTCTACGAGAATGGTCGTCTGGTCCGGCTCTGCGGGTTGAACATCGACATCACCGGGCGCAAGGCGATGGAGGAGGCCCTGCGCGACGCCAAGGCCAAGGCCGACGATGCCAACATCTCCAAGTCGAAGTTCCTGGCCGCGGCCAGCCACGACTTGCGGCAGCCGCTGCAATCCGCCCTGCTGTTCGCCGGGGTCCTCCACCATCATGTCGACCCCGACAAGGGGCGCCCCCCGCTGGCCTCGCTGGAACGCGCGCTGGAGACGCTGAAGAACCTTCTCGACAGTCTGCTCGACGTGTCCCGCTTGGATGCCGGCGTCATCACCCCGCAGATCGGCACCGTGCCCCTGTGCCCGATGCTGGAGGAGATCGAGGCCGCCTACGTCCCCATCGCCGCCAGCAAAGGGCTGGAGTTCTCAGTCGTCCAACCCGCTCCCGATCTGGCGGTGCGCAGCGACCGGCTGCTGCTCGGCCGGATGCTCCGCAATCTGGTGGAGAACGCCATCCGCTACACCGAGGCGGGCTTTGTCCGCGTGTCCTGCCAAGCCCGGAACGGCACGGTCCGCATCACCGTGCAGGACAGCGGCATCGGCATCTCGGCGGAGCAACAAACCAAAGTTTTCGAAGAGTTCCATCAGGTCGGCAACCCGGAACGCGACCGCAGCCAGGGGCTCGGCCTGGGGCTGGCCATCGTGAAGCGGCTGTCCCGGCTGCTGAACCATCCGGTATCGGTTCGCTCCGAACCGGGCCATGGCTCGGTCTTCGCCATCGAGGCGCCGCGCGCCACCGCTCCAGCCGTCCCCCTACCCGCTCCGGAAGCCGAAACCACCCCGACCGGCGACGGCCGGCTGGCCGTTCTGGTCGAGGACGACGTGATCGTCCTGATGGGTCTGCGGACCATCTTCCAGGAATGGGGATACGAGGTGGCCGTCGCCGGCTCCGCGGAACAGGCGCTGGAGCGACTGCGCGGATTGGACCGCCGCCCGGACCTGATCATCGCCGATTACCGGCTGCGCAACGGCCGGATCGGAACGGAGGCCATCGCGCAAATCCGCGGGCTGGTCGGATCGCCGGTTCCGGCGATCATCCTGACCGGCGAGATCGGCACCGACTGCGACCGCGACGCGGCGGCGCTCGGGCTGGCCGTGGTGCGCAAGCCGGTCACACCGAGGCAGCTTCAACGCGCCATCCAGGATCTTCTGAACCACGATCCGTTGAGCCGGACCGGCGACTGAGCCCCCTCCCGGCCAGGGACTGTACAGCGGACACGGCGGACAAAAAGCGGACCCGCCTTGACGGGGCAGTGGCGCTGCCCCATATTGTGCACTGCAACATAACGATAAGCCCTTTCCCGAGGGGGAGACGCCTTCTCATTCCTTTGAGGAGGTCCCTTATGAACACGCCTTCGCACTTCGCTTCCGCCCTTCCCTCCGAACGCGACCTGCAGATCATCCGCCGCAAGGCCGCGCGGATGCGTGCCGACCATCTCCGGTCCCTGCTGGGCCGGCTGGCCGCGTTTCTGAAAGGGCGGACGGCCGATCTTGATCCCCGCCGCCTGAATGGCGGCCGGGCCGCCGGCTGACGCCGGACGGGCCGCATTTTTCCCTGACACATCGGCAGTAACGCCACGCCGCGCCCGGCAGACCCGTCTGCAAAGGCGCGGCTGCTGGTCTTGCCCGGCGGCGGTCCGCGACAGCGGCGCCGCGCGGGCCGGTTGTTCATTGGTTGGAGTCTTTGACATGCAGAAACGAGCGGTCGCCCTGGGCGGCTTCGGTGGGTTCAACCTGCACGGCGCGGGCGTGCTGACGGCGCTCGACCGCCTGGAGCGGATGCCCGACCTGTTCACGGTGACCTCCGGGCAGATCGTCGTGCTGGCCGCCTGGCTGCGCGGCGAGGACGTGCGCCGCCTGCTTCTCGAACACAAGGGGGCGTCCGGTGGGCTGCTCCAGGCCTGGCAGACCGCCATGTTCGGGCACAAGGGCGTGTTCCGCCCGGTGCTGGGCGAGCACGCGCGGCGCTGGCTGGATGTTCCGCTGTCGCCCTCGGCGGTGCTGGAGCGGCTGATGCCGGCCCGCCAATACGCCCCGGTGCGCGACCGCGACACCGTGGCCGAGATCGCCCGCACCCTGAACGAGGCCGAGGTCGGCGTCGTCTTCAACACCTATGATTTCCGCTCCGGCAACGGACTGCTTCACGGCAACCCCGCCGCCCGGCGCCTGATGGCCGGGGAGGTCGGGCTTGAGGACATCACCGCGGAAGCGGTGGAAAGCGCCCTCTGGCTGTATCTCTACGGCTTCGAGGAGGCCCCCGGCGGGCTGATCGACGGTGCCTATCACCGCAGCATCATCCTGTCGGAGCTGCATGGCTTCGACGAGGTGACGGTGGCCGCTCCCTTCCCCGTCTCCTGGATCGGGCCGGTGCCGCGCAACCAGTTGGAGGTGGAGAACTGGAAGATCCGTCAGTGGTTCGCCAACTCCTACAAGGCGGAGGTCGCGCGGCTGCGCCGGGTGATCGAGCTGATGGAGCGCGGCACGCTGAACGACCCGGCCTACCGCATCCGCTCGCTGAGCGAGCTGCCGCTGCGCCGCCATTACGGCTACTTCGACTATTTCACCGAGAAGGCGGAGGTGTTCGACGACGCGCTCGCCCAGGCGCTCGACCATTTCGGCGGCGGCCCGGCGCACGAGCAGCGGCGCGCCGGCTGACCGGCCGAGGGAAAGGCCCGACGGCTCAGCCCGCGCGGGCCTCCACCAGCTTCACGCAGTCGCCCAACACGAAGCGGCTGTCCACCGCCCCCATGCCGGCCTGCGGCAGATGGGCCTCGTAGCCGGCGGTGTAGCGGGCGCCAAAGGCGAAGCTCAGCCAGGGTGACACCACGCGCATCCACAACCGGGCCGGCGAGCGCTCCGACTGGGTGTAGTCGAGGATGCGCAGCGTCCCCTCCGGCTTCAGGATGCGCCGCATCTCGCCCAGCACCGGCACCTGAAGCTCCTCCGGCAGGACGCAGAAGACGAAGGTCGCCACCACATGGTCGAAATGGCCGTCGGGGAATCCGGTGGCGGCCAGATCCATCACCCGGAACTCCACCGCCCGCCTCAGCCTGTCCGCCCGCCTGGCGGCGCGGGCCAGCATGGCCGGGCTGGCGTCCACCGCGGTCACGCGGGCGGCGGCGGGGTAGAAGGGAATGTTGCAGCCAGTGCCCGCACCGGCGTCGAGGATGCGCCCGGACAGGCCACGGAAGGTGCTTCGCCGCAGGCGCCGCTTCCACATCACCTCATAACCGAAATCCAGCGCGTCGTAGAGCGGGGCGATGCGTTCGTAAGTGCGCACATAGCCGGTCTGCATGGTTGGAGACTCCTCCGAAGCGGCCGGCTCGCACCGTGAGCGCGGAGGGCCGGAAGCGCGTTTCGCCTGTTCTTCCTTTCATAGCAGGCGAATGTGACGGATCATCGCGCCTGGGCTCCAAAGCCCGACAAACTGAATGGAGATGGCATGGATGCGCTGAACCCGGCGGCGGAGGCCCGCCGTCAGGCCGGACTGGAAATCCAGGCGCTGGCCGAGGATTTCGAACAGAGCGACGAGGCCGCCTTCCTGCGGATGCGCATCATCGGCGGGGTGGTGGCAGGGGTGGTGACGCTGGTCCTGCTGGTTCTGCTGACCGCGGGGGCGGACTGGCGCTACCTGTTCGGCTTCTGGGTGGTGATCGTCGGCTTCATTGGGATCGGCTACGCCGTGTCGGTCTACCGCCAGCGGCAGCAGACCGCGCGGCTGCGCGCCCTGGCGACCCGCTGGCTGAGCGGCGGAACCGTCCCGCCAGTTTGAGAGAAGGGTTCTGAGAGAAGGGCGGAATCAGGAGGCGCGCGAACCGCGGCGCTTGCGGCGGCGCTGGAAATTCTGGATGCGCTCGATCACTTCGCCCATGTCCGCCGCCTCCTCCACCTCGCCGAGATGCAGGAGGACGCGGATGTAGGTGTCGATCAGGCCGAGGACGGCCTCCTCGTCGGTCACGCCGTAGGCCGCCTGGCCCAGGGCATCGACGATCAGGGTCCCGCTGTCGGCCAGCGCCTCGGCCACCTCGTTGATGGCGCGATCGAGGGCGGTGTCGTCCCCGTCCGGCGCTTCCAGCACCGGGTCGAGGATGTCGGGAAAGGAAAGCCGGTCGGCGGGATAGCCAGCCATGGGCAACTCTCCAAGAAAAAACAGGGCCGTGAGCCGGCCCCTGGTGCGCGCGAACGGAGGGCGGGTGTCCCCCTTCTGGTGATTCGTGGCCCTATGAAACGTGACGGTGGGAAAGGATGGCCGCGTCAGGCGGCCATCGATTCCATGGCTTCGGCCAGGGCCTCCGCATCCTCCGCAACGGGCAGGCCCGTCCAGGGGATCAGTTCCCGCCCGGTGTTGGCGAGGCGCTTGGCCTCCATATGGCCGATCACCGCAGTGCCTTCCCGCGCGATCCGCAGGATGTCGCCGTCCTCCGGAACCAGAGCCCGCTCCACGCCGCAGGCGCGGGCGAGACGGGCGTGGGCCTCCAGATGCTCGATGGTGCCGTGCACCGGCACGGCGAAGCGCGGGCGGATCAGGTCGTACATGCGGATCAGGTCGTCCCGCTTCGGGTGGCCCGACACATGCACCGGCGCGTCGGCGGGAGTCACCACCGTCACGCCCTTGGCCTTCAGATGGTCCTGCACGTCGGCCAGCACCACCTCATTGCCGGGGATGGCGCGGGCGGAGAAGATCACCGTGTCGCCGCTTTCCAGCCACAGCTCGCGGTGGCCGTCGCGGGCCAGCCGGCTGAGCGCCGCCCGCTCCTCGCCCTGGCTGCCGGTGCACAGGAACACGAGATTCCGGCGCGGCGTCCAGGAGGCCTCCATGATGGAGATGAACTCCGGAGCCTTCTCCAGGTACCCGCTGGCGCGGGCCGCCTTCTCCATGCGCAGCATCGACCGGCCGACCAGCACCACCTTGCGGTCGTGGGCGGCCGCGGCCTCGGCCACCGCCTGCATGCGGGCGACGTTGGACGCGAAGCCGGTCACCGCGATGGCGCCCTTGCGTCCGGCGAAGGCCTCGATCAAGCCGGCGCGGGCGTCCGCCTCCGACCCCGTGGTGCCGTCGACGTTGGCGTTGGTGCTGTCGCACATCATCGCCAGGACGCCGCGGTCGCCCAGACGCTTCAGCGCGTCCAGGTCCATGGTCGGCCCGACCAGCGGGTGCGGGTCGAACTTCCAGTCGCCGGTGTGCAGGACCGTGCCGGCCTTGGTGTGGATCGCCACCGACACCGGCTCGGGGATCGAGTGGGTGACGGTGATGGTCTCGATGCCGAAGGGACCGATTTCGAAGGAGGCGCCCGGCTCGAACACCCGGATGCGGGCGTGGCGCAGGCCGCCGGACTCCTTCAGCCGTTCACGGATCACGTGCGCGGCGAAGGGAGTCGCGTAGATCGGGCATTCCAGCCCCGGCCACAGGTGGTGAATGGCGCCGATATGGTCTTCGTGAGCGTGGGTGACGACCAGCCCGACCACCTCGTCCATCCGCTCCTCGATGAAGGAGGGGTCTGCCATCAGGCTGTCGACGCCCGGCGCCTCGTCGCCCATGAAGGCGACGCCGGCGTCCACGATCAGCCATTTCCCGGCATGGCCGTAGAGGGCCATGTTCATGCCGATGCGCGAGCAGCCGCCGAGCGGGATGAACAGAATTTCGTCGTTGCCCGGCACCGGGCCGGGAACCGGCGCACCCGGCGGGCGGGTTGCCTTCGGGCGCTCGTAGGGCTTGGGGTTTTGGTTCTTCTGGAAACGCGGGCCGCCGGACTTGCCGCTGCGCACATCGCCAACAATCGTGTTCGGGCGGTTGCCGCCAAAATTCGAGTTCGGGCGGTTGCCGCCCTTGGGCGCCGCGCGGCGGCGCTTGTTATCAAACGTCATACGTCCTTCTTGCTTCACAACATCTCAGCCGGCATTCAACGCTGCCGGACGGGCGTGCATCGCGTGTCGATGCGGATCTCGGGGGTCTCCCCGGCCATCGGCAGCGCCAGGACCATGGGGATGGGTCGAGGCAGCCGGCCGAACCGGCCAGGGAGAGCAGTGTTCGAGCCAGTAATCCAGATGGCGACGCCGGTCAACCGCTGAATCACGACCCGGAAGGGGGTTCGCCGGTCGGTCACCCGAAGGTTACGGCCATCCGCCGGCGATGTTGCACATATGTTTCCTTCGCCGCGGCGTTCAAGGGGGCGCCTTCGCCTGATTCCCCGCGGCCTCCACGCGACGCGCCGGCCGAGCGCAAGAATGCTGGAATTGCGGGCGCTCGCGGCCTCCCGAGGGCGCTCCGGTTGGCTGGCCTGTGCGGGGCGCATGGCAAAGACGTGACCAATGGCATGGCAAAGCCACCGCCGGTCCGCGATCCTTCGCCGCCTCCCCTGTTGTTTGCGGACGCCCGGTGAACGGGCACCGTCCAAATGGGGAGTATCCCATGTCCGACTATGAATCCAGGTGGAGGAACGACCAGGGCACCCGCCGCGACGACGACCGGTGGGAGCGCGACCGCGAGCGCGGCGAAGGCCGTGAGTGGAGCGCCGGTTCATACCAGAACCGTGGCCAGAACCGTGGCCGTGACGAGTTCGGTCAATCGAATTGGGGCCAATCCGGGTCGGGCCAGTCCGGCCGCTCCGGCATGATGGGTGGCGGCGGCCGCCAGCCCGGATACGGCTATGAGGGCCAGGGCCGCGAAGGCTTCGACTACGGCCGCGACTATTGGCGCCAGCAGGAAGGCCGGGGCGATTACGGCCAGGGGTCCTATGGTCAGGGCTCCTATGGTCAAGGCTCCGGCAGTCGCGACTACGGCCGCGATTACGGGGCCCGCGGTTCCTACGGCCAGGGCCAACGCGACTGGCGCTCCCGCGAGGATCGTCAGAGCTATGAGGACCGTGGCGACTACGGCCAGGACTTCGGCTACCGCGGCGGCTTCGGGCGTTCCGATTACGGCAGCGGAGCCTATGGCGGCCGTGATTACGGCAGCCGCGACTATGGCGGCATGGATTACGGGTCGCGCGGCACCGGGAATCGTGACTACAGCAGCCGGGACTACGGCAACCGCGACTATGGCCGGATGGGCTATGGCGGCGGCAGCGGCTACGGCCGCAACGAGGAGCGCGGATTCTTCGAGCGGGCGGGCGACGAGATGGCCTCCTGGTTCGGCGACGAGGACGCGGAACGCCGCCGCCGCATGGACGCCCGCAACGACGATCCCGGCGCCCAGCACCACCGGGGGCGCGGCCCGCGCGGCTATACCCGCTCCGATGACCGCATCCGAGAGGATGTGAACGACCGCCTGACCGACGATCCCTACATCGACGCGTCGGAGATCGACGTGACCGTCAGCAATTGCGAGGTCACGTTGAGCGGCAGCGTGGACGACCGCCGGACCAAACGCCGCGCCGAAGACATGGCCGAGACCATCTCCGGCGTCCGCCACGTGCAGAACAACCTGCGCGTCCGCGAGCGGACGTTCGGCGGCACCGGCACCACCGCCGGAGCATCGGCCATGGCCGGGCTCGGCACCACCGGGTCATCGAACACGGGGATGAGCGGCACGGGGATGAGCGGGTCCGGAACAAGCTCCTCCGGAACCTCCGGCACGTCCGGCACCGGCATGTCCGGCACTGGGATGAGCGGAACGACGGACAGCACCAGCCGCACCAGCACCACCGGCACCACCACGGGCAGCACCAGCCGCTGACCGTGCCAAACACGCCCCTCCCGCCCCCGTCGGCGGGAGGGGTTTTCCTTGTCCGCCGTCAGTCCCCGTCCTTGCGCTGCTCCGCCGGCTTCTCCGCACGGGTCAGGTTGAAGGCGGTGTTGATGAGCGCGATGTGCGAGAAGGCCTGCGGGAAGTTGCCGACCAGCCGCTTCGCCGTCGTGTCGTACTCCTCCGACAGCAGGCCCAGATCGTTGCGCAGGGCGAGCAGCCTGTTGAACAACTCCTCGGCCTCCGCCTGACGCCCTTGCAGCACATAGACGTCGGCCAGCCAGAAGGAGCAGGCCAGGAACACCCCCTCCCCGTCGGGAAGCCCGTCGTCGGTCCTTTCCGTCCGGTAGCGCATGACGAGGCCATCCTGCATCAGTTCCTGTTCGATGGCGGCGATGGTGCCCCGGATGCGGGGATCGTCCACCGGCAGGAAGCCGAGCATCGGCAACATCAGCAGCGCCGCGTCGACGTGGCTGGCTCCGTAATATTGGACGAAACTGTTCCGCTCCTTCGAATAGCCGTTGGCGCAAACGTCCTCGCATATGGCCTGCCGCAGCGCCTTCCAGCGGTCAAGTGGCGCATCCAGGCCGAACTTTTCCGCGCTCTTCACCATGCGGTCCACGGCGACCCAGGCCATCACCTTGGAATGGGTGAAATGCCGCGCCCCGCCGCGCACCTCCCAAATGCCCTCGTCGGGCTGGTCCCACACCGATTCCATGTGGTCGAGCAAGGCGCACTGCACGTGCCAGGCTTCCGGCTGGATCTCGATGCCGCGCATCCGCGCCTGATGCGCCGCGTCCATCATCTCGCCATAGACGTCGAGCTGGAGCTGGGGGGCCGCGGCGTTGCCGACGCGGACCGGGCTCGCCCCCTCGTAGCCCGGCAACCAGGGCACTTCCCATTCCAGCAGGCGGCGCTCCCCAGCGATGCCGTACATGATCTGGATCTGCTGCGGGCTGCCGGCGATGGTGCGCAAACCCCAGTCGCGCCAGTCGCGCGCCTCCTGCAGATAGCCGGCGTTCATCAGCGCCAGCAGGGTGAGGGTGGCGTCGCGCAGCCAGCAATAGCGGTAGTCCCAGTTCCGCACCCCGCCGAGCTGTTCGGGAAGGGAGGTCGTCGGCGCCGCGACGATGCCGCCGGTGGGGCGGTAGGTCAGCGCCTTCAGCGTGACCAGCGAGCGCATCACCGCGTCCCGCCAAGGGCCGCTGTAGGCGCAACGCCCGCTCCACTCCTGCCAGAAATGGTCGGTTTCCGCCAGCGCCTGTTCGGCATCGACCGGTTGCGGCAGCGGCAAGTGCGAGGGGCAATAGGTCATCACGAAGCTGACGCTCTCGCCCTCCGCGACGGTGAAGTCGGCGACGGTGCTCAGATCCTCGCCGTGGATCGGGGCGCTGGTGTGCAGGACGACCATGTCCGGCCCGGCGATGGCGCGCAGGGTGTGCGGGCCGATCCGCGTCACCCACGGCACGACGTGCCCGTAGCCGAAGCGCAGCGTCAGGTCCATCCGCATGGCGACGCGCCCGCGCCGCCCGCGCAGGATGCGCACGATGTCGGACGCCTCGCCGCGCGGCGGCATGAAGTCGATCATGGTGACGGCACCCTCCGCCGTCTCGAAATCCGTTTCCAGGATCAGGCTGTCGCCGCGGTAACGCCGGGTCGTGCGGGCGTCGGGATCGCTCGGGCGCAGCAGCCAGCGCCCGTTCTCGGGCGTGCCCAGCAGGGCTGCGAAGCAGGCATCGGAATCGAAGCGCGGCCAACACAGCCAGTCGATGGAACCTTCGGCGGACAGAAGGGCTGCGGTCTCGCAGTCTCCCAGAAGGGCGTAATCCTCGATGCGGGAGGCCATGGCACGCTCTCGAACGATTGGGGGGTGCCTTTGGGCAACGGCCGGTGACCGCTCCGGTTCCCTCTGGTCAAGACCCGACGCCGACGAAGGTCGATCATCCGGTTTGACGATTCTGGCAGGCGGACCCGCGTGGTAGCGTTTTCGCCCGCCGCCCCGTCACCGCAGGACGATGCATCGAGGCCACCATGGAATCCGGACGCGCCAAGTCCCGGCGGCATGCCCCCCGCCCTGCCCGCCTCGCGGCGGCGGTCCTCCTTCTTGCCGGCCTTCCGCTGACGGCGGCGGGAGTGGAACCTCCCACCGTCTCCCTGCGGCCCGGCGCCGACATCCAGGCGGCGGTGGACCGCCATCCCCCTGGCACGCGCTTCCGGCTGGAAGCCGGTGTCCACCGCCTGCACTCCATCGTGCCGAAGGACCGCAACCTGTTCGAGGGCGCCCCCGGCGCGGTGCTGAGCGGAGCGCGACGGCTCACCGCCTTCGTCCGACGCGGCCCCGTCTGGGTGGCCCGCGGGCAGACGCAGGAGGGCCGGGTCAACGCAGCGGAGTTCTGCCGCTCCGGCTTTCCCCGCTGCGCCCGCCCGGAGGATCTGTTCATCGACGACGCGCCGATGCTCCATGTCGGCAGCCGGTCCGCCGTCGGTCCAGGGCGCTGGTTCTTCGACTACGACGCCGACGAAATCGTGATCGGCGACGATCCCACCGGTCGGACCGTGGAAACCAGCGTCATCCCCCGCGCCTTCGGCGGCACGGCGTCGGGCGTCGTCATCCAGGCGCTGACCATCGAGAAATACGCCGCCCCCATCCAGGCCGCCGCCGTGGACGCGGAGTTCGGCCCTGGCTGGACCGTCCGGAACACCGTCCTGCGCCTGAACCATGGCGTCGGCGTCAACGCCGGCAACGGCAGCCGCATCCTCGACAACCGCATCCTCGACAACGGCCACGCCGGCTTTTCCGGGTCGGGGACGGATTTCCTGATCGCCGGCAACGAGATCGCCCGCAACGGCTACGCCGGCGTCGATTTCCATTGGGAGGGCGGCGGCGGCAAGGTCACCGAATCCGGAGGCGGCGGGATCATCCGCGGCAACTGCGTCCACGACAATGTGGGCGCCGGGATCTGGGCCGACATCGACGTGCACCGGCTGGTGATCGAGGACAATCTGGTCTTCGGCAACGCCGACAACGGCATCACCTACGAGATCAGCTACGACGGGGTGATCCGCAACAACCGGGTCGCCGACAACGGGCAGCGCGGCCAGGGCTGGTTCTGGGGCGCCCAGATCCTGATTTCCAGCGCCCAGGGCGTGAAGGTCTACGGCAACGACGTCGATGTGCCGGGCGGCTACGGCAACGCGGTGACGGTGGTGTCCCAGGACCGCGCGCCCTACACCCCCGCCGTCGGCAACGAGATCTTCGACAACCGCATCGTCATCCGCAACGCCAACGCGCGCGTCGGCGCCGTCACCGACGTCGACGCCGACAACGCGGTGGTCGCCGCCGGCAACCGGCTTTACGGCAACCGCTATCATCTGGCGGATCCGGGAGAGCGCGTCTGGTTCTGGAACGACGCGGAGGCCGACTGGAACGCCATCCGCGCCCAGGGACAGGAGACGGGAAGCGTCGTCCACCTCGGCATTCCCCAGAAGATGGCGCTGACCTGCCCCTCCGTGGTCCACACCGATACAACGCGATGAAACACCCTCCGTCCATTCCTCCCTGAGAATAGAGATCGCTTGTCCCGACAAGCAAAGGTTTCAAGATTACTGTTACAGCTTTGAAAAAATTACTAATTTGGGGGTACTTTGCGGATATCTGCGCACAGTATTACGTTCTTGTTTGCGATTGACGGTCAAAATTGGTTGCTATGTTATAGGCCCCAAGCGGTCGCACAGACCTCTTGCAGCATCGCCTTCCCGCTTGATCCGGTTCATTTGATCGAATAGGGCCAAAGTCTTCGCTCCGGTGATATCGGCGGCGACGTTGGCGGCGATCCCGGGCGGTTCCACGGGTGGGCGTGTCCATGGCGTGTGGCTGAGGGAGATTTTGTATGTTGCCGTGCAAAGACGGAGAGCGCCTGCCCAACGCCTTCCGCCACGCCCCATCGGCCACATCCTTCACGTCCAATCACATCCTGGCGGCCACTCGCTTGACCGCCGCCCCGATGAACGACCCCGGTTCGTTCGGGTCCTATTACCGGATGTCCGGGGGGGCGCGGCCCTTGGGGGAGGGTCAGATCGTCACGGCCATCCTGCACGACGAAACGCCGCTGACGCGGGAAAGCCTGTCCACCAGCCTGAACCTGTGCGGACGGGGGGTTCGGGTTTTGACGGCGGCATCCCTGGCCGACCTGGAAAGCGTGGTGCGACGGGACGATTCACCGGACGTCGCGCTGGCCAATTTCAGCGGGCGGCTCGCCTCCGATCCGGATTTCCGGCCGAGGCTGGCCGAGCTTCTGGATGTGCTGGACGGCATCCCGCTGATCATGCTGTCGGATTCCGACGAGACGGCGACCGCGCTGGAGGCCATCCGCCAGGGCGCGCACGGCTACATCTCCACGACCGTCGGCCTGGCCATGGCGCTGGAGGCGATCCGGCTGGTCGCCGCGGGCGGTATCTTCGTTCCGGCAACCATCCTGCACCGGTTGATCCTGGGCCAGGGCACGGTGACGGATCCGGCGCTGCACGCGGCGTTATCCGTCCCGGTGCCCGTGGTCAACGGCAAGCCACACCTGGCCCAACTGACCCCGCGCCAGCTCGCCGTCCTGGAATGCCTTCAGGAGGGCAAGCCGAACAAGGTCATCGCCCACGAGTTGGGCATGCGGGAAAGCACTGTCAAAGTGCATGTGCGGAACATCCTGCGGCGGCTCGGCGCCACCAACCGGACGGAAGCGGTGTGCCGCGTCATGCGTGAGGAGAATTGAGCGCAACGCGCAGGAACGGTGCGGGTGGGTCCCGCACCGTTCCGTCACGGCACTGATCGATCAGGGCTGGTTCGTCTCCAGCACCGCGCCACGGGACAGATGGGCGTGCGCCATGAAGGCGGCTTCCGTCCGGTTGGTGGCACCCAGCTTCTTCAGCACATTGCGCACATGGGCCTTGGCGGTGTTCTCGCACATGCCCAGCATGTAGGCGATGAGCTTGTTCGACTTGCCCTCGCGCATGCAGGTCAGCACGGCCATTTCCCGCGGAGTCAGTCCGCCGATCCGGTCGGTCACCGGCACGGCGGCGCCCGGCGGCGGGGTCTGCGGAACCGCAACGCCGCCCGGCGCCGGCGCGATCAGCGATTGCAGCGACGTGGCCGGCACGAACGTGCCGCCGGCGGCGACCAGCCGGATCGCCTCCAGCATGACCCCCAGCCCGAGGCTGGGCACGATGTAGCCGCGCACGCCGAGGCGCAGGCTCTCCAGGATCATCCCGCCATCGTCGCGGTCCGAGATGATCACCAGGGGCACCGGCAGACAGGCCGATACGGCGTCACGGATGGCCGCGCACAGCACGTCGTTCAGCCCCATCTGCGCACCGATGTTGCACAACACGACCTCCGTCCGCCCGTCCCGCGCCAGGATACCGGCGGCGTCCTTCAGCGAGGCCACCGACCGCACGGTCATGTCCTGGCACAGCGTGCCGAGGCCGAGCGAAAAGCAATCCCGAGTCAGGCTGTTCGGGTCCACCAGGACCACGTCGATCCCTGGGGCGATCCCTGAGGCGATCCCTGGGGCGATCCTTACTTTCTGCTTGATTTCCGTCGTCATCCGCTCCCCCTTTCGATCAAACACCAAGTCTTCTCACCTTGTCAGACCATGGCGGCGAGCCTTTGCCCGCCACCGCCGGTGAGAGAATTTTCAATTTTCGGGTGAGTGCGTCCGCTCGCGGATACTCGGAAGGATTTCACTTTCTTCATTTTCAGCGCCTTTCCCTGCCGACCACATGGATTGTTTGTGTTGGAAGATCATCAGGAATGCTTGCGCGGTTTGCATTTGATGTTTTCAACGTTACCAGAACAGCGCGCCCGGTAAATACGCACTTCGATGCAAGGTTGTAGCGGGTCGGCGTTTTGTTCCGTACCCATTCCGGCGCCCATCGGACCGTGTTTGGCCGACGCCGTACGCCTTTGTGAGGATGGACGCGGCCCTGAACGCCTGTTCCGCCTCATCCCACAGCCGGCACGGGCAAAGCCGCCGCGCACCGCCTTCTGCTTTGCGACCGAAAGAACAGCCCCAAATGGCACAAGTCAGGGATCGGTACGCCCTGACCAATGGTAAGACGACAAGGCCAAGACATTGCGCTTCCGGATGGCGATGACCGAGACCTCTCCGGAAGACACGGAACTCCAGCGGAAACACATCAAATAGGGGGTAAAGGCAAAGTCCGACATGGTTACTTCCACGCAGGATTGACGTTGACGGCCACATGTGTGCAGCGCAGCATCAGACTGGGAAAACGGGTCGGGAGACATCCTTCATGGCATCGAGCGGGAAGCCGGTTCCATCGCCCCGCGCCGCCGCACGCGGCCCGGAAGCGGTGAACGGGCGCCGGGGCATCGCAGCCCTTCTTCTGGATGAAACCCCGCTGACCCGCGAATGCCTGTCCGCCGGCCTCAGCCTGCGCGACCCGTCCCTGACCATGCGGACCGCGGCGTCGCTGGACGAGGCGAAGGCGATGCTCGCCGGAGGTCCCCCTCCCGCCGTCGTGCTGTGCAACGTCGTCAGCCTGACCCCGCCAAACGGCAGCGTCCTGGCGACGTTGCGCGACCTCGCCGGAGCCTTTGGCGGCACGCCGCTGGTCATCCTGTCCGACGGGGAGGAGGACCTGCCGCTGGAAGCCAGCCGGCTGGGCGTGCGAGGATGCCTGCCGACCAGCGTCGGCCTCGCCGTCGCCCAGGAGGCGGTCCGTCTGGTGGCTGGCGGCGGCACCTTCTTCCCCTCTCCCTTCCTCCACCGCCTGCTGCCGCGCCGCGAGGCCATGGAGGACGACCCGCCCATGACATCCGGCGGAGCGGCGCTGACCGCGCGTCAGCGTGGCGTGCTGCAACGGCTTCGCGAAGGGAAATCGAACCGCGTCATCGCGCAGGAGTTGGGAATCAGCGAGAACACGGCGAAGGTCCATGTCCGCGGCATCCTGCGGGCGCTGGGCGCCTCCAACCGCGCCGAGGCCGTGCGCAAGGCCTGGCAATCGGCCGAACCGGCCGGTCCGCAAGCGCTCAGCCGGGATCGGAGCCTGGAAAGGGGCCGGGATCGGGACTGACCGTACCGCCGCCGTGGATGAGCCGCAAGGCGGCGATCACCTCGGCCAGCGGCATCCGGCCGCTCAACACCCCGCGCAGGCCGAGGCGCGCCGCGGCGGCGGTCACCGCCGGACCGGGCCGGTCGGCCAGGACGGCGACGGGAGGATGGGGGCCGCCGCCCGACAGCGCGTCCAGAAGCTGGGCGATGCCGCCTTTCGCCGGGTCGGCGCGCCCAATGCTCACAAGAACCACATCGGTTCCGCGCAGAGCGGCGGGAAGGTCCGCCAGCGCCGTGGCGCTGCGCCGGTGGTTGACCGCCACGTCCGGCGCAAAAGCGTTGATGGCGGCGGCGAGGCTTTCGCCGAACAGCGAACGGTCGTCGATCAGCAGAACCGTGATCGGCGCCCGCCCGCCGGTCCGTCCGTCCGGATGGGGAGAACGGGCACCGCCCCGTGCGCCGGGGGGCACACGGGGCATGAGGTCTCGTCGGTTGCCGGCCAGCGCGTCCAAGCCAATCATGGCTGCGTCTTTCGGAATCGGGAGATCCCAGCCGGCCCCCACACCGGGCCATCACCGCCAAGCAGTCGCCGGGGCGGGGACGGCCCGTTCAGGACGCCGGTGCGTGACCGGGGTCCGCGGGCGTCGCGCCCGCGTCAGTCAGCCAAGTCTGAGGCGGCCGCCGCAAGCTGACCGGAGAAGGGCAGGACGCAGGAGTCCGCCGCGAAGCCATTGCTGAGGAGCATGGCCTCCGCCGCCTTGCGCCGCTTCGCCGCGTCGGGCCGCACGTCACGCCGTCCGACGGAGCAATAGTGGAATCCCGCCGCCGCCATGGCCGCCGGAGCGTAGACGTTGCGCAGATCGACCATCACCGGGCGGCGCATCAGGCTGCGGACGCGGCCCAGATCCAGCGCGCGGAACTCGTTCCATTCCGTCAGGATGGCGACGCAGTCGGCCTCCGCGAGCGGGGCGTAGGCGTCGTCATGCCAGACCACGCCGGGCAGCAGATGGCGCCCCTCGTCCATGCCGGCGGGGTCGTAGACATGGACCGTGGCGCCTGCCTCCTGAAGCAGCGGGATGATCTCCAGGCTCGCCGCCTCGCGCATGTCGTTGGTGTCGGGCTTGAAGGTGATGCCCAGCACGGCGATCCGCTTGCCCGCCGCTTCCGGCCCGCAGGCCTGAAGGATCCGCCCGGCCATCAGCCGCTTGCGCGCCCGGTTCACGTCCACCACCGTTTCGATCAGCCGGACCGGCGCGCCATGCTGCCGCCCGGTGCGCACCAGCGCCTCGGTGTCCTTGGGGAAGCAGGAGCCGCCGAAGCCCGGCCCGGCGTTCAGGAACGGGCGCCCGATGCGTCCGTCCATCCCCATGCCCTCCGCCACGTCCTGCACGTCGGCCCCCACCCGTTCGCACAGGTCGGCGACCTCGTTGATGAAGGTGATCTTGAAGGCCAGAAAGGCGTTCGCCGAGTATTTCGTCAGCTCAGCCGTCTCGATGCCGGTGCGCACGAAGGGCGTCCCGGCGCGGATCAGCGGCTGGTAGAGGGCGTCCATCACCGCCTGCGCCCGCTCGGAGTCGGCGCCGATCACCACGCGGTCGGGTTGCATGAAATCGCCGATGGCCGAGCCTTCGCGCAGGAATTCCGGGTTGGACACCACGTCGAACTCGGCGCGCGGGTTGATGTCGCGGACCAGCGCGGCGATCTGGCGCCCGGTGCCGACCGGTACCGTCGATTTTGTCACGATGACCGTGTAGCGGGACATGGTCCGCGCGATCTCCGCCGCCGCGGCGTGGACGTAGGTCAGGTCGGCCCCGCCGTCGCCGGGACGGGAGGGGGTGCCGACCGCGATCAGCACCACGTCGGCCCCCTCCATGGCGACCGCGAGGTCGGAGGTGAAGGACAGACGGTCCGCCGCCATGTTGCGCGCCACAAGGACGTCGAGGCCGGGCTCGTAGATGGGAATTTCGCCGCCCCTCAGGCGCCGAATTTTCGTTTCGTCCTTGTCCACACAGCACACGTCGATGCCGAATTCGGCAAAGCAGGCGCCGGACACGAGACCGACATAGCCGGTCCCCACAACAGCGATCCGCATCATTCCACTCCTGTTGCTTGATGGCGTTGCCGAAGCCATCCCTGGCCGGCTCGAAAGTTGGCCGGCTCGAAAAATGACCTTCAGGCCACGGCGCGCTCCGCCATGCCGTTCGCTTGCCCGCTCTCACGCAGAGCCCAGCGCACGGTTTCCGCCAGCCCCTGCTCCAGCCGCGTGCGCGGCGTCCAGCCGAGCACCGACCCGGCGTAGGTCACGTCCGCCTGCACGCTGCGCTGCTCGCCCGGACGTTCGGGGTGGTAGAGCACGGGATGGTCCGCCCGCGTCCGACCGAGCGCCCCCAGCGCGAGGTCGGCCAGTTCGCTGATGCTCGTCTGCCGCCCGCTGCCGAGGTTAAAGATCTTCCCGTGGCTGGCCGGGTTGTCGAGCGCGCCGACCCAGGCATCCACCACGTCGTCGATGAAGACGAAGTCGCGGGTCTGCTTGCCGTCGCCGTAAATGCGGATCGGCTCGCCGCGGATGATGTTGCCCAGGAAGATACCCAGCACCCCCTGATAGGGGTTGTCCACCGCCTGCCGCGGTCCGTAGACGTTGTACATGCGGAAGGAGGTGACGGCCAGACCGCCCGGCAGGTCGGGCCGCGCCGCCGTCAGATGGACGTAGCGCTCACCCGCGTACTTCGTCACCCCGTAGTAGGACACCGGGGAGCAGGGCGTGTCCTCCGGCGTCGGCACCACCGCGGCGTTGCCGTAGGCGCTCATCGAGCTGGCGTAGAGCAGGCGCTTCACCCCGCGCTCCACGCATTGCTGAAGGACATTCACCGTCCCTTCCACGTTGGTGCGCAGGTCGCCGACCGGGTTGCTGAAGGCGCGGATGATCGACACCTGCCCGGCGATGTGGATCACCGCGTCGGGCACCTCCTCGAACGCCGTGTCGAGATCGGCGGGGTTGGTGACGTCGCCGCGGATGTAGCGCACCTCCGCCGGCACGTTGGAGCGCAGCCCGGTGGATTCGTTGTCGATCACCGTCACCCGGTGGCCGAGCGACACGAGGCGGTGCGTGATGTGGGAGCCGATGAATCCGGCCCCGCCCGTTACAAGAACGTCCATTGGTTCCTCCACCGCACGGGAATGGGATTACGCGCTGAGGGCGATGCGGCCCGGTTCCAACTGGCTCTGGTCCGTGGGCAGGCCGTTCTGCGCGAGGTAGTGTTCCGCCCAGTCCCACAGGCGGCGGATGCCGGTGTCGCGGTCCACCTGCGGGCGCCAGCCGAGGACCTGCTCCGCCTTGCGGATGTCGCTGACGTAGCAGGGCTGGTCGCCGGGCCGCCAGTCGGAGAAGTCGGCCTCCACCGCCGCGCCGCGCAGGGTGGACAGCATCTCCCCGAACTCGCGCCAGACCGAGATGGTGTTCTCCGGCCCGCCGCCGATATTGAAGACCTGCCCGCGGCTGACCTCGATCTTCTCGGTGGCGAGGCGGAAGGCGCGCACGAGATCCTCGACGAACAGCACGTCGCGCACCTGCATGCCGTCGCCGTAGATGTGGATGGGCCGCCCGCTCAGCGCCGAGATGATGAAATGCGCGACCCAGCCCTGGTCCTCGTTGCCGAACTGGCGCGGGCCGTAGATGCAGCTCATCCGGAAGACGACGGTCGGCAGGTCGTAGATGCGGGCGTAGTCGCGCACATACTGGTCCGCCGCCCCCTTGGAGCAGCCGTAGGGCGAATGGAAGTCCAGCGGTTCCGCCTCCGAAACGCCGAGCGGGCGGTCGACGAAGCGGTAACGGCTGCCGGCCCGCTCCACCGCCACATGCTCCAACCCGCCATAGACCTTGTTGGTCGAGGTGAAGACCACCTTCGGCGGGTTCTTCATGCGGCGGGCCGCCTCCAGCACGTTGAAGGTGCCGAGCGCGTTGATGTCGAAGTCGGTGCGCGGATCGTCCAGCGACGAGGTCACCGCGACCTGTCCGGCGAGGTGATAAACCTCCTCCGCACCGGCCATGCAGGACTTGACGGCGGCGAAGTCGCGCACGTCGGCCTTCATGAAGGTCAGGCGGGAGCCGGCGTTGAGGGTTTGCAGCCACGCCGCGTTCCGCTCGCTGCCCGGCCGCAGCAGGGCGTCCAGGACGACGACGTCACGCCCGTCCTCCAGCAGGTTCTTGACCAGATTGCAGCCGACGAAGCCGGCCCCGCCGGTCACGAGCGTCTTGCCTTCCATAGATTTCTTCTCCATTGCTGCGGCTTTTTCCGGATGGGCAGGGGTTCAGGCGGCCTTGAGGACGGCGGCACCCGTCGGGCGGCGGATCACCGCGTCGTAGAGCCGGTGGGTGTCGGCGGCGGCGGCGGCCCAGTCGAAGCGCTGGGCGGCGCGCAGGCGGCCGTGGCGGCCCATCCGCGCCCGCCGCTCGGGATCGGCCGCCAGTTGCTCGACGGCGGCGCGCAGGGCCAGCGGGTCGCCCGGCTCGACGATCACCGCGCAGCCGTCGTCGACCTGATGCGGGATGCCGCCGACCCGGCTCGCCACCACCGGGACGCCGAAGGCCATCGCCTCCAGGATCACGTTGGGGAAGGTGTCGGCCAGGGTCGGGAAGACGAACAGGTCGGAGCGGCGGAACATGGCGGCGACCTCCGCCTCGGCCAGATTGCCGGTGAGATGGATGGTCTGGCCCGGCCCGCAACGGCGCTGGTACGCCTCGTAATCGACGAAATCCCGCTTCTCGCCGCCCACGATCAGCCGGAACGGCATCGACAGTCCCACGAAGGCGTCGAGCAGCACGCCCAGCCCCTTGTTGGCCGTGTGGTTGGCCAGGAAGAAGGCGGTGACGGGGCCGCCGTCCTCCCCCCGCTCCGGGATGCCGAATTTTCGGTGGATGTCCTGGTCCGCCGGGGTCGGCGCGCCCCAGTCGTTCGGGCGATCGACCCCGTAGGGAATGACGGCGATCTCGTCCCCCGTGAAGCCGAAGCCGCGGACGATCGGCAGATCGACCGGCGAGATCGCGCAGATCGCCGCGGCGTTGCGGACGACGTAGCGGACGGGGCGGTCGATCAGCAGGTCCCAGGCCAGCCGCCGCGCCGCGTCCATGCGCCGGAAGGCCGCCGGGTTGCCGATCTCCACGAAGCCGTGGGTGGACACCACATAGGGCACGCCCTTCGCCACGCAGGCGCGGGCCACCCGCATCATCTCCAGCGCCGGAATCGGGTTGTGGATGTGCACCAGATCGTAGGAGCCGTGGCGGATCAGCGCCGGGATGCTCGACTGGTAGAACAGGGTCTTCGCGCGGTTGGGCAGAATGGAATCGAGTCCGGCGAAGGGGCTCGAGGTGCGGACGTCGATCCGTTCGCCCGGCTTGGTGAGGTCCATGGGGACCCGGCTCGCCATGCCCATGTTCGCGATGTCAATGCGGTCGTGCGCCTGCAGCGCGACGCTCAGCTTCTCCGCCGCCTTGCTGGCGCCGCTGACCGCCAGATGCGGCGGCACGACGATCGCCGACAGGATCTTCAGGCTCATCGCAGGAATCCTCGACTGTCATGGAAGCGCAGACCGCATCGGTCGCGGTTCAAGGCGCTGCCCCCAGGTCGTTCAGGAAAATCCGCCGATGCAAGGCCGTTTCATTTTAAAAACGGCACAGAGGAAGGCAGCATCGGGCGGAGTTTCATTTTTAATAACGGCGCTTCTCTTTGGCAACCACCAAACAACCATCGCCGTCTAGCCAAATCGAAGCTCTCCTTTCGGACGCCGCGCCTGGCCACTGCGGACCAGCGGCATCTGCACCGCTTGGCAAGCCAGCAGGAACAGGAAGGCCGGATTCAGCATGACGTAGCGCCGCCACAGCCGCCGCGGTTCGGTGGACAGCCGGAACAGCCATTCCAGGCCGGCATTCTGCATCCACATCGGCGCCTGCGGTTGTTTCCCGGCGATGAAGTCGAAAGCGGCCCCGACCGCGATCAGCGGCATCGACAGCGCCGCCTTGTGCTCGTAGACCCAGGTCTCCTGGCGTGGGCAGCCGAGCCCGACGAAGACGATGCGGGCGCCGGACTCCAGGATCTCGCGGTCCACCGCCGCGCGCTCCTCGGCGCTCAGGGTGCGGAAGGCGGACGGGCGGGCGCCGGCGATGATCAGGCCGGGGAAGCGCTCCGTCAGCGCGGTGACCAGCGTGTCGAGCAGCCCCGCCGTGGCGCCGTAGAGGTAGATGGGAAGCCCCCTCGCCACCGCCGCCGCGCAGGTGCGCAGCATCAGGTTCGGGCCATAGACGCGGTCCGGCAGGGCGGCGCCGTGCAGCCGGTTCAGCGCCCAGCGCACCGGCTGGCCGTCCGGCGTCACGAGGTCGATGGCGTTCAGGCGGTAGCGGTGCTCGGGGTCAAGCGCCCCGGTCATCACCCCATGAACGGCGAGCGCGCTGACCGCGAAGGGCTTTTGCTGCTCCGCCGCGTCGATGATGGCGCGCACGCCGGCCTCGTAATCGACGGCGTTGACGTAGACGCCGAGCACTTCCTTTTTCCCATGGTCGATCATGCCACGGCCTCCACGCGCCAGCGGCGCCGATTGCTGTCGTGAATGTCGGTGAGGATGTTGCGCACGTCGTGCCGGATGTCCCAGGACGGGTAATGGGAGCGGAACCGGTCGAGCGAGCTGACCCACCAGATGTGGTCGCCGATGCGGTTGGCCTCCTTGAAGGCCAGGTTCATCGGGCGCCCGGTGATCTCCTCGCACAGCGCCACCGCCTCCAGGATGGAGCAGTTGCTCGCCCGTCCGCCGCCGATGTTGTAGACCTCGGCGCTGCGCGGCGCGTCGTAGAATGCCTGGAAGGCGGCGATCAGGTCGTTGCTGTGGATGTTGTCGCGGACCTGCTTGCCCTTGTAGCCGATCACGTCGTAGCGGGTGCCGGTGACGGCGCAGCGCATCAGATAGGCCAGGAAGCCGTGAAGCTGCGTCGGCGAATGGTTCGGCCCGGTCAGGCAGCCGCCGCGGAAGCACACCGTCTTCATGCCGAAATAGCGGCCATACTCCTGGACCAGCACGTCGGCGGCCACCTTGGAAGCGCCGAACAGGCTGTGCAGGGTGGCGTCGATCGACATGTCCTCGGCGATGCCGCCGGCGTAGCGGTGCGCCGGGTCGATCTCGTAGCGCGTCTCGGTCTCGACCAGCGGCAGGCGGTTCGGCGTGTCGCCGTAGACCTTGTTGGTCGAGGTGAAGATGAACACCGCGTCCGGGCAGTGCCGCCGCGCCGCCTCCAGCAGGTTCAGCGTGCCGTTGGCGTTCACCGAGAAATCCGTCTGCGGATCGCGCGCCGCCCAGTCGTGGGAGGGCTGGGCCGCCGTGTGGATGATCAGGGAGATGGCCGAGCCGTGCCGCTCGAACAGCGCGTCGATGGCCGCGGCGTCGCGGATGTCGATGGCGTGGTGGCGGTAGCGCTGGCGCAGCGTCTGTTCCAGGGTCTGGCGCTGCCACGCGGTCGAGGCCTCGTCGCCGAAGAAGGTGCGCCGCATGTCGTTGTCGATGCCGACGACGTCCATTCCCAGCGCACCGAAATGCAGGCAACTCTCCGACCCGATCAATCCGCAGGAACCGGTGACAAGGGCGACGGACATGACGTCTAACTCCTTCACTGTTGTTCGTTGCTCTTTCGGTGTCTTCGCCGGTCAATAGGCGTTGCGGTCCCAGAAAAGGAGGAGGGCGGTGCGCACCATGATCTCGGCGTCCAGCCCCAGGGACCAGTTGTCGACGTAGTAGAGGTCGTGCTCGACGCGGCGGGCGGCGGTGTGGAGGTTGTCGATCTCGCCGCGCAGCCCGTTCACCTGCGCCCAGCCGGTGATTCCGGGACGGACGCGGTGGCGGCAGGCGTAGTTCTCCACCGCCTCGTGGTACAGCACGTCCCCGGCCTTCATGGCGACGGGATGGGGCCGCGGCCCGACGATGGACATGTCGCCGCGCAGGACGTTGAAGAGCTGCGGAAGCTCGTCGATGCTCGTGCGGCGCAGAAAGCGCCCGACGCGCGTCACCCGCGGATCGTTGCGCACGGTCCGCTGCGCGCCCGACTGGTCGCCGCGGTCGGTGTGCATCGTGCGGAACTTCCAGATTTCGAATTCCTCGTTGTTGAAGCCGAAGCGCTTCTGGCGGAACAGCACCGGGCCGGGGCTTTCCAGCTTGATGGCCGCCGCGGCCAGCAGCAGAAGCGGCGCGAGCGCGGCCAGCGCCGCGCCGCCGATCAGCAGGTCCTCCGACCGCTTCAGCACGCCGCGCCAGCCGGCCAGCGGGTGATGGATGACGCCCAGCAGCGGAACGCCCGCCGTCGCATCGACCGACAGGCCCGCGGTGCGGGCGATCAGCCGGTGCGGCAGCAGACGGACGTCCACCGCGAGGACGCGCAGCCGCTCCAGGATATCGGTGATCTCGGCCTCGGCGCTCCAGGGCAGGGCCACCACCACGAGGTCGATGCGGTTCTTGCGCACCTGTTCGACCAGCCCGGCCACGCTTCCCAGCACCGGCACCCCGGCCAACCGGGCGGTGGCCAGGGGCGGAGCGTTCACGGAGGACGGCCGGTCCGCCGCGGTGGACACCGCGCCGACCACTTGGTAAGCCGCCCCTTCCGTGCGCTGGAGACGGTCCAGCCATTCGAGAGCCAGATCGTTGGTGCCGACCAGCAGCGTCCGCTGCCGCAAACCGCCGGCCAGATTCCAGTCGCGCGCCAGCCGGAGGAACAGGCTGCGCAGCGCGGTCAGCCCGAACAGGCCGAGCCCGTACCACAGCCACAGCGTCCCCGCCGCCGCCGTGTCCAGCCGCCGCAGGTCCCCCGTCACGCCGAGCATGAGGACGAGCACCAGGAAGGCCGCCGTCCAGGCCCCGAACAGCGGCCCGGCGTGCGACCCGATGGTCCGCCGCACCGCTTTTGGACGCAGGTTGCGGTAACAGCCCGCGCTGTAGAAACACATCAGCGACAGCACGGCCAGCGGGCCGACCGCGGCGTTGAAAACGCCCGCGAAACCATGAACGGCGTCTGTGAACAGGGCCGGGTCGGCGGGAGCGGCCCGCAACAAACGGGCGGCGATGCCCTCCGCCGCCAGCCCCGTCCCGACGACCACCAGCGCGTCCGCGGCCACCAGCCCGCACAGCAGGGCGGGGGCGGAGGCCGCCGCGGCGACCGGCGACGCGGACTCCGGGCGCGGGCCTTGGAAGGCCATCCCAACGCGCGCGCCGTAGTCCGGCTTCGCCGAGCTGTCTCGTGAAGGGAGTTCGAACATCCGCCGTTCCCTGTTGGCCCATTCCCTGCCGCCGCACCCCAGCGATGCGGCGGCGCTGCCGGCTGCGTCGCCGCGCTCAGAAATAGGTCTTGGCGAAATAGGCGATGGTGCGCTCCAGCCCCTCTTCGAGCGGCACGTGCGGCATCCATTTCAGGTAGGCGTGGGCCTTGGTGATGTCCGGCTTGCGCTGTCGCGGGTCATCCTGGGGCAACGGGTGCCGCTCGACCCGGGAGCGCGATCCGGTCATCCGGATGACGGTCTCCGCCAGCTCCAGAATGGTGAACTCGCCGGGGTTGCCGAGGTTGATCGGGCCGGTCACCGTCCCGTCCGTCTCCATCAGCCGGTGCAGCCCCTCGACCAGATCGTCGACGTAGCAGAAGGACCGCGTCTGCGACCCGTCGCCGTAGATCGTGATCGGATCGCCCTTGAGCGCCTGGACGATGAAGTTCGACACCACGCGCCCGTCGTTCGGATTCATGCGCGGCCCGTAGGTGTTGAAGATGCGCGCGACCTTGATCGGGACCTTGTGCTGCCGGTTGTAGTCGAAGAACAGCGTCTCGGCGCAGCGCTTGCCCTCGTCGTAGCAGGCGCGCGGACCGATGGGATTCACGTTGCCCCAATAGTCCTCACGCTGCGGATGGACGAAGGGATCGCCGTAGACCTCGCTGGTCGAGGCCTGGAGGATCGTCGCCTTCACCCGCTTGGCCAGCCCCAGCATGTTGATGGCGCCGTGCACCGACGTCTTGGTCGTCTGCACCGGATCGAACTGGTAATGCACCGGCGAGGCCGGGCAGGCGAGGTTGTAGATCTCGTCCACCTCGACGTAGAGGGGGAAGGTGATGTCGTGGCGCACCGCCTCGAACTTCGGGTTGTCCAGCAGATGCGCAATGTTCGAACGCGCGCCCGTGAAATAGTTGTCGACGCACAGGACCTCTTTCCCGGCGGCCAGAAGACGCTCGCACAGGTGGGATCCGATGAACCCGGCGCCACCTGTCACAAGAACGCGCTCAGTCGTGGACGTCATTGAGCCTCTCCATGGAGTTTGACCGGGGGATTCGACCGGGATGCGGCAGATCGCGGAGACGTCGCGCCAAACCGCTTCCGTGATTATTTTAAAATTCGCCGACGATCCACAGCACATCGCCATGCGATACGGACCATCGCTCGGCCCTTTAGGCGGGAATGCATGGTCATGTCTGGAATTGTGCGTCGTTTCGAAGCCTGAACCGGCCCCGCTGCACCCGGCAAACTGTGACCGGCGCGGAGTTGACCGTCAAACACGCGGACGGGGTATCGGATATGATTATTTATGACGGTCGCTGGCGTAAGCACAGAGACGGATGGGCCTTCTTTTTTTCAATTGTTGCGCGGCGCCATTCACGGTACTCGAAGTCTGTCCGGCAACGGTTTCAGCAGCGGAACATCACTGTCCATTTGGCGCGTCCATTCGGCCCCGGTCTTTAAAAGACACCCGAATTCTCGGTTATCTCCAAGGAAAACAAGAAGGCCGCAACGCGTCCTTCTGCAGCCACCCGCCACGCCGATCCCGGGCCGGACCGCCAGCCAGCAAGACGAAAGGGGCGATGACGTGAATTCTTCGATCGGCAAAGGCGGAACGCTTCCAGGCCACGAAGCGCACACCAGCGTCCTTCCGGACAGTCTTCTGCAATCGGCCGCCGGGGACTCCTCCGACGTCCGCGGCCGCCAGGAGGCGACCGTCTTCGCCACGCTGGCCGTGCTGTGGCGGCGCAAGCTGCTGCTGCTCGCCGTCATTCTGCTGGGGACGGGGACCATCACCTACGTCATGCAGTCGCTGAAGCCGATGTACCGCGCCACCGCGATGGTGCAGCTCGATTCCCGGCGGGTCGAGCTGGCGGAGTTCAAGTCGGTGGTGTCCAACCTGACGCCCGAGGCGCCGGCGGTGCGCAGCGAGGTCTCCATCGTCGGCTCGCGCGCCCTGGCGGAGCGGGTGGTGGAAAAGCTGGGCCTGCTCACCGACCCCGAATTCAACCCGACGCTCAAGGCGCCGGACGGCGCGGACGATCACTGG
The DNA here is from genome assembly GCF_008365405.1 of Azospirillum brasilense. Lineage (GTDB taxonomy): Bacteria > Pseudomonadota > Alphaproteobacteria > Azospirillales > Azospirillaceae > Azospirillum > Azospirillum brasilense_D. The sequence goes on along the minus strand of NZ_QOKV01000021.1, from coordinate 41,085 downwards.
CTGAAACGGGTCACCAAGGCCGGTGTCGGCGCGCTGCCGCCGGAAGGCAACGACGTGCTGCGCCGGGTCGTGCAGCAGGCGACCGCCCTGTTCCGCGCCGATGAAAGCCCCATCGCCCGCGACCCGGATCAGGCCCGCCTGCTGACCATCGACACGCTGCTGCGCCGGATCGAGGCGCGCAACGACGACCGCTCCTTCACCATCATCATCGAGGCGTCGTCGGTCGATCCCGCCAAGGCCGCCGCCATCGCCAACGCCTTCGGCCAAGCCTATCTGGACTACCGGACGGAAATGAACCGCGGCATGACCGAGCGGGTCAACCAGTGGCTCGGCGGGCGGCTCATCGAGGCGCGCGAGGCGGTGCGCGGCGCCGAAGAGGCCATCCGCAGCTTCCGCAAGGAGAACAGCCTGCTGGAGCTGCCGCCCGACGGGCGCAACATGGTCCAGCAGCAGATGAACGAAATCGCCACCCAGCTGACCGCCGCGCAGGCGCAGAAGGCGGCGGCCGAGGCGCGCGTGCGCCAGGCCCGCGACCAGACCGCCGCCAACAACGCCGCGGCGATCCCGGAGGTGCTGGCCTCCCCGCTGATCCAGAAGCTGCGCGAGGCGGAGGCGATGCTGGAGCGCCGGCTGGCCGAACTCCAGCAGGTCTATGGCGACAAGCACCAGGACATCGTTAACCTCCGCCGCGGCATCGGCGAGCTGAAGGCGCGCATCCGCGACGAGGTCGGCAAGATCCAGAAGGGCCTGGACGCCGACCTGGAGGTCGCGCGCATCCGCGAGGCCACCTTGTTGAAGAGCATCGCCGACCTGCAGGAGCAGCAGAAGGGCATCGAGGCGACCGGCATCCAGCTCCGCGACCTGGAACGCTCCGCCGACGCGCACCGCACGCTCTATCGCAGCCTCGCCGAACGCTACGAGCAGACGATGGCGCTGAAAAATTCCGGCGCGTTGGATGCGCATCTCAGCGCTCCGGCCCTGCCGCCGATCCGCCCGGCCTTCCCGCAGCTGCGCATGTCGCTGGGCGTTGGGCTGGTCGGTTCCACGGCGCTGGCGGTGGCGCTGGTGCTGCTGCTGGAGCGGCTCAGCTCCGGCCTGCGCACGCCGACCCAGGTGGAGCGGGCGACCGGCGTGCCCTGCCTCGGCATGGTCCCGTCGCTTCCCCGCAACGAGGCGGCCTGGAACCTGCCCCTCCACCCCGACAGCCGCCGCGCCCGCGAGATCGGCGCCTTCCGCGAAGCGATCCAGACGGTGCGCACCATGGCCTGCATGCCGCGCAAGCGGGGAACGCCGCCCAAGGTGCTGCTCGTCACCTCCTCCATCCCGAAGGAAGGAAAGTCGGTGCTGGCGGCCAATCTGGCGCGGTCGCTGGCCGGTCTGGGGCTGAACACGCTGCTGATCGACGCGGACTTCCGCCGCCCCTCCATCGCGACGCTGCTGGGCTACCAGCCGCGGGGCAGCGTCGCCGACCTGCTGGACGGTCGCGTCGGCATCGACGACCTGATCCACCAGGAGTCCGCCAACCTCAGCGTTCTGGGAAACACCATCGGCACCCCCGACGCGCACGACCGCATCAGCTCCCAGGCGATGAGCGACCTGATCGCATGGGCGCGCCACAATTACGATGTGGTGGTGATCGACTCAGCCCCGGTGATGCTGTTCTCCGACGCGCTGGCCCTGTCCTTCCTGGCCGACAGCGTGATCTACGTCGTCCGCTGGCAGCACACCCCGCTGGACACCGTGATGGCCGGTTTCAACAAGCTGAAGTCGGTCGACAGCGCGGTCGGCGGCGTCGTGCTGTCGCGGGTCGTCGCGTCCAAGCACGTCAAGTACGGCCACAAGGACGACGCCTACTACTACGCCCTGCACGCGCCCGCGCGGCATTGACGGCGCCGACGGACGGCGCCCACGCGAAGGCAATCCCAAAAGTGAGGATTCCATGACCAACGCCGAGTTCCCGCGGCTTGCCATCATCGGCTGCGGCAGCATCGTGAGCCATCACCTGTTGCCGGCGCTGCTCCGCCTGGGCTGGCGGCCGAGCGTGCTCATCGATCCCTCGCCGGAGCGGCTGGAGGCGGTGCAGACCATGCTCGGCCGCAACCGCGCCCCCATCGCCGTGGCCGACTGGCGGGAGGCGGCGGACCGGTTCGACGCGGCGCTGGTGGCGGCCCCGCCGATGCTCCACGCGCCGGTCGGCCACAGCCTGCTGGAGGCCGGGAAGCACGTCTTCATGGAAAAGCCGCTGGCCGTCACGCTGGCCGACGCCGAACGCATGGTGCGGACGGCGGAGGAGCGTCGATTGGCACTCGCGGTCGGGCTGATGCGCCGCTACGTCAATGGCGTCCGCTGGCTGAAGGCGCTGGTGGACTCCGGCCAACTCGGCCGCGTCCTGCGCTTCGAGGCGCGGGAAGGCTTCGTCTACAACTGGGGCATCAGTTCGCCGGCCATGCTGCGCCGCGACGGGGCCGGCGGCGGCGTTCTGCTCGACACCGGGTCGCACACGCTGGATTTGCTGCTGTGGTGGTTCGGGGAGGCGGCGGAGGTCGACTACAGCGACGACAGCCACGGCGGGCTGGAGTCCGATTGCCGGCTGTCCCTGACCATGGCGTCCGGCGCCACCGGAACGCTGGAGCTGAGCCGCACCCGCGCCCTGCGCAACACCATCCGCGTCTACGGCACCAAGGGCAGCGTCGAAGTCCATCTCTACGAGAACCAGATCGCCTCGGACGTGCCGCAGATCCTCGACTTCGTCCATGACGGCTTCTCGGCCAACCACATCCCGCCGCAGATCTTCGGCGACCTGTTCCAGGCGGAGCTGAAGGATTTCGCAGCGGCCATCCGCGAAGGGCGCCCGGCCGCCGTCGGCGGGCGCGAGGCCCTGCCCTCCACCGAATTGATCGAGCGCTGCTACGCCAGCCGGAAGCCGCTGACCCTGCCCTGGGTGGAAGGAAACGCAGCGGCGTCGCCCCGCACCGCCGGCCCTGTCGCAGACGGCCCCACCGTGGTGGTGACCGGCGCTGCCGGCTTCATCGGCGGGCGGCTGGTCGAGAGGCTGTGCCTCGAGCATGGCGCCAAGGTCCGCTGCATCGTCCGCGACATCGCGCAGGCGGTGCGTCTGGCCCGTTTCCCGGTGGAGATCATCCGCGCCGACCTGCTGGATCGCGAGGCCATCGGCAAGGCGGTGGCCGGCGCCGACTGGGTCTTCCACTGCGCCTACGACGTGCGGTCGCGCCGCCAGAACATCGACGGGATGAACGCGCTGATCGACGCCAGCCTCGCCAACGGGGTGGAGAGCTTCGTCCATCTCAGCACCTTCTCGGTCTACGAGCCGCTGCCCGACGGCCCGCTGTCGGAGGAGACGCGCGACGGCGACCGGGCCTGGAGCTACGTCCAGAACAAGCTCGATCTGGAAAAAATGGTGCTCGACGCGGCGCGCACGCGCGGCCTGCCGGGGGTGGTGCTTCAGCCCTCCATCGTCTACGGCCCCTTCTGCAAGCCCTGGACGAACGCCCCCGCCGAGATGCTGCTGAGCGGCACGGTGGTGCTGCCGCAGGAAGGCGGGCTGTGCAACGCCGTCTACATCGACGATCTGGTGGACGCGATGATCGCGGCGACCCGCAGCCCGCAGGCCATCGGGGAGCGCTTCGTGATCTCCGGCCCCGACGCCCCGCCCTGGGCCGCCGTCTTCGGGCGCTTCCAGGAGGCGCTGGGCGTGGACAGCCTGCGCTTCCTGCCCGCCGAGGCCATCCGCAAGGAAATGAAGAGCCTGCGGCGCGACATCGCCATGGTGCTTCAGGACCCGAAGAAGATCATCCAGATCATCGTGCGCTGGCGTCCCGCCCGCCGGGTGCTCCAGGGCGGGTTCGACAGCCTGCCGCCGCGGCTGCGCCATCTCGTGATGGTCCATTACTTCCTGAAGAAGAAGGCGAGCCGCAACCAGCTCTGGCTGCCCGACGCGCAGAAGCTGGCGCTCTATCAGGCCAAGGCGCTCATCGACCTGACCAAGGCGCGCCGCCTGCTCGGCTACGAGCCGCGCTTCACCTTCGAGGACGGCATGGCGCTGACCGCGGACTATCTGCGCTGGGCCTACCGCGACGTGCCGCGCACCGCTCCCGTTGCCGCGCGGCCCGTCAACGATGACCGGCAACCTGCTTCCCTCCCCACCGAGACGACGCGGGTCGGCAGCGCATGACGATGATCCCGGCGTCACTCGTCCGCAGCTTCTGGACCCTCGCCGACCAGGGCGTGGTCAGCCTGGGCATGTTCGCCATCAACATCCAGCTCGCCCGGACCTTTTCGTCGGAGGAATATGGGACCTTCGTCTTCTTCCTCTCGGTGCTGCTGGCGCTCCAGGTCGTCAACGTCAGCCTGATCCAGTACCCGCTGTCGGTGGAAGGCGCGGTGCTGGACCCCGCCGAACGCCGGACGCTGGCGGGCCGCGCCGTCATCATGACCGCCGGATCGATCCTGCCGCTGTCCGGCATCGTGGCGCTGGTCGGGTATGGGCTTGGCATGCCGGAACTGGTCGGCCCCGCCGTGCTCTACTTCATCGTCTGGCAGGTGCAGGAGATCGGGCGGCGCGGGCTGATGTCCGGGCTGAAGCATGACAAGGCCCTGTGGGGCGACAGCGTCACCTATCTTGGCCAGATCGCCGTGCTGAACCTGATGGCGCTGGGCGGCCATCTGTCGCTGGAGCGGGTGTTCATCGCCATGACCGGTCCGGCGCTGGCCGGGGCGGTGGTCCATTTCGCGATCCTGCGCCCGCGCTTTGGCGGCCTGTCGGACCTGCCGACGGTCCTCCGCCGCTTCTGGTCGATCGGGCATTGGGCGCTCGCCAACAACCTGTTCCTGATGCTGCGGGTGCAGAGCCTCGTCTGGCTGATGGCGGCGATGGACGGCATGGCGTCGACCGCGGCGTTCCAGGCCGTGGTCAATCTGGTGAACATCGCCAACCCGATCATCATCGGTATGGGCAACCTCGTCCCCCAGATCGCCGCGCGCGGCCGCAGCACCCTGTCCGCAGGCGTCGGCGGGCTCCATCCGGACGAGCAGGCCTGGCTGGCGATCCGCGGCTACGTCGTCATCGGGGCGGCGCCGCTGCTGGTGTATTACAGCCTGGGTCTGCTGATCCCGCACCAGATGCTGAACGTCGTCTACGGCGCCATGTCGCCCTACGCCGACCAGGACTGGCCGCTGCGCCTGCTCTCCATCGGGGCGCTGGCCGGCTATCTGGCGGAAATGGTTTGCTCCTACTTCTACGGCGTGCAGCGCAGCCAGTTCGCGCTGGTGGTGAACGTCACCGGGACGCTGGCGGTGTTCGCGGTGGTCGGCCCGCTGGCGGCGATGTACGGCGTCGCCGGGGTGTGCATGGCCCTGCTGTTCTCCAGCCTGCTGCGCGTCGGCGCCGCCCACTACTACCTCTCCAAGACGAGGACCGCCCATGTCGCCCGCTGACGGCAGCGCCGCATTCCCCGTCGAGGAGTCCCGGCTGCGCCCGCTCGACCTCCGGCACGTCGTGATCCAGCCGGCCATCGCCCACCCCTCCTCGGCGAACGGGCTGCACAATGTGGTGCGCAGCCTGATCGCGGAGCAGCGCGCCATGGGCGATGACGCGCGGCTGTGCCTGTTCTCCGACGACCCGGACGCCCTGACCGGCATCCCGGCGGACTGCCCGGCGCAGCGCTTCCCCCTCGGCGGGCTGCGGCTGTCCGGGCGGTCGCTGACCATCGCGGACGCGACTCTCGACCGCATGCTGGAGGGCGCCGGGCCGGACACGGTGGTGCACATCCATGGCGCGGTGAAGCCGCTGTTCGCGGCGCTCTCCCGCGGGCTGCACCGGCGCGGCGTCGCCTATGGCGTGACGCTGCACGGCCAGTGCTCCCATGTCTACGACATCACGGGCCGGGTGCGCCGCCGCCTGCCCGCCGCGTGGCTGCGCCTCTTCGACGGCCCGGCCTTCGCCCGCGCCCGCTTCGTCCATGCCATCACGGAGGAGGAGGCCGCCATCGTCCGTCGCGTGGCCCCCACCGCCGCCGTCCGCCTGCTGCCCAACACCGCCTGGTCGGCGCGGCGCGGCGGCCTTCCCGCCGCCGTTCCGCGCGCCGCGCCGGACGGCAATCGGCTGACCTTCGGCTATTGCGCACGCTACGAGATCGACCACAAGGGCGTGGACCTGCTGATCGACGGCTTCGCCGCCTACCGCCGCGCCGGCGGGCACGGGGTGCTGGAACTGGCGGGGTCCGGCCCCGCCCGCGCCGATCTGGAACGGCGGGCGAATGCCCACGGCCTCGACACCCTCATCCGCATCCACGGCCCGGTCTTCGGGGCGGAGAAGGCGGCGATGATGGCGGGCTGGCATTACTTCGCACTGACCTCGCGCTACGACGTGATGCCGACCGGCTGCCTAGAGGCCGCCCTGTCCGGCCTGCCGCTGATCGTGACGCGGGAGACCGGCCTCGTCCCCTATGTGGAGGGCCACGGCGCCGGCTTCGGCGTGTCGGCCCTGACGGCGGAGGCGGTGGCCGACGCGCTGGCGCGGGCCGAGCGGACCGGACCCGGCGCCTGGCAGAGCATGGCGGCCAACGCCCACCGCATGGTGGTGGCGATCGGCGATTGGGGTCGGATCGCCGCCCGGCTGCGCGCCGCCGCCTATGGACGCCCGTCATGAGCGCCGTCCTCTCCACCCCCAAGCGCAGCCGGACCCGCGCCGCGGATCACTACCTGACCTTCCTGATGGTCGTTCTGCTGGGCTATTCCCTGGCCGGGCGCGGCTTCGCCTACATCGGGGCGCCGCCGCTGTTCATCGGCGAGGTGCTGCTGCTCTCCGGCCTGCTGGTCATGCTGCGCACCGGCGGAGTCTTCGCCACCGTGTCCAGCCTGCCGGGAACGCTGCTGGCGATCCTGATCGTCTGGGTGCTGGCGAGGACGCTGCCCTACTTCGGCACCTACAGCTTCGACGCGCTGCGCGACAGCGTGATCGTGATGTACGGGCTGCTCGCCTTCGTCGTCATCGCCCTGCTGTACGACGAGCCGGAACGACTGCGCCGCCTCGTGCTGGCCTATAGCGGCTTCGCGGTGTTCTTCGTCACGGTCATGCCGGTCGTCTACCCGCTGTTCCAGCTTCTGCACGCGCAGATCCCCACCTGGCCGCGCTACGGAGTCCCCTTCATCAGCCTGCGCCCCGGCGAGGTCGGCGTGCATTTCGCCGGCGTCGCCCTGTTCGTGCTGCTGGGCTTCCGCCGCCTGAACCCGCTGCAACTGGCGATGCTGGTGTTCGGCATGGCCCTGGTCGCCGCCCACAGCCGCGGCGGGATGCTCGCCATCGTCGTGCCGCTGGCCATCGCGCTGGCCCTGGTGCCGCGCAGCCGGCAGCTCGCCCCGCTGCTGGGCATCGCCGCGGTCACCGTCATCGTGGCGCTGGTGCTGAACCTGGAGATCGAGGTCTCGTCGCGGAAGCTGTCGGTCGACCAGCTCGTCACCAACGTGATGAGCATCATGGGGACCACCGACACCGCCACGCTCGACGGCACCAAGCAATGGCGCATCATGTGGTGGGATAAGATCATCGGCTACACCGTGCAGGGCGACCATTTCTGGGACGGTAAGGGCTTCGGCATCAATCTGGCCGACGACGACGGCTTCCAGGTGGTCGACGCCGAGGACGGGCAGGTGCTGCGCAGCCCGCACAACGCCCACATGACGATCCTCGCCCGCGCCGGGGTGCCCGGCTTCGTCCTGTGGGCGGCGCTGTTGGGAAGCTGGTCGGTCTTCATGATGCGCGCTTTCCTGCTGGCCCGCCGCAACGGCGACCGCGCCTGGGCGCGGCTGTTCGTCTTCCTCTTCTGCTACTGGCTGTCCATCGTCATCAACGCCTCCTTCGACGTGACGCTGGAGGGGCCGATGCTGGGCATCTGGTTCTGGGTCCTGTTCGGCGTCGGCATCGCCGCCGGCCTGATCCACCGCCACGAACTCGAAAACCGGTCCCCGCTGCCGCATTCATGAGGGAGGATGAACGATGAGCGAACCGTTCGCCGGCGAATCCGCCAATGCCGGAAAGTCGATTCTTCTGGTGGCCTTCGCCTTCGAGCCGGACAGCGGGTCGGAATCCGCCAACGGCTGGAACTGGGGCGAGGGGCTGAAGCGGTCGGGCTGTCGCGTGAAAGTGGTGACGCAGGGGCGCCTGCGCCCGAAGATCCTGGGCAAGATCGCGCGCGGCGAAACCGCCTTCGAACCGGACGACTTCGTGTTCATCGACCGCCCCGACACCATGGCGCACCACGACAGCAAGACGCGGTTCCAGCTCTCCTACATCGCGTGGCAATGGCGCTGCCGGGCGGTGGTGAAGGAACTGGTGCGCCGGCAGCCCTTCGACGTCATCCACAACGTGACCATCGGCGGCATCCGCTTCCCCGCCTTCTGCGGCGGGCTGGCGCCCCTGTCGGTGATCGGCCCGGTCGGCGGCGGCGAGCGGGCACCCTGGCCGCTGATCCGCCCGCTGGGCTGGAGGGCCATCGCGACGGAGCTGGTCCGCAACGCCGCCATCGCCATGACACGCATCGACCCCTTCCTGCGCCTGACCTACCGCCGCTACAACATGATCTACGTGAAGACCCATGAGAGCCGGCACGTCCTTCCCGCCGGCGACCGCCACAAGGCCCGCCAGCATTTCGGCTGCTCCCTCCTGCCCGACCGCTTCGCGCCCCCGAAGGCGGAGATGAAGGCGGAAACCGGCGGCGATTCCGGGGCGCCGCTGAAGCTGCTGTTCTCCGGCCGTTTCCTCTATTGGAAGGGCGGCTACTACGCGCTGACGGCGCTGGCCCGGGCGCTGGAGAAGGGCGCGCGGGCGCGGCTCCAGATGATCGGCAGCGGGCCGCAGTCGGAGGAGTGGAAGAACCTCGCCGACCGGCTGGGCATCGCGGAGCATGTCGATTTCATCGAATGGCTGTCGCAGCCCGACTATCTGGCCACGCTGCGCAGCGCCGACGCGCTGCTGTTCCCCAGCCTTCACGACTCCGCCGCCAACGTCATCATGGAGGCGCTGGCCAACGCGCAGCCGGTGATCTGCCTCGATCTCGGCGGTTCGGGGATCATGATCGATTCCTCCTGCGGCTTCGCCGTTCCCTGCCGTGGGCGCGCGGCGGCGGAGGTGATCGACGGGCTGGCCGACGCCATCGTGACCCTGGACCGCGACCGCCCCCGCCTGCGCGCCATGAGCCGCGCCGCCCACGCGCGCGCCCAGGATTTCGCGAGCTGCCGGATCACGCCGGACATCTACGCACCAGCGACGGCGTAGGAGCAGCGTTCGGACAGGATCAATGCCGAGGCGATTGGCTCCCGCGCACGATGCGGCGCAGCGCCCGGCCGCGCAACATGTGGTCGTGAACGAAGTCCAGTAGGTCCACGACGCCATCCTCGGCGATGCGGAACACGACCGCGTGTCGCGGATCATGGACCCGTTCCGCCGGATCGGGATCATGATCCCGGCTGTGCCAGGCGTGGTACAGGCCGACGGACTGTTTCAAGGTCCGAACCCACTCGACGCCCTCCCGCCGCGGGTCGTCGGCCAAGTCCTGCATCGCCTGGACGAGGAGGGCCGCGTAACGCATGCGGCCGACCGCGTGGAATCGCTCCTCGCTCCAGTCCAGGATCGCGTCGAGGTCTGCTTCCGCCGGTGCGGACAGGCGGAATTTACCCACGGTCAGCCCTTCCGGGCCGCGGCACGCTCCGACGCCCGGCGGTTCAGGTCGGCGAGCAGCGCGCGCCGATCCTCCTCGCCGTCCACCAGCCGATAGTCTCCGCGCTCGATGGCTGTCGTTCCACGTTCGGCAATGGCCTCGATGGCGGCGAGGCTGGCGCGCTCTGCGTCCAAATCGTCCTGATAGCGACGCAGCGCCTCGCGAACGACCTCGCTGGCATTCTGGTGCCGCCCGTCCTCGACCTGCCGGTCGATGAACGCGCTCAACCGCTCCGTCAGGCTGAAATTCCGACCACTCATGCCGTGTCTCCAGGCGTAGTATCAAAGATTGATACCGGCTGGGATCGCCGTCAAGCCCGCAAAGGCCATGCGGTTTCGACATCCGACAAAGGGCGGTCCAGTGTCGGTTGGACCGCCCTTCGCCGTTCCGGCCGCGTTACGCCGCGTGGCTCAGCAGCGACGGGTCGATGTGGTCGAACAGCGGGTCATAGCCGGCCTCGACCGGCATGGCCCCGTACAAGCTGTTCGCCAACGCCGCCGCGTCGGCCGCGGCAACCGGAGCGGCGGCCGCCTGCTGGGCTGCGACGTGGCTCCACACGCTGTCCGTCCCGGCGTCGAGCGCCAGCGCCGTGGCCTCGCCGACCGGGGTGGCCGAGGGGAAGAAGCCCTTGTCGGCGTCGACGACCAGCGTGCCGTTCCACCACAGGCCGGCTTGGCCCTTGACCACGTCCTTGCCGTCCAGCGCGCCCTTGTCGTAGGTGACGATGCCGTCGGTGGGCGCGACCGCCTTGCCGTTGATCGTGATCTTGTTGACGATCAGCGAGCGGTCCTGCCCGTTCACCATGGCGTCGTTGTCGTACTGGATCTGCACCTTGTGCGCCTGATCGGCGGACAGGCTGGTGGTGAAGCTGTAGTCCTTGGCCGAGGTGCCGGCCACGCCCTCCCCGACCTTCTGGCCGTCCACCAGCAGGTTGAAATGGGCGTTCACCCCGCCGGCCGCCGCACCGGAGGCGTTGACGGTGATCGTCGTGGTGCTGGGACCGCTCTGCGGCAGCGTGCCGCCCGCGGGGAACTCCTTGGCGGGGGCGTCGACGACCAGCGTGCCGTTCCACCACAGGCCGGCTTGGCCCTTGACCACGTCCTTGCCGTCCAGCGCACCCTTGTCGTAGCTGACGATCCCGTCGGTCGGGTTGTGGGCGGTGCCGTTGATGGTGATCTTGTTGACGAACAGGTTGCGGTCCTGCCCGTTGACGAAGCCGTCGTTGTCGTACTGGATCTGCACCTTGTGCGGCTGCCCGGCGGTCAACGCGGTGGTGAAGCTGTAGTCCTTCGCCGCCGTGCCGACCGTGGCGTCGCCGATGGCCTTGCCGTCCACCAGCACCTTGAAATGCGCGTTCACCCCGCCCGCTGCGGCGCCGGAGGCGTTGACCTTGATCGTCGTGACGCTGGCCGTCGGCGTCGTCGGGACGGTCGGTGCGGTCGTCGTGGTGTCCACCGCGAAGCCGGCGGAGGCTCCCGCCTTGCCCGCGTTGCCGGCGAGATCGGTGTAGCTGCTGGCCTTCACCGCGACATTAGCATCGGTGATCTTCGTGTTGGTCGAGGGCGTGAAGACGGCGGTGTAGGTGGAGGCGTCCACCGTCTTGAAGCCGCTCAGCGCGCCGCCCTTCACCGTGGTGTCGGCCAGCGCGAAGCCCTTCACCGCCTCGCTGAAGGCGAAGGTGACGAGCGGCGCCTCACCCTTGGTCACGTTGCTGTCGGCGATGCTCACCTTGACGGTGGGCGGCGTGGTGTCGGCCGGGGTGGGGGCCGGCGGTGCGGTGGGTGTGACCGTCGTCCAGCCGGCGGTCGAGGGATAGGCCTGGGACAGGGTCGAATGCTCGTCCTGCGTGGTCGCGTTCATGTAGGCGGACCAGCTGTCGCCTTCCGGAAAGTCGCCCCAGCGCCAGCGGTCGCCGTCCGGCATGTAGTAGGTGTTGTTGTCCCACACGTTGCCACCGTTCAACATGCCGGCTTCGTTGTGGTCGGCCACGCCGCCCGACTGGCCGTTGCCGTCCTTCGAGACGATGATGTTGTCGTGGACCTTGTTGTTGGTCGTGGTCCAGGTCCCGAATTCCCCGGCGCCGCGGTCCTGCTGGATCATCACGATGCCGTTGGCGCCCTTGACCCCGGTGATGTCGATCTTGTTGCCGTAGGCCTCGACGTTCTGCGAGTTCTGGATCTGGATCGACCCGCCCCACAACCATCCCTCGGCCTGCGGCTTGGCGCCGTTGCCGACCATCACGTTGTTGCGGATGACGGCGTCGTAGCTGATCTCGTGGGTGATGCCGCCGCCGCTGTTGTTCACGAGGACGTTGTTCTCGTACAGCGTCCCGACATTGTCGATGTCGGTCCACAGGCCGAAGCCGGTGTTGTCGTGGGAGTAATTGCCGCGGACCACCAGATCGGTGGTGTAGGCGAACTTGGTGCCGCCGCCCTCCCAGAACACGTCGATGCCCGACCAGGCGCCGTTGCGCGCGATCTCGTTGCCTTCGACCAGGATCTTGGTCCCGGCGCCGCCCAGCCCCATCTCGCCGTTGTCGTGGACGTAGTTGCCGATGAACTTGCTGCCGTCCTGCGCCGTGGCGCCGACCGCGTAGTTCAGCCGCAGCTCGTTGTCCTGGATGGTCCAGTTGACGTCGCCCTGGATGGCGCCTTCCTGGGCCGGCGGGGTGTATTTCTCGATGACGAGGTTCTTGACCGTCACGCCGTCCGCGGTGCCGCCGAAGGCACGGGCGGTGGTCCCGGCCTCCACCTTGTGCCCCGCCGGGTTGTCGCCCAGATAGATCTTGTCGGCGTTGTAGTCGAAGTAGAAGGTTCCCGCCTTCAGCTTCGACAGGGCGTCAACGGGGGTCAGCGGCTTGTCGTCGACATAGACGGTTTCCGGATAGCCGGCGCGCATCGCGCCGGGCGTCGCCTCGTCCGTCGCGCGGCGCTCGCCCTGCTGGGTCTGGCCGCCGACCGCCCAGCGCCCGGCGCTGTCCTGGGTGAAGCCGGTCAGCAGCTTCGACCCGTTCAGCACGGCGCCCTCGGCACCGATGAAGGTCTGGTTGTCCTTGGGGGTGATCGACTGGAGACGGTACTCGCCCGGCTGCAACCAGAAGGTCGCGCCAGCGGGAGCGCCATTGACGATGGATTGGATGTTGGCGCCCGGTGCTATGACGATCGCACCAGCGGGGGCCGTCAGCGTCTTCGGTCCGTACAGGTTAGCCATATGTCAATGCTCTCTTAAGATGTTGTCTTCTGGTATGAGTTCTTAGGCGATTTCGCCCTTTGGCATATGCATCTACTACCAATTCGATGACGGCGGGCGGCGGGGCATTTTTGTGAGATTCCCGGGATCCTTTGCGAAGACTCCAGGAAGTCTCTGTTTTGCAAAAAGGAATCTTCCGCTTATCAAAGAGCGGGGAAGAGAATGGGAATTTTTGCTTGCGGCCTCTTGCCGGCGCGCAAACGCAGCGCCGCGTCACCCACTGGATGACGGCGCACACCCCTTAGGGCATCGGAAACGGGACAGCAAAAACGCGGAAGGATCAGTCGCCGCCGAACTGGCGGTCGATCCACTCGCTCACCGCCGCCGGATCGAAACGCAGGTCGAGCGGGATGCCGGCGATGGCGGCGCGGCAATGCTCGATGAAGGCGCGCTCCGCCCGGTTCATCTTGGAGGCGGGATTCCACAGCAGATGGATGTCCACCGGCGCCACCCCCTCCTCCGGCGGCAGGGGCCAGAGCAGCCCGTCGCGCACGTCACGCTCCGCCACATGGCGCGGCAGCGGCCCGATCCCCAGCCCGACGGAGATCATGCGACGCACCTCGTCCAGATTGACCGAGGCGCCGACGATCCGGCTCTCGATCCCCTCCTGCGCGCGGAAGACGGCCAGCGGCGACAGCACCCCACCGATCTGGTCGGAGGTGAAGGAGACGAAGCCCTCGCTGCGCAGATCGCTCAGCGTCAGGCCGGTGCGGCCGAACAGATGGTGCCGCGGCCCGCAATAGAGGCGGTAGATCTGGCGGGCGAACAGCGCGTGCTCGACCAGCGGCGGCGGCTCCCGCATCAGGCAGAGGCCGAGCGAGCCGGTCTTCTGCTGGATCGCCATGTGGACGTCGGCGCTCGCCATCACGTCCAGCCGGAAGGTCACCTGGGGATGGGTGGCGTGGAAGCGCTCCAGCAAGGCGTCGAACAGCAGCGACTGAATTCGGCTGGCCAGCAGGATACGGATGTGGCCGGAAATCTCCTCGCGGATGTCGCGCATCAGGACGGCGAAGCGGGAGATGTTGCCGTAGATCTCCAGCACCTCGGCGTAGATGATCTCGCCCGCCTCGGTCACGCGGAAACGGCCCTGCCCGCGCTCGATCAGGCTGCGGCCGATCTGGTCCTCCAGCCGTTTCAGGGCCTGGGACACCGCCGGCTGGGTCAGCCCGAGACGCTGCGCCGCGCGGGTCAGCCCCTGCTCCTGCACGATCACCATGAAGGTGCGCAGCAGGTTCCAGTCGAGCTGGTGGCCGAGCCGCTCCAGATCGCGCGCCGTCATCGGGGGGAAACCCATCGCCATAAATCCTGCTTATGTCGGCAATGAGGATTATCGATTTGGCGGAGGATGAGAAGCTGAATTGTAATACGCCTGTCGTCAGCGGTCGATCCCCGGCTTCGCCCAACCGGGCAAAATCAGGGTCATAGTCCGAAAGTCGAAATCGCCCCGGTTTCTTCCCGGCGATTTGCCGACCCACACGGACGACTGCGCGGTGGAGTGGTAAGAACGGAGTCGTCATGCCCGCATCCCACGAGGGTGGGCGGAGCATTGCAGCCGTGGACCGGGATGCGATCCTGGGCGCGGTGGCGAAGCTGCGCGAGGACGGAGTGAGCCTGCTGTCCGATCTGGTCCGGAGCCCCAGCCTTCTGGGGCAGGAAGGCCCGGCGCAGGATCTGATGGAACGGATCTTCCGGGATATGGGCCTGGAGGTGGACCGCTTCGCCATCGACGAGGAGGCGCTGAAGGCCCAGCCCGGCTGGTCCCCCTCCCTGATCTCCTATGAAGGGCGCGAGAACGTCGTCGGCGTCCACAAGCCCCGGCGCGCGACCGGCAAGTCGCTGATCCTGAACGGCCACATCGACGTGGTGCCGACCGGTCCGGAAGAGCTGTGGTCCGCCCCGCCCTTCGAGCCGGTGGTCCGCGACGGGCGCCTCTACGGGCGCGGCGCCGGCGACATGAAGGCGGGCATCGCCGCCTACGTCATGGCCTTCAAGGCGCTGCGGAGCCTGGGCGTCCAGCCCGCCGCGCCGGTCTATCTCCAGTCGGTGGTCGAGGAGGAATGCACCGGCAACGGCGCGCTCGCCTGCGTCGCCCGCGGCTACAAGGCCGACGCCGCGGTGATCCCGGAACCCTTCAACCACACGCTCCAGATCGCCCAGGTCGGCGTGATCCGCTGCGAGCTGGAGGTGACCGGCCGTCCCGCCCATGTGCTGGACACCGGCGCCGGGCTGAACGCCATCGAGGCGGCCTTCCGCGTGCTGAAGCATCTGAAGGCGCTGGAATCGGCCTGGAACCACCCCGACGGGCGGCATCCGGCCTATGCGCACCATCACCATCCCTACAACCTGAATGTCGGGCACATCGACGGCGGCGAATGGGCGTCCTCCGTCCCCACCCGCTGCCGGATGGAGCTGCGCTTCGGCTTCCCGCCGGGCCGCGCCGCCGCCGAGGTCAGCGCCGAGATCGAGCGCGCGGTGGCCGAGGCCTGCCGCGGCGACTCCGACCTCAAGGGGATCGACGCCCGCGTCATCTTCCGCGGCTTCCAGGCCGAGGGCTGCACGCTGGACCCCGATCACCCAATGCTGGAGGCGCTGGACGCCGCGCACCGGTCGATCTTCGGGGCTCCGGCCCCGAAGCTGGCCCAGACCTGCACCACCGACGTCCGCAACTTCGTCCTGTACGGCGACACGCCGGCCACCTGCTACGGCCCGGAGGCGGAGCGCATCCACGGCATCGACGAGTCCGTCTCGCTCGACAGCGTGGCGAAGGTCACCGCCGTGCTGGCCCTGTTCATGGCCGACTGGTGCGGCCTGGAATCCATCGATCCATAACGGTCGCGTGAAGAGAACCAAACAATAAGGGGGCTTCAGACATGAGCAATCGTTTGCGTCACTTTCGTCAAACCCTGACCGCCGCGGCGCTGGCCGCAGCATTGGCGGCGCCGCTGGCGCTGACCGTGCCCGGCGTCGCCGCGGCGCAGGAGCGCGGCGGCACGATGAACATCATCGTCCAGCCGGAACCGCCGATCCTGGTGCTGGGCCTCAACCAGCAGGGTCCGACGCAGACGGTCGCCGGCAAGATCTACCAGGGACTGCTGACCTTCAGCTTCGACCTGAAGCCGCAGCCGGAACTGGCGGAGAGCTGGGAGGTTTCGCCCGACGGCAAGGTCTACACCTTCAAGCTGGTGAAGAACGCCAAGTGGCACGACGGCAAGCCCTTCACCGCCCACGACGTGGTCTTCTCCACCTCCAAGTTCCTGATGGAGACCCACCCGCGCGCCCGCGCCACCTTCTCCAAGTGCGAGAAGATCGAGGCGCTGGACGACTACACCGTCCAGTTCACGCTGAAGGAGCCGTTCGGACCGTTCCTTCAGGCTTTCGAGGTGTCGTCGGCCCCGATGATGCCGAAGCACATCTATGAAGGCACCGACTTCAAGGCCAACCCGGCCAACGCCACCCCGATCGGCACCGGCCCCTTCAAGTTCAAGGAGTGGAACAAGGGCTCCTACATCCATCTCGTCCGCAACGACGAGTATTGGAAGGCCGGAAAGCCCTATCTGGACGACATCTATTTCCGCGTGATCCCCGACGCCGCCTCGCGCGCCGTCGCCGTGGAGCAGGGCACCGTCCAGCAGACCCAGTTCAACGACATCGAGACCTTCGACGTCCCGCGCCTGAAGGGTCTGCCCAACGTCGAGATGACGACCAAGGGCTACGAGTTCTTCGCGCCGCTGTCCTGGATCGAGATCAACACGCGCAACAAGCCGCTGGACGACAAGCGCTTCCGGCAGGCGATGATGCACGCCATCGACCGCAAGTTCATCCGCGACAAGATCTGGTTCGGCCTCGGCCGCCCGGCGACCGGCCCGGTGAACTCGGTCACCCGCTTCCACGAGCCGAACGTCCGCAAGTACGACTACGACCCGAAGAAGGCCGAGGCGCTGCTTGAGGAGGCCGGCTACAAGAAGGGCGCCGACGGCACGCGCGCCAAGGTCCGCCTGCTCGTCATGCCCTACGGCGAGACCTGGACCCGTCTCGGCGAGTATGTGAAGCAGGCGATGAAGCGCGTCGGCGTCGACGTGACGCTGGAGACCACCGACGCCGCCGGCTGGGTCAACCGCGTGTCCAACTGGGACTACGACCTGAGCTTCAACTTCGTCTACCAGTACGGCGACCCGGCGCTCGGCGTGTCGCGCACCTACATCTCGGACAACATCCGCAAGGGCGTGATGTTCTCCAACACCATGGGCTACGCCAACCCCGAGGTGGACAAGCTGTTCGCCCAGGCCGCCCAGACCAACAAGGACGAGGAGCGCCAGCAGCTCTACTCCGCCGCCCAGAAGATCCTGGTCGAGGACGTGCCCGTCGCCTGGCTGCTGGAGATGGAGTTCCCGACCTTCGTGGACAAGCGCTTCAAGAACGCCGTCACGACCGCCATCGGCGTGAACGAAAGCTACGACAGCGTCTACATGGTCAAGAAGTAAGAAAAGGGAGCGGTTGCCCCCACCCTTCCCGCGGCTCGCGCCGCGGGCCCCTTCCCTCCCCCGCCTCCGGCAAGGGAGGGAGTCAATCCCCTCCCCTGCGACAGCGGGGGAGGGTTAGGGAGGGGGCAGCACGCACCCGGGAGTGACAACATGCCCCGCATCGCCCTATTCATCTCACAGAGGCTGGTGAAGGCGGTCTTCGTCGTTCTGGCGATCGCCGTGTTCAACTTCTTCCTGGTCCACGCAGCGCCCGGCGACCCCGCCGCGGTGATGGCGGGCGAGGCCGGGGCCGCCGATGCCAAGTTCGTCGAACAGCTCCGCCAGCAGTTCGGCCTCGACCGGCCCCTGTACGAGCAGCTCGGCACCTACATGGCCAAGGTGGTGCAGGCCGACCTCGGCTATTCCTACCGCCAGCAGCGTCCCGTCTTCGACCTGCTGATGGACCGCCTGCCCGTCACCCTGTCGCTGACGCTGACCGCCTTCGTGCTGGCCCTGCTGGGCGGCGTGGCGCTGGGCACGCTGGCGGCGATGCGCGCCGGCACCTGGTCGGACACCGCCATCACCGTGGTCGGCCTGACCGCCTACGCGACCCCGATCTTCTGGATCGGGCTGATGCTGATCCTTCTCTTCTCGGTCAATCTCGGCTGGCTGCCCGCCTTCGGCACGGAAACCATCGGCGCCGGCTACACCGGCTGGGAGGCCTTCGTCGACAAGGCCCGGCACCTCGTGCTGCCGGTGACCACGCTCGGCCTCTTCTACATGGCCGTCTACACCCGGCTGACCCGCGCCTCGATCCTGGAGGTGCGCGACATGGATTTCGTCAAGACGGCGCGAGCCAAGGGCCTGCCGGAATGGCGCATCGTGTCGGTGCACATCCTGCGCAACGCCATCCTGCCCGTCATCACAGTGGCGGGGTTCCAGGCGGGCCACCTGATCGGCGGTTCCATCCTGATCGAGACCGTCTTCGCGCTCCCCGGCATCGGGCGCCTCGCCTTCGAGGCCGTGTTGCAGCGCGACTATCAGGTGCTGCTCGGCATCTTCCTTCTGACCTCGGTGGTGGTGGTGGTGTTCAACCTGCTGACCGACCTGATCTATTCCCTCGTCGATCCGCGCATCGAGGTGGCGCCATGACCGCCGCGGCCATCACGCCTTCCCGCAAGGGCTCGGGCTTTTGGGGCGCCTTCGCCCGCAACAAGGGCGCGGTGATCGGGCTGGCCTTCCTGACCCTGATCATCCTGATGGCGGCCTTCGCCGACGTGCTGTACCCGGACAGCCCATGGGACATGACCGCGATGCCCTTCCAGCCGCCGCTGTCGGAGGACGCGCTGCTCGGCTCCGACACGCTGGGCCGCGACATCGCGGCGGGCATCGCCCACGGGGCGCGGGTGTCGCTGCTGATCGGGCTGACCTCGACCGCTGTCGCCGTGCTGATCGGCGTGTTCCTGGGGGCCGTCTCCGGCTTCTACGGCGGGCGCGTCGACGATCTGGTGATGCGCTTCACCGAGCTGTTCCAGACCATCCCGAACTTCGTTCTGGCCGTCGTGCTGGTGGCGATCTTCACGCCCTCGCTGACCTCCATCGTGCTGGCCATCGCCATCGTCTCCTGGCCGCCGCTGGCGCGGCTGGCGCGCGGTGAGTTCATGAGCCTGCGGAGCCGCGAGTTCGTGCACGCCGCGGTGACCACCGGCCAATCGAACATGACGATCATCTGGCGCCAGATCCTGCCCAACAGCCTGTCCCCGATCATCGTGTCGGCCTCGCTGATGGTGGCGACGGCGATCCTGCTGGAAAGCTCCCTCTCCTTCCTCGGGCTCGGCGATCCGAACCTGATGAGCTGGGGCTACATGGTGGGCGCCGCCCGCACGGTGATCCGTCAGGCCTGGTGGATGAGCTTCTTCCCCGGCATCGCGATCCTTCTGACCGTGCTCGCCCTCAACCTCGTGGGTGAGGGGCTGAACGACGCGCTGAATCCCAAGCTGGCGCGAAAGGGCCGTTCCTGATGACCGAGACGCCTCTCCTCGACGTCCGCAACCTGACCATCGCCCTGCCGCGCGGCGCCGACCGCCCGCACGCGGTCGAGGACCTGACCTTCACGCTGGAGCCCGGGGAAATCCTCTGCGTGGTCGGCGAGTCCGGATCGGGCAAGTCGATGACCGCGCACGCCGTGATGGGCCTGCTGCCCAAGGCGGTGACGGTGTCGTCCGGCGAGATCCGCCACCAGGGCACCAACGTGTTCAGCCTGCCGGAGCGCGACCAGCGCGCGCTTCGCGGCGGCCGCATCGCCATGATCTTCCAGGAGCCGATGACGGCGCTGAACCCGCTGATGCGGGTCGGCGACCAGATCGACGAGGTGCTGCGCTACCACACCACGCTCGACCGCGCCGCCCGCCGGGCCCGCGTCGTTGAGCTTCTCGCCTCGGTCGGCCTGCCGGAGCCGGACCATCTGCGCCGCAGCTACCCGTTCCGCCTGTCGGGCGGCCAGCGCCAGCGCGTGATGATCGCCATGGCGCTGGCGGTCGAGCCGGACATCCTGATCGCCGACGAGCCGACGACCGCGCTCGACGTCACCACCCAGAAGCAGATCCTGGAGCTGATCCAGGACATCCAAGCCAAGCGCCATATGGGCGTGATGTTCATCACCCACGACTTCGGCGTGGTGGCGGAGATCGCCCACCGCGTGGCGGTGATGCAGCGCGGCCGGATCGTCGAGATCGGCACCGCCGAAGAGGTCCTGAACCACCCGCGGCACCCCTACACCCGCCAGCTCATCGCCGCCGTCCCGCACCTGATCGAGCACCGCGAGGACATCACCCACGCCCGCCAGCCGGTGCTGACGGCCGAGAAGGTGTGCAAGACCTTCCACCTCGGCGGCGGCTTCTTCACGCCGGGGCGCAAGGTGGTGGCGGGTGACGACCTGTCGCTGACCATCCACCAGGGCGAGACGGTCGGGCTGGTCGGTGAATCGGGCTCCGGCAAATCGACGCTGGGGCGCTCCATCGTCGGCCTCATCAAGCCGGATTCGGGGAAGATCCTGTTCGAGGGGGTCGATCTTCTGTCGCTGTCGCGCCCGGCCTTCCGGCCCTACCGGCGGCATGTGCAGATGGTTTTCCAGGACCCCTACGCCTCGCTGAACCCGCGCCACACCGTGGGCGACATCATCACCCAGGGGCCGGTGGCCTTCGGCGAGGACCGCCGCAAGGCGCTCGACAAGGCCAAGGCACTGTTGAAGCTCGTCGGGCTCGACGCCTCGGCGGCGGAGCGTTTCCCGCACGAGTTCTCCGGCGGGCAGCGCCAGCGCATCTCCATCGCCCGCGCCCTGGCGCTGGAACCGAAGCTGCTGGTCGCCGACGAGCCGGTGTCGGCGCTCGACGTGTCGGTGCAGGCGCAGGTGCTGGACCTGCTGGAGGATCTGCGGCACCGGCTGAACCTGTCGATGCTGTTCATCACCCACGACCTGCGCATCGCCGCCCAGATCTGCGACACCATCGCGGTCATGCAGAAGGGCCGCATCGTCGAGATCGGCCCGGCGAAGGAGGTGTTCGGCAACCCGCAGCACGCTTACACGCGCACTCTGCTGGACGCCATCCCCGGCAAGGGCTGGACCATCCCGGAGGACGTGATTCCGGTGACGCGGCGGTCGGCCGCCCTGCGCAACAGCGCCTGACGGGGCGGGCATGAAGGTCGCCGTCATCGGGGCCGGGGCGGTCGGCGGGCTGATCGCCGCGCGGCTGACCGCCGCCGGGCTGCCGGCCTCGCTGGTCGCCCGGCGGCGGACGCTCGACACGCTGCGGCGCGACGGGCTGACGGTCGAAGGACCCTCGGGCCGTCCGGTGACGGTGCGGCCCGAGGTAACCGACGACACGCTGGCGCTCGGCCCGCAGGACGTGGTGGTGCTGGCGGTGCCCGCCCCCCTGCTGACCGACGTGCTGGACCTGCTTCTTCCCCTGCTGGGGCCGAAGACGCGGTTGGTGCCGATGGTCGGCGGCGTCCCCTGGTGGTACCCGGCGGACGGGTCTCTCGGAGGCCCCCTGAAGGCGATCGATCCGAAGGGGCTGCTGTCGGACGCCATCCCGGCGGACCGCATCGTCGGCGCCGTCGCCCGCGTGGCGGTGGAGCGGCGGACGCCCGGCTACCTGCGGCATCTGGGCGGGCTG
Organism: Azospirillum brasilense; assembly: GCF_008365405.1. Lineage (GTDB taxonomy): Bacteria > Pseudomonadota > Alphaproteobacteria > Azospirillales > Azospirillaceae > Azospirillum > Azospirillum brasilense_D. The sequence goes on along the minus strand of NZ_QOKV01000021.1, from coordinate 19,467 downwards.
CGGCTGGCCCTCGGCCCGGTGGCGGGACAGGAGGACGTCAAGGATCTGGCGGCCCTGTTCGGAGCGGGCGGCTTCAACGCGCTGGCCGTGCCGGACATCCGGGCGGAGGTGTGGACGGCGCTGCTGGCGCCCTTCGCCTTCGGCCTGCTGGGCCTCGCCACCGGGAAGACGGCGCAGGAGATCGCCCACGACGACGCGCTCCAGCCCAGCTTCGCCGCGGTGGTGGAGGAACTGCTGGCCCTGTCGGCGGCGCTCGGCCATCCGGCGACGGCGAAGGTCGAGGACGTCTGGACCATGGCCCAGCATCCAGGCCGCATCCGTCCGGCGCTGCGCGCCGACGTGGTGGCGGGCCGTCGGGCGGAGATCGAGGCGGTGCTGGATGCGCCGCTGGAATTGGCAAAAAGGGTGGGGCTGAGCCTGCCCACGGCGACCGGGCTGCTGACCGCGGTTCGCGCTGAGACTCAACAATAATTCGAAATTGGGATCGGGATAGCGACCATGTCTGACCTGCGCATCGACGGCGACCGCCTGTGGCGGACCCTGATGGACCTCGCGACGATCGGCGCGACGCCGAAGGGCGGCCTGTGCCGGCTGGCGCTGACCGACCTCGACAAGGAAGGCCGCGACCTCTTCGTGCGCTGGTGCGAGGAGGCCGGCTGCACCGTGACGGTGGACGAGGTGGGCAACATCTTCGCCCGCCGTCCGGGCCGCAACCCCGACCGTCCCGCCGTCTGCATGGGCAGCCATCTGGACACCCAGCCGACCGGCGGCCGCTTCGACGGCATCTACGGCGTGCTGGCCGGGCTGGAGGTCATCCGCAGCTTCAACGACCAGGGCATCGAGACGGACGCCCCCATCGACCTGATCGTCTGGACCAACGAGGAGGGCGCGCGCTTCTCCCCGCCGATGCTCGGGTCCGGCGTGGCGATGGGCGTCTTCACGCTCGACCATGTGCTGGACATCCGCGACACCGACGGCGTCCGCCTGGGCGACGAGCTGGCGCGCATCGGCTACAAGGGCGAGGTCCCGGTCACCGGCCACGCCATGGGCGCCTATTTCGAGGCGCACATCGAGCAGGGCCCGGTGCTGGAGGCCGAGGACGTCGAGATCGGCGTGGTGACCGGCGCGCAGGGCCAGCGCTGGTACGAGGCGACGGTGACCGGCCGTGAATCCCACGCCGGGCCGACGCCCATGCGCCTGCGCCGCGACGCGCTGGCCGGTGCCGCCGTGATGATGGAGGCGGTGGAGGCCATCGCGCTGGAGGTCGGCGGCGACGCCTGCTCGACCATAGGGCGCGTCCAGGTCCACCCGGACTCCCGCAACGTCATTCCCGGCCGCGTCTGGTTCACCATCGACCTGCGCAACCCGGACCCCGACGCTCTGGCCCGCATGGACGCGCTGCTGCGCGAGCGGCTGGCCGCCATCGCGGACAAGCGCGGCCTGACGCTGGAGCTGACCGACTTCTGGGCCTTCCCCACCACGCCCTTCGCGCCGGAGCTGGTCGGCCATGTCCGCCGCTCGGTGGAGCGGCGCGGCCTCAGCCACCGCGACATCGTATCCGGGGCCGGCCATGACGCGGTCTATGTCGCGCGCAAGGTGCCGACGGCGATGATCTTCATCCCCTGCGAGAACGGCCTCAGCCACAACGAGGCGGAGAACATCAAGCCCGAACACGCCGCCTCCGGCTGCGCGGTGCTGGCCGACGCGGTTCTGGCGACCGCCGGGTAACATCCATCTCTCCCTCTCCCGTCCCGGGAGAGGGTGCCCGCGACAGCGGGCGGGTGAGGGTACCGCCGAGAATCAGCGCCTTGATCCTCGGACGACCCTCACCCGGCGCCTTGCGGCGCCACCCTCTCCCCAGAGGGGAGAGGGAATTCATTCATTCCGGGAGCCTTTCCAATGCGCTACGTCTTTGCCGAGGCCCAGTTGCGCCATCGTCCGCCGACCTTCCTGGTGCGCGGCCAGCCGAAGCCCTCGCCGGAGAAGGCGGAACGGGCGGAGGCGCTCGTCGGCTCCCTGCGGGCGCGCGGCGTGACGGTGGAGGAGCCGCCGTCCTACGGCGCCGGCCCGCGCGCGGCGGTCCATTCCGCCGACTATCTGCGCTTCCTGGAAACCGCCTACGCCCGCTGGTCGGCCCTGCCCGACGCGTCGGAGGTCATCGTTCCCAACGTCCACCGCAACACCGACATGGCCGAATACCCCACGGGCATCGTCGGGCAGGCCGGCTGGCACATGGCGGACACCGCCTGCCCCATCGGCGCCGGCACCTGGGAGGCGGTCTGCGGCGGCGCCGACACGGCGGTCCACGCGGCGCTGATGGTGGCGAGCGGTCAGGAGCGCGCGGCCTACGCCCTGTGCCGTCCGCCGGGACACCACGCGTCCCGCGACATGGCCGGGGGCTTCTGCTACATCAACAACGCCGCCGTCGCCGCCCAGGCGATGCTGCCGGTGCTGGCCCAGCGGGGCCGCGCGCCGCGCGTCGCCGTCTTCGACGTGGATGTCCATCACGGCAACGGCACGCAGGCGATCTTCTACGAGCGCGACGACGTGCTGGTCGTGTCGATCCACGGCGACCCCAACAACTTCTACCCCTGGTTCGCCGGCTACGCGCACGAGCGCGGCAAGGGCCGCGGCCTGGGCAGCAACCTGAACATCCCCCTGCCCATGGGCACCGAGGAGTCCACCTTCCTCGACGCGGTGGACGGGGCGCTGACCCACATCGCCGCCTTCGGGCCGGAGGCGCTGGTGCTGTCGCTGGGCTTCGACACCTACGTCGGCGACCCGCTGGCCTTCTTCAAGGTGACGACGCCGGGCTTCGCCACGCTCGGGCGCAAGATCGCCGGCGCCGGCCTGCCGACCGTGGTCGTGCAAGAGGGCGGTTACGATTGCGACGCGCTGGCGGTGAATCTCGCCAGCTTCCTGGACGGTTTCGAGGGCGGACTCACGGAGGCGGCACGATGACCAGCGGAGAAATTTTGGGCGCGGAAATCCCAGGCGCAGAAATCCTGGTCCGGACGCTGGTGGCGAACGGAGTCGACACCTGCTTCGCCAACCCCGGCACGTCGGAGCTGCACGCGCTGGCCGCCTTCGACAGCATGCCCGGCGCGCGCTGCGTGCCCACGCTGTTCGAAGGCGTGGCGACGGGCGCGGCGGACGGCTACGCCCGCATGACCGACCGTCCGGCGGCGACGCTGCTGCATCTCGGGCCGGGGCTGGCGAACGGGCTGGCCAATCTGCACAACGCCCGGCGCGCCTGCGTGCCGATGGTCAACATCGTCGGCGACCACGCGACGTGGCACCGCGGCGTCGACGCGCCGCTGACCTCCGACGTCGAAGGCTTGGCGAAGCCCATGTCGGCCTGGGTGCGCACGGTGCCGGACGCCGCCTCGGTCGCCGCCGACACGGCGGAGGCTATCCGCGCCGCCCTGACCCCGCCCTGCGGCGTGTCCACCCTGATCCTGCCGTCGGACTCCTCCTGGGACGACACAGCGGCGGCGGATCCGACCATCGTCGCGCCGCCGGCCCCCACCGCCCCGGACGCCGACGCCCTGCGCGCCGCCGCCGACGCCCTGCGGAGCGGGGAGCGGGTGGTCGTCCTGCTGAACGGCCGCGCCACGCGGGCGGAGGGGCTTGCCCTGGCCGGTCGGATCGCCGCCGCGACCGGCGCCAAACTCTACGCCCACACCGGCGCCACCCGCATCGAGCGCGGGGCGGGCCGGGTGACGGTGGAGCGCTTCCCCTACCCCATCGACCTTGGCATCGCCGCGCTGGCCGGGGCGAAGCACGTCGTCCTGATCGGCTCGGGCGAGCCGGTCGGCTTCTTCGGCTATCCGGACAAGCCCAGCCGTCTGGCGCCGGAGGATTGCCGCATCCACACCGTCGCCCCGCCGGGCGCGGACGCCCTCGCCGCCCTGCGCTGGCTGGTCGAGGCGGTGGGCGCCGCCGGCACACCGGTTCCGGTGCAGCCGCTCGCCCCGCCCGAACCGGCGACCGGCACGCTGACCGCCGACAGCGTCGGGCAGTCCCTGGCGGCCCTGCTTCCGGAGGGGGCCATCGTGGTGGACGAGGGGATTTCCTCCAGCCCGATGGTCTACGCGGCCTGCGCCGGGGCGCGCCCGCACGACTGGCTGACCATCACCGGCGGGGCCATCGGCATCGGCATGCCGCTGGCGCTCGGTGCCGCCATCGCCTGCCCCGACCGCAAGGTGGTGACGCTCCAGGCGGACGGAAGCGGTATGTACACGCTCCAGGCCCTGTGGAGCCAGGCGCGCGAGCGGGCCGACGTGGTGACCATCATCTTCGCCAACCGCCGCTACGGCATCCTGCAATGGGAGCTGGGCAACCTCGGCTTCCGGGACATGGGGCCGAACGCCCGCAACTGCACGGAGCTGGGCCGCCCGGACCTCGACTGGGTGGCGCTCGCCCGCGGCATGGGGGTGGAGGGCGGACAGGCCAGCGACGCGGAGAGCTTCAACCGCCTGCTGACGACCGCCTTTTCCCGCAAGGGTCCCTTCCTGATCGAAGCGGTGATCTGAACAGGCCCTCTCCCGTCCCGGGAGAGGGAGGGGTCCCATGGCGCAGCCATGGGGAGGGTGAGGGTCCGGCACGAAGACGACACTGATTCTTGGATTGACCCTCACCCGCCCGCTAACGCGGGCACCCTCTCCCGGGACGGGAGAGGGGATCGGGGAGAGGAAGAAACAACAGGGAGGACAGCATGACCATGCCCAAGAAGAGCGCGCGCAAAGTCATCATCACCTGCGCGGTCACCGGTTCCATCCACACGCCCAGCATGTCGCCGCACCTGCCAGTGACGCCGGACCAGATCGCGGCGGAGGCCATCGACGCGGTGGAGGCCGGGGCGGCCATCGTCCACCTGCACGCCCGCGACCCGGAAACCGGCCGCCCGACCCAGGACCCGGATCTGTTCCAACGCTTCCTGCCGCGCATCAAGCAGGCGACGAAGGCCGTGGTGAACATCACCACCGGCGGCAGCGCCGCCATGACGGTGGAGGACCGGCTGCGCCCCGCCGCGCAGTTCCAGCCGGAGGTCGCGTCGCTCAACATGGGCTCGATGAATTTCGGCCTGTTCCCCATGCTGAACCGCTTCAGCGCGTTCCAGCACGATTGGGAGCGCACCTATCTGGAGAACAGCCGCGACCTCGTCTTCAAGAACACCTTCAAGGACATCGAGCACATCCTGAAGACCTGCTCCGGCAACGGGACGCGCTTCGAGTTCGAGTGCTACGACGTTTCCCACCTCTACACGCTGGCCCATTTCCTCGACCGCAAGCTGGTGACGCCGCCGCTGTTCGTGCAGTCGGTGTTCGGCATCCTGGGCGGCATCGGTCCGCATCCGGAGGACGTGATGCACATGAAACGCACCGCCGACCGGCTGTTCGGCGACCAGTATGTGTGGTCGGTGCTGGGCGCCGGGCGCAACCAGATGCCCATCGCCACGCAGTCGCTGGCCCTGGGCGGCAACGTGCGCGTCGGGCTGGAGGACAATCTGTGGGCCGGTCCGGGCCGCCTCGCCACCTCCAACGCCGAGCAGGTCGCCATGGTCCGCAAGCTGATCGAGGGGCTGGCCCTGGAGGTCGCGACGCCGGACGAGGCCCGCGCCATGCTGTCCCTGAAGGGCGGCGACGCGGTGACGTTCTGACCGGGAATAACCCTCTCCCCGGAGGGGAGAGGGGATTTCAAGATACGACCACCCCACACCCGGAATCCCATGCCATGATAAGCCGCGCTCGGGCGCTGGATCTGTCGCTGGTGGGTCTCATCAGCGTCTGCTGGGGCCTGAACTGGCCCGCCGTCAAGATCATCCTCACCCAGATCCAGCCCTGGACGCTGCGCAGCCTGGGCTTCGCCGTGGGAGCGGCGGTGCTGTTCGCCTACGCGCGGTCGCGCGGGGAATCGCTGGCCGTGCCGCGCGGGCAGCGCTGGCCACTGGCCGCCGTCGCGCTGCTCAACATGGCGGGCTTCAACATCTGCTCCGCCTTCGGGCAGATGAACATGGCGACCTCGGGCGCGGCCATCATCGCCTACACCATGCCGGCCTGGGCGACGCTGCTGGCCATTCCGATCCTGGGCGAGCGTCCGGGGCCGCGCCAGTGGATGGGGCTGGCCTGCGGGCTGACGGGCTTGGCCGTTCTGCTCGGCCCCGATCTGCTGCGGCTGGGCGCCCTGCCGCTCGGCCCCGCCTTCATGCTGACCGGCGCGCTGAGCTGGGCGCTGGGCAACGTCCTGATCAAGCGGACGGCCTGGACCATGGGGCCGAACGCCATCACCGGCTGGCAGTTCGCCATTTCCCTGCCGGTGGTGCTGCCATTCGCGTTGGCGCTCGACCCCGCCCCGACGCTGGCGCTGGAGCCCCGCGTGCTGGTCGCGCTGGTCTTCCACATCCTGGTGGCGATGGTCGGCGGCTACCTGCTGTGGTTTGCCATCGTGCGGCGGCTGAGCGTCGCGCAGGCGTCGGTCAGCTCGCTGATCGTGCCGGTGATTGGCGTGACCGGCGCCATCGTCGTTTTGGGGGAGACGCCGCCGCTGCGCACCTACGCCGCGCTGGCGCTGATCCTCTGCGCCGTCCTGCTGGTCGTGATGGTGCGCGACAAGCGGCCCGCGCCCACCCCGGCGCCGGTCACGGCGGAGCCGCGGGGGGCAGGTTCTCCCTGAAGATGACCTCGATGCGCGGCGGTTCCACGCCGTGCATCGCCTCCCGGCCCACGCGCAGATTGGCGAAGACGGCGGCACAGCTCATCAGGGCGCTGCGCGGGTCCTGGGTGATCACCGCCTCCATCGTGCCGTCGATCAGCAGCGCGCGCGTCTCCGGCGTGAAGCCGTGGCCGATGAAGACGACCTCGCGCTCCCGCCGCGCCTCCTTCAGCGCGCGGGCCACGCCCTCCGCCCCGCCGCCGATGGTGTAGATGCCGGCGAGGTCGGGGTGGTGGCTGAGCAGCGTCCGCGTCTGCCGGTAGCTCTTGGCCTCGTCGTCGTGGGCCTCGCGCAGCCCCACCACCTCGATGGCCGGGGCCATCTCCTTCAGGACGTTGAGGAAGCCCAGCTCGCGGTCCTCGTGCGCGCGGTAGCTGAGACTGCCGGCGATCATCGCGACCTTGCCCGCCCGCCCGCCGAGGAAGCGCGCGAACAGGTAGCCCGCCGTCCGCCCCGCCGCCCGGTTGTCGAGCCCGACATAGGCGGCCCGCCGGCAGTTCTGCACGTCGGAAATCAGCGTCACCGTCGGCACGTTGCGCGCCGCCAGTTCGTTCACCGCCTCGCGCACCGCCGGATGCTCCAGCGCCATGAAGGCGACCCCGTCCACCTTGCGCCAGTGCTGGAGCAGGCTGCGCGCCAGCAGGTCGGGGTTGAAGCTCTTGATGAATTCCACATGCGCGCGGATGCCCAGCGGGGCCAGCGCCGCCTCCGACTGGCGGATGAGCTGGCCGAGCCGCGTCAGGTAGCGGTTCGTCCCGTCCGGCAGCAGGAAGGCCAGCCGCAGCGGCTTGGGTCCCAGCGCCGCACCGATGTCCGATTCCGGGATGTAGTCCAGCTCCGCCGCCGCCTTCATCACGCGCTGCACCGTCGCCGGGCGCACGCCGGGGCGGTGGTTCAGCACGCGGTCCACGGTGGCCGTGGAGACGCCGGACAGCCGCGCGATGTCGGCGATCCGCGGCAGTCCACGGGCATTCTCGGGCCTCGTCTCGAAGGGTGCGGCGACGGCGTCCGCATCATCCTGCATCACGGTTCAAAACCCTCCTATCCCATCAAATCACATCATCATTCGCGTTTGACACCGGCCATTCGCGCACATACCGTCCAACCAACAATCACCGTCAAACATCAAACTACATCAACGTTTCCTGGGAGGAAAGCATGAACCCGCTCTCGCGCCGCACGATGCTCAAGGGGTTGGCCGCCACTCCGGCGATCGGAATGGCTGCCGGGTTGGCCGCGGGGGCCGGCACCGCCACGCTGATCGGCGCGCCGCGCATCGCCCGCGCCGCCGAGTTCGACTTCAAGTACGGCAACAACCTGCCGCTGACCCATCCGCTGAACGTCCGCTCGCACGAGGCGGCGGAGCGCATCCGCCGCGAGACGAACGGCCGCGTCGATATCCAGATCTTCCCGAACAACCAGCTCGGCGGCGACACCGACATGCTGTCGCAGGTGCGCAGCGGCGGCATCACCTTCTTCACGCCCTCGGCGCTGGTCATCGCCACGCTGGTCCCGGTGGCCGCCATCAACGCCGTCGGCTTCGCCTTCGCCGACTACGGGCAGGTCTGGTCCGCCATGGACGGCAAGCTGGGCGAGCATGTGCGCGGCGCCATCTCCAAGGTCGGCCTGCACGCCTTCGAGAAGATGTGGGACAACGGCTTCCGCCAGATGACCAGCGGGGCCAAGCCGATCCAGACCGCCGCCGACATGGACGGGCTGAAGATCCGCGTGCCGGTCAGCCCGCTCAGCATCGCCATGTTCAAGTCGCTGTCCGCCGCCCCGGCCAGCCTGCAGTTCTCGGAGGTCTATTCCTCGCTCCAGACGCGCATCGTCGACGCGCAGGAGAACCCGCTGCCGATCATCCAGGTCGCCAAGCTGTACGAGGTGCAGAAGTACTGCGCCCTGTCCAACCACATCTGGGACGGCTTCTGGTTCATCGCCAACGGGCGCGCGTGGCGCGGCCTGCCCCCCGACCTGCAGAAGATCGTCTCCACCGCGATCAACGACGCCGGCGTGCAGCAGCGCGAGGACATCAAGGCGCTGAACCAGTCGGTGCAGGCCGACCTCCAGTCCAAGGGCCTGGCCTTCAACCAGCCGTCGCCCGACAGCTTCCGCGCCAAGCTCCGCGACAGCGGCTTCTACGGTGAATGGAAGGGCCGCTTCGGCGACGAGGCCTGGGCGCTGCTGGAAGGCGCCGTCGGTAAGCTCGCCTGACGAACGAACGGCAGTGGACAACACGGGAAGGGAGGGTGCGGCTTTGTCTCACCACGCGACGGCGCTCGACGAGGGCGGCGCCATGCCAGGGGCCGCGTCCGGCGGTTCCTGGACCGATCGGCTGGACCGCGGCCTCGCCGCGACGGTGGAGGGTGCCGCCGCCCTCATCGTTCTGGCCGAGATCGCCATCCTGCTGGCCGGGGTGACGGCGCGCTACGTCTTCCATGCGCCGCTGGTGTGGTCGGACGAGCTGGCCTCGATCCTCTTCCTGTGGCTGTCCATGCTGGGCGCCGTGGTGGCGCTGCGCCGCGGCGAGCATATGCGGATGACCGGTCTGGTCAGCCGGGTCGGCCCGACCACGCGCGCCCTTCTGGAGACGCTGGCGATCACGGCCCCCATCGCCTTCCTGGCGATGATCCTGCACCCCGCCCTGGACTACGCCATGGAGGAGCAGTTCATCGTCACCCCGGCGCTGGAGATCAGCAACGCTTGGCGCGCGGCGGCCCTGCCGACCGGGCTGGGGCTGATGGCGGTGGTGGCGCTGATCCGGCTGATGCGGATGCGCAACCTCCGGATCACGCTCGCGGCGGTCGCGCTGACCGCGGCGGTGACCGTGGCCTTCTGGCTGGCCGGCCCGCTGCTGAAGCCGCTGGGGCAGGCCAACCTCGTCATCTTCTTCGTCGGCGTGGTCGCCGCCTGCGTGTTCGGCGGCGTCCCCATCGCCTTCTCCTTCGCGCTGGCCACCTTCGGCTATCTGGCGCTGACCACCTCGACCCCGCTGCTCGTCATGGTCGGGCGGCTGGACGAGGGCATGTCGCACCTGATCCTGCTGGCGGTGCCGCTGTTCGTCTTCCTCGGCCTGCTGATCGAGATGACCGGCATGGCCCGCGCCATGATCCAGTTCCTCGCCAGCCTGCTCGGCCATGTGCGCGGCGGCCTGTCCTACGTGCTGATCGGGGCGATGTATCTGGTATCGGGCATCTCCGGCTCGAAGATCGCCGACATGGCGGCCATCGCGCCGGTGCTGTTCCCGGAGATGAAGAAGCGCGGCGCCCCTCCCGGCGACCTCGTCGCCCTGCTGTCGGCGACCGGCGCGCAGACCGAGACCATCCCGCCCTCCATCGTCCTCATCACCATCGGCTCGGTCACCGGCGTGTCCATCGCGGCGCTGTTCGCGGGCGGCCTGCTGCCGGCGGTGGTGCTGGGTGCCGCCCTCTGCGCCGTCGTCTGGTGGCGCTACCGGCATGAGGATCTGAGCCACATCCGCCGCCCGCCGGCGTCGGAGATCGCCCGTCTGGCCGTGGCCGCCCTGCCGGCCATCCTGCTGCCCTTCGTCATCCGGGCCGCGGTGGTGGAAGGTGTCGCGACGGCGACCGAGGTGTCGACCATCGGCATCGCCTACTCCACCCTCATGGGCCTGCTGGTCTACCGCCAGTTCGACTGGGCGCGGCTGAAGCCGATGCTGATCGAGACGGCGTCGCTGACCGGGGCGATCATCTTCATCGTCGGCTGCGCCACCGCCATGGCCTGGGGCCTGACGCAGTCCGGCTTCTCCCGCGCGCTGGCCCTGTGGATGGCCGACATCCCCGGCGGTGGCTACGGCTTCCTCGCCATCTCCATCGTCGCCTTCATCATCCTGGGCAGCGTGCTGGAGGGCATCCCCGCCATCGTCCTGTTCGGCCCGCTGCTGTTCCCCATCGCCCGCGACGCCGGGGTGCACGAGGTGCATTACGCGATGGTGGTGATCTTCGCCATGGGCATCGGCCTGTTCGCCCCGCCCTTCGGCGTTGGCTACTACGGCGCCTGCGCCATCAGCAAGGTCAGCCCGGACGAAGGACTGAAGCACATCTGGGGCTACGTCGCCGCCCTTCTCGTGGGCCTGATCGTGGTCGCCGCCATTCCGTGGATTTCCACCGGCTTCCTTCCCTACTGAGGCCCAGCCTTTCCGACCGATAGCCACGTTCCTCTTCGTCACCCCCGCGAAGGCGGGGGTCCAGGAAACTCCGCACTCAAGCACTTGAACGGACTGGATTCCCGCCTTCGCGGGAATGACGGGTGAGAGAAGCGGCAGGAGGTCAGGCGACCAAAGCAACGGCCGACGTCAGCGCTTTCGCGCCGGTCCCCCACAACGATAAATTCAGGAGTTCCTTCATGAGCCGATTTTTCGGCCAGATCCGGCAGGCTGGCTACGTCGTCGACGACATCGAGGCCGCCATGGACTACTGGAGCCGCACCTTGGGCATCGGCCCGTGGTTCTACAACGAGCGGGTTCCGATCAAGAACTACACCTACCGCGGGGAGCGGTACGAGGTTCACAACTCGGTGGCGCTCGCCAACTCCGGTCCGCTCCAGATGGAGCTGATCCAGACCCGCAACGACGCGCCGTCCATGTACCGCGACTTCTTGAAGGCGGGCCGCACCGGGCTCCAGCACGTCGCCTACTGGACCGAGAATTACGACGCCGACTTGGAGCGGCTGACCGGCCAGGGCTTCAAGCCGGTGATGAGCGGCGAGGTCGGCGAAAAGGGCCGCTTCGTCTATTTCGACACCGAGTACCACCCCGGCACTGTGATCGAGCTGTCGGAGGTCGCCGGGCCGAAGGGCAAGATGTTCGACCTGATCCGCAACGCCTCCCTCGACTGGGACGGCCGCGATCCGGTCCGGCCCTTCCCCGACCTCAGCCGCCTGTGAGCACCGCCATGCGCTCCGACCGCTTCGAGGCGACCTATCTGATCGAAACCCCGCTGGACCCCGCCAAGGTGGCGGAGGTCATGGCGGGGGAGCAGTCCTGCGGCACCTTCACCCGCGTCCACGGCGAGACGGACGACCTGCGCGCCCGCGCCCGCGCCGTGGTGGAGCGGGTGGAGGAGCTGGAACCCGCCGCCTCCCCCAGCCTGCCGAACACATGGCTGGAGCGGCAGAAGCGGCCCGGACCGTGGCGGCGCGCCCGCGTCACCATCAGCTTTCCCACCGGCAACGTCGGCGCCAACCTGCCGACGCTGGCCGCCACCGTTGCCGGCAACCTGTTCGACCTGGGCGAGGTCACCGGCCTGCGGCTCGACTCCGTGCGCCTGCCCGCCGCGTACCGCAAGGGCTTCGACGCGCCGCGGCACGGCGTGGCCGGCACCCGGCGGCTGACCGGGGTGGAGCGCGGGGCGCTGGTCGGCTCCATCATCAAGCCGAACCTCGGCCTGTCGGCTGAGGAGACCGGCGAGTTGGTCGGTACGCTCTGCGCCGCCGGGCTGGACTTCATCAAGGATGACGAGATCTGCGCCGATCCGGTCCACGCCCCGCTGGCCCAGCGCGTGCCGGCGGTGATGGACCGGGTGCGCCGCCACCAGGACCGCACCGGCAAGCACGTGATGGTCGCCTTCAACATCAGCGACGAGACGGACGCCATGCGCCGCCACGCCGATCTGGTGGAGCGCGAGGGCGGAAGCTGCGTGATGGTCAGCCTGAACTGGTGCGGCTTCTCCGCCGTGCAGACCCTGCGCCGTCACAGCGGCTTGGTGCTGCACGGGCACCGCAACGGCTTCGGCGCCCTGTCGCGCCACCCCAGCCTGGGCATTGGTTTCGACGCCTACCAGACGCTGTGGCGGCTGGCCGGGGTGGACCACATGCACGTCCACGGCCTCCAGGGCAAGTTCGCCCAGCCCGACGCGGAGGTCATCGACGGCGCCAAGTCCTGCCTCGCCCCGCTGGCCGAAGGCTGCGACGACGCGGTGATGCCGGCCTTCTCCTCCGGCCAGTGGGCGGGGACCGTGCCCGTCACCTGGGACGCGGTGGGGACGGACGACCTGCTGTTCATGTCCGGCGGCGGCATCATGGCCCACCCGGACGGCCCCGCCGCCGGCGTGACGAGCATCCGCCAGGCCTGGGAGGCGGTGCGCGAGGGCGTCGCCCTGCCCGACGCCGCTGCGACCCGGCCGGAGTTGAAGCGCGCCCTGGAGTTCTTCGGAGCCTCCAAGTGACGAGCCATCCGCCGCCCCGGCCCGGCCCCCGTCTGGGCTGGTATGGGGACGACTTCACCGGGGCCACCGACACGCTGGCCACCTTGGCGAAGGCCGGGCAGCGGGCGCTGCTGCTGCTGGAGATCCCCGACGCGGAGCGGCTGGCCGGCCTCGGCCCGCTGGACGCGCTGGGGATCGCCGGGGCGTCGCGGACCATGGAGCCGGAGGCCCTGCGGGCGGAGCTGGTGCCGGTGGGGCGCTTCTTCGCCGGGCTCGGCGTGCCGGTGATGCACTACAAGTGCTGCTCGACCTTCGACAGCGCGCCGCAGGTCGGCAGCATCGGGGCGGCGGTGGCGGCCCTGCGGCCCTTCTTCCCCAACCCCTTCCTGCCGGTGGTGGGAGGCCAGCCGAACATCGGACGCTATTGCCTGTTCAGCACGCTGTTCGCCGCGGCGGGCACCGGCGGGACGGTCTACCGCATCGACCGCCACCCGACGATGAAGGCCCATCCGGTGACCCCGATGACGGAGGCCGACCTGCGCCTCCATCTCGCCGCGCAGGGGTTGGAGGGGATGGGCGCCCTGCACTACCCGGATTACGGACTGGACACCGGGGCGCTGGACGAAAAGCTCGACCGGATTGTGGCGGCCGGTGCTCCCGCCGTCCTGCTGGACATCGCCCAACCGGCCGATCTGGCGCCCGCCGGGCGGCTGATCTGGGAACGGGCACAGCGCTCGCCCCTCCTGGCGGTCGGGCCGAGCGGCGTGGTCCAGGCGCTGGCCACCCAGTGGGAGCGCGACGGGGCGATCGGCGACGCGCCGCTGGCCGCCGCGGCGGGGCCGGTCTTCGTGCTGGCCGGCAGCCTGTCGCCGGTCACCCGCCGGCAGATCGCCGCGGCGAACTCCTTCCACCGGATGCCGGCGGACGCCGCCGCCCTGTGCCGCGACCCCTCCTACCGCGAGCGGTTGCGGAGCGAGATCGCCGGCCTGCTGGGCCAGGGACGGAACGTGCTGGTGTGGACCGCTCCGGCGGAGGGCGAGACGCCCGACACCGCCCAGTCCGCCGCCATCGCCGACGCCACCGCGGACTTTGTCGCCTCGGTCGCCCGCGCGGTGCCGCTGCGCCGCATGGGCATCGCCGGGGGCGACACCTCCAGCAAGGCGGTGAAGGCGCTGGGTCTGTGGGGCCTGTCCTACCGGACGGCGCTCAGCCCCGGCGTGACGGTCAGCCTGACCCACAGCGCGCACCCGCCCACCGACGGCGTCGAGCTGATGCTCAAGGGCGGGCAGATGGGGTCGGAGGACCTGTTCGAACGGCTGGTCCACGGGGGGTGAGCATCCCTGCTCCCCCTCCGCCCCCCAAGCGTCCGCAATGCCCCCTAGGTAGTCTTACGTACGCAAAGCCCCTTAGGTACAAGACCGAACTGCACAGGGTACCCCGCAGCGCATAACTTCGGCTCATCGAGCGGTTGCCCCACAGGGACGGGCCGCTTCCACGAACGCCGAGGGCCCCGACATGCACGCTCACACCGCCATCGCCGCCCAGCCGACGCGTGTTCCGCACGGCCATCAGGCCGCCGTGATGGCGATGCCGCGTGTCGCCCCCTCCCGTCCCGCCGCCGGCTTCGCCGCCAACGACATCGACCCGCTGGCCGCCATCGCCCAGTTCCGGGTGTTCGACCGCGAGCAGTCCATCTTCGCCGAGGGCGAGGCCGCCGACGCCGTCTTCCGGGTGGTGGATGGCATGATCCGCCTCTACAAGCTGCTGCCGGACGGTCGCCGCCAGATCATCGGCTTCCTCCAGGCCGGCGACATGGTCGGGCTGGCCTTCGCCGACCGCTACCTCTACTCCGCCGAGGCGATCACCGCCTCCACCGTCCAGCGCATCCCGCGCTGCCAGCTCGACGCCCTGCTGGACTCCCAGCCCGCCCTGGCCCGCCGGCTGCTGTCGGTCACCACCTCCGAGCTGGTGGCGGCGCAGGACCAGATGCTGCTGCTGGGCCGCAAGTCGGCGCTGGAGAAGCTGGCCAGCTTCCTGCTGGCGCTGAGCCGCCGGGCCGGTGCCGGCCGGGCCATCGCTCTGCCGATGAGCCGCTGCGACATCGCCGACCATCTCGGCCTGACCACGGAAACCGTGTCGCGCGGCTTCACCAAGCTGAAGACCTCGCGCCTGATCCGCATCCTGGACGGCGGCAGGGTCGAGCTGCTGGACGCCGAGGCCCTGGCCGATCTGGCCGAATGCGCCTGAAACCAAGCACGCTGATCACCCTCCGCAATCAAGGGAAATCCATTCGGCCGGCCGCAACGTACCCCTTACTCCCTTTGCGTTGCATTGTCAGGCCGAACCATGGAGTCCGTTCCCCACATCCTCGTGGCCGAGGATGAACGCCTCGAAGCCCTGGCCCTTGCCGACACGCTGGAAGGCCAGGGGCTGCGCGTCACGCTGACCCACAACGGGTTGGAAGCCATCACCGCCCTGGAAAGCGGCCCGGCGTCGCTGCTGATGACCGACCTGCGCATGCCGGTGATGGATGGCAACGAGCTGATTCGCCGGACGCGGGCGCGGCGGCCCGCCCTGCCGGTGATCGTCATGACCGCCGACAGCGGCGCGCTCCGGCACCCGGAATCGGACCGGCTGCGCGTCCTGCACAAGCCCTTCAGCTTCCAGGCGGCGATCGGCGCCGTCCGCGCCATGCTCGACCACGCCCGGTCCTTCGGGTAGAGCCCGGGTTCAGTCGTCGTCCTTGGGGGCGGCGTTGCGGGGCGGCGGCTCGATCACCGGACCGACCTTCACGCTGCGGGCGGGCAGCGGCACGATGTCGCCGATCGGCATGTAGGAGCCATCGCCCAGTTGTTGCGCCGGCTCCCACCGTCCCTCGACCTTGATCCAGCGGTAGACGTTGTTGCTGCTCATGTCGTCACCAAGAAATTTGGAAAGACGAAAGGGGCGGCGTTGCCGCCGCCCCTTCATCCAATACAAGGATCGTCCTTGCGGAAGGCTTACTCGGCCTTGCCGTTGACGGCGTCCTTGAGGGCCTTGCCGGCGGAGAACTTCGGCGCCTTGGAGGCGGCGATCTTGATCTCCGCACCGGTCTGCGGGTTGCGGCCCGTGCGCTCGCCGCGCTCGGCGATCTCGAACTGGCCGAAGCCCGGCAGCTTGACCGTCTCCCCCTTGACCAGCGCGTCCTGCAGGCTCTCCAGAACCGCGTCCAGCGCCTTGCCGGCGTCGGCCTTGGTGCCGCCCAGCTTGCCGGCGATCGCGTCGATGAGATCGGCCTTCGTCATTCCCTACTCCCCTTGTTCATGGAGGAACCCCAGCATTCTCCAGGGCTCCAGGCGCTTCTGACCTACTCCGCCCCGCGTCCGCGCGCAAGCCAATCCCGTGGCGATTTTTTCCCCCGGAGCGGATTAAGCCACGGCATGATCCGTATGCCGAGTGTGAAGAACCAATCCGGGACGGTGATGAAAGACGAGCTGGGACAGCATCTGGACGTTCTGCGGCGCTACGCCCTGGTCCTGATGCGCGACCCCGACCAGGCGGAGGACCTCGTCCAGGAGGCGCTCGTCAAAGCCATCGAGGGGGCGTCGTCCTTCACGGACGGGCGCGACCTGCGCAAGTGGCTGCTCGCCATCGTCCACAACACCTTCGTGGACCGCTGGCGGCGCCAGCAGGCCGAACGCCAGGCGACCGGCGAGCTCAGCTCGATGGTGGAGGAAGGCT
This sequence comes from Azospirillum brasilense, assembly GCF_008365405.1. Lineage (GTDB taxonomy): Bacteria > Pseudomonadota > Alphaproteobacteria > Azospirillales > Azospirillaceae > Azospirillum > Azospirillum brasilense_D. Next base: position 2,869 of record NZ_QOKV01000021.1, on the reverse strand, counting down.
CCCCGCCCGCGCAGTTGAGCCACGTCCATCTGGGCCAGACCATCGCGGCCCTGATGACCCTGCCGGTCGAACAGCGGGAGGCCCTGGTGCTCGTGGCGCTCGACGGCATGTCCTACCGGGACGCCGCCGAATGCCTGGGCATCCCCGTGGGCACCCTGATGTCCCGCCTGGGCCGTGCGCGCGACGCGCTGCGGGCCAAGACGGGCGGCGGGCGCCAGCCGGCGTCAGACCAGTCCGACCGCAACCCATCAGACCGGGTCCAGCGCCCCCCGTTGCGCGTGGTGAAATGACGATGAACGAACCGATCAGCGACATCGACCTGAACGCCTATGTGGACGGCGAACTCGACGCGCAGCGCCGCATCGAGGTGGAAGCCTACCTGGAGGCCAATCCGGAGGAGGCCGCCCGCGTCATGCACGACATGCGGGTGCGCGACGAGATCCGCCTGTTCATAGCCGGACCGGCCATTGAGAAGGCGGCGGCCGAAATGGTCGCCCCCGAACCCGCCGCCGACCCCACCGCCGAACCGCCTTCCACCCCGGCCCAGCCGGCGGTCGGTGCCGGCGCGCCGCTGCCGCGGCGCAAGCAGTGGGGAGCGCTATGGCGCCGCCCGGCGGCGGAGCTGATGAACCGGGCGCGGGCCACCAAGGGCTCGGGCCGCGGGCGGCGGGCGGTGGCGGCTCTGTGCCTCGTCGGGCTCGGCTGGACGGCGCACAGCGCGGTGTCGTCGCTCTCGGTCAATCCTGTCGCCACGGCCCACGCGGCCACCCACTACATCACCATCGCCGCCCAGACCCACCAGCAGGCGCTGCACAGCGGGATCGACTTCAAGCCCTTCGCCGACGCTGCCAATTCCCTGGTGAACCGGCTTGCCTCCGTCAACCCGGAGGTCGCGGTGCCGATCCCGCAGCTCGACATCGGGCAGGCGCCGGACGGGCTGCGCACGGTGGCCTGGGACGGCGGGGTGGCGGTGCAGGCGGCCTACCGCCACGGCGGGTCCGAGCTGATCACACTGTTCGCCAGCGAGGTCGACCGCTTCGCCGTCACCGAACCCCAGGCGGAGCGGATCGGCAACGTCTCGGTCGCCTACTGGCAGGTCGGGACGACGGTCTACGCGCTGTGCGGCGAACAGCCGGAAAAGGAGATCCTGGCCCACGCCCGCGACGCCCGCATGGCGTGGTTCTGAACCACGGTCCCGAGCCAGGCGCGCCAAACGACAAGCATCCGAACGACAAGCATCCGAAGGACATGGTGAGACAATGAGCGGACCCTTCTACGGCAACCAATTCGGCAGCGCGGCGCCGGCCTACGGCGCGGCGTTCGACGAGGGCCTGCGCAAGCACATGCTGCGGGTCTACAACTTCATGATGCTCGGTCTGGCCGTGACGGGCCTGGTGGCCCTGTTCGTGGCGAGCACGCCGGCGCTGTACGTGCCGATCTTCACGACCCCGCTGAAGTGGGTGGTGATGCTGGCGCCGCTGGCCTTCATCATGGTGCTGTCCTTCCGCTTCCACGCGATGTCGGCGAGCGCGCTGCAGGGGCTGTTCTGGGCCTTCTGCGCGGTGATGGGCGTCTCGATGGCGTCAATCTTCCTGGTCTTCACCGGGGCCAGCGTGGCGCGGGTGTTCTTCATCACCGCGGCGATGTTCGCGGCGATGAGCCTGTGGGGCTACACCACCAAGGCCGACCTGTCGAAGATGGGCTCGTTCCTGATGATGGGCCTGATCGGCATCGTCATCGCCAGCCTCGTCAACATCTTCGTCGGCTCCAGCGCGCTGCAGTTCGCCATCTCGGTGATCGGCGTGGTCATCTTCACCGGCCTGACCGCCTACGACACCCAGCGCATCAAGGAGGAGTACGCCGAGGGCTACGGCCACGAGGGCAACACCAAGCTCGCCGTCATGGGCGCCCTCTCGCTCTACCTCAACTTCATCAACCTCTTCCAGATGCTGATGCAGCTCATGGGACAGCGCGAGGAGTAAGGCGGCGCTTCCATCCGGCGCACCGCCTGCCGAGAAGGGCCGGCCGCTTCCCGCGGCCGGCCCTTTTCCTTTTTTATGGTTTAACGGTCGCCGGAGCGGCGTCCGGCTTGGGCGGATACTCCACCGACACGATGTGCAGGGAGTTGTTCGGGAAGGAGCAGGCCGCCTCCGGCGCCGCCTGGGACGCCGGATCGAAGGCGTAGGGACGGGGGGAGCGGCCGGCCGCCGCCCCCGCCCCAGCCGTCTGGACACCCGGCCCGGTCACCCGCGACGTCCAGGGTGCTCCGGTGAAGACGCCCGGCGTCGATTCCTCCGCCCACAGCCACAGCACGCGGGTGCCCACCGGCTGCGGCTGCGTGAAGGAATGCAGCACCCGCTCGCAAGTCTGCCGGTCCATGTTGTGGATCGCCCGTTCGACCACCGTGTTTTCCGTCCTGGGCGTCCATCGCGACAGCAGCAGCGAGCCGAGGGCCAAGCTGACCGCCACCCCGCCCAACGAGCAGGCGAGCACCAGCCGGAAACTGCCGTCGTCCTTTGCCATGCCCTGCCTCCGCCGTCGATTGCCCATGCCCCCCGCCGACATGCTCCACCCTCCTGTCCCGTTCCGCAAGGCCGCCCGGAACGCCGAAAAGGGGGCCACGCGCGTGGCCCCCTTTCGGTCGGTCCGCCGAAGCGGAGGTTACGGGCTGGCTGCCGCCGTGACCGGACCCGTACCCTGCCGGGCGGCGAGTTCGGCGTTTCGGGCATGGTGCTTGCGCAACATTGGCCGCAGGACCGCGATGGCGCAGAAGGCCGCGATGAGGTCCATGGTGGCGCAGATGTAGAGCACGGTCGCCCAGGTGCCGGTGGCTTCCATCAGCAGGTTGCCCAGCGGGACCAGGAGGGCC
>NZ_QOKV01000020.1 GCF_008365405.1 Azospirillum brasilense | reverse complement strand
CTCCCAACACCCGATCCCATTCCGAACTCGGCCGTGAAACGCCTCAGCGCCGATGGTACTGCGTCTTAAGACGTGGGAGAGTAGGTCGCCGCCAGGTCACCACGGCACACGCCACGCCATCCAAGGACGTGGACGCAGCAGGTTTCACACAAACACTTGACAATCGTCGCACACGGTTTTCTTCCCAAGGAACATCCGCGGGGTGGAGCAGCCCGGTAGCTCGTCAGGCTCATAACCTGAAGGTCGCAGGTTCAAATCCTGCCCCCGCAACCAACTTTATCTGCTCGGCAAGGCCGGCCCCGGAAACGGGGCCGGCCTTGCGCGTTCCGGAGCACAGCGCTGATCAAGAGCATATGGTCATGCGACGGCTTCGCCAAAGGCCACCGACCGTAGTGGTGGGCCGGGACCTGACGGTGTTGACGTCCTCCCGGAGGGCGCATTTCCAGTACCGGCTCGCTGCGTAGCGCATCACCCAACCGTGGCCGACTTCGGAACAATTTTCCGATCCGAAGCCGGCACCCGATCAAATCCCGTTCCGCACCAGGGGTAATGCGGGCCAGCACTGAGTGAGTGGCAGATGGCGTCGCACCCCGGCTGGGTGTCGGATAACGTCGTCGCGTGACCGTTCGGTGACGGATCGATGATGATTGGCGGTGCAAACGGACACTGGATCCGGCCCGCTGGCGGCGGCTGTGCCACAGCCGGGTCATTATTGCGGGCGTGGTGGTTGTCAGCGGGCCGTTATCCACCAATGTGAACGGCAGCCGGGCGGTTCGATGGCCGCCCGGCTCACACCCGGCATGCCCGCCGTTCGACACTCCACCAAGGAGGCGGCCCGAGAGGCCGAAACTATATGCGTCGTCACCGCCGCGCGAAGATCGTTGCCACGGTCGGTCCCGCCAGCAACACGCCTGAGATGCTGAAGCGGCTGTTCCTGGCCGGCGTCGATACCTTCCGCCTGAATTTCAGCCATGGGACGCACGAGGACCACGCCAAGGTCCACGCCGCCATCCGCGCCCTGGAGGCCGAGATGGGCCGTCCCATCGGCATTCTTCAGGACCTGCAGGGCCCGAAGATCCGCGTCGGCACCATCCGTGACGGCAAGATCACCGTCGCCGCCGGCGAATCGATCCGCTTCGTCCTGTCCGGCGCCGACGGTGACAAGACCGCGATCCCGCTGCCCCATCCGGAAATCTTCGCCGCGGTGATGCCGGGCCACAATCTGCTGATCGACGACGGGCGCGTGCGCGTCGCCGTGACCGGGCTGGGCGACGACCACATCGACGCCAAGGTGGTGATCGGGGGGACCATCTCCAACCGCAAGGGCGTCAACCTGCCCGACACGGTGCTGGAGCTGTCGCCCCTGACCGCCAAGGACCGCGTCGACCTTGCCTTCGGGCTGGAGCTGGGTGTAGATTGGGTGGCGATGTCCTTCGTCCAGAAACCGGCGGACCTGCTGGAGGCCCGCGGGCTGATCGGCGACCGCGCCGGGCTGATGTCGAAGATCGAGAAGCCGGCGGCGCTGGACCGCATCGACGATATCATCCGCCTGTCGGACTCGGTCATGGTCGCCCGCGGCGACCTGGGCGTCGAGATCCCGCACGAGGAGGTGCCGGGCCGCCAGAAGGAGCTGGTGCGCGCCTGCCGCCTCGCGGTGAAGCCGGTGATCGTGGCGACGCAGATGCTCGATTCCATGGTCAACGCCCCGACCCCGACGCGGGCCGAGGCGTCGGACGTGGCGACCGCCATCTATGACGGCGCCGACGCGGTGATGCTGTCGGCGGAATCGGCCAGCGGCGCCTTCCCGGTCGAGGCGGTGGAGATGATGGACCGCATCATCCGCAGCACCGAGCAGCACAAGCTCTACCGCTCGATCATCGACGCTTCCGACCCCGGCGAGGAGCAGACCGCGCCGCACGCGGTGGCCGCCGCCGCCGCCGATCTGGCCGAGGTGATCCACGCATCGACCATCGTCGCCTACACCTCCAGCGGCACCACGGCCGCGCGCATCGCCCGGCGCCGCCCCGCGGTGCCGATCCTGGCGATCACGCCGCACGCCGCGGTGTCGCGCCGCCTGTCCCTGCTCTGGGGCGCGCACAGCGTCCTGTCCGCCGACATCCACACCTATGAGGAGATGGTCGAGCGGGCGCTGGGCTTCGCCAAGGAGGAGGGTTTCGCCAAGCCCAACGACCAGATGGTCGTGGTGGCCGGCATTCCCTTCGCCAAGGCGGGGACCACCAACAACCTGCGCGTGGTGCAGGTCGAGGGGTAGAAACCCCCGCAATGGTGCCCCCTCCCTAACCCTCCTCCGCTTCGCAGGGGAGGGGACAAATCTCCCTCCTCCGCGGAAGCGGGGGAGGGCCGGGGTGGGGGCAAGGGTCAGCGCCTCTTGTACGTCTCGCTGTCCATATGGACGAGCTGCGCCGCCGGGTAGCGCTCGCCCGCCGCGGCGCCGGGCGGCAGGGCTTCGGCCAGCTGCGCCAGATCCTCCGCCGACAGGGTGAGGTCCAGGGCGCCCAGCGCCTCGGCCAAGCGGTCGCGGCGGCGGGCGCCGACCAGCGGGACGATGTCGCGGCCTTGCGCCGCCACCCAGGCGATGGCGACCTGGGCGACCGAACCGCCGATGCGCTGGGCGATCTCGCGCATACGCTCCACCAGCTCCAGGTTCCGGTCCAGATTCTCGCCCTGAAAGCGCGGGCTGCGGCTGCGGAAATCCTGTCCCGTGCGGTCCTTGCTCCAATGGCCGCTGATCAGACCGCGCGACAGCACGCCGTAGGCGGTGACGCCAATGCCAAGCTCCCGGCAGGTGGGCAGGATGGCCTCCTCGATGCCGCGGGAGATCAGGGAGTATTCGATCTGCAGGTCGCTGATCGGGTGCACCGCGGCGGCGCGGCGGATCGTCTCCGGACCGACCTCCGACAGGCCGATGTGGCGGATGTAGCCGGCTTTGACCATGTCGGCCATGGCGCCCACTGTATCCTCGATGGGGACGCTCGGATCGAGGCGGGCCGGGCGGTAGATGTCGATGTGGTCCACCCCCAGCCGGCGCAGCGAATAGGTCAGGAAGTTCTTCACCGCCGCCGGGCGGGAGTCATAGCCGTTCCAGCCCATCTGTGGGTCACGCAGGGCGCCGAACTTCACGCTGATGAGCAGCCCGTCGCGGTCGCGACCGCGCAGGGCGTCGCGGATGAGCAGTTCGTTGTGCCCCATGCCGTAGAAGTCGCCGGTGTCGAGCAGGGTGATCCCGGCGTCGAGCGCCGCGTGGATCGTGGCGATGCTCTCCTCCTGGTCGGCCGGACCGTAGAAGTCCGACATGCCCATGCAGCCGAGGCCGATGACCGAGCTGACGGGGCCGGCGGCCCCGAACGTGCGCTGTTCCATGTTCCTGATCCTCTCCGTCCGTCGCGGCGCCGTTCCAGCGCCGCCTTGCCCTGGATGATGACCCGACCCCATTGATCCGATAAGCTGGACAATGCCGAATGGGCTGTTCACTGCATCGAACAATCGGAACCCGGGGATGGACGACACCGACCTGCGCGACCTGCAAGCCTTCGCCGCCGTTGCCCGTCACCGCAGCTTCCGCCGCGCGGCGCTGGAACAGCGGGTGTCCGTCTCCAGCCTCAGCCAGCGGATGCGGGAGCTGGAGGAGCATCTCGGCGTCCGCCTGCTGAACCGCACCACTCGCAGCGTCGCCCCGACCGAGGCCGGGGAGCAGCTTCTCCGCCGGCTGGAACCGGCGCTGGGCGAGGTGGCGGGCGCCCTGTCCGACCTGCGGGAGCGCCAGGGGCGTCCGGCGGGGCGGCTGCGCATCAACGCGCCGGCCCCGGCGGTGGATCTCGTGCTGGCCCCGATGGTCACGCCCTTCCTGACCCGCTTTCCGGATGTGGAACTGGAAATCACCGTGGACATCGCCTTGATCGACATCGTGGCGCAGGGCTACGACGCGGGCGTGCGCTACGAGGAACATCTGGCCCAGGACATGATCGCGGTGCCGCTCGGCCCGCCGCAGCGCTTCGTGCTGTGCGCGGCGCCGTCCGTGCTCGACCGTTTCGGGATGCCGGAACGGCCCGAGGACCTGCTGGGCAAGCCGAGCGTCTCCACCGTCTACGCCAGCGGCGCCCACCCGCCCTGGGAGTTCGAGAAGGACGGCCGCATCGTGCGCATCCAGCCCGGCGGCCCCTTCCACGCCGGGCACACCGGCATCCAGTTGCGGGCGGCGCTGGACGGGTTGGGGTTCCTGATGACCTTCGACGACTATGTGCGGGAGCACATCGCCGCCGGCCGCCTCGTCGCCGTGCTGGAGGACTGGAGCCAGAGCTTTCCCGGCCCCTTCCTCTACTACCCCTCGCGCCGCCAGCCCCCGGCGTCGCTGCGCGCCTTCCTCGACTTCCTCAAGGACTGGCGCCGTCAGGCCGCCGCGCCGTGAGGCGTCAGATGGTGCACGTGATGCCTCAGATGGTGCAGAGGAAGCGGCGCTCCCCGCCCTCCAGGACCAGCGCGGTCAGCCGGTTGGAGGCGTAGGCCCCGGTGTCGATGCCGATGCGGTTGGAGCGGATGTCCGGCTGCTCGACGATGGTGTGGCCGTGCACGACGAGCTTGCCATGGTCGATGTGGGAAGTCAGGAACTCCCGCCGGATCCACAACAGATCCTCGTCCCGCTGGCGGTGCAGCGGCAGGCCGGGGCGGATGCCGGCATGGACGAACAGATAGTCGCCGATGGCGACGCTGGAGCGCAGCCCGGCCAGGAAGGCCCGGTGATGGGGCGGCAGGGCGGCGGCGAAGCGCTGGCGGGCCTCCGCCACATGCTCCGGCGGGGCGTCCTCGACGGGGGCCGGCACGCCGTAGCTGGCCAGCGTCGCCCGCCCGCCATACTCCAGCCAGTCCGGCCCGGCCTCGGGCTTGTCGATGAAGTCCATCATCGCGGCCTCGTGGTTGCCGCGCAGGTGGATGGCGCCGAAGCCGGGCAGGGGCTCGCGGCACAGCCGTTCGATGACCATCGCGGAATCCGGCCCGCGGTCCACATAGTCGCCGAGAAAAACCAGATATTTGACGAGGTCGGCGCCGCTCGCCGCGTCGCGGTCGATCTGCACCAGCAACTGGTCCAGCAGATCCAGGCGTCCATGGATGTCGCCCACCGCGTAGACGCGCACGCCCCGCGGCACATGGCTCGCGGCGGGTTCCGGGTCCGACCACAGTTTGCGCGCAAAGCCGAACACGCTCCGCTCTCCTCCGTCTTTGATGGGTGGGTCCTGCCTTGACAGGATGGGGATGACGGTGCGCGCTCTCAAGTCGGACAGCCGCTTGCCCGGACCGCCTTGACCGAATTCATCCTCATGGGGCGAGTCGGACGGCAAAGAGTGGGTGCGGTCAAGCGGCCTGAGTGGTTAATCCGAATGGCGCGGTCAGGAACCGGGCATGGCCCGGTCCAGCGCTTCCAGCAGGTCGCCCAGCCGGAACTCCACGGTTCGCCGGTCGAGCCGCGGCCAGTGATAGACCTGCGTCGCGCTGTCGGCCTGCTTTTGAAACTCCAGCCGCAGCGGGCGGTCCGAGCGCATCAGCGGCATCAGGCGCTCCATCGGGCCGCAGGTCAGGCCGATGCGCCGCGGCTCCTTGATCGCGGCGAAGCGCCTCAGCATCTCCGCCCCGGCGTCGTCGTCGGTGATGGCGCCCTCGGCCACCTGGCTCAGGAAGCGGGTGAATTCCGGCGGCCCGGCTTCCGGCGCCGTGTCGGGCTGGCTTGCTTCATCGAGCGCATCGGCAAGCTCGGAAAGCTGCCGCGGCGTGTAGAAGCGCTGCGGCGGGGCGCCGTCCACCATTAGCGTGACGGGGCGGGCGAGCGCGATGGGCTCGTCGAACATGATGTAGAGAGAGGTGCAGGCCGCGTCGCGCACCGCGCTGATGCTCAGCTCGCCGAGGCCGCCCCGGTTGTCGGGGAAAGGCTGGACGGCGGACACGGTGCAGCGCCGCCCGGCGCCCTCGCCGACACAGACGGTGTCGGAGACAGTGTTGGAGACAGGGGCCTCCACGGCCAGGGCGGACGTGGCCGTTCCCAGTGCGGCCATCAACAGGAACAGCCCGATCCGGCGCGTCTTCGGCAAATGAACCCTCCTCCGGCGCATGGTCTGAACGGGGGACGCTACCAGGGCCGGGCTTTCGTCCTGGTTAATGGTCCGGTTCGATGGGATGGGGCGAATGCCAGGCAATCCCACTTTGGTGCCGCGTTTTCGCCGGTCCGGACTCTGCTAGGATGTGGGAAAAGAAGGACAAGGGGGAGGGTCGCCATGGACGAGAGCCCGATCCGCGTGCGCCGGTTTCGCGAAATCCTGCTGTGGCCGGTGCAGTTGATGCCGCTGAAGGCGGGTGCGCAGATCCAGAACCATTGGGAGTGGCTTGGCGGGCCGGACTGCCCCTGGCAGGAGGTGGCGGACGAGTTCACCCAGGATCCCGGCGAATTCAGCGAGCGCCATTACAGCGAGTTCGTGTCCTTTCTGCCCTATGTGCAGCGCTTCCTCTATGGCGAGGGGGAATCGCGCGACCATCGGCCCGGCTATGGCGGTTCGCCGATCCGCGTCTTCCGGCGGCGCGACGTGGCGGCGCTGACGGTCACCCTGCGGCGGGGGCAGGCGCCGCTGCGCTTCGCCATCGCCCATGTCGATCTGCATTTCTTCCACGACGTCGATGTCGCGATCCTCGTCGTGGAGCTGTTCGGCGAGGACCTGCCTCTGGACCGCGTGCAGGACACGCTGTTCCGGCTGGGCCGCACCTATCCGCCCGCCTGGGAGTCGGACGGCAGCGCCACACAATGCCCGCACCGCGTCGAATGGATCGGCGCCGACGGCGCCGTGCTCGCCGCCTCCGACTATGAGCGGAAGGCCGATTACCTGTCCTTCGTGTGCCGCCACCGGGCGCCGCGCATCGCCGCCCACTGGTCGTTTCTTCTGCGCCCCCTGGTCCATCATCATTCGGAGGAGACCGGGCTGCTGCGTTACCGCCAACTCGAATATCAGCGGATGCCGGCCATGGCTTATCTGTCGCTGGACGAGCCGGAACGGCTGGAGCGGGCGGACTGGGTGCGGCTGGGCTTCGCCACCTCCCCTGGATCGGGATCTGGCGAAGTGATGCCCTTCGCCCCGGCCTTCCTGGAGGGGTTCGAGCAGCGCTACTGCTACGACCGCTACTGGGACCCAAGGGCGCCCGGCGCCTGGACGCGCAGCCGCATCCTGTGCTGCGGCCATTCGCTGGTCATGGTGGGGTCGGAACGCGACGCCTTCTTCACCGATGCGGAAACCGGGCTGCTCGGCCAGTTCCGCCACCAATATTTCCTGCTGGGGCTGGTCGTGCATTTCCACCGGGCGGCGCTGGTGATGCTGTCCGACCGGCTGGTGCTGGCGGTCAGCCAACTCGACATCGGCACCGTGGAGTCGGTGAAGCGGTTCAAGCGGGACATCCGGCAGATGTTCGAGATCTTCCTGCGCTTCACCCACCGCTATTGGTTCCATGAGCTGTCGATCCAGGGGCCGCTGCGCGACCTGTTCCGCCTGTGGGCCGGGCATCTCGGCACCGACCGCCTCTACGCCGAGGTGCGGGACGAGGTCCAGGACATGAGCGACTATTTGGACAGCGACGGGCTGCGGCGGCAGGCCAACACGGTGCTGCGGCTGACCGTGGTGACGGTGGTCAGCACCATCGGGACGCTGGTCACCGGCTTTCTCGGCATGAACCTGCTCGCCATGGCCGACGATCCGCTGCCGGCGCGCGTTCTGTTCTTCCTGTTCGTCCTGCTGGCGACGGTCGGTCTGATCGCCTTCAGCGTGATGCGCTCCAAGCGTCTGGCCGACTTCCTGGAAGCGCTGTCGGACGAACGGCTGCCGGGGCGGAGCAAGCTGTCGCTGCTGGCGAAGGTGTGGGAGCGCCCGAGTCGCCGCGCCGGACCGCCTTTGTGAGCCGGGGAAGGCCGGTGGAGGTGGGCTTTGAAGAAAAGCCGGAAGGGTAGGGCGTCTCTGCCCCGAATGGAGATGGTGGGCGCCAAAGAACAGGCGTGAAGCAGGAACCACCCGGCCAAGCTCGCGTTCTTGTCAGCGAAAGCTCCACATTTGGGAGGACGCCATGAGCATCGGCACCATTCTGCTCATCATTTTGATTCTCGTTCTAATCGGCGCAGTTCCGGCGTGGCCGCACAGCCGTAGTTGGGGCTATGGTCCCAGCGGTATCCTCGGCGTGCTGCTTCTGATCCTGATCGTGTTGCTGCTGATGGGCCGCATCTGACGGGCAACCCGTCCGGGCAACCCAACGCGCGGGCGCCGTTCCCGTTCCGCCACCGGCCCTGGGGCGTCACGCTCCGGGGCTGCGGCCGGGACGGGAACGGCGCCCGTTGCGCATGACGAACATCAGCCAGCCGATCGGCCCCAGAATCAGCACCATCACCACCCAGCCGGCCCGCGGGCCGAAGGGGCAGCGCGTGCCGGGCGGGGGACGCCACGGGCCGCCGCGCCGTGACAGCATCACATGGAGGAGGGGCGCGCCGTAGACGGCGAACAGGATCAGCCAGGGTGCGAAGTCTTGTGCCATGGCGGCATGCTACCCCAGAACGGGTGACCGCTCCCACCACGGAGCGTCGGGCATTGCGTCGTGGGCGCTTGTTCGATGATGTGTCCAAATGGTAATACCGCAACGCAGGAATGGACTTCATGCGTATGAGGCATGGTTGCGCCGCAGCGTGGCGGGCGATTATCCTCAGCGGTGTCCGATATGCCGAAAGGCGGATATCATGGCGGTTGAGATCGAACGGCGCTTTCTGGTCCGGAGGGACATCCGTCCCCTGTGCCGAAACGGCCTGTCCATCGTCCAGGGTTATCTGCCCTCCGACGACGGTCGTACGGTGCGGGTCCGGGTGGCGGGGCCGGACGCCACGCTGACCGTCAAAGGCCCCCGCCGCGGCCTGTGTCGCGAGGAGGTCGAACATCCGCTTTCCCTCGACCTCGCCCTGGGTCTGCTGCGCCACAGTTGCCGTGGCGGCCTGATTGAGAAGACCCGCCACCTCATCCATCACCATGGTTTCTGCTGGGAAGTCGACATGTTCAGCGGCGAGAACGCCGGTCTGGTGATCGCCGAGGTCGAACTGTCCCATGCCGACCAAGTCGTTCCGCTTCCCGACTGGGTGGGTGCGGAAATCACGCACCGGGCGGCCTACAGCAATTCCGCCCTGTCGCGCAGCCCGATCCGCCGCTGGGTCAACGCGGCGTAACCCGTCTCCTGGAAAAAAAGCCCCGGTCCGAAGGGGGACCGGGGCCAAGGCTGCGTGGATGACTGTGTGCAGCGCAGCAATCCGCGTGCCAGATTGTGCGGACACTCCGGCGATGCGCCGAAAGGGGAACGCAGCCCGGCGCCGTCCTGTTGCAAAAGGGCCGTCCGGATGGGCGGCGGTCAACGGCGAACGGGAGTCTGGCACGATGACTCAGTACGAGAACCGGTGGAAGGACGAGGCCCGCAATGTGGACGAGGACGACCGCCGCGACGTCCGCGACCGCAACGAATTTGGGCGCGGAGCCTACGGCGCAGGCGGTTATCCCCGGAGTGACTACGAAAGCGGCGGTTCCGGCGGACGCGATCCCGCCCGCCGCTGGGGCAGCGACTGGGGCCACGCCGAGCGCGGATGGCATCGCGACGACCGCGCGTGGGATGGCCGTATGCGGGATGACCGGATGCGCGGGGAGCGCCATCGCGACGAGCCCATCGGCATGGCGCGGGAGCGCAACTTCTGGGAGCAGGCCGGTGACGAGGTCGCCTCCTGGTTCGGCAACGACGATGCCGAACGCCGTCGCGAGGAGGACGAGCGGCGTGCCCAGTTCCGCGGCCGCGGCCCACGGGGCTACACCCGGTCGGACGAACGGATCCGCGACGATCTGAACGACCGGCTGACCGAGGACTCCTATCTCGACGCCACCGACATCGCGGTGTCCGTGTCGGGTGGCGAGGTCACGTTGGACGGCACGGTGGACGACCGTATGGCGAAGCGCCGGGCCGAGGACTTGGCCGACGCCATCTCCGGCGTCCGTCACGTTCAGAACAATCTGCGTCTTCGCGAGCCGGGCGGCACCATGGCCTTCTGATATGGCCTTCTGATCGGGTGGCGGCCTCCGAGGCGCTGACGAAACGCCCCCGCTCCACCCGGTGCGGGGGCTTTCGCGCGTGCGCTCAATGGGCGGTGCTGCTGCCGGCGTCTTCGGCCATGAAGGGGCTGTACTGCTTATCAACCGACTGGATGTGTTCGATGAACCATTCTTTCAGGAGCAGAATCAGGTCGATGCGCAGCATCATCTCGTTGCTGTCGTCATCGTCCAGAGTCAGCTTGTGCACCTCGTCGATGAAATAGCGGTGCGCGGCCCGGTGGGCGTCGAGGCCGGGATAGCCCTGCCGCTCCATCAGCGCCTCTTCCCGCGCGAAATGCACGGTCGTGTACTCCTGCAAGCCCCCCAGCAGCCCGGATAGGCTGGAGCGGTCCTTCTCCGCGATGCCGGCCTTCAGCAGCCGGTTGAACATGTCGAGCAATTTTCGGTGGTCGTCGTCGAGAACTTCGACGCCGACGCTCATCGATTTATCCCAGGCAACATGTTGCATCGGATCAATCCTTCCAGAGGGCCGGGTCAGCCGAGTATAGGCGGGCGGAAATCTTGTATTGCGATGTTAAAACCGGCAACCGCGGCGGCACAAGCGGCAAAAAACCGCAGGCCGGAGGTTGCACCGCACCCTGTTGAGCTTGTGAGCCGGCAAAGGATGTGCTTCCCCGCGCGCCGTCCAGGCATTATGAAAATGCACGGGATCTGCGGAGTTCGGGACGATGGCGCTGCTGGACGATATTCTGGAAAAGAAGCGGGTTCTGGACGACGCCCGGCCGATGCCGTTGACGGTGGTCCGCGATCTGGCCGACCGCTTCGAACGCGGCCTGACCACCGCCTGCCTTCTCGTCGAGGGGGAGGAACTGTCCCCGGACGACATCCGCATGGTGCTGGACCGCGGCGCGGTGCTGCGCAGCCGTCCGGCCGAGCCGCAGCGACTCGCGCTCAACCACCGCGCCGCGCTCGAACTGATGGCCCGCCTGTCCTTCCAGGGCGGCGGGGTGGTGACGGAGCGCACCATCGCGGCCTTCCATGGCGTGCTCTATCAGGGAATCGACACGAACGCCGGGCGCTACCGGGACGGCGCGCTGAAGGACGACGCCGGGGCCTCCCCCGATCCGGCGAAGGTGCGGGTGTCGATGTCGGCGCTGTCGGGCTGGCTGCGCCGGACGGAAGCGGGGCCGGAGGCCGCCTTCGAGGCCCATCATCGGCTGATGAGCGTCCGTCCCTTCTTCCAGGGCAACGCCGCGACCGCGCTTCTGCTGTGCAACCTGATCCTGAACCGCGCCGGTTTCCCGCCGGTGGTGATCACGGACGAGGATCGCGAAATGTATGCCGCGATGGTGGAACGCGCTTGGTCGCTGGGCGACAAGACGCCGTTCCGCGACCTGATGATGCGCCTGCTCGACCGCAGCCTGAACCTGTGCCTGCGCAGCGCCGCCCGCGCCCTCCGCGACTTCGAGCCGGCCGACGAGAATGAGCACGGCTTCGGCGATGACCGGGATGAAGGCCTTGGCCGACGCCCCTGAAGGGGCCGACGGTCAGTCTCGGAGCGGCAGCAGCAGGCGCGACGGGCGGGCGCCGCCGCCATGGATCAGCAGGGTGATCGGCTGCGCGTCCACCAGCCGGGTTTCGCCCGGCTCCGCCCCGGTCCCCGGGTTGACGGGATAGGCCGGGAAGCAGGACCCGGCGAGGCTGAGACGCAGCGCGCTTCCGGCGGGCAGGGTCGCGCAGAGTGCGCGCAGGGCCACCGGCATGGGACGCTGCTCGCCGCCCGGTTCGACCCGCGCGTGACCCTGGCTGAGCGGCAGGACGCGCCCGTCGGGCAGCACGGCGGACAGAACGGCGCTGACGTCGAAGGACGGGGCGTCCGCCTCCACCCAGATTTCCAAAGCGGCGAGGCCGGACAGCGTCAGCGGCGCCGTGAGCGGCGCGGTGTCGTAGACCGCCACGTCGGGGCGGGCGTCGGCGGCGGCGCGGTCGCGTGGGCCGGCGTCGGGCACGGCGTGACCGCCCACGGTGGGCACCGGATCACGCGGATCGTGGACCAGCACGTCGAGGAACCCTTCGTCCGGGGCATCGTCGCGCAGGGCACCGCCGCGCCGCGTGGCGAGTCCGTCGCTCGACAGATGCAGCCGCTGTGCGGCGGGCGGCAGGGCCGGCAGGTCGCGCCAGCGGCGTTCCAGAACGTCGAACAGACGGATCGGCCCGCCGCGCTCCGCGCCGGTCATCTCGCCTTTCAGGAAGCGCTCGAACCAGCCGAGTTGCAGGGCGTCGAAGGATGGCACGTCGGATGGCGCCCGGCCGTCCATGCCGGCATGGTTCGTCACCCCATGGCGGTCCCAGGGGCCGACCAGCAGGCGGACGGTGCCGTCGCCGCCGGCGGACAGGGCCTCGTGCGCCGCCAGCGTGCCGGTCAGGCGCGGGTCGTACCAGCCGCCGATCTGCAGGATGGACACCTCTCCGGCCCCGCCGTCGGACAGCGCGTGGCGGGGAGACAATTCGTCCCAGCTTCCGCCGGGGCCGGGCGTGGTCAGCCAGTCGTCGTAATGGCAGTGGCGCGCGTAGTCCCGCAACACCCGCGGGCGGGAGGGGATCTCGTCGTCCAAAGGCAGGCTGCGGATTGCCTCCAGGAGCGCGCGGTAGGCCGCGCCATCCTCCAACCGGCGGGCGGACTCCGCAGCGCAGCGCAGCGCCCAGTCCATCGCGTCGGCCAGCCGGAAGGCGCCGCCCTCCGTCGCCCAGTCGGTGAACACGTCCCAACCCGCCAGTGCCGGAACCACGGCGCGCAGAGCGGCGGGCCGCTCGGCCAAGGCCAGGAGCTGCGCCATGCCGGCGTAGCCGCTGCCATACATGCCGACCGTGCCGTTGGAGCCGGGCAGGGAGGCCGCCCAGGCCACCGCGTCGGCGCCGTCCTCGCGCTCCGCCTCGAAGGGGCGGAAGCGGCCTTCCGACGTGCCGCGCCCGCGCATGTCCTGCACCACGACGACATAGCCGCGGGCGGCGTACCAGCGCGGGTGCGCGTAATGGCTGGTCATCGCCGTGCGCCGCCCGCAGGCCAGACGCAACAGCAGGACGGGCCAGGGACCGACGCCGTCGGGCCTGTAAAGGTCGGCGTCCAGCCGCACGCCGTCGCGCGTCCGCATGGAAACGGTTTCGGGAGGCCGGACGGCCAGGAGGGGCGGCTGTTCGAGAATCACCGGGGCCATATGGGTCATGGGGCGCCCTGCCGAGCAACTGTGACCGGCAACTCTCGCAAGCGCTGTGCCATGACCGGCGGATTGCCGTCGCGATGTTCCCTCTCCCGCCTCGGGAGAGGGAAGGGACCCGCGCAACGCGCGGGAAGGGTGAGGGTGCCGCCGAGAATCAGCGCCTTGATCCTCGGGCGACCCTCACCCGGCGCCTTTGGCGCCACCCTCTCCCGGGACGGGAGAGGGGTGCTCAAATCATGGGCAGACGCCTTTCCGGGAGGCGCTTTTACGAATCGTAGCTCATCAGCGAGACGCTGGGCACGTCCAGCTTGTCGCGGCCGCTGAGGAAGGTCAGCTCGACCAGGAAGGCGGCGGCGCGGACGTCGGCGCCGACGCGGCGCAGCAGGCTGATCGCCGCGGCCATGGTGCCGCCGGTCGCCAGCAGATCGTCCAGGACGACCACGCGCTGGCCGGGTTTCACGGCGTCGGCCTGAACCTCGATGGTGTCGGTGCCGTATTCCAGGTCATAGGAATGGGCGACCTTGTCGCCGGGCAGCTTGCCGTGCTTGCGCACCATGATGAAGCCGGTGCCGAGCGCCAGGGCCAGCGGGGCGGCGATCAGGAAGCCGCGGGACTCGATTCCCACCAGCAGTTCCGGCTTGTGCGGGCGCAGCGCTTCGGCGAGCTGGTCCACCGCTTCCTTCCATGCCTCGGCGTGAGCCAGCAGCGGGGAGATGTCGTAGAAGAGGATGCCGGGCTTGGGGAAGTCGGCGATGCCGCGGATGTGGTTCTTCAGATCGATGGGGTTCGGCATGGTGAAAAGGTTCCTGTGCAACGGCGGCGCCATACTATCGGGGCGGCGGTCCGCGTGCAAACCACCGCTGTGCGGCTGTTTTTCCCCGGCTTGAGGTTGACCATCGGGGGGGCTTGCGGCCAAGTTCCTCTCCACAAGCATGAGCATCGCCACAGGGCGGCACCGGAAGGGAAGGGCAGGACGGGGCATGGCGCGCGAAAGGGCGTGGTTGGAATCGTCGCGCGCCGGCGACGGTGAATGGCGGCTGACGGCTCTCGGCCATTGGGATTTGAAGGCCGCGGGTGGGCTCTCGGGCACGCTCGACCGCTTCGCGCTGGACGGCGGCGGGGCGGTCAGCCTCGACCTGTCGCGGCTGGACGCCATGGACACGGTGGGCGCCTATCTGCTGTCCGCCCTGTCCGACCGGCTGAAGGCGGCGGGCCACGGCGTCGATCTGACCGCCATCCGCCCGGAGCACGCCGCCCTGTTCGACGCGGTGCGCGAGGTCGGCCCTCCTCCGGTCGAGCGGGCGCAGACGCACCACCCCATCCTCGACATGCTGGAGCGCACCGGTCGCACCGCCGTGGACGGGCTGCGCGAGGGGCGGGACCTGCTGTCCTTCCTCGGCCTGATCGCCATCACCTTCGGGCGGCTGATCGTCAACCCGCGGCGGCTGCGCTTCCGCTCGGTGATGTTCCACATCGAGCAGACCGGGCTGAACGCCCTGCCGATCCTCGGGCTGCTGTCCTTCCTGATCGGCGTGGTTCTGGCCTTCCAAGGGGCGGACCAACTCCGCCGCTTCGGGGCGGAGCTGTTCGTGGTCAACCTGCTGGGCGTGTCGATCCTGCGCGAGATCGGCATCCTGATGACCGCCATCATCGTGGCGGGGCGCTCCGGCTCCGCCTTCACCGCGCAGATCGGCACCATGAAGGTGAATCAGGAGGTGGACGCCATCAGCACGCTGGGGCTGGACGTGGTGGAGCTTCTGGTGGTGCCGCGCGCGCTGGCCCTGATGATCACCCTGCCGCTGCTGGCCTTCTACGCCGACATCATGGGGCTGTTCGGCGGTGCGGTGATGAGCTACGCGACGCTGGACATCACCTTCGGGCAGTTCATCCGCCAGCTTCACGGCGCCGTCACGCTGCCGCATTTCGTGGTTGGACTGGTGAAGGCGCCGGTCTTCGCGCTGGTGATCGCCATGGTCGGCTGTTACGAGGGGCTGAAGGTCTCCGGCAGCGCCGAGAGCGTCGGCACGCTGACCACCAAGTCGGTGGTGGAGTCCATCTTCCTGGTGATCGTCCTGGACGCGGTGTTCTCCGTCCTGTTCTCCTTTCTCAGGCTGTGAGGGACCGTGGCGCCGTTTGACGACAAGCAACCGGATGCGCAGGACGTGGTGATCCGCGTGCGCGGGCTGGTCACGCGCTTCGGCCCGCAGGTGGTCCATGACGGGCTCAACCTCGACGTGCGGCGGGGCGAGGTGCTGGGCGTGGTCGGCGGCTCCGGCACCGGCAAGTCGGTCCTGCTCAAGGAGATCCTCGGCCTGATCCGCCCGGCGGACGGCCGGATCGAGCTGCTGGGCCGCGACACCGCCGGCCTGCCGGAATCGGAGCGGGTGGCGCTCCAGGCGCGCACCGGCGTGCTGTTCCAGAATGGCGCGCTGTTCAGTTCGATGACCGTGGCGCAGAACGTCATGGTCCCGCTGCGCGAGCACACCGACCTCTCCGCGGCGCTGGCGGCGGAGATCGCGCGGGTGAAGATCGCCATGTCCGGTCTGCCGCCCAACGCCGGGGCGAAGTTCCCGTCGGAGCTGTCGGGCGGCATGATCAAGCGCGCCGGGCTGGCCCGCGCGCTGGCGCTCGACCCAGACATTCTGTTCCTGGACGAGCCGACCGCCGGTCTGGACCCCATCGGCGCCGCCGCCTTCGACCAGCTCATCCGCAACCTCCAGCGCAGCCTGGGTCTGACCGTCTTCATGGTCACCCACGACCTGGACAGCCTGACCTCGATCTGCGACCGCATCGCCGTGCTGGTGGACAAGAAGATTCGCGTGGGCACGCTGGAGGAGCATCTCCGCGACCCGCATCCCTGGATTCACGACTATTTCCACGGACCGCGCGGCCGCGCCGCGCGCCATGCAGAAAGCTGACCGGACGCCATGGAAACCCGCACCAGCTACATCCTCGTGGGCAGCTTCGTGTTGGCCTTGCTCGCCGGCCTCTTCGTCTTCACGGTCTGGGTCGCCAAGATCCAGCTGGAGGAGACGCGCCAGCCCTATTACATCTATTTCACCGGCTCGGTGACCGGCCTTCAGGAGGGCAGCCCGGTGCGCTACCGCGGCATTCCCGTGGGCACGGCGACCGACATCCGCCTGGACCCCAACGACGTCAGCCGCGTGCGCGTGCGGATCGAGGTGCAGGAAGGCACGCCGATCAAGACCGACTCCATCGCCTCGCTGGAGGTCCAGGGCATCACCGGCGGCGCCTATGTCCAGATTTCCGGCGGCACGGAGATGAGCGAGCTTCTGCGCACGGCGCATGACGGCGGCATCCCGGTCATCCCATCGCGCCCGTCGTCGCTGACGGTGTTCGTCGACGCCGCCCCGCAGCTTCTGAACCGCGCGCTCGACCTGACCAACCGGGTGGCGGACCTGCTGACCCCGCAGAACCAGGCGGCCATCGCCGAGATCCTCGCGAACACCCGCGACCTGACCGGCGAGCTGGCCCGCGCCAGCCAGGGGCTGGACACGACGCTCGCCCAGGCCAACCGGACACTCCAGGGCTTCGAGACGGTCGGGCCGCAGATCGGCGAAACCATGGACCAGGCGCAGCGCACGCTGGCCGCGGTGGAAGGCGGCATGAAGACAGTGACCGGCGATCTGCACACCCTGGCCGGATCGCTGAACAAGACCGCCAACCAATTGAACGCGATGATCGGGGAGAACCGCGGGGCGATCCGCGACTTCACCGGCGGCGGGCTGTATGAACTGACCTTGCTGATCTCGCAATTGCGCGACCTGTCGGGGCAGTTGTCCCGCGTCGTGACGCGGATCGAGAACGACCCGTCGAACTTCCTGTTCGGCGGAACCCGCCAGGGCGTGGAGGTGCGTGGACGATGACGAGCCGTTTGATAAGGGGGTTGGGGGCGGCGGTGCTGGCGGTCGGGCTGATGGCCGGCTGCGCGGCGCTGAACCCCACCGCGCCCAGCCTCTACACGCTGACGCCGGGAACCGTGGCGGAGTCCGGGCTGCCGCCGGTGAGTTGGCAGTTGCTGGTGGAGCCTCCGGCGGCCAGCGCCGGGATCGACACGCCGCGCATCGCGGTCACCCGCTCCGCCACCGCGCTCGACTACTTCGCCGGGGTGTCCTGGGCCGACCGGGCGCCGAACATGGTCCAGGGGCTGATCGTCCAGTCCTTCGAGGACAGCCGGCGGATCGTCTCGGTCGGGCGGGATTCCGCAGGGCTGCGGTCGGATTTCCTGCTGAAGACGGAACTGCGCGATTTCCAGGCGGAGTTCACCAATCCCAGCGCCGCGGTGCCGGACCGGGTACGGGTGCGGCTGTCGGCCAAGCTGGTCGCCATGCCCAACCGGACCATCGAGGCGGGCGAGACCTTCGACGCCGTGGTCCCGGTGCGCGGGTCGGATTTCACCGACGTGATCGCTGCCTTCAACACGGCGTTGGGTCAGGTGGAAGGCGCGCTGGTCGATTGGACCCTGCGGCGGGGCGAGGCGGTGTTCCGTGCGGAGGCCGGCCGTGCCGGTGCGATGGGCGCCCGTTAAGGAAAGCGCTTGCTATGCGTACAAAGCCTCATACGTAATAGGGATCCAGGAAGGGCAGGGGCTGACGGGGCAGAGCATCCGATGATGGAGCTTTCGGAGCTTTCGCGCGACGAGTTGCAGGCGATGTCGGAGGCCGCGCGGGAGGTCCGGCAGTGCCAGCGCGTCCTCGCCAAGACCGGCGACACGGTGGTGGGGGAGCTGCTGCGCGGGCACGGCACGCTCTACGAATGGCGCCACTACCCGCCGGGCGACGTCTACGACGCCGAGTATCATGCGCAATATTATTACCACTGCCACCCCGAGGACGAGCGGCCCGATGGGGAGCACGGGCACTTCCACACCTTCCTGCGGCCGCTGGGCATGCCGCCGGGCATGGAGCCGGTGCCGTTGCGGGATTACGAGGCGCCGGACAATCCCAACGACGCGCTGTCCCATCTGGTGGGGATCGCCATGGACGTGGCGGGGCAGCCGGTGCGCCTGTTCACGACGAACCGCTGGGTGACCGGGGAGACGTGGTATGGGGCCGACGACGTGATCCGCATGCTCGACAGCTTCACCGTCGATCACGCTCGTCCGTCCTGGCCGGCGAACCGCTGGATCACCGCGATGATTCGGCTGTTCCGGCCGCAGATCATCAATCTGCTGCGCGAGCGCGACCGAACGGTCGCCGCTTGGAGCGACCGCCATCCGGACGGCTGGGTCTACGAGGATCGGGCGCTGGAGGTCACGTCGCAGATCCTGATTTCCATCGAGGAGCAGGTCGCCGCAGTGGATCGCGCGCTGCGCGGCGTGCGGCGGCGGTCCTCCGTGCTGCCGGAACCGCCGCGCTTCGTCACGCCATAACGCACCATGGTAAGGCTGCCGCCGGTCAAACCGGCAGCAGCGCCTTGCCCGTGGTGCCCGGAACCTGCCGGGCCTGGGCCATCACCGCCTTTTGGACCTTCTCGAAGGCACGCACTTCCAACTGGCGCACACGCTCGCGCGAGACGTGGAAGTGCTGGCTCAGCTCTTCCAGGGTCAGCGGCTCGTCGCGCAGGCGGCGGGCCACCAGGATCTGCCGCTCGCGGTCGTCGAGAACGCCCAGCCCCAGCTTGAGGAACTGTTGGCGGCGCTTGCGCTCCTGCGCGCCGGCCAGGATCGCCTCCTGGTCGGGACCCTCGTCGGCCAGAAGGTCCAGCCATTCGCTGTCGCCATCCTCGGCCAGGGTGGCGTTCAGCGAGCGGTCGGTGCCAAGCCGGCGGTTCATCTCGACGACGTCGGCCTGGGAGACGTCCAGCGTCGTCGCGATGCTCTCCACCGCTTCCGGAGACAGGTCGCCGCCGAAAGTGCCGTTCTCGGCGTCCTGCAGCTGGGCCTTCAGGCGGCGCAGGCTGAAGAACAGCTTCTTCTGGGCCGCCGTGGTGCCGATCTTCACCAGCGACCAGTTGTGCAGCACGTATTCCTGGATCGCCGCCCGGATCCACCAGGAGGCGTAGGTGGCGAAACGGAACCCCTTGTCGGGGTCGAACTTCTGCGCCGCCTGCATGACGCCGACGTTGCCCTCGGCGATCAGGTCGGACAGTGGCAGGCCGTAACCCTGATAACCGCGGGCCATTTTGAAGACGAGCCGGAGGTGGCTGCCGATCAGCTTGTCGAGGGCGCGGCGGTCCTGCCGCTCCCGCCAGCGGATGGCGAAGTCGCGTTCCTGCTCGGGGGTGAGGTAGTCGTACTTGCGGGTTTCTTTTAGAAAGAGGGTGAGGGGTTCGCCAGAAACTGCCAGTTCCGTCAAAGAGCTTCTCCTGATTCCGGCATCCTCGGGAAACACCCTGCAATGGACCGATGCCCCCCGGCCCGGCTGGCCGGCGGGGCCATCGGAGCGGGGTGGGATCGGCTGTGGCCCAGGGCCGGCCGTGAATGTGTGGATGTCGGCAAGAGCTTAGAAATAAGAGGTCGCAGCCGCGGTTCAAGAGGTGGGGGGAAAGAAAGTATCCGCAGCCGGAAAATGGGAACTCCCCGGAATGGGCCGCGTTTGGGGTCGGGGCGGGCCGGCTGGAATCGGCCCGGCGACCGCCAATGGAGGGCCGCGGCCATGGACCTCGATCCGCTGCTTCTGTCACGAATCCAGTTCGCTTTCGTGATTTCTTTTCACATTCTTTTTCCCTCCTTCACGGTGGGGCTGGCCTGCTGGATCGCGGTTCTGGAGGCGCGGTGGCTGATGACCGGCAGGGCGCTGTACCGCAGCCTGTCGGAATTCTGGACGCGGATCTTCGCCATCTCCTTCGGCATGGGCGTGGTCTCCGGAATCGTGATGACCTACCAGTTCGGCACGAACTGGAGCCGCTGGTCCGACATCGTCGGCAACGTGCTGGGGCCGCTGATCCAGTACGAGGTGGTGACCGCCTTCTTCCTGGAGGCTGCTTTCCTCGGCATCCTGCTGTTCGGGCGGGACCGCGTGCCGCGGGGAATCCATTTTCTGGCGGCGGTGCTGGTGGCGACGGGTACGGTGCTGTCCTCCTTCTGGATACTGTCGGCGAACAGCTGGATGCACACCCCGGCGGGGGCGGAGCTGCGTGACGGGCGGTTCTTCGTCACCGACTGGTGGGCGGTGGTCTTCAACCCCTCCTTCCCCTACCGGCTCGCCCACATGCTGACGGCGATGTTCCTGACCACCGGATTCGTGGTGGCGGGAATCAGCGCCTTCTACCTGCTGCGCAACCGATTCCTGGAGCACGCGCGGGTCGGACTCAGCATGTCGCTGGCGCTCATCACCGTCCTGGCGCCCTTGCAGATCTTCCTCGGCGACCTGCACGGTCTGAACACGCTGGAGCACCAGCCGGCCAAGATCGCCGCCATGGAAGGCCATTGGGAGGGCGGGGCGCGGGCGCCGCTGATCCTGTTTGCCATCCCCGACAACGAGGCGGAGATCAACCACGCGGAAATCGCCATTCCCGCCCTGTCCAGCCTGATCCTGACCCATGAGTGGGACGGGGTGGTTCCAGGTCTGAAGAATTTTCCGGTGGAGGACCGGCCCAACCCGGAAATCCTGTTCTGGACCTTCCGCATCATGGTGGCGATCGGCATGGTCATGCTGACGGTGGCGCTGATCCATCTGGTGCAGCGGGTGCGGGGGAGGCTCTACAGCCCGAACTGGTTCCACAAGGTTCTGGTCGGCTGCATGCCGCTGGGCTTCATCGCCATCCTCGCCGGTTGGTTCACCACCGAGATCGGGCGCCAGCCCTGGGTGGTCTACGGGATGATCCGCACGGCGGATGCGGTGACCCCGGCCCTGACCGGAGGGGCGGTGCTGACCTCGCTGATCGTGTTCATGGTGGTCTACGCCATCATCTACGGGGCCGGGACCTATTACCTGTTCCGGTTGCTGACCATCGGTCCGGCGCGGTTGATCGACGAGGACTTGGAGATTCCCGCGGTGGCGCAGGGCCACCAGCCGAAGCGGCCCCTGTCGGTGCCCGGCGAATCCATCGAACCCGCGGAGTGACGTCCATGGAAGGCAGCCTGCTGACCCTCGCCTGGGTCGCCATCGTCGGTTTCGCCGTCTTCATGTATGTGCTGATGGACGGCTTCGACCTCGGCATCGGCATCCTCTACCCGTTCGCCCCCAGCGAGGAGGCACGGGACGTCATGATGAACTCGGTGGCGCCGGTCTGGGACTTCAACGAGACGTGGCTGATCCTTGGTGGGGCGGGGCTGTTTGCGGCCTTTCCCATCGCCTACGCCGTCGTCCTGCCGGCCATGTATCTGCCGCTCCTGCTGATGCTGATCGCGCTGATCTTCCGCGGCGTCGCCTTCGAATTCCGCTTCAAGGCGCGGAGCAGCCGCCATTTGTGGAACAAGGCCTTCTTCCTGGGCTCGCTGCTCGCCACCTTCGCGCAGGGGGTGGTTCTCGGCTCCTTCATCCAGGGGATCGAGGTGGAGGGGCGGAACTTCGCCGGGACCATGCTGGACTGGCTGACCCCCTTCAGCCTGTTCTGCGGCGTGGCCCTGATCGCCGGCTACGCCCTGCTGGGGAGCACATGGCTGATCTGGCGGACCATCGGCATCCTGCAGGACTGGTGCTTCCGCGTGGCGCGACGGCTGCTGGTCGTGGTGCTGGTTCTGGTCGCGGCGGTCAGCCTGTGGACGCCCTTCCTGGACGCCTCCATCGCCGCGCGCTGGTTCTCGGTGCCCAACATCCTGCTGCTGTCGCCGGTGCCGCTGATGGTCGGCTTCCTCGCCTTCGGCCTGTGGCGGGCGCTGGACGAGGGGCGGGAGGTTCTGCCCTTCGCCTTCGCCATGGGGCTGTTCGCCCTGTCCTATCTGGGGCTGGCGATCAGCCTGTGGCCGGTGCTGATCCCGCCGGGCATCACCGTGTGGCAGGCGGCGGCCCCGCCGGAGACGCAGGTCTTCCTGCTGATCGGCATGGCCTTCCTGATTCCGACGATCCTGATCTACACCGCCTACAGCTATTGGGTTTTCCGCGGCAAGGTGACGGGCGCGATCGGGTATCATTGATGGCGGCGATCATTGAGAACCCGCCCAACGCTGGCGTACAACAGCCGACCCCCATCGACGGAGACCGCGCCATGACCCCAGACACCGCCCCGGACATCAGCTTCGCCGAGGTGATGCTGCGCAAGGGCGCGGAACTGCTGCAGGACACGCTTCCGGAGGATGCGGCCGAGGAGGCGGTGAACATCATGGCGCGCCGTCTCGCCATCGCCGCGACGATGGACGCGCCGTTGGTCGTCCACGCCGAGGGCGGCGGGCGGCCGGAGATGTTCGAGGAGGCGATGCGGCTGGCCGGCGTCTCCGCCGGGGAGCGCGCCGCCGCCCTGGCCGAAGCCCGGCAGGCCGAACGCGCCGTGGTGTTCGAGTTCGACGGCACCGGCCCGCTGACCGGCAACCGCGTGGTCGCCGCCGTGATTCGCCCGGAGGACCGGCCCGACCTTCTGGAGGCCTATCTCGCCATCGGGCGCCTGCGCGACGGCACCGCCCAGGTGACCGTCGCCCCGGCAATTTTGCGCCTCGACGCCCGCGCGCTGGCGGAGACGCTGGCGCTGATCGGCCCGGCGGCACAGCACAGCGTCAACGCCGCCAACGCCGCCATGGCCCACGCGGCGAACATCACCGCTTTGCCGGGGCATGAGCTGGACAGCCTGCCGGGCGCCCTGGTCGCGCTCTACTGGCACGCCTTCTGTCTGTCCTCGGCCCGCACGCGGCTGCGCCCCACCGGGCCGAACGCGCCGACCCTGCATTGAAGGCCGGGAGCCAGCGCATGAGGGTGCTGTTCCGCGCCGACGCCGGGGCGTCCATCGGGGCCGGGCATGTCATGCGCTGCCTCGCCGTGGCGGAGGCCGTGCAGGAGATGGGCGGCGATGCCCTGTTCGCCGCGGCGAGCCTGCCACCGGCTTTGGAAGAGCGTCTGCGCTCGGCGGGGATCGTCATCCACCGGATCGACGCGGAGGTCGGCAGCGCCGCCGACCTCGCCGCGACCCGCGCCATCGCGGGGGAAGCCGGCGAGGTCGCCATCGTGCTGGATGGCTACGGGTTCCCGGAAGACTGGCGGGCCGGACTGGCCGGAACGGGGCTGCCCATCCTGGCCTTCGACGATGCCGGATCGGGGGAGCCCATCCACGCCGGACTGATCGTCAATGCCGCGCCGGACGCCGCGTCGCTGCCCTATCGTAAGGGCAATCCGGGCGCCCGTCTGCTGCTCGGCCCCACCTTCGCGCCGTTGCGGCGGGAAGTGCGGGAGGCTGCGGCGGCACCCAAGCCGCCGTTGGAGGAACGTCGCGGCCTGCTGGTCACCTTCGGCGGCTCCGATCCGCTGGGGCTGACGGCTCCGGTGATCGAACGCCTCGCGCCCCGCCTGCCGTCCGGCGTTCGGCTGGACGTTGCGGTCGGCGGAGCGGTGCGCGATGCGGGAGCGGTGGAGGCGGTGGCGGAGCGTTTCAAAGACAGCTTGCGGCTGCACCACGACACGCCGCGCATGGGGCAACTGATGGCGCAGGCCGGGCTGGCCGTCTCGGCGGCGGGCACCACGACGGGGGAACTGGCGGCCATCGGCACGCCCGCCGTCCTTGTAACCATCGCCGACAACCAGCTGGAGGCCGCCCGCCAGTCGGAGGCTCTGGGCTGGTGCGCTCTGGTGCCCGGACAGACCAAAGGTGCTCCGGAGCGGGTCGCTGACGTGGCGCTGGAGCTTTGGGCCGATCCGGCGCGGCGGCGCGCCATGGCGGACAAGCTGGCGGGGATCGTCGATGGCCAAGGCGCCTTGCGCATCGCGCGGGCACTGGCGGAGGCGGCTGGATCGCCCTCTCCCGCCCCGGGAGAGGGAAGGGGCCCGCGCCATGCGCGGGAAGGGTGAGGGTGCCGCCAAGGATCGGCGCTATTATCCTCGCCCGACCCTCACCCGGCGCCTGCGGCGCCACCCTCTCCCGGGGCGGGAGAGGGGAAAAGGCTGGCATCACCCGGCGGTGAAGCCGCCATCCACCGGAAGCACGGTTCCGGTCACCCAGCGTCCGCTGTCGGCCAGCAGGTAGGCCACCGCGTCGGCCACGTCCTGCGGCGCGCCGTAGCCCAGCGGGTGGGCGGCGGCGAGCGCGGCGTTCTGCTCCGCCGGCAGCATGGCGAACTGCTTCTCCGCCTTGGCGCCCAGCACCACCGCCGGTGCCACCACATTGACGCGGATTCGCTTGTCGGCCAGTTCGAGCGCCAGCGATTGCGCCAGCGAGACCAGCGCCGCCTTGCTCGCGGCGTAGAGCGAGCGGCCCTTCTGCCCCTTCAGCCCGGCGACCGACCCGATATAGACGATCGATCCACCGCCCGGTGCGAAGACGCCCTTCTGGTGGAAGCCGCGCGCCAGCATCAGCGAGGCCCCGACATTCAGCGTGAAATAGCGGTCGAACTGCGCCCGGTTGACCTGCCGCAGCACGGAATAGCCTTGCTCCGAGGCGGAATGAACCAGACCGGCGAAGGGACCGCCCGCCTCCGCCAGCCCCTTCATCCAGCCGGGAATGGCGTCGAGGTCGGTCAGGTCGAAGGGGGCGACGCTGTGTCGCTCCGGCCCGTCCAGCAGGGCGCGGGTGGCCTCCAGCGCGTCGGCGCGGCGGCCGACCAGGGTCAGGCCAGCGCCCAGCCCGGCCAGCGCCCGGCAAATCTCGCGGCCGATGTCGCTGTCGGCGGAGGCCCCGGTCACCAGCAGGCGCCGTCCCGTGAGGTCGAGCGGGTTGCGCATGGCCCGGCGGCTCAGGGAGTCAGCAGGGGGAAGTCGTCGGGGATCTCCTGCACCGCCGGGGCGGGAATCGGCCCGACGTCCGCCACCACGGCGCCCCAGGACCAGCCGACGCCGAAGCCGGCCAGCAGCATCTTGCGCGTGCCGGTGGACAGCGCCTCGCCCAGCCGGTGGCTGACCGCCAGCGGGATGGAGGCGGAGCTGGTGTTGCCGAAATCGTGCATGTCCACGAGGAATTTTTCCGGCGGGAACTTGGTCTTCTTGCGCAGATGCTCCAGCATGAAGGCGTTGGCCTGGTGCATCACGCAGAGGTCGATGTCCTCCACCCCCACGCCGGCGAACTCCAGCGTCTCGCGGATCAGCGGCGGCACGGCGCGCAGCGTAAAGGCGAAGACCTCCGCGCCGTTCAGCGACAGGCGCGAGTCGGTGAACATCCGCTCCTGCTTCTCCGCCGGCCAGGGCTCACGGCCCGGCACCAGGGAGTTTCGGCGCCCGCCGGCCTTGACCCAGATGTTCTTGGCCCCGCCGCCGTCGGTGCCGACGACGACATGGATCGGCGCCGCCCCCTGGCTGACCTCTAGAGCAACGGCCCCGCCCGCGTCGCCGAACAGCGGCAGGGTAGAGCGGTCGCCCGGCACGAGGTGGCGCGAGCTGGTGTCGCCGCACAGCACGATGGCCCGCCGGCCCGTCGATCCGCCGAGCAGCCGCCCGGCCATCCACAGCCCGTAGACGAAGCCGGAACAGCCCAGATTGACGTCGAAGCAGGCCGCCCCCGTCGCCAGCCCCAGCCGCTTCTGCATGACGCAGGAGGTCGCCGGGACGTTGTAGTCGGGGTCCTGCGACACGAAAACCAGAACGTCGACGCTGGCCGGGTCCCAGCCGAGCTGGGCGAGCAGCCCTTCCGCCGCCGCCACGCACATGTCCGACGCGCAGATGTGCGGCGGGGCGATGCGCCGCTCGTACACGCCGGTGGTGGCGAACAGCTTTTCCGCCTCCTCCGCCGTGAAGAGGGAATGGTCCTCCAGGAAGGAATGGCGGTGCGGCGGCACGGCGGCCCGGAATCCCGCGATGCGCACGCCCTCGATGATGGCCTTCACCGGCTGCTCCCTCCCTCCACCGCCTTTCCGTCCGTCCTGGACTTGGGCGAATTCGGAGACTATTAACCGAAAGAACGCTAGGGTCGAATGATTAACGAACCGATAAATGGGATCAGCCATGGATGACCGGGTTCAGCAAAGCCGGCTTTCGCCCCCGCCCGACATGGTGATCCCTCCCCAGCGTTATTCCGGCGAGGCCAATCACGCCGAAGAGGCGGCGCGAATCTTCCGCCGCTGCTGGATGTTCGTTGGGTTTACGGACGACCTGCGCAACGACAACGACTTCATCACCGCGGACGTCGCCGGCACCTCGGTGCTGGTCCAGAACTTCGATGGCGAGCTGCGGGCCTATCACAATGTCTGCACGCACCGCTATTCGCTGATCCACCTGCGGCCCTGCGGCAACGGCAAACCGGTCTGCCCCTATCACGGATGGGTCTTCAACCGCGACGGCGTTCCGGTCGGCATTCCCGGCAACCGCGAGTATTTCGCACTGGACGACGCCGCGAAGAAGCGCCTCGCCCTGCGGCGTTTCGAGGTGGCGGTGCGGGGCCGCTTCGTCTTCGTGCGGCTGGAGCCGGCCGGACCGGGGCTGGACGAGCAGCTGGGGGCCTATGGCGCCGTTCTCGACCATCTGTCGGACCTGTTCACCGACCGCATCGACGAGGGCGTTCTGCCCTGGAACGCCAACTGGAAGGCGGCGCTGGAAACCGCCCTGGAAGTCTACCACGTCGACGCCACCCACCCGGAAACCTTCAAAAGCTACGTCAAGAAGGTGTGGATCTGCTCCTACGAGGGCGAACATTCGCGGGGCGTCAGCCAGCTGTCCGACGGCTCGGCGCGCTGGTGGGACGGCGTGGCCCAGAAGATGGGGCTGCCGCGCAGCGACCGGCTGGAAAGCTACGACCATTATCTGATCTTCCCCAACCTCGCCATCGGCGTCTCCCACGGCGCGCTGATGAGCGTCCAAACCTACGACCCGGTCGGGCCGGACCGCTGCGAGCTGCATTTCCGTCTGTTCCTGGGCGAGACATCCAAGCCGCAGACCAAGGGCGGGGCCGCGCGCAAGGCGGTGGAGGCCAACGTTTCCGGCTTCAACCGCACCATCCTGGGCGAGGACCAGCGCGTCGCCGAAGCCACCCACAAGGGGCTGACGCAGGTCCAGGCCCCGGCCGTCCTCGGTTCCTGCGAGGAGCGCATCGCCGCCTTCCACCGGGCGTGGCTCGCCCGCATGGACGTCGAATGACGCCGCTCGTCGATCTCACGGGGCTACACGTCCTGGTCACCGGCGCGTCCGCCGGGATCGGGCGGGCGACCGCGCTGCTGGCTGCGAAGCTTGGCGCGCGGGTCACGCTCAACGGGCGCGACGCGGGGCGGCTGGACGAGACGCTGGCGCTTCTGCCGGGGGAGGGGCACCGGACGGCCGCCTTCGACCTGTCGGACAGCGACGCCATCCCCGGCTGGGTCAAGGCGCAGGCGGAGGCCGGCGGCCCCATCGCCGGGCTGGCCCATTGCGCCGGGGTGCAAGTCGGCAAGCCGGTGCGCGGCGTCGATCGCGCCTTCTTCGACGGCATCCTGCACGCCAACCTGCTGAGCGCGCTGGCGCTGGCCCGCGGCCTGCGGCAGAAGGGCTGCCACGCCGAGCTGGCGGCGCTGGTGCTGGTGTCCTCGGTGGCGGCGGAGATCGGGCAGCCGGGCAACGTGGTCTATTCGGCGGCCAAGGGCGGGCTGGTCTCGGCCACCCGCGGGCTGGCCATGGAGTTCCTGCGCGACGGCATCCGCGTCAACTGCGTCGCCCCGGCGATGGTCGAGACGGAGATGATGGAGCGCTTCCGCCGCACCACCACGGCGGAGCAGTTCGAGGCGATCCGCGCCGCCCATCCCATGGGCTTCGGCAAGCCGGAGGACGTGGCCTCGGCCATCGCCTTCCTGCTGTCGCCGGCCAGCGGCTGGATCAACGGGGTGATGCTGCCGGTGGACGGCGGCTATCTGGCGACGTGACGCCGCACGCGTTCGAAGGGTAAGGGTTCATGTTCCGCTTCCGACGACCGACGACCGACGATGCCGAGATGCTGCTGCGCTGGCGCACCGAGCCGTCGATCACCCGCTTCATGTTCACCGATCTGGAGAACCCGGACGTCGAACGTCAGCGCGCGTGGCTGGCCGCGATGGACACCCGCGCGGACTTCCGCCATTTCATCATCGAACATGAGGGCCGCCCGGTCGGCTATCTTTCCTACTATGACATCGACCGGGTGCATCTGCGCTGCTCCTCCGGCTCGTACATCGTGGAGGAGAAGGACCGGCGGCGGCTCGCCGGCTTCCTGCACTGCTTCATCATGGACTATTGCTTCTACGGATTGGGGATGAACAAGCTCTTCAACTATTTCATGGAGGGCAATGACACGGTCATCCGCATCCAGAAGGTTGTGAAAGCGCGCGAGGTCGGGGTTCTGCGTCACCATGTCCAAAAATATGGCCGTTTCCACGACGTCCATGTGTTCGAGACGCTGCGCAGCGATTGGGAGGGGCACCCCCATATCTTCCCGCGCGAAACCACGCTGGCCGCCTTCGCGGAATAGGCCAAGAGGCGGGGGGCTTACGTTGGGCGGTCGGCCGGGAAAGTTCGCCGTCACCCCCACCGAATGTTTGACCAATCCACCGCCGACGCGGTATGCGGCGGGGGTGGGGGCGGCGCCGCGGCGCCGGGAGCATGAGGGGAAGCACGGTGCGGCCTGAGGAAGCCTTGACGGACATCGACGTCACGCTGCTCGCCGGTGGTCTCGGCTCGCGCATGCGGGGCGTCTCGGGCGACACGCCCAAGGTGCTGGCGCCCATCGCGGGCCGCGCCTTTCTCGGACATCTGCTGGACCATCTGGCCGCCTACGGCGCGCGCCGGGTGGTGCTGTGCCTGGGCCATCTGGCGGACCGGGTGACGGCGTGGCTGGCCCAGGGCGACACCAACCGGTCGCTGGACGTCGTCTGCCAGATCGAGCCGAGCCAGATGGGCTCCGCCGCGGCGCTCGCCTACATCCGCAAGGACCTCAAGGCCGGCACCGTCCTGGTGATGAGCGGCGACACCTTCCTGGACGCCGACCTGCGCGCCTTCGTTGCCTCGCACCGCCTGTCGGGGGCGGAGGCGTCGGTGCTGTGCGTGGAGGTGGAGGACGCCGCCCGCTTCGGTCGGGTGGAGGTCGGGCCGGACAGCCGGGTCCGCCAGTTCCTCGACAAGGCGCCGGGGCGCGGGGTGATCAACGCCGGGGTCTATCTCTTCTCCGCGGCCTTCCTGGACCGCCTCGCGGCCTCCGGGGCCAGCTCGCTGACCCGCGACGTGCTGCACAAGATGCCGCCGGGCACCCTGCACGGCCACGTCGCTAAGGCCCGCTTCATCGACATGGGCACGCCGGAGAGTCTGGCGGTCGCCGCCAGCGTGATCGGCGGCCGCGAGACCTGAGCGGAGCGGGCGCCGTGGCGACGCTGGACGAGGCGCTGGCCATCGCGCTCGACCTTCACACCGCCGGGCGGACGGAGGAGGCCGAGACCCTCTACGGGCGAATCCTCGACGCCGTTCCGGACGAGCCGAACGCCCTCCACCTCTACGGCCTTCTCTGCGCCCA
The DNA here is from genome assembly GCF_008365405.1 of Azospirillum brasilense. GTDB lineage: Bacteria > Pseudomonadota > Alphaproteobacteria > Azospirillales > Azospirillaceae > Azospirillum > Azospirillum brasilense_D. The sequence goes on along the minus strand of NZ_QOKV01000020.1, from coordinate 103,165 downwards.
GGGCGGGCGGCTGGAGCAGGCCGCCGGGCTGCTGGGCCGGGCGGTGGCGCTGCGCCCCGGCCAGCCCGAATACCGCGCCAACCTCGCGACGCTGCATCAGGCCCGCGGCGATCTGGCCGCGGCAGCCGAGGAATACCGGGCGGCCCTGCGGCTTTGCCCCGACTCGGCGGCGCTCGCCATGCCGCTGGCGGCGGTGGCGCGGCAAGCGGGGGACAGTGGGCTCGCCCTCGCGGCCTATCGCCGCACCACCCTCATCCAGCCCGACCTTGCCGAGCCGATGGTCCAGTCCGGAATCCTGCTGCGCTACGCGGGACGGACCGGCGAGGCGGTGTCCGCCCTGCGCCGCGCCGTCCGGCTGCGCCCCGACCATGGCGAGGCGTGGCACCATCTCGGCGTGGCGCTCCAGCGGATCGGGGACCTGGACACAGCCATGGCGCTGGCGCAGGCCGTGGCCCTGCTGCCGGAAGACGCGACGGCTCGGCTCAATCTCGGCCGCGCCCATTATGACGCGGGGCGTTGGGACGCCGCCGTCGCGGCCCTGCGCGGCGCGTTGGCGCTCGACCCGGCGAACGACGACGCGCTGGAGCTTTTCGCCGCCGCCCGGCGCAGAACGAATGGGGAGGGGGAGACCGTGACGGCGCTGCGCCGTCTGCTGCGGCTGAGTCCGGACACGGCGAACGGCTGGTACGCGCTGTCCCTGGCCGAACCCGGCGCCCTGGGGTCGCTCCGCCGCGCGCTGGCCCTCCAGCCTAATCATCGCAACGCTTTGAGTGGTCTGGCGAACCGCTTGCGCGACCGGCGGGAGGTCTCCGCCTCGCTGCGCCTGCACGACCGGGCCGTCCGCCTTCAGCCGGCCAATGCCGAGGCGCGCTGGAACCGCTCCCTGGCGCGGCTGCTTGCCGGCGACCTGACGGGCGGCTGGGAGGATTACGAGGCGCGCTGGGACGTGGCCGATTTCCCGACGAAGCCGCGCGGCCTGCCGCAGCCGCTGTGGAGCGGCGAGGACATTGCCGGACAAACCATCCTGCTGCACGAGGAGCAGGGCCGCGGCGATGCCATCCAGTTCGTCCGCTACGCCCCCCTGGCGGCCGCCCGCGGCGCCCGCGTGCTGCTGGAGGTCGGCGCCGATCTGGTTTCCCTGTTCCGCAGCCTGCCGGGGGTGGAGCGGGTGTTTGCGCGCGGCGAGGCTTTGCCTGCCTTCGACTGGCAATGCCCGCTGCTCAGCCTGCCACGGGCCTTCGCCACCCGGCTGGAGACCATTCCCGCCGCTGTTCCCTACCTGACCGCCGACCCGGCGCGCGCCGCGGTGTGGCGGGAGCGGTTGGTCGGCGGTCAAGAAGGCGACGGGCTGAAGGTCGGGCTGGTCTGGGCCGGAAATCCCCATTTCGCCGGCGACCGGGAGCGTTCTCCGGGCTTGGAGGCGCTGGCGCCGCTGCTGGCGGTGCCGGGCTGCCGCTTTTTCGGCCTGCAAGTCGGCCCCGGCCACGACGATCTGGAGCGGCGGGCGATGCCCCCGTCCTTCACCGATCTGGCACCGGAGATCCGCGACTTCGCCGACACCGCGGCGATCATGGCGTCGCTGGATCTGGTGGTGTCCTCCTGCACCGCTCCCGCCCATCTGGCCGGGGCGCTGGGTGTGCCGGTGTGGGTGCTGCTGTCCCACACGCCGGACTGGCGTTGGCTGCTCGACCGCGCCGACAACCCCTGGTACCCGACCGCCCGCCTGTACCGCCAACCCCGCCCCGGCGACTGGGCCGAGGTGACGGAAGAGATTGCGGCGACACTAGCCGAGCGTGCGGCAAGCCTTCTCTAACCCACTCGCCTCCGGGGCTTGGGGGGCACGCAATGTTCGGCATCCACCGCCACCACCCCGTTTTCCCGCCGTCGTCCCGCTGCTATCATCCTGCAACCATGGAAAGGCGATGCCCATCATGCTTGCGCTGCGGCCCAACTGCGAATGCTGCGACCGGGATTTGCCCCCGGAATCCCGCGACGCCTACATCTGCTCCTTCGAATGCACCTTCTGCGGCGACTGCCGGGATGGGGTGTTGAAGGGGCATTGTCCGAATTGCGGCGGTGAACTGGTGCGGCGGCCCGTTCGCCCGGCGGCGAAGTTGGCCAACAACCCGGCTTCCACACAGCGGGTGCTCAAGGCCGGCGGCTGCCCGTCGGCCTTCTGAAGGCCGCTTTCTGAACCAAGCTCACCCCAGGCGTCGGCCCAGAAACAGCAACGGCCCCCTCTGGGTCGCCACAGTGAAGCCGGCGCGCTGGTAGAAGGCGACGTTCCGCGCGAACACCCCGGTCACCAGATGCAGGCCGGGAAGGTCCGCGGCGCGGCAGTCCTCCGCGAAGCGGTCCACCAGCGCCCGTCCGACGCCGCGGTCGCGGAAGCCGGGTCGGACGTTGACGTGCAGATGGGCGGGGAAGGCGGCGAAGCGGTCGGCGAAGACCTCGTATTTCGGGATGATGCGGGCGAGGTCCACCGCTCCGGCGCTGTCCTTGCAGCCGGTCAGATAGCCGATGACGGCGCCGTCATCGGCCAAGGCGAACCACACGTCGTCCGGCGCCCGCTCCACGTACCAGCCCGTCCAGGTGCGGAAGAAGGCCGCGCGCTCCGCGTCCGAGGCGAAGCCCTTGCGCAGCGTGGACAGGAAGAAGATCTCCTCCAGCGCGGCGAGGGCGGACTCGCGGTCGGGCAGGGCGGACAGACGAACCAGCATCGACGACCTGGACTCAGCGGCGTTGGGCCAACGTGAAGGAGGTGGTGCGCGGCGCCAGCATCGTATAGCGGCCTTTGGCCTTCATCACGCCGGCGCCCTCCGCGGCCTCCGCGCCATGACCCCAGAACAGGTCGCCGCGCACCGGCCCCTTGATGGCGCCGCCGGTGTCCTGGGCGACGACGAGGCGCTTGATCTCCCCCAGCGGCACCGGCGCCTCGCGGACGTCCAGCCACAGCGGCACGCCCAGCGGGATATGGCCGGGGTCCACGGCGAGGCTGCGGCCCGCCGTCAGCTCCATGTTGCGCGCCCCGCGCGCGCCGACGTCGGGGCGGAGCTGGAAGAAGACGTAGGACGGGTTCATGTTCATCACCCGCCGGGCCTCGCCGGGATGCTCGGTCAGCCAGCGGCGGATCAGCGGCATGGTCACCTGCTCCGGCGTGGCGTAGCCGATGTCGATCAGGTGCCGCCCGATGGGGACGTAGCGGTGGCCGTTCTGCCCGCCATAACCCAGAGCCACCACCGACCCGTCGCTCATCCGCACCCGGCCCGATCCCTGGATTTCCAGGAAGAAGGCGTCGATGGGATCGTCCACCCACAGGATCTCCAGCCCCTTGCCCTTCAGCGCGCCGTCGGTGATGCGGGCGCGGCTGGGCAGGCCGCGCTTGGTCCGCTTCGGCGCCTTGTAGAGGGGGACGTTGTAGCGCTCGGTCCGGGTCCAGCTTCCGCGCAGCTCGACCTCGTAATAGCCGGTGAACAACCCCTCCTGCCCCTCGGACAGGGAGACGGGCGTGAAGTGATCCTCGAAGAAGCGGCGGGCCGTCTCGGGCTGGGCGTCGGGCAGGCCGCGCAACGCCTCGCAGATCGGGCGCCAGTCCGAGGTGGTGCCGGCGGCGGGGTTGGGGCCGAGCGGCTTGCCGGCGGGCTGCGACGCCACCCAGCGGCAGGTGCGATGAAGGGCGGGCAGGGCCTGCGCGTGGTCGTCGTCGATCCAGCCCGGCAGGCCGCGGAAATCGGCGGAAACCTTCTCCATTCCGGGCCGCCAGGACGCCGCGGTGACTCCGCCGTCCGGTCCGGCCCCGGTCGCCGCGTCGCCGGCACAGCCTGCCAGCAGGCCGAACGCAAGAAGGGTGGAGACGCGCGCCACCGCACGCGCCATGACACTGCCGACCGCAGCCGCCATCGCGGACCCCGCACCAAGATTCAAGGAAGACGATAAAGACGAGGGATGGCTGGACTTGCCGCGGCCAAGATGGCTCAAACAAGAACAACTACCCCTTTTTTGCCTCATTCACCGGATTGCGGTCAATCGCTCTTCGCGCGGATGGTTTCGATCGGGCCGTCTTGTCACAGGGCACGCGCCTGGGGCGGCGACTCGAAAGGCTGCCGCGCGTGCGCGGGGGATGACAACCACCCCCCGCTCGGGTTATCGAGCAGGGAATCTATCCGAGGACATCCCATGACCCCCGCCGCCCGCCTTCAGGCGGTCATCGACCTGCTGACCGAGATCGACGAAACCCCGCGCCCCGCCGACGCGGTGATGAGCGCCTATTTCCGCGCCCGCCGCTACATCGGGTCGAAAGACCGCACCGCGGTGGCGCAGACGGCCTACGCGATCCTGCGGCGGCACGCCCGCCTGTGCTGGTGGCTGGAGCGTCAGGGCCATCCGCCGACCCCGCGCGCCCGCGCGCTCGCCAACGAGATCCTGGCCGAGGGCAAGTCCGCCGCGACAGTCAAGGCGCTGTTCGGCGCCACCAAATTCGCCCCGGACCCGCTGGCGCCGGAGGAGGCGAAGCTCGCCAACGAGCTGGACACCCACACGCTGGAGCATCCGCAAATGCCGGAGAGCGTGGCCGTGGAGTGCCCGCCCTGGGCCGAGGAGCCGATGCGCGCCGCCATGGGCGACCGCTTCGCGGTGGAGATGCGGACGCTGCTGGACTCCGCGCCGCTCGACCTGCGCATCAACCCGGTGAAGGCCAACCGCGAGAGCGCGATCAAGGCGCTGGCCCGCGCCCACATCACCGCGGAGCCGACGCAGTGGTCGCCGCTGGGCCTGCGCGTCCAGGGCCGTCCGCCGCTGGGCACCGTGGACGCCTTCAAGGAGGGTCTGGTCGAGATCCAGGACGAGGGCTCGCAACTCGTGGCGATCGCGGTGGCGCCGAAGCCGGGGCAGCAGGTGGTGGATTTCTGCGCCGGGGCTGGCGGCAAGACGCTGGCCATCGCCGCGCTGATGAAGAACAAGGGCCGCGTCGTCGCCTGCGACGTGCTGGCCGGGCGCCTGAAGCGCGCCGCCGAGCGGTTCCGCCGCGCCGGGCTGCACAACATCGAGGCGCACCCGCTGTCCAGCGAGCGCGATCCCTGGGTGAAGCGGCACAAGCGCAAGTTCGACCGCGTTCTGGTCGACGCGCCGTGCAGCGGCACCGGCACCTGGCGCCGCAACCCCGACAGCCGCTGGCGCCAGCTCGGCCCCGGTCTGGCGGAGCTGGTGCCGCTCCAGGCCAACATCCTGGACAGCGCGGCCCGGCTGGTGAAGCCCGGCGGGCGGCTGATCTACGCCACCTGCTCGCTGCTGCCGGAGGAGAACGAGAAGCAGGTCGCCGCCTTCCTGGAGACCCACCCCGATTTCACCGTGCTGCCGGTCGCCGAGGTCTGGGCGGAGGAGGGTGCGGGCACGCCGCCGGCCGAGGGGCCGTACCTGCGCCTGACCCCGGCCCGCCACGACACCGACGGCTTCTTCGCCGCCGTGATGGTGCGCAAGGCGGAGGAAGAGGAGGCCGCGGCGGAGGTGGACCCGATGGCCGAGGCTGATCCGGCGCCTTCGGAGGGGTAAGATCGGGGGGCTTCCCCGGTGGGTTGCGTCAGGCCGGCGGTGTGTCGCCGGCCTGCGCGTTTCCGGTTTGCGGTTTTCCCGTCCCTGCCTTCAGGGCTTCCAGCAGGCCGCTGGCGACCGCGTTCTGGCCTTCGTTGGCGTTCCCGGCAACCGCGCCCAGAACACCGGTTCCGCCTTTCGACGCGCCCGACTCAAGCGCCGATTGGAGCATGGACAATGCCGCCTGTGCGTTGCCAGGGTCGCTCGACGCCGGCTTGCTGACGGTATCCTGCGGCGATGGGCTTTCGGCGGCTGGCTTGTTCGTGACGGCTGGCGTCTCCGTGGCGATCTTGCTTTCCGCAGCGGGTGCCGGTGTCGGAGCGGCGGCCTCGGCCTTCGGGACAGCGGATTTGGACCCGATGCCGGGAATGTCTACGGCTTCCGCAAATTTCTGGAACGCGTTGCCGAAGACGTTCCGGTCGAAACCGAGTTCCTGAAGCTTCTGTTCGGCGGCCTCGCCGTCCGGCGCGTACAGATCCGCGAAGCCGGCATCCTCCCCCATGGAGGCCAGCGCGGATTTGAAGCCCTGCATGTTTTTCGTAAATCCGCTGGCGTCGCTGAGAATGGCCGTCTGATCGGTCGGCTTTCCATGGGCGCCACGGGTCGCCGAGATCTCGCCCTTGAACGCGTCCTGAACCGGCTTCAGGCGTTCGTTCATCTCGTCCATCGAGATTTCGCCGCGCTGCTGGGCTTCCTGAATCTCCTGGGTCTTGCGCCCGACCTCGGACAGCGCACCGGACATCCGGCTGCCATAGGCCTGCAGTTTCTGCCAGGCGGCCTCCGAGTCGGCGAGCCGCTGCTTGTCTTCCTCGTCACGGGGGCGTTCGGAGACGTAGCGGTTGAAGGTCGCCTTGGTCGCCAGCGATTTCAGCCCGGTCACGGCGTCTTCGGCGCTGATCTTGCCGGAGTTGACGAGTCCTTCCAGCATGCCGCGCGCCTTTGAGTCGAGTTGCTTGAACACATCGGCGGCGGCGCCGTTCAAGGCCTGCCCAAGCTTGCTCAGGGAAACGGCATCCGTCTTTTCGCCGCTCCCGACGCCTGAGGATTGATGCCCGGAGGAACCGGTTCCGGACTGTACAGGCTTCCAGTATCCGGTGGCGGACAGAGGAAGAGAGGAGCTGATTGTGCTGCTGGTCATTGATCCGCCTCCTGACCGTCATAGCCCATCATTCTCAGGCATCCCTATGGAAGAATAGAAAAGATAATTCCGCATTAATGAACCTTTCGTTTCCATGAATATTATGACTATATTGACCGTATGATTGGGAAATATTTTTTTAAAGAGATATTATGGAGGTTGTTATTTGGATTTGGCGCGATGGATTTGTGAAAGGCTTGGCAGCGAAAGACGTGAGCCTACCGGTAATCGAAGGCCCCCTTGCCGATCAGACGACGGACGGCGTCGCCGAATGCGGCGAACGGACTCAGGTTGATGCCGAGATCGGCGATCTTCTTTGACGCATCGTCGCCGCCATCCTCAATGGCGAGGAAATAGGCGTTGGCCTGAGCATTCCTGCCGGTCGCCGGGGAGGGCGATGCCGAAGGTTTGTCGACGCGGATCGGGGAGTTGTCCGGCTGTGTCTGGGAGTCGGCCCGGCGCTGGCCGCGTTGAAGGAGGGGCGTTCCGCCAAGTGCGCGGCTGGCGGCTTCCGAATCGAGATCAACGGCGGCAACATCGACTCCGGACTGCGCGAAGCCAATGCGTTTCAGGCGTGTCGTCAAACCCTTCGCCACGTCATCGCCGGCTAGGGTGCCGGCGCGCACGGCGTCATCCAATTTCCGGCGGTCCTCGTCGCCCAGCGCCTCGTTGAACATGGTGAGGGCGTTGCCTTTCAGGGCCGTTGCCAGAGCGCTGAGATCCACACTGTCGCTGGCTCCGCCATTCCGGACGGTCGTCGTGGCGACGGAAGGTGTCGATGTGTTCGTTGAGCGCGCTGCTGATCCAGCTCGGATATATGCGGGAACATCGGCGGGCGATGTGACGCCTGTGGGAGCCATTGGAAAACTCCATTGATCGATGGCCAAGGCCGTCGTGGAAAGAAATAGATACTATTGATCTTTTGATTTATGAATCTGAGAGAAGATTGATAATGAAATATTAAAGTTCGAATCCTAAGTATTTGTGCGCATAATGAACCATGCGAATACTGGAGTATGGGGTGGCCGGTTGGCGGCCAGACTCGCGTCGGAAGGTGACAGTTGGCCGCCCGCTAAGAATTTGGCGAAACCAACATGATAAGGGAGATTGGCGGCGGGCCGAAAAAGCGGCGAATGCGCGCCAGCCCAAGAAAGGACGAGCGCCGCCACTCATGCGGGGACACACGGACGGGCCTGCTGATTTCGTGCGGGTCATACCGCGAGGTTTGCGGTTAGGGTGCGACCTTTCCCCGCATGTTGGAGCGCAATGATGTGGAACACGTCCCGCTGGCGGAGCGCCGCCCTGTCCGCCTTTTTCCTGTTGGGGCTGGGCACCTCCGCCGAAGCGGCTGAGCCGGTCAAGGTCAAGGTGTTTGTCGGCGCCATGTTCGAGATCGGCAAGAACACCGGCGACCGGGCCGGCGAGTTCCAAAACTGGTACGAGCGCTACTGGCAGTCCAGCACGCCGATCACCGTGAAGGGCGCGCTGAACCCCGTCCACTGCAACGCCGACGGCGTCTGCGGCGCGGTTCTCGGCATGGGCAAGGTCAGTTCCTCCGCGTCCATGCAGGCGATCCTGCTGAACCCGCAGCTCGACCTGTCGCAGGCCTATTTCATCATTTCCGGCGTGGCCGGCACGCCGCCGTCGCGCGGGACCATCGCCGAGGTCAACTGGGCGACCTGGCTGGTGGATTACGATCTGGGCCACCGCTGGGCGCCGGAAGAGGGCAAGCCGGGCGAGCCGACTTTCATGCCGCGCAAGGGCTACGAGTCCGTCCGGCTGTTCCAGATGAACCCGACGCTGGTGTCCTGGGCGATGAAGCTGACCGGCGACACGCCGCTGAAGGATTCCGACAGCGCCCGCGCCTACCGCCAGCGCTACCCGCAGGACGCCGCCCGGCGCACGCCCTTCGTCGGCACCGGCACGCACATGACCGGCGACACCTTCTTCCACGGCCCCGGCATGTCCGAGCAGGCGCAGTACATTGCCAAGCTCTACGGCGCCGACGATTACGTCATCACCGAGATGGAGGCCGCGGCGATCACGCTGGTCATCAAGCGGACGCTGGGCTCCGACCGGGTGATGAGCCTGCGTGGTGCCGTGAACTTCGACCAGGGCAACCCGAAGGAGACCACACTGGAGCATCTCGACCCGAAGCCGGGCGAGACCGCCGGCGGCTTCGCCGAGACGGTGGAGAATGTGGCGCTGGTCGGCTCGCGCATGACCGATCACATCGTTTCCCACTGGGACCAGTGGCAGGCGGGCGTTCCGGCCCTTCCGGCCCAGTAACCCGAAGGCCGCCTTTGCGGCGGACCTTCCGCCGTCGTCCCGGCCCTTTTGGCTGACTGGACATGCTCCGGCCCGGCTCCCAGTTTCCATGGGGGTGGGAAACGGGTCCGGAGATGTCCCATGGATGAAGCGCTGGTGATTCGCGACGCGTGCCCGTCGGACGCGGTGGGCATCGCCAAGGTCCATGTTGCCACGTGGCAATCCACCTATCCGGGGCTCGTCCCCGACGCCTACCTCGTCAACCTGTCGGAAGCCGCCGCGGCGATGCGCTGGCACAACGCCGTCCAGGCGCATGGCCCGGGGCAGGGCGCTTTGGTCGTGGTGGACGGCACGGAATCGGTGGTGGGTTTCGCCACCTACGGCGGGCGCCGCATTCCCGTGGAGGGGTACGAAGGGGAGTTCTACGCCCTCTACCTGCTGGACGAGGCGCAGGGGCAGGGGCTGGGCCGCCGCCTGGTGGCGACCATGGCCGAACGGCTCCAGGAGGGCGGCAAGCGCACCGCCGTGGTCTGGTGCCTGCGCGAGAATCCGGCCCGCTGGTTCTACGAGCGGCTGGGCGGTGTGCGGGTGGCCGAGCGGCCGATCCGCTTCGCAGGGAAGGAACTGGTGGAGATCGCCTATGGCTGGCGCGACCTCGCGCCGCTTGCACGCTTGTCCACGGGCCCCGAAATGCGGTAGTCAGGGGCTTGTCCCCCCGCATCAGGTTGTCGTCCATGTCCGCCGAGCGCGTTCTCATCCTCGATTTCGGGTCGCAGGTGACCCAGCTCATCGCCCGCCGCGTCCGTGAAGCCGGCGTCTATTGCGAAATCCATCCGTTCAGCATGAGCGAGGAGCGGATTCGCGACTACGCGCCGAAGGCGATCATCCTGTCGGGCAGCCCGGCCTCCGTCACCGAAGAGAACGGCCCGCGCGCGCCGGAGGTGGTCTTCACGCTGGGCGTCCCGGTCCTGGGCATCTGCTACGGCCAGCAGACGATGTGCCACCAGCTCGGCGGCGCCGTGTCGGGCTCCGACCACCGCGAATTCGGGCGCGCCTTCATCGAGGTGAAGCAGACCTGCGCCCTGTTCGACGGGCTGTGGGCGGTTGGGTCGCGCGAGCAGGTGTGGATGAGCCACGGCGACCGCGTCACCGCCCTGCCAGACGGCTTCCAGGCCGTGGCGGTCAGCGACGGCGCGCCCTTTGCCGCCATCGCCGACGACGCCCGCCAGTTCTACGGCGTGCAGTTCCACCCGGAGGTCGTGCACACCCCGCACGGCGCGCAGCTCCTGGCGAACTTCGTGCACCGTGTCGCCGGGCTGAAGGGCGACTGGACCATGGCCGCCTTCAAGCAGCAGGCCATCGAGAAGATCCGCGCCCAGGTCGGCAGCGGCAAGGTGATCTGCGGCCTGTCGGGCGGCGTCGACTCCTCGGTGGCCGCCGTGCTGATCCACGAGGCCATCGGCGACCAGCTCACCTGCATCTTCGTCGACACCGGCCTGATGCGCGCCGGCGAGGCTGAGGAGGTGGTGACGCTGTTCCGCGACCACTACAACATCCCGCTGGTCCACCGGAGCGCGTCCGACCTGTTCCTCGGGAAGCTGGCCGGCGTCACCGACCCGGAGCAGAAGCGCAAGATCATCGGCGGCCTGTTCATCGAGGTCTTCGACGAGGAGAGCGCCAAGGTCGGCGGGGCGCAGTTCCTGGCCCAGGGCACGCTGTACCCCGACGTGATCGAGAGCGTGTCCTTCACCGGCGGCCCGTCGGTCACCATCAAGTCGCACCACAACGTCGGCGGCCTGCCGGAGCGCATGAAGCTGAAGCTGGTCGAGCCGCTGCGCGAGCTGTTCAAGGACGAGGTCCGGGCGCTCGGCCGCGAACTCGGCCTGCCGGCCGCCTTCATCGGGCGCCACCCCTTCCCCGGCCCCGGCCTCGCCATCCGCGTTCCCGGCGAGATCACCCCGGAGAAGCTGGACATCCTGCGCAAGGCCGACACGGTCTATCTGGAGGAGATCCGCAACGCCGGCCTCTACGACGCGATCTGGCAGGCCTTCGCGGTGCTGCTGCCGGTGCGCACCGTGGGCGTGATGGGCGACGGCCGGACCTACGACCATGTGCTGGCCCTGCGCGCGGTGACCTCGACCGACGGCATGACCGCCGACTGGTACCCGTTCCCGCACGACTTCCTGGCCCGCGTGTCGAACCGCATCGTCAACGAGGTCCGCGGCGTCAACCGCGTCGTCTACGACATCACCTCGAAGCCGCCCGGCACCATCGAGTGGGAGTGATCCGCGACGATCGCTGTCGATAAGGGTTGAGCATGGAAAGCCGTCAGGAGCCGCACAGCTCCTGGCGGCTTTTTTATGCGCAATCAGAGCTTGGAACGGTCCGGTGGAGGCGGCTCGAACGCCCTTGTGAGAGCGATGCTGTGACAAAACCTCAGCAGCATAAATAACATATATGTTATGTAGTTTTGGAGTTTAAAAATCTATAAATAGAGTAGATATTATTTGACAGGACGCCGCTGGATTGGTGTGATCGAGGTGCAAATCAACCTTGGCGACGCCATTTCGGGAGGCTTCGATGACAGCGGGTGTGAAACGGATTGAGTCCACCGCAAGACGGGCTTTTCTCGGCATGACCTTGGCGGCGGGCGTGGCCCTCCTTTCCTCCGGTGGCGCGCGGGCCGAGGCGACGGACCTGACCATCGCCATCCAGTACGGGCTGGGCTACCTGCCGCTGATGATCGCCAAGAACCAGGGGCTGATCGAAAAACGCGCCGAGGAGCAGGGGATCGGGCCGCTCAAGGTCAACTGGCTGGTGTTGAACGGCGGGGTCGCCGCCAACGACGCGCTGCTGAGCGGCAACGCCCATATCGTCTCCGCCGGCATCGCGCCACTGCTGACCGTCTGGGACAAGACGCGCGGCGGTATCGGCGTGAAGGCCATCTCGGGGCTGGACTCCTCGGCCTACTGGCTCAACAGCAACAACCCGAACGTCCGCAGCATCCGCGACCTGACCGACAAGGACCGCATCGCGGTGCCGGCGGTGAAGGTCTCCATCAATTCGGTCATTCTCCAGATCGCCGCGGAGAAGGAGTTCGGGCCGGGGCACCAGTATGACTTCGAGCCGCTGACCACGACGCTGAGCCCGCCGGACGCCACCGCGGCGCTGGTTTCCGGCAAGACGGAGATCACCGGCCACATCACCACCCCGACCTACGGGTCGCAGCAACTCGTCCACCCGAACGTCCACCGCATCCTGAACTCGCGCGACGTGATCGGCGAAGCGACGCTGGTGCTGTCCTACGCCACGCAGAAATTCTACGACGAGAACCCGAAGCTCACCGCCGCCGTGGTGAAGGCGATGGGCGACGGCTTCGCGCTGATCAAGCGCGACAAGGCCGAGGCCGCCCGCATCTATCTTGCGGAGGAGCGCAGCAAGCTGACCCAGGACGAGGTGGTGGCGCTGCTCGACAACCCGGACATCAGCTATTCCCAGGTTCCGCACAACACCGGCGTGATCGCCGACTTCATGCACCGCGTCGGTTCGATCAAGACCAAGCCGGCCTCGTGGAAAGACTACACCTTCCCGATCCTGCATGGCGAAACAGGGAGCTGACCTGACACCGGTCTTTCACTTGCCGACCGTTCACCAATTTCCCGTTCACCGTATGCACGTCATTCCTTACTTGATGATGGAGACATTCCGATGAGCCTTCCCAACGGTTTCGACATCAAGCCCATCAACGGCAACATCGGCGCCGAACTGCGCGGCGTCTCCCTGTCCGGCGATCTGCACCCGGCGGTGCTGAAGGCGATCCAGGACGCCGTTTACGAGCACAAGGTGATCTTCGTTCGCGACCAGCACCACATCGACGACGCCCGGCAGGAGGCGTTCGGACGGCTGTGGGGCACGCTGGTCGGCCATCCGACCGTCCCGTCGCTCGGCGGGACCGAGGGCATCCTGGACGTGGACGGATCGCGCGGGGAGCGCGCCAGTTCCTGGCACGCCGACATCACCTTCCTCGACGCCTATCCCAGCATCACCATCCTGCGCCCCCATGAACTGCCGGACCGCGGCGGCGACACGCTGTGGGGCAACACGGCGGCGGCCTACGCCGAACTGCCGGAGCCGTTGCGCGAACTGGCCGACAGGCTGCGGGCGATCCACACCAACCAGTACGATTACGTGGGCGACCGCGGAAACGTCCGCGAGGATGGGCTGAAACGCTTCAATGAAGTCTTCACCGCCACCGTTTACGAGACGGAGCATCCGCTGGTCTCCGTGCACCCGGTCACCGGCGAGCGCACCCTGCTGGTCGGGCATTTCCTGCAACGGCTGGTCGGCTTCGGCACCTCCGATGCCAACCGGCTGATCGGCATCTTCACCGACCACGCCACCCGTCCGGAAAACACGGTGCGCTGGCACTGGTCGCCGGGCGATGTGGCGATCTGGGACAACCGCGCCACCATCCACCGCGCCGTCGACGATTACGGCGACCGTCCCCGCGTCGTCCGCCGCACGACCGTGGCCGGCGACGTGGTGGTCGGCGTCGATGGCCGTCCCAGCGTGACCCGTGTGCTCGGCCGCAAGCCGAGCCTCGCCGCCTGATCGTCCTGCCGGGACCGGCAGGGGGCGTGGCCCCCCATGCCGGTCCCGCCTTTTCATGCGCATATACTACAATAATATTAAGTTAATAAATCCGATTTTCCCTGTTGAATCGTGCGTGGAATCATGATGTCATTTTCCTACTAGAGATTAGGTAAAATTGATCGGAGGTTCGTATGGTCAACCCGGGACGTGTCATCCGCCGCGCGCTCTGCGCCTTGGCCGGGCTGGGGCTCGCCGCCGCAGCGCTGGCCGGTCCGGCGGCGGCGGAAGGCCGGATACGGATCGCCGAACAGTACGGGCTGGGCTATCTGCCGCTGCATGTGCTGCGCCACCAGAAGCTGATCGAGAAGCACGGCAAGGAACTGGGGCTCGACATCAATGTGGAGTGGGTGCAGCTCTCCGGCGGGGCGGCGATGAACGACGCGCTGCTGTCGGACAGCATCGATCTGGGGTCGGCGGGCGTCGGTCCGCTGCTGACCATCTGGGACCGCACCAAGGGCAACGCCAACGTCAAGGCCATCGCCGCCCTGAACAGCATGCCCCTGTTCCTGACCACCACCAACCCGACCGTCAAGACGCTCAAGGACTTCACCGACAAGGACAAGATCGCCCTGCCGGCGGTGAAGGTCGGCGTCCAGGCCCGCGTGCTCCAGATGGCCGTGGAGAAGGAGTTCGGTGAGGGCAAGTTCGACGCGCTCGACAAGCGGACCGTCTCGCTGCCGCACCCCGACGCCACCGCCGCCCTGCTGTCCGGCTCGTCGGAGATCACTGGCCACATCTCCGGCCCGCCGTTCCAGTACCAGCAGCTGCGTGATCCGAAGATCCACAAGGTCTTCAGCTCCTACGACGTGCTGGGCGGGCCGCACACCTTCAACCTGATCTGGGCGAAGGAAGCCTTCCGCGCCAAGAATCCCAAGACCTATCAGGCCTTCCTCGGCGCGCTGAAGGAGGCGATGGACGTCATCAACGCCGACCATTCCGCAGCGGCGGACATCTATCTGGCGCTGAACCGGGGCGACCTCGACAAGGCCTTCGTCGTCAGCATCCTCGACGACCCGGACAACCAGTTCACCGTCGCCCCCGCCCGCGTCGGGGCTTTCGCCGACTTCATGCACAAGGTCGGCGCCATGAAGAACAAGCCGGCCTCCTGGAAGGACCTGTTCTTCGAAGACCTCCACGGCGAAACCGGGAGCTGAGCCGATGAACGCCTTCACCCATCTCGCCGCTGTAAACACCGACAGCGTGGACACCGCCGGCGTGTCCGAGCGTCCGCTGCTGGACGTCTCCGGCGTCACGCTCCAGTACAAGACGCGCCGCCATCTGGTGACCGCGACCTACCGCGTCGATTTCCAGGTGTTCCAGGCGGAGCGCTACGTCCTGTTGGGGCCGTCCGGTTGCGGCAAGTCCTCGCTGCTGAAGGCGGTGGGCGGCTTCCTGGCGCCGGTGGAGGGGGCCATCCGCCTGAACGGGCGGGCGGTGACCGGGCCGGGGCCGGACCGCATGATGGTGTTCCAGGAGTTCGACCAGCTGCCGCCCTGGAAGACGGTGAAGCAGAACGTCATGTTCCCGCTGCTCGCCAGCGGCAAGGCCACGCGCCGGGAGGCCGAGGAGAAGGCGCTGGACTGCATCGCGCGGGTGAACCTGTCCAAGTTCGCCGACGTGCATCCGCACATGCTGTCGGGCGGGATGAAGCAGCGCGTCGCCATCGCCCGCGCCATGGCGATGGAGCCGGACATCCTGCTGATGGACGAGCCCTTCGCGGCGCTGGACGCGCTGACCCGCCGCAAGATGCAGGAGGAGCTGCTCCAGCTCTGGGACGATCTGCGCTTCACCGTGCTGTTCGTCACCCATTCCATCGAGGAGGCTTTGGTCGTCGGTTCCCGCATCCTCGTGCTGTCGCCGCATCCCGGGCAGGTGAAGGCGGAGCTGAACTGCGACGGCTACGATCACTTCGCGGTCGGCAGCCCGGCGTTCCAGGACACCGCCCAGCGCATCCACACCATGCTGTTCGCCGACGAGGTGGAAACGGTGAAGGGGCCGCGTTCATGACCGGCCTGTCGCTTGCTCCGCGAGGCGGCCGTGTGCCGCCCGTCCGCCCGGAGTATGAACGGACGGTCGCCACCACCGGCCCGATCGGTGACGTCGCCCGACCGCTGTCCCTGTGGGAGCGGATCGGCAACGTCACCGCGCTCCGCCGCTTCGCCGTTCTGGCCGCGGTGGCGCTGCTCTGGCAGATCACCGCGACGTGGCAGAACAACCCGCTGATGTTTCCCACCTTCACCGCCACCGTCGCGGCGCTGTGGGAGGCGATCTGGCGGGAGAACCTGCTGTCGATGGCCTGGGTGTCGCTGTCGGTTCTGCTGAAGGGCTACGCCATCGCCGTGGTGCTGGCCATTCTGCTGACCAGCTTCGCGGTGTCCACCCGGATCGGCAACGACGTGCTGTCCACCCTGACCTCGATGTTCAACCCGCTGCCGGCCATCGCACTGCTGCCCATCGCCATGCTGTGGTTCGGGCTGGGGGCGGTCAGCCTGACTTTCGTCCTGGTTCATGCGGTGCTTTGGCCGCTGGCGCTGAACACGCACGCCGGCTTCACCTCGGTGTCGGAGACGCTGCGCATGGCCGGGCGGAATTACGGGCTGAGCGGCATCCGCTACGTCGTCACCATGCTGATCCCGGCGGCCTTTCCGGCCATCCTGACCGGGCTGAAGGTCGGCTGGGCCTTCGCCTGGCGCACGCTGATCGCGGCGGAGTTGGTGTTCGGCGTCTCGTCGGGCAAGGGCGGGCTGGGCTGGTTCATCTTCCAGAACCGCAACGAGCTGTACATCGACAAGGTGTTCGCCGGCCTCGTCACCGTCATCCTGATCGGCCTCGTCGTCGAGAACGTCGTCTTCCGCTGGATCGAGACCCACACCGTCCGCAAGTGGGGAATGGTCCGATAAGCCCTCGCTCCTCTGGGAAGAGGGGATTGACGTGAGCCTTCAGCAAGGAAATCCATCCGTGCCTTTCGACAGCAACCTGACCACCGAGCGCCCGACCTTCGTCACGCATCTGGAATGCGCCTACACCGGCGAGCGGTACGAGGCCGACACCGTCCACAACCTGTCCAAGGCGGGCAAGCCCCTGCTGGTCCGCTACGACCTGGAGGGGGTGCGCGGCGCGCTGACCAAGGACGCGCTGGCCGGACGCCCGCAGGACCTGTGGCGCTACCGCGAGCTGCTGCCGGTGCGCCGGGTGCAGGACATCGTCAGTCTGGGCGAGGCGGTGACCCCGCTGGTCGCGCTGCCCAAGCTCGCCGCCAAGCTGGGGGCGGCGGAACTGCTGGTGAAGGACGAGGGGCGGCTGCCCACCGGCTCCTTCAAGGCGCGCGGGCTGGTCATGGCGGTGTCCATGGCGAAGGCTTTCGAAATCAAGCACATGGCCATGCCGACAAACGGCAACGCCGGCGCGGCGCTGGCCGCCTACGCGACGCGGGCGGGCATCAAGACGACGATCTTCTGCCCAGAGGACACGCCGGAGGTCAACGTCTCGGAGATCGAACTCCAGGGCGCCACGGTCTACCGCGTCAACGGGCTGATCGACGACTGCGGCAAGATCGTGGGGGAGGGCAAGGCCAAGGCCGGCTGGTTCGACGTCTCCACCCTGAAGGAGCCCTACCGGATCGAAGGCAAGAAGACCATGGGTCTGGAACTGGCCGAGCAGCTCGGATGGGAGGTGCCGGACGTCATCTTCTACCCGACCGGCGGCGGCACCGGGCTGATTGGCATGTGGAAGGCCTTCGCCGAGCTGGAGACCATCGGCTTCATCGGGTCCAAGCGCCCGCGCATGGTCGCGGTGCAGGCCGCCGGCTGCGCCCCGATGGTCCGCGCCTACGAAGCCGGGGAGGAGCACGCCCCGCGCTGGCAGGACGCCCACACCATCGCGTCCGGCATCCGCGTGCCGCAGGCGGTCGGCGACTTCCTGATCCTGCGCGCCGTGCGGGAGAGCGGCGGTTTCGCCGTCGCCGTGCCGGACGAGGCCATCCAGGCGGCCCTGGACGAGGCGGCGCGGGAGGAGGGATTCCTGCTTTGCCCGGAGGGCGCCGCCACCTACGCCGCCTACAAGCAGGCGCTGGCCGACGGGCGGGTGGGCCGCGACGAGCGCGCGGTGCTGTTCAACTGCGCGACCGGGCTGAAATACCCGCTGCCGCCGGTTCACCGAACGCTCGACCGCCACCAGCCCATCGACTATTCGGTGTTCTGAGGATGGGCGGACCCTACGCCGCGGACCGTCTGGTGGCCCTTCTGGACGCCATCCTGCAGCGGTCCGGCAGCAGCCTGGAGGAGGCGGCCATCGTCGCCGCCAACCTCGTGGACTCCGACGCCACCGGCCACGCCAGCCACGGCGTATGCCAGATCGCCGTCTACGCGAAGAGCCTGGAACTGGGCCACCTGCAACCCAACCGGCACGCCCGCGTTGTCCGCGACGAGGCGCCGTTCCTGGTGGTGGACGGGGATATCGGCTATGGGCAGGTGATCGCGCGAGAGGCGACGGACCTCGCCATCGCGCGGGCCAAGGCCGGCGGGGCCTGCGTGCTCGCCCTGCGCAACGCCCACCACATCGGGCGGGTCGGCTCCTACGGCGAGCAGTGCATCGCGGCCGGGCTGATCGGCGTCTTCTTCGTCAACGTGGTCAGCCGTCCGCTGGCGGCACCCCATGGCGGCGGGCGGCCGCGGCTGGGCACCAACCCGATCTGCATCGCCGTTCCCGCCACGCCGGGCCATTCACCCTTCCTGCTGGATTTCGCGACCAGCGCGGTGGCGGCCAACAAATGCCGTGTCGCTGCGGCCTCCGGGAAGGAGGTCGCCGACGGCCTGCTGATCGACGAGCGGGGCGCGCCGACGCGCGACCCCGGCATGATGTTCCGCGATCCGACCGGCGCCATCCTGCCCTTTGGCGGGCATAAGGGTTACGGGCTGGCGCTCGCCTGCGAGATCCTCGCCGGGGCCTTGGCCGGCGGGCTGCCGGCCCTGCCGGAGAACCTGCGTCCGGGCCGGGTGGTGAACAACGCGCTGGCCTTCCTGATCGACCCGACACGGGTGGCCGACGCGGGGAACGGCGGCTGGCAGGCGTTGACCGACGCGGTGCTGGACCACATCCAGGACACCCCGCCGGTCCCCGGCGGTGACGGCGTGCTGGTGCCCGGCGGGCCGGAGCGGCGGAGCCGGGCGCTGGCCGCGGAGCGCGGCATCACGCTCGACCCCGACACCGTGCGCGCCCTGCACGGCATCGGGGCGCGCTCGGCCTCGACGTTCGGGCCTTCCTGGGGGCCTGACCGGGTGGGGTCAGGGCAGGATGCGGTTGCGCAGAACCCCGTCCTCCAGGAACAGACGAGCGGTCTCGGCGGCGTTGCGGCGCATCTCGATCGCCGCCTCGTCGGAGTGGAAGGCGTTGTGAGGCGTGACCACGAGACGGCCCTCCAGCCAGGATTCCCGACGGCGCCACGCGTCCAGCAGCGGGTGAGGGGCGGGCGGTTCGGTCGGCAGCACGTCCGTCCCCACCGCGGCGACGTGGCCGCTGCGCAGCGCCGCCTCCAGCGGGTCGAGACCGGCGAACATCTCGCCGCGCGCCGTGTTGACCAGCAGGGCGCCGGGCTTCAGCTTGGCCAGAAAGTCCGCGTCGATCAGGCCGCGGGTCTCCGGCGTCAGCGGGCAATGGAAGGTCACGATGTCGGATTCGGCCAGCAGCTCGTCGAGCCGGCGGACGCGGCGGTAGCCGACCGCCTTCTCGTGGCCGGCGGGCTGCTGCGGATCGTAGCCGAGGATGCGGTGGCCGAAGGGCTTCAGCCGGTTCACCACCGCCGTGCCGATCCGCCCCACGCCGACCACGCCGACCGTCGCCGCGCTCGACCGCCGCAGCGGCGTCAGCGTGTTGGCCTGCCACGTCGTGCTGTAGCCGCGGGCGCGGGCGTCATGCTCCCACAGCCGGCGTTGCAGGGAGAGCAGCAGGGAGACGGCGTGGTCGGCCACTTCCTCCGTCCCATAGTCCGGGTTGTTGCAGAAGGGAATGCCCGCGGCCTCCAGCGCCGCCACGTCGACCTTGTCGTAGCCGACACCGAACCGCACGACGATGCGGCAGCGCGGCAGCTTCGCCACCGTCGCCGGACCGATGCGGGTGCTCCACACCAACAGCGCGTCCAGCCGGGCCAGCCGCTCCGGGTCCAGGTCCTCTTCGCGGCGGGTGTCGAGGAAATCGACCTCGGCACAGCCGTCCAAAACCGCCGCCTCCAGGTCCGGCGGGGGGATCATATGGTCGGTGATTCCGACGACGAAGGGTGCACGCTTGCCCATGGTCATTCTGCGGTCCGGGTTCGGATGGTGGAGCGGGGAATCAACATATTCTACAAGTGGTTCTCAGCGCATGGAACATAAAAGCACATGCGATACGGCAAAAGCCAACTTGTTAAATAGGGATTCATGGTGCTCCAATGATGTCAATTCGGGGGCGCCCCGCGGGGTGCTGGACACAGGGAGAGGAACGACGAGCATGCCGTCCCACGACACCGCGCACAGCATCGCCATCGTCGGCGCCGGCTTCACCGGCAGTATCCTGGCGGCCCACCTTCTGCGCAAGGCGGAGGAACCGACGCGCATCCATCTGATCGAGCGCGCCGGCACGCTGGGCACCGGGCTGGCCTATTCCACCGACAGCGCGGCGCATCTGCTGAACGTACGCGCCTACAACATGAGCGCCTATCCCGACGACCCGCGCCACTTCCTGCGCTGGCTGTGGGCGAAGGACCTTGGCGGCGCCGTGCCGCCCAGCGGCCACGCCTTCGTGTCGCGGCGCCTCTATGGCGCGTACATCCAGGACGTGCTGCGCGAGGCCCAGGCGGAGGCCCCCGCCCATGTGACGATCGACACAGTGCAGGCGGAGGTGGTCGATGCGGCGCTGGACGGCGCCGCCGGCAGCGGCGTGCGTCTGCGGCTCGCCAATGGGGAAAGCCTCGCGGTGGATCGGGCGGTGCTCTGCGTCGGGCATTTTCCGCCCTCGCCGCCGTCGCTTCCGGCGCCGGAGGTCTTCGCGTCGGACCGCTTCATCGGCGATCCCTGGAATCGTGAGGCCGTCGCCGTCATCGATCCGGACGCGCCGGTGCTGATCCTCGGCACCGGGCTGACGATGGTCGATGTGGTGCTGTCCCTGGAGAACCAGGGCCACCGCGGTCCGATCCTGGCGCTGTCTCGCCGCGGCCTGCTGCCCACCACCCATCTGGAGACGCGGCCCTTCAGGAGCTTCGTCCATCCCCAGACGATGCCCGGCACGGTGCTGGACGTGCTGATCGCCCTGAAGGCCGACGTCCGCCGCGCGCGGGAGGAGGGGCTGGACTGGCGCGCCGCCTTTGACTCCCTGCGGCCCTTCCACCCGCTGATCTGGAAGCACTTGCCGCTGGAGGAGCGGCAGCGCTTCCTGCGCCACGCCCGGCCATACTGGGAGGTGCACCGCCACCGCATGGCGCCGGAGGTGGCTGCCCGCATCGAGGCGCTGCGCGAGAACGGGCGGCTGGCCGTCCGGGCTGGGCGCCTTCAGGCTCTGGCCTTGACCCCAGAGGGGGTGGAGGCGACCGTCCGCGCGCGGGGTGCCGAGGACGCGCTCTGGACACGCACGGTGGGCGCCATCGTCAACGCGACCGGCACCGAGTGCGACTTCGGGCGCATCCGCCATCCGCTGATGCGCGCCTTGCTTCAGCAGGGGCTGGCCCGTCCCGACCCCTTGCGCCTCGGCCTCGACGTCACCGAGGAGGGTGCATTGATCGGCGAGGGTGGGGCGGTAACCGACCGCCTCTTTGCGCTCGGACCGGTCAGCCGGGCACCATTCTGGGAGATGACCGCGGTGCCCGAACTGAGAAGCCAATGCGCCGACGCTGCGTTGGCCCTCGTCCGCCGGAGCACGAGGAAACGCCTTTCCGCTTAAAAAACATTATATGAATGTTGTTAAAGATCTTATAAACCTATTTACATAGTATATTTAAAGTGTCTATCATGGTGTCCAGTGTTGATCTCCGCCCGGCAGTCGGGGGCTTTCGCGATTGCCGGCACTGCTCCCGGTCCGCGCGGCTGTTCGCCGTCGCTTCGGTTGAGAAGGAGGATGTCATGCCGGACACGATCTTGCGGCCCACGACGGAACGCCTGGATCCTCAAGTCATCGCGATGAACGAGGCGGCAGCCCGTCTCGGCGCCGCTCCCGCCGACCCATTGAGCCTCCCACTCGCCGGAGCCCGTGCGGCGGCGGAGCGTTATCACGCCTTTCTGAACGGTCCCGCGCCGCTTTCCGTCGATGTGACGGAGGTGGCCGCGGCCGGTCCCGCCGGCCCTTTGGCGTTGCGGCTCTACCGCCCGGCGGATCGTGGGGCCGCGAGGTTGCCCGTCCTGGTCTATTTCCACGGCGGTGGCTTCGTCGTGAACAGCGTGGACACCCATGACCGGCTGCTGAGGCTGCTCGCCCTGCACAGCGGCGCCGTGGTCTGCGCGGTGCGCTACAGTCTGGCGCCGGAGCGCTGCTTCCCGCACCAGCATGAGGAGGCGCTGGCGGCCCTGCGCTGGGTTGCCGCCGTTGGGGCGGCGCATGCGATCGACGCGGCCCGGATCGCGGTTGGCGGCGACTCCGCCGGAGCCAACCTCGCGCTTGGCCTCGCCCTCGCCGCCCGTGCGCCGGGGGAACCGCGGGTGTCCTTCGGGCTCCTGTTCTACGGCATGTTCGCGCATGACTTCGACACCGTGTCGCACCGTCGGTTCGGCGATGGGCGGTACGGGCTGACGACAGCGCGGATGCGCTGGTACTGGCGTCAGTATCTCGGCGGCGCGGCCACCCCCGACGATCCCCGCGCCGCCCCCTTGCTGGCCGACCTCCGAGGGCTGCCGCCTCTGCTTCTGCTGGCGGCGGATCTCGACTGCCTGCGCGACGACTCCCTCCGTCTGGCGGAGCGGCTGGCCGAGGCGGGCGTTTCCCATCGCCTCGCCGTTTACGATGGGCTTCCCCACTCCTTCGCCACCATGACCCGTCTGGTCGGTCAGGCCCACCATGCCGTTCTGCAGGCCGCCGACGCGGTGCGTCGCCATCTGACGGCCTGACACCGTTGCGCTTCTTCCCATGGCACCGTGAGTGGGCTGTGAACGCAAGCTGCTTGCTTATCCCTTGGGAATGCGATAACAGGGCGCGGCGCGCACGGAAAGGTGCGCGTGCGGGTCGATACGGCCTGTTGTCGGGTTGCTCTCAACATGAGAAAGTTGTTGCATTCCGACGCGGCGCCGCGTAACGTCCGGCTTAGGAAAGTTAAGAAATTCAATGGGTTGAGCCGTTACGCGCAGTCCATTCGAATGATGAAGTTGCGGTCGTGGCGGAATTGGTAGACGCGCAGCGTTGAGGTCGCTGTGGCAGAAATGCTGTGGAAGTTCGAGTCTTCTCGACCGCACCATCTTTCCTTCGGCGGATTGCCGGACGGATACGAAAATCGGGGCCTTTCCAGGCCCCTTTTTCATGCCCGCGTGCAACGGGTCCTTTCCCCTTATCTCCCCCTCATTCCTCCAGGGTCCAGTTTCCAGCGGTCCGGCAGGTGCGCAGCGGCGCGCCGGTATCCCGTCCGGCCGGCGTGGTCACGACGTGGGTCAGCGCGAAGCACAGGCGCCCGCGGTCCTTCGGGTCGGCGATGCGACCCGTCACGGTGATCAACCCGGATCGCAAGCCGTCTCCCGAAACCCACTCCTGGCCCGTTGCCGCCCGCTCCGTGCCCGATGCGGCCAACGCCCCAAGGAAGGCCCCGGCGACCATCGGCTGGTCGTCGTGCGTCATGCGCAGGCGGGTGGCGTTGCTCCAGCCCGGCCCGACCAGAAGCTCCGGCGCCCGGACGTTGACCGCAACACGGTCGGCGGCGATGGCCACCGCCAGTTCCAGCGGGTCTTCGGGCGCCACGCCCGGTGGCGTGTCGACCAAACCGGTCAGGCTGGCGAGCCCCGTCCGCGTGCCTTCGCCCATCTTGCCGTCGATCGCCCCGTCGTAGCGCCCCAGCCGGGCCAGCGCGCGTTGCGCCGCCATGATCCGCTCTTCCGGCGTGAGCACGCGCGGGGCGGGCATCGGGGCGCGGCCCTGGGTGATCGCTTCGACGTCCAGCCGATGGTTCAGCCGGCTGAACCCCGGCCCGCCGTTCCACAGGGTCAGCAGGCCGAGATGGATCGCCGCCGCGGCGGACAGCAGGACGAGCGGCCAAGCCCCCTGGGCCGGCGCACGGACCGGCCCGCCGAAGGCCGCGCCCAACGCCCCGCGCACCACGCCGCGCACCAGCGCCCACAGGCCCAGCCCGGCCGCGATGGGGATTCCGATGTCCCAGCCCAGCCGCAGCGCCGCCGGGGCCGGCTGTTCAGGAGTCGCGCCGGTCAGCAGAGCCGGACCGTCCACCCCTGCCACCAGAAGCAGGACCAGGGCGAGCAGCCCCGCCGCGGCGATCCAACTCCGCGTGACGGCGGTGCGGCTGGTCTCGGCGAACCGCTCCGCCAGCACGGCGGCGGTTTCCTTCACGAAGGCGGGGCTGACGCAGCCCTCATGATCGGCCACGATCGCCGCCGTGTCCGGCTCCCGGCCGCCCAGCACCGCCTCGGCGACGGAGCGGGTCAGGCGGTAGGCGCCGGCCAGGGCGAAGGCGTCGGCCGGTGGCAACGCCGCGATGCGCGCCAGCACCGGGGCCAGAACCGTGTCCAGGAAGGGGGGAAGGGGGGCGGAATCGGCGTCCGGCCCGACGGTTTCCACGTCGAACGGCACGCCGTCGCAGTCCCAGGACAGGGCGACCACCGTCAGCGTGCCGCTGCGCTGATAGAGAAGCTGCGTGCCGGAATGGCGCACCGTGGCGGGCGCGGGGTTGGCGAGCGCCGCGAAGCCGGCGAAGCCGGCCTCCTCCAGCGCCATCCGCACCGCCGCCGGTGCGTCCGGCGGCGCGGTCAGGCTGTAGGAGGGATGGGCGGTCAGGCGGGGATGGTGGATGTGCGTGAACTGACCGACCCCGCTGCAGGTCTCGCAGGCGACCACCCCGTCGCCCGCGCAGACCGGGCAGCGGTGCTGGCCGCGCCCGCCGCACTCCGGGCAATCCGGTGTCTCGGCCGTCGCGCTGTGGGTGCAGCGGATCTTGCCGCCGCGGCAGCCATCGCCACCGCAGCCCCGCACCCCGCCGCCGTCGCAACCGGTGCAGACCTCATGCAGATAGTAGGGGCCGCGCAGCGAGGGCAGGGGCGGCAGCGGTTCCTCCGCCGCGGCCATCGCCTCCACCCGCTCGTCCAGCGGGCCGAGCAGCGTGGCGAAGCGATGGGCCGTCTCCAGCGAGGCCGCCTCGGCGTCCAGGTCGCGGGCCAGCGTCGCGTTCAGTTCGGCGGCGTTGCGGCAGTAGATGGCGAAGCGCACCATCTCCGCGCCCAGCCGGACCTCGACCTCCGTCGCCCAATCGATGCTCAGGGTCAGATGGGCGCCGACCATCACCTCGCGCTGCTGGGCCTGACGGAGCGTCACCCCTTCCGGCGCCGGGACGTTGCCGGAGGCCGCCCGGCGCAGCCGCCGGATCAGGGCGGTCTGTGGAACGATGGATGGCGGAACGGTCGATGGCGGAACAGCGGACGGCGGCGCGGATGGGGAGGGAGCGGGCCGGTTCGGATCGTCGGGACTCAGATGGTTTTGCCCGGATTCGTTTGGAGCAAGGTCGTTCCGGTCGAAGTCGAGGCTGTCGGGCATGGGGCGTGCGTGTCCGCGAACAGGGGCGCCGGCATTGCAAAAGGCCGCGGACGCCGGAACGGAAGATCAGGCGGCGACGTCGGGCGCGGGGCCGCCGGTGCTCGGCGCCTTGTCGTCGGACTCGCTATCGCCAAAGTCCTCGCCCTCATCCTCGGACGCGTCGCCGGAGCCCGGCGCCTCGGCGCGGCTGTCCGGGATAGGGGCGTGGCGGACCCAGCGGCGGCCCTCCATGACGAATCCATGGTCGCGAAACCACAGGCGTTCCGCCTCATCGGCGGCGCGGAACAGGACCAGAGTCCAGGCGTCGGACGGCTGCGCGCCGTCGCCGCCGTTCTCCGGCATCGCGTAGGGCTGGAGCGAATAGGGGAAGTCGTCGCGGGTCACTGCATGCCCCCCTGATTGGAGCCGCCGGAGCCCGATGGCCGCACCGAGGCGGGCGGGGGGTCGGACCCGTCCTCCCCGATCGGTTCCAGATCGCTTTCGGCGGCGTATTTGATGAGACGGCCATCGGCCAAGCGGATGTCGTAGGTCGGCTCACCGGCAAGGGTCCGTGCGACGACGAGGGCGTCCTGGCCCGCAAACCTCACCCGTGTTCCCAACCGCAGCATCCCGCCCCCGACTGTGTCTTGATCGTTGTCTGTGACTTGATCGTCGTCGCAGGCTAAGGATTCGGGCGGGGGTGTGCTGTGTCAAAAACCGGACGCCAAAGGGGCAAGGCTGTGCTTGTGGGGTTCTCCCCTTGCGGGGCTTGGTGCGCCGGGCCCTTTGCGCTGTTGATGTGCAAAAGGACAGGTGTGGCGCAGCGATGGAGGTGTTCATGCCCGAACAGCGCAACGACGGCAACCGGAAGCCGTCCGTCATCGATCTGGTGACCGATCCCGAGAAGTTCGATCAATGGCAGCGCCAGCGGGAACGCGACGAGGCGTCGTCGGACGGAGATCGCCGCCGGGAGGGCGAACCGGGCCGCGAACCGGACCGGGGCCGTTCCGATGCCCCCAGCGGGCGTGATTGACGTTCCAGATTCAAACGGGCCGGCGGGTTACTCGGCGGCCTCGCGGGGCGGCGTCGCTTCCGTTGGAATGCCCAGCGGGGCGCTGCAATGGAACTGCATCAACCGGCGCTCGACCCGGATCAGATAGGCGCGCGCGTCCAACCCCACGGGGCCGCGGCTGTGTTCGCGGACGAGCCTGATCGCACGACAGGCGTGACCGCATTCCGGTGTGGCAAACTGGCACAAGGGGATCGTCCGCCTATAGGAGTGGGTCCTAAAGTCTTACTCCGTTCGATAGGGTTCGTCGAGCGTCGGTTGCGACTCGAATTCAATGTCACAACGTACCGTTCAGCAGCCTCGCCGGTTCAGCACCAGCAGGTTATCATACTATAGTATGTAATGCTGGGTTTGGATGCCCTGCCATCGCCGGTCAGGCCATGCTGGAAGGGTCAGCTCGACCCTGGGTTGCCCTCGGTCCGTGCGGTGGGCTGCGCGCCTTCCAGAACCGCCAGATACTCCAAAAGCCGTTCCAGCGTTTCGGTCGGCATCCCGACGGACGGGACGTCGTTGCGCTTGGCAGCCTTCAGCGCCGTGCGGAGCAGGGTGCGGTCGATGTCGGTCAAGCCGGCCATGATGATGACGTGCGTGTGAAGCGACGATGCTCAACCTGTATCATCAAGACACGCAACCACGCCATGCCCAATCCGAAGGCAAGCGCACGAAACGGCGGCCCCGGACCGGTGCCCCCTGGCCACAGCGAACCGAACCGCAATCCCCACCCTCTCTGTCACATCCTGGTGACACGCAGTGCCATACTTTTGCCGCGACGCCGAAGAGTATAGGTATCCCTTTTCCCGGTTCGCCGGGGTCGCAGCCTTTCGCCAACACGAGACTTCGAACGGTGATGCAGATTTCCTTCGCCTTCCGCTGCCGGATCGGCCGGCTTCTGGCAGCCCTGTTGCTGTGTGGCGCGCTTGCGGCGGGTGCCGTGGTTCCATCGGCCCTGGCCCAGTCCGCCGCTCCGGCGGCGGAAGCGGCGGCGGACTTCAAGACCAAGCTGCCGCAATGGCAGAACGCCTTGGAAAGGGCGGCCAACCGCATCGCCGGGGGCGATCTGGCCAACACCGAATACGAGACCCTGCGCGCCGATCTGGCGAAAATCCAACACGAGGTCCGGGAGGCCGGGGCCGCGGCGGCGGCGGCTCGCGACACGGCGCAGCGCATGCTCGACGCGCTGGGTCCGCCGCCGGCCCAGGGCGCCCCGCCGGAGGAGGCCGGGATCGCCGCCGAGCGCAAGCGCCTGACCCAGACCATCGGCGAGGCAGAAGGGCGGACCAAGCAGACCGAGCTGATCGTCACCCGCGCCGACATCCTGCTGCGCACCGCCGCCGACCAGCGCATGACCCAGCTCACCGAGCAGATCGTTCGGCGCGGCCCGGTGCCGCTGCTGCCCGCCACCTGGGCCGCGCTGCCCGAGCAGACGGCCTATGTGCAGGAGCGCATCGGACGGGCCTTCGGCATTGTGATGGGCGACGACGAATGGCGCGGCCGCCTGTACGGGCTGGGCGCGCTCGCCGCCATCCTGTTCCTGGTCGCCTGGCCGGTGCGCCGGGTGCTGCTGCGTCGCTACGGCCACCGCGATCTCGAGGAGCGGCCCAGCTACCGCCAACGGGTGGTGGCGATGGCGGTGGAGGCGCTGGCCCGCTGCCTGGTGCCGCTGGTGCCGACGCTGGTGCTGAGCGGCGCCCTGGTCGGGCTGCTGCGCGACGCGGCGGACGCCGGTCCGCTGACCGCTCTGGTGGTCGGGGTGTCGGGCGGCCTGACCGCCTATTTCCTGGTCACCGGCGTCGCCCGCGCCACCCTGGCGCCCGACCATCCGTCCTGGCAGCTCGCCAACCTCGACCCGGACAGCGCGCGCCGTCTGGTCCGCCGCGTGCCGCTCGTCATGATCGGGCTGGCCCTGGCCGGCACCGGCATCGCCCTGTCGGAGGGCATGTTCACCCCGCCGGAGCTGCGGTCGATCACCGGCTTCGGCACCATGGCGCTGATCGCCGTGTCGCTGCTGTTCCTCTACCCCGATCACCTCTGGCTGGCCGCCCCGCCGCCGGACGCGGAGGAGACCGACGATTGCGGATGCCCGGAGCCGATGCCCGGGGCCGCAGTGGACGTCACCCTGCCGCCGCCGGCCGCGGCTTCCGCCGCGGCGGAGGCCGAGGACGTGCCGCCTGCCCGTCCGCGGGTCGTCGGACTGCGTTTGCGCCTGTTGATCGGCGCGGTGGCGCTCGCCTCGCTGGTCGCCTCGGGCGCCGGATATCTGGTCGGTGCGATCTACGCCTCGAAGCTGATGCTGACCACCCTCATCATCGGCGGCGTCCTTCTGGTGGCGCGCGGAGTCCTGCGCGAGCTGCTGTGCGTCCTGCTGGAGCGCGGCAGCGGGCAGGTGGCCGAGGTGCGCGACATCGTGATCGCCACCGACCGCGGCCGGCGGATGCTGGGGCAGGCCGGGCGGACGGTGATCGACGGGTTGCTGCTGACCGTGGCGGCCTTCTTCCTGCTGCCGCTGACCGGCATGACCTTGTCGGAGATGAAGGGGCTGGCCGACGGCTTCCTCAGCGGCGTCACGGTGGGCGGCGTGCGCATCGCGCCGGGCGACATCATGTCGGCGCTGATGGTGCTGGGCGTCGTCGTCGCGGTGACCCGCTTCATCCAGCGCCAGCTCGACGAGCGCATCCTCGGCCGCGTCAACATGGACGACGGCGTGCGCAACTCCATCCGCATGGGCGTCGGCTATCTCGGCACCACCATGGCGGTGCTGATGTCGGTGGGCACGCTGGGGCTCGACCTGTCCAGCCTTGCCATGATCGCGTCGGCCCTGTCGGTCGGTATCGGCTTCGGCCTCCAGAACGTCGTCAGCAACTTCATCTCCGGTCTGATCATGCTGGTGGAGCGGCCGGTGAAGGTGGGCGACTGGGTGGTCGTCAACGGGCTGGAGGGCACCGTGCGCCGCATCAGCGTCCGCGCGACGGAAATTCAGACCTTCCAGCGCGCGTCGGTCATCATCCCCAACTCGGAGTTCATCTCCAAGTCGGTGGTCAACTGGACGCTGAAGGACAAGACCACCCGCATCGAGATCAAGGTCCGCATCACCTACGACACCGACGCCCGGCAGGTCTACGCGCTGCTGCTCAAGATCGGCTACGGCCACGCCCAGGTGCTGCGCAACCCGGAGCCGGTGGTGATGTTCCGCGACTTCCTGCCGAGCGGGCCGGAGTTCGAGCTGCGCTGCTTCGTCGCCAACACCGACCACATCATCCCGGTGCGCAACGAGCTGCGCCTGCGCATCCTGGAGCAGTTCCGCGAGCAGGGCATCCAGATGCCCTTCGACCAGCAGACGGTCCACATGCCGAAGGTGGAGGCGATGCTGGAGGTCCTCCTGGCCGAGCGTCGCGCCCAGACCGGCGGCGTGCCGGAGCTTCAGGTGGTCGCCGACAGCGGCAAGGTTGTGCCGCTGGCCGACACGCTCAGCGACCGCGGGCCGCGCACCGCCACCTGACAGTCAGGGCTGCGGCTCCGCCGATTTGCGGCGCCGCAGTTGGGTCACCTTGGGCGGGGTCCCGGCGGGGTCGGGAAGCGGTTGCCAGCCGGCGATGGCGCGCACGCAGCGCAGCGCCTCCGGATTGTTGGCGAAGACCGGGAACAGCCGGCGCAGTTCCACCACGGCGGACCATTCGCCGCGGTCGTGGAAGGCCCGGCGGATCGTTTCGGCTTCGCTTTCGCTGACGGTGAACATGGCGCCACAGTGCCCCGCGGACCTACGGCGCGCAAATCGTCTCGGCGCCGGGAACAGCCCTTTGCCGTGGCCCGCAAACCCTGTCAAGGAAAGTTGTTCACAGGCGCGCGCATCCTTCGCTTGACTCCCGTTGCGGGGCGGGGCAGGCCGCGGACCAGGGCGGAAACGGCGCGTCAGGCGCGAAAACGCCTTGAACGGCGCGGTTTTCTAATGTGCCCAAAATTCAGGCATTTGTGCCGGACCCCTTGAGGGGCCGCCTGTCCCTTCGGTTACCCCTCGATTCGCCAACAGAGTTATCCACAGAATCTGGGGATATCCGAAATATTGAAATATCAGGCGGGCCGGCGACGGATCAATCGGACGGCCCCGAAGCCCAGCAGCATGGTCAGCACGCCGCCGAACAGGAACAGGGCGGGCAGGCCGACTTGATCGGCGACCGCCCCATAGACCACCGGCCCGACCCCCTGCCCCAGGAAGAAGGAGGAGGCGAAGAGGGCGAGCGCCGACCCGCGGGCCGTCGCCGACAGCTCCGTCGCCTGGGTCTGCATGGTGTTGTGCAGCATGTAGAAGCCGAATCCGGCGACCAGGAACAGCAGGGACACCACCGGCCAGGGGACCGGTGCGAGCATCGCCAGATAGGCCCCCCCGGCCACCAGACCGCCGGCCCCCATCATCCCCCATTGGCCGAGCGTGCCGAGCAGGCGCCGCACGATGAAGCTGTAGACGACTCCGCCGATGGCGAAGGCGGCGAGCGTCACCCCGGCCTCGAAGGCGCCCTCCGCCCCGTGGCGGGCCAGCATGGGGGCGACGAAGGGGAAGACGCCGAAGATCAGCAGCCCTTCCGCCGCCACCGTCGCGAAGACCCAGACCGACACCGGATTCGCCAGGACGGAGGCGTAGCGCGCCCGCGCGTCCGTAATGGACAGGCGATGCCGCTCCTCGCGCTCGCCCTTCAGGAGGAGGGCGGCGGTCAGCGCGATCAGGCCGGTCACCAGCGCGGCCAGGGCGAAGACGGTGCGCCAGCCCGCCACCTCCGACAGGGCGCCGGCCACCGCGGAGCCGGACATCTGGCCGAGGATGACCGCCAGCAGGAAGCGGCTGATGGCGAATTGCCGCTCCGTGTAGACCACCCGGTCGCCGATCAGCGCCATGGCGGCCGGGATGATCCCCCCGGCGAAGGCGCCGGCCAGCACCCGCGAGGCCAGCACGGTGTAGTAGCCGGGCGCCACCGCAGACAGCGCCACGCCGATGGTCAGGACGACCAGCGACAGCCGGATCAGCCGCGTCTTGCCGATGGCGTCGCCGACCGGCCCCAGGATGAGCTGCATCGCCGCATAGGGCAGGGTGTAGGCGGAGGAGAGCAGGGCCGCCTCGGCCACGCCGATGCCGAGGTCCGACGCGATGACGGTCAGCATCGGATCGGTGGTCCGCAGCGAGAAGGCGCTTGCGAAACCGGCGAGGCCGAGCATCAGGATGAGAAGGCGCATGGAGGGCGTCGGCCGGTCTATGGTCTGGGGCTTGCGGGGGCACAACCCTAAAGCAGACGTGCCCGCCCGGCGCATGGCAAGATGGCCATGGCACCCATGCGCGTGCATGATCCGGCACGCCTCGACCACCGTATAGGACAAGGCCGTACCGACCAGAGCCACAGACCGGGAGAGAGCCATGCCGACGATCCGTGATGCCGCCCGAACCGCCGCCCGGATTCTATCCGCTGTCCTGATGCTGTCCGCGGCCGTTCCCGGCGTTGCGGCGGCGGCCGACGCGCTCGACTGGGCGGCGCTGCCCCTGCCGTCCATCGACGGCGGCACGCTCGCGCCCGACGCCTTCCGGGGCAAGGCCGTGCTGGTGGTCAACACGGCGTCGCAATGCGGCTACACCGGCCAGTATGAAGGGCTGCAAAAGCTTTGGGCCGGGCGGCGCGACCGTGGGCTGGTCATCTTGGGGGTGCCGAGCAACGATTTCGGCGGGCAGGAGCCCGGCAGCAACGCCCAGGTCGCGTCCTTCTGCGAACTCAATTACGGCGTCGATTTCCCCCTGATGGAGAAGCAGTCCGTCACCGGACCGCAGGCCCACCCGCTCTACCGCTGGGCGGCGGCGGTCACCGGGGCGCAGGGCGTGCCGCGCTGGAACTTCCACAAGATCCTGATCGGCCGCGACGGACGGCTGGTGGAATGGTTCGGCAGTTCGGTCACGCCGGAGTCCGCCACCCTGACCGCGGCCGTGGACAAGGCGCTGGCCCAATCCTCTTTGACGCCGTAAGCGCATGGACGCGCTGTCCTTCGATGATCGCCGGGCCTCGGTCGTCCGGCTGCTGTCCTACGGCGGGCTGATCCCCTTCGTCGGCGGCACCGCGCTGGCCTGGATGACGGAAGGCGACGGGCAGGCCGCCGTGGTTCGGGCGGTTGTCGTCTACGCGGTGTCGATCCTGTCCTTCATCGGCGCCATCCATTGGGGCCGCATCCTCGCGGGGCGGGATGGGGCGGGGCGGGATGGCGAGACGAGCGGGCCGGCGTGGCTGGCTTGGGGAGTCGCGCCGTCGCTGCTGGGGTGGGGCGCGACCCTGCTGCCGTCCGGCCTGACGGTGCCGGCGCTGATCCTGTCCTTCCTCCTCGCCTGGGCGGTGGACCGCAGCGCGGCGGCGGACGGGCGCTATCCCCGCTGGTTCGGCACGCTGCGGACGCGCCTGACCATCGTCGTCTGCCTGACGCTCGCCGCGCTCATTCCGCTGGCTGCGTGACCGCTCCGCGGTGCGGCACCAGCGCCGCGGCCTTCAGCAGCACCTCCGGCCCGGCGCCGGGGAGGTGGGCGTTCTCGCTGATGTGGCGGCGCCACGCGCGGGCGCCGGGCAGCCCCTGGAACAGCCCCAGCATGTGCCGGGTGATCGCCGACAGCGGCGCCCCCTGGCGCATCCGCTCCTCGGCGTAGGCCGCCATGGCCTCGACCACCGCGTAGCGGTCGGGACCGGGTTCCCCGCCGAACAGGCGGCGGTCGGCGTCGGCCAGGATGTAGGGCGTCTCGTAGGCGGCGCGTCCGATCATCACGCTGTCCAGCGTGGCGAGATGCTCCGCCGCCTCGTCCAGGGTGCGGATGCCGCCGTTGATCGCGATGGCGAGTTGCGGGTTCTCCTGCTTCAGCCGGTGCACGAGGTCGTAGCGCAGCGGCGGGATGTCCCGGTTCTCCTTGGGGCTGAGGCCCTTCAGCCACGCCTTGCGGGCGTGCACGATGAAGTGGGTGCAGCCGGTGGCGGACACGGTGCGGACAAAATGATCCAGCGTCGGCCATTCCTCCATCGCGTCGATGGCGATCCGCGATTTCACCGTGACGGGGATCGACACCGCCTCGCGCATGGCGCCGACCAGCCGGGCGACCAGATCGGGCTCGGCCATCAGGCAGGCGCCGAAGCGGCCGGACTGCACGCGGTCGCTCGGGCAACCGACGTTCAGATTGACCTCGTCATAGCCCCACTCCTCGGCGATGCGGGCGCAGGCCGCCAGCTCCGCCGGGTCCGACCCGCCGAGCTGCAGCGCCACCGGATGCTCCGCCGCGTCGTAGCCGAGCAGCCGCTCGCGGTCGCCGTGCAGAACGGCGCCGGTGGTGACCATCTCGGTGTAGAGCAGCGTGTTCTTCGACAGCAGGCGATGGAAGAACCGGCAGGAGCGGTCCGTCCAGTCCATCATCGGTGCAACGCTGAGGGCAATGGCGGGCATGGGCGAGAACTGTCTGTGAATCGGGAACGGCGGCGCACCATTTGGACCAAGCCGGCCCGGATGGCAAGGGGGGAGGAAGAGTGGCGCTGTTCATCGCCTCTCCCGTCCCGGGAGAGGGAGGGGCCCACGCGCCAGCGTGGGAGGGTGAGGGTGTCGCCAGGAATCAGCGCCGTGATTCTTGGGTGACCCTCACCCGCCTGCTTCGCAGGCCCCCTCTCCCGGGGCGGGAGAGGGAAAAAAAGCTACGCCCGGTGGCGGGTCCGGGCGGGCTTGCCGTGGGAGGAGCGGGTGCCGGACAGCACGGCCTTCACCTTCGCCAGATGGTGCCGCGCCTCGGCGCCGAGCTTCAGCGCCACGCCGGTGGACAGCACATCGATGATCGCCAGATGGACGAGGCGGGAGGCCATCGGCGTGTAGATCTCCGCGTCCTCGACCGGGGTGTGGCCGATGGCGACCGACGACACAGCGGCCAGCGGCGAGCCCGGCGCGGTGATCGCGATGACCGGGATGCCGAGGTCGCGGGCCATCTGGGCCAGCTCGGTCACTATCACGGTGCGCCCGGTGTTGGAAATCGCCAGCAGGACGCCGCGCGCGCCCAGATTGACCGCCAGCATGCGGACCATCATCGGGTCGGCGCTGGCCTGCGCCGCCATGCCGAAGCGCATGAACTTGTGCGCCGCGTCCTCCGCCACCACCGCCGACGCACCGGTGCCGATGCACAGGATGCTGGAAGCGTCGGCCAGCAGTTCCACGGCGCGGGAGACGGCCGCCATGTCGAGCGCGCCGGCCGCGTCGTTCAGGGCGGCGGCGGCGGATGAAAAGATTTTTCGCGCGACGGTCGGAGTCTCGTCGTCCGGCGCCACGTCCTGGCTGACGAAGGGGGTGCCGCGGGCCTGCCCCTCGGCCAGCCGGAGCTTGAAATCCGGGAAACCGGCGCAGCCGATGCTGCGGCAGAAGCGGACGACAGTCGCCTCGCTGACCCCGGCGGCCTGGGCCAGCACGGTGATGCTCTGCCCCAGCACCTTCTGCGGCTCGACCAGCACCATCTCGGCGACCTGGGCTTCGGAACGCTTCAGCTCCGGCAGGCGGCCGCGGATGTGATCGAGGATGTTCACCGGCTGGAGCATCGAAACGGACCGTCCATCCCTGAAAGCGTTCTTGGTCCCCGGCGTTCTCGGCTCCGGGCGTCGTTGAGCGGCGGACCCTACCACCGCCGGTGCGGGTGGCATAGCGTGTCCCGGCCTCCCGGCTGGGTCTCAGCGCCGCCATTCCTGTCTCCCAAGCTATGCGGGGCGGGGGTGGATTGTGAAGATAATTTTCGTCGTTATGCCCATCGTCCGGCCGTAGCCTCGCCGATATGAAGAAAATCTTCTTCACTCGGCTGCGGGACTCCTCTATTTTCCGACACAGAAAATTCAAGGTCCCGGCAAGAGACCCCGGCAAGAGACCAAATGGGAGGAACCCCGACCCGCCGCCCGGCCCCGCTGCCGGTGCGCCGCGCCGCCCGTTCCCTTCCGTACCGTCTCCTGTCCGCGTCCGTCCCCTGCCGCCGCCCTTTCCGCTTGGGTGAGCCCCGCCGCGCGGCGGGCCGAGGAGTGTGCATGAAGCGCATGGTGGAAGCGCTGGAGATGGTCACCGAATGGATCATGGCGCTGATGCTCGCCGTGATGGTGGCACTGGTCTTCGGCAACGTGGTTCTGCGGTACGGTTTCAACAGCGGCATCGTCGCCGCCGAGGAGCTGGCCCGCCTGATGTTCGTCTGGCTGGTCTTCCTGGGCGCCACGCTGGCGCTGCGCCGCAACCAGCATCTCGGTCTGGACATCCTCCAGTCGCGCCTGCCGGCCCGCGCCCGCAAGGCCTGCGCGGTGGTCAGCCACCTGCTGATGATCTACGCGCTGTGGCTGTTCATCGAGGGGAGCTGGTTCCAGCTTCTGATCGGGATGGAGACGCGCTCCACGGTGCTGAGCTTCCCCATGGCCTTCTACGCCGCCGCGGGCTTCTTCCCGGCAATCGCCATGGCGCTGACGATCCTCGCCAACCTCTGGCGCATCCTGTCGGGCGACGCGGCGGCGCACATCCCCGGCAACGGCGACCCCCACGGCGCCACCGCCCCGCAGGGCGGTGCCATCGCCGAGCACTGACACCGTCCGGCCTTCTGAAAGCGGAGCCCGTTCCATGGCCCTTGCGGTCTTCCTCTCCTCGCTGTTCGGCCTGATGCTGCTCGGCATGCCCATCGCCTTCGCCCTGATGCTGACGGGCGTGGCGCTGATGGTGCATCTCGACTTCTTCGACGCCCAGCTCGTCGCCCAGAACATGCTGAGCGGCGCCGACAACTACCCGCTGATGGCGGTGCCCTTCTTCATCCTGGCCGGCGAGCTGATGAACGCCGGCGGCATCTCGCAGCGCATCATCAACCTCGCGGTCAGCCTCGTCGGGCACATCCGCGGCGGCCTGGGCTACGTGACCATCGGCGCGTCGGTGATGCTGGCCAGCCTGTCCGGCTCGGCCATCGCCGACACGGCGGCGCTCGCCACGCTGCTGATCCCGATGATGCGCGACAACGGCTACCCTGTGCCGCGCTCCGCCGGCCTGATCGCGTCGGGCGGCATCATCGCCCCGATCATCCCGCCCAGCATGCCCTTCATCATCTTCGGCGTGACCACCAACACCTCGATCAGCGGCCTGTTCATGGCCGGCATCGTGCCCGGCCTGCTGATGGGCGCCGGTCTGGTGCTGACCTGGATGTGGGTGGTGCGCGGCATGACCGTGAAGCTGCAGCCCAAGGCGAACTGGCAGCAGCGCCGCCATGCGCTGCTCGACGGCGTGTGGGCGCTGGCCCTGCCGGTCATCATCATCGGCGGCCTGCGCGGCGGCATCTTCACCCCGACCGAGGCGGCGGTGGTCGCCGCCGTCTACTCGCTGGTCGTGGCGCTGTTCGTCTACCGGCAGGTGACGCTGAAGGATCTGGTGCCGCTTCTGGTCCAGGCCGCGCGCACCACCAGCACGGTGATGTTCCTGTGCGCGGCGGCGCTGGTGTCGTCCTACATGGTGACGCTGGCCGACCTGCCGCAGCAGATGAACGAGATGCTGTCGCCGCTGCTGGAGCATCCGAAGCTGCTGATGGTCGCCATCACCCTGCTGCTGCTGGCCGTGGGCACGGTGATGGACCTGACGCCGACGATCCTGGTGCTCGGCCCCGTGCTGACCCCGCTGGCCGCGGCGGCGGGCATCGACCCGACCTATTTCGGCGTGATGTTCGTCCTGACCGGCACGCTGGGCCTGATCCATCCGCCGGTCTGCACGGTGCTGAACGTGGTGTGCGGCGTCGCCCGCATCTCGCTGGAAAGCGCCACGCGCGGCATCTGGCCGTTCCTGCTGACCTACCTGCTTCTGCTGAGCCTGCTGATCGCCGTCCCGGAGATCGTCACGGCCCCGCTGACTCTGTTCCGCCATTAATCACAACACGCTACAGGGAAGAACCGACCCATGAAGCTGCTCCGTTCCGTCCTTCTGGCGACCGGCCTCGCCGCCGCCATCCTCGCCCCCGTCGCCGCCTCCGCCCAGGACATCAAGCCGCGCCTGATCCGCTTCGGCTACGGCCTGTCGGAGAGCAGCAACCAGGGCCGCGCCGTGAAGTTCTTCGTCGAGGAGATGTCCAAGCGCTCCGGCGGCAAGCTGAAGGTCAAGGGCTTCGCCGACGCCAGCCTGGGCAGCGACATCCAGATGCAGAACGCCCTGATCGGCGGCGCGCAGGAGATGATGGTCGGCTCGACCGCCACGCTGGTCGGCATCGTCAAGGACTTCGCCGTCTTCGACCTGCCCTTCCTGTTCAACAACGAGCAGGAGGCCGACGCCGTGTTCGACGGCCCGTTCGGCCAGAAGCTGGCGGCCAAGCTGAACGACAAGGGCCTCGTCGGCCTCGTCTACTGGGAGAACGGCTTCCGCAACCTGACCAACAGCAAGCGCCCGGTCGAGAAGGTCGAGGACCTGAAGGGCATCAAGCTGCGCGTCATGCAGAACCCGGTCTACATCGACATGTTCAACGGCTTCGGCGCCAACGCCGTGCCGCTGTCCTTCTCCGAGCTGTTCACCGCCATGGAGACGGGCACCGTGGACGGCCAGGAGAACCCGGTCACCACCATCCAGTCCTCGAAGTTCTACGAGGTCCAGAAGTACCTGACCATTTCCAAGCACGTCTACAGCCCGTGGATCGTTCTGGCTTCCAAGCGCTGGTACGACGGCCTGTCCAACGACGAGCGCAAGATCATCGCCGAGGCCGCCGTCGCCTCGCGCGACTTCGAGCGCAAGGACAGCCGCGAGGCGTCGAAGCAGAGCATCGCCTACCTCAAGGACAAGGGCATGCAGATCAACGAGCTGAGCGACGCCGAGCTGGGCCGCATGCGTGAGATGGTCAAGCCGGCCATGGACAAGTTCGCCGCGGAAGGCGGCGCCGACCTGCTCAACGAACTGCAGGGCGAGATCAACAAGGTCCGCAAGTAAGGCTTTGAACCTCCCTCTCCCGCCCCGGGAGAGGGAAGGGGCCCGCGCGGCGCGCGGGAAGGGTGAGGGTACGGCCGAGACTCAACGCCTTGATCCTCGGACGACCCTCACCCGCCCGCTTTCGCGGGCACCCTCTCCCGGGGCGGGAGAGGGGCTCTTTTCGTCCGTTACTTCACCCGCTCACCGGTGAACGGGTTCCAGCCCACGGCGGCGAGGACCGTCCAAGCCGTCACCGCCAAGTGGGGGCGGCGGTAGTAGCGGAAATCATCGGTGGTGCTGTCCGGCCCGATGGCGAGGCCGGTGGTGATGCTGTCCTCGCGCGTCGCCCAGACATGGCCGCCGCGGCTTACCTCCTTGCCGACCTCGGCCAGAAGCCGCTGCGCGTCGTCGGACCGCCCCAGCAGGCGGTAGACCAGCGCGGCCTGCGCCGTGCCCTCCACCCACATCCCGTCGCGGTCGTCGTTGAAGTCGAAACCGCCGTCGACCCCGTGGGCCTTCTCCGCATAATCCAGCGCCGCCCGCCAGGATTCCGGCGCGCCGCGCAGCAGCAGCGGCCAGAGCTGGGCGTCGAGGCCGGAGGTGGCCCGGTTGACCGTCACCCCGTCCGGCGCCGTGCCGGTGGGGAAATGCCCGCCGCCGTCCGCCCACATGCGGTCGAGGAAACCACGCGCCGCCTTCTCCGGCCCGGCCCAGTCCCCCGCCGTGCCGCTGCGTTCCAGCCAGCCGAACAGGGCGACGAGGTCGGTGTTGTGCTCCGTCGCCTTCCAGGTCAGGGCCTGCGGCTTGTCGTCGAAGCCCTGGAGGCCGCCGTTGAAGCCGCCCGGCCCGCGCGGGTCGGCGGTGTTCGCCACCACCCAGCGGGCCAGCTCCGCCGCGCCGTTGCGGAAGCGCTCCTCGCCGGTCGCGTCGCCCAGGGTCATCAGGGCCAAGCCCGCCCAGGCGACGTTGCCGGTGGCGGAGCCGACCTGATAGGCGTCCTCGAACCAGCGGTTCGCGGTGACGTCCCACCAGCCGTTGGGCGGGATCGGCTTCTGGGTCTGGGCGCCGGCGCGGTAGGTGTTGCGCAGCCGCCCCTGGCGCCGCGCGCGGTCCAGCGTGGCGGCGGAGAGCAGCGATTCGCCGATGCGCAGCGCCGGCTCCGTCTTGCCGCAGGCGACCAGGGCGATGACGGCCAGCGCGTTGTCGTAGGTGAAGGCGGCCTCGCGCAGCGGCAGCTCCGACGTCTGGCCGACGCCGAAGCTGCTGTCGTAGCTGCGCAGGAACACCGGGCCGGAGCCGGAGATCTCCGCCACCCGCGACTCCAGCGTGCCGCAGGTCTTCCCGGCCAGCGCCGCGGCGCTGTCCTCAGCCCTTGCGGCGCTTGATGACGCCGCCAAGGTGCCGAGACCGGCGGCGAGCAGCCACGCGGCCAGACGGCTTTTTCGCTTCATCGAAGACTCTCCCATTCCGGTCCCGGCGCTGCTCAGCCTTCGAAGGCGCGGACGGACTGGCGCTGCTCGCCCAGCCCTTCGACACCCAGGCGCATGGTCTGGCCGGGCTGGAGCCAGGGATGGTTCGGCCCGCGGCCCATTGCCACGCCCTGCGGCGTGCCGGTGGCGATGACGTCGCCCGGCAGCAGGGTCATGAAGCGGCTGATGTAGGACACGATCTCGGCCACGCCGAAAATCATGTCGGCGGTCGTGCTGTCCTGCATCGGCTGGCCGTCCACCTCCAGCCACAGCCGCAGCGCCTGCGGGTCGGGCACCTCGTCGCGGGTGACCATCCAGGGGCCGATCGGGCAGAAGCTGTCGGCGCTCTTGCCCTTCACCCATTGGCCGGTGCTCTCGGTCTGGAAGGCGCGCTCCGACACGTCGTTGAGGACGCAATAGCCGGCGATGTGGTCGAAGGCGTCGGCCCGATCGACGTAGCGGGCGGTGCGCCCGATGACGATGCCGAGTTCAACCTCCCAGTCGAGCTTGGTGGCGCCTCTGGGCATCTGGACCGGGTCGTTGGGGCCGCAGATGGCGGTGGTTGCCTTCATGAACAGCACCGGCTCCGCCGGCTCGGGCAGGCCGGATTCGGCGGCGTGGGCGCGGTAATTCAACCCGACGCAGACCACCTTGGACACCCCGGTGACGCAGGGGCCGAGCCGCGTGCCGTCCGGCACCTGGGCCAGCCGGTCGGTGTCGAGCGCGCGCAGATGAGCCAGCCCATCCTCGGTCAGGGTGGCCGGACCGATGTCCGACACCACGCCCGACAGGTCGCGGATCACGCCGTTGCGGTCCAGAAGGCCCGGACGCTCATGGCCCGGCGGGCCGAATCGCAGAAGTTTCATCAGGCTAAACCCTTCCCGTTCCCGAAGGTTGAGCCGCGCCTCTCCTCCGGTGAGTGCTGTCCGGTTCCGGCCGAAGCCGGAAAGGGGCTGTTCCGTCGCGGTCCGGTCTGGTGTACCCTTTTTTCAGCCCATGGGGAAACCAGACGGGAGGCGGATATGCCGGTGTGGCGCCGTTACCTCGTGAAGGAAACGTCCGGGCGGCTGGTCGAGCTGCCGAGCCGCCAGTACGACCGCGCCGACGACGGCACGGCGCCGATCCCCGATTACGCCGGTCGCTGCGTTGAATTGGTGTCGGCGGTGCTGGTCGGCAAGCAGGGTGCTGCGCCCACGGTGACCGAGGTCGCCTTCACCAAGCTGTATTTCGACCAATCGGGATTCGTCGACGCCGCCAAGCGGGAGCGGATGATCCGCCTGATGCTGGAAAGCTGCGCCGACCGGAGGTGCCGCAAGCCGGCCCGGCGGACCGACTGCAACGCCCTGGCGGAGCGCGCCGACGCCGCCCGCAGCGAGCTGATGCGCGACTTCGAATGGGCGCCAGCCCCGGCGGAGGTGACCGCCGCGCTGTTCGTCCTGGGCCCGCCCCGCAGCGCCGCGCCATTGCACTGACACCCACCTTTGCCCGCGACCTCCCCGAAAAGTCACATCCTCCAGGCTCTTCCCCCATGTCCGGCTGCCCCCATATGGCTCTCGGCACAGGAGGAGGAGTCCCGATGCATCGCCGCGCCATCATTCGCCGTTCGCTGCTGGCCCGGTCTAGTTTTCCGAGGCCCACGCTCGCCCGTGTCCGGCAACTGGCTCTGATCGGCACGGGGTGGAGCCTGATCGGTCTGGGTGCGTTGATGTCGCCGTTGCCGGGGCCGTTCGGTTTCCCGGTGGCCCTTGCCGGTGGGGTGATCCTGCTGCGCAATTCTGCGAACGCCCGCCGCCTGTTCGTTCGGCTGAAGCGTCGTCATCCCCGGCTGCTCGGCCCGGTCGAGCGCATCCGCGTCAAGCTGCGCCATCGCCGCAACGCGGCCAAGGCCAAGGCGACCGCCACCGCCTGACGGGGGCTGTGCGGTCGCTCATCGGACCGACATTCTCCCCGCGGTCAGGCCCGCTTGCGGGGGGCGGGCTTTTCCTCGTTGCCTGCATCGGCCTTCTCGGTGTCGGCCTTTTTGGCAGCCGCCTTCTTCGGAGCGGCCTTTTTCACCGCGTCCTTCTTGGCCGGCTCCTTCTTCGAGGCCGTCGCCTTGGCCTTGGTCGGCTTCTCGGCCTTGGCGGGAGCCTCGGCGCCGTCGGCCGCCGCCGGTTCGGCGTCCTTCGGGGCCTTGCCCTTCTTGGCGGCGTCCTTGGCGGCCTTGGCCTCCAGAAGCTCCAGCGCCTGCTCCAGGGTCACGCTGTCCGCTTCCGTGCCCTTGGGGATGGAGGCGTAGACGGAGCCGTGCTTGACGTAAGGACCGAAGCGGCCCGAGCCGGTGGTGACCGGCTTGCCGGTCTTCGGATGGTCGCCCAGCGTCTTGGCGGGGGCCGAGGCCTTCTTGGCGGCGCCCGCCAGCAGATCCACCGCGCGGTTGATGCCGATGGTCAGCACATCGTCGTCGGGAGTCAGCGACTTGTAGACGCTGCCGTGCTTCAGGTAGGGGCCGAAGCGGCCGATGCCGGCGCTGATGTCCTCGCCCGTCTCCGGGTGGTTGCCGATGCTGCGCGGCAGGGCGAGCAGCTTCAGCGCGGTGTCGAGATCCACGTCGGCGGCGGCCATGCCCTTGGGCAGCGAGACGCGCTTGGGCTTCGGAGCCTCGACCTTGACCTTTTTCTTGCCCTTGGTCTTCTTGCCGTCGACCGGCGCTTCCTCCACCACGGCCTCGGCCGGGGCGGCCACCACCGGGGGCGGGCCGAGCTGGATGTAGGCGCCGTAGGGGCCGCGCCGCACGGTCACCGGCAGGCTGGTTTCCGGGTCGTTGCCCAGCTCGCGCGGACCCTCCTGCGCCTCGCCGTTCTCGTCGTTGGCGACGGCGAGCGGGCGGGTGTAGCGGCATTCCGGGTAGCGCGAGCAGCCGATGAAGGCGCCCATCTTGCCCAGCTTCAGCCCCAGCCGGCCCTGGCTGCACACCGGACAGACGCGCGGGTCGTGGCCCGGCGTGCCGCTGTCGGCGTTGGTCGGGAAGAAGTGCGGGCCAAGCTCCTCGTCCAGCGTGGTCAGGACCTGGGTGATGGTCAGGTCCTTGGTCCCGTCCACCGCGACGTGGAAGGCGCGCCAGAAGTCGCGAAGCACGGTCTTCCAGTCGATCCGCCCGTCGGAGATCTCGTCGAGCTTGTTCTCCAGGTCGGCCGTGAAGTTGTACTCGACGTAGCGGTTGAAGAAGTTCTTCAGGAAGGCGGTGACCAGACGCCCGCGGTCCTCCGGGATGAAGCGCCGCTTGTCCAACCGCACGTAATTGCGGTCCTGGAGCACCTGGAGGATGGAGGCGTAGGTGGACGGGCGCCCGATGCCCAGCTCCTCCAGCTTCTTGACCAAGCTCGCCTCGGTGTAGCGGGGCGGCGGCTGGGTGAAATGCTGCTCCGGGCTGATGGCGCCGCGGGCAAGGGCGTCGCCCTGCTCCATGGCCGGCAGGCGGCGTTCCTGATCGTCTTCGGCGGCGCCGTCGTCGCGGTCCTCCTGGTAGACCTTGAGGAAGCCGTCGAACACGACGACCGAGCCGGTGGCGCGCAGCACGACGTCCTTGGACGGCGAGGCGATGTCCACCGCCACCTGATCCAGCACCGCGCTTTCCATCTGGCTGGCCAGCGTGCGCTTCCAGATCAGCTCGTACAGCCGCAGTTCGTCGCCTTCCAGGTAGGAGGAGACCTCCTCCGGGCGGCGGAACAGGTCGGTCGGGCGGATGGCCTCGTGCGCTTCCTGGGCGTTCTTGGCGGCGGTCTTGTAGACGCGCGGCT
Organism: Azospirillum brasilense; assembly: GCF_008365405.1. GTDB lineage: Bacteria > Pseudomonadota > Alphaproteobacteria > Azospirillales > Azospirillaceae > Azospirillum > Azospirillum brasilense_D. The sequence goes on along the minus strand of NZ_QOKV01000020.1, from coordinate 59,599 downwards.
GCGCCGGGACGTAGCGCTCGCCCCAATGGGAGCCGATCAGGTTGCGCGCACCCTCGATGGCCTCCTGCGACAGGCTGACGCCGTCGGTTCGCATGTAGGTGATCAGGCCGACCGTCTCGCCGCCGATGTCCACGCCCTCGTACAGCCGCTGCGCGGTGCGCATGGTGCGGGTGGCGCCGAAGCCCAGCTTGCGCGAGGCCTCCTGCTGCAGGGTCGAGGTGGTGAAGGGCGGGGAGGGGTTGCGGCGGCTCTGTTTGCGCTCCACCGTCGCGACCGAGAAGGCCTGCGGGCTGATGCGCGCCACCGCGGCCTCCGCCGCCTCGCGGGCGGGCAGGGCGAACTTGTCGAGCCGCTTGCCGTCGAGCTGGGTGAGCTGGGCCGTGAAGGAGGCGCCGCCCGGCGTGGCGAAGCCCACCTCGATGGTCCAATATTCCTGCGGCTTGAAGACCTCGATTTCCGACTCGCGCTCGCAGATCAGGCGCAGAGCCACCGACTGCACGCGGCCGGCCGAGCGGGAGCCCGGCAGCTTGCGCCACAGCACCGGCGACAGGGTGAAGCCCACCAGATAGTCGAGGGCGCGGCGGGCCAGATAGGCGTCCACCAGCTCCCGCGAGACGTCGCGCGGAGCCTCCAGCGCGGCTTGGACGGCGGTCTTGGTGATCTCGTTGAAGGTGATGCGCTGGACCCTGGACTCGTCGATCAGCCGCTTTTCGCGCAGCAGCTCCGACAAATGCCAGGCGATGGCTTCCCCTTCGCGATCCGGGTCGGTTGCAAGATAGACGCGTTCGGCCCCTTTGACCGCCTTGGCGATCTCGTCGATGTGGCGCTTGGAGCGGTCGCCCAGCTCCCAATCCATGGCGAAGTCTTCGTCCGGACGCACCGATCCGTCGCGCGCCGGAAGGTCGCGGACATGGCCGAAGCTGGCGACCACGGTGTAGTCCGAGCCAAGGTATTTGTTGATGGTTTTCGCCTTGGCCGGCGATTCGACGATGACGACGTTGCTGCCCGGCAAGAGTCCGCGCCCCTGAAAGTGCCTATCCCATACACCGGCGGTGCGGATCGGGATCAGATCAGGTTCACCTGATTCCCAGGTTGGCGCTGGACACGGCCCGCAAGCTCAAGTTCCAGCACCACGGTCAACACCACCGGAGCGGACAATTGGCACCCGCGGACGAGTTCGTCAATGGCAACCGGTGTATGGCCGAGGTTTTCCAGGATGACGGCGCGCGCCGATTCAAGGTCCGCCTCGGACGGCGGAGCGGGGCGGGCCTGGGCGAACAGGTCGCCCTGGCGCTCCCGCAGGGTCGGCGGCGACAGGTTGTCCAGCGCCCGCAGCACGTCGTCCACCCCCTCCACCAAGGCCGCCCCCTGACGCAGAAGATTGTTGGTGCCCTGACAGCGCGGGTCGAGCGGGGAGCCGGGAACCGCCATCACTTCCCGCCCCTGTTCCAGCGCCATGCGCGCGGTGATGAGGGAGCCGGACCGCAGCGCCGCCTCGACCACCAACACCCCCAACGACAGACCTGAAATCAATCGGTTGCGGCGTGGGAAATGGCGGGCCTGCGGTGTGGTGCCGATGGGGCTTTCCGCCACGATCACGCCCTGCTGCACTATGTCGCGGTAGAGTATCTCGTTCTCCGGCGGGTAGACGACGTCGGCGCCGCCCGCCACCACCGCCGCCGTTCCGCTGCCGAGCGCCCCGGCATGGGCAGCCGTGTCGATTCCCCGCGCCAGCCCGGAAACGACCAGCAGCCCGGCCTCTCCCAGTTCCCTCGCCAACCGCTCGGCGAGTTTCTTGCCGTTCATCGAGGCGTTGCGCGCCCCGACCAGCGCCACCGCGCGCCGTTGCAGCAGATGCGGGTGACCGAGGACCGACACAGCCGGGGGGGCGTCGTCCAGCGCCGCCATGGGTTCCGGATAGTCGGGCTCGCAGGAGAAGAGCAGGCGGGCGCCGATGCGGTCGTTGGCGCGCAACTCGCGTTCGATGTCCGCCTTCGCCGCGATGCGCAGCGGCTTGGTCCGTCCGCCGCGCCTGGCGAGGTCGGGCAGCGCCTCCAGCGCGGCGCCGGCGCTGCCGAACCGCTCCAGCAGGCGGTGGAAGGTGATCGGTCCGACATTCTCGGTTCGAATGAGTCGGAGCCAGTCGAACCGCTCAGCGGCGGACAGGGTGCGGCGCGGTTGAGTCATGCGCCCATTCATACAACCGGCATCGGGGCGCGATCAACACGCAAACGTGTGCGTCGGCGCTCTTCTCAGGAACTCGGCAGGGCGGTCATTTGCGCCAGAAGCCGAAGAGCCCCTTCTTCTTCGGCGGAGCCTCCGGTTCGGGTTCCGGCTCCGGCTCGTCGTCGAAGGAGAAGGGATTGTCCTCGGCGTCGGCGTTCGCGGTTCCGGTCGGCTCGGTTTCGGTCTTGGACTCGTCCGGATCGTCGTCCGTGTCGAAGGAGAACGGGTCCTCCTCCGGTTCCGCATCCGTCTTGGCGGGGCTGTCCTCGGCCGTCTCCTCCGTTTCGTCATCGTCGAAGCTGAAGGGGTCGCCGTCGTCGTCGGAGTTGTCGGCCGAGTCGGTCGCTTTGGCCGTTTCCTCTTCGGCTTTCTCCTCCGTGTCGTCGGTGTCGAAGCTGAAGGGATCGCTGCCGTCCTCGTCCTCGTCATCATCGAAGTTGAAGGCGTTGGCGTCACCGCCGCCCGCTTCGTCGTCCTTGGCCTCGTCCTCATCGTCGTCGAAGCTGAAGGCAGAGAAATCCGAGGATTCTTCTTCTTCCTCATCGTCCTCGCCGAGAGCCGTGGCGGCAACGGCGACCGCGCTCGCCGCGCTCTGACCGCGGCGCATCTCCGCCTTGAAGCGATCGAGCTCCTCGCGGAAGCGATCCTCGGCCTCGCTCCAGCGCTGGCGCTCCTGGTCGAGGGTGGCGAGCAGTTCCTCTTCCCGCACGCGAGCGGCGGCGCGTTCCGTGTCGAGCGCCTGGATCAACTCCTCCTGGCGTTGGAGAAGCGACTCGTGCCGCGTCTCCATCGCGTCGATGACCTCGCGCACATACTGTTCGAAGGCGCGGAACTGGAGCGCCAGAACATCCTCGTCGGCGTTGGCCGCCGCTGCGGTTGCCGCCGCCTTCGCGGCCTTGGTCGCCTTGGTCGACCGCGCTCCGTTTGGCACGGGCGGCGGCGGGGCGGGAGTTGCGGCGGCAGGGGGCGTGCGCGAACCGGTGGGCGTGGCGCCGTCACCCCCCAGCCAGCGCGACACCAGGATGTAGGAGACTTGAAGTTCCTCCGCGATGCGGCGGTAGCTCCAGCCCTGGGCGCGCAGCCGTTCGGCCATGCGCTGGCGGTCCGGCTCCTCGCTGGGCGTCGCCGGGCGCGTGGGCAGGGAGGATGTCGGGCCGATCCCCTCCGTGGGGGTCGCGACGACGATCACATCCTTCAGTTTCTGGTCGGCCATCGGGTCTCCGCCGTCCTGCGCGCAGGGCGTTCCTTGCCGCGATGTTGGCCGCTTTCGGAGTGCGCTGTCGATCCGGGACGGGTCCCGGTTGAAGCAGTCTGGGCGGGAAACCCGCCGGACCGGGCCAATTCGCGCCGATCCGGTCAGGTCAACTCCTGCCGGTCAGGTCAATTCCTGAATGTGCTCGACATAGTCGGACAGGGCGGCGATCCCCTGCTCGGTCAGTTCGATGAAGACACGGCGGCCGTCCTTCTCGTCGGCGATCCGGCGCACCAGCCCACGGTCGTGCAGTTCGGTGATCCGCCGCAGCGCCGTGGTCTGGGCCACGCCGGAGGCCATGCACAGCGACGACACGGAAATCCGCCGCCCGCGCAAATGGTTGGCCATCAGATCGAGCAGCATGTCCCAGCAGGGGTCCTCGAACAGCCCCTTCGGGAAATACTTGTCGCGGGCGACGCGGGATTGCTGGAGGGTTCTCAGCACCGCCAGGCGCCGGTTCTCTCCTGTCGCGGCGGAGGTAGAGGCGGGGGGAGCGGGGACCGGGACCGGAGCGGCAGCCGCCGGTTGGCCCTCGCGCAGCGCCTTCACCGCTTCGATGAGGGCGAGGCCGTGGCGGTAGGCGTCCTCCAGCGCACCCTGCAACTCGCCATTGCCGGCTGGCGGGGGCGGGGCGGGCAAGGGGGCCGCCGCCTGATGGGCGGCCAGTGCTCGGGCGAGCGCGCCGTGAAGCTGGCTGCCGTCCTGCGGATCGCTGACGAAATCCGCCGCGCGCAGATGCATGGCGCGGACGACGTCGGCCGCCGTGGCGTTGGGCGCGACGACGATGACCTGGAGGTGCCGCTGCACGCTCTTGCGCATCCGCTCGACCAGGGCCAGCCCGTCGAAATGGGGAAGGGCCAGTTCCACCGCCACGATGCCGATGCTGCCGTCCGCCTCCAGCGTGTCGAGCGCCGCGATGGGGTCGTGGGTCACATGGATGCGGTGGCCGTTGCGTTCGAAGGCGTCGTGCATGCCGATGCCCAGCGCGCGGTCCGCGCAGGCGATCAGGATGGACGTCGCCGAAACATGAAGGCCGGTGGTGGTTTGGACCGGGCGCACCGGCCACGCCAAGGGTCGCTCCAACTCGATCCGCATCGAAGCCCTTCCCCCGTTGGGTGCATGGAATGCTGTGCTTAAGGATTACCACGCAAAGCAAACCATCATGGATGCAATCATGGTCCAAAATAGAGCAATCGAAAAATGTCTCAAAATTCCGCAAAAATTTGATGGATTAGGCGGAATGGCATAAGACGATGAGTTCGCCGCGTCTTCTATTCTTGGTTTGATAAGTCAAATTCAATGGTTTGCCCTTTCTGGTTGCGGTGCGGTGGGCAAGGGTGCGCGTTCGGCAGGGTCGGGCCGGAGCGGAGCCATGTCGCCGGGGTCTTCTCCAGACTGGACCCGTCTTGGAATCGGCGGCTTGCGCGATGCGCGTAAGGTTGGCCGCACCCCTTGCCGGCACCGGACCCATGCGCCTAACCCTGACCACCAAGATCATTTTGCTGCTGCAGGTGGCGCTCTGTTTCGCGCTGCTCTCCACCGCGGCGCTCTCCTATCTGAAGATGGAGCGCATGGTGGAGGACACCGTGGCGTCCCGCTTCACCGTTGCCCTGCGCGGGCTGGCGGGAGAGGTGGAGGGCGCCGTCAGCCTCGGCGTGTCCATCACCGCCCTGCGCAATCTCGATGCGCTGATCCAGCGCGCGATGGCGCGGGACGACCGGATCACCGGCTTGGTCCTGTTCACCGACACGGGGGAGGTGCTGGCGGCGGCGGGCCGGGTGGCGGGACATAGCGGGCCGGTGGGAGCGATCCCCGCCGGCTGGAAGGCGGCCTTCGCCCGCGACGGCAAGTCCGACCGGGTGGCCGCCGTCGCCGACGGCGACAGCCAAGCGCTTCTGCTCGGCATCCGCAACGCCTTCGGCGGCGTGGCCGGCGGCGTCGCCCTGACCTATTCGCTGGGCGAGGTGCAGGCTGGCATCCGTGGCACCATCCCGGACCTGCTGCTGTCCGGCGGCATCAATCTGCTGACCGGGCTTCTCGTCACCATGGTGGCGGTCTGGCTGCTGCTGCGCCCGATCCAGCGGCGGCTGCGCGAGATGACCGCCAGCATCAACATGCTGGGCATGGGCGAGCCGCCCAACCTGACCCCGGAACTGGTGGCCTTCGCCCCCGGCCTGAAGGACTTCGCCGACCGCATCCTGGAGCAGCAGCACGGCGCGGAGGAAGACCATCCCCAGCCCACCGGTCCAGCGGCGGAAACCGCGCGCCCGGCGGGAGTCACGCCATGAAGCTGTCCTTCATCCGCCGCCTGAACTGGATGCTGACGGGCGTCGTGTCCGTCCTGATGCTGGTCAGCCTCGCCGTCCAGACCAACCACGTCAACACGCTGTTCCGCCCGCTGATCGAGCCGGAACTGGCCCGCAAGGCCGAGGTCGTCGGCTCCTACGTGGTGGCGCAGATCGACCGCGCGGTGGCGCTCGGCTTCGAGCTGGACAAGCTGGTCGGGATGGACGAGCTGCTGTCCGATGCGCTGGCTGCGAACCCGGACGTCAAGTATCTGGCGCTGGAGATCGGCGGGCGCCTCCACGCCTTCTCCGGGACCGAGGAGGCGCGGTCCGGCAGCCGCCTGACCGTCGCGGACGCCCCGCCGGACGGCGAGTCCCCGCAATTCCTCGACACCGTCCTGCCCTTGGAGGGCAACGAGGAGGCGCGGCTGCATGTCGGCGTGGATTCCGGCTATGTCCGCTCCGCCATGAACGAGGTGGTGTTCGATCTCGGTTCCGTGCTGATCGTCGCCATCCTGCTCAACATCGAGATTCTGCTGCTGGTCGTCGGCTCCTCCGTCGCGGCGCCGCTGCGCCGGGTGACGGCGGTGATGAAGCAGGCCGCCGACGGGCATCTCGGCGTGCGCGTCGCCCTGCGCAACCGCGACGAGGTGGGCGAGCTGTCGCGCGCCGTCGACTGGGCGCTGGACAGCGTGCAGCACAAGGCCGACATGACCGCCTCCGAGCAGGCCATGACCAAGATCGGCATGATGCAGCGGGTGGTGGAGCTGCGCTTCGCCATCTTCATCTTCTCCCTGGCGGAGGAGCTGACCCGCACCTTCCTGTCCGTCTACATCAAGCAGCTGTTCGAGCCGGTGCCCGGCCTGTCGATGGAGATGGTCATCGGCGCGCCGATCGCCCTGTTCATGCTGCTCTGGGCGGTCAGCCAGCCGATCGCCGGCAGCGTGTCGGAGCGGCGCGGGCGGCGGGCCGTGTTCCTTGGCGGGGCGCTGCTCTCCTTCGTCGGTCTGGTCGGCTCCGGCCTCGCCACCGACCTCATCCAGCTCATCGTCGCGCGCTGCCTGACCGCAATCGGCTACGCCAGCGTCTTCATCGCGGCTCAGGGCTTCGTCATCGACGCCACCGACCCCAAGCAGCGCGCCCAGGCCATCGCCATGTACGCCGGCGGCATCCTCAGCGCCGGCGTCTGCGGCCCGGCCATCGGTGGCGTGATCGCCGGGCAGGTGGGCTTCCGCACGACCTTCCTGATCTCCGCCGGGCTGGCGCTGCTGGCCGCCTTCATGGCGTGGCAGGTGCTGCCGCGGGTGCGCGCGGCGCAGGCGAAATCCAGCCGCGGCCTGCGTCTGGCCGACGCCGTGCTGTGCCTGCGCAACCCGCGCTTCGTCGGGCTGGCCGTCTTCAGCGCGGTCCCGGCCAAGCTGGGGCTGACGGCGCTTCTGTTCTTCCTGCTGCCGCTGGCGCTTGACGACCAGGGCGTCAGCCAGTCGTGGATCGGGCGCGTGCTGCTGCTCTACTGGCTGCTGATGATCGTGGTGTCGCCGATGGCCGCGAAGCTGTCCGACCGCTCGGGCCAGCGCATCGGCTTCCTGGTGGCGGGCGGGCTGACCGCCGCCGGGGCGGCGTATGTGCTGTCGATGCCGGGTTCGCTCGGCACGGCGCTGGCCGGGGTCGCCCTGCTGGGGGTGGCGCACGCCATGCTCGGCGCGCCGCAGCTGGCCATGCTCGCCGATGTCTGCGTGAAGGAGAGGGCGGCGCTGGGCGAGACCACGGTGATCGGCATGTTCCGCCTGATCGAGCGGCTGGGCTCCGTCGTCGCCCCCTTCCTGGCCGGGCTGTTCCTGGCCCACTACGGCTACGCCGGGGCGCTGAAGGGCATCGGCGCGGTGCTGGCGGCCTGCGTCGCCGTGCAGCTTCTGCTGAGCGCCCTGTTCCGCCCGCGCCCGCCCGCCGATTTCCCGCAGAGGACCCCCGCATGAGCCTGTCCCGCCGCACCGTCCTGACGGGCGCCCTGAGCGCCGGAACTCTGCTGGCCGGGGCCGTGCCATCCTTCGCGCAGCCGGCCAGGACCTTCACCGCCGCCAAGCCGGCGCGCATCGTCGTGCTGACCCCACGCAAGGATGTGGGCGACGTGTTGGGCCTGCGCGACTTCATCGCGTCGAGCGGCCTGTCTGCCACGGTGGAGGTGCGCGAGGTGCCTCAGGCCTCCGCCATGCCGGCGCTGCTGCCGGAGATCCGGGCGTCCAAGCCCGATCTGGTGGTGACGGTCTTCACGCCGCTGACTCTGGGAACGGTCGGGCGCTACGACGATCCGGATCCGTCGCGCTTCCTGACCGACGTGCCGGTGGTCTTCACCTCGGTGACCGACCCGGTGGCGTCGCGCGTCGTGCGTGCGCTCGATCGTCCGGGGCGCGCGGTCACCGGCACGCGGCACATTGCGCCGGTCGCGGTGCAGATGAAGACGATGCTGTCCTACCGGCGCTGGAAAAAGATCGCCGCGGTCTACAACCCGGCGGAGGACAACATGGTCGTCGCCGTGCGCGACCTGAAGGAGGAGGCCGCCCGCCAGGGGGTGGAGGTTCACGACGCCGCCCTGCCGCGCGACGCCTCCGGCGCGCCGGTCGCCGCCGCCATCCCCGACCTGATCGCCGACGCGGCGCGCGCCGGGTCGGAGCTGGTCTACATCGGGCCGGACACGCTGGTCGCCTCCGGCAATAACGCCGTGGTGGCGGAGCACGCGCTGGCGCACCGGCTGGCCACCTTCTGCTCCACCGAGCTGCCGATCCGCCGGGCCAACCTGCTGATGGGGCTGGTCAGCCCGGCGGTCAACGTCGGGCGCTTCGCCGGGCTGAAGGCGGTGGAGATCCTGACCGGGGCCAAGCCCGCCGACACCATCCCGGTGGAAACGCTGAACCGCTTCTCCCTGCTGCTGCGCATCGGGGCGGCCAAGCAACTGGACCTCTACCCGCCGATGCGCCTGCTCAACATCGCCGAAATCGTGCAGGACGCCTGACATGACGGTCCTCTTATCCCCTGAACAGACGGTCCACACGGGCATGCTGCGCGTCCGGCGCGGCGAGCCGGTCTGCGTTCCCTACCGCATCCGCTTCCTCGGTCCCGCCGACCTGCCGGCTCTGGAGGCGTTCCGCGGCTACATCTTCGGGCAGTTGCCGGACATCGACGCCTATTTCCCCGAAACGCCGGAGTTCACCGGGCTGCATCTGGGCGAGCGCGGTGTGACGCTGGGGCTGGAGGCCGAGGGGCGACTGATCGGCTGCGCCATCCTGGGGCTGCCCATGCCCGGCATGCCGGCCTTCGTGGACGACCTGCCGCATGCCCGTCCTGCCGTGGCCGCCACCGCCCACATGGCGAGCTGCATGGTCCATCCGGACTTCCGCGGCAACGGGCTGCAACGGCTGCTGGTGACGCTGCGCACGCTCCACGCGCTGGGGGCGGCGCGCCCGCATCTGCTCTCACGCGTCGCCCTGTCGAATCCGCGCAGCCTGTCGAACCTGCTGGCCGGTGGCTTCCTGGTGCGGCGGGTTCTGGTCATGCACGCCAGCGGCCGGCTGCGCTACCTGCTGCACCGCGACCTCGGCGCGGCGCCGCCCGCCTGGGTGCCGGGCAGCGAGCGCGTCTTCGCCGTGCCGGAGTTGGAGGAGCAGAGGGCGGTGATCGAGGCCGGCTGGGTCGGGCGTTCGGTGGAGCTGGACGGTCCCGTGCCGCTGGTCACCTACGCGCGCCCGGTGCAGGCGGTGCAGGCCGTGCCGCAGGATGCCGCGCTGGAGGCCCTGCCGTGAGCGCCCCCCGCAGGACGGCGGTCGTCGTCGACCCCTATTCCACCGGCATCCTTCTGGCGCCGCGCCTGCGCGCGCGGGGCTACGACGTGGTCGCGGTGCAGAGCCGCCCGGACCTCGCGCCGTCGCTGCTGCGCAGTTGCCAGCCCGACGATTTCGCGGCGCACATCCTCCATGACGGCGATCTCGACGCGCTGGCCGAGCGGTTGCGCCCGCTGGCCCCATCCTTCATCCTTCCGGGCAACGAGTCGGCGGTGGAGCTGACCGACGCGCTGGGCGCCGTCCTGGGCACGCCGGGCAACAGCCCGAAGCTGACCGCCGCGCGCCGCAACAAGTTCATGATGATCGAGCGGCTGGCCGCCGCCGGCCTGCTGACCGCCCGCCAGACCATGGCGACCGGCGCCGCGGAGGCGGTGGAGTGGGCGGCGCAGGCGGGCTGGCCCGTGGTGGCGAAGCCGATGGCCAGCGCCTCCACCGACCATGTCTATTTCTGCGACACCCCTGCGCAGCTGCGCGCCGCCGTCGACGCCATCCTGGGCAGCCGCGACTTCTGCGGCTCGGCCAACGAGCGGGTGCTGGTGCAGACCTATCTCGACGGCCTCGAATACGTCGTCAACACGGTGAGCCGCGGCGGTCGCCACTATGTCTGCGACGTGCTGCTGTCCGCGAAGCGGGCGCTGAACGGGTCGCCCTTCGTCTACGACTACTATCGGCTGCTGCCGCCGGAGGAGCCGGTGGCGCAGGCCTTGATGGCCTACATCCGCCGCGTTCTCGACGCGCTGGAGATCACCGACGGCGCCGGCCATGCCGAAGTGCGGATGACCGCGCGCGGCCCGGCGCTGGTGGAGATCGCGGCGCGCGCCATGGGGCCGGCGGGCTCCACCACCGGCATCGCGGCGGGCACCGGGCACGACCAGGTGGATCTGCTGGTCGACGCCTTCGACGGGGCGGCGGCGGTCGGGCCGCTGCTCGACGGCCATTACCGGTTCCTGGCCGACGCGATGGTCCTCTATCTGCCGGTGCTGGTGTCGGGCCGGGTGGAGGCGCTTCCGGATCTCTCCATTCTGGACGGGATGGCGAGCGTGCGCGGCTACGGCCTCGTGCCGCGGCTGGGGGACGAGGTGGTGCCGACGCTCGATCTGACGCAGGTGCTGGCGAAAATCTATCTCGCCCATCCGGACCGCGCCGTGTTCGAGCGCGACTGGGCCGCCATCCGCTCGCTGGAGGACCGCCTCCAGCCGACCGTCGCGTAGCGTCGGAGCGGGCGGGCGGCGATGGCGCATGTCCCATACGAGCAGCGCTGGGCATCGGCCCGCAAGCGCTTCGAGGCCGCAACGGCGAAGCACCGGCCTAAGGACGCCAAGGCGGTCGCCGCCGCGCTGAACGGCGACGCCGTGCTGGTCAAGGCGCTGAAGTCCGGCGACGCCGTCCACCGCGCCGCGATGGGCGGCGAGGAGGCCGCGAAGGGACTTGTTGCCGCCGGAAAGGACGCCGTGAAGGCGCGCAAGGCCTATTTGGCCGTGCTGGCAAAGGCGTTGGACGAGGATACGGCGAGCCGTGGCGACAAGGCCGCGGCGGCGGCCTGCGAGCGGGCGATGAAGGCGCTCGCCAAGGATGTTGCCGAGTTGGAAGCGGACATCGGCGCGGACGCCGACCGCTTCAAGGCGCAGGCCGCGCAGGCCGAGAAGGACGCCGCCTCGGCGGAGCGGGCGCAGAAGCGGTGGGAGGCGAACATCAACGGCGCGCTGGCCCGCGCCGCCGCCGGGGTCGCCAAGGTGCGCGCCAAGCCGACGCCGGACACCTACAACGAGTTGTTCCCGGCGCTGGCCCGCGATCTCGCCACCCAGCTCGCCGCGGCGAAGGCGCTGGACGGGCTGCGCGCCGATCCGGACTTCTACCGCCGGAAGCTCGCCCCCTGGGCCGGGCAGGGCGGCGACGGGCCGCCGATGCGCGTGCCGCCCGACTACACCGCCCGTCAGATCACCGACCTCATCAAGGAGTTCGCCACCGTCTGCAAGGGCGTGGTGCAGCTGGTGGGCGGCCGCTGAAACGAGGCGGGGAGGGAAGCCGCCGTTTTGGACCCATTCGGTTCCGGTAGCGGTGGGAGAGGAGCAATCGCCGATTCCGAGGGGCGCGCCCGCCTCCTACCATGCGGACCGATAGGGTGAAGACTTGGTTAAGCGGAGGAGCTGAGACATGGGTGGTCCCCTGAAGCGCATCGACATCCCGGACATCCTGACCCAGAAGGACTGGGACAAGAAGAAGGGCGCCATCGCCAAGATCGCCGGCAAGACCGGCATTGGCGACGCGATGAAGGCGGTGGACAAGGCGCACGGCGCCATCGACTGGAAGAAGCTGAGCGTGTCGGTGAACTCTCCCAGCAACGCGACGCTGGACGACCTCGACTCGCTGCTGGACGAGGCGCGGGCGGAGTACAAGCGCTCGGTCGAGCCGCTGCGCACCCAGCTCCAGAAGCTTCGCGATCTGGCTGAAGCGACGGCGAAGAAGTTCAAGTCGAACAAGCTGATTCCGAAGGACTCCGCCGCTCACGCGGAGAAGGTGGCCAAGGCCGCCGATCAGCTCTTCGTCGCCTTCAACCAGTCCTCGCTCGGCGACAAGATCGTCGATGATTACGAGGGCATGAAGGACGCCATCGAGAAGGCCGACAAGGTGCGCGCCAAGGGGCGGGAGATCCTGGAGAAGTACATGCTGTCCCTGGCGAAGAAGCTGAAGACGGCGAAGACGGTGAGCGACTACCAGGACCTGTGGAAGGAGGATATCCGCGGCGTCGGCACCCAGCTGCCGAAAATGCCCGAGCTGAAGGCCTTTCTGAAGGACTGGCGCAACATCTCGTCCCAGGACGGCATTCCGGAAACCGACGAGGACGTGAAGAGCCGTTGCAAGGAGGTGATGGCCGTGCTCGCCCGCATGGACAAGCAGATGAAGGCCATGGCCTGACCGCGTTCAGCGCGGCGGTCCATCGGGTGCAAAGGGTGAGGCGTCCGGACGTTCGCCGGTGTTCAGGCGAATCCGGACGCTTTTCCATTAGCGGAATCTGTTGGAAATGCCGCATTCGACGGTCGGTGGCAAATACAGGCCGAGTCCCCGACTGAGAAGTTAAATCCACATTTTCTATAGGATTTACGATTGATCAAGCTTGTTGCAAATTTCTGAGTCGTTGTTGCGTCGTTGGCTGATTATACTTCGCAGCGTGGCCGGTTTCGGTTTCATGGGGTGTCGGCTTTAAATGCCTGGGTGCATCGGTATATCCGCAACAACCGTTATGCGATACCGCTCATGATGGGATCGGCTCGGCGCCTTTCGACCTGCGGGTCGGGCCGCGGCCCGTGCCATGCGCCTGTCGAAGGAACTTTGCCCCGGTGTCTCTGCCGCCTGCCGTCGTGCCGTTCATGAGCGCTGTCCTTGCGCGTGCAACCCGGCGGCTGGGCGCGATTCTGTTCCTTGCCCTTCTTTGCACCGCTCCGGCCCTGGCCTCGGTCCTGCCGCAGGCGGAGGGCGGCGTGCTCGATCTGCGTGGCTGGTACGCCGATCTTGACGGTCCGGTGTCCCTGGACGGCGAATGGCTGGTGTCCTGGGACCGTCTGGCCGGCGAGGAAAGCCTGAATCCCCTGCCGGAGCCGGATGGCCGGCTGTGGACGCCCTTCACCCTGCCGGCGATCTGGAACGGCGCCGAGCGCCCGGACGGCCGGGAAATGGACGGGATGGGAGCCGCCACCTTCCGCCTGAAGATCCTGCTGCCGCCGGGCATGCCGCCGCTGACGCTGAAGATGCCGCCGGTCAACTCCGCCATGCGGGTGTGGGTCGACGGCCGCTCGGTCGCCGCCGCCGGGGTTCCGGCCCTGGCCGCCGCGCAGGAGCAGTCCTCCTCCGTCTCCCGTTTCGTCACGCTGCATGGCGGCCAGCGGGTGATCGAACTGGCGGTGGAGGTCTCCAACCATTTCCATTTCGAAGGCGGGATCGGGCGCACGATCTATCTCGACGCCAACGGCGGGCTGTCGCGGCTGTGGCAGCGGCAGCTGATGACCAACGCCGGGGCGTTGATGTCGTTGTCCCTGATGGCGCTGTTCATCGGCGCCTTCCTCCGTCGACGCCTCTCGGCGGCTCCGCTGTTCCTGGTGATGCTTCTGGCCGCCTGCGCCATGCGATTGATCTGCACCAGCGAACTGCTGCGCGTCTTCTTTCCCGGCGTGTCGGAGGTGTGGGCCTACCGGCTGGAGTATCTGCCAATCTACCTGTTCTACCCGATCTACTTCCACCTGCTGCGCGAGCTGTTTCCCGGATGCCTGCACCGTGGGGTCGGGCGCGCCATGCTGGCGGTCGCCGTGCCGGGTGTGTTCCTGGTGCTGGTGACCGAACCGGCGCAGTTCACCCGGTTGCGCGACGTGGCGAGTCTGTTGCTTGTGCTGTCGGCCCTGTATTTCGCGTGGCGCCTCGCCGTGGCCGCCCTGCGCCGCCATTCCGGTGCGCTCCTGCTGGGGGCGGGGGCGCTGGCCTTCCTGGGGTCGGTGGTGCACGACGCGCTGATGTACGCGCATTTCTTCGAAAGCATCGACCTCGTTCCCTACGGCGCGCTGCTGTTCCTGTTCAGCCACGCGCTGGTGCTGGGGCGGAGGGTGGAGACGGCCTTCCTCAACGAACGCCGGCTGTCGCAGGAACTGGTCGCCCTCAACGAGGGGCTGGAGCGCCAGATCGCCGAGCGCACCCGCGCCTTGTCGGACAAGTCCGCAACGCTGGAGCGCTTCCTCGCCAACCTCAGCCACGAGGTCCGGACCCCGCTGAACGCCATTCTCGGCATGGTGCGGGTGATCCGCCGCGAGGGGGCGACCGACCAGATGGACGAGCGGTTGCGCGTCGCGGACGGGGCGGGGAGGCATCTCGTTTCCATGCTCGACACCATCCTCGACCTGTCGCGGCTGGAAGCGGGTCGGATGGAACTGCACCCCCAGCCCACCGACGTGGTCGCCCTGGTTGAGGACGCCGTGGCGCTGATGCGTGCCGGCGCGGAGGAGAAGGGGCTAGCCCTGTCCCTGACGGTGAGCGGGTTGGGGGTGGCGCGCTTTTGGATCGATCCATTGCGCTTGCGGCAGATCGTTCTGAACCTGCTGAGCAACGCCGTGAAATTCACCGAACGTGGCGGGGTGGAGGTGACGCTGACCACGAAGCCGGCACCGTCGGAAACGGGAAGCGGGACGGAAACGGGAAGTGGGACGGTCGTTCTGTGTCTGTCCGTGGCGGACAGCGGACCCGGCGTGCCGCGGGCGGCGCAGGCCATCATCTTCGAGCCCTTCCATCGGTTGGAGGGCAACCGGTTGGAAGGCAACCGTCGTGACGGTGCCGGGCTTGGCCTCGCCATCGTCGATGGGCTCGTCCGGCTGATGGGGGGCGATGTTTGCCTGGAGGGGCGGCCGGGCGGCGGCTCCCTCTTCACCGTTTCGCTGCCGACACCCCCGTTGCCGGTCGCTGCCCCGTCGCCGGACCGCGCCGCTCCGATGCCCGTTCCGGGCAGCCTGGACATCCTGGTGGTGGAGGATGCGCCGGAGAACCAAGCCGTCCTTCGTGAGTTTCTGGCGCCCGGCGGCCACCGCGCCGTCTATGTGGACAGCGGCGAGGAGGCCCTGGCGGTGCTGGCCAGTCGCGTCGTGGACGTCGTGCTGCTCGACATGCGGCTTCCGGGCATCGACGGGGTGGAGGTGACGCGGCGCATCCGCGCGTTGCCGGACGCCGAGCGGGCGCTGATACCGGTGATCGCGGTGACCGCCAACAGCTCTCCGGAGGACCGGGCGGACTATCTGGACGCCGGCGTGGACGAGGTGGTGGCGAAGCCGGTGGACCCCGACGCGCTTCAGGACGCGCTCGCCCGACACGCGCCGTCCGGCTCCTGCGCACCCGCTCCGGCCTTCGCGATCCAGCGGGCGCCGCCCACGGCGGCACCGGTCACAGGAGGTCTAACCGTCGCGGACCGGGCGCGGTTGATGGACCGCTTCGCCCAGGCCTGCCGGGAGGTGCTGGCGGTTCTCGAAGATCCGGAATCGCCGCCCCGGCGCGTGGTCGACGCGGCCCACCGCATGAAGGGCAGCGGCGGGACCTATGGCTTTCCGGAGGTGAGCGCCGCGGCGCGGGCGCTGGAGCGGACGGCGCAGGCCGTCGAAAACGGAAGCGGGGGGGCCGCTTCCATGCAAGGGGACGCGGCGGCGCTTCGGGACCGGCTTCACGCCGCCCTGCGCGCCATCGAAAAAGGGGAGGCGAAACTGACATGACGGCGACAGGGGTTGTTGCGGCGGGAACGGCAGCGGCGGGCAGGGCATCATGAGCGTCGGATCGGAGTTGGTCGGGCGGACCGTGCTGGTGGTCGAGGACTCCCCAGAGACGCAGGATTTGATCGCGACCTATCTGGAACATCAGGGGCTGCGGGTCCTGCGGGCTGCGAATGGGGCGGAACTGACCGCGCGCATTGCGGAAGACCGGCCCGATCTCGTGCTGCTGGACATCAACCTGCCGGATTGCGACGGGCTGGCCCTTGCCGAGCGGCTGCGCCTGGGAGAAGCCGTTCCGCTGATTTTCGTGACCGGCCGCGACAGCCCGACCGACCGTATCGCCGGCCTGTCCCATGGCGGCGACTATGTGACAAAGCCGGTCGACCTGCTCGAATTGCTGATCCGCATCCGCAACCTGCTGCGCCGCTCCGGAGCGTCCGCCGTTCCGGCGGCATCCGCGGAAGGTGGAGCGGTTCCGTCGCCCGACGCGCCGCTGACCTTTCAGGGATGGCGTCTGGATCTGGTGCGCCGCGCGCTGTTCCGTCCCGATGGCTCCTACCTCGCTTTGACGACGGGGGAGTTCAACATCCTGGCAGCGCTGGCGGCCATGCGGCCAAACCCGGTCAGCCGTGAATACCTGCTCGACGTGATCAGCAACCGTGACCCGCGCTCCATCAGCGAGCATACGGTGGACACGCTGATCACCCGGCTGCGTCGCAAGATGCGGTTGGACGACAGCGCGCCTTCACCGATCATTACCATCCGCGGGGTCGGTTATGCGTTGGAATCTGACGAATCTTGACGATAATGATTAATATGCAATAATAAATCGCATGTTACTCCGTTCGAAAAGTATCAACGGCCGTTGATACGCGTTCGAACGGGGTAATGCTATACATCACCCAACGAATGATTGACGGTTCCAAGCGGGTACCCGGAGGTGGTGGAGCGTTCCGCCGCATCGGGTCGCCGCGCCGGGCCTGACACCGCCGCCGGCCACCGGCGTGCGATCTGATGCGGGTGAGAGCGGCATGCAACGGTCCCTGGTTTCGCGTTCGGCGGAGCGTCTCGCGCTGACTGGTCGCATGGCGGCCAATCAAACGGCGGCCAGTCAAACGGTGACGGATTACTCGGCACCGCGTTACTCAGCAGCGGCGCCTTCCATTTTGATCGTCGGCAATGACAGCGCGGCCATCGCCGGGATCCGTGATTGCGCCCTGAGGCTCGGCCATCGGGTGCAGGACACGCGCGACGTGATTTCCGCGCTGGGCCTGCTCGATGTGGACCGCAGTATCGGTGTCGTGTTCGTGGATGGCGGGTCGCCCTGGTTCGACGGGCTGGCGCTGATGGAACGGCTGCACCGCACCCACCGCGGCCTCGCCTGCATCCTCTTCGCCCGAAACCCGGAGGCGGACGACGTGGTGCGCGCCCTGCGGCTGGAAGCCGCCGACGTCGTGACCGATCCGGAGGACGAGGCGCAGATCGACCGCGCGCTGGCCCGTGTCCTCAGCGGCAGGGAGGACAACACGTCGTCTGACCAGGAACGTCCGCCGGTGTCCATGGGCAGCCATGATGACGCGCTGGAACAGGCCTACCGCCACGGGCTGGCGTTGGTCGAGACGGTGCGTGTTCTGCGTGGCGAGGCCGCGGCGGCCCGCGTGATGCCCTTCGTCACGACGCATCGCGCGGCGGCCGCACCCGCAACGACTCCCACGGCCATCACGGCCGCGGCTCAACCCGTTTGCGAACCGGTGTCGGAAAGCGGCGCGCCGGACAGCCTGGGCATCCTGACGGCGATCCGGCGCAAGCGCGCCGCCCGTGAGAAGTTCTTTCCCAAGGGTCTGTTCGAAGACCCGTGCTGGGACATGCTGCTGGACCTGATGATCAACCATCTCCAGGAGCGGCGGATTTCCGTGTCGTCGCTGTGCATCGCCTCCGGGGTCGCCCAGACCACGGCGCTGCGCCGCATCACCGACCTGCACGACCGCGGGCTGGTCCGCCGGATCGCCGACGACAAGGACGGCCGCCGCGTCTTCATCGAACTGACCGAGGAGGGCGTGGCCGCCATGGAGCGTTACGTGGAGACGGTCGGGCCGCTGGGTTGATCGCCTTCCGCTCCGGCCTCCGCTTGGCGGGAACAGTCCGGCCAGGGGCAGGCGCAGGAGGGGAAGCGGCACTCGTCGCCGTTCACGTCGCTGGCCTGCACGGCGATCTTGTAGCGCAGGCCGTGGGCCGACGGCGTGTCGATCAGGCCGCAGGCCTCGTAGACCTCGACATTGACGCGGGCCGATTGCAGGGCAACCCGCGCGATCTGTTTGGGATCTTTCATCATCGGCGTCTCGGCCTCGCTTCCGCTGCGTCGTCGGTTCCTTCAACGCATGTTCGGCGCCGTTGTGCCAGGGCGTATCGGAAGGACTCCCTTTGGCACGGCCACGGCCCCCTTACGGTTCGCGCCACATCGACCGATAGGCCTCCTCCAGCGACCGGGCGAAGGCCGGCGCGTCGCACAGCGGGGACTGGCGTAGGCGTTCCCGCAGGCCGGCGCGCAGGGCGGCCAGGGACTCCAGGTCGCCGACGAGGGCGGCGGTCTTGGCGACGTAGTCCTCCGGGGTGTCCGCCACCAGCCGGTCGGCGAGGCCGAGCGTTTCCAGGAAGCTGACCCCGATCCGCCCCGCCCAGCGGTCGCCGCGCAGGGTCACCACCGGCACGCCCATCCACAGGCTCTCGGCCGTCGTCGTGCCGCCGCCGAAGGGGGTGGGGGACAGCGCGAGGTCGATGCCGTTATGGCTGCGGAAATAGTCGACCCGCGGCGTCTTCCCCTCCATGCGCAGGCGGTTCGGCGCGATACCGTGCGCGGCGAACTGGTCGCGCAGGGCCTGACGCACCCCGTAATCGCCGAACTCCCGCGATTTCAGCAGCAAGCGGGCTTGCGGCAGGGCGGCCAGGACGTGCGCCCACAGCGCGACGGTTGGGCGGGTGATCTTGGCCCGGTTGTGGAAGGCGCCGAGCGTGACCGGACCGCCGCTGAGCGCCGGGAGTGGCCCGACCGGCACATCCTCCGCCGGCGGGGTGAAACACAAATAGCTGTCAGGCAGGCGCCAGACCTTCTCGGTGAAGAACCGCTCCTC
Source organism: Azospirillum brasilense (assembly GCF_008365405.1). Classification (GTDB taxonomy): domain Bacteria; phylum Pseudomonadota; class Alphaproteobacteria; order Azospirillales; family Azospirillaceae; genus Azospirillum; species Azospirillum brasilense_D. Next base: position 40,639 of record NZ_QOKV01000020.1, on the reverse strand, counting down.
CCCCGGCGGCAGGACGTGGCGGTCGGCGATGATCCAGTCCATGGCCGGCAGGCCGGTCGTCCCGAAATAGCCGAGCCAACTCGCCTGGACCGGCGCGGGCCGCCGGGCGAACAGGGTGAGGCGGTTGTTTCCCGTATGGCCGGACAGGTCGACGAGGATGTCGATGCCGTCCCGCCGGATCAGGTCAGCCACCGCCCCGTCGTCCATGCCGACGATCGGGCGCCATCCGTCGGCGGCCGCGCGAAGGCTCTCCGTCACGTCGTCGGTCCGGCCGTTGTTGGCATAAGCGAAGGCGGTAACCGCCTTGCGGTCGTGCGCCTTCAGGACGCTTTCCAGGAAGTAGCCGACGGGATGGCTGTTGAAGTCGCTGGAGACGTAGCCGATGCGCAGCGGGCGGGGGCGGTCGTCGCGGACCACCGGAGCGGCCGCCGGGAGTGAGCCGCCGCTTCGTTCGGCCCAGTCGCGGGCGGCAGTAAGGAAATCAGCGTTCCCGCACTCCGGCACATAATGCTGCGCCATCAGAACGTTGCTGTGCGCCATCGGGTAGTCCGGACAGTGCGTCAACGCCGAACGGTAGGCGGCCATGGCCTGCTCCAGATGCCCTTGTCCTTTCAGCGTGTTGCCGAGGTTGGACCAGGCCAGGGCGAAATCGGGCCGGAAGGTCAGGGCGACGCGGTGGGCCGCTGCCGCTTCGCCCAGCCGGCCCTGCAGGTCCAGGGCGTAGCCGAGGTTGCAATGGGCGTCGGCGTTGGCCGGCGCCGCCTGGATGGCGTCGGTGAAGGCGGCGATGGCGGCGTCAATCTGCCCGACCTCCAGGAACAACGAGCCGAGGTTGTTCAGCGCCTCCACAAAGCCGGGCTGGAGCGCAATGGCCTGACGGTAGGCGGCGACGCTTTCGTTGGGCCGACGTTGAAGGCGAAACAGATTGCCCAGCCGGAAATGAATGTCCGCCCGGTCCGGGCCGAGGCGCAGCGCCGCCATCAGGGCGTCCAGGGCCTCGTCCACGCGGCCCGCGTCGAGCAGGGCGGAGCCGAGATTCAGGTGGTACTCCAGCGCGTCCCGGATGGACAGGGCGGTGCGGATGCTGGCGATGCCGGAGTCGTGGTCGCCGTGTTCGGACTGCAGCACGCCCAGCAGATGCCAAGCGTCGGGGTTCCGCGGCTCACGCTTCAGGATCTGGCGGTACGCCCGCTCCGCCTCGCCGCCGCGGCCGTCGTTGTGCAGGGTCAGGGCATCGGTGAGCGAGGGCCAGGGGCTGCGGCGGTCCGTCATGGAGCGTCCATCTTGAGGAGCGTGCATCGCGGGGAAGGGCGGTGCAACTCGGGGGAGAGTAGACCGCCTGGCCATGGCACGTCCATGAGGGAAGGGCGGGTTCTCACCGGAACAGGCCGGGGACGATCCGGACCATGACGCCCGATCCGGACGCCACCAGAACGGCGTCCGACCCGGCGCGGACCCAGTGATGGCCGCGCGGCGGCCGGTGCAGATGATAAGCGGCGGGCGTGGCGATGACGTAACGCCGCGACGCATAGGCGGCGGGCAGGCGGTCGCCGGGCCTCCAATGCCGCGCCGCGCGGTGGACGGGCGGAGGCGGGCGGTGCAGATCGGGGCGGTGCAGATCGGGGCGGTGCAGGTCGGGGCCGCGGTGGTCCCGCTCCATCCGCGGCGGCTCGCGATGATCCTGTCCCCAGCCGGCGGCGGCGGCGTCTTGGGTGCCCAGGCCGACCAGCACGGAGGCGGCGGTCAAGGCGGTGGTCATGGCGGCGATCAGGATGCGCGACATGGGGGTGTCCCTCTTCTCATCAGGCCGGGATCGTGATCCCGATGCCTTCGATGCTGCGCGTCCCCTGTTGCCGGCGTGTGTCCGGCGCTCCCCTGTTTGGTAACGGACTGTTACGGCTCAACCCAACTCAAAGGTCGTCACGCCGTACAGGCGCGCGGTGTCGATGGTTGGGGCTGGGCCGAGATACATGCGGGCGGTTTCGAATTGCGGGGTCAGGCCCAACTCTTCCGCCAGCAGGACGGCGTCGCGGTTGACCTCCGGCACGTCGAGGAAGATAGGACCCTCTCCCGCCGTAGCGGCGAGCGCCAGCGCCAGATCACGCGCCGTGCCGCGGTCGGCGGCGTAGAGCGGGCCGATTTTGCTGCCGCTGTGGCAGGGGCGGATCACCCCGAAGCCGCGCAACGCCCCGTCGACCACGGCGGCCAACGCGGAGGCGCCGGGCAGCGTGATCCAGTTGGACAGGAAGCCAGCGCGCGGCGCCGGGAACAGCGCGCGGTCCCAGTCGAGCAGCCGGTCGAAGGGCACCGTCCGCGCGTCCACCAGCGCCGCGGCGGAGGAGGTTCCGGCGGGCGGCGCTCCGCCGTAGCGGATGTTGCGATGGGCCAGCGCGAAGCCGGACTTGCGGTAGTTGTCCTGCTGCGCCACCACCCCGTCCAGTCCGACGGTGCAGCCCTCCAGATGCCTCAGCCCGGCCCGCCAGAGGTCCCAGCCGAGGCCGCGCCCGCGCATCCCGGGCCGCACGATGTAGAAGCCGAGGAAGCCGAAGTTCTCGGGATAGCGGACGACGGAAAGGCAGGCCGCCGGCTTGCCGTCCAGCTCCCCGATCAGGAAGCCTTCGGGGTCCACGGCGTGGAAGGCCCCGGCGTCGTGCAGGCCGGGGTTCCAGCCCTCCGCCCGCGCCCAGTCGACGGCCAGATCCAGCTCGGTCCGGCTCATCACGCGCACGCGGTAGCCTTCCATGGCGTCCCTCCGGTTCAGGGCTGCGGGGCGGGGGCAAAGCGCGCCATGTCCCCGGCGTAGGGTTTGGGCAGGGGGAAAGCGTAACCGCCGGTCTTGCCGGTGCGCAAGCCCAGCGCGGCCAGCCCCTCCACCAGCTTCACCGCGGCGGTGACGCCGTCCACCACCGGCACGCCCATCTCGGCGGTCAGGGCACGCGCCAGATCGGCCATGCCGGCGCAGCCCAGAACGACGCTCTCCGCCCCATCCTCCGCGATGGCTTGGCGGATGGTGTCGCGCACCCGCTCCACGGCGCCCGACGCCGGGTCCTCCAGCGCCAGCACCGGCACGCCGGCGGCGCGCACCCGGCAGCGTCCGGCCACGCCGTAGCGCTCCGCCAGATGCTCCAGCGCCGGGACGGAGCGCGGCATGGTGGTGACCAAGCTGAACCGCCCGCCGAGCAGGGTGGCGGTCTTCATCGCCGCCTCGCAGATGCCGACCACCGGGACGGCGGCGAGGCAGCGCGCGGCGTCGAGCCCGACATCGTCGAAGCAGGCGATCACCACGCCGTCGATGCCGGGGGCCGTGCGCTCATGGGCGGCGATCACCTCCAGCAGGCCGGGGACGGCGAGCGCCTCGTCGTAATAGCCCTCGATGCTGGCGGGCCCCATGGCTGGGTTGGCCGCGACGATCTCCGTTCCCGGCGCCGCGACGGCACGGGCGGCGGCCCCGGCCTTCTCGGTCATCGAGGCTGTGGTGTTGGGATTGACGACCAGGATGCGCATGATCAGTCCTTCCTCAACCGGCGGCGCCGGTCCGCCGCAGCCGGCGGCGGCGCAGGATCATCACCCCGGCGAGGAACAGGCCGATGACGGTGAAGGAGAACAGCGTCGTCAGCGTGCCCAGCGCGTAGAGCACCGGCGTCGTGACGTTGGTGGTCATGCCGTAGATCTCCAGCGGCAGCGTGTTGAAGGACCCCGCGGTCATCAGCGTGCGCGCGAACTCGTCGTAGGACAGGGTGAAGCCGAACAGCCCGACGCCGATCAGGCTGGGCAGCAGGATGGGCAGAACCACATGGCGCACCGTTTGCCAGGGCGTGGCGCCGAGGTCGCGCGCCGCCTCCTCGTAGGCCGGGTTGAAGCGGTTGAAGATGGCGAAGACGATCAGCAGGCCGAAGGGCAGCGTCCAGGTCAGATGCGCGCCGAGCGCCGATCCGTACCAGGTCGGCTCGATGCCGAGGATGTTGAAGAGCAGGCCGATGCCCAGGCTGACCAGGATCGACGGCACAATCAGGCTCGCCACCGCCAGATAGAACAGCGCCCCGCTGCCCAGGAAGCGTCGGCGGAAGGCGAAGCCGGCGAGCAGCGAGAACAGCACCGTTAGCACCATCACCGTCAGTCCCAGCGCGATGGAGCGGCGGAAGGAGCCGCCGAAATCGCCGACCGCCTGCTGCTCGAACAGGTTCTTGAACCAGTGGATGGAGACGCCGTTCATCGGGAAGGTCAACCCGCCCTCCGGCCCCTGGAAGGACAGGATGGTGATGGTGGCGATCGGCCCGTAGAGGAACAGGACGAACAGCCCGAAGAAGGCGGCGAGCAGGTAGAAGGACAGGCCGCGCCGGTTGCCGGTGCCGGTCATCGCTTACAGCTCCTTGCGGATGTCGACGATGCGCAGCATCGCCACGACCATGATGAGGACGACGGCCAGCAGCACGACCGCGTTCGCGGCGGCGGCGGGATACTGGAGCAGCGAGATCTCGTTGGCGATCATCAGCCCGATCGAGGCGCTCTGCCCGCCGCTCATCAGGCGGACGGTGATGAAATCGCCCATCACCAGCGTGACCACAAAGATGGAGCCGATGGCGATGCCCGGCTTGGCCAGCGGCAGGATGACGTTCCACACCACCTGCGCCGCGCTGGCGCCGCCGTCGCGCGCCGCCTCGACCAGGGCGCGGTCGATGCGCATCATCGAATTGAAGATCGGCACCACCATGAACAGCGCGTAGAGGTGCACGAAGGCCAGCACCACCGCGAAGTCCGAGAACAGCAGGAACTCCAGCGGCTGGTCGATCAGCCCGGCGGAGATCAGTCCGGAGTTCAGCAGCCCGTTGCGCCCGAGGAAGGGAATCCACGAGATCATGCGGATGATGTTGGAGGTCCAGAAGGGGATCGTGCAGACCAGGAACAGCACCATTTGCCAGGTCGTGGACTGGACGTGGAAGGCCAGGAAATAGGCCACTGTGAAGCCGATCAGCAGCGTGATGACCCAGGTCAGCGCCGCGAATTTCACCGTGTTCAGGTAGGTCTTCCAGGTGACCGGGGAGGTCAGCAGCTCCTCGTAATTGGTCAGCACGAAGTCCGGGTAGATGCGGATGCTGTCGTAGTCCCAGAAGCTGACCGCGACGATGGTCAGGATGGGGATCAGCAGGAAGACCAGCAGCGTCAAGGCCAGCGGCCCGGCCTGAAGATAGGGGGCGACCCGGCGCAGCACGGAACGGCGCACCCCGCCGCCCCGCGGTGCCGCGGACGCGCTGGACGCTTCGGATGGGACGGCGGAGACGGTCATGGCGGAGGGGTCCGGTGCCGTGGGGGAGTGAAGGGAATTTGCGGTGCCCCCTCCCTGACCCTCCCCCGCCTTCGGCGAGGGAGGGGATGATCCCCCTCTCCCGCGAAGCGGGGGAGGGAAGGGGCCCGCGGCCGCGCCGCGGGAAGGGAGGGGGCCTCGTGCCTTACGCCGCGACGAACTCGTTCCACTTGCGGACCATGTAGCGGTCCTCGTCCATCACCGCGTTCCAGCAGGCGACGCGGCCCATGCGGTCCTGGAACGACCCGCCGTCGCGCACCGCGCCGGCCTTCTCCATCACCTTGCCTTCGGGGCTGAGGATGTCGGTCTTGGCCGGCTGGCCCTCCATCCAGAAGGCCCACTCGTCCGGCGACATGTGCTCCTTCGCGGTGTCGAGCACGGCGGAGTAATAGCCCTGGCGGTTCAGATACGCGCCGACCCAGCCCGACAGGTACCAGTTGATGTACTCGTAGGCCGCTTCCAGCTCCAGCCCGCTCAGATGCTTGGCGATGCCGAGGCCGCCGCCCCAGGCGCGGTAGCCTTCCTTCAGCGGCTGGTAGAGGCACTGGATGCCCTTGGCGCGCACGGCGGCGACGGCCGGCGACCACATCGACTGGATGATGACCTCGCCTGACGACATCAGGTTGACGCTCTCGTCGAAGGTCTTCCAGAAGGCGCGGAACTGCCCGGCCTTCTTGGCGTCGGTCATGATCTTGAGGGTCTTGTCGATCTCCTCCTTGGTCATGTTGCCCTTGTCGCCGTACTTCACCTCGCCCATGGCCTCGCAGACCATGGCGGCGTCCATGATGCCGATGGAGGGGATGTTCAGGATCGACGCCTTGCCCTTGAAGGCCGGGTCGAGCAGGTCCTTCCAGCTGCTGATCGGGCGGCCGACCAGATCGGGGCGGATGCCCAGCGTGTCGGCGTTGTAGATGGTCGGGATCAGCGTCATCCACTGGGTCGCCGACTTGGCGAACTTGATGCTGTCCTTGCCCTCCACGAAGCCGACGGTGTGCGGCGCGGTGCCCTGGGCGACGGCGCTCTCCGGGGTCAGCTTGCCGTTGACGAAGATCGGGACGATCTTGTCGAAGTTCTTGATCTTGGAGACGTCCATCGGCTGCATCACGCCGGCCGGGAAGACCTTCTTGCAGATCCAGTATTCGATGTCGGCAATGTCGTAGGACTTCGGCTGGGTCACCGCGCGCTGGGCCACCGCGTCCGAATCGAGCGCGGTCATCTGCAGGGTGAAACCCAGATCCTCCTTCACCTTGTCGGCGACGGCGTTCAGGTTCGACACGCCGGTGCCGAACTGGCGCAGCGTGACGTTCTTGATGTTCTGCGCCCAGATGGTGGGGAAGCCGGTGATCGCCCCCGACCCGATGGCGACACCCGCGGCGGCGGCGGTGCCCTTCAGCAGCGTGCGGCGGCTGACGCCCGTGGTGGTCCCGCCCTTGGTGATTCCGGCGGAAAGGGGCGAGCCGGTGCGCGTCTCGGTCATGCTCTGTGCCTCCAGTATGGTCGGTCGGTTTTTGGGAGTCGGTTCTTGGGGATTGGTCGGGAAATCAGGCAACCAGGGGGTGGACGTCGCGCGCTTTCCAGCCCGCGGTCACGCGGTCGCCGATGGCAAGCGGGGCGTCGTAGAAACGGGATTCGTCCAGCACCACGGCGAAGTCCTCGGCGCCCGGCACGTCGAGCGTCAGGTGGACCGACGCGCCGTGATACTCCAGCGCGCGGACGGTGCCTTCCAGTTGGTGGTCGGTCCCCTCAGCGGAAGTGGCCGGCTGGCCGAGCAGGATGCGGTCGGCCCGCACGGCCCGGCGGCCGGCGGCGTCCTCCACCACGTTGTGGCCGCCGATGAAGCGGGCGACGAAGGCGGTGCGCGGCTGGTTGAAGACCTCGCGCGGCGGGCCGGCCTGCTCGATCCGGCCCTGGTTCATCACCACCACGAGGTCGGCCAGCGCCATCGCCTCGGTCTGGCTGTGGGTGACATGGACGAAGGTGATGCCGAGTTCCGTGTGCAGACGCTTCAGCTCCTCGCGCATGCGGATGCGCAGGAAGGGGTCGAGCGCCGACAGCGGCTCGTCGAGCAGGAGCACGCCCGGCCGGGTGATCAGCGCGCGGGCCAGCGCCACGCGCTGCTGCTGGCCGCCGGAGAGCTGGGCGGGCAGCCGGTCCGCGTACTGGGACATGTGGACGAGGTCCAGCATCTCCCGCGCGCGGCGCCGCCGCTCCTCCTTCGCGACACCCTTCATCTTTAGGCTGAAGGCGACGTTGTCGGTGCAGTCCAGGTGCGGGAACAGGGCGTAGCTCTGGAACATCATGGCGGTGCCGCGGCGGGCCGGCGGCTCCCCGTTCACCACCGTGTCGCCGATCAGCAGGTCGCCGTCGGAGATGTCCTCATGCCCGGCGATCATGCGCAGCGTGGAGGTCTTGCCGCAGCCGCTGGGGCCGAGCAGGCAGCAGTAGGCGCCGGCGGCGATGCGCAGGTCGATGCCATCGACGGCGACGGTGGAGCCGTAGAACTTGCGCAGCTTCACCAGCTCGACAGTCGATCCGGTGGTCATGGCTCTCTCCCGTTTTGTGCACAATCCGCAGGTCCCGCTGCGGCTGTCGAGACTGTCCGCAAGTTCCATGCCAGCGTGCAAATGGCGGAATTCCGCGACTTTTCGGCGGCGACAATCAGCGATTGGTCAGGATTTCAGCGCTGTGGCGCGAAATTGTGCATGGGTGAACTGTGCCCGATGCATGGGCAAGGCGCGGCGACCGTGTTTGTCCGCTGGTCCGTTTTGTGCACAATCTGCGGCAACGAATTGAACAGCGCCCGTGCCGTCATGAAAACTGTCCTGAGCGCCCCCCGCCGCGCCGTTCGCGGGCGGGGGGAGGGGGCGGAGGCCCGCATCGTCCGCAGCATCGGCGAGGCCATCGCCGACCGCCGGCTGCCGCCCGGCACCAAGCTGGCGGAGGAGAGCTTGGCCGAGGTGTTCGGCGTCAGCCGCGAGCGGGTGCGCAAGGTGCTGCTGCTGCTGGCGCAGCGGCGCGTGGTGACGCTGATCCCCAACCGCGGCGCCTTCGTCGCCAAGCCCACCGCGCGGGAGGCGCGCGAGGTGTTCGAGGCCCGCCGCGTGATCGAGCGCGCCGTGGTCGAGGCGCTGGAGCGCACCCCCCGCCCCCTGCCGGACGAGATGTCGGCGAAGCTGCGCGCCCATCTGGCGCGGGAGGAGGAGGCCGACCGGGCCGGCGACCGCATGGCGCTGATCCGCCTGTCGGGGCAGTTCCATCACCTGCTGGCCGACTTCGCCGGGAACGCCACGCTGGCCGGCATCCTGGCCGACCTGATCGACCGCTCCAGCCTCGCCATCGCGGCGTTCGAGCGGCGGTCCTCCCACTCCTGCTCCGCCACCGAGCACCGACGCTTCGTCGAGGCGCTGGAGTCCGGCCCGCCGGGTGCTGCGATGCGGCTGATGATGGAGCATCTCGACGAAGTGGAGAGGCAACTCGACCTCGACGCGCGGTCGGACGGTGCGGTCGATCTGAAATCCGTTTTCGCGGATCGGCCGGCGGACCGGACGGAAGAGCCTGTCCGAACGGCCGGAGGATAGCCCGGCCCTATCGACCGCATAGGGACAAAGGGCTGCTTCCGATGGGTTCGGCCCGCTATTATGCTGCCCGCCGCGACATCGAGGTGACCGACATCATGCAGCCTATCTCCAAGCCCGCCGACCATCCGCCGGTTCCCGCGCGCCGCGTCGGTGTGCTTCTGATGAATCTCGGAACGCCGGAGGCGACCGACTACTGGTCGATGCGCCGCTACCTGAAGGAGTTCCTGTCGGACCCCCGCGTGATCGAGGTGCCGAAGGCGGTCTGGTGGCCGGTGCTGAACGGCATCATCCTGACCGTGCGTCCAGGCAAGAGCGGCCATGCCTACAAAAGCATCTGGAACGAGGAGCGCAACGAAAGCCCGCTGAAGACCGTCACCCGCGCCCAGGCGGAGGGTGTCGCGGCGGCGCTGGCGGCGCGGCACGGCGACAGCGTGGTGGTGGACTGGGCCATGCGCTATGGCCAGCCGGCGGTTGGCCCGGCGATCCAGCGGCTGAAGGACCGGGGCTGCGACCGCATCCTGCTGTTCCCGCTCTACCCGCAATATTCGGCGACCACGACGGCCACGGCCAACGATCAGGCCTTCCGCCAGCTGATGACCATGCGCTGGCAGCCGGCGGTGCGCACCGTCCCCGCCTATCACGACGAGCCGGGCTACATCGAGGCGCTGGCCCGCTCGGTGGTGCGGCACATCGCGGCGCTGGACCACACGCCGGACGTGCTGCTGGCGAGCTTCCACGGCCTGCCGAAGGTCTATCTCGACCGCGGCGACCCCTACCACTGCTTCTGCGTGAAGACCGCACGCCTGCTGGCCGAGCGGCTGGGCTGGGAGCCGGGACGCGTGCAGTACAGCTTCCAGTCGCGCTTCGGCAAGGCGGAGTGGCTGAAGCCCTACACCGACAAGACGGTCGAGGAGCTGGCCCGCGCCGGCAAGACCAAGATCGCGGTGATCGCGCCGGGCTTCTCCGCCGACTGCGTGGAGACGCTGGAGGAGATCCAGTTCCAGGTGAAGGACGCCTTCATGGCGGCGGGTGGCGAGCGCTTCACCTACATCCCCTGCCTGAACGACCATCCCGACCATGTCATCTTCCTGGCCGATCTTGTCGAGCGCGAGCTGGGCGGCTGGGTGGACGGCGCCGGGGCGCGGGCGGCCCGCGATGCGGAGGACCACGTCACGGCGTGACCCTCTTCTCCAAAATGGAGGGCCGCACAGGCGGAAAGGGTGGGTTGCCGGGGCGGCCCGGCTTCCCCATGCTGGCGGACGGACAGATTGGACGATGGTTGGGAGGATGCGGGGGATGCGGCGTGTGGTTCGGGCGGTAGCCGCCCTGGCGCTGGGAGCGCTGCTGACGGTGGGGAGCGCCGCGGCGGCGGACAAGGTCCGTGTCGGATCGAAGCTGGACGCCGAAAGCGGCCTGCTCGGCACGATGATCCTGCAGGTGCTGGAGGCCAACGGCATTCCGGTCGAGAACAAGATCCAGCTCGGCCCCACCCGGATCGTGCGCAGCGCCCTACTTGCCGGAGAGATCGACGTCTATCCGGAATACACGGGCAACGGCGCCTTCTTCTTCAACCTCGACAGCGATCCGGCCTGGAAAAACGCCGCCGCCGGCTATGAGACGGTGAAGCAGCTCGACCGGGACAAACACAACATCGTCTGGCTGACCCCGGCCCCGGCGAACAACACCTGGGCCATCGCGCTGCGCCGCGACGTGGCGGCGCCCAACAATCTCGCCAGCATGGAGGATTTCTCGCGCTGGGTCGGTGCCGGCGGCACGGCGAAGCTCGCCGCCTCGGCGGAGTTCGTGGAAAGCCCGGCGGCGCTGCCCTCCTTCCAGAAATCCTACGGCTTCACGTTGAAGCCCGACCAGATCCTGGTGCTGGCCGGCGGCGACACGGCGGCGACCATCCGCGCGGCGGCGGAGGGCACGTCCGGCGTCAACACCGCCATGGTCTACGGCACGGACGGCGCCATCGCCGCGCTGGACCTCGTGGTCATGAAGGACACCAAGAACGCGCAGATGGTCTACGCCCCGGCCCCGACCATCCGCGACGGGGTGCTGGATGCCCATCCCAAGATCCGCGACCTGCTGGACCCGGTCTTCAAGTCCCTCGACACCGAGACCCTGCGCGGGCTGAACGCCAAGATTTCCGTGGAGGGGCAGGACCCGCGCGCGGTCGCCACGACGTACCTGAAGTCGAAAGGCTTCCTGAACTGACGGCCTGAACCTACGGAATGGCCCGCGTTCGTTTGATCCACAACCGCGTCGCCCTGCTGCTCGCCGTCATGACCGTGGCGGCGGCGCTCGGGTTGCCGTTCCTCGGCTTCGCGCCAAATCGGCTGCTGTCGGGCAAGGCCATCGCGCTGAGCGCGGTGGCGGGCGCCGGGTGGAGCGGGGCGGCGCTGCTGCCGGTCGCCCTGCTGCTGGCCGTGCCCTTCCTGCGGGCGGGCCGGGCGGTGAATGCCCTGTATGTCGGGGCGGGCGTTCTGGCGGCGGCGGGGCTGGTCTGGCTGGCCGGGCAGCACGCCGCACAACTCGCCGCGACGGCCAGCCCGGCGGCGCGGACCTCCTTCGGGGCGGGCTTCTGGGTGATGGAGGCGGCGGCTCTGCTTGCTGTTCTCGACGGGGTACGGCGGCTGGGGCTGGGGCCTGCCGGGCGGGTCGCCGTGGGCGCTCTGGCAGCGGCGCTGATCGGCGGGCAGTTCGCCGCCGGGCATCTCGACCAGCTCTCGATCATGAAGGAATACGCCAACCAGCGGGACGTCTTCGCCGGGGCCGTGCTGCGCCACGCCGCCCTGGTCGCCGCGGCCCTGGCACCGACCCTGCTGATCGGCGTGCCGCTGGGAATCGCCGCGCAGCGCTCCCCCGCCGTGGGGCGGCTGGTCTTCCCGGTGCTGAACGTCGTGCAGACGATTCCGTCCATCGCCCTGTTCGGGCTGCTGCTGGCCCCGCTGTCGGCGCTGGCCGCCGCCTTTCCGGGGCTGGGCATCGGCGGGGTGGGGCCGGTGCCGGCGGTGATCGCGCTGACGCTCTATTCGCTGCTGCCCATCGCGCGCAACACCGCCGCCGGGCTGGCCGGCGTGCCGGAGCCGGTGCGGGAGGCGGCGCGCGGCATCGGCATGACTCCACGCCAAATCTTCTGGCGGGTCGAGGCGCCGCTGGCCCTGCCGGTGTTCCTGGCCGGGCTGCGGATCACGCTGGTCCAGGCGGTCGGGCTGGCCGCGGTGGCGGCGCTGATCGGCGCCGGCGGGCTGGGGGCGATCATGTTCCAGGGGCTGTTCGCCAACGCGCTGGACCTCGTGCTGCTGGGGGCGGTGCCGGTGATCCTGCTGGCCGTCGCCGCCGACGCGGCGCTGAAGCTGGCCTCGGCGCTGGCGCTGTCGCGACTCGGGAGGCCGGCGGCGTGATCAACTTCGAGGGAGTGACCAAGCGGTTCGGCGCGTGGACCGCCGTGGACGACCTGTCGCTGACCGTGGCGGCGGGTGAGTTCCGCGTGCTGATCGGACCGTCCGGATCCGGCAAGTCGACGGTGCTGCGGATGATGAACCGCTTGATCGCACCGGACGCCGGGACCATCCGGGTGGAGGGCGAGGACATCGCCCGCCTGAAGCCGGAAGCGCTGCGCCGCCGCATGGGCTACGTGATCCAGAGCATCGGGCTGTTTCCGCACTGGACGGTGGAGCGCAACATCGCCGCCGTGCCGGACCTGCTCGGCTGGCCCAAGGCGCGGGTGCGCGACCGGGTGACCGAACTTCTCACTCTGCTGAATCTCGACCCGAAGCGCTACCGCGGCGCCTACCCGCACCAGCTGTCCGGCGGGCAGCAGCAGCGCGTCGGCGTCGCCCGCGCGCTGGCGGCGGAGCCGCACATCCTGCTGATGGATGAGCCGTTCAGCGCGCTCGACCCGATCACCCGCGGCGCCTTGCAGGCGGAGATGGCGGCGATCCACAAGGCGACCGGGACCACCATCGTCTTCGTCACCCACGACATGGACGAGGCGCTGGCGCTGGCCAGCCGGATCGCCGTGCTGGACCGCGGGCGGCTGGTGCAGACCGGCACGCCGCTCGACATCCTGACCGATCCCGCCGACGACCGGGTGCGCGATCTGGTGGGGCGCGAGGATTGGGGGCTGAAGCGGCTGGCCGTGGAGACGGTGGCGGAGCGGATGCGCCCCGGCGAAACGGCGCCGGGCGATCCCCTGGCGGCGGGGGCGTCGCTGCGTCAGGCGCTGGCCGCAATGGTGGCGCGCGGGACCGACCGGCTACCCGTTGCGGACGGGCAGGGACGCCCGGCGGGCGCGCTCCACCTCGCCGACCTGCTGCGCGGGCCGGGCCGGTCGTGAGCCGCCTGCGAAGTCTGCTGGCGGACCGGCTGGCGCTGGGGCTCCTCGTCCTGGCGGCGCTGGTGCTGGGGATGCCGGCGCTGAAGCCACTGTTCGCCGCAGCCTTCCCGGCGCTCGACCGGCCCTTGTACGAGGCGGACGGCTTCCTCGCCCTGACGCTGGACCATCTGGCATTGGCCGGCGGGGCGAGCCTGATCGCGGTGCTGCTCGGCGGGGCGGCGGGCATCGCGGTGACCCGGCCCTTCGGACGGGAGTTCCGCGGCATCCTCGACGCGGTGGCGGCGATGGGCCAGACCTTCCCGCCGGTGGCGGTGCTGGCCGTCTCGGTCCCCGTCCTCGGCTTCGGCCCGGCCCCGGCGCTGATCGCCCTGACCCTCTATGGACTGCTGCCCATCGTGGAGAACACCGTGGCCGGCCTGGAATCGGTGCCGGAACCGGTGCGCGAGGCCGCGCGCGGCATGGGCATGGGGCCGGGTGCCATGCTGTGGCGGGTAGAACTGCCGCTGGCCGCCCCGGTGATCCTGGCCGGGGTGCGGACGGCGGCGGTCGTCAACCTCGGCACGGCGGCCATCGCCTCCACAGTCGGGGCGAAGACGCTCGGCCTGCCGATCATCGTCGGGCTGAACGGCTCCAACCCAGCCTACGTCATCCAGGGTGCGGTGATCGTAGCCGCCCTGGCGGTGGTGCTGGACGCCGGCTTCGACCGGCTGGCGGCGCGCCTGACCCGCTGGCGAGCCGGCACCGATTGAGGCGCGGCCTGACGGTCACTTGTAGCCGAGCTTGCGCAAGGCCGTCTCGTCGAGCTTCCTGGCGCGCGGCAGCGTGTCCTCGTTCACGACTTTCAGCACATGCGTCCGGATGCTCTTCAGAGCGTCCGTGTAGGCGCCGCTGTCGATCCCGTTGAGAAAATCATTCCGCAGATGATCGTCGATGTTCAGGCCCTTGGCGCTGTTCTGGTTGATAAACACCTTGTAGAGCTTGGGTGCGTTCTTCTGATCAACGCCCTTGCGGGTGATCGAGAGGAACTCGATGTTCTCGCCGGTTTTCCCCTGCTCGGCGACGGCGTGCAACAGCAGCGTCAGCTTGTTGCTTTTCAGGATTTCCTCAATTCCCTTCTTTTCGAAGGGATTCACGAACGGACTGTCCTTGGTCTGCGCCTTCTGGTCCGCCTTCCGTTGCTTTTCATAGGCCGCTTCATCCTTCGCCAGCCGGGCGCTGATGTCCTTGCGATCCTTGGCGATGGCCTCCTCGAACGCCTTGATGAGCTTGGTTGTGACGCCCGGCACCGATTTGGCGAAGGCCAGAGCCTTCTTCGCCACCGTGGCCTTCGGGTGGGCCTTCGTCAGAACACCCAGATCCTTCGCGGCCTCCGCGGCCAGAGTGCCAACGGTCTTCAGTTTCCGGAGCAGGAGGGTGATGACCTTGGCCACCTCGGCTTCGTAGGTGCTGATGACGTCGTCGTCCAGCGGCTCCGGCTTGGCGAGGGCGTGCAGCATCACCCGGTTCCAGGTGATCGACTCGAACGCCTTTTCCGCGGCGGCAAGTCCCTCCAGGAACTTCGCACAGGCCGGGCGGTCCTGGCAGGTTCCCAGGCTGGCCGCCGCGACGCGCGGAATGAGTTCGTCCGGATATCCAATGATCTTCATGGCCTGCGCCTCCCTGCCGATTGCCGTGGGGAGCCTGCCGGACGGGCTTGGGCGGAGCAATTCGAGATCGGTCGGAATGACGGGAGTATCCGGCGCGATCTGCACCTTTGCGGACCGATCCCGCGGCGGAGCCTCGCCGCCGCGGGACGGTGCCGTCTCACTGCGGCGGGATGCGCAGGACCTGGCCGGGGTAGATCTTGTTCGGGTCCTTCAGCATCGGCTTGTTCGCCTCGAAGATGGCGTTGTAGCGGTTGGGGTCGCCGTAGACCTTCTTGGCGATGGCGGACAGGGTGTCGCCCTTCTCCACTGTGTGGAACTGCGTCTGGCTGGCCGGCTGCTCGGTGGGCGGCGCGGTCGGTTGGTCCGGGCCGCCGGGCCCCTGGTCCTTGGCGATGACGGCGGTCTGATCATCCACCCGCGACACGCCTTTCACGTTGCCGAGCGCCACCGCGATCTTCTCCTTCTCCTCCTGAGAGGCGGCGCTGCCGCGGACGGTCACCGTGTCGTCGGCGACCTGGATGTCCAGCCCGTTGGTCGGCAGGCCGACCTGCGTCAGGTGGGATTTCAGCTCGTCGGCGGTCGGAGTGTCCGCGGCACCGACCTTCTCGCCATGATCGCGGCGGAAGAAATCGAACAGGCCCATCATGTCCTCCCTCGGTTGGTCGCCTTGGTGAAGCGATCCCGGACAACATCGCTGCGGCTCGCTGGTTTCACGCGCGGAGGAGGGGGGGATGGAACGCCGGGCTTAGCAGGCGCCATCGACTTCCCAAATAAGGCCATGGAACCCAAATAACGTCATAGAGAATCACGCCGAAAGGGGAGAGGATCATACCGCCCCCCTGCGCAAAGGAGCCGCCGATGAACCCGTCCGACGACTGGCGGATTCCGCCGCAATTCCAGCCCGACCCGGATGATCTGGCCTATGATCTGGACCGGGCGCTGTCCGCCGTGGTCGGACTGCGGGCCAGCGTTCCGGAAGACGCCTACACCGCCGGCGTGCTGGGCACGGAGCGCGCCGGGCAGGGCGCCGTCATCCGCGAGGACGGGCTGGTCCTGACCATCGGCTATCTGATCGCGGAGGCCGAGGAGGTCTGGCTGACCACCAACGACGGGCGGGCGGTGCAGGCGCATGTGGTCGCCTACGACCACACCAGCGGGTTCGGGCTGGTGCAGGCGCTGTCGCCGCTGGGTGTGCCGGCGCTGATGCTCGGCTCCTCCCGCCATGTGGAGTTGGGCGACCCGGTGGTGGTGGCCGGGGCCGGCGGGCGCGAGCGGTCGCTGACCGCGCGGGTGGTCGCCCGGCAGGAATTCGCCGGCTACTGGGAGTACATGATCGATGACGCCCTGTTCACCCTGCCGGCCCATCCCAACTGGGGCGGCACGGCGATGCTGGGGGCGGGGGGCGAACTGTTGGGCATCGGTTCCCTGCAACTCCAATACCGGGCGCCGGAGGAGCGCGTCCTGCCGCTGAACATGAACGTGCCGATCGACCTGCTGAAGCCGATCCTGGACGACCTGATGACCCGCGGGAAGGTCAGCGGTCCGCCGCGCCCCTGGCTCGGCCTCTACGCCACGCAGGACGAGCGGGAGCGCGTGGTGCTGGTCGGTCTGGCCGGCGACGGACCGGCGCAACGGGCGGAACTGCGGGCCGGCGACGTGGTGCGCGCGGTGGCCGGGCAGCCGGTGGGCTCGCTGGCCGACTTCTACCGCGCCCTGTGGAACCTCGGCCCGGCGGGGGTCGACGTGCCGCTGACCATGGAACGGGAAGGCGACATCTTCGACATGCGCGTCGGCTCCAGCGACCGCGAGCGCTTTTTGAAGGCGGCGCGGCGGCACTGACAGGCGGATGTGTGCGACACTGGCGCTCCAGAACCAAGAAGACGGGTTGGAGAGCGCTTTTATGGACGACTTGATGAAGGGGGAACCGGCCTCCGGCTTCCAGACCCTGCTCGGCTACACGCTGGTGCGCTGGGAGGAGGGCATGGCGGAGGTGGAACTGACCATCGCTCCGCAGCACCGCAACCGGGGCGGTGTCCTGCACGGCGGCGCGCTGATGACCCTGCTCGACACCGTCATGGGATTCGCGGCGACCCACTGCGCGGTGCCCGGCCATTCGCGCCGGTTGGTCACGCTGTCGCTGTCCTCCAGTTTCCTCGGCGCGGTGGCGGAAGGCACGGTGGTGGCGCGCGGCACGCTGCTGGGCGGCGGGCGCAAGATCGTGGGTTGCCGGGGCGAGGTGCGGCGCAAGGACGACGGCGCGCTGCTGGCGTCCGCCGAGGGAATGTTCAAATATGCCCCCGGAAGCGAAAATCCGGAGGGAACGTCCCGATGACCAACAACACGAACGATAAGAAGACTGGTTTGGACATCGCGCAGGACGGCCGTGTCCTGCGCCTGACCATCAACGACCCGGCCACCCGCAACTCGATCGGCCCGGCGCTGATGGAGGCGGCCCGCGCCGCCTTTGACGCGGCGGCGGCGGACGCGAGCGTCGGGGCGGTGGTGCTGACCGGTGCCGAGGGGGCCTTCTGCTCCGGCGGCAACCTGAAATGGCTGAAGGAGGCGCGCGGCGGCGACCGCGAGTCGGTGCGGGCGGGGGTGGAGAGCTTCCACGCCATGATCCGCAGCCTGCGTGCCTGCCCCAAGCCGGTGATCGCTGCGGTCGAGGGGCCGGCGGGCGGGGCGGGTTTCCCGCTGGCGCTGGCCTGCGACCTGATCGTCGCGGCGGAGGACGCGGTGTTTACCCTGTCCTACATCAAGGTCGCGCTGACCTCGGACGGCGGCGGCACGGCGTCGCTGGCCCGCGCGCTGCCGCCGCAGCTCGCCGCGGAGATCCTGTTCGAGGGCGGGCGCGTCGGGGCGCCGCGTCTGGCGCAACTCGGCATGATCAACCGGCTGACCGCTCCGGGCGGTGCGCTGGCCGAGGCGACCGCCTGGGCGGAGCGGCTGGCCGCCGGCCCGACCGCCGCGCTGGGCCGCGCCAAGGGGCTGCTGGAGGTGGCTTACGGCGGGCTGGCCGACCAGCTCGACCGCGAGCGCGACGCCTTCGTGGAGTCGTTGTTCCACGACGAGGCCGGGGAGGGCGTGACCGCCTTCTTTGAGAAGCGGGCGCCGGTGTTTCCGAAGGGGTGAGAGGTCGCGACGGGGCCCCCTCCCTAGCCCTCCCCCGCTATCGCAGGGGAGGGGACAAGACTCCCTCCCCTGCAAAGCGGGGGAGGGCCGGGGAGGGGGCAGCGTGGCGGCCTCAGGCCCCCTTCCACTCCGTGTGCACCATGCCCGGACGGTCCGTGCGCTCATAGCCGTGGGCGCCGAAGTAGTCGCGCTGGGCCTGGATCATGTTGGCCCACAGCCGGCCGCTGCGGTAGCCGTCCCAGTAGGACAGGGCCGAGGCCATCGCCGGCACCGGCACCGCGGCCAGGGTCGCGGCGGCCACCACGCGGCGGAAGCCGGCGTCGCCGCGGGTCATCAGGCCGGCGATGTCGGGGTCCAGCATCAGGTTCGGCAGTTCCGGCGCGCGGTTCAGCGCGGTCAGGATGCGGTCGAGCAGGCGGGCGCGGATGATGCAGCCGCCGCGCCAGATGCGCGCCACCGCCGCCAGATCGACGTCCCAGCCGAACTGTCGGCTGCCCGCCGCGATCACCGCGAAGCCCTGGGCGTAGACCGCGATCCGTCCGCTGAGCAGCGCGTCGCCGACCGACGCGACCAGATCCTCCGTGGAGGGAGCGTGCGGGATGGCCAGCGCCTCGGCGGCGCGCACGCGCTCGTCCTTCAGGGCGGACAGGCAGCGGGCGTGCACCGCCTCGGCGATGGTCGGGGCGGGCATGCCCAATTCCAGCGCGGTGGTCGCCGCCCAGTGGCCGGTGCCCTTCTGGCCGGCGGCGTCGCGGATCACCTCCAGGATCGGGGCGTTGGTCTCGCCGTCCTTGGTGCGCAGGATGTCGGTGGTGATCTCCATCAGGTAGGAGGCCAGTTCCCCGCCGTTCCACTCGGCGAAGATGTCCGCCAGACGCTCGTAGGAGCAGCCGCCGATCTCGCGCAGAAGATGATACGCCTCGGCGATCAGCTGCATGTCGGCGTATTCGATCCCGTTGTGGATCATCTTGACGAAATGGCCGGCCCCTTCCGGCCCGACGCGGGCGAAGCAGGACTCGCCGTCCGGGGCGCGGGCGGCGATGGCGGCCAGCAGCGGGGCGACGGGGGCCAGCGCCTCGGCGTCGCCGCCGGCCATCAGCGCCGGTCCGCGCCGCGCTCCCTCCTCGCCGCCCGACACGCCCAGCCCGACGAAGCGCACGCCCGCCGTCGCGGCGAGCGCGGCGCGGCGGTTGGTATCGCGGAAATGGGAGTTGCCGCCGTCGATCAGCACGTCGCCCGGCGACAGGCGGGGCAGCAGGGCGGCCGTCAGCTCGTCCACCGGGGCGCCGGCGGGCACCATCATCAGGATCGTCCGCGGCGCCTTGAGCGCGCCCAGCAGGTCCTCCACCGACGCGCAGGGGACGGCGTTGCCCACCTGGGCGGCAAAGGCGCCGCGGCGCCCCTCGTCCAGGTCGTAGCCCGCCACCACGGCCCCATGGTCGGCCAGATTGGCGGCGAGGTTGCGCCCCATCACGCCCAGGCCGAGGACAGCGATATCCGCTCCGGTCCTGGTCGAGTTGCCCTGCACCATTACGACGAACTCCCGTACATTCTCTTTGATGGAACCCCGCAGCGCGGGGGTCGGTTGCGGTCTCTCAAGTGGTCTCGCGGACCATCAGGCGAAAGCCCAGATCCACGCGGCGCGGATTTTCCCGGTCTTTCGGTGTCCGGTCCGCCATGCCCGCGATCAGCAGGCGGGCCGCCTCCACGCCGATGGCGCGGCGGGGGGTGGCGACGGTGGTCAGCGGCGGGACGGTCCAGGCCGCCCCGGCCAGATCGTTGAAGCCGGCGACGGCCAGCCGCTCCGGCACCGGAATGCCGAGCCGCGCGCACTGGAACAGCGCGCCCTGCGCCAGATCGTCGTTGCACAGGAACAGCGCGTCGGTGTCGGGGTGGGTGGCCAGCGCGCGCTCCAGCAGCTCCGCGCCCAGCGCGACGGAGGTGGCGTCCGGCACCATCAACTCAAGCGCCGGGTCGTGCCGCCCGGCGTCGCGCAGCGCCTGCCGCCAGCCGTCGCAGCGCTGCCGCGTCCGCGGGTCGAGCTGCCCGGCGATCAACCCGATCCGCCGCCGCCCGCGCGCGGCCAGATGCGCGCCGACGGCGTAGCCGGCGTCGTACTGCGAGAAGCCGACCGTCTGCACCGGGCAGTCGCCGTGCTCAACCTCCGCGGTCAGGTCCATGGTGTGGACGACCGGGATCGTCAGGCTGCGCAGCAGATCCCAGGTGCCCGGCGTGTGGTCGAGCCCGCTCAGGATTACTCCGTCCGGATCGTGGGCGAGTTGCGTGCGCAGGACGCGCTCCTCAGCCTCAGGGCCGTAGCCGGTGATGCCGATCAGCGGCTGGTAGCCCTGCGGGCTCAGCGCTTCCTGCACGCCGGCCAGCAGGTCGATGAAGACGGCGTTGGTTAGCGAGGGGATCAGCACCGCCACCGTCATCGTCCGCGCCGAGGCCAGCGCCGACGCCACGCGGCTGGGCACAAAGCCCAGGCGGCGGCTCGCCTCCTCGACGCGGGCGCGCACTTCCTCGCTGACCGTGTCGGGCCGGCGCAGGGCGCGGGACACGGTCATGGCGCTGACCCCGGCGGCGGCGGCGACGTCCGCCATGGTGGCGCGTCCGCTGCGTGAGGATCGGGGTTTGCGGGGAGTGGCGGTCATCAGCGTTCCAGTTGTCCGGCGGCCATTATCCCGCGCCGGATTGGGCTTTACAAGCCTCGTTTGTTAGCGGTAACATGCGCATCACTCCCCACTCATATTGTTTCGAGGACCGACCGGCATGAGCGCTCTCCCGACTCCTGATGTTACCGCTAACATAAGCGGGGCCGTGGACGCGATCGTGGTCATGGGCGTGGCGGGCTGCGGCAAGACCTCGGTGGGGGAGGAGTTGGCTCGGCGGCTCGGCTGGCAGTTCCTGGAGGGCGACGGCTTCCACCCGCCGGAGAACATCGCGAAGATGTCCGCCGGCATCCCGCTTCAGGACGAGGACCGCTGGGGCTGGCTGGACACCATCGCCGCCCACATCGTCCTGGCGCGGGAGGCGAAGGCGCCGATCGTCGTGTCCTGCTCCGCGCTGAAGCGGCGCTACCGCGACCGGCTGAGCGCCGGCGGGACGCGCGTCCTGTTTGTCCATCTCCACGGCAGCCGGGACACCATCCACGCCCGCATGGCGCTGCGCGCCGGCCATTTCATGCCGACCACCCTGCTCGACAGCCAGTTCGCGGCGCTGGAGCCGCTGGAGGCCGGAGAGCTTGGTATCGTCTGCGACATCGACGCCAGCCCGGCGGAGATCGCCGCCCGCGTTTCCTCTCGGATCGCTCCCGCTGCCTGAACAGTCCGCCGTCTGGAAGGATCGCGCCATGACGAGTCTTCATCCCGTCCTCGACGCCGTTACCCGCCGCATCCGGGAGCGCAGCCAGCCCACCCGAGCCGCCTATCTGGAACGGTTGCGGGCCGCGGCGGCGCAGGGGCCGCGCCGTCTGGCGCTGGGCTGCGCCAACCGGGCGCACGGCTTCGCCGGCTGCACCGCGGCGGAGGACAAGGCGGCGCTGCGCGGCGGCTCCACGCCGGCCATCGGCATCGTCACCTCCTACAACGACATGCTGTCCGCTCATCAGCCCTACGGCGATTACCCGGAGCGGCTCAAGGCGGCGGTGCGCGCGGCGGGCGGCGTGGCCCAGGTGGCGGGCGGCGTGCCGGCCATGTGCGACGGCGTCACCCAAGGTGAGCCGGGGATGGAGCTGTCGCTGTTCTCCCGCGAGGTGATCGCCATGGGGACGGCGGTCGCCCTGTCGCACGGCACCTTCGACGGCGTGCTGTGCCTCGGCGTCTGCGACAAGATCGTTCCGGGACTGCTGATCGGCGCGCTGTCCTTCGGCCATCTGCCTACTGTCTTCATGCCCGCCGGGCCGATGCCCTCCGGCCTGCCCAACAAGGAGAAGGGGCGCATCCGCCAGCAATACGCAGAGGGCAAGCTGGACAAGGACGCCCTGCTGGAGGCGGAGGCCGCGTCCTACCACGCGCCGGGCACCTGCACCTTCTACGGCACCGCCAACTCGAACCAGATGCTGGTCGAGATGATGGGGCTGCATCTGCCGGGGGCGAGCTTCGCCAACCCCGGCACGCCGCTGCGCGACGCGCTGAACGACGCGGCGGCGCGGCGGGTGGTCGCCCTGCGCACGCCCATCGGGGAGATCGTCGACGAGCGCGCCATCGTCAACGCGGTGGTCGGGCTGCTGGCGACCGGCGGCTCGACCAACCACACGCTGCATCTGCCGGCCATTGCGGCGGCGGCGGGGATCACCCTGACCTGGGAGGATTTCGCCGAGCTGTCGGCGGTGGTGCCGCTGCTCGCCCGCGTCTACCCGAACGGCAGCGCCGACGTAAACCATTTCGAGGCGGCGGGCGGCATGGCCTTCCTGATCGGGGAACTGACCGACGCCGGGCTTCTCCACGGCGACGCCGCCACGGTGTGGGAGGACGACAGCATCGCCGCCTACCGCCGCCCGCTGCGGCTGGAGGGGAGTGAATTGGTGCGCGGCGCGCCGGTTCGGGAAAGCCTCGACCCCGCCGTGCTGGCTCCGGTGTCGTCGCCCATGGCGGCGGAGGGTGGGCTGCGCGTGCTGAGCGGGCCGCTGGGCCGCGCGGTGGTGAAGGTCTCCGCCGTGAAGCCGGATCACCGCGTGATCGAGGCGCCGGCCCGCGTCTTCACCGATCAGGAATCGGTGCAGGCGGCGTTCCGCCGCGGCGAGTTGCACCGCGACGTTGTGGTGGTGGTCCGCTTCCAGGGGCCGAAGGCCAACGGCATGCCGGAACTGCACAAGTTGACGCCGCCGTTGGGTGTGCTTCAGGATCTCGGCTACCGCGTGGCGCTGGTGACGGACGGGCGGATGTCGGGAGCGTCGGGCAAGGTCCCGGCGGCGATCCACGTCACGCCGGAAGCCGCCGCGGGCGGGCCGCTGAGGCGCATCCGGGACGGCGATCGGCTGCGGCTGGACACCGAGCGCGGCACGCTGGAGGTGCTGGTGGACGACGCGGAATGGAACGCCCGCCCGCTGGCGGACGCGCCGGCCGATGCCGGTGTCGGCTGCGGGCGGGAGCTGTTCGGCGTGTTCCGCCGGGCGGTCGGCAGTGCCGAGGCCGGGGCGTCGGTGTTCGGGTGAGGAGTGGTCCCCTCTCCCCAGAGGGGAGAGGGTTACAAAAGCTGCCCTGGTGGGCGCCAGGGCAGTCCGATTACATCACCGTCAGCTCGTAGGTGCCCATCGTCCCGTACACGGCGACCGACGTGCTGCCCGCCGGGACCATGACGGTGCCGACGTGCGACCCGGTGGTCACCACGTCGCCGGCCTTCAGGCCGCCCAGGCTGACCGCGCCGGTGTTGGCCATCCACACCAGAAGCCGCACCGGCTCGCCCGCCGAGTTGCCGGCAACCGTCTCGGCCTTCGTTTCGCCGTCGACGACGAGGGCGACCCGCTCCTTCAGCGGCTCCAACGAGCGCCAGTCGGCGATGGCCGGACCGACCACCAGGGCGCCGTGGTTGAACTGGTCGGCCATGTGGCTGAACCACTCCTGCGAACCGAAGCCGGCGAAGCGCGTGTCGACGATCTCGAAGGCGGGATGGACGGACTCGACGGCGTCGAGAACCTCCTCGCGGCTGTAGGGCTCGGCGCGGGGCGGCAGGTCCTTGGCGAATGTGTAGGCGATCTCGGCCTCCATGCCGATGACCTGATAGTCAGCGGCGGGGAGCACCGTGGTGTCGAAGAACAGCGTGTCGGCGTGGATGGGAGCGCGGAACGGCTCCGAGTCCGGGGTGCGGGCGCCGACCTTCCAGGCGACGACCGGGCCGAGGCGGCGGGCCACGGCGTCCTGGATGGCGTAGGCCTCGGCCTCGCTGGTGGGGCGGGTCGGCAGGGCGGACAGCCAGTCGCGGCTTTTCCGCGCCTGGATCAGGGCGTCGACGGAATCGTTGAATGCGGCGTCGTTCTTCTCTTCGGGCATGGTCTCGGGCCTTCGCTTTTCTTGGGTTATTGGTGCTTGTCGGGTTGGACTCTCATGGCGCCGCAGGACTCGCGGATGACCAGCCGGGCGGGCAGGATCACGCGCTCCGGAGCCCCCTGCGGGTCGGCGATGCGGCGCAGCAGCAGGCGGGCGGCCTCCTGCCCGATCTGGCGGGCGGAGGTGGCGACGGTGGTCAGGGCGGGGCGGCTCATCGCCGCCTCGGTCACGTCGTCGAAACCGGTCACGGCGATGTCCCGTCCTGCCCGCAGACCACGGGCCTCCAGCCCCAGCATCACGCCGAACGCGACCAGATCGTTGTAACACAGCATCGCGGTGGGCGGGTCGGCAAGGTCCATCAGCGGCCCCACCGCGTCCAGCCCGCCGCGGCGGGTGGCCGGGCAGCGCACGACAAGGTCCGGGGTCAGGCCGTGGCGGCGCAGC
This sequence comes from Azospirillum brasilense, assembly GCF_008365405.1. Taxonomy (GTDB): domain Bacteria; phylum Pseudomonadota; class Alphaproteobacteria; order Azospirillales; family Azospirillaceae; genus Azospirillum; species Azospirillum brasilense_D. The sequence continues at coordinate 16,208 of NZ_QOKV01000020.1, read as the reverse complement.
GCCGCGGCGAAGCCGACGCGGCGCCCGGCGAAGGCGGAGTGGGACAGGTTGCCGCCGACGAAGGCGATGCGGCGATGGCCGAGCCGCAGCAGATGCTCGGTCACCATCTCCATGCCGAACTCGTAATCCACCCCGGCGTAGTCGCCTTCGCGGGCGGAGATGAAGCGCAGCGCCTGGACGACGGGAAGCTGCCACTGGCGCAGCCGGTCCAGCAGCGCCGGCGACGTGCCGGCGGCGGGGCAGATGATCACCCCGTCCACGTTCTGCTCGCGCATCCGCTGGAGGTAGCGATCCTGCCGCTCCCCCGACTCCGCGGTGTTGGCGAGGAAGGCGACGACCCCCTGTTCACCCAGGACGTCATCCACCCCGGCGGTCAGCTCGCCGTAGAAGGAGTTGTTGATCTCGCAGACGAGCAGCCCGACGGTGTCGGTGCGGGCGGCGCGCAGGGTCGCGGCGCCGCGGTTGTAGACGTAGCCCAACGCCGCGATGGCGGCCTGCACGCGCTCCCGCGTCTCGGCGGCGACCAGCGGGCTGCCGCGCAGGACGAGCGAGACGGTGGACCGCGACACCCCGGCGTGGTGTGCCACCTCCGTCAGGGTGATGCGGGCCGGTCCGCCGCGCTCGTCGAGGATGGTCATTCACGCCGCCATTCAGACGACGGCGGTCGGCAGCGGCTGGCCGGCGAAGAAGGCGGACAGGTTCGCCAGCACGAGATTGCCCATCGCCATCCGGGTCTCCACCGTGGCGCTCGCCTGATGGGGCTGGAGCACCACATTGTCCAGGCCGAACAGGGCCTCCGGCGCGTGCGGCTCGTTGGCGAAGACGTCCAGAGCGGCCCCGCCGAGGCGCCCGTCGGTCAGGGCGGCGACCAGCTCCGGCTCGTCCACGACGGCGCCGCGAGCGACGTTGACCAGCAGCCCGTCCGGCCCCAGCGCCTCGATCACCGCGCGGTTGACCATGTTGCGGGCGTCCGGCCCGGCCGAGGCGGCGACGATCAGAATGTCGCTCTCCCGCGCCAGATCGACCGGGGAAGCGACGAAGCGGTAGGGCACGTCGCTGCGCGGCTTGCGGTTGGTGTAGGCGATGTCCATGCCGAAGCCGGCGGCGCGCTGGGCGATGGCCATCCCGATGCGGCCCAGACCCAGGATGCCCAGCCGCTTGCCGGTCACCTTGCGGGCCAGCGGCAGGCCGCCGCCGGGCCAGCGTCCGGCGCGCACGAAGCGGTCGCCGACCATCGTGCGGCGCGACCCGGCGATCATCAGCCCGATGGCGAGGTCGGCCACGTCGTCGGTCAGCACGTCCGGCGTGTTGGTGACGCGGACGCCGCGGCTGGCGGCGTGCTTCAGGTCCACCGCGTCGGTGCCGACGCCGTTGATCGCGACGATCCCCAGGTTGGAGCAGGCGTCCATGATCGCGTTGCTGACGCCCGTGCCGCCGCCGGTGACGACGGCGCGGACGCGCGGCCCCACCTCGGCGACCAGCCGGTCGCGGTCGGGCGCGCCGGCGAGGCGGTGGACGGTGTAGCCCGCGTCCAGCGCCGCCTCGATGTCCGGCATCATGGATTCGACGAGGAGGATCTCCGGCTTCATCAAAAGCGTCCTTCGTGGAGTGGGCTCAGTGGGTGAGGATCTGGCCGAGGAAGTTGCGGGTCCGTTCGGACTTCGGGTTCGTGAAGAACTCGGCGGGGGTGGCCTGCTCGACGATCTCGCCGCGGTCCATGAAGATGACGCGGTCGGCGACCGACTTGGCGAAGCCCATCTCGTGCGTCACGCAGAGCATGGTCATGCCGTCCTCGGCAAGCCCGATCATGGTGTCGAGAACCTCCTTGACCATCTCGGGGTCGAGGGCGGAGGTCGGCTCGTCGAATAGCATGACCTTGGGGTTCATGCACAGCGACCGCGCGATGGCGACGCGCTGCTGCTGCCCGCCGGAAAGCTGGCCGGGATACTTGTCCGCCTGCTCCGGGATGCGCACGCGCGCCAGATACTTCATGGCGATGTCGCGCGCCTCCTGCTTGGAGGTGCCGCGCACCCGCATGGGGGCGAGCATGCAGTTCTCGACCACGGTCAGGTGCGGGAACAGGTTGAACTGCTGGAACACCATGCCGACGTCGCGCCGCACCTGATCGAGGTGGCGGTGGTGGGCGTCGATCGTGACGCCGTTGACGGTGATGGTGCCCTTCTGGTGCTTCTCGAGCTGGTTGATGCAGCGGATCAGCGTGGACTTGCCGGAGCCCGAGGGGCCGCAGATGACGATCCGCTCGCCCTTGTGGACCTCCAACTCGATGTCCTTCAGCACATGGAAGCTGTCGTACCATTTCTGGACACCGGCCATGCGGATGACGACCTCGCCGCTGACCGGCCGCGGCGCGGGGACGTCCGTGGTATCGTAAGCCGAGGCCATGGGGGACTCCTCCAAAATTGGCCCTCTCCCGCCCCGGGAGAGGGAAGGGACCCACGCGAAGCGTGGGAAGGGTGAGGGTGCTGCCGAGAATCAGCACCTTGATCCTCGTACGACCCTCACCCGCCCGCTTCGCGGGCACCCTCTCCCGGGGCGGGAGAGGGTATGTGGGACGTTACGACTTGGTCAGCGGGGGCAGGTCGGTGCCCAGCCACTTCTTGTGGACCTCGTTCAGCTCGCCGTTCGTCTTTGCGGTCTCGATGAACTCGTTGACCCACTTCAGCAGGGCGTCCTGGCCCTTGCGCATGGCGATGCCCTGGACCTGACGGTTCAGCACGAACTTCATCTCGTAGTTGGCCTGCGGGGCCAGCTTCTTGATCTCCTTGGTGACGACGTTGCTGAGGCCCAGCGCGTCCACCTGACCGGACAGCATCGCCTGCACGGCGCTGGCGTCGTCGTCGAAGCGCATGATGCGCGCGTCCTTCGGGGCGACGGCGGTCAGGGCGTTGTCCTGGGTGCTGGCGCGGGCGACGCCGACGCGCTTGCCGGACAGCTCCGCGGCCTCCTTGATCTTGGTGTTGGCCGGGGCGACCAGACCGATCTCGATGGCGGCGTAGGGCTCGGAGAACTGCACCTGCTCGGCGCGGGCCGGGGTGATGCCCAGCGAGGCGACCAGCAGGTCGACCTTGTTGGTCAGCAGGTAGGGGATGCGGTTCGGGCCGGTCACCGGAACGATCTCCACCGGGACGCCCATGTGCTTCCCCAGCAGCTTGGCGACGTCGGCGTCGTAGCCGTCCGGCTTGCCGTCGGCGGTGGTGATGCCGAAGGGCGGGAAGTCCACCAGCATGCCGATGGTCAGCTTGCCCTTCGACTTGATCTCGTCGACGGTCTGGGCGGCGGTGGGGGCGGCCAGGGCGACGGCAGCGGCCATCATGGCGCCGGCGACGGCGAGGCGACGGGTGATCGACAGGGTCATTGGGGTTTCCTCACGGTTCTTATGAAAGGGGAGTATCAGCGGGTCGCCAGGGCGTAGCGCCGCTCCAAGCGGGCGCTGAGCAGCGACAGCGGCCAGCACATCAGGAAGTAGAGCACCGCCACGATCCCGAACACCAGGAAGGGCTGGAAGGTGGCGTTGTTGACGATCTGCCCGGCGCGGGTCAGCTCGGTGAAGCCGATGATGGCGGCCAGCGACGTGCTCTTGATGAGCTGCACGAGGAAGCCCACCGTCGGCGGCACCGCGACCTTCACCGCCTGCGGCAGGATCACGTAGCGCATCAGCCCAGGATAGCGCAGGCCGAGCGCCGAAGCGGCTTCCCACTGGCCGCGCGGCACCGCCTGGATGCAGCCGCGCCAGATCTCGCCGAGGAAGGCGCTGGCGTTCAGCGTCAGGCCCAGCGCCGCGGCGGCCCAGGGATTCAGGTCGAGGCCCATCACCGTGGCGCCGAAGAACACCAGGAAGAGCTGCATCAGCAGCGGCGTGCCCTGGAACAGCTGGATGTAGCCGGTGGCGGCCAGCCGCACCGCCTTGATGTCCGAGGTGCGGGCCAGCGCGATGACCAGCCCGACCGTGGCCCCGCCGATGAAGGCGATGGCCGACAGCGCCAGCGTCCATTGCATGGCGCTGAGAAGGAAGAGGAACTCGTTGTAACTGAAGGCGCGGATCATGGCTCGGCCCTCCCTCAGCGCCGGTCGGTGTCGTAGGCGAAGGCCAGCTTGTAGATGCCGGCGAACAGCGCGGAGAACATCATTGCCAACGCCAGATAGATGCCGGTGACCACGATGTAGATTTCGAAGCTGCGGAAGGTCTGCGATTGGATGTTGTTGGCGACCGAGGTCAGTTCGTCCGCCGAGATCGCCGAAACCACGCTGGAGCTGAGCATCAGCAGGATGAACTGGCTGGTCAGCGCCGGGTAGACGGTGCGCAGCGCCGGCTTGATGACGATGTAGCGGAAGACCTGCAACGGCCTCAGCCCCAGCGCGAGCCCGGCTTCGATCTGGCCCTTTTGGATCGATTCGATGCCGGCCCGGATGATCTCCGTCGCGTAGGCGCCGACGTTGACCACCATGGCGATCAGCGCGGCGAGGTCGGGCGACAGGCGGATGCCCATGGTGGGCAGGCCGAAGAAGATCAGGAAGATCTGCACCAGGAAGGGGGTGTTGCGCACCACCTCGATGTAGGCGTTGATCACCCAGCGGACCGGCTTCGGCCCGGACGTCTTGCCGAGCGCGCAGAGGATCGCGACGATCAGGCCGAGAACCATGGCGCCGATCGACAACTGCACGGTCAGCCACGCGCCCTGGAGCAGATAGTCCCAGGAATCGACGACCGCCTTGAAATCGAAGGTGTAGTTCACGGGCTTTTCCTCCGCATCCGGGCCGGCCGCATCCGGACCAGGGCGCTGCGCGCGTTCGGTGAGCGGTCCCTTGTGCGGGATTCTCGTTATCGGCCTCTCGTCGTCCGGCGATCCGCGGCAATGCCTCCGGCGCCGGATGTTGCGAGGAGCCTATTTGGATCGATCCAAATGCGCAAGACGGAAAACACAGCGCTGCGAAATTTAATTCGTGCCCCCAACAATCATGCCGCGAATTCCCCTCGTGAGCATTCCACCGCGATGGTGCGTCCACGAACGGACGCTTGCGCCGCGCCGCGTCTTGACGATGATCAAGGTGGAAGAGAGCCGCGCACCGGACTATCCGGGGTGATATGACGCGGTGCCGCCCCCGAGGGCGGCGCCAAGGGAGAAGGATTGTCGCATGGACTGCTTCGCCGGCCCCGGCCCCACCGCCCCCCTTCCACTGGACGAGGCGCTGGCCCGCGTGCAGCGGACCTACGGCGCGGTGACGGAGCCGGAGGAGGTGCCGCTGCGCGCCGCGCTCGGCCGCATCCTGGCGGAACCGGTGACGGCGACGGTGAACGTGCCGCCGGTCGCCGTCTCGGCGATGGACGGCTGGGGATTCGGCAAGGCGGACGGTGCCGAGGTGGGCGAGCCTCTGCGGTTGGCCGTGGTAGGGCGTGTGCCGGCTGGCTCCGTCTTCCCCGGAACGGTCGGGCCGGGCGAGGCGGTGCGCATCTTCACCGGCGCGCCGATCCCGGTGGGGGTCGACACCGTCGCCATGCAGGAGGACTGCCGGGCCGAGGACGGTGCGGTGCTGGTGCCCGCCACCCTCCAGCGCGGCGCCAACATCCGCGACGCCGGGGAGGACATGACGGCGGGGTCGGTCGTGCTGACTCCCGGCCTGCGGCTGCGCGCCCAGGAGATCGGCTTGGCCGCCGCGGTCGGGCGGTCCAGCCTGTCGGTGCGCAAGCGGCTGCGCGTCGTCCTGTTCTCCACCGGCGACGAGCTGCGCGAACCGGGGACGGACAAGCCGGAGGGTACGATCTACGACGCCAACCGCTACACGCTGGCCGCCCAGCTCGACGCGCTGGGGGCGGAGGTGCGCGACCTCGGCATCCTGCCGGACAAGCCGGACGTGACCCGCGCCGCCCTGGCCGATGCCGCGGCGACCGCCGATCTCGTCGTCACCTCCGGCGGCGCCTCGGTGGGCGAGGAGGACCATGTGAAGGCGGTGGTCGGCGAACTGGGGTCCGTCGATCTGTGGAAACTCGCGCTGAAGCCGGGCAAGCCGCTGGCGCTCGGGCGCATCGGGACCACGCCGTTCCTCGGCCTGCCGGGCAACCCGGTCTCGGCGATGGTGACCTTCATGCTGGTGGGGCGCCCGCTGGTGCTGCGCCTGTCGGGGGCGGAAAACGCGCCGGCCCCCCGCTGCCTTGTCGTCGCCGGGTTCGAGTTCAAGAAGAAGCCTGGGCGGCGGGAGTTCCTGCGCGCCCGTCTGGCGACCGGAGCGGATGGCCGCCCAGTCGCCCACAAGTTCCCCAGCGACAGCTCCGGCGTCCTGACCTCAATGGTCGAGGCCGACGGGCTGGTGGATATGCCGGCGGACGCCACGACGATCCGCGAGGGGGACATGGTGGAGTTCCTGCCCTTCACCGGCCTGTTCGCCTGAGCGCCGGACGATCCCTCTCCCGGAGGACGGGAGAGGGAGGGGAGCCCTTACTTCTTCGGCATGTGGCCGCTGATCTCGGCGTGCAGGGGCTTGGTGTCCTCGAAGGTCTTCTGCTGCTCGGGGGTGGCTTCCTTCTGGTGTTTCGCCTTCCATTCCGAATAGGGCATGCCGTAGACGGCGACGCGGGCCTCCTCGTCGGTCAGCGGCACGTTCCGCTCCTTGGCGGCGGCGGCGTACCATTTGGACAGGCAGTTGCGGCAGAAGCCGGCCAGATTCATCAGGTCGATGTTCTGCACGTCGGTGCGCTTCTGGAGATGCGCAACCAGACCGCGGAACGCGGCGGCTTCCAGCTCGGTGCGGGTCTTCTCGTCCATTCCAATCCCTCTCAATTCTGTTCGTTGTGCAGCGTGACGAAGCGGCCATGACGGTGGAAGCTCCGAGACGAGCCACCGCCCAGGATCGCCTCGGCCACGGCGTCGCGGTCCTCCACCACGAAGCCGGCCAGCGCGGCGACGCCGTAGCGGAACAGCCGCGGCGTCAACGGCGTCCCCGGTCCGACGAGGGCGACGCGGGTGCCCTCGGCCACCGACAGCAGGCGGGGCAGGGTGCGGTTCGTCAGGGTGGAGGCGGTGATCGCCGCGCCCTCCGCCCCCGGCAGCAGCCATTCCCCGGCGGCCTCCGGATACTCGCCGTCGCTGGGGTTCATTTCGACCACATGGGCGTTGGGCAGGCGCCGGGCAATCTGGGGGAAGGCCCCGAAAACGACGACGCGCCCCTCCATGCCGGCGAACAGGTCCAGCCCGTTGGCCGCGGAGCCGGTCAGGTCCGGACGGTTGTAGTGGGCGTTCAGCGCGGCCATGCCGACCGCGGCCTCCTGCGGGTCCCAGGAGCGCGCAGCGTGGGCGGCCAGCCCGGCGAGGCCGACCCCGGCCCAGCGCGCCGGATCGGGCGGTGGCGCCGACTGCGGGCGGGCGGCCAGCCCGATGCCGGGTCCCGTCGCGCCGTCCGTCTCCACCATGATCCATTTGGCGCCGATGGTGATGGCGCGGACCTCGGCGTCCTCCACCCCGTGCAACAGGTCGTCGTAGAGCCGGTGCGCTCCCCACCAGCGCCACAGCGCGTCCTCGTCCGGCGAGATCAGCGAGGTGAAGCCGCCGGTGAAGCTCTGCCATTCGTTGAGGAAGCGGCTGCCGACGCTGGTCAGCACCGGAATACCCTCGGCGATGCCGGCCAGCAGCTCGTCCGCCAGCCCTTCGCCGTGGGCCTCCAGCCCGGCGAACTTGTTGACCACCAGCAGGTCGGCGCGCTCGGCGATGGCGCGGCGCAGCGCCTGGCTGGCCTCGGCCACCCCCTGGGGGTCGACGCGGCAGGATTGCGACTGGCGGCCCAGATGCTGCGAGATGTCGTAGGCCTTGCCGGTGGCGACGTCCACCAGCTCCATCAGGTCGGCGCAGTCGCCGGGCGCGCCGGTGTTGCGCTGGATCACGCCGCCGACGCGGAAGCCGCGCCGCTGCAGTTCCGTGACGAACCGGTCGATCATCGCGTCGACGGCGGCGGAACCGGGGCCATGGACCACCGCGCCGGGACGCAGCGGGGGCGAAACCGCGGGGCGCAGGGTCGGCATGGGGCGGGCTCCTTCAGGAATGGACGACGGCCAAGGCAAGGACGGGCATCAGGCGGCGGAGGCGCCGCGGCGGATGTGGTACACGAACACGTCCCCGCGCGTCTCGTGCGCCAGCAGCACGTTGTCGGTCGTGTTGCAGAAATGCTTGAAATCGATGATCGACGCCGGGTCGGTGGCGTAGACGATCACCTCCTCCCCCTCGGCCATCCTGTCCAGCAGGGCGCGCGTCCGCAGGATGGGCAGCGGGCAATGCAGCCCCTTCACGTCGAGTTCCTTGGCCGCCACGAACGTAACCTCTTCTTCCGCATCGTCACCGAACGCCGCGACTGTACCGGGTTCGCGCCTCCGTCTCCACCGTTCCGGATGGTTGGGCGTTCCGGATGGTTGGGCGTTCCGGATGGTTGGGCGTTCCGGAGGGCCGGGGCACCTTTGCCGGGCTGGGGTGTTAGCCAAGGAAACGGATTCGAACGAACAATGCGGGAGCAACGCTTATGGCCGGTCGGCATTTCGACAAGGTGGTGGTCATCACCGGGGCGTCCAGCGGGATCGGCCGGGCGACCGCCCTGGAATTCGCGCGCCACGGCGCCGCGGTGGTCCTGGCGGCGCGGCGCCACGCCGCCCTGCACGAGGTCGCCGAGGAGTGCATCGAGGCCGGTGGGCGGGCGATGGTCGTGCCCACCGACGTGCGCGACCAGGAGCAGATGAACCGGCTAGCCGAGCGCGCCATCGAGGTGTTCGGCGGGATCGATGTCTGGGTGAACAACGCGGGCGTGATCGCCTTCGGGCGCTTCGAGGAGACTCCGCAGGATGTCTTCGAGGAGGTGATGCGCACCAACTTCTTCGGCACCGCCAACGGTTGCCGCGCCGTGCTGCCGCATTTCCTGGAGCGTGAGGAGGGGACGGTCATCAACGTCGCCTCGCTGGCCTCGATCATCGGGCAGCGCTACGCCGCCGCCTACTCCGCCAGCAAATTCGCGGTGCGCGGCTTCTCCGAGACGCTGAGGCAGGAACTGGTGGAGGACCCCGGCATCCAAGTCTGCACCGTGCTGCCCGGTCCTGTCGACACGCCGCTGTGGCAGCATGGCGCCAACTACACCGGTCGCGCCGTCAAGGCGATGACGCCGCTGCGCCCGCCGGAGGAGGTGGCCGAGGCCATCCTGCGCCTGGCCGAGAACCCCCGGCCGGAGCTGTTCGTCGGAGCCGCGGGGCGTTCCGCCGCACTGCCGCAGGTGGTGGCGCCGGCGCTGGCCGACCGCATGCTGGCCCACCGGATGGACCGCGACATGTTCGACAACCGTCCGGCCCACGACACCTCCGGCGGCGTTCTGAAGGCCATGCCGGATTACCGGGAGGCGAGCGGCGGCTGGATGGAGCGCGCCGCCGCGCAGGCGCCGCAGGGACGGACGGACGGGCGCCGGGCCATCTCCTGGACCAATCTCGCCCTGTTCGTGCTGCCCATCGCGCTGATGAGCCGTCTGCCCGCCCATGTCTGGGAGCGGCGGGCGTGGGAGGGTTCGAGGGTCAGGCCGTGAGCATCTTGAGGCCGGACAAGGCGAGGATCGCCGCCAGCAGATAACGCAATGTGGCGGTCGGCAGGTGGCGGCTGCCCAACCATGCGCCGACCGCCCCACCCATCCCGGCGGCCGCCAGCCACCAGGGCAGGGCCGCGGGCATGGTCGTCGCGGTCGTCCAGGTCCCGGCCAGCGCCGCCGCCGAGTTGAGCAGATTGTAGGCGGCCGAGACGGCGGCGGCGCGACGCGTCTCGACCCAACCCATCAGCAGGATCAGTGGCGCCAGGAAGATGCCGCCGCCCGTGCCGGTCATCCCGGAGAGGAACCCCACGGCAGCCCCGGCGGCGAGCGCCGGCAGAAACGGCGGCGCGGTTCTATCCGCCCGTTCGGGCATTCCGCGCGCCGCCCAGGTGGACCGCGCCAGTTCCAGCGCCGCCAAGAGGAGGATCGTCCCGACCAGCGGGTAATAGAGGTGCGGCGGCAGGTGCAGCGTGCCGCCGAGGAACGAGAAGGGCATCCCCAGCACGCCGAACGGGTAGAAGGCCCGCCAGTCGAACAGCCCGGCGCGGGCGAAACGGACGGTGCCGATGGTCGCCACCAGGAGATTGAGGGCGAGGGCCGTCGGCTTCATCGTCGCCGGGTCGAGCCCGACAATGCCCATGACCGCCAGATAACCCGAGGCTCCGGCCTGTCCGACCGCGGCGTACAGCGTGGCGACGGCCAGGATCAGCGCCGTCAGACCGACCGTCTCGTTGAACACCCGCAATTCCCCCAAGCCGTACCGGTCGCTTGTAAACCGGCGCGGGTGGGTGGGACCAGGGAAAGAGCGGAAGAATTCCGAACCATGGCGGTGCGGCGCTGTTGGTGGGGGAGGGCGCCGATGCCCACATCCCCACACCCCTGCCCTTCGGAGGCTGCCCATGCACGCCCGCGAGATGATCAGCACGCACCCGCATGTCCGCGGAAACACCAACGACGCGCTCATCCGCTGCATCGAAGCCTGCTATGACTGCGCGCAGACCTGCACCACCTGCGCCGACGCCTGCCTGGGCGAGGATCAGGTGGCCGAACTGGTCCAGTGCATCCGCCTGAACATGGATTGCGCCGATGTCTGCGCGGCGACCGGCTCCGTCGCCACCCGGCGCAGCGGCTCCAACGAGGCGGTGATCCGCGCCATGCTCGATGCCTGCGCCACCGCCTGCCGCCTGTGCGCCGAAGAGTGCGAGCGGCACGCCGGCATGCACCAGCATTGCCGCATCTGCGCCGAGTCCTGCCGGACCTGTGAGGACGCTTGCCGCAAGGCTGCGCAAGGCGTAAGCCATTGACGGAGGCGCAGGATCACCCACCGTGGCCGAGGATCACCCTGTCCAGGTAATCGGCGAGCAACGGGCCATCGCCCAGCCCGAGCAGCCGTTTGGACGACACGTTGCCGTTTTCCGTTCGCAGGCCTGGAATTGCCGCGTGGCGTGTGAGGAAGCCGTCCAACGCGGCGTTCCAGGCGGAATCGGCGTTGCGGCAGAAAATCTTCGACAGCGAGAAGTGCGGCACCTTGCGGAAGGGGCTGGCGAGGCGCTTCTTCTGGAAGACCGCCGGTGGGGTGCCGAGGGCGCGATAGCGGGCCTCCAGCGTCTTGCGGAAGCTCTGGAAGGTCGTCCCGCCGCTTTCCATGCCGATGGTGACGACCGGAACGCCGAGCAGGGCCACCGAGTCGGCGATCAGGCGCGCGTTCTCCTCCTGGTCGCGCCGGATCGCCTCGGCGAGTCCCGGATCGCCGCGCATCGCCTCGTTCAGCCCCACCGTGCGCGGCGTGTGAAAGGAGCTTTTGTTCAGCACCATCACCTTGCTGCGAAAGGACCCGGCGCCGAAGATGCCGTCGAAGAAGCTGTGCGCCATGGCCCCCGCGCGCCCCTGGGCGCACAGATAGACGGACTGCTCGTACTCCCGGCGCCCCGGGTTGTCGCCGACCAGGATCAGGTCCGGCAGGGGGCCGTCCTCGGCGCTGTAGGCGGCGAGGTCGCCGTTGACGACGAACAGCGGCGACACGGAGTTGCGAAGTGCGCGGACCCGCTCCCCATGTTCGGTGACGCGAGTCCGGAACAGCGAAACCGCATCGGGCCGGGCGTTCACGGGCGGGACCTCGCCCAGGATGACGGACAGGCGCCGCAACTCGGCCTCCTGGTCGGCCTCCTGGTTTGTCGCCGATGAGTCCGTTGCCGGCGCGTCGATCGAGGATACCGCCATTCCCATCACCCCTTGTGCAAAGCGGCCCCATCTAAGGGACTGGTGCCATCTAAGGGATTGGTGATTGTGTTGTCGAGAGGCGTCGATCCGGCTATAGAGTGCGCCAGGGAAGCGACCGGAGCCGCGCCGATTGCGGTTTCGACAGGAGGGTCGGAAAGAATGAAGCTGTCAGACGTCGATATTCGCCGATACCTCGCCGAAGGACGCATCGAGATCGACCCGTTGCCGGCCGAGAGCCAGATCGGCGCCATGTCGGTCGACCTCCAGCTCGGGAACGCCTTCCAGGTCTTCCCGCCGGGCAAGGCGGCCTTCGTCGACCTCGCCCCACCCGAGGGCCATCCCAGCCAGGTTCCCGACAAGCTGATGGATCGTGTCGAGGTTCCCGTCGGCGAGCCGTTCTTCCTGCATCCGGGCGAACTGGTGCTTGGCATCACGGTTCAGCGCATCGGCCTGCCCAACGACATCGCCGGCCGTCTGGACGGGCGCAGCAGCCTCGCCCGCCTGGGCCTGATGGTGCACGCCACGGCGCACACCATCGATCCGGGCTGGAACGGTCGCATCACGCTGGAATTCTTCAATTGCGGACGGTTGCCGCTGGCGCTGCGGCCGGGCATGCGCATCTGCGCCCTCAGCTTCGAGACGCTGATGTCGCCGACTTCGAAGCCCTACGCTGCGCGCCCCGACGCCAAATACCGCGACCAGCTCGATCCGCTGCCAAGCCGGATCAATCTGGAACAGTCCTGACGGCAAACCACAAGTACGACGAAAAGGCGCCTCCCCTCCGAGGCGCCTTTTTCTTTTGGGCGCCGTCTTACCGAGCTTTTCCCATCTCCGTCACATTCGGGGTGCGGACCCCGCCGATTTCGGTGGGCGGTGCCGCAGGCGCCCGATTGATCGCGTCTGGATCATTGGCATCCCCGACATCGCTGCTGACCAAACCTGTACGAAGGCCTCGACGACGTGGCCCTGACCCTGCGCCACCAGGACGCCATCGACGCCTTCGACCGCGCGGACGTCGAGGCGCGGCCCTGGCTGGTGCCGAAAACCTGACGGCTTGATGTCGGATCACAGTGCCGCGTCGCACACCACGCGGTTGCGGCCGCTGTTCTTCGCGCGGTACAGCGCCTCGTCCGCCCGCGCCAGCACCGCGGCGACGCTGGTCTCCCCCGGTCGGAGCGCGCTGACCCCGATGCTGACGGTGAAGGTGAGGGCGGACCCGGCGCCGTTGGCGATGCGCACGTCGGTTTCCGCCAGCGCCCGGCGCAGTCGCTCCGCGAGCAGAGCCGCTCCCTGCGGCGGCGTTTCGGGCAGCAGGATGGCAAACTCCTCGCCGCCCAGCCGGCCCAGGACGTCGGCGCCGCGCACCATGGAGCGGCAGACCCGGACCACGCTGCGGATGGCCTCGTCCCCTGTGGCGTGGCCGTAGGTGTCGTTGACCTTCTTGAAGTGGTCGATGTCCAGCATGATCGCCGACAGCGGTTGGCCGTTGCGTTGCGCCCGTGCCACCTCGTCGGCGGCGCGTGCCATGAAACGGCCGCGGTTCAGCGCCCCGGTCAGCGAATCGGTGGTGGCCAGCCGCTCCAGCTGGCGCTGCATGTCGACCACGCGGGAGGCGGCGAGCAGCCGGGCACGCAGCCATGTCAGGTCCAGCGGCTTGCGCAGGAACTCGTCGGCCCCGTTCTCCACGACCTCGAAGAACTGGTTGGTGATGCTGCCGGGGATCATCAGCATGAGATAGAGGTGTCGTTCCCGCTGCGCCGCGCGCAGGTGCCAGCAGACCTCCACCCCTTCCATCTCGCCGACGCGGAAGTCGACGAGCGCGATGTCGATGGGCTCATCACGGCAACGTGCCAACGCTGCGTGGCTACTTTCGGCGAAGGCCGTCTGATGGCCGAAGCCTTCAAGCTGCTGGCACAGCACCGTACGCGCCATGCGCGAATCGTCCACCACCAAAATCCGCATGCGGCCTCCGAGACCATTGCTCCAGAGAAGCACAAAGCCCTGAAGGAAACATTACAACCGTATGGATTTTCGAATGAGCTTGCATCAAGGGGTTGCAAGCACCGACCCGGTTGGGAAAATCGCGCGAATGCAAGCGCGGTGCGTTGAAAATTGGAAGATTTCGAACGAGGGGTGGTGCTTTGCATTCCGGGCAGAAGATTGGGTGGCGGATGGGGTGTCCACTTACACTTGAATAAAATCAACTATTTAACATAGACATGTCTCTGTTACCCATCAAAAAGCCCATCAACAGGCGCCGATGAAGAGCGAAGTGCCGCGAACCTCAGCGACACTTTAGCAGAAAATGTTAGACACCTACGGCGGCTCCTTCCCCGCTCCTTCTCCAGCTCCTTCTCCAACTCCTTCTCCAACTCCTTCTCCGGCTTGATCTCCAAGTCGTTCTCCAGCTCGCGCACTATGTTGAGAGCGAGCAAAAAAACGCAAAACATGAGATTAGCAGATTGATTATTAAGTTGCTGAAGCGAGTGTTTCCTCAATTGGAAAATCTCAACGTCTTGATTTTCTGATGTTTTCAAAATTCTCAAAAAACAAAATGGAATTTGGGGTGGCTAGAGGCTTGACCGCGAGATTCCGACTCGCATAGTTGAACTCATGCGAACACCAGCGCTTTAAAGCGCAATCCAACAACACCCCGCGAAACATTCATATGCATGAAGTGCATAAGGAGCCTGCTATGCAGACGAATCCTATCGCTATGACTGTTGCTGAAGCTAAAGCAAAAATTGGTGTCGGGACGACAAAGTTTTATGAGCTTCTCAATGAGGGAAAAATTGATGCTGTAAAAATTGGGCGCAAAACGCTGATTTTGACTAATTCTCTGGAGAAGTACGTGGCTAATCTTCCTCGGCGCCCCGTAAAACGATAAGCAGGGAGGCCTAGCTGTGTCCGACATAATCATCTCAGCCATCCAGAAGAACGTGGCGGAGGAACTGCGCGTCACCCTGACCGAGTTCAACGGCCATCCGCTGTGCGACCTCCGCACCTTCGTCGAGTACCGCAGCACCAGCGAAATCGGCCCCACGAAGAAGGGCGTCACGTTCGGCGTGGCGTTGCTCCCGCAGATCATCGCCGGCCTCCAGGACGCGGAAGCTGAGGCCCGGCGGCGGGGGCTGCTGTGATGGGGGCAGGCGCAACACCCGCCAGCCGGAAGTTTGCTCCCAGTCACATCGACTGTGGGCGAACTGCGGCCGGACTGTGGTCGAACTCAGACCGCCGCCTTCTCGCAATTTCAAAGAGTTGGCCGAAACCCCACCGGGCGCGGTGGGGCGCTGGTCGTGAAGGAATGGTGCGATGGGAAAGCCTTTAAGTCCGAAGATCAAGGATGTCGGCGGCCCCCCTAGCGATCAAGCTTGGGTCTGGGCGTCAACAGAATTGATGAGTTCGCCGGCATGGCGAGCTCGGTCGATTTACTGTGTTCGCCTTATCGAGTTCTTGCAAATCGAACACATGGCCCATGGTGGTTATGAAAACGGGAAGTTGAAGGCCACTTACGATCAGCTTGATAGATTCGGGATTCCCCGGAAATACATCAAGGCAACCATACAAGAAGCCGAGGGGTTGCGGCTAATTGAGGTTCAGCAGGGAGGGCAAAAGGGTGTGGTGGAGAACCACGCCAGCCTTTACCGGCTTACCTTTTATCATTCGAGCGTTAAAGGACGGCCTGGGGAGCGCTCGTACTATGTGGCGCCAAGCAACGAGTGGAAGACGATCACGGCTGAAATGGCCAGAGAGGTTGAGAGAACTGCAACTGAAGCCCGATCAGCCTCGCGTGTGGGGCGGAGTGAACGGTCTAAACGGTCGGCGGGAGATAAACGGAACGCAAGTTCCCGCGTAGGGAACTTAAACGGTTCCCGCGTAGGGAACTCCGACGATTCAGAAACCATGCAAAATCAATCACTAAACGAAGTACCCTATGCGGGAACCGCTATATATATCTTGGCCCCCCACAGCGAACCGCCCGGCGATGGACAAACGTTTACCGCCACCGCCTTCGATCTCGAGACACAGCCCGTGGTCGTTCCTCCAGATGACACCCTCCGCTGTGCCCTGAAATCCCGCCTTTTGGATCTCGGACGCGGCGGCGTCTCAGGCATCGCCAGAGCCGTAGGTGTCGAACGCTCTACGCTCTCGAATTTTGCCGCTGGCCGCACTGATCTAGGCGACGGCCCGCGCCAGAGGCTCATTGACCTGCTGACTTCGGTAGAGGAATCGTCACATGGCAAACAAGAGCAGCAACAGGATGCCACCCCGTTATGGTCGCGTCACAACATTGCAAGAGCTGGTCGTGTCCCGAAGCGTGGTGTAGCTGTGGGGAAGCGGCCCGCCGCAGCGCCTTCCCATGGCTGGCGTAGGCGGGCCGGTTATCCACAGCGGGGCGGTCATCGCGGTTCTTCGATAGAGTCTGG
>NZ_QOKV01000001.1 GCF_008365405.1 Azospirillum brasilense | reverse complement strand
TCGACTTGCATGTGTTAGGCATGCCGCCAGCGTTCGTTCTGAGCCAGGATCAAACTCTCAGGTTCAAGCTGACCGCGGAAACGCACACTTGACAGGGCCGCTCAACGCGACCTCAACCCAAGCTTTCGAAACTGTTCGTCTCTTACTGCTTGACCGAGATGCTCAAGCGACCCGCGATGCCAGTCCCTCTCCGGAACCGGTCCGCGGCCAACGGCCAAAACCGCCGCCTGCGCATCCCTTCTCACAACACGGTATCAACGATATCCAAGATCCCGCGGCTCTTAGGAGAACCGCAATACCCCGCGCCCAGCCCCTTCGAGGAGCGGACCGCCAGGGCCAGAATGTCTCTGTGTCCCGACCCGTCGGCGCCTCGTTGGCGGCCACCGCGTCGGGAGGCGCTTTATATGCGTGGTGCTCCAGGGGTGGCAAGCACTTTTTTTGACCCCCAGCGATTTTTCTCCCGTCCCCTTCCGAACGCACATGACACCCTTTTCATTGGCTGTGCCGCGCAGGGGATCGCATAGTCGGGCCAACAGCTGAAGGGATCTCCAGCTTGGACGCGGCCGCAATCAATGGTTCGTTAACCAAAATTCGGCAAGGTTGCACAACGGCAGAAACTCGCCGCCAGCCGACCGCCGGGACCATCAGACACAGGTCCGACCGCCGCGATTGCGCTGAACCATTTTATAAAGGCTGACAAGCGTGACATTGCTTCGCACGCCGACCTTGGTCGAAGCCCCGGGCGCCGGCCATCGTTCGTCCGAATCTTCGAACGATGCCCTCTCCTCTTCCTTTTCCTCTCTCCCTGTTTCCGGCGTGCTGCGGGGCAGCGCGATGCCGGAACTGCTTCGGGACGAGTTGCTGTCCGACATCTTCGCGGACACCGCGCGGGCCATGCCGGAGCGGACCGCCATGCTGTTCGACGGGCGTCGCGTCAGTTATGGGGAGTTGGAGGCTCGGGCGAACCGTGTCGCCAATGCGTTGCGCGCGCGCGGCTACGGTCCGGGGACCTTCGTCGGCCTGTGGATGATGCGGTCGCTCGACCTTCATGTGGCGCTGCTCGGCATTCTGAAGGCTGGCGCGGCCTATCTGCCTTTCGACGTCGACGCCCCCGCCGAACGCGTGGCGGTCAGCCTGGCCGACTGCTCCGCGCGGGCCATCCTGGTGGACGCCGTGACCGCGTCGAAGGCGGCCGGGCTCGCGGTGCCCGCTCTTCGGCTGGAGGACCTGACCTGCGATGATGAGCGCGCGCCCGATCTGCGCGCGGACGGTGTCAGCCGGAATCACCCGGCCTACGCGATCTACACCTCGGGCTCGACCGGCAAGCCCAAGGGCATCGTCATCAGCCACGCCAACATCTGCCACTACCTGCGCGCGGCCAACAGCCTGTACGGCATCACCGGCGAGGATGTCGCCTTCCAGGGCGCGTCCGTGGCCTTCGACCTGTCGCTTGAGGAGATCTTCGTGCCGTATCTGGTCGGCGCGACGCTCTGGGTGGCGAGCCGGCAGGTGCTGGACGAGGCCGACCGGCTGGCCGACGTCCTGAGCGACGCTGGCATCACCGTGCTGGACACCGTGCCGACCCTGCTCGCCATGCTGCCCCAGGACGTGCCGAGCCTTCGCGTCATCATTCTGGGCGGCGAGGCCTGTCCGCCCGCGGTGGCCGCGCGCTGGTGCCGTCCGGGGCGGACGATCTTCAACAGCTATGGCCCGACCGAGGCGACCGTGGTCGCTACCGTGGCCGAGGTGCGCCCGGACGAGCCGGTCACCATCGGCCGGCCGATTCCGAACTACAGCTGCTATGTGGTGGACGAGGCGATGGCGCTGGTCGCCCCCGGCACACAGGGCGAGCTGCTGATCGGCGGGCCGGGGGTGGCGCAGGGCTATCTGGGGCGCCCGGACCTGACCGCCGAGAAGTTCATCCGCAACCGCTTCGCCATCCACGGCAACGACCCGCTGCTCTACCGCTCCGGCGACGCGGTGAGCGTCGATCCGAACGGCAACCTGCTGTTCCACGGCCGCATCGACGACCAGGTGAAGATCCGCGGCTTCCGGCTGGAGTTGGGCGAGATCGAAGCCAAGTTGACCGGCATGGCCGGCGTGAGCCAGGCCACCGTCGTGCTGCGCAACGACAATGGGCTGGACCGCTTGGTCGCCTTTCTGGTGCCGCAGGCCGGCGCCGCGCTGGACAAGACGGCGCTGCGCGACCAGCTGCGCGCCCAGTTGCCGAGCTACATGGTGCCCTCGCATTTCGAGGTGACGGACCGCCTGCCCCGCCTGACCTCCGGCAAGGCGGACCGCAAGGCGCTGCAGGCCGCCCCGCTGACCGACGACGCCGGCCCCGGTGACCAGGACGAGCCGCAGACCCCGACGGAAACCGCCCTTCTGGAGGCCGCCAAGCGCGTCTTTCCCGGACAATCGGTGCCGCTGGAGGCCGACTTCTTCATGGACCTGGGCGGGCATTCACTGCTCGCCGCGCGATTCGTGTCGGCGGTGCGGGAGACCCGCCATCTCGACGGGCTGACCCTGCAGGACGTCTACGGCGCCCGCAGCCTGCGCGCCATGGCCGAGCGGCTGGACACCCGCGCGACGCGCGGCGGCAACGGCGGCGGGGCCGAGCGCAAGGACCGTTCCTTCGCGCCGCCTCCCCTGCTCCGCCGCTTCCTCTGCGGCGCGGCGCAGGCGGCGGCCCTGCCCTTCATCCTGGCACTGATGACAGCGCAGTGGCTCGGCGTCTTCGTCAGCTACATGCTGCTGTCCGGCGAGGATGCGGGTTTCCTTCAGGAAATCGCCACGCTGCTCGGCGTCTACATGGTCATCAACGCGGCCACGGTGGTGATCGCCGTCGCGGCCAAGTGGCTGGTCATCGGGCGGACGAAGCCCGGACGCTACCCGCTGTGGGGCGCCTATTATTACCGCTGGTGGCTGGCGCAGCGCTTCATCAGCCTCGTCCATCTGAAGTGGTTCCAGGGCTCGCCGGTCATGCGGGTCCTCCTGCGCGCGCTCGGCGCCAAGGTGGGCGACGAGGCGCTGATCGGCGAGTTCGAGTCCGGTGCCATCGACCTCGTCACCATCGGCGCCGGCGCCTCGATCGGCGGTAAGGTGAAGCTGGCCAACGCCGAGGTGATCGGCAACGAGCTGGTCATCGGCGCGGTGGAGATCGGCGCCGACGCCTATGTCGGCACGTCCTGCGTCATCGGCATGGACGCGGTGGTCGGTCATGGCACGGAGCTGGCCGACCTCACCGCCCTGCCCGCCGACGCCCGCACCGGCGCCTATGAGCGCTGGGACGGCTCGCCCGTCCGCCGCGTCGGCAGCGTCGACCAAGCGGAACTGCCTGTCCCGGCGACCGCCGGACGGCTGCGCCGTGGGCTCAACGCCGCCTTCTACACGGCGATGCTGCTCGCTCTGCCACCGATTTCGCTGATGCCGATCTTCCCGGCCTTCTACCTGTTCGACAATCTGGACGGGGTGCTGGGCTCGGTCTTCGGCGTCAGCTACCTCTACTATCTGCCGCTGATCGCCTGGCCGACCGCCATGGCGCTGGTCGCGGTAACGGTCTGCATGATCGCCGCGGTGCGCTGGATCGTCCTGCCGCGCGTCGAGGCCGGCACCTATTCGGTGCACAGCGGCTTCTACCTGCGCAAATGGATGGTGGCGTTGTCCACCGAGGTGATGCTGGACACGCTCAGCTCGCTCTACGCCACGGTCTACATGCGGGCGTGGTACCGGCTGATGGGCGCCAAGATCGGCAAGGACGCGGAGATCTCCACCAACCTCGCCGGGCGCTACGACCTCGTTGAGATCGGCGAGAAGTGCTTCATCGCCGACGAGGTGGTGCTGGGCGACGAGGACATCCGCC
Organism: Azospirillum brasilense; assembly: GCF_008365405.1. Classification (GTDB taxonomy): domain Bacteria; phylum Pseudomonadota; class Alphaproteobacteria; order Azospirillales; family Azospirillaceae; genus Azospirillum; species Azospirillum brasilense_D. The sequence continues at coordinate 915,076 of NZ_QOKV01000001.1, read as the reverse complement.
GCGGCTGGATGTTCCTGAAGCCGGTGAAGACCGAGGCGCGCGTGTTCGTCGGCAACGACGCGGTGGTGCCGGCGGGAGCCAGCATCCCCACGGGCTCGCTGATCGGCATCAAGTCGAAGCCGCCCGCCAATGAGGCGATGTCCGCCGGGGAGACATGGTTCGGCAGCCCGCCGATCAAGCTGCCGGTGCGCCAGCGCTTCGACGGGGTCGGCGCCAACTGGACCTACGAGCCGTCCAAGGCCCGCCGCCTGGGCCGCGCGGTGTTCGAGGCCTTCAGCCTGTCGATGCCGACGATGCTGTTCATCACCTTCGGCACGCTGGCGGTGGAGTTGTTCGCCCCGGCCATCCTGGAGCAGCGCTACGGCGCCTTCCTGGCGCAGTTCCTGGCGGTCAGCGTCGCCATCCCGGTGGCGATGGTGGCGGTGGTCATCCTGGTGAAGTGGCTGCTGATGGGCCGTTACACGCCGACCGTGAAGCCGATGTGGTCCTGGTGGGCCATGAAGACGGAAGCGGTGGCGGTGCTCTACTGGGGCCTCGCCGGCAAGGTGCTGCTGGACCATCTGCGCGGCACGCCGATGCTGCCCTGGGTGCTGCGCCTGTTCGGCACGAAGTTCGGCCAGGGCGTCTTCATGGACACCACCGACATCACCGAGTTCGATTGCGTGACGGTCGGCGACCACAGCGCGGTGAACGCCCTGTCGGCCCTGCAGACGCACCTCTACGAGGACCGCGTGATGAAGGTCGGCTGCGTGAAGGTCGGCCGCGGCGTCACCATCGGCGCCGGCTCCACCGTGCTGTACGACACCAGCGTCGGCGATTACGCCCATCTCGGCCCGCTGACCCTGGTCATGAAGGGCGAGGAGATCCCGGCGCACACGGAATGGGCCGGCGCCCCGGCGGAGCCGGTGACCGAAGGCCAGCCCGAGTTGACGGATCAGTTCAAGAGCGCCGCGTAAGTCATTGTCTGGAATGGTGTGTTGCGGCTCGGCATTCAGCGCTTCGGCGGTGGGGCCGGGCCGCTTCGTTTTCGGGCCCGGACGGTGCCCTTTCCTTAACGCCGCAGGGCGTTCCGTTCCCGTTGTGCGGCGGGCGCAGGGGTGTATAACGGTGCGCGAGCGTGGCCCTGGCCCTTTTGCGCGCTCCCGCGCGCCGCATTGGGGCCTGTGACCCAAGAACAGGAAGGAAGCCCCCCGAATGCCCGACGACATCAGCCCCGCCCGCGGCGCCTCGACGCTGTTTCCGCTGACCAAGGACGACACGACCTACCGCAAGCTGACCTCGGATTATGTCTCGGTCGTCGAGTTCGACGGCGAACAGGTCCTGAAGGTCGAGCCGGAGGGCCTGCGCCTGCTGGCCGAGGAGGCGTTCAAGGACATCAACCACCTGCTGCGCCCCGGCCATCTCGGCCAGATCCGCGCGATCCTCGACGATCCGGAAGCCTCGCCGAACGACAAGTTCGTGGCGTTGGACCTGCTGAAGAACGCCAACATCGCCGCCGCCGGCACCCTGCCGATGTGCCAGGACACCGGCACCGCCATCATCATGGGCAAGAAGGGCCGCCGCGTCTTCACCAAGGGCGGCGACGAGGCCGCTCTGTCGGAAGGCGCCCGCGACGCCTACCTGAAGCGCAACCTGCGCTACAGCCAGCTCGCCCCGATCTCCATGTACGAGGAGAAGAACACCCGCAACAACCTGCCGGGCCAGGTCGAGATCTACGCGGAGGGCGAGGACGCCTACAAGTTCCTGTTCATGGCCAAGGGCGGCGGGTCGGCCAACAAGACCTTCCTGCATCAGGCCACCCCGTCGGTGCTGGCGCCAGACCGGCTGCTGAAGTTCCTCGAGGACAAGATCCGCTATCTCGGCACCTCGGCCTGCCCGCCCTACCACCTCGCCATCGTCATCGGCGGCCTGTCGGCGGAGCAGAATCTGAAGACGGTGAAGCTGGCCTCGGCCCGCTACCTCGACAACCTGCCGACCGAGGGCGGCGAGGACGCGCACGCCTTCCGCGATCTCGCCATGGAAGCGGAAGTGCACACGCTGACCCAGACTATGGGCATCGGCGCCCAGTTCGGCGGCAAGTACTTCTGCCACGACGTCCGCGTCATCCGCCTGCCGCGCCATGGCGCCTCCATGCCGATCGGCATCGGCGTGTCCTGCTCGGCCGACCGTCAGGCGGTGGGCAAGATCACCAAGGACGGCATCTTCCTGGAGCAGTTGGAGACCGATCCGGCGAAGTATCTGCCGGAGATCACCGACGGCGATCTGGCCGGCGAGGTGGTGAAGATCGACCTCAACCAGCCGATGAGCGAGATCCTCGCCACGCTGAAACAGTATCCGATCCGCACGCGCCTGTCGCTGAGCGGCCCGCTGATCGTCGCCCGCGACCTCGCCCATTCCAAGCTGCGCGCGCGTCTGGACGCCGGCGAGCCGCTGCCGGACTATTTCAAGAACCATCCCATCTACTACGCCGGCCCGGCCAAGACCCCGGAAGGCTACGCCTCGGGCTCGTTCGGTCCGACGACCGCCGGGCGCATGGACAGCTTCGTCGAGCAGTTCCAGGCGGCGGGCGGCTCCATGGTCATGCTGGCCAAGGGCAACCGCAGCCCCGAGGTGACGGCGGCTTGCCAGAAGCACGGCGGCTTCTATCTGGGCTCCATCGGCGGCGCCGCGGCCCGTCTGGCTCAGGACTGCATCAAGAAGGTGGAGTGCGTCGAGTACCCGGAACTCGGCATGGAAGCCATCTGGCGCATCGAGGTCGAGGACTTCCCGGCCTTCATCATCGTCGATGACAAGGGCAACGATTTCTTCAAGGAATTGAAGCTGGCGTAAGCGGTGGCGCTCCCTGTCCCCTTCCCCCACACAACGGGAAGGGAGACGGGGAGCGCAACGGCTCAATCATCCGCGTAGGGGTTCTTCTGCTTCCGCAGCAGCAGCCGCACCGGCACGCCCGGCAGGTCGAACGTCTCGCGCAGATGCGCAATCAGATAGCGCTGATAGCTTTCCGGCAGATCCAGCGGCTTGTTCACGAACAGCGCCACCGTTGGCGGACGTGCCTTCACCTGCGTGGCGTAGCGGATCTTCACGCGCCGGCCCTCGACCAGGGGGGGCGGGTGGTGATCCAGCACGCCCTCGATCCAGCGGTTGAGCTGGGCGGTCGGAATGCGGCGGTTCCATTGCCCGTAGGTCGACAGGATCGAATCGAGCAGCGTGTCCAGCTTCTTGCCCTGCAGGGCGGAGATGGTCACGACCGCCACGCCCTTGATCTGGGCCAGAGCGGCCTGGAGCTTGTCCTCGACCTGGCGCAGGGCCATGGCGCGGTCGTCCACGGCGTCCCACTTGTTCAGGGCGATGACCAGGGCGCGCCCCTCTTCTACCACCGTGCGGGCGATGGTCAGGTCCTGCTTGTCGAGGATCTGGTTGGCGTCGACCACGAGCAGTACGACCTGGGCCATGCGGACGACGCGCAGGGCGTCGGCGACGGCCAGCTTCTCCACCTTGGCGTCGACGCGGGCGCGACGGCGCATGCCGGCGGTGTCGACCAGCCTGAACTTGCGGCCACGCCATTCCCAGTCGACGCTGATGGCGTCGCGCGTCATGCCGGCCTCGGGGCCGGTCAGCACGCGCTCCTCGCCGATCAGGGCGTTGAGCAGGGTGGACTTGCCGACGTTCGGACGACCGACGATGGCGATCTGGATCGGACGGGCGCGCTCCTCGTCGGTTTCCGGCTGGTCGCCGACCGGAAGCTCCTCTTCCCCCTCGCCCTTGGCGGGAGCCGAAGCCTTCTCGACCGCTTCCGGCTCGGGCGGGGCGTAGGGCAGCAGGGCCTCGACCAGATCGGCCATGCCCTCGCCATGCTCCGCCGACAGCGCGAGGGGGTCGCCCAGGCCAAGCTCGAAGGCCTCATAGAGGCCGGTCATCCCCACCTTGCCTTCCGCCTTGTTGGCGACGAGGATGACGGGGGTCTTGCTCTTGCGCAGCAGGGCCGCGAAGTGGCGGTCCAGCGGCGTGATGCCGGTGCGGGCGTCCACGATGAACAGCGCCACGTCGGCGCGTTCCAGGGCGCGTTCGGTCTGGCGGCGCATGCGCGCCTCCAGGCTGTCGTCGGTGACGTCCTCCAGGCCCGCGGTGTCGACCACGGTGAAGGACAGCCCGCCCACGCGGGCGGGGGCCGAGCGCCAGTCGCGCGTCACGCCGGGCGTGTCGTCGACCAGCGCCAGCTTCTTGCCGGCCAAACGGTTGAACAGAGTCGATTTGCCGACATTCGGCCGACCGACGAGGGCGACGGTGAAGGACATCGGGCCGGGGGCCTTATAAAGAACCAGGGGTGGCGATCAGCGGTACGCCACCAGCGTACCGTTCTCGCCCAGGACATATAGGGTGTTGTTCGCCACGACCGGAGGCAAATAGGTGGAGGCCGGCAGCGAATAGCGGGTCAGAACCTGCCCGTCGCTGGGCGACAGAGCCAGCATCTGGCCGTTCGATCCGGTGACGTAGAGCTTGCCACCGGCCAGGATCGGACCCGACCAGGTGATCGGCCCCTTCTTGTCCTCCGGATCGGTGAACGGCGCGAGCTGCGTGACCCAGCGGGCGTGGCCGGCCTGACGGGTCAGGGCAACCAGCTCCGAATCGTTGGTGATCACGAAGATGTGGTCGCCGGCGAGCCAGGGGGTCTGGGTGCCGCCGATCTCGGCCTCCCACAGGCGGATGCCGATGCGCTCGTCGATGGCGATCATGCGGCCGGAATGGCCGATCGCGTAGACGACGCCGCGGTCGATCACCGGCAGGCCGCGGATGTCGGCGAGGCTGCTCAGGGCGCCGCTGCGGCGGATCGCCGCCAGGCTCTCCTGCCACGCCACGCGCCCGTTCTCCGGGCGCAGGCCGTACAGCTCGCCGGAAGAATAGGGGGCGACGATCAGGGTCGGCGAGGCCGCCGCGCTGACGGCGCCCAGCAGACCCGCCGTCTCCAGGATGCCCTGATGCGACCACTGGACGGTGCCGTCGGAGGCCGACAGGGCGGTGAGTTGGTTGTCCAGCGTCAGGACGAGGACGCGCCCGCCCTCGACCGTCGGCGCGCCGCGGACCGGACCCGGCACGCGCTTGCGCCAAATGATCGAGCCGTTGGCGGGATCGAGTGCCACCACCTCGCCGAAGCCGGTGGCCGCGAAGACGCGCCCGTCGGCGAAGGCGACACCGCCGCCGCTGGCGCCGCCGCGCTCCTTCTCCGGCTTGGTGTCGATCCGCCAGAGCTGGCGCCCGGTGCGCTCGTCGAGAGCGGCGACGTGCGAGTCGGCGTCCATGGCGAAGATGCGCCCGTCGGCGATGACCGGAGTCGCCAGAAGCGAACGGGAGCTGCTCGCCCCCGTGCCGACGTCGCCGCGCCACGCCTCGGCGGGAGTGGCCGACAAGGCGAGGTTGCCGCCGGCGTGCTCCGGCGTGCCGCCGGGCTGCGCCCAGGCCGGGTTGGCGACGGCGGTCGGCAGGGTGACCGGCGTGCCGACCAGCCGCTGGTCGACCTCGACCTTGCGCTCGCGGGTCAGGACGGACACCCGCTCACCCGGCAGGGGCGGATCGGGAGTCTTGCCGAACCACCCGCTGACGGTGTCGCAGCCGCTGAGCAGCACGGCCAGCAGCGGGGCGGAAAGCAGGGCGGTGCGCAGGGAGCGGCGCTTCGCGGTGGGGTGCGCGGTCGGGGCGGCCATGGAAATGCGGGTCATCAGCTCTTGCCGTAGAGGGTGGCGAGATCGGCGGCGCGCGACCGGACGCCGGCCGGAGCCTGCGAGTCGTCGGCCAATTGCTGGAACAGGGTGCGTGCGCGCTCCTTGTCCCCGGAGCGTGCGGCGAGCACGGCGCTCATTTCGCGGGCGGAGAAGCGCCAGGGGTTGACGTCCGCCGTCAGAGGCTGGAGCCGCGCCTGAAGCTGGGCCGGATCGCCGGATTCGAGCTGGTGCATCACCGACAGCAGGGCCGCCAGTTCACGGTAGACCGCGGCGGCGCCGGCGTTGTTGGACAGCGTGTCGTAGACGGTCACGGCCTCCGCCGTCTTGCCCTCGCGGGCCAGCAGGGCGGCAGCGTTCAGCTGCGCCAGCGCGGCCATGCCGGGGTCGGACTTGGCGGCGAAGGCGGCCAGCGCCTCGACGCCCTTGTCCGGCCCCTGGGCGGCCTGCGACAGGGCGGCGGCCAAGGCCGTCGTCTCGCTTTCCTTCTGCGACTGCTGCCAGTTGCGCCAGGCGACCGTGCCGCCCGTCGCGGCGACGACCGCCAACGCGGCCGCCAGCATGATGCCGCCGTAGCGCTTGAAGACGCGCTCCATGCGGTCGCGGCGCAGATCCTCGTCGACTTCGCGGAAAATATCGCTCATGGCTCTACAGCGGCATCCTACGGCACGAAAACCGTTACAGCGGGGATTGCGCCCGCGCGCGGCTGCGGCGGGCGGTTCTGATGGTTCAAAGGGCCGGATAGCATTGGGCGCCGCACGCGGTCAAGGCGCAACGGCGCCCATCCGGGTATTAAGGCCGCGCTTTGGGCGGAATCAGGCGGGATTCCGCCATTTGATGGAGCAGCCCATGCTGGGGATCTGGTCGGTGGGTCCCTGCCCCGTCTGGGCGACGCGGACCATCGCGTGGAACAGCTCGCGCGGGGCGTCGGGGATCGGCTCGCGCTTGGAGGCGTCCAGCCGCCCGCGGTACTGCAGGCAGAGGTCGGCGTTGAAGCCGAAGAAGTCCGGCGTGCAGACCGCGCCGTAGGCCCGCGCCACCTCCTGCGTCTCGTCGATCAGATAGGGGAAGGTGAAGCCGTTCTCCGCCGCGAAGCGCTTCATGTTGTCGAAGCCGTCGTCGGGATAGGCGTCGGTGTCGTTGGACATAATGGCGACGGCGCCGATGCCATGGGCCCGCAGCGCGTCGACCTCCTCGACGATTCGCCCGATCACCGCCTTCACATAAGGGCAATGGTTGCAGATGAACATGACCAGCGTGCCGCTCGGCCCCTGGACATCGGACAGGCTGTAGGTCTTTCCATCGGTTCCCTTCAGGCTGAAATCCTCCGCCTTCCGGCCGAAGTCGCACACCGGGGTTTCCGCCGCCATCGCTGTCTTTCCTCCTTCTGGACCCATGAACGCGCCGCCGGCGCGGATTCGGGCATGAGTATATGAGGTGAGGCGAAAGCCGGAATCGAAAAGGCCGCGGCGGCACCTTGTTCGTGCCTGCTCGCGGCCCTGTCGGTCTCCAACCCGGTTTTCCTTGTTTCCCGCCCTGCCCCGTAACCTTCGGACCTGCCCTCTTTACGAAGCCATGGCGGCGGCGGCGATCACCGCCTGGGTGCGGTTCTTGACGCCCAGCGACTTGAAGATCGCCGTGACGTGGATCTTCACCGTGCCCTCGGACAGACCGAGTTCGTAGGCGATCTGCTTGTTCGACTTGCCCGCCCGCAGGCAATCCAGGACTTCGCGCTGGCGCTGGGTCAGACCGTAGGCGCTGCGGTCCGCGCCGTCCAGGCGACCGCGGCGCGGCGCGGCGTCGGAGGCCGCCGTCGCCGCGGTGAGCGCGCCGGGGGGCACATAGATACCGCCCGAGAAGACGAGGTTCAGCGCGCCCATCATCACCTTGACGCTGCTGGACTTCGGAATGTAGCCGGTGGCCCCGTGGTCGAGCGCGCCGCGAATGTCGTTCAGCGCCTCGGAGGCGGAGATCACCACAACCGGCACGCCCGGCTGCAGACTCTGCACCTCGCGCAGCCCGTCGAAACCCGGCCAGTTCGGCATGTGCAGGTCCATCAGCACAACGTCGAACCCGCCGCCCACGCGGCACTGCTGAAGCACCTCGTCGAACGTGCCCGCCTCGACAAAAATCGCGTCCCCGTGAAGCTGCTCCAGAAGACGGCGCAGGCCTTCACGAAAAAGGAGATGGTCGTCACCGATCAGAATTTTCATGGCCCCGTCCGCCTTCGTTCTATTCCGTTGCTTCGGATCAGCCCTCCCGGACTAACCGGGCCACCCCGTTGGCGATCCAACTACCCTTTCGCCACGTGGCTTGAAGAACTGCTACCACAATCGGAAGAGAGCCAATATCCGGACAAGGGCCATAGGTCATTTGCGGCCCGGGAAGGCCCTCCGATACAGCGAAGGCCGACTGAACAAAACAAGAACTATTACTTTATGGCTATTTCTTTGCACGAAAGAAAGGAGGCCCGCGATTTTCTCCATGTTTGGTTGTTCAGAATGGGAAGGTCGCGATGTCCACCCCGGCAGCATCCGACGCGCGCAAAGGCTCGGCTTCGATGATTAAAATGCGTGAAAACCTATCCCAACGGCGCAACCTACTGCACGGATGGCCAGTCCTTTTCCTGCACGAATGCGCCACCTTGCGGCACACACCTGTACTGGCCTTTCAGCGCAGTCCGTCACAAAAGAGTTATCGCTTGGAGCGACCTGATCACCATTCAGATGCGCTTGACCATCTTGAGTGATCGTCTATCGTTTGATTTACGTGTTACACGCCTAATTTATAAACTGTTTGTCACAGTGTCAAGTTTTTTTCCAGGTTTGATGGATATATGCCTGAAATTCGATGCAGTCTTTAAACGAAACCACTTAAGCGAAGATACAGAGCGCCGACCGATAGAGAGCACGAGACAAGCCTAAAACACAGGCGGCGATAATGCCCGACAAGGGCCTGCCGTGGATGCCTCCTCCAAACAGAGCTGACCCATGCAAATGAACCATGAGTACGCCCAAGAGAAAGCATCGCACTCGACCCGCAACGCGGTGACCCCAATGCACGTCTGCCTGATACTCGACAACAATTCCCTGACCGACACCGTGGTGCAGGCGCTCGACCGGGCCGGTCGCCATCGTGTGACCGTCTTCCACGACATAGCGGAACTGACGCAGAGCACGCTGACGCCCGATGCGATCCTGATCGGCCTTCAGCAGTTCACCGCGCTGCGCGAGAACGAACCGATGGTGTATCTGCGGCTGTCACGCCGGTCGCGGATCGTCGTGGTGCTGTCGTCGCGGGAATTGCTGGACGCCGCACACATCCTGGCCTTCGCCGATGCGTGGGTGTTCGAGGACATCAACGTGGACCGCATCAACGAACTGCTGGATCTGGGGCTGGAGGGGCACTGTCTGATGCCCAAGCAGTTCCTGTCCCGGCTGGGCGTCGATGAGATCCGGCTGACGCTGCTGCCAAGGCTGTCGGAGCCGGAGTTCGAGACCCTGCGCCTGCTTGGCCAGGGTCTGAACAACCGGACGATCGCCAACCAGCTCGATCTGTCCGAGGCGGTCATCAAGTCGATGGTGCGCAGCGTCCTGTCCAAGCTGCACTTCCGCAACAGAACGGAAGCCGGCGTCTTCGCCGCGCGACAGCAGGGCGCGTTGCAGTCCGCCCGGGAAGGGATGGTGCCGCCGCATATGCACGCGGCCCCGGCCCACCGGACCGGCACGTCCTGACGCTTCGTCGGACGCGTTTCATCCCGATCAACCGAAAGAATCCCGGCCACCGTGCCGGGATATTTTCTTTCCGAGCATAGCCTCCGCTGGGATGCCACCAACCGGCCACCAATCGGAATGCAATTCCGACGCTTGCGGCCGCGCCCGGCGACCACGCATGGAAACGCCGGGCCGGCCCGTCATCCGAAATGGGGATGACGGGCCGGCCCGGCGCCTGCACCGGTGGGGATGATCGCGGGAGTGCTATTACTGGTGAGCCGCCGCCGCGGTCACCGCGCCAGCCCCTGCCAACTCTCCGCCAATGCCGTTGTTCAGCGCCCAGATCGCCGCCTGGGTGCGGTTCGAGGCGTTGATCTTGCGCAGCAGGCTCTTCAGATGGACCTTCACCGTCGCTTCGGTGATGTTCAGATGGTTGGCGATCATCTTGTTGCTGTCGCCGTTCAGCAGGCAGCGCAGGATCTGCACCTCCCGTTGGGACAGGCCCTTGCGCGAGACCGGCATGTCGGTGCCGTTCCCGTTCACCCGGCCGGAGATCAGCAACGCGGCGAGATGGGTGGGAAACACCTTCTCGCCCATCATCACGAGGCGCAGGGATTGGGCCAGCGCATCGGACGACAGATCCTTCATCAGATAGCCGTCCGCTCCGGCCTCCAGCGCGTTGGCGAGGCGGCGGGTGCACAGATCGCTGGTCAGGATGACCATGCGCGCATCGGGAAGTTGGGCTCGCAGCCGCCGCATGCCGTCGGCCTCCTCCTCGCCCCCGTTCACCAGATCGAGCAGGATGAGCTGCGGACGCAGGCCGTTCTCCACGGAGTTCAGCGCCTCCCGCAAATTCCCCGCCTCGGCTGCGATCTGGAAGGGTGAATCGTCGAGAAGCCTCTTAAGGCCTTCGCGGAACAGCTTGTTGGAGTCGATCAGAAAAGCACGCACTGGTTCCATTGGTCAGCTCCCGCGATTTTTGGAAAATTGCTCTGACTCCCTGGGCAATCTTGTAGGCTACCAATCACCCGAGGTTTCCCCACCCGTGCCCCACCGATGGCATTGACGTGCCGATATTTTGGATGACCTTACCCCTGTGTCGTGCAATACGGTACCACTCTGTGGGATTAAAAGAAGAACGCTTTAGGCATATGCGCAAAGCTACTTTTAATCATGGATTACTGCGTATCTTTCAAAGTAATCGACATACCCAATCGAATGGATACTTTCCAGTTTTTCTACCACTTTCTCGCACGCCGACGCACGCTTTGGATGCGTGACTGTGATACCCGATTCATATGGGTTGCCGAAAGTTCCCGACCCCAAACGGACAGGAGGCACTCATGCCGAAGAAGCGCATCCACCCCTTGCCGCGCGCGTTCTATGATCGCGGCAGCCACCCCGCCGTAGGTTATAGCACCATGCGGAGGGAGCGGTTCCAACGACGACGGTGCATGGTTCGATGTGGACGATGATCGGCGGTGCAGCCGTCGGCTACCTGCTGCTTCTGGCCCGAAGCGCCTGGAAACAAGGGGAGATGCGCCAGTTCCTGCGCAGCCTTGCCATTGTGGTCGTTCTGTGCGGGCTGGTTGCCGGCACGGTGCTTTTGGCGATTCTGCTCGATTCGCGTTGACCTGCTGGAAACAATCCGCCGGAAAGGGCGAAGCCGGAACGCATGAAGGCCCCTCTCCGCCTGAAGACGGAAAGGGGCCTCCCCGAACCGATCTGCCTTGGATGAAGGGTCAGATCTGGCCGCGCTCGTGGGCCTGCCGCATCAGCACATACTGGCGCATCATCTGATTGCGGAAGCGGTAGCGGGTCCAGCCCGGCTCGACCACCGGAGCCAGCACGCCGCCATACTCCTCGCGGCAGAGCCGCTCCAGAATGCCGAGTGCCTCCTTGGTCGGCGGCGAGCCGCCCGGTCCGGCGAGGTCCTTCGGATCGAAGGTTCCGTAGGCATCCGCCGGGCACAGCGCGCAGGCCAGCAGCACATCCTCCAGTTCGGCGCGGCGTTCGGCAGCCAGCGCACGGGCGTAGGAGTCGACGATGCCGCGCTCCGCCTCCTGGAGGCAGCGGGTAACGGCGTAGGCGAGATCGTCCCGCTCCACCACCGTCGAACCGCGGCTGACGGCGCTGCGGGCGGCGTGCAGGCCAAGAAGCTGGGCGTAGTAAGGCAGGCCGCGGACGAACTCGCAGACGCGGTCCACGGCTTCCGGTGCGAAGGCGATCCCGGCGTTTTCCGCCCCCGCGTTGATGAGGCGGCCGATCTCCACATCGGTCATCAGCGGCAGATGCACCGGCACCAGAGACCGCTGGATCGACGGGTGCTTGCCGAGGAGCTGGTCGAGGTTTTCCGCCACGCCGACCACCAGCAGAGTCACCGGGATCGAGCTGTCGGTCAGGTTCTTGAACAGCTCGGCCAGCTTGTTGCGGAAATCCTCGTCGGTGATGCGGTCATACTCGTCGAGGATCAGCAGCACATGGGTGGCGTGGATGCCGGCCAGCACCTCGTTCAGCTCCGTCACGCTGAAGCCGCCCTCGGGCAGAAGCTCGTTGAAGCTGGTGAAGCTGCGGCGCGAGGCGAAGGGATTGTCGATCCCCGACCGGTAATAGGTGGAGGGAATCTTCTTCAGGAAATGACGGAAGATGTCCTCGAAGCTCAGCTCCGCGCTGCAGGTCAGCTTCAGCGAGAGGTAGCCGGCCTGACCGGCGATCTTCTCGATGGCGTTGGCGACGGAGGTCTTGCCGCGGCCCCGGTCGCCAAACAGGATGACGTGCGCCCGCTCCTCCTCAATGGCGGAGATGATGCGCTTCAGCGTGTCGGTGCGGCCGATGAACAGCGAATTCAACTGCTGCTTGGGCCGCGTCGGTGTGAAGGCCTCGCGCAGCAAACCGTTCAGTTCGGGGGTGAGCCCCTTCAGCATGGCCGGCGCACCGACCGCTCCCGGCCCACGCAACCCGCCGTTCACGGTCATCGTGAAGCGTGGCAGTTCCGTGTCGGCGGACGCCTGGCCGCGCTGGGCGCCCAATCCACCGCCAAGCGGGCTGTTCAACGGATCGTGCCGCAACCCGGATGGGCCGCGCATCGTCTCGCCAAGACCCCCACCAAGACCGCCGCCCTCGGGGCCGCCGACCGGCCGCAGATGCGGCGCCGGACGGCCCGCGAGCGGGCTCTGGGATTGCATCGGCGGATGACCATGAGCCGCATTGCCCGGGGTGGCGCCCGGTCCGGCCGCTCCACCACCCGTGATGCCGCCACCCATGGACATCCGGTCATCCGCATCGGCGGTCGCCCGCCGCTTCCGAAAGAAGTTTCGCATCCGTCCCGATCCCAGAATTCCGCGTTGTCGTCACCAGCCGGCCGCGGCCGGTGGCCTGATCGTCGCGTCCCCTGCCCCGGCCCGGCTGGCCCCGGCTTAGCTGGATGTGGCCGGCCGCTGCGGTGAACGCACTCCGGATGTAAGCGATGCATCGCCAACGGTTGCCTGGGATTTCGGATGATCATCCAGAGGAGGCCCAACCCTTATGGCGACTCCTTTCGGGAGGGGTGGCGCCTCAAAAGCCGGCCGCGTGGCCCAGCAGAGTCCAGACGAACAAGGTGCCGAACAGGGCCGTCAGTCCGGCGAGCTCGCGCAGGAAAACCAGGATCGACATGGCAGTCCTCCTTCATCAGTTGGCGCCGCCGCGCCGGACGGTGTTGACGCGCGGCCACGGCTTCGATGGGGAAACCGTATCAGAACAAAACATGAACTACAAGCTGTGCGTCCCTTCTTTGTTCTGTTCGAGGGCATTGGCCCTGACGCCGGGCGCGAAGGAGCACGCCGCTTTCCCCGGTGTGGCTGGCGGTCCCGTTCCGCCGGAACCATATGGTCTTGTGGTGAGCGGTTGATGTAAGGAGAAGGTTCGCGGCCGAAGCGTTCCGCCCGCAAGGAGGGACCCCCGACACCGGACCGCGATCCGAACGAACGGACCATCATGGACAGCGCCAACCAGCAAACCGGCGACGGATCGAACGGCGCCGCTCCGGCCCCCAACGCCGCTCCCAGTTCCACTCCGCCGGGCCACTCCCCTCAAGCCAACCGCATGCCCGCCCTCGTCCTGGGGGCGCTGGGGGTGGTTTACGGTGACATCGGGACCAGCCCGCTCTACACGATGCGGGAGTCCTTCACCCACACCGGCCTGCCGCTCGACGAGCCGACCATCCTCGGCATCCTGTCGCTGGCGACCTGGGCGCTCATCATCGTCGTGACGCTGAAATACGTCCTGCTCGTCATGCGGGCGGACAACAAGGGCGAGGGCGGCGTTCTGGCCCTGGGCACGCTGGCCCACCGCGGACTCAGCTCCAGGGCAGGCAACCGCGCCATCATGGCGCTGGCGATCCTGGGCATGGCGCTGTTCTACGGCGACAGCCTGATCACCCCGGCCATCTCGGTGCTCAGCGCGGTGGAAGGGCTGAAGGTCGTCACTCCGGCCCTGTCCCCCTACATCGTCCCGATCACGCTGGCGGTGCTGACCCTGCTGTTCCTGTTCCAACGGCAAGGAACCGGGCGGGTCGGCATCTTCTTCGGCCCGATCATGGGAGTCTGGTTCGCCACGTTGGCGGTGCTGGGCCTGATGCAGGTGCTGCACTGGCCGGACGTGCTGCGCGCGTTCAACCCGCTCTACGGCGCGGCGCTCTTCGTCGACCACGGCTGGGTGGCGTTCCTGACGCTGGGCGCCGTGGTCCTGGCGGTCACCGGGGCCGAGGCGCTCTACGCCGACATGGGCCATTTCGGGCGGGCGCCGATCCGCATCGCCTGGCTCTACCTCGTCCTGCCGGCGCTGCTGATGAACTATTTCGGGCAGGGCGCCATGCTGCTGCACGAGCCGGAAACGCTGGAGAATCCCTTCTTCCATCTGGCGCCGGATTGGGCGCAGTTGCCCCTGGTCCTGCTGTCCACCGCAGCCACGGTCATCGCCAGCCAGGCGGTGATCTCCGGCGCCTTCTCGCTGACCCGGCAGGCCGTCCAGCTCGGCTATCTGCCTCGGCGCGAAATCCGCCACACCTCGGAGCACGAGGTCGGTCAGGTCTATATCCCGCGCAACAACTGGCTGCTTCTGATCGGTGTGGTGATCCTGGTGATCGGCTTCGGGTCCAGCAGCAATCTGGCTGCCGCCTACGGCGTGTCGGTGACGGGGGCCATGGCCATCGACACGATCCTGGCCGCGGTGGTGGCATGGCGGCTGTGGCGCTGGAATCCCCTGCTGGTCGTGGCCGCTTTTTCCATCCTGCTGGTGATCGACCTCGCGCTGTTCGGGGCGACCCTGCTGAAGGTGCCGGACGGCGGCTGGTTCCCGCTGCTGATCGCGGCGGCGGTCTACACGCTGATGACCACATGGCGTCGGGGCCGCCGTATCCTGGCCGAGCGGCTCTACGCCGACGCCCTGCCGATGGACCTGTTCCTGCAGCGCGTCTCGCCGCAATCGCCGCAGCGCGTCGCCGGGACGGCCATCTTCATGACCGGAAACCCCGACGTCGTCCCCCACGCCCTTCTGCACAACATCAAGCACAACCGGGTGCTGCACGAGCGGGTGGTCGTCATGACCGTGATCGTGGAGGAGGTGCCCCGCGTTTCCCCGGACCGCGCCGTTATGGTGGAGAAGTTGGGCAAGGGCTTCTTCCGTGTCGTCCTGCGCTTCGGCTATCTGGAGCAGCCGCACATTCCCCGCGCCCTGGAACGGTGCCGTCGCTTCGGGCTGCATCTGGACATGATGGAGACGTCGTTCTTCCTGGGCCGCGAGACGCTGATCCCGTCGCGGTCCACCGGTCTGCCGGGCTGGCGCGAGCCCGCCTTCATCCTTCTGTCGAAGACGGCCCTGTCGGCGACGGAATTCTTCTGCATTCCGCCCGGCCGCGTGGTGGAACTGGGCACGCAGGTCGAGATTTGATGGTCTCGAGATTTGATGGTCTCGAGATTTGATGGTCTCGAGATCTGACGGTCAATCCCGCGCCACGATGGGGGTCAGGCGGAATCGGGCGGCGGCGGCCTCCAGGCGCCCGTCGCGCTTGACCGCTTCGACGAAGCGGTTCACCCGGTCCAACCACAGCGGGTCCCCCGGCGCCACGGCGTAGGCGTAGGGCGTGGTTTGGACCGGATTTTCCGGCGCGATCAGGTGTGCCCACCGGTGGAAGGCGAGCATCCGCTGGCCATAGGGGTAATCGGTGAGAAAGGCGTCGGCGCGCCCGGACTGGACCTCGTCCTCCCGCTCCAAAGGTCCCGACACGATGCGGACGCTGGCCTTGCGGAAGAATTGGCTGGCGTAGTCGTCCATGACGGTGCCTTTCTGAACCGCCACCACCATGCCGTCCTGGTCCAGGTCGTCCCACCGCAGGATGCGCGGGTGCGTCTGGGAGGAAACGGCGTAGATGCCGCTGCGCAGGTAGGGCCGGCTGAAAGCTATCTTCTCGGCGCGGGCCGCGGTGACGCCGATGCCGAACATGCCGATGTCGCACCGGTCGCCCAGCAGATCGGCGACGAAGCTCGGGAAGCCGCTTTCCACGAAACTCACCCGTGCGCCAAGATCGTGGGCGAAGGCCCGCGCCATGTCGATGTCCAGGCCCTGGAGTTCCCCACTGTAAAGATTGCGGAATGAGATGGCGTAATAATCAGGCCAGATGCACACACGCAGCAGCCCGGTGCGTTGCACCCGGTCAAGCCGGCCTTCCGCCCGGACCGGCGCCGCTCCGGACACCAGGAACACCGACTGGAGCGCCGCATGAAGCGCAAGCGCCGTCAGGGCGATGGAAAGACGCCGCACGGACTCGCACCCCCAGAACCGCCACCAGAATCGCGGCAGGATAGCACTGTGCGCCTGTGAAGCACAGCGCATGCTTGCGATTCGCCCGCCCACTGTTAAGATTCGCAAAACATCAGCACACCGCACGGAGCCGCGCGTGATGGCCAAGCTTGCCCTGTTCCAGCATCGGGGCGCCCTTCTCGCGTTGGCCTTCTTATCGGTGATGGCCCTTGTGTTCGAGGTCGCCTACGACGTCCACGCCGACCGCGCCCTGGCGCTGAGGAAGGCGGCGGAGAACATCGACGATTTGGCGAGCGCCCTGGAAGCCTCCGTCAGTCGGACGGTCCAGGCGGTCGATATCACTCTGGCCTCGGTGGGCGAGGCGATCAGCGACAGCAATCTGCTGCGCGGCCAGCCGACGGAAGGCCAGGAAAGGTCACCGTCTCCGCTGCTTCAGGAGCGGCTGCGGCGGTCGCCGCACCTTCGCGGCCTTTCGGTGCTCGACCGGCGGGGCGTTCTGGTGGCGACCACGGAGGACCAGAACCTGCTCGGCTCCTCCTTCGCGGAGCTGGATCTGTTTCGCACCCAGCTGTCCGGACAGAGCAACGGCCTCTATGTCGGTCCCCCGGTGCGCGGACGGTTCCTGACGCCGACCGGCCTTGCGGACGACCGGTCCGGCAAATGGGTTCTGCCAATGAGCCGGGCGATCCGTGGAGCGGATGGGACGCTTCTCGGCGTCGCCGTCGCCTCGGTCAATCCCGAATATCTGCAAAGCATCTTCCGTGCGGTGCGCAACGGGCTGCACGGCACGGCGTCGCTCTATCGACGGGATGGCTTGCTCCTGACCCGGCTTCCGCAGGATGGGACGGACGGCATCGGCACGCAAATGGCGGGGATGGACCTGTTCCGCCTCCATCTTCCCGCGTCCGAGGGCGGGGTGTTCCACGAGACCGCCCCGGACGGTGAGGCGCGCATCACCGCCTATCGCGCCACGCCGCTCTGGCCGCTGGTTCTGGCGATCAGCCGCAGCGAGGACGAGGAACTGGCGGGCTGGTGGACCAACCAGCTGGAGATCGCCGGGGTCGCACTGGGGGCCAGCCTGGTCATCCTGCTGTTTGCCACCGCGCTGATCCTTCTACGCCGCAAGGACGCCCAGTTGGAGGACGGCAACGCCCGTTTCAACGCGCTTCTGGAAACCGCCGTGGAGGGCATCCTGACGGCGCGGTCGGATGGCGTGATCGAAACCGCGAACACCGCGGCCCACCGCGTCTTCGGCTACCCGCCCGGCGGCCTGATCGGGCGTCACGTGCAGGAACTGATGGAGCCGCAGCACCACATGGCTCACAGCCGCATCATCGAGGCCATCGCTGCGGGCGCTCGGCCGATCGGCCCGAACTTCACGCGGGAGGTGAACGGATTGCGGATGGATGGGGAGGTGATCCCTCTCGACCTCTCCCTCGCCGAGGTGCAGACGCAGAAAGGGATTCTCTTTGCCGCCTTCTTCCGTGACCTGTCGGAACGCAAGCGGGTCGAGCGGGCGCTGACCGAGGCGAAGGAGAAGGCGGAGGCCGGGCAGCGCAGCAAGATGGAATTCCTGGCGACCATGAGCCACGAGATCCGGACGCCGATGAACGGGGTGATCGGCATGGCCGGACTTCTCCAGGAAACCGATCTGGACGAGGAGCAGCGCGGCTATGCCGACACCATCCGCGACTCCGCGGAATCGCTGCTGACCATCATCAACGACATTCTGGACTTCTCCAAGATCGATGCCGGTCGCCTCACCTTGGAGGTGTCCGACTTCGAAGCCGTGCCGCTGGTGGAAAGCGTGGTGGAACTGCTGGCTCCGCGCGCGGCCGCGAAGGGCCTGGAACTGGCCAGCTACGTCCCACCGGCCCTGCACGGTCCGCTGCGCGGCGATCCCGGACGGCTGCGCCAGATCCTCATCAACCTTGCCGGCAACGCGGTCAAGTTCACCGATCAGGGCAGCGTGACCATCGTTCTGTCGGTGGAGCAGAACACTGTCACCGACGAGGCTGAAGACGGACCGCAACCGCTTGAATCCGTGGTCCCAGCCCAGCAGGATAAGCCGGTGACCATCCGTTTCGAGGTGAGGGACACCGGAATCGGCATCGCCGCGGCGGACCAAAAGCGTCTTTTCACAATGTTCAGTCAGGTGGACGGGTCATCGGCACGGCGCCACGGTGGGACGGGGCTGGGCCTCGCCATCTGCAAGCGCCTCGCGGAGCTGATGGGCGGGCGGATTGGGGTTCACAGCATGCCTGGCGAGGGCAGCGTCTTCTGGGTCGTCATTCCGTTGTGGCGCGGCACGCCGACGGGTGCCGCATCCACGCCGCAAGCCTCGGGAACCTGGGCCGGACGGCGGATTCTTCTGGTGGACGATCTGGCGATGAACCGCGACCTGCTGGCCCGCCAACTCGCCGCGATGGGGCTGGAAACCGAATCCGCCGCCACGGGCGAGGATGCCCTGCACCGGCTTCTGGCGGCGCACGCCACCGGCCGACCGTTCGATGCCGCCATCCTCGATCATTGCATGCCGGGCCTGACCGGTCCGGAACTGGCGGCCCGCATCCGTGCCGTACCGGCTTTGGCCGACTTGCCGCTCGCGCTGGCCACCTCCCACAGGATCGGCGAGATGGAGGGAGAGACCGCCGGCATCGACGTGCGGATCGCCAAACCCGTGCGCTCGACGGTGCTCCGCGCGGCGATTTCGAACCTGTTCACCGCCCCGGCGTCCAGGGTTTCGCCGCCGGATACGCTTCCCACCGGCAGGCCGGGCGGTTCATCGCCACCGGCATCTCCATCGACATCTCCATCGACATCTCCACCGGGCGGGCCGCTGCTCACCCCGACACCGTCCAGCATCCCCTCGACCGGCACCGCCCGCCGCCGCATCCTGGTGGCGGAGGACAACCCGGTGAATCTTCAGGTGACGCTGGCCTTGCTGCGCCGGGACGGCCATGCGGTCGATTCCGTGTCGAACGGGCTGGAGGCGGTCAACGCCGTCGCCGCCCTGCCCTACGACCTCGTCCTGATGGACGTGCAGATGCCGGAGATGGACGGTCTGGCCGCGACCCGGGCCATCCGCCGGATGGGCGGGGCGGCCGCCCGCATTCCCATCGTCGCCATGACCGCCAACGCCATGGAGGGGGATCAAGCCACCTGTCTGGCTGCGGGAATGGACGATTACCTGCCGAAGCCCATCGCGGCGGACCAGCTCTTGCGGACCGTCGCGCGATGGAGCGGCTTTCCGAAGGGGAGTGGCCCCGATCGGCGGGAACCGCCTCCGGAGTCTGAAATCCCGCCGCCGCGGATCGACCACGCCAAGCGCAAGGACCTGCGCGACGCTCTCGGCGATGAAGGGTTTGGCCTGTTGATGGACACCTTCGTCCGCGAGACGCCGGCCCATCTCGACCGGCTGCGGCGTGGCGCTCAAGACGGCGACTTTCTGGTCGTGGAGCGCGAGGCCCATATCCTAAAGGGTGCCGCGGGCAATGTCGGCTTCGCGTGGGCCTCCGCACTGGCCGGCGGACTCGTGGCGGCGGCCCGCCGCAGGGATGCCGCCGGCATTGGCCGGGATCGCATCCAGGCGTTGGATGCCGCTCTCAAGGACGCCGAGCAGGCCTGCACCCTGGCGAACGACATGCCGGTCGGGCTGGAGATGACGGGTCCGCCGATGGACACATCCAGGGAACGGTAGGCACGCCCGGAACCATCCTCACGCCGTAGCGGGACGGCCGTCGCCGATCGTCAACACTGACCGCCGCAAACGCGCGCGACAAAATTGTCGATGTCGCCGTTCAGCGTCACGGCGCGGCGCGCCAGCTCGCCGGCGGAGGATAGCACTTGGCTGGCGGCGGCACTGGCGTCCTGCGCACCGGAAGACACGCTGGTCACCGCGTCGGCGACGGTGCGCACGCCGGCTGATGCCTCGCGGATGGAGCGGCTGATCTCATCGATCGCCGCGCTCTGCTGTTCGGCGGCGCCGGCGATGCCCACGGCGATCTCGTCGATGTCGTGGATCATGCCGCCGACATGCTGGATCACCGCTGCCGTGTCGCGGGTCACCGACTGGACCTGGGCGATCTGGGCGGCGATGTCCTCGGTCGCCTTGGCGGTCTGGTTGGCGAGGTTCTTCACTTCCGTCGCCACCACGGCAAACCCCTTCCCGGCCTCCCCGGCCCGCGCCGCCTCGATGGTCGCGTTGAGGGCCAGCAGGTTGGTCTGGCTGGCGATGTCGTTGATGAGCTGAACGACCGCGCCGATCTGGTCGGAGGCGGCCAGAAGCGACCGGATGGTGGCGTCCGCCTCCCGCACCTTCTGCACCGAGCTGCGGGCGAGATCGGCGGTGCGGGACACGCCCTGGGCCACCTCGCCGATGGCGCCGGACACCTCCCCGGTCGCCGCGGCCACGCCGTCCACATTCGAGGATACCTGCTCCGCCGCGGAGGCCGCGGAGAAGGATTGCTCGCTGGCCGTGGCGGCGGTTGCCGTCATGGCGGTGGAGGACGCTTCAAGCTGGGCGGCGCTGGCCGACAGGCTCTGCGCCACCTCCCTGATGTTGGCGCCGATGCGGGTGGCGCTCTCGATGAACTCGCGGCTCTTGCCGTCCATGGCCGCCAGCCCGTCGTTGATCTGGCGGGCATAGGCGCCGAACTCCCCGACCATGCCGGTCATCACGATGCGCCGGTAATATTGCCCCTCCGCCGCGTGCTGCATGGCGGCGTTGGCCTCTTTCCCGAAGGACTCGACGCGGTCCAGCAGACGGTTGATGGTCCGCAGCATGTCCGCGATCGGGCTGTCCCCCTGGATGTTCAGGATGCGCGGCTGAAGATCCCCCTTCTCCGCCGCCGCGATGACCGTGCTGGCCTTTCGGATGGTCCGGTTGGTGAGCGCCAGCCAGCGGATCGCGGCAAGACAAGGCAGAACCGCCAGCAGCCCAAGCGCGGCGACGACGGTGTCGCCGGCCATGAAACCGTACCCCGCCTGTGCCCCCGACAGCAGGGCGGCCGAAGCGGCGGCGGCGAGCGATTTAGAGACTGAAGACAAACTCGTCATAGCTCGTGCCCTTGTCGCGCAGAAGTTTTTCCAGCATGGCACCGGAGGCCGCCATGGCCGCGTTCCGGTCGGCGTGCCGCGCCTCTTCCGCCCGCAACGCGGCGTAGAGGCCCGCCGCCGCGTCAACCGCGGGGCGTGTCGGCACGCGCCGGCTCGAATGGTAGCCGGTGATGGTCCGCCCGTTTCCGCTGTCCGGAGTGCCGAAAACCGGCGTGACGTGGGCGAACACCCAGTAATGGTCTCCGTCCTTCGCCCGATTGACGACATAGGCGAAGATTTCGCTTCCGGCCTCGATGCGGGTCCACAGCAGCTTGTAGACGCAGCGCGGCATGTCCGGATGGCGGACGATGTTGTGCGGTCGCCCCAGCAATTCCGATTCACCGTAGCCGCTGACGCGCAGGAACACGTCGTTGGCGTAGGAAATGCGTCCCTTGAGATCCGTCTTGGAGACGATGATCTCGTCAGGGTGAAAGGTTCGTTCCCGTCCGGTCAGGGTATCGTGTGTGCTTCTTATGCCGACCGCCATGACCGTCCGCCTTTCAAACACGCGACAAACAGGCCACCAACTCGACCGTTGGTAATACCTTTTGTTGATCGACTCATAGCGTACGTAATAATCGGTTGGCTTTAAAAACGGACGGCGATGGGCTGCGGCAAATTGTACCACATGCGTCGCGCGTATAAGGGGTTGAAACAAAACGCACAACATTGAGTCAAAGGCGAAAACGAAGCCGCCTTTATGGGCGGAATCGTGCCGATTCTCTCTCTCTAGAATGGCGGATCACATGCCCGGTTCGTAAACGACGACTCGGTTTCGCCCTTCGCGCTTGGCCCGGTAGAGGGCAAGGTCGGCCCGGTGGATCGCCTTTTCGAGCGTATCGTAGGCACCGTCCAGCGCGGAGATGCCGATGCTGCTGGTCAAATGGAACCGGCCTTCGGGTCCCGGAATCGCCATGCGGGACAGGTGGCGGCGCACTCGTTCCGCCACCACGCGGGATTCCTCCGCGGTGGCGCCGGGAAGAACCACCACGAACTCTTCGCCGCCCAACCGGCCGAGAATATCGTACTCGCGCAGAATGGCCTGACAGCCGCCGGCCACCATGCGCAGGGCGTCGTCGCCGGTGGCGTGGCCGTAGCTGTCGTTGATGCGCTTGAAATGGTCCACGTCCAGCACGAAGACCGACATCGGCTCGCTGAAGCGGTGGGCGCGGGCCAGCTGCGAGCGCGCCAACTCCATGAAGGAACGCCGGTTGTAAATTCCCGTCAGCGGATCGCGGGACGCCATGTCCCGCAGCGCCTCCTCCATGTTCCGGCGGTCGGTGTAGTCGTAGATCCAGGCGAGATTCACCTGAACGCCCTGGATCACCGCTTGGTTGACCGTGAACAGCGTCCAGAAGGACGACCCGTCGGCCCGGCGGAACTGCACCTCCATGTTGGTCACCGACCCGAAGGAGCGCAGGCGATCGATCACCCGCTCGCGCTGGTGCCGGTCCAGGTAATAGTCGCGGGCCTGCCGGCCGATCAGATCCTCGCGCTTCAGACCGATCAGTTCGGCGAAGCGGGTGTTGACGAAGATGATCTTGCCGTCGTCGCGGCGCGACACCGACACGCCGATCGGGCTCTGCTCCAGGATGGCCTGGAGCCGCTCCTCGCTGGGCAACCCCTCGGTCAGGTCGTGGATCACGCCGACGATGCCGCCCAGGTTCCCGGTGCTGTCGCAGAAGACGGCCTTGGTCAGGCTGGACAGGCGGGTGGTGCCGCCGACGAAGGGAACCGCCTCCTCGTAGCTGCGCTGGCCCCAGTTGACGGTCAGCTCGTGATCCTGGTCGGCGTGCGCCTTGGCGATGCGCGGGTCCATCACGGCAAAGGCGGTCTTGGCGACGATGCTCCGACGCTCAAGTCCGGTGTAGCGCTCGAAGGCGTCGTTGCAGTCCGTGTACTCACCGGCCGCGTTCTTCACGAAAACGGGAACCGGCAGCGTCTCGAACAGCACCTCCTTCATCAGGAGCTGGTCGCGCAGCGCGGCTTGCGCCTGCCGGTGGTGGGTGACGTCGGTGTAGACCCGCAGCGACTGCCGCTCACCCAGCGGACCTGCGAGGGGACCGACCGACTCCGCCACCCACACGATTCCGCCATCCTGGCAGCGCAACCGCCGCTCGCCCGGCGCGTCCGGCGGTGTCGGGAGGAAGGCATCCTCCGGCTCCAGCGCCGTCAAGCCGAGGCCGGTCAGGCCGCCGGGAGCATAGCGCAGCAAACCGTGCAGGGCGGGGTTGGCGTACAGAATGGTCCCTGTGTCCGTGGTGACGCAGACCCCCGTCGGCAGCGTGTCGAACACACGCCACAGCGCAACACGGCTTTCCTCCGCATCCCCAGAAGGACTCATTGTACCGACCGAATCCAGCGTGGCCCCCACAGCGTCATGGAAGTTTCTTGCGCCACGATAAGGCAAACCAGGAGTACGTTAGCCCATGCGCCTTTTTGCCCCTGTGTGCCATCTTGTCGCGCTATGGTGGTGATCGCCTATCTTGAGCACAAAATCTATCGGATTTTGAACATTTCGCATGCAGCCGTCACACGGTCTTCGGCTGCCCTGTCCGCCGGCAATCCCAGCCTCAGCCAATCCTGCCGATAGTCGAACCGGCGCACCAGCACCCCGGCCCGGCCCAACGCGTTGTAAAGCCCGGCAGCCTGGGAATCGTCAATGAGACGAAAGAGCGATGTCCCTCCGGCGACGCTCAACCCCACGCCCGCCAACCGGGCGTCGAAGCGGGCCGCCGCGTCGGCCAGACGGCGCCGGGTGGCGGCGATCCATGCCGAATCCGACAAGGCCGCGGTGGCGACGGCCAGCGCCGGACCAGACACCGCCCAAGGTCCCATGGCCGTGCGCAAGGCCCCCACCAGCGCCGGTTCGCCGAGCAGAAAGCCGAGCCGCACCCCAGCCAGCCCGAAGAACTTGCCGAAGGAGCGCAGAATGACCAGCCCGGCGCGCCCGGCCTCCGCCGCCACGCTGCACTCCGGGGCGACCTCGGCGAAGGCTTCGTCCACCACCAGCCAGCCGCCGCGAGCCGCCTGCCGCTCCGCCAGGGCCAGCAGGGTTTCCGGCGGAACGATGCGTCCATCCGGGTTGTTCGGATTCACGACGACCATCACGTCGGCGCCGCAGGCTTCCAGCGACTCCACCGCCGTCACGCGATGACCAGCCACAGCCCAGCCCGCGGCGTGCTCGGCGTAGGTCGGCCCCAGGACGGCAACCGTTCCCAGGGGTCGCAACCGCGGCAGGAGTTGAATCAGCGCCTGGGAACCGCCCGCGGCCGTGACATGGTCTGGCGACGGCGCTCCATAACAAATGGCCGCAGCCTCGCGCAGCGCCGTTTCAGCGGAGCGGCCCGGCAGCCGCGTCCAGGCCTCGGCCGGGATGGCGGGAAGCGGATAGGGCCAGGGGTTGATACCCGTGGACAGGTCCACCCACGGTTCCGGAGCCCCCGGAAAGGCCGCCCGCGCAGCGTCGAGGTCTCCGCCATGGATGATCCTCTTGGACCCCGCCGCCGATTCCGCCATCATCCCGCCCCTTCCCTTCCCCCAGAGGATTCGATCCCGTGGAGCTTCATCCGTCCGTGCTCGCCGCCGCTCTCCTCATCGAGGCCGCCGTCGGCTATCCGGACGCACTCTACGCACAAATCCGTCACCCAGTGGTGTGGATCGGGGCGCTTATCGCCCAGCTTGACCGCGCGCTCAACCGGGAGCGTGATTCTTTTGCCATCCGCAAGGCGGCGGGGGTGCTGGCTCTGCTCGTCCTGCTGCTGGTGGTGGGTGGCGCGGCGTCGGCGGTGGCCGGGCTGTGCCGGCATCTGCCGCTCGGCGGCCTCCTTGAAGCGGCGCTGGCCTCCACTCTGCTGGCGCAGCGCAGCCTGCACGACCATGTCGCCGCGGTCGCCGCCGCCTTCCGCGACGGCGGGCTGGAGGCGGCGCGCGGCGCCGTGTCGCGCATCGTCGGCCGCAACCCGGCCACCCTGGACGAGCATGGGGTAAGCCGCGCCGCCATCGAAAGCCTGTCGGAAAATTTCTCGGACGGGGTCGTCGCTCCGGCCTTCTGGTTGCTGGTCGGCGGGCTGCCGGGAATCGCGCTCTACAAGGCGATCAACACCGCGGACAGCATGATCGGACACCGCACGCCCCAGCACGAGGCGTTCGGCTGGGCCGCGGCGCGGCTGGACGATCTGGTCAACCTGCCCGGCTCCCGCCTGTCGGCGCTGCTGATCTGGGTGGCGGCCCGCTTCACCGAGGGTGCCGACGCCGCCGAGTCCTGGCGGTCGGTGCGGCGCGACGCCCACCGCCACCGCTCGCCCAACGCCGGCTGGCCGGAGGCGGCGATGGCCGGGGCGCTCGACCTCCGGCTCGGCGGGCCGCGGGTCTATGGCGAGGTGCGGATCGAGGACGCCTGGATGGGGCCCGGCCGCACCGCCGCCACCGCGCAGGACATCACCCGCGCCCTTCACCTCTACCGGCGCGCCTGCATCGCCCTGGTGGCCGGCGCGCTGCTGCTGGCGCTCACTCTCTGAGCGCGCCAAAGGAAAAGGGGCTCCGAAGAGCCCCTTTCCCAATCAGACAACCCGGAAGTTCTTGAACTGCCAGGGATCGTCGTGGTCGACGTCCTCGGGGAACAGGCGCTCGCGGTCCTGCAGCGGAGTCCAGTCGCCATAGGCGCCGACCAGCTCGCCGAGATAGGGCTTGGCGATCTCCAGGATGCGCTGGAAGTCGATCTCGTCCGGCTCGACGATGCCGCGGTTGGGGTTCTCCAGCGCCCAGACGATGCCGGCCAGGACCGCCACCGTGACCTGCAGGGAGGTGGCGTTGTTGTAGGGCACCAGAGCGCGCGCCTCGTCGATGCCCAGGCGGGAACCGAACCAGTAGATGCCCTTTTTGTGGCCCATCAGCAGCACGCCCAGCTCGTCGGTGCCGCTGACGATCTCGTGCATCATCAGGCGCTGGCTCGGCTGCATGTACCAGTTCTTGCCGGCCAGCTCATGCACCGACTTCACCGCGTCGTCGCACGGGTGATAGGCGTAATGCACGGTCGGACGGTAGGTGACGTGGTTGCCGTCGCGCTGGGTGTAGTAGTCGGCGATGGAGATCGCCTCGCTGTGGGTGATGAGGAAGCCGTGGAACGGCCCCTCCAGCGGGGTCCAGGTGCGCACGCGCGTGGAGGCGCCCGGACGCATCAGGTAGATGGCGGCGTCGCAGCCGAACTCGTGGCGGCGCCCGTCGACCGGGAAATGCTTCTCGTGGCTGCCCCAGCCGAGTTCGGTGGGCTGGCAGCCCTCGCCGACGAAGCCGTCGATCGACCAGGTGTTGACGAACTCGCCCACCTTCTTCGGCTCGTTGGACACCTGGGTGTCGCGCTCGGCGATGTGGATCACCTTGACGCCCAGCTTGGCGGCCAGGGCGCCCCAGCCGGCGCGGTCCTTCGGGACCTCCGTCGATTCGCCGGTGTCGGCGGCGACGTTGAGCAGCGCCTGCTTGACGAAATGCGAGACGAGGCCGGGGTTCGCGCCATGGGTCAGAACGGCGGTCGGCCCGCCCTCGAAGGCGGCGCGGTGCGACAGCGCGGTCTCACGCAGGGCGTAGTTGGACCGCAGCGACGGCGACAGGGACGGATCGGTGTAGCCGCCGGCCCACGGCTCGACGCAGGTGTCGATGTAGAGCGCGCCGACCTTGTGGCAGAACTCGAACAGGGCGACGGACGACACATCCACCGACAGGTTGACCAGGAAATCGCCCTTGCCCAGCATGGGCTCAAGCACCTGGGCGTAATTCTCCTTGGTCAGCGGCAGGTTGATGAATTTGACGCCAAGCTCATCCGCCTCGGCATGACCGCGCTCCTCGGCGGTGACGATGGTGATCTGGTCCTTCGTGATTCCGATGTGGCGCAAAATCAGGGGCAACACTCCCTGGCCAATCGATCCGAAGCCGACAATGACCATGCGGCCGGTGAAGGTGATGTGCTTGGTGTCCAGGGTCATCTAAGACGGTCCCCCGTGGTTGGCGTGACAGAAATACAGCCCGTCACCCTCGCGCCTCTTGCAAAGGCGGAGGGTGGCGGACCAACGATGGTTTACGGTGATTTTTTAGGGATATCCACAGCTTTCCCGCGATGCGGGACTTATGCCACGCAGCTCTTCAGAACATAGCCGGGTGTTTCCAGCAGCGGCGCGTCCGAAACCTCGACCACGCGGGCTTGGTCGAACCCGTTGAAGGCAGTGCGCAGGCAGGAGCCGTAAGCCCCCAGCTGGCCCAGCTCGATCCAGTCGCCGGCGCGGATGTCCGCCGGCAGGTGGAACGGGCCGTTCATGCGGTCCGCGCTGTCGCAGGTCGGGCCGTAGAAGGCGAAGGCCTCCACCGGCTCGTCGCCCATCGGCGCAAAGGGACGGATCATGCGGGCTGGGAAGCGGAAGCCGGGAACGCCGGCGTCCGACAGGGCGCCGTAGACGCCGTCGTTGATGAACAGCTCGTTGCCGCGGCGCTTCACCACCTGCACGACCAGCGACACGCCCGGCGCGACCAGCGCGCGGCCCGGCTCGCACCAGACGCGGCAATGGGCCGGCAGGTCGAGCTTGGCCACGCCGCGGGCGATGGCCTCCATGAAGTCGCCGAGCGGCGGCGGGGTGACGCCCGGATAGGAGACGGGGAAGCCGCCGCCGACATCCAGAACGTCGATCACCACGCCCGACTCCGCGATGATGCGGCCGGCCAGCTCCAGCGCCCGCTCATAGGCGGACGGGTCGAGCATCTGCGAGCCGACATGGAAGGACACGCCGACCTTCGGAGCCACCATGCGCACCGCCTGGAGCAGTTCCACCACCTCCGTTGCCGGAGCGCCGAACTTGCCGGACAGGTCGTAGACCGCGTTGCCCTTCGGCAGGGCCAGACGCACGACGAGGCCGAGGTCCTGGGCGTCGCCCGTCTCCTCCAGGATCTTCTGAAGCTCCTCCATGCTGTCGAGCACGAAGTCGCGCACGCCGTACTGCTGATAGGCGGCGCGGATCGCCTCGCGGCCCTTCACCGGGTGCATGTAATGCAGCACCGCGTCCGGGAACATCTGGCGGATCAGGCAGATCTCGCCGGGCGAGGCCACGTCGAAGTGGCGCACGCCGCCGGCCCACAGGGCGCGCAGCACCGCCGGCTCCGGGTTGCACTTCACGGCGTAGAGCACGTCGCCGGACACCGCGGCGTCGAAGGCGGCCACGAAGCTGGACGCGGTGTCGGCCAGGACGCCCGGACGGATGCAGTGCATCGGCTCCTCGGGCCGGGCCAGCGCAACCGCCTGATGGACGGAGGTGCGGCGGTCCGACACCGGCGAAGCGCCGAAGGACGGGGGGGAGACGGAAACGCCGCGGCGAAGCGGGGCGACGGCGGAACGGGAACGGATGAAGCCCATGGCGCACTCCTTACCCTGGGCCACCCGGCGCGGGGCGGTCCAGCGAACAGACGGGAATCCGACACGGCCTTCAAAGCCGCGGACCGGAATTCGGGTTGTGGTGAAAGGTGACGGAGAAAAGCCGGGTCAAACGCTCACGAGCGGGCTAACAGCTCCGCAGGTTCAAAGCGTCGATGTCCGGCTATGGGCTACCGTCTGAGAGCCCTGCCGTGGAGAGCCAACATGCCTACCTCCCTCTCGGGACCGGCCCACTGATGACCGGTTCTGCCAAAAAGGACGCGGTACGTCGTTGCATAACCACAGAGGGCCATTGGCACGTGCGAGTGCGTCGTCCCCGATGAATTACGCTTTTTCCCCGGCGATTCAAGTGATTTTTTGATGACAGGCCGGTATCGGCCCGGGATCAGAACGATGGCGGCGATCAGCGGGGCGCCGCGTCCGCCGCCTCGGCGAAGGTCGGGCGGTCGGAGCCGAGCACATGGTCTATCAGCCAGAAGCGCAGAAAGCCGCGCACCGCGACGCCGGGGTCGAGCCGTCCGTTCTCCACCTGCTGGCGGATGCGGGCGAACTGGCCCTCCAGCTGCCGGTGATGGTTGCGGTGGGCCACGAAACGGCCGGGCGCAACGCGGCGCAGCACCCCTTCCTCCATGGCGAAATGAGCGTGCACATGGTCGTGCAGGAGCCCCAGAAGGTCCAGCGATTCGCTGGTCGGCGCCCCTTGGCGGCTCATCGCGTCCAACTCGTTCATAAGGTCGGCGAGTTGGCGATGCTGCGCGTCGAGCGGCCCCACCCCGACGTCGAAGGCGCTGTTCCAGGCGATCAGGCTCCGCCCTTCCGGTGCCAGGGAGGCGTCGCGCACCAGCGCAGTGTAATCGCCGTCATGCCGAATCTCATGCCCGCACAACGCGGCGTCCAGCGTGCCCGCCACCGTGCACAGGAAGTCCGAGGTGACATCGCAGTCGCGCACATAGTCGATGAGCCGCCCGAACTGCTGGTCCAGCATCGCGTGATGGCTGGCGTGTTCCTCCCACCGGGTGAATCCGGCGGCGCGGATGATCACCTCCTCATGGTCGAAATGCATGCGCATCTCGTCCGCGAACCGGCTGAAGCGCGGAACCATGGAGTCACGGGAAGCGCCGGCCGCGCACGCGCGGCGGATGGCGTCGACATGGTCCATCAGCGAGCTGTGGGCCGCGTCGATGAAGCCGTTGCCCGTGCGCGGGACGGTATGGCCGTCCGTGGTCATGGAGCCTCCGAGGCGGGTGGCGCGCCGCCATGGGGTCGGCGCCGATACCGAAGGGCTTGTAACAGCACCGGTTTTCGCCCGCAATCGGCTGCGGCGAAAGGTAACGGCGGCGGCTGGGTCATGGCGGCTGGATCATGGAACGGCACCGGTTTCCGGCTCGAACTTCGGAAATCGGTCGGCGATCACGTCGCCGGTGAAGGACGCCACCCAGCCGTCGGGGCGCGTGAAGAATCGGATGGCGGTGAACTCCGGGTCCGGCCCCATGTCGAACCAATGCTTCGTCCGCGCCGGGATGCTCAGCAGGTCTCCGGCGCCGCAGACGATGCGGAACACTTTTTCGTCCATGTGCAGGTAGAAGGCACCGACGCCCTGCACGAAGAAGCGGGCCTCGTCCTCCTCGTGGGTGTGTTCCGCGAGAAAAGCGGCGCGGCGGACCGCCGCGTCCGGCAGGCCGCGCGGCATCCGCACCACGTCGGCGGATTGGAAGCCCCGCGCCTCCTTCAGGGCCGCCACCGGCCCGGCGTAGGCCTCCAGCACCGCCTGGGCGTCGGCGGCGTCGGGGACGGCCCGGGGCTCCTGCCATCGCTCGAACAGCACGCCGGCGAGCGCCAGGTGGGCGGTGACCAGCGCCGGGTCGGCGGACGACAGTTCCACAACGGTGGGATCGGTGTCGCTGTAGACGGACAAACGTGCCATGGCCGCCTCGTTGTGCAGATGCACCCAGAATGAGGCGAAGCGGCGCGCAGCGCAACCAAAACGGTTGAAGCCATACCTCAGTATGCGCGCAATGAACGAATCAGCGGCGCAGCGCCAGCCCCAGCGCCACGATCAGGTCGACCGCCAACAGAAGCCCGACGAATCCGCCGACTCCGGCCCAGCCGAACCCGTGCCAGAAGACGCCGCCCAGTGTCCCGGCGATGGTGGAGCCCATGTAGTAGCAGAACAGATAGATCGCCGAGGCCTGCCCGCGGTTGACCGGCGCCCGTTGCCCGATCCAGCCGGAGGCGATGGTGTGGACCCCGAAGAAGGCGAAGGTGAACAGGGCGATCCCCGGCGTCATCGTCCACAGGCTGTCCGGGGTCATCAGCGCCAGCCCGGCCGCCATCATCGCCGCAGCAGCGGCCAGCACCCGCCCGCGCCCCAGCCGCACCGCCAGCCCACCGAACAGCGGCGAACTGACGACCCCGCAGAGATAGACCGTGAAGACCGCCCCGACCGCCGCCGGGCGGAGATCGAAAGGCGGCCCCAGCAGGCGGAAGCCGATGTAGTTGAAGACGGTAACGAAGGCTCCCATGGACAGGAACCCCATGGCGAACAGGGCGAGCAGCCCGCGGTCCATCAGATGCCCGCGCCACGCCGCCGCCAGCTCCCGCATGCCCGCCGGCCGACGCTGGAAATTGCGCGATGCGGGAAGCGCGAACCACACCGCCAGTGCGGCGGCAATTCCCAGCGTGCCAATCACCCCCATCGCCATGCGCCAGGACGCAACGTCGGCAACCAGAGCCGTCAGCGCCCGCCCCGACATGCCGCCCAGCGCCGTTCCGCCGATGTACAGGCCCATGGTGACCCCGGCGGAGCGCGGATCCACCTCCTCCGACACGTAGGCCATGGCGACGGCGGGAAGACCGCTGAGCGCCATCCCTTCCAGCGCCCGCACCAGCAGCAGCGACGCCCAGTCCGGCGCCATCGCGCCGCTGATGCCCAGCGTACCGGAGGCGAGCAGGGAAAGCGCCATGATCGCCTTCCGCCCGAACCGGTCCGACACCGCCCCGGCGACCAGCAGCGCGAAGGCCAGGACGCCGGTGGACACCGACAGGGCAAGGCTGGACTGCGCCGGGGTGACGCCGAACTCCTGCGTGAACTCCGGCATCAGCGGCTGCACGCAGTAGAGCGCGGCGAAGGTGGAGAAACCGGCCACGAAGAGGATACGGCTCGCCCGCTTGTAGGCCGGCGTGCCGGCGACGAGGTAATTCGCCGCCGCCCCCTGCCCCGCCGGTTCGATCTGAACCCTGCCGAAATCGCCGTCCGCCACGTCGGTCCGTCCCCATGATGCGCTGCAGCATGCACGCAGGAGGGGAATGTGCGCCCGCCACAGCGTCCTGTCCAACGGATCGGACGCAGTGCAGCAATATGATTCCGTTATGACGAACCGGCGGCCGGCTGGGTCAGGGGATCAGCGCGCCGAGGTCGAAATCCTTGGCGAAGGCGAGCATGGCGCCGCAGGCGCTGGCGGATGACACGCGCAGCACGCCGTTGCCGAGGACGGTCGGGAACTTGCTCTTTTGAAGCGCTTGTTGGGCGCGCTCCAGGTCGGCCACCGTCAGCACCATCCCGGCCAGGAAGGGGCGCGCAACCGCCAGCGCCGGGTCGCCGGTCCATCCCCAATGAAGCGCGGCGGGGTCGGCGACCACGATCGGGGCGCTGCCGGTCGGCACGACGCGCGCCGGCCCCCGCGTCTCCACCACCGCGCCGAACAAGCGGGCGTAGGAGGCTGCGGTGGCGTCCGGATCGTCCGCGGCGACGACCAGGGCGGCGAGTCCGGTCACCGTGTTGTCGTGCTGGACCAGCTCCGGACGCCAGACCACCTCGGGGGTGTGGTGCTGGCACAGGAAGACCCGCCCGCCCCACTCCGGCACACCGTCGATCGGGGTCGTTGTGAAGCGCGCCTGCTGCGCCCCGCCCGGCAGCTCGACGGGGCGGCCGAACTCCACCGGCTCGCCCGCCGGATAGCCGGCCTCGACCAGGAGGCGTTGCGCCGCCCGCGCGTCGTCGGTCTTCAGAGCCGCCGCGGCGATGCCTTCGCGGGTTTTCAGAACGTCGCTGAAATAGGTGGTGAAGGGGTGCGGCTGCTCGATGGCGAGCAGTTCCAGATAGTCGCCCGCCCCGAACATCATGGTGTGGTTGGCCGACTTGAGCTCGCCATGCCGGCCCCTCGGCGAGACGGTGAAGCCCATGCGGCGGTAGGCGTCCTGCGCCTTCTCCAGATCGCGGACGACGATGACGAGATGGTCGATGCCGTTGATTCCGTGTGCGCCCATGACCCTTGCCCTTCCGCTTTGCCGGCTTTTCACGTCCAGCCAGCCATAGTGCAACGGGCCGGCACGGCGCAAGTGTCGGGGCGCAAGCGTCAGGGCGCCAGCGGTCGCTCGCGCCACGCCGCCACGACGTCCGGCATGGGCGGCGATTCACGGTGCTCGCCGTGGATCGCCAGGATGTCCGCCGGCGGCACCACGGCGCCGCGCGCCACGAAGGCGCCCTGCACCACCGCCAGCGCCGCCGTGCCCGTGGCGGTTTCCACCCGGTGCTCGATGAAGAAATACTTGTCGTCCCAGCACAGCACGCGGGTCGCCAGCTCGAAGCGCTGGAAGGGCGCCAGCGGACGGCGGAAGCGCAGGTTGGCGGCGCCGATCACCGGTTGCCAGCGGTGACGCAGGATCGACCGCCCCATGCCGGAGCGCAGCATCAGATCGACCCGCCCCAGGTCCATGACGCTGAAATAGCGGGCGTTGGTCATGTGCATGTTGAGGTCGAGGTCGGTCGGCCACACCCGGAAGCGCAGCCGCGCCGGTGCCAGGAACCCCACCGCCCGCCCCGCCAAGGCGGCCACGACGACAGCGATCAGTCGGAACAGCAAATTCATAATCCCACCCCCTCCGGCCCGGCCGGGCGGACGGGACCGCACCGGCTCAGGCGCTCTTGGACGCCAATCCGCGCTCGTCCAGCGCGGCCTGCACCTGGGCCTCGATCTCCCGCAGTTCGCCCACGGTCGCCTCCAGGTCCTGGCGCTGCTGTTCCAGGTCCTTCAGCCGCGCGTCGATGCGCTTCTGCAGAACCTTCAACTGCTCCACCCCGCCATCGACGTTGTAGAGGTCGAGATACTCGCGGATCTCCGCCAGCGAGAAGCCCAGCCGCTTGCCCCGTAGGATCAGCTTCAGCCGGGCGCGGTCGCGCTTGGTGTAGACGCGGTTGTTGCCCAGGCGGTTGGGCGACAGCAGCCCCTTCACTTCGTAGAAGCGGAGGGCGCGCGGCGTGATGCCCAGTTCCTCCGCCAACTGATTGACCGTGTAGAGCTGTTCCATGGTGGGGGGCACGCCTTCCGTCACGTCGCGCCGCGGCGGCGTGGGGGCGAGGGCCGCTCGTTCCACACCGCCGGACGGCGTCTCCGTTCCTACCACACCCGCCGCGATGTGACAAAGCCGCGCGCCTTTCCCCCGTCACCCCTCCGGCTTCTCCAAACTCTCGGCGATCAGTTCCTTCTTCGACAGCTTGCCGACGGCCGTCTTGGGCAGCTCGGCGCGGAATTCGATCAGCTTCGGCATCTCGATCCGCGAGATCTTGTCGCGCAGGAAATCCTTCAATTGCTCCGCGGTCAGGCTGGCTCCAGGCCGGAGCTGGACGAAGGCCTTCGGGCTCTGGCCGCGGTAGTCGTCGGGGATGCCGATGACGCAGACGGCGACCACGTCCGGGTGCTGGTGGATGGCCTCCTCGATCATGCGCGGATAGACGTTGTAGCCGCCGCAAATGATCAGGTCCTTCAACCGGTCGAGCAGGAAGACGTAGCCGTCCTCATCCATCACCCCGACGTCCCCGGTGAACAGCCAGCCGCCGACGATGGTGCGACGGCTCTCCTCGTCCTTGTTCCAATAGCCGGCCATGACGTTGGGGCCGGACAACACGACCTGCCCCTTCTCGCCCGGCGGCAGGACGCGGTCGGGATCGTCGAGCGCGCGGATCTGCACCATGATGCCGGGGAGCGGCAGGCCGATGGAGCCCTCCTTGTTGATCCCGGTCAGCGGGTTGCAGGCGCAGACCGGCGACGCCTCGCTGAGGCCGTAGCCCTCGACCAGCACGCAGCCGGTGGCCTCCTCGAACCGGCGCTTCAGCTCCATCGGCAGCGGCGCCCCGCCGGAGATGCAGTAGCGGATCGACCGCATCGGGTGGCGCGCCACGTCGGGATGGCTCAGCAGCGCCTTGTACATGGTCGGCACGCCGGGCAGCAGGGTGGGCTTGCGCCGCGCGATGGTCTTCAGGACCTGCAGCGTGTCGAAGCGCGGCAGCATGACCAGCTCAGCCCCCGCCGCCAGCCCCATGTTCAGGATCACCGTCATGGCGAAGACGTGGAAGAAGGGCAGGACGGCGAGCATCCGCTCCTCCCCCAGCGCCATGCCGGGGAACCAGGCCTGCACCTGCCGGGCGTTGGCCACGAGGTTGGCGTGGGTCAGCATCGCCCCCTTGGGCACGCCGGTGGTCCCGCCCGTGTATTGCAGCACCGCCACGTCGCGCCGCGGGTCCACCCGAACCGGCTGGACCACACCGTCGTTGGCGAGCAGCGCGTCGAAATCCACATGCCGCCCGTCCTGCGGAATGCTGGCCAGCTCGCTGCGCTTCAGCACGCGGAACAGCACGCTCTTCACCGGGGACAGGATGGAGGCCATGCGGCAGACGACCACCGTCCTCAGCCGCGTGCGGTCCAGCATCGCCTCGATGCGCGGGTGGATCTGCTTCAGATCGAGCGTGACCATGATCTCGGTCCCGGAATCCTCGATCTGGTGCGCCAGCTCCCGCTCGACGTAGAGCGGGTTGTAATTCACCACCGTGCCGCCGGCCTTCAGAATCGCGTAATAGGCGATCACATAGGTCGGCGTGTTCGGCAGGCACAGCCCCACCCGCACACCCGGCCTCACCCCCATCGCGGCGAAGCCCTTGGCCGCCCGGTTCACCAGCCCCAGCACCTCCGCGTAGCGGTAGCGGCGACCGAGGAAGTCCAGGCACGGACGGTCGGCGTAGCGGCGGGCGGCCTCCTCGAACAGCTCGGCCAGCGGCATCACGGCGATCGACTGGTCCCAGGCGATGCCCTCGGGGTAATGGGCCAGCCAGGGATGGGCCGGCGTGTCGTCCCCGAGGCTGCCCCGCCGCGCAAGATTCTCGGTCATTTCCGATCCTCCCGGCTGCGCGGCGGCTCAGGACAAGCGACGGCGGAAGGCGGTGCGGGGCGTTCGGAGTCCGGGCGCGGCGGCGGTCTGCATGGTTTCACTCCCCTCGATTGATTTGATGGTTCCCGGATCATTGAGGCACCGGAAACGTTTTGGTTATGACGTTGACGTAAACGTAAACTCCGCCTACTGTCAAGATCCGACAAACACGAACCCAGGGGAGAGAGACCGATCCATGGTTGAGGACATCCTGCGCGAGCTCCAGTCCCGCTCCACCAGCTTCCGCAGCCTGAAGGCCGATGTCCGCTTCGCGCTGGAGGACGGCGAGGCGGTGCGGGTCAACGCCCGCGAGACGCCCGTCGCCATCGCGCGGGAGGACGCCGGGGACGCCGATCCCGACTGCACCATCCGCATTTCGGCCGAGAACCTGAAGAAGCTGATGGACGGGCGGCTGAACCCGATGCTGGCCTTCACCATGGGCAAGCTGAAGGTGGACGGCTCGATGGGCGTCGCCATGAAGCTGGCGCAGCTTCTCGACGACTGAGCACCTGCGACTGAGCGACGGAAACCGGACGGCGGCACCACCGCGTTTCCGGCGACGTGGAACGCGACCTTTGGTTCGACGCGCAGGGCACGCTTTTGAAGACCCGCTTCAAGCGCAGCGGCTACGATGTTACCTACATCCTGGACTGAGATGTGTTCTGCGTGAGGGTGTGATGCCGCTGTTCGTGTTCCCCGACGACCCGTCCTGGAACGAGGAGGCCGACGCCGTGGAGTTCGCGGTGGAAGTCGGGGAGTATCACGGGCGGGTCTTCGTCCCGCGCCGCGCCTTGCAAACCCTCGCCGGCCATCTGCCGAAGCCAGATGAGGCGCTGCAATATGTCTGCCTGAACCGCCCGGTCTTCGACAAGGCGGTGGAGGCCCGCATCATGGACCGCAAGCTGGACCCGGATGCGAACGTCCATTTGACGGCGCGGGACGTGCGGCGGGTGGCGCCGTAGGGTTGAGTGGTCGCGTCGGGCCCCCCTCCCGACCTCCCCCCGCTTCGCAAGGGGAGGGTTGGGTGGGGGCCCGGTTCGACACTGTCAAATGCTGTAATTGTCCGCGATTCCCGAGCGCAACTGCTCGACCTGCTCGCGGAAGCCGCCGCTGTCGCGGCCCGGCTCGTTGCGCACGTCCTGGACGATGCGCGCCGGGCTGCCGCCCAGAACGATGATGCGGTCGGCGAGATGCACCGCTTCTTCCAAATCGTGCGTGACGAACAGCACGGTTTTGCCCGTCTCGCGGTGGATGCGCAGCAGTTCGTCCTGAAGGCTGTGCCGCGTGATGGCGTCGAGCGCGCCGAACGGCTCGTCCATCAGCAAAATGTCGGGATCGACGGCCAAGGCGCGGGCGATGCCGACGCGCTGGCGCTGGCCGCCCGACAGCTCGTAGGGCCAGCGTCGCCCGTAATCGTCCAGCCGGACGAGGCGCAGCGCGGCGGCCACCCGCTCCTCCCGCTCGGCGGTGGAGATCGGCAGACCCTCCAGCCCGAAGCGGACGTTCTTGGCGACCCGCCGCCAGGGCAGCAGGCGGGCGTCCTGGAAGACGAGGCTGACCGGGCGGTGGCCCGGCTTCTTCGTCTCGTGGATGGTGACGGCACCGGCACGCGCCGTGTGCAGCCCGGCGACGACGCGCAGAAGCGTCGACTTGCCGACACCCGACGGCCCGACGATGGCGACGAAGCTGCCGCGCTCGATGGACAGGTCGACGTCGACCAGCACCGGCGGAGCCTCGGCGCCGTAGCCGATGGCGACGCCCTTCAAATCGATCACAGCGGAGCCGTTTACTTTTGCCATGCGAGCACCCGCTGCTGAACCTGCATGAACAGGAAGTCGCAGACGCCGTAGAGCGCCGCGATGGTGACCATGTAGAGCACGACGATGTGCGTGGCGAGCAGGCCGGAGGCGTCGGACATGCGGGCGCCCAGGCCGGAGATGCCGAACAGTTCCGCCGCCACCACGGTCATCCATCCCTGCCCCAGCCCGGCGCGCACGCCGGACAGGATGCCCGGCAGCGCGCCGGGCAGGACGATCTTGAACAGGCGCGGGATCAGCCCGCCCTGCCCGAAGGCGTGGCCGAGTTCGATCAGGTCCTTGTCCACCCCGCGCACCGCGCTGTAGGTGGCGTAGTAGTTGATCCAGAAGACCGTCAGCGCGATCAGGAAGGTCGCCGCCGACTTGCTGACGCCGAACCAGATGATGGCGAAGGGAATCCAGGCGATGGACGGGATGGGGCGCAGCATGCGCACCACCCAGGCCTGGAAGGCGTCCCAGACGCCCCAGGTCGCCGCCGCCGTGCCGAAGGTGATGCCGAGGACGGTGCCGAGCGCCAGCCCTGACAGGTAGTGCGACAGGCTGGCGAAGACCATCGCCTGCCAAGTGCCGGAGCGGAACTCCGCCAGGAAGGCACCGGGCACCGCGCTGGGCGACGGCAACAGCCCGGCGGGCACGACGCCGCTGCGCGCCAGCGCTTCCCAGGCAAGCAGGAAAGCGCCGACGCCGAGCGCCGACAGGGCGATGGAGCTGTGAAGCTTCAGCGGTTGACGCATCACGCTTACTTCGCGGCGGCCGCGTCGTAGAAGCGGAAGTCGAACGCCTCCGCCACCGGGATCGTGCCCTCGGCGGAGCCGATCTCCTTGGCGT
Organism: Azospirillum brasilense; assembly: GCF_008365405.1. GTDB lineage: Bacteria > Pseudomonadota > Alphaproteobacteria > Azospirillales > Azospirillaceae > Azospirillum > Azospirillum brasilense_D. The sequence goes on along the minus strand of NZ_QOKV01000001.1, from coordinate 876,495 downwards.
AGGCCATCATCTGCTCGACCGCCGGGACGACGCCGTGCGGGTCGGCGACGAACTTGGACCCCGGCGAGCGGAAGGCGGCCTCCAGCGTGGCCGGTTCCATCAGGCCCTTGCCGAGATACTCGTTGGCGACCTTGGCGGAACGGGCCGGGTCCTCGGCGATCTGATCCACGGCGCGGATGTGCGCCTTGAGCAGGCGGGTCAGCGCCTCGCCATGCTCCTTGGCGACCGGGCCGCGGACCGCGATGACGGTGCCGGGCTGGTTCGGGAACATCTCCGCGCCGGTGGCGAGCAGACCGACGTTCGGATCGACCTTCTGGGTCACGGTCACCGTCGGCTCACGGATCGTCGCGGCGTCGAGGGCACCGGCGAGCAGGGCCTGCTGGGTCTTCTCGATGCCCATGGAGATGATCTCCACGTTGGCCGGGTCGGCCTTCACCACCTTGAACAGCCAGTGTCGCAGCACGGTGTCCGGAACCGAGCCCGGCGGCTGCGTGCCGATCTTGACCTTGCGGCCGCTGTCGGCGACGAACTTCGCGATGGACTCCGCGGTGGCCTTGCCGCCCAGCGCCTTGGCGAATTCGCCGCGGCTGGCGACGACCATCTCCTCGACCGCCGAGTTGGCGATGACCGACACGTCCGCACCCTTCGAACGGGCGACCAGGACCGGGGCGACGCCGGCATAGAGCAGGTCGATCTTCCCGGCGGCCATCGCCTGGATGGCGTGCGGGCCGGATTCGAACTTGGTCAGCTTCAGGTCGATGCCCGCCTCGCGCGCCCAGCCTTCCCCTTCCAGGATGAACAGCGGCGCGGCGGCGAGGATGGGGATGTAGCCGACCTCCAGCTTCACCGGATCGGCGGCGCGGGCCGCGCCGGGCGTCAGGGCGGTCAGGGACGCGGCGGTCAGGGATGCGACGGCGGCCACAGCCAGCATCGCGGAACGTCGGGTCAGGGCGGTCATGGGATCCATCCTCGCAGGAAATTGCCCGCCTATTTAGCACATCCCCTATCGGAAGGAAGAGTGAATTGCACAAATTTGCGTGATGCAATGAGCAATTTAACTGTGAAAACTGGTTCTTTTGGTCGTTAAAAACCCCGGCAAAAGCGGCTCTCCCAGCCACCGACCTTTGCCGTCACGATTACTTCAACCTCTAATTATCATTTATGAAAGATTAGCAACCGGTAACCCATTATCCGGTATGAGCCACAGCGGGAGAGGGAACATGACGGCCATCGACTCCACAAGGGCGCAGCCCTTCGCATCCACCCTTTCCCAATGGACCAGAACCGGCCCGACGAAGCTTCAACCCATCATCCCGGAAAACGGCTCCAGCCCCGCGGGCGATCAGGTGACCTTGTCCGCTCAGGCCAAAGGCCTCATGGCCGGCGGTTCGGGAGCGAATCCGGCCATGGGAGCACCAAGGGAGTTCGCCATCACGGGCATCCCGCCGGCGAGCAGCGACCCGACAGACGACTATTTCGCAAAAATGCATAAGTATTTTGAGGATCTGAACAATTTTACAAAAAAGACCCTCGGCCTGGGCGATCGGGTGGGGGTTGGACTCACCGGCGACATCATAAACGTCATGAAGAAGGCAGCGGCGAAGGCGGGCATCGTCGAGCCGGAAATGCCCGCCTCGATCAAGGCGATGAAGGAGGAACGCGAGGCGCGCAGCGCGTCCGAACCGGAGAAGGAACCGGGGCCGGGGATGAAGGGGACCTCTCTGATCACCCTTTACATGCCGGAGGAGGAAGGCGGCGGACAGGTTGAAATATGGCTCGACAACAAGGGCCTGGACAAGCTCGCCGACCTGTCGGCGCAGACGGTCAAATCCAGCCTCGTCGACCTGATGAAGGGCGACGACAAGGCGGCCGCGGCGAACGCCGCGATCGACAATGGCATTTTCGGAAAGGCCTTCGCGGAGAACGCCGCCTGGCATCCGGAATTCCGGACTCCGAAAGCGCGCATGGCCTATTTCGACCCGAGCGTGGAACCCGGCGAGTCCCCGCTGTTCATGATCCAGTCGAAGGCGCAAGCCGGATACGTGTCCCAGCACGCCGGTGATCTGGCGGCAAGCCTCATCAACCTGCTGAAGGCGGCAAAGGATTGAGGCGCCGACCTCCCCTTCCCGAAGGAAACGGAAAGCCGACGCCCCTCGTGATGCCCGTCCGCGTTACACCCGGTCGCGCTTCAGGGCGTTCCGGCCGAACGCGCCGTCCACATAGTCGAGCAGTTCGCCCAGCGCCTCCACCGGGGTGACCGCGCCGGTGTCGATGGTCAGCTCCGCCGATTCCGGCGCCTCGTAGGGGGCGGAGACGCCGGTGAAGTCCGGGATCTCCCCGGCGCGCGCCCGGCGGTACAGGCCCTTGGGATCGCGCGATTCGCAGGTGGCGAGATCGGCGGCCACATAGACCTCGTGGAAGCGCTCGCCGCCGATGGCCCGCGCCCGCGCCCGGTCGGCCTGGAGCGGCGAGATCAGCGAGGCGATGACCAGAACGCCCGCGTCGGCGAACAGCTTGGCCGTCTCGGCGACGCGGCGGATGTTCTCCGCCCGGTCCTCCGCCGAGAAGCCCAGCCCGGCGTTCAGCCCGTTGCGGACATTGTCGCCGTCCAGCACGAAGACCTGCCAGCCGCGGTCGAACAGGGCGCGCTCCAGCGCCATGGCCAGCGTGGACTTGCCAGCCCCGGACAGGCCGGTCAGCCAGAGGACGCCGCCCTTGTGGCCGTTGGCGGCGTTGCGCTCGTCCGCCGTGACGGCGTGCGAGACCTCGGTCGTGTTGGCCGAGGCGGCGGGCCCCTCGTCCACCTCGACGACGATGCAGCCGCCGACCACGTCGTGGCCGTCGATCAGCACGCCGCGCCCGGTCCGCGACAGCGCCGACGCGAGGTCGACGGCGATCGGCGAGCGGGAGCGCAGGACGACCTCGGCCACCTCGTTGCGGTGGACGGCCTTGGCCGGGGTGCTCGACAGGTCCTCGATGTCGATGACGGCGGTGATGCTCTCCACCGTCACGCGGTGCTCGCCCGTCGTGATCTTCAGCGTGTAGGTCTTGCCGACCGCCAGCGGCTCCGAGGTCAGCCAGAAGGCGCGGACGCCCAGCCGGTGGGTGACGTGCGGCGCCCCTTCCTCATGGTGCGCGACATGGCCGCGCTCGGCGAAGATACGCTTGTCGAGCGTGATGCCGATGCTCTGCCCGGCCTGGGCGGCGACGATGGGCTGGCTGTGGTTCCACCCCTCGATGCTGACCACCGTGGCGGTGGCGCCGGTGGGCGAGAAGCGCAGCGTGTCGCCGACGCGCAGCCGCCCGCTCTCGATCCGGCCCGCCAGAATGCGGCGGTCGTCGGGCTTGTAGACGTCCTGGAGCGGGAAGCGCAGCGGCAGTTCGGTCGGCGCCTGCTGCGGGCGGAAGGCGTCCAGCGCCTCCACCACGGTCGGGCCGTCGTACCACGGCGCCTTGTCGGAGCGGCTGACGATGTTGTCGCCATGGCGCGCCGCGATCGGGATCACCGTGGAGGTGTGCAGGCCGAGTTCCGCCAGATAGGCGCGGATCTCCTGCGACACCGCCTCGAACCGGTACTGGTCGAAATCGACGCGGTCCATCTTGTTGACGGCGACCGCCACTTGGCGCACGCCCAGCAGATGCAGCAGGAAGGCGTGGCGGCGCGACTGCTCCAGCGCGCCCTCGGCGGCGTCGATCACCAGCAGCGCGGCGTCGGCCTGGGAGGCGCCGGTCACCATGTTCTTGAGGAACTCGGTGTGGCCCGGCGCGTCGATGATGACGTAGGGGCGCTGCTCCGTCTTGAAATGGATCTGCGTGGTGTCGATGGTGATGCCCTGGTCGCGCTCGGCCTGGAGCGCGTCCATCACGAAGGCCCACTCGAAGGGCATGCCGCGCTTGCGGCTCATCTCGTGGACCTGCTCCACCTTACCGTCGGGCAGGCTGCCGGTGTCGTTGAGCAGACGCCCGATCAGCGTCGACTTGCCGTGGTCGACATGGCCGACGATGACGATGCGGAGTTGGCCGTTCAGTTCGTTCCGGATGTCCATGGTCCCAATCCCCGCTTCTTACATGTAGCCCGAGCTGCGCAGGCGCTCGAAGCTGTCCTCGGCCTCGTTGTCCATGGCGCGGCCGGCGCGCTCCGGAATGCGGGTCACGACCAGTTCGGCGATGATCTCGTCGATGGTGCCGGCGGTGCTGTCCACCGGGAAGGTGATGTTCTTCTCGCCCAGCGAGCGGTAGCGCTTGCCGTCCTTGGCGAAGTACAGCGGGACGATGGGAATCCCCTCGCGCTTGGAATAGCGCCAGATGTCCAACTCGGTCCAATGCAGCAGCGGGTGGATGCGGACGTGGGTGCCTTCGTCGAAGCGGGTCTTGTAATGGTCCCAGAACTCCGCCGGCTGGTCCTTCACGTCCCAGTCGCCTTCCAGCGAGCGCGGGGAGAAGACGCGCTCCTTGGCGCGGGTCGCCTGCTCGTCGCGGCGGATGCCGACCATGATGCCCTGGTACTTGCCGGTGCGCAGGAGGTTCTTCAGCCCCTCCGTCTTGCGGGCGGCGGCGCGGGTCAGCGGCGGCAGGGTCTGGTCCATGTCCGCTTCCGGCGGGCACGCCTCCACCCGCAGATCGAGGTCCCACTCCCCGGCGATGCGGTCGCGGAAATCATAGACCTCCTGCAGTTCCATCGCGGTGTCGAGCTGGACGACCGGGAACGGCACGCGCCCGAAGAACGCCTTGCGGCAGAGCCAGAGCAGGACGTTGCTGTCCTTTCCGATCGACCACAGCAGAGCCAGCTTGTCGATGCGGTTGTAGGCCTCGCGGAGGATGTAGATGCTCTGGCTCTCAAGGTAATCGAGATCGGCGGTCATGGTGCGGTTCCGGTCTTCTTGAAGGTGTGTATGCCGCATTCGGTCTTGGCGGTTCCGGCCCAGCGGCCCGACCGCGGGTCCGCACCGGGAGCGACGCGCTCGGTGCAGGTGAAGCAGCCGATGGACAGGAAGCCGTCGGCTTCAAGCGGGTGGCGCGGCAGGTTGCGCCGGGTGAATTCCTGCTCGATCCGCTCGCGGTCCCAGTGGGCCAGCGGGTTGATCTTGATGCGGCCCGTGCCCTCTTCCGCCTCGAACAGGGGAAGGGTGGCCCGCGTGCTCGCCTGGAAGCGCTTGCGTCCGGTCACCCAGGCGTCGAAGCCCTCCAGCGCGCGGTCCAGCGGCACCGTCTTGCGCAGATGGCAACAGGCGTCGTGCGAGCGGGTGAACAGCAGGCCGTCGGGGTCCTCCGTGGCCAGTTCCGCGTCGGTCGGGCCGATCGTCCGCACGCCGGTCAGGCCGAGCGCGGCGATCAGCTTGTCGCGGTAGCGCAGCGTTTCCCCGAACAGCTTCCCCGTGTTGACGAAGAGCACCGGAAAGGACGGGTCGGCTTCCGCCGCCAAGGCGAGCAGCACCGCCGATTCCGTTCCGAAGGACGAAACCACAGTGACGCGGCCGTCGAATTCATCACGCAGAAGGGCGTTCAGAAGCACCGCCCCGTCCAGCCGTCCGTAACGTTCGGTCAGATCGGCCACGCGGTCGCGTTTCACAGCCCGAGCAAGTCCATCAAGCATGGCCTGTTTGCCTATCCACTAAGTGGAGTATTTGTTCTGAATTGCACATTAACACCAGTTTCACGGCGTTGCAATGCATATACATTGTCTATATGTATTATAGGTTTAAGCGAGTTTGTGAAATCTGTTGATTGCACCCCGCCATCGCGCTTAAATGCGCCCATGATGCCTTTTCACGATAACTTCGGTGTGCATTCCGGGTGGCGGCGGTGATCCCGGTCGCTCTCGACCCGACGCATGTGCGGATCGCGCTGGTCGGCCAAGGGCCGTTGGCGAAGCGCCGTCTTGCTCAGTTGCTGGAGGGCGGTGCGGCACCGGCGGTCTATTCACTGGAACCGGATGCGGAATTGATCGCCCTCTCAAGTGCGACCCTGCGCCGCGCCCTGCCCTCGCCCGCCGATCTGGAGGGCGTGCAGGTGCTGTTCGTCGTCGGCATCGACGACCCCGCTGCGGAGGCGCTGGCCCGTCAGGCGCGCGAACGCAACATCCTGGTCAACGTCGAGGATGTGATTCCGCTCTGTGATTTCCACGCGCCGTCTGTGATACGGCGCGGCGACCTTCTGATGACCGTTTCCACCGGCGGCCGGAGCCCGGCACTGGCCCAACTTCTCCGCGAACGGCTGGAGACTCTGTTCCCCGCCGTCTGGGCGGACCGGCTGGCGGAAGTCGCCGCGCTCCGCGACCGCCTGCGGGCCGCCGGCGCCAAGGGACCCGAGGTGCTGCGCGCCTGCCGGGACATGATCGCCGCCAAAGGATGGCTGCCATGATCGCATCGTCACTTCTGTCCCGGACTCTCCTGTCCCGCCTGCCCGCCTTCGAGCCGGGCAGCGTCTGGCTGGCCGGGGCCGGTCCCGGCGATCCGGGCCTGCTGACCCTGCTGGCCGCCAAGGCGCTGGGCGAGGCCGACGCCATCGTCCACGACGCGCTGGTCGGCGACGGCATCCTGGAGGCCGCCAACCCCGACGCCCTGCTGGTGGACATGGGCAAGCGCGCCGGCCACCCCTCGCCCAAGCAGGAGGCGATCAACGCCCGGCTGGTGGATCTGGCGCGCGAAGGCCGGCGGGTGCTGCGGTTGAAGGGCGGCGACCCCTTCGTCTTCGGGCGCGGCGGCGAGGAGTGCCTGGCGCTGGCCGAGGCCGAAATCCCCTTCCGCGTGGTGCCCGGCGTCACCGCGGGGATCGGCGGGCTGGCCTACGCCGGCATCCCGGTGACCCACCGCGGCTTCGGCACCACGGCGACCTTCGTCACCGGCCACGACAAGACCGGCGGTCTTCCCGCCGATCTGGACTGGGACGTCCTGGCGCGGATGCCCGGCGCGCTGGTCTTCTACATGGCGCTGGGCACCATCGGGACCATCGCCGAGCGGCTCGAAGCCGCCGGCAAGCCGCCGATGACCCCGGTCGCCATCGTATCGAGCGCCAGCACCGAGGCGCAGAGCGTCATCGAGACCAATCTTGCCCATTGCGCGCGGGACGTCGTGCGGCTACAGGCCAAGCGCCCCGCGATCGTCGTGGTCGGCGAGGTCGTGCGGCTGCGCGCCGTGATCGGCGCGTGGCAGCAGACCACCGGCCAGCATCCGTTTCCCATCGCCGTGTCGGCGTGAGCGTACGTGTTAGGAGTTGAAGGCATGGCGTTGAACGATAAGTCCAGCAACGAGGCGGCGTTGAAGGCCATCACCGCCAACCGCCTGCGCGACGGCGAGGTGATCTTCCTCGCCCCCGGCCCGGATCTCCGCTGGGTGGAGCGTCTGGACGACGCCGCCCTGTTCGAGGACGCCACCGCCGACGCCGCTCTGGCCGCCGCCAAGGCCCAGGCCGAGGGCGAGCAGTTCGCCGTGGACGTCTACGCCTTCGACCTGCGCGTCGCGGACGGGCAACGGGTGCCGGTCAAGACGCGGGAGCGCATCCGGGCGCTCGGCCCCACCGTCCGCATCGATCTCGGCAAGCAGGCTGCGGCCTGAACCAGGCGGCCAACATTCTTGATAGGGCGAGTTCCATGAACCACATCGCGCCCGGCCGCAACGCCGGGGTCTACAGCTACGACGACATCGACCGCCGCTTCGTCGCGGAGCGCGTGGAGCAGTTCCGCGCCCAGGTCGAGCGCCGCCTGTCCGGCGAGCTGACCGAGGAGGAGTTCAAGCCCCTGCGGCTGATGAATGGCCTCTACCTCCAGCTCCACGCTTACATGCTGCGCATCGCCGTTCCCTACGGCGTCCTGACCTCCCGGCAGCTCCGCAAGCTGGCCGAGATCGGGCGCAAGTACGACAAGGGCTACGGCCACTTCACCACCCGCCAGAATCTCCAGTTCAACTGGATCAAGCTGGAGGACACCCCGGCGATTCTGCACGAGCTGGCCGAGGTGGACATGCACGCGCTGCAGACCAGCGGCAACTGCGTGCGCAACGTGACCACCGACCAGTTCGTGGGTGCTGCGCGGGACGAGGTGGTGGACGGGCGCGTCTACGCCGAGATCCTGCGGCAGTGGACGACCCTGCACCCCGAATTCACCTTTCTGCCGCGCAAGTTCAAGATCGCCATCATGGGGTCGGACGCCGACCGCGCGGCCATCCGCGTCCATGACGTCGGCGTCTTCGCCAAGCGCAACGAGCGGGGCGAGGTCGGCTTCACCTTCTACGTCGGCGGCGGTCTGGGCCGGTCTCCCTTCATCGGCAAGCTGGTCCGCGACTGGGTGCCGGAGGAGGACTTCGTCGCCTATCTCGAAGCCATCCTGCGCGTCTACAACCAGTATGGCCGGCGCGACAACATCTACAAGGCGCGCATCAAGATCCTCGTCCACGAGCTGGGCCAGGAGAAATTCACCCAGGAGGTCGAGGAGGAGTTCGCCCGTCTGCGCGGCCCGAAATACCGCCTCGCCCCGGAGGTCGTCGACGAGATCCGCCGCCGCTTCGGCGGCCCGGCCTTCGAGACGCTGGCCGACGAGCCGGAGTCCTTCCAGGCCGCCAAGGCGGCGAACCCAGACTTCGCCCACTGGGTGGCGGTCAACGTGCTCGCCCACAAGGTCCCCGGCTACGCCGCCGCGACCATCTCGCTGAAGCCCGCCGGCGGCATCCCCGGCGACGCCACGTCGGAGCAGATGGAGTTGGTCGCCGATCTGGCCGACGCGCACAGCTTCGGCGAACTCCGCGTCAGCCACGCCCAGAACCTTGTCCTCGCCCATGTCCGGCAGGACGCGCTGTTCACCCTGTGGACGGCGTTGGAGGCCAACGGGTTGGGCACGCCGAACGCCGGGTTGATCGGCGACATCATCGCCTGCCCCGGCCTCGACTACTGCGCGCTGGCCAACGCCCGCTCGATCCCGCTGGCCCAGGCCATCTCGGCCCGCTTCGCCGACCCGGCGCGCCAGCAGGCCATCGGCGAGCTGGGCATCAAGATCAGCGGCTGCATCAACGCCTGCGGCCACCACCATGTCGGGGCCATCGGCATCCTCGGTGTCGACAAGAAGGGCGAGGAATTCTACCAGATCACCGTTGGCGGCGACCCGACCCTGACCACGGCGATCGGCGACATCCTCGGCCCGGCGGTGACCGCCGACGAGACGGTGGACGCCATCGAGGCCATCGTCGAGGTCTATCTGTCCAACCGGCACGACGGGGAACGCTTCATCGACACGCTGAAGCGCGTCGGCCACGGCCCGTTCAAGGAGAGAGTCTATGCCGCTCATTAAGGACGGCCGCATCGTCGAGGACGAGTGGATCGCGGTCGCCGACGGCGAGCCGGTTCCCGCCGACCGTCCCGCCATCGTCACCTTCGAGCGCTGGCAGGCGGAGCGCGCGAGCTTCGACGGGCGCAACGCGGCGCTCGGCGTCCGGGTCATGAGCGGGACTCTGGCCCCGGCCATCGCGCCGGACCTGGACCGCTTCGCCCTGGTGGCGATCGAGTTCCCCAAGTTCCGCGACGGCCGCGGCTTCTCCACGGCGCGCGAGCTGCGGGAGCGCTTCGGTTATCAGGGTGAGATCCGGGCGGTCGGGCACGTCATCCCCGACCAGTACCGCTTCCTCCTGCGCACCGGCTTCACCTCCGCCGAGGCGCCGGAGAACACCAACCCGGAGAGCTGGGCGCATGCCCTGACGGAGATCACCGTCGCTTTCCAGCCGTCGCTGGACGACCCGCAGCCGCTGTCGCTCCTGCGCCGCCGTCTGGGGTCCTGACACGCATCGCGCCGCGCCCGTTCCACCAAAGCATGGGAGCGGGCGCGGCGCGGTTCACATCCCGCCGAACGCCCAGAACAGCCCGGCCGCTGCCGCGGCGGCGAGCGCGACTAGCACCCCGGCGGCGGTACGCCGCAACCGGGCCTCGCGCCGTTCGACCTCCTGGCGCTTTCGCAGAAGATACTGCTGCTCCGGCCCGAGAAAGGCCCCTGAATCGCCGTCCAGAGAGACGGAGCGTTTCGCATTGCCCCGGCTTCGTACGACAGGGGACATCCGGACCTGCGGTCGCGGCACCCGTCCTTCAAGGACCATCGATTCGCCCGCCAGAGAGCGTCCTGCCCCCGACCGGCCGCGACCCGCCCTTTTGGATGCCTTGCGTCTTTTGCTCGCCATGCTTTTCACCTCTCCGTCCGCCCGCGGAGCATAGCGGTCCCGGCCCGCTTATCCAGTCCCGGAACGCGACAAGCCAGCAAAGTCACACCGCATGCATTCCGGGTCTTACGCCGAAGCATCGGGCAATTGAGGCGAATTTACGGCAATCCCACTTTAGTCCCCGCGAATGCGGGCGAACGACTGGAAAAATCCCGACAACATTGCTCACACGGCCCGCCGAAATCCGTACTATGCGGCATCGCGCCGATGCAGCCAGGATTTTCGCATGTCCCATGACGTTCCGCTTATTTCCATGATCGCCATCGCATTCGGGTTGGCCTTCATCTTCGGATACCTCGCTGATCGCATTCGCTTGCCTCCCCTCGTCGGGTATCTGGTCGCCGGCATCATCATCGGTCCCTTCACGCCGGGCTTCGTTGCCGACGGTGCCTTGGCCGCCCAGTTGGCCGAGATCGGCGTCATTCTCCTGATGTTCGGCGTCGGTCTTCATTTCTCGCCTTCGGACCTGCTGGCGGTCCGGAAAATCGCCATTCCCGGCGCGGTCGGACAGATCGGCCTCGCCACCGCGTTGGGCGTCGGGCTGGCCTGGCTGTGGGGCTGGAGTCTCGGCGCCGGCCTCGTGCTGGGCCTCAGCCTGTCGGTGGCGAGCACGGTCGTGCTGTTGAAGGCCCTGGAAGAGCGCGACATGCTGAACACCGCGGAAGGCCGCGTGGCGGTCGGCTGGCTGATCGTCGAGGACCTCGCGATGGTCCTGGCGCTCGTTCTGCTGCCGGCCCTGGCGGAGGTCCTGGGCGGCCACGCGCCGGGCGTCGCCGGGGACCATGGCGGCGGGTCGGACGGGCCGATCTGGCTGACGTTGGCCCTGACGCTGGGCAAGGTGGCGGCCTTCTCCGTTCTGGCGATCGTGCTCGGCCCGCGCGTCGTCCCGGTGATCCTGACCAACGTGGCGCGCACCGGCTCGCGCGAGCTGTTCACCCTGTCGGTTCTCGCCATCGCGCTCGGCGTCGCCTACGGCTCGGCGGTTCTGTTCGGCGTGTCCTTCGCGCTGGGCGCCTTCTTCGCCGGCGTGGTGCTGAACGAGTCGCGCTTCAGCCACAAGGCAGCCACCGATTCGATGCCGTTGCAGGACGCCTTCGCCGTTCTGTTCTTCGTGTCGGTCGGCATGCTGTTCGACCCGTCGATCCTGCTGCGCGACCCGCTGGCGGTCATCGCCGTGGTGGCCCTGATCGTGGTCGGCAAGTCGCTGATCGCCTTCGGCATCGTGATCCTGCTGCGCTTCCCGGTGGGCATGGGTCTGGCGGTGTCGGCCAGCCTCGCGCAGATCGGCGAATTCTCCTTCATCCTCGTCGGGCTGGGGCTGTCGCTCGGCCTGTTGCCGGAGGAGGGGCGCGACCTCGTGCTGGCCGGGGCGCTGTTGTCGATCACCTTGAATCCGGCGGTCTTCGCCGGGGTCGCGGCCCTGCGCAAGCATCTCCAGGCCAAGCGCGCCGCCGGTGTACCGCCCTATGGCTGGGAGCAGTTCGAGCAGCTCCAGAGCAGCCTCGCCGACGCCCGCCACCAGGCAGAGGAGCGCGAGAAGGAGCACGACCTGCAAATCCAGGCGCTGGCCAAGACATTCCCGGTGCTGTCGCTGCTGGACGCCCACGAGCAGGAGCGGCTGATGATGCTGTTCCGGCCCAAGTCGGCGGTGCCCGGCGAGCGGATCATCCGCAAGGGCGACCGCGCCAACGCCATGTACTTCATCTCCTCCGGCGCCGTGGAGGTGCTCATGGAAGGCCAGACCATCCGCCTGGGCGCCGGCACGATGTTCGGCGAGATGGCGCTGCTGAGCGGCCAGCGGCGCAACGCCGACGTCGCCGCGGTCGACTACTGTCAGCTTCAGGTGCTGGAACGGCGCGACTTCAACCAGTTCACCGCCCGCCATCCGGCGCTGCGCACCGCCCTGATCGACATGGCCGCGCAACGGCGCAAGATGAATCAGCAGGACGCCGCCACCGACGAGGCCATGGCCGCGTCGGAGAGCGCCGCCTGAGCCGACGCGGTTTGCAACGGAACCGCCGCCGGCTTCTCCAGAGAGGCCCGGCGGTTTCCGCAGACCGGCCGTTGGAGAAAAGCAAAAGAAAAGGCCTTGGAGCCGATCAGCTCCAAGGCCTTTTCATCTTCCGGAACATTGGTCGGAGCGACAGGATTTGAACCTGCGACCCCCAGACCCCCAGTCTGATGCGCTACCAGGCTGCGCTACGCTCCGTTCGACGGACCGCCCTTCGTTCCGGAAGGGAGCGGGACTATAGCCGGGACCTTGGTCCAACGCAAGCGCTACAGTTCACTTTTTTTCACGCTTCTCGAATTTCTTTCTCTTCTCCCACCGCGAGCAGAAGACGCGCCTCCCTCAACTCATCGATGGCCTGCGCGATGGCCTGCCGGATGGTGTCCGACAGGCCGTCGAGCGCAATGATCGGAGCATTCACCGCCACGACGTCCAGAGCCCCGCGCACCTCATCCGAAGCGGGCTCAGGAGCGGCCGGCTCTAAGCGAACCGGCTCCAAGCGAACCGGCTCAAGGGGGAGCGGTTCATCCGCCTCCGCCCTCCGGGCGTCCGGATCGTCGTCCACCTTCCCGTCCTTCAGTAGGCGCTGGACACCCTTGATCGTGTAGCCTTCGCCATACAGCAGGTTCTGAATCTGCCGCAGCAGGTCCACGTCTTCCGGGCGGTAGTAGCGCCGCCCTCCACCGCGCTTGAGCGGGCGGAGTTGCGGGAACTTGCCCTCCCAGAAACGCAGCACATGCTGCGGCACGTCCAGGTCGGACGACACCTCGCTGATCGTGCGGAACGCCGTGGCGGACTTCGTGGTGCCGCGCGCCTTCATATCCGGGAAACCCTTGTTGTCGGCCGGTTCGTGCGGCGGATCAGGAGACCGCCTTCACACGCTGCGCCTCGGCTTCCTCCGCCTCCACGACCTCGTTGATGCGGTTCTTCAGGACGTGGCTCGCCCGGAAGACCAGGACGCGCCTGGGCAGGATCGGAACCTCTTCGCCGGTCTTCGGGTTGCGGCCGACCCGCTGCCCCTTCTGCCGGATCTGGAAACTGCCGAAGGACGAGATCTTGACCATCTCGCCGCGGGCCAGGGCGTCGGAGATCTCCTCCAGAACGCTTTCGACCAGATCGGCGGATTCGTTGCGCGACAGGCCGACCTCTTGATAGACCGCTTCGCTGAGCTGCGCGCGGGTGACGGTGTTCTGTGACATGGTTCGCTTCCCCCCCGAAACCATAGGGGAAAAACCGTAATCCGGGGAAAGAACCCGGTCAATTCAAAAGCTTGGATCGCGTCGTTGTGAGCGGCGCAGCAAACGCACCCGTGCGGGGAAGCGAAGCGGGTGCGCCGCTTACCAGCGCACCATCGCGGCACCCCAGGTCAGGCCACCACCGATGGCTTCCATGAGGATCAGGTCGCCACGCTTCACGCGGCCGTCGTGCACCGCTTCGCACAGCGCCAGCGGGATCGAGGCGGCGGAGGTGTTGCCGTGGCGGTCCACCGTCAGCACGACCTTGTCGGTCGGCAGCTTGAGCTTGCGGGCGATGCCGTCGATGATCCGCTGGTTGGCCTGGTGCGGCACCAGCCAGTCCACCGCCGACGGCTCCAGACCGTTGGCGGCCAGAGCCTCCTCGACGACCGAGGACAACTTGCTGACGGCGTGGCGGAACACGTCCTGGCCGTTCATCCGCACATGACCGGCCGTGCCGGTGGTGGACGGGCCGCCATCGACGTAGAGCAGCCCGTACTGGGCGCCGTCCGAATGCAGGTGGGTGGACAGCACGCCGCGGTCCGCCGACGTCCCGGCGGCGTCGTAGCCGTCCATCACCACGGCCCCGGCGCCGTCGCCGAACAGGACGCAGGTGGTGCGGTCCTTCCAGTCGAGCAGGCGGGAGAAGGTTTCCGCACCGATGACCAGGGCCCGGTTGGCCTGCCCGATGCGGATGAAGTTGTCGGCGATCGACATGGCGTAGACGAAGCCGGCGCACACCGCCTGGATGTCCAACGCGAAGCCCTTGGTCCCCAGCGCCGCCTGCACCTTCGTCGCGGTTGCGGGGAAGGTGTTGTCTGGAGTCGTTGTCGCCAGCACGATGCAGTCGATGCTGGCGGCGTCCACCCCAGCATGCTCCAGCGCGCGGGTCGCCGCGGCAATGGCGAGGTCGGAGGTCAGTTCCCCGTCGGCGGCGATGTGCCGCGACCTGATGCCGGTACGCTGGACGATCCACTCGTCCGAGGTGTCCACACGGGCTTCGAGGTCGCGATTCGTGACGACGTTGGCCGGGAGGTAGGAACCGCAGCCGAGAATCCGGGAACGCTTGACCATGATGTTAGACCGCCGCCGCCTTCGTGTCGGGAAGAGGCTTGGCGTCGGCAAGACGCTGCATCTCTTCCTTGATTCGGTCGTTGAAACCGTTTGCCGCCAGATTGTAGGCCACACCGATGGCGTTGGCGAACCCGATGGCGTCGGTGCCCCCGTGGCTCTTCACGCAGACGCCGCGCAGGCCCAGGAACATGGCGCCGTTGTAGCGGCGCGGATCGGTGCGCTGCTTCAACCGCTTGAAGGCCCCGCGGGCCAGCAGGTAGCCGAGACGCGCCGTCCAGGAGGACTGGAACGTCCGGCGCAGGAACTCCGTGAAGAGCTTTGCCGTGCCTTCGGCGGTCTTCAGGGCGACGTTGCCGGTGAAACCGTCGGTGACGATCACGTCCACCGTGCCGGTGGCGATGTCGTTGCCCTCGACGAATCCGTGGAAACGTCCGGGCAGCGGCATCTCGCGCAGACGGGTCGCGGCGGCGCGCACCACCTCGTTCCCCTTCACCTCTTCCGAACCGATGTTCAACACGCCGATGGTCGGCTCGGACAGGTTCAGCGCCGTGCGCGCGAAGACCGCGCCCATCACGGCGAACTGCACGAGATTCTCGGGCTGGCATTCGGTGTTGGCGCCGAGGTCGAGCATGACGCTCTCCCCGCGCAGGGTCGGGAAGAAGGAGGCGATGGCCGGACGGTCGATGCCGGGAATCGTCTTCAACACGAACTTCGCCATGGCCATGAGCGCGCCGGTGTTGCCAGCGGACACCACGCAGGCGGCTTGCCCGCTCGCCACCGAATCGATGGCGAGACGCATGCTCGACTGGCGCCCGGCGCGCAACGCGACCGACGGCTTGGCGTCGCCGGCCACGGCGTCCGGGGTGTGGCGCACCTCGGCCACCGCTCTCAAGGCGGGCCGCTGCGCGAGCAGCGGCTCGATGCGGGCGGTGTCCCCGAACAGCAGGTAATGCACCTGCGGGTGACGCTCGCGGGCGATATCCGCCCCGGCAATCACCATGTCGGGTCCTTTGTCACCGCCCATGGCATCAAGGGCAATGGTCAGGCGCTGGCTCACCGCGGACAGGCTCCCTGGCTAGGACGTAGGGCGGCCAACCAAACCGCCATCAGGCCGCCGGAGCGCTCTGAACCACTTCGCGCTGGTCGTAGTGACCGCAAGAGCCGCAGACATGGTGCGGGCGCTTCAGCTCGCCGCAGTTCGAGCACTCGGCGTAGGACGAGGTCGGGAGAGCGTGGTGCGAGCGACGCATGTTGCGGCGCGACTTGGAGGTCTTCTTCTTCGGAACAGCCATGGCCGTAAACTCTCTTCATTGTAAAAGGCGGCCCGAAGAGGGGCCGCCTGACGCGAGCGGCATTCAATACGGCAATTGCCCCCGAAGGGCAAGCCCGTTCCGCCCTCAATTCTGTCGTTTCAGACGTTCCAGCGCGGCGAACGGGTTCGGCTTCTCCGGATCGGCGCCGGCATCATCATCGGCGGGGGCCATGCCCTCCTCCTCCTCTTCGCCTTCGCTGTATCCGTCGAACGCCACGCCTTCTGCATGAGGATAGGGGTCGAGCGCCAGGGACAAATGCTGGGCGGTCAGTTCGCCGATGTCGATGCGTCCGTTGGTCATCGCCTCCGGAATGTCCTCCTCGGCGACGTTCGGGTCGATCTCGATCTCGTCCTCCTCGCCGGGGACCATCGACTCCGGCGCAAACAGCGCGCCGAAGCGCTCGGAAACCTCGGCGGGCACCGGCTCCAGCGTGATGACGCAGGTCTGCACCACGTCGGCCTCCAGTTCCCCCTCCACGCGCACCATCTGGCCGCCGCGCACGGAGCGCAGGCGGATCCGGGCGGTCAGCCGCCCGATTCCCTCCAGTTCGAAGCGCTCGGCCAGCGCCTTGCGCTCGGCCTCTGTCGCCTCGATGGTTTCGACCAGATCGCCCTCGCGGTGGACGGCGTCGGCGCGGACGATGCGCGAGAATTCCGGCGCGGGGCCGGCGGTGAGCGGGGGCGTGTTGCGCATGTCAGGCAGTTCCTTGTCACAGCGTCCGTTCTGGAACGGACGCCTTCGTCTCAGTGTCAGATGAATTCGGACGCCGGGAAAGGCAAGTCCAATTGGCGCATCCAATAGTAAGGAGAGACCCGATGGGTGCGATCAGCCGGCGCCGGGCGGCAAACCGAAGCGGACCTCTCCGGCCATGAGCGACTCCAGCGGTTGCCTCTCCAGCCCGGCGGCTTCACGCCGGACATAGGCCGCCAGGACGGCCAGCCGCTGCGGCGGCACCTCCGATGCGGTGCCATAGACGTTGTTGTCGAGCGCCACCTGCAACGCCGCGTCGCCCTCGTCACCGTCTTCGGCGGCGAGCGCGCGGTCGTAGACCTCGATCCGGCCGGCGATGCCGCGCGCCATGGTCTTGATGCGCCGCCCGACTCCGCTGTCGCCCACCCCCTGCTCCATCAGCGATTTCTCGAAATGGTCGATCATCGCTTCGAAGAGAAGGCGTGAGCGGTCCGCGGCGGCGGCCCCCTGCCCCTTCAGGCGGCGCATCACCAAGAAGACGTGAAGCACCACCATGTCGAAACGCCCGTCCAGCGTGTCGGGAACGCCAAGGTCACGGTAGAAGGCCGGCTGGCGGGCCTGCGCCGCGATGGTGAGATAGAAATCGGCGACGGCGCGGGCTTCACGCCGGCGCCGGAACAAGCGGTCAAGCACGGTTTCTCTCTCGCTCGGAGTTTCGTTGACAGGACAAACCGCGCGATGCGATTGTCCCGGCATTGCGGGCGGAGTCCGGCCTGCCGCAAGGGTCCGGCGGTCCGCCCGCGCCATCATAGCCTGAGCACCATGACGAGATCGATTCCTTCGGCGCTGTGCGCCTTCGCCTTTCTGGGTCTCGCCGTCTCCGCGTGCTCGCCCACCGTGGCGACCCGCGGCAACATGGCGGACCCCGACCGCATCGCCGAGATCAAGGCCGGCCAGTCGCGGCGGGAGGATGTGGCGGACATCCTCGGCACGCCGACCTCCGTGGGAACCTTCGACCAGAATGTCTGGTACTACATCGGTCAGAAGACGGAGAAGGTCGCCTTCTTCCAGCCGAGCGTGATGGAGCGCCGCGTCGTCGTCGTCCATTTCGACGATGGAGGCGTGGTGACGGAGATGAAACAGCTCGACGCCACCGACGGTCAGCAGATCGACATCGTCGATCGCAGCACCCCCACCGCCGGACGCGAGATGAGCTTCCTGGAACAGATGCTCGGCAACGTCGGACGCTTCTCCGCCAAGGATTCGCGCAACCGCGGCCCCGGCCGCTGACGCCAACCGGCACGCTGAGACATGAAAAGCCCCGCTTCCGCGGGGCTTTTCTTTTGGCGCCGATCCGGGATCAGCCGATCCCCTGTCAACCAATCTGGGCGAGGATCGCCAGCAGCAGGATCGCCACGATGTTGGTGATCTTGATCATCGGGTTGACCGCCGGGCCGGCGGTGTCCTTGTACGGGTCGCCGACGGTGTCGCCGGTGACCGCCGCCTTGTGCGCGTCGGATCCCTTGCCGCCGTGGTTCCCCTCCTCGATGTACTTCTTGGCATTATCCCAGGCGCCGCCGCCCGAGGTCATCGAGATGGCGACGAAGATCCCCGTCACGATGGTGCCCAGCAGCATGGCGCCCAGAGCGGCGAAGGCCTGGGCCTGACCGGCGATGGCGGCGATGACGATGTACAGGACCACCGGCGCCAGCACCGGCAGCAGCGACGGAATGATCATTTCCTTGATCGCGGCGCGGGTCAGCATGTCGACGGCGCGGCCATAGTCGGGTTTCGCGGTGCCCTCCATGATGCCGCTGATCTCGCGGAACTGGCGGCGCACCTCCACCACCACCGAACCGGCGGCGCGCCCGACCGCGGTCATGCCCATCGCCCCGAACAGGTAGGGCAGCAGGCCGCCGATCAGCAGCCCGACGACCACATAGGGATCATCCAGCCGGAACTCGACCGCCACGTTCGGGAAATAGTGTTTCAGATCCTGCACATAGGCGGCGAACAGCACCAGCGCGGCGAGGCCGGCGGAGCCGATGGCGTAGCCCTTGGTCACCGCCTTGGTGGTGTTGCCGACGGCGTCCAGAGCGTCGGTCGTGACGCGGATGTCCTTCGGCATGTCGGCCATTTCAGCGATGCCGCCGGCGTTGTCGGTCACCGGGCCGTAGGCGTCGAGCGCCACCACCATGCCGGCCAGCGCGAGCATCGTGGTCGCGGCGATGCCGATCCCGAAGATGCCGGCCTGCCCGTAGGCGATGATGATGCCGACGCAGATGACCAGGACCGGAAGCGCCGTCGCCTCCATCGACACCGCCAGCCCCTGGATCACGTTGGTGCCATGCCCGGTCTCCGACGAGCGGGCGACGCTGCGCACCGGGCGGAAGGCGGTGGAGGTGTAATATTCGGTGATCCACACCAGCAGGCCGGTCACGCCCAGCCCGACCAGCGAGGAGACGAACAGGTTGCCGCCGGTCACATAGCCGCCGCCGTTCAGGGGAATCGGCCGGGTGAAGCCGAACATGATCGCGGTCACGATCAGGATGAGCACCAGCGAGATGCCTGCGGTGGCGGCCAAGCCCTTGTAGAGGGCGGCCATGATGTTGTTGTTGCTGCCCAGCTTCACGAAGAAGGTGCCGGCGACGGAGGCGGCGATGCAGACCGCGCCGATGACCAGCGGGTAGACGAGCAGCAGGCGGATCACCTCGCCCGAAAAGAAAATCGCCGCCAGCAGCATGGTGGCGACGATGGTGACGGCGTAGGTTTCGAAGAGGTCGGCGGCCATACCGGCGCAGTCGCCGACGTTGTCGCCCACATTGTCCGCGATCACCGCGGGGTTGCGGGGATCGTCCTCCGGGATGCCGGCCTCGACCTTGCCCACCAGATCGGCGCCGACGTCGGCCCCCTTGGTGAAGATGCCGCCGCCCAACCGCGCGAAGATGGAGATCAGCGAGGCGCCGAAGCTGAGGGCGACCAGGGCCTCCAGCACGGCGCGGACCTCGATCGGGTCGGTCACGCGGTAGATCATCGTCAGGATGCCGTAATAGACACCCACCCCCAGCAGACCCAGACCGACCACCAGCATGCCGGTGATCGCCCCCGCCTTGAAGGCGATGTCCAGCGCCGGGGCCAAGCCATGGGTCGCCGCCTGGGCCGTGCGCACGTTGGCCCGCACCGACACGTTCATCCCGATATAGCCGGCGGCCCCCGACAGGACCGAACCGATCAGGAAGCCGATCGCCACATGCAGGCCGAGGAAGGCGCCGAGGATGATGAGAAGAACCACGCCGGCGATGGCGATGGTGGTGTACTGGCGATTCAGATAGGCTCGGGCGCCCTCCTGCACGGCCGCAGCGATCTCCTGCATGCGGTCGGAACCGGCGGAGGCCGCCATGACTTGCTTGCCCGCGTAATACCCATACGCCAGGGCCAACAGGCCGCTGGCGATGATGATGACGAACGCTGCTGCCATCGGTTCCCCCAAATTCTTATGGTTTCGGGCCCGATTACCGCCTTGTCGTGAAAACGACCCGTACAAACGAAGGTGGATGACGGGCGAGTTGTTCCGAAAAAGGATGCCGAAGAGAATGGCACAATGCAACAGCCGCTGCGCTCGAATAGGCGCGGCGATTTGGCCGAGGCGCTCCTGACTTTTGGATAGGCTTTTTTCAGAACGGTTACAAATTGCGCTGTGTAACCACCTGAACAAGAACATTTTGCACCACACCCTCCCCCACGACTTTCGCGGCTGCGGCGGCAAGTTTTTCTTTTACGGCAATGATGTTGACCAAGTTGCCGGTCATCACCGACCGGTCGTCCACGGCCGCATAAAGGGCCGACAGGCAGCGGTCGTAGACGAGCGGCTGGCGGGCCTGAACATAGGGAACCTTGTCGAGAACCACCTCCAGCGTGACGACCACCGTCACGAACTGCTCGACCTTCTGCGTGCCGATGGCCGGAACGACAAAGGGAGCCATGCGGACGAAGCCGGTGGGCGGCTTGGGCGGCGGCTCCTCCTTCTTGGGGGCCGATTCCTCGTGCTCGACGAAATACTTGTTGTAGATCATCCAGCCGCCGAAGCCTGCGCCGCCCAGCAGCAGCAGGCCCAAAACCAGCAATATGACGGCCTTGATCACGCCCATCCTTTCCCGGAAACGGAACGGATCGAGCCTAGCGCCGCCCTGCTTTCGATTGCGTTAAGCGGAGTCGCGGGATGACGGTGCTAAGGAATGGCGATGCCGTCAGAAATGGTCCCAGCCGCGAGTCGGCAGGTCCAGAACCCGCCCCTGCGCATCGGTCACCGTGACGTCACCCACCGGTCCGTCCAACAGATGGCCGATGGCGGTCACCGGCACGCCGGTCTCCGCCGACAGGGCGGCGAGCGCCGGAGCGGCGCCCTCCGCCGCGGTGAAGAGCAGTTCGTAGTCGTCGCCGCCGGTCAGAGCCATGGCGAAGCGCACCGGATCGTCGCCGATCACCGTCCTTGCGGCGTCCGACAGAGGCACCCGCCCCGACTCCAGAACCGCGGCGCAGCCCGATTCCTCGCACAGATGGCCGAGATCCGCGACCAGACCGTCGGACACGTCGAGACAGCCGGTCGCCAGCCCGACCAGACGCGGACCCAGCGTGGTCCGCGGATCGGGCCGCCGCAGGCGCCCCAGCAGCACAGCGCGTGCCGAGTCGTCGGTCACCTCCAGCGTTCCGTAGGCGATCCGCAGGCCGAGCGCGGCGTCGCCGATGCTGCCGGTGACGTAGACGCGATCGCCGGGACGCCCGCCCCAACGCGGCACCGCCCCGCCCTTCGGCACCAGACCGAAGGCGGTCACCGACAAAGTGATGGGGCCGGTGGTCGAAACCGAGTCGCCACCCGCCAGAGCGATGCCGAACCGGGCCTGATCCTCCCCCAGACCGGCGGCGAAGCCGGCCAGCCAATCCTCCCCCACCGTCTTCGGCAGGGCGGTGACCAGGGTGTAGGCATAGGGGGCCGCCCCCATGGCGGCAAGGTCCGACAGGTTGGTGCGCAGCAGCTTCGCGGCGATGTCGCCGGGCGCGTCGTCGGGAAAGAAGTGGACGCCCGCCACCATGGCGTCCGTGGTGACGACCAGTTCCTGGTCCGGTGGAACGCCGAACACGGCGGCGTCGTCGGCAAGCCCGCGGGCGCCCGGAAAACCGGACGCCAGCGGCCTGAAATAGCGGTCGATCCGCCCGAACTCGCCGAGCGGCTTGCCGGTCTTTGCCCTAGCGGTCTGTGGGCTGGTCACGGCTGGGGTCCGGCTGGGCCAGTTCGTCCGGCCGCAGCGCGCGGGCCACATGGTCGAGCACGCCGTTCACCATGCCCGGCTCGCGCGCCGCGAAGAAGGCGTGCGCCACATCCACATACTCGCTGATGAGGATGCGCGGGTGCGTGTCGTTGTGGACGAACAGCTCGTAGGCACCGGCCCGCAGGATGGCGCGCATCAGCAGTTCCAGCCGGTCCAGCGCGTAGCGCGGCTCCAGCGCCGAGGCCAGCATGCCATCCACCTCCGTCCGGCGGTGCGCGGCGCCGCGGACGATGTCGGCGAACAGCTGCGGATCGGCGGAGACGAACTTCGCCCCGTCGATCTCCTCGCCCAGCCGGTGATTGATGAATTCCCCGATCACGGATTCCACGGCGATGCCGGTCGGTTCGATCTGGTTCAGGTCGATCTGGTACAGGGCCTGAACGGCGGCAAGGCGCGCGGCCTTGCGCCGGGCCTTGGCCGATCCGCCACCCGTCCGGTTCCGGGAGCCGCGCTTCTGTTTCGCGCGGCCAGCCGCGTCGTCGTTGCTCATGATGCTCAGTCTGTCAGGAATTGCACCGCGGGGTCACCGCGGATAGAGGCGGAATTGGCGCTTGAGTTCGATCATGTCAAGGCAGGCGCGCGCCGCGAAACCGCCCTTGTTCTTGGCCGTGACGGAGGCCCGCGCCCAAGCCTGCTCGCGGTTCTCCACGGTCAGCACGCCGTTGCCGATGGCCAGCGCGTAGCGCAGCGCGAGGTCCTGGAGACCGCGGGCGCTCTCGTTGCAGACGATGTCGTAATGGGTGGTCTCGCCACGGATCACGCAGCCCAGCCCGACATAGCCGTCGAAGCGCTTGCGCGCCGTGAAGAAGTCCATGGAGCGCAGGGCGTACAGGATCGCCGCCGGAATCTCCAGGCACCCCGGGACCGAGACGCGCTGGTAGGTGGCGCCCTCCTTCTCGATCTCGGCAATGGCGCCTTTCACCAGTTCGTCGGCGATATCCTCGTAGAAGCGGGCTTCCACGATCATCAGATGGGGCTTTTCGGTCATCTCGGGTCGCTCGGCTGACGGTTACTGGTCATGCAGGGGAATCGGGCGGTGGCCGAGCACGGTCAGGCCGTACCCCTCCAGCCCGATGATGGACTTCTTGCGGTTCGACAGCAGAACCATGTCGCGCACGCCCAGGTCCAGCAGGATCTGCGCGCCGACGCCATAATCCCGCAGGGCGGGGGTCGGGTTCTCGTGGCCTTCCAGCCGCGCCATCACCGATTCGGTCAGGCTGTTCGCCATCGGCTCGCGCAGCAGGACGATGACGCCGCGGCCTTCCCGCGCGATCATCTCCATGGAGGCCTGAAGCTCGCCGTCGCGCGCGGCGCTCTTGTCGCCCAGCACGTCGTCCAGCACCGACAGGGCGTGCATGCGCACCAGCACCGGCTCGTCGCCGGAAATGTCGCCGCGCACCAGCGCGATGTGCTCCGCGTAGGCCACCTTGTTGACGTAGACGTACATCTGGAAACGCCCGCCGAAGCGGCTGTCCAGCGTCGCCGCCAGCTTCTGCTCGACGATCGTCTCGGTGCGGCGGCGGTAGGCGATCAGGTCGGCGATGGTGCCCACCTTCAGCCCGTGGAACTGCGCGAACTTCACCAGATCCGGCAGGCGGGCCATGGTGCCGTCGTCGTTCATGATCTCGCAGATCACGCCCGCCGCGGACATCCCGGCCATGCGGGCGATGTCCACCGAGGCCTCCGTGTGGCCGGCGCGGACCAGCACGCCGCCGTCGCGGGCGAGCAGCGGGAAGACGTGGCCCGGCGTCACGATGGCGTCCGGCCCGGCCGCCGGGTCGATGGCGACCTGGATGGTGCGGGCGCGGTCGGCGGCCGAAATTCCGGTCGTCACACCCTCGCGCGCCTCGATGGAGACGGTGAAGGCGGTCTGGTGGCGGGTGCCGTTCTGCTGCGCCATCAGCGGCAGGCGCAGCCGCTCGATGTGGTGCTGGTCCATGGCGAGGCAGATCAGGCCGCGCCCGTACTTGGCCATGAAGTTCACGGCCTCGGGGGTCGCGCACTGGGCCGGGATGACCAGATCGCCTTCGTTCTCGCGGTCCTCGTCGTCGACGAGGATGAACATCTTGCCCTGACGCGCCTCCTCGAGGATCTCCTCGGGGCGCGACAGATACTCGTGAAACTCGGACGTCATTCCTGCCCTGCCAGCCGCGCCACATACCGCGCGAGCATATCGATTTCCAGGTTCACCCGGTCCCCGGCCTTCAGCGCGCCGAAGGTGGTCGCATCCTGGGTGTGCGGGATGATGTTCACGCCGAAGCGCGCGCCATCGACCTCGTTCACCGTCAGCGACACGCCGTCCAGCGCCACCGACCCCTTGGAGGCGATGTACTTCGCCAGGGTGGCCGGCGCCTCGAAGGTGAAGCGCTTCGACTCGCCGTCGGCGCGGACCTCCACGACGGTGGCGACGCCGTCGACATGGCCGGACACGATGTGCCCGCCCAGTTCGTCGCCGACCTTGAGCGCGCGCTCCAGATTGATGCGCGTGCCCTCGGCCCAGCCGCCCAGCGTCGTCTTCGACAGGGTCTCGGCGGAGGCCTGGACGGCAAACCAGCCCGGCCCCTTCTCGACCACGGTCAGGCAGACGCCGTTGTTGGCGATGGACGCGCCGATGGGAACCGTCTCCATAGCGAAGACGGTCTCGACGGTGAACCGGGTGTCGCCCTGCCGTTCCACGGCCCGAACGCGCCCAACATCGGTGATGATTCCGGTGAACATGGGCCGGCAATTTAGCAGGTTTTCAATCGTGTGAAAGATTCATCCGCACGGCGTGCCACGCAACGGACTGTTGCGCCCGGCACGGTGCCGGACGTCCTGCAAACCGGCGCCGCTCACCCCCGGCGGACGTAGCTTTCCACGAGGTCGTCCCCGGCCGGACGCAGGTCGGTGCGGCGGAACCGCGCCATGCGCTCCAGCCCGTCCACCCCGAAGGCGTGGACCGCCGGCAGCCCGTCGCCGCCCATGACCGAGGCCGCGCGGAACCACTCCAGCCGGTCCACCAGATTGGAACGCAGCAGCGAGGCCGCCAGCGTGGCGCCGCCCTCCACCAGCACGCGGGTCAGGCCGCGGCGGGCCAGGGCGACGCTCGCCTCGACCAGATCGGGCAGGCCGGCGGAGTCGGCGGGCACGCGGATCACCTCCAGTCCGCAGTCCTGGAAGACGGCCAGACGGCTGGGGTCGGCGTCCTCCCGCGTGACGACCCAGGTCGGCACGGACCGCGCGCCCGCGGCCAGCTTCCCGGTCAGCGGCAGGCGCAGCCGGCTGTCGACGACGATGCGCACGGGCGAACGATGGGCCAGCCCCGGCAGGCGGCAGGTGAGTTCCGGATCGTCGGCCAGGGCGGTGCGGATGCCGACCATGATCGCGTCGTGGGTGGCGCGCAGCCGGTGCCCCCAGGCCCGCGCCGTCGGACCGGTGATCCATTGCGACTGGCCGCTGTGGGTGGCGATGCGCCCGTCCAGCGTCGTCGCCGCCTTGAGTGTATAGAGTGGGCGTTCGTCCTGGATGCGCCGGAAGAAGCCCTCGTTGAGCGTCCAGGCCGCGTCCTCGCAGACGCCGGTGTCCACCGCGACCCCGGCGGCGCGCAGCCGCTCCAGCCCGCCGCCCGCCACCCGCGGGTCGGGATCGCCGCAGGCGACCACCACCCGCGCCACCCCGGCCTCGACCAGCGCCAGAGCGCAGGGCGGGGTTTTCCCGTAATGGTTGCAGGGCTCCAGGGTCACATAGGCGGTCGCGCCGTGGGCCGCGCCGCCGGCACGAGCCAGGGCCTCCGTCTCGGCATGGGGCCGTCCGCCCGGCTGGGTCCAGCCGCGCCCGACCACCACACCGTCGCGCACGATGACGCAGCCCACCGCCGGGTTCGGCCATGTGTTGCCGAGCCCGCGCGCCGCCAGGGCCAGGGCAGCCCGCATGTGGCGGACATCGTCGGGATGGATGGCTTGCTTCGCCATGGGCGCCGCCCGCCCCCTCACCCGTTCTGGGCTTCGGGGGCGAGCTGCTCGACGAACTCGTTGAAGTCCGACGCCTCGCGGAAGTCCTTGTAGACCGAGGCGTAGCGGATGTAGGCGACCTGATCGAGCGTCTGGAGCGCCACCATGATCATCTCGCCAATCTGCTTCGACGGGATCTCGCTCTCGCCGGAGGATTCGAGCTGGCGCACCAGACTGTTCACCACCCGGTCGATGCGGTCGGCGTCGATCGGGCGCTTGCGCAGGGCGATGCGCATGGAGCGCAGGAGCTTTTCGCGGTCGAAAGGCTCCCGCTGGCCGGTGCTCTTCACCACCGTCAGCTCACGGAGCTGAACGCGCTCGAAGGTGGTGAAGCGCGCGCTGCAACTGGGGCAGAACCGCCGTCTGCGGATCGCCGAGTTGTCCTCGGTCGGTCGCGAGTCCTTGACCTGGGTGTCCTCGTGTCCGCAGAACGGGCAGCGCATGTCCGGCCTTTCCCCTTTAGTCGGTCTTGATGATTACAGGGTCGGGTAGATGGGGAAGCGGCGGCACAGCTCGCGCACCTCCTCCCGCACCTTCGCCTCGACCGCCGCGTTGTCGCCGGAGTTGCTGGCGGCCAGACCGTCCAGCGTCTCGACGATCAGGCGGCCGACCTGCTCGAACTCGGCCACACCGAAGCCACGGGTGGTCGCCGCCGGGCTGCCCAGACGGACGCCGGAGGTGATCATCGGCTTCTGCGGGTCGAACGGCACGCCGTTCTTGTTGCAGGTCATGCCGGCGTGCTCCAGGCTCGCTTCGGCGGCCTTGCCGGTCAGGTTCTTCGGGCGCAGGTCGACCAGCACGATGTGGCTGTCGGTGCCGCCGGACACGATGTCCAGACCGCCCTCGATCAGCACCTTCGACAGGGCGCGGGCGTTGTCCAGGACGCTCTTGGCGTAGGCCTTGAACTCCGGACGCAGCGCCTCGGCGAAGGACACCGCCTTGGCGGCGATGACGTGCATCAGCGGGCCGCCCTGCAGGCCGGGGAACACCGCCGAGTTGATCTTCTTGGCGATCTCCTCGCTGTTGGTCAGCACCATGCCGCCGCGCGGGCCGCGCAGCGTCTTGTGGGTGGTGGTGGTGACCACGTCGGCGTAGGGGAACGGGTTCGGGTAGACGCCGCCGGCGATCAGGCCGGCATAGTGGGCGATGTCCACCATGAAGTAGGCGCCGACCTCGTCCGCGATGGCGCGGAAGCGCTGGTAGTCGAGGACGCGCGGATAGGCCGAACCACCGGCGATGATCAGCTTCGGCTTGTGTTCGCGGGCCAGACGCTCGACCTCGTCGAAGTCGATCAGGTGGTCGTCACGGCGCACGCCGTACTGCACGGCCTTGAACCACTTGCCCGACAGGTTCGGCGCAGCGCCATGGGTCAGGTGGCCGCCGGCCGCCAGCGACATGCCGAGGATGGTGTCACCCGGCTGGAGCAGGGCGAGGTTGACCGCCTGGTTGGCCTGTGACCCGGAGTTCGGCTGGACGTTGGCGAAGCCACAGCCGAACAGCTTGCAGGCGCGCTCGATCGCCAGCGTCTCGGCCACGTCCACATACTCGCAACCACCATAGTAACGCCGGCCCGGATAGCCTTCGGCGTACTTGTTCGTCATGACCGAGCCCTGGGCCTCCAGCACCGCCTGGGAGACGATGTTCTCGGACGCGATCAGCTCGATCTGCTCCTGCTGGCGGACCAGCTCGTCGCGCACCGCGCGGGCCAGTTCGGGATCGGTCTCGGCGAGCGAGGCGGCGAAGAAGCGGCCGATCTCGGCGCGGGGGTCGGCGTTGGTCACGGTCATGGCAGGGCAGGTCCTTGGTTCAGAAAGCAGTCACGGGCCGGATGAGAGGCCGTCTCATCCCATCTTGGCGATTCGCCGGCTGTGCCGCTCACCGCCTTCGAAATCGGTCGTCAGGAAGGCGTCCACGCAGTCCTTGGCGATCTCCGCGCCGATGGTGCGCGCGCCGAGCGCCACCACGTTCGCGTCGTTGTGCTGGCGCGCGAGGCGGGCGGTCGTCACGTCGTGCACCAGCGCCGCGCGGATGCCCGGATGGCGGTTCGCCGCGATGCTGATACCGATGCCGCTGCCGCAGATCAAAACGCCGCGCGCCGCGCGCTTGTCGTTGATGGCACTGGCCAGCGCCGTGGCGAAATCCGGATAATCCACCGATTCCGGACCGTTGCAGCCGAGGTCCAGCACCTCGTAGCCGTTGCCGGCCAGCCAGGAGGCGATCTGGGCCTTCATCTCGTACCCCGCGTGATCGGACGCGATCGCGATGGTGGTCATGAAAGAAAAACTCCGTGCACGAATACGAATGGCGCCGGCCCGGGGAGAAACACCCGGCGGGGACGGCGGCATGGCGCGCAAGCTACCAGATATCGCCCCGAACCGCCAGAAGGACACAACGCACAGGGGCTTTGCGCCGGACACAGAACCGCAAAAAGGGGGGAATGCCAGGCGTCGGCGCGGCGAAGGGAAGCGGATCGGCGATGCATGCCGAGAACAAATGTTTCTCTATTTCCCGCCACCGTTGACGTTAACGGCCAGTAAGCAGGTCGACCGATTCGGTCTCACACCACGAATCGGTCAGTTGCGGTGCCCGATTCCCATGGTCTTGCCTAGCTTCCCCGCACTAGACGATGCCTAAACGTGGGGCAGTGCAGCCGCAGCCCGGCCATTTCCTGCGACATCTGATTTGCCACGCCTTGTAACTTCATGCAGTTTGCAAATAACTTAATTCGCTCCTCTCGAAATTATATTGACACCCAAATCACGCTGTGCAACTTGGTTGCTAGGGACAAAATGAAAAATCAGGACTAATGGCAATGAGTGACCAGCTTCGCGCCGATGTGCCCGATAACGAGCTTCTGCGGATGACCGCGGACATCGTCTCCGCATATGTCAGCAAGAACGTTCTGCCGGCGCAGCAGATTCCCGAGGTGATCAACACGGTCTACTCGTCGCTGACCGGGCTGAACACGCAGCCCCGAGAAATTCCGTCGGAGCCCCTGAAGCCCGCCGTGCCGATCCGCAAGTCGGTGACGCCCGAATACATCGTCTGCCTGGAAGACGGCAAAAAGCTGAAGATGCTGAAGCGCCATCTGCGCTCCACCTACAACATGTCGCCGGACGAATACCGGGCGCGCTGGAGCCTGCCGCCGGATTATCCGATGGTTGCGCCGAACTACGCGGCGCAGCGCTCCGAGTTCGCGAAGCGGATCGGCCTCGGCCGCAGCTCCGGCCGCCAGACCCGCCGCAAGGCCGGCTGAGCGCCAGCACCGTCCTGAACGAACAGGGCCGGCCCCCCGCAAGGGAAGCCGGCCCTGTGTCGTTTCGCCTTCATGTCCCTGTCGGCCCTGGATCACTCGGACCGTGGCGCGGACGGGCTTTGCCGAACCCGCCGGCGCCGCTCCTCACCCACAGTTGCGGCCAGACAGGCGGCAATTGAATCGTTCCACGTTGCGAGTCAGCTCCTGCCCTGTGCTGGTGTTCTCCTCGTTCAGGCAGCGCAGATAGTCCATGGTCTTGTCCACGTACTCCTTCACCTCGAACTGGCAGCTGGCCATCTTGTCCGCGCTTACGAAGGTCGTGGTGTCGCCCATGCAAAGCGGAACGCCGGGCTTCGTGCAGATGATGGTGGTCTCCGACCATGCCGCCGGGCTTTGCAGCGCTACGGCCAGCACCAGCAGCGTGACCGCCGGCTTCAGGATATCTCTCAACAGCACGGGCATTCTCCGCAAGACCGTCACGCAACGCATTGCGATCGTCTCCCTCCGCATTCGGCCAGGACCACCGCACCTGGAAAGCACCGTCCAGGAAGCAGGGAGGTCCGTTCGTTCGTGGAAGGGGTTCTACAGGCGTTACATCCGATGCACCAGTGCCCACGGCGTGGCATAGGTCTAGAGTCGGATTTGAGCAGTTCACCCCCGGACCGGTTCCGCAGGTCCGGCACCGGGATGTCAGTGCTCACCATCAGCAGAAGCCAAGACTAGCCGCGCCCCCCGCCCCGCCGGGAGGGCGCGCTTCTTGGCGTCAGTATTCGCAAAAAGCCGATCAGCGTTTCACGGCGTCGCGCTTCATGACGAACTGGAGTTTGCTGATCGCGGTCCGCTTCAGCAGTTCCAGACTGCCGGTAGCCGGCCCGACGACCGACACCTCCGTCGCGGTGACGGGATCGATGGCCATCACCTTCAGATAGCTGCCGACCCTCTGGAACTCGAACAGCACCTCGCCGAGACCGCTTCCCGTGCCGTTTCCAGCGGTCTGGCCTTGTCCAGGCGCCCGATTGCCCACCATCGCATTTCTCCATCGCCGGCCTTCGCCGGTCCCGTTACCACCTTAGCACAGCGCAACCGTCCCGGAACCCCGTCTGCCACGTCCTGTTGTTGGCGGACGACGCACACAGCAAGGGAGTACCGGCACCATGGCTGCCAAGACCATGCAGGATCTGCTGATCGAAGAGCTTCGCGACATCTACCACGCCGAGAAGCAGCTCACCAAGGCGTTGCCGAAGCTGGCCAAGGCGGCGCATTCCGAGAAGCTCCGCGCGGCTTTCGAGTCCCACCTGGAAGAGACCCGCGGCCAGATCGAACGGCTGGAGCAGGTCTTCGAGGAGTTGGACACCCGCACCCGCGGCAAGCATTGCGACGCGATGGAGGGGCTGATCAGCGAAGCCCGCGAGATCATGGAGATGGGCCTCGCCCCGGAGGTGCAGGACGCCGCCCTGATCGCCGCCGCCCAGAAGGTGGAGCATTACGAGATCGCCAGCTACGGCACCGTCCACGCCTACGCCACCGCCTGCGGCCTCAGCAAGGTGGCGGAGTTGTTGGAACAGACTCTGAACGAAGAGAAGGAAACCGACAAGAAGCTGAACGTCCTGGCCATCAACGACGTCAACAAGAAGGCGATCCAGGCCAGCGGGCAGAAGGCGGCCTGACGACGGCGCGCCGGGTCATAAGCCGAATCTCTTGTTACAGCGGGGGCCATTGAAGGCGGGCGGGTGAGCGCCTACTATCGGGGTCACCCAATCGATTTTTCCGGTGCCCGTTTATGCGCAGGGTCGCGTCCTTCCTCGGTTGCCTTCTCATCGCCGCCACCGTCGCCGGTTCGGCCATGGTGGCTCGGGCGGCGGAGGGGCCGGCGGCCCTGCCACCCTCCGTCCGCATCAAGCCGGTGATGGTCCCCATCGTCACCCGCGGGCAGGTCGAGCGTTACACCCAGATCGAGGTGATGCTGGAGG
Source organism: Azospirillum brasilense (assembly GCF_008365405.1). Taxonomy (GTDB): domain Bacteria; phylum Pseudomonadota; class Alphaproteobacteria; order Azospirillales; family Azospirillaceae; genus Azospirillum; species Azospirillum brasilense_D. The sequence continues at coordinate 845,440 of NZ_QOKV01000001.1, read as the reverse complement.
TGGCGAACGCCACCCGGCTGGGTGAAGTCCAGGTCGCCATCCCGCGGCTGCACGACGCCACGCTGCGCGCCGTCTATCAGGGAATCGACGAGGGCTGGATCGTTCGCGGCAACATCGCCAACATGCCCGCCCTGCGCCGCAAGATCGACGAGGAAAGCGTCAAGCTGTTCGGCAAGGACGTGGTCAGCCGCATCCTCATCACCCCGCTCGCCCGGCAATCCTCCTTTCCCTGACCCCCTTCCCCGTTCCGGCGGTTGCCTCCCCGGCCGCTTCGCGGCAGCATGGCGGCCTGACCGGGAGGGAAACGCGAGAATGGCCGTGGTTTATGTGGCGCGCAGCGCCGCGCTGACGAAATGGGCGTCCGACGTCGGACAGGGAAAGCACATCTTCAAGCTGGGCGTTGCCGCCGACCAGGACGCCGCCAAAACCGCCATCGACGCCGGCTGGGCGGGCGAGAGCGATTGGCGCCTGATCCACAGCCGGGACGTGCCGGACCTCGAGGAGGACGCGGTGATCGAGCGCCTGATGCGCAAGGAAAAGGTCATCGATCCGACCTACTACCCGAAGCTGAAGGGCACCTCCGGAGTCTTCCGCATCACCCTGACCAACGTGCAGAACAGCCTTCTCGTCGCCAAGGCGATGTCCCCCGACGAGCCGCTGACCGACGTCAAGGTGAAGCCCAAGGACATCGCGGAGTACATGATCCGCAACGCCCTTCCCGCCCCGTCATGAGCATTCCGCCGCTGCTCTACACCATTGGTTACGAAGGCGCTTCCTTCGACTCCGTCCTGCGTGCATTGAAGGCGCGCGGGGTCGGGGTTCTGCTCGACGTGCGCGAACTGCCTCTGTCCCGCCGCGCCGGCTTCTCCAAGAGGCCGCTGTCCGCCGGTCTCGAGGAGGCCGGCATCGGCTACGTGCATCTGAAGGGGCTGGGCACGCCCAAGGAAGGACGCGTCGCCGCCCACCAGGGCGACCTGGACCGCTTCTGGTCGATCGTCGACGCGAAGATGCAAACGCCGGAAGCCGAGCACGACCTGAACCGCGCCGCCGCCCTGGCGCGGGAGCGCCCGGCCTGCCTGCTCTGCTTCGAGGCGTCGCCGCACCTCTGCCACCGGCTCCGCGTCGGCGAGAGTCTTCACAGCCGTTTCGGCTTCACGGTGGAGCATCTGAACCCCACCGACCTCTCCTTCTAGGGGCTGACATGCATTCCCGCTGGTACCGCTTCGCCGATCTGTCCGCCGGCACCTTCCACGACATGCTCCACCTGCGCCAGAGCGTGCTGGTGGTCGAGCAGGCCTCGCCCTTCCCCGACCTCGATGGACGCGACCCGGTGGCGCAGCATCTGGCGTTGTATGACGGCGATGCACCGACGCCGGTCGGCTACGCCCGCATCTTCGGCCCCGATGCGGAGACCGGCGCCACCTCCTTCGGGCGTCTGGCGGTCGCACCGGCGTGGCGCGGGAAGGCGCTGGGCCGCCGGCTGGTCGCCGAATGCCTGGAGCGGCTGGCCCGGGACTGGCCGGAGCACGACGTGCAGATCAGCGCGCAGCTTTACCTGGAAGGCTTCTACGGCGGCTTCGGCTTCAGGCGCGTCAGCGGCATCTACGACGATGTCGGCATCGACCACATCGACATGCGGCTGAGCCGATAGGGCTGAGAATTTTGCCTATTTCTTCGCTTCGGCCAGGATGTCGCCGGCCTCCTTTCGGATGACGTTGAGGTTCTTCAGCAGGATCGCCAGCGCCTGATCGTAGTTGAAGGCTTCCTCCGATTCGTCCGGAATGTCGGTGTCGTCGGCGGCGACCGAGACCTTGGCCTTCTTCTTCACGGTCGCGAAATACTCGCTGCCGGTCTTCTCGAACCCCTTGATGGCCTTTTGCAGGGCATCGACGTCGTTGGCCCGGGTGGCGGCGTCCAACGCCTTCGTCGCCTTCTCCAGTCCGCTCGAGGCCCGGAAGGCGAGCAGGAAGCCCTCGGCGGGCTTCTTCTTGCCGGTCAGCGCCTCAAACATCTTCTTGGCGGCGGTCCAATCGGCGAAGAAGGTGGTGGCGGGCATCTCCTTGCCGCTGCCGGCCTTCTCCAGCGTCTTCAGAGCGGACAGGCTTTCCAGCTGAGCCATCTGCTCGACGTTCATGGCGCCGCCCAGCATGTCGGCCGCCACCTCGACGGCGCCCTCGTTCTTCGCCTTCTGCGCCTTCACGATGACCGCGCTGAGCTTCGCCCGGAAAATCTTGGTCGCTTGGAGCAGGTCGGCCAGCGCTGCGCGCAGCGCCTTGGCATCGCCCGCCTTGTAGGCCTTGTCCCAGGCCGCGGCGGCCTTCTCGACGTCGCCGGACTTCTTCACCACCGCCAGGGCGTCGCCCGAGTTCGGGATCTTCTTCGCCTCGGCTTCGCACTTCGCCTTGTGTTTCTTGAATTCGGCAGCGGCGGCGAACGGCATGGTCAGGTCTCCGGCTTGATGTCTTCCATCCCGCTCGACCGCAGCGAACGGTTGCAGAAGACTAAGCGCCATCCCGCCGGCGTCAACGTGGACCCGGTTCAAAATGGAAGAAGCGCCCCCCTCGCTCCAACCACCCTACCCCACGACCATCGCCTGGAGCGTCTCCAGCCGGTCGGCCTCCGCCGCCGGCTTGTCCCAGCGGATGCGGTGGACGCGCGGGAAGCGCATCGCCAGACCGCTCTTGTGGCGGCTCGACGGGTGCACGCTGTCGAAGGCGACCTCCAGCACCAGCCCTGGCTCGACCTCGCGCACCGGGCCGTAGCGGCGGGTGGTGTGGTTGCGCACCCAGCGGTCGAGTTCCACCAGCTCCGCGTCGGTGAAGCCGAAATAGGCCTTGCCGACCGGCACCAGCTCCTCGCCGCGCCAGACGCCGAAGGTGAAGTCCGAATAATAGCTGGACCGCTTGCCGTGCCCGCGCTGGGCGTACATCAGCACGGTGTCGAGGGTCAGCGCCCCGCGCTTCCACTTGAACCAGGGCCCCTTGGGGCGCCCGGCGACGTAGACGCTGTCCTTGCGCTTCAGCATCAGCCCTTCGATGCTGTTCTCCCGGCTGCCCTCGCGCAGGCCCTTCAGCGCCTCCCAGCCTTCGAAGGGCACCAGCGGCGACAGGTCCATCCGCCGGGGCCGCACCGCGTCGTGCCAGCGCTCCAGCCGGGCGCGCCGCTCGGTAAAGGGCAGGCCGCGCAGGTCCTCCTCGCCGTCGAATAGCATATCGTAGAGCCGCACCCAGGCGGGAAACTCCTTGAGCATCGCGGCGGTCACCGTCTTGCGGTTCAGCCGCTGCTGGAGGTCGTTGAAGGGCGCGATCGCGCCCTCGTCGCGGGCCACCAGCAGCTCGCCGTCCAGCACGGCGTCGAAGGTCATGTGATCGGCGATGTCCGGAAAGGCGCCGGACACGTCGTCGCCGGTGCGGCTGTAGACGCGCCGCTCGCCGCCGCGGGCCGCCAGCTGCACGCGGATGCCGTCCCATTTCCATTCGGCGGCGTAGTCGGCCGGATCGAGCCCGGCCATATCCTCCTCTTCCAGGGGGTGCGAGAGCATCAGCGGGCGGAAGCCGGCGCCCTTCCCCGCCGCCGGCCGGTCGGACTTCCCCTCGAGCCAGGCGAACAGGTCGGCGTAGGGCGGGGTCAGCCCATGCCAGCACTCCTCGAGGTCGCCGAGATCGACCTTGCCCCACTCCGCCAGCGCCGTCTTGGCCAGCCGCGCCGACACGCCCACCCGCAGACTGCCGGTGATGAGCTTGAGCAGCGCGAAGCGGCCCGAGGACTCCAGCGTGTCGAGCCAACCCTCCACCATCCCCATCACCTGCCCGCGCTTGGCCGCGCGCAGCGTTTCCACCACCTCGGTCATGGAGGGCGGCAGGCTGTTCGCCCGCTCCGGACGCTCCGGCCAGATCAGCGCCACCGTCTCGGCGAGGTCGCCGACATAGTCGTAGGACAGGGCGAACAGTTCCGGATCGACGCGGGTGGCGACGAGCTGCCGGATGGCCGCCGGCTTGGCCTCGTGGAAGACCAGCGATTCCGTCAGCGCCGCCAGCGCCCAGCCGCGGTCGGGGTCCGGCGTGGTGGCGAAGAAGTCGGCCAGCAGGCGGATCTTGCCGTTGCGCGCCGGCATGAAGACCAGCCCGTCGATCAGCGCGGAGAAGTTCTTCACGCCCCTTCCTCCTCCTCGAAGCCGACCATGGCCAGGGCGCGGGCGCGGATGCCGCGCTGGGTGGCGTGGTGGACCAGCGCCTCCTCCCGGCCATGGGTCACCCAGACCTCGGGCGCCGCGACCTCGTCGAGCGTCTGGGTCAGCTCGTCCCAATCGGCGTGGTCGGAGATGACCAGCGGCAGTTCCACGCCGCGCTGGCGCGCCCGTTGGCGAACGCGCATCCAGCCGGAGGCCATCGCCACCACTGGGTCGGTCAGCCGCCGCGCCCAGCGGTCGGCCACCGCGCCCGGCGGGGCCAGCACCAGGGCGCCCTTCAGCTCCTCCTTCGCCGCGACGGTGGCCGGGCGAAGCTCCCCCAAGGGCACGCCGAAGCCCTCGTAGAGTTTGCAGATCGGCTCCAAGGCGCCGTGCAGGTAGATCGGCCGGTCATAGCCGGCGGCGCGCAGCAGCGAGATCACCCGCTGGCATTTGCCCAGCGCGTAGGCCCCGACGACGTGGCTGCGCTCCGGAAAGATCGACAGCGAGTGCAGCAACTTGTCGATCTCCCCCAGGTCCGGCGGATGGCGGAAGACCGGCAGGCCGAAAGTCGCCTCGGTGATGAAGACGTCGCAGGGCACCGGCTCGAACGGGGCACAGGTGCGGTCGAAGCGGCGCTTGTAGTCGCCGGACACCACCACCCGCGTGCCGGCATGCTCCAGCACCACCTGCGCGCTGCCCAGCACATGGCCGGCCGGGACCAGCCGCACCGTCACGTCGCCGATGCGGATCGCCTCGCCGTAGTCGAGCGTCTGCGCCGCCGCCCCCGCCCCCTCGCCCAGCCGTTGCCGCATGATGGCGAGCGTCCCGGCGGTGGCGAGCACATGGGCGTGGCCGGGCCGGGCGTGGTCCGAATGGCCGTGGGTGACGACCGCGCGTTCCACCGGACGCAGCGGGTCCACGTAAAAGCCGCCGGGCTCGACGTAGAGTCCCTCGGGGCAGACCTTCATCCAACGTTCGGCGGGGGAGCGGGCGGGGCTTTGTGCAGGCATGTGCTGCAATATAGGCCGTCCTCACGAAAGGACAAAATTCCGATTCCCCCGGTTGCGCCGAGGCGGAGCGCAGCGCAGGATGCGGGAGAACGAGGGAGGTTCCGACCATGCACGACCGCCTGTCCCCAACGCCCGAGGTCGCCGCCGCCCTGGCCGAGGGCCGGCCCGTGGTGGCGCTGGAATCCACCGTCATCTCCCACGGCATGCCCTACCCAAAGAATCTGGAGACGGCGACGGCGCTGGAGGACGCGGTGCGGGCCGAAGGGGCGGTGCCAGCGACCATCGCCGTCCTCGACGGGCGCATCCGCGTCGGGCTGGACGCCGAGTCCCTGGAACGGCTCGCCAAGGGCGGCACCGGCGTCATGAAGCTGAGCCGTCGCGACCTGCCCGTCGCGCTGGCGACCGGGGTGCCGGGCGCCACCACGGTGGCCGCCACGATGATCGCCGCAAGGCTGGCCGGGATCGCCGTCTTCGCCACCGGCGGCCTGGGCGGGGTGCACCGCGGCGCCGAAACCAGTTTCGACGTGTCGGCCGACCTCGACGAGTTGGCCCGCACCAGCGTCTGCGTCGTGTGTGCGGGTGCTAAGTCGATTCTCGACCTGCCGAAGACGCTGGAGGTGCTGGAGACCCGCGGCGTTCCCGTCCTGGGGCTGGGCACCGACGCGTTTCCGGCCTTCTACAGCCGCAACTCTGGTCTGCCTGTCTCTCATCGCTGTGACAACGTGCACGAGGTCGCGGCCATCCTGCGTGCCAAATGGGAGCTTGGGCTGGAGGGTGGCGTGGTCCTTGCCAACCCCATCCCGGAGGCCGACGCGCTTGACGGCGGCGCCATGGAGCAGGCCATCGCTCAGGCCCTAAGGGATGCGGAACATCATGGAATCACGGGAAAATCCGTCACGCCTTTTCTCCTCGCGGCGCTGGAGCGAATCACCGGCGGGCGCAGCCTGACCGCGAACATGGCGTTGATCCGAAACAACGCCATCATCGCGGCGCGGCTGGCGGCGGCTTACGCGGCGTTGACGGCGTGATAGGTCATAGGCCATTGCGCATAAGAGGTAAGCCATCCGTGTCGTCCGGATTTAAGTCCCCGTTAACTGACGCCGGGTGAATCTGCGCTCGTTCTTCAGCGGAGGTCTCTATGCGTGCGCCCAGCCCGTCGAACCTGGTTTCCCGGATGATCGCCATGGCCGCCCAGCCCGACGAGGGCATCGGCGAGCCCGATAACCGCCCGGCTGCGCGGGTCAGGAAAATCGTCTGGGCTTCCCAGGCGGCGAAATTGCGAAGCTCCCTCTCCTCCCGCCTCGTCCACGAGATCGAATGCGCAGTGTCCGCCGACCTCGACAGCATGGAGTTGCCGGAGGTGTTCTTCACCTCCGTCGAGTTCGCCGGCCGGGTCATCACCTGCGACCTGGACGCCTCGGGAACCGCCTCGATCTTCGGCCTGATCGACATCAGCGATTACGACGAGTTGGTGGAGGAGGCCGGCGACGACGCGCTGTTCGGAGTCGACTGGGACGGCGTCTACGTCACCCCGGCGCGCACCCGCCACTGAGGCTTTCCGCCCGGCTTAAAAGACAAAGCCGCGGGACCCGGACGCACGCCGGGTCCCGCGGCTTTTTCCATTGGCGCCCTCAGCCGAGCGCGCGGGCGAGGATGACGTCGAGCGCCTTCAGCATCTCCGGGTCGCGCTTGTCCGGCGCGGTCATGATCGCGTGGTCGAGCGCGGTGTGGCAGCCCTGGGCGCACAGCCCGTCGCGCACCTGGAGCTTCGGCGCGAGCGTCTTGACCAAAGACCGCGCCTTGCCGGCGTTGGCGACCACCACCCGGATGACGGCATCCACGGTGACGTGGTCATGCTCCGGATGCCAGCAGTCGAAGTCGGTGACCATGGCGACGGTCGCGTAGCACATCTCCGCCTCGCGGGCGAGCTTGGCCTCCGGCATGTTGGTCATGCCGATCACGTCGCAGCCCCAGCTCCGGTACAGCTCGGATTCGGCCTTGGTCGAGAATTGCGGGCCTTCCATGACCATGTAGGTGCCGCCGCGCTGGTGCGGGACCTTCAGCTCCACAAGCGCCTCTTCGATCAGGTCGCCCAGCCGCCCGCAAACCGGATGACCAAGCGCCACATGCGCCACCAGACCGGTGCCGAAGAAGCTCTTGCTGCGGGCGAAGGTGCGGTCGATGAACTGGTCGATCACCACGAAGGTGCCCGGCGGCAGATGCTCCTTCAGCGAGCCGACGGCGGAGACCGACAGGATTTCGGTCACGCCCAGCGCCTTCAGCGCGTGGATGTTGGCACGGAAGTTCAGCTCGGAGGGCGGAATGCGGTGACCGCGGCCGTGGCGCGGCAGGAAGACCAGCCTCTGCCCGTTCAGATCGCCCGTCAGCAACTCGTCCGACGGGTCGCCGAAGGGCGTTTCCACCTTCACCCAGCGCTGGTTCTCCAAGCCGTCGATGTCGTAGACGCCGCTGCCGCCGATCACGCCGAGCACCGGCGCGGACCCGGTTTGCGCCATAGTCACATGCCTCCGTCAATGGGAGGGCGCAGTATTCCGCCCCGGCCTCGCAAAGGCAACGGTCACGGCAGATATCGTCACAGGGTGCGCAGAAGCACCACGACCAGGGTCAGATAAACGGCGGCCTTCGCCGCGGTGCCGAGGCGCGCGACGCTCCACAGCGCCACGCCGGGACGGCGGAACAGGGCGACCAGCGCCATCCCCGCGCCGAACCCGCCCAGATGGGCCGCCCAGGCCACGTCGCCCATGGCGGAGTCCGGAGCCGGCGGCATCAGCGTCATCGCCACGTTGATCGCCAGGAAGCTGCCCACCACGAAGGAGGCGGGAACGCGCGGCCCCGGCGTCACGCCGAGCGTCGCCTGCGGGTGCAGCAGCAGAAAGGCCCCCATCACCCCGCAGATCGCCCCGCTCGCCCCGACCAGCGGCGCCATGGTGTCAACGGCCAAGGCGCCCTCCACAAAGGCTCCCGCCGCCGCGCAGAGCAGGAAGAACAGCAGGTAGCGCAGGCTGCCCATCGCCAGCTCGACCGCGCCGCCAAAGGCCCAGAGCGCCAGCATGTTGCTGACCAGATGCACAATGTCGCTGTGGATCAGCACATGGCCGAACAGCCCGCGCCACACCGCCCAGGTCGGCAGCGGTCCGGCCATCTCCACCGTTCCGAAGAAATAAGCGGGAACGAAGGCGAGGGACTCCGGTGGTAACCCCAGCACGAAGGCCAGCGTGCAGGCCATGACGATGCCCAGATTGACGTAGGGAATCCTTCTGGCAGCGCGCACCGCTCCCCCTTCGCCGATGGCCGGAGCCTTGGCGGCGCGGCCTTCATCCTTGCTCGATATGGGGGCTCTTGCGCCGATGACCAGCGCCCGAAAGCGGCGTCCAGCCAGGAGCAAAGCCAGGACCGGTCAGTAATTCCACTCCCACTTGACGCCGACGCGGGTGTCGGAGTCGGCGCCGACGTCCGCCTGGGCCTTGATGTTCTTGGTGATGTCGACCTCGACCGTGGCGCGGCTCTGGTTCGCGCCGATGCCCTGTTCCACCCCGACATAGACGCGGTCGCTGACGTAGCGCCCGGCCTGCACCGCCCCACCCTTGCCGTCGGCCCCACCGGTGAATTCCAGCCGGTCGATGCCGAGACCGCGGCGCAGGTTGCCGATCAGACCGGGCCCGCCACCGCCGAAGCCGGCCAGCGTCGCCGCGGACTGGGCAAGCTGAACCGCCTCCACCGCGCTCAGGCTACCGACCGATTTCCCGAACAGAACGGCCGACAGCACCTCGTCCTGCGGCAAGCCCTGCGGGGAAGTCAACTCCAGCTTCGGCTGACCGGCGGTGCCGGTGACCAGAATCTGGGCGGTCACGTCGTTGGCCGTGGCCTCCGCCAGGAAATCCAGCCGCGGGTCGATGGCGGGGCCGCCGTCGAACTCGATGATGCCGCGCTTAAAGACGAAGGTCTTGGCCAGGATGTCCAATTCGCCCTTCAGCATGTTCAGCCGCCCGCTGACCAGCGGCTGGCTGGAGGTGCCGGTGACGGCGAGCTGGCCGGCGAACTCGGCCTCCAACCCGCGGCCCCGGACGAAAATCTGGTTTTGCGCGCTGATCGTCAGGTCGAGGATCATCGCGAAGGCCGGCTCCGGCGCCGCGGCCTGCCCGTTGCCCGCCTGCCCGTTGCCCGCTTGGCCGTTCTTCAGGCTGACCGGCTGCGCCTTGCGGCCCTTGCCGACCTCGACGACCTTCAGGTCGACCACGTTGGGCGGGGTCTGGTTGGGGATCTGGATCTCCGCCCGCTCGATCCGCACGGGGCCGGCCAGACGCGGATTCAGGAAGCTGCCGGTCAGCGTCAGGTTGGTGCCGATGGTGACCGCGGCCAGATCGTTCTGCACCAGCCGCGCCCGGTCGGCCTGAATGGCGAGGTCGAGCTGCTGCTGCGGGTCCGCGGCGGCGGGACGGATCACGCCGCGAGCGCTGATCTCGCCGCCGTTGGCGGTCCGCCCGCGGAAGCTCTGGATGGTGAAGACGTCACCGTCACCGACAATACGGGCGTCGATGTTGCTGATGATGGCGCCGCTCGCCCGGTTCTCGTAGCGCCCGTTGGCCAGAGTCACCGTTCCGCCCAGCCGCGGGGCCGCCACGGTGCCGTCGACGCTCACGTCCAGCCGCAGGGTGCCGCGCGCCCGGTCGCCGGTCGCCGCCAGCAGGTCGTTGGCCAGCGAGGCGTCGATGGCGCCGCGGAGCGCCGCCTCCAGCCGGCCGCGCTCCGGCACCGAGAAGGCCAGTGTGTCCGGGTCCATGGCCAGCGGCGCGGCGGCGGACAGGGTCACCCGGCCCGCGTTGTTGCCGGTGGCGACGTCGCCGTCCACCGACAGGCGGGCCTCCCGCCAGCGGGCGTTGACGGTGGCGTTCAGGCCCGGCACGCCGGCCTGGGTCGTCTGCTGCGCCTTCAGGTTGACGACACGCACCGTGGCGTCGGCTTGCGGGCGGCGAACGGTGCCGCCGAGAGTCGCCTGCGCGTTCAGCGTGCCGTCCAGCCGGAGGGTCGGGTTCGCCAGCCGGGCCAGCGCCATCGGCACGCGGTCCAGCCGCAGCTCGCCCGACAGCCGCTCCCCGTTCAGGCCGAGATCGGCGGCGAGCTGGGCGTTGCCGCTGACCAGCCGCAGGCCGGACACCTCGTAGCGCCGCTCGCCCAGGGCAATGGCTGCGGGCTGGGTCAGCCGGAAGGATTCGCCGCTGTAACGGCCCTGGAGCCGGTCCAGCCGGATGCGGTTCAGCGCGCCGTTCTGCGTAAACTCCCCGGCCAGCTCGAGCCCCAGCGGATCGCGCCCGGCCCCCGCGGCTTCCGCCCGGAAAGCGGCCTTGGCGAGCGAGCCGTCCACGCTGGCCGTCACCCGGGACAGGTCGTTGCCGGCGGCGGCCCCGTCCTGAAGCTCCACACGCGCCTTGCCGCTGGCACTGCCCAGCGCATCGGCGACGTCGGCGTTGGCGGTCAGGCGGCGCGCGGCGAACAGCGGCCCGCCCTCCCCCTCGACGCGGAGGTTGGTGGCGTTGGCGATCAGGTTGGCCGCCTGCTTGCCGTTCGGCGCGTCGAGCGCGACGGTGAAGCCCGCCGCCCCGGTCAACGGCACGCCGGCCAGCTCCGACAGGGCCTGAAGCTGCGGCAGGTTGCCGTCGAGCTTGCCAGTCGCCGTCATGGCGTCCAGCGCCACGCGCACCGCCCCGGTGATCCGGTTCGGCCCGTTCGCCACGGCAAGGTCGCTGATGCGCAGCGCCTGCCCCTCCAGCGCGTAGGCGGCGTCCGCCGTTAGCCCGGCGCCGGCCAGCTCGGTGCGGGCCGACACACGCCCTTCCGGGGCGGCCGGCAGGTTCTGCGCGGTGGCGTTCAGCCGCGTGTCGCCGAAGCGGCGCCCCTGCACGACGAGGTTCCGCGCGTCCAGCGCCGCCTCGGCCACCAGCTTGTCCAGCGGGCCTTTCGCCGTCGCGTCGAGCGTCAGGCCGCCGGCCATCTCCGTCCCAGCGGCGGTGCCCACCGGGGCGAGGTCCGTGATCTCCAGCCGGGTCTTCGCGTCCACCGCCCCGTCCGCCAGGGCCGCCTCCCCCGTCAGACGCCCGTTGCGGCCATCCACCGTCAGGTCGGTGAGGCGCATGGCGCCGCCCGGCTCCATCACCGCCTCCGCGCCCAGGCTGACGTCGCGGCCGAGCACGCCGTCGGCGGGCGTTCCGGTTTCCAGACCGCGCAGCGCGCCGCTAAGGCCCGCCGTCAGCGTCCCATCCTCCTGCCGGCGCACCGGCCCGGCCAAGGCCAGCGAGCCGGCCAGCGGTTGTCCGGCGAGGGCGGAGAGGCGCGACAGGTCGTCGGCGTTCAGCGACACCGTCACATCGGCGGTCTGGCCCCAGCCGGTCACATTGCCCTGCGCCCCGGCGCTGGCCGCCGCGGTGGTCAGGGTCACGCCCTCGATCCCCACCGTTCCGGTGTCGGCGTTGATCCGCGCCCGCCCGTCCAGCCGCACCTCCGGCCCGGCGACCGAGGCCAAGGCGGGATCGTCGGCGGCAAGGTCGCGGATCAGCCCCTCCACCGCCACGGTCAGCGCGTCGAGCGTGCCCTGGGCGGTGCCCGACACGGTGCCCTCCCGCCAGGCGATGCCGGGGGCGAAGCCGTGCAGGGTGGAGTCCGGCCCGGCCTGAACCTCGTAACGCAGGTCGAGGCTGCGGCGGTCGGCGCCGATACGCCCCGAGAGATTGGCCGTGGCGGCGGCGGTCTCGACGGCCACCGGCTGCAACGTCAACGCCCCGTCCGGAGCGACCACCACGGTGCCCTTCAGCGCCGGCTGCGGCCCGGCCAGCGGCGCGATGTCGGGGCCGAGCAGGGTCGCCACGTCGCCGGTCGCCGCGATGGTGACGGCGTGCCCTTCCGGCACTGCCTTGATCGTGGCGTCGGCGGCCAGCCGCGCGGCGTTTTCCGCCGCCGCGGTGAAGGTGCCCTTCCAGTCGTCCAGCGAGCCCTGCCCGTCCAGCGACGCGCTGACCGGCGGCGCGCCGGGGATGTTCAGCGCGGTGGCGATCAGCCCGCCCGCCGGCTCCGACGCCTTCAGATTCAGGTCGAGCCGCTTGTCGTCGGGGTTGAAAGCGACGTCGAGCGCCACCGTTCCCGGCTGTTCGCCCAGCCGGTCCACGTTCAGATGCGCCTCCAGCGACGACCCGCCGGACGCGAGGTCCAGCGACCCGTCGATCTTCAGCCGCGCCTCCTGTCCGATCAGCGGCTCCGCCAGGACCAGCTCGGCGATGGCCAGCTTGTCCACGGCGACGCCCACCGGCAGGCTGGGCAGCAGCGAGGTCGGCCCCTGGTCGGGCGGCGGCTCCGGCCCCTCTGCGGGCAGCGGCGCGCGCTCCACGACGACGCGCTGCGCCTCGATGGCGTCGGCCTTGGCCCGCCCGGTCAGCAGCGCGGTCGGAGCGAGGTTGACGCGCAGGTCTTCCAGCCGCAGCCAAACGCCCTCGCGGTCGGCGACCGTGACGTCCGAGATCGTGAAGTTGACGGGGACCGCGCCGCCGATGGTGCCGATCCTGACCTGGAGGTCCGGGCCGTTCACCGCCTTTTCGATGGTCTGGGCGATCCAGCGCCGGACGGCGTTGGCCGGACCCCAGCCGCCCCCTTCGGAGTCGGCCGCACGGGCGGCGTCCGTCAAGACCGCCCCGCTGAGGACGGCGATGGCCAGAAGAAGGACGATCAGACGACGCAGACCCGACACCACGCACCCCGTTGCGGCATTCCCCGAATGGTATAACGGGAAAGAGCATGGGCGATCCCGATCCAAGTGGCAAAAATGCGACCCGACCCGGCATCACCGGTTGAAAGGACGAATCAGAAGGCCTGACCCAGACTGAGATAGAGCTGCCACTTCGCATCGCCGGAGTCGGCGTTCAGTGGGAAGGCGACGTCCGCCCGCAAGGGTCCGAAATCGGTGTAGTAACGGGCGCCGATGCCCGCGCCGACCTTCAACGGCTCCTTGAAGTCCGGGAAGGCGCTGTCGAAGACGGTGCCGGCGTCGACGAACGGCACGATGCCGACGGTCTCGGTCACCTTGACGCGCAACTCCAAACCGGCTTCGAACAGCGACCGCCCACCGGTCGGGTCACCGTAGATGTCGCGCGGTCCGGCCTTCTGGAAGCCGTAGCCGCGCACCGACCCGCCGCCGCCCGCATAGAAGCGGTGGTCCGGCGGAACCTCGTCCAGCGAGGCTCCCACCGTGCTGCCAACGCCGATTCGCGCCGCCGCGACGTAGCGCCCGTCGTCGGACAGATCGCGGTAAGCCGACGCGTTGATCTGGAAGCTGGTGAAGATCGAATCCGTATCCCCGGCGTAGGGGAACCAGGGGGTGGCGAGCAGCGAGGCGCGGTAGCCTCTGGACGGGTTCAGCAGATTGTCCGAGCCGTCCCAGGCGATGCCCAGCGGCACGCCGATGAAGCCGGTCTGGTACTCCCGCAGATTGTTGCGGACCCGCCCGCGCTCGCCCGACACGCCGTAGGAGACCTTGAGCTGGTCGGTCACCTGCCGCTCCAGCGAGGCCGAGCCGATGGTGGCGACGCGGTCGTAGGCCGGCGGCTGCTCCGAGGCGACCTGGAAATCCAGGATCAGCGACTGGCGCGGCGCCAGGAAATCGGGCTTGCGGAAGTTGGCGGACAGGCGGATGTCCGGCAGGTCCAGACTGCCGCGCGGCCCCTGCGCCGCGCCGTTGTCGCCGCCGATTCGCCCGACCTCGACGCCCAGCCGCAGCCGCTCCGCCCCGCCGAACAGGTTGCGGTGGCCCCAATAGGCCGAGCCGCCCACGCCATCCTCCGACGAGTAAAAGGCGCTGGCCCCGATGAAGCGGTGCAGCTTCTCGGCCAGGGTCACGTCCACCGGCGTGACGCCGCCCGGCCCCGGCTCCTCGGCCAGCCGCACCCGCACCGTGTCGAACACGTCGAGCTGGGCGATCTGCTGGCGCGCCCGGTCGACTTTGGCCGGGCTGTAGATGTCGCCCTGCTTCCAGGGCAGGCGCCCGCGGATCAGCCCCTCGTTGACGCTGGCCAGCCCGTCGATCTTCGTGTCGCCGAACATCACCAGCGGTCCGGGATCGACCGAATAGGTGACGTCCATGCTGTGGTCGTCGTGGTCCACCACCACCCGCCGCTCGGCGACGGTGGCGAAGGGGTGGCCGCGGTCGGTCATCCGGCGCAGCAGCGCGGACTGGGCGTCCACCACCTGCGGCGCGCGCGCCCGCTCCCCCACCGGCAGGCCGATGTCGGCGGGAGTCACGTCGCCGCCCGGCAGCGGCGCGCCGTCGGTGGAGGCGATGGTGATGGTCTTGAAGCGGTAGGCGGGACCGGGCGTCACCGCCACGGTCACCTTGGCCGGGGTCCGGGCCGCGTCCACCCGGATGTCCAGCACGGCGTCGTAGAAGCCGGCGGAGCGCAGCGCCGTCTGCAGGCGCTCCCGGTCGTTGCCGGCCCGCCGCTCCAGCCCCAGCACCGACGGCGGCGGGTCGTCCTTCAGGCTGACCAGCGAGGAGCTGTCGCGCAGCAGGGTGCGCAGATCGTCGTCGTCCAGCCCGGTGAACTCCACCTCATAGGGGATCTGCGGGCCGGGAGCATCGGGGGTGGGGTCATCCTGCCCGGAATCGTCCGGCGCCGCAGACGGCGGAGCGCCCTCCTGTATGGGGTCCGGCGCCGGGTCCTGCGCGCGCAACGGGTCGCCCGGCACGGCAACGAGCGCGCTGGACAGGAGAATGATGGCGAGGCGGGAAGCGGAAACGCGGCGGGTCATCAACCGACCATGTGGGATTCCTTGTTTCAGACGCCAATGATTCGGTCGCCGTGACGCAAGGAAATTCCGCATAGGCGCTTTGGGCGAGTTTCCTCCACCACGCCGCTTGCGTTATGAAGCCGGATCATTATATTGCGTCGCAACAGTTTCCCCGGCAGAGCCCCCCGATCGATCTCGGAGGGTTTTTTTGTTGTGCGCGGCCGACGTGCCGCGGTGTCGGGGCGGCATTGCGCAACGGAAGCCCCAGAGCGGATTTAAGAGTCCCCGACACATGAATCTTCGTAACGTCGCCATCATCGCGCACGTCGACCACGGCAAGACGACCCTGGTCGATCAGCTCCTCAAGCAGGCCGGTTCGTTCCGCGAGAACCAGCAGGTCGCCGAACGCGCCATGGACTCCAACGACCTGGAGCGCGAGCGCGGCATCACCATCCTGGCCAAGTGCACGTCGGTCCTGTGGAACGACCTGCGCATCAACATCGTGGACACCCCCGGCCACGCCGACTTCGGCGGCGAGGTC
Source organism: Azospirillum brasilense (assembly GCF_008365405.1). Lineage (GTDB taxonomy): Bacteria > Pseudomonadota > Alphaproteobacteria > Azospirillales > Azospirillaceae > Azospirillum > Azospirillum brasilense_D. Next base: position 829,932 of record NZ_QOKV01000001.1, on the reverse strand, counting down.
GAGCGCATCCTCTCCATGGTGGACGGCGTGGTCCTGCTCTGCGACGCGGCCGAAGGCCCGCTGCCGCAGACCAAGTTCGTGCTGGGCAAGGCGCTGAAGCTCGGCCTGCGCCCCATCGTCGTCATCAACAAGGTGGACCGTCCCGACGGCCGTCCGCACGAGGTGCATGACGAGGTGTTCGACCTCTTCGCCTCGCTCGACGCCTCGAACGAGCAGCTCGACTTCCCGACCCTGTTCGCCTCGGGCCGCAACGGCTGGGCGACCACGGACCTGGAGAACGGCGCCCGCGAGACGCTGACCCCGCTGTTCGAGCTGATCCGCGACCACGTCCCGGCGCCGAAGGTGGAGGAGGATCTGCCCTTCGCCATGCTGGCGACCACGCTGGAGGCGAACCCCTATCTGGGCCGCATCCTGACCGGCCGCATCCAGACCGGCAGCGTCAAGGTCAACATGGCCATCAAGTCGCTGAGCCGCGACGGCAAGCTGATCGAGAACGCCCGCATCAGCAAGGTGCTGGCCTTCCGCGGCCTTGAGCGCGTTCCGGTGGACGAGGCGCACGCCGGCGACATCGTCGCCCTGGCCGGCCTGACCACCACCACCGTGGCCGACACCATCTGCGCGCCGGAAGTGGCCGAGCCGCTGAACGCCCAGCCGATCGACCCGCCGACCCTGGCGATGACCTTCTCGGTCAACGACAGCCCGCTGGCCGGCCGCGAGGGCGACAAGGTCACCAGCCGCATGATCCGCGACCGCCTGTTCCGCGAGGCGGAAGGCAACGTGGCGCTGCGCATCTCCGACACCGAGGGCGGCGACGCCTTCGAGGTGGCCGGCCGCGGCGAACTGCAGCTCGGCATCCTGATCGAGACGATGCGCCGCGAGGGCTACGAGCTGGCCATCAGCCGTCCGCGCGTGCTGTTCAAGACCGACCCGCTGAACGGGCAGCGCCTGGAGCCGATCGAGGAAGTCGTCGTCGACGTGGACGAGGAGTTCTCCGGCACCGTCGTGCAGAAGATGGCGGAGCGCAAGGCGGACCTCATCGAGATGCGTCCGTCGGGCGGCAACAAGACCCGCATCGTCTTCCACGCCCCGTCGCGCGGCCTGATCGGCTACCAGGGCGAGTTCCTGACCGACACCCGCGGCACCGGCATCATGAACCGGCTGTTCCACGGCTACGCGCCCTACAAGGGCACGATCGCCGGTCGGCGCACCGGCGTGCTGATCTCCAACGCCGACGGCACCGCGGTGGCCTACGCGCTGTGGAACCTGGAGGATCGCGGCCCGATGCTGATCGATCCGGGCGTTCCGGTCTATCAGGGCATGATCATCGGCGAGCACACCCGCGGCAACGACCTCGAGGTCAACGTCATCAAGGGCAAGCAGCTCACCAACATCCGCACCACCAGCAAGGACGAGGCGGTTCGCCTGACGCCGCCGATCCAGATGACGCTGGAGCGCGCCCTGTCCTACATCGGCGACGATGAGCTGGTGGAGGTGACGCCGAAGTCCATCCGCCTGCGCAAGCGCTACCTCGACCCGAACGAGCGCAAGCGCCACGCCCGCGCGGCGGAAGCCAGCTGAACCTTCGGGACATAGGGTTCATGGGATTGCGGGAGGGCTTCGGCCCTCCCGTTTTCTTTTCAGGACCGATGTTCGCGGCTACCCTTCCGGAAAAGCACTCGGAGGGACCATGTCAGGGCGCGAACATCATTACGGCACGACGGTCACCTGGATGGGCAACCAGGGCAGCGGCACCGCGGGCTACAAGGCCTACAGCCGCGACCTTGAGATCGCCGCTCCCGGCAAGCCGCCGATTCCCGGATCGTCCGACCCGGCCTTCCGCGGCGATCCCGCCCGCTACAACCCCGAAGACATGCTCGTGGCCTCGCTCTCGGCCTGCCATATGCTGTGGTACCTGCATCTGTGCGCCGTGAACGGCGTCACCGTGACCGCCTACACGGACGAGGCCGCCGGAACGATGGCCGAGGACTCCAGCGGCGGGGGCCGCTTCACCGACGTCGTCCTGCGCCCCCGGGCCACCCTCGCCCCCGGCAGCGATCGCGCCAAGGCCATGGCCCTGCACCACGAAGCCCACGAGAAATGCTTCATCGCCAACTCGGTGAATTTCCCGGTGCGGGTCGAGGCGCAAATTACGGTCGAGTCATAAAGAAAAACCCCCTTCCAAACGGAAGGGGGCGATTCCTAGTCCCGCAAGCTCTTCTTCTTGATGTCGGGCTTCTCGCCCAATTCGTCGAACTTGTCCTGAACGGGCTTGTCGGGGTCGCCGGAGGCTTTCCCGGTTTCCTCGATGAGCTTGTCCTCGATCCGCTGCGCGGCGTCGGACGGGGCATCGTCCTTGCGATGCCCCCGCTCATCCGCGCCCATCACTTGTCGCCTTTGAGGATGTCCTTCACCTTGCCGACGACCTTGTCCAGCTTGCCCTCGGCCTTGTCGGCGCGACCCTCATCCTTCAAATCCCGATTGCCGGTCAGGTCGCCGGTCTGCTTCTTGACTTCGCCCTTCAGCTCCTTGCCGGCACCGGTGATGCGGTCGGTGTTCATGGTGCCTTCTCCTTCGATCGGTGAATGTTTCAGCGACCGTAAACAGGGCCGCAAAAGAAACGTCACGCCTTCGCTTGGTCGCAAAGGGAGAGGGGTTGGTCGCGTTGGGCGTCGCGAAGCCTCACCTTTGGCGCATCTCCTCCCCGATCTTTCGGATCAGGTTGTTTCGCTCCTCCGGGCTGTAGCGCTCCGCGAAGCCCGAGCCCCACACCGGCCCCGGCCATGCCGGGTCCGCCTTGGAGCGGGCGATGACGTGGATATGAAGTTGCGGGACCAGATTGCCCAGGGCACCGACGTTGATCTTGTCAGGGCTGAACAGAGTTTCCAACGTGCGCGAGGCCCAGGCGATCTCGTCCACCAGCCGGTGCTGGTCCTCACGGGGCAGCTGATGGATCTCCGTCAGGCCATTCCGGGCGGGAACCAGGATCAGCCACGGCCATACCCGGTTGTCCATCAGCAGGACGCGGCACAGCGGTAATTCGGCGACCGGGGCGGTATCGGCCTGCAAACGATCGTGCAGATGGAACATCGTCATGGGGTCCCGTGTCTTCCCTTGGGCTCACAAGGTTTTCCTTGCGGCGTTCGCGGAAGAAAACGCCCATCCGATGCGTTCGTCCAGTGGGGATTGCCGCCGCAGGGCTGATCACCTGCGCGCCGGAGCAGGACGGGTTGCTGGACACTGGTTGCGGGACTAGGAAAAATGTATAAACTGCCGCACGATCTTTATTCGGTCCGGTGATGTTCCGGTCGGTGACGTTCGGTCTTCCGGCTTATGCGGATCGCGCGGCGGATTGAGACGAGTCCTGCAACCAGGGTGATGGGTACGGGTGTTCGGTCCGAAGGCGGTGTCGGGGCGGCGAGTCCCCCTGCGTGCCGATCCGGTCGAACCCCTTCGCTGAATTGAAAGATGCCCGGCCGGGGCGGACAAAGTCAGGACGGCCGGCAGACGTTTGGGACAAAGAAAGACGGTCATGCGCAAGTCGGCGATCGCGGCTCTTCTTCTCGTGATCCTGGGCAACATCGGAGTCTGGGCGCTGTGGAACCGCCCGGTCGCCGAACGGTCCTGGGGCGGCGCCATCAGCGGCGTCGGCTACACGCCCTTCCACCCGGACAAGAGCCCCTCCAAGGGCGACAAGGCCTCGGCGGAAGACATCGAGAAGGACATGAAGGCCCTGGAGGGGTCGGTCAAGGGCGTGCGCATCTACTCCACCACCGACGGGTCGGAGCAGGCGGCGCCCATCGCCCGCAAGTACGGGATTCCGATCACCGCGGGCGCCTGGATCGCCGGCAAGCCGGAGATCGACGAGCCGGAGATCAACGGCCTGATCAAGCTGGCGCGCGACAACAACAACGTCCGCCGCGTCCTGGTCGGCAACGAGGCGATCCTGCGCGCCGACGTCACCGTCCCGCAGGCCATCGAATACATCAAGCGCGTGAAGAAGAAGGTCAACGTCCCCGTCTCCACCGCGGAGCCGTGGCACGTCTGGCTGGAGCATCCGGAGCTGGCCGACGCCGTGGATTTCCTGGCCGTCCACCTGCTGCCCTACTGGGAAGGCGTTCCCGCCGACCAGTCGGTCGATTACGCCATGTTCCGCTACAACGAGCTGAAGACCAAGTTCCCGAACAAGCACATCCTGATCTCGGAAATCGGCTGGCCGGCGGACGGCCCGTGGCGCCGTGGCGCCGAGGCGAGCCAGGTCAATCAGGCCAAGTTCATCCGCACCTTCCTGAACGTCGCGGCGCAGAACAAGCTCGACTACTTCATCATGGAGGCCTTCGACCAGCCCTGGAAGCGGGAGATCGAAGGCACCGCCGGCACCAGCTGGGGCCTGTGGGACGCGTGGCGCAAGCCGAAGTTCCCGATGATCGGCGAGGTGACGGAGCTGCGGAACTGGCCGCTGATGTGCGGCGTCTCCATCGCGGTGGGCTTCCTGCCGCTCGTCTTCTTCCTGTGGCGCCGCGGCGGCGACCTGAAGTTCGGCGGGCAGATCTTCTACGGCGCGATGATCCAGGGCGTGTCGTCGGTGCTGGTCTTCACCTTCACCGCGGCCAGCGTCGCCGGCCTCGCCACCACCACCGAGATCGCCTGGGGCATCCTGGTCTTCTGCCAGCTCGTCCTGCTCGCCGTCATGCTGATCGACGGGCTGGAGCTGACCGAGGTCGTCTGGCAGGACCGCTTCAAGCGCAAGTTCCAGCCCTGCTCGGCGGCGCCCCTGCCCAACGCGCCGAAGGTGTCCATCCATGTGCCCTGCTACAACGAGCCGCCGCACATGGTCATGGAGACGCTGGACGCGCTGGCCCGGCTGGACTACCCGAACTACGAGGTCCTGCTGCTCGACAACAACACCAAGGACCCGGCGGTGTGGCGCCCGGTCGAGGAGTATTGCCGCAAGCTGGGGCCGAAGTTCCGCTTCTTCCACCTGGACAACTGGCCGGGCTTCAAGGCCGGCGCGCTGAATTTCGGCCTCGCCCAGACGGCGCCGGACGCCCAGCACATCGCCGTCATCGACAGCGATTACCAGGTCCACCCCGACTGGCTGAAGGCGACGATCCCGCACTTCAACCGGCCGGAGGTCGGCTTCGTGCAGTCCCCGCAGGACTACCGGGACTGGAGCCACGACCTGTTTCAGCGGATGATCAACTGGGAATACGCCGGCTTCTTCCACATCGGCATGATCCAGCGCAACGAGCGCAACGCGATCATCCAGCACGGCACCATGACCATCATCCGCAAGTCCGCGCTGGAGGAGGTCGGCCGCTGGGGCGAGTGGTGCATCACCGAGGACGCCGACCTCGGCCTGCGCCTGTTCGAGCACAAGTACGAGGCGGTCTACATGCCGGAGAGCTACGGCAAGGGTCTCGTTCCCGACAGCTTCTCCGCCTACAAGACGCAGCGCTTCCGCTGGGCCTACGGCGCCGTGCAGATCCTCAAGCACCACTGGCGCGACCTGCTGCCGGGCGGCCCGCGCCTGACCGCCGGGCAGAAGTATCACTTCATCACCGGTTGGCTGCCCTGGTTCGCCGACGCCGCCCACATGATCTTCGGCATCGCCGGCATCATCTGGTCGCTCGGCCTGCTCGCCTTCCCGAAGTATTTCGAGTTCCCGCCCAGCGTCTTCATGATCCCGACGCTCAGCGTCTTCGCCTTCAAGGTCGGCGCCTCGCTCTGGCTGTACGAAGCGCGCGTGAAGTGCGGCTTCTGGGACAAGGTGGGGGCGGCCATCGCCGGCATGGCGCTGACCCACACGGTGGGCCGCGCCATGTGGCTGGGCATGTTCACCTCCGGACGGCCCTTCGTCCGCACGCCGAAGTGCGAGAACCAGCCGGCGCTGATGCAAGCCTTCCTGATGGCGCGGGAGGAGATCGCGCTGCTGCTCGGCCTGTGGGGCGCCGCCCTGGCCATCGTGGTGGTGTTCGGCCACGAGAACCGCGACGCCTTCATGTGGTCGGGCCTGCTGGTCGTGCAGTCGCTGCCCTATCTGTCGGCCTTCATCACGGCTCTGATCAACGCCTTCCCGAACATCGGGCTGGGCAAGCAACGGCCGGAGCCCACGGAAGCCGCCAAGGCCGGAGCGGACTGACCCCTCCCGTTCGCCGATTGGTTACAGCGCAGAGCCCCGCCAGAGGATGGCGGGGCTCTCTTCGTTTCGCCCGATCAGCGTTTTGTCCGCCCCTTCAGTCCCGGGCTCTTCAGTCCTGGGAACCGCCGTCCGCCATCTGCCCGACCCCGACATGGACCGACGCGGGATGGGCAGCGTTCACCTGGATCATCAAGCGCTCGACGATCTGCAGCGCCAAGCGATGCAGGTTCGGGTCCTCACCCTTCGCGTCGCGATTCTGGTGGGCGGCGGCGGCATCCTCGAGCGCGGCATGCGCCTCCTCGAGTCGCAGGACGCCCCGTTCCACCAATGCGAGCATAAGGGATTCACAAATCGAGAGGGCAGCCAAACCCGCCGCATCCCGCTCCGCCGCCATGCCGCCCCCCGCACTCGTCAGTTCCCCGCCGATGACCGCTCAAATCCCCATACGGCCAATGCACCAACAGTTTTGTATATGATCCCTCACCTGACCGGTCGAGAAAATCTTATCCCCATTAACCTATGTTATAGATGGTTTTATCGTTTGGCTTAATCGTTCGAGGCCGCCCGGAATTGGGCTGGCCGTGGCACTCGCTTCGGGGCCATAACTATTGGACGATCAAAGGCTGGAACAGAAATGACCCGCGCCCAGGCCAACATGCCTTCATCTCCACTGGGGCGCAAGATCACCAGTTACATGAGCCTCAGAGACGAGGAAAAGACTTTCCTTAGCGATTTGGAGCGCAATGTTACCCGGCACGGCTCGCGATTCGATCTTCTTCAGCAGGGCGAACGCTACGGTTGCGTGCGCGTTATGCGCAAAGGCTGGGCGATCCGTCACAAGGCGCTTCCCGACGGCCGTCGGCAAGTCGTCAACTTTGTCCTGCCTGGCGATATCATCGGCTTTTACTGCAACCTGTTCGAGACGGCGGACCACGGAGTCACCACACTGACCCCCGCTGAAGTCGCCAACTTTCAGCCGGAACGAATCATCGAACTGTTCAAGCTCTTCCCGCGTCTGGCCGCCGCCCTCGCCTGGTCGGGTGCCAAGGAAGAGGCGATCATCGCCGAACGGCTGCTCAGCGTCGGGCGTCGCACCGCGCTGGAGCGGACCGCCCACCTGATCGTGGAATTGCTGCGACGGCTGAGCATCGTCGGTCTGGTCGAAGAGGGACGCTTCACCCTGCCGGTCACCCAGGAAATCCTGGCCGACGCGCTGGGGCTCAGCATCGTGCACATCAACCGGACGCTCCGCCGGTTGCGCGACATCGGGCTGATCGATCTGGCGGGCCAGCAGATCACCGTCCACGACGTGAAGCAGCTCGCCTCCGTCGGACAGTTCGACGAGCTGTATCTGCACCTGATCCAGGCGCCCAAGCAATTGGAGCACGCGCTGGACGCCAAGTCCGAGCGCAAACGTGCGGGCGATTGATCGGATTGTCAGTTCCCATCGATATCCCCCTCCGATTAACCTATGACAATGCGACAGCGAGCGGATCGATATAGAATCTAAATTGCCTGTTTGGATAACCGAGCAGGCAGACCACCAAGCGGACAGCAGCCACCCCGAGACGGCTTTTCCAACCAGGCCGGACCAAGGGGTATCGGGCAGCCAGCATCGCCGTCCTGCTGTTCATTGATCCGCCGCTGTTCATTGGATAATGCATGACCGACGCTCCTCTCGCCGGCCGATCCGCAAGCTCCGGCACACTGACGGTCGCCCTTCTCGAGGACGACATGGTGCTGTGCCTGTGCATGGAAACCCTGTTCGAGGATTGGGGAATGCTGCTGGTCAGCGCCCCGACACCCGCCGCTCTTCTGGACGCGCTGAGGGGCGGGACGCTTCCCGACGTCCTGGTCGCCGACTATCATCTGGGACGTCACGGCAAGGCACCTGAGTCGGTTCGGGCAGTGCTGGCGGAAATCGGTCCCGCCCTCCCCGTCATCATCACCACCGGCGACGAGTCCGCGGCGACCCAGACGGAAATCCGCGCCGCCGGCTGGCATTTCCTTCCCAAGCCCTACGACCCCGAATCGCTTCGCACTCTGATCCTGACCGTTCTGGAGCGGACGGGCTGATACGCTGGAGTTGGACGCCGCTCTGTCAGGCGCCGGCTCGAACATCCTCCACCAGCGCTTCCAGTTTGTGCAGATCGCGGACGACCAGCGCGTCGGACTGCCGCTCCACCAGACCGTCGCGAGCGAGATCGTTCAGCACGCGGGCGACCGTCTCTCTGGCGGTGCTGACCCGGCTGGCGATGTCGGCATGGACGGGGATCGGCGCGATCACCGCCGTCCGCCCCACCACGCGCCCGCGCTTGGCCAGCCGCAACAGTTCGGCGTGGACACGGTTGTTGGCGCCCAGCGTGGACAGTTCCATCACCCGGTCGGTGGCGATGCGGACGACCCGGCACAGCCGCCTCATCACCGCCATGGCAAGATCCGGGTGGCCGGTCACCAGATCCTGAAAAGGCCGGGGTGCCAGGAAGGCGATCAGCGTTCCCTCCTCCAGCGCCACCGCCGAGGCTGACCGGGGAAGCCCGTCGATGGCGGCCATCTCGCCCAGGAAGCCGCCGGCCTCGATGTCGTCGAAACTGATCTCGCGGCCCGCCGGGGAATGGCTCAGCACCCGCACGCATCCATCAACCACCAGCACGACGTCCCGTGAGTCCCCCTGGTGGTCGATGATCTGCTCGTTCGCATGAAAGCGCCGCCAGCGGCACTGACGCGCCACGGCGGCGCGCTCCTCCGCAGACAGCGGGCTCAGCAACGCAATTCCATCCAGCCGGGAAGATCCAGCGTCGGCAGGCACGGGGTCGCATCCTTTTCTAACAACCGCCCTCAAGCGCAGCGTGGAGCATAGCCGGACCTGCGCAAAGGTGGAACCGCCTCCCTCCAACGGGTGTCGCTAACGTCCCGTTAACCCTGAAAGCGGCAGAACGGACGGGACGCGCCCACCGGAATTGAGAGAGTCATGTCGTTCCAATTGCCCTCCGGCCCCGTTCCCCGCAGCCTGATCCCCAACGCCGGCCGCGTGGATTCGCAGCGCCTGCTGTCGGTCGTCGCCATCCCCTTCGCCGCGGCCATCGCCATGGCGACCGCCGTGGCGGCGATGGGCGGCGTGACCGATCCCATCGCCGAAGCCGGCGGGCCGATGTATTTCGTCCTGAACTTCGTGAAGTTCTGCTATCTGGCGGTGTCGATGGCACACCTGTCCGGCGCCCTGGCGGAGCGCGCCAACGGCGGTCTGCCCGCCGGCCTGTGGCTGGACGAGATGGACCGCTCGGAGCCGGAGTCCCGCGAGTCTTTCTGGCACGCCTTCCCGAACCATCTCGACGGTGCGGCCATCGCCGGCTGCGTCACGATGCTGTGCTTCCTGCTGACCTGAGCGTGCGCCGTCCGGACAGCGCGCCGTCCTCGACACGGATGCGGTGCAGGGTCAGCGGCACGTTCAGCAGCGTGGCCAACACCGCGATCCACCACGCCCCGAAGACCAGGGGCAGCACGGCCAGTTCCCCCGCCACGACCAAGTAGTTGGGGTGGCGGACCCAGCGGAACGGCCCGTGCCGCACCAGCGGCGCGCCGGGCAAGGTGACGATGCGGGTGGTCCAGAACCGCCCCAGCGTGGCGATCACCCAGACCCGCCCGGCCTGCAACAGAACGAACAGGGCGAGCAGCCAGCCGTTGATCGGCGCGTCCGCCGGCACGACGGCGAACAGCAGGGCCAGCCAGCCGGCGTGCAGACCGACGAACAGCGGATAATGGGCGGCCCCGACCTCCTGCGCGCCCTCGGCCAGCAGGCGGCGGGTGTTGCGTTGGGCGACGACGAGTTCGCCCAGACGCTGGGCCGCGACCAGCAGCAGGATGACGTGGGGCCAGCCCAGCGGCAGCGTCTCCATTCCAAGCGCTCCTAAAGGTCGATCTGGGCCAGCGCGGCGGTGAAGCCGGGGCCGAGCGCGCTCATCAGGTGGGGGCCGCGGGCGCCCGACGCGATGCGCCGCTCCAGCACGAACAGCACGCTGGCCGCCGACATGTTGCCGCAGCGGCGCAGCACCGCCCAGGCGTCGTCCAGCCCGGCGGAGACCGGGGCGCAGACCTCCTCCAGCGCGTGCAGCACCTTGGCGCCACCGGGGTGGACGATCAGCCCGGCGAGGTCGCTGCGGGCCAGCCGCCGCCGCTCCAGGAAGCCGTCGATGACCGGTTCCAGCCGGTTGCGGATCAGCGCCGGGATGCTCTGGCTGAAGATCACGCCGAGTCCGTCGTCCTCGACCCGCCAGCCCATCACGTCCTGCGTTCCCGGCCAAGTGTGCTCCGCACCGTCCACGAGGCGCGGTCCCTCGCCCTCCCCATCGGCGCGCAGCACCGCCGCCGCCGCGCCGTCCGCGAACAGGGCGCTGGCGACGACATTCGTCGGGGTCGCCTCGGCCGAGCGGAAGGCCAGCGTGCAGAGTTCCACCACCAGGAACAGCACCGTCCGCCCCGCCATCGCCTGGGCGATCTGCCCGGCACGGGTCAATCCCAGCACGCCGCCGGCGCAGCCCAGCCCGAACAGCGGCAGCCGCACCGTGTCGGGCTGGAAGCCCATGCGCTCCAGCAGAAGCGCCTCCAGGCTGGGCGTGGCGATGCCGGTGGTCGAGGCGCAGACGATGGCGTCCACATCCCGCGGCCCCAGGCCGGCGCTGGCCAGCGCCTGCCCCGCCGCCTCTTCCAGCAGGGACAGGGCGCCGTCGCGGAAGGCGGCGGTGCGCTCCGGCCAGCCGCGCGGCTCCATGTACCAGTCGATGGGCATGACGGCGTGGCGCGTTTCGATGCCGGTGTTGGCGAAGACCGGAACCAGCCGTTCGAAGTCGCGCATCCGCGGCCCGAAAACCGCCCGCGCGACGCCGAGCGCCTCGTCCTGGCTGAGGCGGTGGGGCGGCAGGGCGGTGGCGAGCGAGAGGATGCGGGGGGTATGGGTCATCCTCAGCGATGTGATGCGCGCGGGGGTGGCGGACCAGCCCCCCGGAGGGAGTTCCTTCGCTTGCTCCCCCGCGACTCTTTCCCGCCTGCCGATACGTCGTTGTGGATTGAGCGGAAGCCATGTCCTGTATCACTATATCGGGCGTCGGATTTTCGGGGGTGGGGCGGTGGATCGGAACGAGCAGAGCAGCCAGAGCGCGGCGGACGAGAGCACGTCCCACCGGCCCGCCGGCATCGGCCTGATGGGGCGGCTGCGCGCCTATTTCCTGGCGGGCGTTCTGGTTACGGCGCCGATCGCGGTCACGGTCTATCTCGGCTGGTGGCTGCTGGCCTTCATCGACGGCCATGTGCGCCCGCTGATCCCCTCCGCCTACAACCCGGAAAACTACCTGCCCTTCTCGATCCCCGGCATCGGGGTGCTGACGCTGATCATCGTGCTGACCCTGATCGGGGCCTTCGCCGCCGGCTATGTCGGGCGGCTGGTCGTGCGCATCGGCGAAGGCGTGGTGGAGCGCATGCCGGTTGTCCGCTCCGTCTACGGGGCGGTTAAGCAGATCATGGAAACGGTGCTCGCCAAGAAATCCAAGGCCTTCCGCGAGGTCGTCCTGGTGGAGTTCCCGCGCAACGGCATATGGTCGCTGGGCTTCATCACCGGCGCCGCCCATCCGGAGGTGCAGAAGATCTCTGAAGAGGAGATGGTGCACGTCTTCATCCCCTGCGCCCCGCCGACCGCCGGCTATCTGGCGATCCTGCCGCGGCGGGAGGTCACCGTTCTGGACATGACGGTGGAGGACGGGCTGAAGCTGGTGATGTCCGGCGGCATCGTCACTCCGCCCGACCGCAAGCCCCGCGAGGTGAAGGCCGCGCTGCTGGACGAGCGGAAGCGGGCGTGAGAGCGTTCCGACGCCCTTTTCTCACCCGGACCGCAACGTCTTCACCGCGGCGTCCCGCTCGAACAGGTACAGCAAAGTGCGCAGCGCCTGACCGCGCTCGCCGGCCAGATCCGGATCGCGGTCCACGATCAGCTTCGCGTCGTCGCGGGCCGCGGCCAGCAGGTCGCCGTGCACCGCCAGATCGGCCATGCGGAACTCCGGCAGGCCGGACTGGCGGGTGCCCAGCACCTCCCCTGCGCCGCGAAGACGCAAATCCTCCTCGGCGATGACGAAGCCGTCCTCGGTGTCGCGCATCGTCTTCAGGCGGGCGCGCGCCGTCTCCGTCAGTTGCGGGTCGAACATCAGCAGGCAGGACGACGGCTTCTCGCCACGCCCCACCCGGCCGCGGAGCTGGTGAAGCTGGGCGAGGCCGAAGCGCTCGGCGTGCTCGATCACCATGACGGTGGCCTCGGGCACGTTCACGCCGACCTCGATGACCGTGGTGGCGACCAGCACGTCGAGGTTCCCGGCCTGGAAGGCGGCCATCACCGCGTCCTTGTCCGGACCGCGCATCTTGCCGTGCACCAGCCCCACCCGGTCGCCGAAGGTGGCGCGCAGGAAGGCGTGGCGCTCCGTCGCGGCGGCGAGGTCGGTCTGTTCCGATTCGTCCACCAGCGGGCAGACCCAATAAACCCGCGCGCCCTCCTGAACCTTGCGGTGGATGCCGTGCACCACCTCCTCCAGCCGGTCGAGCGCGATGGTCACGGTCTGGATCGGCTTGCGCCCCGCCGGCTTCTCGGTCAGGCGCGACACGTCCATGTCGCCATAGGCGGTCAGCGTCAGCGTGCGCGGGATCGGCGTCGCCGTCATCACCAGAACGTCCACCGCCCGCCCCTTGGCGGAGAGCTGGAGCCGCTGGTGGACGCCGAAGCGGTGCTGCTCGTCGATCACCGCCAGCGCGAGGTCCTTGAAGGCGACGTCCTCCTGGAACAGCGCGTGGGTGCCGACCAGCAGCGGCAGCTCGCCCGAGGCCAGCCGGTCCAGCACCGCCTGCCGCGCCTTACCCTTGTCGCGCCCGGTCAGCAGGGCGAGGTCCACCCCCGCCGCCTTGCACAGCGGGGCGAGGCTCTCGGCGTGCTGGCGGGCCAGGATCTCGGTCGGCGCCATCAGGGCGGCCTGATGGCCGGCCTCCACCGCGTTCAGCATCGCCATCAGCGCGACCACCGTCTTGCCGCTGCCGACGTCGCCCTGGAGCAGGCGCAGCATCCGCCGCTCCGCCGCCATGTCCTCGTAGATCTCCGCCAGCGATGCGGCCTGGGAGTTGGTCAGCGAGAAGGGCAGCGCCGCGGCCACCTTGGCGCGCAGCCGCCCGTCCCCCTGGATCACACGGCCCGACAGGCGGCGCTGCTGGATGCGGACCAAGGTCAGGGCGAGCTGGTTCGACAGCAGCTCGTCATAGGCCAGCCTTCGGCGGATCGGGTTGGTCGGGGCGAGGTCGGCCTCGTCCTCCGGCGTGTGGGCGCGGCGGATCGACTCGTGCCAAGTCGGCCAACCGTTGCGGGAACGCCACGCGGCGTCCTGCCATTCCGGCAGTTCCGGCACGTCGTTCAGCATGGCCCGCACGGCCTTGCGCAGCGTCTTGGCCGGTAGACCGGCGGTCATCGGATAGACCGGCTCCACCGCCTCGATCTCGTCCTTCGACTCCAGCGGGACCACGGCGTCGGGGTGGGTGATCTGCGGCGTGTCGTGGAACCACTCCACCTTGCCGGACACCACCACCGTCTTGCCGACCGGCATTTGCCGCTCAAGCCAATCGCCCTTCACATGGAAGTAGATCAGCTCCAGCACGCCCGTCTCGTCGGTGCAGCGGACCTTGTAGGGATGGCGGGAATTGTGCGGGGCGGCGTGCGAATCGATGCGCACCGTCATGGTGGCGATCCGCCCGTTCGGCGCCTCGGCGATCTTCGGGGCGTAGCGGCGGTCGATGACGCCGCAAGGCAGATGCCACAGCAGGTCCACGACCTGCGGACCGGCCAGCTTTTCGACGAGCTTGCCCAGCCGGGGACCGAGGCCGGGGAGCGCCGTCACCGGGCGGAACAGGGGGAAGAGAACGACGGGACGCACGGGAATGGAGTCTCGGCAGCGGGGATACGGGGCCTGTGGCACCCATTCAAGCCCGCCGAGGGGGCTCCGCGTCAAGTGCGGCGGTTTCCGAAAAAGGCCGGGAGGGGAAAAGAAGACGGCGGTGTGCAAGGGTTGGGGGGAAGCCTGGGCGGGGGACGCCGATCCAAGGCAAAAACCCGATGCACACCGCCGCAAGAAACGATCCGAGGGTATGCGGGAACATTCCGGATCGTGTGTGGCCGGCGGCGGGAACCGCCGGTGGATGACTCGCCAGTAATCAACGTCGTCAATGACTGCAGTTCTAGCGCGTCCCGCCTGACCCCAGCGTTGCGGGATCATGAAATCGGTTTCATGAAGCGCTGGAGCCGCCGGTCACCGCGCCGCGGCCAGCAGGGCGTCGATGTCCACATGTTCCCCCAGCCGGGCGGCGATGCGATCGAGCGCCTCTTCGACCGTCGCCGCGTAGGACTGGCCGGACGCCTCGCCGCCCAGCCCCGTCAGGAAGGCGGCGCGGAATGCGTCCGCCCCGAACAGGCCGTGCAGGTAGCAGCCCATCACCCGCCCGTCTGCGGACACCGCGCCATCCGTCCGCCCGCTGGCCAGGGTCAGCATCGGGCGGGCGCGGTCCGGCCCCTCCGTCCGGCCCATGTGCATCTCGTAGCCGGCGACCGCGGCCCCCGTGGCGGAGTCCGTACCGGTCGCCTCCTCCAGCACTTTCGGCCCCTTCAGGACGGTCTCGACATCCAGCAGCCCCAGCCCCTCGGCCTCGCCCGGAGGCCCCTCGATGCCGTCCGGGTCGGCGATGCGGCGGCCGAGCATCTGGTAGCCGCCACAGATGCCCAGCACCCGCCCGCCGCGCCTGCGGTGCGCCGCCAAGTCAATGTCCCAGCCCTGGGCGCGCAGCACCGCCAGATCGGCGATGGTCGCCTTGCTGCCCGGCAGGATGACCAGATCGGCGTCGCCCGGCAGCGGCTGGCCGCGCGGCACCATGGACAGGGCCACGTCGGGTTCCTGGGCCAGGGGGTCGACATCGTCGAAGTTGGCGATGCGCGACAGCATCGGCACGGCGACGCGCAGCCGCCCCCCGGAACGGGTCGTCCAGGTGTCCAGCGCCACCGCGTCCTCCGCCGGCAGCAGGGCGGCGTCGGCCAGCCAGGGCACGACGCCGAAGCTCGGCCAGCCCGTGCGCTCGGCGATGACCGACAAGCCGCTGTCGAACAGCCGCACGTCGCCGCGGAACTTGTTGATGAGGAAGCCCGCCACCAGCGCCCGCTCCTCCGGCGGAATCAGGGCGTGGGTGCCGACGAGGCTGGCGATCACCCCGCCGCGGTCGATGTCGCCGACCAGCACCACCGGCACGCCCGCCGCGGTGGCGAAGCCCATGTTGGCGATGTCGCCGGCCCGCAGGTTGACCTCGGCCGGGCTGCCCGCCCCCTCGACCACCACCACGTCGGCCTCGGCCTTCAGCCGCGCGAAGCTGTCGAGCACGGTGGGGAGGAGCTGCCCCTTGCGCGACTGGTAGTCGCCGGCCCGCGCCGTGCCCGCCACGACGCCGCGCACCACCACCTGGGAGCCGACGTCCGACTGCGGCTTCAGCAGCACCGGGTTCATGTGGACGGACGGCGCCACCCCGCAGGCCCGCGCCTGCAACGCCTGGGCGCGCCCGATCTCGCCGCCGTCGGCGGTGACCGCGGCATTGTTGGACATGTTCTGCGGCTTGAAGGGCCGTACGGTCAGGCCCCGGCGCAGCAGCGCCCGGCACAGCCCGGCCACCAGCAGCGACTTGCCGACATCGGAGCCGGTGCCCTGAAGCATGATCGCGCGCGAGGGCGTCTTCGCTGCGGCCATGGCTCAGAACTCGACGCCCGGCTGGGCCTTGATGCCCGCCTGGAAGGGGTGCTTGACCAGGGTCATCTCGGTCACGAGGTCGGCGGCCTCGATCAGCTCCGGCTTGGCAGTGCGGCCAGTGACCAGCACATGCAGCCCCTCGCGCCGCCCGGTCAGCACCGGCAGCACCTCCTCCACCGGCAGATAGCCCATGCGCAGGACGATGTTCAGCTCGTCGAGCACGACGAGGCTGTACTGGGGGTCGGCCATCAGCTCCTGCGCCTTGGCCCAGGCGGCCTTGGCGGCGGCGATGTCGCGCTCGCGGTCCTGGGTCTCCCAGGTGAAGCCTTCGCCCATCGTGTAAAAGTCCACGAGGTCATCGAAGCGCTCCAGCGCCACCGTCTCGCCGGTGGACCAGGCGCCCTTTACGAACTGCACGACGCCGACCCTCATGCCGTGCCCGGCGGCGCGCAGGATCAGGCCGAAGGCGGCGGTGGACTTGCCCTTGCCGTTGCCGGTGTTGACCATCAGCAGGCCCTTCTCCTGCGTCTTGCTGGCCATCACCCGGTCGTGCAGCGCCTTGCGCCGCTTCATCTTCTCGGCGTGGCGTTCGTTCTGGTCGGCGTCGTTCCGGTCGGCGTCTTCGGTCATGGTTTTTCTCCCTTCAGCAGCAGCGGCAGCCCGGCGGCGACGAAGGCCACCCTCTGGGCCACGGCGGCGATGTCCTGATGCAGCCGCCCCGCATGATCGCGGAAGCGGCGGGCCAGTGCGTTGTCCGGCACGATGCCCAGCCCCACCTCGTTGGAAACCAGCACCACCCGCCCTTCCACACCGGCCAGAGCGGCCAGCAGGTCGGCGGTGCGGGCGGGAACGTCGGCGTCGGCCATCATCAGGTTGGACAGCCACAGCGTCATGCAATCGACCAGCACGCCCGTCCCGGTGCCGGCGTGGCGGCGCAGCGCGCCGGGCAGGTCGAGCGGCTCCTCCACCGTCGTCCAGCCGGGGCCGCGGTCCTCCTTGTGGCGGGCGACGCGGTCGGCCATCTCAGCGTCCCAGATCTGGGCGGTGGCGATGTAGACCCGCGGGCCGGGCGATGCGGCCACCAGCCCCTCGGCATAGCGGCTCTTGCCGGAGCGGGCGCCGCCCAGGACCAGGGTGATGTCGGTGCTCATGATGGGCGGATCACCTGGAGGCTTGCGGGGTGGGCGCTTGCGGAACCGGATGGTTAGCGCAGTTGGCGGCCCGGCGCAAACCGCCATGGCGGTTGTCCTGCGCCACCTCCGTCCCTTACCATCCGCCGCCTTCCTTTCCGAACGATCCCGGAGCCGCCGATCGTGACCGACACCACCCGGCCCCGCCCGGCCCTGGCCCGCGCCGCAGCCTTCCTCCGCCGCCTGACCGGAAAGCTGTTCCGCCGCGGCGCGCCCGTCCCGCCGCCCCCGCCGAAGCCCGTACCCGTGACGGAGCCGATGGACTCCGGGGTCTTCACCGGCGAGGCCGGCTCGCTCGCCTACCGCCTGTTCGTGCCGATGGGTACGGCGACGGGACCGCGCCCGCTGCTGGTCATGCTGCACGGCTGCACCCAGTCGCCGGAGGACTTCGCCGCCGGAACCCGCATGAACCGGCTGGCCGAAGAGGCCAGTTGTCTCGTCCTCTATCCGGAGCAGACCCCCGCGGCGAACGACAAGAAGTGCTGGAACTGGTTCAACCCCGTCCACCAGCGCCGCGAGCGCGGCGAACCGGCGCTGATCGCCGGAGCCGCCCGGCAGGTCCTGGCGGAGCGAGGGGCCGACCCGCAGCGCGTCTACGTCGCCGGGATTTCAGCGGGCGGGTCCGCCGCGATGGTCCTGGCGACCACCCACCCAGACCTGTTCGCCGCGGTGGGCGTCCATTCCGGCCTGCCCTACGGCTCGGCCAGCGGCGTGCCCTCCGCCCTGCTGGCGATGAAGGCCGGCTCCTCGCCCGGTCAGCGTCCGGCGGCGGGGGCTCCGGTGGTTCCGGCCATCGTTTTCCACGGCGACGCGGACAAGGTCGTGCATCCGCGCAACGGCGATCATGTGATGGCCCAGGCCACCACCAACGCGGAGGGGCTGACCGCGCAGACCGAGGACGGACAGGCACCCGGCGGGCGCGGCTTCACGCGCACCATGCACAAGGACCGCGATGGAGCGACGCTGTTCGAGCAGTGGATCGTCCACGGCAGCGGCCACGCCTGGTCCGGCGGCAGCCCGGACGGCACCTACACCGACCCGCAGGGGCCGGACGCCGCGCGGGAAATGCTGCGCTTCTTCCTGTCCCACCGGCACACCGAGCCCGCAATAAGCGCGTGAGGCCGCGATTACCACTTTTGCACAGCCGAATTCGCGACGCCCGTGCCATAAACTCCTTCAGCACCCACCAGACCACCGATCCGGCCATGCGCGTCACCGCTCCCCGCCTCGCTGCCTTCGGCGCCCTCGCGCTGTGCCTGTCGGCAACGCCGACGGTCTAGGCCGCCAACGTCTCCGCCGGACAGGCCGAGGCGAAGGAGGCCGCCAAGTCGCTGGGCAACTGCACGCCCGCCAAGGTGGAGGTGATGAGCTACGTCACCGGCCGTTCTGGCCAGACCGTGTTCAAGGTGGGCTGCACGGAGGACAAGGACACCTTCGTGCTGGTGCAGTGCCGATCGCGAATCTGCACGCTGCTGCGCTGATTCATGGCTTTTTAATCAGGTTTGCCTGGAATCGGACTCGAACACGGGACGGGGTGCAAGGGGTGATGAGGCTCGCTCAGTCAATCGCGGTGCTGGCGCTGGCGGCCCTTCCTCTGGGCGCCTGCAGCGGGCCGATGATGGTCGCCAGCCTCGGCGCCGACCTCGCCTCCGTCACCAGCACCAAGAAGACGCTCGGCGATCATGTGGTGTCCGCAGCGACCGGGCGCGACTGTTCGTCCGTGTCCTTCTCGGAAACCGGGCATTATTGCCCGGAGAAGGTCTACGTCGACCGCTCCCGTGTCTATTGCTACAAGACGCTGGCCGACGTCGACTGCCACCACATTCCCGACCCGCACCGCAACGGCCACACCGCCTTGGCAAGCCCCCCGCCGGACATCCGCCCGGAACCGCGGCAGCCGGGCTGGATCGAACGGATGATGACCGCGGCGGAGCAATAAGCCCGGCGGAGTAAGCCCCCGCGCCGTTCCTCAGCGCATCTTCTTCGCCACGAAGGCCTTGGCGAGGGTCATCATCGCCTTCTCATGAGTGACGCCGCCCTGCCCGCCCTTGCCGGCGGGAACCACCATGGTGGCGGACTTGACCGGAGCGGGTGAGCCGGCGCGGCCGCGCGTCGGCGGTGCGTCGTCGTCCCCGGGATCGCGGCCGAGGCGGCTCAGCACGTCGGCCAGCGCCTCCTTGCTCAGCGCCGAATCCGCGGAACCACGTGACCGGCCCGGTGCCGAGGGTGCCGGACGGCTGGGCGCCGACGGGCGGACGCCTCGCTCGATCGCCGCGGCGGCGATGGCCTTCAGGAAGGGCTGCGAGATGCCCAGCAGAAGCTGCGGGTCCTCGGCCGCCCAGGCCATCAGCAGCTTCTGCGCGGTCGCCCGGCTCCCCTTGGCCGCCACCAGCGCGTCGCGCACCTTGCCGTCCACATAGGAATTCGCCATCGCCACACGCCTCCGACCGCCGCGGACCCTCATCCGCGAAACTCAGCGACTCTCCGGCGGCAAGGGTTAACAAAGAGTTGCAAAAACGGCCGCCCAAACGCGGCGGGTCGTCCCACGGGCAGGGCGGTTGCGCGGTGGGGCGTGAATGGGGGATAGTGGGCCTATGCTGATCGAAACCTACGCCGACCTGATCTGCCCCTGGTGCTACATCGGAAAGCGGCGGCTTGCCCGCGCGCTGGCCGACCGGCCCCGCGTGCAGGTGGAGCTGCGTTGGCAGCCGTTCCAGCTCAACCCGGACATGGCGCCGGGCGGCATGGAGCGCAGCGCCTATCTGGCGGCCAAGTTCGGCGGCACGGAGCGGGCGCGGCAGATCCATCTGGTGGTCGAGGAAACGGCGGAACGCGACGGCCTGCCGCTGCGGCTGGACCGCGTCCGGCGCACGCCCAACAGCTTCGACGGGCATCGGCTGATCCGCATCGCCGCCCGCCACGGGCTGGGCGACCGCATGGCTGATGCGCTGTTCCATGCCTATTTCGTGGACGGGCTAGACATCGGCGACCGCGACACGCTGGCCGCCACCGCCGCCGGCCTGGGCTTCGATTTCGCGGACATCAAAACTCTGCTGACCGGCGATGCCGAAACCACCGCCGTCTTCAACGCCGACGCCACGGCGCGCCAACTCGGCCTTCAGGCGGTACCCTGCTACATCTTCAACCGGCGTTACGCGCTGTCCGGCGCGCAGGAGCCCGCCAGCTTCCTCCCGCTTCTCGACCTCGGGGTCGAGGAGCAGGAGGGCGTGACGGCGGCGGCCGACTGATGATCCGGGTCACCCCGCGCATCAGCCTGGACGAGAGCGAGCTTCAGGAGAGCTTCATCCGCGCCTCCGGTCCCGGCGGCCAGCACGTCAACAAGACGGACAGTGCGGTGCAACTGCGCTTCGACGTGGCGGCCTCGCCCAACATCCCGGACGACGTGAAGGCCCGGTTGGTCCGGCTGGCCGGCTCGCGCATGACGGCGGCGGGGGTGCTGATCATCGTCGGCGACACCTACCGCAGCCAGCTGCGCAACCGCGAGGATGTGCGGGAGCGGTTGATCGACCTGATCCGCGACGCGACGGTGGTGCCGAAAAGCCGCCGTCCGACCAAGCCGACCCTTGGCTCCAAGAAGCGCCGTTTGGAGGCCAAGGGTCAGAGGTCCGACATCAAGCGTCTGCGCTCCGGCAAGCCGGAGGACTGATGCCGATTAATACGTGGTCTTCTGGCGGCTGAGCGAGATCATGTTCCCGCCATACTGGAACTCGGGCAGGTTGGCGAACTGGTCCTTGGTCAGCTGGGTCGCCACGATGGTGTCCTGCTGCTGGTTGTAGCGGACGTTGTCGATGTCCAGCGCCACGTTGCGTCCGCCGATTCCCATGATGCCGCCGGTGGAGACCACAAGCTGGCTCGGACGGTTGCTGCGGTTGAACAGAACGTCCTCGACCTGCCCCACCTTCTGCCCATCATAGGCGACGACGGACTTGCCCAGCATGGCCTGCGGCTCGATCCGCGAGGCGGTCTGGAGCGACTGCTCGGACATCGGGCGGGACGCCTGCTCGCTTCCCCCACCAAACCAGCTCGACGTCTCGGCGCAGCCCGCCAGGGCCAGAAGCGCCACCGCCGACAGGACCGGAACAGCAACCTTACGCATAGCCCCCTCCTTCTGACGAGATAACCACGCGGGTTTAAACAGGCCGTCGACCGCAATCGTCACGGTGTCTTGCGGCGATCGCGTCCGACGCACCGGAACGCGCCGCGTCCGGCCGTGTTCTGCACTCTCTCAACTCTCCCCCGAGGCTCCGCAGATCATGGCCGAAGACACCGCCCGCCGGTTGCAGGCCCGCCCCATCCCGGTGCCGAAGGCCGCCCCGCCCGCCTCCACCCAGACGACGCTGCTGGTCATCGCGCTGGTGGTGGCGACCCTGTATCTGGGAAGCGACATCCTGGTCCCCATCGCGCTGGCGGTGCTGCTGACCTTCGTCCTGGCGCCCATCGTCAGCCGGCTGGAGCGGCTGCGTCTGGGCCGGGTGCCGTCGGTGCTGGCCGTGGTGGTTCTGGTCTTCGCGGGCATCGCCGGTTTCGGCACGGTGGTCGGCGGACAGATCGCCGATCTCGCCGACAACCTGCCCAGCTACCAGCGCAACGTCCACGCCAAGCTGGATTCGCTGCGCTCCAGCGCGTCGTCGGCGGGCAGCGGCGGGGTGGTCCAGCAGGCGACCGAAGCCTTCCGCGATCTGAAGCAGGGGCTGGAGCAGGTGACCGGGGAAACCCCGCCCGCCGCCACGGCTCCCGCCAGCGCCCTGCCCGCCCCCGGCGTCGCACGGGAACCGGTGCCGGTGCGGATCGAGCAGGACGGCTCCGACGCGCTGACCATCATCAGCGACGTGCTGGGGCCGGCGATGGCGCCGGTCGCCACGGCCGGCATGGTGCTGGTCTTCACCATCTTCATGCTGCTGCAACGGGAGGATCTGCGCGACCGGCTGATCCGGCTGGCCGGGTCCGGCGACCTCAGCCGCACGACGGAGGCCATGAATGACGCGGGCGAGCGGGTCAGCCGCTATCTGCTGATGCAGTGCGTGGTCAACGTCACCTATGGTCTGCCCATCGGGATCGGGCTGTGGCTGCTCGGCGTGCCGAACCCGCTGCTGTGGGGCATGCTGGCGACGGTGCTGCGCTTCATTCCCTTCCTGGGACCGGCGATCGCCGCGGCCTTCCCGATCCTGCTGTCCTTCGCGGTCGATGCAGGATGGACCCTGCCGCTGCTCTGCATCGCCCTGTTCGTGGCGGTGGAGCTGTTCTCCAACAATGTGGTGGAGCCCTGGCTCTACGGCTCGGCCACCGGTCTGTCCTCGCTGGCGATCATCGTCGCGGCGGTGTTCTGGACCACGCTTTGGGGGCCGGTCGGCCTGCTGCTGGCGACTCCACTGACCGTCTGCCTCGTCGTGCTGGGACGGCACGTGCCGCAGCTTCATTTCCTGGAGGTGATGCTGGGCGACCGCCCGGTCCTGCCCGACGAGGCCAAGCTGTACCAGCGCCTGCTCGCCCGCGACCCCATCGAGGCCATGGAGATCGCCGAGGAAAGGATGAGCAAAGGCGGGCTGGTCGAGGCCGGACACGGCCTGCTGATCCCCACCCTGTCGCTGGCCGAGCAGGACCGCCAGCGCAACCGCCTGAACCCCGAGGGACGGCAGGCGGTAGCCGAGGGCATGGTGGCCCTGCTGGACGAGATGATGGAAACCTCCCCGCCCGCGGCGGAGGACACGCCGCTGGTCCTGTGTATCGGCGCCCGCAACGACCTGGACGAGGCGGCGGCGGCGCTGCTCGGCCACCTGTTGCGCCCGCGCGGGCTGCGCGCCGACGTGATCCCCTGCGAAAAGGTGTCCGTCCGCGCCATCGCCGCCCTGGCCCCGACCGGCGTGTCGGCGGTGGTGCTGTCCTATCTGAACCCGTCCGCCCTCTCCCACGCCCGCCGGCTGGTGCGCCGCCTGCGCCTGCATTTCGGCCCGAACGTGCCGATCCTGCTCTGCCTGTGGAGCGCCCACCCCGAAGCCGACGCTCCGGAGCACGCCATATCCCAGACCACCGCCGACCGTGTCGCCACCAGCCTGACCGGCGCCGTCACCCAGTTGGAGGAGATGGGCGTGCTCGCCGCCGTCGAAGCGGAGAAGGCCCCGCAGGCGTAACGGTCAGGAGGGCGCCACGACGGTGCAGACGCGCTTCAGCGCGTCGGCCGCGCGCTCCACGTCCTCGTCACGCACCAGCACGTAATCGGTGTCGTAGGTGGACATGGCGAAGATCGGCACCCGCGCCTGGGCCAGCGGCACGGCGATGCGCGCCAGCACGCCGAACAGGGAGAAGTCCAGCGGCCCCTCCACCTTGAAGGCGCGCCAGCCACGTTCCGCCGTCACCCCGTCCGGCACGCGGGATTCGCGGCAGAGGATCGACAGCTCCTCCCCCGTGCGGGTGGCGCTGACCAGCGGGTCGGTCCAGTCGAGCCACATCGGCATCCCGTCCCCCGGCGCCAGCCGCGCCACCGCCAGCCGGTCGGGCAGCACCGACAGGGTCAGCGGCTTGGTCTCCGGCAGCAGGGCGGCGTCCAGCGTGGCTCGGTCCACCTCGAACGGCTTCAGGATGCGCTTGGCCCTCGCGGCCAGCGACGGAATGCGCGAGCGCATGGCCCGGCCCAGCATGTCCGCCGCGACCGGGCGAAGCTCCGGATCGTCCGCCGCCAGATCGACCATGGCCTGAAGCGCGGCGCTCTGCACGATCCGGCTGGCCCGGTTCTCGAACCAGCCCTCCAGAAGCGCCACCACCCGCTCGCGCTGCTCCCCGGTCAGGGTCAGGCGCGGCAGGATCGCCGCCAGATGCCAGCGCACCTCGGCCTGCTCGATCGCCGCCCCCTCGGTCAGCAGCCGGTCGGCGAAGGCGTCCAGCGGGCGGGCGTCGCCGCGCGACACCCGGTCCAAGGCGTCGGCGGCGCGCATCCGCACCCCGGCGTCGCCGTCGAACAGGCAGGCCACCAGTTCCGGCAGCCGGGCGGGGTCGGCGGCCACCGCCTCCGCCACCGTGGGAATGTTGCCGAAGGCCCGCCGATCGCCGCCAAGCGCCAGGGCCTTAGCCAAGCCCTTGTCCTTGGGCCCGATGTCTCTCGGACCGCTATCCTTGCTCATCGCCTCAGCGCCGCCCGAAGGGACGCGAGGGGATGTTCCGGCCGAACTTGGACCCGGCCTTCAGCGCGCTGGGACGCGGCGGAGGCGGGGGCGGCGGAGGCGGAGGCGCCTCGCCCTTCGGCACAGCCCCGCCGCCGGCCATCTGGGCGAGATCGCTCATCAACCGGTTGACGCCGCGCACCCGCTGGGCCTCGTCGGTCCATTCGCGGGTGTAGACCAGCTTGTGGTCGGGCCGCAGCTTCATCAGGCTGATCTGCTGGCTGATGTAGGTCAGCAGCTTGGCCGGCTCGGCGTAGCTGTTGTTGCGGAAGGTCAACACGGCGCCCTTCGGCCCGGCGTCCACCCGCTCCACCCCCGCCTGCCGGCAGAGCTGCTTGATGGTGACGACGTCGAGCAGGTTTTCCACCTCGCCCGGCAGCTTGCCGAAGCGGTCGATCAGCTCCGCCGCGAAGCCGTCGATCTCCGCCCGGTCCACCAGATCGGCGATGCGGCGGTAGAGCGACAGGCGCACCGTCAGGTCGGGGACATACTCCTCCGGGATCAGGACCGGGGTGCCCAGGTTGATCTGCGGGGTCCAGGGCTGGTCCTCCGCGCCGCTCGGAACCTGCCCGTCCATGCCGGCGCGGGCGTTGGCGACGGCCTCCTCCAGCATGTGCTGGTACAGCTCGACGCCGACCTCCTTGACGTGGCCCGACTGCTCCTCGCCCAGCAGATTGCCGGCGCCGCGGATGTCCATGTCGTGGCTGGCCAGCTGGAAACCGGCGCCCAGGCTGTCCAGCGTCTCGATGACGTGCAGCCGCTGCTGCGCCGTGCCGGTCAGCGGCTTGTTCGGCGCGTAGGTCAGGTAGGCGTAGCCGCGCACCTTCGACCGGCCGACGCGCCCGCGGATCTGGTAGAGCTGGGCCAGACCGAACATGTCCGCCCGGTGCACGATCAGCGTGTTGGCGTTGGGGATGTCGATGCCGCTCTCGATAATGTTGGTGGCGAGCAGCACCTCGAACTTGCCCTCGTCGAAGGCGGTCATCACCTCCTCCAGCTCGCTGGCCGGCATCTGGCCGTGGGCGGTGACGATCTTGACCTCGGGGACCAGTTCCCGCACCCGCTCGGCGACCTTGGGCAGGTCCTCCACGCGTGGGCAGACGTAGAAGGTCTGGCCGCCCCGGTAATGCTCGCGCAGGATCGCCTCGCGCACCACCACCGGGTCGTAGGGCAGCACGAAGGTGCGTACCGCCAGACGGTCCACCGGCGGGGTGGCGATCAGCGACAGCTCGCGCACGCCGCTTAGTGCCATCTGGAGCGTGCGCGGGATCGGCGTGGCGGTCAGCGTCAGGACGTGCACGTCGGCGCGCAGCTCCTTCAGCCGCTCCTTCTGCTTCACGCCGAAATGCTGCTCCTCGTCGACGATGACCATGCCGAGCTGCTTGAACTGAACGCCCTTGCCGAGCAGCGCGTGGGTGCCGATCACGATGTCGGCGGTGCCCTCCGTCAGCTCCTGCTTGACCTTGGTCTGCTCCTTGGGCGTCACCATGCGCGACAGCTGGACGACGCGCAGCGGCAAACCCGCAAACCGCGTCGTGAAGGTCTTGAAGTGCTGCCGCGCCAGCAGCGTGGTCGGCACCACCACGGCAACCTGCTGGCCGCTCATGGCGACGAGGAAGGCGGCGCGCAGCGCCACCTCCGTCTTGCCGAAGCCGACATCGCCGCAGACCAGCCGGTCCATCGGGCGGCCCGAACCAAGGTCGGTGAAGACCTCCTCGATGACCTTCAACTGGTCGTCCGTCTCCGGGTAGGGGAAGCGGGCGGCGAATTCCTGATAGACGCCCTCCGGCGTGTAGACCGGGTCGGCCTTCTTCAGCATGCGCTCGGCGGCGATCTTCAGCAGCGCCTCGGCCATGTCCTTCAGGCGCTTCTTGACGCGGGCCTTGCGGCCCTGCCAGCCGGCCCCGCCCAGCTTGTCGAGCTGCGCGTGCGCGTCCTCCGACCCGTAGCGGGTCAGCACCTCGATGTTCTCGACGGGGACGTAGAGCTTGTCGCCCCCCTCGTAGATCAGCCGCAGGCAGTCGTGGGGGGCGCCGGACACCTCCAGCGTCTCCAGCCCGTCGTAGCGCCCGATGCCGTGGTCCATGTGCACCACGAGATCGCCGGAGGCCAGCGCCGTGTATTCGGCGATGAAGTTGGCGGCCTTGCGCTTCTTCTTCGCCGCCGGGCGGACGAGGCGGTCGCCGAGGATGTCCTGCTCGGTGATGACGGCCATGTCGGCGGAGGTGAAGCCGTGCTCCATCCCCAGCACGATCATGCCGATGACGTGGCGGTCAAAGCGGCGGACGTCCTCGATGCTCTCCGCCGGCTCCAGCCCCGGAATGCCGTGGTCGCCCAGCACCGTCATCAGCCGGTCGCGCGACCCCGCGGAATAGCCGGCCACCAGCACGCGCCGCCCGTCGGCGCGCAGGGCACGGATGTGGTCCTTCACCGCCTCGAAGACGTTCACGTCGGGCCGCGCCCGCTCCTCGGCGAAGTCGTGGCCGCGGCGCCCGCCGGCGTCCAGCGTGCCCTTGATGCCCGGCGGCGTGCCGAAGGGCTGGAGCTGCGCCACGGCGTGGGCGGCGAACAGGTCGTCCCAGGCCTGCGCGTCGAGGAACATCATGCCGACCGGCACCGGCTTGTAGACCGGCGAGCCCGTCCGCTTCTCGATGACGATCATGCTCTCGCGGGAGCCGTGGAAGTCCACCACCTGCGCGATTCGCGAATCGCGCGACTCCGTCGCCTGATGGTCCAGCGACAGGATGGCCTTGGGCATGTAGGCCAGCAGCGATTCCATCGTCTCGTGGAACAGCGGCAGCCAATGCTCCATGCCGCCGTACTTGCGCCCGGCGCTGATCGCTTCGTAGAGCGGATCGTCGTCGGTGACGGCGCCGAACAGCTCGCGGTAGCCGGAGCGGAAGCGGGCGATGCCGGCCTCGTCCAGGAAGACCTCGGACATCGGCTTCAGGTCGATGCCGTCGCGCTTGTCGGTGGTGCGCTGCGACATCGGGTCGAAGCTGCGCACGGCCTCCAGCTCGTCGCCGAACAGGTCGAGGCGCAGCGGCTCGTCGGTGCCCGGCGGGAACAGGTCGACGATGCCGCCGCGGACGGCGAACTCGCCCGGTTCGCGCACCGTCTGGGCGCGGGTGTAGCCGTTGCCGGCCAGATAGCGCTGCAGCTTCTCCAAATCGATCCGGTCGCGCAGCTTCGCCGAGAACACCGCGTCGCGGAAGGCGGCGCGGGGCGGCACCTTCTGCACCATGGCGTTGACGGTGGTCAGCACGACCAGCGGCGCCGCGTCCGCCTTGCGCGCCAGCAGGCGGGTCAGCGTGTCGATGCGCTTCGCCACGATGCCGCCGTTGGGCGACACCCGGTCGTAGGGCAGGCAGTCCCAGGCCGGGAAGACCTGCACCTCCAGCGACGGCGCGAAGAAGGCCAGCGCCTCCGCCAGCTGGGCGGCGCGGGTGTCGTCGAGCGCGACGTGGAGAAGTCCGGCACTCCCCGCCCGCTTGGCGAGGTCGGCGAGGACGCGGGCGTCATGACCGGCGGGGGCGCCGCCGACCAGAAGGCGGCCGGAGCGTCCCGGCTGCAACTGTTCGAAGCTGGGCAAGGATCGGGCCTCAGGACCCCTGACGGGGCGTGTAGCGGAACTGGGTCAACAGCTGCATGACGTCGGTGTCATGCTCGGCGGGTAGCGGCTCACGCCCGGCGTACCAGTTGTAGAGGTCGGGGTCGCTGAGTTCGAGCAGCGCCTCGTAGCGGTCGAGCTGCGCGTGGTCGAACTCCGGGACATGGGCGTCGGCGAAGCTGCCGATCAGCAGGTCCATCTCGCGCATGCCGCGGTGCCACGACCGGAAGCGCAGCCGCTTGCGCCGGTTTTCCAGGGATTCGCCGCTCTCGGACAGGGTGTTCTCGTCGCTCATGCCATCCACGCCAAAAAGCCCCGGCCCCGGAAGATAGGGGGCGGAGCGGTCCACATCCACCCCCGCATCCTGCACACCGGCACGCCCCCGCGCAAACCGAAATGCCGGACGATCCCCCGGAAGGAGCTTGATTCAGCGCGCCAGCCACGCCTCCAGCCCGTCGCGCAGGTCCGCCCCCGGCGCCAGCCGGGCGAAGCGCTCGGTTTCCACCGCCAGCCCTTCGCCGATGGTCATGTTCAGCCCGCGGGTCACCGCCCCCAGAATGCCGGACACCGCGGCCGGGGAATGCCGGACGATCCGCCCAGCCAGTTCGAAGGCTGCGGGCAGCAGGGCGTCGTGGGCCACCACCTGATTGACCAGCCCCACCGCCAGCGCCGTCGCCGGCGGGAAGGCGTCGCCGGTCAGCAACCATTCCAACGCCCGCTTGCGCCCGGCGTTGCGGGGAAGCCGCTGCGTCCCGCCGAAGGTCGGCATCATGCCGAGCTTGATCTCCGCCTTGGAGAAGGTCGCCCGCTCGCTGGCGACGGCGAGGTGGGCGGCCTCCAGGATTTCGCAGCCGCCGCCGTAGCAGATGCCGTTGACCGCGGCGATGATGGGCTTGGGGAAGGACTCGATCCGCGCGCACAGCGTCTGGCCGGGCCGGAACGCCCGCACCGCCGCCTCCGGTCCACGCCGGACGGCCTGGGTGAATTCCGCTATGTCCGCCCCGGCGGAGAAGGCCCGCTCCCCGGCGCCGGTGACGACGACCGCCCGCACCGCCGCGTCGGCCTCCAGCGCGTCCAGCGTGTCGAGCATCGCGGCGGCCAACGCCGTGCTGATGGCGTTCAGCTTCTCGGGCCGGTTCAGGGTGAGGGTGGCGATTCCGCCGGCGGTGACGCACAGCACGGGGTTGGCGGGGTCGGTGTAGGGCATGGCGCGTTCCTTTTTCCTGCGTTCGGGATGCCCCACTGTCGAGCCCGAGCCACGCTCCTGGCAAACGAGTACGCCGCGTGTTCGGGTGAGCAACGCTCACCTGAAACCGGGCCTGCGCCGCACGCCAAAGCGTCACCTTGACAGAATCGCGACAGTTGGTACACTGAACAGTCCCAGCCATTAGCCGTGGAGGTCGCCATGACCGACGGTTCGATCGGACGCTCGGAACCTCTGGTCCGCTCGGCCGGCGTGGTGGAGCGCACCGGCAGCGCGACCGACCGCAAGCAGCGGCGACAGAATCGGCAGGACCTGCAACAGCAGGAGCGCGAGCAGCAGGAACGCCGCGACCAGGACGAAGCCAACCACAAGCGGCGGCGCCTCTACGACCTGCTGTTCGACGAGATCGATGAGCTGGACACGCTGAACGCCGGGCAGCGGGCGCGCATCAAGCAAAATCTGCGCGCGCAGCTCGCCAACCGTCGTCCGCCGCCCCATCTCGCCCCCAACCTCGCCCAGCCGCCGCCGGCGGATCAGGACATCGAACGCATCGCGGCGGCGCTCCTCGAAAAGGCCGTCGCGGCCCATCCGGTCGACCATGACCACATCGTCGACATGGCGGCGCCGACAAACCCCGCGCTTCCGCCAGGACAGACGGCGGAAAACGTGGCGCTCGCCAACCAGCTCCGCGATTGCCTGGAACAGCGCACGACGACATCCCGGCGTGTTGCCGTGTATCTGCGCCTGCTTCTGACACTCGAAGGCGCCTTCCGTCCGCATCTGGTGGTGGACGCATAACCACAACCCCACCGCGGGTGTTATGCGCGAATTCGGAGAAAGCCCTCCTCCGATGCGCCACCCAGGATGGTCGGGCCATGCGGCACAATGGCCCTGTTGTTTCTCCGGCGGAGTCCGGGCGCGTCCCCGCGCCGTTCCCGCCGCGGAAAAACCCGCTCCCGCAGGGAGGTTCCCCCGTGCCCGACACCCATCTCGCCACGCATGCCCAGCCGTCCGGCGACGCCCTTCGCCAAGCCCTTTCCACCCGTTTCCAAAAAGTCCGCGCCCGCACCGCTGAACTCGCGGCTCCCTTGTCGCCCGAGGACCTGATGGTCCAGTCGGTGGCCGACGGCGCGCCGGCCAAATGGCACCTCGCCCACACGACGTGGCTGTTCGAAACCACCGTCCTGGTGCCCTGCAACCCCGGCTACCGCCCCTTCGACCCGGCCTTCCTGACCCTGTTCGCCGCGCGCGACGACCGCTTCGGCAGCCACCAGCTTCCCTCCCCCACCCTGCGCCTGCTCTCCCGGCCCAACGCGGCGGAGGTGATGCGCTACCGCGACCATGTGAACGCCGCGGTGCTGCATCTGCTGAACCAGGCCGACGAGGCGGACCTGCCGGAGATCGCCGATCGTGTGATCGTCGGGATCACGCACGAGCGGCGCCACCAGGAACGGCTGCTGACCCACATCAAGCACGCCTTCTGGAGCAACCCGCTGCGCCCCGCCTACGACCAGCCGCCGCAGGCCGTTCCGACACCGCCGCAGCCGGAACGGTGGATCGAGCATGAGGGCGGCCTCGTCGAGATTGGGCTGACAGACGCCGGGGCCGGGTTCGACCATGAGGGGCCGCGCCACCGCGTCCATCTGCAACCCTTCCGCCTCGCCGTCCTGCCGGTGTCCTGCGGTGCCTTCCGCGAGTTCATCGAGGATGGCGGCTACGCGAAGCGCGCGCTCTGGCTCGCCGACGGCTGGGAAGCGGTGCAGACCGAGGGGTGGCAGGCCCCGCTCTATTGGGAATGGCGCGACGGCGCGTGGCAGATCTTCACGCTCTACGGCATGCGCCCGCTCGATCCCGCTGAGCCGGTCTGCCATGTCAGCTGGTTCGAGGCGGACGCCTTCGCCCGCTGGGCGGGCAAGCGCCTGCCGGATGAGGCCGAATGGGAAGCGCTCGCCTCCCGTTGCGACAGCATGGGCAACCTGCTGGGCACCGGCCACCGCCACCCGCGCCCCAGCACCTGCCACGGCGACGGCCCCTGGCAGTTGTTCGGCGACGTGTGGGAATGGACGCGCAGCCCCTTCGTCCCCTACCCCGGCTACCGCCTGCCCGACGGGGTGGACGAGGCCGTCCATGGCCGCTTCATGATCAACCGCATGGTGTTGCGGGGCGGCAGCTGCGTCACCCCCTTCGACCACGCCAACCCGACGACCCGGCATTACCTGCGGCCAGAGTCCCGCCTGTCCTTCACCGGCCTGCGGCTGGCTGAGGATGCCTGAGACATTGGAATCGTTTCAAATGGTGGCGCTGCACCGCAGCAGGCTCTATAACCATAATTAAATTATGGCCTATGGAGCCTTTGATGCCCCTCGATCTGCCACAAGTGTTCCGCCACCACGTTTTCTGTTGCTCCCAGCAGCGCCCGCCCGGCCATCCGCGTGGGAGCTGCGCGGCGAAGAACGCCCACCCGCTGTGGGAACAGCTCGGCCAGCGCATCCAGGCCAAGGGATTGCTGGGCGTCGGCATGGCTTGGACCGGCTGCCTCGGCTTCTGCTCCGCCGGGCCGCTGATGGTGGTCTATCCGGAGGGCCTGTGGTACCGCCCGGAAACGCCCGAGGACATCGACGAAATTGTCGAGTCGCACCTCGTCAACGACACGCCGGTCGAACGGCTTGTGATGGTGCTGACCCGCTGAACGCAAAAGCCCCTCCGCGGCACGGCCGGCGGAGGGGCTTTCTTCTTGCGAAACGACGATGCTACTTGCGGAACAGGAACTCGCGGCCGACCTTCACACGCTTCTCGCCGTCATATTCGATGATGTCGGCGGTGGCGTAGGTTTCGGTCCAGCGCTCGGGCAGATAGCTGCCGGTGCCGATGATGTCGACGGGGGCGTTGGCCTCCGCCATCAGGCGGCACTTGGCCGGGCCGAAGCCGGAGCTGGCGACGATCTTCACCGCCGGGAAACCGGCCTCGTCCAGCTTCTCGCGCATGAAATGGATCGCCGCCGCCGACACGCCGGTGCCGATCAGGTAGCGGAGCTGCGTCTCGTCGCGGTAGCCGCGGATGGAATGGGGGGCGTGCCGCTCCAGCACGGCGTAGGAGCCCGGCGGGTCCAGCCCCTCCAGGAAGCGCCCGCCCGGCGTGTCCAGCCGCACCGCCAGCTTGCCCTGCGCGGCGAGGCCGGGGAAACGGCGGCAGACCTCCATCGCGTCGGTCACCTCGCGCCCGAAATAATCGACCAGGACGGTCAGCGGCAGTTCGGGGAAGGTCTCGTGGAACATCTCCGCCGCCCGCACGGTCGATCCGGCGTAGCCGATCAGCGCATGCGGCATCGTGCCCATGCCCTTCTTCTGGCCGAAGAAATGGGCGGTGGCGTCGGTGGCGTTGCCGATGAAGCCCTTGGCGCCGACCTTGCGCTTCGCCCGGTCCGACCCGACCGAGGCGGCGTAGGCCATCATCTCCTCCATCTCCGTGCCGGCGCAATGACGCGCCTCCATGGCGAGGAAGGCCGTCTTCGGCAGGTCGGCGCACATGGTGAAGGCGTTGTAGGCGCCGACGCAGGCGGGGCCGAGCTTCTGCAAGATGATCGTCTCGGTGTCGACCAGATGGTAGAAGGAGCCGGTGATGTAGAGGATCGGCTCGCCCGCACCGACCCACTTCCCTTCCGGGTAGTTCAGGACGATGTCGAGGTCGAACCCGCGTTCCCGCGCCACCGCCTCCAGCCATTCGATGGCGAGTCGCGGCGCGCAGACCACCGGACGGCGCATGAAGATGGCGTAGGTGACCTTCTTGTCACCGAATTTCCCGACCGCCTCCTTGGTCCGCTTGAAATAGGTGTCGGTCCATTCGGTGATGGCCGACGCGGGCGGATGGCTGGCGGGCGCGTGACTGGCCGGCGGCTGGTTCCTGGTCTCGTCCATGGCGATGTCCTTGTCTTCCCGCTCTTGCCCTTCGCGACGATCACGTCCGGAGGCCGCTCCCACCGTGGGAACGGCAATCCGATTGAGAAACCAGCATTATACGCCCCGGCCCTCCGGTGGAAGAGGCTTCATCCGCTACGGCCAACCGCCGCAAGCAATGGTGATTTACCAAAAATACGCTACGAAATCCGGCGCATTTCAAACACAAAGAAGCCGAGAAGAGATGCGCAGTTCCACACTGTAATGCGCTGTCGCCAAAAAGTATAAAATACCTATATTTGACGCCTTCCTTTTACCCATCCACCATGCACTCAAGAACAGGCGCCACCCCCTATCGGCGCCGGGAAATGCGACGAGGTCGGCATGAGCCGGACAATCCGCCAGAACGCGCCGAACATTGCGGCAGGCCCCTCGACGGCAGCCCCCTCGACGCTGGATCGCCTGAGCCGCCGGGTGGTGGTCGGGCTTCTCTGCACCATGGCCGGGCTGGCCGCCGCGGGCACCGGCGGGGCCTTCCTGCTGAAGCCCGGCACGGCGCAGGCCGGGCGTGTGGTCGGTGATACGCTGCGGACCGCCGCCAACTACGCGCGGCTGCCGGCGATGATCTTCACGCTGAGCGACGGCGACCGGCTGCGCGAGCTGCGGGTCCGCGTGGTGCTCGACATGGAGCCGACCGCCCCCGCCAAGACGGTGGAAAGCTACGGGCCGCGCATCGCCAGCGCCATGACCAACGTGATGCTGGACACCGACCCCGGCGAACTGCGTGGGCGCAACGGCGCCTTCTACATCAAGGATGCGGTGATGCGCACCGCCGCGAAGGAACTCGGCGCGATGAAGATCCGGCAGGTGCTGGTCCAGGAACTCGTCATGCGCTGACGGAAGGCCCGCTCCGCCCACGCCGACGCCGGCCCTCCAACGCTCGACAGGGGCGGCGGAATGGGGAACACTCCCCCCTCCCGTTCGGATCTTGGGATTGCAAGGAGACGGCCGTGGCCGAGTTCGATTTCGACCTTTTCACCATCGGTGCCGGCTCCGGCGGCGTCGCGGCCAGCCGGCGGGCCGCGGCCATGGGGGCCAAGGTCGCCATCTGCGAAGGCAGCCGGGTCGGCGGCACCTGCGTCATCCGCGGCTGCGTGCCGAAGAAGCTGCTGGTCTACGCCGCCCAGTTCCGCGACGCCTTCGAGGACTCCAGCGCCTATGGCTGGTCCACCACCACGCCGGCCTTCGACTGGGCGACGCTGATCGGTCGCAAGGACGCGGAGATCGACCGGCTGAACGGCATCTACATCAAGATGCTTGAGAACTCCGGGGTCGCCCTGCACACCGGCTTCGGACGGCTGATCGACCGCCACACGGTGGAGGTCGCCAACCAGCGCTACACCGCGAAGAACATCCTGGTCGCCACCGGCGGCTGGCCGGCGCTGCCCAAGATTCCGGGGATCGAGCACGCCGTCACCTCCAACGAGGCGTTGCAGCTCGGCACCCTGCCCCACTCCGTCATCATCCTGGGCGGCGGCTACATCGCCGTGGAGTTCGCCGGGATCTTCCGCGGCCTGGGCGCCGAGGTCACGATCATGATCCGCGGCGAGGAGCTTCTGAACGGCTTCGACGACGACATCCGCGTCGCCCTGGCGCAGGAGATGCGCAAGCGCGGCATCACCATCCTCACCCGCACCCAGCCGGTGAAGGTCGAGGAGGGCCCCGGCGGCTTCACCGTCACCGACCAGCTGGGGCGGGAGCATTCCGCCGGCCTCGTCATGGCGGCGACCGGGCGTCGTCCGAACACGCGCGACCTCGGGCTGGAGGCCGCCGGCGTCGCGCTGGACGAGGCCGGGGCGATCCGGGTGGACGAGTATTCACGCACCAGCGTGGACAACATCTTCGCCGTCGGCGACGTGACCGACCGCATGGCCCTGACCCCCGTCGCCATCGCTGAGGGGCGCGCCTTCGTGGAGACGCTGTTCAACGACAACCCGACCAGCATCAGCTACGCGAACATCCCGACCGCCGTCTTCTCCATCCCTCCGCTCGGCACCGTCGGCCTGACCGAGGCGGAGGCGCGGGCGAAACACGCAACGGTGGACATCTACAAGGCCGGCTTCCGCCCGATGAAACACACCATGTCAGGCCGCGACGAGCGCGTCCTGATGAAGCTGGTCGTGGACGGCGAGAGCCAGCGCGTGCTCGGCTGCCACATGATGGGCATGGACGCGCCGGAGATCGTCCAGGGGCTGGGCATCGCCCTGAACTGCGGCGCCACGAAGAAAGATTTCGACCGCACCATCGCCCTCCACCCGTCCACCGCGGAAGAGTTCGTCCTGATGCGCGAGAAGGTGTCCTGACGATCGGACATAAAACCAAAGGTCAGGAGCCTGATTTCCTGGAACGCTTCTAAGAAGCCTGTGTTGAGGGCACACGACGATGGCGGCGGCACTCACGGCGGCGGTCAAGCACCCCCGCGGAAGCCGTCGCCTCCCATCCTTCATCCAGGCAGCGGGAGGGCTCCTACGCATGTTCATGCACAACAAGAACCTGATGTACACGGTCCGCGTCGCCGAACCGGACCCGAAGCTGGCCAGCCTGATGCTGGAACAGTTCGGCGGCCCCCAGGGCGAGTTGGCGGCGGCCTTGCGCTACTTCACGCAGGGCCTTTCCGACGAGGACCCGGGCCGCAAGGACATGCTGATCGACATCGCGACCGAGGAACTGAGCCATCTGGAGATCATCGGCAGCATCGTCGCCATGCTCACCAAGGGCGTGAAGGGCAAGCTGGCCGAGGGCGCCGAGGAGGTCACCGACCTCTACGCCGACATCGCCAAGGGCAACGGCAGCCACACGCTGGCCCTGCTCTACGGCGGCGGCCCGGCGCTCACCAACTCCGCGGGGCAGCTCTGGACCGGCGGCTACATCGACAGCATCGGCGAGCCGACCGCCGACTTGCGCTCCAACATCGCCGCCGAATCGCGGGCCAAGATCATCTATGAGCGCCTCATCAACATCACCCCCGACCCGGGCGTGAAGGACGCGCTGACCTTCCTGATGACCCGCGAGGTCGCCCACCAGAAGATGTTCGAGAAGGCGCTCTACTCGATCGACAACAACTTCCCGCCGGGCAAGCTGCCGGGCAACCCCGAATACACCGACAAGTATTACAACATGAGCCAGGGCGACGGCGACATGCGCGGCCCGTGGAACCAGGGCGAGCAGTGGGAGTTCGTGAACGTCACCCCCGACCAGGCCCCGGTCAGCGGCGGCGATGGCAACCCCTCGGTCCGGCTGGCGGCGGAGGAGATGAAGGCCGTCAACGAGGCCGCCAAGCGCACCATGTCGCGCACCGACGTGAACCCGGTGACGGGTGCCGACCTCGGCGCCGGCCCCGGTTCCGGCAAGATGACCCCGGTGAAGTAAGGCCCCGATCCCCCTCCCCCGCCCAGCGGGGGAGGGTCAGGGTGGGGGCAAGTGTCACGTTCCGGCCTTCACCACCGCCTCGTCCCGCCTTGGCCGGGTCATCAGCCACAGCAGAACCAGCAGCCCCGGCACCGCCCCGCCGGTGGACAGCAGGAAGAAGCTGCTCCAGTCCATCCGCTCGGCCAGCCAGCCGGACGACGCCCCGAACAGGTCCCCGCCCAGCTTGTAGAAGCTGCTGAGCAGCGCGTATTGCGTGGCCGTGTAGGCCGTGTTGCACAGGCTCGACAGATAGGCGACGAAGGCCGCCGTCGCGATGCCGCCGCAGACATTCTCCAGCGCCACCGTCACCGCCAGCGCCGACACGTCATGCCCGACCTGCGCCAGCATGACGTAGCCGAGGTTGGACAGCATCTGCATCAGCCCGCCGACCAGCAGCCCGCGCAGAACGCCGATGCGCCCGACCAGCACGCCGCCGATCAGCCCGCCGATGATCGTCGCCCACAGGCCGAACAGCTTGGTGACGTTGGCGATCTCCGTCTTCTCGAAGCCGAGATCGACATAGAAGGGCGCCGACATCACACCCGCCAGCACGTCCCCCAGCTTGTAGCAGGCGATGAACAGCAGGACCGCCGCCCAAGCGGGCCGCGTCATGAACTCCACGAAGGGCGACACGACGGCGCCGTAGATCCAGGCCAGCAGGTCCGCCTTCCAGCCGGTCAGGTGCGGGCGGGCGGCCAGCCAGTCGGCCACATGCTGCTCCCGCGCCTTGGTCTCCGCGGTGTCGGCGACCTTCGGCTCGCGGTTCAGCAGGATCGTCACCATGCCGATCGCGACCAGCCCGGCCATGACGTAGTAGGCGACGTGCCAGCCGAAGAACTCCGCGAGGTACAGGGCCCCCGCCCCCGCCGCCAGCATGCCGAAACGGTAGCCGAGCACGAGGATGGCCGCACCCGCAGCCTGCTGATGCTCCTCCAGCACTTCGACGCGGTAAGCGTCGACCACGATGTCCTGGCTGGCCGAGAAGAAGGCGACCACCACGGCCAGTATGGCGGTCCACCACAGGTCGGTGACCGGGTTGGTGCTGCCCAGCCCGATCAGGGCCGCCATCAGTCCGACCTGCGCCACCAGCGCCCAGCCGCGCCGCCGCCCGAACAGGCGGGTCATCACCGGCAGGCGCAGCCGGTCGATCAGCGGCGCCCAGACGAACTTCAGCGCGTAGGGCATGGTGACCAGCGCGAACAGGCCGATGGCCGTCTTGCTGACGCCGCCCTCGCGCAGCCAGATCGACAGGGTGGAGCCGGTCAACGCCAGCGGCAGCCCTTCCGAAAAGCCGAGGAACAGAATGGCCAGAACGCGCCGGTCAAGATAGACGGAGGCCGCCTGACCCCAGGAGGATGGTTTCACCCGTTAACCCTTCCGCACACCTGCGTAACCGTCTGTATAGGCCGCTCCCGAAGGTCCCGGCCAGCGCGCTTTTTCGGGCGCCACGCCGCATCATCCATTGCGGAAGTTGCGGTCGAAACTATGGAAAAATTTCCCGGCAACCGCTATACAGAGTACCCCTCCGGCTGTCATCCGGCCGGCTGCGGGAACCCTTAGCACAAGGAAAGAGCGGGCGTCATGGTTGAGCGTTGGTCCCCCGACAGCTGGAGGTCGAAGCCGGCGAAGCAGCTTCCGACCTATCCGGACCCGTCCAAGGTCGAAGCGGTCGAGCAGCGCCTGTCCTCCTATCCCCCACTCGTCTTCGCGGGCGAGGCGCGCCGGCTGAAGGACAGCCTCGCCGCCGCCGCCGCCGGCAACGCCTTCCTGCTGCAGGGCGGCGACTGCGCGGAGAGCTTCGCGGAGTTCCATCCGAACAACATCCGCGACACCTTCCGCGTCCTGCTTCAGATGGCCGTGGTGCTGACCTTCGGCGCCGCCATCCCGGTGGTCAAGGTGGGCCGCATGGCCGGGCAGTTCGCCAAGCCGCGCTCCGCCGACACCGAGGTGCTGGAGGGGGTCGAGCTTCCGTCCTACCGGGGCGACATCATCAACGGCTTCGACTTCACGCCGGACGCCCGCGTTCCCGACCCGGAGCGCATGATGCAGGCCTACACCCAGGCCGCCGCCACGCTGAACCTGCTGCGCGCCTTTTCCCAGGGCGGCTACGCCGACCTGCACAAGGTCCATCAGTGGACGCTGGGCTTCGTCGAGCGCTCCCCCGCCGGTGAGCAGTTCCGCGAGATCGCCAACCGGCTGGACGAGACGCTGGGCTTCATGGCGGCCTGCGGCATCACCGCCCAGACCACCCCGCAGATCCGCGAGACCGAGTTCTTCACCAGCCATGAGGCGCTGCTGCTGCCGTTCGAGCAGGCGATGACTCGCGTCGACAGCACCACCGGCGACTGGTACGACGTGTCGGCCCACATGCTGTGGATCGGCGACCGCACCCGCCAGCTCGACGGCGCGCATGTCGAGTTCCTGCGCGGCGTGAAGAACCCGATCGGCCTGAAGTGCGGCCCGACCACCGATCCGGACGAGCTGATCCGCCTGATCGACCTGCTGAATCCGACCAACGAGCCGGGCCGCCTGACCCTGATCGTCCGCATGGGCGCCGACAAGGTGGCGGACAAGTTCCCGCCCCTGCTGCGCAAGGTGCAGCGCGAGGGCCGCGTCGTCGTCTGGTCGAGCGACCCGATGCACGGCAACACCGTCAAGTCCTCCAGCGGCTACAAGACCCGCCCGGTGGAGAAGGTGCTGTCGGAGGCGCGCGACTTCTTCGCGGTGCACGAGGCCGAAGGCACCCACGCCGGCGGCGTCCATTTCGAGCTGACCGGCCAGGATGTGACGGAGTGCACGGGCGGCGCCCAGGCGATCACCGACCACAAGCTGGCGCTGCGCTACCACACCGCCTGCGACCCGCGGCTGAACGCCAGCCAGGCGCTGGAGTTGGCCTTCCTGCTGGCCGAGGAGTTGAAGCGCGCCCGCCTGAAGCGCGACGCCGACCGCCGCGCGGCGGCGGAGTAAGTCTTTCCCCCTCCCCGACCCTCCCCCGCTCCGCGGGAGAGGGGGCAAGTCTTCCCTCTCCCGCGAAGCGGGGGGGGGAACCCGCGCGCAAGCGCGGTAGGGTGGGGAAGCGCCCTCCTACCGCACCACCATCCGCTCCAGCAGGACCTCGCGCACGCGGATGGCCCGGGCCTCGCGCTTCATCACGCTCGCCACGGTGCTCTTGATCAGGTTGGCGCCCTCGGCCCCGCTCAATTGGCTTGGCTCGATCTGGCGAAGACGGTCGGCCATCTGATCGGCGATGCGGGGAACGAAAGCCGCGGCCGGGTTCGGGTCCCCGGTGGGCTCGATCTCCAGCAGCACGCGGATGTCCACCAGACGCGCGTCGCTGCCCCCCAGCGTGAAGGTCATCGTCGGCAAGGACGCGTAGGTCTTCTGCGGCTTGCCGTCGCCACCGGCGCTGCGGGCGCCGGATTTGGCGGACACCACGGTCCAGGTGCCCAGCGCGGCGAGCAGCACCAGGACCACCGCGACGAGGATGGGCATCAGGGACACCGATTCCCCATCGGAGCGCTGCAGCAGGAACCGCACCGGGCCGCCTTTCCCCCATCATTCCCCTGATGGGAGCATGGGCAAATTTAACGATGATTTATCCTAGATAAAAAAACGGAGCCGGTCAAAGCGCGTCGCGCGACCGGCCCCGCTTTTTTACTTGAATTCGTCCACCGGCATTCAGCCGCCGATGCCGCCCATGCACAGATACTTGATTTCCAAGTAATCCTCGATGCCGTACTTGGACCCCTCGCGGCCGATGCCGCTTTCCTTCATGCCGCCGAAGGGGGCGACCTCGGTGGAGATGATGCCCTCGTTGATGCCGACGATGCCATATTCCAGCGCCTCCGCCACCCGCCAGACGCGGCCGATGTCGCGGCTGTAGAAGTAGGCGGCCAGGCCGAACTCGGTGGCGTTGGCCATGCGCACGGCCTCTTCCTCCGTCTCGAAACGGAACAGCGGGGCGACCGGACCGAAGGTCTCCTCGCGCGCCACCTTCATCGCCGGGGTCACGTCGGCGAGGATGGTCGGCTCGAAGAAGCTGCCGCCCAGATCATGCCGCTTGCCGCCCAGCACCACGCGGGCGCCCTTCTCCGTGGCGTCGCGGATGTGGTCCTCGACCTTCTCCACCGCGGCCATGTCGATCAGCGGCCCCTGCTGCGCCCCTTCCGTGGTCAGGCCGGGGCCGACCTTCAACGCCTTCACCGCCTCGGCCAGCTTGGCCGCGAAGGCGTCGTAGACTCCGGACTGCACCAGCAACCGGTTCGCGCAGACGCAGGTCTGGCCGGTGTTGCGGTACTTGGAGGCGATGGCGCCCTTCACCGCCTCGTCGAGGTCGGCGTCGTTGAAGACCAGGAAGGGCGCGTTGCCACCCAGCTCCAGCGACACCTTCTTCACCGTGCCGGCGCATTGGGCCATCAGCTCCTTGCCGATCTCGGTGGAGCCGGTGAAGGTCAGCTTGCGCACGGTCGGGTTGCCGGTCATCTCGCCGCCGATGGCGCGGGCGGAGCCGGTGACGACGCTGAGGATGCCCGCCGGAATGCCCGCCCGCTCCGCCAGCACCGCCATGGCGAGCGCGGTCAGCGGGGTGGCGGTCGCCGGCTTGATGACCATCGGACAGCCGGCGGCCAGCGCCGGACCGGCCTTGCGGGTGATCATCGCCGCCGGAAAGTTCCACGGCGTGATGGCGGCGGTGACGCCGATCGGCTCCTTCGTCACGACGATGCGGCGGCCCGGCAGATGCTGCGGGATGGTGTCGCCGTAGACGCGCTTGCCCTCCTCGGCGAACCATTCGATGAAGGACGCGGCGTAGGCCACCTCGCCCCGTGCCTCGGCGAGCGGCTTGCCCTGCTCCGCCGTCATGATGCGGGCGATATCCTCCTGGTTCGCCATCATCAGGTCGAACCACGTCCGCAGGGTCTTCGCGCGCTCCTTCGCGGTCAGGGCGCGCCAGGCCGGCCAGGCGCGCTCGGCGGCGTCAATGGCCCGGCGCGTCTCGTCCGCGCCCATCATCGGCACGCTGCCCAGGACGCTGCCGTCGGCGGGGTTGGTCACGTCCACGGTCTTGCCGCTGTCGGCGTCGATCCACCGGCCATCGACGAAGCACTGGAAGCGCAGCAGCTCGGCGTCCTTCAACCCAAGACGGCGGGCGGTGTCCACGGAATCGTACGGCATGGTGCCTTCCTTCCCTCGTTTCTTGCGCGCGGCCTCACGGTCGGCCGCGCGTTCGGCAGAGAGTATAGGGCACCACGCCCGCTCTGCGATCCTTCCCGTGGCATGGGCAGGGCACGCGGACCGGGGAAGAGGGGTCGGCGGTTACGCCGGAAGGACCGGCACGTTGTCGATGAGGCGGGCCTTGCCCATCCAGGCGGCGGCCAGCAGGCGCGCCGGACGCTCCATGCGGCTCACCGGCGCCAGCGTGTCGGCGTCGCGCAATTCGACGTAGTCGATGGAGCCGAACCCGGCGGCGGTGATGCGCGCCCGCACCGCCTCCAGAACCTTGGCGGCCTCCGCCCCGCCGGCCAGCGCCGACGCGGCGTCGAGGAGCGCGCGGTTCAGTTCCGGCGCGCGGGCGCGCTCGTCGGCGGACAGATAGGCGTTGCGCGACGACATGGCGAGCCCGTCAGCCTCGCGCACCGTCGGCAGCCCCTCCACCCGCACCGGGATGTCGAGATCGCGGGCGAAACGGCGGATGACCATGAGCTGCTGGTAATCCTTTTCCCCGAACACCGCCACGTCGGGCTGGGCCTGCAGGAACAGCTTGGTCACGACAAGGGCGACGCCGCCGAACATCTGC
This sequence comes from Azospirillum brasilense, assembly GCF_008365405.1. Lineage (GTDB taxonomy): Bacteria > Pseudomonadota > Alphaproteobacteria > Azospirillales > Azospirillaceae > Azospirillum > Azospirillum brasilense_D. The sequence goes on along the minus strand of NZ_QOKV01000001.1, from coordinate 787,659 downwards.
GGCCGGAAGGTGCCGCACAGCCCCTCCGCCGGGCCGCCGACCGAGATGGCCGTGGCGAATCCCTCCGGATACATGGCACGCACCGTGGGAGCGTAGAGCAGATGACAGCCCGCCGAGGCGAGCTTGCGCGAATCCCCGGCCTCGTCGCGCGGGTAGCGGTCGAAGTCCTCGTGCGGGGCGAACTGGGTGGGGTTGACGAAGACGCTGGCGACCACCTGGTCGGCCAGCTCCCGCGCGCGGCGCACCAAAGCGAGATGGCCGTCGTGCAGCGCCCCCATGGTCGGCACCAGGGCCACCGTCTTACCGTCGCGGTGCCAGGCGGCGACCTGGGCGCGGAGATCGTCCACGCTGCGGACGACCGACAGGGGCTGTTCCGACTCCGGCAGGCGGGCGGCGGCGAGGGAGGTCATGGCGGGTGCTCCACAGGCGTCATAAACGGCGCTGGGATAAACCGCCGGACCGGCGCTGTCCAGTCATGGAATTAACCGGACGAGCCCGAATTTGAAATTTTTCCATCCGGCGGGCGGGTTGTGCCGTGCAGCCAGCCCGCCCGCGGGCGGGTCAACGCATCAGCGTGACGACGACCAGATAGGTCAGGTTCACCCAGGCGCCGAGCGTGGCCAGGAGGACCAGGGTGGCCGGAGACAGCACCACCGAACCGAGGATCACGACGAGCGCCACGACCAGCAGGCCGAGGGCGAGAAGGGTCACGCGCGTATCTTCCATGTCACTGCTTCCAGATGATTGAGCAAATCGGATGTTGGAAGCGATAGACGAAAACCCCACGCGCTGTAGCTGATCTGAATCAACTGCGATGGCGTTCGTCTCAAAAAGGCACGCGCGATTGGACAAGGGCATTTTGTGGTGTTACGTCCAAGCACAGGACCACGCAACCTGCGCGACGACCCATTACTGGCGAATTCCAACGATGTCTCGGAGAAGAGGCGGTGTTTGGGATGGTGGGCGCAGTAGGGATTGAACCTACGACCCCACCCGTGTGAAGGGTGTGCTCTCCCGCTGAGCTATGCGCCCATCCCAAAGAAACAACCGTTGACGCACCACAGAGACGACAACGCGAGGCCCGACGGACCTCGATCCTGACCGGCCCTTGTGGTGGAGGGGATGGTACCATCCGCAAAGCCCGTGAACCACCGGACTTTGGGATGGTGGGCGCAGTAGGGATTGAACCTACGACCCCACCCGTGTGAAGGGTGTGCTCTCCCGCTGAGCTATGCGCCCATCCCAGTAAAACCGCGTCGGCATCAGGCTCGTTTCGCTGTCGCGTCGTTGCCGCCGCTGCGGTGAGGCGGGTTTCTAAAGGCCCCGCCCCCTCCTGTCAAGCACCTGTTTCACACCAATATCAAAGAAGCCCTTCCAACCGGAGCCCCCGATGAGCCAATGGACATGACGCACCGGACCGCGCTTCCCGCCCAACGTCCCGCCAAGCATCCCGCGGCCGCCGTCGTTGCCGGCCTCATCGCAGGAATAATGTGCGCGGCGTTCGCCGGGCTGTTCCCCCTGCCCGCGCATGCGCAACGCTGGCAGTTGGATTACCGCGTCCATGTCGGCGGCGTGGCCGTGCTCGACGCGCGGGCGGAGCTGACCCTGACCGAGGGCCGCTACAGCGTCCAGGTCGACGCGGCGACGGACGGCTTCCTGGGGCGTCTGTTTCCTTGGGAAACCCGATCGCTCAGCGTCGGCACAGTCCGGCCCGACGGCGTCGCTCCGATCCGCCACACCCAATCCGGCCTCCTGCGCGGTTCTCCGCGCACCGTCACCTTGGATTACGGCCCGGACGGCCGCGTTCGCACGCAGGTTTCCCCGCCCCCGGAGGAGGAGGACCGCGACCCAGTCCCCGAGGACCTCACCCGGCAGAGCCGCGATCCGTTGAGCGGAGTCGTGGACATGATGCTGGCCGGGCACGGCGAGGGATGCCAGCGCACCGTGCCCATTTATGATGGGCGCCGCCGATACGACATGATCTTTACGGATCGGGGAATGACCATGGTCGGGGAGTCGCGCCATTCGGTGTTCTCAGGCGCGGCACGGCAATGCCGGGTGTCCCACAAGCCGATCGCCGGCTACGAGCGCACACCGCGCCAGCCCTTCTGGCAGCGCGGCGGAGGCCGGGAGGAGCGCCCGCCCGTCGATCTGTGGATCGCTCCGGTGGAGGGGGCCGGCCCGCCCCTGCCCGTCCGGCTGGAGACCGACAGCGGATTCGGCGGGGTGGTCGTCCACCTCACCGCCGTCCGCAAGACCGACCAGACGGCGGAGCGCCCCGCCGGGCCGGTGCCCTCACCGCTTCGTTGACGGATCAGGCGCGCCCGACGCTGCCGCTGCAGGCGGTGGGATGGTACAGCAGTTCGGCCATGGGCCGCTCGGCCAGCGCCTGTTCGCACAGGCGGTTGAACTCGGCCATCTTGCGCTGGAGGTCGCTGTGGTGGGCCATCATCCGGTCGAAATCGGCGGTGGCCGAATCGATCTGGCTGTTGGCCGGGGTGCGGTTGGCGGTGTGGCCTTCGATGGACAGAGCGTCAGCCGACAGGGCGTCGGCGGACAGGGTCTTGCCGGTCTGGGTCTTACCGGGGAAGGCAAGGATCTGGGCCATCGGGTGTCTCCTTCGCTCACCACCATTCGATGCACCCATCCAACTACATTTACCTTTCGTTAGCCACCGTTAATCTCTCGTTAACCATGACAAGAAGGAGACCTACGGCGAAGCCCTCGCTGGACGTGGCATCGCGGTCGGCCACTCAGGCGCCCAGCCGCCGCAGGGCGTCCGGCAGGTCGGCAATGCGGTCGAGCAGGATGTCGGCGCCCAGCTCCTGCACCGGCATGCGGGGATAACCGTAGGTCATCGCCACCACCGGCACCCCGGCGGCGCGGGCGGCCTTCACGTCGTTACGGTTGTCCCCCACCATCGCGGCGTTGCCGCCGCCCAGCGCCTCGACCACCCAGGACAGATGACGCCCGTCCGGCTTCTTCACCGGCAGCGTGTCGCCGCCGGCCAGCGCGCCGAACAGGGGCAACAGGTCCAGAGTGTCCAGCAGCTTCCGGGTGATCCGCTCCGGCTTGTTGGTGCACAGGCCCAGCTTGACGCCGCTGTCCGCCAGCCCCGCCAAGGTTTCCGGCACACCGGGATAGAGCGTCGGAGGCTCGTCATCGTGGAAATAGGCGTCGAGATAGTCGTCGAGGGCCGGCTGCAACGCCGCGTCGGTCAGGGCGTCGCCGGTCGCCGCGAAGGCGTGGCGGACGAGGGCGGCCGACCCGTCGCCCACCATGCCGCGCACCTGCTCCTCGGTCAGGGCGGGCCGCGCGAAGCGGGACAGGGTGCGATTCAGGACGCGGGTCATGTCCCGCGCGCTGTCGATCAGCGTGCCGTCCAGGTCGAAGACGACCACGGAGAAAGGAATGGTGGCGGACATGGCGGACATCGGCGTGGGTTCCGTGATAGCCCAAAGGTGAGCGGCACCCCGTTCGATAGCACGACCCACCCCCGGCGGCGACCCCTTGTTCCGGCGATCCACTCCCGGCATAGGCCCTTCGGCGCCACTGGCGCGGCGTGCGTACACCCTCGGGCCGCGTTTTGTGTATGTCAGATTGACACAAAAGTTGACTTGGGGTCCTGGCGCCGGATGTGGCACTCAATGCTTGGGGACGGACCGTTTGCGCTTGAGGACGGACCGTTTGCCCGGATTTTGATGCGCACGCTTTTCCACCCGTTTGCCATAACCCGTTTGCCATAACCCGTTTCCAATACTGCAGGGATATCCGATGACTCAGCACCGCCCGCTCGCCTGCGTCATTCTCGCCGCCGGCAAAGGCACCCGCATGAAGTCGGACCTGCCAAAGGTCCTGCACCGCGTCGCCGGCCAACCGATGGTCGGCCATGTGCTGTCCGCGGTGAGGGCGCTCGACCCCGACCATGTGGTCGTGGTGGTCGGCCCCGGCATGGACAATGTGGCCGACGCCGTCGCCCCCTACCCCACCGCCGTCCAGCACGAGCAGCGCGGCACCGCCGACGCCGTGCGCGCCGCCTTCGGCCTGCTGGAAGGCTTCGACGGTGACGTGGTGGTGCTCTACGGCGACACGCCGCTGGTCACGCCGGACACGCTGCGCGCCATGGTCGCCGCGCGGCGCCAGCCGAGCGACCCGGCGGTCGTCGTGCTGGGCATGCGCCCCGACGATCCCGGCGCCTACGGCCGCCTGATCCTGAACGCCCGCGGCGGACTGGAAAAGATCGTCGAGTATCTCGACGCCTCGGAGGAGGAACGCCAGGTCACCCTGTGCAACGCCGGGCTGATGGCCTTCGACGGGTCGCGGATGTTCGACCTCATCAGCCGCATCGGCAACAGCAACGCCAAGAGCGAATACTATCTCACCGACGTGGTGCAGATCGCCCGCAGCAACGGCATGGCCTGCGCGGTGGTCGAGGCCGCCCCGGCGGAGGTCGTCGGCGTCAACTCCCGCGCCGAACTGTCGGAGGTGGAAACGCTGATCCAGCGCCGCCTGCGCAAGGCCGCCATGGACAACGGCGCCACCCTGACCGACCCGGACAGCGTCACCTTCTGCGTGGACACCCGCCTCGGCCGCGACGTGATCGTCGGCCCGCATGTGGTGTTCGGCCCCGGCGTGGTCGTCGCCGACCGGGTGGAGATCAAGGCCTTCAGCCATCTGGAGCAGGTCCGCGTCGACAGCGGCGCCCAGGTCGGCCCCTACGCCCGCCTGCGCCCGGGGGCGGAGATCGGCCCGGATGCCCACATCGGCAACTTCGTCGAGATCAAGAACGCGAAGATCGAGGCCGGCGCCAAGGTCAACCACCTCACCTACATCGGCGACGCGCGGGTGGGGGCGAAGGCCAACATCGGCGCGGGGACCATCACCTGCAACTACGACGGCTACGCCAAGAGCCACACCGACATCGGCGCCGGGGCCTTCATCGGCTCCAACACCGCGCTGGTGGCCCCGGTCAGGGTCGGCGACGGCGCGATCGTCGGGGCGGGCAGCGTGGTCACCACCGACGTGGAGGGCGACGCGCTGGTCGTGGCGCGCGGGCGCCAGCAGGCTTACACCGGCTGGGCCAAGCGTTTCCGCGAACGGAAGCAAAACGAGAAAGCGAAAAAGGCGTAATATTGCCCCGGTTGACCGTTCACCCGGCCCCGGCCATCATTCAGGAGTTGCAGGTTCATGTGTGGCATCATCGGCATCATCGGCACGCATGACGCGGCCCCCCGTCTCGTCGAGGGTCTCCGCCGCCTCGAATACCGTGGTTACGACAGCGCCGGCGTCGCCACGCTGGTCAAGGGCGGCATCGAGCGCCGCCGCGCCGAGGGCAAGCTGATCAACCTCGACGCCAAGCTGCGCGAGGCGCCGCTGCCGGGCGTGATCGGCATCGGCCACACCCGCTGGGCCACCCACGGCGGCCCGACCGAGAACAACGCCCACCCGCACGCCACCCACCGCGTGGCCGTGGTGCACAACGGCATCATCGAGAATTACCAGGAGCTGAAGGCCGAGCTGATCGACCACGGCTACGTCTTCGAAAGCGCCACCGACACCGAGGTGATCGCCCACCTCGTCACCTATTACATGGAGAAGGAGGGGCTGGGTCCGGTCGAAGCCGCCTCCGCCTCCTTCAAGCGCTTCACCGGCGCCTTCTCGCTGGTGCTGCTGTTCTCCGGCCAGGAGGACATGCTGATCGGCGCCCGCCACGGCACGCCGCTGGCCGTCGGCTACGGCGAGGGGGAAATGTATTTCGCCTCCGACGCCTTCGCGCTGGCGCCGCTGACCAACCGCATCTGCTATCTGGAGGACGGCGACTGGGTGGAGCTGACCCGCACCGCCGCCGTGATCCACGACGCCGGCGACGCGGTGGTCGAGCGCCCGGTCAAGACCACCGCGCTGTCCGGCGCGCTGATCGGCAAGGACGGCTACCGGCACTACATGCTCAAGGAGATCTATGAGCAGCCGCAGGTCATCGGCGACACGCTGAACGCCTACATCAACCCGGAAACCGGCCGCGTCACCCTGCCGGAGACCAGTTTCGACATCGCCAAGGCGACGAAGCTGACCATCGTCGCCTGCGGCACCGCCTACTACGCCGGCGTGGTGGCCAAGTACTGGTTCGAGACGCTGGCCCGCCTGCCGGTCGAGGTCGACATCGCCTCGGAGTTCCGCTACCGCGAGGCGCCGATGCCCGAGGGCGGCGTGGCGCTGTTCATCAGCCAGTCGGGCGAGACGCTGGATACGCTGGAGGCGTTGCGCTACTGCAAGCGCCAGGGCCAGAAGATCCTGTCCATCGTCAACGTGCCGGAAAGCACCATCGCCCGCGAGTCCGACGCGGTGCTCTACACCATGGCCGGTCCGGAGATCGGCGTCGCCTCGACCAAGGCCTTCACGACCCAGCTGACCACGCTGGCCTGTCTGGCGGTCACCGTCGGCCACGCCCGCGGCGTCATCCCGGCGGAGCGGATGCAGCAGATCGCCCAGGCCCTGCGCGAGGTGCCGGCCCGCGCCGCCGACGTGCTGGCCCACGACGAACGCCTGCACGAGCTGGCGCAGGAGGTCGCGGAGGCCCGCGACGTCCTCTATCTGGGCCGCGGCGCGATGTACCCGCTGGCTCTGGAAGGCGCGCTGAAACTGAAGGAAATCAGCTACATCCACGCCGAAGGTTACGCGGCGGGTGAACTGAAGCACGGCCCCATCGCGCTGATCGACGAGAGCGTGCCGGTGATCGTCCTGGTGCCGTCGGACAACCTGTTCGAAAAGACCGTGTCCAACGTCCAGGAGGTCTGCGCGCGGTCGGGCAAGGTGCTGCTGATCGCCGACCGGAAGGGCATCGACAAGCTGTCCGACAAGGTCCGCTGGTCGCTGGAGCTTCCTGCCTGCGATCCGCTGGTCGCCCCGCTGCTCTACGCCATCCCGGTCCAGCTCCTGGCCTACCACGTCGCCGTGCTCAAGGGCACCGACGTCGACCAGCCGCGCAACCTCGCCAAGTCGGTCACCGTCGAGTAAGGCGGCCCGGTCGAACAAGGTCCCGCCAAGGAAAAGCCCCCGTCCATCCGGCGGGGGCTTTTCATTTTCCGTTCGGGAGGCCGCTCAGGACGCCCAATGGCGCTTCGGACCGACGTCCACATGGACGAAGTTGCTGTCCGGATAATAGCCCACCCCGCCCCCGCGCAGGCTGAGCGCCGCGCGCTGCAGGGTGCGCAGCGGCAGGCCGGGAACCCGCAGATCGATGGCCTTGCCCTGCATGTGGAAGCTGTTCTGGGCGACGCCGCTGCCATCCTGCTCGCGCAGCCATGCGTTGGATTCGGGAGAGCGATAGCCGGAGATGATGTGCACCGGCGTCTTGCTGCCGACCTTGCGGGTCAGGGCGTGCAGCAGATCCAAGAGCTTCGGGTCGATGGGATGCACCGCACCGGTGCGGTGGTCACGCAGGAGGTGGTTGATCTCGCGCAGGCCGTCGCGCTGATAGCGGCCCTTGGACCAGTATTCCGCCCGCACCCGCTCGCCGGTGTGAAGATTGAGGAGGACCAATTGCCGCGGCGGGGCGCGCAACGCCGCCTCCGACACCTCCGGGGCCATCACCATTCCGGCGGCGGCCGTCGCCAGACCGATGCGCAACAGTTCCCTCCGGCCGAGCTTGGCTGCTGGGGTCGGTTGGAATTTGGCCTCGGTCATCATGCCTCCATGGGGTCCCGAACGGGGCGGCGCTTAGAGCACCCCCTTTTTGTCCGATGACTTTTGGCGGCAGAGCCCCCGCTGGTGTCAAGAAACCAATGGTTAACGTCTTTAAAAGGCCCGGATTTCCTGGACCTGCGGGATTGAGCGCGGGCGCCCCAGCGAGGCGGCGGGGTACGTTACAGGGGTGAAACACAGCGGACCGTGCTCCCGATTCGCCCGAGTCCCCACCGGAACCGATCGTGACAAGGTCGGGGCAAAAAACGGCAACCATAAGAGGTACTGCCACGGCCTTTACCGTTTAGCCTTCGGTAAGGAATCTACCCCCATAGTTTGGATAGTGGAAACAACCCCCGTCAGATTCCTGCCCGTGTCCCCCGTCGCCACAGCCCCTGCGCCGGCCCCCTCCTATCTTCGGCCCGATCAACTGGCCGAGGTTCTGGACCGGCATGCCCGCTGGATCAAGGGGCAGCCGGGTGGCGCGCGCGCCAATCTGGCGCTGGCGGATCTGGAGGGCGCGGATCTGTCGCAGCGCGATTTGCGCGGCGCGCGGCTGGTCGGGGCGAAGCTGGCGCGCTGCCGGCTCAGCGGCACCAATCTGGCCGGCGCCGACCTCTTCGGCGTGGATCTGCGTGACGCCGATATCACCCGCGCCAATCTGATGCAGACGGATTTGCGCGGCGCCCGGTTGCGCTCCGCCGATTTCTCGAACGCCAATCTGCGCGACGCCGACCTGCGCGCCGGAACGATGGAGCCGGGTGGCACCGCCCGCCGCGGCACCGATCCGGACGCTCAGGACGCCGAAGCCACCCGACAAACCCACCGGACCGCCCTGGCCCGCCTTCAGGGCGGCGCCACGGCGGAAGGCGGCATTCCGACCGACCTGACCGGCGCCGTGCTGGCGGGAGCCAACCTGACGGAAGCTGACCTGTGTGGGGCGGTGCTTCAGAACGCCGACCTGACCGGCGCGGTGCTGACCGACGCCAACCTCTCCGGAGCGCGGCTGAATGGGGCCAACCTGACCGGCGCTCTGTTGGACGGTTGCACCTTCGACAACGCCGATCTGGTCGGCACGCGGATGGTCGATTGCGACCTTTCGCGGGCCAAGCTCGGCTCCGCCTGCCTGACCCGCCCGATCGACAGCATGGGATCCGAAATCCAGCGGGCGATCTTCGACCATGAGCGCTGGATCGACAGCGTCGGCCAGCGCGGCGAGCGTGCCGAATTGGACGGCACCGACCTCAGCCGCGCCGACCTGCGCGGCGTCAATCTCAGCGCGGCCTCGCTGCGCGGCGCCAACCTGTCCGACGCGGCGCTGACCGGCGCGCGGCTGATGATGGCCGACCTGTCCGGCGCCAATCTGGAGCGCGCGAACCTGATGGGGGCCGACCTGTCCGGCGCCAACCTCAGCTTCGCCCGGCTGGCCGGGGCCGACCTGACGCGGGTCAACCTCGGCCCGGCGGAGATCAAGGACCCCAGCGGGCGGGCCACGGGCCGCTCCTGGGCCGCCAATCTGATGGGCGCCGACCTGCGGCAGGCCATGCTGACCGACTCCCGCATGGTTCAGGCGAACCTGACCGACGCCGATCTGGAGAACGCCGACCTGGACGGGGCGGATCTGGCCGGCGCGAAGCTCCAGCGCGCCCATCTCAAGGGCAAGACGCCGCGGCGGCGCTGACCCGCTTCCCTTCGTTTCCCTTTGCTCCACGACCGTCATCATCCCGCAAAGGATCGCGGGGCATAGTGCGGCACCTCGATCCGCCGGACGGCCCGCCATGCCTACCACCCTTCCCCGTTTCCTACAGCGGCGTGGCGCCTTACGCCTGATCCCCGCCGTCATCCTCGCCCTGTTCGTCCGCCCCACGCGGGCCGAGGACCCGCGCCTGTCCGAAATCTGGCGATGCGGCGGCGGAGACTGCCCCGGCTACGAGTATCACCCCCGTGACGGCGACCCTGAGCACGGCGCGCCGGCGGGCACCGCCTTCCAGGACCTGCCTGCGGACTGGTTCTGCCCACGCTGCGGCGCCGGCAAGCCGGATTTCCGCCAAATGGGCGGGTGAACGGCAAAACTACCTTGCTATCCGGCATAAAATCAGTAATTATTGCTGCTATGGATGATACAGACCGGAAGATCATCGCGCACATCCAGCGGGATGGGCGCGCTTCCTACGCCGACATCGGGACGGCGGCCGGACTCTCGGTGTCCGCCGTGAACGAGCGGCTGAAGAAGCTGCAGGCCAACGGCGTGATCCAGGGTTGGGGGGCGCGGCTGTCGCCCAAGGCCGCCGGCCTGGACGTGCTGGCCTTCGTCGAGGTGCTGCTCGACCGTCCGGAGCATGACGCGCCCTTCCGCGATGCCATGCGCGCCACGGCGGCGGTTCAGGAGTGCCACCACGTCACCGGGGACTGGTCCTATCTGCTCAAGGTCCGCGTGGCCGATACGGAGGCGCTGGAACGCTTCCTGTCCGACCGGCTGAAGGCGCTGCCCGGCGTCGTGCGCTCCCACACCGTGATCGCGCTCTCCTCGGTCAAGGAGACGCCGGTCCTTCCCATCGAGTCAGAATGACGCCTTTGTTGGAGCATTCGCCATGGACGCGCTGCCCGCCCTGCTGAAGGGCCTGATCATCGGATTCAGCATCGCCGCCCCGGTCGGGCCGATCGGGCTTCTGTGCATCCGGCGCACCCTGGCCGACGGGCCGGCCCACGGCTTCGTCAGCGGGCTGGGCGCGGCCAGCGCGGACGCGGTCTATGGCGCCATCGCCGGCTTCGGGGTGGCCCTGGTCACCGACGCGCTGCTCGGCGCCCAGGTGGCGTTGAAGCTGGTGGGCGGGGTGATGCTGCTGTGGCTGGGCTGGAGCACCCTGCGCGCCCGTCCGGCGGAACGCGCCGCGGACGCCTGCGGCGGCGGCGGCCTGACCGGGGCCTACGCCTCCACCTTCGCGCTGACGCTCGCCAATCCGGCGACCATCCTCAGCTTCGCCGCGGTGTTCGGCGGGCTGGGTGTGTCAGCCGGAGACGGGAGCAGCACCAGCGTGGCCGCCCTGCTCGTCGCGGGCGTCTTCACCGGGTCGGCGATGTGGTGGTTGGGGCTCAGCGCCTCGGTCGGGGCGTTCCGGCGCCGGGTCACGCCCGCCGCCATGCTGTGGATCAACCGCGTTTCGGGCGCGGTGCTGGGAGCGTTCGGGATCGCGGCCCTCGCCTCTCTGCTGTGAGGCGAAATGCGCCGGTCACCCGGGGCACTTCAGAACAGAATGGTCACCGGGCCGCCCAGCGCGACCGCGGCGACGATCAGGATGGCCACCGCCGTCAGCTTCTCCGCCGCCGACCAGCGCTGCCAATCCTTCTTGAAACTCTTGAATTCCTGGGCCATGGCAACCTCCGCCATCCCTGACTGTCCGTGGTGAGAGCGACATTGGACGCTTCCAGTTGATGTTTGGTTAACGTCACCCGGAAACTCTTTCATCCATCGCAATGCCACAGGTAATCGGAAGAAAAACTGATGCAAGTCAAATAGAGGGCAAAAGCGGGTACAATTTTCGGCATCCCCCATGAGGAGGGCTCCGGGCGCGTCCCGCGTCCCCCGGATGGAAGGGTTTCCACCGACGGTCCGGTGCCCCAAATCCCTTTGGACACCCATCGACGCGTCGGTGCCGGACAAGCCTGACCAAGCCCACAAGACATGAGGTGCTGGCGGTGAGCGGACTGAAGATCGGACTGGCCCTGGGCAGCGGGGCGGCGCGTGGCTGGGCGCACATCGGCGTTCTGCGCGCGTTGGAGGAGATCGGGGTCGAGCCCGACGTGATCTGCGGAACCTCCATCGGCGCGGTGGTCGGCGCGGCCTACCTGACGGACCAGCTGGACGAGTTGCAGGCCTGGGCGCAGAGCATGGGCTGGCTCGGCATGCTCGGCATCATCGACCTGACCTTCCGCCGCGGCGGGCTGCTGGCCGCCGACCGCACCTTCGACCGCTTCCGCAACCACCGCACCGAAGTCACCATCGATCAACTGCGCAAGCCCTTCGCCGCGGTCGCCACCGACCTCGGCACCGGGCGGGAGATCTGGCTGCGCGATGGACCGATGCTCAGCGCGGTGCAGGCGTCGGCCGCCATGCCCGGCCTGTTCCCGGCGGTGCGGCGCGACGACCATTGGCTGGTGGACGGCGCGCTGGTCAACCCGGTGCCGGTGTCGCTCTGCCGTGCGTTGGGGGCGGACGTGGTGATCGCGGTCAACCTGAACAGCGAATTGTCGCCGCTGAGCCGCCCGTCCGGACGCGGGGCCGCCAAATTGCGCAAAGCGGCGGAGGCCAAGCCGGCCCAGATGCAGGCGTCTCAGATGCAGCAGGCCCAGCCCGTTCCGGAGATGGCGATGGCCCCGGCGGGGGATGCCACCTCCCCGGTCTTTTCCACCCTGACCTCGCAGATCGCGTCCTGGATGGGACGGCGCCCGGCGCCGCGCACGCGCTTCCTCGCCGACCAGCTGACGCGCGCCCCGGCCTCCAACGTTCCGCCCAACGTGATGGACGTGATGGCCGGGTCGATCGACATCATGCAGGACCGCATCACCCGCTCCCGCCTGGCCGGCGAGCCGCCGGACGTGCTGATCGCACCCCGCCTCGCCCACATCGGCATCCTGGAGTTCGACCGCGCGGAGGAGGTGGTGGAGATCGGCTACGGCGCCGCCTCGATCCTCAAGCCCGCGCTGGAACTGGCCCTGCGCCGGGCATAGCTGCGCTCAGACGGGAGCCGCCGGCCACATCCAGGTGAGTTCGTGCTTGTTGTGGTGCAGGTGCAGAACCCGCCCGCCGGGGATCGCGGCGAAGGCGCGTGCTGTCTCGTGGTCCGTCTCGGCCTGGAACTTCAGCGTGCAGATGAAGCGCTTGGCCAGCCCGCTCTCCATCCACTGGTTCACCAGCCGCAGCAGGCGCGTGGGGTAGCAGATCACGTCGCAGCACAGCCAATCCACCGGCCCGACATCCTGCGGCTTCAGCCCGAAGGCGCTTTCCTGGCGGAACTCGATGCGCGGCAGAGCGGCAATGGCCGGATCGAGCGGCGCCTTGTCGACGCTGACGACGCTGGCGCCCAGTTCGTGCAGCACCCAGCTCCAGCCGCCGGGGCAGGCGCCGAGGTCGATGCAGCGGTCGCCCGGCCCCGGCTGCTCCCCGAACAGGGTCAGCGCCTCCCACAGCTTCAGATAGGCGCGGTTGGGCGGCACCGTCCGGTTCTCGACGAAGGCGACCTCGCCGTGGCGGTAGGGGCTGGAACAGCGCGCCGCCGCGACGATGGTGTTCTCGTCCAGCAGCGTCCAGGAGCCCAGCGGGGCGGTCGGCAACGGCGACGGGAAGACCACCGGCTTGGCCGAGACGTGGGGCAGATTCTCTTGGATCAGGCTGGCCCGGCGGTGATGGCGCAGCGTCCAGAGCGCCCAGTTGCGCTGGATGGAGCGCAGGGCGCGTGCGCCCTCCTTGATCGATGCGAACTCGATTCGCACCGGGTCGTGCCAGATGTTCTGCGCCCAGGCGGCCGGACGCGCCGGGCCGTCGGCGAAGACCAGCCGGTCCTCCACCGTCGCCACGTCGCCAAGTTCGGCCACGAGGTCCTGCACGAAGCCTTCGGGCGCCAAGTAGATGGTTTGCCCCAGGGGGGTGTGCCCCGGCGCCGGACGGGTGGTGGAGGTGTCGGATGCGTCGCTCATGCCGAGGGGCTAGCGTCCCTGGCGTTCGATTGCAAGAGCGCGGTCGAAGAAATCGGCGATCTCCGCGTTGAGCCGCTCATGAAAGGCCGCCCGGTCGAAGCCCGGCGGGTCCCAGGCGGGCGGTCCGACCTCCGCCGCGATGGTGGCCGGAAGGGGCATCATGAAGGCGAAGTGCCCGGCGTCGCGCACGACCTCGTATTGGGGCGGCACCGGCAACCCGTCACGCAGTTCCTCGACCTGGGATGCCGCGATCTGCTCGTCCCGCTCCGCCCGATACAGGCGGATGGGGATCGTCAGCCCGGCGAGGCCGTCCTTGGAGAAAGGAACGCCGACCGGCGCCATCAGGACGGCGGCACGGATGCGCAGGTCGCGCGCCTCGACGCGAGCCTGCGTCTCCTCGTTTCCGAGATGGCAGAAGCGCTCACCGGCGGGCGGAGTGCGGCAATGGGCGGCGATGCGTCCCAGTTCCGCCACCCCGCCGGCGGTCACCAGAACCGTGTATCCGCCCGCCGAAAAGCCAAGGGCACCGATGCGTTCGCCATCGAGCCGGTCGGCCAGTTCCGGCTCCGCCAGAAGATGGTCGAGCGTGGCGGAAAGCTGGGCCGGGCGCTTGCGCCACATCCGCTCCGTGCCGGCATCGCGGTCGTCGTCGAAGGCGTTGCCCCGGTGATGAACCGCCGCGACCACATAGCCCCGCCGGGCCAGAGCCATGGCGGTGTCCGCATGACCGAAGGCGCTTCCCCCGGATCCGTGGGACACGACCACCAGCGGGTGGCGTCCCTCGGCCACCGCCCCTCCCTCCGCCACCTGAAACGTGAAGGGGCCGCGCCGCACCGGCGTCTCCGGCGCGTTCGTCGGATACCAGACCACCGCGCGGGCCATGCCGCCGTCCGACGGGTCGGTGAAGGCCAGGGCGCGCATGCCCACCTCCGCCGCGGCACCGCCGGCCCAGAGGACCGCGACTCCGGCGATCAGCAGCCATCCCATTCGCAACACCGCGACCCCCACCACTTGAAAGAAAATTTTGACGATGGAGGTAGCCGCATCCCCCCTTCGTTCGAGCTGTGACATTCCGCCGCAATCCGCTCAAATTTGGCCGTCATGATTCAGATCAATTGACAATCATTCTCAGTCGCAGCACATTGGCCTCAGCACGACCGCACAACACGCACCGATGCCGGGGGCCCATGTACGTCTGCATCTGCCACGCGCTGAACGACAAGCAGGTTACCAAGGCGCTGGAGAACGGCGCCCGCACCCCGGCCTCCGTCTTCCGGCATTTTGAGCGTCAGGTCCAGTGCGGCAAATGCGTTCCGATGATGCGGGACATGGTGCAAAGCCACTGCGCGAACCAGTGCCCGACCTGCCCCAGCCACGCCGCGACGCAGCACCCTGCCGCGCTGCCGGAACCGGCCAACACCGAAAACTTCCCCTACGGCATCGCGGCGGAGTGACGGGCGCCGCCCTTCCCCACCCCTCCAAGTCGCAGCGACAACAGCTGCCGTCCCACCGGTGCGGAGTTGCCTTCTAATCCAGAAGCATGCCGATTTATTTCGGGGCAGGCCGCCACCTTTATGCTGCTTATCTACTTTCTGATGCCGATTGGGATCTTCCATTGGGCTGCGACAAATCGCCATAGTCTTATACCCCTGGCCCGCTTGACGGGGCGGGGCTGATGATGCAGAAAGAGCCCAATCGGATTCAAGAAGTCCGAAGACTTCGGAGCGTCACGGAACGCTCCTGACCGGGCATAAAGCAAACACCTCAAGTTCTTGGGAACTGGAATTGCCTTTCATACGTCTATGGAAGGTAACCAGACGGATTTCTTATTTCGGCGATGCACCGAAGTTTTTTTGCGATGCACATATTTTTGCAAAAGGACATCCGCGGTGCAGCACCGTTCCGGACCACAGGCCTGACAATCCAGGCGAAGGGTCCCCAAGCGATCCGAAGGGAGGAATGAGAAATGAGCTGCCGCAACCGGCACGCTTACGACGTCGAATGCCGCGACCTTCTCCAGGCAACAGCCGACCGGTTGGACCGGCTGAGGTCGTTGGTGGAGCGGTCCAGCCCCGAGGCTCGCGACGTCATGAGCCGGGAAGACATGGAGCGCGCGCTGGACACCTTGCGTGGCCAGCACAACCGCCTTTGCGCCCGCGTCGAGGCGGCGCGCATCGCCACGGACGATGCCTGGGCCTTCGCCCGCGCCATCGCCGACCAAGCGGCGGAAGACTTGGTCGGCGGCCTCGACCGGATGGAAGCCTGCCTGAGGCGCAAGGCGGCCTGACCGCCAATCGCCTTTGACCGGCAATCGCCTTTGACCGCCACCCCCCGACCGAACCGGATCATTCCGCCTTGGACAGCAGGACCTCTCCACGTTCCGTGGGCGGGGTGTGTGGCGGCGTGCCCGGAAGGACGATGCTCACCACCGTCCCCTCTCCGGGGGCGCTGCTCAGCTCGAGCCGCCCGCCGTGGGCCTCCACAAAGCGCTTGGCGAGCGGCAGCCCCAATCCCGTGCCCGAATGGGCCTTGGTCATGTAGTTGTTCACTTGGCGGAAGGGCTCCAGCGCGATCTTGATGTCCTCCGGCGACATGCCGATGCCGGTATCGGCAACCGTCAACGTCACGCAGCCATCCCCTCCACGCGCCGCTTCCACACGCACCCATCCCCCCACCGGCGTGAACTTGATGGCGTTGGACAACAGGTTCAGGACGGCCTGCCGCAGCCGGATGGCGTCGGCCGTCACCGTAAGTCCGGGTTCGACGGGAGGGCATTCCATCCGCACGCCCTTCTGACCGGCCAGCGCTTCCAACAGTTCGACGCATTCGCTCAGCAGGACGGTGACCCGCACCGGCTCCGGATACAGCTCCAAGCGCCCCGCCTCCACCTTCGCCATGTCCAGCACGTCGTTGACCAGCGACAGCAAATGCTGACCGGAAGCGTGGATGCTGGCGATGTATTCCTGATGCTTCGGTGGGCTTGGGCCGAACAGGCCGGACAGCAACGCCTCGCTGAAGCCGATGATCGCGTTCAGCGGCGTGCGCAGCTCGTGGCTCATGTTGGCCAGGAAATCGGACTTTGCGAGGTTGGCGGCCTCGGCATGCTCCTTTTCGGCCTCCAGCCGGCGGCGCTGCTCCGCCAGCATGGCCTCGCGAGCGACGCGGGCCTCGCGCTCCGCATGGCGGCGGCGACGGACATGGCGCGTCACCACCAGCGATAGGACCAGCGTCGCGAGACCGGCCCCCGCCGCACCGGCCAGAATGGTGGTGCGCGTCTGGTTCAACTGGCCGCTGATCTGCTCGAACGGGACGGCCACGATGATCGACCAGCCGGTCTGCTGCGACCGGTGAACGAGAACCAGCGCCTCCTGTCCCTCCCGCGTCGTCGCCGAAAACAGTTTCGTTTGCTGTTCCATGAGCCGGGGGACCATCTGGTCCCTGACCTTCCGGCCGACATGCAGGTCGGGGTCGTGGGACCGCGCGGCGATGACCATGGAAGGGTCGACGACCGACACCGTCCATGCCTGGGGGATTCCCGATCCGCGCAGCACGGCGCCCAACCCGTCCAGCCCGACCGCCAGCGACAGGACGTGCCGGACGGACGCGCCGGGAGGACCTTCCGGGTCCAGGATCGGCGCACGAACAATCAGCGCCGGACGTCCCGGCGGCCCTCCCGGAGGCAGAACCCCGCCGACCACCGTTCGCTGCGTGGCGACCACTTGCCGGGTCACCTCGTCCAAACGCGGTGGCGGCAGGGAAACGCCCAGCGGGTACTGGGTGTGGAATCGGAGGGACATATCCTCCACCCGCACCATTCCGATCGCCAGCCAGCCCGGTTGGCTGCGCACGGCCTCCGCGGCCTCCGACTTCAGCAGGGCTAGATCGTCCACCGTGTTGCGGCTCAACGCGGCCAGAAGCTCCAGGGGGCGGGCCTTGCTTTCCAGCTCCCGGTCGATGGCGACCATCACGGAACGGGCCTGCGCCGCCAACTCCGCCGCCAGGACGTCCTGCTGCCGGAGATCCAGAATCCAGACCACCACCGCCAGGAACAGCAGCAGCGGGGCGATGGCGGCTAGCCCCAGGCCAAGCGTCGATGAGGGCAGGCGCAAGGCACTCTCCGACCATTGACGGAAATGGAATGGCATCCGGACTGGAAAGGGGAAGGCGGTGCGCTTCCCACCCCAATGGGTCGCCCGCATCAGCCCGCCTGTCAAGCCTGTCGGTTGCCCTCCCTCCCCCCTCACCCCACCGTCGCGAGCATGCGGGCCAGTTCCACCGCCGTCTTGACGCCCATTTTCTCGAAGACGTGTGCGCGGTGCACCTCGACGGTCCGCATGCTGATCCCCAGCTCGTCGGCGATGACCTTGTTCAGCTTGCCGGCCACCACCAGCCCCATCACCTGCCGCTC
This sequence comes from Azospirillum brasilense, assembly GCF_008365405.1. GTDB lineage: Bacteria > Pseudomonadota > Alphaproteobacteria > Azospirillales > Azospirillaceae > Azospirillum > Azospirillum brasilense_D. The sequence goes on along the minus strand of NZ_QOKV01000001.1, from coordinate 769,877 downwards.
GCGCTGGGTCAGGGTCGCCAGCCGGGCGGCCACGCCGGCCTGCCCGGCCTGCCGCGCGCGTTCCCCGGCGTCGAAGGCCAGCGCTTCGATCACCCGGTCGACGAGGTCGTTGTCGTTGAAAGGCTTCTCCACAAAGTCGCGGGCGCCCTTCTTCAAGGCCGATACGGCGATGGGCACGTCGCCATGGCCGGTGAGGAACAGCACGGGCATCCGGCATCCCATGGCGGTCAGCCGGTCGAACAGCTCCAGCCCGCTCATCCCCTCCATGCGGATGTCCAGCAGAAAGCAGCCGGTCATGGCAGGGTCGTAGTCGGCGAGAAACGCCTCCGCCGACGGCCAGGAGGCCACCGGGACGTTGCGCGACTGGAACAGCCAGCCCAGGGCGTCGCGGATCGCCTCGTCGTCATCGACGATGTGAAGCTTCGGCTCACACATCGGCCGCTCTCTCGTCGTGGGAGTCCGCCGCACCCGTCACCGATGGGTCGCACAGGACCGGCAGGGAGAAGAGGAACACGGTACCGCCGTCCGGCGCGGGCTCGAACCACAGGCGCCCCTGATGGTGTTCAATGATGGACCGGCAGATGTTCAGGCCCATGCCCATGCCCTCGGTCTTGGTGGTGAAGAAGGGAGAAAACAGTTTTTCCGCATTTTCGGACGAAATGCCACAACCGCGGTCCTGGATGCGCGTCAGGACCGCCCCGTCGACCTCCTGCACCGTCACGCCCAGCCGGCGGCGGTCGCGACGGGTCGTCGCCATCGCTTCAATGCCGTTGCGCATCAGATTCACCGCCACCTGCTGCAGCAGGATGCGGTCGGCCATCACCGCCGGCAGGCCACGCCCCATCTCCAGCACCAGCTTCACCCCTTGCTGGCGGGCGTCGGCCTCCATCAGCGCCACGCAGTCCTCCAGCACCTCGGACAGGCAGCAGGGGGCGACGTTCGGTTCGCTCTTGCGCACGAAGTCGTGGATCCGGCGGATGATCTGGCCGGCCCGCTTGGCCTGCCCGGACAGCTTCTCCAGCGCCGTCGCCAGCTCGTCCGGCCGAATGCTGCCGGCCTGGAGGCGGTTGAGGCAGCCGGTGCAATAGCTGGCGATGGCCGACAGCGGCTGGTTCAATTCGTGCGCCAGGGTGGAGGCCATCTCGCCCATGGTGATGAGCCGCGCCGTCTGCTGGAGCCGTTCCTGCTGCTGGCGGGCCAGTTCCTCCGCCCGCTTGCGCTCGGTGATATCGAGGACGGAGCCCATCCAGCCGGTGTGCCGCCCCTTCGCGTCGATCAACGGGGCCTCGTAGATCAGCGCATCGAACCGCTCGCCGTTGGCCCGGCGGAAGCGCAGCTCGAAGCCGTTGGCCGGCGCGTTGCCGGCCAGAACGGCGCGGAAGACCTCCTCGGTGTGGACGAGATCCTCGGGCAACCAGTAGGGCATGACTGGCCCGGCCCCCACCAGTTCCTCCGCCGACCAGCCGACCATGCGGCAGAAGGCCGGATTCACATAGATGATGCGCCCGTCCAGGTCGCGGGCGCGCATGCCCACCGTCAGGCTGTCCTCCATCGCCTTGCGGAAGGCGTGCTCGGCGCGCAGCGCCTCCTCCGCCCGGATGCGCCGGGCAATGTGGCGGCGCACCGCCCACAGGCTCCACAGGGCCGAAACGGTCAGCGCGAAGATGGCGGCGATCAGGATGTTGCGCCCGAGGTTGCCGGACAGCTGATGCAGCGTGGCGACCAGGGTCAGGCCATGCCCCGGCGGATCGAAGGGCACGACGTGGCTGCGCCGCGGCTCCGGCATCGCGATGCGCGACTTGGTCCCCAGCACCGCCCCATAGGGGTCGATGACCTCCAGTTGGTAACGCTGGGCGAACCACCAGGGCACGTGATGGGTCAGCAGGGCGTCGATCGACAGCACGCCGGCAAGCGCGCCCGCGAACTCGTCGCCGCGAAAAATGGGGATGACGACCTCGAAGGCGGTGTCCGCGGCCCCCAGCCGGTAGGGCGCCGAATAGGCCCGCCGGCCCGAGGAGCGGGCGATCAGGAAGGCGTCGGCGCGCGGGCTGGGTCCGAAGGCGTCGTCCAGCGCCGGGCCGTCGTCCACCGGCGGTTCCGAGCGCACCGGCCGGCCCTGCGGGTCCAGCCGCACCACGCGCTGGATCGCCGGATTCACCGTCACGATGTGGCGCGCCATCACCGAGAAGTTCACCGGGTTGGTGTCCTCGCGCCCAAGCGATTCGGCGAGATACTGCAGCTTCTCCTCGTCGGAGGTGAGCTGGAAATGCAGGTTCTGCTCCACCCACAGCACGTCTTTGATGAGGGTGAGAGTCTCCTCCTCCCGCTCGCTGCGGTGGAGCACCCACAGGAAGACGCCGAACAGAAGGACGACCAGCGCCATCGCCACGATGGGCATGGCCTGCACCGGGCCACGCTGGCCGAGGCCATGGGCGGCGCTGGCCGCACCGCTGGTCATGGGGGGGAGAGGCGTTGGCACGGCAACCAATATGTCACGTTCACAGCTACGGATTTCCACAATAGCGTCAGAAGCGAAATTATCGAACAATGAAAGAATATCAAAGGCCGGACCATCAGTCTGACCAATAACATGTGGAGGATGACCCCTATGAAGTTCGTTTCGCTGCTGTGCGCCACCGTTGCCGCCGGCTGCCTGATGGCCGCCACCGCCGCCACCGCGCAGGAGCCGATCGTCATCAAGTTCAGCCACGTCGTCGCTCCGGAAACCCCGAAGGGCAAGGGCGCCGAGAAGTTCAAGCAGCTGGCCGAGCAGCGCACCGGCGGCAAGGTGAAGGTCGAGGTCTACCCGAACAGCCAGCTCTACAAGGACAAGGAAGAGCTGGAGGCCCTGCAGCTCGGCGCCGTGCAGATGCTGGCCCCGTCGCTGGCCAAGTTCGGCCCGCTGGGCGCCAAGGAATTCGAGATCTTCGACCTGCCCTACATCTTCCCCTGCAAGGCCGCCCTGGTGAAGGTCACCACCGGCACGATCGGCAAGCAGCTGTTCCAGAAGCTGGAGAACAAGGGCATCACCGGTCTGGCCTATTGGGACAACGGCTTCAAGATCATGAGCGCCAACAAGCCGCTGCACGCCACGGCGGACTTCAAGGGCCTGAAGATGCGCATCCAGTCGTCGAAGGTGCTGGACGCGCAGATGCGCGCGCTCGGCGCCCTGCCGCAGGTGATGGCCTTCTCCGAGGTCTATCAGGCGCTGCAGACCGGCGTCGTCGACGGCACCGAGAACCCGCCGTCCAACATGTACACCCAGAAGATGCACGAGGTGCAGAGCCACGCCACGCTCTCCGACCACGGCTATCTGGGCTACGCGGTCATCGTGAACAAGAAGTTCTGGGACGGCCTGCCGGCCGACGTCCGCACCCAGCTCGACGGCGCGATGAAGGAGGCGACCGAGTACGCCAACAACATCGCCCAGGAAGAGAACGACAAGGCGCTGGAGGCGATGAAGGCCGCCGGCAAGACCAAGTTCTACGAGCTGACCAAGGACGAGCGCGCGTCGTGGCGCCAGGCCATGCTGCCGGTCCACGAGGACATGGCGTCGCGCGTCGGCAAGGAACTGCTGGCGAGCATCAAGACCGAGACCGACGCCGCCAAGTGCGAATAACACGGTTCGGCTAACCGGGCGGCACCCCCGCCCGGTCTTTTAAGAAAACAAGACAAAAGCACGGCCTTCGGCAAGCGCCCGCGCATACGACGCGGGCGCTTCCTCCTGCGCGCGGAGCCACCATGCCCATGAAAATCCTAGACCATCTGGAGGAGATTCTTATCGCCTTCCTGATGGCCGCGGCGACGACGATCATCTTCGTCGCTGTCGTCCACCGTTACGCGTCCGGCATCCCCGTCATCCAGGACTACATCCTGCATTGGAATCTGGCCTGGGCGCAGGAACTCTGCATCTACATGTTCGTCTGGATGGCGAAGTTCGGCGCCGCCTATGGTGTCCGCACCGGCATCCATGTGGGTGTGGACGTGCTCATCAACAAGCTGTCCGTCCCGATGCGGTCGAAGTTCATCGTGTTCGGCCTGCTGGCCGGCGCGACGTTCACCGGCGTCGTCGGCACGATGGGTTCCACCTTCGTCTGGCACATGTCGAACACCGAGCAGGTTTCGGCGGACCTCGAATGGCCGATGTGGATCATCTATCTGGCGATCCCGGTCGGCTCCTACCTGATGTGCTTCCGCTTCCTTCAGGTGATGGTCAACTTCCTGCGCACCGGCGAACTGCCGCACCACGACCACGGCCATGTCGAGGGTCTGGAGGAGGACATCACCGACCCGCAGCGCGCCGCGCAGGACGTCAACTGGTACGAGATGGACGACAACCTGCACCCGCACGACATCGCCCATCACGAGGGCCGCAAGCCCGGCAACGGCCCGGCCGCCGGCCCGACCGCCGGTAAGGGACCGAAGGAGAACGACCGATGAACGCCGCCATCATCTTCGGCCTTCTGCTGGTTCTGATGCTCACCGGTATGCCGATCTCGATCTCGCTCGGCCTGACGGTTCTGACCTTCCTGTTCACCATGACCAATGTGCCGATCGAGGCCGTGGCGCTGAAGCTGTTCACCGGCATCGAGAAGTTCGAGATCATGGCGATCCCGTTCTTCATCCTGGCCGGCAACTTCCTGACGCACGGCGGCGTGGCCCGGCGCATGATCAACTTCGCCACGGCGATGGTCGGCCACTGGCACGGCGGCCTCGGCCTCGCCGGCGTGATGGGCTGCGCCCTGTTCGCGGCGGTGTCGGGCTCCAGCCCGGCGACCGTGGTGGCCATCGGCTCCATCGTGCTTCCGGCGATGGTCGCCCAGGGCTTCCCGAAGCAGTTCGGCGCCGGCGTCATCACCACCTCGGGCGCGCTGGGCATCCTGATCCCGCCGTCCATCGTGATGGTGATGTACTCGGTCGCCACCAGTGGCAGCCCGCACGCCGCCTCGGTCGGCCAGCTCTTCATGGCGGGCGTCATCCCCGGCCTGATGCTGGCGGCGGTTCTGGGCGGCGTTACCTGGTATCGCGCGCGCAAGTTCGGCTATCCGCGCCTGCCGAAGGCCAGCCTGGGCCAGCGCCTGAAGGCTCTGCGCGAAGCGATCTGGGGCCTCCTGCTGATCGTCATCGTCATCGGCGGCATCTATTCCGGCATCTTCACGCCGACCGAGGCCGCGGCGATGAGCGCCGTCTACGCCTTCATCATCGCGGTCTTCGTCTACAAGGACATGCCGCTGCGCGGCGTGCCGAAGGTGCTGCTGTCCTCGGCCAGCATGTCGGCGATGCTGCTCTACATCATCACGAACGCGGTGCTGTTCTCGTTCGTGCTGACGTCGGAGAACATCCCGCAGGGCATCGCCGATTGGATCGTCGCCCAGGGGCTGGGCGTGATCGCCTTCCTTCTGGTGACGAACATCCTGCTGCTGGCCGCCGGCAATTTCATGGAACCGTCGTCCATCGTGCTGATCATGGCGCCGATCCTGTTCCCGGTCGCCATCAAGCTGGGCATCGACCCGGTCCATTTCGGCATCATGATGGTCGTGAACATGGAGGTCGGCATGTGCCACCCCCCGGTAGGCCTGAACCTCTACGTGGCGTCGGGCATCACCAAGATGGGCATCACCGAACTGACCGTGGCCGTCTGGCCGTGGCTGCTGGCGATGCTGGGCTTCCTGGTGCTGATCACCTACGTGCCGATCATCTCCACCTGGCTGCCGCGCGCGCTGGGGATGATGTAGTCCCTCGTTGCCGGGCGAAGGCCCCTAAGAAAAACCCCTCGCCGGAGCGCTCCGGCGAGGGGTTTTTCTTTTCGGGGCAGTCGGGGGACGTCACGCCTTCTTGACGAACTCCGACTTCAGGTTCATCGCGCCGATGCCGTCGATCTTGCAGGCGATGTTGTGGCCGTCGGCCCCGTCGACCAGACGGATGTTCTTCACCTTGGTGCCGCCCTTGACGACCAGGGACGAGCCCTTGACCTTCAGATCCTTGATGACCGTCACCGCGTCGCCGTCGCTCAGCGCGTTCCCGTTGGCGTCCCGCACCCCCTGATCCGCCGCAGCCTCCGCACCCGCGCCGCCTTCGGCCTGCGGGTTCCATTCATGGGCGCATTCGGGGCAGATCCACAGCATGCCGTCCTGGTAGACATGCTCGGAGTTGCATTTCGGGCACTTCAATCCGTCGTCCATATCATCCTCGCCGTTCGGGACCGGCATCCTAGTGCGGCGAGGCGAAATCCGGAAACGCAACTTGCCTGCGGCGGATGGAAACGCCCGCCGCAGGCAACCTGTGTTTCATTGAAAGCCGCTTATGCCGCCTTGATCGAGGCCAGGAACTTCTGCACCTCGTCGCGCAGATCGACGAAGCGCGCCTGAAGGGTCTGCGCGACCTCCACCGACTGGCGGGCCGCCGTCGCCACCTCCGACGAGGCGCCGGAGGCGACCGCGATGCTGCGGGTCACGGTGTCGGCCTCGCCGGCCACGGTGCGGACCCTCTCGGCGATTTCGCCGGTCGCGGTCAACTGCTCCTCGACCGCCGCGGCGATCTCCGTCGATCGCTGGCTGAGTTGCCCGATGGTTTCGGTGATGGCGCCGATGGCGGAGACGGTTTCCTTGGTGACGGATTGGATGGCGCCGATCTGGGTGGCGATCTCCTCCGTCGCCTTGGCGGTCTGGCTGGCCAGATTCTTCACCTCGCTCGCCACCACGGCGAAGCCCTTGCCGGCCTCCCCGGCGCGGGCGGCCTCGATCGTTGCGTTCAGGGCCAGCAGGTTGGTCTGGCCGGCGATGGAGGTGATGAGGCTGGTGATCTCGCCGATCTTCGCGGCGCCGGCGGCCAGCGCCTCCACCGTCTTTCGGCTGGCGTCGGCGCGGTCGATGGCCTGGGCGGACATGGCGACCGACTGCTTCACGCTCTCGGCGATGCTGCGGATCGATTGGGTGAGCTGCTCCGCCGCCGCGCTGGCGGTCTGGACGGTGCGGCTGGTCTCATCGGCGGCGCCGGCCACCGAGGCGTTGCACTGATCGGCGCGCAGCGCGCTGTCCAGCATGCTGCCGGCGCTGCCCTTCATCTGCGAGGCGGCGGTGGAGGCCTCGCCAACCGTCGCCTGGACCGAGCGGTCGAAGGCGGCGGCGAGGCGGGTCAGCCGTTCCCCCCGATGCGCCTCCTCCGCCTGCCGGGCCAACTTCTCGGCTTCGAGCTGCTCGCGATGCTGGGCGTTCTGGCGCAGCATGTCGATGGTGCGGGCCATCGCCCCCATCTCGTCGCGGCGGTCCAGCGCCGGCACGGCGACCGCGTAGTCGCCCTGGGCCAGCCGCCCGACCATCGCGGTGATCTGCATCAGCGGGCGCGTGATGGCCGAGACGACGAGGTAGAGCGCCGCCATGATGGCGAGGAAGGCGACCGCCCCGACGGCGATCTGGGTCGCCGCGTCGGCGGTCACCCGCGCCTCCACCCGGTCCGTGCGCAGGCGCAGGACGAACTCGCCGATGGTCTTGCGCTGACCGGCCTGCCCGCCGACGATGGGTTTCACCACCTCGATGAAGCCTTTCGCGGCCTTGGTGTCGCCGACCTCGGCCACCACCTTGGCCTTGTCGTCGCGCACCTGGGCGCCGAGGAAATCGGGATCGGCAGACGGCGCCTTGGCGACCTCGCGCACCTGCTCGGTGTCGAAGTCGTAGAGCGGGATCGCCGCCGCGCGGGCCTGCAGCGACGCCACCATGTCGGCGCGTGCCGCCAGCGTCTCCTTGGCCTGGTTGGCCGAGCCGTGCACGCCCCAGGCGATGGCCAGCACCTGATAGATCAGCAGCACGCCGCCGATCAGCAGCATCGCCCGCAGGCGCAGCCCCAAACCACCGCCTTGATTCCCGCTGTCCGGCATCGCGTCTGCCGCTCCGCTGACCGTCATGATCCGCCCTTTTCCTTGCTGAACAACCGGTTGCCGAGGTCGGCGCCCGACGACGCCCGCCGTGGCGTCACTGGGTCGCCTTGAACCCGGCTTCGAGCTTCGCCAGAACCGCCGCGGCGTCCGGGGTCTTCTTCGAAACGACGATGTAGACGTCCAGACTCTGGACCGGCGTCGCCTTCAGGTCGGGAAGCGTCTTACCTCCCAGCGCCTGCTGCATCGGCAACGAGTATTGCAGCAGCGTCGGCGCCCGCCCGGCCTGGAGAAGCTGGAGCGCCTGATCGGCGGTGCGCGCATCGACCATCTGCACCTTGTTGGCCGGGTCCTCCATCCAGGCGCGCCAGCCGCCGTAGGAATAGCCGTTCAGCGCGATGACCGCCTTGCCCGACAGATCCTCCTTCGCCTTCACCGCCGGGGCGTCGCCGATGCCGTAGGCGTTCAGCTCGATCCGGGCGATGGGGGCGGCGCTGATCAACGTGGTGCCGTCGAACTCCTTGACCGTGCGGATGCCCAGGAAAATGTTGAACTCGCCCTCCGCGATGCCGGAGAAAAGGCGGCGGGCCGGGGCCGATTCGGCGGTGTAGGCGATCCCGGCCGCCTTGGCGGCCTTGTCGAACGCCTCGATCAGGCTGCCCTTCGCGGCCCCGCCGTCGGTCTGGGTGTAGGGCGGGAATTCCACATAGCCGAGCTTGACGCCGTCCGCCCGCGCCGTGGCGACCCCCGGAGCGGCCATACCGGCAACCGCTCCGATCATGGCTCCGATCAGGCTGGCGAACACCCCGGCCCGCAGCGTCCGCCGGGCGCCTCCGGCAACATTCGCGATCATACGGCTTCCCCTTGCTGTGTCGTTCCGTGCTCGCGGCGGAGAAAATGCCGCCTTATGAGGGTATTTTTCGGAAAACATACATCTTTCCGCGACGCGCCTCCACAAGGATAGGGCTGCAATATTGAAATCTCATGGCAGTCCTTAAACAATCCTGACCGGTTGCGAAAAGCCGAACGCCGGACATAAGCTGAACACCGTTCCCCCCGCCGAGGCGTCCTTCCGTGAACTCCGTCTTCCTGCCGACCGCCTGCCCGCACGATTGCCCCAGCACCTGCGCCCTCGAAGTGGAACGGGTGGCGCCCGACCGCATCGGCAAGGTCCGCGGGGCCGCCGCCAACAGCTACACGGCGGGCGTCATCTGCGCGAAGGTCAGCCGCTATGCGGAGCGCGTCCATTCCCCGGATCGGCTGAAGACCCCCTTGCGGCGCACCGGTCCGAAGGGGGCCGGCCAGTGGGCGGAGATCGGTTGGGACGAGGCGCTGGACCGCATCGCCGACGCCTTCCTGGACGCCGAGCGGGTCCATGGCCCGGAAGCCGTCTGGCCCTACTTCTACGCCGGCACCATGGGGCTGGTGCAGCGCGGCGCCATCCAGCGGCTGCGCCACGCGAAGGGCTATTCCCGGCAGATCAGCACGGTCTGCGACACGCCGGCCAACATGGGCTGGCTGGCCGGCCACGGCGACATCCGCGGCGCCGACCCGCGCGAGATGGCCGAGAGCGACCTGATCGTGAACTGGGGCGGCAACCCGGTGGCGACCCAGGTCAACGTGATGACCCACGTCAGCCGAGCCCGCAAGGGCCGCGAGGCGACGCTGGTCACCATCGACCCCTACCGCACCGGCACGGCGGAGGTGTCGGACCTCCACCTGATGCTGCGCCCCGGCACCGACGGCGCGCTGGCCTGCGCGGTGATGCACGTCCTGTTCCGCGAGGGTCTGGCCGACCGTGTCTATCTCGACCGCTACGCCGCCGGGGCGGAGCGGTTGGAGGCCCATCTCGCCACCCGAACGCCCGAATGGGCGGCGGCGATCACCGGCCTGACGGTGGAGGAGATCGTCGGCTTCGCCCGGCTCTACGGCACGACCAAGCGCAGCTATCTGCGGCTGGGCTACGGGCTGACGCGCGCCCACAACGGGGCGGCGCAGATGCACGCGGTGTCCTGCCTGCCGGTGGTCACCGGCGCCTGGGCGCACAAAGGAGGCGGGGCGCTCTACTGCTCGTCGGGCATCTACAGCATCGACCGCACCCTGTCGGAGGGGCTGGACCGGCTGGACACGTCGGTGCGCGGCTTCGACCAGTCGCGCATCGGCGCGGTGCTGACCGGGGAGGACATCAAGAGCGGCCCGCCGGTCACCGCCATGCTGATCCAGAACACCAACCCGGCGGCGATCTGCCCGGACAGTGCCCACGTGCGCCGCGGCTTCCTGCGCGACGACCTGTTCGTGGCGGTGCACGAACAGTTCATGACCGACACCGCGCAACTGGCCGACATCGTCATCCCCGCCACCACCTTCCTGGAGCATGACGACCTCTACCGCGGCGGTGGCCAGATGCACATCCTGATCGGCCGGAAGGTGATCGAGCCGCAGTTCGAATCGCGCGAGAACCACTGGGTGATTTCCGAACTCGCCCGCCGCGTCGGCGCCGAGCATCCCGGCTTCGGCATGAGCGCGCTGGAGATCATCGACTCCATGCTGAAGACCTCCGGCCTGACCGACGCCGCCACCCTGACGGAGCAGCGCTGGATCGACGCCCAGCCGGATTTCGAGACCTCGCATTTCCTGAACGGCTTCGCCTTCCCCGACGGGCGCTTCCGCTTCGCGCCCGACTGGTCGGCGCTCGGCCCCTACGGCGCCGGCCAGTTGCCAGAGTTGCCGGACCACATGGCGCCGGGCCGCCCGGCCGACGCCGAGCATCCCTTCCGCCTCGTCACCGCCCCAGCGCGGCAGTTCCTCAATTCCAGCTTCACCGAGACGGTGACCGCCCAGCGCCGCGAAGGCCGCCCCACCGTCCTGATCCATCCAGAGGACGCGGCGGAGCTCGCCCTGGCCGACGGCGACGCCGTGCGCCTCGGCAACGGGCTGGGCAGCGTCGTCGTCCACGCCAAGCCCTTCGCTGGCGTGCCGCGCGGGGTGGTGATCGTGGAGGGCATCTGGCCGAACAGCGCCTTCCTGGAAGGGATCGGCATCAACACCCTGACCTCGCCCGAGCCGATCCCCCCGGCGGGCGGCGCCGCCTTCCACGACACGGCGGTGTGGCTGCGCGCCGCGTGACGTGGCCACGGCCTACCATCACCGGACATGATCCGTCCCATCTGAACAAATCATTTTTCACGATGGCCGGACTGCCCTAGCCTTCCTCCGCGGATCACCGAAAGCGGAGGGCGGCGCGATGCCGGTTCACAGCAGTCTGACCCAGCGCCTGGGCCTGTCCCACCCCATCGTCCAGGCCCCGATGGCCGGGGGCGCCGACACGGCGGACCTCGTCGCCGCGGTGGGCGAGGCGGGCGGCATTGGCTTCATCGGGGCGGCCTACCTGACCCCGGAGCAGATTGCCGAACGGGCACGGACGATCCGCGCCCGGACCGCCCGCCCCTTCGGAATCAATCTGTTCGCCCCCCTGCCCGCGCCCGACGCGCCGGACGCCGGAACGATAGACGCGGCGGTCGCCCGCATCGCGCGCTACCACGCCGACCTCGGCCTGCCCGCTCCCGGGACACCGGCTCTCGGCGCCGACGGCTTCGCCGCCCAACTGGCGGCGGCGCTGGACTGTGGGGCGGCGGCCTTCAGCTTCACCTTCGGTATCCCGCCCGCCGACGCGCTCGCCGCCATCAAGGCGCGGGGGATGCTCCTGATCGGTACGGCGACCGGCGTCGAGGAGGCCATTGCGTTGGAACAGGCCGGCATGGACGCCGTGATCGCCCAAGGCGCGGAGGCCGGAGGACACCGCGGCAGCTTCGCCACCGGTCCGGAAGAGGTGGATTTCGCCGCCGGACTGGTCGGCACCATGGCGCTCGTCCCACAGATGGTGGATGCGGTGGACCTTCCCGTGCTGGCGTCCGGCGGGATCATGGACGGGCGCGGCATCGCGGCGGCGCTGGCGCTGGGCGCCGCCGGGGTGCAGATGGGCACCGCCTTCCTGACCTGCGCGGAGGCCGGCATCCCCGAGGCGCACAAGCGGGCGATCCTCGACGCCCGCGAGACGCAGACCCGCGTGACCCGCGCCTTCTCGGGCCGTCCGGCGCGCGGGATCGTCAACCGCGTCATGGAGGACATCGCGGACGGCGACGCCCTGCCCTTCCCCTTGCAGAACACGCTGACCCGCCCGATGCGCACCGCCGCCGCCCAGCAGGGCCGGGCGGAGTTCCTGTCGCTGTGGGCCGGTCAGGGGGTACGGCTGGCGCGGCGGCAGACGGCGGCGGAGCTGATGGCGCGGCTGGTGGACGAAACCGACGCCGCGGTCCGGCGCCTGACGGGAAATCCCTGACGGGCGGCGGTCAGCCCGCCACCGTCCCCTCCGCGCAAACGCGGTTGCGGCCGCCGCGCTTGGCGGTGTAGAGGGCCTCGTCGGCGCGGCGCATCAGGGCCAGCAGGTCTTCGCCGGGGCGGTATTCGGCCGCCCCGACCGACAGAGTGACCGAGCCGTAATTGGCGTTGCGCGACCGGTTGATGATCTGCCGCGACCCCACGGAGGCGCGAAGCTGCTCAGCCAGCTTCACGGCGTTCTGAAGCCCGGTGTGCGGCAGGATGACGCTGAACTCCTCGCCGCCGTAACGGGCGACGGTGTCGCGCCCCTTGACCCCTTCGGTCAGCACCTTGGCGACCAGCTTCAGGACATGGTCGCCGACGAGATGGCCATGGGTGTCGTTGAAGCGCTTGAAATGGTCGATGTCCACCATCAGCAGCGCCATCGGCATTCCGGTCTGCACCGCCTCCTCCGCGGCGGAGGCCAGCGCCAGATCGAAGCCACGCCGGTTGGAGATTCCGGTCAACCCGTCGGTCATCGCCTCCCGACGCGCGGAATCCAGGACGACGCGCAGCTCGGCCAACTGCTGGCTGGATTCGAGAAGCTGGCTCTGCAGGCGGGTCTGGCGGTCCACGATAGCGGTCGTCTCCGCCGCGATGGCCGCCACCATGGCGCGCAGCTCGGCCAAGCTCATCGGCTGGTCCAGTTCTCCACGGAAACCGGCCAGCGCCTGCCCGTAGCGATCCGTCTCCGAGCCGACACTGCCCAACTGGTCGAGGATGCGCCCCAAGGCGACGCGCGCCCGCTCCGACGTTTCGCGGATCGCCTGGGCTTCGGCGTCGAGCGTGAAGAAGCGCTTGTACAGCTCGTCGCAATGGCCCTGCGACAGCGTGGCGCCGTCACGCTGAGCCAGTTCGATGGCGCGCGTCAGGTCCGGGTTCTGCCCGCCGAAATAGGCGTACCAGAGGGTAAAGTTCTCCGGGTTCGGCAAAAGCCCATGGACGGCGATCCGATCCATGGCGCGGCTCGCGAGAATCCGCGCCGTCTCGAAATCCTCTTCGCCCGCCATTGCCGCCGCCTTTCCACTGCTCATAGGGGAAAAAGGCTACCGCAGCGGGAAAGAGGCGAGCAAGCAACTTTCGGGTAGGGTTATTATAATACGGTGAGAGGCAAATTTACTTGCCGTTTCATCAGTTGCACTGTCCCACGGATTTCTCGGCGCACACCGTCGTGCCGTCGATCCAGGTGGCGCCCGACAGATCGGCGTGCCGCAGGTCCGCACCGCCCAGCCGCGCTCCGGTGAAGTCGGCCTTTTGCAGGATGGCGTTCACCAGCTTCGCGTTGCGCAGGTCCGCTTCCTTCAGGGATGCCCCGGTCAGGTCGGCGCGGGTGAAATCGGCCTCGATCAGGCGGGCGCCGTCCAGCTTCACCCCCGGCATGGTGGCGCTGAAGAATTTCGCGCGATAGCCGTCGGTCTCCGACAGGTCGGCATCCTTCAGCGTGGCCCGCTGGAAGGTGGCGTCGCGCAGCATCGCCCCGGCCAGTTTCACAGACGACAGATCGCGCCCGTCGAAGTAGCAGCGGCGCCAGTTCACCTTCGGCTGAGCCGGATCGGTGCATTCGGCCAATGCGGCGGAGGGGACCAGGGCGGTGCCCAGGAAGGTGGCAAGTACCGCGAAGGCGGCGAAAATTGTCGTCTTCATGCGCCAACAGATAGTGTCGCGCGGGCCGAATAACAAAGGGTCCGGCGCAACAAAAGGCCGTGGCCGGCAGCGACCTACCGTCACGCCCCCTTCGGCGTGCGCAGCCCGACCGACCGACCGGCCTGCGGCGGCACGGGCAGAGCGGCGTGCTCCGCCACGGCGCGGGCCAGCCGCTCCGCGGCGTCCGGAGCCAGCGGCACCGACCGGCGCTCCGCCAGATCCACATGGACCAGAACGAATTCCGCCGTGGCGGCGAGGAATCCGTCTTCCTCATGGCGCATTTCATGAAACAGATGCAGCCGTTTGGCGTCCGCGCCCAGGACAAGGGACGTGAAGGTCAGGCCGTCGCCCTCCGTCACCTCGCGGGCATAGGTCAGGTGCGCCTCCACCGCGAACATCGACCGCCCCTCGCCCTCCGCATAGGCCTTGCCGATCCCGAAATGGTCGAGCACGGCATCGGTCGCATGATCGAAGGCGAGCAGATAGTAGGCCACGTTCATGTGGCCGTTGTAGTCGATCCACTCCGGGCGGACGGTTTCCCGGTGCAGGCGAAGCGGGGTGGGCGAATGGTTCATGCCCTCAAGGATAAGCGATGCCGCCACGCTTTGGGAACCGGCTTGGATGGTCAGCCGGGCCGGTTCCGACCATCCTGAAGGCGCCTCCTTCCCCATCGTAACGCAGGAAAGGAGGCGATGCCCCGCTTCAGGCGGCCTGCATCACACGCTGAAGTATTTCGCCCGCGGATGATGCAGGACGATGGCGGACGTGCTCTGCTCGGGGTGGAGCTGGTGCTCGTCGGACATCTCCACGCCGATCCGCCCGGCGTCGAGGAGCTTCAGAAGCTGCTCCTGGTCGGCGAGGTTCGGGCAGGCCGGGTAGCCGAAGCTGTAGCGGCTGCCGCGGTAGGTCTGCTGCAGCAGCTTCTCCTTGTCGCGGCTGTCCTCGGCGCCGTAGCCCAGCTCAGCGCGGATGCGGGCGTGGACATACTCCGCCATGGCCTCGGTCATCTCCACCGACAGGCCGTGCAGGTAGAGATAGTCCTGGTAGCGGTTCTCGGCGAACCACTCCCGCGCCACCTCGGCGCAATGCTGGCCCATGGTGACGATCTGGAGGCCCAGCACGTCGCGCTCGCCGTCGTTCACGTCGCGCAGGAAGTCGGCGATGCACTCGCCGTCCTCCTTGGCCTGACGCGGCAGGGTGAAGCGGGCGACCTCGCTGGTCCCGTCCTCGGCGAACAGGAGGACGTCGTTCCCCTCGGCCGCCGCCTTCCAGTAGCCGTAGACCGCCTGAGGCCGCAGGATCTCTTCCTTCGCGGCGATCTTAAGGATGCGGTCGAGCACCGGGCGAAGCTCCTTCTTCGCCCACTCCTTGAACTCCTCGAAGGACTTGCCGTCCTTCCGGTAGCCCCACTGGAGCTGGTAGAGCATGCGCTCGTTCAGGTAGGTCACCAGCGTCTTCAGCGGCACATGCTCGATGACCTTCGGCCCCCAGAAGGGCGGAGTCGGCACCGGCACGCCCTCGGCGAGGCGGGCGCGGCGGGCGCGGATGGCGTCCTTGTCCACCGGGCCGACGGCGGCGCTGGTCGCCTGCCCCAGCACGCGGCGGCGGTTGACCGCCCGGCCCGACCGCTTGGCCTGCTGGATGGCGAGCTGCTGGTCGAAGCTGCCGCCCACCACCTGATCCATCAGGGTCAGGCCGTCGAAGGCGTCCCCGGCATAGGCCACACGGCCCGAGCCGTAGGAGGCCACGCAATCCGTCTCCACATAGGCGCGGGTCAGGGCGGCGCCGCCGAGCAGGACCGGAACCTCCAGCCCCTCGCGGGTCATCTCCTCCAGATTCTCGCGCATGACGACGGTGGATTTCACCAGCAGGCCGGACATGCCGACGGCGTCGGCCTTGTGCTCCTTCGCCGCCTGGATGATCGCGCCGATCGGCTGCTTGATGCCCAGATTGACGACCTTGTAGCCGTTGTTGGTCAGGATGATGTCCACGAGGTTCTTGCCGATGTCGTGGACGTCGCCCTTCACGGTGGCCAGCACCATGGTGCCCTTCTGCTGGCCGTCCAGCTTCTCCATGTGCGGCTCCAGCCACGCCACGGCGGCCTTCATGGTCTCCGCGGACTGGAGCACGAAGGGAAGCTGCATCTTGCCGGCGCCGAACAGCTCGCCCACCACCTTCATGCCGTCGAGCAGGTACGTGTTGATGATCTCCAGCGGCGGGTGGGTCTTCATCGCCTCGGCGAGATCGTCCTCCAGCCCGGTGCGGTCGCCGTCGACGATGCGCTCCTTCAGCCGCTCCTCGACCGTCTCGGCGCGGGCCTTCTTCTTGGCGTCCGCGGCCTTGCGGCCCTCGAACAGGGCGATGAAGGCCTGGAGCGGGTCGTAGCCTTCCGCGCGGCGGTCGAAGATCAGATCCTCGGCGGTCTTGACCTCCTTTTCGGGGATCTGGTGCAGCGGCATGATCTTCGACACATGCACGATGGCGCCGGTCATGCCGCGCTTCACCGCGTGGTCGAGGAAGACCGAGTTCAGCACGTGGCGGGCCGCCGCGTTCAGGCCGAAGGAGACGTTGGACAGGCCCAGGATGATCTGGCAGCCGGGCATCTCGCGGCTGATCGCCTCGATGCCCTCCAGCGTCCAGATGGCCAGCTTGCGGTCGTCCTCGTTGCCGGTGGCGATGGTGAAGGTCAGCGGGTCGAACAGCAGGTCGTGGGCCGGCAGACCGAACTCGTTGACCGCCAGATCATAGAGGCGCTTGGCGACGGCGAGCTTGCGCTCCGGCGTCTTCGCCATGCCCTCCTCGTCGATGGTCAGCGCGATCACCGCCGCACCGAACTTCTTGGCCAGCGCGAGGCGCTTGCGGGCCGGCTCCTCGCCGTCCTCGAAGTTGATGGAGTTGATGATCGCCTTGCCGCCGTAGAGCGCCAGCGCCTTCTCCAGCACGATGTATTCGGTGGAGTCGATGACCAGCGGGGCGGTGACCGAGCCGGCGAAGCGCTGCACGACCGCCTGCATCTCGGCCACCTCGTCGCGGCCGACGAAGGCGGTGCAGACGTCCAGCGTGTGCGAGCCTTCCTTCACCTGCTCGCGCGCCATCTCGACGCAGCCGTCCCAGTCGTTCTTCTCCTGAAGCTCGCGCCACTTCTTGGAGCCGTTGGCGTTGCAGCGCTCGCCGATGGCGAAGAAGGCGTTCTCCTGGCGCAGCGTGACCTGGGAGTAGAGCGAGGCGACCGCGGGCACCCAATGGACCGTGCGGCCCTTCGGGTTCGGGCGGTGCGACCCCGCCGGGGCCAGCTTGCGCAGCATCTGGTTGGCCGCCGCGATGTGCGGGACGTTGGTGCCGCAGCACCCGCCGACGAGGTTGACCCCGTCCTCGGTCACGAACCGCTCCAGCCAATGGGCGAAGTCGTCGGCGCGCAACGGATAGTGGGTCTTGCCGTCGACCAGTTCCGGCAGGCCGGCGTTCGGCTGCACGGAGACGAGGCCCGGCCAGTTCTGGCTCAGCCACTTCACATGCTCGCTCATCTCCAGCGGGCCGGTGGCGCAGTTCAGCCCCATCAGCGGCACGTCCAGCGCCTGGATCACCGTGGCCGCCGCGGCGATGTCGGTGCCGACCAGCAGCGTGCCCGTGGTCTCCACCGTCACCTGGACGAAGACGGGCGTGTCGGACCCGGCCTCGGCGCGGGCGCGCTTGATACCGTTGACGGCGGCCTTGATCTGCAGCGGGTCCTGGCAGGTTTCGACCAGGATGGCGTCGGCGCCGCCGGCGATCAGACCCGCGGCCTGTACGAAGAAGCTGTCCTCAAGATCCTGATAGGGGATGTGGCCCAGGCTGGGCAGCTTGGTGCCCGGCCCGACCGAGCCGATGACGAAGCGCGGCAGCCCGTCCGTGAAGGTCTCCGCCGCCTCGCGCGCCAGTTCGACCGCGCGCTGGTTGATCTCGAACGCCTTCTCGGAGATGCCGAACTCGCCCAGCGTCACCGGGGAGGCGCCGAAGGTGTCCGTCTCCACCATGTCCGCGCCGGCCTCGAAGTAGCCGCGGTGGATCTCCCGCACGATGTCCGGGCGCGACAGCGGCAGGATGTCGGTGCAGTTCTCGTGCCCCCAGTAGTCCTTCTCCACATCGAGATCGAGTGCCTGGATGCGGCTGCCGAACCCGCCGTCGCAGAGCAGGACGCGGTCGCGGAGAGTGTCGAGAATGTGCGGCATGGGAAGGGTCTGGTCCGTTTCGGAAGGAAGGTCGGGCGGAGAGGTTCAGGAAGTCAGCGTTTCATTCAAGACCGTGGCGGTTCACCGGCCACCAGTCTTCGTCAAGAAGCTGTTCGAGCGCGTAGGGGCATTCGGACGGCAGATCCCGCTCATCGACGCGATCCTGTCCAAGCCCGTCACTGGCGAAACCGCATCCACGGCGGAACGCGAGATCAAGGTCCACATGGCCTTTCAGACTGGGACTGTCGGCAAGCGCATCCACGGCGGCGGCCCGCTGTTCGCGCACCGACCTCCGCCATCCGCCGCGCGGGTCCGGTGCGGGGGAAAACTCCAGTTTCAGCAAATGCTCGATGACGCGGGCCAGATGGCTGTTGATCGCACGCCGGTCGCTCTTGCCCATGCCCTCGATTTCCTCCGCCACATGGTCCCAGTCGATGGGCGTGTTCAGCCGCTCCCGCGCCGCTTCGCGCAGCAGACGAGCCTGCTCCTGGGTCCAGGCGTAGAAATCGTCGTCATACCCGATCCGGCTGTCCATGGCCCTCCCTCCGCGACCGCGATCATCCGCAACACCCTATCACAGGGGGGCGGTCAGGACACCGCCGGCTGCTTCGCCTTGACGCCCAGCATCCGGCAGATGGCCACCGTCAGGTCCGAGCGGTTCAGGGTGTAGAAATGGAACTCCTTGATGCCCTGGGCCTGGAGCGCCTGGCACTGCTCCGCCGCCATGGTCGCGGCGACGAGTTGCCGGGTCTCCGGGTCGGCGTCCAGCCCCTCGAAGGTCTCGGCGAAGCGCTGTGGCATCGCCGCCCCGCACTTGCCGGCGAACTCCACCGCGCGGGCGAAGTTGGTGATCGGCAGGATGCCGGGCACGATCGGCACGGTGATGCCGGCGGCGGCGCAGCGGTCGAGGAAGCGGAAATAGGCGTCGTTGTCGAAGAAGAACTGGGTGATCGCCCGCGTCGCCCCGGCGTCCACCTTGCGCTTCAGGTTGTCCAGGTCGAACTGCGCGCTCGGCGCCTCCGGATGGCACTCCGGATAGGCGGCGACGGAGATCTCGAAATCGGCGACCTTCTTCATCCCGGCCACCAGATCGGCGGCGTAGGCATACCCGCCGGGATGCGGGACGTAGCGCCCGCCGACCCCGCCCTCGGTCTCCGGCGGATCGCCGCGCAGGGCCACGAGATGGCGGATGCCGGCGTCCCAGTAGGTGCGGGCGATGGCGTCGATCTCCTCGCGCGTCGCACCCACGCAGGTGAAGTGGGCGGCGGCGGGGATGCCCGTCTCCTTCTGGATGCGCGTCACCGTGTTGTGCGTGCGTTCGCGCGTCGAGCCGCCGGCCCCGTAGGTCACCGAGACGAAGGACGGGGCGAGCGGGGCGAGGCGCTGGATCGCCTGCCACAGGCTCTGTTCCATCTTCTCCGTCTTGGGCGGGAAGAATTCGAAGCTGACCGACGGGATGCCGGACGTCATGACTGGGCTCCGCTGATGGAGAGGATGGAGGGGTCGGCCGGGGATGCGCCCTTCGCGGCGCGCACCGCCGGCCAGATGGATACGGTAAGCGGTTCGCCCGGCAGATGCACCACCGTGCCGCAGTCCAGACCGCATTGGCGGCACCAGGCGGCGACCTCGGCGTCGGAGAAGCCCAGCCGGCGGTGCGCGTGCTCCGCCCGCAGGGATTCCAGGGCGTGGGGAGCGAAATCGACCAGCAGCAGCAGGCCGCCGGGCCGCAGCACGCGTGCCGCCTCGGCCAGAAGATCGGCCGGCGCCTCCGCGAAATGCAGCACCTGATGGACGACCGCCGCGTCGAAGGAGCCGGATGGGAAGGGAAGCTGGTACATGTCCGCCTGCCGGACGTGGCAATGGCGGAGCGCCGTGTCCTCCAGCTTGGTGCGGGCGATGGACAGCATCTCGCGCGACTGGTCGACGCCCACGGCGCGCCGGGCGCGCGGCCCCAGCACCTCCAGCATGCGGCCCGTGCCGGTGCCGATGTCCAGGAGATCCCCCACTCCGTCGGCGGGGATCAGGCGCAGCAGCGCCTCCTCCACCTCGCGTTCCGGGACGTGGAGGGAGCGGATTTCATGCCAGCGGGCGGCGTTCTCGCGGAAGTAGCTGGCCGCCGCCTCGGAGCGGGTGCGCTTGATCGCCTCCAGCCGCTCCAGGTCCAGCGTCAGCGTCGGGTCGTCGGACGGAATCGCATCGACCAGCACCCGCGCCAGCTCCGCCGAAGCGCCGCGTTCGGTCAAGCGGTAGAAGGCGAAGGTGCCTTCGCGGAAGCGGTCGAGAAGACCGGCGTCGCACAGGAGCTTCAGATGGCGGGACACCCGCGGCTGGCTCTGCCCCAGGATCTGGGTCAGCTCCGTCACCGTCAGCTCGCCATGCGCGCACAGCGCCAGCAGCCGAAGCCGCGTGGTCTCCGCCGCCGCCTTCAATGTCGCAAGCAGTTCGTCCATGACCGCCGACACCGTCCCGAAACGCCCCGAAGGGCCGGCGGACCACTACGGCCCGCCATGCGGGATACAGATATAAAGATATCTTTATGCAGCGTAAACACGTTTTCTCCGATCACGCTTTCTATCGGGCGGTTCCGGCCGACGGGAAGCCCGGAGGGGACGCGAAGGGCGCGGCAATCCTACCACATAGGGCGGTATCCGTATGACGACCTCGCGTGGCACGCTGGTCAAAAGGCGGCGCCTGTGTTAGGCACGGAACAAAGGGATCGCACGGATTTTCCGGGCGATGTCCTGTCCGGCAGCGTCCGTTGCCGCCCGGCGAGGGGTCGAACCCTTTGGACGTGGCGCGACGGGGCCGCGGAATCGGATGCCCCGCCCAAAGTCGTGTCCCCAGAAAGAGCCGTCGCCGATGAAGCTGGCCAACCTCTCCCGCTCCCTTCTTCGCTCGGCCGCCGTGGCCGTCGTCGCCCTCGGCATGGCGGGCTGCGCAACCGCGCCCGGCAGCAGCGAGGCCGACGTCACGGTGAGCGATCCGCTGGAGATTCCCAACCGATTCGTCTTCGCCGTCAACGAGACCGCGGACATCCTGCTGATCCGTCCGGCGACGGAGGTCTATGTGGGAGTCGTCCCCGACCCGCTGCGCCAGGCGGTTCACAACTTCGTCCAGAACCTGCTCGGCCCGCTCTACATTGCCAACAACCTGCTGCAAGGCGATTTCGAGGGCGCCCAGGTCGCCACCGGCCGGTTCATGACCAACACCATCCTCGGCATCGGCGGCCTCGCCGACGTGGCGACGGAGGCCGGAATCGGCGACCGTCCGGAGGATTTCGGCCAGACGCTGGGTGTCTGGGGCGTCGGCCCCGGCCCTTACGTGGTGCTGCCGTTCCTCGGCCCGTCGAACGTCCGCGACACGCTGGGCTACGGCGTCGACACGCTGGCCGACCCGTTCCGCATCGGCACCAACGCCGCCGGGGCGGACAACGCGATGTACGGGCGGACCGCCGCCGCCGGTCTGGATCGCCGCTCGCAGCTCCTGCGCGAGATCGACGACCTGCGCAAGAACTCGCTGGACTTCTACGCGACGGCCCGCAGCCTCTACGCGCAGCAGCGCCGCGCCGCGATCGCCAACGACATCGCGCCGGCGACGCCGGAATTCCCCGATTTCGACGAACCCGCCAAGAAATAAGGAGGAGGCCTGCCGCGGTGCAGCCGTCCGCGCTCGATCCCTTAACCGATTGAGTGTTGACAAAGCCCCCGCGGCAGCCACTTTTGCCTTGCCATGCTGACACGTCGCCTGTTTCTCGTGTGCGCGGCCCTGCTCGCGGTGAGCAGCTGGGCCGCCCGTCCCGCCGCCGCGCAATCGGCCGATCCGGGCGCGACCGCGTTCATCCAATCGCTGGGGAACGAGGCCGTCGCCACCTTCTCGAACAAGAGCCTGTCGCGCGAGCAGGCGGTGCAGCGCTTCCGCGGCCTGCTCTATCAGGGCTTCGACGTGGCCTACATCGGGCGTTGGGTGCTGGGCCGCTATTGGAACTCCGCCACGCCGCAGCAGCACGACGAATACCAGAAGCTGTTCGAACGGCTGATCGTCAACACCTACGCCGACCGCTTCGTCGAATATTCAGGCGAGACCTTCCGGATCTCCGGGTCCCGCGTCGAAGGCGAAGCGGACACCATGGTCTCCACGCAGATCGTCCGCCCCAACGGCCCGCCGGTGAATGTGGACTGGCGCGTGCGCAAGCGCGACACCGCCTACAAGATCATCGACGTGGTGGTCGAGGGCGTGAGCATGGGCGTGACCCAGCGCCAGGAATTCGCCTCCGTCATCGGCCAGAACGGCGGGCGGGTCGAAGGCCTGCTCCAGGCGCTGCGCCAGAAGGTCGGCAGCGCCGGCTGACCCTTCGCTCCGCGCGTCCCGGACGGACCGGACCATCTCAAGGGCTGCCTTCGGGCGGCCCTTTTTCATGGCCGCATTTCATGGCCCCTTTTTCACGATGGCCCAGACGGCGATTCCGTGACGAACACCGCCGGAAGGGGTATGGTCCCGCCCGAAGCCTCTCTTGTGTGTTGCAGCAGCGGGCGCCCCATCCGATGGCCGACCGGACTCAGAACGAGATCGAAGAGATCAAGGCGATCATCCTCGCCCACCAGACGTGGCTGACGCGCCGCGGCGGGCGGCGGGCCGATCTCAGCTTCCGTGACCTTTCGGGCCTCAACCTCGACCGGGTGAACCTGAACGGGGCGAAGCTGGCCGGAACCAATCTGGTCGGCGCCCGCCTCGTCCGGGCCGACCTCTCGCAGGCCGACCTGTTCGGCGCCGACATGGAAGGGGCGAACCTGACCGCCGCGACCTTGATCGGGGCGGATCTGCGCGGCGCCAACCTGCACCGGGCCATCCTGACCGACGCCAACCTGCGCGGCGCCGACTTCCGCGCCGGGTCGCTGATGAACGGAACGGACGACAAGCCGCGCAGCGATGGCGTCACCCGCCTGACCGAGGCCAAGATGGAGCGCTCCATCCTGGCCGGGGCGAACTTCACGGGCTGCGACCTCAGCGGCGCCGATCTCAACGACGCCGACCTGACGGGCGCCGACATGACCGCCGCCGTGCTGGTCGGCGCCGATTTCTGGGGCGCCACGCTGGATGGCGTGACCTTCGACGGCACGACCATCGACGA
The DNA here is from genome assembly GCF_008365405.1 of Azospirillum brasilense. GTDB lineage: Bacteria > Pseudomonadota > Alphaproteobacteria > Azospirillales > Azospirillaceae > Azospirillum > Azospirillum brasilense_D. The sequence goes on along the minus strand of NZ_QOKV01000001.1, from coordinate 746,650 downwards.
GGCGACGCTCGACCGCAACTACCTGCCCGCCTCCCTTCCCAAGAACGCCATCGTCAAGCCGGCCTACAAGCCGATGCCGTCCGAGGCGTTCCTGGAGGCCGTCGCCGAGCATGAGCGCTGGGTGGACAGCCAGGGAGCGGAGGGCCGCCACCTCGATCTCGACCTCGTGTCGGTGATCGGGGCCGACCTGACCGGCCGCGTGCTCGCCGCGGCGCGGCTGCGCCGCTGCCGCCTGATGGGCGTGCGGCTGCGCAAGGCGAGCCTGGAGATGGCCGACCTCTCCTATACCGAGATGATCGGGGCCGACCTGACGGAGGCCTGCCTGAACGGCACCAATCTGCGCCGCGCCGGGCTGTCCCGCGCCGTCCTGGCGCGCGCCGACGCCCGGCCCGCCCGCCTGTCCGGCGACCGCCTCTGGCCCGCCAACTTCGACGGGGCGAACCTGACCGGCGCCGATCTGCGCGACGCCCGGATGGAGGACGCGGTGCTGCGCTCCGCCAAGCTGGGCGGCGCGAAACTCGACGGCACGGGAATCACGGTGACGGTGCACACCGCGCCACCGCCGCCGCCAGCGCCGGAAGAGCGGCGGGCGCAGAAGCGCTACGCCCAGCCCTGTCTGGTCGTCCAGACCGACCGCGGCACCCACTCCTCCCGCAACTGGTCGATCGGCGGGATCTGCCTCTACGCGCCGGACGATCGGTTCGAGGAGGGCGAGACGATCGAGGGGCGCCTGTCCATGGCCGGGCGGGACGACATCATGGCCACCGCGCGGATGGTCGTGGTGCACAAAGGCGTGGGGAAGGGGCAGGTGTCCGTGCGCTTCCACCAGTATGGCGACGATCTCAAGCAGCTCTTGAAGACCGCCTTCCTGGAGCATCAGAAGCTGGAGGGGTAACCGGAAGACGCTCCCTCTCCCGAGGCGGGAGAGGGAGTTCGCAGGAGCCGCTTAGGAACGGACCAGCGGCTTGTACTTGATGCGGTGCGGGTTCACCGCATCCTCGCCCAGACGGCGCTTCTTGTCGGCTTCGTAGGCTTCGAAGTTGCCCTCGAACCACTCCACATGGCTGTCGCCTTCGAAGGCCAGGATGTGGGTGGCGAGGCGGTCGAGGAACCAGCGATCGTGGCTGATGACCACGGCGCAGCCGGCGAAGCTTTCCAGCGCCTCTTCCAGCGCGCGCAGCGTGTCGACGTCCAAATCGTTGGTCGGTTCGTCGAGCAGCAGCACGTTGGCGCCGGACTTCAGCATCTTGGCGAGATGGACGCGGTTGCGCTCACCGCCGGACAGCTGGCCGACCTTCTTCTGCTGATCCGGGCCGCGGAAGTTGAAGGACGAGACGTAGGCGCGGCTCGGCATCGACTTCTTGCCGAGGTCGATCACGTCCAGCCCGTCGGAGATCTCCTCCCACACCGTCTTGTTCGGGTTCAGCGTGTCACGGCTCTGGTCGACATAACCCAGCTTCACCGTGTCGCCGACGCGGAAGGCGCCGGCGTCCGGCCCCTCCTGTTCGGTGATCATGCGGAACAGGGTGGTCTTGCCGGCGCCGTTCGGGCCGATCACGCCAACGATGCCGCCCGGCGGCAGGCGGAAGGACAGGCCGTCGATCAGCAGACGGTCGCCGAAGCCCTTGTTGATGCTCTCGGCCTCGATGACGACGTTGCCCAGGCGCGGCGGCGTCGGGATGACGATGCGGGCCTCGCCCGTCGCCTCCTTGCCGCTCTCGGCCAGCAGCGTCTCGTAGGCGGAGATGCGGGCCTTGCTCTTGGCCTGACGGGCGCGCGGGGACTGCCGGATCCATTCCAGCTCGGTGGAGAGCTGCTTCTGGCGGGCCTCCTCGGCGCGGCCTTCCTGCTCCAGACGCTTCTGCTTCTGCTCCAGCCAGGAGGAGTAGTTGCCCTCGTAGGGAATGCCGGCGCCGCGGTCGAGTTCGAGAATCCAGCCGGTCACGTTGTCGAGGAAATAGCGGTCGTGGGTGACCAGGACGACGGTGCCCTTGTAGTCCTCAAGATGCTTCTGGAGCCACGCCACGGACTCCGCGTCCAGATGGTTGGTCGGCTCGTCGAGCAGCAGCAGGTCGGGCTTTTCCAGCAGCAGCTTGCACAGAGCCACGCGGCGCTTCTCACCGCCGGACAGCTTGGTCACGTCGGCGTCGCCCGGCGGGCAGCGCAGCGCGTCCATGGCGATCTCGACCGTGCGGTCGATGTCCCAGGCGTCGGCGGCGTCGATCTTCTCCTGAAGCTCGGCCTGCTCGGCCAGCAGCGCGTCGAAGTCGGCGTCGGGTTCGCCCATCGCCTCCGACACGGCGTTGAAGCGGTCCAGCAGCCCCTTGGTCTCGGCCAGGGCCTCCAGCACGTTCTCCTGCACCGTCTTCGTCGGGTCGAGCTGCGGCTCCTGCGGCAGGTAGCCGACCTTGGCCCCCTGCGCGACCCAGGCCTCGCCCGAGTAATCCTTGTCGAGACCGGCCATGATCTTCATCAGCGTCGACTTACCGGAGCCGTTGACGCCGAGAACGCCGATCTTCACGCCGGGCAGGAAGGACAGCCAGATGTTGTCCAGAACCTTCTTGCCGCCGGGGTAGACCTTGGACAGGCCCTTCATCACATAAACATACTGATAGGACGCCATGCGCCGCTCCGCCCCTTCTGCACAAAAAGGAAAAATTTCAGGACGCCACCGGCGGCGCCACTTCGCTCGCCCAGGGTTTTAGCGCATAAGGACGCGGCATGAAACGGCGAAGGAGGGAGGCCGGGTGGTCGAGATTTATGTGGATGCCGATGCCTGCCCGGTAAAGGCCGAAATTTACCGGGTGGCCGGGCGCAGCGGAATCAAGGTTTGGATCGTCAGCAACGGCCCGCTCCGCCTGCCCAACGAATGCCTGTCGGAACTGGTCGTCGTCGGGTCGGAGTTCGACGCCGCCGACAACTGGATCGCGGAGCACGCGACCGAGGCCGACATCGTGGTCACCGCCGACATCCAGCTGGCCGACCGCTGCGTCAAGAACCGCGCCGTGGTGATCGGCCCGACCGGCCGCCCCTTCACGGAGGACAGCATCGGCTCGGCCATCGCCACCCGCGCGCTGATGCAGGACCTGCGCGACATGGGCGTGGTCAGCGGCGGCAACAAGCCGATGAGCCAGCAGGACAAGTCGAAGTTCCTGCAGACGCTCGACCAGGCGGTGCAGGCGCTGAAGGCCGGGCGGCGGCCGAAATGGCGGTAAGGCATCACTCCGGAAGCGCGCCGGCCTGACCGGCGGCGAAGGCCCGCGCCTGCCCGTGTGTGGCGATGCCCCGCTGGTCCAGCCGCGTCATCAGCGCCGCAGCCAGTTCCGCCTCGACCAGGGCGGGCGCGAAGGGCCCCATGCGGCGGTCGGTGGCGATGCCGAAGGCCGCGGACAGCTGCTCCAGCGACGCCCCCTCCAGCGCCGGGTCGAGGGCCGCGGACAGCCGCGCGAGGTCGAGCGCCGGTGGCGCCCCCGGCTCCGGCAGGCCGGCGTCGCGGCAGGCGCGGGCCAGCGTGCCGAGCGCCGTATCCACCCCCCAGCCGACCACCGCGCAGCCGCGCAGGGCGTCGGCGATCACCGGCCAGGCCGCGGCGAAGGGGCGCGCGCCCTCCACCATCGCCGCGGTCACGCCGTGGGAGGCGGAGCCCTCCGCCGGGATCGGCGCGCCGGGATCGATGAACAGGTCCAGCGACAGGCTGCGGAAGACACGCGGCCCGACCATCCGCACCGTGCCCACCGCGACGACCGGCCCCTCCTCCGGACGCCCGGTGGCGGTGGCGACCCACAGGCTGACCATCGGCAGGGCCAGCAGCGGGTCCTCGTCGCCGAGATGGACGGGACGGGCGCTGGGGCGCAGCAGCCGCCGCTCGCCGGACAGCAGCGGCGGCGCCTCCCCCGCCTTCGCTGGGAACACCAGGGCGATCCCCGACTGAAGCCCCAAATCCTTGACGCGGACCGGCACCTCCCCCCCTTGGGCGCGGCGCAGCAGGGCGGAGACCATCTGGCCATCCTCACGCGCCCGCTCGATGGCGCGGAACAGTTCGGGGCGCGACAGGTGGTCATAGATGTCGGCCCCCGCCACCAGCCCCAGATGAGCCGAGGCCGCGGGGTTCAGCGTATCGATCCGACCGAAGTCGTCGAGCACCACCACCGGCTCCTCCAGCGCGGCGATCACCCCGGCCAACCGCTCGCCCGGGCGATGCTCCCCATGGCGGCCGTGGCGCAACGCCTCCGCCGCCGCGCGCGCGAGGTCGCCGGCCTCGTCCTCCTTCGCATCGGCGGCGAGGGAGACGGCGCTGCGCCCGCGCCACGCCGACAGGGTCTCACGCAGCCGGCCCAGATCGCGGAAATGGCGGTTCAACCGGGCGAAGGCGATCCACAGCGCCAGCACGCCGAGTCCGACCGCCCCCATGTCCAGCAGGGAACGCTCCGGGTCGGCGACGGCCAGCCGCCCGATCTCCACCCCCAGGAAGGCGAGCGCCATGCCCGCCACCACAAAGCCCAGCACCGCCGAACGCCACGCCCCGCCCCGCATCGGGCCGCCTCCACACACCGTCAGGAAGTCGGGACTGTAGCGCTCCCGGATGCCGGCGGAAAGGGAGCGGGCGGATCAGCCCTCCCGCTCCTGCCCTGCTAATCGGCCGCGAAGCAATAGAGCAGCCCCGCGCCGCCCGTGCCCTTCAAGGCGTCCTGGCTGCAGCCGCCCCGCGTCAGATGCGAGCTGTTCCAGGACTTGGCCGGCGGGTCGTCGCCGAGACCGATGCGGTCATGATGGCCGACCATGGCGGCGCCCTCCGTCCCGCTGCGGGTCCAGTTGCCGCAGGTCCGGTCCTCCGCGCCGCCGAAGGCGGTGCCGTCCGGCTGGCTGCCGGTCAGGATGTCGTGGGTGTTGGGGGTGTCGCCGCGGCCATTGACCATCTCGCCGGTTTCGGTGAGGCCGGTCTGCTTGGTCAGGCCATTGTTGGCGTGAAGATCCTCCACGCTGCGGGCGATCACCTGCCCTTTCACGTTCTGCCAGGGGCCGGCGCCGATGCGGTCGCGGGCGTTCACCGCCGGCCGGCCATCCGCCGCCTGGGTGGACAGGTAGGCCTTCCAGTCGCGGTTCCCCGCCCCGACGGCCTGCGCCAGTTGCCGGCAATGGCGGTCCGCCCCCTCCAGCCCACCCAGATCGGCGCCCTTCCCCGATCCGACGCTGGTGATGAAGAAGCTCATGCTTGCGGAACCGCCGCCCGCTGAACGGTCGGACGTCTGCGCCGGTGCCGGCGCCGCCGACAGCAGAATTCCGATCGCGAGCGCAGCCCCAATGCCAGCCCCGGAGATCTTGCGGTCCATGGATGCCCTCCCCTGTCTTGTTGTTTGGACGATGGTTCCTCCTGGACGCCCGGACGCAAGGCTTTATTCCCACTCCCCTTCGGTGCATCGCCCACCCGCACGGCCGATCCTTCTTTTTTCCCCTTCCGATGCGGCACGGAATCCTTATCTTCCCTGGCGGCCTCGCCCCATGGGCCAATCAAAACGATTTAGTACGAAATTCAAACCAATCTCCCTTCGTATCGCTCGAAAGCTTCATGCAACTCATAATAATTATGAGAATAAGCGCGAACAAACACACGCCCTCGTTATCCAGCTTTTAAAGATTCAAAGACTTATTCGACCGCTGTTAATCGCTCATTAAGGCGGTTTTGGCAGATTTGATCTTGCGTTCTCCTTCACATTTTTGGGTCCGGCAATGGTGATGGTCTACCACCCTTACGCGCTCCAGCATCGGCAGGAGCGGCGGTCCGGGCGCAGGCTTGCGCTGGCGTTGATCGTCGCGCTCGGCCTCCCCCTGGCGGTGGGCGCCGGCTACACCCTGGAAACGGTGCGCGGCTACGCGGTCCAGGCCCGCTTGGCGCAGGCGGTGGACGCGGCGGCGCTGGCCGGCGGGCGGGTCATGTTCGACGACCAGCGTGACGGCCACATCCGCACCTTCTTCGACAATGCCTTTTCCAAGAGCTTTCTCGGCACCCACGCCGCGGTGCTGAGAATCGAGGACGATACGAACAGCGGCGTTCTGACGGTGCATGGCCGGGCGACGGTGAAGGCGCTGTTCACCCGCATTCTGGGCGGCAGCGATCTCGTCGTGGAGGCGCAATCCGTCGTCCGCCGCAACGTCCGTGGCCGCAAAGGGTCTTAAGCCCTCCGAACCGCAACCGTCGGCGCCGTCGGATGGACAACCACCACGGCGCCGCGCCCCTGCCCAAATTTTTTAAGGCATCGGGAAGCTTTGCGCTGATACCATGCGGGACTAGGCTCACCCACAACCCGCCGCGCTCCCGTGTCCAGCATTCCGTCCCTATCATCGCCGTCGAACGCGCAGTCCCTGTCCGGGATGGGCCGGCTTCGGCAGATGCTGGCCAGCGAAGCCATCGCGGTGCAGCCGATCCGGCGCGTGCCGGGGGAAGCGGAACGCCGACGGTCCGACGATGTCTCGGCCGCCGACGATGCGCTGAAAGGCGGAAACCGGACGGAATTGGGGGAAGCGGAAAGCAACCGCGCCCGCCGCGCCGGCTCCTCGTCCAAATTCGCGCTGGACGATGCTGAAGGTGACGACGGACCAGTGACCGGCGCGTCGCCGCGCCTGAGCGCCACCCCCAACGCCGGCTTCATCGCGCAGAGCATCCATCAGGACGCGATGGGCAGCGGCCTGCACATCGAGCCCTGGTCCGCCGCCATCACCGCTTACCGCAAGGCCGACGCCGCGGCCTATGCGGCCGGGACGTCGGCGGGAATGTCCGTCTAGGCGGCGAACCGCTCCGCATCGCTTATCAGGACGAGGAATCCTCGCCGTAGATCTGCTCCTGCTGGTAGGCGGTCAGGCCCACGCGCTGGATCAGGTCGAGCTGGGTTTCCAGCCAGTCGATGTGCTCTTCGGTGTCCTCCAGGATCTCCCGGAAAATTTCGCGGCTCTGATAGTCGCGCACCGCGTCGCAGTCGGCGATGGCTTCCAGCAGGTTGCCCCGGTTGTGGCTCTCGATGCCAAGGTCGGCGGTGAACATCTCCGGCAGATCCTCGCCGATCTTCAGCTTGTGCAGGTCCTGGAGGTTGGGAAGCCCTTCCAGGAACAGGATGCGCTCGATCAGCTTGTCGGCGTGCTTCATCTCGCCGATGGATTCCTCGTAGACCTTGTGCGCCAGCCGGTGCAGTCCCCAGTTCTTCAACATGCGGGCGTGCAGGAAATACTGGTTGATGGCGGTCAGCTCGTTCGTCAGAATCGTGTTGAGGTGCCGGATAACCTTCGGATCACCTTTCATCTACCCCTCCGTCTTGATTGGCCGCACGATGTTGCGCGCGGCGCGCTGTTCTTTTGCCCGACGACTGACGGGAAGTGTAAGCCAATACCGCAGGATGGCAATCGGCTTCCGGTTCGGCTGGCTTCAAGGCCGTTCGCTGCGGACCGCCTCGGCCAGCCGGCGCACCCCTTCATCCTCGGTCATCGCTTCCACTGGCAGGCCCAGGCGGCGGCGCCAGTTCGGATGCTGGTCCACGGTGCCCGGCAGGTTCGGCTGCTCCACCTCGCCCAGCGCATCCTCGATCTGCACCATGGCGATGCGGCCCGGCGAGCGGGACAGGTAGCGGTGCACCGCTTCCATCAGCTCGCGCGAGAAGGGTTGCGAACCCTCGTTGTTCGGGTAGCGGACCGGGCGCAACCCCTCCCGTTCCAGCGCTTGCAGCATCCACCAACGGTCCACGCCGCGGTCCCAGGCATCCTTGTTCCGCGCCGCCTCGTCGGGATAGAGGTCGAGCCGGGCGCGCCAGTCGAGGTCCCGGTTGGTCCAGAAACCCTTGAAGGTGGCGAGGTCGTGGGTGGTCACCGTGACCATGGCCCCGGCGGGATACTCCTCCGGCGCCTTGAACCCGCCGTCGGCGCTGCGCTCGAAATACAGCACGCGGTAGCTGAGGATGCCCGCCCGCTCCAGAGCCGGGCGGAAGCCCTCCGGCACGGTGCCGAGATCCTCGCCGATGACGATGCAGCGGTTGCGCCGGCTTTCCAGCGCGATGATCCGCAGCAGATCCTCGAACGGGTACTCGACGTAGGCGCCGTCGCTGCCGTCCGCCGGGATCCAGAACAGGTGCTGAAGGGCCATCACATGGTCGATGCGCAGCGCCCCGGCGTGTCGCATGTTGGCGCGCAGCATGGCGATGAAGCTGCCATAGGCCGATTCGCGCAGGCCCACCGGCGACAGCGGGGCGAGGCCCCAGTTCTGCCCCTTCATGTTGAACTGGTCCGGCGGCGCGCCGACGTTGGCGCCCTGCACCAGGATGCCCGATTCGCCCCAGGCCGCCGCCCCGCCGGGATGCGCCGCCACAGCGAGGTCGCGGTAGAAGCCGAGGGGCAGCCCGGCCCGCCGCCCGCGCTCCGCCGCCGTGCCGAGTTGGCGGTCGGCCTCCCATTGCAGATATTCGAAGAAGCCCACCCGGTCGGCCTGCTCGGCGGCGAAGGCCTGGACCTCAGGGCTGTCCGGGTGCTGAAAGGCCGCCGGCCAGCTCCGCCACATCCATTGGGACGGGTCGCGGCGGTAGAAATGCTCGTGCAGCGCCTCGAACACGGCGTGGCGGCGCAGCGGCTCGCCCATCTCCCGCCGGAACGTCTCGAACGCCTCGCGCCGCGCGTCGCTCGCGCCGAGCGCCCGGAAGGTGGCGTGCAGCGCCTCCAGAACCGGCATCTTGAGGGCGGAGACGGCGGGATAGTCCACCAGCTCCGTCGCCCGCGCGGCGGCCAGCCGCTGCCGGAACTCCTCCGACGCGATAAGGGCCTGCGCCTGCGGGGTGGCCGCCAGTTCCGGCACCCGCTCCACGTCGATGTAGAGGATGTTGAGGAAGGTCCGGCTGCTCGGCGAATAAGGGCCGATGTGGTTGGGGTCGGCCGGGAACAGCGCGTGCAGCGGATTCAGCCCGACCAGCCCGGCTCCGAGCCCCGCCGCCGTCTCGGCGAAGCGCCCGAGATCGTCGAAGTCGCCGATGCCCCAGTCGTCGCCACTCTTCAGCGCATAGAGCTGGAGGCCGATGCCCCAGGTCCGCCCGCCGGGAACCACGTCCTCCACCGTCAGGCAGCGCTGCGGCGCGACGATCAGCACCGTGCCGCCCTCCAGCGTCCCTCCCACGCCTTGAGGACGGATCACCACCGTCAGCCGGTGATAGCCGAGCGGCAGGGTCGGCGGCAGGCGGGTGGACACCGTGCGCCGCTCATAGGCCACGCCGTCGAGCACCCGCTGCTCGGCCAGCGGCAGGTTGCCGACGCGCAGCGATGCGCGGTGGGCGAGCCCGCCCTCCTCGGTCAGCGTCCAGGTCAGCTCGGCGTCCTCCAGCCCGGCCGGAACGGCCAGGGCGAGGCCGAGCGGCGCGCCCTCGTCGATCACCAGGACGGGGGGCAGCATGCGGCGCCACGCCCGGTCCTCCACCGCGTGCAGGCTCCCCGCCAGTTCCTCGCCGTTGCCGGCGGGATAGCCCATGGCGGCGGACAGAGCCCGCTTCGTCGCGTCGGAGGTCTCGCGCCGGTTGCCCCAGATGTCATGGTAGAAGGGCTCGATGCCAAGCCGTTCGGCAAGCCGGTCGAGATCGCTCATTCAGGGTTCCCCGCGGTTATCGGTCGTGGCGTCTTGGTGGCGTCATTCTGGCCGCAACGGCCTGCGCGCGAGCATTGCGCGTCGGGCCGATTCCGTCCAGCCCCGAACATTCGAATTTTCATATTTACCGCAACGCTTTCGCATGCGGCGACGGGGCATGGGTGACAACGCGCCGCAACCTTGGATGATCCGGCCTTCGCCTTCAGCGGCTCACCATTTGCGGGGTCACGACCCAACCGCCTCTTTCGCGGCATCGCCGTTCGCCGCGGGCACGACCATGGCGGCCTTCGCGGCCTCCGCCTTGGCCGCCTCCGCCTTGGCTTGGGCCATCTGCTCCAGCCGGGAACGGTAGCCGGTCACGGCGACCGACACTTCCGCCATCATGGCCTCCAGGGGACGCGCCGCATCCACCGCCTGCATCAGGTCGCGGGCGAGCGCGCGGACGCGCTCCAGCTCCTCCGCCGCGACGGCACCTGATTCGGCCTGCAGCCGCAGCCGTTCCGCCATCATCTTCAAGGACTTGGCGACGGACTCCGCCGGCCCCGGCTCGCTCAGGTCGTCAAGGCGGCGCAACAGGTCGTCGAGGAAGGCCGGGACGCGGGCCAGATGCTCCACCGCCATGCGCTCCGGCGGGCGGACGGCCAAGCCGGTGGCGGCGAACTCGATCAGGAAGGCGACCTGCACGCTGATGCGCAGCAGCTTCTGCTCGTTGACGAAGTGGTTGGCCTCGGCCATGAGCTGCCGGGCGTTGATGTGCGCCCAGCGGTTGGTGGCCTTCAGCCGCAGCGTGTTCGGCGCGTCGAGCAGCGGCACCTGGGCGCCCTCGCGCGGCGACTTGCGCCGGTCGGGGCCGGTGTAGTCGGCGGTCACCACGAATTTCTTGCGCGACTCGATCAGGGCGGCCAACCGCTCCTGCACCTGCTTGGGCGAGACCGGCTTCACCAGCAGATCGTCGGCCCCGGCGTTGGTGACCCGCATGACCAGAAGCGGCGTCGGCTGCCACGTCGTGGCGACGATGCAGGCGTAAGGGTTGCGGGTGTCCGGCTCGTTGCGCAGGCGGCGGATGAGGCGCAGCGCCTCCGCCTCCTCTCCATCGATATCCAGCAGGATCAGGTCGGGGGTGGCCGCCGTCGCCATGTCCACCGCGTCCCGGACCGAGCCGTAGGCCTCCGCCCGCTTCATCCCCAGCCGCGCCAGAACCTCGCGCAGGACGCGCTGGGTGTTGGACTGGGTGTCGATGATGGCGGCATCAACCAGGGAGTAGTCGTAGTCGGGCATGCGTAGGTTCCGCGGAAACCGGAGGTGGAAAGGCCATCCCCGGCCTGGACGTTAGCACAGGCGGAAAAGACCGCCTATTGACCCGCATCAACGACCGGGCGAATCAACCTGCACGAACACCAGCGCCGTCCGCCCGTCCACCGGCATCGTCCGCCCGGCGAGTTGCATCCGCCCGTCACCGGCCCCGTCCACCACGCGGGTGTCCAGGACGCAGCGCCAGCCGCGCGCGTCGGGCACCTCCGGCAGGGTGACGTTGACCGTGTCGGTGTGGGCGTTCAGCACGATCAGAAGAACCCCGTCGTCCTGCGGCGCGCCGTCCACCCCGGTGTAGGTTCCGGCATGGCCGTTCAGCAGCAGCATGATGCAGCGCGCGTGCCCGTTGCGCCAATCCTCCGCCGACTTCTCAACACCCTGCGGCGTGTACCAGACGATGTCCTTCAATCCGTTCGGCGAGGTCCGGCGCCCATGCAGGAAGACCGGTCGGCGCAGCACCGGATGAACCTTGCGCAGCGCGATCAGCCGCTTGACGAAGGCAAGCATCGGGCCGCCCTCGCCCTTCAGCCGCGCCCAGTCCAGCCAGGAGGTCTCGTTGTCCTGGCAATAGGCGTTGTTGTTGCCCTTCTGGCTGTGGCCGATCTCGTCGCCAGCCAGCATCATCGGCGTGCCCTGCGACAGGAACAGGGTGGCCAGCAGGTTGCGCTTCTGCTTGGCGCGGGCCTCGCGGATCGCCGGGTCGTCGGACTCGCCTTCCACCCCGTGGTTCCAGGAATGGTTGGCGGAATGGCCGTCGCGGTTGTCCTCGCCGTTGGCCCAATTGTGCTTGTCGTTGTAGGAGACGAGGTCGTGCAGGGTAAAGCCGTCATGCGCCGTGACGAAGTTCACCGACGACCAGGGCCGCCGCCCGCGCTTCTCGAACAGGTCCGACGAGCCGGCGATCCGCCCGGCCAGTTCCGGCAGCATGCCGTCGTCGCCGCGCCAGTAGCGGCGCACGGTGTCGCGATAGCGGTCGTTCCACTCCGCCCAGCCCGGCGGGAAGTTGCCGACCTGATAGCCTCCGGGACCGACGTCCCATGGCTCCGCGATCAGCTTCACGTCGGCCAGCGCCGGGTCCTGCCGCACCGCGTCGAGGAAGCCCGAACCGGGGTCGAACCCGTAGGGCTCCCGCGCCAGCACGGTGGCGAGGTCGAAGCGGAAGCCGTCGACATGCATCTCCGTCACCCAGTAGCGCAGGCTGTCCATGACCAGCTGGAGCACGCGCGGGTGGCTGAGATTCAGGGTGTTTCCGGTGCCGGTGTCGTTGATGTAGAAGCGCGGGTTGTCGGGCAGCAGCCGGTAATAGCTGAGATTGTCGATGCCCTTGAAGGACAGGGTGGGGCCGAGATGGTTGCCCTCGCCCGTGTGGTTGTAGACCACGTCCAGGATGACCTCGATCCCCGCCTCGTGCAGGCGGGCGACCATGGTCTTGAACTCCGACAGCACGCCGGTGGTCATGTAGCGCGGCTCGGGCGCGAAGAAGCCGACGCTGTTGTAGCCCCAGTAGTTGCGCAGGCCCTGCCCGACCAGATGCCGGTCGTCGGCGAAGGATTGCACCGGCAGGAACTCCACCGACGTGATGCCCAGCGCCTTGAGATAGTCGATCACCGCATGGGTGGACATGCCGGCGAAGGTGCCGCGCAGCGGGGCCGGCACCTCCGGATGGCGCATGGTGAAACCGCCGACATGCGTCTCGTAGATCACCGTGTCGGACCAGGGCACCGCCGGGTGCCGGTCGTGCCCCCAGGTGAAGGCGCGGTCGACCACCCGGCATTTCGGCATGCCGCGGGCGTTGTCGCGCCGGTCGAAGGACAAATCCTCGCGCGTCGAGCCGACTCGGTAGCCGTAATGGGCATCCGACCAGCGGAACGGCCCGAACAGCGCCTTGGCGTAGGGGTCGAGCAGCAGCTTGTTCGGGTTGAAGCGGTGCCCCGCAGCCGGCTCGTAGGGGCCGTGGACGCGGTAGCCGTAGAGCAGACCGGGCCGGGCCTCCGGCAGGTAGCCGTGCCAGACCTCGTCGGTGTGCTCCGGCAGGACGACCCGCTCGACCTCGCGCTGGCCGGTCTGGTCGAACAGGCACAGTTCGACCTTTTCGGCGTGCGCGGAGAACAGGGCGAAGTTGACCCCGAACCCGTCCCAGTTCGCTCCCAGCGGATAGGGCTTGCCGGGCCAGACGGCGGTACGCGTGGCGGTGGAGATGGACATCAGACGACGATCCCGTCTTGTTGGACCGTCATGGCCGGTTCCCTTCGATCCGCATCAACTCCGCGACGACCACAGCCCTCAGCGGCGAAAGTTCGTGTTGAATGGTGTGCCACGTAAGAGCGTCGTCCACGTTGTCGTAATCGTGCCGGTAGATGTTACCGGCACCGGCTATGGCCCGCCAATCGATTTCGGGATGGCGCTGTCTGACGTCATCGGGGATGCGCCGAGAGGCTTCCGAAATGATTTCGAGAGCGCGCAGCACGGCATAGCTGGTCTTCTGATCGGCCAGAAAATCCTCGAACCCCATTCCGGAAACGAATCGGGCAATCGCATCGATGTTCTGAACGATGTCCTCCAGCCGCCGCTGCGGCGACCTAGAAGGCATGCACCGCCTCCTCCGCCACGCTGTCCCGAAGGGCGGGTTTCAGATTCTTCCGCACCACCACATCCGTCGGCCGGTCGAACAGGTCACCGATGTCCAGCGTCACCCGCGTGTACTCGAACAACCCCATGGGATGCCCGGGGTCCAGATCGATCACGATGTCGATGTCGCTGTCGGATCGGGCCTCGCCACGCGCCACCGAACCGAAGACGGCGGCATGCAGGACACCGCGCCGACGCAGATCCGCACTGTGGCTGCGCAGGATGCGCACCACGTCTTCGACGGACGGCGGCCGGTTCCTCATCGTCATGATCGTTCCCCCGGACGCTCGTCCGCCCGGAGCCTGTGCGGGATAACCAAATCAATAAAGAGGAGGCACGTACCGCCCGTCAAGAGTGCCCATCGGGAAGAGACGGCGCCCCCTACCCCGCCTTGCGCTCCAGCACCAGCGTGCCCAGCGGCGGCAGGGTCAGGCAGATGGAATGCGGACGGCCATGCCATTCCGTCTCCTCGCTTGCCACGCCGCCGGCGTTGCCGACTCCGCTGCCGCCGTACTCCGGGGCGTCGGTGTTCAGCACCTCCTCGTACCGGCCCGGCAGGGTGACGCCGACGCGGTAGCCGTCGCGCGGCATCGGAGTGAAATTGCAGACCACGACCACATGGTGCTCCGGGTCTTCCCCGCTCTTGCGCAGGAAGGCGAGAACGGAGTTGTCGCTGTCGTTGGCCTCGATCCATTCGAAGCCCGCCGGGTCGCAGTCGGTCTGGTGCAGCGGCTTCAGCCCGCGGTACATCCGGTTCAGGTCGCGCACCAGCGCGTGAAGCCCCTGGTGCAGCGGCTCCTCCAGCAGGTGCCAGTCCAGGCTGCGCGCCTCGCTCCACTCGCGCCACTGGCCGAACTCGCCGCCCATGAACAGCAGCTTCTTGCCGGGATGGGCGAACATGAAGCCGTAATAGGCGCGCAGGTTGGCGAACTTCTGCCAGTCGTCGCCCGGCATCTTGTTGATGAGCGAGCCCTTGCCGTGCACCACCTCGTCGTGGCTGAGCGGCAGGACGAAGTTCTCCGAGAACTGGTAGATCAAGCCGAAGGTGAGCTGGTGGTGATGGTAACGGCGGTGGATGGGGTCCTTCGCCATGTACTCCAGCGTGTCGTGCATCCAGCCCATGTTCCACTTGTAGCCGAAGCCCAGCCCGCCGAGATAGACGGGCCGCGACACCGCCGGCCAGGCTGTGGATTCCTCGGCCACCGTCATGATGCCCTGGTGGTGGCCGTACGTCAGCTCGTTCATCCGCTTGAGGAAGGCGATGGATTCCAGGTTCTCGCGCCCGCCGAAGCGGTTGGGAACCCACTCGCCGGCCTTGCGGCTGTAGTCGAGGTAGAGCATGGAGGCCACGGCGTCGACCCGCAGCCCGTCCAGCCGGTAATGATCCAGCCAGAACAGCGCGTTGCCCAGCAGGAAGTTCTGCACCTCCGTCCGGCCGAAATTGTAGATCAGCGTGTTCCAGTCCTGGTGATAGCCCTGGCGCGGGTCGGCGTGCTCGTACAGGTGCGTGCCGTCGAACCAGCCCAGCCCGTGCGGATCGGTCGGGAAATGGCCGGGCACCCAGTCGAGCAGCACCCCGATCCCCGCCGCGTGGCAGGCGTCCACGAAATACTTGAAGTCCTCCGGCGTGCCGTGACGGCTGGTCGGCGCGTACATCCCGATCGGCTGGTAGCCCCAGGAGCCGTCGAAGGGATGCTCGGTGATGGGCAGCAGCTCGATGTGGGTGAAGCCGAGATCCTTCACATAGGGCACCAACCGGTCGGCCAGTTCGCGGTAAGTGAGGAAGCGGTCACCCTCCTCCGGCACCCGCGCCCAGGAGCCGAGATGGACTTCGTAGATGGAGATCGGCGCGGTCAGGTCGGCGCTGGCGGAGCGGGTCCGCTGCCACTCGGCATCCTGCCAGTCGTAGGACGGCAGGCCGTGCACGACGGAGGCGGTCTGGGGACGGAACTCGGCCTGGAAGGCGTAGGGATCGGACTTCAGCGGCAGCAGGTCGCCGCCGGCCCCCTTGATCTCGAACTTGTAGCGCTGGCCGACGGTGGCGTGCGGCACGAAGATCTCCCACACACCGGCTTCCGTCCGCTTGCGCATCGGCAGGCGCCGGCCGTCCCAGTCGCAGAAGTCGCCGACGACGCTGACCCGCCGCGCGTTGGGCGCCCAGACGGCGAAGGCCACGCCGGCCACCCCGTCGATCTCCCGCGGGTGGGCGCCCAGCCGCTCGAAGCTCTTGAGGTGCGTGCCCTCGGCCAGCAGATGGATGTCCAGTTCGCCCAGGACGGACCAGAAGCGGTAGGCGTCCTCGAACTCCACCGTCGCCAGCGGGAACTGGACGCGCAGGCGGTAGCGGAAGGGCTCCTTGCGGTCGGGCAGGACGGCGACGAAGAAGCCCTCGCCATGGACCTTGTCGGCCTCGCCCGCCGGGTCGCCCGACGCGCTGTCGACCACCCACAGCTTCTCCGCGCCGGGGATGAAGGCGCGGACCTCGACGGGCTGGTCCTTGCCGGTCTGGTGCATGCCCAGGATCGCGAAGGGATCGCCGTGGTCGGCGCGGACGATGGCCTCGATGCCGCCGCTCAACGGCGACACGGCCTTCGGCGACGCTTCCTGCGCCTTGGCACGGTTTCCCGTTCGGATGTCGTTCGGCATCGGCTGACTTTCCCCTTACCCTTGCTCGTTCCTGGGGTGTGAACATAGCGCCGGGGCGTTTGTCACACCACGCCCGCGGCGTCCTATGTCCCGTTTCGGGTTTCGCCTCAGGATTCGCCGTCCAGAAG
This sequence comes from Azospirillum brasilense, assembly GCF_008365405.1. Lineage (GTDB taxonomy): Bacteria > Pseudomonadota > Alphaproteobacteria > Azospirillales > Azospirillaceae > Azospirillum > Azospirillum brasilense_D. The sequence continues at coordinate 730,333 of NZ_QOKV01000001.1, read as the reverse complement.
CCCCAGCACGCCCTTCACCGGAATGCCGATCCAATTCGGCCGGTTGGCGGCCTCGTAGGCGATCTCGTAGAGCGCCTTCTCCATCAGGAACAGCGCCAGCAGGCGGCGGTCGGCAGCAGCCCCGTCCGGCGCGTCCGGGCAGGCCGCCATGGCGGCGCGGTAGGCCTCCAGGAAGCTCTGCATGCTGCGCCGCTCCCAATCGAGCGCCGCCTCCATCACAGCACCGGCCTCCTCCAGCGCGCCCGTCTCGTCGATCCGGAACAGCGCCGCCCAGGTGGCGTAGTTGAAGGAGCGCAGCATCCCCGCCACGTCGCGCAGCGGGCTGTGCTTGGCCCGCCGCTCCTCCAGGGACTTCGCCGGCTCGCCCTCGAAATCGATGATGTACCAGTCGTTCTGGGCGCGCAGCACCTGCCCAAGATGGTAGTCGCCGTGGATGCGCGTCTTGTCGCCCTGCGGCGGGGTGTCGGCCAGCTCGGCCAGCCGGTTCATCACGTCGGCGCGGCGGCCCAGCAGGGATTCCGCCTGCTCCCGCACCGCGGGTGCCAGACGGTCCAGCGCGCCGGGCAGCGCTGCGAAGGCGGCCTCGGCCTGACGGCGGGCGGCCTCGCCCCAGCCCTTCAGGTCGTCGGCGGTCACCGGCTCCGGGTCGAAGGCCGGGTCGCCGGTGCGCTTGGCCAGCGCGCAGTGGAGTTCCGCCGTGCGCTGGCCGAGCGTCGCCATCATGGCGGCGTGCATGCCGAAGGGTTCGCCCTCGGTCGGCTCCTCCGGATCATGGGACAGGCCGAGACGGATGTCGTCCAGGTCGCGCACCAGCGAATCGACGGTGCTGCTCCAGCCGTCCCCCTGGTTGCGGACGAAGCCCTGGAGCACGAACAGGGCGGTCGGCGTGCCATCCTCCGCCACATGCTCGACGGAACCGAGCAGCGGCGGCGTGTTCTGGAAGCCCGCCACCTCGGTCAGGAAGCGTCCGACCTCCAGCTCCGGATGGGCGCCGGGGGTCAGGCGGCGGAACGCCTTCAGCACGGCCTGGCTGCCGACCAGAATGGAGCTGTTGCTCTGCTCCACGCCCAGGCGGCGGATCTCCGTCTCGTCGTCCACCACGAGGTCGGCCATGCAGGCCGTGGGCGAGAAGCGCAGATGCCCGTGCGACGCCGGAATCTCCCGCCCCTCGCGCAGGGCGGTCAGCAGGCTGCGGGTGAAGGCGTCGGCCTGCATGGCGTCGTAGATGGCGCCGGTGCGCGGGCCGCGCCGGGCCTTGGCCAGCGTGAAGGGCAGCAGCGGCCAGCCGGTGTTGCCGGCGTTCTCCTCCCAGCTCATGGCGAGCGGCAGGAAGTAGGACTGCGTGCCGCCGCCGGAAAGCTCGACCTCGGCGCGAAGCAGCATGAAGCCGTCGCCCGGCCCGCTCAGCCGCGCGGACACCGGGACATGCGCGCGCTCGATCCGGCGATCCTTGGCGGCGAACCAGCGCTGCTGCGGCAGATAGGCCTGCAGGATGTCGCGCGCCAGCTCGGCCTCCGCGCGCCCGCTGATCAGACTCTTCCAGCCGTCGCGCACGACGATGGTCAGCAGGTCTGGCACCGGCTCCGGCATCGTCTCGTGCCAGGACGGCAGCGCCGCCTCGGCGGCCAGCGCGAACCAGTAGAAGCCGTAGGCGGGGATGGTCAGCAGGTAGGGCAGATCACCGACCGGCGGGAAGACCGTGCGGCCCAGCATCTCCACCGGCACGCGGCCGCGGAATTGCTTCAGGTCCAGCTCCACCGCCTGGGCAGAGCGGGAGAGATTCGCCACGCAGAGGATGACCTCGTCGCCTTCCTCCGTCGAATGGCAGCGCAGATAGGCCAGGACCTTGCGGTTGCCCGGATAGAGAAGCTGGAAGCTGCCGCGCCCGAAGGCCTTGTGCTGCTGGCGCACGGCGATCAGCCGCTTCATCCAGTTCAGCAGAGACGACGGGCTGCGCTGCGCCGCCTCCACGTTGATCGCCTGGAAGCCGTAGATCGGGTCCTGGATCGCCGGGAGATACAGCCGCGCCGGGTCGGCGCGCGAGAAGCCGCCGTTGCGGTCGGGCGACCACTGCATCGGCGTGCGCACGCCGTCGCGGTCGCCGAGATAGATGTTGTCGCCCATGCCGATCTCGTCGCCGTAATAGAGCACCGGCGTGCCCGGCATGGACAGCAGCAGGCTCTTCAGCAGCTCGATCTTGCGGCGGTCGTTCTGAAGCAGCGGGGCGAGGCGCCGCCGGATGCCCAGGTTGATCCGCATGCGCCGGTCGGCGGCGTAGAAGTCCCAGAGATAGTCCCGCTCGCGGTCGGTCACCATCTCCAGCGTCAGCTCGTCATGGTTGCGCAGGAAGATGGCCCACTGGCACTCGTCCGGGATGTCCGGCGTCTGGCGCATGATGTCGGCGATGGGATGCCGGTCCTCCATGGCGACGGCCATGTAGATTCGCGGCATCAGCGGGAAGTGGAAGGCCATGTGGCATTCGTCCCCGCCCTTCTCCAGGTCGCCGAAATAGGGCAGCACATCTTCCGGCCACTGGTTCGCCTCGGCCAGCAGCATGCGGTCGCCGTAGCCCTTGTCGATCTCCGTGCGGATCGCCTTCAGAACGTCGTGGGTTTCCGGCAGGTTCTCGTTGTTGGTGCCCTCGCGCTCCTTCAGGTAGGGCACGGCGTCGAGCCGCAGCCCGTCCACCCCCATGTCCAGCCAGAAGCGCATGACGTTCAGCACCTCCTGAAGGACCTTCGGGTTGTCGAAGTTCAGGTCGGGCTGGTGCGCATAGAAACGGTGCCAGAAATAGGCCTGCGCCTCGGAATCCCAGGTCCAGTTGGACTTTTCCGTGTCGCAGAAGATGATGCGGGTGCCCTGGTACTTCTGGTCGGTGTCGGACCAGACGTAGAAGTTCCGGTGGTTCGATCCCGGCTTGGCCTGACGGGCGCGCTGGAACCACGGGTGCTGGTCGGAGGTGTGGTTGATGACCAGTTCCGTGATGACGCGCAGGCCGCGGTCGTGGCATTCGCGCAGGAACCGCTTGAAGTCCTGGAGATTGCCGTAGGACGGGTTGACCGCCTTGTAGTCGGCGATGTCGTAGCCGTCGTCGCGCAGCGGCGAGGGGTAGAAGGGCAGCAGCCACAGCGTGGTGACGCCAAGCTCCTGGATGTAGTCGAGCTTCTGCGTCAGGCCGGCGATGTCGCCGATGCCGTCGTTGTCGGCGTCGAAGAACGCCTTGACGTGAAGCTGATAGATGACCGCGTCCTTGTACCAGAGCGTGTCGTTCCGATCGATCCGGCCATTGTCCGAGTTCTTCATACCGCCCCGTCGCTCCGCTGGTCTGGTGGAGCGGGGTCGCCGGACGGGCGGGGAATCCCGCGCCCATCCGGCAGCCGCGCCACATCATAAACCAGTTAGAGTTGGGTCCGTTCCACGGCAAAGGCAACGTTGGACGCGAAACCTGCGATGGCGGACCACCATCGGAGGCGGTGCCGGCGTCAGGCGTCGGCCAGCGCCGCGACGGAGAGCGGCTGGGTCTCGGTGCTGCTCCGGACATCCACCGAGACGCCGCCGTTGACGTAGCCCGTCACCGTCTGGCGCAGCGCGTAGACCGTCTTGCCCAGCTCGGCGCTCATCGCCGGATCGTAGGTCGAACCGGGCACCGGCTGGGTGTAGTAGAAGACCGCCGGGGTGCTGTAGGAGGTGGGCGGGATTTCGGCCATCAGGATCGTCATCGTCGAGCTGTAGCGGCAGTCGGCCGGGATCTCGATCGTCTGGCTGACCGACAGATCGTAGTAATTGGTGACCGAGGTCTCCTTCGTGCCCGTGTAGGTGTAGGACATGGAGAAAGTGCAGCCGACCTCGACCTCGCCGGTCAGACCGATTCCGTAAGTGAAGCGCACCTCCTGGACATAGCCGATCGTGTAGGAGTCGGTGACCGACAGCGTCAGGGACTGCGATTTCCCGCTGGTCACCGACACCGTGTCGGTGATCGTCGCCGCACCCTGGTTGGTGCCGGAGATGGAACTGCTGATCGTGCTCGACGGGTTGGTGGGGACCGGCGCGGTGATCGAGAAGGGCTCGACCTCCGAATGGACCGGGGGCAGCAGGTCCCACCGCCACGAGGCCTCCTTGTCGACGAAGGAATAGCTGCGCAGGTCCGGGATGCCGTCCATGCTCAGCCAGCCGGCGACAGACATGGTTTCCCCCTCGCCCTGGCCACCGTCGTACAGAGCCACCTGCTGGGCGGTCAGCCCGCCGAAATAGATCGACGCCGCCCGGTCGCAGATGAACCAGCCGGCCAGCGACAGCACCGTCCCCATCGGCCATTCGCACAGGAAGAAGGTGTTGCGGTTGTCGGCATAGTTCAGCCCGTCGAACAGCTGGAACAAGCCGGTGTTCAGGTCCACGCGCCGCCAGATGTAGGCGGACAGGCAATCGTTGGCGCCGAGCTTTTCGACGTCGACCGTTTGCGTCTTGCCGTTGCCGATCAGATCGACGCAACGCCCGCAACCGTTGAAGCTGTAGGGCTGGCCGGCGGGCGGGGTGGTCTTGTGTTCCAGCAGGGTCAGGACGACCCCCTCCGGCAGATTGAAGGCAATCCAGGTGGTCCGGTCGTTCAGGTTGGTCCCGGCAAAGGAGCTCTGGACGCCTTCGATCGCGCCCGAGGTGGTGATGGTCAGGTTGTCGCTGCTCCAGTTCTGATCGGCGTACAGCTTCACCGTGCCCGACGGAAGGCTGGACGGATAGGCCACGGACGTGGACGGCGGCAGCAGGTAAGGTTCAGTCATGGCGTTCCCTCGCGGTTGGCGAAACATCCCCGACCAGCCGCACGGGCGTGACCCCGCTACGAATCACACAAGAGAAATGCAAGATATCATGAATTGCATTCATTCATATTTATTGCGGCACGGTCGGGGAAACCGGCAAATGTTACCGATGATAATTTACGAAAACAAAATGAAAATATTTAAATACATTTGCACTTAGCATCGCACCTTGGGATTTTCATGCAAACGTGTTTTCCGACGCCACACCTCCGGACCACCGCACCGCCCATGGGGCCGCCGATCAGGCGGAGGTCCGCTTCCGTTTGGCGCCCTGGGTCAGGCTGCGGTAGACACCCTGATCCTCTTCGATGAAATGGGCGATCAGGCGGTGTTCGACCCAATTGGTCAGTTCGTTGGGCGTGCAGAAGACGACGCCGTACGGCCCCTCGAACCGCAGGGCCAGCAATTCCTCAGTGATCTGCCGGTGGAGCCGCTTGTGCTGCTCCACGCCGCCGCTTTTGGCGTCGGTCCAGAACTGCTCTTCGTCGGAGAAATGCTCCTCCGTGTACTTGACCAGGGCGGCGAAGGCGTTCTGGATGATCTTGTAGCCTTGCCCCGCCGCCACCGCCATGTGCAGCAGCCCGGCCAGTTCGAGAAGGGTCCGGTGCTGTTCGTCAATGGACTCGTTTCCAACCGTGTAGTCGGACTTCCACGGGAAGCGGGCGGATGGCTGCATGGGGGCCTGCCGGCGAACGGCCGTGCTGAAGGTATCGGGAAGGCCGCAAGATAGCATCCGCGTCCACCCGCCGGGGTCGGACAACTTGCCGCAAATCGAATCCCCGCCCGGCGCGACGAACACAATTTTCAGCAAATTACCTCAAATACGCCGGATCAGCCTTTCACCGGCTTCGTCATGTAGGTCATCCCGCCGCCGTAGGAGGCGAGCTTGGCGGCCAGCCCGGCCCCGCCGTCATGCGGCCGGAATCCTTGCGCATCCCAGAAGGCCCGTGCACCGGGGGTGGAGGTCAGGGCCAGCCAGCGAAACCCCTGCCGCGCCGCCAGCGCGTTCATGCGCTCCAGGGCGGCGACTCCCAACCTCAGCCCCCGCGCCGCGGGCAGCAGGGCGACGTCGTGCAGATAGAGGCAGTCCGGCGCCTCCGGCAGCGCGCCGAGCGGCGAATCAAGCGGCGGAGGAACACCCAAACGCCCCGGATGCATGACGATGTAGCCGATGCCGAGCCCATCCGCCTCCGCCATGGCGCAGCCGTCCGGGTAGAGGGCCAGACGCTCGGCGAAGACGGCGCGATCCTCCGGGTAATCGGGGTGCACGACCTCGGCGATGTCCAACACACGCTCCAGGTCCGCCGGTTCCATCGCCCGCCAGCCTGCGTTCATCCGCATTCTCCCATCCTCCCCGCCCTTTCCAGCCTTCCAGCCCACCATCCGGGCGCGCTATGGTGACCGTTCGCACACCAGCCGACCGGAGGACCACCCATGACCGACACCGCCGCGGCGAGCCTGCTGCCCAAGGTGCGGACCATCGCCCACGAAGCGGGTCAGGTGATCCTGCGCTTCTACAACGACGGCATCGACGCCGCCACAAAGGTCGACGGCAGTCCGGTCACCCAGGCCGATCTGGCCGCCGAGCATGTCATCACCCCGGCCCTGCACCACATCGCCCCCGGCATTCCGGTTGTCGCGGAGGAGGCCGTGGCCGCCGGGCACCGGCCGGACATTTCCGGCGGACGCTTCTGGCTGGTCGATCCGCTCGACGGTACCAAGGAGTTCATCAGCCGCAACGGCGAGTTCACCGTCAACATCGCCCTGATCGAGGGCGGGCGTCCGGTCCTGGGAGTCGTCTACGCGCCGGCCACGGGTGACCTCTACGCCGCCTGCGGAGCGGGCACCGCCGTCCATTGGGTGGAGGGCCGCCACGACTACCCGATCCAGGTCCGCAAGCCGCCGCCCGACGGCCTGACCGTGGTCGCCAGCCGCTCCCACGGCAGCGGCGGCGAACTGGATGGCTTCCTTGCCGGCTACACGGTGAAGAACCGGGTGACCTGCGGCAGTTCCCTGAAATTCTGCACGGTGGCGTCGGGCAAGGCCGACCTTTACCCCCGCTTCGGTCCGACCAGCGAATGGGACACCGCCGCCGGCCACGCCATCCTCGTCGCCGCCGGCGGGCGGGTGGAGCAGCCCGACGGCTCGCCCTTCCTCTACGGCAAGGCCGACATCCTGAACCCCCATTTCGTTGCGTATGGATGGCAATGACGCTGTGTGACGCGGCCGTCGCGGTGCTGACCACTGCGGCGCCACTGGAGAAGGTGCGCCTGACGCGGGACTACGCCGCAGCGTGGCGCGACGGACGCATCACGGAGTTCGGCGCGCTGGTCGCGCCGGAGCGCCCCGCCCGTCCGGAGCGTCCGCCGCTGATGCTGCCCCGCGACATGCCCAAGCGCGGACGCGGCGGCAGCGCGCAGAACCGCCTCGCCCTGCTCCACGCGCTGGCCCACATCGAGCTGAACGCCATCGACCTCGCTTGGGACATCGTGTGCCGCTTCGTCGGAGAGGGGATGCCTAAGGGCTTCACCGACGACTGGGTGCAGGTCGCCGACGACGAAGCCCGGCATTTCCAGATGCTGGAGGAGCGACTGAACCAGCTCGGTTCCGGCTATGGCGAGTTGCCGGCCCATGACGGGCTGTGGCAAGCGGCGACCACCACCGCCCACGACCTCGCCGCCCGGCTGGCCGTGGTGCCGATGGTGCTGGAGGCGCGCGGGCTCGACGTGACCCCGGAGACCGTCCGCCGCCTGCGCGAGTTCGGCGACGCGGAAAGCGCCGCTCTGCTCCAGGTCATCCACGACGAGGAGATCACCCACGTCGCCGCCGGACGCCGCTGGTTCGGCCATCTCTGCGCCAAGCGCGGCGTGGACCCGGTGGAAACGTGGCAGGATCTGGTGAAACGGTACTTCCGCGGCGGCCTGAAGAAGCCCTTCAACGTGACCAGCCGCCAAGCCGCCGACTTCGGCCCGGAATTCTACGAGCCGATTGCGGAGTGACACGCGATGGCGCCGTCAAGTCCGGCGGCGCCATCGTTCCGGATGGCGGCTGGTATGAAGGCAAGCGATGACATACACGCCGTCGGCCTCGTCACGGAAGAACAGGGCATAGGGAAAACGCCCAAGCAACGCCCGTTGAATGGTGCCATGCACATGCGGAAAGCGGTGGGGCGCGTCTCCAATCCGCCACGACAGCGCATCAATGGCATCGAAAAAGCGGTCGCCCAAACCTGCGGAGCGCGCGTCGTACCATGCCTGCGCCTCGGCCAACTCCTCCGCCGCTTCAGGAAGAAAGTAAACGGGACGGCTCACGCTCTCCCCGGACGCAGGACGCCGCGGAGTTCGGTCCAGGATACGGCCTTCATCCGGCTCTCGTGAAAGTCAGCGTTCCGGCGATCGAGTTCGGCCCGCACCTTCTCAGAAACCGGCACATCGCCTTCATCCAGCGATTCCCAAAGTTCGCCGATCAGGTCCAGGCGCTCCTGGGGAGACAAGTGGCTGAAATCGATGGGCATGACGATGGGCTTTCATCCAGGGCATTCCGCCTGTGAAATGGTAATGGCAACGGGGGGCGTCGAGAAGGAAAAAAAACCCCAGTTCCGTCCCTACCCCCGCAGCAGCTTCGGGTTGGCGATGCCCAGCCGGGCCTGGACGATCTCCTCCAGACATTCCATCAGCACGTCCTGGCCGTCGTGGTCGAAGTCGCCCGCGGCGATCTCGATGCACAGCCGGTGTTGCAACGCCTCCACCCGCTGGCGCAAGTCAGTGCCGGACAGGCTGTCATCCGCGTCCTCGCCGTAGAGCAGGGCCAGCGCCGCCAGCATGGCGTGACCGGCCTCGTCCACCCCGGCCAGTTCCCGCTGCACGATGCCGAGCGCGTTGGCGATCATCAGCGCCGTGTAGCGCTGGGCCGGCGGGATGTGGGGAAGCAGGTCCGTCCGGAAGGTCTCCGCGACGATGCTCAGCAACTCCTGGGCGTCGGGGCTGGTGCGCATCAGGCGACCCTCTCTTCGCCGGCATCGCCGGACGATTCGGCACCCACCACCGCCGGGGCGGAGGCCGTCAGCCCCAGCCCATGGATGTGGCGCAACAAATCCAACTCGATCTCCGGCAGCATCCGCCCGGTCAAAGCCAGCTCCAGCGACGGCTCCTCCCCGGAGGTGTGGCGGCGGCCCTGGAGGACCGCGATGGCCGCCCAGCGCATGTAGGCGGCGGTTTCCCAATAAGCGACCGCCCGCGGGTCGACCCGGCGGCCCGAGGTCTCCTCGTACCCGGCGTAGAAGTCCTCCCGCCCGGCCAGCCCTCCCGCCTCGCGGTCGTGGCGACCGAACCGCCAGGAACGGGCGCAGAACCAGCCGAGATCCTCCATGGGATCGCTGAACCCGGCGAACTCCCAATCCAGGATGGCGGTCAGCCCGCCGTCCTTCACCAGATAGTTCCCGGTGCGGTAGTCGCGGTGGCACAGCACCAGATCGCCCGGCGGCGGCGCGTGGATCTCCAGCCAGCGCAGGCCCCAGGCCAGAACGGCGTCGCGCAATGCCAGATCGCCCAGCCAGTCGCGGTAGGCGTGGACGCAGTCGAGCGCCGGCGACGCGGCCGGCACCGGCAGGTCCTCCAGCCCCGGCGTGTCCGGCCCGGCTTTGTGCAGGCGGCCGAGCTGCCGGCCAAGCTCGCGGGCGAGGCCGCGCTGCGGCTGGTCGGCCTTCACCACCTTGTGCCCGGCGCCGATGCCCTCGGCGCGGCGCATGATGTAGAAGTCGGCGCCGAGAACCGCCGGGTCGCCGCAGGCGGCGATGGGTTCGGGCGCCGCCACCCCGGCGCCGAAGGCGGCGCGCAGCACGGCGTACTCCTGCGCCTTGGAAATGCTGGCCTTCATGCCGGACGTGGCCGCGCGCCCCCCCGGTTGGGCGCGCAGGACGCAGGCGTGCCGCCCGGCCTGCGGCCCGCCGTCGATGTCCAGAGTCACCGCAAGGTTGAGCGAGATGGCTCCCCCGCCGAGCGTGCCTTCGTCGGCCACCGACACGCGCGTCGCGCCGGTCGCCCCGGCCAGCCACGATTCCAGCCGCGGCCGGCTTTCCCCGTCGATCAGTGCGCCCATCCCATCACCCCCAGGCCCAGAAGCCGTCGCCCTCGTCCATGTAGAATCGCGCCAGGACCATCTTGTGGACCTCCGACGCCCCGTCCACCAGCCGGGCCTGCCGGGCGTAGCGGTACATCCACTCGAGCGCCGTGTCCTTCGAATAGCCCCTGGCCCCGCAGAGCTGGATGGCCGTGTCCACCGCCTTGTGCAGCGTGTCGGCGACATGGACCTTGGCCATCGACACCTCCTTGCGGGCGAAGTCGCCGCGGTCGAGCTGCCACGCCGCCTTCATGACCAGAAGCCGGCCGATCTCGATCTGCATGGCGACGTCGCCCATCATCCACTGCACGCCCTCGTGCCCCGCGAGCGTGGTGCCGAAGCTCTCGCGCTCGCGCACATAGGCGGCGGCGATCTCCATAGCCCGCTTCGACAGCCCGGTCCAACGCATGCAATGGGTCAGCCGGGCCGGGCCGAGGCGGATCTGCGTCGCCTTCAGCCCGTCGCCGATGGTCATCAGGACGTTCTCGTCGGAGACCTCCAGCCCGTCGAAGCGCAGCTCGCAATGGCCGCCATGCTCCTCCGGTCCCATGATCGGGATGCGGCGGACGATCTCCCAGCCGGGTTGGTCCTTGTCGAACAGGAAGGCGGTCAGCCCCTTGCGCTTGTCATCGGAGGTGCGGGCTATCAGGATGAAATGCTGCGCCTCGCCCGCCCCGGTGATGAACCATTTGTGGCCGGAGATCACCCAGCGGTCGCCCTTGCGCTCCGCTTTGGTCTTCATCATCGAGGGGTCGGAGCCGCCGCCGGGATGCGGCTCGGTCATCACGAAGGCGGAGCGCACCTTCCCGTCGACGATGGGCTGGAGCCAGCGCTCCTTCTGAGCCTCGGTCCCCACCTTGTTGAGAAGCTGCATGTTGCCGTCGTCGGGGGCGGCGCAGTTGAAGCAGACCGGCCCGAAGATGGAGCGGTTCATCTCCTCGTAGGCCGCCGCCATGCCGACGATGCCCAGCCCCTGTCCGCCGCGCTCTTTCGGCATTTGCGGCGCCCACAGCCCGGCCGCCTTCACCTCCCCGCGCAGGCGCTCCAGCAGGGCGGGCGCGATGTTCTCATGCGCGTCGTAGGAGGCCGGGTCCGCTTCCAGCGGCAGAATGCGCTCCTCCACGAAGGCGCGCACGCGGCGGCGGAACTCCTCGATCGGCGGGGGCAGGCTGAAATCCATCGGTTCGGGTCCTCTCCGTCGTCTTTTCTTCTTTGCTCACAAGCTGCTGACCAGATGCCCGCCGTCCACCGGCACGACCGCCCCGGTCATGTAGGCCGACGCGTCGGAGCAGAGCAGCAGCAACGGCCCGTCGAGGTCGGCCAGCCGCCCCAGCCGCCGCTGCGGCACCCGCCGGATCAGCGCCTGCCCGGCGTCGGTCGCCAGGAAATCGCGGTTCAGGTCGGTCTCCATGTAGCCGGGGGCCAGCGCGTTGACGCGGATGCCGTAGCGCGCCCATTCCAGGGCCAGCGCCTGGGTCATCTGCACCAGCCCGGCCTTCGACGCGGTGTAGGCCACGACATGGCCGGCCACCCGCAGCCCGAGGATGGAGGCGATGTTGACGATCGACCCGCCCCGCCCCTGCTCCCTCATCACGCGCGCCGTCTCCTGTGCGGTGAGGAAGGCGCCCTTCAGGTTGGTGTCGATGACGCGGTCCCACTCCTCCTCCGCGTAGTCGAGCGCGGGCTTGGCGACGGTGGCACCGGCGTTGTTGACGAGGATGTCCAGCCCGCCGAGCGTGCCCGCCGCCTCGCGGACACCGTTGCGGACGGAGGCGGCGTCGGTGACGTCCAGCGGCACGGCGATGGCCTGCCCGCCCGCCGCTTCGATCTCGGCGACGGCGGTGTCCAGGCTCTCGCGTCGCCTTGCGGCCAGCGCGACGCGGGCGCCCGCCGCGGCTAGAACGCCGGCGAAGTGGCGGCCCAGGCCGGCGGAGGCCCCGGTGACCAGGGCGGTGCGGTTGGTGAGGGAAAGGGTCATAGGGGTCCTGAGTTTATGTTGTTAGGGTTCGTGCGTCGGGCCCCCTCCCTAACCCTCCCCCGCTTCGCGGGAGAGGGGATCTGGCTGCGAAGCGGCGGAGTTCCCTCCCTCGCCGAAGGCGGGGGAGGGTTAGGGAGGGGGCAAAAACTCCCCTCACAACCCCCTCGCCTGCTCGCGCAGCACGAACTTCTGGATCTTCCCGGTCGACGTCTTCGGCAAGGCCCCGAACACCACCGTCCGGGGCGCCTTGAAGTGGGCGAGATGGCCACGGCACCAGCCGATCACCTCGGCCTCCGTCACCCGCCCTTCCGATCCCGGCTTCAGCGTGACGAAGGCGCAAGGGCTCTCGCCCCATGTCGCATCGGGACGGGCGACGACGGCGGCCTCCATGACGTGGGGGTGCTGGTAGAGGACCTCCTCGACCTCCAGCGAGGCGATGTTCTCGCCGCCGGAGATGATGATGTCCTTGGCGCGGTCCTTGATCTCGACGTAGCGGTCGGGGTGCAGCACGGCGAGGTCGCCGGTGTGCAGCCAGCCGTCGCGCAGCGCCTCGTCGGTCGCCGCCGGGTTCTTCAGGTACCCCTTCATCACCGTGTTGCCGCGCAGCGCCAACTCGCCCAGCGTCTCGCCATCGGCGGGCACTTCGCGGCCGGTGTCGGGGTCGAGCACGGTCTGCTCGGACATGGTGACGTTGGGCACGCCCTGGCGGGCCATCTTGACCGCCCGCTCCTCCAGCGGCAGGTCCGCCCAGGCCTCCTGCCACGCGCAGCCGGTGGAGGGGCCGTAGCATTCCGTCATGCCGTAGAGGTGGGTCAGGCGGAAGCCCATCCGCTCCATGCCCGCGATCACCGCGCTGGGCGGCGCCGCCCCGCCGGTCGCCACCTGCACCGGCCCGTGGTCGAAGCTGCGCTTCACCGTGTCCGGCGCGTGGATCAGCATGGTCAGCACGACCGGCGCGCCGCAGAGGTGGGTGACCTTCTCCTCGGCGATCAGGCGGAAGATCGTCGCCGGATCGACGGCGCGCAGGCATACATGGGTCGCCCCGACCGCCGTCACCGCCCAGGGGTAGGTCCAGCCGTTGCAGTGGAACATGGGGAGCGTCCACAGATAGACGCTGTCGGGCCGCAGCCCGAAGGTGATGACGTTGCCAAGCGCGTTCAGATGGGCGCCGCGGTGATGGTAGAGCACACCCTTGGGGTTGCCCGTGGTGCCGGAGGTGTAGTTGAGCGCGATGGACTCCCACTCGTCCTCGGGCGTGCGCCAGGGCGCCTCGGGGTCGCCGGTCTTGAGGAAATCCTCATACTCCAGATCGCCCACCGGGTCGGCGTCCTGCGCCGCCGGGTCGTCGATCCACACCACCCGCGGCGGGTTCGTCATGCGCTCCAGCGCGGCGCGGGCCACCGCGGACAAGCCGCGATCCACCAGGAACAGGCGGCTTTCCGCGTGTTCCAGGATAAAGGCGACGGCGGGCGGGTCGAGCCGCGTGTTGATGGCGTTCAGCACCGCCCCGGCGCCGGGAATGCCGAAATGCGCCTCCAGCATCGCCGGGGTGTTGAAGGCCAGGACCGACACCACCTCCCCCGGCCGGACGCCGGCACTGGTCACCGCGGAGGCCAGCGCGCGGGCGCGGCGCTCCACCTCCGCCCAGTTCCGCCGCAGGGGGCCGTAGACCACGGCGGTCTTGTCCGGATAGACCATCGCGGAGCGGCGCAGGAAGTCCAGCGGCGTCAGCGGCACATGGTTGGCCGTGCGCCTGGATAGGTCTGCGGACGGAGTGGTGGCGTCCACGCTCGTCTCCTTCCCCTGTTCTGCGGTCCCTGAATTAAGGCCGGCGCCTCATACCGGGCGCCTTACTGACGATGGTAGTCACGAACCATTGGACAGAACAAGTTTCACCTTTGGTCGGTCCCCTCCCCTATGCCCGCAAGAACGTGGCAGGGACGGGCGAGCGCGTTACCGCCTCTGGCGCCGCGGTTGCGGGCCGTCCGCCCGCTACACTGTCCGGCATCGAGCCGTATGGGGGCGACCATGACGACGGTGCGGATCGCGTTCGACAAGGAACTGGTGCTGTCCGGGCATTTCCTGCTGAAGCATCTGGAGAAGCCGGAGTTGCAACGCCTCGCCGCCAGCGCCCGGCTGGCCTATTTCCGGCCCGGCACGGTCATCTTCCAGAAGGGCGACCCCGGCGACAGCATGATGGCGGTCATCCGTGGGCGGGTGAAGATCTGCTCCCACTCCACCGACGGCAAGGAGCTGGTGCTGAACATCATCAACAAGGGCGGCCTGTTCGGCGAGATCGCCCTGCTCGACGGCGAGCCGCGGACCGCCGACGCCGTGGCGCTGGAGGAGACCGACCTGCTGGTGCTCGACCGCTCGAAGTTCGTGCCGCTGCTGAACGAGCGTCCGGCGGTGGCGCTCCAGCTCATCACCGTGCTGTGCAAGCGCCTGCGCCAGACCAGCGAGCATCTGGAGGACACGCTGTTCTTGGAGGCGTCGTCCCGCTTCGCCCGCGCGCTGATGCGGCTGGCCGACGTGTTCGGCAAGCCGGCGCCGGGCGGGCTGAAGCTGGACATCAAGCTGTCGCAGCAGCAACTCGGCTGCTTGGTGGGTGTTTCGCGGGAAAGCATCAACAAGCTGCTCGGCGAATGGCAGCGCAACGGCGTGATCGCCGTGGAATCCGGGCGGATCACGCTGCTCGACCGCGACGCGCTGGAGGAGATCGCCGAGGCGAATGGGTAGGGTGTCGCGTCGGGCCCCCACCCTAACCCTCAATTTAACTCCCGCAGCACCCTCACCCCGTTGTTCAGGTAGCGCACGTCGGGATCGTAGAACAGCCGCGCCGTGTCCGTGATGTCAGCCAAGCCGCCCCGCCAGGACCCGCCGCGCAGCACGCGCTCCCGGCAGTTGGTGGACGTCCAGGCGCTGCCGTCCGTCGGCGCGCCCGCATAGTCGGCGTGCCAGCAGTCGGCGACCCATTCCGCCACGCCGCCGTTCATGTCGTGCAGCCCGAAGGGGTTCGGCTTGTAGCTGCCGACCGAGGCCGGGGTCAGCCGTTCCTGCGCGCCGCCGCAGTCCTTGCAGTTGGCCAGCGTCCCCGTCTGCCCATCCCACCAGTAGCGGCCGGTCGTGCCGCCGCGCGCCGCGTACTCCCATTCGGCTTCGGACGGCAGGCGGTAGCGCTGGCCGGTCTTCTGGCTCAGCCACTTCGCGTAGGCCTGGGCTTCCAGCCAGGAGATGTTGTGGATCGGGGTGCTGTCGGTCGGCTTGGTCATGCGCGGCATGCCGCCGGTGCAGCCGCCACCCTCGACGCAGGCGCGCCACTCGGCCACCGTCACCTCGTAGGCGCCGAGCGCGAAGGGCTTGGCGATGGTGACCTTGTGCACCGGACGTTCGGAGCGGTCGCCCTGGTCGCTGCCCATGGTGAAGCTTCCGGGTGCGATGCGCACCATCACCGGACAGGCCGGGCAGTCCTGGAAACTGGCCGACCGGCTGTGGTTGCGCACCGCGCTGTTCCCATTGCCGTTCGGGGGCGCTGCGGCCACCTGCTCCGGCGCGGGCACGGGCTGCGGCGATGCCGGTGGGGGCGATGCCGCCGCCTCGACCACCGGAGCCGGGGGCGGGACCGGAGGAGGAGCCGATTGGGTTGATGGCGGCGGCCGAGCCGACGCAACCTCTGGCGGCTTGGCGGCGGGGGTGAGCGCGCCCAGCTTCTCACGCGCCGGCTTGGCGTAGGCGCCGCTGCCGAACAGCCGCAGGAAGGCCTCGAAGTCGGCGGGCTCGCGGCTCCCCTTGACCATCTGCCACAGCGATTCCTCAAGCGCCGGCGCGGCCGGAGCGGCACCCGGCGGGGCGATCTCCAGCGTCACCGTACCGGTGGCCTTGCCCCCCTTGCCGTCCTCCACCTGATAGGTGAAGGCGCCGGCCGCCCCCGCCCGCTCCTGCTCCGGGTCGAAGGTCAGACGGGTCAACCCCTCGGCCGGCAGGCGGTCGCCGGGGCGGATCAGGGTGGCGCCGTCGCGCACCTTGCCGCGGTCGGGCACGGCGGTGATGGTGACGGTCAGCGGGTCGCCGTCGGGGTCCACCGGAGCCTCGATGGCCAGGGGATTCGGCAGGGCGCGGATGGTGCGCGCGCCGGCCACCACCGGTTCACGGTTGCTGGGCTTGATGGTGATCGCCACCCCGCCTCTCACCACGCCGCCCCGCCCGTCCATGATCGCGAAGTCGAAGCGCCCGGCGTCGCCCACCACCGTCGCGTCCGGCTTGAAGCTGGTGGCGGCAAGCTGCTCCACGGTCAGGTAGTCGCCGATCAGCACGATGCGGTCGCCGATGCGCACGCTGCCGCCGCGCGGCAGGCCGGAAATCTGCGCGAAGAGCTGGTCGTCGTCGGGATCGGTCGGGCGCCCGATGCGCAGCGGCTCGGCGTCGCCGCGGTCGGACAGCTCCAGCGGGCGGATCTCGCCGAGCACCGGCGGACGGTTCGGCGGGCGCGGGTTGAAGTAGAAGGGCGCCGCCCCCAGCGAGCCGAAGATGTAGGGCTCCTGCCGGCCGTTGGTCGCCTGCCGCACGGTGTCGCGCACGTTGCGGAAGAACAGGCTCAGCTCCAGCCCCGGCGTCTGGAGATGCTGGAGCAGCGCGTCGGTGTAGGGGCTGTGGTCGCCCTGCCCGTCCTCGGCCAGTTGGTCGGCGCGGGTCGCCATGGCGACCAGCGTGTCGCTCGGCGTGTCGTCGACGCGGGCGAAGCCGTAATTGACCTGGATGCGGTTCTGCCCGGCCTGCTTCAGGCGGTCGACGAAGGGGTTGTTGCGGCAGGAATCGAGCATCAGGATGCCCAGCTTGCGCGCCTGCGAAAGCTCGCCCATCATCAGGTTCAGCGGCATCGCCTCATAGACGAGGTCGCGCTCGCGCTCCAGCTTGGCGTCGGCCGGGACGATGTAGTTGTTGCCGCCCACCTGGATGCCGTGGCCGGCGTAGAAGATCACCGCCACGTCGGCCTGCGAGGCGCGGATGCCGAAGTCGCGCAGCGCCCGCTCGAAGCCGCGGTTGTCCATGTCGAACTTCTCGTCCACGTCGAACTGAAGCATGCGCAAGGCCTCGGCGATGGCCTTGGCGTCGTTGACCGGGTTCTGGAGTTCAGGGGCGAATTCGTACTTGCCGATGCCGACGACCAGCGCGATGCGCTTCTCGGGCGACTGGGAGGCTTGGGTCGGCGGAGACTGGGAGGCTTGGGTCGGCGGAGACTGGGGGGAAGCGGACTGGGCGGCCACGCCCGGTGCCCAGCCGAGAAGGCCCACCAACAGCAGGATAACGGCGAGCGACCAGATGTCTCCGCCTGAACAGCGCTGCGTCAAGGGTCCGTCGAACATCGGCCGGCTCCATGGTGGGAAGGCGGTTTCGCACCCCATACCCGGCACCCGTCGGCATAAAATTGCCAATTAGCCGATCTTAATATTTCGATTCCTGCGCACCAAGCGTTCATTCAGCCTAATCCCGAATACGGGGAATGGCCGGTCACTCCCCAGCCTCCGCCGCGGGCCGCACTTCCTCCCCCTCCCGGTCGAGGACCAGCCAGGCGCGCACCGCCTTGCGCTTGCCCTTCAGCGCCATCTCGCCCACCGGCAGTCCGGCCACCTTGTCCTGCACCGCCGTCCAGGTCGGTTCCCCGATGACGATCCGGCAATGGGGGGAGGAGCGCATGCCCACCGTCTTGCCCAGCGCCTCCAGCCGGGCCGCGGTGTTGGCGGTGTCGCCGAGCAGCGAATATTCCATGTGCCTCAGCCCGCCCAGGCTGCCCGCCACCAGCGGGCCGGTGTGGATACCGACCCGGATGCCGATGGCCGGCAGCCCCTCCGCCTGCCAGCGCTTGTTCAGCTCCTGCAGCTCCCGCCCCATCTGGATGGCGCAGCGCACGGCGCGTTCTGCGTCGGCGTCGATCTCCGCCTGGGTGGTGCGGGCGACGGGGGCGCCGAAGACCGCCAGGATGGCGTCGCCGATGAAGCGCAGCACGATCCCGTCATGCGCCGCCACCACCCGCACCATGGCGTCGAGATAGCCTTCCAGCCAGAGGATCAGCGGCTCCGGCTCCAGCGCCTCGCAGACGGTGGTGAAGCCCTCGATGTCGGAAAAGAAGACGGTGGCGGTCAGCTCCTGCGGTCGGGGGCGCCCGCCGGCCAGGAAGGTCGCGCGCTCCCGCCAAATCTCGTCGGCGACGGGCTGGGAAACGTGGTTGGCGAACAGCTGCATCAGGCTGCGGCGGTCGGTGCGCTCCTTCAGCGACAGATGCGCGGTCATCGCGGCGATGCCGCCCAGCCACGCCGCCGAGGGCGCCATCATCGCCACCAGCGGCCCGCCCTGGGCGAACAGCGCCAGCGCCGCCGCCCACAGCGCCAGCAGCCCGAGCAGGCTGGCCGGCACCAGCAGCCACACCGGCCAGCCGGCCGCCGCCAGCGCCACCCCGGCGGCGCTCAGCGCCAGCACCAGCGCCACGCCCCAGCCGTCGGACAGGTCGCGGCTGGTCCGCCCGTCGAGGATCTGGGCCAGCGCGTGGGCCTGGATCTCCACCCCCGGTGTGGACAGACCGGCGACCGACAGGGGCGTGCGGTGCTGGTCGACCCCGACCAGGACGGTGCCAACCACGGCGATCCGCCCGGCCAGCCAGCCGCGCGGCAGCATCCCCACCATGTCCGCCGGATAGGTCGGGAACGGCGGCGCATCCGGCGACGGGCGGGCGTGCCAGTCGATGCGGAAAGGCTCCGCCGGGATCGTCGCCTCTCCGGCAGCCCCTCCGGCGACCTGGGCCATCCGCGCCGGGAAGCTGGGCAGCCCGTCCGGACCGCGCGGCACATGCCAGCGCACCGTGCCGTCGAGCCGGTCCTTGGCGAGGTTGGCGTGGCCGTGCGGGATGCCGTCGAGGAACCGCCCGAGGTAGCGGCGCTGCTCCTCCGTCAGCGCCGTGTCGCCGAGCGCCGTGATGGCGACCACCGGCACCGTGGCGCGCTGGATGCGCTGGCGCAGCCGCTCGTCGAGCGCCGGCAGGGTCGGCTGGTCGAACAGGATGTCCAGCCCGATCGCCCGCACCCCCGCCGCCTCCAGCGTCCCCACCAGATCGGCGAGGAAGCCGCGATCGACCGGTGACCGGCAGGCCAGCGTGGCGAACAGGTCCTCCCCCAGCGTGACCAGCACGATGCCGGGATGCTGCGGGGCGGGCGGCGTGAAGTAGGCGATGGCGACGTCGCGGAAACTCTCGTCGGCGGAGCGCAGGGGCGGCACCAGCCGGGTCAGCCCCAGCGCCGCCGCCGACACGCCGACCACCGCGGCCAAGCCCACCAGCCCTCTGGCCAGTCCTTTGGCGAGCCACGGGGCTTTTGCCCAGCTTGGCCTGCCCCCCGATGTCCCCAACGGCGGCGCCCTCACTCCACGCGCAGGATCACCTGCGCCATCACCAGTTCGGTCTGCTTCAGCGAGGCGAGCGTCCGCTCCAGCCGGGCCGCCGCCTCGTCGGACAGGGGCCGGAAGGCGTCCTGGCGCCCCGGCAGGTCCGCGCCGAGATCGCGCCCGGCAGCGAAGCAGCGCACCTCCTGGTCGGCGGACAGGCTCCCCGACCGCTCCGCCGCGCGCAACGGCACCGGCATGCGGTCGCCGGCCAGCGTCAGGGTGCGGTGCCCCTCCACCAGCGAGCTGGCCGCCGGCCCCGGCGGGTAGATCGGCGTCAACTGGCCGCGCGTGTTGCGCAGGTAGCAGTAAAGGTGCGCGTCCCGGTTCGTCTGGAGCACCAGCGTCACCGTCTCCCCGGACCGGTAGGTCGGGTAGAGGCCGCGGTCGGTGGCGAGATAGAGGTTCAGCGGCGCCATGCTGTCCCGCACCGGGTCCAGCAGAAACGCCGCCTGGGTGGCGCAGCCGGCACCGGCAAGCCGGACGGCCAGTTCCGCGCCCTGGCCCTCGGCGCTGACCACGCGCAGCGTCATACTGTGACGCACCCGCCCGTCCGGCCCGGCGACGGAGACGGCGGTGCCGTCGGTCATCGGAAGCTCGCGCGGCCAGGGCACCGTCGCCCCCTTGTCCCAGCGCAGCGTGGCGGTGGCGCCGCGGTTTTCGTCACGCAGGGTGGCCGGGATCAGCGCCGGGTCGGCGGGCTTGCGCAGCAGCACCGTGCCGCCGGACTTCACGCATTGGATGCCGGCCCGGCCCGGGTCGAGGGTGAAGACCTGCTCCTCCCCCTTCTGCATCGGGGTGCCGACCGCGCGGGCGGCCCCCAGGTCGGTCTGGAAGAAGCGCTCCCCGCCGACGAGGCTGCCGACTCCGCCCCAACCCGAGGCGTCGGGCATGCGGTCGAGCGGCCCGTCGAACGGCCCCTTGATCCGCAGCATGCGCCCGTTGGCGAACAGGAACATGGCGTTGGCGCCGTCCGGCACGGTGACCGCCGCGCCGTCGGGGACCAGTTGCCCCTGGGCGTAGCCTGGGGCGGTGGAGGCGACGACCACCGCCTGCTCCGCCGCCGCGCGGCCGGCGGTGAAGCCGACCGCTCCGACGGCGGCCAGCGTCAGGGCCGCCGCCACGAGTCCGCTCAGGGTCCTGTGCGCCATGCTGGCCTCCACCGGCGGGGATCGCGGAATCATTGGCGTTTCCCGGACGCCTGTCCAGGCGGCGAAGGGGGAATAGCGGGGCTGCGGACCCGGCCCAAAGAAGGGCGGACGCCGTGAACGGACGGGCATGGTCGGACCTCCGAAATGATGCGCGCCGGCCAAAATGCCGGCCCGTCGAGGCTAGACGGCAAAGGCGGCGGCGGCTGTGAGGCGCAGCACACAGTTGCGCAGGAGTTGGGCACCCTCCGACGTACCGGGTGTGGGGGGCGCCACAGCGCGACCCGGTCCAGCCCCGTAGAGTGCCGGGCAGGACCGGCGCTTCGTTGGTCCGCCCCAGCGCCCGAGGAGACCGGCCATGACCGCCCGCCGCACCGAAGACGACGTCGCCGATGGTTTCGATGACCGCTTCGCCCGTCATGGAATCCTGGAGGTCGCCTATCTGCGGTCGGTGGAGATCGATGGCCTGCCCGCCTACGCCGTGTACGCCGCGGACGGCACCTGCCTGTGGCTGGACACCGACCGCGCGTCGGCGGGGGCGACGCTTCAGGAGCATGGGATGGAGCTGGTCAGCGTGCATTGAGAGCGGAGGTGATGGGGGCGTTGCCCCCACCCTCCCCACTTCGTGGGTCCCCTCCCTCCCCCGCTTCGCGGGAGAGGGCTTTTTCGTGTCAGCAACAACAATTCCCTCCCCTGCGGCAGCGGGGGAGGGTCAGGGTGGGGGCAACGCTCATCCAATCATCAGCCCTTCGGGCTCAACAGGCACGACGTCCGGTTCCGCGTCACGATGGCGAGGCTGTTCTCCGGCTCGCCCGCCCGGCGGAAGCGCAGCGCGTTCAACTGGCTGGCGACGCTGAGCGACAGGACGTTCAGATCGCTCTCGTCGATGATCTTCTCGCCGTCCTGCCAGCACTGGATGCGCACGCGGCCCTTGGGGACCCCGACGTCGAGGCCGCCGGGCTGCACGCCCGCGTCGCTGCTCTTCTTGCGGACCACCGTCGCGTCGGCGGCGCCCCCGACCAGAGGGAGCGCCGCGATCGCCACCAGGAGAAGGAGTTTCCGGACCATGGCGCGCCCTCCCTTCCCTCTCGATCACTGGATGGGCCGGAACTCGACGCGCCGGTTGCGGCTGTCGGTCGGGTCGGGGGTCAGCGGCTGGCTCTTGCCGAGGCCGGCGATGGCGATGCGCTGCGGCTCGATGTGATGGACGCGCACCAGATACTCGCCCACCGACACGGCCCGGCGCTCGGAGAGGGCGAGGTTGTATTGCTCACTTCCCACGGCGTCGGTGTGCCCCTCGATGACGAGGCGGAGCTGCGGGTCCTGCGACATCAGCCCACCGACGGCGTCGACGTAGGAATAGAACTCCTTCGGGACGTCGGCGGAGTTGAAGGCGAAGTTGATGCGGAAGCCGAAGCCGTTGGTCGGACGGGTTTCCGCCGGGCTCTCCGGCGCGGAGAGGGTGGCCGGCTGCACACCGTTGGAACGGCGCGGCGCGGCCGGCGGCGGGGCGACGGGCGGGGCCGCGGCCTCCTGAACCGGCGCGCGCTTGGGCTTGGGCTGGGGCGCCGGCTCCGGCTGCGCCACCGGGGCGGTCGGCGAGTTGTAGGTCGGCGGGCTATAGCTCGGCTGCGGGGTCGCCTGCTGCTGGGCGGGCGCGCCATAGTTCACACTGTCGGTCGGGCGCGGGCGGTTGGCGCTGTTCATGCCGCCGCCGATGATCTCGATGCTGCGGGTGCGGATCTTCGGCTGCTCGCTGCCGTCCGTCGGCGCCGGGCCGGGCTTCACCGCCTCGCGCAGCTCGTCCACGGTCGGCGGGCGCTCGAACATCATGACCCGGTTGCCGCCGGAGCCCTCGACGGTCTGCGCCCGCGCGGGAACCGCCATGCAGGCCAGGGCGATCATCGGCAGGGCCAGAGCGGGAAGCGCCACGCCGTTCAGCCGTCGGGCGCTGGTCTTGGAGGTCGGTCGCGGCATCGCTGGTCTCCCATGATTCGGCGCCATGATCTGGCGTGGTGTTCGGCTGCTCCCTTCTTTACCCCCGTTCCCACCCCCGCGCTGTGAGCCGACCCACAATTCCTATCTTTGAGCCGACACGGCGGGCAGAACCTGCACGGCCATCTGCCGGCTGCGCACGTTGGTCCCCTGGATGCTGCCGTAGGCGCCCACCACATCCTCCAGCGTCGCGCCGGGGATGGGCTGAAGGTCCTCGGTTTTGTAGCGGTCGGCGATGCGGGTCCCGAGTTCGTCGGGCGAGACGACGCAGGCGATGGTCTCGGAGGCGCCGGGACGGTCCATGCGCAGGTTGAAGGGCTTCTGCGCCCCCGGCGGGACCTCGACCTGCTGGTTGGCCTGGACGAAGCTGTCGGGCTGGAAGCGGTTGGGGAAGATGCGGGCCACCGATCCGGCGGCGTCCTGGTAGTAGCAATAGACGAAGCCGTTGGCCGTCGGCTGCACCTTGACCACCAGGGCCTCCCCGGCGCGGTAGCGCGGCTGCGGCCCGCGGTCGGAGCTGAGGACCAGATCGGGCGGCGCTCCGGCCGGCGCCGGGGTGGCGCGGGGCAGCCCCTCCCCGCCCGCGTTCGACACCGATTGCAGGCGCGGCGCCCCCGGCCCCCTTTGGCCGCTGGGCTGGGCGAGCATGCGCTGATAGAGGTCGAAGTCGATGCGCCCCGTGGCGATCAGGTCGTTGTCCGCCTGATAGCGGGAAATCGCGTCGCGGGTGCGCTCGTCGAGCTGGCCGCTGTCCGATCCGTCGTAATAGCCCTCGGCCAGCAGGACGCGCTGGACGTAGGCGACGCGCTGCGAGGGCGCCATGCCGTCGAACCAGTCGCGCGCCTGCCCGGCGAAGGCCGGGTTGGTCTGGTCGATGCCCAGGCATTGCCAGTAGGGGGTGCGGGTCATCTTGCCCAGCACCTCGATCGTGCTGAGTTCGATCAGCGTGCGCACCGCCTGATGCAGCCCCTCGGACTTGTTGAGCGAGACGTTGAAGGACAGGCCGGCCTTGCCGATCACCGCCCCGGCGTCCGCCCCCTTGCCCGACGAGATGATGGCGAGCGAATTGCTGGCCGACAGGCCGGGGATAATCTGGCGCGTCGCCAGTTCCCCGATGTTCAGGTCCACGGAGATCACCGACATCACCTGATCGGCGGAGATGCCGAGGTCGAAGGTCGGCAGGGAGATGCCGGCGCTGGCCGCCTCGCTCACCACATTGTCGTCGAGCTGGGTGATGGCGCCGCGCACGTAGTAGGACGGCGCGCGGAAGTTCGGCTGCACCCCGATCATCCAGTAGAGCGCGTTCACGTCGTCCAGCGTCGGTTCGAAATCGACGAAGCGGAAGGCGTTCGACCGCTCGGACATGCGCGACACGGCGGTGATCAGCATCTCCTTGGTGCCGCCGGCCACCCGGCCCGTGGCGTCGGGAATGCCGTTGGAGGTGATGAAGATGTCGCGCTTGCCATGGTTCCACATCAGCGTGTCCATGCAGCGCAGCGCCTCGCTGAAGTTGGACACGGTGCGCACGGGCGGGGTCTTCGGCTTCTGGACCACGGTCGCCTGTTCGCCCGAGGTGACGCAGGCCCCCAGCAGCAGGAGCGCCGCGGCAGCCGCCACTCTCTCGAAACCGGTGCGCCGAACCAATCCCACGGCCTCAAATCCCATGGCCTCACTCCCTGGACGTTCAGCGGACTGGATCAGCGGGCCAGATCAACGGACCGACACGCGCGTGCTGTCGCCGCCCGGACGCACGGTGATGGTGATCTTCTTGGACAGGACCGGCGGGTCGTGCGGTATGTGCTCCGCGTCGCCCATCAGAAGCTGGAGCGTGTGCCGCCCCGGCGGCAACTCCAGGTAGGTTTCCGTCTGGCCCTTGCCGAAATGGATGTGGTTGCGGTTGTTGGGGATCGGCTCGTCCATCGGCGGCAGGTCGGCGTCCACCAGCAGATGATGGTGTCCGGTGTTGTCCTTTCGCACGCCCGCCGGGGCGACGCCGAAGTTGCGCAGCCCGAACCACACCTTGAAGCGGCCCCTCACCACCTCGCCGTCGTTGGGCCAGCCGACGTAGATATAGGCGTCCTTCGGCGACGCCGTCCGCCCGGACTTCGCCGCATCGGAGGTGGAGGGCGTGCTCTCATGCTCGTGCCCAGGGCTGGCCGGCTGCGGCGTGTTGGTGGTGTCGGACAGCGGCTTGTCGAGCGGGTCGGCTTCCGGCGACGACTGCGCGGCGACCGGCCCGGCGGCGAGCAGGACGGCCAGAAGGACCGGGACGGCGGCGGTGCGCATCATGACTTCCTCCCTGTCATGCTCTCGTTAAGGGACGATGATGGTGATCTTCTGCGACATGATCGGCGGGTCGTGCGGCACATGGTCCGCGTCGCCCAGGATCATCTGGAGCGTGTGTCGGCCCGGCGGCAGCTCCAGCCGCACCTCCGTCTGGCCACCGCCGAAATGCAGCGACTGCTTGGTGTTGGGGATCGGCTCGTCGTAGGTGGAGAGATCGGTGTCCACCAGCAGATGGTGGTGCCCGGTGTCCTCCTTGCGGATGCCCGCCGGGGCGATGCCCATGTTCTGCAAGCCCATGCGGACCCACAGCTTTCCGCCGGAGATGGTGGTGCCGTTGGACGGCCACATGATGTAGGCGCGGGCACCCTCCGGAGCCTTCTCACGCCCATTTGTGCTTTGGGAATTGGCGTTTTGGGCCGACGCCGCGCCCGGCAACAGGAACAGCGCGGCCGCCACGATCATGGCGGCATGAGGCATGGACACCTCGCTCTTCTGGCTCGTCTCTTTGGGAGTTTCAATCTTATGCTTGGTGAGCGGACAATGTTCGCGGTTTTTCGGCCCTTATCCTTTCTCTCCCCACCCTCCGAATATTAAGGAGCGAAGACGATCCCCAACCACCCCACTTTGCGCGAAGACGGGGGCCGCTTCGCCTATTCCTATTTTGGGCTTGACGGTTTCGCCCGCGGTGCGAAGGTCACGGGGCAGGAGGTTGCCGGTTCCGCATGCCCGATTCATCCCGCCTCGCCCCGCTTCCCGTCGGCCCCACCGGCGCGCCGCCGCGCCTCGGCTTCCGCCACCTGCTGGCACCTGCGCTGCTGACACTCGGGGCGGCGGGAGCGGCGGGGCACCGGCCCTGGCTGTCCGGCCACATCACCCCAATCGCCGGCGTCATGGTGGCGGACGCGCTGGCCTCGCTGTTCGCCGTGGTGGCGTGGCTGGGGGCGGCGTGGCTGGGGTCGCGGGTCATCGACCTCGTGGTGGCGAGCCACCCCCGCGCCACGCCGATGCCCCGCCTGCTGACCGATCTGCTGCGCGCTCTGCTCTACGGGCTGGCGGTGCTGGGCATCCTGGCCTTCGTGCTCGGGCAGCCGGTGACCGGGCTGGTCGCCACCTCCGGCGTGGTGATCGCGGTGCTGGGCTTCGCGCTGCGCAACATGATCGCCGACATCTTCTCCGGCATCGCGCTCAACGTCGAGCATCCCTACCGCATCGGTGACTGGGTGGAGCTGACCCCCGGCGTCACCGGGCGGGTGGACGAGATCAACTGGCGGGCCACCCGGCTGGTCACGCTGGACGGCACGGCGCTGGTGGTGCCGAACGGGCTGGCCGCGGGCAACCGCATCACCAACTACAGCCAGCCCGGCAGCGGCTTCCGCGCCGGCGTGCCGGTGACCCTCGACGCCGAGGTGCCGGTGGCCCGCGCCAAGCGGATCATCCTGTCGGCCATCGTCTGCTGCGACGCCGTCCCCACCGAGCCGCGGCCCGACGTGGTGGTGGACTCGATCACGCTCAACGGCGTCACCTATCAGGCGCGCTTCTGGGTGGCGGACTATTCCCGGCTGGCCGCGACCCGCGACGCCGTGGCGACCACCATCCTGGAGCATCTGGCCCGCGCCGGGCTGGAGCCGGCCACCCCCAAGCAGGAAATGCGCCGCCGCAGCAACCGCCCGCCGCCCTGTTCGGCGCTGGGGCTGGGGCGGGACCTGCTGTCCCATGTGGACCTGTTCGCCGCCTTCCGCCCTGAGGAGATCGACGAACTGGCCTCCGGCATGCACCTGCGCCACGTCGCCGCCGGGGAAGCGGTGGTCCGCCAGGACGAGACGGGGACGTCCCTCTTTCTGGTGGCCGAAGGCGCGCTGGACGTGCGCGGGGCCTTCGGGGGGCGGACGCTTCTGCTCGACCACATGGGGCCGGGCGACGTGTTCGGGGAGATGTCGCTGCTGACCGGCCAGCCGCGCAGCGCGTCGGTGATCGCCAACACCGACGCCGTGGTCTACGAGCTGGACAAGGGGGCGCTCGACCCCGTCTTGCGCCGCCGTCCGGAGCTGGCCGCCCGGCTGGCCGACCTGATGGGCCTGCGCCAGCGCCGCAACGACGCCCACCGCCGCGCCAGCGCCCCCGCCGCCGTGCCCCAGACGACGACCGAGCATGACCTATTGGCCCGGCTGAAGACGTTCTTCAGCTTGTGACTCAGTTGCTCAGTGGAGAGAAGGGCATCCCCGCCTGCTCCAGCGCTTTTTCGATCACCTCCGCCGAGGTCTGGTCGAACAGTTGCAGCAGCAAGTCGTCGATCTCCCGGTCCTGGCTGTTGCCGCAGGCGTCGAACAGGGTGGCGATGGCCTCCGTCTGGAAGCGCTCGCGTCCCTCGTCGCCGCCGCGGTAGTCCAGCGCCTTCGCCACCGCGATGGCGACGCGGAAGGGCTTCAGCAGGGTGAAGGACAGGCCCGCCTTGGCAAACAGCCCCTTCAGCGCGTGCGGCCCGCCGTCCCAGGCGAGCTGACGGGCGTTCTCCGGCGGCAGGTTGGCGCGCACCGCCATGCCGGCGTCGAACAGCGCGATCTCCCCGGCGCACAGCGCGCGGAAGAGCAGCGGCGCCGACAGCCTCCCACGGATCAGCAGGTGGCGGGCGAGAAGCTCCACGTCCGCCTCCCGCGGGGTCAGCGGCTTCAGCAGGAGCAGGGTCACCGCCTCCCGCGCCCGCTCCACCAGGATGCCGATCAGGCGGGGGTTGAGCCGGTGGGTGCGGATCAGCCGGTTGCGGATCTCCTCCGACACGAAGAGGATCAGCTTTTCGACCACCGCCGCCGACAGATCGGGGCGCGCCGCCATCGCCTCGTTCACCGTGGCGACGCCGCCCCAGCGGTCGAGCACGCTGTGCAGGGACGGTTCCGGGATGACCGCTCCACGGTTGCGCAGAAGCTCGGTGATGACGATGACGTTGCCGTTGCGCACCAGCGCGTCGGACACCGCGGGCGAGACGGAGCGGCGCCCGGCGATGGCCAGCTCCTTCGCCGGGCGCCGTTCGCGCAGGATGTCCAGGAGCAAGCCTTCGCTCAGCTTCTCCGCGTGGCGGAGGATGGGGAAGGCCACCCGGTCGACGTCGCGGGCCAGCTTCTCCGCCAGCCCCTCCGTCAGCAGGGAGGAGTTGTGGATCTGCCACGCCACCGCCTCGCGCACGGCGGTCACCGCGTCGGCGGCGAAGCGTTGCAGGATGTCCATGGCCAGCGCCCGTTCCGCCTCGGCGAGGTCCCCCGCCTCCAGGTCGCGCACCAGATGGGTCATGGTGTCGATGCGCGCCTGGGCGTCGGGTGCGGCCAGCAGGCGCTCGACATCCTTCTGGCTCAGGGACCGCTTTGACATGCGCTGGGTCTTCCGGAACGGACGCTCGGGATCAATACTCCGGCGTATCGTAGCGGATCAGGTCGCTCCACGCCCGTTCCAAACGGCGCAACGTGCGGTATGTCGTCTCCAGATCGGCGGCTTCCTCGTCGCTGCGGATCAGCGCCTCGCCCCGCACGGCCTCCAGCCCGCGCAGCGCCTCGCACAGCTTCAGGCCGCGTTCGGACAGCCGCAGCCGCGCCGTACGCCGGTCGCGCTGCGAGGCGGAGCGGTCGACATAGCCGGCCTCCACCAGATGCTTCAGGTTGTAGGAGGCGTTGGAGCCGAGATAGTAGCCGCGCTCCAGCAGGTCGCGCACCGACAGCTCCTCGCCGCCGATGTTGATCAGCATCAGGGCCTGACCGGGGCTGAGGTCGTCGATCCCGATCCGCGCCAGCTCCATCCGCAGCACGTCCAGGAAGCGCCGGGTCATGCTCTCGATGATGCGGCCGAGGTCGGTGTAGACGGCGGGCAGCGACGCGCCCGCCGGGGCGGCGCTGTCCGGCGTGGCTCTCTCCGGCACGGCTGGGGTCGGCTGCTGCTTGGCGGCGGCGCTCATCGCGATACTCCCGCTTTGGAAAAAACCATCATGGTATGACGTCGATCCAATTCCGAACGGTGGACGGTTACCCCGTCCTTCTGTCGCAAGAATGATAAGATTTTAGTTTAATTTGTGGAAACAATGTTGAGACATGGCGGTCCTGCGCGTCGGAACGGCCCCGTCCACCTCCTGTTGCACCCCTGACCCTGCAGCCCGGAGGAGCTCGACCATGCCGCATTCCACACGTCATCCCGACACGCCGCAAGCGCGCCATCGGAGGGTCCGCTGATGCGCGGCGGCTTGGCTCTCGCGGCCGGTTTGCTGGCCGGCCTGTGGCTGGACACCCGCCGCCGCACCAACCGGGCGGAGCAGGAGCACCCGCCGACCGGCCATTTCATGAGCGTCGGCGGCGCCCGCCTGCATTACCTCGACCACGGGCCGAAAGACGGCGCAGCGCCGCCCGTGGTGTTCCTGCACGGCAACGGCACCACCGCCGACGACTGGGCGCTGAGCGTTTTGGACGAGGCGGCCCGGCACCGGCGTTGCGTCTGCTTCGACCGGCCCGGCCATGGCTACAGCGAGGCGACGCCGCGGCGCGACGCCGGCCCCGCCGCCCAGGCCGCGCTGCTGCGCGCCGCCACCCGCAAGCTGGGGCTGGAGCGCCCCATCATTGTCGGCCATTCGCTGGCTGGGGCGGTGGCGCTCGCCTGGGCGCTGGATTTCCCGGAGGAGGTCGGCGGTCTGGTCATCCTGTCAGCCTTTACCCACCCGACCCCGCGGCTCGACTTCCTCCCCATGATGGGGCCGGCCATTCCGGCGGCCGGGCCACTGCTCAGCCACACCGTCCTGCCGCCGCTGGACCGGCTGATCCTGCCGACGCTGATGCGCCGCATCTTCGAGCCGAACCCCGTGCCGCCCCGCTACAACGAGCTGTCTCCCGACCTTCTGCTGCGCCCGACGCAGTTGGAGGCGGCCGCCGCTCAACTCGCTGCGCTGATCCCCGGCGTGGCCGCGATGGCGCCGCGCTATTCCGAGATCCGCTGCCCGATGTCGGTCGTCGCGGGACGGGAGGACCGCATCGTCGATCCCCACGCCCACGCGGTGCCGCTGCACAACGCGGTCCGCGGATCGACGCTGCACCTTTTGGCCGAAACCGGGCACATGCCGCAGCACGCCCGCCCGGACGCGGTAATGTCCGCCATCGAGCGGGTGGAGCGGGCCATGACCAGCACGTCGGCTCATGCGGAGGCATGAGTCGACTCTCCTGATTCGGCGACCGGGGATTGCGACTCGAAAAAAGCGACTCGTGGCGACTCGGGTGAGGGATGGTTAACAGTTTGGTTACGATCCGAGCGCTAACCTTTGGCCATATCGCACACTTTCAGCGCCTCAAGGATTACGCCGATGTCCATGGCCGCCGACGTTGACACCATCGAACGCACGTCCATCGTCGCCTACACCCTCCTCAACGAGCTGCACGACGTGCTGGCTCTGCCCAAGGCGCCCGATGACGTGACGCTCGGCATTCTGATGGGGCTGTCCATGTTCATGGACGACAAGGTCGGTCCGATGCGCGCCAAGCGCCTGATGTCGGAGGCGCCGACCATCGTCCTGAAGACCGACGCCCACGTCACGTCGGACCAGATGCAGCGGATCATGCCGGTCCTGCGCGCCTTCGGCGACCACCTGAAGGACATGCGCGCCAAGGCCACCCGCCCGGTCGACGACACCGTCGCCTGACCGCAGAGCGCAATCACCGTTTCACGAAAGGCCCGGCCGGCAACGGCTGGGCCTTTTGCCGTTCCGGTGCCCGGCTTGACCCGCCCGGCAATTCGTCGGATGCTGAAACCATTGGTTCACCGGAGGGTCGCCGCCGGTGGTCCGGACGCAACGCAGGGGCGGCTTCGGCCATGGAACTGCCAACGGGGGATTGGATCTGGGCTTTGGCCGTCGCCGCCCTTCTGACGGGCGCGACGATCAGCGTCATCGTGCTCGCCGCCGTCGGCTCGATCCGCCGCAGCGTCAACGAGGGCGGCGCCCGCCAATCGCAACAAATCCGCAAGCTTGCGGAGACCGTCGCCACCCTGAACGCCCAACAGCAGGCCGCCGAGGGGCGCGTCCAATCCCTGACCGAGGCGAACCGCAAGCTGGCGGAGGAGGTCGCGGCGCTGAACGAGCGGCTGCGCGACGCGGACTCCGCCCCCCGCATCACCGGCACCGCAAGGCTCCTTCACTGACCATGCCCGACTTGTCCTCCTGCCCCATCGACGGCGACGCCGAGCGCGCCCGCTGGACCGCCAGCGCCGACGCCTGGGACCGCTGGGCCGACCCGATGGCCGATCTGGCCGACAAGCTGAACCAGCCCCTGCTGGACGCCGCCGGGGTGACGGCGGGCGACCGGGTGCTGGACCTCGCCTCCGGGGCCGGCGAACCGGCGCTGAGCGCCGCGTTGCGAACAGGTCCGGACGGGCTGGTGGTGGGCAGCGACCTCGTGCCCGGCATGATGGCCGGCGCCCGGCGCCGCGCCGCAGGGATCGCCGACGGGCTGCGCCCGGCCTTCGCCGCCGCCGACATGACCGCCCTGCCCTTCGCCGCGGCGAGCTTCGACCGGGCGACCTGCCGCTTCGGCATCATGTTCGTCCCCGACGTGGCGGCGGCCCTGGCCGAACTGCGGCGCGTGCTGCGTCCCGGCGGGCAAGCGGCCTTCATGGTCTGGGGGCCGCGCGCCGGCAACGCCCTGTTCGACACGGTGGGCGAGGCCGTCGCCGCCCAACTGGGCGAGGACCGCAGCCTGGACCCGCTGTTTCGCTTCGCCGCACCCGGCCTTCTGGCGGAGGCCATGCGCACCGCCGGCTTCGCCACGGTGACCGAGACCGACATCACCCCGGTCCGCAAGGCCCCCCAGGGCCAACCCTTCTGGCGCGCCACGCTGGAGATGAGCTTCGGCCACCGCCTGCACGATCTCACCGCCGGGCAGCGCGCCGCCCTCGACGCCGAGGTGACCCGCCGCTTCGACGCGCAGGCGCAAGGCGGCACGATCCCCCTGCCCATCCACGTCCGCATCATCACCGGCGCCTGATTTCCCTCCCCTGCGAAGCTCTCGCGCAAACCGAGGGTTTGCGCTGACGCGGCAGGCGGACCTTCGGTCCGCCGAGAGCGGGGGAGGGTCAGTGTGGGGGCAAGCCCTCGCACCCCGACCACGCGCCCAAGTGCCGCAGCCATCCCACTGAGCCACATCCCCGGTTGACCGCGCCCACGCATTCCTTTGGATGTTGCGTGCCGACGGGCACTACCCGTCCGGCATCCGAAAGGAGGTGATGCGCTTGAAAAAGTACCTGAAGTGGTTCCGCCGCTTCTGGTTCCGGATGAAGATCGAGTTGGAAGCTGGCTTCAACCAGGACCGCGATAGCTAAGGAACCAATGGGCGGGGCCGGGTAACCGGTCTCGCCTCCAGGGAACCGAAGGCGCATCACCTCCTTGCCTCGTAAAATACCACAGCCCCGAAAGCCGTCAACGGGACGCAAAAGGGCTCCCGTTCTTGCTCCGTTCGATTCGCGACACTATTCTTTCCGGTCTCAGCGAACCATCCGGTCCTTCATGCCCGATCTCCCCTCCCCCCTCCTCCCCGCCAACGTCCAGGGCTGGTTCCGGTCGCGGGGCTGGGCGCCGCACCCGCACCAGCTCGCCATGGTCGAGGCGGCGGTCGCCGGAGACAGCGCCCTGCTGATCGCGCCGACCGGCGGCGGCAAGACGCTGGCCGGCTTCCTGCCCTCGCTGATCGATCTGGCGGAGCGCCCGCGGGAGGGGCTGCACACGCTCTACATCTCGCCGCTGAAGGCGCTCGCGGTGGACATCCAGCGCAATCTGGAGGAGCCCGTCGCCGAGATGCGGCTGCCCATCCGCACCGAGACCCGCACCGGCGACACGCCGGAATCCAAGCGGCGGCGGCAGCGGGCCAACCCGCCGCACATCCTGATGACCACGCCGGAAAGTCTGGCGCTGATGATCGCCTACGCCGACGCGGCGACGATCTTCCGGCACCTGCGCTGCGTCATCATCGACGAACTGCACGCCTTGGCCGGGACCAAGCGCGGCGACCTGCTGGCCCTGGGGCTGGCGCGGCTGGCGAAGCTGGCGCCGCAGGCCCGGCGGGTCGGGCTGTCGGCTACGGTGGCGGAGCCGGCGCAGCTGCTCGCCTGGCTGTCCAAGACCGGGCACGCGGATGGCGGCGACGTGCGGCTGGTCACCGGCCGGGCCGGCGCGTCCGCCGAGGTGGACATCCTGACGACGCGCGAACGGCTGCCCTGGTCCGGCCGCATGGCCATGCACGCGCTGAAGGAGGTGTACCAGCGCATCCGCGCCCACCGCACCACGCTGGTCTTCGTCAACACCCGCGCCCAGGCGGAGCTGGTCTTCCAGGAACTCTGGCGCCTCAACGACGACACCCTGCCCATCGCGCTCCATCACGGCTCGCTGGCGGCGGAGCAGCGGCGCAAGGTCGAGGCGGCCATGGCGGCGGGCAAGCTGCGGGCGGTGGTGGCGACCTCGTCGCTCGACCTCGGCATCGACTGGGCGGCGGTCGATCTGGTGGTGCAGATCGGCGCACCGAAGGGGGCGAGCCGGCTGGTCCAGCGCATCGGCCGCGCCAACCACCGGCTGGACGAGCCGAGCCGCGCCCTGCTCGTCCCCGCCAACCGGTTCGAGGTGCTGGAATGCCGCGCCGCGCTCGACGCCGTGGCGGCGATGAGTCTGGACGGCGAGCGGCCCCGCCCCGGCGGGCTGGACGTGCTGGCCCAGCACATGCTCGGCATGGCCTGCGCCGAGCCCTACCGGCCCGACGACCTGTACGACGAGGTGGTCTGCGCCGCCCCCTACGCCGGGCTGTCGCGGGACGAGTTCGACGACGTGCTGGATTTCGTGGCGACCGGCGGCTACGCGCTCGGCAATTACGAGCGCTTCCACCGCCTGAAACTGCGCGAGGACGGGCGCATGGCGGTGGCCGGGCCGGCGGTGGCGCGGCAGTACCGCATGAACGTCGGGACCATCACGCAGGAGGCCATGCTGCGCGTGCGCCTGAGCCGCGGCCCGGTGCTGGGGGAGGTGGAGGAGCATTTCATCCAGGGCCTCACTCCCGGCGACACCTTCGTCTTCGCCGGCCAACTGCTGAAGTTCCTCGGCATCCGCGAGATGGAGGCGCAGGTCGCCAAGGGCGGCACCGGGGAGCCGAAGGTCCCGGCCTACGCCGGCGGGCGGCTGCCGCTGACCACGGCGCTGGCCGACCGGGTGCGCGCCATGCTGGCCGACCCGGTGCAATGGCCCGGCCTGCCGGAGGACGTTCAGGAATGGCTGCGGCTCCAGCGCTGGCGCTCCGTCCTGCCGGCGCGCGACGGGCTGCTGGTGGAAAGCTTTCCCAAGGCGGGCAAGCGCTTCCTCGTCGTCTACGCCTTCGAGGGGCGGAACGCGCACCAGACGCTGGGGATGCTGCTGACCCGGAGGATGGAGCGGATGGGCTGCGGCCCGCTCGGCTTCGTCGCCACCGACTATGTGCTGGCGGTGTGGTCGCTGCGCACCCCCAAGGACATGGACGGGCTGTTCCACCAGGACATGCTGGGCGACGATCTGGAAGCCTGGATGGACGAGTCCTCGATGCTGCGGCGGACCTTCCGCAACGTGGCGCTGATCACCGGGGTCATCGACCGCCGCCATCCTGGGCAGGAGAAGTCGGGGCGGCAGGTCACCTTCTCCTCCGACCTGATCTACGACGTGCTGCGCAAACACGACCCCGGCCATGTGCTGCTGCGCGCCACCCGCGCCGACGCGGCGGGCGGCCTGACCGACGTGCGGCGCCTGTCGGACTTCCTGGCGCGGGTGAAGGGCCGCATCACCCACAAGGACCTCGACCGCGTCTCCCCCCTCGCCGTGCCGGTCATTCTGGAGATCGGGCGGGAACGGGTGGACGGCTCCGCCACCGACGAGCTTCTGGAGCAAGCCGCAGCCGATCTGGTGGCCGAGGCGATGCCGGAGCTTGATGCGCCCCGTGATGAGCAGGGCCGGCTGACGTTGTGATGACCATGGACACGACGATGACCTTGCGGGGCGCCGCGCTGGTCCCCGCTCCCTCCGGCGCGCTGGTCTGGCCGGCGGAGCGGACGCTGGTGGTCGCCGATCTGCATCTGGAGAAGGGCTCCGCCTTCGCGGCGCGCGGACGGATGCTGCCGCCCTACGACACGCGGGCGACGCTCGGCCGGCTGGCGGAACTGGTGGAGCGGCTGGCGCCGGAGCGGGTGATCTGCCTCGGCGACAGCTTCCACGACCGCCGCGCGGCGAGCCGCATGGAGGAGGGGGACGTGGCGCGGCTACGCGACCTGACCGGGCGGGTGGCGGACTGGCTGTGGGTCACCGGCAACCACGATCCGGAACCGCCGGAGGGGTTCGGCGGGCGCATCCTGGACGAGCTGGCGCTCGGCCCGCTGACCTTCCGGCACGAGGCGGTGCCTGGCGCCATGGGCGAAGTGTCGGGGCATCTGCACCCGGTGGCCGCCGTCGTCGTGCCGGGCCGGCGGGTGCGGGAGCGCTGCTTCGCCTTCGACGGGGGAAAGCTGATCCTGCCGGCCTTCGGCGCCTTCGCGGGCGGGCTGAACGTGCTGGACCCGGCGGTGTCCGGCCTGCTGGCGGCGCGCTTCGAGGTGCATCTGCTGGCCCGCGGCAAGGTCCACCGCTTCCCGCGCAGCCGCCTCTCCCCGGATAAGGCGTGAAAAGAAAAAGCCCGGAGAGTCGGGGGAACTCTCCGGGCGAGTGGTCCTGCCGGAACCGGCGGTGAGACGTCCGGCAGGAGGGACCTCGATGAAAAAGCAGAACGTCAGTTCGGCATCATGACCGTGTCGATCACGTGGATGACGCCGTTTGACGCCATGATGTCGGGCTTCACGACCTTCGCGTTGTCCACCATCACGCCGCCCTTCGTCGCGTCAATGTCCACGGCGGTGCCCTGCACGGTTTTCGGCGATGCCGTCTTGCCGGCGATATCGGCCGAGGTCACCTTGCCGGACACCACATGATAGGTGAGTACGGAGCGGAGCTTCTCGCGGTTCTCCGGTTTCAGAAGATTTTCGACGGTGCCGGCGGGAAGCTTGGCGAAGGCTTCGTCGGTCGGGGCGAAGACGGTGAAGGGGCCGCTGCCCTTCAGCGTGTCCGCAAGGCCGGCGGCCTGGACGGCCTGGACCAGCGTCTTGAACTGGCCCGCCGCGACGGCGGTGTCCACGACGTCCGCCGCCTTCGCGGCGACGGTGGCGAAGGACAGCGGCAGGGCGACGGTGGCGGCGGTCAGCAGCCGCGACAGGCGGGACATGTCATTTCCTCCATTTGGATGGCGTCACGTTCCTCCCCCGACCGTGGAACCGGTGCCGTCGGCCGCCGTGCCTCCGGCTCCACGTCGTGGCAGCGAAGGCGGAAATAGCGGCGCAAAAACCTCGGTCAATAGGATTTCTCCAGGAAAAATTTTTGCCGTCGCGGTGATCCGGAGCAATCGATGCCGCGTAGCAAGAGCCATTCACCGTGGTCATTGGCTGCGGCGTTTTGGCATGCCCGTTCTTCTTTCCATGTCCTTAAAGTTGGCCGATGAAGACCGATCAATCCCCCATCCTCGTCTGGTTCCGCAACGATCTTCGCCTTGCCGACAACCCGGCGCTCAGCGCCGCGGCGGAGGATGGGGCGCCGGTCATCCCGGTCTACATCCGGGAGAAGGACGCCCACGATCCCTGGCTTCCCGGCGGCGCCTCCCGCTGGTGGCTGCACGGCAGCCTGGAGCAGCTGGGCAAGGCGCTGGCCAAGCTCGGCTCACCCCTGGTGCTGCGCAGCGGCGACCCCGCCGCGGTGCTGGCCGCGCTGGCCGAGGAGACCGGCGCCGACACGGTGCTGTGCAACCGCCGCGCCGGCCCCACCGCCATCGCCCGCGACCGCCGGGTGGTCGAGCGGCTGAGCGGGCGCGGGGTGACGGTGCATCCCCACAACGCCGCCCTGCTCTACGAGCCGGGGACCATCCGCACCAAGTCGGACACGCCCTTCCGGGTGTTCACGCCTTTCTGGAAGGCGCTGCTGTCGATGCCGGAGCCGCCGCGCCCCACCCGCGCGCCGGCCAGGCTGACGCCACCGGCCAAGCCGGTGTCCAGCGAGTCGCTGAAGGACTGGGGCCTGCTGCCCACCACGCCCGACTGGGCCGGTGGCCTGCGCGAGCGCTGGGAGCCCGGCGAGGCGGCGGCGCGGGAGCGGCTGGCCGATTTCCTCGATGGCCCCGTCGCCGCCTACCCGGCGGAGCGCGACCGCCCGGACCATGACGGGACCTCCGTCCTGTCGCCGCACCTCGCCTTCGGGGAGATCGGGCCGCGGCAGGTCTGGCACGCCGCGCGCCACGCCGCCGACCAGCGGCACGAACTGGCCGCCGGCGCCGAGTCCTTCCTGCGGGAACTCGGCTGGCGGGAGTTCAACCACCATCTGCTGCGCGAGGAGCCGGGCATTCCGGACACGCCGCTGGACGCGCGCTTCGCCCGCTTTCCCTGGCGGACAGACAAGGCGGGCTTGCGCGCGTGGCAGAGCGGGCACACCGGATACCCCATCGTGGACGCCGGAATGCGGCAGCTCTGGCAGACCGGCTGGATGCACAACCGCGTGCGGATGATCGTCGGCTCCTTCCTCATCAAGGATCTGCTGATCCCCTGGCAGGAGGGCGAGGCGTGGTTCTGGGACACGCTGGTCGACGCCGACATCGCCAACAACGCCGGCAACTGGCAATGGGTGGCTGGCTGCGGCGCCGACGCGGCCCCCTTCTTCCGCGTCTTCAACCCGATCCTCCAGGGCGAGAAGTTCGACCCGGAGGGCGCCTACGTCCGGCGCTATGTGCCGGAGTTGGAAACGCTGCCCAACCGCTGGATTCACAAGCCGTGGGAGGCCCCGGACGAGGCGCTGCGGCAGGCGGGGGTGACGCTCGGCAAGGACTACCCGCGGCCGGTCGTCGACCACGGCACCGCCCGCGACCGCGCGCTGGCCGCCTTCCAGGAGATCAAGAAAGCCGGCGATTGATCGTTGCGGGATCGTAAAATCCGACCGTGCGTTTTCATTCCGCCTTCATGGGAGTGCAAAGAAACCGTCACAGGCCGCCGGTAAGGTGCGCCCGCCCCACCCCAAAATAAATTTGCGGAAAGAGACGAGGCACACCGATGGACACGCATGACCTGCCCCAGAAGGGCACCAAGTACCTGACCTTCGAGGGCCGCGAGGACATCGGCTCCAACCCGTCCGAAAACCCGACCATGGGCGAC
Source organism: Azospirillum brasilense (assembly GCF_008365405.1). Lineage (GTDB taxonomy): Bacteria > Pseudomonadota > Alphaproteobacteria > Azospirillales > Azospirillaceae > Azospirillum > Azospirillum brasilense_D. Next base: position 692,333 of record NZ_QOKV01000001.1, on the reverse strand, counting down.
GTCATCAACGCCCGCCTCGGCCGCCGCGACCTGATGCGCGGCATGCTGACCGGCGCCGCGGTCAGCGCCCTGATCGGCCCGGCCGCCCTGCTCTCCGCGCCGCGTGAGGCCGAGGCCGCCGTGACCGGCGCCCCGCGCCCGGCCAAGGCCAGCTTCTCCTTCCAGGAGGTGGCGCACGGTGTCGACGCCGACCATCACGTCGCCGCCGGCTACAACGCCGACATCCTGATCCGCTGGGGCGATCCGGTGGTCCCCGGCGCGCCGGCCTTCGACCCGATGAACCAGACCGCCGAGGCGCAGTCGAAGCAGTTCGGCTACAACAACGACTTCGTCGGCTACGCCCCGCTGCCGCTCGGCTCGCAGTCGCCGGACCGCGCCCTGCTCTGCGTGAACCACGAATACACCGACGAGGAGGTCATGTTCCCCGGCGTCGGCGTGGAGCAGCAGAAGGACAAGTTCGCCCGCATGACCAAGGCGCTGGTGGACATCGAGATGGCCGCCCACGGCGGCACCGTCGTCGAGATCCGCAAGGTCAAGGGCAAGTGGGTGACGGTGGCGGATTCCCGCTACAACCGCCGCATCACCGGCGAGACGGCCTGCGCCATCACCGGCCCGGCCGCCGGCCACGCCCTGATGAAGACCAGCGACGACCCGGCCGGCACGATGGTCCGCGGCATGCTGAACAACTGTTCCGGCGGCATGACGCCCTGGGGCACCTGGCTGTCGGCGGAAGAGAACTTCAACGGCTACTTCTGGGGCAAGGTTGAGGACACCAACCCGAACGCCAAGGTGCTGAAGCGCTACGGCTTCCCCGGCGAATGGTACAACTGGGGCGTCCATCACGACCGCTTCGACATCGCCAAGGAGCCGAACGAGTCCAACCGCTTCGGCTGGATCGTCGAAATCGACCCCTACGACCCGACCTCGACCCCGAAGAAGCGCACGGCGCTCGGCCGCTTCAAGCATGAGGCCTGCCAGATCGCGCTCGGCAAGGACGGCACCGTGGTCGCCTACACCGGCGACGACGAGCGCTTCGACTATGTCTACAAGTTCGTCGCGGCGAAGAAGTTCGACCCGAAGAACCGTGCCGCCAACATGGACATCCTGGAGACCGGGACGCTCTACGTGGCGAAGTTCAAGGCCGACGCCTCGGTCGAATGGCTGCCGCTGGTCCACGGCCAGGGCCCGCTGACCGCCGAGAAGGGCTTCCCCGACCAAGCCACCGTCCTGATCAACGCCCGCCTCGCCGCCGACGCGCTGGGCGCCACCAAGATGGACCGCCCGGAGGACATCGAGGTCAACGCGGTGACCGGCAAGGTCTACGTCATCCTCACCAACAACTCCCGCCGCAAGCCGGAGCAGGTGGACGCGACCAACCCGCGCGCCGAGAACAACTGGGGCCACATCGTCGAGATCCTGCCGGAAAACGGCAACCACGCCTCGACCAAGGCGGAGTGGACGATCCTGGTCCGCGGCGGCAACCCGGCGGACGCGAAGGTCGGCGCGCAGTTCCACGCCGACACCTCGGCCAACGGCTGGTTCTCCTGCCCCGACAACGCGGCGGTGGACCACCGCGGCCGCCTGTGGATCACCACCGACCAGGGCGAGAACTGGAAGAAGGCGTCCGGCACCGCCGACGGCGTCTGGGCCGTGGAGACCGAGGGCGACCTGCGCGGGCTGTCCAAGATGTTCTACCGCGTGCCGGTGGGTGCCGAGATGTGCGGCCCCTGCTTCACCACCGACGACAAGACCCTGTTCGTCGCCGTGCAGCACCCGGCCACCGACGGCGTCGACCAGTGGGAAGGCTTCAAGGGCAAGCTCTCCTCCTTCGAGGACCCGGCGACCCGCTGGCCCGACTTCAAGCCCAACATGCCGCCGCGCCCGTCGGTGGTCGCCATCACCAAGAAGGACGGCGGCGTGATCGGTCTCTGACCCCACGGGCGTCCGTCCCACAACCCAGCGACACGCCTGAAAGGGCGGCCCCCGCGTCCGGGGCCGCCCTTCTTCTTTGTCTGGTGTCGGCGTCCGGCGATGTAATAAGATAACGCCATGACCGCCGATCCCCACCCCACCGCCGGCCCGGCCTCCGGCCACGGGCACGACCACGCGCATTGCATCGCCGACGCGCTGATGCGCGCCGACGCCCTGTGCGCGGAGCGCGGCGCCCGGCTGACCGCGCTCCGCCGGCAGGTGCTGGAGCTGGTGTGGAACAGCCACAAGCCGCGCGGCGCCTACGCCATCCTGGAGGACCTCAGCCAGCGCGAGGGCAAGGCCACCGCCCCGCTGACCGTCTACCGGGCGCTGGAGTTCCTGGTGGAGCACGGGCTGGTCCACCGCATCGAATCGCTGAACGCCTACATCGGCTGCGCGGCGCCGGGGGTCGTCCATTCCGGGCAGTTCCTGGTGTGCGAGACCTGCGGCAACGCCGTGGAGATCGACGACCCGCGCATCCGCGCCGCCATCGGCACCATCGCCGCCGAGCATGGTTTCCAGGTCAGCCGCCCCACCGTCGAGGTGCGCGGCACATGCACCGACTGCCAGGAGAAGACCCCGTGACCGCCGCAACCACCCCCGCCGCCCCGCCGGCGCCCCGCCTGCCCGTCTCGGTGCTGACCGGCTTCCTCGGCAGCGGCAAGACCACGCTGCTGCAACGGCTCCTGCACCATCCCGGCATGGCCCGCACCGCCGTGGTCATCAACGAGTTCGGCGAGGTCGGGCTGGACCATCTGCTGGTCGCCAAGGCGTCGGAGAACATGGTGCTGATGGACAGCGGCTGCCTGTGCTGCACCATCCGCGGCGACCTCGTCGACACGCTGCGCGACCTGTTCCTGAAGCGGGTGCGCGGCGACATCCCGGAGTTCGATCGGGTGGTGGTGGAGACCACCGGCCTCGCCGATCCGGCCCCGATCATCCACACGCTGATGAGCGACCCGCTGCTGGCCGCCCGCTTCCGCCTGGACGGCGTCATCAGCACGGTGGACGCGGTGCATGGCGCCAGCCAGCTCGACCGCCAGCCGGAGAGCGTGAAGCAGGCCGCCGTCGCCGACCGCATCGTTCTGACCAAGACCGACCTCGCCACGCCGCACACGACGCTCGCCTTGTGCCAGCGCCTTTCGGCGATCAACCCGGCCGCCCCGCAGATCCCCGCGGCCTTCGGCGAGGTCGATCCGGCTCTGCTGTTCGACGCCGGCCTCTACAACCCGGAAACCAAGAGCCCCGACGTGGCGCGCTGGCTGCGGGAAGAGGCGTACCGCGACGAGCAGGCCAAGCATCATCATGACCACGACCACGGGCATGACCACCATCACCATGATCACGGGCATGACCATGGGCATGATCACGAGCATGGCGACGCCTGCGGTCCCGACTGCGGGCACGACCATCACCACCACGACGCCAACCGGCACGACGACCACATCCGCGCCTTCTGCATGGTGGTGGACGAGCCGATTCCGTGGAACAACTTCGTCGACTTCATGGAGGCCCTGATCGCCACCGGTGGGGAGAACCTTCTGCGCATCAAGGGGTTGCTGAACGTGAAGGAAAGCCCGCTGCCGGTCGTCGTCCACGGCGTGCAGCACATGTTCCATCCGCCGGTCCAACTTCAGGAATGGCCCGGCGAGGATCACCGCTCCAAGATCGTCTTCATCACCCGCGACATCGGCGAGGCGGTCATCCAGCCGATGTTCGACCAGTTCGTCCGGGGAGCGGAAGGGGCGGCCTGAGGGGGCGTCCTTGCCCCCACCCCGGCCCTCCCCCGCTTTGCGGGAGAGGGTGCCTTCTGCGAAGCGGCGGCAGTCCCCTCCCCTGCGCAGCGGGGGAGGGTTAGGGAGGGGGCAACCGCCCGCCTCACCTCACCTTGTAGAGCTGGAAGTACCGCCCTTCCTGCACCAGCGTCAGATGCTCCGGCACCGGGTTGGCGCGGCCGGGCTCGCTGAACAGCACGTAGACGTAGCCGAAGCGCCGTGGCCAGTCGACCCAATAATGGTTGTCGCGCAGACCCGGCTGGCGCACCGCGTCGGCGACATAGCCGATGCGCGGCATGTAGGTGAAATCACCATCCAGGTCCGCATAGTCCGGCTTCAGCAACAGCACCTGCTTGCCCGGATGGGTGAAGGCGATGGGCACGAGGCTGGAGCGCTCCATCAGCGCCAGCACCGGCGCGTGGTGCAGGCCGAAGGACAGGGCGCGGTCGTCGGTGAACTGGGTGGCGCGGAAGATCGATTTGTGCAGCGTCTCGTCGGCGTAGGTGGCGAGCACGGTGCTGCCCGGCTCGATCCGCTGCAGGGACTGGCGCACCTCCTCCAGCAGCGGGTCGACCTTGGCCAGCCCCACCCCGGCGTCGGCGCTGCGCAGCAGCGACAGCGCGACCACCACCGCGAGGAAGCCCGCCCGCATGGCCGAGGTTGCCAGTTCCCACCGCACGAAGCCCAGCGCGACGAAGGCGATGCCGATGGGCAGGCGGCTGTCGGCGAACCAAGACCCAAAGAGGACCAGCGGCATCGCCGCATAGACCACCAGCCCCAGCGCGATGGTGATGGCACCGACCGGATGCAGCCGCATCGCCCCGCTCCACAGCCCCCAGGCGATGCCCAGCCCGACGGCGATCCCCGTCACATAGCCGACCGTGTCGGCGTAGCCGCCGAACAGGAAGTCGAAACCCATCAGCTTCGCCGTGCCGACCCACAGCACCGCGTCGGCGAAGCCGGACGACGGGCTCATCAGCAGCAGCGGCGGCACGATCAGGAAGGGCAGTCCGAAGGCCAGCGCGTCCGGCAGCGCCCGCAGCGGCTCACGCCAGCCGCCGCTCCGCCACAGCCGCCAGCCCTCGAAGGCCAGCAGCGTCAGGCCGTAGAGCCCGAACGCGAACAGGTGCGAGATGAACAGCAGCAGCACGACGCCGAGCGAGGCCAGCCCGCGCTGCCAGGGTGCGCGCTCCCGCATCGCGATCCAGCCGGCGATGCCCCACAGCGCCAACCCCAGCCCGAACAGGTAGTTGAACAGGCCCATGTAGGTGGACAGCGTGTAGAGGAACAGCCCGGCGGCCAGCGGCCCCAGCTCGACCCGGCCCCAGACCGCGCGGTAGAGCGCGATGGAGCCGGTCACCAGCACCAGATAGCTGGCGGTGACGAACAGCCGGCTCGCCGTGTGCACCCCGATCAGCTTGGCCAGCGGCGGCACGACGATGTCCATCACCAGATTGGGGATGATCGCCCAGCGCACCATGTAGAATTGCGCCAGCGCCGGGTCCTGGTCGAGATGGGCCAGGGCGTACATGCGGGTGACGTGGTTGACATAGTCGCCCAGCGCCGGAATCTCGAACATCCAGACGGGGATCGAAGCCGCCACCAGGATCAGCAGGGCGGCGGGCCAGACATACACGGACTCGGCGCGCGACGCCGCCCGTCCGTCGAGGGTGAAATCCCTGAACATGCGGCCCCCCTCAGACGCTTTTCGGCAGGGACTGGGGCGGAGGGGCGGGAGCAGCCGCCGTGGGAGACGCCTGCAAGTCCTCCGGATAGCGGTTGAGCAGGCCGGCCCGGTAATGGGTCCAGAAGCCGCGCAGCCCCTTCACGTCGGCCCGCCGGTGCAGCAGATAGTAGAGCGTGTATTTGACCATCATACGGGCGATGGACTTGCGCTCGTAGGTGGCGTGGATGTAGCCCATGTTGCGGAAGAAATAGGGGGCGCGGTTTTCCGGCATCTCCTCCACCGTGCCCAGGAAGCCGCCGGCCAGCGGGCGCTGGGTGCGACGGTTGCGCGGATGGACGTGCAGGGCGTGCACCGCCGTCCCGTCGCGCAGCCCGGCCCGGCGGGCGCGCAGCGTGAACTCCCACTCGTCGCCCCAGATGAACATCTCGCGCTTGATGTTGCCGATCCGCTCGAACACGCGCCGGCGCAGCAGGGTCCCGTTGAACAGCGCGATGGTTCCCGGCACGATGCCGTCCTGCGCCGCGGCGGCAAAGGCGTCGGCCTTGGTGAAGCCCTGCATGGTGAAGGCCAGATCGCCCCGATCCTCCGCCGCGACCACGGTCGGCCCGACGAGGTCGAGGTCGTGCCGTTCGCCCTGGCGCAGCAGTTCGGCCAGCGCGCCGGGCGCCGGGATGCCGTCGTCGTCGGTGCTCCAGATCCAGCGTGCGCCCAGTTCCAGCGCCGTTGCGAAGGCGGTGTGGTAGGCGCCGGCGGAGCCGATGTTGGCCTGCCGGACCACCAGAAGCTCCGGCATCACCGCCCGCTGTTCGACCAGCCACTCGGCGGTGCCGTCGCTGGAGCCGTTGTCCACCACGACGATGCGGTCGGGCCGCGGCTCCTGCCCATGGATGGCCGCCAGACAGGTCTTCAGCAGGGCCAGACGGTTGTGGGTGACCACCACCGCGACGACCGGAGTCTCCCAGGGCGTTTCCCGAGGCCGTTCCTGGGCTCCGGTGTCCAGCGTCCGGGGCGTCTGGGCTTCTGACATGCGGTTTCCGTCCTTCGTCTAAGCTTGGGGCGTCTGAGCTTCGGGCATCTGTGCCTCGAAGAGGCCACCCCAAGTTTTTTGCTTTGCGAAGAGAGGGCAATGCCCCGGACGGAGAGGGGCGGCACCATTCGCATAGCCCATAAGGAGAAAAATCAGCTCAGACGCATCCAGCCGGTGCCCCACAACCACAAAACGGCGAATCCCATCGACAAAAGGGTCATCGGGATGCCGCAACGGGCGTGCTCTACAAAGCCGAGCCGGACGCCGGAGGCCGCCGCCCGCTCCACCACGATGATGTTGGCGAGGCTGCCGGGGATCAGCAGGTTGCCGGCCAGCGTGGACAGGATCGCCAGACCGTAGAGCGCCCCCTCCGGCGGCGACGGCCAGGCGGCGAGCAGCAGGATCACCGCCGGCACGTTGCCGATGCTGTTGCTTGCCGCCAGCGCGAGCGGGGTCATCACCGCCAGCCGGTCGGGCAGCCAGCCGGCGGCCTCCAGCCCCGACACGAACTCGGCGGGGAGGCCGGTCAGCTTCAGCGCGTGGTTGATGGCGAACAGCGCGGCGAAGAGGACCAGCAGATGCCAGTCGACCATGCCCAGCATCCCGCGCGAGGCCAGCCGTCGGCTGATCAGCATCGCCCCGGCGACCAGCAGCACGCCGATCTCGTGCGGCAGGTCGGTGGTGAACAGGCCGAGAAGCACCAGGGTCGCCACCACCGCCTTGCCGAGTTGTGCGCGATCGAGCGTTACCGGCTCGGCTCCGCCCTCCCCCGCCGCGCCGTCATCCGGCTCGCCGAAGCGACCCCGCCAAGCGAGCCACACCACGGCATACACCACCACGAGGCCGACCAGCGCCGGCACCCCGCACACCGCCAGGAAGCGCCAGAAGTCCAGATGGCCCATCCGGCCGATCAGGATGTTCTGCGGGTTGCCGATCACCGTCGCCGCCGACCCGGCGTTCGCCGCGCCGGCCAGGCCGATCAGGTAGGGCCTCGGGTCGAGCCGGCGGGCCAGCAGCCCGACACAGAGCATCGGCGTCATGGCGAAGACCACCACGTCGTTGGCGAGGATCGCCGACAGGCCGCCGCCCACCGCCACCGTCACCGCCAGCAGCCGGGCCGGAGAACGCGCCGCCTGCGCCACCCGCAGGGCGCACCAGTCGTAGAAGCCGCTGGCCGCGTACTGGGCGGACAGCACCATCAGCCCGAACAGGATGAACAAGGTCGGGAAGTCGATCGCTTCCGTCACCTGCCCCGATTCCAGCGCCCCGATGGCCAGCAGAAGGATGGCCGCGACCAGGGCGATGCCCGTGCGGTCGATGCGCAAACCGGGGAAGCGCCCCAGCGCCATGCCGACATAGGTGATGACGAACAGCGCGACGACCGTCAGCGTCATCGGTGGGACGGTCAGGACAGGGTTGGGCATGGATGGGGGATTCGCTGCGGGGTGGAGGAAGCCCCTCTATAACGGCCCGGCCCAGGGTCAGGCCATAGGCGCCAAGCCGAGGTCAGGCCAGCGTGACCGTCATCCCTTCCCGCGCGGCGAAGCAGTCCGGAAACACCGCTTGGGCCGCCGCCTCGATGGCGGTCATGGCGGCGTCGTCATGGTCGGGGTCGTGGTGGAACAGGACCAGTTGCTTGACCCCCGCCGCCTGCGCCAATCGGACGCCCTCGGTCCAGGTGGAATGACCCCAGCCGATGCGGTTCTGCCATTCCTCGTCCGTGTAGGTGCTGTCGTAGAGCACGAGGTCGGCGCCGTCGATCAGGTCGAGGATGTTGCGGTCGGGATGGCCGGGCACATGCTCCGTGTCGGTCACATAGGCGAAGGATTTGCCGAGATGCTCGATGCGGTAGCCGGTGGCGCCGTCCGGGTGGTTCAGCAGCGCCGTGCGGACCTGCACGCCCTCGCCCAGCGCGAAACGGTCGCCCGCCGTGATCTCGTCGAAAACGATGTTGCTTCCCATGGTGCGCATCGGCACCGGAAACAGGGGACGCTCCATCTGCCGCGCCATGGTCGCTTCGATGCCCGGGTTGCCCTTCAGGTGGCCGGAGACGATGCGCAGATGGAAGCCCTTGGTATAGGCTGGAACGAAGAAGGGAAAGCCGCAGATGTGGTCGAGGTGGGTGTGGCTCATCAGCAGGGTCGCCTCGGCGGCGCCCTCCTTCAGCAGGCGCTTTCCGAGCATGCGGATGCCGGTGCCGGCGTCGATGACGATGCGCTGTCCGCCCGCCTGGACCTCCACGCAACTCGTGTTGCCGCCGAAGCCCATATGGGACGGCAGCGGGCAAGGGACCGTGCCCCGAACCCCCCAGAAGGTCACCGAAAAGCCCATACCGACCTCGAGACACCGATCTCCGGACCACCGCACCAAATCGCGGACGGGGACCGTTAAAACGGCATTTTAGCATGGTTTTCGGTTTACGCGGTGACGACCGTCACAGCCCCGCCGGCTCCAAAGAGGGAGCCCGTCCCCTTCCGGATTGGACCAAGTCGGTGACCCTGGGTCAACTGGTCCATAGGATGCCTTCGATGAAGCGTTCGCAGGACCGGCGATGGAAACATCCGGTGCAACCCGTGTCGGGACAGTCCAGCCCGGCTTTCAAAACGGTCAGTCCATCCACCAGCCGGTCCTTCGTGGCCTGATCGATGACGTCCGCCACACGCACGTCGCGGATCGCCTCCGCGACGAGGTCGTCTTCCTGTTCCGGTACGATCACGATTTGCCCGAGAGCCTGCATGCGAAACACCTTTCCGTAGCTCAACTGCACCACAGCGGTGTTTCGCCAACATTTCAGGCAGCACCCTCAAAAGATTCGAATTGCTGCAATCCGATACGCCTATTTGCAAGAGCTGGCCGAATCCTGGACGATCACTCCAAACCAGCCGAGTCCCTTGTAGGTTTCATAGCCCGGCGTCACGGCGAAACCGACCACGCGCCCCTGATCGTCGGAATAGCTGCCGTGCCCATGGCCGCCGGTGCGCAAGGGGAAACTCTCCGTCAGGACGCCCCTGAGGTCGGAGGCGGCAATCACGCGGTGACGGCTGTCCACCAGAAGGCAGCGGGTCCGGGAGCGTTCCTCGTCGGTCAGGCGGACGGAGCCGACCACGCCCTGGGATTGACTCTGCCAGTCGAAGAAGACGCCCAGCACGCCGATGACGGGGCCGTTCTCCTCACCGCCGGCCCGGATGGCCGTGGCGTAGGTCGCGACCGTCGCACGGTCCAGCAGATCGTTGGCGCCAATGTCGGCCACCGCGAAATCGGTGCCGCTGCGGGTCGCCATCGCCTCGCGGAACCAGGATTCGGACGCGACCGAACCGCCCAAGGGGCGGCGGTAGCGGTCGGGCCGTCCGGTCGCCAGAACCACGCCCTTGGCATCGACGACCCAGAGGTCGAGATAGACCGTGTAGGCGCCCAGGATGACGCCCAGCCGCTGCGCCGCGTGGCGCCGGTTGGCCTCGGACGGATCGGCGGCGCAATCCACCACGGCGCTGTCGGTGGCCCACCACCGCACATCGCAGGACCGCTCGTACAAATTGCGATCAATGATGTCGATCATGTTGAGCGCCAGATCGGCGAGACGCCCACCGCGCAACTGCGAGACCAGGCGATTGCCGAGCGTGTTCAACTCGTCGGTCTGCACCGCCATCTGGGCACGCAGTTCCCCGCCGATGCCGGTGATCCGCTCCGAGATGGCCTTCACCTCCTGGGCCACCACGGCGAATCCGCGGCCGGCCTCCCCGGCACGCATCGCCTCGATCAGGGCGTTGAGCGCCAGAATCTTGGTCGTGTTCGTAACGGCCTGGATCTCGTCCATCTTGCGCGTGGCAAGATCGGACACGGCGCGCGACAACGCCACGATACGCTCGGGCATGAACATCACCTCCAAGGATCATCGGTGACGACCCCCAAGGATGACCGACCAGCCATTCATTGGCTCACTCAATCATCCGCAACCCACCCGAGCCGCATTGAATCGACGCAATCACAAATCCGCAACACAGAATGCCAACCGGAACAGCGTCGCCCCCTGCGGCGCAATGTCATCCCCCGGTATGCAGATCCCCGGCCCCGGGTCAGACCTTGTAGGCCAGACGCAGACCACCCCAATGGCGTCCGCGCACGGTGATCGGAGCGGACACGTCCTTCATCAGGGCGTACTGGCCGCCCCCCATGTCGCGCCGGTAGGTCTGAAGCAGGAACGGCTTCGTGCTGCGCCCGGCGGCCAGACCGACGCGGTCGTTGAAGATGCGGCGGTTGCGGCAGTTGGCCGCGTTCCACGTCGGGTCGGCCCCCTGCGGCTGGCTGAACCTGCGGTTGTGGGTCGGCAGGTAGCCATTGGAATCGACCGCCACGCAAAAGACGATGCGTTCGCTTTGCCCCAGCAGCGAGTCGAGCACCCTCGGCAGCATGCGGTCACAGAACTCCGTGAAGCGGGTCATGTGCTGCTGCGGGTTGGAGCCGGGGATGGGCTGGTAATTGCTGTCGAACAGGTCGCCTTCGCGAACCTCGCCACGCGACATCGCATCTTCGAAATCGGCGGAGATGCGCGACGCGGCGTCGCAAACCAGCCGGATGAACGGCGTGTCCACCGTCTCCACGTCCAGCTCGGCGGTGATGCCGATCAGCCGCTCGCTCATCCCGACCAGCGTGTTCACGCGGTCGCGCGCCTGGGCCAGATTGTCGCTGGACAGCTGCACGCCGACCGCGAGGTCGTCGATCTCGTGCTGCAGCTCCTCGCAGTTGGCGCCGATCTCGGAGGAGGCCGCGTCGATCTTGTCCGTCTCGCCGTTCAGTTCCGACATGGCCCGGCCGACCGTTTCGATAACGGCGCCGATGGCGGTCGTGCCCTCGCTCACCGCGCGGGCCTTCCCGGCGCTGGACGCGCTTTCGGCCATCAGGCGCTGCGCCTGGTCGTTGAGGTATTTCAGCGTGGCGTCGATCTCCGTCGTCGCCTCGCTGGTCTTCTTGGACAGGGCCTTCACCTCGTTCGCCACCACGGCGAAGCCGCGCCCGGCCTCACCGGCGCGGGCCGCCTCGATGGTCGCGTTGAGCGCCAGCAGGTTGGTCTGCTTGGCGATGACGAAGATTTCCTTGGCAACCCGGCCCACGCGGTCGAGCGCCTCCTGAAGGCCGGCGATCTGCCCCTCGATGCCCCCCACCGCGGCGACGAGGGCATGGATGTCGTCCATCGACCGCTGCACCCGGTCGTGGGAGGATTCGACCTCCTGCCGGGCCTGCTCGGTCACGGAACGCGCCACGGTGGCGGCGGCGGAGATGCGCTGCGTGCTCTCCGACATCTTGTTCCCGGTGCCGCGCAACTGCGCGAAAACGTTGGCCTGATGGCCGAGGCGGCCGTTGACCTCCTCCACATGGCCCGCGATGTCCGCGATCTCGATGCCGAGATTGCCCGCTTCGGTGGCAATGTCCGCGATCAGATGAGAGCGGCCGCCGAACGCACTGTCCATTTTCCCGCCATCCGTTTCACAAGAATGCGCAAAGCGCTAAAATCCAATGCAATTATTACCGAACCCTTACAATTGCGCAACGGAGGAAGGGTCATTCTAAATGGCAATGTGCTCAATTATTGCGCTCCGGTAACCCGTTCGCAACCGAAGGCGGAGAAAGCGTCAACCCGCACCGTCCTCGACGACGCGTCCGTCGGCGATGCGATGATCCAGCCGCTCGTCCTGCAATCCGGCAGGTTCCTGGTGAATCAGGACCTCGGCACCAGGGAAGGCTTCCTTCAGGCGGTGCTCCACCCGGTCGGTGATGTCGTGCGCCTTGGCGACCGTCAGCGAGGGGTCGAGTTCCAAATGCAGTTCGATGAAGGCACCGACGCCGGAGCTGCGGGTGCGCAGGTCGTGCATCCCCGCGACGTCCGGTTGCGCCGTCACCAGCGCCGCGATGCGCTCCCGCTCCTCCGCCGGCAGTTCCCGGTCCATCAGCACGTTCAGCGCCTCCTTCGCGACCTTGCGGGCGCCATAGAGCAGAAAGGCGGCGATGCCCAGCCCGAACAGTGGATCGAAGGCGGTGATTCCGGTCCAGCCGGTCAGCAGGATCGCCAGGATGACCGCCGCGTTCATCAGCAGGTCGCCGGAGTAGTGCAGCCGGTCCGCTCCCACCGCGACCGAGCCGGTGGCCGTCACCACATGGCGCTGGAAGGTGATCAGGCCGGCGGTCAGCAGGATGGACAGCAGCATCACGGCGATGCCCACCGCCCCCTCGCCCACCGGCTGCGGGGTGATGAGACGGCGCACCGCTTCGATGGTCAGGAACAGGGCGGAACCGCCGATGAAGGCGGCCTGGGCCAGCGCGGCCAGCGCCTCGGCCTTGCCGTGGCCGAAGCGGTGCGCCTCGTCCGGCGGGCGCAGCGCCGTCCGCACCCCGAGCAGTGTCACCACCGACGCCAGCATGTCCGTGCTGGAGTCGATCAGCGACGACAGGATGCTGACCGAGTCGGTCGCCAGATAGGCCGCCAACTTCGCCAGAATCAGCGTGAGGGACACCGACACGCTGGCGTAGGTGGCGTACCGGCGCAGCCGGTGCGAACGCGCTTCGCTCATGAGTGTCTTCTTATGTGATGACGACACTCGTCCTTTAGGGGAAAAGACGTTCCGTCGTCCAGCGCGCCGTCTCCTGCGCCGCCGGGTCGCCTTCACGCAGATACAGAGTCCGCTCGTGCAGGCGGAAGGGACGGTCCTGCCAGAACTCGATTCGCCGCGGCAGGATGCGGAATCCGGTCCAGTGCGGCGGGCGGGGAACGGCGCCCAGGCCGAACTTGGCGGCGAACTGGGCGACCCGCTTCTCCAACTCGAACCGTCCCTCCAGGGGGCGCGACTGCTGCGACGCCCAGGCGCCGATGCGGCTTTCCCGCGGGCGGCTTTCGAAATAGGCGTCGGCTTCGGAGTCGGACACCGGCTCCACCGCGCCCTCGACGCGGACCTGGCGCTTGAGGGTCTTCCAGTGGAAGCACAGCGCGGCGTTGGCATTGGCCAGGAGTTGTTCGCCCTTGCGGCTTTCCGTGTTGGTGTAGAAGACGAATCCGCGCGGATCGATGCCCTTCAGAAGCACCATGCGCACCGACGGCGCCCCCTGCGCGTCGGCGGTGGCCAGCGCCATGGCGTTGGGATCGTTGATCTCGCTGCGGGTGGCCTCGTCCATCCAGTCCTGGAACAGGGCGTACGGGTCCCGGTCGTTGGATTCGCTCATTGTCCCCTCGTCGCGCGGCCGTAGGCCCATAGTTTCAACGTTGGGTTTCGGCGCCGGTCACGGCGTCTTCCCAGTTCACAAATATGCCCAATTCACAGATAGGATAGCCTCGCATATATGAGTGTCCACCGGTGCGCCAGAAGCAAGGCATGCCGGCTCCCAACCTTTCGAGGCAGCATCGATGTTCGTGAAGAAGCTCGTCCCGGCGGCGATGGCGATCGCCCTGCTTGCGGGTTGCGTCAGCACCTCGCAGGAAGCCACCAAGAACGCGGAGACCGTCGGCGGCCGGATCTCGTCGACCTATGGCAACGCGTCGGGCAAGGTCGCCTCCTCGGGCACCGGCCCGCTGCTGGGCGCCTTCATCGGCGGCGCCGCGATCCAGCCGTCGGACGCCGCCGCCGCCGAAACCGCGGCCAAGCGCGCCTATGCCGCCCCGATCGGCGACAAGGTGGGCTGGACCAACCCGGCGACGGGCCATTACGGCTCGCTGACCACGACGCGCGAGGGCTACAACAACGCCGGTCAGTATTGCCGGGAGTTCCATCAAACGGTAACCACAAGGAGCCAGACCGAATTGGCCTACGGAACCGCTTGCAAACAGGCCGATGGTACGTGGAAGATCGTCGCCAATTCGTAACGCCTTATCCCCGGGCTTCGGGGTGGAATAACTCTGTCCGTGGAAAGCATGCGTGACCCTTATCAAATCCTCGGCCTCCCCCGCTCCGCGAGCGCCGACGACATCAAGAAGGCGTACCGCAAGCTCGCCAAGGAGTTCCACCCCGACCTGAAGCCCGGCAACGCCGCGAACGAGGAGCGCTTCAAGGAAATCTCGGCGGCCTACACGCTGCTGTCGGATTCCGACAAGCGCGCCCGCTTCGACCGCGGCGAGATCGACGCCTCCGGCCAGGAGCGGCACCACGGTTTCGGCGGCCGCTCCCGCGCCAACGCCGGGCGCAGCCGCGCCTACAGCGGGGCCGGCGGCGGTACCGGCGACGATTCCTTCTTCGGCGGCGAGGACTGGTTCTCGGACCTGTTCAGCGGCGGGCGCAAGCGCGGCGGAGCGGCGGGCGGCGCCGGTGCCGGAGGAGGTGGCGGCTCCCGGTCGCGCGGCAGCGACATCAATTATTCGGTTTCCGTGCCCTTCGTCGAGGCGGCGCAGGGCACCAAGCGGCGCATCAGCCTGTCCAACGGCAAGAGCATCGACGTCGCCGTTCCTCCGGGGACGGAGGATCAGGCGAAACTGCGGCTGAAGGGCCAGGGGCTTCCCGGTGCCGGCGGCTTCGGGGCGGGCGACGCCATCGTCGAGGTCCATGTCGAGGCGCACCCCTTCTTCACCCGCCAGGGCTCCGACATCCATGTCGAGGTGCCGATCACCCTGAACGAAGCGGTTCTCGGCGCTACCATCCGCGTGCCCACCGTCAGCGGTCCGGTCGCGCTGAAGATCCAGCCGGGGGCCAACACCGGCTCCACCCTGCGGCTGCGCGGCAAGGGCGTCATGAACCAGGCGACCAAGCAGGCCGGCGACCAGTATGTGAAGCTGAAGGTCGTCCTCCCCGACCCGCCCGATGCCGAACTGGTCAAGTTCATGGAGGAGTGGTCGCGGACGCGCAGCTACGACGTGCGCAAGAAGGCCGGCCTGGAGTGACTCCAGGCCGTTAACCCTCTCGTCACTTCTAGGTCAAAGAAAAGTCCTGGACCGAATGCGGTTGATGCGGGGCGGTGGCGCCTTCATCAATGACGATGATGTGCCGGAAACGGTTTTCACCGCCTTCGTAGGACGCCATGCCGCCGATCCCGAAAAAGTATCTGATCGCCGCCGCCGTTGTTGCTGCGCTTCTGCTTGGCTGGTTCGCCTTCGCGGCCTGGACCGACTACGCGCGGGACGGCGCCGAGGAGGTCGCGACCTACAGCGACTTGGTGGCGGCGGCCGAACGGGGGGACATCGCCTCGGTCACCTTCCGCGGCGACGGGGCGCACGCCGTCACGCCGGACGGCCAGCGGCTGCGCGTCGTCGTTCCGGTCACCGACGACCTGCTGAAGGAACTGCGCGGGCGCAAGATCGCCATCGCCTTCGAGGAGGAGGCCGGCGGGCTGGTCTCCGGCACCGTCTCGGTTTTGGAGAAGCTGGCGCCCTTCCTTGTGATCGGCCTGCTGATCGGCGCGCTGCTGCTCAGCGGCGGGCAGTTCCTCGGCGGCAGCCGGGCCACCCGCGTCCGCCCGCGCGACACCGGCACCGTCTTCGCCGACGTCGCCGGGGTGGACGAGGCGAAGGACGAGCTTCGCGAGACCGTCGAGTTCCTGCGCGACCCGCGCCGCTTCGCGATGGCCGGCGCCCGCGTGCCCAAGGGCATCCTGCTGGTCGGCCCGCCGGGCACCGGCAAGACCATGCTGGCCAAGGCCGCGGCGGGCGAGGCCGGCGTTCCCTTCTTCACCGTTTCCGGTTCCGACTTCGTGGAGATGTTCGTCGGGCTGGGTGCCGCGCGGGTGCGCAGCGTCTTCAAGACGGCGCGCGCCGCCGCCCCTTGCCTGCTGTTCATCGACGAGGTGGATGCGCTGGCCGGCAAGCGCGGCGAATCCAACTCCCATTCGGAGCGGGAGCAGACCCTGAACCAGCTCCTGGTCGAGATGGACGGCATCGTGAACGGCGGCGAGGTGGTGGTGATCGCCGCGACCAACCGCGCGGAGATGCTGGACCCCGCGGTGACCCGGCCGGGCCGCTTCGACCGCCACATCCATGTCGCGCTGCCCGACGTGGCCGGGCGCGAGGCCATCCTGGGCGTCCACACCGGCCGGCTGCACCTCGCCCCCGACGTCTGCGTCCGCACGGTGGCGCGGGGCACGCCCGGCTTCTCCGGCGCGGAGCTGGCCAACCTGACCAACGAGGCCGCTCTGTCCGCCGCGCGCAACGGGCGGGTCATCGTCGGCATGGCCGATTTCGAGGCGGCGAAGGACCGGGTCCTGATGGGCAACGAGCGGCGCAGCCTCGCCCTCTCCAGCCATGAGCGGCGGCTGACCGCCTATCACGAGGCCGGTCACGCGCTGGTCTCCATCCGCTGCCCGGAGGCCGATCCCATCCACAAGGCCACGATCATCCCGCGCGGCCGCGCGCTGGGCATGGTGGTGCGGCTGCCGGAAGGCGACCGCGTGTCGGTGTCGCGCGCCAAGCTGCTCGCCGACATCGCCGTCGCCATGGCGGGGCGCGCGGCGGAGGATCTGGTCTTCGGCCCGGACGCCGTCACCACCGGGGCGGAGGCCGATTTCCGCGCCGCCACCGACCTCGCCCGCCGCATGGTCACCGCCTGGGGCATGAGCGACGCCATCGGCTATGTCGCCCACGCCGGCAACGACCCCGCCGTCGTGCGCTCGGAACGCACCGCCTGGCGCATCGACGAGGAGGTCCGCCGCATCACCGACGAGGGGATGGAGCGCGCCCGGCGCATCCTGACCGCCGACCGCGCCGCGCTGGAGCGGATCACCGCCTCCCTGCTGGAACGCGAGACGCTGAGCGGCGAGGAGATCGGCGCGCTGGCCGAGGAAGAACGGGAAACGGAGGCGGCCTGATGGCGAAATTTCTCGTTCGCATTCAACGACAAACATTGCTGCATACGCGCATACATTGGTAAAATGCCGTAGATTTTTCGCATGGCGTAGATTTTTCGCACGGCCGTGCGATCAGCATCGGGGCTGAAGATGGCAAACTCGGTTGCCCGCCGGACGGTACTGGCCTTGGCGCTCGCCGGATTGACGGCGAGCGGCCTGCCGTCGTTCGGCCTTGCGGCAACCGCGGCCTCCACGGCTGCGCCGGTGACCGTCAAGGTCGGCGCGTACGAGTTCCCGCCCTATGTCACCGAAGCCGGCGGCGGCGTGACGCAGGCTTTGCTCGACCTTCTGAACACGGAGCAGAGCGACTTCCGATTCGAGCTAGTCCGCACCTCTCCCCAGCGGCGCTACGAGGACATGGAGCGGGGCCGCTTCGACATGATCGCCTTCGAAAGCCTCGCCTGGGGGTGGAAGGGGCGCCCCGTGG
Organism: Azospirillum brasilense; assembly: GCF_008365405.1. Lineage (GTDB taxonomy): Bacteria > Pseudomonadota > Alphaproteobacteria > Azospirillales > Azospirillaceae > Azospirillum > Azospirillum brasilense_D. The sequence goes on along the minus strand of NZ_QOKV01000001.1, from coordinate 674,637 downwards.
ATGCCTCTCGAGTGTTCCTTCACGATGCGGAGGTGTTCGTCGCCAAGACCGGTCCCGGCGTCGACCAGAGCTATTTCGACCGGCTGGACGACAAGACGATCCTGGGACGGCTCGGCTACCATTACGCCTTCGCCGGCATGACCGCCGACCCGGAGGTCCTCGAAAAGCGCTTCAACACCCGCCTGACCGTCACGCATGAGGGCAACGTGCGCAGCGTTGCCGCCGGGCGCGCCGCGCTGGCCATCGTCACACGCTCCTTTCTGGCGCAATTCCTGAAGGCCAACCCCGACATGGCGCCGCAACTCCTGGTGTCCAACCGCACCGACCAGATCTACGAGCACACCATCCTGGTCCGCCGCGACGGCCCGCTCGGCATCGACTGGGTCAACGGAACGCTCGACCGGTTGGAGCGCAGCGGCGCTCTTCCGGCGCTGTGGACGCGGCAGGGAATCGCCCCGTGACCGAACTGCGCTCCCTTGCCGTTGGACGGCGCGACCGTTCGCTGCTCACCCGCATCGGCAGCGTCATCCTGGTCACCGCCGCCGCCGTGGGGGTGATCGCGGTGGCCGTGTCGGCCAATGTGGTGGAGCGCCAGCAGTTTTCGGCGCTGACGAAGCGGGCGCAGCTGGTCGCCGCCATGCAGACGGACGCGCTGGCCAACCCGATCTGGGAAATCGACGACCGCGCCGTCCGCAACATCATCGATTCCCTGCGCGAGCGAGACCCGGCCATTCTCGCCGTCTCCGTCTTCGAGCCGGGGCACAGCGAGCCGATGGCGGTATCCGGCAACCCCAGAACCTCCGCCGACTCCACCACCGTCGAGAAAGTCATCGATCTGCGCGGGCGCGACGGGGTGACCCGGCAGGTGGGGACGCTGCGCCTGCTCTATTCGACGGAGGAGATCCACCGCAACACGCTGGACGCGCTGCTGCCGGTGGTCGGGCTGCTTCTGCTGTCCCTGGTCACCGCCATCGCCATCATCAGCGTCATGCTGAACCGCGTCGTGCTCCGCCCGCTGCGGCGGCTGACCCAGGCGACCCAGGCGGTCTCCCGGGGTGATTACGGCGCCCGCCTCGCCACCGAGCGGGAGGACGAGATCGGCGTCCTGACCAAGACCTTCAACCGCATGGCCGAGACGGTCCAGGACTACACCCAGACCCTGGAATCCCGCGTTCAGGAGCGGACGGAGGCGCTGGCCGACATCAACCGCCGCATCATGGACAGCATCAACTACGCCCAGTTGATCCAGTCGTCGATCCTGCCGAAGCCGGAAGTCCTGGACAGCGGGCTGGCCCAGCATTTCGTCCTGTGGCGCCCGCGCGACGTGGTCAGCGGCGACTTCTACTACTACCGCGAGGTCGAGGACGGCTTCCTGATCGGTGTGGCCGACTGCACGGGCCACGGGGTCCCCGGCGCCTTCATGACGATGACGGCCAGCGCCGTGCTGAACAACGTGGTGGACGGCATGGGCGCCGCCGACCCCGCCGCGCTCCTCGCCACGGTGGACGACAAGGTCCGGGCGGCGCTGCACCAGGACGGCGACGCGGCAAGCTGGGAGGGCGGCTTCGACAACGGGCTGGATCTGGCGCTGTGCTACGTCCAGCCGGGGCAACGGCGGCTCGTTTATGCCGGCGCCCGCCTGCCCCTGGCCATCGCCGGACCCGATGGATTGACCGAAATCCGCGCCGACCGCCGCAGCCTGGGCTACCGCGCGTCCGGCCCCACCCCGGCCTTCACGAACCACAGCCTAGCGCTGCAGCCCGACCAGACCTTCTACATCTGCACCGACGGGTTGACCGACCAGTGCGGTGGGGAGCGCGGGCGGAGCTTCGGCAAGCGCCGGCTGCACGGCGTGGTCGAGGAGTGCAGCGCGCTGCCGCTCGACCGGCAGAGGGAGCGCATCGAGGCCAGCCTGTCCGGCTTCCAGGGCGACCGGCCGCAGCGCGACGACATCACCATGATCGGTTTCCGCGTCCGGCTGGCCGGCGATCCCGCGACCCCGGCACGGAACACACTGTGGGAAATCGCTTAACTACCCTTGTGAGGATTGCGTAATGGTGCAGCAAGGGACCGTCGCGGGCGGAAGTCGCTCGACCTACCATTCGAATTCATATAGTTTCCGCGCCGGCCCTATGAACAATAAGCACCGGTAACGGGGGAGCAGAGGGGATGGCGGCCGTTACGATCGTTGTCGTCGAGGACGAGGCGTCTCTGCGACGTGACATGATCGAATACCTGCGCAGTTGCGGCTTCGATGCGGTCGGAGCGAAAAGTGGGCGCGAACTGGACGAACTGATCGCGTCACGCCCGGTGTCCTTGGTTGTTCTGGACGTCAATCTTCCGGGTGAGGACGGATTCAAGATCGCCACGCGGCTGCGCGAGAATCCCGCCATCGGAATCATCATGGTGACCGCCCGCGGCTCCACCGTCGACCGGGTGGTCGGGCTGGAACTGGGCGCCGACGCCTATCTGGTGAAGCCCGTCGAAATGCGCGAGTTGGAAGCCCAGGCCAAGGCCCTGCTCCGCCGTCTGGAGACGAGCGGCGCCACCACCACCGTACCGGCCTCGCAGGCTTCCAACCAGCCAGCGACGGACGAGGGCAACTGGATTCTGGATGCCACGGCCTGGGCGCTGACCAGCCCGGCGGGCGTGCGCGTCAGCCTGACGAGCATGGAGATGAAGCTGGTTTCTCTGCTGGCCGGTCAGGCTCGCCAGCCCGCGACTCGCGACCAGATCTCCGTGGCGCTCTACAACCGCCGCTGGAACCCGGATGACCGCTCCATTGACACGGTGGTCGGGCGCCTGCGCCACAAGGTCGAGAACGCGATCGGCGAAACCGCCCCGGTCAAGTCGGTCCACGGCGTGGGCTACGTCTTCTCCGCCCCCGTCCGGGTGATCTGAATTGCGGGTGAACTGACGCCGGTCAGACGGATGCGTCGTCGGGGGGCCTGTCCTTCGGGAAGGTCAGGACGAAACGCGTTCCCTGCCCCGGCGCGCTGTCCACGGAAATCGACCCCTTCAGCGCGCCGACCGCCAGGTTGTGCACGATGTGCAGGCCAAGCCCGCTGCCCCCCTCGCCGCGGCGGGTGGTGAAGAACGGATCGAAGATCCGCGGCAGATGGTCCGGCGGAATGCCCCGGCCGTCGTCGGTGTAGACCAGCCGCACGGTGCCGGATTCCGGTTCATCCACGGCGATCGACAGGGAGCCGCCCTGCCGGTCCGCACCCTGCGCGTCGACGAAGGCGTGGGTGACGGAGTTCATCACGAAATTGGTCAGGATCTGCGACAAGGCGCCCGGATAGCTGTCCACCACCAGCCCGTCGGGGCAGGACACGGCGATGGTGTGCTTGCCCTGGCGGAGCTTCGGTTCCAAGCTGACCAGGGTTTCCTGGATGTAGCGGTTGAGATGCACGACCCGCCGCTCGGCGCTGGCGCGGTCCACCGCCACCTGCTTGAAGCTGGCGATCAGCTTGGCCGCCCGCTCGCAGTTGGTGAGGATCAGCGCCGTCGTGTCCGTGGCGGTGGCGACGTAGCGGGTAAAATCCGCCTTGCTCAGGTCCCCCGACTGGGCACGCCCGCGCAGCCTTGCGGTGGCGTCGGACAGATGCGACGCGCAAGACACGGCGATGCCCACGGGCGTGTTGATCTCGTGGGCCACCCCGGCCACCAGGGCGCCCAGGGACGCCAGCTTCTCGGCACGGACCATCGCCTCCTGCGCCTCGCGCAGGTCGGCCAGCGCGGTTTCCGCCTCCTGCCGGCGGCGCTCCAACTCCTGGTTGGCGGAGCCGAGCTGCGCCTGCAACCGGTCGCTGACCCGGACCAGCCGGCGCTGCTCGCGCGTGCTGCGCTGGAACGCCTCCACCAGCGCCTCGAACTCGGTGCGCAGTTCGGGCGCGGCAGCGCCCAGCCTCTCCCCCAGAAGGCGGGCCTGCTCGATGGCCTGCTCCTCGGCGGCGAAGAGGTTGAAGGTCATGACGCCCCGTCTGCGGGAATCTGTTTCAGAGTGAAGGCGACGTGATGCAGATCCTCGGAGAAGTCTTCGCCCAACTCCTGCATGGAATCGTCGTTCTCCTCGTAACACCAGGTGACGGAGATGCTGCGCCCTTCGCTGGCCGCCGTCTCCAGCATCTGGAAGATGTTCATCAGAGCCTTCGCGCTGGAGCTGTTGAAGTACAGCAGCTCCATGTCGAACCGGATGGGATGACCGCTCGCCTCGGCCAGGAAGGCGCGGAGCGCTGCGAAGATCGGCCCGAAGAAGGTCGCCACGTCGTCGGGATAGGACTCGCCGCTGAGACGGAGCACGCCTTGGGCGAAGTCGAAATCGACCTCGGGCGTCCGGCCAGTCGCCGGTAATTTCAGGGATTCCATGGTCGTCCGGATGTCCACAGCCGCTCTCAGATCCGAGCTTTGAGGCAGAAGAAGCTTTTGCCCTCGTCCATTTCGAGAAAGTCGTACTCGATGGGTTCGCTGGCGCGACGCGCGATCTCGATCAACCCGATGTTGGCGCCCCGCGCCCCCTCTTCCGGGGTTTCACGCAACTGTTCCCGGTAATAGGACTTGATCGCGTCCTTGTCCAAGCCCTTGAGATACTCCAGCCGGTCGCGCAGGCGCGGCACGTCGGCGTTGTACACGGTGTTGCCGCAGACGATGAAGACCTTCCCGCCTTCCATGCCGATGGTGACCATACCGGCGCTGAGTTCCACCGGCTTCTCGCGCGCGCCGGTCACCTTTTCGGCGGAGTAGCGGATGATGTTCTGCATCTGCTCGACGAAGACGGCGAAGACCCGCCGGACCGTCGGGCCGTCGGTGTCCTCCAACGTCATCTTTTCCCGCAACGCCTCTCCCAGGGAATAGAGTATCCCCTCGGACAGATAGCCACTGAACGAGAAGATGATGCCCTTCTCGTCAAGGTCCCGTTTGATCCCGGCATATTGCTGAGCGAGCATGGTGGAGTCCACGGTTCTTCCGTTGGAGTGCGACGAGGCCGTCTGTTGCGTCTGAACGTTCCGGACCGCGTCCTGAGATCGCGCCGGCCTTGTTATGGACACGTTACATTTCCGTCGGCGGCGCTGGAAGGATTATCACGGCGCACACCGGCGGGTCGGTGATGCGGAATCAGCCTTTCACGGGAAGGCGGACTCGGAAGACGCTGCCCTGTCCGACCGTGCTTTCCGCGGTGATCGATCCACCATGCAACAGGATGATCTGCCGCACCGTGTGCAGACCGATTCCGGTCCCCGGCACGCCCGCGGAACCGGCCCCCCGGTAATGCCGCTCGAACAGCAGAGGCAACTCGTTCTGCGGGATGCCGCGGCCCTGGTCGGCCACCTCCACCACCGCCACGCAGCCTTCGGCGCGCCCGCGCACGGTAACGCGGCAATCACCGTCCGAATATTTGAAGGCGTTGTTCAGCAGGTTGTTGAAGAGCATTCCCAACAGATGCCCGTCGGCCATCACCACCGGCGGCAGATGGTCAAGCTCAAGCCGGAAGTCGCAACCGGCGTAGGCGGTGCGGAAGGGTTCGGTCACCGAACGCAGCAGCGCCGGCAGATCGACCTCCGCCCGCTGCACCTTCAGCGTTCCGCCCTGCAGCCTCTCGTCGGTCAGATGCGTGTCGATCAGTCCGGTCAGGCGCTGCACGCTGCTGCGGATGACGCGCAGCCGTTCCAGCGAGTCCGGGGTCTCCCGCTCCGCCCGCAGGGTCAGCATCTGGGCGGCGCTGTCGATGATGGCCAGCGGGGTGCGGAACTCATGGCTGACCATGGTGACGAACTGGCGCTGCTGCTCGCGGGCGACCAACTCCGCCTCCAGCGCACGCTCCACCCGCTCCTTGGCGGCGACCAGAGCGGCCTGGTTGGCGGCCAACTCGGCCGTTCGCTCGCCGACGCGTCGTTCCAGCGACTGGTTCAGCGCGACCAGATCCTCATAGAGGCACACATTGTCGAAACCGATGATCACGCGGGCGCAGAACAACTCCAGCAGCCGGTGGTCGTCCTCGCGATAGGGCTCGCTCCGCTCCAGGGCGAAGACCGTCGTCCCATGCTCCCGCGTGCGGAAGGCGAGGATGCAACGGGCCGAGCCGTAATTGCTCTGCTGCGTCTCGAAGGCGGCGATCACCTGGGCGGTCAGGTCGGGCTCCAGCGCATCGGAGGCGGGTCGTCCGACGAAACGCGCGAAGCGGCTGGAGCCGGCGACCACCGTGGCCCGCGTCTTGCCGTCGCCGCGGTCCACCATGCGACAGGCCAGAACGGCGCCGCCGCTGTTGTCCACGACCTTGCTGAGTTGGTCCACCAACTCTTCCACCAGCGTGCGCATGGACCGGGTTTCGAACAGCGGTGCGGAGGCGGTGAGGATGCGCTCCAGCCCCTGGCGGTGCCGCTCGATGGTCACGATGTCGCGCCACGCCCGCAACCCGCTGACCAGCGTGGTGAACAGGCGCTGGGCGGTGAGTTCGCTCTTGGCCTTGTAGTCGTTGATGTCGTAGGCGACGACCACGTCCCGCTCCGGCGCCTGCCCGGGCTGGCCGGTGCGCAGGATGATGCGCATGCGGTGGTTGTTGAGATCCTCGCGGATGAAGCGGACAAGACGCAGGCCGGCGTCATCGGTTTCCATCACCACGTCGAGAAGCGCCACCGGAATGTCCGGGCGCGTCAGAAGCAGCGACCGGGCGGCCGCGGCGGACAGGGCGCTGACCACTTCGAACGGGCGGCCTTCGAACTCGAAGTCGCGCAGCAGCACCTCGGTCATGGTATGAACCTGGGGATCATCGTCGACCACCAGCACGGGCCAGGGGTCCGCCGGTCGGATGTTGGCCGCGGAGTCGTCGGCAAACCCGTCGTCGGGGCCGAACAGCGGCTCGTCGTCCAGACCTTCGTCCCTATCCTGGCCCATGGCCTCCTCCACGCACGACCTACCCTAATGGTTCCGCATCACCGGCCAGAAAGGCACCAAAGCGGTACGAGACCTAAGCCCGGCCGTCCAGAGCCGTATCAAATTGTCACAAAACGCGATGTTTTAGAGCCATCTAGCGCGAATTGGCGCCGATTCTGCCCTTTGATGAATACCCAAGTATTACCTTAATCTTTTATACTCTCCGAAAACGAGGGAGTGGGCCCGCGTATGGACATGGATCTGGGCATGGACCTCAAGGGCGGGAACCTCAATGCTGGGGATTTGGACGGCATGGAAGTGAACGGTTCGAACACGAACGGCGCCTCTGTCGGACGGTACGCGGTGTTCCGCCGAATCCTGTCATGCTTCGAGCAGAGTTCCGGTTCGTCGCGGACCGCGGAGCGGTCAGCCAGCCAACCCATGCGCGCCCTGCTTCTCGGCCTGCTGTCCAGCCGGCGCCGGGCGCACACACGCCGACTGTGGGCGCGCTGGCTGGAGCCGGTGATGCTGCGCGATCCGGCCCTGCTGTCCATCGCGGACCCGTTGCCCGGCTGCATTCGCGTCATCGACACCGCCGGTTGGTGGCCGGCCCTGTCGCGGCGCATGGACGACCTGCCGGTCACCGTGGAGACCCGCCTGGAGAACCGGCTGGGCGACGGCGTCCTGGACCGGGTCCTTGCCTCGCCGGAGATGGTCGACTGGGCCGAATCCTTGCGGGAGCGGTCGCTGGCCGTCCTGGACGCGTTGCGCACCGACCCCGGCGCGCTCGCCCTGTTCCTGGAGGAGGCCAACACGCATCGCATGCGTGCCGCCAGCACCCTGGCGATTCCCGGCGGGGTCGCTGCGCTCCGCCCCTTGGACGGCACGGACGTGGACACTCTGGCCTCCGCGCTGCGCCTGTCGGACGGGTGGCGAGCCCTGGGAGGGCGGGCACCGGACATGGAGATCGACGAGTTGCTGGCCTGCGTGCGTGGCGCGATAACCGACGGCAGCGTCCCGCCGGAGGCGATGGCCCTCTTCGCGGTGGCCGGACTTTACACACACCGCGACCCCCTGCTGGGTGCGGCGCTTCGGGCGCTGTTGCCCCTGCCGCTGGTCGATGCCGCCGCCGCCTGGCTGACGGCGCACACGGAGGAAACGGCCGACGGCGTCACGGACGCGTCTCCGTTCGGCAGCGGTCCGGCACGGGGATTCGACCGCGGCCTGCACCTGTTCGAGGCCGCGCGGCGTTCCGAGAATGCCCTGTCCGGGGTGATGGGCACGGCCGGCGGAATGGGCGGACGCTGATGGTTCGGATGGTGACGCGATGAACATGGACACCTTCGCCTTCGCCGTGCTGGTGCTGTGCGTCGGCGCCCTCGGCCTTGCCATCGTCTATGAGGCGTCCCGCCTGACCGCCACCAGCAGCCGCAAGGCGCTGGCGCGGCGGAAGCTGGAGGTCCTGGCCGCCGACCTCGCCACCCTCGGCCGGCAGATCGAGGATGCCCAGGCCGAGAGCACGTCCCGGCAGGAGTCCATCGACCGGTTGACCGCCGAGCGCGGGCGCCTGACCGGCCTGATCGCGGCGGTGAAAGCGTCCAAGATTGCCCTGGTGCACGAGATCGGCGACGCGCAGAGCGGCGCCCAGCGCTATGAGAGCGAGTTGCGCACCGTCCCGGATTTCGCCCGCCTCGACCCTCGGCGCATGCTGTTCGCGCGGGTGATCTGGGAGCGCCGGAACATCGCCCGCGTCTGGGCCGACACACCGGACGCCGCGGCCGCGATGCTTCAGCGCGCATTCAGCACGCGCAACGGCGTCCTGTCCTCGCGGCCCGAGACGATTCCGCTGATCCCGGCCGGAAACGGGGCCAACGACGGCGCGCGGCCGGTCTCCCCATGACGGCGATCATCCTCTACGCGTCGCTGCTGCTTCTGGCGGCCAGCGTGCTGGTGAACCGGATGGGAGAACGCCGCGTCCGCGCGGCGCGCAACGAACTGACCACCGCCGACAAGGACATCCGGGCCATGGAGCAGCGCGTCCAGGAGGCCCGGAAGACGCTGGAGACGACCCGCGGAAAGCTGGGCGGTCTGGAGGAGACGCTGACCGAGTCGAAGCGGCAGGCCGAACTGCTGGAACGGCAGCTCGACGCGGTCCAGCAGGCGCCGATGGAACTCTTCCACGTCTTCGACCGGCTGGAAGCCCGGCCCGGAACCATTTGGGAGGTGGCGGTGCGCCGCGCTCCGGATGCGTTCTTCACCAGCGGCGCCATGGCCGCCTCCTGGCGCGACGGGCGGGCCTATCTGGTCGTTGCCGCCAACCAGAAGGAGGCGCTGGACCGCGTCGCCCAGCGCTTCCCGCGCGTCAACGGCTACGAGATCGGACCGGTCCTGACCTGCCGCCTGTTCCTGCCCAAGGACGCTGCGGAGCGCAAACGGGCCTGAACCCGCCCTGTGAGCCCCGCCACAGCGTGGGGCGAACACCATGGTTAGAGTGGAGCGAACGACCCTCCCACCCTGGTGACCGCCATGACCCGCCGCACCGCACCGAACACTCAGCCCCCTTCCCCGTCGCAGCCGGCCACCCGCGAGCGTCTCGCCCCCGCCTTCACGGTCCTGCCACTGGACGACCGCCGCTGCCCCCGCCGCGAGGTCGCCATGCTGTGCGAGACCGACAGCGGCCACCGCTGGGATGGGGCTTGACCGGGCCGCCCGCATCCCTATATCCCGGTCGCCCTCCCGTGAGGACGACCTCACCACGGCACACCCGACCATGGCACCCCCGAGTCGGGCGTGGGGAGTTCGGCGGGGACGACCCTGCCTCCAATCCATCGGAGGTGTTCCGTGTCCTGGGTCATCCTGTTCTTCGCCGGCCTCTTCGAAATCGGCTGGGCCGTCGGCCTGAAGCAGACGGAAGGCTTCACCCGTCCCATTCCCACCGCCCTGACCGTCGCCTCGATGGTCATCAGCCTCGCCCTGCTGGGGATGGCGCTGAAGTCGCTGCCGCTCGGCACCGCTTACGCCGTGTGGACCGGCATCGGGACGGTCGGCACCGTCATCCTGGGCATCTGGCTCTACGGGGAATCCGCCGACATCCTGCGGCTCGGCTGCATCGCGCTGATCGTGGCGGGCATCCTCGGGCTGAAGCTGATCACACCGTGATGTGCCGTCCGTGACCCGCCGTCAGGCGCGCTCCTTCCGCAGCGCCGCCCGTGCGGCGTAGCCGATCCCTCCAACCACCGCAAGACCGGCAAGGAAGGCGAAGCCGCGCGCCGCGGTTCCCGTGGTGCTCAGCGCCAAGCGCTCCTCCTGCCCGGTGAAGCGCCCGTGCGTGCGGTGCAGGCCGGGCACCGGCTCGAACAGGTTGTCGGGCCGGCCGGGCGCTTCCGCCTCCTCCGTCTCCTGCCCCTCGAAGGCGGTGAAGGCCGCCCGGTAATCGGCGTAGGCGGGAAGCGCCTGCGTCCCAAGGATCGCCTCGGCGGTGGTGAAGCCCAGCCAGTGCTCGCGCTTCGGATCCGCCGCGGCCCGGACGATCGCGCGGCCGATGTCATCCGGGTCGAAGATGGCGCCGACCGGCTTCGCCCGGTGCGGCATGTGGCTGCGCGCCCAGTCGAACTGCGGGGTATTGACGGCGGGCAGATGGACCATGGTCACCCGAACACGGCTGCCGTCGTGGATCAGTTCCGAGCGCAGGCTGTCGATGAAGCCGCGGATGGCGCTCTTGGCCCCGCAATAGGCGGCCTGGAGCGGGATGGAGCGGTAGGCCAGCGCCGACCCGACCTGAAGGACCAGGCCGCGGTCGCGCGGCAGCATGCGGCGCAGCGCCGCCATCGTGCCGTGTACGGAGCCGAGATAGGTGACCTCGGTCACCCGCCGGATTTCCTCGGGCGTCAGGTCGCGGATGCGCCCGAACACCGTCACCATGGCGTTGTTGACCCAGACGTCGATGGGGCCGAGCGATTGCTCGACCTGCTCGGCGGCGGCCTCCACCGCCTCGGCGTTGGCCACGTCGGCGGGCAGCACCAGCGCCGTGCCGCCGTGCCGCTCGATCTCCGCCGCCACCGCCTTCAGCGCGTCACGGGAGCGGGCGATCAGCCCGACCGCCGCACCCCATTCCCGCGCGAAGGCGAGCGCCGTCGCCCGCCCGACCCCGGCGGACGCTCCGGTGACGACGACGACGGGCCGGTTCCGGCCGGCAACGGGATTGGTGGGCATGGCGGCAGGGCTCCGTGGGCAGGGACGAGCATCGACGCTGTCCCAACCCGCCCGGAGCCCGCCGGTTCCGCCACCACAGTTCCGCCGCCGTTGCGCTTACGGCGCCTCGACGATCTCGAAATCGTGGGTGATCGCGGCGGTGGCGCCCAGCATGATGGAGGCGGAGCAGTATTTCTCCGCCGACAGGGCGATGGCGCGCTCCACCTTCGCCGGGTCCAGGCCGCGCCCGGTGACCACGAAATGGACGTGGATCCTGGTGAAGACCTTGGGGTCGGTCTCGGCGCGCTCGGCCTCGATCTCGGCCACGCAGTCGGTGATGGCCTGACGGCCCTTCTCCAGGATCATCACCACGTCGAAGCCGGTGCAGCCGCCCATGCCGATCAGCAGCATCTCCATGGGCCGGATGCCCAGGTTGCGCCCGCCCGCCTCCGGCGCGCCGTCCATGATCACGGCATGGCCGCTGCCGGACTCGCCGACGAACATCCGCCCGTCAACCCACTTCACCCGCGCCTTCATGGCGGTCTCCCAATTATTGTTCGTCTTCCAATGGATGGCAGGGCTTGCAGCCGGTCGGCCAGGGCTCGCCCAGATCCTCCACGAAGCAGGTCCAGGACGGGCTTTCCAGCCGGATGCAGGCGCCGCCGGCGAAATTCAGGACCAGGGCGCCCTCCACCGCCTCGACGGAGAGCAGTTCCAGGATCTGCGCGCGGTTCCTCACGTCGAGGCCGCGGAGCTTGACCGCCGTCACCCCTTCGATCCGCACGCCGCAATTGACGCGCTCGAACGGATTCAGCTGGTCGTCGTCGGCGGTGGGGCCGGGGCGGCGCCGGTCCGCCGTCTCCCACTTGAAGCGGTTGGCCACCAGCACGAAGCGCGCCTCTTCGGGCAGGAAGCACATGTCGCCGATCGGCAGGATGGCGTCCTGCAGGCAGGCGGAGACGACTTTCAGATCCTCGGCATCCTGGGCGCGCAGGCGGATCGACGTGGCGGTCATGAGCTTCCCTTCGCTGTGGACGGCTGAACGGGCGGAGGACGCCGTCAGTCGTCCTCCGCCCGGATGCGTTCGATGTCCGCGCCGCAGGCCGCCAGCTTCTCCTCCAGCCGCTCGTAGCCGCGGTCGAGGTGATAGACGCGGTTGACCGTCGTCTCCCCTTCCGCCGCAAGACCGGCCAGGACCAGCGACACCGACGCGCGGAGATCCGTCGCCATAACGGGCGCGCCGGTCAAACGCTCCACACCCCGGACGAGGGCGGAGGAACCGTGCACCGTGATGCGGGCTCCCATGCGGGTCAGCTCGGGCGCGTGCATGAACCGATTCTCAAATATGGTCTCGGTGATCATGCCTGCACCCCTGGCCGTGCACATCAGGGCCATCATCTGGGCCTGAAGGTCGGTGGGGAAGCCGGGATAGGGCTCGGTCATCACGTCCACGCCGACCAGCTCGCCGTTGGCGCGGGACACGCGGATGCCCGTCTGGCCGTTGGTCTCGATCTCGGTGAACTCCACGCCCGCCGGGACCAGGGCGGTCACCGCCGCCTTGATCAGGTCCAGACGGGTGTTCAGGATGTCCAGCGTGCCGCCGGTCATCGCCGCCGCCATGGCGTAGGTGCCGGTCTCTATGCGGTCCGGCACCACCATGTGGCGGGCGCCGTTCAGCCGGTCCACGCCGACGATGGTCAGCCGGTCGGTGCCGATGCCGGTGATCTTCGCGCCCATCTTGACAAGGCATTCGGCGAGGTCGCTGACCTCCGGCTCGCGGGCGGCGTTGACCAGGACGGTGGTGCCGCGGGCCAGCGTGGCGGCCATCAGCAGGTTCTCGGTGGCGCCCACCGACACCTTGGGGAAGACATACTCGGCACCGCGCAGGCCGCCCTGCGGCGCCTTGGCGACGATGTAGCCGCCCTCGATGCGGATGTCCGCCCCCATGGCCTCCAGGCCCTTGATGTGCAGGTCCACCGGGCGCGCGCCGATGGCGCAGCCGCCGGGCAGCGACACCTTGGCCTCGCCGCAGCGGGCGAGCAGCGGGCCGAGCACCAGGACGCTCGCCCGCATCTTGCGGACGAGGTCGTAGGGGGCCGTGGTGTTGGTGATGTCGCGGGCGGTGAACTCCACCACGCGGCCGGCGCAATCCCCGCCCGCCCCGGCCATGTGGATCGCGACGCCGTGCTGGAGCAGCAGGTTGCACAGCGTGTTGATGTCCGCGAGGATCGGCAGGTTGGTGAGCGTCAGCGTCCCGTCGGTGAGGAGCGCCGCGGTCATCAGCGGAAGCGCCGCGTTCTTGGCGCCGCCGACCGTGATCGACCCGTGAAGGGGCTTGCCGCCGCGGATGCGGATCTTGTCCATGAAGCTGTCTTGTCCGGTCAGATGCTGTCGAAAAGGCCGAAGCCCGGCGGATTAGGCCATCTTGCGGGTCCGAGGGTCCACGACACGTCCATCGTCGGCGGACGTCTCGGGTCTTACGGGGATTGAATCTGTCAGGCGTTGTAGCGGAGCATGCGGGCACGCTCAAGGGAAGGAATTGAGGCTTTTTCTCATGGAAGCCCTTCTCCCGCCGCAATTGAAAGGACGGACCGCGTGACACAGGACAGCGCCCGGGACAACACCCAGGACAGCATGGTGGCCGGGCTGACCCTCTCCCTTTCCGGGCTGCTCGACCCGGACGAGGTGAAGCAGATCCACGGCGAACTGCGCGCCTTCAACGAGCGCTTCACCGCCCCCTACGACCTGCGGGAGATCATGATCACCGTCCGCGACGCCGACGGGGCGTTGATGGCCGGGCTGACCGGCTACACGAACTGGGAGTGGCTGTATGTGGACTATCTGTGGGTCCATGACAGCCGGCGCGGCGGCGGGCTCGGCGCCCGCCTGCTCGCCGCCGCGGAAGAGGAGGCGGTGAAACGCGGCTGCCGCTGGTCGCGCCTCTACACCTACGATTTCCAGGCGCCGGGCTTTTATCGCAAGCAGGGCTACGAGGTCTGGGCGGAGATGGAGGGCTACCCGCCCGGGCACACGCAGATCTGGCTCAGGAAGGCTCTGCGGCCGGACGCGGAATAGCCTGCACGGCGGATTCGTTGCGCTTCAGGAAGACGATCACCGCGCAGACCACGGCCATTCCGGCCAGTTGGGGCGGCTCGAAGGTTTCGCCCAGCAGCAGGAAGGCCGTCACCCCGGCGAAGACGGGATCGAGCATGCCGATCACCGTCGCCGGGAACGGCTCGATGGTTTTCAGCCCCTCCAGATAGAGCCAGTAGGGCGCCACCGTGCCGAACACACCGATGAACAGCACGAAGCCCACCGTCTCCCAGGTCACCTCGACCGCCGCGTAATCAATGGCCGGAGTGGCGAGCAGCCAGAACAGCGCCGACAGGAAGAAAGGCCAGAAGGTCATCGACCAGCTGTCCAGCCCCCGCCGGTGGCCGTGGGCGCAGCGGACGTTGTAGGCGGCGAAGGACACGGCGCAGAGCATGCCGACCGCCGCCCCCAGCGCGTTGCCCGACCACAGGGCCGGGTCGTAGGCGCCGACCAGCAGGAAGCAGCCGGCGGCGTTGCCCACCAGGATCAGCGCGACCGCCCGGTTCATCCGGTGGGTGCCGAGCAGCAGCCCGGCGGCCACGATCAGCATGGGCGCGGTGTATTCCAGCATCAGCGCCAGCGCCACGTTGGTCAGGGCGATGGCGTAGAAGAAGGTCAGGTTGACCAGCGTCAGCCAGACCGCCAGCTCCCCCAGGAACGGCAGGTCCGCCCGCCGCACCCGGATCGGCCGGCCGAGCGTCAGCATGATCAGGGCCAGCACAGCGGCGGACACCATGGCGCGCACCGCGATCATGACCAGCGGCGGCATGGAGGCGACGAACATCATCTTGGCCGCCGTCCCGGCCACGCCGAACAGCAGGGCTGAGGCGACGATGCAGCCATAGCCCCACAGGCGCGCCCGCGCCGACTCAACCACCATGGCCCTGCCCTGCCCCGTTCCGGATCGGCGGCAACGATACCGTGCGACCAACTCCGAACCGATGCGGCAAATGCGTCATCGGTTAATGACAGTCAGCCCGGCTGGCCGTCCTTCTCCCGCCCGCGCGCCTGCTCCTTGCGCTTGCGCAGGTTCTCGCGCAGGCGGGCGGCGAGCCGGTCCTGCTTGTCGTCCTTCTTCGGCGGGGCGGCGGGAGTCGCAGCGGGAATCTTGGTCGTCTCGTCGGTCGTCATGCGGCGCTCGCGGCAAGCGGAGCCGGGGCGGCGGCGCTGCCCCAGCGGCGGTTCCAGTCCTGGAACATCAGCACGTTCCAGAGCCGGTGCTGGTTGTTGCGGGTCCCCGCCAGATGCTCCGCCCAGCAGGCGCGGATCGGCGCGGGGTCGAAGAAGCCTTCCCGGCGCAGCCGCCCCTCGTCCAGCAAATCCTCCGCCCAGTCGCGCAGCGGGCCGCGCAGCCAGCCGTCCAGCGGGATGGCGAAGCCGGCCTTGGGCCGCTCCACCAGGACCGGCGGGACATGGCGGTAAAGGACCTGCCGGAGCAGCCACTTGCCCTTGCCGTCGCGCAGCTTCTGCGATTGCGGCACGCGCCAGGCGAACTCCACCACCCGATGATCGAGCAGCGGCACGCGCGCCTCCAGCGACACGCCCATGCTGGCGCGGTCCACCTTCGCCAGGATGTCGTCCGGCAGATAGGTGACGCTGTCGAGATGCTGCATGCGCTCGACGAAATCCGGGATGCCCGCGGCCAGCCCGTCGTCCCAGGCCGGGCCATGCGGCTCCCGCCCGCCGCGGACCAGCGCATCGGGCTCCTGCCACTGGCTGACCAGACGGCGGTAGATGGCGTCCGGCCCGGCGGCGTCCAGCACGCCGGCCAGCTTGTGCAGCTTGTCACCGGTCTGGCGCGGGCGGCGCCTCTCGGGGATCAGCCCGGCCAGCGCGTCCCAGCCGGCGGGCCGGACGGCGCGGATCAGCCCGGCGGCGCCCCGGCGCAGCCCGGCGGGCAGCGAGGCCATGCGCCGCCACAAGGCGGGCGCCGTGAGATAGCGGTTGTAGCCGGCGAACAGCTCATCGCCGCCGTCGCCGGACAGCGCCACGGTGACGGAACGCCGGGTCATCTCCGAGACCAGCAGAGTCGGGATCTGCGAGCTGTCGGCGAAGGGCTCGTCGTACCAGTCGGCCAGCCTGGGGATGACTTCCAGCGCGTGGCTGGCCTCCACCCGAAGCTCGGTGTGCTCGGTGCCGAGGTGGGCGGCGACGGCGCGGGCGTGGACCGCCTCGTCGTAGCCGTCCTCGCCGAACCCGATGGTGAAGGTGCGCACCGGCCGCGCGCTCTGCGCCTGCATCAGCGCGACGACGGTGGAGCTGTCGATCCCGCCGGACAGGAAGGCGCCCAGCGGCACGTCGGCCATCATCTGCCGCCCGACCGCGTCCTTGAGCAGCGATTCCAGCGCTTCCGTCGCGTCGGCGTCGGACAGCGACAGCCGGTCGGCAATGCCGGCCCGTGCCGCCGCACCGGCGTCCCAATAGACGGTGCGCTTGGGGTCGCGCCCCGGACGGACGGTCAGGATGCTGCCCGGCTCCAGCTTGTGGACGCCCTGGTAGATGCTGTGCGGCGCCGGGACGTAGCTGAAACGCAGATAGGCGGACAGCGCGTCGCGGTCGATTTCCGCCGCGAAAGCCGGATGGGCGCGCAACGCCTTGGGCTGGGAGCCGAACAGCAGCGCCCCGCCCATCCGCGACCAATAGAGCGGCTTCACCCCCAGATGGTCGCGCACCAGAACGAGCGTGCGCTCGCGGCGGTCCCACAGGGCGAAGGCGAAAATGCCGACCAGGCGGCGCACAGCGCGCTCGACGCCCCAGGCGGCGCAGCCTTCCAGCAGCACTTCGGTGTCCGAATGGCCGCGGAATTGGTGGCCGGCGGCTTCGAGTTCCGCCCGCAAATCCTGGAAATTGTAGATCTCGCCGTTGTAGGCGATCACCCAGCGCCCGTCCGCCGACTCCATCGGCTGTCGGCCCAGCGGCGACAGCTCGACGATGGCGAGCCGCCGGTGGCCGAGCGCGATCCCGGCCTCGCCATCGGCCCACACGCCGTCCCCATCGGGACCGCGGTGGGCGATGGTGTCGGCCATGCGCCGCGCCGTGGCCTCAAGGCCGGACTCAGAGCCCGGGCCGGCCAGAAAGCCGCAGATGCCGCACACGGCGCGCGCCCTCGCCCTTAGTGGTCGGACCGGTGCAGGATGCTGTCGCGCAGACCCGTCTCGTAGGCCATGCCCTCGGCGGTCACGACCCCGTAACCGGGATCGCGGCGCAGCATGCCCTTGCGTTCGAGGATGGTCCAGACGGCCTCGTTGGTCAGGCCGGTGGCGTCGCGGGAAGCGACGACCGCGCTGCCCAAATGGAAGTGGTTGCCATGGGCGTGCGGCAGGTTGGTGACCTGGAAGGCCCCCTCCTCGCCTTCGACCGGCTTCTGCTCCAGACGGGCGAGTTCCTGAAGGAGGGTCAGCGTCTTGAGCTGAAGCGGGTTGAGGTTCGCGGGATTCTTCTTCGGCGGCATGGATGTCCGGCTCGGCAACGTGATTAAGGTTGCGGCAGTAGATCGGGTGCGCCCGGCGGCTGTCAAGCGGCGGAGGATTTTTGCGGACTGGCGTCCCGCGACGGGCTCGGGCATAAGACGGGCTGTTGACGCGCGCGCGCGTGACTTTTTTAAAGGCAAGCGTCTGGCCGGCGCAGGCCCGTCAAGGATGGTGGATATGACGATCGTGGTCACCGGCGCGGCCGGTTTCATCGGCTCGCACGTCGCGGCGGCCCTGTTGGATCGCGGCGAGACGGTGTTGGGGATCGACAACCTCAACGACTACTATTCCGTGGCGTTGAAGGAGGCGCGGCTGGCCCGCCTCGCCGCCCGCCCCGGCTTCCGCTTCGTCAAGGCCGACGTGTCCGACCGCGCCGCCATCGAGGCGCTGGCCCCCGACTTCGCGGAAGCGAGCGGCGTCGTGCATCTGGCCGCCCAGGCCGGCGTGCGCTATTCGCTGGAGAACCCCTACGCCTACGTGGACGCCAACGTCACCGGGCAGGTGGCGATGCTCGAAGCCGCACGGCGCATGCCGAAGCTGCAGCATTTCGTCTACGCCTCCACCTCCTCCGTCTACGGCGCCAACAAGAAGATGCCTTTCTCGGTGGAGGACCGCGTCGACTCCCCCATGTCCATCTACGCCGCCACCAAGAAGGCGGCGGAGATGATGACTTACGCCTACTGCCACCTCTACAAGTTTCCGGCGACGGGCCTGCGCTTCTTCACCGTCTACGGCCCCTGGGGACGTCCGGACATGGCCGCCTACCTGTTCGCCGACGCGATCATGGCGGGCCAGCCGATCCGCGTCTTCAACGAGGGCCGGATGAAGCGCGACTTCACCTTTGTCGAGGACATCGCGGCGGGCGTCCTGGCTACGCTGGACTGCCCGGCGAAACCCGACGTCAACGGCGCGCCGCACACCGTCTACAACCTCGGCAACAACCGCACCGAGGACCTGATGCGCTTCATCGGCATCATTGAGGAATCGCTGGGCCGCGAGGCGGTGAAGGTCATGGAGCCCTTGCAGATGGGCGACGTGCCGGAAACCACCGCCGACATCGAGGCGAGCCGCCGCGACCTGGGCTATGAGCCGAAGACGCCGATCGACGTCGGCCTGCCCCGCTTCATCGCGTGGTACAAGGACTATCACGGCATTGCCTGAGGCCCGTCCCGTGAGCACCAGACCCACAAACGCCGGCCGCAAGCTGATCTATCTGGTGACGGAGGACTGGTATTTCTGGTCCCACCGCCTGCCCATGGCCCGCGCCGCCCGCGAGGCCGGGTTCGAGGTCGCCGTCGCCACCCGCGTCGCCCAGCACGGCCCGCGCATCGAGGCGGAGGGCTTCCGCGTGCTGCCGCTGTCCTGGCAGCGGCGCAGCATCAACCCGGCGGGCGCCCTGTCCGCCGTGGCGGAGATCGCCGCGCTGTACCGGCGGGAGGCGCCGGATCTGGTCCACCACGTCGCCATGAAGCCGGTGCTGCTGGGCGGGCTGGCCGCCGGGCTGGCCGGGGTGCCGGCGGTGGTGAACGCGCTGACCGGGCTGGGCTCCGCCTTCCTCGGCACCGGCGGGCTGAAGTCCCGCGTCGCCGGGGCCGCGGCCCGCCCGCTGCTGCGCACCGTGCTGAAGCGCCCGAACAGCGTGACCATCCTGCAGAACGAGGACGACCGGAAGACGCTGGTGGCCGCTGGGCTTCTGCCCGACGAGCGCGCCTGGATCATCCGCGGCTCCGGCGTCGACACCGCCCATTATCAGGTGCTGCCCGAGCCGCCGGAGCCGCCGGTGACGGTGGGCTGCGTCGCCCGGCTGCTGGCTGACAAGGGCATCGGCCCGCTGGTCGAGGCGCAACAAATGCTGCAGGCCAGGGGGCTGGACGTCCGGCTGCTGCTGGCCGGCACGCCCGACCCGGAAAACCCGACCTCCGTGACCCAGGGCGAACTGGACCGCTGGGCCGCCCTGCCCGGCGTCGAACTGCCCGGCCACAGCGCCGACGTGCGGCAGATCTGGGCGCGCTGCCACATCGCCGTGCTGGCCTCCCGCCGCGAGGGGCTGCCGAAGAGCCTGCTGGAGGCCGCGGCCTGTGGGCGGGCCATCGTCGCCACCGACGTGCCGGGCTGCCGCGAAGTGGCCCACGCCGGCGAAAACGCCCTGCTGGTCCCGCCCGACGACGCCGCGGCCCTGGCCGACGCGCTGGAAGCCCTGGTGCGCGACGCCGCCCTGCGCCAGCGCTTCGGCGCCGCCAGCCGGCGTCTGGTCGAATCCGACATGGCGTCCGACCGGGTGGGCGCGAAGACGGTCGAGCTGTACCATCGGCTGCTGGCGTCCACCCAGCCCGGCACGGCCCCGGTCGCGGAGGCATCATGAGCGGCCCCCTGGCCTTGTTCCTTGCCTTGTTCCTCGCCCTGGCCGGCAGCTTCGCGCTGTCCTGGCTGTTCACCGGGCGCGTGCTCGCCTATCTGCGGCGCAAGGCGATCCTCGACCATCCGAACGACCGCTCCAGCCATTCCATTCCGACGCCGCGCGGCGGCGGCTGGGGCGTCATGCTGACGCTGCTGCCCGTCTGGACGCTCATCGCGATGACGGCGGACCATCCGCTGCGGGCGCTGCCCATCCTGGCCGGAACGGTGGCGCTGATGGCGGTGTCCTGGATGGACGACCGGCGCGGGCTGGGTCCGGCGCCGCGATTCCTCGCCCAGATCGCCGCGGTGGTCGCAGGGCTGAGCGCGCTTCCCGGCGATGGCTTGGTGTTCCAGGGACTTCTGCCTTTCTGGGTGGATCGGCTGGTGGCCGCGGTCGGCTGGCTGTGGTTCGTGAATCTGTTCAACTTCATGGACGGCATCGACGGTCTGGCCGGCAGCGAGGCGGCGTCCATCGGCGCCGGGCTGGCGCTGGTTGCGGCGCTCGGCGCGCTCGACCCGGCGCTGGCGCTCTATGGGCTGGCCGCGGCGGGGGCGGCGCTGGGCTTCCTGGTGTGGAACTGGCACCCCGCCAAGCTCTTCATGGGCGACGTCGGCAGCGTGCCGCTGGGCTTCACGCTGGGCTGGCTGCTGCTGGCCCTGGCGGCATCGGGGCCGTGGGTGGCGGCGTTGCTCATCCCCGCCTATTTCCTGGCCGACGCCACCGTCACCTTGCTGCGCCGTCTGGCCGAGGGCAAGAAGGTCTGGCAGGCCCACCGCGAGCATTTCTATCAGAAGGCCATCCAGCGCGGGCGCAACCACGCCCAGGTGGTTCGGTTGGTCCTGGCGCTGAACGCCATGCTGCTGCTGCTGGCCGTGGCGTCTCTGGCGCTCGGCTGGGCGGTGCTGCCGGCGGGGGCCGCTGCGGTCGTGCTGCTGCTGGCCTTGCTGGCGCGGCCTGCGCGGGCGGCGGCGTGATGCGCGTCCTGGTCACCGGGGCCACCGGTTTCGTCGCGCGGACGGTCATCCCACTGCTGGTGGAGCGCGGGCACAGCGTGCGCGCCGTGGTGCGCCAGAAGGGAGATGGCAGGCCCGACATTGCGGTTCCGCACGCCGCGGACACCGTCACCATCGGTGACATCGGCCCCGCCACCGCCTGGGGCAGCGCGCTCCAGGGCATGGACGCGGTGGTCCATCTGGCCGCCCGCGTCCATGTCATGCGCGACCGCGAGTCCGATCCGCTGGCCGCCTTCCGCTGCGTCAACACCGCCGGCACCCGCGTGCTGGCCGAGGCCGCCGCGGCGGCGGGCGTCAAGCGGATGGTCTATCTCAGCAGCGTCAAGGCGCTGGCCGACGAGAGCCGGCCGGAGGAGTTGAGCGAGGAGACGGAGCCCGATCCGCATTCCCCCTACGGCATCTCCAAGTTGGAGGCCGAACGGGCATTGGCGGAGATCTCGGCCCGCACCGGGTTGGAAGCCGTGGTGATCCGCCCGCCGCTGGTCTACGGCCCCGGGGTGGGCGGCAACTTCCTGCGGCTGATGCAGGCGGTGGACCGCGGCATCCCCTTGCCGCTGGGCGCCCTGGAAAACCGGCGCAGCCTGATCTTCGTGGGCAATCTCGCCGACGCCATCCAGGAGTGCCTGACCCACCCGCAGGCGGCCGGCGGCCGGTTCCTGGTCCATGACGGACGCCCCATGTCCACCCCGGAGCTGGTGCGCGCCATCGCGGAGGCGCTGGGCAAGCCCGCGCGCCTTCTGCCCGTGCCGCCGTCCCTGCTGGCGCTCGCCGCGCGGCTGGCCCGGCGGGAGGCCATGCTGGACCGCGTCGCCGGCTCGCTGGTGATCGACGACGGCGCCATCCGCCGCGCGCTGAACTGGCGCCCGCCCTGCTACCCCGCGTACGGCTTGCGCCTGACCGCCGAATGGTTCAAAGCTGTGCGCGGCTGAACGGCCAGGATGGGCCTGGGATTTCCCGAAAGGGAACGGCTCCGGCGAAGCGATAGTCTAAGGTAAAGCGCATGCGTATCCCGTCTCCGCGGGCGTCCCTCGTCTACCTGCATGATCTGACGATGACGGCCGCCGCCCTGGTCGTGGCTCTGTATCTGCGCGTGGGCGAGCAGGCGTTCCAGGAATACAGAGACCCGCTGCTGACGGGATTGCCCATCCTGGTGCTGATCGCGGCGGTGGTGTTCCGCTTCTCCGGGCTGTACCGCGGCATCTGGCGCTACGCCTCCGTCCCCGATCTGGCGCAGCTCCTGCGCGCGGTCACGACGGTCGTGCTCTGCTTTCTGGCGGTCATGTTCCTGCTGACCCGGCTGGAGTCCCTGCCGCGGTCCCTACCGGTGATCCTGTGGTTCGTGCAGCTCGTTCTGCTGGGCGGGCCGCGCTTCGCCTACCGCCTTTTGAAAGACCGCCGTCTCGGCCTCCACGATCGGGAAACGGGGGGTGTGCCGCGCATCCCGGTGCTCCTGCTCGGCGTCAGCGACGCGGCGGAGCTGTTCATCCGCTCGCTGGACCAGAACGCCGGCGCCGCCTACCGCGTGGTCGGCCTGTTGGACGACAAGAACCGGCGCATCGGCCACGCCATCCGCGGCGTGCCCGTTCTCGGCGGCCCGGACGACCTGCCCCGCGTGGTCGAGGATCTGGCGCAGCGCGGCGACCGTCCGCAGCGCCTGATCGTCGCCAAGGGTCAGGCCGACGTGACCGGCACCGTGCTGCGCGACCTGCTGGAGCAGGCGGAATCGCTCGGCCTGTCCATGGCCCGCCTGCCCAGCCTGACCGAGTTCAAGTCGGCGCTGGGGGAAGGCAAGATCGAGGTGCGCCCGATCGCGCTGGAGGATCTTCTGGGCCGCCCCCAGGCGGTGCTTGATCGCGGCGCCATCGCCAGCCTCGTCACCGGGCGGCGCGTCGTCGTCACCGGAGCGGGCGGCACCATCGGCAGCGAACTGGTCCGCCAGATCGCCGCCCTCCAGCCGGAGACGCTGACCCTCGTCGATGCCGGGGAATTCAACCTCTACAGCATCGAGATGGAGGTGCGGGAGCGCTTCCCCGCCCTGGCGCTCCAGGCGGTGATCGCCGACGTGCGCGACCGCGACCGCATCTTCCGCCTGTTCCAAACGCAACGCCCGCACATGGTCTTCCACGCCGCGGCGCTGAAGCATGTGCCGCTGGTGGAGGCCAACCCGGCGGAAGGCGCCCTGACCAACGTCATCGGCACCCGCAACGTCGCCGACGCGGCGCGGGCGGGTGGCTGTCAGGCGATGGTTCTGGTGTCCACCGACAAGGCGATCCGCCCAACCAGCGTGATGGGCGCCACCAAGCGCTTCGCCGAATGCTACTGCCAGGCGCTCGACATGCTGCCGCCGCGAGACGGCAGTGAGACGGCGACCCGCTACATGACCGTCCGCTTCGGCAACGTGCTGGGCTCCAGCGGGTCGGTGGTGCCGCTGTTCACCCGCCAGCTCGCCAAGGGCGGCCCGCTGACCGTCACCCATCCCGACATGCGCCGCTACTTCATGACGGTGCGTGAGGCGGTCGAACTGGTGCTCCAGGCGTCGGCCCACGGCGTGGCCCGTGTGGAGGAGCGCGGTAAGGTGCTGGTGCTCGACATGGGTGAGCCGGTGAAGATCGTCGACCTTGCGCGGCAGATGATCCGGCTGGCCGGTTACCGGCCCGGCCACGACATCAAGATCGAGTTCACCGGCCTGCGCCCCGGCGAGAAGCTGTTCGAGGAGATCCTGACCTCGACGGAGGCTCCGACGCGCACGGAGGCCGACGGCGTCTTCCTCGCCTCCCCGCGGGTCATCGACTACGCCCTCATCAACCGCGCGCTGGGCGAGCTTGAATCGGCCGCGCGGGCGGGGGATGCGGAGCGGGTGATGACGATCCTGTCCAACATCGTCCCCGATTTCCGCGCGGAGGCCGTCCTGCCGCCGCCGAGCGCCTTCGGCAACGCCGCGGCGGGCGGCGAGGCCGGGGCGCTGAACCAGGGCCGTTCCGACTGAGTGACGGGGAAGCGGACATGACCATGGGCGGGGATTTTCCCGCCCATTTTTCTTTGCTGAAAAGGCACTTCACCGCTTGCATCGGAGCAAAGCCTGTGGCATAACCCGCGCCACTTCGACGGTTGGCCGCAAGTTCTTCCCGGCCAGCGACACCGTCCCGGCGCTGCCGTAGCTCAGTGGTAGAGCACTCCCTTGGTAAGGGAGAGGTCGAGAGTTCAATCCTCTCTGGCAGCACCATCCTCCCCCCTTCGTTATTTCTTTGAGAATGCTGAAGCGCAGCCGTTGGCACGGCTTGCGTGGCTTTTTGCGTTCTGCGTCCGCCACGACGAAACAGCCCGGCCCCACGCCGGCCGTCCTCAACACCTCAAAGAAAAACGCCGCCCCGGATCGCTCCGGAGCGGCGTTTCCCTTGGAACCCGGACGGGCGCCGTCGTTAGTCGACGACGGTCACGCCACGGCGGTTCTGCGCCCAGGAGGCCTCGTTCGAGCCGAGGACCGCCGGCTTCTCCTTGCCGTAGGAGATGACCTTGACGCGCGAGGCGTTGATGCCGCCGGCGACGAGGTAGTTCTTCACCGAGTTGGCGCGGCGCTCGCCCAGGGCGAGGTTGTACTCGCGGGTGCCGCGCTCGTCGGCGTGACCTTCGACGGTCACGGTGACGTTCGGGTACTGCTTCAGCCAGGACGCCTGACGGTCCAGGGTGGCGCGAGCCTCCGGAGCCAGGTCGTAGCGGTCGAGACCGAAGAACACGCGGTCGCCGACGTTGACGACCAGGTCTTCCTGCGAGCCCGGGCGGATCTGGCTGGACGTGGCGGCGCCAGTGGCGTTGGCGTTGCCGGCATCCTTCGGAGCGGTTTCGCAAGCGGCAACCAGAGCGACGGCGGCGATCAGGCTCAGATACTTGATACGCATGTTAAATGACCCCCTAAGCGACACGAGATGTTTTGACCGGATTGTGAAGGAAGAACGCCGCCGACTTCCGCCAGACCCCGACGGAAGTACCGACCTCCGGCCTTCGTCTTGAGCGTCGTTCTTGCGCGCGCAAAATAGGGCTACTCCACTAGGGAATCAAGGGCGACCATGCGGGATCGGAGCCGTCGAGCGGAGTGATCACACGGCGTTCGTTTGCGCCCGTCACATCAATCGTGTAGAGCTTCGCGCTTCGCCCGCGGCCGTCGCCGGCCGGAACATCGCGGAAGAAGCTCAGCACGCGGCCGTTCGGCGCCCAGGTCGGGCCTTCGACGTGGAACGACTCGGTCAGGATGCGCTCGCCGGTGCCGTCCGGACGGATCACGCCGAGCGCGAAGTTGCTGCCGCGCTGGCGGGTGAAGGCGATCAGATCGCCGCGCGGCGACCACACCGGCGTGCCGTAGCGGCCCTCGCCGAAGGTCAGGCGCTTCTGCCCCGAACCGTCCGCGCCCATGATGTAGAGCTGCTGGCTGCCGCCGCGGTCCGACTCGAAGACGATGCGCTGGCCGTCCGGCGAATAGCTGGGGCCTGTGTCGATGCCCGGCGAATCGGTGAGCTGGGTCTGGCGGCGGGTCCGCAGGTCCAGGGCGTAGATGTCGGTGTTGCCGTTCTGCGCCATGCTCATGATGACCTTGTTGCCGTCCGGCGAGAAGCGCGGGGCGAAGGTCATGCCGACGAAGTCGCCGAGGACTTCCTGGCGGCCGCTGTCGATGTTGAACAGGTACACGCGCGGCTTCTTGTTGAAGTACGACATGTACGTGATTTCCTGGGTCGCCGGCGAGAAGCGCGGCGTCAGGACGAGGTTCTTGCCGTCGGTGAGGAACTGGTGGTTCTCACCGTCCTGATCCATGATGGCGAGTTGCTTCTTGCGCGCGTTGGCCGGGCCGGATTCGGCCACATAGACGATGCGCGTGTCGAAGTAGCCCTCCTCGCCGGTCAGCCGCTTGTAGATGGCGTCGGCGACGATGTGGGCGATGCGGCGCCAACTGTCGGCGGTCGCGGTGTAGCTCAGCCCCTGCATGTACTGGCCGGCGGCGACGTCCCACAGGCGGAAGTCGACCTTCATGCGGCCGTCGCCCATGGCGGTGGTGTTGCCGGCAACCAGCGCCTGGGCGCCGACGGCGCGCCAGTCCTGGTAGCGCGGCTCGCCGGAGCGGAGCTGGTCCGGGGTCTGCAGGAAGCCCTTGGGGTCGAGCGGCCGGAACAGACCCGACCGCTCCAGATCGGCGGCGACCACCTTGGAGATGTCCGAGCCGACCTGCGCCTCGCGCCCGCCGGCACCGGCGAAGCTGGTGATGGCGATCGGCAGCGGCTCGACCACGCCCTTGGTGATGTCGATTCGCACCTCGGCGCGGGCCGGGGCGGGCGCCGCGACGCCGAGGGCGAGCAGCAGGGCGCCGGCGCAACCGGCGGCCTTCAGCAGGAGCCTCGTCTTCTTCGTCATGGTCAGAACATGTCCCTCGGGTCGAAATTGAACACGAAGTAACGCCACTCTTCATACCGGGCGGGCGTGAAGTCGCCGGAGAACTCGCTGATGGGCAGGGGGCTGGCCCGCTTCACCGCGCGCAGCGCGGCGTCGGCCGATGCCCGGAAGGCCGCGTCCGACATGTAGCGGGAGCGGTACCTCTCGTTGATCGTCGCGTTGAGGACCGAACCGTCGCGGCCCAGCTCAACGATGATCTCCACCTGCATGTTCCCGGCGTCCTTGCGGCCCGGGTCGAAGTTCCAGTTCTTGCTCACCGCCCCGCGGATGCCATCGATGGCGCGCCCGGACGGCTTGAACGGCTTGTCCGGACCGTTCACCGCCTTGGCGGCCCCCGACGGCGCCGGCGATGCGGCGGCGTTCTGGGTCGGCCTGGCGTCGGCCTTGCTCTCCGAAGCCGCCGGTTTGGCCGGGGCGTTCTTCTGAACGTTCTTCAGAAGGTCGGCCAGCGCGTCGGTCTTCTCCGGCGGCTTTTCCGGCTTCTTCGGTTCGGCCTTCGGAGGCTCCGGCTTGGCCGGCTCGGGCTTCTTGGGCTCGGGCTTGGGCGGTTCCGGTTTGGCCGGTTCCGGCTTCTTCGGCTCGGGCTTGGGAGGCTCAGGCTTGGGAGGCTCAGGCTTGGGAGGCTCAGGCTTCGGCGGTTCCGGTTTGGGCGGCTCCGGCTTCGGAGGCTGCGGCTTCGGTTCCGGCTTGGGCTCGGGCGGCTTGACCACCGGCGCCGGCTCCGGATCGGGCGGCGGCGGAGGTGGCGCCGGCTTGGGCGGCGGCGGCGGTTCGCGCGCCGGGGGCGGCGTCACCTGGGCGACCTTGGGCGGCTCCGGAACCTTCGGTTCGGGCCGGGGCGGCGGCGGGGGCGGCGGCTCGCTGGCCGGCTCCGGCGGCGCGGGGGCCGGCGGGCTCGGCTTGGCCTCGGGGACCGGCGGCTTGGGCGCCGACGGCTTCGGCTCGCCCTTGTCGACGCGCGCGGCCTGGGTCACCTCGCCCATGTCCACGATCTCGATCGGGATGGACTCGGGGATGTCCAGCTTGCGATCGCTGGGCGGCATGCCGAGCACGAACAGCGCGACCAGCGCGACGTGCAGCGTTGCCGAGGCGATCAGGGGTTTGCGCATGGGTCAGCCTTCAACTCGCCGTGGCGTCTCAGCGCTGCGCCGAGCCGCCGACGCGCGGCCCGGTGGCGCCCGGCCCGCTGGGCATCTCGGCGACCAGCCCGACCTTCTTGAAGCCGGCGGCGCTCATGGTGCCCATCACCTCCAGCATCTTGCCGTAGGCGATCTTCGCGTCGCCGCGCACCAGGATGCGGGCGTCCGGGTTGTTGTTGGTGACGGCGATCAGCAGCGGCACCATGTTGGCCGTCTCCACCGCCGTCTCCTGCACATAGACGCGGCCGTCGGACTGGACGGTCACGAACAGCGGGTCCTTCTGCGCCTCCAACGGGGCGGCGTTGGTCTTCGGCAGATCGACGGGCACGCCGACGGTCAGCAGCGGTGCGGCGACCATGAAGACGATCAGCAGCACCAGCATGACGTCGATGAAGGGCGTCATGTTGATGTCGGCCATCGCGCGGTATCCGCGGCGGCGGCCCCGACCGTGGCCGCCCTTTCCTGCGAGCTGGGCTCCCATGTCAGGCGGCTCCCCGCTCCTCGAGGTGGCGCGACAGGATCGCCGAGAACTCGCCCGAGAAGGTCTCCAGCCGGTCGGCGTAGCGGCCGAGGTCGGTGGTGAACTTGTTGTACGAGATCACGGCGGGGATGGCGGCCACGAGACCCAGCGCCGTGGCGAACAACGCCTCCGCGATGCCGGGGGCGACGACGGCGAGGCTGGTGTTGCCCGACGCGGCGATGGAGGTGAAGGAGTTCATGATGCCCCACACCGTGCCGAACAGGCCGATGAAGGGGGCCGTCGAACCGACCGACGCCAGGAAGGTCATGTAGCGTTCGGCGCGCAGCATTTCGCGACCGATGGTCACCGACATGACGCGCTCGACCCGCTGCTGCAGCGAGCCCTTCATGGAACCGATGCCGCGGTCGGCGGCGTGGCGCCATTCGCGCATGCCGGCGGCGAAGGTGGCCGACATCGGATCGGTCGGGTTCTGGCCGATGCGGTCGTACAGGGCGTCCAGCGAACCGCCCGACCAGAAGCTCTCCTCGAAGGCGTCCGCCTGCGCGTTCAGGCGGCGGATACGCATCAGCTTCTCGATGATGATGGCCCAGCACCACACCGAGGCAACCAGCAGCATCAGCATCACGACCTTGACGATCAGGTCGGCCTGCCAGAACAGGCCCCACATCGTGATGTCGTGGGCCTTCGCCGCGGCCCCAACCACCTGGGCGGAATTCAGATCCATCGCAGTCAGTCTCGCTTCTGCCTTTTGTACAAATCGATGAGCGCCTCGCGGACCGGCGCCGGAAGGCGCGCGGGACGTCCGGCCCGGTTACCGGCCAAATTGATCATCGCCAGCTGAATCACCGCCCGCGCGAGGTCACGGCCGTCGCGACGGGCAAGTTGTGCAACTGCGAAGGAGGCACCGCCGGTATCGGTGATTCGCGTCACCACTTCAAGCGTATCCTCGAGCTTCGCGGGAGCGACAAAATCGATCTCCGCCCGTCGTACCGCAAATGACACACCGTCGCTTTCGGCCAGCCCGGCGTTGGTGAATCCGGTCAGCCGCAGCATTTCCGTGCGCGCCCGCTCGAAGAAGCGCAGGTAGTTGGCGTGATAGACCAGCCCCCCGGCGTCCGTGTCCTCGTAGTAGACCCGCAAGCGCAGCCTGTGCTGCGCGTTCTCGTCAAACCAGCCCGAGAGATTTGGCTGCGGAGCCAGGGCGGTGTCAGACATCGCCGTCCTCCGGGTCCGGGTTGGCCTCCGACAGCCGGTCCAGCAGGTCGAACTGGCGGGTCGGCGCCGACGGCGGGTTGAGGCCCAGATAGCGGAAGCCCTGGTCGGTCAGCATGCGCCCGCGCGGGGTGCGCTGCAGGAAGCCCTGCTGGATCAGGTAGGGTTCCACCACCTCCTCCAGCACGTCGCGCTGCTCGCCGAGCGCGGCACCCAACGTGTCCACGCCCACCGGGCCGCCGTTGTAGTTGTTGGCGATGATGCCCAGATAGCGCCGGTCCATGCTGTCGAGGCCGAGCCGGTCGACCTCCAGCCGGGTCAGGGCGGCGTCGGCGATGCGCGCGTCCACCTCCGGCACGCCGGCCACCGAGGCGAAGTCGCGCACCCGGCGCAGCAGCCGCCCCGACACGCGCGGCGTCCCGCGCGACCGGTTGGCGATCTCCCGCGCCCCTTCCGGCGTGATCAGCATGTTGAACACGGCCGCGGCGCGGCGAACGATCAGCTCCAGCTCGTCCGGCTCGTAGAATTGCAGCCGCACGGGAATGCCGAACCGCTCGCGCAGGGGGCGCGTGATCAGGCCGGAACGCGTGGTGGCGCCGACCAGCGTGAAGGGTGGCAGGTCGATCCGGATGGACCGCGCCGACGGGCCTTCGCCGATGATGAGGTCGAGCTGGAAATCCTCCATCGCGGGATACAGCACCTCTTCCACGGCGGGATTAAGGCGATGAATCTCGTCGATGAAGAGGACGTCGTGCGGCTGCAGGTTGGTCAGCAGGGCGGCGAGGTCGCCGGCCCGCGCGATGACCGGGCCGGAGGTGGCGCGGAAGCCCACCCCCAGCTCGCGCGAGACGATCTGGGCGAGCGTCGTCTTGCCCAGGCCCGGCGGCCCGAACAGCAGCACATGGTCCAGAGCCTCCCCGCGCGCGCGGGCGGCCTGGATGAAGATCGACAGGTTCTCGCGCGCCTGCCGCTGGCCGATGAACTCGGCGAGCGAGAGCGGGCGGATCGAGGCTTCGCCGGAGTCGCCGGCGCCCCGGCCCGGCTGCACCAGCCGGTCGGGATCGGTGCCGTTCTGGTCGGCGGTCATTGGCTGAGTTCCTTAAGGCCATGGCGGATCAGCTCCGACACGCCGGCCCCGTCGCCCAGCTTGCGCCCGGCGGCCACGACGGCGCCGAACGCCTCCGACCGCCCGTAGCCGAGGTTGACGAGGGCCGAAACGGCGTCCGCCATGACCATGTTGTCGGGGCCGCCCGCCGGCGCCGCCTTGCCGCCCGCCGCCGGAGCGGCGGAGGCCGAGGCGCCGAGGGTGAGGTTGCCCACCTTGTCCTTCAACTCGTTGACGATGCGCGCGGCCACCTTCGGCCCCACGCCGTCGGCGCGGGTGAGCGCCGTCTTATCCTGCGCCGCGATGGCGCGGGTGAGCTGGTCGGGGTCCAGCACACCGAGGATCGACAGGGCAAGGCGCGAGCCGACGCCCTGGATGGTGGTCAGCAGCCGGAACCAGTCGCGCTCGCCGGCATCGGCGAAGCCATAGAGGGTGATCCGGTCGTCGCGGATGAAGGTCTCCACGACCAGCGCCCGCCGCTCCCCCACCGCCATGCGCGACAGCGTGCGGTTGGAGCAGGCGACCTGGTAGCCGACCCCGTTGACGTCCACCACCACCCAGTCGGTCCCGACCGAATCCACGACACCGGTGAGCTTGGCGATCATGCGCTTTCATCCCCGTTTCCCCTCTCCCGCCCCGGGAGAGGGTGGCCCGAAGGGCCGGGTGAGGGTGCCGCCGCAGAGACTGGCCGACGCACCACCGTGGTTTCTTCCAGGCGCGCTTTGATCGTGCTCAGCACGCCCTCCAAATTGTCGTTCACGTCGTTGTTCCAGAAGCGGAGCACGCGAAAGCCCGCCTGTTCCAGCAAGCGGGAGCGCCGCATGTCCTGTTCGGCACGGTCGGCGTGCTGGCCGCCATCCAACTCGACGATCAGGCGGTGATCGTGGGAAATGAAATCGACCGTGTAACCGAATATGGCCTCTTGCCGCCGGAATTTCGCCCCGAGTTGGCCATTGCGGAGCCGCTGCCACAGGACTTTTTCCACATCGGTGGAATCGCGTCGCAGGATGCGCGCGCGTTCGGTTTCCTGCGGTGTCGGGTAGCGCTTCGCTTGTTTGGCGGGGTCGAGCAACGCAAGACCCTCACCCGGCCCTTCGGGCCACCCTCTCCCGGGGCGGGAGAGGGATTGATCGCCCCCCCGCCGCCACATCTGCCAGCTTGAGCGGTGATGCGCGTGGCAGATCGCCACGGCCAGGGCGTCCGCGGCGTCCGGCGTGGTGATCGCGCAGCCGGGAAGCAGCAGACGCACCATGGCCTGCACCTGAGTCTTGTCGGCCCGGCCCTGCCCCACCACGGCCTTCTTGACCATGTTGTTGGCGTATTCCGCCACCGACAGCCCGGCCAGAGCCGGGACCAGCAGGGCCACCGCCCGCGCCTGCCCCAGCTTCAGCGTGGAGACCGCGTTGCTGTTGACGAAGGTCTCCTCCACCGCCGCCTCGTCGGGGCGGTAGCGCTCCAGCACCTCGGTCAGAGCCTCGTGGAGCTGGCACAGCCGTTCGGCCAGCGGACGGCCGTCCTCGGAATGGACGGCGCCGTCCGCCACGTGGGTCAGCCGGTTGCCGGACACGTCGATGACGCCCCAGCCGGTGTGGCGGAGGCCGGGGTCCAGCCCCAACAGGCGTACGGGCGGCTGTTGCGCCGCCCCGCTCCTTCCGGCCTGCCCAAGCACCCCGGTTCCCTCCGCTCAGCAGCCTGAAATCAGGCCGTCAGCTTCTGCATCAGCTCGTCGGAGATGTCGAAGTTGCCTTCGACGGTCTGGACGTCGTCGTTGTCCTCCAGCACGTCCAGCAGCTTCATCAGGCTGGCGGCGGCGTCCTCGGACGGGGCGACGGTGTTCAGCGGCTTCCAGGTCAGGCGCGCGCTCTCCGCACCGCCGAACTTGGCCTCCAGCGCGTCGCGCACGATCGCGAAATTCTCCACCGTGGTGGTGACCTCGTGACCGTTCTCGTCGGACGCCACGTCCTCGGCACCGGCTTCCAGAGCCACCTCGAACACGGCGTCCGCCGCCGCAGCCGCCGCCGGGTAGTAGATCGCGCCGACGCGGCTGAACATGAAGCTGACCGAGTTCGTCTCGCCCAGCGAGCCGCCATACTTGGTGAAGGCGGAGCGCACTTCCGACGCCGTGCGGTTGCGGTTGTCGGTCAGCGCCTCGACGATCAGCGCGACGCCGCCGGGGCCGTAGCCCTCGTACCGCACCTCGTCGTAGTTCGCGTCGTCGCCACCGCCGGGCGTGCCCTGCTTGATCGCGCGGTCGATGCGGTCGCGCGGCATGTTCTGCACGCGGGCCGCGGTGATCGCGGCGCGCAGGCGCGGGTTGGCCGCCGGGTCCGGGAGGCCGCCCTTGGCCGCCACGGTGATCTCGCGGGCGAGCTTGTTGAAGATCTTTGACCGCTTGGCGTCCTGCGCGCCTTTGCGGTGCATGATGTTCTTGAATTGGCTATGACCGGCCATGCGTCGAACGAGCCCCAGATGGATTCAAAGAGACAAGGTCTTGTGAAACAGATTGGTAAGCGGTGGGACACATGTACCAGCCTTTGTGCGCCACCGCACGCCTTCGGCGCCGGAGACGACACCTACCCATATAGAAAGTCAATATGGCAGTATTGGGGCGCCCCTTTTGGGCCCTGCGGGACCCGAGCCGGTGATGTCGCTCAGCCCCGCACCGGCACGGACTGGCTCAGCCGGCCGCCCAGCCGCAGCGGCTGGATGCTGGTGGCGAGGCCGGTGCGGTCGTCCGTCTCGACGTAGCAGCCGCAGACGGTGGCCTCGCCTTCCGCCGGGCTCAGCCGCTCGGTCGGCAGCTTGCGGATGATCTTGGCCATGGCGACCTCCTTCTTCATGCCGATGGCGCTGTCGTAGTCGCCGCACATGCCGGCGTCGGTCAGATAGGCCGTACCGCCCTTCATCACCACATGGTCCGCCGTCGGGACGTGGCTGTGCGTGCCGACCACCAGCGAGGCGCGGCCGTCGCAGAAATGGCCCATGATCATCTTCTCGCTGGTCGCCTCGCCATGGACGTCGACCAGGATGGCGTCGGCGCCGTTGGGGCCCAGCCGGTGGGCGCGCAGCACCCGGTCCACCGCGGCGAAGGGGTCGTCCATCGGGTCCATGAACAGGCGCAGCATCACGTTCATGACCAGCACCTTGCGCCCGCCCCGCGCCTGCAGCAGCACGAAGCCGCGCCCCGGCGTGCCTTCCGGGTAGTTCAGCGGACGGATGATGCGCGGCTGCTGGTCGATCGCCGCCACCAGCTCCTTCTGGTCCCAGGAATGGTTGCCCAGCGTCACCACGTCCACGCCGGCCGCGAAGAACTCCTCGGCGATCTTCACGGTGATGCCGAAGCCGCCGGCGGCGTTCTCGCCGTTCACCACGGTCAGGTCGGGGTCGAGCCGGTCGCGCAGCATCGGCATGTGCGCGATCACCGCGTCGCGTCCCGACCGCCCCACCACGTCGCCCAGAAACAAAAGCCGCATCGTCCCCAACCTTCACTGCGTAAAGCGGAGCGTCTCGCGCTCCGTCAGAATCCAATCGAGCCGCTCGTCGTGCGCCCCGTGGGGCACCGCGTCCATCTCCTGTGCGGCGAAGGCCATCCCGACCGCCAGGACGGGACGGATCGCGCGCAGGGCGTCCAGCGTCCGGTCGTAATAGCCGGCGCCGTAACCCAGCCGATGCCCGCTGCGGTCGAAGGCCAGCATCGGCACCAGAAGCACCGCCGGCACCACCTCGGACCGGTCAGCGCCCGGCTCCTGGATGCCGTAGCGGCCGGCGTCCAGCGGCAGCGCCGGGTCCCAGTCGCGGAAGGTCAACGCCTGCCCGCGCGGTCCGGACACCGGAAGCGCGATGGAGCGCCCGCCCGTCCTAAGATGGAGCAGCAGAGGCCGGACGTCGAGTTCCGAACCGAGCGGCCAATAACCGGCAACCGGTCCGTCGGCGATGAACCCCGGCCGAACCAACTCCTCCAGGAAGCGGTCGCGCAGAGCATCCGCGGCAAAAGCGCGCATCTGGTCGTCGCTGAGGGAATCGCGCCGGGCGCGCGCCTGGGCTCGGGCGGCGTCCTTGGCCGCGCGCGGGTCGGTCATCGTCGCCTGGAAACGTCGGGGAAAATCACGGGAGAGGCGGAAGGTGCCGCCTTGGCCGTTGGCATTGCTTATCCTCCATGACCTGCAGAGCAGGTGGGCGCCGTGTACCCGGACCACGGTCCGGACAGGGACAGCTCCCGAGAGTCTAAGATTATCGGCCCTGGGGATTATTGCGACCTGACGAACCAGGCAGCGACCTTCCAAGAACTAACTTAGGCGCGCTCGAGCCGCGCGGCAACCTCTTCGATGCGCAAAGCGACATTGTCCACGGCGGCGGCCACCTCGGCCTCGTTCACGGTGGACAGAGGGGCGAGGCCGCGGCCCGCCATCACGTCCTGCATCTCGTCGGCCATGACGATGGCGGTCAGGATGAGCATCTGCGCCTCCGACCCGGATTTTCCGCCGCCGGTCACCTGCTTCAGCTTGGCGTCCACGAAGGCGGCCAGTTCACGCAGGCGCGATTCCTGCCCATCCTCGCAGAAGACGCGGTAGGCGCGCCCGTTCACCTCGAATTCCACCTGGGCCATGGCTCAATTCTCCAGAACCGCTTCGAGACGGCCGATCGCCGCCTCCAGACGCTTCGACACGGTTTCCGCATTCTCCTGGGCGCGCGCCTGTTCGATGCGGGCCTCGCGCAGGGACTCGCTCAGTTCCTGCTCGCGCTTGGCCACCCGTTCCTCGCGGGCACACGCGGCATGCTCCAGACGATCCACGGCCTTGGAGAGGCGGTCGAGCGCGGCTTTCAGGGAATCCATGGGCGGGGAACCTTGACGGACGGATGGACGGCGAACGGGGCAGCAGTTCGCACATGCATAATTCGCACATGCATAAAATGCCGAGCGCTACAGTTGGGCCGACCACCCCACGCCGTCAACCGGAATTACGCCGCGGATTGCGGTGGAGACGGTGCCCCCAAAATGCGTGGAAAGCCGGGCCGCCATCCCCATTCCCGTGTTGACCTGCGCACATGGCTTCTGCATGGTGCGCGCGTCCTGCGGGAACCCCTGGTTTCCCGCCCAATCGGTGTTGCCCGACCCCGTTCGGCCCGCTCCGTTCGCTGCCCGCCTGCCCACGGGAACATTCTTCAGGAACCCTGCCCGATGTCCGCTGCTTCCGCCGCCACCCCGCCCGCCCCCATCACCACCATGGCGAACGCCATCCGCGCGCTGTCCATGGACGCGGTGGAGGCCGCGAAGTCCGGCCACCCCGGCATGCCGATGGGCATGGCCGACGTGGCCACGGTGCTGTTCACGCGCTTCCTGAAGTTCAATCCGAAGCAGCCGGCCTGGGCCGACCGCGACCGCTTCATCCTGTCGGCCGGCCACGGCTCGATGCTGATCTACTCGCTGGGCTACCTGACCGGCTATGAGCGGATGACCATCGACGAGCTGAAGCGCTTCCGCCAGCTCGGCAGCCTGACGCCGGGCCATCCCGAGGTCGATCCGTCGCTCGGCATCGAGATGACCACCGGTCCGCTGGGCCAGGGCGTGTCCACCGCCGTCGGCTTCGCCCTGGCGGAGCGCATCACCAACGCCCGCTTCGGCGACGACCTGATCAACCACTACACCTACGTCATCGCCTCGGACGGCGACCTGATGGAGGGCGTCAGCCACGAGGCCTGCTCGCTGGCCGGCCATCTCGGGCTGAACCGCCTGATCGTGCTGTGGGACGACAACCACATCTCCATCGACGGCTCGACCGACCTCAGCTTCACCGACGACACGCCGGCCCGCTTCCGCTCCTACGGCTGGAACACGGCGACCGTCGACGGCCACGATCCGGAGGCCGTCGCCAAGGCCATCGAGGCCGCGCAAACCTCCGACAAGCCGACGCTGATCGCCTGCCGCACCATCATCGGCAAGGGCGCCCCGAACAAGGCCAACACCCACGGCTGCCACGGCTCGCCGCTGGGCGCCGACGAGGTGGCCGCCACCCGCGAGAATCTCGGCTGGCCGCACGAAGCCTTCGTCGTTCCGCAGGACGTGCTGGACGCCTGGCGCGCCGCCGGCACCCGCGCCGACGCCGCCTACGCCGACTGGGCGCAGCGCGTCGCGGCGCTCGACCCCTCCGCCCGCAAGGTGTTCGAGGCGGCGATGGGCCACGGCGTCCCCGCCGGCCTCGACGAGCTGATCGGCGCCTTCAAGAAGAAGCTGTCCGAGGACAAGCCGAGCTGGGCGACCCGCGTCGCGTCGGGCAATGTGCTCGACGTCCTGGTCCCGGCGGTGCCGGAGATGATCGGCGGCTCCGCCGACCTGACCCCGTCGAACAACACCAAGGCGAAGAACACCGCCGACGTGAAGGGCCGCGGCGAGTTCAACGGCCGCTACGTCCGCTACGGCGTGCGCGAGCACGGCATGGCCACCGTCATGAACGGCATGGCGCTGCACGGCGGCGTCATCCCCTACGGCGGCACCTTCATGCAGTTCGCCGACTACTGCCGCCCGGCGATCCGCCTGGCCGCGCTGATGAAGCAGCGCTCGATCTTCGTGATGACCCACGACTCGATCGGCCTCGGCGAGGACGGCCCGACCCACCAGCCGGTGGAGCATCTGGCCGCGTTGCGCGCCATCCCCAACCTGCTGACCCTGCGCCCGGCCGACGCCGTGGAGACCGCGGAGTGCTGGCAGATCGCGCTGGAGCGCGTCAACGGCCCGTCCGTCCTGGCGCTGACCCGCCAGAACGTGCCGACCCTGCGCACCGAGCACGCGGCGGAGAATCGTTCCGCCCGCGGCGGCTACGTGATCCTGGAGGCCGAGGGCGAGCGCAAGGTGACGCTGCTCGCCACCGGCTCGGAAGTCTCGCTGGCCGCCGAGGCCCGCAAGGCGCTCCAGGCCGAGGGCATCGGTGCCGCCGTGGTGTCGATCCCGAGCTTCGAGCTGTTCGAGGCGCAGGACGACGCCTACAAGGCTTCCGTGCTCGGCAGCGGCGTCCGCGTCGCGGTCGAGGCCGCCGTCCGTCAGGGCTGGGACCGCTGGCTCGGCTATCCGGGCGCCACGGCCACCGCCTTCGTCGGCATGAGCGGCTTCGGCGAGTCGGCTCCCTATCAGGAACTCTACAAGCACTTCGGCATTACCGCCGAGGCCGTGGTCGCCGCGGCGAAGGCGCGCCTGTAAAAGAGCGAGCGTTCGCGGGATCGGGCTCCGGGCCGACGGTCCGGGGCTGACAATGACCGCCTCGGACCACACATCCGGGGCCGGGAGTTACCGCCCCAAGCCGTATGGTTCGGGGTCGGGGAATGCCAGACTGGAGGAAAAACAATGGCTGTTCGGGTAGCGATCAACGGTTTTGGCCGCATCGGCCGTCTGGTTCTGCGGGCCATCTACGAGAGCGGCCGCAACGACGTGGAGGTCGTGGCGATCAACGACCTGGCCGACCTCAAGGCCAACGCCCACCTGCTGAAATACGACAGCGTCCACGGCCGTTTCCCCGGCACCATCGAGACCCGCGACGGCGAGCTGATCGTCAACGGTCACTCGATCAAGGTCGTGCAGGAGCGTGACCCGGCCAAGCTGCCGTGGAAGGATCTGGGCATCCAGATCGCCATGGAATGCTCGGGCATCTTCACCAAGCGCGCCGACGCCGCCAAGCATCTGGAAGCGGGTGCCGAGAAGGTGCTGATCTCCGCCCCGGCCACCGACGAGGACATCACGGTGGTCTACGGCGTCAACCACGACCAGCTCAAGGCCGATCACCGCATCGTGTCGAACGCGTCGTGCACCACGAACTGCCTGGCTCCGGTGGCCTTCGTGCTGAACAACCTGATCGGCATCGAGAAGGGCTTCATGACGACGATCCACTCCTACACGGGGGATCAGCGCATCGTCGACACCAACCACAAGGACCTGCACCGCGCCCGCGCCGCGGCGCTGAACATGATCCCGACCTCGACCGGGGCGGCCAAGGCGGTGGGCAAGGTCCTGCCGGAGCTCAAGGGCAAGCTGGACGGCACCGCCATGCGCGTGCCGACGCCCAACGTCTCGGTGGTCGACTTCAAGTTCACCGCCAAGCGCGCCACGTCGGTGGAGGAGATCACCAAGGCGATCGCCGAGGCCGCCAACGGCCCGCTCAAGGGCATCCTGGGCGCCTACACCGAGGATCTGGTCTCCACCGACTTCAACCACGACCCGCACAGCTCGATCTTCGCGCTGAACGAGACCAAGGTCATCGACGGCAACTTCGTCCGCATCATGACCTGGTACGACAACGAGTGGGGCTTCTCCAACCGCATGAGCGACACCGCCGTCGCCATGGCCAACGCGAAGTAAGCCACCCGTGGCTTGCTGCCAAAGAGGAAGGGCGCCCGGAACGGGGCGCCCTTTTTCATGTCCGTCATTCAGTTCGCCGGTGTATTTCCCGCCGGAACGCGGTCACCCCGCCTTGACGGCGTTGATGCCCGTGGCTTGCGCCAGCTGGTCGGCGACCCAGGCGGCGACGCTCTTGCCCTCGCGCTCGGCGCAGGTGGCGATCGCACGGTGGAGCATCGGATTGACGCGGATGGCGAGCTTGCCCGAATAAGGCTGCTCGGTGTTGCCCGCCATGTCGCAGGCCATCGCCAGATAATCGTCCACGGCCTCGCGGAAGGCCCGGCGCAGTTCATCGACCGAGCGGCCGGTGAAGGTGATGCCGTCGCGCGTGTTGATGACGGCGCCGACGAAGATGCCGGCATCGTCGTCGAAATCGATCTGGGCCTTGTAGCCCTTATAGTCCATCATCGGCGGCGACCCCAGGGATGCGTGGGGTGGAAGGATAGCCTCGCCTCCGCCCCGGCGGTTTGACCTGCCTCAATTCCCGCCATGGGGATGGGGAAATGCCCACTCGGATTTTCCCGTCATGACCGCCGTGCCCGCGCACAGCCGCCCCATCCGCATCCATGGCCTGAGCGACGCCGACGCCGCCTGCGCCGTTGCGACGGACCTCGGCGCTCCCCTTCTGCTGGTCAGCGCACCCGGTGCAGCTGCCTCGGCCGGGGCCGGCTGGTTTCGCGAGGTGGTCGCCAGCGCCACCGCCCGGCACCCGTCGGTTGCGATGACGGCGGTGCTCGACTGCGCCGACCGGCCCGGCGACGCCCTGGGCGCACTGTCCGCCGGGATCGGTGCGATTCTGTTCACAGGACGGGCGGACGTCGCCGGACGGCTGGCCGACATCGCCGTACAGCGCGGTTCCCGCCTGCTGACGGCGCTTCCCCTGGCGCTCGACCTGCGCGGCGTCCGCGATCCCCGGCGCGCCTGCCGGGACTGGCTGAGCGGGCAAGTCGATGGCCATGTCACGGAATAGTCCCAAGGCGATACCGCTTTTTCCCCGAATCCGCACGATCAAAAGTGGTGTATGATGTTTTCATCATCACGATGCGGTACCACCCCATGACCACGACCACGCCTTTGCGGCCCCAGGCGGATGCCATTCCGTTAAAGGGTGAGGAATCGGCCCTGCTCCAGCCGGAAAGGCCGGACGGGCTTCCGCGCGGCTCGCGCTTTCCCGCACCGCATGTGGAGAAGATCCGCGGCGCCCGGTTGCTCGCCGTCTGGGCCGGTTTGGCCGCCGGCGCCTGGGTCGTGGCGGTGGGCGCCGGCTACGGCCTCTACGTCATCGTTCAATCCGTGCTGTGACATAAATCGGCTGACCGAAAACAGCTAGCCCGCGGCGGGCGCCTCACCCTTCGGCGATTTCCGGACCCGACCTCTCGGATAGGCCCTTTTGCCGCCGCGGCTGGCCGCATTACAACCCCTGCCGACGTTGCAAAGAATCCCGCGCTGGGCTATGAGGGCCGCATTTCCGACAGAAACCCCAAGGGGAAGAGCCAGATGAAGCTCACTCGTCGTGTTAAGGAAATTCTTGCGAACTACGAAAGCGACACCCCGGGCGTCAAGGCCAACCTTGCCCGCATTCT
This sequence comes from Azospirillum brasilense, assembly GCF_008365405.1. GTDB lineage: Bacteria > Pseudomonadota > Alphaproteobacteria > Azospirillales > Azospirillaceae > Azospirillum > Azospirillum brasilense_D. The sequence goes on along the minus strand of NZ_QOKV01000001.1, from coordinate 634,263 downwards.
TATGGAAGGCAAGTTGGGCGGCACCGGCAAGCTGGTGATCCTCCCCGTCGACCAGGGCTTCGAGCACGGCCCGGCGCGCAGCTTCGCGCCGAACGAGCCGGGCTACGACCCGCATTACCATTACCAGCTTGCCATCGACGCCGGCTGCAACGCCTACGCCGCCCCGCTGGGCTCGCTGGAGGCCGGCGCCTCGACCTTCGCCGGCTCGATCCCGCTGATCCTCAAGATGAACAGCGCCAACAGCCTGTCGCGCCAGAAGGAGGACGCCGACCAGGCGGTGACCGCCTCGGTGCAGGACGCGCTGCGCCTCGGCTGCTCGGCGATCGGCTTCACGATCTACCCCGGCTCGGACGCCATGTACGACCAGTACGAGGAGATCCGCGAGCTGTCGAAGGAGGCCAAGTCGGTCGGCCTGCCCACCGTGCTGTGGTCTTACCCGCGCGGCGGCACCGTCTCCAAGGAGGGTGAACTGGCCATCGACGTGATCGGCTACGCCGCCCACATGGCCGCCCTGCTCGGCGCCCACATCATCAAGGTGAAGCTGCCGTCGGCTCATCTGGAGCAGGCGGAAGCCAAGAAGGTCTACGAGTCCAAGAACATCCCGATCGCCACCCAGGCCGACCGCGTCCGCCACATCATGCAGTGCGCCTTCAACGGCCGCCGCATCGTGGTCTTCTCGGGCGGCGCCACCAAGGGCGAGGACGCGGTGTTCGAGGATGCCCGCGCGATCCGCGACGGCGGCGGCAACGGCTCGATCATCGGCCGCAACGCCTTCCAGCGCCCCCGCGACGAAGCTTTGAAGCTGCTCGACCGGATCATGAAGATCTATCAGGGCAAAGAGTAAGGATCGCCTCGGGTGACCGAAACCGCCTGTCGGCTCTACCTCGTGACGCCGCCGGCCCTGGAGCCGGCGGCGTTCGCGCCGAAACTGACCGAAGCGCTGGACGCGGGCGATGTCGCCTGCGTCCAGTTGCGTTTGAAGGACTGCTCCGACGACGCCGTGCGCCGGGCCTGCGACGTTCTGCGCCCGATCGCCCAGGAGCGCGGGGTCGCCTTCATCCTGAACGACCATCCCGAACTGGCCCGCGAGACCGGCTGCGACGGCGTGCATGTCGGGCAGCAGGACACGCCCTACACCCAGGCGCGGCGGATCGTCGGCAACGACGCCATCGTCGGGGTGACCTGCCACGACAGCCGCCATCTCGCCATGGAAGCGGGCGAGGCCGGGGCCGATTACGTCGCCTTCGGCGCCTTCTTCCCCACCACCACCAAGGACGCGCAGTTCGCGGCGGAGCCGGAGCTGCTCCGGTGGTGGTCGGAGCTGATGGAGGTTCCCTGCGTCGCCATCGGCGGCATCACCCAGGAGAATTGCGGTCCGCTGGTGAGCGCCGGGGCTGATTTCCTGGCCGTGGTCGGCGCCGTGTGGAACCATCCCGATGGGCCGGGCGCCGCCGTGAAGGCGTTCAACGCCGCCATCGCCGCGGCCGAAGGGTGACGAAGGCCGCCGCCGCATCATGGACCTCCTTTCCATCGAGACGCTGACCGCGCTGTTCGCGGTCGGCCTTGTCGCGGGCTTCGTCGACGCCATCGCCGGGGGCGGCGGGCTTCTGACCCTCCCCGCCCTGCTCTGGGCCGGCCTGTCGCCCGCGCAGGCGCTGGCGACGAACAAGCTGCAATCCAGCTTCGGTTCACTCTCCGCCGCGGTGAAGTTCACCCGTGGCGGAGAGGTGAGGCCGCGCGACATGGCGGTGATGATCGGCTGCACCTTCGCCGGTTCCGCGGCGGGCGCCGTCATCGTCCAGATGATCGACCCGGGTTTCCTGCGCAACGTCATCCCGGTGCTGCTGATCGGCATCGCCATCTGGCTGCTCGTTTCCCCGAAGGCCGGCGAGATCGACGCGCAGCAACGCATCGGGGAGCGGGGTTTCGCCCTGCTCGCCGGAACGGGAATCGGCTTTTACGACGGCTTCTTCGGGCCGGGCACGGGGACCTTCTTCGCCATCGCCTTCGTCTCGCTGCTCGGCTTCAACCTGCGCAAGGCGACCGCCCACACGAAGGTGCTGAACTTCACCAGCAACATCGCCGCGTTGCTGTTCTTCCTGGCCGGCGGGCAGATCGCCTGGGTGGCCGGGTTGCTGATGGGGGTGGGCCAGATGATCGGCGCGCAGATCGGCGCGCACATGGTCATCCGCAACGGCGCCGCCATCGTGCGGCCGATGCTCGTCATCGCCTCCATCGCCATCACGGCGAAGCTGATCTGGACGGACGCCCAGGGTGTGATCGCCGCGGGCATGGCCATGGTCGCCGGCTGGCTGGGCTGAGCGCCCTCAACATCCCGATTTTCACACCCGCGGCGACTCGACCTCAGCGGGCATTCCCCTCCCCCATGCACACCTGCGGGCGCATGATTTGTTGGTCCAGCATTTTTTCAGTGGCCCCACTTTACGTTAACGTCAATGTGTGTATCATTGCGTCAAATAACGAAATTGGGGAGAAACGCATGTCCAATTGGTCTCTGAAGGGGAACCTGCTCGCCGCCGCCGCGGTCGTCGCCATTGCGGCCCCGCTGCCGGCCGGCGCCGCCGGCTATCTGCTGAAGGAGCAGAGCGCCTCGGGCCAGGGCACCTCCTTCGCGGGCGCCACCGCCAACGGCATGGGCGACGCCACCGGCCTGTTCTTCAACCCCGCGGCCCTGGGGACCATCGAGGGGAATCAGGCGGTCGGCGTGCTGAGCGGCGTGTTCCCGACCTCGAAGACCAGCAACGCCCGCGGCACCCGCGCCACGCGGCTGGGCGGCAGCACCATCCGGGGCACCTCCGACCCCGGCGACATCGGCATGGACGCGGTGATTCCATCGGGCTATCTGGCCTACACGGTGTCGCCGGACGTGAAGCTGGGCCTCGCCATCACCGCGCCCTGGGGCCTGTCCACCGACTATCCGGAAAGCTGGACCGGCCGTTACCACGGCATCCATTCCAGCCTGCTGACGATCAACATCTCCCCGACCGTGTCCTACCGGTTGATGCCGGACCTGACCATCGCCGGCGGCCTGCAGTTCCAGTACGCCAAGGCGCGGCTGAGCCAAGCCGTGGATTTCGGCTCGATCCTGGCGGCCACGGGGGTTCCCATCGCGCCGGGCTCGCGCGACGGTGTGGGCGAGGTGAAGGGCGACGACTGGGGCGTCGGCGTCACCGCCGGCATGCTGTACGAGCCGGCCAAGGGCACCCGTTTCGGCGTCTCCTACCGCTCCTCCGTCTCCCATGAGTTGGACGGCGATTCGAAGTTCGAGGGCGTTCCCGCCGTGCCGGCGCTGCAGGCCAGCTTCGCCAATTCGCCGGTGCGGGCGAAGGTCGCCACGCCGGACATCATTTCCTTCGGCGCCTATCATGAGCTGACCAGTTCCTTCGCCGTGATGGCCGACGCGCAGTGGACCAACTGGTCGCGCTTCAAGGAGTTGCGCATCCGCTACCGCAACCCGCTGCGCACCGACACCGTGACCGACGAGAACTGGGACGACTCCTGGTTCTTTGCTCTGGGCGCCGCCTACAAGTGGGACGAGAAGCTCACCCTGCGCTTCGGCGTGGCCTATGACCAGACCCCGGTCAGCGACCAGTACCGCACGCCGCGCATTCCGGACGAGGACCGTTACTGGGTGTCGATCGGCGCCGGCTACCAGGTCACGGACAGCATCCGTACCGACATCGGCTACAGCCACATCTTCGCCAACAAGGCCAAGATGGACCTGCGCGACAACCTGACGGGCAGCGACGCCTTCCGCGGCAATCTGTCCGCCGACTACAAGGCCCATGTGGACGTGATCGCGCTCCAGACCAAGATCACCTTCTGATCTGGAGGCTCGCAAGCGTGCTTATCCCTCTCCCGCCCCGGGAGAGGGTGGCGCCGAAGGCGCCTTTCGCGCTGGCTGAAAGCCAGCGCTGACGGCGACAGGCGGATGCCCATGGCATCCGCTGAGAGCCGGGTGAGGGTCGCACAAGGATCGGCAACTTATTCTTGGCCGCACCCTCACCCTTCCCACGCCTTCGGCGTGGGCCCCTTCCCTCTCCCGGGGCGGGAGAGGGGAACGTGACGCCCTTTCCATCCCAACGCCTTGTCCATCGCCGCGTCCGTGCTAGGCTTTCCCCCAATCAAGAACCCGATCCGGGAGAGGAATCCGCATGGCCGACACCTTCACCGCCTTCGTCATCGAGGACGCCGACGGCAAGCCCAAGGGGGGCTTCAAGCCGCTGAGCCTGACCGACCTTCCGGACCATGACGTGCTGGTCGAGGTCGCCTATTCCACCCTGAACTACAAGGACGGCCTCGCCGTCTCCGGCAAGGGCCGGATCGCCCGCAAACTGCCGATGGTCGCCGGCATCGACCTCGCTGGCACCGTCGTGGAATCGCGCTCCGCCGACTGGAAGGCCGGGGATAAAGTGATTGTCAATGGCTGGGGCCTGTCGGAAACCCAGTGGGGCGGCTACAGCCGGTTCCAGCGCGTGAAGCCGGAATGGCTGACCCGCCTGCCCGACGTCTTCTCGCCGGAGGAGGCGATGGGCATCGGCACCGCCGGCTACACCGCCGCGCTGTGCGTGGATGCGCTGGAGCGGTGGGGCACGATCCAGCCCGGCGGCAAGGAGGTGCTGGTCACCGGAGCGGCCGGCGGCGTCGGTTCCGTCGCGGTCGCCCTGCTCGCCAAGGCCGGCTATCCGGTCACCGCCTCGACCGGACGGCCCGAGACCCATGAGTATCTGTCCGGCCTGGGCGCCACCGGCTTCATCGACCGCGCCGCCCTTCAGGAGAAAGGCCCGCCGCTCCAGAAGGAGCGCTGGGCCGGCGGCGTCGATTCGGTGGGCGGCATCACGCTGGTCAACGCCCTGTCGCAGACCGTCTGGGGCGGCGCCATCGCCGCCTGCGGGCTGGCGGGCAGCGCCGACCTGCCCGGAACGGTCCTGCCGCACATCCTGCGCAGCGTCGCGCTGATCGGCGTCGATTCGGTCGCCGCCCCGGCGGAACGGCGCGAACGCGCCTGGGCGCGGCTGGCCCGCGATCTCGACAAGGACCACCTGAAGGCCATGTACAGGGTGGAGCCGATGTCGAAGCTGCCGGAACTGGCCGGCCAGATCCTTGCCGGGCAGGTGCGCGGCCGCGTGGTGATCGACGTCACCGCCTGAGGACGCCGACACCGGTGGCGGACGGACTCAGCCCCCCGCCACCGGCAGCCACAGCACCTCGTCGATGCGCTCCGCCCCGCTGCACAGCATGACCAGCCGATCGAAGCCCAGCGCGATGCCGCTGCACTCCGGCATGCCGTGCTCCAGCGCCGCCAGGAAGTCCTCGTCCACCGGGAAGCGGTCGCCGTAGATGCGTTCCTTCAGGTCCATGTCGGCCTCGAAGCGGGCGCGCTGGGCGCGGGCGTCGGTCAACTCACCGAAAGCGTTGGCGAGTTCCAGGCCGCAGGCGTACAGCTCGAACCGCTCGGCCAGCCGCGGGTCCTCGGGCTTGGGGCGCGACAGGGCGGCCATGCAGACGGGATAGTCGGTCAGCACGCAGGGCACGCCCGCGCCCAGATGCGGCTCGATCCGGTCGAACATGATGCGGAAGACGATGTCCTCCCAGCGGTCGCCGTCGTGCGGGGCGATGCCGATGGCCCGCGCCATGGCGGCCAGCGGGGCCGGGTCGGGGTCGTGACTGCCGTCGAAGGTCTCCAGCAGGTCGATCCCGGCATAGTCCCGGAAGGCGTCCTGCACGGTCAGCACCCGCCACTCCTTGAAGGGATCGCAGGTCATGCCGCGAAAGTCGAATCGCGTCCGCCCGGCGGCGACGGCGGCCTCGCGGACCAGATCCTCGCAATCGCGGATCAGCGTCCGGTAGCCCTCCCCCGCCCGGTACCATTCGAGCATGGAGAATTCCGGCGCGTGGGTGGCCGACCGCTCGCCGTTCCGGAAGACGTGGGCGATCTGGTAGATGCGCGGCAGCCCGGCCACCAGCAGCTTCTTCATGGCGAATTCGGGGCTGGTGTGCAGGTGCAGCCGCAGCCGGTCGTCGGGGTGCGGTCCCACCAGATCCGTCGCGAAGGCCTGGAGATGCGGCTCCATCCCCGGCGAGACCTGGAGCGCCGGGGTGTCCACCTCCAGGAAGGCGTTCTCCTCGAAGAAGCGGCGGACGGCGCCGAGCACGCGGCCACGCACGGCCAGATGGGGGCGGCGGCGGGCGAAGGTCTCGGGAGCCCAGGACGGAGAATGGGCGGGCGTGACGGGGGACATGACGGCCTTCCCTGACGGAGCGATGACGCTGCTTAGCAGAGTGGCAACGGCGGCGAAAACGGACAAAGAAGGCGCAGAACGCTGAATGAGCCCCACCCGGCGTTGCCACCGGCCCGGCAAGCTGCTAGGTTCCGCGCCGCCTGTCTCCTGGAAATCACGAGTATGTCATGAAGGTCAACGCCAACACGATGCGTCCCGGCCATGTGCTGGAGCATAACGGTAAGCTCTGGGTCATCACGAAGACCGCTATCGTCCAGCCCGGCAAGGGCGGCGCCTTCATCCAGCTTGAAATGAAGGATGTGCGCACCGGCAACAAGTCGATCGAGCGCTTCCGCACCCAGGAGACGGTCGAGCGCGCCCGCCTGGACGAGCACGAGATGACCTTCCTGTTCGCCGAAGGCGACAGCTACACCTTCATGGACAAGGAAAGCTACGAGCAGACCGCCATCCCCGGCGAGATCATCGGCGACCAGAAGGTGTTCCTGCAGGACGGCATGGAAGTCACCGTGCAGTCCTTCGAAGGCGCGCCGCTCGGCGTCGAGATCCCCGGCAAGGTCACCCTGCAGATCACCGAAGCCGACCCGGTGGTGAAGGGCCAGACGGCCTCCTCCTCCTACAAGCCGGCGAAGCTGGAGAACGGCGTGTCGATCCTGGTGCCGCCGCACATCGAGTCGGGCACCCGCGTCGTCGTCGACACCCAGACCGGCGAGTATGTCGAGCGCGCCAAGGACTGACCGTCCTGACTGATTTTCTGCGCACCGGCTCTCGCTTCAGGCGGGGGCCGGTGTATTCTTTTTCCGGTTCCGCACGAGATAAAGCACGCCCATGGCCACCCGCTCCGCCCTTATCAACGTGATGGTCCGCGCCGCCGAAAAGGCGGCCCGCGGCCTTGTCCGCGACTTCGGCGAGGTCGAGCACCTCCAGGTGTCGCGCAAGGGCCCGGCGGACTTCGTGTCCGCCGCCGACATGAAGGCGGAAAAGCTGCTGCGCGAAGAGCTGCAGAAGGCCCGCCCGGATTTCGGCTTCCTCATGGAGGAGACGGGCGCCAGCAAGGGCAGCGACCCGACCGCCCGCTGGATCGTCGATCCGCTGGACGGCACCACCAACTTCCTGCACGGCATCCCGCACTGGGCGATCTCCATCGCCGCGGAGAAGAACGGCGAGATCGTCGCCGGTGTCGTGTACGAGCCGGTGCACGACCAGATGTTCTGGGCCGAGAAGGGCCAGGGCGCCTTCCTGAACCACCAGCGCCTGCGCGTGTCGGAGCGCCGCAACCTCGCCGACGCGGTGATCGCCACTGGCATCCCCTTCAAGGGCCGCGGCGACCATGCCGGCTTCCTGGTGGAGGCCGAGGCCCTGATGAAGGAAGTCGCGGGCATCCGCCGCTTCGGCGCCGCCTCGCTCGACCTCGCCTACGTCGCGGCGGGCCGCTACGACGGCTATTGGGAGCGTGGCCTCGCCCCCTGGGACGCTGCGGCCGGCCAGCTTCTGGTCACCGAGGCCGGCGGCTTCGTCGGTGAGATCGGCGGCGGGCGCAACCCGGTGTTCGGCGGCACGATCCTGGCGGCCAACGCCCATTTCCATCTGCCGATCGCCAAGATCCTGCGCGGTGCGACGGAACGCAAGGTGCGCTCCGCTCCCGCCGGGGCGGCGGACGCCGGTCAGGGCTGACCTCCGGCCGAGCCATAAGCCCTTCATGACGTTGGGGTAGCAAGGGCCGCGCTTTGGTGGGGAAACACGCCGCGCGGCCCAAAGGGCGTTGTCCCTACACCGATCGAAGGGCTATGGTACCAACGCTTTTCCGTGTCACTGGGAACAACGCGCTGGTCACCATGAGGATTGTCGGACGCATGAGCGGTTCTCCAAACGCCCCCGTCGGGCGGCAGGTCCCGTTGCGCGTCCTCCCCGCCGCCGCGGTCGTGGCGCTGTCCCTGGCCGTGACCGCCTGCTCCTCGTCTGGCACCGCGCCGACGACGACCAGCGCTTCCGCTCCGGCCCCGGCCAACACCGCCAATGCGGGTGGCCTGACGCTGGAGAACGCGCAGCCGCTGCCGATCCCGCCGCGGCCCGACATCTTCCCCCCGCCGGCCCCGCCGGCTCCGCCCGTCTTCAAGGCCCCGACCCTGATGACGGCGCCGGATCTGCCGCAGATTTCGATCGGTCCCACGCCGCCACCACCGGCCCTGCCGGAAGGCGCGCCGCCGGTCCCGGCGTCCAACCGCCCGGCGGCACCTCCGCCGCCCGACCGGACGCAGACCGCCGCCCTGCCCCCGCCGACTCCGAGAGCGCCCGCAGCGCCCGCCCTGCCCCGGATGGAACCGCTGACCGTGCTGTTCAACGGTACGGCCACCGCCGTTCCCGAACCGGCCCAGGCGCGGCTTGAAACCATCGCGGAGCGTATGAACGCCAACCCGCAGCTTCGAATCCAAATCCGCTCCTACGCCAGCGGCACACCGGAGACGGCGCGCGAGGCTCGGCAGCTGTCGCTGGCCCGCGCCCTGGCCGTCCGCGAGCGGCTGGGGACCGCCGGCATCGCCAGCACGCGCGTCGACATCCGCGCCCTGGGCATGGAGGCGGCCGGTGGCGCGCCGGACCGGCTGGACGTGGAGTTCCTGAACCAGTGATCTGCCCTCTGTAACCCGTACCGACGCCTGCCCTTCCCCTGGACGAGAGTGCCCATGGCCGCCATCGCCCCGTCGTCCCACCCTCTTGAGGAGCCTTCCCCGATGACGCGCCCGGAGCGCTTCCTGACACGGATGATCCTCTTCCTGGTGGCCGTGGGAAGCGTGACGGCGTTGCTGTTCCCGGCCCTGCGCGCCGCCTTCATGAACAACCCGGCGCTGAACGGGCTGATCCTCGGCACGCTGCTCGCCGGCATCCTGTTCATCTTCCGCCAAGTGCTGATGCTGCGGCCCGAGGTGGCGTGGCTGGAGCATTTCCAGTCCGGCAACCCGGCCGTCGCCGCGCCGGAACCGGTGCTGCTCGCCCCGATGGCGCGCATGCTGCGGGAACGGCGCGGCCGGCTGACCCTGTCGGCGCTGTCCATGCGCTCGCTGCTCGACGGCATCGCCTCGCGGCTGGACGAGTCGCGGGAGCTGTCGCGCTACCTGATCGGGTTGCTGATCTTCCTCGGCCTGCTCGGCACCTTCTGGGGCCTGCTGCACACGGTGCAGTCGGTCGGCTCGGTCATCGGCGGGCTGTCGGTGCAGGGCGGCGACGTCGGGGCGATGTTCAGCAACCTCCAGCACGGGCTGGAGGCGCCGCTGACCGGCATGGGCACGGCCTTCAGCTCCTCGCTGTTCGGTCTGGCGGGCTCGCTGGTGCTGGGCTTCCTGGAGCTTCAGGCCAGCCAGGCGCACAACCGCTTCTTCCAGGACGTCGAAGACTGGCTGTCCGGTGCCACCCGCCTTTCCAGCGGGGCCGGCGGCGGCCTGGAGACCGGCGACCAGTCGATGCCGGCCTATCTGACGGCGCTCCTCGAGCAGACGGCGGAGAACCTCGACTCGCTTCAGCGCACCGTCGCCACCGCCGAGGAGGGCCGTCGGTCGGCCAACGCCAACCTGATGGCCCTGACCGAGCGGTTGAGCACGCTGACCGACCAGATGCGCGCCGAGCAGCAGCTTCTCCTGCGGCTCGGCGAGAGCCAGCTGGAGATGAAGGGGCTGCTCGACCGGCTGTCCGACGCGGCGGTCGGCGGCTTCGACGACGCCTCGCGCCAGCATCTGCGCAACATGGACATCTACCTCGCCCGCATGGTCGAGGAGTCGTCCACCGGCCGGGTCCAGGCGGTGCAGGAGATTCGCAGCGAGATCAAGCTGCTGGCCCGCACCATCGCCGCCCTGGCCGAGGAATCGGAACAGCGCTGATCATTCTTCCCTCTCCCGTCCCGGGAGAGGGTGGCCGCAAAGCGGCCGGGTGAGGGTACAGGCAAGGATCAGCGCCTCCTCCGTGCCCGCACCCGCACCCTCCCGCCGCCTTGCGGCGGGCCCCTCCCTCTCCCGAGGCGGGAGAGGGGTTGCAATCGCCGGAGGGACACCCCGCCATGCCCAGCATCAGCCGCCGCAACGGCCACCGCGAGGCCAGCGCATGGCCCGGATGGGTGGACGCGCTGTCGTCCCTCGTCATGGTGGTCATCTTCCTGCTGATGATCTTCGTCGTCGCCCAGTTCTACATGGCGACCGCCTTGACCGGGCGTGACGAGCAGCTCGGCAGCCTCAACCGCAAGGTGGCGGAGCTGAACGACCTGCTGGCGCTGGAACGGGACGCCAACGCCGACCTGCGCATCAACGTCGCCCAGCTCTCGGCGGAACTTCAAGGCTCCGTGGTGGCGAGGGACACCATGACCGGCCGCATCGCCACGCTGCAGGGCGACCTTGACCACGCCGCCCGCGCGGCGGAGGAGTTGCAGCGCACGATCCGCGCCGACAAGGAAACCATCGAGCTGAAGCTGGCCGAGGCCGCCAGCCTCCAGGCCGACCTGAAGGCGTTGCGCGAGGCCCGGACCAAGCTGGAGGGCGAACTCGCCGCCGCCGCCGCGCAGCAACGCCTGACCGAGGAGCAGCGCCAAGCCCTGCTGGCCGAGCTAGGCGGGGAGCGCGACCGTTCCAAGGCGCTGGAAACACGTCTCGCCTCGGCGGACGAGAAGACGATGCTCGCGCAGAAGGACATCGAGACGCGCGACATCCGCATCACCGAATTGATGGCCTCGCTGTCCGCCGAGCAGAGCGCAACCGGCAAGGCGAACGAGCAGGTCGACCTGCTGAACCGGCAGATGGCCGCCCTGCGCGAGCAGCTCGCCCGCATCGGTGCCGTGCTGGATATCTCGGAGAAGAAGGCGGAGGAGCAGCAGGTCCAGATCGCCGAACTCGGCTCGCGGCTGAATCAGGCCCTGGCCGCCAAGGTGCAGGACCTCGCCCGCTACCGCTCGGAGTTCTTCGGGCGCGTGCGCGAGACTCTGGGCAACCGGCCCGACGTGCGCATCGTCGGCGACCGCTTCGTCTTCCAGTCGGAGCTGCTGTTCCCCTCCGGCTCGGCGATGCTGGAGGAGGCCGGCAAGCAGAGGCTGGCGGAATTGGCGCGCACGCTGATCGAGATCGGCCGGACCATCCCGCCGGACATCAACTGGGTGCTGCGGGTGGACGGTCACACCGACGCGCGCCCGGTGCGCATCCAGTTCGCCTCGAACTGGGAGCTGTCGGCGGCGCGCGCGATCTCGGTGGTGAAGTATCTGATCGACCAGGGAATTCCGGCGGACCGGCTGGCCGCCGCCGGCTTCGGCGAGTACCAGCCGCTCGACCCCGGCACCAGCGACGAGGCGCTGGCGCGGAACCGGCGGATCGAGGTGAAGCTGGATCAGCGGTAAGGGGTTTGCCCCCACCCTAACCCTCCCCGCTGTGCAGGGGAGAGAACTCCGCCATCTCCGCAATCAATCCCTCCCCTGCGCAGCGGGGGAGGGAGGGACCCACGAAGTGGGAGGGTGGGGGCAAGTGCGCCCTACTCCGCCGCGACCGTCTCCGGCGCCACCGCCGGCGCCCAGCGCAGCACCGGCTTGCGCGCCGCGGCGGTTTCGTCCAGGCGGCGGCGCGGGGTCAGGCGCGGGGCACCCTGGAAATAGGCCACGTCGCCGGACTTGGCCCGCTCCGCCAGGGCGCGCAGGGCGGTGACGAACTGGTCCAGGCTGGCCTTCGACTCCGTCTCGGTCGGCTCGATCAGCAGAGCGCCATGCACGACCAGCGGGAAGTACATGGTCATCGGGTGGAAGCCCTCGTCGATCAGCGCCTTGGCGATGTCGAGCGTGGTCACCCCCGTGCCCTTCAGGAAGTGGTCGTCGAACAGGCATTCGTGCATGCACGGCCCCGCGAAGGAGGGCGTCATCACGTCCTGAAGGCGCGCCAGCAGGTAGTTTGCGTTCAGCACCGCGTCGTTCGCCACCTGCCGCAGCCCGTCGGCGCCGTGGCTCATCATGTAGGCGAGCGCGCGGACGAACATGCCCATCTGGCCGTGGAACGCCTTCATCCGCCCGAAGGCCGGGCCGTCGCCGGCCTGCTCGACCAGACGGAAGGCGCCGTCCTTGTCCTGCACCACGTAGGGCACCGGGACGAAGGGGGCCAGCGACTCCGCGAAGACCACCGGACCGGAGCCCGGACCGCCGCCGCCATGCGGGGTGGAGAAGGTCTTGTGCAGGTTGATGTGCATCACGTCGATGCCGAGGTCGGCCGGACGCACCCGCCCGACGATGGCGTTGAAGTTGGCACCGTCGCAGTAGAAATAGGCGCCCGCCGCGTGCACCGCCTCGGCGATGGTGATGATGTCGCGCTCGAACAGGCCGCAGGTGTTCGGGTTGGTCAGCATCAGGCCGGCGACGTCGGGGCCGAGCTTGGCCTTCAGCGCCTCCAGATCGACGCGCCCGTCCTCGGTCGCCGGGATCGCCTCGACCGCATAGCCGCAGGCGGCGGCGGTCGCCGGGTTGGTGCCGTGAGCGCTTTCCGGGACAAGGATCTTGGTGCGACCTTTATCCCCCTTGGCGTCATGGGCGGAGCGGATCGCCATGATGCCGCACATCTCGCCGTGCGCGCCCGCCGCCGGGGCCAGCGTCACCGCCGCCATGCCGGTCAGCGTGGCGAGCCAGCGGCCCAGCTCCGCCATCAGCTCCAGCGCGCCCTGCACCGTGCTTTCGGGCTGGAGCGGGTGCACGTCGGCGAAGCCCGGCAGCCGCGCCATCTTCTCGTTCAGGCGCGGGTTGTGCTTCATCGTGCAGGAGCCGAGCGGGTACAGGCCGCTGTCGATGGCGTAGTTCTTCTGCGACAGGCGGGTGTAGTGGCGGACCACCTGCGGTTCGGCGAGGCCCGGCAGGCCGATCCGGCCGCGCGGCTTCACCGCCCCCAGGCGCGAGCCCACCGCGGGGACCTCTGGCAGATCGACGCCGCAACGCCCGGCGCTGTCCTGTTCGAAGATCAGCGGCTCCTCGATCTGCAGGCCGCGGTTGCCGGTGACGGTCTGCGGAACGGCGCTGTCCGAATTCTGGATGCCCCCGGAAATATGAGTCGGGCGACCCTGGTTGTTCATGCTCATCACAGAACCTCGGCGAGGGCGGTGGCGAAGGCGTCCATGTCGGACTCGGTGTTGGTCTCGGTGGCGGCCACGATCAGCAGGTCGTCGAGCCCGCCGCCGAACAGGCGGGAGGCCGGAACGCCGCCCAGGATGCCGCGTTGCGCCAGCGCTTCGACCACCTCTGCCGCCGGCTTCGGCAGTTTCACGGTGAACTCGTTGAAGAAGCTGCCGTTGACGATCTCCACGCCCTTCACCGCGGCCAGCTTGTCGGCCAGCTGCACGGCCTTGCCGTGGTTGATCTCGGCGAGCCGGGTGAAGCCTTCCTCCCCCAGCAGGCTGAGATGGATGGAGAAGGCCAGCGCGCACAGGCCGGAGTTGGTGCAGATGTTCGAGGTCGCCTTCTCGCGGCGGATGTGCTGCTCACGCGTCGACAGCGTCAGCACGAAGCCGCGCCGCCCGTCGGCGTCCACCGTCTGGCCGCAGAGGCGGCCGGGCATCTGGCGGACCAGCTTCTCCTTCACCGCGAACAGCCCGACATAGGGACCGCCGAAGTTCAGCGCGTTGCCCAGCGACTGGCCTTCCGCCGCCACGATGTCGGCGCCCATGGCGCCCGGCGGGGTCAGCAGGCCGAGCGACACGGCCTCCGTCACCACGACGATCAGCAGGGCGCCCTTGGCCTGGCAGGCCTTGCCCAGTTCGGTGTAGTCGCGGACATGGCCGAACACGTCCGGGTTCTGCACGACGACGCAGGAGGTGTCGCCGTCGACCGCGGCCAGCAGGTCCTCGCCGCCGGTCGGAGCCGGCGGCATCACCACCGTCTCGAAGCCGATGAAGCGGGCGTCGGTCGTCGTGGTGTCGCGGTAATGCGGGTGCAGGCCGCCGGACAGCACGGCCTTCTTCCGGCGGGTGACGCGGTTCGCCATCATCACGGCTTCCGCGCAGGCGGTGGCGCCGTCGTACATGGAGGCGTTGGCGACGTCCATGCCGGTCAGCAGCGAGACCTGGGTCTGGAACTCGAACAGGACCTGCAGCGTGCCCTGGCTCACCTCCGGCTGGTACGGGGTGTAGGCGGTCAGGAACTCGCCGCGCTGGACCAGATGGTCCACCGTTGCCGGGATGTGGTGGCGGTAGGCACCGGCACCGAGAAAGCTCGGCACGCTGCCGGCGGGCAGGTTCTTCCCCGCCATCGCCGACAGGGCGCGATCGACCTCAAGCTCGCCCATATGGTTGGACAGCCCCTCGATCGGGCCGGAGAGGCGGGCCGCCTCGGGCACGTCGCGGAACAGCTCGTCCACCGACGGCACGCCGATGGCCTCCAGCATGGAGCGCCGGTCGGCCTCGGTCAGGGGCAGGTAACGCATCTCAGGCTTGCCCTTCCACGAAGGCCTTGTAGGCGGCTTCGTCCATCAGCGCGTCCAGCTCCGACGGGTTGCTGAGGCGCAGCTTGAAAAACCAGCCGGTGGTCTCGGCCCCGGCGTTCACCAGAGACGGGTCGTTCTCCAGATCGGCGTTGGCCTCGATCACCTCGCCGGAAACCGGGGCGAACACGTCGCTGGCGGCCTTCACCGACTCCACGACGGCGGCTTCCTTGCCCTGGACGAGCTGGCGGCCGACGTCCGGCAGCTCGACGAACACGACGTCGCCGAGCTGGTGCTGGGCGTGGTCGCTGACGCCGACGGTGCCGACATCGCCCTCGACGCGGACCCACTCATGGTCCTTGGTGTACTTGATGGTCATGGTTGTCCCCTGTTCGCTCGGTGTTTGTTTGGTCAGCCGCGGTAGTAGCGCTGCGGCACGAAGGGCATGGCGGCGACCTTGGCGGCCAGCGGCTTGCCGCGGACCATGAGCTGGACCGGCGTGCCCACGGCGGCGTGCGCGCGGTCCACATAGCCCATGGCTACCGGCGCCGAGGCGGTGGGGCCGAAGCCGCCGCTGGTCACTTCGCCGATCTTCTTTCCGTCCGCGTCGCAGACGTCGGTGTGCTCGCGGGCCGGCTGACGGCCTTCCGGCTGGAGCCCGACGCGACGGCGCGGGGCGCCGTTGGCGAGCTGGTCCTTGATGATGTCGTGGCCGGGGAAGCCGCCCTCCTCCCGGCGGCGCTTGGACAGCGCCCATTCCAGGCCGGCTTCGACCGGAGTCGTCGTCTCGTCGATGTCGTGGCCGTAGAGGCAGAGCCCGGCCTCCAGGCGCAGCGAGTCGCGGGCACCCAGCCCGATGGCCTCGACTTCCTCCTCGGCCAGCAGTGCGCGGGCGATGGTCTCGGCGTCGGATGTGTCGCAGGAGATTTCGTAGCCGTCCTCGCCCGTGTAGCCGGAGCGGGTGATGACCACTGGGATGCCGTCGAAGGTCGCCGGCAGATAGCTCATGAACTTCATGGTGGCCGCCTCGGGGATGAAGCGCCCGAGCACCGCCGCGGCCTCCGGCCCCTGAAGGGCCATCAGGGCGAGGTCGTCCAGCAGTTCCACCTCGGCCTTGCCCTTCAGCCGCTCGCGCATGTGGGCGACGTCGTGGTCCTTGCGGGCGGCGTTGACGACCAGGAACAGGTGATCCCCGGCGTTGGTGACCATCAGGTCGTCCAGGATGCCGCCCTGCTCGTTCAGGAACAGCGTGTAGCGCATGCGCCCGCGGGCCAGCCCCTTGATGTCGCCGGGAACCAGCGACTCCAGAGCCGCCGCGGGATCGTC
Organism: Azospirillum brasilense; assembly: GCF_008365405.1. Lineage (GTDB taxonomy): Bacteria > Pseudomonadota > Alphaproteobacteria > Azospirillales > Azospirillaceae > Azospirillum > Azospirillum brasilense_D. The sequence continues at coordinate 618,266 of NZ_QOKV01000001.1, read as the reverse complement.
GCCGGTCAGGCGCACCTGCCCCATGTGCGACACGTCGAACAGCCCGGCCTTGGCGCGGGTGTGCTGGTGTTCCTTGAGGATGCCGAGCGGGTACTGCACCGGCATGTCGTAGCCGGCGAAGGGCACCATCTTGCCCTTCAGCTCCAGATGGAGGCTGTGCAGCGGCGTTGTCTTGAGGGACTCAGAAGCCTCGGTCACGCGGGTCCTCCGACATAGGGTCGCACAACCCGCGCCGGGATTGGCGCGAGTCCTGCCCCCTCTGTCCTGGACCTGAGAGATTCACCGGTGGGGTCCAACCCCGACAACCGGTTTACTCCTTCGGTGAGCCGTTCCCCGCTGTGCGCGGACCGAGCTGCTTTCCAGAGTTGCCTTATCCCCCTTGCGGTCCTTTTGCCTGAGAGTTTCCGGGGCGGTTGCTCCTTCGGCGCCACTGCCCGGCGGACCGGGCAATGATCTCTCCCGCGAGGGATCGTCGGCTTGTGCCGTTTAACCTACCGGGACCATTGCGAATGTCAATCGGGGTTCGCTGGGGGTTCCGGTGACGCTCACTTCAGGTCGAGATGGCTGCCGTCGCAGAAGGGCGGCTTCCTGGTCGCCTTGCAGCCGCAGAAGCGCGCCTTCATAGAGGTGGCGGGAGAGAACTTCATCGGCTCCAGCCCGGTGCCGGCATGGCTGCCGTCGCACAGCGGCTGCTTGGCGCTGCGCCCGCACCGGCACCACCAGTAGGTTTTGCCGGCTTCCAGTTCGATGACGATGGGTTCCTTGGTCGCGGCGACCGGTGCGCTGGCCATGCATCTTCTCCATTGTTCGACCGCCGATTTTTGTGCGCGTCACCGAAGGCTAACCGACCCGTGCCGCAAGGCAAGCGTCCTGCGCACGGCATCGTCCCAGCCACTCGCCAGCCCGCTTCCAAGCGAATCGGGCGCGGAAAGCCCCCTGCGATGAGCGCGATGCGCCAAGGATTTTAATCTGAGCAATTAAGGAATACAGTCTTTAAGACCATGAAAAAGGATGATAGTCCTATATCCGTTCCCCGCGGGGTCACATGCCGAACCGCCCCTCGCTGCACCGCCATTGTTTCAAGGAGCATCCCGTGTCCGTCCAGACCTTCAACCCGACCGATCTGCCGCAGAGCACCGCCAACTGGGCCGTTGCCCAGCGCATCGTCGGCCCCTTCGCCCCGCACGCCCAGGTGTCGCCCGACCTGACCATCGCGCTCGACCCCGGCTATCTGCTGAACGGCACCACCCTGACGGAAGTGAAGGCGCAGGTCGTCGGCCCCTTCGCGCCGCCGTCGTCGGGCTTCCGCATCGACCGCGTGGTGGTCGACCGCACGACCGGCGCCGCCAGCGTCGTGGCCGGCACCGCCAACAGCCTGACCCCGCCGGCCATTCCCACCGGCAAGTTGCCCGTCGCCCGGGTTTTTCTAGAAAGCACCGCCGACACCATAACCAACGGCGCGATCGTGGACGAGCGCGCTCTGACTGATCTGTCATCCGACAATGCGGTCGTCGCGTGCCGTGCCACGCTGGGCGGAACTGACCAGACCGGGGTGCCGTCCGCTACCAGCACGAAAATCAATTTCAACACGACGGACTTCAACGTCGGAAACGGCTTTGACACCACCAACCACTGGTTCAAGCCGCACTCCGCTGGATACTATCGAGTGCGAGGCCAGATTGCCTTTTCCGCAAATCTCGGGACGAGTTTCCTCGCCTTGCTGTCGAAGAACGGCAGCTCTGCATCCCGCACCGTCAGCAGCTCGGGTGTAACGGCTATGCATACCTGCGCCGCCGACGAAGTTTTCTACCTTAACGGGAGCACCGACAAGGTTGAAATGTACGCTATCCAAAACAATGGCGCGCCCGCCAATATCAATGGGCAGGTGGAGTTCACTTACCTGATTGCTCACCGTATCGGCTGATGCACCAATAGCATTTCGGGCGCCCGTGACTGCGGGCGCCCGTTCCTTGCACAGCGGGTCGAAAGAGGTCAGCAGCTTTACTGCTTCATCTGCGCCCTGTTGAAGGCCAACTGCTCCGGCGTCAGTTGGAAGCCCAGGAAAATTTTCCAGTCCTTGCCATTGGCGTCCTTGGGCAGCGGGATCTTCGGCGCCAGCTCCTCGCGGCTGCCGGAGCGGAGCTTGCCGGACTCGAAGGTCACGGAGGTGTCGAACTCCGTCTTGGTGGTCGGCGCCTCCTCGCCCGGCTTGGCGACGGCGACGAAATAGCGGTAGTTCGCCGTGTTGCCCTGCATGGCCGGCCCGCGCTCCGCGATCAGGAAAACGTTCACGTTCACCGTGACGCCGTCGCTGGTGTAGTCGCAGTTGCCGGAATAGTCGGCCAGAGCCGCGCGGGAGGTGACGTCCGTCAGGTCGCGCCCGCCGCCGTTGCGGAACTGGGTGACCTCCGCCAGATCGCGGACGATGGACACCTTCGGGCAGGCCAGGGCCGCGTCCGCCGCCGTGTTCGATCCGCCCCCGAGTCCGGAACAGCCGGTAAGCGCCAGAACACCGAGACTCGCGAATGCAAGCGCCCGCGGGCTTTTCCGGGCGGGGGTTCCTATATTACGGTCGCGGCGGCGGTCCATCGGTCTGACCTAACGGTTGGAAGGGTGTGTTCTGCCACGACTTTAGAGAAGCGGTGGGGCCGGCACAAGGCCACGCCGCCGCTGCGACGAACGAACCCTTACACCCCCTTTTTCGAGACACCGGAACGACGCGCATGACCCAGACGCCCCTGACCATCCTGCTCGCGGCCCCCCGAGGCTTCTGCGCCGGCGTGGACCGCGCGATCCAGATCGTGGAGGTGGCGCTGGAGCGGTTCGGCGCCCCCGTCTATGTCCGGCACGAGATCGTCCACAACCGATTCGTGGTGCAGAGCCTGGAGGCCAAGGGCGCCATCTTCGTGGACGAGCTGGATCAGGTGCCCGACGGTGTACCGGTGGTCTTCTCCGCCCACGGCGTGCCGAAGTCGGTCCCGGCGGCGGCGGAGCAGCGCGGCCTGTTCTACCTCGACGCCACCTGCCCGCTGGTCAGCAAGGTGCACCGCGAGGCCGAGCGCCACTTCAACGAGGGGCGCCAGATCGTCCTGATCGGCCACGCCGGCCACCCGGAGGTGATCGGCACCATGGGCCAGCTTCCCCAGGGCGCCGTGGTGCTGGTGGAGACGGTGGAGGACGTGGCGACGGTCCAGGTGGACGACCCGGAAAACCTCGCCTACGCCACCCAGACCACCCTGTCGGTGGACGAGACGGCGAGCATCGTCGCCGCCCTTCAGGCCCGCTTCCCGTCGATCGGCGGGCCGAAGAAGGAGGACATCTGCTACGCCACCACGAACCGCCAGCAGGCGGTGAAGGCCATCGCGCCGAAGGTGGACGCCCTGCTGGTGCTGGGCGCGCCGAACTCCTCCAATTCCAAGCGGCTGGTCGAGGTGGCGAAGATCCACGGCTGCCAGCGCGCCCAGCTCGTCCAGCGCGCGGCGGACATCGACTGGTCGGCGCTGGACGGAGTCGCCACGCTGGGCATCACCGCCGGAGCGTCGGCCCCCGAGGTGCTGGTGGAGGAGGTCATGGAGGCCGCTCGCGCCCGCTACGCCGTGACGGTGGAGGAGCTGCGCACCGCCTTCGAGGACATCACCTTCAAGCTGCCGAAGTCGCTGCTGGACGGCGGCGCCCCTTCCCGTCCGGTCCCGGCAGACGCATAATGCAAAGACCCGCATAATCCAGGGACCGGCCTTCGCGAAGGAGACGTTCATGGGCGCGCCCGCCATCCAGAAGCCGGCCATCCAGAAGATGGACATCGACGAGTTCCTCGTCTGGGCAGACCGGCAGGAGCCGGACACGCGCTACGAGCTGGTCGGCGGGCAGCCGCGGGGAATGAGCCCTTGCAGCCAGGCGCACAGCCGTCTTTCGGGCAACATTGCCTTCGAGATTCGGCGGCGCCTGCGCCCATCGTGCTTCGTGCTGACGGAAACGGCCATCGAACGCGACGACCGCGCCGACCGCTTCTACGAGGCCGACATCGCCGTCACCTGCTCGCCCCACCAGCCCGGCCAGCGCTCGACGCCGAATCCGGTGCTGGTGGTCGAGATCCTGTCCGACAGCACGGCCAGCCACGACCGCGGCACCAAGGTGCCCGACTATATGCAGATCCCCTCGGTGCAGGAGGTGCTGCTGGTGGACAGCCGCGCCGTACGGGCGCAGCTCTGGCGCCGCGACGGGCGGCGCTGGATCGTCGAGGATTTCACCGAGGACGCCACGCTGCCGCTGGCCTCCATCGGGGCGGAGCTTCCCCTGGCGGCGCTTTACGACGGCATCGCCCTGTGAGCGGCCCAGGGGTGAGCGGTCGCGGCAGCATTGACCGGCGCCCCGAATCCCGGTAAGGCGCTGGCATGGCCGTATACACCGAAGTCACTGACGACGAGCTGAACGCTTTCATCGCCCAGTACGATCTGGGCGCCGTCCTGTCCTGCAAGGGCATCGCGGAGGGGGTGGAGAATTCCAACTTCCTCCTGGTGACGGAGCGCGGCCCCTACATCCTGACGCTCTATGAGAAGCGCACCCGGCGGGAGGATCTGCCCTTCTTCCTGGGCCTGATGGAGCATCTCGCTGACAAGGGCATCGCCTGCCCGTTGCCGGTCCAGGGCACGGAAGGGCAGGCCCTGCGCGAGCTGGCCGGGCGCCCGGCGGTGATCGTTACCTTCCTGGCCGGCATGTGGCCGCGCCGCATCACGCCGCACCACTGCGCGGAGCTGGGGACGGCGCTGGCCCGCCTGCATCTGGCCGTCGCCGACTTCCGGATGGAGCGTCCCAACGCCCTGTCGCTGGACGGCTGGAAGGATCTGGCCGGAAAATGCGCACCGCGCGCCGACGAGGTAGCCCGCGACCTGCGCGCGACGCTGGAGGCGGAGCTTGCGGCGCTGGAGGCCAACTGGCCCGCCGGCCTGCCGTCCGGGGTCATCCACGCCGACCTGTTTCCTGACAACGTGTTCTTCCGCGGCGACGGGCTGTCCGGCCTGATCGACTTCTACTTCGCCTGCAACGATTTCCTGGCCTACGACATTGCGATCTGCTTGAACGCATGGTGCTTCGAGGCCGACGGGTCGTTCAACGCCACCAAGGCGCGGATGCTGCTGACCAGCTACCAGAAGGTCCGCCCCCTGTCGCCGGCGGAGCTGGCCGCCCTGCCCTGGCTGTGCCGCGGCAGTGCCCTGCGTTTCCTGCTGACGCGCCTCTACGACTGGCTGAACCATCCGCCGGGAGCCTTCGTGCGCCCGAAGGACCCGCTGGAATATCTGCGCAAGCTGCGCTTCCATCAGACCGTCCGCGGGCTCGGCGATTACGCGCTCGACGACGGCGGCAGCTATCAGGTCTGACGCCATGACGGACGCAGCGAACAACGGCACCGGCGGCGACAAGGGCGCCCCGAAGATCGTCGACATCTTCACCGACGGCGCGTGCAGCGGCAACCCCGGCCCCGGCGGCTGGGGCGCCATCCTGCGCTACAACGGGGTGGAGAAGGAGTTGTACGGCGGCGAGCCGGCCACCACCAACAACCGCATGGAGCTGATGGCCGCCATCCAGGCGCTGGAAGCGCTGAAGCGGCCCATGGAGGTGCGGCTCTACACCGACAGCGAGTATGTGAAGAACGGCATCACCCAGTGGATTCACGGCTGGAAGGCCCGTGGCTGGAAGACCGCCGACAAGAAGCCAGTGAAGAACGAGGATCTGTGGCGGCGCCTGGACGAGGCGAAGCGGCAGCACCGCATCGAGTTCCACTGGGTCCGCGGCCACGCCGGCCATCCGGAGAACGAGCGGGCCGACGCGTTGGCCCGCCAGGGCGTCGCCGACGTCCGGCAGGCCGCGCGGGGCTGATCCCGCCCGGCGAACGGCGACCATCCTCAAGGGTTTGTGGACGGCGGACCCGCCGTCCCGCTAGGCTCCCTCCGATAACGAACGACGAAAGATCGTTGGGAGGAGACCGAGATGTATCCGCATGTGCGGAACGAAGCCCGCTGGGTGCTGCCCGAGGTGCTGGCCCATCAGGCCGCCGAACGCGGCGGCAAGACCTTCGTCACAATGATCGGCGGCGAATCCTTGAGCTACGCCGAGGCGCAGGAGCAGGCCGCCCGCGTGGCCGGCTTCTTCGCCGGGCTGGGCGTGAAGCCGGGCGACAAAGTGGCGGTGATGCTGCCGAACGGGCTGGACTTCGTGCGCGTGTGGCTGGGGCTGGGGCGGCTGGGCGCCGTCATGGTCGCGCTGAACACGGAGCTGAAGGGCGGCTTCCTGGAGCACCAGCTGGAGAACGCCGGGGCCGCCCTGGCTGTGGTCGACGCCGCTCTGGCCGACCGCATCACCGACATCGCCCCGCGCCTGACCGCGCTGCGCAGGCTGGTGGTTCCCGGCGCCGCGGCGGGATCGCCGCACGCCGCGCTGGAGTGCTGGCGCGATGCCGCCCCCTACGACGGCCCCCTGCCCCGCGCCGGCGACGACGCCTGCATCATGTACACGTCGGGCACCACCGGCCTGTCGAAGGGCGTGCTGATGCCGCACGGCCACGGCTTCCTGTTCGGGCTGGGCTCCATCGACAACTTCGCGCTGACCGACGAGGACCGCTTCTACATCTGCCTGCCGCTGTTCCACGCCAACGGGCTCTACATGCAGCTCTACGCCGCGATGATCTCCGGCGGGTCGGCGGTGCTGCGCGAGCGATTCAGCGCCTCCTCCTGGCTGGACGACATCCGGCGCCATGGCTGCACGGTGACCAACTCGCTGGGCGCCGTCACCGCTTTCGTGGTGGCCCAGCCGCCGCGCCCCGACGACCGGGACCACCCCCTGCGCCTCGTCGGCGCCGCCCCCAACCCGGCGGACACCGAGCGGGTGCTGCGCGAGCGCTTCGGCGTCCGCGACGTCATCAGCCTCTACGGCATGACCGAGGTGAACATCCCGCTCTACGCCGAGATGGGCAAGCCGCGCCCCGGCACCTGCGGCAAGGTCTACGACCGTTACTTCGAGGTGGAGATCCGCGACCCGCAGACCGACATCCCGGTGCCGCGCGGTCAGGTCGGCGAGGTCATGGTGCGCCCGAAGGCCGCCTTCGGCTTCCTGTCCGGCTATCACCGGATGCCCGACAAGACGGTGGAGGCGTGGCGAAACCTGTGGTTCCACACCGGCGACGCCGCGGTGATGGACGCGGAGGGCTACGTCACCTTCGTCGACCGCATCAAGGACTGCATCCGCCGCCGCGGCGAGAACGTCTCGTCCTACGAGGTGGAGACGGTGCTGTCACGGCTGGAGGGCGTGGCGGAGGTCGCCGCCTACGCCGTGCCGGCGGGCATTCCAGGGGCGGAGGACGAGATCATGGTCGCGCTGGTCGCAGCAACCGGCGCCGCCCTGACGCCGGAGGCCGTGGCCGCCTTCGCCGAGCGTGAACTGCCACGCTACGCCCAGCCCCGCTACATCGACATCGTGGACGCCTTCCCCAAGACGCCGACCGCCAAGGTGCAGAAGGCGAAGCTGCGAGAGCGCGGCGTGGCCGACACCACCTGGGACCGCACGAAGGGGAGGTAAGGCCGCAAATTGGCCCTCTCCCGCCTCGGGAGAGGGAGGGATCCGCCGCAGAGCGGCGGGAGGGTGAGGGTACTGGCGAGAATGGTGCATTGATCCTTGCCGGCACCCTCACCCCGCTCTCGGCGGATGCCACCGGCATCCGCCTGCCGCCGTCAGCGCTGGCTTTCAGCCAGCGCGAGAGGCCGCTGCGCGGGCACCCTCTCCCAAGACGGGAGAGGGATTTCAGGCTCCCCTTACAGCGCGCCCAGCACCGCGTCCGCCGAGGACACATCGAACTGGCCCGGCTTCTCAACGGCGAGGTGGGTGACCTTGCCATCCTTGGCCACCAGGGCGAAGCGCTGGCCACGCAGGCCGAGGCCGTAGCCCGTGCCGTCCATCGTCAGGCCCAGCGCCTGGGTCAGAGCGGCGTTGCCGTCCGGCAGCATGGTGACCTTGCCGCCGACGCCGTTCTTCTCGCCCCAGGCGCGCATCACGAAGGGGTCGTTGACGGCGAGGCAGACGATGTCGTCCACACCCTTGGCCTTCAGGTCCTCGGCCTTCTGGACGAAGCCCGGCAGATGCTTGGCGGAGCAGGTCGGGGTGAAGGCGCCCGGCACGGAGAACATCACCACCGTCTTGCCGTTGAACAGCGCGTCGGTGGTGATGTCCTGCATCCCGTTGTCGGTCAGGTGCTTCAGCGTGACGGACGGGATGGCGTCGCCCACTTGAATGGTCATGTCTCCTGAACTCCCAATTTTTTGTGTTTCAGCTTTTGATCTTGCCGGACGCCCGGTCGAGTGCGTCGAGGACGGTCCCTTCGGTCAGCAACTCCGGAAGCGCGATGCCGTCCGGAGCCCCCGGACCATAGACGATGTTGAAGGGAATGCCATAGCGGCCGTGTCGGGCAAGGTAACGGGCGATGACCTCGTCCGGGCGGGTCCAGTCGGCGCGCATGGCGGTCACCGTCCCGGCGTCCTCCAGCCGTTGCGCGACGGTGCCGCGGTTCAGCACCAGCTTCTTGTTCGCCTGGCAGGTGATGCACCAGTCGGCGGTGACGTCGACGAAGACGGTGCGCCCGGCGGCCACCTGCTCGCGGATCGCCGACTCGTCGAAGGCGACCCAGCGCGCCGCTGTGCTTTCGGCGACCGGGGCCGCCCCGGCGGAGGGGCCGAAGACGGCGGGAACGGCGAAGGCGACCAGGGCCAGCAGCCCGGCCAGCGCCGCCCCGGCCCAGCGCGCCGTCTCCGCCAGCCGGCGGCCCAGCCACAGCGCGGCGACCAGCCCGCCCATCAGCACGGCGACGGCCAGCGCCGGCACCTCGCCCACCTGGACGACCAGCACCGACAGCAGCCAGAGCGCGGTCAGGGCCAGCGCCCCGCCCAGCACCCGGCGCAGCGCCACCATCCAGCGCCCCGGACGCGGCAGCAGGCGCGCGGCGCGCGGGAAGGCGGCGATCAGCAGGTAAGGCAGCGCCAGCCCGACGCCGAGCGCAGCGAAGATGGCGAACACCTCCAGCGCCCCGCGCGCCAGCGCGAAGCCCACCGCCGTCCCCAGGAAGGGCGCGGAGCAGGGCGTGGCGAGCAGCGTGGCGAAGGCGCCCGTGGCGAACTGGCCGCCCAGCCTTTGTCCCTCTGGCCCCTGCCCCTCCGGCCCACCCATCCGGTCGGCGATGACGCGCGGCAGCGGAAGCTCGAACAGACCCCACAGGTTGGCGGCGAACAGGGTCACCAGGACGATCATGAAGACGAGGAACAGCGGCTGCTGGAACTGGATGCCCCAGCCCACGGCGCCACCCGCCGCCTTCACCGCGACCAGCGCCCCGGCAAGGATCAGGAAAGAGGTCAGGATGCCCGCCGCCGAGGCCAGGAAGCCGGCGCGCACCGCCGCGGGCGCCCGTCCGCCATGCTGGACGATGGACAGCAGCTTCAGCGACAGCACCGGCAGCACGCAGGGCATCAGGTTCAGGATCAGCCCGCCCAGCAGGGCGACGCCCAGCATGGCCAGCAGCCCCGCCGGAGCCGCCCCGGCGCCTCCCAGCCCGGCCGCGGCGGTCGCCGGAGCCTCCACGGAGCGATTGCCGTCGACCACGGTCAGCGTCATCGCCCGTCCGGCGAGGTCCAGGCCGGGCGTCGGGTCGGTGGCGTCCAACCGCAGGATCGCGCGCCGGTCGCCGTCGAGGAACTGGCTCTTGGGCGCGGCGAAGGTCACCGGCGGGTCGGTTTCCACGAACACGTCGGGGGCGACCATCGGCTCGCGGGCGGTGACCTCGACCTCCAGCGCGGCGCCCTGGCCGCGCACCGCCGTGACGGTCAGGCCTGACGCCCGCCCGTCGCCGGGCACCAGGGATTGGGCGCGGGCGATGTCGTTGGCCGACGGCCCGGGCGTTGCCGGCCCCTCGGGGATGGACAGGGACAGCGCCACCATCTCCGGCACGCAGATGGTCGAGCAGACCAGCAGTTCCGCCTTCAGCGCGAGGTCGAGCGGCTTGCCCGGCTCCGCTGGGGTGGCGGCGATGGGGAACAGCACCTCCGCGTCGTAGCCCGCCGTCTCGAACCCCAGAACGGTGAAGCGGTGCGGGGCCGGGTAGATCAGCTCCGTCGCCTCGAGGTTCCGCGACTCCGACCAGTCCAGCCGCGGCGCGAAACCGGCGTCGCCTGGGGTGCGCCAATAGGTCTTCCAGCCCGGCTCCAGCCGGACCTCCAGCCCCAGGGGGATTTTGGCGAGATCGCCCACCCCCTGAACCGACGCGACGAGTCGGGCCTCCACCGGGCCGGACTTGACCCAGGAGCCGGTTTCCGCCCTTCCCAGTCCGGGGGCGGCCAAGGCCAGGATGGCGATCAGGAATGGAACAAACCTTTTCATCGCACCGACTGTTCTCATATCAAGACGCAGCGGGCCGCCCATCGGCCGCGGCTGTATATGGATGACAAAGCTTGGCCCGTGCTGTCACACTCGGGCGAAGACGGCTTCGGGTGGCCGCCCAACGGCCCGCCCGTCCCCCGACACTAAGGATAGCGCCCATGCCGCACCTGACCAAGTCCTCGGACTATCTGACCGGCCAGTTGCTGATCGCCATGCCGGGCATGACGGACCCGCGTTTCCAGCGGACCGTGATCTATATGTGCGCCCACAACGAAGACGGCGCCATGGGCCTCGTTGTCAATCGCCTGTTCGGGTCGGTCACCTTCGAGGATTTGCTGGAGCAGCTCGAGATCGAGATCCAGGAGCCGCTCGCCAACATGCCCGTCCATTATGGCGGCCCCGTGGAGTCCGGTCGCGGATTCGTCCTGCATTCGACCGATTACGTGCGGGACGGCACGCTGGTGGTGGACGACGAGGTGGCGCTGACCGCGACCATCGACATCCTGCGCGCGATCTCCGAGGACCGCGGGCCGCGCCGCAACATCCTGTTGCTCGGCTACGCCGGCTGGGGGCCGGGGCAGTTGGACGCGGAGATTCAGGCGAACGGCTGGCTGAACGTGCCCTGCGACGAGACTCTGCTGTTCGATCCCGAACTGGACACCAAGTGGGAACGCTCGATCGCCAAGCTCGGCGTCAGCCTGTCCATGCTGTCGGCGGAGGCCGGGCACGCCTGACGGCGTCCGCTCCCGGTCACGGTCACGACCCGCCGCACCGCAAGCGGCGGGACCTCATGTCAGAACTTTTGACTCACGGACCCTTGCTGGCGATCGCCAGAGCGAGGCCGCGGGCCTGCATCAGCTCGCTGCACCGTTCGACCAGTTCGTCTCCGGCGTAGACCGCCCAGCCGCTCTGGAAGCCCGACGCCTCGTAGCGCAGATCGACGCGGCGTCCGTCCAGCTCGACGGTGTAGGTCAGGGAATTTTCTTTCGTCCAGGTGGGGTTCGACGACATATCCGCCTCGCGCGATGGGAAGGACATGCCGTCAGCCTGCGCCCGGTCCCTTAACCGCGGGTTAAGCCGGCCGGGACAAAGCCTTGGGATTTTGGAGTCGGGCACCTCGACCGGACGGGCTACCCGCGCCACTCCTCGCGCAGGATGGCGTAGAGGACATGGTCCCGCCACACCCCGTCGATGCGCAGATAGCCGCGCGCGTAGCCTTCGTGGGTGAAGCCGACCTTTTCCAACAGGCCGCGGCTGGGCGCGTTGGTCGGCAGGCAGGCCGCCTCGACCCGGTGCAGCCCCAATTGCCCGAAGGCGAAATCCAGCACCAGCCGGGTGGCGCCGGACATGTAGCCGTTGCGCGCGTAGGGTTGCCCAACCCAGTAGCCGAGCGTCGCCATCTGTGCCACGCCACGCCGCAGGTTGGTCAGCCCCAGCCCGCCGACCAGCCTGTCGGTCGCCCGGTCGTAGACGAGGAAGCTGTAACCCTGGTCGTCGCGCCATTCCTGGGCCTGCCGCCGCAGCCGGCGCCCGAAGGCGCTGCGTGTCAGGGCGTCCGCCGGCCAGGTCGGCTCCCAGGGGGTCAGGAAGGCGCGGGAGTCCGCCCGCAGGTCGGCCCATTCCCGCCAGTCCCGCGGCAGCGGCGGGCGGATGTAGCAGATCGGCCCGTCGAGCCGGACCGCCGGCGGGCTGATGAGACCACTGCCGAGCAGGCGGATCATGCTGCCCCTCCCACCCTGGCGCGCCCCTTACCGGAACCGCGCGGCGATGCGGTCATACTCCTCCAGCCGTCCGATCGGGCCGAGCGCGGCCACGGTGGGGCGGCTCTCGCGCAGGCGCCGGGCGACGCGGACGATGGACTCGCGGTCGACCGCGCCGATCTTCTCGACGATCTCCTCCACCGGCACCGGGCGCCCGTAGACCAGGAGCTGCTGGCCGAGCTGCTCGCAGCGCGACATGGAGCTTTCCAGCGCCATCAGCGTCCCGGCGCGGAGCTGGGCGGCGGCGCGGGCCACCTCCTCGTCGGTCACGTCCTCGGTCACCCGCATCAGCTCGTCGCAGACGACCGGGACCAGTTCCGCCACCTCGTCCTCGCCGGTGCCGGCGTAGACGCCGAACAGGCCGCCGTCGCGGTAGGCGCCGGAGAAGGTGTAGATGGAATAGACCAGCCCGCGCTTCTCCCGCACCTCCTGGAAGAGGCGGGAGGACATGCCGCCGCCGAGCAGCGTGGACATCACCGAATGAGCGTAATAGTCCGGATCGTGCACCCCCACCCCGTCGAAACCGAGGACGAGGTGCATCTGCTCCAGGTCCCGCGCCTCGCGGAAGTCACCCCCGGCGTAGCGCGCGTCCTCGGACTCCGGCGCCGGGCGCGAGGACAGCCCGTCGAAGGCCGACAGGGCCATGTCGACGAGCCGGTCATGCTCCAGCCGACCGGCGGCGGCCAGGACGATGCCCGGCGCGCCGTAATGGCCATCGATGTAGTCGACCAGCGCCGGGCGCGACAGGGCGCCGACAATCTCCGCCGACCCCAGCACCGGACGCCCAAGCGCCTGCCCCGGATAGGCGGTGGATTGGAAATGGTCGAAGATGATGTCGTCGGGGGTGTCGGCGGATTGGCCGATTTCCTGGAGCACCACCGTGCGCTCCCGCACCAGCTCGTCGCTGTCGAGGACGGAGTTCTGGAGCATGTCGGCGATGAGGTCGAGCGCCAGCGCCGCGTCCTCGTGCAGGACCTTGGCGTAATAGGCCGTCTGCTCGCGCGTCGTGTAGGCGTTGAGCTGGCCGCCGACATTCTCGATCTCCTCGGAGATGCGGAAGGCGGAGCGCCGCTCGGTGCCCTTGAACAGCATGTGCTCGACGAGATGCGCCACGCCGTTGACGCTCGCGGACTCGTTGCGCGTGCCGACCCCGACCCAGCAGCCGAGCGAGACCGACTGCACGCCGGGCATCGTGTCGGTGGCGACGCGCAGCCCGTTCGGCAGCGTGGTCACGCGGATGCTCATGCGGCCTCCTTGGCGGCGCGGGCGCGGGCGACGACGAACTCCTGGACCGCCGCCATGTCGTTGGGCAGCTCGGACAGCCGCTCCTCGCGCTCGTAGAGGTCGGCGAGGCGCGGCGGCAGGACCGGCCGCCGGCCCGTGGCCGTCTCCACCGCGTCGGGGAACTTGGCCGGGTGGGCGGTCGCCATCACGACCACCGGCACCGACGGATCGACCGGGGCGGTCGCCGCCGAATGGATGCCGACGGCGGTGTGCGGATCGACCTGATAGCCGCCGGTCTTCTCCCAGACCTCCTTGATGACGTCCATGGTCCGGGCGTCGTCGGCGCGGCCCGCGGCGAAGATCGCGTGCGCCTCGGCCAGCTGCGCGTCGGTGACGGCGAATTTGCCGTCCGCGCGGAAGCCGTCCATGGCGGCCTGCACCGCGGCGCCGTCGCGGCCCAGCAGGTCGAACAGCAGCCGCTCGAAGTTGGAGGAGATCTGGATGTCCATGCTGGGACTCAATGTGGGCACGACCGGAGCCGCCGACATGGTGCCGCTGGCAAAAAAGCGGGCCAGAATGTCGTTGGCGTTGGAGCCCACGACCAGCCGCTCCACCGACAGGCCCATCGCCCGCGCGCCGTAGGCGGCATAGACGTTGCCGAAATTGCCGGTGGGCACGGTGAAGGCCACCTTGCGGTCGGGCGCGCCCAGCGCCACCGCGGCGGCGAAGTAATAGACGATCTGGGCCATGATGCGCGCCCAGTTGATCGAGTTCACCGCCGACAGGCCCATCTTGTCGCGGAAGGCCATGTCATTGAACAGAGCCTTCACCAGATCCTGGCAGTCGTCGAAGGTGCCGTGCAGCGCAATGTTGTGCACGTTGTCCGACAGGACGCTGGTCATCTGGCGGCGCTGCACCTCCGACGTGCGGCCCTTCGGGTGCAGGATGAAGATGTCCACGTTCCGGCGGTCGCGGCACGCCTCGATGGCGGCGGAGCCGGTGTCGCCCGAGGTGGCGCCGACGATGGTCACCCGCTCCCCGCGCTTGGCCAGCACATGGTCGAACAGGCGGCCGAGCAGTTGCAGCGCCACGTCCTTGAAGGCCAGCGTCGGGCCGTGGAACAGCTCCATCACCCAGGTGCGCTGGTCGAGCTGCACCAGCGGAACCACCGCGGCGTGGTCGAAGCTGGCGTAGGCGTCCTTCACGATGGCGCGGAAATCGTCCTCGGCGATGGCGCCGCCCAGGAAGGGCAGCATGACGCGCACGGCGATCTCGCTGTAGGGAAGGCCGCGCATCGCGCGGATCTCGTCGGCCGAGAACTGCGGCCAGCTTTCCGGGACATAAAGGCCGCCGTCACGCGCGAGACCGGCCAGAAGGACTTCTTCGAAACCCAGGACCGGGGCCTGGCCCCGCGTGCTGACGTACTTCAACGCACACTCTCCGACGCCTGAAGGTGGCCGACGCTGTGGCGGGCCGGCGACTCTTGTGGAACGGGCATAGTTAGCGCCCTCCCACACGCGGTGCAAGCGGCGGGTTCCGGGTGCGTTGCATTCCACCGTCCCTCTCCCGCCCCGGGAGAGGGTGCCCGTGAAGCGGGCTCTCGCGCTGGCTGAAAGCCAGCGCTGACGCGGCAGGCGGACCTTCGGTCCGCCGAGAGCGGGTGAGGGTCGCACGAGGATCAAGGCGTTGCTTCCGGGCGATACCCTCACCCTTCCCACGCTTGCGCGCGGGCCCCTTCCCTCTCCCGGGGCGGGAGAGGGAGTCACTGCCCGCCAATCACGCGCCGGTGTGGACGTCCAGCGGGTCGTGATGCAGCGCCGAGGCATCGTGCGCGGCATCGACCGGCGGAAGCTCCACCGTCTGGGCGGCCAGCGCGGCGGCCACCGACGCGGCGGTGCTGTGGTCCACCGGCTGCGGCTGGGTCACCGTGTGGGACAGGACGTTGATGTCGCCCTCCCCAAGCGCCTGCGCCGTCGCCGGAGCCCAGGCGGCCTTGGCCGGGCTGCCGCCACCGTCGAACAGGCCTTCCTTGATGGCGTTGTACTTGGTCTGGTCGACCGTCTGCCAATCGTCCTTCAGGATGCCGCCGGTGTCGCCCGAGTTCGGGTTCCACGACCAGTAGGTCCAGCTCGCCCCTTCCTTGCCGGCGCCCAGGTCGTTGGTGCCGTTGCCGTCCAGGTCGCCGTTCATATAGTCGATCAGCTTGGCCATGTAGGCCTTGTCCTGATCGGTCTCCAGCTTGCCGCCGAACTCGCCGACCAGCACGGGCGCCTTGTCGTCCTTCAGCAGCCAGCCCCAATTGTCGGTGTACTGGCCCGGCAGGTTGTTCGGATAGTCGCTGGCCTTGAACCACTCCATCTCATGGATGGACGGACCGTAGGAGTGGACCGAATAGACCAGCTTGCCCGGATTGTCGAACTCGATCGGACGGTCCTTGGCGCCGCGCAGGTTGCCGCCCCACCACTCCCACTGGTTCTCATGGATTTCGACGCCCTCGACCAGCAGCAACCAATCCTTGTTCACGGACTGGATCTCGTTGCCGATGCGCTCCGCGGCCCAGGCCCAGTCGGTGGCCTTGTCGCCGCCGCCCCAGGTCGCCTGCCCGTGCGGCTCGTTGTGCAGGTCGGCACCGACCACCGTGTCGTTGCCCTTGTAGCGCTCGGCCAGCATCTTCCAGTTTTCGATCATCTTCGACTCCGGGTACTTGTCGTCGTACCACAGGCCGTTCTCGTTGGCCGACGCACCGTCGCTGGAGCGGTGGTGGTCGAGGATGACCTTCATGCCGATGCGCCCGGCGTAGTCGATCACCTTGTCCATGACCTCAAGCGGGGACTTGTTCGCGAGGTCGGGATTCTTGGAGGTGTCGATGCCCGTCGCCCGGTCGGCGTCCAGCGCCGCGTCGCTCCACGGCAGACGGATGGTGTTGAAGCCCATCTCCTTCATCTGCTCCATCATCCCCCAGTACCCGCGCATGTCCATGCCGTTGGGGTTGAAGACGAAGCCCTCGCCGCCGAACCAGTTGACGCCGGTCAGCTTGACGTTCTGGCCCGACGAATCGACGATCTGGTTGCCGTCCGTGTGCAGGAAGCCCTTGGCGATGCCCATTGTTCTCAGCCCTCGTTGCCATTCGCGTTGGGCCGGAGGCTGGCGGTTTATGGTTAACGAAATATTGCCAGGAATGTTGCTTAATTCCGGCAATCCAAGACATGTGTGACCATGTCCGGAAGGAAGGATTTTGAAGGCATTTGAGACAATGAAGACGCGTCGAGTGCTTGCGCTGTTTTGAAGCTGTTTATCCGGTCGGTCGGTCGGTTGTTTGGAAAAGCGTTCGGAAACGAAGGAGGGTTACCCGTCAGCCTTTTGCGTTCAGCGAATTTTGCGAATTCTTCCGCAGCAGCGAACGCGGATCGGCGAAACTTGTGCCCCCACCCCGGCCCTTCCCTGCGAAGCGGGGGAGGGCCGGGGTGGGGCAAAAGCTTCGCTCAAACCCCCAGATACCGGCCTTCCAGATGCCGCCGAAACACCGACGCGTCGAGCGGGCGCCCGGTGGCCGCCGTCAGCAGATCGTCACCGGACGCGTAGAGACAGCCCTTGCCGTGAACATTCTCCCCCAGCCACGCCACCAGCGGCCCGAGATCGCCGCGCGCCAGCGCCGGGCGGATGTCCGGATCGGTTTTCGCCGCGGCCTCGAACAGCTGGGCGGCGGTCATGGCGCCCAGCGTGTAGCTGGGGAAGTAGCCCCAGGCGCCGGACGGCCAGTGGATGTCCTGAAGGCAGCCCAGCCGGTCGTTCGGCGGCACTACCCCGACCAACTCCTTCATACCGTCGTTCCAGGCGCCGGGAAGGTCGGCCAAGGCCAAGTCCCCGGCGATCAGCGCCTTCTCCAGCCGGTAGCGCAGAATGATGTGCGCCGGGTAGGTCACCTCGTCGGCGTCCACCCGGATGAAGCCGCGCTCCACCCGGCTGTAGAGGCGGCGCAGGTTGTCCGGCTCCCAAGCCGGGCCGGAGCCGCCGAACGCCTCCTGCGCGACCGGGGCCAGCCAGCACAGGAACTCAGGGGAGCGGCAGGCCTGCATCTCCACGATCAGCGACTGGCTCTCATGCACCGCCATGCCGCGGGCCAGCCCGACCGGCTGACGCAGCCAGTCGCGCGGGCGGCCCTGCTCGTAAAGGGCGTGCCCCGTCTCGTGCATCACCCCCATCAGGGCCTTGGTGAAATCGTCCTCGTCGTAGCGGGTGGTGATGCGCACGTCGCCGGTGGCGCCGCCGCAGAAGGGATGCAGCGACACGTCCAGCCGCCCACGGGTGAAGTCGAACCCCGCCGCGCGCATCAGCCGCTCGCCCAGCGCCTTCTGGTTGGCGACGGCAAAGGGCCCCACGGGGCGCAGCGGCGCCTGCTCTGTGGCTTGACGATCGAGGACGCGCCCGATCAGCTCCGGCAGGAAGCCGGCCAGCCCGGCGAACAGTGCGTCGATCCGTTCGGAGCGGGCGCCCGGGTCATGCTCGTCCAGCATGGCGTCGTAGGGCGACAGCCCCATGGCCGCCGCCTTGGCCTCGCCGCACGCACGCACGCGGCGCAGCACCTCCGACAGGCTGGGCAGCAGCTTGGCGAAGTCGCTCTCCGCCCGCGCGGTGCGCCAAATCATCTCGCAGGCCGAGATCGCCTTGCTGGTCGCCTCGATCAGGTCGCCGGGAACGGCGGTGGCGTGGCGGTGGGTGCGCCGCATCTCCCGCAGGTTGGCCGCCTGCCAATCGTCCAGCCCGCCCGTGCCCTCTGCCTCCGCCAGCCAGTCGGCCAAGCGGGGATCGGTTTGCAGCTCGTGGGCCAGCACGGTCAGGGTGGCGGTCTGCTCCGCCCGCCCGTCGCTGGAGCCGTCGGGCATCATGGTCTGGCTGTCCCAGCCCAGGATGCCCAGGGCGTCGCCGATGGCGGCGATGCGGGCGAAACGGCGTTCCAACTCCCGATAGGCGGCTGTCATGAGGCGCAACTCCTAGGATGCCGGACCGGTCCTCCGGCGTTGGGACAGCACATAGACGACGACCAGCGTCGCGGCGAGGCTAAACCAGGTGAAGGCGTATTGCCTATGGTTGTTGGGCAACTCGACCAGTGGCTGAATCCCGTTCAGCATTCCAGTCTGCGGCGCGTTGCCGCGCGCCGGGTCGGGAATCATCTCGACCGCCAGCGGGGCGACCTTCTCCAGCCCGGCGGACGCCGCCATGGCCGGCGGGTCCAGCCGCATCCAGGATTCCGCCCCCGGCCGGTTGCCCGGCTGGAGCCAGCCGGCGGGCTGCGGCAGGCGGACCAGACCGGTGACGGTCACTGGCCCTTCCACCCGGCTCTCCGGACGGCTAGCCGGGGTGCGCTTGTCCATGGGCAGGAAGCCGCGGTTGACCAGCACCACGCCGCCGCCGTCCGCCGCCGGGCGCTGCAGCGGGGTCAGCAGCTCGTAGCCCGCCTGCCCCTGCCGGGGCCGGGCCACCAGCAGCAGTTCCTTGTCGTTCAGGAAGCGCCCGGTGACGGTCACCGGGCGGAACTCCAGCGCCTCCGGATCCGCGATGGCGGAGGGCAGCGGAATGGGGGCGGCGTGCAGCCGCTGCTCCACCCGACGGACGAGATCCTCCTTCCACGCCAGCCGCTGCATCTGCCATGTGCCCAGCCCCAGCATGACCAGGACGGCGGGCACGGTGATCAGCGTCGCCCACAGCGAGGGGCGGAAGCGGCGGGATTCAACGGCGGCGGTCATGGTCACGCGTCCGGGTCCTCCAGCTCGTTGCGGCGGTGGCGGTACTGGAGCGCCACGACGTAGGCCTTGGCCGGGCGCAGCATGCCGAGCGCCAGCCCAAGGACGACGATGCTCCAGACGATGGCGTGCAGCCACAGCGGCCAGTCCACCGTCATCGACACCCACAGCGCCACCGGCACGACCAGGAAGCCCAGGATGAAGATCAGGAACACCGCCGGCCCGTCGCCGCTGTCCTGCCGGGCGAGGTTCAGATTGCACACCGAACAGCGCTCGTTGACCGTCAGATAACCGTGGAACAGCTTGCCCCGTCCGCAGCGCGGGCAGGCGCAGCGCAGGCCCGCGGTCAGCGGCGACGGGCTGGTATGATAGGTGCTCAAATCATTCGCCTCCTTCCAGGAATGGGAAGCCCCTCTCCCCCGGTGGAGGAGAAGGGCTTCGCAAGGCGACAGGGGGGATCGTTCAGTGGCCGCTCGTGGCGCCCAGCGACCCCCACCAGTAGATCGACACGAACAGGAACAGCCAGACCACGTCCACGAAGTGCCAGTACCAGGCCGCCGCCTCGAAGCCGAAATGGCTCCGCGGGGTGAAGTGGCCCTTCATGGTGCGGAACCAGCAGACCGCCAGGAAGATGGTGCCGACGATCACGTGGAAGCCGTGGAAGCCGGTCGCCATGTAGAAGGTCGACGGGTAGATGCCCTGCGTGAAGCCGAAGGCGGCGTGGGCGTACTCCCAGCCCTGGAAGAAGGTGAACATCACCCCCAGCAGGACGGTCAGGCCCAGAGCGCGCGAGGCCTCCTTGTTGCGGCCCTCGAGGATGGCGTGGTGCGCCCAGGTGACGGTGACGCCCGACAGCAGCAGGATCAGCGTCATCATCAGCGGCAGGTGGAAGGTCTCCAGCACCGTGATGTTCGGCGGCGGCCAGACGCCCTGCGGGTTCTCGGCGAACACCTTGGGGTAGAGAGCCGCGTCGTAGAAGGCCCAGAAGAAGGCGGCGAAGAACATCACCTCCGAGGCGATGAACAGCGCCATGCCGTAGCGCAGGCCGATCTTCACCACCGGGGTGTGCGCCTTCTCGCGCACCGCCTCCTTGATGATGTCGCGCCACCAGCCGAACATCACGCCCAGGATGGACGCGAAGCCGAGGGCCGCCAGCAGCCAGCCGCCGCCGTGCATGTAGATGACCATGCCCGTCGCGAACAGACCGGCCGCGAAGGCGCCCAGCAGAGGCCACGGGCTCGGCTTCACCAGATGGTAGGGATGCGGGATGCCGGCGCCCTCCCCCGCGCCGTGCGCGGAGGCTGGGGGATGCGGCATGTGCGCGTGCGTGATGTCGGCCATCGTCTCTTTCCAACCCCGGTTTGTTTCGCCCGATTTCTTCGTTCAGCCCTAATTCTCTGTTCAGACTGTCTCTTTTTTACAGCGTTCTCAGTTCGCCGCGGTCCCGGTGCCTTTCGCACCCGCGGCCTGAGTTGCGTGCTGCGCCAGCACCTGGGTCTCGTCCTTGGCGCGGAAGAAGGTGTAGGACAGGGTGATGGTGGTCACATCCTCCATTGCCGGATCGTCGGCCAGGGCCGGATCGACGAAGAAGGCCACCGGCATGTCCACCGACTGACCGGGTTCCAGCACCTGCTCGGTGAAGCAGAAGCACTCGATCTTGTTGAAGTACTTGCCGACCTTGTCCGGCGTGACGTTGTAGAGCGCGGTCCCCACGGTGGCCCGGTCCGTCCGGTTGGCGGCCTGATAGGCGGCCAGCCCCATCTCGCCCAGCTTCACCGTCAGCTCCTTCTGCTCCGGCTTGAAGCGCCAGGGCAGCGACTGGTTCACGTCGGCGTTGAAGCGGACCTTGATGACGCGGTCGACCTGCCGCGCGGGGGCAGCGTCGGCCCGCTGGGTGGTGCCGCCGAAGCCGGTCACCTGGCAGAACAGCGCGTAGAGCGGCACCGAGGCGTAGGCGAGCCCGACCATCCCGAAGACGAGACCGAACAGCCCCGCCATGAACAGGCGGTTCTTCCGCCGGAGCCCCTTGTCGCTTTCAGGCCGGTCGCTCATGGCGCCGCTCCCTCCCCTTGCGTTGATCCGGTCGTGGTGGTCAGTGTCCGCCCATCCGCACCAGCGTGATGACGTAGAACATCACCACCAGCCCGATCAGCGCGGCCAGGACCGCGTAGTTGCGCCCGCGCAGCCGCTTGCGGCGTTCCTCGTGGGATTCATCCATGATCGTCATGCCCCGCCTCCGGTCGTCAGGATTCCGCTCACCAGATGCTCGCCCATCAGCAGGGCAAACAGCAGGAACAGGTAGAGGATCGAGAAGCCGAACATCCGCTTGGCCGGCTTGTCGTCGGTGGCGCGCAGCACGCGGACCGCGCACAGCACGAAGTAGGTGCCCAGCAGGCTCGACCCGATCAGATAGGCAAGGCCGCCGACGCCCAGGAAGTACGGCGCCACCGCCACCGGCAGCAGGACCAGCGTGTAGGCCAGCATCTGACGCTTGGTGGAGTCCGGCCCGGCCACCACCGGCATCATCGGCACCCCGGCGCGGGTGTAGTCGCCGTTGCGGAACAGCGCCAGCGCCCAGAAATGCGGCGGCGTCCACAGGAAGATCAGCAGGAACAGCAGGATGGAGGGCAACTCCACCCCGCCCGTCACCGCCGCCCAGCCGATCATCGGCGGGAAGGCGCCGGCGGCCCCGCCGATCACGATGTTCTGCGGCGTCCGCCGCTTCAGCCACATGGTGTAGACGAAGACGTAGAAGCCGATGGTCATCGCCAGCAGCGCCGACGCCGCCCAGTTGACCGCCAACCCCATCACCACGACCGACGCCGCGGCCAGGATCACCCCGAAGGCCAGCGCGTTGTCCGGCTCCACCCGACCCGACGGGATCGGGCGGCGGACGGTGCGCGACATCACCGCGTCGATGTCGCGGTCGTACCACATGTTGATGGCGCCCGAGGCCCCGGCCCCGACCGCGATGCACAGCACCGCCACCGCCGCCAGCACGGGGTGGATGTGGCCGGGCGCCAGCACGATGCCGGCCAGCCCGGTGAAGACCACGAGCGACATCACCCGCGGCTTCAGCAGTTCGATGTAGTCACCCGGCGTCGATCCGGAGACCGGACCTGTCGAGACCCGTTCAATGCTCAGGTCCGTCATACTTCACTATCCTCTGGCTTTTCGGCTCTTTGGCCGGAGGGAGCCTCCCAGGCACCCCCGGCGTCATGGTCACAACCGATACGTCACTTCACCTGCGGCAGCGTCTCGAAGGCGTGGAACGGCGGGGGCGAACTCACGGTCCACTCCAGCGTGCCGGCCTGCGGGCCCCAATAGGCGGCCTCGACCTTCTCGCCGCTGCGCAGGGTCTTGTACGCGATCCACACGAAGAGAAGCGTCGACGCAAAGGAGAGATAGGCGCCGAACGAGGAAACCATGTTCCAGCCGGCGTAGGCGTCCGGATAGTCCGGGATGCGGCGCGGCATGCCGGCCAGACCCAGGAAATGCTGCGGGAAGAAGACCAGGTTCACGCCGATGAAGGTCGTCCAGAAGTGAACCTTGCCCCAGAACTCCGGATACTGGCGCCCCGACATCTTGCCGATCCAGTAGTACCAACCGGCGAAGATCGAGAAGACCGCACCCAGCGACAGCACGTAGTGGAAGTGCGCGACCACGTAGTAGGTGTCGTGCAGCACGATGTCCATGCCGCCGTTGGCCAGCACCACGCCGGTCACGCCGCCGACCGTGAACAGGAAGATGAAGCCGAGCGCCCACAGCATCGGCACCCGGAACTCGATCGACCCGCCCCACATGGTGGCGATCCAGGAGAAGATCTTCACCCCCGTCGGCACCGCGATGATCATCGTGGCGGCGGTGAAGTAGGCCTTGGTGTCGACGTCCAGGCCCACCGTGTACATGTGGTGCGCCCACACCACGAAGCCGACCACGCCGATGGCGACCATCGCGTAGGCCATGCCGAGATAGCCGAACACCGGCTTGTGCGAGAAGGTCGAGACGATGTGGCTGATGATGCCGAAGGCCGGCAGGATCATGATGTAGACTTCGGGGTGGCCGAAGAACCAGAACAGATGCTGGAACAGGATCGGGTCGCCGCCGCCCTCCGGGTTGAAGAAGCTGGTGCCGAAGTTGCGGTCGGTCAGCAGCATGGTGATGGCGCCGCCCAGCACCGGCACGGCCAGCAGCAGCAGGAAGGCGGTCACCAGCATCGCCCAGACGAACAGCGGCATCTTGTGCAGCGTCATGCCCGGCGCGCGCATGTTGAAGATCGTGGTGATGAAGTTCACCGCACCCAGGATCGACGAGGCGCCCGCGAGGTGAAGGGCGAAGATCGCCATGTCCACCGACGGCCCGTTCTGGCCCAGCGTCGAGGACAGCGGCGGATAGATCGTCCAGCCGGTGCCCGCGCCCTGCCCCACGAAGGCGGAGCCCAGCAGCAGCAGGAAGGCCGGGACGATCAGCCAGAAGCTGATGTTGTTCAGCCGCGGAAAGGCCATGTCGGGCGCGCCGATCATCAGCGGCACGAACCAGTTTCCGAAGCCGCCGATCAGCGCCGGCATCACCACGAAGAACACCATGATCAGGCCGTGCGCGGTGATCAGCACGTTCCAGACCTGCCCGTCGCTGACGAACTGCATGCCCGGCGACTGGAGTTCCAGACGCATGATGACCGAGAACAACCCGCCGATCAGCCCGGCGATCACCGAGAAGATCAGGTAGAGCGTTCCGATGTCCTTGTGGTTCGTGGAGAAGAACCAACGCTCGACGAAGCCCGGCATGTGGTGGTCATGGTCATGCCCGTGGCCGTGTCCCTGCGCTTCCCCCGGATTGGCGTTTGCCATGTCTCTAACCCTCGCGTCGGCGGAATGATTTTTCTTTGAGGTGCCGCTGCATCCAAAGTGTGATTCTTACTGGACGGCTCCGGCGGACGCCACCTTTGAGGACTGCGCCTCGGCAACGTCGCGCTTGGTGTCGGGGGTCCCGTAAGCGGTCTTGGCCTTCTCGACCCACTGGTTGAAGGCTTCCTTCGACACGGCCTCGACCGCGATCGGCATGAAGCCGTGGTTGATGCCGCAGATCTCGGAGCACTGGCCGTAATAGACGCCTTCCTTCTCGATCCGCAGCCAGGTCTCGTTGGCGCGGCCCGGCACGGCGTCCTTCTTCACCCCGAAGCTCGGCACCGCCCAGGAATGGATGACGTCACCCGCGGTGACCAGCACGCGCACGGTCGTGCCGACCGGCAGGATGACGCGGTTGTCGACCTCAAGCAGGCGCTTCTGGCCGGGCTTCAACTCCGACTCCTGGATCATGTAGCTGGAGAAGGCGATGTTGCCGTGGTCGGGATACTCGTAGTCCCAGTACCACTGCCGCCCGGTGACCTTGATGGTCATCTCCGACTCCGGCACCCGCTCCGCCTGGTAGAGCAGCTTGAAGGAGGGCACCGCGATGACGATCAGGATGATGACCGGAATGACCGTCCAGGCGATCTCCAGCACCGTGTGGTGCGAGGTCGTGGACGGCACGGCGTTCTTCTTGGCGTTGAAGCGCAGCGCCACCCAGGCCAACAGCCCCGCCACGAAAATGACGATGGCGACGATGATCACCGTCAGCAGATCGTGGAACGAGTCCATGGCGTGCTTGACCGGCGTGGCCGCCTCCTGAAGCCCCAATTGCCAGGGATGGGGTTCGGCGGCGGAACCGGTCGCGGCAAATCCACACAAAGATGTCAGCGCCGCCAGAACGGCAGCGTTCAGGGTCTGCGTCTTCATCCCCACCCTCTTCGTTACCCGCCGCCCACGGTCGTGGACGGCGGTCGTCCCTTCCCGCCGGACCCGCCTTCGCCCCTGTTTCCCTGGTGCGTTCCACCCCTGTCGGGCGGTTGCGCGTCCGGGCGTTGCGACGGTGCCGGTCTATGCAGGGATCGTGCCGTTTGTGGGTGGCGCGGTCCCCGCAGCGCGAGCTTAACCCTGCACTGCGCTTGGGTACAAGTCAGGCGTCCCTACACGAAGGACATAGGCGCAATGCCGATTTCAAGCCCGCATCAGAACAGAAGTTGAGTTTCCGTATCGGCTTCGCACTGCGACAAGCTGTCGCAGTTTGATGGTACAGCGAATTGTCTCGGAAAATCAAGTTTTTAGGCTTGCACGCCTGGGTCGCGGGACGCAAGGGACCTTCCGCGGGCGGCGCCGTCCGGCCGCTGTCCGCGCTGCGGTATCCCTCCACCGTGTTAGAACGGAAAAGCTCCGGGGCCGTCAGTGCCCGCTGGTGATGACCTTGCGGATTCGGCGCACGCCGGACCAGACGAAGGCGATGACGATGGGAATCATCAGCCCGACGAGCAGGTCGGGATCGACCTTCATGCCGAGTCCCTTCAGCCCCTTGGCGGCGTAACCGACGATGCCGACGAGGTAGTAGCTGATCGCCACCACCGACAGCCCCTCCACCGTCTCCTGCAGGCGGAGCTGGAGCTGCGCCCGCTTGTCCATGGAGAGGAGAAGCTCGGCGTTCTGCCCCTCCACGGCGATCTCCACCCGGGTGCGCAGCAGGTCGCTGGCGCGGGCCACGCGCTGGGACAGCGCTTGCAGGCGCGATTCCACCGCCTCGCAGGTGCGGATCGCCGGGGCGAGGCGGCGGTCCATGAACTCGCCCACCGTGGGCAGCCCCTCGATGCGGATCTCGCGCAGTTCGACGATCCGCTTTTCCACGAGGTTGTAGTAGGCCCGCGCCGCGCCGAAGCGGTAGGCGGTCTCCGCCGCGATCTGCTCGGTCTGGGCGGCCAGCAGGGTCAGCCGGTCGAGCAGCTCCCGCTCGTCGTCCAGGCCGCGCAGGGTGGCGATGCGGGTGGTCAGGTCGGCCAGATCGGCCTCGATCGGGCCGATGCGCGGCAGCACGCCGCGCGCCACCGGCAGGGCCAGCAGCGCCATCACCCGGTAGGTCTCGATCTCCAGCAGGCGCTGCACGACGCGGCCCGCCTGGTTGGCGGTCATCGCGTGGTCGGCGATCAGGATGCGCGAGAAGCCGTCGCCATGGATGCGGAAGTCGGTCCAGGCCGTCGCCGCCCGCCCGGAGATGCGCGTGCCGATGTAGCTCGGCGAGCCGAACATCGCCGCCAGCATGTTGGCCGAGGGCTCCGGCGATTCGGCGTAGAGGACGGCGACATGGACGCCGACCATCAGTTCGCCCGGCAGTCCGGCCAGCCATTCCTTGGGCACCGCGTTCAGCGCCGGCTCCAGGAAGGGATCGACCAGCACGCCCGCCGGGGACGCGGCGCTGGGACGGAAGACGGTCCAGGTGGAGAATTCGGTGTGCCGCTCCCACTTCAGGCGGAAGCTGCCGAAGGAGCCGCTGTAATGGGTGGCCCCGGCGGGCGGGCGCGGCACGCCGGCCCAGTCGCACAGCTTCTCCAGATGCAGCCGGTCGGCCTCCGACGCGCCCTCCCCCGACAGCATCGCCAGCATGGTGGCGCGCACCGGGGTGGACAGCACCTCCGGCGGGCGGGTGTGCACCTCGTTGGTCAGCGTCACGCGCAGGGCGTGGTTCTTCAGGGGGTGGGCCAGGGAGCGGCCGGCGTCTCCGTTGCCGGTGCGGCCCATCGCCAGCGCGTCGTCGGTCATCGCGGCCATTCCCCTTCCAAGCCCCTTCCGCCCAGAGACGACGAGCCTTGCCGGATGGGCCGCCCGTCGCCACACTATATGTCTGATCTTAGACCACATCGCGGGTGCGGGTGCGAGAGCGCCGGTGCCGCATCGTTGTCCTACGATAGACCGATACCCCGGAGTCCCCATGAGCGCGCTTGCCGTCACCGACGATCTGTTCTTCAACCGCGCCGGCCTGGACCGTTCCCGTGTCGAGGGGGTGGTGGCCGACGCATTGCGGGGGGCGGACGACGGCGAACTGTATCTGGAATATGCGCAGAGCGAATCGCTGGGCTGGGACGACGGCAAGCTGAAGGCGGCCAGCTTCGACACCACCCAGGGCTTCGGCCTGCGCGCCATCGCCGACGAGGCGACCGGCTTCGCCCACGCCTCCAGCCTGTCGGAGGACGCCATCCGCCGCGCCGCCGCGACGGTGCGCGCCGTCCAGGCCGGGCACGCCGGCACCTTCGCCGAGCCGCCCGCCGGCACCAACCGCGCGCTCTACATCCCGGACAACCCCCTGCCCCTGGTCCCCTTCGAGGCCA
This sequence comes from Azospirillum brasilense, assembly GCF_008365405.1. Lineage (GTDB taxonomy): Bacteria > Pseudomonadota > Alphaproteobacteria > Azospirillales > Azospirillaceae > Azospirillum > Azospirillum brasilense_D. The sequence goes on along the minus strand of NZ_QOKV01000001.1, from coordinate 590,943 downwards.
AGGTGAAGCTGCTGGCGGAGATCGACGCCTACGCCCGGGCCAAGGACCCGCGGGTGCGGCAGGTTTCCTGCTCGATCAGCGGCGAGTGGCAGGCGGTGCAGATCATCCGCGCCGACGGGGTGCGGGTCGCCGACCTGCGCCCGCTGGTCCGGCTGAACGTCTCCGTCGTGGTGGCCGAGGGCGACCGCATGGAAACGGGCGGCCACGGCGGCGGCGGTCGCGTCACCTACGAACACTACATGCAGCCGGAGACGTGGCGGGCCTTCGTCGACGAGGCGCTGCGCTCGGCGCTCGTCAACCTGTCCTCCGTTCCCGCCCCGGCGGGCGAGATGACCGTCGTTCTCGGCAACGGCTGGCCGGGCATCCTGCTGCACGAGGCCATCGGTCACGGGCTGGAGGGCGACTTCAACCGCAAGAAAACCTCGGCCTTCGCCGGGCTGATGGGCCAGCGCATCGCCGCGCCCGGCGTGACCATCGTGGACGACGGCACCATCGAGAACAGCCGCGGCTCGATCACCGTGGACGACGAGGGCACCCCCGGCCAGTGCACGACGCTGATCGAGGACGGTATCCTGGTCGGCTACATGCAGGACCGCATGAACGCCCGGCTGATGGGGATGCGCCCGACCGGCAACGGGCGCCGCCAGAGCTTCGCCTGCCACCCCATGCCGCGCATGACCAACACCGTGATGCGCCCCGGCGCCTATGAGCCGGAGGAGATCATCAAGTCGGTCAAGAAGGGCCTCTACGCCAAGAACTTCGGCGGCGGGCAGGTGGACATCACCAGCGGCAAGTTCGTCTTCTCCGCCAACGAGGCCTATCTGATCGAGGACGGCAAGCTCGGCCCGGCGGTGAAGGGCGCCACCCTGATCGGCAACGGCCCGGACAGCCTGACCCGCGTGTCGATGATCGGCAACGACACCAAGCTGGACCCCGGCGTCGGCACCTGCGGCAAGGACGGCCAGGGCGTTCCCGTGGGCGTCGGCCAGCCGACCCTGCGCCTGGACGGCCTGACCGTGGGCGGCACGGCGGCCTGATCGCCCCACCGCTTCCCTTTCCCCATCGGAGGTTCCGCCCGTGTCGTCCCTCGCCCTGGTTTCGACCTTCTGCCCCGACCGCGTCGGTCTCGTCTCGGCGGTCACCGGCCATCTGTTCGGGCTGGGCGCCAACCTGCGCGACGCGACCTTCGCGGTGATGGGGTCCGGGGCGGAGTTCTCGGCGGTCTGCGAACTGCCCGACGGCGTCCCCGTCGGGGAGGTGCAGGAGGGGCTGGCCAGCCTGCCCGAACTGGCCGGCGCTCAGATCAAGGTCACGCCCTTCGACTTCGATCCCAACCCTGGCCCGCTCGCCCGCATCACCCACCGCGTGGAGGTGTCGGGCGGCGACCAGCCCGGCCTGATCGCCCGCCTGTCGGAGATCTTCACCCAGTTCGAGGCGAACATCGTCCGGCTGGACGCCCAGACCCTGCCGGAGCGGGAGGGCGGGCGTTACACCATCCGCTTCGCCGTCTCGATCCCGCCGGAGCGCGCCGGCACCTGCCTGTCCGCGATCGCCAACACCGCGGAGACGATGGGCCTGACCTGCACCGCCGAACCGCTTTGATCCCTCTCCCGCCCCGGGAGAGGGAGGGGCCCGCCGCGAAGCGGTGGGAGGGTGAGGGTGCCGTCAAGAAGCAGCGCCTGAGTCCTCGCAGGACCCTCACCCGGCCCTTCGGGCCACCCTCTCCCGAGGCGGGAGAGGGTTTCTGGTTGCATTCATACGCATGAAAATGCCATGGATCGGGAAGTCCTCCCGACAAGTTCCACCATGGCGTGAATCGTGTTCTCCTCGTCCTGGCGCTGTCCGTTGCCACCCTGCCCGCTCGGGCGGAGGGGCTTGAGGCGTCCCTGTCCGACTGGGGAGCCGTCGGGCTGCTTCAAACGCCGACAGCGCGCGGCATGCCGGACGGTGCCGTCACCGCCGGATTGACCGCTCTCGGTGGTCTGCACCGTCATATCTTCACCGGAGCGCAGCTTCTCCCCGGCCTTGAGGTCACGTTTCGCGACAGCACCTATCCAAGCTGGCACGGCCTCAGCGAACCGGGGGTGGACGCCAAGCTGCGCCTGCTGCGCGAAGGGCCATGGTGGCCGGCGCTGGCCGTCGGCGGGCGGGACGTCACCGGCAGCGGGCTGGACCTGCCGGGCAAGGGCCGTTTCGCGGGGGAGTATCTGGTCGCTTCGCGCCGCTGGTGGAACGTCGATCTCAGCCTGGGCATCGGCTGGGGCGGGCTCGGCGACTATGGGCATGTCCGCAACCCTCTGCGCTTCCTCGGCGGGCGTTTCAAGCGCGACCGCGACCCGGCGAAGGCGTCCTCCCGCGGGCCGGAGGCGTGGTTCACCGGGGAGCGCGTGGCCCTGTTCGGTGGTGTCGAATGGCACACGCCGCTGGAGGGGCTCAGCATCAAGCTGGAGTACAGCGCCGACAGCTTCCGCGCCCAGCAGCAGGACGACCCGAACTTCCAGCCCGGCCTGCCGCTGAACGCCGGTCTGGCCTATCGGCCCTGGCGCTGGCTGGAGGTCGGGGCCGGGGTCGAGCAGGGATCGCGCGCCATGCTGCGTCTCGCCGCGCGCTTCGACCCACAGCAGGACGTGGAGACCACCCCACCCACGCCACCGCCCGCGGTCGGCGCCCGTCCCGCCTCGCCGGATGCCGCCCTGCCCGCCCCGGACATCACGGCCCTGGCCCGGCTTCACCGGCTGCCCGCCCGCTCCGCCTTGATCGACGGCGACCGCGCCGCCCTGTGGCTGGACCCGGCGGGAACCGGCACCGCCCCGCTGGCGCAGGAGGTGGGTCGCGCCACCCGTCTGCTGGCCGACGGCGCGCCGCCGGAGGTCGAATGGCTGACCGTCGTCACCGGCGGCGCCGGGCTGGACGGCACGGCCGTCACCCTGTCGCGCCGCGCTGTTGAACAGGCGGCCAGTAAGCGCGGCAGTCCTGACGAAATCTGGCGGACGGCCCGCATCGACCGCTCCGCCGGCCCTCCGCCCGACTGGGCGTCGCGGCTCGCCCTGACCGTCACCCCGAGCGCGGAAGCCAGCCTGTTCGAGCAGAGCGCTCCGCTGGTGCAGCGGACCTACGGCGATACCGTGCTGACCGTGGAACCGCTGCGCGGTCTGGTTCTGAGCGGCGGACTGCGGGTGAACATCAGCCACAACCTCCACCTCCTCGACACCAACGCCATCCCGGCGGCGGAGCCGGTGCGCAGCGACCTGCCGCGCTACGCCGACCGCCTCGCCGCGGTCGAGCGGCTGTACGCGGCGTGGCTGGCCGCCCCCTCCGAGGGCTGGAACACGCGCCTGTCCGTCGGCCATTTCGAGGAGATGTTCGGCGGTGTGGGAGGCGAGGCGCTGTACCGCCCCCTGACGGCGCGCTGGGCGCTCGGGCTCGACCTCAACCGCGTCTGGAAGCGCCCGCCCGACGACGCGTTGCGCCTTGCCCCGGAAAGCGGACGGAACACCGGCCACGTCAGCCTCTATTGGGAAACGCCGGGGGCCGCGACGACGGGCGTGCTGCGGCTGGGTCGCTATCTCGGCGGGGATTGGGGCGGCACGGTCGAACTGATGCGCGCTTTCGACGGCGGCCTCCGTCTGTCCGGCCATGTCACCTGGACAGAGGGGCCGGAGGGCGCGCAGAGCCGCTACGGCGGGCGGTTGGAGCAGGGCATCGCGCTGAGCATACCCTTCAGTCCCGGAGGCTCCTGGCCGCCGGACGGGCGGTTGGCGGCCGCGGTGCGCACCCTCGGACGCGACGCGGGGCAACGGCTGCGCCAGCCATTGCCCCTGTATGACGCGTTGGTCGCGGCGGGTTACGGCCGCCTGACCGGATCATGGCCGCGGCTGATGGACTGAGCTGCGGCGGACCTGGAATCAGCGGATTTCGGAGATCGTCCCGGTCTTGGCGTCGAGAAGCACGGTGCTCCAGGTGCCGTTGGCCGACTGGGCCTCCGCCACGTAGTTCTCACCCTGCTTGCGGAAGTCGCGGACCGAGGTGAAGCCGGCGGCGCTGAAGTAGTTCAGCAGAGAGGTCTGCATCAGCTCCTTGCGGTTCTGGCCGCGCTCGGCGCGCTGGGCGGTGTTCGGATCGACATTCATGATGACCTGCCGGTTGCCCTGCATGGTGTTGGGCATGGTGCCGGTGGCCGACCCGGTGGTCCCCATCGCGCCGCTGTTCGGCACGCTGTTGTTCATGGTCCCGGTCGAACCGTAGGTGCCGGGCGTCGCATAGGTGCCGGTGCTGCCGTAGGTGCCCGCGGCGCCGGACCCGACGGTGGATTCGGCGCTGCCGCTGGTCACGCGGTCGGGCATGCGGCCGTCGGGCATCCGGTTCTGGGTCTGATTGCTCCAGGGGTCGGCCCTCTCGCCGGGCAGGCTTTCGACCTGCGGGCTGGTGGTCGGCAGGCCCGACGGGCTGGAGCGCTCGTAAGGGACCTGCGGCGCGTTGTTCTGATAGGTCTGGGCCATCGCGACGGGAGCGGCGGCCAGGGTTGCGGCGAGAACGGCGAGGGACAGTTTGGCGTTCATGGCATCCTCTTCTCTCGATACGGCGTCTCGCACCGGCGGAGCGGCGCTGCGCCTTTTCACCCGCCCGGCCGGAACCAAGCAGGCTGGCGAACTCGACAACAGCGCTCGTCGGCCGTTGTTGCGGTCAAGCCAGCGTTATCGGGATGCGCCTCCCCCTTTTGGAACCGACCCTACCCAAAAAAAGCTCTTTGCTGGAATGGGGTCCGGGAACCTTTCAGATCGGCGCGGTGTTCTGCACAATACTGACACGCTCTTCACAGAGTATGACGTTCAACAGACTGCGCGCCGGACGAGCCGTAACGCGCTTCGGACCGAGCGAGGGAGGTTAGGATGCTCTATTGGGCACTCGTTTTCTTCGTAGTCGCGCTGATCGCCGGCGCACTCGGTTTCGGCGGAATTGCGTCGGCCTCTTCGGGCATTGCGCAAATCCTGTTCTTCCTCTTCCTTATCTTGTTCGCGGCGAGTTTGATTCTGGGCCTGGTCAGGCGCCGCTAGACCCAGCACCCGCCCGGAACCGTCCGGGCGGGCGTTTCCCGCAGCGCGCCCGAGTCCGGCCTTCACGTTTCGGAGGGTCGGGCTCGCGATTACCCCCAAAGCCTCTCGATGTTAGCCTCGCACCTGACCGGCAACGCCCCATTCGGAGCGTTGCCGGTTTCTCTCTGCGTCCGGCACGAGCGGCTAAGGACATAAGCGGCTATGGAACGAGGACGGATCAATCGTCGTCGGTCGGGCTGTGCCCTTCCATGAGCTGCCTCAGGGCACGACGGCCGCGCGACAGGCGCGACTTCACGGTGCCGATGGAGATGCCGAGAATGTCGGCGGCCTCGCCGTAGGAGATACCCTCCAGCCCGATCAGCAGGACCACCTCCCGCTGTTCGGTCGGCAGCAGGCCGAGCGCGCGCTTCAGGTCGCGCAGTTCCAGCCGGACGAACTGGCCGCCATGGGCGGCGCCGATCGCCGCCTGCCCTTCCCCGTCGATGTCCACGACCGCCTGCCGGCGGCGGATGCCGTTGATGTGCAGGTTGCGCAGGATGGTGAAGAGCCAGGCGCGCAAGTTGCTGCCGGGCCGCCACAGATGCAGGCGCGACAAGGCACGCTCCAGACATTCCTGGACAAGGTCGTCGGCCAGCGTGGCGTCCCGCACCATGGCGCGGGCGAAACGGCGCAGGCGGGGAATCTCCGCCTCGATCTGCGCGATGATCGCCGGATCGGGGGGCGCCAAGGGTGCCTGGGGCGCTTCCGCCGCGCCCTCGGCGGGCGGATCGTCGGCTTCGACGCCATCCTCGGCTTCGACCGCAACGTTCAACTCGTCCTCGTCCGCACGGCGGCTTCCCATCACCGGCTTGAGGGCGACGGGGTCAAGCGGCGCGGGGCTGCTTGCCGGACGGCGCAAGGAACTCGCGACGTGGTTCGCCATCGGTGGAACGCTGCCTCCCTGTGTACCGAAAGATGTCCCGATCATGTCGGGCGCGACTGGAAACGCCCGAACCGTCGCTCCGGACCCCGCCTTGCGCCGAATGCACGCGGGGCTTAACCGGATTCTCCAACGACAATCGTCGGTCCATCAGTACGTAATGGCGCACCACAGGGGCTGCCAGTTGGGAAAAAGGCTAAGCCCCTTAACAATTTGGCGAGATTACCCCTAAATGCCATGGATCGTCCGATTGCTCCCGTAGCATTCGCTCGGGGATGAGGTATCGTCTCCGGACATACGGGAGGCTTCATGACTTTGCTCAAAAGGAAAAGGCCGGCTGGCTTTCACCAACCGACCTCAAATCTCCTTTGCGGGATAGCCATGTCTATGGCCAACGATGAATTCGCTCATTCATCCATCCGCAGGTCCGCTGCCAGCGGTTCTTCTTCTCTGTATAGGCGGCGTTTCCGTCCCTTAGCGGAAGTCTTATTTCATTGCAGTCCGCTTCCTCTCTTGGCCGGAACCATATCGCATTACGTCTTTCGTGGACAGCCGGACGTTGGCGCTAGCGCGCCAATCTTCCCGCATACGCCGAAAGACCGGCCGGATTCACCAGTCGGCGAAAGGCGTGTGAAGGCGGTGAAAAGCGCGGTGGCTCTGGCCACCGGCGGGCTGATCGCGTCCTTTCTGACCGCCCTGCCGGCCACGGCACAGGAGACGTCGGTACAGACGGCCGCCGCCCAGCCACCGGCCTTCCAGAGCACGGGCGAGCGCACGATCCGCGCGCTGGAGGCACTCGCCGGCAAGGGCAGCGCCCGCGCCCAGTACGAGCTGGCCATGCGCTACGAGGTCGGCAAAGGCGTGAACCGGGACGAGCGGATGGCCCTCTCCCTCTATTGCCGGGCGGCCCGCCAGGACTACGCCGAGGCGGCCTACCGCGCCGGGCGGATGCACATGGCCGGGCGGGGTGCGGTGTCGAAGGACGAGGAACTCGGCCGCTCCTGGCTGCGCCGCGCCGCCCTGCTGGGCAACGACAACGCGGCGCAGATGGTCAAGCCGGCCAGCGGTTCGGGCAAGGGGGCGGCGGGCAAGGCGCCCGACCGCTGCGAACCGCCGAGCGTGCGCTGGGGCGTGATCCGCATGCCGCCCAAGGAAATCCGCGCCATGGTCACCAAGATGGCCCCCAGCTACGGGCTCGACCCGGATCTGGTGCTGGCGGTGATCGCCGTGGAATCCGGTTACCGTGTGGATGTGGTGTCGGAAAAGAACGCCATGGGGCTGATGCAGCTCATCCCCGAGACGGCGGAGCGCTTCGGCGTGACCAAGCCCTTCGACCCCGAGCAGAACCTGCGCGGCGGCATGAAGTATCTGCGCTGGCTGCTGGCCTATTTCGACGGCAACGTGACGCTGGCGCTGGCCGGCTACAACGCGGGCGAAGGGGCCGTGGTCCAGTACAAGGGCGTTCCGCCCTACCGCGAGACGCAGGATTATGTGGTGAAGGTCCACAGCGTCTACCCGCGCCGCGTCCATCCCCACGATTCCAGCGTGGTGCGCTCCGCCGGCCTGCCCGCCGCCAAGCAGGAGGAGGTCGCCGAGCTGAGCGTCTCCCGCTCCACCGGCGCAAAACGGTAAAGCCGAAACGACGACGGCCCGCCAAGAAGGCGGGCCGTGGATCGTTGTTGCCGGAAAGGATGGCGTCCCCTAGGGGATTCGAACCCCTGTTACCGCCGTGAGAGGGCGGTGTCCTAGGCCTCTAGACGAAGGGGACCTTCATCGGGCGATGCTCGGTTGCCAGCCGAACGAAAGTGGCGTCCCCTAGGGGATTCGAACCCCTGTTACCGCCGTGAGAGGGCGGTGTCCTAGGCCTCTAGACGAAGGGGACAGTCTTTCGTCGTCTGACGACGTGGCGTCGTCGGCGTGGCGGGTTTTTAGCGAACCCACCCGGCCCGATCAAGCCTTTTCTGACAGACCTTTGGCGATTTTCAGAAAAGAGTTCACGACGGCCTGCGGCGTGTCGAAGGCGGTGACCAGACGCAGCAGATCGCCCTCCCAGCGGTAGAAACGGTAGCCCGCCGCCTCCAGCCCGTCGGCCACCGCGGCGGGCAGCCGCACGAATATCTCGTTGGCCTCCACCGGATGGGCCAGCTCCGCCCCTGGCAGCGCGGCGAGGCCCTGCGACAGCCGGTCGGCCATGGCGTTGGCGTGGCGGGCCAGCCGCAGCCACAGATCGTCGGCCAGCCAGGCGTCGAGTTGCGCCGACAGGAAGCGGCCCTTGGACACCAGGTGCCCGGCCCGCTTGCGCAGGAAGCCGAAATCCTCGGCCAGCGCCGGGTTGAAGAACACCACCGCCTCCGCGGCGAGGCAGCCACCCTTGGTGCCGCCCAACGACAACACGTCCACCCCGGCCTTCCAAGTCACCTCCGCCGGGGCGCAGCCCAGCCGGGCCACCGCGTTGGCGAAGCGCGCGCCGTCCATGTGCACCGCCATGCCGTGGGCGTGCGCGACGTCGGACAGGGCCGCCACCTCCTGCGCGCGGTAGACCGTCCCGGCCTCCGTCGCCTGGGTCAGGCTGAGGGCGGCGGGCTGCACCCGGTGCACCACGCCGATGCCCGCCCCGCCGAGCGCCGCGGTCAGCGCGGCGGGGGTCAGCTTGCCGCCCTCCCCGGCCAGCGGCACCAGCTTGGCCCCGCCGGTGGCCATCTCCGGCGCGCCGCACTCGTCGACGTGGATGTGGCTTTCCTGGTGGCAGTAGACCGCGCCGTAGGGCGGGACCAGAGCCGACAGGGCCAGCGCGTTGGCCGCCGTCCCGGTGGCGACCGGGAACACCGTCACCTCGGCCTCGAAGAGGGCGCACAGCCGGCGGGTGACGCTGGCGGTCAGCGGGTCCTGCCCATAGGGGTCGGCGGACCCGACCGAGGCCGCGACCAGGGCGTTCACCACCTCCGACGCGGCACCGGCCACATTGTCGCTGCGGAAATCGTACACGAAGGCGTTGGTCATGGCGCGGCGGCTCCGGCGGTGACGGTCACGGCGATGGCGCCGGTGCGCGGGTCCATCACATAGAGGCGGTCCGCGGCGTCCGGTATGGTGGCGCGGAAGACGACGCGGTTGCCCACCGCCACCGGGTCGCCCAGGCGCGCGCCCGCCGGCAGGCCCAGCGTGACCTCCTCCGCCCTCCCCGCGGGGGCAGTGGCGCGCTCGGTATCGGCGCCGGCCCGGCGCTCCGGATCGCTGATGCGCCTGTAGAGTTCGACGCCGAGGAACGTGAAGCCGGCGATGATCATCACGCCCATGATGACGATGAGTGCCTTGAGGAACTGCACGGTTTGGGGTCCACTCTCGCGCGAATGTGAGGAGTTTTGCCGAACGATGCCCGAACGCACCGAAATCGACGACGATGAGGACGAATACACCGGAACGCAGGACGGCGAAACCGGCGAAGGCGCGCGGCAGCGCTGGACCGTTCCGGACGGCGCCGGCGGCCAGCGGCTCGACAAGGCCCTGGCGATGGGGCTTCCCGGCCTGTCGCGCTCGCGCGTGCAGGCGCTGCTGGAAAAGGGCTGCGTGCAGGACGGCGACGGACGGACGGTCACGGACCCTTCCGTGAAGGTCAAGCCCGGACAAACTTTCGACGTTTTCATCCCCGAAGCTGAACCTGCACAGCCCGAAGCCCAGGACATCCCCCTGGACGTGGTCTATGAGGATGAGGACGTGTTGGTGATCGACAAGCCCGCGGGCATGGTGGTCCACCCCGCCGCCGGCAATCCGGACGGCACGCTGGTCAACGCCCTGCTCGCCCATTGCGGCGACAGCCTGTCGGGCATCGGCGGCGTGCGGCGTCCGGGCATCGTCCACCGGCTCGACAAGGACACCAGCGGCCTGATGGTCGTCGCCAAGAACGACCGCGCGCACCATGCGCTGACGGAGCAGTTCTCCGGGCGCACGCTCAGCCGCACCTACCAAGCGCTCGTCTGGGGTGTCCCCTCCCCTCGCGAGGGGCGGATCGAGGGCAACATCGGGCGCAGCAGCACCGACCGCAAGAAAATGGCCGTGGTCACCGGCGGCGGCAAGCACGCGGCCACCCGCTACCGCGTCGTCCGCTCCTTCGGCACCGCGCTCGCGCTGGTCGAATGCACGCTGGAGACCGGGCGCACACACCAGATCCGCGTGCACATGGCGCACATCGGCCATCCCATCGTGGGTGATCCGCTCTATGGCAAGGGGCGTGCCGGGCGCGCCGGCGGCAAGCACGCCTCAGCCCTGCCGGAACCCCATCGCGACCGGTTTGTTGGCTTTCCACGGCAGGCGCTGCACGCCGTGGGGCTGACCTTCCGGCACCCGGCAACGGGGGAGACGGTCCGCTTCCAGGCGCCGCTACCCACGGATATTAAAGATTTGTCAGATTTCTTAGAATCCCTGTAATCCACTATACCCGCGCGCAGAAGTCGGTTATTCTTCGCGTCAACAGCCGCCAACGCTCACGCTTGCATCCGGGACCATCCCCGGCGGATCGAACGGGCAAGCGGACGGCGAGGCGGCGCAGAACAGTGAACGGCCGTGTGCCCGTGAGAAGGCACGAAGAACAGCCGTCGGAGAGGGTCCAACATGGCGACGACATCCAGCGTTCCGGTCATCAGTTCCGAAAGCAATCTCTCGCGCTACCTCCAGGAAATCCGCAAGTTCCCCATGCTCGCGGCAGAGGAGGAGTACATGCTGGCCAAGCGCTGGCAGGAGATCGAGGATTCGGACGCCGCGCACAAGCTGGTGACCAGCCATCTGCGGCTCGTGGCGAAGATCGCCATGGGCTACCGCGGCTACGGCCTGCCGCTGTCGGAGCTGATCTCCGAGGGCAACGTGGGCATGATGCAGGCGGTGAAGCGGTTCGACCCCGACCGCGGCTTCCGGCTGGCGACCTACGCCATGTGGTGGATTCGCGCCGCCATCCAGGAATACATCCTGCACAGCTGGTCGCTGGTGAAGATGGGCACCACGGCGGCCCAGAAGAAGCTGTTCTTCAACCTGCGCCGCCTGAAGGGCCAGATGCAGGCCATCGAGGAGGGCGACATGTCGCCCGAGCAGGTGCGCCACGTCGCCACGACCCTCGACGTGCCGGAGCAGGACGTCGTCAACATGAACCGCCGCCTCAGCGCGCCCGACCATTCGCTGAACGCGCCGCTGCGCGCCGACAGCGAGGGCGAGTGGCAGGATTGGCTGGTCGACGAGACGGCGAACCAGGAAATCTCCCTGGCCGAGAACGAGGAGCTGGGCAAGCGGCGCAAGCTGCTGACCGCCGCCATGGAGAACCTGAACGAGCGCGAGCGCGACATCCTGGAGGAGCGCCGCCTGCGCGACAATCCCACCACGCTGGAGGATCTGTCGCAGAAGTACGGCATCAGCCGCGAGCGCGTCCGCCAGATCGAGGTGCGCGCCTTCGAGAAGCTCCAGAAGGCCATCCGCAATGCCGCGGTGGAGCAGAAGCTGGCCGGCTGAGCCTTTGCCCTCCGTTCGCCCATGGCGGGCGGAGGCCGCCCTTACGCCCCCGCGGGTTCGGCCATCTGCTCCTGCTCGTCCGGCGACAGGCCGCCGGCCTCGTCGAACAAGTCGCCGGCGACCTCCGGTCCCCATTCCTGGACCAGACCGACCTTCACGTCCTTCAGCGCGCTGACCCGCTTCTCGGCGCGCATCACCTCGAAATTCGCCACCATCGGCGGAATCCCGAAATAGAGCGCCCAGCCGATCGCCGCCGCCCCGTACATCACCAGCCAAGCCAGCGGGTCCATGAAGATCTTGCCGGCGGCGCCGATGGTGTGGTTGTGCTTCCACAGCTCGATGGCGTAGGGCATGCAGCCGCAGAAATTCAGCCCACCGACGGTGATCGGCGCCGATTTTTCGGGGTCGCGGTCGGTGACGTAGGCGACGATGGTCGGGATCATGCCGATGCCGAACAGGATCGAGGTGGGCAGCACCACCAGACCCGCCGGGATGATCAGCAGGATCAGCGTCAGCATGCTGCCCTTGCGCTTCTTCTTCTTTCCGCCGCTCTTGCCGCCGCGCGCCATGGGTGCCACCCGATCCTTGGTTTGAAGGCCGCCGTCAGAAGGCGAAGAAGAGGATGATGCCGCCGACCAGAATCGTGGACAGCAGGCTCGACACGATCGCCGCCACCTGCCGCCCGGACGATTCGATGATGCTGTTCCGGTCGCCGATGCTCTGCCGCAGCTTGTTGATCTCGGCATCGGCCTCGCGGTAGGCGATCTGGCCGGCTTCGAACTCCAGCTTGTCGCGGCGCAGCGCCTCCGGATCGTCGACGATCTTCAGCAGATCGCCGAGGCGTCCGTTGTGGGCGGCGGAGTCGGCGAGCTTGCGCACGGTGTCCTGGTGCGGCCGGCTGTGGAAACGGCGGAAGGCCGGATCGAGCAACGACACCACCCAGGCGGCGAGGTGCGACAGCGAATCCGTGCCGGTGCGCGCCTGGACGTCGGCCAGGATGGTCAGCATGGCGATCACCCGGCGCATCGGCTCGATGCTGGAGCCGAGCTGGGTGTAGAGCATCTCGTCGGTCCGCCGGTGCCGCACCGCCAGGAAGGCGGCGACGTGGCGGTCGATGGGGTCCTTGTGCCGCTCGCTCCCCGCCCCCATCCAGTCGAGGGCGCGCAGCAGTTCCGCCGGGGTGGTCGGCATCTGCTTGGCGACCAGCGGGCTGATGCAGGGCATGGTGGGGTTCATCTCGTAGAGCACGCGCTCCACCCCCAGCCCGTGGCCCGTGCGGTCCAGCAGGCCGCGGACCTGATCGAAGTTCTGCACCATCGGCACGAACTCCGGCTTGAAGTCGCTCTGCACGCTGACCCAGAACATGGGAAGCTGGTTGGCCAGGACTTCGGCCGACGGCTGCGGCGACTCGCCGCGCAGGAAGGCGTCGGCCAGCATGGTGCCGATGCCGTCGGGCATCATCGCCTTGCCGCGGTAGCGGATGGGTGCAGCGGGGTCCAGCGCCATGCAGACGCGGGCGACCAGCCGTTCGGCCATGCTGCCGCCCTTGCCGGTGGTCGAGGCCGTCTGCACCGCGTTCGCCACCGCCTCCGCCCGCGCGTCGTCGCCCATGGAGCGGCGCAGCCATTTGTCCAGCTCGCCGCCCTCGATGACCGTGGCGGCGGGCGCCACATGGCGGGCGAAGGCGCGGGCCAGCGTGCGGCAATGCCAGTAGTCCTGCCCCTGGAATTCCAGCGGGCGGGCGGCGCGGCGCGGCACCTGCGGCTGCTTCGGGCTGAGGCGGCGCCCGGCGACCCAAAGGTCGAGGTCCTGGAGCGTCCAGCGCTGCTTGGGATCGTCCACCAGCAGCCCGCGGATCACCTCGCTGATCGCCAGCGGCAGGCGCATCTGGCCGACCAGCGCCGGGTAGGACCCGCGCTCGATCTTGGCCTGGAGGATCGCTTCGTCCTCCGCCGCCCCCACCGGGTTGCGCCCCAACAGCAGGAGCAGCAGCGTGACGCCCAGCGAATAGAGATCGTCGGCCATGGTGCCGGTGCCGCGCCCGGCCGGCGAGGCCATGCCGCGCTCCACCGTCTCCAGCAGGACCGTCTGACCGTAGCCCGGCGGAGTGGACAGGCATTCGCCCAGCATCAGGCTGCTGGAGGCCAGATCGCGGTAGTAGAGGTTGGTCGGGCGGATCGCGCCATGGACCACGCCGCGGCTCGACAACTCCTTCAGCGCCGCGACCAGCGGGTGGATGATCTGCCGGGTCAGATGGTCTTCGGGGATCGGGTCCGTGGTCTCGGTCAGGCTGTTCATCAGCCGCTTGCCCGCCGGACGCTCGAAGATCATGCAGAGGCGGCGCCCCTGGCTCGCCGGCCAATCCACCATGCCCCAGTCGAGCAGGCGCATGTGGGCCTGGTTGTCGAGGCTGGCCACGGTGGCGGCGATGTCGGTTCGCGCCAGCGTGGCGCCGTGGCCGATGATGGCGAAGGCTTCGGAGCGCTTGTCACGCAGCGGCTTGGCCGTGTAGGCGTTGCCGCCGATGGCGTTGAGCGCGGCGAGCGGCGCGCTGGGGTGGATCTCGTACCGCTCGGCCAGCTTGACCGGCTCGGCGTTCGCCATCATCCGATCCGCGGCGGCTGCGGTCATGGCATCGGATGGCATGGCGTTCGAATCCCCGGAGCCTGCGAGCGTGTGCCAGCCTTAGTCGCTCGAAAAGGGCAAACAAATTGTTAACGCGGGGGGAAGTGGTCGCGTCGGGCCCCCTCCCCGGCCCTCCCCCGCTTCGCGGGAGAGGGAGATAGTCCCCTCCCTCACCGAAGGTGGGGGAGGGTTAGGGAGGGGGCCCGAGGCCTACACCTTCACATCAATCCTGGCACATCAATCCTGGAACGGGTCGTTCATCAGGATGGTGTCGTCGCGCTCCGGGCTGGTGGACAGCAGGGCCACCGGGGCCTGGATCAGTTCCTCGACGTGGCGGACATACTTCACCGCCTGAGCCGGCAGCTCCGCCCAGGAGCGGGCGCCCTGGGTGCTGTCCTTCCAACCCTCGAAGGTCTCGTAGATCGGCTCGACGCGGGCTTGGGCGCCGGCGTTGGCCGGGAAGTAATCCAGCTCCTGCCCGTCCAGGCGGTAACCGACGCAGACCTTGATCTCGTCGAAGCCGTCCAGCACGTCCAGCTTGGTCATGGCGATGCCGTCGATGCCGCCGGTCTTCACCGCCTGGCGGACCATCACGGCGTCGAACCAGCCGCAACGGCGCTTGCGCCCGGTGACCACGCCGAACTCCTTGCCGCGCTGGCCGATCAGCTCACCGACGTCGTCGAACAGCTCGGTCGGGAACGGGCCGGAGCCGACGCGCGTCGTGTAGGCCTTGCAGATGCCCAGCACATAGCCGACGGCGCGCGGACCCATGCCGCTGCCGGCGGCGGCGTTGCCGGCCACCGTGTTGGAGGAGGTGACGAAGGGATAGGTGCCGTGGTCGATGTCGAGCATCTGGCCCTGCGCGCCCTCGAACAGGATGCGCTTACCGGCGCGGCGCAGCTCGTCCAGCGTCTTCCAGACGACCGAGGCGTAGGGCAGCACCTGCGGGGTGATCTCGCGCAGCGGGTCCAGGATGTCGGCCGGGGTCATTTCCGGCGCGCCCAGGCCGCGGAGCAGCAGGTTGTGGTGGGCCAGCAGGGCGTCCACCTTCTCCTTCAGCACCGCCTCGTCGCCGAGGTCGCACAGGCGGATGGCCCGCCGGGCCACCTTGTCCTCATAGGCCGGGCCGATGCCGCGGCCGGTCGTGCCGATCTTGCCGGCGCCGCGGGCCTCCTCGCGCGCCTTGTCGAGCGCGCTGTGGACCGGGAGGATCAGCGGAACGTTCTCGGCGACCTGGAGCGTGGCGGGGGACACGTCCACGCCCTGGCTCTTGATCGCCGTCACTTCGCGGATGAAGGCCCAGGGGTCGAAGACGACGCCGTTGCCGATGATCGACAGCTTGTTCGGCCGAACCACGCCCGAAGGCAGCAGGCTCAGCTTGTACGTCACGCCGTTGATCACCAGCGTGTGGCCGGCGTTGTGACCGCCCTGGAAGCGCACCACCACGTCGGCCCGGCTGGACAGCCAGTCGACGATCTTGCCCTTGCCCTCGTCGCCCCACTGGGCGCCGACCACCGCCACGTTGGCCATGTGTGTCTCCGCAAAAAAAGAAGGCAGAAAGAAACGTTGCCCATGCAAAGGCGCCCCCGCGGCGCGGGGGTCGCCTCTCGTGAAGTCTCAGGTCAGCGGCGTGACCGTGCCGCCGTCCAGACGGTGGCCGCAGTCCAGACGCTTGGCCTCCGCCGCCGCGTCCGCCACGGGAGCCAGCCCCGCCACGGTGACCCAGCCCTCGGCGCGCAGCTTGCCCGCCGCGGCCCAGGAGGTGCCATGCGGCACGTAAACGCGCTTGGCCGGCTCCGGCGCCGGAACGGCGCGCAGGAGCGTGTCCATGTAGAGGGTGAAGCCGGTCCCCGGCTCGCCCTCCTCCTCCACGCCCGGACGCACGCCGGCGCGGTAGCGGCCCCCCGCCCCCAGTTCGCCGCGCACGTCGCGCGCGAATAGGGTGAAGCTGAGGCCGGTCTGGTATTCGAAGCCGCGATGCTCCACCAGATCGACGGTGATCGTCAGATCGGGGCGCGCGGCGCGCAGCAGGCCCAGGGCGTCGGTCAGGCGGCGCCGGTCCTTCTCCGCCGTTTCCGGCAGCGGCAGCGCCGACAGCACCTCCATGGCGCGCTCCGCCGGGCCGGAGGCGGCCATCAGCGCGTGCAGCAACGAGGCCGCCGGGCCGCCGACCGCCGTCACAGCCGCCGCGTCCTTCTTGTCCAGCGCCTCGCGCAAGCGGGCGGTTTCCTCATCGCCGAGCCCCAGGCCACGGCAGACCCGCGCCACCATGGTCGGCACGCAGAGGTCCACCGACAGGTGCTTCACCCCCACCCCTTCCAGGGCGTGGGCGGCGAGCAGGATCACCTCGGCGTCCGCCTCGGCCTCCAGCGGGCCGATCAGCTCGACGCCGACCTGGGTGATCTGCCGCTCGGGACGGAGCTGCGACCCCTTCACGCGCAGCACCGGCCCGGCGTAGCACAGCCGCACCGGGCGGGCGCCGTTCTTCAGGCGGGTGGTGGCGATGCGCACGATCTGCGGGGTGATGTCGGCGCGCACGGCCATCATGCGCTGCGACAGCGGGTCCATCAGCCGGAAGGTCTGCTTCGCCATGGCGGCGCCGGAGCCGGACAGCAGATTGTCCTCGAACTCGACCAGCGGCGGCTCGACACGCTCATAGCCGTGGGCCGTGAAGTCCGCCAGCAGGCGCGCCACCGCCGCCGCTTCGTGCGCCGCTTCGGGCGGCAGCACGTCGTGCAGGCCGGCGGGCAACAGCGCGGAGCTCAGGGAATCAGCGGGCATGGCCTGCGTCGTCTCGTCGAATGGGTGGCAAACCGTCGGCATGGCGAGAGCCCGCAAGTCCGATGGGCATGCGGTGCTCGGGCATACGGAGCGGGTCAATACCCCACCCCGCCTTCCTCATGCAAACGGAAAAGCTCCGCAGCCCGTGCCCGTCTCCCCTGCGCCGGCCACAGGCGCCGGTTTGGGGCGGTTCGAAACATGAATGCTTTCCAATCGAATCTTTGTTGAGTTTGATGAGAAATCTCCGGCATCCTGTGTACGAACCGTGCCAGCAGCAGCGGGGCAATGGCACCATGGCACGCCCGTCCGCCAGCTACGAAGTCCAGATCTACCAGCAGGACCACTGGGTTCTCGACGGCCGCTTCGACACCGAGGCGGAGGCGCTGGTCTTCGGCCGCAAGGCGCTGTCCGGCGGCAAGGTCGAGGGCATGCGGGTGGTGCGCGACTGGCGGCGCCCGGACGGCCGCCATGTCGAGACGGAAGTCCATGTGGAGTTCCGTCAGGTCTCCCGCACGGTGGCCGCCTCCCCCATCGACGAGGCGCCGGCGCTCTGCCTTACGCTCGACCATTGCTACGGCGTGCAGAGTCGCATGACGATGAACCGCGTGCTGCGCAATTACGTGGAGCGCGCGGTGGTCACCCCGACCGAGGTGCTGCACAACCACGCGGAGCTGGCGCGGCTTCTCAACACCGACAACCTCGTGCCCACCGCGGTCGGGCGGGTCGCCGCCCTCCAGGCGGAGAAGGCAGGGACGGACGGGCGCGGGCGGCGCGACGCGCTGAACCTGCTGATGCACGAACTGACCGACCGGGCGCGCGCCGCCGCCGCGCGCAAGGACCTGCCGGCCATCGCCGCCACCGGCTTCCGCCCCATGTTCGACCGGCTGGATTCCAGCCTGCCGGCGGAGGAGCGCGATTTCCTCGCCCGCGTCGTGCTGTCGCGCGAGCTGGTGCAGATGCGCAACTGGCTGGCCAAGCTGGATTTCCTGGGTGAGCTGGCGCGGGAGGACGGGGGCACGGCCGACCGGCCGCTGGTCCTGCTCGACGGCGTGATCGCCGATGTTCTGGGCGCCCCCTCCGTCGCGCAGGAGCTTCTGGGCGCCCAGGGCAGCCTGGCGGAGGCGCTGTGCAATCTGATCGACCTGTCGCGGGGCCGCCTGTCCCCGGCCAAGCGGGCGGAGGGCGACCGCGCCGTCCAGTTGAACGAGCTTCTGGCCTTCCACGACCTGGACCAGACGCGCCTGGTCATCCTGGATCTGGTGCGCCGGCAGTTGAAGGGGACGCAGCCGCTCTACCGCTCCGACCCGTCGCTGGAGATGGACGCCTTCCAGGAAATCCTGAAGCGCACGCTCGGCCCCGACGGACCCGCCGGGGGCGGTCCGATGGCCGAGGCGCTGGTCCTGCGCTACCTGCGCTTCCTGGAGGGCGGCGGGGCGCCGGGCCGCAAGCAGGCCATCGCGGAGGTGGCCGGCTGCATCCCCGACGCGCGGGACCGGGTGCGCTTCCTGCTGGCGCTCGCCGACTCCGACCTCGGCCATGGGCACGCGGCCGACATCGCCCGGCTGCTGCACACCCTGACCGGCAACCCGGCGGGCTACGGCCGCTTCGTCCACCCCCGCCTGCCGCCCCGCGACAATCTGGAGGCGCTGACCCTGCTCTATTGCCAAGCCGCCGAGTCGGCGCTGCCGGAGGAGGCGCGCACCCGCCTGACCGGCGACCTCGACGCGCTTCTGGTGGCCTATATCACCGAAGAGCGCGTGGTGGAGCGGCTGGACGATCCCGGCGACGCTCTGCGGCTGCGCGCGAACCGTCTGCTGCAGGTCTGCGCGCCGGGCATCCTGCGCAGCCGGCGGGCGCTGGAGATGGTCCGGCGCCGCGTCGTCGAGCATCTCCGCCAACCGCAATTCGACCGGAAATATGTGGAGGACCTGCCCGACGCGGTGACGCAGCAGCGCGCTCTGCGGGAGTTTTACCGCATGTTGGGAGCGGCTGGTTTCGTGTGAGCCCCGGACGGCCCGACCGCCCCGATGCGGATGGACAGCACCCGCCCCTTTGGATAATCAGCGCATCACATCGGGACAAGACGGGGCGCCGCCATCGGCCTCCGCAGCGACGAAGGGCACAGCCTTGGGCAATGGCGTCGGCAATGGAATTGCGCTGGGACCGGTCTTCCACATCATCGGCATCCTTCTGACCATCCTGGGGCTGGGCATGCTGGTGCCGGCCTTGGCCGACGCCGCCGTGGGCAACCGCGACTGGACGGCCTTCGCCGGCTCCAGTGCGGCGACGCTGGCGGTCAGCGGGGGCATGGTCCTGGCGACGTCGAGCAAGGAGCACGCGCGCTTCACCGTGAAGCAGCATTTCCTGCTGACCACGCTGTCCTGGTGCGTCCTGGCGACCTTCGGCGCCCTGCCCTTCATGATCTCCGCCGCCCGCCTGTCCTTCACCGACGCCTATTACGAGGCGATGTCGGGCCTCTCAACCACCGGCGGCACGGTGATCGTCGGGCTGGACGACGCCCCGCCGGGGGTTTTGCTGTGGCGGTCGCTGCTGAACTGGTTCGGCGGGGTCGGCATCATCGTCATGGCGATCGCCGTGCTGCCCATCCTGCGGGTCGGCGGCATGCAGCTGTTCCGCACCGAGTCCTCCGACAAGGGCGACAAGCCCTTCGCCACGGTGCAGGACACCGCCGGGGCCATCGCCATGATCTATCTGGCGCTGACCGTGCTGTCGGCGGTGGCCTACCATCTGGCCGGCATGACGTGGTTCGACGCGATCAACCACGCCATGGCCTCCATCGCCACCGGCGGCTTCTCGACCAAGGACGCCTCGCTCGGCTGGTTCGATTCCCACGCGGTGCTGTGGGTGGCGACCGTTTCGATGATCTGCGGGGCCTTGCCGCTGACCTGGTACATCCGCCTGCTGCGCGGCCAGCGCAACGCGCCGGTCTTCGGCGACAGCCAGGTGAACGCGCTGCTGGCGATCCTGCTGGCGGCCAGCACCGCCATGACCCTGTGGGCCTTCATCGTGGTCGGCCTGCCCTTCCGGGACGCGCTCAGCCATTCGGCGGTGAACGTCACCTCGATCATCACCGGGACGGGCTTCGTCTCCACCGACTATTCGACCTGGGGCAGCTTCGCCGTCGTCGCCTTCTTCTTCTTCTACTTCATCGGCGGCTGCACGGGCTCGACAGCAGGCTCCATCAAGGTCTTCCGCTGGCAGGTGCTGGCGCTGTCGATGCTGAACCAGATGCAGCGGATGCTGAAGCCGAACCGGGTGCTGGTCCCGCTCTATCAGGGCAAGGTGCTGGACGAGGATGTGGTCGGCTCGGTCATCAACCTCGCCTTCGCCTTCATGGCGGCCTTCGGCATCCTGTCGCTTCTTGTCGCCGCGATGGGCGTGGATTACCTGAGCGCCGCCAGCGCCGTCGCCTCCGCGCTCGCCAACGCCGGTCCGGGGCTGGGGCCGGTGGTCGGCCCGGCGGGCACCATGGCGCCGCTGCCCGACGCCGCGAAATGGATGCTGAGCTTCGCCATGCTGCTGGGCCGGCTGGAGGTCTTCACCGTGCTGGTGCTGATCCTGCCGAGCTTCTGGCGGGATTGAGCGGGCCATGAGAAAGGCCGCGCCGGAGTGGCGCGGCCTTATCGAGAGCGGACAACATGCCTGCTTCGTACGAAGCCACCGCCCTCTATCGAGACGCGCGGGCTTGCTTCTTCAGCTCCAACATTTTGTAGATTTCCGCCTCGCCTTCTTCGAGATCGACGAGGGATTCGGCGCGGCGCTGATCGATCAAGGCCCGGATTGCCTCAACCTCAGCGTTGAGGCAATCCGGGTCGACACTATGCTTGTCGGGAAAAGAGCTTGGCATCTTCAAGGTTCAGCGCCCGAAGGTCTCCGCCTTGACCGTGGCGAAGGCCCAGTCGAGCCAGGGCAGGACCGCCTCCATGTCCTCGTTCTCCACCGTGGCGCCGCCCCACAGGCGCAGGCCCGGAGGAGCGTCGCGGTAGGAACCGGCGTCAAAGGCGGCCTCCTCCTTCTCCAGAAGCGCCGCGAGCTTCTTGGCGAAGTCGGCCTGGGCCTCCGGCGTCAGGGCGGTCACCTCGGGGTCGGTGAAACGCAGGCAGATCGAGGTGCAGGAGCGCGTCGCCGGATCGTCCCCCAAGAAGCCGGCCCAGGTCGAGGCCGCCACCCACTCCGAGACGATGCGCAGGTTCTGCTCCGACCGGCGGATGAGCTGGGTCAGGCCGCCGACCGACAGCGACCAGCGCAGCCCGTCGATGGCATCCTCCACGCAGAGCATGGACGGCGTGTTGATGGTGTCGCCGACGAAGATGCCTTCGATCAGCTTCCCGCCACTGGTCAGGCGGAAAATCTTCGGCAACGGGCGGTCGGGGCGGAAGCTCTCCAGCCGCGCCACGGCGCGCGGGCTGAGCACCAGCATGCCGTGCGCGGCCTCGCCGCCCAGCACCTTCTGCCAGGACCAGGTGGCGACGTCGATCTTGCTCCAGGGAATGTCCATGGCGAAGGCGGCGGAGGTCGCGTCGCAGATCGACAGCCCCTCGCGGTCCGCCGGAATCCAATCGCCGTCCGGCACCCGCACGCCCGACGTCGTGCCGTTCCAGGTGAACACCACGTCGCGGCTGAAATCGGCCTGCGACAGGTCCGGCAGTTCGCCGTAGGGGGCCTGGATGGTCCGCACGTCGGACAGGCGGAGCTGCTTGGTGACGTCGGTCACCCACTCCTTGCCGAAGCTCTCCCAGGCCATCATGTCGACGCCGCGCTCACCCAGCAGGTTCCACAGCGCCATCTCCACCGCCCCGGTGTCGGAGGCCGGGACGATGCCGATGCGGTAGTCGCCGGGGATCGCCAGGACGGCGCGGGTCAGGTCGATGACCTCCTTCAGCTTCGCCTTGCCCGGCTTCGAGCGGTGGGAGCGGCCGAGCAGCGCGCCGTCCAGGGCGTCCAGCGACCAGCCGGGCCGCTTGGCGCAGGGGCCGGAGGAAAACAGCGGGTTCGACGGCCGGCGGGCGGGCTTCATGGACACTCTACTCCCCAAAACTCGGGATTGCGGTATGGCCGGCGACGATAGGAGGTGCGCGGAAGCCCGTCAATCAGCCGCTCACGCGCAGCAGCGTCGCCTGGATGTGCCGCGTGCCCGCCGCGTCGCAGATGTAGTAGCAGACCGCCACCCGCCCGTCCGCCAGCACGGTCGCCCAGGGATAGCCGACGTCGGGCGACGGCGCGTCGGCGCGGATGACGATCTCCGGCGCGCTCTCCAGCGTCTCCCGCCGGCTGTCCCAAACGCGGGCGCGCACGCCGTAGGGCTGATGGCGGTAGCCGTAGACGACGAACAGCCGCCCGTCCGGCAGCGGGCAGGCGTCGTAGGGGTGCCCGACGACCGCGTTCTCGATCCAGGGCGCCCAGCTTTCCCCCAGATCGTGGGAGACGGAGGTGGCGAGGCGGTCGCCCAGTCCGGTGGTGCGGTGGAAGGCGACCAGCTGCCCGTCGGCGGTCAGGTGCAGCGCGGTTTCGCAGAAGCCGGCCCGCCCCGCCGGGTCGCGGGCGATGGTGCTGCGCAGAGCCCAGCTTTCCCCCCGGTCGCGGGAGGCGAACAGGTAGCTGGTGTAGGGGCCGCCGGTGTAGGTCGCCATCAGCAGCGTGCCGTCCGGCGCCTCCACCGCCCGCCCGCGCACGGCCCCGCCCAGCATCGGGCGCAGGCCGGGCAGGATCGGTCCCTGGCCCGGCAGTTCCGGCAGATAGCGGTGGGCCGACCAGTGCCGACCGCCGTCGTCGCTGACGCGGGTGCTGCCGCCCCAGAACAGGAAGAAGGTGCCCGACGTCTCGGCGTTGCCCAGCAGGTGGACGCCCTTCTCGCGCAGCCGCAGGCCGTGGCGCGCCGACATCGGGTACCAGCCGAAGCTGCCCAGGATGATCCGCCCCGAACGCAGAACCAGCAGGCTGGGGTCCTGGTCGCCCGCCTCCGGGTCGGTGGGCAGCGGCTGCGGCGCGCCCTCCGGCTCGAAATCCGGGGTGAAGCGCTGGATCACGAGGTGGGAGCGCGAGTCCACATGGTCGACGCTGGTGAAGTCGCCGTTGCCGTCCGCCGGCTCCCCGTGCAGCCAGCGGTGGTCGCGGGCGCGCCGGAAGGCCACCAGAATCCGCCCGTCGGCCAGCGTCGCCGCGGACGGGAAGGACGCGTAGAAGCGCCGGTCGCTGTAGACGATGCGATGGGAAAGACTGTCGAACATGCACCTGAAATCCGCCTTGCGCCCGCGGCATTGGAGGCGCCCGGCCAATGTCCGGTTGCCGGAATGAAGGATTCCTTTACGGTGCGCGTGGTCCCCTGCTAGTCACACCGCTTTCCGCAGCCCTGCCCGGCGAAGGTCATGACCGAAGTGAGCACCGAAGCCGCCGCTCCCGCGAACATCCCCTATGGCCGCCACCGCGACCGCAACGACCTGTCGCAGGTGCTGCCGCTGACCACGCCCTTCTCGCTGCTGATCGACCCGTCGAACGGCTGCAACTTCCGCTGCGTCTTCTGCGCCACCGGGAACCCGGAGCTGCTGAAGGAGATCGGCCGCCCGCGTGGCGCCATGAAGTTCGACCTGTTCCGCAAGATCGCCGACGACATCGCCGCGTTCGACGCCCCGATCAAATCCGTCCACCTCTACAAGGACGGCGAGCCGCTGGTGAACACGCGGATCGAGCACATGGTCCATCTTCTGAAGTCGCGCGGCCTGGCCCGCCATGTCGAGATGACCAGCAACGGCTCCCTGCTGACGCCGGAGCGGGCGGACGCGCTGCTGGCCGCCGGGCTGGACGCCATGCGCGTCTCCGTCTACGGCGCCAGCGACGCCATGTACAAGCGCATCACCCGGCGCTTCGACCGCTTCCAGACCGTCGTGGACAATGTAGCCTATCTTTACCGCCGCAAGACGGAGCTGGGCCGCGACTTCCACCTGCACTGCAAGATCATCAACGTGGAGCTGACGGAGGAGGAGCGGCAGAGCTTCATCGACACCTTCACCCCGATCGCCGACAGCCTGTTCGTCCACCCCCTGCACGGCGAGGCGCTGGCGGATGAGAGCGCCTTCGCCGTCGCCCCGGACACCGCCCGCAAGGTCTGCTCCGAGCCTTTCCTGAAGCTGGCCATCAACTTCAACGGCGAGGTCTCGGTCTGCTGCGCCGACTGGGGCATGGGCACCATCGTCGGCAACGTCGCCGAGGAGTCGCTGCGCGACATCTGGAACGGCGAACGGCTGCGCGATTTCCGGCTGAAGCATCTGGAGGGCCGCCGCGACGAGATCGAGGCCTGCCGCGGCTGCTCCTACGTCCAGACCCTGCCCGCCGACAACAATCTGGACGGCTTCGCCGCGGACCTCATCGCCAAATACCGGGCTTGAGCGTCCGCACAAGTCCCGCCCTCAGGGCCAGCGCTTCGCGCGCAACGGCACCGCTCCGGAGCCATCCCCGGCCGCCGTCTCGGAATCTTGCGCCTCCGGCTCCCGCGCGCCCGTTTCGGGCGGTTCCGCCTCCAAGGGTCGGTCGGACAGCAGGGTCTTGATCGGCACGCCGAGGATGCCCTCCTGATTCCGTTCCGCCTGCTCCAAAAGCTGGGCCGTGCGGTCCTGCCAGGGCAGTTCCAACCCGCCCAGCCCGCGGACGGAGCCGCGCAGGCCGATGCCCAACGCCTTCATCAGGTCGAACAGCGTGGCCTCGCTCAGGTCGCGGGTGACGACCCAGGCGTTGTGCGTGGTGTGGGCCACCCAATGGGCGTCGCGAAGCTGCTCCAGGATGCCGTCGATCAGCACCGTCCCGACCGGCACGCGCCCGACCAGCGTCCGCCGCCGCAAGCCCACGCCGAGCCGCGTGCCCTCCAGAAGCTCGTGCAGGACGGCCAGCGCCAGCCCCAGCCGCTGCGCGGGCAAAAGCCCCTCCGGCCCGCCGCGGGTGATCTTGCCGGCCCGCCATTCCGGCAGCGAGGCGGTGATGACCGCGCCGAACAGCACCGTCGACCAGGCGATGTAGAGCCAGAACAGGAAGATCGGCACGGTCGCCAACGCGCCGTAGATGGTCTGGTAGGCGGGAAACTCCTTCATGTACATGGCGAAGCCCGCCTTGGACGCCTCCAGCAGCAGCGAGGCGACCGCCCCGCCGCAGGCGGCGTCCATCCACCCGACGTCCCGGTTGGGGATGATCACGTAGAGCAGCGTGCAGCCGACCAGTTGCAGCATGAAGGGCAGGATCGCCCCGATCCCCACCAGCGGGTCGGCGAAGCCCTCCAGATGGGCGAACTGGAGCACCGCCCACAGGGTGCTGGACAGCGACAAGCTGGCGCCGGCGAACAGCGGGCTCAGCGACACCACCGCCCAGAAGGAGAGGATGCGGGTGACGTAGGAGCGCGGTTCGCGCACCCGCCAGACGGTGGCGAAGGACCCCTCGATGGTCCAGATCAGCAGGACGGCGGACATCGCCAGCCCGACGATGCCGAACACCGGCATCTGCCCGGCGTTGGCCATGAAGGCCGCCAGATATTGCAGGATGGCGTCGCTGTTCTCGGGCACGAGATTCTTGAACAGCAGCGTCTGGATGCGCGATTGCAAGGCATTGAAGGCGGGAAATGCCGAAAAGATCGCGAAGCCGATGGTCATCAGCGGCACCAGCGCCAGCAGCGAGGTGTAGGTCAGCGACGCCGCGGTCTGGAAGCAGTTGTCGTTGTAGAAGCGCATGGAGGAATAGGCGATGAAGCCGCCGATTTCCCGAACGCGCACAAAGGGGTTCCACGCCCCTTTCGAAGTGCCTTCGGTTTCAGCCACAGGACGCCTCCCGCCTTGGTTTGACCGGGCCGGTCTTTCGTGTAGGATGCGGCCCACTTTTCAAAGCATACTCTGGATGCACGAGGTACGGATGTCCAACCCGAAGCCGCTCATGGACGGCAAGCGTGGCCTGATCATGGGCGTGGCGAACGATCGTTCGATCGCCTGGGGAATTGCCTCCACGCTGGCGCAGCACGGCGCCGAGCTGGCCTTCACCTATCAGGGTGACGCGCTGCTGAAGCGTGTGAAGCCGCTGGCCGATCAGGTCAAGGCCCCGCTGCTGCTGCCCTGCGACGTCACCGACGAGGCCAGCGTCGACGCGACCTTCGCCGCCATCGAAAAGGAATGGGGCAAGCTGGACTTCCTGGTTCATGCGATCGCTTTTTCCGACAAGAACGAGCTGGACGGCCTCTATCTCGACACGACGCGGGCCAACTTCCTGCGCACCATGGACATCTCCTGCTATTCCTTCACCGCGGTGGCGCAGCGCGCCGTCCCGCTGATGAAGGAGGGCGGCAGCCTCCTCACCCTCTCCTACTACGGCGCCGAGCGCGTGATGCCCCATTACAACGTGATGGGCGTCGCCAAGGCCGCGCTGGAGGCGAGCGTGCGTTACCTGGCGGTCGATTTGGGCGGTCGGGACATCCGCGTCAATGCCATCTCCGCCGGACCGATCAAGACGCTGGCCGCCAGCGGCATCGGCGACTTCCGCTACATCCTGAAGTGGAACGAGCTGAACGCCCCGCTGAAGCGCAACGTCACCATCGGCGAGGTCGGCGGCGCCGGCCTGTTCCTGCTGAGCGACCTCGGCACCGGCGTGACCGGCGAGGTCATGCACGTCGACTCCGGCTATCACACGGTCGGCATGGTCGCGGTGGACGCGGCGGCCGAGGTGTCGCAGCTTCTGGGTTCGCTGGGCGGCGCGGGCAAGCCCGCCTGATCCCAGCCTCCGGCGACGGCGGGCGCGTCCGGTTCGTTCCGGAACGCCCGCCGGAAACGCCCTTACCCGGTTTGAGGTATTTTTTACCGATCGTCGTATTACCTACTTTTGCGCACCGCAGCAGACCGCTATTCTTCACGCTTACGGAAGGTTGCGGAAGGTGACGGTCGGATGCGTGCACGGCGGCAATCGGATTCGGTGTCCCCGATTCTGGAGCAGATTCTCTACGGCGGCTCCAGCGTCTCGATGAACTTGATCACCATCACCCGCGAGATCCCTGAAGAAAACCGCCTGTTCCGTGCCCGCGGATTGAACAAGGCCATTCTCTTCAAGTATCCGAATTTCGACGAAGACGCCGACGACTACGCCAATCCCATCGCCGACGAGGATGAGGACGGCGACGCCGCAGCGCGGCCGGTCGAGACCGGCATCTACATTCCGCACAGTGTCGAACACACCGAAGCGGGCGGCCTTGCCATTTATCTGCGCGCCCGCAACAGCAGCGTTCTTCTGGCAGAGCAATTCGGCATCGGCGAGGCCAACAGCGAGGCCGCGGCCGCGGACCTGCGCACCCTCACCCTGATCGACAGCGTGCCGTCGCTGGACGCCTTCCTGCTGAAGGCCTGTTTCGAAGGCGAAAAGGTTGCGGTGGACAAGCGTCACTGGGCGATCAGCGATGCCGAGGACCAGCAGCTCCGCCGCCTGATCCGGGCGCGCATCGAACCCATCGTGCGCAAGGCCATCGACGGCGGCGGCAACGGCGCCCAGAGCATCGAACGTTTCCTGGAGGCGATCTGGAATCCCGAGCTTGAGGAAGCCGGCCTGTTCGTCTCGGCCTTCGGCATCGACCGCAGCGAGGCCGACCAGATCTTCAGCGCCTGGAAGGGCACGACCTTTTACGAGTACCAGCTTCGCCGCATCGCGCCGCGGGCGCGGATCATCCTGAACTGGCTGAAGTCGCGGGAATGCATCCCGGTCGACATCCGCATGCACAAGCCCTACGAGACCCAGCTTCTGATGCACATCGAAAAGGTGGGCAAGCTGCTGGAAACCACGCTGATGGACATCCGCCAGATCCTCGCCGACTACGAGGCGAGCTTCTCCGCCTTCATGGCCGGACAGCCGGAGCCCTTCCGCGACTATCTGCGCAAGATCCGTTCCCACTACTGGCTGCTCGGCTACTGCGTCTCGGCGCTGACCAGCGTCGCCCATCTGG
The DNA here is from genome assembly GCF_008365405.1 of Azospirillum brasilense. Lineage (GTDB taxonomy): Bacteria > Pseudomonadota > Alphaproteobacteria > Azospirillales > Azospirillaceae > Azospirillum > Azospirillum brasilense_D. Next base: position 563,102 of record NZ_QOKV01000001.1, on the reverse strand, counting down.
ACGCCCGCTGCATGAAGAACAACCCGCAGCGCAAGCTCTACTTCGAAACCACGCACAAGCTGCTGCGCCAGTTCGAGGTCGCGCTCGACCGCCGGCGCGAGCAGAAGGGAGCGTTTTAAGCTCCCTTGCGCTTGACGCGCTGGCCGAAACGCCGCAAGAAACGCGCTCCACCGTACAATGTACGGCAACATCGCGTCGCATCGGGAGTCCTCGCCATGGCCGGCAACAGCTTCGGAACGCTTTTCCGCTTCACCACCTGGGGCGAGAGCCATGGGCCGGCGATCGGCGTGGTGGTGGACGGCTGCCCGTCGCTGCTCTCCCTGACCGAGGCGGACATCCAGCCCTGGCTCGACAAGCGCCGCCCCGGCCAGTCGCGCTACACCACCCAGCGCCAGGAGCCGGATCAGGTCAGAATTTTGTCGGGCGTCTTCGAAGGGCAGACCACCGGCACGCCGCTCTCGCTGATGATCGAGAACACCGACCAGCGGTCCAAGGACTACAGCGAGATCGCCGCCAAGTTCCGGCCCGGTCACGCCGACTACACCTATTGGAAAAAGTACGGCATCCGCGACTACCGCGGCGGCGGGCGCTCCTCAGCGCGCGAGACGGCCTGCCGCGTGGCAGCGGGCGCGGTGGCGCGCAAGGTTCTGGGCGACGGCGTGACCGTCCGCGGCGCGCTGGTGCAGATGGGTCCGCACAAGGTGGACCGCAGCCGCTGGGATTGGGCGGAGGTGGACAACAACCCCTTCTTCTGCCCCGATCCGCAGGCCGCCGCCGAATGGGCCGACTATCTGGACGGCATCCGCAAGAGCGGCTCGTCCATCGGCGCGGTGGTGGAGGTGGTGGCCTCCGGCCTGCCCGCCGGGCTGGGCGACCCGCTCTACGACAAGCTGGACGGCGATCTCGCCCGCGCCATGATGACGATCAACGCCGTCAAGGGCGTGGAAATCGGCAACGGCTTCGAGGCCGCCACCCTGACCGGCGAGCAGAACGCCGACGAGATGCGCGCCGGACCCGACGGTGAAGCGGAATTCCTCTCCAACCAATCCGGCGGCATCCTCGGCGGCATTTCCACCGGGCAGGACGTCGTGGTGCGCTTCGCGGTGAAGCCGACCAGCTCGATCCTCACCCCACGCCAGACGGTCGATCTGCAGGGCAAGGACACCGACATTCTGACCAAGGGCCGCCACGACCCCTGCGTCGGCATCCGCGCCGTTCCGGTCGGCGAGGCGATGATGGCCTGCGTTCTGGCCGACCATCTGCTCCGCCACCGCGCCTACGCGCGGGGCTGAGGCCGATGCGGGAGCCGGGACGAAGGACGGGTGCGTGGCGTGGTGGCGTGATCGCGGGGTTTCTGCTGGCCGCCGCCCTTCCCGCCGCCCCAATCCAGGCCCAATCCCAGTCACCGGCCTACCGCGAGCATGCGGAGACCTTCAAGGACTGGCGGCTCTACTGCCAGGTCTGGAGCGAGCCGCGCCGCGTCGAGTGCGAACTGCTGTCCCGCCCCGGCAGCGACCGGCGGTCGCGCCTCGTCTGGCTGCGCTCCAGCGAGCGTTGGCTGGAGGGGCTGCGTTTCCGGCTGGACGAGCAAACGATGGACCTGTCGAAGATCGTCCGCGTCTGGGTGGACCGGGCGCTGTTCCGTCCCGAATACCCGTGCGAACGGTTCGAATGGGAGACCAACACCTGCGCGGTGGTCGATCCGGAGACCAACGCCAAGCTGGTCGAGCGGCTGACTCCGGCCAAGGAGGTTTCCGCCGTCGGCTCCGCCCCGGAAGGCGGCAAAGCCGAGGTGCGCTTCTCCCTGAACGGCCTCAAGCCGGCGCTGGAGCGCATGGAGGAGATCCGCCGCGAGGCGGGGATCCGCTGGAAATAGTGGCGGCGCTCAGGCCGGATCGCCGTCGCCGTCCGACTTGGCGTATTTCTTCTTGGCGCGGTCCAGCGAAGCCAGAAGCTGCTGGCCGGTCGCCCCGCCGTCGCCGCTGATCCGCCCGGCCATCACCGCCTTGATGGCGTCCACATGCGCTTTCAGCAGCAGACGCTCGTTGCCGGTGACGGCGGGGAAGCCGCCCTGCGTCGCCTCGTAGAGCGACTTGGCGATGCGGGTGATCAGCGGATAGCCGAAAATGCCGCCCTGCCCGCGCATCTCGTGGGCGGAGCGGTTGATCTGCGCCATCAGCGCCGGAACCGCGGCGGGCTCCTCGCGCAGCCGCTCGACGCGGCGGGCCAGCTCGTCCACCTCCCCGGCGATCCAGGTGGCGTAATCGCCCGCCCGGTTCTGGATCTCCGCCTCCGCCGCCGCCAGAACCTCGTCGGGCAGGTTCGGCACCGGGTCCTTCGGCGCGATGCCCATCTTGGCGCCCAGCCGGTTGGGCAGGTCGAAATGAATGACCGGGAAGCGGTCGATGCCCACCGCCCTGGACGCGCTGTGCACCACCAGGATTTCCCTGGGGCCGGTCATCCGGCAGTCCATCGCCACCGGCCGCTGCGTCCGCCGCCGGTCCGGTCCGAAATAACCCTTGGCAAGCACGAAGCGCCGCGGCCGGGCGATGGCGGTCAGCAGGCGGCTGGCGATGGTCGCCGCGGAAAAGGGCTTGGCGATGAAGTCGGTGGCGCCCAGGTCGCGCGCTTGCTCCACATAATGGCGGTCGGCGGCGCCGGACAGCATCAGCACGGGCAGGAAGCGGTCCGGCGACTTCGGGCTGCAGCGCAGCCAGCGCAGCAGCATCAACCCGTCCACCTCCGGCATCACCAGATCGGTGATGATCACATCCACCGGCGCCGTGCCGGGCGGCAAAGCGGCGCGCCGTTCCTCCAAAAAGCGGATGGCTTCCGCGCCGCCGGCCTCGGCATGCACCGCGCCGACCCCGATGGTGCGCAGGGTCGCGGTCAGCACGTTGCGGATGAAGGCGCTGTCCTCGACCACCAGAACCGAGAGGAGGCCGAGCTTGGGCGCGCCTTTGCCACCCGGATCCTTCATCGGTCGAACCACTGCGTTGCGGCGGAGCGCAGTCTTCGCACGGACGGCGACGGCTTGGCGAGAGACAACGTACGAAAGGCAGGGTTGCAACCCCTGGTGAATGGGCCTGACCGGAGGTGGGGCTTTGCGAAGCGCCGCCGGACGGCTACCCTGTCGGCCAAAACAGCGTACACCGCAACGAAACCAACACGCCGGAGGAGACCACCGCGATGCCCCAGCCCGATCACGTCATGGCCCTGCCCGTTCCCGAGACGCCCGACCTCGACCCGGACATGGCCGCGCTCTTCGCCAAGTGCGAGGAGAAGCTGGGCTTCGTTCCCAACGTGCTGCGCGCCTACAGCCTGCGCCCGAAGAAGCTGCGCACCTTCGCCCAGCTCTATAACGAGCTGATGGTTGGCGAGAGCGGCCTGTCCAAGCTGGAGCGCGAGATGATCGCCGTGGTCGTATCCTCGGCCAACCATTGCTATTACTGCCTCGTCGCCCACGGGCAGGCGGTGCGCAAGCTGTCCGGCGACCCGGAACTGGGCGAGATGCTCGCCTTCAACTACCGCGCCGCCACGCTGGAGCCGCGCCAGCGCGCCATGCTCGATTTCGCGTGGAAGCTGACCAAGGAGCCCTGGACCATGGGCGAGCCGGACCGGCAAGCGCTGCGCGACGCCGGCTTCGGCGAGGAGGACATCTTCGACATCGCCGACACCGCCGCCTTCTACAACATGTCGAACCGCGTCGCCTCGGCGGTGGACATGATGCCGAACCGCGACTACCACAAGCAGGACCGCTAAACGCTGGCCCGCTGACGCCGCGCAACCACCGGAGCCCCCCCGGATGCTGAGGTTCTTTGTCCGCCTATTCGCCCTCATCGGCTTCCTCGTGGTGGCCGCCGTGGTCACCGGGGTCGTCCTGGCGGTCCGGCACGAGCCCTCCCTGCCCGGCACCGTGGTGCTGGAGTTGGACCTCCGCGACCCGCTGGCGGAAGGCAGCGTGGACCGGCTGGGCAGCTTCCTCGGCCACGAGACGACCTTCCAGGAGGTGCTCGACGCGCTGGAGCGGGGGCGCGGTGACCCGCGGGTGAAGGGCGTTCTCGCCCGCTTCGGCGGCGACGGTGTCAGCTTCGCCCAGGTGCAGGAACTGCGGGCGGCGGTGGAGCGGTTCCGCGCGTCGGGCCGCTTCGCCATCGCCTTCGCCGAATCCTACGGCGACACCGGGGCGGGAAACCGCTCCTACCTGCTGGCCAGCGCCTTCGACGAGGTGTGGATGCAGCCGCTGGGGTTGCTCGGCCTGACCGGCCTGACCGCCCAGATCCCCTTCGCCCGCGGCGCGCTGGACAAGCTGGACATCCAGCCGCAGGTGTTCCAGCGCGAGGAGTACAAGAGCCTCGCCGACAGCGTCATGCGGACGGACTTCACGCCCGCCCACCGCGAGATGATGGAGTCGCTGCTCGGCGATCTGACCAACCAGATCGTCGACGGGGTGGCGGTGAGCCGCCGCCTCCCCCCGGCCGCCGTGAAGGCGGCGATGGACCGCGCTCCCTTGATCGACCGCGAAGCGGTGGACGCCAAGCTGGTCGACCGGCTGGGCTACGCCGACGAGGCGCGGGAGGAGGCGCTGCGCCGCGCCGGGGCCGCGCCCGACGCCGACACCATGGAGGCGGCGGACTATCTGGGCATCGCCGGCCCGCCCAACCGCAGCGGCCCGACCATCGCGCTGATCCACGCCACCGGCACCATAACCGGCGGTGACAGCGGCAAGCCCGGTCTGGGCGAGGTCACCGCCGGGTCCGAGACGATCGTGGAGGCCATCGAGGACGCGGTGGACGATCCCGACGTCAAGGCCATCCTGTTCCGCATCGACAGCGGCGGCGGCAGCGTGACCGCCTCCGAAACGATCCGCCGCGCGCTGGTCAAGGCCCGCCAGTCGGGCAAGCCGGTGATCGCCAGCATGGGCGGGACGGCGGCGTCCGGCGGCTATTGGATCGCCCTGGCCGCCGACCGCATCGTCGCCTCCCCCGCCACCGTGACCGGCTCCATCGGCGTGGTCGCCGGCAAGATGTCGGTCGCCGGCCTGTCAGAGCGGCTGGGCGTGCATTGGGGCGTCCTCGACACCGCCCCCAACGCCGGCCTGTGGTCACCCTTCCGCCCCTTCGGCCCCGCCGGGGAGGAGCGGCTGAACGCCATCATCGACAGCAGCTACGCCACCTTCCTGTCCCGCGTGGCGGAGGCCCGGCACCTCACCCCCGAGCAGGCGCGGGACGCCGCCAAGGGCCGCGTGTGGACCGGCGCCCAGGCCAGGAACCTCGGGCTGATCGACGAGCTGGGCGGAGTCGCCACCGCGCTGACGCTCGCCAAGCAGGCGGCGAAGCTGGCGCCGGACGCCCCGGTCACCGTGACCGGCTATCCCCGTCCGAAGCCGCTGTTCCGGGAAATCCTCGACCTCGCCTCGGGCAAGGGCGATCTGGTGGAGGCCGTGGCGGTGCTGGCCGGGCTGCGCCCGGCGCTGGCCGAACTGGCGCCGCTGGTGACGGCGGCCCGCGGCGGTGCGGTGGAGGCGCGCATGCCGCCGCTGGGCATCGAGCGGTGACGCATCGTTCGGGCGGCAAAGCGGCTGTTGGCCGCCCGTTACTCATCCAGTTTTTCGAAGTCGAACTTTAGCCTGCCGGATTTGACCGTGTAGGTTCCGCACCACCAGAGCTTGATCTTGTATCGGAGCGGTTGGGCAGCGTTGAAGCGTTGAAAAAAGATGTAGTAACCGCTTCTGTAGCGGACGTGAGCGGTTCCGACAGGTGTAGACGGAAAAAGAATATCGCGCCTGCTTTCGGGGTGACCATCAAACGATTCAACAAGATACTCAATTATCTTTCGGCCTTCAGGATTGATCTTCGCGCGCTCTGAAAGGAAATCTCTCGTAACATGCCGTGAGCAAATTATTTGAGCGCGCGACCCAGCCAAGGGAATATTGATCTTCGTCATATTCAGCCGCCTGATTTACAAAGCTTTCAGCCGGACCCCTCGGCCAACTTAGAAGCGCTGGCAACGACCTGACTGGCTGTGCTTTTTTGTCGAAGCGGGCTATCGGCCTTCCTGTAGACTTCCCATCCGGTCCCTTTGACCGACTTGGAGAGGTGACTAAAGAGTTGGTTCGCCTTGCGCTGTTGTTCGGGCGACGCAATCCGAGGCACAATTGGAACGGCCCCCGCGACTTTCAGCACATCCTCGATACGGTCGGCGGCCTCCGCGGCTGGCGTTGCCCTTAGAGCGAAAAACCGCCATCTCTGCGCATTTCTGGCGACGAGTGATTTCGACTTCGGCTTTTTCGCGCCCATATTGGTTAATCCAAATTCAATGAAAACAGTCTTGTCTACCACTAATTCTAGTACGACACGGAAGCATCCGCAACACAATTCCGGCTATGAATATAGTTACTTGACTTCAGTTCGCGGCCTCGCATCGCTTCAGAAGACTTTTGTATGCACAAAGATCAGGCCGGCGGAACGACCGCCGGCCTGCGAAAAGTGGCTGCGTTGCGCCGTGACGAAAGCGCGCCGTCTATGGAGCGTCGTCAATGGCGCGTCGCAAGCCCCGCCGAACAGAGCATCATCAGCGAACCGGCGCTGGTCCGGTTTTCACTTTCCAAGTAACTCTGAAATCCTGGTGAGCAGACCAACCGCGCGATTTCGTCCTTCGAAAAGACCGGCAGGAAGGGATTGTTCGACAGCTCCTCGTAAGCAGCCCTGGCCACTACTCTCAGGCTAAGCGGAATCGCCGCGATATATCGGTCGAGAGCACATTCGTCCTCGCGCTCCATCTGGCGCACTCCTTTCCTACGTTTCTCGTGATTAGTGGCTACGGATTAAAGATTGCGCAAAGCACCAATCGCGTAAAGCGACATAAGCGAACGAGGCAACAGATCCTGCACAGTGTTGTGCCCGTATCACATCATACGTTTTGGGTAAGCTGTGCGCTGGTAGCAAATCCCATCGATTTTTATCTTTCACCCCCGCCACGAAACGCGGCTCGGGGAAAAAGGAACGGCGCCCCGTCACGCAATGAGTTCAGGCATTTGATCTCACAACATCGAAAAGAATAAATATGGAAAACCACGACACATTCGAAAGTCTCAATTCCTCGATGAGAGAAAGCCGAAATCGAACATCATTGAATGAACTGCAAAAAAATCCATTGGTCATATGCGCAACGTTCAAAACAGCGCGCGCTCCATCCCGGGGCTGATCTTTGGAATGCCGACGCCGCGCACCCCTTCAAGGAGCCGATTGTCCGGATTGACCGGCATGGAGGCTTCCTATATAGCCGCTGGACTCTTCGCCGTTTCAAAGCCGCCGGTGCGCACGGAAAAGGATAGGCGCCGCGCGCGCGAGGGTTTGAATGTCACGGTCAGACGGCAAATAATTCAGTAGGCCGTCCTTTACTCCCGCAGACCTGAAGTGCTCCGTGGAACCAGAAGACAACGATCATCCCATCGCCGACGCCACCACGCCGCCCGAGGAGGGTGAGGAAACGGTTTCCGTCTATGGTCCCTATCCGGAGGGCCAGGATCGGGTCTGCTGCATCGTCGGCATCGGCGCCTCCGCCGGCGGGTTGGAAGCGCTCCAGCGCTTCTTCGACAATGTGCCGGGAGAGAGCGACCTCGCCTATGTGGTCGTCCAGCACCTGTCGCCGGTCCACAAAAGCCTGATGGTGGACCTGCTGGCCAAGCACACCGCCATGTCGGTGGTGCAGGCGACCGACGGCATGGCGGTGGAGCGCAACACCGTCTATCTGCTGCCCCCCGCCAAACACCTGGCCATCGAGGACGGGCGCCTGATCCTCACCGCCAAGGACGCCGCCGGCGGCATGAGCCTGCCCATCGACATCTTCTTCACCGCTCTGGCCAGGGACCAGGGGCCGCGGGCGCTCGGGGTGGTGCTGTCCGGCACCGGGTCGGACGGGACGCGCGGGCTTCTGGCGATCAAGTCGGCGGGCGGCTTCGCCGCGGCGCAGGACCCCGAATCGGCCCAGTTCGACGGCATGCCGCGCAGCGCGATCGCCACCGGGCAGGTGGACGCCGTGAAGACGCCGGACAAGCTGCCGGGCTGCCTGATCGAACACGCCAGCCGTGTGCTGTCCCGCAACCTGCCCGCCCCCGCCAAGCCGCAGGACCGCGACAACGATCCGCTGGCGCAGATCGTGGCGGCCATCCGCTCGGTGACCGGCGTCGATTTCTCGCATTACAAGCTGGCGACGCTGCTGCGCCGGATCGAACGGCGGATGCACACCGCCGGCCTCGACTCGATGAACGACTACGCCGCCCTGCTCCGCCGCAACAGCGCCGAGACGGTCAGCCTCTACAAGGAGATGCTGATCGGCGTCACCCGATTCTTCCGCGACGAGGGCGCCTTCGCCTCCCTGGCCGACAAGGCGATCCCATCCCTGCTGGCCAAGCGCAGCCCCACCGACATGGTGCGCGTGTGGGTCTGCGGCTGCGCCACGGGGGAGGAGGCCTATTCCATCGCCATCCTGTTCGCCGAGGCGCAGGAGCGGATGGGGCGGTCCTTCGACGTCAAGATCTTCGCCACCGACATCGACCAGGACAGCATCGAAATCGCCAGCCAGGGTGAATACCCGCGCTCCATCGCGGAGGACGTGTCGCACGAACGATTGGCCCGCTACTTCACCGCCCGCGGTGATCGTTATCTGGTGTCGCGCGACATCCGCCGCATGGTGGTCTTCGCCGCCCACAACATCATGCGCGACCCGCCCTTCACCAAGGTCGATCTGGTGAGTTGCCGGAACCTGCTGATCTACATGGATTCGCCGCTTCAGCGGAAGGTGCTCAGCCTGTTCCAGTACGCGCTGCGGCAGAACGGCTTCCTGTTCCTCGGCACCAGCGAGACGCTCGGCGACCTGTCGGCGGAGTTCCACGTCCTGGACAGCCGGAACAAGCTGTTCCAGAGCCTGCGCACCGGGTCCCACCGGTTGTCGCGGCTGCTGGTCCCCACCGTCGCCGCCCCGGTGCACCGCCACGGTGACGAGGCCATGTCGCAGGCGCAGGAGGAAGGGGCCGCCATCGACGAGGCGATCTCGACCCTGATGCGGGCCTATGTGCCGCCCAGCCTGCTGGTCAACGAGCAGATGAACATCATGCACGTGTTCGGCGAGGCGTCGGCCATCCTGAAGGTGCCGCCGGGCGAGGCCACGCTGAACGCGCTGAAGCTCCTGCCCTCCTCGGTCTCGATGGTGGTGGGGACCGCGTTGACGCGGGCCTTCCGCTCCGGCGAGGAATTCGCCCTGTCCAACATCCCGGTGAAGGACCGCGAAGGGCTGCCCGCCGTCAGCCTGCGCGTCAAGCCCTTCGTCGCCCGCAAGACCGGCCGGCGCTTCGCGCTGATCGTGCTCGACCCCAGCGCCCCGGCGCTGGCCCTGCCGGACAGCGACTTCGACTTCGACACCGACACCGCGGAGCGCATCCGCGGGCTGGAGCAGGAGCTGCTTTCCCGCGGCGAGAATCTCCAAGCCACCATCGAGGAGCTGGAAACCGCCAACGAGGAACTCCAGGCGACCAACGAGGAGCTTCTCGCTTCCAATGAAGAGTTGCAAAGCACCAACGAAGAATTGCAGTCCGTCAACGAAGAGCTGTATTCCGTCAATGCCGAGTATCAGGCGAAGGTGGAGGAGCTGACGGAGGTCACCAACGACCTGGACAACCTGCTGCGCTCCACCGAGATCGGCACGGTCTTCCTGGACAGCGGCATGGTGATCCGGCGCTTCACCCCGGCGGCGGCCCGCTTCATCAACATCATCCCGCGCGACGTCGGGCGGTCGATCTCGCACCTGTCGACCAACATCGACTACCCGGACTTCCTCAAGGACATCGAACGGGTCTTCCACGACCACACGCCGGTGGAACGCCATGTCCCGGTGCGCGGCGACCGCTGGATCCAGACGCGGATCCTGCCCTACCTGACCGAAAAGAACCAGGTCGCCGGGGTGGTCGTCACCTTCGTGGACGTCACCGCCGCCAAGGCCGCGGAGCATCGCCTCCAAACGGTTCTGGACAGCCTGCCGGAGCATGTGGCGGTCATCGATTCCGACGGCGCCATCACCATGGTCAACCACGCCTGGCGCATGTTTGGCGAGAAGAACGGCGCGCCGGCGCTGGACCGTTGCGGTCCGGGTACCAATTATCTTGATGTCTGCAGCGCCGAGGAAGGAACCGAAGGCGAGGACATCGCCCGTGCCGTGAACGACGGGTTGCGCCGGATTCTGTCCGGCGACATCGAGCGGTTCACCATCGAATACCCTTGTCATTCCGACAAGGAGGAGCGCTGGTTCATGATGCACGCCTGCCGTCTGGCCGGATTGTCAGGGGGAGCGGTGGTCAGCCACATCGACATCACCAACCGGAAGCGGATGGAACTGCGCGCGAGCGGACGGCGGAACGGCGAGACGACGTCCGGGCCGTTCGCCGCCAAGGATCCGGCGGCCGGAGGCGCGGCGTGAACGGCTTCCGCAACGAACGGCTTCGCAAGCGCGCGGAACAGGCCCTCAACTCGGGCGGCTTCGAAGGGGCGGAGGTCTCGGCGACCACGCTCAAGGAAGTCCTGCACGAGCTGTACGTCCATCAGGCCGAGCTGGAGATCCAGAACGAGGAGCTGCGCACCGCCCAGCAGGCGCTGGAAGCCTCGCGCATCCAGTATCTCCAGCTGTTCCAGTCGGTGCCGCTGGCCTGCTTCACCGTCAATGCCGCGGGCATCATCTGCGAGGCCAACGTCGCCGCGGAACGGCAGTTCGGCCTGCCGCTCCGCCGGCTGAAAGGTCGCCCTCTGACCCTGATGGTGGAGTCGCTGGACCACGGGCGCCTGTTCACGGCGTTGGCCCGGCTGCGCGACTCCGGGCAATGGACACGCCAGGAATACGCCTTCGTCGGCGCGCACAGCGCCATCGACGGGTTGACCGACGCCCGGATCGTCGAGTTGGAGGCCGGGCCGGACGGTGTCGACAAGGGCGACGTCCTGCTGACCATCACCGACGTGACGGAGCGCAACGCCTGGGTCGGCGAGCTTCAGAACGCCCGCGACGAGGCGGAGCGCACCCGCGCCGCCTACCATCACATCCTGCAGGCGGTGGCCGACGGCATCTGCGGTCTGGACGCGCGCGGCGCCGTCACCTTCGTGAACGCCGCGGCCCAGTCGATGACCGGCTTCGGCGCCAGCGAACTGGTCGGCCGCTCCTTCGCCGCGCTGATCGGCGGCGACGCGGAGGAGGAAGGCCGGCGCGCCTTGACGCTGTCGCTGGCCGACGGGCTGGTCCGGCAGGTGACCGGCGGGCGCCTGCGCCGCCAGGGCGCCGACGATTTCGTGGCGGAGCTGACCGTCTCCCCAATTCTTCAGAACGGGGCGATCAGCGGCGCGGTGGTGGCCTTTCGTGACGTGACCGCCCGCCGCGCCGCGGAACAGGCCCTGGCCGAGAGCGAGCGGCGGCACCGCACGTTGGTCCAGTCCCTGTCCGAAGGGCTGGTGATGCGCGCGGTGGATGGCACGGTGATGGTCGCCAACGCCATGGCGGAACGGTTGATGACCGGGCCGACGGGCGTGCTGCTCGACCCCCTTGCCCACCCGCTCGAAAGCCGCAAGCCGGGCGATCGGACGGGCCGCGCGGCGCGGCGGCGCTTCATCGGCGCCGACGGCGCCCGGCTGACCGGACTGCCGCCCGCCGCCAAGGCGGTGAACAGCGGGAAGCCGGTCGTCGAACAGATCGTCGGCATCGCCGATGGCGATGGCGCGGCGGCCCCCACCCGCTGGCTGCGCGTCTCCAGCCACCCGGTGCCGGGCGCCGACGGACGGCCCGAGGCGGTGGTGTCCAGCGTCACCGACATCTCCGCCATCAAGTCGATGGAGCGCGACCTGAACGTGGCGCTGGACGCCAAAGAGCGCTTCATGGCGGCGGCCAGCCACGACCTGCGCCAGCCGGCCCAGGCCCTGACCCTGCTGTCCGGCCTGCTGCTGAAGGAGCCGATCCCGGAGGACGCGCGGCGCATCGCCACCCAGCTCCGCGACACGGTGGCCTCGCTCGGCGGGCTGCTCGACTGCCTGCTCGACATCTCCAAGCTGGAGGCCGGCCTCGTCACCCCCCACTCCGTGCCGGTGGAGGTGGGGTCGATCATGGAGCGCCTGCACGGGGAGTTCCGGGCGGTCGCCGCCTCCTCCGGGTTGACGCTGCGCACCGTGCCGGTACGGCTGAGCGCCTGCACCGACGGCGGCCTGCTGGAGCGGGTGCTGCGCAATTTGCTGACCAACGCCATCCGCTACACCCGGCAGGGCCGGGTTCTGTTCGGGGCGCGGCGGCGCAACGGCGCCCTCCGGTTCGAGGTGTGGGACACCGGCATCGGCATTCCGGAGAACCAGCTCGACCGGATCTTCCAGGACTTCTACCAGATCGGCAACGTTGCCCGTGACCGGCGGGAGGGGCTGGGCATGGGGCTCAGCATCGCGCGACGCCTCGTCCACATGCTGGGCGGCACCATCGAGGTGACCTCGACGACGGGCAAGGGGTCCTGCTTCGCCGTCACCCTGCCCCAGGGAGCCATTCTCGACGAGCGGCACTGCGGCGACTCGCCGGACGACTCCGCTGCGGGAGGCGGCGAAGCGGACGGCGACGCCTCGGTCCTGCTGGTCGAAGACGACGCGGTGATCCGCATGGCGCTGGCCCTGATGCTGGACGGCTGGGGCTACCGGGTGACGGAGGCCGGATCGGTGGCGGAAGCGCTGGAGCTGGTGGACGGCATGCTGGTGCCCGACCTCGTGCTGACCGACTATCGCTTGCCGGACGGCGACACCGGGCTGATGCTGATGGACACGCTGCGCCGCCGCTTCGGTCCCGACCTGCCGGGGGTGCTGCTGACCGGCGACACTTCGTCCGACCGGCTGCGCGAGGCCGCCGGCGCGCAATGCGCCCTGCTGCACAAGCCCATCCAGCCCGACGACCTGCGCCGCACCGTGCGTGCCAGTCTGGAGCGCCGCGACGCGGAGACGGAAGCGACGTAGTGGCGGGCTTTGCCCCCACCCCGGCCCTCCCCCGCGTTGCGGGAGAGGGTGCCTTCTGCGAAGCGGCGGCAGTCCCCTCCACCTCGAAGAGGGCGAGGGTTAGGGAGGGGGCAGAGCCGCTGCCTTACGGACGCTCCAAATCCGCCTGGGTGGCGCGCTTCAGGTGGTTCAGCCGCTCTTCGGCCTCATTGCGGGCGTAGGGGCCTTCCACATCCATGCCGAAGCTCACATAGAAGCCGTCGGCCTGGGCGATGTGGGTTCCGACGGGCAGATACTCGTCGGTGGCCTCGTCATTGCCGATGATCGCGCCGTTCCGGATTTCCACGATGTGCGCCATGACCCGCTCCCCCGCCGCCGTTGGTGGATGCCAAACGGGTTCAACGGCGGGGGGCCCGTCGGGGTTCCTTACGCTTGCTTCCGACGCACCAGCCGGTCGAGCCGCAGCCGGTGCCGCCGGTCGCTGAGCCGCCGCACCGTCGCCAGCGACGCCGCCAGGACGCCCAGCCCGGTCGCCCCGGAAATCAGGAACATGATGAGGATCTGGTACTTCACCGCCTCCCCCGGATCGACGCCGGAGAGGATCTGGCCGGTCATCATGCCGGGCAGGGCCACCAGACCCATGGCCGCCATGCTGTTGATCGTCGGCATCAGCGCCGTGCGCAACGCGTGGCGTAGGATGGGTCGCAGGGCCGTCCAGCGGGTGCCGCCGAGCGCGAGCTGCGCCTCGATGGCCGCCCGCTCCCGCGCCGCCGTCGCGGTCAGCGTGTGGAGGGCCAGCCCCACCCCGCTCATCGCGTTGCCCAGGACCATGCCCAGCATCGGAATGGCGTAGCGCGCGTCCCACCAGGGATCGGGCCGCACCGCGGTGGACAGGCCGAGCAGCAGGACGATCCCCGCCGCCGTCCCCATGGCCCCGGTGCCGATGCCGTAGGACCACCAGCCGGTCAGCCGCCGCTCCTGCCGGGCCATCGTCTCCTGGCCGGCGAACAGCAGCATGACCAGCGCCGCCCCCAGGGTCAGCCAGGGCGACTCCAGGGCGAACAGCCGGGTCAGCACCAGCCCGACCAGCGACAGTTGGACCACCATCCGCAGCGCCGCCACCAGCAGCGGCCGCGCCAGCCCCAAATCCAGCGCCATGGACAGGCCGCCGTTGACCAGCAGGAGCAGCGCCGCCACGGCGAGGTCGGTGTAATGCAGGGTCACCAGCATCGCCCTACCCCTCCGTCACCACGCCGTCCGCCACATGCAGATGCCGCTGGGCCAGGCGGAGGGCCTGTTCCGGCGCGTGGGTGACGATCAGCAGCCCGGCCCCACGGGCCAGCTCGCCGCGCAGCAGCGCCTCCACCCGCTCCGTCGCCTCGGCGTCCAGCGGACCGGTCGGCTCGTCGAGCAGAAGCACCTCCGGCCCCAGGACCAGCGCGCGGACCAGCGCCAGCCGTTGCCGCTCCCCCGTGGACAGGCGGGCGACCGGCCAGTCCATGACCTCCCCCGGCAGGCCCAGCGCACCGGCGAGCGCGGCGGCGCGGTCCGGCTGCGCGAAGTGGGCGCCCACCCGATCCTCCCACCAGCCCGACTCGGCGGCGACGTAGGTCACCCGGCGACGCCAGAGCGGTGCGGGCATGGTCTCCCGAAGATCACCGTTCAGCCGCACCTCCCCGGTCGACGGATCGAGGTCCGCCAGGGCGCGCAACAGCACGGATTTCCCCGACCCGGATTTCCCCCGAACGGCGACGCACTCGCCGGCCTCCAGTTGGAAACTGGCGGGCTTCAGCACGGTCGTGGACAGGTTGCGCACGCTCAGCATGGCGGATTACGGCGACTATTCCGGAAGGCGGAAGCGGAGATTAGCAGCCATTCATGGCGGAGTCCTTGCGCGGAACGTCTCGGGGGCTATGGTACGCCCCACCGCTCATTCCGGCCCGAACCGAGACCATGACCGACGCTTCCAACGACCACGCCGTCTTCACTCACCGCGAGATCATGCGGGTGTTCAGCGGGGTGGCGCTCGCCATGCTGATGGCGGCGATGGACCAGACCATCGTCGCGACGGCCCTGCCGACCATGGCCCATGACCTGGGAAGCCTGGAGAACCTGCCCTGGGTGGTCACCGCCTATCTGCTGGCCTCGACCTCCACCACCCCGATCTACGGCAAGCTGAGCGACCTCTATGGGCGCAAGCGGGTGCTCCAGGTGGCGATCTTCCTGTTCCTGATCGGGTCGGTGCTGTGCGCGCTGGCGCAAAGCATGGGGCAGCTCATCCTGTTCCGCGGCATCCAGGGGCTGGGCGGCGGCGGCCTGATGGCGCTGGCCTTCACCATCATCGGCGACGTGGTGGCCCCGCGCGAGCGCGGGCGCTACCAGGGCTACATCGGCGGCATCTTCGCCCTGTCCAGCGTGGCCGGGCCGCTGCTGGGCGGCGTCTTCACCGAACAACTGAGCTGGCACTGGATCTTCCTCATCAACCTGCCGCTGGGGGCGGCGGCGCTGCTGATGACCAGCCGGGCGCTCGACCGCCTGCCGGCGGGACGGGCGAAGCCGACCATCGATTATCTGGGGGCGGCGCTGCTGATGGGCACGGTGACCTCGCTGCTGTTCGTGGTGTCGCGCGCCGGGGTCGCCCTGCCCTGGACCTCCCCGACGATCCTCGGCCTGTGCGTCCTGGGCCTCATGATGCTCGGGGTCTTCCTGTGGCACGAGCGGCGGGTGGTGGAGCCGATCCTGCCGCTGCACCTGTTCCGGGAGCCGGTGGTGGCGGTCGCCAACCCGGTGGTGGCGGTGTCGGCCATGGTGCTGTTCGCCGGCATCGTCTATCTGCCCCTGCGCTCGCAGCTCGTCGCCGGGACCAGCGCCACGACGTCGGGCTTCCTGTTGCTGCCGATGGTGCTGGGCATGGTGCTGGGCGCGGGCGGCGGCGGGCGGCTGATTTCCAAGTCCGGCCGCTACAAGGTGTTCCCGCTGGCCGGGCTGGCGCTGGCGGCGGTGATGTATCTGGCGCTCGGCCTGTCGCCGACCGTATCGGAAAGTGGGTTGTGGTCCACGCTGATCCTGGTTCCGCTGGGCATCGGGCTCGGGCTGGTCATGCCGGTGATGACGGTCGCCGTGCAGAACGCGGTGGACCGGCGCGACCTGGGTGCGGCCACGGCCTCGGTCGGCTTCTTCCGCTCGCTCGGCGGGTCGGTCGGGGTGGCGGTGTTCGGCGCGGTCTTCGCCGCCGACGTCGAGGCCCGGCTGAACGCCGCCGGCCTGCCCGGCATCAGCGGGCGCGAGGTGATGGAGCGCGGCCCGTCCGCCCTATCCAGCCTGCCCCCCGCCGCCCGCGACGCCGCCCAGTCGGTGTTCGAGCACGGCTTCTCGACGCTGTTCCTGCTGGCCGCCGGGCTGGCGGTGGTGTCCTTCGTGCTGACCCTGTTCCTGAAGGAGCTTCCCCTGCGCTCCGCCGCCGACGCCACCAAGGCCGGGGCGGAGGTGGCTTGAGAGAAGCGGTAGCAAGCCCTTCCTTACGCCTTGTCCTCGCTGGGGAAGTGCCGCCCCTCGCCCAGCTTGTCCTCGATGTAGAGCATGTTGACCAGAACCAGCATGACGACCGCGAAGGGCGTCGCCAGGAACATGCCCATCAGCCCGAACAGCACACCCCCCGCCGCGATGGCGGCGATGGTGATGACGGGGGGCAGGTCCACCACCTTCTTCTGCATCAGGGGCATGACGACGTTGCCCTCGACCTGCTGGATCGCCAGGTAGAGCACCACCACCCACAGCGCGTCCTGCGGCGACTGGGCGAAGGCGATGAGGATCGCCGGAACCGCCGCCAGGAACGGGCCGATCAGCGGAACGAATTCCAGGAGGGCTGCCAGCAGGCCCAGCGCCGGAGCGCTCGGGATGCCCAGCAGAAGCAGGCCCGCGGTGGTCAGGACGCCGACGATGGCCATGGCCGAGAGCTGCCCGATCAGCCACTTCCACAGCGAGTCGCCCATCACGTCCATCACCTCCCGCGCCCGCTCGTGGCCGCGCGGCGGCACCAGCAGGATAACGCCGCGCTGGTAGACGCCGGGCGAGGCGGCGAGATAGATGGCCGTGAACATCACCACCACCAGATCGCCCAGGAAGAACATCACGCTCGACGCCACCGTCTGCAGCCGGTTCAGCCAGGAGGAGGCGTCCCGCCCCTGTTCCATGATCTGGTCGCGCAAGGAAGCGGGAAGCTGCTGCACGGCGCCGGAAATCTGCTGGGAGAACTGGTCGAACTGGCTGACCACCGACTGGCCCATCAGGACGCCGCCGCCGATCAGCACCACCGCCAGCAGCAGCAGAACCAGGCCGAGCGACCAGCCCTGCGGCAGCCCGGTGAAGCGCCGCACCAGCCCGGCCATGCGCTGGAACAGGATCGCCAGAAGCACGCCGGCGAAGACCAGCAGCAGCGCGTCCGCCACCTGCCAAGCCAGGAACAGCGTGCCCAGCACGCCAGCGGCGATCAGCATCTTCCAGGTGAACAGCTTCAGTTCGGTCGCGGTGTTCCGCCCGGCGGTCGCCGGCTGCCCGGCCTGAATGGGGGCTTGAATGGGGGCCTGTCTGGTCGCGTCCATCGATTCTTCCCGCCGTGTTGCCACCGGCATGCCGGTCCGATGGACAAACGCCGCCCGCAGGAAAGTGTTGCACCGCCACTCCGCTAGCACCTTCGTGCTAATACGCTTATCCGAATGCGCGCGGACGGTTGGCGCCCCATATCATGTCTGACGCCAAGGAGTCATTCTCGCTGATGTCACCTCAGAAGCCCGCCGGAAACGGCGGGCTCTTTTCTTGTGGGGAGCGTCTCGTATCGGGAGTGTCAGCCGGCGTCCGGCGGGAAGACGATGCCGACCTTCAGGCCCGGTTCGTTGTCCTCCAGCCGCAGCGACGCGTCGTGCAGCCGCGCCACCGCCTCCACGAGGCTGAGCCCCAACCCGTTCCCCGGCGAGGCCCGCGCGGCGTCCAGCCGAACGAAGCGCTCAAGCACCTTCTCCCGCATGTCGGCGGGGATGCCGGGACCGTTGTCCGCCACGGTGACCCGGGCGGCTTGCCCCGGCGCGGCGCCATCCAGCAGCAGCGTGATGCGCCCGCCCTCCGGCGTGTATTTGATGGCGTTGTCCAGCAGGTTCGACACCGCCAGGGCCAGCAGCTGCTCGTTCCCGCGCACGGTCGGCTCCGCCCGGATGTCGGTGACCAGGGTCAGGCCTTTCTCCTCCGCCACCGGTTCGTAGAGGTCGGCGGCCAGACGGACCACGTCGGCCAGCCGCACCGGTTCCAGCCCCTTGCGGTTGGCGCCGGACTCGGCCTCGGCGATGGACAGCAGCGCGGTGAAGGTGGCGAGCAGCCGGTCGGCCTCCAGGATCGTGTCCTGCAGCACGGCGCGGTAGACCTCCGGGTCGTCGGTCTCGCGGATCAAGGCCAGCTCGACGCGGGAGCGCAGGCGCGACAGCGGCGTGCGCAGGTCGTGCGCCACGCTTTCGGTCACCTGCCGCATGCCGGTCATCAGCCGTTCGATCTGGTCCAGCATGGCGTTCAGGTTGCCGGCCAGCCGGTCGATCTCGTCGCCGCCACCGCCGCGCGGCACCCGGCCCGACAGGTCGCCGGCCATGATGCGATGGGTGGTGCGGTTGATCGCCTCGATCCGGTGCATGGCGCCGCGCGCCAGCAGCAGGCCGCCACCGAGCCCAAGCACCACCGTCACCAGGAAGACCCAGCGCAGCGACACGACCATGCGCCCGCGGAGCTGGTCCAGTTCGCTCATGTCGCGGCCCACCAGCAGGCGGAACTGGCCGGGCAGGACGAAGCTGACCGCCATCGCGGTGGAGGGCCGGTTGTTCACCCCGCCATAGTCCGAAATCTTGAAGTGGGTCCAGCCGCCCGGCTCCGGCGTGGCGTCGGGCCAGCCCGACAGGTTGCCGGCCAGGATGACGCCGCCCGGCGTGGTCAGCAGGTAGATGGAGTTGGTGTGCGAATAGCCGCTGCGCTCGCGCACGGAATCGACCAGCCCGCGCAGGCCGGCGCTGCGGTACTGGTCCTGAAGCCCGGCGACCTCCAGCGCGATGGTGGCGCCGATCTCCTCCTCCAGGAACCCCGCGGTGGAGCGGTAGACCACCCCCAGGATCACCCCGACCGAAATGACGAACAGCCCCAGATACAGCAGGGCCAGCCGGAACGGCGTGGTGCGCAGAAGGCGCAGGAGGGGAATCGCCGCCTTCACGCTCCCCCGCTGGCCACCATGGCCGCCACCATCACTGCGGCGCCCGCAGGCTGTAGCCGGCGCCGCGCACCGTGTGGATTAGCGGCGTCGGGAAATCCTTGTCGATCTTCTGGCGCAGGCGGGCGATGTGCACGTCGATGACGTTGGTCTGCGGGTCGAAGTGATAGTCCCACACATTCTCCAGCATCATGGTGCGGGTCACCACGCTGCCGGCGTTGCGCATCAGATACTCCAGCAGGGCGAACTCCCGCGGCAGCAGGTCGATGGACTTGCCGGCCCGGCGGACGGTGCGCGACAGCAGGTCCAGTTCCAGGTCGGCGACCGTCAGCCGGGTCTGCGGCTGGGCCGCGCTGCGGCGGCGCACCAGCACCTCGATCCGGGCGAGCAGCTCGGAAAAGGCGAAGGGCTTGGTCAGGTAATCGTCGCCGCCGGCCTTCAGCCCCTTCACCCGGTCGTCGACGCTGCCGAGCGCGGAGAGGAACAGCACCGGCGTGTCGTTGCCGGTGGCGCGCAGGATCTCGACCAGCGACAGCCCGTCGCGGCCCGGCAGCATGCGGTCGACGATCATGACATCGTAATGCTCGGAGCCGGCCAGGAAGAGCCCCTCCTTGCCGTCGTTGGCGGCGTCCACGACATGCCCGGCCTCCTTCAGCCCCTTGGCCAGATAGGAGGCGGCTTGCTGGTCGTCTTCGATGACGAGGACTTTCATGAGCATGAGTCTACCTCATCCTTCCGACGGTCAAAAGATGAATGCCCTCGCCCCTCTGGGGAGGGAAAAGGGCCAAACGAAACGAAGGGGGAGGATGTCCGCGCGGCGGGGGCTCGCACCGCGGACACCCTCCCCCATCACACCAACGACGGGAGGATCGCCGGTGTTTTCCGGCGTCACGCCTTGCCGAGCTTCAGCGGGACGAAACTCTCGTTGCCGCCGCGGTTGACCAGCAGCAGGACCGCTTTGCGGCCATCCTTTTCAGCCTCGTGCAGGCTCTTGGTCACCTCCGCGGGGGAGGTCACGCTGTGGTCGCCGACCTTCACGATCACATCGCCTGGACGGACGGCCAGATCACCGGCCTGCGGCGACACCGAGGTGACGACCACGCCCTTCACGCCCTCGCCCAGGCCGAGGCGGCTGCGGGCCGCACCGTCCAGCGGGGCCAGCTTCAATCCCTTGACCGTCTCCACCGCGCTGTCGGCGGCGGGACCGGTCCCCTCCGCGGCGGCCATGCGCTGTTCGGCGGGCAGCGGCGCGATGTGCGCGGTCAGGGTCGTCTCCTTGCCCTTGCGGACCACGGTCATGTCCACCGAGTCGCCGGCCTTGGTGTCGGCCACCCAGCGGGTCAGGTCGCGCAGCGTGTTCACCGGCTTGCCGCCATAGGCCAGGATGACGTCGCCCTGGCGCACGCCGGCCTTGGCGGCGGGGCTGTCCGGGGTCACCTCGGCGACCAGCGCGCCCTTGGGCTGGGACAGGCCGACCGACTCGGCGATCTCCGGCGACATCTCCTGGATCTTCACGCCCAGCCAGCCGCGCTCGACATGGCCGTTCTCCTTCAACTGGGCGACGACCTGCTTGGCGATGTTGGACGGGATGGCGAAGCCGATGCCGACCGAGCCGCCGTTGGGCGAATAGATGGCGGTGTTGATGCCGATCACCCGGCCATCCAGGGTGAAGGTCGGGCCGCCCGAGTTGCCCCGGTTGATGGCGGCGTCGAGCTGGAGATAATCGTCGTAGGGCCCGCTGTGGATGTCGCGCCCGCGGGCCGAGATGATGCCCTTGGTCACCGTGCCGCCCAGACCGAAGGGGTTGCCGACGGCCATCACCCAGTCGCCGACGCGGGCGGCGTCGCTGTCGCCCCAGTCCAGCGCGGGCAGCGCCTTGTCGGACGTCACCTTCAGCAGCGCGATGTCGGTCTTGGCGTCGCGGCCGACCAGCGTGGCGGGCAGCTCCGTTCCGTCCTGGAGCGTGACCTTGATCTCGTCGGCGCCGTCGATGACGTGGTTGTTGGTCACCACATAGCCGGCCGCGTCGATGATGAAGCCGGAGCCGAGCGAGCCGACCTTGCCGCGCGGCTGGCCTTCGGACTCGTCGTCCGGAGCGCCGCCTGGGGCGCCATTTTGGCCGAACTGGTCCTGGAACTGGCGGAAGAACTCTTCGAAGGGCGACCCCGGCGGGAAGCCGGGCATGCGCGGGTTGACGCGCTCGGCCTTGGCCTGCTGGGTGGTGGAGACGTTCACCACGGCTGGCGACACCTTGGCCGCCAGATCGGCGAAGCTGCCCGGCATATTTTGCGTCAGGACGCTTTCGGCGGCCGCGGCGGTCGACTGGTTTGCGATCAGGAATGGACCGGTCAGCACCGTGGTGCCGAGGAGGACGGCGGCGATGGTACGCCGCACCCGGCTTGACCGCGGGGCGCGTCCGGCGTTGGCGGTGGTGGACATCGGTTGCTCTCCGTGACTGGCATGCGTTGTTCGTTGCCCTGAACGTAGCGGGCGCCGAGTCACGGGGGGCTTGCGGGCGGATTAAAAGTTTTTCAGGGAGGGACTATAAATCCGCGCCGCTTACAGCGCCGATCCGGCGATGCGCAGACGAATGGTCGCGGCCTGCTGGCGAACGCGGTCGAGGTGCGGGTTGATGGCCAGCGCCGCGTCGAAGGCACGCAACGCTCCCGCCGGCTGGTCGATGGCGAGGTAGACGAGGCCCAGCCCCGCCAGCGCCCCGAAATGCCGCGGTTCCAGCGCCAGCACGCGGCGGATGTCGCGCACCGCGGCGTCGTAATCCCCCAGCATGTACTCGGCGTTGGCCCGCTTGTTCCAGCCCTCGGCGTAGGTCGGGTCGGCGGCGACCACCTGATCGAAGGCGGCCAGCGCCTCGCCGTAGCGGTCGGCGTTCAGGCTCTGCACGCCATGGTGCATCAGCACGATCAGGTCGTCGCTGGGATGCTCCAGCCAGACGTCCCAGATGCGGTCCTCGACCGCCTCCGCCGCGACCGCGTCGCCGGCGGTCTGCAGGTCCTGGAACAGTCCACCGAGTCGCGCGTCCTCCTGCCCTGCCCAAGCCCGCGAGCCGGGGCCGGAAGCGCCGAGGAGCAGAAGGGCCACGACGGCCACGGGCAAGAAGATTCGCTGGGTCATTCCCAAAAACTGGGATGCGTCACTTACCAGCAACACTGATCCGAAAGTGGTATCGCCGCAAGAGGAATCCCTCATCCCGCCGGGGTGGTCCCGGCAAAGTTCCCGCCGGACAAAGAAAAAGGGCCGGCGAATCGCTTCGCCGGCCCCTTCCCCTGAAAGCAGCAGCCCGTTATCAGGCGGCCTTGTTGCTGCGGCCCGCCACGATCTCGTCGGTGACGTTGCGCGGCACCGGCTCGTAGTGGCTGAACTCCATCGTGTAGGACGCGCGGCCCGAGGTCATGCCACGGAGCTGGCCGATGTAGCCGAACATCTCGTTCAGCGGCACGTGGGCCTCGACGGCGATGTTGGTGCCACGCTCGAGCTGGCCCAGCACCGTGCCGCGGCGGCGGTTCACGTCGCCGATGACGTCGCCCAGGTAATCGTCCGGGGTGACGACCTCGACCTTCATGACCGGCTCGAGCAGGATCGGGCCGGCCTGCTTGAGGGCTTCACGGAAGCAGGCCTTGGCGGCGATTTCGAACGTCAGGGCGTTCGAGTCGACGTCGTGGTACTTGCCGTCCACCAGACGGGCGCGGAAGTCCACAGTCGGGTAGGAGGCGAGCACGCCCTCTTCCTTCTGCATCTCCAGGCCCTTCGCGACCGACGGGACGTATTCGCGCGGCACCGTGCCGCCGACCGTCTCGTCCTTGAACACGAAGCCCTCGCCACGCTCCAGCGGCTCGAAGACGATCTTGACTTCGGCGAACTGGCCCGAACCGCCGGTCTGCTTCTTGTGGGTGTAGGTGTACTCGACCGGCTTGGTGATCGTCTCGCGGTAGGCGACCTGGGGCTTGCCCATGTTGCCTTCCACGCCGAACTCCGTGCGCAGACGGTCCAGCGTCACTTCCAGGTGCAGCTCGCCCATGCCGCGCAGGATGGTCTGGCCGGTTTCACGGTCGGTCTCCAGACGCAGCGACGGGTCCGCGCGAACCATCTTGCCGAGCGCGATGGAGAACTTCTCCTGCTCGCCCTTGGTCTTCGGCTCGACCGAGACGCTGATGACGGGGTCGGGGAAGCGCATGCGCTCCAGGATCACCGGATGGGCGGCGTCGCAGAGCGTGTCACCGGTGTCCGTCTCCTGCAGGGAGACGAGCGCGATGATGTCGCCGGCGCGGGCTTCCTCGATCGGGTTGGCCTGGGCGGCGAACATCTCGACCATGCGGCCGATCTTCTCGCGCTTGCCGCGGGTCGTGTTCAGGACCGACATGCCCTTGGTCAGCACGCCCGAATAGACGCGCACGAAGGTCAGCGAGCCGTAGGTGTCGTTCAGCACCTTGAAGGCCAGCGCCGCGAAGGGCGCGTCGTCGGAGCTGAGACGCTCGCCGTTCGGATTGCCGTCCTCGTCCACCGTCTTGATGGCCTCGACGTCGGTCGGGGCCGGCAGCAGATCGACGACCGCGTCCAGAACCTGGCAGACGCCCTTGTTCTTGTAGGACGAGCCGCAGAGAACCGGGGTGAAGGTGCTGGTGATGGTGCCCTTGCGCAGGCAGGTGCGCAGCACGTCGGCCGACGGCTCCTCACCCGACTCCAGGTAGGCTTCCATCGCCGCGTCGTCCATCTCGAGCGCGGTGTCGACCAGTTCGGCGCGCAGGGCCGGGATGCTGGCGATGTTGTCCAGGTCTTCCTTGACGGTCAGGTTGAGCTTGCTCGCCAGATCGTCGGTGATGTCCCAGATTTCCCACTTGGCGTCCTTGTCGTCCGAGAACCAGACGTACGCCTTCATCTCGATCAGGTCGACCATGCCGCGGAAGTTGTCTTCCGAGCCCAGCGGAACCTGGATGCAGACCGGGCGGGCGTTCAGGCGGGCCTTGATCATGCCGACGCAACGCTGGAAGTTCGCACCCGAACGATCCATCTTGTTGACGTAGCAGATACGCGGGACGTTGTAGTTGTCCGCAAGGCGCCAGTTGGTCTCGGACTGCGGCTCCACGCCGGCCACGCCGTCGAACACGACGACCGCGCCGTCGAGCACGCGGAGCGAGCGGTTCACCTCGATGGTGAAGTCCACGTGGCCCGGGGTGTCGATGACGTTGATCTTCTTGCCGCGCCAGAAGGTCGAGACGGCAGCCGACTGAATCGTGATGCCGCGCTTCTGCTCCTGCTCCATGTAGTCGGTCGTGGTCGAGGACTTCAGGTCCTTCGTCTCGTGCACGTCGATGATCGTGTGCTTACGACCGGTGTAGTACAGGATGCGCTCGGTGGTCGTCGTCTTGCCGGCATCGACGTGGGCGATGATGCCGATGTTCCGGATGTCAGAAAGAGGCGTTTGGCGCGGCATGTTGCGAATCCATTACTGTAACGCAGCTATCGAAGCGCAACGACGGTCGTCCGCTCCGGCGGCAGAGGTTGGTCGGGGTTTTACGGATGATCTGTTAAGGCGTGATTAACGTTCTGTAAATCCGGAAGGTCAAGCCTTCCGGATTTTTTCGAAGCACGCGGCCCTCACAGTCTGGTGGGCCACGCCGGCAAACCCCAACCGAGGGAGCCGGGTCGCCCCGTTACGCAGCTTATTTGGCCGCCGTCACCTGAATTTCAACGAGATACTCCGGCGCGGCGAGCTTCGCTTCCACGGTGGCGCGGGCGGGCGGGTTGGCCGTATCGACCCAGGCTTCCCACGCCTTGTTCATCGCGCCGAAGGTGGACATGTCCGTCAGGTAGATGGTGGCGGACAGCAGCTTGCTCTTGTCCGAGCCGCCCTCGGCCAGCAGGGCGTCGATCTGGCCCAGGATCTGGCGGGTCTGCGTCTCCACGTCCGGAGTCGGATCGTTGGCCACCTGGCCGGCCAGATAGACCGTGTCCTTGTGGATGACCATCTGGCTCATGCGCGGTCCGGAATGGAAGCGCTGGATCGACATCGGTACGGCTCCGGTTACGGGGTCTTGAACGCGCGTACGTCTATGCGATTCACGTCCAAGGGCCTAGCAAAAAATGAGGCGCCACCGCTCAAAGCTGCCCCGCGCCCGTGCATCACCGCAAAGAAGGCGTATTTCCCTCCACCGCGGCCACGAAAGCGGCGCTCGGCACGGCGATGTTGCGGGGATTGGGGCCGCTGACCGCGGCCACCGCGATGCCGGCCACCGCCCAGCCCTCCCCCGCCCCGTCCGCGCCGCCATCCACGCTGGGCGTGCGCACCAGCAGCGCCGCCCCGCTCACCCCGCGCGTCCCGTCGCAGTCGTGGACGAGCAGCGGCCCGCGGTCGGTGTCGTTGATGCCGCGCGCCGCGCAGCCGGTGTCGGCGGTGACGAGGTGCGCCCGGTCCTGGCTGTAGCCGCCCAGCATCAGCGGCGTGCCGGCATCCGGCGGGACCCGGGCGAGCGGCAGCGGCGGCATCCCCTCCGGCGCGTCGCCGTCCAGCGTCAGCACCGCCCAGTCGCCGACCAGCCCGTCGAGACGCCTTTCCTTGTCGTAAGGGCCGCCGGTTTCCAGCGTGGCGACGGCGCGGTGCTGCCGGTACTCCCCACGCTCGTAGCCGAACAGGACGTGCAGGGAGGAGGCCGGCAGGAAGCGCTGCGCCCGGTTCAGCAGGCAATGGGCGGCGGTGACCACCCGGCGCGGCGCCACCAGCACGCCGGTGCAGCGCGCGCCGAGATTGCTCTGCACCTTGACGAGGCTGTTCCACGGTGCGTGCGTGGCATCCACCACCACCCGCCGGTCCTTCGCCCCGATCCCCGGCAGCAGCGGGTTCTGCGCCGCCGTCGGCAGGGCGGCCACGAGAAGCGGCGCGGCGACCACGAGTCCGCGCAGGACAGCCATCAAGTGTTCTTGATACGTTTTCATGTTCGTCTTACCATGGCGGTCATGGCCACGCTCATCATCACGGAAAAATCCAGTCAGGCAAAGGACCTGCGCGCCGCGCTGGGGGATCGCTACGGGCGCATCCTGCCGGCCGAGGGACACCTGCTGCGTCTGGCCGAACCGGACGAGGTCAACCCGGACTGGAAGCGCTGGGCGCCCACCCTGCTGAAGCCCGACGGACTCTACCCGACCCGGCCGGACAGCGGCGGTAACAAAACGGCGAAGCTGGCGGCCATCAAGGCGGCGCTGAAGGGCTGCGACCAGGTCATCCTCGCCACCGACTGCGACCGCGAGGGGCAGTTGATCGGCCAGGAGATCCTGGAGCATCTGGGCTTCCGCGGGCGGGTGCAGCGCGCCCTGTTCACCGCCCAGGACCCCAAGACGATCCGTGACGCCTTCGCGAAGCTGAAGCCGAACACGGAGCTTCGCCCGCTCTACGAGGCGGCGGTGGCCCGCCAGCAGGCCGACCAGATCTTCAACCTCTCCCTGACCCGCACGGCGACCAAGACGCTGCTGGCGCCGGGGACGCGCGGGGTGATCGGCATCGGGCGGGTGAAGACGCCGACCCTGTCCATCGTCTGCCTGCGCGAGCTGGAGATCCGCAACTTCAAGCCCGAGGATTATTTCGAGGTCGTGGCGACGGCCACCGCCGCGGGGGGCTCCTTCCTGATGCGCCACGCCCCGCTACCGAAGGACCGCATCAAGGACCGCGCCCGCGCCGAGGCCATCGCCTGCGCCGCCGACGGCCATGGCGGCCCGCTGTCGGTGACGGTGGAGGACCGGCGGCAGGCCCCGCCGAAGCTCTACGACCTGCCAGCGCTCCAGAAGACCTGCGGCCAGCGCTGGGGCTGGACCGCCGACCGCACGCTGGAGGTCGCGCAGGAGCTTTACGACGGCGAGGGCAAGAAGCTCATCACCTACCCGCGCGCCGAGGCGCGCCACCTGTCGGAGAACCAGATCGCCGACGTTCCGGCGATCACCGGAGCGCTGACCCGGCTGCGCGGCTTCGCCCATCTCGACCTGTCCCGCCCGGTGATCCGCCGCGGCAAGTCCGGCCATTTCTGCGACAAGGCGCTGGAGGGCGTGTCGCACCACGCCATCGTACCCAATGTCAACGTGCTGGACGATCTGGAAAGCCGGCTGAACCGGCTGACCGACGACGAGAAGCGGCTTTATGCGCTGATCTGCCGCTCCTACCTCGCTGCCGTGATGCCCGACTACGAGTACCGGCAGACCACCGTCCTGATGAATGTGCCCGTCGAGGGAAAATCGGTGGTCTTCCGCGCGGTTGGGCGCATCCCCCTGAAGCTCGGCTGGAAGGCGGCCTTCGGCTCCGCCGAGACGGACAGCAAACCCGACGAGAAGGAGGAGGAGCAGACCCTGCCCCCGCTGACCGACGGCGAGCCGGCCCGCCTGTCCGAGCCACGTGTGGAGGCCAAGCGGACCCAGGCGCCGCCGCGCTACAACGAGGGCACGCTGGTCGACGCCATGCAGAACGCCTGGCGCTTCGTCGAGGACCCGGCGTTGCGCGACCGGCTGAAGGAGGCCAAGGGCATTGGCACCCCGGCCACCCGCGCCGAGATCATCAAGGGCCTGCGGCGGCAGAACCTGCTGGGCGCCGACGGCAAGTGGCTGGTGCCCACCCCCGCCGGGCTGCAATTGTTCGAGACCCTGCGCGGCGCCGCCCCCACCCTGGTCGATCCCGGCACCACCGCCCTGTGGGAGATGCGGCTGGACGAGGTGGTGGTCGGGCGCGCCGACTTCCGCACCGTCATCGACGGCATCGCCGACGAGGCCGGGCGGCTGATCGGTGTGCTGGTCGGCAACCGGGGGCCGGCGGTGGATCTCGGCGTGCGCAGCGGTCCGATCCGCGCCGGACGGGGCGCCGGCCGCCGCCGCTCCGCCAGCCCGCGCGCCGCCGGTGCCGCACCGCGCACGCGCATCCGCAAGACGGCGGTCGCTGCCGTCGGCATGGACGGCGAAGCGCCGAAGACGCCCCGGCGCAGCCGCAAGGCGAAGGCCGCGCCGGAGGTTCCCGACTCGATCGCTCCGGTCGCCGACGCTGTCCCGCCGGCCCCCGCCGCACCGTCGAGCGGCGCACGGCGCAAGGCCCCGACGGACAAGATGGTCGCCTTCGCCCGCAGCCTCGCCGACCGCAAGGGTGTAGAGCTGTCGGACACGGTGCTCCAGGACTTCGATTCCTGCCGCCAGTTCCTGGACCAGCACGCGCGCTGAGCGCCTGATTGCCCCCACCCCGGCCCTCCCCCCGCTGCCGCAGGGGAGGGTTAGGGAGGGGGCACGACTTCCCACAAACCGCCCGAATCATGCCCCCACTGTGGCCCAGGCCACAGCGGCGGGGGCGGCATCCGCCTACCCTCTCCTCCACGGACATCGAGCCACACACGGCCCCACACCCCGGAGGAGACCCAGCCCATGCGCCGCCTGACCCTGATCGCCGCCGCTGCCGCCACGCTGCTCGCCGCCCCCCACGCCTTCGCCAACGATCTCAAGACCGGTGGCATGCCGGTCAACCCGATGATGATGCAGCCGGGCTTCGGCAGCCCCTTCGCCGCGGCGCCCTCCCTGTCCAGCACCAACGTCGGCGTCGCGACGAACCTCGCGGCAGGCATCGGCAACAAGGCCAAGCAGAACGTCTTCACCATGCAGCAGGGCACCGGCGGGTCGCTGGTGAACACCAACGTCGGCGTCGCCACCAACGTCGCCGCCGGCATCGGCAACAAGGCCAAGCAGAACGTCACCGGCGTCACCTTCGGCTTCGGCAAGGGCGGGCTGCTCGACACCAACGTCGGGGTGACGACCAACGTCGCCGCTGGCATCGGCAACGCCGCCGGGCAGAATCTGTTCGGTTTCAAGGCCCAGTGATCCACCCATCCGGCGCCGCCGATCCATCCGGCGGCGCCCCTTTCCGGATTCCTCATTGGAGGACTGCCGTCATGCTCCGCTTCGCCCTGCCGGTCTTCGGTGCGCTCGCCGCCATCCTGGCCCTGGCCGGAACCCCGCAGACCGCCGCCGCCGAAAACCTCGCCTGCCAGACGGTCAATGGAAAAACAGTGTGCAGCCGCGGCTCGGGCTCCCTGTCGTGCCAGACGGTCAACGACCGGACGACCTGCGTGACCGGGCCGGGCGCGCTGACCTGCGAGACCGTCAACGGTCACACGGCCTGCCGCCGCGGGCCGTCGCAGCCGGACCTGAAGCTGATGCCCATGCCGCCGCTTCCACCACAAGCCGCGCCGATGCCCGATCACCCCTTCGGCAAGAACTTCCCTTTTGAGGAAGACGTGTAAAGCGCCCCAACTGTGGCCCGCCTCACAGCGGCTCCCCGCCCGGGCGCCCTAGGATCAGCGCACACCGCCGAACAGAGGAGCCCCCGCCATGATCCGCATCCGCCGCCTCGCGCCGCTGCTGTCCGGCCTCGCCGCCCTGGCGCTGCTGGGCGGAACCGCCGCCGCCCAGGATGCCGGCGGCTTCTCCGTCAATCCGCAGCTGGGTGCGGCGGTCGGCATGTCGATGGGGATGGGCATGGGAATGCCCCCGCTGCTGCCCCGCCAGCCCGTCTTCGTCAACGCCGCCCAGCGCGGCGCGCCTCCGGGGGCGACGGTGACCAACCCCAACGTCAGCCGGCAGGCCAAGCATCAGCAGGCCATCGCCAAGATCCGCGGCGACGCCGGCTTCCTGGGCGGCTTCAACAAGGGTCAGGCGCTGGCCGCCAGCCGCCAGCCGCCGCCGGAACCCATCGTGCCGAACTTCACCTTCATCGACGCGCCCTTCATCGTGAACAACTTCGACAGCTCGCTGGCCCTGTCCTTCGGCGACAGCAACGTGACGGAACAGTTCATCTTCCAGGGTGCGGACGGGTCGACCGGCGGCGGAGGGGGCACAGACCAGGCCGGCGCATCCTCTCCCGCGAGCGAGACGCCCGCCCCGGTGCAGGCCCCGCCACCGGTGCAGGCCAAAGCACCCACGCCGAAGCCCCAGCCGGGCGTGACCACCGGCAACGGCGGCCCGCCGCCCGAGGGCTTCTTCGACCCGGTGATGAGCAATTTCGGCCCGCTGCCGCATCTGCCCGCGGCGTTGGCCAGCGGCGGTATCCAGTTCAACAACGTCGGAAGCGCCTTCAACGCCGCCATCGGACAGGGCAACCTCGCCACCCAGCAGATCACCAGCATCCAGGGCAAGAAGGGCAAGCGCTGAGGGTTCCATCCAATCCCTCTCCCGCCCCGGGAGAGGATGCCCGCGACAGCGGGCTTTCGCGCTGGCTGAAAGCCAGCGCTGACGCGGCAGGCGGACCTTCGGTCCGCCGAGAGCGGGTGAGGGTCGAGCGAGGATCAACGCGCCGATCCTTGGCCGCACCCTCACCCTTCCCACGCCTGCGGCGCGGGCCCCTTCCCTCTCCCGGGACGGGAGAGGGGCCATGAAGACAAAAGAAAAGCCCCCTTGCCGGCGGCAAGGGGGCTTTCTCCGTTCAGGGTTGCGAGGTTACGCGGCGACCGGCTCGTTGGCGGCCTTGGCCGGGGTGGCGGCGGGCTGGACCACGCCCTGCGGGGCGGGCAGCGGCGCCGGGCGCGGGGTGCCGGCGGGCAGCATGTCGCCGATCGCGAGGCCCACGGCCATCAGGTTCGGAACGGCCATCGCGGTCAGCAGGATCGCCCACAG
This sequence comes from Azospirillum brasilense, assembly GCF_008365405.1. Taxonomy (GTDB): domain Bacteria; phylum Pseudomonadota; class Alphaproteobacteria; order Azospirillales; family Azospirillaceae; genus Azospirillum; species Azospirillum brasilense_D. The sequence goes on along the minus strand of NZ_QOKV01000001.1, from coordinate 532,229 downwards.
CTCCAGCGACAGGGTGCCCAGCGGGTTGGCGAACCACGCGGTCACCGCGGAGACCAGCAGCGCACCCGACAGCCAGGCTTCCGGCTTGGCGCAGAAGGCTCCCTGGGTCCGCTTGCCGCCCTTGGCGGTGACGCGGAAGGCATCGCGCTTGCGGACCACACCGCGCAGGGCGGCGAGCGCCACCGTGGTGGACAGCGCCATGCCCACGGCGCAGGCCCCGAAGCTCTCCTTCCACGAGTTGCCGGAGGCGTAGCGCGACGCCAGCAGGCTCGACCCGGCGCGCAGGACCAGGGCGCCCAGCACCGCGGCGGTGGCCTGGACCGGCGGCAGGTGCAGCGGCAGGACCAGCGAGGCGAAGGTCCAGGTGACCGCCGCACCGGCGGCCAGCACGCCCACCGCGTCGGACCACCAGCGCGCCCAGTTGGTCAGGTAGCCGATCTTCTGGCCGACCGTCAGCTCCGTGGCGCCGGGCAGGAACTTCCGCCAGTGGGCGCGCAGGATTTGGGTGGAGCCGAAGACCCAGCGGTCGCGCTGCTTGCGGAACTGCATGAAGTTGTCGGGGGCGAGGCCCTGGCCCAGCCGCTCGTCCGTGTAGGCGGCACGGTAGCCGGCCGACAGGATGCGGATGCCCAGCTCCGTATCCTCGCAGATGCCCTCCTCCGACCAGCCGCCGACCTGTTCCATGGCGGAGCGGCGCAGCATGATCATCGTGCCGTGGCAGACGAAGGCCTGGGAGGTCAGACCCTCCTGCATGCCGACGTCGAAGAAGGGGCGGTACTCGGCGGTCATGGCGGCCTTCAGCGGCGTCTCATGGCCGTCGCGGTGCTCCTGCGGGGCCTGGACGATGCCGACGCGCGGGTCGGCGAAGGTCGGGGCCAGCTTGTTCAGCCAGTCCGGCTCCACCGTGTAGTCGGCGTCGAGCACGGCGACGATCTCGGCGCGCGGGTCGGTGTGGCGCAGCGCGGCGTTCAGCGCGCCAGCCTTGAAGCCGGAAATCTTCTTGTACCAATGGAACTTGAACTTCGGACCCAGCTCGGCGCACAGCTCCTCGACCGGGCGGACCAGCGCCTCGTCCTCGGTGTTGTTGATGAGGACGACGACCTCGTAGTCCGGGTAATCGACGCGGGCCAGCGAGGTCAGCGTGGCGGCCAGCACGTCCGGCTGCTCGCGGCAGGCGGCGATGTGCACGGACACCATCGGCTTGTGCTCCGGCACCGCGGGAACCCGCGGCAGCAGGGACGGGGCGCGGCCGGTGAACAGGCGGCGGGCCACCTCGGTCAGGTCGGCGAAGGCCACCGACATCATCAAGGCACCCAGCAGGAAGGCGGAGCCCCAGGTGGTCGCGGCGCCGAAGGTGAAGTATTCGGCGTAGGCGCCGGCGACGGCCGAGCCGACGCCGAAGCCGACGATGTTGGCGCCCACCGACGCGGCCAGCGCGTAGGTCATGTTGGTGCGGCGGCGGAAGGCGGCGAAGGCCGACAAAGCGAGGCCAAGGGCCAGCGCCACGGCGGCGCCCGCACGGTCGCCCCAGGGGGCCGGGACGTCGCCGGCCAGCGGCCATTTCGGCGCGCGGTCGGCGTCGAGCACGCCCCAGGTCGGGCCCGGCGAGCCTTCGATGCTGGACTTCCACACGCCGTCGAACGCCTCGACCACGTTGTAGTCGATGCCGAGCATCCCCGCCTCGGCGGCGAAGTTGCGGACGACGAAGGCCTGGGCCTGCGGCGTCGGGTAGGCGTCGTGGAAGTTCTCGCCGCCCGACGGCCAGCCCACCTCGCCGACGAACAACGGCTTGCCCGGATGCGCCTTGCGCACGGTGTCCAACCGGTCGCGAATCCAGGTCAGCGCGTTCTCCACGGGCACGCCTTCCCAGTAGGGCAGGACGTGGACGCCCATGTAGTCGGAGGCCGCGATGGTCTCCTTCGCCTTGACGATCTCCGACCACACGTCGGCGGTGCCGACCTTGATGTGCTTCGGCACGCCGGCGCGGACGCGGCGGATGTAGGAGGCCAGCTCCGCGTCGGTCAGCTCGGCGCGCAGCAGCGTCTCGTTGCCGACCACCACGCGCTCGATGCCGCGCACGGTGCGGGACAGCACGATGGCGCGGGCGACCTCACGCTCGTTGCGGGCCTTGTCGTCGCTCAGCCAGACGCCCAGCGTGACGTCCAGGCCGTGCTTGGCTGCGATGGCCGGCACGTCGCCCTGGGAGCCCAGCGTGGAATAGGTGCGCACACCGTCGGCGAAGCCGGCGATGGCGGTCATGTCGCGGTCCAGTTCCACCGCATCGACCACCGGCTGGTGGTTCGGGTCGTAGCTGCGGCCCGACGGGGAGTAGGAGACGGATTCGATGCGACCCGGCACGGCGTCCACAGGAGTGGGCGCGTTGCGCCAGGACCAGAAGGACGCGTGGCCGGCAGTCACGGCGAGCATCGCCGCGGCCAAGGCCGCAGACCGGATCGAACGCTTCGGGTTGCTCATGTGGGGATTTCGCAAGCCTGGGTGGGATGGGTGGCGGGCGCCACCGGACACACAGACGAACGTGCGCTGCAAAAAACTATTCCCGCACCCGCGTCGATTTTTTTTTCCGTCCACCGCCGGGGTTACCAAATCGGGAACGGCGACCGCTCCGCTCCTGTTGGCTTCACCAACCGCAACGACGGGAGACGACGAAATGACCGGCAAAAAGGTCGATGTGACCGCGCTGGAGGAAACGATGGACGAGGTGGTCGAAACCCTCGACCTCGCCGAGCAGGCCGCCGGCTATGTCCGGAAGGAGAGCACCGATCCCATGGACCAGGCCCGCGCCGCCGCGGTGCAAAAGCAGGCCGAAGCCATGCTCGACGCCGCCGAACAGGCCGCAGCGGGAGACCGTCCGCAGCGCAGCAACCCCTCCCCCCTGCCGGGCATGCGGCGCCCGCCCTCCCTCATCAATTGACGATCATTCGGCAAGGAGACATTCATGGCCGGCAAGCATGAACAGAGCCCCGAACACCGCAAGGCCCACGATCTCGCTGAAGAGGCCATAGAGACGGCGGCCCAGGGCGATACGCGCAAGGCCAAGGGCTTGGCGGACGAAGCCAAAGCCATCGACCCGAAGATCGACCGGGAGATGGCGCGCGAATTGGAAGATGACCGCCGTCAGGCCGAAAACTACAAGGGGAAGGCGGGCGAAGCCCCCTGACTCCTTATTCCCGGCTTTCCTGGGGCGGTGGCCCACCCGCCATCTGCCCCTGTCCCTCCGGGCACAAATCCAGCAACGCGCAGCGCTCGCAGGCCGGGTTGCGGTGGAAGCAGACCCGCTGCCCGTGCAGCATCATCACCTCGTGGTGGTCGTAGATCTGCTGGGCCGTCCACTCCGGGGGAAGCCGGGCCTCAAGGATGGTGTGCGACGGGCCGACCGCCACGCTGGGCGGGATCAGCCCGGTGCGCACCGCGACGCGGTGATGGTGGCTGTCCACCGGCAAAGCGGGACGGCGCAGGCTGCTGAAGCTCATCACCGCGGCGCTGGTCTTCGGGCCCACGCCGGGAAGCGTCTGCAGCCAGGCCCGCGCCTCCGGCACCGTCATCTCCGCCAGGAAATCCAGGGAGAGTTCGCCGCGCAACTCGGTGATCCGGCGAAGGATCGCCTGAATGCGCGGCGCCTTCTGCTCCGGCCATGTCACCCCGGCGATGACCGTCTCGACCTCCGCCGGGTCGGCGTCGCGCACGGCCGCCCAATCCTCCCCCCAGCGCGCCCGCAAGGCGCGGAAGGCCGCGCCGGACACCGCGTTGCGCGTGCGGTGCGACAGCAGCGAGGACACCAGTTCACTGAGCGGGTCGAGCGCACGGAAATAGGCGATCGGACAGCCGAAGATCAGGCAGAGCCGACGATGAATCTCCAGCAGCTTCTCGTCCGGCAAAGCTGAGGGGACCGAAGCTGTCGGCGACAGGGCAAAGGACGCCTGCTCGTCACTGGCCTTGAGGCGACGCCTCACGGGGCCGTCACACCGCCGGACCGGCCGCCCTCCGGAAGCATCAACCCTTCGTCGGCCGCCATGGCGCGGGCGCGGGGGTCGGCCTGCACGGCGCGGGCGGTGCTGCGGGCGCGCTCCTGGACCCGACGGAAGGCGCGGAGCAGGGCTTGGGCCTCCGCCCGCTCCTGCGCGTCGCGCCGCGACTCCGCCGCTTCCGACGCGGCGATCTTGCCGGCGGTGGAGCGCTGAGTCTCGCTGTAGCCGAACAGTCCGGGCTCCCAGCGCTTGAGGTTGGCGTAGGCCAGGGCGCGGGCGTTTGCGTCCAGCCCCTGCCCCTCCTCCCACGCGGCGCGGGCGGCGTGCAACTCGTCGGCCAGCACCCGCTGGGGCGGGCGCGGTGGTGGTGGCGGCGGCTGATGCAGCCGGGTGCGCGCCGCCCTCAGGGCGGCCACGCGGTCCGGATCGTCACGCCAACGACGGGCGTCCGCGGCGGCGTCGCGCCACGCGCCGATGAGCCGTTCCGGATCGGGCGCGGTGTCCCGCTTCGTCGATGCCATGGCCCTCCCCGCTGCAAGGGAAACGAACGCAGTGCTTTCGTTCTCAAGGATCTATGCCACGGGCGGGCGAAGGCCAGACCGGGAAGGGCGGTAACCCCGAGGGTACGGTCAGTCCGCCGCCTTACCCAGCAGATAGTCGATGTCTCCGCCTTCAAGTGCACTGATGAGACCGCTGCCCTCGATGGTTGCGTCGGACAGATTGCCTTTGCGCCGTTGCAAGTCGAGAATGCGCTCCTCCACCGTGTCGGCGGCGATCAGCTTGTAGACGAAGACCGGTTTGTCCTGCCCGATTCGGTAGGCGCGGTCGGTCGCCTGGTCCTCCGCCGCCGGGTTCCACCAGGGATCGTAGTGGATCACCGTGTCCGCCGCCGTCAGGTTCAGGCCGCGCCCGCCCGCCTTCAGGCTGATGAGGAAGACCGGCACCTCGCGGTTCTGGAAACGGTTCACCGGCTCCGCGCGGTCCAACGTGCGCCCGGTCAGCTCGACATAGCCGATCGTCGCCTCCTCCAGCCGCAGCTTGATGAGGTCGAGCATTGAGGTGAACTGCGAGAAGATCAGGATGCGCCGGCCTTCCGGCACCATCTCCAGCACCATGTCGGTCAGGGCGTCGAGCTTGGCGGTTTCCTTCACTTTGCCGGCGGCGGGGATCTTGACCAGACGCGGGTCGCAGCAGACCTGCCGCAGCTTCAGGAGCGCGTCGATGATGGTGATGGCGTTGCGCGACACGCCGCTGACCGCCAGCGCCGCCCGCACCGTCTCGTTCACCGACAGGCGGATGGTCTCGTAGAGGTCGCGCTGCGCCGGTTCCAGGTCGATGCGCACCACCACCTCGGTCTTCGGCGGCAGTTCCTTGGCCACCGCCTCCTTGGTGCGGCGCAGCAGGAAGGGGCGGATGCGGCGCATCAGCTGCTTGGCGCGGGTGCCGTCGGCGCGCTTCTCGATGGGCGTGCGGTAGCGGCGCCCGAACTCCTTGCGGTCGCCGAGCAGGCCGGGCATCAGGAAGGCGAACTGGCTCCACAGCTCGCCGAGATTGTTTTCCACCGGCGTGCCGGACAGGCAGAGCCGGTTGCGGGCGTTCAGCGCGCAGACGGCGCGGGTCGCCTTGCTGTCCGGATTCTTGATGGCCTGCGCCTCGTCGAGAATCAGCGTGTGCCAATCCCGGCGCTTCAGCACCTCGACGTCGCGGCCGACCACGCCATAGGTGGTCACCACGATGTGGGCACGGTCGAGGTCGCCCAGCTTCTCGTGGCGGTCCAGACCGTGCAGAACGACCACCCGCAGGTGCGGCGTGAAACGCTGTGCCTCGGCCACCCAGTTGGGGACGAGGCTGGTCGGAACGACGACGAGGCAGGGGTCGGTCAACCGCCCCTCCTGCTCCTCCATGGCGATGTGGGCCAGCGTCTGGGCGGTCTTGCCCAGGCCCATGTCGTCGGCCAGGATGCCGGCCACCCGGTTGGCCCGCAGCCCCTGCATCCAGGCCAGACCGACGCGCTGGTAGTCGCGCAGCGTGCCCTGGAAGCCCGGCGGCGGGTCCATCTCCGCCGGCATCTCCTGCTCCTGGATGGTGCGCAGGTAGCGGTCGATCTGGCCGGTGTCCTCGGTGCGCCGCGCGATCAGGTCGTCGATGTCCAGCAGGCCGTCGGCCTCGGTCAGCGGCACCTTCAGCGTGTCGTCGAGCCGCCGCCCGCTGTCGAGCATGGATTCCAGGACGCTGAGCAGCCGTTCGACCCGCTCCGCCGGCAGGGCCAGCACGTTGCCGTCGTCCAGCACCAGATGGGCGCGCCCGTCGATGACGCGGGTCGCGTCCATGCCGCCGCGCTCGATCAGGGTCGCCAGGATGGGCAGCAGGGCGCGGCGCTCCCCGTCGATCTCCACGCCGACGTCGAGGTCGAACCAGCCGTCGCCGGAATCGCGCACGGCGACCGCGACATCCTCGTTCGCCTCGACGACGCGGGTGCCGAAGTCGGCGCCGATCTCGACGGTCCAGCCGTCCTTGCGCAGGGCCGGCACCTCGGTGGTGAGGAAGGCCGACCAGCGCTCGTCGGCGTCCTTGCCGGTCAGCCAATGGACGCGGGTGCCGCGGGCGTTCAACTGGCCCTTGGGCGGCTCGATCCGCGCCTGGGCAAAGCCGAAGGCGGCGAGACGGTCGAGCGCGCCCTGCTCCAGCGCCTTGTCGCGGCGGACGAAGACGGCTCCGGCGGGCTCCTCGACGCGGGCGAACTGGCGCTGGTCGTCGGGCTCGATCTCCGAGGGGGAATCATCCTCGCCATAGTCGAAGGCCAGCCGCAGCACGTCCACCAGACCGCCGTCCGGCGACACCACCCGGCCCAGCCGGGCGACGACGCGCGGGTCGCGCTCGACGATGGTGGCGGCGGGGTCGGAGCCCATGCGCACGCCGCCGGGCATGCCCGCGGCGAAAGCGGAGGCCGCCGGGAAGTCCGGGCGCTCAGGCGCCGATCGCACCGGCGCGGGCCGGCCCAAGGCCTTCAAAGGCGATGCCTTCAGGGACGCCGCCTTCGAAAGAGTTGTCTTCGCAGCGGGCGGAGCGACAGGGGCCTTGGGCTTCGGCACCTCGACGACCTGCAACTCGACCGGGCAGACGGTGCCGGCCTTCGGATCGACGCACCAGTAGCCCAGCCCCTTGATCAACGCGGCGCCGGGCGGCAGGCCGGTCGGGTGCAGCTTGCGCGTTGCCGGATCACGGAAGGCGCGGATGGTCATCCCCACTCCCTCCGTCAGCACCGTGCCGCCGCGCCAGCGCAGCCGCCCGCAGCCGAGCAGACGGCGCAGGATGCGATCCACCACGTCGCCGCGGCTCTTGGCGACCGGCGTGCGCACCACCCCGCCGCCGCCGAGCATCCGGGCGATGGCGCGGTCCACGTCTCCGTCCAGGCTGCGCGGCGCGCGGGCCAGCACGTCGCGCGGGCTGGCCGGGGTGGAGACGTCGTCGCCCTCCCCCGCCCCCTCCACCGCGATGACGGCGGAGACGAACATGGCCGCGTCGTCCTTCCCCGGCTCCAGGGTCCAGCGGACGCTGAGCACCGGATCGGGGGGTGGTGGGGGTGGCTCCGGAACCGACGGCGGTGCGGGAGCCGGTTCCGGAACCGCCAGGAGCGCCGGCGGCTCCGCGACCGGGGGCGCGTCGAACAGGGACATCTGCCGCCCTTCCGGACGGGCGTCCAGAGTCATCAGCGCCGCCGCGGCCATGTGGGCGCAGGCGTTCCGCCCGCAGGTGCAGCTCTTGTCGAAGACCACCCGGCTGCGCCCGCGCACCGGAACGACCGTCACCGACAGGGTCCGGCCGAGGTCGGTCACCGTGGCGGCGATCCGCGCCTCCGCCTCCAGGAGCGTCACCGCCCCGGTCAGGATGAGCGTGCGGCCGCGCTGCAGCGTCTTCGCATCGAAGACGCGCGCCAGATCCTCCTGCGAAAAGGAGACCGTCGCGCTGGCGGTGGCGGCGGCGCGTGGAAGGGAGCCGAACAGCGACATGGGGCGGAAGGGATACCGAAAAAACAGAACGGGTCAGGAACGGGGGCGTCGGTATAAGCCCACACCATGCCCCGTCGCAAGCCCGCTCTCAACCCTCAACCGACCCCGCAAGGCAAACATTCCGGTTGCCAAGTCCAGGGAAGACCAAAGGCGGACCGCATCGGCATCCGGCAAGGAAAACGCGCTCTACAGCCGTTCAAGAAAACTGTTCAGTGGCGGCATCGGGCTGCAGACCGGTGATTCCTCACGGAGCAGATAGGCGAAATGCTTCAGCATCGGCTCCGCGTTGGTGCGATCGCCGAGCGCGTAGGTGGCGACACCGAACAGAACGACCAGGGCGAGGACCAGCGGGCTGAGGTTCAGGCGCGACGGGGTCAGCCGGTTGAAGCTCTGCGCGAAGGCCGCCACCGCCAGCCCGCCGAGGACGAGCCCGACCACCACCTCCGTCACCGAATGGTAGCGCAGCAGGATGCGCGACGCCGCGACGCCCCCCACCAGCCCGAGGGCGCCGAGGACCACCACGCCACGCCGCCAGCCGTCCAGCGAGCGCGCCGCCATCACCCCGACCGCCCCGTAGACGGCGGCGGCGAGCGCGGCGTGGCCGCTGGGGCTGGTCAACCGGTCGTCGAACAGGCGGATGCCGCAGGCATGCCCCAGGATCTTCAGAAGCGCCACCGAGCCCATCAGCATGGCCAGCACGGCCAGCCAGCGCGCCGCCGAGACCGCCGAATGGCGGCGCCACAGCATCACGATCAGGATGCCCGCCACCGGAAGCACGAAGGACGTGCTGCCGAGAAGCGAGATCGCCTTGTTGACGTGCCAGAGGTTCAGATGTCCCACGGTCCTCGCCGCTCCCTTTCCATTCAGCGCATGCGAACGAGCATCCCGTCACGGTAGTTCCAGGCCGCGGTGCTCTTTCCGTCGGACGCCGGCAGCGAAACGGTCAGCGTCCGGTCCGCCTGCTCCACCTTCGGCGCATCGCTGCAGGTCCCGAAGGGCAGCGAGACGGAGGCCTTGGCCCCGCCGAGGTCGAGCACGCGGAAGCGCGCGGCGCACTTGCCGTCCACGCTCTCCTGCAGCAGGACCAGCCAGCGCCCTTCCATGTTGTAGGCGTTCACGAAGGACAGGGTGCGCCCCTCGCGGTCCTCATAGACGACACGATCGTTGACGGTCACCTGGATGACCTTCGGACCGAGTTCGACCATCTGGACGACCTCGTTGCCGATGGCCGCGGACACCAGGACCGCAGCACCGGCCCGGTCGTCCGCCGCCTGCGCCATCCCGGTCGCCGCCGTCAAGGAAAGCGCCATCAGCGAACCCACCGGCCCCATAACGGCGCGGCTCAGAAACGTCATGCCCATAGCTGTTCTCAAATGCCCTTCTGGCTGGTCGCTCTCCACGCCAAGGTAAGCCCAACCGCCGCCATTCTGTAGTCCGTCAAAGGGCTGACATCCGCTTGCCGGAAAAATTTCACGAGCCGGACGATTTTGGTTGCCTTCCGGTCACGTCCCGATTAAAAACCGCGCCACCGCAGACGACGGCCTTGCCGCCGCCGCGGCAGAGAGAAGCGCCCGTAGCTCAGCTGGATAGAGCACCAGACTACGAATCTGGGGGTCAGGAGTTCGAATCTCTTCGGGCGCGCCACTCTCCTCTTCTCCTGCAAAGTTCCACAATGCTTCGCTGAACGCGGTTGGATCAGGCGATCCGACGGCGTTATTGTCGTTTTTGGCGGTCGTCGCGCCCGCCGCCGCGGGTGTGTTGGAGGGCAGGAAGCCGTCATGACGGGACCATGGATGGCCACGCGGCTGGCGAAGCAGGACTTACCGGTCCTCGCGGCCCTTCTCGCCACGGAAGGCTTGCCGAACCAGGACATCACCGCCGCAGGGCGGCTCTTCTGGCGCGTGGACGCCCCCGATGGGCTGCTGGGTTACGGCGGCTTGGAGGTTTATGGGCGCGACGGGCTGCTCCGCTCGGTCGTCGTGCCGCCGGAGCGCCGCCGCAAGGGCGACGGCTGCGCGGTCGTGGAGGCGATCTCCCGAGAGGCCGTGTCGCTCGGCCTGGAGCGGCTGTGGCTGCTGACCATCGGCGCCGCCGACTTCTTCGAACGCATCGGCTTCACGCGCGCGGAACGCGCCGCCGCGCCGCCGGCCATCCGCGCCAGCGCGCAGTTTGCCGGACTGTGCCCCGGCAGCGCAGTCTGTCTGCGCCGCGACATCGCCCCGCTTGCGGCGGGAATGGGCGGCCAGCGAAAACCGTAAGGAATTGGTGGGCCCGGCCGGATTCGAACCGACGACAACACCGTTATGAGCGGCGCGTTCTAACCGCTGAACTACAGGCCCCCACCAAGGGAGGCCGAATGTGCCCAGAACGGGACACTTATGCAACCCCGTTCAACAGAGACCAAAGCCCAAAATGAAAACAGGGGACCCGAAGGCCCCCCGCTTTCCACACAACCGCAATCCGTGCGGAGCTTGCGCTCCCGGAAACCTCAGGTATCGAGGAAGCTGCGCAGCTTGCGCGACCGCGACGGGTGCTTCAGCTTGCGCAGGGCCTTCGCCTCGATCTGGCGGATGCGCTCGCGCGTCACGTTGAACTGCTGGCCGACCTCTTCCAGCGTGTGGTCGGTGTTCATGCCGATGCCGAAGCGCATGCGCAGCACGCGCTCCTCGCGCGGGGTCAGCGAGGCCAAGACGCGGGTCGTCGTCTCGCGCAGATTCGCCTGGATGGCGGCGTCGAGCGGCAGCACCGCGTTCTTGTCCTCGATGAAATCGCCGAGATGCGAATCCTCCTCGTCGCCGATCGGCGTTTCGAGGGAGATCGGCTCCTTGGCGATCTTCAGGACCTTGCGGACCTTCTCCAGCGGCATCATCAGGCGTTCCGCCAACTCCTCCGGGGTCGGCTCGCGGCCGATCTCGTGCAGCATCTGGCGGCTGGTGCGGACCAGCTTGTTGATCGTCTCGATCATGTGGACCGGGATGCGGATGGTCCGCGCCTGGTCGGCGATCGAGCGGGTGATCGCCTGACGGATCCACCACGTCGCGTAGGTCGAGAACTTGTAGCCGCGCCGGTACTCGAACTTGTCCACCGCCTTCATCAGACCGATGTTGCCCTCCTGGATCAGGTCCAGGAACTGCAGGCCGCGGTTCGTGTACTTCTTCGCGATGGAGATCACGAGGCGCAGGTTGGCCTCGACCATCTCCTTCTTCGCGCGGCTCGCCTCCTTCTCGCCCTTCTGGACGGTGGAGACGATGCGGCGGAACTCGCTGATCGGCAGCTTGGCCTCATCCGAGATGCTCGACACGCCGTCGCGCGTCTTGCGGATGTCGGCCTCGTACTTGTCGTAGAACTTGCCCCAGGTCTTGGGGTTCAGGCCGCGGATGCGCTCCAGCCAGTTCGGGTCGAGTTCATGCCCGAAATAGTGGTTGAGGAAATCCTCGCGCTTCACGCGGCAATCGGTCGCCATGCGCAGCAGCTTGCCTTCGAAGCCGGTCAGCTTGCGGTTCAGGGCGTAGAGCTGCTCGACAAGCTGCTCGATGCGCTGGTTGTTCAGGCGCACCGTGTTCATCAGCTCGACCATCTCGGTCTTGAGCTTGTCGTACTTCTTGTCCGACTGCTTGGCCACGTCCTCGCCGCGCTGGATGGCCGCGATGCGGCCCTCGTGCAGCTTGTGCAGCTTGTCGTAGGTGGTCTTGATCTTCTCGAAGGTCTCGATGACCTGCGGCTTCAGCGCGGCTTCCATGGCCGACAGGGACAGGCTGTTGTCGCCGTCCTCGTCGCCTTCCTCCTCGCTTTCACCTTCGGGGCGCGGCGGACGCTCCTCATCGGTCGTCTCCGGAGCGGCTTCCACCGGCTCGGCCAGACCTTCGGGAATCTCCTCACCGTCCGGGCCGCCGCCATAGGTGGCGTCCAGGTCGATGATGTCGCGCAGCAGCATCTTCCCTTCCATGAGGGCGTCGTGCCACTCGAGGATGGCGCGGATGGTCAGCGGCGATTCGCAAATCGCCCCGATCATCATCTCGCGCCCGGCCTCGATGCGCTTGGCGATGGCGATTTCGCCCTCGCGGGACAGCAGCTCGACCGATCCCATCTCGCGCAGATACATGCGCACGGGGTCGTCGGTGCGGCCGATGTCGTCGTCGTCCAGATTGCCGGCGGACCGGCCCTCGCCCTCGCCGTCGGCGTTGGCGTTGCCTTCCGCGTCCTGCTCTTCCGATTCGACGATGTTGATGCCCATCTCGGAGAGCATGGCCATCGTGTCTTCGATCTGTTCCGAAGACGACGTATCCTGCGGCAGGGCAGCGTTCAGCTCGTCATAGGTGACGTAGCCACGCTCCTTGCCGCGGGCGATCATCTTCTTGACGGCAAGACCCATGCCGTCCATGAGCGGGCCGTCGCCGGCCTCGTCCCGGGCTTCGGAAACTTCAACGCTGTTCGCAGCTTTCGTGGCCATGCGATCGATGCCCCCGCATTACCCCATTATAAAAACCCATAGCACGCATCGCAGCGGCCCCCCGCTGTCGATCCGCACCTGCTTAAACCGGTTGTGAACCGTTCCGGAGCTTGTCCGGCCAGACCCTTCCAGGTCTCATTCCCTCCGGCCCTTCCCTTCCGCACCACGCCCGGCGGCGCCGGCCGCTAGGCATCGTCGAGATCCTCGTCATCCGTCATACCCATTCCGGACCTGATGACCTCCTGTTGAAGGGCCACGACCCGCGCGAAGTTCGCCTCGCTGTTGTCACGGGCCAAAGCCGCCTCCGCTTCTCTCAAATCGGCCATCACCTGCCTGTGATGCAGGTGATGCCATGTCGGCCACCACCCCCGTTTCGCGTCCAAGGAGGACGCATCCGGGCGTGCAAAGCCGGCATGGACATAGGTCGACTCGCTGAGCAGAGAGCGGACAATGGTATCATAGCCGGCGGAAGACAAGTGGCGACAAAGCGATGCGGCGTCAAGTCCCGAGTCGTTTTCCCGCCGTTCGGCAAGCAATCCAATGACCGCTTGGCGCAATTCCTCCAATTCCCGGTCGGGAAAAGGCAGCATGCCCAGCGATTCCCCCAACTCATCAAACAGTTCGGGGTGATTGATGATCACGGCGAGCAGAACGCGCTCCCGCGCCGCGGCGAGATTGCCGGGGTTGCGGCGGCGGTGGCCGGGCGGCGGCGCGGTGCGCAGGCCCGGCAGGCCCGGCGTGTGCCGGCGCGTCTGCTGGCCGAAACGCCCGCCCTGCCCCCCGCCCTGCCATTGCCCTGCAGGAACCCAGGGGCCGCGCTCATTGCGCGGACGCGGCGGCGGGGCGAAGGCCTCGTCGACGCGGCGGCGCATCTCCGTGCGGTAGAAGGACTGAACGTCGCGGTCGGCGATCTGCCCGACCCGCGCGTCCAGGGCGGCCTTCACCGCCGCCTTCGATTCGGGGGTGCCGGTGGGCTTGCCCTCGGTCTCCATGCGCCAGACCGCCTCGGACAGCGGAATGGCCTCGCCGAGCACCTCCTGCATGGCGCGGGAACCATGCAGGCGGATCAGGCTGTCGGGGTCCTCCCCCTCCGGCAGGAAGGCGACGCGGGCGGAATGGCCGGGGGCGAGGTGCGGCAGGATCCGTTCAACCGCCCGCCACGCCGCCCGGCGCCCGGCGTTGTCGCCGTCGAAGCAGAGGAAGGGCACCTTCTCGGCGTCGGGAATCAGCTTCCACAGCTCCTGGATCTGCGTCTCGGTCAGGGCGGTGCCGAGCGGCGCCACCGCGCCCTCGAAGCCGGCACGGACCAGCGCGATGACGTCCATGTAGCCTTCGGCGACGATCACCGGCTTGCCGTCCGCCGCCGCCTGCCGCGCCCGCGACAGGCCGTACAACAGCGTACCCTTGTGGAACAGCGGCGTGTCGGCGGTGTTGACGTATTTCGGGCCGTCGCCTTCCAGGATGCGCCCGCCGAAGGCGACCACCCGGCCGCGCCGGTCGGTCACCGGGAAGATCACCCGGTTGCGGAAAAAGCTGTAAGGCGTGCGCCCGTCCTCCGGCCGCTTGAGCAGGCCGGCGGTCACCATGTCCTCTTCCGAGAAGCCCTGCTTCAGAAGCTGGCTGCGCAGTGCGCCGGAATCGCCGGGGGCGAAGCCCAGGCGGAAGCGCGCCATGCCGTCGGTGTCCAGCCCGCGGCGCTGGAAATACTCCAAACCGGCGCGGCCCGCGGGAGCGTAGAGCTGTTGCTCGAACCAGCGGGCGGCCTGCTCCACCAGATCGTGCAGCGTCTTGCGCCGCTCATAGCGCTGCTTGTCCTCCTCGGTGGCGCGGGGAACCGGCAGCCCCGCCTCGCCGGCCAGTGCCTCCACCGCCTCCGGGAAGGCGAGGTTGTCGTGGCGCATGACGAAGCCGATGATGTCGCCGTGCGCCCCGCAACCGAAGCAATGGAAGAAGCCCTTCTGGTCGTTGACGTAGAAGGAAGGCGACTTCTCGTTGTGGAAGGGGCACGGCGCCTTGTACTCGCGCCCGGCGCGGATCAGGCGCAGACGCTTGCCCACCACGTCCGACAGGGCGAGACGGGTGCGGAGCTCTTCCAGGAATTGGGGCGGGAAGGCCATGGGCGGGCGGCACCCGTGCTAGATCGGAAACCGCACCGTCAGCAAGCCGACAGCTGCTGCTTCACGGTGCCGCTGACCTTGGCGAAGTCCATCTGGCCGGCGTAGCGGGTCTTCAGCTCCGCCATCACCTTGCCCATGTCCTTGATGCAGGTGGCGCCGATCTCGTCCACCACCGTCTTCACGGCGGCGGCCACCTCCTCCTCCGACATCTGCTTGGGCAGGAAGCCCTCGATGATGGTGATCTCCTCGCGCTCCTGCTCGGCCAGTTCCAGGCGGCCGCCCTGCTCGTACAGCTTGATCGACTCGCCGCGCTGCTTGATCATCGTCTGCAGCATGGAGAGGATCTCGGCCTCGTCGATGCCGTCGGTAACGCCGCGCGTGCGCGCCGCGATGTCCCGGTCCTTCAGCGCGGCCAGGATCAGGCGCACGGTCGAGACGGCGCGCGGGTTCTTGGCGAGCATCGCCTGCTTCAAAGCCTCGTTCAGGCGCGTGCGCAGCATTGCGTGTGTCCTTCGTGTTCGTCAGGAGTGTTCGTCAGGTCGAAACGATCAATGGCCGCTCGGCAGCATCCGCAGCATCCCGATCCGTGGGATGGCGCGGGAGACGCGGCGCGAACCGGTAATATTCCTAAATTTGCGCCGGATTGCCACGTCAATTCCGAAGAGCCGCTTCACGCCCCCAACCGCCCTTCCAACAGCCAAGCCCCACCGGTGAAGCACGGCGATTATGCAAACGCGCCGCTGGAAATCGGGGTAACAATCGTCATATACGGTTGACCGGCTCACCCGTCCCGACTAATCGATCCAGGCTCAGACACCCGACCGCAAGGAAACGGGATGGAGGGGCGCGGACCGACGACGACGCGTGCGCCCAGCGGGGCGGGACGCGGCGCCGACGCTCCGCAAAGCAGGAATATGTGGCCCGCGGCGGCTCTTGATAAGGTCTGAAGGATGGCTCAATCGACTCTCCCGGCGGGCGATGCCGGCGCTTACACCGGTGTCCTGGTTCTGGCCGATGGCACCGTCTTCAAGGGCCGAGGCATCGGTGCGGTGGGGGATTCGGTGGGCGAGGTGTGCTTCAACACCTCGATGACCGGCTATCAGGAAATCCTGACCGACCCCAGCTACGCCGGGCAGATCATCACCTTCACCTTCCCCCACATCGGCAACACCGGGGCCAATCCGGAAGACATCGAGACGGTGACCCCCGCCGCGCGCGGCCTGATCCTGCGCGCCGACGTCACCGACCCGTCGAACTGGCGCGCCACCCGCCACCTCGACGACTGGCTGAAAAGCTACGGGCTGGTCGGTCTGGCCGGGGTGGACACCCGTCGCCTGACCCGCCGCATCCGCGACCTGGGCGCGCCGAACGGCGTCGTCGCCCACGCGCCGGACGGCCGGTTCGACCTCGACGCGCTGGTCGCCAAGGCCAAGGGCTGGCCGGGGCTGGAGGGCATGGACCTCGCCAAGGACGTCTCCTGCCGCCAGACCTACGGCTGGGATGAGGGCGCCTGGACGCTCGGCTCCGGCTACGCCACCCAGGAGAGCGCGCGCTTCCATGTCGTGGCGATCGATTTCGGCGCCAAGCGCAACATCCTGCGCTGCCTCGCGGCGGCCGGCTGCAAGGTGACCGTTGTTCCGGGCACCGCCACCGTCGAGGACGTGATGCGCCACAAGCCGGACGGCGTCTTCCTGTCGAACGGCCCCGGCGATCCCGCGGCCACCGGCGAATACGCCGTGCCGACGATCAAGGGCCTGCTGGACACCGGCCTGCCGATGTTCGGCATCTGCCTGGGCCACCAGATGCTCTCGCTGGCGCTGGGCGCCAAGACGAAGAAGATGCCGCTGGGCCACCGCGGCGCCAACCATCCGGTGAAGGATCTGGCCTCCGGTCGGGTGGAGATCACCAGCCAGAACCACGGTTTCGTGGTGATGGAGGAGACCCTGCCCGCCGACGCCGAGGTGACCCACGTCAGCCTGTTCGACGGCACCAACGAGGGCATCCGGTTGAAGAACAAGCCGGTCTTCTCGGTGCAGTATCACCCGGAGGCCTCGCCCGGTCCGCAGGACAGCCACTATCTGTTCGACCGCTTCGTGGCGCTGATGGACGGCAAGCAGCCGGCCTGACGCCCGGCGGACACACCGGTCGATGACAAAAAGGGAGCCGCTTGCGGCTCCTTTTTCGTGTTCGGGTGTCCGGACACGCAGAGCCGCCGCCCCTCTCCTTTTTCGCCCAACCGTCATCACCCGATCGGGCGGTCTGGCCGGTTTTCCACTCCCTTCGATAAAAACCCTGCTCCGTCAAAGGTGTGTCCTTTGCTGCCGGACTCTGCGATGGTTACGGGCGCGCCCCTCGCCATGCATACCGGAGCATGACATCCCTTGCCTGTGCACGCTCAGGATGACAACGCACCCGCCGTGAACAACGGCGGCCTGGGCGATGACCAAGCCCAGGCCGGCGGCCTGTCGCTTCGCACCGGGCTGGTGCTGCTGGTCATGGCGGCGCTGCTGCCGATGCTGGGATTCGCCGGCTGGACGGTCTTCCGCATGGCCGAGACGCAGAGCGCCGCGATCGAGCGGTCCGGCCAGGATCTGGCGCGGACGCTGGCCGTCGCCGTCGACCGCGAACTCATGGCGATGGAAACGGCGCTCCGGGTCCTGACGACCTCCCCCCACCTGGAGAAAGGCGATCTCGCCGCCTTCCACCGGCAGGCCACCGAGCTGCTTCAGCACAAGGGCGCCCGGCGCGAGGGCGTCCACATCGTGCTGAGCAACGCCCAGGGCCAGCAACTGATCAACACGCGCCGCCCGTTCGGCGAGACGCTTCCCCGCACCGCGGTGACGGGCCTCGTCCGACGGACGGCGGACAGCGGACAGACCCAGATTTCCGAGATCTTCACGGGTGTCGTCGCCCAACGCCCGCTGGTCGCCGTCGCGTTGCCGATCACGCGGAACGGACCCTCGGAGCATGTGCTGGCCATGAGCATCCCGACCGAGATGTTCATCGAGGTGCTGCGCCAGCAGAGCCTTCCGGAGGGATGGATCGCCGCCCTGTGGGACCGGCAGGGCGTCGTCATCACCCGGACCGCGGCCTCCGACACCTTCACCGGCACGCCGATTTCAGCGGAGGTGTTCCGCCGGACCGCCTCGGCGAGTTCCGGGACCTTCACCGCCGTGGCACGCGACGGCACGCCGCTGTTCAACGCCTTCGCCCGGTCGGAGCTGTCGGGCTGGACCGTCGCCGTCGGCGTCCCGCAGACGCTGATCGCCGAGCCCATGCGCCGCTCGGTCGCACTGGTGTTGTGCGGCGGCGGCATCCTGCTGCTGGTCAGTCTGGCGATGGCCCTGGCGGTCGGGCGGCGCATCGCCGATCCGGTCGCGGCGCTGGCCGGATCCGCCCTGGCGCTGGGGCGCGACGGCCCGCACGCCGCGCCGGTGATGACCGCCCCCGCACCGATCCGCGAGGTCAACGCGGTGGCCGGCGCGCTGAACCGGGCGGCCCGCCGCCTGCGCGACAGCGAGGCGCAGCAGCGGCTGGTCATGGAGGTCGTCGGGCTGGGCGTCTGGCGCTTCGACATGCGCAGCCGCCGCTTCCACGGGTCGGACCACACCGCGGCCCTGCTGGGCGTCCCGGTGCTCGACGGAGCCTCGGTCGAATCCTGGATTCGCAACGTCGCGGCGGATCACCGCAACGCCATCCGCGCCGCCCTTTTCCGCGACGCCCCGTCGAAGGGCGAGTTGGAAGCAGAGTTTCCCGTAGGCTCCCCCGACGGACAGGTGCGCTGGCTGGCCATGCGCGGCTCCTGCCTGACCGACCCGGACGGCACCACCCGCGCCGTCGGCATCCTGGAAGACGTGACGGAGCGGCGGCGCGCCCACGAGATGCAGCTGGGCGAGCTGGTGGACCGCCACGCCTCCGACCGCCGGCTGTTCGCCGCGATCATCGAAAGCTCCACCGACCTGATCGTCGCGGTGGACCAGGAATGTCGTTACATCCTCTTCAACGGCGCCTACCAGCGGGAGGTCGAGGCGCTGTACGGCCACCGCCCGGCCATCGGCCAGCGCCTTCTGGAGATGATGGAGCATTTGCCCACCGCGCAGGTCACCGCGGAGTCCCTGTGGAGCCGCGCGCTCGGCGGGGAGCGCTTCACCATCGTGGAGGAGCTGGGCGACCCCACGTTGCAGCGCAAGCGCTACGAACTGGCCTTCGGCACCATCCTGGATTCCAGCGGACGGCGCATCGGCGCCTATCACGTCGCCCGCGACGTCGAGGAGCGGGAGCGCACCGGCCAGGCCCTGCGCGAGATCGAGGAGACGCTGCACCAGGCTCGCAAGATGGAGGCCATCGGCCAGCTCACCGGCGGCATCGCCCACGACTTCAACAACCTCCTCCAGGCCATCGGCACCTCGCTCTACCTGCTGCGCGCCGCAGGGGAAAGCGGTGGAGCCACCCACCCCCAGGCCTTGGACATGGCGGAGAAGGCGGTGGAGCGCGGCGCCACGCTGACCCAGCATCTCCTGGCCTTCTCCCGCCGGCAGCGGCTGGAGCCGAAGACGGTCGACGTCGGCGCCCTGGTCACCGGGATGGGCGGGCTGCTGGAACGCACGCTGGGCGGAACCACGCGCATCGTGACGGAGACGGACCCCAGCCTGTGGCCGGCGCGGGTCGACCCGAACCAGCTCGAAATGGCCATCCTCAACCTCGCCATCAACGCGCGGGACGCCATGGCGGCGGGCGGCACCCTGACCATCCGCACCGGCAATTGCCCGGACGACATGGAGGGACGGCCGCTCGACCTTGCCGCCGGGGACTGCGTGTCCATCGCCGTCGCCGACACCGGCAGCGGGATGAGCGAGGAGACGGCGGCGCGCGCCTTCGAGCCCTTCTTCACGACGAAGGGCGTCGGGCACGGCACCGGCCTGGGCCTGTCGATGGTGCACGGGCTGGCCGCGCAATCCGGCGGGACGGTGGTCCTGACGACCCGGCTGGGCACCGGAACGACGGTCACGCTCTATCTGCCGCGGGCCGACGCCGAGGAGGAGGCGGGCCAGGACGCCGAGCCGCCCGCCGCCCTCCAGTCCCCGCCCCGCCCCGCCACCATCCTGCTGGTGGAGGACGAGGCGCTGGTCCGCATGGCGACCGCAACGGTTCTGGAGCATGCCGGTTTCCGCATCATGGAGGCGTCCAGCGGCCCCGACGCGCTGGACGCCTTCACCCGCGAACCGGAGGTGGACCTCGTGCTGACCGATTACGCGATGCCCGGCATGACGGGGTTGGAACTGGTGCGGGAGTTGCGCGCCCGGCGCCCCGGCCTGCCGGTCCTGATGGTCACCGGCTATGCGGAGATCCAAAGGGCCTCGGCGCTGGACGGGATGCCCATCCTGCAGAAGCCCTATCAGGCCGACGAGCTGGTCGCCCGCATCCGCGCCGCCCTGCCCGCCGCGCCACCCGGCTGACGGCCGCCGCCCACTCGGACGCTTCATGCCGCCGCCCGACCCGTCCTATCCGCCTTGCCCGCTCTGCGGCCGCCCGATGGTGCCCGGCCCCAGCCTGAACGAGCACCACCTGATCCCGCGCACCTACGGCGGACGGGACACGGTGACCATGCACCGCGTCTGCCACGCCAAGATCCACGCGGTGCTGAGCGAGGCGGACCTGCGCGACCACTACCACACCATCGCCAGCCTGCGCGCCCACCCGGACATCGCCGCCTTCCTGCGCTGGGTGTCGCGCAAGCCACCGGAATTCATCGACCGTCACGCCTCCGGGCGCGGGCGCCGGCGATGACGCCCAGCTTGGTGGGTCAGACGCGCCCGAGGTAGCGGTTGATCTCGCCGTTGCAGGACTGGCTGATGCGCTCGTACTCGGCCGGGGTGTCGATGCGGGCCTGACGCGCGTTGCGTTCGCGCCCGAACTCCTCCATCAACTGGCGCATCGCCGCCTTGATCGGCTGCTCGATCGCCGCCATGACCTGCCGCTCGGAGCGGCCCTGGGCGGGTCGGGCGCGGCCGACCACTTCCTCCAGCCGGCGCTTCAGGACCGGCACATATTCGCGCAGGAGCTCCTCGTCCACCGTGACGTGGCGCATCTCGTGGGCCAGGACCTCGCCGTGGATGCAACTGCCCTGCGGCAGCTCGCGGGCCACATAGACGGTCCGCTCGTCGTAGCCGAAGGTGACGGTCAAAGTCTGCGCCGCGCCGCAGTAGCGGCCCTGCCCCAGCGACGCCGTCATGACGCCGGCCTGCCATTGCTGATTGTACTGGATCGCCGCCAGCCCCAGCGTGTGAGAGTTGGCGATCCGCCCCGCGATGGGCCGCCGCCCCGGCTTCTGAGCCAGCTGCCGGATGGATTGACTGTAGTCGGTGCGCAGCGGGGCGATTTGCAGATCCAGCACCACGCGGGCCGGCGCGAAGTCCGGACAGGCGGCGACTCCGCCTTGAACCGTCATGGATTGCGCAGCCGCGGGCGCGGAAAAGCCGAGCCCTCCCCCACCCAGGCACAGGAGCGTCAGGAGGCCGGCACGCAGACGCGGTCGAAACGGGTGGAGGGTCATTCCGCCTATGTCGGTGCGGCCCCCGCCGAGGGCAAGGGCCGCGATGCCGGAGTTCAGCGCTTGCCCGGATAGAGGAAGCGGGCCTTCAGCGTGCCCTCGATGGCGCGCAGGTCGCTCGCCACCTCGTTCTCCTCCACGTCGCCGTCGACATCCACCACGACGTAGCCCAGCTCCGGGTCGGTCTGGAGATACTGCGCAGCGATGTTCAGGTTGCGGCCCGAGAACACCTCGTTGATCTTGCGCAGCACGCCCGGACGGTTCTCGTGGACGTGCAGGAAGCGGGTGCAGCCGGCGTGGACCACCGGCAGGCCGACCTGCGGGAAGTTCACGGCGCCCATCGTCGAGCCGTTGTCCGAATACTCGATCAGCTTCTGCGACACCTCGGTGCCGATGTTGGCCTGCGCCTCCATCGTCGAACCGCCGATGTGCGGGGTCAGGATGACGTTGTCGAGCCCGCGCAGCGCGCTCTCGAACACCTCCTTGTCGCCGCCCGGCTCCTTCGGGAACACGTCGATGGCCGCACCCAGCAGGTGCTTGTCCTTCAGGGCGGCGGCCAGCGCCTCGATCACCACGACCTTGCCGCGGGCGGCGTTGATCAGGTGCGCGCCCTTCTTCATGGTGCGGATCTGCGCCTCGCCGATCATGTCGCGGGTCTGCGGCGTGTCGGGAACGTGCAGGGTCACCACGTCGGACACCGCCAGCAGCTCCTCCAGCGAGTGGCAGGGCTGCGCGTTGCCGAGCGCCAGCTTGTTCACGACGTCGTAGTAGCGGACCTTCATGCCCATCGATTCGGCCATGATCGACACCTGCGTGCCGATGTGGCCGTAGCCGACGATGCCCAGCGTCTTGCCGCGGATCTCGTAGCTGTCCTTGGCCGACTTCATCCAGCCGCCGCCGTGCACGAGGTTCGACTTCGAGAAGATGCCGCGCATCAGCATGATGACCTCGCCGATCACCAGCTCCGCCACCGACCGGGTGTTCGAATAGGGCGCGTTGAAGACCGGAATGCCGAGTCGGCGGGCGGCCTTCAGATCGACCTGATTCGTGCCGATGCAGAAGCAGCCGACGCTGAACAGGCGGGTCGCGGCCTCCAGCACCTTGCCGGTCAGTTGGGTGCGCGAGCGGATGCCCAGCATGTGGACGGACCCGATGCGCTCCAGCAGCTCCGCCTCGTCCAGCGCGTGCGGCAGACGCTCCACGGTGGCGTAGCCGCCATGCGCCAACTCGTTGATGGCGTTGTCGTGAACGCCTTCGAGCAGCAGGATGTTGATCTTGTCCTTGGAGAGCGAGAGCTTCGTCACGGCCGGCATCCGTCGAAATGAATGGCCCCGCACGCGGCGGGCCGCCAATAATGCGAGCGCGCAAGGTAATGCCAAGCGCCGGCCTTGTCACGCGAGGGATGTTGCGCCGCAGCCGCCATTCCGCATGGCGGGTTGGCGCGGCACGCGGGGCGGGTGTATTCCTGCCACCGACAAAGCCATGGCTGGGAAGAGCGAGGGAAACACCGGGATGAGCGACGTCACCATCTACCACAACCCACGCTGCACCAAGTCGCGCCAGACGCTGGAGCTTCTGAGGTCGAAGGGCGTCGAGCCCACCGTCGTGGAGTATCTGAAAACCCCGCCCGGCCCGGCCGAGTTGAAGGCCATCCTGGGCAAGCTGGGCAAAGGTCCCCGCGACATCCTGCGCGCCAAGGAGGCGGCGGAGGCCGGGATCGCCAAGGATCTCGACGGCGACGCCCTGATCGACGCATTGTCCGCCAACCCCGCCGCCATCGAGCGGCCCATCGTCGTCTCGGGCGACAAGGCCCGCGTGGGCCGTCCGCCGGAAAGCGTTCTGGAGATCCTGTAAGTGACCAAGCCCTCCCTGGACCTCACCCCCGCCGACGCGGCGACCGAGCTGCGCACCGTCCGCGACCTGATCCGCTACGGCGTCAGCCGCTTCAACGAAGCCGATCTGGATTACGGCCACGGCACCACCAACGCCCATGACGAGGCGGTGTTCATGGTGCTGGAAGGGCTGAGTCTGCCGATCGACCAGCTCGACCCCTACGTGGACGCCCGGCTGACCCTGGCGGAGCGCCGCAAGATCGCCGACCTGCTGCACGCCCGCGTCGAGACGCGCAAGCCGGCCTCCTACCTGCTGAACAAGGCCTACATCCAGGGCATCCCCTTCTATGTGGACGAGCGGGTGATCGTCCCGCGCTCCTACATCGGGGAGATCCTGTTCTCCGACCTGATTGGCGGCGACGACTTCACGCTGGTGGAGGACCCGACGGAGGTCGAGCGGGTGCTCGATCTCTGCACCGGCTCCGGCTGCCTCGCCATCCTGGCCGCGCAGATCTTCCCGGAGGCCCAGGTGGACGCGGTGGACCTGTCCGCCGACGCGCTGGAGGTGGCCAAGCGCAACGTCGCCGACAGCGGGTTCGAGGATCGCATCGCCCTGCACCACGGCGACCTGTTCGCGCCGCTGAAGAACCGCAAGTACGACGTCATCATCACCAACCCGCCCTATGTGGACGCCGAGGCGATGGCCGCCCTGCCGCCGGAGTTCCGCCACGAGCCGGAAATGGCCCTGGCGTCTGGCGAGGACGGGCTGGACATCGTGCGCCGCATCCTGAAGGAGGCGCCCAAACACCTGACTCCAGAGGGCGGCCTGCTCTGCGAGTTCGGCACGGGCCGCGAGATCCTGGAAGCCGAGTATCCGGACCTCGACTTCTTCTGGGTGGAGACCGCCAACAGCTTCGGCGAGGTCTTCTGGCTGACCCGCGACCAGCTGAAGGCGGGCAAGTAACTGGACCGCTGATCAGACGATCAGACCGTGCGCCGGAGCAGCACGCTTCCCCCCTGGTGCGGCAGCCGCTCGTGCCAGGGGATGTTGGCGCGGCCAATTTCTGCGAAGCCTTCCTTGGCATAGAGTTGGCGGGCGTCGGCGTTGTCGGCCCAGACATGCAGCGTCACCCGGTCGAACCGGCCGCGGCGCGCCCGTTCATAGACCCAGGCGAGAAGCCGGGAGGCGATGCCGCGGCGGCGCCACGCCGGATCGACGGCCAGCGCCGACAGGAAATAGCTGCCCCAGTCGTGCACCCGGTTGAAATCCTCCATATGGGCCAGCCGGTCGACCGGCAGTCCGCTGTAGTCCTGAGTCTTGATCCAGTCCACGGGATAGGCATGGGCGACCCCGACGATCCGCCCCGCCACCTCCGCCACGCCCGAGTGGCGGTGGGAGAAGGACCCCGAGGAGCCCGCCAGCCCCGGCACCAGCATCTCCGCCGCCGTCTGGCCGGGCACCAGCCCGTCGAGCAGGAACTCGTAGATGCCGCCCCCGGCCATGTCGATCAGCCGCGCCAGCTCCGGCGCGTCGTCCGGCTCGGCCGGGCGGATGTGGATGCCGTTGTCGTTCATGACCCGCGTTTCCTGTTGAGAGAGAGCGTCATTTCCCTCTCCCGTCCCGGGAGAGGGTGCCCGCGACAGCGGGCGGGTGAGGGTCGAACAAGGATCGGGCGGTGATCCTTGGCAGTACCCTCACCCTTCCCACGCCTGCGGCGCGGGGCCCTTCCCTCTCCCGGGGCGGGAGAGGGGGATTCCCGACTCCATTGACCATGGCCGCCCATCGCCCTATCCTGGCGGCCATGATGGACCGTCACCTTACCCTGGGTCTGCGAATTAGCAGCCCGGTTCTCCTGTGAGAGCCGGGGTTTTCGCGCGTCTGCAGGTCTAACCCTGCACTCATCGACTCAAGACCAAGGTCAGAGCGATCCATGTCCACCGTCACGTTGTCCACCGTCACGCTGGCGGCGCCCGCCGCCGAATCCCGTCCGACCGATCCGAACCGTCTCGTCCGCTTCGCCGTGCAGGCCGATGCCGATCCCGGCACCCTGCCCCGCGTGCTGGAACTGTTCGCCAAGCGCGGTCTCGTCCCCCTGTCGCTGAACAGCCGCCTGCTGGGCGAGACGCTGACCGTGGAGGTCGAAATGACCGGCATGGTCGCCGCGGAGTCGAGCCATGTCGGCAATTGCCTGCGGCAGATCCCGATGGTGCTCACGGTCGCCGTGACCGAACGGACCGTGCCGTTGGACCTGCCCGCCGCCGCCGAGTGACGGCAACGGCGGGCACGCCGTTCAGTCGTTGGCCGTCTTCGTGGTTTCCTGCGAAGACGGCGTTTCCGGCGCGGAAACCACGGCCTCCTCAACCGGAGTCTCCTCCGTCTCCTTCATCATCTGGGCGGCCTGCTGCAGCTTGCGGAACTGCGCAACCGAGAAGGGAAGGCTCGCCAGATAGGCCAGCCCGAGGAAGGCCAGCGTCCACCAGGGCTGGCTGACCAGCGAGGCGGCGAGCAGGCCGACGCCGACCAGACCCGGCACCACATATTGGGTCGGCACCCGCATGCCCTTGAAGGAGAAGGTCGGCAAAGTGCTGACCATCAGCCCGCCCATCGCCAGCGTCCAGGGCACGACGACGGCCGGGTGGCCGGCGATGTCCGGCCCGGCCTCGAAGCCGATGACCATGGGCAGGATGGCCAGACCGGCGCCCGCCGGGGCCGGAACGCCGGTGAAGTAGTTGAAGGCCCAGGGCGGCAGGTCGACGTCCAGCCGCGAGTTGAAGCGGGCCAGCCGCAGCGCCGCGCAGACCGCGTAGGCCATGGCGGCGATCCAGCCCAAACTGCCGGCGCCGTTCAACGCCCACAGATACATCATGAAGGCGGGGGCCACGCCGAAGCTGATGACGTCGGACAGGCTGTCCAGCTCGGCGCCGAACTTGCTCTGCCCGTTCAGCAGGCGGGCGATCCGCCCGTCCAGCGCGTCGAAGATCGCCGCGATGACGATGCAGACGACCGCCTGCTCCCACCGCTCGTGCATGGCGAAGCGGATGGCCGTCAGGCCGGAGCACAGCGCCAGCACCGTCAGCACGTTGGGCAGAAGATGGTTGATCGACAACCCCTTCAGCCGCGGATGCGGGCGGCGCGCCCGGCGCTTGCGGAACACTGCCGGCTTGAAGACCGGACGCTTCATCGGCGGACATCCCCCTGCCGTTGCGGTTCGGTGGCGGTCAGGTCGGCCAGCACGGTCTCGCCGCCGATCGCCGTCTGCCCGACGCAGACCAGCGGAACCACGCCGTCCGGCAGATAAACGTCGGTGCGGCTGCCGAATCGGATCAGGCCGAACCGCTCGCCCGCCTTGACCTCCTGGCCGGCCTTCACCCAGTAGAGGATGCGGCGGGCGACGAGGCCGGCGATCTGCACATAGGCAATCTCACGCCCGTCGGGAAGACGGTGACGGAAGGCGGCGCGCTCGTTCTCCTCGCTGGCCTTGTCCAGCGCGGCGTTCACGAAAGTGCCCTTGTGGTACTCCGCCGCCACCACCGTGCCGTCCGCCGGCACGCGGTTGACGTGCACGTTGAAGACGTTGAGGAAGATGCTGACACGGGTCAGCGGCTTGTCGCCCATGCCCAGTTCCGGCGGCGGAACCGCGGGAACGATCATGGTCACGCGCCCGTCGGCGGGGCTGACCAGCAGGCCGGGGCGCGTCGGCGTCACGCGATCGGGATCGCGGAAGAAATACACGCACCACAGGGTGAGCACGAGACCGAGCCAGCCCAGCGGCTTCGCCACGGCAAGCCCGAGAATCAGGGAGACCACGGCGAAGGCGGCAATGAAGGGCCAGCCGGCGCGGTGGATCGGAACGACTACGGTATTGAGGGCGGACATCGCCGGTTACTTCAGCCTCGGATCGTTGGAGCGGCGCATTCTAGACAGCATCCCCCGCCCTTTACAGAATTTTAGCAGGGAACGTGGAGAGTGACGCCACCGACACCACAGGAATGAGCGAGCCCCCGTGTCCGTTCCCGCCGCCCGCCTTCAGGCCATGCCGTCGCTCGCGCAGGTCTCGCAGACCGCCCTGCCCTTCAGCCCCGACACCTTCGTGATGACCCCCGAAGGCGTCCTGGGCATCGCCCAGCCGCCGCGCCCGGCGCGGCTGCACTTCATGGCCGACGGGCTGCCCTTCAGCATCGCCGTCGGCTTCGACGGGGAAAAATCGCGCTCGCAGGTGTGGGCGGAGATCGGCCACATCCCCTACACCGCCCAGTCGCCGGAACGGCGGCGCCAACTCCTGGCGATCCTGCGCGGCATCCAGGACCGCAGGGGAACGCGCTTCCTCGTCCAGGAAGGCCAGAAGATCCTGCTGTTCTCCGAAGCGGAGTATGAGGGCCAGGCGACGCCGGAGGATCTGATCCACCAGACCGTGGTCGCGCTCCAGCAGGCGCGCCCCTTCCTGCGCCTGCTCGCCCCTTACCTGTAAGGCCCGGTTCGGGAAAATTTCAGTTCGAGACCGGCAGCGCGAAGATCTGGCCGGGATAGATCAGGTCCGGATCGCGGATCTGGCCGCGGTTGGCCTCGTAGATCATCGTGTACTGCACGCCGCGCCCGTAGGTCGAACGGGCGATCCGCCACAGGCTGTTGCCGGGCTGGACGACCATCGACCGGCCGTCCGGCAGGTTGGCCGGAACCTCCGACACCTGCACCGGCAGCTCGACGCGGGCGGTGACCTTGCCCGAGTCGGTGACCTGATCGGCGCGCAGGGTGTAGACGCCCGGCGGCACGGCGCGCTCCGGGCGCAGCCGCCACTGGCCGTTCGGGTCGGTGTGGGCGCTGCCGACCAGAAGATTGTCGAGATAGAGCTGCACGGCGCTTCCCGGCTGCGCCCGTCCGCCCATGGCGACCTGCCCCGCGGCGTCGTAATCCATGCTTTCCAGCGACACCCCGCCCGGCGGCGGCGGGGCCGCCACGCCACGGGTCGCCGGGGCGGCGGGTCCCTTCGGCGCCTGCAGGACGGTGCTGCCCCCCTGCCCCTCGCCCAGCCCATCGCGCGGCATGGCGACGGCCAACGGACCGGCCAGCGGACCTGTGGGCGCGTCCGAAGACGCCCCGCCGGTGGCGGGCGGCGGGTCGGGCACCACGACCACCACGACGCGCTCCGACGGCGTCGGCTCGGCGGCGGGGGGCGCCTTCTCCGACAGGCTCAGTTCACGGGCGCCGGGGGCCAGGGGCCGGTCGGGAAGCAGGACCCATTCGCCGCGCGCGTCGGCGTTGACGGAGCCGAGCGAGCGCTCCCCGTCATGGACGGTCACCGACGAGCCCGGCGTGGCGCGGCCGGCCATCACGGTGGCGCCGTCCGGGGCGACGCGCACGATGTCGAAGCGCGGACCGGCGGGCTCCTCTGCGGCTTTCGCCGGGGCGGGGGCCGGCGGCTTGGCCGGGGACACGCTGCCCAGCGCGACGGTTGTTCCGGAACCGGCCGTTCCGGCGCGGGAGCCCGGCGCGGGCGCCGGATCGAAGGCCAGATACGCGACAACGGCGGCAGCGGCGACCGTCGCCGCACCGCCGAACAGGAGAGCTTGCTTCACCGGAGCACCGCCGCATCGTTGCCGGCGGACACGCCGGCTTGCGGCAGGATAGCAGATTGTGGCGGTGGAACTGAACACCGCCGATGGAGCAGACGCATAACCGCATCGGGACCGGCGCACCGCCTTCGCGCCGCCGGGCGGTGCTGCCCATGCTCATGCCTCCAGGCTCACTTCTCCAGCTTGGCAACCGTCTCGGAATGGCGGCCGGAAGAAAGCTCAGCCGCGGAGACGCTGGTTTCCGTCGCCTGAGCCGTCGTGGCGCCGCCCGCGTTCGCCTTGCCGCCGCCGGTCAGAAAGCCGATCCCGCCGCCGAAGCCCCCGCCAAAGCCGAGGAACAGGAACGTGGCCACCGAAATGGCGGCCAGGGCGTTGACGACGCGCGAATCCATAATGATTCCTCCCGATGGGCTGAAGTCCGATGTCCGGGTAGACGCCGCCCCGGCTTTGCTATTCCCTTGCATTAGGTGACCCCGCCGGGCGCACCGGAACAGTCACCGGAACGTGTACCCAACCGGCGAGAAAGGGTGAGCGATGAGAGCCCCGAATTCCGTCTGCGTCTATTGCGGCTCATCCAGCCGCGTCGCCGCTGTCCACAAGGAGGCCGCCCATATGTTGGGCGACGGGCTGGCGCGGCGCGGCATCCAGCTGATCTACGGCGGCGGACGCGTCGGGCTGATGGGCATCGCCGCCGACGCCGCGCTCGCCGCCGGGGGGCAGGTCATCGGCATCATCCCGGAACACATCCAATCCGCCGAGATCGAGCACACCGGCCTGACCGAACTGCACGTCGTCGACAGCATGCACACCCGCAAGCGCATGATGGTCGACCGGGCCGACGCCTTCGTGGTGCTGCCGGGCGGCCTCGGCACGCTGGACGAGGCGTTCGAGATCCTGACCTGGAAGCAGCTGGGCCTGCACGACAAGCCGGTGGTGATTGCGGATGTGGACGGCTATTGGCGCCCGCTGCTCGGCCTGATCGACCATACGGTGGCGCAGGGTTTCACCCTGCCGGCGCACCGCGCGCTGTACACCGTCGTCGATGACGTGGACGACGTGTTCGCCGCGCTGGCCTATGAACCGGAGCCCGCGTTGAAGATTCCCACACAAAAGCTCTGAAAAGGCCAAGTGGTAGGACCAGATCGCGCAAATCGCGCCGTTTTCAGCGCGATATCGTCTGTTTTGATGCCCCGCGGTCCTTTCTTTCGGCAGTGTCCCGGTGCTATATAACCGCCATCCGTTTCCGTCCGGGGAACCGGGGCCCGTCTTCGGATGGACGCCCCGGCCCGTGCGCTCGCACAGCGCGCCCGGCGTCCAAGCATAAGACAACCCCTACCCGTTCGGGGAGAACTCGCACCCATGACGAAGATCAAGGTAGCCAATCCGGTCGTCGAACTTGACGGCGACGAGATGACGCGCATCATCTGGCAGTTCATCAAGGACAAGCTGATCCTGCCGTATCTCGACATCGACCTGAAATACTACGATCTCAGCGTCGAGAACCGCGACAAGACGGACGACCGGGTGACGGTCGAGTCCGCCAACGCGATCAAGCAGTACGGCGTCGGCGTCAAGTGCGCGACCATCACCCCGGACGAGGCGCGGGTGACGGAGTTCAATCTCAAGAAGATGTGGAAGTCGCCGAACGGCACGATCCGCAACATCCTGGGCGGCACCGTCTTCCGCGAGCCGATCGTCTGCTCCAACGTTCCGCGCTACGTTCCGGGCTGGACCAAGCCGATCATCATCGGCCGTCACGCCTTCGGCGATCAGTACAAGGCCACCGACTTCGTCGTTCCCGGCAAGGGCAAGCTGTCCATCAAGTGGGTGCCGGAAGGCGGCGGCGAGCCGATCGAGCACGAGGTGTACGATTTCCCCGCCTCCGGCGTCGCCATGGGCATGTACAACCTGGACGAGTCGATCGAGGGCTTCGCCCACTCCAGCTTCATGTACGGCCTGGAGCGCGGCTACCCGGTCTATCTGTCCACCAAGAACACGATTCTGAAAGCCTATGACGGGCGCTTCAAGGACATCTTCCAGAAGGTGTTCGACGAGCATTACGCCGCCCAGTTCAAGGCCAAGGGCCTCGTCTACGAGCACCGCCTGATCGACGACATGGTCGCCTCGGCCCTGAAGTGGGAAGGCGGCTTCGTGTGGGCCTGCAAGAACTACGACGGCGACGTGCAGTCGGACATCGTGGCGCAGGGCTTCGGCTCGCTGGGCCTGATGACCTCGGTGCTGATCACGCCGGACGGCAAGACCGTCGAGGCGGAGGCCGCCCACGGCACGGTGACCCGCCACTACCGCGAGCACCAGAAGGGCAAGGAGACCTCCACCAACCCGATCGCCTCGATCTACGCCTGGACGCAGGGTCTGGCCTACCGCGGCAAGTTCGACAACACGCCGGACGTGGTGAAGTTCGCCGAGACGCTGGAGCGCGTGTGCGTCGAGACCGTCGAGTCGGGCTTCATGACCAAGGATCTCGCGATCCTCATCGGTCCGGATCAGCCCTGGCTGACCACCAAGCAGTTCCTCGACAAGCTGGACGAGAACCTGCAGAAGAAGATGGCCGCCTGGGCGTAACGCGACCTGGGCGTAACGCGACGGCCGCGTCAGGTGCGACGACGCGTCCCGGTCAAACGGGACGCCGGGTCGAGGTAAGGTTGCGGCGGGGAGTCTCGGCTCCCCGCTTTTTTCTTGCCCGCGCGGCGCGATGCCGGCGCGGACCTGACGAACCGGAATTCGAGACTTTCCCATGGCCAAGGACATCTTCCGCATCGCCGTGATCGGCGCCGGCGAAACCGGAACGCCCCTGCTGACGCGGCTTCTGGACGCTCCCTTCGTCGAGATTCTCGGCGTCGCCGACCTGGACGCCGAGGCGCCCGGCATACGGCTCGCCCGCGAGCGCGGCGTCGCCACCACGACCGACTTCATGGACCTCGCCCGGTTCGGCGAGGCGGTGGACGTGCTGATCGACGTGACCGGCGTTCCGGCGGTGCGCGAGGCGCTGCGCCAGCACATGCAGGACAGCGGCAACCACCATACGTTGATCGTTCACGAGATGCTGGTGCAGCTGATGCTGTCGCTGCTGAGCGGCCGTCTGGTGCAACTGAAGCACGAGGTCGAGGAGTACTGACCTCCCACCCTGTCCCGACGCCCCCTTTCCCGCGAGCCGCCGCGCCACCACATCCACGCGGCAACCATGGAACAGGGCATTGGAACAGGACATGGACACGAAGGACGCGGCTCGGGCGTCCGCGCTGCTCAAAAAGCTGCACGGGCGCATGACCGGCGACAAGCCATCGCTGGGCGAGGTGCTGGGCCATCTCGGCGACCGCGCGCCGGGCTTCCTGCTGCTGGCGCTGGCGATCCCCGCCGTGGTGCCGACGCCGGGGTTGCCGGCGGGGATGATCTTCGGCACGGTGCTGGCGCTGGTGGCGATCCAGATGATCGTGGGCCGCGACCGGCTGGAGGTGCCGGGCTGGATCGGGCGCCGCCGCGTGGCGCGCGGCACGCTTGAGAAGCTCGTGGAGAAGGGAGCGCCGCTGGTCGAGCGTCTGGAGGCCCGGCTGCGCACGCGCTGGCCGTCGCTGACCCATCAGGGGGTGCTGCGGCCGTTGGGCCTCTTCGTGCTGGTGATGGGCGTTCTGATTGCTCTGCCCATCCCGTTCGGCAACACCCTGCCCGGTCTGGCGGTGCTGGTGATCGCGCTGGGGCTGATCGTGAAGGACGGTCTGGCGGTCGCCGCCGGTCTGGGTCTGGGCGTGGCGGCGGCGGGTGTCTCGGCGATGCTGATCGCCGGAAGCTGGTGGGCGATTACCTCCGCCCCCATTTGATCGGCGCCCATTTGATCGGCACTGATCTGACGGCCACCGATCCAGTCGCCGTGTCGGCCGGGCGCCCGCGTGAAGAGCGCCCGAAATCTGGAAATCCGGCGGAGGAATCCAGCGGAGTCTAGGCGGCGCCGACGTTGCGGTCGCCGGTGTTGCGGTCCTCGTCGCGCTTCTTGCCGGAGGATGCCGGCTGGTAGGCCACCGCCGCGTGCTCGGCGCAGTACGGCAGGCCGGGCAGCGAGGGCTTGCCGCAGAAATGGAAATCCTGGTGCTTCGGATCGCCGACCGGCCATTTGCACATGCGCTCGGTCAAAGCGAGGATCGTCGCACCGCGGGTCGGCTTCTTCTTGATCGGCGACGGGCGTCCCGACAAGCCGAGGCGGTGCGCCTTCCCGATCACCGCGTTGCGGGTGATGTCGCCCAGGATGTCCGCGATTTCACTCGCGCTCAGCCCTTGGGCCCAGAGGTCCTTAAGCTGCTGAACCCGTTCGTCCGTCCAACTCATCCCCTGTCTCCCGTGGTCCGGTAACCGGTGACTTGGTTAACCAATATACCTTCCGACCAGACGGCCGTTTTCCATAAGGCGCAATATTTTGTGCCCAACGCCGGCCAACCTACCAGATGGCCGGATAGAGGGATAGGGGGCTTGCGCAACATTCCTGTGCATAAGTCTGTGGGTGTTATGAGTTCAACGCGCCGTACACCTCCTCGGCTATGGCCGAAAGGGTCACTCGGTCGAGGTCACCCGTTACCGCCCACGCCAAACCGTTGTCCCGCCAGTAGAAAGCCTGGACGTTGCCGTCCTGGGCAAACCGGAAGGAGGTGTCCGGCGCGTCGGAGGCCGGACGGATGTAGAGGGTGATGCGGCGACCCGCCGCATCCTGGTACATGAGCTGGGCCGCCGGCCCCCGCGCGTCGGACAGCAGCCGGCCGCCCACCAGATCATAGCCCCTTGCGGCCAGCCGCGGCGCCCGCAGGGGTTTGCCCAGGCGCTTGGACAGCCAGCCCACGAGATGCGCCTCCTGGTCGGCCCCGACCTCCACGGGATGGCGGACCTCCACCGCGAAGACGCGGTGCGCGGCCACGGCGTCGGCGACGAAGGCGGTGCCTCCGCCGCCCACCCCGCCCGACCAGCCGCGCAACCACCAGCCCCCCGCCCCGCCGGCGACGAAGACCAGCAGAACAGCCGCGGCGGCCAGCGCCCGGAACGACCGGCGCGGACGCGTCGCCGGCCGCCCGGCTGCGCGTCCGTAGGGCGGGACCAGGGCCGCCGGCAAGGGGCGATCGATCAGCGGGCCGAAGGTCCCTTGGAGCATCGCCCGCTGGGCGCGGTAGCGTTCGAAGCGGCGGGCCAGATCGGGGTTGCCCGCGAGATGGCGCTCGACCTCGCCGCGCCGTTCCTCAGGCAATTCACCATCCATCCAGGCGTGCAGATCGGCCTCGGTCACAGGGGCGTCCGGTTCGGTGTCCATCACTTGATCCTCCTCACCGCCTGCTCCATCCCGCCGTCCAGCAGGACGCGCAGCCGTTCCCGGGCGCGGGCCAGCCGCGACATGACGGTTCCCACCGGAACCCCCAGCACCTCGGCCGCCTCGCGGTAGGACAGCCCTTCCAGCCCGGTCAGCAGAAGCACGGCCCGATGCTCCTCCGACAGCTGGTTGAAGGCGCGCACGAAATCCCGCACCTCCACCCGGTCGGCGGGGGCGGCGCTGAGCGCCAGATCGTTCGCCAGATCCTCCACCGGCACCTCCGGCCCACGGCGGCGGCGCCAGCGCAGACCCGAGACGTGCAGGTTGTGCAGGATCGACAGCAGCCAGCCGCCGAGCCGGGTGACGTCCCGCAGCGTGTGCCGGTTGGCCAAGGCCTTCTCGATGCAGTCCTGCACGAGGTCGTCGGCATCAGGCAGGTTGCCGGCCAGCGCGGCGGCGTAACGGCGCAGCCGCGGCACCTGCGCGGCGATGGCCCGCTCGTCCACCGGGGAGTTGGCTCGCGGGCCGTCGGCTGGCGGGGGATCGGGAGGCGGCTTTGGCAGAGGCATGCGGCGGCGCTCCCCTTGGAAGGATGTCCTGCCCGTCTGGACGCCCGGCCGGGGACGGTTATTCCCCAGTTTCGCAACTTACGTTGCCGAGAAGCCGGACTTGCCGTCGAAGTTGCACAGGTTCTCGGTCTGGGTGAAATCCAGACCGGCGCGGGCAAGACCCGATAGTAGCTCGACGATGTCGGAGTGGCCGACCGCCACGCCCTCCGGCGCCAGGAAGCGGCAGCGCCAGTGGTCGGTGCAGAAGACGCCGATGTTGCCCTCCGGCCAGACCTTCTGCGAGCGGTTGGAGATGCTGGACAGCCGCAGCGCCGGGGTGGCCACCGGCAGGACCAGCCCGGCCAGCTCGTCCGGGTTGCCGCCCGGCCAGTGCAGGAACACGTCCACCCCCACCAGCTCCTTCACCGCCTTGCGCCGGGGCGACAGCCGCACCCCGGACTCATAGGCGGGCCGCGCGGTGACGGCGTAGCCGACGCTGGGCAGAGTCACCGGCATCTGGCCCAGCCGCTCCACCACCGCGTCGGCGAAGGCGTGGGTGCCGACGCGCCGGCGACTGACCCCGCGGTTGAAGATGTCCACGGTATGAACGCCGTCCTCGATGGTCTTGAGCCAGGCGTTGTGAATGCGCGCCGCCACGTCGCCCTGCCCGATGTGGGCCAGCATCATCACCGCGGCCATCAGCAGGCCCGACGGGTTGGCGATGCCCTGCCCCGCGATCATCGGAGCCGAGCCGTGGATCGCTTCGAACATGGCGCAGGCGTCGCCGATGTTGGCGGAGCCGGCCAGCCCGACCGAGCCGGTGATTTGGGCGGCGATGTCCGACACGATGTCGCCGTAGAGGTTCAGCGTCACGATCACGTCGAAGCGTTCCGGCTGGTCGGCCAGACGGGCGGCGCCGATGTCGACGATCAGGTGGTCGGCCTTGATCTCCGGAAATTCGGCGGCGATCTCGTTGAAGATCTTCAGGAACAGCCCGTCCGTCATCTTCATGACGTTGTCCTTGACGAAGGCCGTCACCTTGCGCCGGTGGTTGGCGCGGGCGTAGTCGAAGGCGTAGCGCACGATGCGCTCCGACCCCGGCCGGGAGATCAGCTTGACCGACTGGATCACCTCGTCG
Source organism: Azospirillum brasilense (assembly GCF_008365405.1). GTDB lineage: Bacteria > Pseudomonadota > Alphaproteobacteria > Azospirillales > Azospirillaceae > Azospirillum > Azospirillum brasilense_D. The sequence goes on along the minus strand of NZ_QOKV01000001.1, from coordinate 496,725 downwards.
GTCTGGCGGTGCTCGATCCCGGCGTAGAGGTCCTCCTCGTTCTCGCGGATGATGACCACGTCCATGCGCGGGTGCCGGGTGCGGACATAGGGATGGTGCGACACGCAGGGCCGCACGTTGGCGAACAGCCCCAGCGTGGTGCGCGCGGTGACGTTCAGCGACTTGTTGCCGTAGCCCTGGGGCGTGGTGATCGGCCCCTTCAGGAAGACGCGGGTGCGGCGGATCGACCCCCAGCCGGCGGCGTCCAGCCCGCCCAGGTGGCCGCGGCGGTAGACCTGCTCGCCCGCCGGCACCTCCTCCACCTTCAGGCGGGCGCCGGCGGCCTCCATCACGTGAAGCACCGCGTCGGTGATCTCCGGACCGATGCCGTCGCCGCGGGCGACCGTGATGGGGGTGGTTTCGCGCATCCATTCACTCCTGGGGAAACCCTCGAAGGAACGAAGCCGGAGGGACCGCGGCGACCCTAGACGAAATCAGGCCCGGAGTTCAATGGCCGGTGCCTTTTTCCACCTGCAAAGCCGGGACCATTGATGCGGCGACTTGACGCTGATCTGCAATGCTTGCGTTTTCCCCATGCCGGCAATCGCAAAACGGCGGGGGCGTCCGCCGGGTTGGGCTTCTATCTTCCCGCACCCTTCGACCTTGCGACCCACCCCGATGCTGCAATCGCTCCCCCGCGCCCCGTCCAACTCGCTTCTCGAACAGGGCCTGATCCGCGCCCTGAAGTCCTTCAACGGGCTGCTGCACGTCGTTCTGGCCATCGCCCTGGTCGCGGCGAGCGCCATGGTGGTCTGGGAGTTCTTCGTGGAAGCCTGGGCGGCCTTTCAGAAGGACCAGTTGGCGCACGGCTTCCTGCACGCGCTCGGCGTGCTGTTCATCGTCTGGACCCTGTCCGCGCTGATCTCCGCGGAGGTGGATTACGTGCGGACCAACCGCTTCCACCTGCGGGTCTTTCTGGAGGTGGCGATGATCACGCTGCTGCGGCAACTGATCGTGCGCCCGGTCCAGGCGGTGGCGGGCGACGTGCAGACCGGCGACTGGTCCAGCCTGTGGCAGTACGGCCTCCTGCTCGCCGGCCTGATCACCGTCGCCATCGCCCACCGCCTGATCGGCGACGAGGACGCGCTGAAGGGCTGACCGGGCAAGACGCCGCCGGTTCAGCCCTCGCGCCCCACGGTCTGGATCACCTCGAACCCCTCGAACTGCGGCGGGCCGAGATACAGCGGCTTGCGGTCGCCCGCCCCGCGATGGGCGGCGCGGAACTCCTCCGAGCGGGTCCAGGCCTGGAAATGCGCCTCCGACTCCCAGACGGTGTGGGAGGAATAGAGGCGGTGGTCCTCATAGCGAGGGCCGCGCAGCATGTGGAACTCCACGAAACCGGGGACCTTGTTCAGATGGACCTCGCGGTTCAGCCAGACCTCCTCGAAGTCCTGCTCCGAGCCCGGACGCACGCGGAAACGGTTCATGGCGATGTACATGGCGGAGCCTCCCGATACCGTCCCTTAGAAAGCCGAACCTTCAAAGTGACGGCGGAGGCCCGCCCCGTCAACCGTCCCTGGCCGTCAGATCTCGCCCTTGGCGAGCGCGCTGTGCAGGCGTCCGATGGTGTCGGCGAGGTTGATGCCAAGATCCTTCGCCACCTTGTCCCACGGCATGGCGGTCCAAGCGCCCTGGTCCGCGCATTTCTTGCAGGCGCTCCGGGTTCCCGACCCGATGTTCACTTCCTTGGGTGAACGGACGGCCACGTATTCTTTGTATGCCTCTTCCGCAGGCTCCGCCTTCGACAGCTTACCTTTCAGGATCTTGTCGTACAGCTCGACATTCTCCAGCGACATTTCCTGCTTGGCGATCTTGTGCAGAAGCTTGAACCAGTATGGCGACTTGAAGTAGCCGTCGATGGTCTTCGGCAGATCGTCGAACCGTTCCAGATCCGTCACGACATTGCCGGCGATCTTGTTCAGCGATGCCACCATGTCGGCGCAGGCCTCGGCGTAGACCGCGTCGCCGTCCTGCTTGGCCGCCTTGCCCGCCGCGTCGAGCGTGGGAATGTAGCTGCTCGCCGCGGATTGGAAGGCGCGGGCGTGCTTTTGCGCATCCTGCACCGTCGTGGCGGCGTCGTAGCTCTTCAGCGCGCCTTCCAGGCCGGTCGAACTGATCTTGCTGAACAGCTTGCCGAAACGGCTCTTGGGGTCGGGCTTCTTCTTGCCCGTCGTCTTCTCGAAGCGGTCCTTCGCCTTCTTCCAGGACGCCAGATAGGATTTCGCCACGGTACCCCTCCATTCGAACACGAATTGGCCGTGACGATAAAAACGGGATTTCAGTCCGGCAAACGCCGTTCGGTCCGTTCAGGATGTAATGGATGGGGGCGTGCACCGTGGCACGCCCCCGAACCCCGCGCGCGGCCCCTTACGCGGCGCGAATGCCCGCCAGGAAATGTTCCACCTCCGTGCGCAGGCTCTCCGACTGGCGTGACAGCTCGCCGGCGGCGCCCAGCACCTGGGTGGCGGCGGAGCCGGTCTGGGTGGCGCCGTCGCTGACCTCGGTGATGTTGGTGGTCACCAGATGGGTGCCCTGCGCGGCCTGCTGCACGTTGCGGGCGATCTCGCCGGTCGCCGACCCCTGCTCCTCGACCGCCGAGGCGATGATCGTGGCGATCTCGCTGATGGTGCCGATGGTGTCGCCGATCCCGTTGATGGCCGCCGCCGCCCCACCGGTGGCCGCCTGCATGGAGGCGATCTGGGAGGCGATCTCCTCCGTCGCCTTGGCGGTCTGGTTGGCGAGGTTCTTCACCTCCGACGCCACCACGGCGAAGCCCTTGCCGGCCTCCCCGGCCCGCGCCGCCTCGATCGTCGCGTTGAGGGCCAGCAGGTTGGTCTGGCTGGCGATGTCGGTGATCAGCTTCACCACGTCGCCGATCCGCTGCGCCTGCGCGACGAGGCCCTGCACGCGCTCGTTGGTCTGCTGCGCCTCACCCACCGCGTGACTGGCGATGCTGGTGGAGCGCGTCACCTGACCGCTGATCTCGTTGATCGACGCGCTCAGCTCGTTGGTCGCCGCGGCGACCGTCTGCACGTTGACCGACGCCTGCTCGGCCGCGGCGGCCGTGCTGGCCGCCTGCCCCTTGGTCTGGTCGGCGGTCGTCAGCAGGCTCTGCGCCGTGGCCTCCAACTCGGTGGCGGCGGAGGCGACGGTGCGCAGGATGCCGGAGACGTTCCGGTCAAAGGACTGGACCAGTTCCTCGACGGCGTGGGTGCGCCGTTCCTTGGCCCGACGCTCCGCCTCCTCGGCGAGCCTCATGCGCTCGCGGTCCACGGCGTTGTCCTTGAAGACCGCCACAGCCTTGGCCATGCCGCCGATCTCGTCGCCTCGGCCGAGGCCCGGCACCGTCACCGACGTGTCGCCCGTCGCGAGACGGGCCATGACGTCGGTGATCCCGGCGATCGGGCGGGAAATGCCGATGCGCGCGACCACGACGCTCAACGCCAGCGCGCCGAGGCCGCCACCGATGCCGACGATCATCATGAGCGTCGTCATCAGGCTGTTCACGGCGGCCAGTTCCTCGTTGGCCTCGGCGATGCCCTGCATGTTGCGTTCGGAGGCCTTCTCCATGTACTGGCCCAGCTTGCCGCGGAGCGCCCGGGCCTCGGGGGTGTCGCCGTGTTCGCGCGCCTTCTCAGGGCCGGCCTCCATCCCGAGGCGGGCGACCTCGTTGCGCTGCAGGACGAACGCGCGCGCCGTCTGCTGGATCTCGCCGAAAGCCGCCTTGTTTTTCGGCGGCTGCAGGGCCTCCAGCCTGCCCATGAGCTTTTCCAGCTCGCCGGTGGAGCCGAGGATGTTCTTGGCGTAGGGCGTGGCGTCCGCCGGTCCATCCGCGGCGTAGATGCCGCGGCTGTCCATGACGACCTTGTAGACCAGAGCGTTGATCTGCTCGTTGATCAGCGCCCGCCGGGACCAGTTCTGAATCTGGTCGAACTTGTCGTCGTAGGTCTGCATTCCGATGAAGCCAACACCACCAATGATGGTGGCCACCGCTCCCAGGATAGCGACAACGCTGTAGATTTTGCCGCTGATACTGATGCGTGCAAGAACACCCTGCATTTTCCCCGACCCTCATCGACTGCATGCTTGAACAAGAAGCTTCATGCTTCGTAGTGCAATCGCATGCGTTCAAGGAGGAAATATTCTCAGTATCCGTTTGGCCTCGAATGTTGCCAGGAAGCCGCAGAAATGACGATCAATGTTTAAAACGGACGAAAATTATCGCCTCGTCGTATCATATAACAATACAGAGTCAGGCTTTGTTCAGATACTTAACTCCACGACTCGGAGTTCTTATTCTGCGAACGGGCGATGAGTCATTCAATTATCGAGTCAAATCAGTTCAAATACGCAAATCTTGATGCGCCACCCTCATCCGGTGATTGATAAACTGTTTTCCTAGAGAGAGACAACCCGCGTCATCCATTTTGGAGCGCACCAATGGATTGCAAACCCAGAACCATGATCTGGGTTGCGACGGTGTTCGGTTGTTCTGGAAAACGCTACCGCACCAGCTCGCGCATCGCGGCGTCCAACCCCTGCAACGTGAGAGGGTACATGCGCCCGCCCAAAAGGCGTTGCAGCATGCGGGTGCTTTCCGTGTAGCCCCAGCGCGATTCCGGCGTGGGGTTGAGCCAGACGGCGCGGCTGTAGACCGACAGCATCCGCTGCAGCCAGACCTGTCCCGGCTCCTCGTTCCAATGCTCGACGCTGCCGCCGGCATAGACGATCTCGTAGGGGCTCATCGCCGCGTCGCCGACGAAGACCAGCTTGTAGTCGGCGGGATAGGTGTGCAGCACGTCCCAGGTCGGGGTGCGTTCCTCGTGGCGGCGCTTGTTGTCGCGCCACACGCTCTCGTAGACGCAATTGTGGAAGTAGAAATGCTCCAGATGCTTGAACTCGCCCCGCGCGGCAGAGAACAGCTCCTCGACCAGCCGGATGTGGTCGTCCATGGAACCGCCGATGTCGAGGAACAGCAGCACCTTCACCGTGTTGTGCCGCTCCGGCACCATCTTCAGGTCCAGCCAGCCGGCGTTGCTGGCGGTGGCGCGGATGGTGCCGGGCAGGTCCAGCTCGCTGGCCGCCCCGGTTCGCGCGAACTTGCGCAGGCGGCGCAGCGCCACCTTGATGTTGCGGGTGCCGATCTCGACCTGATCGTCCAGATTCCTGAACTCCCGCTTGTCCCACACCTTCACGGCGCGGCGGTGGCGGGACTCCGCCTGACCGATGCGCACGCCCTCCGGGTTGTAGCCGTAGGCGCCGAAGGGCGAGGTTCCGGCGGTGCCGATCCATTTGGAGCCGCCCTGGTGCCGCCCCTTCTGTTCGGCCAGCCGCTCGGCCAGCGTCTCCATCAGCTTTTCCCAGCCGCCCAGCGCCTGGATCTGCGCCTTCTCTTCCTCGGTCAGGAAGCGTTCGGCCAGCTTGCGCAGCCATTCCTCCGGCAGGTCGACCACGGGAATCTCGTCGCCGCCGGCGCCCTCCGTCCCCTCCAGCCCCTTGAAGACCTGCCCGAACACGCGGTCGAAGCGGTCGAGATTGCGCTCGTCCTTCACCAGACAGGCCCGGCTGAGGTAATAGAAGTCTTCGACGCGGAAGGCGGCGACGCCGCGCTTCATGGCCTCCATGAGCGTCAGGTACTCGTTCAGCGAGACCGGCACGCCCGCCTTGCGCAGTTCGAAGAAGAAACCCGTGAACATGCCGCCTCCCCCCGTGGGGTTTCGTCCCCATCCGCCCTCATCGTAGCGCCGACCCGCCAGGAACGCCATGACAGCCCTTCTCGACTTCGCCCGCGCGCTGGAGTTCGCCGCGCACAAGCACATCGACCAGCGCCGCAAGGGCGTGCGCGCCGAGCCCTACCTCAACCACCTGTCGGAGGTGGCGTTCCTGTGCGCCGAGGCGACGGCGGGCAAGGACCCGGTGGTGATCATCGCCGCCCTGCTGCACGACACGCTGGAGGACACCGACGCATCCTATGAGGAGATCGAGCAGCATTTCGGGGCGGAGGTCGCCGGGGTCGTCGCCGAGACCACCGACGACAAGCGGCTGCGCAAGGCGGAGCGCAAGCAGCGCCAGATCGACGCCGCCCCCACCGCGTCCTCCCGCGCCAAGCTGGTGAAGCTGGCCGACAAGGTGTCCAACCTGCGCTCGATGGCGCACAGCCCGCCCGCCGACTGGCCGCTGGAGCGCAAGATCGAGTATTTCGAATGGGCGTACGCGGTCGTCGCCGGCTTGCGCGGCACCGACGCGCGGCTGGAATCGCTGTTCGACCGCGCCTATGAGGACGGGCTCGCCGAACTGCGCGGCGACGCGGTCTGAGCCTTCGCGGTCAAAGTGTTGATCTGTCGCAATGTGACTACATCACGGAAGCCTTATAAAAGAGGGACTAGGTTGACCGCCGCGTCAAAGCAAGGTCGCACACCATGTCCCTCCACTCTCATGCCCCCACCGCCCACGACGCCGACCAGCCGCGCGAGCGCTGGTTCGTGCATCGCCCCAAGGTCTACGCCGCCGATGTCCGAGGCCGCTTCCGCCAGTTGAAATGGCTGGCCCTGGCGATCCTGCTCGGCGTCTATTACGTCACGCCCTGGCTGCGCTGGGATCGCGGGCCGGGCATTCCCGATCAGGCGGTGCTGGTCGACATGGTGGGCCGGCGCGCCTACTTCTTCTGGATCGAGATCTGGCCGCAGGAGGTCTATTACCTGACCGGCCTGCTCATCATCGGCGCCTTCGGCATCTTCTTCGCGACCACACTGCTCGGCCGCATCTGGTGCGGCTACGCCTGCCCGCAGACGGTGTGGAGCGACCTGTTCATGTGGGTGGAGCGCAAGCTGGAAGGACCGCGGACCGAGCGCATCCGGCTGGACAAGGCGCCCTTCTCGGCGCGCAAGCTGGGGTTGAAGGCTTCGAAGCACGCCATCTGGCTGATGATTTCCCTGGTCACCGGCGGCGCCTGGATCTTCTACTTCAACGACGCTCCGACCCTGCTGCGCGAGATCGCGACGGGCGAGGTGTCGTGGAAGGTGCTGGCCTTCGCCGGGCTGTTCGCCGGCACCACCTATTTCTTCGCCGGCTGGGCGCGCGAGCAGATCTGCATCTACGTCTGCCCGTGGCGCAGCTTCCAGGCGGCGATGGTCGACGAGGACACCTACGTCGTCACCTACCAGGACTGGCGCGGCGAAGGGCGCGCGCCGCTGCGCAAGTCGCAGAGCTGGGACGAGCGGACGGCGGAGGGGTTGGGCGACTGCATCGATTGCAAGCTGTGCGTCCATGTCTGCCCGACCGGCACCGACATCCGCAAGGGCCAGCAGATCTCCTGCATCGGCTGCGGCCTGTGCGTGGACGCCTGCAACGACGTGATGGCCCAGGTCGGACGCCCCGGCGACCTGATCCTCTTCGACACCCGCTCCAACCAGGTCGCCAAGGCCGACGGTCAGGCCGCCCCGGTGCGGCTGCTGCGCCCGCGCACGGTGATCTACGCGCTCATCATCCTGGTGGTGACCGGCGCCATGGCGATCTCCCTGGCGATGCGCCCGACGCTGGACGTCAGCGTGCTGCGCGACCGCGCCCCGCTCTATGTGCAGCAGTCGAACGGCGACGTGCAGAACGCCTACACCATCAAGATCCTCAACAAGACGCACGAGGCGCGAACCTACCGCCTGTCGGTGGAGGGTTTGGCGAACGCCGACCTGTCGGTCGCCAGTGTGGATGCCCAGTCGGGGAACTCGCTGACGCTCGCCGCGGACGCGGATTCGGTGGCGACCTACCGCATCTTCGTCCGTGTGCCGCGGGGCGCCGCAACGCCGGGGTCCACCGACGTGACGGTGTTGGCGCGCGACCTGACGAGCGGCGAGATTGGTCGGCACCGCAGCGTGTTCATGGCGCCCTAGGAATCCCTCTCCCGTCCCGGGAGAGGGTGGCCCGAAGGGCCGGGTGAGGGTCGTGCAAGGATCAAGGCAGTGATTCTCGAACGACCCACACCCTTCCCGCGCCTTGCGCGGGCCCCTTCCCTCTCCCGGGGCGGGAGAGGGACAGTCCGCATCCGTTCAGTGCATCGTGTGCCCGCCAGCCGCGGCGGCACCGGTGAGCAGCGTCGGGTCCAGCATCCCGAAGATCATGGCGATGTGGGCGACAATCAGGAACAGGCCGACCAAGGCGGCGTGGATCGCCATACGGCCGTGCTCGCCGCGGCCCCGGCCGATCACCCCGAGGTCCAGGAGCGCGATGCCGCCGAGCGGGACGATGCCGGCGAGGTAGAAGCCCACCGCCAGCACATCCGCCGGCCCGCGCCAGCCGCCGGACGCGGTCAGCGGAACGACCGCGTTCTGCATCAGATGGACGAAGACACCGGTGAAATAGACGCCGACGGTGATGCCGGCCCAGCGGTTCAGCCGCCGCACCGGACCGTCGTAATTACGGGTGTAGAGCAGATACAGTTCGCTGATCGCCACCGTCTCGGCCAGGATGACGGGGACCGCCATGAAGATCAGCAGGTTCCAGGGCTGGTTGACGGCCAGCAGTTCCATGTAGTGGGTCATGTTCATGGGATGACTCGCGCGTGTTCGGCGGGCGCGCCGGTGCCGCGATGGGCGTAAGACCGGACACGTCCGCAGGTCGGGGAAAAGGCGACGGAACGACGGGAGTCAGGCGCGCGGCGGCGGCAGCGGCGGCGCGTGGGCGGTGGCGGCGGGCTCGGTGTCCACACCAGGAAGCAGGGTCGCGATGCGATGACCAAAAGGCACGCCGACCCGGGCCGGAAGGCCGGTCAGGTCACAGGCCCCGCTCAGGCAGACGCACCCGGCGGTGCCGTGCGCATGGGTCTTTCCCGAAACCGGGCTATCCGTCGGGTGATCGATGGCGCAGTCCGCGGCGTCCTGCCCCGTGGCGGACTCGCAGTGCGATGCCGGGAGGTCCGGCATGCGCATGGGTGCGGCACCGCCGAAAAGCCCGACGGCCAGAACCACAAGCGCGAGGAGGGACACCAGACGAGCCACGGGGACAACCGGCCTTCTGCCTGCGAGGCCACCGTCTTCCGGACGGTGCGCCCGCAGGATGATCCTGAGCCTGCCCCAGCCCCGCGGTCTTTGATGTCGATCAAGCAGCGGCCAGCGTCCGCACCAGCGTGTCGGAATCCACGTTGCGGCCGGACAGCACGGCGACGGCCCGCCCCTCCTTCGGCACCTTCCCGGCCAGCAGAGCCGCGACCGCGGCGGCCCCGGCACCTTCCGCCACCATGCCGAAGGAGCCGTGCAGGGTCCGCATCGCCGCCGCGACCTCCGCCTCCTCCACCTCGACCAGTGCGTCCACGAAGCCGGCCAGCAGAGCCTGCGGCAGCTTGCCCAGCGCGTCCACCGCGATCCCATCGGCCAAGGTCGGTCCCCGCCGCCGCGCCAGCCGCACCCCGACCACGGTGACGGAGGGCTTGCGCGCCTTCACCGCCGCCGCCATCCCGGCTAATAGGCCGCCGCCTCCCACCGGCACCACCAGCGTCTCAAGGTCCGGACGGTCGGCCAGCACCTCCAGCCCCACCGTGCCCTGCCCGGCGATCACGTCCGGATCGTCGTAGGGATGCACGAAGGTCAGCCGCCGTTCCGCCGCCAGTTGCAGCGCGCGGGCCTTCGCCTCCCCCACATTGGACCCGGACAACACGACCTCGGCACCCAGCGCCGCCGTCCGCTCCACCTTGCAGCGCGGTGCGGTCACCGGCATGACGATGGTCGCCGCCACGCCCAGCCGTTGCGCGTGCAGCGCCAGACCGGCGGCGTGGTTGCCCGCCGACATGGCGACAACACCCGCCGCGCGCTCCAGCGCCGTCAGGCGCAGCAGGCGGTTCAGCGCGCCGCGCTCCTTGAAGGCGCCGGTCGCCTGGAAGGTCTCCGCCTTCAGCCAGACGTCACGCCCCAGCACCGGAGCGGGCAGCAGCGGCGTGCGGACGATCCGCCCGTTCAAACGCTCGGCGGCGTCCTCGATGGCGGAGAGGGGGAGCCAAGACGGCAAACGGTCTTCGGTGTCGCGGCTCTCGCTTTTTCTGGGGGAGGAAACGGAAGGCAGACGGGTGGCGTGCGCGGACGGCATCGCGATAGTCCTCGGGCGGAGGGAACGAACGGGGGCGGAGAAGGAAGGCGCGAAACCCGGCCCGCGTCAGCGGACCGGGACGATAATTCGCGCAGAGCCCCGCATTCGCTCCGCCAGAGGGCGCAACGGACGCGTGAAGCGACGGGTCAGGGGATCGTGATGAACCGGATTGCGGGTTCCGGAAGACCCAGGGCGCACGGGCACGCCACACTCCACACCAGATTGCGAAAACAAACGCTCGCGGTCCGGCGCCCTCTGTCAGAGCGCCGGGGCGGTAATTCGCATTCGGTTCAGGTGCTGGGTCGATTGCATGGGTTCAGGCTGCCCCAGAAGGACGGCCGCGGTCAAGCGCTTCCTAGCGCCCTTCCCGCTTGGCGAGAAAAGCCAGCCGCTCCAGCAGATGCACGTCCTGCTCGTTCTTCAGGAGCGCGCCGCACAGCGGCGGGATCAGGCTGCGGGTGTCCTTGGCGCGCAGGGTCTCGGGGTCAACATCCTCGACCATCAGCAGCTTGATCCAATCGAGAAGCTCCGAGGTGGAGGGCTTCTTCTTGAGGCCGGGCACCTCGCGAAGGCTGTAGAACAGCGTCATCGCCTCGCGCAGCAGGTCCTGCTTCAGGCCGGGATAATGAACATCGACGATCCGCTCCATGGTGTCGCGGTCGGGGAAGCGGATGTAGTGGAAGAAGCAGCGGCGCAGGAAGGCGTCCGGCAGTTCCTTCTCATTGTTCGACGTGATGATGACGAGCGGGCGCCGGGCCGCCTTGACCGTCTGCCGCGTCTCGTAGACGTGGAACTCCATGCGGTCGAGTTCGAGCAGCAGGTCATTGGGAAACTCGATGTCGGCCTTGTCGATCTCGTCGATCAGCAGCACGGGGGGCTCGGGCGCATCGAACGCCTCCCACAGCTTGCCGCGCACGATGTAGTTGCCGATGTCGTGCACCCGCTCCTCGCCGAGCTGGCTGTCGCGCAGGCGGCTGACGGCATCGTACTCGTAGAGGCCCTGCTGCGCCTTGGTGGTGGACTTGATATGCCAGGCGAGCAGCGGCTTGCTCAGGGCGCGGGCGACCTCCTGGGCCAGCACGGTCTTGCCGGTTCCCGGCTCCCCCTTCACCAGCAGCGGGCGCTCAAGCGTGATGGCCGCGTTGACGGCCACCATCAGGTCGTCGGTGGCGACGTAGGAATCGGTGCCGGTGAAGCGCATGCCAGTCGGTTCCGCGGTATTGTTCGTTGACCCGCGCATCCTTCCAGCACGGCGGGCGTCATGCAAGACGGAACCGCCGTAGGCCGCCCGACGTTCCCCCGCGAAAGGAGTCCGCCATGGCGACCGATCCGAATTCGACCGATCCGAATTTCTGGCCCGATTATCTGGAACAGCATCGTCACCCGACGAACCGGGCGCTGCACGTCGCCGGCACGCTGTCGGCGGCGGCCCTGCTTGGGGTGGGACTGGCCCGCCGCGACTGGCGGGCGCTCGTGGCGGCGCCGCTGGTCGGCTACGGCGCGGCGTGGCTGGGCCATTTCCTGGTGGAGCGCAACCGGCCCAAAACGCTGGACGCGCCGCTGGCCTCGCTGGCCGCGGACGTCCGCATGGCCGGGCTGGCCCTGACCGGACAGCTGGCGCGGGAATACCGCCGCTACGGCATTCCCGACCGCCCCGGCCTCGTGATCCGCCGGCATCCGCCGGAAGCACCCGCCCCAATGTTAGAGCGGGTGTCACCAGAGAGCATGCGCGGTTAGGAGGCGGCCTTCGCCGCCACCGCCTTCTCGATGGCCTCGACGGCGGCGGGCGCCAGCGCGGCGTCCGGACCGCCGGCCTGGGCCATGTCCGGACGGCCGCCGCCGCCCTTCCCGCCCAGCGCCTCCGCACCGACGCGCACCAGATCGACGGCGCTGATCTTGGCCGTCAGGTCGTCGGTGACGCCGACGACGATGGACGCCTTGCCCTCGTTCGACGCGATCAGCACGACGACGCCGGAACCGACCTGCTTCTTCAGCTCGTCGGCCATCGGCTTCAGGTCCTTGGCCGGCAAGCCCTCGACCACGCGGGCGGCGAACTTGACGCCCGCGATGTCCTTGGCCTCGTTGCCGCCGTCCGCCTTCGCGCCGCCGCCCATGGCGACCTGACGGCGGAGTTCGGCCAGCTCGCGCTCCATCTTCCTGCGCTCGTCGACCAGCGCGGCGAGGCGCGTCGGGACGTCCTCCGGACGGACCTTCAGGACAGACGCCGCCTCGGTCAGCAGATGGTCGCGCTCCGACAGCCACGCCTTGGCGCCGGTGCCGGTCAGCGCCTCGATGCGGCGCACGCCGGCGGCGACGGCGCCCTCGGCGACGATCGTGAACAGCCCGATGTCGCCGGTGCGGCGAACGTGGGTGCCGCCGCACAGCTCGATCGAGTAGTCGCGGTCCAACTCTCCGTGCGGGCCGCCCATGGAGACGACGCGCACCTCGTCGCCGTACTTCTCGCCGAACAGGGCCATGGCGCCGGAGGCGCGGGCCTCGTCCGGGGACATCAGGCGGGTGACGACCTCGCTGTTGCCGAGGATGCGGCGGTTCACCTCGTCCTCGACCGCGGCGATGTCCGCCGGGGTCAGCCCGGTCGGCTGGCTGATGTCGAAGCGCAGGCGCTCCTGGGCGACCAGCGAGCCCTTCTGGGTGACATGCTCGCCCAGGCGGCGGCGCAGCGCCTCGTGCAGCAGGTGGGTTGCCGAGTGGTTGGCGCGGATGGCCGAGCGGCGCTCCGTGTCCACGCGCAGCTCCACCACGTCACCGACCTTCAGCGTGCCCTTGGTGACCGTGCCGACATGGGCCCAGACGGCGCCCAGCTTCTTCTGGGTGTCGGAGACGGCGACCTCGGTGCCCTCGGCGGAGAAGATCACGCCGGCGTCGCCGACCTGACCGCCCGATTCACCGTAGAAGGGCGTCTGGTTCACGATGACCAGCACCTCGTCCCCGGCGGCGGCCTGCTCGACGCGGGCGTCGCCCTTGACGATGGCGGTCACCTTGCCCTCGGCGACCTCGGTGTCGTAGCCGAAGAACTCCGTGGCGCCCAGCTCGTCCTTCAGCTCGTACCACAGCTTCTCGGTCGTCGCCTCGCCCGAGCCGGCCCAGGATTCGCGAGCCTTGCGACGCTGCTCGTCCATGGCGGCCTTGAAGCCGCTCTCGTCGACCGGGCGGCCCTGGGTGCGCAGCACGTCCTGGGTCAGGTCGAGCGGGAAGCCGTAGGTGTCGTACAGCTTGAACGCGACGTCGCCGGGCAGCGGCTGCCCCTCGCCCAGACGACCGACCTCGTCCTCCAGCAGGCGCAGGCCGCGCTCCAGCGTCTGCTTGAAGCGGGTTTCCTCCAGCTTCAGCGTCTCGACGATCAGGGCGCGGGCGCGGTTCAGCTCCGGATAGGCGTCGCCCATCTGCTGGATCAGCGCCGGGACGAGGCGGTGCATCAGCGGCTCGCGCGCGCCGATCATGTGGGCGTGGCGCATGGCGCGGCGCATGATGCGGCGCAGCACATAGCCGCGGCCCTCGTTCGACGGCAGCACGCCGTCGGCGATCAGGAAGCAGCAGGAGCGCAGATGGTCGGCGATGACGCGGTGCGAGACGGCGTGCGCGCCGTCCGGCGCGGTCTTCGTCACCTCGGCGGAGGCCACGATCAGCGCCCGCATCAGGTCGATATCGTAGTTGTCGTGCTTGCCCTGGAGCACGGCGGCCAGACGCTCCAGCCCCATGCCGGTGTCGATCGACGGCTTCGGCAGGGCGATCAGGTCGTCCGGACCGCGCTGCTCATACTGCATGAACACGAGGTTCCAGATCTCGATGAAGCGGTCGCCGTCCTGGTCGGGCGAGCCCGGAGGACCGCCGGCGATGTGCGGGCCGTGGTCGAAGAAGATCTCCGAGCAGGGACCGCAGGGGCCGGTGTCGCCCATGCGCCAGAAATTGTCGTCGGTCGGGATGCGGATGATGCGGTCGTCCGACAGGCCGGCGACCTTGCGCCAGATGCCCGCCGCGTCCTCGTCGGAGCTGTGGACGGTGACCAGCAGCTTGTCCGCCGGCAGCCCGAACTCCTTCGTCACAAGGTTCCAGGCGAAGGAGATCGCGTCGTCCTTGAAGTAGTCGCCGAACGAGAAGTTGCCCAGCATCTCGAAGAAGGTGTGGTGCCGCGCCGTGTAGCCGACGTTGTCCAAGTCGTTGTGCTTGCCGCCCGCGCGCACGCATTTCTGCGAGGTGGTCGCCCGCGAATAGGGCCGCTGCTCCGCCCCGGTGAAGACGTTCTTGAACTGCACCATGCCGGCGTTCGTGAACATCAGCGTCGGGTCGTTGCGCGGAACCAGCGGCGACGACTCCACGATCTGGTGGCCGTTCTTCGCGAAAAAGTCCAGGAACGTGCGGCGGATGTCGTTGGCGGTCTTCATAGGCTGTCCAGGCTCCGGTACGGTCGGCTACAATCGGCGGCGCGGCCTTGTTCGCGGCCGAACCGTGCTTTTAACGTGACTTGCGGTGGCTGTCCACCGAGTGCCCACGACAGGCTCCTGCGCGGCGACAGGCCGCGTGGACGGAGCGCCACACATTTGCATGATCGTCGGCGCGGACGGGCGGTGGAATCGGCCACCGCCCCGCCGCCAATGAGGAGGCTCGACGGATGAGAAAGATCCTCGAACTCCTGATCCTGCTGTTGCGGGCGCTCAAGCTGCTGCTTGAGATCCTGAACCGCTAGGACCGGGCCGGCGGACGGGTGCTGGAACACCCGTCCGCCAAGCCTGAATGTAAGGTCTTTCCAGCCGTCCGGCAAGACGGCGAAAGCCCCTCCCCGGCGTACCGGAGAGGGGCTTTCACGCAGCGAAACCGGCTTGCCGCCTTGGGATCACTCCGGGGTCGCGGCCTCGCCGTCGGCCTCCGGGGTGCCCATCATCGCGTCGGCGACGAGGCCGGCGTTGCCGCGGATCTTCGCCTCGATGGAGTCGGCCGCCGCCGGGTTGTTGCGCAGGTAGTTCTTGGCGTTCTCGCGGCCCTGGCCGATCCGGGTGCCATCGTAGCTGAACCACGCGCCCGACTTCTCCACCACCCCGGCCTGGATGCCGAGGTCGAGAAGCTCGCCCACCTTCGACACGCCCTCGCCGTACATGATGTCGAACTCGACCACGCGGAACGGCGGGGCCATCTTGTTCTTCACCACCTTCACGCGGGTCTGGTTGCCCACCACCGTCTCGCGGTCCTTGATCGCGCCGATGCGGCGGATGTCCAGACGGACGGAGGCGTAGAACTTCAGCGCGTTGCCGCCGGTGGTCGTCTCCGGGTTGCCGAACATCACGCCGATCTTCAGGCGGATCTGGTTGATGAAGATCACCAGGCAGTTCGACTTGGCGATGGAACCGGTCAGCTTGCGCAGCGCCTGGCTCATCAGGCGGGCGTGCAGGCCGACGTGGCTGTCGCCCATCTCGCCTTCCAGTTCGGCGCGCGGCACCAGGGCCGCCACCGAGTCGACCACCAGCACGTCGACGGCGCCGGAGCGCACCAGCGTGTCGGCGATCTCCAGCGCCTGCTCGCCGGCGTCGGGCTGGGAGATCAGCAGTTCGTCCACGTTCACGCCCAGCTTGCGGGCGTAGGACGGGTCCAGGGCGTGCTCCGCGTCCACGAAGGCGCAGGTCCCACCGTTCTTCTGGGCCTGGGCGATGGCGTGCAGCGCCAGCGTCGTCTTGCCCGAGCTTTCCGGCCCGTAGATCTCGACGATGCGGCCGCGCGGCAGGCCGCCGATGCCCAGCGCGATGTCGAGGCCGAGCGAGCCGGTGGAAACGACCTCCGTCTCGACCGTGTTCTCGCGGGCGCCGAGCTTCATGATCGAGCCCTTGCCAAAGGCGCGCTCGATCTGCGCCAGAGCGGCATCCAGGGCCTTCTGCTTATCCATGGAATCCTTCTCGACCAAACGAAGCTGTGCGGACGACATGCCCGTCTCCCCTTGTTAGATCACATCCGCGGCCCCAGGGCCAACGATCTCACCAACGGTCATTCGGTGAGAGAGAATGTACCAGCTTTGTTCCTCTCCGCAAAGCCCTAAGTTCCGCGAATGTTCTCGTCCGAATGTAGGAACGATCCGGAGCCGCGCAACGGAATTCCAACTGCGGCGTTCAAGAAGGGAAGCCTCGCCAACAACGCCCAAAAACAGCCGGACATGAACACAGCCCACTCGACGCTCGACCGCATGATCGACCGCCTCACGACACAGCGTGTGGCGCTCGGCTGGGCCGCCGGCTGCGTCGCGGGAAGCCCCGGTCTGGTGATGGAGATCGGTCTGGGGAAGGGCCGCACCTACGACCATCTGCGCAGCCTGTTCCCACAGCGCGACATCCTGGTGTTCGATATGGGAGCGCGCGTTCCCGCCTCTCTGCGTCCGGACGATGACCGGCTGTTCCTCGGTGATTTCCGGGACACGCTGCCCGCCGCGACGGAGCGCTTCCGCGGTGCGGTTCGGCTGGCCCATGCCGACATCGGCAGCGCGCGGGAGGACGAGGAGGACGGCATCCGCAACTGGATCGGCGGGCTGATCGAACCCTTCCTGGCACCGGACGCGCTGGTCCTGTCGGACCGGCCGATCGGCGCGGGGCGTCGCGGCTGGGAGCCGGTCGACGTACCGGGAACGGAACGCTGGGCCTATCACGGCTGGCGCGTCGGATAGGCGCCACCGTCATCCGCGCCGCTACTTCCCGTCCCGGATGACCTCCTTCACCTTGGAGGCAAGCTGCTTCAGGGAGAAGGGCTTGGGCAGGAAATGGGCGACCTCGACCCCGTCGATCTCGCCCAGCCGATCCTCGGCGTAGCCGGAGATGAAGATGACGCGCATGTCGGGCCTCATCTGCCGGACATGGCGGGCCAGGGTCGGGCCGTCCATCTGCGGCATCACCACATCGGTGATCAGCAGGTCGATGCGGTTGCCGTCCGTGCCGAGCTGCTGCAACGCCGCCTCGCCGTTCTTGGCCTCCAGCACCTGATAGCCCTTGTTGCGGAGCGCGCGGGCGGAGAAGACGCGCACGGCGTCCTCGTCCTCCACCAGCATGATGGTGCCGGAGCCGGTCAGGTCGCTGCCGCGCCGCTCGCGCGGCTCGCCCTGGTCGGGACGGGCCTCGCCCTTGTGACGGGGCAGCAGGATGGTGAAGGTCGTCCCCTCCCCCTTCTCCGACTCGACCAGCACGAAGCCGCCGGTCTGGCGGACGATGCCGTAGACGGTGGACAGCCCCAGCCCGGTGCCCGACCCCACGCCCTTGGTCGTGAAGAAGGGCTCGAAGATGCGCTGGAGATTCTCCTTGGGGATGCCGCAGCCGGTGTCGATCACCTCGATGGACACATAGTCGCCGGGCGGAATGGTCTCGTGCTCGCGGCGCTGCGCCTGCTCCACCACATGGTTGGAGGTGACGATGGTCAGCCGCCCGCCCCCGGCCATGGCGTCGCGCGCGTTGACCACGAGGTTGATGATCACCTGTTCCAGCTGGTTCTGGTCCACCTTCACGTAGCCGATGTCCCGGCCATGGAGCATCTTCAACTCGATGTTCTCGCCGATCAGCCGGCGCATCAGGTTGCCAAGCTCGGCCAAGACGTCGGTCACGCTCAGGATGCGCGGCTGAAGCGTCTGCTGGCGCGAGAAGGCCAGGAGCTGCCGCACGAGGTTGGCCGCGCGGTTGGCGTTCTGCTTGATCTGCATGATGTCGCTGAAGGACTGGTCGCCCGGCTTGTGGCGCAGCAGCAGCAGATCGCAGAAGCCGATCATCGCGGTCAGCAGGTTGTTGAAGTCGTGGGCGACGCCGCCGGCCAATTGGCCGACCGCCTGCATCTTCTGCGATTGGGCGAACTGGGCCTCCAGCCCCTTGCGCTCGGTCATGTCGATGAAATGCAGGATCAGCCCCACCGCCCCTTCCGGCCCCACCCCGCCGAGCCGCCGCGCGTAGAGCTGGGCCACCAGTTCCCGCCCGCCGGTCAGCCGCACCTCCAGCGGGGCGGCGGGGTCGGAGCCGCCCTGCACGGCGGTCAGCCGCTCGGTCACCATGGCGCGCTCCGCCGGGACGATCAGGTCGGCCATGGCCCGCCCGAGAACGTTGCCGGCCTCGCTGCCGATCAGCGCCAGGAAGGCCTGGTTGCACTCGGCCAGCCGCCCGCCCTCGTCCACCAGGGCGATGCCGATGGGCGCGTCCTCGAAAAAGCGCTGGAAGCGCTGCTCGGAGAGGCGCAGGGCCTCCTGCCATTCGCGTTCCGGCGTCAGGTCGCGCACGACGGAGCGGGTGTGCGAGACCCGCCCGTCCTCGCCCCTCACCACGCTCTGCGCGACATAGGCCTGGAAACGGCGACCCTGGAGCCCGTGCATGGCGATCTCGCCGCGCTGCTCCATCCCGCCGCCATCCAGAAGGTCATAGGGGGCGGAGGCGGTGGGTGGGTGGGCCAGCGCATCGTGAAGGCGGCGGCCTCCTTCGACCAGATCCTCCGGGGCGCAGCCCAGCCACTTCGCCAGGGTCGCGTTCACGAACTGGAAATGCCCGTCCTGGTCCACCGAGAAGAAGCCGATCGGCGCATGGTCCATGAAATCCACAAGCTGGGTCTGCTCGCGACGGGTCACCTGCTCCAGCTCGCGCCGGGCGGTTATGTCCTCGACACGCCACATCACCGCCCCGGCATGCCCGTCGATGGGCTGGCCCTGGATGCGGCGCCATTCGGCGGCGCGCCCCTGCTGGCGGACCGCCAGCTCGATGGAGCCGGGGTAGCCGCCCTTCACCCGTTCGCACAGGCGGCGAAAGGCGTCGGCGCTGTCCGGATCGTCGGCGAACTGGCGCTCGAGCGCACGCAGCGGCGGTTCTCCTTCGCTCCAGCCGGTCAGCGAGCGGAAGGTGCTGTTGACGAAGACCACACGCCCGGCCCCATCGCAGACCAGCTGGCCGGACGGAAGCCCCTCCAGCGCGCTGCCCAGCAGGGAGCCGACGCGGGCCACCCGCCGCCGTGCACGGACCATGCGGATCGCCAGGACCAAGGCTCCTGCACCCGCGGTGGTCAGCCCGGCCCAGGCCAGCGGGTCGCGGTCCAGAACCACCCCCGCCCCCGCCGCGGCCAGCCCGGCCAAAAGAAGGACCGCCAACGCTCCCGTGGCGAACGCGCCGCCCGGCCGCTCCCCCATCCCCGCGACACCAACGGTGCGGCGTCCGGCGGGAGCGCTGTCGGCAAAGGAAGAGGTCGTGTCGTCCACCGGAACTCCAGGTCAGCCGTTCGCTGCAAGGAAAGGTCCGGGAACGGTCCTCAGTTCCGCACCGCGCGTCCTTTCAGCTTGAAGACATAGGTAATGACTTCCGCCACAGCGCGATAGTGCTCGGACGGAACCTCCTCGTCGATATCGCATGCGGCATAGAGCGCACGGGCGAGGGGCGGGTTCTCCATCACCGGTACGCCGTTTTCCTCGGCAATCTCACGGATCTTGAAGGCGACGGCGTCGGCGCCCTTCGCCACCACCATCGGGGCACCCATGGTGGTGGAGTCGTATTTCAGCGCGACGGCGAAGTGGGTCGGGTTGGTCACCACCACGTCGGCGTCGGGCACCGCGGCCATCATGCGCTTGCGCGCCCGCTCGAACCGCAGCTGGCGGATGCGCCCCTTCACATGCGGGTCGCCTTCGGCCTGCTTGTGCTCGTCCTTCACCTCCTGCTTGGTCATGCGCATCTTCTTGTCGAAGCTGTGGCGCTGCCAGAACAGGTCGGCCCCGGCGATCAGGGTCAGGATGGCCAGCACGCCGGCCAGCAGCCGGAAGGACAGGCCGTCCATCTCGCGGAGCAGCATCATCATGTCGATGCCGATGAAATGCTCGATGGTGAGCATCATCGGCTGGAGCGCGATGTAGGCGACGACGCCGACCACCGCGACCTTCGCCAGGCTCTTCAGAAGATCCACGCCCTTCTGGGCGCTGAACAGGTTGGCGATGCCGGAGATCGGGTTCAGCTTCCCGAACTTCGGCGAGATCAGCTCCCAGGAGACGTTGAAGCCCTTCTGCCCGATGGTGCCGATCACCCCGGCGAACAGCAGGAACAGAATCGGCAGCCACAGCGCCCACAGGATGTCCTTCATCACCCGCATCAGCACCGCGCCGACCCCGCCCTGGTCCATGGGGATCTGGTCCAGGTTCTCGAAGAAGAAGTTCAGGCGGGGCACCATGCCCTTCAGCATTTCGGGCAGGGTCGTGACCAGGATCACCAGCGCGGCGGCGATCATCAGCCAGTTGCCGATTTCCTGGGTCATCGCGTACTGGCCCTGCTTGTGGGCCTCGTCGAGCTTCTTTTGCGTAGGGTCTTCTGTTTTGGATGATTCATCCGCGTCTTCGGACACCGGCTCTCTCCCCGCTCAGCCCGGTCTCAGGAAATCGACGAAGGCGGCCTCGAAATGGGTCAGCCAGAACATCATCATGGCGGCCAGCGTCAGGGCGAACATGAACAGCCCCATCGCGACCTGGAGCGAGGTGAACAGGAAGAACACCTGGATCTGCGGCGCCAGCTTGTTCAGAAGCCCCAACGCCAGCGCGAACAGCATGCCGGAGATCAGGAACGGCGCCGCCATCTGCACGCCGAGCATGAAGGACTTGCCGACCAGCTGCCCGACCACGTTCGCCATGTCGTCGATGGGGATCGCCGCGCCCGGCGCGAAGGTGGAATAGCTGTCCACCACCGCCATGATCAGCAGATGGTGCAGGTTGGTGATGAAGATCAGCAACAGCCCCAACCACCCCATCAGGGCGCCGGGCAGCGATCCCTGCGACGCCATGGCCGGGTTGAACATCTGGGCATTCGACAGGCCGGACTGAAGCGCGATGATCGTGCCCGCCACTTCCAGCGCGCCCATCAGCAGGCGGGCGACGGTGCCCATGAAGATGCCGACGGTCACCTCGCCGGCGATCAGGACGAACAGGCGGAAGATGTTGTCGGGGATCGGCGGCATGCGGTCGCCCAGAACCGGCGCCACCAGAACGCTGACCGCGACGGAAAAAAGAAGGCGCGTGCGGGTGGAAACGAAGGCGTCGCCGATGGTCGGCATGATGCTGAAGGCCGTTCCGACGCGCGCGAAGACCAGCAACCAGAGGAAGATCTGGTCGCCCAGAAACTGCTGGAGCAGGTTCATCCGCCGCCGCCGGGCAGGTTTCCGGCGTTGGGGACGCTGTTGGCTCCGGTGCCGATGGCGACGATGCGGTCGGCGACCTCATGCTCGAAGAAGGAGCGCAACTCGCCCAGCATGAAGGGCATCAGCAGGATCGACAGGCCGAAGACCAGCAGGACCTTCGGCACCATCGCCAGCGTCTGCTCGCTGATCTGGGTGACCGCCTGGAACACCGAGATGACCGTGCCGACCACCATCATGGCGACCAGCACCGGCGCCACCACGAACACCAGCGTGACGATGGAGGTGCGGCAGATCTCGATGACGTCGGTTTCGCTCATGATGCTTCGCTCGGGGCGCTTTCGCTCAAGGAAGGGAAGCCGCCATCAGATCGGCATGCGCAGGATTTCCTGATAGGCCGACATCACCTTGTCGCGCACGGTGGTGACGGTTTGCAGAGTCACCTCGGCGTTGGTGACGGCCTGGACCACGTCGGTCAGATCGGCCTGGCCGACGGCGGCCTTGGCGGTCATCGTCTCGCCCTGCTTGAGGTCGCCGATGACCTCCTTGGCGGTCTGCTCCAGCACGTCGCCGAAGCTCACGCCGTTGCGCGGGGCCATGCCCGGTCCGGTGGTGGAGGCGGCCGTGTTCGCGTAGGCCGCGGCGGCGTTGATCGGGTTGATCATGGGACGTGCGTCCTTCCTTTAGAAATGCGTCGCCGCGTCAGGCGCGGAGGATGTCGATGGTGCGCGTCAGCATCTGGCGCGCGCTGTCCACCGCCGAGAGGTTGGCTTCGTAGGAGCGCTGCGCTTCGCGCATGTCCATCGCCTCGACCACCGAGTTGACGTTGGGCAGCAGCACGTAGCCATCGGCGTCCGCAGAGGGGTGCGATGGGTCGTAGCGCCGCTCGAAGTCCTTCTTGTCCACGTCGATCTTGGCGACGCGGACGAGATCGACCCCCATCTGGCGGTCCAGAGCGTTCTGGAACATCACGACCTTGCGCCGGTAGGGCAGATCGCCCGGCGTTTCCGCCGTGGTGTTGGCGTTGGCCAGATTTTCCGCGATGGTCTTCAGACGGGTGCCCTGCGCCTTCATGCCGGACGCGGACACCGCCATCGACGTGTAGAGATCCATGTTCCGCCCCCTTCGCCCAAACCCTGCCGCCCCGAACCCCGCCGCTCCTTAACCGCCGCTGCGGATGGAGGACCGGAGCAGGTTGACCTGCTTCTTGTAGAGGTTCGTGATCGTCTGAAAATCCATGCCGGTCTGGCCCTGCTTCAGCATCTGCTCTTCGAGGACCACGTTGTTGCCGTCCGGCGCCGTCTCGTAGGGATTGCGCTGGCGCTGCTCCTGGTTCAGCCCGCCCGCGCCGCGCGTCCCCTGGAGGTGAGAGGCGTTGGTCGCGCTGGGCTGAAGGCGGCGGCTGTCGGACAAGGCGTCGCGGAAGGTGAAGGGCTTCAGGTCCCGGCCCTTGTAATCCGGCGTGTCGGCGTTCGCGATGTTCTGCGCGATCACGTTCTGGCGTTCGGTCAGCCAGCCCATCTTGCGCGACATCAGCTTGAAGAGGCCGAGATTCTCGAGATTCATCGCCGGGTTCCGGTCTGAGGGCCTGCCGCCCGGACGCGCGAAAGGGCGCAGCAAGGCGGGCGGGATGCATCACAGCGTTCCGATCTTCCGCCGTTTCAGTTAATCAAAGATGAATGCCACCCACGGCATCGCTCCGTCCTTTCCCGCCACGCTTGAGCTTCATGCTTCGTTAAGCATGTTCCGCCAGGATACGCCCATCGACACAGGCCATCCGGCAGGAGCCCCTTGTCCGAGCCGACTCCCAACCGCCGCCCTCTCCCCAACCGGCCCGTCGCGGTCGCGTTGAAGTATGAGCTGGGCGACCAGTCCCTGCCCCGCGTGGTCGCCACCGGCAAGGGTCATGTGGCCGAACAGATCCTGGAGCTGGCCTTCGCCAACGGCGTGAAGGTGCGCGAGGATGCCGACCTGGTGCAGATCCTGTCGGCGGTGGACATCGACTCGGAAATTCCCATCGAGGCCATCGCCGCCGTGGCCGAGATCCTCGCTTACGTCTACCGCGCCAACGGCACGCTGCCGCCGTCTGCGGAACCGGCCACCGGAGAGGCTCCGTGACAGAGACCGCGACGCTCCGCCGGGACATCCAGGCTCTGGCCGCCGCGCTGGAGGAGACCCGCGACCAGATGGAGGCCGGACTGACGGCGGACCTCACCGGGCTCGACACCCGTGTCGCCGCCCTGTGCGCCGAGGCGCAGTCCGCCCGCGGCGACGCCGAACTGGCCGCCGCCCTGGAACGCCTGCTCCCCACGCTGGACGCCGTCGCCGCGGCGCTGACCCGCCAGAGGGAAACGCTGGCCGCCGCCGCCGAGGGACGCCACGACCCCCATTCGGCGCGTCAGCGCGCCAGCGCCGTTTACGGCCGCAGTGCCCCCGCCGACCTCCCGTCCGACCCGCCGGCCACGCCGTCCCGACAGAGCTGACCTGATCCATGGGCCTCGACCAGTACATCCAATTCGTTCTCGCCCTCGCCTTCGTCATCGCGCTGATCGTGCTGGTGGCCTGGGTGATGCGCCGCATCGGTTTCGGTGGCATGACCGCCACGTCGGGGCGCCAGCGCCGGCTGGGCGTCGTCGAGGTGCTGCCGCTCGACGGCAAGCGCCGGCTGGTGCTGGTCCGCCGCGACGACCGTGAGCATCTGCTGCTGCTGAGCGCCTTCGGCGACCAGGTGGTCGACCAGACGCCACGCGGCGGCTTTTCGGGTGCGATGGCCGAGGTTTCCGCCCCGCCGCCCGCCGCCTTGCCGCGCGCCGGGGACCGGTCGTGAAGACCGGCACGGGCATGACCAGACGTCTGACCTTTGCCGGCCTGCTGGCACTGGCGATCGGGGTGGCCGGGGCGCTGGCCACCGGGCCGGCGCTGGCGCAGAGCATGACTTTCGACCTGGGCGACGCCGGGGGATCGACCACCGGGCGCATCGTCCAGATGGTCGCGCTGATCACGGTGCTGTCGCTGGCGCCGTCGATCCTGATCATGATGACGGCCTTCACCCGCATCGTGATCGTGCTGTCCTTCCTGCGCTCGGCGTTGGGCATCCAGCAGGTCCCGCCGAACACGGTGCTGATGTCGCTGGCGGTCTTCCTGACCTTCTTCGTCATGGCCCCGGTGTTCGAACGCTCCTACAACCAGGGCATCCAGCCGCTGATCAACCAGGACATCGACGAGACGGAGGCGTTCCGCCGTACGGTCGCCCCGCTGCGCGAGTTCATGCTGAAGCACACCAGTGAGAAGGACCTGCGCCTGTTCATGGACATGGCGCGCATCGAGAACGTGACGGACGCCGAACAGACGCCGCTGCACGTCCTGGTTCCCGCCTTCATGATCTCGGAGATCAAGCGGGCCTTCGAGATCGGCTTCCTGCTGTTCCTGCCCTTCCTGATCATCGACATGGTGGTGTCGTCCATCCTGATGTCGATGGGCATGATGATGCTGCCGCCGACCATGGTGGCGATTCCGTTCAAGATCATCTTCTTCGTGCTGGTCGACGGCTGGTACCTGATCGCCGGATCGCTGGCCCGCAGCTTCGGCACGCTCTGAACAGGGGGGCCACGGCGTCCGGCACAGATCGTCGCAGGTGAAACGGCCTGCGGACGGGCGCATCGGCTTGCGCTAGTATCGGATCCGGGAAGAGCGTAAGAGGATCGGCCCGCGCGAGCGCACCGACCGCCGCCGTACCCGCAGCTTGTGGCTTCTTCGTCCCCCGCTCGGACTCCCAACGGACCCCCTCCACGTCCCACATGTCAGACACGACCCTGAAAGCCGCGGCACCCGACAAGGGCAGGCTGGCCGCGCTCACCCTCGGTGCGCTTGGCGTCGTTTACGGCGACATCGGCACCAGCCCCCTCTATACGCTGCGCGAATGCTTCTCGCCGGAGCACGGGCTCGCCCTGACCCCGCAGAACATCCTGGGCATCATGTCCATGGTCTTCTGGGCGCTGGTGCTCGTGGTCACGGTGAAGTACGTGCTGTTCGTCATGCGGGCCGACAACAAGGGCGAGGGCGGCATCCTGGCCCTGCTGGCGCTGGCGACCAACAGCCGGCCCGACTCCACCGGGCGGCTGTCCGGCCTGATGGCGATGGGGCTGTTCGGCGCCGCCCTGTTCTACGGCGACGGCATGATCACCCCGGCCATCTCCGTCCTCTCCGCGGTGGAGGGGCTGGAGGTGGCGCAGCCGGCGCTGGAGCGGGTCGTGGTGCCGGTGACCGTCGGCATCCTGATCGCCCTGTTCGGAATCCAGAGCCGCGGCACCGAGAAGGTCGGCCGGCTGTTCGGCCCGATCATGGTCGCGTGGTTCGCCACGCTGGGCCTGCTCGGCCTGATCGAGCTGGTCAAGGAGCCGCAGGTCCTGGCGGCGCTCGACCCGCGTCACGCCGTCCGTTTCTTCGCCTCGAACGGCTGGATCGGCTTCCTGGTGCTGGGCGCCGTCGTTCTGGCCGTCACCGGGGGCGAGGCGCTCTACGCCGACATGGGCCATTTCGGCCGCCGACCGATCAAGGTGGCGTGGCTGGCCGTGGTGCTGCCGGCGCTTCTGCTGAACTATCTCGGCCAGTGCGCCCTGCTGCTGAGCGATCCCACGGCGGTGCGCAGCCCCTTCTATCTGCTGGTGCCGGAGTGGGGTCTCTATCCGATGATCCTGCTGTCGACCTGCGCGGCGGTGATCGCCAGCCAGGCGGTGATCTCCGGCGTCTTCTCGCTGACCCGGCAGGCGGTGCAGCTCGGCCTGTGCCCGCGGCTGGACATCCGCCACACCTCGCAGGAGGAAGGCGGGCAGATCTACATCCCGCGCGCCAACTGGGGCCTGCTGTTCGCGGTCATCGGTCTGGTCGTCTGGTTCGAGTCCTCCAGCCGGCTGGCGACCGCCTACGGCATCGCGGTGACCGGCGACATGGTCATCACCACCATCCTGGCGCTGGTCGTGGCGCATCGCCGCTGGAACTGGAGCTTGCCGGCTTGTCTGGCGCTGGGCGCGCTGTTCCTCAGCGTCGATCTGGCGCTGTTCCTTGCCAACGCGGTGAAGATCCCGCATGGCGGCTGGGTGCCGCTGGTCATCGCCGCGGTGACGCTGGGTCTGATGTCGACGTGGCGGCGCGGCCGTGCCGTCCTGAACCGCCGGCTGGCCGAGGATTCCCTGCCGCTCGACGGCTTCATCAAGCGGCATGCCAAATCCTCGGACATCCAGCGGGTGAAGGGCACGGCGATCTTCCTGACCTCCAGCGCCGACACGGTGCCGATCGCCCTGCTGCACAACCTGAAGCACAATCAGGTGATGCACGAGCGCATCGTCTTTCTGACCGTGCTGGTCGAGGACGTGCCCCGCGTGCCCGCCAAGGAGCGCGTCGTCCTGGAAGGGCTGGCCGACGGCTTCTACCGGCTGACGGTGCGCTACGGCTTTTCGCAGGAGCCGAACATTCCCAAGGCGCTGCGGCTGTGCAAGGCCTTCGGGCTGGAGTTCGACGTGATGACGACCTCCTTCTTCCTCGGCCGCGAGACGCTGATCCCCCGCATCAACCCGCAGATGGCCCAGTGGCGGGAGAAGCTGTTCGTCGTGATGTCGCGCACAGCGGTCAGCGCCACCGACTTCTTCAAGATTCCGCCGAACCGCGTGGTCGAACTGGGCACCCAAGTCCAACTCTGACGGGTCCAGCTCTGACGATCTGCCGCCGCACCAATGAAAAAGCCCCTTTCCGATGGAAAGGGGCTTTTTCGTGGAAGAGCAGGGTCAGGCCGCGGGCTTGCGCGGTGGATTGACCGGCGCCATCAGCGCCGAAAAACGTTGATCCATGGATTGCAGCCACGTCAGCATGATGGACATCTGCCCCTTCAACTCGCGGAGGTCGCCCTCCATGGCGCGCTGACGCTCGCCATCAATCCGTTGGGTGGCGATGATCTGGTCAAGCTTCGACAGGATTTCCGATTCACGGTCCATCACCGAATCCCCTGGGACGCATGCATTCCGATGCAAAACCCTAACACGACTTCCCGCTCCGGTCGAATCCGGAGAAAGACCTAGTTGATCGCCGCGCTCTGCTTGCCGCGGTAGTTCTTCAGGAACTTCTGGAACACGTCCACCTCGGCGACGCGGGAGCGGACGGTGTTGACGTCGATCAGGCCCAATGCCTGTTCCGGCCTGGTCAGCACGCGGAAGGCGTCGGCGTCGGGACCGTTGGTCATCGCCGAGCCGAACTCCTTGCGCAGCAGGTTCAGGTTCGTGCCGTCCCCGGCCAGCGCCAGCGCCACCGCGCGGTTCAGGACGAGCTGCGAGGTCGCCGGGTTGATCGGCTGGGTCGGGGGCGGGGGCGGGCCGATCAGCTTGTTCAGCGCGAAGGCCGCGGCTTCCCACTTCTGGGCGCGCCACGCGATGTCCACCCGCAGCGAGTTGGCCGGCTTGCTGTCGTCCTCGGAGAGCAGCAGCAGCGCTTCGTCGCCACGGCCCAACTCGGCCAGAGCCTTGGCCTGCATCAGGCGGCGCTCGCCCACCAGATCCGCCGGCAGGTTCGGCACGTTGGACAGCTCCAGCGCGCGCAGCGCGTCCTCCGGCTTGTTGTCGAGCAGGCGGACGGAGGCGAGCCGGGTGCCAACCTGCGCCTTGTCCTCGCCGGACAGGCGGTATTCCACCTGATGCTGCAACAGGTCGGCGGCACGGTTCAGCAGATCCACGGAGATCAGCCGTTCGGCAAGCTGCCGGATCACCTCGTCGCCCGCCTCTCCCACCGGAGTCAGCTCACGGAACTGGTCGTAGAGCTGGAGCGCCTCGATCGTCGGCAGCTTCTGTGCCCCGTCCTTGTAAAGGTCGGCGAAGATGCGCGACATCTCGCGGGTGATCTCCTCCGCCCGTGGGGTGTCGGCGACCAGGGCGGCGGTATCCTTCATGGCGTTGAAGCCATCGGCGTACTGGCCGGCGGCGATCAGCACCTCGCCCATGCGCTGGCGGATCTGCATTTCCAGCTCGTCGCCGCGCCACGTGAAGGTCAGGCCGGCCAGTTGCTCCGCCGCCGCGGGCGGTGACATGCGGCCTTCGGCCAGTTGCAGGTTCACCAGCGCCAGCCCGGCCTTGGCCCGGTAATAACGGTCGAGGCTGTTGTAGGAGGCGGTCAGCTGCTCCAGCGCCCGCTCCGGCTCG
Organism: Azospirillum brasilense; assembly: GCF_008365405.1. Taxonomy (GTDB): domain Bacteria; phylum Pseudomonadota; class Alphaproteobacteria; order Azospirillales; family Azospirillaceae; genus Azospirillum; species Azospirillum brasilense_D. Next base: position 468,316 of record NZ_QOKV01000001.1, on the reverse strand, counting down.
TTGGCCTGGGCGTAATAGAGGCCGCGGAGATACTGGACGTCGGGCCGCTCCTCCGCATCCGTGCCGCCGCGCTCGACGATGCGGTCGAGCAGCCGCTTGGCGAAGGGTGCGTCGCCGGTCTTCAGCGCGGCCTCGGCGGCGCGGGCTGCCAGCTTGGTCAGGATCGGGTCGGGGTAGGAATTCAGGATCGGCGCCGCCGCCTTGAAACCGGCCTGGGCCGCGGGCCAATCGTTGCGGTCCGCCGCGATGGCGGCGCGCCACAGCGCGGCCTCGCCGTTGTTGGCGAGATTCGGGTGGGCGAAATCCTCCGCCGCGGCGTCGGTGTTTCCCGCCAGGAACCGCGCGGCCCCGCGCAGCGCGCGGAATTCCGGCCAGCCTTCCAGGTCGGGCTGGGCCTCCTGCAGCACGTCCATCATGCCGATGGCCTCCTGCCCGAAGCCGTTCGCCAGATAAAAACGGGCGAGGTCGAGCTGGGCGCGGGGCCGTTCGGAATCCGGCGCGTTGACGATGTTGAGCTGAAGGTTCTGCCGCGCCTCGGTGTAATGGTCGAGGTCGCCCTTCTTCCAGGCCGGCAGATCGAACAGGCGGCGTCCGGACGGCACCGGCTTCGGATCGGTGGGCGGAGTCAGCGTGTTGGACGCGCCGCCAGGGGACGGCTTCGGCGGAAGCGACGCCGTCTGCGATGCGGCCGGGCGGCTTCCGGCGTCGGCCATGGGCGACAGGTGGAGGCCCCCGGCCGCGGTCACCTCCACCCCCTCCTTGACCGGACGCACGGTGACGGCGTCGGCGATCGGCCGCACGACGACGCCCTGATAGCTGGGCAGGAGTTCCAGGTCGGCGTAGCGGTGCGATTCGGGAACGGCGTTGCCGGGAACCGGCAGCGGAACGATCTGGAGACGGTCGCCGACGTCGGGGTCGGACAGCGTCACCACGGTCGCCGCGTCCGCGGCGCGCACCAGCAGACGGGCGCCCAACAGGAAATCCGGTTCCGGATCGATCTTCAGCTCGAAGGGCGGCGTGCCGGTCAGGCGGCTGGTCGGCGTGATCTTCCAGCTCGTCCCCTGCCGTTCGATCTTCGGCCAGACCAGCGGACCGATCCGGGTGCGGAAGGCGCTCCCCCCGGTGGCCGGAACCGGCTCGATCGCGCCGACCGTTCCGGCTCCGCCACCGATGGCCTTACCGGCGCCGATGGGCAGGGGCTTGTCGAACACGATGTAGAGATGCCCGGCGCGCGGGTAGACCGCGATGGACGCCGGGCCACCCGCGTCGAAGACCAGGGTCGGCCCCTGCGGCTCGGCTTTCGCCGGATCGGGTTTGGCGGCGTCGGCTTTGGCGGTTTCGGGCTTCGCGGGCGCGGCCGCGACCTCCTTCGCCGGGGGCGGCGCCGCAACCGGCTTGGCGGCGGCCGGGGGTGTTGCCGCAGGCGGTGGCGCTGCGGCTTCGGCGGAGGGCGGACGCACGGTGGTCGTGGTGGCGCCGGGTGGCGGCGCACTCGCCGCATCGCTCGTCGGCAGACCGGCGCGCGTGCCTGGATTCTGCACGTCGATCACCACGGAGCGGCCCGACTTGCTGTCCTTGACCTCGGCGTCCTGCGGCACGGCGAAGGTGACGGCCAGCGCGCCGTTGGCCTGCCGGAACTGCTCGACATTCTGGATGTTGCGCAGCGCCGTCCTGGCCACGGGCGCCAGATCGGCGGTGCCGTTGCGGTCGAACAGCAGCGTAGCCGACGCGCCGTCGCGGCGCAGCGTGTAGTTGGCGCCCTCCGGCCAGGTGAAGGACAGGCGGCTTTGTTCCGGCGTATCGGCCGCGCTGACCGTCACCCGCCCTGCGGAACGCGCCGGAGCGGGTGCGGCCGGTGTCTCGGCCTTAGCGGCTGGAGCGGGGGGTTGGGTTGGCGTCTGGCTCTGGGCCTGGGCCTGGGCCTGGGCCGGCGCCTCCGCGGCGGGGGTCAGGTCGAGCGCCACGGCGTTGCCGTTGCGGAAGCTCTTCACCGTCACCGGCCGCTTCAGGTCGAAGGTCACCGTCTTGCCGTCGCCGCCGATCCTCACCCCGGACAGATAGCCGGGCAAGGCCGACACCGCACGGTCCAGCGCCGCGTTGATCGGCTCGTCGAAGCGGACGATCAGCGTGTTGCCCTCCACCGACGCGCTGTAGCCGGTCTGGCGCGGCCAGTCGAAAACCATGCGCCCGAAGGTCTTGTGGGTGGCGGCGCGCACCGGAACGTCGACGGCCCAGGCAGCGGGCGAGACGGCGACCTGGGCGGCGAGCAGAGCCGTGGCGGCCACGAAGCCGCTCAGCCAGCGCCGATATGCCCTGCCCCGCCCCATCCGTTTCACTCCTCCGGCTCCGCATCGGTGGCCGCCCCGGACACGGGCGGCCCCGCCGTCTCCTCGCGCACCACCACATCGACCCGCGCCCCGCCGGGCACCGGATCGATGCCGGGCGCTTCGCTCATCAGGCTGCGCGCCACGAGGTCGCGCTTGTAGCCCGTCTCGCGCAGCAGCGCCGCAACGGCAACCGCGCGCGTCAGGGCGCGTTCCCAGGCCAGCCCCGCGGACTGGTCCTCCCGCTCGGCGTGGCCGACCACCTCGATCCGGTTGCCGATCCGGCCCACCGCCGCGCCCAGCAGATACAGCACGCGCCGCCCCTGGTCGGTGAAGCTGCCGCCGGTCGGATCGAACATCACATGGGCCGGCAGGCCGATCACCACGCGGTCGTCCTCCCGCCGCACCTCCACCGCCGCCAGATCCTCGTTGGCCGCGGTCTGGGTACGAAGCAGGGCGCTGAGATAATCCAGGTTGATCGCCGAATATGACTCCACCGTGGCGGCGTTGAAAGCGGCCTTCGGCTCGGGCGGCGTTGCGGAGGGCGTCACCGCGGTGGAGCGGGCCGACGACAGCGACTTGACCAGCCCGGTCCAGCGCTGCGCCTCCGGCTCGCTCATCGAATACATCAGAACGAAGAAGGCGAGCAGCAGCGACATCAGGTCGGTGAAGCTGATCAGCCAGATCGTCCGGTTGTGGCCGCCGCTCTTGTCCTCGGCCTTGGGCAGCTTGGGGAGGCGGATCATCGGCGCCCTCCCCCCGGCAGATCGTCCATGGCGCGCAGGCTGAACAGCAGGCGGACGGCCCCCGGCGCGCCGCGCTCGATGCCCACCGTCACCGCGTCCGCCGGCGCCCCATCGGCGATCAGCAGCCGGGCCAGCGCGCCGGCCCGCACCACCGGGCCGGGCGGCTGGCTGGGTCCGCCCGCCGGGCCGATGGACAAAAGCGCGTCCAGCTCGATCCGCTCGCCGGGACGGTTCTGCAGCAGCGCGTCGGCCACCCGGTCGATCAGGCCGATGCGATCCGGGCGCAAGTCGGCCGTGCCGGGCAGGAACAGCTCGTCGGCGGGCAGGCGCACCTCCAGCAGGCGACCCGGCGTGACGCTGTCCACCTTCGCCACGGCGATGGCGGTGGCGAACAGATTGCCCAGACCGTCCAGCCGCTGCACGGCGAAGACGGTGCCGGCGCGCGAGGCCAGCGGGTCCGCCGGTTCGCGCAGGCGGGGGTCGATGTAGAAGGCGGGGAAGCTGCGCTCCAGCGACACCAGAACCGTGCGCACCCGCTGGGCGGTCTGCACGGACTGGGCGTTCAGAACGATGAAGAAGACGAGCAGCAGCAGGAACAGCGACAGCAGAAGCACGACGCTTCCGTTGTTCGGGTTCGGCCGGCTGCCCGACAGGTCCGGCTTCCTGTGGCCGGGCGCAGCCATGGGATTAGTCGAAGCTCGCCAGCAGACGGTCGATCTCGTCCTGGTCCATGGCGGCGCTGGTCATCTGCGGCCCGTGCAGCAGCCCGGCCTCGGGATCGTCCGCCGGACGGTCGGTGGCGAAGTTCGGCGACGAATCGGTGTGAACCTCGGCCGCGGCGACCGCGGCGGCGGGGCGGGTGTGGTTCTGCCGGACTTCGTCGCCGAAGGCCGCGACGATCATGTCCACCTTCGATTCGATGTGCTTCAGCGTGCGCACGACCTTGGAAATGCGCTGGCCGGTGATGTCCTGGAAGTTGCAGGCCTCGAAGATCTTGGTCACCTGCTCGGTCAGCTTCGCGGAGTTCTCCGGGTCGATCTGGCCGGAAATGCCGGTGATGACGTCGCAGGCGTCGAAGATGGCGAAGGTCGCCTGCTCCGTGGCGCCGACGACGGCGTCCAGCTCATCGGTGGCGTTGGGGATGTGCTGGTCGCGGATTTCCGCGGGCTGGAGCGCCGCCAGCTCATGCTTGGCGCTCTCGATGAAGCGTGCGAGATCCACCACCTCCTTGTACAGGCGCAGGTCGGTGGCGGAAATGTCGCCGTCCATGCTGCCGAGGATGGAGCGGACGATGTCCGTCACCTCCTCGCGGCTCAGCGGCTGGGCCGCTTCCGCATGGGCGGCGTCGAGCTGCTGGCGCAGGAGCTTCTGGTCGGCGAGCAAGGGGGAAACGGGCGGGGCCATGTGCGTTCCGATGTGAGCGTTCCGTGGTCTTGTCCGGCCTGCGTGCGATCGGGTGCGTCGGCCGGCCCGGACGCAGACGCCGGAAGCGGGTTCGACCCAACCTCGCGTCCTCGCACGGCCGCCGCCGACTCGGAGCCTCGTCAGCCTTTCCAACCCTAGTTTCGCTCGGTTAACACGCCGTTAAGCGCCTGAAACGTCGCAACGCAAAGACGGGACGGAATCGCCCAACCGGAAGGAAAGCGGAAGCGTTGTTCTGCGCCCGCGCGCCTTCGACCAACGCTTGCCATTGTCGAACTTTAAAGAGAGCTGCGGCAATTTGTTTCAATCCGAGTCCGCAAACGAACAAAGGGCCGCCTTGGGGGCGGCCCTTCTTCACCGTTGCACCGTGCGACTGTTCCGTCAGGCTGGTGCGCCAATGAAACAGTCAGGGGTGAAACGTTCCGGTAAAACAGTCCCGGCGGTCAGCTGCCGCTGCTCCGCCCGCCACCATGGCTGTGTTCGCCGCCCTTGCGGCCCGCTTCCGATGCACGTTCCGGATCGTTCTTGAAGTTGCCGCCGGACGCCTGACCACCCTTGTGGCCGGCTTCCGACGCACGCTCCGGATCATTCTTGAAGTTGCCGCCGGACGCCTGACCACCCTTGTGGCCGGCTTCGGAGGCGCGCTCCGGGTCGTTCTTGAAGTTGCCGCCGGAAACCTGGCCGCCCTTGTGGCCGGCTTCAGCCGCACGTTCCGGATCGTTCTTGAAGTTGCCGCCGGAGTGCTGACCACCCGAGCTACGGCCCTGGTTCTGGTCGTTCATCTTGTCTCCTTCCTTCTTGTTGTTGGGCAAACTTGCGTTGCCCGAACACGCCGGAGCCAACATGAACCGAAGCCGACCGTTGCAGGCCTTCTACCATCCTGACAGTACGTGTACGTATATTCAGTAGATGCGCCGGCGGCGGCGGGTATGGCCAACCGCACAGTCATACCCGCCTTCCCGCCACCTCAACCAAAGAGCGTATTCAGTTCCTCGGTGCCGCGGGCACACCGCGCCGCTCGATGAGCGCGGAGGTCAGCTCCTTGGCCTTCAGCGGGTCCATCGCGGCCAGGATCGGCGCCGTCTTGGTTTCCTTCATCTTCTCCACCACCCCCAGCAGGACCGGCATGTCCAGCTCCTCGAAGATGCGGGCGGCCTCCTTGGGCTTCATCGTCTCGTAGATCTTCACGAGGCTCTCGAGCTGGGCGGTCTGCTTCTCGTCGCCCTGGCGCATCAGCTTCTGAATGTCGGTGCGGACCTTGTCCATCTCCTGCACCTTCTGATCGATGCGCTTCTCGGCGGCGGTCAGCAGGGCCTCGCGCTGCTCCAGCTCCTTGGTGCGGCGCTCGATCTCGGCGCGGCGCTCGGCGAAGTGCTGGAGTAGCTCCTCGTTCTTCACCGGGCCGAGGGCGGCGTTGTCCGGCGGCGTCGGGTTGGGCGGCGCGCCGTTGCTGGACCCGCCCTGGGCCGGAGCCGGTTCGGACGAGGGCTTGGCGCCGTTGGCGGCGAGTTGCATCGGCGGGGCCGGAACGGCGCTCTGTCCCTGCGCCAGGGTCGCCGGGAACTCCGGCAGGCGGGCGTCGCGCGTGGTGATCCGCCACAGGTCGCCGACGCGCACCCCCAGCATCAGGACGGCGACGAAGATGGTCAGCGGCAGGATTCGGAACCGCCACGCCTTCATCTTCTCGCGCATGCGCTCCGACAGCGGGCGGCGCGGAACGGCGGGCTTGCGCTTGGCCTTGGGCTTCAGCTTGGCCTTCGGCTTCGCTTTGGCCGCGGCTTGTACGGCGGGTTGCGCGGCACCCTGGGCCGGCGGTTGGCCGGCAACGCTCGGGCTGGTGCGTACGCCGGTCGGGGTGGCCCCGGCTGGGCGGATCACGACCTTGGGCTCCCCGCCCGTTGCGGCGGCCGCGCCCTTTGCGGTGGTGGTGGCGTCGCTCATCCGACCCCCTTGCCGGCGTTCTCGATGGCTTGCAGAAGTTCACGTTCGGCACGGGACAGGCTCTCGCCCTCGCGCAGGATGGGATCGGGCGCCGGTGCCGGGCGGCGCGACAGCGCATCGGCCCGCATCGGATCGGCGCGCAAGGGATCTGCGCGCAGCGGCTCGTTCCGGAAGGCGGCCGAGCGCAGCGGCGGCAGGTCGTCGTGATCGTCGTGATCGATGAGACCGTCGTCGTGCAGATCGTGATCGTCGTGATCGTGGTCGCCGTGATCATGATGGCCGTGACCGTGATCGTCCTCGACGATCGGGCGCGGGGCCGCGATCGGGCGCGAGGCGACGGGCGGACGGGTGGACAGGCCGGGGCGGGCCGCCGGACGCACCGCCGGCCCCGATTTCGGCCGCTCCCCGCCGACGTTGCCCAGCCGGTTCGCCATGGCGTCGGCGGCCTCGATCATGAATTCCAGCTCGTCGCGCAGGGTCTGCGCCTTGGCGACCGTGCGTTGAAGGTCTTCGCCGGTCTCGTGGGCCGTCTTCTTCAGACCGCGCACGCCGGTTTCGGCGCGCGACATGGCCTCGTTCAGGCCGCGCACCAACTCGGCCATCTCGCCGCGGCTCTCGCGCAGCTTGATGATCTGCCGGTTGAGGATGATCGCGTAGGCGATGGTCGCGGCCAGCAGCCCCACCATCACCAGATCGAGGACGAGCGTGAGGGTCGGGCTCATAGCCGCATGACCTCCTGCTTGGGCAGCTCCCGCTCGATCCGCACGGCGATGTGCCCGCCCTTGCGGCCCATGCGGCCTTGGAACATGGAAACGTCGCCGCAGCGCAGCTCGATGGTGCCGTCCGGCGTGGCGTTCAAAAGGATTCGCGTGCCGACGCGCCAGTTCAGCACATCGTGCAGGGTCATCGTCACCTCGTCCAGCACCGCGGAGATGTCCACGTCGGCGACCAGCAGTTCCGAGGCGAGGTGGGTTTCCCAGATCGAGTCGCGGCCGAACCTCTCACCCATGAACATCTGGAGCAGAAGCTCGCGCACCGGCTCCAGCGTCGCGTAGGGGATCATCAGCTCCAGGCGGCCGCCGCGATCCTCCATGTCGATGCGCAGCTTGACCAGCACCGCCGCGTTGGCCGGGCGCGCGATGGTCGCGAAGCGCGGGTTGGTCTCCAACCGGTCGAAGCGGAAGGTGACGGGCGACAGCGGGTCGAAGGCGGCGGACAGGTCGGACAGCACCACATGGACCATGCGCTCCACGAGGTTGCGCTCGATGGTCGTGTAGGGACGGCCTTCGATGCGCATCGCCGCGGTGCCGCGCCGTCCGCCCAGCAGCACGTCCACGATGGAGTAGATCAGCGCCGAGTCCACGACCATCAGGCCGTAGTTGTCCCACTCCTCCGCCTTGAAGACGGACAGCATCGCCGGCAGCGGAATGGAGTTCAAATAGTCGCCGAAGCGCACCGAGGAGATCTGGTCGAGGCTGACCTCGACGTTGTCGGAGGTGAAGTTGCGCAAGGACGTGGACATCATGCGGACGAGGCGGTCGAAGACCACCTCCAGCATGGGCAGGCGTTCGTAGTTGACCAGCGCCGAGTTGACCAGCGCCATGATGCCGGAGTTGTCGCCGTCCCCGGCCCCGCCCTGGTCGAAGCCGAGCAGGCTGTCGATCTCGTCCTGGTTCAGGACGCGGGTCGAACCGCCGCCGCCCATGTCCGCCATGTCGCCCATGTCGCCGCCGTCTTCGGCGAGGGCGGCCCATTCGGCGGCAAGGCGTTCTTCTTCGCTCAGTTCCTCGGTGTTGCTCATGGCCCGTTTCCGCCGCCCCTACTGGACCAGCATTTCCTTGAACAGAACGTCCTTGACCTTCACCGGATGGGCCGACGCGGTGATCCGCATCAGCAACTCCTGGCGCAGGCGGTACATGCCGGCCGACCCCTTCAGATCCTCCAGTCGCAATTCGCGCAGATAGACCTGGAAATTGTCGATGATGCGCGGCAGCACATGCTCGATCGCCGGTATGTCCTCACCCTTCGAAAGCTGGATCGAAATCTTGATCTTCAGGAAGGCCGGGCGCTTGCCGGCGCTGTTCAGGTTCACCAGCATGTCCGGCAAGTCGTAGAAGACCGGGGCGGCGTGCGGATCGGGCTGCGCCGGTTCCGCCGGCACCTCCGCGTGCTCCTCCTTCTTGCCGAGCAGCGAATCGAGCAGGCCGCTGAAGTAGACGCCCGCCCCGGCGCCGATCAGCAGCACCAGCGGCAGGATGACGAACAGGACCAGTTTCTTGCCGCTGAATTTCTTGCGCGGCAGGCCATCGGTCGGGACGTCGTCTTCAGCGTGCGCGGTCATGGAATCCTAAGCGCGAGCGGTGGCGGAGCGTGGCCTTACCAGCGCAGCAACCCTATCTTTCGGATAGTTAACAAAGCCTTTCAGGCACGGTCCGGGGCTGTGACAGAAGCGCAACCACAGACAGCGGCACGGTTCTTGATTGGGGCATCGCCGGAGATCCCCGTCAACCGAGGAGCGAACGCCCGAGCCACGCCCGCAATCCCCTTCCGCAGCACCCTTCCCCGCCTCGTCGGCCGACCGTCCGCCCGCTTCCGGCCGACGGAGCGGCCTTGTGTGACCCGCGCGCGATTCGCGCCGCGGCAACGGGACGCTTTTGCCCGGCAGCGGGCGGCAGCCCTTGCCAGCCCACCGGCAGTTCTTGCCCGGCAGGCGCTTCCATGGCGGCGGCGGCGGCCATCAATGCCGCCCTTCCGGCTCTTCTCGGCGTTGGCACGCACCGTGCATTGCCGTTTGTGCCGGTCGGGACGCTCCCCCCGGCCCGATTGGAAAAGAGGTCGCCGATGGAAAACCCGATCTACGTGTCCCTGTCGCGCCAGCTCACCCTGCGCCGCCAGTTGGACGTGATCTCGAACAACATCGCGAACATGAACACCACGGGCTTCAAGCAGCAGCGCATGCTGTTCACGGAGTTCCTGGAGCGTCCGGGCATGCACGAGCAGGTCAGCTTCGTGCAGGACCGCGCCGTGGTGCGCGACCTCTCCGCCGGCGGAATGATGCAGACCGGCAATTCGCTGGACCTGGCGCTGACCGGTCACGGCTATTTCACGGTCGATACGGCCAGCGGCCCCCGCTACACCCGCGCCGGCAACTTCCGCCTGAACGACCAGCGCCAGATCGTCGACGGCGGCGGCCTGCCGGTCCTGGGCGACAACGGCCAGCCCCTGGCCATCCCGAACGGCACCAGGGACATCATGGTGTCCGGCGACGGCACCGTCTCGACCGAGCTGGGTCCGGTGGGCCGGCTGAACATCGTCACCTTCCGCAACGAGCAGCTGATGACCGAGGTCGGTGCCGGCCTCTACGTCAGCGACGAGGAGCCGCAGGCGGCTCCCGCCGATACGAAGGTGGCACAGGGAATGCTTGAGAATTCGAACGTGAAGCCGGTGGTGGAGATGACGGCGCTGATCGAGATCCAGCGTCAATACCAGTCCAACCAGAAGCTGATCGAGAGCGAGCACGAGCGCATCCGCAGCGCCGTCCAGAAGCTGGGCCGCACGGCCTGATCGACCGCGTACAAGGAGTAAGGAACCATGCGCAGCCTCGCCATCGGCGCCACCGGCATGATCGCCCAGCAGTTGAACGTCGAGACCATCTCGAACAACATCGCCAACGCGACGACGACCGGCTTCAAGAAGCAGCGGGCCGAGTTCCAGGACCTGCTGTACCAGAACTTCCGCCGCATCGGCTCCACCTCATCGGACGCCGGCACCATCGTGCCGACCGGCGTGCAGGTGGGCGCCGGCGTGCGCGTCGCCGCGGTGGCCCGCGTGCTGGAGCAGGGCAACCTGACCGTCACCGACAACAAGCTGGACGTCGCCATCAACGGCTCCGGCTATTTCCAGGTGCAGCTCCCCAGCGGCGACACGGCCTACACCCGCGCCGGCAATTTCAAGCTGTCGCCGGAGGGCATCATCGTCACCGCCGACGGCTATCCGGTGCAGCCGGCGATCACCATCCCGGCGGAAGCCGTCGATGTCGCCATCAACGCTTCGGGCGAGGTGATGGTGAAGCTGGACGGCCAGGTGGCCCAGCAGAATGTCGGCCAGCTCCAGCTCGCCACCTTTGCCAACGCCGCCGGCCTGGAAGCCGTCGGCGACAACCTGTTCCTGCAGACTGGCGCGTCGGGCGAGGCGGTCGGCGGCAACCCCGGCGCTCCCGGTTTCGGCCGCGTGGTGCAGGGCGCGCTGGAGACCTCCAACGTCAACATCGTGCAGGAGATCACCACCCTGATCTCCGCCCAGCGCGCCTACGAGATGAACTCCAAGGTCATCAAGACCACCGACGAGATGATGCAGCAGGCCTCGCAGCTCCGCTGATCCCGACACCGTCGTAAGGCCCGTTTCTCCAAGGCTGGTTTTTGCAAGGACATTCCGCCATGCCCCGCCCCGCCCTCCGCATCCTCGGCACCGCCCTTCTCGCCGCCGCGATTGTCAGCGGCCCGGCGGCCCTTGCCCAGACAATGGACGGCACCGCTTCCGCGGCGGCGGCGGTGGTCTACAGCCCGGCCCATGTCGAGGCGGTGCTGTCCGACGCGCTGTCCCGCCAGATCACCACGGGCCGCCTGCAGATGGAGATGGACAACCGGGCGGTGGAGCTGCGCGCCCCGGCGGGCGCCGGCAGCCTGACGGTGGAGAACCTCTACTACAACCCGGTGCAGGGCCGCTTCGCCGCGGAGATGATCGTCGCCGACACCCGTCCGGTCGTGCGCCTTCCGGTGTCGGGCCGCGCCTATGGCGTGGTCCAGGTGCCGGTCCTGGCGCGGCGCATCGCGCCCGGCGACGTGATCGGCCCCGGCGACGTGGATTGGCAGGACGTGCGCGCCGACCTCGCCGGCAGCGACATCGCCGCCACCGACGCCCAACTCATCGGCCTGACGCCGCGGCGCGGCGTTCCCGTGAACCAGCCCGTGCGGCTGCGCGACCTCCAGTCGCCGCGGGTCGTGGACAAGGGCTCGCTGGTCACCATCACGCTGGCCACCGAGAACCTGACCCTGTCGGTCCAGGGCAAGGCCCTGCAGGACGGCGGCCGGGGCGACGTGATCCGCGTCATCAACACCCAGTCGAACCGCATCCTCGAGGCGACCGTCGCCGGCCCCAGCATCGTCGCCGTGGCAAAGCCCGGCCTCACCGCGAAGTAAGGAGAAAGCTCCATGTCCGCCTTCAGGATGTCCGCCCCCACGAACACCGCCCGCATGGCGTTCCGCTTCGCTCTGCTCGCCGCCGTCGCCGCCGGCCTTCCCGCCTGCAACGCCATGTCGCGCGTGGCGGACATCGGCTCCGCTCCGGAACTCACCAAGATCAAGGACCCGCAGGCGCAGCCCGGCTACCAGCCCGTCAGCCTGCCGATGCCCACCCCGCTGCCGACGGAGCGCAACCCGAATTCCCTGTGGCGGACCGGCGCCAAGGCCTTCTTCAAGGACCAGCGCGCGGCCAAGGTCGGCGACCTGCTGACCGTCGACATCCAGATCAACGATCAAGCCCAGCTCAACAACCAGACCACCCGCACCCGCGGCAATTCCGAGAAGGCCGGCATGCCGAGCTTCCTCGGCTTCGAAGGCAAGGCCCTGCAGCGCGCGCTGCCCGACGGGGTGAGCGCCGACAGCCTGCTGGATCTCTCCAGCTCGACCTCCAACGACGGCAAGGGCGCCATCAACCGCAAGGAGCAGATCACCCTGAAGGTGGCCGCGCTGGTCACCCAGTCTCTGCCCAACGGCAACATGGTCATCCAGGGCCGGCAGGAGGTCCGTGTGAACTACGAGGTGCGCGACCTGATCATCACCGGCGTGATCCGGCCCGAGGACATCACCGCGCAGAACACCATCAGCTACGAAAAGGTCGCCGAGGCCCGCATCTCCTACGGCGGACGCGGCCAGATCACCGACGTGCAGCAGCCCCGTTACGGCCAACAGCTGTTCGACATCATCATGCCCTTCTGATCCGAGGGCGTTCGAGAAGGCGAGGCTGAAAAGCACAGGCCATCACACCGGAAGGGAGCGCACATCCCCTTCCGGCCGATTGCCCGGGAGCCTCGGCTTTCTTTCACGCGTGGGCGGGAAGTTTCTGCCGCCCGGCTGTATCTGCCGTGCCCTTCCTGCCGTCCCTCGACGCCCCGTCACCCGTTCCGAGCCAGAAGCGCCTCGCAACGCCGGACGGTGTCCCGCATCTCCTCCAGGATCAGGCGCTGTTCCTCGTTCGCCGCCCGCATGCGCTCCGCATCGGCACGCGCTTGCTCGGCATGAAGCCGGGCCTCCTCGGCGAAACGCCGGGTGGCCTCATGAAGCAGCCGCGCCTGTTCCTCGGCGCTGCGCGCATCCTCCGCCGCGAGCCTGGCCACCTCCGCGGATCGGCGAAGCTCTTCGTCCAGGATGCGCGTCTCCTCGGCGTCCTGCCGCTGCGCCTCGCCGGTGATCCGTCCCTCTTCGGCTATGAGCCGCGCTCCTTCCGCCTCGACATGGCGCTGGAAGCTCGCGGATCGCTCCTCTTCGGCCTCCTCGCGCATCCGTACCGCCCCGGCACGGGCGTCCTCGGCCCTGCTGCGCCGCGCCTCGCTGCGCCGCCGCCAATCCTCCGCATCGGCGTCCTGCGCCTCAGCGCGGTTCACCGGATGATGTGCCTGGGTCATCGGGCCTCCCTTTCAGCAGGCGATGAGACCCTTCCAACGCCTTCTCGGCAGAGCGCAGACGTTCGTCGGACCGGTCCAGCAGACGCTTCCTTCGTGTCTGCATCTCACGGACCAGGGCCTGCAATGTCTCGATCCGCTTCAGGAGTTCCATTCCACCCTCAACAGGCGGTTCTGGCAACCCGCACCAACGGTTCGAGCGGACGGCCACAAGGCTGCGCGGCGAATCGCGCGAAAGCGCCACGCCGAAGGGCGAAGCAGCCATCGGACGGCGTCCTTCATTCGATAGTGGATGGCGACAGGGAGAGGCAGCCCGTTTCCCCGGCTGGCCTGGAACAGTCCCGGCCGATAGATTGACGGCTCCTTGCAGCGGGCTCGCGGCCGGCCCGAGCGAACCAAGCTCCGACAGAGGGGCGGGCCGCCCATTCTTCATCTCATGGTCAGGATCCTGCCGACTCCGGGCGCCCCTCCGTCGCCGGCACTCTCCTGTTGACAAGCCCATGCGGTTGAAGACCACTGGCGTCATGGCAACCATTCAAGAAGCGCTGGTCATCGCGCTCGACCACCATCAGGCCGGACGCCCGGCGGAGGCGGAGATCCTGTGTCGGCGCATCCTCGACGCCGACCCGGATCAAGCCGCCGCCTGGCATCTTCTGGGCATCATCCACGCGCAAGCCGGACGCTTCGCCGAGGCCGAGACCCTGCTCGGCGAAGCACTGGCCCGCGCGCCGGGCCCCGACCTGCACCGGCACCGCGCCATGGCCCGGCAGGAAGCCGGCGATCTGGAAGGCGCGGTGGCCGACTACCGGGAAGCTGCGCGGCTGACCCCGGCGATGACCGACGCCTCGCTCAACGCCGGAGTGCTGCTGGAGCGGCTCGGACGCTACGGAGAGGCGCTGGACGCCTACAGGGCCGCCCTAAAATCCAATGGCGAATCAAACGGCGAATCCAACGGCGCCCACGCCCGCGCCGCCACCCATCTCGGCCGGCTGCTGCTGGCCGGCGGCGACGCGGCGGAAGCGGCAAGCATCCTGGACCGTGCGGTCCGGGCCGACCCCACCCTGCTGGAATCCTGGTACCATTTGGCGGACGCCCGCGCACGGTCCGGCAACGCCACCGGAGCCGAAGCCGCGCGGCGCCGCGCCCTGGCGCTGGCGCCGGATTTCTTCGGCATTCTGGCCCGCGCGCCGGACAGCGGGGACGATCCCGACGCGGCGGCCCGGCGGCTCGGCTGGGCACGGACGCTGGAACCGCAGCGGCCCGAGCCGCTGTGCAACCTCGCCGCCACCCGCTTGCGCCAAGGCCGCTTCGCGGAGGCCGACGCGCTCTACACCGCCCATCTGGAGCGCACTCCCACCGACTCCACGGGCTGGAGCGCGCGGGCGGTCTGCCGGATGGAAGCCGGCGGAACGGACAAGGCCGAAGCCGACGGCCAGCGCGCCCTCGCACTCGACCCGGCGGCGGAGGGCGCCCTGGCCACCCTGTCGGTCCTGCGGAGCCGGCGGGGCGACCCGTTCGCCGCCGGCCTTCTGCACCGGCGGATGCGCCGCTTGGCGAACGGCTCCGCGCCGGCTGGCGACGATGACCTCGACGCGCTGATCCGGGCGACCGCCGAGGCCATGCCCTTCCTGACCGAAGCCTCCCATCCCGAGCGCCGGAACGCCGCGGCACGGAGTTTCAACCCGCATCTGCGCGTCCGCCACCACGACACAGAAACCCGTGACCGCATCACCGCCTTTTGGTCGGGCGCGCCGCTGAACGCCGGGGCACGGCTGGCGCTGCGCTCCATGGTGGCGCAGGGACACCCGGTGCATCTTTTCAGCTACGGGGATCCCACCCTGCTGGGCCGGGTGCCGGACGGCTTGCGGGTGGAGGATGCCGGAACGGTGGTGCCGCACCATGTCTACGACCTGTGCGTCCGCAGCGCCGAGATCCGCTATTTCAGCGACATCTTCCGCTACGCCGCGCTGCACGCCTTCGGCGGCTGGTGGCTGGACACCGACGTCGTCCTGCTGAAGCCGCTGAGCTTCGGCCCCGGCCACCTGTTCTGCTCGCAATGGCACGGCCTGGAGGCCGGCCACGCCCTGGTCGGCGACGCCATCCGCGCGCCGCGGGGATCCGTCCACATGCGCCGGCTGTTCGAGGAGTCGATGCGCATTCTGATGAGCGGCAGCGACCGCCGCTTCGGCGCGGTCGGCCCGCTGCTGCTCAGCCGCTATGTGCTGACCGGGCCGGGACGGGAGTTGCTGGACCGCGTGCTGCCCCCGACGGCCTTCAACGCCGTCGACTGGACGGAGCATTCCTGGCTGGCCGAGAGCAATGGGCGGGCGCTGGCCCTGCTGGCGGACGAGCGGGTCGCCGGTGTGCATTTGTGGAACGGCATGTGGGGTCCCGGCGGCCCGCCGGTTGAGGACGCCGACGCGGAGTCGGTGTTGGGCCGGCTGGCCGATCTGCACGATGCGGACGGCACCCTGTCGGCCCTCGCCGTCCGTTTCCACTCCGACAAGGGCCCCCGCCTGGGCAGCGAGCGGCTGGGGCATCACTACACGCGGGTCTACGACGCGCTGTTCGCCCCACGGCGGTTCGAGGCGCTGCGCATCCTGGAGATCGGCCTGTGCCGCGGCCGGGTCGAGGGGTGGAAGCAGGATGACGTGCCGAGTCTGCGCATGTGGGAGCGCTATTTCCCGAACGCCACCCTCGTCGGGGCGGACATCGAGGATTTTTCGGCCTTCGACGGCGGGCGGGTGACGACCCGGCGCGTCGACCAGGGCGATGCCGACGGTCTGCGGCGTCTCGCCGAGGAGGACGGCCCCTTCGACATCGTCATCGATGACGGCTCCCACGCATCGCGCCATCAGCAGATGACGCTGGCCGCCCTGTTCGGACGGCTGCGCCCGGGCGGGGTTTACGTCATCGAGGATCTGAACTGGCAGCCCTCGGACGTCGAACATCCGGAGGACCGTCTCACGCTCGACGTCCTGCGCGGATTCATGGAGAACGGCCGGATCGACAGCCCGCACATTGCGGCGGCGGAATGCCGCGCCCTCGAATCGGCGATGGGCCGCGTGGAGCTGTACGACAGTCTCAGCGAACTGGTCGGGGCGGAACGCATGGCCGGTCTGGCGGTGATCCACCGCCGCGACGGCAGCTCCTGACGGACGAAAGCCCCCGCCGGGATCGGTGGAGGCTTGCCCGAGGCGCGGCCGGAGACGCGAACAAGCGCCGCGTCAGTCGTCGCGCTGGGTGCGCTCCATGCGCTCGTGCCGCTCCTGGGCTTCCAGGCTCAGCGTCGCGATGGGGCGGGCGTCGAGGCGGCGGACGGAGATGGGCTCCCCCGTTTCCTCGCAGTAGCCGTAGGACCCATCCTGCAACCGTTCCAGCGCCGCGTCGATCTTGGAGATCAGCTTGCGCTCGCGGTCGCGGGTGCGAAGTTCCAGCGCCCGGTCGGTCTCCGCCGACGCGCGGTCGGCGATGTCCGGTTCCTGGATGCCGCCTTCCTGAAGGCTGCTCAGGGTCTCGCTGGATTCGGCCAGCAGCTCCGCGCGCCAGCGCAGCAGCTTCTGGCGGAAATATTCCCGCATCACGGGATTCATGAACTCCTCGTCTTCCGACGGGGTGTAGTTCTTAGGCAGAAGCGGAGACGACATCCGAGAGCATCCAACGCAAAAGGGTGATCCGGGCGGCGCGGAGTATAGGTAGGCGCATCGGCAACCGCAACCCTGCGCTTCGCCTATCGAAGCGCGAACAAGCCCTTGGAGAAGCAAAGTTTTGTGAAAGGTTCGGCGATGGCCGTACGGCCGATGCCGAAAAGCCGGTCCTATGGCCGGAAACGGCGCTCAGGGGGTGAGCTTCGCAAGCTCGACCTGGGCGCGCAGGTCGATCTGGTCAAGAATCTCGGCCAACCGCGGATCGTCCACATGGACGCGGCGCGACTGCACCACCTTCACGAGGTCCATCAGCTTCTGCGCCGGAAGCGTGCCGGCGAGAAGCCCGTGCTGGATCTCCTCCAGCTTGTCGAGCATCTCCTCGGCGCGCATCTTGCCGCGCGACGCGCGGGCCGTGGCGTCGTCCACCTCCTGCAACGCCAGCACGCTGGCGATGCCGGCCAGCGGCGCCGCAGCATGGACGCCCTGCGCGGTGTTGGTCTCGCCGACGAGCTGCTTGGAAAAGGACGCACCGGACGAGCCTTCGGCCTTCCCCGTGCGCCGGACCGAGCTGCTGCCGCGAAGTTTTCCGGGGCCTTCGACTTTCATGTTCCGTGCAACCGGTTTCGGAAAAGCGCGATACTCTAGATGGAAGCACCTTAACATCCGGTCAAGGTTTGCCGCAATCGGGCAAAAATTGCCCCGCTTCCGTGACATAAAGTGGTCGGACAGGGTGCCAATTTCCGGCCTTTTCATCCGGCGCCGCCGCTTCCCCTTGGCGATCCCGCGCTTTGCCTAGCATCCGCGGTTCTGGCACGCCGTTTGTATAGGAAGGGACAGCCGTTGAGGAGTGTCCCCGCCATGACCGCCACCGCCCTGCCCCGTGCCGCCCTGCGTCCTGCGCCCCGCGCCGCCGTCCTGCTGCGCGCGGTCGCGATGCTGGCCGCGCTGGCCGCGGCGCTGCTCGCGCTGTCGGCGCCGGCCTCGGCCTCGTCGGCGCGGATCAAGGACGTGGTGGACGTCGAGGGCGTGCGCGACAACATGCTGATCGGCTACGGCTTGGTGGTCGGCCTGAACGGCACGGGCGACAGCCTCAACAACTCGCCCTTCACCGAGCAGAGCCTGGTCGGCATGCTCGAACGGATGGGCGTCAACACCCGCGGCACCAACCTGCGCACCAAGAACGTGGCGGCGGTGATGGTGACGGCGACCCTGCCGCCCTACTCCGCCCAGGGCACGCGCATCGACGCCACCGTGTCGGCGATGGGCGATTCGAAAAGCCTGCTCGGCGGCACGCTGCTCGTCACCCCGCTGCTGGGCGCCGACGGCGAGGTCTACGCCGTGGCCCAAGGGCCGATCGCCGTCTCCGGCTTCTCCGCCCAGGGCCAGGGGGCCAGCGTGACTCGCGGCGTCCCCACCTCGGGCCGCATTTCCTCGGGCGCCATCGTCGAGCGCGAGATCCAGTTCTCGCTGGCCGAGCTGCCGGTGCTGCGCCTGTCGCTGCGCAACCCGGACTTCACGACGGCCCAGCGCGTGGCCACCGCCATCAACATCCAGCTCCGCGGCAACCGCGCGCAGGCCACCGACCCCTCCTCGGTCCTGCTGAGCGTGCCGGAGGCGCGGCGCGGTGACATCGTCGGTCTGATCACGGAGATCGAGCAGCTCCGCGTCACCCCCGATCAGATCGCCCGCGTGGTGGTGGACGAGAAATCCGGCGTGATCGTGATGGGCGAGAACGTCCGGATCTCCACCGTCGCCATCGCCCAGGGCAACCTGACGATCCGCGTCACCGAGACGCCGCAGGTCAGCCAGCCCGGCCCCTTCAGCCAGGGCGAGACCGCCGTGGTGCCGCGCACCGACATCCAGGTGGACGACCAGTCCAACAACCGCCTCGCCGTGATGAATTCCGGGGTGACGCTCCAGGAGTTGGTACAATCCTTGAATGCGCTTGGCGTGGGCCCCCGGGACATGATCGCCATCCTTCAGTCGATCAAAGCCGCCGGAGCCCTGCAGGCGGAGATCGAGGTGATCTGATGGATACGACGCTTTCCCTTCCCGGCCTTCCGCCTCCGCGCCTGCCCGCGGCCGCCGAGCGCGTCCAGACCAGTGCGCAGGCCAGCTTCCGGACGGCGGTGCGGACCGATCTGGTCGACCCCAAAAGCGCGGAAAGCAAGGTGGACCCGGCGATCCGCGCCAAGCTCCGCCAGTCCGCGAACGAGTTCGAGAACGTCTTCGTCTCCCAGATGCTGGGTCACATGCTCGACGGGATCGAGGTGGACGAAACCTTCGGCGGCGGCCATGGCGAGGAGATGTTCCGCTCCATGCTGACCAACGAATACGGCAAGCAGGTGTCCCGCAGCGGCGGGTTCGGCATCGCCGATCAGGTTTACCGCGAGCTTCTGCGCGCACAGGAGGGCAACCATGGATAAGGTCGACGTCCGCTTCCCGCAGCCGTCCAAGGCTCCCGCCGCCAATCTCCCCAAGAACGCCGAGGAGCGCGCCGTCGCGCTGGTCGAGCTGATGAACCGGCTGAGCGCGCATCTGGCGCGCGAGACCGAGGCCGTGATGCGCCACTGCACCAGCGCGGAACTGGCCCGGCTGGGGCGCGAGAAGCAGCCGATGATGCTGGTCTACGAGGAGGTGTCGCGTCTGCTGCGCGTGGACCGCGAGGGCATGGCGGCCCTGCCCGACGAGGCCAAGGCCCAGCTGCGCGAGGCCACGCGCGGCCTGTACGAGGCGTCCGCCGCCAACGCCGACGCGCTTCGCCGGAACAGCACGGCGCAGAAGATCTTGGTCGACACCGTGGTCGGCGCCATCAACCGCGCCCGGCAGACCACCACCCCCGCCTACGGCACCGCCCCGGTTCCGCCCCGCGCGACCTACGTCACGCCGAGCCATGGGCCGTCCACGTCCGCAACCTTGAACACCCGGCTCTGACGCCTCCCCCGGCATCACCGAAATCCGCGACAAGGGCTGTCCGACCGGGCGGCCCTTCGGCGTTGCCGGGTCCGGCAAGAAGCGCCGGGCACCCGGCGGAAATTGCCGCCTTGCGGACGGAAGTGCCGGGCGTGGAATGGCGGTTGGACGCGCCGGCGCCGGCCTGAAACTGGCCCGTTAGTTGCTTCTGGATGGGGTGCACCTGTCCGCTTCGGGGAACCCCTTCCATGGCCATCCAAACGAACACCGCGCCCTCCGCGTTCGAAAGCCTGGTCAGGGGCCAGACCTCCTCCAGCCAGAACACGGCTCCGCGAAGCGACAAGTTCGCCTCGATGATGGACCGGCTGATCAGCGAGGCCTCCACCCGCAAGCGCGATCGAGCCCAAGCGGAGAGCGCGGCCCAGGATCGGCGCAACGCCGCGGCGAGCGCCGCTGATCAGGCCGCTGCCAATAGGGCCGCCGACCGCAAGGCGGCGGAGCGCAGCCCGCCGTCCCGCCCCGCCCCCATCCGCGCGGAGCCCGCAAAGCCACGCCAAGCCTCCGAAGCGACCAGCCAGGCCGAGGCCCGGACCGCTCGCCAGGACGAGGCCCAGCGCGCCGCCGAACGGAGGGACGCCCGCACATCCGACGCAGCCAAGGCCGGCGATTCCGCCCACGCGACGCGCACCGAACGGCGTGAGGCCGCTGCGGCGAACCACGCCGCGGCCAAGGACGCAAAGGCTGCCAGCGCCAAGACGGCGCAGGACGACTCCGCCGCCAAGCCGGCGCCCACCGATGCCGCCGCCCTGACCGACACCACGGAGGAGCTTCCGCCGGACCGGACCGATGGCGCGACGGGCGATGGCACCGCGCAGGACGGTGCCGGCGATCAGGCCGCGCAGGACGGCACCGGCGAGGCCGTGATCCTCGACCTGACCGTCACCGTGACCGAGACCACCGTGGAGCTGGTCACCGCCGACCAATCCGCCGCCCTGACCGATATGGAGGCCGCCCTGTCGCTGGCCGTCGCCCCGGTGGCCATCGGCACGCCGGATGACGAAGCCGACAAGAGCGATGACGCCGCCGCGGTCGGCGCGACCGAGGCGACGGCCGCGACTCCGGACGGTGCGGAAGCTCCTTTGGCCGCTGACACCGAAACCACCGAAGCGGCTTTGGCCACTGCCCTGGCAACCGCCGCCCCACAGCAGGATGGCAAGACCAAGACCGCCTCCGACGAATCCATGAAGGCCGCCGTTGCGGGCAAGCCGGTCCCGGAAGCACCTCAGGCGTCGGCGGACGCCATGCCGCCGCCGGTCGTCCCGGCGGGTAGTCCGCAGACCGAGATCCCCGCACCCCACGCCGAGGCCAAGGACGCCGCCGCCAAGGACAAGCCGGCGACGGCCGGCGACGCGCCGCCCTCCGGCGCCCTCCCCCTCGCCGACCTGCCGAACGACGACAGCGCGCCCCTGCCGCAGACCCTGACCGATCTCGCCGCGGCCAAAGCCAAGGGCGCGACCCGGACCGGAGCGGACGGCGATGCGGGAGCCAACGCCGGCAACCGCGGCACCCAGGACCCGAACGGCAACGCCGCCCTGACGCAGCCGCCGGCGCCCCAGGCACCGGTTGCCGACCCGGCAAAGCCTGCCGGGCAAAGCGCGTTCCTGACCGCTGCCGCCGCTGCGGCCGCCACGGATGCCGCCCCTCCGGCGGACGCCGCGCCGCATGCCACCACCCCCACACACCCGGTCTTCGCCGGGGTCGAGGGCGTGCACACGACGAGCGGCGTTGAGGCGGGGCTGACCACCGCCCAGCTTCGCCCGTCCCGCGGATCCGCCGGCCTGCCGATGGGCGTGCAGGATCAGGTGGCGGTCCACATCAGCAAGAACGTGTCGGACGGCAACGACCAGTTCACCATCAACCTGCGCCCCGCCGAGCTGGGCCGCATCGACATCAAGCTGGAGATCGGCCAGGACGGGCGCGTCACCGCGTCGGTCGCCGTGGAGAAGGCCCAAACCCTGGAACTGCTGCAGCGTGACAGCCGCAATCTGGAACGCGCCTTGCAAGACGCCGGACTGAAGGCGGACAGCAACAGCCTCAACTTCAGCCTGCGCGGTGACGGCGGCCAATCGTTCCACGACTCGGGACGGCAGGGCGGCTCCGGCCGGCGTGGCCGCGGCTTCGGCGGCGGCACGGGCGAGGTGGAGGATGCGCAGGCCGCCTACACCCTGACTCTGGCCCCGGGCCGCGTCGACATCCAGGCCTGATTCAGACCAGCCGCAGCCATTCCAGCGAAGGACCACGACCATGGCCACCACCAACACCGACTACGGCAGCAGCTGGAACCTGAACCAGACCAAGACGAAGACCGACACCACCACCAAGACCACCAAGACCGCCGACGAGCAGAAGCTCGACACCGCGGTGAAGGGGCTGGGCGACAACTTCGAGCACTTCCTGAAGCTGCTGACCACCCAGATGCAGAACCAGGACCCGCTGAAGCCCATGGACACGAACGACATGACCAAGCAGCTGGTCGACTTCGCGAACGTGGAGCAGAACATCGGGACCAACAGCCGGCTGGACAAGCTGCTGAAGCTGCAGAACGCCTCGACGAACTCGACCAATCTCGCCTATCTGGGCCGCACCGTCACCTTCGAGGGCGACAGCTTCGACTACACCCAGGGCATGACGGCGGCCCCGCTGGCCTATGAACTGGAAAAGTCCGCCAAATCGGTTCGCGTGGACATCCTGGACAGCAAGAACCGCGTCGTCCGGTCGATGACCGGCGAGACCGCCGCCGGCACCAAGCATGTCGTGAACTGGGACTTCAAGGACGACGGCGGCAACGCCGTCCAGCCGGGCCAGTACCGCCTGAACATCGCCCCGGTGTCCGAGAAGAAGGACGACATCATCAAGGCGACCCCCTTCACCTTCGGCACGGTCAGCGGCATCGGGTCCAACAAGGACGGCGAAACCGTGATGTCCGTGGGCAGCGTCGAGGTTCCGCTGTCCAAGCTCTCCAAAGTGTACTGAGGGCAGCCTCCGTACTCGCCTAAGCGTCTTCCGAAGGCGTGGTCAAAGGCATGATCGAAGGCATGGGCATGGGTCCGGATGGGCCCATACGCCATGCCTTCGACCATGCCTTTTATGCTTAAAACATTAACCCTATCGTTTAGGCTTTTGTTAAGCGGAGAAGGGGTAGGTTACCACCAAATCGTGGAATACATTGCTGATGGTGGAGCGTCCGCGCATGTCATCTCGCGAGCTTGAAATGAGCGACGATGGCTCCAGTGGAGCGTCGGTCATCGGTCCGGAAGGGCGGCCGATGACAGAAAATGATCTTCCCCCTCCGGACACCAAGCGCTGGGTCATGCGGCGCAAGGCGGAGGTCGTGGCCGGCGTGCGTTCGGGGCTGATCAGCCTCGAGGAGGCGTGCCGCCGCTACACCCTGTCCGTGGAGGAATTCCTGTCCTGGCAACGGCTGATCGACAGCCACGGCATGCGCGGTCTGCGCGCCACGCGGCTGCAGGACTACCGCGGGAACCAGCCGCCGCCGTCCGTGCGCAGCCGCATGGCCAGCACCGCCGCCGAATAAGCGACTCCCGCTCGCCGTCAGACCGGAACAGACCGCCGCAGGCCCACCCTGCGGCGTCGTTGTTTTGTGTCCCGGCTGCTTTGCAATTTTTACGTGGCAGGTATCGCTATCGTTCCCGCTCCGCAGAGGTTAACCCTAAGCGACGAGGCAACCGGCCACGGGAGTCCACCGACCGATGCGCTATCTCGACGACCTGACTCCCGGTGACCGCTTCACCGGCGGCCCCGTGACCGTGACGGAGGAGGACATCGTCGCTTTCGCGCGCCAGTTCGACCCGCAACCCTTCCATCTCGATCCCGCGGCGGCGCGGGACAGCGTCTTCGGCGGGCTGGCGGCGAGCGGCTGGCACACCGCCGGGCTGACGATGCGGATGATCGTCACGGGCGACGGCGCGCTCGCCGGCGGCTTCGTCGGGATGGGGGTGGAGGACATCCGATGGCCAAAGCCCACCCGCCCCGGCGACGTCCTGCGCATCGAAAGTGAGATTCTGGAGGTCCGTGTGTCGGCCAAGCGCCCCGACCGCGGCATCGCCCGCGTGCGCACCACCACCATCAACCAGGACGGCGATACCGTGCAGCAGATGACCGCGAACCTGCTCGTCCCCCGCCGCCCCGGCGCCGATCCGGAATGACGGCGCAAGCGAATCCCCAAACGCACAAAGGGCCGCCCAAGGGCAGCCCTTTTGTGTGCGTCGCTGTCGTGCCGATGTCAGGGAATGGTGGGCGCACAAGGACTCGAACCTTGGACCCGCTGATTAAGAGTCAGCTGCTCTACCAACTGAGCTATGCGCCCATTCCCATCCAGGCGTCGAAGCGCCCGGCGGCGTGAAAGGGGTCCTGGGAGTGATCCCTTTCGATCCGGAAGTGATGGTGGGCGCACAAGGACTCGAACCTTGGACCCGCTGATTAAGAGTCAGCTGCTCTACCAACTGAGCTATGCGCCCATCACGTCTCGTTCACACCGGCACCGGAGCCTTCGTCTCTGCGTCAGGGGATGCCTGAGCGTATCGACTAGGGTTCCTGTCCGGCCAAGCCGTCGTCCCGGCCGGTGTGGCGCGGTTTATAACGAAGGGTCCGAGGCTTGTCGATACCAAAATGGATAGGGTCGCATTTTTTTGACAAGGCTCGTTCCGGCTTCGCACATACCCTTCTCATCCGCCTTCGGGCGCGCCCTTCTGGCCGCCTTCTTTGACAGCCGGCCAAGGCCGGCGCTATCACCCTTCCCCAGCGGACGAAGGGAGTGGAGACGATGCAGGGCTGGACCGAGGGCTACGTGGGCGGGATCGGCTACATCCACGCCTTCTACCGAGAACTGTCGCCGGCGCTGCTGTCCTTTGCGCTGACCCTGCGCGGCTGGCGCCCCCCGATGGACCTCGCCGGATCCTTCGCCTGCGCGGAGATCGGCTGCGGCCATGGGGTGAGCAGCGCCGTCCTGGCCAGCTGCCATCCCGACGCCCGGTTCGAGGCGGTGGACTTCAACCCCGGCCACATCGCCGGCGCCCAGCGCCTCGCCGCCGAGGCCGGGCTGGGCAACGTCGCCTTCCTGGAGGAGAGCTTCGCCGAGTACGCGCAAGGTGGGTCCAAGGATCTGGACATCGTGACGCTGCACGGCGTCTGGTCCTGGGTCAGCGCGGAAAACCGGGCGATCTTGGTGGAGACGCTGAAGCGGCGGCTGAAGCCCGGCGGGTTGGTCTTCGTCAGCTACAACACCCTGCCCGGCACGCTCGCCTATATGCCGCTGCGCCGCGTCCTGGTCGAGCATTGCGCCGACCGCACCGGCCCGCTGCCGGAGCGGATCGAGGAAGCCGTGGCTTTCGCCAGCCGCCTGACCGCCCTCAACGCCGGCTGGCTCGCCCAGGCCGACGCGCTGCCGGCGCGGCTGGACTCGCTGAAGCGCAAGTCGCCCAACTACATCGCCCATGAATATCTGAACCGCGACTGGACGGCCTTCTACCACGCCGACGTGGCGCGGGAGCTGGCGGCGGCCAAGCTGGACTTCGCCGGCCCCGCCGTCCCGATGGAGCAGATGGACGAGCTGTCCCTGCCGCCGGACGCCCTGCCCCTGCTGGCCGAGGCGCGCGACCCGGCCTACCGCGAGACCTTGCGCGACCTGCTGACCAACCGCGCCTTCCGCCGCGACCTGTTCGTGAAAGGTGCCGAGCGGTTGACCGCGGCGGAGCGGCGGGAGCGGCTGCGCGCCACCCGCTTCGCCCTTCTGGTGCCGCCCGACGATTTGCCGGAAGTCGTGCTGGCCCCGGTCGGGCGCGTTCCCCTGCCGCAAGACCTGCACGGCCCGCTGGCCGAGGCGCTGGCCGCCGGCACGCCCACACTGGCCGAGTTGTCCGCCCTCCCCGCCCTGGCCCACCACGGCGAGGCGGCGGTGCTGCGTGCGCTGATGATCCTGACCAGCTTGGCGCTGGTGTCGCCCGCCCTGCCCGAGGCTGGTCAGGCGGCGCGTGCGCTTCAGGCCGACCGCTTCAACGCCGCCATCCTGGAACGCAACCGCCGCGACGACACGCTGGACACGCTGGCGTCGCCCGTCCTCGGCTCCGGCGTCGCGGTGTCGCGGCTGGAGGGCTTGTTCCTGGTGGCGCAACGCAACGGCACCGACCCCGCGGCGACCGCCTGGGAAGCGCTGTCGGCCGATGGGCTCGCCCTGTCGCGCGACGGCGCCCGGCTCGACGGGGAAGAGGCGAACATGGCGGAGCTGCGCGCCCGGTTCGACCGCTTCACCCGCCTGCGCCTGCCAACGCTGCGCCGCCTCGGCGTGGCGTGACCGGGCGCCGCCGCGTCAGGTCCGGAACCAGTCGAGACAACCGGTCGGCAGCAGTGTGTTGCTGACCAGCAGGGCCCCGTACCGGTAAAGTGTCGTCGGATTGCCCTTCTCACCCAGGTCGATGGCCCAGAGCTGGCCGGAGGGGTCCTGCCAGACCGTCCGCCCGTCCACCGCCGCTACGGCAGCGAACACGTCCGGCGCCGTCGTGCCGGGCTTGAACAGCACCATCACCGTGCTCACGCCCGGCGGCGGCAGAGCGGCGACCGGCCCGGCGATCAGAACCGCCAGCGTCAGGGCGACCGGCGCGGCGCGGCCACCGCCATCCGCTCCCCCGCCGCTCCGCAGCCGCCAGCCCGCCGCGACAACGGCGACGCCGAAGACGACGAACCACAGCAGGTCCCAGAGCAGCGGGTTCGCCGAGTCCATGCGGATGCGGTGGATGCCGAGAATCCAATGGGACAGGACACCGTCGAGGATGTGCCAGACGCCGAAGCCGATCAGGGCGTTGGCGAAGAGGAGACGATCCGCCCCTGGCTCGGCGAAGCGGCGCCGGCTCCGCCACAGCAGCCACAGGCCGCCCGCCGCGATGAGGTACATCGCCGCGTGGAACAGGCCGTCCGCCAGGATCTGGACGCGGATGTCCTGAACGGCGGAGGACTCGACCGCCGATAGCAGGTGATGCCATTGCAGAACCTGATGCAGCAGGATTCCGTCGAAAAAGCCGCCGAGCGCGAAACCCAGCAGGTATCCCGCCCAGGGAAGCCCCGCTGCCGCCCGTGCCGGTGAAGGAAGATGCGCCGCGTCTGTGGACATGGCTCGACAACCGCCGCAAGCGCGGACGGGTTCCGGCCACGGCGTCCGAAGGGCGGAGGGCTTTCTAGCCGCCGACCAGCCCGGCCTCGTCCGCCGCACGGTCGAACTGGAGCGCCGCGAGGCGGGCGTAGAGGCCGCCCTCACGGACGAGGTCGGCGTGGCGCCCGGTGGCGACGACGCGCCCCTGCTCCATCACCACGATCCGGTCGGCGTTCAGGACGGTCGCCAGCCGGTGGGCGATGATGATCGTGGTGCGCCGGGTCATCAGCTTGTCCAGCGCGTCCTGCACCATGCGCTCGCTTTCCGCGTCGAGCGCGCTGGTCGCCTCGTCGAGCAGCAGCACCGGCGGGTCGCGCAGGATGGCCCGCGCGATGGACAGGCGCTGACGCTGCCCACCGGACAGGCGCACGCCCTTCTCGCCGAGGAAGGTGTCCAGCCCTTCCGGCAAGGCCTGCAGGAACTCCAGCGCGTGGGCGGCCTCGGCGGCGGCGAGCACCTCCGCGTCGCTGGCGTCCGGACGCCCGTAGCGGATGTTCTCCCAGGCGTTGGCGGAGAAGACCACCGGGTCCTGCGCCACGAGGCCGAGCCGCCGCCGCACCTCCACCGGGTCGGCGTCGCGGACGTCCACCCCGTCCAGGGCGACCGCCCCGGCCTGCGGGTCGTAGAAGCGCAGCAGAAGCTGGAACACCGTGGATTTGCCGGAGCCCGACGGGCCGACCAGGGCCACCGTTTCCCCCGGCTCGATCTCCAGCGAGAAATCCTTCAGCGCCGCCCAGTCCGGGCGCGACGGGTAGTGAAACCGCACATCGCGGAAGGACAGCGCCCCCTGGGCCGGGTCCGGCAGGGCGCGCGGGTTGGCCGGGGCGCGGATCTCCGGCTCGGTGTCCAGCAGGTCGAACAGCCGTTCCGTGGCGCCGGCGGCGCGCTGGAGGTCGCCGGCCACCTCGCTGATCGCCCCGACCGAACCGGCGACAACCACCGAGTAGATGACGAAGGCCGAGAGCTGCCCCACCGTCAGCCGCCCGGCCAGCACGTCGTGCCCGCCGATCCACAGGATCAGGCCGACCGAACCGAACACCAGCACGATGACGATCATCGTCATGATGGCGCGCACCGTCACCCGCCGCCGGGCGGTGGCGAAGGCGTCCTCGACCCGCCCGCCGAACAGGCTGCGGTCAATGGCCTCGTGCGTGTAGGCCTGCATGGTGCGGATGGCGCCCAGCGTCTCCTCGACGAAGGAGCCGAGGTCGGCGATTTTGTCCTGGCTGGCCCGCGACAGGGCACGCACCCGCCGCCCCAGGATGATGATCGGCAGGATGACCACCGGCACGCCCAGGAACACCAGTCCGGCCAGCTTCGGCGAGGTCACCAGCAGCATCGCCGTGCCGCCCACGAACATCAGCGTGTTGCGCAGCGCGATGGAGACGGAGGAGCCGACCACGGTCTGAAGCACCTCGGTGTCGGTGGTCAGGCGCGTCAGGATCTCGCCGGTCTTGGTGGTCTCGAAGAAGCCGGGAGAGAGCTTCACCACGTGGTTGTAGACGGCGCGGCGGATGTCGGCCACCACCCGCTCGCCGATCCAACTCACCAGATAGAAGCGCCCGAAGGTCGAGGCGGCCATCAGCACGATGACCACCAGCAGGACGAGGAGCGCCCGGTCGAGCAGCGCCGAGTCACCCGCGACGAAGCCCTGGTCCACCAGGACGCGCATCCCCTGCCCCAGCCCCAGGACGGTCCCGGCGGCCACGGTCAGGGCCAGCATGGCACCCAGGATCTGCAGCCGATACGGCCACAGAAAGGGAAACAGCCGGCGCAGCGGCGACAGGTTGCGGCGCGATGCGGCAGAGGGCGCCCCTTCGGACACCGGATGGGATTTCGACGAATGACGGGACACCGAGGCTCCCCAGCGGCAGGACGGGCGGCAGGACGATGTGCAGACGGTGCACGGGGGCAAGCTCGGCATATAGCAAGGGGGAGGCCTATGAACAAGGTATGGTGTGGCCGCCGGATCAAACCGCGGCGGCACGAAGACACAGTGAACCGGCCAGCGCCACCCCGCTCCGGAAGCGCTCCAGTTCTCTGTGCATCCGTGTCCTCGTGGTGAATGATGGGGCGGCACAGCAAAGCGGCGGTGGTTCGGGAACACCCGCCATTCCGGCGCAGGAACGCGGTTGCATCATGCCGCATGCTTTGCTATAGACCGCGCTCGCTTTGCAGGAACCCCGGCCATGAAGACTGATATCCATCCCGACTACCACGAGATCAACGTGGTGATGACCGACGGCAGCACGTTCAAGACCCGCTCCACGATGGGCAAGCCGGGCGATACGCTGCGCCTCGACATCGACCCGAAGTCGCACCCGGCTTGGACCGGCGTGCAGAAGCTGCTGGACACGGGCGGCCAGATCGCCAAGTTCAACAAGCGCTTCGCGAGCTTCGGCCTGAAGAAGTAACCTTCTTCGTCCGCAAAACGAAAAGGGGCGTCCGGTTCGCCGGGCGCCCTTTTCGCGTTTGCGGCTTCTGTTTGCGGTTTGTCGGGAAGCCGGCCGTCAGCCGGCCATCGCCACCGCGTCGCGGGCGCGCTCGTCCAGCCGGGCGACGCGCATGTAGAGCCGGTGGCTGCGCTCCAGAAGGCTGCGCAGACCGTCCGGAAGCTGCTCGTTGTCCGGGCCGGAGGGATCGGTGCAGATGTCCCCGCCCGACAGGGCGAAATCGTCGCTCGCCGCCTGCTCGCGGGTCATCTCCCCGGCATGGACGGCCTTCTGCGCCAGCAGCCAGGCCATGACCTGGGTCAGCCGGCTGGTCACCCGCATCGATTCGTACGAGATCTGAAGCCGGACATGGGGCGGCAGCGCCCGGTGGCTGGCGGCGTCATGATAGGCGATGTAATTGCGCGCCTCGATCAGCAGCGCCATCGTCTCATCATAAGTCCCGTTGAAGAAGGTCGGTGTTTCCATCACGGCCGTACCCCTCCCGCGGCCGGATGGCCCGATTCCGAGCCTCGGCGCAACTGATTAACAATCGATGAGTGGCTATGGACCCCCGCCGTCCGCCCTATGGACGGCAGCGGCGCGGCCCGGCGATTTTCAAAAAGCGCCCTCTTGAACGCTGAGGGCACTCGCTTATCTGTCGCGGTGTCGGCGGACGCCCAGTTGGGGTTCGCCGGAACCGCAAGCCGGGGGACCGACGATGATCGTGGTCCCCGATCGCTGTATCGCTCTTTCGGAGGATATGTCATGCGCTCCTACGACCTTTCGCCGCTGTTCCGTTCGACCGTCGGGTTCGACCGCCTCTCGCGTCTCCTGGAGAACGCGATGACCGGCGACGAGGCCGCCGCGTCCTACCCGCCCTACAACATCGAGAAGACGGGCGACGACGCTTACCGGATCACCATGGCCGTCGCCGGCTTTGGCCCGGAGGACCTGGAGATCACCGCTCAGCAGAACTCTCTGGTGGTCACAGGGAAAGCTAAGAAGGAACAGGAGACCGGCCAATTCCTCTACCGGGGTATTGCCGGCCGCGCTTTCGAGCGCCGCTTTCAGCTTGCCGACTTCATCAAGGTGGGCAACGCCAATCTGCTGAACGGGCTGCTCCACATCGATCTGGTGCGCGAGGTGCCGGAAACGATGAAGCCGCGGACCATTCAGATCGGCACCAACGGCACGGCGAAGCCCGCGCTGACCCAGCAGGCCGCGTAACCGCAAGGCACTGCACACATCCACACGGCGTCCCGGGAAACCGGGGCGCCGTTCTTGCGTTCTTCGGAAGTCGCTGCCGCCCTCGTCACGCCTCGCCCTTGATCCGGCTCGGCGGCAAGGCCACGGTCACGGCGGTCCCCTTCCCCGGCGCACTATCGATGCGCAATGTCCCGCCATGCGCCTCGACCAGCCGCTTCGAGATGGACAGGCCGAGCCCCATTCCCTCGTAGCGCCGCGCCATGGACTGATCGACCTGGACGAAGGGGGTCATCGCCTTCGGCAGATCCTCCGCCGCGATGCCGATTCCGGTGTCCGTCACCGACAGTTCCAGCCCACCGTCGCCCCCCCGCCGGACGCGGATGGCGGCGGGTTCACCGGGATTGGAGAATTTCACGGCGTTCGACAACAGATTCACCAGCACCTGCCGCAGGCGCAGCGCGTCGCCGAACAGCGTCGGCAGGCCATCCTCCAGGTCGATGCGAATCGGCACGCCGCGTTTGCCCGATTGGATGGCGACGAGATTCAGCGCCTCCCCCACCAGTGCGGACGGATCGACGGGAGTTTCGTTCAGCCGCAGCCCTCCGGCCTCGATGGTCGTGATGTCCAGGATGTCGTCGATGATCGCCAGCAGATGTTCGCCCGACTGGCGGATCGAGCCGGCGTAGTCGATGTAGCGGTCCACCTCCCCCGCGCCCAGCAGTCGCATCTCGATCACCTGGGCGAACCCGATGACCGCGTTCAGCGGGGTGCGCAACTCATGGCTCATGATCTGGAGGAAGGTCGACTTGGTGCGGTCCGCCGACTCGGCCGCTTCCTTGGCGGCGATCAGGTCGCTTTCGGTCCGCTTGCGCGCGGTGATGTCGCGGATGATGCCGGTGAAGACGCGCCGCCCGCCCGTCTCGACCGCGCTGACCGAAACCTCGATGGGAAAGCGGTTGCCGTCGCCGCCCCGCACCGCCACGGCCTCCCGCACGGCCCCGGCCCCATGAGCTTCGCCGCCGGGCTGGTAAACGGCCAACCCGCCATCCTGAAGCAGCGCGCCGATGTCCGGGATCAGCCGGTCGATCCGGCTCCACAGCATGTCGGCCGCCGTAATGCCGAACATCGCCTCCGCCGCCGGGTTGAAGCTGTGGACAATGCCCTCCCCATCCATGGTGACGATGGCATCGGCTGCGGCATCCACGATGGCGTTGGTCCGGGCCTCCGCCATCAGCAGGGCGTCGGCGGTCCGCACATATTCGGTCATGTCGGTCAGCGTGCCGACACAGCCCATCACCCGCCCATCCATGTCGCTCAGCGGCGAGCCCTGGCACAGGGCGAAGGTGACCGTGCCATCGGCCCCGCAAAACCGAAGATTCAGCAGAACCGGCCGACCCGACGCCACGGCCTGCGCCCAATCCGCCTCCAACCGGGATCGGTCGTCCGGATGCAGCGACGTGCGCCAGGCATGGCCGGACAGCGCATCGGGAGACAGCCCGGCGATGGCGGCGAAGCGCGGGTTGGCGAAGACGATACCGCCGTCGCGGTCCGTCTGGAAAATGCCGACCGGGGCCGAGCGGGCCAGCGTCTGGTAGAGCGTTTCGCTCGCCCGCAGTCGTTGTTCGGCCTCCACCCGGTCGGTCACGTCACGGGCGTGGATGACGATACCCTGGACGTGGGGGTCGTCCAGCCCGTTTTGCACCGTCATCTCCATGTGACGCCAGCCACCGGCCGCGTGGCGCAGCCGGCAGGGGAACGGGCGACCGGCTTCGGTGCATGCCCCATGGCCGCACAAGGCGAAACGCCGGGCAACGTCGTCCCGGTCGTCCGGATGGACGCAATCCAGGACGAGCGTCCCCAGCAGCGCCTCCGGCGGCGATCCCAGCACGCGAGGCGACGCGGCTCCCACATCGGCGAACCGACCGTCCGACGACATCACGGCGACGACATCGCCGGCGTTCGCCATCAGCGCATGAACATACCGCTCAAGACTCCGCACAGAACACCATTCCGCATCGCCGCTCCAACACAGAACAGTAAGACGTCAATCCGTTAACGATTCATGACGCCATTCCAATCAACGAAGAAACAACAGGCTCAGCGCGCAGAGAACTGCGCTGCAATGGCATCTGTGGTTGCGTCTGGCGCTTCCGTCATAACCATATGGCCTATACCGGACAGCATGATAACTTCGGAATGCCTAACCTTGGCGGAGAGAGCCTTGCCGGATTTTGCCGGAGTCATACGGTCGGCTCCGCCCAGCAGGAACAGCGCCGGGCAGGACACCGCCGCCGCCGCCTCAGCGCCGCGGACGTAGGCGTTGCAAGCGCCCAAATCGACGCCCAGCACGCCGGGGCGGGCCCGCTGCATCAATCGCCGCCCGCCGGGGAGCAGCGACAGTCCGGGCGCCGCCGCGCCGCCGACATGCCCGCGCGGCCCATGCCCCCAGCCGATGACCAGTTCGATGGCAGACGGGTCGTTCAGCGCCGCGGCGGCCAGAAGATCCGGATGAACCGGCATCGTCTCCGCCACGCCCAGCAGGGCCAGCGACTCGACTCGGTTTTCGTGCCGCGCCGCGGCTTCCAAGGCCACCAGGGCACCCATGGAATGGCCGGCAAGCGCCGCCTTCGCCACACCCACTGCGTCCAGCAGAGCTACGATCCAGTCCGCCAGTTCATCGATGGAGGGCAGCGGCGCCCCGCCGGACCGGCCATGGCCCGGCAGATCCACCGCCAGGACCGACCGCCCGTGATGGGCGAGGTAGCGGCTTTGCAGACTCCACACCGTGTGGTCCATGCCGGCGCCGTGAATCAGCACCAACGCCGGCCGGGCCGGATCGAAAGGCCGCCCGCCGGTGTGGGCGTAGACGGTTTGGCCGTTGACGGTCAGGTCCATGGCAGCCTCCTCACGCCTTGGTGGCGGCGCGCAGCGCCTGGCGCAGATCGTCGATCAGGTCGTCGCAATCCTCCAGCCCGATGGACAGGCGGATCATGTCCTCCCCCACCCCGGCGGCTGCGAGCGCCTCGGCGTCGAGTTGGGCGTGGGTGGTGCTGGCGGGGTGGATGACCAGCGACTTGGCGTCGCCGACGTTGGCGAGGTGGGAGAACAGCGCCAGCTTCTCGATGAAGCGCCGCCCGGCTGCCCGCCCGCCTTTGATGCCGAAGGAGATGATCGAGCCGGCGCCGTGCGGCAGGAGCTGGGCGCGCAGCCGGTGGTCGGGATGATCGGGCAGTTCCGGATGGGTGACCCAGGCGACGCTGCCGTTCTCCGCGTAGGCCTCCGATTCGAGGAAGCCCAGCACCTTGCGGGTGTTGTGGATGTGGCCCTTCATGCGCAGCGGGAGGGTTTCCACGCCCTGGAGGATCTGGAACGCGTTCATCGGGCTCATGCAGGCGCCGAAGTCGCGCAGGCCCTCGGCGCGGGCGCGCATGATGAAGGCCGCCGGCCCATACTCCTCCGCGAAGTCGATGCCGTGATAGCCGGCGTAGGGCTCGGTCAGGGTCGGAAACTTGCCGGACACCTCCCAGTCGAAGGTGCCGCCGTCGATCACCGCCCCGCCGATGGCGACGCCGTGCCCGGCCAGCCACTTGGTGCAGGAATGCATGACCAGATCGGCGCCGAAACTCAACGGCTTGCACAGGTAGGGCGTGACGAAGGTCGCATCGACCATCAGCGGCAAGCCAGCGTCATGCGCGATGGCGGACAGGCGGGGGATGTCGAGCACCTCCAGCCCCGGATTGCCCAGCACCTCGCCGAACAGCAGCCGAGTCTCCGGCCGGATGGCCGCACGGAAGCCGTCGAGGTCGCGCGGATTCACGAAGGTCGTGGTGATGCCGAATCGCGGCAGCGTGTAGGCCAGCAGGTTGCGGCTGCCGCCGTAGATCGACGAGGAGGCGACGATGTGCCCGCCGGCGTCCATCAGCGTCATGATGGCGAGCGTCAGCGCCGCTTGGCCGCTGGCCGTGCAGATCGCGCCGACACCGCCGTCCAGAGCCGCCAGCCGCTCCTCCAGCACCGCCACTGTGGGGTTGGAGATGCGGGAATAGATGTGCCCCGGCCGTTCCAGGTTGAACAGCGAGGCGGCGTGGTCGGTGTCGTCGAAGACGTAGGACGTGGATTGGTAGATCGGCACCGCCCGCGCCCCGGTGGCCGGGTCGGGCCGCTGGCCGGCGTGCAGGCTCAGCGTGTCGAACTTGAGGAACTTGGCGTCGGCCATTCCCTTCCCCCTGAAAAAGGTAAGGGCCGCCCGTGGTGCGAGCGGCCCTCTGCTGCTTCGTTTTTTGCCTGCCCTGCTCAACTCGGTGAGCTGATTTGCGGCGAGGGTATGGCTGGATGACGCAAAGGTCAAGTAGTGGCTTTCCGAAAGTTGCCATGGATTTCGAAGCAACTCTTCGAAGCAAATCACTCCACCCCAACCATCGTCTCCTCGGCCAGCCAATCGACCACTTGGGCCAGGGCTTCCCAGCCGGTGGCGCCCTGCTCCAACGCCTCGCGGTAGATGGCGACCTGACGGTGGGCGCTGGTGCCGCGGCGGATGATGTCGCGGGCGTTGGCGACCTCGGCCACGCAATCGAATCGCTCCGCGTCCTCGCGGGTCAGCTCGATCAACTCCTCCATCAGGTCGGCGTAGGGAACGATGGTGCCGCGCCCGAAATCGACCAGCCCCTCGTCGAGGCCGTAGCGTTGGGCCCGCCAGCGGTTCTCGCCGATCAGCAGGTTCTTGTAGGGCCGCCACGTCACGTTCTTCGACCGGAGCCGCCACAGCATGCGCAGCAGGCAGCGGAACAGCGCCGCCACCGTCACCGCGTCGTCGAGGCGGGTGCAGACGTCGGTGATCCGCATCTCCAGCGTCGGGAAGCGCTGGGACGGGCGGATGTCCCACCACAGCTTGCTCGCGTCCTCGATGATCCCGGCGTTGACCAGCACGTTCACCTGCTGCTGGTACTCGCCGAAGCTCTGGAAGCTGTCGGGCATGCCGGTGCGCGGCAGCTCGTTCCACACCGCCAGCCGGTAGGATCTCCGCTGCATGTCCTGCCCCCGCCAGAAGGGCGAGGAGGTGGACAGCGCCAGCAGATGCGGCAGGAAGTATCGGACCTGGTTCATCAGGTCGATGCGCAGGTCGTCGTCCTCGATCCCGACATGGACGTGCATGCCGCAGATCATCAGCCGCCGTGCCGGCGCCCCCAGGTCACGGGCGAGCATGTTGTAGCGGTCGCGGTTGGTGTGCTTCTGCGGCTCCCATGCCGCGAAGGGATGGGTGGAGGCCGCGATGGGCGCCAGGTTGTGGGCGCGCGCCACCCCGGCCACCGTGGCGCGCAGCCGGGCCAACTCGGCCCGCGCGTCCGCCAGGGTGGAGCAGACCGGCGTGCCGACCTCGATCTGGCAGCGCAGGAATTCCGGGTGGATCTGGCCCGGCGCCTGCTCCTGGCACGCCTCCAGCATCTCGTCCGGCGGGTTGCGCGCGATGTCCCGCGAGCTGCGGTCCACCAGCAGATACTCTTCCTCAAGCCCCAGCGTGAAGGCCGGCTCCATGAACGCTCACTCCCGCGGGAACAGTTTGATCTGGTAGAGATTGGGGTCGGCGAGGATCGGCTCCAGCGCGTCGCCCAGCACCGTGGCCCACAGCTCCGCCCCCTCGGCCGTGGCGATCAGGTCCTGGCGCACCTCGACCAGGACGTTGGGCAGCCCGGCGGGGGTCGCGTGGCTTTCCACCGTGCCGCCCAGGGTGGTCCGGCCCGAGTAGGGCTCGTTGTCGCCGACGCACCAGCGCCCGTCGGCGCGCAGCCGCGCGATCATCGGGATCGGGATGCGCGGGTCGTGGTCCCACAGGATGCCGACATGCCAGGGCCGGGCGACGCCGCGCATGGCGGGCGTGAAGCTGTGGATCGACAGCAGCACCGGCACCTGCCCGCGCTCCCGACGCCGGGCGACCTCGGCGGCGACGGCCTTGTGATAGGGCCGGAAGATGGCGTTGACCCGGCGCTCCTCCTCCGCCCGGTCCAGGGCCCGGTTGCCGGGAATTACCACGTCGTCGCTGACCACCGGGATCGCCGTGGGATCGTCCAGCGCGCGGTTCGGGTCGATCACCAGCCGGGAATAGCCGGACAGCACCGCCGCCGCGCCGAACCGCTCCGACAGCCGCCGTGTCACCTCCGCCGCGCCGATGTCGTAGGCGATGTGCCGACACAGGTTCGCCTCGTCCAACCCCAGCGTCCCCAGCGCCTTCGGAATGGCCCGCGCGGCGTGGTCGCACAGCAGCAGGACCGGGCTGTCCGACTCCGGGCGCAGCACGGTGACCGGCGGCGGGTCGTCAGGACCCAGCAGCGGCGCGGCGGGCGCCGCACGGGGCGGCGACGGCAGGGTCACCGGTCGGGGGTGTTCGGCGGGCTTGCAGGGGGATCGCTGCGTCATGATGGCACAGTATTGCAGGGTCTCGGTCGCAGCGGAAGTTCCCGCCGGCTGGTTCCCAAGGCAACGGCCCGGCGGCGCGGATGATCCCAACGGAGCGGCAATGTCCCACAGTTCGGGCCTTCCGCAGATGAGCCATGCGGCAGGCGCCCGTGGCGCCCAGTGGGTGCGTCCGTTATAACGGACGCCATGCCGGACGCCAGCACCCTCGCCCCCGCCGCGCGCGCCGACTCGGCGCAGCGGATCGCGCTGATCGCCCTTCTGACCGGGGCGCTGGGGATTGCCTTCGCCCCGATCTTCGTGCGCCTCTCCGAACTGGGGCCGAGCGCCACCGCCTTCTGGCGGCTCGCCTTCGCCATCCCCGCTCTGTGGGTCTGGATGGCGGTGGAGCCGAAGGGGGGCGCGCGGTCGCGCAAGCCTTCGTCGCTGTCCGACTACGCCCGGCTGACCGCGGCGGGCCTGTTCTTCGCCGGCGACCTCGCCATCTGGCACTGGTCGATTCGCTACACCTCCGTCGCCAACTCCACGCTGCTCGCGAACTTCGCGCCGATCTTCGTGACGTTGGTGTCCTGGCTGGTGTTCAAGGAGCGGTTCAGCCGGACCTTCCTGACGGGGCTCGGGCTGGCGCTGTGCGGCGCCGTCGTGCTGATGGGGCAGAGCCTGAAGCTGAGCCCGGACCACCTGTTCGGCGACGCCCTTGGGCTGCTGACCGCGGTCTTCTACGGCGGCTACATCCTGGCGGTGGGGCGGCTGCGGGCGGAGTTCTCCACGGCCACCATCATGACCTGGAGCGGGGTCGTCACCGGCCTCGCCCTGCTGCCCATCGCCCTGCTGTCGGGGGAGAGCCTGATCGCCGGATCGCTCGGTGGCTGGGCCGTGCTGCTGGGGCTCGCCCTGGTCAGCCATGCCGGTGGCCAGAGCCTGATCGCCTATGCGCTGGCCCATCTGCCCGCCGCCTTTTCCTCCGTCAGCCTGCTGCTTCAGCCGGCGGCGGCGGCGGTGCTCGCCTGGGCGCTGCTCGCCGAGCCGCTCGGCATTCTCCAGGCAATGGGCGGCGCCGTGGTGTTGGCCGGCATCCTGATGGCCCGCCGCGGGAGTCGATGAAACGCCGCCGGTGACGCCGGCCATACGCCGCCGTCCGGATGCGAGTTGACGTGATTTACCCGACTCGGGTACGACCTATGACCGATTGCTGATGAAAGGGCATGCCACCGTGTCCGACACCGAAGAACCCCACCACGTACCGGCCTCCTCTCAGCGCATTTCCGAATGGGTGGCGGAGCGGATTCTCGAACGGATCGCCCGCGGCGAACTCGTTCCGGGAGAGCGCCTGCCCGGCGAGCGCCAGCTTGCGGAGCAGCTCCACGTCAGCCGGGTGTCGGTGCGCGCGGCCCTGCAAAAGTTGAAGACGCAGGGCTTCCTGACCGCCGTCCAGGGCGGCGGCACGCGTGTGGTGTCCTCCGCGGGCGCCATGGACGGCGCACTGACCGAGATGGTCCGCGTGAAGCACGCCAACCTCTGCGACCTCGTGGAGATCCGGCAGGCCCTGGAAAGCTGGGCGGCCCGGCGCGCCACCGAACGCGCGACCCAGGAGCAGATCGACCACATCGGGCGGGTCCTCGCCGCGATGGGCGAGACGGGCCGCGACGGCAAGCAGGCCGCTGACGATATGGACTTTCACCTCGCCGTCGCCCAGGCGGCCGGGAGCCCGGTCTATCTGCACCTGCTGGCGACCATCCGCGACATCCTCGGCCAAATGATGGAGTATCACCACACCGAGCCCTTCGCGCTGGGCCGCGAGGCGCTGATGATCGACCATCACCGCGCCATCTACGACGCCATCAGGCGCCGCGACGCCGATGCCGCCGCCATTGCGGCCACGGATCACCTCGGCTGGGTGCTCGACCGTTACAACGATCTGAGCCGGAAGGCGGAAGACCTCTCGCGCCCCGACACCGACGCCGCTCCGTAAAGAGGGGCGGCGCCTTTGGGGAGGAGGACCACCCTCCCCGCCTCAGCGTCACAGCATAGAAAAAGCCGCAAGGATCCGAAGATCCTCGCGGCTTTTCTTTTCAGTCGATCACGACGATCCTGGTCAGGCGGCCAGGATGCCCTCGATCTGTTTCGTCACGTCGTCGATCTCGGCCATGCCGTCCACCGTCTTCAGAACGCCTCGGCTCTGATAGTAGGGCAGGATCGGCGCGGTCTGCTCGTGATACTGGGCGAGGCGGGTCTTCACCGTGTCCGCGTTGTCGTCGGCCCGGCGCTTGAAATCCGTGCTGCCGCAGACATCGCAGACGCCATCGACCTTCGGCTTCTCGAAGACGTCGTGGTAGCCCTTGCCGCACTTGGCGCAGGTGTAACGACCGGTGATGCGCTCCACCAGGATGTCGTCCACGACCTTCATCTCGATCACGTGATCGAGCTTCAGCCCCTTGTCCGACAGCATGGTGTCCAGCGCCTCGGCCTGGGCGACCGTGCGCGGGAAACCATCGAGGATGAAGCCGTTGGCGACATCCGGCTTGGAAATGCGCTCAGCGATGATTTTGACCATCA
This sequence comes from Azospirillum brasilense, assembly GCF_008365405.1. Taxonomy (GTDB): domain Bacteria; phylum Pseudomonadota; class Alphaproteobacteria; order Azospirillales; family Azospirillaceae; genus Azospirillum; species Azospirillum brasilense_D. The sequence goes on along the minus strand of NZ_QOKV01000001.1, from coordinate 428,820 downwards.
GCTCGTCCGGCATCAATTTGCCGGCGGACATGATGTCCTTCGCCTGCTGCCCAAGCGGACCACCCTCGGCGACCATCGCGCGGAGCATATCGCCCGTCGAAAGCTGGACGAGTCCGCGCGTGTCTTCGAGACGCCGCGCCTGGGTCCCCTTCCCGGCGCCCGGCGGTCCGAGCAGAATGAGATTCATTACTTTCTCCCCCGAAGCTTCGCTTTTTTAATCAGCCCCTCATACTGGTGGGCCAGCAGATGGGAATGAATCTGCGCGACCGTGTCCATCGTCACCGTGACCACGATCAGCAGGCTGGTGCCGCCAAAATAGAACGGAACCGAATGCTGGGAAATCAGGATTTCGGGGAGGAGACAAACCGCCACAAGGTAGGCCGAACCGATCACCGTCAACCGGGTCAGCACGTAGTCGATGTAGTCCGCGGTGTTCTTGCCCGGACGGATGCCGGGAATGAAGCCGCCATACTTGCGCAGGTTCTCGGCCGTGTCCGCCGGGTTGAAGACGATGGCCGTATAGAAGAAGCAGAAGAAGATGATCAGCGCGGAATACAGGATCATGTAGAGCGGCGTGCCGTGCGCCAGATAGCGCGTGACGGTCTGCAGCCACTCCGGACCCTCGCCGCCGGCGAAGCCGACCGCGGTCAGCGGCAGCAGCAGCAGCGACGACGCGAAGATCGGCGGGATGACGCCCGAGGTGTTCAGCTTCAGCGGCAGGTGCGACGCTTCGCCGCCGAACACGCGGTTGCCCATCTGCCGCTTCGGATACTGGATCAGCAGACGGCGCTGCGCGCGCTCCATGAACACGATGAAGAACACGACGCCCACCGCCATCAGCAGCAGGAAGACGATGAACAGCGTGGACAGCGCGCCGGTGCGGCCCAGCTCCAGCGTGCTGACCAGAGCGCGCGGCAGCTCGGCGACGATGCCGGCGAAGATGATGAGGGAGATGCCGTTGCCGATGCCGCGGGCGGTGATCTGCTCGCCCAGCCACATCAGGAACATCGTGCCGCCGACCAGGGTGATGACCGTGGCGATCTTGAAGAACAGCCCCGGTTCGGGAACCGCGGCGCCGGATGCGCCGGTCATCGCCTCGAGCCCCACCGCCAAGCCCCAGGCCTGCACGGTCGCCAGCAGCACCGTGCCGTAGCGGGTGTACTGGTTCAGCTTCTTGCGGCCCGATTCGCCCTCCTTCTTCAGCGCTTCCATCTGCGGCGACACCGCGGTCAGGAGCTGCACGATGATGGAGGCCGAAATGTACGGCATGATGTTGAGCGCGAAGATCGTCATGCGGTGCAGCGCGCCGCCGGCCAGCATGTCGAACATGCCGAGGATGCCCCCGCCCTGCTGCCGGAAAATATCGGCCAGGATCTGCGGGTTGACGCCCGGAATCGGGATGTAGGTGCCCAGGCGGTAGATGATCAAGGCACCAAGGGTGAACCAGATCCGCTTCTTCAGCTCGGTCGCCTTGGAGAAGGCCCCGAAATTAATGTTCGCGGCAAGCTGCTCGGCCGCTGATGCCATGGGTCGTATCCCTGTCCCTAATGTACGAACGGGGCGGTCCTGCAGGATGCAGGCCGCCCCTCGCAACTTCGCTTCATTTAGTGCCGGAAGATGCCCGCGCGCAAGCGCGGGCTTCCGATCACTCGGCGGCTTCGGCGGCGGACGCGGTCAGCGTGACGCTGCCACCCGCCTTCTCGACCGCTTCCACAGCCGACTTGGAGGCGCCGGCCACGGTGAAGCTGACCTTCGTCGTCAGGGCGCCCTTGCCCAGAAGACGGACGCCGTCCTTCTTCACCTTGCCGGTGACACCCGCCGCTTCCAGCGCCACCGCATCGATGGTCTGGCTGGCGTCGAGCTTGCCGGCGTCGATGAACTTCTGGACCAGGCCCAGGTTCACGACCGAGTATTCCTTCGCGAAGATGTTGCGGAAACCGCGCTTCGGAAGGCGGCGGTGAAGGGGCATCTGGCCGCCTTCAAAGCCGTTGATGGCCACGCCGGTGCGCGAGGTCTGACCCTTGACGCCACGGCCGCCGGTCTTGCCCTTGCCCGAACCGATACCGCGGCCGACGCGCATGCGCTCCTTACGGGCACCGGGGTTGTCCCGGAGATCGTTCAGCTTCGTCATGGGTTCAGCCCTCGTTCTCGACGCGGACCAGGTGCGCGACCTTGGCGATCATGCCCCGCACGGCCGGAGTGTCCTCCAGTTCGCGGGTCCGGTGCAGCTTGTTGAGACCCAGACCGACCAGCGTCTCGCGCTGGTCGTGCTTACGACCGATCGGGCTGCCGGTCTGGGTGACGATGACGGTCTTCTTCTCGGCCATGATCAAGCCTCCTGCGCACCGGCGGCGCCGGTTTCACGCTTGCCGAGGATGTCGCTCACGCGACGGCCGCGGCGGGCGGCGACGCTGCGCGGGCTGGAAACCTGCGACAGCGCGTCGAAGGTCGCCTTGATCATGTTGTGCGGGTTGGAGGTGCCGATGGACTTCGTCACCACATCCTGCACACCCAGGGCCTCGAAGATCGCGCGCATCGGACCGCCGGCGATGATGCCGGTACCGGCCGGGGCGGTGCGCAACACGACCTTGCCGGCACCGAAGTGACCGTTGGAGTCATGGTGCAGCGTGCGGCCTTCGCGGAGCGGAACGCGGATCATGCCGCGCTTCGCCTGGTCGGTGGCCTTGCGGATCGCCTCCGGCACCTCACGGGCCTTGCCCGATCCGACGCCGACGCGGCCCTTGCCGTCACCGACCACCACCAGGGCGGCGAAGCCGAAGCGACGGCCACCCTTCACAACCTTGGCGACGCGGTTGATGCCGACGAGCTTTTCGATCAGCTCGCTCTCTTCCCGGTCGCGATCGCGCGGCTGCCGATCACGGTCGCTCCGCTCGCCTCTTTCACGTGCCATTTCGGAGCCTCCTTAGAACGACAGCCCGCCCTCGCGGGCGGCGTCAGCCAGGGCCTTGACCCGGCCGTGGTAAATGTAGCCACCACGGTCGAACACGACCTCGGTGACGCCCGCCGCCTTGGCGCGCTCAGCGATGAGCGCACCGATCTTCTGGGCAGCTTCGACGTTCCCACCGTGCTTGAGCTGCTCGCGCAGCTCCTTTTCCACGGACGAGGCCGAGGCGACCGTGCGGCCGTTCTCGTCGTCGATGATCTGGGCGTAGATGTGCAGATTGGACCGGAAAACCGAGAGGCGAGCCCGCCCGCCGGCCTTCTTGGCAATCTGCGCGCGCACGCGCTGCTTGCGGCGCTCGTGGAGTTGCTTTGGCTTGAGCATGGCGGACCTTACTTCTTCTTGCCTTCCTTGCGGATGAGCGTCTCGGTCTCGTACTTGATGCCCTTGCCCTTGTAGGGCTCCGGCTTCTTCCAACCACGGATCTCCGCGGCGACTTGACCGACCTTCTGCTTGTCGAAGCCCGACACCGAGATCGCCGTGGGCTTGTCACACTTGATGGTGATGCCCTCCGGGATCGGGTACTTGACGTCGTGCGAGTAGCCGAGCTGCATGACCAGCTCCTTGCCCTGCACGGCGGCACGGTAACCGACGCCGTTGATCTCGAGGTTGATGGTGAAGCCCTGGTTGACGCCCGTGACCATGTTGTTGATCAGGGTGCGCGAGGTTGCCCACATGACGCGGGCGCGCTTGCTGTCGTTCGCCGGGGCCACCACGACCTTGCCGTCTTCCAGCTTGGCCGTGATGTCGTCGATGAGGGTCAGGCTGAGCGAACCCAGCTTGCCCTTGGCCGACACCTGCTGGCCGTTGACGGAGACGTCAACACCAGCCGGAACCGGCACGGGATGCTTTCCAATGCGCGACATCGAAGGGTCCCCCTTAGAACACGCGGCAGAGGACTTCACCGCCGACGTTGGCGGCGCGGGCCTCATTGTCCGACATCACGCCGCGCGGCGTGGAGAGGATCGCGATGCCGAGGCCGTTGAAGACGCGGGGCAGATCGGTGATCTTCGAATAAACGCGGCGGCCGGGCTTCGACACACGGGCGATCTGCTTAATCACAGGCTCGCCTTCGTGATACTTCAGCTCGATCTTCAGGTTCTTGATGCCGGGGCGCAGCTCCTCCTCGGAGTAGCCGCGGATGTAACCCTCGCGCTTGAGAACCTCAAGCACGTTGCTGCGCAGCTTCGACGCCGGGCTCTGCACAACAGACATACGGGCGTGCTGACCGTTGCGAATGCGGGTCAGCATATCGCCGAGCGGATCGCTCAAAGACATTCTCCGACCCTCCTTACCAGCTCGACTTCACCATCCCCGGGATCTGGCCAGTCGAGGCCAGTTCACGGAGGGTGACGCGGGACAGCTTAAACTTGCGATAGAACGCCCGCGGACGGCCGGTCATTTCGCAGCGGTTGCGGATGCGCACCTTCGACGAGTTGCGCGGCATTTCGGCCAGCTTGAGGCGGGCGGCGAACTGCTCTTCCGGCGGGAGGGAGCGATCGGAGGCGATGGCCTTCAGGCGGGCACGCTTGTTGGCGAACTGCTTCACCAGCTTGGTGCGACGCTTGTTCTTCTCGATGGCACTGGTCTTAGCCATGGGGTCGTGCTCCAGCCAATCAGGCCACAAACGGCATGTCGAAGGCCTTCAGGAGGGCCTTGGCCTCCTTGTCGGTCTTCGCCGAGGTGACGAAAATGATGTCCATGCCGCGGATCTGATCGATCTTGTCGTAGTCGATCTCCGGGAAAATGATCTGCTCCTTCACGCCCATGGCATAGTTGCCACGGCCGTCGAAGCTGTTGCCGGGGATGCCGCGGAAGTCGCGGACACGCGGCAACGCGATCGTGACCAGGCGATCCAGGAACTCGTACATCCGCTCACGACGGAGCGTGACCTTGCACCCGATCGCCATGCCCTCACGCAGCTTGAACTGCGCGATCGACTTGCGGGACTTCGTGACGATCGGCTTCTGGCCGCTGATCGCCGTCAGTTCGCTCACCGCATTCTGGATCTTCTTGGAGTCGCCGACAGCCTCGCCGACACCCATGTTGATGACGATCTTCTCGATCCGCGGAACTTCCATATCGTTCGCGTAGCCGAACTCAGCCTTGAGCGCGGCGCGGATCTTGGAGTCGTACACTTCCTTCAAACGTGCAGCCATTGGTCCGGTCCTCACACGTCGATGACTTCGCCGGACCGCTTGGCGACACGCACCTTGCGGCCATCCTCAAGGATCTTGAAACCGACGCGAGTCGGCTTGCCGTCCTTGGGGTCGACATGAGCAACGTTCGAGACGTTGATGGGCGCCTCGAACTCAACGATGCCGCCCTGCGAGGTGGCGCTCGGACGCTGGTGCTTCTTCACCACGTTCACGCCCTGCACGACGACACGGTTTTCCGCCGGGATGACCTTGAGGACCTCACCGGTCTTCCCCTTGTCCTTACCGGCAAGGATGACGACCTTGTCCTTGGTCTTGATCTTCGCGGCCATCACAGCACCTCCGGCGCCAGCGAGATGATCTTCATGAACTTCTTGCCGCGAAGCTCACGAGTGACCGGCCCGAAGATACGCGTGCCGATCGGCTCGCCCTGCTTGTTGATCAGCACGGCGGCATTGCGGTCGAAACGGATCGCTGACCCGTCCTCCCGGCGCAGTTCCTTCGCGGTGCGGACGATGACGGCGCGATGCACGTCGCCCTTCTTGACGCGACCCTTCGGAATGGCCTCCTTGACCGAGACGACGATGACGTCGCCGACGGTGGCCACCTTCCGCTTGGACCCGCCAAGCACCTTGATGCACTGCACCCGGCGCGCCCCGCTATTGTCGGCGACTTCCAGGTTGGTTTGCATCTGGATCATGGTTTGTACCCTTCCGTTTACGCGGCGCCGCTAACGGCGGCGGACTCAAGCACGACCGTCCAGCGCTTGCGCTTGGAGATCGGGCGGCATTCGATGATCGAAACGGTATCGCCGACCTTGAACTGGTTGCCCTCGTCGTGGGCGGCGTACTTCTTCGACTGACGAATGAACTTCTTGTACACGGGGTGCATGACGCGGCGCTCGACCAGGACGATAACCGTCTTGTCGCCCTTGTCGCTGACCACCGTGCCCTGCAGAACGCGGCGAGGCATAGGTAGCCCTCCTTACTTGCCGGCTTCGGCCGAGCGCGAACGCTCGCCGAGGATCGTCTTGATGCGCGCGATGTCGCGACGCACCACCTGCACCCGCGCGGTGTTCTCCAGCTGGCCGGAGGCCCGCTGGAAACGCAGGTTGAACTGTTCCTTTTTGAGCTGGAGGAGCTGATCGTTCAGCTCCTCGTTGCTCTTCGCACGAACGTCGACGGGCTTCATGCCGCCACCTCCTCACCGCCGCCGAGGCGGGTTACCAGCTTGGTCTTGATCGGCAGCTTGGCGGCCGCCAGGGCGAACGCCTGCTTTGCCACATCCGCGGGCACGCCGTCCAGTTCAAACAGGATGCGGCCGGGATGAACGCGGGCCGCCCAGTACTCGGGCGTGCCCTTGCCGGAACCCATGCGGACTTCGGCGGGCTTGGTGGAGACCGGCAGGTCCGGGAACACGCGGATCCACACGCGGCCCTGACGCTTCATGGCGCGGGTGATCGCGCGGCGGGCCGCCTCGATCTGGCGGGCCGTGATGCGCTCCGGCTCCAGGGCCTTGAGGCCGAAGGAGCCGAAGTTCAGCTGGGTGCCGCCCTTCGCGTTGCCGTGGATGCGGCCCTTGTGGGCCTTGCGGTACTTGGTACGCTTCGGAGAAAGCATCGCTCGTGCCCCTTACTAGCGGTCGGCCCGCTCGGAGCGGTCACGGTCGCCGCGACCGCGGCCCCCACGCTCCTCACGGTCACCACGCTCGCGACGCTCGCGGCGCGGCTCGCCATCGGTCGACACCGGCTCGGTGCCCATGCGCTTGTCCTGGGCCATCGGGTCGTGCGCCATGATCTCGCCCTTGAAGACCCACACCTTGACACCGCAGGTGCCGTAGGTGGTCTTCGCGGTCGCGGTGCCATAGTCGATGTCCGCACGCAGGGTGTGCAGCGGAACGCGGCCCTCGCGGTACCACTCCAGGCGGGCGATCTCGGCGCCGCCGAGACGACCGGAGCAGTTGATCCGGATGCCCTGGGCGCCCAGACGCATGGCCGACTGGACCGCGCGCTTCATGGCGCGGCGGAAGGCGACACGGCGCTCGAGCTGGTTGGAGATGTTCTCGGCGATGAGCTTGGCATCGATCTCCGGCTTGCGGATCTCGATGATGTTCAGGCTCACCTCGCCGCCGGCCATCTTCGACAGCTCGGTGCGCAGCTTCTCGATGTCAGCGCCCTTCTTGCCGATCACCACACCCGGACGGGCCGAGTGGATGGTGACGCGGGCCTTCTTGGCCGGACGCTCGATGATGACGCGCGAGCAGCCGGCCTGCTGCAGGCGGCCCTGCAGATAGCCGCGCAGCTTCAGGTCCTGGTGCAGCAGGTTGGCGTAATCGCGCTTGGCGAACCAACGGCTGTCCCAGGTCCGGTTGATGCCGAGGCGCAGCCCGATCGGATTGACTTTCTGACCCATCTTACTCGGCCCCTTCGGCAGCGGCGGCGTCGCGCTCACGCACGATGATCGTCAGGTTGGAGAACAGCTTCTCGACCCGCGCGCCGCGGCCGCGAGCGCGAGCGTGGAAGCGCTTCATCACCAGGGCGCGGCCGACCGTCGCCGAGGAGACGTACAGGCGGTCCACATCGAGCTGATGGTTGTTCTCGGCGTTGGCGATCGCGGCCTGGAGGACCTTCTTCACCTCGCCGGCGATGCGGCGCTTGGAGAAGGTCAGCTCGGCCACGGCGCTGCTGGCATCCTTGTTCCGGATGAGCTGGGCGACGAGGTTCAGCTTGCGCGGGCTGGTGCGGATCATCGGATTGGAGGCGATCGCCTCGTTCTCCGCGATACGGCTGGGGTTGGAGGGCTTGCCCATGGCTTACTTCCTCTTCGCCTTCTTGTCCGCCGCGTGCCCGTAGAAGGTGCGCGTCGGAGCGAACTCACCGAACTTGTGGCCGATCATGTTCTCGGTCACCAGAACCGGCAGGAACTTGTGGCCATTGTACACGCCGAACGTGAGACCCACGAACTGCGGCAGGATCGTCGAGCGACGCGACCAGATCTTGATGATCTCGTTGCGGCCCGAAGCCCGCGACTTGTCCGCCTTCTTGAGCAGGTAGCCGTCGACGAACGGGCCCTTCCAAACGGAGCGTGCCATCGTCCGCCCTCCTTACTTCGAATGACGGCGGCGCAGGATCAGGCCATCCGTCTTCTTGTTGTGACGAGTCTTCTTGCCCTTGGTCGGCTTGCCCCACGGCGTGACCGGATGACGGCCACCCGAGGTGCGGCCTTCACCACCACCGTGCGGGTGGTCGATCGGGTTCATGGCGACACCACGGACGGACGGACGGATGCCCAGCCAACGGCTGCGACCGGCCTTGCCCTTGTTGGTGTTCATGTTGTCCGGGTTCGACACGGCACCCAGGGTGGCCATGCAGTCGCCGCGGACCACGCGAAGCTCGCCCGAGGGCAGCTTCAGCTGGGCGTAGCCACCGTCGCGGCCGACCAGCTGCAGGTAGGTGCCGGCCGAACGGGCCAGCTGACCGCCCTTGCCGGGCTTCAGCTCGACGTTGTGCAGCACCGAACCGACCGGGATGTTCTTCAGCGGCATGGCGTTGCCGGGCTTCACATCCACCTTCTCGCCGGCCACCACCGTGTCGCCCACCTTCAGACGCTGCGGCGCCAGAATGTAGGAGAGGGTGCCGTCCTCATACTTGATGAGGGCGATGAAGGCCGTACGGTTCGGATCGTACTCCAGGCGCTCGACGATCGCCGGGACGTTGAACTTGCGGCGCTTGAAGTCCACCAGACGGTAGACGCGCTTGTGACCGCCACCCATCCGGCGCGCGGTGATGCGGCCGGTGTTGTTGCGGCCGCCGGACTTGGTCAGGCCCTCGGTGAGGGTCTTGACCGGCTTGCCCTTCCACAGCTCCGAGCGGTCGACGATGACCAGCTGGCGGAGCGACGGCGTAATTGGGCGATATTGCTTCAGAGCCATCGGATCACACTCCCGCTCAGATGCCCGTGGTCACGTCGATCTTGTTCCCCTCGGCGAGGGTCACGACGGCCTTCTTGAAGTCCGAGCGACGGCCGATGGTCCCGCGGAAGCGCTTGGTCTTGCCCTTGGTAACCAGGGTGTTGACCGCCGTCACCTTCACGTTGAACAGCCCCTCGACAGCCGACTTGATCTCCGGCTTGGTCGCCGACAGCGGCACGCGGAACGTCACCTGATTGTGCTCCGACGCCATCGTCGACTTCTCGGTGATCACCGGAGCCAGGATGAGGTCGTACATCCGCTCCTGGCTCACCGCAGGTTTCGACTGCTTGCTCATTTCAGGCGAGCCTCCAGCTGCTCGACCGCGTTGCGGGTCAGGACCAGCGTATCGCGGCGAAGAATGTCGTAGACGTTGGCGCCCTGCTCCGGCAGCACGTCGATCAGCGGGATGTTGCGCGAGGCCCGAGCGAAGTTCTCGTTCAGGTTGGCGCCATCGATGATCAGAGCCGAGGTCAGGCCGAGCGAAGCGAGACGGACAGCCAGTTCCTTGGTCTTGTGGCTCTCGGCCGAAGCGGCGTCGAGGACCAGGAGCTTGCCTTCCGCGGCCTTAGTGGACAGCGCGGTCTTCAGGGCCAGCTTGCGGACCTTCTTGGTCAGGTCGTGCTCGTGCGAACGGACGACCGGGCCGAAGATGGTCGCGCCGCCACGGAACTGGGCGGAGCGCAGGGAGCCCTGACGGGCGCGGCCGGTGCCCTTCTGGCGGTACGGCTTCTTGCCGGTGCCGGAAATCTCGCTGACCGTCTTGGTCTTGTGGTTACCGGCGCGGCGCTTGGCCAGCTGCCAGTTGACCATGCGGGCCAGGATGTCCGTGCGGGACGGAAGGCCGAAGATCTCGTCAGCCAGCTCGATCTCGCCGACGGTCTCGTTGTTCAGGTTCTTAATGGTCGCCTTCATGGCCATCACTCCTGCGGCTCGGCGGCGGCTTCAGCGGCCGGCGCAGCCTTGATCCCGGCGGGGAACGGCAGACCTTCCGGAGCCTTCTTCTTCACCGCGTCGCGGATGCGGAGCCAAGCCCCCTCGGCGCCCGGAACGGCACCCTTGAGGAAGATCAGACCGCGGTCCTCATCGACCGACACGACCTTCAGGTTCAGAACCGTGACCTTCTCGTCGCCGAGATGACCGGCCATCTTCTTGTTCTTGAAGACCTTGCCGGGGTCCTGGCGGTTACCCGTCGAACCGTGCGAGCGGTGCGACACCGACACGCCGTGCGTCGCGCGCAGACCACCGAAGTTCCAGCGCTTCATCGCACCGGCAAAGCCCTTACCGATGGAAGTGCCGGTGACGTCGACGAACTGGCCCGGGAGGAAATGCGCAGCCGAGAGCTCGGCGCCGACCTCGATCAGCGCGTCGGCATCGACGCGGAACTCGACCAGCTTGCGCTTGGGCTCGACGCGCGCCTTGGCGAAATGCCCGCGCTGCGGCTTCGTGACGTTCTTCACCTTGATGGCGCCTGCGCCGAGCTGGACGGCGGTGTAGCCATCCTTGTCCTCGGTGCGGACGGCGACGACCTGGCAGCTGTCGACTTTCAGCACAGTCACCGGCACGTGCTGCCCGTCGTCCGTGAAGACGCGGGTCATGCCGACTTTCTGCGCGATCAAACCGGATCGCATTGTTCTTTATCTCCTGACCAGGGACATCCTCAGAGGGAGAGGTCCCTCAACAGCAACGAATTAGAGCTTGATCTCGACGTCCACACCGGCAGCGAGGTCGAGCTTCATCAGCGCGTCCACCGTCTGCGGCGTCGGATCGACGATGTCGAGCAGACGCTTGTGGGTGCGGATTTCGAACTGCTCGCGCGACTTCTTGTCGACGTGCGGCGAGCGGTTCACCGTAAACTTCTCGATCTGCGTCGGCAGCGGGATCGGGCCCCGCACCCGAGCACCGGTCCGCTTGGCGGTGTTGACGATCTCGCTGGTCGACTGGTCGAGCACGCGATGATCGAACGCCTTCAAGCGGATGCGGATGTTCTGGCTGTCCATGTCCAAACGTCCCTTGCACCTCGTTTCGGTGGCGCGACTGCGCCACCGGCACCCAAAAACTGTCCCCCGGGGACCCGCGGCGGCAGGCGACCCTGCGCCGGCTCACCGAAGCGGTGGGCGGCGGTTCGTCTGTCCGATCTGACGGCCGATACGAAAAAGAACATCCCCCGCATCGCAATGCGGATGGATGTTCCTGGCAGCAACCGGTGCAAGTGGAGCTTGCGGTGCCGTTCGTGATCGGGCTGCGTCTAGGCCGGACGTGCCTACTACCAACCCAAATTCCAGAGGGCGTAACGTGTATGCCCTGGGCGCCCCGGTGTCAACCCACATTTTCCCCCTTGTGACAGGAGGGTGACGGGATCGGCCCGGTTCGGCGCGTCACGCCGCTTTTTCGCGGATCGGCCATGCAAAAGGGGGCCGACCCGCGGGTCGGCCCCCTCTCACAAAACGCGACCTTACTTGATGATCGAGGCGACGACGCCGGCGCCGACGGTCCGACCACCCTCGCGGATGGCGAAGCGCAGACCCTCGTCCATGGCGATCGGAGCGATCAGCTCGACTTCCATGGAGATGTTGTCGCCCGGCATCACCATCTCGGTGCCTTCCGGCAGCTTCACCATGCCCGTCACGTCGGTCGTGCGGAAGTAGAACTGCGGACGGTAGTTGGTGAAGAACGGCGTGTGACGGCCACCCTCTTCCTTCGTCAGGATGTAGGCCTCGGCCTTGAAGGTGGTGTGCGGCGTGATGCTGCCCGGCTTGGCCAGAACCTGGCCGCGCTCGACGTCCTCACGCTTGGTGCCGCGCAGCAGCGCGCCGATGTTGTCGCCGGCCTCACCCGAGTCGAGCAGCTTGCGGAACATCTCGACGCCGGTCACGGTGGTCTTGACCGTCGCCTTCAGGCCGACGATCTCGACTTCCTCGCCGACCTTGACGATGCCGCGCTCGACGCGGCCGGTCACCACGGTGCCGCGGCCCGAGATCGAGAAAACGTCCTCGATCGGCATCAGGAACGGACGATCCTTCGGACGCTCCGGCTGCGGGATGTACTGGTCGACCTCGGCCATCAGCTTGAGGATGGCGTCACGGCCGATCTCCGGCGAACGGTCCTCCAGAGCGCACAGCGCCGAGCCCTTGACGATCGGAATGTCGTCGCCCGGGAACTGGTAGGAGGACAGCAGCTCGCGCACCTCCATCTCGACCAGCTCGAGCAGCTCCGGATCGTCGACCATGTCGACCTTGTTCATGAACACCACCAGCGCCGGCACGCCGACCTGGCGGGCCAGCAGGATGTGCTCGCGGGTCTGCGGCATCGGGCCGTCGGCGGCCGACACGACCAGGATCGCGCCGTCCATCTGCGCGGCGCCCGTGATCATGTTCTTCACGTAGTCGGCGTGGCCCGGGCAATCGACGTGGGCGTAGTGGCGGTTGGTCGTCTCGTACTCGACGTGCGCCGTCGAGATCGTGATGCCACGGGCCTTCTCTTCCGGCGCCTTGTCGATCTGGTCGTAGGCGGTGAAGGTCGCGCCGCCGCTCTCGGCCAGCACCTTCGTGATCGCCGCCGTCAGCGACGTCTTGCCGTGGTCGACGTGGCCGATCGTGCCGATGTTGCAGTGCGGCTTGTTCCGCTCGAACTTTGCCTTCGCCATGGTGTGTGCTCTCCGTCTCTTTGTCGTTCCAGCGGTTTCAGGCCATCCTGGCGCGGATGGTCTCCGCAATCGTCTGCGGCACCGGCTCGTGGTGGTCGAACTGCATCGTGTACTGCGCGCGCCCCTGACTCATCGAGCGCAGGGTGTTCACATAACCGAACATCGACGCCAGTGGAACCATCGCCAGGATCGAGCGGGCGTTGCCACGCTGGTCCATGGCGGTGATCTGGCCACGGCGGCTGTTCAGGTCCCCGATGATGTCGCCCATGTAGTCTTCGGGCGTCACCACCTCAACCCTCATGATCGGCTCCAGAAGCATCGGGCCGGCCTTCTGCATGCCCTCGCGGAAGGCCGCGCGGGTCGCGATCTCGAAGGCGAGCACCGAGGAGTCGACGTCGTGGAAGGCGCCGTCGACCAGCGCGACCTTGACGTCGATCACCGGGAAGCCGGCCACCACACCGGCATGCAGCGAGGCGTCCAGCCCCTTCTGCACGCCCGGTATGAACTCCTTGGGCACCGCACCGCCGACGACCTTGTTCTGGAAGACGAAGCCGCTGCCGGCGGGCTGCGGCTCGAAGACCAGCTTCACACGGGCGAACTGGCCGGTGCCTCCGGTCTGCTTCTTGTGGGTGTAATCGATCTCGGCGGTCTTGGTGATGGTCTCGCGATACGCCACCTGCGGCGCCCCGACGTTCGCATCCACCTTGAACTCCCGCTTCATGCGGTCGACGATGATCTCAAGATGCAGTTCGCCCATGCCCTTGATGATCGTCTGACCGCTTTCGTGGTCGACGGCCACGCGGAAGGACGGGTCCTCCTGGGCAAGGCGGGACAGAGCCATGCTCATCTTTTCTTGGTCGGCCTTGGACTTCGGCTCGACGGCCACCTCGATGACCGGTTCCGGAAACTCCATCCGTTCCAGGACGATGGGCTTGGCGGGATCACACAGCGTGTCGCCGGTCGTCGTGCCCTTCAGCGCGGTCACGGCGACGATGTCGCCGGCATAGGCCGCGTCGATATCCTCCCGGCTGTTGGCGTGCATCAGCAGCATGCGGCCGATGCGCTCCTTCTCATCCTTGCCGGGGTTCAGCACGGCGGTGCCGGAGGCGACGGTGCCGGAATAGACGCGCACGAAGGTCAGCGTCCCGACGACCGGATCGTTCATGATCTTGAAGGCGAGCGCGGAGAAGGGAGCGGCATCGTCCGGTGCGCGCTCCTCCGCCTCTGGACCGCCGACACGGTGCCCTCGGACCGCCCCGACGTCCACCGGGGCCGGCAGATAGTCCACCACAGCGTCCAGCATCGGCTGGATGCCCTTGTTCTTGAAAGCGGAACCGCAGAGGACCGGCACGAAGCGCAGGTCGACGGTGCCCTTGCGGATGCAGGCCTTGAGCGTTTCCTCGGACGGCTCCTGACCGGACTCGAGATAGGCCTCCATGGCCGCGTCGTCGAGTTCCAGGACGGCGTCGAGCAGCGCCTGCCGATGGCGGGCCGCGTCGTCCTTCAAGGCGTCCGGAATGTCGGTGTAATAGAATTCGGCGCCCAGCGTCTCTTCCTTCCAGACGATGGCGCGCATGGCGACCAGATCGACGACGCCGACAAAGCTGGCCTCGGACCCGATCGGAAGCTGGAGAACGAGCGGGAAAGCGCCCAGCCGTTCCTTCATCATGGCAACGCAGCGGAAGAAGTCCGCGCCGGTGCGGTCGAGCTTGTTGACGAAACACATGCGGGGCACGCCGTACTTGTCGGCCTGCCGCCACACGGTCTCGGACTGAGGCTCCACCCCCGCCACGGAATCGAACACCGCGACGGCACCGTCGAGCACGCGCAAGCTGCGTTCGACTTCGATGGTGAAGTCGACGTGGCCCGGCGTGTCGATGATGTTGATGCGGTGATCGCGCCAGAAGCAGGTCGTGGCCGCGGAGGTGATGGTGATGCCCCGTTCCTGTTCCTGCTCCATCCAATCCATCACCGCGGTGCCCTCGTGCACCTCGCCGATTTTGTACGACTTTCCAGTGTAGTACAAAATCCGTTCGGTGGTCGTGGTCTTCCCGGCATCGATGTGAGCCATGATGCCGATGTTGCGGTAACGGTTCAGAGGATGGGAACGGGGCATGACAAGCACCTGGGCCGGTGGGTGCCTTACCAGCGGTAGTGCGAGAAGGCCTTGTTGGCTTCCGCCATACGATGGGTGTCTTCGCGCTTCTTCACGGCGGTGCCACGCTGGTTGGCGGCATCCAGCAGTTCACCCGACAGACGCTCGGTCATGGTGTTTTCCGAGCGGGCGCGGGCGGCGCCGATGAGCCAGCGGATGGCCAGGGCCTGGGCGCGGTCCGTGCGGACCTCGACCGGAACCTGATAGGTGGCGCCACCGACGCGACGCGAACGCACCTCGAGGTGCGGCTTCACGTTCAGCAGGGCGTCGTGGAAGACCTGAACCGGCTCGTTCTTGGTCTTGGCCTCGATGCGGCTGAGCGCGCCGTAAACAATGCGCTCGGCGGCGGACTTCTTGCCGTCCAGCATCAGGCAGTTCATGAACTTGGTCAGGACGCGGTCGCCATACTTGGCGTCCGGCAGGACCTCACGCTTCTCGGCGCGACGACGACGGGACATCGTGAATACTCCTTACTTCGGACGCTTCGCGCCGTACTTCGAACGACGCTGCTTACGGTCCTTCACGCCCTGGGTATCGAGCGTGCCGCGGATGATGTGGTAGCGAACGCCGGGAAGATCCTTCACACGGCCGCCGCGGATCATAACCACCGAGTGTTCCTGGAGGTTATGGCCTTCACCGGGGATGTAGGAGGTCACTTCGAAGCCGTTCGTCAGGCGAACGCGGGCGACCTTACGCAGAGCCGAGTTCGGCTTCTTCGGCGTGGTCGTGTAGACGCGGGTGCAGACGCCACGCTTCTGCGGGCACGCCTCCATCGCGGGAACCTTATTGCGCGCGGCCAAGGGCTCGCGCGGCTTACGGATCAACTGGTTGATCGTCGGCATATCTGCCTTTCATCCCTTCAGGTCACTCGGCCGGCGGAGCCGGACCGATTGGAAAATCGCCCGGCGATGCCGGACGATGCAAAAGCCCGCCTGCGAAGCCTGAAGGGCTTCGAGCGGGCCCAATGATCGAACGCCGCCGGATCGGTCCGAAGTGGACCTGTCGTTTGGCTATGTCGCTTGGGTTCATCCGGATGCCGGGTGGGATGGACGGAAGACCTTCCCGAGGCTCCTTTTGAAGTTCGCGGACTATATGGGTCCGCCGGGAACCCGTCAAGCGCGCAGATGACCGTTTGTCGTGCGCTTCGACGACGTTTCTGCGTCAACCGGAGGGGGCCGACCGGCGGCGGCGCAACGCCTCGGCGCCCGCCTCCACCGCGGCAGCCCGCGCGTCGAGCATCGGGCGCATCCGGGCGAGAAGATCGGCCGTCACTCCCTCCCCCGCCGCTTCCGGCGAACCGGCGTCGAAGGGCGGCTTCGGGTCGTACTCGATGGAAAGCTGGATGAGCTTCGCGGCCGGCTCACCGAACAGCTCGGCGACGATGCGCAGCGCCACGTCGATTCCCGCGGTCACGCCGCCGCCGGTGAACAGCGTGCCGTCCACGACCACGCGCTCCGCCACCGGCGTGGCACCGAAGGCGGCGAGGAAGTCGCGGGAGGCCCAGTGCGTGCCCGCCCGCTTGCCCTCCAGCAGCCCGGCGGCGCCGAGCACCAGGGAGCCTGTGCAGATCCCCGAGAGATAGCGGGTGCCGGACGCCCGCTCCGCCAGGAAGGTCAGGACCTCCCCGTCGGTCAGCAGCGCGTTGATGCCGCCGCCGCCAGGCACCAGGAGGAGATCGAGCGGCGGGGCGTCGGCCAGGGTCGCCGTGGGGAGGATGGTCAGGCCGGTGTCGGAGCGCACCGGATCGAGCGTCTTCCACAGCAGATGGACCTGGGCGCCGGGCACGCGGGCCAGCACTTCGTAGGGACCGGTGAGGTCGAGCTGCGTGACGTTGGGAAACAGCAGCAGGCCGAAGCTGGGCGCGTTCTCGGTCATAGCGGTGGCTCCGATGCGTGGCGTGGACGATCCTAAACCCGGTGGAACAAACGAGAAAGGGGCGCGTCCCCTGCGGAACACGCCCCCTGCCCTACCCTATGCGCCGAAGCCTGAGGCTCCGGACCCTCAGGCCGCGGTGCTCTCGCCCGGATGCGGCAAGGCCGGAGCCTCGCCGTCGCCGGTCTCGCCCTCCGCCAGGGCGCGGTCGCGCTCGGCGGCGATCTGCTTCAGGCGGTTGACGACCGAGCCCGTGCCCGCCGGGATCAGGCGGCCGACGATCACGTTCTCCTTCAGGCCTTCCAGGTTGTCGGTCTTGCCCGACACCGCCGCCTCGGTGAGGACGCGGGTGGTTTCCTGGAACGACGCGGCGGAGATGAAGGACCGGGTCTGCAGCGACGCCTTGGTGATGCCCTGCAGGACCGGGTGGCCGGCGGCCGGCTTCAGCCCCTCGCCGACGGTCTTCTCGTTCTCCTCGTCGAACTCCTGACGGTCGACCTGCTCGCCCACCAGGAAGGTGGTCTCACCGGCGTCGGTGATCTCGACCTTCTGCAGCATCTGGCGGACGATCACCTCGATGTGCTTGTCATTGATCTTCACGCCCTGCAGTCGATAGACGTCCTGGATCTCGTTGATGAGGTAGTTGGCCAGAGCCTCCACACCCATCACCGACAGGATGTCGTGCGGCACCGGGTTGCCGTCCATCAGCAGGTCGCCGCGCTGGACATAGTCACCCTCCTGCACGGAGATGTGCTTGCCCTTCGGGATCAGATACTCGCGCTCATCCCCCGTCTCGTCGTTGCGGACGACGATGCGGCGCTTGGTCTTGTAGTCCTTGCCGAACTCGACGCGGCCGTCGAGGTCCGAGATGATCGCGAAGTCCTTCGGACGGCGCGCTTCGAACAGCTCGGCCACGCGCGGCAGACCGCCCGTGATGTCGCGGGTCTTGGACGACTCGCGCGGGATACGCGCCAGCACGTCGCCGGCCCGGACATGGGCGCCGTTCTCGACCGAGAGGATGGCGTCCACCGACATGAAGTAGCGGGCTTCCAGACCATTGGCGAGCGTGATGATCTCGCCCCGCTCGTCGCGCAGCGTGATGCGCGGCTTCAGATCCGCACCACGCGGCTGCTGGCGCCAGTCCACCACGACCTTCGACGAGATGCCGGTCGCCTCGTCCATCACCTCGCGCATGGAGATGCCTTCCACGAGGTCCACATAGTGGGCGGTGCCCTCGCGCTCGGTGATGATCGGCAGGGTGTAGGGGTCCCACTCGGCCAGCTTCTGGCCGCGCTCGACCTTCACGCCCTCGTCCGCCAGCAGCTTCGCACCGTACGGGACGCGGTGACGCGCCCGCTCGCGGCCCTGCTCGTCGAGCAGGATCACCTCGGTGCTGCGGCCCATGACCACCGGGATGTTGGACGAGTTGATGACGACGTTGCGGTTGTGGATCCGCACCGTGGCGTCGAACGCCGCCTCCACCTGGCTCTGCTCCGCACCGCGCTGCGCCGCGCCACCGATGTGGAACGTGCGCATGGTGAGCTGCGTGCCCGGCTCGCCGATCGACTGGGCGGCGATGACGCCGACGGCCTCGCCGACGTTCACCAGTGTGCCGCGGGCCAGATCGCGGCCGTAGCACTTGGCGCAGACACCGTCCTTGGTCTCGCAGGTCAGGACCGAACGGATCATGACGCTGTCGATGCCCGAACGCTCGATGCGGTCCACCGTGGGCTCGTCGATCAGGCCGGCGTTCGGCACGATCAGCTCGCCGTTCAGCGGATCGATCAGGTCGCCCACCACCGTGCGGCCGAGGATGCGGTCGCCCAGCGGGGAGATGACCTCGCCGCCGTCGATCACCGCCTTGACGGTGATGCCCTTGTCGGTGCCGCAATCCGTCTCGACGATGATGGCGTCCTGGGCCACGTCGACGAGACGACGGGTCAGGTAACCGGAGTTCGCCGTCTTCAAGGCGGTGTCGGCCAGGCCCTTGCGGGCGCCGTGGGTGGAGTTGAAGTACTCCAGCACGGTCAGGCCTTCCTTGAAGTTCGAGATGATCGGCGTCTCGATGATCTCGCCCGACGGCTTGGCCATCAGGCCGCGCATGCCCGCCAGCTGGCGGATCTGGGCGGCCGAGCCACGCGCACCGGAGTGGGCCATCATATAGACCGAGTTCACCGGCTTGCCGGGGGCGGTGTCGGAGATGACCTTCATCATCTCCGTCGCCACCTTCTCGGTGCATTCCGACCAGACGTCGACGACCTTGTTGTACTTCTCGCCCTGGGTGATCAGGCCGTCGAGATACTGCTGCTCGAACTCCTTCACCCGCTCCTTGCTGTCGTTGACCAGCTTCTTCTTCGCCTCGGGGATGACCATGTCATCCTTGCCGAAGGAGATGCCGGCGCGGCAGGCGTGGCCGAAGCCGAGCTTCATCAGGCGGTCGGCGAAGATCACCGTCTCCTTCTGACCGCAATGGCGGTAGACGGCATCGATGACGTTGCCGACGTCCTTCTTGGTCAGCAGGCGGTTGATCAACGAGAAGGGCACCGCCGGGTTGCGCGGCAGGATCTCGGACAGCAGCATGCGGCCCGGAGTCGTCTCCACGATGGAGATCTTCTCGTCGCCGTTCTCGTCCACGCCCTTGTAACGCGCCTTCACCTTGGCGTGCAGCGTCACGACCTTGGCGTCCAGCGCCTGCTCGATCTCGCCGACGTTGGCGAAGGTCATGCCCTCGCCCTTCTCGCCCGGCCGGTCCATCGTGATGTAGTAGAGACCCAGCACGATGTCCTGCGACGGCACGATGATCGGCTTGCCGTTGGCGGGCGACAGGATGTTGTTGGTCGACATCATCAGGACGCGCGCTTCCAACTGGGCCTCGAGGCTCAGCGGGACGTGCACGGCCATCTGGTCGCCGTCGAAGTCCGCGTTGAAGGCGGTGCAGACCAGCGGGTGGAGCTGAATCGCCTTGCCTTCGATCAGCGTCGGCTCGAAGGCCTGGATGCCCAAGCGGTGCAGCGTCGGCGCGCGGTTCAGCATCACCGGATGCTCGCGGATGACCTCTTCCAGGATGTCCCACACCTCGGGACGCTCCTTCTCGACCATCCGCTTGGCGGCCTTGATGGTCGAGGCGAGGCCGTACAGCTCCAGCTTCGCGTAGATGAAGGGCTTGAACAGCTCCAGCGCCATCTTCTTCGGCAGGCCGCACTGGTGCAGCTTCAGCTCCGGACCGACCACGATGACCGAACGGCCCGAGTAGTCGACGCGCTTGCCGAGAAGGTTCTGGCGGAAGCGGCCCTGCTTGCCCTTCAGCATGTCGGACAGCGACTTCAGCGGACGCTTGTTGGCGCCGGTGATGACGCGGCCGCGGCGGCCGTTGTCGAACAGCGCGTCGACGGCCTCCTGCAGCATGCGCTTCTCGTTGCGGACGATGATGTCCGGCGCCTTCAGTTCGATCAGCCGCTTCAGACGGTTGTTGCGGTTGATGACGCGGCGGTAGAGGTCGTTCAGGTCGGAGGTCGCAAAGCGGCCGCCGTCCAGCGGGACGAGCGGGCGCAGCTCCGGCGGGATCACCGGAATGACTTCCAGGATCATCCATTCCGGACGCGACTGCGACGACAGGAAGGCGTCGATCAGCTTCAGGCGCTTCACGAGCTTCTTGCGCTTGGCCTCGGACGAGGTGTCCCGCAGCTCCTCGCGGCAGGTCTTCTTCTCCTCCTCCATGTCCAGCGCCGACAGCATGATGCGCAGCGCCTCGGCACCGATGGAGGCGGTGAAGGCGTCCTCGCCGTACTCGTCCTGGGCGGAGACGAACTCCTCCTCGCTGAGCAGCTGGTGCAGCTTCAGCGGCGTCAGGCCGGGCTCGATGACGACGTAGTTCTCGAAATAGAGGATGCGCTCCAGATCCTTCAGCGTCATGTCGAGCAGCAGACCGATGCGGCTCGGCAGGGACTTCAGGAACCAGATGTGCGCGACCGGCGAGGCCAGCTCGATGTGGCCCATGCGCTCGCGCCGGACCTTCGACAGCGTGACCTCGACGCCGCACTTCTCGCAGATGATGCCGCGGTACTTCATGCGCTTGTACTTGCCGCACAAGCACTCGTAGTCCTTGATCGGGCCGAAGATGCGGGCGCAGAACAGGCCGTCGCGCTCAGGCTTGAAAGTGCGATAGTTGATGGTTTCCGGCTTCTTGATCTCGCCGAACGACCAGGACCGGATGCGCTCGGGGCTCGCGATCTGGATGCGGATCTGATCGAAGCTCTGGGGACCCTGGACCTGGCCGAAAATATTCATCAACTCGTTCATGACCGTCTCCCGCTGGCAGCGCCGCGTTGTCGGTTAAGGGCAGTTCCCGCCGGAAGGGGCCAACATGGCCCCTCCTCCGGCGGGTTCAAGTCTCTTGGGCTCAGTACGACCGCTGGTTCAGCTCGACGTTCAGGCCGAGGGAGCGCAGCTCCTTGACCAGAACGTTGAAGGACTCAGGGATGCCCGCCTCGAAGTTGTCGTCGCCGCGGACGATCGCCTCGTAGACCTTGGTGCGGCCGGACACGTCGTCCGACTTGACCGTGAGCATTTCCTGCAGCGTGTAGGCGGCGCCGTAGGCTTCGAGCGCCCACACTTCCATCTCACCGAACCGCTGTCCGCCGAACTGGGCCTTACCGCCGAGCGGCTGCTGGGTGACCAGCGAGTACGGACCGATCGAGCGCGCGTGGATCTTGTCGTCCACGAGGTGGTGCAGCTTCAGCATGTAGATGTAGCCGACGGTCACCTTGCGGTCGAAGGCCTCGCCGGTGCGGCCGTCGATCAGTGTGACCTGACCGGAGCGGTCCAGACCCGCCTTCTCCAGCTGCTGGCAGATGTCCTCCTCGCGCGCGCCGTCGAAGACCGGCGTGGCGAAGGGGACGCCCTTGCGCAGGTTGCCGCCCAGCTCCAGCAGCTCGCCCTCGGTCATGTCGGCGATCTGGTCGTCGTAGACCTTCTGGCCGTAGGCTTCCTTCAGCGTGATGCGCAGCCCGTCCATGGTCTGGGCGGCGTCGCCGCGGCCCTTCATGGCGAGACGGTACTGGTCGATGGCGCGGCCGATCTGCTTGCCGAGGCCGGCCGAGGCCCAGCCCAGGTGGGTCTCCAGGATCTGACCGATGTTCATGCGCGACGGCACGCCCAGCGGGTTCAGCACCAGATCGACCGGCTGGCCGTCTTCCAGGTACGGCATGTCCTCCTGCGGCAGGATGCGGGAGACCACACCCTTGTTGCCGTGGCGGCCGGCCATCTTGTCGCCCGGCTGCAGCTTGCGCTTCACCGCGACGAAGACCTTGACCATCTTCATCACGCCCGGCGGCAGCTCGTCGCCGCGCTGCAGCTTCTCGACCTTGTTCTCGAAGCGGTTCTGCAGCGCCTGGATCGAATCATCGAAGACCTTGCCCAGGCTCTCCACCGTCTCCATCACCTGCTCGTCGGCGATGGAGATCTGGCGCCACTGGCCCTTGGTCAGGTTCGCCAGTTCGGCATCGGTGAGCACCGTGCCGGCCCGCATGCCCTTCGGCCCGGACTGGGCGGTCTGGCCGAGGATGACCTCCTTCAGGCGGGTGTAGAAGCTGCGCTCCAGGATCGCGCGCTCGTCGTCGCGGTCCTTGGCCAGCTTCTCGATCTCGGCGCGCTCGATCGCCAGGGCGCGCTCGTCCTTGTCGACGCCGCGGCGGCTGAACACGCGGACCTCGACGATCGTCCCGGCGACGCCCGGCGGCAGCCGCAGCGAGGTGTCGCGGACGTCGGACGCCTTCTCGCCGAAGATGGCGCGCAGCAGCTTCTCTTCCGGCGTCATCGGGCTCTCGCCCTTCGGCGTCACCTTGCCGACCAGAATGTCGCCCGGACGGACCTCGGCGCCGATGTAGACGATGCCGGCCTCGTCGAGGTTCTTGAGGGCTTCCTCACCGACGTTCGGAATGTCGCGGGTGATTTCCTCCTGGCCCAGCTTGGTGTCGCGGGCCATGACCTCGAACTCCTCGATGTGGATCGAGGTGAAGACGTCATCCTTGACGATGCGCTCGTTGATGAGGATCGAGTCCTCGAAGTTGTAGCCGTTCCACGGCATGAAGGCGACGAGCACGTTGCGGCCCAGCGCCAGCTCGCCCAGCTCCGTCGAGGGGCCGTCGGCGATGATGTCGCCGGCCGCCACGCGGTCGCCCACCTTCACCAGCGGACGCTGGGTGATGCAGGTGTTCTGGTTGGAACGCTGGAACTTCAGCAGGTTGTAGATGTCCACGCCCGGCGCCGTGGCGTCGGACGAGTCGGTCGCCCGGACCACGATGCGGGTCGCGTCGATCTGGTCGACGATGCCCTTGCGCTTGGCGACGATGGTCACGCCGGAGTCACGGGCGACCGTGGCCTCCATGCCCGTGCCGACCAGCGGCGCGTCGGCCTTGACCAGCGGCACCGCCTGACGCTGCATGTTCGAGCCCATCAGCGCGCGGTTCGCGTCGTCGTTCTCAAGGAACGGGATCAGCGCCGCGGCGACGGAGACGAGCTGCTTCGGCGACACGTCGATCAGGTCGATGGCCTCCGGGCGGAACATCAGGTACTCGCCGCCCTGCCGGCACGACACGAGGTCGGCGGCGAAGCGGTTGTCCGCGTCCAGTTCGGCGTTCGCCTGGGCGACGACGTAGCGGCCCTCCTCCATGGCGGAGAGGTAGACCACCTCGTCGGTGACGATGCTATCGCGCACCTTGCGGTACGGGCTCTCGATGAAGCCGTACTGGTTCACGCGGGCGTAGGTCGCCAGCGAGTTGATCAGACCGATGTTCGGACCTTCGGGCGTCTCAATCGGGCAGATGCGGCCGTAGTGCGTCGGGTGCACGTCGCGCACCTCGAAGCCGGCGCGCTCGCGGGTCAGACCGCCCGGCCCGAGGGCCGAGAGACGACGCTTGTGCGTGATCTCGGACAGCGGGTTGGTCTGGTCCATGAACTGCGAGAGCTGCGAGGAGCCGAAGAACTCGCGCACCGCCGCCGCCGCCGGCTTGGCGTTGATCAGGTCGTGCGGCATGACCGTGTCGATCTCGACCGAGCTCATGCGCTCGCGGATCGCGCGCTCCATGCGCAGCAGCCCGACGCGGTACTGGTTCTCCATCAGCTCGCCGACCGAGCGGACGCGGCGGTTGCCGAGATGGTCGATGTCGTCGATCTCGCCGCGGCCGTCCTTCAGGTTCACCAGAACCTTGAGGATCGACATGATGTCCTGCTTGCGCAGGACACGGACGCTGTCCTCGGTCTGGAAGTTCAGGCGCGCGTTCATCTTGACGCGGCCCACCGCCGACAGGTCGTAGCGCTCGCTGTCGAAGAACAGGCCGGCGAACAGCGCCTCGGCCGACTCCAGGGTCGGCGGCTCGCCCGGACGCATGACGCGGTAGATGTCGATCAGCGCGTCCTCGCGGGACGCGTTGCGGTCGGCCGCCATCGTGTTGCGGATGTAGGCGCCGACGTTCAGGTGGTCGATCGCCAGCACCGGCAGCTCGTCGACGCCGGCCTTCTCCAGCTTGTCGAGGTCGCTGGCCGACAATTCGTCACCGGCTTCGAACAGGACTTCGCCGGTCCGCTCGTTGATGATGTCGACAGCGAGGTAGCGGCCGGTCAGCTCCTCGGTGGAGACGAGCTGCTCGGCGAGGCCGCCCTCGACCAGCTTCTTGATCAGGCGCGGCGTCATCTTGGTGCCGGCCTCGGCGACGACCTGGCCGGAGGCCGCGTCCACGAGGTCGGAGGCGACCTTCACGCCCTTCATGCGTTCGGCGTTGAAGGGGGTCTTCCAGCCGCCCGACGCACGGGTGTAGGTGATGGTGTCGTAGAAGAAATTGAGGATTTCTTCCTTCGCCATGCCCTGCGCCTCGTAGGGCAGCAGGTCCTTCTTCTGCGCCTTCCGCTCGGCGCGCAGCGCCTCGGTCTCCGCGCCGTCCAGGGCGAACAGCAGCGTGGTGGCCGGCAGCTTGCGGCGGCGGTCGATGCGCACGTAGACAAGGTCCTTGGCGTCGAACTCGAAGTCCAGCCAGGAGCCGCGGTACGGGATCACGCGGGCGGCGAAGAGATACTTGCCCGACGAGTGGGTCTTGCCCTTGTCATGGTCGAAGAAGACGCCCGGGCTGCGGTGCATCTGCGAGACGATGACGCGCTCGGTGCCGTTGATGATGAAGGTGCCGTTGGCCGTCATCAGGGGCATGTCGCCCATGTAGACGTCCTGCTCCTTGATGTCGCGGATCGAGCGCAGCCCCGTGTCCTCTTCGACGTCGAAGACGGAGAGGCGCAGGGTCACCTTCAGCGGGGCGGCGAAGGTCATGCCGCGCTGCTGGCACTCCTCGACGTCATACTTGGGCTGCTCAAGCTCGTACTTCACGAAGTCGAGGACGGCGCGGTCGGAGAAGTCCTTGATCGGGAACACCGACCGGAACACCTCCTGCAGACCCAGGTTGGCCCGCTTCTCCGGCGGGACGTCCATTTGCAGGAAGTGGTCGTAGGAGCTGCGCTGCACCTCGATGAGGTTGGGCATCTGGGTGACTTCCGGGATGCGCCCGAAGCTCTTCCGAACACGCTTTCGACCCGTAAAGGATTTGGCCATGGATGTCCCCAAACGTCAGAATCGTGAGTACGCTCGACCAGAAGCACGCGAACCAGGGTGCTCGCCGCGACGCGGCGATGATCGCGCGGCCCGCCCCTTATTCAGGGACGGAAAGAGCCGGACCGGGAAACCCGGTCCGGTGGAAGGCAGAAAACGCCGTGCGGCGGCAGGCCCCCTCGGGGACCGGCCGCCGTCCGGCGTGGATATGTCTTATCCGTCGCAGCAAGACGGTCTTACTTAATATCGACCTTGGCGCCGGCCTCTTCAAGCTGCTTCTTGATCTTGGCGGCCTCGTCCTTCGACACGGCCTCCTTGACGGGCTTCGGGGCGCCTTCGACCAGGTCCTTGGCTTCCTTCAGGCCCAGGCCGGTGATGGCGCGGACTTCCTTGATCACGTTGATCTTCTTGTCGCCGGCGTCGGCGAGGATCACGTTGAACTCGGTCTGCTCTTCGACCGGGGCGGCGGCGGCGGCCGGACCGGCGGCGGCAACGGCCACCGGAGCGGCGGCGGAGACGCCCCACTTCTCTTCCAGCAGCTTCGACAGCTCGGCGGCCTCGATGACGGTCAGGGCCGAGAGATCGTCGACCAGCTTCTGCAGATCAGCCATTTTAATGCTCCAACAACTCGATGTTCTGGGATGGGTAGACAGCTAGACGGGTGCGGCTCAGGCCGCCTCGTCCTTCTTCGCGTAGGCCGCCAGCACACGGGCGACCTGGCCGCCCGGAGCCTGGAGAACGCCGGCGATGCGGGTCGCCGGGGTCTGGATCATGCCCACGAGCTTGGCGCGCAGTTCGTCCAGCGACGGGAGCGTGGCGAGAGCCTTCACTCCCTCCACGTCGAGGATCTGGTCGCCGAGAGCGGCACCGACGATCTTCAGCTTCTCGTTGGTCTTCGCGTAGTCGGCCACCACCTTGGCGGCCGCGACGGGATCCTTCGAGTAAGCGATCGCGGTCGGTCCCTTGAAGAGACCGTCCAGACCTTCGAACTGCGTGCCCTGAAGGGCGCGGCGGGCGAGCCGGTTCTTCGTCACCTTGAAGCTCGCGCCCGCGGCCCGAATCTTGCCACGCAGGTCGGTGACTTCCGCCACCGTCAGGCCCAGATGGTGGGTGACCACCACCAGGCCCGTGTCCTGGAGCTTCGACTGCAGGTCCGCGATCGTCGCTTCTTTTTGTGTACGATCCACGGATCGCCTCCTTGCACAGAGGTTTACGAGGGACCCCTCTCCTTGCGGTCGGAGGCCCCGGCGAACCTGTCCCAGAAGTTCGAGCCGTTCCTGAACCGCGGGCAAGCCCGCGTGGTTAACGGTTCAACTCCTGTCTGCTCTGGCGGGTTTAAGCCCTTGCCTCCGGGGAGGCGCAGGCACCAGCGGTCTTGGACAGGGTGGGCATCCCCGCAGGGACACCCGATCGCCGCCGGCCCCAAGGGAACCGGCGGCGAAACTCAGGTCACTCAGGCCGTGGCGGCCAGAGTGGACAGATCGAGCTTCAGGCCCGGGCCCATCGTCGAGGACAGCGAGACCTTCAGCAGGTACTGGCCCTTGGCACCGGTCGGCTTGGCGCGGGTGATGGCATCCACGAAGGCGCGGATGTTCTGCACCAGAGCCTCTTCCGAGAAGCTGGCCTTGCCGACGCCGGCGTGCACGATGCCGGTCTTCTCGGCGCGGAACTCCACGGCGCCGGCCTTGGCGGCCTTGACGGCGCCGGCCACGTCGGGGGTCACGGTGCCCAGCTTCGGGTTCGGCATCAGGCCGCGCGGGCCGAGAACCTTACCGAGCTTGCCGACGACGCCCATCATGTCCGGGGACGCGATGCAGCGGTCGAAGTCGATGTTGCCGGCCAGGATCTTCTCGGCCAGATCGTCGGCGCCGACGATGTCCGCGCCGGCGGCCAGGGCGTCGTCCGCCTTGGTGCCCTTGGCGAACACGGCGACGCGCACGGTCTTGCCGGTGCCGTTCGGCAGGTTCACCACGCCGCGGACCATCTGGTCGGCGTGACGCGGATCGATGCCCAGGTTCATGGCGATTTCGATGGTCTCATCGAACTTCGCCTTGGGCAGGCCCTTGATCAGGGAGACGGCGCCTTCCAGGGAGTAGAGCGCCTCGCGGTCGACCTTCTTGTAGGAATCGGTCAGACGCTTGCCGAGCTTCGCCATGGGATCAGCCCTCCACCACTTCGAGGCCCATCGAGCGGGCGGAACCAGCGATCATGCTCGCGGCCGCCTCGACGTCGTGGGCGTTCAGGTCCTTCATCTTCTTCTCGGCGATGTCACGAATCTGGGTCTTCGTGATCTTGCCGGCGAAAGCGCCCTTGCCGGTGGTCTGCGAGCCCTTGTCGATGCCAGCGGCCTTCTTCAGGAAGTAGCTGACCGGCGGGGTCTTGGTGACAAAGGTGAAGGTACGGTCGCCGTAGGCGGTGATGACCACCGGGATCGGCATGCCGACTTCCAGATCCTGCGTCTTGGCGTTGAACGCCTTGCAGAACTCCATGATGTTCAGGCCGCGCTGACCGAGCGCCGGGCCGATGGGCGGCGACGGATTCGCCTTGCCGGCCGGAACCTGCAGCTTGATGAAGCCGACGATTTTCTTTGCCATGTCACAACCTCCAGATACGACGCCTCGGTACGCTGACGGGCGTCGCGGGGCTTTGCGGTGCGGCTATGGCGGGCCTTCCGCAGCAGAAAGGAGCACGTGACTGTTCATCACGTGCCCCGGGAAAACTGTTGACCTCAGACCTTCTCGACCTGGGTGTATTCCAGCTCGACCGGCGTGGAGCGGCCAAAGATCGACACCGCCACCTTGAGGCGGGCCTTCTCCTCGTCGACTTCCTCGACGGTGCCGTTGAAGGAGGTGAAGGGGCCGTCGCTCACACGAACCTGCTCGCCCACCTCGAAGGTGATCGAGGGCTTGGGGCGCTCAAAGCCTTCCTGCACCTGATGGATGATCCGCTCGGCTTCGCGCTGGCTGATCGGCTGCGGCTTGCCGCCCCCGCCCAAGAAGCCGGTGACCTTCGGCGTGTTCTTCACGAGATGCCAGGACTCGTCCGTCAAATCCATCTTGATGAGGACGTAGCCGGGGAAGAACTTCCGCTCGGTGTTGATCTTCGAACCCCGGCGCACCTCGACCACTTCCTCGGTCGGCACCAGGATTTCTTCGAACTTGTCTTCCAGACCCTTCTGAGCCGCCTTCTCGCGGATGGCCTGGGAAACCTTCTTCTCGAAGCCCGAATAGACGTGAACGACGTACCAGCGCGCGGCCATGGCGATCAGGCTCCCAGCCCAAGGATCATACGGACGGCGAAGGCCAGCACCTGATCCACGACGAGGAAGAACAGCGAAGCCAGCACCACCATGACGAACACCATGGCGGTCGTCACGCCGGTTTCCTTGCGGGTCGGCCAGGTGACCTTGGCCACCTCGCGGCGGACGTCGCGCGCGAATTCTGCGGGGTTCACTTTAGCCATCGTAGACCGTGCGGGCTCCGGTGCGACGTGTAGGGCGCGGTCAGCGACCCGTTCTTGTTCGGTACGGCGTGGCAGGAGTGGAGGGGCTCGAACCCCCAGCCCCCGGTTTTGGAGACCGGTGCTCTACCAATTGAGCTACACTCCTATCGCCGCAGGCTCTACCCCCGGCGGGGAGCGGAGCTTATAGCGCATAGCCGCGTGGCTTGCTAGCCTTTTTATCGGCCGGCACGCCGAAATCGACAGGGATCAATCCCGCCGCCGAACCACGGAGGAACGGCGGCGGGATCGACTCCTCAACTTACTTGATGATCGAGGCGACGACGCCGGCGCCGACGGTCCGACCACCCTCGCGGATGGCGAAGCGCAGACCCTCGTCCATGGCGATCGGAGCGATCAGCTCGACTTCCATGGAGATGTTGTCGCCCGGCATCACCATCTCGGTGCCTTCCGGCAGCTTCACCATGCCCGTCACGTCGGTCGTGCGGAAGTAGAACTGCGGACGGTAGTTGGTGAAGAACGGCGTGTGACGGCCACCCTCTTCCTTCGTCAGGATGTAGGCCTCGGCCTTGAAGGTGGTGTGCGGCGTGATGCTGCCCGGCTTGGCCAGAACCTGGCCGCGCTCGACGTCCTCACGCTTGGTGCCGCGCAGCAGCGCGCCGATGTTGTCGCCGGCCTCACCCGAGTCGAGCGGCTTGCGGAACATCTCGACGCCGGTCACGGTGGTCTTGACCGTCGCCTTCAGGCCGACGATCTCGACTTCCTCGCCGACCTTGACGATGCCGCGCTCGACGCGGCCGGTCACCACGGTGCCGCGGCCCGAGATCGAGAACACGTCCTCGATCGGCATCAGGAACGGACGATCCTTCGGACGCTCCGGCTGCGGGATGTACTGGTCGACCTCGGCCATCAGCTTGAGGATGGCGTCACGGCCGATCTCCGGCGAACGGTCCTCCAGAGCGCACAGCGCCGAGCCCTTGACGATCGGAATGTCGTCGCCCGGGAACTGGTAGGAGGACAGCAGCTCGCGCACCTCCATCTCGACCAGCTCGAGCAGCTCCGGATCGTCGACCATGTCGACCTTGTTCATGAACACCACCAGCGCCGGCACGCCGACCTGGCGGGCCAGCAGGATGTGCTCGCGGGTCTGCGGCATCGGGCCGTCGGCGGCCGACACGACCAGGATCGCGCCGTCCATCTGCGCGGCGCCCGTGATCATGTTCTTCACGTAGTCGGCGTGGCCCGGGCAATCGACGTGGGCGTAGTGGCGGTTGGTCGTCTCGTACTCGACGTGCGCCGTCGAGATCGTGATGCCACGGGCCTTCTCTTCCGGCGCCTTGTCGATCTGGTCGTAGGCGGTGAAGGTCGCGCCGCCGCTCTCGGCCAGCACCTTCGTGATCGCCGCCGTCAGCGACGTCTTGCCGTGGTCGACGTGGCCGATCGTGCCAATGTTGCAGTGCGGCTTGTTCCGCTCAAACTTTGCCTTCGCCATCGCTTTGGTCTTTCGTTCCCGACGTTCCGGACGCACACAATGGCCCGGCCGAGACCGACATTTCCCTTAGCGCGGGGGGATTGGAGCGGGTGAGGGGAATCGAACCCCCGTCGTAAGCTTGGAAGGCTTCTGCTCTACCATTGAGCTACACCCGCCTGCCATGCCCCGCCCGGCGCTATCGACCGGGAAACGCGATCACGGACAAGCCGTGGAATGTAGTGGTGGAAGGGGCTGGATTTGAACCAGCGTACGCTTACGCGGGCAGATTTACAGTCTGCTGCCTTTAACCACTCGGCCACCCTTCCCCAGGCCCGCTGCGGGACATGCCCGCCGCGGAGTTCGGCACTATGAGAATTTTTCAGGCCTTGTCAACACGTCTGAAGCAGTCCAAACCAGAAAACTGTGAATAACCGCGGCAGGCTTAGCCCTGCCCCCTCCAGCCGGACACCATGACCCGTTCGAAAAAGCCATCCGCCCCGCAAGGCCAGCCCCCTGCCCCGGCCAAGAACCACTCCCCGTCCCACCGCGAGTCGCGCGGCGACCGCTCCTCCCCCGGGCGCGGCGCGCAGGGCGTCCTGCTTTACGGCCTGCACCCGGTGTCGGCAGCGTGGCTGAACCCGGAGCGGCGCATCCACCGGCTGATCGCGACGGAGGCGGGCCGCGCCGCACTGGAGCCGGTGCTGGCCCAGGCCAGGGCCCGCGGGCTGCAGCGGCCCGGCCTGATGCCGGCCGACCGCAACGACCTCGACCGCATGCTGCCGGCGGGCGCCGTGCACCAGGGCGTGGCGCTGGACGTCGCGCCCCTGGAGGAGATCGGGATCGAGGACCTCTGCGCGGAGGCCGATTCGGACCCGTCGGCGCTCATCGTCGTCCTCGACCAGGTGACCGACCCCCACAATGTCGGCGCCATCCTGCGCTCCGCCTCGGCCTTCGGCGCCAAGGCGGTGGTGGTGACGGAGCGCAACGCACCGGAAACCACCGGGGTCCTCGCCAAGAGCGCCTCGGGAGCGCTGGAGTCGGTGCCCTTGGTCCGCGTCACCAATCTGGCCCGGGCGCTGGCCGATCTCCAGCAAGCTGGCTTCTGGACCGTCGGCCTTGCCGAGTCGGGGCAGAGCACGCTCGCCCAATGCAACCTGACGGGCCGCACCGCGCTGGTGTTGGGAGCCGAGGGTGCCGGGCTGCGCCGCTTGACCATGGAGCGCTGCGACATCATCGCCCGCCTGCCGACACAAGGCCCGGTGGGCAGTCTGAACGTGTCCAACGCCGCCGCCGTCGCCCTCTACGAGGTCGCCCGGCTGCGCTGACGCGTCGCCGAACGCGCCGCACAGGTGAGGCTTGCCGCGCACCGCGCGGGACGCTAGTGTAAGCGCCCGCCGCGGTCTGGCCGGGCGGCACGCCGGTTTAGCTCAGTTGGTAGAGCAGCGGTTTTGTAAACCGAAGGTCGCGGGTTCGAGCCCTGCAACCGGCACCAACGAATTCAATGGGTTAGAGGCCGCCTCCGGGCGGCCTCGCTCGTTTCAGCAATCGTATAGCAATCACTGAGCAATCCCGCCCTCAACCACCCCGAACGGACGCTCCCCGTTGCGCTGGGCGTGGTCGAACCGAAGGCGGGCAATGGCCGCGAGGTTGCGCTCGTGCTCCGCGGTGAGTTCCGCCGTTTCCCGCCGCGCCCGATCCTGCAGGCGGGCGAAGAGATGGGCGTCATGCTGGCGCGGCTCCTCCGGGGCCGGTCCGGGCGGAAGCTGGTCGAGGATGGACGGCGCCGGTCCGCTGGCCCGCCCCGCCCGGATTGCCTCAATCGCCTGGAGGCCGGCGACCAGTTCGTCGCGCCGCTTCTGATAGCCGTCGTCCATGGCCTCTTCCCTCATTCGCTCTGTTCAACCGGTTCGGCGTCGATGATCGTTCCGCCGACCGTGCTGTCACCCAGCCGCTGGCCGGGGCCGTCGGCGTTGGTGCGCAGGTCGATCATCCAGCCGACGTTCACGTTGGTCTGGACCGTGGTGCCTTGCTGGGGAGGCCGATAGCCGTTCAGGCCCAGCGCCAGTTCGGTCGCGCGGAAGGCAACGTTCTCGCTGTTCGCGTCGATGAGCTGGTCGAGCTTGCCGGCGGCCCGCGCCAGCGTCTTGCCCTTGAGCTGCTGTTCGACCCGGAGCCGGATCTCCTCCAGCACCTCGGGCCGCTTGAGCGCGCGGGAGACGGACTCACGGGCACAGCCGGCGATGGCCGCCGCCTCTTCGTGGGTCTTGGCACGGCCAGCGATCAGCGCGTCGATCGCGGCGCGGACCTTCTTGGTCAATCCCTTCTTCTTGGCCGGCGGGATGGCGCCCTTCGTCGGCGCCGGGACGGGGTGGTTAGACTTCTGCAATTTTGGGGACCTTTCGGGTGTAGGCGGCCAGTTCGATCATGTTGGCGACGCGCTCGACCTCCGTGGCATCCTGTTCATCCAACAGCGTCTGGACCGCCCCAGGAGCGGAAACGTCGAAGCCGTTCGGGATGACGAGAACCCGGTACCCGCGACCGACCAGGGCGGTGAATGCGAGGTCGAGCATGTCGTGTCCGGCCATACGCCCGGAGGGGGTTGCGGGGTTCAGCACCTTGCCGGCATAGCCGTCGTTCCAACCCGCCGCGTCGTCGAGTTGCCAGTGCGCCCAGCCGCGCTGCTTCAGGTGTCGCCGCAACTCGCGGCAAATCGCGTGATAGGCCCAAGGGATTTTCCCCCAGGCCCGTTGGTAAACGAACTGCCGTTGAGGTTGATTGTCGCTCACGTCCGCCTCCGTGCAATGACGGGACCAACCTCACACGCTGTGCGTTGGCTGGCCAACGCACGCACCCTCACCATTCGGCAAGTTTCACCAGCACAGGCCGAACCCATGACGACCGAGACCGAGCCGAAGGAATCCGCCCGCATTCAGGCGGCGATTGCCAAGGCGGAGACCGAGCGCGCCGAACTGACCGAAGCGCTGGACATCCTGGAGGACGAACAGCGCAAGGCCGCCACGCTGGCCACCGTCGGTCTGCTGAGCGAGAGCAAGGCCGCCCGCCTTCGGGAAATCCCCGGCGAGATCGCCACCGCCAAGGCGCGCCGCGACCAGCTCGCCACCGGTATCGAGGGCGCGCGCGAACTGCTGGCCGCAGCGCTGGCGGAGGAGGCTGCGGCCCAGGCCAAGGCGGATTGGGACGAGGCCGAAGCGCTGCTGACGCAGGCGCTCGACGTGGCGAAGGCGGCCCAGGCGGCTCTGGAGGAAGCCGGGGCCAAATACTCGGAGCTGACCGATCTGATCGACCGGGCTGTGACGCTGGGCCGTCAGCATGTCCACGCGCATCTCCGGTACGGAATGGCCAGCTTGGGTGAGAACCTGGAGCTGGCGAAGTTGTTCCCGCTCGTGCTGAGCAATGCGGGCGGCCCGAATAACGAGATTTTTCCGACTTACGTCAGCGTCGTCCGCCCGCGCTCTGCCCCGACGATCGAAGCGAAGGTCGCTGAATGCACGCGGCGACTCGCCGAGATGCGCGCCGAGACTCGCACCCGTACCGAAGCCGACCGCCGGCGCGTGGAATGACCGTCGTCCCCGAACAGGTGGCGGCGTCGCTGCGCGAGAAGCACGGCGCCGCCGCCGACGAGATGATCGGGGAGGCTGCGGGGCTGATCGAGCGGGCGGCCCGGCGCTGGCCGGCGGTTCACGCCTTCCTCGACGCCTCCGGGTTGCGCAACAGCCCCCGCCTGATCGAACAACTCGCCGCGCGGGCTGCGCGCCGTCGCGCCGCTGAACACACCGGAGCATAACCATGGCCGGCACTGGACTTCCCACCGGCGGCAACCGCCCGCCCGTCCTCCTCGATCCGTCGCCGCTGGTACAAGCCGATCCCAATGCCGGCGCGGCCTGGGCGGCGTTGAGGAACTTCTCCGGGGCCGTCGGGAACCATGCGGAAGAATTGCTCGCCGCCGCCGATGCGAAGCAGGTCGCAACGCTGGAGCTTGACGCCCGGCGGACCGCGCTGGAGCTGAAGGCCCAGCATCCCGACGACCCGACGGCCTTCAATGCGGGCTGGCAGGGCTACGCCGATGGCACTCTCAAGGAGGTGCCGCTGCGGTATGCCGACCGCGCCCGGATCGCGCTTGGGAAGGCGCATCTCAGCGTCTTCGACTCCATCACGGGCGCCGCGGCGGAGAAAGACAAGCGGCTGGCCGTGAATGCGCTGGGCGCGGTTCTGGATGACGCGCAGCTCGAAATGCTGAACCGGGCCGGCGCGGGCGACCAGCAAGGAGTGGTTGAAGCCCTGGACGATCAGCAGCGGCACCTCAACGCGGGCGCGGCGGCGGGTTTCTGGTCTCCCGAATATGTCGCCCTGGAGATGAAGAAGCGCTCCGCGGCGGCCCAGGGCGAAAGCGTTCTCGCCCACCTGACGACGACGTTCTGGAAATCCGGGGCGGATGTCGCGCGCCGCGAAGTCGAGGCCCTGGGCCTGACCGACGACAGCGCGTTCGCCGTCCTGGCTGCGGCTGTGAAACGGCAGGAGAGCGGCGGGCGCCAGTTCAAGGCGGACGGTGTGACGCCCCTGACCAGCAGCAAGGGCGTCGTCGGCGTCATGCAGGTGATGCCCGGCACCGGGCCGGAAGCTGCGCAGGCGGCGGGCCTGCCGTGGGACGAGCAGAAGTTCCGCACCGATCCGGCCTACAACGAGGCTTTGGGCAACGCCTACCTGCGGAAGATGCTCGACCGCTACGACGGGAACCGCACGCTCGCCCTGGCCGCCTACAACGCCGGGCCGGGCACGGTGGACGGGTGGCTGAAGGACATCGGAGACCCGCGCGCCGGCAAGATGACCGACGCCGAATGGGCGGCGGCGATTCCCTTCAAGGAAACCCGCGAGTATGTCGCCGCGGTCGGCACCACCGCCTCCCTCCTGAGCGGCAAACCCTCGGCCCGCTTCGTCATGTCGCCAAGCCAGCACGAACAACTGAAGGCGCGGGCGCTGGGCAAGATCGGAGAGCTGGAGAACCAGGCGTCGGGTGTGATCCTCAAATGGGCGGACGGCCTCGATCCGCTGTCCGCCTGTGGCATGCTGACCACCGGGCAGGCCGGAACGGAGGCGAGCGCAGCTTACCGGGCGCTGTCCGTCGAAGGACAGGTGAAGGTCCGGAAGGAGCTGCTGTCGCTGGCGAGCGCCACCTCCGCATTGGTCGACCGGCAGGAGCGGCATGATCAGGCCCGTCGCGAGAAGGCGACCAATCAGGCCCTGTACGACCTCGCCAGCCTCGACACCGCGGCGCCGGACTTCCTCGCCAAGCGTGACCAGTTGGTAGGCCGCGTGCGGGCGCTGGGCACCGTCAACCCGGAAGCCTTCAGCCGCCTGATGGAACAGGGCCGCAACGCCGGCACCGACAATCCGGAGCTGCTGTTCAGCCTCGAAGACCAGATCGAACGCGGCGTGATCACCAGCGCCGACCGGCTGATCGGGTTCATGGGGCGCGGCCTGACCTTCGACACGGGCCGGCGACTCATGGACAAGATCGGGAAGCAGGAGGACGAGCGCTACAAGACCGGGCTGGCCCGCATCCGCGCCGCTTCGGGCTTGGTGGAGGGCGGGTTGTTCAACCCCAGCAGCGGGGAGGCCAAGGCCGCCAGCCGCATGCGCATCGCCTTCGACGACGCGATCGACGCGGCCCGGAAGTCCGGTGAGCCGTTCGACCCAGTTGAGATCGCAAAGCGGGTGATCGACGGCGATCAGACGCAGCAGCACCAGCGCAACAGCAGCCCGCTTGCACTCCAGTACAAGGCGCAACTGAAGGAGGCCGCCGACAAGGTGCGCGCGGCTGGTCTCCGGGACGCGCAAGGCAACCTCATCACCCTCGACTTCGACGGCCTCGACGACATCGAGGCCGCCCGCCGGCTGTCCGATCCGAAGTCGGGCCTCTTCGGCATGTTCAAGCGCGGCCTCTTCAACGAGCGTGAGCTGTCGCAGCTCCGCGCCGCCATCCAGCAGGTTCACGGGGACTGACCATGAGCACCATCGACGACGCCTTTCTCGACGCCCGCATCGGTGCCCGCGTTCGCCTGGAACCGGCCCCGCCCCCGGTGACCAAGCCCGACACGTCCGGTGGCTTCGACAGCTTCGAGGACATTCCCGACAAGCAGAACCCAGGCCACATCCTGCGGTACGGCAACGGGCCGGGCTTCACGACGCTGGTCTATCGCGGCCCGGCGGAGAACGCCCCGCCCCTGGCCCAGACCGGCGACAAGACTCCAGCGCCGGGTGGCGGAGGACAGGCGCCACAGGGTGTCGACACTGCCGACACCCCCGCTCCAGCCCCTTCCTTCCTCGACCAGTTGGGCGGCACGGCACGGCGCATGGGTGAAGACCTGGGCCTTGCCCTGTCCGGGCAGCGCGCGCCGGCTGATGCTGCGGAGGGCCAGAAGGTCGCGCCGCCGGATGCCGTGGCCTTGTGGGACGAATCGGGGGTCAACCCGAACGAGTTGCTGTTCGCGATCCAGCGCGATCCGGCGGACGGCAAGCTGAAGCCCTTCGTGCGCCCCCAGCCCCTCGACCAGCGGGACGGTGCCCAGGTGGCGGAGGACGCGCTCGCGGACGCCGGGCGCGTGGTCGGCGCGGCCTTCATGGACCCGCTGAAGGGCGCGGCAACCGGCGCCGCGGCGGCAGCCCGGCTGGTCACGGGGGTGGAGGACGCAGGGGCCACCCTCAGCAGCGGCCCGGCGGGCGCCATGCTGCGCCGGATGGGCACCACCGCGCGCCGGGTGGACGAGCCGATCCTCGACGGCGGGAGGCTATCCGGGAAGGTGGGCGATTACGTCGCCGTGCGCGAGGCCACCGAAGCGGAAACGCTGGCGTTCCAGCACAGCACCGGCAGCACCGCCGGCAAGCCCCCGGCCCTGACCTTCAACCTGGACCGCATCGTCGGTCCCGACGACGTGAAGGCGGCAATCGACCGGACCGGGCAACTGTTCGCCACCCCGCAGAAGGTGACCTTCACCGAAATCCAGCAACAGGCCCAAGCCGCGGGCATCGATGAAAAGTTCATCGCCCGCGTGCTGAACCGCAGCGAGGGCGGCGAGTTGCTGAATGGCAAGGACATGCTGAACGCCCTGCGCGCGTTGACGGCCAGCAGTGGGGAACTCGACCGGCTGGCGAAGGCCGTGGTGCTGCCCACGGCCACCGACCTCGACAAGCTGAAGTTCCGCCAGCAACTGGCCTTCCACGGCGCCCTGGCGAAGTCCGTGAAGGGCATCCAGAGCGACGTGGCGCGCACGCTGGCGGTGTTCCGCATCCCGCGCGACGCGGGCGACGTGGCCGCCGGGGAGGCGGTGCGCCGGGTGCTGGACGAATACGGCGGTGAGGCGTCAGTGCGCGATCTGGCGACGAAGTACCTCAGCCTGTCCACCCAGGGCGCCCGGAACAAGCTGGCCGAGGCCGGCATGCTGGCAAAGCTGTCGGACGCCTTCCTGGCGCAGTTCATCAACGGGTTGCTCTCCAGCCCCAAGACGCACCTCGTCAACGTCGCCAGCAACGGCGTCTTCGGCGGCATGCAGATCCTGGAGCGCCAACTCGCTGCGGTGATCGGAGCGGGCCGCACCCATCTGCCCGGCGCCGACCCGGAGCGGGCCGCCATGGGAGAGGCGTTGGCAATGACCACGGGTGCCCTGCGCGGCTTCCTCGACGGCTGGTCCATCGCCCGCCGGGCGTGGCGGGAGAACATGCCCATCCAGGACATCGCGTCCCGCGTCGAAATTGCCCGTGGCGACCGGCTGAACCCGATCAGCGCGGAGGCGTTCAACCTGACCGGTCCTGTCGGGCAGGCGGTGAACCTCTATGGGAAGTTCGTCACGCTCCCGAGTCGGGCCATGCTCACGGAGGATGAGTTCTTCAAGGCCGTGGGCTATCGGATGGAACTGCACGCCCAGGCGTACCGGCAGGGCGGCGCGATGTTCGACGATCTGATCGAACGGGGCGCCGACCCGGCCACAGCCCGCCGACAGGTCGCGGACTTCGCGGCGACCTTCATCGAGAACCCGCCGCCGTCGGTGAAGGCGGACGCCGCGTCCTTCGCCCGCACCATGACCTTCCAGCGCGATCTGGAGTCGCCGTTGCTGGCCGCCGTTCAGCAGACGCTGGCGATGTCCCCGGCCACGAAGGTCATCTTCCCGTTCTTCCGCACGCCGATGAACATCATGCTTGAGGTGATCCAGCGCTCTCCCCTGGCGCCGCTGTCCGCCCAGGCCCGAGAGGACTTCATGGCCGGCGGCGCGCGGCGAGATCTGGCGATTGCCAAGTTCACCCTGGGCAGCCTCGCCATGGCGGCGGCCTCCAGCTACGCCCTGGATGGCCGGATCACCGGCAGCGGTCCGAGCCGGCCCGAACTGCGGCAGGCGCTGGAACGGCAGGGCTGGCAGCCCTACAGCTTCGTGTTCAACGCCGGGGAGCTGACGCCCGAGTCCATCACCCAGCTTTCCAAGGTCGGCGCGGTGAAAGTCACGCCCGAGAAGGTCTATGTCTCCTATGAGCGGTTCGACCCACTGTCGCCGCTTCTCGCCATGGCCGCCGACATCACCGGGCACGCCCTCACCGCGGAGGATGGCACCGGGGTGGACGGGCTGGCAGCCGGCGCCGCTCTGGCCTTCTACAGCTACATGGGCGACCAGCCGTTCTTCACCGGCTTCGCCAAGATCGCCCGCGTCTTCCAGAGCATGTACGACGAACCGGAGGAGCGGTTCGGCGCGCTGATGCAGGGCCTGACGGACACCTACGGCGGTGTGATCCTCGACGGCATGCTGCCCTACAGCTCCCTGCGCGGCACCATCGAGCGGTACGTCAATCCCGACGCCTCCAACACGATGGTAGAGGACTTCGACCCGCAACTCTCGCCCGCGGTGCGGGGCTGGTACCAAGCACTCCAGCGGTTCAAGGCCCGCACGCCTGGCCTGTCCGACGATCTGGAGCCGTCCCTCGACCTGTTCGGGCGGGTGCGTGACCAGGGCGACGGCCAACCGTGGGAGATGGTGCTCCCGCTGAAGATCAGCCGGGGCAAGCCGGCGGCAGCGGATCAGGTGCTGATCGACGCGGGCATGCCGCTGAAGATGCCGCCGCGGAAGATGGACGGCGTGGCCCTGTCGGCGGGCCAGTACAACCGATTCGTCCGGCTTATGAACACCCTGCCGGTGATCGACGGGCGCAACTTCCCGGATTACGTGGCGTGGCTGGGCGACCAGCCGGAATACCAGGATCTGCCCCAGGGCGAAGGCGGCGCGGAGTTCGGCTTCTCCGGGAAGCAGGGCGTGCTGGCGAAGGTCTTCACCACCTACAAGCAGGCCGCCAAGCAGGTGCTGCTACAGGAGGAGCCGGATCTCAAGGCCACGATCCAGGCGAAGGAGCGCGATCGGGCGCTCCATGGGCGGTGATCCAATAGTGCACATCTAGTCATCCCGACAGCCGCCCTCCGGGGCGGCCGTCGTCACTTTGAAGCTGAATTAGGTACTCTCTTCGCTATAAACCTTCCGCTCCTCATTGCTCGTTGATGGGTGTTGACGCGCAATGGTGGTACCGTTAAGGATTTGCTCACCGAAGGTGCTGAACCTAATCGTCCGCCTTGCCTCAACCAGCAGAGAGTTCGGATGACGCCCAGCGTAAACGAGCGGACAGTGTTGCTCTTCAATCTTATTGCCGGCGCTGTTCCGGCTGAAGGGCCGCGGGTACCTTTTGCCGAGATCGCAGCTGTTTTGAAGCGCGTGCAGGCTGCGGGGCAAGCCATCGAGATCCGCGACGCCAATGAAGTGGCTCGAGAAGACGAGGCGGAATTTCTAGCCGAAACTCAGGCGCCGCAGGTCGCGGCCGCTGCGCCTGCACCAGGCGCCGATGTCGCAGTGATGGAGCGACCGGTAAATGCTCCCGCGGGGCGCAGCAACGCTTTGATTTTGCAGGATATCGATATTCATCCTGATGGTACCGTGGCGTTGTTTTTTCAAGCCGGCGATGCGCAGGGCACGAATCCGGCGTTTCTAAACCCAACCACCCGCGGTATCCGTGTTGCACGTCCACGCGCTGGTGAGTCGAATGGATACTCCGCCCATTTGATCATCGGTCCGCCTCGGCAGGATGGCGTCTACCGAGCAGCACTTGAGCGTATGCCGAGCCTCGGCCGCAACGCAATCATCTCATTTCTCAATCGGCTTATCCGCAAAGGGGTGGAAACTGACGATAACCCCGCACGATGGCTCTTTGTGGACCCTGGGAGGCGCCAACGCTCATTCCGCCCGAAGCTCTCGTCAACGCTCCAGATGTCCCGCCAGCTCGGCCATGACCTTCAAGACAATGCGCTCACCATGGTGGAACTCATTGGCGATGACGTCATCGACGAGTTCGACGAATTTGATCAGGTGGAACCAATTCGGCGCCGAATCGAATTGAAGGTTGTCAGCGACCGATACGGCGAAAATGCGGTAAACCTACTCAACGGGATCCTCGGCCGTGCGAGGAACTTGCGCTACTCTCGCATGGACATCAAACTGCGACGGACAGCATCTGGGCAGGTGTCTTCAGCGCGATTGAGCACTGAAATGATGAATGCAGCTGAAGCTGTTTACGCCCGAAACGAAATTATAACTGATTTTAATGAGGAGCTTGAGCAGTGCTGGGAGTCGATACATCGACCGACGGTCGCCAAGATCAAGCGACTCGTCCAGAACGCCGACCTATGGCACTGAGGCCCAGGCACGTTCATTCGTCTATCAAGCGACTGTTCGTGCCCATGCGCTATCTCCGGATCACGCATCCAGAGAAAACTGTCTATGACGTCATTTTGCCCTTATGCGCTGTAGCTATAAGCTTGGGCGCCTATAACCTGCTGCCCATAAAGCCGGCCTTACTGGGTGATAATGGCATACTAAAGGACATTAAAGATGTCCTAGCTCTTCTTATTGCTTTTTTCGTTGCAGCCCTTGCCGCTGTCGCCACCTTTTCTAGGCCTGGGCTAGACGAGGTAATGAAAGGTTCGCATCCTCCATCCATCCTGGTGTATCAGCATTCCCAAAAGTGGCTGCAACCACTGACACGCCGCGAATTCCTCTGCTATTTATTCGGCTATCTATCGTCTCTAAGTCTTTTGCTTTTTATGGTCATTGTTGCGGCAAAAATATTTGCGCCATCACTTCATCAGTGGATCAGTGAAGATACCTACGCTGCCCTTAAATATGTCTTTATAGCCTTTTTCTCTGGAGCGTGCGGACACCTTTTTATCTCTACGTTGCTGGCTCTCTACTATTTGACAGATCGCATTAATCGAGATTGACTAAGGCCCTGAAAGAATAAAGCCTCATCATGAGATGGGGATTATCAGATTTATTGCTGTCCCGATATTAGCGCAGCCTTTTGGAGTTCTTCATACATAGCACGAGCTTCCTGAAGCACCTTGAGTGTTGGAACATTTTCATACTGACCGCGATTCCCGTTGATATCTTTGCTGATCCTGAGGGCGGTCCTCAAGTAAGCATCTCCTGCTTTCCCAGCGGCTGAGTTGATTTCCCTTTGTTCCTGCGGATTAAGAGCCATCGCTCTCATTCTCCTGTTCTGCACTAAAAGTTGGGCTGCTCACCGGAATGAAGTCTCACCCCCCACCCGGAGTTTTTTGGTTGCCCCACGGTGGGAAGGGCAACTCTCGTTATTAGTGAGGGTCAATCTGCGCTTCCTATCATTTAACGACGAAGCCGCAGGCTCAAAGCTATTTGCAGAACGGAGCTCCACGCAACCTCCTGTACGAGTTAATTGCGTGGATCAAAATCTCCGCCCGGCAGAGGTTTCGAACTGCACTTTTAATCACTTATCGCTCTCAGCAATTTCCTCTGGCTTTTTGCTTACGGTTTTCTTCAAATTATCTGGCATCTCCTTACTGACGCGGAAGAAATATATTATTATTGCCAAACCAAGGGCCGCTGATGAAAATCCAAAAGACATAATGATTACCTTCATTATCCCGTCGACAGCAAACGGAAGACTTGACTGCGCAGCCCCGCTCATTTCAATAAACTTCTCGTTCAGATAGTTCTCAAATCTACCTCTAGCACTTCCATCACTGTCAAAAATCCCCATTACTCCCAATATTATGAAAATCATAGCGAAAAGCACTACAAACAGGCTGTCCTTTTTTCTGTCAGCCTTTGCAAGCTCGCTGACTTTCTTGATATCACACGACTGCATTACTGTACCTTTTAATTGAGGAGCATCCCCCTCTCCTTCGTAAAATATCTCAATTGCAGATCCGTCACGAGGATCAAGAAACGGGAAAATTACCATTTGGGAATCAGGACCTGTTACAAAGAACTCAATATTTACTACCGGTCTCGTGGACGTTATGGTTGCGACAAACAAAAAGCGCTGGTTCTCACTCAGCTCTATTCTCAGGTTATCGCCAGTTTTAAGATGCTCCTTTAATATTGTCTTGTCTCCTGAATTCCACAGAACAAGAACTGCACGAGTTAGGCAGGTAACTTTTCTACCGCCAAAAGTGACCTCTGCACCTTCAGGAATTTTGTTGAGTTTGTGGCCAATAATCGGCGTTGTCTCAACGTAGTATGTAATAGACGATCTATTCTTAGACATCTTTGAAAAAATGTACCCAGAAATCAAGCCAACAGCTATGCTAATTGCTGTATGCAGCCAAGGGTTGGTCCAGAAATCCATGCAAATCTCCCACTCAATAGGGCCAACGAATACTCACAACGACTTCAATGTCGAGCACCCGGAAAACGACAAGTTATTCGGCTAGTGGATAAAGAGCGTTGCTTTCGAACCTATGCGGCTCCGGCAATCCGTTCTTCCTTTCGGACCAGTGGATTACCCAGCCTTGGCCGGTTCGCGCGTCAACCTGCAACGCCGTAGCGTCAGTTGGCCCGCGCACCACAATAAAACGCCCCACTGGCTGCCAATGGCTCACGACCGTGGCGCCCAAAACAGCGCCGATCAGGAACGCCGCCGCAATGGCCGGGAGCCGGTTCATTCCTGCCCATTTGCCCAGCGCTTCAGCGCATCGGCGCTCCATCGAATGCCCGGCAAGCTGCTGTTCAAGAACTCGAAGCCTTCACGCTCCAGCGCAGTCTGAATTCGGCGGAGGGTCTCACCACGGCTGTCCGCCCCGTTCTCAAAACGGCTGATCGTGATTGGAGACAACGGGCCAGCGCCGTCCGTTCGAACCGCCTCGGCCAAATCCTTCGCGGTCCATCCACGCACCGCCCGCGCCGCCCTGACTTGCTCCCTGGTAAGCATACGTCGCCTGTCCGTGATCCGCCCGGACGGTACCACCCGAATGCGCGGCGTCACAAGACCGCCCCTAAACGTTATGAGTAGACGCGAATACGCTATATGGAATAACGTTAACGCTTCGCGACCGAGCCACAGGAGGCACCAGATGGGCCAGACCTGATCGAATCGACGTGCCTAAAACGAGACGGGCCGGCGGGTGCTCGCAACACCCAACCGGCCCTTGGATTACCGCCCAGCTAAAAGGGAGCTGTCG
This sequence comes from Azospirillum brasilense, assembly GCF_008365405.1. Taxonomy (GTDB): domain Bacteria; phylum Pseudomonadota; class Alphaproteobacteria; order Azospirillales; family Azospirillaceae; genus Azospirillum; species Azospirillum brasilense_D. The sequence continues at coordinate 385,003 of NZ_QOKV01000001.1, read as the reverse complement.
GCAAATGCCTTCTCATGCCCAGAGTGTACCGACGCAATCGCGGAACGCAAGAGCCGTTCGCCGCGTCGGCAAGAAAGCAACCCCGTCCCTCCGCACCATTGAGCGCAGCCGGGCGCCGTCCCTCGCCCTGGCCGAAGCCCTCGGCGCCGTGTCCGCCTTCGCGGCTGCCCCGGCCTACCGACGCCGCGCCATCGAGCGCACCGTCGAGGCATTGCTCACCATCCTCGACCACATGGACGGCGATCCGGACCTGGAGCCGCAGGACGAGGGCGCCGACGAGTTCGAGGATCTGCGCGAGCTGTGGGCCTCGACGCGCGCTGAAGGCCCCGGCGACCCCGACGACGCGGAGGACAGCGGCGACCTGGAATGGTCCACCGTGCCCGCTACCGGTGGAGTGCTGGGGCTGCCCTTCGACCTGAAAGCCGAGGACGCGGAACTGTTCGACCGGGCACGTATCCGTCGGCGCCTGCGGACGGAGGTGCTGTGATGGGCGAGCTGATCGAGGAATGGAAGTCGCGGACACCGAACAGGATCCCGCTTGTCCCGCTGCTGGCCGCCCCCAGGGAAGATGCCGGCCTTCGAGCGAGTCGGTACGGCAGGGACATTATCCCAGCCTTCTCCCGCGGCCTGGGTGCGCGTGCAGAGTGCAAGTTCGCTCTGGCCTATGAGGGACGCAACGCCGCTTGGCGGTTGCTCACCGACATGGCGCCGGGCGACGCGCTGATCTACCACATGGGCGACCTCACCACCGACCGCTATCGGGACCTCTTCCTGCATGGGTTTGCGGACGTACTGCAACGCGCGGCGGAAGATGGCGCGGTTCGCCTGACGCAGTACCGGCAGGGGGACAAGGGCGAAGAGGTGACGGCTTATCGGGTGGAAAAGCTGGGCACCGTCGACCGGGAGGAGGCTGCCGACTCGTAGACGATTCAGTTGTCCACCGACCAGTAGAAGCCCCGGCCCAGCGCCGGGGTTTCGTTCGGCGGTTGACGGCGACTCAGTCGAATGCGGTATTTTGATCGCGGCGGGATAGGTTGGCCGACCGACAAGCCGGGTATCCGCCCCGGCTTCCCGCCGCTTCCTCTGCGGACCAGCGCCACGCGGAAGGTGCGATGATTTCCCAGGAAAAAAGTCTATTAATCGGCGAGGCGCGCCAGATAATGCTGGAGCGAGGACTGCCCATTGAGGTGGCTGACCTCAATATTCTATCCATAGTGAAAAAAACAGTCGCCTGCCGCATCAACTTTCCTGGCGGTATCATTGTTATGCTGTCGAGCCGGAAAGGGGTCATTCCGTTCCTATGCTATGAGAGACAAGCTGTCCTGCTGAGAATATTTTACGGAGGCGTCATAAGAGACGAGTGGTATTGCGTTCCAATTTCTCGCGATGATGTTGATGCAGTCACCCCGCCCCCAAGGCCGCCGTCTGCAAACGGAAATATGAGAATGCTGGCCGACGGCACCACCGGCCAACCACTCCCTGCGTCTGCAGGCTATGGCCATGGCTTCCAGGCGAAGGCCACCATCCAGGATCGAGTAGAGAAATGGTTTGCGGAAAATGCCACGCGCTACTGCTTAGTTGAGCGCAGCGAGAAGACGAGAATGTACGGCGATGCCGCACGTGATCTGAGCATCAAGGACGGTACAGCAAAGACCTATCTCTCCCAACTGGTAAAAGGTAAAAGCTAGCCACTAAACGTAATTACAATTTACCATTTTTATTACCTTTTGGACCGCGGCACCGTCGCTGACGTAGACACACAGCGACAGGTGCTGACATGCCGAAGCAAGAACCCTCCCAGAAAGAACTGACGCAGAACGCGCTCACCCTCAGAAAGCGCTTTCTGCGATCCAAGGAGGCGTCCGCCTACACTGGCTATGCCGAGTCTTCTCTGAGGACTTACCGCGTGAAGGGCGGCGGCCCGAAGTTCATCAAGCATGGTCGCATCGTCATTTACGACGTGGCAGACCTCGACGCCTGGATCGGCAGCGAGCGGCGCGGCAGCACCAGCGAGACGGGGGCCGCCCGATGAACGCCCCCTTCCTACCCGAAACCGGGATCATCGAGAACGTAGCCGAATCGGTGGTCGCCCTCGACGTGATCCGCGACCTCACTCTCGAAGCCTTTTCGCATCTCCGATCCGGCAATCCGCAAGGTGCGGAAGGATACCTTGGGGACGCCCTCTATCACGTCGACGAAGCCCGCAAGCTGCTGACGCTGGAGAAGCCGGCTACCTCCGGGCAGATGCCGGAACCGGCCTGAAGTCGCCGCCCGCACGCCGTGCGTTGGGTGCCAGCGCCGGACAGTGCCAGACATTTCCCGTCACCAAGAGGCAGGAAAACGCCATGTCGTCGCCAATCATGACACCAACCGACCGACGCGGGATTTCCATTCGCGAGTTTTGCCAGCGCTACGGCATTTCCGAGCGGACCTTTTTCCGACTCGATGACCGGGGCGAGGCGCCAAAGACCATTCGCATCGGTCGGCGCCGGCTGATCCTGGAGGAAACTGCCCAGGCGTGGCTGCGTGCGAGGGAGGCCTGATCCATGCAGACCAACCTCCCCGCCAACGACGACGAGCGGCTGCTCCAAGTCGCACGATGGGCGCGGCGCCGCGGGAACAACGCGGTTGCACAGGTGCTGACCGCTGCCCTCCAGGGCGGCGACCTTGCTGACCTGGAACGCCTGATGAACCCGCCCGCCCCCGTCGGCAAACTGTCCACCGACCTGCCCGGCGGCGTTGCGGTCTTCGGGCTGCCCAGGCTGACGGTGAAGGGCGGTGTCATCCGCCTGGCAGTGGAGCCGCCCCCGGCCCCGCGGCCCCGGTTGATCTACGACCGAGGGACAGATTGATGCGGTCGGCTGATGCCTCTGCCGATTGGCCTCATTCATCGAGACGGAAGAAGTCATAGAATGGGCAAGATTCGGCACGTCAATTTCCACCCGGACGAATGGCTCGTCGGCGCTTCTGTGCTCAAGGCAGATGAACGCGGCTGCTACATCACGGTATGCGCCCTGATCTACAGCTACGGCGGACCGATCCGGGACGACGCGCGCGATCTTGCCAAGCAGTGCAACGTCACCCAGGAGAAGTGGGTGCGCATCCGCGGGACCCTACTCGCCAAGGGGAAGTTGCGTTTGGTCGACGGCCTGTTGACCAATGGCCGCTGCGAAATCGAGCTGGAAAAGGCTCTGAACCGCACCACAACGGCGCGGAAAATCGGGGCAACTGGTGGGCAAAACTCCGCAATTTCCCGTCAAAAGCGTGGGCGTGTTTCTAATGATAACAGCAGCTTAATTGAAGCGGACGCTTCCGGCGACCGGAAGCTAACCACAAACCATAAACCACAAACCAAGAGTCTCCCCCAATCCCCCGATGGGGGATCGAACGTCGAGGCCGAATTCGATCGCTGGTATCGAGCCTACCCGAAGAGGGTCGCAAAGGGACAGGCGGAGAAGGCGTACCGGACCGCCAGGAAGGCGGTCGATGCCGACACGCTGTTGCGTGCAGTTGAAGCCTATGCCAGAGCGGTTACCGGGAAGGACGCCAAGTACACGCCGAACCCGGCCACATGGCTCAACGGACAGCGCTGGCTTGATGACGGCCTTCTGCACAGTGGCCAGAGGTCCGGCAACCGGCAGGCATCCACGCTGAACGAGATCCCGCTGTTCTTCGAGGGACCGACAGAGGTCCAGCGATCGAACCAAGCCGATCCGAAGACAAATCCAGCGTGGCGGAACTTCTGAGGCATTCGCACGCCGAACCCACACAGAACCGTGACGTTCAGAGGGGGAAATCGTCACAGGGGTGATTGGGCAGGAGGAGAGCAAGGCCGCGGAGGTGCTGGAGGTGGAGATGACGGATGGGTCACGGGGATGGTCCACACCGCTCAAGCGAGGCCGGAAAATCTCCGCCGGCCCGGCTGTACGCCACCGCTGGCTGGCCGCACGTACAGCCGTCCCGACATGAGCACCTGATCCTCAATCAGAGGGTCGCGCCGATTACGTAAGCAATATCAGAGGTTTGTCGGGGCACCCATGCAGACAGCAATCGGGCAGCAATCACCCGGCGCCCAGGCTACGGAAGGCAGGCGCCCGCGCTGGGGCTGGAGGGGGGGGTACCCTTCGCCCGCGCCCGCCGGACCCCCACCCCCGGAAAAACGGCCTCGACCGCTAGCGGAGGGCCATCCCCTCTCAATTTTGCCCCGAAAACGTCGCCTGGGATTGCCGGCTCACATCGGGCCACCAACCCGCGCCAGACGCCCCGCAGATGAGGCGTGGCGCGCTCGAACGGGGTAGGCCGCCACCCATGTAGCAGAAAGCCCGCCGAACGCATCAGCGGGCTTCCCACGGGCTTTCGGATCAGGCCACCGCCGGGCGCAGTTCGACCACGTTGTCGGGCTTGCCGGTGACGAGCTGGTCAACCAGCCGCGCCCAGGCGTCGAGGGCGGCCCGGCGCTCGTCCAGGTATTCGAACCGGTTGTAGGTTGCGGCCACGCCTCGAATGGTGCCGCTGACGTGGTTCAGAATGCGGTCTGCGACTTGCGGCGGGATGCCCATACGGGCAAGACCTGTCGTCGTCGTTCGGCGGAGGTCATGGAACCACCAGCCCGGCATGGGTGCGGCCTCCTCCCCCTCCCCTGCGGCCTCCTGGCGGGCCTTCAGCACCAAGCGGTCGAGGTTCGTTTTCGCCCTGGAGAAGCCCGACACCGGCGCCAGCCCCGTCGTCGTGAACACAAACTCCGATGGCTTGCCGTCCTCCAGCGTGATCCGGGGCACCGCCTTCAGGATCTCGACAGCCTTCTCGGACAGCGGCACGACGTGCGCCTTGCCGTTCTTCGCCCGCTCCTTCGGGATGATCCAGGTCTTGCCCGGAAGGTCCACCTCTGACCAGCGCATGCCGGCCACCTCATCCCGGCGCTGGGCGGTCAGGATCAGCAGGCGGACGAATGGCCCAAACGGATCGCCCAGCCCGCCCGCGGCGAGCCACACCTCGCGCAGTTCGTCGTCGGTCAGTACGCGATCCCGGCTCTCCTCCTCCGCCGGCGGCTGAACGCCAACGCAGGGGGTGGTCTGCACGTAGTCCTTCGACGCCGCCCAACCGAACAGCTTGCGGACCACGGCGAGGACGCGATTGGCCGTTACAGCGGTGCCCGAGTCGACAATCTCATCCAGGCGCTTGTTCACGTCCCGGCGGGTGATCTCGGTAATTGGCCGGTCACCCCAGTGCGGGGTGACGTGCTTGTCGAGGAGCCGCTTCGTCTCCTTCCACCCACGGGTATTCACCTTGGCGTGCCGATCGATGAACAGGTCGGCGATGTCCGCGAAGGTGTCGCCCTTGGCGTTAGCCGCCTCACGCTCTGCGACTTTTTGCGCCTGCGGGTCCTTCCCGGCCTTCACTTGACCGAGAATTCGAATCGCCTCATCACGGGCCTTATCGGCAGTCCACGGGCTGCCGTGCTTGCCAATGGTGAAGCGTTTTGGGGCGGTGGTACGCCCGCCCTCCACCCGGTACTGGACGATATAAACTCGGGAACCCGCTGGCGTGACCTTCAGCCCGAACCCCTTAACCTCGCTGTCCCAGACGAACACGTCCTTCGTGCCCGGCTTCGTCGCGTCCACGAGACGCTTGGTGATCTTCTCGGGCATGGGGTCTCCGGTGATTGCTGCTGGCTTTCAGCAATCCTACAGCAATCACCAGGGCGCAACAATCACCAGCAATCATCAACAAGGCAGCGCTGAAAATGGCGGAATTCCTGAAGAAAATCGACGCCGCCCTACCCCCGTCAACACCGGATCACCTGATTTGTAAACCGAAGGTCGCGGGTTCGAGCCCTGCAACCGGCACCACCTCTCTTCTCCCGCCAGACCGACGCCCGGTCCCGCCAATGACGCACGCCCCTGCCGGCTGTTCTCTGATTCCGAGCGGTTCCGGCGTCATCGACGCGGAGCACGGCGCCATTCTCGACCTCCTGTCGGCGATGACCGCGGGCGGTCCGGTCGGGCTCGCGGAACTGACCGCGCTCCGGCGCGAAGTGGCCGAGCATTTCGCCACGGAGACGGCGGAGATGGCCGTCCTGTCCGCGGACCGGCGGGAGCGGCACGAGCACGCCCACCGCAACTACCTCGCCGGCATCGACGCTCTGGTGAACACAGCTGGGCGCGGCCACCCGGTGACCAGCGACGATGCGAATCGGCTGATGCTGTGGTTCATCGTCCATTCGAACACCGCCGACACCGAACTGGTGGAGGCCGCCCGGCGGGCCGACGACGAGCCGCCCATGATTTCCATGGACGACTGGCTGGACGGCCTGGACGCGGCCGACCGGGACGCCCTGCGCTCCTGAGACGGCCGTGCCACGCCGTCCGGGGAACCGTGCCTGCGGGCGCCGGTTGGAGAAGGGACGATCCCTTCCCGCAACCGACCCAGGTTCCTTCATGGACACATCCGATACCCCCAACGCCGGAGCGCAGCGCCTGCGCGATGCCATCGACAAGGGTCTGACCGGCGACAAGATCCCCGCCGCCGACCCCGCTGCGGCGCCGCTGGGCACCGACGACGAGGCCGCGGGCACCCGTCCGCCCCCCGCCGCCAGCGCTCACGATCCAGCCTCTCCCGAAGCGCGCGCGCCCTCGGGCCACTCCAAGGGCGCCGACGCCTTCCGCAAGGGCGATCTTCCCTTCGGCAAAGGCACCCGCAACGACGGGTGACGGCCCCGGTGAGAAAAGACTGCGGCGCAAAAAATGTCCCTCTTCCCGGCGGGAAGAGGGACATCGTCATGGCGTCGAATGGTGGCGGGGCGCCTGCCCCAGTTTTCCGAAACAAATGGGCCGTCTGATGGACCGTCCGGCGCGTCGTCGGAACCGCGTGCCGATCAGAAATAACGCTCCGGCACGCGCAGCACGTCGTCGGGCATCACCGGCGTGGTGATCGGGGCGCGGCGCAGCTCCTTCTTGGGATCGGCCCCACGCGTGATCAGGACATAGTCCTCCTTGGCGCGGTAGGTGTAGCCGCCGGCCATCGCCACGGCGGACAGGGCGGTCATGCCGTTGACATACTGGTACTGGCCGGGGTTGCGGACCTCGCCCAGGATGAAGAAGGGGCGGTGGTTCAGCACCTCGACGCTGACCTTGGCATCGCGGACGTAGCCCTGCGACAGGCGCTTGGCAATGTCGGTCTCCAACTCGCGCGGGGTGTGGCCGCGCGCCGTCACCTCGCCGATCAGCGGCATGGCGACCTTACCCGAACCGTCGACACGGAATTCGCCGGACAGCTGCTCCTCGCCAAAGACGATGACGCGCAGCGCGTCGCCGGCCCCCAGGCGATAGTCCGTCATCTGGGCGACGCCCGGCGGTTCGAGAGGGGCGTCCTGGCCACCGGCGCAGCCGACCATCGCGGCGGCGACCACGGTCATTCCGAGCGCGCGGAACACGTTACGTCGATTCATCCCATACCCTTCCATGGCTCGTGAGGACATCGGGCCCAGCCATCCGCGGTCGGAGCGGCCGAACCCTGAGCGGTCACGGAGGGAGACTAGCAACTCGCACGCGCTTGGGAAAAAGTGGAGAGGAAGTAACGCCAACGGAGGAAAAGGATTCGCGTCACCGTATAGGCGGAAATGCAAAAGGGGCGCCCATCGGCTGATGGACGCCCCTTCCGTATCCCTCGATACGATCTGATTACATCTGAGCGCCAACGCGCAGATAGACCAGATTGTCGGAGTAATCGAAGCCACTGAGGTTCGAGTTACGCTTTTCGTAAGTATAACCGCCATTCACGAAGACATAGCGGCTGAGCTGATAGCTGGCGCCGGCTCCCAGCGTGTAGACGTCGTCGGTGCGGTCCACGCCGTTGAAGTCGTCCTGGCGCCACTGGACGCGGGCGTTCAGCAGCAGGGTGCGCAGAAGCTCGTGATCCACGCCGACGGCGGCGACGGTGCGGTTGTAGCTCGACGCGATCTGGCTGCCGCGGGCGTAGGTCGATTCGCGGACCTGACGGCTGAGCGAACCGGTAACCGAAGTGAGCTGGGTCACCGACCAGTTGAGACGGCCGCCCACGGCCAGACCGCCGAAATCCTTCAGCGTCGGATCGTCGTAGTTCCGGCTCAGATAGCCGGCATAGATCTCGCCGTTGATCAGGCCGGTCAGGTCGGTGGACAGGCCGCCGACGACCTCGTAGCCGTCCGAGTCGCGGTTGACGCCGCCGAAATCCTGGCTCAGCCGGTAATTAGTCCAGTTGTAGGAGCCCTGAACGAAGGCCTCGTAGCCCTGGATGAACTCGTAGCCGACGCGGGCGGTGCCGGTGTAGTTCCAGCGGTCGCGGTCCTCCTGCGACTCCGTTCGCCCGGTGATCAGTTCGGCGTCCTGGTAGGAGGTGTACTGGGCACCGCCGGTCAGGCGGACACGGATGCGGTTGAAGCGCTGGTTGAACGACGCCTCGCCGCCGTGGGTGAAGTAGTTCACCGGCTCCGCGTAGCGCGGCACCACGGTGCCGGTGCCCAGCGACACGTCGAAGTTCGGGTCGGACCGCCCCTCATGGTCGCGGCGGCTGAACAGCAGGCCGCTGACCGAGGAGTCGCGGGTGATGTCGTAGCGGCCGTCCACCTGCGCCCGGTAGTCGGCGTAGTTCTCCGACGAGTAGTCGAAGAAGCGGCCGATGTTGCCGGAGGCCGAGAAGTTCAGGGCGTGGTTGTTGAAATCCGAACGCACGTCGACGCGCGGCTGGGTGACCCAGATGAAGTCGTCGCGGGTATTGTTCTCGGTCGCGAAGACGTTGCTTTCATAGGTCAGGCCGGTCTCGATGCGCGGCAGGATACGGAACGATCCGGCGCGGATGCCGAGCTGTTCGACCTCCGGACGGCGGCGCTCCAGCACGGTTTCACCGGGCTGCAGTTCCTGGGCGCTCACCGGCGTGGCCGCGGGCAGCGCCGTCAGCACGGTGGACGCGAGCGCGAGGGCGAGGAAGGACAGGGAGCTGGGCTTCATGGGTCACCGCGCAAGGCTGAAATCAGTGGCTCGTATCGGGCGGCCGAATGGCCTTGGAATGTGCAATCGCCGCTCCGGCAGAAGCGGACAGTCGCTGCAAAGACAACTCATGGCGTGATGTCCGTGCAACAGTGAAGCCGTTCAGCCGTGGTTTTTGCCCGCGCCTGTGTTGTTGGCGCAACAAGACTTGCGTCAGACGGGCGCACTATTGCCATACAACCGCATCGTTAGGGCTAAGGTCATAGGACCGCAGCGACCCGTATGCCTGCGTCATTGGGAACCAGCACTCGGCGGCATCCGTTCATTCAAGGCGGTCCAGAACCGCCCCAACCGGAACCATGAGGAAACGCCGGGCATGACCAGACCTCTGACCACTCCCCCGCCACCCAAGTCGCCCCGCCACCCTGGCGACGATGTCGTGATGCCGCCCTACACACCCGGGAGTGTCCCGCCGCCTGACGGCGACCTTCCGAAGTCCGACCGCGAAAGGACTCCGCCGCCGAACACCTACCCACCGAAACAAAACCCATAATCGAAATATGGGCTGCCGTCTGGTATGACCAAAACACACCCGCATATGCAGATTGCAACTCAGTCCGCCAGGAAAGATTCTTGAAAGGTCCAGATCATCTTCGTTCGCGAGTGCTTTGCATTGTAAATAGTGAACGGCCTTAGACTGTGGCCCTATGCCGCAGCGGCGAGCGTTGCCTATCGCGACTTCCATCCCTAGGCTTCAATGCGAAGCCTGCTGCATTTGGCGCGAGCCCGGGAGCATTCCCCGGGACCGGCGCCGAACCTGTCGCACGGTGTTCCGCCGACACCCGCCGCAACCGGAAACGGTCCGGCTCCGCAACGCTCGTGTGCGCCCATGGATCACATCGCCCATCCTCCGACCGACGATTACCTGTTGACCGGGCAGGTGCACTATCGCCTTCGCCGGGCTCATCAGCGCGCGTCCTCCATCTTCATGGACATGATCGGCGACTCCCAGCTTACCCCCACCCAGTGGGGCGCCCTGGTCACGCTGCGGACCGAAGGGTCGCTGTCGCAGAACCAGCTCGGCCGGCTGACCTTCATGGACCCGGCGACCACCCAGGGCGTGATCCTGCGCCTCGTGGAGCGCAAGCTGGTGGAACGCCAGCCGGACCCGCAGGACCGGCGGCGCACCAGCGTCAGCCTGACCCGAACCGGACAATCGCTGGTCAACGCCCTGCTTGGAAACGCCACCCAGGCGCATCACCGCACGCTGGACCCGCTGACCCCGGAGGAGCAGGCGACCTTCCTCATGCTCCTCTCCCGCCTGATGTAAGGCCGGCGGTTCCGGCACCGGCCCGCGGAAAACAGGCGTAATGAAAACCCGGCTGGTGCGGCGCAACGGAACGGTGACTTTTGCGGTGGGTTTGCTATGAACGCAGACATTGCGTTCACGCTGCCGTTCCATGCGTTCACGCAGCCGCCAACCGCGCCGGGATACCGCCGACCATGAACCGCCGCCATCTCCTGCTTGCGCCGGGCGCTGCCGCCCTCGCCGCCGCCTTTTGCTTCGCCGCGCCGATCCCCGCCGCCCAGGCGCAAACCGCCCCGGCCCAATCGGGTGGCCAGCCGATTCGCGTCGGCGAGATCAACAGCTACACCGGCCTGCCGGCCTTCACGATCCCCTACCGCCAGGGCTGGCAGCTCGCAGTCGAGGAGGTGAACGCGGCGGGCGGCCTGCTCGGCGGGCGCAAGCTGGAGGTCGTCTCCCGCGACGACGCCGGCAAGCCGGACGACGCCGTGCGCGTCGCGCAGGAATTGCTGTCGAACGAGAAGGTCGAACTGCTGGCCGGCACTTACTTCTCCCATGTCGGGCTGGCGGTGGCCGACTTCGCCGCGCGCAACAAGGTGCCCTTCGTGGCGGCCGAGCCGCTGACCGACGCCATCACCTGGACCAAGGGCAACCGCTACACCTTCCGCCTGCGCCCCAGCACCTACATGCAGGCGGCCATGCTGGTGGAGGAGGCGGCGAAGCTGCCGGCCAAGCGCTGGGCCACCGTCGCCCCCAACTACGAGTACGGCCAATCGGCGGTGCAGTGGTTCCGCCAGCTTCTGTCGGAGAAGCGTCCGGACGTCGAGTTCGTGGCCGAGCAATGGCCGGCCCAGGGCAAGCTGGAGGCCGGGCCGACCGTGCAGGCGCTGGCCGCGGCGAAGCCGGACGCCATCTTCAACGTCACCTTCGGCGCCGATCTCGCCAAGTTCGTGCGCGAGGGCGAGGGCCGCGGCCTGTTCCGCAACCGCACCGTCGTCAGCCTGCTGACCGGCGAGCCTGAATATCTCGACCCCATGAAGGACGAGGCGCCGGAGGGCTGGATCGTCACCGGCTACCCGCAGGAGCAGATCGACACGCCGGAGCACAAGGCCTTCCGCGAGGCTTACGTGAAGCGCTTCAACGAGCCGCCGCGCCAGGGCTCGGTCGTCGGCTACGCCACCTTCAAGGCCATCGCCGCCGCCGTGGAAAAGGCCGGCTCCACCGACGCCGAGAAGGTCGTGGACGCCCTGTCCGGCCTGGGGCTGTCCAGCCCCTTCGGCCCGATCACCTTCCGCGCCCTCGACCATCAGGCGACGATGGGCGCCTATGTCGGCAAGACCACGGTGAAGGGCGGCCAGGGCGTGATGACCGGCTGGCGCTACGCCGACGGCGCGGACTATCTGCCGTCCGACGAGGCCGTCCGCAAGATGCGCCCGGAGTAAGGGACGGAGGGGCCGCGCTTGCCCCCACCCTTCCCACGGCTGCGCCGCGGGCCCCTTCCCTCCCCCGCTCCGCAGGAGAGGGAGATTGATCCCCTCCACCGCGCAGCGGGGGAGGGTTAGGGAGGGGGCAAAAAGGCCACTCCCCCGCCGACCCTGCCGAAAAGAGCCGATGTCCTTTTACCTCGTGCAATTCCTCAGCGGCCTCGCCACGGCGGCGACGCTGTTCCTGGTATCGTCCGGGCTGACCATCGTGTTCGGCGTGACGCGGATCGTGAATTTCGCGCACGGCTCCTTCTACATGCTGGGCGCCTATCTCGGCTGGACTCTGGTGGAGCGCTGGGGAACCACGCCGCTGGGCTTCTGGGGTGCCGTGGCCGCCGCCTCGCTGGCGGTCGGGCTGCTCGGCGCGCTGATGGAGATCGGGCTGCTGCGCCGCCTCTACCGTTCGCCGGAGCTGTTCCAGCTGCTCGCCACCTTCGGCGTGGTGCTGGTGGTGCAGGACGCCGCCTCTTGGATCTGGGGGTCGGAGGATTTGCTCGGCCGGCGGGCGCCGGGGCTGCGCGGCTCCGTGGACATCCTCGACCAGCCCTTCCCCCTCTACGACCTCGTGCTGATCGGGCTGGGGCCGTTGGTGCTGGGGCTGCTCTGGTTGCTCTTCAACCGTACGCGCTGGGGCACGCTGGTCCGCGCGGCGACCCAGGACCGCGACATGGCCTCGGCGCTCGGCGTCGATCCGGCGCGGCTGTTCACCGGGGTGCTGTTCCTGGGATCGGCCCTGGCCGGGCTGGGCGGCGCGCTCCAGGTCCCGCGCGAGGCGGTGAACCTGCACATGGACATGGCCATCGTGGTCGAGGCCTTCGTCGTCGTCGTGGTCGGCGGCATGGGCAGCCTGACCGGCGCCTTCGTCGCCTCGCTGCTGATCGGGCAGTTGCAGGCCTTCGGCATCCTGGTCTTCCCGCAGATCACGCTGGTCCTGGTCTTCCTGTTCATGGCGGTGGTGCTGGTCCTCCGCCCCTACGGCCTGCTCGGCCGCGCCGAGGACGCGCCGCCCACCGCCGCCAGCCCCGGCCCGCCGCTGATCGCCGCGTCCGGCGTGGCGCGCTGGGCGCCCGCCCTGCTGCTCGCCCTGCTGGCCGCGGTGCCGCTGGTCGCCGGCGACTACGCGCTGATCGTGCTGACCGAGGTGGTCATCCTGGCGCTGCTGGCGGCCAGCCTGCATCTGCTGATCGGGCTGGGCGGCCTCGTCTCCTTCGGGCACGCCGCCTATTTCGGGCTCGGTGCCTACGGCGCGGCCCTGCTGGTCAAGCATCTGGCTGCACCGATGCCGCTGGCGCTGGCCGCCGCCCCGCTGGTCGCCGGGCTGGGGGCGCTGGCCGCGGGCTGGTTCTGCGTGCGGCGGTCAGGGCTCTACTTTGCCATGCTCACGCTGGCCTTCGCGCAGATCGTCTGGTCGGTGACCTTCCAGTGGTACGGCGTCACCGGCGGCGACAACGGCATCCTCGGCGTCTGGCCGCCGGACTGGGCGGCGAGCAAGGCGGCCTATTACTGGCTGACCCTGGCGTTGGCCGGCGGCGCGCTGCTGCTGCTGCGCCGCGCCGCCTTCGCGCCCTTCGGCTACACGCTGCGCGCCGGGCGCGATTCCGCGCTGCGCGCCGAGTCGGTGGGCATCGACGTCCGGCGGCACCAGTGGCTGAGCTTCGCCCTGGCCGGCTCCGCCGCCGGGCTGGCCGGCGGACTCTACGCCTTTTCCAAGGGCAGCGTCTTCCCCACCCTGATGGCTGTGCCGGTGTCGGTGGACGCGCTGGTCATGGTGCTGATGGGCGGCATCCAGACGCTGAGCGGCCCGGTGGTGGGCGCGGCGCTGTTCCACCTGCTGGAAACCGAGGCGATGAGCCGGACCGACTGGTGGCGGCTGGTCCTGGGAGCCGTCATCCTGGTGCTGGTTCTGGCCTTCCCCAAGGGCGTCGCCGGCTTCGTCCGCGACCTGTGGACCCGCGGGAGGGACTCATGAGCCGCCGCCTCGCCGTGGAGAATCTCCAGCGCGCCTTCGGCGGCGTGCAGGCCGTGCGCGGCGTGTCCTTCGCACTCGACGCCGGCGAGGTGCTGGCGCTGATCGGGCCGAACGGCGCCGGCAAGACGACCTGCTTCAACCTGCTGAACGGCCAGCTGCGGCCCGACGCGGGCACGGTGCGGCTGGACGGGGTGGACATCGTCGGTCTGCCGCCGCGCCGCATCTGGCGGATGGGCGTCGGCCGCACCTTCCAGATCACCGCCACCTTCGCCTCGATGACGGTGCGCGAGAATGTGCAGATGGTCCTGCTCTCCGTCCACAAGCGCCTGTTCGGGCTGTGGACCCCGGCGGCGGCCGGGTTCCGCGACGAGGCGATGGCCCTGCTGGAGCGCGTCGGCATGGGCGCCCAGGCGGAGCGGCCCTGCGGCGTGCTGGCCTATGGCGACCTGAAGCGCGTCGAACTCGCCATGGCGCTGGCCGGCGATCCGAAGATCCTGCTGATGGACGAGCCGACCGCCGGCATGGCCCCCGGCGAGCGGCAGGATCTGATGGCCCTGACCTCCTCCCTCGTCCGCGAGCGCGGCCTCGCGGTTCTGTTCACGGAGCATGACATGGACGTCGTGTTCGGCCACGCCACCCGCATCATCGTGCTCGACCGCGGCCAGCTGATCGCCGAGGGCTCGCCCGACGCCGTGCGCGCCGACCCGCGGGTGCAGGCCGTCTATCTGGGAGGTGCGGCATGACCGGCCAGCCACTCCTGAGCGTCCGCGGGCTCCAGGCCTGGTACGGGCGGGCGCACATCCTGACCGGCGTCGATCTCGCGGTGGGCCGGGGCGAGGTGGTCGCCCTGATGGGCCGCAACGGCGCCGGCAAGACGACGACGATGAAGGCGATCATGGGGCTGCTCGACCGGCGCGCCGGGTCGGTCGCCTTCGACGGGCGCGACGTCTCCGCCCTGCCGCCGCACCGCATCGCGCGGCGCGGCCTGGGCTACGTGCCGGAGGACCGCCGCGTCTTCACCGACCTGACGGTGGAGGAGAACCTGGAGGTCGGCCGCCAGCCGCCCCGCGACGGCGCGCCCCACTGGACGCCGGAGCGGCTCTACGCCCTCTTCCCCAACCTCGCCGAGATGCGGGGCCGCCGCGGCGGGCGGATGAGCGGCGGCGAGCAGCAGATGCTGACGCTCGCCCGCACGCTGATGGGCAACCCGTCGCTCCTGCTGCTCGACGAACCGTCGGAGGGGCTGGCCCCGCGCATCGTGCAGCAGATGGCCGACGCCCTGCGCGCCCTGAAGGCCGAGGGGCTGTCGATCCTCGTGTCGGAACAGAATCTCGCCTTCGCCGCCGCGGTCGCCGACCGGGCGAGCGTCATCGAGAAAGGACAGATCCGCTTCGAGGGACCAATGCGGACGCTGCTGGAGGATGAGACGATGCGACGGGCCTATCTGGCGGTGTGAGGGCCGGCGGTGTGAGGATCGATCACGCCAGCATGTCGAGGATGCGCTTGGTGTTGTCCTGCGCGGCCTGCATCACCTTGACGTTCGCGGCGAAGTCGGTCTGTGCCGAGGACAGGCTGACCACCACCGCCGGGTCGAGGTTGCCGGCGGCGAGTTGCGCGCCCGCCTCGTCGGCGCGGGACTGCGCGCCCTGAAGCCCGGCCAGGGCGGAGGCCTGGGCGTCAGGGAGGGACGGCATCCGCGGTGCGCCGGTCGCGCTGATGTCCATGGTGGAAATCCTCGATTGATCGGTCGCCCATCCTACCCCTTCCGCATGGAAAAAGCGACGGACACCGTCCGGTTCGCTCAGCCCTCCGCCAGCCAGACGGCCAGACGGTCGAGAAAGGCGCCGGCCTCCGCCGGGTCCTTCAGGCTCCATGCGGCGGCGCTGGGGGCCGGCGGGTCCATGACGCGGATGCCGACGCCCTGGCCTTCGCCACGCGCCGCCAGGGCGCGGAAGGCGTCCTCGTCCGTCTCGTCGTCGCCGAGGTAGAGCGGCAGCGTCTCCGGCCCCGCCAGCCCCAGGGTATCGAGCAGCGACAGCACCGCCTTGCCTTTGTCCCAGGGGACGTTGGGCCGCAGTTCGTGGATCTCCTTGCCGCCGGTGACACGCAGCTTCGGGAAGGCGGCCGCAACACCCTGCACCGCGTCGCCCACCGACGCCTTGCGGTCCCGGGCGACCCGCCGGGTGTGGATGGCGATGGCGAAGCGCTTGCGCTCGACCAGCGCGCCCTCGACCCCGTGCAGACGCCCCAGCAGAGCCGCCTCCGCCTCGTCGAGATCGCCCAGATACTCCTCGCCGATCTGGGTGCGCAGGTCGGGGCCGCGGATGTCGAAGCCATGGCTGCCGGCGTAGATCAGGTCGTCGATCCCGACATGGCGGGCCACGTCGTCGAGATCGCGCCCGCTGACCACCGCCACCGGACACAGCCCGGCCAGCCGCCGGATCACCGCGCGCACGGAGTCGTCGAGGATCGCCAGGTCGGGGCGCTCCACGATGGGCGTCAGGGTCCCGTCATAATCGAGGAAGACGGCGGGCCGCCGGTCGCCCAGCATCGCCGCGAAGGCGTCGAACCGGACGAGCGCCGATGGCTTGCCTTCGGTGGAAGCGGGAGACGGCTGATCGGTCACGGGCGGCTCTCCTTTATCGTCCAGGGCGTATCGTCGGTGGGCGCTGTCACGCCGGCGCACGATCGGAACAACGGGAAAGCGCGCCACAAGGTCCTGATGCCGGGTCCTGGTGCGTCCACCAGCGATGTTATCGCACCCGACATTATTGTGACTCTCCGGTCACAGCGATGCCGGAAAAAGCAACGGCCCCGCATGGGGGCCATTGCTTCGGGGTTTGCACCCACCTGAGATCTTTGTTAATTTTGCAGCGCAGCAAGAGATTGCTGCTTCGCCCTTCTTGGGCGTTTCCTCCCTAAACTCAGGCCGCTGTTCGTCAGCGGCCTTTTTTCTGCCAGAAACCTGTCCCATCTGGCAATCCCTAACGAACACCATACCCCAACAAATCCAGCGGCATAATCCATACCAAATCAAGGGTTTTGGCGAGATGAAGGTCTCTTGCGCCGTGGGCCCCGCCGGGTTTTCCTGTCGGCCCACCGCTGACCATCCGCCATAGCCCACCGGGTGCGACTTGAACCACGCACAGAGTCCCGTTGCCGACCGGCCGCTGCAGGCGCTCGTCAACGCCACGCTCCACACCGGCGACTCGGTGTTGGCGGGCGCCGCCCTGCTGATCGACGGCCCGGCCATCGCCGCCATCGTCGCGCCCGAGGCGATTCCGCCGGAGGCCGAGGTGATCGATCTGGGCGGCGGCATCCTCGCCCCCGGATTCATCGACCTCCAGGTGAACGGCGGCGGCGGCGCACTGTTCAACGACACGCCCGACCTGCCGACGCTGCGCCGCATCGCCGAAGCGCACCGCCGCTTCGGCACCACCGGCCTGCTGCCCACCCTCATCACCGATTCGGCCGACAAGCGGGCCGCCGCCGTCGCCGCGGTGCGCGCCGCGATGTCGGAAGGCGTGCCCGGCGTGCTCGGCATCCATCTTGAGGGTCCGCACATCGCGCCGGAGCGCCGCGGCGTCCACGACGCGCGGTTCATCGCGCCTCCCGACGTTGGCGACCTCGCCCTGCTCGGCGGCCTGTCCGGCCTGCCGGCCCTGGTCACGCTGGCGCCGGAAGCGGTCCCGCCGGAGCCGATCCGTCGGTTGGCCGCCGCCGGCCTGCGCGTCGCCGCCGGCCACAGCGCCGCCACCTGGGCGCAGGCCAAGGCCGGCTTCGCCGCCGGCATCACCGGGGTGACCCATTTGTTCAACGCCATGAGTCCGCTCGGCTCCCGCGAGCCCGGCATGGTCGGCGCCGCGCTGGAGGACGATGCGGTCTGGTGCGGGATCATCGTCGATGGACACCATGTCCATGACGCCTCCGTCCGTCTGGCCTGGAAGGCGAAGGCCCGCGGCCGGCTGTTCCTGGTGACCGACGCGATGCCGCCGGTCGGCGCTCCCGAAGATCACCCGGCCGGCAATTTCCAGCTTTACGGCGAGGACATCCGGGTGGAGGACGGGCGTTGCGTCACCGCCGACGGCACGCTGGCCGGTTCCGCCCTGGACATGGCGACGGCGGTGCGCAACGCCGTGGAGCGGGTCGGCATCCCGCTGGACGAGGCGCTGCGCATGGCCTCCGCCTATCCGGCCGATTTCATGGGTATGACCGCCCGTCGCGGCCGCCTCCGGCCCGGTCTGGCCGCCGACCTCGTGCATCTCGACGAGCGGCTGCGGGTGCGGGCGACCTGGATCAGCGGCAAAATGGCCGTTTCGTGAAACACCCCCTGCACGCGCGCGCAAATCTGTCGTATAGAGGCCGCAGAATTTTGACCCTCATACGCAGCATCGAGGAGATTTACCCATGGACATCGCCCTGATGGTTCTGGCCGTCGTGTTCTTCTTCTGGCAGACCGTTTCCGAGTGATCGGGGTCCGGACATCCGGACAAGCGAAAGGGCGGCTCCCCGGTGGAGCCGCCCTTTCGCGTTTCTGGCCCGTCAATTCGGCCGCCATGCGGATCCGTCAGTCGGTCAGCGCGCCGCCATGGATCTGCGGCTGTTCCAGCCGCGCATGGGCGGAGGCGACCAGCCTCAACGTCTCCATGATCGTTCCGATCGCCTCGTTCAGGTCGGCCCGGCCGGCGGGCATCGGCATGCCCGAAAGGACCGTTTCCAGGTCGTTGGCAGCGTCCTGAAGAAGGACGCAGACCTCTTCCAACTGACGTTTGGTCATTACGCCATCCGCAGGGTGCGGCGACGATGCCGTCTGCATATTGCGATAGGCATTTTGATTTGCAGTTTGCAGCGAAGACCCGCGCCGCCCCTTCTGAAACCCCGATATGAAGCCGAACATGGGCCCTCTCCCTTCCGTGTCGGAGGGTATAGAGCAAAAGCCGCGCCAATCCGGGCCATCGGCCGAAGGGATCACTCCTTGGGCCAAAGCCACGCCGCGCCGCGCATACCGCTTTCGGCACCATGGCGCGCCCAGAGGAAGCGGGTGCGGGGGGCGGGACTCAGCGCCCAGCGTCCCCAAAGAGCCGGCACGGCCTCATAAAGACCCGGCAGCTCCGACAAGCCTCCGCCGACCACCACCACGTCGGGGTCGAGCAGATTGATGACAGCGGCCAGCGCGCGGGCCAGCGCGTCGGCATGGCGGTCCAGCGTCGCCCGCGCCGGCGCGTCGCCGGCCGCGGCACGGGCGGCGATCTCCGGCGGGGCCAGCGCCTCCCCCGTCCGCCAACGGTGCAGGCGGGCCAGACCGGCTCCGCACAGCAGAGTCTCGATGCAGCCCTCCCGCCCACAGCCGCAGCGCACGGGCGGGCCGTCCTCCGCCGCCCGCCAGGGCAACGGGTTGTGCCCCCACTCCCCGGCCAAGGCGTTGGCACCGGGCAGGATGCGCCGGTCCGCGACGATCCCGCCGCCGACCCCGGTGCCCAGAATGATCCCGAAGACCAACGGCGCCCCGGCGGCGGCGCCGTCCATTGCCTCCGACAGGACGAAGGCGTTGGCGTCGTTGGCGATCCGCACCGGACGGTCCAGCGTCCGCGCCAGATCGGCGGCGAAGGGCCGCCCGTCCAGCCAGGGCAGGTTGACCGCGTGCACGCTGCCCGCGGCGCCGTCGACGATGCCGGGCAGGCACAGGCCGACCGTGGCGCCCCGGCAATCCGCATGATCTTCCAGCGCCGTCACGACGCCGGCCAGCGCCTCCAGAGTCTCCGCGTAGCCGCGCGGCGTGTCGGCGCGGTGCCGCGCCCGCTCCGTCCCGTCGGGAGCCAGGAGGGTGGCGGCGATCTTGGTGCCGCCCAGATCGACGCCGATACGCATCGGACCCATGCCCATGACGGACTCCCAGCGCGGGTGGACGGTGAACGGGGTGGAAAAGCAGTCCCTCCCTATAGCGCAGAGCTCCGCCTGAATCAGCCATCCCGACGCGCTCCTTCTCCATAAGAGGTGGCGGTCCCGTCCCTTTGCACCGTCGCAGGACGGCGGCGGACCACTAGAGTCAGGAGTGTCACGTCTCATCAATTGGATTGCGCGCGCCCCCATGGACCGTTCCGCTCCGAAAGCCACGCCATCCTCGAATCGCTCTGCGGCGAAGGCGAAGCCCCAACCCCAGGCCGCCGGCCTGCGCCCCGACCAGACGGAGGTCTTCGACGGCCTTCTCCTGGCTCTGCTGGCGCGCAAGCGGCTGCTGGTGCTGGTCGGCGAGGCCGGCTCCGGCCGGGCGGCGGTCTTCCACCAGCTCGTCGAGCAGGTCGGCTCCGACGGGGCGCTGGTGCTTCCGGTCGCCGCCAGCGCCGGGGCGCAGGTGGAGGATCTGGTGTCCGCCGCCGGTGACGCCGCCCTGCCCTCCGACAGCGACGACCGCGATTTCGACACTCTGATCGAGGAGCTGGAGGAGCGGCTGGACCTCGCCGGCACCGGCCTGCTGGCGGTGGAGAACGCCGGAGTCCTGGCCGCCCCGACGCTGGCCGACCTGATCGACCTCACCCGCTCCGAAACGCCGAGCGGGCGTTTCCTCCAGGTCCTTCTCTGCGGCACGCCGGAGATGGAGCGGACCCTGGCCCGCCCCGGACTGGCCGAAGCGGTGCGCGAGCTTGGCGTGATCTACCGCATGACTCCCGGCGCCGGCCCGTCCGTCGCGCCCACAGCCGCCATTCCTTCCGCCGCCCCCTCCACCGGACCGGTGATCGCCCCGCCGCGCGCCGCGCCGCCGCCGCCCCGCCGGGCCGCGGAACGCGACGCCAACGACTGGCCCGCCAACGATTGGGATGCGCCGGACGGCTGGACGATCCCGGAGGCCGGCGCCCCGGTCGCCGATCTGCCGGTCAAGCGCCCGCGCCGCCGCGCCGCGCTGGCCGGAGCGGCGATCACCACCCTGATCCTGCTGGGCGCCGCCGGGGCCGGCGTGACCCTGGCCGTTCCCGGCGCCACGCCCGAACGGGCGCTCGATTACGCCCGGCAAGGCTGGCAGGACCTCCGCACCTTCGTGACGGAGCGGGTGCACAATCCTTTCGCGGACGAGCCCAGCCTGGGCAGCCGTGGTCCCGACACGCTGGCGCTCGCCCGACCGCAGAACCCCTATCTCGCCTCCCTGCCCGCCGAGGCGGGGGTGCCGGTGGCCGGTCCCGCGCCCACCAGGGCCGACACCCCGCCTCCCGCCGCCCGCACCGCGAGCCCGCCGGCTGTCCAGCCGCCTGCCCAGACGACGGCCCAGACGGCAGCCACCCCGGCGGCCACCCCTGCGGCGCCCTCGCCAACGACCGTCGCAAAGCTCGATCCGGCGCCGCTGGCGAAGCCGGAACAGCCGGCCGTCGCTCCGTCGGCCCAGATGCCGAAACCGCTGGTGCCGGCGGCTGATCCGCTGGCCGCGGAGCACACCCAACCGCCCAAGCCACGGGCGACGGAATACCGCACGGAGCAGAGCGAAGGCCCGACCGGCTCGGCCACCCTGCCGCCGCTGGTCGATGAACCCGCGCCCCAGATGGCGGCACCGGCGATGCCACAGCCCGCGACTCCCACGGCGTCCACGCCCTTCTCCGCCAGCGACAACGGCCTGAACCCGCGCGTCCGCACCCTGGTCGATCAGGCCCGCCGGCAGATCGCCGCCAAGCTGCTGACCACGCCGCCGAACAACAACGCCTATGAGACGGTGTCGCGCCTTCGCGAGATTGCCCCGGCGACGCCGGAGATCCAGGAACTCCTGACGACCATGGAGGAGACCTACCGTCGCTGGGCCTCGCTCGCGGAGCGCGACGGCAATTGGGACGAGGCGCGGCGCTTCTACGAGCGCGCCCTGATCGTCGCCCCGAACACCGGCGACCTGCGCGACCGCATCAAGGCGGCCGGCGAGGGGCGCGTGCTGCCCGCCATGCCCACGGCCTCCGCAACGCCCGGCACCCCGCCGGCGCCGCCGGCCACCGCCGAGGTGAGGCCCGGTCTGGACAGCCGTGACGGCGCCATCGCCCTGATGCGCCGCACCGACGAGCTGAAACGCACGCTGGACGGCGGCGCCGATCCGAACAAGCGGGTGGACAACGGCAAGACCCTGCTGATGCTGGCCTCCGAACAGGGTCTGACCGATGCGGTGCGGCTGCTGATCGACCGCCGGGCCAAGACGGAGCTGCGCACCGCCGACGGCGCCACCGCGGTGATGTACGCCGCCTGGGGCGGGCACGAGGCGGTGATCCACGCGCTGGCCGCTGCCGGGGCCGAACTCGACGCCACCAACGACGACGGCAAGACCGCCCTGATGGCCGCCGCGGCCCGCGGCCATGAAGGCGTGGTGAAGATCCTGGTCGACCGCGGCGTGTCGGTGGACCGGGTGGCCAGCCACGGTTGGTCGGCCCTGATGTACGCGGCCAACAACGGCCACGACCGCGTGGCCCGGATGCTGGTGGAGCATGGCGCCAACCCGTTCCGCATGGACACCGCCGGCAACTCCGCTCTCACCCTCGGCGCGTTGCAGGGCCATATGCAGGTGGTCGAGGCGCTGAAGCCGCACTGAGATATGCATCCCCGCTCCGACAAGGAGCGGGGGGACGCACAGCGCTCACAGGGCCGAGAAGCGCGCCAGCATGGCGGCGTGGGAGCGGATGCCGTTGTGCAGGCACTTCACCTCGAACTTCTCGTTGGGCGAATGGATGCGGTCATCCTCCAGCCCGAAGCCGACGAAGATCGAATCGAAGCCCAGCGCCTGCCGGATGTAGCCGCCGACCGGGATCGACCCGCCGCTGCCGACCAGCGCCGGCTTGTTGGCAAAGACGTCGCCCAGCCCCGCCATGGCGGCGCGCAGATAGGGGCTGTCGGTCGGCACCTGGACGCCTGGCGAGCGGCCGAACACCTTGATCTCCCAGCGCCCGTCGGCCGGGGTGCGCTCCTCCAGAAAGCTGCGGATGCCGGACAGGATCTTTTCCGGTTCCTGAGCGGGCACGAGGCGGCAGGACAGCTTGGCCGACGCCTTGGACGCGATGACCGTCTTTGACCCCTCCCCGGTGTAACCGCCCCAGATGCCGTTGATGTCGCAGGTCGGGCGCGACCACAGCCGCTCCAGCGCGCTGCGCCCGGCCTCGCCCGCCGGGGTCTTCAGCCCGACGCCGGCCAGGAAGGCGCTCTCGTCGAAGCCGAGGTCGCGCCACATCGCCTTTTCCTCGTCCGTCGGCTCGGCCACGTCGTCGTAGAAGCCGGGGAAGCGGACGCGCCCGTCCTCGTCGTGAATCTGGCCGAGAATGCGGGTCAGCGCGTTGATCGGGTTCAGCACCGCGCCGCCGAACATGCCGGAATGCAGGTCGTGGCTCGGCCCATGCAGCGTCGCCTCGACGTAGAGCAGGCCGCGCAGCCGGGTGGTGATGGCCGGGGTGTCGATGTTCCAGGCGTTGGTGTCGGTGATGACGCAGACGTCGGCCTTCAGCTCCTCCGCGTTGGCCTTCAGGAAGGGCAGCAGGTTCGGGCTGCCGGTTTCCTCCTCGCCCTCCAGCAGGACGGTCACGCGGATCGGCAGGGTGCCGTGCACGGCGTGCCAAGCGCGGAACGCCTCGATGAAGGTCATCACCTGACCCTTGTCGTCCACGGCGCCGCGGGCGACGATGCGGCGGCCATGCTCGGCCTCGACGATGGCCGGCTCGAAGGGCGGGCTGTTCCACAGCTCCAGCGGCTCCGCCGGCTGCACGTCGTAATGGCCGTAATAGAGGATGTGCGGCACATCCGTGTTGTCCGGGGCGCCGCCCGGCCCCGGATGGTGGGCGACGACCGCGGGATGGCCGGCCGTCTCGCGCACGGAGGCGTCGAAGCCCAGCCCGCTCAGCTCGCGCACCAGCCAGTCCGCGGCGCGGCGCACATCGCCCTTGTAGGCCGGGTCGGTGCTGACGCTGGGGATGCGCAGCAGGTCGCAGAGGCGGCCCAGGGAGTCTTCAAAACCGCGGTCAACCTGCTGGAGAACGGGGTCGGCTGACAGGACGCTCGACATTCGGAACTGCCTTCGGTGTGAATGACTGGCAGCGATGGTAGCGCATCGCGGTTCCGCGCCAAGCTCCACAAAGCGCAGGGGTGCCATCCTCGCGATGGCGGCGTTCCCGGTGCCCGCCACGGGAAGCACAGGATGGCGGGACCGCGGCTCCGCCATCGCGAGGATGCCCTGGACGCAGGCGCGTCAAACGGTCAGGTACCGCCGGACCTCGCTCTCCTCCAGCCCGTCGCGGCTGCCCGCCAGCATGACCTCGCCGCGCTCCATCACCGCCCAGTCGTCGGCCAGATCGCGGGCGAACTCGAAATATTGCTCGACCAGCAGGATCGCCATGGTGCCCTTGTCGCGCAGGTAGGAAATGGCCCGCCCGATGTCCTTGATGATGGAGGGCTGGATGCCCTCGGTCGGCTCGTCCAGCACCAGCAGCCGGGGCCGCGTCACCAGCGCCCGCCCGATGGCGAGCTGCTGCTGCTGCCCGCCCGACAGGTCGCCGCCGCGGCGGTCGAGCATGGACTTCAGCACCGGGAACAGCTCGAACACCTCGTCGGGGATGGAGCGGTCGGCGCGCTTCAGCGGCGCGTAGCCGGTCAGCAGGTTTTCCCGCACCGTCAGCAGCGGGAAGATCTCGCGCCCCTGCGGGACATAGGCGATGCCGCGCCGCGCCCGTTCGGAGGGTGCGAGCTTGGTGATGTCGCCGCCGTCCCAGGCGATGGTGCCGCCGGTCACCGGCTTCAGCCCGACGATGGCGCGCAGCAGCGACGACTTGCCGACGCCGTTGCGCCCCAGCAGGCAGGTGACCTTCCCCACCTCCGCCGTCAGCGACACGCCGCGCAACGCCTGCGCCGCGCCGTAATGGAGATCGACAGACCGTACGTCGAGCATGCAACTTCCTCTGATCCAAAACCCCTCTCCCGCCTCGGGAGAGGGGGGGGACCCATGCGCAGCATGGGAGGGTGAGGGTACCGGCAAGAAACAGTGCCTTGATCCTTGCACGACCCTCACCCGCCCGCTGCGCGGGCACCCTCTTCCGGGACGGGAGAGGGATTGTCGTTAGCGGTCACCGACCCAGATAGACGTCGATGACCTGCTTGTTGGCGCTCACCGTGTCGAGCGAGCCTTCGGCCAGCACCGAGCCCTCGTGCAGCACCGTGACCTTCACGCCCAGTTCGCGGACGAAGACCATGTCGTGCTCCACGACGATCACCGAATGCTTGCCGGCGATGTCCTTCAGCAGATGGGCGGTCTGTTCCGTCTCGGCGTCGGTCATGCCGGCCACCGGCTCGTCGACCAGCAGAAGCTTCGGGTCCTGGGCCAGCAGCATGCCGATCTCCAGCCACTGCTTCTCGCCGTGCGACAGGCTGCCCGCCGGGCGGTCGCGCCGCGGCGACAGGCGGGTGATGTCGAGGATCTCCTCGATCCGCGCCCGGTCCTCGCGCGTGGCCGAATAGGTCAGCGTCTTCAGCGGACGGCGCGGCGCCTTCAGCGACAGTTCCAGATTGTCCCAGACCGTGTGCATCTCGAACACGGTGGGACGCTGGAACTTGCGGCCGATGCCCAGGTTGGCGATGGCCGGCTCGCGCAGGCTGGTCAGGTCGGTCCGGCCCTCGAACAGGATGGTGCCGGTGTCGGGCCGGGTCTTGCCGGTGATGACGTCCATCATGGTCGTCTTGCCGGCGCCGTTCGGGCCGATGATCGCCCGCATCTCGCCCGGCTCGATGACCAGCGACAGGCTGTTCAGCGCCCGGAACCCGTCGAAGCTGACCGACACGCCGTCCAGATACAGCAGGGTGTCTTCCGTGCTCATCTCTCTCAGACTCCCTTCTGGTCCGCCGGCTTGGCGGCAACCGTGGCGCGCGCCGGCAGCCGGTCGCGGAGCTGCGCCGCCAGACCCAGGATGCCCTTGGGCAGGAACAGCGTGACCAGGACGAACAGGCCGCCCAGCGCGAACAGCCACAGCTCCGGCAGCGCCGCCGTGAAGTAGCTCTTGCCGAAATTCACCAGCACCGCGCCCAGCACCGGCCCGGCCAGCGTGCCGCGCCCGCCGACGGCGACCCAGATCACCGCCTCGATGCTGCTGGCGGGCGAGAATTCCGACGGGTTGATGATGCCCACCTGCGGCACGTAGAGCGCGCCCGCCACGCCGGCCATGCAGGCCGACAGCGTCCAGGCGAACAGCTTGTAGCGGTCGGTCTCGTAGCCCAGGAAGCGCACCCGGCTCTCCGCGTCGCGCACGGCGATCAGCACCTTGCCCAGCTTGGATGCCACCACCGCGGAGGCCAGGATGTAGCCGGCGGCCAGCGCCACCACCGTCGCCACGAACAGACCGACGCGGGTCGAGGCGGCCTGGACGTCGAAGCCCAGGATCTCCTTGAAGTCGGTCAGGCCGTTGTTGCCGCCCAGCCCCATGTCGTTGCGGAAGAAGGCCAGCATCAGCGCGAAGGTCATCGCCTGCGTGATGATCGACAGATAGACGCCGGTGACTCGCGAGCGGAAGGCGAACCAGCCGAAGGCGAAGGCGAGCAGGCCCGGCACCAGCATCACCATGATCGCGGCGAACCAGAACTGGTCGAAGCCGTGCCAGTACCAGGGCAGCTCCGTCCAGTTCAGGAAGACCATGAAGTCCGGCAGGTCGGCGTTGCCGTAGACCCCGCGCGAGCCGATCTGCCGCATCAGGTACATGCCCATGGCGTAGCCGCCGAGCGTGAAGAAGGCGGCGTGGCCCAGCGACAGGATGCCGACAAAGCCCCAGACGAGATCGAGCGACAACGCCAGCAGGGCGAAGCACAGATACTTGCCGAGCAGCGCCACCGTGTGGGTGGAGAGGTGCCAGGGCGAGTCCGGGGCGGTGCCCAGCGCCATGAACGGCACCGCCACGGCCAGCACCGCCAGGACGGTCAGCAGCACGCCGGCCTTCTTGTCGAGGCCCATCAGGAAGAAGCGGGTCAGCATCGGATCAGGCCTCCACCGCCCGGCCCTTCAGCGCGAACAGGCCGCGCGGACGCCGTTGGATGAACAGGATGATGAAGATCAGCACCAGGATCTTGCCCAGCACCGCGCCCGCGTAGGGCTCCAGGAACTTGTTCACGCCGCCGAGCGCCAGCGCGCCGACCAGCGTGCCCCACAGGTTGCCGACGCCGCCGAACACCACGACCATGAAGCTGTCGATGATGTAGCCCTGGCCCAGGTTGGGGCTGACGTTGTCGATCTGGCTCAGCGCCACCCCGGCCAGCCCGGCGATGCCGGAGCCGAGCCCGAAGGTCAGCGCGTCCACCCGCGCGGTGCGGATGCCCATGGCGTTGGCCATGCTGCGGTTCTGGGTGACGGCGCGGATGCTCAGCCCGAACCACGTCTTGCGCAGCGCCACCAGCAGCGCGCCGAAGACGAGGAAGGCGAAGACGACGATCCACAGCCGCCCGTAGGTGATGGTCAGCCCGCCCAGCTCGAAGGCGCCGGACATCCAGGACGGGGCACCGACCTCACGGTTCGTCGGCCCGAAGATGGAGCGCACCGCCTGCTGGAGCGCCAGCGACAGGCCCCAGGTCGCCAGCAGCGTTTCCAGCGGACGCCCGTAGAGCCAGCGGATCACGCTGCGCTCGATGGCGACGCCGACCGCGCCGGAGACCAGGAAGGCGACGGGCAGAGCCACCAGGATGGAGAAGTCGAACAGGCCCGGCGCCCACTGGCGGAAGGCCTCCTGCACCAGGAAGGTGGCGTAGGCGCCGATCATCACCATCTCGCCATGCGCCATGTTGATGACGCCCATGACGCCGAAGGTGACGGCCAGCCCGATCGCCGCCAGCAGCAGCACCGAGCCGAGCGACAGGCCGTACCACAGATTTTGCGCGGCGCCCCACAGGGCGAGCCGCTGCTCGACGGACGCGATGGCCTTCTTCGCGGCGTCCTTCACCGCGTCGTTGCCCCCGTTGGAGACGCTGTTGGCAGCGCCGTTCAGCAGGGCCAGCGCATCCTGGTCGCCGCGCTCCTGAAGCACCGCGACGGCGGCGATCTTGTCGGCGTCGGGAGCGTCCCCGGCCAGCAGGACGGAGGCCCGCGCCTGGGTCATCGCGCGGCGCACGCGCTCGTCGGTTTCCTTGGCCAGGGCCGTGTTGAGCGCGTCCAGCGCGTTGGCGTCGCGGCTCTTGAACACCGCCTCGGCGGCCTGTCGGCGCGTGTTGGCGTCGGGGCTCATCAGCGTGAGCGCGCCGAGCGTCGCGCTGATCGTGCGACGCAAAGCGTTGTTGATGCGGATCTTCTCGACCGCGTTGCGGTCCGCCTCGCCCAGCGCAGCGCCGGTCAGCGGGTCGGTCAGTGCGTAGCCGTTGCCGGCGCGCTTGGCGACGACCACGGCGCCGTCCGCCTTGCGGACGTGCAGGTCGCCGGCCTGGAGGGATTCCAGCACCGGCACGACGGCGGGATCGCCCGTCTCGGCCAGCCCGGCGATGGCCCTCTCGGTCTCGGCGTAGCTGCCGGCGCCCAGGCCGCGGACCAGCGAGGCCAGATCGGCGGCGAAGGCGGATGGTGCGGCCAGCGCCAGAAACGCGGCCAGCAGCCAGCAGAATGCGCGGTGCATCGCGGTTCCTGTGATGTGTCGAAAGTCGTTATTCTGGAAGAGGGCGTTGCCCCCACCCTTCCCGCTTCGCGGGCCCCTTCCCTCCCCCGCTGGGCGGGAGAGGAAGTTTTATCCCCTCCCCTGCGAAGCGGGGGAGGGTTAGGGAGGGGGCACCACGCAGCCAGTCACCAAAAGGCGTTCAGACGGTCCTCACGACCCCTTGCCGCCGCACTTGCCGGTCTTCACGTTGAAGTTGCCGCAGGACATCGGGGCGCGCCAATCGGAGATCAGGTCCTTGCTGTCCGGCAGGAAGTCCGACCACTCGTCGCCGACCACGAGGCCCGGCGTCTTGGAGACGGTCTCGAACTGGCCGTTCTCCTGCACCTCGCCGATCAGCACCGGCTTGGTGATGTGGTGGTTCGGCAGCATGGCCGAGTAGCCGCCGGTCAGGTTCGGGACGGACACGCCGACGAGGCTGTCAATCACCGCGTTGCTGTCAGTCGTGCCGGCCTTCTCGACCGCCTTCACCCACATGTTGAAGCCGATGTAGTGGGCCTCCATCGGGTCGTTGGTGACGCGCTTGTCGTTCTTGGTGTAGGCCTGCCACTTCTTGATGAAGTCGCTGTTCTCCGGCGTGTCCACCGACATGAAGTAGTTCCAGGCGGCGAGATGGCCGACCAGCGGCTTGGTGTCGATGCCGGCCAGTTCCTCCTCACCCACCGAGAAGGCGACCACCGGGATGTCCTGCGCCTTGACGCCCTGGTTGCCCAACTCCTTGTAGAAGGGGACGTTGGCGTCGCCGTTGATGGTCGAGACGACCGCGGTCTTCTTGCCGGCGGAGCCGAACTTCTTGATGTCGGCGACGATGTTCTGCCAGTCGGAATGGCCGAACGGGGTGTAGTTGATCATGATGTCCTCGGACTTCACGCCCTTGGACTTCAGATAGGTTTCCAGGATCTTGTTGGTCGTGCGTGGGTAGACGTAGTCGGTGCCGGCCAGCACCCAGCGCTGCACGCCTTCGGTCGCCGCCAGATAGTCGACGGCGGGGATCGCCTGCTGGTTCGGGGCGGCGCCGGTGTAGAAGACGTTGCGCGAGGACTCCTCGCCCTCATACTGCACCGGGTAGAACAGGATGCTGTTCAGCTCCTCGAACACCGGCAGGACGGACTTGCGGCTGACCGAGGTCCAGCAGCCGAACACCGCGGCCACCTTGTCCTTGCTGACCAGCTCGCGCGCCTTCTCGGCGAACAGGGGCCAGTTGGAGGCGGGATCGACGACGACCGGTTCCAGCTTCTTGCCGAGAACGCCGCCCTTCTTGTTCTGCTCTTCGATGAGCATCAGCATGACGTCCTTCAGCGTGGTCTCGCTGATCGCCATGGTGCCCGACAGGGAATGGAGGATGCCGACCTTGATGGTGTCCTGGGCCGACGCCGGGGCGGCGAAGCCCGCGGCGAACGTGACGGCAAGACCCGCGGCCGCCGCAAGGGTGCGACCGGTCTTGAAGCCCGACTGGAACCCCGTCTTCAACATTGTGAATACCCCCCGTTCTTTGGTCTGGCGCCCGCCTCAGGCGCCCGGGGGTGTCCTTCGCAAATGTGATGCCACGACGCGGCGCAATGCCGCCGCCTCAGGGAATCCGCGGCCGCTCACGGCCAAGCATTCGCTTACGAATTATGCACGCGGCCACAATCAGCCCACATTTTAGCCATAAATGCCGAAATGACTGAAAATTAGGCGATCCCTCACACCGAAGACCGATGCCGCTCGATACAGATGGACAACACCTCATCCAAAGGTCGGGTCCACCAGTGGCGCGAGAATATTTCGACCTCGGAATAGCCTTGGAATCCGCAGGCTTCCACCCGGCCGCGGATCATCGGAATGTCGATAACCCCGTCGCCCATCATGCCGCGGTCCTCCAGCAGGTCGGCGGTCGGCACCAGCCAGTCGCACACATGGAAGGCACAGAGGCGGCTCTTGCCCGCCCGGTGGATCTGCGCCTCCAGCTCCGGGTCCCACCAGACATGGTAGACGTCCAACGCCACGCCCAGCGCGCCGGTTCCCTGCGGGTCCAGCCGGTCGCAGAGGTCCAGCGCGTGGCGCATCGTGTTCACGCAGGCGCGGTCGGCGGCGTACATCGGGTGCAGCGGCTCGATGGCGAGCGGCATTCCGGCGCCGCGGGCATGCTCCAGCAGTTCGGCGATGCCGTCCTCGACCTGGGCGCGGGCCAGAGCGATGTCCTTGGACGGCGGGGAACCGGGGCGGGAGAATTGCGGCAGCCCGCCGACCACCAGCACGAGGCAGGGCGCGCCCAGCGCCACCGCCTCGTCCACGGCGCGGCGGTTGTCGTCGCGCACCTCGGCCCGGCGGTCGGGATCGGCGGGGAACATGCCGCCGCGGCAGTAGCCGGACAGTTCCAGACCCAGCTCACTCACCGCCCGGACAGCGCGGTCCAGCCCCACCGCGGCCACCTGATCCCGCCAGGGGGAGACGGCGCGGATGCCGTGGCGGGCGCAGGCGTCGAAGATCTGCAGAAGGTCGCCCTGCTTGCGCACCGTGGCCGTGTTGATGGACAGCCAGCGATGATCGCCGGAGAAGTCGCGCATGATCGTGGTCCTTTTCCTTCATCCCTCTCCCGCCCCGGGAGAGGGTGCCCGCGACAGCGGGCGGGTGAGGGTCGTGGGAGGATCGACGCACTGATCCTTGGCGGCTCCCTCACCCTTCCCGCGCATCGCGCGGGCCCCTTCCCTCTCCCGGGGCGGGAGAGGGAATTATCCTCACACCGCTTCGATGCCGCGGACGGCCAGGACGTCGGCCATGCGCCACACCGCTTCCTCCGGGTCGCGCAGCAGCCCGGCCTTGTCGGCCAGCCGGAAGATCTCCGCCAGGTGCAGGGTGGAGCGCGTGCCCTCCTGCCCGCCGATCATTGTGAAATGGTCCTGGTGACCGTTCAGGTAGGCCATGAAGACCACCCCGGTCTTGTAGAAGCGGGTCGGCGCCTTGAAGATGTGGCGGGACAGCGGAACGGTCGGCGCCAGGATCTCGTGGAAGCGCCCCTCCTCCCCCGCCGCCAGTTCGGCAAGCGCCGCCGCCGCCGCCGGGGCGATGGCGTCGAAGATGCCCAGCAGAGCGTCGGAATGGCCCTCCGCGTCGCCGGCGATCAGCTCCGCGTAGTTGAAATCGTCGCCGGTGTACATGCGCACGCCGGGGGCCAGACGGCGGCGCATGACGATCTCCTTGTCCTTGTCGAGCAGGGAAATCTTCACCCCGTCGACCTTGGCCGCGAAGTCGTTGATGATGCCGACCGCCGTGTCGAGCGCCACCGGGAAGTCGTTGGTTCCCCAATAGCCAGCCAGCGCCGGGTCGAACATGTCGCCCAGCCAGTGGAGGATCACCGGCTGGCGCACCTGGGAGAGGATGCGGCTGTAGACCCGGACATAGTCGTCCGGCCCCTTGGCGACGCGGGCGAGCGCGCGCGACGCCATCAGGATCACCCGCCCGCCAAGGTCCTCGACCGCGGCGACCTGTGTCTCATAGGCGCGGATCACGTCGTCGAGCGAGCGGGCGTCCTCCGGCGCCAGATGGTCGGTGCCGGCCCCGCAGGCGATCAGCGCGTTGCCGCGCGCCTTCGCCGCGGTCAGGGAGCGCCGGATCAGCTCCAGCGAGGCGTTCCAGTCCAACCCCATGCCGCGCTGCGCGGTGTCCATCGCCTCGGCCACGCCGAAGCCGAGGTCCCACAGATGCTCGCGGAAGGCGATGGTGCGGTCCCAGTCGATGGCCGGGGTCAGCCAGGGGTCGTTGTCGGCCAGCGGGTCGGCCACCATGTGGGCGGCGGCGTAGGCCACGCGGTTCAAGGGTCGGTCGGTGCGGGCGGGGAAGCCCCGCGCCGGAGCGACCTCGTAGCTTTCCAGCGACCGGTCGGCGCGCGGCAGCTTGATGGTCAGTGCCATGGACAAGGCCCTCCGGTCAGGCGGTCAGCGAGGGAACGTCGACCCAGCGGCGCTCCTTCCAGCTCTTCAGCGCGGCCTCGACGAGCTGCACGCCCTTGGCGCCCTCGATCAGGCCGTGGTCGAAGGGAGCGTCCTCGACGACGTGGCGGATGAAGGATTCCCACTGCGTCTTGAAGCCGTTGTCGGTCGGCTGGTTGTCGGGCACCGGCTGCCACGTCGCGTAGAAGTCCATGGTCTGCTTCTGGTCCGGGTTCCACACCGGGCGCGGCGTGCCCTGGCGCGGCTGGATCACGCAGTCGCTCAAACCCGCGACGGCCGAGCCGTGGGTGCCGTCCACCTGGAAGGTCACCAGATCGTCGCGGTACACCCGCGTCGCCCAGGAGGAGTTGATGTGGGCGATGACCCCGCCCTCCAGCTCGAAGGTGGCGTAGGCCGCGTCGTCGGCGGTGGCCTGATAGCGCTTGCCCTGCTCGTCCCAGCGCTCCGGGATGTGGATGGCGCCGAGGCAGGAAACGCTCTTCACCTGCCCGAACAGATTGTCGAGCACGTAGCGCCAGTGGCAGACCATGTCGAGGATGATGCCGCCGCCGTCCTCCTCGCGGTAATTCCAGGAGGGGCGCTGCGCCGGCTGCCAGTCGCCCTCGAACACCCAATAGCCGAACTCGCCGCGCACCGAGAGGATCTTCCCGAAGAAGCCGCTGTCGCGCAGCATCTTCAGCTTCTGCAGGCCGGGCAGGAACAGCTTGTCCTGCACGGTGCCGTTCTTCACCCCGGCCTCCTCGGCCAGCCGGACGACGCGCAGCGCCTCCTCCAGGTTGGTGGCGATGGGCTTCTCGCAATAGACGTGTTTGCCGGCGCGGATCGCCGCCTCCAGCAGCGTCGGGCGCATCTGGGTGGTGCCGGCGTCGAAGAAGATCGTGTCGTTCGGGTTGGTCAGGGCCGCGTCCAGATTGTCGGTCCAGCGCTCCACGCCGTGGCGCTGGGCCAGTTCGCGGATCTTCTCGGCGTTGCGCCCGACCAGGATGGGGTCCGGCATGACGCGGGACCCGTCGGACAACGTGACGCCGCCTTGCGCCCGGATGGCGAGGATCGACCGGATCAGGTGCTGGTTCATGCCCATGCGGCCGGTCACGCCATGCATGATGATACCAAGGCGCTTCGTGCTCATGTCAGGGGACTCCCTAGGGGATTATTCGTTCTGCAGGGGGGACAGGCGGTCCCACCGGGGCTGCGCCGCGCTGGCGAAGCCGGGGACGGCCAGGGTTTCGGTCGGCAGGCTGCCGCCCGCCGTGGCGAGGCGGACGACACCGTCCCGCCGGGTGTAGAAGCCGGGATGCGCGGCGAGGAAGGCCTCGGCCTCCGGCGCTCCGTCGAAGCCGTTTCCGTACTGGTGGCCGTTGCGCTCCGCGTCGGCGATGCCGAGCAGCGCGACCAGGGCCGTGTCCTGCTGCACCGCCAGCCCGGCCTGACAGGTCAGGTCCTCCGCGGCGACGAAGTGCGGCGCGCCCCAGGCCTCGCAGCGCGCCCGGTTGAGGACGGCCTTGTAGAGACCCTTGCAGGATTTGGACGACACGCCGCGGTAGCCGGCGGCGCGGGCGCGCGGGAAGGCGTCGTAGCCGTCGTCGGACTCGTCGATGATGAAGGGGATGCGCCCGGCCACCGCGCCCAGCGGCGCCTCCAGCGCGCGCTCCCGCGCCACCGGCTGCTCGATGTAGAGCAGGCGCCCGCGGAAGCCGGCCAGCGCCGGCTCGCGCTCCAGCCCGTCCACGAAGGCGGCTAGGGCCGCGGCGTCCGCGTATTGTTCATTGCCGTCCAGCGTGGCGCGGTAGTTGCCCGCCACCGCGTCCAGCACGCCGGCGATCGCCGCCAAGCGTGCGAGGTCGGCGGACGGATCGCCGCCCAGCTTGATCTTGAAACGGGTCAGCCGCTCCCGCGCCAGCAGGGCGCGCAGGGCCTCCGGCTGGTCGAGCAGCCCGACCGTGTGGCGGAGCGCCACGGTCGCCCGCGGTCGCAGCCCGGTGAGGAAGCCGTCCAGGTCGAAACCCGCCAGATCCGGCGTCAGCCGCGCGTCGATCCCGGCCAGGTTCGCCCGCATGCCGGAGAAGACATCCGTGTCCAGGGCCCGCAGCAGCCCGTCCAGCACCGCCTTGTCGATCAGCGCCGGCCCGTAGGCGGCGGTCAGGTCGGGCAGCCCGGCGGCGCGGCAGGCCGCCCGCTGGGTCCCGTAGGCCGCCGCGTGGTGGCCGAAGGCGGTGTCGGCGCCGCCCTCCGTCCGGTAGGCGTCGCGGGCGAGGTGCAGGGAACGGCGCAGGCCGTCCACCGTCTCGTCCGGGCTGCGGTCCGGGCGTTTGTCGAACCACTTCGGCATCATCATCTCGGCGGTGCCGCCCCACGCCTCGCCGACGCCGTCCACATGGACCAGGGCACGGACAAAGGCCTGGGGAGCCGCCTCCACCGTCACGCTGCCGAAGCGGAAGGGCTTCACGAAGCGGACGGGGCGTTCATAGAGGTCGATGGCGCGGATGGTGAGGAGGGGTGCATTGCCCCCACCCTTCCCACGGCTCTGCCGCGGGCCCCTTCCCTCCCCCGCTGACGCAGGGGAGGGAGTTGATTCCCCTCCCCTGCGAAGCGGGGGAGGGTTAGGGAGGGGGCAAGACTCGTCCATCTCCTCACTCCCCCTTAGTCCAGATGCCCTTGGGCGTTGAAATGCGCCCGGATGCGCTGGGTCAGCTCGATGAAGACCGGGTGGCCCATGACATCCAGCGAGCGCGGGCGGGGCAGCGGCACCTCGTAGGTCGCGGCGATAGCGCCGGGACGCTCCGACATCACCATCACCCGGTCGGCCAGGAACACCGCCTCGGGGATGGAGTGGGTGATCAGCAGAACCGTCTTGCCCGTCTCGTGCTGGATGCGTTGCAGCTCGACGTTCATCTTCTCCCGCGTCATGGCGTCGAGCGCGCCGAACGGCTCGTCCATCAGCAGGATCTTCGGATCGTGGACCAGCGCCCGGCACAGCGAGGCGCGCTGCTGCATGCCGCCGGAGAGCTGCCAGGGGTACTTGTTCTCGAACCCCTCCAGCCCGGTCATGCGGATCAGGGCGCGGGCGCGCTCCAGGTACTTGTCGCGCGGCAGGCCGCGGACCTCCACCGGCATCATGATGTTGCGCAGCACCGTCCGCCAGGCGAGCAGCACCGGGCTCTGGAACACGATGCCGACGTCGTCGTGCGGCTCGGTGACCGTGGTGCCTTCGATGGTGATGGCGCCCTCGCTGACCGGCAGCAGGCCGGCGACCAGCTTCAGCAGCGTGGACTTGCCGCAGCCCGACGGGCCGACGACCACCAGGAATTCGCCGTCCCGCACGTCGAAGGTGATCGGGCGCAGGGACGGCACCTCCCCGTCGCGGGTGCGGTAGGTCTTGGTCACGCCGTCGATCTGGATCAGGGTCTTTTGCGACAGGCGGGCCGTTTCGGCCGATCCGACGACTTTCAACTGGGGCTGAGCCATGTCCCTGCTCTCCTGTCCGTCCGGCCTCACTGGCCCGCCGCGGCGGGATCGGGGAGGAAGTCGCGGGTGTAGAAGGCCTTCGGGTTCTTCTTCGCCGCGGCGTCCAGGCCGCCGTACTCGACCAGCAGGTCCACGGTCTCGGCCATGTTGGCGTCGGTGACGCGGAAGGGCCGCTGCCCCTTGGTCTCCGCCGTGCGGTAGAGCGGCGTGGTCAGCTCGAAGCCCTCCAGCAGGGTGGCTTCCTGGCCGCCCTTGGGGTTGGCCTTGAGGATGGCGGCCACGGCCTCCTTCGGGTTCTTCTCCGCCCCTTCGACCGCCTTGGTCGTCGCGGCCATAAAGCGCTTCACGAGGTCGGGCTTGTCCTTCAGCGTCTCGGTGTGGGCGATGATGCCGGAGGAGACCATGTTGACGCCGTAGTCGGCGAAGCGGATCGGCGTCACCGACTTGCCGGTGGCGTCCTTGATCTTCATGCTCTGGTCCATGACGTAGCCCAGCAGCAGGTCGGCCTGCCCGTTGATGACGGCGTTCAGCTTGGTCTGGGCGTCGCCCGACACGACGCGGAAATCACTCTCCTTCAGGCCGGTCTTCTTGAGGAACAGCGGCCAGATCTGGGACATGCTGTCGCCCGGCGTCATGGCGACGGTCTTGCCCTTGATGTCCTCCGGCTTGCGGATGTTCTTGTCGGTGAAGCCCATGGCCGACATCGGGCTGGTCTGGAGCAGCACGCCCGGCGAGGTGACCGGGGCGCCCTTCACCGCCGCCTTCATCATGGTCGGCACGTCGACGTAGCCGAAATCGACGGTCTTCGCGGCCACCGCCTGGGTCGTCACCGCCGACCCGCGGCCCTCCTGGATCTCCAGGTCGATGCCCTCGGCCTCGTACAGGCCCTTGTCCTTGCCGTAGTAGAAGGGGGCGTGCTCGCCATACACGTACCAGTTCAGCATCAGCACGACCTTGTCCGCGGCCTGGGCCGGAAGCGTCGTGGCCGTGAGGGCGCAGAGCGCCGCGAAGAGCGTCCGTTTCATCTCGTCTCCTCCCAAAGGATGTCCGGCCGAAAGGTATCCGGCGTCGCTGTCGGTTTTGTTGTCGGCGTTACGACGTCGGGATGTAGTTGTGGCGTTGGCTCGCGTGCCAGGGGATGGCGAACCGTTCGATCACGTCGATGACCCAGAAAAGCACCACCCCGATCAGCGCCAGCACCACCAGGGCCGCGAACATCAGGGGAAGTTCGAAATTGCCGATGGAGCGCTGCAGGACGAAGCCGATGCCGGAATTCGCCCCCACGAACTCGCCCACCACGGCGCCCACCACGGCCAGCGTGATCGACACCTTCAGGCCGGCGAAGATGGCCGGCATGGCGTGCGGCAGGCTGACCATGCGGAAGGTCTGAAAGCGCGTCGCCTTCATTGACTTGGCGAGATCCATCATGTCGCCGTCCACCGACTTGAAGCCCTGCACCGCCGACACGACGATGGGGAAGAAAGCCAGCAGGAAGGCGGAGATCACCTTGGGCAGCAGCCCGAAGCCGAACCACACCACGAACAGCGGCGCGATGGCGACCTTCGGGATCGACTGCGAGAAGACCAGCAGCGGGTAGACGTAGGATTCCACCGTCTTCGACCCGGCGATCAGCATGGCGATGGGAATGCCGAACAGCACCGACAGGGCGAAGCCGCCCAAAGTCGCCAGCGTGGTCGGCACCGACGCCGCCAGGAGCTGGTCCCAGTCCGCGGCGAGCGCCAAGGCCACGTCGCCGGGTTTCGGTATCAGATAGGGCGGGATCGCGAAGATCCGCACCGACAGGTCCCACAGGACGGTCAGGACCACCAGGAACAGCACCGGCCGGAACCAGCCGGAATTGAGCAGACGCAGCAGCGTGGCACCCGCCCCGCCCCGTCGCGCCGCCGTTCCCGAAGCGGGACCGCCACGGGACGCATTCCCGTGAGCCGCCGCATCGACAGCCATCGCTCCTCCTCCCCCGGTCGTTGCGGCGCCGACGTGAGGCGCTCTTTTAACCGGCTGGTTAAAAGTAAGCCCGGTGCGGCAAAGCGGTCAACCCTGCCAAAGAGGTAGGACGGATGGTCAGGTATGCGGATTATTCATGATGAAATCACCGGCATGAAACCACCGGCGAACTCACGCCCGCAGCGACGACAGGATCAGTTCCACCATATGGTCCAGCCGCTCCGCCTTGGCCTCCTCGGCCAGCAGGTCGCGGCCGAAGATGACCGACAGGGTGTGGACGTTGGACAGGTAGAAGTAGGACTGTCCGGCGATGGAGATGTAGAGCTGCACCGGGTCCACCCCCGTCCGGAAGA
Source organism: Azospirillum brasilense (assembly GCF_008365405.1). Classification (GTDB taxonomy): domain Bacteria; phylum Pseudomonadota; class Alphaproteobacteria; order Azospirillales; family Azospirillaceae; genus Azospirillum; species Azospirillum brasilense_D. The sequence continues at coordinate 346,954 of NZ_QOKV01000001.1, read as the reverse complement.
TCCCGGTGGCGACGCCGCGCGCCAGCACGTCGGCGATCATCTGCACGAAGGGCGAATGCATGGCGTGGACCTTGTCGGAGGTCTTCAGCAGTTCCGCCCGGTGCAGGTTCTCGATGTTCAGCAGCGCCATGAACTCGGGATGGTCGAGGAAATATTGCCAAGTGAAGTGGATCAGCCGGGCGATGGCGGCGGGCGGGTCCAGCGTCTCCAGGCTCAGCGTGCGTTCGGTGGCGCGGATGTGCGCGTAGGCGCCCTCCAGCACCGCCAGATACAGGCTCTCCTTGTTGCCGACATGGTAGTAGAGCATGCGCTTGTTGGTGCCGGCGACCTCGGCGATCCGCTCCACGCGGGCGCCGCCCAGTCCGTAACGCGCGAACTCCTCCGTCGCGGCGGCGAGGATGCGCGCGCGCGTGCCCTCCGGGTCGCGGGTGACCTTCGCGGGTTTGGCCGGCTTGGCTGCGGAAAGGCTCTTCTTCGGGTCGATCAGCGTGTCCATCCAGGCCGGTCCTCGCATGACGCGGCCGGAGGGCGAGCCGCAACGTGTTCCAATGTGGAGCATATCAGCCGAAACGGAAAGACGAAGCGGCGTTATCGACTCAGCAACGTCGCGCCGCGCCAGATGCCGGGCTGCATCGCGCCGGTGGAGTCGATGGCCGCTCCCGGACCGTCCTGGATGCCGCCGCGGAACTGCCCGACATGGCGGGTGCCGCCGCGCATCGACAACTCGCCCGGCCCCGCCGGAAGCCGGTCCACCACCACGCCGTTGAACCGCTCTCCGTTGGTGAAGGCCAGTTCGCCATGGCCATCCACGCGGCCCTGGCGGACCTCGCCCGCGTAGGAATCGCCGTTGGCGAAGCGGTAGACGCCCGGCCCGTTCGGCACGGCGTTCACGAAGGTCCCCTCGAACCGGTCCCCGGACGGGAAGCCGAGAACCCCGTAGCCGGACATCTGGTCGTTCTTCCACTCCCCCTCATAGACCTGCCCGTTGGCGAAGCGGTAGACACCGACCCCGTTGCGGCTGATCGTGCCCTGGAGGGAGAAGTTGCCCAGCCCGCGGTTCCACGCCCCCTCATAGACGTCGCCGTTGGGGAAGCGGTGCACCCCATAGCCCGATTCCCCGCCGCGGGCCTGACCGGCGGCGCGGCGGGCGGCCGCCTGGGCCTCGCGCGCCTTCGCCTCCGCCCCGCGCCCAGCGGTGGCGGAACGGGCGGCGCGGGCGGCCGCGTTGCGGCCCGCCTGCACGGCGTCGCGGTAGGGTTCGGCCAGCCCGGCGAGAACCGGGTCCGCGCCGGAGGTGGAGCGCCCCGCGGCGCTTTCCCCGCCACCTTCGGGAAGGGCGGCCAGCCGCGTCGGGCCGGTCGTTCCGGACAGCGCGCCGGCCACCGGATCCACGTCGTTGCGAACCACCGTGGGCGGCGGGTAGGCGCTGGGCGCCGCACCACCCATGGACACTGCCTCGCCCGACCGGCCGGCCAGCGTCCCCGTGGTGACGTAGCCCTCCTGCCCCGATGAATCCCGCACCAGCACCCAGCCGGAATCGGGCGCCGCCTGGAGCAGAGTCACCCGCTGCCCCTGCTCCAGATCGCGCAGGCTGCGGGCGCCCAGCACCGGGCGGGCGAACAGGTTGGCGTCGCGCGCCACCGTGTAGACGCCGGGCGCCAGGGCCGCCGACGGCTGGGGTTGCGGCGGTTGCTGGGGCTGGGGAGGTTGCTGGGCGGCGGCCACCGGCACCTCCTCCGGCTTGGCGAGGTTGCTGGCGAAGGCGAAGCCGGTCTTGCCGTCCTGCTCGACGCGCAGCCAGCCGCCGTTCCGCCGGGTCCGCCCGGTGACCGTGACCTCGCTGTCGTGGCGCAGCGTGCCGACGACCGCCGCCTTGGTGTCGGGACCGGCCCGCAGGTTGGTGTCGCGCGTCACCACCCGCTTCTCGTTCAGCGGGTCCACCTCGACCTCGGCGACCGCCGGGGCCGCCGGCTTCTCCTCCGCCTTCTGCGGCAGCGGCTTGGGTTCGATCGGCTTGGGTTCGATCGGCTTCGCTTCGGGGGCCGTCGCCGCCACGGCGGACGGCGCCTCTTCCGTCCGGGCGACGACGGGGGCGGACGGCGCGCGCGGGCCAGGCACGAGCACGAGGTCGGTGCCCAGCCGGTCCTGCAGCCAGGGGTGCTGCGTCCCGCGGGTGCGTCCGACGACGGTGCGGGCGACCTCGGCCAGCGCGTCGCGCAGCGGCACGCCCGGCTTGACCATCTCCTGCGCCAGGGCGGTGGAGAAGGCGTCCGCTCCCTTGCCGGCCGCCGTCGCGGGCGGCGTGCCGGGCCGGTGCGAGTAGACGACGAACAGGTTGTCGAGCGCCGCCGGGGCCGCCAGCGCCGGCTTGACGGACCGCCCCTCCTCGCCCATCGCGGACGCCAACCGGTCGGCCAGCGGGTGGGCGGGCACCGGGTCGAACACGGCGACGGCCTTGCGCCCGCTGCGCTGGATCTCCTTCAGCGCGTAGTCCAGCTCGATGGTGTCGAAGATCACGTCGTATTCCGAACCGGGCTTGGCGTCCACCGGCACCAGGAAGCCCTTCGCCGACAGGCTCAGCGCCACCCCGGAATAATAAAGGAAGCCCAGGTCGGCCTGTCCCAGCGCGTCCTGGAACCGGCTCAGCGCCGCGACCATGCCGCGGTGGTCGAGGTTCTCGGCGGCGGTGACGGTGAAGCCGGCGCGGCGCAGCGCGTCGGCGACGACCGCGGCGTTGGCGCCCACCCCGGCGGCCGGGCCGCCCTCCTGGTACTGCGCATTGCCGATCACCAGCGCGACGCGCTTGTCGTCGGCGAACGCCAGGGGGGCAAAGGCAACGTTCGCCGTCACCAGAACCAGCGCAACAGTCCAAACGGCGCTCCGGGGCCAGCGCAACACGTCGATACCCTCCACCTGATTTTCTCTTTGACCACCCCTTTAGGGAGTCTTAGGCAGCGGCGGCTGTAATGATTTTGGTCGAAGGCACCGCCGGCCTCCCGTGATCGGGCCGTCCGGTTCACGGATCGCCAAGCCTTTGAACGGTCAAGTCTAGCGCACCGGCCCGACGCCCATTTCTGCAATTTCGGGGGCGCCGCGGTCCCTTCCGCAGACGGTGCGTCCCACCAACGAACGCGAAGCGGAGTCAGTTGAGGTCGCGGGCCACCCGCAACCCGTCGGCGAAATAGCGCACGTCGGCGTCGTAGCCGATGCGGGCGGTGACGGCGATGGCGTCCTGCCCGTCCCGCCATGAGCCGCCGCGCAGCACCCGCTTGCGGCAATCGCCCTCCGTCCAGGCGCCGCCGTCCGTCGGGGCGCCCTTGTAGCCGGGGTTCCAGCAGTCGGCGACCCACTCCGCCACGCCGCCGCTGGTGTCGTAGAGGCCGAAGGCGTTGGGTTGGAAGCTGCCGACCGGCGCCGGCAGGGAGCGGTCGGCGCCCCCGCCGCAGTCGCGGCAGTTGGCCAGCCGTGCCCCCGGCGTCAGACTGTCGCCCCAGGAGAAGCGCGCCGCACTGCCGCCGCGCGCCGCGTATTCCCATTCGGCCTCGCTCGGCAGGCGGTAGCGCTGCCCGGTCTTGCGGCTGAGCCACTCGGTGTAGGCCAGCGCGTCCTCGACATGGATGTTGTGGACCGGCGTGTCGTCGGAGGGGTTGCGCATCCGCGGCATGGCGGTGCAGCCGCCGCCCTCCACGCAGGCCCGCCAGTTGGCGACCGTCACCTCATAGACCCCGATGGCGAAGGGCCGGGCGAAGGTGACACGGCGGGGCGGGCGCTGGCTGGCGTCGCCGCGCTCGCTGCCCATGACGAAGCTGCCGGCGGGAATGCGCATCATCGGCGGGCATTCCGGGCAATCCTGGAAGCTGCCGCCGTTGCCCTGCGCCCGCCCCTGAGAGCCCCCCGGCTGGACCGGTGCGGCGAGCGCCAGCCTCTGGCGGTCCTCCGGCCCGGCGGGACGCAGCGCGGGGCCGCGGACGAAGCCCTGCACGCCGCCCTGAGTGCCGTCATCCAGGGCGACCCGGTACCAGTCGGCGTCGGCCACCCGGCCCAGCACCCGAACCGCACCCTCCTTGGCAAGGGTGCCGACCCGCTCCGACCGCGCGTCCGGCCCGGCGCGCAGTTCAGCGTCGGCAACGGCCACGTACATCCCCTCCCCGGCGGTGTCGAGCTGAAGCTCCGGCGGCGGAGACGCCTTGCCGCTGGATGCTCCATTGCCCGCACCATTGCCAGACGGCCCGCTGCTCCCCGCCCCACCCGCCGAGGAGAGCGCCGCGACCTTGGCCGATTCGGCGCGCAGCCGGTTCAGCCGGTCCCGCGCCGGGGCGGCGAAGGGGCCGGTGCCGAACAGCCGCAGGAAGGCGTCCAGCGCGTCGGCGTCGCGGCTGTCGCGCACGCGGCGCCACAGCGACTCCTCCAGATCGGCCTGCGGCGGGGCGGCACCGGCCTCCTCGACCTCCAGCAGCGCGCTCATCGTCGTGCGCCCGCCGCGCCCGTCCTCGACCAGCACGCTGAACACCCCGGCGCGGCCGGCCGGCGCCCGTTCCGGGTCGAAGGTCAGGGCGGTCAGCCGCTCCGGCGCCAGCTTGTCGCCGGGCTTCAGCGGGGTGGTGCCGTCGCGGACCTTGCCCCGCTCCGGCACGGTGCTGACGGTGAAGGTCAGCGGGTCGCCATCCGGGTCGGTCGGCACCTCCAGCCGCAGGCTGTTGACCACGGCGCGCACGCTGCGCTCGGCGACGGCGACCGGCGAACGGTTGCTCGGCTTGATGAGGATCGGGACGGCGCCCCGCGCCACCCCGCCGCGCCCGTCCATCACCGCGAAATCGAAGCTGCCGGCGTCGCCCAGATGGGTGGCATCGGCCCGGAAGGTCGCGGCGGTGAGCTGGTCGAGCGTCAGATAGTCGCCGATCAGCACCACCCGGTCGCCGATGCGCACCCCGCCGCCGCGCGGCAGGCCGGTCACCTGGGCGAAGAGTTGGTCGCTGTCGGGATCGCTGGGCCGCGCGATGCCAAGCCCCTCCGTCCCGCCGCGGTCGAACACCTCCAGCGTCGTGAAGGCGGCGAGCTGCGGCGGGCGGTTCTCCGGCAGCGGGTTGAAGTAGAAGGGGGCGGCCCCCAGCGAGCCATAGAGGAACGGCTCCTGCCGGCCCTGGGTGATCTGCATCACGTCGTCGCGCACGCGGCGGAAGAACAGGCTCAGTTCCAGCCCCGGCACGTCGAAGTTCTTCAGGAGTGAGGCGGTGTAGGGGCTGTGTTCGCCCTGCCCGTCCTCGGCCACCGCGTCGGCGCGGGTGGCCATGGCGACCAGCGTGTCGGTCGGCGTGTCGTCGACCCGGGCAAAGCCGGAATGCACCTCCGTCCGCTTGGTGCCGGACCGCACCAGCCGGTCGGCGAAGGGGTTGTTGCGGCAGGCGTCCAGGATCAGGATGCCCAGCTTGCGCGCCTGGGCCAGCTCGCCCATCGGCAGGTTCAACGGCAGCGCCTCGTAGACCAGATCGCGCTCGCGCTCCAGCCGGGCGTCGGCGGGGATCAGGAAGTTGGTGCCGCCCACCTGCATGCCGTGCCCGGCGAAGTAGAGCAGCGCCACGTCGGCCTGCGCCGCCTGGATGCCGAAGCCGCGCAACGCCTCCGCCATGCCGCGGTTGTCGAGGTCGTAGCGCTCCTCCACCGCGAAGCCAAGCTTGCGCAGGGCCGCCGACATGGCGCGGGCGTCGTTGCGCGGGTTGGGCAGTTCGGTGGCGTGGCGGTAGGCGCCGACGCCGATGACCAGGGCGATGCGCTGCTCCGGCGCGGTGGCGGCCAGACCGGGCACGGCCCACGCCGCCACGGCCAGCAGCAGGCCAGCGGTCACCGCCAGGACGAAGCGGCACGAGACGAAACAGCGAAGACGCGCAGCCATGGTCACCCCATGCCATGGTCACCGGACGGCGGAGCGAGGACGCTCCCACATTCCAATCCGTCCAGTATTTGGCCGCGCAACCCGGAACAAGAGGACAAATCCGGCTAACGGCTCACCACAGGCGGGGGCATGGTCCCCCGCAAGAAAGACGGAGAGCCCGGAGGGCGGGACCGGCGAATGCGCGATCCAGGGCGATGTTGTGCTTTCCCTTTGCCCGAAAGGTTTCTATATGACCCCTTCGACAACACAGGGATCATGCCATGCCGCCCGCCAAGCCGACGGTCGCCAAGATGACCGAAACCGAAATCGCCCGCGTGCAGAGCTATCTGCGCAAGACTCTCGGCAACGACAAGATCATCATCCAGCCGCCCGAGAAGGCCGGCCAGTCCGCAGAAGTCATGCTGGGCGACGAGTTCGTCGGCACCCTGCACCGCGATGTGGACGAGGGTGAGGTCTCCTACGCCCTGCACGTCGTCATCCTGGAAGAAGACCTGCCGGCAGCCCCGACGGTCCGTCGCTGAGCCACGCCCTTCCGGCGTCTTTCCAGCGCGGTCCTCTCCCGCCCCGCGGCGGGAGGGGCGCTTGCCCGCGCGTCGATAGAACTTAGGACAAATGTCAGGCCGGCCGGCTGTGGCGGCGCAGTTCCGCGGCCAGCCCGGCCATCAGCGTCTCGCCGCCCGACAGGGTGAGGCCGCGCACCAGCACAAGCGCCGGCATATTGTTGCGGCGCAGCAGCAGCAGCCGGTAGCCGGCGCGCCGCCGACGCCCCTTCCCCGGTTTCCCGTCCTCCTCCGCATCCACATCCCCACCGGCCAGCGCCAGTTCCTTTTGGTGCTGCTGCGAGGTCATCGTCTGGATGCGGGCCACGAACAGCGGGCGTTTGCCCTGCGGCGGATAGAGCGCCACCCCGCGGATCGTGTTGTGGGGAACCAGCTGTCCATGGGCGGTCAATCCGTCCGGTGCCACGACCAGACGCACGGCGCTGCGCCGCGCCGCCCGCAGCAGCGTGATCACCCACATCAGCAGAAGCGGCACCGCGCACAGCACTCCCAACCAGCGCAGCATCGAGGCCGTCGGTTCCAGCGTCAGTTCGGCCACGACGACGAAACCGGCCAGCAGCAGGGCGGCGTAGAGGAGATGGGCGTAGCGCTGGGGCGGCACGCTGGACGGCGACGCCTCGAACACCGTCGCCTGCCCCTTGTCTTCGCGGGAGATCTCGACCTCGGGCATCCCGTCCGCATCCTCATAACGCCGCCGCACACCGCCCTAATACCCTCGACACGCCCAACATGCCAGAACGGTGGCGCCCACCCGCCTGTCCGGCGATCCGGTCACCTGTCCAGTCCTCCAGACAGGTGCGGTTCGGAGACCCTCCCCAGAAGCGAGGAAAACCGCCCGCCGGGAGCCCACCCAAGCGCTGGCATGGGCATTGCTTTCCTTTGCAACGAAGCGTCCCGTGGCCGCGTCGTTCCCTGTGGCCGTGGCGGCGATTCCTCCAAAGCATCTGGCCGGCCGCACCGTCGTTTGTCGCGACGGGTGCGACCGGCACTTTTTCGGCGAAAGTCAGTCGCCAGCCGGTGGCTCGGCAGCCTCGGTCGGGAAGTCGGCGGGAAGCGTGATCTCCAGCATCTCCAAATCGTCGGAATGGGCGATCTCGACATGCCGGATGCCCGGCGGCTGATGCACGCAGGAGCCGGCCTGCAGCAGCACCTCTCCCACGCCTTCGTAAGCGAACTTCACCCAGCCCTTCAGCACATAGACCATCTGAAAATCCAGCGCGTGCCGGTGCCAGCCGCCGTGCGACGGCTCGCCGGGGCGGGCGCGGATGACGTGGGCGTTCGCCTTCCCCGCCGTGGCGGCGCGGATGCCCAGGTCGCGGTATTCGAAGAAGGGCCGCAGCCCGTCGCGCTTGAAGTCCGCCGGATCGGGATGGCTGACCGCGAAGGTCACCGCATCATTCGCGGGCGCGTCGTTTTCGGACATGTCGTTTCCTCCCCTCGTCTTTGATTGCAGCGAGTATGACCGAAAGCCGCGTATACGGCATACCCCCGCCGCGCACGGCGCCATTGCGGCCCATGCAGGGCGCCGCGCTATAGTGATGCCCGCCGCGCAAAAGACGTGGCCGCCAAAGAAGAAATGCCCGATCGGGAGGAAAGCATGGATCACGCCGTCGCGGAGTCCGCCGGACAGCCGCCGCTGCCGCAGGACGTCGCCGTCAACCCCATCCGCTCCGCCGCGGACTGGCAGAGCCAGCGCGCCGCCTGCGCGGCCGATCCCGGCGCTTTCCACGGCGCCATCGCCGCGGAGACGATCCACTGGTTCGACGGCGCCAACTGGCTGATGCGCGACGCCGACGGCGTGTGGCGCGGCTGGAACGCCGCGACGGGCGAGGCGGCGGAGCGGGCGGGTTGGACGCCCTGGACGCAAGCGTTCGAGGGATCGGAGGCGCCCTTCTACCGCTGGTTCGCGGGCGGGCTGACCAACGCCGCCTTCAACGAGGTGGACCGCCACGTCCTGTCCGGCCATGGGGCCGAGACCGCCTACTGGTACGAGGGCGACCGCTGGGACGCCGCCGCCAACGGCGGGCGCGGGGGCCCGGTCCATCACGTCACGCTGACCCGGCGCGAGCTGCTGATCCGCTCGGCCCTCGCCGCCCTGGCGTTGCGCGGACTCGGCCTCCGCCAGGGCGACCGCATCGCGCTCAACATGCCCAACATCCTCGACCAGATCGTCTGGACGGAGGGGGCTAAACGCATTGGCGTCATCTACACCGCGGTGTTCGGCGGCTTTTCCGACAAGACGCTGTCCGACCGCATCGAGAACGCCGGCGCCCGCGTCGTCATCACCGCCGACGGCGCCAGCCGCAACGCCGAGATGGCTCCCTTCAAGGAGGCCTACAGCGACCCGGCGCTCGACCGTTTCGTCGCCCTGCCCACGGCGCTGCGCATCACCGAGGAGGTGCTGCGCGCCAAGCTGGGCGACGCAAACCTAGGCGACGTGGCCCTGATGGAGCCGGTGCGCCGCGGGCTGGAGGGGGAGATCACCGTCGCCCCCGCCGACGTGATGCGGGAGCTGGGCCGGGCGCTGGACCGCGCCGGGACGCTCGACGCCGCCACCGTGGCCGACCTGCGCGCCAGCGTCGCCGAGGCGCTGACCGCCGCCCCGCCACGGGTCGAGGCGGTGATCGTCGTCCGCCACGCCGGGCTTCCCGACATTCCCTGGACCGAGGGCCGCGACGTCTGGGCGCACGAGCTGCTGGCGAAGGCCGAGGCGGAGCTGTGCGCCGCTGCCGGGCTGCCCGGCATGGAGGCGTTGCGAGCGCTGAACGACCGGGCACTCTACGCCGCCGTGGCGAAGTCCGTTCCCTGCCTGCCAGTGGACGCCGAGTATCCGCTGTTCATCATTTACACCTCCGGCTCCACCGGGAAGCCGAAGGGCGTGGTGCATGTCCATGGCGGCTACGTCGCCGGCCTCGCCCACACCATGAAGGTCAGCTTCGACGCCCTGCCGGGCCGCGACGCGATCTACGTCGTCGCCGATCCCGGCTGGATCACCGGCCAGAGCTACCTCATCACCGCCAGCCTCGCCGCCCGCATTCCCGGCATCGTGACGGAGGGAGCGCCCGTCTTCCCCAACGCCGGGCGCTTCGCCTCGATCATCGAGCGGCACAAGGTCACCATCTTCAAGGCGGGCGTGACCTTCCTGAAGACGGTCATGACCCACCCGGAGAACCGCGCCGACGTGGAGCGCTACGACCGCTCGTCCTTGCGTGTCGCGACCTTCTGCGCCGAGCCGACCAGCCCCGCCGTCCAGGCCTTCGGCATGGCGGTGATGACGCCGCAATACATCAACAGTTATTGGGCGACGGAGCATGGCGGCATCGTCTGGACCCACCCCTACGGCAACCCCGACCAGCCGCTGCGCGCCGACGCCCACACCTACCCGCTGCCCTGGGTTCTCGGCGACGTCTGGGTGCCCGAGAGCGAGCCGGACGCCGCGGGCCGCGTCGCCTTCCGCCCCGCCGAGGCGGAGGAGAAGGGCGAGATCGTCGTCACCGCCCCCTACCCCTACCTGACCCGCACCATCTGGGGCGACGCGGACAACGTTGGCAAGCCCGGCTGGAGGGGCGACTTCGACCGCTTCGTGGCGACCTATTTCGGGCGCTTCCACGACGCCGACGGCCAGCCAGTCTGGGCCTACCTGCAAGGCGACTTCGCGCGGCGCTACGAGGACGGCAGCTTCAGCCTGCACGGCCGGTCCGACGACGTGATCAACGTGTCCGGCCATCGCATGGGCACGGAGGAGATCGAGGGCGCGATCCTGCGCGACAAGCAGATCAACCCCGACAGCCCGGTCGGCAACGTCATCGTGGTCGGCGCCCCCCACCGCGAGAAGGGCCTGACCCCCGTCGCCTTCGTCCTGCCCGCCAAGGGTCGCGACCTGACGGCGGACGACGAGCGCCGCCTCAAGGATCTGGTGCGGCAGGAGAAGGGCGCGGTCGCCGTCCCCTCCGACATCCTCGCCGTCCCGGCCTTTCCCGAGACGCGCTCCGGCAAATACATGCGCCGCTTCCTGACGGCGATGATGAACGGGGAGCCGCTGGGCGACACCTCCACCCTGCGCAACCCGGAATGCCTGACCGACCTGGAGGCGCGCATCGCCGCCTGGAAGCGCGGCCAGCAGCGGGCGGAGGAACAGACCCTCATCGAGCGGCAGCGCTTCCTGTCCGTCCAGTACGACCGGCTGGCCGACGGCGTGCGCATGGCGACGGTGACGATCGACAACCCGCCGGTCAACGCCCTGTCCGACCGCCTGCTCGACGAGTTGGACACGCTGGTCGCCCATCTCGCACGGCGGACGGACGTGCGCGCCGTGGTGGTTACCGGCACGGGCCGCAACTTCGTGGCCGGCGCCGACATCCGCCAGCTTCTCGACGAGGTGCGGGACGAGGACGAGGCCCGCGCCTTGCCAGCCAAGGCCCACGCCGTCTTCCGCGCCATCGCGGCGCTGGACAAGCCGGTGTTCGCGGCGATCCGCGGCGTGGCGCTCGGCGGCGGCTGCGAGCTGGCGATGGCCTGCCACGTCCGGGTGGCCGACCCGCGGGCCCGGCTGGGTCAGCCGGAGATCAACCTGTTCCTGCCGCCGGGCTATGGCGGCACGCAGCGCTTGCCGCGCCTGCTGCTGCGCAAGGACCCGGAGCGGGGGTACGGGCGGGCGCTGGAGATCCTGCTGTCCGGGCGCCAGATCGACGCCAGGACGGCGCTGGAGTATGGGCTGGTCGACGTGGTGGCGCGGGGCGCGGATGATGCGCTGACGCTGGCGAAGGCAATGGCAAGAGAGGCTGCACTTGCCCCCTCCACTTCTCATGCCCCCTCCCCAGCCCTCCCCCGCTTCGCGGGAGAGGGGGCCTGTTCCCCTCCACCGCCAAAGGCGGGGGAGGGTGCCCGCGAAGCGGGTGGGAGGGGGCCGGAGGTGATGCGCCTCCTCCGCCAAGCCCACAGCGTCGGCCGCGGCCCGGTCGCCGACACCATCGTCCAGCTCGTCGACACCGGCCTGCGCGACGGCTTCGACGCCGGCGCCAAAGCCGAGATCGCCGCCTTCGCCCGCTTCCTGCTGGATTCCGAGCACGGCGCCAAGAAGGGCATCGCCCTGTTCCTGGAGAAGAAGTCGCCGCCCCTGCCCGCCCGCCCGCGGCGCGACAGCCGCGACGGCGTGCTGCCCATCGGCAGTCCCTTCGTCCCCGGCGCCACCCCCCTGCCCCGCTGGCAGCTCGCCCAGGCTGTCGTCCGCGACCTGGAGACGGGAGCCGCCGCCCATGGCGACCCGGCGCAGGCCGAAACCGAGGTCGTCATCCCCGTCCCAGAGCCCGGCCCCAACCAGGCGCTCGTCTACGTCCTGGCGTCCGAGGTCAACTACAACGACGTCTGGGCGCTGACCGGCATCCCCATCTCACTGTTCGACGAGCATGACGAGGACGTGCACGTCACCGGCTCCGGCGGCGTCGGCATGGTGGTGCGCCTGGGCGAGGCGTTGCAAGCCCAGGGTCGGCTGGCGGTCGGCGATCTGGTCGCCGTCTATTCCGGCGTCTCCGACCTGCTGGACCCGGAGGCCGGAGCCGACCCGATGTTCACCGACTTCCACATCCAGGGCTACCAGTCGCCGGACGGCAGCCACCAGCAGTTCATGCTGGCCGACGGGCCGCAACTCTTCCCCCTGCCGCCCGGACTCGCGCTGGAGGAGGCGGGCAGCTACATGCTCGCCGCCGGCACCGGCTACCGCGCGCTGTTCACCGCCCTCGACGTGCAGCCCGGCAAGCGCCTTCTGGTCGAGGGTGCGGCGGGTGGCACCGGCGCCTGGACGGTGGAACTGGCTCTGGCCCGGCGCATGAAGGTGACCGGCATGGTGTCGTCGGAGCGCCGCGCCGCCGCCATCCGCGCCCGCGGGGCGGGGGCCGTGGACCGCTCCGTCGCCGAGGCCGCCTTCACCCGCATCCCCGCCGACCCGGAGCAATGGGCGGCGTGGGAGGAGGCCGGGCGCCCCTACCTCGACGCGCTGCGCGCCGCCAACGGCGGTCAGCTCGTCGACTACGCCGTCAGCCACGCCGGCGAAACGACCTTCCCGCGCACCTTCCAATCGCTGGCGGACGGCGGCGCGCTGACCTTCTTCGGCGCCTCCAGCGGCTACCACATGACCTTCCTCGGCAAGCCCGGTTCCGCCGAGCCGGCGGAGATGCTGCGCCGCGCCCGCCTGCGCCCCGGCGAGGCCGTGCTGGTCTTCTACGGCGCCGGGGCGGTGGGGCTGCGCGACGACATGGCGCTGTCGGCCATCGAGGCGGCGCGCGAGTCCGGCGCTCGCGTCTGCGTCGTCACCGACCGGGATTCCGAACGCGACTTCGTGCTGTCGCTGGGCTATGGGGAGGCGCTGGCTGGCGCCGTGTCGCTGGCCGAGATCAAGCGCCGCGTGCCGCATTTCGACTGGCCCGACACCATGCCGGACCTGCCCGACCCGCAGCGCGAGACCGCCGCCTTCAAGGAGGCCGTGCGCCTGTTCACCGAGGACACCTTCAAGCCGCTTGGCCAAGCGGTGGGCCGCATCCTGCGCGCCGCCGACAACCCGCGCGGCATGCCGGACGTGGTGGTGGAGCGGGCGCGGCGCGACACGCTGGCCGTCTCCACCATGCTCGTGAAGCCGCACACGGGGCGCGTCGTCTTTTGTGGCGATATGAGTGGTCGCCGCTACAGCTTCTACGCGCCCCAGGTGTGGATGCGCCAGCGCCGCATCCTGATGCCATCCGCGGCCATCGTCGGTACGCATCTTTCGAACGCTGCGGAAATCGCAGGGCTGAACCGCGTCATTGCGTCGGGGGCGGTCCGTGTGCCAACGACATACCTGGGTGCGTGGGACGAGTTGCCCGCGCTCCATCAGGCCATGTGGGAGAACCGCCTGCCGGAAGCGACCGGCGGCGCCGCCAAGGCCGTCGTGAACCACGCGCTGCCGGAAGCGGGCCTGACCTCGCGGGACGAATTGCTGATCGCCTGGGCGGGGTCGGCAACAGGAAAGGGACAATGAGGCTTATCATCAAGGACCTGTGCCACCGCTACGACGACCTCGTCGTGCTGGACGGCATCGACCTGACGGTGCAGGAGGGGGAGGTTCTGGCCGTCATCGGCCCGTCGGGCTGCGGCAAGTCCACCCTGCTCGGCATCGCCGGCGGCATCGTGGCGCCCAGTTCCGGCACCATCGCGGTGGCGGGCGCGGTGCCGGACGGCTGCCTGAACCCGATCACCTTCATCTTCCAGGACTTCGCCCTGCTGCCCTGGCGCAGCGTGGAGGACAACCTCTCCCTCGTCCTCGAACACCACCCGCTGTCGGCGGCAGAGCGGCGGGAGCGCATCGAGTCCGGCCTGCGCCGCATGGGTCTGTGGGACTTCCGCAAGGCGCTGCCCAAGCAGTTGTCGGGCGGGATGCGCCAGCGCGTCGGCATCGCCCGCGCGCTGGCCGTGCGCCCGGCCATGCTGCTGCTGGACGAGCCGCTGTCGGCGCTCGACGCCCAGACGCGTGAGCTGCTGATGGAGGACTTCCTGTCGCTCTGGCAGCGCGAGCGGACGACCGCCCTCTACGTCACCCACAATCTCGACGAGGCGCTGCGGCTGGCCGACCGGGTCGTCGTGCTCAGCCGCCGTCCGGGCCGCCTGCGCGAGATCGTGACCATCGAGGAGCCGCGCGACCAGCGGCTGGAGCCCTCCGCCCAGGCCCATCTGGCGGAGGTGCGCGACCGGCTGTGGCACCTGATCCGGGCCGAGGCCCAACTGGCCGACCGGGAGATCGCCGATGCCTGATACAAGTCTCCCGCTTCAGGACCGCTCCCCGCCCCAACCCGTCCGCTTCCGCGGCGGCGGCTTCACGGTCAAGGGGCACCGCTGGGCGGCGCTGCTCGCCTTCGTGGTCCTGATCGCGGTGTGGGAGTCCACCAACCGCTTCGGCCTCGTCAGCGAACTGTTCCTGCCGCCGCCGAGCGCCGTCGCCTCGGCGCTGGCCGCCATGGCGCAGGACGGGTCGCTGTGGCAGCACCTGAAGGCGTCGCTGATGCGCATCGGGGTGGGCTGGGTCATGGGCACGGTGGCCGGCATGGCCGTGGGCTTCGCCATGGGCATCGGGTCGGTCGCGCGGGCGGTCGGCGTGCCGCTGGTCTCGGCCTTCTTCCCGATCCCGAAGATCGCGCTGCTGCCGCTGTTCATCCTGTGGTTCGGCATCGGCGAGCCGTCGAAGTTCGCCACCATCGGCTTCGGCGTCTTCTTCCCGACCGTAATCGCCACCTACAGCGCCATCGATTCGGTGCCGCGCAACCTGATCCGCATGGCGCAGAGCTTCGGCCTGCCCTGGGCGTCGATCCTGCGCAAGATCGTGCTTCCCGGCGCCCTGCCCGGCATCCTCGCCGGCTTCCGCATCACCGCCTCCATCGCGCTGATCCTGGTGGTCGCGGCGGAGATGATCGGGGCGGAATACGGCATCGGCGCCTTCGTCCTGACCGCCGGCAACCTGATGCTGACCGACCAGCTTCTGGCTGGCGTGCTGGTCCTGTCGCTGCTCGGCCTGACCATCGGGACCGTGCTGTCCATCCTGGAACGCCGCCTGCTGAAATGGCGGTAAGAAGAATGAACATCGAGAAAGGGAGACTGAGAATGACCGTCGTGCGTTGGAGCCGCCGTTTGGTTCTGGGTGCAATGGGTGCCGCGGCCCTGGCGCTGGCCGGGACGCCCGCCGCCGAGGCGCAGGGGCTGGAGAAGACTTCCATCGGCGTGCTGGCGCTGGCCTCCTCCGGCCCGATCTTCATCGCCAAGTCCAAGGGCTATTTCGAGAAGGAAGGGCTGGACGTCGATCTGAAGATGTTCACCTCGGCCCAGCAGGTGCCGGTGGCGGTGGCCTCGGGCGACGTGGATTTCGGCGTGACCGGCCTGACGGCGGGCTTCTACAACCTGGCATCCAAGGGCGCCGTCACCATGATCGCCGCGCAGAGCCGCGACGAGCCGGGCTTCCAGCTCAGCGCCTATGTGGCGACCAAGGCGGCGCATGACGCCGGGCTGACCAAGCCGGCCGATCTCAAGGGTAAGCGCATCGCCATCACCACGGTGGGCTCGACCTTCCATTACATGGTCGGCCTGCTCGGCCAGAAGCACGGCTTCTCGGTCAAGGACGTGACCATGGTGGCGATGCAGGACGTGCCGAAGATGGTCGCCGCCTTCAAGGGCGGTCAGGTGGACGCGGTGATCGCCCCGGTGACGGTGGCCCGCCAGCTGGCATCCGAAGGCTCGGGCACCATCCTGGGCTGGGTCGGCGACGAGACGCCGTGGCAGCTCGGCGCCCTCTTCACCAGCCCGAAGACCGTCGCCCAGCGCCGCCCGCTGGCCGAGAAGTTCGTCAGCGCCTATCTGACCGCGCTGGCCGAGTACCACGCCGCCTTCAACGCCAAGGACGCGTCGGGCGCCGTGGTGAAGGGTCCCGGCTACGACGAGCTTCTGACGATCATCGCCGAGGCGACGAAGCAGAAGCCCGAGGTGGTCGCCGCCGGCCTGCCCTATGTCGAGCCGAAGGGCAAGCTGCTGGTCGACGACATCGTCAACCAAGTGAAGTTCTGGCAGTCCGAAGGCCAGGTGGACAAGGCGCTGGACGCCAAGTCCGTCATGGACCTGACCTTGGTGAAGTGAGCGTAGGTTTTACCGCTTGCCCGGCCCGTAGACCTTCGGCTGGGAAAAGTTGATGTGGTCGAGAAGCTCCTGCGTCGGACAGCCGTCCACCGGGAGCTTCGCGGCTTTCTGGTAGGCGCGGATGGCGGAACGGGTGTTGGGGCCGATCTTCCCGTCGATCACGCCGGGACGGAAGCCCTGCTCGGTCAGGGTCTTCTGGATGCCTTCGACATAGGCGAAGTACATGTCCGGCGTCATGCTGTCGGTCGGACAGGCGGCGTAGGCCGGCGCCGCGAAGGCCGTGGCGGCAAGGAAGGCGGCGAACAGGCTGCGGTTCATGGTCTCTCTCCGTTTCTTGTTGCGGAGATCAACAACGCAGAGGCCGCGTTTCTTCCCAAGGGGTAAAAATAGGGCCAAGGGATAAAAATAGGGGGCGCCTTTGCCCCCTCCCCGGCCCTCCCCCGCTGCGCGGGAGAGGGGGAAGCAGTCCCCTCCACCGCAAAGCGGGGGAGGGTTAGGGAGGGGGCAACCGCAACCTCAAGCAGCCGCGTCGTCGCTCTGCCCCTTCAGGCGGGCGGCAAGCGCCGCTTCCAGGAACATGTCCAGGTCGCCGTCCAGCACCGCCTGACTCTGCGAGGTCTCCACCTCGGTCCGCAGGTCCTTCACCATCTGATAGGGGTGCAGGACGTAGGAGCGGATCTGGTGGCCCCAGCCGATGTCGCTCTTGGTCGCCTCGAGCGCGGCGGCGGCGTCCTCGCGGATCTTCAGCTCCCGCTCGTACATGCGGGCACGCAGCATGTCCCACGCCTTGGCGCGGTTCTTGTGCTGCGAGCGCTCCTGCTGGCAGGCCACCACGATGCCGGTGGGCAGGTGGGTGATGCGGATCGCCGAGTCCGTCTTGTTGACGTGCTGGCCGCCGGCGCCCGACGCCCGGAAGGTGTCGATGCGGCAGTCCTTCTCGTTGATCTCGATGTTGATCTTGTCGTCGATCACCGGAGACACCGAGACGGCGGCAAAGCTGGTCTGGCGGCGCGCCTGGCTGTCGAACGGGCTGATGCGCACCAGACGGTGCACGCCGGCCTCGGTCTTCAGCCAGCCATAGGCGTTGTGGCCGCTGATCTGCGCGGTGGCGGACTTGATGCCGGCCTCTTCGCCGGGGCTCTCCTCGAGCCACTGCGTCTTGTAGCCGTGCTGCTCCGCCCAGCGCAGGTACATGCGCATCAGCATCAGCGCCCAGTCCTGGGCCTCCGTGCCGCCGGCGCCGGCGTTCACCTCGATGAAGCAGTCGTTGGCGTCCGCCTCGCCCGAGAGCAGGCTTTCGATCTGGAGTTTCGCGGCGCGGTCGCGCAGCGCGTAGAGCTGGGCCTCGGCATCGGCGACCACGGTCGCGTCGCCTTCGGCCTCGCCCATCTCGATCAGCTCCAGGCTGTCGGACAGGTCGCGCTCAAGGGCACGGTAGCCGTTCACCGAGGTTTCGAGCTGGGTGCGCTCGCGCATGATGGTCTGCGCGCGGGACGGGTCGTCCCACAGCTTGGGATCTTCGGCGTGGGCGTTCAGTTCGTCGAGACGACGCAGCGCGTTATCCCAGTCAAAGATGCCTCCTCAGCAGCGCCAGCGATTCTCTAATCTCGCCGGCGGCCGCTTCGATCTCGGCCCGCATCGCAGTGCCTCCTCGTCAGCCAGAGTTGAACCAGTGTCTTGGCCCTTATGTAGCGGGTTGGGAACGGCGTTGCACCCTCTTATTCCACAGGGTGACCGGCTTCCGCGACGCTGGACCGATCCGGAACGGTAACCCGCCGGAGCGTCGCCCCGTCACCGGGGCGGCCCACCAACCCACTCGGATGAAACCGTTTTCGCACCGCAAAACCACTTTCGCGGCGCGAATAGGTGGCAGTTCCCCGTGATAGCGTCACCAACGTTCGTGCCCGTCACCCGGCGGGCGCGGCCTGTCGGCGCCCCCGTTTTCCAGCAACAAGCCCCTTTTCCCAACAACAAGAGCGGCCCCCCGATGAACTTCACCAGCCTGGGGTTCCTGCTGTTCATCACGGCCTTCACGGCGGGCTTCATGATGCTCGCCAGGACGCGGCTGTTCACGCCGCTGCTGCTGGTGTCCAGCTATGTCTTCTACGGCTTCTGGGATTACCGCTTCTGCCTGCTGCTCGCCGGCACGACGCTGCTCGACTTCTATTGCGGCCTGCGCATCGCCGACGCGCCGAACCGGGCCACCGCCCGCGTCTTCATGCAACTCAGCCTCGTCACCAATCTGGCGATCCTGTTCTTTTTCAAATACTTCAACTTCTTCATCGACAGCGCGCAGGTGGCGCTGGCCTCGCTCGGCCTCGACGTCGGGCACCGCACGCTGTCCATCATCCTGCCGGTCGGCATTTCCTTCTACACCTTCCAGAATCTCAGCTACACGCTGGACCTCTATCTCGGCCATCTGGAGAAGCCTGAGCGGTCGCTGCTGCGCTACGCGACCTTCGTCGCCTTCTTCCCGCAGCTCGTCGCCGGGCCGATCGTCCGGGCGCGCGACCTGCTGCCCCAGATCCAGAACGGCCCCCGCCACGACGTCAGCTTCGCCTTCCGCTTCGCCGGGCTGGAGAAGATCATCTGGGGCTATTTCCTCAAGCTGGGTCTGGCCGACAACGCCGCCGCGGTGGTCGACGCGCGCTTCGCCCAGCCGGAGTTCTTCAACGCGCTGAACCACGTCATCGGGCTGATCTGCTTCTCGCTCCAGATCTACGGCGACTTCGCCGGCTACTCGCTGATCGCGATCGGTCTGGCGCAGATCTTCGGCTACACGCTCTGCCAGAACTTCGCCCGCCCCTACTTCGCCATGGGCATGAAGGACTTCTGGCGGCGCTGGCACATCTCGCTGTCCACATGGTTCCGCGACTATGTCTACATCCCGATGGGCGGCGGACGCACCCACTGGCTGCGCATCCGCAATCTGACCATCGTGATGCTGGTGTCCGGCCTGTGGCACGGCGCCGCCTGGACCTTCGTCCTGTGGGGCGCCCTGCACGCCACCCTGATGGCGGCGGAGGACGGCGTGCGCTGGCTGGCCAGGCGCAGCCCGCTGCGGCTGAGCGGCGCGCCGCTGATGGCGGGGAAGCTGCTGACGGTCGGGCTGGTCTTCCTTCTCATCACGCTGACCTGGCTGCCCTTCCGCGCCGACGACCTGCACACGGTGCGGACCATCCTGGGCATCATCGCCGAGGGCGATTTCAGCCTGCCGCGCGGCATGCAGCAGATGAGCTATCTGGTCCGCGTCGCCCTGTTCGGCCTCGTCGTGCTGATGATCGACGCGATGATCGAGTTCGGCGCCGGGCGCCGCTACGCCGGGGTCAACGTCGTGGTCCGCTCCGCCGGCTGCGCCACGCTGATCCTGATGCTCCTGCTCTTCGGCAATTTCGCCAACCGATCCTTCATCTATTTCCAGTTCTGAGGGAGCCCGAACCATGATCCGCCTTTTGGCCGTCGTCGGATTGATCCTGGGCATGGTGGTCGCCATGGACCGCGCGGTGGCGTCCTGGATGGGCGACACGCTCCTCCAGTCGTCGGACCGTTTCATGACCGTCTACCGCAACGGGCCGCCCGCCGACGTGGTGATCCTGGGCAACTCCCGCGCCGACAACCACTTCCCGGTGGAGGAGGTGCAGGCGCTGACCTGCGGTCGGGTGCTGAACCTGGGCATGGGCGGCGCCCCCACCACGGTCGGCGACCTGCTGTGGGAGGATTACCTGGACCGGCACGGCGCCCCCCGCCTGCTGCTGGTCGAGCCGACGAGCGTGGTCGACGACCCCAGGGCGCTCGCCGACCTGCCGCTGCTGGCCTACTATTCGGAGCGGGTGGACGGCTTCATCCGGCAGGTCGACGCCACCATGTGGGCCTCCAACAAGCTGTTCAACACGCTGATCTTCAACAACAACCAGACGATCCGGCTGGCCTTCGACGGGCTGCACCCGACCGGCGACCGGACGCTGACCGGCACCATGTCGCCCTTCCTCAAGGCCCAGCTCGACAAGGCGCCGACGGAGCGGATGGAGGGCTTCCAGCCGAACTGGGACGCGCTGGACCGCATCATCGGCACGGCGCGGGAGAAGGGCACGCGGGTCGCCGTGGTCATCACGCCCTTCTTCCCCGGCTACATCGAGAAGGTGAGCAACTTCGACGCCTTCTTCGAGGATCTGAAAGCCCGCCTGCCGCCCGACGTGCCGGTCATCGACACCCGCCGCGAGGTCGAGGACGAGGCCCATTTCGTGGACGCCCTGCACATCAACCAGGAGGGGGTCCGCGTGATGCTGGCGCGGATGGAGGACCGGCTGCGCCCGCTGGCCGACTGCCCCACCGACACCGCCCCGGCCGACGCCATCGCCCAGCTCCGCACGGACACACACACCGCCGCGCGGCCCTGAGCCTATGCCAAAAAGAAAAGCCCCGCCTCCCGAACCGGGAAGCGGGGCTTTTTTCTTGCCGAGGGAACGCGGTCAGTAGAGGCCGCCGGTCCCCACCGTCGCCGCCGAGGGCGGGGCCGCCGGAGCGCCCCAGCCGCCCGGCTGCTGCTGGGCCGCCGGATCGCCGCCGGGCACCCCACCGGTCCAGCCGCCGTCCGCCGCGTGGGCCGAGCCGTCCAGCACCATTTGCGGCTGGTCGGGGTTCGGTTCCGTGCCGGGGATGAAGGCCTCCCAGATCGCCTTGCGCTCGCCCGGCTGGGCGAGGCGCCCGTTCTCCGGGTTGACGCGGACGAGGCGCAGGCCGCGCGGCACGCGGAAGGGCGTGGCCGGCTGGTCCTTCAGCGCCACCTCCATGACGTCCTTGAACACCGGCACCGCCGCCGAACCGCCGGTCTCCTTGGCGCCCAGCGAGCGCGGCTGGTCGAAGCCGATGTAGGTGCCGACCACGATGTCGGGCGAAAAGCCCATGAACCACGCGTCGTGGCTGTCGTTGGTCGTGCCGGTCTTGCCGGCCAGCGGCTTGCCCAGCGACAGCAGCTTCGTCGCCGTGCCGCGCTGCACCACGCCCTCCAGCATGGAGACCATTTGGTAGACGGTGCGCGGGTCGTTCACCGGCTCCCGCGTGTCGGCGACGGCGGGAACGGCCAGCCCGTCGTTCCAGGCCACCTGGTTGCAGGAGGCGCAGGGGCGCGTGTCGTGGCGGAAGACGGTCTTGCCGTTGCGGTCCTGCACCCGGTCGATGAAGGTCGGGCTGACCCGCTTGCCGCCGTTGGCCAGCATGGCGTAGGCGGTGGCAAGGCGCAGCACCGTCGTCTCGCCCGCACCGAGCGACATCGGCAGATAGGGCTGCAGGTTGTCGGTGATGCCGAAATTCTCCGCCAGCGCCTTCACCTTGTCCATGCCGACGGCCTGGGCCAGACGGACGGTCATGACGTTCCGCGACTTCTCGATGCCGGCGCGCAGCGGCGTCGGGCCGTAGAACTCGTGGCTGTAGTTCTCCGGCCGCCAGATCGGCTGGCCGTGGCCGGGGTCGTATTCGAACGGGGCATCCATGACCAGCGAGGACGGGGTGAAGCCCTGGTTCAGCGCCGTAAGATAGACGAAGGGCTTGAAGGAGGAGCCCGGCTGCCGCATCGCCTGGGTGGCGCGGTTGAAGGAACTCATCTGCGGGGAGAAGCCGCCGACCATGGCGAGCACGCGGCCGGTGTGCGGGTCGAGCGCGACCAGACCGCCCTGCACCGCCGGAACCTGCCGCAGCGCGTAGGTGCCCGCCGGCGGCTCCTTGCCCTTCTCGTCCTTGCCGGCGGCCTCGACCAGGATCAGGTCGCCCAGCTTGGCGACGTCGGAGGGGCGGCGGATTTCCGGGCCGAGCCGGTTGTCGTCGCGCTGCGCCCGCGCCCAGCGCAGCTCGGCCAGCGGCACCCGGCCGCGCGAGCCGTCCGGCAGGCCGATGTCGAGCGCCGCCGCCTCGTCGTCCTTCAGCACGACCGCCAGATGCCAGCCCTCGGACCCCGGAGGCGGCGCCATGGAGGCGAGCTTCTTCGCCCAGTTGTCGAAATTCTCCATCTTGCCGACCGGACCGCGGTAGCCATGGCGGCGGTCGTACTGGACCAGCCCGCTGCGCAACGCCCGGGTCGCCGCCTGCTGGAGCACCGGGTCCATGGAGGCGCGGACCGACAGGCCGCCCTCATAGAGCGCCTGCTCGCCGTAGAGCTTCACCAGCTCGCGCCGGACCTCCTCGGCGAAATACTCCGACGTCACATACTCCTGCTCGTCGCGCTTGCGCACGACCAGGGGCTTGGACTGGGCGATTTTGGCCTCTTCCGGGGTGATGTGCCCGTCCTCGGCCATGCGCCCGATCACCCAGTTGCGCCGCGCCACGGCGGCGTCGCGCTGGCGCTCCGGGTGGTAATTGCTGGGCGCCTTGGGCAGGGCCGCCAGATAGGCCGCCTCCTCGATGTCCAGCTCGTCCAGCGCCTTGTTGAAGTAGTTCAGCGCCGCCGCCGCCACGCCGTAGGAACGGTATCCCAGGAAGATCTCGTTCAGGTACAGCTCGAGAATGCGGTCCTTGCTGAAGGCCCGCTCGATGCGGACCGCCAGGATCGCCTCCTTGATCTTGCGCGAGAAGGACACCTCGTTGGTCAGCAGCATGTTCTTGGCGACCTGCTGCGTGATCGTCGAGGCGCCCATCGGCCGGCGGTCGCGGCCGAGATTCTCCACGTTGGTCAGGATGGCGCGGGCGATGCCGACCGGGTCGATGCCCTTGTGGTCGTAGAAGTTCTTGTCCTCGGCGGACAGGAAGGCGTTGGTCACGCGCTTCGGCATGGCGTCGATGGGGACGAACACGCGCTTTTCCGACGCGAACTCCGCCAGCAGACGTCCGTCGCCCGCATGGACGCGGGTGGTCACCGGCGGTTCGTAGTTGGCGAGCTTGGTGTAGTCCGGCAGTTCGTGATCATAATGGTCCAGCATGTAGACCAGCCCCCCCGCCCCGGCCAGGGCGAGGATCACGACGGCCATCAGGGCGGACAGAATAAAGCGCATGACGGTTCCCAGACAGGCATGGCGGCGGTCCCGCCGCCTTCATCCGGGACTGAGACCGGGAAGACGCGGAACCATCCGATGGGCGGCATCCTACACCGCGAGGGGCGGCAGTCCGACTCCCTCGCAGCCATGTCAGGAAAATGTGACGGCCACAAGGCGCATGCAAGAAAGTGGTGACCGGGCGATGCGTATGCCCGCCAGCCTCCGCCCGCATGACTGGTGCCGAGCGATCCTGCTCAACACGTCAAGCCTCAGCTCTTCTGCGCCCCGGTCAGCCACTTGAAATAGGCGTCGATGGTGCGGACCATGCCGCGGCCCAGCTTTTCCCGGTGGGCCGACTTGCTCAGCAGGCTCACGTCCTGGGGGCTCGACAGGTAGCCCATCTCGACCAGCGCGGACGGCATGTCCGGCGCGGTCAGCACGGCGAAGCCGGCCTGCCGGTGCGGCTTGTTGGGGATCAGCTTGACCTCGCGGCCGAGATGCTCCAGCGCCATGTTGGCGAAGCGCTTGGAGTGGTTCATCGTGTCGCGCTGGGCGAGGTCGATGAGGATCGAGGCCACCAGATCGTTCTCGGAGGACAGGTCCATGCCGGCCAGCGCGTCGGCCCGGTTCTCCTTGGCGGCCAGCATCTCCGCCTCGCGGTCGGACGCCCGGTCGGACAGGGTGTAGATGGACAGGCCGCGCATGTTGGCGGAGCCGATGCTGTCGGCGTGCAGCGACAGGAACAGGTCGGCGTTGACCTCCCGCGCGATGGCGACGCGGTCGCGCAGGCGGATGAACACGTCCTTGTCGCGGGTCAGCCGCACCCGGTAGCGGCCCGAACCTTCCAACTGGCGCTTCAGTTCCCGCGCCATCGCCAGCGTGATGTCCTTCTCATAGACCCCGCCGACCCCGACCGCGCCGGGATCGACGCCGCCATGGCCGGGATCCACCAGGATCATCGGCTTCTCCGGAACCGGCGCCGCCCGCGGCGGGACCGGCGGCGGCAAGGCCGCGGCGACCGGCACGATGGGGTCCTTCCTTGCCGGCGGGCGGGCCGCCTCGCGGCTCACCGACGCGGTCCCGGTGGTCACGGCGACCGGGGGGGAGGCGGCGAACTGCGCCGGGGTGGTGCGGGCGATATCCAGGACGAAGCGCGGTTTGAAGCCGTCACGCGGCGGGATGAGGTAGGACTCGACCACCCGCGCCGGCCCGTCGGTTTCCACCACGAGGCGGGAGGCGCCGCCGTCGCGCCCTTCGAAGCGGTAGCGGGCGACCACGCCCTTGCCCGCCATCACCGTGTTGCCGCCCGGCCAGCTCACGTCCGGCAAATCGACCACGACGCGGTAGGGCGAGCCGTGCACCGACACGGTGAAGGAAACCGAGTCGGTGAGTTCCAGAACCAGCCGCGTCTTGTCGGGATGCAGGCCGAGCCGCGCGTTCAGCACGGACGCCCGCTCCTGCACCGGCGGCGGAAAAGGCAGCGCCGCGGTGGTCTGGGCCTGCGCCGGGGCGCACGGCAGGACGGCCGCCCCCAGAAGGGCGCCCAGCGCAGCGACAATCGCGAGCAATCGGGGCATCCGTTCCACCAGAAACCACAAACCGGCCAAAGCCAGCGGTCAGCTATAGCGCAGCGGAATCAAGGCGCTCAACGGTGGTTTCCAGTGGCGTGGCGGAATTGTCGGCGAGGGTGCCGTTCGTGCAACACTGCCCCGCTTCGCTCCCACCACGGTGGAATGCCGCCGAACCGGATGCGGTGGACCGCAACTTTCGCCGAATTCCACGTTGTGCATGGTTTCGTGCTTGTCTATGGTAGCTCTGCGACATACCGCGACCCACCAGCCACTCTTCCGAGAGGTTTCTCTCCGGGGTGACTGTGGGCGTCGCCCGCGGACCCCCACGGCCGAAATTTACATCATCGGGCGCGGTCCGGGGCGTGACGCTTCTGGGTTGCCGGTGGATTGGGACGAAACCTCGAAGCTGGTGCCGGCCGCAAGGCCGTAACCCGGAGGCCGAAGCCCGACCCGTCCTGGCTGCTTCGTCAGCGCCGTTCGACGGGTTAGGGGCCGGTTCCGCAGGCTTCGCTCACAACGATGACGCGCCCCGGCGGCTTGACCGTCGCGCGGGCGGCCTGGGGCGTCATGGGGATCTTGTATGGCCAAGCGCATGCTGGTGGACGCCACGCACCCGGAGGAAACCCGGGTTGCCGTGGTCAATGGGAACAGACTCGAAGACCTCGATTTCGAGATCGCCACCCGGAAGCAACTCAAGGGCAACATCTACCTTGCCAAGGTGACCCGGGTCGAGCCGTCGCTCCAGGCGGCCTTCGTGGAATATGGCGGGAACCGCCACGGCTTCCTGGCCTTCTCGGAAATCCATCCCGACTATTACCGCATCCCGATCGCCGACCGTGAGGCCCTGCTGGCCGAGGAACGCCGGCTGGAGGAGCAGGCCGAGGCCCGCGCCGAAGCCGCCGCCGACGGCGCCGTGATGGCCGAGCCGATCCGTCCGGAGCAGGTGGAGGAGGAAGTCTCCCCCATGCCCGGCTCCTACGCGGAGGCCGAGGGCGACGGTTTCGAAGGCGACGTCCCGGCCTTCGCTACGGACGGCGGTTCGGACGGCGGATCGGACGAGGCCGCGGACTCGGAGGAGGCTCCGGAAGGCGCCGCTCCGGCCGAGAGCCCGGACGTCATCGGCGGGGACGAGGTCGAGGAGGCCCACCGCCGCCGCGCCCGCCCGCTGCGCAGCTACAAGATCCAGGAAGTCATCAAGCGCCGGCAGGTCATGCTGGTCCAGGTGACCAAGGAGGAGCGCGGCAACAAGGGCGCGGCTCTGACCACCTACCTGTCGCTGCCGGGCCGCTACTGCGTGCTGATGCCCAACACGGGCCGCGGCGGCGGGATCTCCCGCAAGATCACCAACCCCGCCGACCGCAAGCGCCTGAAGGAGATCCTGTCCGATCTCGACATCCCGGAAGGCATGGCGGTCATCCTGCGCACGGCGGGGCTGGAACGCTCCAAGCAGGAAATCAAGCGCGACCTCGAGTATCTGCTGCGGCTGTGGGACGACATCCGCGTCCAGACGCTGAAGTCCTCCGCGCCCTGCCTCATCTATGAGGAGGCGAACCTCATCAAGCGCTCGATCCGCGATCTCTACACCGACGACATCGACGAGATCTGGGTGGAGGGCAGCGCCGGCTTCAACACCGCGCGCGACTTCATGCGCATGATGATGCCGAGCCACACCAAGCGCGTCATGCAGTACCAGGACGACACGATCCCGCTGTTCCACCGCTATCAGGTGGAAACGCAGATCGACGCGATCCACAGCCCGGTCGTGCAGCTCCGCTCCGGCGGCTACATCGTCATCAACCCGACCGAGGCGCTGGTTTCCATCGACGTCAACTCGGGCAAGTCGACGCGCGAGCGCAACATCGAGGAAACGGCCTACAAGACCAACCTCGAAGCCGCCGACGAGGTGGCGCGCCAGCTCCGCCTGCGCGACCTTGCGGGCCTCATCGTGATCGATTTCATCGACATGGAGGAGCCCCGCAACAACGCCGCGGTGGAGCGCCGCCTGAAGGAGGCGATGAAGAACGACCGGGCGCGCATCCAGCTCGGCCGCATCTCCGCCTTCGGCCTCTTGGAGCTCTCGCGCCAGCGCCTGCGCCCGTCGCTGCTGGAAACCAACTTCGAGCGCTGCCCGCACTGCTCCGGCACCGGCGTCATCCGCTCGGTGGAATCCGCCTCGCTGCACGTGCTGCGCGCCATCGAGGAGGAGGGCATCCGCAAGCGGTCGTCGGAGATCACCGTCTTCGTGCCGACCCGCATCGCGCTCTACATCCTCAACCAGAAGCGTGGCGAGCTGACCAAGATCGAGGACCGCTACCGGTTCCGTGTCATGGTCCAGGCCGACGACACGCTGATCGCGCCGGACCTGCGGCTTGAGCGCGTGAGGGCCCGCACGCCGGAGGACGACGTACCGCTGGTCAGCGCCGAGCGCGTCCTGGCCGAGACCGACCGCATCCTGGCCGCCGAGGCCGAGGAGGCCGAGGAAGAGGCGCCCGTCGTCGAGGCCGTCGAGGCCGAGGTGACGGAGCGTGCCGACGCCGCCGGGGAGAGCGAAGGCGACCGCCGCCGCCGCCGCCGCCGCCGCCGTGGCCGCGGGCGTGACCGCGAGGATGGCCGGGCGCCGTTCGGCGAGGCCGCCGAAGCGTCCGACGAGACGGCCGAGGGTGACGAAGCCGAGGCCGATGCCGACGAGACGGCGGTCGACGAGGAAGCGATCGAGCGCGCGCAGATCGAGGCTCCGGAGTTCGTCATCAACGATGTCGATGTCGGCCCCGCCCACATCGAGGACGAGGAAGAGGAGGAGGCCGACCTGGCCGCGTCCGACGCGGACGACGGCGCCGATGCGTTCGAGCCGAACGGCGACGGCGATGGCAACGGCGAACGCAAGAAGCGCCGCCGCGGCAAGCGCGGTGGTCGCCGGCGGTCCCGCCAGCGTGAGGGCCTGGAGGCCGGCGAGGGCCTGCCCGGTGACGGCGTCGAGGGCGAGGTGGAGACCGAGTCCTTCCCGACCGCCGTCGAGGCCGGCCGCGCCGTCAACCCGCCGGAACTGCCGGCGGACATGGAACCGGTCGAGTTCGACTGGGTCCTGACCAGCGCGGCGGCCGCCGAAACCGCTCCGGAAGCCACGGTGGACACCGCCGTGGAGATTCCGGCTGCGGAGCCTGCCGCGGAAGAGGCTCCGGCCCGCAAGCCGCGCCGTGGCCGCGCCAAGGCGACCGCCGCCGAAACGGCCGAAGCGGTGACGGCGGAGCCGGAAGCGGCCCCCGCCAAGCCGAAGCGCGCTGCGAAGGGTGCCGCCAAGGATGCCAAGGCCGCCCCGAAGGCCGCTGCTCCGGAGGAAACCGCTCCGCCGCCGGCCAAGCCGTCGCGCAGCCGCAAGGCGAAGACCGCTCCCGTCGAGGCCGCCCCTGCCCCGGCGCCGGTTGCGGCCCCGGTCGCCGAGGAGGCGAAGAAGCGCCCGGCGCGCAAGCGCAAGACCGCGGCGGACGCTCCCGTCGAGGCGGCGCCCGCTCCGGCTCCGGTTGCGGCTCCGGTCGCCGAGGAGGCGAAGAAGCGCCCGGCGCGCAAGCGCAAGACCGCGGCGGACGCTCCCGTCGAGGCGACGCCCGCTCCGGCGGTCAGCGAGGCGCCGGCGGCCCCGGCCCCGGCCAATGAGCCGGCCAGCGCGAACCCCGCTCCGGAGGCCAAGCCGCGCCGGGGCTGGTGGAACCGCTAAGCGCGTTTCATCGCCGTAAAGACTGGAAAAGGCGCCTCGCGGCGCCTTTTCCTTTTCCAGGAAACCGCGAAGGGTCCCGACCATGAGCAAGGCCTTCACCCGGGAGAACGACTCCGCCGGCGACGACGAAGATGCCGACGACCCCAAACCCTTGCCCAAGGGCGTGAAGAACTACATGACGCCCGAAGGCTTCCAACGCATGCAGGAGGAGCTACGCTCGCTGCTGCGCGTCGAGCGCCCGAAGGTGGTCGAGGTGGTGTCCTGGGCCGCCGGCAACGGCGACCGCTCGGAAAACGGCGACTACATCTACGGCAAGAAGCGCCTGCGCGAGATCGACCGGCGCATCCGCTTCCTGACCAAGCGGCTGGAATCGGCGGAGGTGGTCGATCCCACGCTCCAGAAGAACCGCGACCGCGTGTTCTTCGGGGCCACCGTCACCTACGCGCGGGAAGACGGGACGGAGAACACCGTTACCATCGTCGGCGCCGACGAGGTGGACATGGACCGCGCCCATGTGAGCTGGATTTCGCCCATCGCCCGCGCTCTGCTGAAGGCGCAGGAGGGCGACGTGGTGGACCTGCGCACCCCTGCCGGACTGGAGCAGATCGAAGTCGTCGCCATCCGCTATCCGGACGACGCGGCGTAAGAAAGGCTGGGGCTACAGCAGCCCCAGTTCCTCCAGTTCGGCGCGCAGGCTGGCGGCGCCGGAAAAACGGTGCGCCGTCATGCCGAGGACGCGGGCGGCCTCGACGTTGGCGGGGCTGTCATCGATGAAGCAGCAGTCCGCCGCCGACAAGCCGTAGCGATCAAGCAGGAGTTGGAAGATCGCCGGGTCCGGCTTCACCAGACCCTCGTCGCCGGACACGATGATCCCGTCGAAGACGTTCAGGAAATCGAAGCGCCTGCGGGTCAGCGCCAGCTTCTCCGACGAGAAGTTGGTGATGGAGTAGAGCGGCGTCGCGCGCTGCTTCAGCTCCATCAGGATCTCCGGGGTCCCGGCCATGGGGCCGGGCACCATCTCCTCCCACCGGTCGTGATAGGCGCGGATCAGCTCGCGGCAGTCGGGGAACTCGGCGGTCAGAACGGCGACCGCCTCGTCCCACGGACGGCCGCGGTCCTGCTCGAGGTTCCAGGCGGGGGTGCAGACGGTGTCGAGGAAGTCCTCCATCAGGTCCTCGTACCCGTCGAACAGCTCGCGGTAGAGGTGCCGCGGGTCCCATTCGATGAGCACTTGGCCGATGTCGAAGACGACGGTGCTCGGCTTGGTCATCGTCAATTCCCGTCCCAGCCTCAGCCCTTGCGGGCCGCGGCGACAAGGTCCTTCATCTGGTCCAACTTGATGGCGCCGGGGACCAACTCGTCGCCGATGACGAAGGCCGGGGTGCCGCGGATGCCCAGTTCCTCGGCCAGCGCCTGGTTGGCGGCGATGACCTTCAACACCTCGGGGCTGTTCATGTCCTTCTTCAGCTTGTCGGTGTCCAGCCCGACCGACTTGGCCAGCCGCTGGATCACGTCGTCGTCAAGCTGGCCACGGTGGGCCATCAGGGCGTTGTGGAATTCCAGATACTTGCCCTGCCCGCGCGACGCCAGGGCGGCCTTGGCCGCGGTCAGCGAGGCCGGGCTGAGGATCGGGAACTCCTTGAAGACGAAGCGCAGCTTGCCGTCGTCCTTGATCAGGCGCTCGGTGTCGGCCTGCACGGCCTTGCAGTAGCCGCACTGGTAGTCGAAGAACTCGACCACCGTCACGTCGCCCTTGGGGTTGCCGGCGACCGGATCGGCGGGGTTCTGGAACAGCGCGGCCTTGTTGTCGGCCAGCGCCGCCTTGGCCTTCTGCTCCTCGGCCAGCTTCTGGCGCTTCTGGAGCGAGTCCACGGCCTCCAGGATGATTTCCGGGTTCTTCAGGATGTAGTCGCGCACGACCTCCTCGACGGCCTTGCGCTGCGCGTCGTCCATCGGGCTCTGGGCCTGGAGGGCGGGGGCCAGCAGCCCCGTCGGAAGGGCCAGCGCGGCGGCGAGCGCCAGGGCGGCGGGGCGGAAGCGGGTCATGTCGAACTCTCTCGTGGGGAGCCAAAACGGCGCTAGTCGGGGCGATACTGTGGACCCGGACGGCGGGGTCAGGCAAGACGGCTGTGCACCGCGCAAACGGAGGGCGCGCGAACGGAGGAGGCTCACTTGCCGCCCGCCAGTCCGCGGATGTCCTGGGCGCGCAGCCAGCCGGGAGAACCGGCGGGCAGAAGCTTCTCCGCCCGCTCCGCCTGGAAGCGGGCCATCGGCTTGTCGCCGCGGGCGAAGGCCTCCTCCGCGGTGGCGTAGGCGACCATGCCGGCGTTGCCCTTCATGCTCCAGGCCTGGGCCATCAGCCGCCACAGGAAGGCCGACTGCGCCTGCGTCTTGGACGCCACCTGAAGGTTGCGCAGCGCCTCGTCGGCCAGCCGGGCGTCGTTCTGCTCCATCAGCGAATGGGCCAGCGAGACGCGGATGCTGCCGGCATCCGGCTCCAGCTCGATCGCCTTGCGGTAGGGGGCGGCGGCGTCCACCGCCCGCCCGTTCTGCAGCATCAGGTCGCCCTTCATTTCATAGAGGAAGGCGTTCTTCGGCTCCTGGGCAATCAGCCCGTCGACCAGCGGCAGGGCCTGCCGGACCTCGCCGCGCCGGAAATAGGCGTAGGCCCGGCCGTAGCGCGCCACGAAGGACGGGTCGTCCGCCTTGTAGCGACGCAGCGCCCCGTTCGGGTCGAGATAGGCGTAGAGCTTGGCCTGGATGCGGTGGAACTCCTCGTTCCATTGCGCCGGAACCGGCTTCCTGCCGGCCCGCGACCGCTCCACGAAATTGCGCACCGTCTCGATGCGCTCGCGGGTCAGCGGGTGGGTGCGGCGGTAGCCGGCGTCGCGGTCCACCAGCAGCGGGTCGTCGGCGGCGCCCAACTTCTCCAGGAAGGTGACCAGCCCCTCCGCCGAGATGCCGGACTGCTCCATATAGGAGAGGCCCGCTTGGTCGGCCGAGGATTCCTGGCTGCGCGAGAAGGACAGGAAGTTGCGCTCCGCCAGATGCTGGCCCAGCATCACGCCCGCCGCACCGGCCCCGGCGTTGCCCGCGGCGATGCCGCCGACGATGCCGATGCCCATGCCGATCAGCGAGGACAGGAAGGCGTTCTCCATCGCCTCGGACCCGCGGACCAGATGGCCGCCGGCGATGTGGCCGGTTTCGTGGGCGATCACGCCGATGAGCTGCCCGGCGTCCTCCAGCCCCAGCAGCAGGCCGGTGTGCAGGAAGATGTTCTGCCCGCCGGCGACGAAGGCGTTCATGGTGTTGTCGTTGACCAGGACGATGTTCACCGCGTCCGGATCGATGCCGGCGGCCTGGAAGATTGGCCGCGCCATGTCGCGGATGATATGTTCCGTCTCGGCGTCGCTCAGGAACTGCATCTCCTGGCGCCGCTGCGCGCCCGCGGGCGGCGACCACGACAGAACCATCACGGCAACCATGGCGATGACCGAAACCAGCCTGCTGGGCTTGCGCACCGTTTCTTCCTCCGCACACCGGGACACCGGGCAGCCGGTCAAGATGCCGGGCCGGGCGCCCCATTCCACCCGCCGAATCTGGCAAGGGTTGGGCGCGATTGCCATAGCCGCATCGCTGGTGGGCGGTTGCGTCAACACGAAATACCGCACCAACGCCCCGTCCCAGAACTTCGTCGCGGCCGACGAGCCGCGCGCGGCGGAGATCGGGCGCGACATCATCGCCCAGGGTGGCAAGGCCGGCGACGCCGCCACCGCCATGGCGATGGCGATGGCCGTCACCCTGCCGTCGCGCGTCGGGATGACCGGCGGCGGCGTCTGCGTGGTGTTCGACGCGGCGAAGAAGGAAACCCGCACGCTCGACTTCCTGCCCCGACCCGCCGGCACCGGTGAGGCGGCCCTGCCCGGCTTCCTGCGCGGCGTCTACGCGCTCCAGGCCGCAACGGGGGCGATGCGCTGGGAGCAGACCGTGGTCCTGGCCGAGCAGCTCGCCCGCTCCACCCCGGTCAGCCGGGCGCTGGCGCGCGACCTCGCCGACTCCGCGTCCCGCCTGTCCGCCGACCCGGAGGCGCGCCGAGTCTTCCTGCCGACCGGCACGCCGCTGGCCGAGGGTGCGGCGCTGAGCCAACCCGAACTGGCCGCCAGCCTGTCGCAGGTGCGGCGCAGCGGCATCGCCGCGATGTACGGCGGG
Source organism: Azospirillum brasilense (assembly GCF_008365405.1). Taxonomy (GTDB): domain Bacteria; phylum Pseudomonadota; class Alphaproteobacteria; order Azospirillales; family Azospirillaceae; genus Azospirillum; species Azospirillum brasilense_D. The sequence continues at coordinate 314,405 of NZ_QOKV01000001.1, read as the reverse complement.
CCGCTGGGCGGTGCGGTGGCGCAGGCCGCCGCCATCGACCCCGCCGCGGTCCGTGGCTTCCAGCCGCGCTGGACCGGCACCGCGGCCATTCCGCTGGGCATCGTGTCGATGCATTTCGCCCAGCTTCCCGAGACCGACAACGGCGCCGCCCTGACCGCCGCCTGGAACGCCGCCGCCGACCTGCCGTCCGACCAGCGCGCGGCCCGCGTGGCCCAGGCGCTGGGCGCCACCGGCAGCGGCGCTTCCGCGCCCGGCGCCGGACTCGTGGTGATCGACCACGAGGAGAACGGGGTCGCCTGCTCCTTCACCATGGGGGCGCCCTTCGGCACCGGCCGCATGGTGCCGGGCACCGGCCTGCTGGCCGCCCGCGGGGTGGACGGCGCCGGCTTCGGCGCGCCCGCCCTGCTCACCAACGCCATTGTCGGCCGCACCCAGTTCGCCGGGGCGGCCAGCGCCGCCGGCAACGACGGCCCCGCCGCCGCTCCCGCCGCCCTGCTGACCGCCGCCCTGCCCGCCGCGCTCGACAAGGAGGCCGGCGCCGCCATCCGCGTCAGCCGCGCCGCAAGCGGGCCGGGCCGCGCCACCTTCGTCACCTGCCAGACCTCGATGGAGAGCGGCTGGAAGGAATGCCAGCTTGCCGCCGACCCGCGCGCCCATGCCCTGGGCATCCTGGTCGAAACCGAGCGTTGACGCACAAAAGTCTGGAATCATGAGCAAAGCACCCAAAGTCTCCAAACGGGGCGCCATCCCGCCCTTCTTCGTCATGGAAGTGATGCGCGCCGCCGCCGAGCGCGAGGCCGCCGGCCTTGAGGTCCTGCACATGGAGGTCGGGCAGCCCTCGACCGGCGCGCCGAAGGGCGTGCTGGAGGCCGCCCACCGCATGCTCGACGCCGACGTGCTGGGCTACACCGGGGCGCTGGGCATCCCGGCGTTGCGCGCGGCCATCGCCGGCTGGTACCGCGACCGTTACGGGATCGACGTGCCGGAGCGGCGCGTGGTGGTCACCACCGGCTCCTCGGGGGCCTTCCAGCTCGGCTTCCTGGCAGCCTTCGATCCAGGCGACCGGGTGGCCATGGCCTCGCCCAGCTACCCGGCCTACCGCCACACCCTGACCGCCATCGGGGTCGAGCCGGTGGAACTGCCGACCGGGCCGGAGCACCGCTTCCAGCCGACCATCGAGCTTCTGGAACAGCTCGATCCGCCCATCCAGGGGCTGATCGTCGCCAGCCCGGCCAACCCGACCGGCACGATGCTGAGCCGGGAGGAGCTGACCGCGCTCGCCAACTGGTGCGACGCCAAAGGCGTGCGGCTCGTTTCCGACGAGATCTACCACGGCCTGACCTACGGGCCGGAAGCTGTCACCGCCGCCGAGGTCAGCGAGAGCGCCCTGGTGGTGAACAGCTTCTCCAAATACTTCTCGATGACCGGCTGGCGGCTCGGCTGGATGATCGTTCCGGACGACCTGATCCGCTCGGTCGAATGCCTCGCCCAGAACCTGTTCATCTCGGCCCCCAGCCTGTCGCAGGCCGCCGCGGTCGCCGCCTTCGCCTGCACCGAGGAGTTGGACGGCCACGTCGCCCGCTACGCCCGCAACCGCGCGCTTCTGCTGAGGGAACTGCCGAAGGCCGGTTTCGACAAGCTGGCTCCGGCGGACGGCGCCTTCTACATCTACGCCGACGTGACGGAGATGACCGACAACAGCGAGGCCTTCTGCAAGCGCATCCTGGCGGAAACGGGCATCGCCTGCACCCCCGGCGTCGACTTCGACCCGGCACGCGGCCTCCGCTTCGTGCGCTTCAGCTTCGCCGGCTCGGAGGAGACCATCGCCGAGGCGGCCCGGCGGCTGATCGCCTGGAAGAGGTAACGGCGTTTCTTCAATTCCTTCTCCCCTCTGGGGAGAAGGTTAGGATGAGGGGGGCGCCGAAGGCGCGCCAAGCTTAACAAACATCATCCGCCCTACCGGGCGTAACGCCCCCTCACCCACCCCTCTCCCCAGGGAGAGAGGGCTCCATTCTCAGTACGCGTATTCCTTGAACACCGGGTCCACGCTGCCGCCCCAGGGGCCGTTGAACTTCGCCAGAAGCTCGTCGGCCGGGGTCTGGCCGGATTCGGCGATGTCGAGCAGCGTGTTCAGGAAATGCGCCTCGTCGTCGCCCCAATTGTCGTTGCGGGCACGACGGGCCAGACCGCCGCGGGCGATCTCCAGCACCTCAAGCGCGACCTCCCGCACCGTGCGGCCGCGGAAGGGGGTGCGCAGGGCATGGCGCGGCACCTCGGCGCGCAGCTGGGCACGCTCCTCCGTCGTCCAGCCCTTCACGAGGTCCCAGGCGGCGTCCAGCGCCTGGCTGTCGTAGAGCAGCCCGACCCACAGGGCCGGCAGCGCGCACAGGCGGCGCCAGGGACCGCCGTCGGCGCCGCGCATCTCCAGATACTTCTTCAGACGCACCTCGGGGAAGGAGGTGGTCATGTGGTCGGCCCAGTCGGTGATCAGCGGGACCTCGCCCGGCAACGCCGGCAGGCGGCCCTGCATGAAGTCGCGGAAGGACTGGCCGGAGGCGTCGATGTACGTGCCGTCGCGGTAGACGAAGTACATCGGCACGTCGAGCAGGTAGTCCACGTACCGTTCGAACCCGAAGCCGTCCTCGAACACGAAGGGCAGGTCGCCGGTGCGGTCGGGGTCGGTGTCGGTCCAGATGTGGCTGCGGAAGCTCTGGAAGCCGTTCGGCTTGCCCTCGGTGAAGGGCGAGTTGGCGAACAGCGCCGTGGCGATGGGCTGAAGCGCCAGGCTGACCCGGAACTTCTTCACCATGTCGGCTTCCGACGCGAAGTCCAGGTTCACCTGCACGGTGCAGGTGCGCATCATCATGTCCAGGCCGAGATTGCCGCGCTTGGGCATGTAGTCGCCCATGATCTTGTAGCGGCCCTTGGGCATCCAGGGGATCTCGTCGCGCCGCCATTTCGGCTGGAAACCGAGGCCCATCATGGCGATGCCCAACTCGCCCCCGATCTCCTTCACCTGCTCGAGGTGGCGGTGCACCTCGGCGCAGGTCTGGTGCAGGGTCTCCAGCGGCGCGCCGGACAGTTCCACCTGCCCACCGGGCTCCAGCGTGATGTTCGCCATGCCCTGGGTCAGGGCGATCAGGTTGCCCTTCTCCTCCACCGGGTCCCAGCCGAAGCGCTGCAGGCGGGTCAGCAGTTCGCCAATCCCGTCCGGCCCCTCGTAGGGCAGCGGCCGGTGGTCGGAGACGCGGTAGGCGAATTTCTCGTGTTCGGTCCCGATGCGCCACTGGTCGGCCGGCTTGTTGCCGGATTCCAGATAGGCCGCCAGTTGGCGGCGGTCGGTGATCGGTTCACCACGCGTCTGCGGAGGTGCGGACATGGAAGCTCCCGCTTTCAAAAAGTCTAAACTGGCCAACGAATCAAACGGCCCGCTTCGGAACAGCGGCGCGTCGAGCGGCCCTTACTCCCCGACGGTGGGGTCGGCCGGCGCGCGGAAGGGCGGTCGGGTGTCGCCTCCGTCCGCCGTCCAGTCCCCCGCAAGGGCCTGCCAGCAGGCGAGCGCCGCGACCACCGCCGTGTCGGCCCGAAGAATGCGGGGCCCCAGGCCGACGGGAACAACAAAGGGTAGTTTACAAAGTTCGTCAAGTTCGGACTGCGCAAAGCCGCCCTCCGGCCCGATCAGGAAGGCGGCGGGACCGCGCGGACGGGCATGGACGGCCTCCGCGATGGGGCGTACGTTCCCGGCCTCGGCGCACAGGTACAGCGTACGTTCGGCCGGCCAGCCGGCCAGTGCCTTGTCCAGCGGCAGCGGGTCGGCCATCTCCGGCACGGTCAGCCGCTCCGACTGCTCGGCGGCCTCGATGGCGTTGGCGCGCAGGCGGTCGGTGTTGACACGGTTGGGGTCGGTGCGGCGGGTGAAGACAGGCCACAGCCGCGACACGCCCAACTCGCTGGCCTTTTCCGCGACGAAATCAATGCGCCCTCGCTTGATCGGGGCGAACAGCAGCCAGAGGTCCGGCCCGGCCGCCTGGAGACGCCGCTGCGCGGTCACGGTGAGCGAGCACCAGCCCTTGCCGAAGCCGTCGATGGCGGCCAGCCATTCGCCGTCCCGCCCGTTGAAGACGGCCACGACGTTGCCCTTGTCGAGCCGCAGGACATGGCGCAGGAAATGCGCCCTCTCGTGGTCGAGCCCCACCGTCTGCCCCTCGCCGAGGGGGCTGTCCACATAGAGGCGGGTCTTCGGTTGGTCTGACATGGCGCAAAGGTCTCCGGTGTGCGGCGCCGACTATAGCGATAACGCTCCGGGGCGGAAACGGCCCAGCCTTGCGGGGACCCGCCCCCGCCGCTACCTTGCCCCCGGCTTCTTGCACTTCTTTTCCCGAGTCCGCCATGACCAGCCCCGCCTCCCCCGCTCCCGGCGACTTCACCGACATCCGGCGCGGCGACTGGATCGACCGCTTCGCCCCGGCGGCGGTCCGGCCCTATCTGCGGCTGGCGCGGCTGGACCGGCCCATCGGCACGTGGCTGCTGCTGTTTCCCGGCTGGTGGAGCATCGCGCTGGCCGGCGCCGGGCCGCTGCCCGACCTTTGGCTGATGGCGCTGTTCGCAATCGGCGCCGTGGTCATGCGCGGGGCCGGCTGCACGGTGAACGACATCCTCGACCGCGACTTCGACGCGATGGTGGAGCGCACGCGGACGCGGCCGATCCCCTCCGGGCAGGTGTCGGTGAAACAGGCGCTGGCCTTCCTCGCCGTCCAGCTTCTGATCGGGCTGGCGGTGCTGGTGCAGTTCAACCCGCTCACCATCGGGCTGGGCGTGCTGTCGCTGGTGCTGGTCTTCACCTACCCGCTGATGAAGCGCATCACCTGGTGGCCGCAGGCCTTCCTGGGGCTGACCTTCAACTGGGGCGCCCTGATGGGCTGGACCGCGGTGCGCGGCGAGTTGGAATGGCCCGCGCTGGCGCTCTACGCCGCGGGAATCGTCTGGACGCTGGGCTACGACACCATCTATGCCCACCAGGACAAGGAGGACGACGCGCGAATCGGCGTGAAGTCCACCGCCCTGCGGCTGGGCGACCAGAGCAAGATCTGGATCTACGGCTTCTACACGCTGACCTTCGTGGGGATCGGCATTGCCGGGCGTCTGGCCGGGCTGGGCGGGCTGTTCCTGCCGCTGCTCTCGCTGGCCGCGCTGCAACTGTCCTGGCAGGTGGCGACCTGGAACCCCGACGATCAGACGGATTGCCTGAAGACGTTCAAGTCGAACCGCTGGTTCGGCTGGCTGGTGCTGGCCGCCTTCCTGGCCGGAAAGATCTAGGCGGCCGGGGACTTGGAGGGAGCTTAGCGCGTCAGCTCGGCGACGGTGCTGTCGCCGGAGCCCGGCTTGCGCGGCGGCAGAACCACGCGGATGCCCTCGGTGGAGGCCACCATCTCGACGCCCTTCTGCGCGGCCGGCTGGGTCGGCTTGCGGGCCGGCAGCACGGCGGCGGCCAGCACCGGCGGAACCGTCTTCGCGGCGGCGCCCTTGCCGGAGAGGGTGAGGGATGCGGTCAGCACCTGCGGCTTGCGGCCCGGAACGGCGACGGCATGGCCCTTCAGGGAGGCTTCCATCAGGCGCGGCACGGCGGCGGGCTTGGGCGTGGCGCGGCCCTGCGGGGCCACGGCGAAGGTGCTGCCGATGCCGGCACCCCGGGAGTCGGCCTGACGGATCTCCGCCTCCTCACCCTCCGGCAGGATGAAGCCGTAGGTGGTGTAGACACGCAGGCCGAGCTGGTCCGACGGCTCGTGCCAGACGCGGACGGCCGACCAGTCGTTGCGCGGCGACACGTCGACCACGCGCATGTTGCGGCGCAGGCCACGGCCGTCGAGCCAGGAGTGATCGACCTCGATGGTGCGGCGGTCGACGATGTGGCTGACCAGGGAGACGTGGCCACGGCCCAGCCGCTGCGACCGCTTGAAGACGAGGACGGAGCCGAGCGTCGGGCGCTGGTCGCGCTCATATTGTTGATTGGCGGCGGTGTTCCACCACGTCCAGGCATCGCCCCGGATGTCGAAATCGGATATGGAGCGCACCGTGCGGACGCAATCCCCGTCCTGGGCCTGGGCTTGGGATATGGTGAACGGGCTGAGAGCGATGAACGCCGCGAACGAAGCGCAGAGTGCAATCCCTTTCGACCGCATATCGACCCCATGACCTTTGTTTTTCTCCTTTCGAACGGGTAACACGGGACAGCAGGTGTGTCTACTCCGTTTGAATTATGTAACCAAAACCGGTTGTGGATAGATCATCCACCCCCGCGCAGCTCCGATGAGAGTCCAGTTATGAACAACTTTTCTCAAATCGACTTCATCCGCTCCAACACGGTCGTAACGCGGACTCCTTTGCTGCCCGAAATCGCGCTGCATCTGGCGACGGAAATCACGCCGCTGTGGGAGGCTACGGAGGATTCTTTGAAAGAGTCCAATGTACCGCCGCCCTATTGGGCCTTTGCTTGGCCGGGCGGTCAGGCGGTGGCGCGGCTCGTCCTCGACCGGCCGGAGCTGGTGGCGGGCAAGTCGGTGCTGGATTTCGCCGCCGGCACCGGGCTGGTCGGCATCGCCGCGATGATGGCCGGGGCGGCGCGCGTCCAGTCCTGCGACATCGACCGCTTCGCCCTGTCCGCCATCGCCCTGAACGCCGAATCCAACGGAGTCGACGTGAAGGCGGTCAGCGCCGATCTGGTGGACCGCCCCCTGCCCGGCATCGACGTCGTTCTGGCGGGCGACGTCTGCTACGAGAAGCCGATGGCCGACCGGGTGACCACTTGGCTGCGCGCAATCGCCGCAACCGGCACGCTGGTCCTGCTGGGCGATCCGGGCCGCGCCTATGTCCCGACCAGCGGAATCGAGCGGGTCGCGCAGTACAGCGTCCCGACCTCCCTGGAACTGGAGGACCGCGAGATGCGCGAGACGGTGATCTGGCACCTGCTGCCGGAGGCCTAAACCATGACCGTCACCGCGACCGCGCCGCGCAAGGGCGCCAGCCGCATGGCCGACATCCCGCCGGACGTGCTGGCCGACCTGAACGCGGGCCGGCGCGAGACCGCCACGCTGGCCGAATCGCTCGCCATCGACTTCGCCGCCCTGCTGGCCGCCGCCGTTCCGGAGGCCGCTGGTGCCGTGTCCTTCGACCCGAAGGACGGCGTGACCCGGCGCATGGCGGCGGCGGGGAGCGCGGCCGTCGAGCGCCTGGGCCTCGGGGCCGTGGAGCGGCTGGCCGCCCACCCCTCCGACACGGTGCGCGGCTGGGCCTGCTACGCGCTGGCGGCGGCCCCCGGCCTGACGCTGGCGGAACGGCTGGAGCGCGTCCGCCCGCTGGCCGACGACCCGCATTTCGGCGTGCGCGAATGGGCGTGGCTGGCCTTGCGCCCCCACATCGCCGCCGCCATCGACGAGGCGCTGGACCTCCTCGTCCCCTGGACCGCCGAGCCGTCGGAGCGGCTGCGCCGCTTTGCCAGCGAGGCCACGCGCCCCCGCGGCGTCTGGTGCGGCCACATCGGCGCGCTGAAGACCGACCCGGCGCGCGGCCTGCCGGTGCTCGACCCGCTGCGGGCGGACGGCGCGCGCTATGTCCAGGATTCGGTCGCCAACTGGCTGAACGACGCGGCGAAAAGCCAGCCCGGCTGGGTGCAGGCGCTGTGCGCCCGCTGGGAAACGGACAGTCCAAACCAGGACGCCACCCGCCGCATCGTCCGCCGCGCCCTCAGAACAATCATATGATCTTTGGAAAGCACTTTACTCCACATAAGTAATCTCAACGCACCGCGCCTCTACAAGCTAGAACAAATCCAATCCCGAGATGCGTCATCGTTGCATTATTGTAATTTCTATTATTTATTGCCGGCCCTCTATAGGATCTAAGCAAATCATCATCATAAGGCACAGCCGCTGGCATCAAGTTTATCAATCCCGCTCTGAATAAGTTGTCCAAACAGCTTTCGAAATAGCTTAGATCTTTTCCATACTTCCCCGCCTTATCTATATCCGGATATTTCTCCGTAATATTATCCCAGATATAATATGGATCCAATATAGGACCCTGAAAAGCGTCGTAAGGCCCCTCGCAAAATAACGAGGATTCCTTTTGCTCATCAAAGCCATCGAACAGGCCGTCAAGAATTTTGACCTCTGCAGAAGTCAAACCCTTAAGTATCTGACTGTAACTTGGATGGACTTCACTAGAAAAGCATGAGGTTGCCAGCAAGCAAGCCCACTTATCCTGCAAGTCCTCGCTATCTTCTAAAGAAGCACCCTCAAGTATCTGTATAACATTTTTTAGAGAAATTTTCTCATTTTCAATTTTTGAGTCCTTAACAATAGATTTTGTTTTTTTCATTATTTTTGATAAATTTCTAGCTCTGTAATAAGATAAACTATCAGTCAGCAAGCAAGATATTTCCTTCAATGGCGGCCCAAGAACATCAACCATCAATGCCGCGGTTTGGCTTTTCCAGTCCTCTTTTTTACTAGTCACAAAAGCCTCCGCATTCCAAAAAAGCCCAACTGAGCACAATACCCAGGGAAAGTTGAATATCGGAATAGATATACACTGCACGTCGCCAAACAACAACCTCGCTTCTGCAGCATCCAATCAGTTGTTATAAAATACGTATAGCATCCCCCTTGACGCGGCGCCCTCCAGGCCGATGCTAAGCGCCCTCTCCCGATCCGACCCCATCGCACCCGAATGGACCTTCGACCATGCCCTACACCTCGTTGCGCGACTTCATCGACCGGCTGGAGAAGGCCGGACGGCTGGTGGTGGTCCGGGAGCCGGTGTCCACGGCGCTGGAGATGACCGAGATCCAGACCCGCCTGCTCGCCGAAGGCGGCCCGGCGGTGCTGTTCGAGAACGTCATCAAGGCCGACGGCACCCGCTCGGAGATGCCGGTGCTGGTCAACCTGTTCGGCACGGTGGAGCGCGTCGCCTGGGGCATGGACCGCGAGCCGCACGAACTGCGCGGCGTCGGCGAGACGCTGGCCTTCCTGAAGCAGCCGGAGCCGCCGGGCGGCTTCCGCGAGGCGATGGAGCTGATCCCGCTCGCCAAGACTGTGCTGTCGATGAAGCCGAAGACCGTCGGCTCCGCCCCCTGCCAGGAGGTGGTGCTGACCGGCGACCAGATCGACCTCGGCCGCCTGCCGGTGCAGAGCTGCTGGCCGGGCGAGCCGGCGCCGCTGATCACCTGGCCGCTGGTCGTCACCAAGGGACCGACCGGCAAACGCGAGGACGACTTCAACCTCGGCATCTACCGGATGCAGGTGTTGGGGAAGAACAAGACGATCATGCGCTGGCTGAAGCACCGCGGTGGCGCGCAGCACCATCACCGTTGGCAGGCGAGCGGAAAGCGCGAGCCGCTGCCCTGCGCGGTGGTCCTCGGCGCCGATCCCGGCACCATTCTGGCCGCCGTCACGCCGGTTCCGGACACGCTGTCGGAATACCAGTTCGCCGGCCTGCTGCGCGGCAAGAAGGTCGAGCTGGTGGATTGCAAGACGGTGCCGCTGAAGGTGCCCGCCCAGGCCGAGATCATCCTGGAAGGCCATGTCAGCCTGGACGAATACGCCGACGAGGGGCCCTACGGCGACCACACCGGCTATTACAACTCGGTCGAGCCCTTCCCGGTCTTCACCGTCACGGCGATGACCATGCGGCGCAACCCGATCTACCTGTCCACCTTCACCGGCCGCCCGCCCGACGAGCCGTCGGTGCTGGGCGAGGCGCTGAACGAGGTCTTCATCCCCCTGCTGACCCAGCAATTCCCGGAGATCGTGGATTTCTGGCTGCCGCCGGAAGGCTGCTCCTACCGGATCGCTGTGGTCAGCATGAAGAAGGCCTATCCCGGCCACGCCAAGCGCGTGATGATGGGCGTCTGGTCCTTCCTGCGCCAGTTCATGTACACGAAATGGGTGATCGTCGTGGACGACGACATCGACGCGCGGAACTGGAAGGACGTGATGTGGGCGATGAGCACCCGCATGGACCCCGCCCGCGACATCACGGTGATCGAGGGCACCCCCATCGACTATCTGGATTTCGCCAGCCCCGAGTCCGGCCTGGGCGGCAAGGTCGGGCTGGATGCCACCAACAAGTGGCCGCCGGAGACCAAGCGCGAGTGGGGCCAGAAGATCCGCATGGACCAGGGCGTGGTCGACGAGGTGTCGCGCAAATGGGCGTCCTACGGTCTTCCGGGCAGCGGGACCCCGATCTGGAAGTGAGGCGTTAAGGGACGGTCCGCTTTCGCCAAGGAGTCCGCCATGCCCAGCGACATCGCCAGCCCCATCGCCACCGTCCGTCTGGTCTTCCGCGATGGCAGCGAAACCGCCGGGGACCTGTCGGTGGCCGAGCGGGCGGGAAGCAATCTGTTCGTGGCGTCGGACGAGGGCGCTCAGGTCGTCCATTTGGCGGCTGAGGAGGGCGGCACCGTCTACCGACAGGACGCCGTCTTTTCCTTGGCGGATTTCCTTGCCCTGCCGGAGACCGAACCGGGCAAGGACGAGGCGGACATCGAGGGCATGGCCATCGCCGACGGCTGGCTGTGGGTCACCGGCTCCCACGCGCTGGCCCGCAAGAAGCCGGAGCGCGAGGAGAACAACGCCGAGACGGCGCTGGAGCGGCTGACCGAGGTGCGCTGCGACCCCAACCGCTTTCTGCTCGGCCGCATCCCGCTGGTCACCGAGGCGGACGGGCGCCTCACCCCGGTCCGCCGCGACGGGAAGCGGACGGCGGGTTGCCTGAAGTTCCGCAAGGGCGGCAACGCGCTGACCAAAGCGCTGGCTGAGGACGAGCATCTGGCCCGCTTCGTCGCGGTCCCCGCCAAGGAGAACGGCTTCGACGTGGAGGGGCTGGCCGCCCATGGCGACCGGGTCTGGCTGGGGCTGCGCGGTCCGGTGCTGCGCGGCTGGGCCTGCATCCTGGAACTGGCGGTGGAGGATCACCCGGAGGTCGAGGAACGCCTGCGGCTGCGCCCCATCGGGCCGAACGGCGAGAAGGTCCGCAAGCATTTCGTCGATCTCGATGGGCTGGGCATCCGCGAACTGACCTTCGACGGGGAGGATCTGGTCATCCTGGCCGGGCCGACCATGGATCTGGACGGTCCCGTCGCCGTGTGGCGCTGGACCGACGCCCTGTCGGTCACCCACGAGACCGTCATCCCGCGCGACCGGCTGGTTCCTCTGCTGAACCTCCCGTACGGCAAGGGCGACGACCACGCGGAGGGTATCGCCTGCGTCCGCCGCGACGGTGCCCTGCCCGCCCTTCTGGTGGTCTATGACAGCCCGTCCAAGGCCCGCCTTCACAGCGCCGGGACGACCGCCGACCTGTTCGCCCTGCCCTCCCGCTATGATCCGGCCAACGCCTTCCGGGCGTGAAGGTTGTTCTCCTTCACGCAACAATTAGTGCATAACTAAGCAGATTATCCCATCAACGCACATCGCTATTCTTGGCCTCAGACGACAACGGCCCCGGCGCGGGGCACTACGCTGAGACAAGGAAACCAAGCCATGAACGCCGCCATCGACAACCGCACCGCCCCCTACGCCGCCTTCCTGCTGCGCGTCAGCCTGGGCCTTCTGTTCATCGCCCACGGCCTGATTCTGAAGGTCTTCACCTTCGGCATCGCCGGCACGGTCGGCTACTTCGAGAGCCTCGGTTATCCCGGCCTCTTCGCCTATGTGGTCATCCTCGGCGAGATCGGCGGCGGCCTGCTGCTGGTGGCCGGCGTCTTCACCCGCTGGATTTCGCTGGCCCTGCTGCCGATCCTGATCGGCGCGACGCTCCAGCACACCGGCAACGGCTGGGTCTTCTCGGCCCAGGGCGGCGGCTGGGAGTTCCCGGTGTTCTGGACGGTGCTGCTCGGCGTGCAGGCCCTGCTGGGCGACGGTGCCTTCGCCCTGAAGCTTCCGACCACCGGCCGCAGCGCCCTTCAGAGCCGGCTGGCCTGACCCTGAAGCGAACATGACGAACGGCGGCGCGGGTGGGCTCCAGCCCTCCGCGCCGCCGCTTCTGTGCGGCAGGCGGACCGGACCTGAGGCGATATGCCCCTTCCTCTTCTTCTCCGGGCTCCCATTTGCTAGACAAGCCGGAGACCTAGCGGAGACCGTAATGCCCGTTTCGACCACCTCGCAGCCCGACGTTCTGAACCTGCTGGACGATCTGATCCGCAAGGCGAAGGGCGCCGGGGCCGACTCCGCCGACGCCGTGCTGTTCGACAGCGCCTCCCTGTCGCTGAGCCAGCGTTTCGGCAAGACGGAGAAGCTGGAGCGGTCCGAGTCGGGCGATCTGGGGCTGCGCGTCTTCATCGGCAAGCGGCAGGCCATCGTCTCCTCCACCGACCGCAGCGCCAAGGCGCTGGACGAGCTGGTGGAGCGCGCCGTCGCCATGGCCCGCGTGGTGCCGGAGGACCCCTTCTGCGGCCTCGCCGACCCGGAGCAGATCTACACCACCCTCCCCGACCTCGACGTGTGCGACCCGTCGGAGCCCTCGGCGGAATTGTTGATCGAACGCGCCCGCATCGCCGAGGAGGCCGCGCTGGCGATCGAGGGCGTCACCAACTCCGAAGGCGCCGATGCGGGGTGGAGCCGCTCCACCATCGCCATCGCCGCGTCCAACGGCTTCACCGGCAGTTACGGGGTGTCGCGGCAGTCGCTTTCGGCCTCGGTGCTGGCCGGGACGGGCACGGGGATGGAGCGCGACTACGATTATGACAGCAAGGTCTACGGCTCCGACCTGCGCGATCCGGCGTCGATCGGGCGCGAGGCCGGCGAGCGCGCCATCCGCCGCCTGAACCCGCGCCGGGTCAAGAGCTGCAAGGTGCCGGTGGTGTTCGACCCGCGCGTCTCCCGCGGGCTGCTGGGCCACCTCACCGGCTCGATCAGCGGGCCGAGCATCGCGCGCGGCACCAGCTTCCTCAAGGACAAGATGGGGCAGCGGATTTTCGCCGCCGGCATCACCATCGTCGACGACCCGCATGTGAAGCGCGGCCTGCGCTCCCGCCCCTTCGACGCGGAGGGCGTCGCCACCACCCGCCGCAACCTGATTGAGGACGGGCACCTGACCACGTGGCTGCTCGACCTGCGCTCGGCCCGCCAGCTCGGCCTGTCGACGACCGGCCACGCGGCGCGCGGCACCTCCGGCCCGCCGGGTCCGGCCCCGGCCAACGTCTACATGGCCCCGGGGGCAAAGAGCCGCGACCAGCTGCTGGCCGAGATCCCCAACGGCTTCTATGTGACGGAACTGATGGGCACGGGCGTCAACGGGGTGACCGGCGACTACAGCCGGGGAGCCGCCGGCTATTGGATCGAGAACGGCCAGATCGCCTATCCGGTCACCGAACTGACCATAGCCGGCAATCTAAAGGAGATGTTCCTGAACCTGGAGCCCGCCAGCGACCTGGAACTGCGCTTCGGCATGGACGCCCCGACCATCCGCATCGACGGGTTGACCATCGCGGGCCTGTGACCGCAACGGGAGGCGCCGCAAGGCGCCTCCTCTTCGTGTCAGCGGACCACGCCGCGGACGATGTCGGCGATGGTGCCGTGCACCGCGTCCAGGATCAGCATGTCCGCGCCGGCCAGGATGCACTCCCAGCCGTTCATGCACACCGGCACCCGCTGGCGCAGATCCACGGGCGCCACTTTTTTGGCGATGCCCGGCGGCAGCGGCTGGCCGCGCGCCAACTTCTTCGCGATCCCCGGCGGCAGGGCCGTCACCCCGACCGGATGGGCGACGAAATAGTCCCGAATGATCGTCACCTCGCCGCGGGACACCGACCCTCCTGAGGCGCGCCCTTTGGAGTCGTGCCCCCGGGATTCGTAAGACGGCCCACCTTGCGGCTTGCCATGCCCTCCGCCGGGACCACCGGCCCAGTCGGGCTTGTCCGCCAGCGCCGGGCCGGTGGCCGGACTGGTGATGGACAGCACCGCCAGAAGCACCAGCGCGGCACGCCCACTCCGGTGCCGCATCCGATCCCTACTCATGATCCGCATTCCCCTGCCTGCCGAAGGTGAGCCGCCAGCGCACCCCGCGGCCCCACCCCCATCGGATTAGCCTCAAGCTCCGCCGCTGGCCTGTGGCAAGGGCAGGATATCAGACCGTCACGCTCATCGGCCCGCCGGGACCGCGCACCGACAGGTTGGGCAGGAAGTCCCGGAACAGCGACAGGCTCTTCAGGTCGGTCACGTAGCCCGTGCCCTCGCCACCCATCGTCTTTCCACCGATGCTCTTCATCACGTCGGCGGTCTGCGCGTCCTGGGCCTCCAGCGCGTCCTTCAGCACCGAGGCGAGCGCACTGCCGTTGCCCAACCGCTCCATCGGCGCACCGGTTTCCTTCGTCGTTTTCTCGTAGCTGTACTGGAGTGCCGCCCGCTGGACCGACCAGTTGACGGACTCCTTCTCCTCTTGGCTGGCCTCGTCGAGGAACTTCACCCCGGCACGGTAGGCGGCGGCCTTGTCGGTGCCAAGGGGGTCGGCGGCGTCCATCGCCTCCTTCTGCTGGCGGGCCATGATGGATTGCGCCGCCTCCTGCTCGTTCTTGGAGAAGGTCCCGTCCTTGTTGCTGGCGATGGCGTGGAGGCTGCGCCGGTCGAAGCCGCCGAACAGCCGCTCCACGTCCTTTCCGGTCGGGTCGGAGAAGTTCACCCCCTTGCCTTCCTTCGCCATGGCCGTGTAGCTGGCGTCCAGCGAGTCCCGGGCGTCCTGTATGACCTTCGCGAAGCCCTGGAGACCCGGCGTCTGGCTGGTGGTCAGCACCGTGGTGGGCGGCGGCGGCAGGCCGGCGGCCTCGGCCTCCTCCTTGGCGGAGGGCTCAAAGTCTTTGCCCCCTGGGAAGCTCTTGTCGACCTCACCGCGCCCGATGCCGGGAATGTTCACGTCCGCGGCGTACTGCGCGAGACCATTCGCCCAGAACTTCCCCTCGAAGCCCAGGTCATACATAAGCTTGGCGGCGGCCTTTCCCTTCTCATTGTCCGGCGATAGCAGCCCACCCTCGCCGCCTTCCGCTTCCGCACCAAAATCCAGTTCTTCGAACGCCTCCTCTCCCTTCGTCGCGAAATACTTGAAGGCATCCCCCTTGATCTTGTTCGGATCGCCACCGACGGTCTCCATCATCTCGCGGTCGATGTCCGCCGACTCAGCGCGGAAGAGCGCATTCGCCGGAGCCATCGCCGCTTGGAACGCCTCGGTGTCCTCGTCCTTCCCGAAGGCGTCGTAAGCGGCGGTCCGCGCCTCGTTGAGGGCCGACATGGCCTTGTCCATGCGCTCCGTCTTGATCTTGAAGGCCTTTTCAGCCGCCCCGAGCTTTTCCGCCCAGTCCTTGTCCTCCTCATCCTGGGGCCGCTCCTTCACGAAGCGGTCCTTCACGGCGTTGGTCGCCATTTGGCGCAGCCCCAATGCCACGTCCTTCTCGGTCATCTTCCCGGACTTGACGAAGTCTTCCAGCATCGCGCGGCCCTTGGAGCCGATGGACGCGAAGACCTTGCCCGCCACGCCGGTCAGCGACTTGGCCAAGCCGCTGAGTTCCACGCTGTCCTCGCCTTTCAAGGCGGCCAGGGCCGCGGAGCCCGCGGAGGACCCGGCGTCGGAGGCCGCCTTCCAGGTCCCCTCCGCCTCGGCGGCACCCCCGGCAGGCTTCCATTTGGTGGCGGTCGCGGTGGTGCTGGCCGTGGTGGCCGAAAACAGGGCGTTGATCGACGTGGACATGGCTTCCCCCTTGCGGTCCCGCCTGGGCCGCGGGGCCTTAATCCTTAGAGACCGAAGTATTTATTGAATGTTCCCAAAGTAATTTTCTCAAGACACCTGTTAACGGACTCTTAAAACAGTAGTCAGCGCGTCAGCACCGGCAGGATCCAGGGAGCCAGCGCAATCTCCACCGGCAAACGGGCGATCACGTCGCCGTCGCCCTGCACGGGTTCCCCCGCCGGCCCTTCGATGATCACACGCCGCGCCGGCAGGATGCGGTAATCGGGAAAATGCGGCAGCCGACCGGCGGTGACGCCCCAGAGATAGCGCAGGGCGTTCCCCCGCCCCGCCCGCGGAAACAGGCAGACGTGCAGCCGCGGCTCGGTCAGCCGGGCGTCGGGCGCGCAGACGAAGCGCCCCCCGTAGAAATGCCCCTTGGCGACGATGACGGAGGCGACCTCCACCGGCTGCGCATCGTCCACCGCAACGCGGTAGGGGCCGCCGCCGCCCGCGGCGATCCGGGCCAGCGTTTCCACCGCGTAGGCACCCTTGCCGATCAGCCGCTTCAGCCGTGTGTCCACCCGCTCTACCACGCGGGCATCCAGGCCGGCGCCGGCCATCATGGCGAAGGCGCGGCCATTCGCCACACCCAGATGCACCGGCGTTGCCCGTCCCTCCGCCAGCACCCGCGCCACGCCCTCCGCATCCGGGGGAAGGCCCAGCTCATGGGCC
This sequence comes from Azospirillum brasilense, assembly GCF_008365405.1. Lineage (GTDB taxonomy): Bacteria > Pseudomonadota > Alphaproteobacteria > Azospirillales > Azospirillaceae > Azospirillum > Azospirillum brasilense_D. Next base: position 297,965 of record NZ_QOKV01000001.1, on the reverse strand, counting down.
AGCACGTTGGCGGTGCCCAGCGGCACGACGCCCAGGGGAAGCGTCGCCGCCCCGCGTCCACGCGCGCCCAGCCCGTTGACCACCTCGTTGATGGTGCCGTCGCCACCCGCGGCGACCACCGCGTCGAAGGCGCCGGGCACCACCGCGCGGGTCATCGCCTCCGCGTCGCCGCGCCCGCCGGTGGCCTGAAGCGTCACCACGGCCCCATGGCGCTGTTCCAGCCACTCCAGAACGACGCCCAGACGGTGCGCCCGGCGAGCGCCGGCCACCGGGTTGTGAATCACCAGAAGACGCCGCCGGGTCGCCGCGGCCGGCCCGGACGCCTCAGGCACCGACTCGCCCCCATCCACCACACCGCCCCCCAATATGACCATCCTGTTTCAGTTTTGATAAAGTCATTTTTCGCCTTTGTTGCATTGATAAGAAGTCTTATCGAAATCATTTCTCCCAACAAATGCGGATGCTCGAAAATATTGTCAAGAGAATGACCTGCGGATATACGGAAAGCGTTTCACCGAAACCTTGCCGGAACGGCGATGGAGCGGGGCATGAGCGCATCACGCGACGTCAAGCAATACCGCAGCATCTGGATCTCCGATGTCCATCTGGGCACGCGGGGATGCAAGGCGGAGTATCTTCTCGATTTCCTGAAGCACAACGAGTCCGACCACCTCTATCTCGTCGGCGACATCGTGGACGGCTGGCGTCTGCGCAAGACCTGGTACTGGCCGCAGGCGCACAACGACGTGGTGCAGAAGATCCTGCGCCGGGCGCGCAAGGGCGTGCAGGTCTATTACATCCCCGGCAACCACGACGAGGCCGCCCGCGATTACGCCGGCCTGCAGTTCGGCGGCGTCCATGTCGTGGAGGAGATGATCCACGTCACCGCCGACGGGCGGCGACTCCTGATCACCCATGGCGACCGCTTCGACGTGGTGGTGAAGTACGCCCGCTGGCTGGCCTTCGTCGGCGACAACGCCTACGTGGTCCTGCTCCAGGCCAACACGCTGTTCAACTGGGTCCGCCGCAAGCTGGGCTTCCCCTACTGGTCCCTGTCCGCCTTCCTGAAACACAAGACGAAGACGGCGGTCGAGTTCATCGGCAACTACGAGACCGCTCTCGGCGACGAGGCCCGGCGCCGCAAGGTGGACGGGGTCGTCTGCGGCCACATCCACACCGCGGAAATCCGCGACATGGAAGGAATCCTCTATTGCAACGACGGCGACTGGGTCGAGTCCTGCACCGCCTTGGTCGAGCATCCCTGCGGCCGGCTGGAGATCATCGATTGGGCGGCGGACATCCGCCGGCGCGCCGCAACGACGCTGTCCACCCGCATCCCGGCCAAGGAGAAGCCGGAGAATGTGAAGGAGAAGGCGGCCAAGGAGTCGGTTGCGGCGTGAACATCCTGATCGTCTCCGACGCCTGGCTCCCCCAGGTCAACGGCGTGGTGCGCACCATCGGCACCGTCCGAGCGGAGCTGGAGGCCATGGGCCACCGCGTGGAGGTGATCGGCCCCGACCGTTTCCGCACCGTGCCCATGCCCACCTACCCGGAAATCCGGCTGGCGCTGGGCGCGGGGCGGCGGCTGCACGCGATGATCGACGCGCTGCGCCCCGACTGCATCCACATCGCCACCGAAGGGCCGCTGGGCTTCGCCGCCCGGCGCTACTGCCTCCACCGCGGCCGGCCCTTCACCACCGCCTACCACACCCGCTTCCCGGAATATGTGCGCGACCGCGCGCCGGTGCCGCTGGCGCTCAGCTACGCGGTGGTGCGCCGCTTCCACAGGCCAGCCTCGGCGGTGATGGTGGCGACGCCATCCATCGAGAGCGACCTCGCCGCCCGCGGCTTCACCAACATCCGGCGCTGGACCCGCGGTGTGGACACCGAGCTGTTCCGCCCCCGCGCCAAGGGCTTCCTGGCGCTGCCCCGCCCCATCGCCCTCTATGTCGGGCGCGTGGCGGTGGAGAAGAACCTGGAGGATTTCCTGAAGCTCGACCTGCCGGGCAGCAAGCTGGTGGTCGGCGACGGCCCGGCCCGTGCCGACCTTCAACACAGGTATCCGGAGGTCCATTGGGCCGGCGCCCGCCATGGCGAGGAGCTGGCCCAGCATTACGCGGCGGCGGACGTCTTCGTCTTCCCGTCGCGCACCGACACCTTCGGTCTGGTGCTGCTGGAGGCGCTGGCCTCGGGCGTGCCGGTGGCCGCCTACCCGGTGCCCGGACCGCTGGACGTGGTCGACGGCTCCGGTGTCGGCTGCCTGGACGAGGATCTCAAGGGGGCGGTCGAACGCGCGCTGGCCATCCCGCCGGAACACTGCCGGGACTATGCCCTGAACTTCTCCTGGCGGCGCTCCGCCGAACAGTTCCTGGCGAACCTTCGCCCATTCTCCTGATGACGACAGGGAGCGGGGCCGGCGCACGGCCGCCCCCGCTCCTCCCGATCACGCGGCGCGGATGCGCTGCATGAACAGGTCCACGCTCTCGCGCAGGCGGTCGGACTCGCGGTGCAGGTTGCCGGCGGACCCCAGCACCTCCTCGGCAAGGCTGCCGGTCTCCGACGCCCCCCTGGTCACCGCCCCGATGGTGTCGGTCACGCTGCGGGTTCCGCGGGCGGCCTCCTGAACGTTGCGGACGATCTCCTGGGTGGCGGCGGTCTGCTGCTCCACCGCGGCGGAGACGGTGATGACGATGTCGTTGATGCTGCCGATGGTGGCGCCGATGCCGCTCAGCGCCTCGGCGGAGCCGCGCGCGACCTCCTGGATGCTGGCGATCTGGATGGAGATGTCCTCGGTCGCCTTGGCCGTCTGGTTGGCGAGGTTCTTGACCTCCTGCGCGACCACGGCGAAGCCCTTGCCGGCCTCGCCGGCGCGGGCGGCTTCGATCGTCGCGTTCAGCGCCAGCAGGTTGGTCTGCCCGGCGATGCTGTTGATGAGCTGAAGCACCGCGCCGATCTTTTGCGCCGCGTCGACCAGCCCGTTCACCGTGGCGTTGGTCCGCTCCGCCTCGGCCACCGCGCCGCGGGCGACCTGCGACGACTGGGCGACCTGCCGGCTGATCTCGGCGATGGAACTGGTGAGCTGTCCGGACGCGGCGGCGACCGTCTGCACGTTGGCGGACGCCTGCTCGGCGGCCGCGGCGACGGCGAGCGACTGGCGGTTGGTGGCGGCGGCGATCTGGGCCATGCGCTGGGCGTTGCCCTTCATCTCGTCCGACGCGGCCACCGTGTTTGCGGCGATGCCGCGGACGCTGCCCTCCAGGCTGTCGGCGAGCTGGTTCAGAATGGCGCGCTTGCTCTCCCGCTCAGCCGCCGCGTAGGTCTCCAGCAGCACCTCGAGGTCGAGCCAGGCGACGCGCCCCAGCGTGTCGCGCAGGGCGGCCGCCTCAGCGGCCTTCTTCGATCCGAACAATGACCGCCGCCCCTCCGCCGCGTCGAGGCCCAGTTCGCGGACGATGCCGCTGGACACCGTGTGATGGCAGATGGCCACCGCATAGCCCGGCACGCCGTGGTCGTAGAAGGCCTTGGCCAGCCGGTGGGCGGATTCCAGGAAGCCCGGACCGAAGTCGCCCGAGACCACGCGGGTCCAGTGGGACACGCGCGCGGCGTGCACGTCCGGCAGGGTCAGGGCGTCGCGGATTTCCGGCCACGCCGCGAAGGCGCCGTGCCATTGCTCCAGCAGCATGGGCAGACGGTGCTGCGCGAAGTCCCGATTGGCGCGCAGACGCGCGATGTCCGCTTCGGTGATGCTGAAGGCCCGGAGCCGGTTTTCCTGGCCGTCACGTTCCTGTACGCCCGCCATGATCGTTATCATCCTGAAATGTCGGAGGCCGGCGCGCTGCCCGCCTTCCTTGAAGCTGCCAACGTTTCTACGCCACCAGGATAGCGGCGGATTGCTTCAAAATTATCATAACGGGTCCCAAATTCGTCATACCCTGGTATGCGAACGGATCCCATCCGGCCATCGGCCTTCCGGCGGGCGCCAGCGCAAAGCCTTACCTCTGCCACAGCCCCCCGTGCTAAAGTGGTGGGGACCGCGGCCGGGAAACTTGGCCGCGTTGGTTTTGTCGGATGGCGTTTCGACCCGCATGCTTCAATCACTCTACCGCGGCCTGACGACCCTCGCCGGGCCGGCGGTTCGTCTGTATCTCGACCGGCGGCTGGCCGTCGGCAAGGAGGACTCCGCCCGCCGGGGCGAACGGTTCGGCACGGCCGCGCGTCCGCGCCCGCCCGGACGGCTCGCCTGGATTCACGCGGCCAGCGTGGGGGAAGCCAACTCGGTCCTCGTCCTCATCGACCGCCTGCTCGCCGAGACGCCGGACCTGACGGTCCTGATGACCACCGGCACGGTCACCTCGGCGGAACTGATGGCCCGCCGTCTGCCGGAGCGCGCCTTTCACCAGTATGTGCCGGTCGATCTGCCCGCCGCGGTGGATCGCTTCCTCGACCATTGGCGACCCGATCTGGTGCTGTGGACGGAATCGGAGATCTGGCCCAACCTGCTGGCCGCGGTGCGGACGCGCAGCATTCCGGCCGCGCTGGTCAACGCGCGCATGTCGGAGCGCTCCTTCAACCGATGGCGCTGCGCGTCTGGCCTGATCACGCCGCTGCTCTCCACCTTCCAGGTCACGCTGGCCCAGTCGGAGGAGGACGCCGACCGTCTGCGCCGTCTGGGCGCACGGGGCGTCGTCAGCATCGGCAACCTGAAATTTTCCGCCGCCCCGCCGCCCGCCGACCCCGCGGCTCTGGCGGCGCTGCGCACGGCTTGCGCCGGGCGCCCCGTCTGGCTGCTCGCCAGCACCCACCCCGGCGAGGACGAGTTGGCCGCCACGGTGCATGAGGCGCTGGCCGCACGCCTGCCTGGCCTGCTGACTCTGCTGATCCCCCGCCACGCCCACCGCGGCACGGACATCGCGGCGCTGCTGCGCGGGCGTGGCCTGACGGTCTCGCGCCGCAGCGAGGGCGCCCTGCCCGCCGCCACCGACGCCGTGCACATCGCCGACACGATGGGGGAGATGGGGCTGTTCTACCGGCTGGCCCCGGTGGTCTGCATGGGCGGTTCCTTCGTGCCGCACGGCGGCCAGAACCCGGTGGAGCCGGCCTTGCTCGGCTGCGCCGTTCTCTACGGCCCGCACATGTGGAACTTCGCGGAGATCATCCGCCAGCTCGAAGCCGCCGGGGGCGCCCTGCCGGTGCCGGGGACGGAGGCGCTGCCCGACGCGGTCGGGCGCCTGCTGAGCGACGAGGCCGCTCGCGCCCGCGTCGTCGCCGGCGCGACCGCGGTGACCGAGGGCAACCGGCGGATCGTCGACCGCGCTCTGGCGGCTCTGGCCCCTGTCCTGGGTGCCGGAAGCATCCGGCCCGCGGCATGAGGACTCCCGGTTTCTGGTACGGGTCCGGCGGGGCCGCCGGGGCGGCCTTGGGCTGGGCGCTCGCCCCGCTGGGCGCGCTCTACGGGCTGGCCGGGCGGCTGCGCATGGCGTCGGGGCAAGCGGAACGGGCCGCCGCGCCGGTCCTCTGCGTCGGCAATCTGGTGGCGGGCGGGGCCGGCAAGACGCCGGTCTGCATCGCGGTGGCCGAGGCCCTGCGCGCCCGCGGCGTCGCCCCCGCCTTTCTCACCCGCGGTCATGGCGGGCGGGAGCGCGGCCCGCTGGCCGTCGACCTCGGCACTCACAACTCCGCCGCGGTGGGCGACGAGGCGCTGCTGCTGGCCGCCCACGCCCCCTGCTGGGTGGCGCGCGACCGCGCCGCCGGGGCGCGGGCGGCGGTGGCCGCCGGCGCTTCCGTGCTGGTGATGGACGACGGTTTCCAGAATCCCGGCCTCGCCAAGGATCTGTCGCTGATCGTGGTGGATGGGGCGGTGGGCTTCGGCAACGGCCATCTCGTCCCGGCCGGCCCGCTGCGCGAGCCGGTGGCGCGCGGGCTGGCCCGCGCCGGGGCCGTGGTCGTGCTGGGCGAGGACCGCGCCGGGGTAGAACGCCGCGTGGCCGGCGCCCTGCCCGTCCTCCACGCCCGGCTGGAGCCGGTGGAGGACGCCCGCGCCCTGGCCGGACAGGCGGTCCTCGCCTTCGCCGGCATCGGGCGCCCCGAGAAGTTCTTCGCGACTCTGGAGGCGCTGGGCGCCCGCGTGGTGGAACGCAGGCCCTTCGCCGACCACCACCCCTACCGCCCCGAGGAGGTGATGGCCCTGGTGGACCGCGCCAGCGCCCTGGGCGCCCTGCCGGTCACCACCGTGAAGGACGCCGTCCGCCTGCCGGACCCTCTGCGCGCCCTGGTCCGGGCGGTGCCGGTGCGCGCCGTCTGGCGGGAGCCCGCCGCCCTCGACCGCCTGCTCGCTCCCCTTCTGATCGGGCTTCCGACTGGAGTTCCCCATGGCTAAGCCGCGCGGCCCCCTGGTGTCCTGGCTGACCCGCCGGGTCGGCTACCCGCTGGAGGCCGTCCTCGTCCACGGCTTCTGCGGTCTGTTCCGCGCTCTGCCGCTCGACCGCGCCTCGGCGCTGGGCGGCTGGATCGGGCGGACCGTCGGCCCCCGCCTTCGCGGCACCCGCACCGCCCGCCGCAACCTGGAGCGCGCGTTCCCCGAGAAGTCCCGCGCGGAGATCGACGCGATCATCCTCGGCATGTGGGACAATCTGGGCCGCGTCATCGCCGAGTACCCGCATCTGGACGCCATCGGCGCCTACGGCCCCGGCGGGCGGACCGAAGTGATCGGGGCGGAGCACATCGACGCCCTGCGCGACGACGGAAAGGCCGGCATCCTCGTCTCCGGCCATTTCGCCAACTGGGAAGTGAAGCCCGTCTGCTCCCGCAAGATGGGATTGGAGTTGGCGGTGGTCTACCGCGCGCCCAACAACCCCTATGTGGGCCGGCTGCTGACCGAATTGCGGGGGGCCGCCGGCGGCACGCACATTCCCAAGGGACCCGAGGGGGCGCGCGCGCTTCTGCGCACCCTGACCAAGGGCGGGCATGTCGGCATGCTGATCGACCAGAAGATGAACGACGGCATGCCCGTCCCCTTCTTCGGGCGCGACGCCATGACCGCCCCGGCGGCGGCGCAGCTCGCCCTGCGGCTGGGCATCCCGCTGGTGCCGGCGCGGACCGAGCGCCTGGACGGCGCGCGTTTCCGCATCACCGTCCTGCCGCCGGTGGAACCGCCGAACACCGGCGACCGCAACGCTGATGTGCGGATTTTGATGGAGCGCCTGAACGCTCTGTTGGAGCAATGGATTCGCGAGCGCCCGGCCGAATGGCTCTGGCTGCACCGGCGCTGGCCCGACTGACGGAGAAAGTCCCATGTCCCTGCCGCTCGACCCGCATCTGCTTCAGCTCTACCTCGTCGCGGCGCTGGTCCTGACGCTGGCGCCGGGACCGGATTCGCTGCTGGTCCTGTCGCGCAGCGTGATGGACGGGCGCAACGCCGGGGTGGTCGCCACCGCCGGCATCACGCTGGGCAACCTGATCCACGCGCTGCTGGCCGCCGCCGGCATCTCGGCGCTGGTCGCCGCCTCGCCGGCCCTGTTCGACGTGCTGCGCTACGCCGGGGGCGCCTATCTGGGCTGGATCGGCGGGCGGGCGCTGTGGAGCGCCCTGCGGAGCGGCTTCGGACGCGGCGGCGGCGCGGAGGAAACCACGGCCAAGCCCGAGTCGGCCCCGGCACACCGCGTCTTCCTCCAGGCGCTGCTGACCAATCTGCTGAATCCGAAGGTCATCCTGTTCTATCTCGCCTTCGTGCCGCAATTCGTCGCACCGGCGCTCGGCCACGTCGCGCTGCAGATCTTCCTGCTCGGCGCGATCCTCGGCGTCATCGGCGGCCTCTACCTGCTGGGGGTCGCGTCCCTCGGCGCCGGTGCGGCGCGGCGGGCGCTGTCGAGCGCGCGGGTGCGGGCGGTTCTGGACGGCGTCGCCGGGGTCCTGTTCCTGGGATTCGCGCTGCGCCTGCTGCTGACCGACCGGCGCATTGCCTGAGAGCAAATCCGTCAGGCGGGAAAAGACGTTGCGGAGGCAGTGGACGTGCGTGGCCGGGGGTGTCATAGTGCCGCCCGCGTTTAAACCGGCCAGCCCGTCCGGCCGAATGGCTTACCGACCGCGAGCGACGATGAGCGAGAAAATCTCCCTGATCACCTGGATGGCGAACATCCACATCCGGTTTGTCACCTGGCGCCGGGGCAACAAGGTCGGCACCGACCGCTTCGGCAACACCTATTACCGTTGCCCCAGCGCCATCGCCGGCGTGAAGGAACGCCGCTGGGTGATTTACGCCGGCGAACCGGATGCCTCCAAGGTGCCGCCGGAATGGCATTCCTGGCTGCACCACACCACCAAGGAGCCGCTGCCGGAAGGCAACAGCGCGTTCCACAAGCCGTGGCAGAAGGAGCATCTCCCGAACCTGTCCGGCTCTCTCCAGGCCTACCGGCCGCCCGGGCACCAGTATGCGGGCGGGCAGCGCGTGCGCGCCACCGGCGATTACGAACCCTGGACTCCGGGCTGAGACGCCCGCGCGGTCCCTTAGGAATCCCTCATGCGCCGCAATGTGATTGAAACCGTGCTCGGCGGGGTCGTCCTCGCCGTGGCCGGCTTTTTTCTGGCTTTCGCCTACACCAGCGCCGATTTGCGCAAGGTGAACGGCTACGCTCTCACCGCCAATTTCACCAGCATCTCCGGCCTGCAGAGCGGGGCGGACGTGCGGATCAGCGGCGTGAAGGTGGGGTCGGTCACCGAACTGACGCTCGACCCGAAGAGCTATCAGGCGGTCGTGCACATGTCGATCCACCCGGACATCCAGCTGCCCAAGGACACCGCTGCGGTCATCGCCTCGGAAAGCCTGCTGGGCGGCAAGTTCCTGTCGCTGGAGCCGGGCGGCGAAGAGGACATGCTCAAGCCGGACGGCCGCGTCGAATACACGCAGAGCACCCCCGGCATCGAGCAGCTCCTGGGTCAGGTCATCTTCTCGCTGCAGAACATGAGCAAGCCCGGCCAGGAGGGCGGCGAGCCGCCCAAGCTGTAAGCGCCATACAACCGGTACGACGAACGAAGGGGCCTCGCGGCCCCTTTTTTTCGTTTGCCCACCCACTTTTCCCCAATCCCTTTCGGAACAGCCGCGGCCACGCTGCCGTTTCCTTGCCCAGACCCAACACGGCACACTCATCAAAGGAGATCAGCGATGAAAGCCCGTTTCCTGGTTCTCGGCCTCGCCCTGCTCGCCGCCGCCTGCGGCGTGAACACCGAGGAGAAGGCCGCCAGCGGCGCTCTGGGCGGTGCCGCGGCGGGCGCCGTGGTCGGCGGGCCGGTCGGCGCGGTGGTCGGCGGCGCCGCGGGCGCCGCGGGCGGCACCGCCACCCAGAAGGTCGAAGAGAAGAAGGGCACCGCCGGTCCGTCCCCCACCAACACCCCCTACGGCGGCACCCGCCCCAGCGGCAGCATCACCCAGTAAGCGGGCCCGATAAGGCGGTCACGGAGTAGACGGGGAGACGCTTCCGGGCTAGAAGGCTGTCGGGTTTCGGCCCACGCCGTTCGACATCACGGAAGCGATCCCCAGTGACGACGATCCAAGTGACGACGACTCCGAAAAGCCTCCACCTTCGCGGTGCGGCCCTGGCGGCCGCGCTGCTCTGCCTTCCGGTCCTGAGCCTGCCCGGCCTGACCAGTGGCCCGGCCGGCGCCGCTCCGGTGCCGGAGGAGATGGTCAGTCGCCCCGCCGCGAAGCTGCAGGGGCTGGACAAGATCACCGCCCGCACCTCCACCTTCACCATCGCGGTCGGCGACACCAAGGCGCTCGGCAGCCTGCGCATCACGCTGCGCGCCTGCAAGGAGAACCCGCCGATCGAGCCGCCGGAAACCGCCGCCTTCCTCGAAGTGATCGAGAGCAAGCCCGGCGAGCAGGCCGAGCCGGTGTTCAGCGGCTGGATGTTCGCCTCCAGCCCCGCCCTGTCGGCGATGGAGCACCCGATCTACGACGTCTGGGTCCTGTCCTGCGAGGGCGACTGAGGCCGGCCCAACGCCCGGCCCTCAGCCCTCCACGCCCAACAGCGCCGTGATGGCCGCCTCCTGGTCGACGCCGCCGAAGTCCGTCGGCACCGCCAGGGCGGCCGCCAGCCTGCGGCGATACTCGGCGCGCGGGATCTCCATGGCGCCGAACTGGCTCAGATGCTCCGTCACGAATTGCGCGTCCAGAAGCGTGTAACCCGCCGCCCGCAGCCGGGCGACCAGATGCACCAGCGCCACCTTGCTGGCGTCGGTGACGCGGCTGAACATGCTTTCCCCGAAGAAGGCGCCGCCCAGCGCGACACCGTAGAGGCCGCCGACGAGTTGGCCGCCGCTCCAGCATTCCACGCTGTGGGCGCAGCCGCGCTCGTGCAGTTCGGTGTAGAGCCGCAGGATGTCGCCGTTGATCCAGGTCTTCGGGCGGTCCGGGGTCGGCTCCGCGCAGGCCTCGATCACCGCGCGGAAGGCCGTGTCGAAGCGCAGCACGAACGGGCCGCGCCGCACCGTCTTGCGCAGCTTGCGCGGGACGTGGAAGCCCTCCAGCGGCAGGACGCCGCGCCGCTCCGGATCGAACCAATACAGCTCCTCGGAGTCGGCGTTCTCCGCCATCGGGAAAATGCCGGCGGCGTAGGCGCGCAGAAGCAGCGATGCGGACAGTTCGATCATCGCGGACACTATAGCCGTTTGCCCCCTCGCCCCCGCAACGTTATCTCAGCGCACCACTTCCGCGCGACAGGTGGCTCCCACCATGGTATGCAACGGAAAGAGGTGTTCATCGAAGGAGTTCCAACATGAAGACGGCTCTGTCGGCCATCATCGTATCAATGGTTGCGTTTCTCTCGATGACCGGCGCGTCATGGGCGCAGCGCAAGGCGGAGCCCGGCACCTTCGATTACTATGTGCTCAGCCTGTCCTGGTCGCCCACCCACTGCGCCAAGACTCAGGGCGACGCCGATCCCGACCAGTGCGGGGTGGAGCGCAAGTTCGGCTTCATCGTCCACGGCCTGTGGCCGCAATACAGCAACGGCGGCTACCCGGCCACCTGCACCCGCGACCGCACGGTGCCCCGCGTCGTGGTGGACGCCACCATGCCGGTGATGCCCAGCGTCGGGCTGATCGTGCACCAATGGACGAAGCACGGCACCTGTAGCGGCCTGCCCGTCACCGACTATTTCGCGCAGGTCCGCAAGGCCTTCGCCAAGGTGAAGATTCCCGAGGCGCTCCAGGCCCCGAAAGCCGACCTGTCGATCCCGGCGACCCAGGTGGAGCGCCTGTTCGTCCAGGCCAATCCGGGTTTGGAGCCCGAGTCGGTGGCGCTGATCTGCTCCAAGCGCGACGTGGCGGAAGTCCGGCTGTGCCTGAACAAGGACCTGTCTTTCATGCCCTGCGGCGCCAAGGTGGTCGACCGCTGCCGCCGCGACGCCCTGCTGACCGCGACGCCATAACCCCTTCCGCTCCTGACGCTCCCCTTCTCTTCCCTCCGGGAAGAGGAGGCAAGGTTGCCAATCCCTTTTGAAGCAAAAGCTCGCCAAACGAAAAGAGCCCTTCCTCCCCATCGGGAAGAAGGGCTCTTTTCATTGAACCAATTGGCAAACCACTCGGCCGCCTACTTCTTCATACCCATCAGCTGTTCGAGCCAGTGGATGTCGTAGTTGCCGTCGATGAAGGCCTGCTGTGCGATGATGCGCTGGTGCAGGGGCAGCGTGGTGTCGACGCCGCCGATCACATACTCCTCGATCGTCCGGCGCAGCCGCATCAGGCACTCGTTGCGGGTGGTGCCATGGACGACCAGCTTGGCGATCAGGCTGTCGTAGTGCGGCGGGATGCGGTAGCCGTCGTAGAGCGCCGAGTCGACGCGCACGCCCAGCCCGCCCGGCGCGTGGTAGCCGTCGATCTTCCCCGGCGAGGGGATGAAGGTCTCCGGATGCTCCGCGTTCACGCGGCACTCGATCGAATGGCCCTGGAAGCGGATGTCCGCCTGGCCATAGCCGAGCGGGGCGCCGGTCGCCACGCGGATCTGCTCGCGCACCAAGTCGATGCCGGTGATCATCTCGGTGATCGTGTGCTCGACCTGCAGGCGGGTGTTCATCTCGATGAAGTAGAACTGCCCGTCCTCGAACAGGAACTCCATCGTGCCGACGCCGCGGTAGCCGATGGCCGCCGCCGTCCTGGCCGCCAGATCGCCGATGAAGGCGCGCTGCTCGGCGTTCAGGGCCGGCGACGGGGCTTCCTCGATGACCTTCTGGTGGCGGCGCTGCACGGAGCAGTCGCGCTCGCCGAAATGCACGCAGTTGCCGTGCTCGTCGCCGAGAAGCTGGATCTCGATGTGCCGGGGCTTGCCGAGATACTTCTCGATGTAGACCTCGTCGTTGCCGAAGGCAGCGCGCGCCTCGCCACGGGCGAGCTGGTAGGCTTCCTTGAGCTGGTCGGGGTTGCGGGCGACCTTCATGCCCTTGCCGCCGCCGCCCGCCGCCGCCTTGATGAGGATCGGATAGCCGGTCTCGCGACCGATCTTCTCCGCCTCCTCCAGCGTCGGCACCGGGCCGTCGGAGCCGGGGACCACGGGCAGCCCCTGCTCCATCACCGTCTTCTTCGCGGTGACCTTGTCGCCCATGATGCGGATGTGCTCCGCGGTCGGGCCGATGAAGGTGAAGCCGTGCTCCTCCACCATCTCCGCGAACTGGGCGTTCTCCGACAGGAAGCCGATGCCGGGATGGATCGCGTCCGCCCCGGTGATCGACGCCGCCGACAGGATCGCCGGAATGTTCAGGTAGCTTTCGCGGGCCGACGCGGGGCCGATGCACACGCTCTCGTCCGCGAGGCGGACGTGCATGGCGTCGGCGTCGGCGGTGGAATGCACCGCCACGGTCTGGATTCCCATCTCGCGGCAGGCGCGGTGGATGCGCAGAGCAATCTCACCGCGGTTCGCGATCAGGACCTTCTCGAACATCGCCAAGGGATGATCCCCGCTCACTCGATGATCATAAGGACTTCGCCGAACTCCACCGGCTGGCTGTCGGAGATCAGGATCTCGACGACCGTGCCGCCCCGCGGGGCCTTGATGGGGTTCATGACCTTCATCGCCTCGATGATGAGGACGGTCTGGCCGGCCTTCACCGTGTCGCCGACGCGGACGAAGGGCGTGCCGCCCGGCTCGGCCGCGGCGTAGGCCGTGCCGACCATCGGCGAGGTGACGGCGCCGGGGTGGCTGGCGGGCTTGCCCGCCGGGGCGGCGGCCGCAGCGGCGACCGGAGCGGGAGCGGCGACCGGAGCGTGCACGGCCACCGCCTGGGCGGCCGTCGGGCGGGTGACGCGGATCCGCTTCTCGCCCTCGGCAAACTCGATCTCGCTCAAGCCCGTCTCACGCAGGAGATCCGCGAGCTTGCGGACCAGATCGCCGTCGATGTCGAAGCTTGCCATGGTGTTCGTTTTTCCCGTGTTCCTTAGTCGCGCTCGAGGATATTCGCCATGGCGTCCAGCGCCAGCAGATACCCGTGAGGGCCGAAGCCGCAGATCATCCCCTTGGCCACCGCGGAAATGTGCGAGTGGTGGCGGATGGCCTCACGCTTGTAGATGTTGGAGAGATGCACCTCGACGATCGGCAGCTCGGACAGGATCAGCGCGTCCATGATGGCGACGGAGGTGTGGCTGTAGGCGCCGGCGTTGATGACGATGCCGTCATGCTCCGTCCGCGCCTGCTGAATCCAGGAAACGAGTTCGCCCTCGTGGTTCGACTGCCGGAAGTCGATGGCCAGCCCGAGCTGTTCGGCGCGTTCCTGGCACGCGCCCTCCAGATCGTCGAGCGTCATGGAGCCATAAATGTGCGGTTCGCGCACGCCCAGCATGTTCAGGTTCGGTCCGTTCAGGACCAGAACGGAAGCGTCGATGGCCACGGGCCACGCCCCTTTTCCAAGATCGAGTCCGCGCGTTTATAGCACTTTGCGTCGCGCTGGCAATGCCGCATGGCGCAAACGTTACGCCCATTCGGCGTGTTCCGCCCCCTTCGGCGCCAAACGCCTCACGGCGCGGCGGACAGATGGCGGCGCAGGATCTCCTCGAAGGCGCCACCATCCTTCAATTTCCTCAATCCGACGTTGAAGGCGGCCAGGATCGCCGCCGCTTCCGGCGATGAACGGGACAGAATCAGGTGCTGCCCGGCGCGGGCGTAGGGCAAGGGAGCGACGCGGATCTCGTCCCCGACCATCGCCTTCGCCACCGCGCTCCGCCCGGTGAATTCGTCGATGACGAAGGCATCCACCCGGCCCGAGGCGACCATCCGCACGCAGGCCGGCAGGTCCGCCGGGCTTTCCCGCGCCAGCGCCCCCGCCGCAGCCAATTCCGCCAGCTCCGCCGGCAAGGCGTAGCCGACCGGCGCGCAGACCGTGCGTCCCCGGAAATCCTCCGGGGTGCGGAACACCATGCCGCTGTGGGCGGACAGGTAGACGAGCTGCCGCACCTCCAGCAGCGGGTCGGAGAACAGCATCTCCATCTCCCGGTCCGGCGTGCGGACATAGGGAAAGGTGCCGAGGAACCTGCCCGCCAGCACGCCGTCATAGCCGCGGCGCCAGGGCATGAAGCGCACGCCGTAACGCAACCCGACCTCGTCGAAGGCGCGGCGCACGATGTCGGTCAGCAGGCCGCCCTCCGGAAGATCCTCTCCGGTGAAGGGGGCGAAGTCGTTGCCGGTGACCAGGTCCAGGGCCGAACCGAGGGGGGCCGAACCGAGGGGGGCCGAGTCGAGCGGGGTCGCCCGGACGGGACCGATCGCCGCCAGCAGCAGGAGCATGGCCAGAAGACACCGCCGCCCCGCCATCGCCTATCCTCTACCCCCTCTCCTGCGGACGCCCGCTCACTCCGCCGGGGCGCGGTTGCGCCGCCCGGCGGGGTCGGTGAACAGGTCGTTGATGCGCTGGACATGCTCCGCCACCGCCTCGCGGATGGAGAAGATGCGCTTCTCCGCACCGCCGCTCCAGCCCGCCGGCTTCTTGCGGAAGATCGAGCGGAAGAAGCGGGTGTTGCGCAGGAAGCCCTGCTGCAGGTTGAGGTCCACGTCGCCGTAGCGCTCCGGCAGGCTGCGGGCGACCCGGCGGCCCATGAAGGAGCGCAGCCAGAAATGGCCGGCGCCGAACAGACCGGCCAGGACCACCAGCGCCACCAGCACCCCGATCGGCAGGCCGCCGGTCCAGGCCGGCTGCGACTGGGTCAGCCAGGTGAGGAAGGCCGATACCGTGTCGCCGCCGGCGAGGCTGGCGATCCCGCCGAACAGCAGGGCGAGCAGGGCCAGCCACACCGCGTCGCCGATCAGCACCAGCTTGCGCCAGCGCTTCATCGCCGCGGCGAGCTGCGGGACGATCTCGCCCTTCAGCTCCTTCACGAGGCTGTCGATCATACCGACGATGCGGTAGGCGCGGGCGACCTCCACCTCGTTGATGCGCACCTGGAGTTCGGCGAGGTCGGAGTCGCGCCGCGCCTCGTAGCGGGCGCGCACCGCGTCGTCGGCGATGGCGACCGCCGACTTGCTGTCGTAGAGCGCGTAGAAACGGCCCGAAACCAGCCCGGCCTGGGCGATGGCGCGCTGCCACGCGCCGAACACCGCCTCCAGATTGTCTTCCTTCGCCGTGGTGTCGATCTGGTTCAGGATGTAGCAGACCTTGCGCGCGTCGGCGCGGTCCACCGTCTTCGCCACCAGATGCTTCAGCGTGTCCTGCATCGCCCCCGGCTCCGGGTGGCGCCCGTCGAAGAAGACCAGCACGAGGTCGGACAGCTCGACGATGTGGTCGACCAGCCGCAGCACCGAGCGGCGCTGGTCGTCGGCGTCGAAGCCCGGCGAGTCGATGAAGATCTTGCCGCGCGCCCGGTCGCCGGACAGCGTCTTGAGCTGCAGGTAGTTGTCGATGCGCTTGCCTTCGCCCGCCGCGACCTTCTCGATCTCGTCGGCGATCCGGTAGAAGGGAAAGCGCGGGTCGGCGTTCAGCGCGGTGCCCGGCAGGGCCTCGCGCCGGGTTTCCTGGCCGTGGCAGATCACCGTGAACTTGTCGTCCACCGCTTGGTTGCCGGTGTTCTGCAGCGGCGCGCCGAGATAGCCGTTGAGGAAGGTGGACTTGCCCGCGGAGAAGGTGCCCAGCACCGCGATCATCGGCCACCAGGGAATGCGCGTGGTCAGCGACTCGTGCGGCCCCAACAGGCCCAGCCGGACCAGGACCCGGTCGAAATTGCGGAAGGTCGGAATGACCGGAAGAAGGTTCGGGTTTTCCGCGCGGAGATGCGCGTCCAGGGCGGCGAGGCGCTGCTGGAGGGCTTGCCTGGGGGTCATGGCCGGCCGGGTCCCGTCTGCTGTGAAATGGGGCGACGTGTCGTGTCTGGGGCATTCTCTAGCACGAGGCGCCGTTGCGATGGACAGCGAAATCGCCGTGGCCGGAAACGCCGTGACGGCGCCGCCGCCTGTGACCTTCTTTGGTGGTATGGATCGGAAAGGGTCCCTGAAACGTTGCTTTCGGCATGAGCGCCGAAAACGACCCCGACACCGATTCCCTGCGCCTGACCGCGGAGGAACTCGCCTTCCTGCTCAGCGATCCGCAGAGCCGCGCGGACCGGGAGGAACGCAACGCCCGCGCCAACCGGAACCGCACCGAACGGCGGCGCAGCGATCCCGCCTATGCGGAGCGGCTGCGCAACGAGGACCGCTTGCGCCAGCGGCGGCACCGCGCCAAGGCGGCCATCGGCCGACCCGAGCGTGAAGCGGAGCCGCCGGTTCCCCTGCCCGCCCTGTCGGCGGCCGACGCCCTGCATCGGCTGGAAGCCCATCTGGAGGTGGCCGCCACCGCGCAGGCGGCCCAGCTGCGCCGCCGTCCGGACGCCTTGCGGCGCTACGCCGCGGCGTTCGAACTGTACCGCGCCCTGTCGGACCGCGGGGAACGCCCGACGCGCGGCGCTCTCGCCGCCGCCTTCGCCACAAGGCTCGGCCTCACCCTCACCCCGTCGCAAGTCCAGAAGCTGCGCGATCAGGTGGAAGGGTTCGCCCGTCCGGGCGGCCCCTGGCACGCCGGCTGACCGGCAGAGCGGAAAGGCCGATACAGCCGGTCACGCAGACAGGCCGATGCGGCCTCCGTTCGGCTCGCAAACGGTCATTAACTCGTTATTAACCATGAATTAAGGGGCCGTTAAGCCTTTTCGCGGGCTCCGCCGCGCGTTGGGAACCACATCGGCGCGCTGCGTGACAGACCATATCGGGCTTTGCCGCCGCCTCACAGGTCGGTCGGCGCGTTCGGCACCGGGGGTTCGGGCTTCGCTGGCGCGGGGTCGGCCGGTGCCGGATTGGGTGGTGCCGGACGGGAACGGTCGAGCCGGCGGATGACGATGTCGCCCTCCGGCGTGACTTCGGGGGGAGCGAACATCGGCACCTGCCGCACCCACCCCTCCAAAGCCTTCATCAGCAGCTCCACCCCCTGGCGGGCCTGCTCGCCCGGCGTGGAGGGAGCACCGGACGGAGGTGCGCCGCCGCCCGGCGGGGGCGGCGTGTCGGCGGCCCCCACCGGCCCCGCCCACAGGGCGCCGGCAAGGACCAGGGGCACCATGATGTTCACGGAGTTGAGGCGGCGCGCGGTCATGGGTTCGTCACTCCCGGTTGGTGTGATGGCCTTCCCTGACAAACGTCCGCGCCGCCCTTTCCATCGCACGCATTTTCAGAAAGGACCGGTTTCCAGAAAGGACCGGTCAGAACTCCTTCCAATCGTCCTCGTCGGCGGACGCGCGCTGGAGGGTTGCCGAGGCCGCCTTGCCCGCCGCCGGACGGGCCGGAGGCGCCGCCTTGCGGGCGGTGGGCTTGGCCGGCGCCGGCTTGGTCGGGGCGATGCTGCGCCGCAGAGCCGGAGCCCCGCCGCCTTGATGACCGACGGGAGCCGCCATGAAGGCCGCGGCGTCCAGCTTGAAGAAGCTGACCAGCGACCGCAGGTCGGTCGCCTGGTTGGCGAGCGACTGGGCCGCCGCGGTGGTCTCCTCGACGAGGGCGGCGTTCTTCTGGGTCATCTCGTCCATCTGCGAGACGGTGGCGTTGATCTCGTCGAGCGCCGCCGCCTGCTCCGAAGAGGCCGAGGCCATCTCGGCGATCAGTCCGGCGACCTGCTGGACGCCCGACACGATGCCCTCCAGCGCGTCGCCGGCCTTCTTGACCAGTTCCACCCCGTCCTTCACCTGGCTGTCGCTGTCGAGGATCAGCCCCTTGATCTCCTTGGACGCCTGGGCGGAGCGCTGGGCGAGGTTGCGCACCTCCTGCGCCACGACCGCGAAGCCGCGCCCGGCGTCGCCGGCCCGCGCCGCCTCCACCGCCGCGTTCAGCGCCAGCAGGTTGGTCTGGAAGGCGATCTCGTCGATCACCCCGATGATGTCGGTGATCTTGCGGCTCGACGCCTCGATGCGCTTCATCGCGTCGATCGCCGAATCCGCCACCGTGCCGCCGGACTCCGCGGCGGTGCGGGCGTCGGCGGCCATGCCGTTGGCGCGCTGGGCGTTGTCGGCGTTGGAGCGCACCGTCGCCCCCAGCTCCTCCATGCTCGCCGCCGTTTCCTCCAGCGAGGAGGCCTGCTGCTCCGTCCGCTCCGCGAGGTCGCTCGACCCCAGCGAGACCTCGGACGCGGCGCCGGAAATCGCGTCGGTGGCGCGCAGGATCTGGCCGACGATCTCCGACAGCTTGGCGGAGGTGGTGTTGACGTCGGTCTTCAGGGTCTGGAAGGCGCCCTGGTAGTCGCGCTCCACCCGCTTGTTGAGGTCGCCCTGGGCGAGCGCGCTGAGCACCGCGCCGAGGTCGGCGATGACCGCCTCGACCGTGTCGGTCAGGCGGTTGATGCCCGCCGACATGGTCTTGTAGAAGCCGTCCTTGCCGGTCAGGTCGAGGCGGCGCGACAGGTCGCCCTTCGACACGCCGTCGATCAGCGCGGCGATCTCCTCGCCGATGGCCGTCTCGCGGGCGCGCTGCGCCTCGTCGGCGCGGCGTTCGGCCTCCAGGCGCGCGCGCTCGGCCTCGTCCATCGCCTTCTTCTGGATGGCGTTGTCCTTGAACACCTGAACCGCATGGGCCATCCGCCCGATCTCGTCGCGGTTGGCCAGCGCCGGGATGGTCACCGTCAGGTCGCCCCCGGCGAGGTTTGTCATCGTCTCGGTCATCGACACGACCGGCTTCACGATGGACCGCGCCACCGCCCAGGCCAGAAGCAGGCCGAACAGGAAGGCACCGGCCGCGATCGTCATGTTGGCCGACAGGGTGCGGTCCATGCTGCCGGTGGTTTCGGCCAGAACGCCGTCGCGATCCTTGCCTTCGATCGCGACGGTGCGGTCGGAGAGGTCGGCGAACTCGACCCCGCGGGCGCCCATCACATCGACCAGCCGGGCGTTTTCCAGCATGACGGCGGCGGTTTCGCGGAACAGCGAGACGTAGCGGTCGGCCAACTGGTCGGCGGCCAGCGCGGCGGCCCGGCGCGCCGGGTTGTTCAGCCGCTCGGTTGCCCGGCGGATGGCCTCGCCGAAGGCGTCGTCACGGGCCGACACCTCCGCGATGATCGACTCGTTCGGGCTGGTGAAGAAGCGCGACGCGGCCAGCCGCGCCAGCAGCAGCTGCTCCTGCGCGAGGGCGGCGTTGGCCGCCGCCTCGTGCTCGCCGTCGGCGATCAGGGTGGAGACGAGTTGCGAGACGGTCTCGCGCGCCTTCTCGCCCGCCGGGACGAGCTGCTCGGCGTAGAGGCGGTCGCGGCGCAGGCGAAGCTCCGCCAGCGTGTTGAAGTCGGTCACGTAGTTGGCGAAGACCTGGTTCATCCGCTCCAGCAGGGCACGGCGCTCGCCGGTCGTTCCGTCGAGCGCGCCCCGCAGGTCCTTCACGAGGGTCGCCTGGACGGCGCGCACCTGATCCGCCACCTTCGGGTCGCCGAACGTGTTGAAGGTCAAGGCGAGGCGGCGCATCTGGGCGACCTGTGCGTCGATGGAGCTGACCTGGATCGAGTGGTTGCTCACCGCCGCGTAGGATTCGAAGCCATCCCGCGCCACCCCGAGGCCCCGTACACCGATGGCGACGACCACCGCAAGCAGCAGAAGAACCACGAGGAAACCGAAGTAAATGCGGGTTCCGACTTTGAAGCGCCCCGCCAGACTGCTTGTCTGCATCGACCTGATCCTTTGATTGCGATCCGGCGGCGCAGGGGAGCGTCGCCGCCGATCATCGCCGCCTACCGGCCCCACCATGCCGACCCTGCCGGCCCGGTGCGGCCTGTGGCGCGAACTCCATCCGATGCGACCTATCCGAATTTGATTATCAAAGTGTTTCCACACCAACCCGCGGACTGCGAATTCCCACAATTCGACATATTCGGCATGCTTGCCGCCCCGTTCCACCCCGTTTGTTTCCCTGCCGCCGCGGCGCAGCCGCCACGCAACCGACACGCGCGATGCCGGCAGAACACCGCAATCAACGTTTTCAGCATCCCGGCGCCGCAAGGGCGTCAGAGAGTCGATAAGCCGTTATGCCTGTCCAAGTCATGGCACCAGCGCAGTAATTTCAGAGATTCCGCTTGCCTGCCCGAAAGTTCTGTGTGAACAATCTTGGCGACATTCTCAAATCCTGCATATTTATTCGCAAGCATTGGAGTTCCGGATCCATGAGCGAACCTGCGGTACGCAAAAGAGGGCGACGCGGATCACCCGAATCCTGGTCGGTCGACGCTCATGTCGGGCAGCGCGTGCGTATGCGCCGCACCTTGCTGGGTATGAGCCAGGAGAAGCTGGGCGAGGCCATTGGCCTGACGTTTCAGCAGGTTCAGAAATACGAACGAGGCTCCAACCGCATTTCCGCCGGGACGCTTTATCGTCTCGGACTGGTACTTGGCGTTCCAGTCAGCTTTTTCTTCGATTGCTACGACGACCCGCAAGCCCTCCTCGGAAATGCGCCCGCCGCGGACGACGCCCGGATCAGTGACAGTTCGATCAGCCGCCGCGAAGCGCGCATGCTGCGCTTGTGGCGGGCCGCACCGGACAGCGTAGGCGACGAACTCTTGTCGCTTTTGAGTTCCCTGTCGCCCCATCTGCGCGACGCACGGGAGGAGGAAGGCGAGTCGGGGGACCCGGCGTTTCCGGCCGCGGCGGCGGCGACCGCCTTTTCAGCGGGGGGGATCGTGCTGGCGGGTCCGGCATCGCCGAAGGCAGGCACCGTGGCACCGGGCGGCAAGGCGGTTCTGAAGACCGCCGCCAAACCCCGCGTCAAGGCCGATGCGGCGCCCGGCGGAAAGCGGCGGCGCCATGGCGCCGTGTGGGACCCGGCGGACATTTACCGCGCCGGAAAGGCGCCCATCGGCAAGCCCAGCGTCGGCAAGCCCAGCAAGGTGTCCACCTGACGACGAGTCGACGGCGGGGCGGCGCCATCCCACGCCCCCCGCCAGCCGGAAAGTTGAAGCGCCGGAAGTTCAGAATCAAAAGCGCAGGATCGCTGCGGTCGAGGCGCCGGACGGCAGTTCCTCCTTGGTCACCACATGCACCTCCCCGCCGCGCAGGAGCGTTTCCGTGGCGGCCTCCTCGACAAGGTCGATGGCGCCGTCCGTTTCGTGGTGCAACGGAAAGGCCCGGTGATAGTCTTCCCGGAAGTGGCCCCAGACCTTGCCGTTCTCGGCCACCAGAAGAACCCCGACCCGTCCCTCGCGCGCCGCCACCATCACATCCTCGGCCCGCGTCGTCGTCCGCTCCGCCGTGTTGCGGTCGCCGTAGAGGGCGTTGAACCGCTCCACCGCCGTCCGCCGTGTCGACTCGAACATCGGCCGCACCACCGCATAGGCGCGGCGATGCAGGTCGTCGATCTCCAGGACGTCGGGGTTCGTCACGACCCCATCCTCCAGCATCCCTTGAAGATGTGCATCCTTGCGCAGATGCCCCTGGATCTCCTCGTCGGCCACCAGAACGAGCGGGCCGCGGAAGGGTTTCAGATGATCCCGCACGCGGCCGCCGACCCGCCCGAGATACTCGATGAGATGGGCCTTGCGCAGTTCCTCGGGGTCTTCGCCGAAGTTGTGCGTCTTGACCATCGACACGCCGCCCCGATCCGTGCGGTCGGCATGGCGGGCCGGCGGGGCGGAGTGCAGGTTGTTCTCGTAATTGGTTTCGGCATGGATTTCCGCGACACCCTGCGGCAAGCCGGCATCTTCCTCCGCGATGCCGTGACGGGTCGCGCAGAACAGGCGGGCACGACCCGCCGTGACGGCCAGGATCATGAAGGCTCCGTCGTCCGCCAGCAGCGGCAGCAGCGGCCGCAGCGTGAAGCGGGAGTTGACGACCACCTCCTCCGGCAGTTCGACGGGCACGCGGTGGATGGCCGACACGCCCTTGGCCAGGAAAATCGCCAGACCACGGTCCATGTGGCGCCAGAACTCGTTCTGCTCCAACAGGTCGGAGGCCGGCTTGAGGAAGGCCTCGGCGTCGGGCCGGCGCAGGCCGTGCTTCTCGCACAGCTGATCCTGCGCCTTGGAGAGCAGGTTGCGCAGCCGGATCACGTCTTGGCGGATGTCGCGCCCGGCGATGTGGGTGGGCAGGAAGATGGACACCGCCGGGGCGGCATCGACGGTCAGGAGTCGTTCCAGATCGTGTTTGCAGAACATCGCCTTCGTCGCCCTCCGTGTTGCTCGTTCGGGGGAATTCCGATTGGAGCAACCGGCGTGTCGGCCCATGGTTCCGGGGTGCCTACCGACTGGGCAGGCAGCCGGGACACGGCGTACGGCAAGTCAGCCTATGACGCCCGCGACGATGATCTCGCCCAGCCATGGACCGCAAGTCACCAAGTGCGGACCGGGCCGGTGTCGATGTGCACGAAGCCGCTGCGCGGGTAGAAACCGACACCGCCGGCCTCCATGCCGCGGGCCGCGGTGGCAATGGCCTTCAGTTCGACATCCGGCAGCATCACGTCGATGGCCATGCCGCGGGTGTGGTAGCTTTCCTTTGCGACCCCGCGCGAGCGGCGGCGGGCCATGGCGTTGGTGCGGCGCGACCGGTACCCGCAGATGACCCGGAAGGGCTCGTCGCTGTCCAGCGTCTGGTGCAGGCGGGCCAGGACATCGAACAGACGCGGGTCGTAGCGGCCAACCTGCTTGGCCCGATGGTCGCGCAACAGCACGTCCAGCTTCTTCAGCGCGTCCGGGCGATAGGCACCATCGGCCCAATAGACGCCGCTGAATTGCTCGTTGGTGTTGATGTTGTGCAGGGACAGGCGGCGGACGCCGCCGGCCAGGGGGGCCGCAAGGGCCGGTGCGGCGGGCACCAGGACCGGAACGGCCATGGCGGTCAAGGCGGCGGCAGCGAAGGTCAGAAACCCACGGCGGCCGGTCTCGCGCCCATTCAGCGGCGCGGCACGGTCGTCATTCCCCAAAAGCATCACTCCCTATGCATTTTGGTGATCGGGCCGCACCGTTCCAGCGCCGGACGACCCACTATGGATTGTTCGAATAAGGCCAAAATTAGTATGGTCATAGCGAACGACTATTTCCTATAGGCTAGGGCTTGACCGGGATCAACCCGAAAATGGCCTGAATCGGTCACAAGTCGGCCTTCGGTCGTTCGCGGCACCGGCACCGCAGGGCGGTCGCCCCTCGGCCGGAGGCCGTACGCCGATTTCCCGACCCTATGGAAGCGCGTCCCCGCCTCGCCGGGCAGGGGATCACGTACTACATTTGATAGAAAGGACGGGGGATCGGATCTCCCGCCAGTCGAGGACGGACCATGCACGCATCCCAGACGCTTACCGACCGACGCCGCCGCCCGGCGCCGATCCTGGCCGCGCTGACGCTGGCGCTGTCCGTGATCGCCGGTTCGGCCGCCACCCGGGCCACCGCCGAGGCGGCCTCCTACCGCGACACCCTGACCGGCTGGGCCGACCGGCTGGACGCAGCCGCCACGGTGCTGGAGGCGGCACCGGAGCGCCCGGTCACCCGCATCGGGTCCGGCCCGCTTCTCAAGAAGGGCAGCAGCGGCGAGCGCGTGGAACGGTTGACGCAACGCTTGGCCGAATTGGGTTTTCTCGACCGGGCACGCCAAGGCGATGTGTTCGATGACCGGGTGGACACCGCGGTGCGCGCCTTCCAGTTCGCCCAGCGCATGAAGGTGGATGGGCTGGTCGGCGGCGGAACGCGGGTGGCGTTGGACCGCAGCCCGCAGGAGGCGGCCGTCCAGATGCGGCGCAGCGCGCTGTCCATGCGCGCCTTCCGCGACACCGCCCCCGACACCGTGATTTTGGTGAACCTGCCCAGCCAGACCACCACGCTGGTCCGCGACGGGGAGGAGGCCCTGACCATGCGTTCGATCGTCGGACGCCCGTCGCGCGAGACGCCGCTGCTTCAGGACCAGATCACCCATGTGATCGTGAACCCCACCTGGACCGTGCCCCCCACCGTCCTCAAGGAGGACAAGCTGCCCCTGCTGCGGGCCAAGGGCACGCCGGGCATCGCGAACGCGGTGGTCTACCTGGACGGTGCCCCGGTGGAGCCGGCGGTCGTGGATTGGCGCAACGTCTCGCCGCGCCGCGTGCGGATCGTCCAGCAACCCGGCGACCACAACGCGCTGGGCCGGTACCGTTTCAACATGACCAACCCCTACAACATCTATCTGCACGGCACCAACGAACCGAGGCTGTTCGAGCGCGAGGTCCGCACCGTCAGTTCCGGCTGCGTGCGCCTTGAGGACGCGCGCGGCATGGCCGAGGCGCTGCTGGCGGCCGAGCATGTGTCCACGATGCGGCTCGACCGCATGCTGGACCGGCAGGAACCGCAGTGGATCAAGCTGAGCCAGCCGGTGCCGGTGCGCTTCGTCTATTGGACGGCGACGGTGGACGACCGCGACGCCGTCCGCCTCCACCCGGACATCTACGACCTGAACGAGGACCCCGTCCCAGCCGCGGCGCCGGACTCGACAGACCCGACCTCGGCCGATCCCACCTTGGCCGACCCGATGCCCCCGGCCCAGAGGGTTTGACCCGAAGGCAAACAATTCAAAGACAGAGGCCCAAAGACAGAGGCCCAAAGAAAAAGCCCCCGCCGGTTCGCGGGGGCTTTCACGTCAGGTGGCCCGCAATTCGGTGTCGGATCCGGACGCGCGCCAGACCTTGGAGGCGGTCGGACCGGTGTCGCCCGTGGCTTCCACATACTTCACCGGATCGCCGGTCTTGAGCTGGTCCATGTCGACGTTCAGGCAGCTGTTCCGGTGGAAATAGAGCTGCGTTCCGGTGTTGGTCGTGATGAAGCCATGGTCCTCGTTCGGGTTGAGCTGCGACACGCGGCCGGGCTGTTCCGGATCATGGACCTTCACATCGCGGCGCATCTTGTCCTTGTATTCCTTCAACTGCCGCTCCGCGGCTTCGAAGGCGTCACGGATCGAGGTCCGGGCGTCGGGATTGGCGTAGCGCTCCTTCGCTTTGTTCGGCTTGCGGCTGACCACGATGTCCTGGCCCGGCACCATCAACTCGATGTGGACGTCGAAGACGTTGCCGGTCTTGTGCTGGCGGTGCTGGGCTTCCACGGCGACCCGCATGCCGACCAGCCGGTCGAACAGCTTTTCCGTCTTCTCCGCCCGTTCGCGGATGTAGGCCTCCAGCTCCGGCTGGGAGTCCATGTTGTGGAAGGCGATTTCCAGGTTCGTGTCCATGGGGGTCCTCTTTAAGCACGACATGACGAAAGCGGCGTGGTGCGGGCCGCGTTCAGGAGTCGCGGGCTTGGCCGGGAATGCGGAACTCCTCGCCCTGATCGGCGATGCCCGGCATCTCGCCCTGGTTTTCCATGCTCAGCACGGGCTCGACCGGCTCGGTCCGCTCGGCGGTGTCGTCGGGACCGCGGGCCGGGTTCGGGCGCAAGGTGTCCCGGTAATTGTCCTCGATGGCGATTTCCTCGCGGGCCAGTGTCCAGTGGTCCGCGGCGCGATCCTCCGGACGGCCTTCACGCTCCCAGATCTGGTGAGCGCGCGCTCTGATCCGGCTTTCCAAGTCGTCCGCCATCCGGGCTGCCTCCTTTCGGTTCTCGTTCCGCGCCCGCCATGCCTTCCTGTGGGAATGGGCTTTTAGACCGGGCGCGCTTCCCGTCAACCGTGCCGGAACACCGAAGTTCCTCACCAAGGGATGGTCGAAACGGGGAGGCCGACGGACCCCGCGCCGTTTGAATTAATCCCGAAGGGGTGGTATTCGACGAAAGCGACGATCCGGAGGATAAATGTGTGAACCGGCCTGAAAGCGGACGCTCCCTGACGTCCTGCCTCCTCACGGGCATGCGCCGCTTCCGCACCTCGCTGTTCGCGCTGCCGCTGGCCGCGGGGACGCTGATGGCGCTCCCCGATACCGCCGCCCGCGCCGCGGACGGACCGTCGCTCCTGCAACTCGGCCTTTTCCAAAGGGAGGGCGATGCCTGGTGGGCGTGGGACAGCCTGCGCCGCCGCTCCCCCGATCTGGCGGACGGGCTCAGCCCGGCGGTCGTTCCGCTCGACGCGCGGCGCCAGGGCGAGGGTGTCGCCCTGCGGGCCACCGCCTCCGTGGGGCTGGACGTGACGGCGCTGTGCCGCCGCATGCTCGGCGCCGGGTTCGGCTGCCTCGTTCTCGACGCGCCCCCCCTGCCCGCACCGCCCCAGGCAACGCCTCAGGCAACTCCCCAAGCGCCGGAGATCAGGCCACCCGCCGACAGCGCACAACTCGCCACGCCACGCCCCGGTGGGGACGGCAAGGCCGACGTCGCGATCACCTACCCTCCGGAAGCCGCCCGGACCATGGCCGCCATTGAGAAATCGGTGCGCCGCAAGGGCCGGCTGGGCGCTGTGATCCCCGACACGGCGCTCGACGTCATGCCGGCAACGCTGAAGGAGGAGGGCTGGAATCTCTGCGCCCTCACCTTCGACGACGGTCCGCACCGTGTGGTCACCCGCCAGATCCTGGACGTGCTGAACCGCGAGAAGATTCCCGCGACCTATTTTCCGGTCGCCAGCGTCGCCGAGAACCAGGGCGAGGTGATCCGCGACTTCATCGCCGCCGGGCACGAGATCGGCAACCACAGCCTGACCCACGCCGACCTGCGCGCCATGGACCCCGAGGCGCAGCGGCACGAGATTGCCGAGGCCAACCGCATCCTGCGCGGGTTCGGCGCCAACCCGGTGCTGTTCCGGCCGCCCTATGGACGCTACACGCCGGACCTGCTGGCGATCGCCCGCGAGGAGAGCATGAGCCCGGTGCTGTGGACCGTGGACACCCGCGACTGGCAGGTCCGCGACCCCGACCGCATCGTGCAGCATGTAAAGACCGAGGCGGGAACCGGCAGCGTGCTGCTGCTGCATTCCACCTACCCGTCCACCCTGAACGCCCTGCCCCGCGTGATCGCCGCGATGCGCGCGAAGGGCTGCGAGTTCGTCACCCTGTCGGAATGGATCGAGCGGATGCACCAGATCGCCACGCCGGCCACGGCGATGGTCCCCACTCTGGTGAAGGCTGGGGCAAAGGCCGGCGCCGCCCCCCTCCAAACCGTCAACTGAACGGCGCCGGCCGCTGAAGCGAACCAGACCCCTTACTTTCCAGTCTTCTGCTTGCGGATCTGCAGATATTTGCGGATGGTCGCCTCGACCTCCGGCGGCAGCATGTTCCAGGCGCCGGACACCGACCCGCCCTTGACGTCTTCGATGGTCACGGTGGCGGCGAAAGTAAACTTGCCGCAGGCGTCATCAATCCGCACCGTGAGGCGCGCGGTCTGGCTGGGGATCAAGGACCCGTCGAAGCCGGTCGCCACGAAACCCTTGTGGCTGACCCCCGCCAAGGGAAAACTCTTGCCATCGAACTCGATCACGTTCGATGGGCCAGCGGACGGGTTGGGCCGGCGCGGCGGCGCCTTCTTCTCGTCCTTGACGGTCACTTTCAGAAAATCGAACAACCCCATGCACCGCCCCCGCCGAACAGCGCCGTCCATCGCCACGGCGTCATCACTTTATGCGCGGACTTGCAAAAAGGGGCAACCGTGATTTCCCCGGCGCGATTTCCCCGACTGATGCCCCCGGACGGCGGTGCTTCAACTTGGCGGCGAAGCCATCGTCCCACGACGCTCCGACCCGGCGGCCAGCGCCTTCTGCGCCTGCCGGATGCACAGCAGGGCGAAGGGAAGCAGGACAACCAGGACCGCCACCATGCCCACCGCCACCGTCAGCACCCCGGCCACATCGGCATCGCCCAAATGGGTGGCCAGGGTCAGCAGCAGATGGAGGATCAACGCGAACAGCATCGCCGCCGCCGACGCCGGAACGGCAAATCCTTGCACGCGCCGGCACCGCGATTCACCGGTCGCCGCGCGCCACGGCCATCGCGGACGCGCCGCCGGGCAAGACGTCCCATAGACATCCAGCATGGGCACCCCTCCCGTCATTGCTCATCCGGCGCCGATTGGATTGAGGCAATACGGCGGGATGAGGCGCGACCACTATAGCGGCAAAAACGCGCGGAACCTAAAATCTGAAGTACTTATTCTGATTGGACGGGCCTCCCGCCAAAGGTTAGGGGCCGGGGGCCGACTCCCTCACCTCCCGCGTAGGCTCTCCACAGAGTCTGTGGATAACTGTGTTGACAAGGCCCGGCTTTTCCCGATTCGAGTCAAGCGCGACAAGGCCATAGCCCGATTTGCCCAAATTTTGAGCATGTCACACAAACCATTGAAATGCATCGCCTTTCCAGATTCCGATGGGTGTTGCAGCGCTCACGCCTGTCAATTGGATTCTGACGCCGGACTCCCGGCGCGGCGATTTCGCGCGGGTCTGTGCCCTGTTGACAACTGAAGGTTCGAATTCCCCGCAAGGGGCACTCCGATCTCACCGTTTCTTCTCCGACCGGTCGAAACGGTTCGCCGGACCATCCGTTCGCCAGCGTCACAATCCGCCACACCCTCCCGGAGTCAAGGCCACCGTCACCGCGGTTCCGCCGCCCGGCTTGCTGAAGACGCGGATGCCGCCGCCCATGCGCTCGACCAGCGCCTTGCAGATCAGCAGGCCGAGGCCGCTCCCCACCTCCCCGTCGGCACCGGGCGCGGCGTGGTGCGGGTCGATACGGAACAGATGGGGCTGAAACTCCTCCGGAATGCCCAGCCCATTGTCCTGAACCCGCACAGTCACCCGCCCGTCCGTCAGGGCGGCGGTCAGCATGACGATGCTTCCCGAAGGCGAGAAGCGCACCGCGTTCTCGATCAGATGCTTCAGCACGGTGCTCAGCGCGGACAGGTCGCCCAACACCGGAAGGGCGACGATGCGGTTGACGATCAGGATATCGCGGGCGCGCGCGCGCGGCTCCAATTCCTCCAACACGTCCTGGAGAAGGCCGCCCAACTCATAGACGCGCAGATCGAGCGGCACCTGATTCAGCTGAAGGCGGGACCACAGCGACAGGTTCTCGATGGTCCGCATCATCTGCCGCCCGGCGTCGCTGCACAGCGCCGCGTAAGCGCCCAGATGCGCGGTCCCCGGCGCTTGGCTGCCGACCGCCGGATCGGGAGACGCCACGTCGGAGGATATCATCTGCGTCGCGCCAAGGATGGCGCTCAGCGGATCCTTCAGCTCCTGGCAGATCTGCCCCAGGAAGCGGTTCATGCGCGCGACCGCGTCCGCCAGCTGGTCCACCCGCCGAGCGCGCTGCGTCTCCTCTTCGATACGGCGGGTGATGTCGGTGACGAAGATGCAAAAGGCCGGCGCCGTTCCGCCGGTCTCGCCGTCCAGCCGCGAGTCGTTGAAAATCGCGCGGACCGGCGTCCCATCGGAGCGGATCAGGGTGACGTCGTAGCTGCGGTGCGGAGTCAGGTCGCGGATGGCCGCCTGCCGCTCCAGGACGCTCCGGCTGTCCTCGGCCACATAGGCCAGCAGGTGGTTTCCGATCAGCTCCCCGGCCCGATAGCCGAGCAACGCGCACAGCGCCGGGTTGACGCCGACGGTGACCAACTCGCGATCCACCACCCAGCAGGGCTGAGCGCTCTGGTCCAGGATCCGCTGGCCCAAACGGTCCCAATCGACCGCCGGGCGCGTGGGCTTCGACAGCAGTGCCAGCATGACCCCTCCCGACATTATCCTGTGCGGGTCGCTCACACGGCCGTGAGTTCGTGCATTTTCTTTCTCAACCCGCCCGCGATCATAGACACGGGCGGCAGAAACCTTCAACAAAATGTGGGTTTCGCCAATGTTATAGACCCGTCATCGATTCGCGCTTTTTCCGCACCTCCGCTTTCTGTTCAGTAACCAAGCGGCTTTCGCGCTCTCTCTCCTTAAGTTCTTATGACGCTTTTCATAGGCTGGGCGGTGAGGGGGGCCGGTCTCACCGATCCTCGGCCGTCGCCGCCCAGCAGCGCAGGACTTCCGCCACGCTCCAGGCCTGCGAGATGCAGCCGCGCGGACTGAAGGGCGGCTCCGCGTCGAAGATCTCGGAAATGGTGCCGATCCCCGCCTGGTCCAGATGGGGCAGGAAGCCCTGGAGCAGCTCGCGCGCTCCGGACTTGTCCTCCGGGTGCAGCTTCAGCCACGCATCGACGTAGGGGCCGATCAGCCACCCCCAGACCGTGCCCTGGTGATAGGCGGCGTCGCGGGCGCGCAGATCGCCGAAGTATTTCGACTTGTAGTCGCGCTGCCCCGGCGCCAGCGAGCGCAGCCCGACCGGGGTCAGCAGCCGTTGCCGCACCGTCTCCACCACCGGCTCCCAGCGGGCGCGGTCGAGCACCGGGTTGTCGAGCGAGACGGCGAAGATCTGGTTGGGCCGGCAGGCGTCGTCGTCCCCCCGCTCCCCGTCCACCACGTCATAGAGGTGCCCGGCGTGGGCGCACCAGAAGCGCGCGTTGAAGGAGGCGCGTGCCCGTTCGGCCAGCTCCTCCAGCGGGCGGGCGGCCATGGCGTCGCCCTCCTCGGTCAGCCAGCCGGCGGTCAGGCACAGCGCGTTGTACCAGAGCGCGTTGATCTCCACCGCCTTGCCCCGGCGCGGCGTGACCACCCAGTCCTCGACCTTCGCGTCCATCCAGGTGAGCTGGTAGCCCTCCCGCCCCTGGCGCAGCAGCCCGTCGCCCTGGTCCACGGCGATACCGAAGCGGGTGCCGCGCCGGTGAAGGTCGATCACCTCGACCAGCCGGGGCAGCAGCAGTTGCAGCGTGTGGCGGTCCCCGGTCGCGCGAACATAGCGGTTCAGCGCGTGGAAGAACCACAGTGTGGCGTCGGCGGTGTGGTACAGCCCCTCGTCCTTGCCGTCGGGGAACATGTTGGGGATCAGCCCGTCGCGGATGTAGTGCGCGAAGGTGCGCAGGATCCAGCCGGCCTCCATGTGGCGCCCGGTGGTCAGGGTCAGCCCCTCCAGGCTGATCATGGTGTCGCGGCCCCAGTCGGTGAACCAATGGTAGCCGGCGATCACCGTGCGCACCTCGTCGCCCTCGGCGCGGGCGCGCATCTGGTCGGCGACGCGCCCGGCCGGCACGAACAGGAAGCTGTCCGCCGACAGCACCAGCTCCGCCATCGCCCCCTCGCGCAGCGACGGATGGGCCGTCCCGACGATGCGCCGCCGCCGCTCCTTCTCGAAGCGCAGGACGTCGGCGGGCGGCAGCGCCCACAGCCGTTGCCACGGCTCCGTCGCCGCGACGAAGCTCAGCGTCTGGCCCTGGCTGAGGGGGCCGCTGAAATAGCCGGGCGTCCACAGCGAGCCGCGCGATTCGTAGCCGCGCTCCGCCTCCACCGGATAGACGATGTCGCGCCGCGCCCCGCCGTCCAAGGTCAGGGGAAGCTCCGCCCCCTCGATGGTCATGCGCAGCACCGGCAGTTCCGGTCCCGCCCAGATCTCGTATTCGTGCCCGCGGGCGGTGACGCGGTAGTCGCGGGCCAGCGGCTCGTCCACCGCCGATTCCAGCTTGCGGAAGGCCATCACCGGACGAAGCCGCAGCAAGATCGGCTGCGGCGCCTTGACCACCCGGTAGGTGACATGGACGATGTTCTGCAGGTGCGGCAGCACGATCTGCTTTTCGATGACCACATCGCCGAACGCGTAGCGCCAGACCGGCAGCCCGGATTCCATGCGGAACTCGGCGAGGCCGGAGGGCGCGGCGTCGGACGGATAGTTCGGGTCGGGCCACTGGTCCGCCTGCGGGTTGTGGCCGGTCAGCCGCCGCTCGGTGCCGTCCGGCTCGATCAGCACGTCGTTGAGCTGGCTCAACATCACCACCCGGCCCAGCGGCGCCGGCAGAGCCGCCACCAGAAGCCCGTGATAGCGCCGCGTCACCGCCCCCGACAGGGAGGAGGAGGCGTAGCCGCCCAGCCCGTTGGCGACCAGCCATTCGCGGGACAGCGCGGCGTCCGGCGCGGATCGCAGGGCGTCGCTGGTGATCTTGCGGATGAAATCAGCCATGGGTCTCCTGAGCGCTCGCGCCGTTGTCTTCGCCCCGTTCCTCATCCGGAACAACATCCTTGGCGGCCAGGACGACCGCCGCGTGGCCGGGAAGCCGCCAGCCACCGTCCGAGGATTCCAGCGGGGCGATGCCGCAGCCGCCGTAACGCGGGTCCTCGCTGGCCCACAGCGGCGTCCACTCCCTGCCAACCGGCGGCGCCAGCAGCGGTTCCGGCAGGACGTCCAGCCGCAGGTCGCGCCCCAGATTGACCAGCAGCAGCCGGTCGTCTCCCGCCCCGCCCTCCTTCGCTCCGCCCTCCTTCGCACCGAAGACGCGCAGGACGAACGCCTCCTCGCCCAGCACGGCGCCGTCCAGCCCGCCGTCGCCCTGGGCGCGGAACACCGGGTCCTCGCGGCGCAGGCGCAGAAGGTCGCGGTGCAGCCCCCAGACCTCCGCGTGGGCGTCCCGTTCCGCGTGGTCGAGCGTGCAGCGCCGGAAGGTCTCCTCGTCCTGCGGGCGCGTCAGGTGGGCGCGCATGGCGGGGGTGGCGAGGCTGGGAAACTGGGACAGGAACTCCGCCCGTCCCGTCTCCACCTTGGCGGCCAGATCGGGTTCATGGTCGGCGAAATAGTGGAAAGGTGCGCTGGCCGCGAACTCCTGCCCCTGGAACAACATCGGCGTGCCAGGGCACAGCAGCGTCAGCGCGGTCAGCGCCCGGAAGCGCCCCGGCGTGGTCAGGCCGTGGATCCGCTGGCCGCGGCCCGAATTGGCGATCTGGTCGTGGTTCTGGAGGAAGGTGACGAAGGCTGGGCGCGGCAGCCCATGGGCCGGCGTTCCCCGCCGCTTGCCCTGCCAGCGGTACCATTGTCCCTGATAGAGGAAGCCGTGCTTGACGGCCGACAGCAGTTCCTGCGGCGTGCCGCGGTAGTCGGTGTAGTAGGCCTCGTTCCGCCCGGTCAGCGCGACCTGGGCCGCGTGGTGGAAATCGTCGTTCCACAGAGCGTCCAGCCCGCAGCCGCCCCGCTCCACCGGAGTGGCCATGGCGGCATGCTGGGATTCGTTCTCCCCGATCAACAGCGTGCCGCGCCCGCGCGCCGCTTGGCGGACGGCCTGCCCGATCTCCTGGATGATGTGCGGGGTGGAGCGGTCGAAGATCTGCTGGGTGGCGTCCAGCCGCAGCCCGTCGAGATGGTACTCGTCGATCCAGAAGGCGGCGTTCGCCCGGAAGAACTCCCGCACCGGGCCGCAGTTCGGGCCGTCGAAGTTGAGCGCGTCCCCCCACTCGTTCTTGTAGCGGGTGGTGAAGTAGTCCGGGGAGAAGCGGGACAGGAAATTTCCGCTTGGGCCAAGGTGATTGTAGACGACGTCCAGGATCACCGCGAGGCCCAGCGCGTGGGCGCGGTCCACGAAGCGCCGCATGTCGTCCGGCCCACCGTAGAGCCGGGTCGGGGCGAACAAATCCACCCCGTCGTAGCCCCAGCCGAAGCGGCCCGGGAACTCGGCCACCGGCATGAGTTCCAGGACGGTCACCCCCAGTTCCGCCAGACCCGGAAGTTCGCGCGCCGCCGCCGCCCAACTGCCCTCCGGCGTGAAGGTGCCGATGTGCATCTCATAGACCACCTGCCCGCGCAGGCCGCAGCCCGCCCAGCCGGCGTCGGTCCAGGCGAAGGCGGACGCGTCCACGACCTGCGACGGCCCTTCCGGCCCCTCGGGCTGGAAGCGGGACGCCGGGTCGGGGAAGGCGGCGCCATCATCAAGTCGAAACCGGTAGAGGCTGCCCACCGGCACCCCTTCCACCATCGCGGAGAAATAGCCGTCACCCTCAGCCTCCAGCGCCACCGCGCGCTCCTCCGGTCCGACCAGCAAGCGGACGCTGCGGCAGGCGGGCGCCCAGACCCGCGCCAGCACCCGGTCGCCGGGCGCGGGTTCGACGCCTATGGGACAACGGCGGACGGCGAAGGCCGAGCCGCCGGCGTGCGCTGCATCGGGAGGACTCGACACGGGATGTTCCACCGCACTGTTTCGACCACCGCCCCCAACAGGCGCCGACCGGCTTCGTCCCATGGGCGACGGGGTTGATGACGAACATCTGCGGTATCATCGAAGGGAGCGCCACGAGATGTTGTGCGCGTTCTTCGCCACCCGCCCGTTGGGCGACTCCGCGGAAGCCGAGCCCGCTGTCGTTGCATGAGTCCTACACCCGCTCCCCGAAGCTCTCCGCCGCGGCGTCGATCACCGCGGGGTGGGCGCGCAGCCTGTTGAGAGCGGTGTCCCGCTGGGAGTCGTCCAGTTCCAGCGTGACGATGACATCGACGGCGCCGCCGCGCTCCGCGTCGCGCTCCTCGCGTGCGGTCTGGACGACGTGGCCGCAGCGGTCGCGCAAGTCCCCGACGATCTCGGCCTCGACGCCGCGCCCCTTCTCCGCCGGATAGGCATAGACGATCTTCATGGCCTTCCACCCTTCATTCCGGCCCGCCGTCACGGCGCGAAGACGACCCGCATGCAGTCGTCGGCCTTCTCCTTGAACATGCGGTAGCCCTGGGGGGCGTCGTCCAACGCCCATTTGTGGGTCAACAGGTAGGATGGGTCGAGGTCGCCCTTCTCGATGTGCTCGAACAGGCGTTTGACGTAGCGCTGGCCGTGCTGCTGCCCCATGCGGAAGGTCAGCGCCTTGTTCATCGCCGCCCCCATGGGGAACTTGTCGAGAAGGCCGCCATAGACCCCGACGATGGACAGGGTGCCGCCCTTGCGGCAACACTGGATCATCTGGCGCAGGACGGCGGGCCGGTCGCTCTCCAGCCGCAGGGCCTGCTTGCCGCGGTCATACAGATCCTCAATGGCCGAGGCGCCGCTGTCCGCCTCCATGCCCACGGCGTCGATGCAGACATCCGGTCCGCGCCCGCCGGTCATCGCCAGCAGGGCGTCGTAGATGTCGACGCGGCTGTAATCCAGCGTCTCCGCCCCCGCTTTCATCTGGGCGGCGCGCAGCCGGTCGGGGAAGCGGTCGATGCCGATCACCCGCTCCGCCCCCATCAGGAAGGCGCTCTTCATCGCCATCTGGCCGACGCCGCCGCAGCCCCAGACGGCCACCACGTCGCCCGGCTTGATGCTGCCCATGTCGGCGGCCATGTAGCCGGTCGGCACGGCGTCGGAGACGAAGACCGCCTGCTCGTCCGTCACCCCTTCCGGCACGCGGAAGCAGTTGGTGTCGGCGAAGGGGACGCGGATGTATTCGGCGTGGCTTCCGGCGTAGCCGCCGAAGGCGTGGCTGTAGCCGAAGATGCCGGCGGTGCAGTGCCCGTAGGCCGCCTCCTCGAAGGCCGGTTGCGGGTTGGAATTATCGCAGAGCGAGAACTCCTCGTGCTGGCAGTGCCAGCATTTGCCGCAGCCGATGATCGACACCGTGATCACCCGGTCGCCGCGGTTCAGCCGCGTCACCTCCGGCCCCTTCTCCACCACTTCGCCGAGGAACTCATGGCCGATGATGTCGCCGGCCCGCATGGTGGGGACGTAGCCGCCGATCAGGTGCAGGTCCGACCCGCAGACCGAGGACAGGCCGACCTTGATGATCGCGTCCTGCGGGCCGAGGATCGTGGGGTCCGGCACCCGCTCCACCCGCAGGTCGTTCACGCCGTTCCAGCAGAGCGCCCTCATCCCGTCACCTCCCGCAGTTTGGACGTCACCCGACCCCACTCGGCCCGCCCGCTCGGCTGGCCGTCGATTGTGGGAAGCTCGCCGACCTCCATGATCCGCTTCAGGCGGCGCAGCGCCTCGCGCGCCTGCTGCTCCGGCGCTGTGCCGAACAGGCGGGACACGGCGTTGCCGCCGGCACCACCCGGCGGGTGGTAGGCCAGCGTCAGGCTGACCTCCGTCCCGCGCCCGCCCGGTGCCGGACGGAACAGGACGGTGCCGCGGTGCGGCAGGTCCGCCCCCTCCAGCGTGTGCCAGGTGATCAGTTCGTTCTCCCGGACCTTGTCGAGCCGGCTGTTCCAGACTACCGGGACTCCGCCGGGGCCATGGGCCTTCCAGCGGCTTTCCGTGTCGGACAGGATCTCCACGGCGTCGAGGTGGGGGAAGAGCGCCGCCAGATGGCGGACGTTGCGCCAGTGGCGGAACAGTTTTTCGGCCGGAACCGCGATGGTGACGTTCGCCTGGGTGGTCGTCGGCTCGCGGCGCAGCGCCGGCAGCGCGGCCTGCCGCAGCGGGCTGGACAGCGGAACCCCCGCCGCCCCGGCGAGGAACAGCCCACCACCGAGCGCAGACAGCGCCCAGCTTCCCCGCCGCACCCCGGCAAAACCCAGCGCCGTGCCGCCGAGGATGGCGGCCCAGCGTTCGAGCGTCCCGGCGGAGCCCTCCGGGCGCCGCCCGCCGTCCCGGCCCCTGGTCATTGCCCGTCCTTCTTCTTCAGCAGGTCCAGCTCGTACAGCCCCTTCATCAGGTCGCGGTGCAGGTCGATGCGCTCCGCGATGTCGGTGTAGTGGGTGGCGTCCGGGGCCCGCCCGGCCTCGTCCAGCGCGCGGTTCCACTGGTTTCCGGCGAAATCGCCGCGCCCGACGAACATGACCGCGCGCAATTCCATCCGCTGTTCGGGGGTCAGGTCCTCCAGCATCCGGTTCAACTGGCTCAACGCTCCACTGGCGTCGGAGGACAGGATGCTGAGGGCGTCGAGATCGGTCGGGTTCCGCGAACCGCGTTCGCTGGTCTGCTCCCCGAGGTCGATGTTGCGCATTCCCGCGAGGAAACGCTGGCGGTCGGCCACGGCCTCGTACGCGAGGTCGGCGGCCTGCTTCACGGTATCGACCGAAATCTGTTTGAGCATGTGTCGCACTTCTTTTCAGTTGCACGGCTTTGCCCGACGCCAACAGCCGGGCTGCCGAGGCATCGGAATGCGGCCCGTGTCGCGGACCGCCTCTCGGCACAACCGGAGACGGTGCGGCGAGGTTCCAAACCAACACGCCGGAGCAACAGAGAGGCCCGGTGGCTTGTTAACTCCCGCAAGACCTTGGCAAGCCGGAGAACACCCATGCCGCTCCTGTCGGCGCAGATCGGCGAAACCGTGGACGAGGCGTTCGCCCCCGTGCGCCTGGACACCGACCGCGGCACCGTGGACGCCCGCCTCTACCCCGCCCCCGATGGCCACCCGAACGGGCATAAGGCGGCGGGAACGCTGGGCGTCATCTGGCTCGGCGGCGTCGGCGGCGGCTTCGACTCGCCGGCCCACGGGCTTTATCCGCGGCTGGCGAAGGATCTTACGGCGCACGGCATCGCCTCGCTGCGCATCCGCTACCGCAACCCCCACGCGCTGGACGAGGCGGTCTACGACGCGCTGTGCGGCCTGACCTTCCTCGGCCGGATGGGCATCCACCATGTCGCCCTGGTCGGCCATTCCTTCGGCGGCGCGGTGGCGATCCAGGCCGCGGCCTCGAACCGCGGCGCGGTCTGCACGGTGGTGACTTTGGCGACCCAGGGGTTGGGCACCGACGCGGTGGCGGACCTCCGTTGCCCCGTGCTGATGATCCACGGCGAGGCCGACGAGGCGCTGACGCCGATGTGCTCCATCCACGTCCACCGCATGGCGCGCGAGCCGAAGAAGCTGGTCCTGATGCCCGGCGCCGGCCACTGTCTGGACGAGACCGCCGAGGCCGTCTGCCGCGAGGTGCGCGACTGGCTCAAGGCTCAACTGCTGGCGCGGTAGGGCATATCCTCTCCCCCCGCGGCAGGCTCCGGGATTAGGCTGCGGCCACCTCCCCGAAAAGCCCGGAGCCTGCCGATGCTCGGCACCCTGACCCTACTTCTCTCCTGCCAGCTGGCGGGGGAACTGACCGCCCGCCTGCTGCATCTGCCCGTTCCGGGACCGGTGCTGGGCATGGTCCTGCTGTTCGTCGGCCTGCTGGTCCGCGGCGGCGTGCCGGAGCCGTTGCAGGAGACGGCGGGCGGCATCCTGCGTCACCTCTCCCTTCTCTTCGTTCCGGCGGGCGTCGGGGTGATGGCGCACCTGAACCGGCTGGAGGCGGAGGCCTTGCCCATCGCCGCCGCTCTGCTGGGCAGCACGCTGATCGGCGTCGCGCTGACCGCCTGGGTGATGAGTGTCCTGAGCCGCCGCGGCCCGGACGCCGAATCCGGCAACGGAGAGAACGCGCCATGAGCCCCGATTTCCACGAGATCTGGGTCTATCTCTCGGCCAGCCCGCTCGCCGGCCTGACCCTGACGCTGGCCGCCTATCAGGCGGGGATGTGGGTGTTCGAGCGGTTCGGGCGGCGCCCCGCGCTGAACCCCGTGATGATCGCGGTGCTGCTGATCGCCGCGACGCTGATGGTGGCGGGGATCGATTACCGCACCTATTTCGACGGCGCGCAGTTCGTGCATTTCCTGCTCGGCCCGGCCACGGTGGCGCTGGCGGTCCCGCTCTACCGCCAGTTCCAGCAGGTCCGCCGCTCCGCCGTGGCGCTGCTGGTCGCCCTGCTGACCGGCTCCGCCGCGTCGGCGCTGAGCGCCGTCGCCATCGCCTGGGCGCTGGGCGCGTCGGAGCGGACCATGCTGTCGCTGGCGCCGAAGTCGGTGACCTCCCCCATCGCCATGGGCGTGTCCGAGCAGATCGGCGGCCTGCCCTCGCTCACCGCGGTCTTCGTGATCCTGACCGGGATCATCGCCGCGTCCTTCGGCACCTGGGTCCTGAACCTCGTCCGGGTGACGGACTGGCGGGCGCGCGGCTTCGGCCTGGGGGTGGCCGCCCACGGCATCGGCACCGCCCGCGCGCTCCAGGTCAACGAGGTGGCAGGGGCCTTCGCCGGGTTGGGGATGGGGCTGAACGGGCTGGTGACGGCCATCCTCCTGCCGGTCCTCTACCGCCTGTTCTTCAGCTGAGACCCCGCTCCGCGAAAGAAGATTTCATGGAATCGCGGCTTGACAGAGCAAGCCTGCCTGCGCACAGTGTGGCCCATGACCCGCATCGACCACACGAACGCCCTTCTGCGACTTATCACCCCGGCGCTTTGAGCGTCCGGGTCGTCTGCGTTCGTCTGCCCTGTTTCCTGGTCGAAGTGTCTGTTTTCCCATGAGCACCCACAGTTTGCGCCATTTCGGCACGCGCCCTTGCGGGGTGAGGCGTGTCTCCCGGCTGGGGCCGGGGCTGCGACTTAGGAACGGTCGCTGAGCCGCCCGGCAGCTCAGCGACCGTAGTCCCGCCGGTCCCCACACGACACGAGACAACGCCCCGCAGCACAAACCGGGGCTCCCAAGGGATCACGAAGCGTCATGAACCACATCGCCACCCCCGCCGCCGCCTCTTCCGCCGCCAAGCACGAGAAGTACGTCCCCTTCGCCCCGGTGAAGCTGACCGACCGCCAGTGGCCGAACCGGACCATCGAGAAGGCGCCGGTCTGGTGCTCGGTGGACCTGCGCGACGGCAACCAGGCGCTGATCGAGCCGATGGGTCCGGACCGCAAGCGCGCGATGTTCGACGCGCTGCTGAAGATGGGCTTCAAGGAGATCGAGATCGGCTTCCCCGCCGCCTCGCAGACCGATTTCGACTTCTGCCGCGAAATCATCGAGGGCGGCAAGATCCCCGACGGCGTGACCATCCAGGTCCTGACCCAGGCCCGCGAGGAGCTGATCCGCCGCACCTTCGAGGGCATCAAGGGCGCCAAGCGCGCCATCGTCCACCTGTACAACTCGACCTCGGAGCTGCAGCGCCGCGTCGTCTTCGGGCTGGACCGCCAGGGCATCGTCGACATCGCCGTCGCCGGCACCAAGCTGATCAAGCAGCTGGCCGCCGAGCATCCGGAGACCGAGATCGTCCTGCAATATTCGCCGGAGAGCTTCACCGGGACCGAGCTGGAGTTCGCCCTGGAGATCTGCGAGGCGGTGATGGAGACCTGGGGCGCCAGCGCCGACAACAAGGTCATCCTGAACCTGCCGGCGACGGTGGAGATGTCGACCCCGAACATCCACGCCGACCAGATCGAGTGGTTCTGCCGCAACATGAAGAACCGCGACGCGGCGATCATCTCCCTGCACCCGCACAACGACCGCGGCACCGGCGTCGCGGCGGCGGAGCTGGGCATGCTGGCCGGCGCCGACCGCGTGGAAGGCACCCTGTTCGGCAACGGCGAGCGCACCGGCAACGTGGATGTGATCACGCTGGCGCTGAACCTGCTGACCCAGGGCGTCGATCCGGAGCTGCGCATCGACGACATCAACGAGATCGTCCGCGTCGCCGAATACTGCACGCAGTTGCCCGTCCACCCGCGCCACCCCTACGCCGGCGAGCTGGTCTTCACGGCCTTCTCCGGCTCGCACCAGGACGCCATCAACAAGGGGCTGAAGGCGCTGGCCAAGTCCAACCACGGCACCTGGGAGGTTCCGTACCTGCCCATCGACCCGCAGGACCTGGGCCGCAGCTACGAGGCGGTGATCCGCATCAACAGCCAGTCGGGCAAGGGCGGCATCGCCTATGTGCTGGAGAAGGATTACGGCATCCAGATCCCACGCCGCCTGCAGATCGAGTTCTCCAAGACGGTGCAGCGCATCGCTGACGAGACCGGCAAGGAGCTGGCCCCCGCCGACATCCACAACGCCTTCAAGGCGGAGTATCTGGACATCGACGCCCCGCTGGCCCTGATCGAGCATTCGACCGAGCCGCGCGGCCCGAACTCCGGCGCCCGCGTGCTGAACGTGGTGGTGTCGCGCGACGGCGTGGTCAGCACGCTGAAGGGCTCGGGCAAGGGCCCGATCGACGCCTTCCTGGACGCGCTGCGCCAGGGCACCGGCATCGACCTGCATGTGGTGGACTACCGCGAGCACGCCGTCGGCGAGGGCGAGGACGCCCAGGCCTGCGCCTATGTCGAGGTGAAGACCAAGGATGAGCGCACGCTGTTCGGCGTCGGCATGGACGCGGACATCGTGACCGCCTCGCTGCGCGCCCTGGTCAGCGCCGCGAACCGCGCTGTGCGGTAAGGGGTTTTGGGGACATGAGAAAGGGGCACCCGCCGGGGCGCCCCTTTTTTTGTTGGGTGGGTGGGGAGTGGTTGCACTGGGCCCCCTCCCTAACCCTCCCCCGCCTGCGGCGAGGGAGGGGACTTTGCCAATCTCCCCTCTCCCGCGAAGCGGGGGAGGGAGGGACCCACGCGCCAGCGTGGGAGGGTGGGGGCACCGCAACAGCACCCCCTGCCCCATCACCCCTCGATGCGCGAGAAATCCGCCACCGCGTTCAGCGTCGCCCGGATCTGGCTGAGCAGGCGCAGGCGGTTGGCGCGCAGGTCGGCCTGCTCGGCGTTCACCGTCACCTTGTCGAAGAAGGCGTCCACCGGGCCGCGCAGACGGGCCAGCGCCGCCATGGTGCCGGTGAAGTCCTCCTTGGCCAGCAACGGCTTGGCCGTCTCCCCAGCGCCGGACAGGGCGCCGTAGAGGTCCTTTTCCTCCACCAGCGTCAGCAGGGCCGGATCGACCGGCTGGTCGTAGGCCTTGCCGTCCTTCTTCTCCTCGATGCGGACGATGTTGCTGGCGCGCTTGTAGGCGGCGAGCAGGTTCGCCCCCTCCTCCGACCCGACGAAGGCCTGGAGCGCCTTCACGCGGGCCAGAAGGCGGACGAGGTCGTCCTCGCCGCCGAGCGCGAACACCGCGTCCACCAGATCGTGCCGCACGCCCTGGTCGCGCAGCGTGACTTTCAGGCGGTCGGCGAAGAAGGCCATCAGGTCGGTGGCGACCCCATCGGCGGCGGCGAAACCGCCGACCGTGTAGGCGCCGTGCGCCGCCTTGAAGAGCTGCGTCAGGTTCAGCCGCAGCCCGTTCTCCAGGATCAGCCGGATGATGCCCAGCGCCGCACGCCGCAGTGCGTAGGGGTCCTTCGATCCCGTGGGCTTCTCGTCAATGGCGAAGAAGCCAACCAGCGTGTCGAGCTTGTCGCCCAGCGCCACGGCGACCGACACCGGGGCGGTCGGGCAGGAGTCGGACGGCCCAAGCGGCTTGTAATGCTCGGCGATGGCCTCGGCGACCGCCGGGTTCTCGCCTTCGCCCAGCGCGTAGTAGCGGCCCATGATGCCCTGGACCTCGGGGAACTCGCCGACCACCTCGGTCACGAGGTCCGCCTTGGACAGCAGGGCGGCGCGGGTCGCCGCGTCCGCGTCGGCGCCGATGGCGCGGGCGATCTCGGCGGCCAGGACCTGGACGCGCGTGACCTTCTCCGCCACCGTGCCGAGCTTGGCGTGGAAGGTGATGGCGCCCAGCTTGGACACGCGCTCTTCCAGCTTCGTCTTGCGGTCCTGGTCCCAGAAGAACTTGGCGTCGGACAGACGGGCACGCAGAACGCGCTCGTTGCCGGCGACGATGGCCCGGCCAGCGTCCGCCGTCACCGTGTTGGCGACCACGACGAAGCGCGGGGCCATCTTCCCGGCCTTGTCCAGCAGGGCGAAATACTTCTGGTGCGTGCGCATGGAGGTGATGAGAACCTCCGACGGCACGTCCATGAACTTTTCGTCGATGGTGCCGACCAGGGCGACCGGCCATTCGACGAGGCCGGCGACCTCCTCCAGCAGCCCGTCGTCGGGGGAGAGGGTCAGGCCCTCCCGCGCGGCGAGCGCCTCGGCGTCGGCCTTGATCTTGGCCTTGCGCTCGGCGCGGTCCAGCACGACGTGGGCGTCGCGCAGCTTGGCCTTGTAGTCGGCGAAGTCGGTGACCGTGAAGGCGTCCGGCGACAGGAAGCGGTGGCCGCGGGTGCTGTTGCCGAAGGCCAGCTTGCCCTGCGCGCCGCCCAGGTCGAACGAGCCCTCCAGCACCGCGCCGCCGAACAGCGCGATGATCGAATGCAGCGGGCGCACCCAGCGCACCGTGCCGGTGCCCCAGCGCATCGACTTCGGCCAGGGGAAGTCGCCCATGACCGCCGGGATGATCTCGGCCAGCACCTCCGCGGTGGCGCGGCCCTTCTTCTCCGCCACGGCGAAGTAGAAGACGCCCTTTCCGGTGTCGCGCTGCTCGCACTGGTCCAGGCTGGTCAGGCCGGCGGACTTCAGGAAGCCGGCGACCGCCTGCTCGGGCGAGCCGACGCGCGGCCCCTTCTTTTCCTCGCGGACGTCGGCGGTGCGCTCGGGCAGGCCGTCGATCACCAGCGCGAGGCGGCGGGGGGTGGAATGGGCCTCGGCCGACGCGAAGGTCAGGCCGTTGGCGGCCAGCTTCTCGGTGACGAGGCGCTTGAGGTCGTCCGCCGCGCGCGCCTGCATGCGGGCCGGAATTTCCTCGGAGAAGAACTCGATCAGAAGTTCGGGCATGTTGACCGACATGTTACTTGGCCCCCCCGGCGGTCCACGCCTCGCAGCAGGCTTTCGCCAGCGCGCGCACGCGGCCGATGTAGGCGGCGCGCTCCACGACGCTGATGACGCCGCGCGCGTCCAGCAGGTTGAAGAGGTGCGACGCCTTGATGCACTGGTCGTAGGCCGGCAGCGCGACGCCCCTGGCGATCAGCGACTGGCACTCCGCCTCGGCGTCCTTGAAATGCTGGAGCAGCATGTCGGTGTTGGCGTGCTCGAAGTTGTGGGCCGAATATTCGACCTCGGCGCGCTTGAACACGTCGCCGTACTTCACGCCCTGCCCATTGAAGTCCAGGTCGTAGACGTTCTCCACGCCCTGCACATACATGGCCAGACGCTCCAGCCCGTAGGTCAGCTCGACCGCGACCGGGTCGCACTCGATGCCGCCGACCTGCTGGAAATAGGTGTACTGGGTGACCTCCATGCCGTCGCACCAGACCTCCCAGCCGAGGCCCCAGGCGCCCAGCGTCGGGCTTTCCCAGTCGTCCTCGACGAATCGGATGTCGTGCAGCGACGGGTCGATGCCCAGCACCTTCAGGCTTTCCAGGTAAAGCTCCTGCGGGTTGGCCGGCGAGGGCTT
This sequence comes from Azospirillum brasilense, assembly GCF_008365405.1. GTDB lineage: Bacteria > Pseudomonadota > Alphaproteobacteria > Azospirillales > Azospirillaceae > Azospirillum > Azospirillum brasilense_D. Next base: position 253,749 of record NZ_QOKV01000001.1, on the reverse strand, counting down.
CAGGATCACCTGATACTGGTAGTAGTGCTGGAGCCGGTTCGGGTTCTCGCCGTAGCGGCCGTCCTTCGGGCGGCGCGAGGGCTGCACATAGGCCGCCTTCCACGGCTGCGGGCCAAGCGCGCGCAGCGTCGTCGCCGGGTGGAAGGTGCCCGCACCCACCTCCATGTCGTAGGGCTGGAGGATCACGCAGCCCTGCTCCGACCAGAACTGGTGGAGCTTGAGGATCAGGGCCTGAAAGGACAGGCCGCGGCTGTCTTGGGAAGACCCGCTCGGGGAGGCCATCGGCGGTCACTTATGATTGGTGTGGAAAAACGCGCCGCACGATACGCGGCGGTACCCCCGGAATCAAGCGCCCGCCAATCAGCCGCCCCCCTGCGTTTAAGGTTCAACGACCGTAGGGACAGACCGGCCGGCCGCAGGCCACGGCGGAGCGCGGGGCGACGTAGGCGCCGCATTCCGGGCATTTCTCCATGTCCTCCGCGGCCACCTGGGGCGAGCCGCCGCCGCTGGTGGAGGTGGGCTTTCCGGAGCCGCGACGCTCCCGCTCGCGCAGGCGCTCCCGGCCGACCGCGCCGACGCGGTTGTACCAGCGCCAGCCGAACCACACGGCGCCGATCACCAGGATCAGGAACAGGATCTTGGACAGACTGAACATGGGAGGAGGATTAGGGGGTGCGGGGCCGCCCGGTCAAGAGCGGCCTTCACCCCAAACGCACCTCGAACGGCTGACCCACCGAAAATGGATCGAACTTCGAAAGAAGCGCCCGTCCAGCGCAAAGAATCCTTGTCGTCCGCAGCGGAAGCGGCACCTAATGGGTGAAAACCGTGCGCAGAGGAGACGCAACGTCATGAACGCCAGCGCCTATCCGGTCATCGTCCGCCCCCTGCCCCCGGAACAGGGTGTCGGCTATGTGGCCGAGGTGCCCGACCTGCCGGGCTGCACCGCGGGCGGCGCCACCCCCGCCGACGCCAGCACGGCGGCGCTCGACGCCATCGCCGCCTGGATTGAGAACGCCCGCCGCACCGGCGCGCCGGTCCCGCCCCCGTCGGAGCGTTTGCGCGAAGTCACCCAGTAACGCCCGGCTTCCGGCTCAAAGACCGTAGCGCGACCACAGGGCACGCTCCTCGACGGCGGACAGCGCCGCCGCGGGGAGGTCCGCCGCGAGCCGGTCCAGCGGGTTCCCGCCCAAACTTCCGCCCGCTGGCGCATCCACGCGGAAGCCCATGCGGCGGAACCAGCGCCGGTCCTCCTGCACCACGCGCAGCCGGACCTTCTCGCCGAAGCGGCCGCGCAGCACGCTGCGCAGGTCGCCGATGCCGTCGATCAGCCCCAGTTCCAGCGCGCGCCGCCCCGCCCAGAAGGCGCCGGAGAACAGCTCCTCCTCCGGCCCGGACAGGCGGGCGCCGCGGCGGTCGCGCACCATCGCCTTGAAGGCGTCGTGGATCTCCGCCTGGATCGCCTTCAGATGGGCCACCCCGTCCTCCCGCTCCGGCGAGAAGGGGTCGAGGATCACCTTCTTGTCGCCCGCGGTGTAGAGCCGCCGCTCGATGCCGTAGCGCTCGATGAACTCGTGCGCGCCGAAGCCGGCGGACACCACGCCGATGGAGCCAAGGATGCTGCTCTCGTCCGCCCAGATCTCGTCCGCCGCACAGGCCAGCCAATAGCCGCCGGACGCCGCCGCGTCCTCGCAGAAGGCGAAGACCGGTACCTTCTTCTCGGTGGCGAGATCGCGGATGCGCTTGGCGATCAGCGCCGACTGGACGGGCGACCCGCCCGGCGAGTTGACGACCAGCGCCACCGCAGCCTGCGTCTTCGGCGCGAAGGCGCGTTCGATCAGCCCGGCCATGTTGGACATGGTCAGACCCTGGCGGAAGGCTCCGGCCTGGCCGATGACACCGGACAGGCGGAGGACGGACACGATCGGCCCGGCGTCGCGCCAGGGGCCGAACGGGAGTTTGGCGAGCAGCTTGGTCATGTTCATCGCCGGTTGAAATGGTGGCGCTGAGGCTGGATTGAAAGCGTTGGCTTAAGCGATCAGCGGTTCCATGTCGCGCAGAATCCTTTGCGCCCGCGCGCTGTAGGCGCCATCGGGGCCGTGCAGCACCAGACCGGCGGTGAATCGCGCCGGCGAACGCCCCCCCTTCCGCGCCGCCAGCAGGAGGCGCCGCGCCTCCTCCCCCGCCTTCGGCCAGAGCGGAATCAACTGTAGGGAGCCGAATCGGGCGCCGTGCAGCGCGGCCAGGATCTCGTCCACCCGGTCGGCGCGGTGGACCATGGTCAGCGTGCCGCGCGGCTTCAGCATCGCGGCGGCGAAGCGCACCCATTCGGTCAGCCCCGCCTCCCCCTCCACGTTCGCGGCGGCCTTCCAGGGATCGGGCGGCACGCTGGCCGCCCCGGCGCGCAGGTAGGGCGGGTTCATCATCACCCGGTCGAAGGTTCCGGAAACCAGCTCCGGCGGCGGGGCCAGCAGGTCGCCCTCAAGGACGCCCACCCGGCCATCCAGCCCATTGAGGGCGGCGTTGCGCCGGGCGAAGTCCGCCGCCTCCGCCCGCTTCTCCAGACCGACGACCATGACGCCCGGCACACGGGCGGCGAGGCACAGCGCCGCCGCCCCGGTGCCGGTGCCGACGTCCAGCACCCGCTCCCCCGCCCCGGCGGCGGTGAAGGCGGCGAGCAGCACCGGGTCGATGGCGGCGCGGTAGCCGGCTTGCGGCTGGTGCAGGCGGACGCGGCCGTCCAGAAGGGTGTCGATGGGTTCGGTCATGCGGCGGATAAGCGAGGGAGGTTGAACCACAAAGACACAGAGACACGACGATATTCACAAAGGAATTCTTATCAGGATCACAGGTTCGCCTTGCGCCGAGCCGCCGCTCGCCCGGAAGCCTCCCCGGCGCCCCTCCGGTGCGTTCCGGCGGATCGACGCGATTGGAGCCGTGCCGACACCCGGCTCCAATCGTCTGTTTCCGCGATCGTTATAGCGAGGACGTCACATCGTTGAACCAGTAATTCGATCCATTGACGGTTAGATACTCGATCCGCCCCGCTCCGGCCGCGCTGCCGCTCCAGTAATCGTCGACGACGATGTATTCCGACATCGCCGTATCCCCAGCGCGCCGAATGACCAGGTCGTTATAGTCATTCGATGACCCGAAGGCCGTGGCCCTGAAGAATTGAAGGCCGCTCAGATTCGACACACCGTTGATGTACAGCTCGTCATAGCTGTCGCTGGAGTCGTAAATATAGTCCCTTCCATCGCTGTAGAACGTAAAGATATAGAAATCGCTCTCGCCGCCACCGAACAGAGTGTCGTCACCGGTCCCGCCCGCCAGCACGTCGGACCCGGAATGGAGGTCGTTGTCATCACCCCAAAGCACATCATTGCCGGCGTTGCCGTACAGGGTGTCGTTGTTGTTTCCGCCCAACAAGTAATCGTTACCCTCTCCACCGGAGAGGAGATCGTTGTTGTCCTCGCCATACAGCGTGTCGGAGCCATTCCCCCCGTAAAGAGAATCGTTTCCGAACCAGCCAAGCAGCACGTCATTCCCATCTTCGCCGTCGAGGCGATCGTGGTCGGTGAACCCTTCCAAGGTATCGTTGCCGGCACCCCCGAATATGATGTTCGGCCCGGAGTAAGGGCCAATGTAATTGTTTCCGCTGTCCCCATAGTACGTGGCCATATTTGACACCCCAATTATTGTAAATTTTTTCCCACGATGTGAGGTAAACAAATTTTCATACAAGACAAACGGCACTGAATGCGTCAAGTTGACACGGCATACCCGCATAAATATTTATGTGTCCATTCATATCATCTGCAATACTATTAATTAGTTAGTTTTCTAACTAATTAAAATCTCCATAAATTCGACCGCGATGCGGAAACCTAGGATGTTTTTTGGAGGAAATCTATGGAGACAAGCCGCAAATGCTTCGCACGCCTTTCCGTGAGCTCTTGCGAATGTTGAAAATCTCTTATAGGATGCTTTCAATGAAACAGATGCTCGCGAGGAGGGTGCCATGCCTGTGATTGGGAGCGGTTCTATACAGACACCCACGTATGTCACCACCGAACATTGGAAACCCGTCTCGTCCGCTCCGGTCGCATCGGGAAGCGCTAAGACGGCGGGACAAACCGTCGACAGCCTGTCCATGAGCAAACTGGGCCAAGCGCTGACCGGAAAGACGGCCGAGATTTTCAAGCATCTCGACCCGAAGGCACGGACCATGCTTGACGAGTTCGTCTCCTCGGGAAAGGCAAGCACCGACGACGTCGCGCGCGGCCTGCAGCAACTTGCGGAATACGCGACGTTCAACCGATACGTTGAGGAAACGCCGAACACGTCAGCCGAGAACCAAGCCTTCCAGAACGCCTATGCGAAGCATCCCGACCCGAAGGAGGCGTACAAGGTCATCGGCCAAGTCGCCGAGGGACGCAAGGCCGCGCACAACGCCTATGCGAACGGCGAAATCAGCCACGATCAATTGAGAGACCAGTTGAAGGAGGCTACCTCCGCCTTTGCAGCCTCCGATGCGTTCAAGGACACCGGCGAACCGGGCTTCACCGAACTGTTCGGAAACGCCGCCGCCGCCGTCTTGAAGCGGAAGGAGGGTGAGTTTCTGACGCAGCAGCAGGCCAGTGGCGACTCCACGAGCGAGGGCATCGGGTCGGAGGAAGGCTACAACGCCATGATGAAGCTGGGGGAACTCGGTTTCAACCAAACCGTCTTCAAGGACGCCTTCGTCAAGTACGCTCAGGCTGCCGATGTCCCAGGTTTGGGGCCGAAAGCCAAAGCGGCAGCACCGGAAGCGGCACCCCCCGCCGCTCCGGCCACGGCCACGGCCGCGATGAGTGCGTTGCAGCCCCAGAACGCCGAAAGCGCAAAACCCGAAAGCGCAAAGGCGGACAGCGCCAAACCCAAGAACGATGCCGGAAACGCGCAGGCGGCATTGTCCATGCTGCAATCGGCTCTCGCAACGAGCGCCCAGAAGTCGGGTGGCATCGGCGGACTGGCGAGCGGCGGACTGGGCGGTTCGCAAGGCGAAGGGGCCAGCACCCGCGATGCCCTGGTCAACGGGCTGCTTGACGCTCTCAAGGCGAGCGCCGGCAAGGCAAAGACGACCGACGCGCAGGCCACCTGACAAACATCACGTCCTGCTCTCCACGCAGGCACCGTGCCCCATGGCGCGGTGCCTGCGTGGCGTTTGGCCACAAGGCGACGAGGCGCGCCCTCCCTTACGCCCCCAGTTCCTCCCCGGCGTCGCGCAGCAGGCGGCAGGCAGCGGCATAGTCCTCCTCCGCCACCATCAGCCGGCGGGGGATGGCGCCGATGGAGCCCTCCAGGATGCTGGTGTGGGTGTCCAGCACGATCCCCTCGATTCCCGCGTCGGCCAGCAGGGCGAGAAGCCAGCTCAGACGGACCGGATCGGTGGTGCGCAGAAGTTCCTTCATGAAATCCCGGCTGTTCTGTGCCCTTATTCGCCTTGCGGACTTGACCGAAGAGGCTATGCCGTTATGCTCCCTGCCGGAATTCGTCACGTCAATCATCATTGGAGTCGACCTTGGCGGTCGTGACCAACCTCGAGCCGAAACGGCGGAAGTCCACCCCGCTCGACGATCTGACCGCCCTGGTGGCCGATGACCTGAGCGCGGTGAACGAGATCATCGTCCAGCGGATGCATTCGTCCGTCGATATGATCCCGCAACTTGCCGGCTATCTCATCGCCGCCGGCGGCAAGCGCCTGCGCCCCGTCCTCACCCTCGCCGCCGCCGAGTTGTGCGGCTACAAGGGCGAGGACCACAAAATGCTGGCCGCGGTGGTGGAGTTCATCCACACCGCCACCCTGCTGCACGACGACGTCGTGGACGAGAGCGACCTGCGTCGCGGGCTCGCCTCGGCGAACGCGGTGTTCGGCAACAAGGCCAGCGTGCTGGTCGGCGACTTCCTGTTCTCCCGCAGCTTCGAGCTGATGGTGGAGGTCGGGTCGCTGGACGTGCTGCGCATCCTGTCCAAGGCGTCCGCGGTGATCGCCGAGGGCGAGGTGCTGCAGCTGCGCACCACCAACGACACCGAGACCAGCGAGCAGGCTTATCTGGAGGTCATCAAGGCCAAGACGGCGGAGCTGTTCGCGGCGGCCTGCCGCGTCGGCGCCGTGGTGGCCGCCCGCCCGCAGGCGGAGGAGCTGGCGCTCTACGACTACGGCATGAACCTGGGCATCGCCTTCCAGCTCGTCGATGATGTGCTGGATTACTCGGCCTTCCAGGCGAAGCTGGGCAAGACGGTCGGCGACGACTTCCGCGAGGGCAAGATCACCCTGCCGGTCGTGCTGGCTTTCCGCCGCGGCAACGACGAGGAGCGGGCCTTCTGGCGCCGCACCATGGAGGAGCTGGACCAGCAGGAGGGCGACCTGGAGCGCGCCCAGGAGCTGATGGCCAAGCACAACGCGCTGAAGGACACCGTGGAGCGCGCGCGCCACTACGGCGCCATCGCGCGCGACGCGCTGGGCCTGTTCCCGGACACCCCGGTGAAGGCCGCCCTGCTGGAGGTGCTGGACTTCGTGATCGAGCGCGATTTCTGAGCTTTGGGAACTTTTTCGCCGCCGGGGGTGATTTTCACGTTGCAGCCCCCGGATCGAGCGGCTATATACGCGGCCCACGGTGACGCCGGCCACGGCGCCACCGACGGACCGGAGAGTAGCTCAGCCTGGTAGAGCACTGCTTTCGGGAGGCAGGGGCCGGAGGTTCGAATCCTCTCTCTCCGACCAATACGACAAGGGCCGATGCGGTGACGCATCGGCCCTTTCGCTTTTCCGGCCCAACCAACCAACCGTTGCGGCGGCCTCCACACCGGCTTTCGCGGCCCGGCAAAAAAACATTCCGCAAATGCCGCTTATTCCCATTGCAGCCCACGGGCAATGGGTCTATACACCCGCTCCACGGCGACGCTGGCAACGGCGGCACCGACTGGACCGGAGAGTAGCTCAGCCTGGTAGAGCACTGCTTTCGGGAGGCAGGGGCCGGAGGTTCGAATCCTCTCTCTCCGACCAATACGAAAAGGGCCGATGCGGCGACGCATCGGCCCTTTCGCTTTTCCGCTCCGCCTCTGCGGCACAGGCCGCGCTCCCGCCTGTTGTTTGAGCATGGCGACACAGACGGGGAGCGGACCCATGGAACAGGCGATCGGACAGGAACCCCACGCGGCGGGCGGCCCCGTGGGGACGGAGATCGATCCCAAGGCCGTGGTGGTGTCCCGCGCCGTGCGCGACCTGCTCCAGCCCCACGGCTTCCGCCCCCGCGACATCGGCAGCGGCGTGGGCGGCGGCATGGCCTGGAACCGGCGCGGCGGCGACGACACCCACGAGATGATCACCTGCAATGGGAGGTTGTCCGGCGACCCCGAGCGGGCGGAATGGACCGCCGGGCGCTACGGCAATCGCGGCGGCTTCGTGGAGGTCACCGGCCTGACGCTGCGCGGGGCGCTGGACGCCGTGGCCGTCCTGCCCCGGCCGGTGCGGGTGGACGGTTCGTTGGCCGAGGGCATCTACCCGTCGCTGGAGGACGCCCTCGACGACATCGCGTGAGGGGCTATTCCAACGCCTCGTCGATCTCCACCTGATAGCCCTTGGCGAGGCGGTTGGTCTCGTTGGCCATGCCGATGACGGCCATCAGCTCGCCGAACTGGGCGTCGGTCATGCCGGCGCGCCGCGCCGCCGCCTCGTGCGAGCGGATGCAATAGTCGCAGCCGTTGGTCACGCTGACCGCGACGAAGATCATCTCCTTGACCATGGGGTCCAGCGCGCCGGGGGCCATCACCTCCTTCAGGCTCTCCCAGGTGCGCTTCAGCGTCGGCGGGTGATGGGCGGTCATCTTCCAGAAATTGTTGACGTCCGGCACGTTGCGGGCCGCCTTGATGTCGTCGTAGACGGCGCGCACCTCGGGTGCGGCGTCGGCGTGTTCGATGGGCTTCAGGGGCATGGCTGATGGTCTCCGCGGCAGAAGGGCACCGATGGGAGTTCGATCCCGCAGCATTGTTGCCGGTTCCGCCCTGCGGGGCCATGGCGAAGGGTCCCGGCCTCGCAACTCTTCCACTGAAGGTCATAAGGGGCGCCGAAAAGTTCAGGTTGCTCCAATCGCCGCGGACCGGCATAGCTTCCTGACCGCGATGGCCCGCGCACGGCGTCCCGCCCTGTCACCACCCTCCCCGCCTCAAGTCCCCCAAAGCCCATGCCCCTCCGCCACCTCGACGCCCTGGCAACCGAATCGGCGGGAATGTTGCGTCTTCTGCGTACCCTCCTGGTGGCTTCCGTCCTGGTCCCCACCCTGCTGTTCACCGCCATCGCCTGGCGCGACTTCTACGAAGAGGAAGAGCAGGCCGAGCGCAACATCCGCAAGACCGTGCTGATCCTGCATGAGCACATGCAGAAGGTCTTCGACACGGTCGAGCAGGTCCTGGACCGGCTGGACGAGCGGACCGCCGGGATGAGCTGGGACGAGATCGGCCGGTCCGATGACCTGCACGGCTATCTGAGGACGCTGGTCGAGGAGCTTCCGCAGATCGGCGTCGTCGGGCTGGTCGATCCCAACGGCGCGCTGCGCAACGACAACCGCCTGTTCCCCGCCCCGTTGATCAACGTCGGCGACCGGGAGTATTTCCGCACCCAGGCGGCTGGCGACGCCGGCATCCTCGTCAGCGAGGCGATCACCGGGCGGGGGTCGGGCAAGCGGCAGTTCAACGTCACGCGCCGCCGCGCCGCCGCGGGAGGCCCGGAAGGGCCGTTCAACGGCGTGCTGCTGACCGCGGTGCTGACCGATTATCTGGCCGATTTCTATCAACTCGTCGTCGCCGGTCCGAAGGAGGCGATCTCCCTCGTCCGCCGCGACGGCTCGGTCCTGGTCCGTTTCCCCTCGATGGGCGACCGGCAGGCCCGTCACGCCTCGGACAGCTTCCTGCTCGGCGCCATGGCGGCCGGGAAGACCGAAGGCGTGTTCCGCACACGGGGCCGCCTCGACGGCGTGGCGAGACTCAACGGCTTCATGCAGGTCGCGCCCTACCCGATCTACGTCACCTACGGCATCCCGATCGCCGAGATCCGGGCCGGCTGGGCGCACGACGTCCTGACATACGCCGCCTTCACCGTGCCGGCGATGCTGGCTCTGGTCGGCATCACCCTGTTGGCGCTGCGCCGCGCGCAGAGCGAGATGCGGGCCGTCCGCCGCTGGACCGAAGAGGCCCGCGCCCGTGAGTCGCTGGAGAACGCGCTGCGCCAGTCGCAGAAACTGGAGGCGCTGGGCCAGCTGACCGGGGGCGTGGCCCACGACTTCAACAACCTGCTGACCGCGGCCCTGGCCAACCTGCATCTGATGGAACGGCATCTGCCGGCGGAGGGGGGACGCTATCTGGATGGCACCCGCACCGCGCTGGAACGCGCCCGGACGCTGACCGGGCAGCTTCTCGCTTTCTCGCGCCAGGAGGCGGTGGACCCCAAGGTGATCGATCTGGGGGACGCCCTGCGGGTCATGGCCGATCTGCTGGAACGCTCCATCCGCGCCGACATCGCGCTGGATTGGGCGCTTCCCAACGCTCCCCTACGGGTGGAAGTGGACCCGGTCCAGCTGGAGCTGGCGGTGCTGAATCTGGTCGTCAACGCCCGCGACGCGATGCCGGCGGGTGGGCGCATCCGCATCGCCGCCCGGCAGGAGGAAACGCCCGACGGCCCGCTCGCCGTTCTGGAGATCACCGACACCGGCAGCGGCATGCCGCCCGAGGTCGCCGCCCGCGCCTTCGAGCCGTTCTTCACCACCAAGCCGCACGGCAAGGGGACGGGTCTCGGCCTGTCGATGGTCTACGGCTTCGCCCGCCAGTCGGGTGGCAACGCCGCCATCTCCAGCGCGCCGCGCCGCGGCACGGTCGTCCGTATCACCCTGCCGGTGTCCGACCGGGTGCCGGAGACGGAAGCGGTTCCGGACGCGGTGGAGACGAAGCCGGCCGGCCCGGTCCGCCTGCTGGTGGTCGAGGACAACGCATTGGTCCTGATGGCCACCGTGGAGGGGCTGACACAGGAGGGCTTCGAGGTGGAAACCGCCGACCACGGCGCCGCCGCGCTGGAGATCCTGGAGCAGGACGCGGCCTTCGACGTGATCGTGACGGACGTCGTGATGCCCTACGGCGTGTCGGGGATCGATCTGGCGCGGCGGGTCCAGGAGCGCTGGCCCGCCATCCGGGTTCTGCTGATCTCCGGTTACAGCCCCGAATCGCTGACCGGCCTGAAGGCCGACGCCGCCGTCCTGCCCAAGCCCTTCACCCCGGACCAGCTCGCCGCCCGCGTCCGCGCCCTGCTCCGCACCGCAAAAGCCGTCTGACCGGACGGAAGGATCAGAGCAGAACGCTGATGAACATCGGCGCCCACAGCACCGCCGACCAGATCAGCCCCAGGAAGATGCCGTGGGTGAGGTCGGTGAAGGTCGGTTCCGACAGGCAGTGCATGCGCCAGAACGCTTCGCGGTCGTTCATGCCCTGACGCTGCCCCTGACGCTGCGGGGTGTGGTTCTGAGCGTCCTTCATGACCGTTTCCTTGCTGTGGGCCAAAAGGAAGGAACCGGTGAAGGGCGCCGCGGTTCCGCACCGCAACGGGAACAATGGTGAGACAGGATGGGACATGCCGAAAAGGGAAAGGCCTCCCTGTCCTTTCGGACGGGAGGCCTTCCGGTCGGATGGGATGAGCCGCTTACTTGGTGCGGATCATCGGGGTGAGCTGGTCGCCCCAGTTGCCCGTCGCGTTGTGATAGCGGGCCGTGCGCATCAGCTCGACCGTCACGCCGGCTTCCACGGCCTTGACGACGGCGTCGTTCAGGCGGTGCAGGCTGTTGGCGAGGACGCGGATGGCGCTCTCCTGCTCGTCCGTGAGGTTCGAACGCTCGTCCGGCGGCGCATCCTGGAAACCCGACTGATTCGTCATGCGGCTATCCTTCCCTTGTTCTCCGGCCCGGGTCTTGCGGCCCCGGCTCTGCCCTGGTTCACCGGCGCCGTTGCGCCGGCATGGCCGGGTGCTGCGCTGCAAACCCGGCATTTACGTCTTAACACATCACGCGCCGGTAGCAAGGGCGCGGCAAGACAACCTCGTTCGAAAGAGTCATGCCTCCCGCGGCAGAGTGCCGCTACGCGGGGATGCCGGATGGGGGAAGGACCCCGCCGCGCTTCAATCGCGCTGCGTTCGGCGGACGGCGTTTGATCGGGGCGCGCTCCCGGCCTAGCTTGGCGACTCAAGGGCAGCCGCCGACAAAAAAACAATCCGCAGCCGATACAACGAAGAAAGACAGGACCATGGCCGACACCGCGACCGATTCCCGCTCCGTCGCCTTTCTTGGGCTTGGCACGATGGGCTTTCCCATGGCCGGCCATCTGGCCGTCCGGGGCGGCCACCGGGTGACCGTCTTCAACCGCACCGCCGCCAAGGCCGAGGCCTGGACCGCCCGCTTCGGCGGCGCCAGCGCCGCCACGCCGGCCGAGGCCGCCCGCGACGCCGAGGTGGTCTTCCTCTGCGTCGGGGGCGACGACGACGTGCGGGCGGTGGCCGGCGAGGCGATGGGCGCCATGAAGCCCGGCACCATCGTCGCCGACCATTCCACCGTCTCCGCCACCGTCTCGCGCGAGATGGCCGAGCTGGCCCGCGAGCGCGGCCTGTTCTTCCTCGACGCGCCGGTGTCCGGCGGACAGGCCGGGGCGGAGAACGGGGTTCTGACGGTGATGGTGGGCGGCGACGCCGACGCCTTCGCCCGTGCCCAGCCGCTGATGGCCTGCTACGGCCGCTCCGTCACCCACATGGGGCCGGCGGGCGCCGGTCAGCTGACCAAGATGGTCAACCAGATCTGCATCGCCGGTCTGCTGCAGGGTCTGGCCGAGGGCATGGCCTTCGCGCAGAAGGCCGGGCTGGACGGCCACAAGGTCGTGGATGTGATCGGAAAGGGGGCGGCGCAGTCCTGGCAGATGGACAACCGCGCCAAGACCATGCTGGACGGCACGTTCGACTTCGGCTTCGCCGTGGACTGGATGCGCAAGGACCTGGGCATCGTGCTGGGCGAGGCGCGCAACAACGGCGCCAGCCTGCCCGTCACCGCCCTGGTTGACCAGTTCTACGCCGAGGTGCAGGGGATGGGCGGCAACCGGCTGGACACCTCCAGCTTGATGACGCGCATGACGCGCTGAACGGAGGGGGAGCGCCGCGGCGCTCCCCATTCCCTCGCATCAGAACCGGACGACCTTGCCGGGATTCATCCGGTTGTCCGGGTCGAAGGCGCGCTTCAGCTCGCCCATCACGGCGAAGGCGTCGCCGGCCTCCTTCTCCAGGAACTCCATCTTGCCGTAGCCGATGCCGTGCTCGCCGGTGCAGGTGCCGCCCATGGCCAGCGCCCGGTCGACCATGCGGTCGTTCAGGCGCTTGGCCTCGGCCATTTCCTCCGGCTTGTCGGGGTCGATGACGTAGACGAGGTGGAAGTTGCCGTCGCCGACATGGCCGACCAGCGGGGCCAGCATCGAGGATTCGGCGATGTCCTTCTTGGTCTCCAGGATGCAGTCGGCCAGCCGCGAAATCGGCACGCAGACGTCGGTCGGCCAGCCCTTGGAGCCGGGGCGCAGCGCCAGCGCCGCGTAATAGCCGTCGTGGCGGGCCTGCCAGAGCTTGGAGCGGTCCTCCGGACGGGTCGCCCAGGTGAATTCGCTGCCGCCATACTCCGCGGCGATGGCCGAGACCATCTCCGCCTGCTCCTTCACCCCGGCGGCGGTGCCGTGGAACTCGAAGAACAGGGTCGGGGCCACCTTGTAGTCCAGCTTGGAATACTTGTTCACCGCGTCCATCTGGACCTCGTCCAGCAACTCGATGCGGGCGACCGGGATGCCGGACTGGATGGTCTGGATCACCGTGTCCACGGCGCCGCGGATGTCGTTGAACGGGCAGACCGCCGACGAGATCGCCTCCGGGATGCCGTAGAGGCGCAGCGTCACCTCGGTGATGATGCCGAGCGTGCCTTCCGCCCCGACGAACAGGCGGGTCAGGTCATAGCCGGCGGCGGACTTGCGGGCGCGCCCGCCGGTCTTGATGATCCGGCCGTCGGCCAGCACCACGGTCAGCCCCAGCACGTTCTCGCGCATGGTGCCGTAGCGCACGGCGTTGGTGCCGCTGGCGCGGGTGGAGGCCATGCCGCCGAGCGAGGCGTCGGCGCCGGGGTCGATGGGGAAGAACAGGCCGGTGTCGCGCAGATGCTCGTTGAGCTGCTTGCGGGTCACGCCGGCCTGGACCGTGACGTCGAGGTCCTCCGGGCTGACGCGCAGGACCTCCTTCATGTTCGACACGTCGATGCAGACGCCGCCGGCCAGCGCCGCGACGCCACCCTCCAGCGAGGTGCCGGTGCCGAAGGGAATGATCGGCAGCTTGTGCTTGGCGCAGAGCTTGACGATGGCGCTGACCTCCTCGGTGGAGGTGGCGAAGGCGACGCCGTCGGGCGGGAAGTTGGGGTGGTAGGATTCGTCCTTGCCGTGATGCTCGCGTACCGCCGCGGCGGTGGTGAAGCGGTCCCCAAGCAGGGCCTTGAACTCGGCCTTCATCTCGTCGGTGAAGGCGACGCGAGGCTGGGCGGCGGGTACGGCGGTCATGGACGAATCTCCCCGGGGGTCCTTTTGGCACGATGCCGTGCGGTGGTAGGACCGGAGAAGCTAAGCCCCGCCGCCCGCGCAGACAAGCGACTCGCGCGCATGGGTGGGGGGCTTGCGCCCAAGTCCCTCTCCCGCCCCGGGAGAGGGTGCCCGCGAAAGCGGGCGGGTGAGGGTCGTACGAGAATCAGCGCACCGATTCTTGGCAGCACCCTCACCCTTCCCGTGCGGTGCACGGGCCCCTTCCCTCTCCCGGGGCGGGAGAGGGATTCCCCCCCTCACACTTCCTCGTACCCGCCGCCGCCCGGGGTCTCGACGACCAGCACGTCGCCCTCCCCCATGGCGGTCTTGTCCTGGGGGCCGAGTTCCTCGACCGAGCCGTCAGTGCGCTGGACCCAGGTGCGCCCGATCTGGCCGGGGGCGCCGCCCTTCAGGCCGAAGGGGGGAACCCGGCGGTGGTTGGACAGGATGGCAGCGGTCATCGGCTCCAGGAACTTCAGGCGCCGCACCACCCCGTCGCCGCCACGCCAGCGCCCCGCCCCGCCCGATTCGCGGCGGATGCGGAAGCTGTCCAGCAGCACCGGGAAGCGCCATTCCAGCACCTCCGGGTCGGTCAGGCGCGAGTTGGTCATGTGGGTGTGCACCGCGTCCGTCCCGTCGAAGCCGGGGCCGGCGCCGGAGCCGCCGCAGACCGTTTCGTAATACTGGTAGCGCTCGTTGCCGAAGGTCGTGTTGTTCATCGTCCCCTGGGCCGAGGCCAGCACGCCGAGCGCGCCGTACAGCGCGTCGGTGACGCACTGGCTGGTCTCCACGTTGCCGGCCACCACCGCGGCGGGGTAGCTGGGCGACAGCATGGTGCCCGGCGGGATGACGATCTCGATCGGCTTCAGGCAGCCCTCGTTCATCGGGATCTCGTCGTCCACCAGCGTGCGGAAGACGTAGAGCACCGCCGCCCGGCACACCGCCGTCGGGGCGTTGAAGTTGCTGGTGAGCTGCGGGCTGGTGCCGGTGAAGTCCACCCGCGCCGACCGCTCGTCCTTGTCGATGGTGATGCGGACCTTGATGACCGCGCCGTTGTCCAGCTCCTGCACGAACTCGCCGTCGGTCAGAACGTCGATGACGCGGCGGACCTGCTCCTCGGCGTTGTCCTGGACCAGCTTCATGTAGGCGTTGACCGTCTCCAGCCCGAACTGGGCGACGATCCGGCGCAGCTCCCGCGCGCCCTGCTCGTTGGCGGCGATCTGGGCCTTCAGGTCGCCCAGGTTCTGCGCCACGTTGCGCGCCGGCTGCGGCCCGGCGGTGAAGAGGGCGACGACCTCCTCCTCCAGGAAGCGGCCGCGCTCGACGAGCTGGATGTTGTCGAGGAGGACGCCCTCCTGGTCGATGGTCGTGCTGTCCGGCGGCATCGAGCCGGGGGTGATCCCGCCGACGTCGGCGTGGTGCCCGCGCGAGGCGACGTAGAACAGCACCCGCTCGCCGGCCTCGTCGAAGACCGGGGTGATGACGGTGATGTCCGGCAGATGCGTGCCCCCGTGATAGGGGTCGTTCAGCATGTAGACGTCGCCGGGGTTCATTTCCCCGTGGCGCCGCTCGACGATGGCGCGCACGCTCTCGCCCATGGAGCCGAGATGCACCGGCATGTGCGGGGCGTTGGCGATCAGCCCGCCGTCGGCGTCGAACAGGGCGCAGGAGAAGTCCAGACGCTCCTTGATGTTCACCGAATAGGCGGTCTTCTCCAGCGTGAAGCCCATCTGCTCGGCGATGGACATGAACAGGTTGTTGAAGACCTCCAGCATCACCGGGTCTGCCTTGGTGCCGATGGCGAGACGCTGCGGCAGCTCCTCGAAGCGGGTCAGCACGAGGTGGTTCTTGCGGGTCACCTCGGCGATCCAGCCGGGCTCGACCACCGTGGTGGCGATCTTCTCCCGGATGACGGCGGGACCGGTCACCCGGTTGCCGGGCTGGAGCTGGTCGCGGTCGTAGACCGGCGCCTCGCGGTCGGCGCCGCCCGTGTGCAGGGTGACGGTGGCGAGGCGGCGCGGCAGGGCGCCGGTGACGCTGGGCAGGTCCTGGTCGTCAGCGCTCTCGGTGCGGCCCACGGCCTCCACCGACACGGCCTCGACCACCAGGGCCTTGCCCTCCATCATGAAGCCGTAGCGCTGGCGGTGCGCCGCCTCGAAGGCCGCGGCCATGGCGTCGAGCGGCCCGAAATCGACGACCAGCGGACTGTCGGAGCCCTCCACCTTGATGTGCGCCTTGCGCAGGACGGCCAGCCGGTCCTCCGGCACGCCCTGGCGGGCCAGCTCCATGCGCCCCTCAGCCTCCAGCGCGGCGAGCGTGGCGGTCAGCTCGTCCACCAGGGCGTCGTCGAGGCGGGCCTCCACCGCGCGCTCGCGGATCGCCACCGTGTCGGCGAGGCCGATGCCGTAGGCGGACAGCACGCCGGCGTGCGGGTGCAGGAAGACCTTGCGCATGCCGAGCGCGTCGGCAACCAGACAGACATGCTGCCCCGCCGCCCCGCCGAAGCCGTTCAGCGTGTATTGGGTGACGTCGTAGCCGCGCTGCACCGAGATCTTCTTGATGGCGTTCGCCATGTTGTCCACGGCGATCTTCAGGAAGCCCTCGGCCACCTGATGCGGGGTCATCTCGGTGCCCAGCGCCTCGTTCACCTCCTCGGCCAGCTCGGCGAACTTCTCGCGGACGATAGCGGCGTCGAGCGGCTGGTCGGCCTCGGGCCCGAAGACGTGCGGGAAGAAGTCGGGGTGCAGCTTGCCGACCATCACGTTGCAGTCGGTCACGGTCAGCGGCCCGCCGCGGCGGTAGCAGGCCGGGCCAGGGTTGGCCCCGGCGCTCTCCGGCCCGACGCGGAAGCGCGCGCCGTCGAAGAAGCAGACCGAGCCGCCGCCCGCCGCCACGGTGTGGATGTGCATCATCGGGGCGCGCATCCGCACCCCGGCCACCACCGTATCGAAGGCGCGCTCATACTCCCCGGCGTAGTGCGACACGTCGGTGGAGGTGCCGCCCATGTCGAAGCCGATGACCCGGTCGAAACCGGCCATGCGCGCGGTGCGCACCGCCCCGACGATGCCGCCCGCCGGGCCGGAGAGGATGGCGTCCTTGCCCTGGAACCAGCGGGCGTCGGTCAGGCCGCCGTTCGACTGCATGAACATCAGCCGCACGCCGGAGAGGTCGCCGGCCACCTGCTCCACATAGCGGCGCAGGATCGGCGACAGGTAGGCGTCGACCACGGTGGTGTCGCCGCGCCCGACGATCTTCATCAGCGGGCTGACCTGATGGCTGACCGACACCTGGGTGAAGCCGATGGAGCGGGCCAGCGCCGCCACCTGCTTCTCATGGTCCGGGAAGCGGTAGCCGTGCATCAGCACCACCGCGGCGGCGCGGAAGCCGTCCTGGTAGGCCTGCTCCAGCTGGACCCGCACGGCGCGCAGGTCCACGGGCTTCAGCACCGTGCCGTCGGCCTTGATCCGCTCCGGCACCTCGGCCACCCGCTCGTACAGCAGCTCGGGCAGCACGATGTGACGGGCGAAGATCTTCGGGCGGGCCTGATAGCCGATGCGGAGCTGATCGCCCAGCCCCTCGGTGATGAGCAGCAGCGTGCGCTCGCCCTTGCGCTCCAGAAGCGCGTTGGTGGCGACGGTGGTGCCCATCTTCACCGCCTCGACCGCCTCCGCCGGGATCGGCTGGCCGGCGGCGAGGCCCAGCAGGTCGCGGATGCCCTGGATGGCGGCGTCGCGGTAGCGCTCCGGATTCTCCGACAGCAGCTTGTGCGTGACCACCGACCCGTCGGGGCGTTTGGCCACGATGTCGGTGAAGGTGCCGCCGCGGTCGATCCAGAACTGCCACCGGCCCGGCTGTTGGGGCGCCATATCCCACTCCCTGATGTCTTGGCTTTACGGGGAGTGTGACCATACGCCGCCGCCGGTCAAGACGGGGTGCACGAAAGGGTGGGATGCGCTTCGTTCCCCTGCCCGTCCGGTCAGGCCGCCTTGAGCAGCGCGGGCAACCCGTCCAGCATGGCGTTCACGGCCCCCGCCCCGTCCTCGAACGCCTCCAGCGCCAGCGAGACCTGGGAAGGCCGCGGCAGGTCGAAGGTGATGGCGAACTCACCGCCGTCGCGCTCCATCGTTCCGCCGAAGCGGCGCGACAGGGCGCGCATGCGGGTGTTGTCGGCCAAGCACATCATATGGACCTGCCGGATGCCCCGGTTGGCGGCGATGGCCAGCGAGCGGCGGACCAGGGTGGAGCCGACGCCCTGCCCCTGAAACCCTTTCTCGACGCTGATCGCCAGCTCCGCCGCGCCGGGCCACAGCAACCGGTCGAAGCACAGCTCCACCGCGCCGCGCAGCTCGCCGCGGTCGAACAGGCCGAGCAGCGCGGTCCGCGTCCAGTCGAGCGACTCGCAATGTTTGACGATGACCTCGTCGGAGACGGTGCCGGTGAAGCGGGCGTAGCGGTCCGCCTTGTCCAGCCGCAGCAGATGCGCGCGGTATTGGCCGCGCTCGGCGGGGAGAAGCTTGCGGATGGCGGACATGGGGGACTCGTGGCGCTGGTGATTCGGGACATCGCACCGCTTCGCGTCGTCCGCTTCCCCATCGGCGGCCTGGATCGACCGTCCTCTTTTGTTGCGACGCAACATGACGAAGGCGAGACCGAAGGGCAAGACCTCTGGCGATGACGGCACGGCTCTGTTGCAGTGCAGCAACATTCCGCCCCGCCGGAAAATCCCATACCCCCAACGGATGAAAAGGGTGCGGCGCGCGAAGATTTTGGGAAACAACGAAAAAGTATGGGCCGGTTGGCGCGGTGCCGGACTGCCGGTATGCTGCTCCAGCGGTCGAAAGGCGGATAAGAATGAGCATCTGGGGCAGCGTCCTGGGCGGGGCGGCCGGTTTCACCATCGGCGGGCCGATCGGGGGCCTGATCGGTCTGGCCGCCGGCTATGCGGTGGGGCGCGGCATCCGCGGCCTGTGCGGCCCGGCGGATGGGACCAAGTCCATCGCCTTCACCATCGGCGTGATCGCCCTGTCGGCGAAGATGGCCCGCGCCGACGGCGTGGTGAAGCGGGTGGAGGTGGACACCTTCAAGCGCCTGTTCCGCGTCCCGCCGGAGGAGCTGGACACGGTGGGCCACGTCTTCGACCTCGCCCGCAAGGACACCCACGGCTTCGAGGAATACGCCCAGCAGATCGCCGGGCTGTTCGAGGACCGCCGCGCCGTGCTGGAGGAGCTGCTCGACAGCCTGCTGGCCATCGCCGAGGCCGACGACGAGCTGCACGAGACGGAAGTCGAGTATCTGCGCACCGTTGCCCACATCTTCGGCTTCACCGATGAGGAGTTCGAGCGCATCGTCGCCGGGCACCACATCGCCGGCACGCCGAACGAGACCGATCCCTATGGCGTGCTCGGCGTCTCCCGCCGGGCCAGCGACGAGGCGATCAAGGCCGCGCATCGCCGTCTGGTGCGCGAGCATCACCCGGACGTGCTGATCGCCCAGGGCATGCCGCAGGAGTTCGTGGATCTGGCGACGCAGAAGGTCGCCGCCATCAACGCCGCCTACGACCGGATCGAGAAGGAGCGCGGGCGCGGGTAAAGGTCCCGCCACCAGGCCTCCGTCCCTCCCCGTGCATCCCCGCCCCGGCGCAATCGGGTGTCGCGGGCCTGCGGACCGCACGCTATATAAGCACACCTCCGCACACCGCACCGTTGGGTCATGGCTCCTCCCGCTCCGATCACCGCGCTCCAGGGCGTGTCCGTCACCTTCGGCGGCCGTCCGCTGTTCGAAACCATCGACCTGTCCATCGGGCGGGGCGACAAGGCCTGTCTGGTCGGGCGGAACGGGTCCGGCAAATCGACGCTGATGAAGGTGCTGGCCGGCATGATCCAGCCGGACGGCGGCACCGTCTTCACCCAGCCCGGCGCCCGCATCGCCTATCTGCCGCAGGAGCCGGACTTCACCGGCTGCGCCACCGTCCACGACTACGTCGCCGCCGGCCTGCCCGCCGACGAGCGGGACGAAGCGCACCGGGTGGACGCCGTGCTGGACCGGCTCCAGGTGCCCGGCCATCTCGACCCCAACACGCTGTCGGGCGGCGAGGCGCGGCGCACGGCGCTGGCCCGCACGCTGGTCGGCGCCCCCGACGTGATGCTGCTGGACGAGCCGACCAACCACCTCGACCTGCCCACCATCGAGTGGCTGGAGGAGGAACTGCTGGCCTACCGCGGCGGGCTGCTGCTGATCTCGCACGACCGCAGCTTCCTGAACCGGCTGGCCAAGCGGACGCTGTGGCTCGACCGCGGTACGGTGCGCGCCACCGATCGCGGCTTCGCCGAGTTCGAGACCTGGCAGGCCGAGGTGTTCGAATCGGAGGAGATCGCCGCCCAAAAGCTGAACCGCAAGATCGAAGGCGAGATGAAGTGGCTGCGCGAGGGCATCTCGGCCCGGCGCACCCGCAACATGGGCCGCGTGCGCGCCCTGCTCCAGCTCCGCACCGACCGCGCCGAGCGCATCAAGGGCGGCCAGCAGGCCAAACTCGCCGTCGCCGAGGCCGAGCGCGGCGGGCGCCTCGTCATCGAGGCCGAGCACATCGCGAAGGGCTTCGACACGGCGGACGGCCGCAAGACCATCGTCAACGATTTCTCCACCCGCATCCTGCGCGGCGACCGGGTCGGGCTGATCGGGCCGAACGGCGCCGGCAAGACCACCCTGCTGAAGATGCTGACCGGCCAGATGGAGCCCGACAGCGGCACGATCCGGTTGGGCACCAACCTGGAGACCGCCTATTTCGACCAGCGGCGCGACGGGCTGGACCCCGAGGACACCATCCGCAAGGTGCTGTGCCCCTTCGGCGGCGACAGCGTGATGGTCAACGGCCAGCCGCGCCACGTCGCCGGTTACATGCGCGACTTCCTGTTCGACACGCGCCAGCTCGACAGCCCGGTCAAGGCCCTGTCGGGCGGTGAGCGCAACCGGCTGCTGCTCGCCCGCCTGTTCGCGCGGCCGAGCAACATGATGATCCTCGACGAGCCGACCAACGACCTCGACATGGACACGCTGGACCTGCTGGAGGACGTGCTCGGCGACTATCAGGGCACGCTGCTGCTGGTCAGCCACGACCGCGACTTCCTCGACCGGCTGGTCACCAGCACCATCGCGGTGGAGGGGGACGGCGTGATCGCCGAATATCCCGGCGGCTATTCCGACTATCTGGTGCAGCGCCCGCCGCCCAAGGAGAAGGCCGCCGCCCCGGCCAAGGCGAAGCCCGCCGCCCCCCCGGCGGCCGCCAAGCCGAAGGGCAAGCTGAGCTACAAGGACCAGCGGGAGCTGGACGACCTGCCCGCCCGCATGGACAAGCTGACCGCCGAGGTGGCGACGCTCGAATCGGCGCTGGCCGACCCCGACCTGTTCGCCCGCGACGCTGCGAAGTTCCAGAAGACGTCCGACCGGTTGCAGGCGAAACAAAATGAGCTGGCCGCCGCCGAGGAGCGCTGGCTGGAACTGGAGGCCCTGCGCGAGGAGCT
Organism: Azospirillum brasilense; assembly: GCF_008365405.1. Classification (GTDB taxonomy): domain Bacteria; phylum Pseudomonadota; class Alphaproteobacteria; order Azospirillales; family Azospirillaceae; genus Azospirillum; species Azospirillum brasilense_D. The sequence goes on along the minus strand of NZ_QOKV01000001.1, from coordinate 232,570 downwards.
GGAAGGCGGCCGCGGATGAGTCTGCGCGACTCGCTGCTGGCGCTCCTGGTCATGGCGACCTGGGGCCTGAACTTCGTCGTCGCGAAATGGGGGCTGGCCGAGTTCCCGCCGCTGTTCATCATGGCGCTGCGCTTCCTCGCGGTGGCGGCGCTGATCCTGCCCTTCAAGCGGATTCCCTGGAGCGCGGTGCGGCCCATCGCGATTCTGTCGGTGACGCTGGGGACCGTGCATTTCCCGCTGATGTTCACCGGGCTGAACGGCATCGACGCGGCCACCGCCTCGCTGGCCGCGCAGGCGCAGGTGCCCTTCTCCTCGCTGCTGGCCGCGCTGGTCTTCAAGGACAAGCTCGGCTGGCGCCGCGCCGCCGGCATGGCCGCCGCCTTCGCGGGCGTCGCGGTGATCGCGGGCGAGCCGCGGCTGTCCGGGTCGCTGGTGCCGCTGTTCATGATCCTGGGCGCCAGCTTCGCCTTCGCCGTCGCCAGCATCCAGATGAAGCTGATCGTCGGTGTCGACGGCTTCGCGCTGAACGGCTGGATGGCGCTGTTCGCCGCCCCGCAGCTGCTCCTGCTCTCCCTCCTGTTCGAAGAGGGGCAGATGGCTGCGCTTACCAACGCCACCCTGTGGGGCTGGGGCGCCATCGCCTACATGGCGGTGGGCGTGACGATCGGCGCCTATGGGATGTGGTATCCGCTGCTGCGGAAATACTCGGTCAACCAGACCATGCCCTTCCTGCTGACCGTGCCGGTCTTCGGCGTGCTGGCCGGCGTTCTGCTGATGGACGATCCCTTCACGCTCCGGCTGGTCCTGGGCGGGCTGTTGACCGTGGGCGGCATGGCCGTCATCGTGAAGCGGCGCCCGACGGCGCTGGCGGAGAAGGTGACGAATCCGACCTGAGGAAGCCCGACCTGAGGACACCATGACACGCACGGGCACCGGATGCATCGACCGCCCCTCCCCCAACCACGGGCCGCGGCCCGACGGCGTAGGGGTGGAGCTGCTGATCCTCCATTACACGGGAATGCCCACCGCCGAGTCGGCGCTAGGCCGGCTGTGCGACCCCGAGGCCCAGGTCAGCGCCCACTACACGGTGGACGAGGACGGCGCCGTCTACGCCCATGTCCCGGAGGACCGCCGCGCCTGGCACGCCGGCCTGTCCTCCTGGCGCGGGCGGGCCGACGTCAACAGCCGCTCCATCGGAATCGAGATCGTCAATCCGGGGCACGAGTTCGGTTACCGCCCCTTCCCCGCCGCCCAGATGGCCGCCGTGGCGGATCTCTGCCTGGACGTCATGGGGCGGCATGGAATCGCGCCCGCCGACGTGCTCGGCCACAGCGACATCGCGCCCGCCCGCAAGGAGGACCCCGGCGAGCTGTTCGACTGGCCGGGGCTGGCGGCGCGTGGAATCGGCCTATGGCCGGAGCCCACCACGGCGGACGACCCGGCGGACGACTCGGCCGATTCCGCGGAGGACGTGGCGGCGCTTCTGGGACGCTATGGGTACGACACCGCCGAATCGCGGATTCTGCTGTCCTTCCAGCGCCATTTCCACCCCGAACGCCTGACCGGGGAACCCGACCCGGAGACGTTGCGCCGCCTGCGCGCGCTTCTGCGGATGACCGGGCGCTGAGAATCCGAATCGCACCCGAACACCGTTGCGAATCGAACGGCGACTCTGTACACAGTGCCGCGCCAGATGGCCGGATGGCCGCCTTCGACCTTTTGGATCGGGGGAGGAAAGTCCGGGCTCCACGGAAACACGGTGCCGGCTAACGGCCGGCGGGGGCGACCCTAGGGAAAGTGCCACAGAGAGCAAACCGCCACCGGCCTCGTGCCGGCGGTAAGGGTGAAAGGGTGCGGTAAGAGCGCACCGCGCGCCTGGCAACAGGGGCGGCACGGTAAACCCCACCGGGAGCAAGACCGAATAGGGGCGGCACGGCCCGCCATCTCCCCTGATCCTCGATCGGTTGGGATGGTCTGGGGCCAAGCGCGTTTCCGCGCCGCCGCCCGGGTTGGTTGCGTGAGGCGCCGGGCAACCGGCGTCCCAGATGAATGGCCATCCATCAGGGTAACCTGAGGACAAAACCCGGCTTACAGGCCATCTGGCGTTTACCCCCACCACCTCCGGACACCGGACCACCCCTTTTCCGCGGCGCGGGACCGGGATGGCACCCCCTTGTCCACAGATGTCCCCAGCTTCATCCACAGGCGGTGGATAACTGTGGGGCAAATTCCCATGCCGTCCCATGCCATGCCTCGGTAGGTTACCCCAGCAGGCTATACCATTCGTAGGGTGCGATTCGCCTTTATGGAAAGCCACATGATGGGAACCATTCGCGGGACTCGCGGAACATCCTGCGAACTCTGTGGGGCAATGCCGCGTAATCGCTCATTAGCGCGCTGATACGTTGCCGATTCTCGCCGATTCGGTTCACCTATTTGCACGCTGGCAACACATCGGCCCAAAAGTCTTGACAGCACCATATGAATACTGGAGGGGGCGTTGACGCCCAAACTGTCCCATGCTATCCCATGAAAGCCCAGTTCGGAGGGGGAACTACCCAACCAAGGTAGCCAAACCGGGCGCGTTCAGCGGCAAGAGCGGATAGGGCTTCGCGGCGGCGAGGACCGGCAACGGGATAAGGGGGGCGTTCGTCAGGCCGATGGCCATTTTCCTGTCCACATACGTCAACAAAGTTGACAGGAAAGGCCGCTGCTCCATCCCGGCGCAGTTCCGGCAGTCGCTTGCCAAGACGTCGGCTCCCGGCACCGTCTATCTCTGGCCTTCGCTGAATCATCAGGCGCTGGAAGGCGCCGATCAGGATTATCTCGACGTGCTCTCCGAAAGCCTGGAATCCCCCGATCTGGATTCGGACGAGCGCGACATGATCGAGACCTTCATCTTCGGCAAGCTGATCCCCGTCTCGCTGGACACCGAAGGCCGGATCGTCCTGCCCAAGGAACTGGCCGAGTTCGCCGGAATCGACGAGGAAGCCGCCTTCATCGGCCGCCGCAAGACCTTCCAGATCTGGGAGCCCGGCGCCTTGAAGGCCCATGAACAGACGCTGCGCGACCAGGTCGTGCGCAAGGACATTTCGCTGAGCCAGATCGTCGCCAAGGCGTCCCGCGCCGCCACCGGCCGGGCAGGGGAGGGCGCATGATCACCCCCGCTCCCACCTCCGCCACCGCCCCGGCCTCCCCGCACATCTCCGTCCTGCTGAACGAGGTCGTGGACGCGCTTTCCCCGCGCGACGGCGGCGTCTATGTGGACGGCACCTTCGGCGCCGGCGGCTATTCCCGCGCGATTCTCGACCGGGCCGACTGCCGGGTCTGGGGAATCGACCGCGATCCCGAAGCCATCGAGCGCGGCCGCCAGCTCGCCCTCGCCTATCCGGGCCGGCTGGAGATCGTCGAAGGCCGATTCGGCGACATGGACCGGCTGCTCGCCGAGCACGGCGTCGAATCGGTGGACGGCGTGGCGCTGGACATCGGCGTCTCCTCCCCGCAGATCGACGAGCCGGAGCGCGGCTTCTCCTTCCGATTCGACGGCCCGCTCGACATGCGGATGGGACGCGATGGGCCGACCGCCGCCGACGTGGTGAACACCGCCACCCAGGACGAGCTGGCCGACATCATCTTCCATTACGGCGAGGAGCGCATGGCCCGCCGCGTGGCCCGCGCCATCATCGCCGCGCGTCTGGACACCCCGTTCGCGCGCACCAAGCAGCTGGCCGACGTGGTACGGTCGGTGGTGCCGAAGGGGAAGGGCGACGCCATCGACCCGGCGACCCGCACCTTCCAGGCGCTGCGCATCCATGTGAACGACGAGTTGGGCGAGCTGCGCCGCGGCCTCGCCGCCGCCGAATCGCTGCTGAAGCCCGGCGGCCGCCTCGCCGTCGTCTCCTTCCATTCGTTGGAGGACCGGGAAGTGAAGACGTTCCTGAAGGAACGCTCCTCGCCCCCGCCCTCCCCGTCCCGACACGCGCCGAGCCTTGCGGCGGACGCGCGTTCCCCATCCTTCCGGCTCCTGTCGCGCAAGCCCATCGTGCCGACGGACCAGGAAGCCCACAGCAACCCACGCGCGCGCTCTGCCCGGCTGCGCGCGGCTGAACGCACGGCGGCGCCGGCCTATCCGGCGCCCGGCAAGGAGGCGGCATGAAATACAAATCCGCACTTTTCTGGGGTGGCCTGATCGCCGCCGCCGGCTTCGTCCTGTTCGAGACCAGCTACGAGGTTCAGGAGCTGGAGGAAAAGCTGGGCTCGCTCAACCGCAAGATCATGGTGGAGCAGGAGGCCATCCAGGTCCTCAAGGCCGAGTGGAGCTTCCTCAACGACCCGACCCGCCTCGAGAACCTGTCGCGCGAGCATCTGGCGCTGCAGCCGACCGAGGCGCGCCAGTTCGTGGCGATGAACATCGTCCCGATGCGCCCCTCCCCCACCGTCGCGCCGGAGGAGGCCCCGCTGCCGCCGATGGTCCGCAACCAGACGCCGGGCAAGGCGCCGAACGTGGCGACGGCCTCCACCGGGGACAGCGTCGTGGGCGGCGGCGCCATCGTTCAGGGCGGCATCCAGGGCGGCGTGATCATTCCGGCCTCGGCCTCGCCGATCAAGCCGGCCCCGATCAAGCCCTCGGCCATCGTGCCGGCCTCGGCCAAGGTCCCGCCGCTTCCCTCGCCCCTGCCCTCCGCCGCCAAGTCGGCCCCGGCTCCGGTGGTGACGACCAAGCCGACGGAGATCGCCGCCAAGCCGCCGGTCACCGCGCGGACGCTGGCGCCGCCGCCCGCGGCCCGTCCGCAGCCGCAGCAGGCCGGCTTCCAGGCCGCCCCGCCGCCGGCCGCTCCGGCCCAGCATGACAGCATCGGTCTTCTCGTCGCCCGTCTCGGAGCCAACCGATGAACGTTCCGCCGCCCGGCATCGATCCCGCGCACGGCGCCTACAGCGTTCCGCCCCCGGCTTCCAAGCCGCGGACGTCGCTGTCGGTCGCGCTGGAGCAGAGCCGGAACCGGTTGATGGTGACCGCGGCCATGGTCGCCGTGGTCTTTACCGCCATCGGCGTGAAGCTGGTGGACGCGACCCTGTTCAACCACGCGGCGGAACCGCGCCCGCGCATGGCCGCGGAGGTCGACGCCCCGCCGGTCAACCGCGCCGACATCGTGGACCGCAACGGCAACCTGCTGGCGACCTCGCTCGCCACGCAGTCGCTCTACGCCGACCCGAAGCTGGTGAGCCGTCCGGACGAGGTGGCGCGCAAGCTGGCCACCGCCCTGCCGGAGCTGGACTACAAGGACCTGCTGACCAAGCTCAGCGGCGACAAGCGGTTCGTCTGGATCAAGCGCAACCTGACGCCCAAGCAGCAGGCGGCGGTGTTCCGGCTGGGCCTGCCCGGCGTCTATTTCGAGAGGGAGGAGCGCCGCTTCTACCCGGCCTCCAACCTGACCTCGCATTTGGTCGGCTTCACCGGCGTGGACAACAACGGCCTCGCCGGGCTGGAGCAGCAGTTCAACAAGCGGCTGACCACGGACCCGAAGCCGCTGCAACTTTCGATCGATCTGCGCCTTCAGCACATCATGAAGAAGGAACTGCAGACGACGATCGAAGAATTCAGCGCCATCGGCGCCGCCGGCATCATTTACGATGTCCGCAACGGCGAAGTCATGTCGATGGTTTCTCTGCCCGACTTCGATCCGCACAACCCGACGGGACTTGACCCGGACACGCTGTTCAACCGCGCGACGCTCGGCGTGTACGAAATGGGCTCCACCTTCAAGATCTTCAACACGGCGATGTCGCTGGATTCGGGCAAGATCCGCGTGTCCGACACCTTCGACACCATCAACAACATCAAGGTCGGCCGCTTCACGATCCGCGAATTCCACGCGTTCAAACACAACCTGACCGTGGCGGAGGTGTTCCAGGAATCGTCGAACCTCGGGTCGGTGCGCATGGCGCTGACGCTCGGCGTGCAGCACCAGAAGTCCTTCATGACCAAGCTGGGCATGACCCGCCCGACCTCGCTGGAGCTGCCGGAGAACGGCTGGCCGCTGGTGCCGAATCCGTGGCGGGAGGTCAACGCCATGACCATCTCCTTCGGCCACGGCATGTCGGTCAGCCCGATGCACACGGTCAACGCCGCGGCCTCGATCATCAACGGCGGCGTGCTGCACCCGCCGACCCTGCTGAAGCGCGACCCTGCGGTGGAGGTGCCGGGCGAGCAGGTCATCAGCCCGAAGACCTCGGCGATGATGCGTCGCCTCTTCCGCTTCGTGGTCACCGACGGCACGGCGAAGTCGGCCAACGCCAAGGGTTACGTCGTCGGCGGCAAGACCGGCACGGCGGACAAGCAGAAGGGCCGGAGCTACGCCCGGAACTCCCGCATGTCGTCGTTCCTCGGCGCCTTCCCGATGCACGACCCGCGCTACATCGTCTATGTCCTGATCGACGAGCCGAAGGGCACCAAGAAGACCTACGGCTTCGCCACCGGCGGCTGGGTCGCCGCTCCCGCGGTCGGCCGGATCGTGAAGCAGATCGGTCCGCTGCTGGGCGTCCAGCCGGTGGACGAGGCTTCCCCCGACGTCATCAACGCCACCTACATCAACACCGCCGGTCAGACGACCCCACCCGCACCGCCGCCTCCGCCCGCGCAACCGAAAGGCAGCACCGTTGCTTCTGTCCCACCTGCTGGCAACAAGCCCCGCTGACGCGGCGTCCTCCGTCGAGGTGCCGTCCGTCAATGTGACCGGGCTGACCGCGGACAGCCGCGCGGTCAGGCCCGGTTTCGTCTTTGCCGCCCTCCCGGGCGCGAAGGCGGACGGGCGCGCCTTCATCGCCGACGCGCTCGCCAAGGGCGCCGTCGCGGTGGTGGCGCCCGTCGGGACCGCCCTGCCCGCCGGCAGCGCCGCGACGCTGGTCGCGGACGAGCAGCCGCGCCGCCTCTTCGCCCGCCTCGCCGCCGCCTTCCACGGGCGGCAGCCGGACACCGTGGTGGCGGTGACGGGGACCAACGGCAAGACCTCCACCGTTCAGTTCGCCCGCCAGATGTGGGACCTGATGGGCCTGAAGGCGGCCAGCCTGGGGACGCTGGGGCTGATCGGGCCGGGGCTGGATGATTACGGCGGGATGACCACCCCGGACCCGGTCTCGCTTCACCGCGACCTCGCCGCCGTTAAGGACAAGGGGATCGAGCATCTGGCGATGGAGGCGTCCAGCCACGGGCTGGAGCAGTTCCGTCTCGACGGCGTGGTCCTGAAGGCCGCCGGCTTCACCAACCTGACCCGCGACCATCTGGACTACCACGGCACCATGGAGGCCTATCTCCAGGCCAAGGCGATGCTGTTCGAACGGGTGCTGCCCGATGGAGGAACCGCCGTCCTGAACGCCGACAGCGGCACTTTTGCCGAGCTTGCCGGGATTTGTTCACAGCGCGGTCACCGCGTCTTCGGATACGGTCTGGCCGGTCGCGAGATCCGGGTGAACGGGGTCGAGCCGCTGGCCCACGGCCAGCGCCTGGACCTGACGGTCCTGGGCCGCGGCATCACCGTGGACCTGCCGCTGGCGGGCCGCTTCCAGGCGTGGAACGTGCTGTGCGCGCTCGGCCTGGTGATCGGCTCCGGCGCGGACCGTGACGAGGCTCTCGCCACCCTGACCCGCCTGGACGGCGTGCCGGGGCGCCTGCAGCACGTCGCCACCCACCCCTGCGGGGCGGCGGTCTATGTCGATTTCGCCCACACGCCCGACGCGCTGGAAACGGTGCTGCTGGCGCTGAAGCAGCACGCCCGGAACCGCCTGATCGCGGTGTTCGGGTGCGGCGGCGACCGCGACCGCGGGAAGCGGCCGGTGATGGGGGAGCTTGCCGGCCGTCTGGCCGACCGCGCCATCGTCACCGACGACAACCCGCGCACCGAGGTGCCGGCGGCCATCCGCAAGGAGGTCCTGGCGGGCCACCCGGCCCTGGAGGAGATCGGCGACCGGCGCGAGGCCATCCGCGCCGCCGTCCGCAGCCTCCGGCCTGGTGACGTCCTGGTCATCGCCGGCAAGGGACATGAGCATGGTCAGATCGTCGGGACGGAGGTCCTTCCCTTCGACGACGCGACCGAGGCACGAGCCGCCGTGGCAGAGGTTGGAGCAGCATGAGCGAGGCCAAGACCGTCCTGTGGACCGCCGAGGACGCCGCCGCCGCCACCAGCGGTCAGGCGACGCGCTCCTGGGCGGCGACCGGGGTCAGCATCGACAGCCGCAAGGTGGCGCCGGGCGACCTGTTCGTCGCCATCAAGGGGCCGAACTTCGACGGACACGACTTCGTGGCGAAGGCGCTGGAGGCCGGCGCCGCCGCGGCGCTGGTCAGCACCGTGCCGCCCGGCGTGCCGGGCGACGCCTCCCTTCTGGCGGTGGAGCAGGACACGCTGGCGGCGCTGGGCGATCTCGGCCACGTCGCGCGGTTGCGCACCCAGGCCAAGGTGGTGGGCGTCACCGGCTCGGTCGGCAAGACCAGCACCAAGGAAGCGCTGCGCCACGTCCTGTCGGCGCAGGGCCGCACCTTCGCCACCGAAGGCAGCCTGAACAACCATTGGGGCGTGCCCCTGTCGCTGGCCCGCATGCCGGAGGACAGCGAGTTCGGCGTGTTCGAGCTGGGCATGAACCACGCCGGCGAGCTCGGGCCCCTGTCGCGGCAGGTCATGCCCGACGTCGCGGTCATCACCACGGTCGAGGCGGCGCATCTGGAGTTCTTCGACTCCGTCGAGGCGATCGCCGACGCCAAGGCCGAGATCTTCGAGGGCATGAACCCCAACGGGGTCGCCGTGCTGAACCGCGACAACCCGCATTTCGGGCGCCTGCTGGCCGCCGCGCGCACCCAGGGGCTGAGCCGCATCTGGAGCTTCGGCTCCCACGCCGACGCCGACGCGCGTCTGGTGGACTGCTCCCTGCACGCCACCTGCAGCGCCGTGACCGCGATCGTCCGGGGCGAGCGCATCCAGTACAGCCTGGCGCTGCCCGGCCGGCATTGGGTGATGAACAGCCTCGCCGTGCTGCTGGCGGTGAAGGCGCTGGGCGCCGACGTCGCCGCCGCGGGGCGCGCGCTGTCCACCATCGCGCCGGTGAAGGGCCGCGGCACGCGCAAGCGCGTCCAGTCCGCCCGGGGCGCCTTCACCCTGATCGACGAGAGCTACAACGCCAGCCCCGCCGCCATGGCCGCGACCTTCGCGGTGCTCGGCAAGACCGACCCCGGTGCGGGCGGCCGGCGCCTCGCCGTGCTGGGCGACATGCGGGAGCTGGGCGACCGCGCCGACGCCCTGCACGCCGCGCTGGCCGAGCCGCTGCGCGCCGCGCATGTGGACGCGGTCTACGCCTGCGGTCCGCACATGCGCGCCCTGTTCGACCGCCTGCCCGCCGCCAAGCGCGGCGCCTGGACGGAGACCAGCGCCGAGCTGGCCCCCCTCCTGGCCGGCGTGGTGCGCGGCGGCGACGTGGTGCTGATCAAGGGGTCGCTGGGCAGCCGCATGGCGACGGTGGTGGACGCCCTGTCCGCCCTGGACACCAAAGACGACAAACAAACCGAAAAGAACAACAACGGCTCCTCGCCCGCGGCTGACACGGATCAGACCGCGGCGCAGGGCCACAAAGGCTGACCGCTTCACGATGCTCTACAACCTGCTCTTTCCCCTGGCGGACGTCTTCACGCCGTTCAACCTGTTCCGGTATCTGACCTTCCGGACGGGGGGCGCGGTGCTGACGGCGCTCGTCATCAGCTTCATGTTCTTTCCGCGCCTGATCGCGTGGCTGAAACGCAAGCAGGGCGAGGGCCAGCCGATCCGCTCCGACGGGCCGGAAAGCCATATGAAGAAGAAGGGCACGCCCACCATGGGCGGCCTGATGATCCTGATCGCCGTGTCGATCAGCACGCTGCTGTGGGTGGACCTGACCAACGCCTACACCTGGATCGTGCTGCTGGTGACGATCGGTTACGGGCTGATCGGCTTCGGCGACGACTATCTGAAGCTGACCAAGCGCAACACCAAGGGCCTGTCGGGCCGCTTCCGCCTGACCTGGGAGATCATCATCGGCGTCTCCGCCGCCGCCGCCATCATGTATGTGTCGGCGCCGCCGCTGTCGGGCGGTCTGGCTGTGCCCTTCGTCAAGGACTTCCTGATCCAGCTCTCCTGGTTCTTCATCCCTGTCGGCGCCTTCGTCATGGTCGGCGCCTCGAACGCGGTGAACCTGACGGACGGGCTGGACGGGCTGGCCATCGTGCCGACGATGATCGCGGCGGGCTGCTTCGGCCTGATCGCCTACCTCACCGGCAACGCGATCTTCGCCAACTATCTCCAGATTCACCATGTGCCCGGTGCTGGTGAGCTTGCCGTTTTCTGCGGGGCTCTGGTCGGTGCGGGCATCGGATTCCTCTGGTACAACGCGCCCCCCGCCATGGTCTTCATGGGCGACACCGGCTCGCTGGCCCTCGGCGGCGCGCTGGGAGCCGTCAGCGTGGTCACCAAGCACGAGATCGTGCTGGCGATCATCGGCGGCCTGTTCGTGCTGGAGACCGTGTCGGTGATCGTCCAGGTCGCCTCGTTCAAGCTGACCGGCAAGCGGGTGTTCCGCATGGCGCCTCTGCACCATCACTTCGAGAAGAAGGGATGGGCGGAGTCCACCGTGGTCATCCGCTTCTGGATCATCGCCTCCATCCTGGCCCTGGTCGGCCTGTCCACGCTGAAGCTCCGCTGAGGGTCGCCGCCCGATGATCAACCTGTTCTATATGGAAGGACTGCCGGTGGCGGTCATGGGGCTTGGCAAGTCGGGCCTCGCCACGGCGGAGGCACTCGTTCAGAGTGGCGCCGACGTGTGGGTGTGGGACGACAACGAGTCCAGCCGCGCGGCCGCGCTCGCCAAGGGCTACAAGGTCGTCGACCTGACCACGGCGGATCTGACCGAGCTGACCACCATCGTCTGGTCGCCGGGCATCCCGCACACCCACCCCAAGCCCCACCCGGTGGCCCTGCGCGCCCGCGCCGCCAACATCGAGCTGGTCTGCGACATCGAGCTGCTGGCCCGGTCGGAGCGCGATTCGGCCTACATCGGCATCACCGGCACCAACGGGAAGTCCACCACGACGACCCTGATCGGCCATGTGATGGAGGCCGCCGGGCGGCGCATCGCGGTGGGCGGCAACCTGGGCACCCCGGCGCTGACCTTCCCCTCCGTCGGGGCCGGCGGCAGCTACGTTCTGGAGATGTCGAGCTACCAGCTCGAGCTGACCTACTCGATCACCTTCGACGTCGCGGTGCTGCTCAACATCACGCCGGACCATCTGGCCCGGCACGGCGGCATGGACGGCTACGTCGCCGCCAAGAAACTCGTCTTCCACCGCCAGACCAAGCCGCGCACCGCGGTGATCGGCGTGGACGACCCGACCTGCCGGGCCATCTGGGAGGACCTCAAGGCCAAGGACGACCAGGTGATCTGGCCGGTCTCCGCCCTGGGGCCGGTGGCCGGCGGCGTCTACGCCGCGGACGGCTGGCTGGTCGACGACACCTTCGGCGCCGCGGAGCGCGTGGCCGAACTGGCTGCCTTCCCGGCGCTGCTCGGCACGCACAACTGGCAGAACGCCGCCGCAGCCTATGCCGCCTGCAAGGCGGCGGGCGTGCCGACCCCGGCCATCGTCGCCGCCATGACCACCTTCCCCGGTCTCGCCCACCGCCAGCAGCTGGTGCGGACCATCGACGGCGTGCGCTTCGTCAACGACAGCAAGGCGACCAACGCCGACGCGACGGAAAAGGCGCTGGCGACCTTCGACCCGATCTACTGGATCCTCGGCGGTCAGGCGAAGGAGACCGGGCTGGACGGGCTGGAGGCCTACGCGCCGCGCGTCCGCCACGCCTTCCTGATCGGTGAGGCGTCGGACCGCTTCGCGGTGTGGCTGGAGGCCAACACGGTTCCGCACACCCGCTGCGGCACGCTGGACGTGGCGGTCAACGCCGCGGCGGAGCTGGCGCTGGCCGAGGCGCTGCCCGGCGCCTGCGTGCTGCTGTCGCCGGCCTGCGCCTCCTGGGACCAGTTCGCGAATTTCGAGAAGCGCGGCGAGGCCTTCGCCGACGCCGTGAACCGCCTCGAAGGCAACGCCGTTCCGGGGGACCGCGCCTGATGATCACCTTCGACCGCACCGACCAATCCGTCTTCGGCCGCTGGTGGTGGACGGTGGACCGCTGGCAGCTCGCCGCGCTGGCGGCGCTGATGGCGCTCGGCACGGTCCTGATCACCGCAGCCAGCCCGCCGGTGGCGGAGCGCATCGGCATCCAGGACACCTTCTACTTCGTCGAACGCCACCTGATGATGCTGATCCCCAGCGTCGCCATCATGTGCGGCGTCTCGCTGCTCAGCCCGCGCGGCGTGCGGCGGGCGGCGCTGGTGGTCTTCCTGATTTCGGTGGCGATGGTCTACGCGACGCTGGTCGTCGGCGTCGAGATCAAAGGCGCGCGGCGCTGGATCCACATCCCCGGCCTGTCGATCCAGCCGTCGGAGTTCGTGAAGCCGGCCTTCGCGGTGGTCGGGGCGTGGCTGTTCTCCCTGTCGCGCACCAACCCCGGCTTTCCCGGCACGATCCTGTCGATCCTGCTCTACGGCCTCACCGTCGGCGGCCTGCTGCTCCAGCCCGACCTGGGCATGACGGTGGTGGTGTCGGCGGTGTGGTTCTCGCAGTTCTTCCTGGCCGGGCTGAACATCATGCTGGTCGGCGGGCTCGGCGTGCTGGGCGTCGCCGGCCTCGTCGGCGCCTACTTCACGCTGCCGCACGTCCACAGCCGCATCAACCGCTTCCTCGACCCGTCGAGCGGCGACACCTATCAGGTCAGCCGCTCGCTGGAGGCCTTCGCCAACGGCGGGCTGATGGGCACCGGCCCCGGCCAGGGAACGGTGAAATATTCGCTGCCGGACAGCCACGCCGACTTCATCTTCGCCGTCGCCGGCGAGGAGATGGGGCTGATCTTCTGCCTGATCATCATCATCCTGTTCGCCTTCATCGTGCTGCGCGGCTTCGCGCGGGTGTTCAACGACACCAACTACTTCGTGCTGCTGGCGGCGAGCGGCCTGCTGATCCAGTTCGGCCTCCAGGCGGCGATCAACATGGGCTCCGCCCTGCATCTGATGCCGACCAAGGGCATGACGCTGCCCTTCATCTCCTACGGCGGCTCCTCGCTGCTGGCGCTGGGCTTCGGCATGGGCATGGTGCTGGCGCTGACCCGCAAGCGCTTCGGCCCGGCGGAGTGACGCGCATGGCCGACACCCAACGTCCTATTGTCCTCGCTGCCGGCGGCACCGGCGGGCACTTCTTCCCGGCGGAGGCGCTGGCGCGCGAGCTGCTGGCCCGCGGCGAGGCGGTGGCGCTGGTCACCGACAAGCGCGGCCAAGCCTTCGGCGACAGCCTGCCGGAGGTGACGGTCCACCGCATCCGCTCCGCCGCCCCCGGCGGCAACCTGCTGGCCAAGATGAACGCGGCGTGGCAGATGGGCCTCGGCCTGCTCGGCGCCAACGCGCTGATGCGCCACCTGAAGCCGGCGGCCGTCGTCGGCTTCGGCGGCTACCCCTCCGTCCCCACGGTCTACGCCGCCGCGCAGGGCCGCGTGCCGGTGATGCTGCACGAGCAGAACGCCGTGCTGGGCCGCGCCAACCGGATGCTCGCCGCCGCCGCCCGCCGCATCGCCGTCGCCTTCCCCGAGGTCGCCGCGGTGAAGGAGGAGCACCGGCCGCGCCTCGTCCGCACCGGCAACCCGGTCCGCCCGGCCATCGCCGCCAAGCGCGACGCCGCCTACGCCGTTCCCACGCCCGGCGGCCCCGTCCGCATCCTGGTGATGGGCGGCAGCCAGGGCGCCCGCGTCTTCTCCGAAGTCATCCCCGAAGCGCTGGGCCGGCTGCCCGCCGCGCTGCGCGCCCGCATCCATCTGGCGCAGCAGTGCCGGCCCGAGGACCTGGAGGCCGCTCGCGCCGCCTACGCCGGCATGGGGCTCGGCGGGCTGGAGCTGGAGAGCTTCTTCCGCGACGTGCCGGACCGGCTGGCTGCCTGCCATCTCGCCATTACGCGGGCCGGCGCCTCGACCATCGCCGAACTGACCTGCATCGGGCGCCCCGCCATCCTTGTGCCATATCCCCATGCCATGGACGACCACCAGACGGCCAACGCGCGGCAGCTCGCCGCCGCCGGGGCCGCCTGGGTGATGGCGCAGCCGGATTTCACCGCCGACGCGCTCGCCGCCCGCCTGACGGCGCTGCTGGAGTCGCCGGACGCGCTGACCGCCGCGGCGCAGGCCGCCCACGATTGGGGCATGGCCGACGCCGCGCGCCGGCTGGCCGACGCCGTGCTCGACATGATCGCCAACCCCAACCACGCCCGAACCAAGGAAGCCGCGGAATGATCAAGGCAACGCGCAGCACCATCGCACGCCCCCGCTCGTCCCGGCCGTCCCGGTCCCTGGGCGACTGGCCAGCGGACATGACGCGGACCGAAGGCGCCTGGAGCAACCGGCCAGACTGCCCGCTGCTGCCCCGCGCCGGCGCCGGCTTCCTGCGCGACCGCCTGCACGTCACGATCGGTTCCCAGCCCCTTCCCTACGGCCTGTCCGACATGGCCGTGGACGCCACCCTCAGCCTGATGCTCCGCCGCGGAAAGTAATCCAGACATGCGCGCCCTCCCCCTCTCGATCGGCACCATCCATTTCGTCGGCATCGGCGGCATCGGCATGAGCGGCATCGCCGAAGTGCTGCGCAACCTCGGCTACACCGTCCAAGGCTCCGACCTGGCGGAGAGCGCCAACGTCAAGCGCCTGCGCGGGCTGGGCATCCAGATCAGCATCGGCCACCGCGCGGAGAACATCGCCGGGGCCGCGGTCGTCGTCGTCTCCTCCGCCGTCAAGCGCGACAACCCGGAGGTCGTCGCCGCCCGCGCCGCCCTGGTCCCGGTGGTCCGCCGCGCCGAGATGCTGGGCGAGCTGATGCGCCTGAAATGGGCCATCGCCATCGGCGGCACCCACGGCAAGACCACAACGACCTCTATGGTCGGCAACATGCTGGAGCACGCCAACCTCGACCCCACGGTCATCAACGGCGGCATCATCAACGCCTACGGCACCAACACGCGGCTGGGCTCCGGCGACTGGATGGTCGTCGAGGCGGACGAGAGCGACGGCACCTTCATCAAGCTGCCGGCCTGCATCGCCGTGGTCACCAACATGGACCCGGAGCATCTGGACTATTACGGCACCTTCGACAACATGCGGGCCGCCTTCGACAGCTTCGTCCAGAACATCCCCTTCTACGGCTTCGCGGCACTCTGCATCGACCATCCGGAGGTGCAGGCGATGATCCCGCGCGTGTCGGACCGTCGCATCATCACCTACGGCTTCAGCCCGCAGGCCGACGTGCGCGCCGTGAACATGCGGCTGGGCACCGAGGGTGCGGAGTACGACGTGGTGATCGACGACCGCCACACCGGGGAGAGCCGGACGATCATCGGCGTCCGCCTGCCGATGTACGGGCCGCACAACGTCCAGAACTCGCTGGCCTGCTTCGCCGTGGGCAACGAGATGGGCCTGCCCGACGTGGTGATGCGCGACAGCATGGCGAAGTTCCAGGGCGTCAAACGCCGCTTCACCAAGACGGGCGAGTCGAACGGCATCACCGTCATCGACGACTACGGCCACCACCCGGTGGAGATCGCCGCCGTCCTCAAGGCCGCGCGCACCGCCGGCACGGGCCGCACCATCGCCGTCGTCCAGCCGCACCGCTATTCGCGCCTCGCCAACCTGTTCGAGGAGTTCTGCACCTGCTTCAACGACGCCGACGCGGTGATCGTGGCCGACGTCTACGCCGCCGGGGAGCAGCCGATCGAGAACGTCAACCGCGACAGCCTCGTCGAGGGGCTGCGCATGCACGGCCACCGTCAGGTGCTCGCCCTGCACGGCCCGGACGAGCTGCCGCAGCTGGTCCGCGAGATCGCGCGGTCCGGCGACCTCGTGGTCTGCCTGGGCGCCGGCAACATCACCCAATGGGCCAACGCCCTGCCGGGCGAGCTGGACAAGCTGTCGGGCAAGGCGTGACGGATCGTCCGATGACAGCCACCACCGCCTCCCTCATCGACCGGATGCCCGCCTGCCGCGGACGGCTGACCGCCGCGGCACCGCTGGCCAACGTGACGTGGTTCCGCGTCGGCGGGCCGGCGGAGGTCATGTTCCGGCCGGAGGACGCCGACGATCTGGCGGGCTTCCTGGCCGGACTGCCGGACGACGTGCCGGTGACGGTGCTGGGCGTCGCCTCCAACCTGCTGATCCGCGACGGCGGCATTCCCGGCGTGGTGATCCGGCTGGGCCGCGGCTTCGCCGGCATCGCGGCGGACGGGCTGACGCTGGAGGCCGGGGCCGCGGCGCTCGACCTGAACGTCGCCGCGGTGGCGCGCGACGCCGGCGTCGCCGGGCTGGAGTTCCTGTCGGGCATCCCCGGCACCATCGGCGGCGCGCTGCGCATGAACGGCGGCGCCTACGGCCACGAGATCAAGGACGTGCTGGTCTCCGCCCGGGGCGTGACCCGCCGGGGCGAGCGCGTGTCCTACGACAACGCCGGCATGGGCTTCACCTACCGCCACGCCGGGGTGCCGGAGGACGTGATCTTCACCGGCGCCACCCTGCGCGGCACGGCCGGCGACCCGGCGGCGATCGCCCGGCGCATGGCGGAGATTTCCGAGCAGCGCGCCGACACCCAGCCGGTCCGCTCCCGCACCGGCGGCTCCACCTTCAAGAACCCGCCGGGCCACAAGGCGTGGGAGCTGATCGACCGGGCCGGCTGCCGCGGGCTGACCATCGGCGGCGCGCAGGTGTCGGAGAAGCACTGCAACTTCCTCATCAACCAGGGCACCGCCACCGCGGCGGAGCTGGAGGCGCTGGGCGAAGAGGTCCGGCGCCGCGTGTTCGAGGCCTCCGGCGTCACGCTGGAGTGGGAAATCAAGCGGGTCGGCGTGCCTTTGTCTCCCTCCCCCGCCCCGGGGGAGGGCTGGGGTGGGGGTACCGCCGAGAATCACGGCGCTGATCCTTGCTCGACCCTCACCCGGCCGGCGGAGCCGGCCACCCTCTCCCGGGACGGGAGAGGGAACAGCGGAGACCTCGCATGACCAACAAGAAGCATGTCGCCGTCCTGATGGGCGGCTGGTCGGCGGAGCGCGAGGTGTCGCTGGTCAGCGGCGCCGGCGTCGCCAAGGCGCTGGAGGAGGAAGGCTACCGCGTCACCGCGGTGGACGTGCAGCGCGATCTGGAGGGGTTGCTGCGCGCCCTGACCGATCCGCGCCCCGACGCGGTGTTCAACGCCCTGCACGGGCGCGGCGGCGAGGACGGGACGATCCAGGGCGTGCTGGAGTTCCTCGGCATTCCCTACACCCATTCCGGCGTGCGCGCCGCCGCGGTCGCCATGGACAAGGCGATGACCAAGGCGCTGCTCGCCCCGGTCGGCGTGCGCTCGCCCAAGGGCCTCGTTCTGACCAAGGGCGAGCTGACCGGCGGCGCCCACCCGATGCCCGCCCCCTACATCGTCAAGCCGGTGGACGAGGGTTCGACCGTCGGGGTCACGCTGGTGCGCGAGGGGCAGAACAGCCCGGTCGGCGACGCCTGGACCTTCGGCGAGCGCGCCCTGGTCGAGGAGTTCATCCCGGGCCGCGAGCTGACCGTGGGCGTCATGGGCGGGCTGGACGGCGAATGCCGCGCCCTGACCGTCACGGAGATCCGCTTCGAAGCACAGGTGTATGACTACACGGCTAAATACAGCGCCGGTCATGCCGTTCATACTGTGCCCGCGCAGATTCCCGAGAACGTCGCGGAAGAAGCCAAGAGGTTGGCGGTCCTGGCCCACCGGACCCTGGGATGCCGCGGCGTTTCGCGCAGCGACTTCCGCTGGGATGATCGTAAAAGTGGGACCGACGGACTCTTTTTCCTGGAAATCAACAACCAGCCGGGCATGACGCCGCTGTCGCTGGTTCCCGAACAGGCCGCCGCCGTGGGGCTCACCTACGGGGCTCTCGTCGCTTGGATGGTGGAGAACGCCGCATGTCAACTCGACTGAGCATCGATCCGCAGTTCCGCGCCGGCTTCGGGGGCTCTGCGAATCGGGCCCGCGATGACAGGCCCGTGCCGCCGCGCGCCATGGCGAAGTCGGCCCAGAAAGGCAACCGCCGCCGCGCCTGGCCGCGCTGGACCCGTCCCGCGGTCAAGGCGGCCATCCTGCTGACGCCGATCCTGGTCGTCGCCGGCATGGCCGCGTCGGCCTGGCAGCGTGGCACCTTCGCCGAGACCACCGCGGCGTTGCAGGAAAGCCTGATCCAGACCAGCGCGTCCGCCGGCTTCGCCATCGCCGACGTGCTGGTCGAGGGCCGGACCGAGACCGACCCGGCGTCCATCCTGCGCGTGCTCGGCGTGCAGCGCGGCGACCCGATCCTCGCCGTCACGCTGTCCGACGCCAAGGAGAAGCTGGAAAGCCTGCCCTGGGTCGCCTCGGCCTCCATCGAGCGGCACCTGCCCGGCATCCTGTTCGTCCGCCTGACGGAGCGGCAGCCGATGGCGATCTGGCAGCACGACCGCAAGTTTACCGTCATCGACCGCGAAGGCCGCCCGCTGGCCGACGCCACCGAGCTGGCGCGGCGCGGCAACCGCCGGATCGAGACGCTGCCGCAGGTCGTCGGCGCCAACGCGCCGATGCAGGTGCCGAAGCTGCTCGCGGCCCTCGACAACGTGCCGGCGCTGCGCGACAAGGTGAGCGCCGCCTCCTGGGTCGGCGACCGCCGCTGGGATCTCAAGTTGAAGAACGGTGTCGTGGTGAAACTGCCGGAAGCCCGCATGCCGTCCGCGCTGCGCCAGTTGGCGGAGATGGACGCGACGGGACAGGTCCTCGACCGCGACATCGTGGCCATCGACCTGCGCCAGAACGACCGCGCCGTGCTGCAGACCTCTGCCACCGCCGTCCTGCCCTGGACGGAGGAGGAGAACAAGAAGAAGCCGGGCAAGAAGACGTGATCCTCCGCCACTCCTCTTTTTGAACCCCTCTTTCTGAAACGCGAACGACCGGACGCATCGAGGCCATAGGGTTGTGCTGAACATGGGCTTCAACGGGGCGAAAAAGCCAAAACGAGCCACCCGCGGCGGGATCATCGCCGCGCTGGACGTCGGCTCGACCAAGGTGTGCTGCCTCATCGCCCGCGTCGAGGATGCGGGGGCCGTGCGCATCCTGGGGATCGGCCATCAGATCGCCACGGGCGTGCGCGCCGGCGCCATCATCGACATGGAAGCGGCGGAGACCTCCATCGGCGCCGCCGTCCATGCGGCGGAGCAGATGGCCAACGAGACGATCCGCGACGTGATCGTCAACGTGTCCTCCCCGATCTCCCACGGCTTCAACGCCGAGGTCGCCGTCTCCGGCCAGGAGGTGACGGACGGCGACGTCCGCCGCGCGCTCGCCCACGCCCGCAGCCTGCAGGTCGGCCCGGACCAGGCGCTGGTCCACGCGATCCCCGTCGGCTTCGCGCTGGATGGCAGCCGCGGCATCCGCGACCCCAAGGGCATGTACGGCGAGCGGCTGGGCGTGCAGGCACACGTCATCACCTCGCCCGCCGGGGCCGTGCGCAACCTGCAGACCTGCGTGGCCCGCTGCCACCTCGACATCGAGGGTTTGGTCGCCAGCCCCTACGCGTCCGGCCTCGCCTGTCTGGTCGACGACGAGATGGAGATGGGCTCCGCCTGCATCGACATGGGCGGCGGCACCACGACGATCTCCGTCTTCTCCGAAGGCACGCTGGTCTGGTCGGACTGCATCCGGCTGGGCGGCAACCACGTCACCAACGACATCGCGCGCGGGCTGACCACGCCGGTCGTCCATGCGGAGCGCATGAAGACGCTGCACGGCAGCGCCATCACCAGCCCCGCCGACGAGCGCGAGATGATCGACGTCCCCCAGGTCGGCGAGGAGGAGCGCCTCGGCGCCAACAACCTGCCGAAATCCTATCTGGTGCGCATCATCCAGCCGCGGCTGGAGGAAATCTTCGAGCATGTCCGCTCGCGGCTGGAGCATTCCGGCTACGCGAAGCTGGTCGGCCGGCGCGTCGTCCTGACGGGCGGCGCCAGCCAGTTGCCGGGCATGCGCGAGCTGGCGCAGCTGATCCTGGACAAACAGGTCCGCATCGGGCGACCGACGCGGATCACCGGTCTGAACGAGGCGCAAGGCGGTCCGTCCTATTCGACCGCCGCGGGCCTTCTTCTCCACGCCGTGCGCAATCCGGCGGAACTTCCCGTGGCGGGCCATGAGGCTGGCGCCGGCACGGGGTTCTTCGGGCGCGTCGGCCTGTGGCTGCGGGAGAACCTATGACTTTACCGACATTGGTTCTCGGCCCGAAAAAGGCTCCCGCCGCACCACCGCATTCCTGCCTAAAAACACCACCCGGACCCAACCGGGCAAAGACCCGCGACGCAAAGCATCGAACCAATCAAAAGGTTGTGGAGGCCATAACATGATCAACGTGACCATCCCCAGCATCGAACCCGAGCTGAAGCCCCGCATCACCGTCTTCGGTGTCGGCGGCGCCGGCGGCAACGCCGTGAACAACATGATCAAGTCCAACCTCGAAGGCGTGGACTTCGTGGTCGGCAACACCGACGCGCAGGCCCTGAAGGGCTCGCTCTGCGAGAAGCGCGTCCAGCTCGGCACCACCATGACCCGCGGCCTGGGCGCCGGCTCCAAGCCGGACGTCGGCCGCGCCTCCGCCGAGGAACAGCTCGAGGAGATCATCGGTCACCTCGAAGGCGCCAACATGGTGTTCATCACCGCCGGCATGGGCGGCGGCACCGGCACGGGTGCGGCTCCAGTCATCGCCCGCGCCGCCCGCGAGCGCGGCCTGCTGACCGTCGGCGTGGTGACCAAGCCCTTCCATTTCGAGGGCGCGCACCGCATGCGGCTGGCCGAATCGGGCATCGCCGAGCTGCAGCAGTATGTCGACACGCTGATCATCATCCCGAACCAGAACCTGTTCCGCATCGCCAACGAGAAGACGACCTTCGCGGACGCCTTCAAGATGGCCGACGACGTTCTGCATTCCGGCGTGCGCGGCGTCACCGACCTGATGGTGATGCCCGGCCTCATCAACCTGGACTTCGCCGACATCCGCTCGGTGATGACCGAGATGGGCAAGGCGATGATGGGCACCGGCGAGGCCGGCGGCGAGCGCCGCGCCATCGAGGCCGCCGAGGCCGCCATCTCCAACCCGCTGCTCGACGACGTGTCGATGAAGGGTGCCCGCGGCGTCCTCATCAACATCACCGGCGGCTACGACATGACCCTGTTCGAGGTCGACGAGGCGGCGAACCGCGTCCGCGACGAGGTCGATCCGGACGCCAACATCATCTTCGGCTCGACCTTCGACAGCTCGCTGGACGGCGTGATGCGCGTGTCGGTGGTCGCCACCGGCATCGACGCTGCGGCCATGTCCAACCCGCGCACCCTGCACCCGGTCAACCTGTCGCTGGTCTCCGACCGCAACGGCGGCAACGGCGGCGCCAAGAAGCCCGCCGGCGCCGCCGGCCTGACCCAGGCCGCCCCGGCTCCGCTCGCCTCCCCCGGTCAGGTCGCCCCGGCGATCCCCGGCGCCGGTCTGGCGCCGCGCCCGATGGGCGGAGTCGCGCAGCCCCAGGTTCAGCAGCCGCACCCGTCGGAGTTCCAGCAGCACGTTCCGGTGCAGCAGCCGGCGCCGCAGCCGATCCAGCAACCCATGGACCCCATGGCTCAGCACGCCCCGCAGCATGCGCCCCACCCGCACATGCCGATGGGCCATGACGGCATGCAGCCGGTGGAAACCGCCCCGGCCCGCAACGTCGCCACCGGGCCGCTGCACAGCGAGCGCCGCGACGGCCACTTCATCGCCCCGAAGGCCGCCGATCCCGGTCCGCGCCAGTCCTCGGTCCCGATGTCGAGCCAGCTCGCCGCCGCCGCCCAGGCGGAGCCGCCGGCCCGCAAGCCGAACTTCCTGTTCGGTCTGGTCACCGGTCTGGCCGGCCGCAAGGCCGATCCGGCGCCGCAGCCGGCCCCCCAGCCCCAGCATCAGCCGCACCACCATCAGCCCCAGCAGCACCAGCCGCAGCACCAGCAGCCGGTGATGCCGCAGCCGCCGATGGCCGCGCAGCAGCCGCCGATGCAGGCCCCGCGCCCGCAGGCGACGGGCGTCGACGGCACCACCCAGAGGATCGACGAGGAAGCGCTGGACATCCCCGCCTTCCTGCGCCGTCAGGCCAACTGACGCGTCACCGAGGCTGGCCCAATTGATCTGAGGGCAACAGCAACCCGCCGGTCGCCGCCGCCTCTTTCGAAGCGGCACCGGCGGGTATCCACAACCTGTTAGACTTCAACCGCCTCCAGAGCTTCGCAAGAACGCTCCGGGGGCGGTCTTTTCGTGTCTGGGGAGCGCCCTGGTTCGCGCCCGGCGACGGTGCTCTACCGCCCTGCAACAAACGGTAACAAAGAGTGATTTGTCGTCCACAGGGGGCAGTGCTACCTAGCATATGCGGCCATAAGCGCTGACCCGCCCCTCCCAAGAGAGACCGGCGGCAAGTCGCGGACCGATCGCACAAAGACCAAGATTGAAACGGGACAGACACCGTGGCTCAGAATCGCATCAAGACCGAAGGCATGCTGCAGCGTACCCTGGCGAAGCCGGTGCGTTGCTCGGGCGTCGGGCTGCATACGGGCGCGACGGTCACCCTGACGATTTCCCCGGCCGAGCCGAACAGCGGCATCGTCTTCCGGCGCACCGACCTCAGCGGCCCCGCTGCCGTGATCCCGGCACGCTGGGACCATGTGGTCGACACCAAGCTGTGCACGGTCATCGGCAACGCCCACGGCACCACCATCGGCACCATCGAGCATCTGATGTCGGCGCTGGCCGGCTGCGGCGTGGACAACGCCCTGGTCGCGCTGGACAACATCGAGGTGCCGATCATGGACGGCAGCGCCGCCCCCTTCGTGGAGGCGATCGAGCGCGTCGGCACCGTGTCGCAGAACGCGCCGCGCCGCGCCATCCGCATCCTGAAGCCGGTCACCGTGACCGAGGGCAACAAGACCGCCACCTTCACGCCCGACCACACGACGGGGTTCAGCTTCGAGATCGACTTCGCCAGCAAGGCCATCGCCCAGCAGAGCCACGAGGTGGAGCTGGACGCCGAGACCTTCCGCGACGAGATCAGCGCCGCCCGCACCTTCGGCTTCCTGCACGAGGTCGAGGGCCTGCGCAAGATGGGCCTCGCCCGCGGCGGCTCGCTGGACAACGCGGTGGTCATCTCCGGCGACGAGGTGATGAACGAGGGCGGCCTGCGCTTCGACGACGAGTTCGTGCGCCACAAGATCCTGGACGCGGTCGGCGACCTTTACTTGGCCGGCGCGATGTTCGTCGGCCACTTCCACGGCGTGCGCTCCGGCCACGCCCTGAACAACCAGCTGCTGCGCGCTCTGTTCGCCGACGCCAGCGCCTGGTGCTACGAGACCCCGCCGAGCACGGCTCTGCCGGGCGCCGTCTGGCACGCGACCGAACGGCTCGCCGTCGCCTGAGACGCGCCTCACAGGTCGGGTTTGCCCCTGCCCTCCCCTTCCGGGGAGGGCATTTTCGTTTAGTGCACCCCCCTCCCCTCTCGGACTCGCGCTTGAGGAGTTTCGTGCGCACTCCCCTCCCCTTCCGGGAGTAGGAGAGAATGATGTCTGCGCCGCTTTTACCAGAATTAAAGAACTATTGAATTATATCAATACTTTATGTGGTTTTTTTAAGTCTTCGACTGAGGTGAGGGGGCGAAATCCCCTCTCCCCTCCGGGGAGAGGGTCAGGGTGAGGGGGGTGCGCTTTTGCCGAACACACCACCACGCGCATCCCCCTCACCCTTCCCACGCCGGTGCGGCGTGGGCCCCTTCCCTCTCCCCGCTTTCGGCGGAAAGGTCCGCCTGCCGCGTCAGCGCAAACGTCGTTTGCGCGTGAGCGGAGGGGAGAGGGCCACTCATTCACTGCTCCGCGGCGTAGGCGCCGAAGCGGGTGTCTTCCTTCAGGATGTGCTTGCCCAGCCAGTCGGCGCAGAATTCGAACACCTCGTTGCCGGTGATGGTGTCGCGCTGGGCGTGGAAGCGTTCACGGTAGGATTCGACGTTGCGCGTCAACGTGTCGTGCAGGGCCTTATGCGCGGCGAAGGTCGGATAGTTGGCCTGGGCCATGTGCGCTTCTTCGCGTGCGAAATGATCCTTGGTGTAGTGGATCAACTCGTCCAGGATCGCTTCAACGATGTCAGGGGAGGCGCGGTTTTCGTCTGCGCCCAGCTTGTTGACGATGTCCACGAGAACGCGATGATCCTCATCGAGTTCTTCGATGCCGACGCTCATCCAGCGCGACCATTGAATGGAGTCCATAGCGATCCCCCGTCTCGTTTTTCTTATGGTGCTTAGCCCCTTTTATGGAACCGCCGGCAGTGAGCGTCAACGCGGCACTCGGCCGCGCCGCCCCTCCCCTTCCACCTCTCCCCTGCCGTCCCCCGTCAACCGGCGATCAGTTCGGCCCACTCCTGCTCGCTGAGGATGGTCACGCCCAGGTCGCGCGCCTTGGCGGCCTTGCTGCCCGCGTCCGCCCCGCAGATGACGTAGTCGGTCTTGGCCGAGACCGAGCCGGCGACCTTGGCGCCCAGCGACTCAGCGCGGGTCTTCGCCTCGGTGCGGGTCATGGTCTCCAGCGTGCCGGTGAAGACCACCGTCTTGCCGGCGACGGGGGAGCCGCTGGCGGCCTTCGGGCGTTCGGCGTCGGCCACCCGCACGCCCTCGGCGCGCAGGTCGTCGATGATGGCGCGGTTGCGCTCCTCCTGGAAGAAGCCGGCCAACTCCTCCGCGGCGACCTCGCCGACGTCGGGGATGGCGACCAGTTCGCCCCAGCCGGAGCCGGGCTGCGCGGCGACCGCGGCGAGCATCGCCGCCTTCCACTCCGCCAGGGCGCCGTAGCGTTCGGCCAGCGCCTGGGCGGCGCGGCTGTCCACCTTCTTGATGCCCAGCAGCTTGATGACGCTGTCCAGCCGCAGCGCCTCCTGGCCGGCGTAGAAGTCCAGCTTCGGCAGATTCTCCGGGTCGGCGAACCAAGCGAGCAGAGCGTCGGCCTTCACCGGGCCGAGCCCGCTCAGCGCGTGCAGGTCGCGCCATGCCTCCCCCGGCATGTTGGCGACGGCGCGCTCCATCCCCTCCAGCCAGCCGTCGATCGAGCCGTATTGGCGGGCCAGCGACTTGGCGGTCACCTCGCCGATGTGGCGGATGCCCAGCGCGAAGATGAAGCGGTGCAGGTCGATGCGCGCGCGCCGCTGGTTGATGGCGGCGAACAGGTTCTCGACCGACTTCTCCTTCCAGCCCGGACGGCCGAGGATGGCGATCTCCACCGCCGCCACCCGGCGCTCCAGCGTGAAGATGTCCACGGGGGAGCGGATCAGCCCATCCTCCCAAAACTCCTCGATGGTCTTCTCGCCCAGCCCTTCGATGTCGAAGGCGTTGCGCGACACGAAATGGCGCAGCCGCTCCTTGGCCTGGGCGGCGCAAATCAGGCCGCCGGTGCAGCGGCGCACCGCCTCGTCCGGCTCGCGCACGGCGAGGCTGCCGCAGACCGGACAATGGTCGGGGAAGACATAGGGCACGGCGTCGGCGGGGCGCTGCTCCGCCACGACCCCGACGATCTGCGGGATCACGTCGCCGGCCCGCTGGACGGTCACCAGGTCGCCGATGCGGACGTCCTTGCGGGCGATCTCGTCCTCGTTGTGCAGGGTGGCGCGGCTGACCACCACGCCGCCGACGGTGATGTCCTCCAGCTCGGCCACCGGGGTCAGGGCGCCGGTGCGGCCGACCTGGATGGTGATTCCCTTCAGCCGGGTCTGCGCCTGCTCCGCCGGGAATTTGTGGGCGATGGCCCAGCGCGGCGCCCGGCTGACGAAGCCCAGCCGCTGCTGAAGCTCCAGGCTGTTGACCTTGTAGACCACCCCATCGATGTCGAAGGGCAGCGCCGAGCGCTCCTCGCCGATCTTGCGGTAATGGGTCAGCAGCGCCTCGGCGCCGTCGCACAGGTTGGCCGGGCGGTTCAGCGAGAAGCCCCAGCCGCGCAGCCGCTCGCGGATGCCCCACTGGGTGTCGGCGATCGGCTCCGACAGCTCACCCAGGGCGTAGCCGAAGAAGCAGAGCGGGCGCGACGCGGTGACCGTCGAATCCTTCTGGCGCAGCGACCCGGCGGCGGCGTTGCGCGGGTTGGCGAACAGGTCCTCCCCCCGCTCCGCGTAGGCGCGGTTCATGCCCAAGAAGTCGTCGCGGTTCATGTAGACCTCGCCGCGCACCTCCAGCACCGCGGGATAGGGCGCCTCCAGGGTCTGCGGCACGTCCCTGATGGTGCGGACGTTGGCGGTCACGTCCTCGCCCTCCGTGCCGTCGCCGCGGGTGGCGGCCAGGACCAGCCGGCCGTTCTCGTAACGGAGCGAGCAGGACAGCCCGTCGATCTTCGGCTCGGCCACGAACTCCAGCGGGGCGTCGTCGGACAGGCCGAGGAAGCGGCGGACGCGGGCGACGAACTCGTGCGCCTCCTCCGGCTCGAAGGCGTTGCCGAGCGACAGCATGGGCAGCGCGTGGCGCACCTTGCGGAAACCCGCCGCCGGGGTCGCACCGACGCGCAGCGAGGGCGAATCGGCCCGGCGAAGCTCCGGATAGCGCGCCTCGATCCCGTTGTTGCGGCGGACCAGCGCGTCGTAGGCGGCGTCGGAAATCTCCGGCTTGTCCTGCTGGTGATAGAGCCGGTCGTGGTGGGCGATCTCCTGGGCCAGCGCGGCCAGTTCCGCCTGCGCCTGCTCCACCGTCAGCTCCTCCACGGAGATGCTGCGGAGCGCGGCGGGGGTATCGAACAGGTCGTTCATGGCGGGTCTCTTCGGTGCCTTCTTATGGGGATGACGCTGGGGGACGGTGCTGTGGATCGGCGGGCGCCGCCGGGGGCGCAGCATAGCGCCGCGGGGGCTTGCCGTGGAGTCCGGCCTGTGCCGGTCTGGCATTTGGCCCCCATCGCACCAACCTTGAAACCGCAGACCTTGAGCAGACCTGGAAAGATGCGGGGGCGCGAGGGTTGCGTGTATGATGAGCCGGCGCCCGTGAACGGATGTGCTGCATGACCGAGCCGACCAGCCGTGCGACCGCCGGCAGCCTGACCATCGACGATCGATTCGTCATCGCCGCGGCGCTCGACCGCATTCTGTACGACGATCCCGACCATTTCGCGACGGCGGACGCGCGCCTGCTGCGCCGCATGATTCCGCGCACCCGCTCCGCCTGGCTGCGGCTGGGCTTCCGCGCGGAAAGCCAGGGGCCGTCGATGTCGGGCCGCGCCGCCGGAGTGGGCGACGTGAAGATGGACGGCGACAAGAAGGTGGTCGAGGGCGGCGTGGGCGAGGCCCCGGTCTGGCGCTGCGGTCAGTACAAGATCTCCAACCACGGCGACGACCTGGAGATCTGGCAGGTGATGAGCGACGAGTTCGCCGAGGAGCCGAAGGGCGCGCGCCTGGAATACGGCCCCACCGGCGCCCCGGAACGCCTGACCTTCTTCCAGCCGCGGGATTTGGAACTGCGGATTCCCTTTACGGGCATCGCCGTCGGACTGCGCCTGGGCGGTTGGCAGCCCTGGAAACGCGCCGCCTGACACCAGCCTGGGCCTGGGCCTGGGCCTGGGCCTGGGCCCGCTTGCCGCACGCAACGGTGTTGATCCGCAAACAATTCCAATAAGAGGCCAGCCAGTCCGCCGACTGGCCGACGGCGCGCGGTCGGTCATGGCGTCGGTCGATGACGCCTTCCTCATCCCCGCTCAATTGATCGGGACGACGGAGGGGATGCGCGCCGTGCCGGACAGGCGCCCTGTCATACGGCCGGCGCATGAATGCGTCCATGATCGGCCGGCCGTATGACCCTCTCGCACATTGCTGCACAATGTGCTTCCGGGTTGAACCAAGGGCGTTTGATGGAAGGCATCAAGCGCCCTTGGTATCACACATGATCCCCCTGCGCCAGGCGGCGTGACGGGCGCCCCGCCTCAGGCGGCGTCGAACGGGTGCAGCGGGTCGGGATGATGGTCCATCAGCGCGGCGTGGGCATAGGCATCCGCCGTCAGGCCGACGTCCGCCATGGCGAAGGCGGCATCCGCATGGACCGGCGCCGCAGCCTCCAGCCCCTGGGCGACGAGATGCTGCCACACGGTGTCCTGCCCGTCCGCGGACTGGCTCGCGGACAGGGCCGACGCCACGGCGGCCGTCCCGGCGGAGGGAAACCATGACTTGTCGGCGTCGACCACCAGCGTGCCGTTCCACCACAGGCCGGCCTGCCCCTTCACCACGTCCTTCCCGTCGAGCGCGCCCTTGTCGTAGGTGACGTTCGACGCCGTGGGAGCGACGGCATGGCCGTTGATGGTGAGCTTGTTGACGAACAGCGAGCGGTCCTGCCCGTTCACCACGGCGTCGTTGTCGTACTGGACCTGCACCTTGTGGGCCTGATCGGCGGTCAGGTTGGTGGCGAATGTGAAGTCCTTGGCCGCGGTGCCGACCGTGGCGCCGCCGATGGCCTTGCCGTCGACCAGCAGGTTGAAATGGGCGTTCACCCCGCCCGCCGCGACACCGGAGGCGTTGACGGTGATCGTCGTGTTGGCGGGCGCATCCTGGGCCGGAAAATCCTTCGCCGGAGCGTCGACCACGAGCGTGCCGCCCCACCACATCGACGACTGGCCCTTCACCACGTCCTTGCCGTCGAGTGCGCCCTTGTCATAGGTGACGTTGGCGGCGGTCGGGCTGTGGGCGGTGCCGTTGATGGCGATCTTGTTGACGAACAGGTTGCGGTCCTGGCCGTTCACGAAGCCGTCGTTGTCGTACTGGACCTGCACCTTGTGGGCCTGGTCGGCGGTCAGGTCGGCGGTGAAGCTGTAGTCCTTGGACGCCGAATCCACCGTGGCCTGCCCCACCGTCTTGCCGTCCACCAGCAGCTTGAAATGAGCGTTCACCCCGCCCGCCGGTGCGCCGGAGGCGTTGACGGTGATCGTCGTGGCGCTCTGCGCCGTGGGAACCGGGGCGGACTGGGCGATCTTGGCCAGCAGGGCGTCGGTGTCCAGCTCGAAATAGCCGGCGGTGCCCATGGCCTTGCCGGTGCTGCGGGCGAGATCGAGGAACTCCCCCTGGGTCAGCCGGGTGCCGGTCTGCTCCACCCACGCCTGCTGCGCCTGCGCCACCGCCGCGGTTACCGCCGGGGCGGCGAAGGAGGAGCCGTTCGCCGTGTAGGTGACGCCCGAGAGATTGGTGATCCGCACGTCGGTGCCGTCGGCGCAGACGTCGGTCAGGGTCGGGCTGCGCTGCGCCCAGGACGGGAAGGCGCCGTCGCCGGTAGAGGCCGAGACGCAGATCTGGTTCACGTCGGCCGCGTAGCTGGAGACGCTCTGCGACGCCCCGCCGTCGCCGCTGTTGCCGGCGGCGGCCACGGTCAGCACGCGCTTGGCGGTCAGCGCCGCCAGTTCGTCGGAGATCGAGGTGGTGGCCGCGGTCGTCTGCGCGCCGCCGCCCAACGACAGGTTCACCGCCGTGATGTTGTAGGCGTCGGCGTTGGCGACGACCCATTGCAGGGCCTTCTCGATGTTGGCCTCGCTGGCGCCGCTGCCGTCGTCGGGCATGACCTTCAGCGCGATGATGCCGACGTCGGGCGCGTTCTCCAGGATCTCCGCGGTGACCAGGGCGCCGTGCGTGTTCGCGTTGGCGACCATGACGTCGTTGTCGTTTCCGTAGAAGTCATGCTGGTAGACCAGCCGGCCCGTGTTCCAGGCGGAGGACAGGCCGCTGTCGATCACGACGACGTTGCCGGCGGAAGCGGAGCTGTTCGACATCTTGCCAACCTTGTTCGTTCTTGGGAGAACAGCGCCCGTTTCCGGACGCGCAAGGCTGGACTATGCGTGTTTTGCTGTGGCCGCCGTATGACCGCTGCGGGCGATTGCTGTGACCTGGACGGAGGATTTAGCCCTCTCCCCTCTGGGGAGAGGGGAGAGAGGCATTCCGCTACCCCCGCCCGGCGATCAGACTGTCGGCGGCGGCGCGGGCCTCGGCGGTGACGGTGGCGCCGGACAGCATGCGGGCGATCTCCTCGCGACGGTCGTCGCCGTCCAGCTCGACCACGCCGGTCGTCACCTGCTCGCCCTTCACCGACTTCTGCACCTTGAGGTGGATGGAGCCGCGCGCGGCGACCTGCGGGCTGTGGGTGACGACGAGCACCTGGAGCCCCTGCCCGAGCGTCTTCAGACGCTCGCCCACCGCGGCGGCGACGGCGCCGCCGATGCCGGTGTCCACCTCGTCGAACACCAGCGTGCCGACGGTCGAGGTCTGGGCCAGCACCACCTTCAGCGCCAGCATGAAGCGCGCCAACTCGCCGCCCGACGCGATCTTGTTCAGTGCGCCGGGGGGGGAGCCGGGGTTGGTGGCGACCTGAAAGGCCACGCGGTCCATGCCCGACGCCGTCCAGTCCGATTCGTCGGCCAGCGGCTCGACCAGCGTGCGGAACTTCGCCTTCTCCAGCTTCAGCGGGGCGAGTTCGGCGGCGACCGCCGTGTCCAGGCGGCCGGCGGCCTGCTGGCGCTCCCGGCTCAGCGACTCGGCGGCCTTGCGGTAGGCGTCGCGGGCGACCTCCGCCTCACGGGCGAGGCGGGCCAGCAGATCGCCCTGATCTTCGATCAGCAGCAGACGGTCGGCCATGTCCTTGCGCAGGGGGGCCAGCGCGTCCACGTCCACCCCGTGCTTGCGGGCGGCGGCGCGCAGGGCGAACAGCCGCTCCTCCAGCTTCTCCAGGGCCTGCGGGTCCATGTCCACGTCGGAGGACACGGCCTGGAGCCCGGCGATGGCCTCCCCCGCCTCGGTCGCGGCGCGGTCCAGGGCGGCGATGACCGGGTCGAGCTTGCCGGCGGCCTTGTCGGCGATCCGGCTCAGCGTGCGGATGGCCGAGGACAGGGCGCGCTCCACCCCGCGGTCGCCCGACAGCTCGCCATAGGCGGCGTTCAGGGCGTCGACCAGCTTCTCCCGGTGCATCAGCACGGCACGGGTCTCGGCCAGTTCCTCTTCCTCGCCCGGCTTGGGAGCCAGCGCGTCCAGCTCGGCCACGGCGTGGCGGAGATACTCCTCCTCCGAGCGGGCGCGGGCGATCTCGGCGGCGGCGTTGGCGCGCGCGTCCTCGACCTGCCTCCACGCCCGGTGGGCGGCGGCGACCTGGGCGGCCTGGCTGGACAGCCCGGCGTAGGCGTCCAGCACGCCGCGATGGGTCTGCGGATTCAGGAGGCCATGGGTGTCGAACTGGCCATGGACCTCGACCAGCTCCTCGCCCAGCCGCTTCAGCAGGCCGACACCGACCGCCTGGTCGTTGACCCAGGCGCGGCTGCGCCCGTCGGCGCTGACGGTGCGGCGGACCACCAGCCGCTCCTCGGGGTCGAGCCCTTGCTCCCTGAGGATGGCGAGCGCCGGGTGGTCGCCGGACAGATCGAACTCCGCCGTCACCGACGCCTGATCGGCGCCATGGCGGACGAGGCCCGAATCGGCCCGCGCACCCAGCGCCAGACCCAACGCGTCGAGCAGGATCGACTTGCCCGCACCGGTCTCACCGGTGAGGACGCACAGACCCTTGCGGAAGCCCAGCCCCAGCCGTTCGATCAGGACGACGTCCCGGATCGTCAGCGACGCCAGCATGGATCGTCCTAGAACAGGGAGCTCCAGGCTCTGCTGATCCAGGACTTCTCGTTTCGCTCCGGACGCACGTTGGCGTCCACCAGCAGTGCGTAGCTGTCCGTGTACCATTCGCTGCCGGGGAAGTTGTGGCCGAGCACGGCGGCGGCGGTCTTCGCCTCGTCCGTGATTCCCAGCGCCAGATAGCACTCCACCAGCCGGTGCAGCGCCTCAGGGACGTGGGAGGTGGTCTGGTAGTTTTCAATCACCATGCGGAACCGGCCGATGGCGGCGGTGTACTGCCCCTGCTTCAGATAGAAGCGTCCGACCTCCATCTCCTTGCCGGCGAGATGGTCGTTGGTCAGGTCGATCTTGATCTTGGCGTCGCGGGCGTACTGGCTGTCCGGGAAGCGGCGCACGACCTCCGACAGCGCATCGAGCGCCAGACGGGTCATGCGCTGGTCGCGGCGGACGTCGGTGATCTGCTCGTAATAGGACAGCGCCCGCATGTAGTAGGCGTAGGCGACGTCGGGGCTGCCCGGATGAAGCTGGATGTAGCGGTCGAGCGCCAGGATCGCGTCGTCGTACTTCAGATCCTGGTAATGGGCGTAGGCCGCC
Organism: Azospirillum brasilense; assembly: GCF_008365405.1. Lineage (GTDB taxonomy): Bacteria > Pseudomonadota > Alphaproteobacteria > Azospirillales > Azospirillaceae > Azospirillum > Azospirillum brasilense_D. The sequence goes on along the minus strand of NZ_QOKV01000001.1, from coordinate 200,199 downwards.
ATGATCTGCGCCTTGCCCGCCCATTCGGAATAGGGGTGCTGGCGCTCCACCTCGTCATAGAGCTTGGCGGCCACCTTGAACCGCTCCTCCCGCATGGCGGCGTCGGCCTCTTGGTAGATCTGCTCGGCCGGACGCTCGACATACTGGTCCTCGGGTTTGGTCGAGGAGCAGGCGGTCAGGGCGGAAGCCAGGAGGAGGGCCGCAAGCGGCAGACGGGAAAAACGGCAGGGCATGGTCGTCGCGGTGCTTTCGAAGTTGGCCCTATATAGCACGCCGGGGCGCGGGGGCGGCAAGCCGCTTCGGCGAACAAATTTCGAACCTCGCCGCCGTGAGGCGGCCGGGCTCTCCGGAACGGAGGCCCGAATGGTGGTCCGGTCAGCCGAACTGATCAACCAAAGAGGGCGTCGATGTCGGCCTGGCTGATGTTGCCCATCTCCTGATGGTCGGCCGGGCCGTGCAGCTCCAGCGTTTCGTCCATCTTGGTGACGGTGGGCGGCAGGGGCATCGCCTCGAACTCGCGCTTGTTCCAGTGGCTCATCATCGCGTCGACGCGCTCTTCGATGAAGGACAGGGCGCGGACGACCTTGGTGATGCGCTGGCCGGTCAGGTCCTGGAAGTTGCAGGCCTCGTAGATGCGGACGATCACGTCGTTCATGTCGTTGACGCGGTCGGCGTGGTAGCCCTCCGGCAGCGACGACTTCAGTTCGTGAACGACCTCCTCCAGCTCCTCGGCGCAGGCCATGATGGTGTTGGTCGCGGCCTCCGTCGCCGAGACGACGGCGTTCAGTTCCTGCGACGCCTGCACGAACTTGTCGTCGCCGGCCAGCGGGTGGCGGATCGCCGCCATCTCCACCTTGGTGGCCTTGATCCGGCCCGAGATGTCGGCGATCTCGACCTGGATCTGGTCGATCTGCTGGGCGTCCATGGTCAGGAAGCGGTCGAGCTTCGCGCCGAGGTCGCTGATGGCGCGGATGACGTCGCTGTTGTCCACGGTGACCGGGCCGGACGGCAGCGACGCCAGCGCCGGCGCCAGGGCGGAGGCGTCATCCACCACCGCCTGATAGGGATTGCCGGTCCGGCGAGCCTTCTGAAGCTCCGCCATGAAGGGTTTCGAGAGATTCCTCATGCGGGCTGCGCCTCTTTCCGAAGGGACGTCCGGGGCGTCCGTGCACGCCGGCCCGTCTGGTCAGGACTGCCCGCCAAAGCCGGCATCGGCCCGGCGGGCGACGATCGTCATAGCAAACTTCATGTCCCAATTCGCCCGCCGATTGGAGCGGCGGCAACTCTTCACAAATCCGACGCCGAACCGTCTTGTTGACCGTGAGGTCAGCCGAACAGGGCGTCGATCGCCGCCTGATCCAATGGCGCCGGAGGCTCGTCCGCCGCGGGCGGCGGGGCGGCCGCCGGCTTGGCAACCGGCTTGGGGGCGGGCTTGGCCGCCGAGGCGGGCTTCGGCACCGGCTTCTTGGCGGCGGGGACCGCAGCCGGAGCCGGGGCGGAAACCGGCGGAGCCGCAGCCGGAGCCGGACTGTCGAACAGGCTGTCGATGTCCGCCTGACTGGCCTTCGCCGGAGCGGCCGGCACAGGGGCCGAGGCCGGGGCCGGGCTGTCGAACAGGTTGTCGATGTCGGCCTGACTCGCCTTGGCTCCAGTCTGGGCCGCCGGGGCGGGGGCCGGAGCGGGTGGCGGTTCGGAAACCGGCGGCGGCGGTGCCGCCATCGCCGGGCTGTCGAACATGCTGTCCACGTCGGCCTGGCTGACGCCGAGGCCGTCGAGCTGGGGACCGTTCAGCAGATGGGAGTCGGGCCGGGTGTCCGTGTTTTCCTGCGCAATCTGGAGGCCGGCGAGCTTCTCGACGCCCCAGATGTTGATCATCGCGTTGACGCGCTGCTCGATGTAGCGGAGCGCGTTGACGACCTTGCTGGTGCGCTGGCCGGTCAGGTCCTGGAACGAGCAGGCGGTGAAGATGTTCGTCACCTCCCCCTCGATCTCGGAGCACAGGCCGGGGTCGGCGCCGTCCGCCTTCAGCTTGCCCGACAGGTCCATCAGCCGCTCGGCGGCGTTCAGGATCTCGAAGGACGCGCGTTCGGTGGAGATGACGATGGCGTCCAGCTCGTTGGTCGCCGACATGATCTTGTCGCCGCCGGCGTCGGGCGGACGCAGGGCCGCGACCTCGCGCCGCGCCTGCTCGATGGAGGCCGCCATCTCCATCAGCTCCAGCCGCAGCACCTCGACGTGCTTGGAGGCTTCCACCGCCTCGCTCTGCTGATGCCAGGAGCTGCGGAACTCCAGCAGCATATTGCGCACCTCCTCCGCCGCAGCCCCATGGGCCCGGCGGTGGAAGCGGCGCAGGAAGGCTCGCCCCTTTGTGGTGCGGGCGATCGCTTCCTCGATCTGGTCGAACTCTTCCTCGGAAAGCTGCGGAAGCTGATCCAACCCAACCACTCCTTACCCGCCGATGACGGCCTGAATCTTCTGCTTCAGGGTGTCGGCGTTGAAAGGCTTGACGATGTAGTTGTTCACACCGGCCTGCTTGGCGGCGATCACGTTCTCGGTCTTGCTTTCGGCGGTGACCATGATGAACGGGGTCGAGGCGAGCTTGGCGTCGGCGCGGATCTCCTTGAGGAGCTGCAGACCGGTCATCGGCTCCATGTTCCAGTCGGAAATGATGAGGCCGAACTTGCTCTCGCGCAGCTTCTGCAGGGCCGAGACGCCGTCGCCGGCCTCGTCGATGTCCGTGTAGCCGATCTGGGTCAGGAGGTTCCGCACGATGCGCCGCATGGTGGCGTAGTCATCGACGACAAGGATCTTCATCTACGCGTCTCCGCATTCTTCCGTTGCTAGGCCCCGGCCCGGCGTTCAGCCCGCCCGGCGCGGCATGGCGTGCGCCGAGGTCGGTCTGGTCCGACTGTGATGCCTTAAGTCTGCCGAAAAGTCATCCCTCACGGCGACAGTGACGCACGCCCGTAAATATCGGGTTACCAAGACCGCCGAATTTCCGCCGCGCCCCGACGCGATGAGGCATCGTTTGAGGGCACGGGCGAGCGTCCGGCGGCGGCCCGAACAGGCATGCCCCTGCGCCGGGTGGGGACCTTGCCAGATTTCACAGGCGAACGCACGGGCTGATTCTCGCTCCATACGCCCCCACCCGCCGGCAATGGTCCACCCCGGGCCATTTCCCTCAATCGATGATCGGGGAGGTCGCCTGTCTCAACCATTGCGTGATACCACCGCCCTCCTCACCCGCGACCCGAGGCTCCAGCGCCTCGCGCACGTGGGTGTGGTAGGCGTTCAACCAGGCGATCTCCGCCTGGGTCAGCAGCGCCGGCTCGACCAGATTGCGGTCGATCGGGGCCAGGGTCAGCACCTCGAACCCCAGCATGGGCCGCTCCGCCATGGGCAGGTCGAGCGGCTGGACGACGATCAGGTTCTCGATGCGGATGCCATAGGCGCCGGTCTTGTAGTAGCCGGGCTCGTTGGACAGGATCATGCCGGGCTGCAGCGCCACGCTGTTCGGCACCTTGGAGATCCGCTGCGGCCCCTCATGCACCGACAGGTAGCTGCCCACCCCGTGGCCGGTGCCGTGGTCGTAGTCCAGCCCCAGGGACCACAGGGGCAGACGGGCCAGCGTGTCGAGCTGCGACCCCGTGGTGCCGCGCGGGAAGCGCGCCGTGCTGACGGCGATGTGGCCCTTGAGGACCAGGGTGAAGCGCTCGCGCATTTCCGGGGTCGGCGCGCCGATGGCGATGGTGCGCGTCACGTCGGTGGTGCCGTCCTGATACTGGGCGCCGCTGTCCAGCAGGAACAGGCTGCCCGGCTCCAGCCGGCGGTCGGTCGCCTCCGACACCCGGTAATGGACGATGGCGCCGTTCGGCCCCGCCCCGGAGATCGTGTCGAAGCTGAGGCCGCGGAAGCGGTCGTTGGCGCGGCGGAAGGCCAGCAGCCGCTCCGCCGCCGCGATCTCCGTCACCGTGCCCGACGGCGCCTCCCGCGACAGCCAGTGCAGGAAGCGGACGAGCGCCGCGCCGTCGCGGATGTGGGCGGCGCGGGTGCCGGCCAGTTCCGCCTCGTTCTTGCAGGCCTTGGGCAGGGCGCAGGGATCGGGGTCGCGCTCCAGCTTGGCGCCGGCCATGTGCAGCCGGTCGAAGATCCAGGCCGATGTGCCGGCCGGGTCGGCCATCACCTTGCGCCCCTCGCGCCCCAGCCCGTCGAGCGCGGCGCCCAACTCGTCCGGCGCGCGCACGGCGACCTGGTTGCCGAGGTGGGATTCCACGCCCGGCGCCAGCTTGCGGCGGTCGATGAACAGGTCCACCTGCCCGTCGTCCTTCAGGATCGCGAAGGACAGCGGCAGCGGCGTGCAGGGCACGTCCGCGCCGCGCAGGTTGAGCAGCCACGCGATGGAGTCGGGCTGGGTCAGCACCACGGCGCCGATGCCGTTGCGCGTCAGGTCGCCGGCGATGCGGGCGCGCTTGTCGGCGGCGCTGTCCCCGGCGAAGGCGATGTCCTGGGCGACCACCGGTGCCAGCGGAGGCGGCGGCTGGTCCGTCCACACGCGGTCCACCGGGTTGTCCGGGCAGGGCACCAGCGATAGGCCGATGCGCTCCAGCTGCTGGCGGGTGCGCTCCACCCAGCCGGCGGTGTGCAGCCACGGATCGTAGCCGAGCCGTCCGCCGCGCGGCAGCGCCTCCCCCGCCCATTCGGTCAGCGGATCGTCGACCAGATGCCGGTATTCGTAGAGGTCGCCCGACACCTCCGCCTGGACCTGCAGGGTGTAGCGCCCGTCCACGAAGAGGGCGGCGCGCTGCCGCCCCACGATGGCGTGGCCCGCCGACCCGGTGAAGCCGGTCAGCCAGGCGAGGCGCTGGGCACGCGGCGGCACATACTCACCCTGATGCTCGTCGCCGCGCGGCACGATGAAGCCGTCCAGGTCGGCGCGCGCCAGGACGCCGCGCAGGGCGGCGATGCGGGCGGCGTAATCCGGCGCCCCGGCGGCGCGGCCAGCGGCGAGACAGCTGTCGGCAAGTTCGGCCTTCAGGGCGCGGAGCTGCCCGGCGAGATCCTCGGGAAGGCTTGCCCCGACCAGAACCATCCAGCCGTCGGGATCCTCCCCCTCCGGCGCGGCAAGCACCCCGGCGACGAGGCTGCGGATGTCCGCGGGGGTTTGGGGCAGGCCCGCTTGGGCCAGGAGCTGCGCCAGGGTTTCGTCGCCGCGGTAAGCGCTGGACACGGGGGCTGATCCTCATCCGGTGAAGCCGACCGCGACAGGCTAGGCAGGGACGCCCCACCGCGCAAGCGTGGGAAAGGGCATAGCCGCGCGAAAGCCCCCGGACGGCTCTACAGCCCGGAATCGTCGGGCAGGCCCAGCCGCTCCAGGACGCGCTTGCGTGCAAGGCCGCGGTCGACGTCGGGCACATGGAGCAGGCCGCCGATGCGGCGCAGCAGATTCGCCTCCAGGTCGTTCAACTCGCCGTCGGCGTAGGCGACCTCCCACAGCATCTCGATGATCCACAGCCGCTTGTCCGGCGGGCAATGGTCGTTGATCACCGTGACGTAGCGGTAGTAGGGGGAGGCGCCCTCCGTGTCGAACACGGCGGCGGACAGCAGGTCCTGCGCCTCTTCCTCGCTCAGATGGAAGTGGCGGCGGGTGACGTCGAGGATGCGCTCGCGCTCCGCCGGGGAAATGGAGTTGTCGGTGCGTGCGGCCTCGACCAGAAGGGCGGCGGCGGCGGCCTCCAGCCTGTGGCGGTCGTCGCCGGGGTCGTTCTCCTGGAACAGCGCCCTGATCCGGTTCAGCATCGGTCCTCCGCAGATCGTCCATATGTCCGCAAGACATTGGCGACGGGGGGACCGAAATCCAGGGGTGTCAGCCCTTTACGGCTTTCCGCTTCGGGCGCTTCACCACAAGGGTGGTCCATTCGCCGACCGGGATGCGCGCAACCAGATGCAGGCCCTGCGTGCGGTGCGCCTGGATGACGTGGCGTTCCTGCCGGTTCAGCAGGCCGGCCAGCACGGCCACGCCGCCGCGCTGCAGATGCCGCTTCAGCTGCGGCGCCATGCGGGCCAGCGGACGGGCCAGGATGTTGGCGGTGATCAGGCGGTAGGGTTTGTGCCTGCCCACGATGGCGGTGTGGTAGCCGTCGCCGCCCTGCGAGCGGATGCGCGCCTTCACCCCGTTGAGGGCGGCGTTGACGCGGGTGACGCGCACCGCCTCCGGGTCGATGTCCACGGCGGTGACGGGGACCCGCCAGCGCTTGGTCACCGCCAGCGCCAGGATGCCCGAGCCGCAGCCCATGTCGAGCGCCCCGCCCCGCCCGCGGTGCGGCAGCGTCATCCGGCGGGCCAGCCGGTCCAGCGCCATCAGGCAGCCCTTGGTCGACCCGTGCTCGCCCGTGCCGAAGGCGGTGGCGGCGTCGACCAGCAGCGGGATGCTGCCCGCCGGGACAAGTCCCTCATGGTGGGACCCGTGGACGAAGAAGCGCCCGGCCTGGATCGGCGGAAAACCCTGATAGCTGTGCGACACCCAGTCGATCAGGGGCAGTTCCTCGACGATCAGCTTCGGCTCGGGGATGCCCACGGCCTCGGCCAGCACGGCGACGCGGGCGTTCAGCCGCGGCTCGTCCGGCTGCCCGTAGACCGTCGCCTCGACCAGCCAGTCGCCATGCTCCTCCAGCTCGAAGGTGGACACCGCGTCGGCATGATCGCCAATCGCCTCGGCGAACGCGGGGGCGTGGGCTTCGGGAATGACGAGCGCGATGCGCCAGAGCTTGGAGGAGGACATGGGGAGAGGTCGCCAATGGTGGGGTGGTCGTTGTCTAGGGAGAGACTTAACCACAGAGGCACGGAGACACAAAGATTTCCTGCACCCAAACGCACGCGCACCGTTGCCGCGTCCCATCACCGCATCAACGGACGAATCGCCGGATGCCGTTCTTGATTCGTGGAACGTTGAAATTGATCAGAAGGCCGACCCGTGTGTCCGTCAGCTTCAATTAGGTGAGGAGTTGCGCGTCGTGGACAGGCAGCAGCCTTTCCACCGCCTTCACCTCGACCACGACCGTTCCCTCGACCAGCAGATCGATTCGGAACCCTTCATCGAACCGCAGCCCGTCATAGACAACGGGAATGACCAATTGCCGGCGGGTGTGAAGACCTCGCTTACGCAATTCGTGCTCAAGGCAGGTTTCGTACAGGGACTCCAACAAACCCGCCCCCAACGTCGAATGAACGGCAAAGGCTGCATCCACAATCATTCCCGTCAAGCTGTTGAGCGATGGAGAGAGGGCTTCCTCTCGAATAATCTCTGTGCCTCCGTGTCTCTGTGGTTCATCGCTCCTCATCGATAGACGCTCCTCACCGTCCCGACAACCGGTCCGCGATGTCGTGCATTCCCTGCTCGCGCAGGATCGCCTGACGGTGGCGGATCAGGCGGCGGGCCAGCGCCTTCTCCGCCTCGGCACCACCGAGCAGGCGCCCTTGCGGATCGCGCAGATGGGTGGCGAGGTGGTCGGCGAACAGCGCCTCCTTCTTCGGGTCGCGGCGGTCGAGCGGCTGGGTGCCGTTCAGCGATTGCTGGATCCGTTCCAGCAGAACGGCGCGGCAGCACGGTGCGCGCCCCTGGACGATCAGCGCGCCGACATGGGCCAGCAGGGGGCTGACCGGCTCGCTCTTCGGCTGCGGGTCGCGGCCCAGGATCAGGTCGGCCAGCGCACACAGCCCCAGGGCGAGGTTCGGCTGCGCGCCGAGAAGCTCCTTCACCAGCTCGGCGGAGCCCAGCGCGTCGGCCATCACCCCGTCGAGCAGGGCGAGGTGCCGCGGCTCGACCTCCGGCCCGATCAGGTCGAGCAGCATCTCCAGCTTGCCGGCCAGCGAATTGCGGTCGGCCAGATGGACGGTGAGCTGGCTGAGGAAGGCGAAGTCGTGTCCCTCCTCCCCCACCGCCATGACCAAGGCGCGGCTGGACCGGGACAGGTCGGCGGGATCAAAGGCCGGCAGCGCCTTGCGCTCGGCCTGGACGTCGCGAGCGCGCGCCATCACCACGTCGGCAAAGGCCCGCAATTCGCGCGCCCGCGCCGGCACCGCGACGCCATGGCGGTCCGCATGGTGGCGGGCCACCGCCTGGAGCGCCGCACCCAGCAGCAGGCCCTGCTCGTCCAGTTTGCGCAGGTAGGTCCAGGAATGGAGAAGCTCGGTCGGGGTGATGCGGAATTTGTCGAGGAAGGGGCGCAGCAGCCGTCCGATGACCACCCGCGACTCGAACCCGTAGAGATCGCCGGGGGCCGTGCAGTAGGGCGCGCCCTCCGCCGTGCCGCCCAGCGTCATGGGCTTGTCCGTCACCACCGGAACGGCCTTCTGGAAGATCACCGTCTCCAGCGACAGCCCGGCCAGCGAACGGAACTTGAGGGTCTTGACCTCCTCCACCCCACTGACCGCCAGCCAACTGCGGGCAGAGGTCAGGGCCCGGCGCTCGTCGTCGTAGGTCCCCTCGATCGTCCAGCGGCCCTCGCGGCGGATCTGGACCTCGAACGCGGTGCTGCTCTTGCCGAACACTGGGCGGGTTCCGTGGTTGTGGGCGCGCTGTCGGAACCCCACCAGTAGCCGAACGCAGCCGCCGGACCTGTGATGACCGTCACCGCGGCGGGGCGCTGCGGCAATCGGTCACCCTGCCCTCACCAACCCGCCCCCTGATTTTGTCAGCCCGCCTTCTCCGCCGGCACCACGAAGCTGTCCATCACCTTCTTGCTGCCGGCCTGATCGAAGTCGATCTCCAGCTTGTCCTGGTCGACCGCCGTGACGGTGCCGTAGCCGAACTTCTGGTGGAACACCCGCGCGCCCTTCGGGAAGGGCGCGTTCGGGCGGGCGCGCGGAGCGACCTGATAGGAGCCGCTGTCCAGCGTGATGGTGCGCGGCGACGAGGGCTGCTGGCGGCCCGCCGCCTGCTGGCCGGCGCGGAAGGCGGCGTAGCTCGACGAATCGCGGAAGCTCCCTCCCCCGCCGAAGCTGTTGCCGGCGTTGCCGCCGGGATAGAGGCCGCTCGCCGCCTCCGCCTCGACGTCGCCGCCGGGGATCTCCTCGACGAAGCGGGAGGGGATGGCGCTGACCCAGTTGCCGTAGAGCCGCCGGTTGGCCGCGTGGCTGATGTAGGCCCGCTTGCGCGCCCGGGTCAGCCCGACATAGGCGAGGCGGCGCTCCTCCTCCAACCCAGCGATGCCGGTCTCGTCCAGCGCGCGCTGGTTGGGGAACACGCCCTCCTCCCAGCCGGGCAGGAAGACCATGTCGAACTCCAGCCCCTTGGCGCCGTGCAGGGTCATCACCGTGACCTGATCGACGCCGGCGGCCTCGGCGTTCTCCATGACCAGGGCGACATGCTCCAGGAAGCCCGACAGGTTCTCGAACTCCGCCATGGCGGTGATGAGTTCCTTCAGGTTCTCCAGCCGGCCCGGCGCCTCGGGCGTCTTGTCCTCCTGCCACATGCGGGTGTAGCCGGACTCGTCCAGCACCATGCGGGCCAGTTCAGTGTGCGGCATGGTCGCCGACAGGGTGCGCCAGCGGAAGAAGTCCTGAAGCAGGTTGCGCATCACGCCGCGCACCTTGGGCTTCAGCTCGTCCGTCTCGGTCAGCGCCCAGCCGGCCTCGGTCAGCGGCATCCCGCGCGACCGCGCCGCCTGATAGAGGCATTGCAGGGCCGCCGGGCCGACGCCGCGCTTGGGCACGTTGACGATCCGCTCGAAGGCCAGATCGTCGTCGGGCGAGTTGACGACGCGCAGATAGGCCAGCGCGTCGCGGATCTCCTGCCGCTCGTAGAAGCGCGGGCCGCCGATCACCCGGTAGGGCAGGCCCAGCGTGATGAAGCGCTCTTCGAACTCGCGGGTCTGGAAGCCGGCGCGGACCAGCACGGCGATCTGGGCGAGCGACACGCCCTGGCGCTGGAGCGCCTCGATCTCGTCGCCGACCCAGCGGGCCTCCTCCTCGCCGTCCCAGACGCCGCGCACGCGCACCGGCTCGCCGCCGTCCGCCTGGGTCCACAGCGTCTTGCCGAGCCGCCCCTTGTTGTTGGCGATCAGGCCGGAGGCCGCGGACAGGATGTGCCCGGTGGAGCGGTAGTTCTGCTCCAGCTTGACGACCTTGGCACCGGGGAAATCGGCCTCGAAGCGCAGGATGTTGCCGATCTCCGCACCGCGCCAGGCGTAGATCGACTGGTCCTCGTCGCCGACGCAGCAGATGTTCTTGTGGGCCTGCGAGAGGATGCGCAGCCACAGATACTGGGCGACGTTGGTGTCCTGATACTCGTCCACCAGGATGTACTTGAACTTGCGGTGGTATTCCGCCAGCACGTCGGGATGCTTCTGGAACAGCGTGATGTTGTGCAGCAGCAGGTCGCCGAAGTCGCAGGCGTTCAGCGTGCGCAGCCGCTCCTGGTAGGCGCGGTAGAGCGCCACCACGCGCCCGCCGGCCACGTCGCCGCCGTCGCCCTCGTTCAGCCGGTCCGGGGTCAGGCCGCGGTCCTTCCAGCGCTCGATCACGCCCAGCACCTGCCGCGCCGGCCACTTCTTGGAATCGACGTTCGCCGCCTCCAGAAGCTGCTTGATCAGGCGGATCTGGTCGTCGGTGTCGAGGATGGTGAAGTTGGACTTCAGCCCCACCAGCTCCGCATGGCGGCGCAGGATGCGCGCGGCCAGCGCGTGGAAGGTGCCCAGCCACCAGCCCTCCGGTTCGATCCCCATCAGATGGGCGACGCGCTCCCGCATCTCGCGGGCGGCCTTGTTGGTGAAGGTCACCGCCAGGATCTGAAAGGCGGCGGCGCGGCGCGTCATCAGCAGATGGGCCAGCCGGGTGGTCAGCACGCGCGTCTTGCCCGTGCCGGCGCCGGCCAGCACCAGAACCGGGCCGTCCAGAGCCTCGACCGCCTCGCGCTGCACGGGGTTCAGCCCGTCCAGATAGGCGAAACGCTGCGCCGGCGCGGGGGCCGAAGCGCCCGCGTGGCTGAGGGGATCATGGCCCAGCGGATCGTCGTAGGCGTAGGGATCGGACATGCGGCACCGGAGTTCCTGGGCGGGCTCCCCCGCGGTCGGGAGACGCCCTTCGTCGAAAGAGGACACCGTATATAGCACGCCCCCCGGCCCATCGAACCCCTTCCCTCGACGGAACGGCCGGGACGCTCCGCCAATCGGCATGGGACTAGGCCCATGGGCCGAAATACGCGTGACCAGCGCTATGCCTCACCCCATAGCGGTGGTCTTATCTCAATGGCCCGAAGTCACATCGGCCATAAGAGCCCAAGAATCACCCGCAGTCACAGACAAATCACAGGCTGAACCGAATTCAGAACCGAATGATTATTCCGCGTGGGACATTCGTGAATGGTTCGTTGGACGGTTTGTCTTATTTCGGCTTAGGGCATATGCCCATTGCGAGACATAGTTTTTCCTTTGGGGAAATTTTCTGTTCCGCAAATCCGGGGTAAGGTCCAATCAGATCGTGGCACCCCGGAACCAAACGGACAGCCGCGGAGAGCGGCCCTCCCACCGGACCGGATGTCCACGGAGGCGCCAGACGAACGACCGAATTGAAACAAACAGAGGGCGGGTAGGAACAATGGACCCCGTGAACGTTTTCCTGATCGACGCGAACAAGCTCTTCCGCGAAGGCATGAAGCGTCTGTTCGAGAACACGCCCTTCAAGGTGATGGGCGAGGCGGGCACCCTGCGTGAGGGTGTTCCGGCGGTCGAGGCGGCGGGCACCCAGCCCGACCTGGTCCTCATCGATCTCGTCAACGGCGGCGAGGACGAAGCCGACCAGCTTCGCGCCCTGCGCGACGGCCATCCCGGCATCCGCGTCGTCATCCTGACCACCGACCTTTGCACCCGCCGCCTGTCGGGCGCGCTCGGCGCCGGCGCCCATGGCTACCTGATGAAGGACATCGCCTGCGAAGCGCTGATGCAGTCGCTGAAGCTGGTGATGATGGGCGAGAAGGTGTTCCCCACCCACCTGGCCGAGCTGCTGATCAACGGCCGCAGCGAAGAGCTGGCGACCGAGGTCCCGGCCCGCCGCAAGGGCCTGTCCCAGCGCGAGATCCAGATCCTGCGCTGCCTGCTGAACGGCAATTCCAACAAGATGATCGCCAACCACCTCCACATCACGGAGGCCACGGTGAAGGTTCATCTGAAGAGCCTGCTGCGCAAGATCAACGCTTCGAACCGCACCCAGGCGGCGATCTGGGCGTTGAACAACGGCATCGGCGATCAGCCGGCGGAAGCCGCCGGGGTCAACGCCAGCGTGGTCTGACGCATCCTTGCGGTTCTGCTTTCCCGGCACCGACAACGCCGGCCGCGCCATCCCGCGGCCGGCGTTGTCGCATCCGGAGCAACCGTTTTGGATGCGGCGGCACGCCATAGGTGGTGTGCCATAGAACCAAAGGCCCTCTTCCGCCTCGAAATGATGATGGCTATTTCGGCAATACGTTCCGAATTTGTTTGGATCGCAGCCCCGACACGATGAGCATCATGGAAGCCAGCGCGGAAAAGCCGACCCTGAACGTTCTGCTTGCCGACGATCACCTGCTGTTCCGGGACGGGCTGCGGCGTCTGCTCGCCCAATCCGACGACAGCATGGTGTTTCACGAGGCGGGGACGTTCGACGATGTCCGCCGCCTCTGCGACGGCGCCATCGCCTTCGACCTCATCCTGCTGGATCTCGGCATGCCGGGATGGAACGGCTTCTCCCTGCTCGGCGACATCCACCAGCGGCTTCCCAAGGCGCTTCTGGTCGTGGTGTCGGGATCGGAAAAGCGGTCGGACCTGCTGGCCGCGCTGGAGAATGGCGCCGCCGGCTTCATCCCGAAGTCGAGCAGCGCCAAGGTGCTGATGGGCGCCCTCCAGCTCGTGCTCGCCGGGGGCGTCTATCTGCCGGAACAGGCGATCCGCGGCGACCGGATGACCGACAGCACGCCGCACGCCGGCAACGGCGCCGGGGAGTCCGATCCGATGGGGTCCTTGGCCGACGGTGCGGGCGACCAGCTGACCCCGCGCCAGCGCGACGTGCTGAACCGCCTGCGCGACGGCAAGTCCAACAAGCAGATCGCGCATGAGCTGGGCCTGACCGAAGGCACGGTGAAGGTCCATGTGACCGCCATCCTGCGCCAGCTCGGCGTCCGCAACCGGACCCAGGCGGCGATCACCGCAAACGGTTTCTGACCGGGCGCCCTTTCGCAGCCCCTCTCAGGCCCCTCCGCGCTCCACCGAGGCGACCAACGCGGCCAGGGCGCCGCGGATGGCCGATTCGTGCTTGGCGGGCAAAACCTGCTGCCCGGGGACGGTCACCACGGTCAGGTTGCGGCAACCGGTCAGACGCTGCTCCAGAAAGGACCCGCCCGCAAAGCCGTCCGGCATGTCCTTTCCCTGCACCAGAGTGACCGGCACGCGGATCGCGTCGAGCGCGGGCGCCATGGCCTGAAGCTCCGCCGCGCTGTCGCGGACGACGGGCGGCAGGATGCGGGCGGCGATGCGGCGGAACATGCCCGGCCGAGTTGCCTCCTCGGCCATCGGGTCGATCAGCAGCAGGCCGCCGACCAACTCCGGAAACTCCAGAACAGCCCGCAGCGCCACCGGCACGCCGCCGGCGCTGCCGATCAGCAGCGGCTTGCGCGAGCGGCGGAGCGCCAGAAGCGGACGCAGCGCCGCCGCCGGCACGCCGGGGTCGCCGCCGCGCAGCCGGGAGGCGCCGTTGATCGGCGTCGGATCGGGACGCGGCACGGCCACCCATTCCTGCCCCGCCGGCACGGCGCGCAACAGGCGGGTCCAGGCCCTGGAGTCGCTGGACGTCGCGTGGATCAGGATGATTCGCCGCCCGGCGGGATCGCCGGCGACGATGCAGCCCGGCCCCATCTCCCGCGATGCGCCGCAGCTTGCGGTTGGCACTTCGCCCGGCGACGACGGCACGAGGCCGAACGCGGCTCCCGCGGGCCGCCCGGCGCTGCTGTGTATGGTCAAGGCTCCGCTCCCCGATTCCCGAACACGTCGCGGAGATCGTCTCCGCCGATTGACAGGGAGCCTAATGGAGGGTTCGCAGCCCTGTCCCGTACCATAAAAAGGCCCGAAATGGCGCGAACGGTGGCTGCAAGTCACGAAAATCGCAGGTTTTTACCCCAATTGTTGTGCAGTCCCGCCATTCCTGGCGGAACCCGCACAATGACCTTGCAACATCAGTGAATGGTGTTGCCGTCGGGGAGCGCCTCGACCGGACGGTCGTCGCGCGGCTCGGACGGACGGTGCAGTTCGCGCATCAGGTCCCGCCAGTCCGGCGACCCGCCAAGCTGCTGGATCAACTGCGTGGAGAAGGCGAAGACGGCCATCTCCAGCGGCCCGTTGTCCTCGGCGTGGGCGTTGACGGTCAGGCAGGATTCCGCGGCGCTGACGAAGATGGCCGACGCGATGGCCACCCCTGCGCCCGGTTCGGGCAACGGCACCGGGACCGGGGCGAACCCGGTGGTGCGCAGCACCGACAGGTTTTCCACCAGCAGGCGCGTGCGGATGGCGGTGTCGATGGCCGCCCCCATGGTGTAGCCGGCCTCCGACTCCGCGGCGGAGCGCAGCAGGCGCAACCCCGCGATCACCCCATGGGTGACGTCGGCGGTGCCAGCGCGCTTGAGAGCCGCGGCGATGGCGGTGCCGAGAATGGCGGTGACCACCGGCGCCATGCTCTCGGCGTCGTCGCCCATGACGGCGGCGTCGGTGGACTCTTCGTGGTTCTGGACCTCGTTCATGCGGCCTCCGATCCGGTGATACCCTGGATGGCGTGCGGCGCGGACCCCGATTCCCTGCGGAACCGCTTTTTGCTCAAAGGTCCCTCGTTCGATCTGTGGCTTTTCCGGAGGGCATTCAAGCCGCCGGAAGCCGGGAGGGGCTGAATCTTTCGATACGCCACTTTCGCCGATCCCTCCTCTGGGCGAAGCCACCCGCCATCCCCACATGTGCGGGCAAAAGGAGAAACACCCGATGCCCTTCCTCAGCCTTCTTCTCAACATCCTGTGGGTGGTGACCGGCGGCATCTGGATGGCCGCGGGATGGCTCCTCGCGGCCGTTCTGATGGTCCTCACCATCGTCGGCATTCCGTGGGCGCGATCGGCCGTCACGATCGCCTGGTACACCCTGTTGCCCTTTGGACAAACCGCCGTCCGCCGGGATGAGTTCCGTGGCCGCGAGGACATCGGCACCGGCCTGCTCGGCACGCTGGGCAACATCCTGTGGTTCGTGCTGGCCGGCTGGTGGCTGGCGCTCGGCCATCTGGTGGCCGCGGTCACCCTCGCCGTCACCATCATCGGCCTGCCCTTCGCCTGGGCGCATCTGAAGCTCGCCCTGCTGGCCCTCTGGCCGGTCGGCACCGAGATCGTGACGGTGGACGAAGCGGAATCCCGCCGCCGCCTGCTCGGCCGAGGAACCTACTGAGCGGACGGCTCCCGTTCCGCCATCCGCTTCAGCATGACCGACGCCCGCCAGAAGCCGAGGTCCGCCCCATCCACGAAATGCACATGCCGGTCGGCGGCGAGGTCGCCGACCAGGCAGGTCACCGTGGACGCCGACGCGCGCGCCGTGCCGTAGCGGATGCGCCCCGCCGCCGCATGGCTGGCCAGCATGGCCTCGATGGCGCCGGCCTCCCCCTCCGTCACGTCCAGGACGAGACGCGGACCGCCGGCCGACTTGCGGAAGTCCGACCGTTCCGCCATGCCGCGGCGGTAGCGCTCCGGATCGAAGCCGGCCAGCCGCCAGCCGCCCCCCAGCATCGCGGCGAGCAGGGCGGATTTCCCGAGAATCGACAGGGCGCAGGCCAGCCGCCGGCCGCGCGGGCGTGTCCGCGCCTCCAGCCACAGCGACCGCCAGGAGGGCGGCCAGCGCACCGCCAGCCGCTCCCCCATGCCGAGCGGCGCCGCCGAGGCGGTCGGCACGATCCGCTCGATGTCGGCCTGGACCCGGGCCAGCACCGGCAGCCCCGGACCGCCACCGGGCAGCGGGTCGACGATCACGCACAGGATCACCCCGCGCCCGCTGTCCACCGGATTCCAGCGGCAGGACACGCTCTCCAGTCCGGTCAAGGGGCCGGGCCGCGGCTCCAGCCGCCAGCGCGGATCGGCCTTCACCCAGGCGTCCGCCGCGGTGACTCCGCGCCCGAGGAACAGGCCGAAGGCGTCGCCGTTGCCGAAATCCTGCAGGGCGACCAGAACCTCCAGCCCCTCGTCGAGAAGCGCCCGCACGGGCACGAGGCCGACCCGCAGAGGCACGTCCATCTCCGTCCCGGCCCAATGGGCGAGCGCCGCCAGCGCCTGCTCCGCCGCCGCGCGGCGGCCCGGCGGGACCGCGGCGATGGCGCCATCCCCGCCGAACTGGCAGGCGGGGGCCTGCTCCGGCTCCCGCACCGCCTCCGACAGGACGGCGACCACCGCGGCGGCGACGAAATTCACGTCGCGGTGCCGCCCCTCCCCGGCCAGACGGGTGCTCGCCACCACGTCGGCGACGGCCAGCGACCAATCGCCGTCCAGCGCCGCATAATGGGCGGGGTCGGCGGCTTCGGCGGTGAAGTCGCGGATGGACGGCAGAAGCATCGCCTTCCTCACGCCAGGAGTTTCCGGGGACGGGCCGCTCCAGTCTACGCCCCGGCCCGCGCCCTGTGAATCACCCCCGTGAAGCGTTCCCTGAACCCATCCGCAATGGACCCATCCCGGATTGTCGGTCCAACCCGTCCGTTCCATCGTTCCGCCGTCCAATCCGGGGAGGAACGCCATGGGATTCGCGAGCGACTGGAAATCCGCCAAGACGACGTTTGAGACGGCCACCGGCAAGAAGAAGCCGAGCGCCAAGTTCATGGGCGTCTTCCACAAGTCCGGGCTGGAGGACGTGACCAAGGCGCTCGACACCGCCCTTGGCAAGAGCGACGCCAAGGCGCTGGAGAAGGCGCTGCTCGACTATGTGAAGAGCGCCACCGCCTATCAGACGACGCTGGAAAAGTCGGCCAAGGCCGAGGGCGTCGCGACCATCGCGGCGGAGCTGAAGAAGCTCGGTCAGTCGCTGGACGACATCGGGCGCCGCGCCGGCGTGGCCGTCAACGAGCGCATCGCCGAGATGCGCGAGGACGCCGAGGCGGAAAAGGCCAAGGAGGTCGAGGAGCAGGGCAAGGCCGCCCGCGCCATCGCCGACAAGGCCGCTGTGCAGATCGACGGGCTGCTGAAGACCACCAACGCCGACGTCAAGCTGCTCGATCAGGCCGCCGCCAACGCCGACCTCGCGCTGCGCAACGTGCTGGAGGCCCAGGGGGCGGGCAACGCCAAGGAGGCGAAGGCCCAGGCCGCCGCGGTCCAGACCGCCGCCAAGGCGGTGGATACCCAGGCCAAGAAGATCGCCGCCACCGCCACACAGGCCGCCAAGCTGTTCTCCCAGGCCAAGGCCGCCGTCGCCAAGATGAAGCTCGACCCCAAGCAATATGGGGGACGCGACCCGGCCCAGGGAGCCTTCGACCGGGCCGACGGCATCGTCATGAAGCTGGACCAGATGAAGGATGAGGCCGCCGAGGCCGCCACCGAGGCCGCCGGCATCGTCAAGGAAGCCGCCCAGGCGCTGAAGGGCGCCCTGGACCTGCGCGCCACCTATCTGGCGAGTTGCCGCAAGCTGGCCAAGCGGGCACAGGACGCCGACTCCTTCTACGACACGGTCGCCCGCGACGTCGGCGGGCAGGCCGACCGCGCGCAGCAGGAGCAGATGGTCGCCGACGAGGCGGAGGACGACAAGCGGGCGGCCTCGATCAAGACGGCGACCTTCTACGTAACCCAAGTGCGCCAGCAGGCCGCCCAGGCGAAGAAGGAGATCCTCGCCGCCGCCAACGAGATCACCGGCACCCGCAAGTCCTTCCCGTCCATGGTCTCCGACAAGGACCCCGACTTCGGCCCGCTGCTCGCCGCTGCGAAGGTGTCCCTGGACGGGCTCAAGGAATCGCGCGCCGCCCTGACCAAGGCCGAGACCAAGATCGACAAGGTCGAGACCGCCCTGAAGAAGCTGGGCTAGAAGCTGGGGTAACAGGCCCGCGCGAATCCGCCCGTGCCACCCGGAGGGCGTGGGCGGATTCGCGCGCCGTCACATCATGACTTCGGTCAGGCTGTCCATCACCTCCTGCTCGTGCTCGATCAGCATCAGTTCCTCGCCCATGAAGTCGCGCATGGACACGACGCCGACGACGCGGCCGTCGCGGACGACGGGCAGGTGGCGCAGGCCATGGTCGGCCATCCGGCGCAACGCCTCACCCACCGTGACGTCGTGGCCCACGGTGACCGGGCACGGGGTCATCACCGCCGACAGCGGGGTCTGATCCGGATCCAGCCCATCGGCCACCACGCGGTCGGTCAGGTCGCGCTCGGTGAAGATGCCTTCGATCTGCTCGTCGATGGAGGCGGTGACCACGACGGACGCCACATGGGCGGCCTTCATCTGCCGCGCGGCGTCCCGCACCGTCGCCCCCGCCGGAAGGCTGACCACGCGGCGGCGGTTCATAAGATCTCCGATGTTGCGATGCATCATGGCTTTCCTCCTCCAAGTGCGGATGTTTCGGAAGACCACGGCGGCTGTTTTCTTTTGCGGACCGCCGCGCCGCGCCTCGTCGTCGGTTCCTGCCTCCTTTCGCTGTTCATTTGCAGACGCGAAGAAGATGCTGCATCCGCGAAATGCCGAAACGGGCGAAGTTTGTCCACAGACCTATTTATCAAGTGTTGAAAAGGTAATCACTTTCTCATCACTTAACGAGCAAAGCCACCGCAAAGCAACGTCATGGTTGCCATGACGGCGCAACATGCGACAAAACCACTCACCATTGGCTGGCGGCGGTGGTTCTGGCATGAAAAATCAGACCTTTTCCGCTGGCGGATCAGGCTTAACCATTATTAAAGGAAATAGGTCCGAAACTCCGGACAATTGCAGTTCTGTCACGATGTTGTCTGGAAGGGGCCTGGGCCGCCATGTCGTGGTTGTCGAAATTGAGCGGACGAGGCAAATCCACCGCCGCTTCCACGGCGTCCGCCAAGGAACGCCCCACCGATCCCCCGACCATCCGGATCGACAGCCACGAATATGTGCCGGAGGAGTTCGTCCTCGGGTCTTTCCGCATCCGCCCCTATGACGGCGACTTGATCGCCAAGCAGCAGTTCGACTTCCGCATCCTCTTCCGGCTCGGCGAGGAACATTCGGATTTCGCCTGCCGGGGCGTCGTCGTGAAGATGGACGAGCAGGCCGGTCTGGTCGCCCGCTTCCACCAACCGCCGCCGGCTCACACGCGCAAGTTGATCGACTACCTCAAGCTTTGGAAAGGCCTGTAGAAAGCAGGCGCCCCCTCCGGCAAAACGAAGGCCCGCCGTCTCACAACGGCGGGCCTTCTTCCTAGGCGGCATCAACCAGAAGACCGCCGGTCAGGCGGTCTCCAGCGCCTTGCGGCTGTGCAGGGCGATCATCTGCTCCTCGTCGGTCGGGATGACGTAGACGGGGATGCGGCTGGTCGGGGCGGAGATCAGCGGGCCGTTGGCCTCGTTCGCCGCCGGGTCGATGACCACGCCGAGCCAGGCCAGCTTGTCGCCCACCCGTGCCCGCACCGGGGCGGAGCGCTCGCCGATGCCGGCGGTGAAGACCAGCGCGTCGATGCCGCCCATGGACGAGGCGAGCGCGCCCGTCTCCTTGGCGATGCGGAAGCAGAACAGCTCCACCGCCTCCTCGGCTTGCGGGTCCGCGCTGTCCAGCAGGGCGCGCATGTCGTTGGAGAGGCCCGACACGCCGAGAAGCCCCGACTTGTTGTAGAGCAGCTTCTCGATGGCGTCGGCGCCCATGCCCTTCTGGCGCATCAGATAGATCAGCACGCCGGGATCGATGTTGCCGCAGCGGGTGCCCATGGGCAGCCCGTCCAGCGCCGTGAAGCCCATGGTGCTGTCCACGCTGCGCCCGGCGTGGATGGCGCACATGCTGGCGCCGCTGCCCAGATGGGCGACGACCACGCGGCCGTCGGCCAGCTCCGGAGCCAGCTCCGGCAGGCGGCGGGCGATGTACTCGTAGGACAGGCCGTGGAAGCCGTAGCGGCGCACGCCCTCGTCGGTCAGCTCCCGCGGGATGGCGAACATCTGCGACTGCCAGGGCTGGCCGCGGTGGAAGGCGGTGTCGAAGCAGGCGACCTGGGGCAGTTCCGGATGGGCCTCGGCCAGCGCGCGGATGGCGGCGAGGTTGTGAGGCTGGTGCAGCGGAGCCAGCGGGATGAAGCCCTCAAGCTCCTCCATCACCGCCGGGGTCAGCAGCACCGGCGCGGCGTGGCGGGTGCCGCCATGCACGACGCGGTGGCCGGCGGCCAGCAGCTTCGCGCCGTCCAGCCGCCCTTCGATCCACTCCAGCAGGAAGGCCAGCAGGGCGGTGCGGTCGGACGGCTCGCCCGCCGCCCAGACCCGCTCGGCCAGCGGGCGCTTGGCGGCGTCCTTGGCCTCGAACCTCGGCTCGGTGCCGATGCCGGAGATCTGGCCGTTGATCGTCACCCGCAGCCCCCCCGCCCCGCTTTCCCGGAAGACCGAGAATTTCAGGCTGGAGGAGCCGGCGTTGATGACCAGGATGGCGTTGCCGCCACCCGCGTTCTGGCTGGTCATGACGGGTGCCCCTCTCACTCGGCCGCGGCGGCGGCGCCGCGGCGGCGGGCGGCGGCGGCCAGGACGGCCACGGCGCAGGATGCCAGACGGGTGCGGACGTTGTCGGCGCGGCTGGTCAGGATGATCGGCACGCGGGCGCCCAGAACGATGCCCGCCGCGTCGGAGTTCGCCAGGAAGGAGAGCTGCTTGGCCAGCATGTTGCCGGCCTCCAGGTCGGGGACGAGCAGGATGTCGGCTTGGCCGGCGACCTCGGACACGATGCCCTTGGTGCGGGCGGCCTCCAGGCTGATGGCGTTGTCGAAAGCCAGCGGGCCGTCGAGGATGCCGCCCTTGATCTGGCCGCGGTCGGCCATCTTGCACAGCGCGGCGGCCTCCAGCGTCGAGGCGATCTTCGGGTTCACCGTCTCGACCGCCGACAGGATGGCGACGCGCGGCGTCTCGACGCCCAGGACCTTGGCGAGGTCGATGGCGTTCTGGACGATGTCGACCTTGTCTTCCAGCGTCGGGTAGATGTTGATCGCCGCGTCGGTGATCAGCAGCGTGCGCGGGTAGGTCGGCACGTTCATCACGAAGACGTGGCTGAGCCGCCGGCCGGTGCGCAGGCCGGTCTCCTTGCGGACGACCTCGGCCATCAGCTCGTCGGTGTGCAGGCTGCCCTTCATCACCGCCTCGCACTCGCCGGAGCGGGCCAGCCGGACGCCGGTCTCGGCCGACGCGTGGGAATGCGCCACATCCACGATGCGGTAACGGCTGATGTCCAGCCCATGGGCCTCGGCGACCGACTTGATCTTGGAGGCCGGGCCGATCAGCACGGGGTCGATCAGGTTGGCCTCGGCGGCCTCGACCGCGCCCTTCAGCGAGCTTTCGTCGCAGGGATGGACGACGGCGGTCGGCACCGGGGGCAGCGATTCGGTCTTGCCCAGCAGCTCGTCATGGCCGTCGTGGCGGATGACCTGGACCTGCGGCAGCTCGTGCGCGGCGCGGCGGACCTTGCGGGTCGGCGCGATCACCTCGGCAAGGCCGGAGACGACCTCCTTGCCGTCCTGGTTGCGGGCGACGCAATCGAAGACGACGATGTTCTTCTCGGCGTGCTTCTCCTTGGCGGTGACCGTCACGGTGATGACGTCGCCCAGGCCCACCGGGCGCTTGAAGCGCAGGTCCTGGCCCATGTAGATCGTCCCCGGGCCCGGCAGCAGCGTGCCGAGGACGGCGGAGATCAGCGAGCCCGACCACATGCCGTGGCCGATCACCTTGTGGAACTGGCTGTCCGCCGCATACTCCTCGTCGAGGTGTGCGGGGTTGATGTCGCCGGACACCGTGGCGAACAGCTCGATGTCGGACATGGTCAGACGCCGCGACAGGCTCGCCTGCTGGCCGATCTGGATTTCCTCGAAGGTGACGTTCTCGATCATGGCTGAGCCGTTCTTGCCGAAGTCGGGGGTGGCGGGCGCGGTAACACGGTCCATTGGAGAAGCTCCTCAATCGGATAGCGGCTCGGAATCGCATGATTCCCGGGCCGAATCCTCCCGGCCTGCGGATCGCCCTGTCGTCCGCGGCCTTTTTGTTGGACCCCTGGATCAGCCGGCCCGGGAAGAGCCGCCCGCCAAGGGCCGGTTCGGGGTGCCCTGAATAGCGTGGCACCGTGAAAGAGATGTGACAGGGTGGCGCATTTCGCGGTTCCGTTGCGGTGCAACAATGTCGCACCCCTCTGTCGCCACCGATCGCGCCGCCTCGCCGCACCCCACGCCGCCCGTCTTTGCCGATCGGCGGAAATGTCGTTCCGTCACGGTCTTACGACGGCCCAAGGTCTCGCCCCATGACCTATGTCAAGCGGTTGGAGGACGGAGTCCGTTTACTTTCCGGTAACACAATCCGCTCGCGCAGCATTGTATCACTGAGCAGGCGCAGCATGGCAAGACCTTGCGGGTTGGAGCGCAGGATTGGCGGAACGTTGAGCTTTCCGTGAGAAATTGACTATGGGATCCACCCACCCCTGCCGATTCCGCGACGCACACACACGCCGTGCGCATGGCAGGAGGCTCAGGCGCTCGCCACCGACGTGGTGGGTTCTTCGGGCAACGGGTTGTGACGGTCGCCGACCATCACCACGGAAATGGAGAAGACCGTGCCCTTGCCCACACGGGACCGCACGTCGACCTGATGGCCCAGGATCTGGGCGGTGCGCCGGACGATCGACAGCCCCAGCCCCAGCCCGCGCCCGCTGTCCCGCTGGTCGGTGCCGCAGCGGTAGAAATCGTCGAAGATCAGCTTGAGCTGGTCGGCGGGAATGCCCGGCCCGGTGTCCCACACCTCGACCAGCGCATGCCCGTCGCGGCGCCGGCAGCCCAGCAGGATCGTCCCGGTTTCGGCGTAGCGCAGCGCGTTGACCAGCAGGTTGCGCACCATGCGCTCCAACAGCACCGGATCGCTGAGCACATAGGCGGAGGTCGGCACCATGCGCAGGACCATGCCCTTGCCGGACGCCTGCTCCGCGAATTCGCGGTTCAGCCGGTCGGCGATGTCCTGGAACGGGAAGACGGTGGGACGCGGCTTGACGTTGCCGGCCTCCAGCGCGGAGGTGTCGAGCAGCGTGTTGAGCAGCGTGTTGCCGGCGGCGATCGCCTCCCCCAGCTTGCCGGCCACCTCCAGCTGCTTGGCGTCCGACAGGCGGGCGGACAGGATGTGGTGGAACAGGCTCATGGCCTGGAAAGGCTGGCGCAGGTCGTGGCTGGCCGCGGCGAGGAAGCGCGACTTGGCCCGGTTGGCCCGCTCCGCCTCGGCGTGGGCCTCGGCCAGCGCCTCGCGGATGCGCACCCCGTCGGAGATGTCGATGGCGGCGCAGATCACGCCCGACACCACCCCGGCATCATCCCTCAGCGGCTCGACGATCAGGTCGAACACCTGTTCCTTGCCGGGCGCCGCCCCGACGCGGACCTCCTGCCGGGAGCCGGTGCCGGTGTCCAGCACGGACCGCTTGACCGCGTCCAGCCGCGCCGCGTCGTCCGGCGCGTGGATGTCGGTGTTGGTCCGGCCGATGAAGGTTTCCGCCGCCCGTCCGGTCTGCGGGTTGTACATCCACATGTAGCGAAGGTTGCGATCCAGGCTGAAGACGGCGACCCGCGAATGGCGCAGCGCCATGCGGAACCGTTCCTCGCTTTCGCGCAGCGCGCGGGCCATGGCGGCGCGGGCGCGGGCCTCGGTCACCAGAAAGCGCTTGGCCTGGGCCTCGCGCCGGGTGTAGCCGGCCAACGCGCCGGTCAGCAGAAGCCCCATCGCCACGACGATCCAGGCCGGATAATCCATCGGCGCCAGCCGCGGTTCGGGCGGAATCGCCAGCACCAGGGTCCAGCGCCGCCCGCCGATCACCAGATCGCGCTCGAGCACCGCCTCGCCGTCCTTGCGAAGCTCGCCGAAGGGAACGCCCTCCTGGTTCGCGGACGGAACGGCGAGATCGCGGGACGCCAGGACGCGCCCGCCGGCGCCCGCCGGCCCGTCAAGCAGGTACACGGCCCCGTGCAGGCCGTCCACACGGTTGCCCGCCTCCTCCAGAAGGCGGGCGATGCCGAAGACCGAGGAAACGTAGCCGGCGACCTCCGCGCAGCGGTCGGCCCCGTCCATCTCGTCGACGGGGTAGCGGTAAACGGGAAGATACAGGCCGATGCTGCGCCCGGCCTCCCCCCGCGGACGCGGCGGCAACGCCTCCGTCGCCGTCAGGTCGCCCGACGCGCAGGCCCGCGCCAGCACCTCCGCCCGGTTGGGCAGGGACAGGATGTTGATCCCCTGCCCGAAGGCGCCGCCCCGCTCCGGCTCCATCAGCGTGTTGACGAACAGATCCCCCTGGGAAGCCGGGGGGGCCGTGCCGGGGACGCCGTCGCCCGTCTCGCCCGCGTCCCGGACGGCGAAGTCCCGGCGACCGGCGGCCCGCATCGCCGCCTCCAGCGCGGGAACCTCCGCCGCGGGCACCCGGCTTACCCACGCGACCGACCACAAGCCGGGATAGAGCGGCATGATCGGCCGGACCGCCGCCGAGAATCCGTCGCGGGTGGCCGGACGGGGGTCCGAAAAGGCCGAGCGCAGCGTGCGCAGCAGCAGCGCATGGCTGCCGATCCGCTCCGTCAGGGCATCATGGAACTGGGCGAACTGCCGCTCGTGCTGCGAGCGCTCCGCCTCCCGGTTGGCGGCGCGCATCTGGAAAAAGGCGCCAAAGGTCAGCGTCAGGCCCGCGGCGACCAGCACCGGAACCGCAAACGAGACCCGCCCCCTTCTGTCCAGCAGCGGCATTGCACCCGTTCCCAACGGCGTTTTCACCAAAATCGTCGGATCATCCGACTATAGCAAGCGGCCCGGCACCCCGATAATGGAAAAGCCCTCATCCTCCCAAATGGATAGTCGGCTCCGGCGAGGACACGGGGCGTCCCGACTATTGATTGTCATTTGCAGAGGGATTGCGCACTCATTTCGATGTCAATTCTGCAATACAAGGCGCCATGCTGCGCCCAAGCATCGGCAGCGACACGAAACCTTCTCAGGACTTCAGGCGCTCGCGGCCGAGAAGCCGTGCCACGGCGCCCCGCAGGGCCATCGGCGCCACCGGCTTGTGCAGCAGCGGATAGCCGGACAGCCGCGCCTCGCGCAGGCGCATCGGGTCGGTGTCGCCGGTCAGGATCAGGCCGGGCAGCGCGGCGTCGAGCGCCTTGCCGATCTGACGGATGGCGACGATCCCGTTCATCGCACCCTTCAGCCGCAGATCGGAGATGACGAGATCGGGCGCCTGCGGACCGGGGCCCAGACGCTCCAACGCGGCATCCACCGAGTCCGCGGCGATCACCGCGCAGCCCCATTGGCCGAGCAGCGCGCCCAGCGCCTCCAGCACCATCGGGTCGTCCTCGATGACGAGCACGCGGGCGCGGCTGACATCCTCGCCGGGCGCCATGGCGTCGACTCCGGCAGGCCCGGCGGGCTCCGCGAGTGCCGACGGCTCGTCCGCGCCGTCCGCGGCCCGCGGCACCAGAACCGCCAGCATGGTGCCGCGACCGGGCGCCGAGTCCACCTCCAGCTGGTGCCCAAGCCGCCGCGCCAGCCCACAGGCCAGCCGCAACCCGAGGTCGATCACCAACGGATCGCCCGCCCCGTCCGGGCGCCGGAACTCCTCCCGCAGGGTGCGCAATTGTTCGGGCAGCAGGCCGCGCCCGGTGGACCACAGTTCGATCCGCAGGTCCGGTCCCTGGCGGCGGCAGCCGAGCACGACCCGCCCCCGCTCGGTGTGGCGCAGGGTGTTGGCGATGAATCCCTGGAGAATCCGCTCAAGAAGCGAAGCGTCGGTGGCGACCCGCACCGAACAGGGCAGCACCGAGAAGCGCAGCCCCCGCCCGTCGAAGCGCGGGGCCGCGTCGAGCGCGATCCGAGTCAGGAGGCCGTTGACCACGGGCGCGCCGATGTCCGGCTGGACCAGACCGGCCTCCAGCCGCACGAGGTCGAAATGCCCGTCCACCATGCCGCGCAGCGACTGCACCGCGTTGCCCATGGCGTTCAACAGGTCGCGCGCCGCCGGATCGTTCAGGGCGCCGCCCCGCCCTGCGGCGCTCTTCCCGCCGCCGCTGGCCGCCCCGTCAAGCCGCCCTTCCAGCGCCCCCAGCAGCAGCGACAGGGCGGCCAGCGGCTGGCGCAGGTCGTGGCTGGCCGCGGCGAACAGGCGGCCCGACAGGTCGGCTCCCGCCGTGGGCCCGTTCGCGGTGGCGCTCTCTCCGGCCGGGCCCTCTCCAGCGGTGCGACGGACGAACCCGCCGCCGCTGAGCGGCCAGTCGATGACGGTGTGGCCGGCCGGCAGACCGCGAAAAAGAGGAGCCAGCGTTTCCGGCAGGGCGCCCTGGACCAGCAGGCGCCCGGCGCTGGGCAGCGCCTCCGCCTCCTCGTTCCAGGCGGACAGCCGGTCGTTGGCGTCGAAGACCAGGACCGCGCCACGCCGTCCCGCGCCTTGCCGATATGCTCCCTCGCTCGTCACGGGCGGCATCCCCCACTGCGTGCACGCGGTTTTCCCGACGACCGCAAGCGGCCCGGTGCAATCCAGGCTACGGAAGCGGCGTCCAGGATCAAGCCCGCCGTTCGTCCGACCCCTGCAGGATAATCGGGCCGCAGCATGCCCCCGCCGCAAGAACGATCCGGCACAACGCCCGAAGCCGCTGGGCTCCCGAACAGTTCGGTGCATTTTTATATAAAAGTCAAGAAAAGGCACTGAATTGACGTCACAGCCTCACAATAACACGATGGATTGTCGCAATTTGTCGGTTGCATGTTTCTCGAATCTTTTCGACTATGCGACCAATGGATGCCGTAACCGAAACCCCTTTCCGCGACCGACGACCGGAGGCGGCGACGCCGGCTGGCGCGGAGCATCCTGCGCTTTTGGACGGTGGAAGGCCGGGCGCCGGTGAATTGGCCGGTGATGCGTTGGCGGGTGCAGCGATGGCGGCCCTCGCCGACGGAATCGGCGTTCTGACCGCGGTCCACGACGCCACGGGCGCCATCGGCGATTTCGAATGGCTGACGGCCAACCGCGCGGCGGAACGGCTGTTCGGGCACCCCCTGGCCGGGCGCCGGCTGCGCGCGGACGATCTTCAGGATGGTGGGGAAGCCGGCCTGTTCGCCAGCCTGGCCGACTGCCTGGCCGAGAAACAGGCGGTGCGGCGCCTGGTGATTGCTCCCGGCGGGGCGCGCTGGCGGATCGCCGCGACCCCGTTCGACGCCGGCATGGCGGCGCCATCCGTCTGCGTGACCCTCGTGGAGCTTGGCCCCGAGGTTCCCGCCGTGCCGGAATCGGACCGCGCCCACCGGGCGAAGGCCGAATTCCTGGCGCACATGAGTCACGAGCTGCGCACCCCGCTGAATGCGGTGCTGGGTTTTTCCGAAGTGCTGCTGGCGGAGACTTTCGGCCCGCTCGGTTCCCCCCGCTACCGAAGCTACGCCGCGGACATCCACGCCAGCGGCACGCATCTTCTTTCGCT
Organism: Azospirillum brasilense; assembly: GCF_008365405.1. Classification (GTDB taxonomy): domain Bacteria; phylum Pseudomonadota; class Alphaproteobacteria; order Azospirillales; family Azospirillaceae; genus Azospirillum; species Azospirillum brasilense_D. Next base: position 172,554 of record NZ_QOKV01000001.1, on the reverse strand, counting down.
GATCGACGGCATCCTCGACCTGTCGCAAAGCGAGACCGCCCGGACGGAGATGCAAGAGGAGGCCATCAACGTGGCCGACGCCGCCCGTCAGGCGCTGACCCAGGTGGGCGACAAGGCCGCGGCCCGCGGCGTGGACATCGGGGAGGATCTGTCCAGGGACCTGCCCCTGCTCTACGGCGACGCCCGGGCGCTTCAGCGGATGCTGACCAACCTGCTGTCGAACGCGGTGAAGTTCACCCCGTCGGGCGGGCAGGTGATGCTGTCGGCCAGCCCCATGCCGGACGGCGGAATCGGGCTGATGGTGGCCGACACCGGCGCCGGCATCGGTGAGGACGAATTGGCCCGCGTCCTGGAGCCCTTCGGCAGTGCCGACATGGCGGTTCCCCGCGGCGCCACCGGGACCGGCATCGGCCTGCCCGTGGTCAAGCGGCTGATGGAGATGCACGGCGGTCGCCTGGACCTGTACAGCGAACCCGGCGCGGGCACGACCGCCATCCTGATGTTCCCGCCGCGGCGCAGCCTGCCTCATTCCACCTCTCACGGGGCCACCTCTCACGGGGCCACCTCTCACGGGGCCAGCTCCTACGGCATGGCCCATGCGGGAATCCGCGCCTGACCCTTTCGCGCCGCCCGGATCGACGAAAGCCCCTTGGCAAAGGCGTGAAGCCGGGTCATTGTGCCGCTTCGTTCCCGAACTGTTCCGTTTCACATGGCCGATATCCTGTTGCAGGGCGATGAGCCGACGATTCCGGCGAGCGGCGCCGTCCCGATCTTCCGTGGGGTGCGCCGGGCGTTGGCCGCGCGCGGCTTCGTCAGCATGGCGGAGTTCCGGCTGGCCAGCGGCCGCCGCGCCGACGTTCTGGCGATGGACGGCGCCGGCACCGTCGTCATCGTCGAGGTAAAAAGCTGCGCGGCCGACTTCCGCTCCGACCAGAAATGGCCGGAATACCGGGACTGGTGCGACGCCTTCTACTTCGCGGTGGACGATGCCTTTCCGGCGGAGCTGATTCCCGACGACTGCGGCCTGATGGTCGCCGACTCCTATGGCGCTGAAATCCTTCGCGAGGCGCCGGAACACCGGCTGGCCCCGGCCCGGCGCAAGGCGCTGACCTTGCGCGCCGCGCTCACCGGGGCCGGGCGCCTGCACCGGATCGAGGACCCGTCCTGGACCCAGGACACCTCGCCGGTGTGATTGCCCCCGGTTTGATCGTCCAACGCGCGATTGCCCGGTGCGTGATTGTTGGGTGTGACCGAAGTCCCATGGCAAACCCTCGTCAAGCCGGTGTAAGCTCCACCGAGAACGGGAACGGTCGGGCGGACATGCACGCACAGGATGCCAGCCCATCCGCCGAAGCGGAAGCGCGCCATGAACGCCGCAACCTGCGGCTGGGCGCCCCCTGGATTGGGACAACATGGCTCGGCACATCTCGGATCGGCGCACTGGCACTGGCCGCGCTGCTGTCCGGTGCCAGTGCCGGCGGTTCCGCATGGCTCGCCCTGGCCGAGATGGACGCCCGCGCGCGCGGCCAGGCCGCCCGCAGCCTGGATGAAGCACTCGACCTCATGCGCGTCGCGGCGTTGGCCGCCGGGCTGTCCTCCAGCGCGGCCGAGCTGGAAGCGGCGGGCACCGCCCAGCGTCGGCTGACCGCCCACAACGCGCTGCGCCAGAGGACGCAACAACTCGCCGCCATGCTGGAGGCCCTGCCAAGGGATTGGCGTGCGGAACTGCGGTTCGCCGCCTTGGCCATCCGCGCGGAAGCGGACGAGCTGAACGCCACGGTGGAACGCCGTCTGGCCGGGCAGAGCAGCCTCCAGGACCTCACCGAACAGGTGGCGGGCCGCAGCGAGGCGCTGGCGCAGGCGCTCGCCGCCGCGCACACGCCGTCACCGGGCGCCGAAACGATGCGCCGGATCGACGCCTCACGGCAGGCGGTGGCCCTCCGGCTGCTCGCCGCCGGGTCGGCGCCGGCCTCGGCCAGCTCCGCACGGTCCGAATTCCGCAAGGCCGCCGGGGCGCTGTTCGACGCGCTGAACGATCTGCCGATCGATGCCGCCAGCCCGCGCCGCGCCGACGCCGCGCGCCAGCTTGTCGCGCTGGGAATGGACGAGCAGAACGTCTTCGACCTCCGGCAGGAGCAGGAGGCGCTGACCGCCAAGGCGGCGGGGATCGCCACGCTGCTGGGCGGCACCGCCAGCGACCTCGCCCATCGGGCCGGCCGCGGCGCGCTGGCCCTGCGGGACGGGCTGCGGGACGGGCTGGATGGTCCGATCACCCAACGGGCCGGGGTGGACCTGTCGGCCGCCGCTCCTGCCGGTGTCGGGCTGCTCACCGGGCTGGCGGTCTTCGCGGTCGGCTTGGGCGTCGCGCAGACCCGCGCCCAGCGCACCGCGCCGCCCGATCCGGACAAGACGGAGCCGGCCGGCCCGACGCGCGAACGGCCCTCGCTGCGCATCCTGCTGGCGGAGGACGAGCCGGTCAGCCAGCAGGCCGCGGCGATGCTGCTGCGCCGCGCCGGCCACGCGGTGACGGTGGCGGGCGACGGGCAGGCCGCCGTGGCAGCGATGGAGCGGGAGCGCTACGACCTCGTGCTGATGGACATGCAGATGCCGGGCATGGACGGGGTCGAGGCGACCCGCCGCATCCGCGCCCTGCCCGACGGGGCCGGAACCGTGGCGGCGGGGCTGCGCATCGTCGCGCTGACCGCCTCCGCCCTTCCCGACGTGGCGGAGCGCTGCCGGGCGGCGGGGGCCGACGCCGTCCTGGAAAAGCCGCTGCGTCTGTCCGCGCTGGACGCCCTGCTGGACCGCCTGTCCGCCGCCGCCGACGACGACGACGACGACGCCGACGACAACGACGCCGCGGGCATTCCCCCTCCGCTGGACGGCGACCCCGGCCTTCCCGTGTTCGAGGAGGACGCCATCCGCCAGATGCGCGAGCATCTGCCGGCAGAGCGTGTGGCCGTCCTCGTGGCCAACACCCTCGTCACGTTGCGTGGTTACCACGCCGCCCTGAAGCAGGCCTGGAACGCCGGCGACCGGGCGACCACCGGGGCCATGGCCCACAAGATCGCCGGGGTCGCCGGCATCTATGGCTGCATGGCGCTGCGCGGCGCGGCGCAGGCGCTGGAACGCGCCCTGGACACCGGGGAGGGCGACCCCGACGCCCTGTGCCGTGCGCTGGACACCGCGGTTCCGCCAGCGCTCGCCGCCTTGGACCGGTGGAGCGGCGGCTAACGCACCGCCACCGGCTGGCTCGGCCCCTCGCCCTCCGGAATGTCCGAGCGGCCCGCGCCCAGATCCTTCTGCATCATGACCACGTCCAGCCAGCGCCCGAACTTCAGCCCCACGGCCTCGACCACGCCGCAGGTGCGGAAGCCCAAGGCGGTGTGCAGCCCGATGGAGCCGGCGTTCTCCGACCCGCCGACCAACGCCACCATCTGGCGGTAGCCCTGCGCCACGCAGCGGTCGATCAGCGCCTGGAGCAGCAGGCGCCCGAGGCCCTGGCCGCGCGCCTCCTCGGCGATGTAGACGGAATCCTGGATGGTGAAGCGGTAGGCGGAGCGGACGTGGTAGGCGCTGCCGTAGGCGTAGCCGAGGACCGCGCCGTCGCGCTCGGCGACCAGCCAGGGCAGCCCGGCGCCGGTGATGGCGCGGAAGCGCGTCTCCAGCTCCGCCACGTCCGGCGGCTCCTCCTCGAAGGTGCCGACGCCGTGAAGGACATGGTGCTCGTAGATTCGCTGGAAGGCGGGGACATCCTCGATGCGGGCGTCGCGGATGGTCGGTGCGCTGGTCATGGCCGGATGAATCCGAAGGATGGGCAGGTCCACCATCCTGCCGCACGTATTTTGCTGTCGCAACCGTGCCACCCAGCCGATATGTACAGAACTGGAACGCGCTGTGTGCAACAGGGCTTTAGGGCAGGTCTTTTCAGGGCAAGGGGTTGGAAGCGATGAAGATCAACGGCCGGACGGTGCTCGTCTGCGATTGCGCCCACAGCATGGCGCTCGACGGCAAGGCGTTGGCCAGGGCCTGCGGGGCCGCGGCGGGGGCGGAGGGCGAGCTGTCCGTCGCCACCCAGCTCTGCCGCACCCAGCTCGACCGGTTCGAGGCGCGCGTGGCGGAGGGCGCCCCGCTGCTCGTCGCCTGCACCCAGGAGGCCCCGCTGTTCGCGGAGATCGCGGCGCAAGACAACCCGGACGCCGCGCTTGCCTTCACCAACATCCGCGAGCGCGCCGGCTGGTCGGACGAGGGCGCGCTCGCGGGGCCGAAGATCGCCGCCCTGCTGGCCGAGGCGGCCATGGACATCCCGCCGACCGGCACCATCACCCTGGCGTCGGAAGGCACCGCGCTGGTCTACGGCACCGACGAGCGCGCCATCGAGGTGGCCCGGCAGCTGTCCGGCAGCCTGGACGTCACCGTTCTGCTGAAATCCCCCAAGGACGTCGCCCCGCCGCGCGTCATGGATGTGCCGGTCTTCAAGGGCACCATCCGCGCCGCCAAGGGCTGGCTCGGCAACTTCGAGATCGTGGTGGACGACTACGCCCCGGCCATCCCGGCCTCGCGCGCCGTCCTCGGCTTCGAGCCGCCGCGGCACGGCGCCGCTTCGCGCTGCGACGTCATCGTGGACCTGACCGGCGGCGCCCCGCTGTTCCCCGCGCACGGCAAGCGCGACGGCTACCTGCGCCCCGACCCCGACAGCCCGGCCGCCGTCGCCAAGGCGGTGTTCGAGGCCGCCGATCTGGTCGGCGAGTTCGAGAAGCCGCGCTACATCGACTTCAAGGCCGACCTCTGCGCCCATTCGCGCAGCCGCAAGACCGGCTGCACGCGCTGCCTGGAGGTCTGCCCGACCGGCGCCATCACGCCGAACGGCGACCATGTGGCGATCGACCCGCACGTCTGCGCCGGCTGCGGCTCCTGCGCCTCGGTCTGCCCGACGGGGGCCAGCACCTACGCCCTGCCGCCGCTCCAGACCGTCTACGAGCGGCTGCGCACGCTGCTCTCCTCCTACGCCAAGGCCGGTGGGACGGAGCCGGTGCTGCTCGTCCACGACCCGCGGCACGGCGACGAGATGATCTCGCTGATCGCGCGCTACGGGCGCGGCCTGCCGGCCCGCGTGCTGCCCTTCGCGGTGAACGAGGTGACGCAGCTCGGCTTCGACGTGTTCGCGGCGGCGCTGGCCTACGGCGCGGCGCGGGTGCGCGTCCTGGTCGGGCCGGGCAACGCCGGCGAGACGGCCGGGCTGGCCAGCCAGATCGGTCTGGCCGAGACGGCGATGGCGGGCCTGGGCTACGGCTCGGGCCGGGTGTCGATCATCGACGCGCAGGACCCCGACGCGGTGGCCGCCGAGCTGTGGAGCCTGCCGCGCGAGGATGCCCCCGCTCCCGGCACCTTCCTGCCGATGGGCGGCAAGCGCACCGTCACCATGCTGGCGCTGCGCCACCTGCACAAGGTCGCTCCGGAGCCGGTGGAGGTCCTGCCGCTGCCGCCGGGCGCCCCCTTCGGGCGGGTGCAGGTGATGACGGAGGGTTGCACGCTCTGCCTGTCCTGCGTCGGCGCCTGCCCGACCGGCGCGCTGCTCGACAACGCCGACAAGCCGATGCTGTCCTTCTCGCAGGACGCCTGCGTGCAGTGCGGCCTGTGCAAGACGACCTGTCCGGAGAAGGTCATCGCGCTGGTCCCCGAGATCGATTTCCGCGACAGCGCCCGCGGCGCCAAGGTGCTGAAGGAGGAGGAGCCCTTCTGCTGCGTCAAGTGCGGCAAGCCCTTCGCCACCAAGTCCTCGATCGACAAGATCGTCGCGGTGCTGGCCGGACGGCACGCCATGTTCGCCACACCGGAGGCCGCCGACCGCATGCGCATGTGCGGCGACTGTCGCGTGGTGGACCAGTTCGAGCGGGGCGACTCGCCCTTCGCGCTCGGCGCCCCGCGCGCGCCCCGCACCACCGAGGACTATCTGCGCGAGCGGGAACTGGCCCAAAACGGCAAGGACGGTGGCCCGGACGGCGGCAGCATCCACTGAGCGCTTCCGTCCGAACCGTGCACGGTGCCGGGATTTGATCCCCGTCAAGTCCCGGCGCCGCGCGCCGTGGTCTGCTGCGCCTGAAATTCCAGGTGGCGAAAAATCCGCAACTCGGACCTATATATCAGGATCGGGTTCGGGGTCATAATCGCCGCCCGGACTGCACGATACGGACCCCCTTGGGGAGAAGCCTGACGATGACGACCGTTCCGCCGACCGCCGCCGCCCCGCTCGTCGATCCTTTTGGGCGGACCGTCAGCTATCTGCGCGTGTCCGTCACCGACCGCTGCGACCTCCGCTGCGTCTACTGCATGGCGGAGGACATGAGCTTCCTGCCCAAGGCGGAGGTGCTGACGCTGGAGGAGATCGACCGCGTCTGCTCCGCCTTCGTCAAGCTGGGCACCCGCAAGCTGCGCCTCACCGGCGGCGAGCCGCTGGTCCGCAAGGGCATCCACGAGCTGATCCACAGCCTGGGCCGCCATGTGAAGGCCGGCGACCTGGACGAGCTGACCCTGACCACCAACGGCACCATGCTCTTCAAATATGCCGGCGATCTGGTGGAGGCCGGGGTGCGCCGGATCAACGTGTCGCTGGACACGCTCGACCCCCACAAGTTCCAGGCAATCACCCGCTGGGGCCGGCTGGACAAGGTGCTGGGCGGGCTCCAGGCCGCCAAGGAGGCGGGGCTCCAGGTCAAGATCAACACGGTCGCGCTGAAGGGCGTGAACGACGACGAGTTCCACCGGCTGGTCGGCTGGTGCGGCGAGCAGGGCTTCGACCTGACCTTCATCGAGGTCATGCCGATGGGCGAGATCGGCGACGAGGCGCGTCTCGACCAGTATCTGCCGCTCAGCCTCGTCCGGGCGGAGTTGGCCAAGCGCTGGACGCTGGACGAGATCGACTACCGCACCGGCGGCCCGGCCCGCTATGTCCGGGTGGCCGAGACCGGCGGGCGTATCGGCTTCATCACGCCGCTGACCCACAATTTCTGCGAAAGCTGCAACCGTGTGCGGCTGACCTGCACCGGCACCCTCTACATGTGCCTGGGCCAGGAGGACGCCGCCGACCTGCGCACCCCGCTGCGCCTCAGCGACGACGACGGACTGCTGGTCCAGGCGGTGCGCGACGCCATCGCCCGCAAGCCCAAGGGCCACGACTTCATCATCGACCGCCGCCACCAAGGCCCGGCGGTGCCCCGCCACATGAGCGTGACCGGCGGATGAGCCGCCCGCAGGCGAGCACCTTTGCCCCTCCGGGGAGAGGGGACTTGACGTGCAACAGCCCCGCCCTTTGACCGAAGCGGCCTTCTGCAACCGGGCATCCTGCGCTATGGTCCCCCCGACATGACCGAAACCGCCGCCAAGCTGCCCGCCGATCCAACCCTGGACCCGCTGGCGCCCGATTCCTCGACCCGCAAGCCCGCCGACCTCCGCATCGCCTTCTGCGCGGCGAACACGGAAGAGGCGATGCGGGCGCGCACACGGCTGGTCCACCGCTATGGCAACGCGCCGCTGGAGGACGCCGACGTCGTCGTGGCGCTGGGCGGCGACGGATTCCTGCTGGAGACGCTGCACCGCGCGCTGAAGCGCGACGGGCAGAATCCCCCGCCCGTCTATGGCATGAACCGGGGATCGGTCGGCTTCCTGCTGAACGTCTTCCGCGAGGACGAACTGGCCGAGCGGCTGGCCAGCGCCCAGAGCGTCAAGCTGCACCCCCTGCGCATGAGGGCCACCCGCTGCAACGGCGAGCAGGTGGAGGCGCTGGGCATCAACGAGGTGTCGATGCTGCGCGAGACGCGGCAGGCCTCGAAGCTGCGCATCACCGTGGACGGCGTCGTCCGCCTGCCGGAGTTGATCTGCGACGGCGTGCTGGTCGCCACCCCCGCCGGCAGCACCGCCTACAACCTGTCGGCCCACGGGCCGATCATCCCGCTGGGCGCCGGGGTGCTGGCGCTGACGCCCATCAGTTCCTTCCGGCCGCGGCGCTGGCGCGGCGCGCTGCTGCCTCACAGCTCCAAGATCACCGTGGACATCCTTGAGGAGGTCAAGCGCCCGGTCAGCGCCGTGGCCGATTCGACCGAGGTGCGCGAGGTCATCCGCGTCAACGTGGAGGAGGCCCGCGACGTCACGCTGACCCTGCTGTTCGACCCGGAGTTGAACTTCGAGGAGCGGATTCTGATGGAGCAGTTCTCGCCGTAACGCTTGTTTCCGGCGTCGCCCTTACTCGGCGGCGCGGCGCTCGGTGTTGGCCTGCGCGTGGGCGCAGATGCGGCGGGTCAGCGTGGTCAGGTCGGCCTGGAGCCGGGCGAAGCCCTCGTTCCGCTCCAGCGTCTCCTCGTTCATGTAGAGACGACGGTTGATTTCGAGCTGGAGGGAATGGCGGCCCCGCGCCGGGTCGGAATGGCGGGACACCAGTTCCACCCCCTTGAAGGGATGGTTCCGCGCGACCTTGTAGCCGAGCCCGGTCAGCACCCGCTCGACCAGCGCGGTGAAGCCCGGCTCGCAGGTGGTGCCGTCGCGGTCGCCCAGCACGAAATCCATGCCCAGCTTGTGCGCCGCCCCCGGCCCGACCGCGGAGGGCATGGAGTGGCAGTCGACGTGCCATACGGCGCCGAACCGGGCGGCCAGATCGTCCATCACGCTGGACACCTGGAAATGATAGGGACGGTAGTAGCGGTCGATGCGCTCCGCCACCTCGGCCGCCGACAGCCGCCCGTCGTAGAGCGGCATCCCCGGACGGCACAGCGTGCGGATCAGCCCCATGCCGGCGGCGCTCTTCTCCGTCGGGCGCAGCGGCTCCGGCCAGCGCCCGTCGAGAATCGCCGGGTCGATGTCGTCGATGGCCCGGTTCGCGTCGATGTAGGTGCGCGGGAACAGGGCGCAGAGCAGCGTCGCGCCATGCTCCGGCGCGTGGGCAAACAACTCGTCCACGTGGGTGTCCTCGGCCTGCCGCAGGGTGGACAGCGGGCAGACGAAGGCGAAGTCGCGCGGGTAGACGGTGCCGCTGTGCGGTGAATCGAAGAACACCGGCAGGCGCGGGACGATCGGATCGTTGCGGACGAGCACGTCCTCGATCACGAAACTCATGGCTGACCCCGGTGTACCAACGGCTCCAACGCGCCACGGCACCTGCCCGGATGGCATAGCGTGGCGCTGCGGCGGATGGATTCGGGTATAGACGATGGCCGGGTGTCCGTCGACCAAAAACCGTCATACACCGGTAAGGCAAAGGACATGATGGACGCGTGGAAATGGCGGGGCTGGCGCACCGCCGGACTCTCCGCCATACTGACCATTCGGCGAAAGCGCCCGGCACCGGCCAGACCCGCAGAGGCGAGATCCGCTTGACCGAATCCCTGCCACCGATCGAACTGACGCCGCCGGACATCGGTCCCTACCGTCGTGGAAACACCGGCATCGACCACGTCACGACGCTGGACTCCGGGCGCCCCGGCCCGCAAGCCGTCATCGTGTCGCTGATCCATGGCAACGAGATCGGCGGCGCGGTGGCGATGGACCGGCTGTTCCGGATGGGCATCCGGCCCACCCGCGGGCGGCTGACTCTGGTCTTCGCCAACACCGCCGCCTATCAGAGCTTCGATGCCGAGCGTCCCTACGCCTCCCGCTTCGTCGACGAGGACATGAACCGCGTCTGGTCGCCGGAGGTGCTGGACGGCCCACGCGACAGCATGGAACTGCGCCGCGCCCGGCAACTCCGCCCGGTGTTCGACGCCGCGGACGTCATCCTCGATCTGCATTCCATGACGGCGGACACCCCGCCCCTGACGCTGTGCGGACGGACCGACCGCGCCCGCGCGCTGGCCCGCCGGCTCGGTTACCCGGCTTGGGTCGTCGCGGACGAGGGGCACGCGGCGGGGCGGCGGATGATCGACTACGCGGATTTCGCCGCGGCGGACGGGAGGCGCACCGCCATCCTGGTCGAATGCGGCCAGCATTGGCGGAACGAGACGGCGCTGGTTGCCCTGGAAAGCGCCATGCGTTTCCTGCTCGCCCAGGAGATGATCGACCCGTCGCTGGCCGACCGCCACATCCGCCGCCACCCCGATCCGCTGCGCACCGTCGAGGTGACCGAAGCGGTGACCGCGGAAACCGACGAATTCTTCTTCGACCAGGCCTATGTGGGGATGGAGATCATTCCCCGCGCCGGAACGGTCCTCGGCCATGACGGCAACCGCCCGATCGTGACGCCTTACGACGACTGCGTGCTGATCATGCCGGCGCGGCGCCCGAAATCCGGGCAGACCGCCGTCCGGCTGGGGCGGATCGTTCCTTGAACCGGACACAACGAGCGGCATGACCATCGGACCGGGGCTCCGCCCCTTCGCGCTCGCCCTCGCGCTGGGGACGGCGGGGGGCGCGCTGTTCAGCTATTTCCATCTGCCGCTGGCCTGGATGATCGGCGCCATGACCGCCACCACGGTCGCCGCCATGGCCGGTGTTGCGCTGCATGTGCCGAAGCCGCTGCGCAACGCCATGATCATGATCCTCGGCGTGATGCTGGGCAGCGGCTTCACCCCGGATATCCTGGGGCGGCTCGGCGAGTGGAGCCTGTCGCTGAGCGCGCTGGCCGTCTATCTCGTGCTGGCGACCACGCTGGGGGTCCAGTATCTGCGCCGCGCCGCCCGGCTGGATCCGCCGACCGCTTTCTTCACCGCCACCCCCGGCGGGCTGAACGAGATGGTGATGGTCGGCACGCAGATGGGCGGCGACAGCCGGACCATGGCGCTGTCCCACGCGCTGCGGGTGATGCTGGTGGTGCTGGTCATCCCCTTCGCCTTCCAGGCGCTGGGGCTGTACGACCCGGCGCGGCGCGGCGCGCTCGGCCCGCCCCTGCTGTCGCTCGCCCCGCTGGATGTGGCGCTGCTATCCGCCTGCGCGCTGGGCTACCCCCTGGCGAAGCTGCTGCGCATCCCCGCGGCCCAGATCGTCGGGCCGATGCTGCTGTCCGCCGCGATCCACCTCGCCGGGCTGACCGAGGGCAAGCCGCCGGGCGTTCTGGTCGCCGCCGCCCAAGTGGTGATCGGCGCGTCGCTGGGCTGCCGCTTCACCGGGCTGGACATTCGCCGCATCGGGCGCGACGGGCTGACCGCGCTGGGTCTCACCGGGCTGATGCTGCTGGTCACCACGGCGGCGGCCTGGATGGTCGACGAAGCGACGGGGCTGGGGCTGGCCGCGCTGATCCTCGCCTTCGCACCGGGCGGGCTGGCCGAGATGACGCTGGTCGCGCTGGCGCTGAACATCGACGTGGCGCTGGTCGCCACCCACCACATGGTGCGCATCATCCTAATCGTGACGCTGGCCCCCGGCTTTTACCTGCTGTGGCGCAAGTGGCGGTCCCGCCGCGGCAAGACCTGACGAATCGCCACGGGCTCGGCCGGCCAATCCGCCGCACACGCATGTGTGGAGTTTCCGTTGCGCCCGTCCCGCACCCCGTGCGAGGTGGAGGCGCGGACGGGTGGTGAAGCGCCACCACCCCGCCGCTCAACGAGGAGGCTCGGAGGATGAAGGAAATCCTCGGTCTCCTGATCCTGCTGCTTCAGATCGTCAAGGCAATCCTTGATCTTCTGAACCGACAGTGATCGGGCCGGGAGGCGGGGGATTCCGGCCCCTGCCTCCCAAGCCTGATGATGGCGCCGCGTCCGCCCGATTGCAAGCCATCCGATCATTTCACGGCAGGCTTACCCTTTTCCCACTGAGGGTTCGTATCGATCAGCGGCACGCTGGAGATGGACATCTTCGCCGAAGCGTCCTTCACCTGCCGGCTGTAGACCACATAGATCAGCGTGTCGTTCACCCGGTCGTAGATGCGGCGGATGGCGATGGACTTGAAGACCAGGCTCTTGCGCTCGGAGAAGACCTCCTCGCCCTTCTGCGACAGCTCGATGTCGCCGATCACCAGCGGCCCGGTGCGCCGGCAGGCGATGGAGGCGTTGGACGGGTCCTCGAACCAGTTTCCCTTGGTCAGCCGGTCGAGCACGCTGCGGTCGAAATCCACCAGATGGCAGGTGATGCCCTTGACCTTCGGGTCCTCGATCGCCTGCACCTGAAGCCCGTTGCCGGTCCAGTCGTTGGAGAAGCGCCCGACGACCGGATCGTCGGCCAAAGCAACGGTGGAGGCGGCCATCGGTGGCAGCACGGATAGCGCCAGGACCATCAGGCCGCGGCGGATGTTTATCGAAGGGAACGGGCTGCGCATCTCGTGGAACTCCGGTCATCGCGAAGCGGGGCCGCGTGGGCGCGGTCCTGGAATACCCCTAAATCGGGCGGGGGTCCGGCGCCGTCAAGCGCCCCCCGGCCCGCTACTCCCGGAGTGCCTGCCCCCGATGAGCGACCGCACGATCGATCCACCCTTGACCCCGCCGCCGGAGCCGGTGACCGAGCCCCTGCCCCCGGCCCGGAACCCCCGCGACCCGGTGCGGGTGGCGGTTGTGGGGCTGTTCGTCATCGCGCTGCTGTTCACGCTGTATTTCGGGCGCGACGTTCTGCTGCCGATCATGCTGGCGCTGATCCTCAGCCTTCTGCTGCGCCCCTGCGTGCGCGGCCTCTACCGGCTCGGCCTGCCGGAGGCGCTGGGCGCGGCGGTGGTGGTGATCACGGTGTTCGGCGCCGGGCTGGGGGCCATCTACACGTTGGCGACCCCGGCGACCGAATGGGTCAACCGGATGCCCCGCGTGGTCAACGAGTTGGAGTTCAAGCTGGGCGACATCCGCGAAGGGATCGACCGCGCCCGCGAAGCCTCCCGCCAGATCGAGCAGATGGCCTCCGACCGCAACGGTGCCGCGCGGGAGGTGGTGGTGCGCGGCCCGTCGCTGGCCGAACAGGTGCTGCATCAGGCGGAGGCGGTGATCGCCAACGTGGTGATCCTCCAGGTGCTGCTCTATTTCTTCCTGGCCCGCGGACGGCAGAGCCTGGAGGCGCTGATCGGCACGATGCGCGACGTGGATGACCGCGTGCATTACGCCATGGTCGCCGCCACGGTGCAGCAGAACATCGCCGCCTATCTGGCGACCATCACGGTCATCAACATCGGGCTCGGACTCGCGACGACGCTGGCGATGTGGCTGTGGGGGGTGCCCAACGCGGCGCTGTGGGGAACGCTCGCCGGACTCATCAACTACGTCCCCTTCATCGGGCCGGCGGTGATGACGGCGGTGCTGTTCCTGGTGTCGGCGCTCACCTTCGACGGGGGCGTGCAGATCTTCGGACCGCCGCTGACCTTCGTGGCGCTGACGATGATGGAGGGCAACTTCATGACTCCGATGATCGTCGGGCGGCGGCTGGCGCTGAACCCCATCGGTGTGTTCGTGTCCATCCTGTTCTGGGGCTGGATGTGGGGCATTCCCGGCGCGCTGCTGGCGGTGCCGATCCTGGCCATCCTGAAGATCCTGTTCGACGCGCACGAGCCGCTGAAGCCGATCGGCGCCCTGCTGGGCTGACGCTGTAGCTCTGGCCGGGGCGGCCCCGCCGTGGCATGGTCCGAGGGAGGAAACGACCGGATGGGAGGTGGGGTGATGGTGCTCAGCGGCTTGACGCTCTTCGTCATCGCGCTCCTGATCTTCGCGCTGGCGCTGGTTCTGTTGGGGGTGCGGACCGTGGCGCAGGGCCAGGAATGGACGGTGGAGCGGTTCGGCCGCTACACCCGCACGCTCCAGCCCGGCCTGCATCTGATTCTCCCGCTGATCGACCGCATCGGGCGCAAGCAGAGCATGATGGAGACGGTGCTCGACGTGCCCTCGCAGGAGGTCATCACCCGCGACAACGCCATGGTCACGGCGGACGGCGTGGTCTTCTTCCAGGTGATCGACGCCGCCAAGGCCTCCTACGAGGTCAACAATCTGGAGCTGGCGATCCTGAACCTGACCATGACCAACACCCGCACGGTCATGGGCTCGATGGACCTGGACGAACTGCTGTCCCAGCGCGACCAGATCAACGCCCGCCTGCTCGGCGTGGTGGACGAGGCGACCAGCCCCTGGGGCGTCAAGGTGACGCGCATCGAGATCCGCGACATCCAGCCGCCGCGCGACCTCGTGGACAGCATGGCCCGCCAGATGAAGGCGGAGCGCGACCGCCGCGCCTCCATCCTGGAGGCGGAGGGCCAGCGCCAGGCGGCCATCCTGCGGGCGGAGGGCGCCAAGCAGGCCGCCATCCTCCAGGCCGAGGGCCGGCGCGAGGCCGCCTTCCGCGACGCCGAGGCGCGGGAGCGCTCCGCCCAGGCCGAGGCCGAGGCCACCCGGCTGGTCTCCGACGCCATCGCCGGGGGCAGCGCCCAGGCCATCAACTACTTCGTCGCCCAGCGCTATGTCGATGCTCTGACGGCGGTGGCCGCCGCCCCCAACCAGAAGGTGCTGTTCATGCCGCTGGAGGCCGCCAACGTGATCGGCGCCATCGGCGGCATCGCGGAGATCGCCCGCGAAGCCTTCCCGAACCGCCCTGTGAACCAACCGGCGTCCTCCGGAACGGCCGCCGCCCCGCCGCCGGCACCGCGCAGCCCCTGGAATCGCGATGAACGGAATCGCGACGACCGGAATCAGGACGAACCGAACAGGCGCGATGCGCCGGTGCCGCCGGTGTCGTAGGATTGGACGAAATCCCGAAGGCGGGCCCGCGATGATCGAATTCTGGCACTGGTGGGTTCTGGCCGTGCTGTTGGGGGCACTGGAGACGGTGGCGCCGGGAGCGGCTTTTCTGTGGCTGGGCGGGGCCGCCGCGCTGGTCGGCTTCGTGCTTCTGGTCTGGCCGTCCCTGCCGTGGGAGCATCAGGGGTTGCTGTTCGCCCTGCTCGCCATCGCCGCGCTGGTGGGAACCCGCTTCCTATCCCGCGGGTCAGCGCATACGACGCACACGCCGCATCTGAACCGCCGGACGGCGCAATACATCGGGACGCTGCACACGCTGGACGGCCCCATCGTCAACGGGCGTGGCCGGGCGCAGATCGGCGACGGGCTTTGGACCGTCGAGGGACCCGACCTCCCCGCTGGAACCCGTGTCCGCATCGTCGGGGCCGAGGGCACTCTGCTGAAGGTGGAGAAGGCCTAGGCGCCATCCGAACCGCCGCGTCGGGGCTTCGGCGAGGTCGTGCCGGATCTGTTCGGCATGGCGTTCCAACCGTTGTGCCAGAGCGTCCATGCTGCCGTCGCCGGTGGCCGCCGCGCGCTCCGCCGCCTGACGGCTGAAGGCTTCCAGTTCCCGCGCCATGGCGCGGTAATCGGGCACGTCGCCTCTCGATCCGGATGTCCCGTCCATGGCCCCCGCCATGCTGCATTGCCGCAAACTACGAGGGTATGCTGGCACAGCGTGGAGGGGTCTGGAATCAGGCTTACGGCGGGTCCGGCTTCTCTTTCGGCACAATAAACAGGGCCGTACGGCCCTTTGGCCTATGTCATTCTGGAGAGCGGAGGCGTCAGTCGATCAGTTCGTCCAGGGTCGCGCGGACGACCTGCACGATCTCCCCGCCGAAGTGGCCCACGCCGAGGTCGCGGGCGCCGACGATGATGGACAGCTCGCGCTCCGTCGTAGGGGCGAATCGAGCGATTTCCGGCACCAGCTCGTCCGGCAGCACGGCGTCGCGCGACAGCCCTTCGCGAGCCGCCGCGCGGTCCCGCCAACCGTTGAGGGCGGCGTTGATAGCGGCCTCGATCTGGAGGGATTCCTCCTTGCGCTTCAGATCCTTGTAAAGCACGAGAATGCGCCAGGCGCCGTCGGCGTAGGCGGTTTCGATGCGTTGCACCTCGACCGCGCGCAGGAAGGAGGAGAGTTGCCCTTGGGCCTCGTCCGCGCTCGCGTCGGGGATCATGAAGGTGCGGATTTCGGTGCTCATCCTGTTCCTCGATGCGTGCCTCGCCTTTCGCGCAAGACTACACGAAAGCGCCAGCATCCGGCTACTCCGGCACGATCCGGACGGATGCCCCCTTCGTCATAGGAAAACATGGCGGCACACGGGACCCTGCTCCCTCCCGGAGTGTTTGAATCATAGGACACCGCACATCGCCGGGCACACCGCTGGGAGGAGCAGAGGGACCATGACCGGGCCTGTTGAACCGCAAAAGCACCGGACGGACCGGACCGGGCCGCAAGCGAAGCCGCGGCGGTTGTGGATCACCTTGCTGGCGGTGATCCCCGCCCTGTTCGCGGCCGGGACGGCGGGGGCCTTCTGGACCGGCTACAGCCTCCACGACCGGCCCTTCGCCTGGTATAACAGCAACCGCATCGCCGCGACGGCGGAGCGGGCGGCGCGGGACCTGTCCCCCGTCGTGGTGGTGGCACTCGGCGACTCGGCGCTGCGCCACGCCACCCTGGACGAGTCCGGAATGGCCGCGCTGGCGGCGAAGCACGGGGTGGAGAGCCTGCATTTCCTGCGCATCGTCCACGACCACGCCCGCATCGAGGACTTCGAACCGCTGCTGGGCGGCGTGCTGAAGCTGAAGCCGGCGCTGGTCCTCCTGGACGTGGACCTGCTGTTCGCGGAGCGCAGCGAGGTCGCCGGGTTGCGCCGCTACGGCGCGCACCTGACCGAGGTGGCGATGCTGGGCCGCTCCTACCTGCCCGACCAGAGCGCCCTGCAATACGCCAAGCCGTGCCACGCCGTCGGCCCGCAGGGCTGGACCGCCACCGCCGCCGACCGTTGGGTGGAGACCCGCGACGCCGCCGTCCGGATGAACGACGCCTCGCCGGCCTTCGACCGGGTGCGCCGCTTCGCCGATCAGGCGCGCGCCGCCGGGGTCGGGATCGCCCTGTTGCTTCCGCCCCGCCCGGCGGCGGTGGAGGAGCGGCTGTACGGCGCGGGCAACGGCTACCGCCCGGCGGCGCTCGACCGGCTGAGCGGGCAGGCCGACCTGCCGCTCTGGCGATTCCCCGACTCGGCGCGTCCCGAGCCGGCCAAGGCGTCGGCCTTCTGCCGCAGCGGCATGCTCGGGCCGGAGGGCCGCGATGCCTATTCGGCATGGCTGGCCGGCGGAATCGCCGAACGTCTGTCGCATCCAAGGGTGGAAGAGGCCGCGCTGCAATAAGATCCGGCCATCCCGGCCGGATGATGCGCCCCGAATAACCCGATGCTGACACGGCAGCGTCATCAAAGTGCAATTCCCGGCGACCTAGAATGCGCCCGCATCCCCGCCGGCCCCGGAGCCCACCGGGCCGACCGGCGGGGGATTGCGCCTCTCTTCGGCCACGGGTGAACCACAGATGAGCGCCGCCATGGATTTCTCCGTCCGCGAGGCCCCGGCCAGCACCGAGATCGTGCTGAGCGGGCGCATGACCTTTGCCGACCACGACACCTTCCGCGACGTCATCGCCACCTTCGAGCGGCCGGCGGGGCACCGGGTGATCTTCGACCTGTCGCGGCTCGACTTCGTCGACTCCTCCGGCCTCGGCATGTTCATCATCGCCCGCGACACCGCGCAGCGGCGCAATCTGGACTTCGCGATCCGCGGCGCCCGCGACGAGGTGCGGCGCCTGATCACGATCGCCAAGTTCCACACCATGTTCAACATCGACGACTGACGCGGCGGCGACGGACGCGATGGGCCACATACGCGCCGTGGCGGTGCCACCCGGAACGGAGGGCGACGACGCTCCACCCCGCCCCGCCCGTTCCGGCGCGGGCACCTCGGTCTACGGGATGGAACTGGGCATCCCGCTCGGCGGCTGCCGGGTTCTGATCGCCGACGACAGCGCCTTCAACCGCAAGACGCTGACCCGCTTCCTGCAATGGGCCGGCATCACCCAGGTGGCCTTCGCCTCCTCCGCGGAAGAGGTGATGGAGCGGCTGGAAAGCTTTGCCCCCGACCTGCTGCTGCTCGACGCGGCCATGCCGCGGATGGACGGCATCGGCGTGTGCCGCAGCCTGCGCGGCGACCCGCGCTGGCGCGACCTGCCGATCCTCATGCAGAGCGCGCTGCACTCCGACCAGATGAGGACGGTCTGCTTCAGCGCCGGGGCAACCGACCTGATCGCCAAGCCGATCAACCCCGGCGAATGCATCGCCCGCGTGCGCTACCACCTGGAGCGCCGGTCCATGGTGCAGGAGTTGCGCGCCTTCCACGAGCGGGTGGAGCGCGACCTGCGGCAGGCCCGCGCCATGCAGCTCGCCCTGGTGCCGGAGCCGGCGGAGCTGGCCGCCCTCGCCGAGCGGAACGGGCTGGCGGTGGACTCGGTCTTCCGCGCGTCGGACGAGATCGGCGGCGACTTCTGGACGGCCTTCGCGTTCGACGGGAGCCGTGTCGGGGTCTTCGCCGCCGACCTGTCGGGCCACGGCATCGCCGCGGCGATCAACGCCTTCCGCCTCCACACGCTGCTCACCCGCACCCCGCCGGAGGAGATGCGCGACCCGGCCGGCCTGCTGCGCCAACTGAACGGGCGGTTGTGCGAGATCCTGCCGCTGGGCCAGTTCGCCACCGCCTTCTATGGGGTGATCGATCGCGCCGACGACACGTTGCTCTACGCCGCCGCTGCGGCTCCCAGCCCCCTCCTGGCGACCAACTTCGGCTTCCAGCCGTTGGACGCGTCCGGCCCGCTCCTCGGCGCCTTCCCGGACTCGGCCTACACGAACCAGCGCGTGCCGCTGCGGCGCGGCGACAGCCTGTTCCTCTATTCCGACGGGCTGAGCGAAGCCCGGGACGCCGACGGCGCCATGCTGGGTGAGGACGGCCTGCTCCGTCTGGCCGAGCGCGCGGCGGCGGACGCTCCTGACCGCCCCCTGCCCGCCCTGATGACCGGCCATGCCGCAATCCATGGCGAACACTTGAACGACGACGTGACCGCGCTCTGGATCACCCGCCGCTGACGCGCCACAGCAATTTATCCATTGGCCCCATATCCTTATTCGCGTTATGGATATTGCTGCGTCGGGCGACGTGTAACAGGAGACGGAACGGATATGGCTTCGATCATGATCAAGAAGGCCGGCGAGGGCCTGATTTCCCAGGCTCACCGCAACGCCGACGTTGGCCCGACCAGCGGCAGCTCGGTCGTGTACGAAATTCTCAACGTGCCGGCGGGCGTGTCGGTGGACGACATCATCGCCGCCTTCAAGACCTTCAAGCCGGTGGACAAGAAGTACGAGTACGACTACGCCGAGCTGTCCAAGTAAGGCGCTCGTTCGCCCTTCCCGCGGTTCCCGCAAGGGCGGAAACCGCGGGAAACGGCCTTTACCCCTTCTTGGGGAAGCGCTCGATCCAGCGCTCCAGTTCCGCCACATGCTCCGCCTCTTCGGAGGCGAACTCCTCGGCCATCATGCGGACCTCCGGGTCCGTGGTGGTGGTGGCCACATCGGCGTAGAAGGCGTGCCCGCGCTTCTCGCTGTCGAGCGCCAGCTCCAGCGCGTAATCCACCGTCATCAGATAGTGCGAGCCTTCCATGGAGGCCGCTTCCGGGCTCTCGTCGTCCGGCCACTGGAAGTCTTCCGGGGCGAGCACCGGCACGTCGCGGAAGGCGGAGCGCTTGCGGGCGTCCGCCAGATGCAGGCGCGAGAACTCGGCCATCTTGGCGAAGAAGGCCGCGACGTCCGCGTTGCCGTAGGTCTTCATGGCCTCCGACAGGTCGGCGAAACGGTTGGCGGCGTCCTCCTCCAGCGCGCAGGCGTGGGCGAGGAACAGGGCGGGGTCGTGAATGTTGGCCATAGGGTCCCGAGATCGTTAAGTCACAAATGGATTGTGGTTATTTGAACCATAACGCCTTGTTGCGAAAGGTTCTCGGATCGCTGGCCGGTTGCGGATCATTGCGACGATTTAACGCACCCCTCATTCATCCGCGCTTGGTGCCTCAACCCGCCCGGCCTAGAGATCCTGAAACATCGTCACGAACGGCAGGGGATGTCCGCCATGAGCGCCGCGCACAACGGATTGAAAGGCCATCCGGCGAACGGCCTGCACCCTGTCGCCCTGGGGCACGAGGATCTGGAGCGGCTGCACCTTCTGCGGCAGCACCGGCGCGAGACGCGCGGCGCGGGGACACCGGCGCGCACGGCGGGCCAGTGGGTGGCCGACGGGGTGGCGGCCCTGGTCGGGTCCTGGCGCTTCATCATCGTCCAGTCGGCGCTGCTGGCCCTGTGGATCGGCGCCAACGCGCTGGGCTGGGCCAGGGCGTGGGACCCCTATCCCTTCATTCTGCTGAACCTCGTCCTGTCCTTCCAGGCGGCCTATACGGCGCCGATCATCATGATGAGCCAGAATCGGCAGGCCGACATCGACCGCAAGCGGGCTAGCCAGGATTACGACGTGAACCTGAAGGCGGAGCTGGAGATCGAACTGCTGCACCAGAAGATCGACCTGCTGCGCGAGCAGGAGATCGCCCGGCTGACCCGCATGGTGGAGGACTTGACCGAAGCGCTCGCCGCTGCCAGGAACACGGCGCTGCCGCCCACACCAACGACCTGACAGCCACCATGAGCATCCCGCCCCTTCCCATCGATCCCGTGCTTCCCGAGCTTCTGGCCGCGCTGGACGGGGGCGGCGTGGCGGTGCTCCAGGCGCCGCCGGGGGCGGGCAAGACCACCCGCGTGCCTCTGGCCCTGCTCGACCGCCCTTGGCTGGCTGGGCGCAAGGTGATCGTGCTGGAGCCGCGGCGGCTGGCCGCCCGCGCCGCCGCCCGCCGCATGGCCGCGATGCTGGGGGAAGGCGTCGGCGAGACGGTCGGCTACCGCGTGCGGCTGGACACCAGGGTCGGCCCGAGGACCCGGATTGAGGTGGTGACCGACGGCCTGTTCCTGCGCCAGCTTCAGGAAGACCCCGAACTGCCGGCGGTCGGCGCCGTGCTGTTCGACGAGTTCCACGAGCGCGGCATCGACAGCGATCTGGCCCTGGCCCTGGTGCAGGAGGCGCGCGGCGCGCTGCGCGACGACCTGCGGCTGGTGGTGATGTCGGCGACGCTGGACGGCGGCCCCGTCGCCGCCCTGCTCGGCGACGCCCCGATGGTGACCAGCGAGGGCCGCGCCTTCCCGGTGGAGACCCGTCACCTCGACGCCACCACCACCAGCAACGGCACCGGCACCCGCATCGAGGACGCCGTGGCCGCCGCCGTCCGCCGCGCGTTGCGGGAGGAAAGCGGCAACGCGCTGGTCTTCCTTCCCGGCGCGGGGGAGATCCGGCGGGTGCAGAGCCTTCTGGAGGCGGCGGACCTCGGCCCCGGCACGGTGATCGCCCCGCTCTACGGCGACCTGACGGCGGACGCCCAGGACCGCGCCATCGCCCCCAGCCCGCCGGGCACGCGCAAGATCGTGCTCGCCACCCCCATCGCCGAGACCAGCCTGACCATCGAAGGCATCCGCATCGTCGTGGACGGCGGGCTGATGCGCGTTCCCCGCTTCGACCCGCGCAGCGGCATGACGCGGCTGGTCACCACCAAGGTCTCCCAGGCGTCGGCGGAGCAGCGGCGGGGCCGCGCCGGCCGGCTGGAGCCCGGCGTCTGCTACCGCCTGTGGCCGGAGCCGTCGCACAAGGCGCTGGCCGCCTTCACCCCTCCGGAGATCATGGACGCCGACCTCGCCCCGCTGGCGCTGGAGCTGGCGGTGTGGGGCGTGTCCGACCCGGCGTCGCTGGCCTGGCTCGACCCGCCGCCCGCCGCCGCCATGGCCCAGGCGCGGGAGCTGCTGCGCGAGCTGGGGGCGCTGGACGCCGACGGAGGCATCACCGCCCACGGCCGCCGCATGGCCGGCTTCGGCGTGCATCCCCGGCTGGCCCACATGATGCTGAAGGGCAAGGCGATGGGGCTGGGCGCGCTGGCCTGCGAGGTCGCCGCCCTGCTCGGCGAGCGCGACATCGTCCGCGCCCAGCCCGGCTTCCGCGACGCCGACCTGCGGCTGCGCGTGGAGTTGCTGCGCGGGCTGGACGATGACGGCCGGGTGCGCGGCGCCGGGCGCGGCCTGACCGTGGAGCGCGGCGGCGCCCAGCAGGCGTTGAAGCAGGCCCGCAACTGGAAGCGCCAGTTGGGCGTAAAGGGCAATGGTGGCGATCTCGGCGCCACCGGCCTGCTGGTCGCCCTGGCTTATCCCGACCGCATCGGCCAGCGCCGCCCCGGCGGCAGTACGGGCGGTGCTGCCGCCCAGTACCGGCTGTCCAACGGGCGCGGCGCCTATTTCCAGGACGCCGAGCCGCTGACCGCCGAGGACTGGCTGGCCGTCGCCGACCTGGACGGGGCCGCCCGCGAGTCGCGCATCTTCCTCGCCGCCCCGCTCTCCCTGGCGGAGCTGGAGGACGCCTTCGCCGAGCACATCCGCAGCGAGACGCTGGTCGCCTGGGACGGGCGGGAGCAGACGGTGCTGGCCCGCCGCCGCCGCATGCTGTTCGCCCTGGCGGTGGACGACAAGCGCCTGCCCAACCCGCCCGCCGAGGCCATCGCCGCCGCCATGCTGGAGGGCATCCGGGAAATGGGGCTGACCGCCCTGCCCTGGACCGACGAGCTGCGCAAGTGGCAGACGCGCGTGCTGTTCCTGCGCCGCCGGGAGGGGGAGGAGTGGCCGGACGTCTCCGACGCCGCCCTGCTGGAGACGATGGAGGACTGGCTGGTGCCCTTCCTGAACGGCGCCTCGCGCCGCGCTCATCTCGACCGGGTGGAGTTGGGCAACGCGCTGCGCGGGTTGCTGCCCTGGGCGATGCAGCAGCGGCTGGACAAGGAGGCGCCGACCCACGTCGAGGTGCCGAGCGGCTCCCGCATTCCCATCGATTACAGCGGGGACGAGCCGGTGCTGGCCGTCCGGCTTCAGGAGATGTTCGGGCTGGCCGAGACGCCGCGCATCGCCGGTGGGCGGGTGCCGCTGCTGCTCCATCTGCTGTCCCCCGCCCGCCGTCCGGTGCAGGTGACACGCGACCTCGCCAGCTTCTGGGCCAATGCCTACAAGGCGGTGAAGGCCGACCTCAAGGGGCAGTATCCCAAGCATCATTGGCCCGACAACCCGCTGGAGGCCGAACCCACGGCGCGGGCGAAACCACGCGGACGATAACAGGAGGGCGGTCATGGCGATCATCGGGGTGATGGGGTCGGGGCAGGAGGAATGGGCGGATTACGCGGAGCCGCTCGGCGTTTGGATCGCCGGGGCTGGGCACGACCTGCTGACCGGCGGCGGCGGCGGGGTGATGCGGTCGGCCGCGCGGGCCTTCCACGGCACGCCGGGGCGCCGGGGCCGCTCCATCGGAATCCTGCCGTCCGAGCCCGACCCGGTCCGCGGCCATGCGCCCCTGCCCGGTTACCCCAACCCCTACATCGACCTGCCCATCCTGACGCCCTTCGCGCGCAAGCCGGCCGGCGCGCCGCCGACGGAGCTGAGCCGCAACCACGTCAACATCCTGACCAGCGATGCGATCGTCGTCCTGCCGGGCCGCCACGGGACCTTGGACGAGGTGCGGCTCGCCCTGCGCTTCGGAAAGCCGATGATCGGTTTCGGACCAGAGCTTGACTTTCGGGCCATGCCCGCCGAATTGCGGACAACCGGCGACTTCGGAACGGTCACGGCCTTCATCGCGGACGCCCTGTCCCGCCGCTGACCCTCCGTTCCCGAAAAACGCGACCTGTGGCAGGATGGCGGGCATGGATGCGCAAGGGATTCTCGACCTCAGCCGCTGGATCGCGGAGGCCGGGCTGCGGGGGGTGCCGGAGACGGACCTCGTCGGCGGCTTCTGCGAGCGGCTGGTCGCGGCGGGCGTGCCGCTGACCCGGACGGTGGTCGGGGCGGACACGCTGCACCCGACCATCGCCGGCCATGTCGTCACCTGGGACAGCAGCGGGCGCAACGCCGCCGAGGTGCGCCGGACCGAGTATGGCGGCGACGGCAGCGATCCCGACATCGACGAGAAATGGCTGCGCAGCCCCTTCCACCGGCTCTACACCTCCGGCGAGACGATGCTGCGGCTGCGGCTGACCGACGGCACGGAAGGCGGCGAGTTCCCGATCGTCGACGAGCTGCGGGCGCAGGGCGCCACCGACTACATGGCCATCGTCAACCGCCTCGGCCCCCGCGCCGCCATCGGGGAGCTGGACTGCATCTTCTCCTCCTGGGTGTCGCACCACCCGGACGGCTTCAGCGACGCCCAGCGCGACGCGCTGCTCACCCTCACCGGCAGCCTGGCGCTGGCGCTGCGCGGCCACGCCATGGCGAACATCGCCAACACGCTGGCCGAGACCTATCTCGGGCGGGACGCGGGCCACCGGGTGCTGCGCGGGCACATCCGCCGCGGCGTCGCGGAGGAGCTGGACGCCGTGCTGTGGTTCAGCGACCTCCAGGGCTTCACCCGCATCACCGACACCGCCGCCCCGGAAACCATCCTGCCGCTGCTGAACGACTACGCGGAGCTGGTGGTGACGGCCATCCACCAGCACCACGGGCAGGTGCTGAAATTCATGGGCGACGGCATTCTTGCGGTCTTCGACCGCTCCAGCGCCGAGGACGCCTGCCGCGCCGCCCTCGACGCGGCGGAGGAGGCCCGGGAGCGCTGCAAGGAACTGAACAGCCGCCGGTCCGCCGCCGGGCTGCCGGTGACGCGCTTCTATCTCGGGCTGCACCAGGGAAAGGTGTTCTACGGCAACATCGGCGGGGTGGATCGGCTGGACTTCACTGTGGTCGGCCCCGCGGTGAACGAGGCCAGCCGCATCGCCGCCATGTGCCGGTCGCTCGACCAGGACATCCTGCTGTCGTCCGCCTTCACCGAATCCGCTCCGGAATGCCGGCAGCGGCTGATCTCGGTCGGGCGCTACTTGCTGCGCGGGGTGGGCCGCCCGCAGGAGCTGTACACGCTGGACCCGGAAGCATCGCCCCCACCCTAACCCTCCCCCGCTGCCGCAGGGGAGGGTTGGGGTGGAGGCAAACACGCGGCCCCACCCTGCCCCATCACCCCCCGATGCCGCTGGGCGCGGTGACGGCATGCTCCTTCAGGATGGCGTCGGACAGGGCCGACACCTCGACGAGCTGGACCTCGTAGCCCCACAGGTTGGCGATGTGGCGCAGCACCGCCTTGGCGTCGCTCTCGTCCAGCAGCACGCCGTTGGTCACGCGGTGGTGCAGGATCAGCTTGCGGTCGCCCGCCAGATCGACGTCGACGATCTGGATGTCCGGCTCCAGGAAGCCGAGGTCGTACTGCCGCGCCAGCAGCTTGCGGATGCCGCGGTAGCCGCGCTCGTTGTGGATGTTCTCGACCAGCAGATAGGGGTCTTCCGCGTCGTCGCGCACGCTGAACATCTTGAACTTCCGCATCAGGTGCGGGCTGAGATACTGGAGGACGAAGCTCTCGTCGCGGAAGTTGGCCCAGGCGTCGCGCAGGGCGCCCATGCCGTCGCCCCGCCCGGCCAAGTCGGGGAACCAGTAGCGGTCCTCGTCGGTCGGAGTCTCGGCGATGCGCTGGATGTCCTGCATCATCGCGAAGCCCAGCGCGTAGGGGTTGATGCCCGAGAAGCGCTGGTCGTCGAACTCCGGCTGGAACACCACCGAGGTGTGCGAATGCAGGAACTCCAGCATCGCGCCTTCGCTGATCATCCCCCGCCGGTGCATCTCGTTCAGGATGGTGTAGTGGGTGTAGGTCGCACACCCCTCGTTCATCAGCTTGGTCTGCTTCTGCGGGTAGAAATACTGGGCCATGTGGCGGACGATGCGGAGGATCTCGCGCTGCCAATGCTCCAGCCGCGGCGCCTTCTTCTCCAGGAAATAGAGCAGGTTCTCTTCCGGCAGACCGAGAAGCTTCTTGCGCTCCGACACCGACTTGGACGGGCGGTTGCCGCCGACGGCGGCCTTCGGCACGGTGCGCCACAAGTCGTTGAAGGTCTGCTCCTGATACTCCTGCCGCTCCCGCTCGCGCTTCTGCTCCAGCCGCAGGTCGAGGCTGCGCTTCTTCGGGTACTTGTGCACGCCCTGGTTCATCAGCGCGTGGGCGGCGTCGAGCACCCGCTCCACCGCGTGGTGGCCGTAGCGGTCCTCGCATTGGGCGATGTAGGACTTGGCGAATTCCAGATAGTCGAGGATGCCCTCGGCGTCGGTCCACTGCTGGAAGAGTTGGTTGTTCTTGAAGAAGTGGTTGTGGCCGAAGGCGGCGTGGGCGATCACCAGCGTCTGCATCGTCATGGTGTTCTCTTCCATGATGTAGCTGATGCAGGGGCTGGAATTGATGACGATCTCATAGGCGAGGCCGCGGTAGCCCTTGCGGTAGAGCATCTCGTCGCGGGCGAAATGCTTGCCGAAGGACCAATGCTTGTACATCAGCGGCATGCCGATGGACGAATAGGCGTCGAGCATCTGCTCGGCGGTGATGACCTCGATCTGATTGGGATAGACGTTGAGGCCCATGTCCTTCAGGGCGATGTCCTCGATGGCGTCGTAGACGCGCTTGATCTGGTCGTAATCCCAGTCCGCCCCGTCGTAGAGCAGGCTGTCGGGCTTGTCGATCACAGCGGTCATGCCTCGCATCCTCTCAAAACTCTATGGGGTGTTGGCCCCGATTCTCTGCTTCGGCCTTGCGGTGGCGGGCATTGCCCCCTCCCTAGCCCTCCCCCGCTACGCGGTGGAGGGAACCGGCCCCCTCTCCCGCGCAAGCGGGGGAGGGTTGGGGTGGGGGCAATCGCTTTTACGCCCCCGCCTTCTCGCGGGCGAACAGGTCGCGGAAGACCGGGAAGATCTCCCGACGGGAGCGGACTCGGCGCATGGCGATCGGCAGGTCCGGCCCTTGGACCGTCTTGTAGGTCCGCCACAGCTCCGTCTCGCGGCCCAGCGCCGACAGGCCCATGTTGTGCTCCGCCGCCACCTCGATGTAGGCGAAGTACTGGCACAGCGGCAGGATGCCGTCCCGCAGCAGGCCCGCCGACCGCGCGTTGTCCGACGACATGTTGTCGCCGTCCGACGCCTGGGCGGCGTAGATGTTCCACTCGTTCTCCGGATAGCGCTCCTTGACGATGCGCTGCATCTCCTCCAGCGCCGTGGAGACCACGGTGCCGCCGGTCTCGGTGGAGTAGAAGAACGTGTCCTCGTCCACCTCCTTGGCCTCGTGGGTGTGGCGGATGAAGACGATGTCCACCGAGCGGTAGCGCCGCTTCAGGAACAGGAACAGCAGCATGAAGAAGCGCTTGGCGAGGTCCTTCATGTGCTCGGTCATCGAGCCGGAGACGTCCATCAGGCAGAACATGACCGCCTGCGCGATGGGCTTCGGCACCGTCTCGAACCGGTTGTAGCGGACGTCGATCGGGTCGATGAAGGGGATGCGCTTGGAGCGGAGATAGTGCCGCTCCAACTGGTCGCGCATCTCCCGCAGCTTCTCGGGATCCTCACCGCGGTCCTCCGCCTCGCGCAGAAGCGCCTCCAGCTCCAGCATCTCCGCCGGCTTGGGCCGCTTCAGCGCGATGCGCCGGCTGAGGCTGTTCCGCATGGTGCGGACGAGGTTCAGGTTGGCCGGCGAGCCGGTCACCGAATAGCCCGCCCGCGTCAGCGAGTGGGATTCCGTCTGCTTGACCTTCTGCTTGACGAGGTCGGGAAGCTCCAGGTCCTCCAGGAAGATGTCCAGGAACTCCTCGCGGGACAGGACGAAGCGGAAATCATCGTCGCCCTCCCCGTCCGGACTGCCTTCGTTGCCGCCGCGGCCACCGCCGCTCTCGGGCCGCGCGATGGTGTCTCCCTCCACATACTCCTTGTTGCCCGGCACGACGTAGTCGCGCACGCCGCCGGCGCCGGAGCGGTGGAAGGAGGGCTCCCGCACGCCGCCGGTCGAGATGGTCACCTTCTCGCCGTTTTCGATGTCCTGGATGCCGCGTTTGCCGGAGGCATCCCGCACCGCCTTCACCACCTGCTCCTTGGCACGGCGCAGGAAACGCTGGCGGTTGGCCAGGCTCTTGCCTTGCGGATTCAGGCGACGGTCGATGATGTTCATCAAGGGGGAGCCCCTCCTACCCGTTCACGCTCGTGTGGCGAAGCGGGCCGTCAGCCGGCCTGCTTCACGCGCATGTACCACTCGACCAACCGACGGACCTGCCGCTCGGTGTAGCCGCGCGACATCATGCGCGACACGAACTCGTTGTGCTTCTTCTCGGTCTCGCCGTCCTTCTTGGACCCGAAGCTGATGACCGGAAGCAGATCCTCCACCTGGGAGAACATGCGTTTCTCGATCACCTCACGGATTTTCTCGTAGGACGTCCAGGAGGGGTTGCGCCCGGCGTTCGCCGCCCGCGCGCGCAGCGCGAACTTGACGACCTCGTTGCGGAAATCCTTCGGGTTGGCGATCCCGGCGGGCTTCTCGATCTTGGTCAGCTCCTGGTTCAGAAGCTCGCGGTTCATCAGCTGGCCGGTGTCCGGGTCCTTGAAGTCCTGGTCCTCGATCCACGCGTCGGCGTAATCCACATAGCGGTCGAACAGGTTCTGCCCGTAGTCGCTGTAGGATTCCAGATAGGCCTTCTGGATCTCGTTCCCGATGAACTCCGCGTAGCGCGGCGCCATCTCGGCCTTGATGAACTCGATGTACTTCTTCTCGGTGTCGTCGGGGAACTGCTCCCGCTTGATCGACTGCTCCAGGATGTACATCAGGTGGACGGGATCGGCCGAGATCTCGTTGGAGTCGTAGTTGAAGGTCGCGGCCAGGACCTTGAAGGCGAAGCGGGTGGAGATGCCGTCCATGCCCTCGTCCACGCCCGCCTGGTCGCGGTATTCCTGCATGGACTTGGCCTTGGGGTCGGTCTCCTTCATGCTCTCGCCGTCATAGACGCGCATCTTGGAGTAGAGGCTGGAGTTCGGATGGTCGCGCATGCGCGACAGCACCGAGAACTTCGCCAGCATCTCCAACGTCGACGGGGCGCAGGGCGCGGTCGCGAGGTCGGAGCTCTTGACCAGCTTGTCGTAGATGCGCTGTTCCTCCTGCACCCGCAGGCAGTAGGGAACCTTGATGACGCAGATGCGGTCGATGAAGGCTTCGTTGTTCTTGTTGTTCTTGAAGGACTGCCATTCCGCCTCGTTCGAGTGGGCGAGGATGATGCCCTGGAACGGGATGGCGCCGATGTTCTCCGAACCGACGTAGTTGCCCTCCTGGGTCGCCGTCAGCAGCGGGTGGAGCATCTTGATGGGGGCCTTGAACATCTCGACGAATTCCAGCAGGCCCTGGCTGGCCCGGTTCAGGCCGCCGGAGAAGCTGTAGGCGTCGGGATCGTTCTGGCTGTAGACCTCCAGCTTGCGGATGTCGACCTTGCCGACCAGCGAGGAGATGTCCTGGTTGTTCTCGTCGCCCGGCTCCGTCTTGGTGACGCAGATCTGGCGCAGCTTGCTGGGGTGCAGCTTGACGACGCGGAAGCGGGAGATGTCGCCGCCGAACTCGTCCAGCCGCTTCACCGCCCACGGGCTCATCAGGCCGGTCAGGCGGCGGCGCGGGATGCCGTAACGGTCCTCCAGCAGGTCGCCCATCTCGTCCGGGTTGAAAAGGCCGAGCGGGCTTTCAAAGACCGGGCTGATCTCCTTGCCGGCCTTCAGGACATAGACCGGGCATTTCTCCATCAGCGACTTCAGCCGCTCCGCCAGCGACGACTTGCCGCCGCCCACCGGTCCCAGCAGATAGAGGATCTGCTTGCGCTCCTCCAACCCTTGCGCGGCGTGGCGGAAGAAGCCGACGATCCGCTCGATCGTCTCCTCCATGCCGTAGAAGTCGGCGAAGGCCGGGTAGATCTTGATCGTCCGGTTCATGAAGATCCGGCCAAGGCGCGGGTCCTTGGCGGTGTCGACGATTTCCGGTTCGCCGATGGCGGCGAGGATGCGCTCCGGCGCGGAGGCATACATCATCGGGTCGTCGCGGCATTCCTGGAGGTATTCCGTGAGGCTCATCTCGACCTCACGGCGCCCCTCGTAGGACTGTGTGTAGCGCGTGAACAGTTCGTCGGCCGGGAACATTCCGCTCTCCGTGTCTCTTAGTCCGATGCGTCGGGGCTGCCGCCGGGGGACCCGGGCGGCGGGGGCGGCACCTGCCGCAGGTGCGAACTCTGGGGCGTCACGGACACAACGGTCCCGCGGCACCCCCGCTCACCGTCGAAAGCCAGACCTTTTATCCAGTTGCGGTTCAAATGAAGCGCCCCCTTCGGAGTGCTAAACTCGAATGCTTCAAAACTGAATGTAATGCTCGACCTAGAGCTTTCCAGGAGGAAAGCCTTGATAGTCTGAAAAGAGAGGCGGCCGGACACCCCGGTCATCAGTAATAGACCACGCGGCCGGGTTGTCCGAAAAGGCCGGGGTGCAAGCACCGGCGGGATGGATGGCAAGAAGAACGAAGGTCGACAGGGCTGAGACTTGCAACCGGCTTCCGGAGCGCGGCCCGGATGCCGTTCGTCGGGGACTCGCTGGACCTTGCCGATCACCCATCGACCTCCAGTGCATCCATGCGCCTTAACCAACTAAGGCGCTACGGTTAACAACGAGCGTGACGGATATTCCTTAACAACCCGCTTCCGCGTCCATCGCCGCCGCCTTGCCTCACGATATTAACGCATGGGCGACGGGCATGGTCCACACCTTCCAAAGAAGGATGGTGAGCCTCATCACAGCAGATCAACAAGGCAGAATTTGGATGAGCCGCCTTTGCCATTGCGGCGCACAATCGGCAGGGGATCCGGAAGACGGCTGGAATCAAGCACTTGGCCGCGTTCTTGCAGTCCTGCCACAGGTTGGGGAAAAAGTGTGACCGGCGGGACCGCCCTTGGCCGTCCCGCGTCCTCAGCCGAGCTTGGCGCCCAGCGTGCCCTTCAGCGACTCCGGCGTGGCCGGCTTGACGATGAAGGTGTCGGCGCCGAAGGCCGCGGCTTCGTCCATGCGGCTCTGATCGGCACGGTTCGTCATGAAGACCACCGGCAGCGCGCGGTGACGGGCGTCGGGGCTGGCCCGCAGGGCCTTCAGGAACCCCAGCCCGTCCATCGGCTGCATCTCCACGTCGCAGACGACCAGATCGGGCGCGTGCGTCTGTACGGCTGCCAACCCGGCCTCGCCGTCGGCGGCCTGGTGAACGGTGCGGAAACCCAGCGTGGCCAGCATCTTCGCCAGCACCATGCGGGTGAAGCTCTCGTCTTCGATCACAAGAACCGAAAAATCCCCGAACGCCGCCGGCATCGCCCTGTTCCCCCAAGTCCGATAGGCCGTGTGTGTACGCCGCATGCACGCCCTTTGCAACCGGCTGGCCGGCTGACCGGGAACGGCTCACGGAAGAACGGTTGCACGGCGGGGGGTGCTGCGGCTACACGGAGTCGCATGAGCTTCCTCGACCACATCCGCGCGTGCAACGCGCACGACCTCTCCGGCTTCCGTCCGTTCGAGCTGGAAGGGCATCGCCTCGGCTGGGTCCGCCACGCGCTGGCCGAGCAGCTTCCCGGCGTCGATCCGGGCTTCGTCGTCACCGCCGACCGGGTGACGCTGGCCCCGGAGGTCCGCGATTTCGAGGCGCGGTCCTCGGTGCTGGCGCACGCCGCCCAGTTCCTCGTCGAGACGGGGACGGTCTCCGCCCTGCGCGGCGAGTTCTACCCGGTCATGCCGGCCTGGGGGGCGGAGCCGCTGATGCGCATCGACCGCGCGGTTGTGGCGCAGTTCGGCACCCCGGCCTACGGGCTGCACGTCAACGGCTTCGTCCGCCAGCCGGACGGCGGCCTGTCGCTGTGGATCGGACGGCGCGCCAGAGACCGCGAGGTGGCGCCGGGCAAATTGGACAACCTGATCGCCGGCGGCCAGCCCATCGGCCTGACGCTGGCGGAGAACCTCGTCAAGGAAGCGCAGGAGGAGGCGGGGGTGGACGCTGCCCTGGCGGCCCGCGCCGTACCCGTCGGGGCCGTCACCTACCGCATGGAGACGGAGGCCGGGCTGAAGCAGGACACGCTGTTCCTCTACGACCTGGAACTCGACGCGGATTTCGTCCCGCGGAACACCGACGGCGAGGTCGAGCACTTCGAGCTGTGGCCGCTGGACCGCGTCGCGGAGTCGGTGCGCACGACGAAGGACTGGAAATTCAACGTGCCCCTCGTCGTCATCGACTTCCTCGTCCGTCACGGCTGGCTGACGCCGGAGGAACCGGACTATCTGGAGATCGTCACGGGCCTGCGGCGGTAGACGCCGCAACCTCGACGGTCACGGCCACGGTCACTCCGCCGCGGCGCGCGCCCGCGCCTCCTCCAGGTGGGACGACAGCTCCGACAGGGTGACCGGTTTGTGCAGGACGGTGAAGCCGCTGCGCCGCGCCTCGCGGATGCGGTCGGGACTGGTGTCGCCGGTCAGCAGGATCGCCGGGATGAGGTCACCGGCGAAGGCGTGGATGTCGCGGATGGCGTCCACCCCCGTCCGGCCGTAGCGCAGGCGGTAGTCGGCGATGATGACGTCGGGAAGCCGCTCCGCCCCGTCGAGTTGGCGCAGCGCCTCCTCTCCCGATGCGGCGGCCAGCACATCCCACCCCCATTGCTCCAGCACCAGCCGCAGGCTTTGCAGGATCAGCTCCTCGTCGTCGATGATCAGCGCCAGCGCACCGGATCGGTCCAACGACGGCATGGCGCGTTCCATCGCGTTGGGATTCCAGGAAGCGTGCAAGGGAACCTCCACCGTAAAGCAAGTGCCCCGCCCCGGACGCGACCGCACGCGGACGGGCAGGCCGAGCAGATGCGACAGCCTCTTCACCACCGCCAGCCCGAGGCCGAGGCCGCGGCTGCGGTCGCGCTCCACGTTGCCGAGCTGAACGAACTCTTCGAAAATCTCGTCGAGCTTGTCGGTGGGGATGCCGACGCCCGTGTCCGCCACCTCGATGCACAGCATCATGCCCCGCCGCCGACACCCCAGGAGGACGCCACCCGAAGCCGTGTAGCGCACCGCATTGTCGAGCAGGTGGCGCAACAGCCGTTCCAGCAGGGCGGCGTCGCTGCGGACCTGCGCCTTCAGCGGGCGCACCCGCAGCTTCAGCCCCTTGGCGGCCGCGCGCGGGCCGTAGTCGGTCTTCAACCGCTCCATCATTTCGGCCAGCGCGAAAGGGGCCATGTCGGGCGAGACGATCCCGGAGTCGAGCCGGGCCACGTCCAGCAGCGCATCGAGCAGGCCGCGCATCGCCTCGACCGCCCGGTTCATCGTCTGGACCAGCGGCAATTACGGATGATCGGACAACCGCTCCGCCAGGACCGCGCCGAACAGCGTCAGCGACTGGGCGGGCTGGCGCAGGTCGTGGCTGGCGGCGGCCAGGAAGCGCACCTTGGCTTGGCCGGCGCGCTTCACCTCGTCCCGCGCGGCGCGCAGAGACTCGCCTTGTCCGCGCAGCCGTGCCTCCACGGCCATGCGGCGGCTGGCGTCCGTCGCGGTCATGACGATGCCCCCGGCCTCTCCGCCGGACTCCGCCGGCAGCGGCGTCAGCACGATGTCGAGCCAGTTTCCGTCACCCGTCAGGGCCAGTTCCTGGACCAGCCCACGGCCCGCGGCGGCCATCGCCTGGGCGAAGCGCTCCGCCGCGTCCTCCCGGCCGCCCCAGACGAACGCGCCGGCCATGGCTTGCCCGATCAGCAGATCTTGCGGGCATCCGATGGCGCGCTGCATCGCCGCGTTGAGATCGACAATGCGTCCTTGCCGATCGAGCAGGGCAATCGCCACGCCGATCGTGTCGAAGACCCGCCGCAGTCCGGCGGGGTCGGCGGGACGACGGTCGCCCCCCGCCACATCCTCCTCTCGCATCGCTTGCCCCCTTCGGATTGCAAGCCGGCCAACCGTTTGGCGCCATCCGTTGGGCAGGACAAACAATCGGTCGAGATTCAAAAGATACGTGCAAGAGGAAGAAGATTCCAGGCGACCCGCCTCAAACGGATAGATTTCCCGCCACTGTAATACACAATTGGTTGTAGATCATAACTCTTCCGGAAAGCCGGACAGGGCGCGCACCGCCGCCGCCGTTCGCCCCGTTTCCCGAAGAGATCGCAAGGTCTTGGCGTTGTCGCGCTTGGCAAGGCGCTCACCCCGTTCATTCACCATCAAAGAGTGATGATGATAATCAGGAGCGCCGACTCGAAGGAGTTCCTGAAGCAGGCGATGCACGTGTGTCGCGAAAAACAGGTCGTCGCCACGGGTCACCAGGGTCACACCCTGAAGATGGTCGTCCACGGTGACCGCCAGATGATAGCTCGTCGGGGCGTCCTTGCGGGCCAGGACGACGTCGCCCAGGATGCCCGGCGTGGCATCCTGCCAGCCGCGCCGCCGGTCGTGCCAGCGCAGCGGCCCGGTCATGGCCATGGCCTTTTCCACATCCAGCCGCAGGGCATAGGCCGCGCCCGCGGCGATGCGATCCTGCCGTTCCAGGTCCGACAGGCCGCGGCAGGTGCCGGGATAGAGCGGACCGTCCGGCCCGTGCGGCGCGTGGCCGGCGCGGGCGATCTCGGCGGCGATGTCCTTGCGGGTGCAGAAGCAGGGATAGACGGCGCCCAGATCGGCGAGGCGCGCCAGCGCGGCGCGGTAATCGTCCAGATGCTCCGACTGGCGGCGCACCGGCTCTTCCCAGGTCAGGCCCAGCCAGGCCAGATCCTCGCGCAGGTCGCGGTCGAACTCGGGACGGCAGCGCTGCGGGTCGATGTCCTCGATGCGCAGAAGGAAGCGCCCTCCGGCCTTGCGGGCGGCGGTCCAGCCGAACAGAGCGGAATGGGCATGCCCGAGGTGGAGATGGCCGGTCGGGCTCGGCGCGAAGCGGGTGACGACGTCGGTCATCCCCGCCTTATACCCCAACCGCGCCCGGCCTGCATGCGGGACTACGGGCGCAACGGGTGGGGGTGCAAAGGGCGGTCAGATGTAGGGGCAGTCAGATGTAGGGGCGGTCAGATGTAGGGATTGTCCTTGATCGGCTCGACCGGGATGTCCTCACCCTCCAGATACATGGCGAGGCGGCGGCGCAGTTCGCGGTCGAAGGCGTCGATGCGGCGCTGGCGGTCGCGCTCCTCGCGCTCGGCGCGTTTCTCGGCAAGGTCGATGATCGTGGCGCTCATGGATGTTCCCTTTGAAAGCGTCCCCCTAGGGCGCTGCCACCATCCCAGAGCATGGTTAACGCTCAGTAACCACGATGTCGGAAAATGCACGATCAAGGCTTCACAACCAAATGTCACAGGCATCCTGCCGGTCGCCCGGAAACGTCGGAGCCCTGCCCATCGAAAGGGTTACAGGATCGTGAAGAAATGACGCAGTGCGGCGCGACATATTGAGTTCGAACCACAAATCAACTATGTATCTGGTGTTCTGGTCACCCGGCGGCGTGTCATCCCGCATGGGGGAGCGGAACACCAGACAAGGTTCCAGACACGTCTCAGATAAGGGAGTGGCCATTGGCTCCACCACCCGATCACTGTCCGGCCCTGGTGCTGAACGCCGACTTCCGGCCGCTCAGCTACTTCCCCCTGTCGCTCTGGTCCTGGCAGGAGGCGGTCAAGGCCGTTTTTCTGGACCGGGTGAACATCATCTCCGAATATGACCGCGTCGTCCGATCCCCCACGTTCGAGATCAAACTGCCGAGCGTCATTTCGTTGAAGGAGTTCATCCCGGCGACGCGGCGGCCGGCCTTCACCCGTTTCAACGTCTTCCTGCGCGATCGCTTCACCTGCCAGTATTGCGGCCACCACTTTCCCACGCAGGAACTGACCTTCGACCACGTCATCCCACGGTCGCGCGGCGGGCGCACCACCTGGGACAACGTCGTCACCTCCTGCTCGGCCTGCAATCTGGCGAAGGGAAACTGGCTGCCGCACAGTTGCGGCATGATCCCCCTCAGTCCCCCGTTCCAGCCGAGTGCCTACCAGCTTCAAGAGAACGGACGTGCATTCCCGCCAAACTTCCTTCACGAAAGTTGGCGGGATTTTCTTTATTGGGACACCGAACTCGATCCGATGTAGAAACGCCGCAATCGGGAAGAATGGACCGGGGAAGATTTGGGTATGGACGACGAGAATCCCTGCGTGGGCATCTGCATCATCGGCGAGGACGGCTATTGCGAAGGCTGCGGGCGGA
Source organism: Azospirillum brasilense (assembly GCF_008365405.1). GTDB lineage: Bacteria > Pseudomonadota > Alphaproteobacteria > Azospirillales > Azospirillaceae > Azospirillum > Azospirillum brasilense_D. Next base: position 136,592 of record NZ_QOKV01000001.1, on the reverse strand, counting down.
GCGAGGACGAGATTTACGGCACGCCGCCCGCCCCGGCGCCCACTCCGGCCTCTACTCCGGCGCAGACTGGAGCGGACGGCAAGGCCGCCTGAGTCCGCTCCGGTTTCCGCCGGAGTGGGCGCCGGTCACACCCGCTCGGCCACCCAGATGACCGCCTTGGTGCCGGCCTTGATGGCGGCGGACAGCACCGGATAGGCCGGGGCCTGCTCCGCGCCGTTGAGCAGGCCGATGTCGCGGTGCTCCACCTCCTCCGCCTGGAACTTGAGGATGGAGGTCTTCAGCTCCTCCTCTTCCGGGCCGAGGTGCTTCAACTGCGCCTCGTAATGGCCGTCGATGACCTGCTCGACGGCGACGGTGCAGGCCATGGCCGCCCGCTCGCCCATCACCGCCGTCCCGGCGCCCAGCAGGAAGCCGGCGACGTGCCACAGCGGCTGCAGCACGGTCGGCCGCACCTGACGGGCGACGAGCTGCTTCTCGAAATACTGGAGGTGCTCCAGCTCCTGGTCGGCCATGTGGCGCAGGGTCTTGGCGTGCCGCCCCCGGCCCATGACCGAGAGCTGGCCTTCGTAGATGCGCTTGGCCCCATACTCGCCGGCATGGTCCACGCGCACGATCCGCGCCAGCCGCTGTTCCGGGGTCGGGTCGCCGGGCAGGCGCCCGCGCGGGCGGGGCCGCGGAGCGGGCGACTCGCCGGCGGACGGGGGGGCGGACGGGGCGGAAGCGGCGGCGATGCTGATGGCAGTGCTGTCGGGCGGGGTCATGCGAAGGTCCTGGAAACCGAGGTCCGGATGTAGGCGGCGCGGGCCGCCGCGAAGGCGAAGGCGGACAGCGCCAGCGAAATCACGACGTTGTAGCCCGCCATCGAAATCCCGAACAGCGACCACGCCACTTCGTCGCAGCGGGTGACCGGGGCGGCGAGCACCTGGGCGCGCAGCTCCTCCAGAGTCTGGGGCGCGCGTCCGCTGGCGCCGCAGGCCGAGGTGCCGGCCCACCAATGCTGCTCCACCCCCACATGGTAGGCGGCGATCCCGGCGCCGGCCAGAAGGGCCAGCCCGCTCGCCACCAGCAGCGCATCGCCCAGCCCGCGCCACTGGCGGAACAGCAGGGTGACGATGCCGAAGGCCATCACCGCGCCGTAGGGCACGCGCTGCCACAGGCACAGGACGCAGGGCTGGTAGCCCAGCACGAACTGGAAAAACAGCGCGGCGGCCAGCACGCCGGCGCTGGCGATGGCCAGAAGCCCGGCGGTGTAGCGCGGATCGTCGATGGGGAGGCGGTTCGTCATGCGGGTGAGATTAGCGCGCCCCACAGGCTTAGGCCAGACACGCCGACGCGTCCGCACAAAACACTTTGTCCCAGGGCGGTTTCCCCTCTATATAGCGGGCACCGGTCGCCGCAAGCGCCGGGTCCGGCAGGCACCGTGCGGGCGTGGCGGAATTGGTAGACGCAGCGGACTCAAAATCCGCCGTCCTCACGGATATGTCGGTTCGAGTCCGACCGCCCGCACCATCTTCCCTCCTGTGCCTGTTCCACGGACCGCCGCAAGGCCACATCCGCCCTCCCCGCCTGTTTCTGCCAGACGGCCCCGGATTTGGGGCAGCGAGCGGAGGATTCGACCATGGACATCACCCGGGTTGGCGCGCAGCCATCCGTCACCGGACCGGCCGACTGGTTCACCGGCACGGTCCGCATCGACCCCATCATCCAGGCCAACGCCCCGGCCCGCACGGCGGCGGCCAGCGTCACCTTCGAACCCGGCGCCCGCACGGCGTGGCACACCCATCCCCTGGGTCAGACCCTGATCGTCACCGCCGGCTTCGGCCGGGTCCAGCGCGAAGGCGGCCCCATCGAGGAGATCCGCCCCGGCGACGTCGTCTGGTTCCCGCCCGGCGAGAAGCACTGGCATGGCGCCTCGCCGACCACGTTCATGACCCACATCGCCATCCAGGAGCAGCTTGACGGCAAGGCCGTCGATTGGATGGAGAAGGTCACCGACGAGCAGTACGGGGCGTGAAGCGGCGGAAACGGCCCCAAGACCTCATTGCCATTGCGGGCTTGTTCCAAAGTCCAATTCGGCGGCCCGACCCAGCCCCTTAAAATGCGCGGCATCGACCGCCGCCGCGACCGGCGCCGCGGAGTTTTGGCTGGGGAGCCATCTCACATGACCGTTTCCAGATTCGTCATCGCCGCCGCCCTTCTGCTTGCTGCCGGCACGGCCAACGCCGAAAGCGGGCCGCAGCCCAAGACGGCGGAAGAGGCCGCCGGCAAGCAGATCTTCCATCAGTGCGCGGCCTGCCACTCGCTGGATTCCAGCAAGAACGCCTTCGGCCCGAGCCTGTACAACGTCGTCGGGCGCAAGGCCGGCTCGATCCCGCGCTTCGACTATTCCAACGCGCTGAAGGCGTCCAACATCACCTGGACCGAGGACAACCTGCGCCACTGGATCGCCGGCAACGACAATTTCGTGCCGGGCACCCGCATGCGGCACGTCGCCATCACCGATCCGGCGGAGCAGGACTATCTAATCGCCTTCCTGAAGTCGCTGAAGCAGTAAGCATCGAAAAGCCGGTTACGGTGCGGCGACCGGAACCGGCTTCCCGTCCTCGGTCGGCAGGCCCGCCTCGGCCCAGCCGTCCGCCCCGTCGCGGTACCAGAGGACGCGTCGGTAGCCCATCTCCAGGGCGCGCTTGCCCGCGTTCCACGACATCCAGCAATCCGCCAGACAGTAGAACAGCAGGCCGCGCCCGCGGTCGCCGCCGGTCAGCCGCTCCAGGTTGGCCCGGAAATAGCCATCCAGCTCGGGCGTCAGCGCCCCAAGCCCGACGTTGGGAAGCCAGACGCTGCCGGGGATCTGCGGAAAGGGCTTCGCCACCAGCCAGGGGCCGCCGGGCAGCGTGCTGCGGTCCAGCTTCATCACGTTGATGGGAAGAGCGGCACCCGACTCCACCAGCGCGCGGGCCTGCGCCGTGTCCACCGTTTCGGCACCGGGCAGCGAGGCCGGAGTCGGCGACCGGTATTCGGTCATCCGGTAGCCGTCCGGCACCGGGACAACATCCGCCGCGGCGTCTCCCGCCGGCCCGGCCAGCAACAGCGCCAACCCGGCGGCGCCCAGCCATCCTGCGCGCACCACGTTCCCTCCCCCATTGTTCTGCGGCATCCACGAAATCCCCCCGTGCCCAACAGGGTCAAGTTGCCCGATAGTCGAATACCGGGAACCGGCGGGCGGGGCCTAAGCTCAGCGTTCGCCGTCGTGGGATTCCCGCGTTCCGCTGCGCCACCGCACCGCAGAGGCCTGCCTTGCAAACGACCGCAGGACGCATCATCATCAGGCTAGGGAGACAGGAGATTTGCCCCTCCTGCCTCCCGGCCCGATCCTTAGCGGTTCAGGAGATCAAGGATGTCCCTGATCACCCGAAGCAGCAGGATCAGGAGAGTGAGGATCTTTTCCATCCTCCACGCCTCCTTGTGATGGGACACGGGCGGTGGCCAATCCGCCGCCCTGTCCACCGCGCAACCATGGCGCGGCACGATCTCCATACAAATGCAATTTTTGACGCAGGGGTGGCGTCATGCGCCTGATGCCTCTCGTCCGGCTCCTGCTGGTCCTGGCGCTGGTCTGCGTCGCCACGGTGGCACGCGCGGCGGACCGGCCCTCGGTGACCATCGGGGTGCTGAAGTTCGGCACGGTCAGCTGGGAGCTGGACGTCATCCGCCACCACCGGCTGGACGCGGCCGCCGGCTTCGAGCTGAAGCTGATGGAGCTGGCGAGCGGTCAGGCAGCGCAGATCGCCCTGCAGGGCGGCGCGGTGGACATGATCGCCAGCGACTGGCTGTGGGTGGCCCGCCAGCGCGCGGCGGGGGCCGACCTGACCTTCATCCCCCATTCCGCGGCGGTCGGCGCGCTGATGGTGCCGGCGGCCTCCCCCATCGCTTCGGTCGCGGACCTCAAGGGCAAACGCATCGGCGTCGCCGGAACGCCCATCGACAAGAGCTGGCTGCTGCTGAAGGCGCTGGCCCGCGACCGCTACGCGCTCGACCTCGACGCCACGGCGACGCCGGTCTTCGCCGCCCCGCCCCTGCTGAACCAGAAGGCCGCGACGGGGGAGCTGGACGCCGTGCTGAATTTCTGGCCCTACGCCGCCCGGCTCCAGGCGGCGGGGATGCGGACGGTCATCGGGGTTGATGGGATGATGCGGGACCTCGGCCTGACGGCCCAGGTGCCGGCGGTCGGCTTCGTCTTCCATGAGGGCTGGGCCAAGGCCAACCCGGCGGCGCTCGACGCCTTCGTCGCCGCCTCGCGCAAGGCCAAGGCGATCATGGCCCAATCGGACGCGGAGTGGGACCGGCTGCGCCCGCTGATGAAGGCGGAGGACGAGGCCACCTGGGCGGCGTTGCGCGACCAGTTCCGCGCCGGCATCCCCGAGCGCTGGACGGAGGAGGAGCGGGAGGCCGCGGCCAGGCTCTACGGGCTGATGGCCAAGCTCGGCGGACGGGAACTGGTGGGCAACGCCATGGCCCTGCCGGACGGCACCTTCTGGCCGGGGGTCCGCTTCTGATGCGGTGGCGGCGGCTGGCCCCGGTCCTGTCGCTGGCTCTGCTGGTCGGGCTGTGGGCCGCCGCCGCGGAACTGGCGGCCAGCCGCAGCCTGCCCGGCCCCGCCGCCGTGCTCTCCGTGCTGGTCCGCGAGGCGGCGGACGGCGCGCTGTTCCATCACCTGGGGATCACGCTGGCGCGCATGGCCGCGGCCTTCGCCATCGCCATGTCCATCGGCTCGGCGCTGGGCATCCTGCTCGGCCGCTCGGCCACCGCGGACCGGCTGTTCGGGCTGTGGCTGACCGTGTTCCTGAACATCCCGGCGCTGGTCGTGATCGTGCTCGCCTATGTCTGGTTCGGCCTGACCGAGGCGGCGGCGGTCGGCGCGGTCGCCGTCAACAAGATCCCCAACGTCGTGGTCGTCCTCCGCGAAGGGACGCGCGCCATCGACGAGCAGTATGTCGAGATGGCGCGGACCTTCCGCATGGCGCGGTCCGATGTGCTGCGCCATGTGCTGCTGCCCCAACTCACCCCCTACTTCGCCGCGGCGGCGCGGTCCGGCCTTGCGCTGATCTGGAAGATCGTGCTGGTGGTCGAGCTTCTGGGCCGCAGCGACGGTGTGGGATTCCAGATCCACCTCTTTTTCCAGATGTTCGATGTGGCCGGCATTCTTGCGTACACCGTCGCCTTCGTGGCCGTCGTCCAACTCCTTGAACTCTGCGTCCTGCAACCCGTCGAGCAGCGGCTCACCCGCTGGCGGCCGGTACGCGCTGAGGCTTGAGATCCGCTCCAAGCGCTTCGCCGGGCGGGAGGTCATCCGCGGCCTGTCGCTGACGGCCGCGCCGGGCGAATTCCTGGCGCTGGTCGGCCCGTCCGGCTGCGGCAAGACCACCGCTCTGACCATCGCCGCCGGGCTGGACCGCGACTTCGACGGAACGCTGGACTTCGGCGGGCCGGAGCCGGTGCTCGGCTGCGTCTTCCAGACGCCCCGCCTGCTGCCCTGGCGCACGGTGCGGCAGAATGTGGCGCTGGTGCTCCCCAAGGCGCGGCGGAACGATGGGACGGCGGAGCGCTGGCTGGCCGCCATGGGGCTGGAGGCGGTGGCCGACGAATACCCGGCCCGCCTGTCCGGCGGCATGGCGCGGCGGGTGGCGCTCGCCCGCGCCTTCGCGGTGGAGCCGGGCCTGCTGCTGATGGACGAGCCCTTCGTCTCGCTGGACGAACCGACGGCGCAGCGGATGCGCGCCCTCCTCGCAACGATGCTGGAGCGGTCCCCGGCCACCGTGCTGTTCGTCACCCACAATCTGCGCGAAGCGATCCAGCTGGCCGACCGCATCCTGGTGATGGCCCCCGGCCCGACGCGGGTGGCGGCGGAGGTGCCGCTGGAAACGCCGCGCGCGCTGCGCGACGACGCGCTGGTCGAGCGCGTGCGGGCGGAGCTGTTGTCCCGGCCCGACCCGGCCTTCCGGCTGCTCGCCTGACACTTTCGCCGAAACTGTGAAGCGGCTCACACCCGCCGCCGTCCGCCGGGCGCAGCCTGTCCCGCTGCGACGAAACCGGCGGAGACGACGATGCACACCCTGTTCCTGCCCCTGTTCCTGCTGGGCGCCGGCCTGGCGCTCCCGTCCGGCGCGGCGCGCGCCGGGGAGATCGTGATTTTGCAATCCGGCTCCCATGGCCCCAACCACGCCGACCGGTCGCGCGATCTGGCGATCATCGGCGATTCGGTCACCGGGTCCTCCATCGTCATCATCGAACGGACGACGCGCGACGAGCAGCTCGGGCGGCGCGACCCCGGCCTGGAGGCCCGGCGCGCCGTGCGCAAGGCGGAGGCGAAGCGGCGCAGCAAGGACAAGGACTGGTCGGATTGGACGGAGTTCGACGGCCACGCCCTGGACGGCTTCGGATGGCTTGACGGCCCGGTGCCGCTCGGCTTCGGGCGTGGCGATCCGGGGCAGGAGGCGGCGCGCGCCGCCGCGGACGCGCGGCGGATGCGGAACCGCTGAACGGTAAAGGCCCGCAGGGCCATCGTCATTGGCGCTCCACCCCTCTCCCGCCCCGGGAGAGGGTGGCCCGAACGGCCGGGTGAGGGTCGTGCGAGGATCAAGCCACCGATCCTTGGCGGTACCCTCACCCTTCCCACGCTTCGCGCGGGCCCCTTCCCTCTCCCGGGACGGGAGAGGGAACCTCAGATGCCGAAGCGGGCCTTTTCCAGTTGCAGCCGGTTGGCGAAGACCACGGCCTGGGTGCGGCTGTAGACCTTCAGCTTTTGCAGGATCGCCGAGACATGGGCCTTCACGGTGGTTTCCGTGATGCTCAGCTCATAGGCGATTTCCTTGTTGAGCTTGCCGGTGCCCAGCATCTCCAGCACGCGGAGCTGCTGTGCGGTCAGGGTGGACAGGCGGCGGGCGATCTCCGCCGTTTCCTCATCCTCCGCCGCCGCCCCCTCCTCGACCGAGGCGGGCAGATAGACCTCCCCGGCCAGGATCTGGCGCAGCGCGCCGGCGATGGCGTCCCGCGGCGTCGATTTGGGGATGAAGCCGGCGGCGCCGCAGCGCACCGCCTCCAGCATCACCTTGCGGTCCTCGTGCGCCGAGACGACGGCGACGGGGATGGCCGGGAAGCGGCGGCGCAGGGCGATCAGCCCGGTCAGCCCGTTCATGCCCGGCATGTTGAGGTCGAGCAGGACGAGGTCCGGCTCCCCCTTGCCGCCGTGCATGGAGTCGAGGATGGAGATGGTTTCGTCCAGGCAACCGGCCTCGTGGATCTCCTGCGCCTGGCAGGAATAGAGGACGGCGCTGCGCAGGGCGTCGCGCACCAGCGGATGATCGTCCGCAATCAGAATTCGGCTCATGGCGTGGTTTCCACGCTCATTGTTTCGGGGCGTTTCCGAGTGCGATCATGCCGGACCGTTCAAGAATGCGCAAGGACGGGAACGGGTATTCGCCAAAACAGCCGATCGTAGGCAATTCCGTTTCAAATCCCGCTCCAAATCCTGTTGCAAGCGATTCGCAAGAAAAGACGGCCCGAAGCTTTCGGGCCGCCCTTTCCTGGTCCGGTCACGGCACGGGCTTTTCCCCCTCAGGCCTTCGGCAGCTTGAAGACCCAGAGCGAGCCGCCCTGGTTGATGTCCTTGACCAGCTTGGCAACGTCGCCGCCCCACAGCGGCACCGCCCCGCCCCAGCCGGAGACCACGGCCACATACTGCTCGCCGTCCTGTTCCCAGGTGACCGGGGAGCCGACGACGCCGGAGCCGGTGTTGAACTTCCAGGCTTCCTTGCCGGTCTTGGCGTCGAACGCCTTCAGATAGCCCTCCGGCGTGCCGGTGAAGACGAGGTTGCCGCCGGTGGTCAGCACGCCGCCCCACAGCGGCGCCGGGTTCTTGTATTCCCAGACGATCTTGCCGGTCTTCGGGTCGATGGCGCGCAGCGCGCCGATGTAGTCGTCATACAGCGGCTTGATGGTGAAGCCGGCGCCCAGATAGGCGGCGCCCTTCTTGTAGGTGATCGGCTCGTTCCAGATGTCCATGCCCCACTCGTTGGCCGGGACGTAGAACAGCTCCGTCGCCGGGCTGTAGGCCATGGGCATCCAGTTCTTGGCGCCGAGGAAGGCCGGAGCGGAGAAGACCGACGTGCCCTTTTCAGCACCGACCGGGGTGCCCGGACGGTTGTCGTCGTTGTAGACCGGCCGCCCGGTCTTCACGTCGATCTCCTTGGCCCAGGTGATCTTGGTGACGAAGGGCGAGGCGCTGAGCAGCTTCCCGTTGGTGCGGTCCAGCACGTAGAAGAAGCCGTTGCGGTCGGCCTTGGCGCCGGCCTTGATGGTCTGCCCGTCCTTCTTCAGGTCGAAGGACACCAGCTCGTTCACGCCGTCGAAGTCCCAGCCATCGTGCGGCGTGGTCTGGTAGTGCCACTTGATGTCGCCGTTGGCCGGGTCGATGGCCAGGGTCGAGGAGGTGTAGAGGTTGTCGCCCGGACGCAGGTGCGAGTTCCAGGGCGCCGGGTTGCCGGTGCCGAAGAACAGCGTCTTGGTTTCCGGATCGTAGGTGCCGCCCAGCCAGGTGGCGCCGCCGCCGGTCTTGTAGAGATCACCCGTCCAGCTGGCGTTCATCACGCCGGTCATGGTCGATTCCTTGCCATTGAGGGTGCCCATGTTGCCCTCGATGGTCGGGCGCTGCCAGACCAGCTCGCCCGTCTCGGCGTCGCGCGCCTCGACCATGCCGATGATGCCGAACTCGCCGCCGGAATTGCCGGTGATGACCTTGCCGTCGACGATCAGCGGGGCGGCGGTCGCCGAATAGCCGGCCTTGTAGTCCTCGATCTTCTTCGACCAGACGACCTTGCCGGTGTCCTTGTTCAGCGCGACCAGACGGGCGTCCAGCGTCGCGAAGTAGATCTTGTCCTTGTAGAGCGCGGCGCCGCGGTTCACCACGTCGCAGCAGGGCATGATGCCTTCGGGCAGGCGGTGGTCGTACTGCCACTTCTTCTGCCCGGTCTTGACGTCCACGGCGTAGAGGCGTGAGTAGGAGCCGGTGACGTAGATCGTGCCGTCATGGATGATCGGCTGCGACTCCTGCCCGCGCTGCTTCTCGCCACCGAAGGAGAAGGACCACACCGGCACCAGCCCCTTGACGGTGTCCGGGTTCAGCTTGTCGAGCGGGCTGAAGCGCTGCGCCTGAGGACCCATGCCGTAGGTCAGGACGTCGCCCGTCGACTTGGCGTCGTTCAGCAGGTCGTCGTTGCTCGGCCCATCGGCGGCCAATGCGGGGCCGCTCAGGCCAAGGCCGGCGGCCATGGCGCTCGCAAGAAGGCAGGTGCGGAAGAGACGCTTCATGGTGCGGATACCTCCCAGGGGAATGGACAGCCGGAGTCGCGGGCAGAGATCATGTGTAGACAAATGATCATGCGCAGACGAATTGGCGGAATCCGTCTGCCTCGTCCGCCCGTCCTCGGCTTCTTTTCGGAACAATCAGGGGTTCGACGCAGGGGCGATGCGGCATCGCGAAGCCCCTATCCTTCTGACAATAAAGCAGTTTACCGGCGCTCCGATTGAGGTCCATTGGCAAATAGTCGAATGGGCGGAGCGTTCTGCTGGAGGACACGAACCGTTTCATTGCGAACGGCTTCAATTCACCCGCGGCAATACGGCCTGCTCGATCCGCGGCCAGAGGTGGGAGACGGAGCGCCGGTACTCCTCGCGCAGCACGCCCATCCCGGCGAAGCGCTCGAGGATCGGCGCGTCGAGCAGTTCGGCCATATCGGCCCCGGCCTCCGCCCGCTCGCGCAGCGTACGGTCCAGCCAGGTCAGCCAGTTGCGGGTCTGGGCGATGGCGGCCTTGTCGGAGCGGATGCGCCCGTGGTTCGGCACCAGAACCGTCACCTCCAGCGCGTCCAGGGCGTCCAGCGCCGCCAGCCACTTGGCAACATCGGCGTGGGGAGTCGTCGGCGTCCGGTCGGAGAAGACGACCCCGCCGGCGAACAGCACCCCCGTCGTCTCGTCCAGGATGGCGAGGTCGGCGGCGGTGTGGCCCTCCAGCGGGATCAGCCGCAGCCGGTGCGCGCCGAAGACGACGGTGGAGCCGTAGACCGTCTCGGTCGGGACCAGCGGCTCGGTGCCGCGCATCCAGTCGCCGACGAGGCGGTACATGTTCTCGGTCATCCCCGGACCCTCGGCCTTGATGCCCTCGATGGTGCCGGGCAGCGCGGCGATGGGCACGTCGGCGAAGGCGCGGTTGCCCAACCAATAGTCGGGGTGCAGGTTGCTGACGAAGACCTTGCGGATCGGCTTGTCGGTGACCGTGGCGATGGCCGCGCGCATCTCCTCGCCGAAGCGGCGCGACGGGCCGGTCTGGATCACGATCACCCCGTCGTCGGTCACGATGAAGCCGGGGTTCAGGATGTTGCCCCCGTTGGTGCGGGTGAAATGCTCCCGCGTGCCCTCGAAGACCCAGGTGTCCGGCGCGATGGCGACGGGCTTCAGGTGATAGCTCAGCGGGCCCGCGGCCCAGCCGGGCGCGGCGGAGGCGATCAGAAGGAGAAGGGCGACGAGCGCTCTCATGGCAGCACCCCTTGGACCCAAGGCAGCGGGATGGCCGCCTTGACCTCGCCGCCCTGGTTGTCGCGCCCGTCGAGCGTCAGGCTGCGCGCGCCCGCTGCGGGCTGAACCTCCAGCGTGAAGACGGGGTTCTCGGACAGCGGCTCCGCCGTCTGCAGCCGGGCCAGCGCCCGCCCGTCGGCGTCGCGCAGGGTCAGCGCCTCGATGAAGTAGGCGGGGATGCCGGCGACCAGACCGGTGTCCATCGGGTGGCGGACGAGGAAGCGCACGCGCGTCGCCTTGTCCTCTCCGCTCGGCGCCCAGGCACGGCCTTGCACCTCGCCCACATGGTCGGCCCAGTCGGCGGCGGCGTAGGTGGCCGGCGGCGCGGTGCAGCCGCCGCCCGCCGCGTCGAGCAGCTTGCCGCCGATGTGCCAGACGCCGTCCGGCGTGCGGGCGGCGGCGCGCAGCGGCGTCGCCTGCTGCACCTTGAAGCGCGTGGCGATCACCGGCTTTGCCGCCAGCGGCTGGAAGCGCAGGATGACCGGGAAGGGGTTGAGGTCGGCGAACAGCACCATCTCTTCCACCGCGCCCAGCGCCGTGGCGTCGGCCATCACCGGGACGGCGGCGGCGTTCTCGGCGTTGTCGGGGGCGGTGACGGTCACGCGGTCGTCGAATTGCACGGGAGCCGTTCCGAACAGCTCCGGCCGCAGCACGTCCCACATGACGGAGGCGAGCGGGTCGGCGGGGTCCGGCGGGCCGGCATAAGCCGGGTTGGAGAGCGCGGCCAGGAGCGCCGCGGCGGCGAGATGGCGGTTCATGTACCCCCCGTTCTCAGTCTTGTGCGAACTCTCGGCCCCCTCCCTAACCCTCCCCCGCCTTTGGCGAGGGAGGGGATTTGGGCAAAGGCGGCGGCAGTCCCCTCTCCCGCGAGAGCGGGGGAGGGTTAGGGAGGGGGCCGCAGACGCATCACTCCACCGGAATCGCGTTGTGCGTCACCCCGTGCTTCCGGAAGATCTCCGGCAGCGTCCCGTCCTCCAGCATCGCGGTCACCGCATCCCCCACCGCATAGGCGAGGTCGCGGGAGTTCTCCTTCACGGCCATGCCGATGTCCCAGCTCGACGCCATCATGCCGGGGAAGGTCACCGGGGTGATGGGGAAGCCGGCGGCGCGGTCGCCCAGCGCGGCCTCCACCTGGCTCTGCGTCGCGACGACGGCGGCGACATCGCCCTTGACCAGGGCCTCGACCGCCTCGGGGATCGTCATGTAATGGACCAGACGCTCGCGCAGCCGCCCGCCGAAGGCCCCCAGCAGATAGAAGTCGGGGATGCTGTCGATCTCCACCCCCACCGGCTCGTCGGGCAGGGAGGCCAGCATCGGCTGGGTCATGCGCATCGGGTTGCGGGCCAGCGCGAAACCCTCCCGCTGGTAGGGGCCGAACAGCACGGCCTCGGGGTTGCGCAGCCCGAACTCCTTCTGATAGGGCACATGCATCATCACGTCGGCCACGCCGCCCCCGACGACCGGGCCGCGCCACACCGCGTTGCGCAGGTCGTCCGACACGGCCTCCCCGGCGGTCAGCTCCATGAACTCGACGCCGACGCCCAGCCGCCCGGCGATGGCGCGGGCGATGTCCACGTCCACACCGACCAGGGCACCGTTCTTGCGGTGGGAGAAGGGCGGGTTGTCGCGGTAGACCGCGACCATCAGCCGCCCGGCGGCCACCACGTCGTCCAACGGGCGCGCGCCGGCGCGCCGGGGGAGAACCCCGGCGGCCAGCGCGGCGGCGGCGAAGGAGAGCAGGTGGCGTCGCGTCGGAAGCCCCGTCATTCCAAACGCATTCATTCCTCGTGCACCGTCTCCAGCCACGACCGGATGGCCCACAGCGCCTCCTGGCCCAGCGCCTCGCCGAAGCGCGGCATGTAGGTGACCCCGTTGCGGATCGAGCCGTTGATCACCCGCTCCTTGAACCACTCGTCGCCGATGTCGCCCTTGTCCAGAAAGCGCAGGTCCGGGGCGATGCCGCCCGACACCGCGCCCAGCCCGTGGCAGCGCGCGCAGTTCTGGTTGAAGGCGGAGGACCCGATCTCGATCGCGCGCGGGTTGCCGCGGTAGGGGTTCGCGTCGCGCCAGTCCTCGCCCAGCTTGTCGAGGCCGGTGGTGTCCACCGCCTGGGGGGTCACGTCGCCGTGGGCGAAGGCCGCCGTGGGGACAACCGTGGAGGCGACGGCGGCCGCGCCGGTCAGGAAACCGGCCGTCACAAGCCGGAGAAGCCGTGCGTTCATAAGGGGCGTCCTCATTCAGAAAAATGCGAAGGGAGCGTTGTCCGTTGGCCCGGAGCATAGCGGGCGGTCCGCGACGCCAATAATTGGACTTTGGTAGCAACCGTGCGCCGAGCCCGCCGCGATCGGACCGAACCGCAATTTTCCGACCGCGCAATCGTACCAAAGTTGCATTCCGGGACGCCGCCCGGCGGGGATACCCTGGTCTCCCGAAACCAGGCGAGTGCAAACCCGCGATGCGTTTCAGCCTTTGGTTACCCTCCTTGATGCAGATCGCCTTGCTGGCCGGCGGGCTGTGCGCCTCGCCGGCCGCCTTTTCGCAGGAGGCGGCGCCCGCGGACACTTCGATGGTCCGCATCGCCTACCTGACGCAGGAGGTCGAGCATCCCCCCGCCCTGTCCAACCTCGACGAACCGCCCGACGACGATGGGTTGGCCGGCGCCCAACTCGCCGTGGCGGACAACAATTCCACCGGCCGCTTCCTCAAGCAGCGCTTCGAGCTGGAGGCGGTGACCGTGCCCATCGGCGGCGACCCGGCGCAGGCGCTGCGCGACCTCGCCGCCGCCGGGCACCGCATCGTCGTGCTGGACCTGCCCGGCGAGACGCCCGGCGCGCTGGCCCGCCTGCCGGAGGCGGCGAACCTGCTGCTGTTCAACGCCGGCTCCACCGACGACATCCTGCGCAACGCGCTGTGCGCGCCCAACCTGCTGCACACGGCACCCGACCGCGCCATGCTCGCCGACGCGCTGGCCCAGTATCTGGCGGTCAAGCGCTGGACGAAATGGCTGCTGATCGTCGGCACCCGGCCCGAGGACCGGCTCTACGCCGCCGCGGTCAAGCGGGCGGCCAAGCGCTTCGGCGCCGAGGTGGTCGAGGAGAAGACCTGGAGCGAGGACCACGACGCCCGCCGCACCGCGCAGGCCGAAATGCCGGTCTTCACCCAGGGCAAGCGCCACGACGTGGTGATCGTCGCCGACGAGATCGGCGACTTCGGCGATTACGTCCTGTATCGCACCTGGGAGCCCCGCCCGGTCGCCGGCACGCAGGGCCTCGTCCCCACCAACTGGCACCGCGCCCACGAGGCGTGGGGGGCGGCACAGCTCCAGTCCCGCTTCAAGGCCGCCGCCCAGCGCGTCATGTCGTCCCGCGACCACGCCGTCTGGGCGGCCATCCGCGCGGTGGGCGAGGCGGCGACGCGCACCCGCTCCACCGATCCGGCGGCGCTGGCCGCCTACATCCGCGGGCCGGATTTCACGCTGGCCGCCTTCAAGGGCGTACCGCTGTCCTTCCGCAGCTGGGACGGGCAGCTCCGCCAGCCGGTGCTTCTCGCCGCCGACCGCTCGCTGGTGTCCGTCTCGCCGCAAGACGGCTTCCTGCACCCCAAGACCGAACTCGACACGCTGGGCCACGACCAGCCCGAAACCGGCTGCCGACGCTGATTCGTCTCAATCATTTCCGCCAAGAGGACGCCGCCCCGATGACCACCGCCCGCTCCCTTCTCCTCGCCGCCCTGCTGGCCGGCTGCGCCCTGCCCGCCCTGGCGGAGACCGTCTATGTCTCGAACGAGAAGGACAACACCCTGTCCATCATCGACGGCGCGACCCTGACGGTGACGGAGACGGTGAAGGTCGGACGGCGCCCCCGCGGCATCACGCTGAGCGCGGACGGCAAGCACCTCTACATCTGCGCCAGCGACGACGACACGGTGCAGGTGATGGACCTCGCGACCAAGAAGATCCTGCACAACCTGCCCTCGGGCGAGGATCCGGAGCTGTTCGCCCTGCATCCCGACGGCAAGCACCTGTTCATCGCCAATGAGGAGAGCAACGTCGTCACCATCGTGGACGTGCCCAGCCGCAAGGTCGCCTATCAGGTGGATGTGGGTGTGGAGCCGGAAGGCATGGCGGTCAGCCCCGACGGCAAATGGGCGGTGAACACGTCGGAGACGACGAACATGGTCCATTGGATCGACACCGAGAAGCGCGCCGTCGTCGACAACACGCTGGTCGACGCCCGCCCGCGCTACGCCCAGTTCAACAAGGACGGCAGCCGCCTGTGGGTGTCGGCGGAGATCGGCGGCACCCTGTCGGTGATCGACACGGCCAGCCGCAAGGTGGCGCAGACCATCCGCTTCAAGATCAAGGGCGTGCCCCAGGACCGCATCCAGCCGGTGGGCATCAAGCTGACCGATGACGGGCGCTATGCCTTCGTGGCGCTCGGCCCGGCCAACCATGTCGCGGTGGTGGACGCCCAGACCTTCGCGGTGAAGGACTATCTGCTGGTCGGCCGCCGCGTCTGGCAGCTGGACCTGTCGCCAGACCAGAAGCGGCTCTACGCCACCAACGGCGTGTCGGGCGACGTGTCGGTGATCGACGTGGACAGCCTGAAGGTCGTCAAGTCGATCAAGGTCGGCCGCTACCCCTGGGGTGTCGCGGTGAAGGGCTAAGCTGTTGAAGGGATAAGGGCATGGCGGAACCGGCGCTATCGGTCGAAGGGCTGAGCTACGCCTACGGACGCGGAACCTTCGCGCTGAAGGACGTGTCGTTGGCGGTCGGGGCGGGGTCCTTCACCGCCCTGCTCGGCCCCAACGGAGCCGGCAAGACGACGCTGTTCGCTCTGGTCACCCGCCTGTTCGAATCGCCGGGCGGCACCATCCGCATCGGCGGCATCGACCTGCGGCGGGAGCCGGCAAGGGCGCTCGGCCGCATGGGGGTGGTGTTCCAGCAGCCCACCCTCGACCTCGACCTGACGGTGCGGCAGAATCTGCTCTATTTCGCCGCCCTGCACGGCATCCCCCGCCGCACCGCCGAGGCGCGGGCGCGGGAGTCGCTGGAGCGGCTGGGCATGGCGGAGCGCATCGGCGAAACGGTGCGGGCGCTGAACGGCGGGCACCGCCGCCGGGTGGAGCTGGCCCGCGCCCTGCTGCACGAGCCGGCCCTGCTGGTGCTGGACGAGCCGACCGTCGGACTGGACGTCCCGGCGCGGCGCGCCATCGTCGAGCATGTCCACGCGCTGTGCCGGGAGCGCGGCATCGCCGTGCTCTGGGCCACCCACCTGATCGACGAGATCAGCGACGGCGACCGCGTCGTGGTGATCCACCGCGGCCGGGTCCGCGCCGCCGGACCGGTGACGGAGGTGAACCGCGCGACCGGGGCGGACACGCTGACCGAGAGCTTCACCCGGCTGACCGCGAAGGAGGCGGCGTGACGGCTTTTGCCCATTACGCGCGCGCTCTCGGCGGGATCGTCGGGCGCGAGGTGCTGCGCTTCGTCCACCAGCGGGAGCGCTTCCTGTCGGCGCTGGTCCGCCCGCTGCTCTGGCTGTTCGTCTTCGCGGCGGGCTTCCGCGCGGCGCTGGGCATCGCCATCACCCCGCCCTACGAGACCTACATCCCCTACGAGGTCTACATCGTCCCCGGCCTCGCCGGGATGGTGCAGCTGTTCAACGGGATGCAAAGCTCGCTGTCGATGGTCTACGACCGCGAGATGGGCAGCATGCGGATGCTGCTGGTCAGCCCCCTGCCCCGCTGGTTCCTGCTGACGGCGAAGCTGCTGGCCGGGACGGCGGTGTCGATCCTCCAAGTCTATGCCTTCCTCGCCGTCGCCTGGGTCTACGGGGTGCAGGCGCCGCCGCTCGGCTACCTCACGGTGCTGCCGGCGCTGGTGGTCAGCGGGCTGATGCTGGGGGCGCTGGGGATGCTGCTGTCCTCGGCCATCCGGCAGCTGGAGAATTTCGCGGGCGTGATGAACTTCGTCATCTTCCCGACCTTCTTCCTGTCCACCGCGCTCTATCCGCTGTGGAAGATGCAGGAGGCGGGAGAGCTTCTGTACGTCCTGTGCACCGTCAACCCCTTCAGCCAGGCGGTCGAGCTGATCCGCTTCGCGCTGTATCTGGACGTGAACCTGCCGGCGCTGGCCTGGACGGTGCTGGCGCTGGCGGTGTTCCTGGGCGGGGCGGTCTACGGCTACAACCCGGGGCGCGGGTTCCTGGCGCGCAAGGCGGGCGGGGAGTAGCGTTTTCCCCCTCCCCGGCCCTCCCCCGCTGCGCAGGAGAAGGAGTTTGTCCCCTCCCTCGCCAAAGGCGGGGGAGGGTTAGGGAGGGGGCACGGCTACCCCAGCAACCCCGTCATCACCGCGCGAAGCTGCGCCGGTCGCACCGGCTTGTTCAGCACATGGCAGCCCCTGGCCTGCGCCTCCTCCACCACCTCCGCGGTGCGGTTGGCGGTGATCAGGACGGACGGCAGATCCGCCCCGCAACGCTCGCGCACCCGCGCGATCTCGGTGAAGCCGATCACCCCGTCATCCAGGTGATAGTCGGCGAACAGCACGTCCGGCGCCACCGCCCCCAGCCCAGCCAGCGCCTCGTCGCCGGACGCCGCGGTGGCGACGCTGCACCCCCAGCCCTCCAGCAAGGCGCGCATGCCGGCCAGGACCGCCGGCTCGTTGTCGATCACCAGCACCCGCGTGCCGGCCAGCCGGTTCGAGGCGGTCTGCACCGGCGCCTCCAGAGCGCGCACCGGCCGGGCGTAGCGGCCGAAGGGCACCGTTACCGCGAAAACCGAGCCCCGGCCCGGCTGCGAGCGCACGGTGATTGGATGGTCGAGCATCCGCGCCACCCGCTCCACGATGGCGAGGCCGAGGCCCATGCCGCGCACCCGCTCGTTGGCGCAGGGCGTGTCGAGGCGGCGAAACTCCTGGAAGATTTCGCCCAGCTTGTCGGCCGGCACGCCGGGGCCGGTGTCCCACACCTCGATCCGCAAGCCCTCGCGCGTCCGCCGGCAACCGACCAGCACACGCCCGGCGCCGCCCTTCGCCCCCCTCCTCGCCTGGGTGTAGCGCAGGGCGTTGGACAGGAAATTTTGCAAAATCCGGCGCAGCAGCCGAATGTCGCTGCGCACCACAGCGTGGCTGGGAACGACGCAGAGGTCCAACCCGCGCTCCTTCGCCACCGCCGCGTATTCGGTGGCCAGCGCGCCGAACAGGCTCTTGATCGGGAAATCGGCGATCTCCGGCCGCACCGCCCCGGCGTCCAGCTTGGAGATGTCCAGCAACGCCGACAGCAGGTCCTCGACCGAGGCCAGGGCGACGTCGATGTTGTCGACCAGCCCGCGGTTCGGCTCCGGCTGCTCCAGGTCGCCCAGCGCCGAGACGAACAGCCGCGCCGCGTTCAGCGGTTGCAACAGGTCGTGGCTGGCCGCCGCCAGGAAGCGCGTCTTGGACAGGTTGGCCTGCTCCGCCTCCGCCTTGGCCAGCCGCAGGGCCTCCTCCGCGGCGATGCGCTCGGCGATCTCCTGCTGGAGCTGGCCGTTGAGGCGGGTCAACTCGGCGGTGCGTTCGACGACGCGGCGTTCCAGGCTGTCCTTGGCGTCGGCCAGCGCCTCCGCCGCCATGCGCCGCTCGGTGATGTCGTGGATCAGGCCGAAATAGCCCAACACCTCCGGCTTGCCGCCGCCGCGCCGCTCGCCAAAATGCGGGATGTAGGTGGCGACGGCGTAGCGCGGCGACCCGTTCTCGCCCGGCAGTTCCAAATCGAAGGTCACCTCCTCGCCGGCCAGCGCCCGCAGCACGTAGGAGCGCCGCACCTCGTAATAGAGGTCGCCCAGCGCCGCCCACATGGGCTGGCCCTCGATCTCCTCGCGCTTGCGGTTGAACCAGCCCTCGTAGGCCTTGTTGACGAAGCGGAAGCGCTGCTCGGCGTCGACATAGGCGATCAGCGCCGGCACGGCGTCGGTGACCAGCCGGATGCGTTCCTCGCTGTCGCGCAGCGCCTGCTCGGCACGCTTGCGCTCGGTGATGTCGGTGAAGGTCAGCACGAAGCCGCCGCCCGGCATGGGGTTGCGGCTGATCTCCAGGACCGTGCCGTCCAGCCAGGGCTGTTCGACGAGGCAGCTCGGCATCATCAGCGCCTTCAGCGACAGGCCGCGGTCGCCGAGCGCCGCATGGTGCAGCACGAAGTCGGCGAAGCCCGCCCCGCGCTCCGCCACGTTGGCGGGCAGGCGCAACAGGCCGGTGAAGCGCTCGTTCCAGGCGACCAGCCGCTGGTCGCGGTCGTACACCCCGACCCCCTGGGCGATGTTGTCCAGCGTCGCCTGGAGGAGCGCCGACTTCTCGGCCAGCTCGCGCTCGCGGCGGCGGGTCTCATGCTCCTTGATGTCGGTGATGTCGGTGTAGACGCCGACCACCCCGCCGTCGCGGGTGCGCCGCTCGTTCACCTGGACCCAGCGCCCGTCGGCCAGCCGGTATACGTAGGGACCCTTCAGAGCCCGGTGCTGGGCCAGCCGTTCCGACAGCCAGCGGTCGGGCCGCGGGTAGGCGTCGGCGATGGTGCGCGAGGAGGCCGCCAGCTCGGCGATCTCCTGGAAGCGGATGCCCGGCAGGATGCGGTCACGGATTTCCGGCCACAGGGCGAGATACTTGCTGTTGCACAGCACCAGCCGATCGTCGCTGTCGAAGATGGCGAAGCCTTCATTGACGGACTCGATGGCCTCCGACAGGCGGCCGCGCATGGTGTCGGCCAGCTCCTTGGCGCGGGCCAGCGCGCGGTGGCTGTCCTCCAGCTCGCGCAGGGCGCGCTCCAGCTCCAGCGTGCGCTCGCGCACCTTCTGCTCCAGGACGATGGCGGTCTGGAACAGGGAGAAGGCGCCCCCCTGCACGTCCATCGACCGCTCCACCCGGTCCATCAGCACTTGGTTGATGCGGCGGAGCTTGGCGTTCTCGCGCTCCAGCGCCTCCAGCCGGCTGCGCTCGTCGGATGAGGGCGGATGGGTGGCGAGCGGCGGTTCGGCGGGTGGGCGGGACGGTTCCCGCCAGTCGAAGATGAGCGTCATCGCGCACCTATCGCGACACCGGTGAAGGTCTGGTTGACGTGCATGGCGTTGTACTGCTCGCCGTAGGCGCAGAAGCCGATGACGTTGTGCCGCGCCAGCGCCGCCGACATGACGTGCTTGAGCTGCCGCTGCTCCAGCTCCAGCCGGCGCAGGATGCAGTCGCAGCCGAGCACGAGATCCGGCGGCCCGCCGACCTCCGCGGCCAGCTTGCGCATCATCTCCTCAAGATTTTCCACGGGGTCGACGCCGCGGGCGACGGTCAGCACGATCCCTTCGTCGATGGCGCAGTAGAAGGTCAGGCTCTCGTCGTCGTTGACCTTCTGGATGGAGCGGACATGGTACTCGCCCCCCACCCGCACGACGACGGGATAGGCGGCGAAGATCAGGGGGGTCAGCGGCTCCCCCTCCAGCCCGACCATGCGGGCGTACTCGCGGCCCGCCGGCTCGGCGTTGATCTCGGTGACGATGCGGCGCTGCGGATCGGCGCCGGTCACCACCATCTTGGCGTCGGACGCCACGAAATGCTCGGTCCGGAAGACGACGAAGCGGCGCGCCGTGGTGACCAGCATCAGCACGGCGGCGTTGGTGTGGAACCGCCCCTCGTGCAGGACGAAGGTGCGCTCGAAGCGCAGCTCGTCCCCGGCGGAACCGCCGAACAGCGGGATGTCCATCAGCACGCTGTGCAGCGCGCTGACCACCATCTCCTCCGCCCGCGACATGCCGTCGATCATCAGGAAGGCGAAGCTGCCATGGTCGGGGAAGGCCTCGGCGCGGGCGGCCAGCGCGACGTCGCGCTGCTCCATCAGGCTGCGCAGGACGCGCGGCGCGTCGGCGATGGAGAAGCGGTCGAGGTCGTCGATGCGCTGGGTGGCGATGGTGAAGTCGGCGCGCGGAAAGCCGATCCCGACCAGCGACCCGGCGGCGTAGCCGAAGGGCGTGATCTCGCCCGCCGTGGTGCAGCCGACCACCGGCACCGGCCCGAACAGCTCGGCCAGGGCCGCCGCCAGTTCCACCCGGTCGTAATGGGCGGAGCAGAAGACCAGCACCATCTCCAGCTCCGCCGCGGCGGCGGGGTTCCGTCCGCACAGCCCCTCGAACAGGTCACGTGCGGCGGCGCGGGCGTCCTCCGCCATCGAGACGGCCCGCGGCAGGGACGGGCTGGTCGCGGGAGAACTGGGCGGAGCATCGGAGTGGAGAGCGTCCGAGGCCGGTTGGCTGGTCACAATGCGGGTCCCGAAAAGCAACGGCATGGCATCCATCACCCCAAGCCGCCCCCCTATGCGCGAAACGCGGGTCGGGGACCGTGGGCGGATGACCTATAGGTTACTTCAGCGCCGCCCGCCGGGCAAAGCCGGCGCAAGGGTGCGGGCATGCGACCATGGTCTAAGAACGAAAACGGGATTGTTTCCCACGCGCCGAAAAAGGCGCCTTCCGCCGTCGCGGAAAGCGCCTGAGTTCGGTTCCATATGCACCGCCACGCGGGGGAGCCGGTCTGAACACGGATCAGACCGCCCGGGGGCCGTGCCGACTGGGAAAGCCCCAAAGTCGAATCCTGCATACCGCATTCCACGGAACAGCGCTATGCTTTTTTCGTCATATCGTGCGGATCGGAACGCAGCGCCTCCACCTCGCCATCGGAGAACAGGCGGGAACGGGTGAGGAAGCGCACGCCCTCCGGCGCCTCCAGCGAGAAGCTGGCGCCGCGGCCCGGCACCACGTCGATGATGAGCTGGGTGTGCGACCAGTATTCGAACTGCGCCGCCCCCATGTAGAAGGGACAGCCCCCGATCTCGCCCAGCCGGACGTCCTGCCCGCCGGGGCGGAACTCCCCGTCCATGAAGCACATCGGCGCGCTGCCGTCGCAGCAGCCGCCGGACTGGTGGAAGAACAGCGGCCCGTAGAGCCCGCGCAGCTTTTCGATCAGCGCCAGGGCCGCCGGTGTGGCGACGACTCGTTCGACCATGGGCGGACGCTCCCAGAAGAAAGCCGGCCGGAAATGAATCCTGCCGTAAGAGAGAAAAAGGGCCGGAAGCCGAATGGCCGCCGGCCCAAGGTCATCAGGGAGGAGACAGGACGGTTAGAAGAAGCCCAGGGCCTTCGGGCTGTAGCTGACCAGCAGGTTCTTGGTCTGCTGGTAGTGGTCGAGCATCATCTTGTGCGTCTCACGGCCGATGCCCGACTGCTTGTAGCCGCCGAAGGCCGCGTGGGCCGGGTACAGGTGGTAGCAGTTGGTCCACACGCGGCCGGCCTGGATGGCCCGGCCCATGCGGAAGGCGCGGTTGCCGTCGCGGCTCCACACGCCGGCGCCCAGGCCGTAGAGCGTGTCGTTGGCGATGGCGAGCGCCTCCTCCTCGGTCTTGAAGGTGGTCACGGACACCACCGGCCCGAAGATCTCCTCCTGGAAGATGCGCATCTTGTTGTGGCCTTCGAAGACCGTCGGCTGGACGTAGTAGCCGCTCTCCAGCTCGCCGCCCAGATGGGCGCGCTCGCCGCCGATCAGCACCTTGGCGCCCTCGGCCTTGCCGATGTCGATGTAGGAGAGGATCTTCTCGAGCTGGTCGATGGACGCCTGGGCGCCGATCATCGTCGCGGGGTCGAGCGGGCTGCCCTGCTTGACCGCGCCGACGCGGGCGACCGCCCGCTCCATGAACTTGTCGTAGATCTTCTCCTGCACCAGGACGCGCGACGGGCAGGTGCAGACCTCGCCCTGGTTCAGCGCGAACATGGCGAAGCCTTCCAGCGCCTTGTCCAGGAACTCGTCGTCGTCGGCCATCACGTCGTTGAAGAAGATGTTCGGCGACTTGCCGCCCAGCTCCAGCGTGACCGGGATGATGTTCTCCGCCGCGTACTGCATGATCAGGCGGCCGGTCGTCGTCTCGCCGGTGAAGGCGATCTTGGCGATGCGCGGGCTCTGGGCCAGCGGCTTGCCGGCCTCGATGCCGAAGCCGTTGACGACGTTCAGCACGCCGTCGGGCAGCAGGTCGCCGATGATCTCCATCATGACCATGATGGCCATCGGAGTCTGCTCGGCGGGCTTCAGCACGACGCAGTTGCCGGCGGCCAGGGCCGGGGCGAGCTTCCACACGGCCATCAGCAGCGGGAAGTTCCACGGGATGATCTGGCCGACGACGCCCAGCGGCTCATGGAAGTGATAGGCGTAGGTGGTGTGGTCGATCTCCGCGATGGTGCCTTCCTGGGCGCGGACGCAGCCGGCGAAGTAGCGGAAATGGTCGATGGCGAGCGGTAGGTCGGCGTGGGTCGTCTCGCGGATCGGCTTGCCGTTGTCCAGCGTCTCGGCCAGCGCCAGGACGTCCAGACGCTCTTCCATGCGGTCGGCGATCTTGTTGAGGACGCGCGCGCGCTCCGCCGGGGAGGTGCGGCCCCAGGCGTCCTTGGCCTTGTGGGCGGCGTCCAGCGCCTTTTCGATGTCTTCCGCGGTGGAGCGGGCGACCTCGCACAGCGGCTTGCCGGTGATCGGGGTCAGGTTGGTGAAATACTGGCCCTTCGTCGGCGCCACCCACTGGCCGCCGATGAAGTTGTCGTAGCGCGGCCGGATGGCGACCTGCTTGCTGAGCGTTTCCAGGGCCTGATGGATCACGGCGGTTTCCTCCCGAAGCGGATTGCCCGAACTGAAATTCGTGGAATGGCGTTTGGCGGGTTGTGCGCCCTGTGTCCGTTCGTCCGATGATCGGTATCCGTCACAGCGCCCCGCCGTTATCGCGGTTTCGGGGAAGGCCGGTAAATTCGACTTTGGTTGCAGAAGCTGGACGGTTCAGATTCGGGTCCGACCGCCGGGCGGCAGATGATACCTTGGGCGGAGACCCTTCCGTTCCCCGGCGAGACTCCAGGACATGACGACCGACATCCGGCTGCGCTTCCTTCACCCCTCCGGCGCCATCGGACCCGGCAAGGTGTCCCTGCTGGAGGAGATCGACCGCACCGGTTCGATCTCCGCGGCGGCGCGGGCGCTCGGCATGTCGTTCCGCCGCGCGTGGTTTCTGGTGGAAACCATGAACTCCGCCTTCCGCGAGCCGGTGGTGCGCACCAACGTCGGCGGACGGGAGGGCGGCGGGACCGGCCTGACCGCCTTCGGCCAGGAGGTGATCGCCCGCTACCGCCGCATGGAGGAGGAGGCCCGCCGCGCCGCGGCGCCCCATCTCGCCTGGCTGGACGAGGCGCTGAAGCCGGAAGCGGTGCTTGAAAAGGGCGCGGACTCCGCTGATCCAAAGTCCAATGGTCCGGACTCCGGCGATCCGTAAAGTCTCCCTCGACGCCGCGACCTTCCGCCGCGGCGAAACGAAGGAGGCTCCCGACCCATGCGCACCGCCGCCCGAACCGCCGCCCGCACAACTCTGGCCGCCCTGATCCTTCTTGCCGCGGCGCCGCTCCCGGCCCTGGCCGACGGCGATCCGGCGAACGGCGAGAAGCTGTTCCGCCAGTGCAAGGCCTGCCACACGGTGGAGGCGGGCAAGAATCGCGTCGGCCCCACGCTGCACGGGCTGTTCGGGCGGAAAGCCGGCGCGGTGGACAGCTTCGCCAACTACTCCGAGGGGCTGAAGGCCTCCGGCATCGCGTGGGACGCCAAGACGCTCGACCCCTATCTCGCCAACCCGAAGGCGGTCATCGCCGACAGCCGCATGGCCTTTGCCGGGGTCGCGAAGCCGGAGGACCGCGCCGACCTGATCGCCTATCTGGAATCCGCGACGAAGTGAGCGTCAGCGGGACGGGAACCGCGGCGGCGCCCATCTGTTGCCCGGTTTCCATTCCCGCAGCCGGAGAACGGCCATGACCGACGACACCGCAGGACAAAAAGGTGCCGAGCCCAAGGACATTCACAAGACCGACATCGAGCCTCTCTGCGACGAGCAGAGCGGCGGCGGCGGGTCCAACCCGGACACGCGCTACCGCGGCATGCCCGGCGGTCATCCCGGCGGTTCCCGCGACGGCGACTGCGATCCGGTGGCGCGCGCCGATCCTGAGAGGGCGGAACCGGACACCGCCGAGTCCGGAAACAAGCCCACATCCCGTTAGGCCGATGGCGTAGCCTTTCCGGGGCCGCCCCGAATTGGTCGTAGCCGCTGGCCCGGTCCCCCGCTAAAACAGGGGCTCCCTCACCGGCACAACACGGGCTGCGACCGGCATGCTGAAGCGCCTTTACGACTGGACGATGGCCAAGGCGGCCTCGAAGAACGCCACCACCTGGCTGGCGGGGGTTTCCTTCGCGGAAAGCTCCTTCTTCCCGATCCCGCCGGACATCCTGATGGTGCCGATGGTGCTCGCCAACCGGCAGGCCGCATGGCGGATCGCGACCATCTGCACGCTGGCCTCGGTGGTGGGCGGCATCGCCGGCTACATGATCGGCTTCTTCCTGTACGAGGCCATCGGCAAGGCGGTCATCGACTTCTACCACCTGGAAGCCCAGTTCGAGACGCTGCGCCATACCTTCGTCGAATACGGCGCGGAGATTCTCATCATCAAGGGCATGACGCCCATCCCCTACAAGCTGCTGACCATCACCGCGGGTGTGGCGAAGCTGAACATCTGGGTGTTCATCGGCGCTTCGATCCTGTCGCGGGCCATCCGCTTCTATCTGGTCGCCGCCCTGCTCTACTGGTTCGGGGAACCGGTGCGCGCCTTCATCGAGAAGCGGCTGACGCTGGTCACCACCGCCTTCGCCGTCGCGCTGATCGGCGGCTTCCTGGCGATCAAGCTGATCTGATGCACGGCAACCCAACCACGGGACCGCGACGCCGGACCGTCCTTTCCTGTTGATGCCGCATCGAGGCGTCAATGGGAGAGGACGGATGGACAGCGTGCGCGGGGCCGTGGTGGTCATCACCGGCGCGTCGAGCGGAATCGGGCGGGCCACCGCCCTGACCTTCGCGCGGGAAGGCGCCCGGCTGGTGCTGGCCGCCCGGCGGGAGGCCCTGCTCGGCGAGGTGGCCGAGGAATGCCGGGAACTGGGCGGCGAGGCCGAGGTGGTGCCCACCGACGTCACCGACGCGGAAGCCGTCCGTCGGCTGGCCAACCGGGCGGTGCAACGGTTCGGCGGCATCGACGTCTGGGTGAGCAACGCCGGGGTCGGCGCCGTCGGGCGGTTCGAGGACACCCCGCTGGAGGCGCACCGCCGCGTCGTCGAGACCAACCTGTTCGGCCCGCTCTACGCCGCCCACGCCGTGCTGCCGCTGTTCCGCCGGCAGGGCCATGGGGTGCTCATCAACACGGTGTCGGTCGGGGCCTGGGCGCCCGCCCCCTACGCCGCCGCCTACGCGGCCAGCAAGTTCGGGCTGGAAGGGCTTCTGGAAAGCCTGCGGGCGGAGCTGGTCGACGCGCCGGGCGTTCATGTCTGCGGCGTCTATCCCTTCTTCACCGACACGCCGGGCATGTCCCACGGCGCCAATTACACCGGCCACCAGCTGGACGCGGAAAGCCCCTTCTACGACGATCCGCAGGACGTGGCGGACACCGTGCTCGCCGTGGCCCTGCGCCCGCGCGCCCAGGCGATGGTCGGGGCGATGACCCCGCTGACCCGGCTGGGGCACGCTGTGGCGCCGCGCCTGATGGAGAAGATCGCCGGCCACGGCGCCCACCGCCATTTCAGCCGGACCCCGCCCGCCGCCGCGAGCGACGGCAACCTGTTCCGCCCGGTGGAGCGCGGTCGCGGCGTCACCGGCGGCTTCCGCACCCCGCCGCCCGGCTGGGTGTCGCCGCTGCTCGTCGCTGGGGTCGCGGCCGCTGCGGCGGCGGCCTATGCCGGCTACGCGCGGAGCAAAAACGGAAACCACTGAGGGCTTTGAGTTCGGGGACGGGTTGGTCCAGAATGCCGGCCCGTTCCCGCAAGCCCCCGAGTCTATCATGCCGAAGCCGACGACCCCGCGCGGCCGTCCGCCCGTCCCTTCTCCTGCCCGCCCTTCCCCTGCCCGCTCCTCCCGTCCGGGTCCGGCCCGCGCCGGCAAGGACGTCCGCCGGGAGGAACCGCGGGAGGAGCCGGGAAAGCTGTTCCGCGTCGCCGGCCTGTCGGCCGTCTCCGCCTTGTTCGCCCATGACGCGGCGCGCGTGGAGCGGCTGTTCTTCGAGGAGCGGCTGAAGGCGAAGACCGGCGACTTCTGCAAGGCGATGGCCGCGGCGCGCAAGCCTTACCGCATGGTGGAGGCCGACGAGCTGGCCAAGGTCGCCGGGACGGTTTTGCACGGCGGCGTCGTCGCGCTGATCGCGCCGCGCCCGGTCCCCGCCTTCGACATCGAGGCGGCGAAGCGCTGGGCGGTGGACGGCCAGCCGCTGCTGATCCTGGACGGGGTCGGCAATCCGCACAATCTGGGCGCCATCCTGCGCACCGCCGCCTTCTTCGGCCTGCGGCGCGTCGTGGTGTCGGACCATCCCGGACAGGCCCTGCCGTCGGAGTCCGCCTACCGGGTGGCCGAGGGCGGATTCGAATGGGTGGAGCTGTACCGGGCGGCCAACCTGCCGGCGGTTCTGAAACGGCTGCGCGACTCCCACCGGGTGGCCGGAACGGCGCTGGGCCGGGGCCGGGCGGCGGTCACCGACCCGGCGGTCCTCGCCATGGGGGATCGGCCCGCCGCCATCGTGATGGGCAACGAGGAGGACGGGCTTCCGCCCGCCACCCTCGCCGCCTGTGAGGACGTCCTGACCCTGCCCGGCACCGGCCGCATCCAGTCGCTGAATGTCGCGGCGACCGCGGCCATCCTCATCCACGCGCTGGCGAAGCCGGGCTGAGAGCCGGACCTCAGCCCCCCAGGGCGATGATCAGCACCAGCGCCACCACGATGACCGAGACGACGGGCAGCATGTCCACGCCGCCGCGGTCCCAGGTCGGCGCCCGGCGGGAGCCGTGATGCGCGCCGTGGGCATGGCCCAGCCCATCGTCGGCCCAGCCATGTTCGGACGGGCGGGCGCCGGGTGCGGAGACGGCGGGAGCCGCCGGGCTGGCGATGGTGACCACCCCGGCCCCGCGCTGGTAGTCGCCGCCACCGCCACCGCGCGGGCGCTTCAGCCGCTCGTCGGTCAGCTCCACGTCGATGCCCGCGGCCTCCAGCCGCTCCACCACCACGGCGACCTCCTCCGGGGTCATCGTCTCCACCGGCACGTCCTTGCCGAGCTGCTCGACGCTGAGCCGGTTGCCGTGCTGGCGTCCCTTGTCAATCAGGCGCTGGAGGGTGGCGTCGTCGATCGTCATGGTTCTCTCCCCGCGGTTCCACCTTGGACTGAACATTCCGAAGGGTAAACACGCGGGGCCGCGGAAGGCTCCCGCGCAAAGGCGCCGACTTGCCTCCGGGGCGGTGCGACCCGACATAATCCCCAAATCCTAACGCCATCGGAGAGGCCGAGATGCTCGGAATGTTCATGCGCAAGCCCCTGGCGCTGCCCAGCGCGGAGGAGGCGTTGCCCGGACGCGACACGCCGGTTCCCGTGCCGCCGCGCCACCACGTCAACGGCAACCCGCTGACCCCGCCCTATCCGGAGGGGCTGGAGGTCGTCGACTTCGGGCTCGGCTGCTTCTGGGGGGCGGAGCGCAAGTTCTGGAAGGTGCCGGGCGTCTGGACGACCATGGTCGGCTATCAGGGCGGCCACACGCCCAACCCGACCTACGAGGAGGTCTGCTCCGGCCGCACCGGCCACACCGAGGCGGTGCGCGTCGTCTACGACCCGGCCAAGGTCGGCTTCGAGGAGTTGCTGCGCGTCTTCTGGGAGGCGCACGACCCGACCCAGGGCATGCGCCAGGGCAACGATGTCGGCACCCAGTACCGTTCGGCCATCTACACCCACACGGACGCCCAGCGCGCCGCCGCCGAGGCCAGCCGCGAGTCCTACCAGGCCCGTCTGGAACAGGCCGGTTTCGGCCCGGTGACGACGGAGCTTCGCGAGGCCCCGCCTTTCTACTACGCCGAGGACTATCACCAGCAGTATCTGTCCAAGAATCCCGCGGGCTATTGCGGGCTGGGCGGCACCGGGGTGACCTGCGCGGCCTGACGCGGCCCCGCGGTGCGGGGGCGAACCATGGAGACACGGTCCCGCCTCCCACTGCGGCATCCGGGCGACAGGGTTAAGCCGGCTTGAACGGGGCGGTCCCTTGCGGTTGCGCCTGCCCGTCCCTTCCGGGTATGGTTCCGGCGGTCCATGAAAGCTCCAGGGGGTAGCCCCGCGGGGCGCCGCCCGAGAATTCCGCGCCCAATCCATGATCAAGGAAAGAACCGAGCTGGCGACGCCGCACCTGAGCGGCCTGCTTGACTTCTGGCTCACCAAATGCATCGGCGGGAAGCCGCCGGCGTCCAGCACCATCGCCCCGGCCGACCTGCGGCCGTGGAAGGATAATATTGTGATTTTCGAGGTCATCGGCGACGACGACTTCGTTTATTCCTATTACGGCCAGTCGCTCGCCGCAGCCTTCGGGCATTCGCGCCTGGGCGCCACGCTCGACGATCTGCCGGAAGAGCAGTTGGCCATCCTGCGCCCCGAATACGCCTCGCTCCTGCGTGAACGGCTGCCGGTCGCCCGCGTCTACACCGCCGATTTCAGCGGCGTCATGCGGACCTGGGAGCGCCTGGCCCTGCCGATGTCCAGCGACGGCGAGACCATCGACAAGATCCTGGTCGCCGCCTACGAACTGCCGCCGGACGAGCCGCCCTGCGCCGTGCTCACCCCCGACGCGGCGGAGGATGAGGCGGAGGTGGAGATCGACATTCCGGACGATGACGGGCCGGACGATGACGGGCCGGACGATGGCGGGCCGGACGATGGCGGGCCGGACGAGGGAGCCGACATCGACGACGATACGGACGGGACCGCGGACACCGAGACCGAAACCGAAACCGACGACACCCCCGACGACGACGCCGAAGACGGCGAGTCCTTCTCCACCGAACAGAAACCGGGAGCCCCGGCATGACGCCGCGCACGCCCCACCTGACCGCGCCCGTGACCCAGTCGGGAGTCGTCACCGCCGACGAGTTCAATCTGTGGTGCGCGCTGAACGGCCGCCCCTTCAACCTGATCCCCAACACGCGCCCGGACGGGCGGCTGCTGTGGGACGTGGAGGTGCTGCCCGGAACCCCGCGCGCCGGCACGGTCTATTCGACCAACCTCGGCGACGAGGCGCTGGCGGTGGTCGCCGGCTTCGCCTTCCTGTCCGGCGTCGAGTGGGCCTATGAGGCGCGCCCCGCGGAAACCGCTGTCCCGGCCCCGGCCCCGACCCCAGCTTCGGATGCGGCCGTGGACGCGCCTGCGGACGTGGAAGACGTCCTCATTCCCGACGCCGAGGATCTGCCCGAGGACCTGTCCGAGGAAGCGGAGTCGGAAGAAGCCGGGGACGACACCTTGGCCTATGAGGACGACGCGGAGGACACCGACGTCCTCGACGATGGCGGCGACGATGACGGCAACGACGGCGACGAATCCGACGAGGATGCGCTGCCCATCGGCGAGGGCGATCTCTACGCCCTGCCCGGCACCGCGCTTCTCCAGAATCCGCCGCCGCGCCCGCCGCAGCAGCATGACGAGACCGTCCTGGCCCGCAACGCGCGGATGCTGGAGACGGTGCTGCGGAACTTCCGCGTCCGCGGCGAGATCATGGATGTGCGCCCCGGCCCCGTCGTGACGCTCTACGAGTTCGAGCCGGCGCCGGGCACCAAGTCGGCCACGGTCATCAACCTGACCGACGACATCGCCCGCTCGATGAGCGTGGTCACCGCCCGCATCGCCATCGTGCCGGGCCGCAGCGTGATCGGCGTGGAGCTGCCGAACCCGGTGCGCGAGATGGTCTATCTGCGCGAGATGTTCGACCACGCGGCCTTCGCCGAGTCGCAGGCCCATCTCGCCATCGCGCTCGGCAAGGACATCAGCGGGGAGCCGGTGGTCGCCGACCTCGCCCGCATGCCGCACCTGCTGGTCGCCGGCACCACCGGTTCGGGCAAGTCGGTCGCCATCAACACGATGATCCTGTCGCTGCTCTACCGGCTGCCGCCCGACCGTTGCCGCTTCATCATGGTGGACCCGAAGATGCTGGAGCTGTCCGTCTATGACGGCATCCCGCATCTGCTGACCCCGGTGGTGACCGACCCGAAGAAGGCGGTGATCGCGCTGCGCTGGGCCGTGCGCGAGATGGAGAGCCGCTACGAGGCGATGTCCAAGCTCGGCGTGCGCAACATCGAGGGCTACAACGCCCGCATCGCCGAGATGATCGCCAACGACGAGCCGATGCCCCGCCGCACCGTTCCCGGCGAGGCCGAGGCCGTCTTCGACCTGACCCCGCAGGAACCGACGCCGCTCCCCTACATCGTGGTCATCGTGGACGAGATGGCCGACCTGATGCTGGTCGCCGGCAAGGAGATCGAGGCGGCGATCCAGCGGCTGGCCCAGATGGCCCGCGCCGCCGGCATCCACCTGATCATGGCGACGCAGCGCCCGTCGGTGGACGTCATCACCGGCACCATCAAGGCCAATTTCCCGACCCGCATCAGCTTCCAGGTCACTTCCAAGATCGACAGCCGCACCATCCTGGGCGAGGCCGGGGCGGAACAGCTTCTCGGCCAGGGCGACATGCTCTACATGGCCGGCGGCGGCCGCATCACCCGCGTCCACGGCCCCTTCGTCTCCGATTCGGAGGTCGAGGAGATCGTGCAGTGCATCAAGTCGCAGGGCGCCCCCAACTACGTCACCGCCATCACCGAGGAAGAGGAGGATGCGGTCGCCGACGAGGATGACGAGGGCGGCGGCACCAACTCCGGCGACGACCTCTACATGCAGGCCGTCAACCTCGTGGTGCGCGAGGGCAAGGTGTCGGTCAGCTTCATCCAGCGCCAGCTCCAGATCGGCTACAACCGCGCCGCCCGTCTGGTCGAGCGGATGGAGACGGAGCGCGTGGTCGGCCAAGCCAACCACCAGGGCAAGCGCGAGGTTCTGCTGTCCCCCGCCGGCCTGTCGGCCAAGCGCGCCGGGGTCTGAAAACAGGAGACGGGGCGATGAAGGCGCATTTCGAACGGTTCGCGCGCTACAACCGCTGGGCCAACCGCCGCCTCTACGCGGTGGCGGCCGAGCTGTCGGACGCCCAGTACCGCGAGGACCGCAGCGCCTTCTTCCGCTCGGTGCGGGGCACGCTGAACCACATCCTGGTGGCCGACCGGGTGTGGCTGCGCCGCATCGAGGGCGACGGGCCGACGCCCTTCGCCCTGGACGAGATCCTCTATGACGGCTTCGACGATCTGCGCGCCGCCCGCGAGGCGGAGGACGAGCGCCTCATCCGCGTCGTGGCGGCGCAGGAGGAGGCCCGCTTCGCCACCGACCTCCACTACCGCTCGCTGGCCGGGCAGGCCTTCACCATGCCCTTTTCCGCGGTGCTGGCCCATGTGTTCAACCACCAGACCCACCACCGCGGGCAGGCGCACACCCTGCTGACGCAGTTCGGGCTGGCCGCGCCCAGCATCGACTTCGCCTATTTCCTGTTGGACAAGTAGGCCCGCCGGACCGTCACTCCGGCCCCTCACATGCGCGACGGCGACAGGCGGAACTCCACCACCCGGCTGCTGTGGGCGAGCTTGTCGATCAGTTCCATCGGGTCCGGCGTGCCGTTGGCCTGGAGCGTGAGTTGGTACTCCAGGTGGCCGCTGCCATTGCGCAGGTGAAAGGCCCAGGACACGATCTCGTAGCCGTGCTCCAGCGCCTTGGCGCGAATCGTTTCCGCCGGGGGAGCGTGCGCGCGTTCGAACACCAGCATCACCTGGACCACCGTGTGGTGGGGCAACACCGCTTCCAGCCGGCGGAAGGCGCTCATCACCAGGATGACCAGCAAGGCGGTGCCGATGGCCGCGGCGTAGAAGCCCAGCCCGATGGTCACCCCGATCGCCGCCGCCGTCCAGATCGACGCCGCGGTGGACAGACCGCGGATGGAGAAGCCCTCCCGCATGATGACCCCGGCGCCGAGGAAGCCGATGCCGGTCACGATGCCCTGGACGACCCGCGTCGGATCGCCGCCCGTGCCGCTGCCGATGCCGCCGTACCACAGGCCGGGATAGGCGTTGACCACGGTCAGCGCCGTCGAGGCGAGGCAGACCAGCGCGTAGGTGCGCATCCCCGCCGCCCGCCCGTGGAAGGAGCGCTCGTAACCCATCAGGATGCCGAGCACCAGCGCCCCGGCCAAATGAAGGAGGATGACGCCATTGGCGATCAGTTCGGCGTGCGACCAATAGGCGGACAGATTCAGCATGGCCCCTCCCCCGGGACGCCCGGTTCCAGGAGACACAGTGTAGCGCCGATCGGTTGGCGAAGGATTGCCCTATCCCAGGGCGCCCAGAGTCCAGCGGGCGAGCAGGGCCACCAGCATCCCCTCCGCCGTGGCCAGCATCAGCCGCAGCATCAGGCTCACGAGGTCGGTGAAACGGTCGCGGCGGGGAAACACCTCGGCCAGCATGCCGGTGACGGCGCGGCGCAGGTTCAGGCTGACCAGCCCGATCACCAGAGCCACGGCGGCGGTGCCGACCACATAATAGAGCGCGCCCTTCCAGCCGGCGAAGCTCTGCGGGTGTTCCAGATAGAAGAGCGTGCCGACGACGATCCAGACGGCGGACGGCCAGACCCCCACCATGTCGGCCCCACCGGCCGGCTTGGCGCCACCGGGCGCCGATTTCGGGGCTTCGGAAGGCGGCCCTTCCGGCGGGGGTTGCGCGTTCCAGGGCACCGCGGCCTCCGTCAGCCCCCGGGCACGTGCCGGAAGGCCAGCACGCGGGCCGGGCGGCCGTCCTCGTCGGCCAGCGGCAGCAGCAGTTCGACGAAGCGCGCGCCCGGCAGCATCGGGTCGTCGCGCACCAGAAGACCGCACGGTTCCCCCGTCTCCAGGCAGGCGCGCAGGTCGGCGTTGAAACGCTCCGCCGCTTCGGCGGGGTGGCAGTCGCTGACCGGGCGCGGCACCGCGCGCTGCCCGATCCGGCGCTGCACCGCCCGTCCGCAGGCACGGTAGAGGAAATCCTCGCCGCCGCGCAGCGGCTCCATCAGGCACAGGCGCGGCACGCATTCGCGGATCTGGGCGGTGTCGATGTCGCGCGCTTCCGGCATCGGACGCCCTTGGCGGACCCGCCGCCAATGGACGTAGAGCAGGCTGGCGATCTGCGGGATCTGGTCGAGATCGAGCGGCTCCGACCGGCAGACCGGCGGCGCGGGCGGCGGCGGAACGGCGGGTGCCGCGGCCGGGACCACGCGCACCGGTGCGGCCGCCACGGCCTCCGGCACCGGCTTCGCGGCGGCGGGAGCCGGGCGGCCGGCGAAGACCGGCTGGCGCTCCGGCCGCCCGCCATGCTTCTTCAGCATCGGCAGCGGCGCCCAGGTCGGGCAGGTGTGGTAGGAGCGCGTGACCTTCCGGTAATCCTGGCTGGTCGCCGTCCGGCACTCCCCCTCCGCGCTGTAGCGGTCGACATGGACGAGCGTGTTGTCATCCGACAGGGCGCGGTCGCCCCCCCACGAAACGCAGGCGGCGCAGGCGCGGCTGTCCTTGGCGAAAGCGTGGGTCATCGTCGGGTGCGAACTCCGGAGGCGGTCAGGACGAGTGTGCGGGCTTCTCCCGCTGGTGAAGATCGGAAACACCGGGGCTCCGGCGCACCCCGATTGATGACGCCCTTTCGGCGCAGGTTCAAGCCTTGCCTCGCCGCCCGCTGGCGATGTTTCAGACATGTGGCCCGCGCATCATCCCACCCCTTCCCCTGCTGCGCCTTGTTCCCTATAAAGAGGCCTCGCAACGACATATTGATCCGTGCCCCCTCACACCCGCGCCCCTGCCAAGGGGCCAATGGCGCGAGGGGGCTTTTGCTGCACGAACGTCGAGAAGCGGACCCATGCCCAAGCGCACTGATATCAAATCCATCTGCATCATCGGCGCGGGGCCGATCGTCATCGGCCAGGCTTGCGAGTTCGATTACTCCGGCGTCCAGGCGTGCAAGGCGCTGCGCGAGGAAGGCTTCCGCGTCATCCTGGTCAACTCCAACCCGGCCACCATCATGACCGATCCGGGTCTGGCCGACGCCACCTACATCGAGCCGATCACCCCGGCCGTGGTGGCGAAGATCCTGGAGAAGGAGCGCCCCGACGCCCTGCTGCCGACCATGGGCGGCCAGACCGCGCTGAACACCGCCATGGCTCTGTCCGACGACGGCACGCTGGAGCGGCTGGGCGTGGAGATGATCGGCGCCAAGCGCGACGTCATTGCCAAGGCCGAGGACCGCATCCTGTTCCGCGACGCCA
The DNA here is from genome assembly GCF_008365405.1 of Azospirillum brasilense. GTDB lineage: Bacteria > Pseudomonadota > Alphaproteobacteria > Azospirillales > Azospirillaceae > Azospirillum > Azospirillum brasilense_D. Next base: position 101,678 of record NZ_QOKV01000001.1, on the reverse strand, counting down.
TGGACAAGCTGGGCCTGGAATCGCCGCGCTCGCGCCTCGTGCGCAACATGCAGGAGGCGACCGAGGCGCTGGAGTTCGTCGGGCTGCCCGCCATCATCCGCCCCAGCTTCACGCTGGCCGGCACCGGCGGCGGCATCGCCTACAACCGCGCCGAGTTCGAGGATATCGTGCGCGGCGGCCTGCGCGCCAGCCCGGTCGGCGAGGTGCTGATCGAGGAATCGGTGCTGGGCTGGAAGGAGTATGAGATGGAGGTCGTCCGCGACAAGGCGGACAACTGCATCATCGTCTGCGCCATCGAAAACATCGACCCGATGGGCGTCCACACCGGCGATTCGATCACCGTCGCCCCGTCGCTGACGCTGACGGACAAGGAATACCAGATCATGCGCAACGCCTCGATCGCGGTGCTGCGCGAGATCGGGGTGGAAACCGGCGGTTCCAACGTCCAGTTCGCGGTCAACCCGGCGAACGGCCGCCTGATCGTCATCGAGATGAACCCGCGCGTGTCGCGCTCCTCCGCGCTGGCGTCGAAGGCCACCGGCTTCCCGATCGCCAAGATCGCCGCGAAGCTGGCCATCGGCTACACGCTGGACGAGCTGACCAACGACATCACCGGCACCACCCCGGCCAGCTTCGAGCCGACGATCGACTACGTCGTCACGAAGATGCCGCGCTTCACCTTCGAGAAGTTCGCCGGCACCGAGCCGCTGCTGACCACCTCGATGAAGTCGGTGGGCGAGGCGATGTCGATCGGCCGCACCTTCCAGGAGTCGGTGCAGAAGGCGCTCCGCTCCATGGAGACCGGCCTGACCGGCTTCAACGAGGTGCGCATCGGCGACAGCGACACGCCGGACGCCTCGGCCATCCGCGGCGCGCTGGCCCGCCCGACGCCGGACCGCCTGCTGGTCATCGCCCAGGCCTTCCGCCACGGCTTCACCGTCGCCGAGGTCCAGCAGGTCTCCAAGTACGATCCGTGGTTCCTGGAGCAGATCAAGGCCATCGTGGACCGCGAGCAGGCGATCCGCAGCGGCGGCCTGCCGACCGACAAGGCCGGCTGGCAGTCGCTGAAGCAGATGGGCTTCTCCGACGCCCGTCTGGCCGAGCTGGCCGGCACGAGCGAGGGCGAGGTCGCCGAGGCCCGCCGCGCCGCCGGGGTCACGCCGGTCTTCAAGCGCATCGACACCTGCGCCGCCGAGTTCGCCTCGCGCACGCCCTACATGTACTCCACCTACGAGACCGACGGCACGGGTGCCGCCGAGTGCGAATCGGACCCGACCGAGAAGAAGAAGGTCGTCATCCTGGGCGGCGGGCCGAACCGCATCGGCCAGGGCATCGAGTTCGACTATTGCTGCGTCCACGCCGTCTACGCGCTGCGCGAGGCCGGCATCGAGACCATCATGGTCAACTGCAACCCGGAGACGGTGTCCACCGACTACGACACCGCCGACCGCCTGTATTTCGAGCCGCTGACCGCCGAGGACGTGATCGAGCTGGTCCGCGTCGAGCAGCGCAACGGCACGGTGCTCGGCTGCATCGTGCAGTTCGGCGGCCAGACCCCGCTGAAGCTGGCCGACGCGCTGGAGAAGGCCGGCATCCCGATCCTCGGCACCTCGCCGGACGCCATTGACCTCGCCGAGGACCGTGAGCGCTTCCAGAAGCTGCTGCACCAGCTCGACCTGTTGCAGCCGGCCAACGGCCTCGCCCGGTCGCTGGAGGAGGCGGAGACGGTCGCGGCGCGGATCGGCTTCCCGGTGGTCATCCGCCCGTCCTACGTGCTGGGCGGACGCGCCATGGAGATCGTCCACGACATGGCCGGGCTCAAGCGTTACATGGGCAATGCCGTGAAGGTGTCGGGCAAGAACCCGGTGCTGATCGACAGCTACCTGCAGGACGCCATCGAGGTGGACGTCGACGTGGTGGCCGACGCCACCGGCCAGGTCTACATCGCCGGCATCATGGAGCACATCGAGGAGGCCGGCATCCATTCCGGCGACTCGGCCTGCGCCCTGCCGCCCTACTCCTTGCCCGCCGAGACCATCGCCGAGATCGGCCGCCAGGGCGAGGCGCTGGCCCGCGCCCTGCACGTCGTCGGCCTGATGAACGTCCAGTTCGCGGTGAAGGACGGCACGGTCTACATCCTGGAGGTCAACCCGCGCGCCAGCCGCACGGTGCCCTTCGTCGCCAAGGCCACCGGCACCGCCATCGCCAAGGTCGCCGCCCGCGTCATGGCCGGCGAGACGCTGGCCGACTTCACGCTGAACGGTCCGACCCCGCCGCACACCGCCGTGAAGGAGGCCGTGTTCCCCTTCGCCCGCTTCCCCGGCGTGGACATCGTGCTCGGCCCGGAGATGAAGTCGACGGGCGAGGTGATGGGCCTGGACCACAACTTCGCGCTGGCCTTCGCCAAGTCGCAGCTCGGCGCCGGCGTCACCCTGCCGGTCCAGGGCACCGTCTTCATCTCGGTGAAGGAGCGCGACAAGCCGTCGGCGGTGCAGATCGGGCAGAAGCTGCACGCCATGGGCTTCCGCGTCCTGGCGACCACCGGCACCGCGGCGGCGCTGCGCCAGGCCGGCGTCCCGGCGGAGTCGATCAACAAGGTGGTGGAGGGCCAGCCGCACATCGTCGACGCGATGATCAACGGCGAGGTGCATCTGGTCATCAACACCACGGACGGCGCGCAGGCCCTGTCCGACAGCTTCAGCCTACGGCGCACGGCGCTGACCTACAACCTGCCTTACTACACCACCATGGCCGGTGCACGCGCGGCGGTGGAAGCGATTGCCGCACTCCGGAACGGCAGCCTTGAAGTCGCGCCGTTGCAGTCGTACCTTAGCGGTTCCTATTAGGACGGTTTACGGCGCGGCGGACCTCCTCCGCCGCGCCGTAGCTTTCCCAGGGCGCTGCGTCGGCATGGTGATGGATTGAACGATGGAAAAAGTTCCAATGACTGCGGCGGGATACAACCGCCTGCAAGAGGAGTTGAAGCACCTCAAGACTGTCGAACGGCCCAACGTCATCAAGGCGATCGCCGAGGCGCGTGAGCACGGGGACCTGTCGGAGAACGCCGAATACACCGCCGCGCGTGAACGTCAGAGCTTCATCGAGGGCCGCGTCGCGGAGCTGGAGGACAAGATCAGCCGCGCCGAGGTCATCGACCCGACGAAGCTGTCCGGCAGTTCGGTGAAGTTCGGTGCCACCGTCACGCTCGCGGACGAGGACACCGACGAGGAGATCACCTACCAGATCGTCGGCCAGGACGAGAGCGACATCAAGAACGGCATGCTGTCCATCCAGGCGCCGCTGGCCCGCGCGCTGATCAACAAGTCGGTCGGCGACAGCGTGGAAGTCTCCACGCCGGGCGGCTCCAAGGTCTACGAGATCGTCACCGTCGCCTTCAAGTAAGCGCGGGTTCAAGCTTCAGGGGCCGGTTCGCAAGACACGGCCCCGCCACCGACCGCGAGCCGATACAAAACACCCCGCACCGACAGCCGGTGCGGGGTGTTTTGCATTCACCCTCGGCCGTCTTTTCAACAGCCTGTTACCCCCGCAGCCGCTCCGCCAGAAAGGCGCTGACCCGCTCGATGGCATCCTTGCGGGCGGACTCGTCGGTGCCGACCGTCGCCTCGCCCGCCGGGGCGGTCGCCAGATTGCGGCGCTTGCGCAGCGGCGAATGGGGGGAGTCGAAGCCGTGATGGGCGTCGGGATAAACCACCACCTCGGTGCGCTCCTTCACCGGCTCTCGGCTCGCCAGTTCCAGGCAGCGCTCCGCCGGAGTCCATTCGTCCTTGCCGCCCAGAAGCATCAGCAGCGGGCCCTCCGGCTGCCAGTCGGCGTCGCTCAGCGGCGTCCGGCAACCGGGATAGAAGGCGATGGCGGCGCGGAAGCCGTTCCCCTGCCCGCCTGGCCCATAGGCGGCCAGCACCGTGCCCGCCCCCTGCGACCAGCCCATCAGGGCGATCCGATCGCTGTCCACGTCGCTGCGCGCGCGCAGATAGGCCAGCGCCGCCCAGGCGTCGCGCTTGCGTTCCTCGGTCGCCCGGACGGGACGGTCCTTGGCCGTGCAGACCTCCGCCACGCCGCGCGGGCCAAAGCTGTCCACCATCAGCACCGCGTAGCCCTGCTCGCGCAACGTCAGCGCCCAATCGATGTGCCGGGACGCCACCCGCCCGGTCTTGGCGTAGAGGCCGCTGCAGCCGTGCAGCAGGACGACCGTGGGATAGGGGGCGGTGGGATAGGAGCCGTCGGCCCTGGGGCGCAGAAACCGCCCGGTCAGGGGCGTCGGGGCGCCGCTGGTCAGGTCGGCGTCGAGCGAGGGGAAGCGGACGATCTCCTCCGCATGGACGCCCGGCGTGGCCGCCAGCGCCGGCGGGAAGCCGAGCAGGGGCGGCAGGGCCAGCGCGACGGCGAACGCCAGCGTCGGCAGGTGACGGCGCGGCGGAAGGGCACGGCGGCGGGGTGAGGCCATCATCGTCTCCCGGTCACGGACAGGATCGGCGGAATCGGTGTCGCGCGAGTTTAGCACCTCCGCCGCGGAAAACATCGCACGCGCGAAGACGGGCAGGAATCCATTTTCGGAAACGCTCGGCGTCAGAAAATTGCGCGAGGCCCGCGTTCCCGAAACGCGAACAGCCGGCACCACATCCCATACGCGGGGTGCGGTGCCGGCTGTCCGGGAAAAGGCTTCGCGTCGGTGCGGCGCCGCGTCAGCGGCGCGCCACTCGGGTCGAGGGCTCGTCCTCGTCCACCTCGTCCTCATCCTCCAGCGAGTCGGGGATGTCCGGCGAGTCGACGTCGATCGGCACACCGGGCGTGTGCTTCGAGGTGCGGATCGACAGGGCCGACTTGACGTGCGCCACGTTGGGCGCCGCCGTCAGCTTCGTGGTCAGGAAGCGCTGGTAGTCGTCCCAGTCCTCCGCCACGATCTTCAGCAGGAAATCATACTCGCCCGCCAGCATGTTGCACTCACGCACCATGGGCCAGGAGTTGACGAGTTCCTCGAATTTCTTTAGGTCCACTTCAGCTTGGCTGGACAGGCCGACCTGGGCGAACACGGTGACACCGAACCCGAGCGCGTCAGGGTTGATGTCAGCGTGATAGCCGCGGATGAAGCCCGCCTCTTCCAAGGCGCGGACACGCCGCAAACACGGAGGGGCAGAGATGCCGGCACGCCTCGCGAGTTCTACGTTGGTCATCCGGCCGTCATTTTGCAGGTCGCGCAAAATCCGCCGGTCAATTCGGTCGAGTTTGACCCGCCGCATGGTTTGCTCGGTCGCTCCGGGGGTGATTTGAAGAAAGGATATTACACGGCGAAGCCATCCACGCCAAGCAAGAAACCCGTATCGGCGCTGGTGGAAAAACTTTCTATCGATGTATCCGGTCCCGACGCCCACCCAGACGCGACAACCAGCCGCACCCCCAAACCATTCGCCCCAAACCATTCGCCCCAAACCAATCGTGTGACGATGCAGTCCTCTCTTTCCGGTTCCCTCAGCTGTTGGGTCGTGTCGGACGGCAAGCCCGGCATGGAAAACCAGTGCATCGGCCTTGCCGAAGCGCTGGGCCTCACCCCCGTCGTGAAGCGCGTGCGGCTGCGCAGCCCGTGGCGGCAGCTCAGCCCCTTCCTGCGGCTGGGCAACCGCTTCGCCGCCGGGCCGGAGGGCGATCCCATCCGCGCCCCCTGGCCCGACCTGATGATCGGGTCGGGGCGTCAGGCCATCGCGCCGCTGCTGGCCGCCAGCAAGCAGTCGCGCGGCCGGACCTTCACCGTCTACATCCAGGACCCGCAGATCAACCCGCGCCATTTCGGCCTCGTCGTTGTGCCCCGCCACGACCGGCTGCGCGGCCCCAACGTCATGGCCACCCGCGGCGCCCTGCACCGCGTGACGCCCAAGCTGCTGGCCGAGGCGGCGGAGCGCCACGCCCCCCGGCTCGCCGACCTGCCGCACCCGCGCGTCGCCGTGCTGATCGGCGGCACCAACGGCGTCTACGCCCTGACCCCGACCATCATGGGCGATGTTGCGGAGAAGCTGTCGGAGCTGGCTCGCAGCAAGGGGGCCGGGCTGATGGTCACCCCGTCGCGCCGCACCGGCGCCGACAACGAGGCGATCCTGCGCGCCCGCCTGAACGGCCTGCCGGCGGAGGTGTGGGACGGCACCGGCGAGAATCCCTATTTCGCCTATCTCGGCTTGGCCGACGCCGTGGTGGTGACCTGCGACAGCGTGTCCATGACCTCGGAAGCCTGCTCCACCGGGAAGCCGGTCTATGTGATCGAATTGGAGGGCGGCTCGCCCAAATTCCGCAGTTTCCACGAAGAACTCTACAGGGAAGGCATCACCCGGCCCTTCACCGGCGCCTTGGAGCACTGGGCCTATCCAACACTGGACGACACCCGGCAAGTCGCCGAAGAGGTGCGCCATCGCCTTCTCGCCCACCGCGCCAAGCACGGCGCCTGAAATCCGCTGCGCGCCACGCTCCGCAATGCCGCGACGTATCGTTGTTTACTTGCGCTTTTCAGGGGAGAGTCCTGTCAAACGGTTCATGAACGCTAATTCATTTAGCGCGTGCACCACCCCATGGTAATTCGCCTTTACCGCTGGGACGCATTGGATCTTTTCTCATGGTTTCGCCTGACGCGGTCCAGGACGCCTTCATCCGCTGCCTGGACGATGCCCCGACCAAGGACGCCCCCTATCGCCACTGGCTGTTGTCGCGCGCGCTCCCCGACGAGGCCGCGGACGGCATCGCCGCCCTGCCCTGGGCGCCGCCGCCGGTCGGCGACACCATGGGCAGGCGGGACACCAACAACGCCACCCGCAGCTACTTCTGCGCCCGCAGCCGGGCCGAGCATCCCGTCTGCGAGGCGGTCGCCACGGCCTTCCAGCGACGGACGGTGACGGAGGCGATCGAGCGGACCTGCGGCGTCGATCTGGCCGGCACCTCGCTGCGCATCGAATATTGCCAGGACACCGACGGCTTCTGGCTGGAGCCGCATACGGACATCGGCGTGAAGAAATTCACGATGCTGATCTATCTCTCCAAGGGGCCGGACTGCGCCGACTGGGGCACCGACATGCTGGACGCCACCCGCACCGTCGTCACCCGCGCGTCCTACGCCTTCAACGGGGGATTGGCCTTCGTCCCCGGAACGAACACCTGGCATGGCTTCGCCCGGCGCCCGATCCGCGGCGTGCGCAAGTCGATCATCGTGAACTATGTCGGCCCGGAATGGCGCGCCCGCCACGAGCTGGCCTTCCCCGACACGCCTGTCGCCTGAATTGCCGTGGCCTGAGTTGCCGTCTGGAGACCGCCCCATGTCCATGCCCTCTTCCATGCTGGATCTGGACCGCTTCCGCGCCACCCCGCTGCGGCGCGACCCCTTCGACTTCCTCTGCGTCCCCGGCTTCGTGAAGCGGGAGCATCTGGAAGCCCTGCACCGCGACTACCCCAAGGTGGACAAGCCCGGTTCCATCCCCCTGGGCGTCTTTCCGCAAGGCCCGGCCTTCGACGCCCTGATCGAGGAACTGCGCGGCAAGGCGGTCTGTCAGGCCTTTTCGGAGAAGTTCACGCTGGACCTGTCGCGCTACCCGACGATGTTCACCGCCCGCGGCATGTGCCGGGCGACCGACGGCAAGATCCACCCCGATTCGGCCAGCAAGATCGTCACCGTCCTGATCTACATGAACCCGCCCTGGGAGGCGTCGGGCGGACGCCTGCGCGTGCTGCGCAGCCCGGACCTGGAGGATTACGCCGCCGAAGTGCCGCCGGACGAGGGCACGCTGCTGTGCTTCCGCCGCTCCGACACCTCCTGGCACGGGCATCATTCCTTCGAGGGCCGGCGCCGCGCCGTGCAGATGAACTGGGTTCGGAACAGCGCCTACATCTGGCACGAGCAGTGGCGCCACCGCGTCGGCGCCTGGCTGAAGAACCGGACGGGGGCCGTGCCGGCGCGCACCTGATGGGGAGTTCTCAGGCGGCCGGGGTGAAACATCGTCCCCATGATGGCCCGGCATGGCAGGCTTTCCGATGACAGCGCGTCGGAACTGGACCATATGTTCGGCGCGGCCCTATGGTCCGCGTCAGACCAGATCGTGACGGACAGAGCGATGCCCAGCACCCACCACACCAAGGTTCTCATCATCGGCGCCGGTCCTGCCGGCTACACCGCGGCCATCTACGCGGCGCGCGCCAACCTGCAGCCGCTGATGGTGCAGGGCATGCAGCCGGGCGGCCAGCTCATGATCACCACCGACGTCGAGAATTATCCCGGCTTCGCCGACCCCATCCAGGGGCCGTGGCTGATGGAGCAGATGCAGAAGCAGGCGGAGCATGTCGGGACCAAGATGGTCTTCGACCTGATCACCGACGTCGATTTCAGCCAGCGCCCCTTCGTCTGCAAGGGCGACTCGGGCGACACCTACACCGCCGACAGCGTCATCATCGCGACCGGCGCGCAAGCGCGCTGGCTGGGCATCTCCAGCGAGGAGATCTACCGCGGCTTCGGCGTGTCGGCCTGCGCCACCTGCGACGGCTTCTTCTTCCGCGGCAAGGAGATCGCCGTGATCGGCGGCGGCAACTCCGCGGTGGAGGAGGCGCTCTACCTCACCAACCACGCCTCCAAGGTGACGGTCATCCACCGCCGCGACAGCTTCCGCGCCGAGCGGATCATGCAGGACCGGCTGTTCCGCAACCCCAAGATCGAGGTGGTGTGGGACAGCGTGGTCGAGGAGATCGTCGGCGAGGGCGACGGCTCGCTGGGCAACCCGCGCGGCGTCACCGGCGTGCGCGTGAAGAACGTGAAGTCGGGCGAGGAGCGGGTGATCCCGGTGGCCGGCGTCTTCGTCGCCATCGGCCATGTGCCGGCCACCGCCGTCTTCCAGGGCAAGGTGGAGACCGACTCCGAGGGCTACATCGTCACCGCCCCCGACTCGACGGCCACCAACGTGCCGGGCGTCTTCGCTGCGGGCGACGTGAAGGACAAGATCTACCGGCAGGCCGTCACCGCCGCGGGCATGGGCTGCATGGCCGCCCTGGAGGCCGAGCGCTGGCTGGCCCACCACGAGGGCGAGCCGAGCCCGGCGGGCAACTGGTAAACTGTTGGCGGGGGTCGGGCGACCGGTCCCCTCCTACCGCCGGTTCATCATCCCATCGATGCTGAACCGCCCGGCCCCGGCGGCGATCAGCGCCAGGAAGCCGCCGATGATGGCGAGGTTCTTCATGAACTGGATGCGCTGCATCCCCTGCGCCTCCGGCGGGTAGCTCCAGTAGCGGTGGGCGATCAGCGTCGCCATGATGGTGAAGAGAATCACCGCCGCCGCGGCCAGCCGCGTCCAGGCCCCCAGCACCACGGCCAGCCCGCCGAAGCACTCCACCGCACCGCCCAGCGCGGCCAGCAGCATCGGCATGGGCAACCCCTGGCCCCCAAGGCTTTCAGCGAAGCCGCCGAGATTCATCAGCTTGCCGAAGCCGCTCTCCACGAAGATCGCTCCGATCAGCAGCCTTGCAGCCAGCAGCAGCGCGTCCTGCGCGCCCGTCGCCGCCCGGTCCGCTCCCCGCGCTCGGTCGTAATTGTAGGAGGCCATGGCGCCCTCTCCCGTGTCCATCGGACATCCCAGGAGAACGTGCGGCCCCACCCGGTTGTTTCGCCCCCTGTTCTTTTGTCCGGCCCCAAAAGGACGGGGCGCCGCCCCGAAGGACGGCGCCCCATCGAATCGCAAACCGCTGTTCAGCGTCGACTACTCCAGCATGGAGCGCAGCATCCAGGCGGTCTTCTCATGGATCTGCAGGCGCTGGGTCAGCAGGTCGGCGGTCGGCTGGTCGTTGGCCTCCTCGGCGGTCGGGAAGACCTTCCGGGCGGTGCGGGCGACGGCCTCATGCCCCTCGACGAGCTGGCGCAGCATCTCCTGGGCGTTCGGAACGCCCTGCTCCTCCTTGATCGAGGCGAGCTTGGTGAACTGCGAGAAGCTGCCCGGCGCGGGATAGCCGAGCGCGCGGATGCGCTCCGCCACCTCGTCCAGGGCGGTCCACAGCTCCGTGTACTGGGTCATGAACATGGTGTGGAGCGTGTTGAACATCGGCCCCGTGACGTTCCAGTGGAAGGAATGCGTCTTCAGGTACAGGGCGAAGGTGTCGGCGAGCACGTTGTTCAGGCCTTCGGCGATGGCCTTGCGGTCGGCTTCCGCGATCCCGATGTCGATCTGCATGGTTTCTCAATCCTCCGAGGGGTTGTCTTCCATTCTTGGCTGCAATCGAGGCTACGCCCCGCTGCGCCCCGGGTAAAGACCCTACTTTAGAAAGTTTCTAAAAAGCAGCCCTGCGCAACCCGCATGCCCCGGCATGCCGTGAAGGCCACCCCGACAAGCTTGGGCGCGCCCGATGCGGGTCAAGATGTGCGCCGCAACAGCAACCGTATCAAGCTCCGCGAACACGCGGCCGCGCGGCGTCAATGGTACAAGCCGACATAGGCGACCAGATCCTGACCCGGCACCCGCTTCACGAAGGTGGTTTTCGGCTCGATCCGGTTGCTGGCCGGGTTCAGCCAGCGGTATTCCACCCAGCCCTCGCCCGCGTCCCGCGCCACCGACAGGATGTCACGGACGATGTCGCGCCCGTCGGGGTCCTTCACGTTGATCACGCTGACCCCGACCCCGGCGGGCCGGGGCGGATACACCTTCCACACCCCGGCGAAGTCGATGACCGTGACGTAGAGCGCCCCGTGCTTGAACTCCCCGTCGCTGTTGAACGCCGCCGCCGCCGCGTCCAGCCCCTTGGCGGCGATCAGGTCCGCGGCCTTCAGCGCAATGGCGCGGACCTGTTCCCGCTCCGGATCGCCGGGCTGGGCGTAGGCATCCGCGGGGTGGACCGTCGCGACCAGAAGGGCGGTCAGCAAGACCCACAGGACGCGGAGCGGCGGTGTTCGGACGAAGGCGCTCATGGCAAATCTCACGACAAATCCCCCGGACCGGCCAATGCGGAAGCGAGACGCGGAAAGGGGCGCCGATCGGTTCGCCCACTGTCGAAAGAAAGTCGGCCTCCGGCAATCCGCAATCCTGCGGCCTATTGCCGCAAAGTTCCGCACACGCCACACTGTTCCCAGCGTCCGGAACCATGAAGGCCCGCCCAGCCTCCGCCGACCCCTCGGCCCCATCCAATGGAGCGCGCCGGCCCGGACCGCATTTGGGAGGAGCATCGCATGCGCATCGCAATCATGGGGGCGGGCGCGGTCGGCGGCTATTTCGGCGCGCGCCTCGCGGCGACCCACGGAGCCGAGGTGCATTTCATCGCCCGCGGCCGGCATCTGGAGGCCATCCGCCGCGACGGCCTGCGCATCGAGAGCCAAGCCGCACCCCTGCACCTGACCGACGTCCGCGCGACCGACGACCCGGCGGAGGTCGGGCCGGTGGACCTCGTGCTGTTCGCGGTCAAGCTGTGGGACACCGACCGCGCCGCGGAGGCCTGCCGCCCGCTGGTGCAGCCGGGCACCGTGGTCGTCACCGTGCAGAACGGCGTCACCGGCCTGGACACGCTGTGCCAGATCCTGGGGCGGGAGCATGTGGCGGGGGGCGTCGCCCACATCGGCGCCACCATCGCCGCCCCCGGCGTGATCCGCCACACCGGGACGCTGGCCCGCCTGACCTACGGGGAGCTCGACGGGCGCCCTTCCCCCCGGCTGACCGCCTTCCACGCGCTGGCCGAGGCGGCCGGGTTCGAGGCGGTGCTGTCCGCGGCGATCCTGCGCGCCCAGTGGGAGAAGTTCGCCTTCCTGGCGCCCTTCAGCGGGGTCACCGCCCTGACCCGCCAACCCGCCGGGGTGATCCGCCGCGTTCCGGAAAGCCGCGCCCTGTTCCTCGACGCGGTGGCCGAGGTCGCCCGGCTGGCCCGCGCCCGCGAGGTGGATCTGGGCACCGGCATCGTCGCCCGGGTCGAGGCGCTGCTCGACGGCCTGCCGCCCGCCATGACCTCGTCCATGCTGAACGACCTGACGCGGGGCGGGCGGCTGGAGCTGCCCTGGCTGTCCGGGGCGGTGGTGCAACTCGGGTCGGAGCTGGGGGTGCCGACACCCGTCCACCGGGTGATCGCGGCGGCCCTGGCGCCCTACGCCGACGGCCCGCCTTGAGGAAAGACACCCCGACCGGGGGCGGCGTGACGTCATGCCGCCCCTTTTTTCCATCGACAGGTCCCCCGCCGCGGGTGGACCATAACCTTGAAAAGGCACTGTTTTCAAAGCACCGGACCAGTCCGGCACCCTGTCAGGGCCATGCGCGCCGCCGGTAGTTCCGGCCACAGCGTCCCACCCGGCCCACCCAGGCCACCCGGCGTTCCGGCCGATGCCCACACGGGAAGACGCCATACGGGAGGTGTGCATGCCCCATACTCAGATCCAGACGGCCCGCTGCGCTGCGCTGGTCGGCCCCTATCTCAGCGGCAAGACATCGCTTCTGGAAAGCCTGTTGTCCGCCGCCGGGGCGACCACGCGCAAGGGCAGCGTCCGCGACGGCAACGCGGTCGGCGACAGCTCCCCCGAGGCCAAGGCCCGGCAGATGAGCGTCGAGGTCAACGTCGCCTCCTTCGAATTCATGGGCGAACGCTGGGGTGTGCTCGACTGCCCCGGCTCGGTGGAACTGGCCTGCGAGACGCAGAGCGCCCTGATGGTGGCGGACGTCGCGGTGATCGTGGCCGAGGCGGCGCCGGAAAAGGCCGTGCTGCTCGCTCCCCTGTTCAAGTTCCTCGACGACAACCGCATCCCCCACCTGCTGTTCATCAACAAGGTGGACAGCCTGGGCGACCTGCGGGTGCGCGACGTGGTGCAGGCCTATCAGGCGGTGTCGGCGCGCAAGCTGGTGCTGCGCGAGGTGCCGATCCGCGAGGGCGGGAAGATCACCGGCTTCGTCGATCTGGTCAGCGAGCGCGCTTGGCACTTCAACCCGCACAAGCCGTCCAACCTCGTCCAGATCCCCGACAGCCTGAAGGACCGCGAGCACGAGGCCCGGCAGGAGATGCTGGAGGCGGTCGCCGACTATGACGACGCCCTTCTGGAAAAGCTGCTGGAGGACGTCGCCCCCGACACGCAGGAGGTCTATGACCGGCTGGCCAGCGAGCTGGCCGACGACCTGATCGTCCCGGTCTTCTTCGGCTCGGCGGAGAACGACAACGGCATCCGCCGCCTGCTGAAGGCGCTGCGCCACGAAGGGCCGGACGTCGCCACCTCGGCGGAGCGCGCCGGCATCCCGGCGGACGCCACGGTGGCCGCCCAGGTCTTCAAGACGCTGAACGGCTCGCACGCCGGCAAGATCAGCCTCGCGCGGGTGTGGCGCGGCACGGTCAACGACGGCATGACGCTGGGCGGGGAGCGGGTGTCCGGCGTCTTCCGCATGATGGGCCACAATCAGGAGAAGCTGTCCCAGGCCGCGGCCGGCGAGGTGGTCGCGCTCGGCCGGCTCGACAAGGCGGCGACCGGCGACCTGCTGACCGACAAGGGCAACGCCGGCCGGTCGGCGCTGTGGCCGGAGCTGCCGCCGCCGGTCTTCGGCCTCGCCCTGCACGCCCAGAACCGCAACGACGAGGTGAAGCTGACCGCGGCCATCCAGAAGCTGGTCGAGGAGGACCCGTCGCTGAAGCTGGACCAGTCCACCGACACCGGCGAGCTGGTGCTGTGGGGCCAGGGCGACATTCATCTCCAGATCGCCATGGACCGGCTGCGCAACAAGTTCAACGTCTCGGTCAAGGGTGTGCCGCCGCAGGTGCCCTACCGCGAGTCGATCCGCAAGGGCACGTCCCACCACGCCCGCTACAAGCGGCAGACCGGCGGCCACGGCCAGTTCGCCGACATCCATGTGGAGGTCAAGCCGCTGCCCCGCGGCACCGGCTTCCAGTTCGAGGATGGCATCGTCGGCGGCGTCGTGCCGCGCCAGTTCATCCCGGCGGTGGAGAACGGCGTGCGCGACTACGCGGTGCGCGGGCCGCTGGGCTTCCCCGTGGTGGATTTCGCGGTGCGGCTGACCGGCGGCCAGTTCCACGCCGTGGACAGCTCCGAGATGGCCTTCAAGACGGTGGCACGTCAGGCGATGACCGAGGCGCTTCCCGCCTGCGAGCCAGTGCTTCTGGAGCCGATCCTGACCGTCTCCATCGCCGTGCCCAGCGACTTCACCTCGAAGGTGCAGCGGCTGGTCAGCGGGCGGCGCGGGCAGATCCTGGGCTACGACGCGCGCCCCGGCTGGCAGGGCTGGGACGAGGTGAAAGCCTATCTGCCGCAGGCCGAAATCCATGATCTGATCGTCGAGCTGCGCTCCCTCTCGCTCGGCGTCGGCACCTTCACCTGGAGCTTCGAGCGCCTGCAGGAACTGACCGGCAAGGCCGCCGACAAGGCGGTGGAGATCCGCAAGGAGACGCTGGCCGCGCAATAAGCGGCGGTGTGTGGATGCACGGGGCCGGAGGAGCGTCCTCCGGCCCTTTTTCATGGCCGGAAGGCGCGTGGCGATCGTTCAGGCGCAAGAACGGGGAAAGAATATCAGCCCAACGATAAATCCGTGAACCAAACAATAAGTAAGTCTTTCATAACCGGCCATGTGATGAGGGCAAGCGAGCGATGCATCGATTGCGCTTCTGGTATTGGGTATACCAGGCTACCTTGTCTTCATCGAACGAAGGAGATGATCATGACCTACGCGACTGTAACCCATCTTCACGCCAAGCAGAACGGCACGAAGGGTTCGACTTTCCTGCAGGCCTTCAAGTCCTTCATGGAAGCCTGGTGCGAGAAGTCCCGTCTGTACGGCGTCCTGTGAGCATGTCTTGCGGACAGCCGGACAACACCGGACGACGAAAGGGCCGCGATCCAGTCGCGGCCCTTTCTGATTCCGGTATCATTTAAATCTGCGCGTTTTTTGTCTTTCGACGCCGTCACACCGATACGGCTTCAGTCCAACGTTTCCTCCGCGATCCACAGATGACGGCGGGTCCCGCGCGGAGGCCGGTTCATGTTGGCCGGACGCCCCCAGGGTCGCACGGGAGCGAGAAGGGCACCCGGGTCCCGGTGGCTTTCCCACACTGCGGTCAGTACGGACGCGATGCCAGTCGCGGCGAAAGTGGCGAGGCACAGCGCCACGGCGAGTGAGATTGGTTCCAGAACCATGGAAGCTCCCGCACAAACTGGTCGGCGCGCCGGCTTCGGGCAGCGCAATCCTCTGAGGCAACGCCCCGACAACAGATTGGCCGGCGCGCGTTGCACGGCTTCCCGCTCGCCTTACCCTTCAGCATAGATGCTTTCAGTTCCGCAGGACCCCCGCTTTTTTCACAGGGCGGCAAACCACACAAATCGGTGCGGTTTCTTCGCGCTGACCGGCGCGGCTTTAAAATTCGTGCAGAGTTTGGATTAAAAACCTAGCTGATGCGTCTCCCGCGCCTCCGTCGCTGCGGAGATCGGCGGACGCGACCATCAGTTTTCATCCCTGAAGATATCAATAAATTTTCGTCTCCATAATACTGATACGAGAAAAGGCTGTCCCTGACTCAACAGGGACAGCCTTTGGGGAGGCGACGCAGCGTGCGGCCCAAGCTCGCTGAGTCCATTGTCATATGGATGCATTCATTGTCCTGCGCAACAAGCCAGCTCGATCATGAATTCCTTTTCATGATTCACGCATTTATCATAGCCAATGTGGGTAGTGATGGTTTTAGTCCCCGATTTTCGCATTTTTTCTGAGTCTGAAAAACGTCCCGCCTCCCATGATTTTTTTTCCTACGCTCTGCTGATATTTGGCATACCAAACTATGGCATGCAGGAAACCAGCCCCTGCAGCAAAGCACGGATCGGAAAAGGAGCCGGACGGAACCGGGCCGAAAATTTCTCGAACGGCCCGACGCCAATCGACAGGCCAATCCTAGGGAGGAACGGGAATGAGCGTCAGCTCGACGAACAGCGCGGCCATCGACGCCGATGGCCTCTACGGCGGCACCACCGCGGACGGAAGCGCCAAGAAGGTCATCCGGTTGGAAGCCCCCGGCACCGGCTTCATGGACACCTGGAAGGCCATGGGGCCCGGCATCGCGGCGGCGATGACCGGCATCGGCGCCAGCCACATCATGCACGCGCCGACCGCCGGCGCGCTCTACGGCTACGATCTGCTGTGGGTGATCCTGGCCGCCTACATCATCAAATACTGCGCCTTCGAATTCGCCCACCGCTACACGATGGTGAAGGGCGAATCCATCATCAACGCCTACCACCGCGTCGGCACCTGGCCGCTGTGGTTCATGATCTTCCAGGGCTTCGCCAACACCGTGGGCATCGCCGGCCGCGCGCTCGGCTGTGCGGCTCTGATGTGGGCGGCCTTCCCCTTCATGTCGATGCAGCTCTGGGCGGTCGCCATCCTGCTCCTGACCGTCGGCATCCTGTGGATGGGCAGCTACAAGGCGGTCGAGGGCATCTGCAAGATCCTCATCATCGTCTTCGCCGTGTCCTGCTTCGTGGCCTTCGCGCTCCAGGCCCCGCCGCCGGGCGAGTATCTGTCGCGCCTGCTGCCGACCCTGCCGCCGATCGGGTCGATGATGCTGTTCGGCGCCATGTTCGGCTATTTCCCGACCACGCTGGAAGTCGCGCCCATGCAGTCGAACTGGGCCGTCGACAAGAAGGCCGGCATGGTCAAGGTCAACGAGATGCGGGCCCAGGGGCACACCGTGCACATGGATCCCAACTACATGAAGAACAGCCTGATCCTGTTCAAGCGCGACATGAACATCAGCTACATCATCTCGATGCTGTCGGGCATGATCTTCCTGATCGTCGGTGCCGTCGTGCTGCACCCGCAGGGTCTGGTGCCCAAGGGTTCGGAGATGGGCGTGACCATCGCCAGCATCTACACCGACACCTTCGGCGCGTGGATCTTCCCGGTCATCATCGCCGGCGGCGTGGCCGCCCTGTTCTCCACCGTCTTCACCTACTTCGACGGTCAGGCCCGCCTGTTCGAGGAGTGCGTGGTCCGTCTGAAGCGCGACTGGGACACCGCGGCGATCCGCAAGCTGCTCTACCGCGGCATGCAGGTGACGTGGCTGATCGCCGGCATTGCGGTGGTCTACGGCCTGCCCGAGCCGATCTTCGTGGTCCAGCTCGCCTCGGTCATGGCCCTGGTCTTCTCGCCGGTTCTGTTCTGGCTGACCATCAAGGCGGTCAAGGACAACTTCACCAGCGATTTCGAGCGCGATCTGCTGCCGAGCAAGGTCCAGTTCGCTTGGGCCTGGGGCGGAACCATCAGCCTGGTCGGCTTGACGCTCTACGTCCTCATCACAAAATTCTTCATGTGATGACGCGCGACTGAAAATGACGCGCAGCTGATAAGAAACCTGCGATGGCGTCATGGCGAAGCCGCCATGACGCCACATTCTTTTCACAAATTGCTTCTTCACGAACTCCACGACAACTCCGTTCTTCCGGCCGATCAGGACCGACGAACCAGGAAAGGAAACAAGCGCCATGGATGCTCACAGGCAACCCGCCGGCCGGCGCCCGGCAGCCTTCATCAGGGAGTTCATGAGCAACGAGGCCTCGGGCGGCATCCTGCTGATGGTCGCCGCGGCGCTGGCTCTGGTGGTGGCGAACTCCCCCCTGTCCACCGCCTATTTCGACACGCTGCACACCTACGTCCTCGGGCTCAGCATCGGCCATTGGATCAACGACGGGCTGATGGCGATCTTCTTCCTGCTGGTCGGGCTGGAGATCAAGCGGGAGATGCTGGACGGCCAGTTGTCCACTTGGTCGTGCCGCGTCCTGCCCGGTGTCGCGGCGGCGGGCGGCATGCTGGTGCCGGCGCTGGTCTATCTCGCCTTCAACGCCGGCAACCCGGCGACGGTCAACGGCTGGGCCATTCCGGCGGCGACCGACATCGCCTTCGCGCTCGGCGTGCTGTCGCTGCTCGGGCCGCGCGTTCCGGTCTCGCTCAAGATCTTCCTGACGGCCCTGGCGATCATCGACGATCTGGGCGCGGTCATCATCATCGCCCTGTTCTACACCGCCGACCTGTCCCTGCCCGCGCTCGGCGTGGCGGCGCTGCTCCTGGCGGCACTGATCGGGCTGAACCGGTTCGGCGTGCGCACCCTCCTGCCCTATCTGGTCCTGGGCGCGGGCCTGTGGGGCGCGGTTCTGCTGTCCGGCGTGCACGCGACGCTGGCCGGCGTGACGCTGGCCCTGACCATCCCGTTGCGTCCCTCCTCCGGCGCGGCGGCGGACCCGCAAGCGCCGCTGCTCCGGCTGGAGCATGGCATCCACCCCTGGGTCGCCTTCCTGATCGTCCCGGTCTTCGGCTTCGCCAACGCGGGCGTGTCCTTCTCCGGCATGAGCCCCTCGATCCTCACCGGCCCGCTGCCGCTGGGCATCGCGCTCGGTCTGTTCCTTGGCAAGATGGTCGGGGTGTTCGGCACCGCCTGGCTGACCATCCGGCTCGGCTTCGCCGGCATGCCGGCCGGCGCCACCACCGCGCAGCTCTACGGCGTCGCCCTGCTGTGCGGCATCGGCTTCACCATGAGCCTGTTCATCGGCGCGCTGGCCTTCCCGACCTCGCCGGAACTGGGCGACGCGGTGAAGGTGGGCGTCTTCGCCGGGTCGATCCTGTCCGCGACGGCGGGCGCCCTGGTCCTGCGGCTGGTGTCGGCCAAGGACGCCACGCCGGCCCTGCAGGCCGCGGGAGTCGACCGCGGCGCGTAAAACGACGGCGCACAAACGAAAAGAGGGGGCCTTGCGGCCCCCTCTTCTTTTTCGACCGGTCAAGAACCGCCAGAGATCAATCCTTCAGATTGCCGCAGGCGCGCTGGATGCGCTTGCATGCCTCTTCCAGGGCCTCGGTGCTGGTCGCGTAGGAGATGCGGAAGTGCGGGGCGAGGCCGAAGGCCGAACCCTGGACGACCGCGACGCCTTCCGACTCCAGCAGGTAGGTGACGAAATCCTCGTCGGTCTCGATCACCTTGCCGTCCGGCGTCGTCTTGCCGATGGTGCCGGCGCAGGACGGGTAGACGTAGAAGGCGCCTTCCGGCTTCGGGCAGGAAATGCCCTTGGCCTGGTTCAGCATCGACACCACCAG
Organism: Azospirillum brasilense; assembly: GCF_008365405.1. Taxonomy (GTDB): domain Bacteria; phylum Pseudomonadota; class Alphaproteobacteria; order Azospirillales; family Azospirillaceae; genus Azospirillum; species Azospirillum brasilense_D. The sequence goes on along the minus strand of NZ_QOKV01000001.1, from coordinate 82,614 downwards.
ATCGCGGCGCTGGGCGAACACCGCCGCGCGCTCCGCGATGAAGTCCTGCGGACCGTTCAGCGCCTCGACGGCGGCGGCCTGGGCGATCGAGGTCGGGTTGGAGGTCGACTGGCTCTGGATCACGCCCATCGCCTTGATCAGCGCCTTCGGGCCGCCGGCATAGCCGATGCGCCAGCCGGTCATGGCGTAGGACTTCGACACGCCGTTGACGGTCAGCGTGCGGTCGTACAGCGCCGGCTCGACCTGGGCCGGGGTCACGAACTCGATGCCGTCGTAGAGCAGGTGCTCATACATGTCGTCGGTCATCACCCAGACCTGCGGGTGCTTCACCAGCACGTCGGTCAGGGCCTTCATCTCGTCGCGCGTGTAGGCGGCACCCGACGGGTTGGACGGGGAGTTCAGGATCAGCCACTTGGTCTTCGGCGTGATCGCCTTCTCCAGGTCGGCGGGCTGCAGCTTGAAACCCTGCTCGGCCGGGCAGGAGACGAAGACCGGCGTGCCTTCCGCCAGCTCCACCATGTCCGGGTAGGACACCCAATAGGGGGCCGGGATGACGACCTCGTCGCCGGGGTTCAGCGTCGCCATCAGGGCGTTGTACAGCACCTGCTTGCCGCCGACGCCGACCGTGATCTGGTCGGGCGCGTACTTCAGGCCGTTCTCGCGCTCGAACTTGGCGCAGATGGCCTTCTTCAGCGCGGGCGTGCCGTCCACGGCGGTGTACTTGGTGTCGCCGGCCTGGATGGCCTTGATGGCGGCGTCCTTGATGTTGTCGGGGGTGTCGAAGTCCGGCTCGCCGGCGCCGAGGCCGATGACGTCGCGACCGGCCGCCGCAAGCTCGCGGGCTTTCTGGGTGACGGCGATGGTCGGCGAGGGCTTGATGCGCGACAGACGGGACGCGATGATCGACATGGCGTACTGGCCCCTATGACGAAGGTGGCGGAAGGTTCGGGTGAGAACTTGGTATGACCGCGCGAACGCGACGCGGGACCTTACTTCCGCCTTATTGCTCTTGCAAGCCGATCACTCCCCGAGCGAGACGGTTTCCCGGCCGGCGGACGCGCCCCTCGTCTCCAAAGCCGGTTGCTGCACCGCACAGGCCCGGCTTGACAGCCCGCGCCGCGGACGGGGTATCTTACCTCTTTCTAATCAATTCCATCATCCGGAGGATCTGCATGCTCACCCGCGTCACGCTGGCCGCCACGGCCGCCCTGCTCCTCGTCGGTGTCGGCGTCGGCGGCACGGCGATGGCTCAGGATCCGATCAAGGCCCGCAAGGACGGATTCGAGTCCAACAAGAAGGCGATGGCCGAGATCAAGGATCTGCTGGGCAGCGACAAGGTCGCCCAGGTCGGCCCGGTCGCCCAACGCATGAGCGCCTTCGGCGCCCTGATCCCCACCCTGTTCCCGGCGGGCAGCGACAAGGGCGACACCAAGGCCAAGGCCGACATCTGGGCGAACAACGCCGATTTCGCCGCCAAGGCCCAGGCTTTCGAAACCGCCGCCAAGGGGCTGGAGGCCGCTGCCGCGTCCGGTGACAAGGCCGCCACCGCCAAGCAGTTCGCCGCCGTGGGCGGCACCTGCAAGTCCTGCCACGAGAGCTACCGCGCCGACTGACCCGGCCGCTCCGCAAGCGTCCTTCCCCGCCGGTTGCGGGTAAGGACGCTTGCAAAGCCTTAGCCCGCCTGCACCACCGCCGCCACCAGCCCCGCCGCCGCGGCCAGCACCGCTAGGGCCAAGGCCGCCGGGCGGCGCTTCGGCGATTCGACCGGCGCATCCGCCGGGATCGCCTTCCGCCCCGTGATCATCGGGCGGATCAGATTGTCCCGCTTGACCAGCAGATAGGCCAGCACGGCCAGCACATGCACGCCGATCAGGATCAGGATTCCGTCGGCCAGGATGCGGTGCAGCGTGCTGAAACCCGCCACCACGGCCCCCGATGCCTGCGCCACCAGCGGCCCGTCCACCAGGATGTCGTCGGAGGTGAAGAGGCCGGCCACCGCCTGAAGCGTCAGAGCCCCCAGCAGAGCCAGCACCATCAGCCCCCCCATCGGGTTGTGCCCGACGACCGGCGCGGGTTCCTTGCCGCCGCGCCCGGCGCGGAGCATCCCGCAGGCGTAGGCGAGAACCGCGCGCGGACCCTTCACGAAGTGGCTGAAGCGCGCCGTCTGGCTGCCGATCAGCCCCCAGACGAACCGGAACAGCAGGAGCGCGAGGATCGCCTCCCCCGCCAGCATATGAACGGTCATGCGGTCGGTCTTGGCGGAGACGACCGCGACCGCGACCAAAAGGACCAGGCTCCAGTGAAACAGGCGCGTCGGCAAGTCCCAGACGGCCACGTCGCGCCGGGCCTTCGTGCGATTTGTGGTATTACCAACAACCATGAATCACCCCTCGCTTCGTCTGTTCTTCCTTAGACTATGCCCCAAGGCGGCGCCTTTTGCCCAGTTTTCGAAAAAAAAGCGACAATCGAGAGGGTAGGTGGCGGCGCAGCACTGTCATTGCACTTGAAGAAGCGGGTGGACGACGGATATGACGTACTCAAAAATCCGGCCCAACCCCGTTCCACCCCCGTCCAATCAAGGATGCCCGCGTCATGCCCGACAAGCAGCTTCTCCACCTCGTCTTCGGCGGCGAACTCGTCCGTCCCGATTCCGACCAGTTCGTCGATCCGACGAAGGTCCACATTGTGGGCATCTTCCCCAACTACGACGAGGCGTACAAGGCGTGGCGCGGCGCCACCGGGATGACCATCGACGATGCCCACACCCGCTACTTCATCGTGCACCTGCACCGCCTGCTCGATCCGTCGGCGGATGGGCACAAGCACGATTGACGGACGGCCGCAGCGGCGGCGCGGGGAACCCTCCGCGCCGCCGCTGTGTTGAGGCCTCCCGATGGCGGTCTTTTTCACCAGCGACACGCATTTCGGCCACGCCGGCGCGATCAGCCGCTTCCGCCGCCCCTTCGCGTCGGTCGCGGAGATGGACGAGGCCATGGTGGCCAACTGGAACGCCACGGTCGGCCCGGATGACGAGGTGTGGCACCTCGGCGATTTCGCCCTGCACCGCAAGCCGGACGCCATGGCGGCGCTCCTAGAACGCCTGCGCGGCGTCAAGCACCTGATCACCGGCAACAACGACGGCCCCGCCACGCTGGCCCTACCCGGCTGGGCGAGCGTCCAGCCCTATGCGGAACTCCTGCTGGGCGAGCGGCGGCTGGTGCTGTGCCACTACGCCTTCCGCACCTGGAACGGCATGTACAAGGGCGCTTTGAACCTGCACGGCCACAGCCACGGTCAGTTGAAGGGCATGCCCCGGCAGTTCGACGTCGGTGTGGATGTGTGGGATTTCCGCCCGGTGACCGTCGATGAAATTCTTGCCTCACGGCAACGGATGAAGAAACGGGAATAGTCCACGCGACACCCGCCTCGGCCTTCCGCAAAGAAAGGGCGGCGCAGCGGGAATGGCGTGGATGGCATCCGATGGAAATCGGCTGAGCCGGCTTGGTCTATGGACCGGCTCCACTCAGCGGCTTGCTGAGAAAATCTGGCGGAGGGAGAGGGATTCGAACCCTCGATACCCTTTTGAGGTATACACACTTTCCAGGCGTGCGCCTTCAACCACTCGGCCACCCCTCCGCAGAGGCCGCGTTTATATCCAGCCCGAAGGCGGCGCGCAAGCCCCTGATGTCACTTTTTTGGAAAAATCTTGCGCCGCCTTCGGGATGATCCGCGGGGCGGATCGAAGCTCCCGCCCCTCAGCCGAGGCCGCGGACGAGATCGCCCACCGTGCGGCACAGCAGGTCGATGTCCTGATCGCGCGACAGGCGGTGGTCACCGTCCTTCACCAGCGTCACCCGCACATCCGAACTGCTAAGGCGATCGGCCAAGGTCAGGCTGACCTGCCAGGGCACATCCGGGTCGGCCATGCCGTGCAGCAGGCGCACCGGCTTGTCGAAGGCGATGGGCTGGCGCAGCAGCAGGTGGTTGCGCCCGTCCTCGATCAGGGCACGGGTGATCGGCTGCGGCTCCGGCCCGTAGTCCGAGGGGCGCAGCCAACGACCCGTCTCCAGGATCTCGCGACGCACGGGCTCGTCGAAGAGGTCCCACATCAGATCCTCGGTGAAGTCCGGGGCGGCGGCGATGCCGACCAGCCCGGCCACCCGCTCCGGACGGCGCAGCGCGGTCAGCAGCATCATCCAGCCGCCCATGGAGGAGCCGACGAGGATCTGCGGCCCCACCGTCACGCGATCCAGGACGGCCAGCGCGTCGTCGGCCCACAGCCCGATGGTGCCCTCGTCGAACCGTCCGCTGGAGGCGCCGTGCCCCTGATAGTCGAAACGGGTGAAGGACAGCCCCTCGCCCACCGCCCAGGCCTCCAACGCCAACGCCTTGCTGCCGGTCATATCCGACATGAAGCCGCCGAGGAACATCACGCCGGGGGCCAGCCCTTCCGGGTCGCGGCCCGGGGTGTGACGATAGGCTATGGTCGCGGCGCCGCGCTTCAGGCTATGGTGCGCGCCGCCCGGCGACGGGACGGGGCCGGCTGCGGGTTCGGTCATGATCGGACACCTCTGTGGGCCAGGACTTTAGGAATCTGTGACTATGGACGTCGAATCCCAGCTTAGCACCGGCGAGGACCCGCGCAACCCGGCCAACGCCTTCGCGAAGGGCGCCTTCGCGGCCGCCGGTCGCCGGCCCGTCGTTCTCCAGGTGCTGCCGGCGCTGGTCACCGGCGGGGCCGAGCGCGGCTGCATCGACGTGGCGCTGGCGCTGGCCCAGGCCGGAGCCCTGCCGCTGGTGGCGTCCGAAGGCGGGCCGATGGCGGCGGAACTGGACCGCGCCGGCATCCGCCACATCACCCTGCCGCTGGCCTCCAAGAACCCGCTGGTCATCCGCCGCAACGCCCGCAAGCTGGAGGCGATCATCCAGGAGAACGGCGTGGACATCGTGCACGCCCGCTCCCGCGCCCCGGCCTGGAGCGCCTGGCTGGCCTGTCAGGCGACCGGCGCGCGCTACATGACCACCTTCCACGCCCCGTACAATTACAAGAACGGGCTGAAGCGCTGGTACAATTCGGTGATGGCGCGGGGCGAGCGGATCATCGCCATCTCCGGCTTCATCCGCCGCCACATCCTGGAGAATTACGACGTCGATCCGGCGGTCATCCGCACCATCCACCGCGGCATCGACCCGCTGTCCTTCGCGCCGGAGCGAGTCAACTCCGCCCGCATGATCCAGCTCGCCCAGAAATGGCGGCTGCCCGACGACAAGCCGGTGATCCTGCTGCCCGGTCGCCTGACCCGCTGGAAGGGCCAGACGGTGCTGATCGACGCGCTGGCCAAGCTGGGGCGCAAGGACGTCTGCGCGCTGCTCGTCGGGTCCGACCAGGGCCGCACCGGCTACCGCCAGGAGCTGGAGGAGCAGGTGCGCCGCGCCGGGTTGGAGGGCGTCGTCACGATGACCGACCACTGCAACGACATGGCCGCCGCCTACCGGCTGTCCACCGTCGTCGTCTCCGCCTCGCAGGAGCCGGAAGCCTTCGGACGGGTGATCGTCGAGGCCCAGGCCATGGGCCGCCCGGTGATCGTTTCCGCCATCGGCGCCTACCAGGAGACGGTGATTCCCGGCGAGACCGCCTGGGTGGTGCCGCCCGCCGATCCCGACGCGCTGGCCAAGGCGCTGGACGAGGCGCTGTCCTTGACGACGGAGCAGCGCGACGCCATCGGCGCCCGCGCCCGCGCCTTCGTCGCCGAGCGCTACACCAAGCAGCGCATGTGCGCCGACACGCTGGCCGTCTACGCGGAGCTTCTCGCCGAGCCCAAACGCGCCGCACAAGGCCGCTGAGCCGCCCTTTCTTCCCGCCCGTCACACCACCGGACATCATGACCGACATCGTCCAGCTTTCCGGAATCGCCTCCGTCATCGACCGTTACGACGGGGTCATCCTCGACCTGTGGGGCGTCCTGCACGACGGCGAGCGGCCCTATCCCGGCGTGCCGGAGTGCCTGGACCGGCTGCGCGCGGCGGGCAAGGTGATCTGCCTGCTGTCCAACGCGCCGCGCCGCACCGGCGGCGTCATCGCCAAGCTCGACGGCATGGGCATCGGGCGCGAGCGCTACCACCATGTCATGACTTCGGGCGAGGCCGCCTACGACGCGCTGCGCGACCGCGACGACCCGTGGCACGCCGCGCTGGGGCGGCGGCTGTACCACATCGGCCCCGACCGCGACATGGACGTGTATGAAGGTTTGGACTACACGCTCGTGGCGTCGCCGGACGAGGCCGATTTCGTCGTGAACACCGGCATCGTCGACTTCGGGGAGTCGCTGTCGGTCTACGAGCCGGCGCTGGAGGCCTGCCGCCGCCGCGACCTGCCGATGGTCTGCGCCAACCCCGATCTGATCGTGATGGTCGGCGAGCAGATGGTCATCTGCGCCGGCACGCTGGCCCAGCGCTACGAGGCGATGGGGGGCGACGTGTTCTGGCACGGCAAGCCGCACGCCCCGGTCTATGACCGCTGCCTGTCGCTGATGGGCATCAAGGACAAGCGGCGCATCCTGGCGGTGGGTGACAGCCTGCGCACCGATGTCGCCGGGGCCAACGCCGCCGGGCTCGACGTGGCTCTGGTCACCTTCGGTATTCATCGGGAGGAGCTGGGCGGTGCCTGGGGCGAGGCCGTCGATCCGGGCAAGCTGGCCGTGGCCGCCGCCGCGTCCGGCCACCAGCCGACCTACGGCCTGCCCAGCCTGCGCTGGTAGGACGGAAGGCGCCCCCTGCCTCTGTTCAGTCGAAGGGCGGGATGGCGTCGTCCATGGCTTTGCGCAGAATGCTGGACGGCCCGTCTTCGGAAAAGCCACGGCTTCCGATGGCGTTGCGGAAATAGCTGACGATGAAGACGCGGATGGAGGCGGTCAAATTCGCCTCCCCGCGCCGTTGATCGATCTGGGTGCAGATGTCATTCAGAGTCAGCCCCTCACGCTCGCAGATTTCCTTCAAGGATTCCCAAATGTAGGGCTCCATCCGAAGACTGGTGCGTCGGCCCGAAACCTTGACATTGCGACAGACCAGGACCGGCCCTTCCTTGTTCCCCTGTCTGCCCGCCATATCGTTGCCCTTGGTCCCCTGCCGTTGCGGAAAGGCGCTCGCGTTTCCGGCGAATATACATTCACTTGTATGATGATATTGCAAGCAGCGTGTGGGCACAAAGCCAATTTCGACCGGGGGTCGCGATCCCGGTCCCGGGTTCACCGTTCCAGCCACAGCAACGCCCCGGCCCGGGCAAAAGCCGCTTCCCTTCCCGGGCGGCTTCGCTGTACCAGTGCCTGGACGAACCGGCACAAGCTGTAGTGGTCACTTCCGGTGGAGAACGAGCGATGGTGCGACCGGCGGCGTGGGGGATCGCGGTGACGCTGATGGCCGGGCTGGCGCCCGTCCTGCCGGCCCGCGCGTCCGACCTGCCCATCGACCGCATCCGCGCCGAGGTGTCGCGCCTCGTTCCGCCCCTCTGGACCGTCGAGGAGGTGACGGCGGACCCGATTCCCGCCCCGGCGCCCGACGGCAAGCCCGCCGCGAAATCCACCGAATCGCGCGCCGCCGTCCGAATCGGGGCCAAGCTGCGGCTCGCCAAGCCGACCTACAGGGTGGAAAGCCGGGACGGCGCCGTCACCTTCATCCGCCCCGTCGCCGAGGCCGGGCTGGAGAAGACGCTGGCCGCCACGGCGCTGGCCACGCTCGGCCCCAACGGCTGGAGCGCGCGCATCGAGTTGCGCAACCCCGAGGTGCTGGAAGGCATCGGCCAACCGCTGGAGGAGCTTCCCGGCCGCCCGGTGCTGGTCGGTTCCGCCGAGGCCAACCGCCTGCGCGACCAGATCGCCCGCGACGCCGAGGCCCGCGGCGCCGAGGAGGACGCCCGCCGCCGCCGCGAAGAGGATCTGCTCGCCCGGCAGGCCGCCGCGACCAGGGCGGAGGAGGAGCGCGCCGCCGCCGAACGGCGGCAGGAGGACGCTCGCGCGGCGCGGATCGCCGACCTGCGTGCCCGGATACAGGGCGCCGACCGCCCGGCACGGATCGCCGCCTACGAAGCGGCGCTGGGCGGCAACGACCCGTCGCTTCGCCAGATCGCCCTGGAGGCGGCGCTGCAGAGCCGCGACCCGGTGCTGGGGAATCTGGCGCTGAAGGACTGGATCGCCCGCCGCAAGGCGGTGCCGGTGCAGCTCTACGCGACGAAGGAGGACCCGCATTCGGAAACGGTGCTGACCAACCTGGGTCCGCTGACTCTGGAGGTCGATTCCTTCAACCCGGTCAACGGCGCGCTCGCCGGGCGGTTGGGCGCCCCCGGCTACAGCATCGCCAAGCCCTCTGCCGCCGTCGGCACGCTGGCGCAGACCACCCTGATGGTGAACGCCTACGGCTGCGCCCTGTCGCTGCGCCTGACCGAGCAGCAGACCCTGGACGGGCTGTTCCGCTGCCAGACCCTGCCCGCGCTCATCGCCCGCGTCGTCGTGGATTGAGGCGGCGGATGCGCCGGGTCGCCCTTCCCCTCCTCGGCCTGCTGGCGCTGCTCGGCGGCCCTTCGGCGCGGGCGGACGAGGCCGAACCGACCTTCATGCCGCGCCCGCCGCCGACCGCCGTGCTGCCCCGGCTGACACCGCTGGGAGCGGCGGGGAAGGCGACGCCGCAGGGTCTGGCGCCGTTGCTTCCTGTGCCGGTGCTGACCGCGCCCGCGCCATCGGTGCCGGCGGAACCGGCCACCACCACCGCTCCCACGGCGGAGCCTCCGGCGCCGGCCGCCACCGGCGCCGCTCCCCTGCCGGCCCGCAAGCCCTCCGGCCCAGCCCCCACGACGGTCACGGAAAGCCCGCCGGCGAACCGCTTCAAGGGCGGCTACGCCAGAGCCTCGAAGGAGGATCGCGGCTGCGCCCTGCCCGACCGCATCACCGAGGAGCGCAGCGCCGACACCCGCCGCCCGGCCATCGCCGTGGGGACGCGGGTGCGCGTCCGCGCCGCCGCGAACCTGCGCGTCGCCCCCTTCTGCGACGCCAAGGTGGCGGACGTTTTGGAGCGGGGCGAAACGGTCACCGTCATGGCCGCCTTCGGGTCCTGGTACGAAGTCGGGCGGAACGGGCGGGCACTGGGCTTCGTCGGGGCGTCCCTGCTCGCCGGAGCGAAGGGCCGCTAACCCTTCACCCGGGCCGCCTCGACCATGAAGCGGCGCCAGATTTCCGCCGGGACGGAGCCGCCGGTCACCCCTTTCATCGGCGTGTTGCCGTCGTTGCCGACCCACACCCCCACCGTCAGCCCGCGCCCCGCCACGCCGTCGGCGAAGCCGATGAACCAGGCGTCCCGGTAATCGTTGGTGGTTCCGGTCTTGCCGCCCGCCCCCCGCTTGGCGAGCGCCGCCGGCAGGCGCGCCGTCTTGCCGGTGCCGTCCCGCATCACCTCGCCCAGCATCGCTTTCAAGGTGGCGGCGGTCTGCGGGTCGATCACCCGGTCCGCCTTCGGCGGGGTGTAGCTGTAGATCGTCCGCCCGGCGGGATCGCCGATGCGCTGGAAAAGATGGCCGGTGACCGTGCTGCCGCCGTTGGCGACCACCGCGTAGGCCTGGGTGATTTCCAGCAGCGACACCTCGCTGACTCCCAGCGCGAGACCGAGATCCGGCTCCAGCGGCGACTCGACGCCGAGACGGCGGGCGGCCGCCGCGATCTCCTCCGCATGGCCGCGGGTCAGCCGGGCCGAGGCTGTGTTGGTGGAATGGGCGAAGGCGTCGGCCAGCGTCAGCGACGACGGGTAGCGGTTGTCGAAATTGCGAATGGCCCGCCCGTCCGTGAACTCCATGCGCGAGCCGTCGACACGGGAGTCCGGGGTCAGCCCGCGCTCCAGCGCCGCCAGGAACACGAACAGCTTGAAGGCCGAGCCGGGCTGGCGGCGGGCCTGGAGAGCGCGGTTGAAGTGGTCGCGCCGGGCCGCCGCGTCGCGCCCGCCGATCATCGCCAGGATCGCCCCATCGCCGTCCAGCGCGACCAGGGCGACCTCGGCACCGCCCAGGCTCTTGGCGTGGCGCTTCAGGGTGGTTTCCACGCTGCGCAGGGCGGCGGCCTGAAGATCGCGGTCGAGCGTCGTGCGCGCGGTGAAGGTCGGCCCCGGAAGGTCGCCGCCGTAGCGGTCGGCGGCGAAGCGGTCGAAGCGGGCCTTGGCCGTCTCGCGGAAATGGCCGGTGGACAGCACCGCCGCCTTGTTGGCCGCGGCCAGCATCGGGCGCTGGCGCTTGGTCTGCTCCGCCGTGCGTTCGGTGATGAAGCCGGCGTCGGCCATGGCGTCGAGCACCAGGGCGGCCTTGGCCTCCGCCTTCTCCAGGTCGGCGAAGGGATTCAGGCGGGAGGGGGCGGGCAGCGACCCGATGAGCATCGCCGACTCCTTCAGCGACAGCTTGCCCGCCGGCTTGCCGAAGAAGACGCGGGCCGCGGCGTCCACCCCGTACGCGCCGAAACCGAAATAGGCGCGGTTGAGGTACAGGTACAGGACGTTCTTCTTGCCGAGCTGCTCCTCGAAGTCGCTGGCGCTGTACAGCTCGTACGCCTTACGGGACCAGCGGTTGTAACGGTTGAGGAAGATCAGCTTCATCGTCTGCTGGGTCAGCGTGCTGCCGCCCTGGCTGAAGCGGCCGGAGGTCACCGCCACGGCCAGCGCGCGGGCCAGACCCTGGAAGTCGATGCCGTCATGCTCCAGATAGCGCCGGTCCTCCTTGGCGATCAGCGCCTGGATCAGGTGTTTCGGCAGCTTCTCCAACGTCAGCGTGTCGCCGTACGTCTCGCCGATGGAGCCGATGAAGCGGCCCTGCCGGTCCAGGAAGCGCACGCCGTGGCCGCGGTTGTACGCCAGCACATCGTCGACGGTGCGGAACTCGTCCCCGAACAGGTCCATCGCCCGGGCGGGCGGCGGCGCGGAGAGGCCGGACAGCAGCGGCAGCGCGAGCGTCAAAGCCAGGGCGGCGCGGCGGAACAGGGAAGGTCGGGGCATAGGCCGGATGTTGGAGGCGGGATGAGCCTCACGTCGGCGCGGCGCTCCGCTTTCACAATGCCGCTACCCCGTAATTGCGGAGCGTCGGAACGGCCCCGCCGCCCAACAAAAAAGCCCGCCGGAAGCGGCGGGCATTTTTTGGGACGCGTGTGCTCTGCGGACGGTGGCCGAACCTTCCGCGCCGAAGGGTCACCTCGGGGCGAGGACCATGACCATCTGGCGGCCTTCAAGCTTCGGCATCTGTTCGACCTTCGCCAGTTCGTCCAGCTCGTCACGCACGCGGACCAGCACGTTCATGCCAAGATCCTGGTGCGCCATCTCGCGCCCGCGGAAGCGCATGGTCACCTTGACCTTGTCGCCTTCCTCAAGGAAGCGGCGGGCCGAGCGCATCTTCACGTCGTAGTCGTTGTCATCGATGTTGGGTCGGAGCTTGATCTCCTTCACCTCGATGATCTTCTGCTTCTTGCGCGCCTCGGCAGCCTTCTTCTGCGCCTCGTACTTGTACTTGCCATAGTCGAGGATCTTGCAGACAGGAGGCTCAGCCTGGGGGGCGATCTCGACGAGGTCGAGACCCGCATCCTCAGCGGCCAGCAGCGCATCGCGCAGCGAAACGACGCCCACCATCTCGCCGTCGGCACCGACGAGACGGATCGAGCGAGCCGTGATCTCCCGGTTCACCCGCGGTCCATCGCGGGTCGGAGCGGCTTCGGACGGTATCCTGGCTATGGACGCTTCTCCATGACTGGAAACCCACCGGGGCGCGACCTCCCGGAGGAAGGCCCGCCCGAACGGTGCGGTCGGTTAAAACGGCGAGTCGAAGGCAGCGGCGCCCGCGGGGGACCTTGCCTCCTCATTCAGTTTATTGAGAGCGGCGTCGAGGGCAAGAACTTCCTGATCCTTACCACCGAGGGTACGCAGCGCGACCGTCCGCTCCTCCGCCTCGCGCTTGCCCACCACCACCAGGACGGGAACCTTCTGAAGGCTGTGTTCGCGGACCTTCAGGTTGATTTTCTCGTTCCGGGTGTCGAGTTCAGCCCGGATGCCGCGGCGCTTCAGCAGGCTGACGACCTCCTGCCCATAGCCATCGGCCTCGTTGGTGATGGTGCAGACCACCGCCTGGACCGGGGCGAGCCACATCGGGAACTTGCCGGCGTAATGCTCGATCAGCATGCCGATGAAGCGTTCCAGCGAGCCCAGGATGGCCCGGTGCAGCATGACCGGACGGTGGCGGGCGCCGTCCTCGCCGATGTAGGAGGCGTCCAGCCGCTCGGGAAGGTTCGGATCGTACTGGAGCGTGCCGCACTGCCAGGTGCGCCCGATGGCGTCGGTCAGGTGGAACTCCACCTTCGGGCCGTAGAAGGCGCCCTCGCCCGGCAGGTCCTCATACTCCAGCCCGGCGGCGTCGAGCGCTTGGCGCAGCGCACCCTCCGCCCGGTCCCACAGATCGTTGGAGCCGGTGCGCACGTCGGGACGCAGCGCCAGCTTCACCGCGATCTTGTCGAAGCCCAGATCCCGGTAGACGCCGAGCTGCAGCTTGAAATACTCCGCCGCCTCGCTCGCCACCTGATCTTCCGTGCAGAAGATGTGGGCGTCGTCCTGGGTGAAGGCGCGCACGCGCAGGATGCCGTGCAGCGCGCCCGACGGCTCGTTGCGGTGGCAGGACCCGAACTCCGCCATGCGGATCGGCAGGTCGCGGTAGGAGCGCAGCCCGTGCTTGAAGATCTGCACGTGGCCCGGACAGTTCATCGGCTTGATGCCGAGCATCTTCTCGCCGTCGTCCGCCGAGACCTTGAACATGTTGTCGCCATACATGTCCCAGTGGCCCGACGCCTTGAACAGCGAGCTGTCGATGAGCTGCGGCGTCTTGACCTCGACGTAGTCCGCCTGGCTCAGCTTGGTGCGGATGTAGGTCTCCAGCGTGCGGAACAGCGTCCAGCCCTTCGGGTGCCAGAAGACCGAGCCGACGGCCTCCTCCTGCACGTGGAACAGGTCCAGCTCCTTGCCCAGCCGGCGGTGGTCGCGCTTCTCGGCCTCCTCGAGCTGGTGCAGGTAGGCCTTCAGCTCCTTCTCGTCGCGCCAGGCGGTGCCGTAGATGCGCTGAAGCATCGGGTTCCGGCTGTCGCCGCGCCAGTAAGCCCCGGCCACCTTCATCAGCTTGAAACCGTTGCCGACCTTGCCCGTCGTCGGGGCGTGCGGGCCGCGGCACAGGTCCAGCCAGTCGTCCTGGCGGTAGACGCTGATGTCCTGGTCCGCCGGGATCGCCTCGATCAGCTCGGCCTTGTAATGCTCGCCGAGCTTCTTGAAGTAGGCGACCGCATCGTCGCGGGTCCAGACCTCGCGCACGATGGGAACGTCCTTGGCGACGATCTCGCGCATCTTCGCCTCGATCTTCTGCAGATCGTCGGGCGTGAAGGGCTCCTCGCGCGCGAAGTCGTAATAGAAGCCGTTGGCGATCGCCGGACCGATGGTCACCTGCGTGCCCGGATAGAGCTTCTGCACGGCGTCGGCGAGGACGTGGGCGGCGTCGTGACGGATGACCTCGAGCGCGTCGGGATGACTGCGCGTGACGATCTCGATCCTGGCGTTGGTGGTGACGGTGGTGGTGAGGTCCTTCACCTCGCCGTCGAGCTTGACGGCAAGCGCATCCTTGGCAAGGCGCGGCCCGATCGACTGGGCAATCTCAAGCCCCGTCACCGGCCGGTCGAACTCCCGCACGCTGCCGTCGGGCAGCGTGATGGCGATGTTGGACGTCACCGAAGTCACCATTTGACTGTTTGCATCGCACCCGGCGCATGCCGGGAGGCGAAACTTCTAATGCGGGCGGGCTTTCTGTCAAGGGCGCCGGGGGCATTTCCGGCCCGAATCCGCCGCCCGAACGGCGAATTTTCTTGCATAATTAATTCACGGCAAAATTATCTCATGGCGGTTTGCGCGCGGGTCGCGGCCCGCCGAACAGATAGCCCTGGCCGAAATCGATGCCGCTGCGCAAGATCGCGTCGAGTTGCGTCTCCGTCTCGATCTTCTCGGCGATGAGATCGATCCCCGTGCCTTCCAGGCGGCGGCGCACATCCGCGATGCGCACGTCCATGGCGGGGTCGAGCAGCAGGGCGCAATCCAGCTTCACGTAGCGGATCTCGTGGCGCAGCAGCGCGTCCACGTCGATGTCCGGGTCGGTCACCCGGTCCATGGAGAAGCGGAAGCCGATGCGGGCGAGCTGCGACAGAATGCCCATCGTCACCGCCCCGCCCGCCCGCAACTCCTGCTGGCTCAGCTCGAACACCAGCTTGGGCACCAGCGCTTGGTTCATGGCCAACAGATCGAGGAACTGCCGCATGAATTCCGCGTCGCTGAGCGTGGCGGCGGACATGTTGCAGAAGAAGCCGATGGCGTGCTGGCGTCGCTCCGTCTCGCGGATCAGCTGGATGCAGCGGACCAGCAGGAGATTGTCGATGGTGGCCATCAGCCCCGCGCGCTCCGCGATCTCCAGATAGCGGTCCGGCAGGATCACCACCCCGTCGGCCGCGCGCACGCGCGAGAACACCTCGAAGAAACGGTGCTTGCGCTGGGGCAGGCTGACGATGGGCTGGAGGTGGATGTCGATCCGGTCGGCGGCCAGCGCGTCGCGCACCGCTTCCAAAACCGCGGCGTCGTCCATCGGCGGGGCCGCGACGCTGGTCGGGGAGCGCAGGTCCGGCGGGCGCGGAGCCTGAAACGCCGTCCGGGACGGAGGGGACGTCCGCGGCGGTTCGGGGGCCTCGGGCGGGCGGGATTCGCCGAGCCGGGCGACCAGAGTGTGCAGGAGCTTGACCTCCTGAAGGACGGCCTCGTGAGCGGCGGCGGAGTCGCCGGCTTCGGCCGACGCGATTCGCCGGTCCAGCCGTTCGGCCAGCGCGTCCACACTCCTCTGAAGACTGTCCAGGCGGCGCAGGGTGTCACGCTCCCGGCGGGCAAGCCGGCGGTGCAGATCCAGGACGCTGCCCGCCAGAAGGATCAGCCCGCCGCCGAGCCAACCCAACGCCGGGTCGGCCTCGGGACGCAGGACCGGCAGGCCGAGGGCGACCGAGGCCGCTGCGGCAACGGCCAGCCCGTGGAGGAGGACCGTCAGGGCCGCCACGCGCCGGCTCCCCCCGCCCCGCTCAGCGGTGATCCGCCCCCACGGCGTCGCTCAACGAGGCGAAGCCGTCGCGGCGCAGCAGGGCGGCGAGGTCGCGGCGGATCGCCAGCACCAGCGCCGGCCCGGCATAGACCAGCGCGGAATAGAGCTGCACCAGCGAGGCACCGGCACGGATCTTGGCGTAGGCGTCGGCACCCGACGCGATGCCGCCGACCCCGACCAGCGGCAGCTTGCCGCCGGTCAGCCCGTACATCTCGCGCAGGACCGCGGTGGAGGGCGCGAACAGCGGCTTGCCGGACAGGCCGCCGGCCTCCCCGCGCAGCGGTTCCGGGATCTCCGCCGGGCGGGCGATGGTGGTGTTGGAGACGATCAGCCCGTCGATGCCCGATTCCAGAGCGACGGCGGCGATGTCCGCCTTGTCCTCGTCCGTCAAGTCCGGGGCGATCTTCAGCAGGACCGGCGGCGCCTTGGCCAGCTTGCAGGCGGTCCGGGCATCGAGCACGCGGCCCAGCAGGGTGCGCAGCGGGTCGCGCCCCTGGAGCGCGCGCAGGCCCGGCGTGTTGGGGGACGACACGTTGACGACCAGATAGTCGGCCAGCGCCGCCACCCGGGTCACGCCGAGGACATAGTCGTCCGCGGCCTCCACCGTGTCCTTGTTCTTGCCGAGGTTGGCCCCGACGAGTCCCGGCGCCTTGCGCCCGCCGGACAGGCGTCGCTCCAGCCGCTGGGCGAAAGGCTCCAGCCCCTCGTTGTTGAAGCCCATGCGGTTGATGACGGCCCCCTGCTCCGGCACGCGGAACAGGCGCGGCTTGGGGTTGCCGGGCTGCGGACGGGGAGTGACGCTGCCCGCCTCGACGAAACCGAAGCCCAGCCGCAGCATGGCGTCGACCACCTCGGCGTTCTTGTCGAAGCCGGCGGCGAGGCCGACCGGGTTGGCGAAGTCCAGGCCGAACACCCGGCTCCGCAGGATGGGATCGTCCTTCTCCCGCACCGGCGGCATCAACCCGCTCGACAGGGCCTTGATGGTCAGCCCGTGCGCCGTCTCCGGATCGAAGCTGCGCAGGACGGGGCCGACGATGGGAAACAGGTCGATCACGGTGCGGTGTCCTTGAAGGTCGCCGGGAAGAGATGGCGGCCGTCCGGCCCCAGCGGCAGCGGATCGGCGCGCAGCACCGCCGCGGGCGGCAGCGGGCCATAGAGATGGGGGAAGAGCTGGCCGCCGCGCGACGGCTCCCAGCGGAGCGCGTCGCCCAGCGCGGCGCCGTCCACGGTCAGCAGGACGAGGCCGTCCTGCCCGGCGCGGTGCTTGGCGGCACTTTCCTCGACCTGGGCGCCGGTGGAGAAGTGGATGAAGCCGTCCGCCGCATCCTGCGAGGAGCCGTGGTAGGCCCCGGCGGCGAGCGCCCTCTCCCACTCCGCGGCGCGGCACATATGAAAGATGATCCGTTCAGTCATGGCACGGCGACCTTAGCGCAAAGCCGACCGCCAAAGCCAGCCGCGGCAAATTCGGGGGATCGGCGGAACGTTGATAACTTCAGAATGGGACGTTGCGCTGTTTGCTTCGCAATTTGCAAACGCGGCCCTGGGAATCCCCCGGCATTTTGCAGAAGGAAAATTCGCCGATCCGCCGCGTCCCACCCCGCCGAGCACACGGAAAAGCCGCAGAATCAGGGATTCCCCAAGGCATCCGCCTCTTCGGCGGCAACTTTTCGGAGTTGGCATCGGGATTGCTGAGAGGTGGGCAAGCAAGGAGATGCCCCATGAACGCGATTGCGATGAATGTTGTGAAGGAACGCCACCCGGTGGAGCATGCGCTCGACTCGCGCATCCATGGGGTGATCGTGTCCAGCGTGGACAGCCCCCCCCTGTCCGCCACCGTCGAGCCCAGCAGCACGTCCGTTCCGCTGAAGCCCTCGGCGGCGATGCTGGCCGCCGGATCGCGCGCCGGCGGCGTCTCGGTCGAGACGGCCTGGAAGATCTATCTGGCGATGATCAAGGAAGCCGCCTGACCGGCCCGTTCCAGCCTCTCCTTCCGCTGCCGCGGTCCGGACCTGGATGTCCGGCTCGCCGGAACGCGGCAGGGAGACGTCGGTGCAGAACGAGAGGTCATTCGACGTCGTCGTAGAACTGGAACCCGCCGATCTCGGCACAGACGCTGCGCCCTTGCGCCCATTGCGGGTTCGCCCCCGCCCGGTGCAGGTGAGTCGCGCCGCCCGTCGGGTCGTCGAGCAGACCGGCCACCGCGCGGCGGGCGATCCGCTGGGCGGCGGCGAAGACCGGGTCCGCGGCGGTGACCGACAGCAGCCCCAACCGTCCCGGCGCGTCCGGGTCCCAGCAGGGAAACTGTCCCGGCAGACGGCAGACGGCGACCACGTCATTTCCCCACCACCCTCCCTGATCGCGCGCCCGGCTGACGCGGTTCATCACGACCGCCGCCACCGCCTCCATGGCCCGCACGGACTCGCCGCGCGCCTCCCCCCAGAGGGTGCGGGCGAGCGTGTCGACGGCTTGGCCGGGAGCGTCGACGGACGGACCGCGCGGCAGCGCCACCGGTCCGGGCTCCGGCTTCAGGACGCGCGCCCTCATCGGCGGCCCCCATCGCCGTAGGGCGGAACGTAGGGCTGGGCGAACGGCGCGCAGCCGTTTTCCAGCTTGGTCTCGATGCGCAGCAGATGGTCGGTCAGCCGCCGCTCCACATCCTTCAGCGTCGCGACCGAGACGTAGGTCTTGGCGACCTCCAGCTTGTAGGCGGCCAGGCTCTCACGCACCTGCGCCTGGGCGGTCTCGGCGCGCGCCCGCACCGTCTCCAGCGCGGTTTCGGCGTCGCGGCGCAGCCGGGCGATCAACCAGAACAGCCCGCCCATGACCGGCAGCTCGACCGCCGTGATCCACCAGGACAGGTCGATGGACTCCTGCATCTCCGTTCTCCAAGGAAAAGGCAAAAGAAAAGGCCGCCGTCCGGTCAGGAAGGCGGCCCGTCGGAACACGGAACGGGGCGGGCGGCAATCACACATCCCAGCCCTCCACCGGAACCGGCGCCGTCGCGGCGCGCCAGTCCGCCTTCCGCCCCGGCGCCGGCTGGCGGTCGAAGCGGAACGGCTCGCAGGACAGGGCGCCGGCCACAGCGTCCAGCCCGTCGTCGCGGCCCGTATAGCGCCCGTCCGGCGACCATTCGCGCATCTCGCGGATGAAGGGCGTCTCCCACACCGTGGCGTGGGCCAGCAGCCGGCGGTCGGCCAGCAGGGCGTCGAACGCCTCGCGGATGCGCAGCGCCTTGGCGCGGCGGCTCGCCTCCTCGACCACGGCGGCGCCGACCTTCTCCGTGCGCAGCGCCTTGCGCAGCAGGCCGGGCAGGAAACGCCCGATGCCGTTGATCTCGACATGCACCGCCGGCAGGTGGTGCCGCTCGAGAAAGCGGGCGACCTGGAAGCATTGCTGCTCCGCCTCGGTGTCCGGATCGCCGGGGTCCACCGACAGGTAGAGCACCCGGTGCAGGTAGAAGCGCCCGTCCGCTCCGCCGAACACCGCGGCGACGACGCTGGAATCGCCGGGCTTTCCGCCCTCCGCCGCCGGCCGGGCGAAGGCCGGGTCCCACCAGCAGGAGGCCGAGGCCATGCGCAGGCCGTTCAGCGTCAGCACCGCCCGCCCCGCCGACTCCCGGTAGTCCAGCTCACCGTCGTAGCGGCTCTGGAGGGAACCATAAACTCAAACGAGGGATGTTGGAATCATTGAGAAATTTGGATTATCGGGAACCACAAAGCTCATCGCGGGAACCACAAATTTGTACCACGTGGCACTTTAGGAACCATAAAGCTGTTCGCGCTTGGCCGCGCCTTGGCTTGCAGGACATCGCCGACCTGATCGGCATGTCCGGCAAAGATCGGCAGTCATGGCAGCGAGTGGCCGATATGATGGCGCGCGGCGAGTTGGAGTATGTGCGGGCCGACTGCGAGTCGGACGTGTTGCCCCCTGACCCGGCTGGGCACAGCGCCAGCGTCGACAACCTCAAAGAGTGCCTGGTCCGCGAGCGGACAACCCGCCCCCACCTGGGGGCCTTCCGCGACCGGTGGCAGGCCTTAAGCGGCCAGCCCCGATGCATGTCCCATTGCCTCACCCCACGCTGGCTTCGGAGTCGCCGCACCTTGCTAGCGAACACATTCTCTGATGGACGTGAAGCTTATCCGTGCCGCCTTATCCGAGCATCCCAGCCAAACCGACCATGGGACGCATGCTCACCGAGAGGACTCGCTCGTGCGAAAGCCGAGGGATGCCATTCGTGCCTGCATTGCGGGTTCGACGTTGTCCCCTTTCTTCGACAGCCCCCTCGCTCCCGCCAACGTAACCCTCCCGATTCGCAGCATCGCTAAAGCCGCAGTCTGAAAGGGCATGCGATCGAGCAACGGATGCCCGACCCGATCGACGCCGCCCAAACGCCCAACCAGATAGCGATCGGCCACGAGGTCCGCCGGCTCAAGGGAAACCGATCCTTGATCGGCCAAGTCACACCCACAACGGCAGAATCGAGGAGAAGCCTGTCCTCGCGCGAGTTGGACGCCACACGCGGGACATGCATCAATCAGCAGTAGGCCGTGTAGCGGGCATGATGTTACCGCCGTCAAGCCCCACCACGTTCTCCGGTGGGGCCGGCACGCCATCGGTCCGGCGCATTCCTTGAGATCAACTCGTAGACAGCCGGGACAGATACGACCGGCACCGCAAGATATGCGATTGGACACCCTTGCGCTGATCAACTCGCTACCGATGAACATAGCGCCGTTCTCGTCGACACACAGCGTCGATGCGCGAATGCGGGTTTCGGGGACTCCACTGAGAAGCGCGAGTTCAACCAAGCGGCGTCCGTTTTCGATCTCATGCACGAAATTGGGGATTCCGATTGCCATCTCAGAAATGAACTCACTGGTCGATGTGTGGCCGTGCCGAACCGCCACGCGTCCAAGGAGTCCGTACGCAGGCTCAAAGGGTACAGGCCTCACCCTCAACGGCAACCCCCCGAGTGCGCTGAAGCCTCTGATTGGTTTGTCCATCGAAGGTCAACCCCTGCAAGCCTTTCCGACACAGGCCCCTGGGTTTGCGGCGCAGCATCAGTCAGCGGTTTGCCGCCAGGAATCGTGCACGCTCGTGCACGCGCTTGACCAGATGCAAACTTACGCCACTCAATCATCCGCTCTTGGACGCGTGGAGGGGAGCGGCATCAGGATCGGGTAAAGGGGGTGAAGGGCTGGCGCCCCTTCGCCTTGAGTTTGGTCTGGCGCGAACCGTCTTTGCTGGCGTTCATCACTGTCACTCCCGACAAGCCGTCAGCGGCTAGCCGCGACTCGATCCACAGTTCCTTCAATCGGGCTTCGTCGCACAGGAAAGGATTACTGTCGCGCGATGCCTCGGTAGCCTTCTTCGCTGCTTCGTCCTCATCAAGAATGGTATCGAAGTCCAATATCTCGTCCTGATCGTAGGTCCGGTTCCAACTCGAATGGACGTCGGCCATCAATTCCAAGCTGAGGGATGGAAGGTTGTGTTCTTTGGCCAGGGAAAGGGCTTCGCTTGCGTACTTCCATATAATGCCAATCTCCCCTCCGGTGGCGACGTACCATCTCCGAGCGACGTTGTGCCTTACTAAGTCGGATGGTTCGGGTAAATCGAGCATTCTCTCGACCGTCCCCAGAATGCTGCGAAACACAATGCGCCCTTGCTTGGTTGTCCAGTTGTATGGCCTTAACACCATCGCCGGCTGCAATCGCCGGCGAAGCTGTTCATAATGAGTAATTTTTAGGAGTTCCGGCAGACCAGCGATGACAATTTGCCTTTTTGTTCGATTGAGGAGTGACTTTATGAACTCAGAGACGTCCTCAGTTGCTTCGTCATCCTTTTCATGAACGAAGTGATGTCCTTCATCGATAAATAGCATTTCCGTACCCATCTGGTCGGCGTAAAACTCAATTTTGTCAATAATATCATTGGCATTCCATTTCTCACGTGCTTTGTAACCAAAGGCACCCAAAAGAGCGGCCACAAGCGCGCGTTGAGTTGTTTTCTTTGCCGCTTCGACATAAACGATCCGACGAATATCGCCATCTCGCAATGTCTTGACCCTTGCTGCATCTACGGTTCCAGAAGTGTTCCCTGAGGAGACACTCTCGAGTGTAAGATCGGGATAATCCCGCATATAACTCTCAAGAGCCGTCGTTTTGCCTGACCCCGTTGCTCCGATAACGAGCAGCGCTCTGGCTTTGAGCCGTTTGCCTCCCGGCGGTTTGTAACGGGCGTGAAGTCGACCGATGGCCGCTTTCGCTTGGACATGATTGGGATGTGGCACCACTAGCAGGCTGCGGAAAAAGGCTATGCCCGGCCTGCCGGTCGTGATTCTCTCCGGTTGAAGAGAATGCGGCCGGTGAGGGGACGATGCGGGGATTGGACGAACACAGCGAGGGGCTGTTCAGCTATGTGAGCTGTGAGGCCCGTGTTCCGGCGAGCCATCCTCTACGACCGATCCGGGCCATCGTTGATGAAGCGCTGGAGGTGATGTCGCCGGCGTTCGAGGGACTGTACTCGACGATCGGTCGACCATCGATCCCGCCGGAGAAGCTGCTGCGGGCGCTGCTGCTCCAGGCCTTCTACTCGGTGCGCTCGGAACGCCAGTTGATGGAACAGCTCGACTACAACTTGCTGTTCCGCTGGTTCGTCGGCTTGTCGATGGACGTCCCGGTGTGGGACGCGACGGTCTTCACCAAAAACCGTGAGCGCCTGCTGGCCGGCGATGTGGCGGCCAAGTTCCTGGCCACCGTGCTGGGTCAACCCCGGGTCAAGGCGCTGCTGTCTGACGAGCACTTCTCGGTGGATGGGACGCTGATCGAAGCCTGGGCGTCGGTGAAGAGCTTCCGGCCCAAGGACGGCAGCGGCGAGCCGCCGGGGCCGGGACGCAACGGCGACCGCGACTTCCATGGTGAGAAGCGGTCCAACGAGACCCATGCCTCGACCAGCGATCCCGAGGCGCGGCTGTACCGCAAGGGCAACGGGCAGCCGGCGAAGCTGGCCTTCATAGGCCACGCCCTGATGGAGAACCGGAACGCCCTGGTGGTGAATGTCCGGCTGACGGCAGCCACCGGCTTGGCCGAACGCGAGGCGGCGGTTTCCATGGTCGAGGCCATTCCTGGCCGTCACCGCATCACGGTGGGTGCCGACAAGGCTTACGACACCAAGGATTTCGTGGCGAACATGCGCGAGTTGGGCGCCGCTGCGCACGTCGCGCAGAACACGCGCAATCGCCGCTCGGCGATCGACGGCCGGACCACCCACCACCCTGGCTATGCCGTGTCCTTGCGCATCCGCAAACGGATTGAGGAGCTGTTCGGCTGGATCAAGGGAGCTGGCTTGCGCAAAACGCGTCATCGCGGCACGGCCCGCGTCGGTTGGATGTTCACCCTGACCGCTACCGCCTACAACCTGATCCGCCTGCCCAAGCTGCTGGCGGCGGCATAATTACGCCCGGAATCCGCCTGAGCGGCGGCTCCGAGCGTCTCGGAGCGCGAAAAGGCGCTCCATTCTGATAAAAACGGGCGGCGGAAACGCCATTTCCAAGCCTCAGAGGGGGCAAAAAGCCGAAATATGTTCATTTTTCCGCGACCTGCTAGGGATTCGAAATCGAGGATGGGATCCGCCAAGTGCGCCATGGCGCCGGCTGGTTGACCATTGGCGCCCACGCTCACTTCATCTCGTTCGCCCATTGCTCAACCATCCTTTCGATGTCGTCGTCGAAGTTTTGCCTTTCCGGACGTCCGGGAGACGATGCCGGCGTGGATGTGCCGTCAGCAGGCGGCAACGCGTCGGCCAGAGCCGCTGTTTTCAGGTCGGGTGCCGACGGCGGAGACGAGTCAGTGTCCTGTGGCGGCAGTTGCGGGTCTGCCGTTATTGCGCCATTGAGCAGAGGGGTGAATGGCTGACCATTCGCCGCGTAACGGGCGGCCTTGGCGGCGGTGGCCGTTGCTGCACCATTTTCGAAAAGAACCTGCACGGTTTCCTCTGCCAGAGCCTTTGCCTTTTCAAGATGCTTGACGGTGATCGGCGTTCCCGGCGGGAGATTGTGTTTTGCAATCAGCTTATGGACTTCGTGCTGGTACCTGGAAACATTCCGCGAAATAGTTTGGTCCGTACAGGGCAGCACGTACCACCGGCCGACATGGTCGTCCAAGATCCAGACCTCTCCATAATCATAAGGATCAACGCGGATGATCCACTTTTTTTTGAGACCTCCCCGACGCGCTCTGAGTTCCTCGAGCACTTTCCGATCGGAGTAGAGTAGGCCCTTGTAATGAACGCCAACGTTCGATATCGATTGTTCGATGGCTTCTCCGGTCATGCGGATGATGTGATCGAAGTCGGGAACTGGACGAACCGGATAGAGTTCCGTAAGATGCCGCCACTTTTCTATAGGGCGACATTTGATCGTGGGATGGACGGTCTCGTGATATTCATCAACAATCCATTTTAGTATTTTTTGGCTGACTTCGGCCAAAGTTAGCCGAGCACGAGCAATAGGATCATAAAAGTCCATTGTCCGTGAGAGGATCGCACCTTCTTCATGGCTGAACACCTGAACGCCGATGGTGCCAAACAGCCGCTCAATTGCCCCTTTCAGCCAGGGCGTCTTCCTGGGCAAGTTGACAACGGCGAAATTCAGCATGGTTTCCGTCAGGCGCAGGCTTTTCGATCGAAGTTCCTTGCCTTTGTCGCAGAAGACCCACTCGGGAATGCCATGGCAGGGCCAGTCGTGCTCGAGACCATTGATTCCAGAAAGATCCTTTTTCCAAAACGCATGCGCCAACGCCCGCTGTAGGGACGCGTAGGATGGCACCTCAAAGCTCAAATGGGCTCCAAGGATGACGCGTGTCGCACGATCAAGAATGACCGTGAGCCATGGCCGCCCAAGAGGCCGCCCAGTGAGTGGATGAACAACAATGAGATCGATCAAACAATGGTCAACTTCGACCTCTTCGAGTGGTCGCTCTGGCGGTGTTGTGCGCTCGAAAACGCCGTACTTCAAATAGGCGGCGCGCCGACCATAGCGCCTCTCAAACTCAGCCCGTTCCGTATAGTTCCTGTCGATAAATAGACGAAAAGAGCGAAAACTAACATATGGAAGTTTTCTGTCCTCACAAAGCTCCTTGTATTTGCTATATGCGTAATTTCTCCGCTTGCGCGGCATGCGCATGTAGCAATCTTCGACCGCAGCAGCCATAACCTTATAGGTGTCCGGTGCGTCATCCCATCGACGACAGTAACGTGCTTGGCGGTTGCCCCGCAGATGACAATGCGGGATCAGCAGGCGTATGTCGCGCCCGTATTGACTCCAAGGAATGTACCACGACCGGATGGTGTAAGGGCTTGGCTTCCGGACAGGCGACGTGCTGACGGGTTGAGCATCGGAATGCTGCGGCTTTCTTCTGCGTCTTAGGACCGCATCCTCGGCAGCACGCCTAATCGCCAGTTCAGTATCTTCCGCCTTCCACTCCTCACAATGAGCGGTGTAAACGGCTTCAGCAGCTGCGGCGTAGGCTTCCATTCTGACCGGATATGCGTCGATAAGGGCGTCAACCTTGGCCACATAGACGGCTCGCCGCTCCGCATGTCGCCTTACCTCTTCGGGCCAGTATTCCCAAGTTTTCTCGAGAACATCTGCTATGCTTTTCGGCAACCCTTGAACGTTGCATGGGTAATGGATAAGCCGGCGCGCTCCGTAAGCACTATCGATCTCGTCATCGCTCCAGGTCCTCTGGTCAGAACCATTGAAGGACCTGAGCAAGTAGCCACCGCGCTTGCGCTCTACGACACCCCATAGCTCTGTAGCGCCTGTGGCGTTGCGGAATGCAAGCGCATCCCCAGACTGGAACTTGAGCGGTATGGCGGCCATGAGTTTCCCCCAGTACACGAGTTAACCAACGCGACCCCGCACCTTTTAATTTTTGCCATTGATGCGCATAAACTTAGAGCGCTTGTTTCTATGATATCTCCATTTGGGCAATACGCCGGTGATTGGATTGACCGACTTGAAGAGCTGTTTCGATCCACGCTCCTGCGAAGCCCTGACGACAAGTTCATCAGCCATATGCTGCTGCATCCCGTGTTTCGATCCACGCTCCCGTGTAAGGAGCAACATCTCATGTGCCGCTTTCCGGATGTGCTGCATCAATTTCGATCCACGCTCCCGGGTAAGGAACAACCGACGACATCGCCGCGACCATCCAGGCGTGCATATTTCGATCCACGCTCCCACGCAAGGAGCAACGGTTGGCCGATGGACCGGTCCTTGTACTGGGTCAATTTCGATCCACGCTCCCGCGCAAGGAGCAACGTCTCGTTCTTGTCGAAGCCGACCAGCGTGTAGACATTTCGATCCACGCTCCCGCGCAAGGAGCAACTGTCTTCTCTTAAGGGGCTGGTAGGTAAGACAAAATACCGTCACTTACGCGAACCGCTTGCGACCGACACGAAGATTTTGGAATCGTCCGCAACCCACAAGGATAATCCATTGACAAACAACGCATATACCTACCCACAAACCCATCCACCTTGCGTGAGCGCTTCGGGTTCGCGCAGTTGTACACGGCGACAACTCTGCATCGCCAGACAGCCCAATCAGAACTTTTCGATGATCGTAATTCCGGCCGGCAGGGCCGTATGGTCCACGCTGATTGCATAGTCCTCAAAACGACGGGCTGGTGCCAGCCGGCGCAAGTCAGCGCTCGTCAGGTCATAGGAAGCTCCTTCAAAATAACGTTTGACGGTGACGCGCCGGAACAATGCCGAGGCCGGCGCATTGCCGAGTGCGCTGTCGTGGCGGAACAAAACCAATCGACGGCTGGCCATTTCGCCGCGACTTGCGGAGCGGTCATGGTCGAACATGTGTTCGAGCGCCGTCCACAGCACCTCCAAATCATCGTCGTCAAACCCACTCCCTTCGGCTTTCCGTGGCTTGTTTCCCGGAGCGGTTCGCTCGGCCAGTTTGGCCGAAATGTAGCCATGGACGCGATACAAGGCGTATGGGACGATGTGCTTCCGCCCCATGGTCCGGTTTTCGCGACGATCGTCTCCATCCGCCGTGCCTTCGCCCGCCGCAGTATCCTTCGCCTCCTTTTCCGTCGTGGCGGCCATGCGCGTCAACGTGATCTCCAGAGGCAGGATCGGCTCCAGCGATTGGGCAAAGGACAGCTGCACAGGCCCACGGACCTGACCGCAGTTGACACCGGTGCTCATCACCGCGCCGAACGTCCGCACATCGAAAAAGTTGTCGCACATGAAACGACGGATTGCGGCTTCCTCGTCTTCATCCTTGGGGGACAATTTGGATACCGTGGTCACCGCGTTGTTGCCGGGACGCACCGCTTTGTAGGCCGTGCGGTGCTTCTGGTTGAGAATGGCACCGTCCTGCACGTAAATGCCAAAACGCGGGTCGCCGTCATGAACGAGATTGACATAGTTGCGGACTTTGCGTTTGAGGCAGACGTCGGTGACGAGCCCTTGATTGGTTTCCGGGTCTTGACGCGGCAGGTTGCCGGCGTCCGGATCCCCGTTGGGATTGCCATTCGTCACATCGAACAGAAAGACAAACTCGTAGCGGTTAGTGATGGGAGGCATGGGTTTCACCCTTCGTCCGTGGGCAGATCGGGTGCAGCGGTCTCCGCTTCAGCGGCATCCGGCGCGGGCTTTCGCGCGCAGCGCTGGTGATAGTAGCCAACGACAAAACGGCCCTGGCTTTCCGGGTGCAGATGGCACGGCAAGGTCATGTCCAAGCCGTCCATAACCTCGTTCATTTCGCGTTCGAACCAAACAGCCAGCCCCCCTGTGCCGCTCTTTCGGCGCAGCACGGCCAAATGGTGGGAGGTGTTGCGCAGCAGCAGCGGGAAGACGCTGGCCGGCGTTGCCGAGGCGGCTCCGAAATAGCGGTCGCGGATGCTGGCGTTCACACGTCCGAGCGCGGCGCGTTGAACATTTTCCAAAAGAGCGAACAGCCGCCCCAACCGGTAGGCGGGGTCTGCTTCCTGGCGGTCGAGGCTCACCGGAACCTCCATTCCTGTGGTGAACGAGGGGCCAGCCTGCTTCCCGCGTCCGCGGTGGCGGACATCGCGCTGGAGCACGGCTCGGATGAGAGCGGCGCGCGGACCGGTGACCGGATCACCCGCGCGCAGGCGCTGAAGCGCCGCGGTCAGCAGGACGCGCGGATAGCGGCCGCCGGTGAGAATCGCGCGCATCACTTCGCCACCCAGCACCGGCGGGACGGTTTCAGGATCGCCCCGACGGGCCACGGGCTGAAGCAGAGCCAAGGGAGAGGGAGGCCGATGCCAAGCGCGCGGCTCAATCCTCAGATCCTCCCAATGCTCCGCCAAGCGGGCGAGCAGCAAGTCCAATGTTGTCTCGTGCCACAGGCGCACCGACAGACGGGGGCCATTCGGTGAAAGGCCCAGAATGTGGATCCGGGTGCCGGGGTCGAGCGCAACGTCGATCCGCTCCAGCGTACGGCGGATATCGATCAATTCGGGAAACGTACCCCCTCCTCCCCAGCCGCTCTTAAACGCTGCGGCATAAGCCGAGGAGGCCCGCGAAACTCCCAGCGCATAGGCAACTACCGCCTCAGCATTGCGGGCAGACGTTTCGCCGCCCGCGGAAGCACTGGCCCAGAATACGGCCGTGGTGTCTCCGAACCGCATCTTGGTGCCGCTGTTGCGCGCCAGCAGCGCGTTCAGAGCAGCGCCATAATTCGACGCGGTAGCCTCCGAAACGGGGGCGTTGTCGCCCTGCTTCTTGCCATACGAGGCAAAGGCGTTGCGGTTGAACGAGACCAGCGAGCCCCCGGACAGCCGTGCTCCCGCAACGCCCTTAATCACGGGGTGCAGGCGCGCCACTGGCGCGATGCGCCCGGTGACAAGACACACCGCCGATGGCCCACCGCTTATGGTTACCTGCCGTTCCCACACGGCGCGAGCCGCCGGACGATCGTGCACGAACCGGGCTTGACCGTCAGCGTCCACGTCTCCGTCGAGCTGAAAGACGAGGTTTCGGTCCAGGAGAGCCGACGCAAGCCGGTGCCGTCCGAACCGACTCGGTGTCCAGGTGCGCAGAAAGCGAAGCACGGCCAGCAGACCGGGATCGGTCGCATCATCCAGCAGCCGTTCATGCGTCTCGCGAAAAGCGGCGGCATGGGCGGAGTAGGTTGTGATCCCGGGCTGACCCGTTCCATTGCCAAGCCCCAGCACAAACTTGCTGTTGTCCCAGAGAAAGAAAGCCCGCGGAGTCGTGCCTGACCGTTTGGACGTCCGCGGCACGGTCACCGGACGGCCGACCGGCTGGCGTCCGGTGTGGTCACGTAGATCGCGGCAGGAATTCAGCCCTCCGTCCGGAGAGAGCACGAGGGCGAAGGCGATGCTCTCCGTCGAAAAGCCGAAGGGGGCGACCCCACCGCAGCGTTCAAGGCGTCCGTAATGGGTGTTGAGCGCCGACAGGATCGTCATGCCCGCACCTCCGGCAACGAGCGCGGCGGCACCGCCAGAACGCCTTCGCGCAGAACGGCATGGAATATTAGCGAAGAGCGGCCGTTGCTGTGATCGATGTCCAGCAGCATCGGGCCGAGGTCCAAATTGCGCTGCTCGCCCGGCAGGGCGTGCACGGGCACTGGACCTTCCCAGAGTTCGAACTCGGCGGGGAACTCGCGGGTTCCGAGGCAGGGCTGGTGAAAGCACTGACCACGCTGTGCACGGCGGTTGAATATCTTCAGATGAGTGGCAATGGTGTCGTTTTCGCCAGCCTCTTCGGTCAGAGAGACGTGCGCCTCGATTATGTAATCGACATCGACGAGAATGACGGCGGCACGTTGCTGCCGGTCATGATCGGCGATTTGACGCAACTCTGCGATGTCATTGCCGCGCATTGCATGACGGACGGTGGCGACGGGCACCTTGTGGCCGACCTCGTTGCGGCGAAGCGATTGGAAGCGGATGGGTTTCAGCACGTGAATACGGTCAATTGTCCAAACAATTGCCGGTTTCCAGTGAATCGCTTCGAGAATACCGCGTGCAGCGGACGGTGTGATCACGTCATACGATACTCGTTCAACTTTGGTTTCAGGACGAGTGAAGCAGGCTCTTGGGCCTGACACCCGTAATTTTATTCCGTACGACATGGAAAAACCTCCAACCATGAACGCACAGAAAAGAAAGCCGGAAAACTGTTGTTCTGTAAAGCGTTCATAAGAAATCACCTCAAGGCACATAATCCACCCGATCTTTAAAAGCTCACAATTAGCGGAAAACATTTAGCCCGCTCACATTGTTCAAATGACTTGTTACCGCCCTGTTTGCTAAAGAAATGATGCACCCAAATCGGCGCAATATCCAAATTAAGCCTCATTTCTACTCAATACATTATAAACTCACCTAATCCCAATGGGAGCAACTCGGAGGTCCAAAGATCAAGGTTATGATTACTCATTGGCACGCCGGCAGGAGAAAGCCCGCAAACATTTTGTGCCGGCGCTGCGCCACGGCTCCGAGATTATCGACTCGCTCTGCTCCTCCAAGTCGCTGGCGAGGAATGTGCACTGCTGAGTGTTGCTCATCCTTGACGGTAACAAGCGTGCCGCCTTCGTGGCCCTCGGTCTGCGCCTCGAGCCCCAACGTCTTTGAGTCGAACGCGACGGAGCGTGGGGCGGCGGATGGTATCCCGATGCTCACCATCGGTTGACCCAGATACTGTTGGCGAATTTCGGAGCGGCAATCCGGAGGTCCCTCATGGGTGGGAAAACCCGCCGCGGGCTGGGTCCCTTGGCCGGGTTCTGAGAGACTTCGACCCCACCCGCCGATTTCGCCGACAGTATTCTGGCGGATAGTGTTGAAAAACTCTCGAGCCTGCCGGAGCGAGAAATTTTCCGTCGCTCTATAGGGGCGCCACGCAGCGATATCGCTCTGAAGTCCGGCAGAGTGGATCATTATTGCGTCAAAACGGCTGCGAAGTACTCGTCAGGGAGTTTTTCAACACTATCCGCGCAAAGCGGACCATCAGGGGCTTTGGACTTGGTGTCCCCTTTCACCACATTGGCTCAAACCGCATTTTGTCCGGCTGACCACCGGCTTTGGCCGGACGCATGCCCTTTTTTGTCAGTCCTTGCGGCCCCTCACGGCCCAGGCCCGCGCGACAAGATGGATGCTGCCGTCTGCCTGTGCCGGTAAGGACGCCCGCAGGCGCTCACGCAACGCGGCTCGGCTGTCCTCGTCCAACGACATGCAGTAGGCCGGCGCCGGCGCTTGTCCCCCAAGAAACGGAGCCCAGTAGTCGTCGAAGTCGCGGAACTTGGTGGGAACGTCGATCGCGAAGGTCTTCACCTGCGAAAGGCCGGCGCCCTCGAACAGCCGGCGCATTGCCTCCGGCTGGCATATCGGGAAACGACGCCCCTCGTCGAACCCGAGGGCCTGCGTGTCCAGTGCGATCGCCGCATCCCAAAAGCGGCGCATCAACTCCATCTTGCCCGCGTAATCCCAGACATAGAGCGCCACCTCGCCGCCCGGTCGAACGACCCGCGCCATCTCGGAAGCCGCGAGCGGATGATCGGGCAGGAAGTTGAGGACGAGGCCGGACACCACACGATCGAACTGGGCGGAGGGGAACGGCAGGCCGAGGGCATTGGCTTGAAGCAGCTCGGCGCCTGAGGCCTTCAAGCGCCGACGTGCAAAGTCGAGAAAGCCGGCTGACGGGTCAATCCCGACCAAACGCTTGGGGGCGCATCGCTCGGCAATGGCCTCCGCCACCATTCCGGTGCCGCAGCCCACGTCGAGCCAATCGAGGTCGGTCGGGGCGTTCAACCAAGCGAGCAACGCGTGGGCCACCGGACGGCTCCAGCGTCCCACGTAGGGTTCATAGAGGTCACCGCTCTGCCAGCGAACGGCCGCGGCTTCCGTCATTGCCGGGGCTCCCTTGGCCTTTAGGAGCCTGATCGTACTCCTTCCCGGCTTCGCGATCACTGGAACAGGCGGATAGGCGGGAGACCGCGACAAGAGCCTTTTCTTTACCTGTCAGAGGCCTTCTCCTCAACAGCCTCTGACGCGCTTCCGCTCTTGATGCGGACCAATTCGCCAACAGTGTCCGGGCCAAGAACCGACCAGCCACAGAAAAGGCGCACGTTCCCTCTTGCCGCGTCGGGCCCGGTTCTGTTCGGCCTTACTTCCGTAGGTGTCCAAATGATGGGCGCGCACGGCCCACGCTGATGTTCGCATCCGACTGTTGTTTCAGCTCCAGACATTGGAGGCAAGCATGTGCCACAGCAGTGATCGTTGGAGCTTCTGGTCTCATCGGCAGCAGAAGACGGAGCCGGTGAATCGGAGTACGACACCGGCACCGACCGAGGAGGATGCCCGGAAGCCCGCCGTGGAACCGCGTGAGGACGAGCGAACCCAGCGCGAGAAAGAGTTGGAACGCCTGCCCTAATCGGGAAGCTTCTGAATCGCACTGCTCTCCTGCTCGGCTGCGTTGGCGATCTCCCGCTTGAGTTTGGCGGTGATGGCATGAACAAAGCTTGATCGGTCAGCGACGCTGTGGACAAAGGCGCCGGAGCCGCCAATGACCCGTTGTGCGAAATACGCCCCGAGCCAGGGAACCTCGTCGAGGATGACCAGGCCGTTAATGGTGACGCCCTCAGCAACGACGCGGTCGCGCGCGACCTCTGGGAGCGTGCCAACGTTGTTGTAGCCGTTGCTGACAACGTCGATGACACGGCGGGGCGCCGGCATGACGTTGGGAAAGAGCGTCGCGCAGTTCAACAGCGCCGCACCGATGCCGGTGCTGCCGGCACGGTCACGCCGCGGCACGGCGTCGATCGCCGCCGCGAACGCTTCGCCGCTGCTGGCGTCAGCGATCACCGTCCATGGGACGAGCACCTTCAGGGCCGTGGGATCCGACCATAGCACCAGGGTCACCGCAATTCGTCCGCGATAGCCACCACGGATCAACTCCACCACGGTCCGATCTCGGAATGCGGCCGCATGTCCGTCGAGTTCGAACTCAAACATGGCTTGGTCGATGCTTGCTGATCCGTCAACGGCGAGCACGAGTTCCAGATCGACGGCGGGCTGGGCCGCAAGGGCGCTGCCCCAGGAGAGGATGGTCGCGGCAACTGCAGCAGCAACTCCGGTCGGCACCGACATGACTGGCCTCCACCCAGTTATGTGGAGCGGCCCGAAACGTCTGCGACTGCCTGAAGCAACCCATCGCCGTTACGCGATCGTCCAAACGAGCGTCCCCTTTCACCACACCAACGCCAGCGGCTTTTGCCCCGATGCGGACCGTCGCTTACGACCGCTTTGCGCCAGGAGCTGAAGTTGGTTGGCTGCTATAAAGCGGAGCGAACGGGCCCGCCGACCGCGGAAGGAATCCCGCTCCCAGCAGTACGGAACCACCACCGAGAGCTTGGCGCCTAACCCGCAACATTGAACCGAGCCCGAGGGTCTAAACTTCCTTGTGTCGACAATCACGAAGGATTGCTGTCGCGGGTATTGACCTGAGCGAGAGGCGGTTTTCCGGGTACGATGCGGTGCTGGTGGCATGGGGGCCCACCGTCCTGGAAACGGAGCGCGACAGCGGCTGGTCCATCCGCGGGCGTCTGACGGAGGTGATCAGGAGGCGACAGCGACTGCCCGCGCGCGCATGCCTCCCAGCACGACCAGGGCGGCCAGCAGCAGCACGATGCCGCTGACGCCGAAGACCCCCCCGGCGCCGCTGACGCCGAAGATGGCGCCGCCCACTGCCGCACCGGTGGCGATGGCGAGTTGCACCGCCGCGACGAAGAGCCCGCCGGCGCTTTCCGCCTCGTCCGGCACGGTGCGGGTGATCCAGGTGGACCAGGCCACCGGCACGGCGCCGAAGGCGACGCCCCACAGCGCGATCAGCACCGAGGCCACGGTCGGCGACCCGCCCAGCGCGGCCAGCCCGAGCCCGAGCAGCCCCATGGTCAGCGGCATGACCGTCAGGGTCAGCCGCATGCTGCGCGCCAGCAGCGCGCCGCCGAGATAGGTGCCGGCGAAGTTCGCCACGCCGAAGCCCAGCAGGATGCCGGACACGCCGCTGACGCCGACGCCGGTCAC
The DNA here is from genome assembly GCF_008365405.1 of Azospirillum brasilense. GTDB lineage: Bacteria > Pseudomonadota > Alphaproteobacteria > Azospirillales > Azospirillaceae > Azospirillum > Azospirillum brasilense_D. Next base: position 49,350 of record NZ_QOKV01000001.1, on the reverse strand, counting down.
CGTCTCCAGGAACGGCCGGACATAAGTGAACAGCGCGAAATGCCCGGTGAAGACCAGGATGATCGACACCATGCCGAGCCCGACGCCCGGCCGCGCCATCACCTCGCCCAGGGTGCGAAGACTGGTGTGGCCGTTCGGTGCCATGCGCGGCAGCGCCAGAACCTGAGCCACCAAGGCCACCAGCCCCAGCCCTCCGGCCATCAGGAACACCGCGCGCCAGCCGAGCAGGTCGCCCAGATAGCTTCCCACCGGGGCCGCGAAGACGGTGGCGGCGGACACGCCGCTGAAGATCATCGACAAGGCCCGCGGAATCATCGGCTCCGGCACCAGCCGCATGGCGATCGCGGCCGACATGGCCCAGAAGCCGCCGAGCGCCACCCCCAGCAGCACCCGCCCGACCAGCAGCGACAGCAGGTCGGGGGCGAAGGCGACCGCCAGGTTGGACACCAGCAGCAGCGCCGAAAAGGCGAGCAGCACATGGCGTCGGTCGATCCGGCGGGTCGCGGCGGAGATCAGCAGGCTGGCGACCAGCGCCACCGCGGCGGTCGCGGTGACGGCCTGGCCGGCCATCGCCTCGGTCACATGCAGGTCGGCCGCCATCGGCGTCAGCAGGCTGGCCGGCAGAAACTCCGCCGTCACCAGTCCGAACACGCCGAGCGTCAGGGAGAAGACGGCACCCCAGGCGGGCTCCGCCGGCGCGGCGCCGGCCTGCCTCACAGGTTCCATCATGGTCTGTCCTCGCAGGAAGATTATGCTGCGACGCAGGATAGAATGGAGTCTCTGGACGATCCATGTCATAACGTCCGCATCTTTTGATCGATAGTCCGGATATGCTCGACTCATCCCGTCTCCCTCCCGCCACCGACCTCGTCAGCGAGCTTCTGCTCGGCATGCGGCTGACCGGCGTGCAGTACCGCCGCATGCAGGTCGCCCCTCCCTTCGGCATCGGTTTCGGGACGGTGGAGGGGCGGGCGCAATTCCATTTCATCGCCCGCGGGCCGGTCGTGCTGAGGCTGCTTGCCGGCGGTACCTTCACGCTGGACACCGGCGATGCGGTGCTGCTGCCGCGCGGCGGCGCGCACGAACTGCTGTCGGCGCCGGAACTGCCGGCCCGCGACGTCGCCAGCTTCGCGACGGCGCCGCTGTGCGGCAATGTCGGTGCGCTCGAATCCTGCCCGCCGGAAAGCTGCCGAACGAAGGATGCGGTGATCTTCAGCGGCTGCATGGAGTTCGACCTCGGCGCCATGCAGCCGCTGGTCGGCCTGATGCCCGAGGTGATGCAGGTCGGCACCCTGCTCGACCGCTACCCCGAAATCCTGCCGATGCTGGAAGCGATGGAGAGGGAGGCGCGGGCGGAGCGCGCCGGCTATGCCGGCATCCTGGCGCGGCTGGCCGACGTGGTGTCCGCCTCCATCGTGCGGGGCTGGGTCGAATGCGGTTGCGGCGATGCGCGCGGCTGGATCGACGCCTTGCGCGACCCGCGGCTCGGCCGCGTCATCACCGCGCTGCATCGCGATCCCGGCCGCAACTGGACCGTGGCGGAACTGGCCGCGGAGATGGGCGCCTCGCGTTCGGTTTTCGCGGAGCGCTTCCTGGAGGTGACCGGCGTGACCCCGGTTCGCTACGTGACGGAGCTGCGGATGCGGCTTGCCGCCCAGTGGATCGGCCGGGAGCGTCTGCCGATCGAAACCGCCGCGCATCGGCTCGGCTATGGCTCGCAGGCCGCCTTCAGCCGCGCCTTCAAGCGCATCATGGGCTATTCGCCCGGCGCCTCGCGCAGTGCGGAATCTTAGCCCCGGCACGATTAGGACCAAGTGGGGGGGCAGGTCCTTTCACAAGCCGGTCCCGCCCGTCCTCGCGGGTGACCTGACCAACTGTCAGCGCGTAAAGTTCGGCGACACCTTGCCCGACAGCGCGAGATCGGTTTGCCAGGCGCCGGACTGTCGACTCCGCGCCATGAGCAGCCAGCACCGTTCAGCGCAAGCTGCCCCGATAGGCGACCTTGACGCCTTCCGCCCGTCAGGGCGCGCGGCACGATATCCGGATGCCCGGCGCCGTGCCTCACTCATACACGGCATCGCGCGGGCCGGTATCTCCCAACGCCATTTTGACGAAGGCATCAGCCGTCAGGTCTGCGTCGAGCAGCGCGCCATGGTGGGCGAAGCGATCACTCCGGTCGAGCCACAGCCGATCACACAGCGCATCGAGCGAGCCGGAAGCACCGGGGAAGACCGCGTGCGACATCTCCTTGGTACAGATGAACCGGTCCGCCGAGAACGTGTCGGCACCCCATGCGGCGCGTCCGCAGCGCGCGAACTCGTAGTTCAGGAAGTCCATCTCGTTCTCATAGGCATGCGCCACCAGAAGGTCCTCGCCCAGAAAGGCGAGAAGCGCGTCGGCCACTTCGGGAAAGCGAGGCGCCGCCTTCAGGTCGGCGGGCTTGATGCCGTGCACCTTGATGGCGTCGGGATGGAGAGGGGCGTCGGGGTTGACCCGCGACTCCCAGCTGCGCGCTTTCCTCCAGCCATTGCCCTCACGGATGATCTCAAGACACCCGATTTCGATGATGATGCCGGGCTGACGCAGGCCCTTGGGCGCCTTACGGATGTCCTGGAGGCTCGGCAGGCGCCGTCCGGTCGTCTCGATGTCGATCGCCACCAGCCGGTCACGTCCTTCCCATGGTTGCATGCTCATTGAGATCCAATCTTTCATCGGTGGAGCCACCTGGGGCAAGGATGTGAAATAAGGGCAACGCTCCGTCACACCGCCTAGAGTAGCATGGCGAAAGCGCCGGCCGCAGATCAGCGACACCACGGTCACAAGCGGCCGGCCCATGCCGCCGAAGCTCTTGATCCTGATAGGTCAGGATCAAAAGTCGCTGGTATATGGCATGACGGCCGCGCCATGACCGGCGCAACGACTGGCGAGCAAGGAGTATCGCTGTGAGAATTCCCGGCCCAGAGCATCCCATCACGATCATCCCCAACCCGAATCGGATCCGTGTCGTCTTCGCCGGCCGGGTCGTCGCCGAAACGGCACGCGCCCTGACGCTGACGGAGGCGAAGTTGCCCGCGGTTCAATATATTCCCCGCGCGGATGCCGACATGACGGCTTTCGAGCGCACGGCGCACACGACGCATTGCCCTTACAAGGGCGATGCCACTTATTACAGCCTGCGCGTGGGTGATCGCATCGCGATCGACGCTGTCTGGACCTACGAGACTCCCTATCCCGCCGTAGCCGCCATCCGCGAACATTTGGCGTTTTATCCAGAACGCGTCGATTTCATCGAAGAGCACGCGGCCACATAGTGGCAGCCGGCGGAAGGCTCCGCATGCGGTGTTGCTCTCATCGCAAAGCGGACCATCAGGGGCTTCGAACTTGGTGCCCTCTTTAACCACACGGCGAACGGCTGGGTGAAGCTGCTGGTCCGAAGACCTACGGCTGTCGCCGCAGCGTGCCCCGTTACAGCGCTGTCGGGATTTCGACCGGGACGGGGCAAGCCCCTCTACCCGCACAGCCCCAGCACGCAAGATGATGACCCTGAACATGCGTGTTGGCAAGGGAGTGGCTTCTCGGGGCAGGTTCCCCTTTTTCTACACCGAAAGTCGTTGAGGCTGCCGGTTCGAAGCCCTGCCCCGCTGCAGTTGCGGGTCCGGGAAGCACACTGTCGGAGGTTCAACCGGGCTTGGGCAAGCCCCCTGGCAGTGGGCTTGCCCCCGCAACTCGCATGAGGGTAAGGCGCCCCTCGTTTCGACGCTATTTAAGCTTCGATTGCACGAGGCCGTACACGCTGAAACCGATCATGTATGGCGCGGCATAGGTGGGAAAGGCAACAACGGCCCGCTTCTGCAGTTCCTCGTAGTGGGCCTTCGCCTTGGTCGGGTCCCGCAGATCCTCTTTGTGAGGACCCAGTTCGACGATGTAGTCGCCGACCAGCCGGTCCATGGCCCGCAAGTACTCCTGTTGTTCCTTCACGGCCTCGGCAACGGGAGCGTCGGCTCCCCTTCCCCCATGCACGGAGGTGCCCTCCAACGCCTTGAGTTCGTCCAGCGCCGCGATCCACGATGGGAGGTCCGGCGACGGCTTCCCTCGGACCAGCCCGCCTTCCAGCCAGGCATGGGCCTGATGATGGACGAGATCCCCGACGATCAGATCCCCCGTGCGGTCGATCCGCGCGACCGTCTGAGTCGTCGCAACCCCCGCATGCTTCAGCTCGAACAGCGTGATGGTTTCGCCCGACGCCAAGGGAATCGTCATCTTGTCCGAAAAGGTCTTCTGGATCGGTTCGAACCTGGGGTAGGTCGCCTCGGTGAACGCGCCCATCGTGCCGACCCAGAAGGCCTTCTTGTAGTCGTGGACGATCGGCAGCGCATCGGCGGTTGCCTTCGAGCCTATGGAGACCGCCCCGAGCGCGTGAAGCACGGAAAGCCCGTTGAACTTGTCGGGATTGGGGTGGGTAATGACGACACGGGTGATCGGGGATGCCGTCTCCGACCGGATCTTAGCGACCATCGCCATGGTCAACGGCGGGACGAACTGCGTGTCGAAGACGGTCACCTCTTTCCCGTCGTCGTAATAATAGGTGCGGGTGTCGAAGCCGTTGGCATCGGACTGGAAGATGCCCAGCGTGCCGGCCTCGACCGCTGTGCCGAAGCCAACCAAGACGGCGAATAGGCCCGCCGCGAAGCCGTTGTGATTCCACATGGCAAACCAATCCAATCAGGCGTAGGTCAGTTCGGGCTTGCGGTCTTCCGCCGGGCTGACGTGGAGGTTCCAATAGGCGTCCGCGACCGTTGCGGGGGCGAAGCGGCCTTCTTCAGCCAAGTAGCCGCAAATCGTTACGACGGCCGTGCGGATGCCCTTGGGCTCCAGATCCTCGGCCAGCGTCGCCGTGAGGTTGCGCAGAGCTGCCTTGCCGGCGCTGAGCGCGGCCATGTCGGCGTAGGGGTAGATCGCGAAGCCACCGCCGGTGAAAAGCACGCTGCCGCCCCCATTCGCCTCCAGCACCGGCGCGGCGGCTTGGGCCGCCGCCAGCGGCGCGACGACGTCCACCACCAGTTCCGCCGCGAAGCCTTCGGGTTCCAGCGACACGGCGCGACACGGCTTAATAGCCGCGGCGTTGTAGATCAGCGCCTTCAGCGGTGACATGGCCGAGGTGGCCTGACGAATCGTCGCCCGCAGGCCGTTGAGGTCGGCAGCATCAGCGGCGAAGCCGTGCGCCGTGATCCCCGCTTTTTTCAGTTCCTGGAGCAGCGGGGCGAGATGCGCAGGGGAGCGCGCGATCAGCGCGACCTCGCCCAGTTCATGCCCGAATTTCCTCGCGAGCGCGAGGCCAAGGCCGGGGCCAACGCCAATGATGATGGCGGAGTGTTTGGTCGTCATGGATGGTTCCTCCGAAAAGGTCGGCGTCGCCGCCGGACACCCATGGACACTGGGGACAAACCATAGTATCCGTCAAAACGATAAATAATATAGCTTGTATTCGTATGATGAATATAATGACCGTGGATTTGAACCTCGTCGTCGCGCTCGGCGCGCTGCTCGACGAACGCAACGTGTCGCGCGCGGCGGTCAAAATCGGGCGCAGCCAGCCGGCGACCAGCAGCGCCCTCGCCCGGTTGCGCGAAATCTTCAATGATCCCTTGCTGGTCCGGGACGGTCGAGGGTACCGCCTGACCCCGCGCGCCGAAGAACTGCGCCCGCATGTGGCGCGCGCGATAGCCGCGCTCACGGCGACCTTTAAGACCCCGTCGGATTTCGACCCTGTGACGTCGGACATGGTGGTGCGGATCGCGGCCAGTGACTATCTGGCCGTCGTCCTGATGCCGCAGCTGATTTCCGACCTCGTAAGGCTGGCTCCGGGAATTGATCTGCGCGTCGTCGCCGCCGACCGGCGATCAGCCATCACGCTTCTGCGGGAGGGCAAGGTGGACCTGTCGCTGGCCGTGACCGAACAGGAGGCTCCCGACGTTTTGAGTCTTCCGCTCTTCGATGAAGAATTCGTGATGGTGACGCGCCCCGGCCATCCGTATCACAGCGGCCCGTCCACTCCCGAAAGGTTTGTCGAGCACCCAGGGCTGCTTGTTTCACAAGCCGGCGACGGCACCGGTATAGCCGACGAATGCCTTGCTCAATTGGGGCTGAAGCGACGTGTCGCGGTGACCGTGGCCCATTTTCTGCTGGCGCCCCGTCTCCTCGCCAACAGCGATCACGTTCTCGTCATCGGTCGCCGAGTGGCCGAGGCCGCTGGAAAGGAACAGGGTCTTTGCGTGGAGGCGCTACCCTTTACGATGCCGGCGTTCACGGCCCGGATGTTCTGGCACACATCGACGACCAATTATGCACCCCTGGTCTGGTTCCGAAAACTCATCGCCTCGACGGCTGTCAGTTGCTGCTGAGGACTATTAAGATCTCGGAAGCATTTTCGGACCTTGCTGTCCCGATGGCTCTTTGGCGACGAGCAGATCTGTGAGTCCGGCGTCCCCTTTCACCACACCAACGCCAGCGGCTTTTGACCCGATGCGGACCGTCGCTTACGACCGCTTAGCGCCATGAGCAGCCATTCAAGTTGTGGACCAGAGCATTTACTTTTCATTGAGCTATCGGGGATTTTCCGGACTGACAGAACGTAATGGTACACCCCACACCAACTCAGCATTCGCATTATCGCAAAAACGCGTTGATTTTTAATCTAAACATGGCAGGATGTTGTGGTGAACAATTGCAGAGCCTTTTGGTTGGCGCAGATGCGTAGAGCGATGATTCGATTATCGTGTATATCGAAGGATGATCAGCGTCTCGGCTTACGCCTCAATGCCTTGAAAGGCTTGGATGCGTGGATCTTCAACGACCGTGCGTTGGGTGTTCGCCGTTCCCCCTGCACAAATTGAGATGGCTCAGCATCTGATGGCCAAACCAACATCGACCATCGCAATCGTTGCGGGTCGTATCAGCAATGCACGGGAAATCTAGTGCTGTGCGCTCGAATACCGGACACGTTTATCTTAAGGGAAGCCGGGGATGTATTTTACCGTCCTAGCTCACGGAACTCGGACGCCTACCCAGGCAAAGTCGAAAGCCTATCTTCTGACTGACAATTGGGACGACTGGTTCAAATATTCGACACTTTACACATTATTGGTATTCGATGCTGAAGGCGAGCGACACATAATTGGCGGCGTGAAAATCGGCCAGTTCAGGATGGCGGATGAGCAACGCCGGCCCGACATTCCAAAGCGATTCGACCAACTTGACGAGCGTTTCTTCTCACTTGGTCAGGACGACAGCTACTACGATCACCTAAACGAGCTTGGTCCCAATGTGCGGGATAAGGTATTGTGCGGGATCCGGGACGTCGCGTTGGACCTGGAGCTTTTCGAGCGTGCGCTCAAAGAGAAGGTTACCGGTACTTCGCTTCTGCGGTCAGTATCCCACGCAACTGTGCGCGGCCAGTTTCACCGGATGGCTTGCGGTGGGGTTCGTCTATCGCGTTACGAGTTCAGCTATACAGCGCCGAAGCAGTCTCGCGGACACATTAACCCGATGGCACTGGCCTTCGTCGTCGAACCAGAGTCCTATCCTCCGACTAACATACATGTGCTGATAGGCCGCAATGGCGTCGGAAAGACAACGCTCCTCAATAATATGACGCGCGCTATTGTCGAAAAGAATGTCGATGCGGTTGAAGTCGGCGCGTTTTCGACTGAGGTTGAGGAGCTGTTGGATAACCGAATGTTTACTAACCTAGTGTCGGTGACATTCAGTGCGTTCGACCCGTTCGAGCCGCTACCCAGTCGTCAGGACAAGTCGGAAGGGGTCCAGTACGCTTATATCGGCTTGAAACGCGTGGGATCCGGCAAGGACGGGAAGCCCCTGCCTCCGAAATCGCCCGAACGGCTTTCAACCGAGTTCGGGAGCAGTGTTTCGGTTTGTCGACAGGGAGCGCGAGCAAGCCGTTGGCGCCGTGCACTGGAAATGTTGGAGGCTGATCCGATTTTCCGCGAGGCGGAAGTCGCAGATTTGGCTTCCGACGACGTTGATGATGAAGAGCTCAAGGTCCAATCGCGCAAACTTTTTGCCAAGTTGAGCTCCGGGCACAAAATCGTTCTTCTGACAATTACGCGGCTCGTCGAGACAGTCGAAGAAAAGACGCTCGTTCTGCTCGATGAGCCGGAAGCGCACCTACATCCACCGCTTCTGTCTGCGTTCGTCCGCGCCTTGTCCGACCTTCTGATCAATCGTAATGGGGTGGCAGTGATCGCCACACATTCTCCTGTGGTGCTCCAAGAGGTTCCAAAAAGCTGTGTGTGGAAAATCAGGCGATCAGGTGCACGCGCTGTAGCGGAACGGCCTGAGATCGAAACGTTTGGGGAAAATGTCGGGATACTGACCCGGGAGATCTTCGGGCTCGAAGTCACTCATTCCGGCTTTCACAAACTGTTGCGCGACGCCGTGGCTCGAGAGGCGGACTTCGATGCCGTGGTCCAGCGGTTTGGCGGCGAATTGGGTGGGGAGGCTAGGGCTATTATCCGGGCTCTGATTGCAGCACGCGAACCCGAAGACGATAACGATCGCTGATGTGGACGCTCAATCGGCCGGGACATACGGCTCTCGCAACCTTCAGGACTTGTATTGGTCGGGTGCGCAACCCAGACCTTAGGGCACGTTTGGAAGGAGTAGCGCAGGCGGTGGCGGATGCGTCAGTTGCGTTCGACGCGGCCGCCCAGCGTCACGCATTGCACGAAATAGCGCGAGAAGCGATCGTGGGAGGTGACGTCACCACGGAGGAGATGGAGAAGGTCTACACGCGGCGGATGGCGAAGAAAGGCGCTCCTGGCCGTGACGTGTATGACGATATCATTGGATCCTCGCCGCAAGGGCGTTGTCCGCTGTGTGCCCAGCGACCGGTAGCGACGCTCGACCACCATCTCCCGAAAGCGCATTATCCTGCACTCGCTGTAGCGCCCCTGAACCTCGTGCCGTCCTGTACAGACTGCAACAAAGCTAAGTTAGACGCTATTCCGCAGAGCGCGGCGGACGTCGCTCTCCATCCCTACTACGATGACATAAATGGCCAGCAGTGGCTCGTGGCCAAGGTCATCGAGACATGTCCGGCCGCGGTCCGCTTCCGAGTCGTAGCGCCTGACATCTGGGACAACGTTCTTGTGGCTAGGGTGCAGAATCACTTTCGCACTCTCGGACTCGCAGGATTATACGCGTCTGAGGCAGCAGAGGAGTTGGTCAATGTTCGGCACCAGTTAGTTGAAATGCATGCTACTGGTGGTATGCGTACTGTCCGCGCCGAGCTGAGAATGCGTGCAGCAAGCTGCGCTGCGGGACGCCGCAACGGATGGCGGACAGCGACTTACCGTGCGTGGGCAGACAGCGACTGGTTCTGCGACGGAGGTTTTGCACCAGAGGGGTGAGCGCGTAGCCACCCCGTTTAGCCTTCTGGGGCGCGGCACGGTTCGATGAGACATCCGGCTGCGGTAGATTGAACCGCAACCGGAGGTCTTTGCCATGGACAAGGAACAGGAACGTCAGCCCGAGGGGGCGCCGGAGCGCGCCCACCACGCTGGCGCAGGCGCCCCCTCGGGCGCGGACGCTAGCACACCCCAACGTTTCTCCGCGGCCCGCAAGGTGGCAGCCGTCACGCGCCTGCTGCGTGGTGAGCCGCTGGAGGTGGTTGCCCGCGAGTTGAACGTCACGGTGGCGCGCCTGTCGGAGTGGCGTGAGCGCGCCTTGGCGGCGGCCGCGTCCGCCATGAAGGAACGCGAGCGCGACGAGCGCGATGAGGAGATCGCGCGCCTGAAGGCCAAGCTCGGCGAGATCACTATGGCCAACGAGTTGCTGGAGGAGAAAATTGCCGCGCTGGAGGGCAAACGCCCTTTGGCCCGCCGGAGGTCGAGACGATGAGCCGGATCATCTCGCCCTCCACCGGCCGTCCCTACGGTCTGGCCCGCGTCGCCCGAACCTGGCGGGTGTCGCGCGCCACCATCTACCGCCACCGGGCAGACCGTCCGGCCTCGATACCCTGGCGCCGAGGCCCGCTTGGCCCGTGCTCAGATGCTGAGTTGGTCGAGCATATCCGCCGGCAGATCCTCGCCTCGCGCTTTCACGGTGAGGGCTACCGCAAGATCTGGGCGCGTCTGCGGCATGCGGGCATTCGCACCTCGGCCCGCCGGGTGCGGCGGCTGATGGGGGCTCACGGGCTGCTGGCGCCGCATCGGGTCGGGCGGCCCCGCACGCGGGTGCACGACGGCACCATCGTCACCGAGGCGGTGAACGTGATGTGGGGCACCGACATGACCGAGACGATCACGGTGTGCGAGGGCGTGGCGCGCGTCTTCATCGCGGTCGATCACGCCAACTCTGAGGTGGTGGGCATCCACGCCTCGAAGAGCGGCAACCGCTTCGAAGCCCTGGAGCCGGTCCGCCAAGGCGTGCTGCGCCATTTCGGCGCCGTCGGCCCGGGCGTGGCCGCCGGGCTGACGCTGCGCCACGATCACGGCTCGAACTACATGTCTGGCGACTTCCAGGCCGAGATCAAGTGCCTGGGCATCACCAGTTCACCCTCCTTTGTACGCGAGCCAGAGGGCAACGGCGTGGCCGAGCGCTTCATCCGGACGCTCAAGGAGAACTTCCTCTGGATCAACACCTTCGACACCGTCGAGGACCTGCGCCGCGCTCTGGTCGAGTTCGTTCACCACTACAATAAAACCTGGCTCGTCGCCCGGCATGGACACCGCACCCCGGCCCAGGTGCGCGCTGACCACCTCCGGGTTGATCGGCCGTCCACCGCCGAGCTACCCTTGGCCGCCTGAACAAGCCCAGACGGGTGTCTCATTTCCGGGCCGCAGTTCACCCCGTTTAGCCTTCTTCGGCTGCAAACATGTACATCCGATAAGCGCCAGAAACGGTCATTGGCGATCTCGTCCAGAAACCCGCCCGGGGCTTCGGACCACTCTGGGGGGCGACAAAGGGCCTAAGGCAGACGCCCGGGGGAGGCGGGGCGCCTGCCTTAGGCCGGAAGAATACTTGCGAGCTTTGGAATTAGAATGGTCAGCGCAGAAATTCCCCTCAGCGGACGATCCGGTTTTGATCGATCCTAAGCAGTCGACACGACAAAATCCAAACTCAAGCACACCAAAACGGTGACAGGTTTCTTATTAATAACGGGTACATCTATTTTGCTCTTCAAAATCAAAATATCATACTCCACTCGCTCCATCGCTCTCCACTTACTAAGCTGCCACCTCGCACCAACTTAGCTGCCAATTCATCAGACAAAACAGAAAGAGGCCACATAACTGGCAAACCTTGGCCCGCCCCCCCGAGTTGCGCGATGATGAAGTACTCAGCTAATGCTCTCATGCTTTCATCTTCCCAACTCAATGACTCAAGGAGCGCAGCCAAGAAAGACCCAACTGGTGTAAAGGTTGCTTTTGCCTCGTCAGTGGATTGATATTCAGCTGCCGAGCATACATGCGCAGCCTCAATAACTCCTCCGGCTCTCTGAATTACATTCCATATATCTTCCTTCTCATATCTAACTTTTATTTGCGATAATAATTGCTGGCCCACAAAAATCATTTTTCTTGTATGCCACGCGCCAAGGTCGGAAACGCAGACGAAATCAAGTAGTTCTTTCGGGTTCTGAACTATTTTGCTCTCTGTTTCTCTTAAATTCTTTTCGATGTTTTGGATGGGAGTTGAAGCTGCTCCCTGCCACGAGTGAGAGTGAGCGAGAAGGCCGTAGCGCAGTCGCGTGTGAAGTTCCTTATATGGTGTTCCTTTTCGCTCGGGCCGCGAGAGACTGCGAATGTGTGCAGCAGTCCTTACAGCGTTTCGAACGTGGGCGGCGGTAAGCGTCAGCTTGCACTCGAAGGCCGCCACTACCCCACCTTCCAGGTATTCCTTTTTATCCAAGAGAACCTGGGGATATGAAGGCGAGAGAACGAGCACATCCACTTGAGGTCCGCACTCTCCATCGGTATTCATAATTCTGCCCTTCGTGACAACATGATAGTGGGCCGGAAGCCACTCGCGAAGCAGGTTAGCCCAGTTTTCTTCCCCATTATCACCGGCAGTTCCCGGGTCCTCTAAGGCGCGCTTTTGGATTCGGTCGTACTCAGCTTGGATCTTCTGAGCTGCCGATTTCATATAGTCAAATAGGTCGTTCCTAGACATTATTTATCTCCAAAATATTAGGGTGGAGTTTTATGATGCACGAGGTAAATTACCAAATTCTTTCCGTTCCCATTGAGTGGGAAGATCGAGTCCATAAGATTCTTTGAAAGAAACAATGGTCCACCCAGCCTCATACAGAGGAATTCACTATTCAGCGCGACATCAGCTCCGAGAAACTGGTGCTGACCAACGAAACGCCTCCTTAGGTAGTGTCTGACGGACAGAGTCTGCGCAGCGACTGGCGGATCATGGCGAGCTTGATCCAGGTCATGAAGTTGAGGGCGAACTGTCGGGAGCTATGCGGGAAAGTGGGTGATGGTCTGGTCAGGCGGCGCTCTGTGACGCGGTTTCCGTGACCTCGATGCCATCACGGAATGTGACGCCCTGGATGACCTTGGGCAACTGGTTTTCCCCCTGCAGGCGACGCCAAGTCTTCGCGGCGGCGGTGATCAGCTTGAAGACCATCAGCTTGGCGGTCTCCTGCGAGAGCGCCCCCTTGGTGCGGACAGTCCGGTGGCGGACGGTGGCAAACACGCTTTCAATGGGATTCGTGGTCCGGACATGGTCCCAGTGCTCGGCGGGGAAGGCGTAGAAGGCGAGCAGCGCCTCACGGTCCTTGGTCAGGCATTCGACGGCCTTGGCGTGTTTGGCGGCGTACTTCTTTTCGAAGGTCGTCAGGGCGGTTTGCGCCGTCTCCCGGTCCGGGGCCATCCAGATTTCGCGCAGGTCCTGCTTCATCGCTGGCTGGACGGACTTGGCCACCTTGTTGAGGACGTTGACCGTCTTGTGCTGCCAGCACCGCTGGTGCCGGGTGGTCGGGAATACCTCCTCCAGCGCCTTCCAGAAGCCCAGCGCGCCGTCGGCGACGGCGAGTTCGGGGGCGGTGGTGAGGCCGCGGGCCTGGAGATCGACCAGCAGTTCGCGCCAGCTCTGGGCGCTCTCGCGTACGCCAACTTGGAAGCCGACCAGTTCCTTGCGGCCTTCCGGCGTGGCGCCGATGATCACCAGCATGCAGTCCGCAGTCGGCTCCATGCGGGCCTGCAGGTAAACGCCATCGGCCCAGACATACACATAGCGGCGCGCCGACAGGTCGCACTTTTGCCAACGCACGTAGTCGACCGCCCAGTCCTCCTTCAGCCGGCCGATCACCGAGGGCGACAGGTTCGGCGCCTCCCGGCCGAGCAAGGCCCCGAGCACCTCCTGGAAGTCGCCGGTGGAGACGCCGCGCAAGTATAGGATGGGCAACAATGCGTCCAGGCTCTTGGTCCGGCGAGCCCAGCGCGGCAGCAGCGCCGAGGTGAAGCGGATGCGTGCGCCGGTTTCCTCGGCGCCACGATCACGGACCTTGACCCGGCGCACCGGAACCGGCCCGATCCCGGTCTGGATCGCCCGCTCGGGGCCGTGGCCGTGCCGGACCACCCGGTCGCGGCCGTCCGGCAGCTTCAGGTCTCTCATCGACGCCAGAAAGGCGTCTACTTCCGCCGCGATGGCCTGCTCCAGCAGCCGACGCGCGCCGGCGCGCAGAATGGTCGTCAGCGGGTCGTCGATCTCCTCCGGCTGACGTAAGCGGACAACCTTGCTAATCTCGTCCATGGCGTATCGCTCCCTCGTGGAGGTTCTGGCAGGCTTCGTCACCCGCCTCGATACGCCGCCTTCTTCAGACCGTCATCACCCACTTTCCCGCATAGCTCCTTGTCGGAGCGGCTGGCGAGATTTCGGCAGTGCTTGAGCCATCCGACGCAGCGCTCGACGACATTGCGTCGCCGATAGAGCTGCCGGTTGAAACGCAGCGTACGGCAATGCCAGGAGCGCTTCTGATCGGCGCGGAATGGAATGACCGGTCGGATGTGCTGCATCCGCAACCACGTGCGCGCCGCGCGGCTGCTGTAGGCCCGGTCGCCGATCAGATAGGCCGGCGAACGGTCGGAGCGCACAGCGGCGAGCAACGCCTGCAGGCAGGGCACCTCGGCCGCCTGCCCGCCGGTCAGCAGAACGGCCAGGGCCAGCCCGGTGCCGTCGGTCACCAGATGGATCTTGGAGCCAAAGCCGCCGCGCGAGCGGCCGAGGGCATGATCGTCCGGCTCATGGGCATCCCCCCTTTTCGGCCGCCGGTGGCGGCCTGGGTGGCACGGATGTTGGTGCCGTCCACGCACCAGACATCCCAATCGATCTGTCCCTGCCCATCCAGGAGCAGGTGTAGACGCTCCAGCAGCCGGTCAAACAAGCCATTGCGCCGCCACCGCACGAAGCGGTCGTAGATGGTCTGCCATGGTCCATAGTGCGCTAGAATGTCGCGCCAGGGTGCGCCAGTGTCCAGCTTCCAGAACAGCCCGTTAACGACCTCACGGTGGCTGCGCCACCGCCCGCCAGGGCGCCCGGTCGGAGGCATCAGTTCTGAAACCAGCGCCCACTGGGCATCCGAAAGTTCATGGCGGCGCATCGCGGTCGTTCCGGCTGAGGGGGCTACCGCTTCCAACAGCTCCAACACGCCGCTCCGTCAGACACTACCTAAGGCAGTCTTTAGTCGCTGTCCCTCCCATTGCACCGCGCGGCGCACACGCTTGGACTCGAACATTCGACCGCTGCTCCGGCCAGCCGAATCATGTGCGGCTCAACCGATATCGCTCATCCCGCTTCCGGAACGCCGTCTCGCCTCCCTCCAGGATTCGACAGACGTGGCCACGAATGTCCGGTCCCGTGGGAGCGGCATTCTCCAGAGATCCGCTGACATAGCGCATTGATGGATGCCCGTTTTCACCGCGGCTGCATACAGCAACGATGACTTGTTCGGCGTCGGTATTCACAACAAGATTAGGATTGTGCGTTATAAGAATTATCTGCCGATTCCGTTTCGCGGTCCGAAAATAGGCCGCGAGATCCGAAAAAATCGACTCGTTATCGAGGTTTTCTTCGGGCTGATCAACGATCAATGGGCGGCGCTCATGTTGAACCATGGCGAGATACAGGATCAGAAGCACGATCCCCTTTGTTCCTGGAGACAGCTTCTCAAGTGGGGTCTTCTGGTAGACCAGTCCATAATTCAGTGTGATGTGCTGTACCTCGTATAGCCATGCCATGAAATCGGCGAATGTGCGGTTCTTGCGCAGAAAGTTAGCTTCACTCGGAAGGCGGGTGCGGATCTGGTCGGCCAAGCAGCCAAACGCCGCTCGGATTTGCTCCCGGTCACCGGATTCCCATGCGGGCGCAAGCGTCTCTCGAGCGAACTCAGCGAGATCATCAAACCGTTTGAGATTGCCAAAGTCGAGGGAGCGCCGAAGATCGATTACGGCTTCGCCACGTTCCAGCCAAGCTTCGACGTCAACCCGGCGCCGAATTTCAAACTCAAGAAGGCGCTCGTTGCCCCGCCCCTGTTGCAAACGGTCGCGTACGGGCTGGTATAGGCCGTCAAGGATCCGGGCTTCTTCAGCTAATGTGTCGAATATTTCCAGATACGCCTCAAGTCGTTCCGTGCGTGCTGCCTCCAGTGCGGCAACATCATCCCTCTCAATCAGGGCGATCTCCGCATCCAGGCGCTGGACCTGGGCACGGATTTCGGAAAGGCGCGTTTGCGCGGCCTGGATGAGTTCCCGGCGCGCTTGGTCGTCCGACTGTTTCCGCGACAACACCTCAAGCTGCTGCGTAAGGGCATTGATCGTCCCAGGCACCGGCGAATCGCTCTGACCTTCTACGGCGGCGAGCTCGACTTGCATCGCGGTCTTGCACGCGGCGATCGCGATGTCCGGATCGCCCACAAAAGTCGGCTTGAAAGCGGCTGCCGCCTCTTCGGAAAGGCCGAGGCTGCGGAGCTTGGCCGACACTTCCGTAAAGAAACGGATTCCATCGCGCCGGAAGGCCTCCACTCGCGCCTCAACATCGTCCAATTGCACGAGGTTGCGCTTGATGGTCGACGCCTTGTCTTGCGCCTGCCCGAGCGCTGCCTGCAGTCGCGCGAGATCCTCAGCGAACTTTGTTTCGGCAACCGTGGCGCCACTGGTCGTCGTCTCGTTGAGGGATTTCTGTTCCTCTTCGAGAGCCTGCCTTTGTGCCCTCTTCTCACCGAGCGAGAGCCTCCGCTCATGGATAGCCTGCGTCACGCGGTTGCTTTGCTCGATTTGGGCCTGAATGTCCGTACGTCGGCGCTCAACTCTCTCGACCCGGATTCGACGGAGTTCAGCAAAGCTGGACGCGTTCAGCCGCTCCGTCGGGTCGAGGTGGGCGAAGACAATGGCTTCGATCTCTTCCTCTAGACGCGATGCACCCTCCTCGCCGCCACACAGCTCCTCGACGAAGCTCTGAGACAAATACCGTACTCGGGGCTCGCTCAGTCCGACTGCTGTATGGATCGTGTGCTTGCCAGTTGTACCATCGCCCCATTGTAACTCAACCGTCGTCCCATTCAGATGCCCCTTGGCCCGCTTCAGAAAGCTTCGCACGTCATTCTTCTGCGGTACCTGCCCAGCGGCAACCGCCGTCATTTCGGCGAGTGCGGACTTGCCCGAGCCTTTCTTGCCAACGATGGCGACCAAGCCTGGATTGAGCTGCACCGGCTCATCAGTGAACCAACCATTTGAACTTTTGATTTGGACTGCCGAGATGACGTTTGGCCGAGAGATCGTGATTGCGGGGGAGCTCGGACCGATATGAACGCGATCGGCCGGCTCAAACAGGATCTGCCGCATCCCCTCAAAGGTTGGGTCTGCCTTAATCCAGCAGTACCGTTGCTCGTCTGGCTCGAACAGCTTAGTCAACTCATGGGCATCTGAACCATGAATGCATGGTTTCGGGCCGCCATAGAACTCAAGTGCCTCATCGTGCGCCTTCTTTCCTGAGCCGCCGAGCCAGAACTTGCATTCCGATGGTGTGGCCGTGAACACGATCTGCGCAAAGCGCGCCAGCTTGGCATGGACGGCTTTCCAACCATCGTCCTTGCGAAGGCCAGCCAAGCCGTCGTGTCCCGCCGCCACACAAATGATGGAATTTTCGCGCAACCAGGGCTGATCGTCAAACCACCGCTTGAATGTGTCAAATTCGATCTTGAACAGGTTGGCTCCGGCTTTGCGCGCAGCTTCGTCAAGAAGCACGCCAGCCTCGTGGGCGCGCCCCAACTTGGCCAAGTCGTGGAGCGTGCAGCGATATTTCCCGCCAACGCCCTCAAAGACAAGATAGCTCAGCGCGTCCTCTATATGTGCGATGTGATCGGGCGCCTCCGGAGAAACAAGAAGATGGATATTTACGGCGCTGCCCCGCGCCGTGCGCGGTGAAATCCGGAACTCCAGGTTTGGAATCAACAGAGCGACGTTCGACAAGCGGCCAGCGTCTTTGTACTCTTTCAGGCGCGCGTATGAGCGAGTTGTCAAATAGTCCGTAACACCGATAACCGCGACGCTACTCGCCTCAATGGCCGCGACGTAATCCTCCCAGCAATCGCCATAGTTGTCGTTGAGCAACGTGCCTGGCGCGTGGACATGGAGGTCCCACCGTCGCCACTCCGAACCACGCGAGTACATCACTCCTCCCACCACGATGCGCATAGGGCCAGATTGGCGCAAGCGCGCCGAGCGCGACCTTGCACTAACCTTATAGCGCTTTCAAGCCGGCAAGCTCACTCGGCGCGTGTAGTGGATGGTGCCGATCTACTCATGAGCGAACCAATCTCGCGGTTCCAGCGCTCAAGAATGGATACCCCCCTTTTGCCACATCGGTGGCGATCGCTTTTGGCAATGAGTAGTCGCCAATCCAGACCTCCGCAAGACGTCGGCCCTGAGAGTGCTTCGGGCGATGGGAAAGCTGTTGACGGAGTGGAACCAGAAAACGAAGCGAAGGGATCTCTCTATGCTCGTGCACATCATTGCCGATTATGGCCCGGCAGGCGATCTGGCCTTCGCGGAAGTGGCGCAGCGTATCAAGCTCCACCTGCCGGATGCCGAGCCAATCCTAACCCCGGTGCCCCCGTTTGCAACCCTCGCCGCCGGCTTCTGTATCGCCCAGCTCGGACTGAACGACGCGCCCGCTGGAACAATCATCTACCACAACGTCGCACCGCGCGAGGACGCGGAAGAGGCTCGTGAGGCGAATGCTGGCGAGCGCCTCGCCTTCGCCCGCCTGCCCACGGGCGTGCGCGTCATCGGGGTCAATGCCGGCCACACCTTCAGCTTCGTGCGTGACGCGGCCGACGAACTGCGCTGGGCGGCCGTTCCCGCGGCGGGCTCGCAGTTCCGCTCGCGCGATCTCTTCCCCCACGCCGCCGCCGCAATCGCGCTCGGCCGCCCGGACGCTTTGGGCGACACCCTTGGTCCTCACGACGTTCCAGATGTGCCCGCAGGGGTCATCGCTTACATCGACGGGTATGGGAACCTGAAGACGACCCTCCGCGCTGCGGACCAGCCGAATGCCACGGCGGCCGTGCGCCTTCGCATTGGCGGATACGAGCACGAAGCGACCATGGGGAACGGGACCTTCGCTGTCCCGCATGGGCGGATGGCCTTCGCATCGGGTAGCAGCGGGTGGGCAGGTCACGAGAGAGCAGAAACACGCTGGATGGAGATCTTTCTGCGCGGTGGAAACGCTTGGGAGGCATTCCGGCGTCCAGGCATCGGCGACCGAGTGGAGGTCGTCGTCTAAAGGGCGACGTGAGTTCTTGCTGCGTCAAGCCCCTCTGCCTCGGTTATCCTGAGTTCGAGGGGCTTACGATCATCCAGACAGTCTTCTGGAGACTTTATTTGAACCCCCTTTTTAAGGCATGGGTCCGGCCGCTCCCCGCAGCAGCGCCAGCGTCGCCTCGTCCATTCGGCCATTGCTGTAGCGCGTGAGCGCCTCCTGGTAGAGGGTCGCGGCCTCTCCTGCGGCAAAGGCAAATAGGGTCATTGAGGAGTGGAACTTCATATCGTCCGGAGAACCGAAGATCTCATGAAGCGTTCGCCCCTGGACCGCAAGCACGGCGCGCGTCGCTTTTTCCAGTCGTGGGCCGAGCGTCGGATGTGCCAGATAGGCGCGCGCCTCGTTGAGGGAGTCGATGCTATAGAACTCGGCTGTGGCCGAGCGGCCAAGGCCGCGCAGTTGCGGGAAAATAAACCACATCCAATGGCTCTGCTTGCGCCCGCATTGCAATTCCTCAAGCACAGTCGCGAAGACCGGCTCCTGTGCGTTCACGAACCGCTGGAGATCGAAGGGGTCATCCATCTTCATTCCACAGCTCCTGATCGAGGCTCTTGCTCGCGAGTTCGCTGTACATCGTTCTTTTACTAATAAACGGAGCGATCGCGGCTGACGCCCACCTTTCACGCCCTGCCCATACGAGTGCGGTGTTCTCGCAAAGCACGGTACATGGTCGTACGCTCCACCCCGAACTGTTCGGCAATCTGCCGCGCCGTCTGACCACCATGGCGGTTTCTGAGCAAGGTCTCGATCATTGCGCACTGCTTGTCGGTCAGCTTTCGGGGCCGCCCAAGGTGAATGCCTCGGGCTCTCGCCGCCTCCATCCCGGCAATGGTACGCTCGGAGATCATCGTGGCTTCTATCTCCGCAACGGCGGCGAGCACCGCAAAGACTAAAGCCCCAGCCGGGCCGCTGGTGTCGATGCCCTGCGTCAAGCTGCGCAGGCCGATGCCCTTCCGCTTGAGCTGGTCTGCGATCTTCAGCAGCTCCAAGGTCGAACGCGCCAGGCGATCGAACTTCCATACCATCAGCACGTTGCCGGGCTGCACCGCCTTCAGCACGCCGGTTAAGCCGGGGCGTGCGACCGTCAGGCCGGACGCAGTATCGGTCCAGATGTCCTCGGGTTCCACCCCCGCCCTGGTCAGCGCGTCGATCTGCAGGTCCAACCGCTGATCGTCGGTGGACACTCGGGCATACCCGATCAGGCGTAGACTGGTACGTGGGGCGGCGGCCTTTCCCATGCCCTTTCACCACATGGTTTTGCCACGACTTCTGCAACACGCCTCCAGGGGTTCGGGTTCCGAGTCGCCAGTGTGGCGAAAGGCGGCCTTTTTGCCGTGGCGGCAGCACCGTCGGACCACCGGTGCCGATCTCACGTTTGCGCGGCGTTCTCCCGCAGCCAACGCTCAATCGCTGCGACCACATGGGAGCGTTCCTCCTTGTTCAGGGCCTGTCCGCGGCGAATGCCGTGCCACTTCTCCAAGCAGATCCGGCAGCATGTTGCGGTGGCGTGCTGCGCGATGAACACTGGATGTCCGCGGAACGGCGTCTGTTTGCCGCCGTTGACAGGTTCCGCTGGCGCAAGCCGCTTGCCGATGAAGTCCCGTGCGTGAGCCAGCACCGTCGGAAACCCCTTGTCCCGCAGGTAGGCCTGCTCGCGGGCTCCCAGGTGGAAGCGTTGCCGGAAGGACGAATGGGCCAGCCCCGAGAACACCTGATCCAGATCCCTGATCGTGCCCATCGCCGCTCCGTGGGACTGCCATGCCATCCGTTCACAACCCGCTGGTCGGGAACTCAGTCCGCACGCGTCAACCCCATCTGCCAGAAATCCGCTTCCAGGCGGCAGGCCTGCCGGAAGGTCGTCAGCAGCTGCGGGAACCGCTGCTCGGTCATTCCGCGTGCGGCCAAGCGGTCCAACGTGGCACGCGCGCCGGCCGCCACCTCCTGGTAGGCGTCGCCCGAGTACTCGGCGATCCAGGAACGATAAGGATTGCCGGCCGCTAAACCCGATGGGCTGGCGGCGAGGCGCGTGCCGATCTCGGCGTAGCCCACGACGCAGGGAGCAAGGGCAACTTGCAGATCGAGCAGGTCACCGCGCAGCCCCGTCTCGAGCACATATCGCGTGTAGGCCAGCGTCGCCTTGGCCTCCGGCGCCCGTTCCAGCTCCGCGGCGGACAGGCCCCAGCCGGCACAGAGCCGAACGTGCAGGTCCATCTCCACGTCGAGAATGGCCTTTAGCCCGCCGAAGGCGGCGTGCATGTCGTCGAGCGACTGGCCCTTGTAGACGGCCAGGGCATAGGCGCGGGCAAAGTGGATGAGGAACAGGTAGTCCTGCACCAGGTAGTGGCGAAAGGAGGCCACCGGCAGCGTCCCCCGTCCCATCTGCTGGACGAACGTGTGGTCGACGTAAGCCGCCCAATCGTCGGCGGCCTCCGTGGCCAAACGGTCGAACAGGTCCACGGCGCTGCTCACCGTCATCGATCGTGTCCTCCGGGTTCTGATGTGTGGACTTGGCAATGCCGCCAGTGGCGCATTGTGGAGCGCCACGTCAGCAGGGGCAACGAAACGCGCTACTCCCGGATCTCCTGCTCGTCTTGATCGAGCGCACGGATCCGCCGCTTTCGATTGCTCTGAAGGCGGGGCGCGGCCCGGACGCCAGCCGGACTGGCCACCCGGCTCCAAGTGTCCCGGACAGCCGCAAAGCGCGGCGCCGCGGCGGCCAACGCCGCGTCCAAGGCGCCGTAACGCCAGAGCCGATCGTCGGCCTGCCGCACCGCCAGGGGATTGGGCGCCATGGTCCCATCGCGGTCTAGCCGGAGCAGCCGCTGCGCCGCCTCGGCTTCGCGGCCGGCGCCGAGCTCGTCGGCGAGAACTGCCAAGGCCAATGCCGGGGACAGGCTTCGCCCGTGTTCACAGTGGATGGCCAGCGTGGCGTCGGGCTGGCCGGCGCGGATCGCCCGCGCGAAATCGATCACGGTGGCGATCTGCTCGTCCGTCGGCCCGCGCTGCGCCCCCAACCGCGGCACGCCGATGTCGTCGGAGCGCAGGACCAGCATGGCGTCCACATCGCCCAGGACAGCCTGCGCCACCGCCGTGTCGAGGGTTTCGAACGATCCGCGATCGGCATGCATCCGCACCGAGATCACGGCATCGGCGCCTTCCGCGGCCCCGTCCTCGATTTCGGCCCGCGACCACACGAACACCTTCATCGCCATACTTCTCTCCACTCCGCATGCACCCGCAGTTTCCGCCCTCCAGCGGACCGCCCCACCTCCGGTCGCTGCAAGGGAGACAGCGCTGCCTGGAATGCGACGATACGGCACCGCCCGAATGTTCTCAATGCGTTCTGTCGCTTGCCCGCTACTGCCCCGCTACTGGTGGGATTCCACCTCAAGGCCCCCTGACCTGCGGCCCGTCCGCCCCCAATATATCTTGATAGGGTCGCCTGCCGTTCGCAGGCATCAGAATCGCAGGAGATGAGGCGGCCATGCCGGAACACCGCAGCGTCAGCCGCCGCACCCTGATGGCGGGCATGGCCACGCTGAGCACCACAGTCCTGCTCTCCAGACCGGCCCGCGCCACGACCCTCGCCCCGACGCCCGGCCAGACCGAAGGCCCGTTCTACCCGACCAGTCTGCCCGCGGACGTCGACCACGACCTCGTCCGGGTTCATAGGGCCGCCGCCCAGGCAATGGGCACCGTCGCCCACATCGGAGGGCGGGTCCTCGACCGCGCCGGGCGGCCGGTCTTAGGCGCGGTGGTCGAAATCTGGCAGTGCGACGCCCAGGGGATCTACCGGCATCCACGGGCACCCAATCACGATCAGTTCGATGGAAACTTCCAGGGCTATGGGCGGGTGGCGGTGGCCTCGGACGGAGTCTACCGGTTCCGGACGATCAAGCCAGTGCCCTATCCCGGCCGCACGCCGCACATCCATTACGCGGTGATCGTGCCCGGCACCGGGCGGTTCGTGACGCAGATGTACGTCGCGGGAGAACCGCTGAACGCCCGCGACGGTCTGCTGAACGCCATCCGCGACCCGCAGGCGCGCCGCAGTGTGATCATTCCGTTGATCACGGCGGACGGCCTCGAGGCGGGCGCCGTCCAGGGCACCTTTGACATCGTCCTCGACCTTTGACCCATCGTCGGAGGCTGGTCCGATCCACCAATCCGACGCCGCGTCAGAGTACGTGCTCGCTCGGCAGATGCGACGGTTCGGCAACCAGGGCAGGACGCGGCACAGGCACGTGCATCGGAGCGGGCCGTGTCGAGGCCTGCCACAGGTCGAGGAATGTCCCGAGATGTGGTCGGTCGGCGCGCTCGCGCACGAGGCACTCCACCAAGCTGTCGACGCTGGCGTTGTGCCCAGCCGGGTCGGTCCGTCCGGTCAGCAGCGCCCAGCGGACATAGGCGGCGTAGAGGGTCAGCACGTCCGACTCGCAGTAGGCCCGCACCTTCTCCAGCTCGCCGCGCGCCATCATGTCGGCCACCTCGCTGCCGTGGCCGCCGATCTTACCAGGCAGGCCGATCAGGTCGGCGATGTCCTGCAGGCCGATGCGCTGTGAGGCGCCGTAGTCGGCGACCTGCTCCATGAGGTCGCAGTTGAAATCGGGCTGGTAGCGCTGGGTGTAGCCGTTCCATTTGTCGCCGGTTTGGAACCACGCCGGCACCGGCACGCCGTAGACCATCGCGCGCAGCTTCAGAACCGGCAGGTCGAAGCCGCGCCCGTTCCAGGTGACCACGCGCGGCAACGTCCGGGCGAAGTGCTTCCAGAAGCCGCGGATCAGCCGCTCCTCGTCATAGTCGAGGTCGCCGCCGGACCGGCACTCGGTCACACGGTAGCGCTCCACGCCGGAGGACCGGTCGATGGCCGCTTCGACGAAGCTGATCGCCACGATCTGATGGCAGTGCGGCGGCGGGAACTTCTCCGCCGGCCAGTCCGCCGGAAGGATCTGGCGGTCCGGCATTGTCTCGATGTCGAGGCAGAGCAGCGTGTCGTGGTGCATGAGGCCTCCGGGGTGCGGCGGCGCCATGCTCCTCAAACGATCGGGGAAGCACAACGGACAAATGACCGTTCGGCGACGCTGCGGGTATGGCGCTGCATGGACGGCACACCGCGTCACCCTCACCCGGAGCACTGCGACGCAGATGACCGAAGACGAGCAGCCCCTCGCGCGTCGGCGCGCCGGTGACCGGGTCCGGCCAGCAGGGCGCCACCGCCCGCCATGCGGCAAGCGCGGCCATGGCTTCCGCCGACAGCCAGACTTCGGCCCCTTCGCCCTCCGGGTCGGTCTTGGAGCGGCGGATGCGGATGGTGCCTTCGCCGGGCCGGGCCGCCGGGTCGTCGGGATCGACCGGACGGAGATCCGCCCAGTGCAGCGCCACCAGCTCATCGACGCGGGCCAGCGTGTCACGCCCGACCAGCAGCAACGCCCGGTCGCGGCGGTCGATGGGGCGCAGCGGCCGTTCGTCGGCGGGCGTCAGCCGCTCAAGGACAGGGCCGAGCACGGCGTCGGTCAGCGGTGTTGCTTGCCGGCGAGCGCTTCCGTGTTCGCGAGCGTGACCGCGGCGTTCCAGGGCGATGCGCGGGTGCTTGAGGTTGACCGGAACCCCGGCGAAGCGGTGGCCGGTGGCGATGGTGGCGATGGTGGCGAGGTGGACGCGCAGCGTCGGCACGGTCAACCGTTCGGCCGCCTTGACCAGATACATCCCGATGACGTCGGCCTCGCCGGTCAGCGGGGCGAAGCCGAGGCGGTCGCACCACGCGCTGTAGGCCGTCCAGGCGGAGCGGTAGGCGCGCAGCGTGCCCTCCCCGCGTGCCCGCGTCGCCCAGACGGCGGCCTGCCGGGCGAGGTCCTGGACCTCGGCGGCGCGCGCCGGGTCCGCCGGGACCACTAGACGGCCGAACAGACCGATCTCCACAGCGACACCAGCGTCGACTTCGAACGGCTTGTCGACCACGGAGGCCTTCGTCTCGGAATTGGAGGGCCGGGCGCCGCAGTCAGACATGCAAACCGTCCGCCCAGGCGGGCATGGTCAGCGGCAGGTTAGCGTTTCGTCGCAGAAGCACATCCACCTGCCAGTCCAAGACCGCGGCGGTCTGCTCATCACGACTGCACCGGAAACCGGAGAGATTACAAGTTTCCGGCACCATCCCAAACCATCAGCGGCCAATGTAAACCGGCTTGCGTTTTTCGGCAAAGGCCTGCCGCCCCTCGCGGCGGTCAGCCGTGTCGCGCAGCAGGCTCCAGGCCAGTTCCGTCAGTTGGAACGCCTGAAGACTTGGCAGCGTCGTGGTTTGGCTGGCCAGCATCTTGATCATTTGAACCGCCAGCGGGCCATTGTCGGCGATACGGCGTGCGAGCGCATTGGTCTCGTCGGCAAAACGTTCCGCGGGCCAGACGTCGCTGACGAGGCCGATGGCGAGCGCCCGTTGCGCGTCGATGCGCTCGCCGGTCAGCAGCATCCGCATCGCGACGGCGCGAGGGATGGCCCGCATCAGGTTGGTCGCTCCGCCTCCGCCGGGCACGCTCGCCACCGCCACCTCGGGCAGACCGAAAGACGCCTTGCCCGATGCGACAACGAGGTCGCATTGCAGGGCCAGTTCCAATCCTCCGCCAAGGCAATATCCGTCGACGGCTGCAATCAACGGCTTACGGATCTGCAGGCCGGAGAGGTTGAACAGGCGGATGTAGAGCCCGTTCTCGCCTGACTGTTCCAGATCCATGGGAAAGGCCTCGGCGACGCCCGCATCGCTGGTCGGAGCGGAAGTGAGATCGGCGCCGACACAGAAGGCCCGACCGCCCGCACCGGTGATCACGATGACGTTCACGGACGGATCGGACGAAAGGCCGGCCAGATGCCGCCGCAGCGCCCGCAGATGCTCCGGATCGAGGGCGTTGAGCTTTTCGGCGCGGTCGATCGTGATTGTGCCAATCCGATCCTCGACGTTGCTGGTGATGGTCATGGCGCACCTCTCCTCAGACGCTGGGGCTTGAGAGCGACCGGCCACCGCACACGTAGAGAAGCTGGCCGGTGATGTAGGAACTCGTGCGCGCCGCGAAGAACAGCACCGCCTGGGCGATGTCCTCCGGTGTGCCGATCCGCTGCACGGGAACGCTTGTCTTCAAGCGTTCCTGCACATCCTCCCTGAACGTGCGGAACAAGGGCGTATCGACGATGCCCGGAGCGACGGCGTTTACGGTGACACCCTTTGCAGCGAACTCAATCGCCAGGCTGCGTGTGAGGCTGACCACACCGCCTTTGGCCGCCGAATAATTCGCCTGACCGAAGCCGCCGAGCCAAGCGCGCGAGGAGATGTTGACGATCCGGCCATAGCCGCGCTCGACCATGCCGGGCAAGACCGCCTTGCAGGTGAGGAACTGCGATTTGAGGTTGGTCGCCACCACGGTGTCCCAATCCTCTTCCTCCATGGCAAAAAGCCGTTTGTCACGGACGATGCCGGCGTTGTTGACCAGCACGTCGATGCGGCCGAACTCCGCCGTGACCGCGGCGACGGCCTCTTCGACCTCGATGCGGCTGGTGACGTCCACGGCGACCGGGACTGCCCGCGCACCGCTGCTGTCGCGCAGTGTGGCGGCCGCCTCGTCCAGTGCCGCCCGGTCACGGTCGAACAGAGCGACGTCGTAACCCTTGCTCGCCATGAGGCGGGCGATGCCGAAGCCGATGCCACGGGCACCGCCCGTGACGACGACGATATCCCTCGCTTCCATGGCTTACACCCCCAGAATATGGACAGAGGACGCCGCATGGTCGACGCCGGCGATTCCGCCACCGGTGCATTGCGTCAGACCGATGCGGGCCCCTTCGACCTGACGCCCGTCGGCACGGCCCTGAAGCTGCCAGGCGATCTCCACCATCTGCGCGACGCCGGTGGCGCCCAGCGGATGACCCTTGGCGAGCAGGCCGCCGCTCGGATTGACGGGAACGCGGCCACCGAGCGCGGTGTCCCCACGCCGCAGCATATCGGCGCTCCCGCCCTTCTCGCAGAGGCCGAGCGCTTCGTAATAGAGAAGTTCGGCAATGGTGAAGGCGTCGTGCAGCTCGACGACACCGACGTCCCGCGGGCCGACGCCAGCCTCCTCGTAGGCGAGCCGCGCCGTGCGGGCGGTGATTTCCGCGTCAAGGATGTCGTCGCAGCCCTCTTCGAGATGGCCGGACTGGACGGCGGAGCCGAGAACACGCACCGGACGCCGGGAGGATGCCGGCTTCACCGTCGTCAGCACGAGGGCGGCGGCCCCATCGACCTGCGACGGGCAGCATTGCAGCAGCGTCAGCGGCTCCGCGACAGGGCGGGAATTCAGCACCTCCTCCACCGTGACCTCCTTGCGCTGCTGGGCGTAGGGGTTGCGCGCGCCGTGGGCGCGGTTCTTCACGGCGATGCGGGCGAGGATTTCCGGCGTCTCCCGGCGTTCATGAAGATAGCGGCTGCCGCGCATGGCGTAGACCGTGGGCAGCGTCATCCCCTGCGCCGCGTAAAGCTCCGTCTTGTAGTCGTTGCGCTGGAGGGGGATGGTGCCGCCACCCAGCCGGGTCAGCTGTTCCACGCCCCAGACGAGCACGGTGTCGTACAGGCCGAGGCGCAGCGCCTGACAGGCGAGATGCACGGCGGTGGCGCCGCTGGCGCAGGCGTTCTCCACGTTGTAGAGCGCCGGCCCCGTGATGCCGAGATCGCGCATCAGCACCTGCCCCAGCACCATGCCGCCATAGACGTTGGCGTTGTAGAAGGCCTGGATGCGATTCTGGTCCGCACCAGCGTCGGCGAGCGCCCCCAGCACGGCGGCCTGCGCCAGATCCTGCATGGATCGGGCGTCCTGGCGCCCGAACGGGGTCATCGCGGCCCCGGCAATGTAGACGTCGCGGCTCATGGAACGGCCTCCTCTGCGGGAACGAACACATAGCGGGCGTTGCCGTCCGCGGACTCGTCGATGACGGCTTCCAGCCGCGCTCCGATGGACGGGCGCACACCCTCCGGCAGGTCCAGCCGGCCGAAAACCCGGACCTCTTCCGGAAAATCCGCATAGACGAGAGCGAACGGAGCCTGGCCGGTCTTCGGGTTGGGGTGGATGACGGTGTGGCTGTAGAGCCGGGCATGGGACGACAAGGTCACCGGCTCGTAGCGCGGCGCCGCCGGCGACGCGGCCGGCACCCGCGGAAACACGCAGCGGCCTGTGTCCCGGTGGCGCGAGGCAGCCAGCCGGGGGGCGCCGTTGCTCCGGTCGAGCCAGGACGGCTCCGGATGCGGGTTCTCTCCGTTCGGCCTTTCCATGGGTCCTCCCCTTCCTTTGGATGCGCAGCGCAGCGCTGCGATGGTGAGAGGATAGGTGAGGAAAGCCCGGCATTCAGAACGACAATGCGGCAAGCATGGTTGAGCAAAACTCAACAGGAACGCCGGTTGCCGACAGGCGGGCGGAACGACGAAAAGGGCCGTGGCTGCCGGGAAAACCCGGCAGCCACGGCCCTTCGTTCAGAAGACGATGTGCGCTTGCGATGCGGGAGGCGTTACCCGGCGGTCGCCGACAAGTCGGTCGACAGCGAAAGCTCCCGCCACGCATCGAGTTCCCTTGCGACCGTCGCGTTCTTGCGCTCGATGTGGGCCACCGTGTCGCTGCCCACCGCCAGCCGCACCGGCGGATTCTCGGCGTCGGCGAGCGTGAGCATCGCCTTGGCGAACTTGGTGGGATCGCCGGGCTGGGCGTGGTTGGCGTCCGCCGCGAAACGGCGCATGGCTCCCACCGTCTCGGCGTAGTCGGCGATCTCAGCGCTCACCGCCAGCGATTGCTCGTCCAGGAAATCGGTGCGGAAGAAGCCCGGCTCCACGACGGTCGCCTTGACGCCGAGGGGGGCGAGTTCGGCGGCGAGCGCCTCGGTGATGCCTTCCACCGCAAACTTGGTGGAACCGTAGACGCCCCAGCCGACGAAGGCCCCGTAGCCGCCGATGGACGAGATGTTGATGACATGGCCCGAACGCTGGCGCCGCATGTGCGGCAGCACGGCCCGGGTTACGGCGAGAAGGCCAAAGACGTTGGTCGCGAAGATCTTCTCGACTTCGGAACCGCTCGACTCCTCGACCGCGCCGAGCAGGCCGTAACCGGCGTTGTTGACCAGCACGTCGATCCGACCGAAGCGTTCCACAGCCGCCGCGGCTGCGGCCTGGGCTTGAGCCTCGTCCGTCACGTCGAGCGCCACGGGGAGCAGGTTGGGATGATCGCCGATCCGTTCAGTGACCGCCTTCGGGTTGCGGGCGGTCGCGACGACCGCATCGCCGGCGGCGAGGGCTTCGGCAGCGATGAGCGAACCGAAACCGCGGGAAGCACCCGTGATGAACCACACACGCATGGAGCGTCTCCTCTTCTCAGGAACAATGGAACGAAGGGTGGTCTTTGTGACGGAGCGGCCGGGGATGAAAGCCCGTCCGTTTCTCCTGGCCCCGCCGGTCCGGCGTGGTGAGGAAAAGCTACGACCCGGCGCCGACCCGAACAATCCGCCGCCTTTTTCACAGGCTGTTGCACGGCGTTCAGCAATGGAGGGGGTGGAGCGCCGCGAACGGGTCCGAATTCACCGTTGACCAAAGCTCAACAGCGGATCAATCCTAATGCCATGGATCGGCTTCCCCCACTCAACCCGTTGCGAGCCTTCGAAGCCGCCGGCCGGCTCAGGAGCATCCGCAAGGCTGCGGATGAACTGTCCGTCACGCCGGGTGCGGTGAGCCGTCAGGTGCAGAGCCTGGAAAGCCATCTCGGCACGCCGCTCTTCCGCCGGGAGCCGCGGGAAATCGTCCTGACGCCCGAAGGGGAGCAGTATCTGGCGGCGATCACGCTGCATTTCGACGGCATCCGCGAGGCCACCCGGAAGCTCACCGGCCAGACGACCATCGAGGTCGTCCGAATCCGCGCCTACACGACTTTCGCGGTCAAATGGCTGATTCCACGCCTATCGTCGTTCCATGCGGACAACAGGACCACCGAGGTGCGCCTCACGACCTCCGTGGAGACGGTGGATTTCGACCGGGAAAACCTCGACGGCGCCATCCGGCTGGGGGACGGCAACTGGCCTGGCGTCGAGGTGGACCGGCTCATCGCGAACGAACTGGTCCCGTTGTGCAGCCCCGCCCTGCGGCGGCGCGCGGGTTTGAAAAAGGTCGGCGACCTTACGGGTCAGACGCTGCTTCACTCGCTGGTGCGGCTCGACGACTGGCGCTACTGGTTGGAAGCGGCGGGCGCCGAGGGCATCGATCCCTATGCCGGGCCGAAATACGCGAGTTCCACGCTCGCCTATCAGGCGGCCCTGGAAGGCCAGGGCGTCATGATCGCGCAGAAGGCGCTGTTCGCCGAGGATCTGCGTGCCCGCCGTCTGGTGCAGCCCTTCGGACCGCCGCTCGACCGCGGAGAGTTCACCTATTACTTCATCTATCCCCGCAACCGGATGCGCAACCCGGCTTTCCGCCGGTTCCGGGAGTGGCTTCTGGCGCAAACCCGGACGTAGGCGTCGGCCAAGACATGCGAAAGGGCGGCTGACGGGCATCCGCCAGCCGCCCCTCGGGGAGAGAACCGATCAGGGCAGCGGCTTGCCCTTGGTTTCCGGCATGAGCGTGTAGACGATCCCGCCGATCACACTGATGGCCGCGAGGTAAATCCACACGAGGTGGCCGTATCCCCAGCCGCCCATGGCCGTGATCAGGTAGGGCGCGGTTCCGCCGAACAGCGTGACGGACAGGGCATAGGGCAGCGCGATGCCGGTGACCCGCACTTCGGTCGGAAATTGCTCGGCCATCGTGACGGCCCCGGCCCCGGCGAAGCCGGTCATGAGCACCATGGCGACCGTCTGGATCGCCACGAGTTCGGGAAAGCTGGTGGCCGGGGAGAGCAGCGCGAGGCTCGGCCAAGCGTAGAGGGCGGAGCTGAAGGCGAAGGCGATCAGGACCGGGCGCCGCCCGATCCGGTCGGCAAGCATGCCGACGAAGGGGATCAGGACGAGCGACACGGTGACCGAAACGATGCCGGCCAGGAGCGTCTGGCTCATCGGCAGGCCGGTGACGAGGTGCGCGTGGCTCGGGTAATTCACCATCCACACGTAGTTGAGCAGATTGCCGGCCATGGCGATGCCGATGACGCGGAGGGCGTCGCGCGGATGCTTGCGGAACACGTCGATCATCGGGTGCCGTTGGACGCCCTCCGTGGCCGCCCGCTTCTTGAAGACCTCGGTCTCACCGACGGAGAGCCGAATCCACAACGTGACCAGGCCCAGCAGCCCAGCGATGATGAAGGCGGCGCGCCATCCCCAGGACGACAGCCCCCCATCGCTCCCGATGACCGTGAAGGAGAAGGCGAGCACGAAGGAGATCAGCGTGCCCGCGTTGATGGCGAACCATTGCCAGGACCCGGCGAAGGCCCGCCGGTCCGCGGGCGCGGATTCGATCAGGAAGGTGGAGGCGGAGCCGAATTCCCCGCCAGCCGAGAATCCCTGCGTCAGGCGCGCCAGCACGAGGATGATCGGGGCGGCCAGACCAATCTGGTCGTAGGTCGGGCAGACACCGATCACGAAGGACGCGCCCGACATGAGCAGGATGGACAGGGTCAGGCCCTTCTTGCGGCCGTGGCGGTCGGCAAAGGCGCCGAGGACCGCGCCGCCGACCGGCCTCATGATGAAGCCGACCGCGAAGATGGCGAAAACCGAAAGAAGGGCGGTGAAGGAGTTGCCCGCCGGAAAGAACTTGTTCGCGAGGATCGACGCGAAAATCGCATAGATCACCCAGTCCGTGTATTCGACGATCGTGCCCGCTGTTGCGGCGATGATCGCCTTCTTCTGAGCGGCGGTCAGCCGCCGGACGTCGGCGTCGTCCGATGACGGATTGTCCGATGACGCGAAGATCGCTGCGGAATTCGGCGCACGCGCCGCCTCCAACCGTTCCATTTCCTTTTCCTCCCCAAGCGTTGCTGACGATGCGGCGACCAGCCGCGCCGATGGGGAAAGGGTGAATGTTCGGTCATCAAACAATAAGCGAGCTTTTCGCAAGGTGCTGTTGACCTCAGGTCAACAGAGGCTGTCGGCCCGGGCGCTTTCTCTTATCCGTTGCGCCCCATGTCGTTGAGTTGAGGTCAACGGACCGCGGCCGGAAACTCATTTGCCCGGCGAACCGTCGTGCCGCAGCGTGGTCGGCAATTCAAGGCGACCCGGCGGTCGCTTCAACAGACGGGAGGAAGGCATGGCGATCGGTTTCATCGGGCTTGGTGCGATGGGCGCCCCAATGGTGCGCCATCTCGCGAAGGCTGGCCAGGACCTGCACGTCTTCGACACCAACCCCACTGCCCTCGATGCCGCGGCGGCGCTCGGCGCGACGGTCTGCCCGTCGGCGGCGGCGGTCGGCCATGCGGCGGAGGCGGTGCTGGTCTGCCTTCCGACACCGGACATCGTCCGGCAGGTCGTGCTCGGCCCCAGCGGCGTGATCGAGGGGAGCAAGGTCCGGATCTGCGTGGACCACTCGACGACGGGGCCGAGCGCCGCCCGCGAGATCGCGGATCGGCTCGCGGGCCGTGGGATCACGGCCCTGGACGCACCGCTGGCCGGTGGCGTGTCCGGCGCGCAGGCCGGCACGCTGTCCGTCATGGTGTCCGGCGAGACCTGGGCCTACGAGGCGCTCGCCCCCGTCTTCCGCAGCTTCGGCCGCCACGTCGTCCATGTCGGCACGGGCGTCGGCCAGGGGCAGGCGCTGAAGCTGATCAACAACATGATCGTGGGCGCCAACCTCGTCGCGGCCAGCGAGGCGATCCTGTTCGGGGTCCGCTTCGGCCTGTCCGCCGACGCCATCCTCGACATGCTCAACGCCAGCACGGCGCGCAGCTTCGTCACGGAGAGCATCCTTGCGGACCGCGTCCTCGACCGGCGTTTCGACTTCGGCTTCCGGCTCGAACTCATGCGCAAGGATCTGCGGCTGTGCGTGGCCGAGGCGGAGGCCGCCGGCGCGCCGATGCTGGTCTGCGCGCTCGCCAAGCAACTCTACGAATTGGCCCACGCCCATGGCGGCGGACACGACGACATGACGGTCGTCGTGAAGGAGCTGGAGCGCGCCGCTGGAGCGGAGATCGCCCGTTCCTGACACCGGAGGCGGCACGCCGCCGTTCCCTGAACGAATGGAGTCACGCCATGATGCGTCATGCTCTCGACGGCCTGACCGTCCTCGATTTCACGCACATCGGCGCGGGCCCGACCTGCACGATGCTTCTGGCCGACATGGGCGCCCGCGTCATCAAGGTCGAGCCGCCGCAAGGCGAACTCGGCCGCCAACTCGGCCCGGCCTGGATCGGGGACGACAGCGCGCTGTACCACGCCTTCAACCGCAACAAGCTGGGGCTGTCGCTCGACCTCAAGACCCCGCAGGGAGTCGAGGTCGCCCGGACCCTTGCCCGGACGGCGGACGTGCTGGTCGAGAGCATGCGGCCCGGCGTGATGCGGCGCATCGGCCTCGGCTACGACGTGCTTTCGGCGGACAACCCCGGTCTCGTCTACGCGTCGATCTCGGCCTATGGGCAGGACGGCCCCTACGCCGAGCGCCCCGGTGTCGATGGGATCATCCAGGCCGACAGCGGCCTGATGAGCATCATCGGAACGCCCGCGAGCGAACCGTGCAAGGTCCAGGCGCCGGTGGTCGACGTGTTCACCGGCTACGTCGCGGCGCTCGGCATCCTGGCCAAGATGATGGAGCGCCGGCGCGACGGCAAGGGCGGCCAGCTCGACATCAACCTGCTGAACGCCGCCTTGGCACTCCAGCAGCCCTCCATTGCCGGCTACTTGGCGGACGGTGTGCTGCCGAAACGCCAGGGCAGCGCCGCGCCCTATTCAGCCCCCAACGAGGCGTTTGAGACCGCCGACGGCTGGATCATGGTCGCGGCCTACAACGGCGGTCGCTGGGACCGGCTGTGCGAGGTGCTGGGGCGCGTCGACCTGATTCACGACCAGAGGTTCGAAACCTCCGCAACGCGGGTCGCCAATCGGGAGGCGATGCGCGACACGCTCGGCCCACTCTTCAAAGCGCAGCCGAGCGAACACTGGCTGGCCGTCTTGCGCAAGGTGGACGTCCTGTGCACACGGGTGGCCGACTACGCAGACCTTGTCGGGCATCCGCAGGTGGCGGCCAACGGTATGATCGCCGGGATGAGCCATCCTGCCTTGGGAACGATCCGGGTTCCCGGCTTCCCGATCAACAGTCGCGAGTCCAACGCGGTGCCGCACGCCCCCGCCCCCGCGCTCGGCGAGCATTCCGCCGACATCCTCGCGTCGTTCGGATTTTCCCGCGGCGCCATCGCGGAACTGCTCGACCGCAAGGTGATCGGCTCCCAGTACCCGCGGACGGCCCCATGACAAGACCAGATTACGGGAGGACAGAAGCCATGCTTGCGACCGTCGACAGCCACATTGCGGGACGCTCCGCGCCACCGCTGAAGGGGGCCTATCTCGACAAGTTCGATCCGCGCACCGGCACCCGGATGCAGCGGGTCGCCGACAGCACGCCCGAGGATCTCGACCGGGCCGTCGCTGCGGCGTCGGACGCACTGGCCGCGTGGCGCGACACGCGACCGTCCGAACGCGGCCGCATCCTGGTCGAGACCGCGCGCGCAATCCGCCGCAACGAAGAGCGGCTCGGCGCCATCGAATCCCGCGAGACCGGCAAGCCGGGCATCGAGATGGCCCAGCTCATCGACCTGACCGCCCAGTATTTCGAGTTCTACGGCGGCATCGTCAACGTGATGGACGGCGAGGTGATCAATGTCGGGCCCGGACATCACGTCTACACCCGCCGCGATCCGTTCGGCGTGATCGGCGTGATCCTGCCCTGGAACGCCCCGCTTCATCAGGCGGCACGGGCGATCGCGCCGGCACTGGCGACGGGCAACACGGTCGCCGCCAAGCCGTCCGAACACACGTCGGGTTCGCTGGTCGAGTTGGCCCGCATCGCGGTCGAGGAAGGCGGGCTGCCGCCCGGCGTGCTCAACGTGATCGTGGGTAAGGGCAGCGTGATCGGCCCGGCGATGGCCAACCACCCGGAGGTGCGCAAGATCTCTTTCACGGGCAGCGTTCGCGTCGGCCAGGAACTCGGCCGCATCGCGGCGGACCGCGTTCTTCCGCTCACGCTCGAACTCGGCGGCAAGTCGGCGAACATCGTCTTCGACGACGCCGACCTCGACGCCGCGGCCATCGGCTCGACGCGCGCCTTCACCTGGAACAGCGGGCAGTGGTGCGCGGCGGGCACGCGCCTTCTGGTGCAGGAGAGCATCCATGACCGCTTCGTGGACAAGCTGCTGACGGCCGTGGCCGAACTGCGCGTCGGTCCCGAGCATGGCGCGACGTCCGGTCCCATCACCACCCACGCGCAGTTCCTGAAGATCCAGAGCTACTTCGAGGCCGCGGCGCGCGACGGGCTGACGCCCGCCATCGGTGGCCGCGTGGCCGACGATCCCCGCCTGGGCGGCGGGTGGTACATCGAACCCACGGTCTACACCGGCGTCACCAATGACATGACCGTCGCGCGCGAGGAGATCTTCGGCCCGGTGGTGTGCGTCATTCCGTTCAAGGACGAGGGCGACGCGGTGCGCATCGCGAACGAGTCCGACTTCGGGCTGGCCGCAGGAATTTGGAGCCGGGATGTCGGGCGCGTCCACCGCGTTGCCGCACGGCTCGAAGCCGGGCGCATCGTCGTCAACGACTACAGCGGCGGCTTCGTCCAGACGCCCTGCGGCGGCTTCAAGCACAGCGGCTATGGGCGTGAGCAGGGCATCGACGCCCTGTCGCACTACACCCAGCTGAAGTCGGTCATCATCACGCTGTAGGTGGCGGATTTTGGAAGGCGTCATGAATCTCGATCATCACAACAATGCATTCCTCACCATGATCGGCCTCACGCTCTCGCGGTGGGAGCCGGGCATGGCGGAGTTCGACCTTGTGGTCGATCATCGCCACACCAACCGACAGGGCATCCTGCAAGGAGGGGTTCTTGCGACCATGCTTGATGCCGCCTGCGGCTATGCCGGCCTCCATGACGGGACCGGCGTGGCCGAGGGTGTGGGCGAGGGTCAAGCCGTGACGCTGTCCTTGATGGTGAACTATCTGGCGCGTGTGGAGGGTGGTCGCTTGCGCGCCGTCGGGACGGTCACGGGGGGCGGAAGGCGCATCTATTTCGCAAACGGAGTGGTCCATGCCGGCGACGGTTCGGTCGTCGCGACGGCGCAGGGAAGCTTCAAGCGGATGCCGCCGCGTTGATCTCTGATCCGTGGTGTCGGCCACCTGCCTCGGCTAGAGTTGGGGTGGTCATGACGCTGATGAACGGATTTGGGAATGCGCGCGTCCGAACTGTCCGAGCTGGCAGCCTTCGTCTCCGTGGCCAAGACACGGAATTTTCGGCTTGCCGGCCTGGAACGCGGAGTCACCGCATCGGCGATCAGCCATGCGGTGACGAGCTTGGAGGAGCGCGTCGGGGTCCGTTTGCTGAACCGCACGACGCGCAGCGTGTCGCTGACCGACGCAGGCGATCTCCTGAACGCGCGGCTGGCTCCGGCGTTTCTGGAGATCCGTGATGCCGTAGACAGCCTCAACCAGTTTCGCGATGCGCCCTTCGGAACGGTGCGCATCAACGTGCCGCACTCCATCGGACGATTCGTCCTCGGTAAGGTCATCGGCCCCCTGATCCGGAACAATCCCGCGCTCCGTCTCGAAGTCATTGCGACGGACCGGATGGTGGACATCGTCAACGACGGGTTCGACGCGGGAATCCGGCTGGGCGGAACGATTTCGCAGGACATGGTCGGTGTAAAGCTGCGACCGCGCCTGCGCCTCGTCGTCGTGGGATCACCCGAGTATTTCGAAACTCGTCCCCTCCCGCAGTTGCCGCAGGATCTGCGGCAGCACACCTGCATCCAGAATGTGTACCCGAGCGGCATCTCCTATCCTTGGGAATTTGAAAAGGATGGTGAGCGCTTTGTCTTCGAGCCGAGCGGGCCGCTGGCGCTCGACGACAACGAACTGATGATCGAGGCTGTGTTGGGCGGGGTGTGCCTGGGCTATGTCTGGGAAGGCTACGCGCGCCCTTATATTGAGGCGGGTCGATTGATCCAATGTCTGGATGATTGGTGCGCACCGGAGGATTGGCTTTACCTGTACTATCCCAACCGGCGCCATGTATCGGCGGCGATGCGCGCTCTGATCGAGGCGATCAAAGCTTAATCCCCCGGTCCGACGGGGGTATCGCAACAATCACCACTGCTGAATCCAGCTCATCAAGGAAAGAACAAATCTCCGGATTATGACTCCGGCATGAACGGCGTACAACCGCTTTCAGGCACAGCGTGCCGTATCAATCGCGGAACAGACGCCGGCTCGACTGCGTGGGTTCTTGCAGCAAGAGATTTGGCGTAATTCCGACTCAGCAGGCGGAATGACAATGCCCATGCTAAGCGAAGTCAGAGTCTTGATTGCCGATGCCAATCCTGCCATTGCGTCGGGCCTCCGCCTGATGCTTGAGCAGTGGGGTGTGGGAGGGTGCGAAGTAGTTTCCACGCGCACCGAGTTGGCCGCGGCGCTGAGCGAGGCCACACCCGACGTTGTTCTGTTCAACATAGACTTGGTGAGCGATTCGAACGAGATCGAAAGCCTGTTGCGTCGGCACCCGATCGGCGCCATCGGCTTGGCGGCACATTTTCTTACGTCAGATTGGCTGATGCAGGACAAGGTGCCGATTCTCGAAATGCCGTTCGGCCTCGACAAACTGCGGTCGGCAGTTTTGTCGGCAGCACGAGGAACCGGTAAGGGCATCGCTCCGACGGGGGCGGGGAGGTACGACAGCCGGCAACAGCATCGCAACGATGAAACGCCTGTTCCCACCTCGGCACTGAACATCTCTTAACATTACGCAACAACGCTTCACGGCCCAAAGCGCTCAGCGTGTTGCACGCTGCTCTGCCAACGCTCGGATCAATCATTTTCTGAAGGAGGCGTGACCGTGCAAACGCGGCAACGGAAAAGGAAATGGACCCTTGCTCCCTTAGCGTTGTGCGTGCCGCTGGCGTTCGGAAGCGCCCTTTCGGTTCCGGCGATTGCGGTGGAGCAGACGCCCGACAGCGTGGAGGTGCGCAATCGAGCGACGGTTACCAAAGGCTTCGAGGCATGGCGGGACGGTACGGGAAGCCCCTACGACCTGCTTGACGAGAACGCCGACTGGACCATCGTCGGTGCATCCCTGGTTGCGCGCACCTACACAGGCCGAGAGGACTTCCTCAGCAACGTGATCCGGCCCTTCGGTGCCCGCATGGCCAGCCGTTTCGTTCCGGAAATCCGGAATCTCTATGCTGACGGCGACACGGTGATCGTGCATTTCGATGCGGAAGGAACGGCCCGCGATGGCCAGCCGTATCGCAACAGTTACGCGTGGTTCCTTACGCTGCGGAACGACCGGATCATCAAAGCGACCGCGTTCTTCGACAGCATCGCGTTCAACGATTTCTGGCAGCGCGTGACGCCGACGCAGTAGCAGAGCAGTTGTCCTGCCCACCGCGCGGCAGGCGCATCAATTGCCGCGTGGCGGACGTTCCTCCTGCGGAGACGGCGAACCGACGCATGAGGCGTGTTCGCCGCCGAAGCGCGCGACAAGCGTATCGATCAATATCCGGACCTTTCCCAAAACATGGGGGCCGGGAGGTCGCAAAACGTAGAGACCATGTTCTGGCATGTCGTAACCGAGAAGGAGCGCTTCGAGCCTTCCGCTCGCGATGAACTCTGACACGAGGAACAACGGAACGGCGGCGATCCCAAGCCCCGCAATCGCCCACTGCACGATGGCATCCCCGCTGTCGGTCCGTAGGCGCCCTTCCGGGCGAACCGACAGCCAGTTTTTACCGGAGCGGAACCGCCACTCCGTCTGTACCGCGCCGCTGTAGATCAGACATTCATGGGTGGTAAGGTCAGCCGGCGCGTCCGGTCGGCCGTGTCGCCCGATATACTCCGGGCTGGCGACCAGCACGGCTCGAACCGGCGCGATTCGGCGCGCCACGAGGCTGGAATCGCGCAGCGTGCCAATGCGGACCGCGGCATCGAAACGCTCGCCAATCAGGTCGGCAATCCGGTCGCTGTAGGACACATCCATGGCGAGCCTGGGGTGGAGCCGGGCCAAGTCCGCCAGGACTGGAGCCATGTGATGGACGAAAGCCGCGGGCACGGAAAGGCGCAACCGCCCGATCATCCCACCCCCTCGTTGAGCGACGGAGTCACGCGCGTCCTCCAAATCCGCCAGAATCCGCTCGCACCGCGCTTTGAACTCGAGACCGGCATCGGTCGGGCTGATGCCACGCGTGGTGCGGCTGAGAAGGCGTGTTCCAAGTTCGGCTTCGAGCCGCGCCATCCGCCGGCTGAGGATCGACTTTGAAATGCCCAGACGATGCGCCGCCCGGTTGAAGCCGCCACTGTCGACGATCTCGACGAAGCTCTTCAGGTCCGCGAACTCTGGCATGCCGGTGTTCCCAATCAGGCAACAGTCTGGGCGCATTTAAGGCCATTCTGGCCCGCCAGGTGAACCGCTAACTTGGACCGGTCGCCATCGTCGGATGGCTCAAGAGGTCCAAATCC
This sequence comes from Azospirillum brasilense, assembly GCF_008365405.1. Taxonomy (GTDB): domain Bacteria; phylum Pseudomonadota; class Alphaproteobacteria; order Azospirillales; family Azospirillaceae; genus Azospirillum; species Azospirillum brasilense_D. The sequence goes on along the minus strand of NZ_QOKV01000001.1, from coordinate 9,876 downwards.
ATGTCCACAGTTCTCGTCCTTACCAGCAGCGTCCTTGGCGAAGCGTCCGTTTCGAACCGCCTCGTCGAAGAGGTGGTTGCACGTCTACGCTCGCAGGAACCCGATCTTCACGTCATCGCCCGGGATCTTGGCCGCAATCCGCTTCCCCACCTGACCATTGATGCCGCCGTCGCGCTGCGGGGCGGTGATCCGGCCAACGCCGATCAGGCGGAAGCCCGCGCTCTTTCGGACAATCTCGTTGCCGAGCTCAAAGCGGCCAATACGGTGATCATCGGTGCGCCGATGTACAACTTCGGCATTCCGTCGACCCTGAAATCATGGTTCGACCATGTGCTGCGCGCCGGCGTCACGTTCCAGTATTCCGCCAGCGGCGCGGCGGGGCTGCTCACGGAGAAGCGGGCAATCGTCATCGAGAGCCGGGGTGGTCTGTACAGCGACGGCCCGGCGCAGGCGATGGACGCACAGGAGCCGCATCTTCGAGCCTTGCTTGGGTTCATGGGCATCACCGACGTCACATTCATCCGCGCGGAACGGCTGGCTTTGGGGGCGGAAGCTCACGAACAGGCCATCGGTGCCGCGCGGGCGCGGATCGTGCAGACCGTATAGCAAGCGCCAACGCGGCGCCAGAAGGGTTGGACCGGCGGGCGGCTGTGGCGGGCTTCGACGGTACACTGCTGACCACCGCGACAGTGGTCGCCCTCCGCCTGCGTCTGTTCGAGCGGTACTGAGCCGGCATCCCTGCAGCGAACCGGATCAGGGCGGGCACTCGGCGCCGGTCTCGATCCAGGCGGCGATCAACGCGCCGAAGGTGGCCTGCGTGCCCGGTGCCGGACGGCGGCCTTCGCCGGGATGCCAAGCCCAGGCGACGAGATGATCCTCGGCCAAGTGCGTGTGGATCTGGGCAAGACTGCGGCCGCCGTTGCGGGCCGGGTCCTTCAACTGCTGGCAGATCCCGCCGAGGGTCAGCCCCTGCCACGCCATGCTGGCCGGCGCCAAAAGCCATGGCGTGGCGCCAGGAACGGAGCCGATGCGGCTGCCGACCAGGGTCGTGTTCTCCGTCCGGTGGCAGGAGTTGCAGTTCAATCCGGGCTGACCGAACCCGGACTCCCCGGCCTGCATGAACGGAGCGTGCGGGCGCATCGCATCGCCCTGGGTCGGCTGGCGGTCGGCCGGGTGGCAGTTCATGCAGCGGGGATCGGTGAGAACCTTGGCCGCTTCGGTGAAGAGCGCGCGCGAGCGGGACGCGGGATCTCCGGTCGGGACGATCTCGGCGGGGCTTTTCAGGCCGCGCCCGAGATCGGTGGTATCCGCCCGGGCGGTGCCGATGGCAGCGGCCAGGGCCAGGGCGCTCACGGTCACGGCGGGAAGGATGAGACGGGCGATACGTCGCATGGTCATGCCCTCCTCAGCCTGCTGCCGTCGATCGGCAAATTGCGGAGCCTTTGTCCGGTCGCCGCGAAGATCGCGTTCATCACCGCCGGGGCTACGGGCGGCGTGCCCAGTTCGCCGACGCCGCCCGGTGCCTCGGTGCTCGGCACGATATGGACGTCGATCCGGGGGCACTCGTTGATGCGCAGAACTGGCGAGTCATCGAAATTGCCCTCGACGATGGCGCCGTCGGCCACGGTCAGACGGCCATAGAGCACCGCGCTCAGGCCGTAGACGATCCCGCTCTCCACCTGCTGCTTGAGGATCACCGGATTGATGACCTGCCCACAATCGACGGCGCAGACCATGCGGTCGATCCGGACGGTGCCGCCCGGTGTCACCTGAACGTCGGCGACCAGGGCGGCGAAGCTTCCGAAATCAGCGATCACCGCTACGCCGCGTCCGCGCCCCGGTTCGAGCGGCGTTCCCCACCCGGCCCGCTCCGCGGCAAGGTCGAGCACCGCGCGCAACCGCGGTGTTCCGGTGAGCAGGCGCCGCCGATAGATCACAGGGTCCTGGCCGGCAAGATGGGCCGCCTCGTCGATGCCGCATTCGATGGCTGGGGCGTTGCGGGTCGGGCCGACGCCGCGCCAGTTGCCGGTCAACATGCCCTCGGGCGCTTCGTGGCGGACGTACTCGACGCGCTTGTTGGGGATATCATAGGGTCCCTCGGCGCCGCCAACGATGTCGAGATCGATGCCGTCCTTGAAGAAGGCCGGCAAGAAGCGCGCCATGATCGCCGGTCCGACGACGCGGTGGCGCCACGACACCGGCAGCCCATCGGGGCCGAGCGTGAGGTGCAGCCGACTGAGGTTCAGATAGCGGAAGGAGTCGTGACGGATGTCCTCCTCACGGCTCCACACCACCTGCACGGGCCCGTCGACCTGCTGGGCCACGCGGGTCGCCAGGGTGATGCCGTCATAATCGAGGCGCCGGCCGAAGCCGCCGCCGAGCAGGTGATTGTGGACCACCACCTTCTCCACAGGCAGGCCAGTGACCGCCGCCGCCGCTTGGCGGGCCCGCCCGGCCACCTGGGTCCCAACCCAGACGTCGCAGGAGTCTTTGCGCACATGCACGGTGCAGTTCATCGGCTCCATCGCCGAATGGGCGAGGATGGGCAACCGGTACAGGGTGTCAAGGCCGCGGGCCTGTGCCGCCTCCGCCGCGGCCACGTCGCCGGCCTCATGGGCGACCAGAGCCGCCCCCGCCATGGCGGCGTCGGCGCGCCGCTCCAATTCCTCGGTGGTCAGGCCGCCGTTCGGCCCGGCATCCCAGGTGATGCGCAGCGCCGCCAGCCCCTTGCGGGCCGCTCCGGTGTGGTCGGCGACCACGGCGACGGCATCGCTCAGTCGGACCACCTGCCGAACCCCCTTGACGGCGAGCGCCGCACTGTCGTCCACCGCCTTCAGCGTGCCCCCAAAGGTCGGGCAGATGGCCAAAGCCGCGAACTTGACCCCCGGTGGGTGGGCGTCGAGCCCGAAACGGGCGGTTCCGTCCACCTTCTCCGGCGAGTCGATGCGGGGCAGCGCTTTGCCGATCAGGGTGAAGGCCGAGGCCGGCTTGAGCATCACGGTTTCCGGAAGCGGTTCCCGCGCGGCGGCGGCGGCCAGTGTGCCGTAGGGAGCGCTGCGTCCACTCTCGGGGTGCCGCACGACCCCGGCTTCGGCCTTGCAGGAGTCAGCGGACACGCCCCATTGCCGCGCCGCCGCAGCGACCAGCATCGTCCGTGCCGCTGCCCCGGCCTGGCGCATGGGTGTCCAGAAACCGCGGATGGTGACCGAACCACCGGTGATCTGGTCGCCAAGCAAAGGGTGGGCGTAGCGCGCCGGGTCGGCCGGCGCCGGCACGGCCCGGATCTGGTCCAGCGGCACCTCCAACTCCTCGGCGATCAGCGTAGCGATCGCAGCGTAGACACCTTGCCCCATTTCGGCCGATGGCACGATCACCTCGATCGCCCCGGCTGGCGGAATGCGGATGAAGGGAGTGAGGGTAGCATCGCCAACCGTCGCCGCTTCGGCCGCTGTTCCACCTTCATTTTGTGCGGCGACCCCGGCGGGGCACAGCCCGATCACCAGGGCGCCCCCCACAGCGGCGGCAGAGATGAGGAAGCCCCGGCGGGAAAGCGGGCTGGCGGGAGGCGAGGACAGTGTGTTCCGGTTAGCCATGGCCATGTCACAGATTCTCCTCGCTGACGATGACGCCGGAGGCGCGCTTGATGGCGGCACGGATGCGCGGGTAGGTCCCGCAACGGCAAATGTTCCCGGACATCACCGCATCGATGTCCTCGTCGTTGGGCTGTGGGTTGACGGCCAGCAAGGCCGCCGCCGCCATGATCTGCCCGGACTGGCAATAGCCGCATTGAACCACTTCTTCGGCCAACCAAGCGCGCTGGACGCGCGCGCCTTCGTCGGTTTTACCGACCGCCTCGATGGTGGTGATGGTGGAGGAGGAGGCATCCGCAACGGTGGTGACGCAGGACCGCACCGCCTGCCCGTCGAGATGGACGGTGCAGGCGCCGCACATGGCGATGCCGCAGCCGAACTTTGTGCCGGTCAGACCGAGAACGTCGCGCAGCACCCATAACAGGGGAATGTCTCCATCCACATCGACCGTGTGCGTCATACCATTGACGTTAAGGGTGTGGGGCATGGTCGGAGGCTCCCTTGCGATGCGCTGTTGGTGCGATGTTCGGCCGTGCTTGCGATGTCCTGGTGCGGTGGCTGCCCGGCGGTCGGTCAGGCAGAGACGGGTCGGTTTGCGGTCTCAACCTTAGGCAGCCGGAACTGAGCAGACCGACTTAAATGGTGTGAGAATGTGTGAGGCGCGCCGATGGGGGGCGCGCTATCACAAAGGTGAGGCTGACTTTACAAAGGTGAAGTTGCCGTTTTGGTCCCGTACGATATGATTTTGCACCACCGCCGGAGGGCGGGGACGGCCGGAGAGCGCCGGGGGTACCATGGGGGATTTCGGCGAGAGCCGGTGTGGCGTGGAACCATGTCCGGCTGCTGGATCACAGTCGGCACGCAAAGCGCACGTTCCGGGGGTACCCGCGATTTCGCTGGGTCCCCCCTCTCAGGCTCCCAGTCACGCCGTTGACTTGGGCGAGATCGTCTTCGGCCCTTATCGGCTGTTGCCGCAGGCTCGCAAGCTCTACCGTGGCGATACGGTGGTGCGCATCGGCAGTCGTGCCATGGATCTGCTGATCCTGCTGGCCACACGGGCGGGAACGACCCTGACCAGCGAAGAACTGATGACCGCCGTCTGGCCCGGCATCCACGTCGAGCGCAACACACTGCGTGTCCAGATTGCCGCGCTGCGCAAGCTGCTCGGCGTCGAGCCGTCTTGTCTGGACTGCATCGTCACGGTCACGGGGCGCGGTTATGCGTTTGCCGTGCCATCGGTGTCCACCACTCCGCTCCGCCCGCTCTCCACCGCGCCGGAGCAGCATGATCTGTCACCGCCCCAACCGGCGCTTCCGCTGACGCGGCTGATCGGCCGTGACGCGCTGGTCACCGAGGTCGGACGACAAATCGGCGCTCATCGGCTGGTCACGCTGGTCGGGCCGGGCGGCGCCGGCAAGACGGCAGTGGCAATGCGGGTCGCTACCTTGGCGGCGGGCAGAGGGGAGGAGGTGGTTCCCGTCGATCTGTCGCCGCTGCCGGACGGTGAACTGCTGGCCGCCGCCGTGGCCGGTCGGCTCGGTCTGCCGGGCAATAGCCTGAACCCCACGGCGACGATCCTGCGCTACCTGTCGGACCGGCGCACCTTTCTGCTGCTCGACACCTGCGAACATCTCGTCGCTACGGCGGCGCGCTTCGTCGAGGCGGTTCTGGCGGTGGCACCGGGGGTCCGTATTCTTGCCACCAGCCGAGAGGCGCTGCGTGTTGCGGAGGAACAGATTCATCCGGTGCATGGCCTACCGTCGCCGGTCGCCGGCCAAGTGGCACCGGCCGACGCGCTGACCTTCCCGGCGGTGCGGCTGTTCATCGAACGCGCCGGCGCGGCCTCCGCCGGTTTGCGCTTCGGTGCGGCGGAGGCGCCCATCCTGGCGGACATCTGCCGGCGCTTGGACGGGCTGCCGCTGGCCATCGAACTGGCTGCGGCCCTGGTTCCCCATTTCGGTGTCGCCGGTCTTCTGCAGGCGCTTTCCGATCGCTTCGCGCTGCTCACCAGCGGTTACCGCACGGCACTGCCCCGCCACCAGACCTTGTTGGCGACGGTGGAATGGAGCTATCGCCTGCTAGACGAGGCGGAGCGGAGGGTCTTTCGTTGCTTCAGCGTGCTCCGCGGCGCCGTCGCCTGGGATGACGCGGTTGCCGTCCTTTCCTTCGATGCCGCCGACGCCGCCCCCGTGAAAGGTCTGCTCCAGCGGCTGGCTTCGAAATCGCTGATCGAGGTGACGCCCGACGGGCTTGGCGTCCGCTGTCGCATGCTCGACACCAACCGGGACTTCGCCTGGGCGGAGTTGGTCGCCAACGGCGAACAGGATGCCGCGATGGCACGGCATGCCGAGCATTGGACGATGCGGTTGGAGAACTGGACGCCGGAGCCGGCGGACGGCGCTTCACAACGGACAGGCTGGGAGGCGATGCTCACCAACGTCCGTTCGGCGTTGCGCTGGTGCTGGTCGACGGAGGAGGGGCAACCGCTTGGCGTGCGTCTTACCCTCGCCGCCGTGCCGCTGTGGACCAACCTGTCGCTGATCGCCGAAACCATCGAGGCCGTCGGGCACGCACTCGGCGCCATCCCGCCGGGTGATCCCACGCGGCGGCGCGACGTGATGCGGCTTCACGCCGCGCTGGGCGGCGCTCTGATGAACATCGACGGAGCCGGCGAGCGCGTGCAAGCCGCCTGGAGTACCGTGCTGGCCATCGCCGAGGATCTGGGCGACCGCGAGGCACGGCTGAAGGCGCTGTGGGGGCTGTGGATCGACCGGCGCAATCAGGGTGACGCCCGTGGAGCGCTGACGATCGCCCAAACCTATGCGCGCCTGTCCAGCGGTGTCGACGATCCGCTGTTCGCCATCCTCGGCGATCGGATGCTTGGCGTCTCACACTTCTTTGTCGGACGGTTCGCAACGGCGCGCGGCAGCATCGAACGCATGCTCGCGCGCAGCGGAACCATTCCCCGTTCGGCGCAGATCGCCGCCTTCCAGTTCGACCAGTCGGTCGCCGCCCGCTGCTTCGAGGCGCAAATCCTGTGGCTGCAGGGCTTCCCCGAACAGGCGCGCGCCGTCAGCCGGCGCAACGTCGAGGATGCGGTGTCCAGCGACCATGCCGGCAGCATCAGCTATGCCCTGTCGGAGGCGGCCTGCCCGATCGCTCTGCGCAACGGCAACCTCGAAGAGTTGGATGGCTTCGCCGGTCTTTTGATGGCCCGCACCAAGGGCGCAGGGTTGGCCATCTGGCACACTCTCGGCCGCTGCTACGAGAGCTTCCTCCTGATCGGTCACGGCCGGCGTGACATCGGCCTGCGTCAACTGGCTGAGGTCTTGGGCGAGTTGCGCCACATCCGACATGGACCGCTTCTGACGCATATGCTTGGGGAGTATGCGGCGATCCTGATCGACGCCGGCCGCCCTGTTGAGGCCGAGCGGGCCCTGCGCGAGGCCTTCAACCGCCTGCGCCGGAATGGCGAAGGGTGGTGCGCGGCCGATTTGAAGCGGGTGCGTGGTGAACTGGCAGCCCGGAATGGCAACCTGGTGGAGGCGCGGCGCTGGTTTGAACGCGCGTTGGCCGAGAGCCGACGGCAGGGCGCCCTTGCCTGGGAATTGCGTGCCGCGACGAGCTTCGCCCGGTTCCTCCGCGATCAAGGTGACACGGCCGAAGCGACCACGACGTTGTCCAACGTGCTCGGGCGGTACGGCGAAGGCTGGGGGACGCAGGATCTACGCCGGGCTCGCTCCCTGTACGACGAGGTAACGGTTTGTTCTTCGATCGCGGCGATTCGATCCGGGTAGACGGCACATGGTCCTTGTTCCCGACGACAATGACGCAACGCACGGTGAGAGCACATCTAATCCGGGAAATGGTGACCAAATTTCCCGATCAGGAGCCGCCCCCACCCCGTGAGCGGAAGAGCTTTTCGGTGACGTTGTTGCGCCAGCGGTCGCGCGAGCGCAGGTAGCGCCGCGCCACCTCGGTGGACTTGTGGCGGGTCTGGCGCATGATGTCGTGGAGCTGCGCCTCCTCCTCGGCCGCCGCGGTGGCGAGGCCGGCGCGCAGGGAATGGCCGGAGAAGCGCGCCGGCTCGGGCAGGCCGGCCCGGACGGCGCTCTCCTTGACCAGCCGGGCCACCGCCTTGTCGGAGAGCGGCTTGCCGGTGACCACGCCGTTCTTCAGCACGCCGCAGAACAGCGGGTCCTCGGGGCGCAACGCGCCGCGCACCGCCAGCCAGGCGTCGAGGGCACGCAGGGCGCAGAGATCCGGATCGGCGGCCGCCCAAATGGCCACCGCGTCGCCGCGCCCGCGCTGGTCGGTCTTGGAGCGGCGCACCGTCACCTCGACGCCGCGGTCGGGATGGCGGGTCACATCGGCGACGCGCAGCGCCACCAGCTCGGAGCGCCGGAGCGCGGCGCCGTAGCCGATCAGCAGCATGGCGCGGTTGCGCCGGCCGAGCGGCCCGTCGGGCTGCGCCGCGAGCAGGCGCGGCAGGGCGTCGAGGAGAATCGGCGCGGCCTGGCGGATCGGGCGGTCGGCCTGGCCGCGGGCGAGGCCGTCGAGCACCAGGGCGATGCGCGGGTGCTTGAGGTCGACCGGCACCCCGGCGAGGCGGTGGGCGGTGGCGATGGCGGCGAGGTGGACGCGCAGCGTCGGCACGGTCAGCCGTTCGGCCGCCTTGACCAGATACAGGCCGATGACGTCCGCGTCACCGGTCAGCGGGGCGAAGCCGAGGCGGTCGCACCACGCGCTGTAGGCCGTCCAGGCGGAGCGGTAGGCGCGCAGCGTGCCCTCCCCGCGCGCCCGCGTCGCCCAGACGGCGGCCTGCCGGGCGAGCTCCTGGATCTCGGCAGCGCGCGCCGGGTCGGCCGGGACGACGAGGCGGCCGAAGATCCCGGTCTCGACGGCGACGCCGGCGTCCGGCGCCGGCCAGGCGGCGCCCGTCCCGTCCGGGGAAAGGCGGGGGATCGGATCGTCCGGCGTGTCGTGCGGCATCGGGCTCCCAGCAGGCGAAGGCGGGCGGTTCGCGCGGAGGATGCGGGATCGCGCCGCCGCACGCAAGGGTTCCGTCCGGAAAAGCGTCTTGTCGGACGGAATCAAGTTGGCGGCGTTCCGCCTCGGCTGCAGCGGGCTGCCAACCAGCCTGCAGCGATGAAAATGCGGTCCTCAAGGGGGGCTGGGAGGGTCTGAAGGACGGATCCCGTCCACCGATCCCAGTTCGAGTCCAGCGATCCTGGCACTGTCTGTCTGGCGATCCGGAGCCGAAATCCGGCCGTTTTTCGCGGTTTCAGGCTTGAGTCCAGCGATCCCGGAAAACCGACAGTGCCGGCGTTCCCCCCGACAACAGGCGCCGCGGCGTGATAACGCCGCGATAAGTGTCCTTATCGGGGGGTTAGCAGACAGGCTGTCGGGCGTCTTGGCAAACTAGACCCTTAACGACATGAGGAACTGGACCTCCTTCTGGAGATGGAGGCCAGCATGTCGGTTGTTGATGAGAGCGTTTTGCCGCGGGGGAATGATCCGCGGAGAGACGTGATGAGGACGCCGGAAGAGGTTGCGGCCATGCTTCGGCTCCATGCCTTGGGCTGGGGTATCCGGCGCATCGCCACGGAACTCGGGTGCAGTCACATGACGGTGCGGCGCTACCTGGAGGCGGGCGGCTGGACGCCGGCGAAGGTCCCGCCTCGGCCCAAGACGCTGGATGGGCTGGAGAGCTGGCTGGCCGAACGCTTCCGGCGCCATCGCGGCAACGCCGATGTCGTGCGCCAGGACCTCCAGCGCGAGCACGGCCTGCGCGTCGGCCTGCGCACCGTCGAACGCGCCGTGGCACCGTGGCGGCGCGAGTTGGAGGTCGAGGCCCGGGCTACGGTCCGCTTCGAGACGCCGCCGGGCCATCAGCTGCAGATCGACTTCGGCGAGTTGCGCGCCGCCGTCGGCGGCGAACCACGGGGCAAAATCTACCTGTTCGTCGCCACGCTGGGGCACTCGCGTCGGCTCTACGTCCAGCCCTTTCGCCATGAACGGCAGTCGGCCTGGCTCGATGGCCTGGAGGGCGCCTTCCGGCACTTCGGCGGTTTGCCTCAGGAGGTCCTGCTGGACAACGCCAAGGCGCTGGTCACGCATCACGATCCGGAAACCCGCGAGGTGCTCTTCAACGAGCGCTTCCATGCCTTTGCCCGCTACTGGGGCTTTCGGCCGCGGGCCTGCGCACCGTATCGGGCTCGCACCAAGGGCAAGGACGAGCGCGGCGTCGGCTATGTGAAGCGCAACGCCATCGCCGGCCACAGCT
>NZ_QOKV01000019.1 GCF_008365405.1 Azospirillum brasilense | reverse complement strand
AAGACCGAGGGAAAATGAACGGCGCTGCCGCGGGGTGGGGCGCCCCCCACCCCGCGGCGTTCTGGTGGGTCAGTTTTCGACCGATGACCAAAGGCCAAAGAGGGTCAGTTTTCAGCCGGCGTTGACACCAGCCCACGCACCTTGGGATGGACACCGGCTTCGGTGATGACCGTGCCGCCCCAACTGTGGCCGACCAGAACGGCGGGACCATCCTGCCTGTCAAGCGCGCGCCGGGTGGCTGCCACATCATCGTCGAAAGAGGTGAGCGGATTCTGGACAATCGTGACCCGGTATCCACGGGTGGTCAGATCTTGATAGACCTTTCGCCATCCCGATCCGTCGGCAAAGGCGCCATGAACAAGGACAACATTCTTAACAGCCGCCTGATCGACGGAATGGCTGGTCGGCTGCGCCTGCGAGACCGATGGCGGCAGGGTGACGACCGAAACGGCCAGGATCACGGCCTGAAGCATGTTCTTCATGTTTGCCTCCGTTAGTTCGCGATAATTGTTATCGCAATATATGTTTGTATCGCCGGTGCCACCTCTTGTCCAGAGAAATTTATCGCGATATATGTCGACGGAAGATGCGCTGCGAAGGGAGCCAGCCTATGTCGGATGAGAACAACCCGCCGGTGCCATTGGAGGAGCAGCTCTGCTTCGCGATCTACTCGGCCGGTATCGCCATCCAGCGGGCCTACAAGCCGCTGCTGGACGCCCTTGGCCTCACCTATCCGCAGTATCTCGTCCTCAACATCCTGTGGCGGGAAGACGGACAGACGGTGGGGAGCATCGCCCAGCAGCTTGCTCTTGAATCCAGCACGCTGACCCCTCTGCTCAAACGCCTCGAGGCTGCGGAGTTGATCCATCGCACGCGCAACCCGACCAACGAGAGGCAGGTGATCGTGTCACTGACGGCCAAAGGAATGGCCCTGCGCTCCAAGGCCGGTTGCCTGGGCGATACATTGCTCCGCGCCTCCGGGGAGTCACCCGCCGCTTTGGCAAAGCTCAACCGCGAGATCGCGCAACTGCGGGATTCCGTTTACGCGCATATCGGCGGCTGGACGTCACTCGACGCACATTGATGAGAGAAGCGTGCTTTGGCACCCCCGGAGCCGTCCCTCCGTCCATGACATAGTCGGTTCCGGTAAAGGTGCCGGCGCGATCGGATGCCAGGACGGCGGTTGGGCTGGCGACCTCATCCGGAATCGATGGCTTTCGGATCGGAATGCCGCCAAGCGACTGTGCGCGATGATCTTCCTACCGGTCCCGATCCCGCCACACCCAATCGCACCAGGAAGTTTGATGATCTTGGCCGTCACCTTCATCATTTTTGGACCTTGTGCGGGAAGACGACACCATGGCCCTTCTGGAACTGTGGGGCCGTCCATCCCGAGCTGATTTCCTGACAGTTTACGACTGGAGCTGCATCGATATAATCGGGATAAACCGGGATGCGCCGTCACGATAATCGGGACAATCATGCGGAATGGATTGATCGAGCTGGACTCAGTGGTCGCCATCATGCGCCGTGGGTCTTTCCGCGCGGCTGCGCTGGAACTCGGCATGTCGACCACAGCGCTCAGCAACGCGATCGGCAAGCTGGAGCGAGAGCTTGGAGTTCGCCTGTTCAATCGCACGACCCGCAGCGTCTCCCTGACCGACGCCGGGCGGCAGTTCGTGGACAAAGTCGGTCCCGCGCTCCGGGACATTCATGAGGCGATGGAAACCGCCCGATCGCAGCAGGATACGCCATCGGGCATCTTGCGCATCAATAGCTTTGCCGCGGCCGCGCGGGAGATCTTTCCTCTCCTGCTCCAGTTCCTGCGGCTCTATCCGCAGGTCCATGTCGATCTCGTCACCGAGGGCCGGCTCATCGACATCGTCGCGGACGGTTTCGATCTCGGCATCCGCACCGCGGACCTCGTCCCCAGCGACATGATCGCGGTGCCGCTTGGTCCGCGCCGCCGCTATGCGGTGGTTGCATCACCGGGCTATTTCCGGACTCGGGACCAGCCGAGGTCGCCCTCCGACCTGCTTGCCCATCCGTGCATCCGCGTGAGATTACCCAATGGAGCGCTTTATCGGTGGCCGTTCGAGAAGGGTGGACAGCCGATCCAGATCGACGTGAACGGCCCGATCACCCTGGACGAGGTCAGCCTCGCCCGCATGGCGGTGCTGGAGGATATGGGGATCGGCTTCTTCATGGAGTCCGACGTTCAAAGCGACTTTGCCGCCGGCCGCCTGGTTCGCATTCTCGAGGACTGGACCCCGCCACTGGAACAGCTTTGCCTCTACTATCCCAGCCGGCGACACTCGTCTGCCGCGGTCAAGGCATTCATTGATCTTGCCAGGAAATTTGCTGCCTCAACAACTGCGACGGCTTGATCGTCGCCGCAGGGTTCCGTTGCAAAGATTGCCGGTGGGCGGCGATCAGGTAAAACCCCTCGTTACTGCGTCAGGCCGCGCTGAAGGTGGGGATGGTGGCCAGCTCGGCCTCCAGGTCGACGTCGATGGCGTCAACGGGAAAGTGTAAGGCGTCGGTTTGCATTCTTGTCGGGCTCGCCGCTGTGCCGAAACCGAGCGCTGGAGCGCGGCGGAGCTCACGTCCATGCCGCGTTCTCACATCCCGGACAATTTTCGCACTTTCGTGTAGTGGCCTCAAGCAGTGCGCAAAGATCTCAGGGAAAAGATTTTCACAAACAAGCCAACTTTGTGAGGGGCGGTTTCACAGTCTCCCAACGCGCTCCGCCGGTCCTGGTGGTGAGCGTTCCATCCAGAAGTCTTTCACCGCCCCGATCAGGAACTCCTTGTTTCCCTCGGGACCGGTGATCGGGCTTTCGGTGATGTCCAGCACGCGCCAACCCGGCAAGGCGTCGAGCCACCCGCGGATGCGGTCGCAGACCTCCTGGTGCAATTCCGGCTCGCGCACCACCCCGCCCTTGCCGACGCGGCCCTTGCCGACCTCGAACTGGGGCTTGATGAGGGCGACGAGCCGCCCGCCCGGCACCGTCAGGGCGAGCGCCGCCGGCAGCACCACCTCCAGCCCGATGAAGCTGGCGTCGCACACCACCATGTCCACCGGATCGGGAATCTCGGCGCTGGTCAAGTGGCGGGCGTTGGTCTTCTCCAGCACCACGACGCGCGGGTCGTTGCGCAGCTTCCAGGCCAACTGTCCATGCCCGACGTCCACCGCATAGACCTTGGCGGCACCGCGAGTCAGCAGCACGTCGGTGAAGCCGCCGGTCGAGGCGCCCACGTCGATGGCGGTCAGGCCGGTGGGGTCGATGCCGAAGGCGTCCAACCCCTTGACCAGCTTCAACCCGCCGCGCGACACCCAGGGATGGTCCTGCCCCTTCACCGACAGAGGAGCGTCCTCGGCGATCGGATCGCCGGCCTTGTCGATGCGCTTGGTGTCGGAATAGACCAACCCGGCCAGGATCAACGCCTGCGCCTTGGCCCGGCTTTCGGCCAGCCCGCGCTCCACCAGCGCCACATCCGCACGCACCCGCGCCATCTCAGAACTCCCCCGTCGACGAGGGTGGATGCATGGCGCAGGACGCGGCGTTCGGCAAGAGGCGATGGACCGTCACGGGCGAAGGATGGTCAGAAAGGCAGATCCAGGACGAAGCGGGTGCCCGGAACGTTCGGCTCCGCGCGCAGCTTGCCCTTCAATTGGCCGGCGAAGGCCCGCGCCACCTTCATGCCCAGCGTGTCGGCACGCGCCACCTCGAATCCCTGTGGTAGACCGCGCCCATGGTCGGAGACGGTCAAGCGATGGCCACCCTCGTCTTGCGGCACGAGGCTGACTTCAATGTCTCCCGGGCTGCCTGCCGCGTAAGCGTATTTGGTGGCGTTGCCGACCAGTTCGTTGACGATGAGGGCGAGCGGGATCACCGAATCCACCGGCAGCATCGCCTGTTCCACCGTCACGGCGATGCGCCGTTCCGGCCCGCCGACCGCGAAGTGGCTTTCCATCTCCCGGCAGGCATCGCTCAGATAGGCCCCGAAATCGACGAGACTGCCGCGGGCGGCGGCGTGCACGCGCTGGTGCGCCTGGGTCACCGTGCCGATGCGGCTGCACGCCTCCTGGAAGGCGCGGCGCATGTCCGGGTCCTTGGCCGACAGGGTCTGGAGCGTCAAGAGGCTGGATACGAGTTGAAGCGTGTTCTTGACCCGGTGGCTGACCTCCCGCGCGTGATGCTGGGCGGTCTCGGTCGATTCGGATTCGGCGGGACGCAGGGTAACCAGCAGCGACGGGCCGCCGTCGAGCGCGGCCAGATCAAGGTTCCAGGACACCTCGTCCGGCCCGGAGACCCGCAGGCGGGCGCCCTCGCCGTTGGCCAACGCCTCGGCGACGCGCGCGGCGGAGGCCTCCGGGAAACGGTCCGCCAAGGGATGCCCTGGCACCAAGCCCAGGGCGCGCATGGTCGCGTTGGCGTAAAGACAACGGAAGGACGCGCCGTCGATCACGGCGGTGGGCATCGGCGACGCTTCAACGATGGACCGGAACATCCCCGGACCATCCTGAGCCGAAGCTCCGTTTTCGTCGGATGCGCGCCCAGCGCCCGCTGCAAACACCTGAGGCATGTTCGACAAAACCCAGTCCCGCCGGATACGTTAATTATCTATTGTTTTCGAATTGTAAGACAGCAGTCCCAGCCGCACCAGAGAAAGCGCCCCGCCCAACCTTAGGCTAATGGCATTAGCCCCTTCGTCCAGGGTCGAGCCGGCGGCGCTTTCCTTCCGGATTCAGGCCCGCACCGCGGCCGCCTCGATCCCCAGCGCCTGCAACGCGGTGGCGACGATGTGGCGGGCGGCCAGACCGGCCTCCTCGTACTGTTTCGCCGGGCTGTCATGGTCGAGAAAGCGATCGGGCAGGACCATCGGGCGGATCTTCAACCCGCCGTCCAGCAGCCCGGCCATCGCCAGATGCTGCAGCACGAAGCTGCCGAAGCCGCCGACCGAGCCCTCCTCGATGGTGATCAGCACCTCATGCTCCAACGCCAGACGGCGCACCAGCTCCTCGTCCAGCGGCTTGGCGAAGCGCGCGTCGGCCACCGTCGTCGACAGGCCGCGCGCGCCCAGCTCCGCCGCCGCCTTGCGCGCCTCGGCCAGACGCGTGCCGTAGCTGAGGATCGCCACCTTGGTGCCTTCCTGGAGGATACGGCCCTTGCCGATGGGCAGCACCTCGCCGCGCTCCGGCAGTTCCAGCCCCACCCCCTCGCCGCGCGGGTAGCGCAGCGCCGAGGCGCGGTCGTCGATGGCGGCGCTGGTCGCCACCATGTGCATCAGCTCCAGCTCGTCCGCCGCCGCCATCAGCACGATGTCGGGCAGGCAGCCGAGATAGGCCACGTCGAAGGCCCCGGCGTGGGTCGCCCCGTCCGCCCCGACCAGACCGGCGCGGTCGAGCGCGAAGCGCACCGGCAGGCGTTGCAGCACCACGTCGTGCACCACCTGGTCGTAGGCGCGCTGCAGGAACGTCGAATAGATCGCGCAGAAGGGCTTGAAGCCCTCGGTCGCCAGCCCGGCGGCGAAGGTCACGGCGTGCTGCTCGGCGATGCCGACGTCGAAGCAGCGGTCGGGAAAGCGCTGGCCGAACAGGTCGAGACCCGTACCCGAGGGCATGGCCGCGGTGATGCCGAGCACGCTGGGGTCGCGCTCCGCCTCGGCGATCAGGGCGTTGGCGAAGACGCGGGTGTAGGTCGGGGCGTTGGACTTGGGCTTCGACTGGGCGCCGGTGACGACGTCGAACTTGGCCACCGCGTGCAGCTTGTCGGCCGACGCCTCTGCGGGGCCGTAGCCCTTGCCCTTCTTGGTGACGACGTGGATCAGGACCGGCTTGTCGTCGTCGGCGTCGCGCACGTTCTGCAGGACCGGCAGCAGATGGTCCAGATTGTGCCCGTCGATCGGGCCGATGTAGTAGAAGCCCATCTCCTCGAACAGCGTGCCGCCGGTGACCATGCCGCGGGCGTACTCCTCCGCCCGCCGCGCCGCCGTGCGCAGCGGCCGCGGCAGCTGCTCCGCGATGTCCTTGGCCAGATGGCGCAGGCTGAGATAGGGCTTCGACGAGATCAGCCGCGACAGGTATGCGCTCATCGCGCCGACCGGCGGGGCGATGGACATGTCGTTGTCGTTCAGGATGACGATCAGTTTGCTGTTCGCCGAGCCGGCGTTGTTCATCGCCTCGTAAGCCATGCCGGCGCTCATGGCGCCGTCGCCGATCACGGCGACCACATGGTTGTCGCGGCCCAACTGGTCGCGCGCCACCGCCATGCCCAGCCCCGCCGAGATGGAGGTGGAGCTGTGGCCGGCGCCGAAGGGGTCGTACTCGCTCTCCGACCGGTTGGTGAAGCCCGACAGGCCGCCGCCGGTGCGCAGGGTGCGGATGCGGTCGCGGCGCCCGGTCAGGATCTTGTGCGGGTAGCACTGGTGCCCGACATCCCAGATCAGCCGGTCGGCCGGTGTCTGGAACACGTAATGCAGGGCGACGGTCAGCTCGACCACCCCCAGCCCGGCGCCCAGATGACCGCCGGTCACCGACACCGCGCTGATGGTTTCCGTGCGCAGCTCGTCGGCCACCTGCCGGAGCTGTTCGGGCTTGAGCGCCCGCAGGTCGGCGGGGGTGCGGACGAGGTCGAGAAGCGGCGTCTTGTCGTTGGGGGTCACGTTCGAAACGTCCTCCGTTCAGGTCCGCCGCGCGACGACGAAGTCGGCGACCGCTTTGAGGATATCGGCGCGCCCGTCGAAGATCTCCAGGTGCGCCTTGGCCTGGACGGCCAGCATCGCAGCCTGCGAGCGGGCGCGGTCCTGCCCGAGGATGGACACGAAGGTCGACTTTCCGGCCTCCGCGTCGCGCCCGACCGACTTGCCGGTTTCCGCCTCCGTCCCCTCGACGTCCAGCAGGTCGTCGACGATCTGGAAGGCCAGCCCGAGATCGTGGGCGTAGGCGCGCAACGCAAGCCGCTGCGGCGGCGGGGCCTTGCCCAGGATGCCGCCGGCCTCGCAGGAGAAGGCGATCATGTCGCCGGTCTTCATGCGCTGGAGCCGCGTCGTCGTGCCGAGGTCGAAGGTCTCATGCTCGGCGATCAGATCGAGCATCTGACCGCCGACCATGCCGTGCGGTCCGGCCGCCTTGGCCAGCGCCGCCACGAGCTGGCAGCGCACGTTCGGGTCTTCGTGGGTCGCCGGATCGGCCAGCACCTCGAAGGCGTAGGTCAGCAGCCCGTCGCCGGCCAGGATGGCGGTCGCCTCGTCGAACTTGCGGTGCACGGTCGGCTGGCCGCGGCGCAGCTCGCCGTCGTCCATCGCCGGCAGGTCGTCGTGGACCAGCGAGTAGCTGTGGACGAACTCCACGGCCACGGCGACGCGCAGCGCGCAATCCGGGTTGACGCCGAACAGCGCCGCGGACTGGCACACCAGGAAGGGACGCAGCCGCTTGCCGCCGTTGAGGCAGCCGTAGCGCATCGCCTCCAGCACACGCGATTCGGGAAGGTCGGTGGTCGGCAGGAGGTGCAGGATCGCACGCTCCACATCGGCGGCCATGTCGGCCATGGCTGTCTTGAGGTCGGTCTGCACGTCAGTCGATCCGGGCGGGTTCGGTGCCGAGGGTGCCATCGGCGGCAACGGTGATGCGGTCGATCTTGGCCTGGGCCTCCCGCAGCTTCGCCTCGCAATGCCGCTTCAGCGCGGTGCCGCGCTCGTAGGAGGAGATCGCGTCGTCGAGCTTGCCGCGCCCGTCTTCGAGCTGGCGCACGATGCGCTCAAGCTCGGCCAGCGCGTCCTCGAAGCTGAGGGCGGCGATGTCGGGGGGAATGTGAGCGAGGTCAGCCATGATCCATCCGGCGAATGATCCATACGATGGGGTGCCCGCGATGGGACCGAAAACCGAAATTATGGCTCAGCCCCCAAATGCGCAAGACCCGCGGCGGGCGTATCACGCTCCCACCACGGGCCTAGCCGGAAGAATCGGCCGGAAGAGTCGGAAAGCTCAGCAATACATCAATTCGCGCACATGCGCCGCGGTGGCCGACGCCAGCGCACGCAGGTTGTAGCCGCCTTCCAGCACGGACACGATGCGGGCGCCGCAATGGGTGCGGGCCAGATCGCCCAGCTTGCGGGTGGCCCAGGCGAAGTCGTCGTCGGTCAGGTGCAGGCCGGCCAGCGGGTCGCGCGAATGGGCGTCGAATCCGGCGGAGATGATCAGCAGGTCCGGTTTGAAGTGATCGATGGCCGGCAGGATGATGTGGGTCATCGCGTGCCGGAACTCCGGCGAGCCGGACATGGCGGCGAGCGGCGCGTTGACGCAGTTGCCGTACTCGCCCTTCTCCCCCGCGTCGCCCGTGCCGGGATAGAGCGGCGACTGGTGGGTGGAGCAATAGAGCAGGTCCGGGTCGCGCTGGAAGATGTCCTGCGTGCCGTTGCCGTGGTGGACGTCGAAATCCATCACCGCCACCCGCTGCAGCCCGTGCGCCGCCCGCGCGTGGTAGGCGCCGACCGCGGCGTTGTTGAACAGGCAGAAGCCCATGGCCTTTTCATGCTCGGCATGGTGTCCCGGCGGCCGCACGGCGCAGAAGGCGTTGCGCGAATGGCCCGACGCCACCGCGTCCACCGCCGCGACCACCGCCCCGGCGGCGCGCAGCGCGGCCTCGCCCGAACCGGGGGATATCACCGTGTCGGCGTCGATGCCGGCGTGCTCCTGTTCCGGGACCAGGGCCAGGATGCGCTCGACATGCTCCTGCGGGTGCGCCCGGGAGAGCTGCTCCAAGGTGGCGAGCGGCGCCTCCTGCCGTTCGAGCATGTAGAATTCTTCGGTCTCAAGAGCCGCCAGCACCGCGCGAAGCCGGTCGGCGCATTCCGGATGGCCCAGCCCTGTGTCGTGGTCCAGGCAGGCGGCGTGGGTGAACAGGGTGGTGAACATGCTTTTCTGTCTTTTTCGTTCGTGTTCGAGGCATTTCCCTGCGTCCATTCTTCCCGGAACGCTAATGAAAGTACAGGATGATTGCGGGGCTTATCGTCACATCCCCCAACCGCCGCCCCCACCCCTTTTGCGCGGCGTACGTGCAAGCCATACCGCTCATCGGCGCCGTCAGGCGCAACGCTCGATCACGAAACGGTAGACACCGCCCTCCTCCACGCTGGACGCCAGCCGGTTGCCGGTGGCCTCGCAGAAGGCGGCGAAATCCTTGGGCGCGCTGGGGTCGGTCGCCTCGACGGTCAGCGTCGATCCGGGCGGCACCGTCTTCAGCGCCTTGCGCGCGCGCAGCACCGGCAGCGGGCATTGCAGCCCCTTGGCGTCGAGCGTCTGGTCGGCCATCGTTCCTTGAACTCCTTCGGTCACCGCCGCAACGATTCGAGGCCGCGAGTCTAG
Organism: Azospirillum brasilense; assembly: GCF_008365405.1. Classification (GTDB taxonomy): domain Bacteria; phylum Pseudomonadota; class Alphaproteobacteria; order Azospirillales; family Azospirillaceae; genus Azospirillum; species Azospirillum brasilense_D. The sequence continues at coordinate 125,542 of NZ_QOKV01000019.1, read as the reverse complement.
AACGGCGGCGCACGCGCCTTCAACCCGTTGAACGGTGCTTTCGCGGAACGGGGAACATTCTTTCGACTACGGGACATCCACGGGTAGACAGGGCGGTACACTCTTCCATATGATTGAACACGAACGATAAACGGCGGTGCTGCGGCGCAAAGGTTGGGCGCAACGGTTCGCTGTTGCTTGGCGCCGATGGAAACGGTCGTTTCATGAACATTGCCGATCTGCAGAGCAACGCACGGCGGGCCAGCACGCTGCTCAAAGCCATGAGCAACGAGCGCCGCCTGCTCATCCTGTGCTATCTGACCGAGGGCGAGAAGTCGGTCGGCGAGTTGGAGGAGCTGGTCGACCTCAGCCAGTCGGCCCTGTCCCAGCATCTGGCCCGCCTGCGCCGCGACAAGCTGGTGCGGACGCGCCGCGCCGCCCAGAACATCTATTACTCGCTGAACGGTCACGAAGCGCAGACCATCATGGCGACGCTCCACGATCTGTTCTGCGCGCCCGTCGCCCGTAAGAAGGACGAGGAGTCCCCCACCTCCGCCGAAGAACCCAGCAACGCTTCGGCCTGAGCGCGGCTCCTTCTCGGCTCAGGCTTTTCCGAAGAAGCGCCGCCCGAACAGAAGAACCGCCAGGGCCAGGACCAGCCAGCCCAGAATGAAGGCGCTGCCCCCGGTCGGGGCCGTCATGGCGAAGGAGAGCGGGCCGCTGGTTGTCGTGGCGTAGAGTGTTCCGCTGAAGAGCAGGATTCCGGCCACGAACAGCCACCCCGACAGGCGCAGCGCCAAGCGCGCCGGGCCATCGGCGGTGCGCAGCAGAGCGACCAGGGCGACCAGGGCCAGGGCGTGCCACATCTGGTATTGCCCGGCGAGCCGGAACAGCTCCTGCCCCCGCGGGTCGTCGGCGAGCCCATGGCTGGCATAAGCGCCGGCCCCCACCGCAACCGCACCGTTCAGGGCCGCGAAGGCCACCCAGAGCCGATCAACCAATCCCATAGGTCCTCTCCACGCTGGCGTTCCCGCATTCCGCCGATTGCGGGCGGCGGGAAAAGTTCGATCTCGTAACCAACTGGCCCACCCTTTGCTTAGCATGGGCAGGCCGGCCATCCTACCCCCTCGGGAAACCGGGAGTCTGTGGCGGTCCGGCGCAAATTGATTTGCAAAATGCCAAAGGCTCGTCGTGAACCACAACATTCTGCACCGGCAGCCGCAAGACACCCGCCACATCGAACCGGCGCCGCACAGCGCGCCGGTCTCGCTGACCGCGTCATCATCGCCCACGGAAGATCGGCTGATCGCCTGGGCGATGGCGCGCGGCGGGCGTCTGCTGGTGGTGGACGACAGCCCGACCAACCGGCTGCTGACCGCGGCGCTGATGCGAAAGGTCGGCTTCACCGTGGACACCGCGGACGGCGGAGCGGAGGCCATCGCCTCCGTCACCATGGCGGAAACGCCCTACGACGCCGTGCTGATGGATGTCGCCATGCCGGACGTGGACGGGATCGCCGCGACGCTGGCCATCCGGGCGATGACCGGTCCCCGCGCCATGGTGCCGATCATCGCGGTCACCGCCCACGGCTTCGCCGAGGACCGCGACCGCTGCGTGTTCGCCGGCATGAACGATTACGTGCCCAAGCCGGTCCGCCGCCCCGAGTTGCTGGCCGCCCTGAAGCGTTGGCTGGAGCCCGGGATGCCGGAGGGCGAGACCGTCAGAAGGACGAGCCCGGCTCCTTGAGAAACTCCGCCTCCTCCGGCGTCGTCTCGCGGCCGAGGACGGCGTTGCGGTGGGGAAAACGGCCGAAGCGCGCGATGACCGCGCGGTGGCGTTCGGCGTAATCCACGACCTCCGGATCGCTCACCCGTTCCCGGAACAGGGCGCAGGACAGATCCTGACAGTCCATGTCCTCCTGATGCTCGAACGGCAGATAGAGGAAGATCCGCTCATCCTCGCTGCATTCGAGGTCATAGCCCTGCTCGACCACATGGCGGGCCACCGCCAGCGCCTTGCCGTCGGTCGCGAAGGCCCGCGGCGAACCGCGGAAGACGTTGCGCGGCACCTGATCCAGCAGGACGCAGAGCGCCAGACAGCCGTCCACATCCTCCAGCCAATGATCGTACCGCCCCGCCGCCGCAGCCTCGTGATGGGGAAGCAGCGTGTCGCGCACCGTCCGGTCGAAGCTGTCGGACTGGCGGAACCAGTAGGGCTTCATCGCCTCGTCGAACCAGAAATCCACGATCTCGTCGATCAGCCTGTCGGTCATCTGCACCACCTTCGCCTGGGAATGGGGTCGTCGGTAAAGAAATCCTCGGCCATAAAAGAACAGGGCGCCCGAAGGCGCCCTGTCCAGTCTCGATCATCCACACCGGGCCGTCGATGCGGCTCAGTGCAGGGTGCTCCACAGCTTGCGCTTGGTGGCGTACATCAGGCCGGCCAGCACGATCAGGAACAGGATCACCTTCACGCCCATCTGCTTGCGCGCATCCATGTGCGGCTCGGCGATGAAGGTCAGGAAGGTGCTGATGTCGTGGGCCTGCTGCTGCACCGTCGCCGGGGTGCCGTCGGCGTAGGTCACGCCGTCCGGCATCAGGATGTTGGGCATGCCCACCTGATGGCCCGGGAAGTACTTGTTGTAGTTCATGCCCGGCATCAGGGTCACGCCTTCCGGCGGGTTCTCCTCGAAGCCGGTCAGGAACGCGTAGAGATAGTCCTCGCCGCCGACGCGGGCCTTCGCCATCAGCGACAGGTCCGGCGGCAGGGCGCCGTTGTTGGCGGCCCGGGCGGCGTTGTCGTTGGGGAACGGCGACGGGAAGCGGTCGGCCGGGATGCCCGGACGCATGAACATCTCGCCCGCGTCGTTCGGACCGGCCTGGACCTCATAGCCGGCGGCGATCGCCTTCAACTCGTCCTCGTTGAAGCCGATGCCCGCAAGCGTGCGGATCGGGACCAGCTTGGCCGAGTGGCAGGTCGCGCAGACTTCCTTGAAGATCTGGAAGCCGCGCTGCGCCGAGGCCTTGTCGATGGTCCCGAACACGCCGCTGTGCGACCACTCCTGCTTGGGAATGTGCACCGCTTCCGACGCCTGCGCGGCGCCGGCCAGGCCCAGGGCGACGGCCGCGGAGAGGATGGCAGACTTCAGAGAGCGCATTATGCCTTCTCCATGGGCTTGGCGTGGGCGCCGGCGGCAACGCGGCCACCGCCCTTCAGAACCGGTTCGCAGATGCTGGCGGGAAGCGGCAGCGGCCGCTCCAGCTTGCCCAGCAGCGGCAGCAGGATCAGGAAGTGGAAGAAGTAGTAGGCCGTGCCGATGCGGGCGACCAGCAGCCACACGCCTTCCGCGGGCATCGCGCCGGCGTAGCCGAGGACCAGGGCGTCGATGGCGAGGATCCAGAAGAACTGGCGGTAGATCGGACGGAACTTGCAACTGCGCACCTTGGAGGTGTCGAGCCACGGCAGGGCCGCCAGCACCGCGATGGCGCCGAACATGGCGAGCACGCCGCCCAGCTTGTCCGGGATCGCGCGCAGGATCGCGTAGAACGGCAGGAAGTACCATTCCGGAACGATGTGCGCCGGGGTGACCAGCGGGTTGGCCGGGATGTAGTTGTCCGGGTGGCCGAGGTAGTTCGGGGCGAAGAAGACGAAGCCCGCGTAGAAGATCAGGAACACGACGACCGCGAAGCCGTCCTTGACCGTGACGTACGGGTTGAACGGCACGGTGTCCTGCGGGCCCTTGGCGTCGATGCCCAGCGGGTTGTTGGAGCCGGAGACGTGCAGGGCGGCGGTGTGCAGGACGACCAGGCCGAGCAGCACGAACGGCAGCAGGAAGTGCAGCGCGAAGAAGCGGTTCAGCGTCGGGTTGTCGACCGAGAAGCCGCCCCACAGCCAGGTCACGATCGGGTCGCCGACCAGCGGGAAGGCCGAGAACAGGTTCGTGATAACGGTGGCGCCCCAGAAGCTCATCTGGCCCCACGGCAGCACGTAGCCCATGAAGGCGGTCGCCATCATGGCCAGCAGGATCAGCACGCCGAGGATCCACAGGATCTCGCGCGGCGCCTTGTAGGAGCCGTAGTAGAGGCCGCGGAACATGTGGATGTAGACGGCGATGAAGAACATCGACGCGCCGTTGGCGTGGACGTAGCGCAGCAGCCAGCCGTAGTTGACGTCGCGCATGATGCGCTCGACCGAATCGAAGGCGATGGTCGTGTGCGCGGCATACTGCATCGCCAGCACGAGGCCGGTGGCGATCATGATGACCAGCATGATGCCGGCGATGGCACCGAACGCCCACAGATAGTTGACGTTCCGGGGCATCGGATACTGGTTGTACTCATGGTCCAGCATCGTGAAGATCGGCAGGCGGCTGTCGATCCACTTCACGACGGGATTCTTGAACTGGGGGGCGTGAGCCTGAGCCATCTTGGGGTCTCCAGAACCTTAAGGGCCGCTTAGCCGAGCCGGACCGCGGTGTCGCTCGTGAAAGCGTACTGCGGAACGACGAGGTTGGCCGGGGCGGGACCCTTGCGGATGCGCCCTGCGGTGTCGTAGTGCGAGCCGTGGCACGGGCAGAACCAGCCGTCGTAGTCGCCGCGCGGATCGGTCGGCTTCTGCCCCAGGGGCACGCAGCCCAAGTGCGTACAGATGCCGACGACGATCAGCCATTCCGGCTTCTTGACGCGGGCGTCGTCGGCGGCCGGGTCGCGCAGGTCGCCGAGGTTGACGGTGCGGGCCTCCTCGATCTCCTTTGCCGTGCGGTGGCGGACGAAGACCGGCTTGCCGCGCCAGGTGACGGTGATCGCCTGGCCTTCCTGGACCGGGGCCAGATCCACGTCGATCGAAGCCAGCGCGAGGGTGTCGGCGGCCGGGTTCATGCTGTCGATGAACGGCCAGACGGCCGACGCGACACCAACGGCACCCACGGCCCCGGTGGCGAGGTAGAGAAAATCACGGCGGGAAGCCCCCTCGCCGCCGGGGGCCGCGTGGCCACCCGTCCCGGGCGGATGCGTGGTCTGAGCCATAAGCGTTAATCTCCTCAAGGCATACGCGGCGCGCCGAAGCGCCCTATGACACGTGGACCAGTGTTTATCACGACTTGACGGGCATGTCCGCTCACTGGGTGGGTGGGTGCGCGCCGCGTCGACCGGGGTTGTATCTCCCGGGTATCCGGGGTGCGGTATACAGTCGCGGCAACGCCTTGAAAAGGTTTTGTCATCGGGACAACTTGTCGCGCTTTGCAGTGCACCATTAGACATCGCTGAACCAAAAGGGAATTTCATGCGCCTCGTTCTCTTCGAACCGGACATCCCCCAGAACGCCGGGACTCTGATGCGTCTGGCGGCGGGACTCGGGGTGCCCCTGGACCTGATCGAGCCCTGCGGCTTCGTGCTGGACGACCGCAAGCTGCGGCGGGCCGGCATGGACTACATCGACCAGCTTTCCCTGGTTCGGCACAGCTCCTGGGCGGCCTACCGGGCGCTGCCGCAGGGCGGGCGGCTGGTGCTGCTGACCACCCGCGGCGCCGTTCCCTACACGGAGTTCGCCTTCGCGCCGGACGACCGGATCATGGTCGGGCGCGAGAGCGCCGGGGTGCCCGACGCGGTGCACGAGGCCGCCGACGCCCGGCTGGTCATCCCCCTGATGCCGCCCGCCCGATCGCTGAATGTTGCGCTGAGTGCCGCGATGGTGTTGGGTGAAGCCCTGCGGCAGACGGCCGCATTGCCGAGACCCTCGCCCCTTCCTTTGCCCTGACCGACGCCGGACGCCCGCCCATGACCACCTCCTCCACCGACGCCATGGACATCAGAACCGGCCGGCAGGCTCAGGCCAGCGCCTGGTTCGCCGAACTGCGCGACCGCATCTGCGCCGAGTTCGAACGGATCGAGGACGAACTGACCGGCACCCATGCCGACCTGCCGCCGGGCCGCTTCGAGCGCAAGCCATGGCAGCGCCCCGACCATGGCGGCGGCGAGGGCGGCGGCGGCGTGATGTCGGTGATGCGCGGCCGCGTGTTCGAGAAGGTGGGGGTCAACGTCTCCACGGTGCACGGCACCTTCAGCCCGGAGTTCCGCGCCAACATTCCCGGCGCCGCGGAGGACGGGCGGTTCTGGGCGTCGGGCATCAGCCTCGTCGCGCACATGCGCTCGCCCCTGGTGCCGGCCACCCATATGAACACCCGCCACATCGTGACCAGCATCGGCTGGTTCGGCGGCGGCGCCGACCTGACCCCGATGGTGCCCGACGAACAGGACACCGCCGACTTCCACGCCGCCTTCCGCAACGCCTGCGACCGCCACGACCCGACCTGCTACGCGCACTACAAGGAGTGGTGCGACCGCTACTTCTTCCTGCCGCACCGCGGCGAGGCGCGCGGCGTCGGCGGCATCTTCTACGACAACCTGGATTCCGGGAACTGGGAGGCCGACTTCGCCTTCACCCGCGACGTCGGGCTGGCCTTCCTGGAGGTCTTCCCCGCCCTGGTCCGCCGCCACATGAACCGGCCCTGGACCCCGGAGCAGCGCGAGCACCAGCTGATCCGCCGCGGCCGCTACGTCGAGTTCAACCTGCTCTACGACCGCGGAACGACCTTCGGCCTGAAGACCGGCGGCAACACCGAGGCCATCCTGATGAGCATGCCGCCCGAGGTGAAGTGGCCGTAGCCCTCAGGACCCCCTCTCCCGCCCCGGGAGAGGGAGGGGCCCGCCGCAAGGCGGCGGGAGGGTGAGGGTACCATCGAGGATCAGTCGCTCCATCCTTGGGCGACCCTCACCCGCCCGCTGCGCGGGCACCCTCTCCCGGGACGGGAGAGGGAGTGTTCAAGCGCCGTCCCGCCTCCGCCAGGCACTCGTCCCGTCCCGGCCGGAAGTCCTCGGCAATCCACCACGCCTCGACCTGCTTCAGCAGCGCGCCCACCGCCGGGCCGCGCGGCATCCCCATGGCCAGCAGGTCGCGCCCGGCGATGGGAAGGACCAGGGACGGCAGATCGTCCGCGGTCGCCAGCGCCGCCTTCACCGCGCCGAGCGCCACCGGGCCCGGGGCATCCACCGCCGCCAGCATCATGAGGTCGCGGTACAGCCCGGCGTCGCCCAGCCGGTAGAGCGCCTGCCGCCGCTTCACCGGCCCGTCGGAGGGAGCCACGGCCATCGGTGGCTCGGTCAGGGCGGCGAGGCGGTCGCGGTCGGCGTTGGACAGGCGCAGGGTTTGCGCCACGGCCAGCGCCCCCGCCCGGTCGGTGTCCAGCACGGCGGCGAAGCGGCGCACCGCGTCGGGCGGCTCGTCCAAATCGTGTTCCAGCCGGACCAGACCGTCCAGCCGGGCCGTGCGCACCGCATCCGGCAGCAGATGCGCCATCACGCCGAGCCGGATCATCAACGCCCAGGCCGACGCCGGGTCGGGCGCCGCCAGCAGGCGGGACAGTTCGCCCCGCACCCGCTCTCCCGACAGGGTGGGCAGGCGGGGGGCCATCTCCGCGCAGGCGGCCAGCGCCGCCGCGTCCGGCGCGCCGCGCCCGTAATGGGCGTGGAAGCGGAAGAAGCGCAGCAGGCGCAGCACGTCCTCCTCGATGCGCTGGCGCGGGTCGCCGACGAAGCGCACCCGCCCGGCGGCCATGTCCGCCAGCCCGCCGAAGGGGTCGTAGACGCAGCCGTCCAGCGTGCAGCTCAGCGCGTTCATGGTCAGATCGCGCCGGGCGGCGTCCTCCCGCCAGTCGTCGGTGAACTCCACGCGGGCGTGGCGACCGAAGGTCTCGACGTCGCGGCGCAGCGTGGTGATCTCGTAATGGGCCTTCTTCCCCACCACGGCGGTGATGGTGCCGTGCTCGATCCCGGTGGGGATGGCGCCGATGCCCGCGGCCTTCAGCAATTCCATCACCCGCTCCGGCGGAGCGTGGGTGGCGATGTCGATGTCCTTGACCTTGCGGCCCAGCCACGCGTCGCGCACGCAGCCGCCGACGAAGCGGGCGTCCGCCCCTCCCGCGGCCAGGGCGTCGAACACGGCGCGCGTCTCGGGCGCGGTCATCCAGGGCTGGGGAGCGATGCGGGCGTTGACGGTCATGGCCGCAGGCTAGCCCGCAAGACGCTCAATTGCCAGATGGCCCGCTACCAGAGGCCCCGCCGCCGACCACCCGCCCGTCTTCGAGGTGGGCCGGCGTGTAGGGCGTGTGCGGCGCCACCCCGCTGGTCAGGGCAACGGAGCCCAGAGTCACCGCCATCGCCGCCACCCCGGCGAAGACCAGCCAGGGCCAGGGAGCCGTCGCCCACCACGGCGCCGGGACATGCGCCTCCTCCGCCTCGCGGCGGCGCCGCTCGACCACCAGCACGTACAGGGCGTAACCGACGGTCGGCAGGACCAGCGGCAGGATGACCGTCAGGAAGATCCGCAGCACCGCGCCCCGCCTTACGGTGTGCTGCCGGCGGGCGCGTCGCCCAGGCGATCGCTCCCCAGGCAGTCGCCCCCCAAGCCCTCGGCGCGCAGGACATCGCAGAGATTCACCAGCATCCCCGCCGTCGCCCCCCAAATGAAGCGCTGCTGGTAGGGGAAGGCGTAGAAATAGCGCTGGGCGCCTTGGAACTCGCGGCTGTGGCGCTGCGGGTTGGTCGGGTCGAGGATGGCGGCCAGCGGCACTTCGAACACCTCCGCCACCTCGGTCGGGTCGGGTGTCATCTGGAAGGGCGGGCGCACCAGCCCGACCACCGGGATCACTCGAAAGCCGGTGCGCGTCACGTAGGTGTCGAGCCGCCCCAGCACCTCGATGCGGTCGCGCGCCAGCCCGATCTCCTCCTCGGTCTCGCGCAGGGCGGTGTCTTCCGGGTCGCGATCGTCGCTCTCCATCCGACCGCCGGGAAAGCTGATCTGCCCGGCATGGGCGGTCAGGTTGGCGGTCCGCTGGGTGAAGATGACCGTCAACTCCTCCGGACGGTCGACCAGCGGCACCAGGACGGCGGCCTCCCGCAGCTTGCCCTGTGAGGGCTCGAAACCGGGATTCAGATCGTGGTCGCCGCGCACCTTCATGGGGCGCAGGCCGGCGGCGGCGCTTCCCGGAAAGCGCTTGCGGATCTCGTCGAGACTCACTCGCCAGGCAGCCTGCCCAGCGCGAAGAAGACCTTCTTGCTCCATACCCCCACCTCAGCCTCACCATCATGGCCGCGCGTGTCGGCCCGGTCCACCATTTCGTAGTAGACCGGCCGGAGAATTCGCGCTTCGAGCCCGTTTCTTATGAGGATATAGGGCGTCGGTTCGCCATTTTCAGGATTGTGGATGACCCTGATCGGATGATCCGGTCCGCATTCGACCCATTCGTCTAAATTTGTACGGAAAGACAGGGCCTGTTCGTCTCCACTTCCGCTTACGGCCATTTCCACGGCGACGAACGGCGTGTCCTCGACCACGATCCGCCCGCGCTCGACCGGAGTGACCAGCCAGAAGTCGCCCGCCTCGTCCCGCCGCAGGACGGTGGCGAACAGCTTGACCAGTTCGATCCGCCGGATCGGGTCGCCCTCGTGGAACCAGGTGCCATCGCGGGCGATGCGGATGTCGAACCGCTGCTCCCTTGCGGTCAGGGGCAAGCTTTCGACGTTTTCCCCACCTGAGAGCGTTTCAATTGGGCGCTTGTCATTCGCCCCGTCATTGCCGACTTTCATCGCTAGCCTTCTCGTCTTTAATTGGGCCTGAGGGGCGCAGAGGGAACTGGCCGCGCAACGTAATTTCGCCATACTCGTCACATAGGTCCAGACTGGCGGATTTGCCACGATGGCCGTTTCGACCCCAGCGGTCATGATTGAGTGGTCATGAGTGCCCACCAGAGTGCCCACCAGAGTGCATGGTCTTAAACGGGAGCAGAGACGTGAGCGCAACCGACGCCGTCAATCCGGGGGCCAATCCGGGCCAGAACTTTCCCGCCGGCGAGAACCCGCACCAGCTCATGGCGGAGATCGAGGCGCTGGGCGGCCGGCTGACCCACGTCCGCGACCGCATCGGCCGGATCATCTTCGGCCAGCAGGAGGTCATCGACCTCACGCTGATCACGCTCCTGGCCGGCGGCCATGTGCTGCTGATCGGCGTGCCGGGCCTCGCCAAGACGCGACTGGTCGAGACGCTGGGCACCGTGCTGGGTCTCGCGGAGAAGCGCATCCAGTGCACGCCCGACCTGATGCCCGCCGACATCCTGGGGTCGGAGGTGCTTGAGGAAAACGAGCAGGGCCGCCGCTCCTTCCGCTTCATTCCGGGGCCGGTGTTCAGCCAGCTCCTGATGGCCGACGAGATCAACCGCGCCAGCCCGCGCACCCAGTCCGCCCTGCTCCAGGCGATGCAGGAGCGGCGCGTGTCGGTCGCCGGCCACTACCACGCCCTGCCCCAGCCCTTCCATGTGCTGGCCACCCAGAACCCGCTGGAGCAGGAAGGCACCTACCCGCTGCCGGAAGCCCAGCTCGACCGCTTCCTGATGCAGATCGATGTCGATTACCCGGACCGCGACGCCGAGCGGCGGATGATGATCGCCACCACCGGCTCGGCGGACGAGCAGGCGGTGACGGTGCTCTCCCCCGCCGACCTCCAGGTCGCGCAGCGCCTGGTCCGCCGCGTGCCGGTCAGCGAAGGGGTGGTGGACGGCATCCTCGACCTCGTGCGGCGGGGCCGTCCGGAGGCGACCGACCTGCCGGAGGTGCAGCGCCACGTCGCCTGGGGTCCCGGCCCGCGCGCCAGCCAGGCGCTGATGCTCGCCGCCCGCGCCCGCGCGGTGCTGGACGGGCGGCTGGCGCCGTCGCTCGACGACGTGGTGGCCCTGGCGAAGCCCGTGCTGCGCCACCGCATGGCGCTGAACTTCGCGGCGCGGGCGGACGGGATCACGCTGGACGACATCATCAACCGCCTCTGCGCCCCGCTGTCGTAAGGACCCGCCGATGGCCTCCCCCACCCTCGGCGCCACCACCCTGCGGGCGCAGCAGCGCGCGGAGGGACTGGCCGCCACCCTGCCGCCGCTTCTGGTCGCGGCGGAGCGCGTCGCCTCCACGGTGGCGCAGGGCGTGCACGGACGGCGCCGCGTCGGGCTGGGCGAGACCTTCTGGCAGTTCCGCCGCTACCAGCCCGGCGACTCGCCGCAGATGATCGACTGGCGGCAGTCCGGCAAGACCCAGCCCGTCTATGTGCGCGAGAACGAGTGGGAGGCCGCCCAGACCGTCTGGCTGTGGCGCGACCGCTCACCCTCCATGGACTACCGCTCGGTCAACGGCCTGCCGACCAAGCGCGAGCGCGCCGACCTGCTGACCCTCGCCACCGCGGTCCTGCTGGTGCGCGGCGGCGAGCGGGTGGGGCTGCTGAACTCCGGCCAGCGCCCGGACCATGGCAAGTTCGCCCTGAACCGCATGGCCGGCCAGATGACCGACCCGCGCAACGCCCATTCCCCCGACGCGCTGCCGCAGCCCGAACCGCTGCCCCGCCACGCCCAGGTGGTTCTGGTCGGCGACCTGCTGTCGCCGCTGCCGGAGATTCACGCCACCGTGTCGGCGCTCACCGGACGCGGCGTGCGCGGCCATCTGCTGCAGATCCTCGACCCGGCGGAGGAGACCCTGCCCTACGAGGGCCGCGTCGAGTTCGAAGGCTTCGAAGGCGAGGAGGAACTGCTGGTGCCCCGCGTGGAGGCGGTGCGCGAAACCTACCTGGAGCGGCTGCGCGCCCACCAGGACGGCTTGGACGCGCTCGCCCGCACCGCCGGCTGGACCTACGCCGTCCACCGCACCGACCGGCCGCCCCAGACCGCCCTGCTCGGGCTGTGGGGCGCCCTGGCGCGCGAGGCGGTTTAGGTGGGGCGGCGCGTTGCCCCCACCCTTCCCATGCTGCGCATGGGCCCCTTCCCCCCCCCGCTTCGCAGGAGAGGGAGGATAGTCCCCTCCCCTGCGAAGCGGGGGAGGGTTAGGGAGGGGGCAAAGCCCTCGGCCTCTATTCCCCATCCTCCAACAGCGTAGACGCCGATGCTGGGTTTCGGACCGATCGCCTTTGCCGTTCCGTGGGTGCTGGCCGCCCTGGCCGTCCTGCCGGTGCTGTGGTGGCTGCTGCGCGTCACGCCGCCGGCCCCGCGGGTGGTGCGCTTTCCCGCCATCCGGCTGCTGCGCGATCTGACGGCGCGGGAGGAGACTCCCGCCCGCACTCCGCTGTGGCTGTTGATCCTGCGCCTGATCGTCGCCGCGCTGCTGATCCTGGCGCTGGCCGGGCCGCTGCTGAATCCGCGCGCCGCCCTGCCGGGCAGCGGGCCGCTGCTGCTTCTGGTCGACAACGGCTGGGCGTCGGGCCGCGACTGGACGAGCCGCCGCGCCGCCATGGAGGAGCTGGTGTCCCAGGCGGAGCGGCAGAACCGCCCGGTCGTCCTGCTGCCGACCGCCCGGCCCGCCGGGGGCGAGGCGGTGAAGGCCAGCCCGCCCCTGCCCGCCTCGGAAGCCCGCCGCCTGATCCAGGCGCTGGAGCCGCACCCCTGGCCGACCGACCGCGCCGGTGCGCTGGAGGCGGTGCGCGGTCTCGCCGCGCGCGGCTCCGCCCACACCGTCTGGATGTCGGACGGCATCGGCGACCGCACCGCCCGCGGCCTCGCCGAGACGCTGCAGCGCATGGGCTCCCTGGAAATCCTCGACGATTCCGCGGAAAAGCCGCCCCACCTGCTGCTTCCCCCCTCGTCGGAGGGCGCCGGTCTGTCCGCCCGCGTGGTGCGCGCCGACGCCTCGCGTCCGGAAAGCGTCACCGTGCGCCTGTCCGGCGCCGACGGCCGCCTGCTGACCCGCCAGCCCGTCGCCTTCGACGCCGGGCAGCTCACGCGCGAGGTGCGCTTCGAGGTGCCGGCGGAGCTGCGCAACGACGCGGCCAGCCTGCGCGTGGAGAACGACACCACCGCCGGGGCGACCGTCCTGCTCGACGAGCGCTGGCGTCGCCGCCCGGTCGGGCTGGCCTCGGGCCGCGCCAACGGCGAGAACCAGCCGCTGCTGTCCGACCTGCACTATCTGGAACGGGCGCTGGCCCCCTACAACGAGGTGCGCCGCGGCGAGCCGGACGAGCTTCTGAAGCGCGACCTCGCCGTGCTGGTGCTGTCGGACATCGGCGCCCTGACCGGGCAGGAGGCCCAGACCATCGAGGACTGGGTGCGCAAGGGTGGTGTGCTGCTGCGCTTCGCCGGGCCGCGGCTGGCCCAGAATCCCGACCGTCTGGTGCCGGTGCGCCTGCGGCTGGGCGACCGCGCCCTGGGCGGCGCCCTGTCCTGGTCGGAGCCGGCGAAGCTCCAGCCCTTCGACGGCCGCAGTCCCTTCGTCGGCCTGCACATCCCCGACGACGTGGCTGTCTCGCGGCAGGTGCTGGCCGAACCGGCGCTGGACCTCGCCGACCGCACCTGGGCGCGGCTCCAGGACGGCACCCCCCTGGTCACCTCGGAAAAGCGCGGAGACGGCTACATCGTGCTCGTCCACACCACCGCCAGCCCGGAATGGTCCAACCTGCCGATGTCCGGCCTGTTCGTCGACATGCTGCGCCGTCTGGTGACGCTGAGCGGGGGCGTCGCCGGGGGCGCCCATGGTGGCACGCTGGAGCCGCTGGAGGTGCTGGACGGCTTCGGCCGGCTGGTGCCGCCGCCGGCCGCCGCCTTCCCCATCGCCGGGGACGCCGGTGCCGACGTGCTCGGCCCGCGCCACCCGCCGGGCTTCTACGGCACCGAGGAGTCCCGCCGCGCCCTGAACCTGACCGCCACGCTGACGCGGATCGAGCCTCTGGGCGCCATGCCCGGCGGGGTCGCCCGCGGCCCCTATGGCACGCGGGGCGAGGTGGCGCTGAAGCCGGCGCTGCTCGGCATCGCCCTGTCGCTCGCCATGATCGACCTGCTGATCGCCCTCATGCTGCGCGGCCTGCTCGGCGGCTGGCGTTTCGGTGGCAAGGGAGGTGGCAAGCGCCGCCGCGCCGGGGCCGCCGCCGCGGTCCTGCTGACGCTGGGCGCGGCGCTCCCCATGGCCGCGGCGCCCTGGACCCCCGCCCGCGCCGACGACGCGCAATCGACCAAGGTGACGGCGGAAACCTACCTCGCCTATGTGCGCACCGGGGACGGCACGGTGGACGACACCTCACGCGCCGGGCTGGAAAGCCTCGTGGACGTGCTGACCCGCCGCACCGCGGTTGAGGCCGCCGGGGCGGTGGGCGTCGATCCGGAAAGCGACGAGCTGGCCTTCTACCCCCTGCTCTACTGGCCGGTGTCCGGCGGCCAGCGCGCGCTGAGCGACCACGCCCGCGCCCGGCTGAACGAGTACATGCGCAGCGGCGGCACCATCCTGTTCGATACGCGCGACCAGTCGGCGGGCGCCGTTGGGGGCAACCAGGCGCTCCAGGGCATGGTGCAGGGACTGGACATCCCGCCGCTGGCCCTGGTGCCGCCCGACCATGTGCTGACCAAGTCCTTCTACCTGCTGAACGATTTCCCCGGCCGATACAACGGCGGCAATCTGTGGATCGAGGCGCGCGAGGGCCGTGCCAACGACGGCGTGTCCCCCGTGCTGATCGGCGGCAACGACTGGGCCGCCGCCTGGGCGGCGAACCGCAACGGCCAGCCCCTGTACGCGGTCGTCCCCGGCGGGGAGCGGCAACGCGAGATGGCCTACCGCTTCGGCGTCAACCTCGTCATGTACGCGCTGACCGGCAACTACAAGGCCGATCAGGTCCATGTGCCCGCGATCCTTGAGAGGCTCGGCCAGTGACCCTGCTTGACGGAACCTCCATCGCTCTGGCGCCGCTGCTGCCCTGGGTCTTCCTGGTGCCGCTGTTCGTGGCGGCGCTGGCGATCCTGGCCCTGGCCGTCTTCCGCCGGGCGCGCGGCGTCTGGCTGCGCGCCCTGGCGGTGGCGGTGCTGGCGCTGGCGCTGATCAACCCGTCGCTGGTGCAGGAGAAGCGGGAGCCGATCAAGGACGTGGCCGTCGTCGTGCTCGACGCCTCGCCCAGCCAGAACATCGGCGACCGCCGCGCCCGCGCCGAGGCCGAGCTGGAGCGCCTGACCGAGCGGCTGAAGACCTTCGACGACCTGGAGCTGCGGGTGGTCCGCGCCGGCGACGCGGAGTCCGGCGCCTCCGCCATCAACGAGACGCACCTGTTCGACGCGCTGAACCGCGCCATGGCTGACGTGCCGCGCCGCCGCATGGCCGGGGCGGTGCTGATCACCGACGGGCAGGTCCACGACGTTCCGGAGAACCTCGCCCGGCTGGCCGAGATCGGCCCGCTGCACACGCTGCTGACCGGCAACCGCGACGAGGGCGACCGCCGTCTGGCCATCGTCCAGGCCCCGGCCTACGGCCTCGTCGGCAAACCGGTGGAACTGACCATCCGGGTGGACGACATGCCGCGCCGCCAATCGGCCGATGCGGCGGTGACTCTGCGTCAGGACGGCGGGCCGCCGCGCACCATCCGCGTACCGGTGGGCCAGGACTTCCACATGGAGCTGCCGGTCAACCACGGCGGCCAGAACGTGCTGGAGATGGAGGTCGAGGCGGCGCGGCAGGAGCTGACGCTCGCCAACAACCGCACCGCCGTGGTGGTGAACGGTGTGCGCGACCGCCTGCGCGTCCTGCTGGTGTCCGGCGAGCCGCACGCGGGCGAGCGGACGTGGCGCAACCTGCTGAAGGCCGATCCGTCGGTCGACCTCGTCCACTTCACCATCCTGCGCCCGCCGGAGAAGCAGGACGGCACGCCAATCCGCGAGCTGTCGCTGATCGCCTTCCCGATCCGCGAGCTGTTCGAGATCAAGCTGGACGAGTTCGACCTGATCATCTTCGACCGCTATCGCCGGCGCGGCGTGCTGCCGCAGATGTATCTGGAGAACATCGCCGAGTACGTCCAGAAGGGCGGCGCTCTGCTGGAGGCGTCCGGCCAGGGCTACGCCACGCCGCTGTCGCTGTTCCGCACCCCGCTGGGCCAGGTGATGCCGGCGGAGCCGACCGGCCAAGCCATCGACCGCCCCTTCAAGCCGACCGTGACGGAGGTCGGCCGCCGCCACCCGGTGACCGCCGGCCTGCCCGGCGACCACCCGGACGGCGAGCCGAGCTGGGGCCGCTGGTTCCATCAGGTGGAGGTCGTGCCGGGCAATGGCGCGGTGGTGATGAACGGGGCCGACGACCGCCCGCTGCTGATTCTCGACCGCGTCGGCAAGGGCCGGGTGGCGCAACTGGCGTCCGACCAGATGTGGTTGTGGAGCCGCGGCTTCGAGGGTGGCGGCCCCCAGGCCGAGCTTCTGCGCCGCCTCGCCCACTGGCTGATGAAGGAGCCGGAGCTGGAGGAGAACGACCTGCGCGCCCATGTGGACGGCAACCGCATCACGGTGGAGCGCCGCTCCCTGGAGCCCGACCCGCGCAGCATCACCCTCACCACGCCCTCCGACGAGACCCGGACGCTGGAGATGACCGAGGATCGCACGGGCCGCGCCAGCGCCACCGTGGTCGCCGGCGAGCCGGGCATCTACCGCATCACCGACGGCGAGCGCACGGCCCTGGCCGTGGTGGGCGCCGTCAACCCGCCGGAACTGGCCGACGTGCGCTCCACCGGCGACCGCCTGTCGGGCGTCGCCGAGGAGACCGGCGGCGGCGTGCATTGGATTTCCGACACCGAGGGCGACGTGCGCCCCGGCATCGACGTGCGCCGCACCCGCCCCGACCGGGCGCAGAGCGGCGACGACTGGATCGGCCTTCGCGCCAACGGCGATTTCACGGTGACGGGCGTGTCGGAGGTGCCGTTGCTGCCGGTGGCCGCGGTGCTGGCGCTGGCGCTGGGGGCCCTGTTGATGGCGTGGCGTCGCGAGGGGCGGTAAGGGTCAACGAAGCTGTTGCAATCGGGTCGGGTTTCCGATTATGGTCCCGACCCTTCCGGCGCGGATTGCGCCGTTCGGTTGGGGCGTCGCCAAGCGGTAAGGCAGCGGTTTTTGGTACCGCCATTCCCAGGTTCGAATCCTGGCGCCCCAGCCACCTTAACCAACTGATTTTGTTTTCTTTTTTTGAGTTGGTTGGGGTCCTTTTTCGTGCGCACCAGACTGTGCACAGAAGGTAATAGAACCCCCTCGGAATTCTCACTTTCCAATTCTGTACGGAAATTTCTTGTGCACACCCTGTGCACACGGGGAAGCCCGGTTTCGGGTTATCTGGGCCTGAGGGGCGACGTTGAGCGAATCAAGCGCCCAGCTGCGCTGCAGCCGAATCTTCCCCCTCCGCCAGCGGCGACGTTCACGATCCGGCCCAAGCCAGCCAACCGGTTCCGATGCGAATTGATCAGCTTGCGCACGATGCGGATATCCTGAAGTCCGAGTTGGACCGCAAGCCGCTGGTCGGTTCAGGTTGCGTGACCGGTCTGCGACGCATGGTCCGGCACCGGGTTGGGAGCGACCAAAAGCCCCAGGCACCAGCCAAGGTAGAAGCGAATATCCTCGTAGAACGCCTCCGGCGTGTAAAGCTGCAAGCCTGGGCTGTCGATCATTGCGGAGCCCGCCTGAATTCCCCAGGCCAGCAGCATCCAGCTCCCTGCCACCCACGCCGTGAGCTGCGCCAACGCCGGAATGGTGCTCGCATCCCATTGGCGAAGCACGATTCTGCTGCCAAGCAACGCGATCAGAAAGCCCGGCACGGCGCTCGTCATCACGATCGGCCACCCCCACCCATAGAAGTGGCCGATGATGACAATCCAGACGCACGCGAAGCCCGTCGCCGGTAGAGCAAGCCGGCGAGACGTCCCCACGGCGAACCAGGCGGCCGTGATCGCTGCTGGAATGGAAGCCCACTCGCAGGCGCTGTCGATCGCTCTTGCCAAACTGGCTCGCTTGGCTTCGTCACCTGCGTGCTCAGCACCGAGATAGGCAATCATCGCTTCGTGGATGCACACGACGACAATCCCAAAGACCAGCGACACCAGAACGCCAAGCAGCATTCCACCGGATGGCGCGTGCGCCAAACGCCACCGCCCGGCCTTGAGCCGTTCCACCAGCGGTTCCACGAAAAAGGCAAAGAGCGTGCCGATGAACAGCGCGGAAAACAGCTCCGCGGCGCCAAAATGGCCGCGCATCAGCAAGAACCCTTGCCAAAGGAGCTCTGGGGCGAAGGCACAAACCGAAACCCACAGCGTGTAGACCGCATAGGCCAAAGCACGAGTGAATGGCACGGACTGCCTCCCTCATCAAACGGCGAGGCCGAGGTGATGCTGGTTCCCGTACGGTCTCGCCAGCCGCAAACACTCACTATGCGGATGGTGCCAAACTCACCAAGGGAGCCGTGCGCCGGCAGAAATCGGTCAGGTTGGGCTGTGCCGCGACAAACGCGCGCAACGGCGTGTCGATCTCGTACCGGTAAATGTTGGGCAGGAAGCCCATCAGCGCCGTGTCGATGCTGTGTGGAGTGGCGCCGAACAGGAAAGGCCGGTCCGCCAAGGTGCCCGCGATGACGTCCAGGTCAGTGAGACCGCGGTTGTAGATCTGGTCGGTATCGTAACGGCCGATGCCCTGGAAATGGTAGCGTTTCAGGTTGTACTGCCGTGCCGCCTCAAGCAATGCCTCGGTGATGTCTGGATGCGTGTTGAGCAACCGGTCCCGAAACAAGGGCCAGAACCGTACATCGGACCACCGTGAGTAGGACATTACCCAATACAAGTCGTCGAGTGTGCGCCGGATCATATGATCAATGCGTCGTTCGGCCTCACTGAGGTCATCGTCGATCGGCAGGCGGTGTTGTCGGATCAGGTGCGCGATGATGAGATCGCTGTCTCCGACCACAGTGCTGCCATCCAGGATATACGGCAATTGCCCGCGGGGGGCGTCATGGGCGTCGATGACATGCTCTTGCCGATAGGACAGTCCACACAGGCGCAGAAACGCCACAACCTTGAGGCCGTAGGGGTTGTTGTCCGCCAAGCCATAAAGGTGGGGGTAGGTGTACAGCGTGATCATAGCCGGCTCCGTCCGCTTGCAGCCCGGCTGGGGCTTCGATCCGGTACCAAAGGAGATCGGCCACGACGACATGCCCTTCGGCCCGCCGTTCAGCTTGGCATGGAGGGGAACTGTTGGATATCCGATCATCGGAACAGGGGGCGGCACTGGCCGGTGCGAAATGAGGAGCAACCAGACGTGTGGCCGATGCGACGCCCGGCGCTGAGGCGGGGCGAATCCGAGCCCAAGAGGGTCGCCTGTAAGAGCGGCTTCTGCAATTGAACCGGTAGCCGCCCCGCTGTGTCATTGTGGCGCCGCGGCATGGTCCTCTGCGATTTATGTGAAGTTCATCACATGTTTTTCGGCTCGGACTCCGCGACGCTTCACACATAAGAGTGCAACCTGTCGCGCAATGGTCCTGCCATGTCATCGAAGAAGCTCAGAAACATCTATGTCGCCGGAAAGCGCACCAGCATGCGGCTGGAGGCCGCCTTCTGGGAGGGGCTGGAGGAAATCGCGCAGAGAGAAAGCCTGACCGTGGGCGAACTGTGCAATCGCCTCGCCGAGCGGGTGGAGGCTGTGGATGCCAGCAACCTGTCCAGCGCCGTACGGGTCTACGTACTGGAATACTTTAGGGAGGCCACGCCAAAACCGCAGGAATTCTCCTACACCCCCCTGGCCATGGCGGCGGAGTAACAGGGGCATTCCTGGCCGGCCTGGAGCGCGTAGCGCGCCCGGATGGCGCCTGGGTCCACCCGATGTTGCCCAGGCGCACGGTCACGGTGCTGACGCCGTGTCCCGAGGGCTTCTATGCGCCAACCGTCTATCTGGAGCCGTCGGTCTCGATGCGCTCCTCGATGGTCGGCTTGTCCGTCCCGTTTGCCCGCAGGAGAACCGATTCTCCGGACGCCGGGTAGACGCCGGTCAGCGCGGTCACAACCACCTGATGCGTCACCAGCACGACCGGCGCACCATCGGCCGGCAGTCCCGCCAGAAAGCGGCGCAACGAGGCCATCTGCGCATCCTGCTCCTCACGCCGCTCGAAGAAGGAGTTGAGCACCGGAAGTTCCCGCACCGCCCCGACCTCAAGAAGCCGCGCCGTTTCCAGGCATCGACACCATTGGCTTGAATAGACCATGGCCTCGACAACCGCGAGACTGCGCAGCCGATCACCGACCCGCCGGGCCTGCTCGCGGCCGTTCGCGTCGAGGTTGCGCTGGGTCGCACAGTCGCGGAGTTGAAAATTCGGCGGGTCGCCGACTCCCGGCGCCTCCGCGTGCCTCATGAGGATGATCAGTCCCCTTGGATCGGCCTTGCCAGGATCAGCGCCCGAACCCACCGAAGCGGAACACGCGATCAAAACGGCACTGGCCATGTGGGCAAGCGACCGGCGGCGGAACAGCTTCGGCATTGGACCATCGCGGCTGATGGTAAACTGATGACGTCAATATTGGTCGAGCGAGCCGAAAGCCCAGGCCGCCATGCGGCGCGCCACCCTGAAACCAGACGGCTTCGCCGTGTCTCGCATCCGAGACGCCCCACCCGCGGAGCGGCTCTCTACGACACGCTCGCCGACAGGGCCCGCGACAGCGCGGCATGGCTGGCGTAGCCGACGTCGCGAGCCGCCTGCTTCAGCGTCGCCCCCTCGCGCAGCCGGGCTCTCGCCAACTGAAGGCGCCAGTTCCGCAGATAGAGGCCCGGCGTCATGCCCACCACCCCGGCGAAGGTTTCCGCGAAGACACTGCGCGACATGCCGGCCTCGTCCGCCATGCGTTCCAGGGTCCAGGCCGCCGACGGTTGCTCATGCAGCCGGACCAGCGCGCGGGACAGCGCGGGATGGGCCAATCCGGCCAGCAATCCCGTGCGGCCGTCCGCCCGTTCAATGGCATGGCGCAGCACATGGACGATCGCGACCTCCGCCAGCCGATCCAGGACGACCTGACGGCCGCAGCCCTGCCCCGCCGCTTCGCCGAACAGCAACTCCAACACCGCGGCCAGGGGCTGCGCCTGATCGAGCGGAACAACCATGACGTCGGGCAGTCCATGCTCCAACGGGTTGCGCAGGCCACCAAGGTCGATGTCGGCGCAGACGAGATCGACCGTGTCCGCATCGCCGCGTTCATCGAGGTGGGTGGTGAGGTGGTGACGGTGTGCCCGTGGCAGGAGGATGGCTGCAGGCCCGATCACGTCGATGAGTTGCCCATGACCGCTCTCCAGACCGAGACGGCCGCCCCGCAGCAGGTGAAGATGACCACCGGCGCGCTCACCCAGCACGGCGCCCGTCCCGCAGAAGCCGCCGGCGTGGAACACCCGCGCGGTGATGCGCACACGCTGCAAGGCGGCAGCCAAACGGTCCGGCTGGTTCATGGCGGGCTTCTCGGACGATCTGCAAAAAAACCCGGACGATCTATTGCTGATCGTACGGCTATTCTCCGCCCATGTCGAGGCGGCATCGGGTCGCCTCACCGAATTGGAAAGACAGCCCCCATGGCCCGCATCATTCCCGTCGACCGCAGCAACCCGCCCGCCGCCGTCGCCCCGCAACTCGCCGCCATCAAGGCGAAGATCGGCAAGGTGCCGAACGTGCTGGCCACCCTGGCGCAGTCCCCCGCGGCGCTCGGCAGCTATCTCGCCGTCACCGGCGCCCTGGCCGGAGGCGCCTTGTCCGCCAAGGATCGGGAGCGCATCGCGCTGGCGGTCGCGCAGGCGAACGGCTGTGACTACTGCCTTTCCGCCCACAGCCTGAGCGGCAAAGCCGTCGGGCTGAGCGAGACGGAGGTGCTGGCGGCGCGCGCCGGCCAACCGGAGGACCCGCGCTCGAACGCCATCGTGACGCTGACCCGGTCCATCCTGGACAACCGTGGGCGCGTCCCGACGGTGGTGCTCGAGGCCGTTCGGACCGCCGGGCTGGACGACGCCATCATCCTGGAGGTGCTGGCCAACACCGTCGGCAGCATCCTGACCAACTACGCCAACAACCTGATCGAAACCGACCTCGACTTCCCCAAGGCGCCGGCCCTTCCGGCCTGACCTCGGCCCTGATCACGCATCAGAAGGCGCAACCGCGCGCCATGCCGCTGAACGCCTTCTGCGCCGAGACGATGAAAGATCTGGCGACCGACGCCCCGGAGGTGATCGTCGGGCCATCCGCGACAACCTGGGCGGCGAGCACACGCTGGTCCACGACGTCAACACAAGCCTCGCCGCCACCCCCATCCCTGTTTGATCCCGTCCGGGCTCGCCGATCAGCCTTTCCGTTCTCTTTTATAACGGGTGGCAGCCGCAGCTTTCGCGCGCTGTGGAACTCCGCCGATCCATGCAACCATCGATGTTCCTGAAGCGGGAGCGAAGGCGGCCATGATGGTGGTGGGGACAAGCAAAGCCGCATCCTGGATGAAGGCCGGTCCGGCGATGCTCCTTATCGCTATCGCGGCGGTCGGTGGCCTGGGAATGGCCGGCCCATCCGGCCGCCGCGCCCATGCCGCCGACACCGCCCAGAATCCCCAGTCCGCTCCGCCGCCGGTGACGGTCAGCCCGCCGCTGCGCAAGGAAATCGTCGAATGGGACGAGTTCACCGGCCAGTTCCAGGCGGTGGACTTTGTGGAAATCCGAGCGCGGGTCAGCGGCTATCTCGACTCCATCGCGTTCCAGGACGGCCAGCTCGTCAAACAGGGCGATCCGCTGTTCGTCATCGATCCGCGGCCGTTCGAGGCGGCCCTGGCCTCGGCGCGGGCCGAGCAGCAGCAGGCCGAAGCCAAGCTGGACCTGTCGAACCGCCAGCTCGCCCGCGCGTCGGAGCTGCGGCGCAGCGACAACGTCGCGGCCAGCGTGTTCGACGAGCGCCAGCAGCAGGTCCGCGTCGACGCCGCCGGGGTCGAGGTGGCGAAGGCCGCCGTCCGGACGGCGGAGCTGAACCTGAACTTCACCCGCATCGCCGCCCCGATCGCCGGCCGCATCAGCCGGCGCGAGGTCAGCGTCGGCAACCTCGTCGTCGGCGGGGACAGCGGCACGGCAACCCTGCTGACCACCATCGTCTCGCTCGATCCGATCTACTTCACCTTCGACATGAGCGAGTCCGACTATCTCGCCTACCAGCGGGCGGCGGCGCGCGGCGCGCTGAAATCGCAACGCGACGGCGGCGTCGAGGTCGAAGGCCGCCTGTTCGACGAGCAGAGCTGGCCCTTGAAGGGCACGCTGAACTTCATCGACAATCAGGTCAGCCCCGGCGCCGGCACCATCCGTGCCCGCGCCGTCTTTCCCAACCCGTCGCTGCTGCTGACGCCCGGCCAGTTCGGGCGGCTGCGCCTGCCGGGGTCCGACCGCTACACCGCCACGCTGATTCCCGATCAGGCCGTGGTCAGCGACCAGGCCAACAAGATCGTCCTGACGGTCGCCGACGACGGCACGGTGGTGCCGAAGCCCGTGCGCCTCGGCCCCATCGAGGACGGGTTGCGCGTCGTGCGCTCCGGGCTGGAGGAGACGGACAAGGTCATCATCAACGGCCTCGTCCGGGCCCGGCCGGGCGCCAAGGTGACCCCGCAAGCCGGACGGATCGAGCCGCCGAAACCGCCGGCCGGTTGAGCGGAGCCGGGACCATGAACATCTCGCACTTCTTCATCAACCGGCCGATCTTCGCGGCGGTCCTGTCCATCTTCATCACGCTGATCGGGGTCTTCGCCTATCTGACCCTGCCGGTCGCGCAATATCCGGAGATCGCACCGCCGACCATCGTGGTCAACGCGACCTATCCCGGCGCGTCGGCGCAGGTGGTCGCCGACACCGTGTCCGCTCCCATCGAGCAGGAGGTCAACGGCGTCGAGGACATGCTCTACATGGCCTCGCAGGCGACCAGCGACGGGCGCCTTCAGCTCACCATCACCTTCAAGCTGGGCACCGACCTGGACACCGCGCAGGTGCTGGTGCAGAATCGCCTCGCCGTGGCCGAGCCCCGCCTGCCGGAGGACGTGCGGCGCATCGGCGTGACCGTGCGCAAGAACTCGCCCGACATGCTGATGGTGATCCACCTGAACTCGCCGGACGGATCGCGCGACCAGCTCTACATGTCCAACTACGCGCTTCTGCAGATCAAGGACGTGCTGGCGCGCCTGGACGGGGTGGGCGACATCCAGGTGTTCGGCGCCCGCGACTACGCCATGCGCGTCTGGCTCGACCCCGACCGGGTGGCGGCGCGCGGCCTGACCGCGGGCGACGTGGTGCGGGCGATCCAGGCGCAGAACGTCCAGGTGTCGGGCGGCGTCATCAACCAGCCGCCGGTGCCGACCCCCGGCGCCTTCCAGCTCAACGTCGAGACGCTGGGCCGCCTGTCCGACCCCCGCGAGTTCGGCAACATCATCGTCAAGACCGAGGGCTCCGCGGTCACCCGCCTGCGCGACGTGGCGCGCGTCGAGCTGGGCGCGCAGGACTACAACCTCAACGCCTATCTGGACCGCCAGCAGGCGGTGCCGCTGGTCATCTTCCAACGGCCGGGCTCCAACGCGCTGGAGACCGCCGACCGCATCCTGGAGACCATGGCGGACCTGTCCAAGGGCTTTCCCAGCGGGATGCGCTACGACGTGGTCTACAACCCGACGGAGTTCATCGCGCAGTCGGTGGAGGAGGTCTACAAGACGATCTTCGAGGCGGTGGCGCTGGTCGTCGTCGTCGTCATCCTGTTCCTTCAGACGTGGCGCGCCTCCATCGTTCCGATCGCCGCGATCCCCGTCTCGCTGATCGGCACCTTCACGGTGCTGGCGGCGCTGGGCTATTCGCTGAACACGCTGTCGCTGTTCGGGCTGGTGCTGGCGATCGGCATCGTCGTGGACGACGCCATCGTCGTGGTGGAGAATGTGGAGCGCTTCATCCGCCAGGGCATGAAGCCCAAGGATGCCGCGCACGAGACGATGAACGAGGTCGGCGGCGCGCTGATCGCCATCGCCCTGGTGCTCACCGCCGTGTTCATCCCGGCCGCCCTGGTCAGCGGCATCTCCGGCCAGTTCTTCCGCCAGTTCGCGGTGACCATCGCGACCGCCACGGTGATCTCCTGCCTGGTGTCGCTGACCCTCAGCCCGGCGCTGTGCGCGCTGCTGTTCAAGCCGCACGAGGAGCACCCGCCCAAGCCGTCGCCGCTGACGCGCCCGGTCCACGCCTTCTTCCGCGGCTTCAACCGCGGCTTCGACCGGCTGTCCAACGGCTATGCCGGGCTGACCGGGCGGCTGGTGCGGCTGCCGGTGATCGTGCTGGCGGTCTACGGGGTGCTGCTCGCCCTGACGGCGTGGCAGTTCAGCCGGGCGCCGACCGGATTCATCCCGAACCAGGACCAGGGCTATCTCATCACGGTGGTGCAGTTGCCGCCCGGCTCGTCGCTGGCCCGCACGGACGAGGTGGTGCGCACCGCGGTCGACACGCTGCTGAAGACGCCGGGGGTGATCCACGCCGTGCCCTTCGCCGGCTTCGACGGCGCCACCTTCACCAACGCGCCGAACGCCGGGGCGATCTTCGTCACCCTTGCCCCCTTCGCGGACCGCATCCCGAAGGGCCAGACCGCGGAGTCCGTGCTGGGCGACCTGCGGACCCGGCTGGGCGCCATCGAGGACGCCTTCATCATCACCATCCCGCCGCCGCCGGTGCGCGGCATCGGCAATTCCGGCGGCTTCAAGATGATGGTCGAGGACAAGCGGGGCCGCGGCCTGCCCGCGCTGGAGGAGGCGGTGAACGAGCTGTCCGCCGCGGCGAACCGCATCCCGGGCCTCGTCGGCGTGTTCTCGCTGTTCAACACCAAGACGCCGAAGGTCTTCGCCGACATCGACCGCCAGCGCGCGGAAATGCTGGGCGTCACCGCCGATCAGGTGTTCGAGGCGCTGCAGATCTACGTCGGCTCCGCCTTCGTCAACGAGTTCAACCTGCTGGGCCGCACCTACCGGGTGACCGCGCAGGCCGACGGGCGGTTCCGCCAGACCCCGCGCGACATCGCCAACCTGAAGACCCGCAACGCGCAGGGCGACATGGTCCCGATCGGCGCGGTGGCGGAATTCCAGAACATCACCGGCCCTTACCGCGTCGCCCGCTACAACCTCTATCCGGCGGCGGAGCTTCAGGGGAACACGCTGCCCGGCTTCTCCACCGGCTACGCGCTGGCGGCGATGGAGAAGGCGGCGGCCGACACCCTGCCCGACGGCTTCGGCTTCGAATGGACCGAGCTGGCCTATCAGGAGAAGGCCGCGGGCAACACCGGCCTGCTGGTGTTCGGGCTGTCCGTCGTCTTCGTCTTCCTGGTGCTGGCGGCGCAGTACGAGAGCTGGGCGATGCCGCTGTCGGTCATCCTGATCGTGCCGATGTGCCTGCTGGCCTCGGTGACCGGCCTGCTGATGCGCGGGCTGGCGGTGGACATCCTGGCGCAGGTGGGGTTCGTCGTGCTGGTCGGGCTGGCCGCCAAGAACGCCATCCTCATCGTCGAGTTCGCCCGCCAGAACGAGCTGTTCGAGGGCAAGGACCGCTTCGAGGCCGCGGTCGCGGCGGCGCGCACCCGGCTTCGCCCGATCCTGATGACGTCCTTCGCCTTCATCCTGGGCGTCGTGCCGCTGATGATCGCGCAAGGGGCGGGGGCGGAGATGCGCCAGTCGCTGGGCACCGCGGTGTTCATGGGGATGCTGGGGGTCACCCTGTTCGGCCTGATCTTCACCCCGGTGTTCTACACGGTGATCCGCGGCCTGTTCAGCGGGCCGCTGGCCGTCAACCAGCATCCTTCCCCAAGCACGGAAGAGCAGCCTGTCCATCCCCATTCCGGAACGGACACCGCGCCGTCCGGAGGGTACCGTCGGGCCACCGAGGAGGCACCAGGAACATCCGCTCCCGAGCGGTGAGCTGCGCCGGACGGGTTCAGTCCGGCGGGATGCCCAGCCGCAGCAGCATCTCCACGAGGCCGCTTTCCCCAACGGCCAAGGCGGCCTGGGACGGCGTCAGCCAACGGCGCTCGCGCTGGCCCTTCTCGGGCCACTCGTCCAGCACCTCGTCGACTTCCAGCAGGAAGACGGTCACCGCGCACAGCACCGACTTGTTGACGCTCAGCCGCTTCATGTAGCGGAAGTTGCCGAAGGGCCGGTGATCGACGGTGCCCCGCACGCCGGCTTCCTCGTAGGCCTCCCGCGCCGCCATGGCGCAGGGCTTCACGCCCTCCTCCGCCCACCCCTTGGGGATGATCCACCGCTTGGTTTCCCGCGACGTGACCAGCAGGATTTCCGGCCGGCCGTTGCGAAGGCGGAAAGGAAGGGCGGCGTATTGGGTGGCGGGAGTGCGGCTGCTCATCATGTCCAAGTGGGAAGGCCGGACCCGCGATCCAACTCGGCTGAATGGGATGGCGGGCGATCATTCATAGGACGATGGGCGGCTGTGCTTCGTGCCGCCCATCGGCACCATGATCATCCCCTATTAACGTTACTCAGTGGCAAATTCTTCCGTCAGACGGTCAATAATTTCGGCTACGCCGAACCGGATAGGATCACTGGCCGGAAGGCCATGGGCCTTGGCCGCCGCCTCCAGGCAGGCGCGTGCCTCATCCTCGCCGTAAGCCTTGGTGTTGATGGCGATTCCGACCGGCCGGATGGCCGGGTTGGTCAGCCGCCCGCAGCGGATCGTCAGGTCGATGACCTCCTGGATCGACGGCAGCGGGTGCTGCACGCCGCGCATGGTGGTCCGGGTCGGCTCGTGGCAGACGACGAAGGCGTCCGGCTGGGCGCCGTGCAGCAGCCCCAGCGACACGCCCGCGAAGGACGGGTGGTAGAGCGAGCCCTGCCCCTCGATCAGGTCCCAATGGGCCGGATCGGCCGCCGGAGCGATCCATTCGACCGCGCCGGAGATGAAGTCCGCCACCACCGCGTCGATGGCGACCCCGCGCCCGGAGATGAAGACGCCGGTCTGGCCGGTGGCGCGGAAATCCGCGTCCATGCCGCGGGCGCGCATCTCCTTCTCCAGCGCCAGCGCCGTGTATTTCTTCCCGACGGAGCAGTCGGTGCCCACGGTCAGCAGCCGCCGGCCCGGACGCTTGGTCCCCTTGCCGGTGGCGAAGCGCTCGTCGGAATGGCGCACGTTGAAGAGCTGGCGGCCATGACGCGCCGCCGCGTCGGCGATGGCCGGGATGCTTTCCAATCGGGTGTGCAGGCCGCTCGCCACGTCCATGCCGGCCTCGATGGCCTGGACGATGACGCTCGTCCAATGCTCCGGCAGGACGCCGCCGGCGTTCACCACGCCGACCACCAGCGTGCGGGCGCCCTGCCCCGCCGCCTCCGCGATGGTCATGTCGGGGATGCCGAGGTCGGCCTTGCAGCCCTCCAGCCGGATCTGGCCGAGGCACCAGTCGCGCCGCCAGTCCACGATGCCCTGCGCCGTCTTGGCGCCGAGCTGGTCCTGCACATCGCCCAGGAACATCAGGTAGGGATGGGGAATGTTCATGATCGGGTCCTCTCGAAGAGACCGGTTGTTCTTGTCAGGCGGCTTCAGGGCTCAGGCTGGCGCAGACGTCAGACGCCGGGCCGACATCTGGCGGAGCAGGACGGGCACGATCAGCGCCAGCCCCAGCAGCGACGAATACAGCTCCGGCGCGACCAGCAGGATGGCGGCAAACCCCAGCAGCACCCGTTCCCAGGTCCGCATGGTGGTCAGCAGCCAGCCGGTGAGCGTGGCGCCCAGGCAGACGATGCCGACGATGCAACCGAAGAAGGCGATGAGGAAGTCCGGCCAGGTGAAGCCCGGCGCCACCAGAAGGAGCGACGGCGAAAAGACGAAGACGAAGGGCACCAGCGCCTTCGCCAGCCCCAGCCGGAAGGCCGTGTTGCCGGTCTTGAAGGGGTCGGCCCCCGCCATGCCAGCCGCGGCGTAGGCGGCCAGCGCGACCGGTGGCGTGATGTCGGCCAGCACGCCGTAATAGAAGACGAAGAAGTGCGCGACGATCGGCGCCACGCCCAGCAGCCCCAGCGCCGGCGCGGCGATGGTCGCCATGATGATGTAGTTGGCCGTCGTCGGGATGCCGCAACCCATCAGGATGCAGACGATGCCCGTCATGACCAGCGTGAACAGCAGCGTCAGCCCCTTCACGTCGGCCAGCCAGCCCGGCAGGAAGGCGCCGAGCACCCCGGCCATCTCGCCGGCGGTGGAGGTGACGATGTAGGAGATCTTGAAGCCGACGCCGGTCAGCGTGACCACGCCGACGATGATGCCCACGGACGCGGCGGCGGCGCCGACCGCCAGCGCGTATTTGGCGCCATCGCGCAAGCCGTCCAGAACCTCCCGGATGGTCATGCGCTTGCGCGGGTTCAGCAGGCCGACCGCGATGCACAGGGTGATGCCCCAGAAGGCCGCCAGATAGGGGGTGTAGCCGGCGATCAGGATGCCGATCAGCACCACCAGCGGGATGACCGTCGGCCAGTCGCGGCGGAAGGCTTCCTTCAGGTCCGGCATCTCGTCGGGGCGCAGGCCGCGCAGGCCGTTGCGCTTGGCCTCCAGATGCACCTGCACCAGCACGCCGAAGAAATGCATGAAGGCCGGGACGATGGCCGCCAGGATGATGGTCGTGTAGGGCAGGCCCAGGAACTCGATCATCAGGAAGGCGGCGGCGCCCATGATCGGCGGGGTGATCTGGCCGCCGGTCGAGGCCGTCGATTCCACGGCGGCGGCGAAATGCGGTTTGTAGCCCAGCCGCTTCATCGCCGGGATGGTCAGCGAGCCCACCGTCACCGTGTTGGCGACCGACGAGCCGGAGATCATGCCGAACAGCGCCGAGCCGAAGATGGCGACCTTCGCCGGACCGCCCGCGTAGCGCCCGGCCACCCAGGCCGCGCAATCGAGGAAGAGCTGACCCAGCCCGATGCGCGTGGCGAAGACGCCGAACAGCACGAAATGGAAGACGTAGGTCGCCACCACGCCGAGCGCGATGCCGTAAATACCCTGCGTCGTCAGGTACAGGTGGTCGACGAGCTGCGACACCGTGGCGCCGGGATGCTTCAGCAGCCCGGGCATCTGCGGTCCCCAGATCGCGTAGAGCATGAAGATCGACGCGATGATCGGCAGCGGCCAGCCGACCGACCGGCGGGTCGCCTCCAGCAGCACGATGATCAGGATGGAGCCGAGGATCACGTCGGTGGTCGTCGGGTTGCCGACGCGGAAGGCCAGATCGTCGAGCGGGATCAGCGGGACATGCATCACCGCGACGACCGCGCCGATGGCCAGCGCCCAATCCTGAAGGCCGATGCCGAGCGGGCGCAGCAGGGTGCCCATCACCGGTTCGCCATAGCCGCGCTTGGTGAAGGGGAAGACCAGGAAGACGAGGCCCAGCACGAAGGACAGATGGATGCCGCGGTGCTCCATCTCCCCCAGCAGGCCGAACCCCGCGGTGTAGTAGTGGAACAGCGACAGAATAATCAGCAGGCCGCCGACCAGATGTCCCGCCAGCGGCGACAGCGGCCGGAAGCGGATTTCGGAGTCGAACTTCTCCTCCAGCTCCCGCGCCTTGGCCTCGTCGAGTTCCATGGACGCGGACTCCAGCCGGATGTCGGGCGGCGGGTCGCGATGGGTATCGGTCATGGATGCTCCAGAATGAATCGGGCGGGACCGGGGGCTTGCTTCATGACCCCTCAAACCCGAAAACCCTCCAACCCTAGAAGGGAAGGAGGGACTGACCCCAGGGACGGGGACGGGAAAGGGCCGCGCCATGCCGGAACGGCCCCGCCCGGTGCATCGTGTTCAGAGGCGCCTTACTTCAGGACGCCCTGTTCCTTGTAGAACTTCTCCGCACCCGGATGCAGCGGGATGCCGAGGCCCGAGGTGGCGTTCTTCAGCGTGACGAGCTTGCCCTTGGCGTGGCCGGCGTCGAGCGCGGCGCGGCTCTTCTCGTTGTAGAGCGTCTTGACGATGTTGTAGACGAGATCGTCCGGCTGCTTGGCGCTGGTCAGCCACTGGGCGTTGACGGAGATGGTCGCCGTCTCCGGAACGTCCTTGTAGGTGCTGGCCGGAACCGTGTCCTTGGCGAAGAACTGGTACTGGCCCAGCATCTTGTCGACTTCCGGCCCGGTGATCGGAACCAGCGAGATGCCCGACGAGGTCGCGAGTTCGGAGATGGCGCCGGTCGGGTAGCCGCCGACGAAGAAGTAGGCGTCCAGCGCGCCGTCGCGCAGGCGGTCGCCGGCCGGACCCGGCTTCAGATACTCCGCCTTCACGTCCTTTTCGGTCAGGCCGAAGGCGCCGAGCACGATGCGCGCGTCGACCAGCGTGCCCGAGCCCGGCTCGTCCAGCGACACCCGCTTGCCCTTCAGGTCGGCGACCGACTTGATGTTGGCGTCCTTGCGAGCGACCAGATGAATGGTTTCCGGATAGAGCGTGGCGATGACGCGCAGGTCCTCCACCTTGCCCTTGCCCTCGAACAGACCGGTGCCGCTGTGGGCCCAATAGGCGACGTCCGACTGCGAGAAGCCCGACTCGGACGAGCCGCCGTTGATCGCGTTGATGTTGGCGACGGAGCCGTTGGAAGCCACGGCGGTGGCCACCAGACCGGGCACGCCGCCGTTGGTCCCGGAGATGACGTTGGCGATCAGGCCGCCGACCGGATAGTAGGTGCCGGCGGTGCCGCCCGTGCCGATGCGGAAGAAGGCCGGCGTCTGCGCCACGGCGATGGTGGCGCCGACGGCGACCGCACCCGCGACGGCGGCGAAGGCCAGACGGCGGGTCTTGGATATGAACTTCACGACAACCTCCCATTATTTCGCGTCGTAACGAAATCATGCCTTTGGGTAGGAG
Organism: Azospirillum brasilense; assembly: GCF_008365405.1. GTDB lineage: Bacteria > Pseudomonadota > Alphaproteobacteria > Azospirillales > Azospirillaceae > Azospirillum > Azospirillum brasilense_D. The sequence goes on along the minus strand of NZ_QOKV01000019.1, from coordinate 93,876 downwards.
GCTTGTCGATACGTATGGGTGTCCTGTCCCGTCATACGGCCCATTCCGGGAACGGGTGGGCCGTATGGCGGGACAAAACGCGTCAGTCCGCCAGCAGTGCCGCCGCGTGGTGGCGCAGATGGTCGTCGATGAAGCTGGCGATGAAGAAATAGCTGTGGTCGTAGCCCGGCTGCATCCGCAGGGTCAGCGGGTGGCCCGCCGCCTCCGCCGCCCGCTGCAGGTTCTCCGGCTTCAGCTGCTTCTCCAGGAAGCTGTCGGCGTCGCCCTGGTCCACCAGGATCGGCAGCTTCTCCGTGGCGCGGCCCAGCAAGGCGCAGCTGTCCCACTCCAGCCACGCCGCGTAGTCGGTGCCGAAGAAGCGCTCGAACGCCTTCTCGCCCCAGGGCACGCTCGCCGGGTTGCCGATCGGCGCGAAGGCCGACACGGCGCGGTAGCGGCCGGGATTGCGCAGCGCGCAGACCAGCGCGCCATGCCCGCCCATGGAATGGCCGGCGATCGAACGCCGGTCGGTCACCGGAAGTTCGGCCTCGACCAGCGCCGGCAACTCCCGCACCACATAGTCGTGCATGCGGTAGTGCTTCGCCCAAGGCTCCCGCGTCGCGTTGACGTAGAAGCCGGCGCCCAGCCCGAAGTCCCAGGCGCCGTCCGGGTCGCCGGGCACGTCGGGGCCGCGCGGGCTGGTGTCCGGCGCCACGATGGCGATGCCGAGCTCCGCCGCCATCCGCATGGCGCCGGCCTTCTGCATGAAGTTCTCGTCCGTGCAGGTCAGGCCGGACAGCCAGTAGAATACCGGCACCCTGCCCGATTCGGCCTGCGGCGGCAGATAGATGGCGAAGACCATGTCGCAGTCCAGCACCGCGGAGCGGTGCCGGAAGCGCTTGTGCCAACCGCCGAAGCAGCGGTTCGCCGCGATCTGGGTCAGTTGCGACTCCATCCGGTCCTCACGGGTTGTAGAGGATGACGGACCGGATGCTCTTGCCCTCGTGCATCAGGTCGAAGGCGTGGTTGATGTCCTCCAGCCCCATGGTGTGGGTGATGAAGGTGTCCAGCTCGAACTCGCCCTTCAGGTAGCGCTCCACGTAATCCGGCAGCTCCGAGCGGCCGCGCACGCCGCCGAAGGCGGAGCCGCGCCAGACGCGCCCGGTGACGAGCTGGAACGGGCGGGTGCTGATCTCTTCCCCGGCCCCGGCGACGCCGATGATCACCGACTCGCCCCAACCCTTGTGGCAGCACTCCAGGGCGGCGCGCATCACCTTGACGTTGCCGATGCACTCGAAGCTGTAATCGACGCCGCCGTCGGTCATCTCGACCAGAACCTCTTGGATTGGGCGATCGTAGTCCTGCGGGTTCACCACGTCGGTGGCGCCGAGCTGCTTGGCGATCTCGAACTTGTCGGGGTTGATGTCGATGCCGATGATGCGCGATGCCTTGGCCATGACGGCGCCGATGATCGCCGACAGGCCGATGCCGCCCAGGCCGAAGATGGCGACCGTCGAGCCCGGCTCGACCTTCGCGGTGTTGCGCACCGCGCCCATGCCGGTGGTCACGCCGCAGCCGAGCAGGCAGACCTTCTCCAGCGGGGCGGCCTTGTTGATCTTGGCGACCGCGATATCCGGCAGCACCGTGTATTCGGAGAAGGTGGAGGTGCCCATGTAGTGGAACACCGGCTGGCCCTTCGCCGTGAAGCGGCTGGTGCCGTCCGGCATCAGGCCCTTGCCCTGGGTGGCGCGGATCGCCTGGCAGAGGTTGGTCTTGCCGGACAGGCAGAATTTGCACTTGCCGCATTCCGGCGTGTAGAGCGGGATCACGTGGTCGCCGACCTGGACGGAAGTGACGCCCGGCCCGACCTCTTCCACGATGCCGGCGCCCTCATGGCCCAGGATGGCCGGGAACACGCCTTCCGAATCCATGCCCGACAGGGTGTAGGCGTCGGTGTGGCAGACGCCGGTGGCGACGATGCGCACCAGAACCTCGCCCTGCCTGGGCGCCGCGACCTCGACCTCTTCGATCTCCAGGGGGCGCTTCGCTTCCCAGGCCACCGCCGCGCGTGACTTCACCATCCCACCGTCTCCATGCGTTCGCGTTTCTTGGATAATCGACGTTAGCATTCCGCGCGCGTTGACAACGCTGCAATGTTGGAGAGGATTGTTGCCGTATGGGGATAATCGGCGCGGAATCGGGGGTCTGACGGGTGAGCCGCTGGGATGGCATCGACGAATTCGTGGCGGTCGCCGAGTGCGGCGGCTTCTCCCGCGCGGCGGAGCGGCTGCGCATCTCCTCCTCGCAGGTCAGCCGGCAGGTGGCGCGGCTGGAGGACCGGCTGCAGGCCCGCCTGTTCTACCGCACCACCCGCAGCGTGACGCTGACCGAGGCCGGCCGCTCCCTGCTCGCCCAGTGCCGCCGCCTGATCGAGGAGCGGGACGAGGCGCTGCTCGCCGTCAGCGACCTCCAGGCGGAGCCCAAGGGCCTGCTGCGCCTGACCTGCGCGGTGGCCTACGGCGAGCGGTTCGTCGTCCCGCTGGTGAACGATTTCCTGGAGCGCCACCCGCAGCTCCGCGTCGAGATCGAGTTGACGAACCGCCGTCTGGATCTGGTGCATGAGGGGGTGGATCTGGCGGTGCGGCTGGGGCGGCTGATGGATTCCAGCCTCGTCGCCACGCGGATCGCGCCGCGGGTCATGCATTTGTGCGCCGCCCCGTCCTATCTGGAGCGGCGCGGGACGCCGCGCCGGCTGGCCGACCTTGCCGAGCACGACTGCCTGACAGGCACCGCGGACGGCTGGACCTTCGACGCCGGATCGCTGGAAGACGGCGGCCCGGAGTGGCTCTTCCGGCCGCAGGGGCGCTGGCGCTGCAACAGCGGCATGGCGGTGCTGGACGCCGCGCTGCGTGGCTTCGGGCTGTGCCAGTTGCCCGACTACTATGTGGTGGAGCATCTGACGGCGGGGCGGCTGGTCTCCCTGCTGGAGGCCCACCGCCCGCCCAACACCGCCGTCTGGGCCGTCTACCCGCCGCAGCGCCACCTGTCGCCCAAAGTGCGGCTGCTGATCCAGCATCTCAAGGAAGGGCTGGCCCGGCGGCCGGAGTACCGTTGATCTGTCAGCAAGCGGTTTGGCGCTGCGTGCGCTCGACCTCCAGGCCGAAGAACGGGCGCAGCGCGGTGCCCAGATAGTTGCCGGCCAACGCCGCGACGATCCACACCCAGCCGTGCAAACTGCCCGACGCGATCCCGCTGAAATAGGCGCCGATGTTGCAGCCGTAGGCGAGGCGCGAGCCGTAGCCGAGCAGCAGTCCGCCGACCACCGCCGCCACCAGCGACCGCAGCGGCAGCGTCCACACCGGGGCGAACTTGCCGGCCAGACCGGCGGCGAGCAGCGCACCCAGGATGATGCCGAAATCCATCACCGACGTGACGTCGGCCAGCACGCTCTCCTGCAACGCCCTGGCCTGGGCCGGCGCCTGCCAGAAGGGCCAGGAGGCGACGTCCACGCCCAGCGCCGCCAGCCCCTTGCTGCCCCACAGCGCGAAGGCCGAGGTGATGCCCCACGGGCGCCCGGCCAGCGCCAGCGTCGCGAAGTTCAGCACGGCCAGCGCGACCGCTCCCCAGACCAGCGGCCAGGGACCGCGCAGGAAGCGCCGCAGCCCCTCGGTCTTGGCCGGAGCGCCCTCGATCAGGCGGCCGTGGCGCCGCTTCTCCAGCGCGAGGGTGCCGGCATAGACCGCGGCGAAGAGGACGAGGTTGACCGCCAGCGCCGCCGGCCAGCCCCAGGCGGCGACCACCGACACCGGAGCGGCGGTCCATTGCGCCTGCCACCAGGGCAGGTGATAGGCGCCCAGCACCGAGCCGACGATGAAGAAGGCCAGCGTCACGACCATGCGCGTGCTGCCGCCGCCCACCGTGAACAGCGTGCCCGAGGCGCAGCCGCCGCCCAACTGCATGCCGATGCCGAACAGGAAGGCGCCAGCCACCACCGACAAGCCGACCGGCGCCACCAGCCCCTTGACCGGCATGCCGAACAGCGTCCCCGCCGCCAGCACCGGGAAGAACAGCGCGCAAGCCACGGCGAGCATGATCATCTGCGCCCGCAAGCCCGCCCCGCGCCGGTCCGCGATGAAGACGCGGAAGGCGGAGGTGAAGCCGAACAGCGCGTGGTAGAGCACGAGGCCCAGGGCGCCGCCGACCAGATAGAGCGCCGCCTGCCGTCCCGACACGGCGTCGCCGATCCACAGGCCGCCGCCCGCCAGGGCGAGCAGCGCCACGGTGACCACCCGCCAGTCGATCCCCGGCAGAAGCGTGACCGAACCCGCCGCCCGGCCCAGAGTCGTGTCCGTCATCCCGACACTCCAAAACAACAAGAATGTAACGTTGATAAAGGCGATTGCCTGATTGGCTTCAGTAGATAATGGAATGCTTTCCACAGGAAAGGCCGTTCTGCGCATCCCTGTCCTGCGCGGGATGCCCCGTCAGCCCTCGGGGAACAGGCGACGGGCCAACCGGCCGAGCGTCAGGCTCTGCACGATGATGGTGAAGGCGACGACGGCGTAGCAGGCGACCAGCAGCAGGTCGCGGTGCGGGTTGTCGGGCAGCGACAGGACCAGCGCCACCGCGATGCCACCCCGCACCCCGCCCCAGGTCAGCACGGTGGTCGCCGCCGCCTTGCGCTGGCTGCGCAGATGGACGGCGACGACGGGCAGCACGCTCGCCAGCCGGGCCACCAGCGCCAGCAGGGGCGCCAGGAACGCCGCGACCATCACCGGCGCCTGCCAGGACAGCACCACCGCCGCCTCCAGCCCGACCAGCATGAACAGGATGGCGTTCAGGATGGCGTCCACCATCGCCCAGAAGGCCTTCATGATGAAGCCCGTCCGCTCCGATGAGACATGGTGCTTGGCGGTGTTCCCGATCAGCAGCCCCGCCACCACGACCGCGATCGGGCCGGACAGGCCGAGCCGCTGGGCGAGGCTGTAGGTCGCCGCCGCCAGGGCCAGCGAGATCGACAGTTCCACCGCCGGATCGTCCGCCCGGCTTTTCGCCCAGAAGGCCAGGGAGCCGGTCGCCAGCCCGAGCAGGGCGCCGCCGCCCGCCTCCTTCACGATGTCCCAGGCGACGCCCGTCACCGTGAGGTCGGTGTCGATCCCGGTGGCCAGCCCGAGCAGGAGGGCGAACAGCACCACCCCCATGCCGTCGTTGAACAGGCTCTCCCCCGCGATGGCGGTGCGCAGCCCTTCCGGCAGCGGCGCCTTGCGCAGCACGGCCAGCACCGCCACCGGGTCGGTCGGCGCCAGCGCCGCCCCCAGCACCAGACACCAGATCAGCGGCACCGGCTGGCCCACCGCGCCGAAGACCAGCCACATCCCCGCCCCCATCACGCCCGCGGAGATCACGACGCCCAGCGTCGCCAGCAAGGCTACCGCCCAGCGCCGCCGCCACAGCGTGCGGCTGTCCTGCTCCACCGCCCCGGCGAACAGCAGGAAGGCCAGCACCCCCTCCAGCAGCGCTTCGGGCAGGTGGGCGCTGGTCACCAGCCGCTCCTCCCAGGCGCGGATGTCGATGGCCGGCACCAGCGTCCCGACCACCGCCGTCGCGAAGGCGAAGCCGAAGGCCAGCAGAAACACCCCCGCCGTCGCCGGCAGGCCGAGCAGGCCGCGGCTGGCGAAGCTGAACAGCGCCGCCAGGGTCAGCAGGATGGACAGCAACTCGAACGTGCCCATGAACATCCGTCGGCAAAGGGACAAGCCATGCCAACAGGATGTCCGCCGCGATCCTCTCGTGCTCAGCCCTCCGGACCGTCCAGCCCCTCCAGGATCGCCGGGGCGAAGGCGGCCCGCCAGCCCTCCTTGTGTCGGATGTCGCCGAAGGCGGGCAGCACCAGCTCCGCCCCGGTCGCGGCCACCAACGCCGTCAACTGGCGCAGCGTCGGGTGGACGTTCCAGCGCAAGTAGCGGGCACGGCCCGCGTCGACCAGCGTCCGCGACGGTGTGCCCGCGGCGAGGTAGCCGGTGAAGACGATGTCCGGCCCGTCCAATCCGGCCCAGCGCTCCACCAACTCGGCGGCGGTGCCGCTGGTGGCGTTGGGACCGGCGGCGAAGGTCACGTCGCGCGGATCGCCCGGCGCCTTGGCGCGGTCGAGCAGCCGGCGCAGGCGTTCCTCCGCGCCGGGACGCAGGGCGGTGTCGGCCTCCGCCAGCAAATGGGCGATGGCGGCGCGGTGGGCGTCGTCGATGGCCGGGACCACGCCATGGTCCATTGCCCACAGGGCCATTTCCGGCCCGCGCCCGTCCGCCGCCACCGGGAACAGCGCGCCGCCCGCGTGCAGGAAGGGCTCCAGCGCGGCCAGCCGCTCCACCTGCGGCGTGTCGTCCAGCCCGTAAGAGGCGTCGAGGATCACCCGCCGCGCCGGCGGCGGCGGGTCAAAGGGGAACAGGGCCGATTCGTCGGAATGGTCGCCCATGTAGAGAATCCCGCCGTCCTCCGTGCCCAGATGGATCCACACCCCGCCCGGCGCGTGGCCGGACCGCCCGGTGGTCACCGGCACGCCCTGGATCTCCACCGTCCCGCAGACCGGCAGGGGATGCGCCGCGACGGGCGGCGGCAGGAGGCGGGCGGCGAGCGTCGTGGCGTAGACCGGCGGGCTGCCGACCCGGTGGCGCAGGCCCAGGGCGCCGGCATGGTCGCCGTGGGTGTGGGTGACCAGGATGGCGTCCACCCGCCCCGCCCCGCTCAGCGGCGGCAGGCGCCCGGCGTCCGGCCCCTCGCCGAGGTCGAGCAGCAGCCGCGCCCCGCCGATCATCGCCAGGAAGCAGGCCGGCCCCTTGTTGCCCAGCCCCGACAGGGCGCGCAGCCGGACCTTCTGTCCACGCCCCGTCATGGCCCCCGTCATCGCAGCGTCACTTGACATCACGCCCCCGTTCCGCACTGTGCCTATCCCTCGCCACCTTCCTGAATAGCGCGACTTCCGGTGCCATGACCACTCAGACGCCCGCTCTCCTGATCGACGACGCCTCCCGCCACTATGCCGGGACGCCCGCCCCCGCGGTGGACGGCGTGACCATCGACGTGGCGGCGGGGGAGTTCCTCGCCCTGCTCGGCCCGTCGGGCTGCGGGAAAAGCACGTTGCTGCGCATGGTCGCCGGGTTCGAGCGGCTGGACGGCGGGCGCATCACGGTCGGCGGGCGCACCCTGTCCGGCCCCGGCACCCACGTCCCGCCGGAGGAGCGGCGGATCGGCCTCGTCTTCCAGTCCTACGCGCTGTGGCCGCACATGACGGTGGCCGGCAACGTCGCCTACCCACTGGAGACCGCCCGTGTTCCCCGTGCGGAGCGGGAGCAGCGGGTGCGCGCCGCGCTCGACACGGTGGGGCTGTCGGGCTTCGACGCGCGCCACCCCGCCGAGCTGTCGGGCGGCCAGCGGCAGCGCGTCGCCCTGGCCCGCTGCCTCGTGATGAGCCCGGAGCTGGTGCTGCTGGACGAGCCGCTCGCCAACCTCGACGTGCATCTGCGCGCGGCGATGGAGGAGGAGTTCGCCGACTTCCACGCCAAGACCGGCGCCACCATGGTCTATGTCACCCACGATCAGGCCGAGGCCATGGCGCTGGCGACGCGCATCGCGGTGCTCGACCATGGGCGGCTGGCCCAGGTGGCGGCGCCCCGCACGCTTTACCGCGAGCCGGCGACACGCATGGTCGCCGGCTTCGTCGGCCAGGGCGCGGTGGTGGAGGGTGCGGTGACAGGTCCGGCCACCGACGGCCGGATGCGGGTGCGCCTGTTCGGAGCGGAGGCGCTGGTCCGCTGCCGCGCCGGGCAGCCGGAGGGGCCAGCGCTGGTCTGCCTGCGGCCCGAGGATCTGGAGCCGGCGGTGGACGGCCCCATCGCCGCGACCGTTGTGCGCGCCGCCTACAAGGGCGGATTCGTGCTGGTGGAGGCCGAACCGCAGGCCGCGCCGGGCGTGCGCCTGCTGCTGCGGGTGTCCGGCGACGCGCAGGTCGCGCCGGGCGAAGCGCTGCGCCTCGCGGTGCGCGACGGGTGGGTGGTGCCGGAGGGCCCGTCTCAGGAACGCCTCAGCCCCGCCAGGGAATGATCCCCGCCGGCAACCGCCGGCCCAGCCAGCCGACCGCCAGCAGCACCGCCACCACCACCGCGATGGTCACCACGCTGAGCGCGGCGGCGAGCGTCGGGCTGCCGCCCTCCTCCAGCGCGTAGACGACGACGCCCAGAGTCTCCCGCCCCTGCGACCACAGCAGGATCGACACGGTCAGTTCGTTGAAGGCCGTCAGGAACACCAGCACCCCGCCCGCCGCCGCCGCGGGCGCCACCAGCGGTGCCACGATGGTGCGCAGGCGGCGCAGGGGCCCGGCGCCGCAGGCGCGCGCCGCCTCCTCCATCGCCGGGTCCAGCGCGGCGCAGGCGGCCTGGGCCGGGCGCAGGGCCAGCGACAGGAAGCGCGCCAGATAGGCCGCCAGGATGATCCCCAGCGTGCCGTAGAGGCTGACACCCAGCAGCGGCAGCGGCTTCAGGAAGACCAGGATGCAGCCGATGGCCAGCACCACGCCGGGCACCGCGTGCGGCAGCTCAATCAGCACGCCGACGGCGCGGACCAGCCGCCCGCCCTTTCCCGGCCCGGCCATCGCATGGGCCAGCGGAATCGCCAGCAGGATCAGCAGCAGCGCCGCCACCCCCGACAGGACGAACGAGTTGGTGAAGGCCCGCCCCACCTGATCGAGCCCCAGCACCGTCGCGTAATGCGCCAGCGTCGCCGTCTCCGGCCCCAGCGGCAGGCCGTAGACGCGGATCAGGCTGGTCGAGGCCAGCGCCGCCAGCGGCGCCGCCAGGATCAGCGTGACAACCGTCCAGCAGAGGATTTCCAAGGGGCGCCGCGCCCGGCCCAGCCGCAGCACCGCCGCGGGCGCCGAGCCGCCGATCACCCGCGCGTCGACCCGCGCCTGGAGGGCCATCTGCGCGGCGATGCCGACGCAGGCGATGGCCCCGATCAGCACAGCCAGCACCGCGACCTCCGGCAGGACGGACGGGCCGAAGCCCGCCAGCCGGCGGTAGATCAGCGTCGGCAGCACCGGAATTCCCGCCGGGATGCCGAGCAGCGCCGGAACCCCGAAATTGCCCAGCGCCGCGACGAAGGACAGGGCCAGCCCGGCGGCCAGCCCCGGCAGGCTGAGCGGCAGGACAATGGTGCGCAGCACCCGCCCGCGCCGGGCGCCCGCCGCCTGCGCCGCCTCGACCAGATCGCGCGGCACGGCGCGCAGGGCGGCGCGCAGCGCCAGGAAGACCAGCGGCGCGTGCTCGATCCCCATCACCAAGATCATCCCGGCGGAGGAATAGACCGGATTCGGCGTGCCCGGCGCCGGGGCGAGGCCCAGCGGCTTCAGCAGCGGGCTGCCCGACCCGGCGAGGTGAATCCACGACAAGGCGACGATCTGCGCCGGGATCATCAGCGGCAGGATCAGGCAGAAGGCCAGCGCCGTCTTGCCTCTGAGGTCGGTCATGCCGCAGAGCAGCGCGAAGGGCACGCCGAGCGCCGCCGCCACGACCGTGGCCCCGGCCGCGATGGCGACGCTGTTCCCGGTGGCGCGCCACGTCATCTTGGAGGTCAGCACGCGGCTCATCGCCGTCAGGTCGCCCGCCGCCATCGGCCCGGCGACCTCCCACACCAGCCGCAGGATCGGCAGCAGGACGATCAGCCCGGCCAGCGCGAACAGCAGCGGCGCCCCGGAAACGGAAAAACGACCGGCGGCGCGGAAAGGCCGCCGGTCGCTGAGTGTGGCAAGACTCATTCTTATCCGCCGAACAGGTCGGCGAAGTCCTTCTTGTTGGCCTCGTCGTCCTTCAGGGCCTTGGCCGGGTCATAGGGCATCAGCGAGATGAAGGAGGTGTCCGGGAAGCCGGCCGGCGGCGCCACCCCCGGCAGCGCCGGCAGGAAGCCCTGGCGGGAAGCCAGTTCCTGCCCCTCCTTGCTCAGCAGGAAGGCGATGAAGGCCTTGGCGGCGTCGGGATTCTTGCTGGTGTTCAGGATGGCGACCGGCTCGGTCACCGCGCTGACGCCCTCCTTGGGGAAGACGAAGGCGACGGGGGCGCCCTTGGCCTGCTCGCGGATGGGCAGGTAATCGACGATGACGCCGTACAGCTTCTCGCCGCTGGCCACCGACTTCAGGATGCCGCCGTTGCCCTTGGCCGCGGTGGTGCCGTTGGCCTGGAGCTTCTCGTAGAAGGCCATGCCGAGGTCCGGCTGTTCCTTCACGGCGGCCATGTGGATGGCCGCGGCGCCGGAATAGAGGGGGCTGGGCATCACGGTGGTGCCCTTGGCCTCCGGCTTCAGCAGGTCGAGCCAGGAGGAGGGCTTCATCGGCGCCGCCGTGTTGTAGGCGATGCCGGTGGTGATCAGCTTGGTGGCGAACCACGTGCCGTCCGGATCGTGGGTGCCGGGGCGGTAGCCCTGGACCGGCGCGTCCTTGTAGGCCAGCAGGCGCTTCTCCGCCTTCAGCGACTCCATGGTCACCGCGTCGGCGATCAGCAGCAGGTCGGCCTGCGGGCTGCCCGCGGCGATCTCGGCACGGAGCTTGTTCATCAGCTCGGTCGTGCCGCTGCGGACCCACTCGACCTCGACGCCGGGGTTCTTGGCCTTGAAGGCGTCCACCGTCTGTTTCGCGTCGGCTTCGAGCTGCGAGGTGTAGAGCACCAGCTTGCCGGCCGGCTTGCCGGTGGCGGCCTGGGCGGCGGCGTGGGCAGGCAAGGCCAGCAGAAGCGCGCCGGCGGCGATGGTCGTCCCGATGGCGGCGAACGCCGCGGCGAGGTGTGTGCGCTTGGCCTTCATGTCTCCCGTTTCCCTCTCTGGTCGTCTCCGCCGGTCCGGAACCCCATTGGAGTGCCCCGGTATGCGGACGAAGGCCCTTGTTTACGCCAGAACCATGACAGCCGCGTGACGGTGGCGTTCCGGACGGTCTTGAGCGTCATACCCGATAGAGGCGGCTCAGGGAAAGGGGACGCCCCGCGGCGGGAGGGTCGACGGGGGCGGTTTCCTCCTTGCCGACGGCCAGCGCGTTGCGGGTGGCCTCCAGCCGTTCGGCGGAGCGCGCCACGGCGTTGGCGCTCCTGCGCAGGCAGTGCAGGCTGCTGACCATGCTGTCCACCGCCGCGCCGCGGCGTTGGGCGGCGCGGGCGGCGGGAGCATCCTCGTCGCCGGGCACGGCGCGCAGCGGCGTCGGTTTCGTCACCAGCAGGGAGGACACCTCCAGCCGCATGGCGTTGTCACGGACCGCGTGGACGCGGTGGACCAGCTCGGCGAGGGAGATGTCACGGCAGAGGCCACGGCACCACAGGGCGCCGGTTTCCGACCGCATACAGAATCCGCAGCCCGTCTCCTCGCTCCACAAACGCTTGGCTGTGTAGACCGACATGCCCCACCTCGTTTTTCCGGCTCCAGCAAAGCGCTTGAGAGGGCCACGAGGCAAAGCGTCTTTGGCGATACCGCTCTGTGGGGAGGCCGCAACGCCCCTTCTTCGAACGGAGCCGCGCGAAGGGCTTGGAAGACAGGCCGTTCGGCAGCACCCTTACGGACGACAGCCCAAGCGACAGGAGCGCGGACCGTGACCAGCGAAGCCCCAGACCGGCCCATCCTTCAGATCGAATATTGCCGCCAGTGCCGCTGGATGCTGCGCGCCGCCTGGATGGCGCAGGAGCTTCTGACCACCTTCGAGGACGAACTGGGTGGCGTCACCTTGATGCCCGGCACAGGGGGAATCTTCGAGGTGCGGCACGGCGCGGCTGTGGTCTGGTCGCGCAAGGAGGAGGGCCGCTTCCCCGACATCACCGAGTTGAAGCAGCGGGTGCGCGACCACATCGCTCCCGACAAGCCCCTGGGCCATGCCGACCGCAAGCGGCCGGCGGACCCCTGAAAAATGTTTAGCGGACGGCCTTCACGTCGGTGACGGCCACCGTCTGCTTGGGCGGCGCGGCGCCGAAGCCCTGCTCCAGCAGTTCGGCGACCTCGCGGTCGCGGGAGGCGGCGGTGGTGCCGCCCAGCACGACGGCGACCAGACGCTGGCCGTTGCGGCTGGCGCTGCCGGCGAGATTGAAGCCGCTGAGATTGATGAAGCCCGTCTTGATGCCGTCGTAGCCCTCGACCCGGCCCAGCAGGCGGTTGTGGCCGGGGACCACCGTGCCGTTCCAGTCGAAGCGCGTGCGCGAGAAATAGGCGTATTCCCGCGCCGGGCGAGCCACGACGGCGCGCGACAGGCGGGCCATGTCGCGGGCGGTGGTGCGCTGCTCCTTGTGCGGCAGGCCGGAGGCGTTGCGGAAGGTGGTGCTGGTCATGCCCAGCGCCTGCGCCTTGGCCGTCATCATCTCGGCGAACTGCTCCTCGCTGCCGCCCAGGGCCTCCGCCAGCACGACGGCGACGTCGTTGGCCGACTTCACCGTCAAGGCGAGGATCGCGTCCTCCACCCGGATGGTCGAACCGACGGCGAGGTTCAGGCGCGAGGGCTTCTGGTTGGTGGCGTGGCGCGACACCGGCAGTTCCTGGTCCAGCCGCAGCGTGCCCCGCTCCAGCGCCTCGAAGGTCAGGAGCAGGGTCATCATCTTGGTCAGCGACGCCGGGTAGGTCAGCGTGTCGGCGTTCTCCGAATCGAGAACCCGGCCCGACTGCGCGTCCATCAGCACGTAGGCGTGCACCGGACGGAAGACGGCGGCGCCCGCCACGGTGCCGGCGGCGGCCCCGGCGGCGACGCGGCCCGCGCGGCGCGCCTTGCCCGTGCGGTGGACGGCGGCCTTGCGGACGGCGGCCTTGTGGGTGGCGGCCTTGTGGGTGGCCGATTTGTGGACGGCTGCCTTGTGCACGGTCCGGACGGCGGCGGGCTTCGCCGCGGTCGTCGGGGACGCGGCCTTCTGAGCGGCCGTCTTTGCGGTGGGCTTGGGCGCTTGCTTGCGCACCGTCTCCTGGGCCGCCTTGGCGAGGGCGTCCGCAGGGTCGAAGGCGACAGGCGTGGCGACGGCCAGGGATAGAAGCAGCGGCAGGACGAAACCGTACGGCGAACGCGGCATGATGGCGACCGGATGGAGAGATGGTCGCCTCCTGTACCCTGAAAGCGGTTAACAAAAAATGTGTCGAATCTCTGGCGCCTTGTGTGATTTTGCGGTCCCTGCGTGAGCGGGGCCATTTACCAATAGCCGGACGGTCCTCTCCCATTGCCTGTGTCGCAGCGGCAACGCCGCTGTGCACATTGTGGCACAGAAGCCTCATCGGGCGCGATGTCACTTGTGCCGCGCCGCCGCGGACGGCAGATGTCTTATGCCGAAAGGGCGCTGGTTCCCGCGTGTCGTCCGTGCGACCTCACGTATGGACAGGGCCTTTCGTTAGCCGTCTGTTCATCGCCGCGTGGGATGCTTCGATTATGCTGACGACCATTCGCACCTGCGCCCGGCCTGCCCTCGGAGCGAGGGTGGCGGCGTGCCTCCTCGCCGGGCTGCTCGCCCTGCCCGCGCAGGCCGCGCCGTCCACCGCTACGGGCACCTCCTCCACGGGCCGGGATGTCGTGGGAACCTGGATCGCGCGGATCGATCAGCGCGCCACCGAACTGGAGGCCATGCCCCGCGTGCAGCAAACGCGCGTCGGCTATGGCTCCGTCCTGAAGAAGGGCGACGGCGGCATGGTCGACGTGGTGGCCCCCGGCCCCATGCGCCCGTCCGACGTGCCGGAGGGCACCGCCCCCGCCGCCGGGGCGGTGCCGACGATCGTCGTGACGCCGCCCACCGAACCGATCCCGCAGGCCGATCCGTCGGCGACGCCCGGCAACGCGCTGAGCGGAACGGCGACGCCTGGCACGGTGGTGGAGGTGCTGCCCCCGCCCCCGGCCCTGACCATCCAGGTGCGGGCGCGCACCGCCGACCGTGTCGGCCGCCTGTCCACCCGGCTGATCGAACTGGGCTTCCTGAACCAGGAGCAGTGGACGGAGACCTTCGACGACACTCTGGAGGTGGCGGTCCGCGCCTTCCAGCTCTCCGAAGGGCTGATGCAGGACGGCAAGGTCGGCGAGGTCACGCGCCAGGCGCTCGACCGCACGCCCAAGGAGGCCGCCAAGCTGATGCGCGGCGCCACGGCGTCGATGCGCGCCTTCCAGGCGTCGGTCCCGGACACGGTGATCCTGGTCAACCTGCCCAGCCAGACCGTGTCCTACATCGAGCGCGGCAAGCTGAACTTCACCATGCGCGCCGTGGTCGGCCGCCCGTCGCGCCAAACCCCGCTGCTCCAGGACCGCGTCACCAGCGTGACGATCAACCCCACCTGGACCGTGCCGCCGACCGTTCTGGTCGAGGACAAGCTGCCGGTGCTGCGCAAGAAGGGCAACACCGGCATCAAGGACGCCGTCGTCTATCTGGACGGGGTCGAGGTGGTGCCGGAGAGCATCAACTGGTGGCAGGTGACGCCGGAGCGCATCCGCATCGTCCAGAAGCCCGGCGACGACAACGCCCTCGGCCGCTTCCGCTTCAACCTGACCAACGGCGACGGCATCTTCCTGCACGGCACCAACGATCCGCGGCTGTTCGAGCGCGACCTGCGCGCCGCCAGCTCCGGCTGCGTGCGGCTGGCCGATGCACGGATGGTCGCGGAGACCCTGCTGCGCCCCGCCAAGCTCGACTCCGCGGCGATCGAGCGGCAGCTCGACAGCGGCAAGACCAAGACGGTCTCCCTGCCCAACGCCGTCCCGGTCCGCTTCGTCTACTGGACCTCCACGGTGGAGACGGACGGCACCGTGCGGGTGCATCCGGGCATCTACGACGACGTGCCGACCAGCTCGTCCGCTCCGTCGGCCAGCCAAGCCCCCGCCGCCGCGGGAACCGTCTCGGCCCCGCGCCGGGTCGAGCCGAAGCCCGTCCGCCCGACCCCGGCCGCCGCCCCGCAGCCGGCCCCGGCGCCCGCCCAGTCCTCCTCCACGACCACCCCGGCCCGCGCCGCCGACACGCGCAACGGGGCCGAGGCCGTCCGCACGGCGATGTGACGGCGTCGCGCAGGGCCACGCTTCTGAAAACGTAGAAAAGGCGCCATCTCGACGGCGCCTTTTTTCGTACCCATCTTTCTTACGGCGGCGCCCCGTCCCGCGCCGCGGCGGAGGTGCGCCATGATCCCCTTCCCGGCTTCAGCGCGGCTGTGCGCGCTGCTCCTGCCCGTCCTTCTGATGATCCCGGCTCCGGTGTTCGCCGGCGGCTGGCATGGAGGGAATTTCTTCGGCTTCAGCATTTCGCTGCCGCTGGCCTTCGGCTTTCCGCCCCCCGTCTATGTTCCACCGCCGCCCGCAATCTATCCGCCCGCAATCTATCCGCCCGTGGTCTATGTACCGGTTCCCCAGCCCGTTCCGGCAGCACCGCTGGCCACCCGGACCTCACCCACCTATCTCGGCCCCGGCGGACGCTATTGCCGCGATTTCCAGATGCCCGGCGTCGTCGGCGGACGCCCCGCGACGCTGGTCGGAACCGCCTGTCTGGACCCCGACGGGCAATGGCGGGTGATCGGCTGACGGAACGGGCTGCGGGCAGGCAACTCTATCCGCAATATCGGGATATCCCCAGAAGCTGTGGGTAACTCTGTGAGCGAATCCGGGGGCAACCTGTGAGCATGGCCGTGAATCCACGGCCCTGACCAAATTGCCTAAATTTCAGGCACTGCTGAAATGGCGGAATTGCCCGGCTTTTGTGGATTTTGACGGTTCCAAACGGGTCCGGAAAAACAAAAAAGCAACATTCGCAGAGTCAAGCACGGCGTTCAGGTGAATGTGCATAACTTGGGCTAACCCGGACCATTGGCCCCACCCACCGTTTCAGCCGCAACGCCCGGTTTCACGCACCCAGGCGGGCCAGCAGATCGGCCAGCCGGTGCCGTTCGTCCGCGGACAGGCGCCCGGTCAATTCGGCCTCCGCCCGTGCGATGGCCGGTCCGGCCGCCTCCACCACCCGGCGCCCGCTGTCGGCCAGCCTGACGAGGTTGCGGCGGCGATCCAGGCTGTCGGGGCTGCGCAGGAGATAGCCGCGGTCGATCAGCCGCACCACCACCCCCTGCATGGTGGCGGGGTCCATCGCGATGCTGCGGCCCAGTTCGATCTGCGACATCGGCCCATGCTGGTGCAGGGCCGCCAGCGCCGCCCATTGCGGCGCCGTCAGGTTGAAATCGGTCAACGCATCGCTCAGCATCGCCGTGGCGCGCTGATGGACGCGGCGGATGCGGCTGTGGATGGACTCGGCGGGGACGGTGCAAAGGGCGACGTCGCAACCCTCCCTGCCGTCGGCACCATCGTTGCCGGCCATTTCGGTCGGGAAAGCCATGAACGCGACGGCCTCGTGTCAATGAACGACACTTTGGCCTTTAACACCGATCTGTGTCGGTTGTGTTTCAGGAGCGGCTTACTACGTTACCGTTTTGAAATATGACGAATGCCCGGGTCACTCCGCCGCTTGATGGATCGCCGCCGCCCGGTCCTGGGCCTCCCGCCGCTCCAGATCGATGAGTTCGACCATTCGGCGCTCGACGGCGACCAGATACTCACGGGTTTCCAACCCGCGGCATTCCCGGCTGTGCCGGCGCAGCAAGGTGATGGCCTGGTAGGAGGGGGTACGGCTCCACGGCATGGTCGGCTCACGCGGAAGGACGGTGGTGGGGGCACCTGTTACAACAGAGAAATATTACGCGAATGCGAGAGGCGCCATGAAAATTCTTCGTTGCGCATGGGACCCAGCTTTGCTCGGAGCGGTTACGTATGGCGGAGTCCAGACGCATCGCGCTCAGGCCTGCGTGCCAAACGGGATGCCTGTGGGAGAGGCGATGCGCATGGTCACGTCCGATTCGTTGATGGTTGTGAGCGCGCTCGCCTTTCTGGTGACGGTGATGTCATGATCCGACGCCCCTGCGCGCCGTCGTGACTACCTTGCACTGCGCGCTGGCCGGCTTCCTTCTTCGGCACCGTTGAGGAGCACCCCGGTTCCGAAGCAAAATGGAGTTATCCGGCCCGTTAGTCGTTGCATCTCTGCCCCCATGTGGCATGAACACCTGGTGGAGTTTGAAGAACATCCACCGCCGACGGCCCTGTTCCGGCTGCCGCCTGCGCCGGTTCGGCCTGTCCGGGCGCAAGGGTGGCGGCTCTCCTTCATCAGATTCTCTTGGCGATGCCCCATTATCTGCGTCTGTTTCTCTTGCTCGTGGCGGCCGTGGTGCCGCTCGCGGCGCTCCAGTTCATGACGCAGCACAGCTTGCGGCAGGATCGGGAGAACGAGGTGCGGAACGACACCCTGCGCCTTCTCGACCTGTTGGACGCCGAGCAGCAGCGCATCGCCGCGGAGGCGCGGCAGGTGCTGGCGACCATCGTCGAGTCCGGCGTGCCGCAGGCCGGAGCGCCGGACTGCCAGCCGACCATGGACCGGCTGCGCGCCCGCTATCCCGCCTATCTGTCGGTTGAGGTGGCCGACCGGGAAGGACGGGTGTGGTGCGCGACCGATCCGGTTTCGCTGGGCGTCAATCTCGGCAGCATCCGCACCTTCCAGAACGCGCTGACCACCGGCGCCTTGACGACGGGGGAGTACGGGCTGCGCGATCCCAACCGGCGCCCCATCCTGCCCTTCCGGCTGGCCTACCCAGCGCCGGCCGGCGGGCCGGGCGGCGTGGTGACGGTGCTTCTCGACGCCCGCTGGCTCGAAGAGAATTTGGGCAGCCGCCCCCTGCCTCCGGGCATGGAGATTGTGATCGCCGACCGCCAGGGCCACGCGGTGGCCCGCCTCCCGGAGACGCCCGACGCCATCGGTCATCCCCTGCCCACAGCCATGCTCCAGGCCATGCACGCGGCGCGGGGAACACGGTCGGCGGCCGTCTTCGACACCGGCGGAACGGAGCGGATGGTGGTGTCCGCCCCCCTGGACACCGGCACCCGCGAATCGATGATCGCCATCGGGATCGACCGCGACGCCGCGATGCAACCGGTCCGGGACGCCATGCTCTTTTCGCTGGCTCTGTTCGGCGGCGTGCTCCTGCTGACCTGCCTGGGCGCCGCCTGGGGCATGCGGCAATTCCTGCGCGTGCGCGAACGGATGCTGGAGACCGTGGTCGACAAGGCGTCGGTCCTGGAGAGCACGACGGACGCCGTGGCCGAACTCGACCGGTCCTGGCGGATCGTCTTCGTCAACGAGCGGGCACGGACCCTGCTGCCCGATTCCGGGGAGGCCATCGGCCGGAACGGACGCCAAGCCTTCGCGGAACTGATGGCCGGCGAGTCCGGCCGGACCCTGCAGCAGGCCATGGAGAGCCGCGAAGCGGTGGAGTTCGAGACGCAGGGGCTGCGCAGCGGCGTCTGGTTCGCCGTCCGTGCCTTTCCCTCGCGCAAGGGTCTGGCCCTCTACTTCCGGGACGCCACGGACCGCCGGCGCCTGGAGGACGAGCGCACGCTCCTGACCCGGCAACTGGAGGCGGAGCGCAGCCTGCTGACGGCCATTCTGGACCATCTGCCCTCGGGGCTGCTGGTGGCGGAGGCGCCGAGCGGGCGGATCGTCAAGGTCAACGACACGGCGCTTCGCCTGCTCGGCGGACCGCCGCCGCCCGTCGCCGGCTGCGGCTGCGACGGCACGCGGGCCTGCAACGGCGGCGCCTGCTTCGGCGATGGGCGTTGCCCGCTGTCCCGCGCCCTGCGGCAGGGCGAGACGGTGGAGCAGGAGGATTTCCCCTACACCCGGCCTGATGGCACCGCCATGACCCTGTCGGTGAGCGCCACCCCGGTTCGTGCCCCCGATGGGCGGGTGACGCTGGCGATCTGCACGTTGCGCGACGTCGGCGAGCGCAAGGCGATGGAACTGGCGCTCCAGCGCGCCAAGGAGGAGGCCGACGAGGCCAACCGCGCCAAATCGAAATTCCTCGCGGCGGCCAGCCATGACCTGCGTCAGCCGATGCAGTCCATGTTCCTGTTCACCGGCATCCTTCACCGCTTCATCAGCGACGAGCAGGGGCAGCGCAGCCTGGACATGCTGGAGCGCGGCCTGGACACGCTGAAAGGGCTGCTGGACAGCCTGCTGGACGTCTCGCGGCTGGACGCCGGGGCGGTCGATCCGCGCGTGGAGCCCTTCGCCCTCAACAGCCTGCTGGATGAGATCGCCGCCTCCTACGCGCCGATCCTGGAGAGCAAGAAGCTGGCCTTCCGCATCGTGCAGGACCGCACGGCGACGGTGCGCAGCGACCGCGTGCTGCTGGGCCGCATGGTGCGCAATCTGCTGGAGAACGCCGTCAAGTACACCGAGCGCGGGGCGGTGCAGATCGCCGTCCGGACCCTGGACGACACGGCACCGGGCGGTCTGGCGCGGATCGAGGTCAGCGACACCGGAATCGGCATCCCGCCCGACCAGCTGACCCGGATCTTCGCGGAGTTCCACCAGATCAACAACCCGGAGCGGGACCGGGCGCGCGGGCTCGGCCTCGGCCTCGCCATCGTGCAACGCCTGTCGGCGATCCTCGACCATCCCGTGGAGGTGAAATCCCAGCCGGGCCGCGGCTCCGTCTTCGCCATCACCGTCCCTCTGGCCGCCGTGGAGGCGCCGCCGCCGCCGCCGCCGACCGCCTCCCTCTTCACCGGCGGCCGCGACGCCCCGCGCGCCCTGCTGGTGGACGACGACGCCATCGTCCTGCTGGGGCTGCGCGATATGTTCCGCGAATGGGGATACGAGGTGCTGATTGCCGGCTCCGCCGACGAGGCCGTGGCGAAGGTCGAGGCGGACGGCCGCACGCCCGACGTGATGCTGGTCGACTACCGCCTGCGTGAAGGGCGCGTCGGAACGGAGGCGGTGGTGCGCGTCCGCGCCATGGCTGGATGGGACATGCCCGCCATGATCCTGACCGGGGAAGCCGGTCCGGAATGCGAGACGGACGCCGCCGCGCACGGGCTGGAGGTGATTCGCAAGCCGGTGACGCCGCGCCAGCTCCGCCGCGTCCTCGACCGCGCGATGGCGAAGCAGTCCAAACGGATGGCGGACAGCATGACCGGTGCGGAGGGCGAGCGTCTTCCGCTGTAGAAGGCTCCCGGCCGCCGGATAAGAAAGCGGCCCGCCGTCCGGTTGAACGGCGGGCCCTTGAGGTGCAAAACAGGGAGGCACACGCCCTTGGGGCAAGCTGAAGATAGCAACGGCGCCCGCTCCGCGCGAAAGGGGGGAAGTCGTAGCGTTCGGCGTGTTCGGAGTGCACCGAAGGGAGCGGACGCTCTCCCCCGAAAAAATGATGGCCTCGAAAGATTTCGCTTGAGCGCCGACGGCGGCACGGCTATATCAGCGCTCCCGCGTCGCCCCAAGGGATGCGGGACAAAGAGCAGACGATGCGCTTGTGGCGGAATTGGTAGACGCGCTAGGTTCAGGTCCTAGTGGCTGAAAGGCCGTGGGGGTTCGAGTCCCTCCAAGCGCACCAACACTTCTTGTGTTGGTCTGATATTATAGTGGGGCCATAGCTCAGCTGGGAGAGCGCTACAATGGCATTGTAGAGGTCAGGAGTTCGATCCTCCTTGGCTCCACCATCATGAAGCCAGCAACCTTGACGGGTTGCTGGCTTTTCCCTGTTCTGCGCCCTTCCCCTTTCGGGCCGGTGCCGACAAGGCGTCACCGGGCATTTCGGGAATAGGCGCTCCGCCTCCGCTTTTGAATGCATCGCGCCTTCTACCACCCGTTCAGTTGACGGGACATCGGCTTGCGGCGGGGGCACAACAGGCCATTTTCAGTGTTCTAAAGCACAGATGCCGTCAGGAGCGTGCCTTCATGAATCCCCGGTTGCTCGCCGAGGTGCTGGAACCCGTGCTGAACGCCGCGGAGAAGGACGACGCGGCGATGCTCGACGCCGTGAATTTGTCGGCGGAGGCGTTGGCCGCGCTCGGCGCGGTCATCCTCGACCGCGACGGGCGCCCGGCCGACGGCGTGTCCGACGAACGCGCGGTGGTCGCCGCGCTCAACACCCACGCCCACACGCTGATGCAGTGCGGGCGGCTCGACGACGTGGTCGAGGCGCTGCAACTGGCCGAACGGATCGGCCGGCTGGGCCGCCTGCCCCACCATCCGCGCATGTCCGACGGCTAGCCACCTACGGTTAGGCGGGAGGAACACCGAACCGCCCCGGTTGTTGTGCGAGCCGTGCCGCCCAACAGGGGAGACGTGTCTTGCCGACAGCGCCCAAATCGAACGCTTTTTCCGGCCCCATCGAGGGCGAGGCCCTGTCCCTGCTTCAGGACAAACTGCTTCCCGGCTTCCTGACCGGACGGCGCTGGTACGCCGCCAAGGACGCCGGCACGCCCCGCGTGCGCATCGTCGATGCGCTGCCCTTGCCCCTCGCCTCCGGCTCCGCCCAGCTTTGCCTGCTGCGGGTGGAGGCCTCGGGGCGCGAGCCGCAGCTCTACCAGCTTCCCCTGGTGCTCGACCGCGGCGGCAAGAGCGATTCCGCCGATCCCTTCGCCATCGCCGGCCCCGAGGCGCTCCCCTGGACGGGCAGCCTGCGCGACGGCTACGGCGACGAGGAGGTGGTTCGCGCCCTGCTCGACGGCATCCGCAAGGGCGGGGAGAGCGGGGGCCTGCGCTTCGGGCAAAGCCGCGCCCTCGACGCCGTGAAGGACGCGTTGGGCAACGGCGCGACGCTGCGCTGGGCCGGAGTGGAGCAGTCCAACACCTCCGTCCGCGTCGGCGACTCGGCGATCCTGAAGGGGCTGCGCAAGCTGGAGTCCGGCACCCACCCGGAATTGGAGGTCGGGCGCTTCCTGACCGAGGTCGCCGACTTCCGCAACACCCCCGCCCTGCTCGGCTGGGTGGAGCGCACGGGCGACGGCGAGGCCGCCACCCTGTGCATCCTGCAGGAGTTGGTCCCCGACGCCCGCGAAGCCTGGAGCCACGTCACCGCCGCCCTGGCGGAGCGCGTCAAGCGCTTCGACGACGAGAAGGCGGACGACGTCGCGCTGATGACCTTCATGCGCCGGCTGGGCCGCCGCACCGCGGAGATGCATCGGGCCCTCGCCACCCCCGGCGGCGGCGACGCCTTCACGCCGGAGCCGGTGACCCCCGCCATGCTGACGGGTTGGGCGGACGGCGTCCGCACCCTCGCCCGCCGCGTCCTGGGCCAGCTGCGCGAGGCCGCCCCGCGGCTGAACGCCGACCTCGCCCCCTACGCCGCGTCGCTGGCTGACAGCGAGGCGACGGTGATGCGCCAGATCGAGACGCTGACGCCGCCGCGCGGCACCTTCCACGCCATGCGCGTGCACGGCGACTATCATCTGGGGCAGGTGCTGGCCGGCAAGGACGACCTGTTCATCGTCGATTTCGAGGGCGAGCCGATGCGCCCGTTGGCCGAACGGCGGGCCAAGCACTGCATCCTGCGCGACGTGGCGGGGATGCTGCGCTCCATCACCTACGCCGCCGCCGGGGCGCGGGCCACCCTGCCCGCCGACCTGGACGAGACGGCGCGCGGCGCCCGCACCGCCTGGCTGAACTGGTGGGAGGGCGAGGCCGCATCCGCCTTCGTCGCCGGCTACCGCGAGGCCATCGGCGATTGCCCGGGCTGGCCCACCGACGCGGCCACCGCCACGCAGCTTTTGAAACTCTTCCTGCTGGAGAAGGCGCTCTACGAGATCGGCTACGAGCTGGCGAACCGGCCGGACTGGCTGGCCATCCCGCTGGCCGGGGCGATCGGCATCCTGGGCGCCGACGCCGGGCCGGAGGTGGCCGACCGCGCGTCCGGCCCGGTCGGTCTGGCCGCCCCCGGCGCCACCCGTATTGGCGAGGCGCGGGCCCACGCCATGCCCTTCGGCGCGCAGGTGCAGCCCGACGGCTCCGTCCGCTTCACCCTGTGGGCGCCGGGGACCGAGCAGGTCTCGCTGTGGCTGGAGGACACCCAGGCCCTGCTGCCCATGGTGCGGCGCGCCGACGGCTGGTTCGAATGGTCCACCGCCCAGGCTCAGGCGGGCAGCCGCTACCAGTTCGAGCTGCCGGACGGGCTGCGCGTGCCCGACCCGGCCTCCCGCCACCAGCCGGAGGACGTGCACGGGCCGAGCGAGGTGATCGACCCCACCGTCTTCCGCTGGACCGACACCGCCTGGACCGGCCGCCCCTGGCACGAGACGGTGCTGTACGAGCTTCACGTCGGCACCTTCACCGAGGAGGGCACCTTCCGCGCCGCCATCGACAAGCTCGACCACCTCGTCGAGCTGGGCGTCACCGCCATCGAGCTGCTGCCGGTGGCCGATTTTCCCGGCGCCCGCAACTGGGGCTATGACGGGGTGCTGCCCTACGCCCCGGACGCCGCCTATGGCCGGCCGGAGGACCTGAAGGCGCTGGTCGACGCCGCCCACGCCAAGGGGCTGATGGTCTTCCTCGACGTCGTCTACAACCATTTCGGGCCGGACGGGAACTACCTCCACGCCTACGCCAAGGCCTTCTTCACCGACCGCCACAAGACGCCCTGGGGCGACGCCATCAATGTGGACGGGCCGCGCAACGCCACGGTGCGCGACTACTTCATCCACAACGCGCTCTATTGGATCGAGGAGTTCCACATGGACGGGCTGCGCTTCGACGCGGTCCACGCCATCCTCGACGACAGCGACAAGCTGTTCCTTCAGGAGCTGGCCGAGCGCGTGCAGGACGCCGTGCGCTGCCGCCGCCACGTCCATCTCGTTCTGGAGAACGACGAGAACGAAGCCCACCTGCTGGAGCGCCACCCGGAGGGCGACCCGCGCTGGCACACCGCCCAGTGGAACGACGACCTGCACCACTGCCTGCACGTCTGGGCGTCCGGCGAGGACGCCGGCTATTACGCCGACTACGCGGGCGACGCGGTGAAGCTGGCCCGCGCCATGGCCGAGGGCTTCGCCTTCCAGGGCCACGCCTCCTCCTACCGCGGCGGCGAGGCGCGCGGCGAGCCGTCGGCGCATCTGCCGCCGACCGCCTTCGTCACCTTCATCCAGAATCACGACCAGATCGGCAACCGCGCCTTCGGGGACCGCATCACCCGCTTCGCGCGGCCCGAGGCGGTGCGGGCGGCGAGTTCGCTCTATCTGCTGGGGCCGGGCGTCCCGATGCTGTTCATGGGCGAGGAATGGGCGTCCGATCGCCCCTTCCCCTTCTTCTGCGACTTCGCCGACGAGCTGGCCGAGGCCGTGCGCAACGGCCGGCGGGAGGAGTTCGCCAAGTTCCCCGAATTCCAGGACCCTGCGGTGCGCGACCGCATCCCCGACCCGACCGCGCCGGAAACCTTCCAGTCGGCCAAGCTCGACTGGGACGACCGCGACCGGGGTGAGCACGGGGAGTGGCTGGACTGGTACCGCCGCATCCTGGCGGTGCGCCGCAAGGAGATCGCGCCGCGGCTGGAGAACGCGCCCGGCGGAGCGTCCAGCCACGAGGTGATCGACGGGCGGGGCATCCGCGTCTCCTGGCGGCTGGGCGACGGCAGCCGCCTGCATCTCCTCGCCAACCTGTCCGACACGCCGGTGACGGGCATGGGCGAGACGGTGGGCCGTGTCCTGTGGACCGAAGGCGACGGCCTTGACGCTGGAACCATGGCGCCGGTGTCCGTCCTGTGGACCATCGAGGAGACGACGGCGCTCGACCGGCTCGGCGAGCGGATGGGGATCGAGACGCACTACACCGGCGCGTCGGGCGAGACCGTGCAGGCGTCGGAGGGCACCATCCGCGCCCTGCTCGCCGCCATGGAGGTCGACGCCGACGACCCGGAGAAGGCGCTGGAGGCGCTGGAGCGGCGCGAGCTGTCCCGCCCACTGCCCCCGGTGGCGGTGCTGCGCATCGACCGCCCGCCCTTCTCGGTCACCGTAACCCTGCCGGAAGGCAGCGGGACGCTGCGCTGGACCCTGACGCTGGAGGACGGGGGCGACCGCAGCGGCGAGGCCGATTTCGGCGACCTGCCGCTGGTCCGCAAGGCGGGCGTGGGTGGGCAACACTTCGAGGTGCGGCGCCTCGACCTTGGCGCGGCTCCGGCGCCCGGCTACCACCAGCTGCGGCTGGACGTCGACGGCCTGCGGGCGGAGCATCCCGGCCTGGAGACGACGGTCATCGCCGCCCCCGCCACCTGCCACCTCCCCGCCCCGCTCCAGATGGGCGAACGGATCTGGGGCCTGTCGGTACAGCTCTACGCCCTGCGC
Organism: Azospirillum brasilense; assembly: GCF_008365405.1. GTDB lineage: Bacteria > Pseudomonadota > Alphaproteobacteria > Azospirillales > Azospirillaceae > Azospirillum > Azospirillum brasilense_D. The sequence goes on along the minus strand of NZ_QOKV01000019.1, from coordinate 68,735 downwards.
TGCGCCGGGGATTGGGGGATCGGCGACTTCGGCGACCTCGTCAACGTCGCGGAGATGGCGGCGGCGCGCGGGGCGGGCATCGTCGGGCTGAACCCGCTGCACGCCCTGTTCCTCGACCAACCCGATCAGGCCAGCCCCTATTCCCCGGCGAGCCGGCTGTTCCTCAACCCGCTCTACATCGACGTGCTGGCGGTGCCGGAACTGATGGGCTGCGCCGAGACCCGCGATCGGATCGCGGACGAGAGCTTCCTTGGCGCGGTGCAGGCGGCGGGGGCCGCCCCGCTGGTCGATTACGCCGCCGTGGCGGCGCTGAAGCTGCCGGTCCTGGAACGGCTGTTCGCCCATTTCCAGACCGAGGGCAGCGCGGAGCGGCGACGGGCGCTCGCCGCCTTCCGGGCCGAGCTGGGCGAGGGGCTGGACCGCTTCTGCACCTTCCAGGCCCTGCGCGAGCGTTTCGCCAAGGACGGCACGCCCGACTGGCGCCGCTGGCCGGAAGAGTATCGGGACGCCACCTCCCCCGCCGTCCGCCGCTTCGCCGAGGAGCAGCGGGAGCGCATCGGCTTCTTCGTCTGGCTGCAATGGCTGGCCGACAGCCAGTTGCAGGCGGCGGCGGAGCGGGCGCGGGAGCGCGGGATGGCCGTCGGCTTCTTCCGCGACCTCGCGGTCGGGGCGGACAGCGGCGGGGCGGAGACCTGGGCCGACCCGCATGTGGTGGTGGCGCAGGCCCATGTCGGCGCCCCGCCCGACCTGTTCAACCCGGCCGGGCAGGACTGGGGCCTGCCGCCCTTCCACCCCCACGCGCTGCGCGAGGGTGGCTACGCCCGCTTCATCGAGCTGCTGCGCGCCAACATGCGCCACGCCGGGGCGCTGCGCATCGACCACGCCATGGCGCTCCAGCACGTCTACTGGATACCGGAGGGGCATCCGCCCTCCGAAGGGGCCTACGTCGCCTACCCGATGGACGACCTCCTCGGAATCCTGGCCCTGGAGAGCCAGCGCAACCGTTGCCTCGTCGTCGGCGAGGATCTGGGCACCGTGCCCGAGGGATTCCGCGAGCGCATGGCGGAGGCGGGTGTCCTGAGTTACCGGGTGATGTTCTTCGAATGGACCGAGGACGGCGGGTTCCGCGGCTCCGACGACTACCCCTACACGGCGCTCGCCACGGTGGGCAGCCACGATCTCGCCACGCTGCGCGGCTGGTGGGAGGGGCACGACATCACGCTGAAGGAGGAGCGCGGCCTGTACCCGGCGGAGGGCGAGGCGGAGCGCCAGCGCGACCGCCGCAAGGCCGAACGCGCCCGCCTGCTGGAGGCCCTGGCCGACGCCTTCCTGCCGCTGCCCGCCAGCTTCGGCCCCGACAGCCCCTACGGCGAGGCGTTGGGCCACGCGGTGCACGCCTTCCTGGCCCGCACCGGCTCGGCCATCGCCATGGTCCAGATGGACGACCTGACCGCCGAGCTGGAGCAGGTGAACCTGCCCGGCACGGTGGACCAGTACCCCAACTGGCGCCGCAAGCTGCGCCTCGCGCTGGAGGACATGGCCGACTGCCCGCAGGCCGGCGCCATCGCCGCCATCATGGCCGCCGCCCGGCCGGCCGCGGTGGCCGCCCGTCCCTCTCCCGCCCCGGGAGAGGGTGGCCGCGGAGCGGCCGGGTGAGGGTACAGCCGATGAACAGCCCCTTGCCCGTCGCCGGCACCCTCCCCCTCCCGCCGCTCTGCGGCGGGCCCCTCCCTCTCCCGGGTCGGGAGAGGGGCTTTCACCGTTCCTGATTCAGGAGACCAACCCATGGCGGCGGACGCCGATAAGCCGATCCCCCTGGCCACCTACCGCGTGCAGCTGCGCGCCGAGTTCGGCTTCGACCGCACCGCCGGAATCGCCGACTACATGGCGCGGCTGGGGGTCAGCCACCTCTACGCCTCGCCCTACATGAAGGCGCGGCCGGGCAGCACCCACGGCTACGACATCGTCGACCACAACGCCCTGAACCCGGAGCTGGGCAGCGAGGAGTCCTTCCACGCCATGGTCGAGGCGTTGAAGCGCAACGGGCTGGGCCAGATCCTCGACTTCGTGCCGAACCACATGGGTGTTGGCGGGTCGGACAACGGCTGGTGGCTGGACGTGCTGGAATGGGGGCCGGACAGCCCCTACGCTGGCTATTTCGACATCGAGTGGGAGCCCGACCGCCGCTACCTGCACGGCAAGGTGCTGGTGCCACTGCTGGGCGACCAGTTCGGCGCGGTGCTGGAATCCGGCGGGCTGGAGCTGCGCTTCGACAAGGAGGTCGGTGGCTTCGCCGTCTGGGCCTACGGCACCCACAAGCTGCCCATCCGGCCCGCCGATTACGGCACGATCCTCGGCGACGACCACCCGGACCTGGAGCGCATCGGCGACGCCCTCCGCCATCTCGACCAGGTGCGCCCGCACCAGATCCGCCGCGCCAACGCCCTCAAGGCGGAGCTGGCCGCCCTGGTCTCCGAGAAGCTCGACGTCGCCGAGGCCGTGGAGCGCCGGCTGAAGCGCTTCCGCGGCGAGGAGGGCGAGCCGGAGAGCTGGCGCCGCCTGACCGACCTAATCGCCGCCCAGAACTGGCGCGCCGCCTATTTCAAGGTGGCGGCGGACGACATCAACTACCGCCGCTTCTTCAACATCAACGAACTCGCCGGCCTGCGCATGGAGGAGCGGGAGCTGTTCGACGTCGCCCACCGGCTGGCCTTCAAGCTGGTCGACGACGGCACGCTGGACGGGCTGCGCATCGACCACATCGACGGCCTCTACGACCCCAAGGGCTATTGCGAGCGGCTGGCCCAGGCGACCGAGCGGCCCTTCTATCTGGTGGTCGAGAAAATCCTGGCCCGCCACGAACGGCTGCGCGAGGACTGGCCGATCGACGGCACCACCGGCTATGAGTTCGCCAACCTGATGGGCGGGCTGTTCGTCGACCCTAGGGGGGAGGAGGCCTTCACCCGCCTCTACGCCGACTTCACCGGGCGGCGCGAGAGCTTCGACGAGGTGGTGCGGACGAGCAAGATCCGCATCATGGACAGTGAGATGTCCAGCGAGCTTCACGTGCTGGCCCGGCAGGCCTCGCGCATCGCCCGCGCCAACCCGCGCACCGCCGACTTCACCGCCAACATCCTGCATCAGGCGCTGAAGGAGACCATTGCCCGCTTCCCGGTCTACCGCACCTATGTGGACTGGCGCGGCGTGAGCGAGCTGGACCGGCGGAGCATCGACTGGGCGATCACCCAGGCGCGCAAGGCCGACCCCAACACCGACGGCTCCGCCTACGACTTCCTGCACAGGCTGCTGACCACCGATCTGGTGGCCCAGCCGCGCAGCGGCTACAGCCGCCAGCAGGTGCTGCGCTTCGCCATGCGCTTCCAGCAGTACAGCGGCCCGGTGATGGCCAAGGGGCTGGAGGACACCGCCTTCTACCGCTACAACCGGCTGGCCGCGCTGAACGAGGTGGGCGGGCATCCCGAGCATTTCGGGGTCGGCACCGCCAACTTCCACCACGCCAACGCCGAGCGCGCCGCCCGCTGGCCGCACGCCATGCTGGGCAGCACCACCCACGACACCAAGCGCGGTGAGGACACCCGCGCCCGCCTCTACGCCCTGTCGGAGATGCCGGAGGAGTGGGAGCGCCAGATCCAGACCTGGAGCCGCCTGCTGCGCGCCCGCCGCGGCGACGTGGAGGGCACCGCACCGCCCGACCGCAACGACGAGTATCTGTTCTACCAACTCCTCGTCGGCGCTTGGCCGGCGGAACTGACCGGGGCGGACCCCGCCGGCCTCGACCCGCAGGCGATGACGGAGTTCGCGGAACGCCTCACCGACGCCATGACCAAGTCGATGCGCGAGGCCAAGGTGCACACCACCTGGGCGTCGCCCAACGAGGCCTACGAAAGCGCCATGACCAGCTTCGTCCACGACGCGCTGGACGTGTCGCGCAGCACCGCCTTCTTCGACGCCTTCCTGCCCTTCCAGGCGCGGCTTGCCCGCATCGGCATGGTCAACGGGCTGACCCAGACCCTGCTGAAGCTGACCAGCCCCGGCGTGCCGGACATCTACCAGGGCTGCGAGCTGTGGAACTTCAGCCTCGTCGATCCCGACAACCGGCGCCCGGTGGACTACGACGCCCGCCGCCGCCTGCTCGACGAGGTCGAGGGGGCGGCGATCGGCGGCCTGCTGAACCGCTGGCAGGACGGTGCCGTGAAGCTGTCGCTGACCCGGCGCGCCCTGGCCCTGCGGGGGGCCATGCCCGACCTCTTCGCCAAGGGCGAGTACCTGCCTTTGGAAGCGACGGGCGAGCGGGCGGAGCATGTGGTGGCCTTCGCCCGGCGGCTGGGCGACGAGACCGTCGTGGTCGCCGCCCCGCGTCTGGTGGGGGCGCTGGGCGAGACCCCGGACTGGGGCGACACCTCCGTCCCGCTGCCGCGCGGGCAACGCTGGCGCAACGCGCTGACCGACGGGACGCTGGAGGCCGCCGACGCGGTGACCGCCGCCGACCTGTTCCGGGACTTCCCCGTCGCCCTGCTGGTGCGGGAGGGGTGAGTTCCATGGACCGCAACCCGCCGCCGCGCCGCGCGCTCGTTCCCATCGACCAGCGGCTGATCGGGAGCGATCCCGGCAAGCCCGCCGTCTTCGGGACCGTGCTGTCCGGCGCCCCTCAGGAGAGCTTCCTGAACCTCTACGACAGTGGCGGGGGGCGGTTCGCCTGCGGGGTGTGGCAATGCACGCCGGGCACCATCGCCATGACCGACTGGCCCTATGAGGAGTTCTGCGTGCTTCTGGCCGGGCGGGTGGTCATCACCCCCCGGGACGGTGCGCCGCAGGAGCATGGGCAGGGTGACGCCTTCGTCATTCCCCGAGGCTTCACCGGCGTCTGGGAGGTGCGGGAGACGATCCGCAAATACTACGCGATCGAGAAGCCGCTCGGACCCCGTGCCGCCGCCCGGCAGTTGCTGCGCGCCCCTCTGTCGCTGGCCCGGCGGCTGTTGCGGCGGGGCGAGCCGGCACTGGCCCGCGAGGGCTTTTGAAAGCCGGCCCGTGGGGGCTCCTGAAGAAGGTCACCGGACAGGGCTGCCTCACAAAATACCCGATTTCTTCGCTCGGGATTGATCGAATCCCTTCGCCACGCGTTATTCCAAAGGACAGGCGCCCGAACCGAGCCCCCAATCGAGAAACGAGAGGCGCCTCATCGGACCATTCCTGCACCACGGGACGCGACCACAGACGGACGGGAGACAAGTCATGAGCGATCATCGCCAGTGGGTCGAGTTGGACCCCAGCAACGGCTCCGAAAACACCAAGCCGCAGGACGGGCAATCCGCCGCGGCCCCTGCGCAGAACTCCGCGCAGCCGGCGGAAGCCCCGGCATCGGGCGGTCCGGAAGAGACTCCGGACCGCTGACCAACGGTCATTGTCTAAGGGCACTGTTTAAAGCATGCGAAAATGGCAGGGCGGTGCCTCAGGGCTTCAGCCCTGCCGCCGCATGGGCTGTTGCACGGGTTGGGGTGCGGTCTGCGGCGCCGGCTGCGGCACTGCGGCGGGCACGCGTTCGGGCCGCCCGAACAGTTCCAGCGCCGGGGGGATGGAGGACGGGCGCAACCCCGCCAGGATTTCCCCGACGGCCCCGACCGCATCGACCAGCGCGTCGGGCATCACCGGCTTGCGCAGCAGGCCGACCGCGAAGTCGCGCGCCTCCTCGCCGCGGTGGTCGAAACCGGTGATCAGCAGGGAGGGGATGTTGTGCTCCTCCCACAGCTTGCGGGCAAGCGTCAGCCCGTTCTCACCTCCGGCCAGATAGACGTCCACCAGGGCAAGATCCGGCCGTTCCCGGACCCCCAGCCGCGTCGCCTTGGCGGCGTCGCGCAGAGGGCCGACGACCGTGTATCCGGCATTCTCCATCACAGCCTTGATGGCGGGCCCGATCAACGGGTCGTCTTCGACGACGAGCAACTTCACGGCATCTGTTCCTTGTTGGCGGACGGCACGGACCGACGTGGCCCGCAGCGCCCATGTTTGTCGATGCGGTGCATCAATCAAGGGGCTGATTGCGCGCAATGGAACGAGCCCGCGGGGCACCGAATGGGCAGTGCCATCCGGAGAAGCGAACCCGCCACCCTCTTTGCGTGTTTGAGACAGTCCAAGCGTGATGCAACCTCCGTGGGAGTTCTGCATGAAGTTCATCGAATTCACCGACCGCGCCGGGGCACCGGTCCTGATCAATGCCGCGGGCGTTCTCTACCTGCGCGGCACCGAGGGGGAGCGGACTGAAATCACCTTCGCCGGACGCTCCGAACCGCTGGTGGTCGCCGCCCCGTTGGACGAGGTGGCCCGGACGCTGGAAGACGCCACGCCGATACCACCCGACCCCACCCTGGCGCTCGTCTCGTGACCGGTTGGCATAATAGGCCGGTCGTCAAGGGCCGGCCTTACACGTCGTAGATCGGCCCCGGCGTGGACTTATTGGTGCCGCCGCGCTTGCGCTCCTCCTTCTCGGTCAACTCAGCCTCGCCACCCTGGTCCGGCTTGACGGTGCCCCCCTGGGCCTCGTCGATCCGGTCTTCCTTGGGTTGGGGCTGGGTGGCGGGAGTCCGGTCGTCGCTCATGACGGTCCTCATGCTGATTGTCGGTTCAGCGTATTCAACATTTCGGGGGCCGCGACGTTGCGTCCGTCGCCTGCCCCTTCCGGAGGGCTGATCCGCGCACGGCGCGGGTTGCCGGAAACCGCTCGCTCCATCACTTTTCGGGGCTGGAGACAAACCGGAAGGACCGCCATGATCGACCTTCACTATTGGCCGACCCCCAACGGGCACAAGATCACGCTGTTCCTGGAAGAGGCCGGGCTGGATTACAAAATCCATCCCGTGGACATCTCCGCCGGGGACCAGTTCAAGCCGGACTTCCTGGCGATGTCCCCCAACAACCGCATGCCGGCCATCGTCGACCGCGCTCCGGCCGATGGTGGGGAGCCGGTGTCCGTCTTCGAATCGGGCGCGATCCTGATTTATCTGGCGGAGAAGACCGGCAAGTTCCTGCCCGCCGACCTGCGGGGCCGCAAGACGGTTCTGGAGTGGCTGTTCTGGCAGGTGGGTGGCCTCGGCCCGATGGCCGGGCAGAACCACCATTTCGTGCAGTACGCGCCCGAACAGATCCCCTACGCCATCGACCGCTATGTGAAGGAAACCAACCGTCTCTACGGCGTCCTGAACAAGCGTCTGGCCGGCCGCGCCTTCATCGCCGGGGACGCGCTGACCATCGCCGACATGGCCTGCTACCCCTGGGTCGTCCCGCACGAGCGGCAGCGCCAGAACCTCGCCGACTTCCCCGAGCTGAAGCGCTGGTTCGAAGCGATCCAGGCTCGCCCGGCGACCGTCCGCGCCTATGAGAAGGGTGCGGAACTGGCCAAGCGCCCGTCGGTCACCGACGAGGGCAAGAAGATCCTCTTCGGCCAGACCGCCGCCAACGTCCAGAAGTGATGATGAGCCCCTCTCCCGCCCCGAGGCGGGAGAGGGCAGCAAAGCCCTTACTGCGCGGTCCAGCCGCCGTCCATCAGCAGGCTGGCGCCAGTCATCTGCGCCGCCGAATCGGAGCACAGGAAGACCGCCAGCCCGCCCAGCTCGTCCGGCGTGACGAAGGCGCCGGAGGGCTGCTTGGCGCCGAGCAGCTCCGCCTTCGCCTGCGGCTCCGGGATGTTCTTGGTCGAGGCGATCGCGTCGATCTGCTTCTGCACCAGCGGGGTCAGCACCCAGCCCGGACAGATGGCGTTGCAGGTGACGCCGGTGCCCGCCGTTTCCAGCGCCACCGTCTTGGTCAGCCCGACCACGCCGTGCTTGGCCGCGACGTAGGCCGATTTGTTGACCGACGCGACGTGCCCGTGCACGGAGGCGATGTTGAGGATGCGTCCCCAGCCGCGCCGTTTCATGCCCGGCAGGGCGTGGTGGATGCCGTGGAAGACGGCGGACAGGTTGAGCGCGATCACCGCGTCCCAGCGGTCGGCCGGAAAGTCCTCCACCGGGGCGACGTGCTGGATACCGGCGTTGTTCACCAGCACATCGACGGAACCGAACGTCTCCTCCGCATAGCCGATCAGCGCGGCGATCTCCGCCGGCTTCGACAGGTCGGCGCCGTGATAGCCGACGCGCACGCCGAACTCCGCCGCCAGACCGGCGCGCAGCTCCTCGATGGCGGCCGCGTCGCCGAAACCGTTCAGCACCACGTCCGCCCCGGCTCCGGCCAGCGCCCGCGCGATGCCCAAGCCGATCCCGCTGGTCGAGCCGGTGACCACCGCGACCTTCTGAGTCAAGGTCATGGCTTATCCTCTGTTGTCTTGTTGGTTCGGGTGCCCTCCCCCCGCCCGGGGAGAGGGCTGGACGCCGGTCAGCCTTCCAGTTCCGGGCGCTCGCGGAACTCGTCGAGCGCCATCGGGTTGGCCAGCGCCTCGGTGTTCTTGATCGGGCGGCCGTGCACCGCGTCGCGCACCGCCAGTTCGGTGATCTTGCCCGAGCGCGTGCGCGGGATGTCCTTGACCGCCACGATGCGCGCCGGGACGTGCCGCGGCGAGCAGTTCTCCTTGATGCGCTTGCGGATCGTGTCCTCCAGCGCCTTGTCGAGGGTCAGCCCCTCGCGCAGCACCACGAACAGGATGACGCGCACGTCGCCGTCCCATTCCTGGCCGATGCACACCGCCTCCAGGATCTCCGGAAGCTGCTCGACCTGCCGGTAGATTTCCGCCGTCCCGATGCGCACGCCACCGGGATTCAGCACCGCGTCGGAGCGCCCGTAGATCACCCAGCCGCCATGCACCGTGCGCTCGATGAAGTCGCCGTGCGTCCACACGTTGGGGAAGCGCTCGAAATAGGCCGCGCGGTACTTCGCCCCGTCCGGGTCGGCCCAGAAGCCCACCGGCATGCAGGGGAAGGGCCGCGTGCAGACCAGTTCGCCCTTTTCGCCACTGACCGCGTGGCCGGCGTCGTCGAAGGCCGCGACCGCCATGCCGAGCCCCGCCGTCTGCAACTCGCCCGCCCACACCGGGGCCGTCGGGTTGCCCAGCACGAAGCAGGACACGATGTCCGTGCCGCCGCTGATCGAGGCCAGATGAATGTCCGTCTTGATCGCCCGGTAGACGTATTCGAAGTTCTCCGGCATCAGCGGCGAGCCGGTCGAGGCCAGCGCGCGCAGCGTGTCCAGCCGGTGCGTGCGCATCGGCTCCAGCCCCGACTTCTCGGCCTGCTGGATGAACTTGGCCGAGGTGCCGAACAGGGTCATGCCCTCGGCGTCGGCGTAGTCGAACAGGATGTTGCCGTCCGGCGCAAAGGGCGAGCCGTCGTAGAGCAGCAGCGTCGCCCCGGCGGCCAGCCCGGAGACCAGCCAGTTCCACATCATCCAGCCGCAGGTGGTGTAGTAGAACACCCGGTCGCCCGGCTTCACGTCGCTGTGCAGCCGGTGCTCCTTGACGTGCTGGAGCAGCGTGCCGCCGGTGCCGTGGACGATGCACTTGGGCTTGCCGGTGGTGCCCGACGAATAGAGGATGAACAGCGGATGGTTGAAGGCCACCCGCTCGAAGCTCGGCTCCGTCGCTGCGAAGGGGGCGATGAAGTCACCCCAGGTGACGCCGCCGCGGATGGCCGAGACGTCCGGCATCTCGTCGATGTAGGGGATGATGACGGCGGCCTTGACGGTGGGCAGCTCGGTCAGCACCTGGGCGATCTTGGCCCGGATGACGTGGCTCTTGCCGTTGTACCAGTAGCCGTCCGGGGCGAAGAGGACGGTCGGCTCGATCTGGCCGAAGCGGTCGGTGATGCCCTGGGCGCCGAAGTCGGGGGAGCAGGAGGACCAGATGGCCCCCAGGCTGGCCGTGGCGAGCATGGCCGCCAGCGTTTCGGGCATGTTCGGCACGACGGCGGCGACGCGGTCGCCCTTGCCGACGCCGGCGGCCTTGAGCGCCTGCTGGAGGCGGGACACCTCGGCCTTCAGTTCGGCGCCGGACCAGCGGCGCTTGACCTTGTCCTCGGCCCAGAAGACGACGGCCTCGCCTTCCGGCGCGTTGGCCAGCATGTTCTCGGCGTAGTTCAGGCTGGCCTCGGGGAACCAGCGGGCGCCGGGCATCCTGTCGCCGTCGGCCAGCGCCACGCCGCCGAGATCGCCCTTGAGTCCGGCCCACTCCCACAGGAAGCGCCAGAAATCCTCCTTGCCCGCGACCGACCAGTCGTAGAGCGCATCGTAATCGTCCAGCCGCAGCCCGAAGCGGGCGCTTGCGGCCTGCCGGAAGGCCGTCAGGTTGGAGGCGGCCACGCGCGCCTCCGACGGGGTCCACAGCGGCTGATCAGAGAGCGGTTGATCCATCGTGCGGTTCCTGGTTCTTGGCTTTTTATGCCGTTCGGTTTCTTTGCGTTCAGCGGCGGCCGAAGCGGGCCTGAAGCTCGCCGACGATGCCGCGGCGGAAGACCAGCACGCAAACCACGAAGATGGCGCCGATCACCACCGGAACCGGCATGCTGGTGGCCGCCAGATAGCTTTCCAGCGTGACGACGATGGCCGCGCCCACCACGGGGCCGAGCAGCGTGCCCATGCCGCCGAGCAGCGTCATCAGCACCACCTCGCCCGACATCTGCCACGTCACGTCGGTCAGCGAAGCGAGCTGGAAGACCAGCGCCTTGGTCCCGCCGGCCAGACCGGCGAGGCTCGCCGACAGCACGAAGGCCAGCAGCTTGTAGCGCTCCGTCCGGTAGCCGAGCGACACGGCGCGCGGCTCGTTCTCGCGGATCGCCTTCAGCACCTGGCCGAAGGGCGAATGGACCGCCCGCCAGACCACCGCGAAGCCGACCAGGAACACCGCCAGCACGAAGTAGTACATGGACAGCGGCTGGTTCAGGTCGATCAGACCGAACAGCATCCCGCGCGGCACCGCCTGGATGCCGTCCTCGCCGCCCGTGAACTTGAGCTGCAGGGCCATGAAGAAGACCATCTGCGACAGCGCCAGCGTGATCATGGCGAAGTAGATGCCCTGGCGGCGGATCGCCAGCGCGCCGAAGGCGAGGCCCAGCAGGGCGGAGAAGCCCATGCCAAGCAGGATGCTGACCTCCGGCCCCAGCCCCCAGACCTTGGCGGAATGGGCGGTGATGTAGGCCGCCCCGCCGAAGAAGGCGGCGTGGCCGAAGCTCAGGAGACCGGCGAAGCCGATCAGCAGGTTGAAGGCGCAGGCGAACAGCGCGAAGCACAGCACCTTCATCACGAAGACGGGGTACAGCACGAAGGGCGCCGCCAACGCGATCAGCAGGCCGATGCCGAGGATGATGGCGTTCCGCGAGGTGTCCTGCCCCGGTCGGCGCAGCGCGATGGTGGTCGTCTGGCTGTCGGCCGCCTTGATGCCGGTCGTCTTGCTTTGGGTGGCCATGGCTCAGCGCTCCCGTCCGAAGAGGCCCGCGGGCTTGATGAGTAGGACGATCGCCATCACGACGAACACCACGATGTTGGAGGCTTCGGGGTAGAAGACCTTGGTCAGGCCCTCCAACAGACCGAGCCCCAGGCCGGTGACGATGGCGCCGAGGATGGAGCCCATGCCGCCGATCACCACCACCGCGAAGACGACGATGATCAGGTTGGTGCCCATCAGGGGCGACACTTGATAAATGGGTGCCGCCAGCACGCCGGCCAGCCCGGCCAGCGCGACACCGAAGCCGTAGGTGGCGGTGATCATCACCGGCACGTTGATGCCGAAGGCCTGGACCAGCACCGGATTCTCGGTGGCGGCGCGCAGGTAGGCGCCGAGCCGCGTCCGCTCGATGGCGAACCACGTCCCGAAGCAGACGATCAGAGAGGCGACGACGACCCAGCCGCGGTAGTTGGGCAGGAACATGAAGCCCAGATTCTGACCGCCCTTGAGCGCGTCCGGGATCGGATAGGGCTGGCCCGACACGCCGTAGAAATGGCGGAAGGCGCCTTCCATGATCAGGGCGAGGCCGAAGGTCAGCAGCAGGCCGTAGAGATGGTCGAGCTTGTAGAGGCGCGACAGCATGGTTTTTTCCAGCACCACGCCCAGCAGCCCGACGATCAGCGGCGACAGGCCCAGCGCCCACCAGTAGCCGAGGCCGAGCTTCGTCAGCAGCAGCCACGCCACGAAGGCGCCGATCATGTAGAGCGCGCCATGGGCGAAGTTGATGACGTTCAGCATGCCGAAGATGACCGCCAGCCCAAGGCTGAGCAGCGCGTAGAAGGACCCGTTGATGAGGCCGAGCAGAAGCTGGCCGAACAGGACCTGGGGCGGCACCCCCAGCAAGTCGAACATGACCGTCCCTCCCTGTGTATCGGACTTGTGTTTTTTTGATTGGGTGCTTGGGGTGGGCCCCCACCCAACCCTCCCCCGCTTCGCAGGGGAGGACTTTATCTCCTCCCCCTGCGTCAGCGGGGGGAGGCCGGGAGGGGGCCCGTCTCAGAACCTTACTTCACCAGCGAACAACCGCTCTTGGCCGGGTCGAGGAACGCCTGCTCGGCCGGGATCGTCTTCACGATCTTGTAGTAGTCCCAGGGGCCCTTGGACTCGGCCGGGGTCTTCACCTGGGCCAGATACATGTCGTGGAACATGCGGCCGTTGGCGGCGATCTTGCCGTTCTTGGTGAACATGTCGCTGACCGTGGTCTCACGCATCTTGGCGGCGACCTTGTCCGCATCGTCGGAACCGACGGCCTCGACCGCCTTCAGATAGTGGCGGACGGCGGAGTAGACGCCGGCCTGGACCATCGTCGGCTTGCGGCCGGCCTTGGCCTCGAACTTCTTGGTCCACTCGCGGGTCTGATCGTCGGTGTCCCAGTAGAAGCCGGTGGTCAGCAGCAGGCCCTGGGCGGCCTGGAGGCCCAGCGCGTTCACGTCGCTGATGAACAGCAGCAGGCCGGCAAGGCTCTGGCCCGACTGGGTGATGCCGAACTCCGACGCCTGCTTGACGGCGTTGGTGGCGTCGCCGCCCGCGTTGGCGAGGCCGATCACGTCGGCCTTGGAGGCCTGGGCCTGGAGCAGGTAGGACGAGAAGTCGGCGGTGCCCAGCGGATGGCGGACGTTGCCCGCGACCTTGCCGTCGAGCTGCTTGACCATCTTCGTGGTCTCATCCTCCAGCGAGTGGCCGAAGGCGTAGTCCGCGGTGATGAAGAACCAGTTCTTCTTGCCCTGCTCGACCAGCGCGCGGGCGGTGCCGGCGGCCATGGCGTAGTTGTCGTAGGTCCACTGGAAGCCGTAGGGGCTGCAGGACTTGCCGCTGAGGTCGGTCGAGCCCGGACCGGACATCAGGAAGATGCGCTTCTTGTCCTTGGTGATGCCCTGGACGGCCAGCGCGGCGGCGGAGTTCGGCACGTCGGCGATGACGTCCACGTTGCCGGCGTCGATCCACTCGCGCGCCGTGTTGGCGGCGATGTCGGCCTTGTTCTGGTGATCGGCGACGACGATCTCGATCGGGGCGCCGGCGATCTTGCCGCCGAACTCCTCGGCCGCCAGACGGGCGGCGATGGCCGAGCCTTCACCGGCGAGGTCGGCGTAGATGCCGGACCGGTCGTTCATCACGCCGATCTTGATCACGTTGTTGGAGACCTGGGCGTGCGCGGCCCCGGCGGTCAGCGCCAGCAATGCGGTCCCGCAAAGCAACGTCTTGAGCATTTCGAACTCCCTTCGATTGGCTTTGTTTTGAGTGTGTTCAGCAGAGGGGGTTTTAACGGGTCAGACACCCAGATAGGTGTGCAGCTTGTCCATGTTCTGGGCGAGCTGATCGTTGGGGATCATGTCCACGACATGGCCTTCCTCCATCACGTAATGGCGGTCGGCGATGGTCGCGGCGAAGCGGAAATTCTGCTCCACCAGCACGATGGTGAAGCCGCGCTGCTTCAGCTTGCGCACCGCCACGCCGATCTGCTCGATAATGACCGGGGCGAGGCCCTCGGTCGGCTCGTCGAGCAGGATCAGGTCGGCGCCGGTGCGCAGGATGCGGGCGATGGCCAGCATCTGCTGTTCGCCGCCCGACAGGCGCGTGCCCTGGGTGGTGCCGCGGCCCTGGAGGTTGGGGAACAGCTCGTAGATCTGCGGCACGGTCATGCCGCCCGACTTCACCACCGGCGGCAGCATCAGGTTCTCGTCCACGCTGAGCGAGGCGAAGATGCCGCGCTCCTCCGGCACGTAGCCGATGCCCAGGCGGGGGATCTTGTGCTGCGCCATGCCGATCAGCTCCCGTCCCTGGAAGCGGATCGAGCCGTTGCGCTTGCCGACGATGCCCATGATCGAGCGCATGGTGGTCGTCTTGCCGGCGCCGTTGCGGCCGAGCAGGGTCACCACCTCGCCCTGGCGCACGTCGATGTTGACGCCGTGCAGCACGTGGCTTTCGCCGTAGAAGGCCTGGAGGTCGCGGATCTCCAGCATGGTGGTCTTCACGGTCGCGCCGTCAGGCATGGCCCACCTCACCCGTCCCCATGTAGGCTTCCATGACCTGCGGGTTGCGCGATACGACGTCGTATGCGCCCTCGGCCAGGATCTCGCCGCGGCGGAGCACGGTGATCGTGTCCGACAGGTGGGCGACGACCGACAGGTTGTGCTCCACCATCAGGATGGTGCGGTCGGCGGAGACGCGCTTGATGAGCGCGGCGGTGCCCTCGATGTCCTCGTGGCCCATGCCGGCCAGCGGCTCGTCGAGCAGCATCACCTCCGGGTCGAGCGCCAGCGTGGTGGCGATCTCCAGCGCGCGCTTGCGGCCGTAGGGCAGCTCGGCGGCGGTGTGGCCGGCCCAGGGGGTGAGGTTCACCGCCTCGATCAGTTCCTCGGCGCGGGCGTGCAGGTCGTGCAGGCTGGCCTCCGGCTTCCAAAAATGGAAGCTGGTGCCGCGCGGGCGCTGCAGCGCGACGCGGACATTCTCCAGCACGCTGAGATGCGGGAAGACGGCGGAGATCTGGAAGGAGCGCACCATGCCGAGCAGCGCCACGTCGGCGGGCTTCATGGCGGTGATGTCGCGCCCCTTGTAGAGGATCTGGCCACGCGTCGGCGTCAGGAACTTGGTCAGCAGGTTGAAGACCGTGCTCTTGCCGGCGCCGTTCGGGCCAATCAGCGCGTGGATCGTGCCGCGGCGCACCTGGAGGTTCACCTCCTTCACCGCGATGAAGCCCTTGAACTCCTTCGAGAGTCCGCGCGCTTCCAGAATGATGTCGTCGGCCATGGGTGCCGCTTTTCCCTCCCTGTTCGTCCGCGTCGTCTGCCGGTCCGCGTTTTTGGTTAGGCTGATATAAGCACAGAACATGCCAATTGCGGGGAAATTATTTAATTCATTGAAATTACTGAATTCATCAAAGGCGGCGATGGGTGTCGCACGCGGTCCGGAGTGTCAGCTTTCCAGACAGACTGTACCGATCTTCCGACACACCAACGGCGGGGCGGACGGAGCGTTCCGGGTTCGGCGGCACGGTTTTCGGGCGCCAAATGGCCGCTTGCAAATCGGGGGTCCGCCTGCAATTCTGCGCCTCCGACGGTGCCCCCTCCGCCGTGAAGGCGCGGGGATAATAGGGAATGCGGTGCGGACCCGGATGGGGTCCAAGGCCGCGGCTGCCCCCGCAACTGTATGCGGCGAGTCCGCCTCCGGAAATGCCACGGGCCGACAGGCCGGGAAGGCGGGAGGCGCGGCGACGACCCGCGAGCCAGGAAACCTGCCGCCGGACCGACACTCATCCAATCCGCCGGGTGTGGCGGAGACAGGGAAACCAGATCATGACGCATCGCGCTGCCCTCCGTCCGTCCGCCGGGAAGACCCCGGCCACCGTCATCACCGGCTTTCTCGGCGCCGGCAAGACGACGCTGATCCGCAGCCTGCTGGAGCAGGCTGGCGGGCGCCGTCTGGCGCTGATCATCAACGAATTCGGCGATGTCGGCATCGACGGCGAGATCCTGCGCGCCTGCGGCGACCCCACCTGCACCGAGGACGACGTGATCGAGCTGGCGAACGGCTGCCTGTGCTGCACCGTCGCCGACGACTTCGTCCCGGCCATCGAGAAGCTGCTGGCCCGCCCGCAGCCGCCGGAACACATCATCATCGAGACGAGCGGCCTCGCCCTGCCGAAGCCGCTCGTCCAGGCCTTCCACTGGCCGGCGATCAAGACGCGGGTGACGGTGGACGGGGTGGTCGCGGTGGTCGACGCCGCCGCCGCCGCGGAGGGCCGCTTCGCCCCCGATCCGGCGGCGCTGGCCGCCCAGGCCGCCGAGGCCGGGCAGCTCGACCACGAGACCCCGGTCGAGGAGGTGTTCGAGGACCAGCTCCTCTGCGCCGACCTGATCGTGGTGAACAAGACCAATCTGGTGGACGCCGCCGCTCTGGCGACGGTCGAGGACCTGATCCGCGCCGCCATGGCGGAGGGTGGGACCGGGCGCGAGGCCAAGATCCTGCGCGCCAGCAACGGCAAGGTCGATCCGGTGGTGCTTCTCGGCGTCGGCGCCGGAGCCGAGGACGACCTCGCCAACCGCCCCAGCCACCATGACGAGGAGGAGGGCCACGATCACGACGACTTCACCAGCTTCGTCGTGGAACTCGGCCCGCAGCCCGACCCGGCGGCGCTGGCGAAGACGCTGGAGCGGGTCGCCGCCGCCCATGGCGTGCTGCGCCTGAAGGGCTTCATCGACGTGCCGGGCAAGCCGATGCGCCTTCTGGTGCAGGGCGTGGGGACGCGCATCCAGACCCATTTCGACCGCTTCTGGAAGCCCGACGAGCCGCGCCGCAGCCGTCTCGTGGTGATCGGCGAGACGGGCCTGGACCGCGACGCCGTGACCGCGGCGCTGTCGTAAAAGCCCTCTCCCGTCCCGGGAGAGGGAGGGGCCCGCTCGCAGAGCGGGAGGGTGAGGGTCGCACGCGGAGACCGCACCGATCCTCGCCCGCACCCTCACCCGCCCGCTTTGCGGGCACCCTCTCCCGGGACGGGAGAGGGAGTGTTTGCAAAGCTGTGGCCCATGCACCTACTCGCCGCCCGCCAGGAAGACCTCGACGCCGGCCCCCAGGCCGTGGATCTGGGGCAGAGCCCGGCGGACCTCGTCGTCCTGTCCTTCTCCGACAGCGACCTGACGGCACTCGCCGCCTGCTGGAAGCGCCACCGCGACACCATGCCCACCCTGCGGCTGGCGAATCTCGCGCGGCTGGGGCACCCGCTGTCGGTGGACCTCTACGTCGAGTCCGTGATCCGCAAGGCGAAGCTGGTGATTCTGCGCCTGCTCGGCGGGGCGGGCTATTGGCGCTATGGGCTGGACCATGTCGCCGCCGCCTGCCGGGAGTCCGGGGTGGCGCTGGCCGTACTGCCCGGCTGCGCCCAGCCGAACCCCGCCCTGGAGGGCTACGGCACCGTTCCGGCCGAGGCCGCGCAACGGCTGTGGCGTTGCTTCACCGAGGGCGGGCCGGACAACATGGCCAACCTGCTGGCCTACGCCGCCACTCTGGCCGGGCAGGAGCGCCCCTGGCGCGAGCCGGCGCCGGTCCCCCGCTTCGGCGTCTATGAGGGCTGGTCCGGCCAAGCTTCTGGCCCCTGCGCGCCGGTCGTCTTCTACCGCTCGCACCTGCTGGCCGGCGATCTGGAGCCGGTGCACGCGCTGTGCGAAGCGCTGGCCGCGCGCGGCCTCGCCCCGCTGCCGCTGTTCGTGGCGAGCCTGAAGGAGCCGGACTGCGCCGCCTGGATGCGCGCCACCCTGACCGCCCGCGACGCCGCCGTCGTGCTGAACCTGACCGGCTTCTCGGCGGCGCGCGAGGACGGGTCGCCGCTGGAGGCCAACGGGACGCCGGTGCTCCAGGCCGTGCTGTCCACCACGCCGGAGGAGGGCTGGCGCGGCTCCGCCCGCGGCATGGGGCCGTCCGACCTCGCCATGAACATTGTGCTGCCGGAGATGGACGGGCGTGTCCTGACCCGCGCCATCGCCTTCAAGGCCGAAGGGACGCCGGACCCCGACCTGGAGTTCGCCCCGACGCTGATCCGCCCGGTGCCCGACCGGGTGGCCTTCGCCGCCGATCTGGCTGCCGCCTGGGTGCGGCTGGGCGCCACGCCAAGGGCTGAGCGCAAGCTGGCGCTGGTGCTGTCCGACTATCCGGGACCGGGGGGCGGCATCGGCCACGCCGTTGGCCTCGACACCCCGGCGAGCGTCGTCGGCATCCTGGAACGGCTGCGCGCCGAGGGCTACGCGCTGGATGGGCTTCCCGACGGCCCCGCCGCCCTGATGGAGGCGCTGACCTGCGGGACCACCGCCGCGCTGAGCCTGGAGGACTACCGCCGCCTCGCCCCCGCCGAGGCCCGCGCCCGCATCGCGGAATGCTGGGGCGACGAGCAGGCCGACCCGCGTTCCGACGGCGCGGCTTTCCGCTTCACGGTGCTGGCCTGCGGCAACGTCGCCGTCGCCGTGCAGCCGAGCCGCGGCCATGGCCCGCTGACCACCACCCAGCACCACGACCCGGAAACCCCGCCGAGCCATGGCTATTACGCCTTCCACCTCTGGCTCCGTCATGCCCTGGGCGCCCACGCGCTGGTCCA
The DNA here is from genome assembly GCF_008365405.1 of Azospirillum brasilense. Classification (GTDB taxonomy): domain Bacteria; phylum Pseudomonadota; class Alphaproteobacteria; order Azospirillales; family Azospirillaceae; genus Azospirillum; species Azospirillum brasilense_D. Next base: position 50,214 of record NZ_QOKV01000019.1, on the reverse strand, counting down.
GGTGGGGGCGCACGGGACGCTGGAATGGCTGCCGGGCAAGGCCGTCGCCCTGTCGGCCGATTGCTGGCCGGAGATCGTCGCCGGTCCCCTGCCCTGCCTCTATCCCTTCATCGTCAACAACCCCGGCGAGGGCGTGCAGGCGCGCCGCCGTCTGGGCGCCGTGTTGATCGGCCACCTGACCCCGCCGCCGGTCGAAGCCGGGCTGCACGGCGACCTCGCCGAGCTTGAAACGGCGATCGACGAATATTCCATGGCGACCGGGCTGGACCCGCGGCGTCTGGGCACGCTGCGGCAGACCATCCTTGATCTGGCCTGGACTTCCGGCGTCGCCGCCGACTGCAACCTGCGGCCCGACGACGACGCCGACGCCATCCTCAGCCGCCTCGACGCCCATCTCTGCGACATCAAGGAGATGCAGATCCGCGACGGGCTGCACGTCTTCGGCACGACGCCGGAGCCGGAGCGCCGCGCCCGCCTGCTCGCCGCCGTCGCCCGTTTCGGTACGGCGGAGGACGTCGCCCCGGCGCTGGACGCCTGCGGCGAGGCGGAAATGGCCGCCTTGCTGGACGGGCTGGACGGGCGCTTCGTGAGGCCCGGCCCCGGCGGCTCCCCGGCGCGGGGGCGGGCCGACACGCTGCCCACCGGACGCAACCTCTACGCGCTCGACCCGCGCGGCGTGCCGACCCCGACCGCCTGGACACTGGGCTGGCAAGCGGCGGACGCGCTGATCACCCGCTATCTTCAGGACCACGGCGACTGGCCGAAGCGGCTGGTGGTGGATTGCTGGGGCACCCCCGCCATGCGCACCGGCGGCGACGAGTTGGCCCAGGCCATGGCGCTGCTCGGCGTGCGCCCGCTGTGGGAGAACGGCTCCGGCCGGGTCACCGGCTTCGAGGTGATGCCGGCCTCCGTCCTCGGCCGCCCGCGGGTGGACGTGACGCTGCGCATTTCCGGCCTGTTCCGCGACGTCTTCCCGCAGCAGATCGCCCTGTTCGACCAGGCCGTCCGCGCGGTGATGGCGGAGGACGAGCCCGACGACGTGAACCCCGTCGCCGCCGCGTTCCGCACCGACCGCGCCGAGCTGGAAACCGGTGGCACCCCGGCAGCGGATGCGGAGCGCTGGGCCAGCGCGCGGGTCTTCGGGGCGGCCCCCGGCGCCTACGGCACGGCGCTGCCCGGCCTGATCGCGCGCGGCGACTGGAGCGCGCGGGCCGATTTCGGCGCCGCCTATCTGGAGGGAAGCTGCCACGCCTACGGCAAGGGGCTGGAGGGCGTGCCGCTGCCCAGCCTGTTCCGCCGCCGCATCGGCGGGGCCGACGCGCTCGTCCACCACCAGGACCAGCGGGAGCACGACGTCCTCTCCACCGACGGCTTCATGCAGTATGAGGGCGGCTTCTCGGCCGCCGCCGCCTTGGTCGACAACGACCCGGCGCTCTACCACCTCGACAGTTCGGAGCCGGAGAGCCTGACCGTCCGCACGCTGGGCGAGGAGATCGCCCGCGTGCTGCGCGGCCGGGCCGCCAACCCGCGCTGGATCGACGGCATGATGCGCCACGGCTACCGCGGCGCCGGGGAGCTGGCGGCGAGCGTGGACACGCTGTTCGCCTTCGCCGCGACCACCACGGCCGTGCGGCCCCACCATTTCGAACAGTTGTACGACGCCTATGTGGACGACCAGCGGGTGTGGGACTTCCTGGCGCAGTCCAATCCGGCCGCCGCCCGGCATATCCTGGACCGGTTGACCGAGGCCCTGGAGCGCGGTCTCTGGCACCCACGCCGCAATTCGACGGGCGACGATCTGCGCCGCCGCAAGGAGATGTCCGCATGAGCGCGATCACCCAGCCCTGCAATGCCCTGCCCCGCAATCCACCCCGCCGACGCGGCATGTGCCCCGGCGTTCTCGCCCCCATGGAGGTCGGCGACGGGCTGCTGGTCCGCGTGCGCGTTCCGGCGGGGGTGCTTCCCGCCGCCTCGGCGGCTCGGATCGCGGACCTGGGGCGTCGTTACGGCAACGGTCTGGTCGACCTCAGCCACCGCGGCAACCTGCAACTGCGCGGCGTTGCCGCGGCGGACATGGCGGCGCTGATCGCCGAGCTTCGCGCGCTCGGCTACGTCTCGGAGGACGCGGAGAGCGAGGCGGTGCGCAACGTGCTGACCTCCCCGACCGCGGGGCTGGACGGGACGGCGGTGCTGGACGTGCGTCCCTACGCCCTGGCGCTCGACGCCCGGCTGGCGGCCGACCGGGACCTCCACCGGCTGCCACCGAAATTCGGCTGGCTGGTCGACGGCGGCGGTCAGGCCCCCCTGTTCGACAGCGGCACCGACGTGCGCTTCGACGCGGTGGCAGGGGCGGTGGACGGGCCGCTGTTCCGCGTCGGGCTGGGCGGGACGGTCGAGGGGGCCGCGGTGGTGGGCCACTGCCGCCCCGGCGATCTGGTGGAGCTTGCGGCGGCGTTGGCGCGGACCTTCCTGGAGCTTCGCCAGACCCTAGCCGAACCGCCACGGCGCATGGCCGGGCTGGTCAAGGCGCTGGGGGTGGAAGCGTTGCGGGAGTGGGTGGGGGCGTGGTTGCTCAATTGCCCCCACCCTTCCCATGCTGCGCATGGGCCCCTTCCCTCCCCCGCTTCGCAGGAGAGGGAGCTTCAATCCCCTCCCCTGCGAAGCGGGGGAGGGTCAGGGTGGGGGCAAACGTCGCCGACCCGACTCTTCCTCGGCCGCCAACCCTCATGGCTGGGCGTCGCCTTCCCCTTCGGCCGCCTCGACGTCGACCGGCTGGAGGCGCTGGCCGCCCTCACCCACGAGATCCGCATTACCCCCTGGCGCGCCCTGCTGCTGGCCGCCCCCCAGGACGCCGCCGCCGAGAAAGCCACCGCCCTCGGCGGCATCCTCGACCACCATGACATCCGCCTGAAGCTCACCGCCTGCAGCGGGGTCACCGGCTGCGACGTCGGCACCACCGACACCCACGCGGACGGCCTCGCCATCGCCGCGCGCGCGGCGGGCTTGCTGGAGGCGGTGCGGATGGTGCATGTCTCCGGCTGCGCGAAAGGCTGCGCCCATCCCGGCGCGGCGGATGTCACGCTCACCGCACGGGACGGCGTCTACGACATCGCGCTGAACGCCGCCCCTGGCGGCACGCCCTGGCGGTCCGGCCTGACGCCGTCCGAGGCCATAAATGCCGTTGCCTCTTTGTCTGGGGCCGATCTGTCTGTTGAGGAGTTGTCCCGTGTCCGCTGAGCCGCTTTATGACTACATCCGCGATGGAGCGGCCATCTACCGCCAGTCCTTCGCCACCATCCGGGCGGAGGCCGACCTGACGGCCATCCCCGACGACCTGAAAGCCGTGGCGGTGCGCGTCATCCACGCCTGCGGCATGGTGGACGCGGCCAAGGACCTGATGTTCTCCCCCGACGTCGGGACGGCGGCGCGGACGGCTCTGCGCGGCGGCGCGGCGATCCTCTGCGACAGCGAGATGGTCGCCCACGGCATCACGCGGGCGCGGCTTCCGGCCGACAACGCCGTCGTCTGCACCCTGCGCGACCCGGCGGTGCCGGAGCTGGCCAAACAGGTCGAAAACACCCGCTCCGCCGCCGCGCTGGAGCTGTGGGTGCCCCGGCTCGCCGGCTCCGTTGTCGCCATCGGCAACGCGCCGACCGCCCTGTTCAAGCTGCTGGAGATGATCCGCGACGGCGCGCCGAAGCCGGCGGCGGTGCTGGGCTTCCCGGTGGGCTTCGTGGGGGCCGCGGAAAGCAAGGACGCGCTGGCCGAGGCGCCCTTCGGCCTTCCCTTCCTGGCGATCAAGGGCCGGCGCGGCGGCAGCGCCATGGTGGCGGCGGCGGTCAACGCCCTGGCGAGCGACGTGGAATGAGCAACGAACCGCAAAACACCGGCACCCTCTATGGCGTCAGCGTCGGCCCCGGCGACCCCGACCTGATGACCGTGCGCGCCATGCGGACCATCGGCGCCTGCCCGGTGGTTGCCTATTTCTGCAAGCGCGGCACCTCCGGCCAAGCCCGGCGCATCGCCGACGGCTGCATCACGGCGGAGCACATCGAGCTGCCGATGGTCTATCCGGTGACGGTCGAGCTGCCGCCCAGCCACCCCGATTACGGCCGCCAGATCGAGGCCTTCTTCGACGAATCCGCCGAGCGGCTGGCCGAGCATCTCGCCGCCGGGCGCTCCATCGCCGCGCTGAACGAGGGCGACGCCTTCTTCTACGGCAGCTTCATGCACCTGTTCCTGCGGCTGGCCTCGCGCTTCCCGACGGAGGTGGTGCCGGGCGTCACGTCGATGATGTGCAGCGCCTCGCTGCTGCCGCGCCCGCTGACCCTGCGCGACGACGTGCTGTCGGTCATCCCCGGCACGCTGGGGGAGGAGGCGCTGCTGCGCGCCCTGCGCAACGCCGACGCCGCGGTCATCATGAAGCTGGGCCAGAACCTGCCGAAGGTCCGCCGCGCCGTCGAGGCCGCCGGGCTGGCCGACCGCGCCTGGTACATCGAGCGGGCAAGCATGGCGGACCAGCGCGTCATGCCCTTCCGCGAGGCGCCGGAGACGGCCCCCTATTTCTCGCAGATCGTCATCCCCGGCGAAGGGCTGCGGCGATGACCGCCGATCCGCAGGCCGGATGGTTGAAGGTCGTCGGGCTCGGCCCCGGCACCGAGGACTGGCTGACGCCGGAGGCCCGGCGCGATCTGGCCGAGGCGACCGACCTCGTCGGCTATTTCCCCTATGTGGACCGTGTGCCGCCGGGGCCGCAGGTGCGCCACGCCTCCGACAACCGGGTGGAGTTGGACCGTGCCCGCCACGCCCTGCAACTGGCGGCGGAAGGCCGCCGGGTGGCGGTGGTGTCGGGCGGCGATCCCGGCATCTTCGCCATGGCCGCCGCGGTGTTCGAGGCGCTGGACGATCCGGAAGCACCCGCGGCGTGGCACCGCGTGCCGCTGTCGGTCGATCCCGGTATTTCCGCGATGCAGGCGGCGGCGGCGCGGGCCGGCGCGCCGCTCGGCCATGATTTCTGCGTCCTCTCGCTGTCCGACAACCTGAAGCCGTGGGAGGTGGTGCTGAAGCGCCTGCGTCTGGCGGCGGAAGCGGATTTCGTGATCGCGCTCTACAACCCGATCAGCCGCGCCCGCCCCTGGCAGCTCGGCGCCGCCTTCGACGCGCTGCGCGACCTGCGGTCAGCCGAGACGCCGGTGATCCTCGCCCGGGCGGTCGGCCGCCCCGACGAGGCGCTGACCGTCACGACGCTGGGCGCGGTGGACGCGGCGCAGGCCGACATGCGGACCTGCGTCATCATCGGCGCCTCGCACACCCGGCTGGTGCCGCGCGACGGCGCGCAGCCGTGGGTGTATACGCCGCGCAGCTATGGGGTGTGGGGGTGAGGGCGGTGTCGAAACGGGCCCCCACCCTAACCCTCCCCCATTATGCAGGGGAGGGAATCATCTCCTCCCCCTGCGCAGCGGGGGGAGGTCGGGAGGGGGGCCCGACTCTAGAACGCCTCCAACCACCGCAACGCCGCCGCCGCGTCGTGGACTTCGGCCACGCCGTTTCCTTGCGGGCGCTCGACCATCACCACGGGTATGCCCCGGCGGCGCGCAGCCTGCAGCTTTGCCTCGGTCGCCGTGCCGCCGCTGTTCTTGCTGACAACGACCTCCACCCGATGCGCCTCCAGCAGGGCGCATTCCCCCTCCAGCGTGAAGGGGCCGCGGTCGAGGATCAGACGGTGATCCGGCAGCTTCGGCGGCGGTTCCGGCGGGTCGACGGCGCGGATCAGGTAGCACTTGTCCGGCACCGCCTCGAACACCGCGACCTCCTGCCGGCCGATGGTCAGGAAGACGCTCCCGCCGAGCGGGCGCAACGCCTCGGCGGCGGAAGCCATGTCCGGCACGCCGATCCAGCGGTCGCCCTCGCCCGGCTCCCACGGCTTGCGGGTCAGCACCAGCAGCGGCACGCCCACCCGCGCGCAGGCCGCCGCGGCGTTGGCGGAGATCTGGTCGGCGAAGGGATGCGTGGCGTCCACCACCGCCGCGATGCCGTTCTCCACGAGATGCGCGGCCAGCCCGTCCACCCCGCCGAAGCCGCCGATGCGGGTCGGCAGGGGCGGCAGGACCGGCTGCTTGGTGCGCCCGGCCAGCGACACCGCCGCGTCGATGCGCGGGTGGCCGTCGAGCAGGCGGGCCAGCGCCGTGGCCTCGGTGGTGCCGCCCAGAATCAGCGCCTTCATGCTTGTCCTCCTTGGGGTGCGCCATGATTAGCACAGGACCGGGGCGTTGGCTGAGCGTCGTCGGCATCGGCGAGGACGGGTGGGACGGTCTGTCGCCCGCCGCCCGCGCGCTGGTCGAGGGCGCGGAGTTGCTGGCCGGCGGCACGCGCCATCTGGCGCTGGTGCCGGAGCAGGCCGGACAGGAGCGGCTGCCTTGGCCCTCCCCGCTGTCGGACGCCTACCCTGCCCTGCTGGAGCGGCGCGGCCGACGGGTCTGCGTGCTGGCCAGCGGCGACCCGTCCTGGTACGGCATCGGCGCCACCCTGTCGAAACTCGTTCCGGTTGAGGAACTGTCGATCGTTCCGGCCCCATCATCCTTCAGCCTCGCCGCCGCCCGCCTGGGCTGGCCGTTGCAGGATTGCGGCACCCTGACGGTGCACGGACGCCCGCTGGAGCTGGTCGTTCCGCATCTGCAACCGGGCGCGCGGCTGCTGGTTCTGTGCTGGGACGGAACGACCCCTGCCAAGCTGGCGGCGCTGCTGACGGCGCGCGGCTTCGGACCGTCGCGCCTGACCGCCCTGGAATCCATGAGCGGCCCGCGCGAGCGCAGCATCGTTGCGACGGCGGAAGAGTGGTCGGCGGAGCGGGTAGCCGACCTGAACACGCTGGCGGTGGAGTGCATCGCCGCGCCCGGCGCCCGCGCCCTGCCCCGCACGCCGGGCCTGCCCGACGACTGGTTCGAGCATGACGGCCAGATCACCAAGCGGGAAATCCGCGCCGTCACTCTGTCCTGGCTGGCGCCGCGCCGCGGCGAGCTGCTGTGGGACGTCGGTGCCGGCTCCGGCTCCATCGGCGTCGAATGGATGCTGAGCGATCCGACGAACCGCGCCATCGCCGTGGAGCACAAGGCCGACCGCGCCGCCCGCATCCCGGCCAACGCCGCCGCCTTCGGCGTGCCGGGGCTGGAGCTGGTGCGCGGCAAGGCGCCCGACGCGCTGGGCGGGTTGCCGGCGCCGGACGCGGTGTTCATCGGTGGCGGGCTGACCAACGACGGGGTGCTGGACGCCTGCTGGTCGGCGCTGAAACCCGGCGGGCGGATCGTCGCCAACGCCGTGACGCTGGAAAGCGAGGCCATGCTGATCGCCACCCACAAACGGCTGGGCGGGCAATTGTCGCAGATCGCCGTCAGCCGCGCCGCGCCCATCGGCGGCTTCACCGGCTGGCGCCCGCTGATGCCGGTCACGCTGTGGCTGGCGGAGAAGCCATTGTGACGGCGCATCGAATCATCGCGGCGGGCATCGGTTGCCGGGCGGGGTGCCCCGGTGACGAGATCGCCGGGTTGGTCCACGCCGTCTTCGAGGAGGCCGCGCTGGACAAAGGCGCGCGCCGCGCTGTGCAACTGGCGGCACCGTTGCGCAAGCGCAATGAAGCCGGTGTGGCCGAAGCGGCGCGCCGGCTCGCCCTGCCGCTGCAATTCATTGACGATTCAGCGTTGGCCGCGGCTCAAGGTCGGGTGCAGACCCGCTCCACCCGCGTCGAGGCCGCGGTGGGCGTCGCCTCGGTCGCGGAGGCTGCGGCGCTGGCCGCCGCCGGGCCGGGCTCCACCCTTCTGCTGCCGCGCCGTTCCACCCCACGCGCCACCTGCGCGCTCGCGATTTCCGAAGGCATTCCCACATGACCGTGCATTTCATCGGCGCCGGACCGGGCGCGCCCGACCTGCTGACCCTGCGTGGGCGCGACCTGATCGCGTCCTGCCCGGTCTGCCTCTACGCCGGATCGCTGGTGCCGAAGGAGATCATCGCCCACGCCCCGCCGGGCGCCCGGATCGTCGACACCGCCCCGCTGACGCTCGACCAGATCGTCGCCGAGTTCACGGCGGCGCATGCGGCCGGGCAGGACGTGGCCCGGCTGCATTCTGGCGACCTGTCAGTCTACAGCGCGCTCGGCGAACAGACGCGGGCGCTGCGCGAGCTGGGCATCCCCTACGACATCACGCCGGGCGTGCCGGCCTTCGCCGCGGCCTCGGCCGCGCTGGGGCGGGAGCTGACCTTGCCGGAGGTCAGCCAGACGCTGATTTTGACACGCACGGAAGGCCGGGCCTCGGCCATGCCGGCGAACGAGACGCTGGAGGTGCTGGGGCGGTCGGGCGCGACGCTGGCCATCCACCTGTCGATCCACGTCATCGACCGGGTGGTGGAGCGGCTGACCCCGCTCTACGGCGCCGACTGCCCGGCGGCGGTGGTCTACCGGGCGAGCTGGCCGGAGGAGCGGGTGCTGCGCGGCACGCTGGCCGACATCGCCGCCCGGGTGGCGGAGTCGCCGATGGAGCGCACCGCCCTGATCCTGGTCGGCCCGGCGCTGGGGGTGGAGGATTTCCGGTGCAGCGCGCTCTACGACGGGTCGCACGTGCGCCGCTACCGGGGGCTGGGGGAGTGAAAAGCTCAGGGCTCTGCCCAGCCGGAACCGCCGACGATGGTGCCCTGGCGGTCGGTGACCAGCACCTCGACCGCGACGGGGGCGCCGTCCAGCGTCTCCAGCGCCGTGCGCTGGGCCAGCGCCGCCACGCGGTCGGCCAGCGGCAGGCCGGCGTCCCTGGCGATGCTCAGGACCTGCGCGGCGGTGTTGGCGGCGCGGGCTTCCGCCACGGCCTCCGGGGTGGCGCCCAGTTCGGCCATGCGATCAGCCAGCCAGTCCAGATCGACGCTGCCGCGCTTGGAATGCAGGTCGAGCAGACCCCGCGCCAGCTTGCCGAACTTGGCGAAGCCGCCGCACAGGGTCAGGCGCGGGATCGGGTGGCGGCGCAGGTACTTGAGCGTGCCTCCGGCAAAGTCGCCCATGTCGAGCAGCGCGTGCTCCGGCAGGCCGTAGCGCGCGATCACCGCCTTTTCCGAGGTGTCGCCGGTGCAGGCCGCGACGTGGCCCAGCCCCGCCGCCCGCGCCACGTCGACGCCGCGCTGGATGGACGCGATCCAGGCCGCGCAGGAATAGGGCACGACGATCCCCGTCGTCCCCAGGATCGACAGCCCGCCAAGGATGCCCAGCCGCGGGTTCATGGTGCGGCGGGCCAGCGCCTCCCCATTCTCCACCGAGACCTCGACGACGACGTCGGGAGCCTCGCCGGCCAGCGCCGCGGCCTCCGCGACCGCTTGGCGGATCATCGCGCGGGGCACCGGGTTGATGGCCGGTTCGCCGACCGGGACCGGCAGGCCGGGGCGGGTCACCATGCCCACCCCCTCGCCTGCGCGGAAGACCACGCCCTGGCCCGGTTCGGCGCGGCGGACGCGGGCGCGGATCAGCGCGCCGTGGGTGACGTCCGGGTCGTCGCCGGCGTCCTTCACCACCCCCGCCGCCGCCCAACCGTCGCCGCGGTCCGTCCAGGCGAGCGCGAAGGCTGGCGTCTGGCCGCCGGGCAGGGTTACCGTCACCGGATCGGGAAAGTCGCCGGAGAACAGCGCCCCGCAGGCCGCGCGCGTGGCAGCGGTGGCGCAGGCGCCCGTCGTCCAGCCCCGCCGCAGCGCCTTGCCGTCGCCGCCTCCCTCGCCGCCGTCCACACCGTTTTCCGTCGCTGAGTGCTCGTCCATGACCGCAGAGCCGTCGCCCGACTCCCTTTCTCTTCCTCTGGAACTGGCCGACTTCCGGCCCGGCAGCGTGTGGCTGGCGGGGGCCGGTCCCGGCGATCCCGGCCTGCTGACCCTGCTGGCCCTGCAAGGTCTAAGGCAAGCCGACGTGATCGTCCATGACGCGCTGGTCGGCGAACGGATCATGGCGCTGGCGGCGCCCTCGGCAAGGCTTGAGTTCGCCGGGAAACGCGGCGGCAAGCCCTCCGCCCACCAGGACGACATCACCAACCGCCTGATCGAGCTGGCGCGCGAGGGTCACCGCGTGCTGCGGCTGAAGGGCGGCGACCCCTTCGTGTTCGGGCGCGGTGGTGAGGAGGCGCAGGCTCTGGCCGAGCGGGGCATCCCCTTCCGCATCATCCCCGGCATCACCGCGGGCCTCGCCGGCCCGGCCTACGCCGGCATCCCGGCGACCCACCGCACGGCCAACCAAGCGGTGATCCTGGCGACCGGCCATAGCTGCGCCGGCGGGCCGGACTGGAAGGCGCTGGCCGCGACGGGCGCGCCGCTGATCCTCTACATGGCCTGGAAGGGCCTGCCCGGCATCGCCGCGGCGCTGATGGAGGGCGGACTGTCCGCCGACACGCCGGTCGGCGTGGTGACCGACGCGACGACCGAGCGGCAGCGCGTGCTGGTGACCTCGCTCGGCACCTGCGTCGCCGATCTGGAGGCGAGCGGGATGGAGCCCCCGGCCATCATCGTGATCGGCGAGGTGGTGCGGCTGCGCCCCGTGCTCGACTGGCTGCCCAAGGAGGTTCCCCATGGCTGAGGCCCCCATGTCTGAGGCTGCACCGCGCGGGCTGATCGTCGGGGCGCCGGCGTCGGGCACCGGCAAGACCACCGTAACGCTGGGGCTGCTGGTGGCGTTGAAGGCGCGCGGCCTGAGGGTCGGCGCGGTGAAGGCGGGGCCGGACTACATCGACCCGGCCTTCCATCAGGCGGCGACCGGGCGGCCGAGCGTCAACCTCGACAACTGGGCGATGGGGCCGGACCTGCTGGACTCGCTGGCCCGCCGCGCCGGGGAGGGCACCGACCTGCTGGTCTGCGAGGCCCTGATGGGCCTGTTCGACGGGGTGGCGGGCGTCGGGGCGACCGGCACCGGGGCCACGTCGGAGCTGGCCGCGCGCACCGGCTGGCCGGTGATCCTGGTGGTCAACGCCAAGGGCCAGTCGCAATCCGCCGCCGCCCTGGTCAAGGGTTTCGCCACCTACCGCGACGACGTCCGGATCGGCGGGGTGATCCTGAACAACATCGCCAGCCCGCGCCACCTCGCCTTGGCCGGCGGCGCCATCGAGGCGCTGGGCATCCCCGTTCTGGGTTCCCTGCCCCGCACCCCAGACGTGATCCTCCCCGAACGCCATCTCGGCCTGATCCAGGCGGAGGAGACGGCGGACCTTCAGGAGCGTCTGGCGGCGCTGGGCCGCTTCATCGCGCAGCATGTCGACCTCGACCGGGTGGCGGCACTCGCCACCCCTTCCCGCGCGCCGGAAGGACGTTATGCGCCCGCCCTGCCGCCGCTGGGCCAGCGCATCGCCATCGCGCGCGACGCCGCCTTCACCTTCGTCTACCCGCATCTGCTGGAGGGCTGGCGCGCCGCGGGCGCCGAGGTGACGCACTTCTCCCCCCTGGCCGACGAGGCGCCGCCCGACGACGCGGACGCCGTCTATCTGCCCGGCGGCTATCCGGAACTGCACGCCGGACGGCTCGCCGCCGCCGAGCGCTTCCGCGCGGGCATGCAGCGCGCCGCACAGGCCGGACGCCCGGTCTACGGCGAGTGCGGCGGCTACATGGTGCTTGGCGAATCGCTGGAGGACGCGGCGGGCACCACCCACCCGATGCTCGGGCTGCTGGGAGTGCGGACCTCCTTCGCCAAGCGCAAGCTGCATCTGGGATACCGGCGCGCCGTTCTGCTGGGCGACACGCCGCTGGGCCGGGCGGGCACCGCGCTGCGCGGGCACGAGTTCCACTACGCCTCGATCCTCGACCGCGGGGCCGACGAGCCGCTGGTCACCGCCACCGCGGCGGACGGGTCGGACCTCGGGCCGCTCGGCGGGCGGCGGGGCAGCGTCTTCGCCAGCTTCTTCCACGTCATCGCGGCGGACCAGGATCGGAAAGACTCATGAACGATCACGCCTTCGCGCCGGAGGAGCGGGACGCGCTCTACAAGGCGATCTTCTCGCGCCGCGACGTACGCGGGCAGTTCGCGCCCGACCCGGTGCCGGAGGAGGTGCTGACCCGCGTGCTGACCGCCGCGCACCACGCGCCGTCGGTCGGCTTCATGCAGCCCTGGAACTTCGTCGTCGTGCAGGACCCGGCGGTGAAGGCGCAGATCCACGCCGACTTCTCCCAGGCCAACGAGGAGGCCGCCGCCCTCTTCACCGGAGAGCGCAAGGCGCTCTACAGCCGCCTGAAGCTGGAAGGCATCCGCGAGGCGCCGGTCAACCTATGCATCACCTGCGACCGGGAGCGCTCCGGCCCGGTGGTGCTGGGGCGCACGCACATCCCGACCATGGACCTCTATTCCTGCGTCTGCGCGGTGCAAAATCTCTGGCTGGCCGCGCGGGCGGAAGGGCTGGGCGTCGGCTGGGTCAGCATCCTGCACGAGGACAGGCTGCGCGAGGCGCTGGGCATCCCGGAGCGGATCGTCCCCGTCGCCTACCTCTGCCTCGGCTACGTCTCCCATTTCCACGAGTCGCCGGAACTGGAGAAAGCCGGCTGGCGCAGCCGGCTTCCCCTGGAGGACCTCGTCTTCCGCGATCGCTGGGGCGGAACGACGTAACCGGCCGCCGTCAGGCCCCGAAGCCGCCGTCGATGGTCTGGAACGAGCCGGTGATCATCGCGCCGTGCGGACCGGCGACGAAAGCGGTCAGTTCGGCGACCTCGCTGGCGTGGGCGTGGCGCTTGATCGCCATGAAGCCGTGCATGGCGGCGGCCATCGGGCCGTCGGCCGGGTTCATGTCGCTGTCGGTCGGCCCCGGCTGGATGGCGTTGACGGTGATCCCGCGGTCCCCGAAGTCGCGCGCCAGACCGCGCACCATGCCCTGGACCGCCGCCTTGGTCAGCGCGTAGGCGGCACCGCCCGCGAAGGGCATGCGGTCGCCGTTGACCGACCCGATGACGATGATGCGCCCCGGCCCGGTCATGTGGCGCGCCGCCTCGACCGCGGCGTGGTAGGGCCCGCGCACGTTGATGTCGATCATGCGGTCCACCGCGTCGGGATCGAAGGTCAGCGGATCGCCGATCATGGCGACCCCGGCGTTGACGACCAACACGTCCAGCGCGCCCCGCCCGGCCACCGTGGCGATCACCGCGTCGCGGTCGGCGCTGTCGGTGCGGATCGCCTCGGACCCGGTCTCGGCGGCCAGCGCCGCAGCGGCCTCCGCCGAGCCGGCGTAGGTGAAGGCGACCTGCCCGCCGCCCGCCGCGAAGCGCTGGACGATGGCCTTGCCGATGCCCCGGCTGCCGCCCAGCACCAGGATGTTCTTGCCCGCGAAGTCGCTCATGATCGGTTCCTTGAATTAATGTAGTGATCGCTATATAAAATCAGCGAACGGCATCGCGCAAGGATTTTTTATAGTGGTCGCTACAAAAAAATCGGAGCCGCGCGGACGGCGGCGCTCCTTCGACGTGGACGAGGCGGTGGAGACGGCCATGCGTCTGTTCCACGCCCGCGGTTACGACGCGGTCGGCGTGGCCGAGCTGGGGGCCGAGCTGGGCATCAAGCCGCCGAGCTTCTACGCCGCCTTCGGCAGCAAGGCCGGGCTGTTCGAGCGGGCGCTGCGGCGCTACGCGGCGGGCGAGGCCAACATCTTTGCGCGGGCTCTGGCGGAGGGCGGCGACGTGGCGACGGTGATCGGGCGGACGCTGGCGCTCGCCGCGGCGCTCTATCCCGGCCAGGGCGGAACGGCGGGCTGCCTCGTGCTCGACGGTGCGCGCAACAGCGCCGACCCGGAGGCGCAGTCCCTGGCGGATGCGGCCAAGCGGGAGGGCCGCGCCGCGGTCCGCGACTTCATCGCCACCGAAGCGCCGGACCGCGCCGACGCGCTGGCCGATCTGGTGGTGGTGGCGATGATGGGGATGTCGGCCGCCGCCCGCGACGGCGCGGACCGGGAAAGGCTGGAGCGGGTGGCCGCCATGATGGACCGCGCCTTCCGCCGGGAGCTGTCGGGTGCCTGACGAGTGACCGTGCGGTGGATGGTACAGGATTTCCGTCAGGTCTTGGTCCTTACGACTGACCGGCGGGAGGCGCAGGATCAGCGGCAGCCGGGAACTTCCCGCATCTCCTTTGAGGACCGACCGCCATGCCCTCGCGTCTCGACTACCACGCCACCGCTCCCGCAGGCATGAAGGCCCTCGCCGGCGCACATGGTTACGTCAGCCAGTGCGGGCTTCCGGTCACGCTGATCGATCTCGTGTACTTGCGGGTCTCGCAGATCAACGGTTGCGCCTATTGCATCGACCTGCACAGCCGCGACCTTCTGAAGAACGGCGTCACCATCGATAAGCTGGTGCTGGTGCCGGTCTGGCATGAAGCCGAAACGCTGTTCACCGACCGCGAGCGCGCCGCGCTGCGCTGGGCGGAGACGGTGACGCGGGTGGCCGACACCGCCGTCCCGGATGCGGAGTTCCAGGCGGTGTCGGCCCAGTTCTCCGAGAAGGAGGTGGCCGACCTGACGATCGCCATCGGCCTGATGAACCTCTACAACCGCCTCGCCATCAGCTTCCGCACGGTTCCCGCCGCGGCCCGCTGAGCGCGGTCCCCCGGGTCAGCCGTGCCGCTTCACCAGGTCGATCAACCGGCGGCAATCGTCGGGCAGGCGCCGATCCTGGAAATTGGTGATGCCCAGCAGCAGCCCCTGGGGACGAGCGGCCTCCGGGCCGTCGGCGTACCAGGGCGACAGCGGCACCGGAGCGAGGCCGTCCGCCTGCGCCGCCGCGGCGATGGCGATGTCGCGGCTGCCCGGTGGCAGGACCAGCCGGACCGACAGGCTTCCCGACGCCTCCACCGTCGTTGGCGACTCCGCTCCCGCGGCGTCGCGCATGGCCACCAGAAGCGCTTGCTGGCGGACGGCGTAGAGCCGCTTCATCCGGCGCAGATGCCGGAAGTAATGCCCGCCCGCCATGAAGTCGGCGACCGCCCGCTGCATCGCCGCCGCCGGGGCCGGGCACAGGCAGGCGGCGACCTCGCCGAACAGGCCGGCCAGTCCCGGCGGCACCATCAGGAAGCCGAGCCGCAGCGCCGGGGTGATCGTCTTGCTGAAGGTGCCGGCGTGCAGCACCCGCCCATCCCGGTCGAGGGAGGCCAGCGCCGGAGCGGCCCTGCCCTTCAGTTGCAGTTCGCTGAGATAGTCGTCCTCGACGATCCACGCCCCGGCCCGCGACGCCCATTCCAGCAGGGCGAGGCGGCGCGGCAAGGTCATCGTCACGCCGAGCGGCGCCTGCTGGCCGGGCGTCACCACGGCCAAGCCCGCCGCCGGCGCCCGTGCGAGTCCCGCATCGACGTCGATCCCGCTGCCGTCCACCGGCACGGGCACCACGGTCATGCCGGCGAGGTGAAGGGCGCGGCGGGTCAGGGGAAAGCCGGGCTCCTCCATCCAGGCGGTGGCGCCGTCCAGCCGCAAGGCCCGGATCACCAGACCGAGCGCGCCGGCATAGCCCGCCGTGATGAAAATCTGCTCCGGCGCGCAGCGGATGCCACGGGCGATGGCCAGCACGGCGGCGATCTCGCGCCGCAATTCCGGATGGCCGCGAGGATCGGGATAGCCGACCGGAGCCGCCGCCGCGGCCCGCGCCGCCCGCCCGACGATCCGGGACCACAGCGTGAAGGGAAAGGCGTCCTGCGCCGGCACGCCCATCTGGAAGGGCAACGGCGTCCGCTCGAACTTGGAGAACAACTCCAGGAAGGACGGAGCCTGGACCGGCCCATCGGAAGACGGCCCCGCCACGGCACCCTCGGCCACGCGGGTTCCTGCGGCGCCCAGGCCGACCGCGAGTTGCTCGTCGATCAGCCGCTCATAGGCGGTGCGCACCGTCCCGCGGGATACGCCGAGTTGCGCGGCCAGATCCCGCCAGGACGGCAATCGCGCGCCCTCGGCCAGCCGGCCATCGCGGATGGCGGCGCGCAAGGCGGCGTGAATCTGCGCGGACAACGGAACCTTTGCGGTTCGGCTGAGGGCGATGTCCAGGGGGACCGGCGGCGGCAGGGCGGGCATGGGCCGCAGGATAGCGCACCCTTGCCCGTCCGCAATCCACGGCGCGCCCTCACAATCGCCGAGGCGGCGCGGACGAAAAAAAAGGCCGGAGCAACCGCTCCGGCCTTGAGTCTTGGGAGGAAACGCCCCGAGAATGGGCTGGCGGAGAATAGGGGCACCCCTTTCGAACTGGTATTACCAATGCGGAATGGGTGCGGTGCAGCATCCGCATAGGCCGAAAATTCCCTGTGAATAGTGTGGTTTTTGGTGTTTCCGCTTTCCCTTATGGTGTCCGGGTGCCGTCCCGGCGCGGAGCGGGGCGATTTGTCATCCTCGGTACAGCTTCACCACCGTCGCCCGAACGCGCATAATCCGCCGCGAAACCGGGGGTGCGGCCCACGGCGGTGACGGCCTCGCGGGCGCTGGATGGGGAACGACGGCATGGGATTCTGCAGGGGCGTCTGGCTGCGCCCGGTGTTCGCGCTGGTTCTCGGGATTCTGGCTTGCGGAATTTCGGCCTGCGGAACCGCGTGGGCGGACCCCACCCGCTTCACCATCCTCTATGCCCACAGCACGACCGAGCTGGAGGATGTGCAGGGACGCGGCGGCATCGCCCGGCTCGCCACGCTGGTCCGGCAGGAACGGGCGGCGGGCGGAACCGTGCTGGTCCTGCACGGCGGGCAGGCGCTCGCCCCCTCCGTCCTGTCCTTCTACGACCAGGGGGCGCACGTCATCGACCTGCTGAACGGGGTCGGCATCGACGCCATGGCGGCGCTGAACCGGGAATTCCATCACGGCGACGACGTGCTGATGACCCGCGCCTTCGAAGCCAACTTCCCCATGGTCGTCTCCAACGCGGCGGACCGCCAGACCGGCAAGCCGCTGGACGGGCTGGAGGACCGGGCGATGCTCAACGCCGGGCCGCTGCGCGTCGGGGTGCTGGCCGCGGCGCCGGCGCGGACGGGGGAGATCACCCGCTCCCCGCGCACCGATTTCCAGCCGCCGGGGCCGGTCCTGGCGCGGAAGGCGAAGGAGCTGCGCAACGCCGGGGCCGATCTGGTGGTGGCGCTGACCGGCGATTCCGGCGGCACCCACCGCGAGGTGATCGCCTCCGGCGCCGCCGAAATCGTGCTCTACCAGGACCGCGGGCGGGTGGTCGCCGTGGATTACGACGGCAAGACCCTGAGCGCGACGATCGAGCCCCAGGCCGCCTGGGTCCTGGCCCTGGACGTCACCGCGGAGAAGGTCACCAAGGACGGCGTCACGCGCACGGTGTGGAGCAGCGGCGTGCGCGCCATCGACACCGCCACCGTGGCGCCGGAGCCGGCGCTGGACACACAGGCCAAGGCCTACCGCGCGCGGCTGGACAGCATGCTGGGCATGCAGGTGGGCCGTTTGGACGCCGCCATCGACACGCGGCGCGAAGCGGTCCGCGCCAGCGAGAACGCCTTCGCCAACACCGTCGCCGATTCGCTGCGCGAGGCGATGGAGGCCGATGTGGCGCTGATCAACGGCGGCTCCTTCCGCGGCGACCGCGCCTATGCGGCGGGCACGGTGTGGACGCGCCGGGACATCCAGACCGAGTTCCCCTTCCACGACACCGCCGTGCTCATCGAGGTCACCGGGCAGCAGCTGCGCGACGCGCTGGAGTTCGGCTTCTCCGGAATCGAGCAATTGCAGGGCCGTTTCCCGCACCTGTCCAACGCCCGCGTCACCGTCGACGCGTCGCGCCCGCCCGGTCAGCGGGTTGTGGCTCTGGCGGTGGGCGGCAAGCCGGTTGAGCCGCTGGCCCGCTTCCGGCTGGCCACCGGCAGCTACCTCGCCAACGGCGGGGACGGTTATGCGATGCTGTCCACCGCCCCCCGGCTGGTGGACGACCGCGACGCCGATTTCGTCTCGACCATCCTGGCCAGCCGGATCGCCCGCACGGGCAGCTTCGCACCGCGGCTCGACGGCCGCCTGACGGTCCAGCGGTAACCGCGGGATGGACGCCGCGCCGCCCTCCACTGAACGGACCGACGCCGCCACGCCCCTGCGCCGTCGGCGGCGCGCGCGCGCCGGCATCGTGCTGCGCATCTCCATCGGCTTGACCATCATGACGATGCTGGTCCTGCTGGTCGGCGTCGTGTCGCTGTCCTCCTTCCAACTGTTCCGTGGGGAGGTGTCGGTGCTGTCCACCACCACCCTGCCGAAGGTCATCACCAGCGCGGAGCTGCGCGGCTCGCTCCAGAAGCTGGTCGCCCGCCTGCCCGTTCTTGCCGGGGCCGCCACCACCCCGCAGCGCCGGGCGATCTACGACGAGCTGATCAGCGAGCTGGAATTCCTGAGGAAACTGGTCGAGCGCATGCGGGACCTCCACCAGCAAGGCGAGCCGGTTGGCGACGGCGAAAGCGACGAGTTGCGGCTTCTGGAGCAGGCCCAATCGACCCTGCTGATCCTGGCGGCGACGGTGGCCGACCTGAACGCCGAGGTCGGCCGGCAGATCGAGGCCGGCGCCCGCCAAGCGGAGGCGATCCGCGCGCTGGCCCAGCTCGCCGACGCGCTGGAACGGCTGCCGGGGGCGGAGCCCGGGACCGGACCGGCCACGGCGGCGCCCGGCGGGGGCGGGATGCTGGGTGCCTGGGCGGTGCGGGCGGGCGCGCTGATGGCGCGAGCCGCCGGGGCGATGCAGACGGATCATCTGAACCGGCTGCGGGTGGAGCGCCGCAACGCCGAGCACACGCTGGCCGAGTTGGGCCGTCTGGCCGCCGCCACGCCCGAGCCTAAGGGCTCCGCGATGGAACGCATCCGGGCCGACCTCGCGGCGATCCTGGTGGCGCCGGAGGGACTGTTCGACAGCTCCGCCGAACGGTTGCAGGCGCGCAACCGCGCCCAGGCGCTGTCCGGCCAGTCGCGCGTCCTGGTCGAGACGGTTGACCGCTTCACCCTGGCCCTGTTCGACGCCATCCACGACCAATCCACCGACCGCACCGGCGATCTGGCAGCGCTGATCCAGGAGCGCTCGCGCCTCGTGATGGTGCTGGGCGGCGCCTCCATCCTGCTGGCCATCCTGGTGCATCTGTTCTTCCGGCGCTTCCTGACGTCGCGGCTGGTCACGCTGAACGGCGCCGTGCTGGCCCGCCTGTCGGGCAGCGACGCGACGGTGCCGGTGGAGGGCAACGACGAGATCACCGACATCGCCGCCTCCATCCGCTACTTCATCGACGAGATCGACCGGCGCCAGATGGACTTGGCCGACAACGAACGGCGCTTCCGCGACCTCGTCGAGGGCTCCATCCAGGGCATCATCATCCACCGCGACTTCCGCCCGCTCTACGCCAACGACGCCTTCCTGCAGATGATGGGCAGCAGCCTGGACCGGGCGCTGCGGGTGCGCTCGGTGCTCGACTTCATCGCGGAGGACAGCCGGCCGCTGGTCGAGGACAACTACCGGCACATCGTCGCCACCGGCCTGCCCAGCGAACGGCGGCGCCTGCGCGCCCGCCGGCTGGACGGGTCGGAGCGCTGGATCGAGCTGACCAGCCGCCGCATCGACTGGAAGGGGGAGACCGCCGTCCAGTCCATCGTCGTGGACGTGACCCGCGAGGTCGAGGCGGAGGCGGCGCTGCGCCGGTCCCGCGACGCGGCGGAACAGGCGCTGCGCGAGCTGAAGGAGACCCAGGCCAGCCTGATCCAGGCGGAAAAAATGGCCTCGCTCGGCCAGCTCGTCGCCGGGGTCGCGCACGAGGTGAACACACCCATCGGCATCACCATCACCGGCGCGTCGCAGCTCGCCGTGCAGTTCGAGGAGCTGACCCGACAACTCGCCGCCGGGGCGATCAAGAAGTCGGAGTTCCAGCGCTTCCTGGCCGACGGCGGGGAAATGGCCCGGCTGATCCTGTCCAACAGCATGCGCGCCGCCGATCTGGTGCAGAGCTTCAAGATGGTCGCGGTGGACCAGTCGAGCGACGAGCGCCGCCGGTTCGAGCTGAAGACCTACATCGGGGAGCTGCTGCGCAGCCTGCGCCCGGCCTACAAAGACGTGGCCGGTCTGGACATCGGCCTGGACAGCCCCGACGAGCTGGAGCTGGACGGCTATCCCGGCGCCCTGTCCCAGATCCTGACCAACCTCGTCCTCAACGCGCTGACCCACGCCTTCACGCCGCACCATCCGGGCCGGCTGACCATCGCCGCCCGCCTGCTGCCGCAGGATCAGGTGGAGCTGACGGTGGCCGACAACGGGCTGGGCATCCCGTCGGACATCCTGCCGAAGATCTTCGATCCCTTCTTCACCACCCGCCGCGGCAGCGGGGGCAGCGGGTTGGGGCTGCACATCGTCTACAATCTCGTCACCGGCACCCTGCGCGGCACCATCACGGTGCAGAGCATCCCCGGCGAAGGCACCCGCTTCACCCTGCGCTTCCCGCGCGTCACGCCGACGGCGGGGACAATAGTGGGAAAGGCGGAGCTGGTGTGATCCGGCATCGCTCCGGAGAGGGGGGTCAGCGCACCTCGCCCTCGAACCAGTGGCGGCCCTTGCGGTCCTCCACCTCGATCACCCAGACGTCGGGGTCGTAGCGGGTCTGCCGGGCGATGTAGGCGTCCGCCGTCGCCTCGTCCACCGGGTCGGCGCCGGTGCCGCGCGACCAGCGCAGCCGCTCCTCGTCGCGCACCTGGACCAGCACGCTGAAGGTCCGGTCCAGCCGGTTCAGTTTGAGGATGACCGTGCCACGGCTGGGATCGCCCTTGCGCAGAACCATCATCGTGACGCCCTCGGCATCGGCGGCGCGGATGTGCGCCATCACCCAGAGGTGCGTCGGCAGACGGTCGTCCATGGAAATCCTCGTTCCGGGAAGGTCCGGGGGCTCGCCTTCGGCATGGCCCCGGTGTAGACAACGGGCATGGCGACACTCCTGGACGTTCTCGACGCCGCCGTCAACCACCACATGGCCGGGCGCCTCGCCGAGGCGGCGCAGGACTACCGCGTCGTGCTGGCGGTGGAACCGGCGCAGCCCGACGCCCTGCATCTGCTCGGCGTGGCGGAAGCCCAGCGCGGCGCCCATGCCGCGGCGGCGGCGCTGATCGCCCGCGCGCTGCGCCTCCGCCCCGACGCGGCGTCGCCCTGGGCCAACCTCGGCGGCGCCCTGCGTGTGCTCGGCGCGGCGGAGCGGGCGGACGCCGCGCTGACCCGCGCCCTGGCGCTCGACCCGTCCCTGGCCGACGCCCTGACCAACCTGGGTTCGGTGCGCCACGCGCTGGCCGACTACTCCGCCGCGCTGGCGTGGCTGGAGCGCGCGGAGCGGCTGCGCCCCGGCCATCCGGACACCGCGCTCAACCGCGGCGTCGTGCTGCGCGACGCGCGTCGCTTCGCGGAGTCCGACGCCTGCCTGGACGCCCTGCTGACAGCAACGCCCGACCATGCCGACGCGCATCTGGCGCGCGCCGTCGGCCGGCTGGTCCGGGGCGACCTGCGCGCCGGATGGGACGAATTCGAGTGGCGCCCGCGCCGCCTGCCCGCCCCGCCCTGGGCCGGCGAACCGCTGGAGGGTCGGCGCATCCTCCTGCACGCCGAGCAGGGCTTCGGCGACACCATCCAATTCGCTCGTTACGCCCCGCTGGTCGCCCGCGCCGGGGGCCGGGTGATCCTGGACGTGCACCCGCTGCAATTCCGTCTGCTGCGCTCGCTGGGACCGGAGATCCAGGTGCTGGTGCGCGGCCCCGCCCCGGCGCCGCACGACCTGCACTGCCCGCTGATGAGCCTGCCGCGCGCCTTCGGCATCGATCTGGCGAGCATCCCCGCGCCCCGCGCCTATCTCTCCGCCGAAGCGGACGAGGTGGCGCGCTGGGGCCGCCGGATCGCCGAGGTCGAAACGGGGACGGGCGCGGGGCCGCGCGTCGGCCTCGTCTGGGCGGGCAACCCGAACCACCGCAACGACCGCAACCGCTCCATCCCCGTCGATAGGTTGGCCCCGCTGCTCGACACGCCGGGCCTCCGCCTGTTCAGCCTTCAGACCGGCGATGCCAAAGTGACCCGCCCCGCCGCCCTGCCCGACCTGACCACGGGCATCCGCGACTTCGCCGACAGCGCGGCCATCCTGGCGAATCTCGACCTCGTCATCGCGGTCGACACGGCGACGATCCATCTAGCCGGGGCGCTCGGCGTGCCGGCGTGGCTGCTGCTGCCCTACGCGCCGGACTGGCGCTGGCTGCTCGACCGTGCGGACAGCCCCTGGTACCCGTCGCTGCGCCTGTTCCGCCAGCCCCGCCCCGGTGACTGGGACAGCGTCCTCAGCACCATCGCCACGGAGTTGGAGCGCTTCGCCACCGCTCAGTTGGCGCCGCAGAAGCAGTCGTAGGGATCGTCCCCGCTCCAGGCCGGGCGAGGCACCGCGGCCGGCAACGCCGGCATCTCCATCGCCGGCAGGGTGGCGTTGAAGGCGGCCACATCGAAGGGGCGCGGGTCCGGCGGATCGAAGCGGAGTGGAGCGGCGCTCAGCGCGTGCCCCAGAAGGGCCGCCCCCAGCAACGGTATCAGAAATTGCTCCACACGGTCCAAGCCGCCCTCCCCCGGCGGCCCCACCGCCGGCGTATGTCCCGTTTCCTCTTCCCCCTTCTACCGCAGCCCCGGCCCGGCCACGCCCTGTCCTTAGGTCATATCATTCGGACGGGAGCTTTCTTCCCTCCCCCGCACGGGCTGCTAGGCCAATTTTTCCCAGCGCGCGGCAAAAAGAGGGCCGGCGTGGTCGCCCCAGAGGCTTATCCATAAAATTCAGTGCGTTAGAGAAAGCCCGGAAGTTGGCATCGTCCTTGCTTACCCGAATGGCAACGATTTTTGCCCTTCCGTTTGGAGATCCCTGGCCATGAGCATCTTCGGTTCGATGACCACCGCCGTCCTCGGCCTGAGCGCGCAGTCGAAGGCCCTCGGTCACATCTCTGACAACATCGCCAACGCCTCGACGGTCGGCTACAAGCGGGTCAACACGGCCTTCGAGACGCTGGTGCTCCAGTCCAACGAGCGGTTGCACGCGCCGGGCGGCGTGACGGCGGCGCCGGTCTTCATGAACAACATCCAGGGCAACCTGACCCAGGTGCAGAGCCCGACCAACGCCGCCATCCAGGGCCAGGGCTTCTTCAGCGTGTCCAAGCTCAGCCGCGGCCTGACCGGCCCCGGCCAGCAGGGCGAGACGGTGCAGACCCAGACCGGCACGCTGAACGCCGACAACGTCTATTACACCCGCGTCGGCGACTTCGAGCTGGACAAGAACCGCTATCTGGTGAACAGCGCCGGCTTCGCGCTGAACGGCTGGATCGTCGACGACGTGACCGGCCAGCTGAAGAAGGACGTGGTGCAGCCGCTCCAGGTCAACACCCTGACCGACAAGCCGCAGTCGACCAACAGCATCACTCTGGGCGCCAACCTGCCGGCCACCCCGACGCCGGGCGTGCCGATCCCGTCCTCCAGCATCCAGGTCTACGACACCCAGGGCAACGCCCGGACCATCCAGTTCAACTGGCGCCAGGACGCCGCCAACGCGTGGCGCCTGGGCATCGACGCGCCCGGAAGCTCGTCGCAACCGGTCGCCGGTTCCTTCACCGGCGGTGCCGCCAGCATGGCGGCGGGCAGCCAGGTGTCCGGTGTGACGCCGATTGCCCAGGTCAGCCAAGTGCTGGTCAACGGCACGACCTCCTTCCCGTCCTCGTCGGTCACGGTCAGCGGCCGGACCAACTACTATCCGGACAACACGTCGCAGGACAACATCCGGGTCGGCGACACCTACACCCTGAACATCAATGGTTCCTCGGTGTCGGTCAACGTGACCGCCGCGAACATTGCGAGCTTCTCGAACTTCACCGACGTGGCCAACGCGCTGGCCAGCGCGGTCAACGCGATGGTGCCGGCCCCCTACACCGCTGAGATCGACAGCAGCGACCCGCGCAAGGTCCTGGTGAAGAAGCTGGACGGCACGCCGGTCGAGGTCAGCGGCTCCTTCTCCAACACCAAGCCGCAGCTCAGCACGGTCAGCGGTCCTTCGACCAACCTGACCGGTTCGGTCAGCGGCGACCAGCGCAGCACCTTCACCTTCTCCACCGCCGCCATCGATGTCGGCGACGAGTTCCGCATCACCGTGGCGGGAACGGAGTTCAAGACGCGCGTCACCTCGGCCAACATTGGCACGCTGGTGGACATCAACGGCGTGGTCGCCAATCTCGCCAACCAGATCAACACCGCCGTGCCGTCGCTGAACGTCAACGCCCTGATCGGAACGGCCACGGTCCCGGCGGGCACGGCCAACCAGCTCGTGCTGGACGGCACCGTCGCCACGCCGACCTTCACGGCCACCTACGGCGTGACCAACGCCGACAGCCGCGACAACAACATCAGCGCCTCCACCCCCGTGGACTATCAGACGGCGACGGCGACGATCACGCAGGCCGCCACCCCCGCCCTGCCCGAGATCACCCATGTCGCCTTCCCGTCGACGGCGGCGCTGAAGGTGCCGGACCAGTATGTCGTCGAGGTGCTCGGCGTCGAGTTCAAGACCACGGTCACCTACTCGAACATCAACACGCTGAAGGACATGAACGGCGTGGTGGACGATCTGGTGGCGCAGATCAACAGCCAGGGCCTGGCGGTGACCGCGGCGCGCAACCCCGCCTCGGGCGCGCTGGTCCTGACGGGTACCCCCGGCGCCGCACTGGGCGTCAGCGGCAACAAGCTGGACGTCACCGCCACCGACAACGTGCGGGTGGGCGACAGCTACACCGTGCGGGTCGACGGCGTGCCCTACGCGGTCTCGGTAACCGCCGACAACATCCTGACCATGGGGACCTACGGCGGCATCGCCAACGCGCTGGCGGCCCAGATCAACTCGGCCCGTCCGCAGGCGCCGGTCATCGCGTCGGTGGTGAATTCGCAGCTTCAGGTCACCGCCCGCAACCCCGGCACGCCCTTCAAGATCGACCAGGAATACACCTCCGGCGCGGCCTCCAACAACCAGGTGAACGGCCCGACGATCAGCGCGCCGACGGACTCGCGCGGCCAGCGTCAGGAATTCTCCTACCCGCAGACGCAGATCGACATCGGCGACGTCTATTCGGTGTCGATCGACGGCACGCCGATCTCGGTGAAGGTGGACAAGTCCAACTACGGCAACTTCCAGGACATCAACGGCGTCCTTCAGGAACTGGCCAACCGCGTCAACGCCGCCAACCTGAACGTCGTCGCCACCTCGACCGGCGGCCGGCTGACCCTCACCCACAACACCTCGACCACTGGCAAGTTCGAGGCGAAGGCCAGCATCCAGAACGCCACCGGCAGCTCCGGCACGCTGACCGCCTCCACCACCACCTCCAACGTGGCGGGGGTGCGGCAGTCGGAATCGGTGACGCTGACCGGCACGCCGGGCGACAAGGACGCCGAATACACGGTCATCGTCAACGGCTCGCCCATCACCTACCGGACGACGGGTGAGGAGACCTCGATGGAGACCATCGCGGCCAGCCTCGCCAATCTGGTGAACAAGAACACCTCCCTGCCGGTGACGGCCAGCGCCGAGGGCAGCGTGCTGAAGCTCGTCGCCAAGTCGGCGAGCGGCGCCACCGCCGACCAGTTCACGCTGGAGACCGCCGCCCAGGCGGGCACCACGCCGGCGCACGTCCTGCTGAATTTCGGCACCGATCCCGACAATGTCGGCACCATCACCAGCGTCAGCACGGCCAAGGTCGGCACCGGCACGGCGGTGACCTCCGCCAATCAGGCGCTGGGGGCGGACGCCAACGTCACCTTCACGGTGGATTACGGCTTCGGTCCGCAGCAGATCACCCTGAACCTCGGCCAGATCGGCAAGTCGGGCGGCGTCACCCAGTTCGCCGGCAGCGAGATCAACGTGCGCGAGCTGGTGCAGGACGGCGCCTCGCGCGGCCAGTACAAGGAGGTGGTCTACGGCGACAACGGCGACGTGATCGTGAACTACGACAACGGCCGCAGCCGCACCATCGGGCGCATCCCGGTGGTCACCTTCAACAGCCCCAACGCGCTGCAGCGCGAAGCGGGCGGCGTCTACATCGAGACGGACGAAGGCGGCCGGCCGAACTTCAACGACCCCGACACCAACGGGGCCGGCGCGGTGGTCGCGAACAGCGTGGAATCCTCCAACGTGGACATCGCGGACGAGTTCACCAAGCTGATCGTCACCCAGCGCACCTACTCCGCCAACACCAAGATCGTCACGACCTCCGACGAGATGCTTCAGGAAGTCCTCGGGCTGAAGCGCTAAGCGCGGTCCTGATCCAGCGGGCGGCCGCGTGACCCGCGGCCCGCCCGGTCAACAGCAGACCGCTTTCCCCGTAGACGAAAGGTCCAACGGCCATGTCCCTCTTTGGCGCCCTCGGCAGCGCGACGGCCGGCCTCCGTGCGGTCCAGGCCCAGGTGAAGCTGGTCTCGGACAACGTCGCCCGCGCCGACGATCCCACCCGCACCCGGCACACCGTGTCGAACGTGCTGGATTCCAACGGGTTCGTCCTCACCTCCCAGTACCGCCGCGAGGTCGATTCCGCCCTGCTCAGCCAGGTGCAGGACCTGACCGCGCGCGAGGGCTCCTCGGCCACCAAATCCTCCTACATGCAGCAGTTGGGCGACCTGCTGCGCACGACCAGCGGCAAGCCGCAGCTCAACGAATACGCCGAAGCCTTCCAGACCGCCTGGAAGGCGGTGGAAACCTCGCCGGAAAGCGAGGTCGCGCAGTACCAGCTCGTCCAGGCCGCCGACACCTTCGCGCGCGAGATCAACCGCGTGTCCCAGGGCGTGGAGGACATGGACCGCGAGATCCAGGACGACCTCGGCCAGTCGGTCGGCGAGGTGAACCGGCTGCTGAAGGAAATCGAGAGCATCAACAACAACATCGTCTCGCTGCAGGGCTACGGCTCCGCCGGCAACGAGGTGGCCGACAAGCGCGACGGGCTGATCCGCGAGCTGAGCACCTATGTCGGCGTGCGCACGGTTCCCCGCCCGGACGGCCGCGTCGCCGTCTTCACCCCCACGGGGCTGGCGCTGGTCGACAGCCAAGCGGCAAATCTTTCCTACGAGGGCGGCAATATCAACCTGACGGTGGGCAATCAAGTCACCAACGTCAACCAGCACCTGAAGGAAGGCAAGGTCGCCGCGCTGATGAACCTGCGCGCCGACGGCTCCACCGCCAATCCGCCGCAGCCGGCCAGCGCCGACCCGACCAACGAGGTGATCCGCAAGCTGCGCTCGCAGCTCGACGCCTACGCGCAGATGTTCACCGGTTCGACCAAGCCGGGCGAGCCCACCAGCTTCCGCGACGCCTACGACCAGGCGAAGACGGTGCCGGGCGAGGAAGGCACGCAGTTCTTCATGGGCAACGACCGCTTCACCATCCACGTGAACGAAAACCTGCTGAACAACACGAAGAAACTGAAGAGCGCGGCCGTCAAGGACGTGGTCACCGCGCTCAGCGCCACCGGCCGGACCTTCCAGGCCGACGGGCTGAAGCTGGAGGGCGCGTCCTTCAGCTCCATCACCAGCAACATCACCGGCGGCTGGATGTCCGCTGCCAAGACCGCGATGGACAAAGGCTCGCTGGACAAGGATTCCCGCCAGATCCTGGAGGAGCGCTATCACGCGACGACCGGCGTCAACATCGACGAGGAAATCGCGAATCTGCAGCAGCTTCAGACCTCCTACGCCGCGTCGGCACGGGTCATGCAAGTGGCCAACACGATGTTTGACGCGCTGGAGGCGATCGTCCGATGAGCTCCATCACTCAAGTCAGCAGCTATGCCAAGTATCTCGGCTTGGTCCGCAATCTGACGAACGGCCAGAACCGGGTGGACACGCTCTCGGAGCAGTTGACCACCGGCAAGAAGTCCACCGACCTGAACGCCTACGGGGCCGAGACGCAGAAGCTGCTGGCTCTGCGCGCGGAGCTGACCCAGCGCGAGGCCTATGTCCAGAACATCAACACCGCGTCGCCGCGCGTCAAGGCGACCGACACGGTGCTGAACAGCCTGGAAAAGCTGGCCACGGATTGGCAGAGCAGCAACCTGATGCCGTTCCAGCCGGGTCCGGCCAGCGTCACCTCGACCTTCAACAGCAATCCCGACGCGCTGAAGCTGACGGTCAACGGCGACAAGTCCACCTTCACCCAGAACGCCCGCTACACCGTGACCTCCATCCCCTCGAAGGATGGCGTCAACGGCTCGTTCGATGTGACGGTGACCGACGGGCTGGGCGGCAAGACCACCCGCACCATCAATCTGAAAACGGTCCCCCCCAGCGACGGCGGCGGCTACAATTTCAAGATCGATGGCGGGCCCGGCGAAGGCGCGGTGCTGAATCTCAGCTTCGACCAGCTCACCGCGGCGTCGAGCAGCAATTTTACGGTGAGCTGGCCGCAGGCCAACGACATGCGCGACCGGGTCGAAGGCGCGCTGCGCGACATCCAGCAGCTTCTGAACGAGCAGTTCGGCGACCGCTATTTGTTCGCCGGTTCGCGCTACGGCACGGAGCCGGTGGGCGACCTGCTGGCCCAGCCGCAGTCCAGCCGCGTGACGCTGAACGGGTCGATGGTCAACGCCGACGACTACTTCGAGGTGTCGATCGACGGCAAGCCCTTCGGCTATCAGGTCCAGCCGGGGGATCCGAAGACCGTCACCTTCGTCGCCAGCACGCTCAACAGCCTGATCCAGTCGGCCAACCCGAAGCTGCCGATCATCGCCTCCGCGGCCAACGGCGTCATTTCGCTGATCAGCGAGGACCCGAGCCAGACGTTCGACGTGAAGGCCCGCGTCCAGAACTCGATGAGCATCGACAACTCGATGACGGCGCCCACGACCACCCAGCAGGCCACCCTGCCGGCGCCCGCCGGCACCGGGCTGAAGCAGATCGACAGCTTCGCGCTGACCGGCGACGGGGTCGACATCGGCGACACCTACGAAATCAACGTCACCGTCGGCGACCCGGACGACCCCTTCAACCGGAAATACTATTCGGAACATCCGGACGAGCCGGAGGACCTGCCGCCCTATCAGAAATACACGGTCCGCTACACGGTCACGGAGAAGGACTACAACAACGGCGTCACCGACGTGTCGAAGGTGGCCGACATGCTGCGCGGCGAGTTCGCGAAGACCAGTCCGGTCCCGCCGGTGACCATCGACGCCGCCGGCAACGGATCGACCATCCAGTTGACCAGCGACACCACGATGGACCCGAACCATCCGTCGCGCGTGCAGCAGTTCACCACCTCGGTGCGGGCGGTCAACGGCCAGATCGATAACACGATCTCGGTCGCCACACTGCCCTCGCAGGCCGACGCCCTGACCGATGTGCCCTACGTGGACCCGCCGGACCTGCCCTTCTACGATTCGGAGTACATGTCGAACCGGAAGAACAGCAAGGCGTGGGACAAGGCCGCCGTCACCATCGACGACGGCCAGACGCTCACCTACGGCGTCACCAGCGACGACCGCGCCTTTCAGAAGCTGATCTCCGCCTTCCGCATGGCCCACGTCGCGGCGTCCAATCCCGGCAAGTACGAGGAGTACATCACCAAGTCGCGGGAATTGATGGCCCAGGCCAAGGACGAGGTGCGGTCGGTCCATTCCAAAGTGGCGTCCGACCTCGCAACGCTGGAGGAGAAGAAGACCGCCCACAACACCGCCTCGGCCACGGTGGTCGAGCGCATCGCCGGCATCGAAGGCATCGACGAAACCGAGGTGGCGGCCCGCCTGCGCACCTCCATGAACGCGCTGGAGGCCGCCTACACGGTCGCCGGCCAGCGCCAGAAGCTGTCGCTGCTGAACTACATCGCCTGAAGCGGCGATGGTTGCCTCCCCTTCGACGAGGGGAGGCAACGACCGCCAAACAAAAAACCGGCGCCCCGAAGGGCGCCGGTTTTTCTTTTGAAGCGCTCGGGCCTCAGATCGAGATTCGCAGCGACTGGCGCGGCGGCTGTCCGTCCGGAGCGGAAACCGGCGGGGCCATCTGCGGGGCCATCGCGGGACGCGCCGCCTGCGGAGCCGGCGCCGGTTGGCCCTGGACGGGCGCGTCGGGACGGGCGGTCAGGCCGCTGGCCACCGAACGGTTGATGCTGATCAGCGTCTCCAGCTTCGACACGTCCAGGTCGACCAGCCGGGCAACCGTCTCGCGGTCGACCAGCAGCGACAGGGCGGCGATGTTGGTCCGCACCTCCGGCGGGTGGCCGCAATCCTCTTCGGTCATCGCGGCCTGGAAGATCGTCCACAGGCGCTGGTTCAATTGCAGGGCGGCGCAGAGCGCCTCCTCGTTCACGGGGCTGCGCCCGGCATCGATCAGGCGTCGCGACGCCTCCGCCAAAGCCCAGGCCTCGACATCACGGGGATTGTCGGAAGTCGGCTTGTTCGCGTATGTCGGTGTCGGCTTCATTCCAAACCCTCGGGACAGGCCGCCGGACAGAGCAATGCTGAATCAGGTCCGGACCAAAAGGATTGTCAGCGATCCTTCAATCCTTGTCAACTTTAGGGACCTGTCTCCGGTGATTTGCAAGGATTTGTCACGACTTCGCGGCAGTCCGGCATTAGAGGAGCCGGCATTGTGGAGCCCGGCGTCGCTGGCCCGAGCAATTCACCCGCCGCCTGTTCGACCGCCTCCACGGAAATACCGTCCATCAGGCCGGTGGCCTGCGGATCGGCCTTCTGACGGGCCAGCAACTCGGACCGCGGAATCCGGCTGATGACGGTGCGCGCCGCCACACCCCAGGGGCCGTATGTCTCCGGGAAGCCCGGCCCGAACAGCCCGACGGTCGGCGTGCCGGCGGCGGCGGCGATGTGCATCAGCCCCGAATCGTTGCCGATGTAGAGCGCCGCCCGGCGCACGCAGGCCGCTGCGGCCATCGGATCGGTGCGCCCGGTCAGGTCGATGGCCCGCCCCCCCAGCGCCTCCAGGACCGGCCGGGCGCGCTCGCGCTCCGGCCCGGCGGCCAGCACGGCGACGCGACGGCCGGACAGCCGGCCACCGGGACCGGTCAGCCGCGTTGCAAGCTCGGCGAAGCGGTCCGCCGGCCATTCCTTGCCGGTCCAGTTCGCGGTCGGGCCGATCGCCAGAAACGGCTCCGCGCCGCCGGGCAGCAACCGGTCGGCCTCGGCCTCGGCCGCCGCGTCGATCCACAGGCGGGGGGATGGCGGCGGGGACAGGCCCAACACCCGCCCGATCTCCTCCACCTTGTGGAGATGCGGGGCGCGGGCGTGGAAGAAACGGCGCTTCGCCAGGACGAGACGGCCGACCGCGGAGTTGCGCAAGTCCACCACCAGATCCCAACGCGTGCCGGCGCAGGCCCGCCACAGGTCGAACCAATGCCGCGCCCAGGCCCGCTTCGGCATGGGAATCAGTCGCTCCAACCTCGGCACGGAGCGGAACAGCGGGGCCGGAAGCGGGCCGCAGGCGATGGTCAGCGCGGCGTCCGGGTGCAATGCCGTCAGATGGGCCAGCAGGCCGGTTGAGAGGACCGCGTCGCCGAGACGATTGGAGGTGATGTACAGGATGCGCAAAAGTCGGCCCGCCCCCTCAGCCCGTCGCCGCTTTGCCGCCGGGCGGCACGCGCGGCCGGAGGTTGCGCGACAGAATCCAGGCCGCCGGCGCCAGCGCCGCCACCGGCAGCACATACATCAACGGCACCAGCATGCTCACCTTGGCGGCGAAGCTGGACAGGCCGAGGACGGCCGACTGGATGGCCATCACCACCAGCACCGCGGTGGTCACCCGCACCGACTGGCCGCGCCGGTTGAACTCGCCCGACAGCAGGCAGGCCAGCGCCACCATGGTGTAGGCCAGCGCCAGCAGCGGCGAGGACAGGCGGTGATGCAACTCCGCCAGCAGATCCCGCATCATCTTCGGGTCCCCCGCCATCTGGGGCGGCGGGTGCAGCAGTTCGTCGGTGGAGCGTTCGCGCGCGTCCGGATAGCGTTCGCCGCTGGCGCTGCTCAGCACCTTCAGATCCACCGCATAACGCTCGAAGAAGAGTTGGGACAGCCGGCTGGTCTTGCGGTCCAGTTCCTGCCGATTGCCGTTGTAAACCACGAAGCGCGCGCCCTCCGCACCGGTCAGCATCACCGCCCGCTCGCCGATGATGGTGACCGGCTTCTCCGGGATGCGCCCGTCATGGATGATCACGTTGTGCAGGTTGGCCTCGCTGTCGCGCTCGCCCACGAAGACGCTGAAGCGGTCGCCCACCTCGTTGAACACGCCCTCGCGCAGGAACAGCTGCGAATAGTCGCTGCGCACGGCGTATTCCATGCGCACCAGCTCCTGATGGGCGGCGGGCGTCAGCCACAGGTTCAGCACATAGACGACCACCGTCACGCCGAAGGCCAGCAGCATCGCCGGAGCGGCCAACGCGAAGGGGCCGACGCCGGCGGCGCGCATGACCACCAGCTCGCTGTCGGCCGCCAATCGATTGTAGGTGAACAGCACCGCCCCGACCAGCGCCAGCGGCAGCACGATGCCGAGGAAGGTCGGCACCGTGAGGACGAGCAGCCACAGGAACACCCGCATCGGCGCCCCGGCCTCCACCACCATCTCGATCAGCCGCAAGGACTGGCTCAGCCAGATCGTCAAGGTCAGGCCGGCCGTGGAATAGAGAAGGGCGATCAGAAGATTGCGGAAGAGATAGCGTTGCAGTCGGTTCATGTGCTTGCGTCACGGGGAAGCCCGGCGAGAAGCTGACGGGCTCGGGCGTCCGGGTCAAGTGCTGATCTGGAAACCGACCCGGCGCGTCGAACTTTTGCTCGGCGAGGCGCCCCCGCACCGTCAGGCCGTGCGCACCGCCGACAGGAACACCTCCACCTTGCTGCGCAGCCCGTCCGCCTGATCGGACAGCGATCCGGCGGCCTCCAGCACGTTGCGGGCGGCGCTTCCGGTCTCGCTGGCCGCCCGGTTCACGTCGGCGATGTTGGACGTCACGTCGTGCGTACCGACCGCCGCCTGCTGGATGTTGCGGGCGATCTCCCGCGTCGCCGCCTGCTGCTGCTCCACCGCCGCGGCGATGGTCGAGGCGACCTCGCTGATTCGCCCGATGGTGCCCATCACGTCGCCGATCGAGGCCACCGCCCCCTCGGTCTCGCTGCGGACGGACACGATCTTCGCGGCGATCTCGTCGGTGGCGCGGGTGGTCTGGTCGGCCAGCGCCTTCACCTCCGCCGCCACGACGGCAAAGCCCTTGCCCATCTCGCCGGCCCGAGCCGCCTCGATGGTGGCGTTCAGCGCCAGCAGCCGGGTCTGGGAGGCCACCTGGGTGATCAGGTCGATCACCGCGACGATCTCCGCCGAGGCGGTGGCGAGGCTGCGCATCGCCTGGTCGGCGCGTTCGGCCTTGTGCACCGCCTCGTCGGCGATGGCGGTGCTGCTGGCGACCTGCCGCCCGATCTCCTGCACCGAGGCGGCCAGTTCCTCGGTCGCGGTGGCGACGGTCTGCACATTGGCGCTGGCCTGCTCCGACGCACCGGCCACGGTCACCGACTGGCGGGAGGTCTGCTCCGCCGTTGCGGCGAGCTGGCTGGCCGTCGCCTTCATCTGCACCGCGGCGGCGGAGACGGAGCCGAGCACGGCCGCCGCCTCGCGGTCGAAGCGGCCGGTCAGCTCCTCGATGGCGCGGGCGCGGCGGGTGCGGAGGTCCTGCTCCGCGTTCTCGCGCTCCGCGGCCTGCCGCGCGGCGATCATGTTGTCCTTGAAGACCAGCACGGCCTTGGCCATCTGCCCGATCTCGTCGCCCCGCCCGGTGGCCGGCACATCGGTCGCGGAGTCGCCGTCGGCCAGCCGGCGCATCGCCTCCGTCATGGCGCCCAGCGGCCGCACGATGGAGCGCGAGGTCAGCAGGACCGCCGCCGCCGCGATCAGCAAGCCCAGGGTCAGCAGAACCGCCTGCACCATCACCAGACGGTCGGCGCCCTGGATCATCCCCGCCGTGTCGGCTTGCAGAAGAGCGCGCTGGCGCGGGATCAGGCCGCTGGCATCGTTCGACCGGGCGTCGCCGACCAGCAGGCTCATCACCTGGTTGGCGCGTGGGATCGCGTCGTCGTTCAGGGAGTTCAGCGCGCCCATCTGGTCGCCGATGGTGCCCAGCGATTCGGCCATATCCTGATCGCGGCGCAGATGGTCGAGCAGCGGCTTCACCGCATCCCAGATGGCCCGCACCTGCGGGTCGGTCCAGCGCGGCGACAGCCCGTCCAGCTCCTGGCGCAGGGCGTCGATGCGGTCCCAGGCGACGTTGCGCTCCTGCTTCAGGTCTTCGCGGTTGGTCAGCAGGTAGCCCTGCATGGCCGCGTTGGTGGCGGTGACCGCCGCGACGATGCCCTGCCCGGCCAGCGCCGTCGGCATGCGGACATCGGCCACCAGGCGGCTCAGCGTCTTCCCACTGTCGGTCAGGAGCAGGCCGGTGCCGACCGTCACCACCAGCACCGCGATCACCGCCGCGAAGCCGACGGTCAGCCGCTGGCCGATCCGCAGATTCCCGAGTGCCTTCATTCGTTCCTCCCGTGCAGCACCCTTTTCGGACACTTCTTTTTCGACCGGGCGTTGCGGTTCCGGCCGCTATCCCGAGGGCGGAACGAATGATGGACCAACAAACATTAATGGAGTGTTTCCGGTGTCGATGCCGCCCATTGCGAACGGTTGGTCAAAGATCCTCGGCGCCGAGGTACGATTCGATCACCTTGGGGTTGGCCACAACCTCCGCAGGCAGGCCGTCGGCGATCTTCTCCCCGTGGTCCAGCACGACCACCCGGTCGGACAGGGCCATCACGGCGCGCATCACATGCTCGATCATCAGGATCGTCATGCCCTCGCGCCGGTTCAGGTCGCGCAGCACCTCGACCATGCGGTCGACCTCGGTCGGGCGCAGGCCGGCCAGCACCTCGTCCAGCAGCAGCAGGATCGGCCGGGTGGCGAGCGCGCGGGCGACCTCCAGCCGCTTGCGGTCCGGCAGGGTCAGGCTGCGCGCCGGGCGGGTGGCCTGGTCGGCCAGCCCCAGCCGGTCCAGCACCGTCCGGGCATGGTCGCGCGCCGTCGCCACCGACCGTTCGCGGGCCAGCGCGCCGACGATCACGTTCTCCTCGACCGACAGCTGCCCGAAGGGTTTGACGATCTGGAAGGTCCGGCCGATGCCCGCCGTGCAGATGTGGTTGGGCTTCAGCCCGGTGATCGGCGCGCCCTTCAGATGCACCCGCCCCTCGTCGGGCGGGAAGACCCCGGCGATCAGGTTGAAGGTGGTCGTCTTGCCGGCGCCGTTCGGGCCGATCAGCGCGACGATCCGGCCCTCCGGCACGGAGAAGCCGACGTTGGAGACGGCCTTCAGCCCGCGGAACCGCTTGGACAGGCCCTCGACCTCAAGAAGCCCCGCCATCACGCGTCCTCCCCGGGGCGGCGGACGAGCCCCAGCCGGTCGGCCAGCCACGGCCACACCCCGTCCGGGCGGTAGACGACGATCACCACCAGCGCCACCCCGTAGAACAGCTGCTTCAGGCCCGGCAGGTCGAAGCCGGTCGCCTCGATCAGGAAGGTCAGCAACTCGCCCAGCGGAGTCAGGATGAAGGCGCCGAGGATCGGCCCGATCAGCGTGCCGATACCGCCGACGATGGCCGGCAGGATGATCTCGATGGAGCGGCCCATGGAGAAGACCTGCTCGGGGAACAGGTTGTTGAAGTAGAAGGCCTGGAACACGCCGCCCAGCGCCGTCAGGGCGGAGGACACGGCCACCGCGGCGATGCGCGCGCGGAACAGGTCGACGCCCACCGCCTCCGCGGCCTCCGGCTCCTCGCGCACGGCCAGCCACTGGTAGCCGAGGCGGCTGTGCAGCAGCACCCGCGAGAGGACCAGCGCCACCAGCACCAGCGCCAGGATCACGTAGTAGAACAGCTCCGGCGAGCCGCGCAGGTTCAGCAGGTCGTTGCCGGCATCGCCCGCCACCGGGATGAAGAAGCCGCCCGAGCCGCCGAACCATTGCAGATGGTCGAAGCCGATGCGCGCGACCTCGGCGAAGGCGATGGTCAGCAGCGCGAAATGCACGCCGCGCACGCCGAAGCGGAAGCCCAGGAATCCGATGAAGCAACCCGCCGCCGTCGCCGCCAGCATCGCCACCCACATCCCCG
Organism: Azospirillum brasilense; assembly: GCF_008365405.1. GTDB lineage: Bacteria > Pseudomonadota > Alphaproteobacteria > Azospirillales > Azospirillaceae > Azospirillum > Azospirillum brasilense_D. Next base: position 14,083 of record NZ_QOKV01000019.1, on the reverse strand, counting down.
CCCAGGGACCGATCCCGAAATGCACGAACAGCGCCGCGCTGGCGTAGGCCCCCAGCCCGACATAGAGCGCGTGGCCCAGCGACAGCAGGCCGGAGAAGCCCATCATCACGTTCCACGCCTGCCCGACATAGGCGAACCACAGCACCGTGGTCAGCACCGACAGGACGTAGCGGTCGGCGATCATCGGCGCGGCCAGCAGCAGCGCGCCGCACAGCGCCAGAAGGACGATCCCGCGCCCCGTCACGACCGTTTCCCCAGCAGGCCCTGCGGGCGCAGCAGCAACACCACGATCAGCACACCATAGCTGAAGAGGGATTTGAGCGAGGGATCCAGCAGGAAGCCGGCCATCGCCTCCGAAAAGCCGATCAGCATGCCGCCCAGCAGGGCGCCCGGCAGGCTGCCCAGCCCGCCGACGATGACGATGATGAAGCTCAGCAGCGTGTATTCCGGCGCCAACTGCGGGCGGGAGTCGACCAGCAGCGTCATCAACGCCCCGGCGATGCCCACCACCCCGGCGCCGATGCCGAAGGTCAGCGCATAGAGCCCGTCGATGTTCAGCCCGACGACGCGGGCGCCCAGCGGGTTGTCGGCGCAGGCGCGGATGGCCTTGCCGGTGCGGCTGAAGCGGAAGAAGGCGAACAGCGCCACCGTCACCACGATCGCCCCAGCCCCGGCGCGCAGCCGCACCGCGTCGAGCAGCAGCGGTCCGATCTCCACCGTGTCGAAGCTGTAGGGCACCATGACGTTGCGCGAATCCGGCCCGAACAGCATCAGCATGGCGTTCAGGATGATCGTCGCGATGCCCAGCAGCAGGATGAACTGCATGTGCTCCGGCCGCTCCACGAAGCGGTTGACCAGCCCGCGCTGGAGCAGCCAGCCGAAGGCGAACAGAACCGCCGCCACGACGGGCGCCGCCAGGATCGGATCGAGCCCGAGCAGGCTGGCCAGCAGCACGGCGCCGTACATGCCGGCGACCATCATCTCGCCATGCGCGAAGTTGACCACGCGCACGACGCCGAAGATGACCGACAGGCCGAGCGCCGCGAGCCCGTAGACCAGTCCGGTCAGCAGGCCCGATGCGGCGATGTTCAGGTAATAGTCAAACGGCATGCACGATTCGCCCTTGGGAGAGCCCCGGATGGCCAAGCCTGAGCGGCGTAGCAGTCCTTCGTAGTCGTGACAAGTTTCCTGTGCGGATCCGGCGGCGATCAGCGGCGCTTTGCCTCCTCCAGTCGCACGGTCAGGGCATCGCTCAGGCAGGCCCGCGCGGCGGCGGCGACCGCCGGATCCTCCTCCATGCCGCGGCGGACCCAGCAGCGGGCGGTGATGCGGTCGTCGAAGCGCCGCTCCTCCTGAAGCAGCGCGTAGGCCGCGGCGTCGCGGCGCTCCGCCGGCAGAGTGGCGAGGTGGCGCTGGTGCAACCCGCGCGCCCGCCCGTCCAGTGCGGCGAGGTCCGGCACCGTGCAGATCATCCGGCGGAGCGGTGCGCCGGCCGTGGCGCAACGCGGATCGGCCACGATGGGGAGCGGCGGAGGCGCAACCTTCGGAAGCGGGGACGGTGGCGGGGTCGGGGGCGGGGCGGGAGCAGGAAGCGCCGCCGGAACGGCGACCGCAATGGCGGGTTGCCGTTCCGGGACGACGGCCGGCCCGGAGACGACTCGGACGGGGGTTCCGACCGGCACCATCTCGAACAGGGTGGCGATGTCGGCGGGCAGCATGCGGAAGCAGCCGCCGCTGGCCCGGCGGCCCACCGAATCCGGCTCGTTGGTGCCGTGGATGGCGATGGCCGTCCAGCCGAGGTCGAGCGCGAATTTGCCCAGCGGGTTGGACGGTCCCGGCGGCACCGACGCCGGCAGTGCCGGGTTTTCCCGGCGCTGGTTGGCGGTGGGGCGCCAAGTCGGGTTGCGCCGCTTGCGCAGGACTCGGCTGTCCCCCAGAGGAATCGCCACGCCGGACCGCCCGATGGCGACGGGGAAGGAGCGCGGCGGACGCCCCTCCTCCAGCAGATGGAGCCGGCGCTCCGTCAGGCTGATGACGATTCGCCGTGCCAGAGGGATTTCGGTGGTGGTTTCGGCGGTGGTGGCGCGGTCCTGGGCGCGTGGGGTGTCGGGCGAAACAAGCGCGAGGGCAATCGCCAGGGTTGCCGTCGGGACAAGATGCCACAAGAATGTCGCGGTGCGCTGCATGGGAAAAGTTCAGCGCATCCGCCCTAAAAGCGCGTAAACATGCCGTCAGGGACCAAGCAGCAGGAACGCCGACCATGGACACCATCGAACAGACGCTGGCCGTTGCGACCGAACACCACCGCGCCGGCCGCACCACGGAAGCGGAACGCCTGTACCGCGAGGTGCTGGCGGCGTCGCCTGGCCATCCGGATGCGCTGCACCTGCTTGGCGTCATCGGGCTGCAGGGCGGGCGTCCGGCGGAAGCGGTGGACCTGATCGGACAGGCGGTGGCCGGCGACCCGACCTCACCCCTGCTGCACGCCAATCTCGGCCACGCCCTGCACGCCACCGGCCAGCCCCGCGACGCGGCGGTGAGCTTCGCCCGCGCCCTGACCCTACTGACCAACGAGGGCGAAGGCTGGGGCAACGTGAGCGCGCTGGCCGGGCTGATCCGCCGCTACGATGACGAGACCCGCCGTGCCGCCGCCCAGGAGGTCGATGCGGGCTACGCCATGGGCGACGTGATGCGGCGCCATTCGCTGCTGTTCTGGCTCGACGGCGACGTCGCCCATTACGAGGCTCTGACGGACGCCGTCCTGGAAGACCCGATGCGCTTCACCGTGCCGTCGATCCATTACGCCTTCTGGGGCATGGCGATGCAGCTCTTCCAGGGCGCGGCGCGGCGCGGCGATGCCGGCGCCTTCCACACCGGGAACCTCACCGATTACTACCGCCTGATGGTGGACGAGACGGCGCTGCGCTACCACCTGCGCCGCCGCATGAAGCGCGCCACGCCGCGCGACGAGGTCAAGCGGATCGCCCTGATCACCAACCAGATGCTCGGCGCCGGGCACCAGCCCACCGCGGACGCCTTCGACTTCGCCCGCCGTCTGCAGGACGAGTTCGGGCGCGAGGTGGTCATCATCAACCCCAACGCCATGGCGATCACCGGCGAGAACGGCTTCGTCCCCGAGTATTCCTACAACATCACCGAGGAGTACGACGGGGAGCAGATCATCGCCGCCTTCGGCGCGCGGGTCCGCATGATGTCCTTCCCGCAGAAGCGCTTCGACGAGGAGAAGGTCAACGCCATCGTCGATTACGTGGACGGCTTCGACCCCGACGTCATCGTCGCCTTCGGCGGCTCCAACGTGGTGGCCGACCTGTTCTCCGGCGCGCGCCCGGTGATCTGCCTGCCGACCTCCTCCGGCCTGCCGCTGTCGATGGCCCGGCTGGTGCTGGGCTATGGCGAGGCCGACACCACCCAGGGCTGGCCGGCGGACATGGCGGAGCGTTTCCGCCCCTTCTCCTTCGGCTGGACCCTGCCGCCCGCCGGGCCGGAGCGCAGCCGGGCCGATTTCGGCATCCCCGAAGCCGGGCCGCTCTTCCTCGTGGTCGGCAATCGCCTGGACCAGGAGGCAGGGCCGGACTTCCTCGCGCTGGTCGACTCGCTGCTCGACAGCCTGCCGGAGGCCCGCATCGCCGTCGCCGGCGGCGTGGAATCGCTGCCGCAGCGGATCGCCGCCCTGCGCAACGCCGACCGCGTCCACACGCTGGGCGATGTGGACGATGTGCGGACGCTGCACCGCCTCGCCACCGCCTACCTGAACCCGCGCCGCCAGGGCGGCGGCGGCAGCGCGGCCTTCGCGCTGGCCGACGGTGTCCCGGTGGTGACGCTCGCGGCGGGCGACGTGGCGACTGTCGCCGGGCCGGCCTTCACCGTGGCCGACGACGCGGCCTATCTGGAGCGCGCCGCCGCCCTGGCCGGCGACGCCGCCTTCCGCGACCGGCAGTCCGCCGAGGCCCGCGCCCGCTTCGCCGCGGCCGGAGACCGCCGGGCGTCGGTGGAACGGCTGCTGGCCTACGGGCTGGAAGCCCAGACGGCGTAAGGGGAGAAAGGCGGGAGCGTCGGCACATCGCCGGCACCCCCGCCTTGCGGACTCCCCTTCACCCCCAAGGTGGTTAGGGCCAGCGTCCCGTCTTCTCGCACTCCTGGGCGTCGTTTGCCGCTCGGATGCGACAGTAACTTCCAGCACCACCCGTGTCGCACAGGCGCGTCGCCTCGTGATACATCCGCGTGCAATAGTTATCTTGTGCTGGTTTGGGACCAGCTTTCTTCGCACCGCCTAGAAACGCTCGCACATTGGCGTCGGAAGTAAGCTGAGCGGCTGTTTCTCCATTGTTGTTGCGTGCTCGTTGATCAGCGCCGCGCCCGGCCAGATATTGCACGCTCTTCAGATTGCCTTTCCAAGCGGCAACCATCAGCAGCGTCCATCCATCGCTATTCCGGGCGTTTATATCCAGCCCCGAGTCAAGAAGCCGCGCCAACTCATCCTGCTGGTTGTACTCGATCGCCCAGCGTGCTTCCGTCCAGGCTTTCGCCGGATCGAATGCCGGCAATCCGCCGCCACCGCCAACAGCCATCGTTTCGGTCAGCATCCGCTTGATCTGAGCGGAACTGGTAACGTCGAATGCTGTCTTGCCGTAGTTGGTCTTGATCGTAGGGTCAGCCCCACGGTTAAGCAACAGGCGCACAAAGGCGGGCTTGCCTTGCTCGGCTGCGATGTGCAGCAGAGTCCAGCCGTCACTGTTTTGGGTGTTGATATCGACTCCTTGCTCAAGGAGAGCGATCAGGCTCCGGTCGTCCTTCTGCCACATTGCAGAGTTGAGAGCACCGTATAGGTCATCCCAGTCATCGGCATACACAGGTGCACTGTTGAGGATAATCGCCGACAGCACGGCTGCTACCAGGAATTTCATCGCGTCCCCTTGAAGATGTTGTAAATTTGTTAATTATAAGAACAGAACTTACTCGGACCGCGCATTGCCTAACGCAGCCAAAGTGATCAGAAGTTCAGAGTTCTGACAATCGCCCCAACCCTCTCCCCAGGGGAAGAGGGGAACACAATACCAGCGGTCATTGATGATGGCCGCCGAGGCTCTTGATCCTGACAGGTCAGGATCAAGAGCCGCTGGTATAAGGGCTTGCTCAGGTGCGCTTGCCCCAACCCGGCATCGGGAACACCGGATCCATCTCCGCGGAGCCCTTGGGTAGGACCACGGTCGGGCGCAGATTGCGGTTCTGCAGGCAGGCGGAGACGAGCTGGGTGTTCTGCCCCTTCTCGTCGAAGGTGATGGCCGGGCCGACCATCATCTTGTCCTTCAGGTTGGTCTGGCGCAGCGCCTCCAGCAGGGTGGCCGGCTCAGCGGTGCCCGCGCGCTTGAAGGCGTCGGCGGCGACCAGGATCGCTTCCAGGGTGAAGGCGACGTTGAAGGCGTAGCCCTCGAAGCGGTCGTTCGGATACTGCTTCTTGAAGGCCGCCTCGACGCGCTTGGTCAGCTCCGCCTTGGGGTCGTACCAGGGCAGGTTGGTGATGGCGTAGTCGGCGTACTTGCCCAGCACCTTGTAGAACTGCTCGTCATACAGGCCGGGCGAGCCGGGGGAGACGATGCCCTTGGGCTCCCAGCGCTGCTTGACCATCTCGCGCACCAGCATGATGGCGTCGTTGGCGCGGGTGGTGACGATGGCGAGTTCGGCGCCCGTCGCCTTGGCCTTGGCCACCTCGACCGCGAGGTCCTGGGCCTTCGGGTCGTAGGAGATGCTGTCGACGATGCCGAAGGGCATGTCCAGCTTCGGGAACAGGGCGTCCATCGCCTGCTTGTTCGCCATGCCGAAGGTGTCGTTGGCGTGCAGGAACACCGCCGTCTTCGGGGTGACGCCGCTGGCCGCGAACAGATCCTTCATCAGCGCCAGACCGTTGGTGACCAGCATGGTCGAGGTCGGGAAGTTGCGGAAGACGGTCTTGTAGCCCTGCTCGGTCAGACGGTCGGCGGCGGCGATGTTCATCACCAGCGGGATGCCGCGCTGTTCGCAGACCTGGGCGGCGGCGGCGGTCTGGCCGCTGTCGAAGGCGCCGACGATGACGTTCGCGCCGTCGTTGATCAGCTTCTCGGCGCGCGAGCGGGCGACGTCGACGTTCGATTCGGTGTCGGCGGACAGGATCTCGACCTTGTAGCCGAGGTCGCCGAGGATGGCCGGCGCGATTTCGGCGCCGCGCTGGCAGGCCTGACCCGCCTGGGCGAGCAGGCCGGAGCGGGGCAGCAGCACGCCCACCTTCAGCGCGGCGCCCTGCGCGAAGGCCGGCGCCCGGCCGAAGGCGGCCAGCGCACCGGCCGAGAGGGCGACCGAGGCCGCGGCGGTGCCGAACTGACGGCGGGTGAGTCCTCCCATGGACCCATTCTTGCTGATGCGGTGATCGTTCATTATCGGGTGTTTCCCTGAGGCATGGTCCCGGAGCGGATGATTTCCCCGCAATTGCCTTTGTGTCAAAGTGGAATCCACCGGAAGGCGACACACGGACGAAACGGACCCCACCGAATGGCGACCATCGAGGAGGCGCTCGGCATCGCGCTCGACCATCTGAAGGCCGGGCGGCGGGCCGAGGCGGTGGAGTTGTACGGGCGAATCCTGGACGCCGATCCCGACAATCCAGAGGCTCTGCACCGTCTGGGCCTGCTCGCCGCGCTGGGCGGTGACCGGGAGCGCGGGCTGGCGATGATCGCGCGTTCGGTGGAGCGGGACGGCGGGGACGCCGACGCGCACTTCAACCTGGGCGCCCTGCTCCATGTCTCCCTGCGGACGGAGGAGGCGATCGCCGCCTACCGCCGGGCTCTGACGCTACGCCCCGATTTTCCCGACGCCGAGTATCACCTGAGCGAGGCCCTCCAGGCCATCGGCCGCATCGGGGAGGCGCTGGAGGTTCTGGACCCGCTGCTCGCCCGTCACCCGCACTTCGTCCCCGGCTGGCGTCAGAAGGGCGACATCGAGGCCGATCTTGGCCGCCCCGGCGCCGCCGTGTCCTTCTACGAGATGGCCCTTGCCATCGACCCGCGTGACGAAGGGTCGCGGGAGCGGCTGGCGGCGCAGGCCGCGGCCTACCGCGCCCGCCGGGCGATCCTCGACGGGGCCGGACCGGACGGGCGGCTGGACCTGCGCGACGTCACCATCCTGGTCCCCTTCCGCGCCGACAGCGAGGACCGCAAGCGCAACCTGCGCTGGATCGTCTCCTTCCTCCTCAAGCACGCCGACACCACGGTCCTGATCGGTGAGGACAAGGCGGGGCCGAGCGACATCGCCGAGGCGCTGGGGCCGGAACTGGCCGCCCGCTGCCGGCACCTTCAGTTGACCGGCAACGACACGCCCTTCACCCACAAGGCCCACCTGCTCAACCGCATGGTCGAGGCGGCGGACACTCCCATCGTCGCCCTGCACGACACCGACGTCGTGGTCGATCCCGTCCAGTACGCTCTGGCCCGCGCCGCGGTGCGCGGCGGGGCGGCCATGGCCTTTCCCTACAACGGGCTGTTCTTCTGGATTCTCGGGCGGGAGGTCCATCGCTTCGGCCACACGCTGTCGGCGGCGCCGCTGAACGCGGTGTGCCAGCGCTTCCCGCTGATGCACCGGAACTCGCCGGGCGGTGGCGCCTTCTTCGACCGGGCGGCACTGCTGGCGGCCGGAGGCTACAACGAGCGCTTCGTTTCCTGGGGCTATGAGGACGACGAGATCATGGTGCGGTTGCGCCGGTTGGGCCTGCGGGTCGAGCGGGTGCCCGGGCCGCTCTATCATCTGGAGCACGCGCGGCCCGAGAACTCCACCGACCGGAACCCCTTCATCGACGCCAACAAGGCGGAGTTGGAGCGCATCCAGGCCATGGACGCCAACGCGCTGCGCGCCGAGATCGCCGCCGGCCGCCTGCGCCGCCCGCTGTTCTCCAGTGCCGGATAGCGGCAGCCGGTCAGCCGGCTTTGTCCGTGGCGAACTGGTCGAACGCCTCCATTGCCATGGCGGCGTACATCACCGACGGGCCGGCGCCCATGTAGATCGCCATGCCCAGCGTCTCCATCACCTCCTCCCGGCTGGCGCCCTGCTGGACGGCGGCCTGGGCGTGGAAGGCGACGCAAGCGTCGCAGCGCGTCGCCACGCCGATGGCCAGCGCAATCAGCTCCTTCGTCTTGGTGTCCAGCGCCTTGGCCTCCAGCGCCGCCCGGGCGACGGCGGAGAAGCCCTTCATCACCTCCGGGGCGCCGCCGCGCAGGTCCCGCACCGCGCCGGACATGTCCTTCGCCATCTGCGGCCAATCCTTCACCATGGCTTGCGCCTCCTTCTAATTTAGATATTACTAATGTACAGAAATAGCGTTGTGTTGCAAAGGGGAATGGGGAGCAACCCCGCCCTGCCCGCTGTTTCGGTGTGGCTCCCTTCATCACGCCAGCGACCGATCATGCCTCTGCGCTCCGCGCCCCCACTCGCCGACAAGGACCCCTTCGACATCGACGAGGCGTTCCGGCGCCTGCGCCAGGCCGTGGCCGGACGCCCGAAGGCCGCCATGTTCGCGCTGCGCGACCGCGGCTACGGCAGTCCCTTCGAGCAATTGGTCGGCAGTCTGATCTCCGCGCGGACGCGCGACGAGACGACCATCGTGGTGTGCGAGCGGTTGTTCGCGGTGGCGCGCACGCCGCAACAGATGGTCGCCCTGACGCCGGAGGAGCTGACCCGCCTGCTCGACGGCGCGACCTTTCCCGAGCCGAAGGCCCGCGACATCCGGGCGCTGTCCCGCCGCATCATCACGGAGCATGGCGGCGAAGTTCCCGACACGCCGGACGCCCTGATGGCCTTCCATGGAGTCGGCCCGAAGATCGCGGCGCTGACCCTGGCGGTCGGGTTCGGCATTCCGGCCGTGGCGGTGGACGTGCATGTGCACCGGATCGTCAACCGCTGGGGGTTCGTCGCCGCCCCGACGCCCGAGCGCACCATGGTCGCGCTGATGGAGCTGTTGCCCCGCCATTACTGGGTGGAGATCAACGAGCGGCTGGTGCCCTTCGGCAAATGGATCTGCACCGGCGACCGCCCGCGCTGCTCCACCTGCGCCATGCTGTCCATGTGCCGGCAGGTGGGGGTGACGACTCATCGATGAGTTGGCGCGGCACCGGCCTTGATGCAGATCATCGCGCCATTTCGCGGGATTCCGTCCTTCTGTCCGGCAACAGCCCCGCCCAAGGACGATCCAAGAAAGACCGCCGATGATCCTGTACGCCCTGCGCTGCGCCTGCGGCCACGAATTCGAGCAGTGGTTCAAGAACATGGCCGATTACGACACCCGCAAGGCCGACGGGCTGTCCTGCCCGTCCTGCGGCGGGACCGAGGTGGCGAAGGCGATCATGGCGCCGCGCGTCGGCGCGTCCAAGCCGGCGCCGGCGCCGGCGCCGATGCCCGCCTGCAACCCGTCCGGCTGCGGCAACGCCATGTGCCCGATGTCGCAGATGGCCTGAAACAGGGATGGCCTGAAACAGGGATGGCTTGAAAAGGCCGCAGCCTACCGCCGGCCGCGTCCGCCGCTGCTGAGCGGCGGCAGCGCGCCGGTCGTCAATTCCTCCCTTCGGCGACCGCTGCCGAAGCTCGGTTCGCGGCGCTGGTCGCGCGGGCTGTCGTTGCGCGGCACCGGCCGCGTGGCGCTGGCCCGACCGCTGCGCCACCACGCGAAGCCGATGCCGAGCACCGTCGCCCCGATCAAGCCCATCACGCCGTAGCGGGCACCGTTGGCGGCCCAGGCCGGCAGCATCGATCCGCTGTCCGCCGCCGCCTCGACCACCGGCACCGGCTGACCGGACGGGGTGGTCGCGGTGACGCTGGCCCGCGGTGCCGCCTGCGGCACCGGCCCCTGCCCCTGCCCCTGCCCCTGTGACGACGCCGTGGCGGAGGTTGCGGGGGCCGACGACGCGGGGGCACTGGACGCTCCGCCCGACGAGGAACTGCTGCTGGTCACGGGCGGGCCGGCGCTGAACTGCGCGCCGCCGCCGACGCTGCCCGTTCCGCTGTCGATCCGCTGGGTGGGGGCGGCGCGGGGCACCACCTCCCGCTGCGGCTCGCGCGGCGCCTGACCGGGACCGCCGCCGCCGACCTTCTGCTGGGCGAGGTTCCCGACCGTCGCGGGAGCCTTGCCCTCCCGCTCGCCCATCATCTTGGCGATGGTCGCCTTGTCGAGCTGGTTGGTCACCGGCAGTCCATGGGCGGCCTGATACTTGCCGAGCGCAGCCTTCGTCTCGGCGTGCATCTGGCCGTTGGCCCGCCCACCGATGTTGTAGCCCTTGTCCTTCAGGATGGTCTGGGCCCATTGGATGTCCGCCGTCGATTGCGCCCGAACCGGAGCGCCCGTCAGCAGACCCACCGCCAGAACCGGCACCACCACAGCCAACGCGACCGCGCGGCGCGCGCGGTGCGAACCACCCGTCATGACCATCCTCCGTCCGAGACACCAACCGACCATCGCCCGTCCACTATCGTGGATGCGCGATCGTGTTACCAGATTGCGGCGGTTTTCCGGGCGCGATTTTTGTGCGCCTGCGTTGCGGCGGCATCAGGTCCCCCTCCCCCTTGGCGCCTCCGGAAGGACCGGCTCATTCCCCATCCGTTAACCGATGCGCGCGCAAAAACGTGGTATAGATCCATCCTGGCGCCTTATGGGGCGCTTTGCGGGAGGCCATGGCATGGCGACTCTGAGACACGCGATCCTGGCGGGCGGAACGCTGCTGCTGGCGGCCTGCGGCAGCACCCCGGCCTACCGGGAGTGGACGGCCACGGAGACCACGGCGACCGCCGCCTACGACGAGTGCATCGAGCAGGTGGACAACACCATGCGCCTGCGTGGCTATCCCTACCGCCCGTTGCCGGAGACGCCGCAGTTCCGCTACCGCAAGGAAATCTTCGCCCTGTGCATGCGGCGCAAGGGCTACACGGCGGACGATTGAGCCGTCTTCACGGCCCTGGCAGGCCGTGGCGCAGATACAGCACCCCGCCGATCAGCACCCCGGCCAGCACCACCGCGGCGTAGAATTTCAGGGGCAGCGGGACCTTCTCCCGCCGTCGCAGCCCCTTGGCCGCGGTCCTGGCCTTGGCGGAACGGGGCGCCGTCCTCGCCGGAGCGGCTTGCCGGCCTGCCCCGGCCGCTCCCCCCTGGTTCGGGTCGTGCAGTTCGATGAGCTTCCAATTGAACTCCATCCCGTCGCCACCGGCCCCGGCGTTGTGGTCGAGCTGGATCAGGCGGAAATAGGCGCGCGGGTTCACCCGCACCATCAGGTTGAAGCGGGCGCGGGCGTGGTCGAGGTCTTCCCCGACCTCCAGCGTCTTCCAGCCCTTGCCGCGCGCCTTCTGGATGGCGAAGCGCGTCGGCTGGCCGGCGGCAACAGGCGCCATGATCGCAGCCCCGTCCTCTTACACCGAGGTCGGAACGCCCTTCCTCCGGATCACATCGGCGTACCAATGGTAACTGGCCTTGGGACGGCGCTCCAGGGTCTGACGGTCCACCTCGATCAGGCCGAAGCGGCGCTGGTAGCCCTCGGCCCACTCGAAATTGTCCAGCAGGCTCCACACGAACCAGCCGCGCAGGTCGACCCCCTCCTCCAGCGCCTGATGACCGGCCAGCATGTGGCGGCGCAGGTAGCTGATGCGGTCGTTGTCCTGGACGAAGCCCTTCGGCCCGGTCTGCTCGGGATAGGCGGCGCCATTCTCCATCACATAGACCGGCGGGTTGCCGTATTCCTGCTTCAGCTCGATCAGGATTTCGGCGATGCCGTCGGGCTCTACCGGCCAGCCCATCCCGGTCGTCGGCGTGCCTTCCGGCGGGGAGCCGTAGCCGGTGCCGAACAGGCCCGCCGGGTCCGGCTGCTGGTGCATCCGGCTGTAGTAGTTGATGCCCAGGAAGTCGATGGGCTGGCGGATCGCCTCCAGGTCGCCGGCCTTGACCAGCGGGGCGAAGCCGTCGCGCAGCAGTTCCGGATACTCCCCGCGCAGCAGCGGGTCGAGGCAGGCGCGGTTCCACACCGCGTCCCACATCAGCGAGGCCGCGTAATTGGCGTCCAGCCCGCCGACCGGCCAGACCGGCTGGAGCGACAACACGGTGCCGAGTTGCCAGCCCTTGGTCCCGCCCGCCGCCCGCAGCGCCTTCAGCGCCATGCCCTGGGCGAGATTCTGGTGGTGGATCGCCTTGAAGTAATTGCCCTTGCCGATCAATCCCGGCGCGTGCCCGCCCAACCCGTGGCCGAAGATGGCGTGGACGGACGGCTCGTTCAGCATGGTCCAGTGCTTGGCGCGGTCACCGATCCGCGCGGCGACGAGTTGGGCGTAGTCGGTGAACCAGCCGGCGATGTCCCGGTTGGTCCAGCCGCCGCGGTCCTGAAGCGCTTGGGGCAGGTCCCAATGGTACAGGCAGGGCCAGGGCGCGATGCCCTTGGCCAGCAGCGCGTCGGTCAGCCGGTCGTAGAAGTCCAACCCTTCGGCGTTGGCCGGGCCGGTGCCGGTCGGCTGGACGCGCGGCCAGGCGACGGAGAAGCGATAGGCGTTCATCCCCGCCTTCGCCATCAGGTCCACGTCTTCGGCGTAGCGGTTGTAATGATCGCAGGCGACGTCGCCGGTGTCGCCGTTCGCCACCTTGCCGAAGGAATGGCTGAAGCTGTCCCAGACGCTGGGGCCGCGCCCGCCCGCGGTCACCGCCCCCTCGATCTGGTAGGAGGAGGTCGAGGCGCCCCAGACGAACCGGTCGGGGAAGGCGGCCAGCACTTCCGACGGCTGGGCCACCGCGACGCGGCGCGTGGTCAGAAAGGCCCCGGCCGAGGCCGCCAGCCCGGTGGCCGCCGCCGCCTTCAGGAAACTCCGCCGCCGCATACCGAATTCCTCTCGCCGTCCGGGTCGTCCGCGACAATGTAAGAAGACCGGGCGTCAGCGCAACAGGCGCCTCGCATCGGAATGCCCGTGTAACCGGTTTGGCCGGTGTAGGCGTAACCTGGACCGTGAGGTATTGTGGCGCCATGAATGGACTCGTCATGTTTCTGCTGATCGTGGCGCTCGGCCTCGTCGTGGCGTCGCTGTTCTCCGGGCTGTTTTTCATGGCGCGCGGCGGGCAGGGCGATTCGCGCAAATCGAACCGGGCGATGCGGATGCGCGTGGCGCTCCAGGGGGTGGCGCTGGTGCTGTTCCTGCTCGCCATCCTGACCCACGGCTGATTGAGGACACCCACAGGAATCATGGTCAAGCTGACCCGCATCTACACCCGCGGCGGGGACCGCGGCCAGACCTCGCTCGGCGATGGGCGCCGCGTGCCCAAGCACGACCCGCGCGTCACCGCCTACGGCACGGTGGACGAGGCGAACGCCGTCATCGGGCTGGTCCGCCTGCACACCGCGGACCAGCCGGAAACCGACGCCATGCTGTCGCGCATCCAGAACGACCTGTTCGACCTGGGCGCCGACCTCTGCACGCCGGAAGCGGAGGACCCGGCCTACCCGCCGCTGCGCATTCTGGAGTCGCAGGTGGAGCGGCTGGAGGCGGAGATCGACGCGATGAACGCCGACCTCGCCCCGCTCAACTCCTTCATCCTGCCCGGCGGCGCGCCGGCGGCGGCCCATCTGCATCTGGCCCGCACCGTGGTGCGCCGCGCCGAGCGGCTGATGACCGAACTGGCGGAGGTGGAACCGGTCAACCCGGCGGCGGTGAAATACGCCAATCGCCTGTCCGACCACCTGTTCGTGCTGAGCCGGAAACTGAACGCGAACGGAGCGGCCGACGTGCTCTGGGTTCCGGGCGCAAACCGTTGATGCAATTCCGCCTCCTTCGCGCCTGCGGCGTAGGCGGCGTTGACAGCCAAAACGTCAACTCCTATGGTCGCAGCGCTGTCACAAGCTGCCCGATTCGGCGCCAGCGGCGAAGGTGCGCCTGCATAATTCAAGAAAAGGGTGGGATATGAAGGTCCTCGTCCCGGTCAAGCGGGTGGTCGATTACAACGTCAAGATCCGCGTCAAGGCGGACGGTTCCGGCGTTGAGACCGCCAACGTGAAGATGAGCATGAACCCCTTCGACGAGATCGCCG
>NZ_QOKV01000018.1 GCF_008365405.1 Azospirillum brasilense | reverse complement strand
GGGAAACCCACCTCAAAACCAGAACTCCCTTGAGAGCCGTGACAGACCATCACGTCGATAGGAGGCATGTGGACGGGCGGCAACGCCTGAAGCTGAGCCTTACTAATCGCTCGATCGGCTTGATCCTTCATGAACGTCGCGTGCAGCGGCAAACCGCTCATGCGCTCGGATTATGCATCCTCACATTCTCGACTTTGTGCACGACCCAAAACGACAAGGGCGCCCGCATCACTGCGGGCGCCCTTGTCGTTTTGGGCAAAACCGCTTATCCGCCGAGATCCTTGAAACCCATGTCGCTGTCGGCGGCGGTGACGAACCAGTTCTTCGGGTCGCCGATCAGCGGGGTCAGCTCCGGCCGGTCGGCAGCGGGGCGGGCCATCATCCGGGTCGGTTGGCGCAGTCCGTTCTTCAGGCACAGAAAACCCATCATCGACAGGGGACGGGCGGCCTGCGCGTTCAGCGTGCGGCAGACCAGGGCGGCCAGCCGGTCCCGCCGGGCGCGCTCGACCAGCAGGGCGAAGGCGGGCATCAGCCAGCCCGGACGGGCCAGATAATCGCAGACCACCCCGACGCTCTCGCCGCGCCAGCGGTCCACGCGCAGAACCACATAGGCCATCACCGTGTCGCGGCGCATGACGAGGAAACGGCGGTGCCGCGCCGCGTTCGGGATCTTGTCGAAGCGCCACTGGAGATAGGCGTGGTCGCGCCGGGCGGCGCAGAGATGCTGCGGGGCCGCGGCCTCCCACAGGCCGTCCATCCGGTCGTCGAAGCGGTCGACCTCGACCAGCCGGGCGCCGAAGGTCCGGGCGGCCGCGTGGCCGACCAGCGAAGCGGCGCTCATCGCCGGCTTGCCCAGCCGCGCCATCAGGCGGGCCAGCCCGCCGTCGTAGGGGCTGACGCGCAGGCAGCGCTGCGGGTCGATCACGCGCAGATAGGTCGGGATGTTCCCGAGATCGAGCCAGCCCGCCCGCTTGTAGGATTTGTAGGCGGCGTCGGTCATCGACAGGGAGACGCTCACCTCGCTGGCGGCGGCGTGGGTCTCCGAGAGGCCCGGCCCGACGCCGCGCAGCCGCCATTCCGGGGCGACCATCAGGTCGATCGCCCAGGAGGCGCGGCGCACCCGCTGCCCCACCTTCAACGCGAAGGGAATGCCCGCCTGCTGGCCGACGATCCCCCCGTTCCGCTTGCAGACCCAGAACTGCATCCCCTCGGGATCGGGGGTCGGCGGCTCCTCGAACAGCCAATTGAAATGGGTGTCGTCCAGCAGCGGGGAGTCCGCGCCGAAGTGGTCGCGCTGGAAGGACTCCAGCGCGACGCGATCCTCGGACATGAACCGTTCCACACCCCGCTGAAGCCAGGGCATTGCGGTCATGCGTCGCTCCCATCCACCTCGACCGGCTGCACCAGGGCGGCGTTCCGCAGGATGCGGCCCGACGTGCGGCGCTTCAGGACGATGTCCTTGTAGACGCGGCGGACCTGCTCGACCGACAGGTTGAGGGCGTGGGCCGCCTCGTCCTCCGGCACGCCGCGCCCGTAGGCGCAGAGCGCCAGGTCCAGCTTGTCGTAGGGGATGGCGTAGTAGAACTCCTCCTGCGACTGCGGCAGGGTGTAGGTGTCGGTGCTCGGCGACTGGCTCTGGATGTCGTCGGGCAGGCCGAGATAGGCGGCCATCTGGTAGACCTGGGTCTTGAACAGGTGGGCGATCGGCTTCAGGTCGGCCAGACCGTCGCCGCCGCGCACGAAGAAGCCCAACTCATACTCCAGCCGGTTCGGCGTGCCGAGGACCGCGTAGTTCAGCCGGTCGGCGTGGGTGTATTCCATGGTCTTGCGGACGCGCTGCTTCAGGTTGGTGGCGGCGACCACCGACAGATAGACGTCCACCGGCATGCGGCTGGTCTGACGGTCGCCCTCCGGCGATTCCACCGTCATGGTGAAGTAGTTGACGCGGTCGGCGTCGAGCAGGCCGGCGGCCAGGCCGATCTTCTGCTTCCAGCCCGGCCCGTATTCCGGGAACAGGCGGCGGATGGCGCTGTCGCGGCGGTCGTAGCAGCCGAGCGCGGTCAGCGGAGCGGTAAGGTTCTCCATGATCGGCTCGATGCCCAGGCTCTCACAGAGCAACCGGCCCCGGCGGGTGCTGTCGGGCGAGGACTCCTTCTCCGGCATCAGGATGGCCAGGACGCGCTCCGGCCCCAGCGCGCGGACGGCCAACGCCGCGCAGACCGAGCTGTCGATGCCGCCGGACACGCCGAGCACGATGCCCTGGCGCTTCAGGTCGTGGGCGACGGTGCGCTGGATGAACTGTTCGATCTCCCGGGCCGCGGCCGCGCAGTCGAGCGAGAGGGCGTTGGCGTCGAAGGGATGCAGGGCGTTCAGCATGGTGTCGGTTTTCCCGGTTGGCGTTGTTGCATCGACTGTGGAAGGGGGACTGTGGAATGGACTCTGCCTTGGGGACCGCGCCGGTCCGCCGGATCAGGCGGCGGCGGCGCTGTCCAAATGCTCTTCGAGAATGTGGATGGGAGCGGCGTCCAAGCGGGCGCGGAGGGTCGAGGCCCGGCCCGGCAGCTCGTCCAGCACGTTCCGGGCGAGCATCTGGAGGGTGAGAACGCCGACCAGGGCCATCTCCTCGCGCTCGCCGGCCATGCGGCCGTCGGTGCGGTGGGCCTTGGCGGCCAGCGCGGCGACGCCGGCGGCGTCGACCAGCCCGTAGCGGTTCAGCGACTCCTCGGACAGCAGGTCCTGGACATAGGCGGGGGCCTGGGCGCCGAAGAGGGCGGTGGTCATCGGGGCGCGGTAGGGCCGCTTCGGGCGGTGGAAGATCTCCGCCGGCAGCAGGCGCGAGGCGACGCGGCGCAGCGCCAGCTTGTCGCGCAGCCCCAGCATCTTCACCCGGTCGGGCAGGGCGGCGCAGAGGTCGTCCACCTCCGGGTCGAGGAAGGGGTAGCGCACCTCGATGCTGTTGGCCATCGCCACCCGGTCGCCCTGGCTGGTCAGCAGGTAGGGCGACATGAAGGCGGCGATCTCCGTCCACTGGGTGCGGGCGAGCGGGCTCCAGCGCGACCAGCCGGCGGGCAGATGGGCGGAGACGACCTCGTCGAAGGCCTGCGCGTTGGCGGCGGAGCGCACGTCCGGCGCCAGCAGGCGCTGGGTCCAGGCGGTGTTCTGCCAGCGGATGCGGTGGGCGTAGAAGGGGTCGTCCGTCTCCGTCATGCCGCGCTTCCAGAAGGCCTGCCAGAGCGGGCTGTCCTTCTGGCCGCTGGTGGCGGCGTAGGGGTGGATGCGGCTGAGCAGCTTCGGCCGCGCCGTGGAGTGCGGCTGCCGCGCCCAGAAGCGACGGACCTTGTCCTCCTTGAAGATGTCGTAGCCGGCCAGCCATTCGTCGGCGCCCTCGCCGGACAGCACGACGCGGATGCCGCTGTCGCGGACGAGGCGGGAGAGCAGGAACAGCGGCGCCGGGGCGGTGCGGACCAGCGGCGATTCGCCGTGCCAGATCACGTCGGGCAGGGCCGCCTGGATGTCCTCCGCCGTGCACAGAATGTCGTGATGCTCCGTCCCGACATGGCCGGCGACCAGCCGCTGCTGCGGCGTCTCGTCGAAGGCGTTGTCGGCGAAGCGCACGCCGAAGCTGTGCATCTGCGTGGTGTCGAGCTTGCGGGCCAGCGCCGCGATGACCGAGCTGTCCAACCCGCCGCTGATGTAGACGCCGACCGGCACGTCGGCGCGCAGCCGCAGGCGGATGGCGTCGAGCAGCTTCTCCTCCAGCCGGTCCGCCGCCTCGTCCAGCGTGATGCGGGACAGGGCGGGATCGCCGGCCATGTCCGGCTCCCAATAGCGGGCCTCGTGCAGGCGCAGGTCGGCGTCGATGCGGATGGCGGTGGCCGGCGGCACGCTCTGCACCCCGGCGAAGACGCTGCCCTGGGGGGCGACGCTCCAGTGGGTGAAGACCTGGGCGAGGCGGGCGGCGTCGAAGCGCGGCTCGATACGCCCGCCGCCGAACAGGGCCTTGGCCTCCGACGCGAAGGCGAGATGGTCGCCGCTGCGGGCGTAGAACAGCGGCAGGATGCCCAGCCGGTCGCGGACCAGCCACAACTCGCGTTTCACCGCGTCCCACAGGCCGATGGCGAACTGGCCGTTCAGCTTGGCCCAGGCGGCAGGGCCGTACTCCTCGAAGGCGTGGACGATCACCTCGGTGTCGGTGCGGGTGTAGAAGCGGTGCCCGCGCGCCTCCAGGTCACGCCGCAGCTCGACGTGGTTGAAGATCTCGCCGTTGAAGGTGATCCACAGCGTCCGCTCCTCGTTGTGGATCGGCTGGAAGCCGCCGGCCAAGCCGACGATGCTGAGGCGCGCATGGGCGAGCCCGATCCGCCCGTCGCGGTAGAAGCCGTAGCCGTCCGGGCCGCGATGCCCGATCATGGCGATCATGCGCTTCAGTTCGTCGAGTCCGGCGGGCTCGGCACGCGGCCCGGCGAGAACTCCGGCGACACCACACATCGCACGCTCTCCTGTGTGTTGAAGGCCAGCGGAAAAGGATCAGGCGGAAAAGGGTCAGACGGTTTCGGCGAGCATCGCGCGCTTGATCTTGCCGGACTCGGTCTTCGGCAACTCGTCGCGGATCTCGATGAATTTGGGCACCAGATGGCTCTCCAGGCGGCCTCGGCAGTGCTGGCGGATCGCCATCTCGGTCAGGGTGGCACCGGGGCGGACGACCAGATAGGCCTTCACCGCCATGCCGTCGGCGGAGTCGGGCACGCCGAGGACGGCGGCCTCGACCACGGCCTCCAGCTCGTAGAGGGCGTTCTCGACCTCCTTGGGGCTGACCTTCTCGCCGCGGCACTTGAAGACGTCGTCCTTGCGGCTGACGAAGTAGAGGCAGCCGTCGGCGTCCATGGTGAAGAGGTCGCCGGTGTAGAGGAGCGTTTCGCCCTGCGGCCCGCTGCGCAGGCGCTTGGCGGTTTCCTCCGGGCGGTTCCAATAGCCGCGCATCAGGTTGGCGCCGCGGACCACCAGCTCGCCGACCTCGCCGGGGGCGGCGCGGTTGCCCAACTCGTCCACCACATAGGCTTCGCAGTTGGGGATGGCCCGGCCCACCGAGGCGGTCTTGGTGCCGAGGTCCCGCGGGTCGAGGTAGCAGATGCGGGTGCAGCATTCCGTCATGCCGTACATCGAGTAGAAGGCGGCATCGGGAAAGCGCTCGCGCAGGCGGTCGATGTGGGCGGTCGGCAGCGGGGCCGCCGCGTTGGTCAGGTAGCGCAGCGAGGACAGGTCGGCGGTCTTCAGCGCCTCCATCCCGAGAAGGGTGGAGAAGAAGGTCGGCACGCCGGGCAGGCCGGTGATGCGGTGCTTCACCATGCGCGCCAGCGTTTCCGCCGGGAAGGCGAAGGAGCGTTCCAGGACCACCGTGAAGCCGACCCGCGCCCCGGTCAGGATCTGCGACAGGCCGTACCCGAAGGTCAGCGGCAGGACGCACATGACGACGTCGTCGGGCGTGTTCTCCAGATAGGTGGAGATCGACCAGGTGGTGTTCACCAGCGCGGCGTGGCTGAGCATCACGCCCTTGGGCCGCCCGGTGGTTCCCGAGGTGTAGAGGATGGCGGCCAGATCCTGGTCGATCAGGCCGCGGTTCTGCGGCTTGGTGCCTCCGGACTGCGGGTCCGGGTGGGTAGCCACGATATCTGTGAAGGAGAGCCCGCCGGCCCCGGCCGGCACGGCGGGCCCGACCCACAGCGTGGTGGCGAGGTGGGGTGCCTCACCAGCCGCCGGCACAACCTGCCGGGCGAGCGCGGCGGGCGCGATGAGCGCCCGCACGCCGGCGTCGGTCAGGATGTAGGCCAGCTTGTCCGCCTTGGTGGACGGGTTGACGGGGACATAGACGGCCCCGGCCTTGAGCGCGCCGAACAAGCCCGCGACATACTCGATCGAGTTCTCCAGCATGACCGCCACACGGTCGCCGCGCACCACCCCCGCGGACTGGAGCGCGCAGGCGACGGCGTCGCTCTGGCGGTCCAGTTCGGCGAAAGTGACGGCGTTCTCACCCGCGATCAGCGCGGTGTGGTGAGGCCGCCTTGCGGCGGTTTCGCTGAGGAGCTGATGAAGCAGGTGCGCCATGACGCTGTTCCCTTGCCTGGCTTCGGTGACTGTCCCGATGGCCCGTTCCGTCCTGGCGGAAGGATCAGGCCGCGTCCTTCAGGGCCCGCTTGCGCTCGACATAGGCGGCGATGCGGCTGACCGATTCGAGGTTGTCGGCCACCATGTCGTCGTCCTCGACGATGATGCCGAAGTGCTCCTCCAGGAAGGCCACGACGTGCATGATGCCGGTGGAGTCGATGATGCCGGTCTCCAGCAGGGATTCGGCGTTGTCGAAGCCGGAGTCGCTGCCCAGCAGGAAGTTCTCCACGATGAAGGCGCGGATCTCCTGGGTGGCGGGTGCGCTCAGGGTCGTCGTGTCGGTGGTGATGGCGGTCCGCATGTCGCTGGCAACTCCTGTGGGTTTGGTCGTCGATCCTTGGCCGGCAGATCGGGACGGAGAGGCCGGCCCCCTAAGAGGATTAATCCAAAGGGACCGGTCCGTTCCTTTCGGTGCTACCGCCTCATTGCGTGGGATTGGGAAAGGCATTTCCCGTTCTTCGCAGTGAGGTTCCGGCAACGCCGCCGAGTACGTCATTCTTTATTGCATTCGAATGCGGTGTTTTCGAGAGTGCAAAGGATGATCGGACGGTGAAGACAGTGGCTAACCACTCAGGGTCATTGCAATTGAGCAGGGAATACCTTCTCGTACTCTTGGAGAACCCTCTCTGACTTGCGGCGTAGGCGGGCCTATCGCTCTCGTCATGGTTGCTGAGGAGTGGGCGTGCTTTCCCTCTCCCCAGAGGGGCGAGGGGACATCGGGGAGGATTGCCAAAGGCCAGGATCACGCCGCCGGCAGCGGATCGCCGTGCGTCGGGGCCGGGGCGGGTGCACCGCCGCCGTTCCTGCGCTTGCGCAGCCAGGCCGGAATGCCGGTCGCCTGCACCGACAGCCAGTCCACCGAGGCGTCGTCGGAGATGGGCACGGCGTGCAGCCGCAGCGGGTCGGTCTTCGGGCCGTTCCAGCCCGGATCGATGGTGCGCGCGGTGCGGTAGCCGGCCTGTCGGATGATCGCCACCTCGCGGTCGCTGAAATCGCCGTTGGGGAAGGCGAAATGGCGGCAGGGCAGGCCGGTGGCCTCCTCCAGCTCGGTCTTGCACAGCGCGATCTCCTCGGCGCAGCGCTGGTCGTCGCATTGCAGGAGGATCGGGTGGGTGCGCGTGTGGGCGCCGTAATCGGTGACGGCGGCAAGATGTCGCACCTCGTCCCAGGTCAGCGACTGGCGGTCGGCGCCGTCCCGGTCGGGATCGTCGCCGGCTTCGGCGAGCCGGCGGCGGCGCTCGGGGTCGGGGAGGCGTTTCAGCGTCTCGGCGCCGATTCGCCCGGCCGCGGCGGTCTTCCACCAATAGGGGCGGGCGGTGCCGACCACGCGGCTGCACAGGTAGATGGTCGGGCGAACCCCGAACTCCTTGAACAGAGGTTCCAGGCGGGCGTTGTTGCGGTGGCCGTCGTCGAAGGTGACGACAAGCGGATAGGGCGGCAGGTCACCCCACCGCCCGCTCTCCATCGCGTCGGCCACCGCGTCCAGCGTGGTGAAACTGTAGCGTTCGGCGTACCAGGCGAGGTGCGCGCGCATCACCTCCGGGTCCGGGTCGTGATACACGACGATGGTCACGTTCCGGCGCGCGAACAGGTTTCGGAACAGGGCACCGACTCCCGTCCAGCGCACGATTCCGGCCGCGATGGCTTGCTTCATGGGGATTGGACCTCTGCTGTGTGTCCGGTCCTTTGTTCACGGCTGGCGAGGCGGTTGCGGACCGGTTGAAAGGCAGGACGGGCCCGGTTCGGAAGCGGGCCCGGATCGGCGGGACGGTCAGCCGGACCGCGCCCGGCGCGGCCCGATGGATGCGGCCGGCGCCGGTTCGGACATCCAGCCGCGGGCGTTGCGTCGGTAGATCTCGACGATGCGCTCCCGGTAGACGGCGATGTCGAACTGGCGTTCGAAGCGGCGGCGGGCGCCCTGGCCCAGCCGGCGGCGCAGCTCGGCGTCGTCGATCACGCGGGCCAGCGCCTCGGCCAGGGCCGTCCGGTCGCCCGGCGGCACCAGCAGGCCGGTCTCCTCGTCGGCGATGGCGTCGCCCACGCTGCCCACCGGGGTGGCGACGATGGTCAGACCGTTGGCCATGGCCTCCAGCACCGACATCGGCAGCCCCTCGAACATGGAGGGCTGGACCAGCACATGGGCCTGCACCAGCTCCTTGCGGCAGCCGGTCTGGTCGAGCCAGCCGGTGAAGCGGACGCGCTCATCAAGCCCCAGCGCCTTGGCCTGCGCGCGGTAGGTCTCCAGGTCGCCGTCGCCGGCGATGGTCAGTTGCCAGGAGCGGCTGCGGCACGCCTCCGACGCCAGCGCGTCGAGCAGCACGTCGATGCCCTTCAGCTTGATCAGGCGGCCGAGGAACAGCAGGCGCACCGGACCGTCCTCCGCGCGCTCCGGGATCGTCTCCGGACCCGGCACGGCGTTGTGCAGCAGGGTGACGCGGCGCACCGCCGGGAAGGTGGTGACCACCCAGTTGCGCCAGTACTCGCCCAGAACCACCACCTCGCTGGTCATCTCCATCATGTGGCGGATGGCCCAGCGGGACAGCGGCTTGGCGTCCTCGTAATGCTTCGGGAAACGCCCGCCGTGCAGGTGCAGGACGACCGGCACCCGGAACAGCGAGGCCATGGCGACGATCATCCCCTTGCGCAGGACGCTGCCGTACTCCGCCATGTGGATGTGCACGAGCTGGGCCTTGCCGGTCGCGAAGCAGCCAAGCAGGCGCAGCAGCGCGGCGGCGAAGTAGAAGGGCATCAGGTGAAATTTCGCGTCCGGCCCATAGCTGTCGATCACCTCGAACTTCACGTCGGGACGGTTCTCCCGTAAGTCCGTCGTGAAGTTGTCGACGATTCGCCCCATGCCGCCCTTTTCGAGCGTGCCGCCGGGTGAAACGATGTAGATCATATCCGCTCCTGACTGTCGCGCTCCCCTCGCGAAGCTTCAGGGAGGAAGGAATTAGGGACCCCGCGGAAAAATGGGTTCTTACTGCCGGCCCGCGCGGGTCAGCGATGGCTTGGCCGTCGCGGCGTCGGGCAGCGCCCCCAATGAGGGGCGCCGAACGGCGTCGGGGCGGTTCAGCTCCGCATAGATGTCCTGAAGGCTGCGGCCATAGGACTCGATGACGAACTTCTCCAGGAACAGCCGCCGGCCCTGCGCCGACAGGCGCGCGTAGAGCGCCGGCCGGGCGGCGAGGTCGCGGACCGCCTGGGCCAGCGCCTCCGGGTCGTTGACCGGGACGATGCGCGCCGTCTCCCCGTCGGTCAGCACCTCCGGGATCGAGCCGACCGGGGTGGTGACCACCGGCATGCCGGTGGACAGCGCCTCCAGGATCACCATGGGCAACCCCTCGTGGGTCGAGGGCAGCAGCAGCATGTCGTGGTCGCGCAGATGGGCGTGCGCCTGCTCGCGGGAGATCCAGCCCTCGAACCGGCAGTCGCCGTCCAAGCCCAGCTCCGCCGCCATGCGGCGGTAGCCCTCGACGTCGCCGCCGCCGCCGATGGTCACACGGAAGCGGAAGCCCCGGTCCTTCATCAGCCGGCAGGAGCGCAGCAGCGTGCCGATGCCCTTGCGCTCCGACAGGTTGGCGAGCACCAGGAGCGACACGATCGCCCCTTCGGGCGGCGCGGCGCGGACGGGCAGGTCGGCGCCGATGTCCGGTACGGCGTTGTAGAGCACGCGCACCTTGTGCGGGTCCGTCCCGACCGACTGCACCAGGAAGTTCCGCCAGCTCTCGCCCAGCACCAGCGCGATGCCGCAGCGGTCGAACAGCCAGCGGCTGATCGCGCGGGACACCGGCCCCTTGTCGAAATACTCCATGAAGGACGCGCCGTGCAGATGCACCACCGTGGGGCAGCAGAACAGCCCGGCGAAGAGCTGGACCACCGCCTTGCGCCAGACGCTGGCGTTCTCCGACACGTTGATGTGCACGACCGTCGGGCGGCGGCGCAGCATCAGGGCGGCCAGCCGCGCCAGCGTGCCGGCCAGATAGAGCGGCGACAGCAGGGCACTGCCGGTGCCGCGGGTGTCGAGCACCACGGTTTCCGGGGCGGCGGGGCTGTTCTGGAAGGCGTCGACGATGTAGCCCGTCATCCGCCCGATCCCCCCGCCGCCGTCGAGCGCGCCGGGGGTGGCGAAGACAATGCAGGCGCGGGACGCCTTCTTGCGCCGGAAACCCCTGTCGATCAAACCCATTCTGCCCTCACGCCGCGCCGGGAGCCGAGAAGATGGCCTGACGCAGCCGGCGCCGCAGCCCGACCGGCATCAGCGAATGCATCAGGAAGGTGGTCAGCGCCATCGGGGTCGGCGCGCCGTCCCGCAGCGCCGATTTCAGGATGCGCTTGCGCACCGCCGGGGTGCGCGCCGCTTGTTCCCCGCCGGTTGCCTGGAGCAGCAGGCTGGCGTAGGCGCGGGGCGACAGCTTGGGCCGCACCGACTCCGCCCAGTTCAGGGCCATGTCGATGTTGTGGCAGGTCGACAGGGTGATGCGGTCCGATTCCGTGTAGTGGATCGCCAGCACCTCCGGCACCGTCACCAGGGCGCAGCCTTCGATCTGGCCGCAGGCGATCAGCCACTCCCAGTCGTCGAAGGCCGATTTCGGGATCGGCTGGCGCTGGAGCAGCGCCTTCGGGGCCAGCAGGGTGGTGGTGGGGGCGAAGGTCTCGCCCTTGAACAGCCCGTGCCGGACGAACAGGTAGTCGCCGATCCGGTCCCGCGGGGTGCACAGGCGCCGCGGCCATTCGAAGTCGCCGCGGGCGGTCACCACCTTGCAGCGGCAGCTCATGATCGGGTAGCGCACGCCGGGCGGGCGGGCGGCCATCTGCAGGGCGACCTTGCCCGGCATCCATTCGTCGTCGTCGTCGAGGAAGGCGATCCAGGCGCCCTTCGCGCGGTCCACGCCCAGATTGCGGGCGCCGGCGGCGCCGCGGTTCTGTTCCAGCGCGATCACGGTCAGCCGCGGATCGCCGAACGCCCTCAGGCGCTCCTCGGTGGCGGGGTCGGGCCCGTCGATGACGACGACCACCTCAAGCGGGGCGTAGGTCTGTCCCAGGGCGCTTTCCACGGCCCGCGCGACCATGTCCGGCCGGTTGCGGGTGGGAATGACGACGGTGACCATCTCTTGCGGGGCCATCTCTTGCGGGCCCGTCTCTTGCGGCGGCGTCATGACACTACCTTCTGTCGCGACGGAGAATTCGGGGGGCGGAACATGCGGTGGCTCCTTTCCGTCAGCCGGGCCGGACCGGACCGCTCCAGCCGGCGGCCGGAGGCCCGCCGTAGGAGGTTCCGTAGGGGGAGGAACTGGCGTAGGCAGCGTAGGAGGCCTGCTGCTGGTCCTCCATCCGGGCCTGCATCTTCGCCCAGCGGCGGCGTTGCACGAGGCGGGTCACCGCGATCACCAGCACGATCCAGTTCAGGGAATGGCGTTCCAGGAACACGCTTTCCGACACCGAGATCAGCAGCAGCGCGCAGCCGACGGTGAAGATCCAGGCGGGCTCGGCGCGGTTCCCGCTGTAGCGGATGGCGGCGAAGCCCTGGATCAGCAGCCGGCCCATCAGCATCGCCGTCAGGATCACGCCGGGCAGGCCGAGGTCGAGCCAGGCTTCCATCCACCCGTTGTGGGCGGAGTTGATGCCCCAGCCCTGGGTGAAGGTGCTGCCCGGACCGTAGGCCCCGTACCAGTAGGCGCCGTAGCCCCAGCCGAGCATGAAGCGGTCCTGGATCGACATCAGCGTGTGTTCCCACAGCACTGTGCGTCCGGTCAGCGTCGGGTCGCGGCCCAGCATATAGAGGATGTCGTGCCAGAAGGTCGTGCCGCTGGTGATGCCGACCACCGCGACCAGCAGGACAAAGGCCATGGCCGGCGCGAAGCTGCGGATGCCGCCGCGCACGAAGCCGCTGACCAGCAGCAGCCCGGCGACCAGGATCGAGGTCACCAGGCCGGTGCCCGACCGGCTCATCACGATCAGCAGCAGGGCCATCAGCAGCAGCGGGCGGACCACCCAGCGCTTGCCCTCGCGCGTCCAGTCGAGCCAGAGCAGGCAGAGCACCAGCCAGACCATCATGCGGCCCGTGACGTTCTTCTGCCAGAAGACACCCTTCCAGGCGCCGACATGCTGCTCGTGGTCGAGCCCGACCGCCGGCATGGCGAAGACCGAGACGTAGGACAGCACCATCAGGATCGACAGACCCGTCGCCAGCATCCGGACGATCTCCGGAAAGGTGTAGCGCAGGGCGAGATAAACGGCGAAGGCGGTGGTGAACAGGAAAGCCACCGCGCGGCGCAGCGTCACGTCCGGGTAGATCGACCACAGGGCCGACAGGAAGGCCAGCGCCACGATCAGCGACACCGCCGGGCTTCCCGTCGGGATGCGGAAGGCCAGGCTGGGCCGCAGCGCCATCAGGCCCAGGATCATGACATAGACGGCCATGAAGTAGATCACCGCGCCCGGTGCGTCCGGATCGGTTGCGCCGCCGCCGGTCAGCAGCGCCGGGAGCACCGACCCGCCGAACGAGACGATGCAGAAGACGGTGATGCTCTTTTCCAGAACTTCGAGGACTTTCATGGGGCCGCTGTTCCGGTGAAAAGGGCTGCTATGGCAGTGAACGCCCATGCCGGGCGCACCGCATCGTTTTCTGAAGATGCCAACCCGATGCCCGGACCTGTAGCCGGGCGGAGGCATTAGGCCTAAGGAGGCCGTCCCCGTCAGGGCTACCTCCGGTTGGGCCACCCACCCCGATCTTGCGGGTCCCGCAGGGCATATGCAGCCCAGATCCGGACAAGGTCCCGAAAAAGGGAAAGCCCCTCTCCCGCGTGGGAAGAGGGGCCTGGATGGAGCGCCGCGGGGTCATGACCCGTCGCCCTTGAGGACGATCACCGCGGTCTTGCACAGGATGTAGAAGTCGAACAGCAGGCCGCAGTTGCGGACGTAGAAGACGTCCATGGCGACGCGCTCCTGGAAGGTGGTGCGGTGGCGTCCCGACACCTGCCAGTAGCCGGTCAGGCCCGGACGGACGGAGCCGATGACCTCCGCCGACGCACCGACCTCCGGCAGTTCCTTCGGCATGTAGGCGCGCGGGCCGATCAGGCTCATATCGCCCATCAGGATGTTCACCAGCTGCGGCAGCTCGTCGAGCGATGTCTTGCGCAGGAAGCGGCCGACCGGGGTGATGCGCGGGTCGTAGGTCAGCTTGTGGTAGGTCATGTACTCTTCGCGCATCTTCGGATCGTTCTCCAGCAGGCGCTGGAGATGCTCCTCCGCGTTGATGTGCATCGAGCGGAACTTCAGCACGTCGAAGGTCTTGTCGCCGCCGGCCCAGCGCTTCTGGCGGAACATGACCGGGCCGGGGCTGTCCAGCCGGATCGCCGCGGCGATGCCCAGCATCAGCGGCGCCACCGCCACCAGCAGGATGCCCGACAGCAGGATGTCGAGCGCGCGGCGGATGCGCAGGTAGCTGGTCGGCGGACGCACCGAGACGCGCAGCGCCAGCGAGCCGTGCAGGTTGTGGTAGGTGGCGTCGACCGCGCTGACGTTGCCCTCGCCCAGCAGGCAATAGACCTGCTTGAAGGGCAGCCGCTCGACCAGGGCGGTCAGCTCCTTCTTGTGGCGCCCGATGTCGGCGACGATGGCGGCCTGGGCCTGCTGGGCGTAGGCCGGGGACTTGGCGAGCAGGTCGGTCGAGCCGACCACCGGCAGGTTGGCGACGCGGGTCTGCCACAGCGTGTCGTCGTCGTCGAAGAAGCAGACCGGGCGCATCCCCAGCCAGGGCAGGCGCTGCAGCTTTTCGGCGATGGCGGCACCCTGCGGGCCGGCGCCGACGATCACCACCGGGGTGCGCCAGTTGAGCGCGCTGGCCATCAGGCCGTGCACCAACAGCAGGTCGGCGGCGTAGGTGATCGCGAAGCCGATCAGGGCGACCGACAGCGCCTCGACGAAGAAGGAGCGGAAGCCGTCCATCACGATGAAGGGCACGGCCAGCACGGCGACCGACAGCAGGGCCGCCTGGAAGGTGCGGCGGGTCCGCTCCAGATAGTCGAAGCGGCCCAGCGAATAAATTCCGAAAACCGATTTCACCAGCGGCACCAGCATCAGGCCGGTGACCAGGGCGCGCTGCGACAGGTCCGCTTCCGCGGTCAGGGTGTCGCTTCCGAACAGCTGGATGAGCGTCCAGCCGAGCAGGGCGAGCATGAAGCCGTCGGACAGCGCCAACAGCAGCCCGGGTCCCACCGTCGGCATGGCCGTCTTCTTCACCGGGGCCAGATTGATGACCGCTTCTGGGTCGAGTTTGCTCATCGCAGGTCCCATTTATATGTGAAACGGAATGTCATCCGTCTCGCGCCTGACCTAACGCGCGGCAGCGAAAGACGGTTTCTCATCAGCTTTTTCTTTGAGTCTTTCTGTGTTCAGAAAGACACACAAATATCAGCGCATGCCTCGCCTCTGTGCAGACAGATCAGAAGGTTGCGCTGTTCTCCACGAATTAGGATAAAGGCTGCCGTCAATCAACAAATCACAAGAGGCCTCCTGCGCCAGCGGCGATACCCCTTACATCCAGCGTGGATTCCCTCGGGTGAGTTTGAAGAGATTAAGGAAAGCGGGTGACTTCGTCCGGGTCATCCGGATCGGTGGCGACGCTGCCACCGCCGTTCCCCGGCTACTCCTTTTCTTCCCGCAAATTGGGGGTATTGGGGGGATGTTCCCCGTCTCCTATGGTCGGGGGCGACGCCGGGTGGTGGCGGGTTTCGCCGGGTTGGACCGCCCGTCCCTCCGAGGCGGCGGCACGGACGTATCCCATAAGAAGCCGCCGGACGATTCCGGATGAGACGGTGTCTCCAACGCCCCGTTGATCGCGGTGGAGTGCCCTCGCAGGCTTGGTCGGTTGTCTGCGGGGTGGGGGCAGTGGACGCCGCCGATGCGCCTTCATGGGGATAAGCCTGAAGAACAGCGCGACGGCACCAACGCGAAATTGAAACGTCCCGGTCCGGTTCCAATCATCGGAATTGCGTTCGCGGGTGCGGCAGTGCCGCCCCACCGGAGTTCTAGGCGGAGTTCCTGATGGCGTCCGAAGCAGCGACGATCTTGAAACACGGTTGGCTGTTCATGCTGGCCAACGTGGTGAACCGGGCTGCCGGGCTTCTGCTCCTGCCGCTCTACACCCGGCTTCTCAGCCCTTCCGAATTCGGCGTCTACGCGCTGGTGGTGGTGGTCGCCGACCTGCTGGCGGTCATGTTGATGATCGGCATGAACAACGCCTTCACCGCCGTCTATTTCGAGCACGCCGAGGAGGGCGACCGGCGGCGCGTCGCCAGCACCTGCCTGCTGGCGGTGGTCGGCACGTCGGTGGCGATGGTCGGGCTGGCCTGGCCGCTGGGCATGGCGGGAAGCTGGGCGATGTTCGGCGACACCGGCCACGCGGCGGTGATGGCGATCGCGCTCGCCGGCGTCGCCCTGACCACCCTGTTCGAGCTGGCGCTGGCCTATTACCGGGCGCGCAAGCGGTCGGGCCTGTGCCTGCTGGTGTCGCTGGCCAAGGTGGTGGCCCTGCTTGCCTTCAACCTGCTGTTCCTGTGGGCGCTCGGCCTCGGGGTGGAGGGCATCTTCCTGGCGAACGGCGCGTCCTTCCTGGCGCTCGGCCTCCTGCTGGTGGTGGCGATCCTGAAGGACACCGGGTTCTCCTTCTCCTTCCCGATCCTGAAGCGGGTGGCGGCGCTGGGGCTGCCCTACGCGCCGCAGTCGCTGCTCGACATCGCCAACAACTTCGTCTCGCGCTGGCTGCTGAACATCCTGCTGTCCACGGCGGCGGTGGGGCTGTTCGCCTTCGGGATGCGGCTGTCGCAGATCCTCTTCATGTTCCTGACCGCCTCCTTCCTGCAGATCTGGTCGGTCAGCCGGCTGGAGGCGCAGCATGGCGCGGCGGACCACGGCCAGGCGGACTTCGTCTTCCACCTGTTCGTCGTGCTGCTGACCGGGGCCGGGCTGGGGCTGGCGCTGACCGCGCCGGAAATCCTCTGGCTGATCGCGTCCGCCGACTACACGCCGGTGCTGACCAGCATGCCCTTCCTGGTGCTCGCCTATGTGCTGCACGGGGTGCGCATGAACCCGGAGGTGGCGATCCTGAAGGCCAAGCGCGTCGGCGTGCTGCCCTGGATCTCCGCGGCCAGCCTCGCCGTGGGGTCGGCGCTGGCCCTGGCGCTGGTCTGGCAGTGGGGCCTGCTCGGCGCCGCGCTGGCCAATCTCGGGCGCGAGGTCTTCCAGATCGCCCTGACCGAGACGGTGCGCCGCCGCATCTGCCGCGACGAGGTGCCGCTGAACGCCGTGCGGATCGGCTGGATCCTGGTGCCGGCGGCCTTCGCCTACGCGGCGGGCTGGTACCTGTTCGGCACCGAGGTCGATCCGGCCTTCACAGCGGAGAAGGTGGTGCTGGTGCTGGTGTTCCTGGCGGCGGCGGTGTTCGGTCCGGGCATGGGGTCGACGGGCCGGGCGATGCTGGGCAAGCTGCTGCTCGGCCGTGTCCGCCGCCTGCAGTCGGCGTCCTGAAATTTCCCTCTCCCGCTCCGGGAGAGGGAAGGGGCCTACGCAAAGCGTGGGAAGGGTGAGGGTGCCGCCAAGGATCGGCGCCCTGATCCTCGTCCGACCCTCACCCGCCCGCTACGCGGGCACCCTCTCCCGGGGCGGGAGAGGGGTAGTTTCACCGCTTTCGCGGTCGTTACGCGGCCTGATGCTCGAGCAGCAGGTTCGCGGCGTCCACCGTCATCATGTGCGAGAAGTCGATCGACGACAGGTCGATGGCGGACTGCACGCCCACCGACTGCACCGTCGCCGTGTCCTGGGCCAGGGTATGGGCCAGCAGGTCCGCCGACAGGGCCTGGGCGGAGCCCGGCGGGTTGATGGTGCCGATGCCGGTCCCGTCGGCGATGGTCGCCTGCGTCGGGTTGGAGAGCTTCAGGTTGAAGGTCTCGACACCCTCCGTCACGTCGTCGCTCAGCACCTTGACGGCGACCGTCTTGGTGGTCTCGCCGGCGGCGAAGGTCAGCTTGCCGCTGGTCGCCAGATAGTCCGATCCGGCCTTGGCCGTGCCGTCCGCCGTGGCGTAGTCCACCGTCACCGTCTGGCTGTAGGCCTGGGACAGCTTCACCGTGAACACCGCGTCGGTGGTCACCGGGCTGGCGGTGCTGCTGCTGTACAGGCCGGACTTGATGGCGTTGTACTTGTTGTAGTCCACCTTCCAGCTGTCGTTCATGATGCCGCCGGTGTCGCCCGATCCGGGGCTCCAGGCCCAGTAGGTCCAGCTCGCCCCCTGGTCGCCCGCGGCGAGATCGATCTTGCCGTCGCCGTTCCAGTCGCCGTTCATGTACTGGATCAGCTTGGGCATCCACGCCTTGTCGATGGCGGTTTCCATGCGGCTGCCGAACTCGCCGACCAGGATCGGGGTCTCGTCGTTCTGGATGAAGTGGCCCCACATCTGGTCCCACTTCGCCGGCATGTTGTTCGGGAAGTTGTTGGCCTTGAACCAGTCCATCATGTAGAGCGACGGGCCGTAGTCGTGGACCGAATAGACCAGCTTGCCCGGCTCGTTGAACTTGACCTCGTAGTTCTTCTCGCCCAGCAGGTTGCCGCCCCACCAGTACCACTGGTTCTGATAGGTCTCGACGCCCTCGACGATCAGCAGCCAATCCTTGTTGACCGACTGGATGGCGTTGCCGATGCGCTCCGCGGCGCGGGCCCAGTCGTTCGGGCCGCCGTCGCCCCAGGTGGCCGGGTTGTGCGGCTCATTGTGCAGGTCGGCGCCGATGACGGCGTCGTTGCCCTTGTAACGGGTCGCCAGCATCTTCCAGTTTTCGATCATCTTCGATTCCGGGTACTGGCTGGTGTACCAGAGCCCGTTCTCATTGGCCGACGCGCCGTCGCCGGAGCGGTGGTGATCGAGGATGATCTTCATGCCGATCTTGTCGGCGTAATCGATGATCTTGTCGAAGACCTCCAGCGAGGTCTTGCCGCGCAGGTCGGGGTTCTTCGAATAGTCGATGCCGGTCGGCATGCGGCCGTTGTCGAGCATCGCGTCGGAGTAGGGCAGGCGGATGGTGTTGAAGCCCAGATCCTTCATCTGGTTCATGTGGCTCTGGTAGCTGTCCATCCACAGCCCCTGCGGCGCGAAGGCGTAGCCCTCGGACCCGAACCAGTTCACGCCGGTCAGCTTCACGGCCTTGCCGCTGCTGTCCATGATCTGGCCGCCCTCGGTGTGCAGGAAGCCCGGCGCGATGCCGGCGGTCTTGCCGGTCGGCTCGGTCACCGACACGTCGCTGACCGACAGGGTCGGCTTCGTCGGGGCGGGGGGCGGCGGCGGGTTGGTCGGGGTGGTCGGCGTCGTGGAGCCGGGGAAGAAGCTCTTGTCGGCGTCGACCACCAGCGTGCCGTTCCACCACAGGCCGGACTGGCCCTTGACCACGTCCTTGCCGTCCAGCGCGCCCTTGTCATAGGTGACGTTGCTGTCCGTGGGCAGGACCGACTTGCCGTTGATGGTGATCTTGTTGACCAGCAGGTTGCGGTCCTGGCCGTTCACCGTGGCGTCGTTGTCGTACTGGATCTGGACCTTGTGCGCCTGGTCCGCCGTGGCGTTGATCGAGAAGGCGTAGTCCTTGGCCGAGGCGCCGGCCATGCCCTCGCCGACCTTCTTGCCGTCGATCAGCAGGTTGAAATGCGCGTTGACGCCGCCCGCGGCGTTGCCTTGCAGGTTCAGGATGACCTGGGTGTTGCCGGCGGGGGCCGGCGGCGTCGGGACCGGGAAGTAGTCCTTGGTCAGGGCGAAATCGAGCGAACCGTCCCACCACATGCCTTCCTGGCCGGGGATCACGTCCTTGCCGTCGGAGGCGCCGCGGTCGTAGCTGACCAGCGAGCTGGTGGAGGCGACGGGCTTGCCGTTCACTTCCAGCGACTTGACGAGCAGGTTGCGGTCCTGCCCGTTCACATAGCCGTCGTTGAAGTAGACGATCTGAAGCTTGTGAGCCTGGTCCGGAGCGACCTGGGCCTTGAAGGTGTACCGGCCGTCGCTGGTCGAGCTGACCGTCGCCTGGCCGAGGTTGACACCATCCAGGAGCAGCCGGAACTGCGGCCAGATCCCGCCGGCAGCCTGCCCCGAGGCGTTGACGACGAAGGTCGTGTCGACGAGACCCGTGGTGGTCGTTGCCATTGGAAGTAACCTCTCTCCATTTTCGGTGGAGCAAAGGTGGCGCCCAATTGGTTAACGAGGTATTTCGGATTTTAGGGAAATGCTGCTCAAAAGCCACGGTGGGCTGTGAAAAGAATGAGGCGCGGAAATCCGCCTTCGCTGCGGTTTCCGCGCCACAGTGGGGCTTTGCGGCCACGAGGAGGGGGAAGTGTAAAGTCTTGTTACAGAAAGGTTTCCGGAATCGGCGGCTTCAACCCTCGTGACTTTTGTGAGCCACCATGAAGACCTCCGGGCGGAACAGGTAGAGCTGGCCGAGCTTGCCGAGCTTGCGGCGCAGGGTTAACGGCATCGCCCCCATGACGGATTCCACGGCCTTCACATAGGCCAGATAGCCGGCGCCGGAGCCGTGGATGGGCAGGCGCTTGCGGACCGCCATCGGGGCGACATAGACGGCCTCCATCCGGGCGAAGCCGGCCTCGCGCAGGGCGCGCTCGGTTTCGCTCCAAGTGTATTCGCGCAGGTGCATGCAGATCGGCTCGTCGAGCCCGAAGACCTCCGACAGGTCCATCGGCCCGGCGTGCTTGTGCGGCATGCTGAGCACGTAGCGGCCGCCCGGCTTCAGGATGGCGTGCACGTTGGACAGGTGCACGGACACGTCCTCGGGGTGGAGATGCTCGATGACGTGGGTGGAGACGACGGCGTCGTAATGGCCGCGCGGCTCGAACTCGGCGAGGTTGACGCCGTCGCAGCAGCGCCACGTCACGTTGGAGCGCTCGTCGGTCCAGCGCTCCCCGCGCTCGCGGGTGATCTCGGTGGCGACGCAACGGTGGCCGTGGCGGGCCAGATAGGTCAGCAGCCGGCCCTTGCCCGACCCGACCTCGTAGACGTCCCGCGCGCCCTTGAGCAGCGTCAGAAAGTGGCGGAAGTCCAGCTCGTCGTTCTGCGCCGCCGTGTCCACCGCATCGTTCAGCCAGGGGCACTCGCTGTAGAGGGTGGTGTAATTCCGCTCGAACACCGTCCAACGCTCTTCGCGGCGGGAATCCAGCAGCTCGCGGGCGAGCTGGCGTTCCAGGTCCCAATGCTGGCGGACCATGGTTTCGCTGAGGGGGTAGTTCGGGGCCAGACCGAACTTCCGCTTGTAGCGGGCGACCAGCTCATCCGACGTCAACGTGTCCACAGATCACCTCGTTGGGAGAAACGCCGCTGTTCCGATAATCTAAGGACGCTGTCGGAAATCCTTACAGGCGCGGACGGCGGAGCGGGCCACGCGATCGGGCGGGGTAGCGGGACCGGAAGAGGTACCGCACCGCTTCCCGACCGGCCTCAACCAGACCGGTTGCGCCCGCGCAGCGCCTGCACCGACGCCTCGTACAGCGGCAGTGGGCGCGACGCCGCGTCGTAGGGGGAGGGGTGGGGCTTCAGCTCCGGCATTTCCCGCGCGATGTAGTTCAGGTCGGAGCGCAGGTGCCACCAGCACAGCTCGGCCAGCCGCGCGTTGCCGGCGATGTCGCCCAGATACTGCCCGGCCAGGAAGGCCATGGCGCGGTCCTTCTCCGCCCGCGACCAGGAGCGCGGCAGATGCTTCTCGTTCACGTCGAACTCGGTGACGTGGATTGGCAGGCCCAGCCGGTCCATGGCCCGCAGGAAGCCCTTCATGCCCTCGCGGTCGTAGGGCTTGCCGGCCATCAGGTGGCTTTGCAGCCCCACCCCGTCGATCGGCACGCCGCGCTTGACCGCGTCGGTCAGCCAGGTCTGGAAATAGGCGCGCTTGCGCTGCTGCCAGCCCTCGTCGATCTCGATGCCGAACTCGTTGATGACCAGCTTGGCGGAGGGGAATTCCTTGCGGATGTGGTGGAAGAAGGGGTCGAGCCACTCCGGCCCCTTGGCGCCGCCCGCCACCACCCACCACATGCCCTTGCGGAAGCCGTAACGGTCCTGCTCCTGGGGGTGGCTGCGCTCGGTCTCCCAGAAGAAGGCCTCGTTCATCACGTCGATGCGGTAGAAGCTGTCGCCGTAGCGTTGCTTGACCGCCGCGACCATGGCGGTGAAGCGCGGCCAGTAATTGTCCTCGGACAGCGTGCCGTCCGCCGAGAAATAGGCGCTCTCGGCGATGCCCAGCGCGCGCTGGCGGCTCGCCGGCAGCGTCATGTAGTCGGGCATGCCCATGTGCTGCCACAGGGCGCAATGCCAGTTCGGCTTGGCGCCGATGCGGCGGGCCAGTTCCACCCCGGCGTCGAAGCGGCCCCAGTCGAAGTTGCCCTCCTGCGGCTGGAAGACGGCCCATTTGCCGCCGTTCTCGGGCGTCACCACGTCGCATTCCCGCGCCATCAGCATGTCGAGCATGGGGTCTTCCGGCTCGATCAGATGGTCGCGGGCGGCGCCGTGGAGGATGCCGGCGGCCCGGCAGGCGTCGCGCAGGGTCGGGTTGGGCACGACGTTCGACACGGCGGCCGACGCCGCCTCGGCGACGGATGGGCCGGCGGCGGCCTTGCAGCTTGCCAGCACCGCGGCGGCTGCGGCGGCGCGCAGCGCGTCGCGGCGGGTGAAAGAGAAGGGTTTGGGCGAGGTGGCTTTTGGCGAGGTCTGGGCCATGGGCGTCGGGCCTCGTGTTGTTTGGAATGAAATGAAAATTCCCTCTCCCGTCCCGGGAGAGGGAAGGGGCCCGCGCGATGCGCGGGAAGGGTGAGGGTGCCGCCGAGGATAAGGCTGTGTCCTCGCGGTACCCTCACCCGCCCGCTTCGCGGGCCCCCTCTCCCAGGACGGGAGAGGGAGGAGACGTCGCTTACGGCGCGGCGCGCAGGGTCTGGTCGCCGTAGTATTTCCGCGTGGCGACGTAGCTGTTGTACGGACCCTGGTAGCCCTTGCTGGCCGCCTTCTTCAGGTTCACGTCGGTCATCACGCAGACGAACTTGCTGTGGTCGATCGGACCCAGGTCGGCCACCGCGTCCAGGTCGCTCGCCGTGGTGTGGCCCCAGCGGGTGACGAAGAGCACCTTGGAGGCGGCGCCGCAGACGATGCGGGCATCCGACACGGCCAGCGCCGGGGCGGTGTCGAACACCACCAGATCGAAGCTGGGCGACAGGCCGGCCATCAGCTGCACCAGGCTATCGACGTTGAAGCGGTCCAGCGTCATCGGGTTCAGCTTGCCCGCCGGAACCATGGCGAAGGGCACGTCGTCGGAGGTGTGGACGATCTCGTCCAGCATGGCGTCACCGGCGATCCAGTCCGACAGGCCCTTCTTGGTGGACAGGTCGAACAGACCCTCCATGCGGGAGCGGCGGAAGTCGGTGTCCACCACCACCACCCGGCGGCCGGCCTGGCTGGCCACCTGGGCGACGGCGAGCGTCAGCGAGGTCTTGCCGTCCTGCGGGCGGGCCGAGGTCACCGCCAGAGCGCCGACCGGGCCGAGATCCGACAGGTGGTTGCGGAACAGGGCGCGCAGGGATTCGCTGAACAGCGAGAAGGGGTGGCGCTGGAAGATCTTGTAGAGCCGGCCCTTGGCCCCGCGGTCGCTGTGGTGCGGCACGATGTGGACGGTGCCGACGCCCAGGATGCGGCGCACGGCGTCCGGGGTGTGGATGCGGCGCTGGAGAAGCTCCAGACCGAAGACGCTGAAGATGGCGAGCGCCAGGGCGGCGACGAAGCCGGCCAGCAGCAGCAGGACGCGGAAGGGACCCGACGGCTCGTGCGGCACCTGCGGCGCGGAGACCAGCTTGACGGCGGCCGGGAAGGCGCGGCTGTCCTTCTGGGCCTCGACCTCTTCCAGACGGCCCAGCAGGCTGTCGAGAAGCTGGCGCTTGGCGGTCGCCTCGGACTCCAGGGTGCGCAGCGGGATGGCCTGCTCCTGCATGGTGGCGTAGCTGCCCTCCATGCGGGTGATCATCGAGCGGAGCGCGGTTTCCTGCTCCACCGCGACCTGGGCGGCCTCGCGGACGCCGTTGATCTCACGGCGGATTTCCTGCTGGAGCGAGGAGTTGGCCTCGTTCAGGCGGCCCTGAAGCTCGACGATGCGCGGGTGCTTCGGCCCGTACTGGCGGGACAGCTGGGCCATTTCCGTGGAGATGGCGGCGACCGTGGCGCGGAGCTGGGCGACGACCGGGGAGGCGATGCTGCCGCCGATGGCGTTCCAGTTGCCGGCCTTCAGGTTGCGCTCCAGCGTGTCGGCCTGGGCGACCGAGCGGGCGCGGATGGCCGAGGCCTCGCTCAGGC
Source organism: Azospirillum brasilense (assembly GCF_008365405.1). GTDB lineage: Bacteria > Pseudomonadota > Alphaproteobacteria > Azospirillales > Azospirillaceae > Azospirillum > Azospirillum brasilense_D. The sequence goes on along the minus strand of NZ_QOKV01000018.1, from coordinate 114,746 downwards.
GCAGGCGGGTCTGTTCAAGCTCGTTCTGGGCCATCAGGCCGGTGCCGCCCTTCAGCAGGCCGCCCTTGACGCGGGCCTCCTCGACCTTGGCGTCGGCCTCGGCCACCTCCTTGCGCAGCAGGACGATGCGGTCCTGCAGCCAGGAGATCGCGCTGGTCGACAGGTCGCGGTCCATCTGCTGGCGGGTTTCCATGTAGCGGCGGACGATGCCGTCCACCACGTCGCGGCTCAGCTGCGGCTCCTTGGAGGTGAAGCGCACCTGGATCACGCGCGACCGGCCGACGATGGCGACGTCGAGCTTGCGGTGGATGCGCGCGATGATCTGGTCGTTGCCCAGCGCCGCGTGCGCCTCGCGCGCCCGGATGTCCTGCGCCACCTCGTCGCCGTGGCTCAGCAGCCAGGCGACCGGGGCCGGCGGAGTGCCCTCCCAGAAGCGCCCGGCGAGGTCGCGGCCGTAGGCCACCACGCGCTCGACGAGCGGCAGCGTCTCGTCCTCCTGCGCCGGCGGGTTGAATTCCGGATGCTGGGCGAGCTGGAGATCGTTCACCACCTGGTTCAGCACCTGGGGCGACTTCAGGATCTCGATCTCGCTCAGGATGGCGGCGTCCTCGGTGGGGATCGCGCCCACCACCTGCTCGACCTCGCGGACGACGCGGACCTGCCGGTTGTCGACCAGCAGAAGCGCTTCGGAGGTGTACTGGTCCTTGAGCGTGGAGACGCCCAGAGCCGACAGGCCGGTCAGCACCACCACGATGGCCGCGATCAGCCACTTGTGGCTGCCCAGCACGCGCAGGATGAAGCGGAAGTCGGGACCCATGGACGGGGTCTGGGATTCGAACTCGCTGCGCCGGGACGGGCCGGGGGAGGCGGGCCATGCCGGAACCGGAGCCGGCATGTTTCCCGGGTTATGCCCGCCGTGATGGCCGCCATGATTGACTTGGGGCAGATTTTCCACGTCTCAAAGCTCCTTATGCATGGGCGCTGGTGCTGGGGCGCTGGACGAACGCATGGCGGCACGGCGCATAAGCATGACGGTGTGGGCGAAGCCGAAAGCGCCGACGCAATAGCGGCGAAACAGACGGCGGGGCTCCTGGACCAACCGGAACGCCCATTCCAGCCCGATGCGCTGGACGGCGGCGGGGGCCCGGGTGAAGCGCCCGGCGAGGAAATCGATGATGGCGCCGCCGTTGATGATCAGCACCTTATGATCCAGCGCGCGCTTGAGCTGGGCCGCGACCTCTTCCTGGCGGGGCATGCCCATGGCCAGGATGATGACGTCGGGCTCAATCTCCCGCGCACGGGCGATGTAATGCTCCACGGAATGGAACCCGTGCTGGGCATCGACATAGTCGTGCGGGGTCCGCTCCTTCAGCCGCTCGATCCCCTCGTCCAGCCAGGGCGCCGCGGTGCCGTAGACGGCGACCCGCCGGGGCGACAGGTGGCGAAGGAGAAGCGGGATGAAATCGGTCCCGTTCATGTTCAGCCCGACCGGCTGGTCGAGCCACGGCAGAGCCGTCTCCAGCGCCACCCCGTCCCGCAACAGGACGTCGGAGGCGCGGAAGGCCGACCACGCGGCGGAGGACCCCGCGCAGAGGTTCACGCCGTGAGCGTTGAGGAACGACAGGATGGTCGGACGCTCGACGGCTGACAATGTCTTTATCAATGCATGGCGCTCGTCCTCGCAAGAAATACACCGTATTCTCTCGATCAGTGCCAGGACGTCACGAGGGGTCGGCATGCACATCTCCTAACCAAATCTGCGAAGCGACGACGGTTACGTTGTCAGTGCAACGATGATGCCCGACGGTTTGCGGTGCAGTAAGACGATATTGCTTGCTAACACTTTCGATTGGTGGCAGCCGGTAAGACCGTTACCGGGTACCCCTTTCGACACGACCGCCGGACAACAGGGAATGATGTGGCTGGCACCGCCCCTTTTTCGCAGCGGTGGGATGGGAGAGGGGAAAGTTCAGGCGAATTAGCCCGGCCACGCCGGTGGAACCCCTGAATCGGCTTGCCCTATCCTATGGCTCCGACCATATAGGTACGCCCGTGGGGCGCCGGTGTGCAGAATAGGGGGTGGGCGTCCGCCCCGCGGCGCGGCACTGTTCGAGATCCGGCAGAGCCCCCATCAGACCCCCAGCCTCTTGAATCCCCAGGCCGATCTCTCCGGGGGCGGCGACGGAAGAAGACCAGTCCATGAGCAACGACGAAACCACCCCTCGCCAACCGGGCACCGCCGACGAATTCGACCGCCGCGACGCGCTGCGCGCCATCGCCGCGGTGGTGCGTGGCGACGGGATCGAGGTGGACGCCGACAGCACCCCGGCCCGCTGGTCGGTCGCCGTCGTCCACGAGGTGGTCGTCCCCGGAACCGACCGGAAGCTGAAGCTGCGTTTCCGCGTGGCGCTCGGCCCGCTGCCCGACATCGAGGCGGACCTGTGGGGCCTGATGACCGCGGAGGAGGGCTTCGGCCGTCCCCAGGCGAAGGCGCTGGGCAAGCGGGTCAAGGCGGCCTGCCTGTCCTCCGCCGCCATCGAGAAGGCGCGCGGGCGGGTGGACGGGTGGTTCGCCTCCATGGCGCAGCGCGCCAACGGCTTCGGCGAGGCGTGGCGGCCCAAGGGCTTCGCCGACGAGTTGGGCCGGGTGATCGGCTTCGGCGGGCGCATCCCGCGCCTACAGACCCTGCTGGACGCGCTGGAGGAGGCCTTCTCCACCGCCGCCGCCCGCGCCGGCCTGAAGGTCCGGCGGGAGCGGCTGGAGAACGCCTCCGGCCTCGGCGTCTATCTCGACAGCTTCGCCACGGCCCGCGCCATGGTGCGCAAACTGCGGCTGTTCGTCGGCCCGACCAACTCCGGCAAGACCCACGCCGCCATGGACCGGCTGGCCGAGGCGCAGAGCGGCTGCTACCTCGCCCCGCTGCGCCTGCTGGCGCTGGAGGGGCAGGAGGCGCTGGAGACGCGCGGGCGCCCGTGCAGCCTCGTCACCGGTGAGGAGCGCGACGTGCGGCCCGGCGCGTCCTTCACCTCATCGACCATCGAGATGGTCAACACCTCGAAGGTCTGGGGCGCCTGCGTCATCGACGAGATCCAGATGATCGGCGACCCCGACCGCGGCTGGGCCTGGACCCAGGCGGTGGCCGGCGTGGCCGCCCCGGAAATCCTGATGACCGGCTCCGCCGACGCCATCCCCTACGTGCAGCGCCTCGCAACCGCCCTGGGGGAGGAGCTGGAGGTCGTGGAGTTCACCCGCAAGTCGCCGCTGCGCGTGCAGGAGGAGCGGGTGCCGCTGGAGAATGTCCGCCGCGGCGACGCGGTGATCGCCTTCTCGCGCAAGGACGTGATGGGGCTGCGGCGCGAGCTGCTGGCCCGCGACCACACGGTGGCGGTGATCTACGGCGCCCTGTCGCCGGAGGTGCGGCGGGCCGAGGCGCGGCGCTTCCGCGACGGCTCGGCGGACGTGCTGGTGGCGACCGACGCCATCGGCATGGGGCTGAACCTGCCGGTCGCCCGCGTCGTGCTGTCGACCACCCGCAAGTATGACGGGCGGGAGGAGCGCGACCTGAACTCCTCCGAAATCCGCCAGATCGGCGGGCGGGCGGGGCGCTTCGGCATGCACGAGGAAGGCCGCGTCGCGGTGCTGGAGGGGGAGAACATCAACCCGGTGCGCCGGGCGCTGACCACCCCGCCGGTCCCGCCGGAGGACCCGCGGGCCTGGATCAGCCCCAACCTGACCCATGTCGAGGCCATCGCGCGCGAGTTGGACACCGACAGCCTTGCCAAGGTGCTGCGCACGGCGGGGCAGGAGCTGCTGCGCGCCAACCAGACCTTCCGCATGACCGACCTGGAGCAGCGCATCCAGGCCGCCACGGCGGTGGACCGGGCGAAGCTGCCGCTGGCGGAGCGCGACATGCTGGCGCGCTGCCCGATCGACGTGCGCGACCAGAACAATCTGCGTCTGCTGGCGCTGTGGGCGACGAACCAGGGCAAGGGCGTTGCCAATTCCGCCCCTGACGCCGCCGAGCGCTTCCACCACCGCGTCGGCACCGACGTGGAGCTGGAGAAGGCGGAGCGCGCGGTGAAGGAGCTGACCGCCTACGCGTGGCTGGCCTACCGCTTCCCCGACGCCTATCCGGACATGGACCTGTGCCAGGAGCGCCGGGCCATGCTGAACGCCTTCATCGAGCGGACCTTGGCTGAACGCTCGCTGGCCCGCGCCTGCCCGGTCTGCGGCACACGGCTGAAGGCCAACCACCGTTTCCGGGTCTGCGACAATTGCTACGCCGGGCGTGTGGAGGAAAGGCAGGGTGAACGGCATGGCCGTCGCGGTGCCAACGGCGGGCCGCGCAGGGATGGCCGAGGCAGCGCGCCGTCGGACAACGCATCCGGTCAGCCGCAACCGCCGCAGGGTGGGCACCCGCACTTCCACCATCCCTTGCCGGGCCGCAAGCGCGGGAAGGGCGGTGCCGGTCACCGCGGGCGGAGGCCGGCCTCGTCCTAGAAGCCCGCCCCGCCGCTGTCCATGCGATCGAACTCGCCGGCCTTGGAGCCGGTTCATCCATGATGTGATTTCACGGACTTCTCTGCCCCCTCGTCCTCCAAGAGCGACCGGTGGTTCCCGTTTCGGGCGCTTCCGCCGGCGGGAAGAGGGGGCAGAAGATGTTTCACATAATCTACAACCTGATCAATTCCGCGAATTGCAGTGGAATGGCGCCTGAACCGGCCGACGGCGGCGGATTCACCAACGCCACCCTGCCGGACGGCATGGCGATGCCTGGCTTCTACATCATCGTGAACACGCTGACGAACAACCGCTACATCGGGATTTCAGGAAACATCAGGGAGCGCTTCAAGACGCGGCTCGCCACCGTGACGGAGATGGGCTTCAACGCTGCGGTGATGCGGGCGATCGGGGTAACCTGGGGGAGGGTTCAAGCACTGGACTCCGACCGCGATCAAGTGCTTGAACTCCCAACGGGTCCGGTATGGAATCCCATCAACCACGGTGCGGTCATCCCGCCCGGAGACGACAGCACCTTCAAATTGACGCTGGACGGCGTCGACATCAACCTGGAGAGGCTGCTGATCCGCTTCGTCTTGATCCAGTTGGGCGCCGGAGGGACCGTGTCGAACAACCAGATGGCGGCCACCCCCTACGTCAACCCCACGCAGAACACGATCAGGGTCTGGCTGGGCTGGGACGGAATGGGCGGGCTGTTCGATCCCGGCTGGCAGAGGGCCGATTGGCTTCCCGGCGACGACGGCGCCTGGTGAGCCTTCGGCCCGGACGCCCTGGAACGGGCCGGCCCGATCAGGCGACCGCGCTGCCGGTGCCCGCCTCCCTGTCCGGACCGGTCCAGGCGATCTCCTCCACCGCGCCGCCTTCGCTCAGGAAATAGCGGCGCAGCGGGACCAGATCGGCGCCAAGCTCGTAGACCAGCGGACGGCTGGTGGGAATTTCAAAGAGCGGAATGTCCTGGTCGGGCACCTTGTCCAGATGCTTGACAAGGCCGCGCAGGCTGTTGCCGTGGGCCGACACCAGCACCCGCGCACCCAGCCGCAGGGCCGGGCAGATGCCTTCCTCCCAGAAGGGGATCACCCGGTCCGTGGTGTCCTTCAGGCTTTCGCCGCGGGGCAGATTCGCGCGGCCGATGCCGGCGTAGCGCCGGTCCGACACCGCGGAGCACGGGTCCTCGGGCTCGACCGGAGGGGGCGGAACGTCCCAGCTCCGTCGCCACAGGAAAACCTGATCGGCGCCGTGGCGGGCCGCCGTCTCCGTCTTGTTCAGCCCCTGGAGCGCGCCGTAATGGCGCTCGTTCAGGCGCCAGTGCTTGTGCACCGGCAGCCACATCCGGTCCATGTCCTCCAGAACGATGTCGAGCGTCCTGATCGCCCGCTTCAGGACCGAGGTGAAGGCCACGTCGAAATCGAATCCGGCCTGCTTCATCAGACCGGCGGCGTGACGGGTCTCGGCCACCCCTTGTTCGGTGAGATCGACGTCGGTCCAGCCGGTGAACAGATCCGAGCGGTTCCAGACGCTCTGACCGTGCCGCAGCAGCACGAGCCGATGCATGGTCCCTCCTCCTGACGTGACGATGTCTTCTTCCGGGAACGGGAAGGCGGGGGAAGGGTTCCGGACGCGGAGTCACAAAGCGCGCGGCTTTATGTCAACTTGGAAACACGCGCGACACATTCGGACAACAAAGGCGGGGTAGCCTGCGGAGCAAGCGAAATTATCCGTCCGGCGCCTGCGCAGCCGGACTGCGACGCCGAGCCAACTTGCGTTCCGAGGCCGCCATGCAGCATCATGACCTCCTCTCCAGGACCGTTTCGACCGATCGGGACATCACCCTGGAGGCGCTTCGTGTGTTCACCTACCTGAGCCGGCGGCTCCACTTCGACCGTCCCGTGCCGGTGCTCCAGTCCGAACTGGCTGATGCGCTCGGCATGCAGCGGCCCAACGTCAACCGGGCCATAAAGCTGCTGGAAACCAAGCAGATCCTTCTGCGGGATTCCAAGCTGGGGCGTGCGATCACGTTCCGGTTGAACCCGGAACTGGAGGGCGGCCGGGCCTGAAACTGGTCCGGAATGATTTTCGAAACGCGTCACCTTGTCTTCACGAACTCGGCCCTCAAGAAAGCCTTCGGCTGGTACCAGAAGGTGCCGAATCAGACCGATCTTCCGTTGGGCATGATCGCCTCCGTCGTTCCGAAATCGGACGGGGGCGTGGTGGTCATGGTGCAGCAGGGGGCTGCGAAGGTGCGGGACGTCGCCTTCATGCCCAGCAAGACGCTCGGCATCCTCCTGCTCTTCTGCCGTCGTCAGAAAATTCCCATCCCACGCGACGCCGACAAGGACATCTTCCCGTCCGACGACGGGATCATGCTGACGATCCGCGGCAGTTGCAGCACCACCGCGCCGCCGCCGTGACCTGGCCCCCCCCGCTCAGTCGGGTCCGCAGCCGGCGGGTTGGGCCACGGCCAGGGGAATGTCCGCCTCGGTGAAGCGAAAGCCGTGACCGGCGGCGAAATCGACCAGATCGCCCAGAGTCAACAGGCCGCGCGACGCCCGCCGCAACGCCGCGCGCAGGGCCGGGTCGGCCTCGGTCGCGACCAGGAATCGGATGTAGTCGCCATGACACATGCTCAGACCTCCTGGAATCGTTGTGGTCGTTCCTTGCCCTGGAGCGCGGGAATGCGGCCGATGCGGCGTTGCGCGCACAAGCAATGGTCCGGGGCAGACAGTCCGATGCCTTGATAGCGCCGATTTGCCTAAAATTGTAGATAAAAATGAGAATGGAACGATGCGGCGTCCTGCCGCATCGTTCCTTGACGGTCTATCGGGACCCGGCGATCACTCGCCCGGCTGCTGCACCGTCTCGGCCGGGCTGGCGCCCGACGCGATGCTGTCCGGCGTGATCGCCGCCACCGGCTCGCCCGGCCCAGAGGCGGCGCGCAAAGCCCGCGCGGCGGCCTTCAGCCCGATGTCGGAGCGGCGGTCGGGCATCAGCTCGAACAGCAGCAGGGAGCGCCCGTTGACCGGGATCTCATCGCCGGTCTGGGCGGTGGCGACCTCCAGACGGTCGGGCTCCGTGGTGTCCACCAGGGTCAGCCAGCGGCTGCCGCCGGCGACCTCCGGCAGCTTGAAGGGCACCACGTCGTGGTAGGCGTTGATGATCAGCAACAGCGTGGCGTCGGACGCCGCCTTCTTGATGCCGGTGGCCTGCGCCCGCCCGTCGAGCAGCATGCCCAGGCAGCGCGCCATGGGGTCCTGCCACTGCTCGGTCGTCTTCTCCTCGCCGGCGGGGGTGATCCAGGTGAGGTCCTTCACCTCCAGGTCGGGGTTGTAGGCGCCGGTGAAGAAGCGCCCGCGGCGCAGCAACGGATGGCTCTGCCGCAGCCCGATCAGGTGGCGGACGAAGTCGGTCAGTGCCCAGCCCTCGTCGCTGACGCCCTCCCAGTCGATCCAGCTGATCTCGTTGTCCTGGCAATAGGCGTTGTTGTTGCCGTTCTGGCTGCGCGCGAACTCGTCGCCGGCCAGGATCATCGGCGTGCCCTGGGACAGCAGCAGCGTGGCCAACAGGTTGCGCATCTGGCGGAAGCGCAGGGCGTTGATCTCCGGATCGTCGGTCGGCCCCTCCGCCCCGTGGTTCCAGGAGATGTTGTGCGAATGGCCGTCGCGGTTGCCCTCGCCGTTCGCGTCGTTGTGCTTGTCGTTGTAGGAGACGAGGTCGTGCAGCGTGAAGCCGTCATGGGCGGTGACGAAGTTGACGCTGGCCCAGGGCTTGCGCCCACGCCGGTTGAACATGTCCGCCGAGGCGGCCATGCGGGTCGCCAGCTCGGGCAGCTTGCCCTCGTCGCCCTTCCAGTAGGAGCGCACGGTGTCGCGGAACTTGTCGTTCCACTCCGCCCAGCCCGGCGGGAAGCCGCCGACCTGATAGCCGCCGGGGCCGCAGTCCCACGGCTCGGCGATCAGCTTGACGCGCGACAGCACCGGGTCCTGCCGGCAGGCGTCGAGGAAGCCGCCGCTGTGGTCGAAGCCGTAGGTCTCCCGCGCCAGGATGGTGGCGAGGTCGAAGCGGAAGCCGTCCACATGCATCTCGGTCACCCAGTAGCGCAGGGAATCGGTGACCATCTGGAGGACGCGCGCATGCACGAGGTTCAGCGTGTTGCCCGTGCCGGTGTCGTTGATGTAGTAGCGCGGGTCCGGCGCCAGCCGGTAGTAGGAGGCGTTGTCGATGCCCTTGAAGGACAGCGTCGGCCCCATCTCGTTGCCTTCGGCGGTGTGGTTGTAGACGACGTCGAGGATCACCTCGATCCCGGCGTCGTGCAGGCGGGCGACCATCTCCTTGAACTCGTGGATCGCGCCGGTCGCCATGTAGCGCGGGTCGGGCGCGAAGAAGGAGATGCTGTTGTAGCCCCAGTAGTTGCGCAGCCCTTTTTCCAGCAGGTAGCGGTCATCCACGAAGGCATGGACCGGCAGAAGCTCCACCGCCGTGACGCCCAGCGAGCGGATGTACTCCACCACCTCCTGCTGGGCGAGGCCGGCGAAGGTGCCGCGGTACTGCGGGGGCACCGCCGGGTGCCGCATGGTGTAGCCGCGCACGTGGGTTTCGTAGAAGATCGACTTCTCCCAGGGGATCGCCGGGTGGCGGTCGTGGCCCCAGGTGAAGGCCGGGTCGATCACCACGCATTTCGGCATGCCGGGGGCGCTGTCGCGCCGGTCGAAGGACAGGTCGCCGCGCGGCGAGCCGACACGGTAGCCGAAATGCGCGTCCGACCAGCGCAGCGGTCCGACCATATGCTTGGCGTAGGGGTCGAGCAGCAGCTTGTTCGGGTTGAAGCGGTGGCCTGCCTTGGGCTCGTACGGCCCGTGCACGCGGTAGCCGTAGACCGTACCGGGGCGGGCGTCCGGCAAATAGCCGTGCCACACCTCGTCGGTGTACTCGGGCAACTCGATCCGTTCCAGCTCGCGGCGTCCGTCCTGGTCGAACAGGCACAGCTCCACCTTGGTGGCGTTGGCGGAAAACAACGCGAAGTTGACGCCCAGCCCGTCCCATGTGGCGCCGAGGGGATAGGGAAGACCTTCCCGGATGCGGGACTGGCGGAAAACCTTAGGAGCGAACGGCGGCTTCTTCACGGTTGAACCTCGGTGTGGGCGCGTTGCGGCATGAAGCAGCACAGGAACGCGCAGACCGCCTTGGTGATCCCGTCATCGGCACAATTTCCGATGTTCGGCGAAGCTTCAACTCCTGGCCGAACCATTTCGTGCCACCTCACCCAAAGAGTGGGTCCGGTATGAGCATTGTCATAGTCGTCATGGCAGGTCGCGCCGATAACTATCGCGTGCTATCATCGTTCCCAGACAATAAAGGCAAATAAACTTCTGGGGGATGTCCGGGAGCTGTCCGACATAGGACCAAGGAAGCGGGTGTAACGCAAATGACAACTTTCGCTGTGCCGCGTCATCACCGCTTCTTTCGTGCTGAAGACGTGGCGAGTTCAGCGTACAGCAGTTCCGAAGGCTGGTCCTCTCCGGCCTTTGCGGCTCAAGAGCGATTTTCTATCCAACAATCCGTAGACCATTGAGTCCGCTCTCCACACATCGGTCATCGCCCCCGGCTCCGGCTTTGTCGGTGCCCGGCGGCATCGTGCATTCGGCGGACCGGCGGCGCCGCTCCCGATCCGCCTCACCAAGACGCCTCCGCCCATGATCCGGCTTTCGGTCAACGCCCTGCTCAATTTCCACCCGAAGGCCATCCTGACGGCCATCGTCCTGGCAATGACCCTGCTGGGCGGCGCGGCCTGGGGGTCGCTGTCGCTGGTCGATTACGTCAACACGCTTGACCGGGCCGAGCGCGGCACCCGGCAGGCCGCGGCCTTTCTCGAAGGCCACGCCGACGCGGTGCTGGACGGTGGCGCCGCCGTCCTGGCGCGGGTGGCCGACCGGCTGGAGGGTGGTGGGCTCGCGTCGCTTTCCGACAGCGCCCTGGGCAGCGCCCTGGGCGAGGCGCTGGCGGCGTCGCAGTTCGCCGTGCTGTCCATCCTGGACGCCGACGGCCGGACGGTGTTCGGCCCCTCCATCGAACCGGACGGCGGCACCGCCAGCCTCTTCCACGGGGCGGGCGGCGGGCTGGAGCTGTTGCATGGGCGGGTGGACGGGCAGGACTCCATCCTGATGGTCCGCCACATCCTGGGGCGCGGGGGCGCCGTGGAGGGCGCGGTCCTGCTGGCGCTTCCCTCCTCTAGCCTGCACATGGTTCTCGATGTCTTCAGTGACGGGCGGCACAGCGTCGCCGGCCTGTTCCGCCTGGACGGCACACGGCTGGCCGGCATTGGAGGGGCTGGGATCGGCGGCATCGGCCCGCTGCCCACGCTGGAGCCGGGGGCGGAAAGCGTCGAGGGCGACTGGACCATCGGCGGTCAGGACGGCGGAGAAGGCGTGGTCATCGGCCTGAAGCGGATGCGCGACTTTCCGGCGGTGGCGGCGGTGGCCCTGCCGCGCGCCGTCGTTCTGGAGCCGTGGAGCAGCCGTCTGCAGCACGGCTTCACGATGGTCGGCGTCAGCGTCATCGCGCTGTTCGGGCTCGGCGCACTGGGTTGGGCCAGCCTGCGGCGCGAGGCGGCGGCCCGCGACGCCCTGCGCGACGCCAACGCCCGGCTGGAGCAGCGGGTGGAGGAGCGCACCGCCGACCTGCGCTCCCTGAACCAGAAGCTGGTCCGCGCCTTGGCCGAGAAGGAGCGCGCCAATCAGGCTAAGGCCCGCTTCCTGTCGGCGGCCAACCATGACCTGCGCCAGCCCTTCCAGGCGTTGCGCCTGTTCCATCACCTCCTGATGGAGCGGCTGAAGGAGTCGCGCGAGCGGTCCATCGCCGAGAAGATGGGCGAAGCGCTGGACAGCGGCGAGAAGCTGCTGCACGCGCTTCTGGAGGTCGCCACGCTGGACGCCGGGGTGGTCCGCCCGAACATCGCCGAGGTGTCCATCGCCACCGTCCTGGACGGCGTGGCGGCGGAGTTCCGGGAGCTGGCGGCGGACAAGCGGCTGGATTTGCGGGTGCGCGGCTGCGCCGCCATGGTGCGCACCGACGCCACCCTGCTGACCAGGATGCTCGGCGATCTGCTGCGCAACGCCATCGCCTATACGCCGGCGGGCGGGGTGGTGGTCGGCTGCCGGCGGCGCGGCCAATGGCTGCGCATCGAGGTGTGGGATACCGGCCCGGGCATCGCGGCGGAGCATCTGGACGCCATCTTCGAAGACTTCGTGCAACTGGGCAACCCGGAGCGCGACCGCCGCCGCGGCTTGGGATTGGGGCTGCCCAAGGTGCGCCGCAAGGCCGCGCTGCTGGGCCACGCGGTGGAGGTTCGCTCGCGGCCGGGCCAGGGGTCGGTCTTCTCCGTCATGGTCCCGCTGGCCGCCAGCGAATCGCGGACGGACGCGGCGGTCCCGGCCCCCGCCGGCCGGGCGGAGGATCCGGCGGCCCGCCTGATCCTGATCGTCGAGGACGACCCGGTGCAGAGCGCCGGGATGCAACTCCTGCTGGAAAGCTGGGGACACGACGTGTTGCTGGCGGCGGACGGGCCGGCGGCGTTGGCGGTCTTGCGCGCCGCCCCGCGCTGCCCGGACGTCATCCTGTCGGATTTCCGATTGCCGGGACCGCTGACCGGCGCCGAGACGGTCACCCGCGCGGCGGAGCAGGAAGGACGACCCATTCCCGGCATCATCCTGACCGGCGACACCGGCCCCGAACGCATCCGCGAGGCGGTGGCCGCCGGCTGTCGCCTGCTGCACAAGCCCGTCACCCCCGACGTGCTGCGCGACGCGCTGAACGCGCTGGGGGCGGAGTGCGTGCCGGTGCGGCAGAGCCAGCCGTCTGCGGCGTGAAGGCCGGAGGACGCCTTTCCCGGCAGGAAAAGCATCCCATTCTGGGTTGCATTAATCATTCGTGAAGGCTGCGAAGGGTACTCTGAAACCGTGATCGGAGGCGAACACGGCCATGCAGCAGCGTCCTCTCACCCGTCTGGATCAGGTCCAGCTCGACGCGGTGGTGCGCCGGCACGAGATGTTCCGGAACGCCCGCATCGGCGGGGCACGGGCGACGCTGTCCTTTTTCGACCTGAGCGGGCTGGACCTCACCGGGCGTGACCTCGCCCACGCCGACTTCGTCGGGGCCAGCCTGCGCGGCGCCAATCTGGCCGGGGCCCGGTTGGACTGCGCGTCGATGTTTGCCACCGACCTGCGTCTGACCAACCTGGAGAACGCCAGCCTCATCAAGACCGACCTGCGCGGGGCCTGCCTGCGCGGGGCCATCCTGATCGGCGCCAACCTGTTCGAGGCCGACCTGCGCGACGGCTCGCTGGCGGAAAAGGACCGCGACGGCAGCCTGCGCGTCATCCGGGTGGAGGGCCAGCCGACGGAAGCGTCGGGGGCCGACCTGTCGGGCGCCAACCTGACCAACGCCCGGCTGTCCGGGGCCATGGCGATCCACACCGACTTCACCGACGCGCTGATGCGCGGGTGCAAGCTGGTGCGCGCCACCATGCGCGGGGCCAACTTCACCGGGTCGAACCTGGAGGGGGCGGACCTCTCGGGGGCGGACCTGCGCGGCGCCTGCCTGCGCGGCGCGGTGCTGACCGGCGCCACCATGGTCATGACCGAGCTGGCCGACGCCGACCTGGAGGACGCCCTGACCGACGATCCGGTGGGCCGCGTCGTCGCCGAACTCGGGCGCCCGCTGGACGAGCTTCTGCACGAGCACATCCGCTGGGTGGGGTCCAGCGGAGCGGAGGGGACGGCGCTGGACCTGTCGGGCTTCGACCTGCGGCACGCCCCGTCGCTGGCCCACACCTGCCTGACCATGCTGCGGGCGGTCGGGGCGACCCTGTACGGGCTGGACCTGACCAGCGTGCAACTTCAGGCCGCGGTGCTGGAAAAGGGCGACCTGCGCCTCGCCAAACTGATCAACGGCGACCTGCGCGGCGTGAATCTGCGCCTCGCCAAGCTGAACAACGCCGACCTGCGCAAGGCCAACCTGCGCCCGCTCTATTTCGACGAGAAGCGGTCGATGGCCTCCGACCTGTCGGGCGCGCGGCTGCGCTACGCCGACCTGCGCGGCTCCTGCCTGCGCGAGGTGAATTTCGCGGGCGCTGACCTGTCCTTCGCCAACCTGTCCGGCTGCGACCTGACGAAGACAGACCTGACCAACGCCCGCATGTTCGGGGCGAAGGTGGACCTGCGCTCGCTGTCCGACGGGGCGATTCTCGACGGTGTGGCGGGGCTCAAGCTGTAGTTCCAATCTGCGGCAAAGTTCCTGTGGGAGCGTGTCGCAGCCGGGCCACGACATCGCCTGCCCTCAGCCAGACGGACCCTGACGGGTATTCGGCACAATTGCTTTATTAGCTGTTACTTGAATTATTGACTGCCATTATGGCCTCCAGTTCGTCTTTGAAAGGAACTAAAGGCTGGTACAGCTGAACATATGCACGTCCGATCGCTCCAGTAAATAGATGTAGCTTGGGGCGGTTGTCGCCACAAGATAGTATTAATTCTTTTGCTATCCCTGGATAGGGGTCGATGTAATAGATATTGGATATTCCAAGCTGGTAAGCTTTCTTTGAGCAGAGCTCGCAAGGGCTGGCCGTGGAAAATAGAACGCCGCCTTTTATGTTCTGTCCACCATATTTTGCTATCTGCATAAATGCGTTTTCCTCAGCGTGGAGGGCGCGAGTAAACACTTGGTTCTTTTCTCCTGTTGCCTTGTTGTAGAGAGATTTAAAGCAATAGGATAGGGGGCGCCCTTCAATTGAGTGCCCGTGGCCAATAAATCCTGTTAACTTATTGAATTCATTCTTGAATTCTTCGTTAGAAGAATTTCTTTCAAAATCACTAAAAGCGTTAGCATCACTTCTATCCTTTAAGCGCATTACATTTCGTAAGTTACATGGCACTTGCCCCTCTGCAGTGCTATTCCAGCCGATAGCTCTAATTGAAAAATTCTCGTCAGTGACAACAGCGCCGACTTGGCGCGAAATGCAGCCAGAACTTAACTTTGCTGTGATTGCGACTTGCATGCAGCGCTCAACCCGGTTTGGAGAAATTAACCCCGGATGTTGTATAAGTGATACATATTTAATAATTGATATGGATAAAGGCTCGCATGTCCCATCCACCCCTGAATCAGGGTTCTCGACAATAATGTCCGCTTGCTCTAGGCATTTCCCGATATGTTGAGATACAAGTATATTGTATCCTTTAAGGTTGTCTTTTTCCGGATACTCCTTCTCCGAAATTTTCTTAATATTTTCATCTGTATAGTTCATTGCATGCAGTCGCCTTTTGCGGCATGCCTCGTCTGTTGTTATCGCAAAAAGATAAAATGCTGAGTACCTTCCTCGAAAGAACTCTACCTCGAATGGATTCCTGATGGCGTCTATGACAAAGTAGCCCGGCCTTTTCTCTATTTCAGAATACCGTCTTCCTAACTTAATTAGGTTATTTAAGAACTCTGGAAGTGTATAAATTTGGTTGTGATCAGCGCGTTGAACCCCTGCGACACCAGACGCCCTGATATCGTCTCCGATCGATTGCATTACATCTGTGTAAACAGAAGCGCCGCTCAAGCTGATTTCTTCCTTGAAATCTTGAGTGAGCTTCGGAAGCTCAATATAATAGAAATTATAGGCGCGCCTTATGTCGTCAACATCCTCGTTGTCTCTTGATTTGTATCTTTCAATTTTATGTTTCTCTAATTTTTCTTTAACGCTGCCAACAATGCCAAGCAGTTTAGCAAAATCACTGGAATCACATTTTTTCTCGACAATTCCCCTAAACTCGCCTTCGGAAACCATACAAAGATGAGCAAATATTATGCTGCTAACATTAATAACAGTGAATGGCTGCCAGTGCTTGGTTGCCCATTCGCGTATAATGCCGTATTTCCTACCCTCATTGTCCTTCATGGGGCAGGTGATGGGGGGCAGGGAAATGGAAGAAAATTCACTTGCTAATATTCTGGCTGCTGTGCTGCAACCGCTTCCTGTTCTTCCAGTTAGTCCGATAACTATAAAAGAATCTCTCTGATTAAAGAGTTTATCAACTCCGCCGCGTAATTCTTGATTGACACTTTCTGGGGTTGCCATTGAAAGCTCCTTAACTTTGAATCAAACATTCACCAATCCATAGGAAGCCAGTTAAGCGGTCAAGCCCATTTTTGAATTAAAATTCTGTGAATGCGCTAATCGCCTGTACTTTCAGAAAAAGCTGTCACATTTATTTGCATACAAAGAATAGGGGTCTCTCGCCAATACGTGAGAGACCCCTTGGCTTTCACCAAGCCGGAACCACCGCACCCTTGAAGCGGTCGAGGATGAACTGCTTCACCTCGTCGCTCTGGTAGACCTTCACCAGCGTGGCGACCCACGGCTTGTCCTGGTCGACCTTGCGGACGGCGATGACGTTGGCGTAGGGGCTCTCGCTGGCCTCGCGGGCGATGGCGTCCTTGTTCGGGTCCAGGCCGGATTCCATGGCGAAGTTGGTGTTGATGACCGCCACGGTCACGTCGTCCAGCGAACGCGGAAGCTGGGCGGCGTCCAGCTCCAGGATCTGCAGCTTCTTCGGGTTCTCGGAAATGTCGAGCGGAGAGGCCTTCAGGCCGGCGCTCTCCTTCACCTTCAGCAGCCCCTTGGCCTGGAGCAGCAGCAGGGCGCGGCCGCCGTTGGTCGGGTCGTTGGGGATGGAGACCTTGGCGCCGTCGGGCAACTCGTCCAGGCTCTTCACCTTCTTGGAATAGACGCCCATCGGGAAGATCACCGTCTTGGCGACGCTGACCAGCTCGTAGCCACGGTCCTTCACCTGGTTGTCCAGGTAGGGCTGGTGCTGGAAGGAGTTGGCGTTGAGGTCGCCCTGGGACAGCGCCTGATTCGGGATGACGTAGTCGGAGAACTCCAGAACCGTCAGGTCGAGGCCCTCCTTGGCGGCCAGCGGCTTGACCTTCTCCAGGATCTGGCCGTGCGGGCCGGGGGTGACGCCGATCTTCAGGGCTTCGGCCGACGCGCCGACGGCGGTCGCCAGGGTCGCGATGCCGGCCACCAGACCAAAGGCCGCGCCGAGCACACGGGTACGGAACATCTCCAACTCCTCAGGACTTCAGGTTGCGTTTGTTGACGCGGCGGGCGATCCAGTCGCCCGTCGATTGAACGATCTGCACCAGCACGATCAGCACGACGACCACGGCCAGCATGACCTCCGGCAGGAAGCGCTGGTAGCCGTAGCGGATGCCGAGGTCGCCCAGGCCGCCGCCGCCGACCGCGCCGACCATGGCCGAATAGCCGATCAGGCTGACCACCGACAGCGTCAGGCCCAGCGCGATGGCGGGCATCGCCTCCGGCAGCAGGACCTTGCGGATGATCTGGAGGGGCGTGGCGCCCATGGACTGCGCCGCCTCGATCAGGCCGCGGTCGACCTCGCGCACGGCGCCCTCGACGATGCGGGCGATGAAGGGCACGGCGGCGACCGTCAGCGGCACGATGGCCGCGGCGGTGCCGATGGAGGTGCCGGCGATCAGGCGGGTGAAGGGGATGATCGCCACCACCAGGATGATGAAGGGGGTGGAGCGCGTCATGTTCACCAGCACGCCGGCGATCCGGTTGAAGGCGAGATTCGGCAGCAGCTCCCCCCGGCCGGTGACGGCCAGGAGCACGCCCAGCGGAAGGCCCAGCGCCGTGCCCAGAAGGCCCGACACCGCCACCATGTAGAGCGTGTCGAGAAGCGCCTTAAACAGCAGCGCGTAGATTTCCGGGGACAGCATGACCGAGCACCTCGACACCGAGCTTGTTGACGTTCAGGAGGCTGATGGCCGCCTCGATGGACTGCGGGTTGCCGATGGCCTCGACCACCAGCGTTCCGAAGGGCGCGCCCTGGATCTCGTCGATCTGGCCGTGCCAGATGTTCAGGTCCAGGTTCAGCTTGCGGCTGATCGCGCTGATCACCGGGGAGGTCGCGCGCTCGCCCGTGAAGGTGATGCGCAGCACCATGTTCGACCCCGGCACCGGCGTGGCCGACAGGCGGGCGCGCAGACTGTCCGGGATGCCGCGGTTGATGACCGGATCGACGAAGGTCTTCGTCGTCTCGTGCTTCGGGTGCGCGAAGATGTCGAAGACCGGCCCCTGCTCGATGATCCGCCCGTTCTCCATCACCGCCACCTTGTGGCAGATCTCCTTGATGACGGCGATCTCGTGGGTGATCAGGACGATGGTCAGGCCCAGCCGCTTGTTGATGTCGGCCAGCAGGTGGAGGATCTGGGTCGTCGTCTCCGGATCGAGGGCGGAGGTCGCCTCGTCCGACAGGAGCACCTTGGGCTTGCTGGCCAACGCGCGGGCGATGCCGACGCGCTGCTTCTGCCCGCCCGATAGCTCCGCCGGGTAGCGGTCGCGCTTGTCGGTGAGGCCGACGAGGTCGAGCAACGGCTCCACCGTCGCGCGGATCTGCGCCTTCGCCACCCCGGCCAGTTCCAGCGGCAGGGCGACGTTGTCGAACACCGTGCGCGAGGACAGCAGGTTGAAGTGCTGGAAGATCATGCCGATGCTGTGCCGCGCCGCGCGCAACTCGCGCGGCGACAGGGCGGTGACGTCCACCCCGTCGACCAGCACCCGGCCGGAGGTCGGCTTCTCCAGCAGGTTCACGGTGCGCAGCAGTGTGGATTTGCCGGCGCCCGACCGCCCGATGATGCCGTAGATCTCGCCGCGCCCGATGGTCAGGTCGATGTCGGCGAGCGCCTGGACCGGCTGCCCGGTGCCGCGGGACGGATAGGTTTTCTGAAGCTGTTCGAAGGTTATCATACGCTCTTGGCCTCCCGACGTGCGCCCAGTTCGCGGGCGGCGTCGCGCAGGACGGTCTTCTGGATTTTACCGGTCGATGTCTTCGGCAGATCGCTGAACACGACGGTGCGGGGCACCTTGTAGTGTGCAATGCGGTCGCGGCACCATTGAATTATGTCGGACTCAGAGGGGCGCTCCGCGCCGGGCTTCACCGTGACGAAGGCGCAGGGGCTCTCGCCCCAACGGTCGTCGGGGCGGGCGACCACGGCGGCTTCTAGAACGGCGGGGTGCCGGTACAACGCCTCCTCCACCTCCAGGGACGAGATGTTCTCGCCGCCGGATATGATGATGTCCTTGCTGCGGTCCTTCACCTCGATATAGCCGTCGGGATGCAGGACGCCCAGGTCCCCGGTGCGGAACCAGCCGTCCTTCAGCGCCTCCCTCGTCGCCGCGGGGTTCTTCAGATAGCCCTTCATCACCGTGTTGCCGCGCAGCACGATCTCGCCGATGGTCAGGGCGTCGGCGGGGACCGGCTGGCCGCTCTCGCGGTCGAGCACGGTCACGTCCTCGACCGCGATGTGGTTCACCCCCTGGCGGGCGAATTGCAGAGCCAACCCGTCGGCGTCGAGATCCTCCCAGCCGTCCTGCGGCGCGCAGACGGTGGCCGGGCCGTAGCATTCGGTCAGCCCGTACATGTGCACCACCGCGAAGCCCAGCGCCGCCATGCCGGCCAGCACGGCGGACGGCGGAGCGGCTCCGCCGGTCCCCACGATCACTTGGCGGGGGGCGGGCCGCCGCACCGATGCCGGGGCGTGGATCAGCATGTTCAGCACGATCGGCGCGCCGCACAGGTGGGTGACGCCCAACTCCGCGATGGCGTCGAAGATCGCCGCCGGCTCCACCCGGCGCAGGCAGACATGGGTGCCGCCCGCGGCGGTGACCGCCCAGCTGTAGGTCCAGCCGTTGCAGTGGAACATCGGCAGCGTCCACAGGAAGACGCTCTCGGGCCGGACGTTCAGGGTGAAGGCGTTGCCCAGCGCGTTCAGATAGGCGCCGCGGTGGTGGTAGACGACGCCCTTGGGGTTGCCGGTGGTGCCGCTGGTGTAGTTCAGCGCGATGGCCTGCCACTCGTCGTCCGGCCCACGCCAGGGGGCGGGGTCGGCGGCGGCGAGGAAGTCCTCATACTCCACCGCACCCAGCGACGGCGCGTCGGGCACCTGCTCGTCGGCGATCTCCACCAGCGTGACGGGGCGCTCTGTCCGGGCGAGCGCCGCCTTGGCGACCGGCGACAGCTCGCGGTCCACAACCAGGAGCCTTGTTTCGCTGTGGTCCAGGATGAAGGCGACGGCCGCGGCGTCCAGCCGGGTGTTCAGCGCGTTCAGGACTGCGCCGGCCAACGGCACCGCGTAATGCGCCTCCAGCAGCGCCGGGACGTTGGGCGCCAGCACCGACACCGTGTCGCCCCGACCCACCCCGGCCTGAACCAGCGCCCCGGCGAAGCGCCGCACCCGGTCGAGGAACTGCGCGTAGGTGATGATCCGGCTTCCGTGGCGGATGGCCGGCTTGTCCGGATAGACCTTCGCCGCGCGTTTCAGGAAGCTGAGCGGGCTGAGCGGGACGTGGTTCGCGGGATCGGGGGCGAGGCCGCGGTCATAGATCGAGGCGGTGCGGCTGAACGGGCCGGTCATGACGGAGCTTCCTGGAAAGTCGAAAATTTTGCCCGTTGATACCCCTCTCCCGCCCCGGGAGAGGGAAGGGGCCCGCGCGTCAGCGTGGGAAGGGTGAGGGTACCGGCAAGGATCAGCGCCTTGATCCTCGCGCGACCCTCACCCGGCCCTTCGGGCCACCCTCTCCCGGGGCGGGAGAGGGGATGGAAGAATGGCGCTCACCAAGTCGGGATGATGGTGCCGTTGAAGCGCGTGTTGATGAAGTCCCGCACCTCGGCGGAGCGGTACAGCTCGATGAAGCGCTTGATCGCCGGGTCCTCGGCGCGGTCCTTGCGGACGGCCCAGACGAGGTGCCATTTCGACTGGTCGTCCTCCAGAACCAGGGCGGTCTTGGGGGTCAGCCCGGCCAGAACCGCGTAGTTCAGCGTGATGACCGAGGCGTCCACGTCGTCCAGCGAGCGCGGAAGCTGGGCGGCGTCCAACTCCACCAGCTTGATCTTCTTCGGGTTGGACGCGATGTCGGCGATGGAGGTGTTCAGGCCCGCCCCGTCCTTCAGCCCGATCACCCCGGCCTTGGCCAGCAGGAACAGGGCGCGGGCGCCGTTGGTCGGGTCGTTGGGGATGGAGACGCTGGCCCCTTCCTTCAGGTCGGCCAGCGACTGCACCTTCTTCGCGTAGATGCCCATGGGCACGACGATGCTCTTGGCGACGGGGACGATGTCGTATCCGCGCTGCTTGATCTGGTTGTCGAGGAAGGGCTGGTGCTGGAAGTTGTTGGCGTCGATGTCGCCGGACTGGAGCGCGGCGTTGGGCATGTTCCAGTCGGTGAACTCGATCACCTCCGCCTTCAGGCCCTCCTTGGCGGCGATCTTCGCCGTGTAGTCCAGGATCTCGCCATAGGGGCCGGCGGACACGCCGAGCTTCAGGGCCGCGGCGCCGGCGCCGGTGGAGACGGTGAGCAGGGCGGCGGTGACAAGGGACGTCAGAAAGGCTTTCACGGAACAGGTCCTTTATGCGTGGTGTGGAATGGCTTGGTCGAGCGATGGGGGCGTGTGAAACGCAGGCGCGCGATCAGCGCCGCCGCACGCCGGAGCGCCGGGCCGCCAACTGTTTGGCGGCGCGCTCGGCCTGTCCGACGTTGCGGAAGGTCTTGCGGTCCAGGTCCTTGAAGGACCAGTCGGACACGAAGAAGGTGAAGCCGCCCTGACCGGCGACGACGATGCCGGCGGACCGGCCCTGGACTTCAATGGCGTAGGCGTTGGAGGTGCTCATGACGGAGTTCTCCCTCGGCCCGCGGCGCTGCGGCGCGCGGGGTGTATGCGGATCGGGTGCTGGACTGGACGGGTCGGCGCGCTGGGGTCAGCGGCGACACGAGGCGCTGCGCATTCGGCAACACAGGCCCGTCACGGTGCCGGTCCGATCGGCTGGGGAGGGGAGGGGCATCATGGTCATTCCGGTCACTCCTGTCAGAGTTCCACGACCGGTATCGTGGCGCTTTAGCGTTTGGTGACGCGGCGCAAGCTGGCGATCAAATTGCCGCGGGGCGCCCCCCTTGGGCGTCCGGAGATTTATCTACAATGTCGATGGGCATTCGGTCAAGGCGGAAAATGAGAGTTAATGTGTGAAAATGCGCATAGAACATTTTCACTGTGTTGAATTTGCCGGCGGGTGAAGCGTGGGGGCACGGACGGCGATCGGCACCAACAAGGCCGCCCTGCACCGCACTTATGCCTCCTAAGACCGTGACGGCGGCGCGGAATGTGGTATATCCGGGCAGCGGTTCAGCCCGAGGAGAGTTCTTTGCCCGCCGATACCCGTGCTCTTGGCGCGCCGGCGCCCAGCACGCCGACCGATGCGCCTTCCGATGCGCCGGCCGGTCAGCCGCTGGTTCTGGCCCTGCCCAAGGGACGCATCCTGAAGGAGCTGCGCCCGTTGCTCGCCCACGCCGGCATCGAGCCGGAAGCGGCGTTCGACGACGCGGACAGCCGGCTCCTGCGCTTTGCGACCAACATCCCGAATCTCAGCATCATCCGCGTCCGGTCCTTCGACGTGGCGACCTTCGTCGCCTTCGGCGCCGCCCATCTGGGCGTGGCCGGCAACGACGTGCTGATGGAATTCGACTATCCGGAAATCTACGCGCCGCTCGACCTCGGCATCGGAAAGTGCCGCCTGTCGGTCGCCGAGCCGGTCGAACTGGGGGAGAGCGACGATCCGTCGCGTTGGAGCCACGTGCGCGTCGCGACCAAATACCCGGAGGTCACCAGGAAGCATTTCGCGGCGCGCGGGGTGCAGGCGGAGTGCGTGAAACTGAACGGCGCGATGGAACTTGCCCCGACTCTCGGCCTGTGCCGCCGCATCGTCGATCTGGTGTCCACCGGTTCGACGCTGAAGGCGAACGGGCTGGTGGAGATCGAGCACATCGCCGACGTCACCTCCCGCCTCATCGTCAACCGGGCCGCCTTCAAGACGCGGCCTGAGGAAATCTCCGGCTGGATCGACCGCTTCCGGGAGGCTGTGAATGCCCGTCAGGCTTGATGCCCAGGACCCCCGCTTCGCCGACGGTTTCGAAGGTCTGCTGCACGCCAAGCGCGAGACCAGCGAGGACGTGCAGGTCCTGGTTGCCGGCGTCATCGACGACGTGCGCAAGCGCGGCGACGCGGCGCTGATCGACTACACCGCCCGCTGGGACCGCCAGACGCTGACCCCGGCCACCCTGCGCATCTCCCAGGAGGAGGTGGACGCGGCGGTCGGGCAGTGCGGCGACGACCTGCTGCGCGCGCTCGACACCGCGGCCGAGCGCATCGAGAGCTTCCACCGCCTGCAGGTGCCGGAGACGACGGACTACCGCGACGCCCAGGGCGTGCGGCTGGGCGCCCGCTGGACGGCGGTCGGGGCCGCCGGCCTCTATGTGCCGGGCGGCACGGCGTCCTACCCCAGTTCCGTCCTGATGAACGCCCTGCCGGCCAAGGTCGCCGGGGTGGAGCGCATCGTCATGGTGGTGCCGACCCCTGACGGGGCGATCAACCCGCTGGTCCTGGCCGCCGCCAAGCGCTGCGGCATCACCGAGATCTACCGCATCGGCGGCGCCCAGGCGGTGGCCGCGCTGGCCTACGGCACGGCGACCATCGCCCCGGTGGACAAGATCGTCGGCCCCGGCAACGCCTTTGTCGCCGCCGCCAAGCGGCTGGTCTACGGCACCGTCGGGATTGACAGCATCGCCGGCCCGTCGGAGATTCTGGTGGTCGCCGACAACCGGAACGATCCCGCCTGGATCGCCATGGACCTGCTGTCCCAGGCGGAGCACGACACCTCGGCCCAGTCGATCCTCATCACCGACGACCCGGCTTTCGCCGACGCGGTGGCGGCGGCGGTGGACCGGCATCTGGAGACTCTGCCGCGCGCCGCCATCGCCGGGGAGAGCTGGCGGGAGCACGGCGCCATCATCGTGGTGCGCGATCTGCTGGTCGAGTCGCCGGCCCTGATCGACCGGCTGGCGCCGGAGCATCTGGAACTGGCGGTGGAGGACCCCGACGCGCTGGCGGCAAAGGTCCGCAACGCCGGGGCCATCTTCCTCGGCCGCTACACGCCGGAGGCCATCGGCGATTACGTCGCCGGCCCGAACCACGTCCTGCCGACGGCGCGCTCCGCGCGCTTCTCGTCCGGCCTGAACGTGCTGGATTTCATGAAGCGGACGACCTTCGTCGCCTGCGACGCGGACAGTGTGAAGGCGATCGGCCCGGCGGCGGTGACGCTGGCCCGCTCGGAGGGTCTGGACGCGCACGCGCTGTCGGTGGCGCTGCGCCTGCCGGGGGGAGGTCAGGGGTGAGCACGAAGGGCAACCGCCGCATCGTCCACGTGACGCTCGACGAGAAGACCGTGATCCGGCGCAAGCCGGAGGTGGAGCACGAGCGCGCGGTTGCCATCTTCGACCTGCTCGAAGACAACGAGTTCTGCCCCTGCGACCACGCCGATTGCGGCCCCTACCACCTGCATCTGTCGATCGAGGACAACCGGTTGGTCTTCGACGTGCGGCGCGACGACGACAGCGCGCTGGACAAGATCACCCTGCCGGTGACCGGCTTCCGGTCGATCGTCCGGGACTATTTCCTGATCTGCGAAAGCTACTACCAGGCGATCAAGCGCTCCTCGCCCTCGCAGATCGAGGCGATCGACATGGGGCGCCGCGGCCTGCACAACGAAGGATCGGAGATGCTGCGCGAACGGCTGGCCGGCAAGGTCGAAATGGATCTCCAGACGGCGCGTCGGCTGTTCACGCTGATCTGCGTCCTCCACATCCGCGGCTGACGGGGTCGGGCGGCGCATGGCCCCGGTGCTGCAACCGCTCCCCGTGACGAGCGTGTTGTTCGCCTGCACCTACAACATGATCCGCTCCCCGATGGCGGCGGCGATCATGCGGCATTTCCACGGCACGCGCGTCTATGTCGATTCGGTCGGCGTGCGCGAGGGCGACGAGGTCGATCCCTTCGCCGTGGCGGTGATGGAGGAGATGGGCATCGACCTGTCCCGCCACCGCTGCCGCAGCTTCGAGGATCTGGAGGACACGAATTTCGACCTGATCGTGTCGCTGTCGCCGGAGGCGCAGCACCGCGCCATCGAAATGACCCGCACGATGGCCTGCGAGGTGGAGTTCTGGAACACCTTCGACCCCACCCTTGTGGACGGCAACCGCGAGGCCATGCTGGACGCCTACCGCAAGGTGCGGGACGGGCTGCTGAACAGGGTCAAGGAGCGGTTTCCGTTGTCCCGCGGCCCGACGGTGTGATCGTCCGCCAGTTCGGCAGCGGGATTTTGTGAAGTCCTTTTTCAAGGATGGGTTGAGGTGGTATTGAGATGAATCATCGAACGACGTGCGCACCTCCGCCTAGTCTCTAGAGGTCCTTGAGAGGTTCTTCGCGTGATGCTCGCCGGTTTACCGTCCCGCCTGTTTCGTGTCACCGGCCTGCGGAGTCTCCGTCTGCGTCTGATGGGCGTCGTTCTGGCGTCCCTGGCCCTGCCGCTGGCCGGGGCACTGTACTTCTTCGACCAGCAGCTCGACCAGCGCCTGAGCAGCGCCCGGGAACTGGCCCGTCACCTGACCGAGGACGGGGTGGAGCGCCAGCGCGACCTGATCGGCGAGGCGCGGAACCTGCTGAGCGTTCTGGCCCTGGTGCCGGCGATCCGCGATGCCAATCACAGCAGCACCGACTCGTGCGTCGCCACGCTGGCGCCGATGCCGCGGCAGCACCGCTGGACCACCGGCGTGTGGGTGACCGACCCGAACGGCCTGATCATCTGCGACACGACCGGCCCCGGTTCCGGCATCAGCCTGCGCGAGCGCGAGTATTTCCAGCGGGCGCTGGACACCAAATCCTTCGTGCTGAGCGACGTGGTGATCGGCAAGCGGTCGGGAAAGCCGCTGATCCTGGCCGTGCAGCCGGTGCTGGCGAACGGTGAGGTCGAGCGGGTTCTGGGGGTGGCGATCGATCTCGCTTGGCTGACCGATCTGGTGAAGGTGACGAAGCAGGACGACGCGCGCATCCTGGTGCTCGACCGCCGCGGGGTCCTGATCGCGCGCCAGCCCGACCCGGAAGGCTGGGTCGGACGCAGTCTGGGGGATTTCCCATACGTCAAGCGCATGCTGACCGAGGGCAGCGGCGTGTTCGAAAGCGAAAGCGCCGACGGGCGCACCCGCATCTGGGCTTTCCGCCATTCTCCGGAAACCGATACCGTCTTCGCGGTGGGCATGCCGACCGGACCGATCGTGGCGGATGCGCAGCGCGACCTGTTGCGCGGGCTGGTCCTGCTCGGCATCGCCGGGCTGTTCAGCGTGGCGGCGCTCTGGTCGCTGCTTCATGCCTCGGTCCTGCGCTGGATGCGCGTTCTCAGCCAAGCAGCGACCCGGATCGGTGCCGGCGACGTCGGGACCGTGGTGGAGGCCCGCGGCGCTCCCGACGAGATCCGGCTGGTGGCCAACGCCTTCAACGACATGTCGGGCCGGCTGAAGCGGCGTGAGCAGGAACTGCGCGCCGCCATGGAGGAGGCCCGCGCCGGCAGCCGCGCCAAGGAGGACTTCCTGGCGACCATGAGCCACGAGATCCGCACGCCGATGAATGGCGTGATCGGATTCGCCGACATGCTGATGGAGACGCCGTTGACGGCGGAGCAGCGGCGCTACGCCTCCCAGGTGCGGGACGCCGGGCGCTCCCTGCTGACGGTCATCAACGACGTTCTGGACCTGTCGAAGCTGGAAGCGGGCAAGCTGGATCTGGTCTGCGTGCCGTTCCGGCTGGACGATCTGGCCGACCGCTGCCAGGCCATCGTGCGGCTGACCGCCGAGCAGAAGGGTCTGGAGATACACACGTCCGTCTCCGCGGCGGCGCGCGGCTATGTGCTGGGCGATCCCGACCGGGTGCGCCAGATCCTGCTGAATCTGCTGGGCAATGCGGTGAAATTCACCGACACGGGCAGCATCCGCCTGACCGTCAAGGCCATGGGCGACGAGTCCGGCCCCCGCCGCTACACCTTCACCGTCAGCGACACCGGCATCGGCGTGCCCGAAGACCGCCAGCGCGAGCTGTTCCAGCGCTTCAGCCAGTTGGAGCGCGGGCGCGGCGGCACGGGGCTGGGATTGGCCATCTGCCGCCGTCTGGTGGAGCTGATGGGCGGCGAGATCGGTGTGGAAAGCCGTCCCGGAGTCGGCAGCACCTTTTGGTTCAGCCTGCCGCTGAAACCGGCCAGCGCCCCGGAGCGGGACGACCACGACGGTGGCGCCCTGCATCAGCACGAACCGTCCAGCCGCGGCGCACGAATCCTGTTGGCCGAGGATCTGGCGATGAACCGCGATCTGGTCATCGCCATGCTGACCCGGGCCGGGCACCATGTGGACGCGGTGCCCGACGGCGCCGCCGCCGTGGCCGCGGTGCAGGAGCGCGCCTACGACCTCGTGCTGATGGACGTGCAGATGCCGGTGATGGACGGGCTGGAGGCGACGCGGCGCATCCGGGCGCTTCCCGGCCCGCTGGGCCGCATCCCGATCCTGGCCCTGTCGGCGGGCGTGCTGGCCGTGGAGGTGGAGCGTTGCCGGCAGGCCGGCATGGACGACCATCTGGCCAAGCCCCTGGAAAAAAGCCGCCTTCTGGCCGCCGTCGACCATTGGAACGGCGAGGGGCGGCGGACGGCGGTTGATCCTGGCCCCTTCCGCATGGCCGACACGCCGGGCAATTGAGGCCCGCCGCCATGATCCGGTCAATGATTAAGAAAAATTAAGGCTTTTGTGCTAAAGCTGCGGTGAAGGGTTCCGCCAGAGCGGTTCCGGTTTGACGGTTCCGGTGTTCCATGAAGGTCGCGCTGCCTCCACTCGCCCCGATTCCCGAGCGCAAGCCGGACGTCCCCGCGTCACCATCCTCGGCTGGCGCCGCGTCGGGCGGGTCGTTCCAAAGCGCGCTGGCGGAGGTCCAGCCGGTTCCGCGCGGGCGGCTGGCCAACGGACAGAAGGTTCCGCCCCTGCCGGCGACGAAGCCGGAGGCGCCGATCCAGCTTGCCGATGGGACCCGCGTGCCGTTTCCCGCCCGCAAGCCCGACGCCCCCACGGTCTCCGCCCAGCAGCCGACGGCCATCAGCACCGCCTTGGCCGGCAACCCCGCCGCCGGGCAGGTGGTTCTGGCGGCCCAGCAGGTCGCCGGCCTGTCGGGCCACAGCTTCACCGCCATCCTCGCCCAGGCGACCCAAGAAAGCGGGCTCGACCCGGCGGCCCGCAACCGCTCCAGCTCCGCCGCCGGTCCGTTCCAGTTCCTGGAACGGACGTGGCTGGACCTGTTCCGCCGCCATGGCGCCGCCTACGGCCAGGGGGAACTGGCGAGCGCGATCCAGAGCCGCAACGGCATCCCCTCGGTCAAGGACCCGGCGGTGCGCCGCCAGATCCTGGCGCTGCGCCACGACGTCGATCTGTCCGCCGGCATGGCCGCGCGCTACCTGTCCGAGGGGCGCGACCGGCTGGAGGAGCGGCTGAAGCGCCCGGTGTCGGAGACCGAGAGCCGCATCGCCTATGTGCTGGGGGTGGGCGGGGCCGCCAAGCTGATCCGCGCCGCCGAGTCGTCGCCCAGGGCGGCCGCCGCGGAGCTTCTGCCCGCCGCGGCGCGGAGCAACCGCGGCCTCTTCTACGACCGTGCCTCGGGCCGGGAACTCACCGCGTCGGAGACCGTCGCGCGGCTGACGCGGCGCATGGACACTGACCAGAAGGAGATGTTCGAGCGCATCGCGCAGGCCGCGGAACCCCGTGTCCGGCTTGACGGCGGCCCGTCGCCGCTCAGTTCTTTCCAGTCGGCGGCGCTCGGCGGCACCGCGGGCATGGACGCGGACGGCGCGTCGGAGTATGAAAACGGCGACGGAAACCCGTTCGGCTGAACCGCCGGCTGTTTCCGTCCCATCTGGAAGGCTTTGGCCAACCCCCACGCCGGAGGCTCACCGCCCCCGGTGGAATCCCCCTTGACCGGGCGGCTTCGGGAGGTCAGTTATTGCCTCGAAACTGTTACGGACTTAAGGGGCTATGGCTAAGGAAGATCTGATCGAGTTCTCCGGAACCGTCGTCGAGCTGCTGCCGAACGCGATGTTCCGTGTGAAGCTCGACAACGAGCATGAAGTGCTGGCGCACACCTCCGGCAAGATGCGCAAGAACCGCATCCGCGTGCTGGCCGGTGACCGCGTCAACGTCGAGATGACGCCCTACGACCTGACCAAGGGCCGGATCACGTTCCGGTTCAAGTGATTGAACCGGTTTTCCGCGTTGAACCGGTTTCCACCGTCGGCCATCCTCCCCGCGTTATGAGCACCGAAACCACCCACCGGCTCGTGCTGGCGTCCGCCTCGCCCCGCCGGCTCGACCTGTTGCGCCAGATCGGCGTGGTGCCGGACGCGGTCGACCCCGCAGACATCGACGAATCGCCCCTGCCGCGGGAGCTTCCGCCCCAGCACGCGCTGCGTCTGGCCGGTGAGAAGGCCGCTGCGGTGGCCGCGCGCCATCCCGGCGCCTTCGTGCTGGCCGCCGACACGGTGGTCGCCTGCGGCCGCCGCATCCTGCCCAAGGCGGAGGAGGAGAAGCAGGCGCGCGCCTGCCTCGGCCTGCTGTCCGGGCGGCGTCACCGGGTGTTCGGCGGAGTCGTGCTGCTGTCGCCCACCGGCGACGGCGAGGTCTTGCGCCGGTCGGATCGGCTGGTGCGCACCGACGTGACTTTCAAGTCGCTGTCCCACGAAGAGACCGAATCCTACATCGCCTGCGGCGAATGGCAGGGCAAGGCCGGCGGCTACGCGATCCAGGGGCGGGCGGCGGCCCATGTCCGCTGGATCGGCGGCTCCTACAGCAACGTGGTCGGGCTGCCCCTGTTCGAGGTGGCGGCGCTGCTGCGCGGCGCGGGGTTCCCGCTGCCGTGACGGGGACCACCGTCGGCGCCGCATCGGAAATCCTGATCGACCGTGAGGGTCCGCTGACGCGGGCCGCCGTGCTGACCGGCGGCCGGCTGACCGACCTCTACATCGACCATGCCGAGCGTCCCTCCCTGCTGGGCCATGTGTTCCTGGGCCGGGTGGAGCGCATCGCGACGGGGCTGGATGGCGCCTTCGTCGATCTCGGCACCGGAAAGTCCGGCCTGCTCTCGGCGCTGGACGCCCGCGGGCCGCAGGGGCGCCCGAAGGCCAAGGGCGAGCGGATCGGCAACCTGCTGCGCACCGGCCAGACCGTGCTGGTGCAGGTGAAGGCCGACGCCACCGGGGCCAAGGGGCCGTCCCTGACCATGGACATTACCCTGCCGGGCCGCTTCCTGGTGCACGCGCCGCTGGGACGCGACGTGGCGGTGTCGAAGCGTCTTGGCAGCGGGCCGGAGCGCACCGAACTGGCCCGCCGCATCCAGGACATCGCCCCCGGCGCCGGCTGGATCGTTCGGGCGGGCGCCGCCACGGCGCCGGACGGGCTTCTGGCCGCGGAGTCGGACGCGCTGCATCTGGCGTGGCGGTCCATCCGCGACGCGGCGGAGCGGGGCGGCGGACCCACTCTGCTGCTGCCCGGCCCCGACGCGCCGCGCCGCGCCCTGATCGAGCATGGGGCGGGCGCCCCGTCGCGGATCATCGTGGACGATGCGGCCCTGGCCCGCGACCTTGCCGAATGGTGCGCCGACCGCGCGCCGGACCTGGAGGAGCGGGTGGAGCCCTTCGACGCCCGGCTGCTGGCCGCGCCGTCGGACGGCCGGCAGCGGCTGTTCGACCTGCGCGACCTCGACGCTGAAATCGACACGCTGCTCGGCACGCGGGTGCCGCTGTCCGGCGGCGGGTCGCTGGTCATCGAGCGGACCGAGGCGATGACCGTCGTGGACGTCAACGCGGGGGAGCGCGGCAACCCGCTGGACGTCAATCTGGAGGCGGCGGCGGAGATCGCCCGGCAACTGCGCCTGCGCAACGCCGGGGGGATCGTCGTCGTCGATTTCGTCAACATGCGCAACCGGGGCGACGCCGAACGGCTGCTGAACGCCCTGTCCCGCGCGGTGGAGGACGACCCGGCGCAGACCCAGGTCTATGGCCTGTCCAAGCTGGGCCTGGTGGAGATGACCCGCGCCCGGCGCGGCACGGCCCTGGCCGATCTGCTGGGAACCGGCCGCAGGGTGGCGGTGGAGGATTGAGCGATGAACGACAACCAAAAGCCTGTCGAGAAAGCCTGCCCGATCTGCGGCCGTCCGGCGGCGGCGGAGACCAAGCCCTTCTGCTCCAAGCGCTGCGCCGACGTGGATTTGTCGCGCTGGCTGGGGGGCGTCTACCGCATCGAAAGCCCCGACCGCCCGGACGCCGAAGAGGCCGACGAGCGCGAGTGACGGGGCGGCGGATTTGTGCATTTTAGGGCTGGACAGGCCCGGCGAATTTGCCTACAAAGCGCGCCTCGACGCGCCGCGGTTTCCACCGCGGCCTCGGTGCCCAGGTAGCTCAGTTGGTAGAGCAGGGGACTGAAAATCCCCGTGTCGGCGGTTCGACTCCGTCCCTGGGCACCACTTCATTCCCTTACGGGATCGTGGTGTTGCGAACGCTCCGTCATCCGCGGGGCGTTTTTGTTGTTTGCGCCGCGTCCCCCGGTCTGGCGAGCGCGCGGAAGGGGTGGCGTTCGCGCCGCGGCGACCGTATCGTGCGTCGCGCAACGATCCGGCACGGATGGCGGGATGCTCGATCAGCGGACAAGCGTGTTTCTTGAGGAATTCCTGGCGAAGCCCGGCGGCGATCCGGAGCGGCTCGACCGTTTCCTGCTGCACGGTCCCTACCGCGGACGGCGCGGCGGCAAGCCGCGGCTGAAGCTGGCCTTCCACGACTTTTGGCCGGAGTTCGACTCCGGCACGAACTTCTTCATCGAGATTTTATCCAGCCGCTTCGACCTGTCGGTGGTCGAGAACGACAGCGACCTCGCCATCGTGTCGGTCTTCGGCGGGCGGCACCGGGAGGCGCGCAGCCGCCGCACCCTGTTCTTCACCGGGGAGAATGTGCGTCCGCCGCTGGACGGCTTCGACATGGCGGTGTCCTTCGACCGCGTCGATGACCCGCGCCATTACCGCCTGCCGCTCTACGTCATGCACGCCTACGAGCACATGCGGGAAGGGGCGGTGCCGCATTTCTGCTCGCCCGTGCTGCCGCCGGCGCCGCCGACGCGGGCGGCCTTCGCGGAGCGCGGCTTCTGCGCCTTCCTCTACAAGAACCCGAACGGCGAGCGCCGCAACCGCTTCTTCCCGGCGCTGGACGGGCGGCGGCGCGTCGATTCGGTGGGCTGGCACCTGAACAACACCGGCAGCGTCGTCAGGATGGGCTGGCTGGCGAAGATCCGCGTCTTCGAACGCTACCGCTTCGCCTTCGCCTTCGAGAACGCCAGCCATCCCGGCTATCTGACGGAGAAGATCCTCGACGTCTTCCAGGCCGGGGCGGTGCCGCTCTATTGGGGTGATCCCGACCTGGAGCGGGAGGTGGCGGCCGGCAGTTTCATCGACGTGTCGCGCTTCGCCACGGACGGGGAGGCGGTGGAGCACATCCTGGCGGTGGACAACGATTACGACGCCTATTGCGCCCACCGCGCCGTGGCGCCCTTCCTGGGGACGGAGGAGTTCTATTTCGACGCCTACCGCCTCGCCGACTGGATCGAAAGCCGGCTGTAAGGGCCGGAGGGGAGGCGGAATGGCGCGGGTGCTTCTGAATTACGCGGACGGGGCCTTTCTGGCGGCGCAGAAGCGCAACGCGCGGAGCGGGATGGACATCGGCGGCTTCGACTCCGTGGCCATGCTGGGCCGCGGGCACATCGACCCGGCCTTCGTCGAGCGCAACCGCTTCATCCTCGACCAGCCGCGCGGCGCGGGCTATTGGCTGTGGAAGCCCTGGGCCATCTGGACCCTGCTGCGCGACCATCTGAAGGACGGCGACGTGCTGTTCTACTGCGACAGCGGCGCCCATTTCGTGCACCGCGCGGACCCGGTGATCGAGCTGTGCCGGGAACGGCGCGAGCTGCCCATCCTGCTGTTCACGCTCCAGGACGAATTCAAGAACCGCGGCTGGACCAAGCGGGACTGCTTCCATTTCATGCGGCTGGACCGGCCCGAATACACCGACGCCACCCAGATCCTGGCGAGTTTCATCGTCTGCGAACGGACGCCGGAAACCATCGCCTTCGTCTCCGAATGGCTGCGCTTCGCTCAGGACGAGCGCATCCTCACCGACGCTCCGAACGAGTGCGGCAAGCCCAACTACCCGGAGTTCCGCGACCACCGGCACGACCAGAGCATCCTCAGCCTGCTGGCCCGCCGCCGCGGGGTCAGCACGATCCCCGACATCTCGCAATGGGGCGACGACCGCCGCCCGCCGGAGATTCCGCGCATCCTGCTGCACACCCGCCAGCGGGATTGAGGGGGCGCCCATGGACCTTTCCGAAACCGCCGAACGGGCCGCCGCTCTGCACCGGCAGGCCATCGTCGCCCAGCGCGAAGGCCGCGTGCGGGACGCCGTGGCGCTGTTCCAGCAGGCGCTGGCCCTGCGCAGGGACGCGGAGATCTATCTGGATTTCGGTAGCCTGCTGGCCGGCCTGTCGCAATGGGGGCCGGCGGGGGCGGTCTACGCCGCGGCGCTGAAGCTGGCACCCGACTCCCCTGACGCCCATTACGGGGTGGCGCTGGCTCTTCACGCCCAGGGGCGTCCGGTGGAGGCCGAGCCGCATTACCGCGCCGTCCTGGCGGCCTGCCCCGGTCTGGGCGAGGTGTGGAACAATCTGGGTGTGGCGCTTCAGGAGCAGGACCGCCCCGGCGCGGCGGAGGCGGCCTACCGCGAGGCCCTTCACCACCGGCCGGAGGACGCCGGCACCTGGAAGAATCTGGGGGTCGCGCTGGACGCTCTGGGCCGGACCGGCGAGGCCGAAACCGCCTACCGCGAGGCGCTGTCGCGCAATCCGGAGCACGCGGTGTCCCTGAACAATCTCGGCGTTCTTGCCCTGGCCGCCGGGCGCCGGGACGAGGCGTCGCGGATCGGCCGCCGCATGGCGGCGCTGAATCCGGCGGACCGGCATGGTTGGATGCTGCTGGGCAACGCCGCCCACGCGGCGGGTCGCTGGGCCGAGGCGGTATGGGTGAACGCGGTGGCGGTGCGGCTGGTGCCCGACGATCCCGCCCTGCGCCACAACCTCGCCAACGCGCTCGCCGCCGCCGGCCGGCGGGAGGCGGCGGTGGCGGAATACCGGACGGTTCTTCAACTCCAGCCCGACTTCCCGGCGGCGGCGGTCAATCTGGCGGCGGAGCTGCGCGGCCTGCACGACACGGTGGGCGCCCTGGCGGTGCTGGGCGGTGCGATCGGGAGGTATCCGGAGCATGCTGCGGCGTGGCGGATTCTCGGCCAGACGCTGACCGGCGCCTTGCGGCCGGACGCCGGGCTCGACGCGCTGCGCCGGGCGGTAGCGCTCGACCCCGGCGAATCGGCGGGCTGGGAGGATCTGGCCGCCGCCGCGACGCTGGCGGACCGGATCGCGCCGTCCATCGAGGCCCTCCGCCGCGTCCGCCGGCTCTCCCCCGCCTACAACCCGGCGCTGGCGCAGCTGGTGCAGCAGCAGAGGCACGCCTGCGACTGGCGCGACCTGCCGGCGCTGGAACGCGACCTGATCGGACGGATGCGCGCCGGGGCGCTGGGTGTGCCGCCCTTCGGCCTGCTGGCGGTGGACACGACCCCGGCGGACCAGCGGGCGGCGGCGGAGCATTGGGCGCGGCAGAAGGCGCGCGGCGTGCCGACGGTGGCCCGGCCTGCCGTCCCTGCCGGCGGGCGCCTGCGCATCGGCTACCTCTCCGCCGATTTCCATGAGCACGCCACCGCCTATCTGATGGCGGAGCTTCTGGAGCGGCACGACCGGACGCGCTTCGCCGTCGCCGCCTATTCCACCGGCATCGACGACGGCAGCCCAATGCGCCGCCGACTGACCGCGGCGGTCGAGCGCTTCGTGGATCTGCGCGACCGCTCCGACCGCGACGCCGCGCAAGCCATCGCCGCCGACGGCATCGACATCCTGGTGGACCTCAAGGGCTACACGGCCTTCGCCCGCACGGCGATCCTGGCGGCGCGTCCCGCCCCGGTGCAGGTGAACTGGCTGGGCTATCCCGGCACCATGGGGGCGGACTTCATCGACGTGATCCTGGCCGACGCGGTGACCATCCCGCCGGGCGAGGAGGACTTCTACAGCGAGGCGGTGGTGCGGCTCCCCCATTGCTACCAGCCCAACGACCGCCACCGGGCCATCGCCGAGCGCACGCCGTCGCGCGCCAACTGCGGCCTGCCGGAGGATGGCTTCGTCTTCTGCTGCTTCAACAGCCCCTACAAGCTGACGCCCGCTGTGTTCGACGTCTGGGCGCGGCTGCTGCGCGCCGTGCCGGGGAGCGTGCTGTGGCTCTACGCCGGCAACCCGCTGGTCGCCGGCAACCTGCGGCGCGAGGCGGCGGCCCGCGGGGTGGCACCGGAGCGCCTCGTCTTCGCGCCGCCGCGGCCCCTGGCGGAGCATCTGGCGCGGCACCGGCTGGCCAATCTGTTCCTCGACACGCTGCCCTACAACGCCCACACCACGGCCAGCGACGCGCTGTGGACCGGGCTTCCCGTGGTGACCTGCCGCGGCGGGACCTTCGCCGGGCGGGTGGCGGCCAGCCTGCTCGACACGGTGGGGCTGCCGGAACTGGTGACCGACTCACTGGCGGCCTACGAGGCGCTGGCCCTCGACCTCGCCCGCGATCCGCAGCGGCTGGCCGGGCTGAAGGCGCGGCTGGCGGCGGCGCGGGCGGCCAGCCCGCTGTTCGATGGCGACCGCTTCGCCCGCGATCTGGAGGACGCCTATCGGGCGATCTGGCAACGCTTCGCACCGGCAGGAGACCCGCGATGACGACCATGGACCGGCGGCTTCACATCGTCGTGCCCTACCGCGACCGCGCGGCGCATCTGCGGGAGTTCGTGCCGCGGGTCGGCGCTTACTTCGCAACGCTCCCCGATCCCATCGACTACCGCGTCACCATCGTGGAGCAGGAGGCCGGGCTGCCCTTCAACCGGGGCGCCATCAAGAATGTCGGCTTCCTGCTGGGCGAGGCGGAGAGCGGCTACACCTGCCTGCACGACATCGACTATCTGCCCGTGGACGCCGATTACTCCTGGGTGGACCGGCCGACCCCCATCCTGTCCTTCGGGGCGGAGCAGCGGCCGGTGGCGCCGGGCCGCTCGGACCAGACGGTGACCACCGACCTGGAGAGCACGATGGGCGGCGTCCTGCTGATGCCGAACGACGTGTTCCGGCGGATCGACGGCTATTCCAACGCCTATTGGGGCTGGGGCTACGAGGATTTCGACCTGTCGCTGCGCATCCGCTCCCGTCGCATCCCGACCGCGCGGCGGCCCGGCCGGTTCGAGCCGCTCGACCACGACAACGAGGGCTTCAACCCCGACGCCTCGGCCTCGCCCATCTCGCGGGTCAACAAGCGGGTCTTCCAGGCCAACTGGGCCGGCGGCACAATCCCGGAGGAGGACGGCCTGTCGAGCCTGCCCTTCGAGATTCTCGACCGCCGCCCCTGCGACGGATGCCATCCCGGCGCCGAAGGACGGTGGGAGATCGTGCGCGTCCGCCTGACCATGGCGCCGCTGCCCGGCCAGATGGCGGCCTTCAAGGCACGCTGAACCTGTTACCTTTCGGGACACCGGCGCATCTGCGGGAAGACACCGGCGCGTTCCAATGCGTATAGTGCGCCGCTTTCGGCGGCTCTTGGCCCGCAGGACGAACCCCCGCGAAACGACGAAGCGGAATGGACATGACCAGCCACGAAGACGTCTTCGACGCGCCGGAGACGCGGCAGCCGACCATCCTGGCGGTGTACAATCAGAAAGGCGGCGTCGGCAAGACGACCACCTCCGTGAACCTCGCCCTGGCGCTGGCCGCGCTGGGCAAGAGCGTCGTCCTGATCGACTTCGACCCGCAGAGCAGCGCCACCAGCAACTTCCTGCTGCGGGAGAAGGCGCGCGTCGGCATCAACGACCTGCTGAGCCAGGACACCTTCGTCGAGGACGCCATCACCCCGACCAGCTTCGACGGGCTGTCGATGATCGTCGGGGCGCGGAAGCTCTATTCGCTGGAACACGCGCTGGACGCCCGCGGCGGCTCGCAGCGCGGCCTGCGCAAGGCGCTGCACTTCTCGCGCAACCCGCCGGATTACGTGGTGATCGACTGCCCGCCGGCGCTCGGCCATCTGGCGGCGGGCGCGCTGGCGGCGTCGGACCGGCTGGTGCTTCCGGTCTTCCCGGGGCGTTACGCGCTGGACGGGCTGAAGCGCACCCTGTCGGTGGTCGAGCACATCCAGAAAGGCATGAACCCCAACCTGTCGGTGGCCGGCATCCTGATGCTGTCGATCACCAACGACGAGGTCGGGCGCGAATCGCTGACCCTGCTGCGCTCCGAATTCCCGGAGCTGATGTTCCGCACGGCGATCCCCTACGACGTGGACGTGGTCAAGGCGACCTACCGTCGGATGCCCGCCGCGATCTTCAGCCCGGAGGGGCGGACGACCACCCGCTTCCTGGCGTTGGGCTGGGAGATCGTCCACGGCCGCGGCTCCTCCCCGACCGACGAGCAGCTGAAGCCGGCGCAGGACCGCATCCGCGCGTGGCACGCCGACACCGACTCCTCCTACAGCGCCCGCCGCGCGGCGGCGCCGGACGAGGGCGACGACTCCACGGGCGGCGGCAACGGGCGCAGCGCTGGGGCTGAGGCGCCGAAGGGCGGCGGCGGCCGGGCGCTGGTCGCGGCGGCGGTCGGGCTGATCGTCGGATTCGCCCTTGGCGCGCTGTTCGGCCAGCCGCTCCTGGGGGGCGTGCTGGCGGGGCTCGGCGGCTGAGCTACAGCACCGCCTTGCGGGCGGAGAGCAGGATGCTGGTCTCGGTGGAGGCGATGCCGGCGATCTGCCGGACGCGGCGCAGCGTGTCGTCGAAGGCCTCCAGCGACTCCGTTTCGATTTCAGCGACGACGTCCCAGCGCCCGTTGGTTGTGTAGACGGTCCGCACCTCCGGGAAGCCGTGCAGGCGGGCGATGACCGTCTCGGCGGCGCGGCCCTCGACCTCGATCATCGTGATGGCCCGGACCATGGCGGGCCGCAGATCCTTGCGCAGCAGCACCGTGAAGCCGGCGATGACCCCGCTCTCGACCAGACGGTCGATGCGGGCGCGCACGGTCGCGCGCGACACCTTCAGCGCGGCGGCGAGGCCGGCGACGGGCCGGCGCGCGTCGGCGCGCAGCAGGCCCAGCAGGCGATGGTCCAGGTCGTCCATGCCAAAATGATAAGCCGGGCTTGCCAAACTGTCAAAAAGGCTGCCGTTCGTTGGCACTTTTCCGTCTTTCTGCCGCCTCTCCCGCCCCTGATAGTCATGGGAGGCACGAACGCACAGGGAGAGGGACGGCATGGCGTCGGGGGATCAGGACGATCAGCGCTTCGTGGAGATCATCGGCGTTCCCATCGAGGCGGGGGCCGGCCATCCCGGCGCCCTGATGGGGCCGGCGGCGCTGCGCACGGCGGGGCTGGTCCGCGCCCTGCGCGAGCTGGGGCACGAGGTGCGCGACCTGGGTGACTTGACGCCCGACCCCTGGAGCGAGGGCGACGCCGCCACGGCCCGTCTGGCGGAGATCACCGCCTGGTCGCGGGCGCTGGCCGACCGCTCCTACGCCATGATGCGGACGGGCGGGGTGCCGGTGTTCCTGGGCGGCGACCACAGCCTGTCCATGGGCTCCGTCACCGGGGTGGCCCGCCATTGCCGGGAGGCCGGCAAGCCTCTGTTCGTTCTGTGGCTGGACGCGCACGGCGACTTCAACACGCCCCACACCTCGCCGTCGGGCAACATGCACGGCATGCCGGTGGCCCTGCTCTGCGGAGAAGACGGCTTCGACGACGTCTTCCCGCCGGAGCAGCGGGCCACGGTGAACCCGGCGCACGTCCATCTGTTCGGCATCCGCTCCCTCGACCCCGGCGAGCGGCGCCTGCTGCGCGCCCGCGGGGTGGATGTGGTGGACATGCGGCTGATCGACGAGCACGGCGTCGGCGTCCACATGCGCCGCATCATCGAGCGGGTGCGGCAGGCCGGCGGCCACCTGCACGTCAGCCTGGACGTGGATTTCCTCGACCCCGCCATCGCGCCCGCGGTGGGCACGGCGGTGTTGGGCGGAGCGACCTACCGCGAGGCGCACCTGATCATGGAAATGCTGCACGACGCGGGCGTCGTCGGTTCGCTGGACGTGGTGGAGCTGAACCCCTTCCTGGACGAGCGGGGCAAGAGCGCCTTGCTGCTGGTCGATCTGGTGGCGAGCCTGTTCGGGCGCCGCATCATCGACCCCGCCGTCACCCAGTCGCAGATCGGCGGCCAAGCCGTCTGACGTTCTGATAAGAAACAACCCCCCGGAGAGAACGCCATGCTTCAGCACGCCGCCGACCTGATCGGGACCGAACACCGCCTGGGCGCCCACAATTACAAGCCGCTGGACGTCGTGCTGGCGCGCGGCGAGGGCGTGTATGTCTGGGACACCGAGGGCAACCGCTACCTCGACTGCCTGTCGGCCTATTCCGCCGTCAACCAGGGCCATTGCCACCCGAAGATTTTGGAAGCGATGGTGCAACAAGCCTCCAAGCTAACCCTGACCTCCCGCGCCTTCCGCAACGACCAGCTGGCGCCGTTCTACGAGGAACTGGCGGCGCTGACCGGCTCCCACAAGATTCTGCCGATGAACAGCGGGGCGGAGGCGGTGGAATCGGCGATCAAGACGGTCCGCAAGTGGGGCTACGAGGTGCGCGGCGTGCCGGAGAACCAGGCGGAGATCATCGTCTGCTCGGACAATTTTCACGGCCGCACCATCACCATCGTCAGCTTCAGCACCGACCCCGACGCCCGCGGCGGCTTCGGCCCCTTCACGCCGGGCTTCCGCACCGTGCCCTTCGGCGACGCGGCGGCGCTGGAGGCGGCGCTGACCCCCAACACGGTGGCCGTCCTGCTGGAGCCGATCCAGGGCGAGGCCGGGGTGGTCATCCCGCCCGCCGGCTATCTGCGCCGGGTGCGCGACCTGTGCACGGAGCGCAACGTCGTGATGATCCTGGACGAGATCCAGACCGGGCTGGGCCGCACCGGCAAGCTGCTGGCCGAGGAGCATGAGGGAGTGGAGGCCGACGTCACCCTGATCGGCAAGGCGCTGTCCGGCGGCTTCTACCCGGTGTCGGCGGTGCTGTCGAACTCCGAGGTGCTGGGCGTGCTGAAGCCCGGCCAGCACGGCAGCACCTTCGGCGGCAACCCGCTGGCCTGCGCCGTCGCCCGCGCCGCCATGCGGGTGCTGGTGGAGGAGGGGATGATCGACAACGCCGCCGCCCAGGGCGCCTATTTCCTGGAGCAACTCGGCGCCATCCGCAGCAACGTGATCCGCGAGGCGCGCGGGCGCGGCCTGATGCTGGCGGTGGAACTGCACCCGGAGGCGGGCGGGGCGCGCCGCTATTGCGAGGCGCTGCGGGCGCGCGGCGTCCTGGCGAAGGACACCCACGACCACACCATCCGCATCGCCCCGCCGCTGGTCATTACCCGCGAGCAAGTCGATTGGGCGTTGGAGCAGTTCGACGCCGTGCTGACGGGAACCGCCCTTCCGTAAAGGGGGGCCTGCGGAAAGGGTGCCCGGCGCAAAAGGCGCTTGCGGCCCGCCCCGGCCTTCGCCACGGTGGGGCGGGCTTCTCATTCATCCGGCAGCGATCCGCCATGCACAGCGCCATCATCGACCTCCCGTCCGCCACCCCCGGCACCCGGCGGACCCTGACCGTCCAGCGCTTCGGCACGGCGGGCGCGCGGCCCTGCGCCTACATCCAGGCGTCGCTGCACGCCGACGAGATCCCGGCGATGCTGGTGGCCGACAAGCTGCGCCGCATCCTGACCACGCTTGAGGCCGAGGGGCGGATCGCCGGCGAGGTGATCCTCGTCCCGGTCGCCAACCCGGTGGGGCTGGGCCAGTCGCTGATGGACCATCACCTGGGCCGCTTCGACCAGGACGACGGCAAGAACTTCAACCGCGACTACCCCCACCTGACCGAGGCGGTGGCCGAGCGCGTGGCCGACCGGCTGACCGACGACGGCGAGGCCAACAAGGCCGCCATCCGCGCCGCCTTGGCCGAGTCCCTGGCCGAGCGCCGCCCGCGCACCGAGACGGAGCATATGAAGCACCGTCTTCTGGAACTGGCGCTCCAGGCCGATTGGGTGCTGGACCTGCATTGCGACCTGGAAGCGGTGATGCACCTCTACACCCTGACGCCCTCGGCGGAGGCCTTCGCCCCGTTGCAACGGCTTCTGGGCGCGCAGGCGGTGTTCCTGGCCGAGGAATCCGGGGGCGACCCCTTTGACGAGGCGGTCAGCCGCCCCTGGAACGAGCTTGCCAAGCGCTGGCCCGACCGCCCGATCCCCTTCGGCTGCCATTCCGTGACCGTGGAACTGCGCGGGCAGGCCGACGTGGAGCACGCCCAGGGCGAAGCGGACGCCCAGGCCATCGCCGGCTTCCTCACCCATGCCGGCGTCCTGTCCGGCGAGCCGCCGAACCTGCCGGAGCCGCTGTGCGCCCCGACCCCGCTGGAATCCTCCGAACCCCTGACCGCCCCAGTGGGCGGCGTGGTGGTCTTCCACCACAAGGCGGGCGACCGCGTGGCGGCCGGCGCCGTGGTCGCCGACATCCTCGACCCGCTGACCGGCGCGCTGACTCCGGTGCGCAGCGAGTCGGCGGGCGTGCTCTACGCCCACAGCGCGACCCGCTTCACCCTGGCGGGCAAGCGGATCGCCAAGGTGGCGGGGACGACGCTGCGGCGGACGGGGCCGTTGCTGAGCGCGTGAGCCGTCATCGCCTTCTGAGTTTCTACGAGATTTGACTTCGACGTGGCAGCGTTGAATACGCTCACAAGACCGGGTTCTATTACGGTGCCGATCCAGATTTGATCTTATCAAGAAGTTTTTCGTTTTCCTTCATGTGTTCGTTCACATCCGCCTGCGCCAGCATCGAGATGGCCGAATCAAAATTTTCTGATTTGAACCCAAGCTCGTTTAACCGTCGACCCGCCTCACGTTCTTCGTCTCTTTGTACATAGCGTTCGTCGCCAGCATTCATGAAGTATGGCGTATCAAGATTTCCAAATGATTTTTTGGCGGATTCAAAGGAATCGAGATCTTTATTATTGCCAAAGAATTCTTTCTGCATTTGTTTCATGGCATTGAGTTCTTCGTTGCCAGACATGCCGCTGTTCTTGACTGCGGAACGGCGCGCCGATGTGCGAGAAAGCTCGTCGAACGAAATGTCGAGTGATCCGGATGATTGAGTGCCGGCTTGACCCGAAAGGGATGCAACGGCTTTGGATGCCTCGCTCCAGAATGTGGTCGCACGCTGTTGCTTCAACTGGCTGGTTAAAGCAAGTCCTACTTCCTGCGCACTCATCGCTCCGGTTGCAACCAGACTGCCAAGCTTTGTTCGGTCCTCGGTGGATAATTGCGAAAATACTTTAAGTGAATCTCCCTTCAATTCAGAAGCAAGAGGGCTAAGAGAAACAGAATCTCTTTGGGGGTTTTCTTGGCTGACAGCCTGAGCGCCCGCGTTTTTTGCTGCTGCGGTGCCTGAGGGGGGCAATGCCGTGGTTGTCCTTGCCGTACCGGCGGTTCCTGATAAATCCGAGATAATCACCTTCTCCTCCTTCGTCCGTATGCGTTGTATGCGCCTGTTGTACAGATATTGCTTAGAAAACTAAGCATTAGGTATCTAAGAGATGCATCATCAACGCATATATTCGCGTAAACATGTTAATACACTCTTAATTCTGACTTCATTGAAATGCTTCGGTTTCTAAGTAATTCATATGCATGAATAAAATTTCATTGTGGTTACGGCAATTCCATGAGATAGCTGTGACCGTATCGCTGTCTTAAACCAAAGAAACAAGGAGTGCGCATAATGGGATATTACTCTCTCACGTCTACTCAGGTTAGCTGGACTGCGAGCAACCCAAGTGAGTCTTGGTCTATTTATGGTAATAACCTCGACAACTATATTGTTGGCGGGAATCTTGACGATTACA
Source organism: Azospirillum brasilense (assembly GCF_008365405.1). GTDB lineage: Bacteria > Pseudomonadota > Alphaproteobacteria > Azospirillales > Azospirillaceae > Azospirillum > Azospirillum brasilense_D. The sequence goes on along the minus strand of NZ_QOKV01000018.1, from coordinate 72,138 downwards.
TCGACGGTGGCGACGGCAACGATTACCTTGATGGCAATCCGGGTAATGACCTGCTCAATGGCGGTGCCGGCAATGACACGCTGTTAGGCTGGACCGGCAATGACAACCTTCTCGGTGGCAGCGGAGACGACTGGCTCGAAGGGGAGGCTGGTAACGATACGCTCAATGGCGGCGCTTCGGGCTTTCGCGATGTCCTTGCCGGCGGCGATGGGAATGATACGTATATTCACTATTATAACGATACTGGCCTTTCTTGGATTGCCGATGCCAGTGGAACAAGCGATAAGCTTGTGATCAATGATGTTTCTTCTATTTACGACCTTCGTTTTGCTTTGGATTCAAGCAATTCGAACAACTTGGTTATATATACGGATGCTGATGCGGCCAATGGTATCAGCGACGGAGTGGTGATCCAGGGTTATTTCAATGGCGCTGGGCATGGTTCCGGAGAGGTCGAATATATTCAGGTGGGCAGTTATACGACATCCCTCTGGGGCTATCTCGGCCTGCCATGATACATTGAGAATAAAATAAAAAATGAACTGGCGGATATGATTTTCGCCAGTTCATTTTATCTAATGAACATTTTGAGATCATGTCTGCTCCAAACAGATTGTGGCTGGAAGCGTCAGGCCATTTGAAGGTGAACCACGGCATCGCACCCGAGCTGTACGGTTCTGCGGTTCGATAGGAGGTGGGCGCGGACGGCTTCGAAGATGCCCGCCTCGAAGAAATGCAGGTTCAGCACCAGATTCGCGTCGGTGGCGGAGCGATTGCGGAGCCCTCCGCAACAATGCCGGCGGCAGACGGCCGTTGGCAGGCGCCCGCCCAGCGCGTCGAGAATCGCGCGGCGGATTTCGTGGCGGGGCTTCTCATGCTTGACGCACATACCAACCGGCCGGTATGGTTCAGCCATGCCGAGACCCGCCAAACATCACCCCGAACGCGGCGATGCCCGCACCCGGCTTCTCGAAGCGGCGCGGGACGTCATCCGGGCCAAGGGCTTCGCGGCGACCTCCGTCGATGATCTCTGCAAGGCGGCGGGGGTCACCAAGGGCGCGTTCTTCCATCATTTCGAGACCAAGGAAGCGCTCGGCGTCGCCGCCGCCGCCTATTGGGCGGAAACCACCTCGGCCTTCTTCGCGAACGCGCCGTACCGGCGGCTTGAAGACCCGCTCGACCGGCTGTTCGGCTATGTCGAGTTCCGCAAGGCGATCATCGACGGCGATCCCGCCGAATTCACCTGTCTCGTCGGGACCATGACGCAGGAGGTCTACGGGTCGCATCCGGCGATCCGCGACGCCTGCGCCGCCAGCATCTTCGGCCACGCGGCGACGCTCGAACCGGACATCGCGGCGGCCATGGCGGCGCGCGGGATCGAGGCCGACTGGACCCCGGCGAGCCTTGCGCGGCACACCCAGGCCGTGCTCCAGGGCGCCTTCATCCTCGCCAAGGCGACGGGCGGGCGGGACGAGGCGCTGGACAGCGTCGATCACCTGAAGCGCTACCTCACGCTGCTCTTTTCACAGCCCCGTTCGAAAGGGACTCCCCATGACGGATGTTGAGCGCGACCTCGTTCTGACCCGCAGCCTCGACGCGCCGCGCGGCGCGCTGTGGCGCTGCTGGAGCGAACCCGAGCTGCTGAAACAGTGGTTCTGCCCCAAGCCCTGGTTCGTGTCCGAGGCACGGATGGACCTGCGGCCGGGCGGCGAGTTCTTCACCTTGATGAACGGCCCGAACGGCGAATCCTTCGGCGAGCCCGGCGTCTTCCTCGACGTGGAGGAGGGGCGGCGTCTGGTCTTCACCGACGCCTTCCGCCCCGGCTGGCGGCCGTCGGGCCGGGCCTTCATGACCGCCGACGTGCGGTTCGAGGACGCGGGCGCCGGCCAGACCCTCTACACCGCGCGCGCCATGCACTGGAGCGCCGAGGCCCGCGACGAGCACGAGACGATGGGCTTCCACGAAGGCTGGGGCAAAGCGACCGATCAGCTCGAAGCCCTCGCCAAAACGCTCTGATTCAAAAACAGTCTTACCGGGAGGAAACGAAACCATGGAACCGACGATTTACCTGTTCTTCAACGGGACCTGCCTGGAGGCGATGACCCACTACGCCGAGACCCTCGGCGGCGAGGTCGTCTATGTGTTCCGCAACGGCGACGCCCCGGATGCGGACAGCCGGATGCCCGGCGGCGATCACCTCGTGATGAACATGATGGTGAAACTGGGGGCGACCACGGTGATGGCGTCCGATTCGCCGGACAGCATGTACAGCACGCCGCAGGGATTCCGGGTGCAGATCGCCCCGCCGTCGCTCGCCGAGTTCGACCGTATCTTCGCGGTGCTGGCGAAGGACGCCCGGTCCGTGGAGATGCCGCCGGGCGAGACCTTCTGGGCCGAGCGCTTCGCCATGGTCACCGACCGCTTCGGCACGCCCTGGATGCTGAACCACACCGGTGCAAAATGCCCGGAGGCAGCGGCGCCCTGATGGACGGAGCCGCAACTTCAAACAAAAGGGAGGAAAGACATGGCTTACATCGACGGGTTCGTCATCGCCGTTCCGACGGCCAACAAGCAGGCCTTCATCGATCACGCGAACAAGGCCGACAGCGTGTTCAAGGAGCTTGGCGCGACGCGTGTCCTCGAATGCTGGGGCGATGACGTGCCCAACGGAAAGCTCACCGATTTCCGCCGGGCGGTGCAGGCAACGGAGGACGAGACCGTCGTCTTCTCCTGGATCGAATGGCCGGATAAGGCGACGCGGGACGCCGCCATGAAGCGGATGGAGGAGTTGATGAAGACCGACGAGCGGTTCAGTCCAGAGACGAATCCGATGCCCTTCGATGGGAAGCGGCTGATCTTCGGCGGGTTCGCGCCGGTCGTCGAGCTGTGAGCGATCCCGGCTGACCCGGACGCCGCCCCAAAAGCTGACGTGAAACGAAGGCCCTTCCTTGCTGTGCCGGCAAGGAAGGGCCTCGTTCGCTGGGCGACCGCCTGGGCCGCGTCAGGCGGCGCGGATGCCGGCGAGGAAGGTCTCGACCTCGCGGCGCAGGGTTTCGGACTGGTGCGCCAGCTCGTCGGACGCGCCGAGCACCTGCGTTGCCGCCGCACCCGTCTGCGTGGCCCCCTCGTTGACCTGGAGGACGTTGTCGCTGACCTGCTGGGTGCCCTGGGCCGCCTGTTGGACGTTGCGGGTGATCTCGCCGGTCGTGGCGTTCTGCTCCTCGATGGCGGCGGCGATGGTCGCGGCGATCTCGTTGATGCTGGTGATGGTCTGCCCGATTCCCTCAATGGCGGTGACGGTGCCGCTCGTGGCCGACTGGACGCTGGCGATCTGCGTGGCGATCTCCTCCGTGGCCTTGCCCGTCTGGTTGGCGAGCGCCTTCACCTCGCTGGCGACGACGGCGAATCCCTTGCCGGCCTCGCCGGCCCTTGCGGCCTCGATGGTCGCGTTCAGCGCCAGAAGGTTGGTCTGGCTGGCGATGTCGCTGATCAGCTTCACCACCTCGCCGATGCGGTTGGTCGCGTCCGCCAGACCGCGCACCGTCACCCCGGTCTGCTGGGCCTCCTGCACGGCCCGCTCGGCGACCTCCGTGGACCGCGACACCTGACGGGCGATCTCCTGGGTGGAGGCGGCCATTTCCTCCGTCGCCGCGGCGACCGTCTGCACGTTGGCGGACGTCTGTTCCGCGGCGGCGGCCGACGAGCCGGCCTGCTGGTTGGTCTGGTGGGCCAGTTCGACCATGCTTCCGGCCGTCCGGCTGAGTTCGGTGGAAGCCGACGCCACACTGCCCAGGACATTCGACACCGTCCGGTCGAAGCCCTCGATCAGGCGCTCGACCTCCATGGTGCGCTTTTCCTTGGCGATCCGCTCGGCTTCCTGCTCGGCGGCCAAGCGTTCGCGTTCGATCATGCTCTCCTTGAAGACCTGGACGGCCGAAGCCATGGCGCCGATCTCGTCCTTCCGTTCGACGGAGGGGATCGCGATGGTCCTGTCGCCGCCGGCCAGACGCCGCATCGCCTCGGTCATCGCGGCGATCGGGGCCGACACGCCGCGGATCATCGTCAGCGCTCCGACCAGGCAGACGAGCGCGCCGAGGATGAAGGCCGCGATCAGAAGCGTGCGGGCGGTGCCGTATATGGCGTCGCCTTGCCGGCTGGCCTCCGCCGATCCCTGGGCGTTGATGCCGATCAACTCGATCAGATTGCCGGACGCCGTGTCGAACAGCGTTCGCGACGCATTCCGGAGGATATCCGCCGCCTTGTCCGTGTCCTTGTTGCGGGACAGTTCGATGACCTGGCTGCCGAGGGTGAGATAGCGGTCCCAGTTCTGGCCGAACTGCTCGTAGACGCGGCGCTCCTCGGGGGAGGAGATGAACGTTTCATACTTGGCGCGGCTGTTCTGCACCGTCGCCTTCATGGCCGCGAGGTTCCGCTCGATCGTGACCATCTCCTCGGCGCTGGCGGCCAGGATGTGCGACACTTCCAGGATGCGGTAATCGGAGGTGTTGGTGTTCAGCGTGCCCAAAAGCACCGCGCTCGGCATCCAATTCTCCTCACTCTCCGTCGTGAGATCGTTCACGGCCGAGAGGCGGTTGATGGACAGGAGGTTGGAACCGATCGTCACCGCCGCCAGAATGAAGAAAACAATCGCAACTTTTGATTTTATGGTCAACTTGGACAACGTTCCAATCCCTTCCGTCGGTTCCAATCTTATGAAGAGGTGTCTTTCAGAGCGGCGCTCATCCTCCCATGCCATGAGACCTAAAGCGGGCAAGTTAATAAAAATCAAAAGAGGTGGGATTAAATTTGAAAAATCACCGCTCATATTTTTGTAATTCTCGATAATTGCTCTCTGAATTCTTGTCGCAATAGAGAATTGATGAGCGCGCGGCGTCTTCGTAAACACACAAACAGGGAATACAATCAAAAAGGGCTTTCTCCTGAGGATCGGATCGCGCAGGTGTTGCGCTGGGAGATGAACCTTCCTTTGGCGGAGGGAAGGGGGCCAAGGACGTCCGCTTCCCTCGTGGGCCGGTTGTGCATGCCCATTCAAAAGTCAGAGATGCCGAGGTCCGCAGCGGCGCCGCACATCACTTCCACCGCATCCCGCCCCTTCATGCACCGCAACCCCGCCTCGGCCAGCGCCTCCCGCCGCGCACCGTCGGCGACCAGCGCGCAGGCCGCCTCGACCAACCCGTCATAGGGGGCGAAGGCCATGGCGTCCAGCAGGTCGGGCTCGATTTCGGTGTCGGGGTGGCGCTCGGCCAGCACCGCCTTGCGGTTCGACAGCAGGTGCGAGACGCGGACGATCTCGAAGATGCCCGCCTCGTAGTAATGCAGGTTCAGCACCAGCTTCGCGTCGGCGACGAAGCGGTCGCGCAGTGCCCCGTAATAATGCTGGAGGCTGACCACGGTCAGGCCGCGCTCGCCCAGCGCGTCGAGGATGGCGCGGCGGCGCGGGTTCACGGCGCCGTAGAACAGCACGTCGATGCCGGGGGCGGGGCTGTTCGGGATACGGGTCATCTCGTCGGCATACCCGATGGGGACGAGGCGCGCCCGGATGCCCTGGCGAGCCAGATCGGCGATGTTGCGCGGGCTGTAGTCCCACACCCGGCAGCGGCGCAGCAGGTCCAGATAATGGGCGTTGCGGAGGTGGAGTGTGGCGATCTGCTCCAGATTGTAGAGGATGGTGCCGCTGGGCAACCGGTCGCCTTCCTCCGGCGTCAGGTCGTGCCCGCCCAGGACGATGGCGCGGCGTCGGCGGCCGACGCGGTTCCACACGATCTCCGCGTCGATGCCCAGGCGACGCAGCGCGAAACGCAGGGTTTCCGCGACCTCGGCGAAGACGCTGGCCCCGGCGTCGCCCAGCCCGTTCTTCTTGATGATGACGATGTCGATCCCGCCGGCCATGCGCTCGCCCCTCCGCCCCGTGCCCTCATCCTAAAGCGTGGGCGGGCGGGCGCACAAAAAAAAACCCTCCTTCCCATGTGGGAAGGAGGGCGTGCAGTCAGGGGACATCGCTGAGAAATCAGGCCTGAAAAATCAGGCCCCAGCCTTACGCAGAGACCAGCTCCTCCAGGGAGCGCTCGATGATGTCCAGGCCCTCGTCCACCAGCGCGTCCGACGCGGTCAGCGGAACCAGGATGCGGATCACGTTGCCGTAGGTGCCGCAGGACAGCAGGACGAGGCCCTTCTCCGCCGCCTTGGCGACCAGCGCCTTGGTCAGCTCCGGCGCCGGCTCCTTGGTGCCGCGGTCCTTCACCAGCTCCATGGCGATCATGCCGCCCAGGTTGCGCACGTCGCCGATCACCGACAGCGTGTTGCGCTGGGCCATGGTGCGGAAGCGGCCGGCGATGCGCTCGCCCAGGTCGTTGGAGCGCTGGATCAGCTTCTCCTCCTCGATGACGTCCAGCACGGCCAACGCCGCGGTGGTCGCCAGCGGGCTGCCGGCGTAGGTGCCGCCGATGCCGCCGGGGATCGGGGCGTCCATGATCTCCGCCTTGCCGGTGACCGCCGACAGCGGGAAACCGCCGGCCAGGCTCTTCGCCATGGTCATCAGGTCGGGCTCGACGCCGGAATGCTCGATGGCGAACATCTTGCCGGTGCGGGCGAAGCCGGTCTGGATCTCGTCGATGATCAGCAGGATGCCGTTGTCGTCGCAGATCTTGCGCAGGGACTGCAGGAACTCCGGCGGGGCGATGTTGAAGCCGCCCTCACCCTGCACCGGCTCCACGATGATCGCGGCGACGCGGGTGGCGTCCACGTCCGACTTGAACAGCTGCTCCAGCGCCGTCAGGCTGTCCTTGACGCTGACCCCGCGGTAGGCGTTGGGGAAGGGTGCGTGGTAGACCTCGGCCGGGAAGGGGCCGAAGCCGACCTTGTAAGGCACGACCTTTCCGGTCAGCGCCATCGCCAGCAGCGTGCGGCCGTGGAAGGCGCCGCTGAAGGCGATCACGCCCGGACGGCCCGTGTGGGCGCGGGCGATCTTCACGGCGTTCTCGACGGCTTCCGCACCCGTGGTGAAGAAGGCGGTCTTCTTCGGCGTGGAGCCCGGAACCAGCGCGTTCAGCCGCTCCGCCAGGGTCACGAAGGACTCGTAGGGCGTGACCATCGCGCAGGTGTGGGTGAAGCGGTCGAGCTGGGCCTTCACCGCCTCGATGATCTTCGGATGGCGGTGTCCGGTGTTCAGCACCGCGATGCCGCCGGCGAAGTCGATGAAGCGGTTGCCCTCGACGTCCCACAGCTCGGCGTTCTCGGCGCGGTCGACATAGACCGGCATGGCGTTGGCAAGGCCGCGCGGAACGGCGACGTTGCGACGATCCTGGAAGGACTGGTTGCTCATCTCAAACCCCCGATTGGAAAGGATGGCGTCAGGCGCCCAGGCCGACGCACAGGTACTTGATCTCCAGGAAGTCCTCCACACCGTACTTGGAGCCTTCCCGCCCGATGCCCGACTGCTTGATGCCGCCGAACGGCGCGACCTCGGTCGACAGGATGCCTTCGTTGATGCCGACCATGCCGTATTCCAGCCGCTCGGCCACGCGCCACACCCGGCCGATGTCCCGGCTGTAGAAATAGGCCGCCAGACCGAACTCGGTATCGTTCGCCATGCGGATGGCGTCGGCCTCCGTCTCGAACTTGAACAGCGGGGCCACCGGGCCGAAGATTTCCTCGCGGGCCACGCGCATCTCGGTGGTGACGCCGGTCAGGATCGTCGGCTCGAAGAAGGTGCCGCCCAGGCCATGGCGCTTGCCGCCGAGAGCGACCTTGGCGCCCTTGGCCAGCGCGTCGCCCATCAGCTCCTCGACCTTCTCGACGGCCTGGCCGTTGATCATCGGGCCCTGGGTGACCCCGGCCTCCATGCCGTTGCCGACGCGGATCTGCTTTACCGCCTCGGCCAGCTTGGCGGCGAAGGTGTCGTAGACGCCGGCCTGGACCAGCAGGCGGTTGGCGCAGACGCAGGTCTGGCCGGAGTTGCGGTACTTGGACGCGAGCGCGCCCTTGACCGCCTCGTCCAGGTCGGCGTCGTCGAACACGATGAAGGGCGCGTTGCCGCCCAGCTCCAGCGAGACCTTCTTCACCGTGTCGGCCGACTGGCGCATCAGGATCTTGCCGACCTCGGTCGAGCCGGTGAAGGACAGCTTGCGCACGATCGGGCTGGCGGTCAGCTCGCCGCCGATGGCGACCGGGTCGGACCCGGTGACGATGTTAAACACCCCGGCCGGCACCCCGGCGCGCTCGGCCAGTTCGGCCAGCGCCAGTGCGGACAGCGGGGTGTCCTCGGCCGGCTTGACCACGATGGTGCAGCCGGCGGCCAGCGCCGGGCCGACCTTGCGGGTGATCATCGCGTTGGGGAAGTTCCACGGGGTGATCGCCGCGACGACGCCGATCGGCTCCTTCAGGACGACGATGCGCTTGTTGCCGGCGAAGCTGGGAATCACGTCGCCGTAGACCCGCTTGCCCTCCTCGGCGAACCACTCGATGAAGCTGGCGCCGTAGGCAACCTCGCCACGGGCCTCGGCCAGCGGCTTGCCCTGCTCCAGCGTCATCAGGACGGCCAGATCCTCCTGCGCCGCCATGATCAGCTCGAACCAGCGGCGCAGGATGGCCGCGCGCTCCTTCGCGGTCTTGGCGCGCCACGCCGGCAGGGCGGCGTCGGCGGCCTCGATAGCCTGCCGCGTCTCTTCCGCGCCGACGTCGGCGACCCGGGCCAGCTCCTCGCCCGTCGCCGGGTTGGTGACCGCGAAGGTCTTGCCGGAGACGGCGTCGCGCCACGCGCCGTTCACATAGGCTTGCGTCCGAAGAAGGCTCTGGTCGTTCAGCGACAGCATGGAAATCAGCCTCGATTTGCGATGTGAAGGGAGCGTACCCATGTTTAATAAATTAAACAACCCTAATCGGGTGTTGAGTTTTTGATGACGCACACACGCGAATCCGGTATGCCTTCCGGTCAGGAGCGAGGAACCGATCCATGGATGTGGACGCTGTCGATTTCAACGTGGGCGCGCGCCTGAAGCAGGTTCGGGAAGCGCACGCCCTGTCCCAGCGCCAGTTGGCGCAACGGGCGGGCGTGACCAACGGCACCATCTCGCTGATCGAACAGAACCGGTGCAGCCCGTCCGTCTCCTCGCTGCGCAAGGTGCTCCAGGGCATTCCGATGACCCTGGCGGAGTTCTTCTCCTCCGACGACCTGCCGCCGCGCGAGCAGATCTTCTTCAAGGGCGGCGATCTGGTCGAACTGACCGGATTGGTGAAGAGCCGGGTCGGCTCCATCTCCTTCCGGCAGGTGGGCGACCTGCGCGGCCGCAACCTTCAGGTGCTGCACGAGAAGTACGCCCCCGGCGCCGACACCGGCGGCCGCACCATGCTCCAGCACGAATCGGAGGAGGGCGGCGTCATCATCAAGGGCCGGATTGAGCTGACGGTCGGCGACCGCAAGGAAATCCTCGGCCCCGGCGACGCCTATCTCTTCGACAGCCGCATCCCGCACCGCTTTCGCAACCTCGGCGACGAGGAATGCGAAATCATCAGCGCCTGCACCCCGCCGTACCTGTGACATCACTCCACCGGATTTGAGGAAAGGCCGGGCCGCCCATCGGGCCGCCCGGCTTTTTCATGTCAGCGCAGGTTGCCCTTCAGCCGCTCGTTGCGGCGGCGCAGCGCCTCCAGCGTGGCGAGCAGGATGACCGAGATGGTCGTCAGGATCACCGCCGCCGCCGTGATGGTCGGGCTGATGTTCTCGCGGATGCCGCTGAACATCTCGCGGGGCAGGGTGCGCTGCTCCGGTCCCGCCATGAACAGCACCACCACCACCTCGTCAAAGCTGGTGGCGAAGGCGAACAGGGCGCCCGAGGCCAGACCCGGCAGGATCAGCGGCAGGATGACCCGGCGGAAGGCGTAGATCGGCGAGGCGCCGAGCGAGGCCGCGGCCCGCGCCAGGTTCATGTCGAAGCTCTGCAGCGTCGCGCTGACCGTGATGACCACGAAGGGCGTGGACAGCGCCGTGTGCGCCAGGATCAGGCCGGCGTAGCTGCCGGTCAGCCCCAGCGGCGCGAAGAAGAAGTACAGGCCGACCGCGGTGATGACGCCCGGCACGACGACCGGCGACAGCACGATGGCCAGCACCAGCGGCTTGAACTTGCTCTTCCACTGGGCGAGGCCGAGCGAGGCGAGTGTGCCGAGCACCATCGACAGGATGGTCGAGGCCACCCCGATGATGACGCTGTTCTTCAGCGACGACACCCAGCGCGGGGAGTTCAGGAAATCCTCGTACCAGCGCAGCGACAGGCCCGGCAGCGGGTAGGTCAGGTAGGAGCCGGAGCTGAAGGACAGCGGCATGATCGCCAGGATCGGCGCCATCAGGAAGACCAGCACCAGCGAGGCGACGACCACGGTGGTGATCCAGGCGACGCGCTGGCTGGCCGTACGGGGGGCGTGGTTGTCGCTCAATTCTTCATCCCTCCCGTGACCTGCTGGCCGTGGACCAGCTTTCCATAGACGACGGCGAGCAGCAGCGTGGCGAGCAGAAGCACCGCGCCCAGCGCCGAGGCCAGACCCCAGTTGACGGTTTCCGTCGTGTAGAAGGCGATGAAGTAGCTGATCATCTGGTCGGCGGCGCCACCCACCAGGGCCGGCGTGATGTAGTAGCCGATGGCCAGGATGAAGACGAGCAGGCTGCCCGCCCCGATGCCGGGCACGGTCTGCGGCAGGTAGATGCGCAGGAAGGCGGTGACCGGCGAGGCGCCGAGCGACGCCGCGGCCCGCATGTAGGCCGGGGAGATCGACTTCATGCTGCTGTAGAGCGGCAGGATCATGAAGGGCAGCAGCACGTGCGTCATCGCCACATAGACGCCGAAGCGGTTGTAGATCAGCCGCAGCGGCTCGTCGATCAGGCCGATCCAGCGCAGGCTGTCGTTGACGATGCCCTCGCTCTGCAGCACGACGATCCAGGCGCAGGTGCGCACCAGAAGCGAGGTCCAGAAGGGCAGCAGCACGAAGATCATCAGCACGTTCGACTGGCCCGTGGGCAGCGTCGCCAACATGTAGGCGACCGGGAAGCCCAAGATCAGACAGAGGACCGTCACGCCCAAGCTGATGGTGAAGGTGCGCCCGAAGACGTCGCGGTAGATCGCCTGCTCCTCGGGGGCGGCGACGATGGCGCCGTCCAGGTTGCGCGTCAGGTCCAGCGCGCCCAGAAGGTAGAAGCTGGTGAGCGGCCCGCTGGCGCCCTTGATCGCCGCCCAGGTGGCGCGTTCGCCCCAGGCCGGGTTGATGCCGATCAGGGTGTCCTTGGCGGTGCCGGGTTCCGGCAGGGTCTTCAGATTGCGCGCCGTGCCCGACATGATGGTGCGGAAGCCGTTCAGCGCGTAGTTCAGCCGCTTGGACGCGATGGCGATGGTGCCGGCCTCGCGGGCCGTGCGGATGTCGCCCGCCAGCGCGGCGAAGGCCGGTTCTCCGGGAACGTCCATGCCGTCCCAGTCGGCCAGGGCCGCGACGGTGTGGGGCATGACCTGACGCACCTCCCAGTCGTCGACCGAGCGCCAGAGCATGCCGGCGATGGGACCGAGGAAGGTGAACAGCAGGAAGAGGAGGAGCGGCAGGATCAGCGCCAGGGCCTTGAGCCGGCGCGTCCGCTCCGCCCGCTTCAGGCGGCGCTTGAGAGGCACCTCGGGCGACGCATCGGCGCCGGCGACGAACGCGGCTGTCATGGGCGGCCTATTTCGAAAATGCGGTAGAGACGTGTGCGGTGTGGTCGAGGTGGGCCCCCACCCCGGCCCTCCCCCCGCTGGGCGGGGGAGGGAGATTGATCCCCTCCCCTCCGTCAGCGGGGGAGGGTTAGGGTGGGGGCACTGCTCAGCGGCTTACTTCGCCGCCCACTTGTTGAAGCGCTCGGTCAGCCGGTCGATGTTCTCCAGCCAGAAGGGAACGCTGATCTCGACCGCGTTCTTCATGTTTTCCGGAGCGGTCGGCAGGTCCTTCAGGACGGCGGGCGCCAGCTTGGACGGGGCGTCCTTGTTGGAGGTGCCGTAGGCGATGTTCTCGGACAGCTTGGCCTGGTTCTCCGCCTTGCCGGCAAACTCCAGGAACTTGTAGGCGGCTTCCTTGTTCGGGCTGCCCTTCAGGATCACCCAGCTGTCGATGGTGTAGAGCGCGCCGTTCCACACCATGCCGAAGTTCTTCTTCTCGGCCTTGTTGGCGGCGTCGATGCGGCCGTTGTAGACCGAGGTCATCGCCACTTCGCCCGAGGCGAGCAGCTGCGGCGGCTGGGCGCCGGCCTTCCACCAGACGATGTCGTTCTTGATGGTGTCGAGCTTCTTGAAGGCGCGCTCCAGGCCCTCTTCGGTGCCCAGAACCTTGTAGACGTCCTTCGGCGCGACGCCGTCGGCCATCAGGGCGATCTCAAGAGTGGTCTTGGCGCCCTGGCGCAGGCCGCGCTTGCCCGGATACTTGGTGGTGTCGAAGAAGTCGGCCCAGCTCTTCGGCGCGTCCTTCAGCTTGTCCTTGTCGTAGCCGAGCACGAAGTCGTACACGATCGCGCCGACGCCGCAGGCGTCGACCGTCTGCGGCAGGTAGGCCTGCTCGCCACCGATCCGGTTGAACTCCATCGTCTCGAACAGGCCCTCTTCACAACCGACGGCCAGTTCCTCGCTTTCCACCTGCACGACGTCCCAGGTCGCCGCACCGCCCTGGACCTTGGCGCGCAGAACGCCGATGCCGCCGTCCCAGGACTCGTCGTTCATCGGGGTGCCGGCCTTCTTGAACGGCTCGAAGAACACCTTCTTCTGGGCTTCCTGATAGGCGCCGCCCCAGGACACGACCGTCAGGTCGCGGGCCTGCGCGGCGGTGGCCAGCGCCACACTGGCGGTGAACGTCGCAAGGAACCCAACTGCCACCTTAAGCTTCGACATCGTCCCCGTTCCTTCATTATGCGTGGTTGCGTCAGGAGGTGTTGCGCGCCCCCGGTCCCCCCTCCCGGAGAGACCGGACGGACGGGTGCGGCCGATCACACGGGATCGAGCGCCCGGCAGTCCTCGGGGCGGAAGCCGATGGACACGCTCTGGCCGTGGCTGAGTCCCGCGTGGGCGCCCGGCGGCAGCTTGACCATGAATTCCCCGTTGCCGGCGACCTTCAGCACGGCCAGCGCGTGGTCGCCGAGATAGATGGTGTCCTGGACATGGGCGGGCAGGGCGTTCATGCCGTCCGGCACCTGCCCGTCGGTCAGGATGCTGATGCGCTCCGGCCGGACCGACAGCGCCGTGGCCGCACCCGCACCGGCGACGTTGACCGCCTGGGCCACAACCGAACCGCCCGACGCCAGCGCCACCCGGCAGAAGCCCTGTTCGATATTCTCGACGGTGCCGGCCAGCACGTTGTTCTCGCCGATGAAGTTGGCGACGAAGCTGTTGACCGGGCGTTCGTACAGCGCGTCCGGTTTGTCGATCTGCTGCACGATGCCGTCGTTGAACACCGCGATGCGGTCCGACATGGTCAGCGCCTCGCTCTGGTCGTGCGTGACGTAGACGACGGTGATGCCCATCGTCTCGTGCAGCTGCTTGATCTCGAGCTGCATGTGCTCGCGCAGCCGCTTGTCCAGCGCGCCCAGCGGCTCGTCCATCAGGACGAGCTGAGGGTTGAAGACCAGCGCGCGGGCGAGCGCCACGCGCTGCTGCTGGCCGCCCGACAGCTGGCCGGGATGGCGGTGCGCCAGGTTCTCCAGCTTGATCATGCGCAGCGCCGAGCGCACCCGCTCCTTCACCTCCGACCGCGGCATCTTGCGCACGGTCAGCGGGAAGGCGACGTTCTCCTCGATCGTCAGGTGGGGGAACAGCGCATAGTTCTGGAAGACCATGCCGATGTCGCGCTTGTGCGGCGGCATGTTCTTGATCGGCCGGTCGGCGAGATAGATATCGCCGTGGGTGGGGACCTCGAAGCCGGCCAGCATCATCAGCGTGGTCGTCTTGCCCGAGCCCGAAGGGCCGAGCAGGGTGACGAACTCGCCCTTCTTGATGTCGAGGTCGAGGTTCTTCACCACGAGGTGTTCGCCGTCATAGGTCTTCTGGACCCCGACGAAGCGCACCAGTGCCTGTGCGGTCGTGACCATGCCGCCGTCCATCATCCTCCCCCCGTCCGAGGTGTCCCGAGCGCGGTCCGGAGTCAGGGTTGCGTTCCCGACACAGGACCTATGCAGTGGGCCAGACGGTATACCCGTTTAATAAATTCGACAAGCCCGATGCTCGCATTGTGATCAACTCAACGGTTCGGCATCGGTCTGACGAAATTTTGTGCATCTGCGAAGGCTGTGCACGCGGTTTGAACGGGAGTTTGCTCCTTCCTTGACCGCTTGAAAACCCAGACTTTGGGAGGTTTAGGGTCTGGACGGGCGATTTTTCCCGAGTCGCCGTTCACGCGCCGGGAACGGGCGGAACAAACGGAACGATCCGCTCCACGAGGCCGGTGAATTTTTTCACCAGAGGCGAGCTTTCGTTGCTCCGTTGCGCCAGTTGCAGGGTGGTGACGGCGTCCGGCGTGTCGAGCGGCCGGTACACCACCCCCTCCAGGGCCACCTGCCGAAGCTGGCCGGGCAGAATCGACACGCCCAGCCCGGCGGCGATCAGCCCGATGATGGTGAAGGCCTCGCGCGCGTCCTGGGTGACGTTGGGACGGAATCCGGCGGCGGCGCACAGCGCGAAGACCTGCTCGTGCGTGCTGGTCCCGAAATCGGCGGGGTAGAAGACGAAGGGCTCGTCGCGCAGCGCGGCCAGCGGCACGACCTCCCGCCCGGCCAGCGGATGGTCGGCGCGCATCACCGCCAGCAGCGGCTCGCGCACCACGTCGTGGAAGCGGAAGGACTCGGGCTCGGGGACGAAGCGCGGCTCCCGGATGAAGCCGACGTCGAGCCGGCGGTCGGCCAGCGCCGTCAACTGCTGCTTGGACGGCAGCTCGACCAGGGTCAGATGCACATCGGGATGGGCGCGGCGGTAGGCGTCGATGATCCGCGGCACCATCGGCAGGAAGGGAGCCGCCGCGGTGAAGCCGACGCGCAGTTCGCCGACCTCGCCCTTGGCGGCGCGACGGGTCAGCACGGCGGCGCGTTCCGCCCGCGCCAGGATCTCCCGCGCCTCGCCCAGCAGGAGCTGGCCCGGCTCGGTCAGTTCGACCCGGCGCTTGGTGCGCTCGAACAGGCGGGCGCCCAGCTCGGCCTCCAGCGCCTGGATCGACTGGCTGAGCGGCGGCTGCCCGATGCCCAGCCGGGCGGCGGCGCGGCTGAAATGCAGCTCTTCGGCGACGGCGACGAAATGGCGAAGATGGCGCAGATCCATGCCCGTGTCTTATATGAGGATCATATTAAAGTCCCCTGATAAATGTATTTGAACCATGAAAGCGACCGCGCCATGTTGGGGCGCATCGGACCTAGGGAGACATCAATTATGGCCGCCAAGACCGGAGCCGCCTCCGCCAAGCTCGCTTCCTTCGCCTGGGAAGACCCGCTGCTTCTCGACGAGCAGCTGACCGAGGACGAGCGGATGATCCGCGACGCCGCGCGCAGCTATTGCCAGGACAAGCTGCTGCCGCGTGTGACCGAGGCCAACCGGCACGAGATCTTCCACCGCGAGATCATGAACGAGATGGGCGAGCTGGGCTTCCTCGGCTCGACGATCGACGGTTACGGCTGCGCCGGCGTCAACTACGTCTCCTACGGTCTGGTCGCCCGCGAGGTCGAGCGGGTGGACAGCGGCTACCGCTCCGCCATGTCGGTGCAGTCCTCGCTGGTCATGCACCCGATCTACGCCTACGGCAGCGATGCCCAGCGCGAGAAGTACCTGCCCAAGCTCGCCACCGGCGAGTGGATCGGCTGCTTCGGCCTGACCGAGCCGGACGCCGGCTCCGACCCCGCGGGCATGAAGACCCGCGCGCGGAAGGTCGCGGACGGCTACATCGTCAGCGGCGCGAAGATGTGGATCACCAACTCGCCGGTTGCCGACGTCTTCGTCGTCTGGGCGAAGAACGACGAGGGCAAGATCAACGGCTTCGTGCTCGAAAAGGGCATGAAGGGCCTGTCGGCGCCGAAGATCGAGGGCAAGTTCTCGCTGCGCGCCTCGGCCACCGGCGAGATCGTCATGGACGAGGTCTTCGTGCCGGAGGAGAACCGCTTGCCGAACATCGAGGGCATCGTCGGCCCGTTCGGCTGCCTGAACCGCGCCCGCTACGGCATCGCCTGGGGCGCCATGGGTGCGGCGGAGTTCTGTTTCCACGCCGCCCGCCAGTACCAGATCGACCGCAAGCAGTTCGGCCGTCCGCTGGCCGCGAACCAGATCCCGCAGCTCAAGCTCGCCAACATGCAGACGGAGATCGCGCTCGGCCTGCAGGCTGCGCTGCAGGTCGGCCGCCTGCTCGACGAGGGCAAGGCGGCGCCGGAGATGATCTCGCTCATCAAGCGCAACAACTGCGGCAAGGCCCTGGACATCGCCCGCGTCGCCCGTGACATGCACGGCGGCAACGGCATCGCCGACGAGTTCCACGTCATCCGCCACGTGATGAACCTGGAGGCGGTGAACACCTATGAGGGCACGCACGACATCCACGCCCTGATCCTGGGCCGCGCCATCACCGGCATCCAGGCCTTCGCGTGAGGTGATGCTTGTTGTCCCTCTCCCGTTCCGGGAGAGGGAAGGGGCCCACGCCCCCGGCGTGGGAAGGGTGAGGGTCGCCCGAGAATCAGCGCCTTGATCCTCGTACGACCCTCACCCGCCCGCTGACGCGGGCACCCTCTCCCGGGGCGGGAGAGGGAACAAGGCGCTTTTCCATAAGGACCCCACCATGCCCGGCCCGCTTTCCCATGTCCGTGTCCTGGAACTCTCCCGCGTGCTTGCCGGGCCGTGGGCGGCGCAGACGCTGGCCGATCTCGGCGCCGACGTCATCAAGGTCGAACGGCCCGGCGCCGGGGACGACACCCGCGCCTGGGGTCCCCCCTGGGCTGGGGAGGAGTCGGCCTATTTCCTCTCCACCAACCGCGGCAAGCGGTCGATCACCATCGACTTCGAACGTCCGGAAGGCCAGGAGCTGGTGCGCAAGCTGGCCGCCCAGGCCGACGTCGTCATCGAGAACTTCAAGGTCGGCGGGCTGGTCAAGTACGGGCTGGACTATGACAGCCTGAAGGCGATCAACCCGGGCCTCGTCTACTGCTCGATCACCGGATTCGGGCAGGACGGCCCCTACGCCAAGCGGGCCGGCTACGATTTCATGATCCAGGGCATGGGCGGGCTGATGAGCATCACCGGCCAGCCCGACGCCGAGGCGGGCGGTGGTCCGGTCAAGGTCGGCGTCGCGGTCACCGACGTCTTCACCGGCCTCTACGCGACCATCGGCGTGCTCGGCGCGCTGGCCCACCGCGACCGGACGGGGGAGGGGCAGTGGGTGAACCTCGCCCTGCTCGACGTGCAGGTGGCGGTGCTGGCGAACCAGGCCATGAACTATCTGGTCGGCGGCAAGGCGCCGCAGCGGCTGGGCAACGCTCACCCGAACATCGTGCCCTACCAGGCCTTCGCCACGCGGGACGGCCACATCATCCTGGCCGTCGGCAACGACGGGCAGTTCGCCAAGTTCTGTCAGGTCGCCGGCCGTCCGGAACTGGCGCAGGACCCGCGCTACGCCACCAACCCGGCCCGCGTCGCCAACCGCAAGGAGCTGGTGCCGATCCTGGAACTGCTTCTTGAGCAGCGGACCAGCCGCGACTGGCTGTCGGCTCTGGAGGCGGTGGGCGTGCCTTGCGGGCCGATCAACGACGTGTCGCAGGTCTTCGCCGACCCCCACGTCCAGGCCCGCCACATCCACCAGGACCTGCCGCACCCGACCGCCGGGACGGTGCCGACGGTGGCGAGCCCGATCCGCTACTCCGCGACCCCCATCGAGCACACGGTCGCCCCGCCGACGCTCGGCCAGCACACCGACGCCGTGCTGGAGGAGGCGCTGGGCCTATGCGCGGCGGACATCGCGGCCCTGCGGGAGAAGGGCGTGGTCTGAACCGCGCGCACCCGTCATTTTGCCGCCCCTATCCCATCCCTTCCCCCGCCGTGCGCGGGGGGAGGGATTTTTTGCGTGAACCGAGATGATCGCCTCCAGCACCCCGTCCTCCGCCGCCACCGACACCCGCCTGGGCATCCTGCTGATGCTGCTGGGCATGTCGCTGTTCACCGTCAACGACGCGCTCGGCAAATGGCTGGTCGCCGACTATCCGGTGGCGATGCTGCTGGCCATCCGCAGCCTGTTCGGCGCGATGCTGCTGGCCCCGCTGATCCTGCGCGAGGGGGTGCGGTCGGTCTTCGCGGTGAGGCGGCTGCCGTTGCATCTTCTGCGCGTCGGCTGCGTGGCGGGCGAGGTCGCCTGCTTCTACTGGGCGGTGCGGTCGCTGCCGCTCGCCAACGTCATGACCATCTACATGGCCGCCCCGCTGATCGTCACCGCCCTGTCGGTGCCGCTGCTCGGCGAGAAGGTGGGCTGGCGCCGCTGGGCCGCGGTGGTGGTCGGCTTCGCCGGCGTGGTGATCGTGCTGAACCCGACGGGCCAGTTCGACGCGGTGCCGTCGCTGGTCGCCCTGTTCGGCACGCTGGTCTTCTCCACCGGCCTGATCTCCACCCGGTTGCTGCGCGATTCGAGCAACCTGTCGCTGGTCAGCTTCCAGACCTTCGGCACCGGCCTGCTCGGCAGTGCGGCGCTGCCGCTGGTCTGGGTGCCGCCGCCGGGGCTGGATTTCCTGCTGCTGGGCGCGCTCGGCGTCACGGCGCTGGCCGGGCACGCGGCGATGAACCGCTCGCTCCAGCTCAGCCCGGCGGCGGTCGTCGTGCCGTTCCAGTATGTCTCGATCATCTGGGCGGTGGTGCTTGACTTGCTGGTCTGGGGCACGGCCCCGACCCTGCGCATCATCGTGGGGGCGCTGCTCATCATCGGCAGCGGCCTGTTCGTCTTCCACCGCGAGCAGGCGCTGAACCGCGGTGCGGCGGCGGAGGCCAACGCCAGCGGCGGTCCCGGCGCTTAGGAAAAGGGCGCCTAAAAAGGGAAGAAGCGCGGCTCCAGCCGGACGCCGACGGCTTCCACCGGGCTCCAGCCGAGGCGGGCGATCACCGCGTTCGACTCCACCGCACGGCGGCCCGGTCCCAGCGACCATGTGACGTGGTAGGTGCCGCCGCCGGGCCGGTCGGTCGTTCCGGCGATGGCGACGACGAGCGCCTGCACGCCCTCGCCATCGTCGGCCAGCCCGAGGACCGTTCCTTCACGCTCTGTGGGAAGCGGATGGCCCGCTCCGACGCCGTGGGCCAGCGTGACGTGATGGGCGACCGTGCGGGCGTAGCGCGCCGGGAACAGCGCCAGCAGGCGGGCACGTTCGGCCCCGGGCAGCGCCCAGCCGACATAGCCTCCGCGACGCGTCATGCGATCTCCCCGGTAACCCTCAGCGGCGTCCACCTCTCAGGATGTCGTCCATGATCTGGTTGGCCTCCGCCGGTCCGGCAATCAGTTCAATCATGCGGATGGCGGTGTACCCGGTCCGCGCGTCGCCGATCCCGTCCGCCAGCGACTGCCGCGCCGTGCCGGTCAGCGAGGCGGTGGCCTGCTGGGTCACGCTCTTCAGCTCGCCGCGCAGGCCCAGCGTGTCGGCGATGGTCGAGCATTTGCGCAGGGCGCGGGCTTGGTTCTCCGCCTGCACCATCCGCGCGGTGTCGGTGCCGGGAACCAGGGTCTCCACCGTGGAGAGGATCTCGGTCTCCGCCCCGTCGAGCACCTGGGTGCGCACCAGCTCGTGCACGGAGTTCCGGATGATCTTCAGCCGCTGGTCGAAGTCCTTGTTGCGGCTGTGCTCCATGGCGTTGCGCGTGGCCTCCAGGCTGGCCACCAGATCGACCGCGAGGGTGGCGGCGGCCATGCGGTCCACCGTGCCGCCGGCCGCGGCGGAGGCGCCGCGCGACCGTTCCTCGATCTGCGCCACCACCGTGCCGCTGAGGTCCAGGAACAGGGCGGCGCGGTCGCTGGACTTCTGGCCCAGATCCATGTCCCACAGGTTGCCCAGCAGGATCGACGGGTCGGACAGGCGGGCCGCGGCCAGCAGGATGAACAGCTTCAGCGCCTCCGGCCGCCCGCGCGCGACCTGCCGCCCGATGGCCTGGATGCCGTCCAGATGGTCCTTGTGCAGCTTCTGGATCGGCTTGGGCGACAGGACGGCCTTCAGTTCGGCCACCGGCTGGGCGATGGTCAGGATGCGGGCGATGTCCTCGATGGTGCGGAGGCGGTCGGGATTCAGCCGCAGCCCCAGTTCGTCCGCGAAGCGCCCCGTTTCCGTCTGCTCCAGAATGTCGGCCACGGCGGCGGAGGCCATGGACCAGAAGGCGCGGGCCGGCTCCGCCCGCGATGCGCCGTCGCCCAGCGCGCCGGCGACGCCGCGCAGCCGCTCCTTGCCGATCCGGCTTTCCACCAGCGGCCAGAGGGCGTTGACGGCGTCGCGGTCCACCTTGTTCAGCGGAGCCGGCTGGTTGCCGGTGGGAAGCTGGAACAGGTCCTCGAACGGTTCGCAGAACAGCCGCTTGAAGGTCGGGCGCCGCTTGGGCCGCACCTCCGCCAGGCGCGGGCGGATCAGTGAGAAGGTGTGCCGGACCTCCGGATGGTCGCCGATCTGCTGCAACAGGTCGACCACCTGCCGGAACCGGGCCTCGTCGATGTCCAGCAGCTTGGTGCCGAGGCTGAGAAGGGCCTTGGGGTCCGTGGTCATGGTCAGGCCGCCTTCCCCTTGATCGCCTCGATCCGCATCACGAGGTCCGTGTCGAGCTGGCCGCTGCGCCAGTCCACATAGGCCCGCACCGTGCGGCGGTTCGCGGCCAGCAGCCCATCGGCCAGAAGCGCGTGGTCGGACTTCTCCTCGTCCCTGGGCAGCAGGGGCAGGACGCGGAACAGCTCGTGCACGGCCATGTCCTGCTCATGCTTGCTCCGGGTCTGGGCCTCCGCCCAGCTCGTGATGATGAAGTCCCAGCCGTCGAGCAGCCAGGACAGCCGGGTGGTCGACCTCCGCACCAGCGTGCGCTTGGTGTCCCACTGGCGCAGCAGCAGTTCGAAGGCCGCGACCGACTGGTCGAGCTGGTTCACCACGTTGCGGACCTGGTTGAGCGTGTGCTCCGCCACCTCCGCGCAGAAGGTGCCGATGGGGGCGGCCTCCGATACGTTGCCGGTCGACCATTCCGTCATGCTGTCGCGGAACTGCAGCAGGTCGCGCGCCAGACGGCGCAGCCGGGCCGGCCTCGGCGAGGTGGCGATGCCCACCGGCTCCATGAAGGTCGCCAGCTCGGCCACCCGCGCGTACAGCTCGGTCGGCTCCAAAGCGAGGCTCTGGGCCGCCTTGGTCATGTAGCTGCGGGTCAGCTGCTCGCCTTTTTCGGAGCCGAGCCCGGCGCGCAGGATGTCCGTCGATTCCAGACCGACCGCCTTCAGCACTTCGACGATGAGCTGGTAGTTGATGAGCAGCCGCTGCTCGTCCTCGTCGCGCAGCGCCGCCTCCGCCGCCTCCACGGCCAGTGGCCCGGCGAGGCCGCAGCGCGCCGCCTGGAGCACCGCCTTGCGGATGTCGTCCGGCGAGCAGCCGTCCGCCTTGCGGATCAGGTCCTGCAACATGCGGTCGTGGACGGTCATCGGGAAGGCGAGCGGCAGGCCCTTCCACGGCACCACATAGACGCCGTGCCCTTCCGACAGGTTGGGGATCAGAACCTCCAGCTTGTCCCGGTCATCCTTGCGCACCCGTGTCTGCGCCAGAACCGGGGTGGTGAAGGCCACGGCGGCGCCGCGCTCCTCGAAGGTGGAGGGGGCAAAATTCGTAAGTGAACGCATGGTTCTCGGGTTGGGAGGGAAGTGGACGTCCGCGCGGTACCCACCCATAGCCTGATTCGCTCAATTTTTCGTTAAATCCGCACAAGATCGTCCTCTTCTCTGCCCTTTGGAGGTAAGGCGTCACACCGCCGGTCATTTGCCCGTTATTCAGCCACAGGGTGCGGCGCAGGCAGGCAAAGGGGGACGCGGCGGATGGCCGTGATGAAATGGATCGGCTACGGCCTGTTGGGGCTGGTGGTGACCGTGGCGGCGGGCGTCGGCATCGCCTTGGCTGTCTTCGACTGGAACGACGCCCGCGGCTTCATCGCCCGGCAGGCGTCCAAGGCGCTGAACCGCGAGGTCGCCATCGACGGCGATCTCAACGTCCGGTTGGGCGATCCGCTGCGCATCCGCGTCGAGGGCCTGCGGGTCGCCAACGCGGACTGGAGCGACGACAAGACGATGGCGGAGCTGCGGGTGCTGGACCTTCAACTCCGCCCCTGGCCGCTGCTGCGCGGCGACTTCGAGTTTCCGGAGATCCGGCTTACCGGTCCCAAGCTGCTTCTGGAGAAGAACCGGGAGGGTGCCGCCAACTGGGCCTTCGGCGGGCCGGACCCGCGCAAGGAGGCGGCGAAGGAGACGGTCAAGCCGGAAGACCGCACCGACCTGCCGATCATCGAGACGCTCGTGGTCGAGGAGGGGCGCCTGCGCTTCCGCGACCCCATCCGCAAGATCGACATCGACAGCGGCATCAACACCGCGGTCGGCGGCAACGGTGACCAGGAGGTCCGGCTGGACGGCAAGGGGGACTTCGCCGGCAAGCCCTTCACCCTGACGGCGGCCGGCGGCTCGCTGGAATATCTGCGCGACGATCCCAAGCCCTATCCCCTGCGGGTCGAGACCGCCATCGGCAAGACCCGCGGCAAGATCGAGGGCTCCATCGCCGAGCCGGTGCTGCTCCAGGGCGTCGACCTGTCGGTGGAGCTGCGCGGCGACGATCTGGCCGACGTCTTCCCGATCCTGGGCATTCCGGTGCCGACGACGCGGCCCTACGCCATCTCCGGCCATCTCGGTCGCGAGGGCGACGTCTGGCGGTTCGAGGGGATGAACGGCAAGGTCGGCGAAAGCGACCTGTCCGGACAGGTGGCGGTCGATCTGGGCGGCGAGCGCCCGCGGATCACCGGCGACCTCACCTCGCGCAAGTTGGCGGCGGTGGATCTGGCGGGCTTTATCGGCGCCTCCCCGGAGGGGCGCGGCGACTACCCGACCAAGGGGCGGGAGCGGATCATCCCGGCCACCGAGGTTCCCCTGGAAAAGCTGCGCACCGCCGACATGGATGTGAAGTTCCGCGGCGAGCATGTGGAGGCTCCCTTCTCGACTCTGGATGCCCTCGACGCGCGGGCGAAGCTGGAGAACGGGCGGCTGGTGCTCGACCCGCTGTCGCTCGGCGTCGGCGGCGGGCGCGTGGCCGGAACGGCGGTTCTGGACGGAAGCCGCAAGACCCCGGCGCTGGACGTCAACCTGGACGTCCGGCAGATCAAGCTGGCCCGCCTGTTCCGCGAGACGGCCTTCGCGCAGGAGATGGGCGGCACGGCCAGCGGGCGCATCCAGTTGAAGGGGCAGGGGACCACGGTCGCCAACATTCTGGGCGCCTCCGACGGCAAGCTGGGCGTGGCGGTGGACGGCGGGCGGATCACCAGCTACGCGGTCAAGGGGCTGAAGACCAACATCCTGGAAACGCTGGGCGTCGTCCTGTCCGGTGACAAGCCCTTGCCCTTCAACTGTCTGGTCGCCGACGTGACGGTGAAGGACGGGCTGGTGGAAAGCCGCGCGCTGGTGCTCGACACGCCGGAAACGCTGGTGACGGCGGACGGCACGATCAACCTGCGCAGCGAGGCGATGGACATGACCGTTCTGGGGCGGGCGAAGAGCCCCCAGATCTTCGCCACCCACGTCCCGGTCCATGTCCGCGGCACGCTGGGCGCGCCGGACATCGGGGTGAACGCGACGGAGTCGGCGGCGCGCGGTGCCGCGGCGGTGGCCCTGGGCGTCCTGTTGACGCCGCTGGCCAGCGTTCTGCCTTTTCTTGACCCAGGCAGTGACGAACAGCCACACTGCGGCGAACTCGTCCGGAACGCCCGGTCGCCGTCGAACGCCAACACCGGCTCCAGCGGGACCGGCAAAGGGCGCGACGCGGCTCCCTCGGGCTCCCAATCCGGCAAATCGCAGTAACGACGCATCAACAATCCCCAAAATAGGGCTGCATGACGCTCGACCAGGGACTCGCCTTCGGCATCATCGGCGCGGTGATCGCGCTGCTGATCTGGGACAAGCTGCGCTACGATCTCGTCGCCATGCTGGCGCTGCTGGCGGCGGTGGCCGTCGGGATCGTCAAGCCAAAGGACGCTTTCGCCGGCTTTTCCGACGACATCGTCATCATCGTCGGCTCCGCGCTGGTGGTCAGCGCGGCGGTCGGCCGCTCCGGGATCATCGAGGAGGTGATGCGCCCCCTCGGCGCCCGCATGAAGACCGTGCCGGCGCAGATCATCGTGCTGACCGGGGCGGTGACGCTGCTGTCCGCGGTGGTCAAGAACATCGGGGCGCTCGCCATCTTCATGCCCATCGCCATGCAGGTGGCGCGGCGCAACGGGACGAAGGTGTCGTTGCTGCTGATGCCCATGGCCTTCGGCTCGCTGCTGGGCGGGCTGATGACGCTGGTCGGCACCTCCCCCAACATCATCGTCAGCCGCCTGCGCAACGAGATGGTCGGCGAACCCTTCGGCATGTTCGATTTCACGCCGGTCGGGCTGACCATCGCGGTGGCGGGGGTGGCCTTCCTGACGGTCGGCTACCGCCTGCTGCCCACCGGTCGCCAGGCGGCCTCGGGCAGCGCCGGGGGCTTCTCCATCGACGACTACACGGCGGAGGCGCTGCTGCCGGAGAAGTCGCCCTTCGTCGGCAAGACGGTGGCCGACCTGGAGGCCTACGGCGAGGGCGACGTGACCGTCGCCGCGATCATCCGCGGGCGGCACCGCCGCCACATCCCGTCCGGCCACTGGGTGCTGCTGGCGGGCGACGTGCTGGTGCTGGAGGCCGACACCCAGGCGCTGGGCGACCTCGTGAAGCACGCCGGCCTGGAACTGATGCACGAGAAGGAGCTGGAAGGGGTACAGAGCGACGAGGATCTGGCGGTTCTCGAAGCGGTGGTGGAGCCGCGCTCCCCCCTGATCGGCAGCAACGTGGAGGATGTCGAGCTGCGCGAGCGCTACGGCGCCAACCTGCTGGCGCTCAGCCGGCGCGGCCGGCCGATCCGCCAGCGGCTGCGCCGCGTCCGCTTCCAGCCGGGCGATCTGGTGGTGCTCCAGGCGCGGGCGGCGGGGCTGTCGGACACGCTGAACGAACTCGGCTGCCTGCCACTGGCGGAGCGCAACCTGTCCATCGGGCGGCGGCGCAAGCGGCGCATCGCGCTGGCCGTGATGGCGGTGACCATCGGGCTGGTGGCGACCAGCCTCGTCCCGGTGGCGCTGGCCTTCTTCGGTGCGGCGGTCGCCATGACGGCGCTGCGGGTGATCACGCTGAAAGAGGCCTACGAGTCGATCGAGTGGCCGATCCTGGTGCTGCTGGGCGCCCTGATCCCGGTCAGCGAGGCGCTGCGCACCACCGGCGGGACGGAGCTGATCGCCGGCTGGCTGTCCGTCGCCGCCCAGGGATTGCCGCCCATTGGCGCGCTGGCCATGATGCTGGTCGCGGCGATGGCGGTGACGCCCTTCCTGAACAATGCCGCTACCGTGCTGGTGATGGCCCCCATCGCCGCCAGCCTCGCCAACCATCTGGGCCTGCGGCCCGACGCCTTCCTGATGGCGGTGGCCGTGGGGGCGGGCTGTGACTTCCTCACCCCCATCGGGCACCAGTGCAACACGCTGGTCATGGGGCCGGGCGGCTACCGCTTCAGCGACTACGCGCGCCTCGGCCTGCCGCTGTCGTTGATCGTCATCGTGCTGGGCACGACGGCGATCGCGCTGTTCTGGCCCCTGATGCCGCGATAGCCCCGGGCGTCAGTAACCCCAAACGTCAATCCCAGGCGGGCGCCAGACCGTCCGGGCTGACGATCCGTCCGTCGGGGCGGGCGAGGCCATGGATGGCCGCCATGTCCGCCTCCGACAGCGCGAAGTCGAAGACGGCGAGATTCTCGGCGGCGCGCTTTTCGCCGACCGTCTTCGACAGGGCGATCACACCCTCCTGCTGAACCAGCCAGCGCAGGACCACTTGGGCGGCACTCCTGCCCAGCCGGGCGGCGATCTCGGTCAGCACCGGGTCCTTGAACACCTTGCCGTCGGCCATGGCGTAATAGGCGGTGACCGACTGGCCGTGGCGGCGCGCCGCCTCCAGCATCACCGACTGGTCGAGATAGGGGTGGTATTCGATCTGGTTGGTCACGATGGGCGCCGTGCTGAGGCGCACGGACTCGTCCAGCAGCGTCCGGTTGAAGTTGCTGACGCCGATGTGGCGGGTCTTGCCGGCGGCCTGGACGGCGTTCAGCGCCTCGATCTGCTCGGCAAGCGGAACGGCCTCGTTCGGCCAGTGGAGCAGCAGCAGGTCCACGTAGTCGGTCCGCAGCTTCGCCAGGCTCTCGTCCACCGAGCGGCGGAAGTCGTCGGCCTTGTAGTTGCTGACCCAGACCTTGGTGGTCAGGAAGACCTCGCCGCGCGGCAGGCCGGACGCCTTGATGGCCTCGCCGACCTCGCTCTCGTTGCCGTAGATCTGCGCGGTGTCGATGTGGCGGAAGCCGAGTTTCAGGACCTCCGGCACCATGCGCAGCACGTCGGGGCCGCTCATGCGGAAGGTGCCGAAGCCGAGGGCGGGGATGGAGGCGCCGTTGGCGGTGACGTTGTGCATCGGTCTCGATCCTCTCGAATGCCGAGTTTTTCTCAGTGTATCAGGCAGATTGCGCGATGGCGGCGCCGTGGCGCCCGTCCTTGCGGTCGAGCGCGCCGCTGAGCAGGGTCAGCGCCAGCCCACCCAGCACGAACAGCCCACCCACCCACGGCGTTGCCGCGAGGCCGAGCGCGCTGTCCACCACCCGCCCGCCGAAGAAGGCGCCGGCGGCGATGCCCAGGTTGAAGGCGGCGATGTTCAGGGCCGAGGCGACGTCCACCGCGCCCGGCGCGTGGCGTTGCGCCAGCTGCACGACGTAGAGCTGGAGCCCCGGCACGTTGGCGAAGGCCAGCGCGCCCATGCCGGCCAGGGTGACCAGCGCCGGGACCGGGCTGGAGGCGGTGAAGGTGAAGACGATCAGCACGGCGGCCTGAAGGGCGAACAGCCACGCCAGCGCGCGGACCGGATTGCGGTTGGCGAGCTTGCCGCCCACCATGTTGCCGACCGCGATGGCGGCGCCGTAGAGCACCAGGACGAGGCTGACCGTGCCGCTGGAGAAGCCGGTGATCGTCTCCAGGATCGGCGCCAGATAGGTGAAGGCGACGAAGGTCCCGCCATAGCCGAGCGCCGTGATCGCGAAGGCCAGCAGCAGGCGCGGCTTGGCCAGCACGCGGACCTGGGTGCCGAGGCCGGCGGCGGGCGGCTGGCTGAGCTTCGCCGGGACCAGAGCCGTGACGCCCAGCGCGCCGATCACGCCCAGCGCCGAGACCGCCAGGAAGGTGGCGCGCCAGCCGAAATTCTGGCCGATCCAGGTGCCCATCGGCACGCCGGTAACGATGGCGATGGTCAGGCCGGAGAACATCATGGCGATGGCCGAGGCGCGCTTGTCCTCGGGCACGAGGTCGGCGGCGATGGTCGCGCCGACCGAGAAGAACACGCCGTGCGCGAAGGCGCTGAGCACGCGGGCGGCCAGCAGCGTCTCGTAATTGGGGCTGACCCCGGCCAGCAGGTTGCCGGCGATGAAGAGGCCCATCAGGCCGAGCAGCAGCGGCTTGCGCCGCAGCCGGCCGGTCAGCGCGGTCAGGACCGGGGCGCCGACGGTGACCCCCAGGGCGTAGACGCTGACCACCATGCCGGCCATCGGCAGGCTGACGTTGAGGTCGGTGGCGACGGTCGGCAGCAGGCCGACGATGACGAATTCCGTCGTCCCGATGGCGTAGGCGCTGATCGCCAGCGCCAGCAGTGCGAGTGGCATGACTGAAGGCTCCATCCATGCGAGCTGTGCAGGACGCATCAGATGAGCCAAAAATCCGGGATGCGGAATGCCGTCCGTTTTCGCATGATCGTGTCATTCAATGACAAGATGGGCGAAAGGGCACACCCGATGAGCGACAGCCGCGCCTGGGACATGAGGGTCTTCCTGCGCGTCGCCGCGCTCGGCAGCTTCAGCGCCGCCGGGCGGGAGGTCGGCATGACCTCGTCCTCCACCGCCAAGCTGGTGACCCGGCTGGAGGAGCGGCTCGGTGTGCGGCTGGTCGAACGCTCCACCCGCCGGCTGCGCCTGACCGCGGAGGGGGAGCTGTACCGCGAGCGGGCGGAAAGCCTGCTGGGCGACCTCGACGCCATGGAGGCGGAGGTGGCGGGCGGCGCCCGCTCGCCCACCGGCCTGATCCGCATCAGCGTGTCGGTGCCCTTCGGGCGGCACTGCCTGCTGCCGCTGCTGCCCGACTTCACGCGGGCCTATCCCGGCATCCGTCTGGACCTGACCCTGACCGACGAGGTGGTGGACCTTTACGCGGCGCGGACCGACGTGGCCTTCCGCGCCGGGCGGCTGTCCGACTCGGCGCTGCTGGCGGTGCGGCTGGGCGACGTGCGGCGGCGCATCGTGGCCTCGCCGGACTATCTGGAGCGCAAGGGCACGCCGCTGAGCGCCGCCGACCTGGAGCGCCACGACTGCCTGGGCTTCAACTTCCGCCGCGCCGCCGCGGTCTGGCCGCTGAAGTCCGGCGGGCGGCTGGTCGACCGTGAGATCGACACGCGCATCGTCGCCAACAACGGCGAGACGGTGCGCCACATGGCCCTGCTCGGCCTCGGGCTGGCCCGGCTGGCCGAGTATCACATCCGTACCGACCTCGCCGCCGGGCGGCTGGTCAGCGTGCTCGACGACGTGCTGGTCGACCGCGAGGAGATCCACGCCGTCTACACCGGGCGGGAACGGGTGCCGCACCGGGTCCGCGCCTTCCTTGATCACATGACGCCGCGGATGCGCGCATGCCTGCAATGACCGAGCAGCGGCGTGGGGCGTCTTGCCAAAGATAGATAGCAAAACTATTAAATAGGCATGCAATCGAATGACCCGTCCATCCCCGCTCCCACCCCCGCCCCGGACTTTCCGTCCAACTTCGGCATCCACCTGTTCCGCGCCGCCCATCTGTGGCGGCGGGAAGCGAACAAGGTGCTGGCGGAGAGCGGCTTTTCCTCCTCCGTCATCTCGCCGCTGATGCTTCTGAACGAACTCGGCGACGGGATGCGCCAGCGCGAGCTGGCCGAGGAGATGGGGGTGGAGGGGCCGTCGCTGGTCCGGCTGCTCGACAGCCTGGAGGCCGCGAAGCTGGTCGAACGCCGGGAGGCCCCGGACGACCGGCGGGCCAAGACGCTGCACCTGACGGACCAGGGCCGCGACCTGCTGGCCCGCGTGAACGCCGCGCTGAACGACGTGCGCCGCCGCCTGCTCCAGGGCGCCTCCGGTCCGGAGATCGCCGGCGCGGTGCGCGTCATGGCGGCGATCGAGTCGAACGCCCGAGCCATGAAGGGCTGACGGCGGTTTATGGCAATGGAATCCCCTCTCCCGCCCCGGGAGAGGGAAGGGGCCCGCGCCACAGGCGTGGGAAGGGTGAGGGTGCCGCCAAGGATCAGCGCCACGATCCTTGTGCGACCCTCACCCGCTCTCGGCGGACCGAAGGTCCGCCTGCCGCGTCAGCGCTGGCTTTCAGCCAGCGCGAGAGCCCGCTGCGCGGGCACCCTCTCCCGGGGCGGGAGAGGGTTGGACACCGAACGATCGCTCCCGGCCGCGCCGGTGGAGCGCAAGGACGAACCACGGTGAAACTCTTCTCCCTCCTCATTCGGATCACGGTCACGCTCGCCGTCACGCTGGGCGCCGTCGGCGGCGGCTGGTGGCTGTGGGATTACTACATGAACCAGCCCTGGACCCGCGATGGGCGGGTGCGGGCCGACGTGGTACAGGTGTCCTCCGACGTTGCCGGGCTGGTGACCGAGGTGCGGGTCACCGACAACCAGGTGGTCCGCAAGGGCGACGTCCTGTTCGTCGTGGACCCCAGCCGCTACCGCCTCGCCGTCGATCAGGCCGACGCCAACCTGGAAAGCGCCCGTGCCGAGCTGTCCTTCCGCAAGGCCGAGGCCGACCGCTACGCGCAGCTCGGCAACAACGTCGTCTCCACCGCCCAGCGGCAGGAGGTCGCTGCCGCCCAGGCGAAGGCCGCCGCCGCCGCCCGCCAGATGGAGGCGGCGCTCGACCTCGCCCGCTTCAACCTGGAGCGGACGGAGGTCCGGGCGACGGTGGACGGCTTCGTCACCAACCTCCAGCTCAAGGCTGGCAACTATGTGACGGCGGGCCAGCCGGTGGTCGCGGTGATCGACCGCCATTCCTTCTACGTCGTCGGCTATTTCGAAGAGACCAAGCTGCCGCGCATCCGCGTCGGCGATCCGGTCCGCGTCACCATCATGGGCGAGTCGGAGCGGCTGACCGGCCGGGTGGACAGCGTGACCCACGCC
Organism: Azospirillum brasilense; assembly: GCF_008365405.1. Classification (GTDB taxonomy): domain Bacteria; phylum Pseudomonadota; class Alphaproteobacteria; order Azospirillales; family Azospirillaceae; genus Azospirillum; species Azospirillum brasilense_D. Next base: position 41,631 of record NZ_QOKV01000018.1, on the reverse strand, counting down.
ATCGTCGACCGTGACCGCACCGAAGGCACCGGCCTGCTGCCCAACGTCAACCCGACCTTCAACTGGGTCCGTCTGGCCCAGCGCATCCCCGTGCGCGTCGCGCTGGAGCAGATCCCCGACCCCCGCGACCTCGTCGCCGGGCGCACCGTGACCGTCGAGGTGGTGCCGGAGACGGAGCAGGGAGCGCCCGCCAAGCGGGTGGCCGGGCAATGAAGACTCCTGCTTTCAAGCTGTTCTCGCTGAGCGAGGCGCTGTTCTCGGTCAAGGCCTTCGCGGCGGCCATGGCGGCGCTCTACATCGCCTTCTCCATGGGGTTGCCGCGGCCCTTCTGGGCGATGGCGACCGCCTACATCGTCTCCGGCCCGCTGTCGGGCGCGGTGCGGTCGAAGGCGGTCTTCCGCGTCGCCGGGACGGTGCTGGGCTGCGCCGGGGCCATCGCCCTGGTGCCGGCGCTCGCCGACTCGCCGGAGCTGCTGACCCTGGCGCTGGGGCTGTGGGTGGCGGTCTGCCTGTTCATCTCGCTGCTCGACCGCACGCCGCGCAGCTATCTGTTCATGCTGGCCGGCTACACCATCGGCCTGATCGGCTTTCCCGCGGTGACCGACCCCTCGACCATCTTCGACACCGGTCTGGCCCGCGTCGAGGAGATCCTGATCGGCATCCTCTGCGCCACCGTGGTGCACAGCGTGGTCTTCCCGCAGAGCGTCGGGCCGGCGCTGCTCGGCCGTCTGGACGCCACGCTGCGCGACGCGGAGCGCTGGACACGCGAGGCCCTGTCCGGCAAAGCCGAATCCGGCGGAGACCGGCAGAAGCTGGCCCGCGACATCACCGAGCTGCGCGTCATGGCGACCCATCTGCCCTACGACACGTCGGAGGTGCGCTGGATGACGCGGGCGGTGCGGGCGATGCAGGACCGCATGGCCTATCTGCTGCCGCTGACCGCCGGCATCGAGGATCGGCTGGACGTTCTGCGCGGCGAGCTGCCCGCCGAGGTTTCGACGCTGCTGGCCGATCTGGATCGCTGGGTGGCCGGCGAATCGGTTGAGGGTGGGGCCGACCGTCTGCGCGCGGAGATCGCCCGGCTGTCCCCGGCCATCGGCGAGGGCACCGGCTGGAAGGAGGCGACGCTTCTCAACCTGCTGACCCGGCTGCGCTCGCTGGTGGACATCCATCAGGACTGCCGCGACCTGCGGGCGCACATCCGCGACGGTAAGAGCAGCCTGCCGGAGCGTCTCGACCCGCTGACCCGCCGCCGCTCGCGCGACGTCTTTCATCTCGATGCCGGCATGGCGCTGTGGTCGGGCTTCGCGGCGCTGCTCGGGATCGCGGTGGTCTGCGCCTTCTGGATCGGCACCGGCTGGTCGTCGGGATCGGCGGCGGCGATGATGACGGCGGTCTTCTGCTGCTTCTTCGCTTCGCTGGACGATCCGGCACCGGGCATCCGGCTGTTCCTGGTCTTCACCCTGCTGTCGGTGCCGCTGGCCGCCTTCTACCTGCTGGTCATCCTGCCGTCCTTCGACAGCTTCCCCATGCTGGTGCTGGGCCTCGCCCCGACCTTCCTGACGCTGGGCGTCTTCGTGGCGCGGCCGGCGACCATGGGCAAGGCGATGGCGCTGCTGATGGGGGTGGTCGGCTCGCTCAGCCTGCTCGACCTCGGGACGGGGGATTTCGCCTCCTTCCTGAACAGCACCGTCGCGCAGGTGGTGGGCATCGCCACGGCGCTTCTGGTCACCCAGCTTTGCCGCTCGGTCGGCGCGGCGTGGAGCGCCCGGCGCCTGCTTCGCGCCGGCTGGAGCGAGATCGCGGCGATGACCGCCGCCCGTTCCGGCATTCCGGTGGGCAGCTTCGAGAACCGGATGCTCGACCGCGTCGGGCTGCTGTCCTCCCGTCTGGCGCTGGCCGGTCCGCAGCAGGATCTGGCGGCGGCGGACGCGGTGAACGACCTGCGCGTCGGGCTGAACGTGGCGGAACTGCAGCGCGCCCGCCGCGCGCTGGGCGGCCCGGCGGCGCCCCATGTGGCGCGGCTGCTGGGCGCCGTGGGGCAGCATTTCCGCGGCCTGTCCAGCCGCCGGCTCGGCACGCCCCCGGCGGAGGTCCTGCCGATGATGGACGCGGCCCTGTCCAACCTGTCGGCCGAGCCGCGGTCGGCGGAGCGCGACCGGGCGGTGATCGCGCTGGCCGGCCTGCGCCGCGCGCTGTTCCCGCACCTGACCTTCGCCGCCCCCGACCCCTCCAGCGAATCGCTCCGCGAGCCGGTGACCGCATGATCGGCGAAATCGACATCTACGGGCTGTTCATCCCCCCGCTGCTGATCCTGGCCATCGCGGCCTGGTTCGTCTCGGGCCTGCTGCGGCGGGGCTTGCGCGCGGTGGGATTCTACGGCTGGGTCTGGCACCCGCCGCTGTTCGATCTGGCGCTCTACGTGCTGGTGCTGAGTGCGCTGACGGCGCTGACCGCGTGGTTGAGGTGAAGGGGAGAAGGCGGGTCGGGGCGCTTATTGTTATGGACTTCCCTCCGACGCCCCGAACCACCTAATCCCATCCAAACCGTAAGGTTTAGAGACGTATCGGTTACCGCTGATATAACAGTTTGTCAAGCGATGGGGTGGGGGGAACAGCAGGGCGTCCAGCGCTCATTCCCTCTCCCGTCCCGGGAGAGGGTGGCGCCGAAGGCGCCGGGTGAGGGTCGTGCTAGGATCAAACCACCGATCCTTGGCGGTACCCTCACCCTTCCCACGCTTCGCGCGGGCCCCTTCCCTCTCCCGAGGCGGGAGAGGGTGTATGGAACGCCGCGCGACAATGATTGGACCGTTCCGGCGCCACCTTGTCGATGGGGCGGCATTTGCTGTAGACATTCAGCATGGTTGAAACGCGACGCACCGGTGACCGCTCCAACGAACCGATCCGCTCCGAGGTCGGGGGCGGGCGAGTCGCGTCGCCCGGCGCGGTCGGCGTCCGCAACCGGGCGGAGCAGGTCGGCGGCGGGCGCCAGCGCATCCCCAGCGTCCGCGAACTGGCCAGCCTGCTGGTTAACGGCATTCTGACACTGCCGCGCAATTACCGCCGCGGCATGTATCTCGACGTTCAAGTCTGACCCACGCCACCCGCCGTGTAAGCCGCGATTTCCGGTCCGAACAGGCGCTCCAGCAGCAGGGGCGGCAATTCGTACTGCGGCAGGCACAGGCTGGTGCTGCGGGCGTGCAGGGTGTGCAGCACCAGCCCCTCGGTGTCCGGGAGAGCGGCGACGCGAAAGCGCTCCTGCGCGCTCTTCATGAAGGGTGCGTCCTCGCAGGCGTTGACCGGCGGGAAGCGCACCGCCTCCCACACCGACCGCCGGTAGGCGTAGGAGAAGCCGTAGCCCAGCCGGTTGTCGTCGGAGGGCGGTGTCTCCGGCGCTTCCACATAGCTGCGGGTCGTCCGGCCCCAACGGTGATGAGAGCCGCCGCGCGCCGTGTCCCAATAGCCGAAGGTGCCGTGCACCGCGCTATGCAGGAACCAGCCGGACAGGGTGACCGCGTCGTGGCCCGCCTCCAACCAGCCGAGCAGCCGCTCCACATAGTGGGGCGCGTAGAAGTCGTCGTCGTCGAAATGGACGATGATCTCGCCGCGCGCGTGCTCGGCCAGGATGTTGCGCTTCTCCCCGATGGCGTGGCGGCGCGGCGCATAGAAATACTTCAGCCGCGGTCCGGCGAGCGGCTGGAGATAGGCGGACGGGCGCGGGCTGTCGTCGAACACCAGCCATTCGATGTCGGGGACGGTCTGCGACAGGACGCGGGCATGGCACAGCGGCAGGACGTCCTCCCGTCCCCAGCTTGGTGTGATGACGCTGACGAGCGGCCGGTCGGCCATGGTCTCTCCTTAAACAACGGGCGACGCCCCCGAACCGCTGCACCGCATGGACTCCAGCCCGGCGGCGCGTGTAGACAGGCGTCATGGTGACACTTCGGGATGCCCTGGCCGCCGCGGTCGGCCACCATCAGGCGGGCCGGCTGGACGCGGCCCGGCCCCTTTATCATAGCATCCTGCGCAGCCAGCCGGGCCATCCCGACGCGCTTCACCTGCTGGGCGTCCTGGAAAGCCAGAGCGGTCGCCCGGGCGCGGCCCTGCCGCTGCTGCGCCGCGCCGTGGCGCTGCTGCCCGGCGACGCCGATTTCCTCGGCAATCTGGCGCGGACCCTGCGCGCGGCGGGGCAGCCCGACGAAGCGGCGCGCGCCTTCGCCCGCACGGCGGCGCTCGACCCCACGGATGTCCAGGCCGCCTTCACGCTGGGCTCCTTGCGGCTGGAGCGCGGGGACGCGGCGGGTGCCGCGGCGGCCTTCGCCCAGGCGCTGGCCCGGCGCCCGGACTTCGCTGAGGCCCGCATCAACTGTGCCAACGCCCTGTCCGCGCTGGGCCGGCCGAAGGACGCGGCACGGCTGCGCCGGCAGGCGGTGGCCCTGGCGCCCGCCCATCCCGACGCGCTGCACAACGCCGCGGTGAGCGCGCTGGCCGACGCCGGGCTGGACCGTCCGCTGTCGCACGCCCGGCGCCTCGACCCGGAATTGGTGGAGCGCGCCGTCGGCGCCCTGGCTTACGCCCTGGCCGCCGACCCGCAGCACGGGGCGGCGGCGGACGCGCTGCTCGGGGCGGCGCTGGCGCTCGTCCAGGCCGGGCAGGCGCCGCCATGGCTGCTGGACCGCGCCGCCCGCACCGCCCTGACGGTCCTGCGCCGGAACCCACGCGACACGCGGGCGGCGGCCGTGGTCGCCTACCGCTTCTACCGTCGGGGGCGGACGGATCTCGCCAGTCGCTTCATGCGGCGCATCGCCCGGCGCTTCACGGCGGCGGAGGTGACGGCGGATTTCGAGCTGCGCCTGTGGTCGATGGTGCGGGCCGGGCGGTGGGCGCTGGACGGCCTCCCCGACGCCGATACCCTGCTCGGCGCCTTCCCCCCGCTGGAACTGCTGGCCGAGCCGCCGGCGGGGAGCGGACCGCTGCTGGCGGTGTCCTGCGACGACGGCTATTACCGGCGCTTCGCCACGGGTCTGCTCGACTCGGTGGAGGCGCAAGCAGGGAGCGTGGCGGTCCATGTCCATGTGGTGAACCCCTCGCCGGAGACCCTGGCCGACCTCGCCCGGCGGCGGGAGCGCCTGCCGCTGGGCACCAGCCGGGAAGAGGTGGACTTCACGGGCTGGGACGACCATCGCCGCACCACCTACTACGCCTGCATCCGCTTCCTGCGCTGGCACCAGCTCATGACGCGCTGGGGGCGGCCCCTGCTGCATCTGGACGCCGATTGCACGCTGGCCGGGAGCCTGGATACGCTGGCGGCATCGCTGGAGAGGGCCGACACCGGGCTGCTGCGCGATGCCCGCTGGCGCGGCCCGACACGCGAGATCACCGTCTGCTTCGCGGCGTTCCAGCCGACCCCGCGGGGGCGGGCGTTTCTGGCGCTGACCGCGGCCTACATCGGGGCCTTTTTGCGGGAGAGGCGCGGCTTCTGGATGCTGGATCAGGCAGCGCCCTTCGCGGTGCTCGATGCACTGCAGCGGCAGGAGGAAAGCCTGCGGGTGCGCTGGTTCGACGTTCTGGACTTCCCCTGGGTCCGCTTCATCGGGGAAAAGTGAGTCAACAGGGAAGCCGGGCGCAGCGTCCATCCGGGCAGTCCCGGCAGCATTGCCCGCAGATGTCGTCAAGATCCACGGCGATGCCGTGCCGCTTGAGAACGCCCTGGGCATAGGCGGTGTAGAGGCGCGCCAGAGCCCGCCGGTTGGCGGCGACCGTCTTGGCGGTCAGCGCTTCCGGTGCCAGCATCGCGGCGATGGCTTGCTCCACGTCCTCGATGGCCGTGCGGACAGCCGAAAGGTTCAGCATCCAGGACCCCCTGGGCGTCACGACCCTTGATGAATCTGATATACAACATGTGACGAAAAATTAGTGTCCAAACAACCCCTAATTTTGGATTTGGGGCTGTCCTATCCGGAAAGGCTAGCCGCCTCTCGTCAAATCCCGCAGTGACGTCGCCAACGCCTCGGCCAGGCTCCGCCCGTCGCAAAGCGGCCCGGCCGTCATGCGCGTGCGCAGGGTCCGGCGCAGCGTCGCCAACCGATCCGTGTTGGCCGCCCAGCCGGCGGCGAGGTCCACATAGTCCGCCGGGTCGCGGGCGACGCAGCCTTCGACTCCCGCCACGCTCAGGAAAGCCAGGGAGTGGCGGCTGGAGAAGGTCTCGCCGGGCAGGGTGACGACCGGTACGCCCATCCACAGCGTCTCCAGCGTCGTCGTGCTGCCGGCGAAGGGGAAGGGGTCCAGCGCCACGTCGACGCGGGCGCACCAGCCCATATGCTCGCGGCTGGCGGTCGCCCCGGCCAGGATCAGCCGCTCCGGCGCGATGCCCGCCGCGGCCAGCCGTCCGCGCCATTGGGCGGCGGTTTCGGGGCAGGACAGCGCCTTGGTCTTCAGCAGCAGGCGCGACTCGGGGATACGGGCGAGCAGGGCGGCCCAGGTGGCGAGGACCTCGTCGGTCAGCTTGGTCAGGATGTTGAAGACGCCGAAGGTGACCGGTTGGCCGGTCAGGCAGGGCGGCGGGCCGGGCTCCGGCGCGTCCGGCGGCGGGTCGTAGGCGATGAAGGCGCCGGGCATGCGCAGGATGCGCTCGCTGTAGAAGCGCTCCGCCCCCTCCGGCACGTGATGGGCGTCAGCGACCAGCGCGTCCATGGCGGCGAGCCCGGTGGTCGCCATGTAGCCGGACCAAGCGACCTGCACCGGTGCCGGCTTGCGCGCGAAGACGCCCAACCGCCCACGGGCGTTGTGCCCGGCGAGGTCGATCAGCGCGTCCAACCGGTCGTTCCGGATCAATGTTGCAAGTTCAGCGTCGGTCCGGTCGGCGACCGGCACCCAGCGCGCCGTGGCGGCGCGGAAGCGGTCGGTGAGGTCGTCCGCCTCCATCTGGTTGGCGTAAAGGGTCAGCTCGACGCCGAACTCCGGCAGTGCCTCCACCGCCCGTACGGCGAACTGGCCCGCCGGGTGGCGGCGGAAGTCGCCGGACAGGATGCCGACGCGCAGCGGACGGGCGTCGTCTCGTACCATTGGCGCGTGCGGCGCCCACTCGGACCGCAACGGCGCGCCGTGCACGGCGTCCCAGCCGCGGTGCGCCTCCAGCACGCGGGCCAGCGTCACGCCGGGCCGGAACAGCTCCAGATAGGCGAGGTTGGAGCGTACCTCCGCAAGATCAGGCCGCAATGCCAGCGCGCGGCGGTAGCCGGCCGCCGCGCCGTCCAGGTCGCCCTGCGTCTGGCGCACCAGCGCGAGGTTCGCGTAGGCCTCCGCCAAGTCGGGGCACAGGGCGGCGGCACGGGCGTAGGCGCGGCCGGCCCCGGCCAGACGGTTGCGCTTTTGCAGCGCGTCGCCCCGGCGCAGCGCGGCCGCCGCGAAGTCCGGGCGCGCGGATTCGGCGCGGCGGGCCGCCCGCTCGGCGTCGGCGGGGGCGTCGATGGCCAGCAAGGCGGCGGACAGGTTGGCGAGCGCCGTGGCGTGGTCGGGGCGCAGCGCCAGGGCGCGGTGCAAGGCTCCCTGCGCTTCCACCGCCCGGCCGCGTTGCAACATCAGCGAGGCGCGGTTGGCGTGCGCCTCCCCAAATCCGGGATCGTCGGCCAGGGCGGCGCGGAAGGCATCGTCCGCTTCGTCCGGCCGGCCGAGCGCCGTCAGCGTGTTGCCGAGGTTGAAGCGCGCCCGCGCGTAGCCGGGGCGCAGCGCGGCGGCCTGCCGGTAGGCGTCCGCGGCCTCCTCCAGCCGGCCCAGCGTGTCGAGTGCGTTGCCGAGGTTGTAGTGGGCCTGCGCGAAGGCCGGGCGCCGGTGGATTGCCGCGCGGTGGGCTTCCGCCGCCTCCGCGGCCCGGTCCAGGGCGCGCAGGGCGCTGCCGAGGTTGTCGTGATAGTCGGCGACGGTCGCATCGGCGCGGATGGCGGCGCGGATGCGCGGCTCGGCCTCCGCCGGTTGTCCGGCCTGGAGGTAGACGACGCCCAGCAGGTGCAGCGCGTCGGGATGGTCGGGCAGCGTGTCGAGGACGGCCTGATAGCCGGCGGCGGCCTGCGCCAGCCGGCCGGCCTGATGGTGGGCCAGCGCCGCGGCCAGCACGTCCTTGATCGTCGCCATGCCCGACTGTCTAGAGCATTTCCCCGCTTGGTTGAAGGCGCATGGTCGAAGGGGCCGCCTCAGCTCACCATGCGCCAGCTTCCGTCCGCTTGGCGGCAGGCGGTGCCGTAGCCCTGCTGAAGCTGCCCGCCGACCACGATGCTGGTCTGGAACTCCCGGCACAACTCGCCATAAGGGCCGGTGCCGTCGCGGGTCGGGGTGTAGCTCCCCCAGTTGCCGGTCTGCGGGTTGTTCCACTGCACGGTCGCACCGGTCGGCGCCATGTAGGCCTGTCCCGCCGCCTGCTGCGCGTACATCAGGTCGGCGCGGTCCATCGACTGGCCCGCGGCGTTGCCAAGCGCGGCGCCGAGCAGCGTGCCGATGCCGACCGCCACCAGCTTGCCCGTGCCGCCGCCGAAGCGCGACCCGGCGAGGCCGCCGGCCACGCCGCCGAGCAGCGTCCCCGCCGTCGCCTTGTTGCCATAGCCGGGGGCGTAGCCGCTCCCATAGGCGCCGTAACCGGGGCCATAGCCATAGGGGCTGGCGCAGCCGGCCAGCAGGCCCACGGACAGAACAACCGCAACGATCCCCTTGGCCTTCATCTCGAACCCCACGGAACGGAACCTGTGTTCATGAACCCTGTGTCGATGAACATGGCAGCCCCGCAAACTATTCCGTCCGCGTGACGGACCGCCGCCGTTGCCCCTATGATGAAACCAAATGGCCGCGGTCAAGCGGCCGGCAAGAACCTGTCGGGAGGAAAAGCATGCTGCCGGAAGCGGACAGCTACGAGGGCCTGCGCGACCGTTTCGTCTGGTCGGTGCCGGAGCGTTACAACATCGGCGTGGACGTCTGCGACAAGTGGGCGGCGTGCGATCCTGAGCGCACCGCCCTCATCCACAAGCGCCGCGACGGCGCGGTGGAGACCTACAGCTTCGCCGACATCCGCCGCCTGTCGAACCGCCTCGCCAACGCGCTGGCCGCCCATGGGGTGGCGCGCGGCGACCGGGTGGGCATCCTGCTGCCCCAGGCGCCGGAGACCGCGGTCAGCCACGTCGCCGTCTACAAGATGGGCGGTGTCGCCGTCCCCCTCTTCTCGCTGTTCGGGGTGGAGGCGCTGGAATACCGGCTCGGCAACTGCGGGGCGCGGGCGGTGGTGACCGACGCCGTGGGCGCGGCCAAGATCGCCCAAATCCGCGACCGCCTGCCCGAACTGAAACTCGTTCTGCGCATCGACGAGGCCGGGGAGGGCGAGTTGGACTGGCACGCGCTGGTCGATGCGGCGTCGGAGGACTTCACCCCGGTGGACACGGCGGCGGACGACCCGGCGGTGATCATCTACACGTCCGGCACCACCGGCCAGCCCAAGGGCGCGCTGCACGCGCACCGGGTGCTGCTCGGCCATCTGCCGGGGGTGGAGATTTCCCACGACCTGTTCCCCCAGCCGGGCGACCGCATCTGGACCCCGGCGGACTGGGCGTGGATCGGCGGCCTGCTCGACGTGCTGATGCCCGCCTGGCACCATGGCGTGACCGTGGTCTCCCACCGCTTCGAGAAGTTCGACGCCGAGGAGGCCTTCCGCCTGATCGCCGATTTCCAGGTGCGCAACGCCTTCCTGCCGCCGACCGCGCTGAAGATGATGCGCGCGGTCAAGGACCCGCAGACGCGCTGGACCTACAGCATGCGCTCCGTCGCCAGCGGCGGCGAGACCTTGGGGGCGGAGCTTCTCGACTGGGGCCGCCAGACCTTCGGGCTGACCATCAACGAGTTCTATGGCCAGACCGAGTGCAACATGATCGTGTCCTCCTGCGCCATGGTCATGCCGCCCAAGCCCGGCGTTATGGGCCGCCCGGCGCCCGGCCACGACGTGGCGGTGATCGACGGTCGGGGCGACCGCCTTCCTCCCGGTGAGATCGGCCTGATCGCTGTGCACCGCCCGGACCCGGTGATGTTCCTGCAATACTGGAACAACCCGGAGGCCACCGCCGCGAAGTTCATCGGCGACTGGTTGGTCACCGGCGACCAGGGCGAGCTGGACGCGGACGGCTACATCCGCTTCGTCGGGCGGGACGACGACGTCATCACCTCGGCGGGCTACCGCATCGGTCCCGGCGAGATCGAGGACTGCCTGATCGGCCACCCCGCCGTCCGCATGGCCGCCGTGGTCGGCGTGCCCGACCCCTTGCGCACCGAGATCGTGAAAGCCTTCATCGTCCTCCAGGACGGCGTGCGCCCCAGCGACGCACTGGCGGCGGAGATCCAGGCCCATGTGAAGACGCGGCTGGCCGCCCACGAATACCCGCGTGCCGTGGAGTTCGTGGACAGCCTGCCGATGACGACCACGGGCAAGATCATTCGCCGTGAGTTGAGGGGGCGGGGGTAACGTTCCAAACCCCTCTCCCGTCCCGGGAGAGGGAGGGACCCGCCGCACAGCGGCGGGAGGGTGAGGGTACGGCCGAGAATACGGTATTGATCCTCGTGTGACCCTCACCCGGCTCTCAGCGGATGCCATGGGCATCCGCCTGTCGCCGTCAGCGCTGGCTTTCAGCCAGCGCGAAAGGCGCCTTCGGCGCCACCCTCTCCCGAGGCGGGAGAGGGACGAAAAACAACAAGAAAAGACAACGACCCGAACGATGGTGACGACATCCCTGCTCCTGCTCGCCGCGGCCTTCCTGGCCGGGGCGATGAACGCGGTCGCCGGTGGCGGCAGCTTCCTCACTCTTCCCGCTCTGATCTACGCCGGGGTTCCGCCGGTGGCGGCGAACGCCACCGGCACGGTGGCGCTGCTGCCCGGCTACGCCAGCGGCGTCTACGGCTACCGCCACGACCTGGAGCCGGTGGGCGGGGTCGGGCTGGTCACGCTGTCGGTGGTCAGCCTGACCGGCGGGCTGATCGGGGCGGCACTGCTGCTGGTGACCCCGGATTCGGTGTTCCGCAGCATCGTGCCCTGGCTGCTGCTGGTCGCCACCGCGCTGTTCGCCTTCGGCGGCATGCTGGCGGCCCAGCTGCGGGCGGTGGGGCTGCACGGAACGGGGGCGATGCTCGCCACGCTGTTCGTTGTGTCGGTCTATGGCGGCTATTTCAACGGCGGCCTCGGCATCCTGCTGCTGGCCCAGCTGAGCCTGTTCGGGATGACCAACCTGAACGCCATGAACGCGCTGAAGAACCTGTTCTCCGCCGTGCTGACGGCCATCGCGGTCGCCGCCTACGCGGTCGGCGGGGCGGTGGAGTGGTCCTACGCCGCGCTGATGACCGTGGCGGCGGTGGCCGGCGGCTATGTCGGGGCGCGGGTCGGGCGCAAGGTCCCCTCGCGCATCCTGCGCGCGGGGATCATCGCCGTGGGCTTGGCGATGAGCGTCCTGTTCTTCCTGAAGTAAAAGCCGTTCGGTTCCGGCGGCGCCTGCGCTAAGGTGGCGGCCCTTCTCCCCAGGCCGCCACGACGCAAGACGCCATGCTGACCGTATCCGACCTCGACCTCTTCTACGGCGACGCCCAGGCGCTCGACGGCGTGTCCATCGCGGTGGCGGAGGGCACGACGACCGCCATCGTCGGCGCCAACGGGGCCGGCAAGACCTCGCTGATCCGCACCATCTCCGGCATCCTGAAGCCGGCCCGCGGCATCATCCGCTTCCGCGGCAAGGACATCGCCGGACTGCCCAGCCACGTCGTCTGCGACCTTGGCATCGGGCAGGTGGCGGAAGGGCGGCAGATCTTCCCGACGCTCAGCATCCGCGAGAATCTGGAGATGGGCGCCGTCATCCCGCGCGCCCGCGCCGGGGCGAAGGACACGTTCGAACGCGTGCTGACCCTCTTCCCCCGCCTGAACGAGCGGCTGGAGCAGGCCGCCGGCACCCTGTCGGGCGGCGAGCAGCAGATGCTGGCCATCGGGCGCTGCCTGATGGGCAAGCCCGACCTGATCATGTTCGACGAGCCGTCGCTCGGCCTGTCCCCGACCATGGTGCAGGAGCTGTTCCGCACCATCCGCGCGCTGGCCGCCGAGGGCATGACGATCATCCTGGTGGAGCAGAACGTCGCCGCCTCGCTGAAGTTGGCACAACGCGCCTATGTGCTGGAGAACGGGCGCGTCGTGCTGGCCGGCACGGGCGAGGAATTGCTGGCAGACCCCGCGGTGAAGCAGGCTTATTTGGGACTCTGACGGGGGTCAACGCGCCAGCAGGTCGTGATGCTCGCGGTGGCGGTGCATCCAGTTGGCGGCGTAGCCGCAGATCGGGACGATGGTCAGCCCCTCGGCGCGGGCGATGGCCATCACCCCCTCCAGCAGCCGCCCGGCGGCCCCGGTGCCGCGCAGGGACGGCGGCGCCTCCACATAGGGGATGTGCAGGATGGAGCCGCGGCGGCGGTAGGTCGCGAAGACCGTCTGGCCGTTCACGTCCAGTTCGAACCGGCTCATGGCCGGGTTGTCGGTCACGGATGTGCTCATGCGCGTTTCAACAGCCGAAGCCTGAGGTTGTTCACCGCGAATATTACGAACCGGGCGCGCGCGGCGCGCTCCAGCCGCGCAGCACGCTGACCACCCGCAGCAGGAAGGCCGCCGCCGCCCCGGCGATGGCGACCGGCGCCTTCGGCAGGTCCAGCATGGCCCCGGCGATGACGATCGCCGCACCCAGCAGGGCGGCCACCGCGTAGATCTCCTCGCGCAGCACGCGCGGCACCTCGGCCACCAGCACGTCGCGCACCAGCCCGCCGCCGCAGGCGGTCAGCACGCCCAGCAGGACCGCGGGCAGCGGGCCCAGCCCATAGGCCAGCGCCTTGCCGCAGCCGGCCACCGCGAAGATGCCCAGTCCGGCCGCGTCCAGCACCATCACCGGCTTGACCAGCCGGTTGATGAAGGGGTGGAAGAAGAAGGCGAACAGGCCCGAGGCCAGCGCCGTGATCAGGTACCGTTCGTCCTGCATGGTGGCCGGCGGGATCGCCCCGATCAGCAGGTCGCGCAGCACGCCGCCGGCCAGCGCCGTCACCAGCGCCAGCACCATCACGCCGAAGATGTCCAGACGGTGCCGCACGGCCAGCGTCCCTCCCGTCAGACCGAAGATGAAGATCCCGGTCAGGTCCATGGCGAGGAGGAGGGGCGAAACATCGGGTATGATGGCGGGCATGATGGCGGTCGGCGACGCTGGTTGAGGGGAGCCGGCATCATAGCTGTTTGTTGCGTCTCATGGAACAGATAAGCCGCAACTCCGGCAATTGTTGTTTCGCGGAAACGGGAGCACATTCCTCTCCAGACGAGGGGCCACAGGGCCTCGCACAAGACGAGGAGGAGCAGAGATGATCACGATCCGCAACCGCGACGAACGGGGTGCCGTCAACATGGGCTGGCTGAACAGCAAGCACAGCTTCTCGTTCGGCCATTACTACGACCCGGCCCATATGGGCTTCCGCGCGCTGCGCGTCATCAACGACGACCGCGTGATCCCCGGCGCCGGCTTTCCCACCCATGGGCACGCCGACATGGAGATCGTGTCCTACGTCCTGGACGGCGCGCTGGAGCACAAGGACACGCTGGGCACCAGCTCGGTCATCCGCCCCGGCGAGGTGCAGCGGATGAGCGCGGGGTCGGGCATCCGGCACAGCGAGTACAACGCGTCGAAGAAGGACCCGGCGCACTTCCTGCAGATCTGGATCCTGCCCAACGAGGAGGGGATGGTCCCCGGCTATGAGCAGAAGGCCTTCGAGCGGGAAGAGAAGCAGGGCCGCCTGCGGCTCGTCGGCTCCCAGGACGGGCGCGACGGCAGCGTGACCATCCACCAGGACGTGGACCTCTACGTCACGCTTCTGGACGAGGGCGACAGCGTGACCCACGAGCTGCGTCCGGGCCGCCACGCCTGGGTGCAGGTCGCCCGCGGTCAGGTCCGGCTGAACGGCACGGTCCTGAAGGAAGGTGACGGCGCCGCGATCAGCAAGGAGGAATCCCTGACGCTGGATGGCGTGGTCAGCGCCGAGGTCCTGCTGTTCGATCTGGCGTGAGGCATGAACCCCTCTCCCGCCCCGGGAGAGGGTGGCCCGGAGGGCCTCTCGCACTGGCCGAAGGCCAGCGCTGACGGCGTCAGGCGGATGCCAATGGCATCCGCTGAGAGCCGGGTGAGGGTCGTGCGAGGATTGATGCACTAATTCTCGGCGGTACCCTCCCCCTCCCGCCGCTCGCGCGGCGGGTCCCTCCCTCTCCCGGGGCGGGAGAGGGTATCTCGGGAATCTTCACATCCCCTGCGGTGCAGCGAGGCGGATGCCCATGCGGCGGGCCTCCAGCATGAAGGCGCGGGTCATCTGCACGAGATCCGTCCGCCAGTAGAGCTGCTCCAGCGGGTTGTCGAGGAAGTCCTCCGGCAGCATGGCGTAGCAGTAGGTCTCCACCACGCGGCGGTCGGGCTGCCAGGGGTCGGCGCCGTCGCGCCAGCCGATGGTCCAGCCGGCGTGGCCGGCGCCGATGGCCCAACGCTCGAAATGCGGGGAGATGGTGGCGCTGGCCACCGGATCAGCGACCGGCACCTGATAGATCGCCACGAAGCGGCGGACGTTCAATTGCAGCCGCATCACCAGCGATTCCTCGAAGGCGTCCACGCGGTACAGGCAGTCGGACGCCCCCTCGACGTGGCTGAAGCGCACCGCGGCCCGCCGTGCCGCCTCCAGCGTCAGGCCGGACGGCCGGTCGGCCAGCGGCGGCGATTCATAGTCCACGGCGCGCAGCGCTTCCACCATGTCGCCGGTCAGGAAAAGGCGGATGCGCTGCTGCGCCTCGTCGATGGTCAGGCGGGTCATCGCGGGGTCGGTGTCCTCTGTTTCCGGTTCCAGGACAACAGGCCGGGGCCCGCTTGGTTCAGGGCTCCACGTAGCCCAGCACGCGCAGCCGCAGCGCGTGCGCCCGCGGGTCGCGGTCGAAGAACAGCCCGCCCTTCTGTTCGGAGCCGGCGGGCACATAGTCGAACTCGGCCGCCACGGTTTCGAGCGCCTCGTCGCCTGCCATCAACTGACCCTCCACCTGGACCTTCGCGCCGGTCTTGCCGCCGTCGTTGGTGACCCGGATGTGGGCGAGCCAGCGCGGGCCGGCGGGAACCACCTCCTCCACCATGGCAGTGATCACCGGGGGGCCGTTGCCGCGGGTGATGCCCTCATAACCCAGCACCCCGACCGACCCCAGGAACAGCAAGAGCCCCAGCCCCGACGAGATCCAGGCCAGCCGCGACACCGACGCGCTGCCGTCCTCGTCCCTGGATTCGATGTCGTTTTCCCGGATGTCGGCCATCGGTGTCCCTCCCGTCACACGATCAGGCGGGCGGTGGCGGCGCCCAGCGCGCTGGGGAAGCCCAGAACCACCGTGGCGGTCACCAGCTCCATCATCGACAGCCCGGCGATCCGCTCGAAGGTCCACAGCAGATAGAGGCTGATGAGCAGGGCGATGCCGTAGCCGGCGACCGAGAAGCGCAGGAAGACGGACAGGAACCCGTCGTCCCCGGCGCTCTCCTGCCCGGCGAAGCCGACCGTGTAGACGAAGATGTGCAGCAGCCCCAGCGACAGCACCGCCAGCGCCACCGCGTGCCAGGGCGACATCTTGTAGGAGATCAGGATCATCTCCTCGGTCGGGGCGACGTTGAAGCCGACGAACAGCGCGCCCGCCCCCATCAGGAACAGTTCCCCCGGATAGCTGGAGCGGATGCGCCGCTCTTTGTCGGCGTCGTCCCGCTGGCCGAGCTGCTTGCGCGCCAGCATGGCGCCGATGCTGGCCGGCACGGACTGGAGCGCGATCTTGCCGATGATCTCCGGCAACGGCTGGTCCAGACGCACGATGGCGAAGACGGTCAGCAGCACCGCCGACATCAGGAAGCCGACGGCGAAGGCCGACAGCGCGTCGATCAGGTCGTCCTGCCAGCAGAAGGTTTCCTCGAACCCGGCGAAATAGGACAGGCCGAACAGCACCGGCAGGGTCACCAGAATGAACAGGGCCAGCCGGAGGCGGTCCATGTAGAAGCCCAACTCCCACATCTCCATGGTCATCAGCAAGGGCAGGGCGAAGATGATCGCCCCCGCCGACGCGCGGGCCAAAGCGCGGGCGAATTGAGCTTCGTCATGGAGAAAGCTGCGCTGGCGGGTGATGTCCATGGCCCATGAATGCGCGAGCGGAGCGGTTGGTTCCGGCGGTACCACGGCAGTGATGGGGGCAGTGATGGGGCAGTGATGGGGCAGTGATGGGAAGCAGCGAATTTCCTCTTGACCTTCCAATCGTTGGAAGGCCGAAGCTGACGGCAACACCACCTTCTGGGAAGGAGTTCGTCATGGTTGCGTTCAAGGTTCCCGGCATGACCTGCGGCGGTTGTGCCACCTCCGTCCGCCGCGCGCTCGGCGCCGTCGCCGGGGTCGAGGATGTGCAGATCGACTTGGACTCGAAGGACGTCCGCGTCAGCGGGACTCCCAGCGCCGACGCCTTGCGGACGGCCCTGGACAAGGCTGGTTTTGAAGCCGAAGGGCTTCCGGCCGCGTGATGGAAGCTCCAATTCCCCTCTCCCGTCCCGGGAGAGGGAAGGCGTGGGAAGGATGAGGGTATCGGCAAAGGGCCAGCGCCTCGATCCTCGAACGACCCTCACCCCGCTCTCGGCGGACCGAAGGTCCGCCTGCCGCGTCAGCGCTGGCTTTCAGCCAGCGCGAGAGCCCGCTTCGCGGGCACCCTCTCCCGGGGCGGGAGAGGGGATGACAGCCAAGGCTGGTGCAATAGGCGCCCTTGATCTTCCAGTCATTGGAAGCCTTATCGGAGGGTGCCGGTTGACGACGAAGAAAGGACGATCATGTCCGCCACCACCGACCTCGACATCGGCATTTCCGGCATGACCTGCGCCTCCTGCGTGGGGCGGGTGGAAAAGGCGCTGTCGCGTCTGCCGGGCGTCACCAATGTGTCGGTCAACCTCGCCACCGAGCGGGCGCGGGTCGCCTTCGCGGGCGATCCCGATCCGCGGGCGGTGGCGGAGGCCATCGAAAACGTCGGCTTCGAACCGCAGAGGCAGGCGTTCGACCTGACGGTTGGAGGAATGACCTGCGCCTCCTGCGTCGCCCGCGTCGAAAAGGCGCTGCTGCGCGTGCCGGGGGTGGAATCCGCCGCCGTCAACTTGGCGACGGAGCGGGCACACGTCACCGCCTATGCCGGGACGGTGGACGCTGGCCGGCTGGCCGAGGCCGTCGAGATGACCGGCTTCACCGCCGCCCCCGTCGCCGAGGCCGAGTCCGTAGCGGCGGCTGAGGACCCGGCGCGGGAGCGCGACCGCCGGGACCTCCACCATGTGCTGATCGCCGCCGCCCTGTCGGCGCCGCTGGTTCTCGGCATGGCGGGGGACCTGCTGGGGTTGAATCTGATGCTGCCGCCCTGGGCGCAGTTCCTGCTGGCGACGCCGGTGCAGTTCTGGCTGGGCTGGCGCTTCTACCGGGCCGGTTTCATGGCGGCGCGCGCCGGGTCCGGCAACATGGACCTGCTGGTGGCGCTCGGCACCTCGGCGGCCTGGGGGCTCAGCGTCTACATGATGCTGACGGCGCATCCGGGCCACACGCCGCACCTCTATTTCGAGGCGTCGGCGGTGCTGATCACCTTCGTGCTGCTCGGCAAGTGGCTGGAGGCCCGCGCCAAGGGCCGGACGGCGGCGGCGATCCGCGCGCTAATGCAGCTTCGCCCCGACACCGCCCGCGTCCGCCGCGACGGCGTCGAGACGGAACTGCCCATCGCCCAGGTGCGCGTCGGCGACCGTGTGGCGGTCCGCCCCGGTGAGCGCATCCCCGTGGACGGACGCGTGGTGGAGGGGACGGGCAGCGTGGACGAATCCATGCTGACCGGCGAGAGCCTGCCGGTGGAGAAGGCGCCGGGCTCCCGCGTCACCGGCGGCTCGATCAACGTGGACGGGCTGCTGCTGGTCGAGACGGTGGCGGTGGGCGCCGAGACGATGCTCGCCAAAATCGTCCGCATGGTCGAGGGCGCCCAGGCGTCCAAGGCGCCGATCCAGCGGCTGGTCGACAGGGTGGCGGCGGTCTTCGTGCCGGTGGTGCTGGGCATCGCCGTGGTGACGCTGGCCGGCTGGTGGATCGGCACCGGGAACGCGGAGACGGCGATCATCACGGCGGTGTCGGTCCTGGTCATCGCCTGCCCCTGCGCGCTGGGCCTCGCCACGCCGACCGCCATCATGGTCGGCACCGGGGCGGCGGCGCGTCACGGCATCCTGATCAAGGACGCGGAGGCGCTGGAGCGCGCCCACGCCATCACCGCCGTGGCCTTCGACAAGACCGGCACGCTGACCGAGGGCAAGCCCCGTGTCACCGATCTGGTGCCCGCGGATGGCTTCGACGACGCGGAGTTGCTGCGGCTGGCCGCGGCGCTCCAGTCCGGCAGCGAGCACCCGCTGGCCCGCGCCGTCCGCGACCGTGCGGCGGAACAGGGTATAGCGGCCACGACTCCGGAGGGCTTCAAGGCGCTGGCCGGGCGCGGCGTGTCGGCGACGGTGGAGGGCCGCGCCCTTCTGCTGGGCAGCAGGCGGCTGATCACGGAAAGCGGCCTGTCCGACGCAGGCCTGGAGTCGCGGGCGGCGGCGCTGGAAGCTGCGGGGCGCACTGTGTCCTGGCTGGCCGAAACGGCGCCGGAGCGGCGCGGTCTGGGCCTCGTCGCCTTCGGCGACACGGTGAAGGAGAGCGCCCGCGTCGCCGTCCGCTCCCTGAAGGCGCAGGGGGTGGAGACGGTGATGGTCACCGGCGACGGTGCCGGCGCCGCCCGCGCGGTGGCCGCCGACCTGGGCATCGACCGCGTCTTCGCCGAGGTGCTGCCGGATGGCAAGGCCGACGTAGTGGCGACGCTGAAGGCGGAGGGCAAGGTGGTGGGCATGGTCGGCGACGGCATCAACGACGCCCCGGCGCTGGCCGCCGCCGACGTCGGCATCGCCATGGCGACCGGCACCGACGTGGCGATGCACACCGCCGGGGTCACGCTGATGCGAGGCGATCCGGCCCTGGTCGCCGGTTCCATCGACGTGTCGCGCCGCACCTATTCCAAGATCCGCCAGGGACTGTTCTGGGCCTTCATCTACAATCTGGTCGGCATCCCGCTGGCGGCGTCGGGCCTGCTCAGCCCGGTGCTGGCCGGGGCGGCGATGGCGCTGAGTTCGGTCAGCGTCGTCCTGAACGCCCTGTCGCTGCGGGGGTGGAAGCCATGAACGCCGGCGGCATGACCATCGGCGACGCGGCGAAGGCGTCCGGCGTCAACGCCAAGCTGATCCGCTACTACGAGTCCATCGGCCTGATCCCCGAGGCCGGGCGGACGGCGGCGGGCTACCGCGTCTATTCGTCCAGCGACGTGAATGTCCTGCGTTTCGTCAAGCGGGCGCGGACGCTGGGCTTCAGCATCGAGCGCATCCAGATCCTGGTCGGGCTGTGGCAGGACCGCAGCCGTTCCAGCGCCGAGGTGAAGCGCGTGGCGCTCGACCATGTGGCGGAGCTGGAGGCCAAGATCGCCGAGCTGCGCGCGATGAGCGACACGCTGACGCATCTGGCGCACGCCTGCCACGGCGACGAGCGGCCGGATTGCCCGATCCTGCGGGATCTGGAGGAGGGTGGAGGGGGTTGTTGCCACGAGGACTGACCGTAATTCCACCTCACGAGCCCCCTCCCTAACCCTCCCCCGCTGCGCAGGGGAGGGAACAATCTCCCTCTCCTGCGCAGCGGGGGAGGGTTAGGGGCCCGCGGCGAAGCCGTGGGAAGGGTGGGGGCAAGCCGCTATTCCAACGCCGCCCTCAAACTCGCCTCCAGCGGCCTGACCGTGTAGCCCAGCTCCCGCATCGCCTTGCCGCTGTCGAAGCCGGCACCGCCCAGCGCCAGCCGGACGCCCGTCACCGATGCGGTGGGTGGGCGGCGCGTCACATGGTCCGACAGCCATTCCTCCACCCGTGCGGCCGCCAACGCCAAAGCCGGCGGCACGGGATGGCGGCGAAGCGGCACCCTGCCGCACAGCCGGTCGATCCGCCCCGCCAGATCGCCCAACCCGATGTCCTCTCCCCCCAGAATGTAGCGCTCCCCCAACCGCCCGCGCTCCGCCGCCAGGATCATCCCCTGCGCCACGTCGCGCACGTCCACGAGGTTCAGCACGCAATCGAGGATCAGCCGCGGCCCGCCGCGCCGGAACAGGCGCAGCATGGCGTTCGGCGGGGTGGGCAGCCGGTCGCCGGGGCCGATGGGCGCCGTCGGGTTCACCACCACCACCGGCAGCCCTTGCGCCGCCGCGGCCAGCGCGTCCTTCTCGGCCAGATACTTGGACCGGCAGTAGGGGCCGGCCAGCGCCTCCAGCCCCGGATCGGCGCGCTCGTCTAGCCGGCGGGGCGGCGGGTGGCCGATCATCACGGCCTCGGTCGAGCAATGGACGAAACGCCGCAATCCCGGCGCCCGCGCCGCCGCGTCAAGAACCACCCGCGTGCCCTGCCGGTTCACCCGGTCGAAGACGGTCGGGTCACGGTCCCACAGCGTGGCGACGGCGGCGAGGTGATGGACCCGCGCCACCCCCTCCAGCGCGCCGGCCATCGCCGACTCGTCGAGGATGGAGCCTTGCCGGAACTCCACGCCCGGCGGCAGGCCGTCCGGCGGCTCCTGAAGGTCGAGGATGCGCACCCGCTCGCCCCGCGCCGCCAGCGCCGCCACCAGATGCCCGCCGATGAAGCCGCTGCCCCCGGTGACGAGGGTGATGCCCATGCGCCTACGCCCCGCCGAGGATGCGGTCGGCGTTGCTGTTCAGGTCACGGGTCAGGGCGGCCAGCCCGCCGCCGCGCAGCGTGCTCTGGAACTCCGAGCGCTGGGTGGCGAGCTGGCTGACCGTGCCCTTCGCCAGCACGTCGAGGATGCGCCAGCGGTCGCCTTCCGGACGCAGCAGGTAGCTCAGCCGCACCGGCGCCTTGCCCGCGCGCACCAGATCGGTGTCGACCAGCAGCATCCCGCGCGGGGCCGGCCGCTCGCCGACGATGTCGAGCCGCTGGCCGTCGTAGCTGTCGAAACGGTCGACATACTGGGCGGCGCTGCGCCGGGCGAAGGCGTCCAGCGCCTGCCGCTTCTCCGGCTCGGCGGACTGGTCGAAATAGGGGGCGGCGGCGACCCGCAGAGCGGCCTCCAGATCGAAGGTGTCCAGCATCACCGGCAGGAAGCGCTGAAGCCGCGCCCGCGCCGGCTCCCGTCCCGCCGCCCCTTGCATCAGGGACAGGATGGCCTCGTTCAGCCGGGCCACCGTGGCGCGGGCGCCCGGCGTGGTGCCGGCTTGCTGGGCCACGGCGGGAACCGGCAGCAGGCCGGCCGCCAGGACGGCCAGCGCGAGCGCGGCGCGCATCCATGTCCGGCGTGAGAAAGAACCAATCATCGCGGCGTTCCCATGCTCCTGCATTGGTCGTGGAAATCTGCCCGTTCGGGGCAGGCGGATTCAACCGTCCGTGTGGGATGTAACAGCGTCCGGGCCGGTCTATCCTCCTGCGCGATGCTGTCGAAGGGAGGTGTCCGGATGGGTGGACCGGCGAAAAGGGCAAGCGGCTGGGCACCGATCCCGGACCATCCGCTGTATGGCTGCGACGCCATCACCCTGCTGACCGTGCTGGCGCGCAACGGCGGGCCGCGGGGGCGCGGCTGGCCGACGGCGCTGGCGGCGTTGGGCTCGGCCCTCGGGCGCGCGCCCTTCTCGTTGGCGGAGGCCGGGTGGGTGGCGGCGCGGCGCCGGAAGACCGCCGGACTGCCGCCGCCGGTTTTCATCCTCGGCCATTGGCGCAGCGGCACCACCCACCTCTACAACGTGCTGAGCCGTGACCCGCAATTCGGCATCATCGACCCCTTCGCGGTCGGCCTGCCCTGGGACATGCTCGGGCTGGGCTCGGTCCTGCGGCCGCTGCTCGCCCGCGCCCTGCCGGAGCGGCGCTACATCGACAACGTGCCGGTCAAGGCCGACAGCCCGCAGGAGGACGAGATCGCGCTGGCGAACATGTCGCCGATCTCCTTCTACCATGGCCTCTATTTTCCGGAACGGTTCGACGAGAACCTGCGGCGCGGCCTGTATTTCGACGGTTGCACGGCGGCGGAGCGGGAGGCCTGGAAGCGCCGCTTCCTCTATTTCCTGGAGAAGGTGTCGATCGCCCAGGGCGGGCGCTGCATCCTGCTGAAGAACCCGGTCTACAGCGCGCGGGTCGCCATGATGCGGGAGATCTGGCCCGACGCGCGCTTCATCCACATCCACCGCGACCCGCGGGCGGTGTTCGTGTCCACGGTGGGCTTCTACCGGACGCTGCTGGCGCGGCTGGCGCTCCAGCCGCACGGGCACATCGACGTCGAGCGGGTTGTGCTGGACCACTATCCACGCATCATGCAGGCGCTGCTCGACGACACGGCGGACCTGCCGGCGAACCGCTTCGCCGAGGTGCCGTTCGAGCGCTTTGAGCGCGCGCCGCTGGAGGAGGTGGAGCGGCTGTACCAAACGCTGGAGTTGCCGGGTTACGCGGCGGCGCGGCCGAAGTTCGAGGCGTATCTGGGGGCGGTGAGCAATTACGCGAAGAACCGCCACCGCCTGTCCGACGAGGGGCGGGAGCGGGTGGACCGCGAATGGGCGCCCTTCGTCGCGCGCTGGGGGGCCGGTGTGGCGTGAGGGGCGTGAGGCGTTGCAAAGTCTTGCCCCCAGCTTGCTTCTCCTCGCCCTCCTCACCCACCCCGCCCACGCCGACTGCCGCACCGTCTCCGTCACCGCGAACGGCCTCCCCGTCACCGGCATTGAGGACATGGCGCTCGACGCCGCGCGCAATCAGGCGGTGCTGTCCGCCTACGACCGCCGGGCCGGAACCATGGGCGGGCTCTATCTGCTGAACTTGCGATCCCTCGACGCACCGGCCGTCGCCGCCATCCCTCTCGCCACCGGCCTGCGCCCGGCGGGCATCGATCTGCGCGTGGAACCGGACGGCGCGCGCTCCCTGCTCGCCATCAGCCGCCAGGAGGACGGATCGGCCACGGTCGAGCGCTACCGCCTGGACGGCGCCACCCTAACCCACCAAGACACCACCGCCGGTCCATTGCTCTGTCGGGCCAACGACGTCGCTTTCCTCAATGGTGAGCGTTTCCTGTTCACCAGCAGCCACGGCGGCTGCGGCTGGGGCGCGGTGATCCAGGACAACGTCCTCGGCGGGCGCCACGGCTTCGTCGGTCTGGTGGAAAACGACCACGCCCGCGTCCTGGTCGACGGGATCGGCTTCGCCAACGGCCTGCTTCCCGACCCCAGCCATGACCGCCTGACCGTCGCCGCCACGCGGGAGGAGGCGCTGCTCGTCTACCCCCTGTCCGACCCGCAGGCCCCGCCGCGGCGCATCGCCGTGCCCGGTGGGCCGGACAACCTGACGATGGCCCCGGACGGCCGCCTGCTGGTGGCCCTGCATCCCTCGCCGGTCCGGCTGGCGCTGCACCGTTACGGCTGGCCGGGCGGGGCGGCGGCACCGACCCGCGTCGCGGCGGTCGGCCCTGCCGGAACGGAGATCCTGCTGGACGAGGACGGGCGGCGCTTTTCCGCCGCCACGGTCGCCCTGTCCTGGAACGGGCGGCTGATCGTCGGGTCGGTCACCGCGCCGGGACTGCTGGTCTGCGGCGAAGTCGCCAGCGGTGCCACAGGATCATCAGCGCCGGCAGGACCACCAGCGACGAGATGATCGTGTAGGTGATCGACACCGCCAGCAGCACCCCCATGCTGGACAGGCCGCGGTGGCTGGACAGCGCCAGCGTGGCGAAGGCGGTGCTGGTGGTCAGCGTGCTGACCAGGACGGCGCGCGGCGTGCTGGTCACCAGCAGCTCGATGCCGAAATCGCTGTCCGACGCCCCTTCCCGCACCAGATCCTGCCCGCGCGAGACCATGTGGATGCTGCTCGACACGCCGAGCGCGAACAGCAGCGGGATGACGATCACGTTGGCGAAGTTGAAGGGGATGTCCAGCAGACCGGCGGTCGCCATCGTCCACAGGGCGGCCAGGACCAGCGGCGCCAGGATCAGCACCATCCCGGTCACCGAGCGCTGCACGGCGACCAGCAGCAGCACCATCATCACCAGCGTCAGCGCTGTCGCCTCCAGGAAGGAGGAGCCGACGACCCGTGCCGCCTCCGTCACCGTGACCGGGGCGCCGGTGGCGTTGGGTGCCACGGCCAGCACCGCGTCGGCGAAATCGGCCATTTCGCGGCTGTCGGAAATGTCGTGGGTGGGCAGCACCTCGACGCGGGCGCGCCCGTCCGCGGCGATCCAGCGGGCCTTCAAGCTGTCCGGGACGTCGTCGGCGGTGACCGGCTGCTCCACCGCCATGCCCTCGCGCAGCCGGTCGAGCAGCGGCGGCACGCCCCCGGTCAGCGCGGCGTCGAGCGTGGCGAGCTGCCCCGGCTGGATGCGGGCCAGCGCGCCGTCGAGGCGCTGCACGGCGGCGCGCAACTCGGGCGGTCCGTCGCGCTTGTCCGTCCGATAACCCTCCAGAACCGTCTTCAGCGTGGTGAAGGCGCGCTCCAGCCCGCCCTGGTCCAGCGCGGCCGAGGTGGCTGGCGCGGTGAGGCTGGGGCCGAGCAGCAGCGACATGTCCGCCAGGATCGGCAGCTTGGCCTCCTGGTCCTTGGGGATGAAGCTGGCGAAGGTTCGCACGCCGCCCGATTCCGGCAGGGGGCGCAGCCGGTCGGCCAGAGCCTGCGCCGCCGCGAGGTCCGGTGTCAGGACGTTGACGGAATAGGGAGAGGTGCGCGGGGTGACGGCCAGATCGCGGTAGGTGGCGACGGCCTCCGTCCGCTCGTCCTGCAGGTTCAGCGGGTTGACGTCCAGCCGCACCAGGGGCAGCGCCGCCATGGACAGGATGACGCTGGCTCCGGCCAGGGCGAGGATGGCACGGTGGTGACGGGTGACCCAGCCGGCGAAGCCGCGGTCCTCGCGCTCCGGCGCGGGGACGCCGGGGCCGGGACGCAGCAGGACGATCAGGGCGGGCAGAAGGGTCAGGCTGATGAGCAGGGCCACCACCATGCCGACGGCGGAGATGATGCCGAACTCCGCCAGCCCCAGATAGGCGGTCGGGACGAAGGACAGGAAGCCGATGATGGCGCACAGGGTGCTGAGCACCAGCGCCGGCCCGACCGCCCGCACCGCCTCGATGGCGGCGGCCAGCGGCGGCAGGCCGCGGCGAAGCTCCTCCTGGTAGCGCAGGCCGAGATGCCCGCCGTAATCGTCGCCCAGCCCGAAGAACATCACCGCGCAGGTGACGGAAATCAGGTTCAGCCGCCCCACGGTCAACGCCGCCGCACCCGCGCTCAACGTCAGGCCGAGCAGCAGGACCACCATGATGCAGGCGATCAGCCGCCCCGACCGCATCCCGGCGATCAGGACCGCCGAGACCAGGATGAAGGACAGGATGGTGGCGAGGCCGGCGCTGTTGGCGACGGTGTCCAGTTCCGTCTGGCGCAGCGGCACGGCGCCGGTGACCCGCATCTCGACCCCCTGGCCGACCGGCTCCGCCGTCACCGCATCGATGGCATCGTGCACTGCGGTAACGGCGGGGCGCCCGCGCCCGAAGGAGCTGTTGTCCAGAATGGGCCGGGCCAGGACGAAGCGGCGGTTGGCCGCCCGGTCCTCCTCCTCCGCGGCCTGCACCAGCCCGGTCCAGGACAGCGGCACCGGATGCCCGTCCGCCACCGTCGCGGCGCTGACCGCCAGCCGGTTCAGCAATTCGGCGGGGGTGGCCGGCGCGCCCTCGTCCGCGTGGGTGAGGATCAGGTCCAGCAGATCGGCCAGCCCCTGAAGGTTCGGCGCGGCGTTCAGCGCGCCCAGCGCCGCCTGCGCGCCGGCCAGCCGGGTGGCGAGATCCTGCAATTTTTCCGTGTTGAGAAAAAGCAGGCCGTACCGGCGGAAGTACGGATCGGCGGAGGGCACCTCCACCGCCGACAGCACGTCGCTGCGGGTGGACATGCGCTCCGCCAGACGTACGGCGGCGGCGTCCGACTGGTCGGGGGACGGGCTGTCCACCACCACGACGATCTGGTCGTCGGCGAAGGGGAAGGCCTGCCGGTACTCTTCCGTGTGCTGGCGGAAAGCGGTGTCCGGCGCGATCATGTCCGACGTGCTGGTGCTCATCGTCAGGTTTTCGGCGGAATACCAGCCGGCCAGGACGGACAACAGCACCCCGACCGCCAGCGTCACCCGCGGCCTTCGGCAGGACAGGGCGCCCAGGCCCCCGATCATGGCGCGGCCGAGGTCCGCCATCCGGTCCAGGACACCTTGCCTTTCTGTCACGCTGTACGTCTCCCTTGGAAGTGTACGCAGTCTGCCAGGACAACCTTTGGCACCCAACGTACGCTACTGTATGTTACTTCCAACTAGGGAGCGAAGCGCGGCACCTCATTACCCTGATACCTCCACCATGGGGAACACCGGGGCAAAGCGGGAGCGCCGATGCAAGACCACAACGCAAGCACAACCTTGCGGGTCCAACGGGCCGAGCCGTCGGCCAAGGCCGTGGCCAAGGCCGTGAGCGACGCCGTGGCCGAGGCCACGGACGCCCTGATCCGCCGCCAGCAGGCCGACGGCCATTGGGTGTTCGAACTGGAGGCCGACGCCACCATCCCGTCCGAATATCTGCTGCTGCACCACATCCTGGACGAGATCGATCCGGAGCTGGAAGCCGGCCTTGCGGCCTTCATCCGCGGGCGGCAGGGCAAGGACGGCGGTTGGCCGCTGTTCTTCGGCGGCGCCATGGACATCAGTTGCAGCGTGAAGGCCTATTTCGCGCTGAAGGCCGCCGGCGACAGCCCCGACGCGCCGCACATGCGCCGCGCCCGCGAGGCGATCCTGGCGCGCGGCGGGGCGGCGCGCTGCAACGTCTTCACCCGCATCCTGCTGGCCCAGTTCGGGCAAATTCCCTGGCGGGCGGTGCCAGCGATGCCGGTGGAGGTGATGAACCTGCCGCCCTGGTCGCCCTTCCACATCTCCCGCATCTCCTACTGGTCGCGGACGGTGGTGGTGCCGCTGCTGGTCGTCATGGCGCACCGGCTGCGCGCCCGCAACCCGCGCGGCATCGGCATCGCGGAGCTGTTCACCGAACCGCCGGAAGAGGTGCGCAACTGGCACAGCAACAACAGCCGCGGCGGCTGGGCCACGCTGTTCCGGGCGCTCGACGCGGCGCTGCACGCGGTGGAGCCGCGCCTGCCCGCCAACGGGCGCCAGACGGCCATCGACCGCGCCGTGCGCTTCGTGACGGAGCGGTTGAACGGGGAGGACGGGCTGGGCGCCATCTTCCCGGCGATGGTCAACGCCGTGCTGATGTTCCACTGCCTGGGCATGCCGCCCGACCATCCCGACGCGGCGACGGCGCGCCGCGCGCTGCGCGGGCTGGTGGTGCGCCAGCCGGGGCGGGTCTATTGCCAGCCCTGCCTGTCGCCGGTCTGGGACACCGCGATCATCTGCAACGCCCTGCTGGAGACCGGAAGTCCGCGGGCCCGCGCCGCGGCGCGGCGCGGGGCGGACTGGCTGATCGACCGCCAGATCCTCGATGTCGAGGGCGATTGGGCGTGGCAGCGGCCGGGGCTGGCCTCGGGCGGCTGGGCCTTTCAGTACAACAACGCCCATTACCCCGACACCGACGACACCGCCATGGTGGTGATGGCCCTGCAACGGCTGGACACCGAACGCTATGGCGAACCGATCCGCCGCGCGCGGGACTGGATCGTCGGCATGCAGAGCCGCAACGGCGGCTGGGGCGCTTTCGACGCCGAGAACCAGCACGATTTCCTCAACCACATCCCCTTCGCCGACCACGGTGCCTTGCTCGACCCGCCGACCTCCGACGTGACGGCCCGCTGCGTCATGATGCTGGCCCGGCTGGGCGAGGGACGCGACACCGTGCCGACCCGCCGCGGCCTGACGTTCCTGGAGCGCGAACAGGAGAGCGACGGCGCCTGGTTCGGGCGCTGGGGCACCAACTACGTCTACGGCACCTGGTCGGCGCTGGAGGCGCTGAACGCCGCCGGGGTGCCGCACGCCGCACCGGCGGTGCAGCGCGCCGCCCAGTGGCTGCTGGCGCACCAGCGCGCGGACGGCGGCTGGGGCGAGGACGGGGCCAGCTACTGGGACGGCAACCCGCGTGGCGAGGGGCCGGTCTCCACCGCGTCGCAGACCGCCTGGGCGCTGCTCGGGCTGATGGCGGCGGGCAAGGGCAACCATCCGGCGGTGGACCGCGGCGTCGAGTATCTGCTGTCGGCCCGTGACGCCGAAGGGCTGTGGAGCGAGGAGCCCTTCACCGCCGTGGGCTTCCCGCGCGTCTTTTACCTGAAGTACCACGGCTACGCGGCGAGCTTCCCGCTGTGGGCGCTGGCCCGCTACCGGGCCTTGAGAGTGTGAGGGTGGCGGCGCTTCTTGCCGCGGTTCTGACCGTGACCGTTCAGGGCGTGCGCAACGGCGACGGGCAGATCGTCCTCGCCGTCTGCGAGGAGGCGGCCTATCCGGCGGGGCGTTGCGCCTTCCGGGTCACCGCCCCGGCGGCGGAGGGTTCGGTGCGCGTCGCCGTGCCCGACGTGCCGCCGGGGATCTACGCGTTGCGCGTCTACCACGACGAGAACGGCAACAGGCAGTTGGACCGCAACCTTCTCGGCTTGCCGTGGGAGGGCTTCGGCTTCGGCAATGACGCCCCGGTGTCCCTGGCGCCGCCGAACTTCCGCGACGCCGCGGTAACGGTGGGGGAGAATGGCGTGGAAACGGCTTTGACTCTGCGTTACTGGATTTCGCCTTAGGGAGGCGTGATGGCCGCCGCGATCCTCACCGGCATGGCGCTTGAAGCCCGTCTGGCCCGGCGCAGCGGGCTGCCCGTCGCCTGCGCCACGGGGGGCGCCGCCGCCGCGGTGGCGGCGCATCGGTTGCTGGAGAGCGGGGCTTGCGGGGTCGTCAGCTTCGGCATCGCGGGCGGCTTGGCGCCCGACCTGAGGCCCGGTTCACTGGTTCTGGCGACAGCCGTCGTCGATGAGGACGGCGCTGTCTTCGAGGTTTGCCAGTCCTGGTGGGATCGCCTGCACGGCGCCTTGCCGCAGGCGCGCTCCGCGTTGGTGGCCGGCGCCCGCATGCCCGCGGCGACGGTCGGGGACAAGGCGCGGCTGAGGGCGCTGACCGGCGCCGCGGCGGTCGATCTGGAGAGCCTTGCCGTCGCGCGGGCCTGTCAAGCCTGGGGGCGGCCCTTCGCCGTGCTGCGCGCGGTCGCCGACCCGGCGTGGCGGGCACTGCCCGCGGCGGCGTTGGCCGGGCTGGATGGATCCGGGCGCATCGCCCCCGGCGCCGTGCTGGCACGGCTGATCGCCGACCCCCGCGACGTCGTCGCGCTGGGCCGGCTGGCCTGGGACCTGGGCCGCGCCCTGGCATCACTGCGCGGGGCCACCCAAGCCATTCCGGCGAATTCACTCGGCGGCGGTCCGTTCGGCCTCGATCCGGCGGAGCGTGTCCGCGACGTGGCGTGAGAAGACCTCCTCCGCCGGGCGCTGACGGT
Organism: Azospirillum brasilense; assembly: GCF_008365405.1. Taxonomy (GTDB): domain Bacteria; phylum Pseudomonadota; class Alphaproteobacteria; order Azospirillales; family Azospirillaceae; genus Azospirillum; species Azospirillum brasilense_D. The sequence goes on along the minus strand of NZ_QOKV01000018.1, from coordinate 12,009 downwards.
CCAGCGGGATCTCCGGCGCCATCGGTCCCTCCGTGCGCGGCCCGCGCAGGCTGACCGCCAGCGCCGACAGGGGATTGCGCAGCGTGTCCTCCACCGCGGTCGGCTCATAGCCGCTGTGGACCATGCAGTCGGCGCATTTCTCGTAATTGCCGGTGCCGTAGGCGTCCCAGTCCGTTTCCTCCATCAGCGCCTTGAAGGTCGGGGCGTAGCCCTCGCCCAGCAGGTAGCAGGGGCGCTGCCAACCGAAGACGTTGCGCGTCGGGTTGCCCCATGGCGAGCAGCGGTAGCTGCGGTTGCCAGCCAGGAAGTCCAGGAACAGGGACGATTGCGAGAAGCGCCATTTGCGGCCCCGCCCCCGCGCGAAGACGTCGCGGAACAGCTCCTTGGTCTTGCGGCGGTTCAGGAAATGCTCCTGGTCCGGGGCGCGCTCGTAGGCGTAGCCGGGCGACACGGTGACGGCGTCGATGCCGGCGGCCATGGCCTCGTCGAAGAAGGCGGCGACCTTCTCCGGCTCCGCCCCGTCGAACAGGGTGCAGTTGATGTTGACGCGGAAGCCGCGCGCCTTGGCGGCGCGGATCGCCGCGACGGCGCGGTCGTAGACGCCCGGCTGGCAGACCGCCTTGTCATGCTCCTCCCGCCCACCGTCGAGATGGACCGACCAGGTGAAGAAGGGGCTGGGGGTGAAGCGGTCGAGTCGCTTCTCCATCAGCAGGGCGTTGGTGCAGAGATAGACGAACTTGCGCCGCGCCACGATGCCGGCGGCGATGGTGTGGATCTCGGGGTGCAGCAGCGGCTCGCCCCCGGCGATGGAAACCACCGGGGCGCCGCATTCGTCCACCGCCTCCAGGGCTTCCTCCACCGACAGGCGACGGCGCAGGATCGGGTCGGGATAGTCGATCTTGCCGCAGCCGGCGCAGGCGAGGTTGCAGCGGAACAGCGGCTCCATCATCAGCACCAGCGGGAAGCGCCGGTTGCCCTTGAACCGCTGGCGCAGCACATAGGCGCCGACCAGCGCCGCCTGGATCGCGGGAACGGCCATGGCTACGCCTCTCCCGGACCGTGGTGGATCGCCGTCTGATCAATCGCCGTCATGCGCCTGTCCCCGAAATTGCGTCCCGCTCCAGTTTGGAGCGTCCGGAAGCGCAGGGCAGGTAGGTTACTGTATGATACTTGCCGGACTCCGTTGCGATCCGGCGGCGCAACCGTACCCGTACGCCCCGTACTGATGACCGGAAGATCGATGAGACGTACGGGGACGCGTACGATCCCATCGGCGCGGGTTTCGGCTTGAAGGCTAAGGCTGTGGCGTCGTGCGCTTGCTCCGCGCGGCTTTGGCGGGTTTGGCCTTGTGGGATTTGACCATGTGGGGCTGAGCAAGGTGTTTTAATTCCTCGTAGCGGCTCAGAAAGAGCGCGTAGGCCCGGTCCGGACCGACCGGGACGATCCTGTCCGGGTGGGGAGGCGGCAGATGCCCCCAATCCAGCCAGGCGGGGGGCAAGAGGTCGCGCAGTTCCGTCGCCATGCAGACGAGGTCGGCCTGCTTGATGGCTGGCGCCTCGTCATCGAAGCCGAACCAGCGGCGGAGCGCGTCCTTGACCGGATGAAGCCGCTGTTTGACGTAGTCGCGGTCCAGCATCACCTTGACCGGCGACGGCCAGTCGCCGAGGAACTCCTCGCAGTCGTGCATCAGCGCCGAGTAGGCCAGGGGCGGCGGCACCAGACGCGACACCATCACCGAATGCTCGGCGACCGAATACCAGGGCCGGGCGGCGCCGCCCCAGCGCGGCTGGGAGGACAGGCATTGGGCGATGTCCTCGATGGGCATATCCGTGGCGTCCGGCGTCAGCAGATCGAGGACGAAGCCGGACGGCATCAGGATGGCGGTGCGTCCGTCCGGCCTTTTGAGAAGATCGAGTTGCATGGTTTGATGACTGTTCCAAAACCGCGGGCCGGGTGCGGGGCCGCTTCCAAGGGCTTGCCCCAGCCGTCGACCCCACCCAGTGGCCTGATCGTTGGCCGGAACGGGTTTAGCAGATCGCGGATGGTGCGGACAACGCACCCCGGCGGAGGGCCACCATCGACCGCAACGGTCCGCCGCGCATCCGTCCCTAAAGTTGCAAGAATTACGAATTTTGCATCATTTACAGACTTTTCCGGTCGCCGGCGGGGATGTAACGTATGCCTGCATTTTTCCAATGCAACGACACGGATAAGGGTGGCCGCGCCGATGCTGAACGAACCTGCGAAGGATGGGGTGCTGAACCGCAGCATCAATGATCTGCGCGTCCTGCTGATCGAAGACGACGATTTCACCCGCCGGCTGATGAGCCGCCTGCTGCAGGATTTGAAGGTCCGCCAGGTGTGGGAAGCGTCGGATGGCGTGTCGGCGCTGGCCATCCTGCGCGATCACCCGGAAAAGGTGGACCTCGCCATCTGCGACCTGGAAATGCCGCGGATGAGCGGGCTGGACCTGCTGCACGCCCTGCGGACGGCCACGGGCAATCCGCTGGCCGATCTTCCGGTGATCGTGCTGACCGCCCACCGCGAGGCGGACACCGTCAAGCGGGCCATCGCCTACGGCATCTCCGGCTATCTGGTGAAGCCGGTGTCGAAGGCCGACCTCGTGAAGAGGCTGACCTTCGTCCTTCAGAAAGGCCGCTGAGAGAGCTTTCCCAATCATAACGAGTGGTCGGACGGAAACCGAGTTATTCGGCGCAGTAATTATTTGGCGCAGTCAGGCGTTGCGGGAACGGATGGGAGGGGACACCTTCCTTCCGAAGACCCATCTGAGCGGAGACGCCGTGCCATGCCGGGGACCGTCCGGCCCATCCCAGCTCCGCTGCGGATCGCCTCGAATCCCATCGTGGACCGCCGCGAGGAGTTGGCGCGCGCCGTCGTCGCCATCCAGTTCGAGCGCTGGCCGGCGCTCTATGCCCGCTACGGCGAGGCCGGCCGGGAGCGGTGCGTCGAGGATGTCGGCTTCCACCTTCTGTATCTGGCGGAGGCGGTGGCGAGCGACAGCCCGGCGCTGTTCCGCGAGTATGTGGCCTGGGTCAAGATCCTCTTCGCCGGAATCGGCATTCCGGACGAGGAGCTGGGTGAAAGCCTGGAGATCCTCCGCGACGTGGTGGCCGCCCGGGTCGATCCCGCCACGGCGACGCGCACGCACGCCTGCGTGGGGGAGGGGCTGTCGGCGCTGCCCGGCCTGCCGCGGGAGGCGCCTCCCTTCGTCCGGCCGGACGCGCCGCTCGGCGCGCTCGCGCGCTCCTATATGGACGCGCTGCTGGCCGGTGACCGGCGCCGGGCGGCGGCGCTGGTGACGGAGGCCACGGCCATCGGGGCGACGGTGCCGGACCTTTACCTGCATGTGTTCCAACCGGCCCTGCGCGAGATCGGGCGGCTGTGGCAGACCCGGGCGATCACCGTGGCGCACGAGCATTTCGCCACCGCCGCCACCCAGGCGATCATGGGCCAGCTCTACCCGACGATCTTCGCCGCCGAGCGGCGCGGCCTGTCCATGGTCGCCACCTGCGTCAGCGGGGAGCAGCACGAAATCGGCATCCGCATGGTCGCCGACTTCTTCGAGATGGCCGGCTGGGACAGCCATTATCTCGGCGCCAACACGCCCGCGACCAGCATCATCCACGCGCTGCGGGAGCGGAACGCCCAGGTTCTGGCGGTGTCGGCCACCATCACTGCCCATGTCGGGCGGGTCGCCGCCCTCATCGCCGCGGTGCGCGCCGCGCCATGGGAGCGGCCGCCGCAGGTGCTGGTCGGCGGCTACCCCTTCAACCTCGTTCCGGATTTGTGGCGGACGGTCGGCGCCGATGCCTTCGCCCCCGGCGCGCAGGAGGCCGTCGCCATCGCGGAGCGGCTGATCGGTCCCGCAGCCCCGGACCGCGCCGCCGGTGTTGCCTGATGAGCGTGGCGTGAAGGAGGGGACATGGACGGGCTGGTCCTGACCTGCGACCACGACGGGCGGCTGCGCGCCTTGCACCGGTTGGGCGCCGGACTGCCGGGATTGACGGGAAAGCCCGGCACGCCCTTTCCGGCCTTGTTCGGCCCGGACGCGGTGGCGGGCGCGCTGGATCTGTTCAGCGGCCTGCGGAAGTCGGGCCGGACGCTCGACCATCCCGTGCCCAGCCGACTCGACCCCGGCGGGGTGCTCCATGTCAGCGGGCTCAGCGACGCGGAGGGCATGGTGTTGGCCGTGGCGCGGGCTCCCGGCGGGCTCCCGGCCTTGATGGACGCGCTGGACGCGCTCAATCCGCGGCTGGCCCGGCGCCTCGCCCCCCTCGGGTCGGCGGTTGCGAAGCCGGATCTTCCCAGCGCGGATGCGCTGTTCGACGAGATGACCCTTCTCAACAACGACCTCGCCAACGCCCAGCGGGCGCTCGCCAAGGCCAACGCCGAACTGGCCGCCAGCAACGAGCAGAAGAACCGGCTGATGGGCATGCTGGCCCACGATCTGCGCACGCCGCTTCAGGTCGTCGCCGGCTTCGCGGAGTTGTTGGTGCAGCGGTTGGACGGGCGGCTGGATGCGACGGAGCGCGCCTGCCTGGAGCGCATCCGGGAAACCAGCCTGTCCATGCGCCACATGGTGGAGGATGCGCTGTCCCTGGCGGCGCTTCAGGCGGGGCGGCTGCGGCTGGCGCGGCGACCATCCGATCTGGCGGCGCTGGTGAGTCGGAACGTCTCGATGAACCGCGTGTTGGCCGAGGGCAAATCCATCACCATCGAGCTGTCCGTGCCCGAACATCCGTTGCCCTTGGCCGACATCGACCCGGCCAAGCTGGACCAGCTTCTCAACAACCTTCTGTCGAACGCCATCAAATACTCCGACCGTGGCGGGCGAGTCGGCGTCGCCCTGGGCGAGGCCCCGAGCGAAGGCGGCGGCTGGGCGCGCATCCGCGTGTCCGACGACGGGCGGGGCATTCCTCCGGCCGAGCTGGCGCAGCTGTTCCAGCCCTTCACCCGCACCGGCCGGCTGGGCACGGAAGGGGAAGGGACGGTCGGCCTCGGCCTGTACATCTGCCGGTCCATCGCGGAGGGGCATGGCGGCCGCATCACCGCCGATTCGGCGCCGGGGCGCGGCTCGACCTTCACCGTGGAGCTGCCATTGGTGGCATCATCCCCTTGAGAAACGGCACATTCCACGGATGGGCTGGCGCGTCGGCCGTCGATGCTGTAAAAGGACCCCCTACGATGTTGCGACGCGAAAGGTCCATGGGTTTACCCTTCCGCCGTTTCGGGCGGCCTCCGTGGGGAGCGCCGTGAGCGACGGCCGACCTCCCGACACGTCCCCGGACCGTCAGGCTCCGGAGGGCGTTGACCGCGGCGATGCCGCGCCCACCGGCTTCCCGCCGGTGAACCCCGCTTCGGCGGTGCTGGACGATTTCCTGAACCACGACCATGGCGCGCGGATCGCGCTGGGTGACCTCGTGGGAATTCTGGGCGACCGCGCCTTCGGCGCCCTGCTTCTGATCCTGTCCATTCCGAACATCCTGCCGGTGCCGGGCCTGTCCACGGCGACGGGCCTGCCGATGCTGCTGATCGGCGCCCAGATCGCCGCCGGGCGCGACCGCCCCTGGCTGCCGCGCCGGCTGGCCGCCCTCACGCTCGACCGGGACGCCTTTTTGCGGGTGATCGCGAAGGCGAAGCCGCACGTCGACCGGCTGGAGCGGCATCTGCGCCCACGCTTTCCGGCGATGACCGCCCCCACGGCGGAACGGCTGCTCGGCGTGGCCGTGATGATCCTGGCCGGAATCCTGGCCCTCCCCATCGTCTTCGGCAACCAGCCCCCGGCGCTGGCCATCGCGCTGATCGCGCTGGGGCTGATCGAGAAGGATGGGGCCTTCGTCGTCGCCGGCCTGATCGCCGGGCTGATCGCCATCCTCATCGTCGCCGCCATCCTGTTCGGTTTCGGGCAGGCCGGCATTCTGATCTTCGACAAACTGTCTTCATAAAAGGGAGCGCCCGCGGGCTCGACGCCATGATTTGGGAAGTACTGGTCATCATATTGCTGATCCTGCTGAACGCCTTTTTCGCGATGTCGGAAATGGCGCTGGTGTCGTCGCGACGCGCGCGGCTTCAGCAGATGGCCGAGGAAACACGCAGCAAGGGCGCCCGCGCCGCGCTGAAACTGTCGGAGGACCCCGGCAATTTCCTCTCCACCGTGCAGGTCGGCATCACGCTGATCGGCATCATCGCCGGTGCCTACGGCGGTGCGACCCTGGCCGACCGGCTGGGCACGGTCCTCGACGCCAACGTCGCCTGGATCGCCCCCTACGGGCAGCAGGTCGGCTTCGCGCTGGTCGTCGCCGCGATCACCTACCTGTCGCTGATCGTCGGCGAGCTGGTGCCCAAGCGCATGGCGCTGGTGAACGCGGAGCGCATCGCCGCCGGCGTGGCCGGCCCGATGAGCGTCCTGTCGCGCGTCGCCATGCCACTGGTCTGGCTGCTTGGCGTCTCGACCGAGGGCTTGATGAAGCTGCTGCGCTTGCCCACCGCGCGCGAGCAGACCGTCACCGAGGAGGAGGTCAAGAGCCTCATCAAGGAGGGCACCCAGACCGGCGTCTTCGAGCCCGCCGAGCGGCAGATGATCGAGGGCGTGTTCCGGCTGTCCGACCGCACCGCGCGGTCGATCATGACGCCGCGCCCGGATCTCGTGTGGATCGACCTCGACGACCCGCCCGACGCCATCGCCAAGGAGATCCAGGCCAGCGGCTATTCCCGCTTCCTGGTCTGCCGCGGCGACGTGGACGAGGTGCAGGGCATCGTGTCCAGCAAGGCGCTGCTCAACCAGGCGCTCCAGGGACGCAGCTTCGACCTGCGCGAGGCCATGGTGGAGCCGCTGATCGTCCATGACGGCACCCCCGTCCTGCGGCTTCTGGAGCTGTTCAAGCAGGCCAGCATCCATATGGCCGTGGTGGTGGACGAGTATGGCAGCGTCGAGGGCATCGCCACCGTCACCGACATCATGGAGGCCATCGCCGGCGAGATGCCCGAGCAGGGGCAGGAAGGCGACGGCTTCGCGGTCCAGCGCGAGGACGGCTCCTGGCTGGTGGATGGCATGACCCCGGTGGAGGAGGTGGAGTCGCTGGTCGGCGTGAAGGGCTTGAAGGGCGAGGGCGACTATCACACCATCGCCGGCTTCATGCTCGACCGGTTGGGCCATGTGCCCACCGCCGCGGAGCATTTCCACTGGAACGGCCTGCGGTTCGAGGTCGTCGACATGGACGGCCGGCGCATCGACAAGGTGATGATCCAGGAGAACGGCGAGGTTTCGGAGGGCTGAGGAAGCGCTCCGAAGAGCGGTATCACAACTCGGTGATGCCGCTCTTCGGGATACGGACCTCGCGGTGGACCGACATGCTGAGCAGCAAACCCACGCCGATCATCAGCGTCATCATCGCCGACCCGCCGTAGGACACCAGCGGCAGCGGGATGCCCACCACCGGAATCAGGCCGGTGACCATCGACACGTTGACCATCACGTAGAGGAAGAATTGCGCGGTCATGCCGACCGCCACCAGCCGGGCGAACTGGCTGCGGCAGCTCAGCGCGATGACCACGCCGTAGATGAACAGCATCAGGTACAGCGCCAGCAGGATCAGCGCGCCGACCATGCCGAACTCTTCCGCCAGCACCACGAAGATGAAGTCGGTGTGCTTCTCCGGCAGGAACATCAATTGGCTCTGCGAGCCGGACATGAAGCCCTTGCCGAACAGGCCGCCCGATCCCAGGGCGATCTTCGACTGGAGGATGTTGTAGCCGGCGCCGAGCGGGTCGGTCTCCGGATCGAGGAAGGTGTAGACGCGCTGCTTTTGGTAATCGTGCAGGAATTCCCAGGCGACGGGAATCACCGCCAGCCCCCCGCCGATGACCAACAGGAACTTCCAGATCCGCACACCCGCGGCGAAGAAGACGGCTCCGCTGCCCATGATCAGCAAGAGCGAGGTGCCCAAATTCGGCTGCATCAGCACCAGGGCCACCGGGATGAAGACCAGAAGCAAGGGCGGGATCAGCAGCAGCGGGCGGCCGATCTGGTCCAGCGAGATGCCGTGGAAGTAGCGGGCCAGCGCCAGGGTCAGCGCCGGCTTCATCAGCTCCGACGGTTGGAGCTGGAAGAATCCCAGGTCGATCCAGCGCTGGGCGCCCATGCCGATGCGGCCCATCAGTTCCACGGCCACCAGCAGGCAGAGCACGATCAGGAAGATGGCGTAGGCCGACTTCATGAGATGCCGCACGTCGACCAGCGCGATCATCAGCATCAGGACGAGGCCGGGGATGGCGCGCACGAGCTGCGGCTGCGCCCAGGGTCTCCAGTTGCCGCCGGCGGCCGAGTAGAGAAGGGCCACCCCGACCGACGTGATGATGCAGACCAGGAGCACCAGCCCCCAGTTGATCATGCGGAACTTGCTGCCGAGCGTCAGTTCCGGGCGCTGCGGGGCAAGCCCGCCCGACCCGTGGTTCGAAAGGACCGCGACCATGAGGAAACGTTCGTTGTGTCCGGGGGCGTCCGTGCCGGAAGGGCAAGCGGCGGCGCCTTGCGCGGCGGATACTGCACCAGCGCCGCCCTCCGGTAAAGCCGCCCGGTCCCCCGGCCTTAAAACTGCTTCAGCAGACGGTCAGAACTGCTTCAGCAGCCGGTCGATGTACTCGCGCTCCATCTGCGGGCGGCCGTACTGGCCGGAGCGGCGGCGCAGCTCGTCGAGGATTTCGCGGGCGCGCTGGAGTTCGGCTTCCTCGGGGATCTTCACGTCCTCGTTGTCGTAGTTGCCGAAGCCGGAGGGGCGGCGGCCCAGCGGGTCGCGGTTGCGCCCCTGGCCCTGGCGCTGCTGCGCCTGACCGGGCTGCTGCCCGCTCATCGCCGGACCCTGCTGGCCCATCATCTGCTGCATCATCTGCTCGGCCATCGCCTGCATGCCCTGCTGAAGCTCGTCCATCGCCTGGGTTTGCGGCGGCACGGCGGAGCCGGGCTGCCCCTGCTGGAGCGCTTGGCCCGCATCGCGCATCGCCCGTTCGGCGCGGCCCAGCGGGCGGGGAATCTCGCCGCCCTGCTGTTCGCCCATGCGGCGCATCAGCTCGCCGAGCTGGCGGCGCAGCGCCTCCTGCTGTTCGGCCTGTTGCTGCATCAGCGGGCTGCCGGACGGACCCTGCTGCCCTTGCTGCCCCTGTTGCGGCCGGCCCTGGCGGTTGCGCGGTCCCTGCTGCTGGCCCTGCTGCCCGTCCTGCCGGCCCATCTGCTCCTGCGACTGGCGGAAGGTCTGGTCGAGCAGCTGCTGCTGCCGCTGCGTCAGCTCCTGAAGCTCGCGCATCATCTGCGCCGTCTCGTTCTGGCCCTGCTGCTGCATCTGGGCCATGGCGCCGCTGCGCATGTTCTCCATCATCTGCTGGAGCTGGGACAGCATCTGCCGCGCCGCGTCGCGGGCGCCGGTCTCGGCCATCTGCCGCATCTGCTCCATCATGCGCTGAAGGTCCTGGCGGTCCATCATCTGGTCGGCCATTTCCGGCGGCACCATAGGGATTTGCTCGCCGCGCTCCAGCGCCTCGCGCATCTGCTGCTCCATGGCGTCGAGGAACTTGTCAAGCGCCGCCTGAAGCTCGTCCATCAGCCTCTTCAGCTCCTGGTCGTCGGCGCCGCGTTCCAGCGCCTCGGCAAGACGGCTCTCGGCGTCGCGCAGGTCGCGCTCGGCCAGCGACAGGCCGCCGTCCTCGATGCGCAGCGCGGTTTCCCACAGAAGCTGCTGGACGGCGGGGACGGAGGCCGCTTCCTCGTCGAGCAGCAGGCGGTTCACCGCGGTGCGCATCGCCAGGAAGGCCACCAGATCGCCGCCGAACTGGCTGGGTCTGGACGAGATATCGGCGAGCGCGCGCGCCACCTCGATGCGGAGCTGCTGGGGTCGCAGGGTCAGCTTCTTGCGCTCCTCCACGATGGCGCGGGCGACCGGGTGGTTGAAGACGCGCTCCGGCAGGACCATCGCCACGTCCTCCGTGCTGCCGGTCTGGCCGGCGCCGTCGAGGGCGGTCAGGCGGAGGGTGACGTTCAGCCCGGCCCAGGGATGGGCGGTCAGGTCGTGGAAGCCGGCGTTGCGCGCCTCGCGCGGGCGGACCCCGGGCAGGGCCAGCGGCAGCTCCAGCGGGCTGCGGTCGAGCGCCGGGGCCTCGCCCTCCGGCAGGGCCAGCCGCACGACGGCCTTGGCCTCGGCGAGCCCGTAGTCGTCCTGCGCGGTGTAGTCCAGCCGCAGCGCGCCGCGCTCCCCCTTGGCCGGGGGACTGGCGTAGGCGATGGTCGGCGGGTTGTCCGGGATGATCCGCACGTTCCAGCCGCCCAACACGCTGGACCCCTGGGTCACGGCGATGCGGGTGCCGTCTTCGATCGGCTGCTGAATCTGGAAGGTCGCGGAGTCCACCGCTTCGAAAGCGGTGGTCCTGCTGCCGGCTTCAAGCGACGGGGTGCCGCCACCGCCGCTGACGCGGGCCAGCACGAGGCTGCCCTTGGGGACCGGCACGGGGTCGGCGAGGCTCGGCGTGTGGGCGGGGTTGGCCGATTTCAGGAAGACCGGCGGCAGGCCGGTGTATTCCGGCGGCGTCACCCAGAGGTCGAGCGTCGCGACCGTCGCCGTCGCCGGTCCACCGAAATGCGGGGTGATGGCGGCGACAAGACGCGGCTTCCAGTCACCCCAGGTCGCGCCGCCGGCGGCGACCAGCACCAGCGCCACCAGCGCGCGCAGGGCGTAGCGGTCCTGGGCGGCAAGGCCGTCGGACAGCGGCATGGCGACGCGCAGCCGTCGCATGGCGGCGCGCACCCGCTCCTGGTGCAGGCGCCACAGCTCCGCCGCGACGGGGTCGTTGCCGGCGGGCGTGTCGCGCAGTGCGTGGAGGGGGCGGTGGGGCAGGCCGCTGTCGCGCTCCAGCCGGCGGCGGGCGGCATTCTCGTCCGGCAGGCGGAAGGCGCGCAGCCCGCGCCACCCCGTCCAGCCGATGGCGGCGACGAAGAGCAGCAGGACCAGGGCGTGCAGCCAGCCCGGCAACAGCAGGAAGACGTTCAGCAGGGCCAGCGCGAGGAAGGCCCCGGCGATGGTGATGGGCGCCCAGAGCGCCGGCCACAGCCGTTCCCAGAGCAGGGCGGCGCGGGCCTGCCCCATGCGGAGGCGGGGTTCCCGTGGCGCGGGCGCGGGTGGTGCCTCCTTGCGCAGGGGGAACCGGAACCCGTCCTTGCTGTCGCTCATGCCGCTCTCCCGTCAGGTCAGGCACCGGGCGGGAGGAGAAACCGCCGCCGGAACATCGTCAGGATATAGGCTCGGCCGCGCCGTCTGTCGCGGTCCGGCATGCCGGTTCGTTACCGAAACATCGGGCCATGTCCAAAATATGGCGGGGTCCAAAATATGGCGGGCCGATGGAAGGCACAGGGTGCGGCGCCCCTCTTATCTCAGGGCCGTCCGAATTCACGGCGATGGACGGTGGGTCGTTCTCCAGAAGGCGAGGCGCATCGCGCCCGTCCAACGGAATCCGATCAGGAGCGGCCCCATGCCAAGCCCCAAGACCTTCTCGACCGCGAACGCCACCGGGGAGCGATACACGCTCGACCCCGCCAAGCCCGGACATGTCCTTGTCTATCGGTTCGCCGACAAGGCGAAAGCGACCGATTGGAGGTCGCGCCGTCGGAACACCGTCGGCGGCGGCTTCGCCAAACCCAGCGATTCGGTGTTGAACGATTGGGCGCTCAAGCAAAGCTCGTACGGCAGCCAGTCGGAGAACGCGAACGACAACCCCTTCCTGTCCGTCGCCACGGATTACGAAGCCCTCTATGGCCGGGCCGAGGGGTGGGTGAAGAAGATCCTCGAGACGGCGCCCGATCTGGGGGTTTTCTCGGTGCCTGGTCGTGTCCCGAAGCGTGGTGTAGCTGTGGGGAAGCGGCCCGCCGCAGCGCCTTCCCATGGCTGGCGTAGGCGGGCCGGTTATCCACAGCGGGGCGGTCATCGCGGTTCTTCGATAGAGTCTGGT
>NZ_QOKV01000017.1 GCF_008365405.1 Azospirillum brasilense | reverse complement strand
TGCAGTACGGCATGGACCCGGTGCAGTTCGGCATCGTCATGCTGATCAACTGCGCGCTCGGCCTCAACACCCCGCCGGTCGGCACCACCCAGTTCATCGGCTGCGCCATCGGCGAGGTCTCGGTCGGACAGGTCATGCGCTCCATCACCCCCTTCTACGGCGCCCTCTTCATCACCCTCCTCCTCGTCACCTACGTCCCCACCTTCTCCCTCTGGCTCCCCCATCTCCTCATGCGCTGACCGGCGCTCCCGACCGCACACGAAGAATACCGCGGGGCGCCCCAATCACCGGGCGCCCCGCTGCAATGGAGACGCATCATGATGACCGCCGAACTCTGGCCGCAACTCGTCGCTTTCGGGCAGGTGGTCGCCATCGACCTCGTTCTGGCCGGCGACAACGCCATCGTCGTCGGCATGGCCGCCGCCGCCGTTCCCCAGGAGCAGCGACGCAAGGTCATCATGTGGGGCATCAGCGCCGCCATCGTCCTGCGCATCATCTTCGCGCTGATGACCACGCAGCTTCTCGCCATCATCGGGTTGACGCTGGCCGGCGGCGTGCTTCTGCTCTGGGTCTGCTGGAAGATGTTCCGCGAGTTGCGCTCCGGCGGGGCGGAGGAGATCACGCCGGAGGAGGCCCTGGACGCCCCGGATGTCCTGCCCGGAACGGCTTCCATCAACAACAACACGGCCGTCGCCGCCGTTGGGGCCGCGACCGTGGGCGCCGCCGTCTGGCAGATCGTGGTGGCCGACGTGTCGATGTCGCTTGACAATGTGCTGGCCGTGGCCGGTGCTGCCAAGGAACATCCGACCGTGCTTGTGCTCGGCCTGCTGCTCTCGGTGGCGCTGATGGGCGCTGCCGCGAACATAATTGCACGTGTCCTGCACAAACATCGCTGGATTGGTTGGATCGGTCTTGCGATCATCACTTATGTTGCGCTCGATATGGTCTGGCGGGGCTCGAACGAGGTTCTGGCCCACACGGCCTGGCTCGGCTGACGGGAAGAAAGGGATAAGGCCTGCCGCGGACGGCGTGCGGCGGCGCCAACGAGAAGCAAGACCGCCGTTGGGGAAGAGATGAGATGTCCAAATCGTTAGGAAATGCCCAGGATAGGGTGGTGCGCCCAAGCCGGCTGGGGGGCGTTCAGGGGCGCCTGTTCACCGGTGTCGGCGCCGTGATGTGCTGCACGCTGGTTGCCATCGGGGTGGCGCTGACCGGATACGCCGGCTTCGGCCGGACGCTGCAGGTCATCACCGCGGAGGCCGTGCCGTCCGCGCTCGGCGCCCTGCGGGCGGCCCAGCACGCGGGCCGTATCGACGCGCTGGCTCCGGCCTTCCGCTCCGTCACCAGCAAGGAGGAGAAGGCGGATCTCGCGGCGCGCATCGCCATGGAGCGGCACGACTTCGAACGCGAACTGCGCGATCTGGCCGAGCTGGAGCAGAACAGCGCCAACGCCGCGGCCCACGCCGGCGGTGCGTCCGAAACCGCCGCCGCCAGCAGCGCCGCCCAGGCCCTGCTCGCCAACGTCACGCTGCTCGATCAGGCGGCGGACAAGCGGATCGGGCTGAGCGACCGCCGCTCCGAACTGCTGGATCAGGTGGTCGTCGCCACGCGGCGCCTGTCCCAGCTCGTGGCGCCCTGGAAGTCGATCCACGGCAGCGGCGTGGACATGCAGCGTGCCGCCTTCCGGGACGACACCCGCCCGGCGGAGGAGCGGCTGAAGGCCGGCGAGGAGTATCTCCAGACCGAGGAGCAGCTCGCCATCGTCCGCGGCATCGACGACGGCGCCACCACCGTCCGCGGCCTGCTGACCGAAGCCGCCGCCAGCTTCGACGAAAACCGCCTGTCGATCATCGAGGCGCAGACGCGCATCCTCGTAACCACCATGACCGCCAACTCCGGACAGCTGCCCGAAGCCTCGCGCGAGGCGATGGCCGAACCGCTGAAGGCGATCGAGACCCTCTCGATCGAGCCGGAGGGGCTGATCCCCACCCGTCTGGCCGAGCTGGAGATCCTGAAGGCGCAGCGGGACCTGCTGACCAACAACCTCAGCCTGTCCGAGACGCTGTCCATGGCGGTCGTGAACCTCGTGCACACGCAGGAGGGCGCCATCACCGCCGCCGCCGAGGAGAGCGAAAAGGCCCTGTCCAACGGCACGCTCCTTCAGATCGGGGTCGGCGTGGTCAGCCTTCTGCTGTCGGCGCTGGTCGTCCTGGTCTTCGTGCGCCGGATGGTGGTGCGCCGCCTGCTCACCCTTCAGGGCGGGATGGAGCGCATCGCCGCCGGCGACCTCGACGTGACGGTTCCGTCCGGCGGCCGCGACGAGATCTCCGCGATGGCCCGCACGGTGGAGGTCTTCCGCGAGAACGCTCTCGCCAAGCGCCGGCTGGAGGCCGAGCAGATCGAATCCGCCCGCCGCGCCGAGGAGGACCGCAAGCGCTCCCTGGAGGAGATCGCCAGCAGCTTCGAAGGGGCCGTCGGCAGCGTGGTCAGCCGTTTCGTGGCGGAATCCACCGAAATGGAGGAAAGCGCCCGCAGCATGTCGGCCACGGCGGAGGAGACCAACCGCCTCGCCACCAGCGTCGCCGCCGCGACCGAGCAGACCTCGGCCAACGTAGAGACGGTCGCCGCCGCGTCGGAACAGCTCACCAGCTCCATCGAGGAGATCACCCGCCAGATCACCGAATCCACCAACATCGTCCGCGAGGCGATGACGCTGGCCGAGCGCGCCAACGGGCAGATCGGCGGCCTGGCGGACTCCGTGCAGAGCATCGGGCGCGTCGTCGACCTCATCAACGACATCGCCAGCCAGACCAACCTGCTGGCGCTCAACGCCACCATCGAGGCGGCCCGCGCCGGGGAGGCCGGCAAGGGCTTCGCCGTCGTCGCCAACGAGGTGAAGGCGCTGGCCGCCCAGACCGCCCGCGCCACCGGCGAGATCGCCGCCCAGGCCGCGGGCATCCAGAGCGCGACCGGCGAGGCCGTGCAGGAGATCCAGGCGGTCGTCCAGGTGGTCACCCGCGTCGGCACCATCGGCGCCACCGTCGCCGCGGCGGTGGAACAGCAGAGCGCCGCCACCAAGGAGATCGCCCGCAACGTCCATCAGGCGGCGCTGGGCACCACCGAGGTGACGCAGACCATCGCCGGCGTCAACGCCGCCGCCGACCGCAGCGGCACCGCCGCCCGCACCCTCCTCGACAAGGCCCACGACCTCGCCGACGGCGCCAACGCGCTCAACCGCGAGCTGTCCGGCTTCCTCCAGCGCGTCCGCGCGAGCTGATAAAGGCGCCCTTCCCCGCGGCGGTGCGCGGGGAAGGGCGTTTCTCCTTTATTCCGAAATCACGATCTGGCGTTCGCGCCCGCCCTTGCCGACGATCTTCAGCACGCGGCGGCCGCGCTCATCGCGGCTGGATTCGTCCAGCACGACCCGCCCCAGCGCGGCGAGCAGGTGAAGAAGCTCACTGTTCGAGGCCACGCCGAAGCCTTTGCGAAGCTCCGCCAGCAGGACCTCGGTCTCATCGCGCGTCGTCACGGGTCCTGCCCTCCGGCTTTTGTTTGTGGGGCCCAGCCTGCCGCAGGACGGGCGCCGCTGTCGAGTGCCCTGAAAGCGCAAGACAACAGCTTGACAGGCGGCTTGCCAGCGCGCCTCGCGGCCACTACGGTCACTGCCCGTATCGTCACCCCCGCGCCCGATGGCGCCGGCGGACCAGTCAGGAGAGGCAGCATGGCAAAGACAGGCAACGGGCGGAACGGCGCGGGCAAGCCGACCTCCGGAACCTTCACGGGCACGCCGGCGGAGCGCCTGGTCCGCTATTGGCGCAACAGCGACCGCCGCTTCGACGAACTGCTCGACGAAACGCTGGACGCCGGCCGTCAGGCAGTCCTGGAAGCCGCGCTGGACAAGCTGCGCGAGGAGGAGCAGCCGGAGTTCCTGGACGAGGTGGAAACCATCGCCGAATCCGTCCGCCGCACCGACTCCCAGGGCGACGACATGATCGCCACCCTTTTCTGGCTGGCGGTGGAGGTGTCCGGCGACCTGTCGCAACCGCCCGCCGTGGAGACCATCGAAGAGGCGCTGGATTCGACCGGCCTGCTGGAGACCGCCGCCGACACGCGCCTGCTGCCGGTCTGGCTGGAGCCGGAAGCTCTGGTCTATCTGGAGGCCGCCGACCGCCGCACCCTGCTGCTGCGCATGCTGGACTCGACCGACGCGGCGCTGCGCTTCGTCCGTGAGGCCGACCTGCTGGCCGATCCGGCGGACGCCGGCACCCGGCTGGTCGGCGTCGTCGGCCTGATCGAGGAGGAGGCGGAAGCCGTCGAGGCCGCCGGCGAGGACGCGGTTCCCGATTTCCTCGGTCTGGCCCGCGTCGGCGAGGACGGCGAACCCGAACTCGACCCCGCGGAGGAAACCCGCATCCGCGAGGCGCTGACCCGCTTCACGGCGGCCGTCCAGGGCGCCGACCCGCGCGTCCAGCGCTGCGAGCCGGCCGGTGGACTGAACGACCTGCTGGACCTGATCGCCGAGGCCGGTTGGACGGACGACGGCGAACTGGCGGAACTCGCCTCCTTCATCGACGTGGCAAGCGACGAAACGGCGGACGCCGTGGTGGACGTGGTGGTGACCAGCACCGCGCATGGCCTGTTCGTCCGCGCCTTCAACGCCGACGGGCGGCTGCTGGACGAGCGGGCTTTCACGCTGCAAGGCGACGAGGCCGCCCAGGCTGTCACCCTGCTCCAGCAGCGCTGCCGGACCGTCACGAAGGAGTAAAAAGAGGCGGTTCCCGGGCGTCTTGTGACGGGACGCCCATTCGCCACCCTGTTGTTCGGCGCGGAAATCGGGTACACCCCTATTTGCAACCCGGTTTCCTGTCCCCACCCCAGTCTTGGAGCTTCTTCGATGCGCGACCAGTCACTCTCCATCGCCGAGGCGGCGGCCTGGCTGAAGTGCTCGGAAGCCGAGGTGGAGGAACATGTGCAGGCGGGCCGGCTGCGCGCCGACCGGCTGGAGCCGGCGATCGACCGGATCTCGCTCAACACCGTGATCGTCCTGGCGGAGAGCCTGCCGGTCGAACGCCGCATCTTCGAGGTGCGCGAGGCCGCCGGGCGGATGGACTCCTCCGAATCCCGCGGCCACTACCCGTCCCGCCCCTCCGGCGGCATGGACCAGCGCCCACCGGTGGTCGTGGAGCGCCGCCCCTCGCGGTCCTTCACCCCCCGCTGACGGCATCAGCCGGGGTCCCGGTCCAACTCGGGCGCCGCCGGGCGGAGCCCGCGGCGGCGCCTGATTTCCGTTGGCTCACACCAGTTCGACGCGCAGCGCCGTCGGGCCGCCGTCGCCCGGCACGGCGACGAAACGCACGTCCTCGCCGTCGGCCACCACTTCCAGCCCGGACTGGCGCAGGATCGCGCGGTCGAAATAGACGCCGATGCCCGTCTCGTCGTCCCACGGGTCGATCAGGCCGGACTGGCTGTCCAGATTGTACCAGCGCACGGTGCCGTAGATCATCTCACCGGTGGGCACCGGCATCAGGGCCGGGGCCGACCGCTCGCGCCGCGGCTTGGGCTCGCGGATGGGCGCCGGGGCGGCGGGGCGCATGGCCTGGGGATCGCCGGCCTCCGGCTGCCGCTGCCGGCGCTGCTTCGGCGCGCGGGCCGGCTTGGCCTCCGCCGGGTCGGCGGGGGTGATGGAATGGATGGCCACGACCTGCGGCCCCTTCGGGGTCTCGGCGATGTCGCAGACGAGGCCGGTGCCCTCGGTCAGCGACACCTCGCCCAGCGAGGCGAGAACCCGGGAATGCAGAAACGCCTCACCGCTTCCGTCGGCGAAGCGGACGAAGCCGAAGCCCTTGTCGGCCTTGTACCATTTGACGACCGCCGTAACCTGCTGCTTTTGCTCTTCGCTCACTCTGGACACTCGATGCATGGAGGACAACCGGTCCAACAGTGACCGGATTTGTCGATCCGCGCAATGCGGCATCCGTTCGACGCCCCCGCAATCGCATTTCTGTTTCTCCTCTCCCCTCCGTGCGGAAGGGATGCCCCGCCGCACCGCCAAAGAAGAGGGCCATGGAAAAGAACGAAAAATTTTAAGTAAACGTCCGGAAACGCCCTTTAAATCCGCTTTAAAAGCCGCCCTGTACTCTCCCTTCCGAAGTCCATCGCGGAGAATCCCGTGGCTCGCTTCCGGCCCAACCGATTTAGGATGAGGATCTCCCGATGAGCCTGTTCAGCGCCATGCGGTCCGGTGTGAGCGGCATGTCCGCGCAAAGCTCGCGGATGGCCGCCATTTCGGACAACATCAGCAACTCCGCCACCATCGGCTACAAGCGCGCCGCGGTCGACTTCTCGACGCTGATGACCTCCTCCGGTGCGACGAGCAACTACGCCGCGGGCGGCGTGCGCTCCAACGTGCACTATCAGGTGTTGAAGGACGGGACCATCCAGGGCACCCAGTCCGCCACCGACATGGCCATCGAGGGGCGCGGCTTCTTCGTCGTCGCCGACAACGCCGGCACCACCGGAACCTCGCCCGGCTACGCGCTGACCCGCGCCGGCAGTTTCCTGCCCGACGACCAGGGCTTCCTGCGCAACAGCGCCGGCCAGTATCTCCAGGCCTGGAAGCTGGGCCCGGACGGCAGCCTGCCCGCGGTGAACCGCAGCAGCTTCGACGGGCTGAGCGCCGTCTCCATCGCCGGGCTGGCCTATGGCGGCAGCAAGACATCGCAGATGAGCTTCGCCGGCAACCTGCCGGCCCAGGCCACGGACGGCACCAGCTTCGACACCTCGACCTCGCTCTACGACGGGCTCGGCAACCCGCTCGACGTCACGATGACCTGGACGAAGACGGCCAACCCGAACGAATGGACGCTGTCGGTGACGCCGCCCGCCGGCTACACCGCGACGCTGTCCACCAACACCGTCACCTTCGACACCACGGGCGCCAACGCCGGTCTGCCGGCGGGCGCCCTGCCGCAGATCACGCTGACCTCGCCGGCCAACCCGACGCCGGACACCGTCAACGTCTCGGTCGGCAACCTGACCCAGCTCAACGGCGATTACGTGCCGCAGTTCATGGGCGACGGCGCCCGCGCCGGCCGCGTCAGCACGGTGGACGTCGACAAGGCGGGCACGCTGTGGGCCGTCTACGACAACGGCGCCCGCCAGCCGCTCTACCAGGTGCCGGTCGCCGACGTGGTCAACCCCGGCGGTCTGGTCCCGCAGGACGGCAACACCTACACGCTGGGCATCGACAGCGGCACGATGACGCTGAGCAACGGCAACAGCGGCACCGCCGGCTCGGTCGCCGGCTACGCGCTGGAGCAGTCGAACGTCGACATCGCGGAGGAGCTGGTGTCGCTGATCGAGACGCAGCGCGCCTACTCGTCCAACGCCACGCTGGTGCGCACCGCCGACGAGATGGTGGACGAGACCACCCGTCTGAAGCGCTGACGGACGGGAAAGGGGATAGCCCGCCATGAGCCTCCAACTGGCCCTCAGCGCCGCCCTGTCCGGGCTGCGCGCGACCCAGCAGCAAGCCGCGCTGGTCTCGCACAACATCACCAACGCCACCACCGCGGGCTTCGTCCGCAAGGATCTGGCCGTCTCCACCGCGATCAGCGGCGGGCGCGGCCAGGGCGTGCGCGTCGACGGCGTGCTGCGCAGCGTGGACGAGTTCCTGATCCGCGACGCCCGGTTCGAGCAGAGCCGCTACACCGCGCAGGAGACCCGCGCCTCGGCGCTGGCCGACTACGCCACGGCGCTGGGCCAGCCGCAGGACGAGCGATCCGTCTCCACCGCCCTGGCCAAGCTCCAGCAGTCCTTCAGCCAGCTCCGCAACCAGGCGGACAACGAGGCGGCGCGCACCGCGGTGGTGGATTCCGCGGAATCGCTGGTGCGCCGCCTGCACGACACCGCCGCCGCCGCCATCACCGTGCAGAACGACGCCAAGACGCGGCTCCAGTCCTCGGTCGACGAGGTCAACCGCTCGCTCGTCCGCATCGGGGAGCTGAACAGCGCCATCGCCACCCAGAAGGCCAAGGGCGCCGAGACCGGCGACCTGATGGACGAGCGCGACCGGCTGCTTGATCAGGTGTCGAGCGAGATCGGCATCCGCACCCACACCCGCGAGAGCGGCGAGGTGGTGGTGATGACCCGCAACGGCCAGACGCTGCTCGACCGCGAACTGCCGGTGGGCGCCCAGCCGCTGCAGCTCGTCGGCGGCGATCTGGTGGCCGGCGGCAAGATCATTTCCGACAACCCGGAGCAGGACATCCAGAGCGGGCGCATCATGGGCTATGTCCAGACCGCCCACCAGGACATGCCGCGGGCGCTGGCCCAGCTCGACGAGCTGGCGGCGGGCATCGTGCAGCAGTTCCAGGCGGCGGAGGCCGACCCCACCCAGCCCGGCCTGTTCACCGACGCCGGCGCCGCCTACGGCGCGACGGAAGGTCTGGCCTCGCGCATCGCCGTCAACGGCAGCGTGCGAAGCAACCCCTGGATGGTGCAGAGCGGCGTCCAGGCGGGCGCTCCGCTGGCGTCGGGCGACACCACGCAGATCGACCGCTTCCTGAACGCCTTCTCCGCCACACGCAGCTTCGCCGCGGCGGACCTGCCCTCCTCGGCCACGCTGGGCGACTACGCCACCGGCATGGTCTCCACCCAGCAGGGCTACCGCACCACCGCCGAGTCCGAGATGAAGACCCGCAAGATCAGCGCCGACGCGCTGCAATCGGCGCGTCTCAACCGCGACGGCGTGAACGTCGACGATGAAATGCAGAAGCTGCTGCTGATCGAGCAGAGCTACGGCGCCAGCGCCCAGGTGCTCCAGGCCGCCGGGCGGATGCTCGACACGCTGCTCCAGATCCGGAACTGACGCCATGCTCTACAACGCCGTCTCCACCCTCGGCCTCAGCAAACGCCTGCAGACCGCCAACACCGAGCTTCAGCTCGAGCGGCTGCGCAACAACGACGAAATCGCCAGCGGCAAGCATTTCGACGTCGCCAAGGCGCTGGGTGCGCGCACCGGGCAGGCCATCGCGCTGCGCAACCTGTATGACGAGACCGACCAGACCCTGAAATCAACCGCCCTGCTGCAGGGGCGGCTGGGCACCATGGACAGCGCGCTGACCAACATCCTGTCCGCGGGGCAGGACGTTCTGGCCGCCGCCTCGGTCGGGCTGGGCCAGCCCTCGCCCACCGGCAGCTCGCTCCAGGTGCGGGCCCGCGCCATGCTGGAGCAGGTGGTTGGCATGCTCAACGCCTCCTCCGGCAATGGCTACCTGTTCGGCGGGGTGGAGGTGAAGACCGCCCCCATGCGCGCCGTGCAGGGCGACGAGTCCGGCCTGCCCTCGCCCATCCAGATCGTGCAGGACACCATCGCCGCGGCCACCGGGGGCACCGCGTCGCCGCAGACCCCGGCCGAGACCGCCGCCGCCGTGGCGGCTCTGGACGACCTGTTCGCCGCACCGTCGGCCTCGCCGCTCGGCTTCGAGGGCGGGTTCTATCTGGGCGCGCCCTCGACCGCGCCGCGCCTCAGCGCCCGGCTCGACCGCACGACCGAGATCCCCTACGGCATCCAGGGCAACGACCCGGCCATGCGGGACCTGCTCCAGGGCCTCTACATGCTGGCCAGCGTCGACACCAGCCAGCTGCCGCTGGACGCCTACAAGCCCTACATGGAGGCGGCGGTCGCCAAGGTGTCGGGCGGCATCGAGGGGGTGCGCGACGCCACCGCGCAGCTCGGCATCCACCGCGCGCAGCTCGACGACATCGCGGCGATGAACACGACGCAGCTGCGCGTCCTCAACGACCAGCTCGACGCGATGGAAAGCGTCGATCCGGCGGAGGCCAGCCTGCGCATGAACCAGCTCGAGGTGCAGATCGAGGCGACCGCGGCGGCCACCGCACGCATCGCCCGGATGAGCCTCGCCAATTACCTGTAGGGCGGCACGACCTCCCCACGGGACGATGAAAGACGGTCTGATGACGCACGGCCCGACGAAGCATGGCCCGATCCGCCGCGCCTTCCGCGCCCTGGCGCTGGCCATGGCCTGCCTGCTGGCCGCCGCCGCCGTGGCGGAGGAGGGGCTGGCCCAGACGCGGGTGAAGGATCTCGTCACCTTCGACGGGGTGCGCCGCAACCAGCTCATCGGCTACGGCCTCGTGGTCGGGCTGAACGGCTCGGGCGACCGGCTGATCAACACGCCCTTCACCGAGCAGAGCCTGAAGGGCATGCTGGAGCGGCTGGGCATCAACACCCGCGACGAGGTGCTGCGCACCCGCAACGCCGCGGCGGTGATGGTCACGGCCTCGCTGCCGCCCTTCGCCCGCCAGGGAACGACCATCGACATCACCGTGTCGGCGCTGGGCGACGCCACCAGCCTGCTCGGCGGCACGCTGCTGGTCACGCCGCTGCTGGGCGCCGACGGGCAGGCCTACGCCGTGGCCCAGGGGTCGCTGTCGGTCAGCGGCTTCTCGGCGGGCGGGGTGGCCGCCAACGTGACCAAGGGCGTGCCGACCAGCGCCCGCATCGCCAACGGCGCCATCGTGGAACGGGAACTGAAATTCGCGCTGGACGAGACGACCGCGGTCCGCATGGCGCTGCGCAACCCCGACTTCACCACCGCCAACCGCATCGCCGACGCGGTGGCGGTGCGGCTGGGCAGCAGCGCCGTCCATGTGCTCGACGCGACCACCGTCGACGTCCGCATCCCGCCCCGCTACACCGGCGCGGTCGCCCGGCTGATCGGCGACATCGAGCAGCTCACCGTGCGCCCGGACGGCATCGCCCGCGTGGTGGTGGACGAGCGCAGCGGCACCGTGGTCATCGGCGACGACGTGCGCATCAGCCGCGTCGCCATCACCCAGGGCAACCTGACCGTCCGCGTGGTGGAGACGCCCCAGGTGTCGCAGCCGCAGCCCTTCTCCGACGGGCAAACGGTGGTGGTGCCGCGCACCGACGTGCAGGTGCAGGAGGGCAACGGGCGCCAGTTCGTGACCATCGGCGGCAACGTCAGCCTGCAGCAGCTCGTCAACGGGCTGAACGCGCTTGGCGTCGGGCCGCGCGACATGGTCGCCATCCTCCAGGCGATCAAGGCGGCGGGCGCCCTGCACGCCGACCTGGAAATCATCTGACACCTCCGGCCGGACGACGACGCGATGGACATCTCCCCCCTTTCCCCGACCGCCCAAGCCGCAAAGCCCGCCCCCCAAACCCAAACCGCCGAAAAGGCCGGGCAGGAGTTCGAGGCGCTGATGGTCGGGCAGATGCTGGAATCCATGTTCGCTGGCATCGAGACCGGCAGCGCCTTCGGCGGCGGCCAGGGCGAGCGGACGTGGCGCAGCTTCATGCTCCAGGAATACGGCAAGGCCATCGCCGAAGCCGGCACCCTGGGCATCGGCCGCATGGTCGAGGCCGACGTGGCCCGCCTCTACGGCCAGACGAGCGAAGGAACCAAGGGATGAGCCGCCGTTTCAAGGACCTGATCCGCGAATTCGCCCCCGACACCAAGCCGGAGGCGGACGCCGCTCCCGTCGCCGCCCCGGAGCCCGAGATCCCCGCGCTGGCCGACGGGCCGACCGCCGTGGTGATGACGGAGTTCCTCGACACGGTGGCCGAACTCAGCGTCCTGCTGGACGAGGAGACGGCGGCGCTCGCCGCTGGCGAGCTGGAGGGGCTGGAGGTCTACGCCCGGCGCAAGCAGGCGATGGCCGACCGTCTGGGCGGCATCATGACCCAGGCCCAGTCGGGCACGCTGCGGCTGAACGACGACCTGCGCGCGATGATCCTGGAACGGGTGGAGCGGCTGGACCGCGCCATCAACGACAACGCGGCGGGGCTGGTCGCCATGCGCAAGGCCGTGCTGTCGATCAACCGCAGCCTTCTGGTGGCCCTGGAGAAGGCGGCCAGCGACGGCCTCTACGCCCCCTCCGGCCACGCGGTGCGCCCGGTCGAGCTGTCGGCGTCGGGTCTGAACGCGGAGCTGTAGGTCAGAGCTTCCCTCTCCCGCCCCGGGAGAGGGGGGCGCCGAAGGCGCCGGGTGAGGGTCGCCCAAGGATCAAGGGGCCGATTCTCGGCAGCACCCTCACCCTTCCCACGCTTGCGCGTGGGCCCCTTCCCTCTCCCGGGGCGGGAGAGGGGTTGAAAGCGCCTTGCGGAGGGTTCCGCCGCCGGATGCGGGCCGCTATAGTCCGCCGTCCGCTTGGCCGCATTCTCCCGAGGCTTCCGCATGCCCGCAACCGACCGCGCCGGACCCCCGTCGCTCGCCGTCTTCACCCACGGCGAGCTGATCGGCGACGCGCTCATCAAGATTCCCTTCGTGCGCGCCCTGCGGGGGCTGTTCCCGGACCACCGGATCACCTGGATCACCACCGAAGGCACCCATCTGGCGACCACGCTGCGCCCGATGATGGACGGGCTGATCGACGAGTTCCGCGCCGACACCGGAATCGGGCGCAGCCCGCTCGGCCTGCTGAAGCCCATGCCCATCCGCGACCGCTTCTCCCTGGTGCTGGACACCCAGGCGCTGCCCTGGCGGACGCTGCTGGCGCGGCGGCTGAAGCACGACCTGTTCGTTTCGGCCTGCGCCGGCTACCGTCTGTCCGACCGCCGCCCGCCTCCCGGCTACAAGGAGCCGCGGCATGTGCTGGACCGCCTGTTCGACCTGCTGGAGGTGGCCGGCGGGCGACGCCCGCCGCTGGACATGGCGGTGCCCATTCCGGCCGAGGCCGAGGCCGAGGCGCGCGCCGTCCTGCCCGACGGGCCGGGCTACGTCGCCATCGCCCCGGGGGCGGGCAAGCGGGTGAAATGCTGGCCGCTGGACCGCTTCGTGGAGCTCGCCCGCGCCCAGGTCGCCGA
Source organism: Azospirillum brasilense (assembly GCF_008365405.1). Lineage (GTDB taxonomy): Bacteria > Pseudomonadota > Alphaproteobacteria > Azospirillales > Azospirillaceae > Azospirillum > Azospirillum brasilense_D. Next base: position 132,449 of record NZ_QOKV01000017.1, on the reverse strand, counting down.
TGGGCGGGTGCCCGTCTTCATCCTCGGTCCGGCGGAGCTGGATTGGCTGCCCGAACTGCGCGCCGCCGTGCCGCAGGCGCTGTTCCCGCTCCAGGACGCCGAATTGGCGGAGCCGCGCTATGCCCCGGTGCGCACCATCGCGCTGACCCGGCGCTGTGCTGCGGCGGTCGCCAACGACAGCGGGACCAGCCACCTGTTCGGCCTTGCCGACGTGCCGCTGCTGACCCTCTACGGCCCGACCATCGCGGAGAAGCTGCGCCCCAAGGTGACGCGGGGCGCGGTGCTGACCGCCGCCGCCTTCGGCGGTCGCGAGATGGAACGCATTCCCACCGACGCTGCGATCCGGGAGGTCGAGGCGCTGGTCCGCTCGTGAAGCGCTCGCCTGATGGCGGCGCAGCCCCACAATCCGTCGGGCGGAGAATTCCAGCGCCAAAGCCCCCGCTCGCCTGTTATGGTTGCGGGAAGCCTCTCGCACCACGGGGTCCGGGCATGGAAGAAAAGCTGATCGCCTACATCGGCCGGCTGAAGGAGCAGATCGCCACCCTGCGCTCCGCCGACTTCACCACCCCGGAGGAGCGGGTGTCGTGCGAGGCCGTGGCCGACAGTCTGGAACTGGTCGTGCGCGAGTTGACGGACCTCATCGAGATCCGTTGACCCGCGCCACGCCGCGAAAAACGTCCGGAATGGCGCCTGGAGTGGCGCCTCACGCCGGCTCGTAGAAGCGCGCCAGTTCGGACGCCGGGACCGGGCGCCCGATCAGATAGCCCTGGAGCTGGTTGCAGGACTCGTTCTTCAGCAGGGTCCGCTGCTCCTCCGTCTCCACGCCTTCCGCCGTGACGGCGATGTCCAGGCTCTTCGCGAGCGCCAGGATGGTGCGGATGATCGACAGGGACTCGCGGTTCTCCGCCATCAGCTGGACGAAGGAGCGGTCGATCTTCAGCTTGTCGAAGGTGAATTTCTGCAGGTAGCTGAGGCTGGAATAGCCGGTGCCGAAATCGTCCAGGGCGATGCGCACCCCGGCGGCCTTCAGGGTGGTCAGCGCCGCCAGGGCGCGTTCGGTGTCGTCGATCATCACCCCCTCGGTCACCTCGATCTCCAGCCGGTGCGGCGGCATCCCTTCCTCCTCCAGGATGCCGAGGATGGTGGCCGGCAGGTCGGAATGGCGGAACTGGACCGGCGACAGGTTCACCGCCACCTTGACCGGATCGGGCCAAGCCCGGGAGTCCCGGCAGGCGGTGCGCAGCACGAACTCGCCGAGTTGCATGACCAGCCCGCTCTCCTCGGCCAGCGGCACGAATTCCGCCGGCGGGATCATGCCGCGTTCCGGGTGCTTCCAGCGCACCAGCGCCTCGAACCCCAGGACACGGTGCGTCCGGCAATCCTCCAGCGGCTGGTAATGGACGCTGAGCGCGCCGTCGTTCAGCGCCTGGCGCAGGTCGCGCTCCAGGCCGCGGCGGGCCTGCAGCCGCTCGTCCATCGCCGCCTCGAAGAAGCGGAAAGTGCCCCGCCCTTCCGACTTGGCACGGTAGAGGGCGGTGTCGGCGTGCTGGAGCAGCGCTTCCGCCCCGGCGCCGTCCTGCGGGAACAGGGCGATGCCGATGCTCGTCCCGACCACCATCCGCTGGCCGTCCAGCTCGGCCGGAGCACCCAGCGCCTTGACCAGACGGTCGGCCAGGGCCAGCGCCTCGCCCGGCTGGGCGATGCGGTGCAGAACGGCGAACTCGTCGCCGCTCAGCCGCGCCACCGTGTCGTGGCTGGGCACGGCCTCCAGCATGCGGCGCGCCATCTCCTGCAGAAGCCGGTCGCCCGCCGGGTGGCCCAGAAGGTCGTTCACCGCCTTGAAGCGGTCGAGATCCAGATAGAGCACCGCCACCCCGGTCCGCGCCCGCCCCGCGCTGGCCAGCGCGCCGTTCAGCCGGTCGAGGAACAGGGAGCGGTTCGGCAGGCCGGTCAGCAGGTCGTGGTGCGCCATGTGGCGGATGCGCTCTTCCGCCCGCTTGCGCTCACGGATGTCGCGGACGGCGACGACGCGGGCGGGCCGGCCCTCGTGCGTGATGTCCTGTCCGTGCGCCTCGACCATGACCAGGGTGCCGTCGTCGTGCAGCAGGTCCAGTTCGACCCGCTCGGAGGTCGGATGGGCCAGCTTGCGTTCGATGTCGGAGCGGCGGTTCTGCACCACGAAGCGCAGCATGGATTGGCCGATGAACTGGGCCGGCGGTTTGCCCAGCAGTTCCGCCATGGCGCGGTTGACGTCGAGGATCACGCCGTCGCGATGGATCACGATGCCTTCCGTGGTGGCGTCGGCGAGCTGGCGGAACCGCTCCTCGCTGGCGCGCAGACGGGCCGCCTCGTGCGCCGAGCGCGCGGCCAGACGCTGGTCGACGATGGCCCCGGCGAGGCCCAGCGCCATCACCACCGTGGCCGTCACCGCGATGGCGATCGCCAGCAGGCCCGGCTCCATGATTTGGTCGGACATGTCGTGCAGTGGGTCGGGGACCAGCGTGACGCCGGCCATGCCGGTGAAATGCAGCCCACAGATGCCCAGCGCCAGCAGGGCCGCGCCGGTCGCCAGCCCCTTCAGCGATCCGATCCGCAGGGCGGCGGTGAAACCGGCCCCGCTGAGCAGCACGCCCAGGCCCAGCGACACCGCGACGTAAGCCGGGTCGTAATGCAGGTTGGCCGGAACCTGGAGCGCCGCCATGCCGGTGAAATGCATGGCCGTCGCCGCTGCCCCGGCGATGGCGCCGCCCAGCGGGGCGGCCAGCCGCCCGCCGCCGATGGCGCGGCGGATGCCCACCGCGGCGCCGCCGATGGCGATCAGGCTCGACAGGACCGTCAGGCCGACGTCGTAGCCCATGGGCAGGCTGGTCCGGAAGGCCAGCATGGCGATGAAATGGGTCGCCCACACGCCGCCACCAGTCGCCGTCGCGGCACCGGCCAGCCAGCCCCAGCGCGCCCGTCCCACCGCCGCCGCCGCGCGGCGGGCGAGGTTCAGGGACACCCAGGCACCGAATCCACAGACCGCCCCCGCCAGCAGCACGAGCCACAGATCGTGCTGCTGGGTTATGCAGGCATACACACGCATCATCCAGCGTTCATCCCGTTCCGGCGGCTCGGCGCCGCTTCCTCCGATTACCTTAATCTTTTGGTACGTTAATAATCCTTTTTCGGATCCGTACGGAGCGCGGAATCAGCATGCGCAAGTTGCGCGGACGCTACAGTCGGTAGCGGAGCGCATCGACCAGGGCGGCCAGGGCCGGCGGAATTTGCCGGCGGCTGGGGTAGTAGAGGTAATAGCCGGGGAAGGGCTTGCACCAGTCGTCCAGCACGCGGACCAGCCGCCCGGCGGCGATGTGCTCCGCCACCTCGTCCTCGAAAATGTAGGCCAGCCCCCGTCCGTCCAGGACGGCGGCCATGATGACGTCCATGTCGTTGGAGACCAGCGATCCGGTCACCCGGACGTTCACCGGATGGCCGTCCTCCTCGAACTCCCAGACATAGACGGCGCCCGACGAGGTGAAGCGGTAGTTGATGCAGTCGTGCCCGGCCAGATCCTGCGGGGCGCAGGGCACCGGACGCTGGGCGAAGTAGGCGGGCGCGCCGACGATGGCCGCCCGGATGTCCGGGCCGATGCGCACCGCGATCATGTCCTTCTCGACCTGCTCGCCCAGCCGGACCCCGGCGTCGAAGCGGCTGGCCACGATGTCGGTCAGGCTGCTGTCGATGGACAGTTCCACCTGCACCTCCGGATAGTCGGCGAGGAAGCGCGACAGCACGGGCCACAGCACCCGGACGGCGGCGTGCTTGCCGGTGGTGATGCGCAGTGTGCCGGCGGGCTTCTCGCGCAGTTCCCCCACCGCCGCCAGCCCGGCGGCGATGTCGTCCAGCGCCGGCCGCAGCGTGCGGAGCAGCCGCTGCCCGGCCTCCGTCGTGGACACGCTGCGGGTCGTCCGGGCCAGCAGGCGCAGGCCCAGCCGGTCCTCCAGCGCCTTCATGGCGTGGCTGAGCGCGGATTGGGACATGCCCAGCCGGGCCGCCGCCCGCGTGAAGCTCCCCTCCTCCGCCACGACGGCGAAGGCCGCCAGATCGCCGAGGTCGTTCCGGTTCATTCATGCACCACATTCATAAGCCCAAGCGGATTGTACCGGCTATTCGGCTCGCGGCGAAGCGGTTAGGATGCTCGTGGTTACGCTTGCGGATCGAACGGGCGGGCCGAACGAACGGATAGGGCGGGCGCTTCCGCGGAAGACCGACTCCCACACTGGGATGTTTGCCGCACCCACCGAACGGGACCACACTGCACACGGTCTTTTCGAAGCTGGGATTCACGCAAGAAAGCCCGCCGAAGGCCCGCACCATAATACCCGACAGGCAGAGTCGAGAGACAGGGATCATCCGATGATTCGTTTGAACATCAACGGGCAGGACCGGGACGTCGACGTGCCCGGCGACATGCCGCTTCTGTGGGTCCTGCGGGACGAGCTGAACCTGACCGGCACGAAGTTCGGCTGCGGCATCGCCCAGTGCGGCGCCTGCACCGTCCACATGGACGGCACGCCGGTCCGTGCCTGCCAGACCCCGGCGGAGTCCGCCGCAGGCACCAGGATCACCACGATCGAAGGCGTGTCCGGCACGGTCGCCCAGGCCGTCCAGGCCTCCTGGCAGAAGCTGGACGTGGTGCAGTGCGGCTACTGCCAGTCCGGCCAGATCATGAGCGCCGTGGCGCTGCTGACCGACAACCGCAACCCCACGGACGACGACATCGACGCGGCGATGGACGGCAACGTCTGCCGCTGCGCCACCTATCCGCGCATCCGTGCGGCCATCAAGGACGCCGCCAAGGCGATGGGGGCCTGAGCCATGTTGAACCAGCTCATCAAGCAGGCGGCGGCGGACGTCGCCTCCCCCTCGCGCCGCGGCTTCCTCAAGGGGGCCGGCGGCGCCCTGGTTCTGGGCGCCATGCTGCCCCGGAGCGGCTTTGCCAGCGAGGCTGCCGCCCCCAAGGTCGTCGGCCCGGCGGACCCGCGCCCGCAGGCCTTCATCCGCATCGCCGCCGACGACACGGTCACCGTGCTGGTCAAGCATCTGGACAAGGGCCAGGGCATCATGACCGGCCTGACCACCATCGTCGCGGAGGAGCTTGACGCCGATTGGGCGCAGATGCGCGGCGCCTTCGCCCCGGCGGACGGCGCGCTCTACGCCAACCACTTCTTCGGCATCCAGGGCACCGGCGGCTCCACCGCCGTCGCCAACAGCTGGGACGAGCTGCGCATGGCCGGCGCCGCCGCCCGCGCCATGCTGGTCGCCACCGCTGCGGCGCGCTGGTCGGTCCCGGCCTCGTCCGTCACGGTGGAAAAGGGCGTCGTCCGCCACGCCGCCTCCAACCGCAGCGCCCGCTTCGGCGAGCTGGCGGAGGACGCGGCGAAGCTGCCCGTCCCGCAGACCGTCGCGCTGAAGGACGCCAAGGACTACACGCTCATCGGCAACCCGTCGCTGCACCGGCTGGACCATGTGTCCAAGACCGACGGCACGGCGATCTTCGCCATGGACATCCGCCGCCCCGGCCAGGTGACGGCGGTGCTGGCCCGCTCCCCCCGCTTCGGCGGCACGGTGAAGTCGGTGGACGCCGCCGCGGCCAAGCAGGTGCCGGGCGTCCTGGAGGTGCTGACCCTGCCGAGGGGCGTCGCGGTCGTCGCCAAGAACACCTGGGCCGCCATGAAGGGCCGCGAGGCGCTGACCGTGGAGTGGGACGACGCCAAGGCGGAGATGCGCGGCACCGAAGAGATGCTCGCCGACTACCGCAAGCTGGCCGACCAGCCGGGCAACGTGGCCACCGATACCGGCGACACGGCGAAGGCGCTGGCCGGCGCCGCCAAAGTGGTGGAGGCGGAGTTCGTCTTCCCCTACCTCGCTCACGCCCCGATGGAGCCGCTGAACGCGACCGTGGAGCTGACGGCCGACGGCGGCTGCACCATCTGGGCCGGCTCGCAGTTCCAGGGGGTCGAGCAGAAGGTCGCCGCCGGCATCCTCGGCTGCAAGCCGGAGCAGGTGGTCATCAACACCGTCTGGGCGGGCGGCAGCTTCGGGCGCCGCGCCACGACCGACGCCGACTACATCGCGGAGGCGGTGACCATAGCCAAGGCCTATGGCGGCAAGGCGCCGGTCCATCTGGTGTGGACGCGCGAGGACGACATCCGCGGCGGCCGCTACCGCCCGCTGTTCCTGCACAAGGTGAAGGCCGGGCTGGACGCCGGGGGCAAGCTGGTGGCGTGGCGGCAGAGCATCGTCGGGCAGAGCTTCATGGAAGGCACCCCGTTCGAAGCCGTGATGGTCAAGAACGGCATCGACGCGACCTCGGTCGAGGGCGCCTCGGACATGGCCTACGCCGTGCCGAACCTGCATGTCGATCTGCACTCGCCGAAGTCCCCGGTCACCACCCTGTGGTGGCGCTCGGTCGGCCACACCCACACCGCCTACGCCAAGGAGGTGATGATCGACGAGCTGGCCGCGGCGGCGGGCAAGGACCCGGTGGCCTTCCGGCTGGAGATGCTGAAGGATCACCCGCGCCTCCAGGGCGTGCTGAAGCTGGCGGCCGAGAAGGCCGGCTGGGGCCAGCCGCTGCCCAAGGGCAAGGGCCGCGGCATCGCCGTGCATGAAAGCTTCAGCAGCTTCGTCGCCCACGTCGCGGAGGTTTCCGTGGACGAGCAGGGCCGCGTGACCATCGACCGCGTGGTCTGCGCGGTGGATTGCGGGCAGGTCGTGAACCCCAACATCGTCGAGGCCCAGGTCTCCGGCGGCACCGGCTGGGCCATCGGCCACGCGCTGCGCGACGAGATCACGCTGACCGGCGGTGTGGTGGACCAGAGCAACTTCGACGGCTACCAGCCGCTTCGCAACTCGGAGATGCCGCCGATCGAGGTGCACATCCTCCCCTCCACCGCCCGTCCGACCGGCGTCGGCGAACCCGGCGTGCCGACCGCCGCCCCGGCGGTCGCCAACGCGGTCTTCGCCGCCACCGGCAAGCGGCTGCACCACCTGCCCTTCACCCGCTCCGGCATGGTGTAAACCTTTGTCACCCCTGCAAAATGCCCCTCTCCCCACGTGGGGGAGGGGTTGAGGGGGGCGCTGCGAGGATCACGTCGCCAACGTTATGGGCCGACGTTACAGGCGGGTGTTTTCCTGGCGCATCAGGCGGTCGATCAGCACGCCGCGCACCAGGTCGGGGCCGAGCTGCTCGGCGGCGGCCTGCTTGAGGGATTTGGCGACGGCGGCGGGATCGACCGACGGGCCGTCGAAGGCGCCCGCCCCCGCCATGCCGAACAGGGCCTGCAGCAGGGCATTGCGCGCGTGGGGGAGATGGCGGCGCAGCAGGTTGGCCTGATCGGTGCTGCCGGCCTGCAAGGTGATCTGGGTCAGGATGAAGGCGTTGGTGCGGCCCTCCACCAGCACCGGCACCATCAATTGCCCGACCTCCACATAGAAGGGGCCGGGGCCGTCGCTGGACAGGTCCGGCCCGGTGCCGGCCTGCGGCGCCGTGGCCGTCTCCTCGGCGCCGAGCGTCAGCTGCAGGCGCCCGACGCCGTAGCCGACCGCGGCCGCCAGGGCGGCGCAGAGCACGAAGACCGAGTATCGGCTGGGTCCGGAACGGTCCGCCATGGTCGCGTCTCCCCCCGCTCAGAAGGGCATGACGATGTCGAAGACCTGCTGGCCGTAGCGCGGCTGCTGGACATCGGTGATCTGGCCGCGCCCGCCGTAGGTGATCCGCGCCTCGGCGATCTTGTCGTAATCGATGGTGTTCACGTTGGTGATGTCCTCGGGCCGGATGACCCCGGCGATGCGCATCTCGCGCAGCTCGTAGTTCACCCGCACCTCCTGCCGGCCGGCGATCACGAAGTTGCCGTTGGGCAGCACCTCGGTCACCACCGCGGCGGCGCGCATGGCGATGCGCTCGTTGCGCTGGATGGTCCCGGTGCCGGAGGAGGAGGAGGAGCTGTCCATGTCGACGAGGCTGGACGGGTTCACCGCGTCGGGCAGCACCGCCGGCAGCCGCGATTCCAGCCCGAAGAAGTTCGGCACGCCCGCCGACTCGGCGTTGGAGCGCTGGCGCTGCGTCTGGTTTTGCAGTTGCGCCTGATCGGCGATGTTGATGATGACGGTCAGCAGGTCGCCCACCTGCTTGGCCCGCGGGTCGCGGAAGAAATCGCGGGACCCGGTGCGCCACAGCGAACTCGGCACCTGCTCGTTGGTGTTGGGGCGCGGCATCGGCATGGAGATGACGCGCGCCTCCGGCGCCATGGCGGGGTTGGAGATCTCCGACAGGCGCGGCGCCTGCCCCACATCGGCCAGCCGCCCGCAGCCGGCGAGCGCCACCGTCAGGGCGAGGAAGGGAAGCAGGAGGCGGGGCGGGAGCGTGCTCATGACGGTGGTGTCCTTGATTGGACTCAGAATTTCGCGGGAGCCGCATTGGCCGGCATGGCGTCCGGGGGCCCGGCGACGGTGACGGTCTGCGGCCCGGTGATGGTGCCGGTGACGACGATGTTGCTGGCGACGTTCATCACCCGCACCAGCTCCCCCACCCCGCCGTCCTGCAGGGCACGGCCGCGCGCCATCAGCTGCAGCGGCCCGTCCTCGTAGACGAGGCTGACCGGCTTGTTGCGCTGGACCACCAGCGGGGCGCCGACCGCGGAGGTCTGGATCAGCCGCCCGGCGGAGAGCTGGCGGCGGCTGGCCAGCCCGGCCAGAGCGTCGCGGGAGGTGACGACGGCGCCGTTCAGCCGCTCCAGCGGCATCGGGATGGTCGTCAGGTCGCTGTCGGCGATCACCTCACCGGGCAGGATGCGGCGCGTCGGCACTGGCACCTCCACCATGATGTCGGCCTTGGCCTTCACTTCCATGATGCGGCCGTCGCTGCTGACCAGCGCGCGGACCAGCCCGCCGCGCGGGTCGTAGGACAGGTCGCGCACCGCCTCCACCGGGCCGGAGAAGGGCACGGTCAGCACCACCGAGACCCGCGCGTCCGGCGGCACCGCCGGGCCGAGCGAGGCCGCCAGCTCCTGCGCCAGCAGGGCTTCCACAGCGCCCTCACCGTCGGACAGGTAGGCCGCCTGGACGGGCGCGCCGAGCAGCTGCAGGACGACCGCGAGCCCGGCCAGATGACGAACGGAACGCCGCATGGCGGTCACCGCATGTTGGAGAGGGTGGAGGCCATCTGGTCGCCGGCCTCGACCACCTTCGCGTTCATCTCGTAGGCGCGCTGGGCGGAGATGAGTTCGGTGATCTCCTGGACGACGTTGACGTTGGAGGATTCCAGATACTTCTGCCGGATGGTGCCGAAGCCCGCCTGCCCGCCGGTGCCGTCCTGCGGTTCGCCCGAGGCGGGGGTGGCGCGGTAGAGGTTGTCGCCCATCGCCTCCAGCCCGGATTCGTTGACGAACACGGTCATCACGAGCTGGCCGAGCACGCGCGGGCGGGTCTGCCCGTCGACGAAGGCCTGCACCTCGCCCGAGGCGTTCACGGCGATCTCCCGCGTGCCCTGCGGCACGGTGACCTCCGGCAGCACCGGGTGGCCGTCGCTGGTCACGATGGTGCCCTCCGGCGACAGCTTGAAGCCGCCGGCGCGGGTGTAGGCGGTTTCGCCCGCCGGCATGCGGATGTTGAAGTAGCCGCGTCCCTCGATGGCGAGGTCCAGCTCGTTCCCGGTGGAGGTCAGGTTGCCGGTCGTGTTGATGCGGTTGACCGCCCCCGGACGCACGCCGAGGCCGACCTCGATGCCGGTCGGGATGATGGTGCCGGCGTCGGTCGACTGGCTGCCCTGGCGCCGTTCCGACTGGTACATCAGGTCCTGGAACTCGGCGCGCCCGCGCTTGAAGGCGGTGGTGTTGATGTTGGCGATGTTGTTGGAGATGACCTCGACGTTCAACTGCTGGGCCATCATGCCGGTCGAAGCGATGCTGAGCACGCGCATGGACGCAATCTCCTGATTTTAAGCGGATTTGCCGAGGCGGTTGATGGCGGAGCGCAGCAGGTCCTGCCCGTCGTCCATCATGCGGGTGACCGACTGGTAGTCGCGCGTCAGCTCCATCATCCGCGACATCTCGGCGATGGACTGGACGTTGGACTGCTCCAGCTTGCCCTGGACGAGGCGGGCGTCGGGGGCCGGCAGGGGCTGGGCGTCCCCGGCGTCGAACAGCACGTCGCCGGTCTGGGCGAGCGCCTGCGGGCTCTCGAAGCGGACGACGCGCAGCCGGGCGATCATCTCGTTGTCGGCGGAGACCAGCCCGTCGGTGCCGATCTCCATCCGGCTGCGGTCGGCCGGGATGACGATGGGCTGCTGGTTGTCGTCCAGATAGGGGAAGCCGCCGGCGTTCACGAGCTGCCCGTCCACGTCGCGGCGCATCCGCCCGTCGCGGGTGTAGCGCGGGCCGTCCGGCGTCTGCACCTGGAGCCAGCCGTCGCCGTCCAGCGCCACGTCGTAGGGGTTGTCGGTCGGCTTCAGGCTGCCGGCGGTGAAGTCGGTGTAGGTGGCGCGGTCGATGGTGAAGGCGATCTTGTCGGACGGCTTCATGCCGCCGCGCTCCATCGCCGCCTCGAACAGCATGCGTTCACCGCGGAATCCCGCAGTGTTCATGTTGGCGATGTTGTTCGCCACGACATCGAGCTGCCGACGCAACGCCACTTGCCGCGACAATCCAATGTAAAGGGGATTCTCCATCGCCGGACACCTTCGGTTTGAACGCCGCCTTAACCTAGGTGATGCAGTTTAAAGCCGGGTTTCAACCTGGGGTGCCGCGACGGGAACTGACCGGTGTCTTGGGGGATTTGATTCCGATTTAGATAAAATTTGGGGCAGTCGCGATGCATCCCTGCCGGACCCTGTCCATCTCCCTGGCCCTGCTGTCGGTCACCACCGCCCTCACCGCGCCCGCAAGCGCCGCGGACCCGGCCCTCATCACCGTGCAGACGGGAGACCACGCCGACTTCTCGCGTCTGGCGCTGGTCAACGCGCAGGGCGCCCCGGCGGTCGATGTGGGAAGCTGCGGTGGGCGCATCGCCTTTTCGCAGGCGGTCCCCTGGCCGCTGGAGGCGCTGAACGGCACCTATTCGCGGCGGTTGACCGGCTTCCAGACGGCCGAGGACGGGCGCAGCCTGACGATGGACTGGCCCTGCGGCGCCCGCGTCACCGTGCGCCGGGAGCGCCGGATCACCTTCATCGACGTGGCCGACCCGCCGCGCCCGGCGCGCAAGCCCGGCGCCCCGGTCCCGGCGTCCGAAGGCATCCTGCTGGCCGAGGCGCCCGGCGCGTCGGTGTTCCCGGTGATCGCGCCGCCGCCGGCCCACGAAGCGGCGACCGCTCCGATGGTGGCAGCGCAAGCAGCGCCCGTCAGCCTCGCCGAGCGGCTGAGTCCGGTCGCCAGCGCGCAGGCGCAACCCATCGTCCAGGCGCCGCAGCCGGTCGCGCCGCAGCCGGTCGCCAAAGCCCCGCCGCCCGCCCCGCCCCCTAAGCCGGAGCCCGCCAAGACAGTGGCCGCCATGCCGCCGTCAGCCATGCCGCCGGCCCCTGCCCCCATTCCCGCGGTCCAGGCCGACCCGCCGATCCGCGCCTTCGACCTGGACGCCTGGGCCGGCGACGACTACCCCGCGCGCAAGCAGCATCTGGAGCAGCGCATCGCCGAGAGCCAGGGCCGCGCGCGGGTGGACGCGCTGCTCGCCATGGCCCGCTTCACGCTGGCCCGCGCCCTGCCGGAGGAGGGCCGCGCCGCGCTGGACGCCGCGGAGAGCCTGACGCCGGGGCCGGACCAGCGCTACGAGCTGCGCCTGCTGCGCGACGCCTTCCGCGCGCTGGACGGCACCGCCGATCCCGACGACAGCCAGTTCGTCCGCGCCCAGCCCACCCCCGCCGCCGCCGACCATCACGTCTGGCGCAGCGCCACCCTGGCCCCCAGCCGCTGGGCCGCGGCGAAATCGAGCCTGCCCATCGCGTTGAAGCGGCTGCTGTCCTACCCCGCCGACCTGCGCGGCCGCCTGCTCACCCTGCTCGCCGAATCGGCGGGCGAGGCGGCGGACGGCGCGGCGCTGAACCTGATCGTGCTGGAGATGATCACGCTGGACGGCATCGGCTCCACCGACGGGCGGCTCGACCTCTTCCGCGGCCGCTTGGCGGAGCTGCACAACGAGACGGCGGAGGCGCTGACCCACTACAAGCGGGCCGCCGCCCTGCCCAACCTCTACGGCCACCGCGCCCAGGTGCGCTCCATCGAACTGCGGCTGGCCAGCGGTTCGCTGGACGATGCCGGCGCCATCGCCGAGCTGGAAAGCCTGCGCTACGCCTGGCGCGGCGGCGACGTCGAGACGGACGCGCTGGCCGCCCTCGGTGCCGCCTACACCCGCACCGGGCGGATCGACGCGGCGCTGGACATCTTCGGCCTGCTCGGCCGCCGCTTCGGCGCGACGGCGCGCGGCCAGGCGGCGCTGACCACCGGGCGCGGGCTTCTCGACGCGGTGATCGGCCATTTGGAGACGACCCCGGGCAGCGCGCTCGACGCGCTGTCGCTCCAGGTGCGCTACGGCCGCACGGTGACGCTGACCGACGACGAGGACGGAACGCGGCAACGCCGGCTCGCCCGGCTGCTGGCCCGCGGCGGCTTCACGCTGGAGGCCGCGCGCCTGCTCCACACCGTCGCCGAGGCCACGCGCGGCGCCGAGCGCACGGCGGTTGGGCTGGAACTGGCCCGCGTGCTGCTGGACGCCGGGCGCGGGACGGAGGCGCTGGCCGTGCTGGACCACACCGCCGGCCCCGCGCCGGACGCCGCCGCAGCCGAGCGCCGCGCCCTGCTGCGCGCCGAGGCCTTCGCCACCGAAGGCGAGGCGATGCGCGCCTTCGACGCGCTGCGCGGCTTGACCGGCCCCGACGCGGCGCGCATCCGGGCGGACAGCCTGTTCCGCGCCGGCGAGTGGCCGGCGGCCCGCGCCGCCTACGCCGAGCTGCTGGGCGGGCAGGATGCTCCCCTGCCGGACGACATCGCCTTCCACGCGCTGGCCGCCTTCCGGGCGGGCGACGGCGCGGCGGTGACCGCCGCCGCGGAGCGCCACGGCAAGGCGCTGGCCGGAACGCGCTGGGCCGGCCTGCTCGACGCCCTGGCCGTCCCGCCCGATCCGCCGGGCAAGCCGCTGTCCAGCGCCACGGTCAATGGTCAGCTCGCCGCCGCCGACGCGCTGGCCGGCGTGCTGCGCCGGTGGAAAGCGCCCTGACGGCTCCCGCCCCACACGACGGCTCCCAGAGCCCGCTTCCCCTTTTCGGCCGAGCCGGAGGACACACATCATGCGTTTGCTGTTCGGAATCGTCGCGGTCTTCCTGAGCGTGCTCGGCGGCTTCGCCGCCATGGGCGGGCGGATGGGCGTGCTGTGGCAACCCGTGGAGATCGTCATCATCGTCGGCGCCGGCATCGGCGGCTACGTCATCGCCAACTCCATGGCGGTGCTGCGCGCCACCGTGCGCACCATCGGCGCGGTGGCCCGCGGGCGCCACACCAGCAAGGACGAGTATCTCGACCTGATCTCGCTGCTCTACGCCCTGCTGCGGCAGGCGAAGTCCAAGGGCGTGTCGAACATCGAGAGCGACATCGACAAGCCGGACGACAGCCCGATCTTCGCCCAGTACCCCTCGGTCTTCCGCCAGCCGCGCTGCGTCACCTTCCTGTGCGACTACTTGCGCCTGATCGCGCTCGGCCAGGACAACCCGCACGACCTGGAAGCCCTGATGAACGAGGAGATCGAGACCATCGGGCGCGAGCTGAACCAGGTGCCGAAGGCGCTGCAAAATCTGGCCGACGCGCTGCCGGCGCTCGGCATCGTCGCCGCCGTGCTGGGCGTCATCAACGCCATGAGCGCGATCAGCGAGCCGCCGGAGGTGCTGGGCCACATGATCGGCGGGGCGCTGACCGGCACCTTCCTCGGCGTGCTGCTGTCCTACGGTCTGGTCGGCCCGATCGCCGCCGCCGCCCGCCATCGCCGCGAGTCGGAGCTGACGCTGTTCATCTGCGTGCGCGCGGGGCTGGGCGCCTATCTGCGCGGCAGCCCTCCGCAGGTCTGCGCGGAGTTCGCCCGCAAGGTGCTGTTCGCCGACACGCAGCCGAGCCTCGCCGAGGTCGAGGTCGCCACCACCCTCTCCTCGCAGGCGAAGGCCCGCGAGGCGAGCCAGACCGCCTGAGGCCCCGCCATGCCCCGCAAGCGCATCGAGCCGACGATCATCATCAAGCGCCGCTACGGCGAGGAGGAGGAGGAGCACAACAGCGCCTGGAAGCTGGCCTACGCCGACTTCGTGACGGCGATGATGACCTTCTTCCTGATCATGTGGCTGATGAACATCACCACGGTGGAGCAGCGCAAGGGCATCGCCGACTATTTCAACCCGGTGGCCCTGTCGCAGTCCAACTCGGGCGCCGACGGCATGCTCGCCGGACGGGCGGTGGACAAGACGGGGGCGTTGTCCACCCCCAACGCGCCGGGGGAGCACAGCGTGCCGGTGGCCGCCCCGCCCGTCGTCGCCTCGCTCGGCGAGAGCGACCGCGAGCCCGCCGGCCGCAAGGACCCCATGCCCAACCCGTCCGGCGGCAAAAGCCAGCCGGACCGCGACGCGCGGGCGGAGCTGGAGGCCCTGCTCGACCGCCAGACCGCGGCGCTGAGCGAACAGCAGGGTTTGGAGAAGGCTGAGCGCGACCTGCGCACGGCGCTGGAGACGATGCCGGAGCTGGGGGCGCTCGCCGGAAGCGTGGTCATCGAGCAGACGTCCGTCGGCCTGCGCGTGCAGCTCACCGATCAGGCGAAGGTGTCGATGTACAACGTCGGCTCCGCCCAGATGAACGAGCAGGGACGGCGCCTGATGCGGCTGGTTGCCGGCGCCGTCGCGTCGTCACCCAACCGCCTCAGCATCACCGGCCACACCGACGCGCTGGGCTATGCGGACGGGGCGAAGTACGGCAATTGGGAACTGTCCAGTGACCGCGCCAACGCCGCCCGCCGCGAGCTGATCGCTTCCGGCGTGCCGGCCCGGCGGATCGTCCGGGTGGAGGGCCGCGCCGACCTCGACCATCTCGACGCCGCCAACCCGCTGGCCCCGCAGAACCGGCGGATCAGCATCACCCTCCTGAAGGCCGCGGCGGGGGAATAGGTCCCCTCAGGTCGGGCTGGCCTTCGCCACCGGCCGCACGCGCAGCAGTTGGACGGTGGTCAGGAAACCCAGCACGGCGGCGGCGCTCCCCAGCAGGAAGACACCGCCGTAGCCCACCCGGTCGGCGAGCAGCCCGGCCAGGGGGCCGGTCAGGCCGTAGGCGACGTCCTGGAACGCCGCGAAGGCGCCGAGCGCGGTGCCGCGCAGTTGCGGCTCGACCAAATGGACGACCTCTCGCCCCATGGCGGGAAAGACCAGCGAGCAGCCGAGTCCCGTCAGGAAGGCACCGGCCAGCGCCGTGACGGGGTCGCCCGCGGTCCACAGCAGCGCCTGCCCGACCGCCTCCACCGCCAGCGACCCCATCGCCACGCGCAGGCCGCCGAAGCGGTCGGGCAGATGGCCCAGCGCGAAGCGGACGAGCACGAAGCCGAGCCCGAAGGCGGTCAGGCCGAGCCCGGCGTGGGGCCAGCCCTCACGGACGAAGTGCAGCGAGAAGAAGGCGCCGATGGCGGCGAAGCCGATGCCCTGGAGGCTGACGACGGCGCCCTGCCTCCAGATCCGCCCCAGCACGCTGCGGAAGGGCGGGCGCTCGGCGTCGGGATGGGCCGGGATGCCCTCCATGCGCCGGATCGCGAGAAGCCCGACGGCGGGCAACAGAACGCTGACCGCCATGACGCCGGAAAAGCCGAAGCGATCGAGCAGCGCCAGCCCCAGCGGTCCGCCGGCCGCGAAGGCGCCGTAGAGCGCCGCCCCGATCAGCGCCAGCACGCGGCCCGAGCGCTGCGGACCGACGATGCCGATCCCCCAGGCGACCACCCCGACCCCGACGAGGCTTTCGCCGACGCCGATGAGCAGGCGGCCCGCCACCAGCACGGAAAAGGCCGCCCATGGCGAGAACGACAGTGGACCGGCGGTCATCGAGACCAGCCCGCCGGCCACATAGAAGGCCAGCCCCCGCCCGACCGCGCGCTTGGCGCCGCGTCGGTCGGAGACGGTTCCGGCGAAGCCGCGGCTGAGGATGGTGGCGAGGAAGGCGCTTCCCACGCCCAGCCCGGCCCAGACATTGCCCATCCCGAGATCCCCGGCCACGAACAGCGGCACCACGGGAAGGGACAGGGCGACACAGAGGTAGGAGACGAAGAGGACGGCGGTCAGGACGATCAGGCGGCCTTGCGCCGGATCGCGCGCCGATACCGGCCTTTGATCCGGCCTTTGATGGGGACCCATGGTGTGCTCCACACTGGTCCCCGCCGATGGCCGTCCGTCCGAACACGCGAACGCACTCCGATCGGCGAGGATCGTTGAGTGCGTTGGTTGACGTTGAACGCTTACGGCCAGCGCGGCTGGCGATGCGGGACAGGGTACCAATCCCGCGGAGAAATGCAACGGCCCGCGTCGGCCGCGACGGGATGGTGCCGGAAGAGGGGTCTCAGCGGGCCACGTACCAGTCCGTCCGGTGGTTGAAGGCGACAAAGGCGTTCAGCACCGCCGCCCCCAGCATCGAGGCCAGCACCGCCTTCCCGTCGATCACGAAGACCGCCATGGAGAAGATCACCACGTCGAACATGGCCTGCAGCCAGCCGGCGCGGAAGCCCGTCTTCTCCTGGATGTAGAAGGCGAGAATGCCCACCCCGCCGCCGCTGGAGCCGTGGCGGAACAGGCCGATCACCCCGATGCCGATGCAGAAGCCCGCCAGGACCGCCGCCACATAGGGGTGCAGCGCGTCGTAGCGGATCGCCTGCGGCGCCAGGGTGGTCAGCACCGAGATGCTGGTGACCGCCAGAAGCGACTTCGCGGTGAAGCGCCAGCCGATGCGCGCCAGCGCCAGCGCGTAGAAGGGCAGGTTCACCACGAAGAACACGGGGCCGAAATCCAGGCCCGTGGCGTAGGCGATGACGAAGGACAGCCCCGCCGCCTGCCCGGTGATCAATCCGGCGGCATGCAGTATGGAAATCCCGAACGCGGTCATGATGATGCCGAACAGCTGCCCCTGCGCATTATCAAATGCGCTGTGCGACGCCCGTTTGGTTTCATTTGTTGCAAGGGCAGTGTTTGGGACCACGGATACTGCACTTTTCTTAAGCACGCTCGGCACCTTCCAGACTTCGTTCCATATCGACAGTATCATCAAAGAGCAGACCAAGAATAGAGCGGCGTAAGTTCGTTCGTCGCCCCCGCAATCCGTGGAGCGACGCCGCTTCGCGTTCCCGTCGCCCCTCCCCTCGCCGTCGATTCCTCCGGATGGCGCCGGTTTCCCGCGCGGGGGCGCGGGCGGTGGAACGCGGAATTGCGTGGCCTTGCGGCCATCGTTGCGCCCACCGCGCAAGAATCGGTCGCGCCGACACCACACGCTTTCCCCGCATCGATCGCCGAAGCGCAACCCAGGCGCATAAAATTCGCGCGATGCAGCGGATTCTTTCGCCGAATAGACCAATCGGACGGCATTCCACATCGCTACAGTCGCACCGTCCACCGTTCACGCACCTCATGATCGCATGAGGCTGCGCGAATGATCGACGCCACCAGCGGCCGCCTTTGAAACCGGCCCCACCAGTGAGGAAAGACAATGGCATTTCCGACCGCCGTGAACGACCAGATCACCGATTCCGTCACCCAGGCCAACACCAAGGTCCTGGGCGACGCTCCGGCGATCGCCATGGGCAACCTGTTCCAGGCCACGGCCCAGGCGCTGGCCAACGCGGCCCACAACGCCACCAACGCCCAGCAGCAGTCCTACGTGACCGCGCAGGCCGCCACCACCCAGGGCGTGGCCACGCTCTACTCGATCGACACCGCCACCACCGGCGTGGCGACGAAGAGCATCCTCAGCACCGGCGTCAAGGGCCTCGGCTCGTAAGCCGGACCCAAGCCGCCGTCGACGTTTCAAACCACCTGCGCCACCCCGCCTTCCATGACGGGCGGCGGGCGGGCGGCAGACAACCGAAGAGGACGAACAAATGGCTTTCCCGACCGCCGTGAACGACCAGATCACCGATTCCGTCACCCAGGCCAACACCAAGGTCCTGGGCGACGCTCCGGCGATCGCCATGGGCAACCTGTTCCAGGCCACGGCCCAGGCGCTGGCCAACGCGGCCCACAACGCCACCAACAACCAGCAGCAGTCCTACGTGACCATGCAGGCCGCCACGACCATGGGCGTCGCCACGCTCTACTCGATCGACACCGCCTCCACCGGCGTGGCCACCAAGTCGATCCTGGGGAGCTGATGAGCCGACCGGCCGGAACCGGGCGCCCGCGGGCATCCGGAACGGGCCGCCGGCCATCCATCCCGAACCATTCGCCAAGGAATAACGTCAGATGGCTTTCCCGACGGCAGTCAACAGCCAGATCACCGATTCTGTAGCCCAGAGCAACGTCCAGGTCGTTGGCAGCTCGCCGGCGATCGCCATGGGCAACCTGTACCAGGCCACCGCCCAGGCGCTGGCCAACGCGGCCCACAACGCGACCCTGGCGCAGCAGCAGATGTACGTCACGGCGCAGGCCGCCACGACGACGGGCGTCGCGATGCTCTACTCCATCGACACCGCGACCACCGGCGCCGCCACGTCGAAGCTCCTCGGCTGACCGGTCGGCGGACGCGGCATCCGCCGCCGTCCGCCGCACCGCCGCCGGCGCTTTGGCCTCGAACCAACGCAACATCTGATGTAAGGAGCAAACACGATGGCTTTCCCGACCGCCCTGAACAACCAGATCACGGACTCGGTCTCCCAGGTCAACACCAAGGTCCTGGGCGACGCCCCGGCCATTGCGATGGGCAACCTGTTCGTCGCCACCAGCCAGGCGCTGTCGAACGCGGCCCACAACGCCACGAACAACCAGCAGCAGTCCTACGTGGTGATGCAGGCGGCCACCACGCAGGGTCTGTCGACCCTGTACTCGGTGGACACGGCCTCGACCGGCGTCGTCACCACCCAGATCCTGGGCCTCTCCTAAGGAGAGCCGGCGGGCCGCCCTCGGGACACCGGGGGCGGCCTCCGCCACAGGTTGAAGCGCCCGGTCGCGCATAAGCCCGTATCCACAGGAGCCAGTGGCGGGAGCCTGAAGGCTGGAGTGTGTGAATGCCGGATGGAAGCTCCGCCAGCCTTGCCGGATCGGTCGCGGCGAACACGGCGATACCGCTTGGCCTGACCCCATCCCTGGCGATGGACATGACCTACGTCGCCATGGCCGACAGCCTCGGCCTGGCCATGCAGAACGCCGTCGCCAACCAGCAGCGCGCCCAGGTCATCACCGAGGCCGCGCTCGCCCAGGTCCTCACGCTGATCATCACCAAGGGAACCGCAAAATCATGAGCGACGAAGGCACCGTGAACACCCAGGTGATCGACGCGACGTCGGACATCGTCACGCTTCTGACGGGACAGTCCCCCGCGCAGTCGTTCGCCATGCTCGACGCCGTGATGGTCGAGACGCTCGGCATGGCGATGCACAACGCCGTGCACCGCCAGCAGAACGCCGGCATGGTCAATTCCGCCGCGGTCACCGCCGCCTGCGCCAAGATGCTGGCCGTGCCCTTCCCCACCACGCCCCCGCCGCCGCCCTCGGGCTCGTCCACCTCCGGGGGCAACGCGTCGCCGCTGCAGCCGCTGACGCCGCTGCTGACGACCTCGCTCACCACCCTGCCCTCCACGGTCACCGGCGCCGCCGGGAACAGCACCGTCACCAGCGGCGCTGGAAACAGCACCGTCGCCGGTGGAACCGGAAACGGCACCGTCGCCGGCGGCACCGGAAACAGCACCGTCAGCGGCGGGTCGTGATTGACCCCGCGCCCATTTCCCAGCGGCCGGCCGTCCAGGCCACAACGAGCAAGGAGCCTTCATGTCGGAGCCCACGAAGGTCAATGCGCAGATCATTGACGTCATAAACCAGACGCAGACGGCGACCATGAGCCCACAGGTCGTCACCACCAGCGGCGCTGGGAAAGCCTATCAGGCGGTCGCCCAGTCCACGGCCATGGCTGTGCAGGATGCGACGGACACGCTGCGCAACGTCTCGACCATCGCCACCACGGCGATCGGCGTGGCGATGGCGCAGCTCCTGGCGACGGGTGATCCGAAATACGTCACCGCCCTGACCCAGGCCCAGGGAATGATGACGAGCGCCGCCAACGACTTCACCAGCATCGGTACCGCGGCCTCCACGGTCCTGAATAGCTTCCCGTCGAGCTGACCCTTACGCAGGTGTCCCCACCATGACCGTCTCTGTCGCCAACAAGATGATCCAGAACCGCGCCGGGCTCACCGACCTGGGGCGGCTTGCGCTCGCCTTCATCGATGGCGGGTCTGAGTGGCTCGACTGGGCCATCAGCAACGCCGGCCCGCGCTACGGTTTTCCGGACGAGAGCACGCTCGTGGAGCAGGTCCAGCAGGGTCTTCACGCGACGCGGCTGGCCCTGCTGCCCAATCTGAAGCTGTTGGTCAGCCCGGTGAAGCTGATGACGCTGGGGGTGGACAGCCTGCGCACGCTGGCCGACGCCGAATCCGGCGACGCCAGCGCCACGGTGTCGGCCCAGGTCAAGCGCATCCTCGCCGACCACAACCTGCTGACCCAGGACGACTTCGCCGCCGGCGCGTCCTTCCTCTCGGGGTTGGGAGTCTCCGGGGCTCCGGTCTTCCAGTTCATGGGCTTCGAGGAACAGTTGGCGGTGCAGGAGCTGCTCTACCGCAAGGAAAGCCAGGGAACGGCGAACCCCGAGCTTCAGAAGGAGGCGGCCGCCTTCGCGGTGGAGCAGGCGCGCACCGTGCAGGAGTTCGCGGACTATTATCAGTTCTATCTGATCTACGTGAACCGGCTGGGCTCCCTGACCGCGACGCCGGACGACCGGAAGAAACGGGCCGGCGGCGCGCTGGACACCATCCTGCCGCAGCTGTTCGGCTTTCTGGAATGCCCGCAGGTCGGCCCGCTGGCCGCTCCGGCGGAGGTGGCGCGGGCCGTCTCCGACTGGCAGAAGCGCGGCCGGCCGATCGGCTTCGCCCGCCTGTCGGACGGGGCCTTGCAGATCGTCCGCGACACGGGCTTCCGGGACGAGACCGGCGACGCGGTGCGGGTTCTGGTGGCGGGTTATCTGGCCGGGGCTCAGGCCTTGCTGTCGGCGACGCCACCGCAGCGCGGCATCATGGGACAGGACGGTGCGTCCTGTCTCTTCCCCGTCATCGGCAAGGGCAACCAGGCGGAAATCCAGATGGGGGCCGCGGGGGTGATCTCGCTGCGCTGCTTTCGCCCCGATCCCCCCACCACCAGCACTGCCGACGCCGCCTGACCCGCGTCAACAGACGGTGACCGGGGCGGCCCCTTCTGCACCGCCCTCTGCGCCATCCGCGCCAGCCACGGAGACGCCGACGGCCCCGGCGGCACGCCCACCGCAAAACCAACCCGGACGAAGGAGATCGAAGGATGGCCGTTTCCCAGCCCCCCAGCAGCCCGACCCCTGACGCGGCGCCCACTCCGGCGGCGCCGGACACGTCGGCTCCGGCCATGCCCGCAGAGAATGCAGCGCCGCCGGCCGTCACGGCACCCGATACGGCACCGTTCGAGGCGGGCACCAGGACGCCCGCCGAAATCGCCAGCGCACTGCTCGACCACGCGGTGAAGAGCGTGAACGCCGCCGCCGAGCAGGCGCTGGCCGCCGTCGAGCAGGCCATCCAGCTTGCCGGCCACGCGGTGGAGGCGATCCCCGGCCTGACCGCCCACCCCGGCGGCCACTCCGACGAACAGGACGCGATGTCCCAGGCGAACGAGGCGATGTCGCAGGCGCTCCAGGCGGCCAGCGGAACCGGCGCCGGCGGTCAGGCGATGCAGCAGGCCAGCGAGCAGCAGCAGAAGGCCGTCACCGCGGCCAACGAGGCCGCGCAACAGGCCATGGCCGCGGCCAGCGCCCAGATCGCGCGGGCGATGAACAGCAAGAGCGACCCGGCCCTGTAAAGCCCCGGACGATCCGCCGCTCCGGAGGGACCGCGACGCCGCGCGGCTCCTTCGGAGCACGGGCGCGTTTCCGCCCATTTCCGAACATGTCCCCAACCGGGCCGAAAGACGTCCCGCATGACGTCCCGGACCGGCTGGCTGCGGGTGGAGCGTGAGGCCTCCCTTGCCCGTCGCCGCCCTGTCCGACACCACCCGGTCGGTTCGCGAAAGCGTGGTGCGGGCGCATGACGATGAGCATTCCCACAGGTTGCGGACGTTTTACCGGCAGGGGGCGCGACGGCCACCCCGCCGGTGGTGATCGGTTCACCCGCGCACGGCGGCTCCGCTCAGGTTGCGCCGATACTCGCGCGGGCTTTCCCCGACGAGGCGGCGGAAGCTTTTCTCGAAATGGCTGAGGTCGCCGTACCCGACGCTCATCGCCACCTCGGTGATGGGCAACCGTCGGTCGGCGGCCAGAAGTTCCCGCGCCTTGTGGATGCGAATGCGGCCAAGCAGACCCTTGAAGGAGGTCTGAAGCTCCGTCCGGAACAGGTAGCTGAGGTGGGACGGGCTGACATGCGCCTGCCGCGACAACGCGTCCAGCGTGATCGGATCGGCGAAGCGCTCGCCCAAGAACAGCAGCGCCTTGCGCAGGCCGCCGTGCAGCCGGGCCAAAGCGTCCTGGTCGCGGGTCAGCGCGCAGCGCACCCAATGGTCCGCGGGCGAGGGAGCCGGCGGGGGAACCGGCACGGCGTCCGGATGAGCGGCAGGCGCCGGTTCCGCCGGCATGGCGCCGCCGACCATCCAGGGGGCGTGGCGGCGCACATCGCCATGGCGGATCGGCCGGCCCCCGGTCATCACCGCCAGCCGGGCGATCACCCGCTCCAGCTCGAACAGGTTCTCCGGCCAGCTGTGGGCCTTGCATAGGGCGATCAGCTCGTCGGTCCGCGTCTCGTCGGCGCGCCCGCCGTGGCGGTCGAGGGCGGCGAGGACCAACGGCTCGATGTCCGCCGGCCGGTCGCGCAGCGGCGGCACGGTGGCGCACAGGAAATCCAGCTCGGCCAGCAGCGGGCGGGAGAAGCGCCCCTCCTCCGCCAGCCGCCGCAGGTCGGCGGTGGTCGAGGCGATGACCCGCGGCCCCCCGGTCCCGTTTGCCATCCCGTTGACCATCCCATTGCCTGCCCCGTTGGCGGACAGCGTCCAGCCCCCCGGCGCGTCGAGCCATTGGCCGAGTTGGGAGGGCATGTGCTGGACGATCTGCCCCTGAAGGGCCGGCGTCATCTCGTCGACGCCGCTGAGGAACAGCGTGCCCCCGGCGGCCCGCGCGACCCAGTCGGCGGGTGTCCCCGCCGGGTCCGCGCCGTTGACCTGGACGAAGGGTCCGTCGCGCCGCGGCCCGCAGCCGTGGATCGCTGCGGCGAACTGCGCCTTCTCGGTTCCGAACTCCCCGGTCAGCAGGACGGGCAGCGCGCTGTGGGCGGCCTGCTCCAGGAAGGCGTCCAGCTCGCGCAGCGCCCGGCTCATGCCGACCATCAGCAGGGGCCGGCCGAACCGCCGCTCCGCCCAGCGCCGCACCTCGTAGCGCTTGGCCAGATAGCCGCACTGGCGTGCGACGTCCTGCAGGATGGGCGCCTCGGGCGCGGCGCCGTCCGACGCTCGGTCGAGGACCAGCCGCATCTCGCCGACCGGCGCGTCGGCGTAGGTGATGGGCACCACCACCGCCTCCGGATCGGCCGCGGCGTCGTTGGGGTCGCCGCCCGCCGTCCAGCAGAGGCGGCCGCCCGCCCGGTCCTGGGCGAGCACCAGCGTGCCCATGTCCTGGAGCCACAACGCCCCGCCGCGCAGCGGCGCGCGGTCGGCCAGCCGGCCCATCAGCCCGCTGATCAGCTCCGGCAGGCTGCGGAAATCGGCCGAGGCCGGGTGCAGGATCTCGTCCAGCGCGCCACCGACCGACAGAGTCATCGCACCGCCTCCTTGGTAAAGCCGTGCCGTGTCTTCCGCGGACGCCGGACTTTGAAGACGAATGCATGCATCGCGGAGCCGCGATGGCGGTAATCGGATTGATAGGATCGAATCATGACCGGAATCACCTGCCGCCGTTTCAGACAATGAGTTCACAGCCAATCGACGCTTCATGGCGTCAGGGCGTGAAGTCTTCGGCAGACCGGCTTTTTTTCCGGACAAAAGAAAGGGCCGCCCGGCGTCTGGTTCCCCGGCGTCGGGCGGCCCATCAGGCCTCAATCACAGTGAAAGACTCAGCGCGAACGGACCAGCGCCACCGGCTTGCGCTCGGCCTTGGCGTCCGGCTCACGCTCCACCCCCTCGGCGTAGGCGCGGCCGTAGTAGCTGTCGAGCAGGAGCTGGCGGATCTCCGCGACCAGCGGGAAGCGCGGGTTGGCGCCGGTGCACTGGTCGTCGAAAGCGGCCTCGGCGATGGCGTCCAGCCGGGCCAGGAACTCCGCCTCCGGTACCCCGGCGGCCTGGATCGAGGCCGGGATGTCCAGCGTGCGCTTCAGTTCCTCCACCCAGGCCACCAGCGTTTCCACCCGCTCATGGTCGCGGCTGCCGCCGAGGCCGAGGTGCCGGGCAATCTCGGCGTAGCGGGCGACGCCCTTGGGCCGGTCGTACTGGCTGAAGGCGGTCTGCTTGGTCGGAATGTCGGCGGCGTTGTAGCGGATGACGTTGGCGATCAGCAGGGCGTTGGCGACGCCGTGCGGCAGGTGGAACTCCGCCCCCAGCTTGTGCGCCATCGAATGGCAGACGCCGAGGAAGGCGTTGGCGAAGGCGATGCCGGCCAGCGTGGCGGCGCTGTGCACCTGCTCCCGCGCCTTGGGGTCCTTGGCGCCGTTTGCGTAGGCGGAGGGCAAATGCTCCTTCAGCAGCTTCAGCGCCTGCAGCGCCTGCCCGTCGGTGTACTCGTTCGCCAGGACGGAGACGTAGGCCTCCAGCGCGTGGGTCACCGCGTCGATGCCGCCGGCGGCGGTCAGGCCCTTCGGCATGTCCATCACCAGATTGGCGTCGATGATCGCCATGTTCGGCGTCAGTTCATAATCCGCGATCGGGTACTTGATGCCGGTGCGCTCGTCGGTCACCACGGCGAAGGGCGTCACCTCCGACCCGGTGCCGGACGTGGTCGGGACGGCCACGAACTGCGCCTTCACCCCCAGCTTCGGGAAGGTGTAGATGCGCTTGCGGATGTCCATGAAGCGCAGGGCCAGATCCTCGAAGGCGACGTCCGGCGCCTCGTACATCACCCACATGATCTTGGCCGCGTCCATCGGCGAGCCGCCGCCCAGCGCCAGGATGACGTCCGGCTGGAAGGCGTTGGCGAGCGCCAGCCCGCGCCGCACCACCGCCAGGGTGGGGTCGGCGGCGACCTCGAAGAAGGTCTCCACGGCGAGGCCCAGCCCCTTGAGGATGCGCACGGTCTCGTCGACGTGGCCGTTCTCGAACAGGAAGCGGTCGGTGACGATCAGGCAGCGCTTCTTGCCGCGCAGCTCCTCCAGCGCGAAGGGCAGGCAGCCGCGGCGGAAGTAGATGGATTTCGGCAGCTTGTGCCACAGCATGTTCTCGGCCCTCTTCGCCACGGTCTTGCGGTTGATGAGGTGCTGCGGCCCGACATTCTCGGAGATCGAGTTGCCGCCCCACGAACCGCAGCCGAGCGTCAGCGACGGCGCCAGCCGGAAATTGTAGAGGTCGCCGATGCCGCCCTGCGACGACGGCGTGTTGATCAGGATGCGCGCCGTCTTCATCGCCTGCCCGAAATGGCGGATACGCTCCGGCTGCTGGTCCTGGTCGGTGTAGAGGGCGGAGGTGTGGCCGATGCCGCCCAGCACGACCAGCGCCGCCGCCTTGTCGCAGGCGTCCATGAAGTCGCGGGCGCGGTAGAGCGCCAGGGTCGGCGACAGCTTCTCGTGGGCGAAGGGCTCGTCCTCGGTCACCGCCTCGACCTCGGCGATCAGCACCTTGGTGTGGGCGGGAACGCTCACCCCGGCCATGGCGGCGATGGCGCCGGCCGACTGGCCGACGATGTCGGCGTTCAGCGCGCCGTTCTTCAGCAGCACCTTGCGCACCGCGTCGGCGTCCGCCGCCGACAGGATGTGGCCGCCATGGTGGGCGAAGCGGTCGCGCACCGCGTCATAGACGGAATCCACGACGATGGCCGACTGCTCCGACGCGCAGACCACGCCGTTGTCGAAGGTCTTGGACATCAGGATGGAGGCGACGGCCCGCTTGATGTCGGCGAACTCGTCGATCACCGCCGGGGTGTTGCCGGCGCCGACGCCGATGGCCGGCTTGCCCGAGGAATAGGCCGCCTTGACCATCCCCGGCCCGCCGGTCGCCAGGATCAGGTTGATGTCGGGGTGGTGCATCACCGCGTTCGACAACTCCACCGAAGGCTCGTCGATCCAGCCGATGATGTCCGTCGGCGCGCCGGCCTCCACCGCCGCCTGAAGCACGATCCGCGCGGCCTCGCAGGTCGCCTTGCGGGCGCGGGGGTGCGGCGAGAAGACGATGCCGTTGCGCGTCTTCAGGCTGATCAGCGCCTTGAAGATGGCGGTCGAGGTCGGGTTGGTGGTCGGCACGATGGCGCAGATCAGGCCCACCGGCTCGGCGATCGTCATGATGCCGTATTCCGGGTCCTCCTCGAGGATGCCGCAGGTCTTCTCGTCCTTGTACTTGTTGTAGATGTATTCGGAGGCGAAGTGGTTCTTGACGACCTTGTCCTCCATCACGCCCATGCGAGTCTCGGCAACCGCCAGCTTCGCCAGCGGGATGCGCGCGTTGGCCGCGGCCAGGGCGGCGCTGCGGAAGATGCGGTCCACGGTGTCCTGCGGAAAGCCGGCGTAGATCCGCTGCGCCTCCCGAACCCGAAGGACGAGGTCGTTGAGGTCTGCGAGCGTGGTGACAGGCATATCGTGTCGCCTCTGCGGTTGGCGCGCCGCCGGTCCCTTCGGGCCGGTCATGGATACCGGATGCGGGCTCGAGGCCCCTCTGAACAGCATCCAGGGCACGCACGGAAAATCGATCATGGCCGGGCGGCGCTTTTCCCTGGTCCGCGCGGCGAGAGAACTATCCCCCCATCGCGGGTGGAGCGACATGACTCAGGTCAAAACTGGTATGACCACTTTCGGGGTAGCGCCCGTCCTGACCGGCCTGGTCGCTTTCGAGAAATCTCTTTCGAACGGGTGACGAATTGCGCTGGACAAGCGCGCCGGTTCTTCCTATAAGACGCCCCCGCACGCTGCGGCGCCCAGGTAGCTCAGTTGGTAGAGCAGGGGACTGAAAATCCCCGTGTCGGCGGTTCGACTCCGTCCCTGGGCACCATTTTTCTTTTGCCGATCAGACCATTGGTGGCGGATCAGGCAAAGCCGGCCTACCCAGCACAGACTTGGTACAGCCGTAGAAGAAGCCTTTCCTCGCTTACCAAGTCCTTGAAATCTACACTTTTGATGATGCCGATTTTCGCTGTGCCAGCACGTGTGCGGCGCAGTTAGAACAGCCGTGCAAGCCCCTGCAGGCGACGCATCGCATGCGGCATCCTCCAATCCGTTGCCGATCTGAAAGACGCCATTACCCGCTGCATTCGCGCCCGCAACACGGACGCCAAGCCTTTCGTGTGGACCAAGCCCATCGATACCGTCTCGCCAAAATCGATTGATAGCCTGCGCGTTCTGAACAAGTCGGTGCGCTGAATCGCCATAAAGAAGCAGGCGGGTCTCCGTTCACAAAAACCGTAATCCAGGCGTCATTTTTTGAAGGCGATGCTTCGGACTTGCCCGGCAGAACCGCGGACTGACCGCCAATGCGAACTTTCGTTCGCTTTAGGTCGCCCGTTCTCAGGAGGGAATGACCGACAGCATTACGGACCCTGCATCAACTGCCGGCTCCGAAGAGGCCCCACCATGCGACTTCAGAAAGGAATGATGGATTATGAAGAGCTTCCTCTTTTGCATCATCTTGGCTTTGCTGCCCAACATCGCGGCCGCCGACACCATGACCTCCAACGATATCGTCAACACCCTGAAAAGGAACAATATGGAGGTTCTCATCCCAATGTATGAAAAAGGCGTACTGACTCTTGATAGCAAGAATACCACCATTAACGCCATGAAATTGGTTAGAAATTATGCGGCGTTCGCGGATGCTGAAGCGGAAAACGCAAAATTCTGGTATCGCGGCATGCCGACACAACAGGCAAATGACTTTATAAACAGCAATTACTCAAGGATTGGACTTCCACCGAAGTCCTTTGTCGGGATCGCTCCGAGCTTTTCTTACGTGACACAATATATCAGCAACACGGATCCCGGTGTTGTTTTCGAATTCGGCACGGACAAGGAAGGGTGGCTTTTCAAGCAGTGGTCGGTCGACCACCCCTGCCAAATCAAAGCGGAAGGCGGTGGTACTTACGGCCTCGGCCCCAGCGGCACCTATGCTTCGTGCAACAACGGTCCCAATGCCTATAAGCCGAAGATCGATAACTTGGGTGGCATGTTCAATGCTTGGCTGGCCAACAATACGATAACAGCCAAGGTCGTCTACGTCCTGGCGAATCGCAAATTGTAATACGTCCGCGCGGGCAAGAGCGGGGCACTCCCCTACGCCACGATGACCAGATTGAGGCCGGCACGCTGAAGCGCTCACTTTTCTCCCAACAATGCGGAGCGGATCGGAGGCGCAAGTATCGAACGCTCCCGCCGGACGGACAAGCCGCCGATCCTGACATGGGCCTTCAACGGCCGCGAGCGGCCGAAGCCGACTCGCAGGCCCCCAGCAACCACTCCCGGAACGCCACCAGCGGCGGGTGATGCGCCCGTGACGAGGGGTGGACGAGGTGATAGGCGCGGTCCGGGTTCCGGTAGGGCTGGTCCAGCGCCGGAACCAGCGCCCCATCCCGCATTTCCGCCTGCACCAGCAGTGTCGGCAGCAACGCCACCCCCAACCCGGTGATCGCCGCCTGGGCGGTGGTGGAGAATTGTTCGAAGAACATGCCGGCGCCCTCGTGCCGCTCGATGCCCTGGGCGGCGAACCAGTCCCGCCATGCCTCCGGACGGCTGGTGGTGTGCAGAAGCGGCAGCGCCACGAGGTCCGACGCCGTGCGGATCGGGTGGGCCGCCAGGAAGGACGGGGCGCAGAGCGGCAGCACCTCCTCCTCCATCAGCCGTTCGCACACCGCCCCCGGCCAGTCCGCGGCGCCGAAATGGATGGCGGCGTCCAGATCCTCCGACCGGAAGTCGAAGGGCTCCATCTTCGTCATGAAATGGATGATGACCTGCGGGTGCGCCGCCTGGAAGGCGGGCAGGCGCGGCACCAGCCAGCGCGTGCCGAAGGTCGGCAGAACGGCCAGCTTCAGCACACCCCCCTGCGGCGCGGTCATGACCCGCAGCGTCGCCGCCCCCACGCGGTGCAGCGCCTCCCGCACCTCCGCCGCGTAGGATTCGCCGGCCGGGGTCAGGGCCACGCGCTGGTCGCGGCGCAGGAACAGCGGGACGCCAAGCTGGTCCTCCAGCGCCTTGATCTGCCGGCTGACGGCGCCCTGGGTCAGCGCCAGCTCCTGCGCCGCGGCGGTGAAGCTGCCGGTGCGCGCCGCCGCCTCGAAGGCGGAGAGCGCGCTCATGGACGGGAGAAGGCGGCGTTGCAGACCCATGGGTCATGACTATAGCTCATGACCTGGGGAAAGAAAGTCGGTTGCGCGGGGCGGGGCCTGCCGCCAGATTGAGGAGGATTTGAACGCCCAGCCGAGGAACGAGCGCGCCATGAAGACCGGAGGCCAGTTGATCGTCGAGGCGCTGGAGGCGCAGGGCGTCGAGCGCGTGTTCTGCGTGCCGGGCGAAAGCTATCTCGCCGTGCTGGACGCGCTGCACGATTCCTCGATCCGCACGATCAACGCCCGCCACGAGAGCGGCGCCGCCATGATGGCGGAGGCCGAGGGAAAGCTGACCGGCCGGCCGGGCATCTGCTTCGTCACCCGCGGCCCCGGCGCCACCAACGCCGCGCCGGGCGTCCATGTGGCGCAGCAGGACTCCACCCCGATGATCCTGTTCATCGGCCAGATCGAGCGCGGCATGCGCGGGCGCGACGCCTTCCAGGAGGTCGACTACACCCTCATGTTCGGCGGCATGGCCAAGTGGGTGGCCGAGATCGACAGCGCCGACCGCGTGCCGGAGATGGTCAGCCGCGCCTTCCACACCGCGCTCGCCGGCCGCCCCGGCCCGGTCGTCCTGGTGCTGCCGGAGGACATGCTGGTGGAAACGGCGGACGTCGCCGCCGCCCGCCCGGCCCAGCCGGTGGACAGCGCCCCGACCCCCGCCCAGGTCGCCGAGGTCGGGCGGCTGCTCGCCGGGGCGAAGCGCCCGCTGGTGATCGCCGGCGGCTCCCGCTGGACCGAGGACGCGGTGGCCTCGCTGCGCGTCTTCGCCGAGACCTTCGCGCTGCCGGTGGCCGTCACCTTCCGCCGCCAGATGCTGTTCGACCACACGCACCCGAACTACGCGGGCGACATCGGGCTGGGCATCAACCCGAAGCTGGTCGCCCTGGTGAAGGACGCCGACGTGATCCTGCTGCTCGGCGGCCGCTTCTCGGAGGTGCCGTCGCAGAGCTACGGGCTGCTCGGCATCCCGGAGACCGGCAAGACGCTGATCCACGTTCATCCGGGGCCGGAGGAGCTGGGCCGCGTCTACAACCCCGACCTCGCCATCAACGCCACGCCGGGGGGCTTCCTCGACGCCGTGGCCGGGCTGGAGGCGCCCACCGCCCCCGCCTGGGCCGGTCAGGCCGAGGCCGCGCACGCCGCCTACACCGCCTGGAGCGAGCCGCCGGCCACCATCCCCGGCGACGTCCAGATGGGCGCGGTCATGTCCTGGCTGCGCGACACCCTGCCCGACGACGCCATCCTGACCAACGGCGCCGGCAACTATGCCACCTGGATCCACCGCTTCTGGCGCTTCCGCCGCTTCGGCACGCAGGCGGCGCCGGTCTGCGGCTCGATGGGCTACGGCCTGCCCGCCGCCGTCGCGGCCAAGCTGCTCCACCCGGAGCGGGACGTGGTCTGCTTCGCCGGCGACGGCTGCTTCCAGATGACCGGGCTGGAGTTCGGCACCGCCGTGCAGGAGGGCGCCAACCTCATCGTGCTGGTCATCGACAACGGCATGTACGGCACCATCCGCATGCACCAGGAGCGGGATTATCCGGGCCGCGTGTCCGGCACCGCCCTGACCAACCCGGACTTCGCCGCCCTTGCCCGCGCCTATGGCGGCCATGGCGAGACGGTGGAGCGGACGGAGGAGTTCGCCCCGGCCTTCGAGCGTGCCCGCGCCTCCGGCCGGCCGGCCATCCTGCACGTCAGGCTCGACCCCGAAGCCCTGACGCCGAACCGCAGCCTGTCCGACATCCGCGCCGCCGGGCGCCAGCGCTGACTTTCCACCGGTTGCCTTACACCGAGGACCTTTTCCATGCAGCACCGCGACCTTCTCTCCCGCCTCGGCCTCGAGCTTCCCGCCGACGGGGCCGGCCTGTCCGTCCGCTCGCCCATCGACGGCGCTCCGCTGGGCGTGGCGCCGGTCACCCCGGCGTCGGAGATCCCGGAGGTGGCCGCCCGCGCCCAGCGCGCCTTCGAGGCGTGGCGCTCCGTCCCGGCGCCGCGCCGCGGCGAGCTGGTCCGTCTGCTGGGCGAGGAGCTGCGCGACGCCAAGGAGGATCTCGGCCGTCTCGTCACGCTGGAGATGGGCAAGATCGTCCAGGAGGGCCTGGGCGAGGTCCAGGAGATGATCGACATCTGCGACTTCGCGGTCGGCCTGTCCCGCCAGCTCTACGGCCTGACCATCGCGTCGGAGCGTCCGGGCCACGCGATGCGCGAAACCTGGCACCCGATGGGCCCCTGCGCGGTGATCTCCGCCTTCAATTTCCCGGTCGCGGTCTGGGCCTGGAACGCCGCCCTGGCGCTGGTCTGCGGCGACCCGGTGATCTGGAAGCCGTCGGAGAAGACCCCGCTGACCGCGCTCGCCTGCCAGCGCATCTTCGAGCGCGCGGTGGCCCGCTTCGGCGACGCCCCGGCGGACCTGCTGCAGGTCGTCAACGGTGGCCGTGACGTCGGCGAGGCGCTGGTCGCCAGCCCGCTGGTCCCCATCGTGTCGGCCACCGGCTCGACCCGCATGGGCCGCGAGGTCGCGCTCAAGCTGGCGGAGCGCTTCGCCCGCCCGATCCTGGAGCTGGGCGGCAACAACGCCATGATCGTCGCGCCGTCGGCCGACCTCGACATGGCGGTGCGCGCCATCGTCTTCTCGGCGGTGGGCACCTGCGGCCAGCGCTGCACCACGCTGCGCCGCCTGATCGTCCACAAGGACGTGCGCGACACGCTGCTGCCGCGCCTGAAGGCTGCCTACGCCTCCGTTCCCATCGGCAACCCACTGGAGTCCGGCGTGCTGGTCGGCCCGCTCAACGACAAGGGCGCCTATGAGGGCATGCAGCGCGCCCTGGAGCAGGCCAAGGCCGACGGCGGCGTGGTGACCGGCGGCGGCCGCGCGCTCGCCGACCGGTATCCCGACGCCTGGTACGTGCAGCCGGCCATCGTCGAGATGCCCGGTCAGACCGACATCGTCCGCCACGAGACCTTCGCCCCGATCCTCTACGTCCTGACCTACGAGACGCTGGAGGAGGCCATCGCGCTGCAGAACGCGGTGCCGCAGGGCCTGTCCTCCTGCATCTTCACCACCGACATCCGCGAGGCCGAGAGCTTCCTGTCGGCGGCGGGCAGCGACTGCGGCATCGCCAACGTCAACATCGGCCCGTCGGGCGCGGAAATCGGCGGCGCCTTCGGCGGCGAGAAGGAGACGGGCGGCGGGCGCGAGTCCGGGTCCGACGCCTGGAAGGGCTACATGCGCCGCCAGACGGCCACGGTGAACTATTCCCGCTCGCTGCCGCTGGCCCAGGGGATCAAGTTCGAGATCGCCGGCTGATCCGCAACCGGCTTGGAAAAAAGCCGGCGTGCAAGACATCGGCTCACAAGAAGAAGGCCGCCCGTTTCAGCGGGCGGCCTTTTCTCGTTGGAAGGTCAGAAGGCTTCGCGCGGAAGCCGCCTTGCGGGTCGATCGGGGGAGGTGTTGCGGCGCAGGTGCTCGGCAATGGGGGTGAGCTGTGCCAGAACCTGCTCGTGGGTCAGGCGGTCCCGGCGCAACACGGCCTGGACCACGGGATCGTTCAACAGTTCGGCAACGCGGCAGCGCCACGTCTGCTTGGGCAGTCCGTTCATTGCTGTTCTCGTTGCTTGTGGGTTGAAGAAACGCCGGCCCTCACCGGCAGGCGTACGGTACGCGGAGCATGTTACAGTTCGACGCGTACGGCCCGTGATATTTAGGGTACCTGAACGTCCTGTGTACGTGCCTCCGGCATAGGGAAAACGGGGGCCATTCAGGCCCCCTTGACCGCCGCCTCGCGCGCCCGCACCTGCTCGCGGTGGAAGATGTAGATGCCGCTGGCGACGATCACCACACCGCCGGCGAGGGTCGAGGCGCTGGGCGACTCCCCGAAGACCAGCAGGCCGTAGAACACCGCCCAGATCAGCGTCGTGTAGCCGAAGGGCGCCACCGTCGCCGCGTCCGCCGCCGTATAGGCGCGGATCAGGCAGTAATGGCTGCACGCCCCGAGCACGCCGAGCATGATCATCAGCGCCGCCCCCGTCAGGTCCGGCGTCACCCAGCCGAAGGGCAGCAGCAGCCCGCAGAGCACCGTCCCGGCCATGCTGGTGTAGAAGAAGGTCGTCAGGGTGGAATCGCCGCCGCGCAACAGCCGGGTGACGATCTGGTAGAGCGCGTTGCACAGAGCGGCGGCCAGCGGCAGCAGGATCGCCCACTGGAAGACGACGCTGGCCGGGCCGATGATGATCATCGCCCCGATGAAGCAGCCCAGCACGCCCAGACCGCGCCGCCAGCCCACTTTCTCCTTGAGCAGCGGAACGGACAGGACGGTGACCAACACCGGCGCCACATTGGCGATGGCCGCCACGTCCACGAAGGGCAGCGTCTTGTAGGACACCGCCACCAGCAGCGTCAGCACCGCCAGCAGGGCGGAGCGGAGGATCTGAATCCCCGGGCGCTTGGCGATCAGGTGGCTGGGGGAGTTCACCGCCACCACGACGAAGGCGATGGCCAGATGCACCGCGAAGCGCGCCCAGGCGACCTCGGCGAAGGGGTAGGTCTGCACCAGAAAGCGCAGGGTCGCGTCCTGCGTCACGAACAGAAGCGTGGTGAGCAGCATCCAGGCGATGCCGGCCCGCCCGGAGGAGTTGGCGGACAGGGCCTTTGCGGTGACGGTCATCGGGCGGCGCTCATGGGCGGGGCGGTTCCTTCCTGTGGCGCTCCGGCCTTCTGCCGGACCGGCGCGCCACACCCTGCGCCCACGGGGCCGGACGGTCAAATGCGATGCTGGTATATCAGTACAGACCGTCGGTTGCGGCCGCGCCGGTCTTCTGCAAGAAGCCGGCGCGGCGCATTCCCATCAGTGCTTGTGCTGTGTGCCGCCAGCCTGCGGCCCGCCGGCACCGCCATGGGACGGGGCAGCGGACCCGGCGCTCTGCACGTCCACCTGGACGGTCACCGGCCCGGCCTTCTCGAAGGTCAGGGTCAGCGGGAACGCTTTCCCCGGAGCCAGCGGCTGCTTCAGGCCGAACAGCATGACGTGCAGGCCACCGGGCTGCAGCGCCGTCGGCGAGCCGGGTGACACCTCGATGGCGTCGACCTGACGCATCTTCATGACGCCGTTGTCCATGAGGTGGGTGTGCAGCTCCGCCTTGTCGGCGACGGGCGTGCTGGCCGACAGCAGGCGGTCGCTGTCCGGGCCGTGGGTGCTGAGCACCATGTAGGCCGAACCGTTCGGGGCCGAGGGCGCCGTGGCGCGCGCCCAGGGATGTTCGATGTCGACCGGCCCGGCCTTGAAACCATGGGCCAGGGCGGTGCCGGCGGTCAGGGCGATCAGCGCGGCGAGCGCCAGGGCGTGCTTCTTCATGATGACGGAGTCCTGCAAAGAGAATGATGAATCGAAAGGTCGCTTGGTCGGGGCAGGACGCGTCATCGGCGGGGCACGGGCGTTCGGACGGAAGATGCTCCGGCGGCGGAGCTTGCAGGTTCGGAGGGGAAGCGCGCGCAGCGCAGCGGTCAGGCGCGGCGGCGGGACGGCGACATCCGCCGGGATCAGCATCGCCGGCGGCGCGCAGCCGAGTTGGCAGCCCAGGCAATGTTCCAGATCGTGCTTGGGCTGATCGGGCGCGGCGGGCATCCGGTCCGACGCCCCATCCGGTCCGCACATCGACGCCGCCCAGAAGGACTGCGCCAGACCGGCGGAGAGCATGGCGACCGCCTGCCCCGGCACCTGGACCAGGATCAGCAGAAGAACGGCGGCCAGCGCCGCGGCCAGCCCGGTTCGCCCGCGGAGCGCAAGCGCCGCGAGCGCGGCGCCGCCTTCCTCGCGATGCCCGCTCACCCTTCCCCTCTTCCCGCAACGGAGAGGGGAGGCCGATGGCCGTGCTGACGTTGCCCCGATCAACCGCTTCCCATTCCACCCACAGGACGGATGACCGGTTGTAGGCGATGTGCGTGGAGCTTGTCGAGTTGCCGCCGCTCGCCCGGGTTCGCCCACCGCCGCAACGTCAGGCCGAATCCTCATCCAGCATACAACGGACCGTGATCTGCAACGTGTCCACGCCGACCGGCTTGCTGAGCATCCGCGTGCCCGCTCCCAGGCTGTCCGCTTCGAGAGCGGCGTAATGCGCGTAGCCGGTCACGAACAGCACCTTCAGCCCGGGGCGAAGCCCGCGCGCAAGGGTCGCCAGATCCCGGCCGGTCATTCCGGGCAGCCCGACGTCGGTGACCAGAAGGTCGATCGCCGCGTCCGACTCCAGGATCTGGACCGCCGACTGGGGGGTGGCCGCTTGCAGGACGTGGTATCCCTGGCCTTCCAGCGCCTCGACCCACAGCATCAGGACGAGGGCCTCATCCTCGACCACCAGGATGGATTCATCGTTGCGGGACGGGTCCTGCGACGGCGCGTCCGCAGCGGGGGCCGAGCTGTCGGCACCGGCTATGCCATCGTGCTGCGGCAGGTACAGACTGACGGTGGTGCCGCGACCGGGCTTCGACCGGATGGCCGCGTGTCCACCCGACTGACGGGCGAAGCCGTAGAGTTGGCTCAGACCGAGGCCGGTGCCCTGGCCGATCGGCTTCGTCGTGAAGAACGGTTCGAACGCCCGCTCCAAGACGGCCGGCGGCATGCCGGTTCCGGAATCGGTGATGCGGAGCAGGACGTACCGGCCTGGAAGGATGTCCCCCTGCGGGTCGGAGACGGTCTCGTCCAGAACGGCGTTGCTCGTCTCGATACGGAGGCTCCCGCCGTCCGGCATGGCGTCGCGGGCGTTGATGGCCAGGTTGAGCAGAGCGCTTTCGACCTGATTGGGATCCGCCCAGGTCCGCCAAAGCCCGTCGGCCAACAGCGTCTCCACTTGGATCGATTCGCCGACGGACCGCTGGAGCAGGCCGCTCATGGCGGTGACCAGGGCGTTCATGTCCAGGCTTTGCGGCGTCAGCGGCTGGCGCCGGGCGAAGGCCAGAAGATGCCGGGTGAGTGCTGCGGCCCGGTCGCCCGCCGTGACGGCCATGGCGACGTGCCGCAGCAGCGGATCGTCGGCACGCAGCATGCTCTGCAGCATGTGCAGGTTGCCGAGCATGACCTGCAGCAGGTTGTTGAAGTCGTGGGCGATCCCGCCGGTGAGCTGGCCGACGGCCTCCATCTTCTGCGCTTGCTGCAAAGCCTCCTCGGCTTTCTGGCGCTCCCGCATTTCGGTCTGCAGGGACCGGGTCCGCTCCGCCACCCGCCGTTCCAACGCGTCGTTGGCCCGCTCGATGTCGTCCAGGAGCGTTCGGGTGCGGTATTGGCGCTGGCGGGTCCGCACCGCCGACTGCGCCGCGCTCTGCAAGACTTCGGCGTGCAGGGGCGGGTCCAGCAGCGTGACGTTGCCGAGCCGCTGGAACTGGGCCCATCGTGCCTTGCTGGCCGAACGGTTGCCGCGCGCCGTGAGCACCAGAACCGGCAGGTCCGACCAGGGCGGCTGCGCCTCCAGGCAGGCGATCAAAGGCTCCATTCCCGCACCCAGCGCGCCTTCGGAGAGGATCAGGGCGGTGACCTCCCTCGCCAAGCCGTCGCACACGGCCGACAGATCGGCACAGACCTGCGTGATCAGGCCCACCTCGTCCAGCACGAGGCGGATGACCTCCGCGTCCCGGCCATGCGGGGCGAGCAGAAGAATCGGGGCGTCCATGGGCTGCCGTCAGCCCGTCCCGCTCTGCCCGCGCAGCAACGGGGCCGCCGACCCGTCATAGCTGGGCACGCCGGTGAGAACGCCCTGGAATTCCAGAAGCTGCGGGCCGACCTGCATGCCGTCGGGGAACAGCCGGAACTCGCGGATCGCCAGTTCGTGAACCCCGGTGCGCTTCTTGACCACCGAGATCGCCTTGCGCACCTCACCCGCCGCCTCGAAAAAGCGCAGCAGCACCACGGTGTCGCTCATGAAGGACAGGTCCACCGGATTCTGGATGTCGCCGACGATCCCCTGCTGGGCCAGGATCAGAATGGTGACGACGCCCTGGTTGTTCAGATAGGTCAGCAGCTCATGCATCTGCAGGATGAGCGCCTTTTCCTCCGGCATGGTGCTGAGGTACGAATTGAGGCTGTCGATCACCACGACGCGCGCCTTCCGGTCCTCCACCTGGCGGCGGACCTGCCAGACGAACTGGCCCGGCGACAGGCGCGACGGGTTCGCACGCTCCCAGCCCAGTTCGCCCTTGCGCACCGCCTCCTCGATGTCGATGCCGAGCGCGGTGCTGCGCAGCGACAGCGTTTCGAAGGACTCGTCGAAGGAGAAATAGGCGGCGTGCTCGCCGCGGCGCACCGCCGCCGCGACATATTGCAGGGCGATGGACGATTTGCCGACGCCCGACGGGCCGACGAGCATCGTCGTCGTGCCGCGCGTCAACCCGCCGCCCATCAGCTCGTCCAGCCCGCTCAGGCTGCTCGACACGGCGGTCGGCTCGAATTCCGTCTTGTGCTCGTCCGCGATCAGGCTCGGGAAGATCAGCACGTTGCCGGGCGTGATGGCGAAATCGTGCCAGCCGCTCTGGTATTCCGAGCCGCGCATCTTGGCGATCCGCAGGCGCCGCCGCGCCGCGCCGTAGGAGCGCTCGATCTGCTCCAGGCTGACCACGCCGTGCATCAGGCTGTGCAGCTCCATGGAACCGGTTTGGCTGGTCAGGTCGTCCAGCGCCAGGGTGGTGCAGTGGCGGCCTTGCAGGAACTGCTTCAGCGCCAGGATCTGCCGCCGGTAGCGAAGCTGGTCCTGGGCGAGCAGCCGCAACTCGGACAGGGAATCGATCACCACGAGGTCCGGCTTCTCGGCCTCGATCCGCTCGGTGATCAGGCGCATGGTTTCGCCCAGTTCGACCTCGGACGGATAGAGCACGCTCTGCTGGCGGTCGAGCTGCGCTTCCAGCGGGACGAGTTCGAAGATCCCGATGTCGTCCAGCGACCAGCCGTGGCTGGCGGCCGAGGCGCGAAGCTCCGTCTCGGTTTCCGACAGGGTCACGTAAAGGCCGCGCCTGCCGTCCCGCAGACCCTTCAACAGGAATTGAAGAGCCATGGTCGTCTTGCCGGTTCCCGGCGCGCCTTCCAGAAGATGAAGCCGCGCGCGCGGCAGGCCGCCCCGCAGAATCAGGTCGAATTCCGGAATTCCGGTCAGGATCTTGTCCGTCTTGGTCGGCTCCGACACCCAGGTCTCCTCTTGGTCTGGCCCGCTGGCGACACCTTGCGCCACGCGTTGCCTTGATGGCGAACGGCCCGAACGCCCGAACGGACGGACAAAGCCGCAGCCTGGAGAACATCCGCCCGTCACGGGCGGGGCTCCGTC
Source organism: Azospirillum brasilense (assembly GCF_008365405.1). GTDB lineage: Bacteria > Pseudomonadota > Alphaproteobacteria > Azospirillales > Azospirillaceae > Azospirillum > Azospirillum brasilense_D. The sequence goes on along the minus strand of NZ_QOKV01000017.1, from coordinate 93,415 downwards.
ACCATCAACCCAATGCCGGTGCTCCTGTTCCTTTGTGCCTTCCGGATGCCGACGGCCGGGGATGCTTGCGCGTCACCGCGGGGTACCGCGATGAGCGGCCGCCGCTCGAACGACGCATCGACCGACCGTGCACCGCCTTTACCGACCCGCCCCCAACACCCGGCGACGCTTGGGGTCCGGACCCAGCGAGCGGATGAAGGGCGGCAGCCCGCCGGCGGAGCGCGTGTTGAAGGCCGCCTTGGGCGTGTCCTCCTCCGCCCTCTCCTCCGCAACCGTCGCCGCGGGGGTGTCCGGCTTGCGGAACCCGCGGGCGATCCACAGGGCGAACGCACCGGACAGCAGAAGCAACAGCGGCGGCACGGCGGCGCCCAGGCCCCAGGGCCACAGAACCTCCGCCCGGCGCGTCCAGCGCTCCGCCCAGAAACGGTCGGCGATCTGCCGCACGCGCTCCTCGCTGAGGTCCGGCGGGGCGGCCAGGCTGGTGCCGTCGGGGAAGTCCGTCCGCGCCACGACGCCCCGCCTCACCCCGTCCTCCACCACCGCCTCGTCGGCGGCGTAATGCTGCGGCAGAAAGGCGTCCCTTGCGTCCGAATAGGCGTAGAGACCGGCGAAAGGGTGGCGCCCGTGCAGATCGGCGGCGGCGAAGGCGGCGACCGCCGTCCCCCACAGCAGGGCGACAGCCAGCCAGCCCCGCCACAGGCCCTTGCTCCAATTCATGTCCCGTCTTCCTCATCCCCAAGGAGGCGGACACGCTAAAGACCCGGCCGGCCGGCGGCCAGGGTCAAAAACCGGCCCTTCGCAATCAGGCTTTCCAGGATCAGGCCGCGGGTTTCAGCAATTCGCGCAGGATGTGTGGAGTGATCGGCTTGTGGACGAGGCGGAAGCCGGCACCGCGGATTTCGGTGATGCGTTCGGGCGCGGTGTCGCCGGTCAGCACGACGGCGGGAATGCGGACGCCGCAGACGCCGTGGATGTCGCGGATCGCCTCAACCCCCGTCCGCCCCTCGCGCAGGCGGTAATCGGCGATGATGAGGTCCGGCAGGCGGCCCAGCCCGTGCAGCAGGTCCACCGCCTCTTCCGCCGAGACCGCGGCCACCACCTCGTAGCCCCACTGCTCCAGCAGGGTGCGCAGGCTGAGCAGCACGATGGCCTCGTCGTCGATGACCACGACCAGCCCTTGCCCGTCGTCGTTGGCCCGGTCCGGCCCGCTGCGGCGCAGGATGGCGCGGGCCCGCACGGAGGGAAGCTCCACCGAGAAGACGCTGCCCCGTCCGGGCTGCGAGCGCAGAGCAATCGTGTGGCCGAGCAATCCGGCCAGCCGTTTTACGATGGCGAGGCCGAGACCCAGGCCCTTGGCGCGGTCGCGCTCCTGGTTGCCGATCTGGAAGAACTCTTCGAAGACGGCCTGCTGCAGGTCCTCCGGCACGCCGACGCCGCTGTCGGCCACCTCGATGCGCAGCGTGCCGTTGCCGCGCCGGCAGCCGACCACGACGCCGCCCCGCTCGGTGTAGCGCAGCGCGTTCTCGATCAGGTTGCGCAGGATGCGTTCCAGCAGCATCGGGTCGGTGCGCGCCCACAGCGAGGTCGGCACGACCCGCAGCCGCAGCCCCTGCCCGTCCGCCTGCGGCCCGTACTCCGCGGCCAGCCGATCGAGCAGCGGCCCGACCGCGCACTCGGTGACGCTGGGCTCCACCGCCCCGGCGTCGAGCCGCGACACGTCGAGAAGACCGTCGAGCAGGAGCTTCAGCGCGTCCAGCGAATGGCCCATGCTGGCCACCAGCTCGTGGCCGGGATGGCCGTGCAGCTTGTCGCCCAGCACCTGCGCGAAGAAGTAGAGCGACTGCACGGGCTGGCGCAGGTCGTGGCTGGCCGCCGCCAGGAACTGGGTCTTCGCCCGCTCCGCCTTCTCCGCGCGGTTCTTCTCCCGCCGGGCCTCGTCCGCCGCGGTCAGGGCGCGCTCCATCGCCTGCTCCGCCGCGTCCTTGGCGGTGAGCAGCGCCTCCTCCGCCGTCCTGCGGGCGGTGATGTCGCGCACGATGCCGGTGAAGCGCACCTCGCCGTCGGCCTTCCATTCGGCGACCGACAGTTCCAGCGGGAACACCGACCCGTCCTTGCGCTGACCCGTCACCTCGCGCCCGATGCCGATGATCCGGCGCTCCCCGGTGCGGTGGTAACGCTTCAAGTATCCGTCGTGCGCGCTGCGGTCGGGATCGGGCATCAGCATGCTGACGTTGCGGCCCATCACCTCCTCCGCGGTGTAGCCGAAGATTCGTTCGGCGGCGCGGTTGAAGCCATGCAGGGTGCCGGCCCGGTCGATGACCACGATGGCGTCCACCGCCGTGTCCACGATGGAACGGTAGCGCGCCTCCGCATGGGCGGCGGATTCGCTGGCACCGACCAGCGCGGCGCTGGCTTCGGCGAGGACGCGGTGAAGCTCGTCGATCTCGCGCACCGGCACACCGCCGTCGTAGCGGATGGCGCGCCCCTCCATCAGGCTGCCGCCGTGGGCGGCCAGTTCGCGGACGGGATGGGCGAGCCGCCGCGCGAAGACCGCCGCCGACGCCAGCGACACGCCCAGCAGGACCAGTCCCAGCCCCAGCGCAAGAACCACCGTGCGGTTCAGCGGGTTGAGCACGGCTTCCGTGGGTGTCGCCGCCACCAGGGTCCAGTCGGCGCGCTGCGCGCGGTGGAAGGCGCCGATGATCTCCACCCCGTCCAGCGTGGCCCCGCGGTAGTTGCCGGTGTCGGCCGTGCCGCGCGCCGCCAGGAACCAATCCGGCACCGCCCGCCCCAGATACTGCGCATGCTCGCGCGAACGCGCGGCGATGCGGTTCCGGCCGTCGATGATTGCGGCGATCAGTCCGGAGCGGGTCTCGAAACCCTCCAGCAGAGTGCTCCAGGTCTGCGGATCGACCACCGCCGACAGGACGTAGCGCAGGCTGCCGTCGCGCAGAACCGGCACCATGACGGCGATCGTCGGGCGCTCCGCCGCCGTCGCGGTCACCAGATCGGACACCGCCGGCTGGCGGGTCGCGATCAGCCGCTGCAGCGCGTCGCGCTGGGGCACGTCCGGCAATGGGGCGCCGAGCCTGACCGCCGTGTTGACGATCTGCCGCCCCGACGGGTCGACCAGCGCGATGTTGGTCCAGGACGGATGCTGCGTCAGCGCCAACGTCGCCCGCTCATAGAAGCCGGCGGAATCGTCGGCGGCCAAAGCGTCCGTGCGGGACAACGCCCGCAGCGCGTCGATGGTCGCCTCCAACTCCCGGTCGACGATCAGGGCCAGCGCCTCCGCCGTATCGGACATGTTGTTCTCGACGGCCTCCCTCTGCTGCTGCACCAGCCAGCCGATGAGCATGCCGCCAAGCAGGAGCATCGGCACCAGCGTCACGAGCACAAGCCTCAGCAGGTACCCATGCAGAGTCATCGGTTGCTGACGGGACACCGTCTTCAGCGGCATGGATGGACAATCCGAAAGGTTCGAGGCACGAACGGATTATCGCATCTTGCTCCGCCCTTTCGTGCTTCGCCACCGGAATCTGAAACGATGGGATAAGGCTGATTATATAGGCGTTACCCTATTGGAATATTGAAGGGTCTGCCAAGCTTTCGCTCCACCCCTTCGACCTCGTCCACAGTCATGCGAGCGCATGACTTCTCTGGTTGAATTTTTCGTATGTGGTCGCTTATTGAAAACTACAAGACGTTGTCCTTCACATACCCTGGTATGAGGAGCGATGGTGGGACGATCCTTTTGGAAGCTCTTTGATGCGGTCGGTGTCGTCTGAGCCCGAGGTTGCACCGGAACCAACTCGACTTGCGGATCGTCCTCAACGGCGAACGCCGGGGTGGGCATCGGGGTGGAAACCGGGGCCGGACGCGCCGGGACCGCCGGCATCGTCGGAGCGACGAGAGCCATGGCCTGCTGACGGCGAGCGGTTTCCGCCTCCTTCTCCTTCTGGCGACGGCGATGGGCAATCTCGCGGACGCGGATCTGCTGCTCCTGGCGCAGGGCCATGGCCAACCGGCGCAGCCCCGCCGTTCCATCGGTCACCGACGTTTGACCGGCGGCGGCGCGGAAGTCGCCGACCGTGGGGAAGCGCCGATAGCCGGACCGGAAGGAGGACCAGACGCCGCGGAAACCGGCGATCCATTCCTCGGCGGGCCAGCCGGCCATCTCGAGAATGTCGGCCTCCAGAACGTCGGCGTCCGGAAGTTCCAGGCCGAAGCGGGCCGCCAGCTTCTCGATGCCGGTCAGCACATTCTCCACGCCGATGGACGGGCAGGCGGTCTCAAGGGCAGCCTCCACCCGCTCGGCCAGCGCCCCGATCTCCTCCGGCGCGCAGTCCGCGATCTCGAAACGCAGGTCGGCGCGCTCAAGTCGGGCGAGCGAGGCGATCGCGCAGGGCAGAGAGGACGCCGGCGTTGCGGGCAGCCACGCCATGTCCGGCGTCTGCGGGGCGACGCTGACGGGAAGGCTCGGACGGTTGGCGATCAGGGCTGTGACGGTCATTCTGGTCGCTCCGGTTGGAGGGGCGGCGGGAAACGGTTGCAAAGGGAACCACGGTGCCATCGGGCGTTTCGTCGGCTGGCGCCGTTGCGGGGGCGACCAGTTCGCGGGCCACCCATTTGCGCCAGGCGCCGGAGGGGTCGGCGGGGCTGTAGCCGTTGCGGGCATTGGCCTTGCGGCACCAGGACACGAACTTGCGGGTCACCGTGGCCGGATCGACCTCCGGGCGGGTTTCCGCGGCCCAGGCCAGATCGGCGGCGTCCGGCTGCCAGTCTTCGGCGAGGGCGTCCCGGTTCCTGATGCCTGAAGGCCCAACCGATCCCCCCGCCCGGAAGGAGGAGGAGTTTTGAGATTCAGGATTCAGGGGATTCCCAGTCCTTAGGAGTCCGTCAGCCGGCTGACCGGTGGCGTCGGCCGGCCGACCGGAAGAGTCGGTGTGCTGCGCGCCCGCCAGGGCATAGACCATCCCGCGGAAACCGCGTTCACGGCGGGCTTCCACCAGGGACAGGTCCGGCGCCTGCAGCTTCGTCAGAACGGCGGACAGCCAGGGGCGGCTCTTGCCGAGTTCGGCGGCCAGCTCGTCCTGGACCAGGCCGGCGCAGACGCCGGCGGAATCCGCACGCGCGTAAAGGCCGGACAGCACCGCGATTTCCGCGGCTCCCACGCCAGGCGCAGCAATCCATCGCCGGTACAAGGTCGTGTACGGGGTCATTGTCTTCCCATGATCCAGCGCTTCGATCCCGGCGGAAGACAAAGCGGGAGCGTCAGTGGAATCCGCGATTCCACTTGGTTTTCCGGACCTACCCTGGCATCATGAAGTCGCCAAACCGCTGATGCGGGGTCCGGTTCTCCCGGTCTTCCATCGGTTTTCGACACTTCGGTGTGCACGAGGGCACAGGTCGCCAAACCTGTGCCCTTTGTGTTTCCGGAGGTCGTGTCCTCCGTTACGTCATCGTCGCCTCCTTCGGCGTGTCGCGGCTGTTTGGTGCCGCCGGCTAAAAATCCTGGTCCAAAAGCTATCGGTTCGGGCTTCGGTGAGCCCGTTACGCAAGATGTTGTCGTGGCCCCGACAGGCTGTCCACGATTCAAATGCGTGCGTCGGAATCGCTCCGGTTGCGTCGATGCGGGGGACTGAAGTCAGTGGAATCAAGGCGTTGAGCCCTGCGGGGCGGTGGCGGACCATGGCTGGGTGTCGTCGTTCTGCCGAGAAACCGTGTGGAAAACGTCGCCGTTCTGCCGAAAGATTCCGGCGCACGGGGGAGCGCGTCGGAGCGTCGGAGTCCGTCGGATGTCGCCGTTCTGCCGAATAATCTGGGCTGTGGCCCCTCGGTGACTCCGGGAATCGGCCGAGAATCGGACTCCGACTCGCGCAACCGAGTGTCGCCGTTCTGCCAATGTGCTCCCCCCGCGGCTACCCCCGGCCCCTGAGGAGTCCGGAAAGAGTCAGGGAATCCAAGCCTTTCAGCGCCGTTTTGTGGCTTGTCTGGAGTCCGGACCGTCAGAACGCGGACGCTTTTGGCAGGGAGAGCCTCCGGCGGGGCACAGCGTCCGGGGGAACTGGCAGAACGGCGACATTCGTCCGTACGGTCACAGCGTCGTTTCCGGCCGGTGAGGAATCTTTCGGCAGAATGGCGACGTTTGCGCCTGCGCTGTGGAACATGCGGGGCGTATCGGGAATCAATACCGTAACCGCCAGCGGCGGGGCCGGGGAGATTGGGTGCATGGACGACCACAAGACCGACCAGGAAAACGCCGAACTGCTGGACCGCCCGGTTCAGCTGGCGCTGCGGCTGGATTCGCCGTTGCGCGGCGACGTGAACAACGACCGGGCCCTGATGGCCTATTCGCTGTTCGGCCTGTCGAAGGACAAGGTGGAAAGCCTTCCCACCTACGACGACGGCAAGGTGAAGATCGAGGTGCGCGCCCCGCGCGACGTCGGCGTTGCGACGATCTGGGACAAGTCGGTGCTGATCTACGCCGTCTCGCTGCTGCGCGAGAAGATGGCGGAGGGCAAGATGGGGCCGGAGGTGGGGAAGCTGCACTTCACCACCAGCGACCTTCAGCGCATCGTCGGCAAGACCGCCGGGGGCAGCGCCTACGACAAGATCGAAGGGGCTCTGGAGCGGCTTCAGGGCACCCAGATCAAGACCAACCTGGAGGCCGGGGGCGAGGGCGAAAGCGGCGCCTTCTCCTGGATCTCGGACTACAAGCTGCTGTACCGCCGCGGCAAGAAGGACGGCGAGCGGCAGGTGCGCGGCCTGACCCTGGTCCTGTCGAACTGGGTGGTGCGCGCGGCGCTGGGCAACAACCTGCTGACCTATTCGGAAGACTACTTCGCGCTGAAGCCCATCGAGAAGCGGCTCTACGAGATCGCCCGCGCCCATCTGGGCCACGGCAACGCCTTCTGGATGGCGCTGGAGCCACTGCGCAAGCGGGTCGGCTCCGACAACGACCTGCGCAAGTTCAAGAACGCGCTCGGCCCGGTGCTCCAGGCCGACCGCATTCCCGGCTACGGCGTGCGCATCGTCGAAACCGCGGAGTACAAGGAGCTGATGACGGCGCGCGGCGCCACCATCGCCCGCGTGCTGAACGCCGACCTGCCGGTCATCTTCTGGCGCAAGGACGCCGGAGAGCCGGAAAGCTGGATCGACATTCCCAGGGTCGAGTTCGACGAGGTGGTCTGAGTGCCCTCCCCTTCCCTACTCATCGAGCAGCCGATCGCGGAAGGTGCGGGCGGCGTGGCTCAACCCGCGCTCGCGGTGGCGCAGCAGGCGGAAGGGACGCTCGGGCAGCGGAAAGGGAACGCGGTGCAGGTGGCCGGCCGCCAGCGCGCCGCGGGCCACCAGATCTGACAGGGCGGTGGCCCCCGCCCCGGCCATGACCGCGGACAGCACCGCTTCGTTCGAGGGCAGTTCCAGCGCCACCGGCAACTCCTCCGGCGCCCTGCCCTGCCCGCGCAACGCCTCCTCGAATTCGGAGCGGGTTCCCGACCCCGTCTCCCGCAAGACCCAGCGGGAGCGGTGCAATTCCTCCGCCGGCAGGTCGCTCCGCCCGCGCCAGGGGTGATGGTTGCCCACCAGCAGGAGCAGGCGGTCGCCGGGCAGCCGGTCCTGGTCGAGCAGCGGGTCCGTCACCTCCCCTTCCACCAACCCCAGATCGGCGGCGCCGTCCAACACCGCCTTGGCGACCTGGGCGGTGTTGGCGGCCTTCACGGTGACGTCGACGTCCGGATAGCGCTGGTGGAACGCCACAAGCCGTTCGGGCAGCCAATAGCCGGTGATCGTCTGGCTGGCGTGGATGGCGATGCGCCCGCGCTTCAGCGCCGACAGGTCGGCCAGCATGCGCTCCGCCGCTTCGGCGCGGGCGAGCACCGCGACGGCCTCGCCCAGGAACAGGCGCCCGGCCTCCGTCAGCTCGATGCGGCGGCCCACCCGGTCGAACAGGCGGACGGCGTGCCGCGCCTCCAGGCTGGAGACGGCGGCGCTGACCGCGGACTGCGTCAGGTTCAGGGCGGCGGCGGCCCGCGTCACATGCTGCTGCGTGGCCACCGCCACGAAGATGCGGAGCTGTTCGAGAGTCATCCGGTCCCCTGGCCCTTTCGAACGTTCGGTTCTATCGAATGATTCGTCAATTATAATCCGTTGGAACGAATGGTCCAGAGGGAGCAGCGTCCCGGCATGGAAATCGAGGACGTCATGCCGCACCACGCTGTTTCATCGCCTCGCCCGACCCTGGGCGCCCTGTTGCCGGGGATTCTGCTCTGCTCCGGCGTGAGCGGCGCGGCACTGGCCCTGCAAAACCTGGAGGTGCGGGTCTTCGGACAGGCTTGGTTGGAGGCGCTGGTCCTGGCGATCCTGCTCGGGGTGGCCCTGCGCAGCGTCTGGGCACCGGGGCGGCGCTGGAAGGCGGGGACGGACTTCAGCGCCAAGACCCTGCTGGAGGTCGCGGTGCTGCTGCTCGGCGCCTCCATCGACCCGGAAACGATCCTGGCCGCCGGGCCGGGGCTGGTGGCGGGCATCGCCGGGGTGGTCGCCCTGGCCCTGGCGGTCAGCTACGGCATCGGGCGCCTGCTGGGACTGCCGCCGCGCATGGCGGTGCTGGTCGCCTGCGGCAACTCCATCTGCGGCAACTCGGCCATCGCGGCGACGGCGCCGGTGATCGGAGCGCACGGCGACGATGTCGCCGCGGCCATCGCCTTCACGGCGGTGCTGGGCGTTCTGGTGGTGCTCGGCCTGCCGTTGCTGGTGCCGCTGCTCGGCCTCACCCCCATGCAGTACGGCGTGTTCGCCGGGCTGACCGTCTACGCGGTGCCGCAGATCCTGGCGGCGACGGCGCCGGTCGGCGCGCTGAGCGTCCAGGTCGGGACCTTGGTAAAGCTGCTGCGCGTGCTGATGCTGGGACCGGTGGTGGTGGCGCTGGCCCTGATGGCGAAGCCGGAAGGAGGCGCGCCGGAGCATGCCAAGATTCGCCCCCCGCTGCGCCGGCTGGTGCCCTGGTTCATCCTCGGCTTCCTGGGGCTGGCCGGGCTGCGGGCGGCGGGGCTGATCCCGGACGCCGCCCTGGCGGCCAGCCAGACCGCGGCGGGCGTCCTGACGGTGCTGTCGATGGCCGCCTTGGGGCTCGGGGTGGATGTGCGGATGCTGTCGCGGGCCGGGCTGCGCGTCACCGCGGCGGTGGTGCTGTCGCTGGCGGCGCTGGGCGCCATCGGGCTGGGTCTGATCCGCCTGCTGGGAATCATGTGAGCGTGGAGGACGGAGCGTCGGGGTGGCAGCGCTTGCAGGGGCGGAAGCCCGCCGCCACCGCCGCCGCGGCGTTCGGGTGGAACGCGACGTTTTCCCGTTTGGCCCGTCGCGATGGGCAGGACGGCCGGCAATAGACGCCGGTGGTGCGCACCGCGTAGACGAAGCGCCCGTCACCATCCCGCTCCCGGCGCGTCACCGCGCTCCACATCGCGTCCTCGTCCATGGCGTCCTCCCGATCCTGAAGCCGGGATCGTCGCGGATGCCGCGACGGAGGGCCACCCGTTTCCTGCGCCACGCAAAAGGCGGCTGGCAAAAAAGACGGCCGGCAGAGGTCTGCCGGCCGCGAGGTTCGGGGAGGGAGGGACGCGAAGCGGGGGAGCCTTACTTCTGGATGCCGATGACCTGCTGCTGGGCCTTGTTGCCGATGCCGGCGGAAAGGTTGGAGACGGTGCCGAGGTTCTGGTTGAACGGGGCGCCCGGCGCGCCGAACTGCATGGCCTTGACCTGCTGCTGGGCGGTGTTGCCGATGCCGACCGCGCTGTTGCTGACGGTGCCGGCGTTGCTGTTGAAGCCGCCCAGAGCGAAGGGCGCCTTCACCCCGCCGCCCATCCCGCCACCGGTCTGCAGGCCGAAGACCTGCTGCTTGGCCTTGTTGCCGACCCCGGCGGCGAGGTTGGAGACGTTGCCCAGGTTGGAGGCGGTGCCGAAGGGCCCGGCCAGCCCGCCGCCGGCTTGAACGCCCATCACCTGCTGCTGCGCCTTGTTCTGGATGCCCGCGGCGGTGTTGGAGATGACGCCCAGGTTGCTGGCGCTGCCGAGCGGGATGCCGCCGGTCATCAGGTCGCCGGCGAAGGCCGGGGCGGAGCAGAGCAGGACGGCGGCGGCGGCGATCAGGGTGGTGCGGCGCATGGTGTGGTTTCCTTCCGGTGTCTGGGGAGTTGGCTTCTGGGGGGTGTCTGCCGGTTCCGTCTGCGTCGGGGCCCGGCCTGTTCGATGAGCAGACACTACGCCCCGCCGCCCTCCCCCGCTGTGGCCTGCGCCACACTGTGAGACAGCTTTTCCGAAAGGCTCTTTCTTCCGCCCGAACCGTTGAGGCACGGGGGATTTCCTGTACGATCCCCCGACGCCTTTTCCGGCACCCGCCCCTGTTCCGTGCGGGGCCACCACAACGATGCGAGACGGCGCAATGCTTCAGACACCCGACCGGCTGGACCCGGAGGTCGTGATCTTCGATTTCGACGGCGTCATCATCGACTCCGTGCCCACCAAGAACGGCGGCTTCGCCATCCTCTACGGCATCGACGATGCGGAGACCGAGGAGCGGATGCGCCAGACGATCTGGCGCAACGGCGGCCTCAGCCGCTTCAAGATGCTGGCGATCCTGGAGCGGGAGATGTTCGGGCGCGACCCCGGCCCGGCGGAGATCGACGATCTGGCCCGCCGCTACGCCGAGATCGTCGATCCGCGCGTTCCCGACTGCGCGCTGATCGCCGGCGCGGAGAAGGTGCTGGACCGGCTGGACGGCACGCCCTGCCACCTCGTCTCGGGCACGCCGCACGAGGTGCTGATGGGCACCGTGCGCGCCAAGGGGCTGGAGCGGCATTTCCGCAGCATCACCGGCTCCCCCAACGTGAAGGCGGAGGTCTTCGCGCGCATCGTCGCCGAGGGTGGGCACGACCCGGCGCGGGCGCTCGCCATCGGCGATTCCCTGACCGAGCTGGAGGCCGCCCGCAAGGCCGGCACGGGCTTCGTCGGCGTGGTGTCGGAAGGGCTTCCGAACCCTTTCCCGCCCGACGTTACGGTGGTCGGCGACCTGCACGGGCTCGCTCACCGACTCTGAGCGGCGGAATTGCGGTAAAAGGTCGCATCGGGGTATTGTTTATGGGGCCAACAATCCATAAATGATTATGGCATCCTATGACGAAAGGGAGGTCCGTATGCCCGTGCCGAAAGAGGCTGCCGAAGCCGCCCGTGACCGTTATCTGGCGATCCTCAGCGGGTACCCCGGTATGACCCGCGCCGAAGTCACGAAGCTGTCCGACGACTACGCCATCGCGGTCAATTTCGCGTCGGGCATCCCCGACGATCTTCCAAAGGATCTGGATGGCGTGCCGGTGATCGCACGCACCCAGTGACGCTGACCCGGTAACCCGCAAACGAAACGCCCGGTCCAAGCCATGGACCGGGCGTTCTGCATGTCCGGCGCTTACGCCGGGTTGGAGGGGGTGGTGGCGTCGGCGCGTTCGGCCGGTCCCTTGTTCATCGCCATCGCCATCATCTGGCTCGCCTGCGCGGTGCAGGTCGCGGCCAGCGTGCGCACCGTCTGGCCGCCTTCGACGAGAAGCCGGCTGAGCATCGGGCCGGGCGCCTCGAAGGTGCCGATGAAGACCCGCTCCTCCTCCCCCTTGCCGGCGAAGCCGCGCTTGAACAGGTGGACGCCGGGGTTGGCCTGGGCGTTGACGCCGTGCAGGTCGTAGCGCTTCCCGCCGCTGGCCTTCACCCATTGCATGGCCTTCCAGTGGACGAGGAAGGCGGCGTTCAGCGGCAGTCCGGCCTCCGCGGTGGCCGAATTCTGCATCAGCGCCGTGTCGCCGAGCAGCGACACCACCACGCCGGCCACCGGCTCGCCGTTGTGGGAGGCCATCACGGCGTGCATCTTCATGCCGTCCGGCAGGGAGCGGTGAACCTTCGTCAGGGTGCGGCTGTCGAAGGCGCGGAAGCCCTTGCGGCGCTGCGTCTGGATGAACAGGTCGTCGATGGCGTCGAGGATCTCCGGCGAGGAGCCCTCGACGATCTCCAGCCCTGCCCCTTCGGCCTTGGCGAGGCCGCGGCGCCAGTGGCGGGACAGGTCCTTGTGGATCGTCGCCTCGTCGCGGGTCAGGTCCATGATGAAGGTGCGGTAAGGGGCCTTGGCGTCGCTGTGCCGCATCCCCAGCGCCTCCATGGCGGACAGCGCACGGGCGCCCTCCCCTGCCCCGTCCTCGACGCGCGGCAGGACGCGCAGGAACAGCCCGCGTCGGACGCTGTATTCGGCCTTCATCGCCTCCATGATCGCCAGGAAGTCGGCCGGATCGGCTGGGCGGCCCTTGGGGCGCCACAGCGGCCCCCACATGACCAGCGCGATGCCGCCGATGCCCGGCACCCGGCGGACGAGAAGCTGCGCTGCGGCCACCGGCTGGCCGTCCCGGCGCAGCACGATGTGGCTGAGGTCGCGGTTGGGATGGGCGATGCGTCCGAAATCCCAAGTCTGGAAGATGTTGGCGTCGTCGAAGCCGCTCATGACGGCGTACCAACCGCCGCGGTCCATACGGTCGATCTCGACAGCCGGTGAAGCGTCCAGGCAATCGCCCCCAAATGCGTCGGTGTGAATCTGGCGTTTCCCCAGCGAAGTCACGTCGAACCTCTCGCGTGGTTGGTCGAATGGGCACAATCGGAGCGGACGTGGAACCCCGCCCGTCCCGCTTCCCTGGCCGGAGGCCAGGGCCGTCGCATCGTCAAAGGTCGAAGCTCCGCGGAAGGTCTTAGGCGGATCTCGCGCGGCCTACGGTCTTTGCGATCGTCCACAAACAATAGGGGGCGCACGGGAAAATCACAGAAACCCTGATGGGTTCGCGCAAAATCCCGCTGGATTATTCTCTGTGGCTAAGCGCTTTTTCTGGGGATTGTATGGGCTAAGCCCGTATCGACGGTTATGTTGCGGCGCAATACGCCCAATTCGACGCCTGAAGGCGGTTCCCGGATCTCTGCCTGTTCAGAACATGGTCAGTTGGATGATGCCGTCCGCGCGGGCGTGGCGTTCCGCCGCGTTGGCGGCGGCGTCCTGGGCGCCCTCCTGCGACTGGGCGATCCCAACGGCGATGCGTTCCCCGGCGACCGACACGGTCCAGGTCCAGCGTCCATCGGTCCGCCACGACACGGCCAGTTCGCAGCCATGCGCCTGACACACCAGTTGCCGCACCGACCAGTTCGCCGCCATTCGCGCAACCCCATTGCCCCGGTGCCGCCTCCGGCCCCGCAGGACCAGTTATGCACCGGAGAGGCCATGTTCCGCCAGTGCCGGCTGCTCCGGATCTCGGGTAGACACCCATTGCGGGGGTTGGGACGACTTGATAGCTTCCCAGACGACTCCGGCAAATGTGGCGACGAGGGGGCAATGACCGGCGACGATTTGAAGCTGCTGCGCGAGAAGCGCGGCCTCACCCAGACGCAGATGGCCGCGTTCGTGAACGAACTGACCGGCCGCCGCTACGACAAGCAGCGGCTCAGCAAGTGGGAGACGGGGCGCGAGCCCCTGCCCCGCGACGTGCTGGGTCGTCTGCTGCTGCTGTCCCTGGAGCAGCCGGCGACCGAGGCGCCGCGGGCCGGCACGACCATCGCCGTCGGTTTGCAGAAAGGCGGCACGGCCAAGACGGCGACCTCGATCAACGTCGCCTTCATGCTGGCCCGGTCGGGGAACCGCGTGCTGCTGGTGGACGCCGATCCGCAGGGTAACGCCACGGTGCATGTCGGCGTGCCGCAGACCGACGTGGTGGCGCTGACGGAGCAGGGCAGGGTGCTCTACCACGCGCTGATGGGCAAGGCGAAGCTGGCCGAGGTTATCCGCCCGACCAGCGTGGAAGGGCTGGACGTCGTGCCGTCGAGCATCGCGCTCGCCAGCGCCGACACCGAGCTGCCCGGCAACCTGACCAACGCCCAGACCGCCATGGCGGAGATGCTGGACGCGGTGCGGGGCGATTACGATTTCATCCTGATCGACTGCGCGCCGAACCTGGGGGCGGTCACCATCAACGCGCTGACCGCGGCGGACTTTGTGCTGATCCCCTGCCAGGCGGAGCCGCACGCTATCCTGGGCGTGAACGCCTTCCTGGACACGGTGACGAAGATCCAGCGGCGGCTGAACCCGAACCTGCGGATTCTGGGCGTGCTGCCGACCATGCTAAATCCCCGCCAGACCCAGGACCGCTCCTCGCTGGAGGACATCGGCCGGCTGTGGGGAGAGGATTACCGGGTCTTCCCGCCGGTGCCGCGCGCGACGATCTACGCGCAGGCCGCCGGGGCCAACGTCATCACGCTGGACGCCGACATCGGCGCGCCGGGCGTGGAAAGCTATGCCGCCATCGCCGGTGCCCTTTTGAAGGCCACCGGACGCATCCGGGAGTCGTCCGATGCCGCCTAAGAAGCTGACTCGCCAGACCGCCGCCACCGTCCTGCAAGCAAAGAGCACCGCCCCGGCCCCGGAGACCGACCGGCTGTTCGGGTTGACCGGCGCCCTGCCCCGGCTGATCGAGGCCGACGTCGCCGCTATCCGCACCGATCCCAACCAGCCACGCACCGTCTTCGACGAGACGGCACTCGCCTCGCTCGCCGCCTCCATCGAGCGGCATGGGCTTCAGCAGCCGGTGCTGGTGCAGGAGACCGCGGAGAAGGGCGTCTACCGCCTCGTGGCCGGCGAACGCCGCCTGCGCGCCCACCAGATGCTCGGCCGTCCGACCATCGCCGCCATCATCACCAAGGGCAAGGCGGAGGAGATCGCGCTGATCGAGAACGTCCAGCGCGTGGACCTGGACGCCATCGATCTGGCCCGCGGCCTGAGCCAGCTCATCGACAGCCACGGCTACGCCCAGGCGGAGGTCGCCGCGGTGCTCGGCTGTTCGGAGGCCGAGGTGTCGAAGCGGCTGAAGGTGCTGGACCTGCCGACCGACATCCTCCGCGAGTACCGGGAGAACCCCGACGCGGTGTCCCGTTCCGCCCTGGTCGAGCTGGCCTTCGTCGGCGACGAAGGGGAGGTGCGGCGGCTGTGGCAGTCGGCGCGCACCGGCGGGCTGACGGTGCAGTCGGTGCGCGCGGCGCGGGCGTCCAAGGCGCCGGGAACGGCGGAGCCGATGCGCGTGCTGGGCCGCTCGATCAACCGCATCGAGAAGGAGCTGAAGGCCATCGACGCGGTCAGCAACGCGATGCAGAAGGAGCATCGAGAGCTGTTGCGGGACCTGCGGATGCGCATTGACGATCTGCTGGGGGAGTGAAAGGTTTCGAAATCGAAAGCGTCTTTTGGTTGTGTAGTTTTGAATAATATACAATCAGAGAGTGCTTTCGAAGTCGAAACGCGAGATGCTCCTGAGCACTCCTTTTGGAGAGTTCTGCCCCCACCCCAACCCTCCCCCGCTTCGCGGGAGAGGGTGCCTTCTGCGGAGCGGCGGCAGTCCCCTCCACCTCGCAGAGGGGGAGGGTTGGGGAGGGGGCAGAACTCCAGCCGTTTTCATAAAGAAGAAGGGGGAGCCGGCGTCATCACCGGCTCCCCCCTTTTCATGACAGACTCACCGCGTGAACGGTGCTGTGCCCCGCCTTACACGGCCTGCTGCGGGCGCATGTCCGACGGGTCGATGCCGGCGACCGCGACCGGCTTCTTCATGGCGTCGCGGCGGAAGGGCTCGCCCAGCTCTTGGTTCAGGACGACCTCGACGAAGGTGGTGATGCCGCGCCCCTGGTCCTCGATGGCTTGGCGCAGGGCCGCCGTGACCTCGTCCTGGGTGCGCGCGGTGACGCCCTTGAGGCCGCAACCCTCGGCCACCTTGGCGTAGCTGAGCTTGGGGTTCAGTTCCGTGCCGACGAAGTTGTTGTCGTACCACAGCGTCGTGTTGCGCTTCTCCGCCCCCCACTGGAAGTTCCGGAAGATCACCATGGTGACCGCCGGCCATCCCTCGCGCCCGATGGAGGACATCTCGTTCATCGAGATGCCGAAGGCGCCGTCGCCGGCGAAGCCGACCACCGGTGTGCTGGGGCAGCCGATCTTCGCGCCGACGATCGACGGGAAGCCGTAGCCGCAGGGGCCGAACATGCCCGGCGCCAGATACTTCCGCCCCTCCTCGAAGGTGGGGTAGGCGTTGCCGATGGCGCAGTTGTTGCCGATGTCGGTGGACAGGATGGCGTCGGCGGGCAGGGCGGCCTGGATGGCCCGCCACGCCTGACGCGGCGACATGCGGTCGGACTCGCGCTCGCGCGCCTCGGCGTTCCAGCTCGTTCCGGGATCGTCCTCCTCATGGTCGAGCGAGGACAGGAGCTGAAGCCACGCCGACTTGGTCTGGTGGATCAGCGCCCGGCGCTCCAGTCGGCCCGCGTCCCCGGCGCCGGGGGCGAGCTGCGCCAGGATCTGCTGGGCCACCTGTTTGGCGTCTCCGCAGATGCCGACCGAGACCTTTTTGGTCAGGCCGATGCGGTCGGGGTTGATGTCCACCTGGATGATCTGCGCGCCCTTCGGCCAGTAGTCGATGCCGTAGCCGGGCAGGGTGGAGAAGGGGTTGAGCCGCGTGCCGAGCGCCAGCACGACGTCGGCCTTGGCGATCAGCTCCATCGCCGCTTTCGACCCGTTGTAGCCGAGCGGCCCGACCGACAGCGGGTGGCTGCCGGGGAAGGCGTCGTTGTGCTGGTAGCCGCAGCAGACCGGCGCGTCCAGCCGCTCCGCCAGCGCGATGCTGTCCGGGATTGCCCCGCCGATCACCACCCCGGCGCCGTTGAGGATGACCGGGAACTTCGCCTCCGACAGCAGGCGCGCCGCCTCGGCGATGGCCTGGCGTCCGCCGGCCGAGCGCTCCAGCCGGACGATCTGCGGCAGTTCGACGTCGATCACCTGGGTCCAGTAATCGCGCGGCACGTTGATCTGCGCCGGGGCGCAGCCGCGCCACGCCTTCTCGATGACGCGGTTCAGAACCTCGGCCATGCGGCTGGGGTCGCGCACCTCCTCCTGGTAGCAGACCATTTCCCGGAACATGGCCATCTGCTCGACCTCCTGGAAACCGCCCTGGCCGATGGTCTTGTTGGCGGCCTGCGGTGTCACCAGCAGCATTGGCGTGTGGTTCCAGTAGGCGGTCTTGATCGAGGTGACGAAGCCGGTCACACCGGGTCCGTTCTGGGCGATGGCCATGGCCATCTCGCCGGTGACGCGGCTGTAGCCGTCGCAGATCAGCGCGGCGTTGGTCTCGTGCGCGCAGTCCCAGAACCGGATGCCGGCCTTGGGGAAGAGGTCGGAGACCGGCATCATGGCCGATCCGATGATCCCGAAGGCGTGCCGGATGCCGTGCATCTGAAGGACCTTCACGAACGCTTCCTCGGTGGTCATTTTCATGGTGCGCATCCTCGTTTCATGGATGGGATGAAGGGGAAGGGCAGGGCGGTCAGCCGGCGATCACGCGCGGCATGGCCCGCTCGCTGGGGCCGGGACAAATGGCGGGCCGGTGCACGGCGATCAGGGGGGCGTAGCCGTCGTCCCCCTCCGGCATCGGCATGGCGAACCAGCGGTAATGGCGTCCGCTCCAGACGAGCAGCCCTTGGCTCAAGCCGTGGCCGTCCACCGCGAAGCGGTCGATCAGGCCTCCGGCGAGGCCGGCGGGCAAAGGCTCGTAGACAATAGCCGGACCGGAGCGGAAGCCCACGCGGGGGCAGGAGGGCGAGCCGCAGATGTAGAGGCTCCAGGCGTCCATCGCTTTGGCGCGGGTCATCAGGAGGGCCAGGGCGGGACCGTGATCGGCGTGGTCTTGCGGCATGTCTGCTCCTTTCCCGATTGAGGGGTGAAGAGGCGGGTTCAGGCTTCCCCGGCGCCGTAGAAAAGGGTCACAGTGTGTTTCGCCTCGGCGAAGAAGAGCCAGCGCTCGGCGATCACCCCCAGCGCGGCGGCGACGGCGGCCAGCAGCGCCAGCGTGCCGGACAAGGCGCCGGGGCCGGCGACCAGCGCGCCGAGGCTCAGTGCCGCCGGCAGGGCGAAGGCGGCGAGGCGGGTGATGAGGCGCAGGCGGACGGCGTGACGGCGCCCGACGCGGAAGCCCATTTCCTTGAGCAGGTAGTTGTCCTCGCTGTGCGGGGCGTCGAGCAGGCGGACCCGCCCGATGTGACCCAATCCAGTTGCCGTCTCCGCCGTGCTGACGGGGCGGGCGGTGGCGCAATGCCGCCAATGCCCCTCCTTGGCCGCCCAGGCCAGCCCCACCGACGCCAGCGCCAGCAGGGAGGACCAGCCCGCCGCCTGTCCCGCCGCGCCGAGCAGCGCGTTCAGCAGCAGCGCCCCGGTCATCAGCGACAGCGCCAAGTACGCGCGCGGCACCCAGGGGTTGGCCCACTGGCGGATCGGCTTCAGCGAGGCGTAGATCATCGCCGTGCAGTAGACGGTGACCGCCGCCATCACCGCGGTGATCCAGCCGGCGACGCCCGCCACGCCACTGCCGCTTCCATCGTTGCCGGCCGTCAGGACGATCCAGGCGATGGCGAAGACGCCCGCCGGCAGGAAGGTGGCGACCGCCGCCACGCCTTCACGCGACAGCCAGGAACTGCGCCATTGCGACAGCGCCCGCCACGCCCGCTCCGGCCGGCCGAGATGGGCCAGCGAGGAGAGCAGCCCGGCCACCACCAGCCCCAGAGCGAGGGCGAGGGCGGCGAGGCCGAACAGCGGGCTCGCCGGCAGCAGGCCGAAGGGCGCCAGCAGGCCGAGCAGGGCGAGCAGGCCGTAGCCGGCGCCCGCGGCACTCGTGAAGAAGATGATGGAGAAGGCCGGATGCATGGGATTCCCTCCCTCAGCGCGCCAGGATGCGGTCGGCCCATTTCAGCAGGCCGTGGAGCGGCAGATCGTCGTTGGCGCTGTCCTTGGTGACACGCTCGTCGAGCGCCAGGGTGGGGCGGGGCCGGGGCGGCAGGTACTTGTTGGTTGGTTCGTAACCAAGCTCCGGCATGAGGTCGTAGCCGCCGCGCTCCGCCACCAGCTTCGAGACGGCGGAGGAGGGGTCGGCGAGGTCGCCGAAATGCCGAGCGGAGGTCGGGCAGACCATGACGCAGGCCGGCACCCGCTCCGCTTCCGCCAGCGTGTCGTTGTGGATGCGGTCGATGCACAGCGTGCATTTCTTCATCACGCCGACGTCCTGGTCGAACTCCCGCGCGCCGTAGGGGCAAGCCCAGGAGCACAGCTTGCAGCCGATGCACAAATCCTCGTTGACCAGCACGATGCCATCCTCGGCGCGCTTGTAGGAGGCGCCGGTCGGGCAGACGGTCACGCAGGCGGGCTGTTCGCAATGCAGGCAGGAGCGCGGGAAGTTGGTGGTGCGCGATCCGCAGCCGCCCTGTTCGGTTCCGGCCTCGAAGCTGTGGATGCGGTTGAACCACACCCCGTCCGGCCCGGCGCCGTAGGCGTCGTAATCGGTCAGCGGCGCCATGTGGCCGCCGTCGTTCCATTGCTTGCAGGCGACCGCGCAGGCGTGGCAGCCGACGCAGGTGTCGAGATCGATGACCAGCCCCAGCCGGGGGGCGCCGGGTTCGCGGTTGGGCAGGCTCGTCATGACCGGACTCCCCGCGACGTGGGTCGAAAGACGCCGCCGGTCCGCAGGATGGCGGGTGGCGGCTCGACGCCCGGCGGCATGGCCTGGGCGGGGAAGCGCGGCATGGTCTCGGCCCGCTCCTTCGGCGGGGCCTTCTCGACGCGGACGCGCAGGTCGTACCAAGCGGCCTGTCCGGTCACCGGGTCGGCGTTGGCGTGGCGGTAGCCGTTGCGCTCCGGCAGCAGTTCGGAGATCAGGTGGTTGAGCAGGAAGCCCTTGGTCCCCTCCGGGGCGTCGGTGGACAGGTTCCAAGCGCCGGAGCGCTTGCCAATGGCGTTCCAGGTCCACACCGTTCCGGCCTCCACCCCGTCCATCAACTGGACCGGCACCCGGATGCGCCCGGTCGGGCTGGTCACCCAGGCCCAGTCGCCGTCGGCGAGGCCGAGCGCCTCCGCGGTGGACCGCGCGATGTAGAGGCTGTTGCGCGCCAGGATCTGCCGCAGCCAGGCGTTCTGCGAGCCCCAGGAATGGTACATGGGCATCGGGCGCTGGGTGACGGCGTGCAGCGGGAAGGCGCCCTCGTCCAGCCCTTCCTCCTCCAGCGGCGGGTACCAGAAGGGCAGGGGGTCGAAGTAGGTCTCCACCCGCTGCCGCTTGTCGGCGGGCGGCACCACCGCGCCGTGCCCGCGCGCGGCGAGGCGGAATTTCTGGAGCGGCTCGACGTAGAGCTGGAGGATCACCGGCTCCGGCTTGTCGAGGAAGCCCATGCGGGTGGCGGTTTCCAGATAGGCCTGGTTGGCGTGCTTGAAATAGTGCTGCTCCGGCGGCAGCTCGAAATGCCAGAAGCAGCCGTTGCGGACGTAGCGGTCGAGCTGGTCCGCGTTGGGCGCGCCCTTGCCGGCGTCCTTCCCGTCGGCGCCGCGCCAGCCGGCCAGCGGGCCGATGCCGGGCTTGCGCTCGTGGTTGGTCATGTAGTCGGGATAGCCGCCGGGGTAGCGCGGGCTGCCGTCCTCCCGGACGAAGGCGGGCAGGCCGAGCCGGGCGCCCAGCTCGATCAGCACGTCCTGGAAGGGCCGCACGTCGCGGTCGGGGGTCAGCACCGGCTGGCGGATGGAATCGCCGGGGCCGTGCGCGCTGCCGATCGGACGGTCGAGCAGGGAGATGCAGTCCCACCGCTCCAGGTAGGTGGTGTCGGCCAGCACGAGGTCGGCGTAGGCCACCATCTCCGAGGCGTAGGCGTCGCAATAGACGATGAAGGGGATGCGGTACTCGCCGCTGTCCGGGTCCTTGTCGGACAGCATCCGCATCGTCTCGGATGTGTTCATCGACGAGTTCCAGGCCATGTTGGCCATGTACATGAACAGCGTGTCGATGCGGTACGGGTCACCCTCCCAGGCGTTGGCGACCACCATGTGCATCAGCCCGTGCACCGACAGCGGCGCGTCCCAGCTGAAGGCCTTGTCGATGCGCAGCGGCTCCCCGTTCTCGCCGACCAGCAGGTCCTCCGGCCCCATCGGGTAGCCGAGCGGCATCCCGTGGATGGCCTTGCCGGGGCCGGTCTCGCCGCGCTTTCCGGCGGGCTTGGGGCCCGGCGGGGCGGGGCGGGGGTAGGGCGACTTGTAGCGCCAGCCGCCCGGCACGTCGATGGTGCCCAGCAGGATTTGCAGGATGTGGATCGCCCGGCAGGTGTGGAAGCCGTTGGAATGGGCGGAGATGCCGCGCATGGCGTGCATGGCGATGGGCCGCCCGACCATCCGCTCGTGGCGCCGCCCCGCCCAGTCGGTCCAGGGCTGCTCGATGGTCAGCGTCTCCTGGAAGGCGAGATGGGCCATCTCGGCGGCGATGCGGCGGATGGTGTCGGCGGGGACTCCGCAGCGCTCCGCCACCGCCTCCGGCGCGTGCTGCGGGTCGAGGTAGCGTTCGGCCAGCAGATGGAAGGAGGGCACGGCCCGCCGCCCGTCCGGCAGGGTGACGGCGCCGACCAGCGCCGGGCGGATATCGGCGGCGGTGGCCGGAACGGCGCGCTGCTCCACCGCGTCCCAGGCCAGCGGGGCGCCGTCGGCGTCGCGGGCGAACAGGCCGTCGTCGGCGGCGCCGGGGTCCTGGATGACCAGCCAGGGGGCGTTGGTGTAGCGGACCAGATACTCGGCGTCGATGCGGTCGGCGCGCAGCAGCTCGTGGATCAGGGCGAAGACGAACAGACCGTCGCTGCCCGGCCGGATGCCGACCCATTCGTCGGCGATGGCGGAATAGCCGGTCTTGATCGGGTTGACGGAGACGATCTTGGCGCCGCGCGCCTTCATCTTCGACAGGCCGATCTTGATCGGGTTGCTGTCATGGTCCTCGGCCACCCCGAACAGCAGCAGGTAGCGGGTGTGGTCCCAGTCCGGCTCCCCGAACTCCCAGAAGCTGCCGCCCAGCGTGTACATGCCCGCCGCGGCCATGTTGACCGAGCAGAAGCCGCCGTGTGCCGCGAAATTGGGCGTGCCGAACTGTGCCGCCCAGAATCCGGTCAGCGACTGGCTCTGGTCGCGCCCGGTGAAGAAGGCGAGCTTGCTGGGGTCGCTGTCGCGGATCTTGCCCAGACGCTCGGTCAGGATGGTCAGCGCCTCGTCCCACTCGATCTCGCGGAATTCGCCGGTGCCGCGCTCCCCGGTGCGCAGCAGGGGCTTGCGCAGCTTGGCCGGGGAGTTCTGGGTCATGATGCCGGCGGAGCCCTTGGCGCAGATCACGCCGTGATTCACCGGATGGTCCTTGTTCCCCTCGATGAAGCGGAGCTGGCCGTCCTTGATGTGCACTTTGATGCCGCAGCGGCAGGCGCACATGTAGCAGGTGGTGTATTTGACCGTGTCGGAGACGGTCGGCGAGGGGTCGAGATCCTCGCGCGGCGACTGGTAGCGGTCGAGCCAGCCGCGCGCGTCCTCGGGCGCCGCCGGCCCGGTGCTTCGCTGGAACCCCCGGCCCTGGGTGAAGGCGAACCCGCGCGCACGCTGGCCGCCGACGTCGTCGATCTTCGCCATCCTGATCCGTTCCTTCCGGTATGCCTCCCCCGTCCCCTTCGGGCGGGGGGCTTGCAGCCTTCACGCATCCTTGGTCGGCTGTTCGTCGTCCTTTTTTCCCGTCATTCCCGCGAAGGCGGGAATCCAGCCCGTTCAAGGGCTTGTCCGAGGAGCTTCCTGGACCCCCGCTTTCGCGGGGGTGACGATTGGAAAGGTGACGTTTGTTGAGGTGCGGCTGCGCGGTCAGTCCGCGAGCCGCTGCGCGCCCGACCGTTTCGCGGCCTCGGCCATCAGCGCGTCGAGGGCCGCCGGCAGGTCGCCGGGCACGTCCACCACGACGGCCCCGGCGCGTTCCAGCGCGCCGCGCTTGGAGGCGTAGCTGCCGCGGTTGCCGGTCACGATGGCGCCGGCGTGGCCCATCTTCTTGCCCGGCGGGGAGGCGCGGCCGGCGATGAAGGAGACGACGGGCTTGTCCGTCTTCGCCACCAGCTCCGCCGCCTCCTCCTCCATGCTGCCGCCGATCTCGCCGACGAGCGCGATGGCGTCGGTGCCCGGATCGTCGATCAGGGCGGCCAGCGCGTCCTTGGTCGTGGTGCCGATCATCGGGTCGCCGCCGATGCCGAGGAAGGCCGACTGGCCATGGCCGCCGCGCACGAGGTTCAGGCAGACCAGCGTGCCCAGGCTGCCGCTGCGCGAGATGACGCCGACCCGGCCCGGCTGGAAGACGCGCGGGTTGAAGGCGGGCATGATGCCGACGAAGCCCTCGCCCGGCGTCACGATGCCGGCGGTGTTCGGCCCGATGATGCGGGTGCCGTGCTCCGCCGCCGCCGCGTGCATCTCCATCACGTCGTGCGACGGGATGTGCTCGGTCAGGCAGACGACGGTCTTCGCCCCGGCCTCGATGGCGTCGATGGCGGCGGCCTTGGCGGCGGCGGGCGGGATGAACATCACCGACACGTCGAAGCCGCCGTTCGCCATGGCCTCCTTCGCGGTGGCGAAGATGGGCACGCCGCAATGGCTCTGCCCGGCCTTCTTCGGGTTCACGCCGCCGACCACGGTGGTGCCGTAGGCCTGCATCTGCTCGGTCCAGAAGGTGCCCTGCTTGCCGGTGATGCCCTGCACCAGGACCCGGTCGCTCTTGCGTACGATCATCGCGCGGCCTCCACGGCTGCCGAGATGGCGTCTTCCATCCGGTCGTAGGGTTCGATCCCCAACTCCTCCCGCACCATGCGCACGGCCTCGTCCTCGCCGGTGCCGTGGATGGAGAAGAAGACGGGGACGGTGGGGTTCAGCGTCTTCCAGGCCTGGATCACGCCGCCGGCCATCACGTCGGTGCGGGCGAAGGCGCCGCAGAAATTGACGACCAGGCTTTTGACGCCGGGGTTGGACAGCACGAGGTCCAGCGCCTCCGTCCCCTTGGTGTAGGCTTCGCCGCCGATCTCCAGGAAGTTGGACGGGCGCCCGCCGGCGTGGCTGACCACGTCCATGGTCGTCATGGTCAGCCCGGCGCCGTTCGCCAGGACGCCGACATTGCCCTCCAGCTCGATGTATTTGAGGTCGAGCGCCCGCCCGCGCTCCTCCAGCGCCGACAGCGGCTCCTTGGCGCCCAGTTCGGCGATGTCGGTCTGCCGGTAAAGGGCTGCGTCGTCCACCGTCAGCTTGCAGTCCAGCGGCACGACGCGGCCGTCGGCGAGCAGGGCCAGCGGGTTGATTTCCAGAAGCTCGGCGTCGTGCTGGCGGTAGACGCGGTAGAGATCGACCAGCATCGCCGCCACCGGCACCGCGGCCTCGCCGAGATCCAGCCCCAGCAGCAGGCGGCGAGCGTCCGCTGGGCCGAAGCCCTTGCGGATGTCCACCGCCATGCGGCGCAGGGATTCGGGGCGGGTCGCCGCGACCTCCTCGATGTCCATGCCGCCCTCGGTGGAGAACAGCACCAGCGGGCTGCGGCTGGCCGGGTCGTTCAGCACCGCGGCGTAGAATTCGCGGGCGATGGCCGCCTGCTCCTCGACCAGGACGCGGGCGACCGGGAAGCCGCCGATCTCCATGCCCAGGATGGCCTGCGCGGATGCGGCGGCCTCCTGCGGCGTGGCGGCCAGCTTGACGCCGCCCGACTTGCCGCGCTTGCCGGTCGGCACCTGCGCCTTGACCACCACCCGCCCGATGGCGCGGGCGGCCGCTTCGGCCTCCTGCGCGCTGGCGCAGAGGCGTCCCTGCGGAACGCTCACCCCGGCGCGGGCGAGAACGGATTTTCCGGCATGTTCTTCGAAATTCATCGTCGCCTCCGTCAGCGTCCGTGGCGGGACCAGAAGGGGCCGAACAGGGCCTCTTCGCTCGGCTTGTCCTCCGGGATCGGGCGGACGAGGTGGGTGATGTTGACGAAGTGCTTCCAGCTCAGGTTTTCGGAGATGGAGTTCTTCTGCCAGCTCCCGCAGCCCATGGAGAGGGTGAAGTTCAGCCCGCTGTCGAAGCCGCCGCCGTTGCCGAAGGTGTGGGCGAAGTTGACCAGCACGCGCACCACGTCCAGCTCGTCGGCCAGCCGTTTGGCGTGCGCCTCGTCCCGCGTGTGGATGCCGCAGGAATGGCCGCGCCCCTGGTGGTCGAGGATCCGGCGCACCTGATCGACCGCCGCGTCGAAGTCCGGCACCCGGTAGACCGCCAGCACCAGCGACAGCTTCTCGCCGGAGAAGGGATGCGCCTTGCCGACGCCGGTCTCTTCGACCAGGAAGAAGCGGGCCTCGCTCGCCTTGGGCGACAGCTCGAACGCCTCGGCGAGGATGGCGGCGTCCTTGGCGATCAGCTTGCGGTTCAGCTTGCCGTTCTCCCACAGGCGGGACTGCACGCGCTCCCGCTCCTCCGCGGTGCAGAGGTAGGCGCCGGCTTCCTCCAGCGCCGCGATGGTCGCGTCGTAGACGGAGTCGAGGACGACGAGCGCGTTCTCCGACGAGCAGGAGGTGGAGTTGTCGAAGGTCTTGGAAGCGCAGATCTTGCGCGCCGCCTCGGCCAGATCGGCGCTCTCGTCCACGATGACCGGGACGTTGCCCGCCCCGACGCCGATGGCCGGGGTGCCGCTGGAGTAGGCGCGGCGCACGTTGTCCTGGGAACCGGTGACGACGACCAGATCGACCGCCTCCATCAGCGCCTGGGTCAGGCCCTTGGTGATGGGGGTGGGGATCATCTGCACCAGATCCTCCGGCGCGCCGATGCGCGCCAGCTCGGCCCGCATCACTTCGACCGTGCGGCCGGTGGCGGCGGAGCCCATGGGGGAGGGGGCGATGATGATGGCGTTGCGGCCCTTCACGGCCATCATCGCCTTGTTGACCGGGGTGGCCGCCGGGTTGGTGGAGGGGGTGACGGCGCCGACGACGCCCAGCGGCTTGGCGATCTTCACGATGCCCTTGGCGGTGTCCTCCTCGATCACGCCGACGGTGCGCACCCGCATCAGGTCGCGCAACGTACCGAAGGTCTTGCGCTGGTTCTTGGTGATCTTGTCCGCGACGTTGCCGAGACCGGTGTCGGCCACCGCCAGTTCCGCCAGGGCGCGGGCGCGGCCCGGCTCGTAGATGGACCAGGCGAGTGCGGCGACGGCGTCGTCCACCTGCTCCTGCGTTGCGTCGGCGAAGGCGCGCTGGGCGGCGCGGGCGCGGGCGACGAGGGCGGCGATAGCCTCCTGGTCGGCGCTGGCCGGCGTTCGGTCGAGCATGATGTTGTCCATTGTGCTTGTCTCTCTCCCTGAAGGTTCGTTCATTGATTCGGACGGTCAGGCTTTGAGCACCCGCTGCGGCGGCTCCTCATCAGGCTGGTTCTTCGGCGGACGGCGGAGCAGCGGCTTGCCCGACGGCCACATCGACCAGATGAGGAAGGCGGCGGCCAGGGCCAGGATCGTGCCGCTGATCGGGCGGGTGAAGAAGACCGCCATGTTGCCGTCGTAGTTGGCGAGCGAGGTGAGGAAGTAGCGCTCGCACAGCGGCCCCAGAATCACGCCGACCACCAGCGGGGCCGGCGGGAAGCCGGTGCGCTTCATGACGTAGCCGGCGATGCCAAAGGCGAGGCAGACATAGACGTCGAACAGGTTGTTGCGCACGCCGTAGGCGCCGACGACGCTCAGCACGATGATGAAGGCGCCGAGGATGGCCGGCGGCACGCGCATCAGCGTGGAGAAGACCCGCGCCACGCCCATCGCCGCGACGATCATCAGCAGGTTGGCGATCAGCATGCTGGCGAAGATCGTGTAGACCAGCGAGGCGTTCGAGGTGAAGAGGAGCGGGCCGGGGTTCAACCCGTGGATCAGCATGGCGGCCAGCATGATCGCCGTGGCGGCGCTGCCGGGAATGCCCAGAGTCAGCAGCGGGATCATCGCGGTGCCGGTGGTGGCGTTCTTGGCCGCCTCCGGGGCCGCCAGCCCCTCCTCCACGCCGGTGCCGAAGCGGTCGCCCTTGCCGCAGGCCTGCTTCTCCACGCTGTAGGCGATGACCGCCCCCACCGTGGCGCCGGCGCCGGGGATGACGCCGATGGTGCAGCCGAGGCCGGTGCCGCGCAGGATGGAGGATTTCACCCGCCAGAGGTCCGCCAGACCGACCTGCTTGCCGGGCTTCGTGGCGATGGAACGCGCGCCGCCGGCCCGCTTGCAGATCAGGTCCACCACCTCGCCGATGGCGAAGAGGCCGATCATCACGACGGTGAAGTTGATGCCGCTCTCCAGATCGGGGACCCCCAGCGTCAGCCGGGGCATGCCGTACATCGGATCGACGCCGACTGTCCCGATCAGCAGGCCGAGGAACATCGAGACGGCGCTCATCAGCGGGGCGTCCTTGGCGATCGCGATGACGCTGACGAGGCCCAGGATGGTGGCCGCGAAGAACTCCGGCTGGTCGAACTTCAGCGCGAAGCTGGCGAAGGGCGGGGCGCCGAAGGTCAGCAGAAGGGCGCTGGCCAGCCCGCCGAAGGCCGAGGCGGTGATGGCGATGCTCAGCGCCCGCGAGGACAGGCCCTTGCGCGTCATCGGGTAGCCGTCCCAGCAGCTCGGCAGCGAGGCCGGCGTGCCGGGGATGTTGATGAGGATCGAGGAGATCGAGCCGCCGAACACGCCACCCACATAGATGCCGCCGAGGAACGACATCGCCGTGACCGGCGGCAGCAGATAGGTGAAGGGCAGGGCGATGGCCATGGCGTTGACGAAGGAGATGCCCGGCAGCGCGCCGGCCACCACCCCGATCATCAGGCCCGCCACGAGGAGGACGAAGTTGTACGGATCGAGGGCGCCGGCGAAGCCACCGGCCAGATTGGCGAGGATATCCATGGGACGATCCTTCCGGTGGCCGGCTCAGTAGATGCCGAGCAGGCGGTAGAGCGCGACGGTGAAGTCGTCGAAGACGCCGTGGCCGCGGCTCAGCGGCATCTGGGCGAGCAGGACGAAGACGTAGAGCAGCACGACGCAGCCGATGCCGGTGACCAGCGCCAGGGTGAGCGGGCGCCGGATGCCGCCGATGACGCACCACAGGGCGACGAAGGCGAGGGTGGCGACCGGAAAGCCGAGCTGCGGCAGGGCGATGCCGTACAGGATCACCAGCCCCAGTCCGATCATCGCCCGCCCATTGGCGTAGCCTTCGTATTCCTCGTCGACCGGTTTCTGCTGGTGGGCCGCGCGCCGCAGCGCCAGGAGTTCCTTGACGATCCAGATCAGGGCGCACAGCCCGACCGCGCCCAGCATCAGCCGGGGCCAACCCGTCGGACCCACCGGGTCCGGCAGGCCGGCGATCATGGTGCTGTCGCGCACGATGTGTTGCGAGAGAAGAAGCGACCCGAGGAGCAGGGCCGCGGGCGTCGCCAGCCGGCGAAGACCGTGGGACAGGGGAGTCACGGTTCCCTCCCTGAGAAGCGATGAAACGGGTGGGGCGAGGTCGGAACCGGGGGCGGACTTAGCCCGGTGTCTGGCCGACGGTCTTGGTCGCGAAGCGGTCCAGATAGCCCTTCACCGTCTCGTAGAAGGCCTTGACCTCCTCCTTGGCCTGGTCCGGCGTCACCACCGTGTCGACGCAGGTGTAGGTGTCCGCGCAGAAGGTCTTCCATTCCGGGCTCGCCAGCACCTTGGAGGCGGCCTCGTGGAGCTTCTGCACGCGCTCGGGCGGCGTGTTCGCGGGCACGGCCAGCGTGCGGAAGTTCGGCAGGTCGCCGATGTCCAGACCCAGCTCCGCCGAGGACGGCACGTCGGGGAAGGAGGGGTGGCGCTGCTTGTCGAAGACGACGATGGGCCGCAGGTCGCCGGACTTCAGGAACTGGGCGACGTCGCCCGGCTCCTCGTAGATCGCGTCGGTGTGGCCGCCGATGGGCGAAGCGTAGCGTTCCGACGGGCGGGCGAAGGGGACGTTGGTCACCGGCACGCCCTGGGTGCCCAGATATTTCAGCGTGATGTCGTCCTGCGTGCCGTAACCGGAGGTGGCGACGCGCAGCTTGCCGGGGTTGTCCTTGGCGTGGGCGGCGAACTCCTGGTAGGTCTTGAAGGGGCTGTTCTTCGAGACGTAGAGCATCGAGGGCGAGTTCTGCATCATCGCCACATAGACGAAATTGTCCGGCTTCGCCGTGCCCAGGCCCGACGCCCAGGAGGAGACGGACAGGGCGATCAGCGTGCCGACCGTGTAGCCGTCGGCCGGGTTGGTCAGGACCCGCGTCAGGCCGGCGTTGCCCGACGCCCCGGACACGTTGACGACGGGCATGGCGACGTGGAGATGCGGTTCGGCGAGGCGGGCGAACTGGCGCGCCATCAGGTCGGCGCCGCCGCCGGCCCCGAAGGTCGCGATGACCTCGATGGGGCGCGACGGGTAGTCGTCGGCGCGGGCGGCGCCGGATGACAGGACGGGTGTCAGCAGCGCGGCCACCGCCGCGGTGAGCGTCAAGGCGTTGCGAAGCATTTGCGTTCCCTCCCAGGATTTGTTTTTTGACGTCAGGCGTGCAGGCCGGGTGCGGCGCCTCCCTTGGCTGCGGTGGTGGGGTAGGGCGCGCCCGGGGTGGCAGAGCGGCGGCGCCCGGCGACGATCTGGGCGATGGCGGCGGCGGCGATGCGGGCCGCCGGCGGGTCGGCGCGCGAGGTGAGGACGATCGGCACCGCAGCGCCGAGCACGATGCCCGCGGCGACCGCGTCCAGGAAATGCACCAGCGCCTTGAACAGGGCGTTGCCGGTCTCGATGTTCGGCACCACCAGGATGTCGGCGGCCCCGGCGCAGGGGTGGGTCAGGTTCTTGATCCGCGCCGCCTCGGCGGACACCGCGAGGTCGAGCGCCAGCGGCCCGAACACCGTAGCACCCGGCACCTCCTGCTGGCACAGGCGGGTCAGCCGGTCGGCGTCCATGCTGGAGGGCACGCGCTCGGTCACTTCCTCGGTGCAGGAGAGCAGCGCCACGCGCGGGTCATTGCCGCCGACCAGCCGCCACAGCTCCACGGCGTTGCGGATGATGTCCAGTTGGGTCGTCAGGGACGGCGCCACGTTGATCGCCGCGTCGGTGATGACCAACTCGCGGCCCGAACCGGGCAGCGTCATGTGGAAGGCGTGGGTGAAGCGGCGTCCGGTGCGCAGCCCGCTCTTCGGGTCGAGGGCGGCCAGCATCAGCGTGTCGGTGTGGATGTGCCCCTTCATCAGCGCGCCGACGTCGCCGGAGCGGGCGAGCGCCACCGCGATCCGTGCCGCCGCCGCGTCGTCCCTGGCCGGAACCACGCAGGCGCCGTGGAGCGTCCAGCCGATGCGGCGGGCGCTGTCGGCGATGGCCGCCGGATCGCCGACCAGCACCGGCTCGATGAGGCCGAGGGCGGTGGCGCGCCGCGCGCTTTCCAGCGCGACCGGCGAGCCCGCGGCGACCACCGCCGTGGGAACCGGCTCCAGGGCGGCGCTGCGCGCCATCAGCCGGGCCGGGCATCCGGCGGCGGTCGTCTCAAGCGTCCTTGCCATGGCGTCCGTTTCCTTAAGGTGAGAGGGCCGGCTCGGCCGGGGCGGCGTCGATGCCCAGCGCGTGGGCCATGTCGCTTGCGGCGCGGTGCAGGACCGGCAGGCGGTCGGCCACCGATTCCCGCGACAGCCGGACCTTCGGCGCCTGCACCGCCAGGGCGGCGACCATCCGTCCCGCGCCGTCGCGGATCGGCACCGCCGCGCAGAAGACGCCTGGCATGTACTCCTCGTCGTCGAAGGAATGGCCGCATTCGGCGATGCGCTCCAGCTCGGCGCGGAACAGCGCCGGGTCGCACAGTGTGGCCGCCGCCATCCGGGGCAGGGGCAGGCAATCCAGCAGGCGCCGCCGCGGCAGCTCCGGCAGGAAGGCGAGGAACAGCTTGCCCATCGCCGTGCAATGCAGCGGCACCCGCGAGCCGACGCCGAACTCCAGCCGCAGCGGCCAGTTTTCCACCTCGACGCGGTCGAGATAGACGACGTCGCCGCCCTCCAGCACGCCGATGTTGCAGGTCTCCCCCAACTCCAGGCTGAGCGCCCGCAGCCGGGCGTGCGACGGCGCCTGGGCCAGGGAGCTGCGCAGCGTGTTGAGCGCCAGGGTGCGCAGTTTCGGGCCGACGGTCACCAGACGGCCGTCGAACGGGCGGGCGAGGAAGCCGCGTTCCTCCAGCATGGCGATCAGCCGGTGCGCGGTCGGTTTCGGCAGGGCCAGCTTCTCGGCGATGTCCTTGACGGCCATCGGCTGCCCCGCCCCGGCCACCGCGTCCAGCAACGCCAGGACGCGGTCGGCGAGCGGCCGGCGGTCACCGGAGTTGGTGTCGGCGGCGTCTTCGGTTGTCGGTTCGCGGGGCTCCCGCAACGGAGCGGAGCCCAAGGCGATCTTCCGCGTCATCGTTCCTCCCCGTGACTGGAAGCGTATCGCTCGGCTTATTAGTCTCATTCAGCGATACGATTTGTATCATTTACTCACAGGACCCTGGGTCGCGCAAGCCCAAAAAGTTCGTGTACCCAATTATCCATGCATACGGGGCATGACCTGCCGCCATCCCGAGGCACAGGCGATGAAACGTCCGGTTTTGGAGAACGATGGAGGTAGGGAGGTTATCCGAACTGCGCGGACAGGGCTGCGGCGCCGCGGCGGAGGATGGGCAGGACCTGTTCGACGCGGTCGTGCGACAGCCGGACTTTCGGGGCCTGCACGGCGATGGCCGCCACCGTCCGTCCCGCGGAGGACAGGATCGGCACCGCCACGCAGAACACGCCCACCACATACTCCTCGTCGTCGAGCGAGTAGCCGCGCGCGGCGATGCGCTCCAGTTCGGCGGCCAGCGCGTCCGGATCGGTGAGGGTGTGGGCGGTCTGCGCGGAGAAGGGGCCGGAGGCCAGCAGGCGGCTCCGCATGCCGTCCGGCAGGGTGGCGAGGAACAGCTTGCCCATGGCCGTGCAGTGCATCGGCACGCGCGATCCCACGCCGAACTGGAGTCGCAGGGGCCAGTGCTCGACCTCGACGCGGTCGAGATAGACGACGTCGCCGCCGTCGAGGACGCCGACGTTGCAGGTTTCCCCCAGTTCGGCGCTGACCGCGCGCAGCACGGAACGCACCGGCGCGCGGGACAGCGAGGCGCGCAGGATGCTGACCGCCAGCCGCGCCGCCTCGACGCCGATGATGACGTCGCGCGTTTCCAGATCCCGCGCCAGAAGCCCCTTCTCGATCAGGCTGTTGACGAGGCGGTGGGCGGTCGGCTTGGGCAGGCCGAGCGTCGTCCCGATGGTCTTGACGGCCAGCGGGCCGGAGGCCGACGCGACCAGTTCCAGGATCGCGAAGGTCCGGTCGGTGGCGGCGGCCTTCGGCTTGGCCGCGTCGTCGGCTGCGGTGGTCTCGGGAGTCTGCGTGCTGCGCGTTTTCAAGGTTCGCCTGCCCTGGCGGTTTCAGCGTCTCATTGAGTGAGACGTGACGCATATAGACCGGCCGCTTTGCGCAGGCAATAGGCAACGGGGGCTGAGCGTGACCTGGGGGGACGAGAGATATCCCCTCTCCCGTCCCGGGAGAGGGAAGGGGCCCGCGCCACAGGCGTGGGAAGGGTGAGGGTGTTGCCAAGGATCAGCGCCTTGATCCTCGGCTCCACCCTCACCCGCCCGCTGCGCGGGCACCCTCTCCTGGGGCGGGAGAGGGATTTGATGCCAAACGCGATTGCCGTGCGGAAGGACAGGCCGTGACGGAGCTTACAAACACCCAACCTATCCGGAGCGCCGCAAGTCTTAGAAAGAATTTTGCGTATAACGCCGTATAAGCGGAAAAATTTTCTACACTGTGGCGCCTTCTCAGCCAAAAAAGTAAAAAATTCTCATACGAACCATGCGATATTGAGAATCACTACAGGGGCTTCGCAAAAATTGCCGAAGCGAGAGTCTAAAAAGAAAACCGACAAGTAAAATCCTAGCTGGTCTGGGTTTTTACGTAAGAAAGAGGGACTTCCGTTGTCGATTTCATTTCCTCCATGGCGAACATTGACGAGACATCCTGAAGCTCGATGCGCTCGATGAGCTTTCGATAGAAAGCGTCATACGCCTTGATGTCCGGAATGACCACCCGCAGCAGATAATCGATTTCGCCGCTCAAACGGTAGAGATCGACAACCTCCGGTATGTCGGCCACCACGCGGCGGAACTCCTCCAGCCATTCCGCCGAGTGTTTGCTGGTTCGGACGGCCACGAAGACGGTCACGTCGACGTTCAGCTTGGCCCGGTCCAGCAACGCCACGCGGCGTCGGACATAACCTTCCTGTTCAAGGCGTTGCACGCGGCGCCAGCAGGGGGTGGCGGACAGGCCGACCTGCTTGCCGAGGTCGGCGAGCGACAGGGTCGCGTCGGCCTGAAGGGCGGCCAGGATCTTCCGGTCGGTGGCGTCGATGGTCATTGGGGTTGCTCGGGGCCTTCGCGGTTGGGACGGATGATTTTGCTCATTCGGCCGGTCTGGAGAAAAGCTTTTTCGTTTTGAGGATTTCGCATGCACCCGCATGCCGTCTCCGCGGGCAGACCGCCCAGCCTTTGAGCACGGGCGACGGTCGCCGCCACAGGGCCAAACCAGGAAAGATCAGGATGATGACCGACACCATCGCCACGGACAAAGCCCCGGCCGCCATCGGCCCCTACGCCCAGGCCCGCGTCGCCGGGGGGCTGCTGTTCGTCTCCGGCCAGTTGCCGATCGACCCGGCCACCGGGGCCTTCGCCGGCCCGGACGCGCCCACCCAGGCGGCGCGCAGCCTGACCAACATCGCGGCGATCGCCGAGGCCGCCGGAACCAGCCTGGCGAAGGCGGTGAAGATGACCGTCTACGTGACCGACCTCACCCAGTTCAAGGCGGTGAACGAGGTCTATGCCGGCTTCTTCCAGGCGCCGTTCCCCGCCCGCTCGACCGTCGAAGTGTCGGCGCTGCCGCTCGGCGCGTCGGTCGAAATCGATGCCGTCATCGCGCTTTGAGGGTGACATGACCGCTTCCGCGCAGACCGTGACGCTGCAACCCGGCGCCGGTTCGATCCGTCAACCGCTCCGCCTCGATTACACCCCGCTGCCCGAGGCCACCGGCCGCGACTGGACCCGGCGCGCGATCGAACTGCTGGAGACCGAGGCGGCGCGGTCGCCCGACACGCCGCTGCTGAAGCTAAATGTTCCGGAGCTATCCGGGATCGACGTCTACCTGAAGGACGAATCGACCCACCCCACCGGCAGCCTGAAGCACCGCGTCGCCCGGTCGCTGCTGCTGTTCGCCATCTGCAACGGGCGGATCGGCGAGGGCACGCCGGTGATCGAGGCGTCGTCGGGGTCCACCGCGGTGTCGGAAGCCTATTTCGCCCGTCTGCTCGGCCTGCCCTTCCACGCGGTGATGCCGCGCGGCACCTCGGACGAGAAGGTCGCCGCCATCGAGCTGCACGGCGGGCGCTGCCACTTCGTCGAATCCTCCAAGGCGATCTACGCCGAGGCGGCGGCGCTGGCGGTGCGGCTGGGCGGCGTCTATCTCGACCAGTTCACCTACGCCGAGCGCGCCACCGACTGGCGCACCGACAACATCGCCCAGTCGATCTTCGGCCAGATGCGCAGCGAGCGCCACCCGGTGCCCGACTGGATCGTGATGAGCGCCGGCACCGGCGGCACCGCCGCGACCATCGGGCGCCACATCCGCTACCGCCATCTGCCGACCCGGCTGTGCGTTCCCGACGCCGAGCATTCGGTCTTCTACGACAGCTTCGTCAACCGCGACGCCGCGCTGACCTGCGAGCGCGGGTCGCGCATCGAGGGCATCGGGCGGCCGCGCGTCGAGCCGTCCTTCATCCCCGAGGTCGTCGACCAGATGATCAAGGTGCCCGACGTGGCCTCGCTGGCGGCGATGCGGGTGCTGTCGCGGCGTCTGGGCCGGATGGTCGGCGGGTCCACCGGGACAAACTTCTTCGGGCTGTGCTGGATCGCCGGACGGATGCGCGACGCCGGGCGGGCCGGGTCGCTGGTGACGCTGATCTGCGATTCCGGCGAGCGCTACCGCAACACCTACCACGACGACGCCTGGATGGCGCGGGCCGGTTTCGACACCGCCGCCGACGAGGCGCGGATCGAGGCCTTCCTTGAGGGCGGCCCGTCCCTCTGAAGCAAAAAGAACAAGCGCTTTAAAAAACAAAAATCGCCACCGCAAAACAATTGGCAGAAAAACAGGAGCATTCACCGATGGACGAGTTTCGCACACTTCTGCGCAACGCGATGAAGAGCCGCGCGATGGTCTATGAGGCGGCCTTCGACGAGATGCGCAAGGAGATCGGCGAGGAGAAGGCCCGGGAGATCATGGCGCGCACCATCTATCGCCGGGGTGCGGCCATCGCCCACAATTTTGCGCCGCACGCCCCGGCAGACCTGGCCGGCCTGCGCGACTCCTTCCTGAAGTTCATCCCCGACGCCGAGGTCCAGTTCGGTCCGGAGGTCGTGCGCTGCACCGACGAGGTGCTGGAGATCCGCTTCCACACCTGTCCGCTGAAGGAAGCCTGGCTGGAAGCCAACCTGCCGGCGCAGACGGTGGAGACGCTCTGCGAACTCGCCGGCGCGGTCGACAAGGGCACCTTCGAGACCGCCGGCTTCGAGATCGAGGTCGACACCTGGAAGCCGGGCCGCAGCACCTGCTGCCACCTGACGATCACGCCGGGCGCCGCCGCGCCGGCCGCCGCGAATTGACCGTCCAGCCTCGCCGACAGGGGAACCGAACCATGAGGAAGCACACCGTTCTCGGCACCGCTCTGGGGGCCGTTCTTGGCGCCATGCTGGCCACCACGGCCGTCCAGGCCGCCGACCGAGAGATCGTCATCGGCTATCAGGCTCCGCTCAGCGGCGACCGCAGCCAGTACGGCGAGATGTTCCGCAACGCCGCCCAGATCAAGCTGGAGGAATTCAACGCCTCGGGCAAGCTGGCCGGCGCCAAGGTCGCCATCACCTTCGAGGACAGCAAGGACGATCCCAAGGAGGCGCGCAACATCGCGCACAAGTTCCTCGACAATTCCAAGATCGTCGGGGTGATCGGCGACTTCTCCTCCACCGTGTCGATGGCGGCGGGCGAGATCTACGCGGCGGAGAAGATGCCGCAGCTCTCCCAGACCGCCTCGCATCCGGATTTCACCAAGCTCAGCCCCTGGCAGTTCCGCAACATCACAACCCAGGCCTTCGAAGGCCCGTACAACGCCGACTGGATCATCGCGGCCGGCAAGAAGACGGCGGCGGTGATCTACATCCAGAACGACTGGGGCATCTCGGCGCTCGATGGCTTCGTCAGCGGCTTCAAGGCCAAGGGCGGCAAGATCACCGCCACCGAGGCGTTCAACCCCGGCAACCGCGATTTCCGCTCCATCCTGACCAAGGTCGCCCGGCAGAAGCCCGACGTGATCTACCTCGCGATGTTCTACGAGGAGGGGGCGGCCTTCGCCCAGCAGCGCGAGCAGCTCGGCATCAAGATCCCGCTCTACGGCACCAGCTCCCTCTACTCGCCCAAGCTGATCGAGCTGGGGCGTGAATCGGTGGAGGGGCTGCATCTCGCCACCACCTTCACGCCCGACAACCCCGACCCGGCGGTGCAGACCTTCGTGAAGGAATACGCCGCGCGCTTCAAGTCGGAGCCCGGCATGTTCGCCGCCCAAGCCTACGACGCGGTCGGCATCATGCTGGACGCCGTCGCCAAGGCCGGCCCGTCGGTGACGCGCGAGAGCCTGCGCGACGCGCTGGCCGCCACCACCGGCTACCCCGGCGTGACCGGCGCCACCAGCTTCGACCCCGTCACCCGCGAGCCGGCGAAGGCGCTGGCGAAGATGATGGTGAAGGACGGCCGCTTCCAGGTCGTGACCGGTCCCTGACCGGACCATAGGCGCCGACGTCGGCTGTTCAGTTCGTTATCCTATCTGCGCAACCTCTCTCGTCATTCCCGCGAAGGCGGGAATCCAGTCCGTTCAAGCACTTGCCTGCGGAGTTTCCTGGACCCCCGCCTTCGCGGGGGTGACGATGAGAAAAGTAGATGCCGGTCGGAAGAACGCCTTTTCACAAGATCTTCCTCTAAGGACACACGCCGTGGTGCGCGCTCCGCCGGGACCGGCGAGCGCGCTCCCCGAAGCCTGGAGCACGCCATGGTCTTCGATGTCTTCTTCCTTCAGCAGGTCATCAACGGCCTGTCCATCGGGTGCGTCTACGCCCTGATGGCGATCGGCTTCACGCTGATCTTCGGCGTCCTGAACGTCGTCAACTTCGCCCATGGCGAGGTCTACACCATCGGCGCCTTCGTCGGCCTGATGGTCATCACCGCGATGGCCCCGCCGCTGCTGGCGGTGGTGCCGCTGGTCCTGGCGGTGGGCGCGGTGTCCGGCGTCGGGCTGGAGCGCATCGCCTTCCGCCCCTTCCGCCGTTTCACCGACGAGGCCAGCCAGAAATCCCGCGCCATGCGCGAGGCGACGCTGCTCTCCTCGCTCGCCGTGTCGATCGTGACGCGCGAGATCATGATGCACATCTTCGGCGGCGACATGCAGGGCATCCCGTCCGGCTACCTGCTGCAGCAGCCGGTCGCCATCGGGCCGATCATGGTCGCCAGCGGCAGCCTGGTCATCTTCGCCACCTCCGCCGTCATGCTGGGCGCGCTGCAGTTCCTGCTCTACCGCACCCAGACCGGCCTCGGCATCCGCGCGGTGTCCAACAACCAGCTCGGCGCCCGCTACGTCGGCATCAACACCGATCGCACCATCGTCACCACCTTCGCGGTCGGCTCGATGCTGGGCGCCACGGCGGGAATCCTGGTCGGCCTCTACGACGGCGCCATCTCGCCGCACATGGGCTTCGCGCCGGGCGTCAAGGCCTTCGTCGCCATGGTGATGGGCGGCCTGTCGAGCATTCCGGGGGCGGTCGCCTGCGCCCTGCTGCTCGGCGTGTCGGAAAGCATCGCGACCGAGTTCCTGTCGAGCGGCTGGAAGGACCTGATCACCTACAGCCTTCTGGTCATCACGCTGGTCTTCTTCCCGCAAGGATTGTTCGGACATGGACGTGAACGTGCCTGACGCCCGGCTGATGCCGGCCACCCTCGCGCCGCCCGCCGCGTTTTCCGGGCGAGGCCGGCGGTTTGCCTGGACCCTCCTCCTGCTGGCGGTCGCCTTCGGCGCCGTGCCCGCCGCGATCGTCGGCACCGGGTCCAGCTACCTCGCCCAGATCGCCATCACGACGATGATCTTCGTGATCCTGTCGGCCAGCCTGAACCACGTGACGGGCACCGCCGGGCTGCTGTCGATCGGCCACGCCGCCTTCTACGGCATCGGCGCCTACGCGGCGGCGCTGCTGTCGACCAAGCTCGGCCTGCCCTTCATCGTCACGCTGCCGGCGGCGGGGCTGATCGCCGCGCTGTTCGGCTTCCTGGTGGCGCTGCCGACCATGCGGCTGGTCAGCATCTACTTCGCCGTCGCCACGCTCGGCATCGGCGAGATGATCTACGTGATCCTGCTGAACTGGGTGGACTTCACCCGCGGCCCGATGGGCATCCGCGGCATCCCGCCGATCTCGCTGTTCGGCTGGCAGGCCGACACGCTGCTCAGCCGCTATCTGGCGGTCGCGGTGATCGCCGTCGCCTGCGTCTGGGTGCTGCACCGGCTGACCCACTCCTACTACGGCAACGCGCTGCGGGCTCTGCGCGAGGACGACCAGTGCGCCGACAGCATGGGCATCAACGTCGAGCGGCTGAAGATCGAGTCCTTCGTCGTCGCCACCTTCTTCGCCGGCATCGCCGGGGCGCTGCTCGCCCACACCTCCGCCTACATCGCGCCGGACAACTTCCGCTTCATGGAATCGATCCTGATCCTGGCGATGGTGGTGGTCGGCGGGCTGGGCAGCCTTCCCGGCGCGGTCGTCGGCGCCCTGTTCATGATCGTCCTGCCGGAGGCGCTGCGCGACATCGGCGATTACCGCATGATCGCCGTCGGGGCGACCATGTTCCTGTCCATCCTGCTGCTGCCCAAGGGCATGCTGGCCGAAGGCACCGCGCTGGGCTTCGTCCGCCGCTCCTTCTCCCGCGGCTGGGCCACCATCGCCGGCGGCACGCCCGTCGGCTGGAAGTGAGGCGGATCATGAGCAACACGCTTCTCTCCATCCAGGGGCTGACCCGGCGCTTCGGCGGCCTGCTGGCGGTCAGCGACGTCAGCGCCACCATCGCCAAGGGCGAGCTGGTCGGGCTGATCGGCCCCAACGGCGCCGGCAAGACCACCCTGTTCAACCTGATCACCGGCTTCACCCCGCCGTCGGACGGCACGGTGACCTTCGACGGGCAGGACATCACGGGCCGCAAGCCGTGGCAGATCGCCCGCATGGGCATGGGCCGCACCTTCCAGAACCTGCGCGTCTTCCCCAACATGACGGTGTTCGACAACGTGTCGGTCGGGGCGGTCGGCGCCTTCGGCCAGTCGCCCTGGCGGGCGCTGGTCAACGGTGGTGCCCACAGCCGCGCGGTCAGCGAGCGGAGCTGGGAGGCGCTGGAGCGCGTCGGCCTGACCGCCCAGGCCGGGGACATCGCCGCCAACCTGTCCTACGGCAAGCGCAAGTATCTGGAGATCGCCCGCGCCCTGGCGACCGCGCCCCGGCTGCTGATCCTCGACGAGCCGGCGGCGGGCCTCAACGACACCGAGACGGCGGAGCTGGCCGACTTCATCCGCCGCCTGCACGCCGGCGGCGTCACCGTTCTGCTGGTCGAGCATGACATGGGGCTGGTGATGGGAAGCTGCAGCCGAGTCATCGTCCTGGCGTCCGGCCGCAAGATCGCCGACGGCACGCCGGAGGCGGTGCAGCGCGACCCCGCCGTCCTCGAAGCCTATTTGGGAGTGGAAGACGATGCCGCTTGACGGAGCCCAGGCCAGCAACACCGCCACCCGCCGCATCCTGGAGGTCCGCGACCTGACGGTGCGCATGGGGCCGCAAGAGATCCTGCGCGGCGTCTCGCTCGATGTGGCGGAGGGGGCCATCGTCGCCGTGCTGGGCGCCAACGGCGTCGGCAAGACCACGCTGATGCGCGCCCTGTCGGGCATCTACCGCACCACGGGCGGCGCCACCGTCTTCGATGGCCAGGACATGACCGACAGCCCCAGCCACGAGGTGGTGCGCCGCGGCCTCGCCCAGGCGCCGGAGGGGCGGCAGATCTTCGGCACCATGACGGTGCGGGAGAACCTGCTGCTGGGCGGACGGACGCTGCGCCACGACCGCGCCGCCCGGATGGAGCGGATGCTGGAGCTGTTCCCCCGCCTGCGCGAGCGGCTGACCCAGAAGGCGGGGTCGCTGTCGGGCGGCGAACAGCAGATGCTGTGCATCGCCCGCGCCCTGATGTCGAAGCCGCGCCTGCTGCTGCTCGACGAGCCGTCGCTCGGCCTCGCGCCGATGGTGGTGAAGCAGATCTTCGACCTGCTGGTCCAGATCCGCGGCGAGGGGACCTCGATTCTGCTGGTGGAGCAGAACGCCCGCGCCGCGCTGCGCGTCGCCGATCACGCCTATGTCATGGAGGCGGGAAGGGTGACACTCTCGGGCAGCGCTGCCGATCTGGCCGCCGACCCGCGCGTGCGGGCGGCCTATCTCGGCGGCTGACGGAAAAAGGATCGCAGCGATGACCACCGACACCGAAAACGCCGCTCCCGCGTCTGCTCCCCTGCCCATCCTGGAGCGGCGGCGCATCGAGGCGGCCTTCGCCAAGGCGCTCTACGACCAGCTCCTGCCCGAGATCGGGCGGGAGCGGGCGCGCGCCGTGCTCGCCCGCGCCATCGAGGTGATGGCCCGCGAAGCCGGCGCCGCCATGGCGGCGGAGGACCGCGCCACCCGCGGCACCGCCGACCTCGCCACCTTCCACGAGCGGCTGGCCCTGTGGACCGCCGGCGACGCCCTGCGGCTGGAGGTGATCGAGAGCGCGCCCGATCGGCTGGGCTTCAACGTCACCCGCTGCCGCTACGCCGAAAGCTACCGCGCCATGGGCGTGGAGGAGATCGGCGACATCCTGTCCTGCAACCGGGACGGCGAGTTCATGTGCGGCTACCGCCCCGACGTCCGCTTCACCCGCACCCAGACCATCATGCAGGGCGCCAGCCACTGCGACTTCCGCTACAGCCTGCCGGCGGGCGGACCCCAGGAGTCCCCGGAATGACCATCCCCGCGAACGTCCGCCTGCACCCCGCCGCCGAGGCCCTGGCCCCGGAGATGCGGCAATGGCGGCACCATCTGCACGCCCATCCCGAAACCGCCTTCGAGGAGCACGAAACCGCCGCCTTCGTCGCGGACAAGCTGCGCGCCTTCGGGCTGGAGGTGGCGAGGGGGCTCGGGCGCACCGGCGTGGTCGGGACGCTGAAGGGCCGCCGCCCCGGCGGCCGCGCCATCGCGCTGCGCGCCGACATGGACGCGCTGCACATTCACGAGACCAACGAGTTCGCCCACCGCTCGGTCAATCCGGGGCGGATGCACGCCTGCGGCCACGACGGCCACACCACCATGCTGCTGGGGGCCACCAAGGTCCTGGCCGACGATCCCGACTTCGCCGGGACGCTGCACGTCATCTTCCAGCCGGCGGAGGAGAACGAGGGCGGCGCCCGCGAGATGATCGCCGACGGGCTGTTCGAGCGGTTCCCGGTGGAGGGCGTCTACGGCATGCACAACTGGCCGGGCCTGCCGCTGGGGCAGATCGCGCTGCGGCCGGGGCCGATGATGGGCAGCTACGACATCTTCGAGGTGACCGTCCACGGCAAGGGCAGCCACGCCGCCATGCCGCATCTCGGCCACGACCCGATGACCGCCGCCGGCCATCTTCTGACCACCCTGCAGACCATTCCGGGGCGCAGTCTGCACCCGTTGGACAGCGCCGTGGTCTCCACCACCTGGATCACCGGCGGCGACACCTGGAACGTCATCCCGGCGGAGGTCACGCTGCGCGGCACCGTCCGCGCCTTCAAGGAGGGGGTGCAGGACGTGGTCGAGGCGCGGCTGCGCGCGCTGGCCGAGCACACCGCCGCCGCCTTCGGCTGCACCGCCAGCGTGCGCTACGAGCGGCGCTACCCGGCGACGGTCAACAGCGCCGCCGAGACCGCGCTGTGCGCCCGCGTCGCCGCGTCGCTGGTCGGCGAGGAGAACATCGACCACGACCCGATGCCCTCCATGGGCGCCGAGGATTTCGCCTTCATGCTGAAGGAGCGGCCGGGCTGCTACGTCTGGCTGGGCAACGGGCCGACGGACGGCGGCTGCCTGCTGCACAACCCCGGCTACGACTTCAACGACGCCAACCTGGCCATCGGCGCCAGCTATTGGGTGGCGCTGGCGAAGACGCTGCTGGTGGAGGAGGGAACGCGATGAGCGCGCTTCTCAAACCGCTGCTGGATGCGCCGCTGCCGGAGTCCCATTGGGCGGCGAGCGCCGTCGCCGGTCCGGAGACCGGCCCGCTGGACGGGTCGGTCCGGGTGGACGTGGCGGTGGTCGGGGCGGGCGTCACCGGCCTGTCCACGGCGATCCATCTGGCCGAGCGGGGTGTGCGCGTGGCGGTGCTGGAGGCGCGCGAGCCCGGCTTCGGCGGGTCGGGCCGCAACAACGGCCAGATCATCCCGACGCTGTCGCGCCTCGACCCGGCCAACCTGACGGCGGCCTACGGCGAGGCGAAGGGAGCGGCGCTGGCCCGCATGGTCGGCGGCTCGGCGGCGCTGGTCTTCGACCTGATCGAGCGCTACCAGATGCGCTGCGACGGTGTGCAGAAGGGCTGGATTCAGCCGGCCCACCGGCCGGGCCGCATGAAGGCGGCGGAGCAGCGGGTCGCGCAATGGCGGGCGCTGGGGGCGGAGGTCGCGCTGCTCGACGCGGCGCAGACGGAACGGGCGCTGGGCACGCGCTTCTGGCATGGCGCCATGGTCGCCCCGACCGGCGGCCATGTGAACCCGCTGTCGCTGGCCCGCGAAATGGCGCGGGCCGCCCTCGGGCTGGGCGTTTCCATCCACAGCGACACGCCGGTCTCCGCCATCGACCGTGTCGGAACCGCTTGGCGGCTGACCACGCCGCAGGGCTGCGTGACCGCCGACCGCGTCGTGCTGGCGACCAACGCCTACACCGACGATCTGTGGCCGGGGCTGCGCCGCTCCGTCGTGCCGGTGCTGAACTTCCAGATGGTGACGGAGCCGCTGCCCGCCGCCCTGCGCGCCAGCGTGCTGCCCTCCGACATGGCGTGCAGCGACACCCGCGGCGACCTGCATTTCTTCCGTTGGACCGCCGACAACCGGCTGGTCTCCGGCTGCACGCTGGTGCGGTCGGCGGACGCCGAGCGGCGGGCGCAGGAGCGCACGCGCGAGCGCATCCGCCGCGTCTTCCCCCAGATCGGCAACCCGGCCATCGCGCGGAGCTGGAGCGGCCATCTGGCGATGACCGCCGATTTCCGGCCTCACTTCCACGAGCTGGCGCCCGGCGTGACCGGGGCGGTCGGCTACAACGGGCGCGGCATGGCGCTGGGCACCGCGGTGGGCTGCGAACTGGCGCGCCACGCGATGGGGACGGGCGCGCCGGAGCTGGCCTTGCCCTTCACCCCGGTGAAGCCGCTGCCCTTCCACGATCTGGTGACGCGTTTCTCGCGGCTCTACATGCTGCATCTGCGCCGGCTGGACCGCAAGGACTGACGGTGGGCGAA
Source organism: Azospirillum brasilense (assembly GCF_008365405.1). Taxonomy (GTDB): domain Bacteria; phylum Pseudomonadota; class Alphaproteobacteria; order Azospirillales; family Azospirillaceae; genus Azospirillum; species Azospirillum brasilense_D. Next base: position 49,765 of record NZ_QOKV01000017.1, on the reverse strand, counting down.
CATCCCTCTCCCCTCTGGGGAGAGGGCGGCCCGAAGGGCCGGGTGAGGGGGGTGCGCTTGTGCCGGACGCTCCGCCACGCGCAACCCCCTCACCCTAACCCTCTCCCCAGAGGGGAGAGGGGATAGAGCAGGCGATGGCCTTGGACAAAACTTCCGGCGATTGACAGTGCGGGGTTGGCCCGGCCACTGTGACGTTATCCCGAACCGGCCCCACGCGGATTGCCCCGGCTCATGGCCACCGTCTCCGAAGCCCTGTCCATCGCGCTCGACCATCACATCGCCGGGCGCGTGGCGGAGGCGGAAACCCTTTATGGCCGCATTCTGCAGGCGGTCCCCGGCCATCCCGACGCCAGCCATCTGATGGGGCTGCTGCTCGCCCAGACCGGACGGGTCGCGGCGGCGCTCGCCCATCTCGACGCCGCCGTGGCCGGCGATCCGGCATCGTCGACCCACCATCTCAACCGCGGCAAGGTTCAGGACGCCCTGGGGCAGACCGCGAACGCGGCGGCGAGCTGGCTCGCTGCGTTGCGCCTGCAGCCGGAGCACGCGGAGGCGGCGGAGCGGCTGGCCCCGGCGCTCCGCGTTCTGGCCGAGGCCGCTTTTGATTCCGGCGCCCTGGCCTCCGCAGCGGCGCTTTACGAACGGGTGCTGGCCCTCAATCCGCAAAATCTGTCCGCCACCTTCGATGCGGCGATGGCCGCCAAGGGGCTTGGACGGTTGCATGAGGCCGCCCGGCTGGCCGGATTCGCGGCCCGGCTCGACCCGACGCTGTTGCGCGCCCGCATGGCCGAGGCGGAGGCACGGCAGGCGCTCGGCCAGCCGGAACGGGCCATCGCCGCGCTTCGTCCGGCGATGGCTCTGGACCCGGCGCAAGGCGGTTGTTGGGCCAGTCTGTGCCTGCTCCACAACGAGCTGGGGCAGCGCGGCGCGGCGGTCACGGCGGGGCGGCGCGCGGCGCTGGCCACTCCCGCCGACACCGGGCTGCTGGTCCGGCTCGCCGCCGCCCAGCAGATTGCCGAGAAGCCGCGCGCGGCGCTGGTGACGGCGCGGCGCGGCCTGTCGCTCAACCCCGCCTTGGCGGAGCTCCACCTCGCCCTCGGCGCGGCGCTCGACGCGTTGCACGCCCTGGCGGCGGCCGGGCGGGCGCTGGACCGCGCCGGCCGGCTGCATCCCGACGACGCGGCAGCGCTGGCCGAGCGTGGCCGGCTGTGCGAGCGCGCCGGTTTGGCGGAGCGGGCGGCGGCGCTGCTGCAACGGGCGCTGGGCATGCGCCCGGACGACGCGGATTCCTGGGTGGCGCTGGGCCGCGCCGCGCTGCGGCGGGGTGATGCGCGGTGGGCCGGACGCTGCGCGCGTCGGGCGCTGCGGCTCGCCCCCGGCCTGCCCGCAGCCCTGCTGCTGGCCGGCGAGGTCCGCGAGGCGCAGGGCGCGGACGGCGAGGCGCTGGCCCTCTACGACCGGGCGGTCGCCGCCGCACCAGGCATCGGCACAGGCTTCTCCCGCCGGGCGACGCTGCTGCTGCGCCGGACCGTGGGCGACGCCCCGCCGCCGCGCCGAGCGTCGGGCAAGCGGCGCCTGGCGGTGTCCACGCTCGGCCATGCGGGGCGGTTCGGCAATCAGCTCCTGCAATACGGTTGTTTGCGCGTCTGCGCGGAGCAGAATGGGATGGAGGTGGAAACCCCGGAGTGGATCGGGCGCCATCTCTACGGCCTGGACGACCCGCTCCCCGGCCCGCCGCTGCCCAGCCTGCACGAGGAGGACTGCGGCGTTCCCGCGTTGCTGGACGGGCGGGCGCTGGCCGGCGCGGACGGTCACGACGTGGTCGGCTATTTCTGCGGCGACACCACGCCGCTGGCGCCGCACCGCGCGCGCTTCTGCGCCCTTTTCACGCCGGTCGGCGCGGTGGCGGAGCGTGCCGCGGCGGCGTTGGAGAGTGTGAGGGCGCGCGGGCGGACCTTGGTGGCGATCCATCTGCGCCGCGGCGATTTCGGCCGGAACGACCGCTTCTGGATCGCGCCGGAGGGCTGGTATCTCGACTGGCTGGCCGATCTGTGGCCCAGCCTGGACCAGCCGGTGCTCTACCTCGCCACCGACGCGCCGGAGCTGGCGGAGCGCTTCGGCCGCTACCGCCCCGTCCTCGCCGGCGATCTGGGGACGCCGCTGCCGGGGGCGGAGTTCTTCACCGACCACTGGATTCTGTCGCGGGCCGACCGGGTCGCCGTGTCCAACAGCTCCTTCTCGGTGACGGCGGCGCTGCTGAACCCGGCGCTGCGCGCCGCCCTGCGCCCGGACCGTAAGACGGCGCGGCTGGTGCCCTTCGATCCCTGGAACGGGCCGGTCCTGCTTCCCTGACCAGCGTCAGCCGGGCCGGCAGACGTAGAGCGCGTCGCCCCAGCTGTGATGGTAGGGGCTGGTCTCGGCGACCCGGTCGAAGCCTTGCGGCGTCAGGCCGCGCGGTGGAGGAAGCCCAGATGCTGCGGCGCCAGGGTGGAGGCCCATTCCTCCGCTGCATCTTGCGCCTCGCGGCGGGTGGCGAACCAGCGGGCGTCGGGGGTCCAGCTCAGCCCCTCATGCTCCGCGTGCCAGTTCCACCAGCCGTCGGTGGCTTCGCAGACCGTCAGCATCACGCCGAACGCGGATTCCAGGGCGCGCGCGCCGGTCTTAGCCTTTTCGTTATGCCAGTCCATAAGCGTTACTCCAGATGTTCTGCCTTTCGGCATAGCATGGTTTGGTAGGCGAACAAAACCAAAAACGGAGGAAGCTGCTCGGGATTGCCGGTCCGGACCTCGCGTTCCCTCACTCCGGTAAGGACGCAAACGCCGCGGGCTGCGTGACTATTCCATGGCGTGCGCGGCGCGCGCGTTCGGCGATCCGATGTCCCAGCCGGACGGTCGTGATTCCCAGCGCGACTCCCACGGCGTCCCCGGCCAGATCGGACAGGCTGGCCTCGCGTCCCGGGACGAAGGATTGCGCCACCTCGATGGCGGCGCCGAGCGCCAAGACGGCCAGCACCGCGAGGACGGCGGCGCGCCGGCTGGCGCTGGCCAGGATGCCGAGGAGGGTCAGGAGCCCGAAGGCCCCGGCATGCACCAGCTTGTCGAAGCCGTAAAGGCCGCTGGGCGCCAACTGCGGTTGCAGCGCAGCCCAGAAGGCGATCCCCATGAGGCCGAGAAGGGCGCAGAGCGCGAGCCGGCGCCAAGCAAGGGGAAGTGGGCGGAACGTCATGACGGCCTCCTGCGACGAAGGCCATCCTGCGCGGAACAGTCTCAAGAGCCGGTTAACCGCCCGACGTCCGCGCTGTGACATCAGGCGGGCAAGACCCGTTTCAGGAACCGGTCGCCAGCCCCATGGCAATGCCGCGCGCTTCGGTGAAGGCAGCGCGCTGCTGCACCAGAGTTCCGTCGGCATAGACGCCCCAGCCGCTCTGCGAGCCGGTGGCGTGGTAACGGATTTCGATCCGGCGGTGACAGTCCTGCATCACGAAGTGACACGGACTGATCTTCTTCCACATGGACACCATCGGCATATCGGGCACCCATCCAAGCGATGAATTACGATGACTGTACCAATGGCCGATTATGGTTGCCGTGATATTAACGAGACGGCGTCCGATTCCTGCGCAAAGTGGGTAGTGGCCTGTTTAGGCATGATTTTTTGGGTTTCCGGGCATCCGGGAGCGTTCTGGACCGGCTTTCCGAGGGGGGCATATGCCCGATGGGAGGACGTGCCTCGGACTTCATTGGTTAATATTCTACTAACGGACGGGTAGCCGGCCCGCCAACGATAGGGTAGGGTTGCTCATCTCAATCACCTTCGAGAGTGACTGGACGATGCAATCGGTCTCCATCTTTCTGATCGACGCCAACAAACTTTTCCGCGAAGGCATGAAGGCCCTCTTCTCGGAAGGGGAGTTCCGTATCACGAAAGAGGCCGCCAGTTTCAGCGACGTACCGCCGCCGGGCATGATGGAGGGCGACATGCCCGAACTGATCATGATGGATCCGGCTTCCGCCAACGGCACGGTGCAGGCCGTGACCGTCCTGCGGGAGCAGTATCCGACCGCGCGGCTCGTCCTTCTGGCCAGCCACCTCGACGCCCAGGAAATGGCCAACGCCATCCAGGCCGGCGCCGACGCTTTCCTGATGAAGGATATTTCCCCCGCCGCGCTGGCGCAGTCGCTGCGTCTGGTGATGATCGGCGAAAAGGTCTTCCCGACCCACCTCGCCGCCCTTCTCATCACCGGCAAGGCCGGCGCCAACACCAGCGCCAACGGCCCGACCGCGGCCAAGGGCCTGTCGCAGCGCGAGACGCAGATCCTGGAGCGCCTGCTGCAGGGTGACAGCAACAAGATGATCGCCAATCATCTGAACATCACCGAAGCGACGGTGAAGGTTCACCTGAAGAGCCTGCTGCGCAAGATCAACGCCTCCAACCGCACCCAGGCCGCCATCTGGGCGCTGGAGAACGGGTTCGGCGGCAAGGTCGAAAAGCCGATGGAAGCCGTCGCCTAAGGATCAGGACGCCGCGCCATCCCGGAATCCGGTGGCTTCGACGCCTGACACACTGTGAAGGTCAGGCTGGAAAAGTCAAAACGAAGCGGGTTCCGGGGCGGCCGCCCTGATCGGGGCGGTCGATCTCCAGCTTTCCGCCGAGTTGGCGCACCAGACCGTGCACCAGCGTCATGCCCATGCCCTGTCCCGACCCTGCGGGCTTCATGGTGCCGGCGCCGTCCGGCAGACCGGCCCCGTCGTCGGTCACCGTCAGCCGGCGGTCATCTCCGCAGACTTTGAAGCGGACCGTCACCGTCCCCCGCTGCTGGGCGCCGAAGGCGTGCTTCAGGGCGTTCAGCACCAGTTCCGTCACGATCAGCCCCATGGACGAAGCCTGCGCGGCGGGCATCGGGATTCCGTGCGCGGCGTCGATGACCAGGGTGCAGCGGTCCGAATCGATGAAGGCGCCGGTCAGGCTTTCCCCCAACCGCTGCAGATAGTCGGCCGCGTCGAGCGTGGCGAGGTCGTTGCGCGTCGCCTCGAACAGGCGGCGCTGCACCAGCGCCATCGCCTGGATTCGCGAGAAGGCCTGCTCCACCGCCTTGCGCGCCGCCGGGTCGGTGACCGTGGCGGTCTGCATCGCGACCAGCCCGTGCAGAAGCTGGAAGCTGTTCATGATGCGGTGGCTCATCTCGTGGGCCACCAGTTCGCTGCGGCGGGCCTCGTCCAAGGCCGCAGCCATGCCCTGCGCCGCCCGCTTCTCCGCGTCGATGTCGCTGACCACGGCGACCACGCCGGTGATCCGTCCGTCGCCGTCGCGCAGCGGGGCCGCCGACACGCGCGTCCAGTGCTCCGTCCCGTCGGCGGCGCGGTGCAGGAAGTCCATGCCGGGCACCACGATCTCACCCCGCAAAGCGCGCGCGCCCGCGAAATCCTTGCGCTCGACCGGCAGCCCGTCGGGGTGGAAGGCGCGCCAACGCGACGCCTCCCGGTCGTCGGCGGACGGCAGGGAGCCGTTGGTGTAGTCGCGCATCAGCCGGTTGTTGCGGGTGGTGCGGCCCTGCGTGTCGTAGACGGCGACGCCGACCGGCAGATGCTCGAGAACCAAGGACAGCAGGGCCTCGCCGGCCTGGCGCTCGCGCTCCGTCCGGTCCCGCTCGATCAACAGGGCGGCGGTGTGGGACAGCCGGTCCACCGTTTCCAGTTCCAGCGGGCCGGGCGCGCCGGGGGTGGCATGGTGGATGGTAAAGACGCCCAGGACCGCGCCGCCGACCGCGCGGATCGGGGTGGACCAGCAGGCGGCGATGCCATGCTCCCGCATCAGCGCGTGGTGGGGCGCCCAGCGCGGGTCCAGCGCGACATTCCCGACCACCACCCGTTCCCCGCTGTGGGCGGCCAGACCGCAGGAGATGGCTTGCGGACCGATCGCGATCCCGTCCATCGCCCGCGTACAGGAGTCCGGCAGCCCCGCCGCCACGGCGAAGCGCAGGGTGAGACCACTCTCGTCCACCAGGAAAATGGCCGCCCGCACGCCGAGCCGCTCGGCGCCCGCCCGGACCAGCAGGGCCAGCACCTCGTCCAGCGCGGCGCCGCCGATCGCCCGTTCCAGGGCGGTGTTCTGGGCAAGCAGCAGCCGTTCCGATCGTCGGACTCCGCCGCTGTCCTCCTCCGCCCTATGATCGTCCAAGATGCCGTCGCCTTTGCGCCTGCCGCCGCGTTCTACGGGTCCGTGGCATGTTACGCGCCCACCCCCAGCCGCACCAGGGAATGCGGCGATGGCTGTGGTCGAGCGCAAGGGATTTGCGCGGAAATGTCCGCGTCAGTTGACGTCTTCGGGGTAGGGGGGCGAGGTGCGCCAGGAGAACAGCGTCATCGCCCGGTAGCTCTGCTCCCCCGACAGGCCGTAGGCCGGCTCCGTCGAGGCGACCAGGACGCCGCTCTGGTTGTCGTAGGCGAAGGCGGAGAATTTCGCGACCGCCTGGTTCTCGGTGGAGCTGTAGACCGACGCCTCCGGCAGGGTGATCGTGCCGGGCAGGGTGATGGGGGGAATGCCCAGCACCGTCTTGCTCTGGTTCACCGACAGGGCGCCCAGCCGGATCTCGATGATCGTGTCGGCGGCGGTCCGGTCGGGGACGAGGCGGATGCCCTGGCGCAGCAGCGATTCCTTGATCGCGCTGGCGGCGTATTTGGCGTCGGTCCCATCGAAGTTGCCGGTGTCGAGGAAGGCGCGCTTGTCCGACGGCAGTTCCAGCCGCAGGCGGTTGGCGGCGTTGTCCGCGGCACTGGAGATCAGGAGCTGTTCCGTGGCGGTCCGGGACGGAAGACTTTCCTTCACATCGGTGCATCCGGCAGCCAGGGCCGTGGTGGCCGCCAGCGCTGCGATGATCGGTCTGTTGCGGGGCATTCGGGTCCTCGTGCTTTTCCCCTCCGGCTTCTCAGGTTCGCCCGATCCGGGCAAGGGAGAGATTTGGGACCGGCCCCGGATTGAACAACGGACAGAAAAAAAAGCCACGCACGGGAACCGTGCGTGGCCTGAGTCTAGGGAGGAAACGCCCTATAGAGCGTGCTGCCGAGGCAGCAAAAGAAAGATAGGGCCGACGAGGCGTTCTGTCCAGGGGCTATGTAAACGTTTTCATCTCAACAATGCTTTCGCAGCGCTGTTACGCTGTCACGGCGGTACTGACCGGACGCTTCAGGAAGCGCAATGCGATCGCCGTGGTGACCGTCCCGGCGACCAGCGCCACGACGTAACCCGCCAGATGGGTGACGGCGTTGGGGATGGGCAGCACGAAGATGCCGCCGTGCGGGACCTTCAGCTCCGCCCCGATGCCCATGGAGATGGCGCCGGTCAGCGCCGCGCCGAGGACCAGCGCCGGGATGACGCGCAGCGGGTCGCGCGCGGCGAAGGGGATGGCGCCCTCGGTGATGAAGGCGATGCCCAGGATGCCCGCGGCGTTGCCGGCCTCGCGCTCCTCCCGGGTGAAGCGGTCGGCGAACAGCTTGGTGGCGAGCGCGATGCCAAGCGGCGGCACCATGCCGGCGGCCATGGCGGCGGCCATCGGGGTATAGACCTGGGACGCGATCAGGCCGGTGGAGAAGGCGTAGGCGGCCTTGTTGACCGGCCCGCCCATGTCGAAGGCCATCATCGCGCCGATCAGCAGGCCGAGCAGGATCGCGCTGCTTCCCTGCATCCCCTTGAGCCAAGCGCTCAGCGCCGCCAGGGCCTCCGCCACCGGGGCGCCGACCACGTAGATCATGGCGAGGCCGGTGACCAGCGAGCCGAGCAGCGGCAGGATCAGCACCGGCTTCAACCCCTCCAGATTCTTGTGCAGCCGGATGTTGCGGTTGAGGAAGCTGGTGGCGTAGCCGGCGATGAAGCCCGCGACGATGCCGCCGAGGAAGCCGGCCCCGAGATTGGCGGCGAGGATGCCGCCGACCATGCCCGGCGTGATGCCCGGACGGTCGGCGATGGAGAAGGCGATGTAGCCGGCCAGCGCCGGAACCATCAGCGCGAAGGCGCCCTTGGCCCCGATCTGGAACAGCGCGTTGCCCAGCGTGCCCTGCTGGCTGTCCTCGAACACGTAGATGCCGCCGAGCGCGAAGGCGATGGCGATCAGCAGGCCGCCGGTCACCACGAAGGGCAGCATGAAGGACACGCCGGTCATCAGATGCTTGTAGGGGCCGCTGCGCTGCGCCGCCGCCGGCTCCGCCTTGCCCGCCGCCACGCCGTCGGCGGGCGCCGGGGCGGCGCCGTGGGGCTGCGCCTCGGCCAGGGCGCGTTCGATCAGGGCACGGCCGTCGTTGATGGCGGGCTTGGTGCCGCTCTTGAAGACGCGCTTGCCGGCGAAGCGGGCGAGGTCCACCTGCGTGTCGGCGGCGATCAGCACCACGTCGGCCTCGCGGATCTCCTGCTCGGTCAGCGTGTCGCGGGCGCCGACCGAGCCCTGCGTCTCCACCCGAACGGCGTGGCCCAGCGCCTGGGCGGCCTGCTGGATGCCCTCCGCCGCCATGAAGGTGTGGGCGATGCCGGTGGGGCAGGAGGTGATGGCGACGATCTTCTTGGTGCCCGTCTGGGCCGGGGCCTGGGCGGGTGCCAGAGCCTGCTCCAGCACCGCCCGCGCGTCGCGCAGCACGGCGTCGAGCGCCGCGGCGCTGCGCTTCAGACCGGCGAAGCGCTCCTCGCCCAGATCGCCGGAGCCGACGAGAATGACCCCCTGCGCGCCCTGCGCCGCCCCGGCGGGCAGCGTGTTGCGCACGCCGAGGCTGGAGCGCACCTCCACCTGGATGGTGTGGCCGAGCGCCGCCGCCGCCTTGCGCAGCGCTTCGGCGGCCAGGACGGCCTGGGTGCTGAGATCGCCCGCTGCGATCACGGCCAGCATGTTCGCCATGGTTTCCTCCCTGGGCGGACACCCGCCCCACTTATTTCGTTACAGCGTTGAGAGTTCGACCTGTCCGGCCAGCGCGCGGACCGCGTCCGCCCCCGGCAGGTTGGGTCCGAAGCAGCCGAGCTTCGCCGTGGCGAAGGCGACCGACAGGCGCGCCACGCCTTCCAGCGGCAGATCCACGCCGAAGGCGGCGATCAGCCCCGCCACCATGGCGTCGCCGGCCCCCACCGTGCTCAGCGCGTCGACCGCCGGCAGGCGGGCGTGCAGCGCCGGGCCGTCGGCCACGAACAGCGCGCCGTCCGCCCCCAGCGAGACCACCACCACCGCGACGCCGCTGCGATGCAGGCCGCGCGCCGCCTCCAGCAGGTCGGCGGCGGCGGGAAGGGGCCTTCCGGCCCAGGCTTCCAGCTCGTGCCGGTTCGGCTTGATGCAGAAGGGCAGGTCCGGGGCGGCCAGCGCAGCCGCCAGCGGCGGGCCGCTGCTGTCCAGAACCACGCGGGCGCCCTGGGCGCGCAGGTCCGCCGTCAGCGTCGCGTAGCTGTCCGCTGGCAATCCGTCCGGCAGGCTTCCCGCCAGCAGGACCGGCGTGCCCGGCAGGACCAGCTCGCGCAGGGTGCGGCGGACGCGGTCGAGCGCGTCGGCGTCGGCGGTCAGGCCGGGCAGGTTGAGGTCGGTGGTGTCGGCGGCGGCGAGGTCGGCGATCTTCACGTTGACGCGCGTCTCGCCGGGCAGCCGGACGAAGCGGTCGGCGATGCCCTTGGCGGCGAACAGCGCCTCGAAGGCGGCGGCGTTGCCGCTGCCCAGCAGACCGGTGGCGATGACCGGCGTGCCCCAGTCGGCGAGGCAGCTCGCCACGTTCACGCCCTTGCCCCCGGCGTTGCGCCGCACGGCGCTGGCCCGGTGGACATGGCCGGGGCGTAGCGCCTCCACCGTGATGGTCTGGTCGATGGCCGGGTTCAGCGTGACGGTGACGACCGGCCGGATGTCCTCTTCGGGCGTGCTCATGCAGCACCTCCGTCGAGCGCGCGTACCGCGTCGGCGGTCTCGCACTCCAGCGCCCGCCGCGCGGCCTCCTTCAGGGCGGACAGGTCGCTGCCGCGCAGCCGGTCCTTCACGGCGGGGATGTCGCGCGGCGTCATCGACAGCTCGCGCACGCCAAGCCCGGTCAGCAGCGCCGCGCCGAACGGGTCGCCGGCGATGCCGCCACAGACGCCGACCCAGCGGCCGTGCCGCTCCGCCCCCTCCACCGTCAGGCGGATCAGCCGCAGGACGGCGGGGTGCAGGCTGTCGGCCTCCGCCGCCAGTTCGGGGTGCTGGCGGTCGATGGCCAGCGCGTATTGCGTCAGGTCGTTGGTGCCGATGGAGAAGAAGTCAACATGGCGGGCCAGAACGTCGGCCTGGATGGCCGCCGCCGGAACCTCGACCATGATGCCCAGCGGCACGGCCGGGGCGTCCAGCTCCGCCCGGATGCGGTCGCAGGCGGCGCGCAGGGCCTGCACCTCGCCCAGCGCCGTGATCATCGGGAACATGATCGACAGCGCCCCGCCGTCCTTGGCGGCGCGGTAGAGCGCGCGGAGCTGCGTCTCCAGAAGCTCGGGCCTGCGCAGCAGCAGGCGGGCGCCGCGCACGCCGAGGAAAGGGTTCTCCTCATGGGGAAGCTGAAGGTGCGGCACCTGCTTGTCGCCGCCGATGTCCAACGCGCGGACGATCAGCGGGCGGCCCTCCAGGGCGGTCAGCATGCCGCGGTAGGTCTCGTACTGCTCGTCTTCGCCGGGGGCGTCGCCGCGCTCCAGGAACAGGAACTCGGTGCGCATCAGACCGACGCTCTCCGCCCCCTGCGACAGGGCGACCGCCACCTGATCGGGGCGGTTGACGTTGGCGCCGATCTCCACCTCGTGGCAGTCGCGGGTGCGGGCGGGCAGGCCGCGCCGGGCCTCCTCCTCGGCCTTGCGGGCCTCCTCCCGCGCGATCCAGGCGCGGGCGTCGGCGGTGTCGGCCTCGGCGGGGGACAGGTGCAGGCGTCCGGTCTGCCCGTCGAGGATGGCCGGGGTGCCGTTCGCCAGCTCCATCAGCGCGGCGCCGCCCGCCACCATGGCGGGAAGCCCCAGCGTGCGCGCCAGGATGGCGGTGTGGGACGTCGGGCCGCCCTGCGCCGTCGCCAGCCCGATCACCCGCGCCATGTCCAGCGCCGCCGTGTCGGAGGGCGACAGGTCCTCGGCGATCAGGATGCAGGGGGTGTCCGGCAGGTCCGGCGCGCCGCCGGTGCGCAGCGCCGGGTCGATCCGCGCCAGGACGCGCTGGCCGACGTCGCGCAGATCGGCGGCGCGGGCCGCCAGCACCGGGTTGTCGAGCGCGGCCAGCCCGGCGGCGGTGCGCTCCACCGCCTGATGCCAGGACCAGGCGACGCCGTGCCCCTCGACCATGAGCTGGCAGGCCAGCGTCACGAGGTCGGTGTCGTTCAGGATTTCCGCCTGGGCGGTGAAGATCGCCGCTTCGGAAGGCCCGAGGCGGCGGGCGGTGTCGTCGGCCAGCGCCTTCAGATTTTGGCGGGTCAGGCTCAGCGCCTCGTGCAGGCGGTCGCCGCCTTCGATCAGCGGCACCGGCTCGTCGGGCACCGACACCGTGGCGCGCGGCAGCACATGCACCGGGCCGATGGCGAGGCCGGGGCTGGCGCCGATTCCCAGCACGGCGGGCAGCGGGTTCGGCGGCGTCCAGCCGCGCGCGGGGACACGGGCCTTCTGCGCCGCGGCGGCGGCGTCCGCCTTCTCCCGCGCGGTCAGGCGGGTGATGGTCGCCTTCATGCGGGCCAGCGCCGCCACGGCGTCGTCGCCCTCCGCCGAGACGACCACGCTGTCGCCGGCGCGCAGGCCGAGCTGGAGCAGCGCCACCAGCGCCTTGGCGTCGGCCACCAGATCGCCGTGGCGGACCTGGATGCGCGCGGCCGAGGCGCGCGCCGTCTCCACCCAGGCGGTGGCCGGGCGGGCGTGCAGGCCGGTGGGGTAATCGACCACCCAGTCGAAGCGCTCCGCCAGATCGCCGCCCGGCGTGGCCGGGGCGGCAACGGGCGCGTCCTCGCCGAGGGCGGCGGCGAGGGTGGCGGGGTCGGTGACGGTGAACAGGGCGGTCAGCCGCGCCTCGTCCTGCATCAGCCGGGTCAGGCGGCGCAGCACGGCGATGTGGGCGTCGGACTGGGCGGCGATGGCGACCACCAGATGGGCCGTCTGGCCGGGATTCCATTCGATGCCGCCCGGCACCTGGAGAACGGCGATGCCGCTGCGGCGGACCATGCCGCGGTCCTCGACCATGCCGTGGGGGATGGCGACGCCGTGGCCGAGGAAGGTGTTCGCCACCGCTTCCCGGCGCAGCATGCTGGCGGCGTAGGCCGGATCGATGCAGCCGGCGGCGATCAGGAGCTGGGCGGCCTCGCGGATCGCCTCCTCCTTACCGGCGGGACTGGCGTTCAGTCGCAGCAGATCGGGCCGCAGCAGATCGGTGGGCATGATGGCGGTGTTGGCGTCGGGGGCCATGGCGGGTCCGTCTCCTCCGTTCGGTTTGGCGCCGGGCGGTCTTGGGTGTCGTCCTTGCAGCGCTGTTATTGAAAACGATTACATCGGGCGCTGTCAACGGAGTTTGCATTGAATCCGCAGACTCCTTCGGGCAGACTGCACCGTATGGGGCGGTGGATTGGCCCTAAGGGATGGAAACGATTTCAAAAACGATTTCAAGACGGATCGGTGACCGGATCATCATGAGCGACAGCGTCAAAGCCACCGGAATCAAGGCCGTCGGAATCAAGGATGTCGCCCGCGAGGCCGGCGTCTCGGTCGCCACGGTGTCGCGGGTGCTCAGCAACGGCCCGGTCAGCGACGCGCTGCGTGCGCGGGTGGAGGACGCGGTGCGGGCCACCGGCTACCGCCCGAACCTGTCGGCGCGGCGGCTGCGCTCGCAGCATTCCCAGACCATCGGGCTGATCGTCTCGGACATCCGCAACCCCTTCTTCACCGCGGTCAGCCGCGCGGTGGAGGACGCCGCCTTCCAGGCCGGGATGCGGGTGATCCTGTGCAACACCGACGAGAACCCGGAGCGGGAGGCCATGTACCTGCGGCTGATGCAGGAGGAGCGGGTGACCGGCCTGATCTTCGCGCCGACCCGCGCCACCCTGGCCCAGCTCGACCGGGCCGACCTCGATTTCCCGGTGGTGCTGATCGACCGCAGCGCGCCGGCCGGGCGCTTCGACTCGGTGGTGCTGGACAACCCGCAGGCCGCCGCCCTGCTGGTCGATCACCTGCATGGGCGGGGCTACCGCCGCATCGCCGGCCTGTTCGGCAACACCAGCACCACGGCGGTGGAGCGCCACGCCGGCTATCAGGCGGCGCTGGCCGCCCATGGGCTGCACGCGGAGGCCCGCTTCGTCCCGCCGACGGCGGAAGCGGCGGAGGCGGAGATCGCCCGCTGGCTGGCGGAGGCCCGGCGCTCCGACGCCATGCCGGACGCGGTGATGGTCAGCAACAGCCTGCTGCTGATGGGGGTGGTGAAGGCGACGCGGACGCTGGGGCTGACGATTCCCGGCGATCTGGCGGTGGCCGGCTTCGACAACGAGCCCTGGACGGAGCTGGTCGGCCCCGGCCTGACGGTGATCGAACAGCCGGTCCACGAGATCGGGCGGGCGGCGATGACGCTGCTGTTCGAACGGCTCGACGATCCGGAGCGGGCGACGCGCAAGGTGGTGCTGTCGGGGACCTGCGTGGCGCGGGGGTCGACGGGGGGAGTGGGGTGAATTTGGGGAGTAGTCGCGTAGAGCCCCCACCCAACCCTCCCCCGCTTCGCAGGGGAGGGCTTTATCTCCTCCCCCTGCGGAGCTCTCGCGCAAACCGGAGGTTTGCGCTGACGCGGCAGGCGGACCTTCGGTCCGCTGAGAGCGGGGGGAGGTCGGGAGGGGAGCCCAATTCAACCACTCACCAGAAAACCGTCCCTACCCCCGCGCCGGTTCCGGAACCGGGGCCAGCATGCCGGCGCTGACGAAGCTGCTGATCTCCGTGATGATCTCGTCCGGGTCGCCGGGGTTGCAGATGCCCGGCGCCAGCTCCTCCAGCCGGTGGGTGTCGGAGAAGGCGTAGAGATAGGCGCCGATCATCAGCGTCATCCGCCAGTAGACGTCCCGCTCCGACAGATGCGGCAACGCCTCCTTCAGCGCGGCGGCGAAGATGCGGGTCGAGGCGTCGTAGGCCTCGTTGCGCAGCTTGTAGGAAATCTCCGGCGGCTCGGTGTGCAGCCGGGCCTGGAGCCGCATGAAGGTGCGGCCTCCCTCCGTCTCGCGCATGGCCAGCGCCGGCATCAGGAAGGCGTAGACGATGTCGCGCACCGGCGGCGGCGTAGGGCCGCGGCGCAGCGCCTCCAGCCGCTCCATGCGCTCGTCGGCGATCTTCCGGCCGCGGCGCAGGAAGACCTCCTCGAACAGCCCGTGCTTGGACCCGAAATAGTAGCTGATGAGGGCCTGGGTCACCTCGGCCCGGTCGGCGACGTTGCGCAGGCTGGTGCCGGCGTAGCCGAGGTTGGCGAACTCCAGCTCCGCCGCGTCCAGGATCTGGTCGCGCACGTTGCTGGTGCCCTCCGGACGGCCCGGCCCGGCGCGGCGGCCGCGCGCGGGGCGGCCCCGCGCCGGGCCGCTCTCCGGCGCGGTGTCGGCGACGGGCGCGCCGTCCTGGACTTTGCTCATCGGTTGGCTCATCTCACTCCCGGCGGCACTCTTCGGATGGAACGTCTAACATGGTGCAACGCCCGATCCCTCTTTCAACCCTGTTTTATCCTCATAGCGCGAGGATGTGCTCCGCCGGAACCACGTCGCCGTATTTCTGGCCGATGTCGAACAGGTTGGCCTCGTGGGGCGCCAAGGCGCGGTCGCCCACGCAATCGGCCATGACGACCGGGCGGAATCCGTGGCACATGGCGTCCACCACGCTGGCCCGCACGCAGCCGCTCGTCGTCGCTCCGGCGATCAAGAGAGTCTCGACGCCGCGCTGTGTCAACCACGGCGCCAGCCCGGTCCCGAAAAAGGCCGACGGAACCGTCTTGCGCACCACCAGTTCCCCCGGCACCGGAGTCAGCTCCGGCACGATGGCGCTGATGGCGGCGTGCTCCGTCAGGGTCTGCATGCCCGGCACCTTGATGGAGAAGACGTTCCCGTCCGACCCATCCTCGGCGTAGACGATCCGGCTGTGGGCGACCGCCCAGCCCATGGTGCGGGCCTTCTCCAGCACCTGCGCGGTGCGGGCGATGGCCGGCGCGATGTTGCCGCCGCCGAACACCGCCGGGTCGGCGAAGCCGTTGACGAAATCGACGATCAGCAGGCCGATTCGCCCCTGGATGCCCAGCGATTGGCCGAAGCCCTGCCGCTCGTAGACGGCTTGTTCCGTAGCGCTCATGCGAGTTCCTTTCCGGCCAGCAGCTTGCCTTCGCGGACGACCTCGCGCCCGTCCAGCCGGACGGTGCAGTTCCGCATGGGGATGTCGATGTGGCAGGCGGTGGTGCGCGACCCGCCCGCCTCGTTGTTGGGGCCGAGCGAGAAGAGGAAGTTCCCGGCGAAGGCCCGCGCGTCCATGCCCAGCGTCTGCTCCCGGTCGTAGAGGCCGAGCGTCGACCAGCGCGCCCGCCTCTGCGTGCCCCAGCCGATGTGGGAGATGGCGTAGGCCTCCGGGTCGGCGAAGGCGTCCATGTAGTCGTTCAGCAGATCGGCGTCCAAACCGCCGGTGATGGCGGTGACGTAGCCCTTCTCCACCGTCATCTCGATCTGCGAGGTCAGGTAGGACTTCATCGGCAGGAGGATGTCGCCCTTGTCGAGGACGATCCGCCCGCTCGCCTGCCCCTCGTTGGGGAAGGTGAAGCCGAAGCCGCTCGGCCAATGGTCCCAGCGCCCCGGCTCGTCGACGAAGCCGTATTCCTGCACCGTGGGGAACTCGCCGATGGGCAGGCGCAGGTCGGTGCCCGCCCGCGAGGTGACGTGCATCTCCTTCGCCGCCTTCAGCAGCGCCGTCGCCTCGCCCACGGTCGCCTTGTCCTCCAGGCTGGGCAGCAGGCGGACCAGCACCTCCGGCGGTTCGACGGCGAGCAGGATCTTCGTGCCGCTCTCCAAAATCTCCATCTGCTCCGGCGAGAAGAGCAGGGTCATCAGGTCCAGCACCAGATCGCTTTCCTTCAGCGCGGCCATGGCGGCGCGGTTGCCGGTCAGCGGGGTGGTGCCGAGATAAGCGAGGCTGTCGCGGCTGTGGGCGTGCTCCGCGTTGACCGGCGGCAGGTCCAGCCGGTTGACCCGCGCGCCCAGGGTGGAGGCGGCGATCAGGGCGGTGCGCAGGGTCTGCGGGTGGGTGCCGTCGCTGGTCAGGACGGTGACCACCTCCTGCGGCTTCAGCTTCGACAGGGTCAGAACATGGGTCCAGGCGCGGACCATATCGGCGTCACTGACGGGCATGATGCGTGTCCCTTTCCGGATGGGCGGTCAGACGGCGGTGCCGAGGAACGTGCCGAAGGCGCGGTAGAAGCCCTCTTGGTCGTCCCACGGGATCATGTGGCCGGCCCCCTCGACGCGGGTGACGGCCAGCTCGGGCTGGAGCTTGCGGATTTCCGCCTCCTCCTCCGGCCGGATCACGTCGCCGCGCCCGGCGGCGATCAGCAGGGCCGGGCAGGGGATGCGCGGGAAGTCCGCGTGGATGTCGTCGGTCTGGAAGTCGTTGAAGGCGGTGACGATGGCCCGCTCGTCGCAGGTGTGCAGCCATTCGGCGCGCAGGCGGAGCTGCTCCTCCGTCCAGGTCGGGCAGAAGGGCCGCATCGCCTCCAGGTCGGCGCCCTCGCGCATCAGGCGGATCGAATCCACGTACCAGGGCAGCTGCGCGGGGTAGGGGCGGCGGCCCGGCCCGGAGACCGGCGGATCGACCATGACCAGCCGCGCCGGAGCGGCGCCATGGCGGCTGACCGCGCGCAGGCCGATGCGGGCGCCCATGGAATGGCCGACCAGCGCGTAGTCGCGCAGGCCCAGCGCCTCGGCGAAGGCCGTCACGTCGGCCGCCATGGCGTCCAGTCCGTAGTCGAGCGCCTCCGACGCCTCCGACAGGCCGCGCCCGCGCACATCGAGCACGTAGGTGTCGAAGTTGCGCCCGAAGCGCTCCGCCACGAAGCCCCAGGTGACGGCGGGGCTGGTGATGCCCGGTACGATGACGACGGGACGCCCCTGGCCGCCGTAACGCAGGTAATGCTGGCGGATGCCGTTGGCGCGGATGTTCGCGCCGTAGCGGTAGGTGCTGCTGGTCATGGCATCCCCCCGTCAGTAGGCGCCGGAGAGCAGGGCGCCGGCCCCCGGAACGCGCGTCGGCAGGCCCAGCGCCTTCAGCTTGGCGTAGGTGGTGGCGACGGCGGCGCTCAGCACCGGCTTGCCGGTCATCGCCTCGACCTGCGCGATGGCGGGCAGCGAGGGCATCTGGACGCAGGCCGACAGGACGACGGCGTCCACCCCGGCGGTGTCCAGGCCGGCGACGATCCCCGGCAGGCGGGACGGGTCGTGGCGCCCGACCTCCAGGTTGTCGGGGATCTCCAGCGCGCGCCAATCGACGACCTGCACGCCCTCATGCTCGATGTAATCGACGACGAGTTGGGCCAGCGGCTTCATGTAGGGGGCGACCAGGGCGATGCGCTTGGCGCCCAGCACGTGCAGCCCGTCGACGAGCGCGCCCGCGCTGGTGATGACCGGGGCGGCCCCGCCATTCTCCACGGTGCGCCCGTGCAGCCGCTCCTGCGAGACGCGATGGTAGCCCTTGCCCATGCTCATGATGGCGACGAGGCAGGCGTATCCCAGCACGTCGACGCGGGCGTCCGACAGCTCCAGCGCGCAGCGGTCGGACTCGGCGTCCATGGCGGCGAGTTCTTCCTTCTTCACCGTCTTCATGCGCATGCGGCTGGAATGGAAGGTGAAGCGGGTGCCGTGCGCCAGCGCGTGGGCGGTCAGCATCGCCGGGATTTCCGTCTCCATGGTCGTGTTGGAGCTGGGGACGATCTGGCCGATGCGATAGGTCTTGTTGGTCATGGTCGGTCCTTGGAGATGTCTTGTGGCGGCTGGCCCCCACCCCGACCCTCCCCCGCTCTCGCGGGAGAGGGTGCCTTCTGCGAAGCGGCGGCAGTCCCCTCCACCTCGAAGAGGGGGAGGGTTAGGGAGGGGGCTTCACGCCACGAGGCGCGGCTTGTCGGAGAGGTTCGGGCGGAAGGCGCGGGCGTCGTACTGGTAGACCCAGTTGGCCTGGATGCCGGTGGCCTGCGGGTTGAAGAGTCCGCGCAGCCAGTACATGAAGTCGCGCTTCGCCTGGGCCAGCGGAGAGGGCAGGTGGTAGGTCCGCCCGCGCTCCCGCGCCTCCAACTGGACGCGGCTGGTGCGGGGAAGCCGCTCCGCCTCGTAGTCGCGCAGCGCCGAGGCCACGTCGCCGCCGTGCCCCTTCAGGGATTCGGCCAGCACATGGGCGTCCTCGATCGCCATCGCCGCCCCCTGCGAGAGGAAGGGCAGCATGGGGTGAGCGGCGTCACCCATCAGCGTGATGCGGCCCTTCGACCAGCTCGTCATCGGGTCGCGGTCGAACAGGCCCCATTTGTAGACCTGATCCACCTTGCTGAAGAGCGTCTCCACATTGCGGTGCCAGCCGCGGAAGGCGCCGAGCATCTCCTCCTTGCTGCTGGGGGCGTTCCAGGACTCCTCGACCCACTCCTTGGTTTCGGCGACCGCCACGATGTTCACGGCCTTGCCGCCGTGCACGTAGTAGGTCACGACGTGGCTGTGCGGCCCGAACCAGAAGGAGGCGTCGGGGCTGACGTAATCCACCACGCCGCCGGTCGGCACCACGGCGCGGTAGCACATATGCCCGGTGAAGCGCGGCGCCTCCGGCCCGAACAGGGCGGAGCGCACGACGGAGCGCACGCCGTCGGCGCCGACGATCAGGTCGGCCTCGAACTCGCTGCCGTCGCTGAAGCTGGCGACCGCCGTGCTCTTGTCCTGGCGCACGCCGGTGCAGCCCACCCCAAAACTGGCGACGCTCTCCGGGACCAGCGAGGCCAGGATGGCGTGCAGGTCGGCGCGGTGGATGTGGATGAAGGGCGCGTCGTAGAGCACCGGGCAGGTCTCGATCAGCGGCGTGCGGAAGCTCTCCCGCCCGCTGCGCCAATTGCGCCCGACCAGCGATTGCGGCAGGAAGCCGGCGGCCAGCATCTTGTCGAGCAGACCCAGCGACTTGATGACCTTCACCGCGTTCGGCGTCATCTGGATGCCAGCGCCGATCTCGCCGAAGCCCGGCGCCCGCTCGAACAGGCGGACCTCGAAGCCGCGCTGGAGCAGGCTGCCGGCCAGCGCGACGCCGCCGATGCCGCCGCCGACGATGCCAATTCGCATGTTGGTTCGCACTCTTGCCTCCTGAAGGACGGCGACCGAGAATTGTTCGGTCGTTCGTTTAATTATTCGTGACACGGCCTTTCGCCGTGTGGCGGCCTCAGCCGCCCAGATAGGCGCGCAGCAGGTCGGGATCGCCGCGCAGCTCCGCCGAGGGGCGGCTGGCGGTGATGCGGCCCGTCTTGACCACATAGGCGCGGCTGGCGACGCCCAGCGCGTTGTGGATGTTCTGCTCGACCAGAAGCACGGTGACGCCGTGGCCGTTGACGGAGCGCACCACGTCGAAGACCTCGTCGGCCATCTTCGGGCTGAGGCCGAGGCTGGGCTCGTCCAGCATGAGCAGCCGCGGCTCCGACATCAGCGCGCGGGCGATGGCGAGCATCTGCTGTTCGCCGCCGCTGAGCGTCCCGGCCATCTGGCGCGACCGCTCGCGCAGGCGGGGGAAGCGGTGGAAGGCCATGCCGATGCGCCGCTGCACCTCCTCGCGCGAGCGGCAGAGATAGGCGCCGAGCGCGATGTTCTCCTGCACCGTCATGTTCGGCCAGACGTGCCGTTCCTCCGGGCAGTGGGCGATGCCGGCGGCGACGATGCGGTCGGCGGGCAGGTTGGCGATCGGCTTGCCGTTCCAGACGATGGTGCCGGAGCGCGCCTTCAGCAGACCGGAGATGGCCCGCAGGATGGTGCTCTTGCCCGCACCGTTGGCGCCGATCAGGGCGACCGTCTCGCCGGCCCGCACGTCCAGCGACACGCCGTGCAGCGCGGCGGTGGAGCCGTAGGCGACGTGCAAGCCGTCCACGGCGAGGACCGGCGCGTCGACGGCCTGCGCGATGGCCGAGGGCGAGGGGGATTCGGAGAGCAGCGTCATGCGGCGGCCTTTCCGAGATAGGCTTCGGCGACCTGCCGGTTCTCAATGATCTCGGCCGGCCGGCCCTCGGCCAGCTTGCGGCCGAAGTTGAGGACGACGATCCGGTCGGACACCGACATGACCAGATCCATGTTGTGCTCCACGATCAGCAGCGCGTCGATGCTGCGCCCGATCAGCGTCTTCAGCACGGCGCCGAAGGTTCCGGCCTCGTGGCTGTTCAGCCCGGCGGCGGGTTCGTCGAGCATCAGCAGGCTGGGCTTGGCGGCCAGCGCCACCGCGACCTCCAGCAAACGCAGCTCGCCGCAGGACAGCAGATGCGCCGGGGCGTTCATGCGCTGGGCCAGACCCATCGTCTCGACGATGGCGGCGGCGCTCTCCCGCGCTTCCCGCTCGGCGCGGCGCACCGCCTCGCCGGGGAAGAAGGTGGCGAGGAGGGATTGCCGGCTCGCCATGTAATGGCCGGTCAGCACATTCTCGAAGACCGTCAGCCGCTTCATGACGTTGGTCTTCTGGAAGCTGCGGACGAGGCCGAGCCGGGCGATGGCGTGGGGCTTGCGGTTGGTGATGTCCTGCCCCTTGAAGCGCACCCGCCCGTTGCTCGGCGCGTAGAAGCCGGTCAGCATGTTGAAGCAGGTCGTCTTGCCGGCGCCGTTGGGGCCGATCAGGCCGACGATCTCGCCGGGCTCGATGTGAAAGCTGAAGTCCTTCACCGCCGTGATGCCGCCGAAGGTCATGGTCAGGTCGTCGGCGCGCAGCAGCGGCTGCCGGTTCGCGGTCGGCTCGGTGGTCGCCGTCATACGGTGCGCTCCTTCGCGGCGTTGAGGGTCGGCTTGGCGGCCTGCTGCTCGCGGCGCAGGGCGATGAAGCCCATCAGGCCGTTGGGCAGGAACAGGACGATGGCCATGACGATCAGCCCGAACAGGGTGAGGCGGAGTTCCTGCACCTCGCGCAGATATTCCTCCAGCACCGTCACGATCACCGCGCCGGCCAGCGGGCCGATCAGCGTGCCCTTGCCGCCCAGAAGCACCATGATGATCATCGTCGCCATGAAGGCGAAGCGGAACACCTCCGGCCCGACGAAGGAGATGTAGTGGGCGTAGAAGCCTCCGGCCAAGCCGGCCAGGAAGGCGCCCAGCACGAAGGCCTGCATGGCCGTGCCGAAGGGATCGACGCCGATGGACTGCGCGACGTAGCGGTTCTCGCGCACCGCCACCGCCGCCCGGCCGGCGTTGGAATAGACGAAGCGGTAGGAGAGGTAGAGCGCCACCGCGGCGATGCCCAGCACGATCAGGAAGAAGCCCGCCTTGTCGGTGACGGCCACGTCCCCGAAGAGGTTCTGGCCGACGCCGGCGAGACCCATCGGGCCGTTGGTCACCGCGATCCAGTTGTTGGCGACGATGCGCAGCACCTCGGCGAAGGACAGGGTGACGATGACGAAGTAGGGGCCTTGCAGGCGCAGCGTGATCGCCCCGATGGCGAAGCCGAAAACGGCGGAGACCAGCCCGGCCAGCGGGATCGTCACCCACATCGGCATCCCCGCCTGGGTGGACAGCAGCGCCGCCGTGTAGGCGCCGGTGCCGAGGAAGGCGGTGTGGCCGAGCGAGAACTCGCCGACATAGCCGACCACCAGATTGAGGCTGCTCGCCAGCACCGCGTAGAACAGCGCCATGATGGCGAGGTGCAGGATGTACTGGTCGGTCACCGCGAAGGGCAGAAGCGCCGCCCCCGCCAGGAAGGCCAGCAGGATGTTGCGTTCCAGGGTCATGTCAGGCCCTTTCCGTGCGGATCGAGAACAGGCCCTGGGGCCGGAACAGCAGGATCAGGATGACCAGGACGAAGCCGATCACGTCCACCATGCCCATGGAGACGTAGCCGCCCCACATCGCCTCGGCGACGCCCAGCAGCAGGCCCCCGGCGATGGCCCCGGCGAAGCTGCCCATGCCGCCGAGGATCACCACGACGAAGCTCTTCAGGCTGATGAGGCCGCCGACCGACGCCTGGGCGGAGTAGATGGAGGCCAGCAGCATCCCCGACAGCGCGGCCAGCGTGCAGCCCAGCGCGAAGGTGGCGGCGTAGACGTGGCCGGTGCGGATGCCGGCGAGGCTGGCGGCCATCGGGTCCTGGAAAGTGGCGCGCATCGCCGCCCCCAGCCGGGTCCGGCGGATCAGCAGATGGGCGCCGACGATCAGCGCGATGCCCACCGCCACGGCGAGCAGGCGCAGCTTGGTCACCGCGATCGGGCCGAAGAACAGCGGCCCTTCGGCCACCGCGCCGGCCACCTTCATCGGTGCCGGGCCGACCAGCAGGAGCGTGCCGTTGACCAGGAAGATCGACAGGCCGATGGTCAGCAGGATGCCCGGCTCCTCGCCCTGGCCGCGCACCCGCTCGATCAGGAAGCGGTCGACCAGCCAGCCGACGGCGGCCATGAAGGCGGCGACCACGATCAGGCCGCTGAAGAAGTCGAGGCCCAGGTGATTGGTGACGAACCAGCCGCTGACCCCGCCCAGCATGTAGAACTCGCCGTGGGCGAAGTTGACCACGCGCATCAGGCCGAAGATCAGCGTCAGGCCGAGGGCGGAGAGCGCGTAGAACACGCCCATCACCAGCCCGTTGGCCAGGAACTGCGGAAAGAGATCCATGACGTTCTCGCAAAAGCAGGCACGCACAAACCGTGCGTTGGATCGGTGCGCGCCGCGGGAACGGTGCCGTCATGGCATCCCCGCGGCGCGTCCGCCGGTCAGTGCGGCGCGTCCACCGGGGTGGAGGCGATCACCTTCGGTTCGCCCTTTTCGATCCGCACCAGCACCGCGTCGAAGCCGTAGGCCTGGCCCTTGTCGGTGAACTTGTAGACGCCGTTCGGCGCCTCGTAGCTGGTCTTGGCGAGCGACGCCCGGATGGCCTCGGCGTCGGTGCCGCCGGCCCGCGCGATGGCCTGCCCGGCAATGTTCAGGGCGTTGTAGCCGGCGGCGCCGTACTTGCCCGGCTTGATGCCGTACTTCGTCTGGTACTTCTGGACGAAGGTCTGGTTGCGCGGGGTGTCCATGCTGGAGGCGTAGGGGACGGCGGCGTGGATGCCCTCCGCGGCCTCGCCGGTGAGGTTGATGAAGTCGGCGGTGGCCCAGGAGCCGACGCCGAACACCTTGGTGTTCAGCCCCATCTCGCGGATCTGCTTGACCAGGATGGAGCCGTCCTGAGTCTCCGCGGCGACGAACACGCCGTCCGGCTTGGCGGCGCGCAGCTTGGTCAGCAGCGTGAAGAAGTCGGTGGCGCCGTGGTCGAAATACTCGGTCAGCACCGTCTTGACGCCCAGCGCCGTCAGGTCGCGGGAGAATTCCTCAACCCCGCCGCGGCCCCAGTCGTCGTTGACGCCGATGTAGGCGACCTTGGTCAGCTTCAGGTCGTTGGCGAGAATCTTGGCGAAGGCCTCCGCCATCAGCGCGTCCGTCTCGGCGGCGCGGAAGAAGTAGGGGTTGCCCTGCTCCGTCAGGCTGGCCTTCGACGACACGCCGGTGATCAGCGGCAGCTTGTATTTTTGGGCCACCGGCATGATCGCCGCGGTGGCGGAGCTGCAGAAGGCGCCGACCAGCGTGACGACCTTGTCCTTCTGCACCAGCTTCTCGACGGCGTTGACCGAGTTGGCCGGGGTGCACTGGCCGTCCTCGACGATCAGTTCGATCTTCTTGCCGAGGACGCCTCCGGCGGCGTTCATCTCCTCGACGGCGAGCCGGGCGCCTTCCACCACGGACTTGCCGTTGTAGGCGACCGATCCGGTCAGCGGCTGGACCAGCCCGATCCTGACCGTGTCCTGTGCCTGCGCCGGAACCGACGCGGCGATGCCGGTCAACAGCAGGCCACCCAGTACCACGTTTCTCATCTCTCCCTCCGCGTTCGACGGTGATGTCGCGATGACGGCGAATGACGATTCCCTGTCGGCGCCCCGCCGCTCTCGGCGTGGGCGCGTCGGCCCGTTGCGGGAACGCGTGCCGTCCGATGCGGCAACCGTTCCCGTGTTTTATTATACGGCCAATTAATTATTCAGGGATGCTAACGGTCACGTCGCGGCGCTGTCAATCGCTTTTCCGACGAAGGCGGTTGGGGATTTTCCGGGGAGAGGTTTTGCGCCCGCTCGGCGCGCTCCTCAGCGGAGCGCGTCGAGCGTGTCGGCGTTGGGGCAGAGCCGGGCGTGCTCCGGCTGCGTGCAGCCCTCGGCGAGCAGATGGCGGCAGGTGCGGGCGCTGCGGCAGAGCGCGCAGACGCGCTGCAGGTCGTTCATCAGGTCGGGGCGGTCCTGTTCCACCGCGGCGCCGTTGACGCCGTGCAGAGCCATCGCGGCGGGGAGAAGCGCGGTGACATGACCGGCGCGCAGCACGGCCGGGGCGGTCAGGTCGGTCAGGCCGGCGTCGGCCAGCACGCGGTCGCGGTCGTGCGGCGCCAGCGCCTGGAGCGCATCCAGGGACCGCGCGCCGCGCCAGCCGCGCAGGAGTTTCGCGCACAGGCCCTCATGCGGCGCGGGGGCGGGGGTGGTCATGGGACTCTCCGAAGCGGGTTATTAATCGTTCGATTAATATTCGCCATCGGAGCGCCCGGCGCCTTGATGTGGATCAGCCACGCCCGGTTTTCGTCACGAGACCGGACGGGTCCCGACGCAGCGCACGGCGTAGCGCCGGAAGCCGAAGCCGGACTCGCCCTCGCAGCGCTCGACCAGGAAGGCCGCGCGCCGTGTGACGATGCGGCTTCCCATGGCGAGCGGGGCGTCGTGCGCCAGTTCCAGCATCATGCGCTGCTGGCGCTGCGGATGGGACAGCAGCAGGGCGCGGGCCTTGCCCAGCCGCCGCCCCTCGGCGTCGCGGCAGCGGGCCGGGACCTCGAACATCCAGAAGGCGAGCGCGGCTTCGGACATGGGCGGAGTCCTCGTGGGGTGATGAGGTGTGCGGGGGGCGACGGTGCCCCCTCCCTGACCCTCCCCCTCTATGAGGTGGAGGGGACTGCCGCCGCTTCGCAGAAGGCACCCTCTCCCTCGTAGAGGGGAGGGTCGGGGTGGGGGCACCGCTTCCTTTACGCCACCGGAATCGGCTTCGGCAGCAGCGGGCTGTCCACCTCCTGCACCGCGCCGTCGCGCAGCGAGAAGGCCGGGACGATCATCTCCGGCGCGGTCACCCGCTCGCCGCTGTTGTCGCTGAGCTGCCAGTGGCCGGCCTTGACCTCCAGCACCGCCACGTCGGCGGCCATGCCCGGGGTCAGCGCGCCGATCTCGTCGGCCATGCCCAGCATGGCGGCGGGGTTGCTGGTCACCGTCTTCAGCACGTCGCCCAGCGCCATGCCCAGCGTCAGAAGCTCGGTCATCGCGTGGGTCAGGCTGAAGGGGGCGACGCCGTAGAAGGGGTTGGCCTCGCGGTCGCCGCCGGCGCCCGCCGTCGGGGCCTTCACGTTGTAGCCGTGCAGGTCGGCGCCCAGCGTGTAAGGCAGGATGCCCGCCGCCAGCGTCCGCCGCGCCATCTCGAAGCTGAAGTGCGAGCCGTGGCCGACGTCCACGGTCAGCCCGCGCTCCAGCGCCTTGTAAATGACCGGGTGCACCTCGCCGGTGCGGGTGGAGATGAAGCCGCCGGGGTGGCGGGTGAAGGGATGAGCCAGGATGTCGCGCGAATCCAGAAGCGGGACCAACTCCTCCACCAGCATGTCGGGATCGACGGCCTCGCCGCCCTCGACCTCCGGCCAGAGCTGGCCGAGATGGACGTAGAGCGGCACGCCGATGCCGTCGGCGATGCGCTTGGCCTGCTTGATGACGTCCAAGCCCCAGCGCGAGGCGCCGCCGACCTCCGCGTGGGCCTTGATGCCCTTGACGATGTCGCGGTTCTCGCGCCCGACGCGGATGGTGGCGTCCACATCGACACAATCCGGGCGGTAAAGCTGCGGGTAGTAATGCCCCTCCAACCCGCCGACCAGATAGGCCGACAGGAAGCACAGCGTGCGCGAGCGCGCCGGCTCGGCGATGAAGCGGCGGAAGGCGGGCAGGGTCATCAGGCTCGGCCCGCCCTGGTCCACCAGCGTCGACACGCCGGAGCGCACGCCCACCATGTCCGGGTTCAGCCCGAAGCGCCCGGTCACCTTTTCGAAGACGTGCGCGTGGGTGTCGATCAGGCCCGGCGTCACGAGCTTTCCGGAGACATCGAGGATGGTGTCGGCGGCATCGTCGGGCAGCCGTTCCGCCACCGCCGCGATGCGGCCCTGCGCGACCGCCAGATCGCCGACCAGATCCAGCCCGTTGGCCGGATCGAGAATCCGTCCGCCACGGAGCACGAGGTCGAACGTGTGCGTCTCTGACATAACCCACCTTCTTGCGCTGATTTTTATCTGGCTGTCCTTTCAGCAAGCGTCATGCCAAGGCAGGGCGGAGTCGCCGGGCCGCACAAAACTTCAGCACACTGACGAATGACCGCCTGTTGGGCACTTGGTGGTCAAAATACGCACAATACGGAATACCACGGCATGTCCCCACCGCCCATCGGTGCCCGATTTTCCACAGTATGCTGATGATTCATGGCGCGGCGGCGCGGCGTGGCACCCTGCCACCGATTTGTGCACGAACACAGAAGCCGAGGCGGAATCCAGGAGTTTCTTAGGGCTCCGGGGGCGTTCCGCCGTCGCCGCGCCGGGGCATCCACGGGCTCTTCACGAGCATCGCCATATCGTCAGTATGCTGATGAATGCCCGCGCAGCAGGCAGAGGGTGCGCAGGAATGAAGCGGAAGGCCGGCTCGGTCAGAACTCACGATTATTGGTTGTTTATCAATAGGGTGAGGCCGTTTTCCAGATGCCGCGTGGCTCCTCCGTCCATCCGTTTGCCCAACATTGGGGCGATTTCCGGCCCTGGCGCCACGCCGCGCCCGACCTCCCGCCAAACCGAAATGCGCAGTGTTCTGCCGGTTGGCACGGCGTTCGCAAAGGGATGGGAAACCAACGGAAAAAGTCGGATATCCATAAAAATGAGAGGGTTTCTGCAGATGTGGCGGGGCATCCCGTGACCGGGCTGGGGATCGCGGCGGTGCCGCAGCTTCCCATCCTCGGCGGCGGGCTGCTGCTGGCCGGCGGCTTCGCCGGGCTGGCGGCGGGCATGATGGGAGTGGGCGGCGGCATCGTGATCGTCCCGGTGCTCTATCACCTGTTCACCGCGCTGGGCGTGGACGAGGCCGTGCGCATGCACGTCGCGGTCGGCACGTCGCTTGCCACCATCATCGCCACCTCGCTGACGTCGCTGCGCGCCCACCGGCGGCGCGGCGCCGTGGATGGCGAGCTGCTGCGGGCCTGGGGACCGGCGATCTTCCTCGGCGTGCTGGCGGGAACGGCGGTGGCCGGCGTGGTGCGCGGCCCGGTGCTGACGGCGGTGTTCGCCGCGATGGCGGTTCTGGTCACGCTGCACATGCTGTTCGGCAAGCCCGAGTGGCGGATTGCCGACGGGCTGCCGAGCGGCGCGCCGCGCCAGGGGCTGGCCGGCGGCATCGGCATGATGTCCGCCATGATGGGCATCGGCGGCGGCACGCTCAGCGTCCCCATCCTGACCCTGTTCGGCTACCCGATCCACCGCGCGGTAGGAACGGCGGCGGCGCTGGGCTTCATCATCGGCGTGCCGGGAACGGTGGGCTTCGTGTTGACCGGTTGGAGCGTGCCGGGCCGTCCGGATTACAGCCTGGGCTATGTCAACCTGCTGGGGCTGGCGCTGATCCTGCCAGCCTCCATGGCGATGGCGCCGGTCGGCGCGCGGCTCGCCCACAGCCTCGACACCCGCATCCTGCGCCGCGTCTTCGCCCTGTTCCTGGGGCTGACCGCGGCGCGGATGATCCACGGCCTTCTTCCCTGAGGTTCCCATGCTGAACACGCCACGCAGCCGCCGGGGAATGGTCACCTCCCCGCATCATCTCGCCAGCCAGGCCGGCCTCCAGATCCTGCGCGACGGCGGCACCGCCGTCGAGGCGGCGGTCGCGGTCGCCGCGGCGCTGGCCGTCGTCTACCCGCACATGACCGGCATCGGCGGCGACGGCTTCTGGCTGATCGCCGAGCCGGGGCGCGATCCCGTCGCCATCGACGCCTGCGGCGGGGCGGGCAAGGCCGTCTCGCTCGACCTCTACCGGCGCCACGGCCACGCGACGGTGCCCTGGCGCGGACCGCTGGCGGCGAACACGGTCGCCGGCACCATCGACGGCTGGCGCGAGGCGTTGGCCGTCAGCGCCGGCTGGGCCGAGCCGCTGCCGCTCGCCCGCATCCTGGAGGAGGCCATCGCCCACGCCGAGCAGGGCATCCCGGTCACCGCCAGCCAGGAGGGGCTGACCCGCCAGAAGCTGCACGAGCTGAAGGACGTCCCCGGCTTCGCCGACACCTTCCTGCCGGACGGCGCCGTGCCGCTGGAGGGCTCCACGCTGAAGCAGCCGGCGCTGGCCGCCACGCTGCGCCGGCTGGCGGCGGAAGGGCTGGACAGCTTCTACCGCGGTCCGCTCGCCGCCTCCATCGCGGCGGATCTGCAGCGCGCCGGGTCCCCGGTCGGCGCCGCCGATCTCGCGGCCCACGCGGCGCACCGCCGCCCGGCCCTGTCGGTCGGCGTGCGCGGGGCGCGGCTGTTCAACCACCCGCCGCCGACGCAGGGTCTGGCCTCGCTGATGATCCTCGCGCTGTTCGACCGGCTGGGGGTGACGGAGGGCGAGGGCTTCGACCACATCCACGGTCTGATCGAGGCGACCAAGCAGGCCTTCCTGGTCCGCGACCGCGAGGTCGGCGACCCGGCCTACATGGGGCGGGAGGCGCAGACCTTCCTCGACGACGCCGTGCTGGACGGGCTGGCCGCCGACATCGACCGCGCCCGCGCGCTGCCCTGGCCGCATGTGGCGAAGCCCGGCGACACGGTGTGGCTGGGCGTGATCGACGGGCAGGGCCGCGCCGTCAGCATGATCCAGAGCGTCTATTTCGAATTCGGCTCCGGCCTCGTCCTGCCGGACACCGGGATCACGTGGCAGAACCGCGGCGCCTCCTTCCGTCTGGCGGAGGACGGCTGGAACGCGCTGGCGCCGGGGCGCAAGCCCTTCCACACGCTGAACCCGGCGATGGCCCGCTTCGACGACGGGCGCAGCATGGTCTACGGCACCATGGGCGGGGAGGGGCAGCCGCAGACGCAGGCCGCCGTCTTCTCCCGCTACGCGATGTTCGGGCAGGGCCTGCAGGCCGCCGTGACGGCGCCGCGCTGGCTGCTCGGCCGCACCTGGGGCGAGGACAGCGTGACGCTGAAGCTGGAGAGCCGCTTCGACCCCGCCCTGGTCGCCGCCCTGCGCGACGCCGGGCACGCGGTCGAGCTGCTCGATCCGTACACGAGCACCATGGGGCATGCGGGCGCCATCGTCCGCCATGCCGATGGAACGCTGGAGGGGGCGACCGATCCCCGCAGCGATGGGGCGGTCGCCGCCTGGTGACCGAATAACCCGAGAGTTCAAATCAAGAAGAGGGGGCTAGACGACATGCGGACGATGAAGACCACGGCGTTGCTGCTGAGCGCCGCGCTGCTGGCGCCGGGCGTGGCCTTTGCGCAGGAGACGATCAAGATCGGCGTGACCCAGCCGCTGACCGGCGCGGTCGCCGCGTCGGGCACCTACGTCGCCAACGGCGCGCGGGTGGCGGAGGAGGTCGTGAACGCCAACGGCGGCGTTCTCGGCAAGAAGATCCAGCTGATCATCGAGGACAACAAGAGCAACCCGAAGGAGGCCGTCGCCTCCGCCGAGAAGCTGATCGTGCGCGACAAGGTCCCGGTGCTGATGGGCGCCTGGAGCTCCACTTTCACCCTGGCGGTGATGCCGAAGCTGGTGGAGTACGGCGTGCCGATGGTGGTCGAGACCTCCTCCTCGACCAAGATCACCACCTCGGGCAACCCGTGGGTCTTCCGCATCGCCCCGACCTCCGCCATGGAGGCCAAGTCCTTCGCGGAGAAGCTGGACCATTTCCAGCCGGCCATCCAGAAGGCCGATTTCCTGGCGGTGAACAACGACTTCGGCCGCGGTTCGGCGGACGAGTTCCGCAAGATGCTCCAGGCCAAGGGCGTCAAGATCGGCGTCACCGAGACGATGGCGCCGGAGGCCACCGACCTGTCGGCCCAGCTCTCCAGCATCAAGCAGTCGGGCGGCGACACGCTGTTCGTCACCACCGGCGTCGAGCAGATCACCCTGATCCTGAAGCAGGCGGCGGAGCTGCGCCTGCCGCACCGGATCATCACCAACGGCGGCTCCTCCTCCCCCGACCAGCTCATCGCGCAGGCGGGTGCCGCGGCGAACGGCGGCTACTTCACGCTGTTCTTCGCCCCCTGGTTCCCGGAGAAGGCGGTGCACCCGACGGTCGCCAAGACCTTCGTCGATGGCTGGAACAAGAAGGGCTACGACTTCGCCGGCCTGACCGAGGGCTACCGCGGCTATGACGGCATCATGACCATCGTGGAGGCCATCAAGAAAGCCGGCAAGGCCGAGCCGCAGGCCATCCGCGACGCGCTGTGGACCGTCAAGCTGGACGGTGTGAACGGCGACATCGCCTTCAAGAAGGACGGCCCGGAGGGCAAGGAGAGCGGCCAGAACGAGGCCAACGTCTATGTCGTCCAGGTGAAGGACGGCAAGGTGACGATGCCGTAACCGGCTTCACCGCCCTCTCCCCTCCGGGGAGAGGGAAGGGGCCCGCGCCGCAGGCGTGGGAAGGGTGAGGGTACCGGCAAGGATCAGCGCCTTGATCCTCGGGCGACCCTCACCCGGCTCTCAGCGGATGCCATAGGCATCCGCCTGTCGCCGTCAGCGCTGGCTTTCAGCCAGTGTGAGAGGCGCCTTCGGCGCCACCCTCTCCCGGGACGGGAGAGGGGAAGTAAGGAGACACGCGGTGGAAGCGCATCTGCAGCACCTTTTGAACGCCGTGGTCCTGGGGGGGACCTACGCGCTGCTGGGAATCGGCCTGACGCTGATCTTCGGCATCATGCGCGTGGTCAACTTCACCCATGGCGAGCTTTACACCTTCGGCGCCTACATGGCCTACATGCTGGCCGGGATGATGGGGCTGAACTTCTTCATGTCCCTGGCGATGGCAGCATTGCTGGGCATGGCGCTGGGCGCGCTGATCGAATTCACGCTGCTGCGCCCGCTGAAGGGCGCCGACATCGACACCACCATGCTGGTGATGATCGGCGCCGGTATCGCCATGCAGGCCGGCGAGCAGCTCGTCTGGGGCGGTGTGGCGAAGTCCGTGCCCAGCCCCTTCCCGACCGAGCCGGTGGTGCTGGGGTCGGTGTCGGTGGGCATGAACCGGCTGTTCGTCCTGGGCGTGGCGCTGCTGCTGCTGGGCGGCTTCTACCTGCTCATCAACCGGACCAAGCTGGGTGTCGCCATGCGCGCCACCTTCCAGGACCCGGACACGGCGGCGCTGATGGGCGTCAACCGCGGGCTGATGTACACGCTGACCTTCGCCCTCGGCTCCGGTCTCGCCGCCACGGCGGGGGCGCTGCTCGGCCCGATCTTCGTGGTCACGCCGACCATGGGCGATCTGGTGGCGCTGAAGGCCTTCGCCATCGTCATCCTGGGCGGGCTGGGCAACATCCCCGGCGCCACCATCGGCGGCTTCGTGCTGGCGCTGGCCGAGGAGTTCGGCGCCGGCTACCTGTCGTCGGGCTACCGCGACGCCATGGGCTTCCTGCTCATCATCGCCGTGCTGATCGTGCGGCCCCAGGGTCTCTTCGCCATGAAGGAGCGGATCGGATGACGACGCGCCTCCTCCCCTGGCTGTTCGTGCTGGTCATGGCGGTCGGGCCGCTGTGGCTGGGCGACCAGTACATCCTCTACGTCCTGACCTCGACCGGCATCTTCATCATCGGGGCGATGAGCCTGAACCTGCTGCTCGGCTACACCGGGCAGCTCAGCCTCGGCCACATCGCCTTCTTCGGCATCGGCGCCTACACCAGCGCGCTGCTGTCGCTGGGCTTCGACCTCGACCTCGGCGGGGCGGAACCCTTCGTGCTGGGGCCGCAGCCGGTGTGGATCGCCTTCCTCGGCGGCATCCTGGTGGCGGCGCTGTTCGGGTTCCTGATCGGCAAGCTGGCCTTCCGGGTGCGCGGGGCCTACTTCGTCATCGTCACCATCAGCTTCGCCCAGGTCATGCGCATGGTCGCGCTGAACTGGGTGGACCTGACCGAGGGGCCGATGGCGCTGAACAACATCCCGCCGCTGTCGGTCTGGCTGCCGTGGGACGGGGTGCTCCCGCTCTACAAGAAGGAATACAACTACCTTCTGGTGCTGGCGGTCGCGGTGGTCTGCTTCCTGGTCATCCAGCGGCTGGTGCAGTCGCGGGTGGGCCGGGCGCTGGTGGCGCTGCGCGAGAACGAGTCGCTGGCGCGCTCGGTCGGCATCGACGTGACCCGCTATCTGGTCGTCGCCACGGTGATCGCGGCGGGCATGGCCGGGGCCGCGGGCGGGCTCTACACCCACTACATCCGCATCGTCGATCCGGACGTCTTCATGTTCATCTACACGGTGACCATGGTCATCATGGTGGTGACGGGCGGCAAGGGCACGCTGGCTGGACCGATCGTCGGCGGCCTCGCCTTCGGCATCCTGCCCGAGGTGCTGCGCGAGGTGGCGCGGCCCGAGGTGCAGTGGATCATCTACGGCGTCGCCATGATCGTGGTCGTCTTCTTCCTGCCGCAGGGCATCGTCCCGGCGGTGAAGAACTGGTTCGCCGGCCGCCGCAAGCGCGTCGCCGGAACGGCGCTGGGCCTGCGCAAGGAGACCTCGGCATGAGCCTCGCCTTCGACACCGCTGACGCGCCAATTTTGGAAGTGCGCGAGGTCGCCGTTCACTTCAGCGGCCTGATCGCCATCGCCTCGATGAGCTTCGCCGTGCCGGAGGGGGAGATCGTCAGCCTGATCGGCCCCAACGGTGCTGGCAAGACGACGGCCTTCAACGTCATCACCGGCTTCCTGAAGCCGACCGGCGGCAAGGTGCTGTTCCGCGGCACCGACCTGACGCGCCTGTCCTCCAACCGCATCGCCGGCTTGGGCGTCGTGCGCACTTTCCAGCGCACCAGCATCTTCGCCGGCTGCACCGTCTTCGACAACGTTCTGACCGGGATGCACCGGCAGGGCCGGGCGGAGACCTGGGGGGCGCTGCTGCGGCTCGCCTCGGTGCGGGCGGAGACCGAGCGGATGCGGGCGGCGGTGGCGGAGATCCTGGCCTTCGTCGGGCTGTCGCACCGCGCCGACGAGCTGGCCGGCAACCTCGCCTACGGGGAGCAGCGGCTGCTCGGCATCGCCATCGCGCTGGCCGCCGACCCGAAGCTGCTTCTTCTGGACGAGCCCGCCGCCGGGCTGAACCCGTCGGAGACGGAGGCCTTCATGGGCGTCGTCCAGCGCATCCGCGACCGCGGCGTGACCATCCTGCTGGTCGAGCACGACATGCGCATGGTGATGACCATCTCCGATCGCGTGGTCGTGCTGAACCACGGGCGCATCATCGCCGAAGGCCCGCCGGAGGTCATCCGCGCCAACCCGGACGTGATCCAGGCCTATCTGGGCCAGGGGGTGAAACATGCTAAAGGTTGAGGGGATCACCGTCTGCTACGGCCAGATCCCGGCGCTCCGCAACGTCTCGCTGACGGTGGAGGAGGGGGAGCTGGTCACCCTGATCGGCGCCAACGGCGCTGGCAAGACCACGACGCTGCGCGCCATCAGCGGCCTGCTGCCGCTGGCGTCCGGCCGCATCACCTTCGAGGGGCGGGAGATCGGCAACGCCGCGCCCCGCACGGTGCTGGCGCTGGGTGTGGCGCACTGTCCGGAGGGGCGGCGCGTCTTCCCCCACCTGACCGTGCGCGAGAATCTGGAGATGGGTGCCTATCTGCGCCGCGACCATCAGGCGGTGGCCCAGGACATGGAGCGGCTGTTCCACCGCTTCCCCCGCCTGAAGGAGCGGCTGAACCAGCCCGCCGGCACCATGTCGGGCGGCGAGCAGCAGATGCTGGCCATCGCGCGGGCGCTGATGTCGCGCCCGAAGATCGTGCTGTTCGACGAGCCGTCGCTGGGCCTCGCCCCCAACCTCGTGGAGCGCACCTTCGAGATCGTGTCGGACATCCGCCGGGAAGGGACCACCGTGCTGATGGTCGAGCAGAACGCCTACGCCGCGCTCGACATGTGCGACCGCGCCTATCTGCTGGAGAGCGGGCAGGTGATGGAGCAGGGCACCGGGCAGGCCATGCTCGCCAACGACCACATCCAGCGCGCTTATCTGGGCGGTTAAGAAAAAAGAGAGGGTTAGGGAATGGGAGAGGTTAGCACCGCCGGTTCCGGTGTCGGCGCCAGGGTCCGCCGCAAGGAGGACGACCGGCTGCTGCGCGGGCGGGGCCGCTTCGTCGGCGACATCGCCCTGGTCGGCATGAAGGAATTGGCCTTCGTGCGCAGCCCGGTCGCCCACGCCACCATCACCGGCATCGAGATTCCGGAGGAGCACCGCGGCGCCGTCTTCACCTGGGCGGATCTGGCGGCGGGCGGCGTCAAGCCGATCCGCGCCGTCTCGGGCCTGCCCGGCTTCAAGGTGTCGGAGCAGCCGGCCCTGGCCGACGGCAAGGTGCGCTTCGTTGGCGAGCCGGTGGCCGTCTGCGTCGCCGCCACCCGCGCCGAGGCCGAGGACATCGCCGCCTCCGTCTTCGTCGATTACGCCGAGCTTCCGGTGAATGCCGACATGCTGGAGGCGGTGAAGCCGGGCGCGCCGAAGGTGCACGACCACTGGCCGGACAACGTCTTCCTGGAGACCAACGTCGGCGGTACCATCGCGGAGATCGCCGCCACCGCCCCGGTCAAGGTGTCGCGGACCATCCGCACGGCGCGCCAGTGCATGGTGCCGCTGGAGGGCAAGGGCGTGGTCGCCCACTGGGACCGCCACGTCGAACAGCTCGTCCTGACCACCTCGACCCAGATGCCGCACATCGTGCGCGCCGGCCTGTCGGAATGCCTGGACCTCGACCAGGGGCTGATCCGCGTGGTGGCGCCGGACGTCGGCGGCGGCTTCGGCTGGAAGGGCCTGCTTCAGCCGGAGGAGATCGTGGCGGCCTGGATCGCCATGCGGCTCGACCGTCCCGTCCGCTGGACCGAGGACCGGCGGGAGCATCTGGTCGCCGCCGCCAACGCCCGCGAACACCATTACGAGATCACCGCCTACGCCGACGAACGCGGGCGGCTGCTGGGGATCGAGGCCGACGCCTGGGTCGATGCCGGGGCCTACTCCGTCTATCCCTTCTCCGCCTGCCTGGAGGCGGCGCAGGTCGGCAGCATCCTGCCCGGCCCCTACGACTTCGCGCATTACCGCTGCCGGACCTTCTCCGTCTGCACCAACAAGCCTCCGATCGTTCCCTACCGCGGCGTGGCGCGCACCGGCGTGTGCTTCGCCATGGAGCAGATGATCGACGCCGTGGCCGACGCCGTCGGGCGGGAGCCCTGGCAGGTCCGGCTGGAAAACCTCGTCCCGCCGGAGAAGATGCCCTTCGACAACGTGACGAAGAAGCATTTCGACAGCGGCGACTATCCCGAATCCGTCCGCCGCGCCGTCGCCGCCATCGAGCTTGAGGGCTGGCGCGCCCGCCAGAAGAGCGGAGAGGCGGATGGCCGGCTGATCGGTGTCGGCTTCGCCACCTATTGCGAGCAGTCGGCCCACGGCACCGCCGTCTATCACGGCTGGGGCATCCCCATGGTGCCGGGGCACGAGCAGGCGCAGGCCCGCATCACCCCGGACGGCGGGCTGGAGCTGCGCGTCGGCGTGCAGTCGCACGGCCAGAGCATGGAGACCACCTTCGCCCAGGTCGCCCACGAGGTGCTGGGCATCCCGCTGGAGAAGATCAAGCTGGTGCACGGCGACACCGGCCTGACGCCCTATTCGACGGGCACCTGGGGGTCGCGCAGCATGGTCATGGCCGGCGGCGCGGTCGCCACCGCCTGCCGCACGCTGGCCGAGCGGCTGCGCAAGATCGGCGCGCACCTGATGCAGGCCGGGCCGGACGGGGTGGTGCTGGACGGCGGGTCGGTGAAGGCCGGGGCCGCCGCGGTGACCATCCGCGAGATCGCCCACACCTGGTACCGCGCGCCGCAGCTCCTCCCCGCCGACGTGGACCGCGGCGGGCTGGAGGTCACCGCCGGCTACAAGCCGGGCAGCGACCACGGCACCTTCTCCTACGCCACGCACGCCGTGGCGGTGGCCGTGGACCCGGAGATCGGGCAGGTCGAAATCCTCGACTACGTGGTGGTCGAGGACGCCGGGACCATGGTCAACCCGATGGTCGTCGACGGCCAGATCTACGGCGGCGTCGCCCAGGGCGTCGGCACCGCGCTCTACGAGCGGATGCCCTACGACGCGGAGGGCCAGCCGCTCGCCTCCACCTTCGCGGATTACCTGATCCCCGGATTCACCGAGGTCCCGCACGTGAGGATCATCCACATGCTGACGCCCTCGCCCTACACCGAGTTCGGCGTGAAGGGCATCGGCGAGGGCGGCGCCATCGCCCCGCCCGCCGCGATCTGCAACGCCATCAACGACGCGCTGAAGCCGCTGGGGGTCATCGTGACGAACGCGCCGATGACCCCGGAGGTCATCCTCGGCGCCATCGCCGAAACGCGGGGTGCGGCATGAAGGCGGTCGATTTCGACTACGCGCAGCCGGCGACGCTCGACGCGGCGCTGGAGCTTCTGTCGCGCGAGGACGTGATGGTGCGGCCGGTGGCCGGCTCCCAGTCGCTCGGCCCCATGCTGAACCTGCGGCTGGCCCAGCCGGAGCTGCTGGTGGACATCACCCGCATCGCCGACCTTCAAACGATCCGCCAGGAGGGCGACCGGCTGGTCATCGGGGCCTGCGTCACCCACGCCCGGCTGGAGGACGGTGATTATCCGGACGTGACGCGCGGCGTGCTTCCCAGCGTGGCGGCGGTGATCGCCTACCGCGCGGTGCGCAACCGCGGAACCATCGGCGGCAGCCTCGCCCACGCCGACCCGGCGGCGGACTGGGTGAACGTGCTGACCGCGCTCGGCGCCGACGTGGTGATCGCCGGCACGGGCGGGCGGCGCAGCGTGCCGATGACCGACTTCATCCTCGGCGTGTTCGAGACGGCCCTGCAGCCGGGCGAGATCGTCGCGGAAATCCATGTGCCCGCCCTGTCCGACCGGGCGCGCTGGGGCTACTACAAGGTCTGCCGCAAGACCGGCGAGTTCTCCCACGCCACCGGTGCGGTGTTGATCGACCCGGCCCACGGCGTCCAGCGCTGCGTCGCCGGGGCGACCTCCGGCAAGCCGGTGGTGATCGACGGCCCGGCCCTGTTCGAGGGCGGCTGCACGGAAGCGGCGCTGGCCGCTCATCTCGCCGGCAGCCCCGCCGCGGACGACCCCATCGCCCTTCGGACCCACACCGTCGCGCTGAAGCGCGCCATCGCGCAGGTAATGTCATGAGCGCCCATGCCAAAACCATTTCCCTGACCGTCAACGGCGCGCGGGTCGAGGCCAGCGTGCCGCCGCGCCAGCATCTCGGCGACTTCCTGCGCGAGCGGGAGCTGCTGACCGGCACCCATCTGGGCTGCGAGCACGGCGTCTGCGGCGCCTGCACCATCCTGATCGACGGCGAGCCGGCGCGCTCCTGCATCACCTTCGCGGTGGCCTGCGACGGGCGGTCCGTCACCACGGTGGAGGGGCTGGACGACGACCCCGTCGCCGCGGAGCTGCGCGAGGCCTTCTCCGCCGAGCACGGGCTCCAGTGCGGCTTCTGCACGCCGGGGATGCTGGTGGCGGCGCGCGACGTGGTGCTGCGCCGACCAGACGCCGACAACCAGGCGATCCGCACGGCGATGAGCGGCAACCTGTGCCGCTGCACCGGCTATGTCGGGATCGTCAACGCCATCCGCCGCGTCATCGACGCGCGCAACACGAACGCGGGATAAGCCCATGCCGACCATGACCCAGACCCTTGCCGTCAATTTCCCGCGCGCCCGCGTCTGGCCGCTGCTCGGCGACGTGGAGCAGGTGATCGCCTGCATGCCCGGCGCCTCGCTGACCAAGCCGCGCGAGGGCGACCGGATCTTCGGGCAGATGCGCGTGAAGCTCGGCCCCATCGCCGCCGCCTTCGCGGGCGAGGGCACGCTGACGATGGACGCGGCGACCCACACCGGCGTCATCCATGGCCAGGGCACAGACCCCAAGAACAACTCCCGCGCCAAGGCCGACGTGACCTTCGCCGTCGTGGAAGACGGGGCGGGGACGCGCATCGACCTGACCGTCGATTTCACCCTGACCGGCGTTCTGGCCCAGTTCAGCCGCGGCGCCATCGTGCAGGAGATCGCCAACCGCCTGACCGCCGAGTTCGCCCGCAACCTGGAAGCCAAGCTCGCCGCGACCGCCCCGGTGGCGGAGACGTCGGTGGAGGCGGTGGTTGAGGCGACTTCGTCTGTTGAAGCGGTGTCTGCTCCAGCTCCCGAATCCGCCAAGGAACTGAACGCTGGCAATCTGCTGTGGGTGATGTTGAAGGATTGGCTGCGTGGCCTCTTCGGCGGTCGCTCTCTGCAAGACAACCACAGCCGTTCCCGATAATCCCTCTCCCGCCCCGGGAGAGGGGATTGCAGTGCCGTTTCCGAACGTGAGATTGACCACCGCATCATGCCGAACGACCCCCTGAACGCCTTCGTCCCCTACGGCCGGACCGAGGTCGCCGGTGCCGCGGACGGCCCGCTGGCCGGGCTGCGCTTCGCGGTGAAGGACCTGTTCCACATCGCCGGCCTGCCCACCGGGGCCGGCAACCCGGACTGGCTGCGCACCCACGAGGTCCCGCGGGAGACCGCGCCCGCCGTGCAGCGGCTGCTCGACGCCGGGGCGCGCGTCGCCGGCAAGACGCTGACCGACGAGCTGGCCTGGAGCCTGGCCGGCGAGAACGCCCATTACGGCACCCCGGAGAACCCGAAGGCGCCCGGCCGCATTCCCGGCGGCTCCTCCAGCGGGTCGGCCGCCGCGGTGGCCGGCGGGGCGGTGGACTTCGCCATCGGGACGGACACCGGCGGGTCGATCCGCCTGCCGGCGAGCTATTGCGGCCTCTACGGCATCCGGCCCACCCATGGGGCGGTTCCGCTGGACGGTTCGGTTCCCCTGGCGCCGAGCTTCGACACGGTGGGCTGGTTCGCCTGGGAGGCGGCGCTGCTCCGCCGCGTCGGGGCGGTGCTGCTGCCTCCCACCCAAGTTCCGACCTTCCGCCGCCTGCTGGTCGCCGAGGACGCCTTCGCCATCGCCGGTGAGGCGGTGCGCGCCGCCCTCGCCCCGGCCGTGGAGCGGCTGCGCGGGCGGTTCGGGGCCGCGGACACCGTGACGCTGGCCCCGGAGGGGCTGGAGCAATGGCGTCCGGTCTTCCAGACGCTCCAGGCCGCCGAAGCGTGGGCGGCGCACGGCGCCTGGATCACGGCGACGAAACCGACCTTCGGGCCGGGGGTGCGCGACCGCTTCGCCGCGGCCGCCACGCTCGACCCCGCCCTTGCCCGCGCGGCGGCGCAGACGCGGGAGGGCATCCGGCGGCGGATGGACGACCTGCTGGGGACGGACGGGCTGATCGTCCTGCCCAGCGCGCCGGGCATCGCGCCGCTGCGCGGCTCCTCGGGGGCGGCGGTGGACGCGGAGCGCGGACGGGCGCTGGCGATCCTCTGCCCCGCCGGTCTGGCCGGTCTGCCGCAACTCTCCATTCCCGCGGCGCGGCTCCAGGGCTGCCCGCTCGGCCTGTCGCTGATCGGGCCGCGCGGCAGCGATCCCGCGCTTCTCGCAATCGCCGAGGACCTCTTCGCATGACGCTTGAGATCAACATCCCCGAGGTGGTGGCCGAGGTCACCGCCGCCTTCGAGCGCTACGAGCGCGCGCTGACCGGCAACGACGTGGCGGTCCTGGACGCGCTGTTCTGGAACCACCCAACGACCCTGCGCTACGGCGTGGGCGAGAACCTGTACGGCTACGAGGCGATCGCCGCCTTCCGCCAGGGCCGCCCGGCGGCGGGGCTGGACCGGCTGTTGCGCAACACCGTCATCACCACCTATGGCCGCGACATGGCGACCGCCAACACCGAATTCACGCGCCCTTCCACCGAGCGCGTCGGGCGGCAGAGCCACACGTGGGTCCGCATGCCCGAGGGTTGGCGGATCGTCGCGGCGCATGTGTCGCTGATGGGCTAGACGTTGCCCATCCTCCGGCCCGCCGCCATCCTCACTGACAATCGATTTCCCGAACCCGCTCCGACGGACCGCCCGCGATGACCTTAGATGACCCCCTGATCGAAGAGGCGTACCGCGTCCTGGCGGAGCGTCCCGGATTCCTCATCCG
Source organism: Azospirillum brasilense (assembly GCF_008365405.1). Lineage (GTDB taxonomy): Bacteria > Pseudomonadota > Alphaproteobacteria > Azospirillales > Azospirillaceae > Azospirillum > Azospirillum brasilense_D. Next base: position 9,244 of record NZ_QOKV01000017.1, on the reverse strand, counting down.
CCGCCTGCACCAGATCCACGTCGCCATGTTCATGGAGGAGTGCGCGGAGTTCAACATCACCCCCGTCCAGTACAGCGTGCTGACCGCCCTGGTGGATCGGCCCGACCTGGATCAGGTGACGCTGGGCGCCCAGATCGGCATCGACCGCACGACCACCGCCGGCGTGCTGGCGCGGCTGGCCGAGCGCGGGCTGATCCAGCGCCGGGCCAGCCCGGTGGACAAGCGCATGAAGCTGGCCGCCATCACCGCGGAGGGGCGGAAACTGCTGCGCCGCATGGACAAGAAGGCCCAGCGCGCCCACGACCGCACCATCGCGCCCCTGCGCAAGGAGGACCGGGCGGTCTTCCTGCGCTACCTGCTGCATCTGGTCGACGCCAGCAACGGCTACGGCCGCGCCCCGCTGCATCTGCCGTGAGGTGAACCATCCCCTCTCCCGCCCCGGGAGAGGGAGGGACGCACGCGCGAGCGTGGGAGGGTGAGGGTGCCGCCAAGGATCGGCGCCTTGATCCTCGCACGACCCTCACCCGCCCGCCTTCGCGGGCACCCTCTCCCGGGGCGGGAGAGGGGTTGAACAAGGACACACGCGATGAACGACGCCACCGCGCGGGCCGTGGAACGGATGCTGGCCGCCGATCCGGTGTGGACGGAGACCGGAACCGCCGGGGAGCGGATCGGGCTCGACCGCCACACGCTGCTGCACGCCGGACCGCCCTTCGCCGATCCGGCGGAGATCTGCGCGCCGATCCTCAACGCCGCCGCCGCGGTGCTGCTGTTCGAAGGCATGGCCGGCGGCGTGGAGGAGGCTTGCGCCCTGGTGCGCAGCGGCGCCGTGACCCTGCGTCCGGCGCAGGATTTCGGCGTGGTCACCCCGCTCGCCGCCGTCGTGTCGCGGTCGATGTGGCTGCATGTGGTGGAGGATGCCGGCGGCTCCGGCGCCCGCGCCTACAGCCCGCTCAACGAGGGCGGCGGTCCCGCCCTGCGCTTCGGCATCGTCAGCGGCGCGGTGGTGGAGCGGCTGCGCCTGCTGCACGGTGCAGTCGGCCCGGCGCTGGCCGGGATCGGGCCGGTGGAGCTGTCCGGCATCGCCCGCGAGGCGATGGAGCAGGGGGACGAGCTGCACGGACGTGTCGGGGTGGCCTCGGCGCTGCTGACCGAGACGGCGGTGTCGCGGCTGGGCGGGACCGGTGAGGTCTGCGCCTTTCTGAAGGAGGCCGGGCAGTTCTTCCTCAACCCCTGGATGGCCGCCTGCAAGGCGGTGATGCTGGCCGCCGACGGCGTGCCGGGGTCGGCGCTGGTGACGGCGGCGGGCGGCAACGGGGTGCGCTTCGGGCTGCGCCTGTCCGGCATGATGGGCGAGGGCTGGGCGAGCGCGCCGGTGGCCGCCCCGCAGGGGCCGGACATCGGCTCTCCTGGCGGTGTGTCTCGGCCGCGCCTGCCGGCGATCGGGGACAGCGCCGTCATCGACGCGCTGGGCTTCGGCGCGCTGGCGCTCGACGCCGCCCCGCTGCTGCGGGCGGAACTGGGGGTGGCGGCCGAGACGGCCATCGCGGCGGCGGACCGGCTGCTCTGCGCCGACCATCCCGTCCACGGGCGGCGCGTCGGGCTGGACGCCCGCACCGTGTTGCTGGGCGGCCCGGTGCCCCCGGTCTGCTTGGCCGCCCTGCACGCGGCGGGGGAGGACGGGATCGTCGGGCGCGGCCTCGCCTGGCATCCGCCCTCCTGCCATGCCGAGGCGGTGGCCGCTGTGGACGCGCTGAGCCGCGCCGGTTTCCCAGACGCCCCCGACCGTCGCGCCTGACGTCCGGGGGCCGCGGTTCAGGCGCGATTCCCCATCACTTCTTCACGAGGGGGCAATCGCTCTGCGACAGCGGCCGGAAGGCCTCCTCCGCGGGGATCGTGGCGCGCAGGGTGTAGTAGTCCCAGGGGTATTTGGACTCCGAGGGCTTCTTCACCTGCATCAGATACATCTCGCGCATGAAGCGGCCGTCCTCGCGCACCCAGCCGTCCTTCACGAACACGTCGTTGATCCGCGTGCTCTTCAGCTTTTCCATGACCGGGCCGGCCTCGTCGGTGCCGGCGGCCTCGATGGCCTTCAGGTAGGCGAGCGTCGAGGAATAGACGCCGGCCTGCCCCATGTTCGGCATGATCTTCACCCGCTCGTGGAAGCGCCGGGAGAAGGCGCGGGTCTCGTCGTCGCGGTCCCAGTAGAAGGCGGTGGTCAGGTACATCCCCTGCGTCGCCTCCAGCCCGAGGGCGTGGACGTCGGTGTCGAACAGCAGGAGGCCGGCGAGCTGCTGCCCGCTCTGGGTCAGGCCGAATTCGGCGGCGGCCTTGATGGCGTTGCGCGCGTCCATCCCGGTGGTGGCGAGGCCGACGATCTTGGCCCCCGATGCCTGCGCCTGCGTCACGTAGGAGGCGAAATCCAGGTTGTTCAGCGGGAAGCGCACCGCGCCCAGGACCTTGCCGCCGTTCTCCTGGACGATTTTCGCCGTGTTCTCCTCCAGCCCATGGCCGAAGGCGAAATCGACGGTGAGGAAGTACCAGGTGTCACCGCCCTGCTTGATCGTCTGCGCCCCGGTGCCCTTGGCCAGCGCGTAGGCGTCGTAGGCGTAGTGGATGGTGTTGGGCGTGCATTTGTCGCCGGTCAGGCGGGTGACGGACGGGCCGTTGAAGATGGCGACGCGGTTCTTGTCGCGGACGATGTCCGCCACCGCCAGCGCCAGACCCGAGTTCGCCACGTCCTGGATGAGATCGACGTTCTGCGCGTCGATCCATTCGCGCACGATCGCCGACCCGACATCCACCTTGTTCTGGTGGTCGGCCGTCAGCACCTCGACGGGCTTGCCCAGCACCGTGCCGCCGAAATCCTCCACCGCCATCTGCGCGGCGGCGATGGAGCCGCGGCCGCTCTGGTCGGAGAAGGCCCCGGACAGGTCGGTGATCACCCCGATCCGGACGACGTCGTTCGAGATCTTCGCACCCTGCTGCGCCGCCGCCGGCAGCATGGCGGCGAGCAGCAGCGCGGTCCCGGACAGCAGCGCGGTGCCCAACTGACGCTTCATCGCTTCCTCCCTGTTTTGCGTCGTCCCGGCGAGCCTTCACCGAAACCCGTTGCCATACCGTCCCGCCCCGTGGTCGATTCCACAACGGCGCGCGATCCGGGGCATGGGTAAAATGGGGAAAAACGGTCGGTTCGACGTACAAATCACCTCCACGCTTCATCCCCCCGCCGAACAGGCGGAAGGGCTGGGGGAACGGCTGTTCTGTCCAGCCTTCGGCGGGCATCCGGCGGACCGCGCCGAGTATCTCGCCCTGCTTCCCGTCCAGGACAGCAACGGGCGGCTGCTCGCCGCCTTGGCCGAATTGCCGGACGGCGCGCCGGAGGGTGTGTGCGTCGGCGTGCTGGCGGTCGACCCCTTCCGGCCGGTGGGTCCGTTCCTGAAGACCCTGCGCCGGTTCGGGGTGCGCGCGATCGCCAATTTCCCCACCACCGCGCTGTTCGATGGGGAAACCGGGGAGACGCTGCGCGGCGTCGGGCTCGGCGCGGAGCCGGAGGTGTCGTTCCTGGAGCAGGCCGCCCGTGCGGGATTCGCCGTCACCGGCTTCGCCGCCGACGCGGACATCGGCCATCGCCTGCGGGCGGTGGGTGCCGTGCGCATCGTTGTGCATCCGGGTGCCGCGACCGGCGACCCGTCACGCGACGCCGAGGCGGTCGCGAACGCCGCCGCGGTCGCCGCCGAACTGCGCGGAGAGGGCGGCGGTCCCGTCCTCCTCTATCGGGCGGCTGGCTTCGAGAACCATCATGACGTCATGAGGCGGGCGGCCGACGGGCTGGTGTTTCCGCCCGGCGCCGGTCATTCCAACAGGCCGTAGTGGCGCATCTTGTTGTAGAGCGTCTTGCGCGACAGGCCGAGGAAGCGGGCCGTCTCCCCCCGGCGGAAACGGTGCCGCCGCAGGCCGTCGAGAATCCAGTCCCGTTCCGACTGTTTGGGCGACCGCTCTCCGGCTGCTTCGGGGCGAGGGCGGCCCGTGCGCTTGCCGTCCAGGGAGGGCAGGGCCTCCGCCTCGATGACGTCGCCGCTGCCGTCCAGCGCCTGCTCCACCACCGCGCGCAGTTCGCGGAGGTTGCCCGGCCAGTCATGGGCGATGAGCAGCCGGAACGCCCGCGGCGACAGGCGCACGGGACCCGCCGATGGGCGCAGCGCCGCCGCGAAATGCTCGACCAGCAGCGGAATGTCGTCCAGCCGCTCGCTCAGCGGCGGCAGGTCGATGTCGCGGCGGGCGAGGCGGCGGGCCAGGTCGGGCACGAGCGTGCCGGCGCCGGCCGCGGCCTCCAGGCCCGCCGTTGCGATCAGGATGATCCGAGCGTTGGAGCGCAGGCTGTCCTGGCCGCCTTGGCGGTGGAAGCTGCCGCGGTCCAGGAAGGCGGCAAGTTCCGCCTGCGTGTCGGAAGGCAGGCTCTCCGTGTTCTCGATCACCAGGGTCGTTCCGTTCGCGGTCTCGACCCAGCCGAGGCGGCGGCGTCCACCGTCCGCCGGCTCCGCCCCGAACAGCCACCCGCCGTCCAGATGGCGGGCATCGACGGTCATCGGCGGACGCTGGCGCTGGGGACCGCGCCCGTGCAGCAGAGTGGCCACCAGCGACCGCCCGCTGCCGTCCGGCCCGGCAACCCACACCGGCCCGCCGTCGGCGCCGAGATGCTCCAGCCGCGCCCGCGCCTCCACCAGCGCGTCGGTGCGGCCCACCAGCCCCATACCCCGGCCGGTCTGGTCGAGGCGGCGCTCCAGCCGGTCGATGCGCCGCTGCAGGGTGGAGACCAGCTTGAAGGCGGCGGTCATCTCCTCCATCGAGCTTTCCGAGGGCAGGCGGTCGATGGTCGAGCCGCCGATGTAGCCGTCGGCCCGCGCCTCGCGGCAGGCCTCGTGCATCTCCTGCGGGGTGGTGATCGGCCCGCCCTCGATCACGCACAGCGCGCCGGGGTCGGCGGTGCGGATCGCCTTGATGTGGCCGCGGGCGCGGTTGCCGACCTGCAGCACCGTTTCCCCGCTGGGCACGCCCACGGCGCCGCCGGCGTTCCAGCCGATGTTGAAGCAGTAGAGGTCCACCCCCGCCCGGGCGAGCGCCAGCGCCTCCTCCCGGCGCCGGAAATAGCCGACGGTCGCCAGCCCGGCGGCCCGCGCCGCCTCCAGCAGGCGGACCTCGCGCGCGAAGCCCAGGCCGGTGCGCTCCAGCGCCTCGCGGAAGCGCCCGTCGACGTGCGACACGGTCGGGAAATTCACCACACCGGCGAATCCCCAGCCGCGCAGCTGGTCCATGAAGGCGGGAAACTCCTCCTCCGCGAGTCCCCAGGCGCTGGCCCCGAAGAAGACCGGAATCGGCGTCGCGCCGACGATCTCCGAGCAGGCGAAGTCGGCGACGAAGGCGTTGCTGTCGCGCAGCGCCAGCATGGTGGCGATGGATGATGCTCCCATGGTGCGGAAGCGTCCCGCGGCCAGCGCCAGCAGGAAGTCGGCGCCGCCGCGCGCCGCCGCGCGGGCGGCGAGCCCGGTGCCGATGGCGGCGCCGACCAGCAGCGTGTGCCGGCCCGCGCAGGCCCGCCGCAGATCGTCCAGCAGCTGAGTCCGGTCATGGGTCATGCGAACCATTATACCCAAGATTACCCGCTCCGCCGCAACGCTCCGGTTGGCGCCCCCATCGGGCGGGCTACACTTTCCGAAAAGACGACGGGAGGAGGCCCGGCCATGGCGAATGCGGAGCGAGGCGCGGCGGCGGTCTATGTCGTCGGCTGTTACGACACCAAGGGAATCGAGTTGGACTATGTGCGGGGCCTGATCGCGGTGGAGGGGCTGCGCACGGTGACGGTCGACGTGGGCACCCGCCCACCCACCGTCCCCGCCGACGTCTCGGCGCGGGACGTCGCGTCCTTCCATCCCGACGGGGCGGAAGCGGTGCTGGGCACCGACGACCGCGGGCTGGCCGTGTCGCGCATGGCCGACGCGTTCCGGCGCTTCGTCGAGCGGCGCACCGACGTCGCCGGCATGATCGGGCTGGGCGGCTCCGGCGGCACGGCGATCATCGCGCCGGGCATGCGGACGCTTCCCGTGGGGACGCCCAAGCTGATCGTGTCCACCGTCGCGTCGGGCAACGTCGCGTCCTACGTCGGCGAGACGGACCTCTGCATGATGGCCTCGGTCACCGACGTCGCCGGGCTGAACCGGATTTCGCGCCGCGTGCTGGGCAACGCCGCCCACGCGATGGCCGGCATGGTGGCGCGCGCGATCCCGGAGACGGACGTCAAGCCGGCGCTGGGCCTCACCATGTTCGGCGTGACGACGCCCTGCGTCACGCAGGTGTCCCAGGCGCTCGACCCCGCCTACGATTGCCTGGTCTTCCATGCCACCGGCACCGGCGGGCGGGCGATGGAGAAGCTCGTCGCCTCGGGCCTGCTGGCGGGCGTGCTGGACGTGACCACCACCGAGGTCTGCGACCTGCTGATGGGCGGCGTCTTCAGCGCCGGGGAGGAGCGGCTGGACGCCATCGCGCGGGCCGGCATCCCCTATGTCGGGTCCTGCGGCGCACTGGACATGGTGAATTTCGGCCCGCGCGACAGCGTGCCCGAACGCTACCGCGACCGGCTGTTCTACGTGCACAACCCGCAGGTCACGCTGATGCGCACCACGGCGGAGGAGAACCGGGCGATGGGCGCCTGGATCGGCCGCAAGCTGAACGCCTTCACCGGGCCGGTGCGCTTCCTCATCCCCGAAGGGGGCGTGTCGGTGCTCGACGCGCCGGGACAGCCCTTCCACGATCCCGAGGCGGACGCCGCGCTGTTCGACGCGCTGGAGCACACCGTCGAACAGACGGACGCGCGCCGGCTGGTCCGCCTTCCCCACACCATCAACGACCCCGCCTTCGCCGCCGCGCTCGTCGAGTCCTTCCGGGACATCGCCGCGGCCGGCCACGGCACGACGCCATAAGGAGCCTTCGACGATGCCCCGCATTCCCCGTCAACAGATCCTCGACCGGTTCCGCGGCATGATGGCCCGCGGCGAACCCATCGTCGGCGGCGGCGCCGGAACCGGGCTGTCCGCCAAATGCGAGGAGGCGGGCGGGATCGACCTGATCGTCATCTACAATTCCGGCCGCTACCGCATGGCCGGGCGCGGCTCGCTGGCCGGGCTGCTCGCCTATGGCAACGCCAACGAGATCGTCGTCGACATGGCGCGCGAGGTTCTGCCGGTGGTGCGACACACCCCGGTGCTGGCCGGCGTCAACGGCACCGATCCCTTCATGATCCAGGACCAGTTCCTGCGGCGGCTGGCCGATCTGGGCTTCTCCGGCGTGCAGAACTTTCCGACCGTGGGGCTGATCGACGGCGTCTTCCGGGCCAATCTGGAGGAGACCGGCATGAGCTACGGTCTGGAGGTGGACATGATCCGCGCCGCCCATGAGCTGGACCTGCTGACCACGCCCTACGTCTTCTCGGAAGGGGAGGCGGTCGCGATGGCCGAGGCCGGGGCCGACGTCATCGTCTGCCACCTCGGCCTGACCACCGGCGGCAGCATCGGGGCGGAAACGGCGCTGTCGCTGAAGGATTGCGTGCCGAAGATCGACGCCTGGGCGGAGGCGGCCCTGCGGGTGCGCAAGGACGTGATCGTGCTGTGCCACGGCGGCCCGATCGCCACGCCGGAGGACGCGTCCTTCGTCCTCGGTGCGTGCGCCGTCTGCCACGGCTTCTACGGCGCGTCCAGCATGGAACGCCTGCCCACGGAAACCGCGCTGACCGAACAGACGCGCCGGTTCAAGGCCATCACCAAGCAACGCTGAGGGGGAAAACATGGCACGGGTCTATGTCAGCGCCGTCATCGACGCGCCCGTCGGGCAGGTCTGGGACAAGGCGCGGGATTTCAACGGCCACCACGCCTGGCATCCCATCATTGCGGACAGCCACATCGAGGACGGGCTGCGCAGCGACACGGTCGGCTGCGTCCGCAATTTCGGGCTCACGCCCGGCGGCCGGCTGCGCGAGCAGCTGGTGTCCTTCAGCGACCGCGAGCGCTCCTACACCTACACGATCCTCGAATCCCCGCTGCCGCTCACCGACTACGTCGCGACCTTCCGCCTGACCGAGGTGACGGAGGGCAACCGGACCTTCGGCGAATGGTGGGCCGACTTCGACTGCCGGCCCGAGGACCTGCCCACACTGCGCGAGCAGGTCGGCCGGAACACCTTCGCCGCCGGTTTCCGGGCGCTGGCGGCGCTGTGCGGCGCCGGTGTTACAGCGCCTGCTGCAACTCCGGCACCGCCTTGAACAGGTCGGCGACGAGGCCGTAGTCGGCGACCTGGAAGATCGGCGCCTCCTCGTCCTTGTTGATGGCGACGATGACCTTGCTGTCCTTCATGCCGGCGAGGTGCTGGATGGCACCGGAAATGCCGACGGCGATGTACAGCTCGGGCGCTACGATCTTGCCGGTCTGGCCGACTTGGTAGTCGTTCGGCACGAAGCCGGCGTCCACCGCGGCGCGGCTGGCGCCGACCGCCGCGCCCAGCGTGTCGGCCAGCGCTTCCAGCAGCTTGAAGTTGTCGCCCGACTGCATGCCGCGGCCGCCCGATACCACGATCGTGGCCTGGGTCAGCTCCGGACGCTCCGACTTCGTCAGCTCCTGGCCGACGAACCTGGCCGAACCGGCGTCGCCCGTCCCGGCGATGCTCTCCACCGTGGCTGAGCCGCCCGTGGCGGCGGCCGCCTCGAAGGCGGTGGTGCGCACCGTGACGACCTTGATCGGGTCGGCGGACTTCACCGTGGCGATGGCGTTGCCGGCGTAGATCGGCCGCTCGAAGGTGTCGGCGGAAACCACCCCGGTGATGTCGGAGATCGCCGCGACGTCGAGCAGGGCGGCGACGCGCGGCAGCAGGTTCTTGCCCTCCGACGAGGCGGCGGCCAGCACATGACCGTAGCCCTTGGCGAGATTGACCACCAGCGGAGACACATTCTCCGGCAGCGGGTGGGCGTAGGCCGCGTCGTCAGCCAGCAGCACCTTGGACACGCCGGCGACCTTGGCGGCGGCCTCGGCGACGGCCTGCGCGCCCTGGCCGGCGACCAGAACGTGGATCTCTCCGCCGATCTTGGCGGCGGCGCTGACCGCGTTCAGCGTGGCCGGCTTCAGCGCGGCGTTGTCGTGTTCGGCGATGACGAGAATGGACATGTCAAATCACCCGCGCTTCGTTCTTCAGCTTGTCGACC
>NZ_QOKV01000016.1 GCF_008365405.1 Azospirillum brasilense | reverse complement strand
AGGGCGACGACCTGGCCAGCGGCGGCGACGGCGACGACACGCTGCTGGGCGAGGACGGCGACGACACGCTGTTCGGCGGAGCGGGCGACGACCTGCTGAACGGCGGGGCCGGCAACGACGTGCTGTTTGCCGACGGCGGTGCGGACACGCTGTGGGGCGGCGGCGGCGCGGACCTGTTCGCCTTCGGGCGCAACTCGGGCGGGTCGGTGGTGATGGACTTCCAGGTCGGGGTCGACCGTCTGGCCTTCCACGAGGCGGGCATCGACCTCGGCGCGGTGATCCGCTCGGCCCGGGTGGAGGGCGGAAACACCACCCTCGACATCGGCTCCGGCGCCCGCATCACCATCCTCGGCCAGACCGGAAACGTCGCCGCCTGGTTCGGCTGAGGAGACATAAACACCAGACAGAACGGCGGGTGCCGGGGCCTTCGGGCTTCGGGCTTCGGCACCCGCCGTTTCCGTTTCCGGCGGCAGGGCGTTGCGATGCGAGCCGCAAGCTGTGGGGTTGGCTTCCGGAAGCGGAGGGCCGGTTCAAGCGCCGAACTCCGCACAACCATGATGAGAACTTGTTGAGACGCGACCGCGCGGGTTATCCTTCAGGCCCGCGCGGTCATCGCTCCACCACCTTCGCTCACCGGACCGCAGCGTTCGTGCCGACGCGGGTCCGCCCACTCTTCGCATTCGCTCAAGGACGTCTTCCAAAGTGGACATCCCCCGAATATTCACCATCAGTGAAAGCGCGCACCGCATTCACAACCCGATCACACCGGAAAAGCTCGCCACCCTCGGCGCCGCGCTGCGTCTGGAATCGGGAGCCCGGATGCTCGACCTCGGCAGCGGTTCGGGGGAGATGCTGTGCAGTTGGGCACGCGATCACGGCATCACCGGTACCGGCATCGACATGAGCCGGTTGTTCACCGAGCAAGCGAAGCTCCGTGCCGTCGAACTCGGGGTCGCCGATCGGGTCGCGTTCATCCATGGCGATGCCGCCGGATACGTCTCCGACGAGAAGGTCGATGTGGCCGCCTGTGTCGGTGCCACCTGGATCGCCGGGGGTGTCGCCGGTACGGTCGAGCTGCTGACGCGGAGCCTGCGCGCCGGAGGGATCATCCTCATCGGCGAACCCTACTGGCGGCAGCTGCCACCGACGGACGACGTTGCCAAGGGGTGCCTCGCCAACGCCATCTCCGATTTCCTCACGCTCCCGGCGCTTCTCGCGTCCTTCGGCCGCCTTGGCTGCGACGTCGTCGAGATGGTTCTGGCCGACCAGGACGGCTGGGACCGCTACGAAGCCGCCAAATGGCTGACCATGCGCCGCTGGCTGGACGCCAATCCCGGCGACGACCTCGCGGAGGACGTTCGAGCCAAACTGACTTCGGAACCGGTGCGCTACGCCACCCACACGCGGGACCATCTGGGCTGGGGCGTGTTCGCGCTGATGCCGCGGTAGCGCCTTGCCTCAATCGTGACGTGACGCTCCGTTCCGCGCCCGCAGATGGTCGATGAGGGCGCGCAGCCGTGGCGGCACCGTCCGGCGGCTTGGGTAGTAAAGGTGAAAGCCGGCAAAGGGCGGGCAGAAATCCTCCAGGACCGTTTCCAGCGCGCCGCTCTCCAGATGGGGCCGGAAGGTTTCCTCCATGCCGCAGGTGAGCCCGGCGCCGGCCAGGGCCAGCCGGACCATCATTCCCATGTCGTTGGTCGCGGCCCGCGGATTCACCGCGATGTCGAAGTCGCGGCCGTCCTCGGTGAACTCCCAGCGGTAGGGCGCCACATCCGGCGCCGGACGCCAGCCGATGCAGCGGTGGGCGAGGAGATCGCGCGGATGGGCGGGGCGGCCGGCCTGCGCCAGATAGGCGGGTGAGGCCACCACCAACTGCCGCTGCGGGGCGGAGACCGGCACCGCGATCATGTCCTGCTCGATGGCCTCGCCCAGCCGGACACCCGCGTCGAAACCCGCCGCGACGATGTCGAACTCCTCGTCGGTCACCAGGATGTCGACGCCGACCGATGGGTGGGCGGCCAGGAAGCCGGCGAGCGCCTCGCCTTCCAAAATGCTTTCCGCGATGGACGAGACGGCCAGCCGCAGCGTGCCGCCCGGCGCCCCGTGCGCCGAAGCGATGACCTCCAGCGCCGTGCCGATCTCCGCCAGCGCCGGCCGCGTCGCGGCGAGCAGATGCGCACCCGCGTCGGTCAGCCGGACGCTGCGCGTCGTCCTCTGGAGAAGCGGCACGCCGATGCGGTCCTCCAGCCGACGGACCGCCTGGCTGACGGCGGAGCGGGTGACGCCCAGGCGCTCGGACGCCCGGCGGAAATTGAGCGTCTCGGCCACCGCCAGAAACGCCGCCATGCCTTCGAAGGGATCGCTCATTGGTTAGAGATGCTAACCAGCTCATTCACGATTGGCAACTCGAACTATCGGCCGCCGGATCATAGCTTTTTCTCCGTCACCGCAACGATCGACGGAAGGGAGCACGACATGACCGCGATCACCGACAAGACGATTCTCATCACCGGCGCCTCCAGCGGCATCGGCGAAGGCACCGCCCGCGTCCTCGGCGCCGCCGGGGCGAAGCTGGTGCTCGGCGCCCGCCGGACGGACCGGCTGGAATCCCTGGCCGCTGACATCCGGGCCGGAGGCGGAACCGCCGAGATCCGCGCGCTGGACGTGACGAGCCGCGAGGAGATGGCGGCCTTCGCCGCCTTCGCGCAGGAGCGGTTCGGGCGCATCGACGTGCTGGTCAACAACGCCGGGGTCATGCCGCTGTCCCCCATGGCCTCGCTGAAGGTCGAGGAATGGGACCGCATGATCGACGTGAACATCCGCGGCGTCCTCTACGGCATCGCCGCCGTGCTGCCGGTCATGAACGGCCAGGGCTTTGGCCAGATCATCAACATCGCCTCCATCGGGGCGCTCGCCGTGTCGCCGACCGCCGCCGTCTACTGCGCGACGAAATACGCGGTGCGGGCCATTTCCGACGGGCTGCGCCAAGAGAACGAGCGGCTGCGCGTCACCTGCGTCTGCCCCGGCGTCGTGGAATCGGAGCTGGCCCACACCATCACCGACCCGGAAGCCGAGGAGCTGATGCGGAGCTACCGCGCCGTCTCCATCAAACCGGACGCCATCGGGCGGGCCATCCTGCACGCCATCGAGCAGCCGGACGACGTCGACACCAACGAGATCGTGGTCCGTCCCACGGCCAGCCACTGAGCCAGTCATCGAGGAGGATGTGAGCATGACCCACGGCACCGACACCCTAGGCCGTCCCCCCGCGCGCCTGCGCACCCTCGTCGCGGCGGGGCTCCTCGCCGCGGTTCCGGCGATGCCCGCCCCCGCCCTGGCCAGCGCCCTGACCACGGAGGAGCGCGCCAAGCGCGGCGGCGAGGTGATCAGCCGCCTGAACAACGGCCAGCCCCAGCCCACCCTGGAGCGGATGCGCGAGGAGTTCCCCTTTCTGGCGGAGGCCACCGAGGCCTACGCGCTGGGCGACGTCTGGTCCCGGCCGGGGCTGGACACGCGGACCCGCCAGTTGGCCGCGGTCGCCGCCTTCGCCGCCATCGGCGAGACGGCCTTCATGAAGATCCACGCCGGCTACGCGCTCAACGCCGGCGTCTCCGAGGACGAGTTGAAGGAGATCGTCTACATAGTGACCGTCCCGGCGGGCTTTCCCCGCGCGATCTCCGCCGCACGCACCCTGTCGGAGCTGTTCGCCGAACGCCGCCCGTCGGAAGGAGGCACGCCATGAAACGCGCCGTCGTTTTGACCGCCGCCCTGCTCGCCTCCGGCGCTGAGGCCCTGCCCGACCGCAAGGCGCTGGCCCAGACCGCCAACCGTCCCGAAGTCACGCAAGCGGATCACCCCTATGCCGGCCTGTGGGTGACCGAGGACGGCCACGTCCGCCACGAGCTTCTCCCCAACAACCGCTACGTCGAGGCGCGGGGCAACCGGGAGAAGGCGTATCAGGGCCGCTACGAGGTCACAGGCGACCACATCGACTATTGGGACGACACCGGCTTCACCGCCGACGGCGACTTCATCGACGGGGTGCTGCACCATGGCGGGATGATCCTGCACCGGCGGCGCTGACCGCCGGTTCTTTTTCCCTCCTTTTCAAAATTGTGAAGTGGACAACAGTGCCGGATGCCCGATCCGGGAAGAATGGCTGTGCAAGGGCGAGGTCTTCGGAACGAACCAGCAAAAGGAACGCCGAAGAACACGCCTCCCCCTGCATGGCACAATCCCCTGATCCGAAGGAAACGCATCAATGGCAAACGTCTATGGCACCAACAACGCCGACTATCTCGACATGATCAAGTACGGCGTCAGCAATGACTACGTGCAGGGTTACGACGGCAACGACACCATCCTCGGCTGGTCCGGCAACGACACGCTGGACGGCTGGAACGGCAACGACGTGCTCTACGGCGAGTCGGGCAACGACCTGCTGATGGGCTATTACGGCACCGACACGCTCTATGGCGGCAGCGGCAATGACCAGCTCTACGGCGAGAGCGGGTACGACAAGCTCTACGGCGGCGAGGGCAACGATACGCTGAGCGGCGGCGACACCTTCGACGACCTCTACGGCGGCATGGGCAAGGACCAAATGACCGGCGGGGCCGGGGCCGACTGGTTCTTCTTCGAGACGAAGGACAGCGGCGACATCTACGCCGGCAACGCCGACACCATCACCGACTTCAAGGACGAGGACCAGATCTGGCTGAAGGGCAGCTACAGCTACGCCGGCTCGACCAGCGCGCCCGCCGACGGCCAATACAGCATCTGGCAGAAGGACGGCAATTACGTCGTCACGTGGAACGCGGCGAACGACACCGGCTATCACGACCTGATCGTGAAGGGCGACAACCCGATGGGCGACATCTCCTTCTACTGACCCGTCTGACCAAGGTCCCCGGGCGCGCCGTCCTTCCCGGCGCGCCCCTTTCCCTTCTCCGGACGACAGGAGCGCCCTTCCCATGGCCGCACGGGAATCCCGCCGCAGCCCATCCACCGGCCCATCCGCCCACCCGCCCACCCTGCGCGCGATCCGTCGGCGCATCGCCACCGGCCTTGCCGCCGCGGGCGGATTCAGCGTCTTCCTCGCTCTCATTCAACTGGCGATGCCGCTCTACACGATGCAGGTCTACGACCGCGTTCTGGGCAGCCGCAGCGTGGAGACCTTGGTGGCCCTGTCGCTGCTGGCGCTGGGCTGCTTCGCCGTGTTCGGGCTGGTCGAGGCGATCCGCGGGCGGCTGACCCAGGCCATGGGGCATCTCGCGGCGCGCAGCCTGACCATGGACGCGCTGGAAGCGTCGATGGGCGGCCTGCTGCGCGGCGGCGCCAGCCGCCCGGCCCAGGTGCTGCGTGACCTCAACGAACTGCGCCAGTTCCTGTCCGGGCCGAGCCTCACCGCACCGCTCGACGCGGCACTCAGCCTTGTCTTCCTGCTGTTCCTGACGCTGATCCACCCGCTCTACGGTCTCGTCTGCGGCGGCAGCATCCTCTGTCTGGTCGGGGTGAGCCTGCTCGGCCGCATGCTGACCATGCCGGGTGCGGCGGAGGCCAACCGCGCGCTGTGCCGCCACGGCGCCGAGGTCGAGGCGGCGTCGCACGGCGTGGAGGCCGTCGCCGCCATGGGCATGATGGGCAATCTGCGGCGCCGCTGGCAGACGGTTCAGGACGATCACCTGCGGCTGGTCAACCAGACCGCGGGACGGGCGCAGGCCGTCGCCTCGCTCGCCAAGGTCTGCCGGATGACCGCCCAGGTGGCGATCCTCGCCGCCGGCACGATGCTGGTGCTCGACCGGCAGGTGTCGCCGGGCAGCATGCTGGCCGCCTCCATCCTGATGGGCCGCGCGCTGGCGCCCTTCGAGCAGCTGATCGACTCCTGGCGGAACTGGTCCTCGGCCCGCGAGAGCCTGCGCCGCCTGCGCGGCCTGTTCACGGCGGACGCGGCGCCCGCGCCGGGCGTCCCCCTGCCCCGCCCCAGCGGCTCCCTGCTGCTGGACCGCGTGACCTACGTCCCGCCGGGGTCCGACCGGCCGACGCTGCGCGGCCTCTCCTTCTCGGTGGAGCCGGGCGAGGCGGTGGGCATCGTCGGCCCCTCGGCGGCGGGCAAGTCCACGCTGGCCCGGCTGCTGGTCGGCGTGCTGGAGCCGACCCAGGGCGGCGTCTATCTCGACGGCCACAATGTGTGGCGCTGGCACCGCGACGACTGCGGGCGCCATGTCGGCTATCTGCCGCAGGGCGTCGGCCTGCTCGGCGACACCGTGGAGGACGCCATCGCCCGGCTGGGCGAGCCCGACCCTGCGCTGGTCACCGCGGCGGCGCGGCGGGCCGGCGTGCATGAGATGATCGGCCGACTCCCCGACGGCTACCGGACGGCGATCGGCGAAGGCGGCGCCCTGCTGTCCGGCGGGCAGAGGCAGCGCATCGCGCTCGCCCGCGCCCTCTACGGCGATCCCCGCCTGCTCGTTCTCGACGAGCCAAACGCGAACCTGGACCAAGCCGGCGAGGCGGCGCTGCTGCGCGCCATCGCCGAGGCCAAGGCCGGCGGCGCCGCCGTGGTGGTGATCGCCCACCGCCGCTGCGTCCTCGACGCGGTGGACCGCATCGTCGTGCTGCGCGACGGCATGATCGACCAGACCGCCACACGGGCCGAGATGGTCCGGCGGCTGGGCGCCGCCACCCCGCAGCCGGCGACTGCAACCCTTTGATTGGAGATGTCGAGATGACGACGATCGACACGCTGCTGGGCCGAAGCTCCATCCCGGCGGAGCCGCGCCGCGCCGAGCCCTCCATCGGCGGAGCGGTGCGGGCGGGCTGCGCGGTGATCGCCCTGGCGCTGGGCGCCGGGCTCGGCTGGGGCTTCCTCGCCCCGCTGGACAGCGCCGCCCATGCGCCGGGCACGGTGGTGGTGGACGGCAACCGCAAGACCATTCAGCATCTGGAGGGCGGCATCGTCGCCGAACTGGCGGTGCGCGACGGCGACACGGTGGCCGCCGGCCAGCCCTTGCTCCGCCTGGAGGGGACGCAGAGCCGCGCCACCCTGGAGGAGCTGTCCACCGAACAGGCCGCTGCCCTGGTCCGCATGGCCCGCCTGCGCGCCGAATACGCCGGCCAGCGCGCCTTCTCCGTCCCGGCGGAGCTGGTGGATGGAAGCGCCGCCGCCCGGCGCGCCCTGGCCGTGCAGCAGCAGCTGTTCGCCTCCCGCTGGACCCGCCACGATGGCGACATGGCCGTGCTGCGCGAACAGCGCCTGCAGGCCGAGCGCGAGGTGACCGCCCACCGCGCCCAGGAACGCGCGGCGGCGGAGCAGATCGTCTACATCGAGGAGGAGTTGGCCGGTGTGCTCGACCTCTTCAACAAGGGGCTGGAACGCAAGCTGCGGGTCCTGTCGTTGAAGCGCGCCATGGCCGACCTGGCCGGCACCCGCGATCAATCCCACGCCCGCGCCCTGCTGGCCGAGCAGGCGGTGACGGTCGCCGACACCCAGCTCCACGCCAAGGAGACGGCCCGCCGCTCCGACATCGCCGCGGAGATGGAGGAGGCGCAGAACGCCCTGGACCAGACCGCCGCCCGTCTGAAGGCCGCCCGCGACGCGGTGGAGCGCACGGAGATCCGCGCCCCCGTTCCGGGCCGCGTGGTTGGGCTGACCGTCTTCACCGTCGGCGGCGTGGTGAAGCCGGGCGAGCCGCTGATGGACATCGTGCCGGACAGCGGCCCGCCGACCATCGAGGCGCGCATCGACCCGCTGGACATCGACGTGGTGAAGGCCGGCCAGACCGCTCAGGTCCGCCTCAGCGCCTTCAAGCCCCGCCGCACGCCATCGATCGACGCCACCGTCGTGGACGTTTCCGCCGACCGCCTGACCGACCCGACGACCCACGCCCCCTACTTCGTGGCCCGCATCCGCCCTCTGCCCGGCGCGCTGGAGCGCATCGGCCCGGCGGCCCTGCATCCGGGCATGCCCGCCGACGTGCTGATCGCCACGGGCCAGCGCCGGGCCATCGACTATGTGCTGGCGCCGTTGCAGGACGCCATGGCCCATGCGCTGACGGAGGATTGAGGAGAAGGCGTTGCCCACCATCGACGTCAGCAGCGAGGCGATCAGCACGCCCGGCCATACACCGGGAACGCCGGTCGAAGCCCCCGGTTCGGTCATGTCAAACCACTGGCTTTTCCTGAACCCCTGACTGATTCCGACCGAGGTCCGATAAGGGTGCGGATCAAAACCCCGCCTCGATGGCCTCAAGCCGCTGCGCTTGCTTGGCTCGGGAGAGGTTCCGATCCGCACTCTGAACGGGCTTCAGGCTTTAAGTTCGCTAACCTTTTCCACGAAAGCGCCCGTTGCCCGAACGTTTTCAAGCACAGCGTCAATGGAGCGCTGAATGAATTGACTGCTATCGCCAGCAACAGAGCGGGCGAGATCAGTGCCGATGTTTGCGATACCACCGGACTGGATAGAGAAGCTCGTGAACATATCGAGGCTCACGCCATCTTTGTACGGCCAAAGACACACATAGTAACCCGTGCTTTCACCATAACCGGCCATGCTTTTATCAGCGCCAGTCGCGATGTATGGAGCATCCTGGCAGCTTGGCACCTGAATGCGACTTCCCGAAGCCTCGGCAAGTGCACCCAGCTTGCTACCCGAGAATGGGCTTTTCAACTCAAGGCGAGCGGGTTGAGCTGCCAGTTGAGCTGGGGGAAAGCTACGGTCGATCTTAACCGAATCGGCATTCGTCCCTTGAAGCCCCTTTGTAACCGCTGCGGCAACTTCTTCATAGGACACTCCCGCCACTCGATAAGTGGTAAGCGACCGTGTCGTTTGCTGAGTCGGCTTCGTTTGGCACCCGCTCAAAAGCAAAGTGACGGCCGCAGCAGCAGCGAACAAAGAGACGCACTTCAACGCTCAACCTCCTTTAGTAGAACGGGAGGTTATGAATACACCAAATTTCAGATAATGCGAACGATTTGGAGGCCAACCCAATGGCGAAAGCCTCCAGCAGAAGAACCACGTGAGGACGCGGCAGTCGAACACCGCGCCAAGGAGACGGACCGGAAGTGCCGGCAACGTCGCCGATCACCAAACTGGAACACGCGCGGAACAGCGGCGGCAGTGAAGGCTTCTAACCGGTTGTCCAACTGCTCTCCGCGGAGAGGAACGCAAAATGAAAAAGGCCAGCCAATCCGTTGGATTGACTGGCCTTCATGATGGTAGCAGCGGAGGGATTTGAACCCCCGACCAAGGGATTATGATTCCCCTGCTCTACCACTGAGCTACGCTGCCATCGTGCTTACCATCATCTCCCAGCGCGGTCCGTTTCGGTGTTGGCCGCCGCGGTTCGTGCCGGGGCCGCTTATGTATTCCAGGGGAAGCGGGGTGTCAACGCCGAAATTTCACCTTTTGCGAAGTTTTCGTCAGGCTCCCGTTCCGGCGATCCAGCCGCCGCCCAGCACCCGGTCGCCCTGGTAGACGACGCAGGCTTGGCCGGGGGCGACGCCGTATTGCGGCTCGTGCAGTTCGGCCTGCGCGGTGCCGTCCGCACCCAGCCGCCACACCGCCGGAGCCGGCGGCTGGGCGGAGCGGAGCTTCACCTCCACCTCCAGCCCCTCGCCGGGGACTAGGGCGGGGCCGAGCCAGTTGACCTCGCGGATCGTCACCACACGGCGCGCCAGCTCGCGGCGCGGGCCGACGACGACGCGGCGCTGGCCGGGCTCCAGGCGCACGACGAACAGCGGCTCCTCCTCGCCCCGGATGCCGCCGATGCCCAGCCCCTTGCGCTGGCCCACGGTGTAATGAACCACGCCGCGGTGGCGGCCCAGGACGCGCCCGTCGACGTGGACGATGTCACCGGGCTCGACCGAGCCGGGGCGCAGCTTCGCCACCACGTCGGCGTAGGAGCCGTTGGGGACGAAGCAGATGTCCTGGCTGTCCGGCTTGGCCGCCACCTCCAGCCCGTGGCGCTCGGCCAGCGCGCGGGTCTCCGGCTTGGTCAGGCCGCCCAGCGGGAAGCGCAGGAACTCCAGCTGCTCGCGCGTCGTGGCGAACAGGAAGTAGCTCTGGTCGCGTCCGGGATCGATGGCGCGGTGCAGCTCCGCCCCCGCCGCCCCCTGGACGCGGCGCACGTAATGGCCGGTCGCCAGGGCGTCGGCGCCGAGGTCGCGGGCGGTGTTCAGCAGGTCGCGGAACTTGACCCGCTGGTTGCAGCGCACGCAGGGAATCGGCGTCTCGCCGCGCAGATAGGTGTCGGCGAAGTCGTCGATCACGTCCTGGGAGAACTTGCCCTCGTAATCCAGTACATAATGCGGGATGCCGATGCGGTCGGCCACTTGGCGGGCGTCGTAGATGTCCTGCCCGGCGCAGCAGGCGCCCGGCTTCTGCAGGGCGATGCCGTGGTCGTAGAGCTGGAGCGTGATGCCGACCACGTCGTAGCCCTCCTCCCGCAGAACGGCGGCGGTGACGGAGGAATCGACGCCGCCGGACATGGCGACGACCACGCGGGTGTCCTGGGGACGCTTGGCGATGCCGAGGGAGTTGGCGTAGGAGATCATGGCGCCCTATATGGGCCGGTTCCCAAAAAATTCACCACCGGAGAACCAGGGGCGCCGCGCCCGCGAGCGGGCTGGCGCGCCGCTTCCCCGGTGGCGGGTGCGGACCGCGGCGACCCCGCAAGGCGCCGCGGCGGTGCGTCAGCGCATGGCGTTGTTGGTGCCGCCGGGAAGGCGCACGGCCAAACCGTCCAGTTCCTCGCTGATGATGATCTGGCAGCCCAGGCGCGAGGTCTTGGTCAGGCCGAAGGCGAGGTCGAGCATGTCCTCCTCGTCCTCCGAGGCCTCGTTCAGCACGTCGAACCACTCCGGCTCCACGATGACGTGGCAGGTCGAGCAGGCCAGCGAGCCCTCGCAGGCGCCTTCCAGGTCCAGGCCGTGCTTGTGCGCGACCTCGAGCACGGACAGGCCGAGCGGGGCGTCCACCTCGTGGCGGGTGCCGTTCGGCTCGATGAAGGTCATCTTGGGCATTGGGGTGCTCTCCTGAACAAAGGCGTCGGTGTGCGGTGGCGATGGTTAGGGTGACGTCGGGGCAAGGCTGGAGCGCCGCGTCCGGGATTCGGCCGCCAGCGCCTCCAACCGCTCCAGCCGCGCGAGGATGCGCGCGGCGTTGTCGGTCTGCCCGTTGCGGAAGGCAATGGCAAGATACTTGATGCAACTTTCCACGCGCTGCCCGATGTCCTGGGCCAGCCGGTCCACCGTGGAGACATCCGGGGCGCCGTCCAGCCGGTCCGCCAGCGCCGTCACCTCCTCGTCCTCCTCCGCCGACAGGGCGACGGCGGGGGCGTCCAGCAGGTCCAGCAGATAGCGGGCGCGGCGCACCGGGTCGTGCAGCGTCTCATAGGCTTCGCCCAGGGCGTCGGCCTGAGCGCGGGCGTTGGCCTGCTGCCGCGCGCCGCGGGCGGCGAAGCGCTCCGGGTCCATGGCGCGGGAGAAGCCGGCGTGCTGGCGGGCCAGAGCCTCCGGCTCGATGTCGAAGCGGCGCTCCAGCCCCAGCCGGGTGAAATGGTCGAGCGCGCGCGGCGCCTGCACCGCGCCGCAGGAATGGCAGAACATCGCGCGCGCCGCGACCGAACGGCCGCACATCCAGCATGGCTCCAGATCGCCGTCGATGGTCCCGGCGATGCCCTTGGGAGCCTCTCCCTTGGGAAAGCGCGGCGGGCCGGAATCGGATGTCGTCATGCTTGCCGTCCGTTGAAACGCTGCACAGGTCGGCCGTAAGAGCGGCGGATCGCCGTCCCTTCGGCCGGGTGATACCCAGAAGCGGGGCGCCGCGCAACCTTACACGGACCGCGGCGGGAGGTGGAGGTCATGGAGAGGCGATTACGCCGCAGGGGCACGGGCCAGCCTTGCCGCCATCGCGGCGTAGGCGGCGGCGAAACGCTCCACCGCCGCGTCGTCGCTGTCCCAGCCCAGGCTGATCCGGATGGCACAGGCGGCATCCCCGGCGTCCTCGCCCATGGCTGCCAGGACGTGGGAGGGCTTCACCTTTCCGCTGGAGCAGGCCGAGCCGGCGCTGACCGCCACCCCGGCGAGGTCCAGCGCCATCACCTGCGTCTCCCCCGCCACGCCGGGCAGCAGCAGGTTGCTGGTGTTGCCGACCCGCGCCGCGCCGGACCCCATCACCCGCGCGCCGGGAACGGCGGCGAGCGCCGAAGCCTCCAGCGCGTCGCGCAGGGCGGTCAGGCGGGCGCTGTCGGGAAGCTCCTCCCGCGCGAGGCGTGCGGCAGCGCCGAAGCCGGCGATACCGACGACGTTTTCGGTCCCGGCGCGGCGGCGCTTCTCCTGCCCGCCGCCGCGGATCAGCGCCTCCGGCTCCAGCCCGTCGGCGAGGATCAGCGCGCCCACCCCGGCGGGACCGCCGATCTTGTGGGCCGACAGGGTTAGCAGGTCGGCGCCAAGCGCCCCGAGGTCGAGGGCCAAGCGCCCCGCCGCCTGAACGGCGTCGCAATGAAACAGCGCGCCATGGGCATGAGCGATCCGCGCCGCCTCGGCCACCGGCTGGATCACGCCGGTCTCGTTGTTGGCGAGCATCAGGGAGACCAGCGCGGGACCGTGCCCGTCGGCAAGCATCCGGTCGAGCGCGGCGAGGTCCGCGACACCGTCGCGGCTCACCGGGAGGCGGGCGGCGCCGGGCACCGCCTCCAGCACCGAATCATGCTCGATGGCGGAGGTCACGACTTGCCGGCCCGGAAAGCCGCGCAGCGCCAGATTGTTGGCTTCCGTCCCGCTGCCGGTGAAGAAGACCTGGGCCGGCCGCACCCCGGCCAGGGCGGCGACCTGGGCGCGCGCCTCCTCCACCGCGCGGCGGACCTTGCGGCCGAAGCCGTGCACCGACGACGGATTGCCGGCGAGATCCATGGCCTGGATCATCGCCGTCTTCACCGTCGGCTTCAGAGGCGCCGAGGCGTTGTGGTCGAGATAGACGCGGGTCATCGGAGCGAAGAGCCGGAGGGCGCTCCCTTACTCCGCCGCGACCGCGGCACCCTCGTCCGCCGGCTGCGGTCCGCGGATGGTCAGGCTGCTGGTGCCGATGATCCGGCGCTCCACCACGTCGGCCACGGTGACCGAACTGAGATACATGTGGATCTGGTTGCCCAGCTCCTCCCACAGGTCGTGGGTCAGGCAGCGCGAGCGGTTGGTCCGGCAGCCCTGCGGCGTCCCGTTGGCGCAGCGGGTCGTGCGGATCGGCTCGTCCACCGCCAGGATGATGTCGGACACCCGCGTCGCGTCCGCCGGATGGGCCAGCAGATAGCCGCCGCCGGGGCCGCGCACGCTCTTGACCAGACCGCCCTTGCGCAGCTTGGCGAACAGCTGCTCCAGATAGGAGAGCGAAATCTCCTGCCGGTCGGCGATGTCGGCAAGGGCGACGGGGCTCCCCTGGCTGGTGGCAGCAAGATCGACCATGGCCATGACGGCATAGCGTCCCTTGGTGCTGAGTCTCATTTTACCCTCCTTACCCTTCCTTCACCCCGGCCCGACCGTCCAGCGGATCGGCGCCAAGCCTCGTGTTTGTGTTTGGTTCAACAGGACGCCGCCGGACCGCTCTCGACGGACACCGGTTCGCGCACCCCATTGTCGGGCCGGGCGGTCCCGTTGGGAACGCCCGATGTTTCGTATACGGATGAATTATGCGCGTCGCCGCGCTCCGATTCCAGTTCCTCGACGCGCCGGCGCAGAGTCGACACCTGATCGAGCAGGCCGTTCAGCGCGCGCGCCACCGGATCGGGGATGTCGCCGCAAGGCGTGCCGTAGGGCATGAACTTCTGCGTCTCGACGCGGTCGCGCGTCACCACCGCCTTGGCCGGGATGCCGACCACCGCGATGCCCGGCGCCACGTCCGCCACCACGACGGCGTTGGCGCCGACGCGGGCGCCGCGCCCGATGGTGATGGCGCCCAGCACCTTGGCCCCGGCCCCGACGATCACGCCGCTTTCCAGCGTGGGGTGGCGCTTGCCCTGGTTCAACGAGGTGCCGCCCAGCGTCACCCCGTGATAGAGCATCACGTCGTCGCCGATCTCGGCGGTTTCGCCGATGACGACGCCCATGCCGTGGTCGATGAAGAAGCGGCGCCCGATGGTGGCGCCCGGATGGATCTCGATGCCGGTCAGCGCGCGGGCGATCTGCGAGACGGCGCGCGCCATCAGGTGCCAGCGGCGATCCCAGCAATAGCGCGCGACGCGGTGCATGACGATGGCGTGGAAGCCCGGATAGCACAGAGCGACCTCGGCCCGTGACCGCGCGGCCGGGTCGCGGGCCATGATACCGTCGATCTCTTCGCGAAGATGCTTGAACACCGGAACACCCGCCGTGGTATAGTCCGCCCTCTTGCCGGAAGAGGTGATCTTTCGCAAGAGCCCTCGACCCGTGCCTCGCCGGTCGCGCGGGTTGCCCTTTAAGGACGCATCGACGCATATATGATGACCAAGCAAAACGGTCAAGAATTGTGTGCGAAAATTCCATGCTTGTCCATGGGCAACCACGTCCGCTTGCCGTGGCGTCCGCCCGCCGCTCCGCCGGTGGTCCGGATCACCTTATATTCGCGTCAGGATCGCCGTTCCCATGCCTGAAGTGATGATCAACGGTCCGGCCGGACGTCTGGAAGGGCGCTACACCCACGGCACGATCCCCAACGCGCCGATGGCCTTGCTGCTGCATCCGCACCCGCATCACAACGGGACCATGAACAACAAGGTGGTCTTCACCCTGTTCCAGTCCTTCACGAAGCGCGGCTACTCCGCCCTGCGCTTCAATTTCCGCGGGGTCGGCCGCAGCCAGGGCACCTATGACAAGGGCGAGGGCGAACTGGCCGACGCGGCGGCGGCGCTGGACTGGCTGCAGACCCACAACCCCAACGCCCCGGTCTGCTGGATCGCCGGGGTCTCCTTCGGGGCGTGGATCGGCATGCAGCTCCTGATGCGCCGCCCGGAGATCGACGGCTTCGTGTCCGTCTCGCCGCCGGCCAACCTGTTCGACTTCTCCTTCCTGGCGCCCTGCCCCTCCTCAGGCCTGATCATCCACGGCGACAAGGACGAGCTGGTTCCGGGGGCGGCGGTGAACAAGCTGGTGACCAAGCTGTCGCACCAGAAGGACATCCGGATCGATCACCGCGTCGTGCCCGGCGCCAACCATTTCTTCGCCAACCGCAGCGACGATCTGGCGGTGCAGGTGGACGATTATCTGGACCGCGCGATGGGCAACCCCGTCGCCGCGGTGGCGGAGTGAGGGCCATGACCATCCTTCGCCTCGCCATCATTACCGGCGTCGCCGCGTTCCTGCTGTCCGGCTGCAGCAACGCCCAAATCGCCAGCACCTTCGGGAACTGGTGCAAGCACGCCGACAACTGCACCGACAACAGCCGCCCGCGCCCGTAACCTCCGGCGTCACACCGGGTGGAAGCGCCCGCCGGTCATCGGCCGGGGCACGCCGGTCGTGGCCGGCAGGCTGAGCGGCAGGCCCTTGCGGCTGCGCACCGCCAGATAGGCGAAGGCTTCGGCCTCCAGCGCGTCGCCGTTCCAGCCCACCGCCTCCACCGGATCGACGGGCACGCCCAGCCGGTCGGCCAGCATGCCCATCAGCGTCGCGTTGTGCCGACCGCCGCCGCAGACCAGCCAGCGCAGCGGCGCGTCGGGCAGATGCGGGACGATGCGGGCGACCGAGGCGGCGGTGAAGGCGGTCAGGGTCGCCGCTCCATCCTCCAAGGACAAGCCACGGACGGGCGCCGGGTCGAAGGCGTCGCGGTCGAGCGACTTCGGCGCCGGCTGCTCGAAATAGGGATGGGCAAGCAGCGCCGTCAACGCGGCCTCGTCCACGTTGCCCCGCGCCGCCAGCGCCCCGCCGGAATCGTAGCGGGCGCCCTGGCCGGACAGCACCCAATCGTCCACCAGCGCGTTGCCCGGCCCGGTGTCGCAGGCGATGACCGCGTCCTCCCCCGCGCCGATCCAGGTGACGTTGGCGACGCCGCCGATGTTCAGCACGGCCAAGGGGCGCGGCAGGGCGTCGGCCAGCGCTTGGTGGAACAGCGGGACCAGCGGGGCGCCCTGCCCGCCCGCCGCCACGTCCGCCGTGCGGAAGTCGTTGACCACGGCGATGCCGGTCGCCTGCGCCAGCCGCGCCCCATCGCCGATCTGCCAGGTGCGGCGCTGCGCCGGGTCGTGGAAAATCGTCTGGCCGTGGAAGCCGATCAGGTCCACCGCGGCGGCCTCCGTCCCGGCCTCGGCCAGCAGGCGGCGCACGGCGTCGGCGTGGGCGTCGGTCAGGGCCCGCTCGACCGCCTCCACCGGCCCCTTGCCGCCGAGGCAGGAGCGCAGGTCGGTGCGGAAGCCGTCCGCGTACGGGATGGTGACGAAGGCCAGCGGCTCCACCCGGCGTTCGCCGTCGGTGCGGACCAGCGCCGCGTCGATCCCGTCCATGGAGGTGCCGCTCATCAGCCCGACGACCGTCTGCATTCCTTATCCCAATCCCATGTCGAGGCAGCCCCGAGAATTGTGGGGCCGCGCGTTCCATGCTAACAGACGCGACCCTGGACCCTACCACGACAGCCGGATCGCGGCCATGACGACGCTGACATCGGATTTCCTCCGCACGCTGCAGGAACGCGGCTTCATCCACCAGTGCACCGACCTCGCCGGGCTCGACGAGCGCGCGGCGAAGGGGCCGATCATCGCCTACATCGGCTTCGACTGCACAGCGGACAGCCTGCATGTGGGCAGCCTGCTGCCGATCATGATGCTGCGCTGGCTGCAGAAGACCGGCCACAAGCCGATCGTCCTGATGGGCGGCGGCACGACCAAGATCGGCGACCCGTCGGGCAAGGACGAGGCGCGCCAGCTCCTCACCGACGAGATCATCAACGCCAACATGGCGGGCATCAAGCGCATCTTCGGGCGCTACCTGTCCTTCGGCGACGGGCCGACCGACGCGGTGATGGTCAACAACGCCGACTGGCTGGACGAGCTGAAATACATCCCGCTGCTGCGCGACATCGGGCGGCACTTCACGATCAACCGCATGATGACCTTCGAATCGGTCAAGCTGCGGCTGGACCGCGAGCAGCCGCTGACCTTCCTGGAATTCAACTACATGATTCTCCAGGCCTATGATTTCGTGGAGCTGTTCCGTCGCGAGAAGTGCATGCTCCAGATGGGCGGGTCGGACCAGTGGGGCAACATCATCAACGGCGTCGAGCTGGGCCGCCGCACCGACGGGGCGGAGCTGTTCGGCCTGACCACCCCGCTGCTGACCACGTCGTCGGGCGCCAAGATGGGCAAGACCGCCGCCGGCGCGGTGTGGCTGACCGCTGACAAGCTCAGCGCCTATGATTTCTGGCAGTATTGGCGAAACACCGAGGACGCCGACGTCGGCCGCTTCCTGCGCCTCTACACCGAGCTGCCGCTGGACGAGGTGGCGCGGCTGGAGTCCCTGGAGGGCGCCGGCATCAACGAGGCCAAGAAGATCCTCGCCCACGAGGTGACCAAGCTCGCCCACGGCGAGGCGGCCGCCCTGGAGGCTGCCGAGACCGCCCGCCGCACCTTCGAGCAGGGCGCCGCCGCCGAAGGCCTGCCCAGCATCGACG
This sequence comes from Azospirillum brasilense, assembly GCF_008365405.1. Classification (GTDB taxonomy): domain Bacteria; phylum Pseudomonadota; class Alphaproteobacteria; order Azospirillales; family Azospirillaceae; genus Azospirillum; species Azospirillum brasilense_D. The sequence continues at coordinate 143,246 of NZ_QOKV01000016.1, read as the reverse complement.
TGCCCCGCGCCGAGCTTGAGGCCGGCGTCGCGCTGGTGGATCTGCTGGTCTCCGCCGGGCTGGCCGCGTCGAAGGGTGAGGCGCGCCGCCTGATCAAGGGCGCCGGCGCGAAGATGAACGACGCCGCCATCCCCGACGAGGCCGCCAAGGCCACCGCCGCCGACCTGAACGCCGACGGCGTCATCAAGCTGAGCGCCGGCAAGAAGCGTCACGCGCTGGTCAAGGCGGTGTGAGGCACCGCACCCGCCACGTGACGCCCCCTCTCACCCCGGAGAGGAACGCCACGTGGCGGGTGCCGCCGCCGGAGCAATGGAAGCGTCCATCTGACATCCATCCACCGGCCGCGTCCCATCCAAACTCGGAGAGGGCCGGGAAGGTCGATACAACTCCGGGAACACCACCGATTGAACACTAGACCCAACTTCTCCTCAAAGCCGGGCTCCGCAGTTTATTGACAGCCTAGAATTGTCAATGCTCTACTTTCAGAACTTTGATTGGGGGGTGTCATGACGATTCGGGTTCAGTTTGTTCAAAGAGGCAGCGAGGGAGGACGGGAGCTTTACAACAAGTCCTACATCGGACTCAGTCGTGATGGAAACCCATCCTCACCTGCCTCCGTAAAGTGGAGAATCGAGGGTGCTGGCATTAATCCAGCTGATGCCGATGATTTTGGCGGAACATTCCCAAGCGGAACACTTGACTTTGGGCCGAGTCAGACCGCAATACTCTACATTACATTTCAAGATGATGAAATAATTGAGCCGAGCGAAGATTTTAACGTTATATTCTATGATCCGATTGGCGAAACCCTGAGCGAATATGAGTTCTTGAATAAAGTTAATATGACAATCGGAAATGACGATGCATCCGCATCGATCGCAGCATTTAACGTTGAGCTTGTAGAAGGCGATAGCGGCAAAAGATATTTTTACTATTCAATTGATCTATCGAGCAGCACGGGGAAGGTGACTTCGGTTGACTGGGCATTAACAGGAACCGGGGCGAACCCGGCGGATGCCGCCGACTTCGGCGGTACGCTGCCGTCCGGCACCGTTACCTTCCAGGGCTGGGAGAAGACGCGGATGTTCGCGGTGGAGGTTTCCGGCGACACCACGGTGGAGCCGGACGAAACCTTCACGATAACCCTGTCCAACCCGAACGGCGTTGCTCTCGGCACCACCACGGCAACCGGGACCATCCGCAACGACGACACCACGCTCTCCATCGCCGCGCTGGATGCGACGAAAGCGGAAGGCAGCAGCGGCTCGACCGCCTACACCTTCGAGGTCACCCGCGCCGGAAACATCGAGGGCAATTCGACCGCCAGCTATGCGGTGACCGGGACCGGGGCGAGCCCGGCGGATGCCGCCGACTTCGGCGGCACACTGCCGTCCGACACGGTCAGTTTCGCTCCCGGTGAAACCCGCAAGGTCATCACCATCAACGTTTCCGGCGATTCCACCGTCGAGGGCAACGAGACCTTCGGCGTCACGCTGACGAACCTGCGATACGCGCCCATCGCGACGGCGAGCGCCATCGGCACGATCATCAACGACGACATCGAACCGACACGCCGCCTTGCAATCGTCTCTGACGGCGTAAGCCGCGACGTCGAGATGCAGCGATACTCCGGGCCCGTGTCGTGGCTTCAGAACATGCACACCGGGAGCGACACCAACGAAGCCATGCGCGGCACCGACCTCGCCGATTTCGTCAACACGCTGGGTGGAGACGATGCGATCGACGGCGGCAAAGGGGACGACGTGCTGGATGGCGGTCTCGGCTCGAATTTTCTCACCGGCGGCGCGGGTTTGGACACATTTTTCGTGGACGGGCGGAGCGGCGGAGTTACCTGGTCCACGGTGACCGACCTCGAAAAAGGGGAGTTGGTCACCTGTTGGGGTTGGAAAGAGGGCACGTCCAAGCTGACCTGGGCCGAAATGTCCGGAGCCGAGGGGTACAAGGGCGCCACGGCACACATCGACCTCGATGCCAATGGCAGCATCGATATGAGCATAACCATTTCCGCCAAATCCCCGGCTGCGGTCGTCGCCATGACCGGGCAGGTCGGTGACGCGAGCTATCTCGCCTTCACACTCTCCTGACCCCTCTCCCAGAGCCCCGGCCGCAGACGGGGCTCCCTTCATACCGCCCCGCTACTTCACGAAGGTCCCCGGCGAGGGCGCTTCCTTGCCATCGCCGCCCTCGCCCAGGAAGAACAGGTTGCGCAGGAAGCCCGGCGCCAGCATGGCGAGCGGGTTCACCGTCACGTCCGGGTCGCCCAGTGGGCCGCGGACGTGCCAGGTGGCGCTGAAGATGCCCTGCCCCTCGCCGCCGCTCAGCGCGTCGCCCAGCAGCGGGATCTGGCCGAGCAGACGGTTCAGCCCGTAGATGGGCACGATGGTGCCGCGCAGGTTGGCGGTGTCCGTCTCGATGTCCACCTCCCCCGACAGGGTCAGGCCGAGCGCGGAGCCGGAGGTGCGCAGGTCCTTCACGGTGAGCAGGCGCCCCTCCTTGCGGTAGTCGCTGACCGCCCGCCCGAAGCGGATGCCCTTGCCGCCACCCATCAGCTCGGCGAAGCCGGACGGGGAAATGGAATTCAGGATGCGGGCCAGCACCGGTGGGTCGACCAGCGCGTAGTCGGTCAGCTCCATCCGCCCTTCGATGGCGGCGTCGGCCCGCGGCTCCACCGTGCGGCCGGTGATCGCCAAGGCGCCGCCCTGCACCCGGTCGTTGATGTCGAGCGCGTGGAAGGTCGCGCCGGCGTCGTTGGCCGAAATGGCCACGTCGTAGAAGCCCTGGGCACCCGGCAGGTAGCGCAAGGACACCGTCCCGTCGCGCCCCGCCTTCGCCGTCACGTCGAGCGCCGTCCAGGACAGGCTGTCGCGCTTGATCCGCCCGACCACGTCGGACAGATGACGGCCATCCCCGAAGACGACGCGATTCAGCTTCAGGTCGAAATCGAGCGGCAGCGGCTTCTTGTCGGGCGGTCCCTGCTTCTTGCCTCCCGGCGGGTCGGCCTTGCCGGCCAGCACGCGGGCGTCCAGGCTCTGGCCCGTGATGGTCCCGGAATAGCCGTTCTTGCCGCCGTCATGCACCGTCACGTCGGCCTTCAGGTCGGTCTGACCGACCGACATCTGCCCGACCGCCACCTTGGTGACGGCCATGGTCTGCGGCGCGAGATCAACGACCGCCTGGGCGCGCAGGCCCCCGGCATCGACGGACAGGCCGGTGATGCGGGTCACCCGGTCCTTCTGAAACTCCAGCGCCAGCTTGCCGGTGCCGGGAACACCGGGCTTCTTCTCCCAGCCCAGCTCGTCGATGCGCAGGTGGGTCTTTTCCAGGTTCAGACCGGCGGTCAGCCCGAAGCGGCGGCGCTGGTCCACGGTGAACAGCACGTCCGCCCCCAGCGGCCCCGCCACATGCTCGCCGAGGTCGATGCCGTGGCTGCGCAGGTCCTGGGCGTCCACGTCGCCCTTCACGGCGATGCGGGTGCGCGGCCCCTTGGCGGTGGAGGTGAACTGCTCCTTCCAGTCGATGGTGACGGGGATGCCGTCCAGCTTGGTGTTGCCCTTGACCGTCATGGCGTTCATGTCGAGCGCCAGCGTCAGGTCGCCCTCGGTCGCGGTCAGCCCGGCGGCCACCTTCTCCACCCCGACGCCGCGCAGCTTGGCCGCGACGTCGAGGTTCAGCTGCTCCACCTTCAAGTCAACCAGCAGCGGGAACTGGAAGTGGAGCTGCGCGTCGGCCTGCCCCTGCGTCCGCTTCGGGTCGAGGTCGAGGCGGCTGGGATAGCCCAGCGGTGGGCTGTCGAGAACCGTCAGGATGGTACGCACCGGCCCGCGGACCGGGACGCGGATGTCCATGGTCTCCTTGCCGGTGTCCAGACCGCCGATGACGATCGTGCCCTCGCCGAGCTGTACGTCGTCGATGCGGCCGCCCTTGGTGTGGATGGTGAAGGTCTTGCCGTCGGTTGACACATCCGCCCCCAACCCGGTGACCTTGGGCAGCGGGTGGAAATAGTCGACCGTCATGTCCTCGGCCTGGATGCCGGCCTGGAAATGCGTCACGTCGATCGCCGCAAGGTCGGACAGCGGCCCGCTGGCTTGGACGGTGGCCGTCGCCTCCGGCACGACGCCGTGCGACAGGTTTTCGGTCACCCACTCCCGCGGGTTCTTCCCCACCCCCAGCGGCCACAGCCGGGGCAGCTCGTCCGCCGGCACCCGCTTGGCCGTCACGGCGGCCTCCACCGACAGGCGGGCGTCCGGCGTGCCGAGTTGGGCGATGGTGGCCTGCGCCGTTCCCTCCACAGTCGGTCCGCCGAGGTCGACCGTCAGCCGCTCCACATCCAGCCGGCCCAACCCCAATTGGCCCGAGGCACGGTCCCCGGCCACCGTCAGGGCGGCGGAGGCGACGGGCAGCGGTTCCGGGAACAGGTCCGGCCGGACGACTCGCCCGGTGCCGGCCGTCAGCGCCGCCCGCCCGCTGCGCGGCTGCCCGTCGGGGTCCAGCTCCAGGCTGGCCGTGCCGGACAGGGGAAGCTGCGCCGCGGCGAGCGGCGCCAAGGCCGGAGCGAGCCCGGCCAGCGCGGCGGGCACCAGCCCGTCGAGCGTTGCGGCGACCGACGCGCCCTTGTCAGGGACCTGCGTGCCGTCGAGGTCGAGCGAGGCCCGCTCGCCACCCGCCGTCAGGTCGAGCCGCAGGCTGCCGCTGCGCTGCCCGCCCTGCTCCCGCAGGTCGCCCCGCCCGGCCATCGCCATTCCGTCGAACGCGAGGTCCAGCCGCTCCAGCTCCGCCCGCCGGCCCGGCACGTCCAGCCCGCCGCGCAGCCGCAGGCGGTCGACGCGGTAAGGGTCGGGCCGCAGCGCGGGCAGGCTGACCTCCCCCGCGCCGCCCTGCAGGTCGAAGCTGAAGCGCACCGGCTCGAACCGCGAGTCCAGGGTCGCGTCGATGCGCCCGCCCAGCGGCACGGTCACCGCCGACAGCGGCGCCAGCAGCGGGCCGATCTTGGCCAGCGCCGCCGGCTGCAGGCCTTCGAAGCGGGTGGACAGCGCGGTTTCCGCGTCGGCCATGCGATGGACGCCCGACGCCTCCACCGCCGCCGTCCGCCCGTCGAGGTCGAGCAGAAGCTGCGCCCCGCCGACGATCTCCGTCCCGTCGCGGGTCAGCACGATGTCGGCGCGGTTGGCGTGCCAGGAGAGCCCCAGCATCCGGTTCGTCACCGTCAGGTCGGCGCCGATGATGGTCAGCCGCCGCAGCAGGCCCAGCGGACGGGCGATGTCCGGGGGCTGCATCAGGGTGGCGACGATCTCCCCCGCGAAATCGGGGCTTCCGGCCGGCTCCTCCTTCTCCGGCTCGCCGGGAGACGGAAGCGAGCGCACGTCGAAATCCAGGCTGCCGTCGGCCCGGCGCACCACCTGGAGGCGCGGCCGCACGAGGTCGAGCCGGGTCGGCGACAGCTTGCCCTGGAACAGCGCGCGCACCGAGAAGCCGACGCCCAGCTCCGGCACCGCCGCAAGCTCGTCCCCCTCGGCGTTGACCGCATGCACGTCGATGGCGCGCAGGTCCAGCCGGGTCAGACCGTCGCTCTCCTCCTCGTCCACCCAGGACAGGACGAGCTGGCCGACATCGACGCGGTAGCGGCCCTGCGGGTCGCTCAGCGCCTTCTCCACATAGGGTGTCAGCGGGTCGAGCGCGATCGGCCCCTGGGCCAGCCGCCAGGCGAACAGCCCGCCCGCAACGCCGACGACGACGACCGCGCCCGCGGTGGTCCAGGCGAGAAGCTTCGCGGTGCGCCGGATCACGGACGGTGTCCCGGCGACGATGCCCGCGTGTTGTCACAGTTGACCGGACCCGCGCGACCGCGCACCTTCCTGCTCAGTTCTTGTGCAGGGATAGCCGCGACCATGACCACCACGCTGCCGAAACCCTTCGACACCGCCCTCGCCGAACGCGGCCTGGAGCGCTGGCGCGCCGAGGCGGCGAACGCCGCAGACAACGACGGCGACGAAGGCGCCTTGCGCGCCTGGGCCGAGGCATACGCCGATTCGGCCGAGGGGCGGGCGCTGATCGACGCGGTGTGCGGCAACAGCCCGTATCTCGGCCAGATCCTGACGCGCGAACTGCCCTTCGTCCGCGAGATGGTGACGCAGGGGTACGACGCCGCCTTCGCGGCCCTGCTGCGCCGGCTGGAGGCGGACTGCGCGGAGGAGCGCAACATCGACCGGCTGATGACCGCCCTGCGCGTCGCCAAGCGGCGGGCGGCGCTGCTGATCGCGATCGCCGACATCACCGGCGCGTGGGAGCTGGAGGCCGTCACCGGCGCGCTGTCCGACATCGCCGAAACGTCGGTTCGGATGGCGGCAAACCACCTGCTGCGCCGCGCCGCGGAGGCGGGGACGCTGACGCTGCCGGAACCGCAGCGGCCATGGGTCGGGTCGGGCCTGATCGTGCTTGGCATGGGCAAACTTGGTGCGCGCGAACTCAACTATTCCAGCGATATCGACCTGATCGTCCTGTACGACGATGCCGTCGTTCAAACGCCCCAGCCGGACAACCTCGCCCGCACGTTCATTCGTATCGCGCGCGATCTTGTCCGCATTATGGATGAACGGACCAAGGACGGCTACGTCTTCCGTACAGATCTGCGGCTGCGCCCCGATCCGGGGGCCACGCCGCTGGCGGTGTCGGTCTCGGCGGCCGAAATTTACTACGGCAGCGTCGGGCAGAACTGGGAGCGCGCGGCCATGATCAAGGCCCGCCCCATCGCCGGCGATCCCGAGGCCGGGGCGCATTTCCTGCGTTTCCTCGAACCGTTCGTGTGGCGGCGCCACCTCGACTTCGCGGCCATCCAGGACATCCATTCCATCAAGCGTCAGATCAACGCCCACAAGGGCCATCGTGAAGTGACGGTGAACGGCCACGACATCAAGGTCGGCCGTGGCGGAATCCGCGAGATCGAGTTCTTCGCCCAGACCCAGCAGCTGATCTTCGGCGGGCGCGACATCCGCGTGCGCATCGCCCCCACCCTGCTGGCGAACAAGGCGCTGTGCGCGGTCGGCCGCGTGCCGGAGGCGGCGGTGGAGGAGCTGGAGGAGGCCTACCGCTTCCTGCGCCGGGTCGAGCACCGCATCCAGATGACCGACGACCGCCAGACCCACCAGATCCCGGCGGACGACGAGGGGGTGGCGCATCTCGCGACCTTCCTCGGCTACGGGCGGGTGGAGGACTTCCGCACCGACCTGCTGGCCCAGCTCGGCCGGGTGGAGGACCGCTACGCCGAGTTGTTCGAGGAGGCGCCGTCGCTGTCCGGCCCCGGCAACCTCGTCTTCACCGGCACCGACGACGACCCCGGCACGGTGAAGACGCTGGCCGGCATGGGCTACCGCGACCCCAGCCGGGTCATCGCCGTGGTCTCCACCTGGCACCGCGGGCGCTACCGCTCCACCCGCTCGGGCCGCGCGCGGGAGCTTCTGACCGAGCTGGTGCCGGCCATGCTGAACGAGCTGGCCAAGACCCCTGCCCCGGACGACGCGCTGGTCAAGTTCGACAGCTTCCTGGAACGGCTGCCGGCGGGGGTCGGGCTGTTCTCGCTGTTCATCGCCAACCCCTGGCTGCTCGCCCTGGTCGCGGAGATCATGGGCACGGCGCCGCAGCTGGCCGAGACGCTGTCGCGCAACCCGTCGCTGCTCGACGCCGTGCTGTCGCCCGACTTCTTCGACCCGCTGCCCGACGCGGCGGGGCTGACGCCGGAGTACCAGCGCTTCATCGCCGGGGCGCACAATTTCGAGGACGTGCTGACCCTGTCGCGGCGCTGGACCAACGACCAGCGCTTCCGCGCCGGGGCGCACATCCTGCGCGGCATCACCGACGGCGACCGCTGCGGCCCCTTCCTCGCCGATCTGGCCGACGTGGTGGTGCCGGAGCTGGCCGCCCGCGTGGAGGAGGAGTTCGCCGCCCGCCACGGCCGCATCGCCGGCGGCGCCTGGGTGGTGGTGGCGATGGGCAAGCTGGGCAGCCGGCAGCTCACCATCACCTCCGACATCGACCTGATCGTGGTCTACGAGGTGCCGCCGGGCACCCGCCAGTCGGACGGGGCCAAGCCGCTGGCGCCCAACGAGTATTACATCAAGTTGACGCAACGCCTGACCAACGCCATCACCGCCCCGATGGCCGACGGGCGGCTGTACGAGGTGGACATGCGGCTGCGCCCGTCGGGCAACGCCGGGCCGCTCGCCACCGCGCTGGACGCCTTCACCGCCTATCAGACCAAGGACGCCTGGACGTGGGAACACATGGCCCTGACCCGCGCCCGCGTCATCGGGGGCGACCCGGCTCTGGCCCGCAAGGTCGAGTCGGCGATCCGCGGTGTGCTGACCGGCCCGCGCGACCCGGCCAAGGTGCTGCGGGACGTCGCCGACATGCGCCGCCGCATCGACAAGGAGTTCGGCACCCCCAACCCGTGGAACGTCAAATACGCCCGCGGCGGCCTTATCGACATCGAGTTCACGGCCCAGTATCTCCAGCTCCGCCACGGCCACGCGCATCCGGACATCCTGTCCATCGCCACCAGCCGCGCCCTGCTCAACGCGGCCGCGGCCGGGCTGCTGGCGCCGGAGGTGGCGGAGGAGTTGGTGTCGACGCTGAAGCTGTGGCGCCGCGTGCAGGGCTTCCTGCGGCTGACCACCGAGGGCGTGCTCGATCCCCGGCAGGTCTCGCCCACGCTGCGGGAGGGCCTGTCCCGCGCCGCCTTCCCGGACGAGGAGCCGGCGGTTGACTTCGCCGCGCTCGACAGCAGAATCCGGGACATCGCCGCCCGCGCCCATCGCCATTTCGTGGCGCTGGTCGAGGAGCCGGCGTCAAGGCTGCCTCCCCCAGAGACCAACGAAGAAGCCAAACTCCCATGAGTGACACCCAGACGCCCGCCATCGAGGCCGGCACCCCGGCCCCGGACTTCACCATGCCGACCGACGGCGGCGGCAGCGTCACGCTGTCCGCCCTGCGGGGCAAGCCGGTGATCCTGTACTTCTACCCGAAGGACGACACCTCCGGCTGCACGTCGGAGGCCTGCGGCTTCCGCGACCAGCTTCCGGACTTCAGCGGGCTCGACGCCGTCATCATCGGCGTGTCCAAGGACAGCGTGGCCAGCCACGACAAGTTCAAGGCGAAGTACGAGCTGCCCTTCACGCTGGCCTCCGACAAGGAAACCGGCGTCGCCGAAGCCTACGGCGTCTGGGTCGAGAAGAGCATGTACGGCCGCAAGTACATGGGCTTGGAGCGCGCGACTTTCCTGATCGACAAGGACGGCATCGTCCGCAACGTCTGGCGCAAGGTCAAGGTCACCGGCCATGTGGCGGCGGTGCTGAAGGCGTTGCAGGCGCTGTGATCGTTTCGCGATGCGGTGGGGAGACATCATCCCCCGCCGCTTCAGCGGACGCCGACCCCGGCAAGGCATTCGCGCAGCGCGGCGAGCGGAACGACGTAGTCCCGCTCGATGATGTCATGATGGCTGTCGGGCCGTTCCGGACAGGCGAGATCGAGATAACGCATCCCCCGCTGGGCGGCGAGATTTCCAAAGAAGGGTTGCAGAACGCGGCCACGAAGTTCGATCAGGGTCGCGCCCGCCGGAGCGAACAGGATGTTGGTCAAGGCTGCCCCGTGGCAGCCGACGACCAGCTCCGCCCCGCTGAACAGGGCGATCTGTTCCTCGAACGTGAGGCTTCCCGGATCGACGGCGAGGAAGCCCAGCGGCTCCAGCGCGTCGGCCACCTCGTCCTGGTTCACGGCGAAGCGCTTGGTGGTGTTCTTTCGCAGAACGAACAACCGCTTCGCACCGGATGGCGTCGGCAGGACGTCACGGGCGTGGTTCAGGACCACGCTCCAGATCGCCACCGCTTGCGACCGCAACGGCAGCGGCACGAGGCAATCGGGATAGCTGCTCCAATCACTGCGGCTGACGTGGAGGTCCAGCGCGTCCAGCTTCAGCCCGGTCATGAAAAGGCGCAACGAGGCCGCCTGCCATGGGTTGGGCGTCCCATCCATGACGACCCGCCGCTCCGCACCGTCCGGGGCGAGCATGCCGAAGACCAGACGCGGCAGGTAATCCAGGCACCAATGGAAATAATTGTCGCTGCCGCCCATCGCCAGATACTTGCCGGGCGGCTCGGGCTCGGCGAGCGCCTGGAGAAAGACCGGCGAGGGGGCCTGCCCCACCATCCCGTAGGCCATCTCATGGAACATGCCGAAGTCCCGCCGGAAGCAGCGCAGATCCGGCGTCACCGGGAACATCAGGTGATTGTTCAGAACGCAGCGGTCGAAGACAGCCGCGACCGGGTTGTCATCGCCCCCCCGCAGGATGCGGCCAAGATGCGGGTTGGCCGTCAGATGCCCGACGAGATCGACGCTCTGAATTGTGCCGTCCATGAGGCCCCCATGCCGGTGTCCATACAAGCCCCCCGGACTTATGCCGCCCGGCGCAGGATTTCCTCGGCCAACGCCTGCATCTCCGCCGCCGCCTGGGTCTTGCGCGCCGCTTCGGTCACCGACAGGCCGGACAGCAGGGTCCCGGCGTAGGCGGTGCGGTTGCCGATCTGCGAGTCCGCGAGGTCCACAGCCGGCGGGTTCACGAGTTCGCGCACCCGCGCGATCAGCTCGTCGGCGATGCGGGCGCGCGGCGGCACGCGGTTCAGCACCAGCAGCAGCCGGCGCTTCTCCTGCGCGGCGAGGTCCAGCGTCGGCTGCACCGCCCACAGGTCCATCGGGCTGGGCTGCACCGGGGCGATGACGAGGCTGGCGGCGCGCACGGCGATGCGCGCCTCCGTCTGGGCATGGGGCGGGCTGTCGATCAGCACGATGTCGTGGTCGCGGGCCAGCTTCTCCACCTCGGTCTGGGTGCGCCAGCCGGTGATCTGGACATGGGTGAAGCCGGGCTGCCCGCCCGTGGCTCCGGCCCGCACCTCGTGCCAGCGGGTCAGGCTGCCCTGCGGGTCGATGTCCACCGTGGCGACCGACCGGCCAAGCTGCATCCAGGCAATGGCGAGGTGAGCCACCAGGGTGGTCTTGCCGGCCCCGCCCTTCTGCTGAGCCACGGTGAAGACCTTGCCCGCCATGCCCACACCCATCATTTGGTTGTTTATCGCGCACACCCGTCATAAGGCTTGGACAGAGCCGGCGCAACCGCGCGAATTGACTTCATCCTCCCACGCTTTACAAATCGCCCCGTGACCGACAAGCATCCCGACATCATCCCCGCCACGCCCGCCGGCCTCGCCCGCGCCGGCGAGGCCCTGCGCAACGGCGAACTGGTCGCCTTCCCGACCGAGACCGTCTACGGCCTCGGCGGGGACGCCACCGACGACCGGGCCGTGGCCGCGATCTTCGCCGCCAAGGGCCGTCCGCAGTTCAACCCGCTGATCGCCCATGTGCCGGACCTGGAGTCGGCCGAGGCCATCGCCGTGCTCGACGAGCGCGCGGTGGAGCTGGCCCACCAGTTCTGGCCCGGCCCGCTGACGCTGGTCCTGCCCCGCCGCCCGGAGGCCGGGCTGTCGCTTCTGGTGTCCGCCGGACTGGACAGCGTGGCGGTGCGCGTGCCCGGCCATCCGGTGGCACAGGCGGTTCTGAAGGCCGCCGGCAAGCCGATCGCCGCGCCCAGCGCCAACCGCTCCGGCGCGGTCAGCCCGACCGCCCCCCACCACGTCATCGAAAGCCTGGGCGACCGGGTGAGCATGGTGGTGGCCGGGGGCAAGTGCCAGGTCGGGGTGGAATCCACCGTGCTCGACCTGACCGGCGAGACGCCCGTGCTGCTGCGCCCCGGCGCGGTGCTGCGCGAGGAGATCGAGCGGCTGATCGGTCCCATCCAGGTTTCCGCCGGCAACCCGGACGCCCCGAAGTCGCCCGGCCAGCTGGAAAGCCATTACGCCCCCAACGCCCCGGTGCGGCTGAACGCCACCAGCGCCGAGGACGACGAGGCGTTCCTGACCTTCGGCCCCGACCGCTTCATCCGCGGCGGCAAGGCCCGCCTGAACCTGAGCCTCCAGGGCGACCTGAACGAAGCGGCGGCGAACCTGTTCGCCCATCTCCGCGCGCTGGATCAGGAGAGAACCCGTGCCATCGCGGTGATGCCGATCCCCGACGAGGGGCTGGGGGTGGCCATCAACGACCGGCTGCGGCGGGCCGCCGCCCCGCGGGGATGATGGAGCGGGGGGTGGAATCCCGATGCGCAAGGCGGTAGAAGTTTTGCGGTTTGCCCCCACCCTCCCGCTGCGCGGGTCCCTCCCTCCCCCGCTGTGCGGGAGAGGGCCGATTTGCAAAGACGGCGGCAGTCCCCTCTCCCGCGCAGCGGGGGAGGGTTAGGGAGGGGGCACCGCGCTTCACCAGCCTCGGACGCTCCGCCCATGACCTCCGCCAGCCCTGCCGCCAGCCTCGCCGCCGCCCTCGACCAGATCCGCGCCATCGTCGGCCCGAACGGCCTTCTCACCGCGCCGGAGGACATGGCCCCCTACCTGTCGGAATGGCGCGGGCGCTTCAAGGGCAACAGCCCGGCGGTGGTCCGCCCGGCCAGCACCGAGGAGGTCGCGGCGGTCGTGAAGATCTGCGCCGAGGCCGGCATCCCGGTCGTCCCGCAGGGCGGCAACACCAGCCTCGTCGGCGGCTCCATCCCCTACGAAGAAGGGCGCGAGATCGTCATCAGCCTGTCGCGGATGAACAAGATCCGCGGCATCGACACGCTGAACTACACCATGACGGTGGAGGCCGGCGTCGTGCTGAAGACCGCGCAGGAGGCCGCGAAGGACAAGGACCGCCTGCTGCCGATGAGCCTGGGGGCGGAGGGCACCTGCCAGATCGGCGGGCTGATCTCCACCAACGCCGGCGGCATCAACGTGCTGCGCTACGGCAACATGCGCGATCTCGTGCTGGGTCTCGAGGTCGTGCTGGCCGACGGACGGATCTGGAACGGCCTGCGGTCCTTGCGCAAGAACAACACCGGCTACGACCTGAAGCACCTGTTCATCGGGGCGGAGGGCACGCTGGGCATCGTCACCGCCGCGGTGCTCAAGCTCTACCCGCGCCCGCGCCAGGCGGTGACGGCCTTCATCGCCGTGCCCAGCCCCGCCGCCGCCATCGAACTGCTGGCCCGCCTGCGCGAGGCGTCGGGCGACGCCGTGGCCGCCTTCGAGCTGATGTCGCGCCGCTGCCTGGAGTTCGCGCTGAAGCACGTCGCCGGCACCATCGACCCGCTGGCGGAGCCGTCGCCCTGGTACGTGCTGACCGAGCTGACCGCCGGCACCCAGTCCGACGCCTTCCGCGAGACGGTCGAGGCGGCGCTGGGCGAAGCTTTCGAGGCGGAACTGGCCACCGACGCCACCATCGCCCAGTCGGAAACCCAGGCCAACCAGCTCTGGTTCATCCGCGAGGCCATCGTGGAGGCGCAGAAGTTCGAGGGCGGCTCGATCAAGAACGACGTGTCGGTCCCGGTGTCGCGCGTCGCCGAGTTCATCGAGCGCGCCGAGGCCGCCGTGGCCGCGGCCTGCCCCGGCATCCGCCCGACCCCCTTCGGCCACGTCGGCGACGGCAACATCCACTTCAACCTCAGCCAGCCGGAGGGCGCCGACACCGCGGCCTATCTCGCCCGCTGGGACGAGATCTGCCACGTGGTGAACGAGGTCATCTTCGACCTGGACGGCTCCATTTCCGCCGAGCATGGCGTGGGCCGCTTCAAGAAGGACGAGATGCCGGTCATCAAGAGCCCGGTCGAGTTCGACCTGCTGCGCGCCATGAAGGCGGCGCTCGACCCCAAGGGCCTGCTGAACCCCGGCAAGATGCTGCCGTAAGGAGCGCTGCCCTAAAGAGATGCTCTGCCCGCCCCGTGCGACCTTTCGCGGTTCCGGCCTGTTCGTAGGAGTCGGTCGAAACCGCGGAACGGAGGCGGCGATGCTTCTCGCGATGTCGGCGTGGATGCGCCTGATGCTTGGCGAGGCCGAAACGGCACCGGTGGACGGCACGTCCACCAGATGCGCCCTGCCGCCGGAGCGAGAGCGCATCCGGCAGGCGGTGCATGAGGCCGTGACCGCCCATCCGCTTCACCGCGATCTGGTCCACACCCATCGGTTGGGCGGCTGCCAGTATTACGCCTTCGCCGGGGCGATGCTGCTGGAGGCTCTGGGCCACGGGGAAACGGAGGTCGCGCTGGGCCGCGTGGCGTTCCGCAACTCCGAGGCCCACGGCCGGGCGCGCTGGCTCGGCTACCCGGCGGCGCCCGCCGACGTTCGTCCCCCCGACCCGGCGCAACGGCGGCAGGAGGCGGAAGCCTTCCCCTTCCACGCCTGGATTCGCCTGACCGGCCCCTCCGGGCGGCGGGTCCTGATCGATTTCGACCTGACCAATGTGCTGCGGGAGGTGCGGCTGCGCGAACCGCGCCATGCGGCGGGCTTGAGCCATCGGCCGCCGGCCTTCTGGGGAAGCGCCGCAGCGGCGCAGCGGGCGGGGTTGCGGTTCGAGCCTCACCGCCGACTGACCGCCGACGCGCTGCTGCCCGGCGACCGCCGCGTGTTCGCAGCCATCGCGGCGGAGGCCCGCGACCGCCTCAAGGACGAATAGCCCGACGTTCAGCCGATCAGGCCGCCGCTGCCGTCGTTTCCGCAGCCCCAGCCGCAGTCCCAGCCGTCGTCCCCTGGCCGACCACCTTGGACAGGCCCAGCCCGAGGCCAAGCCCGGTGTGCTCGTTCTGATCCGTGCGGACCGGCTGGTCGCGCATGCGGCGGTTGTCCTTGTCCTCGCCGTCCGGGCGGCGGCCGCGGGCGGGCCTGCCGGAGATGCTGTCGACCTCGTCCGGCGTCTCCAGCGCGTTCAGCGCCAGCACGTGGTAGATCGACAGCGGCGTGCCGTTCAGCGCCTTCTGCGGCATGCTGGGCACCTGGGTCGTGAAGCCGTCCGGCATGTCCTGCCGGCGCACCCGGTCGATGGCGGTCTGGGCCGGGGCGAAGTCGGCGTTGGGCGACTCCGCGAACTTCGTCGCGAAGCGGTCGTAGATGTCCTTCAGCGACTTGGCCCGGCCGGTGTCCTTGTCGAAGAACACCGCCTTGTTGGCCGAGGCGGCGTCGGGGAACAGCTCCTTGGCGGCGCGGTTGGGGTTGTCCTGCATGGCGTTCAGGAACTTCGACGCCCCGCCCGCCCCGAGGAAATGCGCCATGTAGAGTTCGGTGGACCCGACCTTCCCTTTGACCGTGTCCTCCAGATACTCCTTGTTGTCGCGGGTGTATTCCGCGGCCATCAGGGCCGAGGCGTTGGGGTCCTTGCGCAGGTCCAGGATCTCGCGCTTCAGGTCGGGATCGGTGACGTAGGGGCGCCCGTCGCCGCGCGTCTGGATCGCGTTGGCGTATTTGGCGTAGCCGTGGTCCGCCCCATGGTCGCGCATCGTCGCCAGCCACGTGCTGTCGATGAACTGGTAGAGCCCGGTCGCCGAGGAGGAGGAGGACTTCACGTCCGTCCGATACCCGCTCTCCACGGCAGCTTTTTCCATGAGGTAGGAAAAATCGACCCCGGTCTTGGCGCTGGCGTTGCGGACCGCCGCCTCGACATTCTCCGGCCCGCGGGTGGTCTTCGCGGCCTGGACGGCGGATTCGGCCTGACGGGCAAGGGCGGAGGCGATGGTCATGGGAGGAACCCCTGTGAGCGGTGCTGCCTCACTCTTGCAACCGCGATGCCAAGTCCGGCCCCCCCTCCTGCGTCGCAGCCGCGCTGTTCGCACCGCAACCCAGATGCCAATATTCCTGTCCGACGGTGAGGCTCGCCATGCACCATTCGGTACGGTATGGTGACGCGCACGTAAACCGCCCAAGGCGTGTTCACGCGCAATCGGGCACGCAGAAACGCACGCACAATCGGGTCACGGGAGGCCGCTCCATCCATGATTCCCTACACCGCTCCGGTCGATGACCTCCGCTTTGTCCTCAACGAGGTGGTCGGCCTCGAAACGGTCGCCGCGCTTCCGAACTGCGATTCGGCGGCCCCCGATCTGGTGGACGCCGTGCTGGAGGAAGCCGGCAAGTTCGCCTCCGGCGTGCTCGCCCCGCTGAACCGGGTCGGCGACAAGGAAGGCTCGGTGCTGGAGAACGGCGTGGTCCGCACGCCGACCGGCTGGAAGGACGCCTACAGCCAGTTCACCGAGAGCGGCTGGAACAGCCTTCCCTTCGAGCCGGAGTACGGCGGGCAGGGCCTGCCCTGGACCGTGGCCTTCGCGGTGAACGAGATGTGGCAGGCGTCCAACCTGTCCTTCGGCCTGTGCCCCCTGCTGACCCAGGGCGCCGTCGATCTGCTGACCGAGCACGCCAGCGCCGAGCAGAAGGCGCTCTATCTGCCGAAGATGATCGCCGGCACGTGGAACGGCACCATGAACCTGACGGAGCCGCAGGCCGGCTCCGACCTCGCCGCCGTGCGCACCCGCGCGGTGCGGGCCGAGGACGGGACCTACCGCATCACCGGCCAGAAGATCTTCATCACCTACGGCGAGCATGATCTGACGGAGAACATCGTCCATCTGGTGCTGGCCCGCCTGCCCGACGCGCCTCCGGGCATCAAGGGCATCAGCCTGTTCATCGTGCCGAAGTTCCTGCCCAACGCGGACGGCACGCCGGGCGCGCGCAACGACCTGCGCTGCGCCAGCCTGGAGCACAAGCTGGGCATCATGGCCAGCCCCACCGCGGTCATGGCCTTCGGCGACGACGGCGGCGCCATCGGCTTCCTGGTCGGCCAGGAGAACCGCGGCATCGAATACATGTTCACCATGATGAACAACGCCCGCCTCGGCGTCGGCATCCAGGGCGTGGCGATCGCCGAGCGCGCCTACCAGCAGGCCCGCGACTACGCCAAGGGCCGCGTGCAGAGCAAGGATCTGGCCGACCCGAAGGGCTCCGGCGTCGCCATCATCCGCCACCCGGACGTGCGCCGGATGCTGCTGGACATGCGCGCCAAGACGGAGGCCGCCCGCGCGCTGGCGCTCTACGCCGGCACCCAGCTCGACGTGTCCCGCCACCACGAGGATCCCGCGGTGCGCGCCGCCGCGACCGCCCGCGTCGACATCCTGACCCCCATCGTGAAGGCGTGGAGCACCGACATCGGCTGCGACGTCGCCTCCACCGGCGTGCAGATCCACGGCGGCATGGGCTTCATCGAGGAGACCGGCGCCGCACAGCATTACCGCGATGCCCGCATCACCCCGATCTACGAGGGCACCAACGGCATCCACGCCAACGACCTGACCTTCCGCAAGACCGGCCGCGACGGCGGCGAGTCGGCCCGGACCTTCATCGCGGAGATGCGCGCCACGGTGGCGGAGTTGGAGAGCATCCCCGGCGACGACATGGAGGCGATCCGGACCAACCTGTCCGCCGGTCTGGACGCGCTGGAGCAGGCGGTGGCCTGGGTGGTCAAGACCCAAGCCGACGGCGACCTGCGCGCCGCGGCGGCGGGGGCCGTGAACTACCTGAAGCTGTGGGGCACGGTGGCCGGCGGCTGGATGCTCGCCCGCTCCGCCGCCAAGGCGCTGGAGGGGCTGCGCCAGCCCGGCGCCAACGCGCCCTTCCTGGAGGCCAAGCTGGTCACCACCCGCTTCTACGCCGAGCAGATCCTGACCCAGGGGCCGGGCCTGCTGCTGCCCATCCTGACCGCCCACCGCACGGTCATGGCGCTGAGCGAGGATCAGTTCTGAACGGGGCCATGCCCCACCATCGTGGCGGTTTGGTCACAGTCAGTTGAAACGCGGCCGGCGCCCCACGCCGGCCGCAACCTTTGCGGTTGGTCCGCGTTCCCCGTTCGATCGAGACGTCTCAAGGGGAAACGCCGCATGCGCACCGCCGCCCTTCTCGCCTTCGCCCTCGCCGTTGCCGGAGCCTCCGCCGCGACCGCCCAGACCTTGAATGGTCCGGCCGAGTCCCCCTTCCATGTCGGCGCGCAGGCCAGCACGCTCGGCCTGGGGCTGGAGGCCGGCTATCGGGTGAATCCGATGTTCGGGCTGCGCCTGGGCGGCAACATGTTCACCTTCAGCACCGACCGCGGCATTTCCGGCGTCGATTATGACCTGGATGTGAAGCTGCGCTCTTTCGGGGCGGTGCTGGACCTCTATCCCGTCGCCGGAACCGGCTTCCGCATCAGCGGCGGCGCACGGATCAACTACAACAAGGCCGACCTGACCGGCACCCTGTCCGGCCCGCGCAGCTTCGGCGGGGTGGTGGTCACGCCGCAGCAGGCCGGGGAACTGACCGGCAAGGCGACCTTCGACCGCGTCGCCCCTTATGCCGGCATCGGCTACAATGGCACGGTGTTCAGCCCGAACTTCAGCGTCGGCGTGGATCTCGGCGTGCTGTTCCAGGGCAAGCCGCGGGTCAGCCTGAGCGCCCCCGGCGCGGCGACCACGCCGGCCATCGCCGCCGTTCTGGAGGACCAGCGCCGCGAGGTCGAGGATTCGATCCGCGCCGCCCGCTTCTGGCCGGTGGTCGCCATCACCGCCTCCTACCGCTTTTGATGGAGGGCCGCTTTTGAGGAAGGACCCGCTTTCGGGGGAAGGCGGGCACCAAACGCCTCCGTGAACCGTTACGCCTCCATGGATCAACTGTGGAGACCAGTTCATGGCTCGTCGTAACGGGATTCGCACCGCCGTCCTTGCCCTGCCGCTCCTGGCCCTGCCGCTGCTTGCCGCCTGCGACGACCAGCAGTCGGCGGAGAGGACCGGCCAGGAGATCGGGCGCGCGGTGGACCAGACCGCGGAGCGCGTGGGCGAGGCCGCCAAGGGCATCGGCGCCGAGGCCGGCCGCATGATGCAGGACGCCGGCGCGGCCATCCAGCAGAAGGCCCGCGACGCCAAGGACGACGTCAACCGCGAGACCGCTCCCGAGAAGCCCTGAGGGAAGCTCTGAGGCGCCCTTACGCCTCAACCGGCCCGCGCAGCGTCCGCCACAGGCAGATCGCGGCGTAATAGGCGCTGCTGGCCAGCCAGACATACCAGACGGCGTCGGGGCGGTCCGGATAGAGGACCACCAGCGCCGCGCTGGAGGCGAGCCACGCTCCGCTGACCAGAAGATTCAGGCGCATCCAGCGGCGCACCCGGAAGGGATGCAGGAACTTGACCGTCGTGAAGGTCAGCAGGCCGAGGACCAGCACCACGGCGGTGTTGATCCACGGGTCGAGCGCCAGAATCCACAGATAGAGCGCGACCACGTTCCAGATCGCCGGAAAGCCGACGAAGTAGTTGTCGCCGCTCTTCATTCCGGTGTTCGAGAAGCAGTAGAGCGAGGTCATCATGATGAAGGCGGCCAGCGCCACGCCGAACCCGTCCGGCAGCAGGCCGAAGCGGTACAGGAAGACCGCCGGAACGACGACGTAGGTCAGATAGTCGATCACGAGGTCGAGCGCCGACCCGTCGATGCCCGGCAGCACCTCCTTCACCGAGGCGCGGCGAGCCAGCGTGCCGTCCACCCCGTCGACGACCAGCGCCAGCCCCAGCCAGCCCAGGCACGCCTTGGCCTCGCCGTTGACCGCGGCGAGCAGCGCCAGCAACCCCAGCACGACGCCGCTGCCGGTGAAGGCGTGCACCCCCCAGGCCGACAGCCGCCGCCCGATCCCGTAACCGCTGTCGCTGTCGTCCTTGAACCCGCTGTCCACTGAGCGCCTCATCGTCCCGTTGGCGCCAACCTAGCCATACGCCGCGAAAAGTCCAAGCGGGTCGGTGTTGGAGATTGTCCCGCACCGCGGGGCACCCCTCTCCCGCCCCGGGAGAGGGTGGCGCCGAAGGCGCCGGGTGAGGGTCCATCCAAGGATCACGCACGAGCCCGTTGCCAGCACCCTCACCCTTCCCACGCTTCGCGTGGGTCCCTTCCCTCTCCCGGGACGGGAGAGGGGACCCGCTCCCTACTCCGCCGCGCGCGCAGGCGCGCCGGACGAGCGGTCCGGACCGGCGAAGGTCGGGCTGTCCCTCAGCGCCTCGGGCTTCGGCCCGCCGGTCGCCCAATCCAGCAACTCGACCGTGTGAACGACCGGCAGCCCGGTGCCGGTGGCGATCTGGGTGATGCAGCCGAGATTGCCGGCGGCGATGGCAGCGGCCTTCGTGCTCTCGATGTTGCGGACCTTGCGGTCGCGCAACTGCATGGCGATCTCCGGCTGGAGCATGTTGTAGGTGCCGGCGGAGCCGCAGCAGATGTGCGCCTCCGGGATCTCCTTCACCTGAAAGCCGGCGCTGCGCAGCAGATGGCGCGGCTGGTCCTTGATGCGCTGGCCGTGCTGCATCGAACAGGCGGAGTGGTAGGCGATGGCCTGCCCGGTCTCGATCACCGGAGCGGTCAGGCCGATCTCCGCCAGGAACTCCGTCACGTCGCGGGCGATGGCCGCCACGCGCAGCGCCTTGGCCGCATACTCCGCGTCCTCGCGGAACTGGAAGGCGTAATTCTTCACCGTGGTGCCGCAGCCCGAGGTGTTGACGATGATGGCGTCCAGCCCCTCCCCGTCCATCTCGGCGATCCAGGCGTCGATGGTCTTCCGCGCCGCGGCGTCGCTGAGGTCGGTCTTGCCCATATGATGGGTCAGGGCGCCGCAACAGTCGGCCCCCTTGGCCACCACCACCTCGACCCCCTGGCGGTTCAGCAGGCGGATGGTCGCCTCGTTGATCTGCGGGGCCAGCACCTGCTGGGCGCAGCCGACCAGCAAAGCGGCGCGCTTGCGGCGCGGTCCCACCGCAGCATGGCTGCCCGGACGGTCGCTGTGGCTCGGTCCCGGCACCGACTTCGGGGCCAGCGCCAGCAGCGCCCCAAGCCGTCCCGGCAGTAGCCCGGCGAAGGGCTTGCCGAACCAGGCGGCGATCAGGGCCAGCCGGAACAGCCGTGGGTTGGGCAGCACGCGGGCCAGCAGGTCGCGGATGGCGCGATCGGCGGGCGGGCGGGCGTGGGTCGCCTCGATATGGGCGCGGGCGTGATCGACCAGATGCATGTAATTGACGCCCGACGGGCAGGTCGTCATGCAGGACAGGCAGGAGAGGCAGCGGTCGATGTGCTTCACCTGATGCTCGGTGGGCGGTCCGCCCTTCTCCAACATGTCCTTGATCTGGTAGATGCGGCCGCGCGGGCTGTCCAACTCGTCGCCCAGCAGGACATAGGTCGGGCAGGTCGCCGTGCAGAAGCCGCAATGGACGCACTTGCGCAGGATCGCCTCGGAATCCCGGTAATCGGCGTTGGCGAGCTGGGTCAGCGTGAAGTTCGTCTGCATGGATGCCTACACTCCCGCGTACATGCGGCCGGGGTTCAGGATGCCGCAGGGGTCGAAGCTCTCCTTCACCCGGCGGCTCAGGGCCATCACCGGGTCGGGCAACGGATGGAACACCTCCGCCGTGATCCGCACGTCCTCGGGCGCGCGCACCAGCGTCGCATGGCCGGCGGTGCCCAGTGCGCCGCGGATCGCGGAGGCGGCATCGGGCGTCGGCGCCACCGCCGCCCAGATCAGCCCGCCGCCCCAGTCAAAATACAGCTCCGCGTCGAGCGCCCAGCGGATCGACTCCGCCACGCGCGCCCCTTCGGAGGGCTGGACGGAGATTCTCCAGACGTGGCGGGAGTCATCGCCCCCACCCCGGCCCTCCCCCGCTGACGCAGGGGAGGGAGCGGGGCAAAAGAACGCCACGTCCCGAACCTCCCTCCACACCGCCCACGATTCGTCGCGGTCCAGCACGGTGTCGGCGCCAAGCTCCTCCGTCAGCGCGGCGACGCGGGCGGTGACGGACGGGCCGAAACCCTCCACCCGCACCAGCGTAACCGCCCCGCCCACCGCGGCGACCGCCCGCACATGGGACCGCGCCGCCACCGCGGCCGGCAAATGGGCGGCGCCGGACACGTCGTAGGGGCTCTGCAGCGCCGCGGTCAGCGCCGCGACGGCCCCGGCGTCCTCGCGCCCGGCCAGCAGCAGGGTCCGGACATCCTCCGGCGCCGGCAGCACCTTCACCGTCAGCTCGGTCAGGACGGTCAGCGTGCCGAAGGAGCCGGCCATCAGCTTGGGCACGTCGTAGCCGGTGACGTTCTTCACCACCTTGCCGCCACCCTTGTAGAGGTCGCCACGCCCGTTCACTCCCTCGATGCCCAACGTGTGGTCGCGGGCGGAACCGGCGCTGATGCGCCTTGGCCCGGCCAGCCCGCAGGATATCACCCCGCCCAGTGTCCCCTGCCCCTCCGGCCGGCCGAACAGCGGCCCGAGGTCCTGCGGCTCGAAGGCGAGCTGCTGACGGCGTTCCCCCAGCATCGGCAGGATCGCGGCCATCGGCGTGCCGGCCTTGGCGGTCAGCACCAGCTCCTCCGCCTCGTAGGCGACGACTCCGGACAGGCCTGAGAGGTCCAGCGTGCAGGCGGTCTGGATCGGGCGCCCGAGGCCGCGCTTGGACCCCGAACCGGCGACGTCCAGCGGCGTCCCTTCCGATAAGGCCCAGCGCACCGCGTCGGCGGCCTGGCCCGCCGAGTCGGGCTTGACGGTGGTCACGGTCATGCGGATGGCCTCAAAAGCGGGGAATGTCGGGGAAGCGCAGCTCCCCCTTGTGGATGTGAACGCGGCCCAGCTCGGCGCAGCGGTGCAGCTTGGGGAAGACCTTGCCGGGGTTCAGCAGCCCGTCGGGGTCGAAGGCGCATTTGATGCGCTGCTGCTGGTCGAGATCGACCTCGTCGAACTGGTCGGTCATCAGGTCGCGCTTCTCCACCCCCACGCCATGTTCGCCGGTCAGCACGCCGCCGACTTCGACGCACAGGCGCAGGATGTCGTTGCCGAAGGCCTCCGCCCGCTCCAGCTCGCCCGGCTTGTTGGCGTCGTAGAGGATCAGCGGGTGCAGGTTGCCGTCGCCGGCGTGGAAGACGTTGGCGACCCGCAGGGCGTAGCGGTCGGACATCTCCTGCATGCGGTGCAGCACCAGGGGCAGCGCCCTGCGCGGGATGGTGCCGTCCATGCAGTAGTAATCGGGGCTGATGCGTCCCACCGCCGGGAAGGCCGCCTTGCGCCCGGCCCAGAAGGACAGCCGCTCCTCCTCCGAGGTCGAGACGCGGGAGTAGCAGCAGCCCTTGGACCGGGCGATCTCCGCCACCCGGTCGATCAGGTGGTCGACCTCCGCCGCCGGGCCGTCCAGCTCGACGATCAGCAGGGCCTCGACGTCCAGCGGGTAGCCGGCGTGAACGAAATCCTCCGCGGCGTGGATGGCCGGCTTGTCCATCATCTCCATGCCGCCGGGGATGATGCCCGCGGCGATGATGGCGGCCACGCAGTCGCCGCCCTGCTCGCTGGTCGGGAAGCCGATCAGCACGGCGCGGGCGGTGGCCGGCTTCTTGAGGATGCGCACCGTGACCTCGGTCACCACCCCCAGCAGCCCTTCGGAGCCGGTGACGACCCCCATCAGGTCGTAGCCGCCGGCGTCGAGATGCTTGCCGCCCAGCCGCAGGATGGTGCCGTCCATCAGCACCATCTCCAGCCCCAGCACGTTGTTGGTGGTCAGCCCGTATTTCAGGCAATGCACCCCGCCGGAATTCTCGGCAATGTTGCCGCCGATGGTGCAGGCGATCTGGCTGGACGGGTCGGGCGCGTAATAGAAGCCCTCATGCGCCACCGCGGTGGAGATGCCGAGGTTGGTCACCCCCGGCTGGGTCACCACGCAGCGATTCGCGAAGTCGATGTCGAGGATGCGGTTGAACTTCCCCATCCCCAGCAGCACGCCGTCGGCCAGCGGCAGCGCCCCGCCGGACAGGGAGGTGCCGGCGCCGCGCGGCACCACCTTCACCCCCATCTCTTTGCAGGTCCGGAGCACCCGGCTGACCTGCTCCACCGTGCTGGGCAGCACCACGACCATGGGAAGCTGGCGGTAGGCGGTCAGCCCGTCGCATTCGTAGGCGCGCAGTTCGCTTTCGTCGGCGATCACCCCCTCGCCGGGCACGATGGCCCGCAGCGCTGCGATGATCTCGCGGCGGCGCGCGATGACGCCGTCGTCGGGCGCGGGCATCCGCATGGCCGGCCTTCCTCCCCTCTTGTCGGTCGCCCGGATTGTTCCTGCGGCGTTCCTGTTTCAGAGGTAGCATCGAAGCCGCGCCGGCACCAGCCCCCCTTTTGTCGCCCGACCCCGGTCAGGCCGGAGCGGGCACCTTCTGAAGCGTCGTCAGCAGGTGGAAGCCGCGCCATTCCTGCGACAGGACGCGGAAGGCCCCGCGGAAGCCGTAATTGGCCGCCCAACGGTGCCGGTCGTCGAAATAGAGGGCGAAGGTGTTCTCGGTGATGATGTTGACGTGGGTGGGGTCCTGGAACGCCTCGGCGTGCGGGTAGGCGGGGGTCTGGGAATAGAAGAGCCCGTCCGGCTTCAGGACGCGGTGAATCTCGTCCATCAGCGCGATGAAGCTGTAGCGGCGGTGCGGCGCGTAGACGATTCGCGGCACATGCTCGATCACGTCGAAGGCGGTGACGTAGTCGAAGTAGGCGTCCTCGAAGGGGAGCGAATCCACGGCCAGATCCGCCGTCCGGATGTGCGATGCGGGGTGATCCTCAACATCGAGTCCGAACAGCTCGCTCGCAGAAAAGGGGTTTTTCGGGTTGGGGCCGCAACCCAGGTCTAAACTTTTGGTCATCCAACAACTCCGGATCGCACAGGCGACCTGAAACTGTCCGGAATTGATTCCGCTTTCAACCGAAACAAGCACCAGACGCGCAAAACGCGACGCCGCGCCGTCCCAGGGGAACGGCGCGGCGTCGCGTTCAACAGCACAGCACGCGTCGGCCGGGCGGACCCGGCCGCCGATCTCAGCCCTGGCGGGCCTTGAAGCGCGGGTTCTGCTTGTTGATGACGTAGACGCGGCCCTTGCGGCGGATCACGCGGCAGGCCTTGTGGCGCGTCTTCATCGACTTGAGAGAGTTAACGATCTTCATAGTTCTTCATCCTGGTCGGTCGGCGGCTCGATCGAAGGCGCGCACCATAGTGCGGCGCACCCCCGCTGTCAACGGCCCCCGTCGCGGTTGCGTTTCCCGCCGGATGCGGCCGTTTCGACGCTACTCCGCCGGTTTCAGCGCGTAGAAACGGCAGACCTTCATGCCCGCCTCGATGGCGGACACGCGGCGGACCCACAGCTCGACCTCGTCCATCACCGCGAGCTTGGTCTCGTGGTCCAGATGATGGCGCTCCAGATGCTCGACCAGCCCCTGGATGGCGCTCACGATCAGGCCGCGGTGGGTGTCGGTGATGTCCTCGGCGATTCGCAGGTCCAGATTCCGCTGGGCGAAGGCGGCGGCCATCTGGTCCTTGGACCACAAATGCGGCTGCATCGGCTCCTTGTCGCACCAGACCTGGACGGCCCTGGCCCCGGCCAGCGCCGGCTCGATCACGTAGTCGGTCATCAGCAGATGACCGCGCGGCTTCAGCGCCAGTTCCATCCCGTCGAACAGCTGGTCCTTGCCGCGCACGGAGAACATCCCCTCCTTGTAGACGATGGCGTCCACGCGCTTGGGATAGCTGAAATTCTCCGGATCGTAGGTTTCGATCGGGGCCTTCTTCTCCAGCCCCTCCTTGAAGGAGCGGATCATCCCCTCCTTCGCCAGAAGCTCCGACGCCTCGAGCCCGGTGACCCAGCAGCCGTACTTGCTCGCCATGGTGCGGCTGGTGCCGCCCAGGCCGGCGGACAGGTCCAGCACGCTCATCGCCGGGTTCAGGCCGAGCGGCTTCACCAGATAGGGAATATGGTCGTGCCCGCCCGGCGTGTTGAAGCCCTCACCCCACAGCTTCTCCGCCACCTCGATTCGCGTGGCGCTCCACAGCGGCTTGCCCCAGCGGTTCACGCCGGGGCCATGCCCCCGGACGGCGGGCTGGGCCGGAGCGGCGCCGGCCTGCGGCCTGCCGTCCTCCTCCCCGCCCCTGCCCTTCAGGCCGGAGAGGTCGTAGCCCTCCCACCAAGCGTAAAGGCGGGTCCTGAGCGTGATGCGGGGACCGCCCGCGTGATCGTTGCCGCTGTTATCGCTCATCGCCTTCGCGCCTGCCCCGTTGCCTGGACCGCCGGACGACCGGTTCGTTCGCGCGGCGGACATGGCCTTTCCGCGATGCGAACGAATTCATTCCGACTTTCACAGTATCCGGGCGCTCCGTTCGTGCAAGCGCAAAATCCGGCGTCACATTACCGCAACGCCTTCTCCATATGCGGGTCGTCCATGGCGGCGACCCGCGTCCCGGCGGCGCGCAGCACCGCGGTGCAGGCGGGCGGCATGTTGACGTAGCGCGGCTGCGGCTTGCCGTTGTGCCTCTCCACCACCGGGTAGACGGAGCCGAGCCAGGACGCGACCTCGT
The DNA here is from genome assembly GCF_008365405.1 of Azospirillum brasilense. GTDB lineage: Bacteria > Pseudomonadota > Alphaproteobacteria > Azospirillales > Azospirillaceae > Azospirillum > Azospirillum brasilense_D. The sequence continues at coordinate 116,929 of NZ_QOKV01000016.1, read as the reverse complement.
CGCCGCAGCCGTCGCCGTCGGGAATGTCGCGCTGGTCCTCGCACTGCGGGCTTCCCGCCGGGCAGCCCAGCCGGATGTGCATGTGCCCGTCATGGCCGTGCCAGGGCCGCAGCTTGCGCAGGAAGGCGCGATCCGGCCAGGAATGGCGGCACATGGCGAGCTTGATCGCCGGGTTGACGAAGATGCGGGTCACCCGCGGGTCGCTCGCGGCGATGCGGACGAGTTGGGCCTGCCGTTCCGACCAGTCCGGGGTGACGCGGACGCGGCCGTAATCGACGTATTTGATCTCGGTCAGGCTTTCCCGCGCGTTGCGCCCCATCGGCGGATGGTCGAGCCGCAGCCAGACGTCGGCGTCGAGCCCGATCTGGTGGCTGGCGTGGCCGAAGCTCATCGGGCCGCCGCGCGCCTGCCCCATGTCGCCGATCAGCGCGGTCCCCAGCCCGGCCGCCGCGACCTTGCGCCCGAAGCCCTTCAGGTAGTCGATCAGCTCCGGATGGCCGTAATAGCGTTGGCGGGACATCCGGATCACCTGATAGCCGGTGCCTTCCCCCGGCAGGGCCTGAGCGCCCGTGACGCAGCCCGCGGCGTAGCCGCCGATCGACTGGGCCGGCCCCAGGGCGGGACCGTTCACCTGACTCCAGGCGATGGAATTGGGAGCCGGCGGCGCGGGCTTCTTCTTCTTGGACGATCCGGCCTCGGCCGGGCCGGCCAGACCGGCGGCGATCAGAACCGCCGCGAGAATCCCGACCGTCGGGCCAACCGCCGAGCGCCGCATCATCTTCCCCCACGGACCGCCAATCGGGAAAGATTAGAACCAATGTTCCTTAACGAAACGTGAGGCTCACGCCCATGTCACAACCGGTTTCGACTTGCCCGAGAGGATGAAGGGCCGCACCCGTCCCCCGTTTGCTGCTCAGTCCAAGGTCTGCCGGTAGCGTTTCAGCGCGACGACGGTGACCACCGCCAGGAAAATCAGCAGCGCCGCCACCTCCCCCGCGATTTCCGCCGGCCCGTTGCCTTTCAGGAGGATGCCGCGGACGATGCGCAGGAAATGGGTCAGCGGCAGCACCTCCCCCACCGCCTGCGCCCAGCCGGGCATGCCGCGGAAGGGGAACATGAAGCCGGACAGCAGCATCGACGGCAGAAAGAAGAAGAAGGACATCTGCATCGCCTGAAGCTGGTTCTTCGCCACCGTCGAGAAGGTGAAGCCCACCGCCAGATTGGCGGCGATGAACAGCACGAGCACGGCGGACAGCAGGGCCAGGCTGCCGACGATGGGCACACCAAACAGCAGCCGGGCGGCCAGGACAATGATGACGACCTGGATGTAGCCGACCAGGATGAAGGGCACGATCTTGCCCAGCATCACCTCGAACGGGCGGACCGGCATGGCCAGCAGATTCTCCATCGTTCCGCGCTCCCGCTCGCGGGTGACGGCCAGCGCGGTCATCATCACCATGGTCATGGTCAGGACCACGCCCATCAGGCCGGGCACCACGTTGTACTGGGTGATGCCCTCCGGGTTGTAGCGGCGGTGGACCCGCAGTTCGACCGGGTCGGGGGTGGAGCGCAGAGGGGCCAGCGGGCCGGTCAGATCGGGGTCCAGCGCCTGCCGCGCGAGGGTGGACAGGGCGGCCAGCGCGTTGCTGGTCGCCGCCGGGTCGGTCGCGTCGGCCTCGACCAGCAGAACCGGCCGCTCGCCCCGCTGCAGGTCGCGGGCGAAGCCGGCGGGGATGGTGACGGCGAACTGCACCCGCCCCTCCGCCAGCAGGCGGTCCAGCTCCGCCGGGCTGTCGGCGCCGCGGGCCACGTCGAAATAGCCGGAATTCGCCATGGCCGACACCAGCGTGCGCGCGAAGGGGCTGGAATCCGCGGCGTGGACGGCGGTCGGCAGGCTTTTGGGGTCGGAGTTGATGGCGAAGCCGAACAGCACGAGCTGGAGCACCGGCACCCCCACCATCATGGCGAAGGTCAGGCGATCGCGCCGCATCTGGATGAACTCCTTCACCATCACCGCGACGAAGCGCGCAAAGGAAAACCGCGCCATGGCACCCCTCCCCAGCCGTGCATTTCAATAAACAAACACAACTTTTTACTTCAGTGCCACATTGGGTGACTTAGCCCCCATTGACATATCGAAATTGCTTCAAGCACAGTCCGAAAGGATTAACTCGTATGCGGGAGACATACCGTGACCTCTGTTCTTGCCAAGGGCGCCGCCGCCGTGGCCGCCCTGTTCCTGTTTCATGGCGCCGCCCTGGCCGGACAGCAGGATTTCACCATCGCGAACGAGACGGGCTACGCGCTGAAGCACATCTATGTCAGCGAGTCCGCCAACGAGAAGTGGGACGAGGACATCCTCGGCCGCGAACTCCTCGAGGACGGCGAGGAGTTCGAACTGAGCTTCGACAAGGCCGAGAAGAGCTGCAAATGGGACATGAAGGTCATCTACGACGACGGCGAGTCGGCGGTCTGGCAGAACCTGAATCTCTGCAAGATTTCCAAGCTGACGCTGCGCTGGAACAAGAACACCGGCGTGACCTCCGCCAAGTTCGAGTGACCGCGCGCCGTCCCCGCACCGGCTTTCGCACCGGTGTGGGGACGGCCCGATCCTGCCCGCCGACGGCGCGGTCATGCGAAGTTGTCCGTGCTGCGGTTCATCAGATGGATGAACACGTCCTCCAGAGTCGGCTCCGTCCGTTTCACCAGCAGGCCCGACTCGCCGGACCAGGGGCTCAGCGCCTCCTCCAGCTCCGCGCCATCGCCGCCGCTGACATGCAGCCGGGCGCCGAAGGCGGCGACCATCTCGACACCGGGACAGTCGCGCAGCGCCGCCGCGACGCTTCCGAGGTCCGGCCCGCCCGCCCCCCGCGCGCCGACTTCATAGGTGACCAGACCAGACTTGGCGATCACCTCCTCCACGCTGCCCTGGGTCATCAGCCGGCCGTAGGCGAGGTAGGCGATGGCGTGGCAGCGTTCCGCCTCGTCCATGTAATGGGTGCTGACCAGCACGGTCAGCCCGTCGTCGGCCAGCCGGTGAATCTCGTCCCAGAACTCCCGTCGCGCCTTGGGATCGACCCCGGCGGTCGGCTCGTCGAGGAGAAGCAGCTTCGGCTCGTGCAGGATGCAGGCGGCCAGCGCCAGACGCTGCTTCCAGCCGCCGGACAGTTCGCCCGCCAGCTGCGCCCGCCGGTTGCCCAGCCCCAGCCGCTCCAGCGCCGCGGCGACCTTGGCCCGCCGGTCCGGCAGCCCGTACATGCGGGCAACGAAATCCAGATTCTCGGCGATGCTCAGATCCTCCCAGAAGCTGAATTTCTGGGTCATGTAGCCGACCTGCCGCTTGATGGCGGCGCTCTGGCGGCGGATGTCGAGCCCAAGGCAGGTCCCCTCCCCGGCGTCGGGGGTCAGCAGCCCGCAGAGCATGCGGATGGTCGTCGTCTTGCCCGACCCGTTCGGCCCCAGGAAACCGTAGATCTGCCCGCGCGCCACCCGGATGGAGAAGCCGTCCACCACCGTCTTGGCGCCGAAGCGCTTGACCAGACCGCGCACGTCGATGACGGGCTCCCCGCTCATGGCGGCAACTCCACATCCACCGGCAGGCCGGGGTTGAGCGTCGCCCCGTCCTCCAGCCGCGCCTCGACGCGGAAGACCAGCTTCTCGCGGCTGCCGACGCTGTAGATCACCGGCGGGGTGTATTCGACCTGCGGCGCCACGTAGGTCACGCGCGCCGACAGGCCGGGCGGGCAGCCGTCGCAGCGCACCGTCACCCGGTCGCCCGGACGGACGCGGGCCATCAGCGGTTCCGGAACGAAGACCACCAGCTTCCGCTTGCCCGGCGGCAGAAGCGAGACCACCGGGGCGCCCGCCGGCACCCATTCGCCAGGGTTGAACAGCGTGTCCTCGACCAGTCCCGCCTCGGGCGCCGGCGGGGCCAGCTCGGCCAAGCGCTTGTCCGCCTGGGCCAGGGCGGCCTCAGCCTGGGCCACGGCGTTCTCGGCGGCGCGGAGCTGGTTGGGACGGGCCGGCAGGTTGGAGACGGCCAGTTGCGCGGTCAACTCCTCCAGCCGCGCGCGGTCGCGGTCGCGGGTGGCGCGGGCGGCGTCCAGCCGGTCGTCGGAGCTGACCTTGCGCGCCACCAGCGTCTGCTGCCGCGCCAGCTCCGCTTCGGAGTAGCGCAGCGCCGCCTCGGCCTGCGCGCGCTGGGCGGCGACCACCGCCAGCTCGTCGGGGCGCCGTCCCGTCCGCAGGTCGGCCAGCAGCGCCCGCGCCTGCGCCAGCGCGGCGGCCAGCCGGTCGCGCTCCGCCCGCGCGCTGGTGCGGTCGAGCGCGAAGAGGGGGGCGCCCGCCTCCACCCGCCCGCCGCGCGTCACCGCCAGCGTGTCGAGCGTCCCGGCCACCGGGGCGGCGATGCGCAGATACTCGCCCTCGGCGTAACCATGGGCCAGCGGCACGGCATCCCCGCCGCCCAGTCCGAAAACGGCCAGGGCCGCCGCCAGCGTTTCGGCGATCCAGCTCATGACGTCGGTCCTCCCTCCGGAGCGAGCGTCCGGCGCAGCGCGTCGAGGTGCGCGGCCACCAGCCTCCGAACGTCCAGCGGCCGGTCCTCCAGCGCTTCGAAGGAGGAGCGCCACAGCGCGCTCATCAGCATCGGCGCGACGATCAGCCGGACGGTCGAATCGACGTCCACCGGGCGGAACTCCCCGCGCGCCATGCCGCGCTCCAGCACCGCCGCCAGCAGGGCGAAGGCGCGGCGGATCACCTCGTCGTGATAGAAGCGGGCGAGATCGGGGAAATTGCCGGCCTCCGCGATGACCAGCTTGGGGATGGCCCCGGCGCGGGATTTCAGGATGCGCGTCGCGAAGAGGGTCAGCAGCGTTTCCAGAACGGCGAAGCTCGGCCCCAGCGCCCCGGCCAGCAGGCGCTCGGCCATGTCCAGGTTGGGCAGGATGGCCTCGCGGACCACCGCCTTGAACAGCTCCTCCTTGTTCGGGAAGTAGAGATAGAGCGTGCCCTTGCTGACACCGGCCCGCGCCGCGACGTCCTCCAGCCGCGTCGCCGCGAAGCCTCGCTCGCCGAAGACGGTCAGGGCCGCGTCGACGATCTCCCGGGGGCGCGCCTCCTTCCGGCGGCGCCAGCGCGGAGCGGCGGGAACATCCTCCGGCATTCCGTCCTCCAGGGTGGAGAAAATATTACTGACCAGTCAGTTATTAGTTCATTTCCGGCCGAAACACCAGTTTTCTCAAGGGTTGCGCCGTTCTGCCGCAGCCATAAGTCATTGTGCGCCGCAGCAACTGATATGCAAAAGGGCTTGCCTTTCGACCGAGAGTTTCCGAAACTTTCGACAGTCCGCAGCGCGAACGGCTTGTCACGGAAGCACGCGCGGCGGGCGCACCGGTGGTCAAAGGCGCCGATCAGCAACGAGCGCACACCCCACCCCGGGAGGAACGGTTCAAGGCGCCGTGCCGGGATCAATGCGACGGGCGCGCCGGTGCGCGGCGTCCGGAGTCCCGGTTGAGCAGGGGGTGTCGATCATGCCGGGTGCAATGCGCCAGTCCACGTCGAACCTGGAACTGCTGACCATCTATGAGGTCAGCAAGATCCTCGGTTCCTCTCTCGACCTCCAGCAGACCCTGCGCGAGGTGCTCCGCGCGCTGGCCTACCAGTTGCAGATGCACCGCGGGCGCGTCTATCTGGTCGGCGAGGACAATGTGCTGCGGCTGGTCGCCGCGAACGGCCTGTCGAACGAGGCCGCGGCCCAGATCGAATTCCGCGACGGGGAAGGAATCACCGGCCGCATCCTGAAGACCGGCATGCCCGCCGTCGTCCCGAACCTGGCGGAGGAACCGCTGTTCCTCAACCGCACCGGCGGGCGCGAGGACCTGGACGAGCAGGTGGCCTCGCTGGTCGGCGTGCCGATCAAGGCCGCGGGGGTGGTCGTCGGCGTGCTGACCATCGACCGCATTTCCGACGAAGGCCCGCAGGGCCATTTCGGCAGCGACGTGCGCTTCCTGACCATGGTCGCCAACCTGATCGGCCAGACCGTGCGGCTGCACCGCACCGTGGCGGAGGAGCGCCGCTTCATGATGCGGGAAACCTTCCGCATGCAGAAGGAACTGCGCCCCCTCGCCGCCCCGATCAACGACGTGGTCTGCACCAGCCCCAACATGCTGGAGGTGATGGCCCAGGTCCACCGGGTGGCGCCCTTCAAGTCCACCGTGCTGATCCGCGGCGAGAGCGGCACCGGCAAGGAGCTGATCGCGCGGGCCATCCACACCATGTCGCCGCGCAAGGACGCCCCCTTCATCCGCGTGAATTGCGCCGCCCTGCCCGAATCGCTCCTGGAATCGGAGCTGTTCGGCCATGAGAAGGGCGCCTTCACCGGCGCACAGAAGGACCACAAGGGCCGGTTCGAGCTGGCGTCGGGCGGCACGCTGTTCCTCGACGAGATCGGCGACATCTCCCCCAATTTCCAGGCCAAGCTGCTGCGCGTGCTGCAGGAGCAGGAGTTCGAGCGGGTCGGCGGGTCGAAGACCATCAAGACCGACGTCCGGCTGATCTGCGCCACCAACCTGAACCTGGAGGAGGCGGTCGGCCACGGCAAGTTCCGCGCCGACCTGTATTTCCGCATCAATGTGGTGACCATCCATCTGCCGCCGCTGCGCGAGCGGCGCCAGGACATCGGCCCGCTGGCCCGCCATTTCGTGGCGAAGTTCGCCAAGGACAACGGCATGACCCTGGTCATGGAGGACGAGGCTCTGGAGGTGCTGAACCGCTGCACCTGGCCCGGCAACGTGCGCGAGCTGGAGAACTGTATCGAGCGCGCGGCCACCCAGTCGCGCGACGGCATCATCCGCACCGAGTCCCTATCCTGCAGCCTCAACCTCTGCAACTCCTCGGTCCTCTTCCAGTACCGCACGCTGGGCGCCTCGGTCGGCGGGCTCGCCCCGTCCATGGGGCCGGGGTCCGTCAACCGCGTGCCTCCCGGACGCCCCGGCGGTCCGGCGCCGGCCAACGCACCGAAGACCCCGGCCATGCCCGTCCCGGTGCCGGAACCGATGGGTGCCGGCGGCGGCGCGTGGCCGGCCTGCGCGTCGGGCTGTTCCGCCGGGCCGTCGCCGGTCTGCGGCGCCGCCCAGCCGGTGGTTCCGGTTCCCCTGATCCCGCTGCCCCTGCCCGAGGCGAGCGCACCCGCCGCCGCGGCTCCCGCGCCGGCATCGGTTGCCAATGCCGCGCCGCCGCCCGCCGCCGAGGTGCCGCTGGACGAACCGGAGTCGGGCTCGCTGCGCGACCGCCTGCTCTGGGCGATGGAGCGCACCGGCTGGGTGCAGGCCAAGGCCGCCCGCCTGCTCGGCATGACCACCCGTCAGGTGAGCTACGCCCTGCGCAAGTACAACATCGAGATCAAGCGCTTCTGAGGGGTGGGGAGTCACTTGGCGGCTGCATTCCCTTCCGGGCAACAACGGGCCAATCAGTAACAGGTGGCCAAACCAAGCATGTATGGCGCCCCACCGGCTCTCCCTGAGCAATGGGGGCGCCCGCTGATGACGGCGTGGGGAGGTCCTGGGGGCGCTGGATATGGTCGGGACGGTCGACCTGATACACCGTGTGCCCTCCCAACTCACCGACCTTGCGCATTTCCGCGAAAGACGCCTGGAGAAACTCGCGCAGCTTTTTGCCGTAGTCGAGGGGGTTCGGGTAGTCGCGGGCATCCGGCGACGAACCGCCCGATGGCGCGGTCAAAGGCTTCACCAGGGCGTCGTCCACCGAATAATCCTGATCGGCCGCCACCTTTCGGGAGGCCGGCAAGCCCGCCCGCTCCGACAGGATGGCGGCGGCGTCCTCTTCGCCGGTCTTGCGCAGCGCCTTGTCGATCGCGTCGAGATCGACGCCCAACGCCTTCAGGCTGTAGGTGGCATCCCCCTGCTTTCTGGTGGAGTTCAGGCGGGAATCGGAAAAGTCCATGGAGAAGAAGCCCGGCATGATGTAGCGCGACATCCCCATCCGGTCCTTCGCCAGGAGCGGATTCATCGTCCGCGCCGCCAAGTCGTTCGACGCCGCCGCCTGCTCGTCCTCGCTCATCGCCGCCACCAGCTTGTCCATCAGCGACGACCGCCGGGCCAGCGTCTGGGACAAGGCGCCGCGCAGGTCGTCACTGCTGGTCGTCTCATCGAGGAAAAGGGCGGCGTGATCGTTGTTGTACATGCGTTGTGTCGCACCCATGGCACTGACGCGGGCCTGTTTCAGCCGCTGCGTGAGGGCATCGTTGACCGTTTCGCCGCTGATCTTCCCGCTGTCGACGAGATCGGCCAACTGCTGGCGCTGAGCGTCCGAAAGCGCGCCGAAGGCGGCCAAGCCGTCGCCGCGAAGCGCCCCGCCCAGCCCGCTCAGCGACACGGAATCGGACGCGGCACCGCCGCTCGCGGCGGTCGCCTCGGGCGATGGGGACGCTCCGGTGGAGCGGGACAGGACCGAAAACGACGAAGCCGCCGACGTCACACCCGATACCGTCATGATCCACTCCACGAAAGCCCTGCTGGCGGCAGCACACTTTCCAACCGCGGCCAACGCTCCGTCACGCATCTTATAAGGGAATAAATATATGGGCAATATAACCCCTGAGGGCCGTCTGGTGTTTCGGCTGCGGCAAGACGCCGGCGCAGCCTGCGGGTCCCAAGATCCCTGTAACCGTTACGAACGGTTGTGATATGACGGTGGGACATCGGCTGTACGCTGTACCCTGCGTCCCGCAACCTCCAGATCCGGGCCTTCGCACGAGATGGAAAAGCCCTTCGCGCTCCTCTTCGTGGACATCGCCGACAGCACGCTGCTCTACGAACTGGCGGGTGACCGCAAGGCGGCGGCGCTGACCCAGCGGGTGCTTCTGGGCTTGCGCCGGATCGTCGGGGAGAACGACGGCACGGTGGTGAAAAGCCTGGGCGACGGGCTGTTGGCCTGCTTCCCCATGAGCGACGGCGCCACCCGCGCCGCGCTCGCCATGATGGACCGGCAAGGGGAGTTCGGGCTGCGCCTGCGCGCCGGGCTGCATTTCGGCCCGGTGATCGCCGGCCCCGGCGACCTCTACGGCGACGCCTGCAACGTCGCCGCCCGGCTGGAATCCATCGCCCGCCCCGGCGAGATTCTGGCGACCGACGATCTGGTCGACCGCCTCTCCCCGCCGCTGCGCAAGCGAACCCGCCTTTTGAACAGCGTCGCGGTGAAAGGAAAGGCGGCCCCGGTCCGCGTCCACCAGGTCCGCGACGGCAGCGCCCCGCCGGAGGCCGAGGACAACGCCACCGTCGCCCTGACCACATCGGTTCCCGGCAGCGGGCGCGGCCTGCCGTCCCTGCGCCTGTCCGGGCGCGGCACCGACGCGACGCTGACTCCCCTGCTGCCGCGCGTCACGGTGGGGCGTGACGAGAGTTGCGGCCTGCGCATCCCGTCGCGCCGCACCTCACGCCAGCACGCGGTGATCGACTTCAGCCGTGGCGGCTTCCTGCTGACCGACCATTCGACCAACGGCACCTTCATCCGCACAGGCGGCTCCCCTTCCCTGCTGCTGCGCCGCGATTCGACGAAACTGACCGGCAGCGGTCTGATCGGCTTCGGTGGAGAGCCGCGGCGGCCGGACGAGGACCATGTCCTGGCCTTCCAGGTCGGAAGCGCGTGACCGGCCCTCTCCCGCCCCGGGAGAGGGAGGGACCCGCCGCGGCAGCGGTGGGAGGGTGAGGGTGCCGGCAAGGATTGAGCCGCTGATCCCCGCACGACCCTCACCCGGCGCCTTCGCGCCCCCCTCTCCCGGGGCGGGAGAGGGAAATCGATGCCACTCCATCACCCCATTAGCCTCACGTGTCGGGTCCCTGACAGGGCGCGTCATTGTCGGCCATTGTTGGGCTTTGTCCGCCTTTGTCGGATTGCCGACACGGCCCACAAGCCCCACACCGACGCCTAAACTACTGAAATTACACAATTCATCAGGTTGGCCCCGAACTTGCTTTTAACGACCTGACCAAGGGCGCCGACGGCGCGGCTGGGAAGGGAGTGGACGATGGCCAACGTTATTTCGCTCGACAGCATCCTGGGCGTGGGTGAGTTGAAGACCTCCGCCGAGGCGCCGCCCGCCGCCGCCTCCGGCTGCGCGTCCTCCTCCTGCGGGTCGTCGGACGGCCCCGCCGACATGGCGCCGGAGGTGTGGGAGAAGGTGAAGAACCATCCCTGCTACTCCGAGGAGGCGCATCACTATTTCGCCCGCATGCACGTCGCGGTGGCGCCGGCCTGCAACATCCAGTGCAATTACTGCAACCGCAAATACGACTGCTCGAACGAGAGCCGGCCGGGCGTGGTCTCCGAGAAGCTGACCCCCGACCAGGCGCTCCGCAAGATCATGGCGGTGGCCAAGGAAATCCCGCAGCTCTCGGTTATCGGCATCGCCGGCCCCGGCGACAGTCTGGCGGCGGGCGGCAAGAACACCTTCAAGACCTTCGAGATGCTGGCGAAGAAGGCCCCGGACCTGAAGCTGTGCCTGTCCACCAACGGCCTGGCCCTGCCCGACCATGTGGACACCATCGCCAACTACAACATCGACCACGTTACGATCACCATCAACATGGTCGATCCCGAGGTCGGGCAGCACATCTACCCCTGGATCTTCCACGACCACAAGCGCTGGACCGGCCTGGACGCCGCCAAGATCCTGCACGAGCGGCAGATGCTCGGGCTGGAGATGCTGACCTCGCGCGGCATCCTGGTGAAGGTGAACTCCGTCATGATCCCGGGGATCAACGACGAGCACCTGATGGACGTGAACAAGGCCGTGAAGTCGCGTGGCGCATTCCTGCACAACATCATGCCGCTGATCTCCGACCCGGCGCACGGCACGCATTTCGGCCTGACCGGCCAGCGCGGCCCGACCGCGCAGGAGCTGAAGGTCCTGCAGGACCAGTGCGAGGGCGGGGCCAAGCTGATGCGCCACTGCCGCCAGTGCCGCGCCGACGCGGTCGGCCTGCTGGGCGAGGACCGCGGCTCCGAATTCACCATCGACCAGATCGAGGCGATGGGCGAGGTCGAGTACGACCAGGAGGCCGCCCGCACCTACCGCGAGCATGTCGAGGGCGAGCGCGCCGGTCGCCACGCCGCCAAGGCCGCCGCGCAGGCCGACGTCGCCGAGACGGTCGGCACCGAGGTGCAGCCGATCCTGATCGCCGTCGCCACCAAGGGCGGCGAGCGCATCAACGAGCATTTCGGCCACGCCAAGGAATTCCAGATCTACGAGGTCGGTCCGAAAGGCGCCAAGTTCGTCGGCCACCGCCGCGTCGACCAGTATTGCGAAGGCGGCTCGGGCGACGAGGACGCGCTCGGCGGCGTGCTGTCGGCGATCAACGACTGCACCGCGGTCTTCGTCGCCAAGATCGGCGGCTGCCCGTCGACGAGCCTCAAGGGCGCGGGCATCGAGCCGGTTGACCGCTTCGCCTTCGAATACATCGAAGAGTCGGCATTGACCTACTTCAAGGACTACGCCGAGCGCCTCGGCCAAGGTGCGATCAACGCCCGCGAGGGGCAGGACGCGGTGATCCGCACCGGCGCCTTCACCGCCCTGCGCGCCTGACACCCGAACACCCGATCACCCCACGGACTTACCCGGCGGCCCACCGCAACAGCCGCCACCACACCCAAGGAGAGTGTCATGGCTTACAAGATCAAGGCTTCCGACTGCACCGCCTGCGGCGCCTGCGAGGCCGAGTGCCCGAACAACGCCATCAGCTTCAAGAAGGGCGCCTACGCCATCAACGCGGACCTGTGCACCGAGTGCAAGGGCCAGTTCTCCAGTCCGCAGTGCGCCTCGGTCTGCCCGGCCGACTGCTGCGTCCCGGCCTGATCGCCCGAAACCCCTCTCCCGTCCCATCACGGGAGAGGGTGTCCATGGAGCGCACCGCCATGCTGGACGAGGTGGATGAAGGCTGGCTCAACCGCCGTTACTACGGCGGCGACCTGCCGCCCGAGGCGGAGCGGTTCCTGCATCTCGCCGCCGCCAACCACACCGACGCCGAGGCGGCGCAGCGCTACCTCGCCCGCGCCGCTGAGCTGGCGCCAGGCCACCGGCTGGTCGATCTCGGCCATTACAAGTTCCACTTCTACAAGGCGAACCTGGACACCGCCCTGCTCTACGGCGAGCGGATGCTCGGCCACGCCATGGCCGCCATCGGCCTGAACCACACCGACTGGCGCATGGTCGGCCCAAACTCTTCCAAGACAGTGGGGGCCGACTTCACAGGTTTGGAGCCGGCTCCGCGCCTGTTCCTGTTCGCCCTGACCGCGGTCGGCTACCTGAATCTGCGCCTGGGCCGTCTGGCCGAAGGGCGCGAGGCCCTGAACAAGGTCCGGGACCTGGACCCGAAGGACCGCTTCGGAACCACCCGCCTGCTCGCCGCCGCTGATCGCCATGAAGCCGGCCGAGACGAAGCCGGGCCGGAGGACGACGACGCATGAGCGACGACATCGACAAGGCGCTGGACTGGCTGGGCAACCCCGTCGATTGCGACGGCTGCGCCTGCCGCGACCGTCTGGCCGAGGGGCGCTGCGAACCGCTGCGCGCCTGCGTGCAGGACCGCTACGCCAAGCGCATCCAGCGCTTCTTCCAATGGAACGACGATCTGGCCGGCGAGCATCTCGACCATCCCTATTTCGAGGTCCGCGCCAACGCCGCCCGCTTCGCGCCGATTTTCATCGTGCCGCGGCTGATGGACGACCCGGACGAGACGGTGCGCGCCGCCGTCGCCCGCCGCCTGCCCCGCCGCCTGCTGCTGAAGATGCGCGGCGACCCCGACCGCGAGGTGCGCATCGCCGTCGCCTCCCGGCTGGAGGACGCCGACCTCTCGCCGCTGATGCGCGACCCCGATTACTCCGTGCGCCTGCGCGTCGCCCGCCGCGTGCCCGAGGGCATGCTGCCGGCGATGATGCACGACGAGGACCCGGAAATCCGGCTGGAGGTCGCCAACCGCATCGGGCTGGACTGGCTGATGAGCATGGCCTGGGACGACAGCGCCCGCGTGCGCATGGTCGTCGCCCGCCGCCTGCCGCCGGAAAAGCTGGCAGCCCTGATCCGCGACGCCGACTGGTGCGTGCGCTTCGTCGTCGCCAGCCGCCTGCCGCCCGAAGACCTCGCCCCGCTGACCGAGGACCCGGTGGACGATGTCCGCACCGTGGCGCAGAAGCGCCGCGCCGGACTGCCCGCCACCGGTGACCTGATCCCCGATTGACGCCCCCGACTGACCGGAGCAAGGAGCACCGAATGCGCGAGCGCGCCCGCGATCCGAACGAACCGATCGAACTGGAAGACCGCCCCGCCTTCGAGGAGGGCCAGAAAGTCCGCGCGCTTCGCGACGTGCGCAACGACGGCACCTATCCCGGACGCCCGATGGGCGACTTCCTGATCCGCACCGGGGACATCGGCTATGTGAAGTCGATCGGCACCTACCTGCAGATGTATTACATCTACGGAATCGATTTTTACGAGAAGCGCATCATCGTCGGCATGCGCGCCAAGGAACTCGAACTGGTCGACGCCCGCTGCAACGACCCGCAATGACCTTTTTGCCTAAGGAGCACGCGATGAGCGACGCCGTCACCGAAGCGAAGAAGCCCGGCTTCATCCCGCCCCGCGAACCGCTCTACGACTGGGGTCTGGCAGTCGTTGCCGCGGTGGACCTCCACAACGACGGCAGCCACCCCAACGCCGAGGACGGCGCGCTGCTCGCCCCGAAGGGCACGCCCGGCACCATCGTGCGCATCGGCCACGCCGAGGGCACGCAAATCCCCGTCTATCTGGTGGAGTTCCCGGCCGGAGTCGTCGTCGGCTGCCTGGAGGAGGAGATCACGCCCGCCGACGGCCGCCGCCGCGGCGTTCCCGGCGTGATGGACTGACCGCCTCCTCCGTGCCACGGCCTGCGATGGACCCATGATCTATCTCGACAACAACGCGACGACCCCGCTGGCGCCCGAGGTGCGGGAGGCGATGCTGCCCCACCTGTCCGGGGAGTTCGGCAACCCCTCCAGCCCGCACGCCGCCGGCATGGCGGCCAAGCGGGCGGTGGGCGAGGCGCGCGCCCAGGTGGCGGCGCTGGTCGGCGCGAAGGCGGCGGACATCCTCTTCACCGCCAGTGCGACGGAGGCCAACCACACGGCCCTGCTCGGCACGCTGCGCGCTGTCGCGGCGGAGCGTCCGGAGCGCCGCCACCTCGTCACCACGGCGATCGAGCATCCCTCGACGCTGATGCTGGCGAAGGATCTGGAACGGCAGGGCTGGCGGGTCACCGTCCTGCCGGTGGACGGCACCGGCACCATCGCGCTGTCCGACCTGCGCGACGCGGTGACGCCCGACACGGCGCTGGTCTCCGTCCTATGGGCGAACAACGAGATCGGGGCGATCCAGCCGGTCGGCGCCGCCGCCGACATCGCCCAGGCGCGCGGCGCCCTGTTCCACACCGACGCGGTGCAGGCCGCCGGGCGGCTGCCGATCCGGGTCGACGCGGTGAACGCCGACCTGCTGACCCTGTCCGCCCACAAGATGCACGGGCCGAAGGGCATCGGCGCCCTCTTCATCCGCAAGGGCGTGCCCTTCGCCCCGCTGATCCACGGCCATCAGGAGCGCCACCGCCGCGGCGGGACGGAGAATGTGCCGGCCATCGTCGGCTTCGGCATGGCCGCCGACCGCGCCGCCGCCACGGTGGCGGAGGCCGGTGGCATGGCGATCCTGCGCGACCGGCTGGAGCGCGGCGTGCTCGCCGCCTGGCCGGGCAGCCGGGTCAACGGCGAAGGGGCGGCCCGCCTGTCCAACACCAGCAACATCCGCTTCGCCGACCCGCAGGGCCGCCCGCTGGACGCGGAGGAACTGCTGATGCGGCTCGACCGTGCCGGCATCGCCGTCTCCATGGGGGCGGCCTGTGCGTCCGGCGGCAACGAACCGAGCCACGTCCTGACCGCCATGGGCCTGACCCCGGCGGAGGCCGCGGCCAGCCTGCGCTTCTCCCTCAGCCGCTGCAGCACGGCGGAAGAGGTGGAATCGGTCATCAACGAGTTTCCCGCGCTCTACGCGCGGATCGCGGCCTGACCAAACGACAGCCAAGAACACGACGACTGGAGAGTGACATGAAGGTGATGGTGCGCAAGGCCGGTGAGCAATACACGATCTACGTCGCCAAGAAGGACCTGGAGGAGCCCATCACCGAGATGGAGAAGCCGAGCCTGTGGGGCGGCTGGGTCAAGGTCGCCAACGGCTGGACGCTGGACCTGCCGGAGATGCCGGCGGACACCCGCCTGCCCATCACCGTCGAGGCCAAGAAGCGCGGCGCGGAGTGACCGCCATGGCCCTGTCCCCGGAACGGATCGACGCCATCGCCGCCCTGGCCGGCAGCCTCTTCGCGGAGGGCACCCGGCTCGACGCCGTGGTCCGCGCCGTGCGCGAGGCGAACCCGGACCTGTCCAACGTCACCGGGGCGCACGCCGCGGTGATGGCGGAGGACGCCTTCCGGGAGGAACCCGGCTTCAACCTCTACCTCGTGGACGGCACCAACCATTGCTGGCTCATCACCAACAAGCCGGAGACGGCGACCGGCGTGGTGATCGCGCAACGGGACGAGGACGACTGAATGAGGATCGCGGAATGACGATGCCCGAAGACGACCAGGACGGCGAACTCGGCGACTACATCCCGCTGATCGATCCGGACATTTCGGAGGCGGAGGTGGCGGTCATCAGCCGCATCCTCACCTCCGGCAGCCTCAGCGACGGGCGGATGACGGAGGGGTTCGAGAACGCCTTCGCCGCCTGGCTCGGCCGCGCCCACGCGGTCGCGGTGTCCAGCGGCACCATCGCCACGCTGATGGTGCTCAAGGCTTACGGCATCGGGCCGGGGGACGAGGTTCTCTGCTCCCCCTTCGGCTGGCATCAGGTGCAGCACGCCATCGCGCTGGCCGGCGCGGAGCCGGTCTTCGTCGACATCGACTACTGGCAGCACACCATCAACCCGGCGAAAGCCGAGGCCAAGATCACGCCGCGGACCAAGGCCATCCTGGCCGGCAACGTCAACGGCCACCCCGCCCACTGGGACGAGCTGCGAGCGCTCGCCACCGACAAGGGGCTGATCCTGATCGAGGATTCGACCGAGGCCATCGGCTCCTCCTACAAGGGGAAGCTGGTCGGCAGCTTCGGCGACTGCGCGGTCTTCGACTTCTCCGAACCCGGCGTGCTGGTGACCGGCGAAGGCGGGATGATCGTCACCGACGACCGCAACCTCGCCCACCAGCTCCGCTACCTGCGCCGGCGCGAGATGGAGCACCGCAACACGGTGGTCATCACCCGCACCATTCCCTTCCAGGCGGGCATGAGCAACCTGACCGCCGCGCTCGGCCTCGTCCAGTTGAAGCGCCTGCCAGAGATCCTGGCGAAGCGCCGGGAGGTGGTCGCCCACTACGAGGCGGCCATGGCCTCCTTCGAGGGCATCAAGCCGCCCTACAAGGGGCCGGGCGCCGACGACGTGCACCCGATGGTCTACGCCGTCCACCTCGGCACCCGCTTCACCGCCTCGGGGCGCAAGGCGGTGCTGGAGGACTTGGCGACGCACGACGTCGAGGCGTCGGACTACGGGCAGGCGCTCTACACCCAGCAATATTACCAGGAGCGCGGCGCCAGCCGGGCCGACTGCCCGGTCTGCCAGAAGACGGTCGACCGCGTGCTGGCTCTGCCGCTGCACCACAAGGTCACCGCCGACGAGGTGCAGTTCATCGTGGACACGCTGAAGGACGCCACCGTCAACACGGGGGCGGGCGCGGCGATCTATTTGTAAGCAATTTTCCTTCCCCTGCGCCACTCCCCTCCCCCGCCCAGCGGGGGAGGGTCAGGGAGGGGGCAAGGGCCGGCACAACCGCCGCGCCACCCAGCCGAACGGGGTTAGCATGACCGACACCGCCGTCATCGACAGCACGGACACCGACACCATCATCGCGGACATCGCCGCGGCGCTGAAGGCGCGGGGCGTGGTGCCCTATCTCGGGCCGGGCGCCTTCGCGCTGCTGCCGGAGGCCGACTGCCCGATCCCGCGCACCTCGCTGGAACTGGCGCAGCGGCTGAACGCCAAGGTCGCCGCTCCGGGCCGCATCCGCAGCCAGCTGCCCGCCGTCGCCCAGTTCATCGAATCGCGGCGCCACCGCAAGACGCTGGACGGCATCCTGAACGAGATCTTCAAGCGCGAGGTCCCGGCCACGCCGGTCCACGCGTGGCTGGCTTCCTTGCCCGCCCCGCCGATGATCGTCGATGTCTGGTACGACAACACGCTGGAAAGCCTGCTGACTGCCGCTCCGGACCGGAGCTGGGGCCAGATCCAGGGCCTGTCCCACCCGCAGGGCGTCGGCGAATGGGTGAAATACTACGCGCCGGGCGGAGCGGAGGTCGAGGCCGCGGCGGCGTCGGTCTGGGAGACCCTGCTCTACAAGCCGTCGGGCAGTGCGAGCCCGGCGGGGAACTACCTGATTTCCGACAGCGACTTCGTCGAGATCCTGACGGAGATCGACATCCAGACGCCGATTCCCGCCGTCGTACAGGAGCGCCGGGCGGGCCGGAGCTTTCTCTATCTCGGCTGCCGCTTCGACCAGGAAATCCAGCGCACCTTCGCCCGCCAGATCGCCAAGCGCTCGTCGGACAAGCACTGGGCGGTGATCGAGGGCGAGCTGTCGAAGAACGAGGCGCGCTTCCTGGAGCTGCAGAACATCACCCGCCTCGACCTGCCTCTGGACGAGGCGATCCGGCGGATCGCGGAAGCGATGGGGGCGTGACGAAAAGCCCCTCTCCCGCCCCGGGAGAGGGTGGCCCGAAGGGCCGGGTGAGGGTCGTGCGAGGATCGAAGCACTGATCCTTGAACGCACCCTCACCCTTCCCGCGCATCGCGCGGGCCCCTTCCCTCTCCCGGGACGGGAGAGGGAACACCACGTCCCTTACGCCGCGACGGGGGTCGCCAGGGCGTCGATCTCCTGCTGGGCGGCGGCCAGCGCCTTGGCGCGGGCATCCGAGCCCATGCCGACGCCCTCGGCGCGGATCACCGTCACGTCGGTGACGCCCAGGAAGCCCAGAACCGTGCGCAGGAAGGCCTCCTGGTGGTCCAGCGCGCTCATCGCCGCGTTGGTCGAGTAGACGCCGCCGCGGGTCGAGGCGATGTAGACCTTCTTGCCGCCGGCCAGACCGACCGGGCCGGTCTCGGTGTAGCGGAAGGTGCGGCCCGCCTGGGCGATGCGGTCGATCCAGGCCTTGAGCTGGGTCGGGACCGTGAAGTTGTACATCGGGGCGCCGATCACCACGACGTCGGCGGCCAGGAACTCGTCGACCAGCGCATCGGTCAGGGCCAGCTCCTCCTGCTGGCGGGCGGTCAGGCCCTCCAGGTTGCGGAACTTGACGACCTGCATCAGCTCGCCGGTCAGGTGGTCCGGCGGGGCGACGGTGAGGTCGCGGGCGGACACCTCGGCGTCCGGCGTCGCCTGGAGCAGCGCCGCGACGATGGAGCCGGTGAGCTGGCGCGAAACGGAGGCGTCGCCCAGCGGGCTGGAGTCGATGCGAAGGATCTTCATGGTCACGTCTTCCTGTCCGGGAAGCGGGGCGCCGGTCCGGCACCGTCACCGCTTCGGTTTGTCTCGGAGGTGACCATAAGCCCGCTTACGCCAATCGATTGAGCCCCGATTTCGCCAATCTTCGTTGCACAGATCAGAACAATCCCCGGTCAGCGCACCCGATTGCCGCCCTTGAACACGACCATCTCGCCGCCCTTCATGACGGTCCAATCCTCGTCGCGGGTCAGGGGGCGGGTGGCGACCACCGTCACCACGTCGTTGGGCGTCGTCTCCTTGGCGAAATCGACGCTCATGTCCTCGTCGATCAGCGTCGCCGGGCCGAAGGGGGCCTTGCGGGTCAGCCAGGCGAGGTTGGTCGCGCAATGGCACCACAGGTACCGCCCGTCGCTGAGCAGCATGTTGAAGACGCCAAGCCCGCCGAGGTCGGTGGCGAGGTCGCGGATCAGCCGCATCAGGGCACCGCTGCTCTTGGGCGGCTCCGGATACTGCATGCGGATCTGGTCGAGCAGCCAGCAGAAGGCGTGCTCGCTGTCCGTCGTCCCGACCGGCTCGTAGAAGGTCAGCGTCCGGTCCTTGATGCCCTTGAGCTGGCCGTTGTGCGCGAAGGTCCAGACGCGGCCCCACAGCTCCCGCGTGAAGGGGTGGGTGTTCTCCAGCGACACCCGGCCGCGGTTGGCGCGGCGGATGTGGGAAATCACCACGCAGGACTTGATCGAATAGCTGCTGACCAGCCGCGCGATCTCCGACTCGCAGCTCGGCGCCGGGTCGTGGAAGGCGCGGCAGCCCTTCCCCTCGTAGAAGGCGATGCCCCAGCCGTCGCGGTGCGGACCGGTCTGCCCGCCGCGGCGCATCAGGCCGCGAAAGCTGAAGCAGATGTCCGTGGGCACGTTGGCGCTCATGCCCAGGAGTTCGCACATGGATCGGCCCCCATCGCTGAAATGTCGGGTTTCAAACAGGACGGGGGCAAACCTACGACAGTCCGGGTTGTCCCGTCATCCCTTTGCGGGTGGTGGGCAGGGCGGCATCCCGGCGCGGGCGCAGCCTTCCAGCTTGCCCTCCGGCGCGCCGGCGGCTAGGCCGATCCAGGCGTCCACCCGCTCCGCCTCGAACCCGCAGTCGCGACGGTCACCGACCTGCATCAGCGGGCGGCGGATCAGCAGCGGCGTCTTCAGCATCAGCGCCAGGGCGGCGGCCTCGTCCAGCGCGTCCGGATCGACCTCCCCGCTCTTCACCGCCGGGGCGGCGCGGTTGAACCACTCGGCCACCGGGCGGTCGCCGAAGAAGGGGCGCAGGCGGTCCGCCGTCCAGGGTTCGGACAGCAGGTCGCGGGCGTGGACGGTGTGCCCGGCCTCCGCCAGCAGGGCCTTCTGGCGGTTGTTGCCGGCGCAGCCGGGCTTTTCGAAGAAGATCACGTCGGCCATGGTCGAAATCACCCCTGCTTGAGCGCCGGGGAGCGGGCGAGCAGCCCGTCCACCTGGGCGCAGATTTCGTCGTAGACGCCGCGGTCGAGCTTGCGCAGCCAGCGCGGCGGGATGGTCTCCACCCCGTAGGTGGCTCCGGCCAGCATGCCGGCGATGGCGCCGGTGGTGTCGGCGTCGCCGCCCTGGTTGACGGTCTCGACGACGCAGGACTCCACGGAATCGGTCTGGAAATAGTAGTGCATGACCGTCTGCATCGTATCGACGATGTAGGCGGTGGCGAGGCCCCGGTAGGGCTGAAACTTGAACTGCCGGTGCTTCGCGATGAGCTTGTTCGATTCGTCGCGCACGTCGCGCACGTCGCCGCCCAGCACCAGACGGCGGACCATGTGGCCGAGCGTCAGGGTCGCCGCGTCGGACATGGCGTTGCAATGGGTGATGTGCGCCTGCTCCACCGTCCAGCGCTCGAAGGCGGCGTCGTCGCCCAGCGTCGCCAGGGCGACCGGCAGGTTGCGCATCGCCGCCCCGTTCCCGGCGTGATACTCGCTCTCCGGCTCCGACAGGGTGCCGTGCATGATGAAGCGGCGGATGCCGCGCCGTGTCGTGTCCCCGACATCGACGGGAACGCCCTTCAGCCAGACGGCGAACTCCTCCGCGGCGCGGCGGGCGTCCCACTCCGGGGCGGCCAGGATGGCGCGGCCGAGATGGATCGACATCTCGGTGTCGTCGGTCACCTGCCCGGCGGCCAGCTTCAGCCAGCCGCCGCCCTTGATGTGCTTGTGCACGCCGTATTGGTGGGCGATCTCGCCCTTTGTCAGAAACTCGACGGTGGCGCCCAGCGCGTCGCCGCAGGCCAGCCCGAGATAGGCGCCCAGCGCGCGCGAGCGGATGGAATGGTCAGTCATGGGCCGGATCTGTCCCGTGATCGGTTGTCAGAGAAGCGACACCCCCACCCTGTAGTCCCCGCCGACGACCAGATACTCGCCCTCTCCCTTGAAAGGGTAGCGGGGCAGGATGTCGCGGAAGAAGACCACCTTGGTGAGCGGCACCCAGGTTTCGAGGATGTAGTCCCCGAACTGGCCGGCGATGTCGCGCTCGATGGAAAAGGAGCTGAGGTTGTTGAGGCGCAGGACCGCCGTGCGCTTGTCGGGGCGCGCGACGATGTGGTGCTCCTCGAAATCGTTGACGCCGCGGTAGAGCCGGATGTGGCTGGCGCGGGACGGCATCGGCGCGTCCGGCCAGCCGCGGCGCATCCACCACTGGCAATATTCGTACAGCAGGTCGAGCTGCAGGTTGATGTTGTTGTTGTGGAAGCGGGTGGCGACCTTCTCCTCGCCGTAGGTCCGCCACGCGTCGGAGGCGAAACGGAGGATCGGTTCCTTGTGATAGGTGGGCAGCAGACCGAAGCGGCTCTCCACCCAGCCCTTCAGCACGGCACCCTCGGCGTTGTTGCTGTCGAACAGCCATCCCTTCAGCAGGCGCAGGTAGCTGGCGCGGTAGCGCCGCCGCCCGTCCGCGCCCTCGGCCCCTGAGAAGTCCGGGTTCAGCCCGAAGGTGAAGGCCATGTGGTGCTGGAAGACGTCGGCGGCGATCAGGCTGTTCGGGCTCTCATCGAGCGCCTCGAACAGCACGGCGTGCTCGCTGCGCGTGCCGCCGATGCACAGACGCCGCGGCTCGTCATTGAAAGCCTCCGCGCACAGCGCCTCCGCCGTCACGTTCAACAGATTGGTGCGGTGCGCCTTCAGCGCGAGCGGCGAATCCGGATCGATCAGCCGCCCCCGCGCATCCCTCAAGCCACCGCTCGCCGAACCGTCCGCCATCGCGCTCTCAAATCCACAATTCTTTCATGGATACCGCGAACCGGCGCGTCCGCCAAGGGCCGCGTCATCGCGGGGCACGGCCGTCAACTCCGCAATACATTTCGAATTCAAAAACAATTCTATTAAACAACCATAGTAACTTTTGGCTTACTCCAAATATCTTAAAAATATCCGTTTGAACGGATGATGAGACGACACCATAGTTGATCGAACGGGATTCAGAGCATCGCAAGACGAGGCAAGGCCATGTGGCCGATGAAGCGAAAGGAACAGGAGACGCGCAACCGGGCGGCACAGCCCCCGCGCGTTCTTCTTCCTTCCGCCGTCTCGGAAAAGATGCCGATGCGCGCGGGTCGGGCGCCGGTTCCGCTGCGCGGCGCCAGGGAGGCCCGCGACGCCGTGACGCTCGCCCGGCTGCTGCGCGGCACCATCACCCCGCTGCGCGGCGACGAGGTGCTGGCCCTGCTGGAGCCCCATCGTCCGCGTCTGGTGCCCAAGCCGGTCAATCCATTGGCTGCCATGCTCGGCCAGCCACAGGGCCGCCTGCTGGAGGCGCTGCTGCGCCCCACCGCGCCGATCATCCTGGACGTCCTGTTGCCCCGCCTGCGCGACCATCTGATCGACCGCGTCGTCCACAACAAGGGCGGCGCCGAGGACGGGCTGCCCGGCGCGCTGGAGGTGGCCACCGCCCTGCGCACCCTGGTCGCCCTGCTGCGCGGTGCCGGACGCGGAGCCGTGCTGTCGGTGGTGTCGGCCATCGAGGCGGACGCCCGCGCCGACGCCGACCGGCTGGTCCGCGGCGAGGCGTCGGTGGCGAGCATGGAGGACGAGCCGGCGGGCGCCACCGCCGGCGCCATGGACAGCCTCGCCCACGCCCTGCTGCGCTTCGAGGCGCGGCGGCTGATGCTGGAGACTCTGGGCGCCACCGTCGCGCTGCGCGACGTCGTCTATCAGTCGCGCCGCCTCACCCGCCACGCGCTGCGCCGGGCGGCGGAGGCCATGGACGGCTTCGGCGCCGACCGCGGCATCAAGGCCCTGCACGCCAGCCTCGCCACACTGGCGTCGGTGGACGGGCTGCTCGTCGTCGCGATGCGCAACCTCGACGACCAGGAGGAGCACCGCGAGGAGGCCAACGCCTTCGTCGAGCCCGCCGACCGCAAGGCGATGAACGACTGTCTGTCGGCAGCGTGGCGGCTTTCCGACACACTGTTCGATCTTGTCGGAAAGGCCGCCAACGGCGGCGACCTCGACGAGCTGCTGTTCGAGGCGCTGCTGCGCCAGCTCCGCTCCCTGCACCAGTTCTGCACCGACCTCGACCATGCCGGGCGGCCGGCGGTGCTCGACACGCTGGAGCGCCGTCTGGCCGAACGCAGCCGCGCGCTGGCCGGCATTGCCGGGGAGCGGCTGGTCGGCATCCTGCTGGCCCGCCCCGCCGACCCGGCCAAGGCGCGCCGCCTGCTCGCCCGCGGCCAGTCGCTGGCCCAGCTTCTCTATGACATGGGCCAGGACGGCGACGAGCTGGAGGCGCTGGCGCTGCGCCTCGTCGTCGCCCGCGACGCGCTGAACCACGCCGCCGCCTGACGCCGCAAAGGCGCCGTTCGGGCGTCATCCACCCATCCCATCCGTTTCATTGCGAGAGACCCGACAAAATGTCGGGCTTTGTCGGGTATGTCACAGGCCCGACAAAGCGGACCGCGCTCGTCCGCAATCCAATTTCTTGTTTATTTTCAATAGCTTAAAAATTTTCTGCGAACTGGCACGGGGGATGCAGAGAGAGGGTCGAAGCGGCCGCTGGGCAGGCCGCCCCGGAATTGAAGACACCCTGTAGACCCAAGCAAAGGAGTAACCTCCCATGTCTTTGCGCCAGATTGCGTTCTACGGTAAGGGCGGTATCGGCAAGTCCACCACCTCCCAGAACACCCTGGCCGCGCTGGTCGAGCTGGATCAGAAGATCCTGATCGTCGGCTGCGATCCGAAGGCCGACTCGACCCGCCTGATCCTGCACGCCAAGGCGCAGGACACCGTGCTGCACCTCGCCGCCGAAGCCGGCTCGGTCGAGGATCTGGAGCTCGAGGACGTTCTCAAGATCGGCTACAAGGGCATCAAGTGCGTCGAGTCCGGCGGTCCGGAGCCGGGGGTCGGCTGCGCCGGCCGCGGCGTGATCACCTCGATCAACTTCCTCGAAGAGAACGGCGCCTACGACGACGTGGACTACGTCTCCTACGACGTGCTGGGCGACGTGGTGTGCGGCGGTTTCGCCATGCCCATCCGCGAGAACAAGGCCCAGGAAATCTACATCGTCATGTCCGGTGAGATGATGGCGCTCTACGCCGCCAACAACATCGCCAAGGGCATTCTGAAGTACGCCCACAGCGGCGGCGTGCGCCTCGGCGGCCTGATCTGCAACGAGCGCCAGACCGACAAGGAAATCGACCTGGCCTCGGCCCTGGCCGCCCGCCTCGGCACCCAGCTCATCCACTTCGTGCCGCGCGACAACATCGTGCAGCACGCCGAGCTGCGCCGCATGACCGTGATCGAGTACGCGCCGGACAGCCAGCAGGCCCAGGAATACCGCCAGCTCGCCACCAAGGTCCACGCGAACAAGGGCAAGGGCACCATCCCGACGCCGATCACGATGGAAGAGCTGGAAGAGATGCTGATGGACTTCGGCATCATGAAGTCGGAGGAGCAGCAGCTCGCCGAACTCCAGGCCAAGGAAGCCGCCAAGGCCTGACACCTGGGTCCCTGACGGGGCACAGGTCTGAACTGGCCCCCTCCCCAGCCCACCCCGCCTTTGTGCGCGGGGTGGGAGAGAGGGGGCTCGGTCCCGCGCTGAAGTGGCGCGGACAATGAGAGCATGCAGGAGACTGGCACCATGAGCCTGTCCGTGAACGAAGGCGTCGACGTCAAGGGTCTCGTCGACAAGGTTCTCGAAGCGTATCCCGAGAAGTCGCGCAAGCGCCGCGCCAAGCACCTGAACGTGCTGGAGGCCGAGGCGAAGGACTGCGGCGTCAAGTCGAACATCAAGTCGATCCCCGGTGTGATGACCATCCGTGGTTGCGCCTATGCCGGTTCCAAGGGCGTGGTGTGGGGTCCGATCAAGGACATGATCCACATCTCCCACGGCCCGGTCGGCTGCGGCTACTACTCCTGGTCCGGCCGCCGCAACTACTATGTCGGCGACACCGGCGTGGACAGCTGGGGCACGATGCACTTCACCTCCGACTTCCAGGAGAAGGACATCGTCTTCGGCGGCGACAAGAAGCTGCACAAGGTGATCGAGGAGATCAACGAGCTGTTCCCGCTCGTCAACGGCATCTCCATCCAGTCCGAGTGCCCGATCGGCCTGATCGGCGACGACATCGAGGCGGTCGCCCGCGCCAAGTCCGAGGAGCTGGGCAAGCCGGTCGTTCCGGTCCGTTGCGAAGGCTTCCGCGGCGTCTCCCAGTCGCTGGGCCACCACATCGCCAACGACGTCATCCGCGACTGGATCTTCGAGAAGACCGAGCCGAAGGAAGGCTTCGTCTCCACCCCGTACGACGTCACCATCATCGGTGACTACAACATCGGTGGCGACGCCTGGGCCAGCCGCATCCTGCTGGAAGAGATCGGCCTGCGCGTGATCGCCCAGTGGTCGGGCGACGGCACGCTCGCCGAGCTGGAGAACACGCCGAAGGCGAAGGTGAACCTCATCCACTGCTACCGCTCGATGAACTACATCGCGCGCCACATGGAAGAGAAGTTCGGTATTCCGTGGATGGAATACAACTTCTTCGGCCCGTCGCAGATCGCCGAGTCCCTGCGCAAGATCGCCGCTCTCTTCGATGACACCATCAAGGAGAACGCGGAGAAGGTCATCGCCAAGTACCAGCCGATGGTCGACGCCGTCATCGCCAAGTTCAAGCCGCGGCTCGAAGGCAAGAAGGTGATGATCTACGTCGGCGGCCTGCGTCCGCGCCACGTGGTCGACGCCTACCACGACCTGGGCATGGAGATCGTCGGCACGGGTTACGAGTTCGCCCACAACGACGACTATCAGCGCACTCAGCACTACGTGAAGGAAGGCACGCTGATCTACGACGACGTCACCGCCTTCGAACTGGAGAAGTTCGTCGAGGTGATGCGTCCGGACCTCGTCGCCTCGGGCATCAAGGAAAAGTACGTCTTCCAGAAGATGGGCCTGCCCTTCCGCCAGATGCACTCCTGGGATTACTCGGGTCCGTATCACGGCTACGACGGCTTCGCGATCTTCGCCCGCGACATGGATCTGGCCATCAACAACCCCGTCTGGGGCATCATGAAGGCTCCGTTCTAAAGCGGCCTCTGGAAGATAGGAGTAATGAGCATGTCCCACCCCGTTTCCCAGAGCGCCGACAAGGTCATCGACCACTTCACGCTCTTCCGTCAGCCCGAATACAAGGAGCTGTTCGAGCGCAAGAAGACGGAGTTCGAGTACGGCCACTCCGACGAGGAGGTCGCCCGGGTTTCCGCGTGGACCAAGACGGAAGAGTACAAGGAAAAGAACTTCGCCCGTGAGGCGGTCGTTATCAACCCGACGAAGGCCTGCCAGCCGATCGGCGCGATGTTCGCGGCCCAGGGCTTCGAGGGCACCCTGCCCTTCGTCCATGGCTCGCAGGGCTGCGTCGCCTACTACCGCACGCACCTCACCCGCCACTTCAAGGAGCCGAACTCCGCGGTTTCCTCGTCGATGACGGAAGACGCGGCGGTGTTCGGCGGCCTGAACAACATGATCGACGGCCTGGCCAACGCCTACGCGCTGTACAAGCCGAAGATGATCGCCGTGATGACCACCTGCATGGCGGAAGTCATCGGCGACGACCTGTCCGGCTTCATCAACAACGCGAAGAACAAGGAAAGCGTCCCGGCGGATTTCCCGGTTCCCTTCGCCCACACCCCGGCCTTCGTCGGCAGCCACATCGTCGGCTACGACAACATGATCAAGGGCGTCCTGACCCACTTCTGGGGCACGTCGGAGAACTTCGACACCCCGAAGAACGAGACGATCAACCTGATCCCGGGCTTCGACGGTTTCGCGGTCGGCAACAACCGCGAGCTGAAGCGCATCGCCGGCCTGTTCGGTATCCAGATGACCATCCTGTCGGACGTGTCGGACAACTTCGACACCCCGGCCGACGGCGAATACCGCATGTATGACGGCGGCACCCCGCTGGAGGCCACGAAGGAGGCCGTCCACGCCAAGGCCACCATCTCCATGCAGGAATACTGCACCCCGCAGTCCCTGCAGTTCATCAAGGAGAAGGGCCAGCAGGTCGCCAAGTACAACTACCCGATGGGCGTCACCGGCACCGACGAGCTTCTGATGAAGCTGGCCGAGCTGTCCGGCAAGCCGGTCCCGGCGGAGCTGAAGCTGGAGCGCGGCCGTCTCGTCGACGCCATCGCCGACAGCCATACCCACCTGCACGGCAAGCGCTTCGCCGTGTATGGCGACCCGGACTTCTGCCTGGGCATGTCGAAGTTCCTGATGGAGCTGGGCGCCGAACCGGTGCACATCCTGTCCACCTCCGGCTCGAAGAAGTGGGAGAAGCAGGTTCAGAAGGTGCTCGACGGCTCGCCGTTCGGCAAGTCCGGCAAGGCCTACGGCGGCAAGGACCTCTGGCACCTGCGCTCGCTGCTGTTCACCGACAAGGTCGACTACATCATCGGCAACAGCTACGGCAAGTATCTGGAGCGCGACACCAAGATCCCGCTCATCCGCCTGACCTACCCGATCTTCGACCGCCACCACCATCACCGTTACCCGACCTGGGGCTACCAGGGCGCTCTGAACGTGCTGGTGCGCATCCTGGATCGGATCTTCGAGGACATGGACGCCAACACGAACATCGTCGGCGAGACCGACTACTCGTTCGATCTGGTGCGCTGACCTCCCCCGGCCGGCGCGGGGTCTCCATCCCCCCGCCCGGCCGCTTCCCCGGAGAGCCGGAGCCCACCGCAAGGTGGGCTCCGGCTTTTCCATTTTTCCGGCCTGCCACCTCGCTCATAAACGCGGACAAACATTATCCGTGTTTTCTGTCTTGCGCTTGAGAACGCGGATTGATACGGTCCGTGTTTTCGAGACCGTTGGACGGGCCACGCCATGGCACACCTCACCGCAAGCGTCGAGTACGGCATCCATTGCCTGCTCTGGCTGGCCGCCGCCGGCGACACGCCGCTGAGCAGCCGGGATTTGGCGGAATTGCAGGGCATCTCCCCCTCCTTCCTCGCCAAGATTTTCCCGAAGCTGGAGAAGGCCGGGATCGTGACGGCCAGCGAAGGGGTGCGCGGCGGCTACCGCCTCGCCAAGGCGCCGACGGAGATCAGCTTCCTCGCCGTCGTCGACGCCATCGAGGGTACGAAGCCGCTGTTCGAGTGCCAGGAGATCCGCGGGCGCTGCGCGGTCTTCGACGACAGACCGCCGGATTGGGCGACCTCCGGCGTCTGCGCCATCCACGCCGTGATGCTGAAGGCCGAGAAGGCGATGCGCGACACGCTGGCCAAGGAAACGCTGGCCAGCGTCGGCGAAACCTTCGGGCGCAAGGCCCCGCCGGAGTTCCAGGGCGACGTCCAGACCTGGATCGACGCGCGCCTCAGCGCCCGCGCAATGTCTCGGACACGGCAGACACCATAGTCGGCCACCGTAGCCGGCCTCACCGCCCCTCACCCGATGCCCTGAGCTTTTCCCGGACCTCCGCCGGACGGACGGGATGGCTGCCGCGCACCCGCGCGCCAGAACGCTCCCCCTGTCCGGCTTTCAAAAGGACACGCAATCATGACCCAGCAGATCGTCATCGCCGGCTCCGGTTTCGCCGGATTGTGGGCCGCCCTCTCCGCCGCCCGCGCCGTGGCGCTGGCCGGCCGGGACGGCAACGTCGCGATCACCGTCGTCTCGCCGGCCCCGCAGCTCCACATCCGCCCCCGCCTCTACGAAGCGGTGCTGGAGGGCATGGCGCCGGACCTCGCGGCGCTGTTCAAGGCCGTGGGCGTCCGCCACGTCCCCGGCGTCGTGACAACGATCCACGCCGCCCGTCGTGCGGTGGACGTCACCGGCACCGACGGCCCCCTCTTCACCCTGCCCTACGACCGTTTCGTCCTGGCCGCCGGCAGCCGCCTGTTCACCCCGCCCATTCCCGGCCTCGCCGAGCACGCCTTCAACGTCGACCAGCTGGACAGCGCCCGCGCCCTCGACGCCCATCTGAAGGCCTTGGCCGCCCAGCCGGAGACGGCGGCGCGCAACACCGTGGTCGTGGCCGGCGGCGGCTTCACCGGCATCGAGACCGCGGCGGAGATGCCGGACCGGCTGCGCGCCATCCTTGGTGCGGACGCCAAGGTCCGCGTCGTTGTGGTCGAGCAGGCCCCGGCCATCGGTCCCGACCTCGGCCCCGTGCCGCGCCCCGTCATCGAGCAGGCTCTGGCCGAATGCGGCGTGGAGATCGTCGTCGGTACGGCGGTCGCCGCCATCGACGCCGACGGCGTGACCACCGCCACCGGCGAGCGCATTGCCGCCGCCACCGTCGTCTGGACGGCGGGCGCCCGCGCAAACCCTCTCGCCGCGCAGATCAGCAGCGAGCATGACCGGTTCGGACGCGTTCCGGCCGACCCGTTCCTGCGGGCGGCCGGGAGCGATGGAATCTTCGTCACTGGCGACGTGGCGCGGGCCGCCACCGACGATCTCGGCAACGTCGCCGCGATGTCCTGCCAGCACGCACTCAGCCTGGGCCGCGTCGCCGGCCACAACGCCGCGGCGGAACTGGTCGGCCTGCCCACCCACCCCTACAGCCAGCCCAAATACGTGACCTGCCTCGATCTCGGCCCGTGGGGCGCGCTCTTCACCGAAGGTTGGGACCGGCAGGTCCGGTTGACCCGCGAGGACGGCAAGGCGGTGAAGCGCGAGATCAACACCAAGTGGATCTACCCGCCCCAGCCGGACCGCGACGCCGTCTTCGCCATCGCCAACCCCGACTATGTGATCGTTCCCTGACCGTGGCCCAGCGGAGCCGCGCTTCTTGCCACCGCAGGGACGCGGTTCCGCACAGGCGTTACTTCCGGTGGAATCCATTGACCGTTTCGGCCCGCGCTCTTTGCAGGCGCGCCATTCTCACAGCTTTCCATGGAAAGGATTCGACCGGCGACGGGCCGTATTGCTTTTGCGCGAACGCACGCGATGCCCATCGGTTGAAGAGAAGAGCCATCGAAGCCTTTGGGCCGTTAGCGACCACCACCGGCAGAATGCCCACAACATCAACAAAAAATTGCATCCGATTACCTATCAACAAAACTGTCTATCTTGGCGATTACATTGATTGCCAAAACGATACGGCACTCCCCGGCACCCCATAAACGCCAATTAATTGTTTTTTATATAAATTGGCGATAACCTCAAATCATCATTCCCTTCTTGCGCCATAAGGACAATCAACATGCCCTTTAAAACCTTTCTAAGGTCGGCAGACACGGAAGCGATGGAAATAACCAACGCATTAGACAAATCTAATGGCATAATCACCTTTGACACATCTGGCAACATATTGTCGGCGAATGATCAATTTCTCCGATGCATGGGATACGGCCTTGAGGAGATCAAAGGGAAGCATCACCGGATATTCGTCGATCCGAATCTCCACAACAGCCCGGATTACAAGGATTTCTGGGAGCGCCTGCGCCGCGGCGAGTTCCAATCCTCACTGTACAAGCGGATCGGCAAGGGTGGGCGGGAGGTCTGGATCGAGGCGTCCTACAACCCGATCAAGAACCGTCAGGGCGTCACGTACAAGGTGGTCAAGGTCTGCACGGACGTCACCAAGCGCCATCTGGAACACATCGATCTGCGCGGCAAGGCGGAGGCCATCTCCAAGTCCCAGGCGGTGATCGAATTCACTCCCGACGGCACCGTCATCACCGCCAACGAGAATTTCCTTTCCCTGCTCGGCTACACGTTGCCGGAGATCGCCGGGCGCCACCACAGCACCTTCGTCGATCCGGCCGAGCACGGCGGCGCGGACTATCGCGCCTTCTGGGAAAGCCTGCGGCAGGGCCGCTTCCAGGCCGCCCAGTACAAGCGGATCGGCAAGGGCGGCCGCGTGGTGTGGATTCAGGCCTCCTACAACCCGGTGTTCGACACCAGCAACCGACTGTCCAAGATCGTCAAGTTCGCCACCGACATCACCCGCCAGGTGGAACTGCTGGACCAGTTGAAGGCGCTGATCGACAACAATTTCACCGAGATCGACACCGCGCTCTCCGCCGCCGGCCGGCAGGCCGAGGACGCCGCCCAGCGGTCCGGCGCGACGCAAGGCACCGTCCAGACCGTCGCCGCCAGCGCGGAGGAACTGGCGGCGTCGGCCCGGGAAATCGCCGACAGCATGATCCGCTCCCGTCAGGCGGCGAGCACCGCGATGGACGAGACGGGGAACGCCGACCGGGCAGCGGCGCGCCTGACGGAGGTCGCCAAGGCGATGGGCGGCATCGTCGATCTGATCAGTTCGATCGCCAGCCAGATCAACCTTCTGGCGCTCAACGCCACCATCGAGGCCGCCCGGGCCGGCGAGGCCGGGCGCGGGTTCGCGGTCGTCGCCAACGAGGTCAAGAATCTCGCCAACCAGTCGGCCAACGCGACCGCCCAGATCTCCAAGGAGATCGAAGGCATGCAGGCCGTCTCGTCCGACGTCGTCGCGTCGCTGGGCAACATCCGTCAGGCCACCAGCAACCTGATGGAGTTCGTCACCGTCTCCGCCGGGGCGGTGGAGGAGCAGAGCGCGGTGACCGGCGACATGTCCACCAACATGCAGAACGCGTCGGTCTCGGTCAGCGCCGTCGACCACAACATCGGCGCCATCAACTCAGCGATCACCCAGATCGCGGCGGCGGTTTCGGAAACCAAGGAAGCCGCCAAGGTTTTGGCCCGTTGAAGGCGCGCGCCGTACACGGCCCTGCCCTCGCTCTCCGCTGTGCGATACCCGACAAAGTCCGCGATTGTCGGGTATCGCACACGAGGCCACTCTCCCTAACTTATTGAATGTAAACAATTCACTCTTTGGCACACCTCCTGCATATGTCCGACCCACAGGCGACTGACCCACGGGCGCCGATGTCGGCCAATGGCGGGAGAAGGTCATGCTCCAGGAAAAGCTCCAGGACGTCTTCAACGAGCCGGGTTGCTCCACCAACCAAGCCAAGTCGGAGAAGGAGCGGAAGAAGGGGTGCTCCAAGGCTTTGAAGCCGGGGGCTGCCGCCGGGGGCTGCGCCTATGACGGCGCGATGATCGCGCTCCAGCCGATCGCCGACGCCGCTCACCTCGTGCACGGGCCGATCGCCTGCCTCGGCAACTCCTGGGACAACCGCGGCACCAAGTCGTCGGGCTCGCAGCTCTACCGCACCGGCTTCACCACCGACATGTCGGAACTCGACATCATCCACGGCGGTGAGAAGAAGCTCTACCGGGCGATCAAGGAGATCGTGCAGCAGTACGACCCGCCGGCCGTCTTCGTCTACCAGACCTGCGTCCCCGCCATGATCGGCGACGACATCGAGGCGGTCTGCAAATTCGCCGCGAAGAAGTTGGGCAAGCCGGTGATCCCGGTGATGGCGCCGGGCTTCGTCGGATCGAAGAACCTGGGCAACAAGCTGGCCGGCGAGACGCTGCTCGACCACGTGATCGGCACGGTGGAGCCGGAGGTCACGACCCCGACCGACATCTGCATCGTCGGTGAATACAATCTGGCCGGCGAGCTGTGGCTGGTGAAGCCGCTGCTCGACGAGATCGGCATCCGCATCCTGTCCTGCATCTCCGGCGACGGGCGCTACAACGAGGTGGCGCAGGCCCACCGGGCGCGGCTGACCATGGTGGTCTGCTCGCAGGCGCTGGTGAATGTCGGGCGCAAGATGCAGGAGCGCTGGGGCATCCCCTATTTCGAAGGCTCCTTCTACGGCGTGTCGGACATGTCGGACACGCTGCGCACCATGGCCCGCATGCTGGTGGAGCGCGGCGCCGACAAGGCGATCATCGACCGCACCGAGGGCGTCATCGCCCGCGAGGAAAGCCGCGTCTGGCGGCGCCTGGAGCCTTACCGGCCGCGCTTCGACGGCAAGCGCGTCCTGCTGTTCACCGGCGGTGTGAAGAGCTGGTCGATGGTCACCGCGCTGGAAGGCGCCGGGCTGACCATCGTCGGCACCTCCACCAAGAAGTCGACCAAGGAGGACAAGGAGCGCATCAAGAAGATGAAGGGCGAGGAGTTCCACCAGTGGGACGACCTGAAGCCCCGCGACATCTACAAGATGCTGCGCGACAGCGAGGCCGACATCATGATGTCCGGCGGCCGGTCGCAGTTCATCGCGCTGAAGGCCAAGGTGCCGTGGCTCGACCTGAACCAGGAGCGCCACACCCCCTACGCGGGCTATGACGGCATCGTCAACCTGTGTGAGGAAATCGACAAGACCCTGTCCAACCCGATCTGGCGGCAGGTGCGTCTGGCCGCCCCCTGGGACGTGAAACCGGATGCCAAACCGGACTCCAGGCCGGTGGGAGCGTAACCGCCATGGGCACCATCCAGCGCTTCCCCCACTCCGCCAAGGCGGCCTCCACCAACCCGCTGAAGATGAGCCAGCCGCTGGGCGCGGCGCTCGCCTTCCTCGGCGTGGACCGCTGCATGCCGCTGTTCCACGGCAGCCAGGGTTGCACCGCCTTCGGGCTGGTCCTGCTGGTCCGCCATTTCCGCGAGGCCATCCCGCTCCAGACCACGGCGATGGATCAGGTCTCCACCATCCTCGGCGGCTACGAGAATCTGGAGCAGGCCGTCCGCACCATCCACGAGCGCAACGCGCCCGCGCTGATCGGCGTCGCCACCACCGGCGTGACCGAGACCAAGGGCGAGGACATGGCCGGCCAGTATTCGCTGTTCCGCCAGCGCAACCCCGCCCTGGCCGGGCTGAAGCTGGTCTTCGCCAACACCCCGGACTTCTCCGGCGGGTTCGAGGACGGCTTCTCCGCCGCGGTGACCGGCATCGTCGAGGAGGTGGTCCAGCCGTCGGAAACGACCGTGAAGGGCCAGATCAATGTGCTGGCCGGCTGCCACCTGTCGCCGGGCGACGTCGAGGAGTTGCGCGACATCATCGAAAGCTTCGGCCTGTCGCCGATCTTCCTGCCCGACCTGTCGCTGTCCATGTCGGGCCGCCAGCCCGACGACTTCACGGCGACCTCGCTGGGCGGCGTGACGGTGGAACAGATCGCGTCCATGGGCGCGTCGGAACTCACGCTGGTGGTCGGCGAGCACATGCGCGTCGCCGCCGCCGCGCTGGAGCTGAAGACCGATGTGCGCAGCGTCTTCTTCGACCGGCTGACCGGGCTGGAGGCGTCGGACCGCCTCGTCCGCACCCTGTCGGAGCTGTCGGGCCGCCCCGTGCCGGCGAAGCTGCGGCGCCAGCGCGAGACGCTGGTGGATGGCATGCTGGACGGGCACTTCTTCTACAGCCGCAAGCGGATCGCCGTGGCGCTGGAGCCGGACCTGCTCTACGCCGTCACCAGCTTCCTGGCGGACATGGGGGCGGAGGTGATCGCCGCCGTCTCCCCCACCCAGACCGCCGTGCTGGAGAAGCTGAAGGCCGCGACCGTCATGGTCGGCGACCATTCCGACGTGGAGACGCTGGCCCGCGACGCCGACCTGATCGTGTCGAACTCGCACGGGCGGCAGGGGGCGGCGCGCATCGGCGTGCCGCTGCACCGCATGGGGCTTCCCATGTTCGACCGGCTGGGCGCCGGGCTGAAGGTCCATGTCGGCTACCGCGGCACCCGCGAGCTTCTGTTCGAGATCGGCAACCTGTTCCTGTCCCGCGAGATGGACCACGACGAGCACGGCCATGCTCACGGTCATCCTCACGGCCATCCTCATGGGGACGGGCATGAACACGGCCAGCACTGCGGGAGCGGATCATGCGGATGCAGCGCCGGCTGAGTGTGGTGGGCCAGGCCGAGGAGGGCCGGCCCCGCAAAGGAGGTTCCATGAAGGTCGCTTTCTGCACCCAGGACATGCAGCACGTCGATGCGCATTTCGGGTGGGCCAAGAACATCGTGGTCTATGAGGTGGACAAGGCCGGCTACACGATGGTCGAGACCTGCCAGTTCGGCGGTTCGATGTTCGAGGACGGGAATGAGGACAAGCTGATCCCGAAGCTCGACGCGCTGGCCGACTGCGCCATCGTCTACCTGTCGGCCATCGGCGCCTCCGCCGCCGCCCGCGTGGTGGCGAAGAAGATCCACCCCGTGAAGGTGGAGGCCACGGACACCATCACCGCCCTGCTCGACCGTCTGGTCGAAACCATCAACGGCAACCCGCCGCCCTGGCTGCGCAAGGCCCTGAACGCCGGCCAGCCGCAGGAGCTGGCCTTCGACGAGGAGGATTGAGAGCATGACCGACACCACCGTGGCCGCCGGGAGCGATCTCGCCGAGGCCTTTCTGAAGACCCTGGTCATGCTGTTCCGCGCCGAAGACAGCTATGGCGCCTGGGAAGGCAAGAGCGACGAGACGATCCTCGCGCCCTTCATCCTCGACAAGGAAGCCCGCGCCGCCATCCCGATCATGGGCGACCCGGACCCCGACACGCTGTGGCGGCTGGAGCTGTTCTACAAGGCCGTCGGCATCACGGTCGAGAAGCAGACCGGCCACATCGCCTCCCCCATCATGAAGATGAGCCATGAGGGCTTCGGCCGCATGGTGCTGACCACGGGCCGGCTGGTCGTGGTGTCGAAGCATCTGCGCGACGTCCACCGCTTCGGCTTCCCGTCGCTGGAGAAGCTGGCCGCCGACGGCGCGAAGGTCGTGGACGAGGCCGTGGCGCTGATCCGCAAGTATCCCGACGTCGCCGATCTGTGAGGATTCCGCCATGTCCGACATCGACGCCCTGAAGGACGAGGTCAAGAAGCTAAACGCCCGCGCGACCCAGAAGAAGATGGACCTGCACGACCTGTCCGAGGAATTGCCGCAGAACTGGCAGTCCATCCTCCAGGTCGCCCAGGAGACCTACGACGCCTACAAGACCCTGACCGAGAAGCGCGCCGAGTTGAAGGCGCTGGAGACGGCGACCGCCTGAGCATCCTCCCGCCCCCTCCCCGACCCTCCCCCGCTCACGCGGGAGAGGGTGCCTTCCGCGAAGCGGCGGCAGTCCCCTCCACCGCCAAAGGCGGGGGAGGGTTAGGGAGGGGGCAACGGCAGCGCCCGCAACCCGACAAACAACCCCACACCAAGCCCGATTGAGGAGCAGACGATGGCTGAGTTCGTGACCGGCACCACCCGCGGCGGCGCCGCCTGGACGCCGAAATTCGTGGAAAGCGTCGACCAGAAGATGTGCATCGGCTGCGGCCGCTGCTTCAAAGTCTGCGGCCGCGACGTGCTGGAACTGATCGGCATCACCGAGGACGGCGACATCGTCGACGCCTTCGACGACGAGGCCGAGAAGAAGGTCATGAGCGTCAAGAACGCCGGCAACTGCATCGGCTGCGAGAGCTGCGGCAAGGTCTGCTCCAAGAACTGCATCACCCACTTGCCCCAGGCGGCCTGAGGGCCGCCCACCTTACCTGAACCTGTCTGAAGCGGCCTGACGGCCGCCCCCCCGGAGAACGGAGCCATGGGCATCCTGCACGCCGCCCCGCCGGGGGTGGGCGACACAACGCGGCTGTATCGCTGGCTGACCGACCGCCAGGGACGCTGCAACGTCTTCGACGCGCATCTGTTCGCCTGCATCTTGTCCCGCCGCTGGCCGGCGGGTCCGGGCGCGTTGGGATTGGGCGACCGGGCGCTCGGCCAGCTTCTCGACCGCTATTTCCCCGGCGCCTTCGCGGCCGGCCTGCCGGTTCCCGACAGCTCTCCCACCCCCCTGCCCCCGCTGCTTCGCAGCGAGGTGGACGACATTGCCGCCCTCCTGCTCGCCCACCGCTCGCTGGGCATCGAAGAGGAGGAATGGCTCGCCATGATCGTCGCGCGGGCCATGCTCGACGAGGGCGAGCTGTGGCGGAATTTGGGACTGGCTGGCCCGAGCCATCTCGCGGCGCTGATGGAGCGCCATTTCGAACCGCTGGCCCGGCTCAACGCCACCGGCACCCGCTGGAAGGCTTTTCTCTACCGCTTCCTCTGCGCGCGGGATGGGCTGATCCCCTGCGGCGCCCCGGTCTGCCGCGATTGCGGCGCGGAGGCCGTGTGCTTCGGGTCGGGTGACTGACGAAACCAAACCGTCAATCACCCCCTTCCCAAGTCACTCCTCCCCCAGACCTTTCGCCAGCGCGGCGATGACGCCGTAGCCGACCCGGTCCTGCGGATCGATTTCCGTCAGCTTGGCGAGGATCGCCCTCGCCTCCTCCACCCGCCCGCTGCGCAGGCCGATGAAGGCCAGCGCCTTCAGGGTGAAGAGGGTGAAGCGCGGCGGCCCCTCCTTCGTCCAATCCGTGCTGTCCACGCGCAGGCTCTGCCAGTCGCCGGCGTAGACTCCCTCGCGCGCCGCCGCGTCCAGCCCGATCATCGCCACCCGCTTCGCGTCCGCGAAGCGCTTGCGGTTGAAGTAGAATTTGTAGAGTGCGTAGAAGACCGGCAGGACGCGCGGCCCCATCCGGTGGGCCTCCCACAGCAGGGCCTCGCAGGCCGCGGCGTCGGGACGGGCCTTCACCGCCTCCTGCAGCTTTTCGTCGATGTGCTCGGGCACCTCGCCGAAGGCCATGCGCCCGTTGGACATCCGCAGTTCGACCGGCCGCTCCATC
The DNA here is from genome assembly GCF_008365405.1 of Azospirillum brasilense. Taxonomy (GTDB): domain Bacteria; phylum Pseudomonadota; class Alphaproteobacteria; order Azospirillales; family Azospirillaceae; genus Azospirillum; species Azospirillum brasilense_D. Next base: position 79,326 of record NZ_QOKV01000016.1, on the reverse strand, counting down.
ACCCTTTCCCTTCCGTTGTTATCCGACACTGTGCGCCCGACCGACAATTCTGTATGGGCCGCAAGCGGGCTTCGCAAAAGCCCATAAATAAATTGTGCGTCCTTTCGTCGCAGGATGTCGCAAAGCCGACATGCCTCCGACCCGACAATTGTCGGGAAAACACCAGCCGCCCCACCTGACAATTTATCAAAATCAAAGACTTAGAATTTGGCACGCCGCTTGCTGATCCTATGACCAGGAACGGTCGGCATGCCCGACGGAGCATTTGGAGGCGGCAGACATGGTGACCCTGACGGATGCGGCGGTGAACACCCTGGAGCGCGTGCTGGCGAAGTCCGGCGGCGCCGCGGCCGGCCTGCGCATCGCGGTGGCCGACGGCGGCTGCGCCGGCATGAAGTACCAGATGGGGCTGGAGGCCACGGCGGGCGACGAGGACGCCGTGCTGACCTTCGGCCCGGTGACGATCTTCGTCGATCCGACCAGCCAGCCCTTCCTGACCGGCGTGGTGGTCGATTTCGTCGAAGGGGTCGAGGGCGCAGGCTTCAAGTTCGACAACCCGAACGCGACGGGCAGCTGCGGCTGCGGCAAGTCCTTCTCGGCGGGGCCGGGGGGAAGCTGCTCCTCCGCGCCGGCGGCCGGCGGCTGCGGCACCGCCCACTAACCCCGAACACACTCCCCCAACCCGGTCATACGGGAAAGGCAAGGCGTCATGTGGAACTACACCGACAAGGTCAAGGAACACTTCTTCAACCCGAAGAACGCCGGCGCGCTGGATGAGGCGAACGCCGTGGGCGAGGTCGGGTCGATCACCTGCGGCGACGCCCTGAAGCTGATGATGAAGGTCAACCCCGACAGCCAGGTCATCGAGGACGCGAAGTTCCAGACCTTCGGCTGCGGCTCGGCCATCGCGTCCTCGTCGGCGCTGACGGAGATGATCATCGGCAAGACGGTGGACGAGGCCCTCGTCGTCACCAACCGCGACATCGCCGAGTATCTGGGCGGCCTGCCGCCGGAGAAGATGCACTGTTCGGTCATGGGCGCCGAGGCGCTCCGCGCCGCCATCGCCAACTTCAAGGGCGAGGAGTGGGTCGACGACCACGAGGAAGGCGAGCTGGTCTGCAAGTGCTTCGGCATCGACGCGGCGATGATCGAGCGCGCGGTGACCGTCAACAGCCTGACCACGCTGGAGGAGGTCACCCACTACACCAAGGCCGGCGGCTCCTGCCAGACCTGCCACGAGAAGATCGAGGAGGTGCTGGAGGCCGTGCTCGCCAAGACCGGCGCGCTGGCCCCGCCCAAGTCCCACGCCCCCGGCACGGTCGGGCTGGACGCCATCAAGCCGTTGGCCCCGAAGGCCGAGGCCGCTCCGGCGAAGCTCACCGCCCCCAAACTGACCAACGTGCAGCGCATGCAGAAGATCATGGTCGCCATCGAGGAGCTGCGCCCGCAGATCCAGCGCGACGGCGGCGACGTGGAGCTGGTGGACATCGACGGCAAGGACATCTACGTCCGGCTGACCGGCGCCTGCTCCGGCTGTTCGCAGTCCGCCGGCACCATGATGGGCGTGCAGGCCAAGCTGGTCGAGGCGCTGGGCGAGTTCGTCCGCGTCAAGCCCGCCTCCCTCCTGCCGGCGGGGGCCTGAGCCATGACCGCACAAGGCATCTACCTGGACAACAACGCCACCACCCGCGTCGATCCGGACGTGCTGGCGGAAATGCTGCCGCTGTTCACCGAGCAGTTCGGCAACCCCTCCTCCATGCACGGCTTCGGCGCCGCGGTGGGCGGCAAGATCGAATGGGCGCGCAAGCAGGTGCAGGCGCTGCTCGGCGCCGCCCATGACAGCGAGATCGTCTTCACCTCCGGCGGCACGGAGAGCGACAACACCGCCATCCTGTCGGTGCTGGAGGCCTACCCAAAGAAGAAGAGCATCGTCACCAGCGTGGTCGAGCATCCCGCCGTCCTGGCGCTGTGCGACTATCTGGAGAAGAAGCGCGGCTACACCGTCCACCGCATCGGCGTGGACAACCGGGGCAACCTCGACCTCGACGCCTACAAGGCGGCGCTGGGGCCGGACGTCGCCATCGTCTCCATCATGTGGGCGAACAACGAGACCGGGACGATCTTCCCGATCGAGGAACTGGCCCAGCTCGCCAAGGCGGTGGGCGCGGTGTTCCACACCGACGCGGTTCAGGCGGTCGGCAAGATCCCGATGACGCTCGCCACCAGCGCGGTGGACATGCTGTCGCTGTCCGGCCACAAGCTTCACGCGCCCAAGGGCATCGGCGCGCTGTATGTCAAGCGCGGCCTGCGCTTCCGCCCGATGCTGCGCGGCGGCCACCAGGAACGCTCGCGCCGCGCCGGCACGGAGAACGCGCCGGGCATCGTCGGGCTGGGGGCGGCCGCACAGCTTGCGCTCATGCACATGACCGACGAGAACACGCGGGTGAAGGCGCTGCGCGACAAGCTGGAGCAGGCCATCCTGGCCGCCGTTCCGAACTGCTTCGTCACCGGCAACCCGGCCAACCGCCTGCCCAACACCTGCAACGTCGCCTTCGAGTACATCGAGGGCGAGGCGATCCTCCTGCTGCTCAACGAGGCCGGAATCGCCGCCTCGTCGGGGTCCGCCTGCACCTCCGGGTCGCTGGAGCCGAGCCACGTGATGCGGGCCATGGGCGTGCCCTACACCGCCGCCCACGGCGCCACCCGCTTCTCCCTGTCGCGCGAGACGACCGAGGAGGAGATCGACCGGGTGATCGCGGTGGTCCCCGGCATCATCGCGAAGCTGCGCTCGCTGTCGCCCTACTGGTCGCAGGCGGGCGCCCCGAAGGAGTTCGCACCCGTTTACTCGTAACACCGAGATCGCAGGCCGGGCCGGACCCGCGCCCCGGCAACCCGCCCGACGACACCCGCCGGGACACGGTTCCCCGGCCCGGTCTGCGACACAACACCCTCCTGCCCCCTCCCCATCCCTCCCCCGCTGTCGCGGTGGAGGGGGCAGAGCGGCGGCAGTCCCCTCTCCCGCGAAGCGGGGGAGGGTTAGGGAGGGGGCAACCACCGCGACGCATACGCATCGAGGCTCACGTCATGCCGATGGCCGGTTCCACCATCATCAACGACACGACGCTGCGCGACGGGGAGCAGACGGCGGGGGTCGCCTTCACGCTCGACGAGAAGATCGCCATCGCCCGCGCGCTCGACGAGGCCGGCGTGCCGGAGCTGGAAATCGGCATCCCCGCCATGGGCCCGGAGGAGCGCGAGGGCATCCGCGCCGTGGCCGCGCTGGGGCTGAAGGCTCGGCTGATGGTCTGGTGCCGCATGCACGACACCGACCTGAAGGCGGCGTTGGACTGCAACGTCGGTACCGTCAACCTGTCGATGCCCGTCTCCGACATCCACATCACCAAAAAGCTGAAGCGCAGCCGCGCCTGGGCCCTGTCGGAGATCGAACGCAAGGTCAAGACGGCCCGCGACCATGGGCTGGAGGTCAGCCTGGGCGGCGAGGACTCCTCGCGCGCCGACATGGATTTCCTGATCGCCGCCGCGACGGTGGCGCAGGAGGCCGGCGCCCGCCGCTTCCGCTTCGCCGACACGTTGGGCGTGCTCGATCCCTTCCAGACGCGCGCCTGCATCGAACGGCTGCGCCGGGCCACCGACCTGGAGATCGAGATCCACGCCCACGACGACCTCGGCCTTGCCAACGCCAACTCGCTGGCCGCCGTGCTCGGCGGGGCGACCCACGTCAACACGACCGTCAACGGGCTGGGCGAGCGCGCCGGCAACGCCCCGCTGGAGGAGGTGGTGGTGTCGCTGAAGGTGCTCTACGGCCAGGACTGCGGGGTGGACACCCGCGCGCTGGGAGCAATCTCCGACCTCGTGGAGCGCGCCTCCAACCGGCCGGTGGCGGTCAACAAGTCGATCGTCGGCGACGCCGTCTTCACGCACGAGGCCGGCATCCACGTCGACGGGCTGCTGCGCGACCGCGCCACCTACCAGAATTTCGATCCCGCCGAGGTGGGGCGCGAGCACCGCATCGTGCTGGGCAAGCATTCCGGCACGGCGGGGGTGAAGATGGCCTACGGCCAACTCGGCATCGCCTGCGACGACGCCACCGCCCAGGCGGTCCTGCCGCGGGTCCGCGCGCTCGCCACCCGCGCCAAGCGTGCCCCGACGGCGGAGGAGCTGCGCGCCTTCCACGACGACGCCACGCGCTGGAGCGTCGTCTCTTCGTGATCCGGAGGACCCCATGGCCGCGATCGACGCCCACCCGGACCTCGCCATGAAAGACACCAGCCTGTGGCGGCTGCTGCGCGAGGACGTCGCCTGCGTCTTCGACCGCGACCCGGCGGCGCGCAACGTCCTCGACGTGCTGACCTGCTACCCCGGCATCCACGCGCTGGTGGTTCACCGGCTGTCCAACGCCATGTGGCGGCGGGGGCTGCGCTGGCCGGCGCGCTTCCTGTCCTATCTGGCCCGCGCGCTGACCAACATCGACATCCACCCCGGCGCCACCATCGGCCGCCGCTTCTTCATCGACCACGGGGCCGGCGTCGTCATCGGCGAAACGGCGGAGGTCGGCGACGATGTGACGCTCTACCACGGCGTGACGCTGGGCGGCACCTCCTGGACCAAGGGCAAGCGGCACCCGACGCTGGGCGACGGCGTGCTGGTCGGCTCCGGGGCCAAGATCCTGGGGCCGATCACCGTCGGCGCCCAGTGCCGCGTCGGCGCCAACTCGGTGGTGACCAAGGACGTGCCGGAGGGCATGACGGTGGTCGGCATCCCCGGCCGCGTCGTCCGTCCGGACACCCAGCGCCGGCTGGCCGCCCACGGCATCGACCTCGACCACCATCTGATGCCCGACCCGGTCGGCAAGGCCATCGCCTGCCTGATCGACCACATCAACCGCATCGAGGCCCGGCTGGAAGCTCACGCCGCGGAAGAGGCCACGCGCCCCGCCCCGCCGCTAAGCGCGATCCGGCTGGACGACCTGCCGCTCGACGGCATCGTCTGCCGGAGCTGCGGCAACCTGTGCGACCAGGACACCTGCGGCGACCGCAATCACGAAATCGGCGCGCGCGCCGATCACTACGTCATCTGAACGGAAAGGACCCCGCCATGAGCTTCAAGGACGATCTGGAGGATCTGGAGACCGCGGAGGACTTCCTGCGCTTCCTCGGCGTCACCTACGAACAGCGCGTGGTCAACGTGAACCGCCTGCACATCCTGCAGCGCTTCCACGACTACCTGTCCGCCGACACCGGCATGGAAGGGCTGGACGACGACGGCATGGCCGCCCGCTACCATGCCCATCTGGAGCGCGCCTACCAGGACTTCGTAGCGTCCAACGCCATCGCCGAGAAGACCTTCAAGGTCCATCAGGAGGAAGCGCGCAAGATGGCCGACCGCTTCGTCCCGCTGGACTCCCTGCTGCCGACCTGATCCGTTTCATCCTTCGTGTCCAGGACGGCCTGCGGACCCGCCCCCCGGCGAGCGTCCGCAGGCCGTCCTGTTTTTCGGCCGTTGTCGGCTTTGTCCGGTACGCGACAGAAGCTGGACGGGGGGCCGGGAACGGGTCGGGCCGCGACGGAAGCCCCCTGTTGAGAAGCCGACACGTCGGTTCTTTGTCGTTTTTGCGACAATCTCTCAACAGCCATAAAAATCATTGATCACAACAACTTACCGCTCTGCACAAATCTGGCACGCCGCTTGCTGGTAGGACCATAGCCACGCCGCGCGACAGGCGGCGGAATGTCAAGGAGACCGGGATGCACATCGTTGTCTGTATCAAACAGGTGCCCGACAGCGCCCAGATCCGCATCCACCCCGTGACGAACACGATCATGCGTCAGGGCGTCCCGGCCATCATCAACCCCTTCGACCTCTTCTCGCTGGAGGAGGCGCTGCGGATCAAGGACAAGGTCGGCGCCCGCGTCACCGTCCTGACCATGGGGCCGCCGATGGCCGAAACCTCGCTGCGCAAGGCGCTGTCGCTGGGCGCCGACGACGCGGTGCTGCTGACCGACCGCAAGTTCGCCGGGTCGGACACGCTGGCGACCTCCTACGCCCTGACCTCCGCCATCAAGAAGCTGTCGGAGGAGGAGACGGTCGATCTGGTCTTCTGCGGCAAGCAGACGGTGGACGGCGACACCGCGCAGGTCGGTCCGGGCATCGCCACGCGGCTGGGCTTCCAACAGCTCACCTACATCACGAAGATCGAAGCGATCGACCAGGGCGCCAAGGAGATCGTCGTGCACCGCCGCTCCGAGGGCGGCGTTCAGGTGCTGAAGACTGCCCTGCCCTGCATGATCACGATGCTGGAAGGCACGAACACCATCCGCTTCGGCAAGATGGACGACATGTTCCGCGCCGCCCGCTACGGCCTGAAGACCTGGAACAAGGACACCACCGGCGCCGAAGAGACGAAGGTCGGGCTGAAGGGCTCGCCCACCGTCGTGTCGAAGGTCTTCGTCCCGAAGCCGCGCGCCCAGAAGGCGACGATGGTCGAGGTCGAGTCCCCCGGCGCCGAGACCCCCACCGCGGAGGCCCAGGCCGCCGCCGCGGTCGAGGCCATCCTCGGCGCCCAGCCGAAACTCGCCGACGAGCTGCTCGCCCGCGCCGCCGCCGGGCTGTGACGCGCCGTTCCTGACGAATCCTCCGCCGGAGACATCCCGATGAGCGAACCAAGCAAGCCGCAGGGACGCAAGTTCCAACTGCCCGAGCACTTGAAGGAATACAAGGGCATCTGGGTGATCGTGGAGCAGGAGCGCGGCTCCGTCCATTCCGTGTCTTGGGAGCTGGTGGGCGAGGCCCGCAAGCTCGCCGACAAGCTGGGGGTCGAGGTGGGGGCCGTGGTCCTGGGCGCCGACAGCCCGGAGCTGAACGCCATCTGCGGCGACGCCTTCACCTACGGCGCCGACGTCGTCTACAAGGTGACCGACCCGGTCCTGGCCGACTACCGCACCGATCCCTACACGCGGGTGATGACCGACGTGGTCAACACCTACAAGCCGGAGATCGTGCTGCTGGGCGCCACCACGCTGGGCCGCGACCTTGCCGGCGCCATCGCCACCACGCTCGCCACCGGCCTGACCGCCGACTGCACCGAGCTGGACATCTATATGGACAACCGGTCGCTGGCGGCCACCCGCCCGACCTTCGGCGGCACGCTGCTCTGCACCATCCAGACGCTGGCCTACCGGCCGCAGATGGCCACGGTGCGCCCGCGCGTGATGTCCATGCCCGACCGCGACGACAGCCGCACCGGCCGCGTGGTCGAGGTGTTCCCGAACCTGCGTGAGACCGACGTCATCACCAAGGTGCTGAGCTTCATCGCCGACCGCGAGCAGAACGAGGCGCAGCTCGCCTTCGCCGACATCATCGTCGCGGCGGGCAAGGGGCTGGGCAAGCCGGAGAACCTGAAGCTGGTCTTCGACCTCGCCAAGGTTCTGGGCGGCGAGGTCGGGGTGACCCGCCCGCTGGTCCAGGCCGGCTGGACCGGCTTCGACCGGCAGGTCGGGCAGACCGGCAAGACGGTGCGCCCGAAGCTCTACATCGCCGCCGGCATCTCCGGCGCCATCCAGCACCGGGTCGGCATGGAGAAGTCCGACCTGATCCTGGCCATCAACACCGACCCCAACGCGCCGATCTTCGACTTCGCCCATCTCGGGCTGGTCGGCGACGCGCTGACCATCCTGCCGGCCCTGACCGACGCTTTCGGCAAGCGCCTCTCGGTCAACCGGCTGGCCGGCTGATTTCCCGGACGAACAGGAGCCACAAGGACCATGGTCGAAAAGTTCGACGCCATCGTCATCGGTGCCGGCCCGTCCGGCAACGCGGCGGCCTACACGCTGGCCAAGCAGGGCCTCAGCGTTCTTCAGCTTGAGCGCGGGGAGTATCCCGGCGCCAAGAACGTCCAGGGCGGCATCATGTACGCCGCCGAGCTGGAGAAGATCATCCCGGACTTCCGCGAGGATTGCCCGACCGAGCGCCACATCATCGAACAGCGCATCTGGCTGCTCGGAGACGACAACTACATCGGCACCAACTACCGGTCGGAGGCTTTCAACAGCGACAAGCCGAACCGCTACACGATCATCCGCGCCAACATCGACAAGTGGTTTTCCGAGAAGATCCGTGAGGCCGGCGGCCTGCAGATCTGCGAGACCACGGTGACGGAGCTGATCCGCGACGCCGCGGGCAAGGTGATCGGCGTGCGCACCGACCGCGAGGGCGGCGAGATCCACGCCGATGTGGTCATCATGGCCGACGGCGTCAACGCCCTGCTCGCCCGCCGCACCGGCTTCCAGCAGGAGCTGGCGCCTCAGAACGTCGCGCTGGCCGTCAAGGAAATCCTGTTCATCGATCCCGAGCTGATCCAGCAGCGCTTCGGCCTGAAGGACGAGGAGGGCGTGGTCATCGAGATCATGGGCAAGGTGACCAAGGGCATGGTCGGCACGGCGTTCCTGTATACGAACAAGGAATCGCTGACGATCGGCATCGGCTGCCTGATCTCCGACTTCAAGGAGGGCGCCATCCCGCCCTACAAGATGCTGGAGGACCTGAAGAACCACCCCGTCATCAAGCCGCTGATCGAAGGGGCGGAGATGAAGGAATACGCCGCCCACATGATCCCCGAGGGCGGCTACAAGGCGGTTCCGCAACTCTACGGCGACGGCTGGATGGTGGTCGGCGACGCCGCCCACTTCAACAACGCCGCCCACCGCGAGGGCTCCAACCTCGCCATGGCGTCGGGCCGCATGGCGGCGGAGACGGTGATCGAGCTGAAGCAGGCCGGCAAGCCCTACAACGCCGCCAACCTCGCCGGCTACAAGAAGAAGCTGGACGACAGCTTCATCATGAAGGACCTGAAGAAGTACCGGAACCTGCCGGGCATCATGCACGAGAACAAGCAGTTCTTCGGCGCCTACCCCGACACGCTGACCGCCGCCGCCCACAGCTGGTTCACCGTGGACAGCGTGGACAAGAAGACGAAGGAGAAGGAGATCATGAAGTCCTTCGTCAAGAAGCGCTCGATCATGGGTCTGGTCGGCGACGCAATCAAGCTGGTGAGGGCCGTGCGATGAGCATCGTGGTCAAGATCGAAGAGAAGCTGTACCAGAACCGCTACATCGTCGACGAGAGCCGGCCGCACATCCAGATCCGCAACGACGCGGTCTGCAAGTCCTGCGAGTCCCAGGCCTGCACCGTCTGCTGCCCGGCGGCCTGCTACAGCAAGAACGAGACGGGCAGCGTGACGCTGGCCACCGACGGTTGCCTGGAATGCGGCACCTGCCGCGTGGTCTGCCAGGACAAGGAAAATATTCAGTGGGACTACCCGCGGGGCGGCTACGGCATCAGTTATAAGTTTGGTTGAGGAACGCACCGGCGGTCCTACGGCCTTCGCCGCTGGTCCGCCGGTCGTCTCCCTCTCCTATCCGCCATGACTGGAACCCCTTCCCGCTCCGCGGGGAGGGGTTTTCTTCGTTGCACGGTTATCTCGCCGCCCCCGCCCAAATTTTCCGCCCGCCCGATGGATGCGGAAGGGACGGACGCTGCACATATCCGTTGTATCGAGACCTGCGAAACGAGGGAGACGGAACATGCAGCTTCGTGTCTGCTTCGAGAACATGAAGTCGGTCAACGTCAACGACGCGTCCATGATGCGGCATTATGCCGAAAGCTATCTCGCTGATTTCCGGCCAGAATGGGCGGGCTTCATCATGCTGCCGCACGACGAGACCCAGCGCGCCACGATGGAGCCGGCTTGGCAGATGCTGATCCGCAACGCCACGCCGGACATGGAACGCCGTCTGCTGGAGTATGTCCGGGGCAATCCGATGGCCGCCTACCATGTGCACATCTACCGCCGCGATCACGGGAACGAGGTCAAGGTCCACTGACGCCCGAGGGGTTGAAGACGAGGCACCGACCGTAAACACCCGCCGGATGTTCGGACAGGGCCCGGATCGCGCGGCCGGTTGTGCAGAGCAAAAGCAAGAAATCGCCGTCCGCGCCCATCCCGCGGACGGCGATTTTTTCGTTCCATCCACGCCTGACGCCTCTGAAACCCGCACCGTCGCACGACGATGGGAAACAGCGGGTGCCTGTCGAAATCCGCGGGAAGTCTGCAATGCGCCTCTCCATCAAAGTTCTTCTTCTTGTGGTTTTGAACCTGCTCGGCCTTCTGCTCGCCGTCAGCGACGTCGTCGGGCTGCGCGCGCTCAACATGGCGAACGCCGATCTGCGGTCGGTGCATGACGACCGGGTGCTGCCGCTGCGCAACCTGAAGATCATCTCGGACGCCTACGCCGTCTTCATCGTCGACGCCTCGCACAAGGCCCGCAACGGCAATTTCACCTGGGACGAGAGCCTGGCGTCGACCCGCAAGGCGAAGGAGGACATACGGTCGCACTGGTCCGCCTATCTGGCCAACACGCTCAACGCCGAGGAGCGGGCGCTGGTCGATCAGATCAAGCCGGACATGGCCAAGGCCGACATCCTGATCGAGCGGCTGATCGGCATCCTGTTGGACAAGGACGGCCGCGCGTTGGACGGCTTCGTCCGGAAGGAGTTGTACCAGACCATCGATCCCGTCACCGACCGCATCGGCCTGCTGATCGACCTCCAGGTGCGCGTCGCCGGCGAGAACTACGAGGCGGCCCAGAAGACCCACGGCACCGCCAGCACGACCGCCTGGACGCTGCTGGCGGTCGGCATCGCCATGGTGCTGCTGGGCGTGATGATTGTGGTCCGCCGGGTCACCGGCCCGGTGGGGCGCCTGACCGCGGCCATGCGGCGAATCGCCGACGGCGACTATGCCGAAGCCGTCCCGGGCAGCGACGGGCGTGACGAAATCGGCGCGATGGCCCGCGCGGTGGAGGTGTTCAAGGCCAACGGGCTGGAAAATCAGCGCATGCGCCAGGAACAGGAACGCCAGCGCGAGCAGGCCGAGATCGCCAAGCGCGACGCGCTGGAGAACATGGCCCAGACGGTGGAGCGCGAAACCCGCAACGCCGTGGACCGGGTGGCCGAGCGCACCGGGCAGATGGAAGGCAACGCCGCGGCCATGGCCCGGTCGGCGGACGCCGTCGGGGCGAACAGCCAGTCGGTTGCCGCCGCCGCGGAACAGGCCCTGCGCAACGCCCAGACCGTCGCCGCCGCCTCGGAAGAGCTGGCCGCCTCGATCCGCGAGATCGGCACACAGGTGGCGCAGGCCAGCAGCATCACCCGCATCGCTGTGGAGAAGGGCGACCAGGCGCGCGGCACCATCCAGTCGCTGTCCAACGCCGTGCAGAAGATTGGCGACGTCGCCCAGCTCATCCAGACGATCGCCAGCCAGACCAATCTTCTGGCGCTGAACGCCACCATCGAGGCCGCCCGTGCCGGCGAGGCCGGCAAGGGCTTCGCCGTGGTGGCGAGCGAGGTGAAGAATCTGGCGAACCAGACCGCGCAGGCGACGGAGGACATCGCCACCCAGATCGGCGAGATCCAGGCCGCGACCGGCGGGGCCGTGGCCGCCGTCTCCACCATCACCGACAGCATAACCGAGGTCGATCAGGTGGCCGCCGCCATCGCCGCCGCGATGGAGGAACAGGCCGCCGCGACCCAGGAGATCAGCCGGAACGTCAACCAGACCGCCGACGCCGCGCGCGAGGTCTCCCGCCGCATCGCCGAGGTCTCCAGCGAGGCGAAGGCCACCGGCGACCGCGCCGCCGACGTGCGCGTCATCGCCGACGACGTCTCGGGAAGCATCGACGAGCTGCGCGGCATCCTGGTTCGGGTCGTCCGCACGTCGATGAGCGAGGTGGACCGCCGCCGCGAGGCCCGCTATGCGGTGGAACTGCCCGCCCGCGCCGACACCCCCGCCGGCAACCGGATCTGCCGCCTGCACAACCTGTCCTCCAGCGGCGCCGCGCTGCAGGTCTGGGACGGCGCCACGAACGGTGCGCGCGGCACGCTGCACATCGACGGCTTCGGCATGCCCCTGCCCTTCACCGTCGTGACGGTCGAGGCCCAGAGCTGCCACATCCGTTTCGAGCTGCCGGACGAGGCGAAGGCCGGATTTGAGCAGAGGTTCAACGCGCTGGTCCGCGACCGCGCCCTGAGGCCAATAGCCGCTTGAGGAGCCGCTTGAGGAGCCGCTTGATCGACTGATTGGGCCGGCGCCGGTTCGCTAAGCCGGCGCCATGCCATGAATGTACGCGGCGGCGCGGCCAAGTTCATGGTCGACGCGGGCGACCAGCGAACCGATGCCGTCCAGCCGCCGCTCCACACAGGACAGTTCGATGGCATCGCTCGCCATGGCGAGATCGCGCGCGCCCACCGTGCGGGAGGACCCCGCCAGCTTGTGGGCGGCCTGACGCACGCCGTCCCAATCCTCCGCCTCATGGGCGGCGACCAGGCGGTCGCGGCTGGCGCTGTTGGAGACGATGAACTCCTGCAGCAGTTGCCCGACGAACTCCATGTCCCCGTCGAACAGGGTCGCCAGGACCCCCACGTCGATGGGTGGCGCGTCGGGGCGGGGGTCCGGCGTCGCGGCGGATGCCGAGGGAACCGGCGCCGGTTCGGACGCGGTCATGGACGGCAAGTGGCGGTCCAGCAAGCGGCGCAGTTGGCCGATCTCCACCGGCTTCGACACGGCGTCGTCCATCCCCGCGGACAGACAGCGCTGCGCCTCGCCGGCCATGGCGTTGGCGGTGACCGCGATGATGGGCAGGCGGGGACGACCGCCCGCCGCCTCCTCGGCACGGATCAGCCGGGTCAGCTCGAAGCCGTCCATCTCCGGCATCTGGCAGTCGGTGAGCAGCAGCGCGTAATTCCCGTCACGCCACAGGGCCAGCGCCTGGACGCCGTCCTCCGCCAAGTCCACCGTCTGGCCGAGCAGGGCGAGTTGCCGCTGGATGACCTGCCGGTTGGTCGGATGGTCCTCGGCCACCAGGATGCGGGGTGGAGGCGCCGCTCCATCCTCCGCCAAAGAAACCGCCGTTGGTCCGGGATGCCCCGCATCGGTCTCGACCGCCGGCCCGCGACCCGCGGCGGCGAGCACGGCGCGCACCAGATGGCCGCGGCGCACCGGTCGGGCCAGCCCGACCGCGTCGATCAAGGCGCCCAGCCCCCCCAGCAGCACCCGCCCGCGCGCCAGCCCAGGCGCTGCGGTGTCCAGCGCCTGCAAATCCGCTTCCGAAGTGGTGAGCACGACGTCGCAGGGCGCCCCCGGCGCCAGGGCCTGCATCCCCGCCGCCGCATCCGGCGCGTCCAGCAGAACGGCACCGTCGGTGTTCAAGTAGCGGGCGAGGAACCGCCGCTCCTCCGCGTCGGCGGCCAGGAGCAGCACCGACAGCCCGGCCAGCGGCGGAGCCCCGACGCCCGCGGCGTCGCGGTCCGCGGCGAGATCGGCGGTGAAGGTGAACCAGAAGGTGGAGCCGCGGCCCGGCTCGCTCGCCACCCCGACCTCGCCGCCCATCAGCTCGGCCAGTCGACGGCAGATCGACAGCCCCAGCCCGGTCCCGCCAAAGCGACGGGTGGTCGAGGCCTCCGCCTGGGTGAAGGGGTCGAAGAGCTGGGTCTGTGCCTCCTTGGCGATGCCGATTCCGGTGTCGGTCACGGTGATCCGGATCGTCGCCCGCCCGTCCTCGAACCGCGCCAGCTCGGCCCGGATGCGCACCGAGCCGGAGGGGGTGAACTTCACGGCGTTGCCGGCGATGTTGAACAGCACCTGCCGGATGCGCACCGAATCGCCCATGACCAGTGGCGGCAGGTCGGGATCGACGTAGGTGACCAGCGCCAGATCCTTCTGCCGCGCTGCCGGGGCCAGCGTCTCGGCCACGCCCTCCACCACCGCGGACAGCGACACCGGGGCGTGCTCCAGGTCCAGCCGCCCGGCTTCGATCTTCGAGAAGTCCAGGATGTCGTTGATGATGGTCAGCAGCGCCCCCGCCGAATCGCGGACGACGGTGACCAGCTCCTGCTGCTCGGGGGTCAGCGGCGTGTATTCCAGCAGTTCCAGCATGCCCTGGACGCCGTTCATCGGGGTGCGGATCTCGTGGCTCATGGTCGCCAGGAACAACGATTTGGCCTGGTTGGCGGCCTCGGCCTCCGCCCTTGCGGCCTCCGCCGCCTCGGTCGCGGCGACCAGTTCGCGGGTCCGGTCGGCCACCTGGCTCTCCAGGTTGCGGTTCAGCGCGGTCAGTTCCTCGTACAGATGCACGTTGTCGAAGCCGACCGCGACCTTGGAGCAGAAGACCTCCAGCAGCCGCCGTTCGTCCTCCGTCAGGGGGCGCCGGTGGTTGATGTGGAACACCGTGTCGTGGTGCCGCGAGGTGGAGCGGAAGACCAGCAGGCTGCGCTCCCGCTCATAGCGGTTCCGCCCGTCGGCCAGCGCCTGCGTCACCGCCTCCGCCGCCTCCGCCGGCAGGGCGGCGCGCACCGGCTTGCCCTCCGCCGCCGCGTGGATGCCGCCGGCCCCCAGCACCAGCGGGTCGCGCGCGGCACCACCGGTTTCCTCCTCGGTCCAGCGGCTGCACAGGGCGATGCCGTCGCAGGGCGGGCAGATCTCGGCGATCTTCGACACCGCGCCGCGGACGAACTCCGCCATGGTCCGCTTGTCGAGCAGGGCGGAGGAGGCGTCCAGGATGCGCTCAAGCCCCCAGCGGTGGTCCTCGATGGCGGTGATATCCTGATAGCCGCGCAGGGCGGCGACGACCGAGGTGAACAGCTTCTGCGCCGTCAGCTCCGTCTTCGATTTGTAGTCGTTGATGTCGTAGTTCAGGATGACGTCGCGTTCCGGCGCCTGCCCCGGCTGGCCGGTGCGCAGGATGATGCGCACGCGCCGGTTGTTCAACTCGCTGCGGATCATGCGCACCAGCCGCAGGCCGGCGTCGTCCGACTCCATGACCACGTCCAGAAGCACCACGGCGATGGCCGGATTCTGCTCCAGCAGGCTGCGCGCCTCCGCCGCGGTTCCAGCGGACAGGAAGTGCGCCGGGCGGCCTTCGAAGGTGAAGCCGCGCAGCACCATCTTGGTGGTCGCGTGGATGGCCGGATCGTCGTCGACGATCAGGATGATCCAGGGTTCGGCGGGCTCCGGCGCCGCTTCCTTCGCCGTTTCGGCCTCGATACCCGGCTCGTCGTCGGCGAAAAGAAACTCGTCGCTCATCGAACTCCCTCCGCGCCACCCGCAGCCTCCGGTCGCGGGAGGATATCACAGGGCCGCCGCGCGTGAACATGCCACTGCGGCCCGCCGCAACCCTTCATCGGCAAGGCATCGCGGACGATGACAACCCCAGACTGCGCCCAGCCCGGCCCGGCCCGTCAACCGCCGTGCTCGCCGCCCCCGGAGTCGGCGTTGCAGAAGCGGCGCAGCGCGTCCAGGTCGGCGACGGACACTGTCCCGCCCTGCGTCTCCACCCCCACCCCGCGCAGCTTCGCCAGCGCCCGGGAGAAGGTTTCCGGCTGCATGCCGAGGCGCCGCGCGACCAGCGCCTTGTCGAAGGGCAGTGCGAAGCTGGTGGCGCCACCGCCCTCCGGGCAGAAGCGCAGCAGGAAACTGCCGACCCGCTGGGCGGTCGGCTGGACCTGCAATTGCTCGATCTGCTGGACGAGGTGGCGCAGCCGCACCGACAGGGACCCCAGCATGGCGAAGGCGATCTGTTCGTCGTCGCGCAGGCAGCGGGCGAAGCCCTCCGCCGTCAGGGTCATGACGCGCGACTCGGCGACCGCCTCCGCGCAGACCGGGAACTTGCCGCTGGCGAACATGGCGGCCTCGGCGAAGGTCTCGCCGGGGGCGACGATGGTCACCACCGCCTCCGCCCCGTCGCGGGTCAGCCGGTAGAGCTTTACCCAACCGTCGAGCAGCGCGAAGAAGCGGTCGGCATCCTCGTCCTGAACGAACAGGGTGGTGCCGCGCGGCACCGTGCGCACCTGGGCCGTGCTGACAAGCAACTCCAGCGACCGGTCGGGCAGGCGCCCGAACAGCGCGTTGGACCGCAGCGTCGCGGCGTCCTGGGGCCGGAAGCCCGGCGGATCGTTCCTCATGCCTTCCCTCACCTCTTCACCCTCCCCCACAGTCTCGGTCCGGACGCCCGGCGGACGGGACATCCATCGCACCGGCGATTGCCGTTCCGCGCGGTCGGCAAGCCCCCTGACACCGCCGTGTTCCGGGACCCGCGGGTCCATGCCGCCCGGGCAATGTCGCAGCATGCACAAGGTTTGGGCAAGATGGGGATTCGCCGCAACGATGCGGGAACCTTGGGCGACGGCATCAGAGGCCCGAAAACGAACCGGGGCGCCTCCTTGCGGAAGCGCCCCGGCCGTTCTTCAGAGACTGAAGACGGCTTAGCGGTACTCGACCTTGCCGGCCTCCGGACCCTTCTGGCCCTGGCGGACGGTCACGCGCACCTGATCGCCTTCCTGGAGCGACTGCATGCCGGAGCGACGCAGAACGTTCACGTGGACGAAGACGTCCTTGCCGCCGGTGCTCGGCGTGATGAAGCCGAAGCCCTTGTCGGCGTTGAACCACTTGACGGTGCCGTCGACCTCTTCGCCGCCGCCGGCGTCGTTGCCCCAGCCGCCGCGGTCGTAACCGCCGCCGCCGCCGCCGTAGCCGCCACGGTCATAGCCGCCGCCGCCAAAGCCGCCGCCAGCGCCCGCGCGGGCCGGACGGGCCGGCGCGCGGGACGCGGTGGACGTGTCCACGGATTGAATGGAAGCAACCTGCGGACCCTTCGGGCCGCGGGCAAGGTCGCAAACGATGGTAGCGCCTTCGTCGAGCGCGTCATAGCCGGCGGCCTGAACCGCGGAGACGTGCAGGAAGGCGTCGGGCGAACCGTCCTCGGGGGACACGAAGCCGAACCCCTTGGTGGGGTTGAACCACTTCACAGTGGCGGTGACGTTGGCCTTGGTGATCTCGGGAGCGCGGTAGCCCTGGCGGGGCGGGCGGTCGAACATGTGTCTTCAAGCTCATAAAGGATGCCGAATTATCTTTGTCACAGGGTACGAGCCATCCGTCAAGCACGCCAAAGGCCAGACGACCCTTCCTGCGACATTCGGCCAGGGGGAAACGCGTCCATTCGGAAGGGGTACCGGTCCCGAAGACGCCCGGTGCCGACTCCGCCCGGCTGTGGGCCACCGCGTCCGCCCCGCCCCTGGAGCGGAGGAGATTTCTTTCGCCAATTGAACAGCTTAAGACATTTTCTACAGCGTTCCGCAGGGCGCACGCCGCACAGCGGGATCGGCGCCGCAAACCCCGCGCGCATACGCTTGTGACAAAATCCCGACATGGTTGTCTTCCGCCAAGGGTCATAGAGGCGACAGCCATTCCCCCAGTTTCGTCCAGCGTCGCCGCCCCTGCGTCCCGCGCACCGCCATGGCGAGCGCGCGGCGCTGACCGAGCATGACCACCAGCCGCTTACCCCGCGTCACACCGGTATAGATCAGGTTGCGATGGAGCATCGTGTAATGCTGGGTGACCACCGGGATGACGACCACCGGGTATTCGGACCCCTGGCTCTTGTGGATCGTCGTCGCATAGGCCAGGACGATCTCGTCCAATTCTCCAAAATCATAGGTCACCGGGCGTCCATCGAAGGTCGCGATCAGCGTCCCTTCTTCCGGATCGACGACGGATACGATGCCGAGATCGCCGTTGTAGACCTCCTTGTCATAGTTGTTCTCGACCTGCATGACCTTGTCGCCGGGACCGAAGGTCCAGCCGAATCGCTCGACTCGGGATTCGCCGGGTGGGTTCAGCACCCTCTGCAGTTCGATGTTCAGTGAGCGCGCGCCGAGGCCCCCGCGGTTCATCGGGCAGAGGACCTGCACGTCGCGCACCGGATCGGCGCCGAATCGGCGGGGGATGCGGTCGCGCACCATCTCGATCAGCTTCGCCACCCCGGCCTCCGGAGTCGCCGCCTCGACGAAGTAGAAGTCGCTGTCCTCCCCGGCCCTTGGCGTCTCCGGCATCTGGCCGGCGTTGATGCGGTGGGCGTTGACGATGATGCGGCTGGTCGCCGCCTGCCGGAAGATCTCGGTCAGCCGCACCACCGGCACCGCGCCGGAGCCAATCACGTCGCCCAGCACCTGCCCCGGCCCGACCGAGGGCAACTGGTCCACGTCGCCGACCAGCAGGAGCGCGGCCCGCCCCGGCACGGCGCGCAGCAGGGCGTTCATCAGCGGCACGTCGACCATGCTGGTCTCGTCCACCACCAGCAGGTCGCAGTCCAGCGGGTTGGTCTCGTCGCGCTTGAAGCCTCCGGCCTGCGGGTCGGTCTCCAGCAGGCGGTGGATGGTCCGTGCCTCCAGGCCGGTGCTCTCGCTCAGCCGCTTGGCGGCGCGTCCCGTCGGGGCGGCCAGCGCGATCGACACGTTCTTGGCCTTCAGCATGGTCAGGATGCTGTTCACCAGCGTCGTCTTGCCCACCCCCGGACCGCCGGTGATGACCAGCAGCTTCGACGTGGCCGCTTGGCGCAGCGCCTCCCGCTGCCCCTCGGCCAGGGTGATCCCGGCCTTCGCCTCCACCCAGGGAATCGCCTTCTCCGCGTCGATCTCCGGCCAGGGCACGGGTCCACCGGCCAGCCGGCGCAGCCGGTCGGCGATGGCCTGCTCCGCCCGGTGCAGGCTCGCCAGGAACAGGCAGGGCTCGCCGCCCAGGCTGTCGGCGACCACCGCGCCGTCCTGCCGCTCCAGCTCCGCCGCCTCCTCCAGGATGGCGGCGTCGATCTCCAGCAGCTTCACGGCCATGGGAATCAGCTCGGCCACCGGCACGCCGCAATGGCCCTGGTCGGTTGCCTCGGCCAGGGCATAGCCGATGCCGGCCCGCGCCCGGATCATCGCGGTCTTCTCGATGCCCAGCCGGGCGGCCACCGCGTCGGCCGTCTTGAAACCGATGCCGCGGATGTCGCGGGCCAGCCGGTAGGGGTTCTCGGTGATCAGCCGAATGGCGTCCGGCCCGTAGGTCTTGAAGATGCGCACGGCGCGCGAGGTACCGACCCCGTGGCTGTGCAGGAAGATCATGATCTCGCGGATCACCTTCTGGTCGGCCCAGCCGGCGATGATGCGCTGCGCCCGCTTCGGCCCGATGCCGGTGACCTGCCGCAGGCGGTCCGGCTCCTGCTCGATCACGTCGAACACCGCCTCGCCGAAGGCCTTGACCATCTTCTTCGCGTAGACCGGCCCGATGCCGCGGATCAGGCCGGAGCCGAGATACTTCTCGATCCCCTCCACCGTGGTCGGCGGGGTGGCGCGCAGGAAGTCGGCCTTGAACTGGAGCCCGTGGTTGCGGTCGTTCACCCAGGCGCCGCTGGCCTGCACGAACTCCCCCGCGCCGATGGTGGCGGCGTGGCCGACCAGCGTGACGAGGTCGCGCTGCCCGCGCACCTTCAGCCGCAGCACGCAGAATCCCGTCTCCGGGCTGTGGAAGGTCACCCGCTCCACCAGCCCGGACAGCGGCTCCCGCGCGGGCGTGCCCGCCGCCGGGGGTGCATGGCCGGATATGCTCATGCCACCCAACATAGGCGCTGGCGGGCCTTTGGGGGAGTTCCCCGCGCAACCGCCGCAGCGCGGCAATTCGGGGGAAGACCGCGACGCCGCGAATGTGTACCTTGTCGCGCGAAACCCGCGCCGGACACCGGAGCGGGCTTGCGGTGAAAAAACGTCAGCCAAAGAACGACAAACCGAAAAACCGCGGTGTCTACGATTTCGGAAGGAAAGAGCAGCAATGGTGACGGAACGCATTCAGGTTGGCGGCTTGCAGGTTGCCACGGAGCTTCACCGCTTCATCGAGAACGAAGCCCTGCCGGGCACCGGCGTGACGCCGGAGCAATTCTGGTCGGGCCTTGACGCGATTCTCCACGATCTGGCCCCGCGCAACCGCGCGCTGCTGGCCAAGCGGGACGCGCTCCAGGCCCAGATCGACGAGTGGTACCGCAGCCGCCGCGGCCAGCCGCTGGACCGCGCCGCCCACACCGAGTTCCTCAAGGAGATCGGCTATCTCCTGCCGGAAGGCCCGGACTTCGCCGTGACGACCGAGAACGTCGATCCGGAGATCTCCACGACCGCCGGCCCGCAGCTCGTCGTGCCGGTGATGAACGCCCGCTACGCGCTGAACGCCGCCAACGCCCGCTGGGGCAGCCTGTACGACGCGCTCTATGGCACCGACGCCATCCCCGACGCGGACGGGGCGGAGCGCGGCGCCGGCTACAACCCGAAGCGCGGCGAGAAGGTCATCGCCTTCGCCCGCGACGTGCTGGACCGCGCCGCCCCGCTGTCCGACGGGTCGCACGCCGACGCCGCCGGCTACACGGTGGACAACGGCCGCCTCGTCGTCGCGCTGAAGGACGGCCGCGCCACCGGCCTCGCCGAACCGGAACGTCTGGTCGGCTACACCGGCGAGCCGTCCGCCCCGACCGCCATCCTGCTGGCCGACAACGGCCTGCACATGGAAATCCGCATCGACCGCAGCCACCCGATCGGCAGGACCGACGCGGCGGGCGTCGCCGACCTCGTGCTCGAATCCGCCCTGACCACCATCCAGGACTGCGAGGACTCCGTCGCCGCCGTGGATGCCGAGGACAAGGTGCTGGCCTACCGCAACTGGCTGGGCCTGATGACCGGCAGCCTGACCGCCAGCTTCCCCAAGGGCAGCGGCACGGTGGAGCGCCGGCTGAACCCCGACCGCAGCTACACCAGCCGCAACGGCGAGACGATCACCCTGCCCGGCCGCAGCCTGATGCTGATCCGCAACGTCGGTCACCTGATGACCAACAGCGCGGTCCTGCTGAAGGACGGCAGCGAGGCGCCGGAGGGCATCCTCGACGGCATGATCACCTCCTTGATCGCGCTGCACGACGTCAAGGGCGCCCGCCTCAACAGCCGCGCCGGCTCGGTCTACATTGTGAAGCCGAAGATGCACGGGCCGGAGGAGGTCGCCTTCGCGGACGAGCTGTTCGCCCGCGTCGAGGACGCTCTGGGCATCGCGCGCAACACGCTGAAGATGGGCATCATGGACGAGGAGCGCCGCACCACGGTGAACCTCAAGGAGTGCATCCGCGCCGCGGCGGCGCGCGTGGTGTTCATCAACACCGGCTTCCTCGACCGCACCGGCGACGAGATGCACACCGCCATGGAAGCCGGCCCGATGATCCGCAAGAACGACATGAAGTCGTCCGCCTGGATCAAGGCCTACGAGGACTGGAACGTCGACACCGGCCTGCTCTGCGGGCTGAAGGGCCACGCCCAGATCGGCAAGGGCATGTGGGCGATGCCCGACCGCATGGCCGACATGCTGGCCGCCAAGGTCGCCCACCCGCAGGCCGGCGCCAACACCGCCTGGGTGCCCTCGCCCACCGCGGCCACGCTGCACGCCCTGCACTACCATCAGGTCAACGTCGCCGCCCGCCAGGAGGAGCTGGCCCGCCGCGAGCGCGCCAGCCTGGACGCCATCCTGACCATCCCGCTGGCCGACCGGCCCAACTGGTCGGAGGAGGAGATCCAGCAGGAGCTGGACAACAACGCCCAGGGCATCCTCGGCTACGTCGTGCGCTGGATCGACCAGGGCGTGGGCTGCTCCAAGGTGCCGGACATCAACAACGTCGGGCTGATGGAGGACCGCGCCACGCTGCGCATCTCCAGCCAGCACATCGCCAACTGGCTGCTCCACGGCATCACCACCGAGGCGCAGGTCATGGAGACGATGAAGCGCATGGCCGCCGTGGTGGACAAGCAGAACGCCGGCGATCCGCTCTACCGCCCGATGGCCGCCGACTTCGACGGCAGCGTCGCCTTCCAGGCCGCCTGCGATCTGGTCTTCAAGGGCCGCGAACAGCCGAACGGCTACACCGAGCCGGTGCTGCACCGCCGCCGCATCGAGGCCAAGGCGAAGGCCGCCGGCTAAACCGACACGCCATCCGGCGCGCATCGAAGGCCCTCCCCCGTTCGCGGGGGAGGGCCTTTTTCTTTGCATGAAGCAACAAAATCACCAGAACCTGG
Source organism: Azospirillum brasilense (assembly GCF_008365405.1). Lineage (GTDB taxonomy): Bacteria > Pseudomonadota > Alphaproteobacteria > Azospirillales > Azospirillaceae > Azospirillum > Azospirillum brasilense_D. The sequence goes on along the minus strand of NZ_QOKV01000016.1, from coordinate 57,345 downwards.
ACATAAAATCAGGCGATGCAGGTTGCACATTTCATACATTCGAGCACAAATAAAACCGGAACCTCCGCACAATATTCTTTCGAACGAATCCTCGTGTCCAAGCGTCCAATCATCGCGCATGGCCCGCTCACGCGGACTACAGACCTTGTTCATAAGGCGAGCGTACATCAGGGCTTCGTAATAGGATCAACGGTAAACTTGATTCCAAGTTTGATTGGATGAATTGTCCATTCGACACATCCGACAGCGGCAAGTCCGCGGCAGCAATATATGGAATGGAGCATTGTTATGAACTTCTTGCACGCCATGACCATCAAACGAAAGACAACGCTGGTCTCTGTGTTTGTTTTTGTCGTCATGGCGATCGCAACATTCCTCGTCGGGACCGAAACATCGTGGCAGGAACGGCACCTGTCCCATGTCCGCCAGACCGCCGACGAGGTGAGCCGCAAGGTGGTGCCGCTGAGCGAGCTGATCGCCAACATCCGTTACGACGTGGCGCAGGTGCAGCAGTGGTTGACCGACGTGTCGGCGACGCGCGGGCTGGACGGGCTGGACGACGGGCCGGCGAAGGCGGACGAGCACGCGAGGGCCTTCGCCCGGCATGCCGAGAGCGCCCATGCCATCGCGCGCGAGTTGGGGCTGACGGAGATGGTGCGGAGCATCGCCGCCACCCAGGCCGCCTTCCCCCCCTTCTATGAACTGGGCCAGCGCATGTCCCGCGCCTACGTCGACGGCGGCCCGGCGGCGGGGAACGCCATGATGGGGCAATTCGACGCGGTGGCCGAGAGCATGGACAAGGAGATGGAGCGGCTCCTCTCCACCATGGAGGAGGTGCGCGGTGAACGGCTGAACGGCCTCGACGCGGCGGTCACCGACATCGAAGCCTCCGCCGCCACACTGAAGACCCTGCTGGTCACGACAGCCATGATCACGCTCCTTCTGATCGCCGCCTCCATCGTCTTCCTGCGGCGGGCCGTGGTCGGGCCGATCGACCGGATGCGGCTGACCATGACCGGCATGGCCGCCGGCAACCTGCGGGCGGAGGTCGGTTTCGAGGGGCGCGGCGACGAGATCGGCCAGATGGCCGATGCCGTGCGCGTCTTCCGCGAAGCCGGCCTGGACAACGAACGCCTGCGCGCCGAACAGGAACGCGCCCGCGCGGCCGGCGAGGAGGAGCGGCGCCAAGCCCTGGCCGCCATGGCCGACACGGTGGAGCGCGAAACCCGCACCGCCGTGGAGCAGGTCGCCCGGCACGCCGAACAGATGGCCAGCAACGCCGAGGCGATGGCCGCATCCGCCGGAATGGTCAGCGACAACTCCCAAACCGTCGCCGCCGCGGCGAACCAGGCGCTGGCGAACGCCCAGACCGTCGCCGCAGCAGCCAACGAACTGTCCGCCTCCATCCAGGAGATCGGCCGGCAGGTGACGGCGTCGGTGTCGGTGACCGGACAGGCCGTGGAGAAGGCCGGCTCCGCCAGCGCGATCATCGGGCATCTGTCGGAGGCGGTCGAGCGCATCGGCGCCGTCGCCCGCCTGATCGGCGACATCGCCAGCCAGACCAACCTGCTGGCGCTGAACGCGACCATCGAGGCCGCCCGCGCCGGCGAGGCCGGCAGGGGCTTCGCGGTGGTGGCGCAGGAGGTCAAGAACCTCGCCAACCAGACCGCCCGCTCGACCGAGGAGATCGCCACGCTGATCACCGACGTGCAATCGGTCACCAAGCAGGCCGTGGACCGGGTGGGCGAGGTCGCCGCGACCATCGATCAGGTTTCCGACATTTCCTCGTCGATCGCCGCAGCGGTGGAGGAGCAGGACGCCGCCACCCGGGAGATCGCCCGTACCGTCAACGAGACCAGCCACGCCGCCCAGGAGGTGTCCAGCCGCATCGCCCTGGTGTCCGAGGAGGCCAACCAGACCGGCGAACGGGCCGACGGCATGCGCGCCGGTGCCGGGGGCGTGGCGCGGAGCATCGACGACCTGCAGAGCGTCCTGGTGCGCGTGGTCCGCACCGCGACCAGCGACGTCGACCGCCGCCGCAAGGCACGCTTCCCGATCGACCTGCCCTGCACCATCGACGGCGTCGGCGCCGGTACGGGCAGCAAGGCGCGGATCGCCAACCTGTCGTCCGGCGGCGCGATGATCGTGGACGCGCCGATGATGACGGCGGGCATCCCCGGCACCCTGCGCGCCCCCGGCCTGTCCCGCCCCGTGCCCTTCACGGTGAGGTCCTGCGAGCCGGGGCAACTGCACGTGAAGTTCAACCTGCCCGATGCCGACCAGCAGGCGTTGGACCGCGATCTGGCGACCCTGACCCGCGGCATGGCGCCGGACGACCGCAGCGCGGCATGACGCGCAAGGCTGCGAGGCCCTTGCCCACCGGGGCGAGGGCCGGTCGTCCGGCAGAGTCGCATGGTCCAGATATGGCGAAGGCCGGAAACCCGTCTGGGTTCCGGCCTTCGAGGATGGTGGGCGCGACAGGGATTGAACCTGTGACCCCTACGATGTCAACGTAGTGCTCTCCCGCTGAGCTACGCGCCCATCCGTGCCGCCGGTCGGTTCGGGGTTCGGCATCCGTCTTGCGTCCCGTCCGGCGTGGGCGTGGGGTGTACCATCATCCCAGGGGTCTGGCAAGCCTCGTTTTCACTTTTTTGCCGCCCGGCGACGGACCCGTCGAATTTTTCCGCCAACGGGACGCTCCGCCCCTCCCTCTGTTGGGGCGTGAGCGGGACGGTGCGTGACAGAGCCGCCCGTGTCCACTACATCACATGCCATGGATGCTTCCGTCGACGCCGCCACACCGGAGCCGGCCTTCGAACTTCTGGCCCCGGACGAACAGACCAAGCCACTGGTGCTGGCCTCGCCGCACAGCGGCAACCGCTATCCGGCCGAATTCCTGGCGGCGGCACGGCTCGACCCGCGCGCGTTGCGCAAATCGGAAGACTGCTTCGTCGACGAGATCTTCGCGGGCGCCCCGGCGCTGGGCATACCGCTGATCCGCGCGCTGTTCCCCCGCGCCTTCCTGGACGTCAACCGCGAAGCCTACGAGCTGGACCCGGAGATGTTCGCCGACCCTCTGCCCCCCTACGTCAACACCCGCTCGCCGCGCGTGGCCGCCGGACTGGGCACCATCGCGCGCGTGGTCGCCAACGGAGAGGACATCTACCGCGGCAAGCTGCGCTTCGCCGAAGCGGTGCGGCGGGTGGAGCAGTGCTACACCCCCTATCACACCGCGCTGCGCCGTCTGATCGAGGACACCCGCGCCCGGTTCGGCCACGCGGTGCTGATCGACTGCCATTCCATGCCATCCCCCGGTCTGGGCGACCGCGACAACCGGCGCAGCGACATCGTGCTGGGGGACTGTTTCGGCAATTCCTGCGCCCCCGCGGTCACCGAGACGGCGGAGCGGTTCCTGCGCGGCCTGGGCTACACGGTCAGCCGCAACGCGCCCTATGCCGGCGGCTACACCACCCGCCATTACGGGCGCCCGCGCCAGGGCATCCACGTGCTCCAGATCGAAATCAGCCGCGACCTCTACATGGACGAGGCCACGCTGTCGCGCCTGCCCTTCCTGACCGTCCTGACCCGGCACATGCACGAGATGGTGGACAACATCGCCCACCTGCCGCCCAACCCCCTTGCCCCGCGCTGAACAGCCCTTCGCGCACCGGGCCGCGCACAAAAAAAGGCCGGGGCAAGAGCCCCGGCCCGAGTCTAGGGAGGAAACGCCCAAGAAGTGCGTTACGGCACCGCCCGCATCGCAGACACGATCGATGCCGCACTGCACAATATGATGAAGCCCCGCTCAGGGATCAAGAGGGAAAATGTTTTTTCATGTCATTCAATGGTTTAACCAAAGATAAGACAAAACTTCGGCGCGGCGCAAACAGCCGTTTATGCTGCATTGCACACAGAATCCCGGCTCTGCTTCCGCACAATCTGGGGCTGGCGGCGCGTCCGCCAACCCACCCCGGTCCTTCGGCATAACCCATTCGACCGATAGGGAACCAACCCCCGACACGGTCGTTTCGTCCCTGCGCGTCCCGGGGTGCGCCCCGCCACGCGCCATTCGGTCGTCTTTCAACGCGGCCGTCCGGTACCGGAGAACCACCCACGTGAGCAGACTGGTCGTCGTATCCAACCGCGTCGCCCCCATCGATGAAGGCAAACAGGCCGCCGGGGGCCTCGCCGTGGCGGTGCTCGCCGCGCTGAAGAAGACCGGAGGCATCTGGTTCGGCTGGAGCGGCACGGTGGTCGAGGAGGAATCGCAGAGCGAACCCCGGCGCACCGACGTCGGGCGCCTGACCTACGCGACGCTCGACCTCAGCCGCCGCGACTTCGAGGAATATTACAACGGCTTCGCCAACCAGACCCTGTGGCCGCTGTTCCACTACCGCGTCGGCCTGATCGAGGTCAGCCGCCGCACGCGCGAGGGCTACAAGAGGGTCAACGGCTATTTCGCGGAGAAGCTGGTCCCGCTGCTGCGCCCCGACGACATGGTGTGGGTCCACGACTACCACCTGATCCCCTTCGGCGAGGAGTTGCGCCAGCGCGGCTGCACCCAGCGCATGGGCTTCTTCCTGCACACCCCCTTTCCAGCCCCGGAGATCCTGGTGGCGCTGCCGAACCATCGGGAGCTGATCCGGGAGCTGTGCGCCTACGACCTCGTCGGCTTCCACACCCAGGTGGACCTGCGCAGCTTCGCCGACTACATCCGCCAGGAGCTGGACGGCGAGGTGGAGGACCGCGGCCCCGAGGGCGGCATGCTGATCCATGCCTTCGGACGCACGCTGCTGGCCCGCGCCTTCCCCATCAGCATCGACACCGAAAATCTGGTGGGCATCGCCGAGATCGCCGCCCGCTCCCGCCACACCCAGCGGCTGAAGGAAAGCCTCGTCGGGCGGCGGCTGATCATCGGGGTGGACCGGCTGGACTACTCGAAGGGCCTGCCGCAGCGCTTCCAGGCCTTCGAGCAGCTCCTGGCGGCCTATCCGGAGCATTGCAACCGCGTCTCCTTCCTCCAGGTGGCGCCACCGAGCCGGGAGGACGTGCCGGAATACATCGCCATCAAGCGCGAGCTGTCGGAGCTGTCGGGCCGCATCAACGGGCGCTTCGCCGAGTTCGACTGGGTGCCGATCCGTTACCTGAACAAGAGCTTCGGGCGGCGCGTGCTGGCCGGCTTCTACCGCACCGCCCATGTCGGGCTGGTCACCCCGCTGCGCGACGGCATGAACCTCGTCGCCAAGGAGTATGTGGCCTGCCAGGACGCCGACGATCCCGGCGTGCTGGTGCTGTCCACCTTCGCCGGCGCGGCGCGGGAACTCGATTCGGCGCTGATCGTCAACCCCTTCGACATCGAGGCGGTGGCCGACGCCCTGCAGCGCGCCCTGACCATGTCTCTGCCCGAGCGCAAGGAGCGCCACGCCGCGATGATGCGCATCCTGCGCAGCCACGACATCGGGTGGTGGCGGGAAAGCTACGTCGATGCCTTGACGCGCGCGCCGTACGGGTGAAACTGATTCTATGACCACAGACAGCAATGCCGTTTCCGGCCCCGTCACCCTGGTCGCCGACATCGGCGCCACCAACGCCCGCTTCGGCCTGATCGACGGCACGGGCATCCACGGTTCGCGCGTGCTGCGCTGCGCCGACTTCCCCTCGTTGGAGGCGGCGGCGCTGGCGTATCTCGGCGGCATGCCGCCGGACGCACGGCCCAGCCGCGGCGCCTTCGCCATCGCCGGCCCGGTGACCGGCGACGCGGTGCTGATGACCAACCGCGGCTGGTCCTTCTCCACGGCCGAGGTGCGCGGCAAGCTGGGGCTGGAGCGGCTGGCCGTCATCAACGACTTCACCGCCGTCGCCCTGTCGGTGCCCCGCCTCACCGCCGCCGATGTGCGCCAGGTGGGCGAGGGAGCGCCGGTACCGGGCCGCGTCGTCGGCGTGATCGGGCCGGGCAGCGGGCTGGGCGTGTCGGGGCTGGTGCCCGGCGCCGAGGGCTGGACCGCGCTGGCCGCGGAGGGCGGCCACGTCACCATGGCGCCGGTCAGCGACCGCGAGAGCGCCGTCCTCGCCCAGCTCCGCAAGAGCTTCGACCATGTCTCGGCGGAGCGGGTGCTGTCCGGGCCGGGTCTGGTCAACCTCTATCAGGCGCTGTGCGTCCTCGACCATCAGGAACCGGAGCCCTTCACCCCGGCCCAGGTGTCGGACGCGGCAACCGCCAACACCAACCTGCATTGCGTGGAGGCGGTGGAGATGTTCTGCGCGATGCTCGGCACCGTGGCGGGCAACCTCGCGCTGACGCTGGGCGCGCGCGGCGGCATCTACATCGCGGGCGGCATCGTGCCGAAGCTGGGCACCCTGTTCACGCACTCCCGCTTTCGCAAGCGCTTCATGGAGAAGGGCCGGATGCGCGACTTTCTGGCGCCCATCCCGACCTACGTCATCATCCACGAGCTTCCCGCCTTCCTCGGTCTGGCGGAAGCCGCGGAGCGGGCGTAACGGCGCTCAGGCGGTCAGCCGCGACGCGGCCAGCTTCAGGTCGGCCAGGAATGTGGGCTGTTCGGCGAGCTGGCCGCGCAGGATGTAGCTGGGGTGGAAGGTCGCGACCACCTCCGCCCCCGGCACGAGGCGGCAGGGCTGGACCGTGCCGCGCAGCTGCATGATCCCGTTCAGCCCGGTCAGCGCCCACAGCGGCGTGCGGCCCAGCGCGACGATGACGCGGGGGGAAAAGTCCTCCAGCGTCCGTTGCAGATGCTCGATCTCGCCGGAAAACTCCGCCAGCACCCAGTCGGAGGTGCCGAACGGCCCCCAGCGCTCGTCCAGCGCCCGCCCCTCCTTCTTGGCGCGGGTGCGCGAGGCGAAAAAATGGCCGACCTTGTTGCCCGGCGGCTGGTAACGGAAGGCGTTGGCGACGAGGCATTCCGCCCGCTCCACCCCGGCCGCCTTCAGCGTCTCGTCGAGGAGTTGGCCGCTGCGCCCGACGAAGGGCACGCCCCGCCGGGCCTCCTCCGCCCCCGGCGCCTCCCCCACGATGGCGAGGCGCGGCCCGGCGGCGGTCTTCGTGGGCTGCTGGTAGTCGGCGAAGGGCAGGTCCGTCATGCGCGCGTCCATGGCTGGTCGTGAGGCTTGCCGCCGGGAGGCTTCGGCCCCAGCATTGTTCGAAACGAGGAGTCGAGACCAACAACACCGGAGGGCATGAAATGGCGACACACCAGGAACTGGCAGGAAAGAGCTGCGAACCCTGCCGCGGCGGCATTCCCCCGATGGACCGCGCGATGGCGGAAAACTATCTGGTGCAGGTGCCCGGCTGGTCGATCAGGCCGGACCCCGACCGGCTGGAGCGCGACTACCGCTTTTCCAACTTCCGCGAGGCGCAGCATTTCGCGATGCGCGTCGGCGACCTGTGCGAGGCGGAGGGCCACCACGCCGAGATCCTCTACGGCTGGGGCCATTGCACCGTCACCTTCTGGACGCACAAGATCAAGGGCCTGCACGAGAACGACTTCATCATGGCCGCCAAAGTCGAGGGGCTGATGGACGAACCCTACGCCCCGGTGTCGGAGTCCATGGGTGACGTCTCCCCCACCGCGCGCCGCAGTTGATTTTTCCGCTCTTTTCTCCAGGGAGACGGTAGGCTGGAAGCCAGCCAGCCCGAAGGACGAACCATGCCCGCCGCCCATCCCGCCGTCATCCAATGGGGACTGTCCAGCTACAGCGGCTGGGGCGTCAACGGGCTGCAACTGGCGCTGAGCTGGACGCGCAGCGGGCGGCTGGTTCCGGTCTGCTCGCTGCCGCTGCGTCTGGAGGACATCGCGCTGTCGCCGCTGGAATGGCGCCGCATGGCCGGCTTCGTCCGCGAATCCGAGGCGCTGTGCCGGCAGATCGCGCCCCACGCCGGGCAGGAGGTCGGGGTGTCGGTGCCGGTGCTGCGCGGGCTCGGCAACAACCTCGTCGGCAGCCGGTCGGCGGAAGGCGTGACCCTGACGGGCCGTGCCACCGTCGGCGTCTGCTATCTGGAGGACAGCGCCATCGACGCGGAGGGCCGGGCGCGGGCGGAGCAATGCGCGGCCATCGTCGCCGGGTCCAGCTTCGTCGAGCGGGTGCTGACCGGCGCCGGCATCGGGCGGGTGCGCACGGTGCTGCAGGGCGTCGATCCCACCCATTTCCATCCGGCGCCCAAGGTCGGCTGGTTCAAGGACCGCTTCGTCGTCTTCTCCGGCGGCAAGCCGGAGTTCCGCAAGGGGCAGGACCTCGCCCTGCTCGGCTTCCGCGCCTTCGCCGAGCGCCATCCGGAGGCGCTGCTGCTCACGGCGTGGCACAACCCCTGGCCGGAGAGCGCCCGCTCGCTGGAGGCCAACCCCGCCGTTGCGCCCGTCCGCTTCCACGAGAACGGGCAGTTCGACGGGGCCGGCTGGGCCATCGCCAATGGGCTGCGCGCCGAACAGGTGATGGACCTCGGCCCGGTGCCCAACGCCGACATGGCCCGCATCCTGCGCGAGGTCGACGTCGGCCTGTTCCCCAACCGCGGCGAGGGCGGGACCAACCTCGTCGCCATGGAGTGCATGGCCTGCGGCGTGCCCGCCATCCTGTCGGCCAACACCGGGCATCTCGACCTGATCGCGGCGGACCGCTGCATCCCGCTGACCCGGCAGGGCACCGTCCAGACCTCCTTCGGAACCGAGGGCTGGGGCGAGAGCGACGTGGAGGAGATCGTCGCGGCGCTGGAAGGGCTGTGGGCCGACCGCGCCCGCGCCGTGGCCATCGGGCGGGCGGGCGCCGCCTTCCTGGCCGGGCTGACCTGGGACCGCTACGCGGACGGGGTGGCGGAGGTCGTCGAGTCGGTGCTGTAACGCCTACAGCGTCTTCACCGCCGCCAGCAGCCGCTCCACCTCCGCCTCGTCGTTGTAATAGTGGGGGGAGGCGCGGACGACCTCGGTCAGGCCGCGGGCCTCCATGTCGAAGGGGGTCGAGGGCGCGGAGGACACCGACAGATTGATCCCCTGGCTGCGCAGAGCGGATTTGATGGCCCGCGGCTCATGGCCGTCCACCGTGAAGGTGACGATGGCGCAGCGTTCCGCCCCGAGATCGCGCACCGTCACTCCGGGAAGCCCGGCCAGACCGTGCCGCAGCGTGTCGGCCAGAGCGAAGGCGCGGTCGCGAATCGCTTCCATCCCCCAGGACAGCGCGTAGTCCACCGCCACCCCCAGCCCGAGCCGGGCGGCGGTGTTGCTCTCCCACAACTCGAAGCGGCGGGCGTCGGGGCGCATCGCGTAGCGGTCCGGCCCGGTCAGGGCGGCGCCGCTGTGGTCCAGCGTGTGCGGCTCGATGCGGTCGAGCCAGCCCTTGCGGACATAGAGGAAGCCGGTGCCGCGCGGCGCGCGCAGGAACTTGCGCCCGGTCGCCGACAGGAAGTCGCAGCCCAGGTCCTCGACGTCCACCGGCATCTGGCCCACCGTCTGGCAGGCGTCGAGCAGATAGGGGATGCCGTGCCGCCGGGCCACCCGCCCGATGGCGGCCGCCGGGTTGACCAGCCCGCCGTTGGTCGGGATGTGGGTGATGGCGATCAGCCGGACCGGCCCCTTTCCCGGTTCCCCGATCATCGCCTCCAGCGCTTCGACGGAGGTCTGGCCGGTGTCGTCGCTCGGGACCACCTCGACCACCACGCCGGTGCGCCGGGAGGCTTGCAGGAAGGGGATCAGGTTGGCGGCGTATTCGGCGCGCGCCGTCAGGATGCGGTCGCCGGGCCGGAAGCCCTCCCCCGGGAGGGCGGCCAGCGCGTTGAAGGCCATGCCCCAGGCCGCCGTCGCGCTCTCCGTCAGCGCCACCTCCTCCCGCGAGCAGGCGAGCAGGCGGGCCACGGAGTCGTAGACGCCCTCCAGCTGGCCGTTGGCGTGCTCAGCCGCCTCGTAGCCGCCGATGGTGGCCTCCAGCGTCAGATGCGCGGTCACGGCGTCCAGCACCGGCTGAGGCGCCAGGGCAGCCCCGGCGTTGTTGAAATGGGCGACGTGCCGGGTCCCCGGAGTCTCCGCGCGGGCGCGCGCGACGTCGATGGTCATTCGTCCATTCCTTCAGTCATCCCTTCCGGTTCGCCGATGTGGACGGCCAGCCAGACGGTCGGGGCGTCGGGATCGGTCCAGGCCACGCGGTGGCGCCGCCGGGCGGGAATCATCATCCAGTCGCCGGGGCCGAGCGCGCGTTCCGCCTCACCCTCGATCTGCAAGCGGGCGGCGCCCTGGACGACGAGCACGAACTCGTCCCAGCCCTGATCGTACCAGAAGCCGTCCGGCGATGCCTGACCGGTGGACAGGATGCGCTCGATGCGAACCGTCCCGGACGATGCCGTTTCCGTCAATGTTGTGAAAAGCTCGTCCGGTAAGGAACCAGACGGCAGACCCCCCAGCAGGTTGCCGGCCGGGACGCTCATCCCCACAGTTCGGGGGCGGGCGGGCACAACGTGCCGCCGTCGTAATGCAGGGCCGGCGTGCGGTCCTCGGCCAGCAGCAGCGGCCCGTCGAGATCGACGTAGCGCGCGCCCTGGGCCAGCAGGACCGCCGGCGCCATGGCGAGCGAGGTGGCGACCATGCAGCCGACCATGATGTCGAAACCGGCCTCCTGCGCCGCCTGCTTCAGCAGCAGCGCCTCGGTCAGGCCGCCGGTCTTATCCAGCTTGATGTTCACCACCCGGTAGATGCCCTTCAGTCGGTCGAGCGAGTCCAGCCCATGACAGGACTCGTCGGCGCCCAGCGCCACCGGGCAGTCGATGCCGCGCAGCGCCTCGTCCTCGCCGGCGGGCAGCGGCTGCTCGATCAGCTCCACCCCCAGTTCGGCCAGCACCGGGGCGAAGCGGTGGAGCATCTCCAGCGTCCAGGCCTCGTTGGCGTCGACGATCAGACGGGTGGCCGGGGCGGCCTCGCGCACCGCACGCACGCGATCGAGGTCGCCCTCCCCGGTCAGCTTCATCTTCAGCAGCGGATGGTCCGCCGCCCGCGCCTTGGCGGAGGCGGCCATCGCCGCGGGCTCGTCCACGCTCAGCGTGTAGCAGGTGGTCAGCTTCTTCGGCGCGTCGGGCAAGCCGGCGAGCCGCCAGGCCGGTTTGCCCGCCTGTTTGGCCTCCAGGTCCCACAGCGCGCAGTCCAGCGCGTTGCGCGCGGCCCCCGGCGGCAGGAGGGTGCGCAGCCGCTCGCGGTCCAGCCCGTCCGCCACCGCCCCGGCCAGGGATTCCAGCGTCTTGACCGTTTCGTCCAGCGATTCCCCGTAGCGGGCGTAGGGCACGCACTCCCCGCGGCCCCGCTTGCAGGATTCGACCACCTCGGCGACCACGACCTCGGCCTCGGTCTTGGCGCCGCGCGATATGCGGAAGGTCCCCGCGATGGGGAAGGTATCGCGGCGGACGTAAAGACGGCGGGCGGTGGACGACATGAAACTCTCCAGCAACGCGGCGGACCCGAAGTGTAAGCAAACCCGCCGCGATGACCAGAGCAGGGTCGGAATGCCAGCCTTACCCGTGGAGCCCGGCCCCGTTCATTCCCACGCGCCCATTCATACCGGCGGTTGTGGGCGTCTGTTGCTGGCGCGGGTCCGGGTCCTGCACGATCACCCCATACCAGCCCAACCCCTTGTAGGTTTCATAACCCGGCGTCAGGGCGTAGCCGTAGGTGCGCCCGGCGGCGTCGGCGTAATGGCCCATGCTCTCCCCGCTGCGGCGGAGTTGGACGGTCTCGCTGAGGATGCCGCGCCCGTCGGACGAGGCGATCACCCGGTGCCGCGCGTCGAGCAGAAGGCAGCGCGAGCGGGAGCGCTCCTCATCCTCCAGCCGGACGCCCTGGACGACGGCGGAGGCCTGCGGCTCCCAGTCGAAGAAGATGCCCAGTACGCCGATCGGATCGCCGTCGGCCTCGCCGCCGCGCCGGATCGCGGTGGCGTAGGTGGCGACCACCCGGTCCTCCAGGCGGCCGTTGCGCGCCACGTCGCCCACCGTGAACTCGCCGCCGTTGCGCGTGGCCAGCGCCTGGCGGAACCACCCCTCGTCCCCCACGCGGGCGCCCTGGGCGCCGGGGTAGCGGCCGGGACGGCCGGTGGCGATCACCTCCCCCTTCAGGTCGGCGATCCACAGGTCGAGATAGACGGTGTAGGACTCCAGGATGACGCCCAGCCGGTGGGAGGCGTGCTGGCGGTTCACCTCGGTCGGGTCGGCGGCGCAGTCCACCACCGCGCTGTCGGTCGCCCACCAGCGCACGTCGCAGGACCGCTCGTACAGGTTCCGGTCGATGATCTCGATCATGTTCAGCGACAGATCGGCCAGACGCCGCCCGTGCATCTCCTGCACCATGGCGCTGCCGGTGGTGGTCAGGTGATCGACGCGCGAGACGATCTCCGACCGCAGTTCCTTGGTGATGGTGTTCACCTGCTTGGAAATCTCGGAAACCTCGTTCGCGACAACCGCGAACCCGCGCCCGGCGTCGCCGGCCCGCGACGCCTCGATCAGGGCGTTCATCGCCAGCATCTTGGTGCGGCGGGTGATGTCTTCGATCAAAGACACCTTCCGCGAGGCGACGTCCAGGACGCCTCGGGAAAGCTCGAACAGTTCGTTTCCGGCCACACTCATCCCGAACACCTCTGTGAGTTTGGGTGGGATATCTTTTTTAGACGTCCAACCATCAAACGCTGTGCCAAATGCCCTTTCGGACCCATCGGGACGCGCAAAGCCGCGGAATGCCTGCGTTTGCGGGCGGCACCCCGGGTTCGGCCTCAACGTTTCTGAGATGTCAGTTTCGAAATTGTGATGAATTCGGCGTCATATTGGAGTCCGAACAATCACACGCGGCACCATCCTCGCTGCGCCGCACCCCGCGCATCGCGTGCGCCGCAACAAAAGCACCGGTTTCTCCTAAAAAATGAGGCAAAAGGTCGCACAACCCCCGCCCACCGCTCCGGCGCTGCTCAGCATACAAGCAAACGCCCAGCGGCTGATCAATGCCCACCGTATAAGCAAGCGCAAAATCCGGGACAAACAAGCGGCGGATCGCACACGATCGCGTCAGGCGACCTTGTGCATCTCGTCGAGGAAAAGCTGCACCTCGCGGGTCAGGCGGTCGGCCTGGACACTCATCCGCTCCGACGCGGCGAACACCTCGTGGGCGGTGCCGCTGGTGCGTTCGGCGGCGGTGGTGACGTCCTGGATGTCCACCGTGACGGCGCGGGTGCCGGCGGCGGCCTGATCCATGTTGCTGACGATCGAGCGGATCGCCGAACCCTGCTGCCCGATGCCCGCGGCGATGCCGCCGGCGATCTGGTTGATGTCCTGGATGGTGTTGCCGATGCCGACGATGGAGGCGACCGCCACGTCGGTGGAGGACTGGATGCCGGCGATCTGCCCGGCGATGTCGCCGGTGGCCTTGGCCGTCTGGTCGGCCAGCCGCTTGACCTCCTGCGCCACCACGGCGAAGCCCTTGCCGGCCTCGCCGGCGCGGGCCGCCTCGATGGTGGCGTTCAACGCCAGCAGATTGGTCTGGCTGGCGATGTCGTTGATCAGGGTGACCACCTCGCCCACCGTCTTGGCGGCCCCCGACAGATCGGCGATCAGCGCGTTGGAGCGCTCGGCCTCGCCCGCGGCGTTGGCGGCGACCTTGGCGACCTCCTCCACCTGCCGGGCGATCTCCCGGATGGACGCCGACAGCTCCTCCGTCGCCACGGCGACGCTGCCGACCGAGGAGCCGGTCTGCGACGCCGCGGCGGCGACCGAGGACGCCTTGCCGGTGGCGGTCTGGGCGTCGGTTTCCATGGTGCGGGCTGACATCTCCAGCTGATGGGCGGTGCCGGAGACCTGCTCACACACCGCGCGGATCTGCGTCTCGAAGCGGTCGGTCACCCCGGCGAAGCCCTTCACCTTGCCGGCGATGGCGTCGGTGGCGGTGTTGATGGTGCGCGACGCGTGCAGGAAATTGCCCTGCATGCCCTTCAGCACGATCCGCCGGAAATACTTGTTGGCCGACACGTAGCTCATCGAGGCCGTGGCCTCGCGGATGAAGGCGTCGGTGCGGTCGATCGAGTCGTTCAGGGCGTGCATCAGCTCGCCGAGGTCGCCCTTCTCCCGCACGTTGACGACCCGTGCCTCGAAGTCCCCGCGCGACACCGCCTGACAGACGGCCACCGCCTGCCCCACCGCGGCGCGGGCGCGCACCATGCACAGCATGACGCCGACCAGCGCGGCCAGCGCGGCGGCCCCGATCGCGATGCGCAGCGGCGCGCCGCCGACATCCAGCGAATCGGTCACCAACAGCGCTGCGACGAGCAGCCCGGCGACCGCCCCCAGCGCGAACGCCTTAGAGAGAGAAGACGAATTCGTCATACCCGATCCCCTTCTCCGTCAGCAGCCCGAAAACGGTGGCGAAGGCCTCGTTCATGCCCTGCTTGCGGTCTTCGTGGCGGTTTTCGATGTCCAGAAGCGTGCGGTAGAGCGGCACCACCTTGTCGATCGCGCCGCGGTCCGGCACCCGGCGCGAGGAGTGGTAGCCGACGAGCCGACCGTTGACGTCGTAGCTGGGGGTGACGTGGGCGAAGACCCAGTAATGGTCGCCGTTGCGCGCCCGGTTCACGACGTAGGCGAAGATCTCCTGCCCCGCCCCCAGCGTGTCCCACAGCAGCTTGAACACGCAGCGCGGCATGTCCGGATGGCGGACGATGGAATGCGGCGCGCCCATCAGCTCCGCCTCGCTGTAGCCGGCGACGCGCTGGAACACGCGGTTGGCGTAGGTGATCCGGCCCTTCAGGTCGGTCTTGGAAACGATGACCTCGTCGGCGTCGAAGAACCGCTCGACCCCGGTCAGCGTCCGGTCGCGGGGGCCGGGACTGAGAACAGCGCTGTGTGCCATGTGCCTGCGGTCGCGGGCCGAGAGCCCGGCGCCCCCTTATTGGTTCGCGGTCGGTTACAGGGCGTACATCTCCCCGTCCGCGCGTTCCCATCGGGCACTGGCGGACGCCGCAAAATAAAGACCATGCAGGTTATACAAAAGATTAAATTTGTTGCCGGACGGAAATATGATTCAGCTCAACCGTCCGCCCGACATCGCTCAACCGTTGACCGGACGCAAGATTGTGCCTCGCCTCACTCCGGCGGATAGGGAACGGTCAGCAGCCGGCCGATGGGCGGGTTCTCGACGATGGCCGTCATGCCGTCCGGCCAGCGCACCTCCAGCCGCTCCACCGCGCGGGCGCTGCCCAGCCCGAAATGGGCCACCGGCTCCATCTGGCAGAGATAGCCCGACCCGGCGCAGACGGACCGCACCTGCCGCCGCCCGTTGGCCGTGCAGGTGACCACGGCGCCGCGGGCCGGCGCGCCGTAGGGGGTCAGCGGCAGCACGCGCAGCCACCCGTTGTGGTTCGCCGCCGTGCGGTACAGCGACAGGGGCTGCGGCGATCCGCCGCCATGCCCGCCACCCACTCCATTGCCGTGCGCGATAAGGAGTTCCAGCCGCCCGTCGCCGTCGATGTCGGCCACCACGGCTCCGGTCCCCAGCCCCTTGGGCTCCAGCGCGTCGCCGAGGTCGATGGCCTGCCAGCGCTCATCGCGCCAGCCGAACAGGCGGTTGGGCTCGCCGTGCAGGTTGAAGAACAGCTCCTCGTAACCATCGTTGTCGAAATCGGCGGCGATCACGCTGGACACCCGGCCCGGAAAGGACATCTCGGGATCGGCCTCGTCCACGAAGCCGCCGCCGGAGCGCTGGACAAACAGGCGCTGCGGCCCCTCCCAGGCGCCGACCAGCAGCCCGAACCCGCCATAGCCCGGCCCGTCCACCGCGGCCACCGCCCGCCCGGCGAAGCGCGAATCGGCGACTCCCCGTTCCTCGGCGATCTCCTCGTAGGTGCCGTCTCCCAGGTTGCGGAACAGGAAGTTCGGCCCGCCCTCGTTGCAGGCGAACAGGTCGACGCGGTCGGACAGGAACGGCAGGGCGAGCAGCCCGCGCCCGGCCCCGATCAGGTCGATGCCCGCGTCCTCCGCCGCGTCCTCCAGCCGCCCGCGCCGGCTCAGCTCGAACAGGCGGAAGGGGCCGCCGTCCGCCGCCACGACGAAGCCGTAGCGGCCATGGCCGTGGCGATCCATGGCGACCACCGACCGCCCGGCGACGCGGTTCGCCATGCCGGCGTTCTCCGGCTGGGCCAGCAGGTCGAGCCAGTGCTTGCCGAAGCAGGCGAACAGCCGGTCGCCCATCTCCTTCGGCCCGCTCGCCCGGTCGGAGTTCAGGACGTACAACTCCTCGCGCCCGTCGCCGTCCACATCGGCGGCGGCGATGGCGACCGCGCAGCCCGAGGCGTCGGCCAGCAGCGGCCCGGCGATGTCCACCAGCCGGGAGCCGTCCCATTTGAGGACGAGGTTGTTGGTGGCGTAGCCCGTGACCACCAGTTCGAATGCCCCGTCACCGTCGACGTCGGTCACGGTGATGCCGTTGGACAGGCGCGGCTGGTTGCCGTCGATCAGCCGCGAGCATTCGAAGAACATCGGCCGCCACTCCCTCACTGCCGCGACGCTGCCCGGTGAGGGGGGTGGCCCGCGAAGGCCGGTCCCTGACGGGCTCCAATCCGTTGATACCTCTTCGAACGGCGGAGGTAAACCCGCACGGAAGTCCAGCCCGGCCGTGAGCTGCGGCCTATGACCGCGCGGCAGGCCGCCCGAAGGGCATGAAAAATCCCGCCGCAGCGGGCCGGCTGCGGCGGGATCGGTTCACCGGGCGCACGGGACGGTCAGCGGCGCTTCTTGACGCCGCCGTTGGTCAGGGAGCCGCCGGCGGCCAGCTTGACCGCATCGGACTCGTCGCCGTCCTTGGCCGTCGTCGGACGATTCCCGGCCACCGCCAGCTTGGCGCTTTCCTTCAGCGCCTTGGCGGCGGCCTCGCGGGCCGGCAGCTCGATGTTCAGCTCCAGGGTCGAGCAGTCGCCGCCGCGGTCCAGCTTCACCTCGACCTTGTTCTGGTCGATGTCGATGTACTTGGCGATGACCGCCAGAAGCTCCTGCTGGAGCATCGGCAGATAGTCCGGCCCGGTCCGCCCGGCGCGCTCATGCGCCATGACGATCTGGAGACGCTCCTTGGCCTGGACCGCCGACGCGCGCGGGGCGGAGCGGAAAAAGCTGAAGATGCTCATGCGGACCTCCGGAGGAGGCGGCTGAACAGGCCCTTCTTCTGCGGCGTGACGAAGCGGTGCTCGACATCCTCGCCCAGGAAGCGGGAGACCGCGTCCAGATAGGCCTGGCCGGCGTTGGACGCCTCGTCGAGGATGACCGGCATGCCGACGTTGGAGGCGCGCAGCACGGCCTGGCTCTCCGGGATCACGCCGAGCAGCTGGATCGCCAGGATCTCCAGAACGTCGTCGACCTTCAGCATCTCGCCGCGCTCCACCCGTTCCGGGTCGTAGCGGGTGAGGAGAAGCTGCTGGGTCACCGGCTCCAGCCCCTGCTCCGCCCGGCGCGAGCGGGAGGCCAGCACGCCGAGGATGCGGTCGCTGTCGCGCACCGAGGAGACTTCCGGGTTGGTCACGATCACCGCGTGGTCGGCGAAGTACAGCGCCATCAGCGCCCCCCGCTCGATGCCCGCCGGGCTGTCGCAGACGATGTAGTCGAAGTCCTTGGAGAGTTCGTTCAGAACCTTCTCCACGCCTTCGCGGGTCAGGGCGTCCTTGTCGCGGGTCTGCGAAGTCGGCAGGATCGACAGGTTGTCGATGCGCTTGTCCTTGATCAGCGCCTGGCTCAGCTTCGCTTCACCGTTGATGACGTTGATGAAGTCGAACACCACGCGCCGCTCGCAGCCCATGATGAGGTCGAGGTTGCGCAGCCCGACGTCGAAATCGATGACGACCGTCTTGAAGCCGCGCAAGGCGAGTCCGGTCGCGAAAGCGGCGGAGGAGGTCGTCTTGCCGACGCCGCCCTTGCCGGAAGTCATGACGATGATCTTGCCCAACGGAGCTTCTCCCACGTTCCTAAATGTTGCCGCCAAGGTCCGGTTACCGGGTTACGCAGATCGGGGCCTGTGCCGGGCACGCTTTGCGTGACACCGTCCTCGCACAGAGGGCCGTTCGACAGAAAGCGCTCAAAAGCGTCATTATTGGGGCTCCATGTGAAGATAGCCGTCGCGCAGGAAGATCTGCACCGGCTTCTTCAGCACGTCGTTCCCGAAATCCTCGCTGACGCGGTACAGCCCGGCCACCGAGACGACCTCGGCCTCCAGGCTGTGGCAGAAGATGCGCGCGTTGGTGTCGCCGGACACGCCGGCCAGCGCCCGGCCGCGCAGCGCGCCGTAGACGTGGATGTTGCCGTCGGCCACCACCTCCGCGCCGGGGGACACCGGGGCGGTGATGACCAGATCCGTCTTCTCGGCGTAGATCTGCTGGCCGGAACGCACCGGCTCGGTCACCAGCAGCGCCGGGCGGTAGATCGGTTCGGGCGGCGGGGCCGGGATCGGAGCGGCGCCGGCCTGCGGGTCGGCGGCGGGGGGTGCCGCGGACTCCAGCTTGGCGGCACGCCCGGCAGGCATCGGGGTCAGTCCGGCGGCGAGCGCCCCCTCATGGACGGGGCGCGGACCGCCCCGGAAGCCGACCGGCAGCAGGTACAGCGCGCGCAGGTTGGTCACCAGAGCGGCGATGTCGAAACGCGGGGTGTCCTCCGTCAATTCCTCGAAGTCGAGGACGACGGGGGCGTTCCGGAAAAAGTTGGGCGCCTGCCGCACCTTGACGGCGAGCTGTGTGAAGAAGTCCGGCGACGCCGGATCATTCACCTTCAGCACCATCATGGTGAAGGAATTGCCCCGCAACTGGAACGGACCGTCCCGATCGGCACCCTGCCTGGCGCTGCTCACCGCTGCCATCCTGCTTGTGTTCCTGCCGAATCCGTGTCGTCCGCATGTCTGGGGCCATCGGCCAGGCACCAGGGCGGAAGGGTCAACCACCCGGGTTCTAGCGGCGCGGACCCCATCCGTTCAAGCCTTTCCCGGCGCCGATGGAGTGACAACCACCGGACACACGCGCCACGGGCCGGAACAGGGCGTCCCCGTCCGGGCTGGAGGTCCATGTGTTGCGTCAGCGGAAGGTCTCACCACAAAGTATGGTAATGGAACTGGATTCGCTGGGCAAAGGGTTTTGCGGGACTATGCCCTTTTCGCGCTGCGGCATCTTTCCCTCGCCACAGCGCCCGCAAAGATGGTCCAGGCAACCTCAACACATCCCCTCGTCGCGCCGGCGGCGGGTTCCCTCCGCCTCTGGCGGTAGTCCGTCGCCGCCGCGCCTCCACCTGCGGCTCACCCACAACATCTTGTGTGAATCTTTTGCGATGCCCGCAATTTCGCCTGACGTTCGCCGCCGCGCGCCCTATGTTTGTGATGTGAGGTTCCTATTCTGACGAAGAGGTTCCGCTTGCATCCTGCTTCGTTCCCGAGCGTCCGATTGTCGCCGGCACCCCATGACGGGCGCAGCCGACGGGACGCACGCCTCGCACCGGCAAGCCAGACTCCGGCCATCCTGTTGCACAGCAACATCGACGACCTCCCGCTCGCGGGAGGTTTTTTTGTGCCCGGAGCCGCCGCCCACCAACGTGACGTTAGGAGAGCGATATGGCCAGACGCCAGACCAAAGGCAGTGCCGTTTCAGCGTCCGAGTCGACGGTCCACCCGCTGTTCCCCGCCGCCGGCTGGGACCCCGTGGGCGGCGCCGACCGCCGCGACCAGAGCTATCTCCGCAAGGTCAAGCCCCAGAGCCCAAACCAGAAGAGGCTGATGGAGGCGATCAAGGACCATAACCTCGTTGTGGCGCTCGGCCCCGCCGGCACCGGCAAAACCTATCTGGCGATCTCCTCCGCGGTGGAGGCGCTGGAGGAGGGCAAGGTCGACCGCATCGTGCTGTCCCGCCCGGCCATCGAGGCGGGCGAGAGCATCGGCTATCTGCCGGGCGACATGCACGAGAAGATGGCCCCCTTCCTGCGCCCGCTCTACGACGCGCTGAGCGAGCGGCTGGGCGCCAAGCGCCTGCGCGCCCTGATGGCCGACGGCACCATCGAGATCGCGCCCGTCGGCTTCATGCGCGGGCGCACCCTGAACAACGCCTTCGTGGTGATCGACGAGGCGCAGAACTGCACCTACGCCCAGGTCAAGATGCTGCTGACCCGGCTGGGCTGGCATTCCACCATGGTCCTGACCGGCGACCCCGACCAGACGGACCTGCTGGACAACCTGTCGGGTCTGGCCGACATCGCGCGCCGGCTGGAGGCGGTGGAGGGCATCGCCGTCGTCCGGTTGAGCGACACCGACATCGTTCGCCACCCCCTGGTCGCCAGCATGCTGACCGTGCTCTGAAGTCGTCGGCAAACGAACGGCGCCGACGCTCCATCATCGGCGCACCGATCACAACTTTGGGAGGCCTGCGGGCCTCCCTTTTCTTTTTCGCGGCGCAGCACGCCTCTCCTTCCGAACGTTTGGAAAGAGACCCGCGACGTTTTCTCACCCTGGGTTGATGCGCCTTGACGACGATCAGGCCCCCGGAGCAAAAGTAACAAAAAATTTAGCAGAATTTCCGGACGGTCACCGCTTCGTCCGGGACCGGCGCCCTTGCGCCGGAAGACGAAGATTCCGGAGGAACGTCAGGTGTTCGAGCGCATCAGCATCAAGGGTAAGATCTCCGTCATCCTGGGCGTCGCGGCCGTCGGGCTCGCCTTGATCGCCGCCGTCAGCCTGTTCGGCCTGCGCGCCGAGATGATGAAGGACCGCCAGGACAAGACCCGCAGCGTGGTGGAGGTCGCGCACAGCCTCGTCGCCCATTACGAGGAGATGGAGCGCAAGGGCACGCTGACCCGCGACGCCGCCCAGGCGGCGGCCAAGGACGCGCTGCGCCGGCTGCGCTACGCCGGTTCGGAGTATTTCTTCGTCATCGACCGCGCGCAGCGCATGATCATGCACCCCATCCGTCCGGAGATGGACGGGCAGGACCAGTCGCGCTCCGCCGACCCGAACGGCAAGCTGCTGTTCGTCGAGATGACCCGCGTCGGCGTCGCGGCCGACGGCGGCTTCGTCGACTATCTGTGGCCGAAGCCCGGCCAGGCGGAGCCGGTGCCGAAGATCTCCTACGTGCGCGGGTTCGAGCCTTGGGGCTGGCTGATCGGGTCGGGCATCTATGTGGACGACGTGGCCGCCGCCTTCCGCGAGGCCGCCCTGTTCCTCGGCGGGCTGGGGCTGCTGATCGCCCTGGCGGCGACGGGCATCGCCCTGCTGGTCAGCCGGGCCATCGTCCGGCCGCTGCACGCGATGACCGGGGTGATGCAGACGCTGGCCGGCGGCGACACGGCGGTGACGGTGTCCGGCACCCGGCGCGGCGACGAGATCGGCGTCATGGCCCGCACCCTAGACATCTTCCGCAACAACCAGATCGACCTGCAGCGCCATTGGGAACGCCAGCAGGTGGAGCACCGCGTGACCGGGCAGCGCGCCCGCGCCCTGGAACGGCTGACCGAGCGGTTCGACGCCACGGTCAGCGCCATGGTCGGCGCAGTCGGGCAGGCGGTGCAGGCGCTGGAGAACACGGCGCGTTCGCTGTCCGACACCGCCGACCGCAACATGCGCGAGGCGGCCTCGGTCGCCGGGGCGTCGCAGCAGGCGTCGGTGAACGTGCAGACGGTCGCTTCCGCCGCCGAGGAGCTGAGCAGCGCCATCGCGGAGATCGGCACCCAGGTCGCCACCTCCTCGCACATCTCCATGCAGGCGGTGAACGCCTCCCGCCAAGCCAGCGAGCGCATCGACGGGCTGGGCCACGCCGCGCAGAAGATCAACGAGGTCGCCGACCTCATCACCAGCATCGCCAGCCAGACCAACCTGCTGGCGCTCAACGCCACCATCGAGGCGGCGCGGGCCGGCGAGATGGGCAAGGGCTTCGCCGTGGTGGCCGGCGAGGTGAAGAACCTCGCCGGCCAAACCGCCAAGGCGACGGAGGAGATCGCCGCCCAGATCACCGAGGTCCAGCAGGCGTCGCAGGGCGCCGTCACCGCCATCCGCGAGATCGCCGGGATCATCGCCCGCAGCGACGAGATCGGCACGTCCATCGCCGCCTCGGTCCAACAGCAGGGTGCGGCGACCGGCGAGATCGCCCGCAGCGCGGGGGAGGCGGCGCAGGGCACGCGGCAGGTCTCCACGAGCATCGACGAGGTCTCGGCCTCCGCCCTGGAGACGGAAAAGGCCGCCAACAGCCTGCTCGATGCCGCGGAGAGCCTCGCGCAGCAGGCCGGGTCCCTGCGCAATCTGGTGGACGCCTTCCTGATCAATGTGGAGGCGATCAACAGCGCGGAGTTGGCCACTCTCTTCGCCCCGGCCGGGGAGGAGGTCTTCATGCCCTGGAACGACACGCTGGCCGTCGGGCAGGAGGACATCGACAACGACCACATGATCCTGGTCGCGCTGATCAACCGGGCGGCCCGGCGCATCCGGGGCGGCGAAGTGCCGCAGGCCATCGGGTCGGCCATCGACCAGCTCGTCGCCTACACGGTCCTGCATTTCGAGGAGGAGGAGCGGGTGATGCAGCGCTCGGGCTATCCCGACTTCGTGCAGCACAAGGCGCAGCACGACGCCCTGCGCAAGCGCGTGGCCGAGCTGAAGCAGCGCTTCGCGGCCGGGGAGGCGCGGGTCGGCGACGATCTGCTGGCGCTGTTCCGCGACTGGCTGACCGGCCACATCCAACGCTTCGACAAGCGCATCGGCAACCATCTGGCCCACGAGCCGGGAGAGCCGGCGCGCAAGGCCGCGTGAGGAGCGTCCGGCATGGCGGGTTTCTGAGCGACCTGTTCATCGGCGCCCTTCCAAAGCTGACCGCCGCGCTGCTGGCCTGGGCTCTCATCAGCGTCGTCGTCTGGAAGCCCCGCCTGACCTGGCTGCTCCTCGCCCTGCTGCCGGGCGCCATCGCCGGCGGCGCTGGCTCTGCGCTGGGCCGCGCGCCGCCTCTGGTGAGCGCGCAACGCCACCGCCATGGGCACAATGCCCTCTTGACCTGGGCCGCGCGCCGCCCCATTCCAGTCGGTCATGAAAGCCCGACTCATCCGCATCGCCGCCGCCTCCGCCGTGGGGCTCGTGATCGCCGCCGGCATCGCCTGGTGGCAGGTCGACAACGCCTCCAGCACGGTGCAGAGCAGCGTGCCCATCGGCGGACCCTTCACCCTGACCGACCAGGACGGGAAGACGGTCACCGACGCCGACTATCGCGGCAAGTACCTGCTGATCTATTTCGGCTACACCTATTGCCCCGACGTCTGCCCGACGGAGCTGGGGACGATGGCCCGCGCCATGGATCTGCTGGGCGTGCAGGCGGACAAGGTGCAGCCGATGTTCATCTCGGTCGATCCCGAGCGCGACACGGTGGCGCATCTGAAGGACTATGTCGGGCTGTTCCACCCCAATCTGGTCGGGCTGACCGGCACGCCGGAGCAGGTCAAGGCGGCGGCCAAGGCCTACCGGGTCTATTACGCCAAGGCGCCGCAGGAAGGCGGAAAACCGGAGGATTACTTGATGGATCACTCCAGTTTTCTTTACCTGATGGGACCCGACGGGCGCTTTCTCGGAGTGTATCCGGCGGGCACCACCGCTGACCGCGTGGCCCAGGATCTGGGCAGCCGCATTGCCGGCTGACGGAAAACACGAGCGGAGCCGCGCCCTTTGACCCGGTAATACCAAGGTTTCAGCGCGGTTTCGTTGGGTTTTCAAGCACTTGTATTAAGGGTTTTGCGACTTGACAGGGTTGTGCCCTGTCCGTATGGTCTCGCCGCTTTCGCGTGGCTGCGAGACAACGGGGACAACGAAGCGACATGAGCGACGAAAAGCCCCCGCCGTCTCTGGCAGAGCTTGACGCCCGACTGAAGAAGGCGCGTGAAGGGAAGGAATCGCAGAGCGGTCCGGGGAAATATCACCGGCTGCCGCAGAGTCCTCTCGGCATCGCCTTTCGAATCGGAACCGAGCTGGTCGCTGCCATGATCGTTGGCGTCGGTGGCGGGCTTCTGCTCGACCGCTGGCTCGGAACGGCGCCCTGGGGATTGATCGTCATGTTCTTCCTCGGCGCGGCGGCCGGAATTCTGAATGTCTACCGGGCCATCACCGGGCTCGGATTAGCCCCCGGCTACCGCCGGGCCCGTGAGGATGACAACGAGCGCCCCAACGGCGACGCACACTGAGCGAGGACGACCTTGGATCCGCTGCACCAGTTCCAGATCAACCCGATCCTCCAGATCGTGATCGCCGGGTATGACGTGTCCTTCACGAACTCGGCCTTCTTCATGGTCGTGGCGGTCGCGCTGATCTACGCGCTGCTCGTCTTCGGCATGTCTGGCCGCGCCCTGGTTCCGGGCCGCCTGCAGTCCCTGGCCGAGATCTTCTACGAATTCGTCGCGAACATGGTTCGGGACAACGCCGGGCACGACGCCCGCCCGTATTTCCCGTTCGTCTTCGCGATCTTCATGTTCGTGCTGTTCGGCAACCTCGTCGGCATGATCCCGTTCACCTTCACCTTCACCAGCCACATCATCGTGACCTTCACGCTGGCGGCGACGGTGTTCGTGTTCGTGACCGTCCTGGCCCTGATGAAGCACGGCCTGCATTTCTTCAGCTTCTTCATGCCGCACGGCGCGCCGCTGGCGCTCGCCCCGATCCTCATCCCGATCGAGGTGATCTCCTACCTGATGCGCCCCGTCAGCCTGTCGATCCGACTGTTCGCCAACATGATGGCCGGTCACACCATGCTGAAGGTGTTCGCGGGCTTCACGGTTATGATGATCAGCGGCCTGGGCGCCGTCGGCTTCCTCGCCGGCCTCGTTCCGCTGGCCATCAACATCGCGCTGACCGGCTTCGAGTTCCTGGTCGCGTTCCTGCAAGCCTACGTCTTCTCGATCCTGACCTGCCTCTACATCCGCGACGCGCTGGAACTGCACTGAGCCCCAGCGCCGACCCGGATCATCTCTTTACCTTCTCCACCACAGTTCACCCTTACCTAGAGGAATGAGTACCATGGAAGCTGAAGCCGCCAAGTACGTCGGTGCCGGTCTGGCCGTTATCGCCCTCGCCGGCGTCGGCCTGGGTATCGGCAACATCTTCTCGACCCTGATCGGTTCGATCGCCCGCAACCCGGCCGTCCAGCCGAAGGTCTTCCCGATCGGCATTCTGGGCTTCGCGCTGACGGAAGCCGTCGCGCTGTTCGCCCTGCTGATCGCCTTCCTGATCCTGTTCGCCTAAGGCCAGAGCGAACTTCCAATTTCGCTCTGACGCGGCGCCGGGCTCTCGAAGTTTCGGCGCCGCATTCTTGCCTAGGGGGACCGATCCATGCCGAACCTGTTGGCCAAGCGACGGCTGGTCCGCTGGTCGGGTGCTGCGGGCGCCTCGCTCGCCACTCTGACCGTGCTTGCCGGTAACGTCCTGGCGGCGACGGCGGAGCACGCGCCGGAAGCCGCCCATGGCGGCGAGCACGCCGCCGGCGGCCTGCCGCAGCTCAATCCCGCCACCTTCCCCACCCAGATCTTCTGGCTGGCGCTGACCTTCATCACCCTCTACTACCTCCTGTCCAAGAAAGCGCTGCCGCGCGTGGCCGAGGTTCTGGAGGAGCGCCAGGAGCGCATTTCGCGCGACCTGAGCAAGGCCGCTTCGCTCAAGGAAGAGGCCGAGGCCTCCATGGCCCAGGTCGATCAGTCCCTCGCCGGGGCCCGTTCCGAAGCCCAGGCCCTGATCGCCCAGGTGGCCGCCGAGATCGACGCGAACAACCACGCCCGTCAGGCCCAGTTGAGCGCCGAGAACGCCGAGCGTCTGCGCAGCGCCGAGGCGAACATCGCCGCGGCCAAGGAGCAGGCGATCGCCAACGTCCGCTCCATCTCCGCCGACATCGCCCGCGACGTCGCCGGCCGTCTGGCCGGGCTGAACGTCGACGCGGCCCAGGCCGATGCGGCGGTCGCCGCCGTGATCGAGGAGCGCCGGTCATGAACACGCCTGAAATGTGGGTCGCCATCGCCTTCATCATCTTCGCCGCTCTGGTGTGGAAGAAGGCGTCCGGCGCGATCACCGGCCTTCTCGACGCCCGCGCCGAGAAGATCCGGGCGGAGCTGGACGAGGCCCAGCGCCTGCGTGAAGACGCCCAGGCGCTGCTCGCCAACTACCAGCGCCGTCAGCGCGACGCGCTGAAGGAGGCCGAGGCCATCATCGCCCACGCCCGCGAAGAGGCCGACCGCCTCCGCTCGCAGGCCGGCGCCGATCTCGAAGCGTCGCTGAAGCGCCGCGAGGCCCAGGCCATGGACCGCATCGCCCAGGCGGAAGCCGGGGCGCTGGCCGAGGTCCGCAACCTGACCGTCGACATCGCCATGGACGCCAGCCGCCGCATCCTGGAAACCAGCATCCAGCCGGCCCAGGCGGACAAGCTGATCGACCAGTCGATCGCCGAGCTGCCGAAGCACTTGCACTGATCGCCGGTCCCGGCGCATCGTTGCAGCACCGGCAACGGTCTTTCGAAAAACCCCGGCCTATGCGCCGGGGTTTTTCTTTGGTGGAATGGTTCGGCAACCCGGAGCCCATTCCATGACCACGACCCAGCCGGCCGCCGCCCCGCCCTCCCCCTTCCCCAGCGTCCCCTTCCCCAGCGTCTTCGTCTCCCACGGCGCCCCCACGCTGATCATCGAGGATTCGCCGGGCCGCCATTTCCTGGAGGGTCTGGGCACGCGGCTGGGCCGCCCGAGCGCGGTGATCGCGGTGTCGGCCCACTGGACGACCCAGGCCCCGGCGATCAGCGGAGCCGCCCAGCCGGACACCATCCACGACTTCTACGGCTTCCCCCGCGCCCTCTACGCGATGCGCTACGCGGCACCCGGCGCTCCGGCGCTGGCCGATCGCGTGCGGGCGCTGACCGGCGCCGCGGTGGATCCCGGTCAGGGACTCGACCATGGCGCCTGGGTCCCGCTGATGCTGATGTATCCGGAGGCCGACATCCCGGTCGCCCAGCTGTCCGTCCAGCCCGGCGCCACCGCCTCCGACCACATCGCGTTGGGCCGCGCCCTGGCGCCCCTGCGGAACGAGGGCGTGCTGGTCCTCGGCAGCGGCGGCGCCGTCCACAATCTCGGCGATTTCCGCTTCGGCGAACACGACGTGGCCGGCTGGGCGGAAGACTTCGCCGGCTGGCTCGACGGGGTGCTGACGGCGGGCGACGAGGCGTCGCTGGCCGGCTGGAAGACGCTCTGCCCGCAGGCCAAGGCGGCGCACCCCACCGACGAACATTTTCTGCCCCTGCCCGTGGCCTTCGGCGCCGCCGGAAGCGCGGTGCGGACGGAGCGGCTTCACAGCGGATTCGAGCATGGCAGCATCGGCATGCAAGCCTATGCCTTCCACGGCGCGGCCTGACACGGTGCCGGAGATGTTTAAAGGGGGCTGAACCGACGCACTTGTCTGTTTGCGCCGTTGTCTCGCCAAGCTACAATCCGCGCCACCCGTCCGTGCACACGGAAGGGTTTCTGACAACGTCGGGCTTTTCCCGCCCGCAACCTTCGGCCGGATCTCGTGGCTTACCAACGACAGCGCGTACGGGACGTGGCGTGAAGCGGAACGGAACCCTGCCCCGGTCCGGCGACGCCCCCTCCCCCCTCGGTGCCCCGGCCCGCCTCGCGCGCTCCTTTCCGGGGCTCGGTCTCCTGCGCCGCCTGGACGAGTTGACGCTCGCCGCGCGCGTTGGGCTGGGCTTCGGCGTGATTCTGGCTCTGGTCCTTCTGCTGGCGCTGATCGGCGTGGCCTCGCTCTACGGGGTCAGCCGCGAGGTCGGCACCTTCTCCGGTTACGCCGACGCTTCCCAGACCGCCGCCGACCTGGACATCGGGCTGCGCGACCTGGAGGTCTCGGTCCGCGACCATCTGGCCGAGGGCGACCAGCAGAGCCTGCTCGACGCCGGGCTGCGCCGCGACGGCTTGGTGGAGCGGCTGACCGCCCTGGCCGGAATGGTGCAGGACGATGCCGACCGCCGCTCGGTGGACGGCGCGCGTAGGGCGCTGGACGCCTATTGGAGCGGCTTCGAGGCGCTGGTCGCCCTGCGCGGCGAGCGCGCCCGACTGACCGAGTCGGTGCTGGAGCCGCAGATTTCCCAGATCCGCGCCGGTTTGGGCCGGCTGAAGGACGCGGGCGGCGTCGATTCGGCGGCGCTGGCCGGCGACGCGACCGTCGCCATCCTGATGATGCAGGACCATCTCGGCCGTTATGTGGCGCGGCGCGACGACCGCGACTCGCTGCGCATGCGCGCCGAGCTGGGCAACGCCCGCGCCAAGCTGGCGGAGATGAACCGCTATCTCTGGGTCCCCGGCACCCGCCAGACCATCGACGAGGTGGAGGCGGCGCTGGCCGGCATCGACGGGGTGCTGGACGGCATCGAGGCCTCCCTCGCCGACGAGGACGGGCTGCGCGCCGAGCGGCTGACGCCCAACGCCGCCGCCGTCGCCACCCAGGCGGCGGAGATCCGCCAGCGCAACGACGCCGTCGCGGCGGCTCTGCGCGGCGGTCTGGCCGACCAGTCCTGGCGCACGGTGCGCATCGCCTTGTGGGCGGCGCTGGGAGTGACGCTGGCGGGGCTGGCGATGGTCTGGTTCGTCAACCGCCGGGTCGCCCGCCCGGTCGCCGGCATGGCCGCCGCCGTGACCTCGCTCGCCGCCGGGCGGACCGACATCGCCCTGCCGCCGGACGAGGGGGCGGACGAGGTGGCCGCCATGGCCCGCGCCGTCCGCATCCTGCGCGACAACAGCGCGGAGATGGAGCGCCAGCGCCAGGAGGCCGCCGACCGGCACGGCCAGCTTTTGCGCGACAAGGAACGCGTCGACGCCGCCAACGAGGCCAAGACCCATTTCCTGGTCAACATCGGGCAGGAGCTTCACGCCCCGCTCAACGAGATCGTCGCCTCCAGCCAGTCGCTGATGGGCGAGTTGCACCGGCTGGGCGCCGGCGAGCTGGCGACCGACATCGAGCAGATCCAGTGGACCGGCGAGCAGATGCTGACCCTGGTCGATGCGATTCTCGACTATGCCCGGATCGAGGCCGGCAACATGGACGTCGTGCTTCAGGATTTCGACGTGCACCGGCTGCTGATCGAGACGCGGGAGCGCACCCTGCCCGCCGCCGACCTCAACGGCAACGAGGTGACGCTCCAGGCCGAGACCGCGTCGCTCGGCCAGATGTATTCGGATTTCGGCAAGGTCCGGCAGACGCTTCTCAACCTGCTGGACAACGCCTGCAAGTTCACCCAGGGCGGCGCCGTCCTGCTGGCTGCCGAGCGGGCCGAGCGCGACGGCGAGCCCTGGCTGCGCTTCACCGTGACCGACAGCGGCAGCGGCTTCGCCACCAGCCAGACCGCCCGGCTGTTCCAGCCCTTCGTCCAGGGTGGCAGCGGCACCAGGCGGCGCGGTGCCGGGCTCGGCCTGACCCTGGTCGGCCATTACGCCGCCATGCTCGGCGGCGATATCGAGGTGGCCAGCGAGCCCGGCCAGGGCACGCGTGTCACGGTGGCCCTGCCCGCCTACTACCAGCCCCCGGCGGAAGAGCGCCCGCTCCAGGTCGGCACCGCCGGCGCGACAAAGCGTCCGCTGGTCACCGTCGGCCCCCTGCGCCCGGTCGCCCAACTGGCCTCCTGACGCCCGAAGTCGTTGACCGTCAGGCCTCGCGCAGGCGGGCGGTGTCCTCCGGGGCTGCGCCCTCGTCGGGCGGCAGGCCGTACGTCATGCGGCGCATCTTCTCGGCGACGCGCGCGATCTCCTCCGGCGGCAGGATGACCGGCTCGCCCAGCAGGTGGGCGTGGAGATACTGGCGGGCCAGCGTTTCCACCTCGACCGCCAGGGCGAGGGCACCCTTCAGCGTCTTGCCGAGCACGATCATGCCGTGGTTGGCCAGCAGGCAGGCCAGCCGCCCCTCCAGCGCCGCGACGGCGTGGTCGGACAGTTCCTGCGTGCCGAAAGTGGCGTAGGGCGCGCAGCGGATCGAATCGCCGCCGGCCAGAGCCACCATGTAATGGAAGCTGGGGATGCCCCGGCCATGGACGGCCAGCGCCGTCGCGAAGGTCGAATGGGCGTGCAGCACCACGTCCACGTCGGGCCGCGCCTTCAGGATATCGCGGTGGAAGCGCCATTCCGACGAGGGCCGCCGCCGACCCACATAGGTCCCGTCGAAGCCCATCTCCACGATGTCCTCGGGCGCCGTCTCGTCATAGGGCAGGCTGCTGGGCGTGATGAGGAAACCGCCCTCCACCCGCACCGACAGGTTGCCCGACGAGCCCTGGTTGATGCCCGACCCGTTCATGGCGAGGCAGGTGTCGATGATGGCGCGGCGCGGCACCGGGTGGGACAGGCTGGTCATGGGGTGCGGTCTCGCTTGTGGAACAGTGCGCGCCTCCCGTGCCCCTCTCCCGTCCCGGGAGAGGGAGGGACCCGCCGCAGCGCGGCGGGAGGGTGAGGGTGTCGGCAAGGATCAGCGCCTGGAACTTTGTTTTACCCTCACCCGGCCCTTCGGGCCACCCTCTCCCGGGGCGGGAGAGGGGTTTAGGGACGCTCGGCGTCGGCTTTGCTTGTCAGGTCCCAGTGGCGGACCACAGCGTCGTAGCCGGCGGAGAGGGCACTCTGCCCGTCCGGGGTGAAGGCGACCGCCAGGACCGGCTTCTCATGGCCGCGGAAGGAGGCGAGTTGCCGCCCGGTGGCGGCGTCCCACAGCCGGACGCGGCGGTCGCCTCCCCCACCGGACAGCAACGTCCGGCCATCAGGCGAGACGGCGACGGAGGTGACGAAGCCGGTGTGCCCGTAGAGCGTGCGCAGAAGCGTGCCGGCCTCTAGGTCCCACAGCCGCACCGTCTCGTCGCTGGACGCCGTGGCGGCCAGCCGCCCGTCGGGGGACAGGGCCAGACCGTTCACACTGCCCTCATGCCCTTCCAGGATGGCCTTCTCCTGACCGGTCGCGGCGTCCCAGACGCGGATCTGGAAATCGTAACCGGCGGACACCAGCCGCCCGCCGTCCAGGGTGTAAGCCACGGCGTTCACGTTGGCGCCATGCCCCTCCAGCACCCGCAGCGCGGCGCCGCTTTCCAGATCCCAGACACGGATGGCGAAGTCCCAGCCCGCGGAGGCGAAGCTCCGGCCGTCCGGCGCCACCGCCAGACCGGCCACGGTGGCGCTGTGGCCTTCGAAACGGCGCAGCGAGCGGCCGCTCCCCAGATCCCAAAGGATGATGGCGGCGTCGCGGCTACCGGTCAGGGCGCGCGTGCCGTCCGGCAGGAAGGCCACGGCGGTCACCCCGGCGGCGTGCTCGTGAAAGGAGGCGCGTTGCGAGCCGGACGCGAGGTCCCAGAGGATGGCCGAATAGTCCCAGCTCCCGGTCAGGACGCGGGCGCCGTCGGGCGACACGGCGACAGCGTTGACCATGGCGCCATGGCCGATCAGGTCGGCGGCGCGGGACAGCCGGGGAACGGTCAGGACGGGCGCCGCGGCGGCCAGCGCGAGCAGCCGGCGGCGGGCGTGGCACGGAGGGTTCCCCGGAAGATGCCCAAACCCCATGCCCGAACCACCTCCCGGAAAAGAAAAGACCGGCCGCCTTACAGCCGCCGGTCAGGGGGTAACAGGTGTCGGCGCCGATTTGTCCTCAGCGCCGGATGTCCTCAGCGCCAGGTGTGTCCGCGGGCGACCGCGGGGTTGTTGGAGGTCCGGTTCGGCTCGTAGCTGCCGCCCTGGGGGAGGCTGTAGCCCGCCGCGTGGTGGCGGAAGGGCGGCAAAGCGAGGCCGGTCGCCGCATCGACGGTCAGGGTGTTGACCATGAACGCGGCGTTGCCGGCGGTCCCCGGCATCATGGCGGCGACCTTGTAGACGGCGGTGCCGTCCTCCAGCGCCGCCTCGGTCACGCGCAGGACCTGCACGTTGTAAGTCTGCTCGACGATCCGCTTCACCTCGTCCGCCGGCTTGGCCGCCGGAGACGTCTGGGCGGAGGTCTGGGCGGCGGCCGGGGCGGCGACCGCCCCGGCCAGCAGCAGGCCGATCAGGAAAGAGCGCATGGCTGGTGTCCTCACTCGGCGGGCGCGCGGTGGCGGCTGTGGTGCGAACGCGGAGTCTCGCCCGTCACCTCCTGAACCCACAGCGAATGGTGCTCGCGCGCCCACTGGAGTTCGACGTCGCCGGAGCCCATCGCGTCGAAGGCCCCTTCCATGCCGACCGAGCCGATGTAGATGTGCGCGATGATGACCGCGGTCAGCACCACCGCCACCGCGGCGTGGATCAGCTGGTAAAGTTGCAGGTCGGCCAGCGAGGCGAAGGAGAAGGGCCACAGGAGTTGCACGCCCGTGAAGCCCAGCGCCGCGCCGCCCAGCACCGTCGCCCAGAAGATCACCTTCTGACCGGCGTTGAACTTCTTCGCCGCCGGATGCACGCCCTTGCTGAACAGCCCGCCGGCCTTCAGCGCCCAAGTGATGTCGTTGCGCTCCGGGATGTTGTGCTTCACCCACATCACGAAGATGAGAAGGATGCCCAGGATGAAGGCGAAGCCCAGATAATTGTGGGCGAACTTGCCGTACTGGGTGATGCCGGCGAACGTCTCCGGCCCCAGCAGCGGCAAGATGGTGTAGCGCCCGTACATCAGGTTCAGCCCGGTGAAGGCCAGGATGACGAAGCTGCCGGCGGTCAGCCAGTGCACGCCCCGCTCGAAGGCGTTGAAGCGCTGAATGGTGCGCCCGGTCTTCTGGCCGTCGATCCGGATGCGCCCGCGCACCAGGAAGAACAGGACGAGCAGACCGAGCATGCCGCCCAGCACCCAGCCGCCGTAGGTGGACAGCGGACCGTTGCGGACCGAGCGCCACGCCTCCCCTTCCGATTGCACCAGCACGCCGGCGCTCTTGTTGGGGATGGAGACGGTGCCCTGCTCGCCGGAGCGGATGCCGCGCCACATATCGGTCTTGGAGGTGCCGTCGGCCGGCTGGCTGGCGACCGGCGGAAACGCCTCCGCCGCCGACGCGGCCGAGACGTTGGCCATGACCAGGGTCAGCGCGAGCATGGCGACGCCCAGCAGCACGATCTGGAACGGCGACCGGAGCCAGCCTTTGGCCGATCCGCCCTTGGAATGATTCGACGTCATTGCGTCAGCCCTTCCCTTGAGAACCGCGCCCATCAGAAACGCTGGCCGGCCGAGCGCTGCTGGAGCGCCTGGACCTGATCCGCGGACAGCTGGCTGTCCGCGGCGCCGCGATAGACGCCCTTCTCCAGATGGATCGGGCGCGCCTGCTCCTCCTCGTTGCACCCCGCCAGAAGCGGGGTGACGAGGAGAAGCGCCATCGCACAGACGGTGCGGCGGATCACGGTCACGACCCCGCCTTCATCTGATAGGCGGTGCCCCAGCCCCAGGCGCCGGACCCGAAGCCGCGGGCGACCACGCGCTCGCGGTAGATGTCCGACACCTTGTCGCCGTCGCCGGCCAGCAGGGCCTTGGTCGAGCACATCTCGGCACAGAGCGGCAGCTTGCCTTCGGCCAGACGGTTGCGGCCGTACTTCCTGTACTCCGCGTCCGTGTTGTCGGCCTCCGGGCCGCCGGCGCAGAAGGTGCACTTGTCCATCTTGCCGCGGGTGCCGAAGTTGCCGGCCTGCGGGTACTGCGGAGCGCCGAACGGGCAGGCGTAGAAGCAGTAGCCGCAGCCGATGCACAGGTCCTTGTTGTGCAGAACCACGCCCTGCTCGGTCTGGTAGAAGCAGTCGACCGGGCAGACGGCCTTGCAGGGCGCGTCGGAGCAATGCATGCAGGCGACCGAGATCGACCGCTCACCCGGCTTGCCGTCGTTGATGGTGACGACGCGGCGGCGGTTGATGCCCCAGGGCACCTCGTGCTCGTTCTTGCAGGCGGTGACGCAGGCGTTGCATTCGATGCAGCGGTCCGCGTCGCAGAGGAATTTCATGCGGGCCATGGTGATGAACTCCTAGCGTCTCAGGCCGCCGAGATCCGGCAGAGGGTGGTCTTGGTTTCCTGCATCTGCGTGACCGAGTCGTAGCCGTAGGTCGTGGCGGTGTTCGCCGCCTCGCCCAGCACGATCGGGTCGGCGCCCTGCGGGTACTTGGCGCGCAGATCCTGGCCCTGGAAGTGGCCCCCGAAGTGGAAGGGCATGAAGGCGACGCCGCGGCCGACACGCTCCGTCAGCATGGCCTTGACCTTCACCTTGCCCTGCTCCGCACCCTCGACCCAGACCATCTGGCCGTCCTTGATGCCGGCGTTGTTGGCATCGAACGGGTTGATCTCGACGAACATGTCCTGCTGCAACTCGGCCAGCCACGGGTTCGACCGGGTTTCGTCGCCGCCGCCCTCATACTCGACCAGACGGCCGGAGGTGAGGATGATCGGGTACTCCTTCGACACGTCGCGGTCCTGGATGGACTTGTAGAGCGTCGGTAGGCGCCAGGACTTGGTGTCCTTGTAGGTCGGGTAGCTGGCGACCAGATCGCGGCGCGGCGTGTAGAGCGGCTCGCGGTGCACCGGCACCGGGTCCGGGAAGTTCCAGGCGACGCAGCGGGCCTTGGCGTTGCCCGGCGGGTTCAGGCCATGCTTGATCGCCACGCGCTGGATGCCGCCCGACAGGTCGGTGGTCCAGGACACCGCGCCGATCTTCTCGCCGCCGATCTTCCGGATGACCGCCATCTCGGCCTCGGTCAGGTCCCCGGTCCAGCCCAGCTTGTCCAGCATGGCGTAGGTGACTTCCGGGTAGCCGTCCTTGATCTCCGACCCGACCGGGTAGGAGCCCTCGGCGAGCAGCGTCACGCCGTTGCGCTCGACGCCGAAGCGCGCGCGGAAGGCGCCGCCGCCCTCGGCGACCGGCAGGGAGGTGTCGTAGAGGTTGGCGGTGCCCGGATGCTTCATCTCCGGCGTGCCCCAGCAGGGCCACGGCAGGCCGTAATAGTCGCCGTCGCACGGGCCGCCGTTGGCGCGCAGCGTGGTCTTGTCGAAGGTCGCCTGATGCTGCATGTGCAGCTTCAGCCGCTCCGGCGACTGGCCGGTGTAGCCGACCGACCACATGCCGCGGTTCCACTCCCGCGTCGTGTCCTCGATGTCCGGCTCGTTGCCGTGGAGCTTGATGTTCTTGAACATCGGCTCGGCGAAACCGAACTTCTTGGCGAACAGGTACATGATCTCATGGTCCGTCTTCGCCTCGAAGAGCGGCTCCATGATCTTGTCGCACCACTGGACCGAACGGTTGGACGCGGTGCGCGACCCGACGGTCTCGAACTGGGTGGCGGCGGGCAGCAGGTAGAAGTTGTCCTTGCGGTCGGACAGGACGGCGGTCATCGTCGGGAACGGATCGACGACGACCAGCAGCTCCAGCTTCTCCATCGCCTTCTTCATGTCCGGAAGACGGACCTGGCTGTTCGGCGCGTGACCCCAGAAGACCATGCCCTTGATGCTCTCGGGCTGATCCATGTTCTCCTTGGCTTCCAGGACGCCGTCGAACCAGCGGGACACCGGGATGCCGGTGGCCTCCATCAGCTTCTTGTCCTTGAAGCGGGCCAGGACCTCGTCATAGGGGACGTCCCAGACGCGCGCCCAGTGGCGCCACGCGCCCTCCGCCAAGCCGTAGTAGCCGGGCAGCGAGTCCGAGGTGACGCCGAAGTCGGTGGCGCCCTGCACGTTGTCGTGGCCGCGGAAGATGTTGGTGCCGCCGCCCGTCACGCCGACGTTGCCCAGCGCCAGCTGGAGCACGCAATAGGCGCGGGTGTTGTTGTTGCCGATGTGGTGCTGCGTGCCGCCCATGCACCAGACGAGCGTGCCCGGACGGTTGGAAGCCAGCGTGCGGGCGACGCGCTTGAGCTGCGAGCCCGGAACGCCGGTGACCTTCTCGACCTCTTCCGGAGTCCACTTGGCGACCTCGGCGCGGATCTCGTCCATGCCGTAGACGCGCTTGGCGATGTACTCCTTGTCCTCCCAGCCATTCTCGAAGATGTGCCAGAGGATGCCCCAGATCAGACCGACGTCGGTGCCGGGGCGGAAGCGGATGTACTCGTCGGCCTTGGCCGCGGTGCGGGTGAAGCGCGGATCGGCGACGATCAGCGGGGCGTTGTTCTGCTCCTTGCCCTTCAGGATGTGGAGCATGGAGACCGGGTGGGCCTCCGCGGCGTTGGAGCCGATGAAGAACATCGCGCGCGACTTCTGGATGTCGTTGTACGAGTTCGTCATGGCGCCATAGCCCCACACGTTCGCCACGCCGGCGACGGTGGTGGAATGGCAGATGCGGGCCTGATGGTCGACGTTGTTCGTGCCCCAGAAGGCGGCGAACTTGCGGATCAGGTAGGCCTGCTCGTTGCTGTGCTTGGCCGAGCCGAGCCAGAAGACCGAATCCGGGCCGGACTTCTCGCGGATCGCCAGCAGCTTGTCGCCGACCTCCTGGATGGCCTGGTCCCAGGAAATCCTGGTCCACTTGCCGTCCACCATCTTCATCGGGTAGCGCAGGCGGCGGTCGCCGTGGGCGTGCTCGCGCACCGCGGCACCCTTCGCGCAATGGGCGCCCAGGTTGATCGGGCTGTCGAAGCTCGGCTCCTGGCCGATCCACACGCCGTTCTGCACCTCGGCGGTGACCGTGCAGCCGACCGAGCAGTGGGTGCAGACGTTCTTGACCAGCTTGACCGGCGCGCCCGCGGCGGGGGTGGCGGTCACCGCCTCGGCCTTCTTCACCATGCCGAAGGGCATGGTGGCGGCGATGGCGGCGCCACCGGCGGCGATGCCCGAGGTGCGGAGGAACGAACGACGGTCGACGGTGTTACCGGTCAGGCCGGAAACCATCTTCGCCAGTGAACGGCCGCCGGAAGCAGCCGCCTTCTTCTTTGTCAGCATGTGCGGCGGTCCTTCTTAGAAGCGGCTCAGTTCGTAGACCGTCCGGACATGGTCGGTCTCGCGGTAGCCCTGGGCGGGAGCAGGCTCGGCGGCCTGCACCGGCTCCGCGCCCGCCACGGCGCCCACGGCGGCGGCGCCCAGCGCGCCGACGCCCAATCCAGCCGCGCGGAACAGGTCGCGCCGCGCCAGCGTGGTCTTTTCCTTCTTGTCCGTCATAGCTTCACCCTATTCTTCGCGGCTTCCCCGAGACTGAAGGCCGATGTGCCGCCCGGTTTCCGGGCCTTGTTTTCAGCGTTTCCGGACCGGCCTTGTCGTGGGCCGGTCTCGTTGTTTTGTTGCCTGTTCGGCGACGGTGCCGGTGTGCGGTCATGCCGCCCCGTCACGCCGCCATGTCGAAGGCTTTCCCCTCGACCTCCAGATACCGGTGACCCAGCGTTCCCACCGCGCGGTAGAAGGCGGCGGACGGCGTGGATTCCAGATCGGTGAAGAACCTGCCGGCCCAGGAGCCGATGTGGCGGTCGAAGAAGCGGCGCTGCGCCTCCAGATCGGCCGGGGCGTCGAAGGCCCCGGTGATCAGACCCGCCATCATCTCGGCCAGGGCGGCGATGTGGTCTTCCGGTTCCTTCACCTCGTCGGCGCGGGCGATGCCCAGCAGCGCCATGTCGCCGCGCAGCTCCGCCAGCGGCTTTTCGTGAAGGAAACCCGTGAGATAGTAGGAGCCGTAGGGGGACAGGATGCCGCCGCCGACGCCGATGAAGAGGGTGTTGAACTCCTCCTCCACCGCGGCGGCGTCCGTGCGGCGTGCGGCCTCGGCCAGACCGCTCAGCGCCTGCCCCAGCGGGCTCGCGTCGCCGTCCAGCGCCGACAGGGCGGCCAGAAACTCCCCGCCGGGCGGGCGGGCAAGCAGATGCGCCAGCAGCGCGTAGAGCTGCGCCCGCTGCATCTCCTCCGGCGGCAGGGCCGACGGATCGTGTTCACCGGTCACGGACACGGCGTTCATCCCTCCCGACACGACAAAAGGACCAGATCGGCAAAACTCCGGCACCCGGCCCCACCCGTCGCGACAACGGCGGCGCATTGGCTCGCCCGTTGCAGGCTCACGGCGTCAAGGGCCGGCGCCCGAGACGCCCTGGACCGACAACCTCATATTGCACCCGCGAAAAGCCTCGCCACATCAGAGGCTTAACGTGCAGTGTCGGGGTATTAAAGGGCAGATTCGCGGTGTTTGTCAACAAAGGTTGACTCAGAAGTGTGCTTACCGCGACTTGGGCTGGTCTAGCGCTATGCTATTTTTGTCATATCGATGTCCGGTTCCTGCGAAGCAGAGGGGATCTGTTCCGGCTCCGAACCTTCGGGAAGCGCCACTGTTTCTTTCCCGTCTTCATCGGCGCCGCCGTCCGCGGCCGTCCCGCCAGCTCCTTGCTCCGCCTTCTCCGCCGCCTCCTCCGCGGCGTCGAGGAAGCCCTTGCCGACGCGGTAGAGCGTCTTCACCGGCGAGGACCCGGTGAACAGGCTGGCGTAGTCGTCGGCGTAATCCTTCAACCCGTCGTCGTTGGCGAAGACCGGGTCGGAGGTCCACAGCTTGCGCAGCGCCTGCCGGTGCAGGTCGTCCGGGACCTCCGCCCGCAGGAAGGGGGTGAAGTCGGACTCCAGCGTCAGATCCTCCACAGGGGGAAGGTCCTTCAGCGGGTCGTCAGCTTCCGGCGCGGTCTCGGCCGGTTCGGCCACCGCATCCACCGGAAGTTGCGCGGGCGGTTCCTCGGCCGGCGGTGGCTCCACCGGTTCCGGGGCGGGGGCGACGGGCTGCCGCTTCAGGCGGGACCAGCGGGAGAGGAACGATTCGTCGGTCATGCTGTGCGTCTCAGGGCGGTCCACACCTTGCCCCCACCCAACCCTCCCCCGCACTGCAGGGGAGGGCTTTTCTCCTCCCCCTCTGTCAGCGGGGGGAGGCCGGGAAGGGGGGCGTGGGACTGGCGCCCCATCAAGAATTCATCACCCCTGCTTCGGGAAGTGCCGCTTGCGCTCACGCTTCACGAAGGGGACATCCACATGGTGCTGCTCGGTGAAGTCGCGGACCAGGGCCGTGACCTCCGGCGGCATCGGCACCGTCTCCACCATCTCCACGCCGCTCACCTGATAGGCCTCGCATTCGTGGGCGGAGGCGGTGACGACGAAGGGCACGACGCCCCCCGGCTCACCCGTCTCGTCCGGACGCAGCACGACCCAGAGGCGCGGCGGCTCCTGCGACAGGTTCAGTTTGTAGCCTTCGGTGTCGCTGCGGAACAGTTCCAGCGGCAGGGTCGCGGCGTGGAAATGCGCCCAACCCTCCCCCTCGCGCAGCAACCGCCAGGGACCGTCGACCGGCGGAGCGCCGGGGATCACCGATACCGGGCGCCACGCCCATTCCGCCCAGGCGCTGGTGCCCTTGCGGCGCTCCAGCACGATGCCGAGGGCCATCGTCTCGATCTTGTTGAGGGTCTCGCTCATCGGACCAGTCCCGCCGCCATCAGCCGTTCCGCCTCCGCCAGATCGTCGGGGCGGTTGGTGTTGAAGAAGGGATCTACCGGATCGGTGGTGAAGTCGGCAACCGCCAGACGGTACCGGGCCGTCCAGGCGTCCACCTTGCGCATGTCCTCCTCCACCATGGCGCGGCGGAGGTCGTCGGCGAGGTCCACCCGCCACAGCCCGAAGACCGGATGCTCCTGCCCGTCGGAGCGGGCGCAGGCGAGGTCGGCGCCTTCGCGCTCCACCGCCGCCATCAAACGGGCGACCAGATCGCCGGGAATGAAGGGCGCGTCGGTGGCGAAGCTGGCCAGCCAGCGGCAGTCCGGCGCGTTGGCCCGCGCCCACTCCATCCCGGTCAGCACCCCGGCCAGCGGCCCGGCGAAGCCCTCCACCACGTCCGCCGCCACTGGCAGGCCGAAGGCGGCGAAGCGCGCCGGGTCGCCGTTGGCGTTCAGCACCAGCGGCCCGACCTGCGGGCGCACCGCGGCGACGATGCGCTCCAGGATGCTGCGCCCGCCCAGCGTGCGCAGGCTCTTGTCGCCGCCGCCCATGCGCCGCGACAGGCCGCCGGCCAGCAGCACGCCGGCAATGCCCTCACTCTTCATCGCGGCTCCCCTTGCGCTGGTGACGCCCGCCCTCGTCGCCGACCGACGCCGGGTCGGCGTCGAAGTCCAGCCGGTCGGTGCCGGCCAAGGCGAGGAAGCGCTTGCCCTTGGCCCGCCCGACCATGGTCAGGTTGGCCTGCCGCCCCAACTCCACCCCCCAGGCGGTGAAGCCGGAGCGGGAGATCAGGATCGGGATGCCCATCTGCACCGTCTTGATGACCATCTCGGAGGTCAGGCGCCCGGTCGTGTAAAAGATCTTGTCGTGCGCCGGCACGCCGTGCAGGTGCATGTAGCCGGCCACCTTGTCCACCGCGTTGTGCCGCCCGACGTCCTCCATATAGACGAGCGGGCGGTCGTCCTGGCAGAGCACGCAGCCGTGAATGGCCCCGGCCTCCAGATACAGGCTGGGGGTCAGGTTGATCTTCTTCGACAGGGCGTAGATCCAGGAGGTCTTCAGCCGCGCGTCGGGGTTCAGCTTCACCGACTCGAAGGTCTCCATCACGTCGCCGAAGGCAGTGCCCTGGGCGCAACCGGAGGTCAGCGTCTTCTTCTTGAGCTTCTGCTCGTAATTCGTGGCGCGCTCGGTGCGGACGACGACGGTGTCGATCTCCTCGTCGTAGTCGATGCCGGTGATCCGGTCGTCGCGCTTCAGCATGTTCTGGTTGAGCAGGTAGCCCACCGCCAGATAATCGGGGTAGTCGGCGATCGTCATCATGGTGACGATCTCCTGCCCGTTCAGGTACAGCGTCAGCGGCCGTTCCACGGTGACCGACGCCTCCACCGGGCGCCCGTCCTGATCCAGCCCGGAAACGCGCTCCGTCAGCTTGGGATTCGCCGGGTCCGGCCTTATGGTGAATTCCGAGAGGTCCATGACCGGAAGAGTGGGGAAGATTGCGCGCCGGGGCAAGCGGCGGATGATCGGCTCCCGCAAGACGGAAGCGATGCGGCCCCGATTTGACGCGCGAGCGCTTGGTATGCACGAGTACCCCTATGCATGAGTTCGGTCTGGCCTTCGTCACCGCCTTCCATCTGATCGCCGACCTCGACCCCGGTCTGGTGGGGATCGTCGGCCTGTCGCTGCGCGTCAGCCTGACCGCCGTCCTGCTGTCGGCCCTGATCGGCCTGCCGCTGGGCGCCGCCGTGGCCGCCTTCCGCTTTCCGGGACGGCGCGCGGTGACCCTGTTCCTGAACACCGCAATGGGCCTGCCGCCGGTGGTGGTGGGGCTGATCGTCTACCTGATCCTGTCGCGCTCCGGCCCGCTGGGGGTGCTGGGGCTGCTGTTCACCCCGACCGCGATGATCGTGGCTCAGACCGTGCTGATCGTCCCCATCGTCGCCGCCCTGACCCGCCAGATCGTCGAGGATCTGCTGATGGAGTATGGCGACCTGCTGCGGGTGATGGGGACGGGGCCGGTCACCACCCTGTTCACCCTGCTGTCGGAGGCGCGCTGGAGCCTGCTGACCATCGTGCTGGCCGGCTTCGGGCGGGCCTCGGCGGAGGTTGGGGCGGTGATGATCGTCGGCGGCAACATCGACCAGGTGACCCGCGTCATGACCACCTCGATCGCGCTGGAGACCAGCAAGGGCGACCTGCCGTTGGCGCTCGGCCTCGGCGTCATCCTGATGACCCTGTCGCTGTCGGTGAACCTCGCCGCCGCCATGGTGCGGGAGACGCGGCGGGCCTGAACCACCACCGCCTCCGCGATTCTGGAAAATTTGCAAAGCCATTCGAACTTTCCCATAGTCGCCGCCAGAGCCCGCAACCAAGGCGGGCGAGAACCTGGAGAGGGATAGTCCGATGCTGCGCCGTTCTTTCGTGCTGGGATGCGCCGCCGCGGCGGCTCTGCTGCTCGGCTCCGTTCAGCCGTCCACCGCCGCCGACCGCTTCATCACCGTGGCCTCCACGACCTCGACCGAGGATTCGGGCCTGTTCAAGTCGATCCTGCCGAAATTCACCGAGAAGACCGGGATCGAGGTTCGCGTGGTCGCCAAGGGCACCGGCCAGGCCATCGACATCGCCAAGCGCGGCGACGCCGACGTGCTGTTCGTCCATCACAAGCCGTCGGAGGACAAGTTCGTCGCCGAGGGCTTCAGCATCGAGCGCAAGCCGGTCATGTACAACGACTTCGTGATCGTCGGGCCGAAGGCCGATCCGGCCAAGGTCGGCGGCAGCAAGGATGTCTCCGCCGCGCTGAAGA
Source organism: Azospirillum brasilense (assembly GCF_008365405.1). GTDB lineage: Bacteria > Pseudomonadota > Alphaproteobacteria > Azospirillales > Azospirillaceae > Azospirillum > Azospirillum brasilense_D. The sequence continues at coordinate 15,201 of NZ_QOKV01000016.1, read as the reverse complement.
GCATCGCCGCCGCCAAGGCCCCCTTCGTGTCGCGCGGCGACGACAGCGGCACCCACAAGTCGGAGCAGGCGCTGTGGAAGACCGCCGGCGTCGACCCCACGGCGGGTGACGGCTGGTACCGCGCCATCGGCCAGGGCATGGGCGCCACGCTGAACACCGCAGCCGCGGTGAACGGCTACGCCATGACCGACCGCGCCACCTGGCTCAGCTTCAAGAACCGCGGCGATCTCGACATCCTGGTGGAGGGTGACAAGCGCCTGTTCAACCAGTATGGCGTCATGCTGGTGAACCCGGCCAAGTTCAGCCACGTCAAAGCCGCCGACGGGCAGGCCTTCGTGAGCTGGCTGGTCTCCGCCGAAGGCCAGCAGGCCATCGCGGATTACAAGATCAACGGCAACTCGCTGTTCTTCCCGAACGCCAACGAGCCGGGCGCCTGACCGCCCCCGCTCCGCGGACATGAAAAAAGGCGCAGCCCCGCGGCTGCGCCTTTTTCATATGGCGGAAAAAGTGCCCGCGGGAAGAAGCCGGCCTACAGCTTCTCGTTCAGCGACACCGGGACGCAGCGGTGGCCGCTGCGGGTCAGTTCCGAGCAGACCTTGCGGGCGGTCCCCTCGTCCAGCCCGACCATGCGGGCGCGGTAGACGGTGGAGCCGTTTGACTTCACCGGGGTCACCGCCGGCTTGGCGGCGCGCAGCAGGAAGGGCGCCTGCTTGGTCGCCTGGGTCAGCGCCCGCTTGCTGGCCTCCCGCGTGGAGAAGGCGCCGACCTGCACACCCCATTTCGACCCGTCCGCCTTCGGCGAATCGGCGTCCTCGTCACGGGCGCGGGCCGGTGGGCGGACCGCGGCGGGGGTGGAAACGGTGGAGGCGAGCTGCGCGATGGTCTCCGGCCGGGCCGGCGGCCTGCCCTTGGCGGTGGCGCGCGGCGTGTCCTCGTCCCCGGCGCGGGCAACGACCGGCGCCTCCGAACCGCGACTCGGCTTGTCGAACGCCCGGTCCAGGATCGCTTCCATACGGGCGTCGCGCGAGGCCGCGGACTTGCCGCCCAGCACCACGGCGACCAGACGCCGCCCGTCGCGCACCGCCGACGCCGCAAGGTTGAAGCCGCTGGCCACCGTGTAGCCGGTCTTGATGCCGTCCATGCCCTCGTAACGCGACATCAACCGGTTGTGGTTGTTCAGGCTGCGCCCGCCATAGACGAAGGCGCGGCGGCTGAAATAGGGGTAGTAGCGGGAGTGGTCGGACAGCATCGCCCGCGACAGGATGGAGAAGTCGCGCGCCGTGGTCAGCTGCTCCATGTTCGGCAAGCCGTTGGAATTGCGGAACACCGTGTTGCGCATCCCCAGCTCGCGGGCCTTGCGGGTCATCATCTCGGCGAATTTCGCCTCGCTGCCGCCCAGCGCCTCCGCCAGCACGACCGAGGCGTCGTTGGCCGACTTGGTGACCAGCCCGAGGATCGCCTGCTCCACCCGCAGCGTCTTGCCGGCGCGCAGCCCGAGCTTGGTCGGCGACTGCGCCTCCGCCCAGGCCGACACCGGCAGCGCCTGGTCCAGCCGCAGCCGCCCGGAATCCAGCGCGTCGAAGGTCAGGTAGAGCGTCATCATCTTGGTCAGCGACGCCGGATAGGTGAGGGTGTCGGCGTTCTCCTCGTGCAGAACCTCACCCGTGCGCGCGTCGACGACGATCGCCGCGTACTTCGCGGCCAGCGCCGGCAACGGCGCCAGCACCGTCACCGCCAAAACCGCCAAGGCGCCGCACAGCCCTCGAACGAAAGGGGTAATGCCGAAGGCACTTCCCAGAGTCGAACGTCCATTCGCCAAACGTTCTTTGGCCTGTTCCCCCTCCGTTTCGCGCCCGCCCCAAGCGAACGCGAAAAGCAGGCTTCGAACGGTCTGGCCCGTTACGTTCATGATGCCCCCGCCAAAGGCTAATACTTGCTGTTTGGCGCAATGGTAAATTCCATGGAAATCAGTGTCTAGCGACAATTCGTTAATTTATCGCCTCGATTTCTTCGGCGCCGCTGTGACGAAATTGGATAAGGCGGGGACCCGTCCGGGGCGAACCGCGTTGAAGGAGCGCGACCGTCGATCCATCTTCCCGGAAGGGCAGGACCATCCCACCCCATCCATACCGGACGCGAGGCACCTCATGACACGCCCGCCCAAGCGACGCCCGACGATTTCGCGCGCTGCCGTCCGGGATGGACGAAGAGGACGGATGGCGCGGGCGGCGGGGCTGGCGGCGGGACTGGCCGTGGCGGGCCTCCTCGCCGGTTGCGCCTCGGTCGGGCCGACCGACAATCCGGTGGCGCGCAAGCTCACCTGGGTCAGCTACCTCAACGGCGACGATCTGCGTGCCGCCTGCACCAAGGGGGAAACCGACCGCTACCGGCTGGTCTTCAACGCCGACTATCAGAAGCACGTGCGGACCTACGACATCGTCGGCGACCGCAGCACCGGCGGCGCGATGGTCGAGGCGCGCGTGCTGGAGGCCACGGACCTCGCCCGCATCGACCTGGACGACCCGGCGGCGGTCGCCCGCGGCCCGGTCGCCAAGGCCCAACTGTCGCCGCGCCAGTTCGCCCTGTTCGTCCTGCGCCTCTACGAGAGCGGTGCCTTCGAACCGGCGCCGAGCGGGGTCCGCCTGCCGTCCAACGGCGTCTACTGGCTGATCAACGGCTGCCGGCGGGGAAGCTGGTTCTTCAACGCCTACCCCTACCCTTCCGACCGCTTCTCCGACATCCGTTTCGACGGGCCGCTGAAGGAGCTTGACGGCGGAGACCAGGGAACCGGCGTGCCTTACCCTGCCCTGCCGCGCCCGCAGGACGCGCCGCGCACCCTGCCGACCGGCGGACAGGTGGACAGCGCCGGCGTGGTCTTCGAGGTCCAGGTGGGCCGCGACGGGCTGGTCGGGCCCACTGCGCCCTTCGGTTCCTGGCTGTTCGCCGGGAAGTAGCGGGCGGGGCTGACATTGCCCCCTCCCCGGCCCTCCCCCGCTGGGCGGGAGAGGGAGATCAGTCCCCTCCCCTGCGAGTGCGGGGGAGGGTTCGGGTGGGGGCAAAGGTTCAGACCACTTCCTCTTCAGCGACATCCGCCCGCGCGCCCGCGGACAGCAGCGTGTCCACCCACGGACCGTCCGGCATGCGGCGGGCCAGCTCGGTGATGTTCCGGTTCCACCACAGGCGCTGCTCGACCAGGTCGTCGTAGTCGAAGTTCGACTGGCGCCACAGCCGCTCCTCGGCGTTGAAGGTCACCATGTCGATGGGAAAGCCGACGTCGTTCGACGAGAAGCGCGTGCTGTCGAAGGACAGGTAGGCGATCTTCAGCGCCGTCTGCATGTCCGTGTTGTAGGACAGCGCGCGGTCGAGGATCGGCTTGCCGTAGGCGGTGGCGCCGATCGACAGGTAGGGCGTGCGCTCGTCCACCTCGATCCAGTTGCCCTCCGGATAGACCAGGAACATGTACGGCTCGCGGTCTTCGGCGAGCTGGCCGCCGACGATGGCGTGCAGGTTGAAGGCCAGCTTGGACGCCTCCAGCGACTCCTTGTCCTCCGTTGCCACCTGGCGCAGGCAGGCCGTGAAGGCCGACAGCGCGTCCAGCATGGTCGGGTAGGTCTCGCCGCGGCGCCGGGACATGTCGCGGCGCAGGTAGGCCAGCGTCTTGTCGCGCACACTGCGCAGGCCGGAATTCAGGATGAAGAAGCGGTCGCCGCCGCTGCCCACCATGGTCACCTTGCGCGCGGACGACAGCTGCGAGCCGCTGGTGATGCGCCCGTCCGACAGGCCGATCAGGCCGTCGCGGGTCTTGATGCCGAGGCAATAGGTCATGAAAGAACGTTCCCGAACTGAAAGCTGCGACGTTCCGCCGCGGTTGGTCTGACCTTTGGCCGAAGCGCGTCCCTTCGGCGGGCAGGGTAGGATTGGGCACGATCGGCGGTAAAGCTTTCGTAAAGGCTCCGCCCAGTCGAACCGAAGTGGATCGGTTTTCCCCTTTGGCGGAGCGGTGGGGCTTACGCCGTACCGCCAAGCAAAGGGGACAGGCTCAACTGATATATTGTGCGGCGCACAAGATTTTTTGTTGACTCCACGGACGACTGCCCATAGTTTAGCCATTGCTGCACTGCAGCAATTTTGGGCCCGGACCCGTCCGGGCTTCCCCAACGCAGCCGGTCTGCGCCCCGCAGGCGGACGGTCCGCCGGTCCGGGTTGATGCGCGCCGGGCTTCGACGAAGGAAGGAACGAAGGCATGACGACCGTGACGAAGGCCAAGCCGGCCCCCGCCCCCACCCAGGCGTTCGAGAGCGCCGCCGCCCAGGCCAAGGAGCAGGTCGAGGGCTTCGTCAAGGCCGGCCAGGAGCAGGCCGCGAAGACGTTCGAGCAGACCGCCTCCGTCACCAAGGAGCAGGTCGAGAAGCTGTCCGCCCAGCTCCTGAAGATCTCCGCCGAGCTTCAGGCCCTCAACAAGGCCAACGTGGAAGCGCTGATCCAGAGCGGCAGCATCGCCACCCAGGGCGCCGAGGAGTTCACCCGCGAGGTGTCGGCCTACGCCCAGGCCTCCTTCGACAAGTCGGTCACCACCGGCAAGGCGCTGCTGACCGCCAAGTCGCTGAAGGAGGTCGTCGATCTCCAGAGCGAGTATGTGAAGGCCAGCTTCGACGCCTTCGTCGCGGAATCCTCTCGCCTCCAGGGCATCGGCACCCGCGTCGCCACGGCGGCCCTGACCCCGCTGAAGGACCGCGTGTCGGTCACCGTCAGCACCCTGTCCAAGCCGATCGCCGCCTGACGCGGCGGCACGCTGAATCCACGAAACCCGGCCGTTCCCCAACGGCCGGGTTTCGCGCGTGATGGGGGCGGCCGGGACGCGCCAAAGTTTTTGTGCACCGCACAAAATCCCGTTGACAGGCGCCTTCCCCTGCACTAAGTTTAGCCATGCTGCATTGCAGCATCGACCCGACGCCCGAAGCCACGGGGTCGTTGGTCGGATCATCCGCGCGGTCGCCAATCGGTGGGTCCGGCGCGGGTCAACCCGATGAAATTCGAGGAGCCGTTCCATGACCGACAAGTTCGCCGCCGCCACCAAGACCTTCGAAGACGCCGTGTCCGCCGCCAAGCTGAACGTGGACGGCCTGGTCAAGTCCCAGCAGGAGCAGTTCGAGAAGGCCTCGGCGCAGATCCTGAAGGGCTTCGACGAGCTGACCGCCCTGACCAAGGGCAACGTCGACGCCGTTGTGAAGTCGGGCACCATCGTCGCCAAGGGCGCCGAGGAAGCCGGCAAGCAGGTCGCCTCCTTCACCCAGTCCTCGCTGGAGAAGAGCGCCGCCACCGGCAAGGCCCTGCTGGCCGTCAAGACCATCCAGGAGCTGGTCGAACTGCAGAGCAGCTTCGCCAAGGCGAGCTTCGAGACCTTCGTCAAGGAGAGCGCCAAGCTGCAGGAACTGTCGCTGAAGACCGCCAAGGACGCCTTCGCTCCGATCAACGACCGCCTCCAGGTCACGGTCGAGACGCTGTCCAAGCCGGTGTCCAAGCCGGTCGCCGCGAAGGCCGCCTGATCCAGGCCGGCCCCAGACGTCAGCCTGAGACAAAATGACCCGGAGCCAGCAACTCCACAGACCCGGCCGCGAGGCTGGGGCGGCTCCCACCTCCATCGCCCCCGGGACGCAACCGTCCGGGGGCGTGGACGGCGCAAGGCGGTACCGCTTTAGATCCTACCGCCTCACGGCATTGTGAAGTTCCGGGAAAGCCCGGCGGTGCAAACCGCCGGGCTTGTTTGTTTTCGGGCGATGGGCATCTACAGGATGCCGGCACCGGGCGCCGGCCGTGCTATTTTTGGCACGCCGACGTGGCAGTTCTGCCGCAAAACGGATGTTTTCCACCAATTCCGGGGTAGCCGGGCAGGTTTCGTTCCGAATGGGCCTCTCCCAAATGGGGACTCACCGAAAACGGCCCCTTCCCACCGCGCCCGGAGTTCTCATATCATTCATGCGACGTACATCGCGATGCTGACCTGTTGAGACCATGGCCGAAAACGACAAACACGGCGACGAGGGCACCACTACGGGCGTGGTCATCAAAACCAAGCCTAAGACTAAAAAGCCCTCGATGTATAAGGTCTTGATGTTGAACGACGACTACACACCTATGGAATTCGTCGTTCATGTCTTGGAGCGCTTCTTTGCCAAGTCGCGCGAGGAGGCGACACGGATCATGCTGCATGTGCACCGGCGGGGCGTGGGCTTGTGCGGTGTGTTCACCTACGAAGTGGCGGAGACGAAAGTCACGCAGGTGATGGACTTTGCGCGCCAGAACCAGCACCCGCTGCAATGTACGCTAGAAAAGGATTAAGGCCACAGATGCTGTCGCGTAACTTGGAACAGACGCTGCACCGAGCCCTGGCCCATGCGAACGAGCGCAGGCACGAATACGCGACGCTCGAACACTTGCTGCTCGCATTGACCGAGGATGCCGATGCAATGGCCGTCTTGCGCGCTTGTGGGGTCGATCTGGACCGCCTGCGCGCCGAACTCTCGGATTACCTCGACAACGAGCTTGCGAACCTGATCACGAACAGGCCCGATGATGCCAAGCCGACGGCTGGCTTCCAACGGGTGCTGCAACGCGCGGCCATCCACGTCCAGTCGTCGGGGCGTGAAGAGGTGACGGGAGCAAATGTGCTCGTCGCCCTGTTCTCTGAACGCGAAAGCCACGCGGTCTATTTCCTGCAGGAGCAGGAGATGACCCGTTTCGACGCGGTGAACTACATCTCTCACGGAATCGCGAAGGCCCCGGGCCGCTCGGAAGCGAAGCGCGTTACCGGAGCCGACGAGGACGCGGCGGCGGAGAAGGTCGTGAAGAAAGGCAGCGAAGCCCTAGAGGCTTATTGCGTCAACCTGAACAAGAAGGCGGCCAGCGGGAAGATCGATCCGCTGATCGGACGGGAGCAGGAGGTCGAACGGACCATCCAGATCCTGTGCCGGCGGTCGAAGAACAACCCGCTGTATGTCGGTGACCCCGGTGTCGGCAAGACCGCCATCGCCGAGGGGCTGGCCCGCCGCATCGTCCATGGCGAGGTTCCGGAGGTGCTGAAGGGCGCCACCATCTTCGCGCTCGACATGGGCTCCCTGCTCGCCGGTACGCGGTACCGCGGCGACTTCGAAGAGCGCCTCAAGGCCGTCGTCTCCGAACTGGAGGCCACGGAAGGTGCCGTCCTCTTCATCGACGAGATCCACACGGTCATCGGCGCCGGTGCGACCTCGGGCGGTGCGATGGACGCCTCGAACCTGCTGAAGCCGGCCCTCGCCTCCGGCTCGCTGCGTTGCATCGGTTCGACGACCTACAAGGAATACCGGAACTATTTCGAGAAGGACCGGGCGCTCGTCCGGCGCTTCCAGAAGATCGACGTCAACGAGCCGACGGTCGAGGATGCGATCAAGATCCTCCAGGGGATCAAGACCTACTACGAAAAGCATCACCGGGTGAGCTACACCAACGACGCGATCCGTTCGGCGGTGGAGCTGTCCGCGAAGTACATCGGCGACCGCAAGCTGCCCGACAAGGCCATCGACATCATCGACGAGGTCGGGGCCGCGCAGATGCTGCTGCCGGAGAACAAGCGGAAGAAGAAGATCTCCGTCAAGGACGTGGAGGCGGTGGTCGCCAAGATCGCCCGCATCCCGCCGAAGTCGGTCAGCCGCGACGACAAGGAAACGCTCCTCAACCTGGAGCGCGACCTGAAGACCATGGTCTTCGGCCAGAACAAGGCCATCGACGCGCTGGTCTCCGCCATCAAGCTGGCCCGCGCCGGCCTGCGCGAACCGGAGAAGCCGATCGGCAACTACCTGTTCACCGGCCCGACCGGCGTCGGCAAGACCGAGGTGGCCCGCCAGCTCTCCCTCACGCTGGGCATCGAGCTGACCCGCTTCGACATGTCGGAGTACATGGAGCGGCACACCGTCTCCCGCCTGATCGGCGCCCCTCCGGGCTATGTCGGGTTCGACCAGGGCGGCCTGCTGACCGACGCCATCGACCAGCATCCGCATTGCGTGCTGCTGCTCGACGAGATCGAGAAGGCGCATCCGGATCTGTTCAACATCCTGTTGCAGATCATGGATCATGGCAAGCTGACCGACCACAACGGCAAGACGGTGGACTTCCGCAACGTCATCCTCATCATGACCTCCAACGCGGGTGCCGCGGACATGGCCAAGCCGGCTATCGGCTTCGAGCGCGAGCGTCGGGTCGGCGAGGACATGGAAGCGGTGGAGAAGCTGTTCACGCCGGAGTTCCGCAACCGTCTGGATGCGATCATCCCCTTCGCGCCGCTGACCCAGGAGGTCATCAACCGCGTGGTGGACAAGTTCATCATGCAGATGGAAGCGCAGCTCGAAGACCGCGGCGTCACGATCGAGCTGGATGATCAGGCCCGCGAGTGGCTGGGCAAGAAGGGCTACGACCCGCTCTACGGCGCGCGTCCGCTGGGCCGCGTGATCCAGGAGCACCTGAAGAAGCCGCTGGCGGAAGAGCTGCTGTTCGGCAAGCTCGCCAAGGGCGGTCTGGTCAAGGTCACGGTGAAGGACGACAAGCCCGCCTTCGACTACACCGAGGGGTCGCGCAAGCGGCGCTCCGGCGACGAGGACGAGGACGAGGTCGTGCACGAACTGGCGGAATGACGCCGCGTCGCACGGAACGCGAAAAGGGGGCCGCAAGGCCCCCTTTCTTTTTGTCCGGCGCTTATTCTTCGACCAGGACGACCGCGTCGTTGGAACTCTTCATCAGGGCGATGCCGTGCAGGCAGTCGCGCTCGGCCGTGTAGCCCTCGCTGCTGACGGCGATGGCTTCTCCGTTGGCGGCGTGGAAGGTCCAGCGCCATTCGTTGCGGTGATCCTTGTAGACCTTGTACTTGGGAGCCTTGCCCGTGGACATGTTGTCCTCCTCGCCGTTGGTCTGATACGGACGGCGGAGACGGCACGAATGTGAAGGGCGGACGGTTGCATTCCCGACGCCGCATCACGGACACTCCTCAGCGGCGGCGCCCACAGAATGAAGACGGAGGAAACGCACCATGCCCCTGCCCTTCCTGAGCGGACTGCGCGTCATTGATCTCGGCCAGTATCTGCCGGGTCCCTACGCCGCCCAGATGCTCGCCGACCTCGGTGCCGAGGTGGTGAAGGTGGAGGCCCCAAGCGGCGATCCGCTGCGCAAGATGGGCCCCACCGACGCAGACGGCACGACCGCCGCCTACAAGCTGCTCAACGCCGGCAAGACCGTCATCCGCCTGAACCTGAAGGACGAGGGCGACCGCGGCGCCTTCGAGAGGCTGATCGCCGGGGCCGACGCCCTGGTGGAAAGCTATCGCCCCGGCGTGCTGGACAAGCTGGGGGTGGGCCACGCCCGGCTGCGCGCGCTGAACCCGCGGCTGGTCCACGCCAGCCTGTCCGGCTGGGGCAGCAGCGGCCCCTACGCCCGGCGGGCCGGCCACGACCTGAACTACATGGCGGTCGGCGGCGGGCTGGACTCGTCGGGCACACCGGACCGTCCCTCGATCAGCCACCCGCCGGTCGCCGACTTCGCCTCGGCGCAGCAGGCGGCGCTGGCCGTGGTCGCCGCCCTGTTCGGGCGCCAGCGCAGCGGCGAGGGCTGCTTCCTCGACCTGTCGATCATGGAGACGGTGCTGGGCTGGCAGGGCGTCAACCTGACCGCCGACGCCCGCGGCGAGGTCCCGGCCCGCGGCGAGGCGCTGCTGTCGGGCGGGGCCGCCTGCTACCGCATCTACCGCACCGCCGATGGCCGCTTCGCCACCCTGTCGGCGCTGGAGGCCAAGTTCTGGCAAGGCTTCTGCGAAGCGGTGGGACGCCCCGACTGGATTGTCCGGCAAGAAGCCGACCCGCTGCCCCAGACCGCCCTGATTGAGGAGGTGGGCGCCCTGTTCGCCAGCCGCAGCCTCGCCGACTGGAAGGCGCTGCTCGATCCGGTGGACTGCTGCTTCGAGGCGCTGCCGACGCTGGCGGAAATGCCGGACCACCCGCACATCGCCGCCCGCGGCCAGATCCGCGTCACGTCGGGACCGGAGCCGCTGGTGGAGACCCTGATGGGCCTGCGCGTCGATGGCGGGACTCCGCCCGAGCGGGCTCCCTTGCGCGAGTCCACAGCGGCCGCGGTGCTCGCCACCTGGACGTGAGGCCTATAGGGCAATGAGGGGCCCGCCGCCGTCGCGCGGCGGCCGCGCGTCCAGCGGGCCGCGGCGGGCGCCCATCAGGCTGGCCTTCGACAGGTTCGCCGCCGCGTCGTCGCAGCCGCGCAGATCAGCGGAGGCGAGGTTGGCCATCTCGAAGCTGGCGCCGGCCAGCTTCGCCCCGGTCAGCCGCGCGCCGCGCAGGTCGGCGGCGGCCAGCGTGGCGTTCGTCAGGTTGGCCGGCCAGCTCCGCCCGGTCGGGGTGCCGTCCGGGTTGCGCAGGTCCACCATGCCGAGATCGGCACCATGAAGGTCCGCCCCGGTCAGATCGGCTCCGCTCAGGTTCGCCCCGGTCAGCACCGCCTGGTCCAGCCGCGTCCGGCGCAGGCTGGCCCCACCGAAATCGGCCAGCGAGAGCGAGGCGTTGGACAGCCGGGCCTCGTCCAGGTTGGCGTCGCGGAACACCCCGCCCGACAGGTCGCAGGCGGTGAGGTCCAGCCCGCGCAGGTCCATCCCGGTGAAGTCGGCCCGCAGCCCCGCCCCGCCGCCGCTGTTGATCCACAGAATGTGGGCGTCCAGCACGCCGCGCACCGGCGTCGGCAGAGCGTCGGCGTTCCTCATATAGACGGCGCCGCTCAGGTTGGCGCCTTGCGTGTCCGCCACGGTCAGGTCGACATTCCGCAGGGTCGCCTCGCGCAGGTCGGCGTTGCGCAGGATGGCGCGGGTCAGATTGGCGCCGTTCAGCACGGCGCGCTTCATCTTGGCCCCGCTGAAGTTCGCCTCGGTCAGGTCGGCCCCGGCCAGATTGGCGGCGAACAGGTTGGCGTTGCTGAAGTCGCCGCCGGCCGTCGAGGCGTTGGCCAGTTCGGCATGGCTGAGGTCGGCGCCCTTGAAGTTGACACCGTCCATCCGCGCGTCCGTCAGGTTGGCGGGCCGCCGCTCCTCCTCGTCCTCGCGCCCGGCGCGGTGGACCATGATCTGGCCGGGGCGCAGATCGGCCCCTTCGAAGTCGGTGCGGGTCAGGTCGGCCTTCAGGAAGTTCATCCCGCGCAGGTCCGCCCGCGCGAAGGAGGAGCCCACCAGCTTCGCCCGGCTGAAATTCGCCCCGAACAGGTCCGACATGGCGAAGCTGACCTCCTCGAGCTGGGCATCGGAGAAATTGCCCTGGGTGAGGATGGCCGTTTGCAGGTTGAAGCCCTTCAGCCGGAGCCTCGACAGATCGACGCCCTTCGCCTGAAGGCGCACACCGCCCGGCTTCAGTTTGAGATAGAATAGATGGTCCCGCACCTGCTTCAGGAATTCCATGGTGCGATCGGTCATCGGGCGGGTCCGTCGGTCGGCTGTTCGCGCCCACACTACGCCTTGCGCAGGGGCAGTAAAGGGGAAATCCCCAATTGTCCGCCGCCCCTGCAATGTCCCGGACGCATGCCGGGCCCGGGCTGTAAAGCAGTCACTAAACGATTGAACGGCAACGCGGTTAGGGTTTGGGAAAGGGAAAGCATGACGAGCTTCGACACGGAATGCCTGCGCCGCGCCATCGCGCTCAGCCGCACCCACATGCAGGGCAACGCCGGCGGCCCCTTCGGCGCGGTCATCGCGCGGGACGGCCGGATCATCGGCGAGGGGTGGAACTGCGTGACCTCCACAAACGACCCGACGGCGCACGCCGAGGTCGTCGCGATCCGCAACGCCTGCCGCGACCTCGGCAGCTTCAGCCTCGCCGGGGCGACCGTCTACACGAGCTGCGAGCCCTGCCCGATGTGCCTGTCGGCGATCTACTGGGCGCGGATCGAGCGCATCGTCTACGCCAACGCGCGCGACGACGCGGCGGCCATCGGCTTCGACGACGCCTTCCTCTACACCGAGATCGCCCTGCCGCTGGAGCAGCGGGCGATTCCCATGCAGCGCCTTCTGGCCGACGAGGCGCGCGCCGTCTTCGACGACTGGGCCGCCCGTCCCGACCGCGTTCCTTACTGATCGGGTCCTATCGATCGTCTTGGTCGATCGTCTTGGCGGTAGGGCGACAGTTCCATCAGCGCCTCGCGCTCCGCCGCCACGCCGGGCCGCTCGCGGCGCAGGTAGTCGGCGATGGCGCGGCGGAAGCCGGGGTCGGCCACCCAGTGGGCGCTGTAGGTCGGCACCGGCAGATAGCCGCGCTGGATCTTGTGCTCCCCCTGGGCGCCCGCCTCGACCCGGCCGAGGCCGCGCTCAATGGCGAAGTCCAGCGCACGGTAATAGCACGCCTCGAAATGCAGGAAGCGGTAGCTGCCGTCGGAGCCCCAGTTGCGGCCATAGAGGGCGTCGCCGCCGATCAGGTTCAGCGCGCCGGCCACCCATTCCCCGCCGTCCTCGCACATCACCAGCATGACCCGGTCGGCCATGGTTTCGCCCAGCAACCGGAAGAAGGCGCGGTTCAGATAGCCGCCACCCCATTTCCGGTCGGCGGTCTCCAGATAGAAACGGTGGAAGGCGTCCCAATGCTCCGGCTTCAGGTCGGCGCCGGTTAGGCTGTGCAGGCGGACGCTGCTTTCCGCCACCTCGCGCCGTTCCTTGCGGATGGCCTTGCGCTTGCGGCTGTTCAAGGTGCCCAGGAAGTCGTCGAAGCTGGTGTAGCCACGGTTTTCCCAATGATACTGCACGCCTTCGCGGAGCAGCCAGCCGGCCTCGCCGAGGCGGCGCCAGTCGCCCTCCTCCGGAAAGGTGACGTGGACGGAGGAAACGCCGTAGCGCCGCGCCACCTCCTCCATCCCCTGGATCAGGGCGCCGGCGACCGCGTCCATCCCCTGGGTCGAGGCGCCGGGCCGGACGAGCAGGCGCGGCCCCGGCACCGGGGTGAAGGGCACGGCGCATTGCAGCTTCGGATAATACTGCCCGCCCGCCCGCTCATAGGCGTGCGCCCAGGCGTGGTCGAAGACATACTCGCCGTAGGAATGGTTCTTCAGATAGAGCGGCACCGCGCCGATGATCCGCCCCGCCCCGTCGAGGGCGACGAGGTGACTGGGCTGCCATCCGGTACGGCCGACGGTCGATCCCGATTCCTCCAGCGCCAGCAGGAAGGCGTGGCTGAGAAACGGGTTGTCCGGCCCGGCGCAGGCGTCCCATTCCTGGGGATCGGCCAGACCAATGCCGGTCAGGACCTTGACGGTGATCGTCCCCCCGGCCGCGGGGTCGGCGCCGGGGGTGGGGCCGCTGTCCTTGCCGTCGGGCATGCTCTCTCCTTCGCGGGTACGCCGAGGGAGGTGGGCGCTTTGCCGCGCCGCGGCAAGAGGCCCGCCCCCTCCCCCCGATCCGGAGCCCGGATCAGGCCAGTTCGAGGATGGCGTCCACCTCGACCGCCACGTTGCCGGGCAGCGACGGGGCGCCGACCGCGGCGCGGGCGTGCTTCCCGGCGTCGCCGAACACCTGCATCATCAGCTCCGACGCGCCGTTGATGACCAGCGGCTGGTCGTGGAAATCCGGCGTGCCGTTGACGAAGCCGCCCAGCCGCAGCACGCGCGCCACCCGGTCGAGATCGCCGCCGCAGGCCGCCTTCGCCTGGGCGATGATGTTCAGGGCGCACAGCCGCGCCGCCTGCTGGCCCTGCTCCACCGTGAAGTCCTGGCCCAGCTTGCCGACGAAGCGGCGCTCGCCGTTCCACACGGTGACCTGCCCCGACACGTAGAGCGTGTTGCCCGACTGGGTGTAGGGCACATAGGCCGCCACCGGGGCCGCCGCCTGCGGCAGCTCGATCCCCAACTCCTTCAGCCGCGCCTCGATGCGTCCGGCCATGCTTCATCCCTCCGTCTTCGTTGCGGGCGCCGAGTACGCTCCGATGGGTGGCGCCCCGATGGGTGCGAGACCCCGACGATAGCTCCCTCCTCCGCCGTCACCAAGAGCTTACCGGCACCGCACGCACTCGCTCCAACCGCGCCCCAACTGGGAAGTTTTGTCCCGGAGTCCGGAGCGCAACACCCTTTCTGCCCGGCAAAACTTTCCGCCACCGTGGGAAGGACCAGCCCGGCGGTTGTCGGCGACTCATCGCGCAAGCGTCATTTATTTTGTTTGATATCAATATCTTATTAGAACACGCGCAAACTGGCACGGGTCTTGATAGGGGAGGACCGCGCAAATGCACGTTGCCTCGCTTCGGTTTCAAGCACCAGCCGCGGGGCGAGCCTCAGAAGGAGACTTGGAACCATGGCCATCAACGACGTCACTCTCACCGCGTCAATGCGCACGAATCTGCTGCAACTGCAGAGCGTGAACGACAAGATCGGTGTCAAGCAGAACATCCTCTCGACCGGCAACAAGATCAACTCGGCGCTCGACGGCCCGACTTCGTTCTTCGCAGCGAAGAGCCTGACCCAGCGCGCCGGTGACCTGTCGTCGTTGAAGGACGCCATGGGTCAGTCGATCAGCACCATCAAGGCCGCCGACAAGGGCGTGACCGCGATCGAAAGCATGATCGAGCAGGCGCGCGGCCTGACCACCGCCGCCTACTCCGCTCTGGGCTCCGACGCCGGCGCGGTCGCCACCCGCAAGACGCTCGCCTCGCAGTTCAACGCGCTGAAGGAGCAGATCGACAAGCTGGCCGGCGACAGCGGCTATGCCGGCAAGAACCTGCTGGCCGGCAACGGCCTGCGCATGGACTCCACCAGCGAGTCGCGCCGCGCCGTCAACACCATCCAGGGCATCGAGAACGCCCGTATCACCAACGTGGTGTCGGCCGACACCTACACGGTGCGCATCAAGGGCGACGGCTCCATCGAGGGCGCGGCCGGCGAGATCAACAGCGCCGAAATGGCCCACGGCTTGGTCGGCCTGAAGCTGTCCGGCACGATGGCGAGCACGCTCGGCAGCTTCTCCGACGTGCAGATCGAAGTCCGCGGCGCGTCGGGCCGCGAGCGGTCGTTCATCATCACGGACGGCGACGAGTCGCGCACGATCACCTACTTCGACAACAGCCAGACCATGGCCGCCAACACGACGACGGCGGCCAAGACGGGCACCGCGCAGGTCACCCAGGTGACGCTGGGCGGCACGATCGAAGCCGGCGA
>NZ_QOKV01000015.1 GCF_008365405.1 Azospirillum brasilense | reverse complement strand
CCAGGCGAGCAGTGGTTCTATGCCCTGACCGAGGATGGCGTCGAGAACCTCAAGGAACTCATCCAAATCCACCGAACGGGACGCTGACCGCTTCGATCCGCACCTGCGTCACTCACCGGATGCGTACGATCGTTGATGCGGGCCAGGACGTCGGCCAGCCACGCCTGGGGATCGATGTCGTTCATCTTGGCGCTCACGATCAAGCTGTACATGGCGGCAGCGCGCTGCCCGCCTCGATCCGATCCGCAGAACAACCATGCCCGTCTTCCCAGGGCGATGCCGCGCAACGCTCGTTCGGCGGCATTGTTGGTCAGGCAGACCCGTCCGTCACGCAGGAAACGGGTGAAGCCTTCCCAGCGGGTCAGCATGTAATCCATCGCCTTGGCCACCGGCGCGTGCTTCGACATCCCGGCCCGGGCCGCCCGCATCCAGGTCTCCAGTTCCTCGATCCGGGGCTTGGACAGCTCGGTGCGCAGCGCCAGACGGTCGGCCGCCGAACGCCCCAGCGCCTCGCGCTCGATGTCGAACAGCGGGTCGATGCGCCGCACCGCCTCCAGCGCCAGCTGAGCGACGGCGGATTCAGGCGAAGCTCTCCAGGCGATGCGATCATCGTCCCGGAGGAGCGACATGAAAATGCCGTCAGCATCAACACGACGGGCCAAGACCCGGCGTCAGTTCAGCATGGCCTTCGACACCGCAAGGCTGCGGACGATCAGCCCGGCCGACCGCGCCGCGGCGGTGGTGCAACTGGCCCTTCTCCTGATGGAAGCCGCAGGTGCCGGAACCGGGGAGCATGACGATGGCGAACACTGATCTCCTGCCGCCGTCGGTGCTCAAGCGCAAGGCCGTGGTCTACGTCCGCCAGTCCTCCCCGGCGCAGGTCCAGACCAACCTGGAGAGCAAACGCCGGCAGTACGAACTCGTTGATGCGGCCAAGCGCCGAGGCTTCCGCCGGGTCGAGGTGATTGACGACGATCTCGGGCGCTCCGCCAGCGGCACCATGGCGCGGCCCGGGTTCGAGCGGCTGGTGGCGTCGCTCTGTGCAGGCGAGATCGGCGCCGTGCTGTGCCTCGACGCCTCCCGGCTCGCCCGCAACGGCCGGGACTGGCACCACCTGCTTGAACTCTGCGGGCTCGTCGAGGCCAGGGTCATCGACCTCGACGGCATCTACGATCCGGGGCGGCCGAACGATCGGCTGCTGCTGGGCATGAAGGGCAGCATGAGCGAGTTCGAGTTGGGAGTGCTGCGGACCCGGATGCTTGATGCCGCCCGCAGCAAGGCGCGGCGGGGCGAACTGCGCATCAGCGTGCCGATCGGCTACATCTGGCACCGAGAGGGGCTCTGTTGCAAAGTTTACCGGCAGGCGCGAGATGATGGTTACGGGCATCACCGCCGATGCTATGCATCCTGGAGTTCGAGCTGCTGGCTGATGAACTGGGCGGCCTCGGTGAGCACGCAGGGTCCGACGTTGAAGGCGCGTTCGACGAGGCGCGCCTCGCCCCGCATGTCGCGGGTGATGTTGAAGCTGGACGCTTGGCCTTTGCGGAGCGCCCGCATCACCTCAAAGCCCTTGATCGTTGCGTAGGCTGTCTTCAGGGTCTTGAAGCCCCGCACCGGGCGGATCAACTGCTTCAACTTGCCGTGGTCGGCTTCCACCACATTGTTCAAGTATTTGACCTGCCGGTGCTCGGTCTCCTCGGGACATTTGCCCTCAGCCTTCAGCTCCGCCAAGGCCGGCCCATAAGTTGGCGCCTTGTCGGTGTTGATGACCGTCGGCGTCTCCCACGCCTTCAAGCTGTTCAACGCCTTGGACAGGAAGCGCTTGGCGGCGGCGGTGTTGCGCGTGGGAGAGAGGTGGAAGT
This sequence comes from Azospirillum brasilense, assembly GCF_008365405.1. Taxonomy (GTDB): domain Bacteria; phylum Pseudomonadota; class Alphaproteobacteria; order Azospirillales; family Azospirillaceae; genus Azospirillum; species Azospirillum brasilense_D. Next base: position 167,299 of record NZ_QOKV01000015.1, on the reverse strand, counting down.
CGATGGTGTTGCCATGCTTGTCAACGGCACGGTACAGGTAGGTCCACTTGCCACCGACCCTCACGTAGGTCTCGTCGACCCGCCAGCTGGTCGACCTCGGACAGCGCCACTGCCAGCGTAACCGCTTCTCGATCTCCGGCGCGTACTTCTGCACCCAACGGTAAATGGTCGAGTGATCGACCGAAACACCGCGCTCGGCCATCATCTGTTCGAGATCACGGTAGCTGATGCCGTATCGGCAGTACCAGCGCACCGCCCAGAGCACAATCTCACCCTCGAAGTGGCGTCCCTTGAAGTCCGACACGGCGTGGCTCCCAACAGCATCCAGCCATTCCGCCGCCTGCCGGCCAACTTTGCAACAGAGCCCCTCGCTGTGCGGCGGGAAGCGCTCAAGGATGCGGTCAAGGTGTGTGGCGAGGCGTTCGGCCTCGGCCCAGCGCGGGTGGCTCGGTGGGTCGTCGGCTTCCCGTCCCATCCCATCGGCCCTCCCGCGAAAGCGTTCGGCGGCAAGAAAATTGTGAGCCGCAACAATCGCACGGATACCCTTGATTCGTCGCTACGACCTTGGTGAGAACACGAGAAAATTTTCAGGAGAAAGCGACACCCTCAACGTCGGCGGCGGGCTCCAGACGGCGCGGCTGTTCCTGCCATCGATCCGCCGGAACGGGTCCATCATCTCAATCGGGACAAACAGACGGCTTGCCGCGATCCGCAAGCTTTGGCACTGTCGAGGGCGCGCACCATCACCGGGTCGTTTGAGCGCCAATCTTCCAGTCAAGGAAGTGAAGCGGCCTTTTAGTACAATCTCCCTCCGAAGTGCTTGATCTGAAACGCGTCACAGCTCGATCTGGGCGGCGGTGATGACGCTTTGCGCGATGTCGGCGATGCGGCGGCCCTGCTTCATGGCGGCCTTGCGCAAGGCGTTGTAGGCCGCCTCCTCCGTCAGGGACTTCTGCTGCATCAGGATGCCCTTCGCCCGCTCGATCAGCTTACGGTCGGCGAGCTGCGTCCGAGCCTCGTCGCGTTCGCGTTTCAGCGTTTCAAAAGCAGCGTAGCGGGCCAGCGCGGTTTCCAGGATCGGCCGCACGCGGGCGGGATGCAGACCGTCCAGGACGAAGGCGGCCACCCCGGCCTCCGCCGCCTGCGCGGCTGCCCCCGGCGGCGCTTTGTCGGCGAACAGGACGACGGCGCAGGCACCCGACCGGGCCAGCCGGAAGACGCCGTCCAGCGTCGCGGGGTCCGATGTTGCCAAAACAGCGACGACCGCGTCCGGCGCCCGAGCGGCGACGCGGGCTGGCAGATCGGCGAAGCCATGGACCACGACGATCCGGTCGGCGATCCGGTCGCGGCCCCCCGCCCCGGCCAAGCCGTCCTCCACCGCCCGCGTCGCTGTGGCGTCGGGGCCGGCCACAAGAATGGTCAGGGGTTTGTTCGCCATCGCCGTTCTCACCTTCCCCTTACGCCGCCCCGTTCATGCCGCCCATTTCACGCCGCTTTCACCGTCCCGTGATGCCCGCCTTCCAGGAAATTCAGCAACTCCTCCCGGTAGGCGTAGTAACGGGGATGCTCCAGCAGGGCCTGCCGGGTCCGGGGGTGGGGGATGTCCACCTCCAGGATGTGGCCGATGCGGGCGTTCGGCCCGTTGGACATCATCACCACACGGTCGGCCAGCAGGATCGCCTCGTCAACGTCGTGGGTGACGCAGATGGCGGTGACCTGGGTGCGCGCCCACACCTCCATCAGCACCTCCTGAAGCTCCCAGCGGGTCAGGCTGTCCAGCATGCCGAAGGGCTCGTCCAGCAGCAGCAGCTTCGGCGACAGGGCAAAGGCCCGCGCGATGCCGACGCGCTGCTTCATGCCGTTGGACAGCTCCGCCGCCCTCTTGTGCATGGCGTCGCCCAACCCAACTCGCGACAGGTAATAGCGCGCGATGTCGTCGCGCTCCCCCCGGCCGGCCTGCGGGTAGACGCGGTCGACCCCCAGCATGACGTTCTCCAGCGCGGTCAGCCAGGGGAACAGGCTGGGCGCCTGGAAGACCACCGCCCGGTCGGGGCCGGCGCCGTCGACCTCCCGGCCGTCCAGCACGATGCCGCCGCTGGACACGTCGGCCAGCCCGGCGACCATCGACAGGACGGTGGACTTGCCGCAGCCCGAATGGCCGATCAGGGAGATGAACTCCCCCTTGCGCATCTTCAGGTCGAAGCCGTCCACCACGGTCAGCGGCCCCTTCGGCGTGGCGAAGGTCTTGGTGACGCGGCTGAACTCGACATAACGGTCGTCGGACAGGCCGCCGGGCTGCCCAGCCAGATAAGCCTTGGGCGGCGGTGCCGCGGTGATGGGCGTCGCCGCCGGCAGGGTCAGGGTCTCGTCCACCGCGGCGGCGGCGCGGCTGGCCCCGGCCTCCATCAGCCACGCTGTGACCTCGGCGCGCAGGCGCTTGAAGTCCGGGTCATGGTTCACGGCGGTGCGGTCGCGCGGGCGCGGCAGGTCCACCGCGAAGGCGGGGCCGAGCGTCGCCCCCGGGCCCGGCGTCAGCGGGATGATGCGGTCGGCCAGCAGTATGGCCTCATCCACGTCGTTGGTGATGAGGACGACCGTCTTGCGGTCCTTGCGCCAGATCGCCTCGATCTCGTCCTGGAGCTTGGCGCGGGTCAGCGCGTCCAGCGCCGACAGCGGCTCGTCGAGCAGCAGCATCTCCGGGCTCATGGCGAGCGCGCGGGCGAAGCCGACGCGCTGGCGCATGCCGCCGGACAACTCCTTGGGACGGCGGTCGGTGGCGTGGCCCAAGCCGACCGTCTCCACCGCCCGGCGGGTCAATACGCCGCGCTCCGGCGACGGCTTGCCCTTGTGCACGGCGTCCACGGCCAGCGCCACGTTGTCCTTCACGCTCAGCCAGGGCATCAGCGAGTAGTTCTGGAACACGACGCCGCGCTCCGCCCCCGGCCCGCGCACCGGCTGGCCGCGGAACAGCACCTCCCCGGCGTCGGGGGCGGCCAGCCCGCCCATCAGGTTGACCAGCGTGGTCTTGCCGGCGCCGGAGAAGCCGACGATGGCGACGAACTCCCCCTCCGCGATGGACAGGTCGATTCCGCGCAGCACCTCGGTCCCGCCGTAGGACTTCGCGACGTTCTTCAGCTCAAGGATGGCCATGCTCGGGGACTCCTCAGCGGGTGCCGGTGTGGGAAACGGCGGCCTGGAAGGCCAGCATGACGCGGTCGAGCAGGAAGCCGATCAGGCCGATGGTGAAGACCGCCACCATGATGCGGGCGAGCGAGGAGGAGGAGCCGTTCTGGAACTCGTCCCACACGAACTTGCCGAGGCCGGGGTTCTGGGCCAGCATCTCCGCCGCGATCAGCACCATCCAGCCCACGCCCAGCGACAGCCGAAGGCCGGTGAAGATGTAGGGCAGCGCCGAGGGCAGCACGAGCCGGCGCACCATCGTCGGGCCGGACAGCTGCAGCACCTTGCCGACGTTCATCAGGTCCTTGTCGATGGAGGACACGCCGACCGCCGTGTTGATGAGCGTCGGCCACAGCGAGCAGAGCGTCACCGTGACGGCCGAGGTCAGGAAGGACTTCTCGAAGGTCGGGTTGTCGCTCGACACCGTGGCGCTGACCACCATGGTCACCAGCGGCAGCCAAGCCAGCGGCGACACCGGCTTGAAGATCTGGATCAGCGGGTTCATCGCCGCGTTGACCGTGCGCGACAGGCCGCAGGCCACGCCCAGCGGCACCGCCACCAGCGCGCCGAGCAGGAAGCCGGTGAAGACCGTCTTCAGGCTGGTGACGATCTGGTCCAGATAGGTCGGCTTGCCGGCGTAGGGCCGGGTCTTCACCTCGGCGCTCGGGTCCTTCGCCAGCAGCTCGGCGTTGCGCTTGGCCTGCCGGTCGTAGAAAGCGGCCTCCTTGGCGCGTTCGGCCTGATGGTCGGCGTGGAGGACACCCACCTGCTCCCACACCTGGGCGGGGCCGGGGATGGCGCCCAGGCTGGTGTTCACCTGCGGCGCCAGCCACGCCCAGGCGGCAAGGAACAGCATCAGGGCGGTCAGCGGCACGCCCATCTGCTGCCACAGCTCCCGCCCCTGCTGGCGCGGGCTGTCCCCGGCGGCCATGCGGAGCAGCGGGCTGAGCCAGCCGAGCCCGACAATTTGCAGGGTGGCGGCGGCACGGTTTAGGCTGTGGGCGAGACGGGCCTTGCGCCGGGCGCGCATCGCCTCGGCGGAGGAGAGGGTGGAGGCTTCGGTCACGCTGGTCATGGGGTGATCTTTCTGTTTGGCGCGGGGCGCCGATGCCCCCTCCCCGGCCCTCCCCCGCTACGCAGGGGAGGGTGTCTGTCCCCTCCCCTGCGTAGCGGGGGAGGGTTAGGGTGGGGGCCCGTCGCGACCACTTGCGCGGGTCATCCGGGGAAAGAAGCGCTCAACCGCCGACCAGTTGGCCGCCCTGCAGCGCCTGCCCGCCCTTGAGGCCGATGGGCAGCTTGGTCAGGTACTCGTTGGGCTTGCGGCCGTCGTAGGCGATGCCGTCGATGAAGCCCTCGTCCAGCGGCTTGTAGCCGTCGCTGGCCCAGGGGAAGTCGGCCTCCCTGGCCTTGCCCTCCTCCACCAGCAGCCGCGCAGCCTTCAGGTAGATCTCCGGCTTGTAGACCTTGCGGGCGGTCTCGTCGTACCAGGCGTCCGGCTTGGCCTCGGCGATCTGGCCCCAGCGGCGCATCTGCGTCAGGTACCAGACGGCGTCGGAATAGAAGGGATAGGTGGCGTTGTAGCGGAAGAAGACGTTGAAATCGGGAACCGCCCGCTTGTCGCCCTTCTCATACTCGAAGGTGCCGGTCATCGAGTTGGCGATGACCTTGGCGTCGGCCCCCACATACTCCGACTTCGCCAGGATCTTCACCGCCTCGGCGCGGTTGGCGTTGTCGTTCTCGTCCAGCCACATGGCGGCGCGGATCAGCGCCTTGACCAGCGCCAGATGGGTCTTGGGATTCTTGGCGGCCCAGCCCTCGGTGACGCCGAAGACCTTCTCCGGGTTGTTCTTCCAGATCTCGGTGTCGGTGATGACCGGCACGCCGATGCCCTTCATCACCGCCTGCTGGTTCCACGGCTCGCCGACGCTGTAGCCGAAGATGGTCCCGGCCTCCAGCGTCGCCGGCATCTGCGGCGGCGGGGTGACCGACAGCAGGGCGTCGGCCTGGATCTGGCCCGACACGTCGTTGGGCGCGTAGTAGCCGGGGTTGATGCCGCCGGCGGCCAGCCAGTAGCGCAGCTCGTAATTGTGGGTGGAGACGGGGAAGACCATGCCCATGGTGAAGGGCTTGCCCTCCGCCCGGTACTGGGCAATGACCGGCTTCAGCGCGTCGGCCTTGATCGGGTGCAGCGGCTTGCCGTCCGGCCCCTTGGGCAGGTTGGGCTTCATCCGCTCCCACACCTCGTTGGACAGGGTGATGCCGTTGCCGTTCAGGTCCATCGAGAAGGCCGTGACGACGTTGGCCTGGGTGCCGAAGCCGATGGTGGCGCCCAGCGGCTGACCGGCCAGCATGTGGGCGCCGTCCAGCTCCCCGGAGATCACGCGGTCGAGCAGCACCTTCCAGTTGGCCTGCGGTTCCAGCGTCACCGACAGGCCTTCGTCCTCGAAGAAGCCCTTCTCCGCGGCGATGGCGAGCGGCGCCATGTCGGTCAGCTTGATGAAGCCCAGCTTGAGCTGGTCCTTCTCCACGTCGAGCGGAGCGGCCTGGGCGGTCCCGAGCATCAGCGCCAGCGTGGCGGCGGCGGACAGCAGGGCGGTGCGGGGGGAGGCGGGAAATCGGATCACGTCTCGGGTCACGTTGGTCGCTCCATCTCTCGTTCCGGACCCCCGCGGCACGCCCGACCTCGATCCAACGCCCCACCGGCGACGCGCCGTTGAGGGCTCTCCAGCCATGAAGGGCTGTCGAACCGGGTCAGCGACGGTGCCGAGGGGCCCAACCTTGGGCGTATGGGATGGACGCACCGCCGTTGGCGCGTCCCGCCGTTCCTCTCGCAAAGACCATGCCAAAGGCTGAGCGGGCGTCCAAACAGATCCAAAGGTCTTTGTTTCTGCGGCTTTGACGCGAATTGCCTATTGTTTGTGCTAGTACCTTGGTGGTGCCGCATTGCACAAATTGTCGGCTTTCGGACCGCTTTTTGTTCGATGCAGGACAAAAGCGCGTGTTCAGGTCCCGACACTCCCGCCATGCGCCAGTGGTGGCGGAGCCTCGCAAATGGCGGAAATCCGCCATTCCGGTCCCTTTCTCATACCTTGGTGCCAGTGTTGGCACGCGGATTGCCAGAAGGATGGGCAGATCAGGGCCAAGGCAACGGCGCCATGGCCGGTTCGACGGCGAACCACCCGGACAACGGCGTCCGAAACCCTGGGAATCCCGCGGGAGTCCCCAGGGCTTCGGGCGCCTTTTTCTTTTCGGCCTCGCGGCCTCGCAAGAGGGCACACAGCATGAGCACGCACACCAATCCATCCACTCCGCGCGAACGGCTGGTCGTCGTCGGCAACGGCATGGCCGGCATCCGCACGCTGGAGGAACTGCTGGCCAAGGCGCCGGACCGTTACGACATCACCGTCTTCGGTGCCGAGCCGCACCCCAACTACAACCGCATCATGCTCTCCCCCGTGCTGGCCGGGGAGAAGACCTTCGAGCAGATCGTCCTGAACGGGCGCGACTGGTACGAGACCAACGGAATCAAGCTGTTGACCGGCGACCGTGTGGAAGTGATCGACCGGGCGAACCGCACCGTCACGGCCATCTCCGGCCTGACCGTGCCCTATGACAGGCTGCTGATCGCCACCGGCTCCACCCCCTTCATCATCCCGGTTCCCGGCTCCACCCTGCCCGGCGTCGTCGGCTTCCGCGACCTCGCCGATGTCGACACGATGCTGGAGGCGGCGGCCAGGGGTGGACGCGCCGTGGTCATCGGCGGTGGCCTGCTCGGGCTGGAGGCCGCCAACGGGCTGAAGGTCAAGGGCATGGACGTCACGGTCCTGCACCTGATGGACACGCTGATGGAACGGCAGCTCGACCGCTCCGCCGGAGCGCTGCTGCGGCACGAGCTGGAGCGTCGCGGCATCGCCGTGCTGACCGGCGCCGACACTGCTGAAATTGTGGGCAACGAGCGCGTTTCCGCGGTTCGCCTGAAAAATGGGCAGGAGCTTCCCGCCGATCTGGTGGTCATGGCCGTGGGCATCCGCCCGAACACGACGCTGGGCAAGGCGGCGGGGCTAGCCTGCGGGCGCGGCATCCAGGTGGACGACGCCATGACCACCTCCGACCCGGCGATCCTGTCGGTCGGCGAGTGCGTGGAGCATCGCGGCCAGACCTACGGCCTCGTCGCCCCGCTGTTCGAGATGGCCAAGGTCGCCGCTGCCCGGCTGGCCGGGGGTACGGAGGCCGCCTACACCGGCTCCGTCACCTCGACCAAGCTGAAGGTGACGGGGGTGGACGTCTTCTCGGCGGGCGACTTCACCGGCGGCAAGGACTGCGAGGACATCGTGTTCCGCGACGCCGCCCGCGGCGTCTACAAGCGCGTGGTGGTCAAGGAGAACCGCATCCTCGGCGCCGTGCTCTACGGCGACACCAAGGACGGCGGCTGGTACTTCCAGATGCTGAAGGACGGCACGGAGGTGGCGCCGGTCCGCGACACCCTGATCTTCGGGCAAGGGTTCGGAGGCGAGGGGGCGGCAAACCCTAAGGCCGCCGTTGCGGCGCTCCCCGACAGTGCGGAGATCTGCGGCTGCAACGGCGTGTGCAAGGGCACCATCGTCACGGCGATCACCGAGAAGGGCCTGTCCAGCCTGGACGAGGTGCGGGCTCATACCAAAGCCTCGGCCTCCTGCGGAAGCTGCACCGGTCAGGTGGAGCAGCTCCTGGCCCTGACGCTGGGCGACAGCTATGCGGGCGAGGCGAAGGCCAAGCCGATGTGCAAATGCACCGACCGCACCCACGACGAGGTGCGCCGGGCCATCACCGCGCTGGAACTGAAAACCATCCCCGACGTGATGCAGCGGCTGGAATGGCGCACCCCCGACGGTTGCCACCATTGCCGTCCGGCGCTGAACTATTACCTGCTCTGCGAATGGCCGGGCGACTACAAGGACGACAGCCGCTCCCGCTACATCAACGAGCGCGTCCACGCCAACATCCAGAAGGACGGCACCTACTCGGTCGTTCCGCGCATGTGGGGCGGGCTGACCAGCGCGCAGGAGCTGCGCGCCATCGCCGACGTGGTGGACAAGTTCGCCATCCCCACGGTGAAGGTCACCGGCGGCCAGCGCATCGACCTGTTCGGCGTGAAGAAGGAGGACCTGCCCGCGGTGTGGGCGGACCTGAACGCCGCCGGCATGGTGTCCGGCCACGCTTACGCCAAGGGGCTGCGCACGGTGAAGACCTGCGTCGGGTCGGAATGGTGCCGCTTCGGCACGCAGGACAGCACCGGCCTCGGCGTCAAGCTGGAGCGGATGACCTGGGGCACCTGGACCCCGCACAAGGTGAAGCTGGCCGTCTCCGGCTGCCCGCGCAATTGCGCGGAGGCGACCATCAAGGACCTCGGCGTCGTCTGCGTCGACAGCGGCTACGAGCTGCATGTCGGCGGCAACGGCGGCATGCATGTCCGGGCCTGCGATCTGCTGGTGAAGGTGGAGACCGAGGCGGAGGTGCTGGAATACACCGGCGCCTACATGCAGCTCTACCGTGAGGAGGCCCGTTACCTGGAGCGCACCGCCCCGTGGCTGGAGCGCGTCGGGCTGGACCACATCAAGCGCCGGCTTGTCGATGATGCCGAAGGCCGCGCGGCGCTCAATGCCCGCTTCCTCTTCTCCCAGAGCTTTTCGCAGGACGATCCCTGGGCCGAGCGGGCCAGCGGGTCGGTGGACCGTCACGAATTCGCACCGCTCGCACAGGTGGGGTAACGTCACATGGATCAGAGCATTTCCTGGATCACCGTCGGTTCGGTCGAGGACATTCCCCGCCAGGGCTCCCGCGTCGTGCGGACCGACTTCGGCGACATCGCCCTGTTCCGCACCGTGGCGGACGAGGTCTACGCGCTGGAGGACCGCTGTCCGCACGCCGGCGGCCCGCTGTCGCAGGGCATCGTCCATGGCGCGCGGGTGACCTGCCCCCTGCACAGCTGGGTGATTGACCTCGCCAGCGGCGAAGCGGTCGGCCCGGACGAGGGCTGCGCCGGCCATTGCCCGGTGCGGGTGGTGGACGGCGCGGTGCAACTCGGGCTGGCGGCCTTCCGTCCGGGACGTGGAGGGTGCGGCCATGGGTGACGCGCGATCTGAAATCCCCTCTCCCGCCCCGGGAGAGGGAGGGGCCCACGCGCCAGCGCGGGAGGGTGAGGGTACCCTCGAGGATCAGTGCCTCGATCCTGGCGCGACCCTCACCCGCCCGCTGCGCGGGCACCCTCTCCCGGGGCGGGAGAGGGAAATGGGAGGGCACACAGTCCGCACCACCTGCCCTTACTGCGGCGTCGGCTGCGGCGTGCTGGCCTCCGTCTCCGGCGACGGCACCGTCTCCGTCTCCGGCGACCCCGACCACCCGGCCAACCGGGGGAAGCTCTGCTCCAAGGGCACCAACCTGCCCGACACGCTGGGCCTCGGCGAACGGCTTCTCCACCCGCAGGTGGACGGGCGGCGCGTCGCCTGGGACGAGGCCATCGCCGCCGTCGCAACGCGCCTCTCCGACACCATCGCCAAACACGGCCCGGATTCGGTGGCCTTCTACGTCTCCGGCCAATTGCTGACCGAGGACTATTACGCCGTCAACAAGCTGGCGAAGGGCTTCCTCGGCACCGCCAACATCGACACCAACTCGCGCCTCTGCATGGCCTCCAGCGTGGCGGGCCACAAGCGCGGCTTCGGCGCCGACGCGGTGCCGGTGACCTACGAGGACCTGGACGACGCCGATCTGGTCCTGCTGGTCGGCTCCAACCTCGCCTGGTGCCACCCGATCCTGAACCAGCGGCTGCTGGCGGCCAAGCGGACGCGCGGCACCCGCGTCATAGCCATCGACCCGCGCCGCACCGCCGCGGTGGACGGGGCCGACCGGCACCTGCCCATCCGCCCCGGCACCGACGGCCTGCTGTTCAACGGGCTGCTCGTCCATCTCGCCGACCGCGGGCTGATCGACGCTCGTTTCGTCGCGGAGCACACCGCCGGTCTGGCGAAGGCGCTGGAGGCCGCCCGCGCCGACGCGCCCTCCCCCGCCCATGTCGCCGCCCGCTGCGGTGTGCCGCTGGCCGAGATCGAGGCCTTCTACGCTGAAGTCGCAACGGTCCGCCGCACGGTCACCATTTACTCCCAGGGGGTGAACCAGTCGTCCCAGGGGACGGACACCGTCAACGCCATCCTGAACGTCCATTTCCTGACCGGACGGATCGGCGCGCCGGGCATGGGGCCCTTCTCCGTCACCGGCCAGCCCAACGCCATGGGCGGGCGCGAGGTCGGCGGGCTCGCCAACCAACTCGCCGCCCATATGGGGTTCGAGCCGGAATCGGTGGACCGGCTGCGCCGCTTCTGGAACGCGCCGCGGGTGGCCGACAAGCCCGGCCTGAAGGCGGTGGACCTGTTCCGCGCCGTGGAGGCGGGCACCGTCCGCGCCGTCTGGGTGATGGCGACCAACCCGGCGGTCAGCATGCCCGACGCCGCCCGCGTCCGCCGCGCGCTGGCGCGGTGCGAGACGGTCATCGTCTCCGACTGCGTCGCCGACACCGACACGGCGCGGCTGGCCCACATCCGCCTGCCCGCCGCGGGCTGGAGCGAGAAGGACGGCACCGTCACCAACTCCGATCGCACCATCTCCCGCCAGCGGGCCTTCCGCCCCCTGGCCGGGGAAGCGCGGCCCGACTGGTGGATCGTCACCCAGGTCGCCCGCGCGATGGGCTTCACCGACGCTTTCCCCTTCGGGACGCCCGCCGACGTTTTCCGCGAGCACGCCGCCCTGTCGGCCTTCGAGAACGGCGGCACCCGCGCCTTCGACATCGGCGACCTTGCCGGGCTGTCCAACGCTGAATTTGAAACGCTCGCTCCCGCCCCCTGGCCGCGGCGGGTCGGTGAGGGTCCGACGCGCCGCCTCTGCACCGACGGACGCTTCTTCACCGAGGACGGGCGGGCGCGTTTCGTCCCGGTCACCTCCCGTCCCCTGCCCCGCTCCGTGGAGCCGGGTTCGCTGATGTTGAACACCGGCCGCCTGCGCGACCAGTGGCACACCATGACGCGCACCGGCCTGTCGCCGCGCCTCTCCGCCCACGCGCCGGAACCCTGCCTGGACCTTCACCCCCAGGACGCGGTGGCGCGCGGTCTGGCGGACGGCGCCTTGGTCAGCCTCTCGACTCCCGTCGGCACGGCGCTGGCCCGGCTGCGCGTGACCGATGCGCAGCGGGTGGGGGAGGCCTTCCTGCCCATGCACTGGACCGACCGCTTCACCGCCTCCTGCGTCGTCGGGCGGCTGGTGGACGACATGGCGGTGGACCCCCTGTCCGGCCAGCCCGACCTGAAACGGATGCCGGTGACGGTCGTCCCCTACCCTGCCGCCTGGACCGGCTTCCTGATCGCCCGCGACCCGGTGGAGCCCGCCCATGTTGGCTATTGGTCCCGCCGCGCCGTCCCCGGCGGCCACCTGATCGAGTTGGCCGGCGAGGGCGCCCTGCCCGCCCCCGACGCGTTGGCGTTCGGCTTCGCCGGGGCGACCGTCGATTACAGCGACGCGGCCCGCGGCGTGCTGCGCCGCGCCTGGGTGACCCACGACCGGCTGGAGGCTTGCCTGTTCCTGTCCACCTCCGGCGGTTTGCCGAGCCGCGCTTGGCTGATCGAACTGCTGTCGGCGGAGGCGCTGGACGGTCCCGCCCGTCGCGCCCTGCTCTCCGGCCGGTCGCCGGTTCCCATGTCGGACGAGGGGCGGACGGTCTGTTCCTGCTTCGGCGTCGGCGTCAACCGCCTGATCGCCGCCATCCAAAGCCAACGCCTGACCACGGTCCAGGAGGTCGGAACGGCCCTGCGGGCCGGGACCAACTGCGGTTCCTGCATCCCCGAACTCAAGGAGATCCTTGCCGATGCCCAGCGCTGCCATGTGGCTTGACGGCCTTCGCTCTCCGCCCGGCGGGAAGCGTTTCAACTTCATCGTCGCCCTGCGTGCTGCGCTGGGTTCCGCATTGCGTCCACGCACGGCCCGTCGCGTCGCCCGCGCCATCCCGGAAGTCTCCGGGCGGACGCCGCACGTCACGCTGGTCGGCGCCGGGCCGGGGGACCCCGACCTGCTGACCGTCGCGGCGGCGCGGGCCATCGCGCAGGCCGAGGTGATCCTTTACGACCATCTCGTCGGGCCGGGCATCCTCGCCCTGGCGCAGCCGGAGGCGGAATTGATCTGCGTCGGCAAGCGGTCGGGCCAGCACTCCCACTCGCAGGAGGCCATCAACGCGCTGATCGCGGCGGAGGCCCGCAGCGGGCGGCGCACCGTCCGGCTGAAGGGCGGCGACCCGATGATCTTCGGCCGGGCCGGCGAGGAGATCGAGCATCTGGAGCGTGTCGGAATCAGCGTGTCGGTGATCCCCGGAATCACCGCGGCACTCGGCTGCGCGTCCAGCGCCGGGCTGTCGCTGACCAAGCGCGGCGTGTCGCGTGCGGTCACCTTCGTCACCGCCCACGCCCGCGAGGGCGACGCGACGGAGCCCGACTGGGCGCGGCTGGCCGACCCCAAGGGCACGTTGGCGATCTACATGGGCCGCGAGGCCGCCCGCCGCGTCGGGCGCGGCCTGACCGCCGGCGGCCTGTCCCCCGACACGCCGGTGCTGGCCGTGGAGAACGGCTGCCGCCCCGACGAACGCCACCACCGCACGACGCTGGGCGCCATGGCCGAGCGGGGCGTGGCGGCGGGCGACGGCCCGACGCTGCTTCTGATCGGCTGGGCGCTAGACGAGCGGGCGGCGGACGCCGGTGATGCCCTCGGCGCGAGCGGCCACGTCGGCCAGGGGCTCGGTCACGACTGACATGGTGAAGACGGTGGCGTGCAGCAGCGTGGCGCCGTCCAGCATGATGCCGACATGGCCGGGGAAGAACACGATGTCGCCGCGGCGGTAATCGATCCCCCGCCCGTCAGCCGAGACCATCGGCCCCAGCCGGTCGTCGTTGCGCTGCATCCCGCTGCTGTGGTGGGTGGTGATCCCCGCTGCCCCAAGTGCCACCTGGACGAGGCCGGAACAGTCGATGCCGAAGGCGCTCCGCCCGCCCCAGACATAGGGCGTCTCCAGGAAGCGCAGCGCCGTCTCCACCGGAACGCGGTCCAGCGGCACGGCCACCGGCTCCAGCCGCTTGCCGAACGTCCACAGCCCGTTGTCCAGCCGGACCCAGCCGCTGTCGGTCGGTTCCGCCACCGTGACGAGGCTGCCGAAGCTCAGCGCCGCCACCGGCACCGCCTTGTGGGTGGGCTCGGGGTGGAGGTTCGCCATGCGTCCCGACACGCGGTGGGTCGGGGCGACCGGCTCCGTCAGGTCCGTGCCGGGGGGCAGCCAGCCGACATGCCCGTCGGTGCGGTTTTCCACCCTCAGCCAGTCGCCATCCCGGTCGAGCGGCGTACATGTCTCACCGAACAGCATCTCGCTGGTTTGCGGGACGCCGTGCCTCGGCTGCTCCAGGAGAACGGCCTGCGGGGCGGCGAGGCGTCGGATCGGGGTGGTCAGTGCATCGGTCATGCCGGTCACGCTAGAGCCCGCCCCGCCGGAATGCAAGCCAGAGGACCGTTCCGGACAATCCTCCGGGAGGTGGGGATTTGCTATGGATTTGACGCTTTTCGACAGGAGAGTGCGATGGGCAACCGTGTGAGGCGTCTGGGGCTCGCGGCAGCGACAGGGGTATGTCTGCTGGCCGGTGCAGCCACGGCGCAGACGGCCGCCCAAATGGCGACCGAAAGTCCCCTGCGGCTCGTGCCGAAGCCCATTCCCTCTCCGGCTCCTTCTTCGGCGGTGGAGCAGCCCCCTGCCCCGCCGGTCCTCGTTCCACCGCAGCCGTCCCCGGCGGCCACGGTGGTCCGGCCGGGTCAGCCCGCGGCCAACCCTGCGTCCATCCCGCAGCCCGCCGCGAGCGCTGACCCGGCCCAAATCCATCCGCCCACGCCACGCCCCCAACCGACCGACGGGGTCGCGGCGGTGCGCGCCTTTTATGAGGCCTTGGGGCAGGCCGACGCCGCGCGGGCCAACACTTACTTCGTTCCCGAGAAGCGGGGCAGCGGGGCTTACGACATCGCGTCGATGAACCGCTTCTACGGCAACATGAGCGTTCCCGTCCGCCTGCTGGCCGCGGAGCCCATCGGCAGGGACGCCGTGCGCGTGCGCTACCATTACGTCTATGTGAACGGCCGCACCTGCGACGGCGCCGCCGAGGTCGCGCTGGCGGAGCGCGACGGGTTGGCGCTGATCGAACGGATCAAGGCGCTCAACGACTGCTGAGGTCTTTTTCCCTCTCCCGCCCCGGGAGAGGGTGGCGCCACAGGCGCCGGGTGAGGGTAAGGCCGAGAATGGGGCGCTGCTCCTTGCCGGTACCCTCACCCTTCCCACGCTGGCGCGTGGGCCCCTTCCCTCTCCCGGGGCGGGAGAGGGGATGAAAGGCTACCGTGCCCGCCCCGTCGGCTTGCCGGTCTTGGCCGGCGCCCGGCGGCCCTTGCCGGCCTGCTGGGTGTAGAAGGTCTTGCCCGGCTTCGGCCTATCCGCCTTGGGCTTCTCCGCCTTGCCCACACCCCCCGTCGTCTGCCAAGCCGGAACGAGCTGATGCTCGCCCGGGCCGATCAGGTCGCTGCGGCCCATCGCCTTCAGCGCGTCGCGCAGCACCGGCCAGTTCTCCGGGTCGTGGTAGCGCAGGAAGGCCTTGTGCAGGCGGCGCTGCTTCAGCCCCTTGGCGGAAAACACCGTCTCCGAGCCCTCGCGGCGGATCGGGCGCAGAGGGTTGCGGTCGCTGTGATACATCGCCGTGGCGAGCGCCATGGGGGAGGGCAGGTAGGTCTGCACCTGATCGGCCTTGAAGCCATTTCGCTTCAGCCACAGCGCGAGGTTCATCATGTCCTCGTCGCTGGTGCCGGGGTGGGCGGCGATGAAGTAGGGGATCAGGTAGAGCTTCTTGCCCGCCGCCTTGGCCGCCTTCTCGAACATCTCCTTGAAGCGGTCGTAGGTGCCGATGCCCGGCTTCATCATCTTGGACAGCGGGCCGGGCTCGGTGTGCTCCGGCGCGATCTTCAGGTAACCGCCGACGTGGTGGGTCACCAGTTCCTTCACATACTCCGGGCTGCGGACGGCGAGGTCGTAGCGCAGGCCCGAGGCGATGTTGATCTTCTTCACACCGGGGATGGCGCGGGCCTTGCGATAGAGCTGGATCAGGTCGCTGTGATCGGTGTTCAGGTTCTTGCAGATGTCCGGGAAGACGCAGGACGGGCGGCGGCAGACCTTCTCGATCTCCGGGTCCTTGCAGGCCATGCGGTACATGTTGGCGGTCGGCCCGCCCATGTCGGAGATGACGCCGGTGAAGCCCTTCACCTTGTCGCGGATCTCCTCGACCTCCTTGAGGATCGACTCCTCCGACCGGCTCTGGATGATGCGCCCCTCATGCTCGGTGATGGAGCAGAAGGAGCAGCCGCCGAAGCAGCCGCGCATGATGTTCACCGAGAAGCGGATCATCTCCCAGGCCGGGATGCGCGCGTCGCCGTAGGACGGGTGAGGGGCGCGGGCGTAGGGCAGGCCGTAGACCCCGTCCATTTCCGCCGTGGTCAGCGGGATCGGCGGTGTGGTCAGCCAGACCTCGCGGTCGCCGTGCCGCTGCACCAGCGCGCGGGCGTTGCCGGGGTTGCTCTCCTGGTGCAGCACGCGCGACGCGTGGGCGTAGAGCAGCTTGTCGGCGCTGACCTGCTCGAAGGAGGGCAGGCGGACCACCGTGCGGTCGGCCCCGGCGGCGCGCGGCGCGGCGGGGGTCAGCTCGTCGATGCTGCTGCTGTCGAGGACGGTCCAGCCGTCGGGCACGCGGCTGCGGACGATGGAGGTGCCACGGATGTCGTCGATCTCCCGCGCCTTCTCCCCGGCGGCGATGCGGTGGGCGACGTCGATGATCGCGCGCTCCGCGTTGCCGTAGCACAGGATGTCCGCCTTGGCGTCGACCAGGACGGAGCGGCGCACCTTCTCGCTCCAATGGTCGTATTGGGCGATGCGGCGCAGCGACGCCTCGATGCCGCCGAGCACGATCGGCACGTCCTTGTAGGCTTCGCGGCAGCGCTGGCTGTAGACGATCACCGCGCGGTCGGGCCGCTTGCCGCCCGCGTCGTTGGGGGTGTAGCTGTCGTTGTGACGCAGGCGGCGGTCCGAGGTGTAGTGGTTCACCATCGAGTCCATGTTGCCGCCGGTCACCCCGAAGAACAGGTTCGGCTTGCCCAGCGCCTTGAACGGTTCCGCGCTGCTCCAGTCCGGCTGGGCGATGATGCCGACGCGGAAGCCCTGCGCCTCCAGCAGCCGCCCGATGATCGCCATGCCGAAGCTGGGATGGTCGACATAGGCGTCGCCCGTCACCACCACGATGTCGCAGGAATCCCAGCCCAGCCGGTCCATCTCCGCCCGCGTCATCGGCAGGAAGGGCGCCGGGCGCCGGGCCTCCGTCCGGTGCCGGGGGAGGGAGAAGATGTCCCGCGCCGCCGGAACGGCGACGGTGGGCGTGGCTTCGTTGAGCATGACGCTCTCCGTTCGGGCCGCCGGTGCGCGAGGCGCTGCCGGGGCGGGGTGCTTGATGGTCGGGTGCCGGTTCATACCGGTCTTGTCCGGCATGGTCCACCGCGCGAGTCCCTACGGAAGTGCCGCGGCGCGGTCAAGGATTGCCTGACCGTCGGGGTCAACTTTATACGCGATTATGACGCCGTGATGTGTGCAGCCGGGCCGCCATCGGCAAGGGGCCTGTTGCAACAGGTCTCCCGGCACCCTGTTGGGAAGGGCGGAGACGAAAGCCTCACCCATGGACAGGAGTGGACCATGAGCACCGACAAGCGTTATGGCGACCAGCGCGACGAACCGCTCGACATCAAGAACACCCGCGCCGACCCCGCCATCGACGAGGAGAAGATGGGCTTCCAGAACATCGAAGGACCGGGCGCCGAGACCAGAAAGGATAAGGCGCCGGGCACGGGCGACTCTCCGGACAGTGCACCCCGGCCGTGACGGGGACCCCCGCAGGCACTGCGGGCGTTGTTCGCTGGAACCACAACAAGCGGAGGTTCGCCATGGCTGAAGAGAAGACACCCGACCGCCCTCCCCAGGCGGGGGCTGAGGCGGGGAAAGAGTCCCCGTTGGAGGACAAGACCAAGACGCCCGGCGATGGGACGCTGCAGGACGCCGTACCCGCCGGAACGACGTCGGACGAGCTGCGGCGGCGGGCGGAAGAGGATGACGGCTCCGTCCAGCCGGGCACCGGCTGACGTGTCGGAAGCGTCGTCGGTTTCATCATACGACGTCGTATGAGAACGACTGGGTATGAGAGCTACCGGGTGATGCTCTCGCCCGCGGGCGCGGCCAGTCCGACCATGGCATAGCTGCTGCGGATGGCCGCGTCCAGCGTCGGGGGCAGGGGTTGGATGCGTTGCTCCCGCGCGGCGCGGCGGGCGAAATCGGGGTCCGCCGCCAATGCCCGTGTCGCCGCCGCCTTGGCCTCGTCCATCCGGCCCATCTGCACGAAGGCGACCGCCAGGGCGGCCTGGGCCGGGGCGGCGGCGGTCACCTCGAACTCCAGCTTCGTGCTGTCCGGGTGTCCATGACGCTGGAGGGCGAGGCTGTAGGCGGGCAGGAGCCGTTCCCGCTGCGCGGGGTCGCGCTCCATCGCCTGCTCCAGCAGTGGCAGACCTTTCGCGGACTGCCCGGCTTCGACATGCCACAGGCCGAGGTCACCCAGCACATGGGCGTTCCCGGGTGAAGCCTGCAAGGCGCGCTGCCCGGTGGCAAAGCAGGGGGCGTATTGCCCGCCCAGACAATAGGCGGTGTAGAGTGCCGTCAACGGGCGCAGCGATGTCGGCTCCAGTTCGGTGGCGCGCAGGGCGGCAGCCAAGGCTTCGTTCAGCGTGGCGTCGTTCCGCTCCGCACGATAGGCATCGGATTGCAGCAGGGACAGCGCCGACCAGAGGCGGGCGGCCTCGCCGGCGCTGGTCGTCAGCGCGCTAGCCCCGGAGGTCAGGCAACCGCTCAAGGCGGCCCGCTCGGCCGGCGGGATTTCATGCCGTCCGGTGGCGAGGACGGCGCACTCACGCGGCGACAGGCTGGCGGCCGGTTTCGCGCGCAGACGCGCGGTGGCAACCGGCAGCAAGGGGCCTTGCGCAGCGGTGAGCGGCTCGACGATGCCGACCGCCAGGGACTGCGGGGTGGGTGCTCCCTCCGGCCCGGCTGGCCGGTCCAGACTGCTGGACCACAGCACCGCCCCGGTGGCGAGGTCGGTCAAGTGCACGACCAGGCGAACCGCCGCGTCGTGTGCCTGAAGGCTTCCAGACAGGCGAAGTCCTTGATGGGGCAGGGCGGTGGTGGGCGGCGGGTCGATCCGCACAGAAAGATCGGTGCGGTTGGCGAGGCCGCTGGCGATCTCGTCGGTCAGCATTGCGGCGAGAGCGCCATCCTCCGCCGACTGGCCGGTGGTGCGGAAGGGGCCGACGACAATGGTCATCGATGCATCGACTGCCGGGGACCGGGCCGTCCTCGGGTCGCTCACCCCCGGCCCCGTGGCGGCCGCGATGGAATGGGGGCCGAGCGCCAGGGCCTCCTCCGCCTCGATGGGGGTGGCGAGGTTGCGACCGATCAGCAGCCCCACCAGCCCGACCGCGATCAGCACCACGACGGCCAGCCCGGCGATGCGCGGAGAAATGGGGCGCCGAGATGTGTCCGCCGCCGGAACGGGGGGGCAGGGCGGGTCAAGGCACGGATCGTCGCTCAGCTTTTCGAAGCGAGGGGCATAACCGCCCTTCGGCACGACGATGCGGATCGGGTCGTGGCGGCCCGCGGTCAGATAGTAATGCTCCAGACTGCGGCGCAGCCGCCCGGCCTCCAGCCTCACAATGGGATCGGATTGCGGGTCGAAACTCGGCTCCCGGTTGAAGACGCTGACGGCGATGCAATAGGCCTTGATCTGCTGCGCCCGCCCTTCCAGGCATTCCTCGACCACATAGCGCAGGAAGCGACGGTTGCGATCCGACGCGTCGAAATGGACGCTCGCCAAAATCCGCTCAAGCTGAGTCCTGACGGCACGATGGTCCAATGCCCACCCCTGCGCGGGCGGAGTTTCCTCGGTCATTCGTGACGTCTCCCGAACGTTGAGAAAGACGACGGGCGTTCCTTCTCAAAAGGGGTGGGTCGATGTGTTGCCGGCATTCTTTCATTGGGAAAAACTGATGTCCATCGGCCCTGTGCTTTTAGGCCGGACCATGTTCCCGAAGTCCGCCCGCTTCTCTGATCGTTGGGATAGGCCGGTCATCCAAAGGCCTGAGGCGCCGGACCGAATGCGGCGAGGGGTACCCCCGCCGAACGGGACGTAAACTACCGTATGCTACCCGCCGCGGCGGAACGGTCGGGCCGTTATCCGGTTTACCCGCCGCCGGACAGGGGACTCGACACGGGAGGACCCGAACACTGGCTGAGGGTCTTTCCCGTCCCCGCGGCACGCCCGGCTCACCGACGCGCATCCCCCGCCGTCGATAAGGTGTGCCGACATTTCCCGGTTTTCCCTGTTCTCGGCTTCGGTAACGCAACGCACCGGTGGTTCCATGCCTTTTATGTCGTCGTCTTTCTTGTCCACGCTGAACGCTCCGTCCCGCCGCTGTCCGCCTCTTCCCTTTCAAACGTCTCCCCAGAAATCCGGGATGGACCAGCCCGCCGCGTCCGCGCTGACGCGCCGCGGCATCTTCGGGTTGGGGGCCGCCGTGGCGGTCGGTGTTTGCAACAGCCGCACCGCCGCGGCGTGGGAGCCGGCGCCGGAGCGCACGCTGCGAATATACAACTGCCTAACGGGGGAGGGCTTCGACGGAGTCTATTGGGCGGAGGGACGCCCGGTGGCGGAGGCGATGGCCCGCATCGACTGGGTTCTGCGCGACCATCGCAGCGACGACTGCCACCGCATCGATCTCGCCCTGCTGAACCGCCTGTCGGAAATGCAGGAGAAGCTGGACAGCCAGCATCCGTTCGAAGTGCTGTCGGCCTTCCGGTCCCAGGAAACCAACCGCCGGGTCAAGGGAGCGGCGACGGGCAGCCTGCATCTGCAGGGGCGGGCGGTCGACCTGCGCCTGCAGGGGCGGCGCGCGGTGGACCTCTATCGCTGCGCCCTGTCCTTCGGCGAGGGCGGGGCGGGTTGCTACGCGAAGCGGAACTTCGTCCATGTGGACACCGGGCCGACGCGGCGCTGGGTTGGAGCCTGAGCGTGGCGGCGCGGAATCGGGACTTTTCGTCGCAGAACCTTTTGCCAGGGGGCATCGGGCGAAGGGCATTACGCCGATGGATGGATTGTGCGCAGGACGGAGGAAGCGCACCATAGCCCGAAAAAGAAGGCCTTAGGATCAGGCCAATGCTCTTTGGGAGGAGCCCATGCTAACCCCAACCGACCATGCGGCCCCCCGAGGCCGCAGCTTATCGGCGCATCGTCACCCGTTGACGGACCCGGCCCGGATGGCCCAGGCCCGCACGCTGGCGGGCTGGATCGCCGTGATCGCCGAAGACCGCGGTCTGGACGAGCGTGGCGTTGCCGCGGCGACCGGCCTGGACATCGAGGATGTCCGGGCGGTGCTGGGCGGCACCGTGTTCATGATGCCCGTGAGCACGCTCGACCGCGCGCTGCGCCGCCTGGAAGGTCGCCCGCACTGAGGAGCCGCAAACCCGCCTCTCCCTGCCCGCCGGCACAGGAGGACCGCATGACCCATCACGTCCGCAAACGGAGCAGCGCCATGGACCGCACGGAGAAACGCGACGCCATCACACGCATCCGCCACGCCGCCGAACAGCAGGGGCTGAACGCCGGCGACCTGGCCCGGATGACCGGTCTGGCACCGGGGCACGCCCGCGCGATCCTGTCCGGTTTCGGCTCGACGGTTCCGCGCGATGCCCTGGACCGCACGGTGACCGTCCTGCCGGAGTGACCGAACGCTCGTGACGGCACGCTGAAATGGAAACGGCGGCGCACCGGGTGCGCCGCCGTTTCTTCAGGGGATGTGCCGCGGTTCAGGCGACCGAGAGCACGTCCAGATAGACGTTCGCCGGCTCGGTCAGGTGAATGCGGTACAGCATGCCCGTCTGGTCGATGATGATGCCGGCGACGGGGTTCTTCGCGGCCATGTCGGTGACGGCGGCGCGCACGTTGCGCGGCAGGCTGTCGAGTTCGACGTCACGGTAGCCGTTCTTGTCGGAGAACTTGATGGTCTTCTGGCCCATGGTCAGGCGCCCTGCGTGCATGCTCTGTTTGCGGTGGGCGGACCATGATCCCGTCGGGTTAAGGAAGCACTAACCAAAAACCGCGCAAACGCAGGACTGATGAGCGGCGGCTGCATCGGTGTCCTTGGAATAATTCGGGCGGCGTTTTTGCCCCCACCCTAACCCTCCCCCGCTGGGCGGGGGTGGGGACTTTTCTCCCCCCCTGCGTTAGCGGGGGAGGGCCGGGGTGGGGGCAACCGCGGCCACTGATCCCCTACCCATGAAAATGCTCGAACACCCGCCGGGCCAGCGCCGCGCTGATGCCGGGGGTCGCCTCCAGATCCTTCAGCCCGGCCGAGGCCACGGCGGTGGAACTGCCGAAATGGTGCAGCAGGGCCTTCTTGCGCGACGGGCCGACGCCGGGGATGCCGTCGATGCGGGTGTGGTCCATCGCCTTCAGGCGGCGGGTGCGGTGGGCGTCGATGGCCGTCCGGTGCGCCTCGTCGCGCAGCCGTTGCAGGAAGTACAGCACGGGGTCGTTGGGCTCCAGCCGGAAGGGCTCGCGGTCCGGCAGGAAGAAGCGCTCGCGCCCGGCGTCGCGGTCCGGACCCTTGGCGATGGCGGCCAGCGGCACGCCCGCGATGCCCAGCCCGTCCAGGACCGCGCGGGCGGTGTTCAACTGGCCCAAGCCCCCGTCGATCAGCACCAGATCGGGCCATTGGCCGCCGCCGCGCTGCGGGTCCTCGCGCAGCGCGCGCCCGAAGCGGCGGGTCAGCACCTCGCGCAGCATGGCGTAATCGTCGCCGGCCGCGGCGGGGTCCTTGATGTGGAAGCGGCGTCCGGCGTTGCGCTGGATGCCCTCCGGCCCGGCGACCACCATGGCGCCGACCGGGAAAGCCCCCTGGATGTGCGAGTTGTCGTAGATCTCGATCCGGGCCGGAGTCCTGGGGAGGCCGAAGACGCGGGCCACCCCGGCCAGCAGCTTGCCCTGGGCGGAGCGTTCGGCCATGCGGCGGCCGTGCGCCTCGCGCGCGTTGGTCAGGGCGTGTTCGACGACGCGGCGCTTCGGGCCGCGCTGGGGCACCTCCACCTCGACCCGCCGCCCGGCGGCCAGGGTCAGCGCCTCGGCGAGCAGGGCGCGCTCGGGGATGGCGTGGCTGAGCAGAAGGTGACGGGGCGGCGGCGTCCCTTCGTAGAGCTGGGCGGCGAAGGCGGCGAGGATCGCGGCGGGCTCCTCCTCGCCGTCGTGCCGGGGGAAGAAGGCGCGGGTGCCCTGGTTGCGCCCGCCGCGGAAGAAGAAGGCCTGGACGCAGGCGGTCCCGCCCTCGGCATGGACGGCCAGCACGTCGGCGTCTTCCAGCACGCCTTCCAGATTGATGTCCTGGCGGCTTTGCAGAGCGGTCAGGGCGCGGATGCGGTCGCGCCAACGGGCGGCGTCCTCGTAGGCCAGCCGGTCGGAGCAATCCATCATGTGCCGTGCAAACTCCGCCTGGACGGCGGCGCTGCGCCCGGTCAGCACATCGCGCACGCCCTGCATCTGCGCGGCGTACTCCTCCGCCGAGACGCGGCCGACGCAGGGGGCGGAGCAGCGCTTGATCTGGTGCTGGAGGCAGGGCCGCGTGCGCGCGGTGAAGGTGGCGTCGTCGCAGTTGCGCAGCAGGAAGGCGCGCTGCAACGCCCCGATGGTCATGCCGACCAGGGCGGGGGAGGCGTAGGGGCCGAACAGGTCGCGTTTCTTGCCATGCCGGTCGGCGCTGCCGCGATGGTGCATCAACCGCGGAAACTCGTGTCCCTCGCCCAAAGCGATGTAGGAAAAGGACCGGTCGTCCTTCACCAGCACGTTGAAGGGCGGCAGCAGGCGGCGGATCAGGTTCGCCTCCAGCAGGAGGGCCTCCGCCTCGGTGTGGGTGGTGACGAACTCCATGGAGCGGGTCAGCGTCACCATGCGGCGGGTGCGGTTGGGCAGCCCGTCCGTTCGGGTGTAGCTGGCCACCCGGCGCTTCAAGTTCTTCGCCTTGCCGACATACAGAATGCGCCCGTCCGCCCCGATCATCCGGTAGACGCCCGGCGTGTCCGGCAGCGTCGGCAGGGTGGCGCGGATCACCGCGGCTCCATCTACAGCCAAGCCGGCCATGGTCCCTAACCCGGTGTGCTAATCACGATGGCGCGGAAGGAAGCAGGGGAACGAACAGGGGACAAGGGACAATCGTCAGCCCTGTCCTTCAGGCCAGGACTCATCCCGCCCTTTGCCGCTCCACGCCCGCATCGGCATCCGGGCGGGTGCTGTCGCGGACGACCAGCTCGCAATCCAGCCCATGATGCGGCTGGGCCACCGTCGTGCCGTTCAGCCGGGCCAGGATCTGGCCGGCGGCCAACTCCCCGATTTCGCGTTGCGGCGGGCGCACGGTGGACAGCGGCGGCAGGCAGGCGGCGCTGAAGGTCAGGTCGCCGAAGCCGATCACCGCCAGATCGTCGGGCACGCTCAGCCCGCGCCGGTTCGCCTCGAACAGCACGCCCAGCGCCATGGCGTCGTTGGAGCAGACCACCCCGTCGATGTCCGGATGCAGCGCGAACACCTCGTCGATCAGCCAGATGCCGACGGGGGTGGAGGCGGTGTCGGGGGCGGTGAAGGCGATCGGCTCGTGCAGGCCGCGGCGGCGCACCTCGTCCTCATAGCCGTCGGTGCGGCTGCGCACGCGCATGTCCTGGTGCACGGCGGCGCCGATGTAGGCGACCTTGCGGCTGCCCTGGTCGTAGAGATGGGCGGTCTGCCGGCGCCCGACCTCGAAGTGGGAGAAGCCGACCGTCATGTCCACCGCCGGGGTCTGGGCGGAGGGGATGTCCCACATCTCCACCACCGGCACACCGGAGGAGCGCAGCATGGCGCGCGTCCGCTCGGTATGGTGCAGGCCGGTGACCACCACCGCCGCGGGCGACCAGGCGAGGAAGGCGCGAATCAGCTCCTCCTCCCGCTGCGGATCGAACTCGCTGACGCCGAGCAGCGTCTGGTAATGGGCGGTCTGGAAGGCGCTTTGCAGCGTGTTGTAGGTTTCCGCGAAGAAGGAGTTGGTGATGGAGGGCAGGATCACCCCCACCGTCCGGCTCTTCGCCGCGGCGAGGCTGCCCGCGACGAGGTTCGGCACGTAGCCGAGCTGGTCGATCACCGTCCGCACGCGGGTCGCCAGCTCCTCCGACACCGCCTCCGGCTTGCGCAGATAGAGCGAGACGGTGCTGGGCGACACGCCGGCGGCGTTGGCCACGTCCGTCATGGTCAGCCGCTCGGTGGCGCGGCGGGTCTTCTTGCGGATGGGTTTGGCGGGTTTCGGCGGAAACGGCTTGGCGGGCGGCTGTGCGGTCATTCTCGTCCTTCCCTGCGGCGAACCCCGCCGCGCGGCGAGGCGGCATCATAGCACGCCGTTGGAAAAGCGGGGGAAATGCGGGAACGGTCAGGGCGCGGCATTCGGTTCCGCTCCGGCCATTTCCGTGTCCGCCAGGGCGGCGCGCGCCTGCTCCGCGAAGAAGTCGATGAAGACGCGGATCTTGGCGGGCAAAAGGTTGCGGTGGGGGTAGAGCACGGCGAGCGTCACCGGCTCCGGGGGGCAATGCGGCAGGACGACGCGCAGCTCCCCGCGGCGCAGATGGTCGGCCACCTCCCACAGCGGCTTCAGCACGATGCCTTCCCCGGCCAGCGCCCAGCCGGTCAGCACGTCGCCGTCGTCGGCGTCGAACTGGCCGGACACCGGCAGGGTCATCGCGCCTTGCGGGGTGTTCAGCGTCCATTGGAACTGCTGCGAGCCGGGAAAGCGCAGCAGCAGGCAGTGGTGGGACAGCAGTTCCTCGGGCCGGGCCGGCACGCCCCGTCGCTCCAGGTAGGACGGGGCGGCGCAGAGCACCCGCGGCAGGTCGGCGATCTTGCGCGCGACGAAGCTGGAATCCTTCAGCGGCGCCATGCGGATGGCGACGTCGGTCGCCTCGCGCAGCAGATCCAGCAGATGGTCGGACAGGCGCAATCGCAGGTCCACCTGGGGGTAGGCGGCGTGGAAGCGCGGCACCATCGGGGCCAGGATGCGCCGCCCGAAGCCCAGCGGCGCCGTCACGCGCAGGCTGCCCACCGGCGCCCCGCCGATGGCGCCGACGCTGCTCTCCGCCCGCTCCGCCGCTTCCAGAACCTCCAGGCAGTGTTCGAAGAAGACCTTCCCGGCCTCGGTGAACTGCACCTGCCGGGTGGTGCGGTTCAGCAGGCGGGCGTTCAGATGCTCTTCCAGGCTTTGCAGTCGGTGGCTGACCACGGCGGGCGACAGGCGCAGGCTGCGCCCGGCGGCGGACAGGCTGCCCAGCTCCACCACCCGCACGAACACCCGCATGTTCTCCAGCAGCGCCACGCTTGGCCCTTTCCCCACACGCCATGGGGAATCTTCCCACCTTTCCGTTTTTTTTGAAAGTGCTGGCGCACGCATCCGCTTCCCCGCTGCGCTGCGGCAACCGTAGAGTTCAGGGTGAGGATCACCGAACGGAAGAGGCCGCGCGCATGGAGCCGATCATCTGGGAGTGGGTCAACGTTCTGGTGCGCTGGCTGCACGTCGTCACGGCCATCGCCTGGATCGGGTCGAGCTTCTATTTCATCCACCTGGACCTGTCCCTGCGGCGGCGCGACGGCCTGCCCCCCGGCGTGGCAGGGGAGGCGTGGCAGGTCCACGGCGGCGGCTTCTACAACATGATGAAGTACACGGTCGCCCCGGCGGAACTGCCGGAGAAGCTGACCTGGTTCAAATGGGAAGCCTACGCCACCTGGCTCAGCGGCTTCGCGCTGCTGTCGGTGCTCTACTACCACGGCGCCACGCTCTACATGATCGACCCGGCGGTGCTGGACATCCCCTGGTGGGGCGCGGTGCTGCTCAGCCTGGGCGCCCTCGGGCTGGGCTGGCACGTCTATGACCGGCTGTGCAAGTCGCCGCTGGGCAAGGACGACGTGAAGCTGGCGGCGGCGGGCTTCGTCTTCCTGGTGCTGGTCGCCTGGGGCCTCAGCCACGTCTTCAGCGGGCGGGCGGCGATGCTGCATGTGGGCGCGCTGATCGGCACGATGATGTCGGCCAACGTCTTCCGCATCATCATCCCCAACCAGACCAAGGCGGTGGCCGCCATGAAGGCGGGCCAAGTGCCCGACCCGGCGCTGGGCAAGCAGGCCAAACAGCGCTCGCTGCACAACAATTACCTGACGCTGCCGGTCGTCTTCCTGATGATCTCCAACCACTACCCGCTGGCCTTCGGCACGCGCTACAGCTGGGTGATCGTGGCGGTGGTGCTGGTGGTGGGGGCGGTGATCCGCCACTTCTTCAACAGCCGTCACGCCGGCAAGCCGTCGCCCTGGTGGACCTGGGCGGTGGCCGCCGCGGGCGTCGCCGTCATCATCGGCTTGAGCGCCGCCGGCACGCGGACCGAGAGCGCCGCCACCGAACCGGCCAGGGTCGAGTTCGCGCAGGTGGAGGAGGTGGTGCTGTCCCGCTGCTCCATGTGCCACGCGGCGCAGCCGGTGTGGGAGGGGATCGGCGTGGCGCCGCGCGGCGTGATGCTGGACAGCGCGGAGGCGATCAGCCGCCACGCCTCCCAAATCCGGACCTGGGCGGCGCTGTCCGACGCGATGCCCCCCGGCAACGTCACCGGGATCACGCCGGAGGAGCGCCGCCTGCTCGCCGCCTGGACCGATCAGCTGCCCCGGTAGGTGGAGTAGCTGTAGGGGGAGACGAGCAGCGGCACGTGATAGTGCTGGTCCGCGTTGGCGACGCCGAAGCGGATCGGCACCACGTCGAGGAAGGCGGGTTCGACGATTTCCAGGCCGGAGGCGCGGAAATAGTCGCCGGCCTCGAACACCAGCTCGTAGACGCCCGGCGTCAGGTCGGCCCCGGCGAGGAGCGGCGCATCGCAGCGTCCGTCGGCGTTGGTGCGGGTTTGGGTCAGCCGCTCCCGCCGCTCCCCGTCGATGCGGTAGAGGATGACGGCGATCCCGGCGCCGGGCCGTCCGTGCGTCGTATCGAGAACATGGGTGGTCAGGCGCCCGCTTCCGGACATGGGTCTCTCCTCTCGTGAATCCCTTCTCCTCCCTGGGGAGAAGGGATAAGTGACTTTACACCGCACCGCCGCGCGGTCCGAACGGGGCCTGCGCAAAAAGACTTTCAAACGGATCGAAAAAGCGGACCCCGGCGATTGCGGGTATGCTGCGGGGCAGGAGACCGATCAGGGAAGGCCGGGATGCGACCGAGCGAGATGGACCGTGCAAGTTTCGTCGCCCGATTCGGCGGCGTGTTCGAACATTCGCCCTGGGTCGCCGAAGGCGCCTGGGATGCCGGAAACCTGCCCGACGATGCGGAGGGATTGCACGCCGCGATGGTCGCCGTCCTGCGCGCCGCCGGCCACGACCGGAAGCTGGCGCTGCTGAACGCTCACCCCGATCTGGCGGGCCGGCTGGCGCTGCGCGGCGAGCTGACCGCCGACAGCACGGCGGAGCAGGCCAGCGCCGGGCTGGACCGCTGCACGCCCGAGGAGTTCGCCCGCTTCACCGAACTGAACGACGCCTACAAGGCGCGCTTCGGCTTTCCCTTCATCCTGGCGGTCAAGGGCCGCAGCCGCGCCGACATCCTGGAGGCGTTCGAGACCCGCCTGTCCAACGGCCCGGAGGAGGAGTTCGCCACGGCGCTGGCCCAGGTCGAGCGCATCACCTGGCTGCGCCTGAAGGACATGATCCCATGACGGTGTTTGGCGCGGACCTGATGGCGCGGCTGGACGCCTTTGCCGGCTTCACGGAGGAGCCGGGGCTGCTGACCCGCCTGTTCCTGACGACCCAGCACCGCGCCGCCGCGGACTGGCTGATGGAGCTGATGGGCAAGGCCGGGATGAACGCCCGGCTCGACCCGGCGGGCACGGTGGTCGGCCGCTATGAGGGGACCGTGCCGGGCGCGCCGGCCCTGCTGATCGGCTCCCACATCGACACGGTGCGCAACGCCGGCCGGTATGACGGGAACCTTGGCGTGCTCGCCGCCATCGCCGCGGTGGCGGAATTGGACCGGCGCGGCGAGCGGCTGCCCTTCGCCATCGAGGTGCTGGGCTTCGGCGACGAGGAAGGCGTGCGCTTCCCCGTGACGCTGACCGGCAGCCGCGCCGTCGCGGGCCGTTTCGACCGGGCGGCGCTGGAGACGCGCGACCGCGACGGCGTGCGCATGGCCGACGCGCTGCGCGCCTTCGGCGGCGACCCCGAGGCCATCGCCACGGCGGCCCGCAAGCCGGGGGAGGCGCTGGCCTTCCTGGAGGTGCACATCGAACAGGGGCCGGTGCTGGAGGCCGAAGGGTTGCCGGTCGGCATCGTCACCGCCATCAACGGGGCCACGCGCTTCGCCGTCCGGCTGCGCGGCATGGCCGGCCACGCCGGCACGGTGCCCATGGCGCTGCGCCGCGACGCGCTGGCCGCCGCCGCCGAGATGACCCTGGCGGCGGAGCGGGTGGCCGCGGCCTCGGACGCCGGGGCCCCCGATGCCGGATTGGTGGCGACGGTGGGCCGGATCGAGGCGAAGCCGGGCGCCGTCAACGTCATCCCCGGCGAGGTCGTCTTCACCCTCGACGTCCGCGCGCCGGAGGACGCCGTGCGGCGCGACGCCTGCGCCGCCATCCTCGCCGACTTCGAGGGCATCGCCGCCCGCCGCGGCGTGGAGCTGGCGGTGGAGACCACCCACGACGCGGCGGCGGCCCCCTGTTCCCCCGGCATCCGGCGGCAGATCGAGGCTGCCGTGATCCGCGCCGGTGTCCGTCCCCTGTCGCTGCCCAGCGGCGCCGGGCACGACGCCATGGCCTTCGCCGGCGTGCTGCCGATGGGCATGCTGTTCGTCCGCTGTGCGGGCGGCATCAGCCACAACCCCGCCGAATCCATCACCGCGGAGGACGCCGACCTGTCGGTGCAGATCCTCCTGGACATCATCCGCCACTTCGAGCACGAGACCCCGACACCATGACCAACACTGCCCGGACCGACACCGCTCAACAGGCCATCCGCGCGTTCCTGGAGCAGACCCGCGACGAGCAGGTCCGCTTCCTGGCCGAACTGGTCAAGGTGCCCTCCGACAACCCGCCCGGCGACTGCGCCCCCCACGCCGAGCGGGCCGCCGAGCTGCTGGAGGCCATGGGGCTGACGGTGGAGCGCCACCCGGTCCCGGCGGAGCTGGTGCGGGCCAACGGCATGATCTCCGCCACCAACCTGATCGTGCGCCGCCGCTTCGGCGACGGGCCGACGGTGGCGCTGAACGCTCACGGCGACGTGGTGCCGCCGGGCGAGGGCTGGACCCGCGACCCCTACGGGGCGGAGGTGGTGGACGGCTGGATGTACGGGCGCGGCGTCGCCGTCTCGAAGTCCGACTTCGTCACCTACACCTATGCGCTGCTGGCGCTTGAGAAGGCCGGTCTTGACCGCGGCACGGTGGAACTGCACCTGACCTACGACGAGGAGGCGGGCGGCGAGATCGGGCCGAAATGGCTGCTCGACGAGGGGCTGACCAAGCCGGACTTCGCCATCGCCGCGGGCTTCAGCTACGGCGTCGTCACCGCGCACAACGGCTGTCTGCATCTGGAGGTCGAGGTCACCGGCAAGTCCGCCCACGCCGCCCTGCCGATGACCGGCATCGACGCGCTGGAGGCGACGACCGCGATCCTCGGCGGGCTCTACGAGCACCGCAAGGGCTACGCCGGCACCGTGTCGGCGGTGGGGGGCATCGGCTCGCCGCAGTTGACGGTCGGGCTGATCAAGGGCGGCATCAACACCAACGTCGTCCCGGACCGCGTGACCCTGCGCCTCGACCGCCGCATGATCCCGGAGGAGGCGCCGGAGACGGTGGAGGGGGCGTTGCGCGCGGTCATCGCCGACGCGGCCGCGGCCTTCCCGAAGGTCCGCGTCGAGGTCCGCCGCATCCTGCTGGCCCGCCCGCTGACCCCGCTGCCCGGCACCGACCGGCTGGCCGCCGTCCTCTGCGCCCAGGCCAGCCGCGTGATGGGCGAGACGGTGGAGACCAAGGGCGTGCCGCTCTACACCGACGCGCGCCATTACTCGGACGCGGGCGTGCCCATCGCGCTGTTCGGCGCCGGCCCCCACACCATCGAGGAGGCCAACGCCCACCGCGCCGACGAGCGCCTGCCGCTGTCCGACCTGTTCAAGGCGACGGAGGTTGTGGCGCTGGCGCTGTTGGAGGTGCTGGGCGAGGGGTGAAGGTGCATTGGCGCTGACGCTGCCCCCTCCCTAACCCTCCCCCGCTGGCGCAGGGGAGGGGACATGAATCTCCCTCCCCTGCGCAGCGGGGGAGGGCCGGGGTGGGGGCAATAACGCCTCCACAACGATGAGAACGACAAGGACGACCCGCCGGTGATCATCGAGAACGATCTGAAGCTGGACTTCAAGGATGTGCTGATCCGCCCGAAGCGCAGCACCCTGGAAAGCCGCAACGACGTGGACATCGAGCGGACCTTCCGCTTCGTCCACAGCGGGCTGGAATGGACGGGCTTCCCGCTGATCGCGGCCAACATGGACGTGGTCGGCACCATGGCCGTCGCCCGCGCCCTGTCGCGCTTCGGCGCCATGACCGCCCTGCACAAGCACTACCCGGCCGAAGCCCTGATCCCCTTCTTCCGCGACGAGGACACGGCCAACGTCTTCTACTCGCTGGGCACGACCGAGGCCGACTACGACAAGTTCCAGGCGGTGAAGGCCAAGGCCCCGGTGGCCAAGCTCTGCCTGGACGTCGCCAACGGCTACACGGAACGCTTCGTGCGCGTCATCAGCCGGTTGCGGACGGAGAATCCGGACATGGTCATCATGGCCGGCAACGTGGTGACCGGCGACATGACCGAAGCGCTGCTGCTCGCCGGGGCCGACATCATCAAGGTCGGCATCGGGCCGGGGTCGGTCTGCACGACGCGCAAGATGACCGGCGTCGGCTATCCGCAGCTCTCCGCCATCATCGAATGCGCCGACGCCGCCCACGGGCTGAAGGGGCAGGTCTGCGGCGACGGCGGCTGCACGGTTCCGGGCGACATCTCCAAGGCCTACGGCGCCGGTTCGGACTTCGTGATGCTCGGCGGCATGCTGGCCGGCCACGACGAGTGCGAGGGCGACATCCGCTACGAGGAGCGCGGCGGGCAGACGGTGCCGGTGGCGATGACCTTCTACGGCATGTCGTCCGACACGGCGATGCACAAGTACGCGGGCGGCGTTGCCTCCTACCGCGCGTCGGAGGGCAAGACCGTGGAGGTCCCCTATCGTGGACCGATCGACGGCACGATGCAGGAGATCATGGGCGGCGTGCGCAGCATGATGACCTACATCGGCGCCACCAAGCTGAAGGAGGTGTCGAAGCGGACCACCTTCGTCCGCGTCGGAGCGCAGTTGAACACCGTCTTCGGGGGGTGATGCCACGGGAGGTACCCTGCATCGGTACCTCCTTCTCGACCGTCTTCCTCCGGAACCACCGGCGGCTTCCACCGTTCGCAGGATGTGCGGACGGGTGGGGCGCCGGACGGCTTGCCCCACCCGTCCGCCTTTTGGCGGGACGAGGAAGGCAGAGCTTATGCGTGATTTCGATGGAGCCGCTCCAGCGTATGTGGGGCGGACGGACGGGCCGGCGGTTTTCGATTACCTGATCGTCGGGGCGGGCTTCGCCGGCAGCGTGCTGGCGGAACGGCTGGCGGCGGGGCTGGACAAGCGGGTGCTGCTGATCGACCGGCGCCCCCACATCGGCGGCAACGCCTACGACCATCACGACGACGCGGGCGTGCTGATCCATCGCTACGGCCCGCACATCTTCCACACCAATTCGCAGCCGGTGGCGGACTATCTGTCCCGCTTCACCCAGTGGCGGCCCTACGAGCACCGGGTGCTCGCCCATGTGGACGGGCAGCTCGTCCCTATCCCGATCAACCGGACGACGGTCAACACACTGTACAGGCTGGACCTCGACGAGGCCGGGGTCGCAGAATTCCTCAAGAGCCGCGCGGAACCGGTGGCCGACGTCCGCACGTCGGAGGACGTGGTGGTCGGCGCGGTCGGGCGGGAGCTGTACGAGAAGTTCTTCCGCGGCTACACCCGCAAGCAATGGGGCCTCGACCCGTCGGACCTCGACAAGGCGGTCACCGCCCGCGTGCCGACGCGGACCAACGACGACGACCGCTATTTCGGCGACAGCTTCCAGAACATGCCGCTGCACGGCTACACGCGGATGTTCGAGAACATGCTCGACCACCCGAACATCACCATCCGCCTAGGCGCCGATTTCCGCGACGTGGTGCGCGACGCGCGCTACCGCAACCTGATCTTCACCGGACCGGTGGACGAGTATTTCGGCCACCGCTTCGGCAAGCTGCCCTACCGCTCCCTGACCTTCCGGCACGAGACGGTCGATCAGGAATGGTTCCAGCCCGTCGCCGTGGTGAACTACCCCGGCGAGGAGGTGCCGCACACCCGCATCACCGAATACAAGCACCTGACCGGTCAGACGAACCCGCGGACCAGCCTGACCTACGAATACCCGTCGGCGGAGGGCGACCCCTACTACCCGATTCCCCGCGCGGAGAACGCGGCCCTCTACCGCAAGTACCAGGAACTGGCCGACGCCACGCCGAACGTCCATTTCGTCGGACGGCTGGCGACCTACCGCTACTACAACATGGATCAGGTGGTGGCGCAGGCGCTGGCGCTCTACACCCGCATCGCCAAGGCCGAAGGCGCCGTGGCGGAGGGGGCGCGCGGCATTTCCGGGATCGGCGCCGCCCAACCGGCCGCTCCGGTCCACAGCAGGAGGGAAGCCTCATGAAAGCGTTCGGAATGGCCCTGGCCACCGCCGTCGTTCTCGCCATCGGCGCCAGCGTGATCCTGGAGGGCACGCTGGGCCGCACCGCCGACGAGACCTTCGCCGCCCCCTCGGTCCGGCTGAGCGAGGAGAACACCGTGCAGCACCGGAACTTCACGGGGCACTGAGGACCGCGTTCCGTGGGGAGGGGACGGCGCGTCCCC
This sequence comes from Azospirillum brasilense, assembly GCF_008365405.1. Classification (GTDB taxonomy): domain Bacteria; phylum Pseudomonadota; class Alphaproteobacteria; order Azospirillales; family Azospirillaceae; genus Azospirillum; species Azospirillum brasilense_D. The sequence goes on along the minus strand of NZ_QOKV01000015.1, from coordinate 133,856 downwards.
TCCCCATTCGGTCCCTTACATGTCCAGCCCGACGTCCAGGTTCGGCGCGCTGTGGGTCAGCCAGCCGACCGAGATCATGTCCACCCCCGCCTCGGCGATGGCGCGCACGGTGGACAGGGTGACGTTGCCCGACGCCTCCGTCACCATGCGGCCGTCGACCATGGCGACAGCGCGGCGCAGCGTCTCCGGGTCCATGTTGTCGAGCAGGACGACGTCGACCGGCAGGGCCAGCAGCTCCTCAAGCTGGGCCAGCGTGTCCACCTCGACTTCCACCTTCACCATGTGGCCGATGGCGGCGCGGACGCGCTCCACCGCCGGGCGGATGCCGCCGGCCACGGCGATGTGGTTGTCCTTGACCAGCACCGCGTCGTCGAGCCCGAAGCGGTGGTTGAAGCCGCCGCCCAGCCGCACCGCCTGCTTCTCCAGCACGCGCAGGCCGGGGGTGGTCTTGCGGGTGCAGACGATGCGGGCGCGGGTCCCCTCGACCTCGCGCACCAGCGCGCGGGTGGCGGTGGCGATGCCGGACAGGCGGCCCAGCAGATTCAGCGCCGTGCGCTCCGCCGTCAGCAGGGCGCGGGCGCGGGCCGTCACGGTGGCGATGGTGGCGCCGGGCGCCACGTCGGCGCCGTCACCATGCTCCACCCGCAGCTCCGCCGCCGGGTCGAGGGTGCGGAAGGCGGACAGGGCGACCTCCAGCCCGGCGACGCGCCCGTCCTTGCGGGCGGCCACCCGCGCCGTCGCCACTTCGTCCGCCGGGACGATGCTGTCGGTGGTGATGTCGCCGGCCCGCCCGAGGTCCTCCGCCAGGGCGGCGCGGACGATCGGTTCATAGGTCAGAGGATGGAGCATGCGGCGTCTCCGGAAAGGGGGCCGGCGGCCCCGGTCAGGTCGGTGAGGGTGAAGCGGTGGCGCTGCGCCGCCGGGTCTTCCTGCGGGAAGTCGGTGCGGAAATGCGCCCCGCGGCTTTCGCTGCGGGCGAGCGCGGCGTGGACGATCAGCCGCCCGGCCAGCAGGCGGTTGCGCGCCTCGCCCCAGCGGCGGACGGCGGCGAGGTCCGCCGGGCCATAGCCGCACAGCGCGTCGAGCGCCACGGCGAGCCGGTCCAGCTTGCGCCGGGCGGTCCACAGACCCACCCCGTCGCGCACCAGCCCGGCGCCCTGGTAGAGCGTGCGGCGGGATTCGTCGGTGATGGCGTCGAGCAGGCCGGCCCCGACCTCCCCGGCGACGGCGGGCGCCTCGGGCAGGGCGAAGGGCGGCAGGGGAGGCAGGTCCCGCCCGGCCACGTCGCGGGCGACCCGCGCGCCGAACACCAGCGCCTCCAGCAGGGAATTGCTGGCCAGCCGGTTGGCGCCGTGGACGCCGGTGCAGGCGACCTCGCCGCAGGCCCACAGCCCGTCCAGGCTGGTTCGCCCGGCGGGATCGGTGACCACCCCGCCCATGTGGTAATGCGCCGCCGGCGCGACCGGCACCGGCTCCCGCCACGGGGCGAGCCCATGAGCGGCGCAGAGCGCCAGAACGGTGGGGAAGCCGTCCGGCTTGGCGGCCAGCGCCGGGCGCATATCCAGCCGCACCGGCTCCCCCGCCGCGACGCGGGCGCCGATGGCGCGGGCCACCACGTCGCGCGGAGCCAGTTCGGCCAACGGGTGCTCCGCCGCCATGAAACGGACCCCGCGCCGGTCGAGCAGAAGCGCCCCGGCGCCGCGCAGCGCCTCGGTCAGCAGGGGGGCGGGATCGGCGTCCACGGCGAGCGCCGTGGGGTGGAACTGCACGAACTCCACGTCGGCGAGCAGCGCCCCGGCCCGCGCGGCCAGAGCCAGCCCGTCGCCGGTCGCCTCCGGCGGGTTGGTGGTGCGGGCGTAGGCCCCGCCGACCCCGCCGGTGGCCAGCACCACGCGCGGCGCGCGGTGGAACACCCAGCCTTCCGCGTGGCAGGCCAGAACGCCGCAGACCCGCCCGTGGCGTACCGCCAGATCGACGGCGAAGGCGTCGCTCTCCACTCGGATCGACGGGGTGGCGCGCACCCGCCCGGCCAAGGCGGCGACGATGGTCGCCCCGGTGGCATCGCCCCCGGCATGAACGATGCGCGCCGCCCCGTGCGCCGCCTCCCGCCCCAGCAGGGGCGCGCCGTCGGCGGCGCGGTCGAAGGGCAGCCCGGCGAGAAGCAGCGCCCGCACCCGCTCCGCCCCCTCGCGGGTCAGCAGCAGGGCGCGGTTCGCATCGACGAAGCCGGCGCCGGCGGCCACCGTGTCGGCGGCGTGCGCCTCCGGCCCGTCGCCGGGGCCGATGGCGGCGGCGATGCCGCCCTGGGCATGGTTGCTGGAGCCGCCCGGCAGGTCCGGGGTCTTGGTCAGCAGCGTGACGGCGCGCGGCGCCAGATGCAGGGCGGCGGTCAGCCCGGCCATGCCGGAACCGATGACGACCACCTCCGAATCGCGGACCGTGTAGGCGGTGGGCATGGAAAGCCTCCCGACGAGAGGATTTTGAGAAGAAAGTCCCCTCTCCCGTCCCGGGAGAGGGAGGGGCCCGCCGCGACGCGGTGGGAGGGTGAGGGTGCCGGCAAGAATCAGCGCCTTGATCCTCGGACGACCCTCACCCGGCCCTGCGGGCCACCCTCTCCCGGGACGGGAGAGGGGATGGACGATGGAGGATCAGCGCGGCTTGACGGCCAGCATCCGTTCCACCGAACGGCGGGCGCGGTCGGCGACCTCCGGGGCGATGGTCACCTGGGGCTCCAGCGTGCGCAGGCTGTGCAGGATGGTCGCCAGCGTGATCTTCTTCATGTGCGGGCACAGGTTGCAGGGCCGCACGAACTCCGTCTCCGGCGAGGCGGCGGCGACGTTGTCGCTCATCGAGCATTCGGTGACCATCAGCACCCGCGGCGGGCGGCGGTCCGCCACGAAATCGACCATGCGCGCGGTGGAGCCGACGAAGTCCGCCGCCTCCAGGACGTCGGGCGGGCATTCCGGATGGGCGATGACGACCAACTCGTCGAAGCGCCCGCGGAATTCGCGGATCTCGTCGCCGGTGAAGCGCTCGTGCACCTCGCAATGGCCCTTCCAGGCGATGATCTCGACGCTGGTCTGGGTGGCGACATACTTCGCCAGATACTCGTCGGGCAGCATGATGACGCGCGGCGCGCCCAGCGATTCCACCACCTCCACCGCGTTGCCGGAGGTGCAGCAGATGTCCACCTCCGCCTTCACGTCGGCCGAGGTGTTGACGTAGGCGACCACCGGCACGCCCGGATAGCGCTCGCGCAGCAGCCGCACGTCGGCGGCGGTGATCGATTCGGCCAGCGAGCAGCCGGCCCCGGTGTCGGGAATCAGCACCGTCTTTGCCGGATTCAGCAGCTTCGCCGTCTCCGCCATGAAATGCACGCCGGCCACGACGATCACGTCGGCGTCGGTCTCGGTCGCGCGGGCGGCGAGCGCCAGGCTGTCGCCGACGATGTCGGCCACACCGTGGAAGATCTCCGGCGTCTGGTAGTTGTGGGCGAGGATCACCGCGTTGCGCTCGCGCTTCAAGCGGTTGATCTCATGGACCAGCGGGGCGTGGAACGGCCATTCGACAGCGGGCATCACGCGCTTCATGCGCTCGTAGATCGGCTGCGTCGCCGCGGCGATGTCGGGCGTGTAGGCAAGGCCGGTGGTATCGCGCATGGCGCATTCCTTTAATGCTCGCGGTGAGCAAAACCATAAATGCTCGATCAGAGCATATCAAGCGGAAAAGAATGCGTCGTGCGGAACGTCGGTGATCCGCGCTACTTGGCTTCCTGGCTGCTCAGGTCTGAGGGGTTCTCCGAGCGGGTCGGCTCGTGCCCCATGTCGGGTTCGCTGGCCCATTCGTTCGGGCGTGGCACCGGGTTGCCCTGGAGGTCGGGCGGCGCCCGGCGGACGTCGGCCAGGGCCTGCTGAAGCTCCGACGCCTGGGTCTCGCCGCTGGTGCTGGATTTGGGCGCGCGCACGCCCTGTTCGTTGGGCGGCGGCTCCTGGCTCTGCTGCACCTTGATGTCGTTGGACAGCGACTCCTTGTTGACTTCCTGGGCGATGACGTTGCCGGTCATCAGCAGCCCGGCGATCAGGCCGGATGAGACGAGACCGGAGGACATGAGGGCGGCGAGCAAGGCGGCGGACTCCTTTTGGATGAAGGGGTGACAAGGCCGTCCCTCTCCCCAACAGGCGTGGGCACCAACCCTCCCGTTCGCGCGTTAACAGGGGCATGGACCCGACCGACGCCCCGACCCTGCCGCCCATCTTCCGGCCCTGGCCCGCCGAGGCGGGCGGCCCCTTCGCCACCGCCTGCCGCTTCGCCGCGGAGGGGGCGGCGCCCGGCACGCTCGTCCACAGCGGCCGGCGCGACCGGCTGGACGTGGCGGTGGTGCTGGTCCCCGACCGTCCGGACGCCGGCGACGGCCTCGCCGCCGTCACCCTGGTCGCGCTGGCCGACGCGCTGGAGGCGCTGGGGCCGCCGAACCAGAGCATCCGCTTCGACGGCGCGGGGCGCCTGCTGCTGAATGGCGCGGTGGCCGGCGGAGTGACCGTCGCCCTCGGCCCCGGCGCCGAGGACGGGCTTCCCGCCTGGGCCGTGGTCGGCGCCGAGCTGGAGGTTCTGGGCGACCCCGACGATCCCGATCCCGGACGCCGCCCTGACCGCACGGCGCTGCGCGAGGAGGGCTTCGGCGACACCGACGCCGTGGCGGTGCTGGAGAGCTTCACCCGGCATCTCCTGACCTGGATCGACCGCTGGATGGACGCGGGCTTCGAGCCGGTGCGGCGGGTCTGGGAACAACGGCTGATCCGCAAGGCAGAGGGGACGCGGTCATGAGCGGGCAGGCCGAACGGCGCGGCGTCGGCATCACGGTGGAGCGCCAGCGCATCGACAACCCGTGGGTGGACGCGCGCTGGCGGGTGACCGGCGCCCTGCCGGCGCTGCCCGACCGCGCGCCCTGGACCGTGCTGGCTCAGGACGGGGAGCGCACCGGCTATTACGCGGGGGCGGCGGAGATCGTGCTCCATCCCGGCGAGACGGAGAATTACGTCGAGAATCTGAAGGGCGGCCACCCGATGCTCTATGTCATTCTGCGCCGCTGCGCGGAGGAGCCGGGGCTGCGGCTGCTCGCCGTCACCGTCGATCCCGGCGAGGTCGACGCCCATTCCGATGCGGGCGACGACCTGATCGAAGCGATCCCGCTGCCACCCGACCTCGCGGCGTGGATGCGCGATTTCGTGGCCCGCCACCACACCGAACGCCCCTTCTACAAGCGCCAGCGCGACCGCGCCGACCCGGAGGCGTTGGCCCGCCGCGCTCCGCTTGCTCATCCTGGAAAGGATCAGCGCCATGGATGACGGGTCCGAAGGCTTCCTGTCCCGCTGGTCGCGGCGCAAGCAGGAGGCGCGCACGGCGCCCGTCGAGGCCCCCGAACCGCCGGAGGAGCGGGACACGGTGGAGGAGCCGCAGGCCATCGCCGCTCCGCCGCCGGAACCCTTCGACCCGGAGAGCCTGCCGCCGGTGGAGAGCCTGGGCGCGGACAGCGACTACACCGGCTTCCTCGCCAGCAATGTCCCGCAGGAGCTGAAACGGCTGGCTCTGCGCAAGGCCTGGACCAGCGACCCGGTGATCGCGGGCTTCCGCGGCTTCGCCGAGTATGACTGGGACTGCAACGCCCCCGGCTACGGCAAGCTGCTCGACACCGACCGGATTGCCGACCTGCTGGACCGCATCGCCACCGACGAGAAGCCGCCGGAGGAGGAGAAGCCGGAGGAGGTTGTGGTCGCTGGGGTGGATGAGTCTGAAGAAGTGGACAGTCCTGCCCCCACCCCAACCCTCCCCCGCTCCGCGGGAGAGGGTGCCTTAGGCGAAGCGGCGTCCATCCCCTCCCCTGCGAAAGCGGGGGAGGGTTAGGGAGGGGGCAACGCTCAGGGTTGGGGCAAGACCATCGCCTGTCCTGGACTGCGCAACCTTTGAGCATTCCCGCTGTTGTCCCTGATGAGCCGGACCTTAACCGGCCACGGGAAAGGCGAAGCGGGGCAAGGGCATGGCGGAAACGGCCATCATCGACGACGCGGATCGGCTGCGGGCGCAGGCGTACGGCCTGCTGGCCCATCTCTTGGCGCGTCCGCCGTCGCGCGACTTGCTGAGCACGGTCGGCGCGCTGGCCGGGGACGGCTCGCCGCTGGGGCGGGCCATCAGCGATCTGGCCGTACGCGCCCGTACGCTCGCCGACGACCCGGACGGCGAACGCCGGGCCGAGCGCGAATACCACGAGCTGTTCCTCGGGGTGACGCGCGGCGAACTGGTTCCCTTCGCCTCCTACTACCGCACCGGTTTCCTGATCGACCGGCCGCTGGCCCGCCTGCGCGAGGACATGCAGGCGCTGGGCATCGAGCGCGCCCCCGGCGTCAGCGAGCCCGAGGACCACATCGCCGCCATCGCCGAGATCATGGGCGCGCTGGCCGCCGGGACCGTGGGCACGGCGGACGGCGAGCCGGACCTGCCGCTCCAGAAGCGCTTCTTCGAGCGCCACCTCGCCCCCTGGGCGGGGCGCTTCTTCCAGGACCTGGAGGAGGCGTCGGCGGCGCGTCTCTACCGGCCCCTGGGCACCTTCGGGCGGCTGTTCCTGGACATCGAGACCAACGCCTTCGCGATGATCGCGTCCGTCCCTCAGGACGCGCCGCGCGGGGCCGACCAGCGGGAGGGCACGATCCATGCACCGTGACGAAAGCCAGAAGAAAACCGGACTGGAACGCCGCAGCCTGCTGAAGGGCCTCGGGCTGGGTGCGGCGGGGGCCGCCGCCGCGGCCGCGACCCTGCGCGCCGCGCCGGTGGAGGCGATGGAATCGCGGCAGGAGCAGGTGAAGTCCCGCTACCGCGAAACCGACCATGTGAAGCGTTTCTACGCGCTGAACCGACTCTGACCGCGACTTTGATCCAGAGGGCCGCCCCATGCTCGTCAAGCGCAACGCCGGAACCGCCGCCACCCGCGCCTCCCTCGCCCGCCGCCTGAACGGATTGTCGGCCAATGGACTGTCGGCGCGCACCGCCGGGCTGGGAGAAACCGTCGACCGCCGCGGCTTCCTGAAGACCTCCGGCCTCGCCGCCGGGGGCATGGCGGCGCTGGGTGCGCTGCCCGCCGCGATGATCCAAAAGGCCGAGGCCGGGCCGACCCTGCCCAACGTCGAGATCGTCACCCGCAAGAACGTCTGCACCCACTGCTCCGTCGGCTGCACGGTGATCGCGGAGGTGCAGAACGGCGTCTGGACCGGGCAGGAGCCGGGCTGGGAAAGCCCGATCAGCCAGGGCGCGCATTGCGCCAAGGGCGCCTCGGTGCGAGAGCTGACCAAGGGCGAGCGGCGGGTGAAGTACCCGATGAAGCTGGTCGACGGCCAGTGGCAGCGCATCTCTTGGGACCAGGCCATCGAGGAGATCGGGACCAAGCTGCTGGAGATCCGTGAGCAGTCCGGACCGGACGCCACCTTCTGGCTGGGCTCCGCCAAATTCTCCAACGAGGGCGCCTATCTCTTCCGCAAGCTGGCGGCCTTCTGGGGAACCAACAACGTCGATCATCAGGCGCGCATCTGCCACAGCACCACGGTCGCCGGGGTGGCGAACACCTGGGGCTACGGCGCCATGACCAACAGCTACAACGACATCCAGAATTCCAAGGCGCTGCTGATCATCGGCGGCAACCCGGCGGAGGCCCACCCCGTCTCGCTGCCGCACATGCTGCGCGGCAAGGAGCACAACCGCGCGCCCTTCATCGTCATCGACCCGCGCTTCACCCGCACCGCCGCCCACGCCACCGACTATGTGCGCATCCGCCCCGGCACCGACATCCCGGTCACCTGGGGCATCCTCTGGCACATCTTCGAGAACGGCTGGGAGGACAAGGACTACATCCGCCAGCGCGTCTACGGCATGGACGAGATCCGCGCCGAGGTGAAGAAGTGGGACCCCGCGACGGTGGAGCGGGTCAGCGGCGTGCCCGGCGAGCAGCTCTACCGCGTGGCGGAGGCGCTGGCGAAGAACCGGCCGTCCACCGTCATCTGGTGCATGGGCATCACCCAGAAGACCACCGGCACCGCCAACGTCCGCGCCCTGTCGATCCTGCAACTCGCGCTGGGCAACATCGGGGTGGCCGGCGGCGGGGCCAACATCTACCGCGGCCACTGCAACGTGCAGGGCGCCACCGACTTCGGTCTCGACGTCTCCACGCTGCCCTCCTACTACGGGCTGGCCGAGGGGGCGTGGAAGCACTTCTGCCGCGTCTGGGACGTCGATTACGACTGGATGAAGGCCCGCTTCTCCTCCAAGGAGCTGATGGAGGCCAAGGGCATCCCGACCACCCGCTGGTTCGACGGCGTCACCTACAAGCCGGAGGAGATCCAGCAGCCGTCGCCGCTGAAGGCGATGGTGGTCTTCGGTCACGGCGGCAACACCGTCACCCGCATGCCGGAGATGCTGAAGGGGCTGGAGCAGCTGTCCCTGCTGGTCATCGCCGACCCGCACCCGACCACCTTCGCCGCCTTCAAGGAGCGCCGGAACGGCACCTACATCCTGCCGGCCTGCACCCAGTTCGAGACGGACGGCTCGCGCACCTGCTCCAACCGGTCGATGCAGTGGGGCGAGAAGGTCGTGGAGCCGATCTTCGAGTCCAAGGACGACTACACCATCATCTATCTGCTGGCCCGCAAGTTCGGCTTCGCCGACGAGATGTTCAAGCACATCACGGTGGAGGAGACCCGCCCGGTGCCGGAGGACATCCTGCGCGAGATCAACCGCGGCTGCCTGTCCACCGGCTACACCGGCCAGTCGCCGGAACGGCTGAAGATGCACATGAAGCATCAGGCCGATTTCGACAAGATCACCATGCAGGCGACCAGCGGCCCGCTGAAGGGCGAGTATTACGGCCTGCCCTGGCCCTGCTGGGGCCATCCGGAGCTTCGCCATCCCGGCTGCGCCGTTCTCTACGACACCTCCAAGCATGTGATGGAGGGTGGCGGCGTCTTCCGCGCCCGCTTCGGGGTGGAGCGCAACGGCGTCAGCCTGCTCGCCGACGGCTCCTATTCCAAGGGGTCGGAGATCGAGGACGGCTATCCCGAATTCACCATGGCGATGCTGCGCAAGCTGGGCTGGGACAAGGACCTGACGGCGGAGGAGATGCGCGTCATCCAGGCCATCGGCGGCGACAAGACCGACGAGGTGAGCTGGCAGACCGACCTGTCGATGGGCATCATCCGCGTCGCGCTGAAGCATGGATGTTCGCCGCACGGCAACGCCAAGGCCCGCGCCGTCGCCTGGAACCTGCCCGACCCGGTGCCGCTGCACCGCGAGCCGATCTATTCCCCGCGGCCGGAGCTGGTGAAGGAGTACCCGGCGATCGAGGACCGGCGCGATTTCCGCCTGCCGCAGCTCGCCCGCTCGCTCCAGTTCAAGATCGCGGACAGCGACATCCGCCAGCGCTTCCCCTTCATCCTGACCTCCGGACGGCTGGTCGAGTATGAGGGCGGCGGCGAGGAGACCCGCTCCAACCCCTGGCTGGCCGAACTGCAACAGTCGATGTTCGTGGAGATCAACCCCAAGGACGCCGAGCGCCTGGGCATCCGCGACGGCGGCATGGTCTGGGTCTACGGGCCGGAGGACAGCGCGAAGGCGCGGATGCGCGCGCTGGTGACCGAACGCATCGGCGCCGGCACGGTCTTCATGCCCTTCCACTTTTCCGGCTACTGGCAGGGCAACAGCCTGCGGGAGAACTACCCGCCGGGCACCGATCCCATCGTCCTGGGCGAGCCGGCCAACGGGGTGACGACCTACGGCTACGACCCCATGACCTTCATGCAGGAAACCAAGGTGACGCTGTGCCGCGTCGAACCGGCCTGACGCGCAAGGAGGACAGACGACCATGGCCCGCATGAAATTCCTGTGCGACGCGGAACGCTGCATCGAGTGCAACGCCTGCGTCACCGCCTGCAAGAACGAGCACGACATCCCCTGGGGCATCAACCGCCGCCGCGTCATCACACTGAAGGACGGCGTGCCGGGGGAACGCTCCATCTCCATGGCCTGTATGCACTGCAACGACCCGCCCTGTGCCGCGGTCTGCCCGGTGGACTGCTTCTACCAGACGGCGGACGGGGTGGTGCTGCACTCGAAGGACCTGTGCATCGGCTGCGGCTACTGCTTCTACGCCTGCCCCTTCGGCGCGCCGCAGTACCCGCAGGCGACCAACTTCGGCGGGCGCGGCAAGATGGACAAATGCACCTTCTGCACGGGCGGTCCGGAAGCGGACAACACGATGGAGGAGTACCAGAAATACGGCACCAACCGGCTGGCCGAGGGCAAGCTGCCGCTCTGCGCGGAGATGTGCTCCACCCGCGCGCTGATGGCCGGTGACGGCGACGTTCTGGCCGACATCTACAAGGAGCGGACGGTGCGCCGCGGCTATGGCTCCGGCGCCTGGGGCTGGTCCACCGCCTATGGCCGGAACGACCGCGGCGACGCCTTCGGCCCGGGCCGCGAGGGCACGGGCGGGAGCTGAGCGGGTGGGGTTTTGCCCCCTCCCTAACCCTCCCCCGCTGTTGCGGTGGAGGGGACTGCCGCCGCTTCGCGCAAAGCCCCCTCTCCCGCGAAAGCGGGGGAGGGTCGGGGAGGGGGCATGACCATTCCATCTCGAAGCTCCCTCCAAGGGCAAAGCGCACACTCTCTAGGGAAGGACGAGCCATGACGAAGCTCCTGCGCCCCCTGTTGGTCCTGTTCGTTCTGCTGCTCGCCGCCCCGGCGGTGCAGGCGCAGTTCTACCAGACGCCGGGGCCGACCTCGCCGACTTCGAAGGACGAGGTGCAGCTCTACCAGACGCCGGACGGCAAGCTGTCCGGGCGGGTCAGCATCCCCGACGAGAAGCTGGGCGTCCTGGTCCAGCCGGAAGGGCGGGAGTGGCGCGAGTTCCGCATGGTCTGGCTGAAGATCATCGCGGGGGCGCTGATCCTGGGGCCGATCGCGGTGCTGGCGATCTTCTACCTGATCCGCGGCACCATCCGCATCCAGGGCGGCCGGTCGGGGCGTCCGGTGCCGCGCTTCAGCGGCATGGACCGCTTCGCCCACTGGACGACGGCGGTCAGCTTCCTCCTCATGGCGCTGACCGGGCTGATTTTGACCTTCGGGCGCATGCTGCTGATCCCGTTGATCGGCCACCCGAACTTCACGATGCTCGCCGAGGCCAGCAAGTACATGCACAATTTCTTCAGCGTGCCCTTCGTCCTCGGGCTGCTGATGATCTTCGTGCTGTGGGTGCGCGACAACATCCCGGAGAAGGCCGATCTGGTCTGGCTGAAGACACTCGGCGGCGTGCTGAACAAGTCCGGCGAGCATCCGGAGGCCGGGCGCTTCAACGCCGGCCAGAAGGGCGTCTTCTGGGCGGTGGTGTTCGGCGGCTTCGCGCTGTCGCTGACCGGCTTCCTGCTGATGATGCCCTTCGCCGTCACCGGGATCGGCGGCATGCAGATCCTGCACGTCGCGCACGGGGTGGTGGCCGCGCTGATGATCGCGCTGATCATCGGGCACATCTACATCGGCACCATCGGCATGGAGGGCGCCTTCGACGCCATGGGCAGCGGCGTGGTGGACGAGAACTGGGCCAAGGACCATCACCGCCGCTGGTACGAGGAGCAGCTCCGCAACGGCCGGGCCAACGAGGATGGGCGGCTGCGGCATCATGCGGCGGAGTGAGGCGCGGAACCTCTCGACAGGCGGGCCGGCATGACCGATCCTTCCGCGCAACGAATTGTGCGTAGGGGGAGGCATGCCGCTCGATCACCGGGAGTCGCTGTTCCGCCGCATCGCGGAGCGGCGCGACGACCTCGTCGCGCTGACCCGCGACCTGATCCGCATCCCCACCGTGAACCCGCCCGGCGACGTCTACACCGACTGCGCGGAGTTCCTCGGGCGGCGGCTGGCCGCGCGCGGCTTCGCCGTGGAGTATGTGCGGGCGGAAGGCGCGCCGGGCGACAGCGACCGCTACCCGCGCACCAACGTGATCGCCCGGATCGAGGGTCGCGAGCCCGGCCCCTGCGTGCATTTCAACGGCCACATCGACGTGGTGCCCGCCGGCCAGGGCTGGACGGTCGATCCCTTCGAAGGGGTGGTGAAGGACGGGCGCGTCTACGGCCGCGGTGCCTGCGACATGAAGGGTGGGATCGCCGCCTCCATCATCGCCGTCGAAGCGATATTGGAGGAGGGCATCCCCTTCCCCGGCGCGCTGGAAATCTCCGGCACGGTGGACGAGGAGTCCGGCGGCTATGGTGGGGTCGGGCATCTCGCCAAGCTCGGCTACTTCTCCCGCCCGAGGGTCGACCACGTCATCATTCCGGAGCCGCTGAACGTGGACCGGGTGTGCATCGGCCACCGCGGCGTCTGGTGGGCGGAGATCGAGACGAAGGGCCGCGTCGCCCACGGGTCCATGCCCTTCCTGGGCAACTGCGCGGTGCGCCACATGGGGGCCGTGCTGCACCGGATCGAAACGGAGCTGATTCCCCGGCTGGCCGCCAAGCGCACCGCCATGCCGGTGGTGCCCGAGGGGGCGCGGCAGTCCACCCTGAACATCAACGCCATCCATGGCGGCCAGCCGGAGGACCATGGCGGACTGCCCAGCCCGATGGTGCCTGACCGCTGCCGCATGGTCATCGACCGCCGCTACCTGATCGAGGAGGACCCGGAGGAGGTAAAGGCGGAGGTCATCGGCATCCTGGAGGACCTGCGCCGCGAGCGCCCCGGCTTCGATTACGAACTGCGCGAGGTGCTGGCCTTCCTGCCCACCCTGACCGACACCGACGCGCCGGTGGTGCGGGCGGTGGGGGCGGCCATCGAGACGGTGCTGGGCCGCCCGGCGGCGCGGGTGGTGTCGCCCGGCACCTACGACCAGAAGCACATCGCGCGGGTCGGCCATCTGAAGGACTGCATCGCCTACGGCCCCGGCATCCTCGACCTCGCCCACCAGCCGGACGAGTATGTGGACATCGACGACATGGTCCATGCCGCGCAGGTCATGGCGATGGCCGCCCTGTCGCTGCTGCGGCGGGAGGTGTAAGGTCGCGTTCGTGGCAACAACAACGGCTGGCCGGAAACGCGCGCGATGTCGGACCTCAAGCTCAACCTCGGCTGCGGCGACACGCGGCTTGCCGGTTACGTGAACGTGGACAAGTACGGCACGTTCGGGCCGGACATCGTCGCCGACCTGGAGGTCGTGCCCTGGCCGTTCGAGGAGAGCAGCGTCGCCGATGTCCAGCTCATCCACGCGCTTGAGCATATGGGCCAGACGACCGAGAGCTTCCTGAACATCATGAGGGAGCTGTACCGCGTCTGCCGGCACGGCGCGCGGATCACCATCAAGGTGCCGCACCCGCGCAGCGACGGTTATCTCGGCGACCCGACCCACGTCCGCCCGATCACGCCCAACGTGCTGAGCCTGTTCTCGATGGAGGAGAACCGGACATTCATCGAGCGTGGCTGGCCCAACACCCGCTTGGCCATGCATCTGAACGTCGATTTCCGCATGCTGTCGATCGTCTACGCCCCGACCCCGCGCTGGCACCACAAGCTGGCCTCCGGGGAGGTGACGAACCAGCAGGTGATGGAGGCGATGGAAAGCCAGAACAACGTCATCGACGAGATCGCCATGGTCCTGGAGGTGGTGAAGGGCGCCGCCTGAGCCCGACCGGCTTGACGGGCGGGGGCCGGTCCCTTAGCTTGCGAATGTTCCCTGGGGGGCCTCGCTAGGAGGCTGAGACTCCGCCGGTCCGGCGCTTTCATCCGGACAACGCGGTGACCCATCGAACCTGATCCGGGTCATACCGGCGTAGGGACGGGACTGAAGGGCGGCACGGCGTACCCCCATTCCATCCAGACACCGCTTGCTCCGGCAACAGTTTGTTGGCGCTGCAAAAGGTGTGTGCGGACGTGACCGAAGCCCGACTTGTCGAAGAGCTGCTGGCCTTCATCGCCGCCGGGGAGGCGGACGAGGAGGCGTTCAACCGCATGGCGCTGGCCGTCTTCGCCCACCAGTTCGAGACCAACGCCCCCTACCGCCGCTTCGCCACCCAGCGGGCGCGCACCCTGCGCACGGTGAAGAGCTGGCGCGACGTGCCCGCCGTGCCGATCAGCGCCTTCAAGGACCTGACGCTGAGCGGACGCCCGCCGGAGGAATGCCCGCATGTCTTCATGACCAGCGGCACCACCAAGGGCGTGCGCGGCAAGAGCCATCATCCGACGCTGGCGGTCTACGACCGTTCGATGACCGTCAATTTCCGGCGCCGCTTCATGGCCAATTCTTATGGGGGAGACCATGACCGCCTGCGCATGGGCATCCTGTTCCCGACCGAGCAGGCGATGCCCAACTCCTCGCTCGCCCATTATCTGGCGCTGGCCAAGAACGAGTTCGGGACGGATGAGAGCCGCTACCTCATCACCGACGCCGGGCTGGACGTGGACGGGGCCATCGCCGAGTTGTCCCGCGCCGAGGAAACCGGCGAGCCCTACGCCCTGCTGGGGGCGAGCTTCAGCGTCGTGCATCTGATGGACGCGCTGGCCGAGCGGGGGCGGAGCTTCGCCCTGCCGGCGGGCAGCCGCATCCTCGACACCGGCGGCTTCAAGGGCCAGTCGCGCGAGATGGCGGCGGAGGAGTTCTACGGGCGCCTGTCCGCCACTTTCGGCGTGCCGCGCCGGCTGTGCATCAACATGTACGGCATGACGGAGCTGAGCACCCAGTTCTACGACGACGGCAACGAGACCTGCCCGTCGGTGAAGTCCGGCCCGCACTGGATCCGCAGCCGGGTCATCAACCCGCTGACCGGGCAGGAGGTGCCGCGCGGCAGCGTCGGCGTGCTCGTCCATCACGATCTGGCGCATTTCAACTGCGCGTCGGCCATCCTGACCGAGGATGCGGGGGTGGAGGTGGACGGCGGGTTTCAGCTTCTCGGCCGGGCCGACGGGGCGGACGCCAAGGGCTGCTCCATGGCGGTCGAAGACTTCCTCAAAGCGGCGCGGGCTCCATGACCGTTGGCTTGATGGAGCGCGCCGGGCATCTGCCGGGGCTGTCCGCCGACGCGGTGGACTGGCGGACGCTGACCTTCCGGCGCGGCGCCGAGACGCTCGACGTGGCGGTGCCGGTGCTGAGCGAGGCGCAGATCGCTGAATTGGCAACGCGGGTGCGGACCAACGCGCGGACTTACTTGAGAAGCCGCACCGTCGCGGAAATCGCCGCCACCATCGACCGCGCCGTCGCCCGGCTGCTCGACCGCGACGACCCGTGGCGGCGGAAGGCGGAGCGGCTGCTGCCGCTGGTCACCGGCTACGACGGGGAGATGGTCCGGCTGGGGCTGACCGGCTATCTGAAGACCTTCCGCGGGCCGGAGCTGCGGAAGTTCATCGCCGAGGATTTCGCCAACCCGGCGGTGCTCGACGATTTCCAGCCGATGCCCAAGGGCGGCTTCGCCCGCGCCTTCGGGCCGGAGCTGTTGCTGCATGTCTGGGCGGGCAACGTGCCGGGCCTGCCGCTGTGGAGCCTGATTTCCGGCCTGCTGGTCAAGGCCGGCACGGTCGGCAAGCTGCCGAGCGCCGAGCCGCTGTTCGCCGGCTGGTTCGCGCAAATCCTGGCGGAGATCGACCCGCAATTGGCTGGCTGCATCGCCATCGTCTGGTGGAAGGGCGGCGACGAAGCGGCGGAGCGGGCGTGGCTGGGCCGCGCCGACACGGTGGTCGCCTATGGCGGGAACGACGCGCTGGAGGCCATCCGGGCGCGGGTGCCAATCACCGCGCGCTTCCTGCCCTTCGGGCACAAGATCAGCTTCGGCATGGTCGCCCGCTCCGCGCTCGACGCCGGGAAGGCGGGGGCGGTGGCGCGGCTGGCGGCCTACGACGTGGCGCGCTACGACCAGCAGGGCTGCTACTCGCCCCAGACCTTTTTCGTGGAGCGCGGCGGGCGGGTGTCGCCGCGCGAATTCGCCGGCTATCTGGCGCACGAGCTGGACGCGCTGGGCAGCAAGTTCCCGCGCCGCGCCCTGTCGATGGGCGAGGCGGGCAGCGTCGCGTCCTGGCGCAACGCCGAGGAGACGAAGGGCTTTGCCGACCCCAGCCGCGCCCTGCTCGGCGATCCGGCGGGAAGCTGGGCGGTCGCCTACACCGACGCGGCGGACGGGTTGTCGCCTTGCGGGCTGAACCGCACGGTGACGGTGGTGGCGGTGGACCGGCTGGCCGAGGCGGTGCCGGGGCTGGCGCCCTACCGCGCCTTCCTCCAGACCGTGGGCATCGCCGCGTCGCCGGAGGAGCTGTTCGCGCTGGCCGGGGCGCTGGGGGCCGTGGGGGTGACGCGCCTCTGCGCGCTCGGCCGCATGACCGCGCCGGAGGCGGGCTGGCACCATGACGGGCGGTTCAACCTGCTGGACCTCGTCACCATGACCGAGATCGAAGGCTCGGCGGAACGGGCGGCGGAATCCTTCGCCCCCTACATGGATTGAGGCGCCCGGCCATGCCCTTCGTCAGCATCGAACAGGCCGGCTACGGCGTCCCGAGCGGCGGCACCATCCTGGACCGCATCGACTGGACCATCGGGGAGGGCGAGTTCCACGCGCTGGTCGGGCGCAGCGGCTGCGGCAAGACGACCCTGCTGAAGCTGGTCGCCGGGCTGCTCGCCCCCTCGACCGGAACCGTCCGCATCCAGGGGGAGCCGGTGCGCGGGCCGGGGGCCCAGGTCGGCTTCGTCTTCCAGGCGCCGACCCTGCTGGAATGGCGCACGGTGCTCGACAACCTGCTGCTGCCGGTCTCGCTGGAGCGCCGCCCGCAGCCGGCGGACCGCCGCAAGGCGGAGGAACTGCTGGACCTCGTCGGGCTGTCCGGACTCGAAGGGCGCTACCCCAGCCAACTGTCGGGCGGGCAGCAGAGCCGCGTCGCGCTGGCCCGCGCGCTGGTCACCGAGCCGCCGCTGCTCCTGCTCGACGAGCCCTTCGCCGCGCTCGACGCCATCACGCGGGAGGAGTTGCAGGACGACCTGCTGAAACTCTGTGCCCGCCACCGCACCACCGTGCTGTTCGTCACCCACGACATCGCCGAGGCGGTCTATCTGGCCGACCGGGTGGCGGTGATGGAGGGCGGGCATCTGCGCCACGCCCTGCCGGTGCCGCTGGCCCGCCCGCGCGGGCGCGACGTCCGCTACAGCCCGCGCTTCAACGCGCTGTGCCTGGAGCTTCGCCACGCCATGGATGGTTCAAAATCCGGCGTGGCGCTGGAGCGCGCGTCGTGATGGTCCGCCTTGCCTCCGCCCTGCTGCTCGTCCTGCTGCTGGCGGGGTGGGAGGTCTATTGCCGGGTGGCGGGGGTGTCGGCTCTGGTCGTGCCGCTGCCGTCGGCGGTGCTGCGCACGCTGTGGGACGGGCTGGCCGGCGGCTATCTGCTGCCGCATCTCTGGGTGACCACGGCGGAGATGGCGATGGGCCTCGCCGCCGGCTGCACCATCGGCTTCCTCGCCGGAGTGCTGCTGGCCGAGGTGCCGGTGCTGCGCCGCCTGTTCTACCCCTACATCCTCGCCAGCCAGGTGGTGCCGAAGCTGGCGCTGGGGCCGCTGTTCATCGTCTGGTTCGGCTTCGGCATGACTTCCACCGTCGTCATCACGGCGCTGATCTGCTTCTTCCCGCTGCTGGAAAACACCATGACCGGCCTCCAGCAGGTCGATCCCAACAAGCGGGAGCTGTTCCGGATGCTGCGGGCGACGCGCCTGCAGACCCTGCTGCGCCTGAAGATTCCCTCCGGTCTGCCGGTGATCCTGGCGGGCTTGCGCGTCGCCGTGGTGCTGGCGCTGGTCGGCGCCGTCGTCGGCGAGTTCATCGGGGGCCGGCAGGGGCTGGGCGCCTCGATCATCGCGGCGCAGGGGATGATGGATTCGACCATGATGTTCGCCCTGTTCATCGTCATCACGGTGCTGGGCATGATCGTTTATCAGGCCGCCGCCGGTCTCGAACGGTGGCTGCTGCGCCGTCCGTGGAAAGGATAATCACACGATGTTCGGGTTCCTGCGCACCCTGGGTGCCGTCGCCGTTTCCGCCCTGCTTCTGTCATCCCCCGCGCTGGCGCTCGACAAGGTGACCGTGGCGGGCTGGAGCCAGCCGATCAGCGAGATCACCAACCTGCTGGCCGAGCCGGACAAGGGCTTCTTCAAGGCCAAGGGCATCGATCTCGGCTATGTGCCGGGGACCGGCGGCGGCTCGGCTATCCAGAACATGCTGACCGGTCAGGCCGACGTGGCCTTCACCGACCCGGCCTCCTTCTACCTCGCGCTCGACAAGGGCGAGAAGCTGATCGCCATCTACAACATCTACCCGCAGAACGTCTTCAACGTGGTGTCGCCGAAGGAGCGCAACATCACCAAGCCCGAAGACCTGAAGGGCAAGCGCATCGGCGTCTACAGCCTGTCCAGCGGCACGCGCCAGAACCTCCAGGTGCTGCTGCATCAGGTGGGGCTGAGCGAGAAGGACGTGACCATCGAGGTGACCGGCCTCTTGAACTTCGCGCCCGTGATCCAGGGGCAGGTGGACGCCACCGCGGCGACCGACACCGGCCTTTATGTCGGGATGCAGAAGGGGCTGAAGGACATCAACGTCATCGAGGTCAAGGACACGCTGAACCTGCCCAGCGACATCTTCGTGGTGACGGAGGAGACCTACCGGACGAAGGCGGATGTGCTGAAGCGCTTCCTCGCCGCCTACCGCGACAGCGCCGCCTGGATGATCGCCGAGCCGGAGGAGGCCGCCCGCCTCGCCGTGACCCGCGCCATCAACGGCCGCGACGAGGCCACCAACCTCGCCATCATCAAGCTGCGCAACGCCTCCAGCGTGTCGGAGACGACCAAGGCCAAGGGCCTCGGCCACTTCGATCCGGCGCTGATGCAGAAGGGGGCGGACACCTTCAAGCAGCTGGGCCTGATCGGGAAGGACCTCGACATGGGCACGCTGGTCCGGTCCGACCTGATCCCCGAGTAAGGAAGGCTTGGCCCGCCATGGATTTCCGCGACAAGACCGTCCTCGTCACCGGCGCCAGCCGCGGCATCGGTGCCGCCATCGCCAAGGCCTTCGCGGCGGAGGGGGCGGCGGTCGCCGTCAACTATCTCCAGAATGCCGATGCGGCAGAGGCGGTGGCGGCAGCCTGCCGCGAGGCTGGCGGTGACGCCTGGGCGGTGCAGGCCGACGTCACCGACGCCGAGGCGGTGAACCGCATGGTGGAGCGCACGGCGGAGGAGTTCGGCAAGATCGACGTGGTGGTGAACAACGCCTTCCGCCCCTACGCCTTCGACCCGGAGAAGCGCAAGCTGTTCTGGGACACCGACTGGGCGGATTACCGGGATCAGGTGGATGGGGCGCTGCTCGGCACCTACAACGTCTGCCGGGCGGTGCTGCCGGTGCTGCGGCGGCGGCCCGGTGGCAGCATCGTGAACATGGCGACCGACCTCGTCGCCCGGCCCACCGTGCCCTATCACGACTACACCACGGCCAAGGCGGCGCTGGTCGGCTTCAGCCGCAATCTGGCGGCGGAGCTGGGGCCGCTGGGCATCCGCGTCAACTGCGTGGCGCCGGGGCTGGTCTACCCCACCGACGCCAGCCGGGTGACGAAGGAGGACGTGAAGGACGCCATCGTCGCCCAGACCCCGCTGCGCCGCATCGCCACGCCGGAGGACGTGACCGGCCCGGTGCTGTTCCTGGCGTCCGGCTGGAGCCGCTTCATGACGGGGCAGGTGCTGTACGTGGACGGAGGGCTGGTGATGGGGTGAGTGGTTGCGTTGGGTTGCCCCCACCCCGGCCCTCCCCCGCTGGGCGGGGGAGGGCCGGGGTGGGGGCAACCGGTGCCGACGCCTACTCCAACGCGATCTCCCCCTTGATCTCATGCTCCAGCCCGATGCCCTCGACGGTCAGCACGACGCGGGCCTGGAGCGTCTCGTTGCCCTTCAGCTTTCCGGCTTCCATCGCTTCGCTCACGGCGCGCTCGATCTCGCGCTGCGAGGTGACGCCGACGACCTTCAGGTACTTCCGGATGCCCATGTTGAAGGTGTCGTGGTCCATGATGCTCCTCCCTCTCTGATCGTTCTCGAGAACAACCGTCGCGGCAACGCTTTGTCCCGCCCGATCAGTCGTCGTCCCCGATCAGTCGTCGTCATAGAGTCCGCGGGCGGCGTCGCGGTGGCAGGCTTCGCAGTTGGCCTTGGACAGCACGTCCTTGCGCAGCCAGACCTCTGGGCGGAAGCGGTGCTCGCGCAGCCACCAGCGCTGTTCGGTGATGCGCAGGAGCGTGGGGTCGCCGCGTTCGGCGGCGTTGCCGGTCAGATAGGCGCGGACCTCCGCCGCCGGGCCGGGCGGCAGGCTGGCCTTCTCGCCGAAATGGTCGTCCAGCCCGTCCATGATGCGGGTCCAGCTTCCCGCCGGCAGCAGGCCGGGCTGGAAGGCCATGTGGCATTCCCCGCATTCCTTGCGGGTGGCGTCGTTGGTCACCGGCGGGACGCGCTCGAATTCATTCGCAGAAACGGCGGCGCCGGACAGCAGCAGAAGAACGGTCGCGGCGGCGAGGCGGCGGGGCATGGCGGGGCTCCTCATTGGCCGGCGAGATAGGTGATGAAGTCGCCCTTCTCCTGTGCCGTGCAGGCGCGGCCGAGGACGTTGGGGCAGTCGCGGTCGAAGCGCTTCTCCACCTCCACCGGGTCGGTGAAGCGCTTGGGGTTGGCGGAGACGGCCATCGGCTCGATCCCGCGCCCGGTCCGCTGGTGGCGGCCCTGGGCGGTCGGGTCGGCGGTGTGGCAGGCGGCGCAGGCGTTGGTCTCCGGCTTTCCGCCGCTGTGCGGGCCGAGATAGAGCGCGCGTCCGCGCTCGGCGGAGAAGCCGGCGAAGGCGGGCGATTGCGCTTTCGCCTGGGTGGCGTAGCCGTCGAGGAGGGCGGTGCGCGCCGGGTTCGCGGTGGCGGCGATGGCCCCGCCCACCGCGAAGACGGCCAGCGTCGGAAGAAGGAAGCGGATCATGGGGCGATGACCTCCTGGCGGGTGTTGGAACGGGCACGCCAGGCGGCGGCCTTCTTCAGGCCGAGCAGCGCGGCGACCAGGGCGACATGCCCCAGCACGACGGGCAGGGAAAACTCGCCCAGCGCCTCGTGCAGCTTCTCGAATGGGACGACGACGTCGGCGACCGCTCCGCTGAAGGCGGCGGCGCCCACCACGGCCAGCAACGCCAGCGCCATCCAGGCGAGCAGCGGGCTGCGCTGCCCCCAGGCCCGCGCGTCGCCCGAAGCCACCCGGCGCAGCCAGTGCAAAGTCGCGGTCAGGGAGGGGCGGGGCAGGCGCAGCGGCCCCACCGGCATCAGCACCCCGGCCAGAAGCCGCACCGCCAGCGCGGCCAGCGCCGTGTAGCCGGCGAACTGGTGCATGGCGTAGGTGTCCTCGTCCCCCGTCAGGTAGGCGACGATGAAGGCGCCCGACAGCGCGGCGTGAAAGGCGAACAGGAACAGCAGCCGACCCGGCGTGCGGCGCGGGTTCGCGGGGCGGGGTTCAGTCGATCCCATGATCGTTCCCCCCAATGGCGGCGGCCAGCGTCCAGGCGGTGCGGGTCATGCCGCCCCCGTCGGACAATGCCTGGAAGGCGAAGGCCGCCACGACGATGACGAGGGTCGCGGCGGCGGTGTGGGTCAGCATCCTGCGGATCATCGGTGGTCTCCAGGGCGGCGGGTTCGTTGCCACGGAGACTGCGCCGCCCACGCTGAACGGAGCCTGAGCGGTCCATTCATGTGCCGTTCAGCCGGCTTTGTGCTAACTGGACTCGTCCGCCCGCCTGCCGGTTCCGACCATGAACGCCGTCCGCACCGCCCTGCTGTCCCTGATCCTTTTCACCGTCGCCCTCCCTGGCGTCGCCCTGCCGGCGGCGGCCGATGACGATCGCGACCATGAGCGGGCGCGGGAGGCGTTCCGCTCGGGCCGGGCGCTGCCGCTGGAGGCCATCGTGGCCCGCGCGCAGGCCGATTTTCCCGGTGACATCCTGGACGTCGAGTTCGAGGATGAGGGCGGGCAGATCGTCTACGAGATCAAGACCATCACCGCCGAAGGCCGCGTCCTGAAGCTGAAATACGACGCCGCGACCGGCGACCTGCTGCGGGTGCGCGGGCGCAACGGGAAAGGCGAGGGCGGCCATCATGGGAAGAGGTGAGCGCCATGCGCCTGCTCGTCGTCGAGGATGATCCGGCGCTCGCCCGCCAGCTCGCCGAACGGCTGGAGGGCGAGGGCTACGCCGTGGACCGCGCCGCCGACGGGGAGGAGGGGCAGTTCCTCGGCGAGACCGAGCCCTACGACGCCATCGTGCTCGACCTCGGCCTGCCGCGGGTGGACGGGCTGACGGTGCTGCGGTCGTGGCGCGCGCTGGGGATCGCAACTCCGGTCATCATCCTGACCGCCCGCGGCGCCTGGACGGAGAAGGTCCAGGGCATCGACGCCGGGGCCGACGACTACTTGGCGAAGCCCTTCAGCATGGAGGAGCTTCTCGCCCGCATCCGCGCGCTGATCCGCCGTTCCAAGGGCCACGCCTCGGCGGAGATCGCCTGCGGCGGGGTGGTGCTGGACACCCGCTCGGGCCGGGTCACGCTGGACGGGCGGCCGGTCGACCTGACCGGGCACGAGTTCCGTGTGCTCGATTACCTGATGCACCGCAAGGGCCAGATCGTCTCGCGCACGGAGCTGACCGAGCACATCTACGCCCAGGATTTCGACCGCGATTCCAACACCATCGAGGTCTTCGTCGGCCGCCTGCGCCGCAAGCTGGGCGCCGACCTGATCAAGACCGTGCGCGGGCTCGGCTACAAGCTGGAGGCGCCGTGAGCGGGGCCGTCCGGGGCAGGGGAGGGCTGACCGGATCGCTGCGCTTCCGCCTGCTGGCCGGGGCGGCGGTGTGGATCGCGCTGGCCCTGGCGCTGGCCGGGCTGGTGCTGTCCGGCCTGTTCCGCGACCATGTGGCCCGCCGCTTCGAGGCGGAGCTGACCAACCATCTGGACCAGCTCGCCGCGTTGACCGAGCTGGGGGCGGACGGCGCGCCGGTGCTGCGCCAGCCGCTCAGCGACCCGCGTTTCCGCCGGCCCCTGTCGGGGCTGTACTGGCAGGTCGGGCCGGGGGAGGCGCCGGTCCTGCGCTCCCGCTCCCTGTGGGACGAGGCGCTGGCCCTGCCGCCGGACGAGGTCGCCGACGGCGAGATTCACCGCCACAGCGTCGTCGGCCCCGCCGGACGCCAATTGCAGGTTCTGGAGCGCGCGGTGACCCTCCCCAACGGGACGGCACCCCTGCGCATGGCGGTGGCCCAGGACGAGTCGGAGCTGCGGGCGGTGGTGGCCGACTTCAACCGGGTGCTCTGGCTGTCGCTGGGGGCGCTGGCGCTGGCGCTGATCGGTGCGGCGGTGGTCCAGGTGTCGGTGGGGTTGCGCCCGCTGGTGCGGTTGCGCGCCGAATTGGCCGCGGTGCGGGCTGGGCGCAGGAAGCGCTTCGGCGGCGATTCCCCGCGCGAGGTGCAGCCGCTGCTCGACGACCTGAACGCCCTGCTCGACCATTCGGAGGAGGTGGTGGTGCGGGCGCGGCTCCAGGCCGGGAACCTCGCCCACGCGCTGAAGACGAACCTCGCCGTGCTGGCGAACGAGGCGGAGGGGGAGGCGGCCGCCCGGCGGGTGGCGGAGATGCGCCGCCACATCGACCACCACATGGCCCGCGCCCGCGCCGCCGCCGCCCGCGGCCTGCCCGGCGTCGCCACCCCGGTGGCCGACAGCGCCGGGGCGCTGGCGCGGGTGATGGAAAAGCTCCAGGGTGGGGGCCGGGGCGGAGGACGGGTGACGGTCACCGTCCGCGTCCCGCGCGAGCATGTCTTCGCCGGGGAGCGCGAGGACCTCGACGAGATGCTGGGCAACCTGCTGGACAACGCGTTCAAGTGGGCGGCTGCGCGGGTGGAGGTCTCGTCGCGGCTGGAGGCGGGCGGGATGCTGGCGGTGGTGGTCGAGGACGACGGCCCGGGCCTGCCCGCCGACCGGCGGGACGCCGTGCTGGCCCCCGGCGTGCGGCTGGACGAAAGCACGCCGGGCAGCGGCCTCGGCCTCGCCGTCGTGCGCGACGTGGCGCGGCTCTACGGCGGCGACCTGCGGCTGGGCGATTCGCCGCTCGGCGGGTTGCGGGTGGAGCTGGTGCTGCCGGCGGCGGCGACCTCCTGACCGGCGCAACATCACCGTCACATCTCCGCGCTGGCGGCGGACCGTCCGTTATGGTCTGAATGGCGCCCCTTCGCGTGCTCCGGAGACGACGCATGACCCAGGCGGACAGCGCCAACGCACCCGGTGTGGACACCGCCGGCCACGGGGTGGGCCTGTGGGAGGCGGTGCGCGTCTGGGCGCGGATCGCGGCACTGAGCTTCGGCGGGCCGGCCGGCCAGATCGCCATGATGCACCGCGTCGTGGTGGACGAGAAGAAGTGGATCGGGGAGGAGCGGTTCCTCCACGCCCTGAACTACTGCATGCTGCTGCCGGGACCGGAGGCGCAGCAGCTGGCCGTCTACATCGGCTGGCTGATGCACCGGACGGTGGGCGGGTTGATCGCCGGAATCCTGTTCATCCTGCCCGGCGTGCTCGCCATCATGGCGCTCAGCCTGCTCTACGCGACGCTGGGGCACACCGGGGCGGTGCAGGGGCTGTTCTTCGGGCTGAAGGCGGCGGTGCTGGCCGTCGTGCTGGAGGCGGTGGTCCGCGTCGGGCGGCGCACGCTGAAGAACGGGGCGATGGTCGCCCTGTCGGCGGCGGCCTTCCTGGCGATCTTCGCCTTCGACGTCCCGTTCCCCCTGATCATCCTGACCGCCGCCCTGATCGGGCTGGGTGGGGCGCGGCTGGGCGTCTCCGCCTTCCGGCCGGTGCGGCACGGGCCGGACCCGTCCACGCACGGGAGCAGCCTGCTGGGCGAGGGGACGCCGGACCATGCCCGCCCCTCCACCGCCTGGTCGCTGCGGGTCGGGGCGGTGTGCCTCGCTTTGTGGCTGGGGCCGGTGCTGGCGCTGCTGGTGACACTGGGGCCGGACAACACGTTCACGGGCATCGCCGTCTTCTTCTCCAAGATGGCGGTGGTGACCTTCGGCGGCGCCTACGCCGTGCTGGCCTATGTGGCGCAGCAGGCGGTGGAGACCTACGGCTGGCTCCATCCCGGCGAGATGCTGGACGGGCTGGGTATGGCGGAGACGACGCCGGGGCCGCTGATCATGGTGGTGCAGTTCGTCGGCTTCCTCGGCGCGCTGCGCGATCCGGGGGCGCTGCCGCCGCTGCTGGCCGGGGTGCTGGGCGGGCTGCTGACCACCTGGGTGACCTTCGTGCCCTGCTTCCTGTGGATCTTCCTCGGCGCGCCCTATGTCGAGGCGCTGCGCGGCAACCGGATGCTCGGCGCCGCCCTGTCGGCGATCACCGCGGCGGTGGTCGGGGTGATCCTGAACCTGGCGCTGTGGTTCGCCCTGCACACGCTGTTCGCCCGGCTGGAGCCGGTGTCGGTCGCCGGGATGAGGCTGGACCTGCCCGTCCTCGCCAGCGTCAACCTGCCGGCGCTGGCGCTGACCGTGGCGGCGGTGCTGGCGGTGTTCCGTTTCAGGGCAGGGATGCTGCCCACCCTGGGCGCCTGCGCGCTGGCCGGGGTGGCGCTGCGCATGGCGGGGCTGGCGTAGCGGGACGGAACTCGTGCTTGGGCACATTCGGACGGTGCGGCACAGGCTTGGCGTTGCCGCCGACCGTAGCAGGAACCACGAATTTCATAAATGATCAGTAGCTGGCTCGCAGGCCCCGCCAATATTGCCGAGCTGCGTCTGCGTCCTCGCCAAAGGCGTTTCCCTTCAACGGTCCGATGGCGGCCCCGATGTTGGCCAGGAAGTCGGTGTCGATGAAGCGACCGTCGGTGCCGGAAACAGCCCCCGCCGCCGACGGTGGCGCGGATATCGGCTGAATGAGCGCCTGATCCAATGAGAACGCGTGGTCCTTCGAGACCGTATGCGTCTGCGGGAGACCGGTACGTTCGGCAACAAGCGACGCGGCGTCACGTTCACCCATTGGGCGTAAGGCCTTGTCGATGGCGGACAGATCGACGCCCGCGGCTTTCAGCTTGTAAACGGCGTCGGTTTCGCCGCGCGTCGACATCAGGCGGGATTCCCCTGGGTCAATCGGTTGGAACGGGTTGACGACGCCGCTCCCGCCAGCCAGTAACCGGGCGTTTGGTATCAATGCCTTAAGCTGGTCAGACAGTGCGGCGTAATCGTCGGAGCCATCCTGCCCGCTCTGCAGCAATGCGGACAGTTTCTCCATCATTCCCGCCCGCTTTTCCGAAGCCGCGCGCAGCGCCTCCCGGAAATCGGAAGACGTCGCAGACCCGCTGGAGAACAGATCGGCGTTATCATTATTGGCCATGCGGAAGGTTGCCGCATAAGCGCCGAGACGCGCCTCCTTGGTTCGTTGCTTCAGAGCATTGTGCACGTCCTCGCCAGAGAGCGCGCCGCTGTCGACGAGAGAGGAAAGCTGAGATCGTGTCTCAACCGACAATGCGTTGAAGGCGGTAAGAGATTCATCATGAAGGGCCGAAGCTAATGGGCTGAATGACACTCGGTCTGTCGGCGCCGGAGTTCCAGCAACCATCTTTGATGATGCGAATGTCGCTTGGGAGACGGAGTTGAGGCTCTGTACCGGGCTGTTCGTCAAATTTGATGTTCCCAGCACGTTCATCTTTGCATCCTCCTTCGCCGTGTCCAGCTGGGGCACATTTCAGCTTTTGAATATCGTGGCGTCCCAGGTGATAAGCTGGCCGCCGTTGAGTACGGCATACTCGATCGCACCCACTCCTGGGTGGCCCTGATTCATCAGCATGCCGCGGATGACAATGCCATTATCGAAGGTGCCGTCGTCCCACTTGCCCGGCTGGAAATACATTAAATGTCATCATATGTACCTATAAAATGCATAATTATTGATATTAGTCTACAAAAAAGAGAAAATCATTCAACAAATAATCATTAGTTTTCGAACTATTATGCAGGGTGACGAATTCGCTTATTCGCGAAGAGAATTTCCAACGGTGGCGATCCGTGATCTGCATTCCAATCGTCATGGGTAAATGATCTGCGCTTCATGGTGCGACAGGGAAATCAAGGGCGGGTGGCGGGACCATCGGCCCATGAAATTGGCAGGGGAGCGACCGGAAGCCGCGCGGCTCGTGACTGGACACTGGCGGAAGATTCACCGTATCGGTGGCTTAACAAGGAAACCCAGAACCACCCACGGTCAGTCGATCCGCCAAACCTGTGCTGCGTCCACGGAAGGTATCCGAGCACAAGCGGCAGCCTGTCGCCGCAGGCCGCGCCGGGGACGGCGCGGCCCCTGCCGGTGTCAGGTCATGTCCTGAACCTGGGCGATGCGTTCGGTGATCGTATCGAGGCGGCGGGACAGCTGGTCCTCGTCCTCCGGCGCGATCTGGCCCTTGCGTTGCGCAAGCCGCAGGGCCGCTTGCGCCTCCTCCAGGCAATCGAGCGTGTGACGCACGTAGTCGTGTTGGGCCATGCCCCCATCCTCCTCTGCCGTTCTGCAACCAAAACGAAACAGACCGGTACGGATGGGGTTCCCCCTTCGGCGGGACCTATCCCGGTCGGACAGATCGGCTCAGAAATCCAGGTCGGCGTAATGGCGGGGCGGCGGGCAGCCGGGGATGCTGTCGGTGAGCAGGCCGCGGAAGCTGGGGCGCGACTTGATGCGGGCGTACCAGTCCTTGGCCTCCGGCACCTTGTCCCACGGCACGTTGTCCACGTAATCGACGCAGGACAGCGCCGCCGCCGCCGCGATGTCGGCCACGGTGAAGGCGGAGCCGGCCAGCCAGGGGCGGCGTTCCGACAGGAAGGCGATGTATTCCATGTGGTACTGGATGTTCGCCAGACCGGCGCGGATCGCCGGGGCGTAGGGGTGGCCCTGGCCGGACAGCCGCTTGATCAGCTTCTCGCCGACCAGATTCTCGGTCACCTCGCGGTCGAAGGTCCGGGTGAACCAGTCGACGATGCGGCGCACCTCGGCGCGGGCCGCCACCTCCCGCGGCATCAGCGCCACGTCGGGGTAGGCCTCCTCCAGATACTCCAGAACGGGCAGCCCGCCGGCCACGACGGTCCCGTCCTCCTCCACCAGCACCGGCGGCTCGCCGGCGGGGTTCAGCATCAGGAAATCCTCGCGCCGTTCCCACGGCTTCTCGATGACCGAATCGAAGGGAAGACCCTTCTCGGCCAGCATCACCCGCGCGACGCGGGACAAGGGATGGAGGGGGTGGTGATGGAGTGTCCGCATGCCGGGCCGGACTGTAGCGTATGGGGAGCGTGGAAAACAGTCTGCGCTTTGGCTTGTGACACCGCTCCTTCGGCTTATGGATTAACCGTGCCGGGAGGGTGTCAAAGGGCGGATTTGCGGTAGACCACCAGGGGTTCCGCATCCCCTCCGCTTTCGGCGGCGGGGACCGGGGTCCAGCCGTTGTGCTCGTAGAAGGCGCGGGCCGCCGCGTTGCGCGAGGCGCAGGCCAGTTCCGCGGAACCGCGCAGCAGGGTCAGCGCCTCGCGCAGCAGCGCGCTGCCGATGCCCCGCCCGCGCCACAGCGGGTCGATGAACAGGGTGTGGATGAAGCGGTCGCCGGCATCGACGGAGACGAAGCCGACCACGCAGCCGCCGGCTTCCGCCACCAGCACCTCTTCCCCGTCCACGCAGTCGTAATAGTCGTCCAGGCCGAAGCGGTCCTCGGGTTGCCAGGAAAAGGCGTTGCGGCGCCCGTGCAGGAAGATGTCGGCACAGCGCGGCCCGTCGGCCGCCGTGGCGAAGCGAATGTCGATGCGCAAGCCGTCCTCTGCCGGCATGACGCCCTCCCGTGTGGTTGCGGATGCCCCCAGGCGGTCCTAACAACCCATTCCGCACCAGATTATTCCAAGAAGCGGCGCCCTGAAAAGGACGCCCGTGCAACGGCCGGCGTGAAAAACGGCGGCCCGGTTGCCCCGGACCGCCGTTCGCGTATGCACAATCCACTTGAGACTTATTGCTTGGGGCTTACTCCGCCGAGATGGCCTTCGGCAGATGGACCGGCACGTCCAGGCGGTTCAGCATTTCCTTCGGAACCACCTGCCAGAACTTGGTCACCTCACGCGCCCAATCGTTGAGGATCTCGGCGGCGAAGCGGCTCTGCGTCTCCGTCACATGCTCCTCGATCAGGTGCTTGAGCTGGCTCTCGTAATGGCCGACCTCGATGCGCTGGAAGATCACGCTCTCGTCGTTGATGTACAACGGCAGGCTGTCGTCCAGGTCGTAGACGTAGGCCATGCCGCCCGTCATGCCGGCGGCGAAGTTGTCGCCGACGCGGCCGAGGATGACCGCCGTGCCGCCCGTCATGTACTCGCAGCCGTTGGAGCCGCAGCCCTCGACCACCACGGTGGCGCCGGAGTTGCGGACGGCGAACCGCTCGCCGGCCTGGCCCGCGGCGAACAGCTTGCCCGCCGTCGCACCGTAGAGGACCGTGTTGCCGATGATCGTGTTCTTGTTGGTCTCCAGTGGGCTGGAGGTCGTCGGACGGACGACGATGGTGCCGCCCGACAGGCCCTTGCCGACATAGTCGTTGGCGTCGCCCATCACCTCCAGCTTGATGCCCTGCACCGCGAAGGCGCCGAGCGACTGGCCGGCGGTGCCGCGCAGGCGGATGGTGATGTGGCCGGGCTGCAGCCCGAACATGCCGAACTTGCGGGTCACCATCGAGGACAGCCGCGTGCCGATGGCGCGCTGCGTGTTGCGGGCGTTGTAGGCGAGCTGCATCTTCTCGCCCTCCTCGAACAGCGGGCGGGCGTCGGCGACGATGCGGGCGTCCAGCGTGTCCGGCACCTCGTTGCGGCCCTGCAGCGTGCAGTAGCGGGCGTTCTCGCCGGGATCGACCTGGGCCAGCAGCGGGTTCAGGTCGAGGTCGTCGAGATGCTCCGCACCGCGGCTGACCTGATGCAGCAGGTCGGTGCGGCCGATCACCTCGTTCAGCGAGCGGAAGCCCAGGCCGGCCAGGATCTCGCGCACTTCTTCCGCCAGGAAGGTGAAGAGGTTGACGACCTTCTCCGGCGTGCCGACGAACTTCTGGCGCAGCTTGTCGTCCTGCACGCAGACGCCGACCGGGCAGGTGTTGCTGTGGCACTGGCGGACCATGATGCAGCCCATGGCGATCAGGCTGGCCGTGCCGATGCCGAACTCCTCGGCACCCAGCATCGCGGCGATCACGATGTCGCGGCCGGTCTTCAAGCCGCCGTCGGTGCGCAGCCGCACGCGGTGGCGCAGGCGGTTCAGCGTCAGGACCTGATGGACCTCCGACAGGCCCATCTCCCAGGGCAGGCCGGCGAACTTGATCGAGGTCTGCGGGGAAGCGCCGGTGCCGCCGCTGTTGCCGGAGATCAGGATGATGTCGGCGTTGGCCTTGGCGACGCCCGCAGCAATCGTTCCGATGCCGGAACGGCTGACCAGCTTCACCGTCACTTTCGCATCCGGATTGATCTGCTTCAGGTCATAGATGAGCTGGGCGAGATCCTCGATCGAGTAGATGTCGTGGTGCGGCGGCGGGCTGATGAGCATCACGCCCGGCGTCGAGTGACGCAGCCGCGCGATCATCTCGGTCACCTTGAAGCCGGGGAGCTGGCCGCCCTCGCCGGGCTTGGCGCCCTGGGCGACCTTGATCTCCAGCTCGCGGCACTGGTTCAGGTACTCGGCAGTGACGCCGAAGCGGCCCGAAGCCACCTGCTTGATGGCGCTGTTCCAGTTGTCGCCGTTCTTGTCCGGGCGGAAGCGCGCCGGGTCCTCGCCGCCCTCGCCGCTGTCGGACTTGGCGCCGATGCGGTTCATGGCGACGTTCAGCGTGCCGTGGGCCTCGGGCGACAGCGCGCCCATGGACATGCCCGGCGTGATGAAGCGCTTGCGGATCGCGGTGATGCTCTCCACCTCGTCCACCGGCACCGGGGCCTTGGTGGAGCGCAGCTCCAGCAGGTCGCGGAGCTGCATCGGCGGGCGCTTGTTCACCTGCTCGCTGTACTTCTTGAAGGTGGTGTAGCTGTCGTTGGTCACCGCCTGCTGCAGCGTGTGGATCACGCCGCCTTCCCAGCCGTGGCGGTCGCCCGACTTGCGGAAGCGGTAGAAGCCGCCGACCGGCAGGGCCACGACCTCCTCGTTGTAGGCGGTGGCGTGCTGCTCCAGCACCTTCTTCTGGATGCCGTTCAGGCCGATGCCGGAGATGCGGCTGACCATCGCCGGGAAATGCTCGGCGACCAGCGCGCGCGACAGGCCGATGGCCTCGAAGTTGCCGCCACCGCGGTAGCTGCTGATGACCGAGATGCCCATCTTGGACATGATCTTCAGCAGGCCGTCGTCGATGGCCTTCTTGTAGTTGGCCATGCCCTTTTCCAGAGGCATGGAACCGAACAGGCCGCGGCGGTGGCGCTCGGCGATGGCCTCCTGCGCGAGGTAGGCGTTGACCGTGGTGGCGCCGACGCCGATCAGCACGGCGAAGTAGTGGGTGTCCAGCCCCTCCGCCGTGCGCACGTTCAGCGAGGTGAAGGTGCGCAGGTTGGAGCGGATCAGGTGCGTGTGCACCGCACCCGTGGCGAGGATCGCCGGGATGGCGGCCCGCGCCGGGCCCATCGCCTCGTCGGTCAGGATGACGTGGGTGGCGCCGCCGCGCACCGCGTCCTCCGCCTCCTGGCGGATGCGGCGCAGCGCGTCGCGGAGCGCATCGGGGCCGCCATCCACCGGGAAGGTCGCGTCGATCTCGGCCGCCGTGTCGCCCATGTAGTCGCGCATGGCGCGGAACTCGGCGGTCGTCAGGACCGGCGATTCGAGCTGCAGCAGGCGGGTCTGCGTCTCGTCCTCGTCCAGGATGTTGCCGAGGTTGCCGAGCCGCGTCTTCAGGCTCATCACCCGACGCTCACGGAGCGAGTCGATGGGCGGGTTGGTGACCTGCGAGAAGTTCTGGCGGAAGAAGTGGTGCAGGCCGCGGTACTTGTCGGACAGAACGGCGATGGGGCTGTCGTCGCCCATCGAGCCGATGGCCTCCTTCCCGTCCTCCACCATCGGGTGCAGGATCAGCTCCATGTCTTCCATGGTCAGGCCGAAGGCCTGCTGGCGGCGGCGCAGGCCGGCCTTGTCCATGTCCGACGGCTCGCCCTTCAGCGAGGCGGTCTTGACCAGCTCGTCCAGGTGGGTGGTGTTCTGCACCCACTTGTCCCACGGCTTCAGCGTGGCGAGATGGTCCTTCAGCTCGCGGTCGCGGTAGAGCTTGCCGGACTGGAGGTCGACGGCGATCATCTCGCCCGGGCCGAGGCGGCCCTTCTCGATGACCTGGGTCTCGTCGATCTTCACCATGCCCGTCTCGGACCCGCCGATGATCAGGCCGTCGGTGGTGATCGTGTAGCGCATCGGGCGCAGGCCGTTGCGGTCCATGCCGCCGACGACCCAGCGGCCGTCGGTCATGGCCAGCGCCGCCGGGCCGTCCCACGGCTCCATGACGGAGTTGCAGTACTGGATCAGCGCCTTGTGGTTGTCCGGCGTGGTCTGCGAGCTGGTCAGCGCCTGCGGCACCAGCATCATCTTGACCATCGGCGCGGTGCGGCCGGCGCGGACCATCACCTCGAACACGGTGTCGAGCGAGCCGGAGTCCGACAGGCCGACGCCGATCACCGGCTTCAGGTCCGCCATGTGGCTGCCGAAGGCCGGATGCTCCATCCGGGTCTCGTGCGCCTTCATCCAGTTGACGTTGCCCTTGACCGTGTTGATCTCGCCGTTGTGGGCGAGCATGCGGAAGGGCTGGGCCAGCGGCCAGGTCGGGAAGGTGTTGGTCGAGTAGCGCTGGTGGTAGATGGCGAAGTCGGACTCGAACCGCTCGTCCAGCAGGTCCGGGTAGAAGGTGGTCAGCTGCTCCGCCAGGAACATGCCCTTGTAGATGATCGAGCGGGCCGACAGCGAGCAGATGTAGAAGTCGTTGATCTGCTCACCCTTCACCGCCTTCTCGATGCGGCGGCGGATGATGTAGAGGTCCAGCTCGAACTGCTCGTCGGACACGCCCTTGTTGTTGCCGACGATGATCTGCTCGATCTCCGGACGGGTCGCGTTGGCCTTCTCGCCGATGATGTCGACGTTGATCGGCACCTGGCGCCAGCCGTAGATGTAGTAGCCGAAGGCGAGGATCTCGGTCTCGACGATGCAGCGGCAGGCTTCCTGCGCGTCCAGGCTGATGCGCGGCAGGAAGACCTGGCCGACGGCCAGCTTGTTGTCCGGCGCGCGGTGGCCGATGACCTTCACATGGTCCTTGAAGAACTTCTGCGGCACGGCGACGTGGATGCCCGCACCGTCGCCCGTCTTGCCGTCGGCGTCCACGGCGCCGCGGTGCCAGACGGCCTTCAGCGCCTCGATGCCTTTCTCGACCACCGAGCGGCGGGGCTTGCCGTCGATCGCGGCGATGAAGCCGACGCCGCAGGCGTCGTGCTCATCCTCCGGGTTGTAGGCGTTGGCAGTGGTCAGCGCCGCGGCGTTGGCGCGGAAGTCGGCGACGAACTGCTCACCCTGGTTCAACTCGGTGGTCATCGGTGGACCCTTTCAGTCAGTCTGTTTTGACGGGGGCAGTCTGTTCGGAAGGGGGACTTCGCCCCTTCACCCCCGCCAGGGGTTGAAATGGACCCCTGGAACCCGCGGAATTATGGATTGCTTGGCTTACTCGGCGGCCTGAGCCAGCGGCGCCTCGGTCTTCGCCTTGGCGTAGGCGTGGATGCCCTCCGCCGCGTCGCGGCCGTCGCGGATGGCCCACACCACCAGCGAGGCGCCGCGCACGATGTCGCCGGCGGCGAAGACGCCCTCCAGGTTGGTCATCTTGCTGCGGTGGTCGACCAGCAGCGTGCCCCAGCGGGTGACCTTCAGCTCCGTCTCGCCGAACAGGGCGGGCAGATCCTCCGGCTCGAAGCCGAGCGCCTTGATGACCAGATCGGCCTGGACCGTGAACTCCGACCCCTCGATCACCTGCGGGGTCTGGCGGCCGGTGGCGTCGGCCACGCCCAGATGGATGCGCACGGCGCGCACGCCGGTCACCACCGTGTCGCCGGTGAAGCCTTCCGGGGCAGCCTGCCAGATGAACTCCACGCCCTCTTCCTCGGCGTGGGCGACCTCGCGCTGCGAGCCCGGCATGTTCTTGCGGTCGCGGCGGTACAGACACTTGACCGACGTGGCGCCCTGGCGGATGGCCGTGCGCACGCAGTCCATGGCGGTGTCGCCGCCGCCCAGGACCACCACATGCTTGCCCGCGGCGTTCAGGGAGCCGTTCTCGTACGCCTCCACCGTGTCGCCCAGGCTGACCTTGTTGGAGGTGGTCAGGTAGTCGAGCGCCGCCACGATGTTGCCGAGCCCTGAGCCCGGCGCCTTGATGTCGCGCGCCTTGTAGACGCCGGTGGCGACCAGCACGGCG
Source organism: Azospirillum brasilense (assembly GCF_008365405.1). Classification (GTDB taxonomy): domain Bacteria; phylum Pseudomonadota; class Alphaproteobacteria; order Azospirillales; family Azospirillaceae; genus Azospirillum; species Azospirillum brasilense_D. Next base: position 99,323 of record NZ_QOKV01000015.1, on the reverse strand, counting down.
ACGTGCTTGCGGCGCAGCTCCGGCAGGGAGGCGTCGCGGCCGACCTCGAAGTTCGGGTGGTAGACCACCCCGGCGTCGGCCAGAAGCTGCACGCGGCGCTCGACCACCGACTTCTCCAGCTTGAAGCCGGGGATGCCGTAGACCAGCAGGCCGCCCATGCGGTCGTGGCGGTCGTAGACGTGCACCTCGTAGCCCTTGGCGCGCAGCTCCTCGGCGGCGGCGAGGCCGGCGGGACCGGCGCCGATGATGCCGACCGACAGGCCAAGCTCACGCGACGGCGTGCGCGGCTTCACCCAGCCCTGATCCCAGGCGGTGTCGTTGATGTACTTCTCGACCGACCCGATGGTGACGGCGCCATGGGTCGACTGCTCGATGACGCAGTTGCCCTCGCACAGGCGGTCCTGCGGGCAGATGCGGCCGCAGATCTCCGGGAAGTTGTTGGTCGCCTGGGAGACCTCGTAAGCCTCCTCCAGCCGGCCTTCGGAGGTCAGCTTCAGCCAGTCGGGGATGTTGTTGGAAACCGGGCAGTGCACCTGGCAGAAGGGAACGCCGCACTGCGAGCAGCGGTTGGCCTGCTCGTTGGCGCGATCGTCGGAGAAGCGGGCGTAGATCTCGGCGAAATCCTGGCGGCGCTCCTCGGCCGGGCGTTTGTCGGGCATCCGCTGCGCGGTGTGCACGAAGCCCAACATCCTCTGGTTCGCCATAACGCCTGCTCCTTCTTCCCGTGTCCCGTGCATGGGGACGGCGCCGGCGGCCGGGCGGCCCTTTTCGTGCCGGTGGGGCATGGCGAGGGGCGTGGCCGCAGTGAAAACGAAAGCCCGCGGTCACGCGGTCTGAACGTCATATACCGCAAGAGAAGGCGCCGCGCGAGCATATTTTCGCCGTTAGGACAGCATGGCTGACCAAACCGTGACTCGATGTCGCGGAGGCCTCCGTAGACGACGGGAGTGCCCGAAAAACAAGCAAGAAAATTAGGACCGATCCGGGACCATCGCCCAATTCGGGGTATCGCCCCATGGGTCGTCGCCTTCGCCATGCTGCGCTGCTATAAGCCGGACATTGCCCCCGCCATCTTGTCAGAGGCCCCGCGCCGCATGTTGATCGACCAATATCTGGACGCCGCTCTGCTCGGCCTGATCGAAGGGCTGACCGAATTCCTGCCGGTCTCGTCCACCGGCCACCTGATCATTTTCGACACCCTGCTGGGCTTCGAAGGCCCGCCGGGCAAGGTGTTCGAGGTGGTGATCCAGCTCGGCGCGATCCTGGCGATCTGCACGGTCTATTTCGCCCGGCTGTGGAAGGTGGTCACCGGATTGAAGGACGATCCGGGCGCCCGCCACTTCGCCGTGGCGGTGATCCTGGCCTTCCTGCCGGCGATGGTGCTGGGGGCGGCGCTGCACGGCGTCATCAAGGCGGTGCTGTTCAACCCGACGGTGGTCAGCATCGCGCTGATCCTGGGCGGCGTGGCGATCCTGATGGCGGAGCGGCTGGTGCCGGTCCCGCGCTACCACCAGATCGAGCGCTTCCCGGCGCCGCTCGCGCTGAAGATCGGCCTGTGCCAGTGCCTGGCGCTGGTGCCGGGCGTGTCGCGGTCGGGTGCGACGATCCTCGGCTCGCTGCTGATGGGGGTGGACCGGCGGACCGCCGCGGAATTCTCCTTCTTCCTGGCGATCCCGACCATGGCCGGCGCCACGGTCTACGACCTCTACAAGAACTGGAGCCTGATGACCGTCGACTCCGCGCTGCTGATCGGGGTCGGCTTCGTCACCGCCTTCATCGCGGCGGCGCTGGTGGTCAAGGTGCTGGTGGACTTCGTCGGACGCTACGGCTTCGCGCCCTTCGCCTGGTACCGCATCGCCATCGGGTCGGGGATGCTGGCGTTCCTTTATCTGTAAAGAGCCGGCTTCCCGCCGCGCCTCAGCCCTCTCGGGCGACGGCGCGCGAGGAGGCCGCGGCGATGACCAGCGCCAGCGCGGCGACCAGGGCGAAGGAAAAGCCCACCGTGCTGGCCTCCGCCACGAAGCCCAGAAGCGCCGGACCGGTCAGCACCCCGGCGTAGCCGAGGGTCGCCACCGCGGCGATGGCCTGGCCGGCCTCCCCCTCCGCCTTGGCGCCGGCGGCGCTGAACAGCACCGGCACCACGTTCGACAGGCCGAGCCCGGTCAGCCCGAAGCCGGCGACCGCCATCACCGGCCCGCCGCCGGTCAGCGCGACGGCCAGCCCGGCGAAAGCCAGGACCGCGCCGGCGCGGACCAGAACCGGCCCGCCGAAGCGCTGGCGCAGCCGGTCGCCGCAGAAGCGGCCCACCGCCATGGCGCCGGAAAAGACGGCGAAGCCCAGCGCCGCGATGGACGCCGCACCGCCCAGATCCTCGCGCAGATAGACGGCGCTCCAGTCCAGGATCGCGCCCTCGCTCATGAAGGCCAGGAAGGTCAGCGATCCCAGCAGCAGCGTGCCGCGGTCGGGCAGGGCGAGTCCGGTCGGCTCCGCCCGCCGGTCGGCGCTGCCCGGCAGCAAGCGGCGCTGCAGCGCGAAGAACAGGAGCAGCAGCGCAGCGGCGAGGATGGAGGCCTGGACCGGCGGCGGCAGCACTTGCAGCAGCAAACCGCCGACCCCGGCGCCGAACAGGCCGCCCAGGCTCCACATACCGTGCAGCGACGACATGATGGGCCGCCCGAGATGGCGCTCCACCAAAGCGCCGTGGGCGTTCATCGCCACGTCCATGGTGCCGCCCGCCGCCCCGAACAGGAACAGCACCGCGCACAGCGACAGCAGATCCGGCATCAGCGCCGGCAGCGGCAGGATCAGGGCGAAGAACAGGGCGGTGATCCGGATCACCGGGGCGCTGCCAATGCGGCCGAGCAGCGGGCCCGTGCCGACCATGGCCGTCAGCGCCCCGGTGGCGAGGCAGAGCAGGGCGACGCCGAGCACGCCGGGGCTGAGGTCCAGGTGATCCTTGATCGCCGGGATCTGGGTCGCCCAGACGCCGAAGACCGACCCGTTGACGAAGAAGGCCGCCAGGGAAGCCAGCCGGGCGCCCGGGGCGCGGTCGGCGAATTCCCGTATGGTGAAATCCTGCGTTGCCGCCTGCATGACTCCCGGCGCCCCTTCCGTCAATCCGATGAAGGGGCCAGATGCGGCAGAAAGCCGCGGGAATCAAGGCCGCGCGCCGCAGGGCACCATTGCGAGTGGCGGTGGGAACCCAAAACGGCGAAAGCCCCGGCGGCGGCCGGGGCTTTCGTTTCGATCGCGCGGAACCGAGGACTCAGTGCGCGCCGGAATGGTTGCCGGCGTCGCGCGGCATCGTGTTGGAACGGCCGCCGACGATGAAGCGCGACAGGTAGGTCGGCAGGACCACCTCGCAGCTCGACAGGTTGGTGATGCCCAGCTCCTTGAAGCCCGGCGCGCCGGCGGCGGCGACGTTGTCGGTCCTCAGCATCTCCACCTGATCGCGGGTCAGCGGCGGGGCGACGATCGGCGGCACCTTCTCCAGCAGGCCGCCCAGCGTCTCCGCCACGTTCCAGGGAATCGGGACGAGGAAACGCTTGCGGCGGATCTCCCGCAGCATGAGCTGCATCATCTCCTTGAAGCTGTAGACGCGCGGCCCGCCCAGCTCGAAGGTCCGGCCGGCCGCCGAGTCCAGCGTCGCGGCGGCGGCGATGGCGTCGGCCAGATCGCCGACATAGACCGGCTGGAACTTCGTCGCCCCGCCGATCAGCGGCAGCGCCGGGGAGACCTGCGCCATGGCGGCGAATTTGTTGAAGAAGCCGTCCTCCGGTCCGAAGACGATGCTCGGGCGGATGATGGTGGCGCCGGGGAAGGCCTGCGCCACCGCCTGCTCGCCCGCCGCCTTGGACTTGGCGTAGGCCGAGGCCGACTTGGCGTCGGCGCCGATGGCCGAGACATGGACGAGACGGCCCACGCCGCTGGCCTTGGCGATGCGGGCGATGCGCGCCGGGGCGTCGACATGCACGGTCTGGAAATTCCAGGCCCCGCGCTCGTAGAGCGTGCCGATCAGGTTGATGACGGTGTCGGCGCCCTGGATGGCCCGCGCGACGGACTGGTCGTCCTTCACGTCGGCGGCCATCGGCACGATCTGCCCGACCGAGCCGGCGGTCTTCAGGAAATTGGCCTTGTTCGGATGGCGCGACACCACGCGCACGATGGCGCCGGTCTTGGCGAGGCGGCGAATGAGGTGGCGGCCGACGAATCCCGAACCGCCGAACACCGTGACCACTTCAGAGCGATAGGACATCGACCTTCTCCCGTGCCGTTGGGCCCGCAAATTCTTCCCTCCGGGCCGCCCGCCAGCGGGGCAGGGCGACCGGATCGGGGGTTGCTTATATAGAAACCTCCTTAAAGAGGCTAGGGCCTGACGCGCCACCCGCGGCCCATTTCGCGCCCGGCAGGGCCTTCGGCGCGACAGTGAAAAAAAGCTGTTGACGGGCCTCCGCCGGACGGCTACATAAGCGGCCCACACCGAGCCCAGGTGGCGGAATTGGTAGACGCGCAGGTTTCAGGTACCTGTGGCAGAAATGTCGTGGAAGTTCGAGTCTTCTCCTGGGCACCATATCTACCCGGCTGCGCCGCATGCTACGGACCTCCCCCAGCGGGACGGACAGGTAGCAGAGCGGCGTTCGTCGTTTCTGGGGTCCGTGGCCGGGGGCCGTCCACCTGAGCGGGAAGCCACCCAATGCCCATCGACCTCCATGACGGCGACCTGCCGGACGGTCTCGACCTGAAGTCCCTGGCCCGCGGCGGCGCCGTCGCCATCGACACCGAGACCATGGGGCTGAATCCCCACCGCGACCGGCTGTGTCTGGTCCAGCTTTCCCCCGGCGACGGCACGGTCCATCTGGTCCAATTCCGCAAGGGCGAATACGACGCTCCGAACCTGAGGCGCCTGTTGACCGACCCCGAGGTTACCAAGCTGTTCCACTTCGCCCGTTTCGACGTGGCGGTGATGCGGGCCTACCTCGGCGTCGCCTGCCAGCCGGTCTACTGCACCAAGGTCGCGTCCAAGCTGGTCCGCACCTTCACCGACAAGCACGGGCTGAAGGATCTGGTGAAGGATCTGCTGGGGGTGGAGCTGTCCAAGCAGCAGCAGTCCTCCGACTGGGGTGCGGCGGAGCTGACGCCGGAACAGATGAAATACGCCGCCTCCGACGTGCTGCACCTGCACGACCTCAAGGAGAAGCTGGACGTCATGCTGGCGCGCGAGGGGCGGACCCATCTCGCCAAGGCCTGCTTCGACTTCCTGCCGGCCCGTGGGGAACTGGACCTCGGCGGTTGGGAACAACCGGACATTCTGTCGCATTGAGGGCTGTCGCATTGATGGCTGTCGTCCCGACGTACGGGCCGGGGGAATAGGCCGGGACCTCCGGACGTTGATTTGACCGGACGCGCGCGGGTGGGCATACTGCCCGCGCGGCGGCCGGCCCGTTGTCGCGGATACGCGCGTCGCCAGCGGGGGTACCCATTTTCGGCCTTATGGACCAACCAGAAGAGGCAAGCACCGCCTTGACGAGCCTGACCGCATCCAGCCTGATCGATTGCCCGGCCGACACCGCGGCCAACGCCGCGGCCGATCGCGACCTCGCGAGCGCCCGGCGCGTCCTGCGGATGGAGGCCGATGCCCTGACCGCGCTGGCGGACGGGCTGGACGGCGCCTTCGTGCGTGCGCTGGACCGGCTGGCCGGGATCGCGGGCCGCGTCGTCGTCTCCGGCATGGGCAAATCCGGCCATGTGGCGCGCAAGATCGCCGCGACCCTGGCCTCCACCGGCACGCCGGCCTTCTTCGTCCATCCGGGCGAGGCGAGCCACGGCGACCTCGGCATGATCGCCCGGCAGGACGCGGTCATCGCCCTGTCCAACTCCGGCGAGACGCACGAGCTGTCGGACATCGTCGCCTACACCCGCCGCTTCGACATCCCGCTGATCGGCATCACCCGGCGCGCCGGCTCCTCCCTGGCCGAGCAGGCGGACGTGGCGCTGGTGCTGCCGCCGGCCCCGGAGGCCTGCCCGCTGGGTCTGGCCCCGACCACGTCGAGCACGATGATGCTGGCGCTGGGCGACGCCCTGGCGGTGGCGCTGCTGGAGCGGCGCGGCTTCACGGCGGCGGATTTCAAGCAGTTCCACCCCGGCGGCCAGCTCGGCCGGGCGCTGCTGAAGGTGACCGACGTGATGCACAAGGGCGACGATATGCCCCTGTGCGCCTTGGATACGCCGCTTTCCACCGTCATATTCGAGATGACGGCCAAGCGGCTGGGCTGCGTCGGCGTGGTCGACGCCGCGGGCGCGCTGGCCGGGGTCATCACCGACGGCGACCTCCGCCGCCACCTGACGCCGGAGTTGTGGGCGGAACGCGCCGACAGCATCATGTCGCCGCGGCCCAAGACGATCCGCCCCAAGGCGCTGGTCGAGGAGGCGCTGCGGGAAATGAACGCGAAGCAGATCACCAGCCTGTTCGTGGTGGAGGCGGACCGGCCGCTCGGTGTTGTGCACATTCACGATTGCCTGCGCGCCGGGGCGGCGTGACGGGCAGCCGGAGGACGGTTGACGCCATGGACAGCGACCTGAAGGATCGGACGGTGAACACGCAGGAGCGGCGGGCCGATGCGCCTTCCCTTGCCGCGCAGCTTATGGCCATGCCAGGAGCGGCACCGGACGGGGAGGCGGCCAAGCGCGTCCACCGGCGCCGGGAAATTCGTCCGGTCAGCCGGGTCTACAGCCGTTTCGTCACCGGCATGAAGTTCGCGCTTCCGGCGCTGGCGCTGGCGGTGATGGCGCTGATCGCCGTCTGGCCCTCGCTGACCGAACTGCCGACCCTGCGCATCTCCGCCGACAAGGGCCAGCTTGAGATGATCAAGCCGCGCTACGTCGCGGTGGACGAGGACAACCAGCCCTTCTCCCTGGTGGCGGCCAAGGCCGACCGCATCGCCGACCAGCCGGACATCGTCCTGCTCGACCAGCCGGAGGCGGAGATGACCCAGACCGACGGCACCTGGGTGACCATCCGCTCCGACAAGGGCTGGTACAATCAGGTCACCGGCATCCTGAAGATGCGCGGCCATGTCCGCGTCATGCGTGACGACGGCAACGAATTCACCACCGAGGAAGCGGAGTCCGACATCCGCAAGGGCACCGCCTGGGGCGATGTCCATGTCGTGGGCCAGGGGCCGCAGGGCGTCATCAACGCCGAGGGTTTCCGCCTGTCCGACCGCGGCAAGACGATGGTGTTCCTGAACCAGTCCAAGGCCGACGTCCAGGCCGCCGAAAGCCCGGGAGGAAAGACGCGTTGAGTGCAGCCACCTTTGCGGCCCCGTTCATGGCCGCGTTCCTTCTGCTGTCGGGGGCCTCCGTCCCGGCGGCGGCCCAGGGGCTGCCCGGCCTCGGCGGCGGCCCGAACCCGATCGAGGTCGACGCCGATCAGGCCATCGAATGGCATCAGGACGTGCGCGCCTATGTGGCGCGCGGCAACGCCTCGGCCAAGCGCACCGACAGCACCGTCTACGCCGACGTGCTGACCGCCTACTACCGCGAGGTTCCCGGCAAGGGGAACGAGGTGTTCCAGCTTCTCGCCGAGGGCAACGTGCGCATCGTCAGCCCGACCCAGGAGGTTTTCGGCGAGCGCGGCGTCTACGATGTGGACAAGCAGGTGGCGGTGGTCACGGGGCGCAACCTCAAGCTGGTCACCCGCACCGACATCGTGACGGCGCGTGACACGCTGGAATATTACGAGGCCAAAAATCTGACGGTGGCCCGCGGCGACGCCGTGGCCGTGCGCATCGCCAACGGCGACCGGCTGCGCGCCGACATCCTGATCGGCCAGCTCAAGAAGATGCCGGACGGCTCGACCCAGATGGAGCGCATCGACGGCGCCGGCAGCGTGGTGGTGACCACCGCGACCGACGTGGCGCTGTCGGACAAGCTGGTCTATTCGGTGGCCGACGAGACGGCGGTTCTGCTGGGCAACGTCAAGATCACCCGCAACGACAACCAGCTCAATGGCGACGCTGCCGAGATGAACATGAAGACCAAGGTCAACCGGGTGATCGCCGGCCCCGCCACCGGCGGGCGGGTGATGGGCCTGCTGGTCCCCGGCCAGGAGCCGGGCGCCCCGGCCGGCCGGCCCACCGCGCAGGCGGGTGGCAAGCCCGCCGCGAAGCCCTGACCGACCCGGCAGCGAATCAATGACCATGGACATCGAAGACCGGAACCTCGGCGGTCCGACCCTTTCCGCCTCGAACCAGTCGGGCCACCCGTCGGGTTTCCCGGCGGACCACCCCGCCACCGACGCGCGTCCGACCGAAGGGCTGGTGGCCCTGCATCTGGGCAAGGCCTACAAGAAGCGCCCGGTCGTCCGCGACGTGACCGTGACGGTCCAGCGCGGCGAGGCGGTCGGTCTGCTCGGCCCCAACGGGGCGGGCAAGACGACCTGCTTCTACATGATCACCGGGCTGATCGCCGCCGACTCCGGCACCATCCTGCTCGACGGGCAGGACATCACGTCGCTGCCCATGTACCGCCGGGCGCGGCTGGGCATCGGCTATCTGCCGCAGGAGGCGTCGATCTTCCGCGGCATGTCGGTGGAGAACAACATCCGCTCCGTGCTGGAGGTGGTCGAGCCCAACCGCGACACGCGCGAGCAGATGCTGGACGAGCTGCTGGCGGAGTTCTCGATCACCCACCTTCGCCGCGCCCCGGCGCTGGCGCTGTCGGGTGGCGAGCGGCGGCGCGTCGAGATCGCCCGTGCCCTGGCCTCGCAGCCGCATTTCATTCTCCTCGATGAGCCGCTGGCCGGCATCGATCCGATCGCGGTGAACGACATCCGCGAGTTGGTCAGCCACTTGCGCGACCGCGGCATCGGCGTGCTCATCACCGACCACAACGTGCGTGAAACGCTCGACCTCGTCGATCGGGCATACATCTTGCACGATGGTGTGGTACTAATGGAGGGAGAGCCGGCCGAGATCGTGGCGCACGAGGATGTGCGCCGGGTCTACCTCGGGGACCGGTTCAGCCTCTAGTGCGGTTTCCCTGCCCATGGCGCTCAGCCAACGCCTCGATCTTCGTCAGACCCAGTCCCTGGTGATGACTCCGCAGCTGCAGCAGGCCATCAAGCTGCTGCAGCTGTCGAACATCGAACTGTCGGACTTCGTGGATCGCGAGATCGAGCAGAACCCCCTGCTGGAGCGCGACGGCGGCCCCGGCGAGGGTGGCGGCGAGGCCGGGGGCGACGGTGCCGGTGACGGCGGCGGGGGCGAGCCCGGTGCGGTGGACCTCGCGGCGCCGGAGGAGCGCCAGCCGCCGATGACCGACGGGCGCACCCGCGACACGGTGGAGATGACGTCGTCGGAGACGATGGGATCGGCCTCCGACGCGCCGCTCGACACCGATTTCGAGAATGTCTATTCCGACGACCGTTTCTCCGACGGGACGGACGGCTCCAGCGACGTCTACGGCTCCTGGCAGGAGCGCGGCGGCCGCGGCGGCTTCGAGGACGACGAGTCCAACCTGGAAGCCACGCTGACCGGCCAGAAGAGCCTGCGCGACCACCTGACCGAGCAGCTGAAGATCGACCTGCCGGACCTCGGCGACCAGCTCATCGGGCTGGCGCTGATCGACATGCTGGACGAGGCCGGCTGGATCACCGGGCTGGAGGTCGAGAGCCTGGCGGGACAGCTCGGCTGCGCGCCGGAGCGGGTGGAGCGGGTGCTCGCCGCCTGCCAGCGCTTCGACCCGCCGGGCATCTTCGCGCGGTCGCTGAAGGAATGTCTGGCGATCCAGCTTCGCGAGAAGAACCGCTTCGACCCGGCCATGGCCGCCCTGCTCGACCATCTGGAACTGCTGGCGGCGCGCAACCTGCCGGCGCTGATCAAGGTCTGCGGCGTGGACGCCGAGGACGTCGCCGACATGGTGGCGGAAATCCGCAAGCTGAACCCCAAGCCGGCGCTCAGCTTCGACCACACGCCCGCCCAACTCGTCACCCCCGACATTTTGATGCGCGCCAATCCGGGCGGCGGCTGGCTGATCGACCTGAACCCGGACACGTTGCCGCGGGTGTTGGTCAACCACCGTTATTTCGCGCGCATTTCCGGCACCGCCCGCAACAAGGCGGACAAGGAATACATCACCGAGCGCTTCCAGTCGGCCAACTGGCTGGTCAAGTCGCTGCACCAGCGCGCCACCACCATTTTGAAGGTGGCCAGCGAGATCATCCGGCAGCAGGACGCCTTCTTCATCCATGGCGTCTCGCATCTGAAGCCGCTGATCCTGCGCGACATCGCCGAGGCGATCGGCATGCACGAGAGCACGGTCAGCCGCGTCACGACCAACAAGTTCATGGCGACGCCGCGCGGCGTGTTCGAGTTGAAATATTTCTTCACCTCCGCCATCCAGGGGGCCGACGGGCAGGCGGCCCACTCGGCGGAGGCCGTGCGCTACCGCATCAAGGCGATGATTGACGCCGAGAAGCCGGACGACGTGTTGTCGGACGATAAAATCGTCGAAATCCTTCGTGGTGAAGGGATCGACATTGCGCGCCGGACGGTCGCGAAGTATCGTGAAGCGATGCGCATTCCGTCATCGGTGCAGCGACGCCGTGCCAAGATGTCACGCATGTAACCGGGCCGGGAGGGGGCCGTCCTTGATTGACAGCCCATACCGCCGTCACTATGGTCCCCGTCCGCACGTGGCGGCCTTCCGTCGTCCTATGTCTATCGCGGACCAGATTGGAAACATCCCAAAATGCAACTGACCGTCAAAGGCAAGCAGCTTGACGTTGGCGACGCTCTGCGCACCCACGTCGCGGACAGCCTGAACACCATCGTCGGCAAGTATTTCAACAAGCCGATCGAGGCCAACGTCGTCCTGACGCGCGAAGCGCATCTGTTCAAGGCCGACATTCAGGTCCATGTCGGTCGTGGGATCGTCCTTCAGAGCGCGTCCGACGCCACCGAGCCGTACCCCGCCTTCGACACCGCGTGCGAGAAGTTGGCCAAGCGCCTGCGCCGCTACAAGCGCCGCCTGCGCGACCACCACAGCGTCGAAGCCCCCGCGCAGGAAGCCTTCCCGGCCCGCTACCAGATCCTGGAAGCGGAGAAGGACGAGGCCCATGTGGAGAGCGAAGAGGCCGCTGCCGAGGAGGCGCAGCCCATGGTGATCGCCGAGATGGAAACCACCATCGCGACCCTGGCGGTCAGCGAGGCGGTGATGCGCATGGAACTCGCCGACGCTCCGGCCCTGATGTTCCGCAACGGCGCCCATGGCCGCCTGAACCTGGTCTACCGCCGCGCCGATGGCAACATCGGTTGGGTGGACCCGGCGGAGAAGGCCGGCGCCTGAGTCCGGTTTCCGTTCCAACCACAATCATAGCGTCATGCTCGATCTCATCACGCCGCACGCCATCCTCCCGAACCTCAAGGCCGGCAGCAAAAAGCAGGCCCTGCAGGACTTGGCGCGCAAGGCGTCCGAGCTGACCGGCCAGCACGAACGGGCGATCTTCGACGTCCTTCTGGAGCGCGAGCGGTTGGGCACCACCGGCGTGGGTCATGGCATCGCCATCCCGCACGGCAAGCTGCCCAACCTCGACCGCGTCCACGGCGTCTTCGCCCGGCTGGAGCGGCCCATCGACTTCGATGCGATCGATGAGCAACCGGTCGATCTGATTTTCCTGCTGTTGGCTCCGGATCATGCCGGCGCCGACCATTTGAAGGCGCTGGCCCGCGTGTCACGCCTGCTGCGCGACCAGTCCATGTGCGAGAAGCTGCGCGGTTCGGACTCGGCGGACGCGATCTACGCGCTGCTGACCCAGCACGAAGCCAGCCACGCGGCGTAAGGCGCGTTTCCTTGCGAACATGAAAACGGGAGAGCCGCCGGCTCTCCCGTTTTCGTTTTCCGGCACCCGGTGCCGCCGTCTTTTCAGACCGCGGCGGCGAGGCGTACGTATGTACGTCCGTACGCCTCGCCGCCGCCCTGTACGTTCAGGCCCGCTCGGCCCAGCCCATGTAGTTCACGTCGAGATCGCGCGGGTTCAGCCGGAACTCGTCGGACAGCGGGTTGTAGGTGATGCCGGTCAGGTCGCGGATCGCCAGCCCTTCCGCGCGCACGGCGGCGGCCAGCTCGCCGGGGCGCAGGAACTGGCGCCAATTGTGGGTGCCGCGGGGCAGCCAGCGCAGGATGTACTCCGCCCCGACGATGGCCAGCGCGAAGGACTTCGGCGTGCGGTTCAGCGTCGCCAGGAACAGCGCGCCCCCCGGCGCGGTCAGCGCCGCGCAGGACTTCACGAACAGCGGCACGTCGGCGACATGCTCGATCACCTCCATCGCCAGCACGGCGTCGAAGCGCTCGCCGCTGGAGGCCAGGGCCTCGGCGGTGGTGGCGCGGTAGTCGACGGGGGTGCCGGTCTCCGCGGCGTGGGCGGCGGCGGTGCGGACGTTGCGCTCGGCCGCGTCCACGCCGACCACCGAGGCGCCCATGCGGGCCATGGGCTCGGACAGCAGGCCGCCGCCGCAGCCGATGTCGACGATGCGCAGCCCCTTCAGCGGCTCCGTTGCCAGCGGGTCGCGGCCGAAGCGGCGGCACAGCGTGTCGCGGATGTAGGCCAGCCGCAGCGGGTTCAGCCGGTGCAAGGGCCGGAACTTGCCCGCGGGGTCCCACCATTCCGCGGCAATGGCCGAAAAGCGGGCGATGTCCTGGGGGTCGACAGTGCCAGAGGTGCCTGCGGTTCCGGCGGTCGCGGTCATGAAGGAAATCCCGTATGCTTGGATTGCGAGAACAATTGCGGGGCGAACTTGCCTCGCTGTGATCGACAGAGTATGGATACGCCGCCCCGCGCCGGCAACGGTAGAGCGGGGGCGCGGACTGCCGGCTTTCTCGCCGGCCCAGATATGGTGTGAGGTATGGCGCGGATCGTCCTCAAGTTCGGCGGCACGTCGGTCGGCGACATCGACCGCATCAAGAACGTGGCCCGAAAGGTCGAGCAGGAAGTCAAGGCGGGGCATCAGGTCGCCGTCGTCGTGTCGGCGATGTCCGGCGTGACCAACCAGCTCGTGAAATACTGCAACGACATCGACAAGCTGCACGACGCGCGCGAGTACGACGCCATCGTCGCTTCGGGCGAGCAGGTGACCTCCGGTCTCCTCGCCATCGCGCTGCAGTCGCTCGGCATCCAGGCGCGGTCCTGGCTCGGCTGGCAGATTCCGATCTACAGCGACGAGACGCACGGCAAGGCGCGCATCGTGTCGATCGACACGGCGGAGCTGGACAAGCGGATGAACACCGGCGAGGTCGCCGTGGTCGCCGGTTTCCAGGGCGTGACCGAAAGCGGCCGCATCACCACGCTGGGCCGCGGCGGTTCCGACACCTCGGCGGTCGCCCTGGCGGCGGCGCTGAAGGCCGACCGCTGCGACATCTACACCGACGTGGACGGCGTCTACACCACCGACCCGCGAATCGTCACCAAGGCGCGCAAGCTCTCCAAGATCACCTATGAGGAGATGCTGGAGCTGGCGTCGCAGGGGGCGAAGGTCCTGCAGACCCGCTCGGTCGAGATGGCGATGAACCACCGCGTGCGCGTGCAGGTTCTGTCGAGCTTCGAGGAGGCCGCCGGCAGCGCGCTTCCCGGTACCCTTGTTGTTGACGAGGACGAGATCGTGGAAAAGGAAGTTGTGAGCGGCATCGCCTACAGCCGCGACGAGGCGAAGATCACCCTCATCGGCGTCGCCGACCGTCCGGGCGTGGCGGCCAGCATCTTCGGTCCGCTGACCGACGCCGCCGTCAATGTCGACATGATCGTCCAGAACGTGTCGGAAGACGGCAAGTCCACCGACATGACCTTCACGGTCGGCAAGGCCGACATCGCCCGCGCCGTCAAGGTGCTGGAGGACGCCCAGGCCGAGTTGAACTACAAGCGCATCGTCTCCGACGCCAACGTGGTGAAGGTGTCGGTGATCGGCGTCGGCATGCGCAGCCACGCCGGCGTCGCGCAGCGCATGTTCAAGGCGCTGGCCGACAAGGGCATCAACATCCAGGTCATCTCCACCTCCGAGATCAAGATCTCCGTCCTGATCGCCGAGGAGTATGCGGAGCTGGCGCTGCGCGCGCTGCACACCGCCTACGGGCTGGACGCGGCCTGAGCCGGGTGAAGGGGGAGGGGCGGCGATGACCGACGCCAGGTCCGACTCCAGGTCCGACGTGGTCGCAGGCGCCCGACTCGATCGGCTGTGGGAGCGTGGCTGCGCCTTCCTCGGCACGCGCACCGCCATCATGGGCGGCGCGATGAGCTGGGTGTCGGAACGCCACCTCGTCTCCGCCATCTCCAACGCCGGCGGCTTCGGCGTGCTGGCCTGCGGCTCGATGCCGCCGGACCTGCTGGCGGCGGAGATCGCCGCCACGCGGGCGCTGACCGCGAAGCCCTTCGGCGTCAACCTCATCAACATGCACCCGGACCTCGACCGTCTGATCGACGTCTGCCGGGAGCTGGCGGTGAGCCATGTGGTGATCGCCGGGGGCTTCCCCAGCGGCGCCACCATCAAGCGCATCAAGGACGGCGGTGCCCGCGCCATGACCTTCGCCCCGACGCTGGTCAGCGGCAGGCGGATGGTCAAGCTCGGCATCGACGCCCTGGTGATCGAGGGCACGGAGGCCGGCGGCCACATCGGACCCGTCTCCACCACCGTCCTGGCGCAGGAAATCCTGCCCGACCTGCGCGAGGTCCCGATCTTCGCGGCCGGCGGCATCGGGCGCGGCGAGGCCATCCTGTCCTATCTGGAGCAGGGGGCGGCGGGCGTGCAGATCGGCACCCGTTTCGTCTGCGCCACCGAATCCATCGCGCATCCGCGCTTCAAGCAGGTCTTCATCAGGGCCTCGGCGCGCGACGCCCAGGCGTCCGTGCAGATCGACCCGCGCTTCCCGGTGATTCCGGTGCGGGCGCTGACCAACGCCGGGTCCAAGCGCTTCATGGAGCTTCAGCGCGAGGTCATCGCCCGGGTGGACCGCGGCGAGACGACGCGCGACGAGGGCATCCTGGAGATCGAGCATTTCTGGGCCGGCGCGCTGCGCCGCGCGGTGATCGACGGCGACGTGGAAAGCGGCTCGCTGATGGCCGGGCAGAGCGTCGGGCTGGTCACGCGCGAGCAGCCGGTGGCCGAGATCATCGGCGACCTGATCGCCCAGGCCGAATCGGCGCTGGCCGCCCGCTGCCCGCAGACGGAAGCCGGCGACTTACCGGCCATCGGTCAATCGGCCACCGGTCAATCGGCCATCCTGGGGGCGGCATGAGATGAACGGCGTCGTGGGCGACATCCCCGCCAGTTCGCCGGGTTTCGACGGCGCCGCCTCGCGCCGCCTGCTGGCGCGGCTGCGCGACGTCATGGCGGGCTCCGGCTCCGGCCAGGAGCGGCTGGACAAGATCGTCACCCTGATCGGCATGGAGATGGGGGCGGATGTCTGCTCCTGCTACGTCATGCGGGCGGGCGAGGTGCTGGAGCTGTTCTCCACGCTCGGCCTGAATCAGGACGCCGTGCACAACACCCGCCTGCGCGTGGGCGAGGGCATCGTCGGCGACATCGCCGGCCACGCGCGGCCCATCGCGCTGGACAACGCGCCGTCGCACCCCAGCTTCGCCTATCGCCCCGAAACGGGGGAGGACCCGTTCCTGTCCCTGGCCGGCGTGCCGATCCTGCGCGGCGGCAAGGTCCGCGGCGTCCTGGTCATCCAGCACAAGGACCGCCGCCGCTACACCGAGGTCGAGGTCGAGACGCTCCAGACCATCGCCATGGTGGTGGCCGAACTGGTCGCCCAGGGCGAGCTGGTCAACCCCCAGGAGGTCGCTTCGACGGGCGACCCGGCGCTCCTGCCGGCCCGCCTGTCGGGCACGGCGCTGGCCAGCGGCCTGGCGACGGGGATGGCGGTGATCCACCGCCCGCAGCTCACCATCCGCCAGATGGTCGCCGAGGACGCCGAGAGCGAGCTGGTGCGGCTGAACACCGCCATCGCCACCATGCACAGCGCCATCGACGACCTGCTGAACGCGGCGGCGTTGGCGGGCTTGAGCGAGCCCAAGGACATCCTGGAAACCTACCGGATGTTCGCGGAGGACCGCGGGTGGCTGTCGCGCATCCGCGAGGCGATCCGCATGGGCCTGACGGCGGAGGCCGCGGTGCAGCAGGTGCAGAACGACACCCGCGCCCGCATGAGCCACCTGACCGACCCCTATATCCGTGAACGGCTGCTCGATCTGGAGGACCTGACCAACCGGCTGCTCCAGCACCTCGCCGGGCGCCGGTCGGAGGCGGCGGACGGCGGCACCCTGCCGGACGACATCATCCTGGTCGCGCGGTCCATGGGGCCGGCGGAACTGCTCGACTACGACCAGCGCCGCCTGCGCGGCGTGATCCTGGAGGAGGGCTCGCCGTCCAGCCACGTCTGCATCGTGGCCCGCGCGCTGAACATCCCGGTGGTGCAGGCGCCGGACGCGCTGAACCGGATCGAGCCGCTGGACCCGGTGATCGTCGACGGCGACCATGGGCAGGCCTTCGTCCGCCCGGCGGAAGACATCCAGATGGCCTTCGTGGAGGCTGTGGCGCTCCGCGCCCGCAAGGAGGAGATGTACGAGAAGATTCGTGCGCAGCCCTCCGTCACCCGGGACGGCGTGCCGATCTCCATCCAGCTGAACTGCGGCCTGCTGATCGACCTGCCGCATCTGAAGGCCAGCGGGGCGGAGGGGATCGGCCTCTACCGCACCGAAATCCCCTTCATGGTGCGCTCCACCTACCCGGACGTCCACGCGCAGACCGACCTCTACTCCCGCATCCTCGATCAGACCGACGACAAGCCGGTCGTCTTCCGCACGCTCGACGTCGGCGGCGACAAGATGCTGCCCTACATCGCCGCCAGCGAGGGAGAGGAGAATCCGGCGCTCGGCTGGCGGGCCATCCGCATCGGGCTGGACCACCCGTCGCTGCTGCGCCAGCAGCTGCGCGCCCTGCTGCGGGCGTCCGCCGGGCGCCCACTGTCGGTGATGTTCCCGATGATCGCCGAGGTGGCGGAGTTCGACGCCGCCCGCCGCCTGCTCGACCTGGAGATCAACCGGCTGGAGGGCCAGGGCGGCGAGCCGCCCAGCCGCGTGCGCGTCGGCACGATGATCGAGGTGCCGGCGCTGCTCTGGCAGTTGCCGGCCCTGCTGCCGCGGGTGGATTTCCTGTCGGTCGGCTCCAACGACCTGACCCAGTACATCTTCGCCAGCGACCGCGGCAACCCGCGCACCTCCGGCCGCTACGACCCGCTGTCTCCGGCCATGCTCAGCCTGCTGCGGCGGCTGGTCGAGGCCTGCGGCGACGCCGGCGTCCCGGTCAGCATCTGCGGCGAGATGGCCGGCCGGCCGCTCGACGCCATGGCGCTGATCGGCATCGGCTTCCGCAGCCTGTCGATGTCGCCGCCCTCGGTCGGGCCGGTGAAGACGATGCTGCGCTCGCTCGACGTGGCGGCGCTGCGCCAGTACATGAACGGGCTGTATCTGCGCGGTGACCACAGTCTGCGCGACAAGCTGCGCAGCTTCGCCAAGGACCACGGCGTCATCATCTGAGGCCGCGCCGACCGTTCCGGAATCATCCCCGGTATCGGCGTTTTGTTACAGCGGTCCGGACGAAGGGCGTATACAAGATGGCAGGATCACGGTCGTTCCCGGTTGCGCCGACCGCGCGGCTGGCGTACCCATGCCGGGGGTGCGACCATAAGTCATCCGAGGCGACGGTACGGTTGAGATGATGGGCAAGCGCAAGGTTTTCGGTTCCTACGACCCCGCGCAGGACGGCCCGGCGCAGACCGGCCCCAGCGTGTCCGACACCCTGCGCGAGACGCGCGAGAGCCTCGGCTACGACCTGCGCGAGGTCGCGACGATGCTGCGCATCCGCTATCCCTACCTGCAGGCCATCGAGGCGGGCCGGTTCGAGGACCTGCCGGGCACCACCTACGCCGCCGGCTTCCTGCGCTCCTACGCGGAATGCCTGGGACTCGACCCGGACACCATCCTCACCCGCTACAAGGACGAGGCGGCGGGCCGCACGCGCAGCCAGCAGCTCTATTTCCCGACCCCGGCGCCGGAAGGCCGCATTCCCGGCGGCACGGTCCTGCTCGGCACGATGGTGCTGGCGGGGATCGTCTATGGCGGCTGGTACTATCTGTCGGCGACCGACCGGTCGATGGTCGATCTGGTCCCGACCCTGCCCGACCGGCTGGTCTCGCTCCTCGACACGCTGCCCTTCAACGCCAGCCAGAACAGCGGCGGGCAAACCGCGTCGGTGCCGGTCGAGTCGCCCGCCGCTCCGGCGTCCGTCCCGACCGTGATGGCGGAGGCTCCGTCCGCGCCTCCGGTGGCCGCCCCGCCTGCGGCCGGTGGAGCGTCCACGGCGGTGCCCGCTCCGGTGGCCCCGGCTCCCGCCGCTCCGGCCCCGACCGCCCCGGCCCCCGTCTCTTCGGCTCCGGCGAAGCCCGCCCCGGCCCCTGCGGCGGTGGTCGCCCAGCCGGCACCGGCCGCTCCCGCCAAGCCGAACGCTCCCACGGCGGCCCCGGCTCCCGCTCCGGCCGCCGCGCCGTCGGCCATGGTGAACGTCCCGCCGCCCCCGGCCGAGGACGACGAGTCCGAAGGCGCCGCGCAGGAGCCGACCCCGCTCACCCCCGCCGCCCCGGCCATCGCCAGCCTGCCGCCCGCCGCCCCCGCGGCGCCTCCGCCCGCCGCGGACGGGGCGCTGCCGTCGAAGGTCTACGGCACGCAGAACGCGGCCTCGCGCATCCAGCTCCGCGCCACGCAGGACAGCTGGATCCAGGTGCGCGACAACAGCGGCGAGATCATCTTCACCCGCGTGCTGAAGCCGGGCGACGTCTACCGCGTGCCCGACCGTTCGGGCATCCGCGTGCGCACCGGCAACGCCGGCGGGCTGGTGGTGGTCACCGACGGGGTGGACGGCGCGCCGATGGGGGCGGTCGGGCAGGTGCTGCGCGACGTGTCGCTGGACCAGCACGCCCCGACCCTGCGCGGCGCGGCCCCCGCCCCTTGAAGACGGGGCATTCACGGCTTTTTCCCTTGAATCCGGCGCGGCGGACCGCACTTCAGGCGTGACGCCGGCTGCGCTATAAGACGCGCCGGACCCGATTCATGCCCCGAGGCCACAGCCCATGAGCAGCGTGCGCGCCTACCGCCAGATCCATCGCCGCAAGTCCCGCCAGATCCGGGTGGGCAACGTGCTCGTCGGCGGCGACGCGCCGATCTCGGTGCAGACGATGACCAACACGCCGACCGCCGACGTTGCCGCGACGGTGGCGCAGATTCAGGCGGCGGAGCGGGTGGGCGCCGACATCGTGCGCGTCTCCTGCCCCGACCAGGAATCGGCGCTGGCGCTGAAGCAGATCGTGCCGCAGGTGTCGGTGCCGATCGTCGCCGACATCCATTTCCACTACAAGCGCGCCATCGAGGCGGCGCAGAGCGGGGCGGCCTGCCTGCGCATCAACCCCGGCAACATCGGTTCGGCCGAGCGGGTGCGCGAGGTGGTGAAGGCGGCCAAGGACTATGGCTGCTCCATGCGCATCGGCGTCAACGCCGGCTCGCTGGAGCAGGACCTGCTGGAGAAGTACGGCGAGCCCTGCCCGGAGGCGCTGGTCGAGAGCGCCCTGAACCACGCCAAGATCCTGGAGGACCATGATTTCACCGAGTTCAAGATCTCGGTGAAGGCGTCCGACGTGTTCCTGGCCGTCGCCGCTTACCAGGGGCTGGCCGAGGCCTGCGACTATCCGCTGCACATCGGCATCACCGAGGCCGGCGGCCTGCGCGCCGGGACGGTGAAGTCGTCCATCGGGCTCGGCATGCTGCTGTGGTCGGGCATCGGCGACACCATCCGCGTGTCCCTGTCGGCCGAGCCGGCGGAGGAGGTCCAGGTCGGCTACGAGATGCTGAAGTCGCTGGGCCTGCGGCGGCGCGGCGTCACGGTCATCTCCTGCCCGAGCTGCGCGCGGCAGAACTTCAACGTCATCAAGACGGTGGAGACGCTGGAGGCGCGGCTGGCCCACATCACCACGCCGCTGACCCTGTCGGTCATCGGCTGCGTGGTCAACGGCCCCGGCGAGGCGCGCGAGACCGACATCGGCCTGACCGGCGGCGGCAACAACACCCATCAGGTCTATCTGTCCGGGGTCACCGACCATCGGCTGAAGGACCAGAACATCGTCGACCATCTCGTCGGGCTGGTCGAGAAGAAGGCCGCCGAGATCGAGTCTGCCAAGATCGAGTCGGCCAAGGCGGCGGAAAAAGCGGCGGAAAACGCCGCCGAGTGACGGAAGCGGCGCGGGCGGAAATTGAGTTAAGGACGCTCCGTGCCATCCGTGCTTAAATCCGCGGCAATCCTATCATTCTTGTGGGCCGTGCCGCGGCCTGGGCCAGAGTCAGAGTGACCGCTTCCTACTTCGTCATCGGCGCCAGCCACCGGTCCTGCTCCGGCGCGATCCGCGACCGTCTGACGACGGAGGAGGCGGAGGTTCCGGCGATGCTGGAGCGGCTGAACGCCGCCGGCATCACCCAGGCGATGTGGCTCAGCACCTGCGATCGGGTCGAGGTCCAGGCGGTCCACGAGCGCCCGAACGAGGCGGCGCTGATCATCGCCAGGATCATGGCGGAACGGGTGGGGCTGGGCGAGCCCGACCTCGCCGGGCAGCTCTACACCCTGACCGGGCCGGCGGCGGTGCGCCATGTTTTCGCCGTCGCCTGTTCGCTCGACAGCCAGATCATTGGTGAGCCGCACATCCTGGGGCAGGTCAAGGCCGCCCACCGCCACGCCGCCGCCGCCGGGCTGACCGGGCCGGAGCTGGAAGGGCTTCTCCAGGCCGCCTACGGCGCCGCCAAGCGGGTGCGCCGCGAGACGCCCATCGCCGAGGGCGCCACCTCGCTGGTCGCCGCGGCGGTCCAGGTGGCGCGCGACCTGCACGGCGACCTGAAGCGCTGCACCGGCCTGCTGATGGGGCTGGGCGACATGGGCGCCCTGGTGCTGGAGGGCCTGCGCGAGGCCGGGCTGGGGCGGCTGACCGTCGCCGCCCCGGTGGATCGCCGGGCCGAAGCGGCGGCGCGGCGCATGGACAGCCACTTCGCGCCCTGGGCCGATCTCGATTCGGCGCTGACCAGCGCGGATATCGTGGTGACCGCGGCGGGTCTGGGGCGCTATATCCTCTCCGCACCGCAGTTGGGGGCGGCGTTGAAGCGCCGCCGCCGGCGCCCGGTGTTCGTGGTGGACGCGGCGATCCCCGCCGACGTCGATCCGGACGTCGCCGGGCTGGACGAGGCCTTCGTCTACGACCTCGCCGACCTGGAGCGCGTGGCGCTGCAGGGACGGGTGGGGCGCGAGGCGGCGACCCAGGCGGCCTGGAGCATCGTGGACGAGGCCCTGGCGGCCTTCGCCCGCCACCGGGCCGAGCGCGCCGCGGTGCCCGCCGTGGCGGCCCTGCGGACGCATTTCGAGACGGAGCGGCGGCGCCTGCTGGACGAGCAGCGGGGACTGGACGCGGCGTCGGCGACGCGGCTTCTGGTCAACCGGCTGCTGCACGGCCCGTCGGAGGCGTTGCGCGCCATGGCGGCGGACCCGGACGGGGCCGGGCTGGCGGAGCGGGCGGCGGCGGAACGGCTGCTGTTCCGGCTGTTCCGGCTGGACGAGCCCGCCGGGAGCGATTTGGATAAGGACGAGCGACGTGAGCCTGGACGAGAAGTTCAATAGGGTCGTGGCCCGCCATGACGAGCTGCGGGACGCGATGGCGGCGGGGACGGTGGACCCGGCGGACTTCGCCCGGCTGTCGAAGGAATACGCCGACCTGACCCCGGTGGCCGAGGCCATCGGAGAGCTGAAGAAGGCGAAGGCCGAGGCGGCCGACCTCGCCGGTATGATCGCCGACCCGGCGGGCGACGCCGACATGAAGGCGCTGGCCGAGGAGGAGTTCGCCGACCTCACCCGCCGCATCCCCGCCCTGGAGCGCCGGGTGCAGATTTCCCTGCTGCCCAAGGACGAGGCGGACGAGAAGAACGCCATTCTGGAGGTGCGCGCCGGCACCGGCGGCGACGAGGCGGCCCTGTTCGCCGCGGAGCTGTTCGAGATGTACCGCCGCTACGCCGGGCTCCAGGGCTGGCGCTTCGAGACGATGGAGGTCAGCGAGACCGGCATCGGCGGCTACAAGGAGGCCATCGCCAACATCACCGGCCGCAACGTCTTCGCCCGGCTGAAGTTCGAGTCGGGCGTCCACCGCGTGCAGCGGGTGCCGGCGACCGAGACGCAGGGGCGCATCCACACCTCCGCCGCGACCGTCGCGGTGCTGCCGGAGGCGGAGGAGGTGGACATCCACATCGACGAGAAGGACCTGCGCATCGACGTGTTCCGCTCCAGCGGTCCCGGCGGCCAGTCGGTGAACACGACGGACAGCGCGGTGCGCATCACCCACTTGCCGACCGGCCTCGTCGTCAGCCAGCAGGACGAGAAGAGCCAGCACAAGAACAAGGCCAAGGCCCTGAAGGTGCTGCGCGCCCGCCTCTACGAGCGGGAGCGTGCGGAGAAGGACAAGGCCCGCGCCGCCGACCGCAAGAGCCAGGTGGGCTCCGGCGACCGGTCAGAGCGCATCCGCACCTACAACTTCCCGCAAGGGCGCGTGACCGACCACCGCATCAACCTGACGCTCTACAAGATCGAGAAGGTGATGGCCGGCGAGGCGCTGGACGAGCTGATCGACGCCCTGACGGCCGAGGACGAGGCGGCGCGGCTGTCGGAGCTGCAATAAGCGGTGGGTTGTCTATTCCCCCTTCACCGCCAACGGCGGGGGAGGGTCGGGGAGGGGGCCGAGCGCGTCGCCGATCATGCGCGCCACGCCCTCCGCGTTGTTCAGCACGTCGTTGTTCCAGAAGCGCAGGACCCGCCAGCCATGGTGCCGAAGATGCTCGTCCCAGGCGGAGTCGTAGGCGCAGTCGGCGTGCTGGCCGCCGTCCGCCTCAACCACCAGCCGCGCTTCGACGCAGGCGAAGTCCGCGATGTAGGGAGGGATCGGGTGCTGACGCCGAAAGTACCATCCACTGATCTGACGCCGCACAATCGCCCAAAGCTTGCGCTCCGCGTCGGTCGGAACATGGCGCATGGTTCGGGCGCGGGCGCGCGTGTCTTCCTTGATGCGGGGCATGGCGGGCAACCTCTCGCCCCCTCCCTAACCCTCCCCCGCTGCGCGGTGGAGGGAACAAAGCGACGCAGCGTTCAAGCTCCCTCCACCGCCAACGGCGGGGGAGGGCTGGGGAGGGGGCCATGACCATCACGCTTCACCAACTCCGCCGCACCGCCGAGGCGCGCCTGCGTGAAGCCGGGGTGGACACTCCCGACCTCGACGCGCGCCTTCTCGTCGAACACGCGCTGGGCGTCACCCGCCACGACCTGTTCACCCGGGCCAACGACCCCGTCCCGGAGCCCGACGCGGCCCGGGTCCTCGCCCTGATCGAGCGGCGGGCGGCGCGGGAGCCGGTGGGGCGCATCCTCGGCCATCGCGAGTTCTGGACGATCGACCTCGCCCTCAACCCGGACACCCTCGAACCCCGTCCCGACACCGAGACGCTGGTCGAGGCGGTGCTGAAGGCCCTGCCCGACCGGACCGCCCCGCTGCGGCTGCTCGACCTCGGCACCGGCACCGGCTGCATCCTGCTCGCCCTGCTCGCGGAGTTGCCCAACGCCAGCGGCCTCGGCGTCGATCTCAGCCCCGGCGCGGTGGCCGCCGCCACGGAAAACGCGGCGCGCAACGGGCTGGCGGAGCGGGCGCGCTTCCAGACCGGCAACTGGGGCGCCTGGCTGGACGAACGGTTCGCCGTCATCGTCTCCAACCCCCCCTACATCCCCAGCGCCGACATCGCCGCGCTCGATCCGGAGGTGCGGGAACACGACCCGCTGCGCGCGCTGGACGGCGGCGCCGATGGGCTGGACGCCTACCGGATCATCGCCGCTCAGACGCCGGGTCTGCTCCAGCCGGGCGGTCTGGCCGGGTTAGAGGTCGGGCAGGGGCAGGCGGCGGACGTGGCCGGGCTGCTGGTCGCCGCGGGACTGGAGCCGGCGGGCGTCTTCCGGGATCTGGGCGGCGTGGACCGCTGCGTCCTGGGGTGGAAGCGGTCGTGATTTCGCCCCATCCCCCCAAAAAAAAGGTTGGATTGACGCGCGGTCCCCAGTAGGGTGCAAGGACGACGATGGCCCGGGGACGATCATCCCAGGGCGTACCCATGACCTCCGGAAACCCCGCGCGGTTGGGCGGACGTCCGAGAAGGCAGACCGGTTGATCGGTTGGGCGCGTCGATTTGATCCCTGCGACCCATCCGCGGTTGGTTCCGCGGCGGGCCCGGCGACCGGATGGTCAGCCAGGGCGTTCGCGGGATTGCACTTCTCTTACATGGGGCCATAAGAGCCAAATGAGACAAGGACCGAACTCCAGGCGCTCGCGCGGTCGTGGCAACGGCGGCGGTGGTGGCGGAGGTGGCGGCGGCGGCGGCGGTGGCAGCCGTCGGCAGAACGTTCCGCTGCGTCACCAGACCTTCGACAGCAATGGTCCGGACGTGCGCATCCGCGGCAACGCGTGGCAGGTCCATGAAAAGTATCTGGCGCTGGCCCGCGACGCCTCCTCGTCCGGCGACCGCGTCCAGGCGGAAAACTACCTTCAGCATGCGGAGCATTACTTCCGCATCATCAACCAGATCCAGGAATCCGAAAACCGCCAGCGCGGCAACGTCGGCGCCGCTGGTCTCGGCCCGCAGCCCAGCGTGGGCAATTCGGCGGAGGACGAGGACGACGGCGAGATGGGCGACGAGTCCGACACCGCCGCCGACGAACGCACCCCGATGAGCGCCTGATACGACTACCCGATGTCCGTCAGTCCTGAGGCCGGCGACTCGCGGTTTCAGGGCTGGCCGGCTTCAGGCCTGACGGATTTCAGGATAGCGTGTTTTTCAGGCCGGCAGGCCTTCGGCCAGCGCCACCGGGTCGCCCACCGCGATCCGGCCCCCATGCACCACCCGGGCATAGACGCCGCACTGCGTGTGGTCGTAACCGCGCTCCAGAATGGGAAGCGTGTTGAGGTCGCGCGCGCCGGTCGCCGGATTGACCTCGCTGGAGGGCCGGCAATCCTTGTGGTCGCAGATGCGCAGGGTGACCTCGCCGATGGTCAGCAACGCACCGATCCACTGGCGTTCCACCCAGGGCTCCAGCCCGTCGATCATCAGGTTGGCGCGGAAGCGGCGCGGGTCGACCGGCTGTTTGGCCACCCGCTCCTCCAGATCGCGCACGCTGGCGAGATTGAGGATGGAGACCGCGGCCTCCTCCCGGTCGGTGAAGGAAAAACCGCCGCCCTGCGCCGGGTTCCTGGCCTCGGCCAGCTTGGGCAGGCCGGGAGCTGCCCCCGCCAGATAGGCGGCGAAGAACTGCTCCACCAGCATCCGGCCCATCGGCTGGTCCAGGCGCCCGCGCGACACCTGCTTGCCGCCGCGCCGGATGATCAGCGACTGGGTGGCCTCGTCGAATTCGGAGTCAAGCAGCGCCAGCTTCTCGTTCCGGTCGAGCGTGAAGAAATCCTCGTTGGGGCGCCAGCCCTCGACATCCGGGGTCAGCGCCGCCGGGCCGTGCAGAAGGCCGAAGCGCCGGTCAAAGGGGAGGGGTTGGCCGGTGACGAGGTCAACGGCGGGAAGATCCTGGCCGCTCAACCCCTTCACGGGGTAGCGGCGTATGGTGGCGACGGTCGCGGGCATTGCATCGCACAATGGTGGGACCGGTTCGCTTCTGTCAACCGTCGCAATCGAAAACCGTCACCAGCGCTCGGCCAAAGGCTCCCGACCCTGGAACTCGGCGATTCGCCGCCGCGTCGCGGGGGAGGTGTCCTCCGGCAGCCGGTCCAGCGGGAAGAAGCGCGCCTCCAGGATCTCCACCCCGTCGGCCTGGAGCGTTCCCGACCATCCGCGCGCGACGAAGACCGCCACATGGTCGCTCGCCCCGTGCCGGAAGCGGGCGTAGACGCCGAAGGGCTGCGGGCCGCTCTCCACGGTCAACCCGACCTCCTCGCGCACCTCGCGCTTCATGGCCTCCACCAGGGACTCCCCTTTTCCGACTCCGCCGCCCGGGAAATGCCAGCCGCCGACGTAGCTGTGGCGGATCAGCAGGACCGAGGCCGCGCCGCCTCCAGGGTCCGAGTCGTCGAGGATGATCCCGCGCACCCCCATGGTCAGCGGGCGCGCCACCCAATGCCACATGTTGCGGCCGTGCCAGGCCAGCCGCATCAGAGGGGTGGTCAGGGCGGGTCGCAGTGCCTTGGGCGAAGGGGCGCGCGGGGTGCTGGTGGGCGTGGCCGTCATGAAGGCGGGAGTCCGTGGCATTGGGCGAAAACCCTAGCCTTTTCCCACGGGCCGCGGAAAGCCACCCTTTCGGCGCGGGTCCGACAAAAGCAATAACCACGCATACCGGGGGGTCTTGCATACGGATGGGACTCTCCCACATCTACGGCGACGCATGCATCCTTGCGGATCGCACTGGTAACGTGGATCGGACTGACCGGGCTGCCTCGCGGACGGTCGGCGATGAAGGGAGCACACCATGGACTTCGAAAAATACACCGAGCGCAGCCGTGGCTTCGTGCAGGCGGCGCAGACCCTGGCCCTGCGGCGCGGCCACCAGCGGCTGACGCCGGAACATCTGCTGAAGACCCTTCTGGACGACAAGGAAGGCTTGGCCGCCAACCTGATCCGTGCGGCCGGCGGCGACCCCGCCCTGGCGCTGTCGGGTGTGGACGCCGAGCTGGACAAGCAGCCCAAGGTGGAGGGCGCGGGCGCCGGGCAGGTGTACCTGACGCCGGAACTGTCCCGCGTGTTCGAGCAGGCCGAGACGGTCGCCAAGAAGGCCGGCGACAGCTACGTCACGGCGGAGCGCATCCTGCTGGCGCTCGCCATGGCCGACGGCACGCCGTCCGCCGCCGTGCTGAAGCGCGCGGGCGTCACCCCGCAGGCGCTGAACACCGCGATCAACGAGGTGCGCAAGGGCCGCACCGCCGACACCGCCAGCGCCGAGCAGGGCTACGACGCGCTGAAGAAATACGCCCGCGACCTGACCGAGTCGGCGCGCGAGGGCAAGCTCGACCCCGTCATCGGGCGCGATGAGGAGATCCGCCGCACCATCCAGGTGCTGGCCCGCCGCACCAAGAACAACCCCGTCCTGATCGGCGAGCCGGGCGTCGGCAAGACCGCCATCGTCGAGGGACTCGCCCAGCGCATCGTCAAGGGCGACGTGCCGGAAGGGCTGAAGAACAAGAAGCTGCTGTCGCTCGACCTCGCCGGCATGGTGGCCGGCGCCAAATACCGCGGCGAGTTCGAGGAGCGGCTGAAGGCCGTGCTCCAGGAGATCCAGGCGGCGGCGGGCGAGATCATCGTCTTCATCGACGAGCTGCACACCCTGGTCGGCGCCGGCAAGGCGGATGGCGCCATGGACGCCTCCAACATGCTGAAGCCGGCGCTGGCGCGCGGCGAGCTGCACTGCGTCGGCGCGACCACGCTGGACGAGTACCGCAAGCACATCGAGAAGGACGCGGCGCTGGCCCGGCGCTTCCAGCCCGTCTTCGTGCCCGAGCCGACGGTGGAGGACACCATCTCCATCCTGCGCGGCCTGAAGGAGCGCTACGAGGTGCACCACGGCGTGCGCATCACCGACGCGGCCATCGTTTCGGCGGCGACCCTGTCGAACCGCTACATCACCGACCGCTTCCTGCCCGACAAGGCCATCGACCTGATCGACGAGGCGGCCAGCCGCCTGCGCATGGCCGTGGACAGCAAGCCGGAGACCATCGACGAGCTGGACCGCCGCATCATCCAGCTCAAGATCGAGCGGGAGGCGCTGAAGCGCGAGTCCGACGAGGCCTCGCGCGCCCGGCTCGCCAACCTGGAAGGCGAACTGGCCGACCTGGAGCAGGAATCCGCCGAGCTGACCGCCAAGTGGCAGGCCGAGAAGGACCAGCTCCAGGGCGCGCAGAAGATCAAGGAGGACCTGGAGAAGGCCCGCACCGAGCTGGAGCAGGCCCAGCGCGACGGCAACTGGGGCCGCGCCGGCGAGCTGGCCTACGGCGTCATCCCGGACCTGGAGAAGCGGTTGAAGGAGGCGGAGGCCCACGCCGCCAACCGCATGCTGAACGAGGAGGTGCGCGACAGCGACATCGCCGCCGTGGTCAGCCGCTGGACCGGCGTGCCGGTGGACAAGATGCTGGCCGGCGAGCGGGAAAAGCTGCTGGCGATGGAAACCCGCTTGAAGACCCGCGTGATCGGCCAGGACGAGGCCATCGTGGCGGTGTCCAACGCGGTGCGCCGCGCCCGCGCCGGCCTGCAGGACCCCAACCGGCCGATCGGCTCCTTCCTGTTCCTTGGGCCCACCGGCGTCGGCAAGACCGAGCTGACCAAGGCGCTGGCCGAGTTCCTGTTTGACGACGAGACGGCGATGGTCCGGCTCGACATGTCGGAATACATGGAGAAGCACTCGGTCGCCCGCATGATCGGCGCCCCTCCGGGCTATGTCGGCTATGAGGAGGGCGGGGCGCTGACAGAGGCGGTGCGCCGCCGGCCCTATCAGGTCGTGCTGTTCGACGAGGTCGAGAAGGCCCATCCCGACGTCTTCAACGTGCTGCTCCAGGTGCTCGACGACGGGCGTCTGACCGACGGGCAGGGGCGGACGGTGGATTTCCGCAACGTGGTCATCATCATGACCTCGAACCTCGGCTCCGAGGTGCTGGCGGCCCAGCCGGAAGGCCAGGACAGCGGCGCCGTGCGCGACGAGGTGATGGAGGTGGTGCGCGCCCACTTCCGGCCGGAGTTCCTGAACCGGCTGGACGAGATCCTGCTGTTCCACCGCCTGGACCGCAGCCACATGGGCGGGATCGTGACGATCCAGCTCGGCCGGCTGGTCAGGATGCTGGCCGACCGCGACATCACGCTGGAGGTGGACGAGGCGGCGACGCAGTGGCTGGCCGAGGCCGGCTACGACCCGGTCTACGGCGCGCGTCCGCTGAAGCGGGTGATCCAGCGGGAGCTTCAGAACCCGCTGGCCACCATGATTCTGGAGGGCCGCGTCGCCGACGGCCAGACGGTCAAGGTGGGGGCGGAAGGCGGCGAGCTGACCATCAACGGCCTGCTCGTCTCCGCCCAGGTGCGCAGCGCCGCGACGCAGCCGGTGACCACCGTTCATTGAGGGTGTGCATTGATGATGCGGGCGGGGGGCCTTTCGCGAGGCCCCTCGTTCGTCACGTCACCACGAATTCCCGCGCCACCGCTGCGAAGTGGCAGGAGGCCGCCACCACGACCAGCGCGTGCCAGACCGGGATGTTGTAGGGCAGGCGGTCCAGCGTGTGGATGAAGGCCCCCACCGTGTAGACCACCCCGCCGACCGCCAGCAGGATCAGCGTCGTCGGGGACAGCGACCGCCACAGCGGTTCGGCCACCGACAGGATGGCCCAGCCGAGGCCGAGATAGAGCACGAAGCCCAGCCGTTCGTACCGCCAGGAGGCGAACAGCTTCAGCGCCACGCCGCCCAGCGCCACCACCCACACCGCGACGCCCAGCGGGAGTCCCGCGGCGCCATCCAGCCGGTTCAGGGTGAAGGGGGTGTAGCTGCCGGCGATCATCACATAGATCATCGCGTGATCGACCCGCCGCAACATCGCCTTGCGCCGCCCCGGCGGGGCCAGGTTGTAGGCGGCCGACGCGCTCAGCATGCCGACCAGCCCGGCGCCGTAGGCGACCAGCGACACCATCTCGGTCGCGGAGGCATGGCCCGCCGTCACGACCAGCAGCCAGGACGCGCCGATCAGGCCGGCGATCACGCCGATGGCGTGGATGACCGCGTCCGCCACACGCTCCCCCGCCGTGTGGACGGGAAACTCGAAGCAGGAATCGGGTTTCATGGAACCAGCCTGCCGGAAAGCCGGGCGGATGGAAAGCCCTCCCCCCGGCACTCCACCCCATCGGAATCGTTAACCCCGCAGGGTTGGGCGGGGCGGATGGACTTGTCTCCCGGACAATAAAAGGCGGGCAGGCAGGCCGTCGCAGCGCTATGGTCCGCAGCCCGACGCGGTTCCACGGACCGGTTCAAGAAGACACTTCAGAACGATCATGACCAGACGATCCAGCTTCGCCGCCGGCGCCCGCGACACCCTGCCGATGGTCATCGGCGCGGCGCCCTTCGGGGTGATCTTCGGCACGCTGGTGGCCGCCGGGCCGCTGGTGGCGTGGCAGGGGCAGCTCATGTCCCTCTCGGTCTTCGCCGGTTCCAGCCAGTTCATCGCGCTGGGGCTGGTGGCTGGGCACGCCGGGCTGGCGGTGATCTGGCTGACCACCCTGATCGTGAATCTGCGCCACGCCCTCTACGCCGCCACGCTGCTGCCGCACGTCGCCCATCTGCCGGCGCGCTGGCGCTGGACGCTGGGCTTCTTCCTGACGGACGAGACCTTCGCGGTGATGGCCGGCTATTACGCCCGGCATCCGCGGGCGCCGCTGGGGCACTGGTATTTCCTGGGTTCCTGCCTGTCGATGTACGCGAACTGGCAGTTCTGGACCCTGGTCGGCCTGCTGTTCGGCGCGGCCTTCCCACAGCTCCAGTCGCTGGGGCTCGACTTCGCGATGGTCGCCACCTTCATCGCCATCGTCGTGCCGCAGCTCGCCAGCCTGCCCAACTTCGCGGCAGCGGTGGCGGCGGGGGCCGTGGCCTATCTGGGGCAGGACGTGCCCTACAAGCTGGGGCTGATGGCCGCCGTGGTGGCCGGCGTCACCGTCGGGATGGCCCTGCAGCGCTGGCGCTCCGGCGGGCTGGAGGCCGGGCGGCGGGAGGAGGAAGCGGCATGACCGGGACCGTCCTGACCAACACCGTCATGATCCTGGGCATGGCGGCGGTGACCGTCTTCGTGAAGGCGGCGCTGTTCGTGCTCGGCGACCGGGTGGTCTTCCCGCCACTGCTGAAGCAGGCGCTGGGCTTCGTCCCGGTGACCGTGCTGACCGCCATCATCGTGCCGATGATCCTGTCCCCGAACGGCGAGGGGCTGGAGCTGACCTGGAGGAACCCGCAGCTGGTCGGCGCGCTGGCCGCCGTGCTCGCCTGCGTGGTGACGGGCAAGCAACTCTTCACCATTGCCGTGGCGCTGGGCGTCTTCTTCGCCTGGCAATTGGGCGTCCTCGCGTAAGGGCTGGGCTAAGGGTCGGCGCCACTTTCCTGCCACAAACAGTGCATAGCCGTTCTGCCGCGGCGCGGTGGCGCGGGTGGGGGCGCATCCTGTATGGTCGCCCGATCGAAAGGGCTACCCAACCGAGTCCGTGATGACCAGACGTCTGCGCCTCGTTCCCGTCTCCCTCGCCGTGGTCTGCGCGGTGATGCTGACCGCCTGCCAGACGGGCGAGCGGACCAACCGCGCGCCCGTGGTGCAGGGCACCGCCAGCGCCTCTCCGGCCGGGCTCGACACCGTCTCCGGCGAGTGGGAAACCGACAAGACCACCGCGCTGCGGTCGCAGCCGAGCAACGGTGCCCCCATCATCGCCACCTTTCCGCCCGGCCAACCCCTGAAGGTTCTGGGCCGCGCCCGCGGCACCGATTGGGTGGCGGTGCAGGCGGTGGGGTCGACCGCCTATGTGCGGATGCATCTGCTGCGCCTGCGCGGCAGCGCGCCCATCCAGACCGCCCGCGGCACGACGACCACCCTCGCCAAACCGGAGGACAACGCCGGCCCTTCGATCAAGGCCGCACCGCGCCGCAAGATCGAGGCGACGCCGATCGCGAACTGAGGCGGGGGGTCCCCCACCCCGGCCCTCCCCCGCTCTCGCGGGAGAGGGTGCCTTTTGCGAAGCGGCGGCAGTTCCCTCCCCCGCGTCAGCGGGGGAGGGTTAGGGAGGGGGCGAGACCGCCCTCGACCCTCAGAACTCCTTCCAGTCGTCGTCCTCGCTGACGTTGCGCTTGAGCGCGGCGCCCGAATGGGCCACCGCGCGAGCCGCCGGCTTGGCTGCGGCGCGGGTCGGGCGGGACGCCGGAGCGGCCGGACGCACCACCGGCGCCACATGCCGCGGGCCGGCAACGGCGACCGGCACGGCGCGCGGGTCCAGCTTGAAGAAGCCGATCAGCCCCTTCAGGTCGTTCGCCTGACCGGCCATGGCCTGAGCGGCGGCGGTGGTTTCCTCGACCAGCGCGGCGTTCTTCTGGGTCATCTCGTCCATCTGCGAGACGGTGGCGTTGATCTCGTCCAGGGCCGCCGCCTGCTCGCTCGACGCCGAGGCCATCTCGGCGATCAACCCGGCGACCTGCTGGACGCCCGACACGATGCCCTCCAGCGCGTCGCCGGCCTTCTTGACCAGTTCCACCCCGTCCTTCACCTGGGCGTCGCTGTCCAGGATCAGGCCCTTGATCTCCTTGGACGCCTGGGCGGAGCGCTGGGCAAGGTTGCGCACCTCCTGGGCCACGACCGCGAAGCCGCGCCCGGCGTCGCCGGCCCGCGCCGCCTCCACCGCCGCGTTCAGCGCCAGCAGGTTGGTCTGGAAGGCGATCTCGTCGATCACCCCGATGATGTCGGTGATCTTGCGGCTCGACGCCTCGATGCGCTTCATCGCGTCGATCGCCGAGTCCGCCACCGTGCCGCCGGACTCCGCGGCGGTGCGGGCGTCGGCGGCCATGCCGTTGGCGCGCTGGGCGTTGTCGGCGTTGGAGCGCACGGTCGCCCCCAGCTCCTCCATGCTCGCCGCCGTCTCCTCCAGCGAGGAGGCCTGCTGCTCCGTCCGCTCCGCCAAGTCGGAGGAGCCGATGGAGACCTCGCCCGCCGCCGAGGCGATGGTGTCCGCTGATTGGGTGATCTGGCCGACGATCTCCGACAGCTTGGCGGAGGTGGCGTTGACATCGGTCTTCAGCGTCTGGAAGGCCCCCTCGTAGTCGCGCTGCACCCGCTTGTTGAGGTCGCCCTGGGCAAGCGCGCTGAGCACCGCGCCGAGGTCGGCGATGACCGCCTCGACCGTGTCGGTCAGGCGGTTGATGCCCGCCGACATCGTCCGGTAGAAGCCGTCCTTGCCGGCCAGGTCGAGGCGGCGCGACAGGTCGCCCTTCGACACGCCGTCGATCAGCGCGGCGATCTCCTCGCCGATGGCCGTCTCGCGGGCGCGTTGCGCCTCGTCGGCGCGACGCTCGGCCTCCAGGCGCTCACGCTCGGCCTCGTCCATCGCCTTCTTCTGGATGGCGTTGTCCTTGAACACCTGCACCGCCTGGGCCATCTGCCCGATCTCGTCGCCGCGGTCGAGGCCGGGAACGGCGACATCCAGCTTGTCGGCGGCGAGGTCGTGCATGCTCGCGCTCATCGCCCGCACCGCGCCCATCTGGCGGCGGACCAGGAAGAAGCTGACCAGACCGAAGGCCAGGGTGACCAGAGGCGCCACCACCAGGATGGTGCGCTCCACCTCGTCCACCACCCTCATCACGTCGGCCCGCTTCAGCCCGACGAACAGCACGCCGACCACCGAGCCGGAGGCGTCGAGCAGCGGGTCGTAGGAGGTGAAGTAGCGCTCGCCCAGGATGTCGGCCTCGCCGCGGTAGGGCTTGCGCTGCGTGATGACGCTGTCGAAGACCGGCCCGGCGCCCAGCTTGGTGCCGTTGGCCCGGCTGCCGTCGGGGTTCTGCACGGTGGTGGCGACGCGGGTGTCGCCGCGGAACACCGTGGCCGCACCGCCGGTCAGCTCGCGGATCTGGTCGACCATGCGGGTGTCGCCGTCGATCCGCACCGATCCGACATGCAGCGCGCCGTCGCGCAGGCTGTAGTCGGCGCCGTTCTGCTTCAGCAGCATGTGGGCCAGCGCCATGCTGCGCTCCCGCTGCTCCTGCGCGGAGGCGGCGCTGCGGTCGCTCAGCACGTGGCTGGAGGCCAGCGTCAGCACGATGGCCAGGATGAACAGCCCCAGCACGTTCAGCAGGGACAGTTTGGCGGTCAGGGAGAGATTTTTCAGCACGTTCGGCCCTATGCGGCAATCGCTCCGCAGCCCTCGCCAACGGAGATAGACAATAAGTCTAATACGGTTTTATCCTTTCGTCCGCGTGCAATTTTTCGGAGACGGATTCCCGCAAACCGTGTGGAAACGCTCCGGTGGACCGCCATGCAGCCGGCGCACGGCCCGTCTTCCTTGGTTGGCACCGCAAGTGGCCCTAGTTTAGGGCAGCCGCTTTTGGCAACCGATCCAATTCCCGGACCCCTCCATGCGCCGCCGCACCAGCACTCCCAGCCCGGCCCCCTCCTATGCGGAGGCCGCGTCCAGCACCGGCGACATGGCGGCGCTGCGCTCGCTCGTCCCCTATCTGTGGCCGCATGATTCCTTCGAGACGAAGCTGCGCGTGGTGGTGGCGCTCATTCTGCTGGTCGGCGCCAAGGTGGCGAACGTCTGGGTGCCGCTCTTCTACAAGCGGGCGGTGGACGCCCTGTCGCCAGGCGACGCCGGGGCGCTGGTGACCATCCCGCTGGGGCTGATCGTCGCCTATGGTCTGGCGCGCGTGATGTCGCTGGTCTTCGCGGAGCTGCGCGACGCGGTGTTCGCCAACGTCGCCCAGCGCACCATCCGCAAGGTCGCCCTGTCGGTCTTCCAGCACCTGCACGCTTTGTCGCTGCGCTTCCACCTGGAGCGGCAGACCGGCGGGCTGACCCGCTCGCTGGAGCGCGGCACCCGTGCCATCGAGACGCTGCTGCGCTACGCCCTGTTCTCCATCGTGCCGACGCTGGTCGAGATCACGCTGGTCTGCGTGATCCTGTGGCGGATGTTCGACGGCTGGTTCGCGCTGGCGACCTTCGCCACGGTGGGAAGCTACATCGCCTACACCTTCTTCGTGTCGGAATGGCGCATCCAGTTCCGCCGCGCCATGAACGAGACCGACAACAAGGCCAACACCAAGGCGGTGGACAGCCTGCTGAACTACGAGACCGTCAAGTATTTCGGCAACGAGGGGCACGAGGCCCGGCGCTACGATCAGGCGCTGGCCTCCTACGAGCAGGCGGCGGTCAAGAGCCAGCGCAGCCTGTCGCTGCTGAACATCGGCCAGTCGGCGATCATCTCGCTGGGGCTGGCGGTGGTCATGGGCATGGCGGCGCGCGGCATCGTCAACGGCACGATGACGCTGGGCGACTTCGTGCTGGTGAACACCTACCTGCTGCAGCTCTACCAGCCGCTGAACTTCTTCGGGGTGGTCTACCGCGAGATCAAGCAGGCGCTGATCGACGTGGAGTCGATGGTGACGCTGCTGTCGGTGGACCGCGAGGTCGCCGACCGGCCGGGTGCCCCCCCGCTGGCCATCACGGGGGGCGAACTGCGCTTCGACGGGGTGGAGTTCGGCTACGACCCGCGGCGGCCGATCCTCAAGGGGGTGAGCTTCACCGTGCCCGCCGGGCGGACGGTGGCCATCGTCGGCCCGTCCGGGGCGGGCAAGTCGACCATCGGACGGCTGCTGTTCCGCTTCTACGACGTGTCGGGCGGCGGCATCCTGATCGACGGGCAGGACATCCGCGCGGTGACCCAGCAATCGCTGCGCGGCGCCATCGGCATCGTCCCGCAGGACACGGTGCTGTTCAACGACACGGTCTATTACAACATCGCCTACGGCCGCCCCGGCGCCAGCCCGGCGGAGGTCGAGCAGGCGGCGCGGCTGGCCCATATCCACAATTTCATCATGGCGCTTCCCGACGGCTACGAGACCACGGTGGGGGAGCGCGGGCTGAAGCTGTCCGGCGGCGAGAAGCAGCGCGTCGCCATCGCCCGCACCATCCTGAAGAACCCGGCGATCCTGCTGTTCGACGAGGCGACCTCGGCGCTCGATACCCACACCGAGCGGGAGATCCAGGCGAACCTGCGCGAGGTCAGCCGCGGCCGCACCACGCTGGTCATCGCGCACCGCCTGTCCACCGTGATCGACGCCGACGAGATCCTGGTGATGGAGGCCGGGCGTGTGATCGAACGGGGGCGCCACATGGAACTGCTGTCGCGCGGCGGCGCCTATGCCGCATTGTGGGCGCGGCAGCAGGAATCCTCCCAGGGGCCGGAGCCGGTTCCGGAAGTCCTTGCCCCCACCTGAGCCCTTTCCCACCTCATCCCATCATCACGACGGAGCATCCCTTTGGGACCGGTACGGCAGGCGCTGCGCGAGGCGACCCGCGACATCCATGAACGGCTGGACCGGGCGGCGGTGCTGCGCCCGCTGACCAGCCCGTCGATCACGGTGGACGAGTACCGCGACGCCCTGATCGCCCTGCACGGCTTCAACGCCCCCATTGAGCGGGCGCTGGGCGAGCGGGCGCTGGGCGAGGGGACCGAACGGCTGGACCTGCTGCGCGCCGATCTGGCCGACCTCGGGGTGGACGCGGATGCCCTGCCGGTGGCCGGGTCGCTGCCGGCGCTGGACGGCCTGCCGGCGCGGCTGGCGGCGCGCTACGTGTTGGACGGCTCCGCCCATGGCGGGCGGGCGATGCTGCCCAACGTCACACGCGCGCTGGGCTTCGACGCCACGCGCGGGGCGCGCTTCCTGGCCTCGGCCGGGATCGACATGGCCGGCCGCTGGAAGGCGCTGCTCGCCCGGCTGGAAAGCGATCTGGACGCACCCGAGTCGGCGCAGGCGGCCTGCGCCACGGCGGTCGCCCTGTTCGCCGCGCTGGAGGTCTGGCTGGACGGGCTGGTCGCGAAGGCCGCCTGAGTGTTGACGAGCGATGGCGGATCGACCCAGTGATCGATGAGAGGCTTCACCGCGCCCGCCGCGCCCGCTAGGGTCCTGCCATGACGACCGTTCCCGCTCCCGCCCTCAACACCCCCGCCGCGCTCGCCGACGCGGTGCTGCAGGGTGACCGCCGCGCGCTCGCCCGCGCCATCACGCTGATCGAATCGACCCGGCGCGACCACCGCGCCCAGGCCGACGCCCTGCTGGAGACGCTGCTCCCCCACACCGGCAATTCGGTGCGGGTGGGCATTTCCGGCGTGCCGGGGGTGGGCAAGTCGACCTTCATCGAGGCGTTCGGGCAGCACGTCATCGCGCGGGGGCACAAGGTGGCGGTGCTGGCCATCGACCCGTCGTCGCAGCGCACCGGCGGCTCCATCCTGGGCGACAAGACCCGCATGGTCGACCTGTCGCGTGAGCTGAACGCCTTCATCCGCCCGTCGCCCGCCGGCGCCACGCTGGGCGGCGTGGCCCGCCGCACGCGCGAGGCCATGCTGGTCTGCGAGGCGGCGGGCTTCGACGTGATCGTGGTGGAGACGGTGGGCGTCGGACAGTCGGAGACGGCGGTGGCCGACATGGTCGACCTGTTCATGCTGCTTCTGCTGCCCGCCGGGGGCGACGAGCTTCAGGGCATCAAGAAGGGCATCGTCGAGCTGGCCGACCTCGTGGTCGTCAACAAGGCGGACGGCGACCTCGCCAACACGGCGCGGCATACCGTCGCGGACTACCGCCACGCCCTGACCCTGCTGCGCCACGGCGACTGGCGCGTGCCGGTGCTGAGCTGCTCGGCCATCACCAAGGCCGGCATCGATTCGGTGTGGGACACCATCGGGGAACACAAGGCCATCACCGAGGCGTCCGGCGTCCGCGCCACGCGCCGCGCCGAGCAGGCCCGCGCCTGGCTGTGGAGCGAGATCCGCGAGACGCTGGTGGACGCCTTCAAGGGGCATCCCGCCGTGCGCGCCGACCTGTCCGCGCTGGAGTCCCGCGTGACCGGCGGCGCCATCACCCCCACGGCCGCTGCACGCGTTTTGCTTGAAAAGTTCCTCGGGCGCGCGGTGGAGTAGGTCCTTTCGGGTATGCTGCACCGCAACATTTCTTGTTGCGCCGCGATTCTCCCGTGCATAAGGTGGCCTGGGCGGGAAAGGAGCGTCTTCATGGCGCTTGGGCGAGGGGTTTGCCCGCAGTCTCCTGGGGTATGAGCCGGAGTTGACTTGTCCGACACCGCCTCCGCGTCGAGTCGTCAACGGGAGACCTTAGGACATGGCCGCCAACTTTCTGGATCTTTTCGAGCGCTTCAACCCCCTGACCAACGGGGCTCTCGCCCTGTCGCCGCTGGGCAAGGCGAACGCCGAGACCTACGCCGCCCGCGGCACGCGCGTCGCCGGCGTGATGCAGGACGGCTGCCGCCGCCTGCTCGACGGCGTGACCGCCGGCATCGGCGAGACGACCCACCTCGCCGGCGAGTTCGCCAAGGTGCGCAGCCCGGCGGACCTCGTCGCCGTGCAGCGCGAATGGGCGACCGTCGCCCAGGCCCGCGTCGTCAACCACGTGCAGACCGTCCTCGACGTCTCCTCGAAGATCGCCGCCGAACTGGGCGTCAGCCCGGTGGCCCTGACGTCGGCCGCCCCGGCGCCCAAGGCTGCCCCGGTTGCTGCGCCGGCCCCCGCCCCGAAGGCGGAGGCCCCGAAGGTCGAGGCGCCCAAGGTCGAGGAGAAGAAGGCAGAGGCGCCGAAGGCTGAGGCGGCTCCCGCTCCGGCGCCGAAGAAGGCTCCGGCGGCCCGCAAGGCTCCGGTCAAGGCCGCCGCTCCCAAGGCGGAGGCCCCGAAGGCCGAAGCGCCGACTCCGAAGGCGGAGCCGGTGAAGGCGGAGACGCCGAAGGTCGAGGCGGCCCCCGCCCCGGCGCTCAAGGCGGAAGCCCCGAAGGCCGAGGTGAAGGTTGAGGAAAAGAAGGCCGAGGCCCCGAAGGTCGAAGCCGTCAAGACCGAAGCCCCGAAGGCCGAAGCCCCGAAGGCCGCCCCGAAGGCTGAGGAGAAGAAGGCCGCCGCTCCCGCCGCCGAGTGATTTCACCGGATCGCGGTCCCCGCCGGCCCGGGGACCGTCGATCGGCGCGCGCCCGTCTCTTCCTTCCTTGACGGGCGCGCGCTTGTTCGACTATAACGCCGCCTCCTTCGGGCGGTATGCTGCCCGGGACCGGGTTTCATTTGCTAAAATAAAGGATCACTCCGATGGCACGTCGGTGCTCCGTGACCGGCAAGGGCACGCAGTTTGGCAACAACGTCAGCCACGCCAACAACAAGACCCGCCGCCGTTTCCAGCCGAACCTGCAGGAAACCGCGCTGCTGAGCGACGCTCTGGGTCAGATGGTGCGCCTGCGTATCTCCACCAACGCGATCCGTTCGATCGAGCACAAGGGCGGCCTCGACGCCTTCCTGCTCGACGCGAAGGACGACGTCCTCAGCCTGGAAGCGCGCCGCCTGAAGCGCCGCATCGCCAAGGCCCAGGACAAGCAGCAGGCCGTCGCGGCCTGAGGCTGACCGCCTGGAGGCGCCGGAGCGCATCCAGGCGATTCTGGTGATGTCACCGCGGGGCGGCAAACTCCGCGGCCGGGCTCCAAGCCCCACACCAGGACGACTCCGACTCTCGGTTGCACCGAACCCCGGTTGAGAGTGCCGCGCGCATCGCCGAAAGGCTTTGCGCGCGTTTTGTCGTTTTCGGGGGTTGCCCTAAAACGACCGCTGCACGCCCAGCAGCAGGCGGTAGCGCGGCGAATCGGGGCCGAACCCGACTCCGATACCGGCTCCCACGGCGAGGTCTTCGCCGACGAGATGCCGGACGCCGGCCTCCACGAAATTGTCGGCCTTGCCGCGCTCCTCCGACTGCTCGCGCACCACGTCGACGGCCACGGCGGTGGCGGGGCCGACCGGTGCATTCATTCCGGCGGCCATGATGAAGCGGTTGTCGCGCTCGTCCGATGCCGGATCGAACCGATGCCGCCAGGACAGGTTGGCGTGCAGGCGCGGCGCGCCGGCGGCGGTCCCGAGCGGCTGGGTCAGGCGCCCGGTGATCCCGGCCTCGGTCGTCTTGCTCCCCGACCCGTAGGGGATGCTGACCAGCGGCTCCACCGAGAGGCCCAGCCGTCCTTGCGACGGTTCACGGATGTTGTATTCGGCGGACAGCGTGACGTCGCCCTGCTGGGCGTCGTCGGCGTTGCCCACGCGGTAGCCGGGATTGACCTTCAGCGCCAGGCCGTCGGCGACGCCGACCTGGAGTTCCGGGTCGAAGGACAGGCGGTTGCGCCCGCCGTCCCCCTTCAGCCGCTCGAAGAAGGCGCGAACCTTCACATCGACGCTGCCCTTCTCGATGGCGGCGGCGTCCTCGACGGTGATCGGCAGTTCCGACGACAGCGCCATGCGCTCGTCGTCCTGCGCGCGGGCGGTCCCGACGGCAGGCAACCCGGCGGCGAGCAGCCCGACGGCGAGGGTAAGGCCCGCGAGGGCGGCGTGGCGCATGACTGTTTCCCCGGAACCGATGGCGTTTGCCGAACAACAGCCGGGCGGGGCGAACGGGCCGCGGAGGGGAGGGTGTTACTCCACCGAGTCGGGGTCGTCGGCGTCCACCACCCGCCGCGCGATGTCGTAGGCGAAGCCGGCGCGGCCCAGCGCCGCCAGATCCTTGTCGCGGAACTCCGCGCGCTTCTCCGGCAGGCGGTAGGGGCCGAGCCGGCGGCGGCGGGCCAGCGCCAGGGCGGCGGTCAGGTTCAGGTCGCCCTCGACCTCCTCGTCCAGCGACTCCAGCGCGCGGTCGGCCTCGTCGCGGCCGATGCCCTTGGCCGACAGTTTCTCGCGGATGGCGCGGGTCGAGGTGCCGCGACGGTGCAGGCTTACCGCCCGCATCTCGGCGTAGGCCGCGTCGTTGAGCAGGCCGCTGCGCAGGTAGCGGGCGATCAGGTCCTCGACCCAGCGCGCGCCCTCCGCCGGGTCGGTGCCGTGGGCCTGGGCGGAGCGGTCGACCTTGCGCATCAGCACCCGGCGCAGACTGGCCGAGGAGCTGGCGAAGCGCTGGAGATAGTGCAGGGCCGCGTTCTCCAGATACTGGGCGGTGACGCGGCGCGGCGGCTTGCGGGCCGGCGGCTGGTCGCGGGTCATGGCTGTCTCCCGTCCGGGGGCGGTTGCCGGAACGGGCGCCGCGCCCTAAAGTCCGGTCCATTCCTGTTGATCGTGGTGCGATGACTCATCCTCTCCCTCCCATGCCCCGCCAGGTCGGCGCCGTCAACTGGGTCGGCCTGTGGACCCTCTACGCGCGCGAGGTGCGCCGGTTCCTGAAGGTGCACCAGCAGACCGTCTGGGCGCCCGTGGTCACCACCCTGCTGTTCTACGCCGTCTTCGCGCTGGCGCTGGGCGGTGCGGTGCGGATGATCGGGACGGTGCCCTATCTGGAGTTCCTGGCGCCCGGCCTGATCATGATGGCGATGGCTCAGAACGCCTTCGCCAACACCTCCTCCTCCGTGGTGATCGCCAAGGTCCAGGGCAACATCGTCGACATCCTGATGCCGCCGATGGCCCCGCTGGAGCTGGCCTTCGGCTTCGTCATGGGCGGGGTGACGCGCGGCCTGCTGGTCGGGCTGGTCACCGGTCTGGCCATCTGGGCCTTCGTCCCGGTGCGCATCGCCCATCCGGAGTTCGTGATCTTCCACGCCCTGATGGCCTCGATGCTGCTGTCGCTGCTCGGGCTGGTCGGCGGCATCTGGTCGGAGAAGTTCGACAACATCGCGGCGGTGACCAACTTCGTGGTGACGCCGCTGTCCTTCCTGTCCGGCACCTTCTATTCGGTGGAGACGCTGCCGCCGGTGTTCTGGTGGATCGCCCATTTCGACCCGTTCTTCTACATGATCGACGGCTTCCGCTACGGCTTCATCGGGCGGTCGGACGGCACGCTGGGGATCGGGATTCTCGTCATGCTGGCCGTCAACGGCAGCTTGTGGTGGCTGGCCTGGCGCATGCTGAAGACGGGCTACAAGCTGAAGGCGTAAATCCGCCTGAATCCGGTCGAATTCAGCCGGTTGGCGTAGCCAATCCGTTGACAGCGTGAAGTGACATCTTGATATTCGACGGTTCCCGGCGGGCGAGGGTGTCCGCCGGGCTTTCCTCATTCGGAGGTTTTCGCTGTGATTCCGGTCGTCATGCCCACATATGCCCGCGCCGACATCGTGTTCGAGCGCGGCGAAGGTCCGTATCTGTACGCGACCGACGGGCGACGATTCCTCGACTTCGCCGCCGGTGTGGCGGTGAACGTCCTCGGCCACGCGAATCCCTATCTGGTCGAGGCGCTGACCGCCCAGGCGCACAAGCTCTGGCACACCTCCAACCTGTTCCGGGTCGCCGGGCAGGAGAGCCTCGCCAAGCGGCTGACCGAGGCCACCTTCGCCGACACCGTGTTCTTCACGAACTCGGGCGCCGAGGCGTGGGAATGCGGCGCCAAGCTGATCCGCAAATACCATTACGAGAAGGGCGACAAGGCCCGCACCCGCATCATCACCTTCGAGCAGGCCTTCCACGGCCGCACGCTGGCGGCGGTGTCGGCGGCCCAGCAGGAGAAGCTGATCAAGGGCTTCGGCCCGCTGCTCGACGGCTTCGACCTCGTGCCCTTCGGCGACCTGGAGGCGGTGCGCAACGCCGTGACCGACCAGACCGCCGGCATCTGCCTGGAGCCGATCCAGGGCGAGGGCGGCATCCGCGCCGGCTCGGTGGAGTTCCTGCGCGGTCTGCGGGACATCTGCGACGAGCATGGGCTGCTGCTGTTCCTGGACGAGATCCAGTGCGGCATGGGCCGCACCGGCAAGCTGTTCGCCCATGAATGGGCCGGCATCACGCCGGACGTCATGGCGGTGGCCAAGGGCATCGGCGGCGGCTTCCCCCTGGGCGCCTGCCTCGCCACCGAGAAGGCCGCGTCGGGCATGACCGCCGGCACCCACGGCTCGACCTACGGCGGCAACCCGCTGGCCACCGCGGTCGGCAACGCCGTGCTGGACAAGGTGCTGGAGCCCGGCTTCCTCGACCATGTGCAGCGCATCGGCGACCTGCTCCAGGACCGTCTGGCCGGTCTGGTGGCCGAGAACCCGGCGGTCTTCACGGGCGTGCGCGGCAAGGGGCTGATGCTCGGCCTCGCCTGCGGTCCGGCGGTCGGCGACGTGGTGGTGGCGCTACGCGCCAACGGCCTGCTGTCCGTTCCGGCGGGCGAGAACGTGGTCCGGCTGCTGCCGCCGCTGAACATCGGCGAGGCCGAGGTGGAGGAGGCCGTGGCCATCCTCGCCAAGACCGCCAAGGAGCTGGTGTGATGTCCGCCGTCCGTCATTTCCTCGACATCGACCGGCTGGACAAGGCGACCCTGCGCCGGATCCTCGCCATGGCCGCGACCATCAAGAAGGACATCCCGGCCTACCGCTCGCTGTTCGCGGGCCGCACGCTGGCGATGATCTTCGAGAAGCCGTCGACCCGCACCCGCGTCTCCTTCGAGGTGGGCATGCGCCAGCTCGGCGGCGACGTGGTGGTGCTGAAGCCTGACGACATGCAGCTCGGCCGCGGCGAGACCATCGGCGACACCGCCCGCGTGCTGTCGCGCTACGTGGACGCGGTGATGGTCCGCACCATGGGCGAGGAGCGCGTGCAGGAGCTGGCCGAGTTCGCCTCGGTGCCGATCATCAACGGCCTGACCGACCAGTCGCACCCCTGCCAGATCATGGCCGACGTGATGACCTTCGAGGAGCATCGCGGCCCCATCGAGGGGCGCACGGTGGCCTGGATCGGCGACGTCAACAACGTGGCGGTGAGCTGGGTCCATGTGGCGGTGCGCCTCGGCGTGGAGATCCGCCTCGGCTGCCCGGAGGTCTACGGCCCAGCGCCGGAGCTGCTCGACTGGGTGAAGCGCGAGGGCGGGCGGATCACCGTCACCACCTCGCCGGA
The DNA here is from genome assembly GCF_008365405.1 of Azospirillum brasilense. GTDB lineage: Bacteria > Pseudomonadota > Alphaproteobacteria > Azospirillales > Azospirillaceae > Azospirillum > Azospirillum brasilense_D. The sequence continues at coordinate 55,594 of NZ_QOKV01000015.1, read as the reverse complement.
GGAGGCCGTGCGCGGCGCCGACTGCGTGGTCACCGACGCCTGGGCCTCGATGCACAACACCGACGTGGACGAGCGGGCGGCGATCCTGTCGCCCTATCAGGTGAACGAGGCGCTGATGGCCTTGGCTGCCCCCGACGCCCTGTTCATGCACTGCCTGCCCGCCCACCGCGGGGAGGAAGTGACCGACGGGGTGATCGACGGCCGGCACTCGGTCGTCTGGGACGAGGCGGAAAATCGCCTGCACGCCCAGAAGGCCATACTGGCATGGTGCCTCGGCGCCACTATTTAAGAGCACTCGGGGCTGAGAGCCCTTGGAATTGGAGTCATGGCCCGGCGCCGCCCCCCGCGATGAGCGGGATGGCGGCGCCGGGCCATGGCCTGTCGTAACTTCGAGGACATCATGGACGATCCTTCCGTCCAACCGATCACCGACGATCTCGTTTTGCCCTTCCAGATCGAGGCGTCGCGCCTGCGCGGCCGCATGGTGAAGCTGGGCCCCGCGCTGGACGAAATCCTGACCCGCCACGCCTATCCGGAGCCGGTCGCACGCTTCCTGGCCGAGACGATGACGCTCGCCATGCTGCTGTCCAGCATGCTGAAGTACGACGGCATCTTCACGCTCCAGACCAAGGGCGACGGGCCGGTCCGGCTGATGGTGGCGGACATCACCTCGGTCGGCGACATCCGCGCCTACGCCCAGTTCGACGAGGAAGCGCTGGCCAAGGCCGCCGACGACGTGGCCATCGCCCCGGCGCCGGCCCTGCTCGGCAAGGGCCACATCGCCTTCACCGTGGACCAGGGGCCGAACACCGAGCGCTACCAGGGCATCGTCGAGCTGTACGGCAAGACGCTGGCCGACTGCGTGCAGCATTATTTCCGCCAGTCGGAGCAGATCGACACCGGCCTGACCGTGTCGGTGGACCAGGAAACCCTGCCGGACGGCAGCAAGGGCGCCTGGCGGGCCGGCGGCATCATGATCCAGCGCCTGCCGCAGGATGCGACCGAAAAGGTGCTCGGCTCCGGCGACGAGGATGCGTGGCGCCGCGCCATGGTCCTGCTGTCCAGCACCACCGGCGACGAGCTTCTCGACCCGGAACTGGCGGCCAGTGCGCTGCTGTTCCGCCTGTTCCACGAGGACGGCGTGCGGGTGTGGCAGCCCAAGGCCCTGCGCTTCGGCTGCCGCTGCTCGCGTGAGCGGGTGTCGGACATGCTGTCCAGCCTGCCGCGGGACGAGGTGCAGGATCTGAAGATCGACGACGGGCGGGTCGAGGTGGTCTGCCAGTTCTGTTCCACCGCCTACCACTTCGACGACGCGGACCTCGACCGGGTCTACGGGACGGCGAAGTAGGGGGCTCCAGGTTCCGGATGCGCTAATGAGGCGGCGCGGCTATAGTGCCGCGCCGTTTTTCCGTCTCACCGGAGCGATCATGCCCACCCGCCGTTTCGTTCTCGCCGCCGCACTCGCCACCATGGCCCTGACGGCCTGCCAGAGCACGCCGCCGCGTCCGGCGGCCCGGCCCATCGACTATTCCAACTTCGGCCCGATCGTCCTGAACGCGGGCGGCGTCGACGTGGTGGACGCCCACCGTCCCGCCGGCACGGCCGTCGACCAGCGCATCCCCCTGCCGCCCGCCGAGGCGGTGCGCCGCTGGGCCAACGAGCGGCTGCAGGCCGCCGGCGGGCCGGGCCGCGTGCGGGTCACCATCCGCGACGCCAGCATCGTCGAGGTCCAGCTTCCCAAGACCGGCGGGGTAAAAGGTTACTTCACCAACGATCAGGCCCAGCGCTACGACGGCCGGATCGAGGTCGAGATCAGCGGCGAGCTGCCCGGCGAGACGACCTACCGCGGCATGACCAAGGCAACGGTGACGCAGTCCACCACGGTGCCGGAGAACATCTCGGTGGCCGACCGTGAGGCGACCCTGCAGGACCTCGTCCGCCGCATGATGGACGACCTGAATGCCCGGCTGGACGCCGGCATCCGCAAGGACTTGGCGCCGATGGTGCGGCGCTGACGCAGTCTCCGCCGCCATCTCCGACACCGTCTAGGCGGAAGGGCTGAGTGGAACGGCGTGGTCGAAAGGCGGAGGCCTTGGGGTTGCCCAGGGCCTTTTGCCGCGGCGCATAAGATGAAAATCAGTGTTGCGATACCCGCAAGTTCGGATTAGCCTTGATCGATCGTCAGGGTGCTCCCGAGTGGGAAGCCATTTTGTTTTTTCCGGGGGCGGGTGCACAATGGCTCTTTCGGCCTTCCAAGAGACGAACGATTCCGCCGCAGACACACCGACCCAAGGCGCGATCCGCACAAACTCCCGCGTTGCGCCGACAAGGACCGAACGGACCGGTGACGCGACGTCGCACAATCTCGGAACCGCGTACCTGAACGCGCCCCGTCCGGAGCGTATGATGCCGGGTGAGGGGGCCAAAGTCACCATGTTCGATGCCCTTCTTCCGGCGGGGTTGCGCCAAGCGCTGGACCAGCACATCAACCGGAACCGCATCGGGTAACGCCATCCTTCATGGGGAGACACGTCGATTATCTGCGCGAGCCCGTCGCGCACGCTTACGCGGTTGCCGCGATCGCGTCAACGGGACGTGCAATACCCCTCGACGACCTCAACTTTTTCCTGGCCGACGACCTGACGCGCGACATCGCGGATCGCAGCAATTCCAGCCAGCCCCTTTTCGTCGCCTACGAGACCACCTTGCGGTCATTGCGGCGCGATCCCGGCACGTCGGGTCGCGCCTATGCGCTGCTGTGCGCCTGTTCGGGAATCACCTACCAGACGGTTCTGGCCGATCAGGCTTGGGTGGAAAGGATGCCCGATCCCATCGACGGCTCCTTCGACTTCCAGGGGGTGGGGCGGCGCTTTTTCCGGGCGGCCTTCGCCGCGGTCCTGGTGGGCCGCCTGTGGGGGCAGATCTCCTCCCGGGCCGTCGAGCGCGACCGCGACCTCTTCCAGCGGCTGAGTCTGAGAGTGGCCACGGAAGAGCAGGTCGCTTTGGAGTGTGCCGCGCTCGCGCGGGATCTGGTCGGCGTTCCCGGTATCGCCGCGCCCGATAACCTCATCCTGATGCAGGCGTTCGACGACGCGTTGGCCCGTTCAGCGGGGGGCACGCTGGTGCAGCGCATGGAGGCGGTTCACACGGCAGTCCGGGGGCTGATCGACGATCTGTGTCGGCGCCGCTGAGAGGATGGCTTGGAGATGGTTTGGCGATCGCCTGAACGGGGCGTCGCGACGGTGCCATGAAAAAGGGCCGCCCCTTGGGGCGGCCCTTTCCGTTCCGATCCGTTTGGACCCGGTCCGCCTTGGCCCGCTTAGTAGCGGTAGTGGTCCGGCTTGAACGGGCCTTCGACCTTCACGCCGATGTACTCGGCCTGCTTGGCGGACAGCGTGGTCAGCTTGGCGCCGATCTTGTCCAGATGCAGGCGGGCGACCTTCTCGTCCAGGTGCTTCGGCAGGACGTAGACCTTGTTCTCGTAGCTGGCGGCGTTGGTCCACAGCTCGATCTGGGCCAGCACCTGGTTGGTGAAACTGGCGCTCATCACGAAGCTCGGGTGGCCGGTGGCGCAGCCCAGGTTCACGAGGCGGCCCTGGGCCAGGACGATCAGGCGCTTGCCGTCGGGGAAGACGACCTCGTCAACCTGCGGCTTGACTTCTTCCCACTTGTAGTTGCGGAGAGCCTCGATCTGGATCTCGCTGTCGAAGTGGCCGATGTTGCAGACGATGGCGCGGTCCTTCATCTGGCGCATGTGGTCCAGCGTGATCACGTCCACGTTGCCGGTCGCGGTGACGAAGATGTCGCCCTGCGGGGCGGCCTCGTCCATCGTCACGACCTGATAGCCTTCCATGGCGGCCTGGAGCGCGGTGATCGGGTCGATCTCCGTCACCAGGACGCGCGCGCCCTGCGAGCGCAGCGAGGCGGCCGAGCCCTTGCCCACGTCGCCGTAGCCGGCGACCACGGCGACCTTGCCGGCCACCATCACGTCGGTGGCGCGCTTGATGCCGTCGACCAGCGACTCGCGGCAGCCGTAGAGGTTGTCGAACTTCGACTTGGTGACGCTGTCGTTCACGTTGATGGCCGGAACCTTCAGCGTGCCCTTCTTCATCATCTCATAGAGACGATGGACGCCGGTGGTGGTCTCCTCCGACAGGCCGCGGACCTCGGCCAGCATCTCCGGATACTTGTCGTGCATGATCTGGGTGACGTCGCCGCCGTCGTCCAGGATCATGTTCGGGGTCCAGCCATCGGGACCGCGCAGGGTCTGCTCGATGCACCACCAGAACTCCTCCTCCGTCTCGCCCTTCCAGGCGAAGACCGGGATGCCGGCGGCGGCGATGGCGGCGGCGGCCTGGTCCTGGGTCGAGAAGATGTTGCAGGACGACCAGCGGACGGTCGCGCCGAGAGCGGTCAGCGTCTCGATCAGCACGGCGGTCTGGATGGTCATGTGCAGGCAGCCGACGATGCGGGCGCCGGCCAGCGGCTTCGTCTCGCCGAACTCCGCGCGCAGCGCCATCAGGCCGGGCATCTCGGTCTCGGCGATGGTGATTTCCTTGCGGCCCCACTCGGCGAGGCTGATGTCCTTGACCTTGTAGTCGGTGAAGTTGGCGGGCGCGGCCATCGGGGGGTCTCCTGGGCGGCTGTTTGCGGTACAGCAATGATGAGGGGCGGGCACACCGGCCCGCTGTGGCGTTGGTGTAGCAGCGCATTCGGAACCCCGCAAGCATAAAGATATCTTTATGTTTGCGGGGTTGACCATTCGGCGACGTCCGCTGCGGCCCGGCGGACCTTTTCCCCGGAGGCCGGCGTTCCCATAACCGGTCTGCGACCGACGGGAGGCATGGGACGGGCGATGGCGCTGGCAGGATTGAGGGCACCCGGCTTCTGGACGAGGCTCGGCCGGCACGAGTTGCGGCTTCTCGTCGGCATGGCGGTCAGCGCCGGGCTGATCCTGGCCTTCGCCCTGCTGGCCGGCGAGGTGATCGAGGGCGAGACGGCGGCCTTCGACCGCGCGGTGCTGATGGCGCTGCGGGTGGCCGGCGATCCGACGACGCCGCTGGGGCCGCCCTGGCTTCACAACGCGGCGCGCGATGTCACGGCGCTGGGCAGCATTACGGTGCTGTCGCTGATCACCGCGGTGACGGTGGGCTTCCTGCTGCTTCGGGGAAAGCGCGGGGCGTCGCTTCTCGTGCTGTTGTCGGTCGGCGGCGGCATGGCGATCAGCGGCCTGCTGAAGAACCAGATCGGACGGGAGCGTCCGGACATCGTTCCCCACGGCGACATCGTCTTCACCGCCAGTTTCCCCAGCGGCCATTCGCTTCTGTCGGCGGTCGTCTTCCTGACGCTGGGCGCGATGCTGGCGCGCTTCGTCGAGGGAAGGCGGCAGAAGGCCTACGTGCTCGTCGTGGCGATGGCGGTGACGTTGCTGGTCGGCTGCAGCCGCGTCTATCTGGGCGTCCATTGGCCGACCGACGTCCTGGCGGGCTGGTGCGTCGGGGCGGGATGGGCCGCGCTGTGCTGGCTCGTCGCCCTGTGGCTGCAAAGACGCGGTGCGGTCGAACCGGAGGGTGAAGCCGGAACGGTGCCGGATCGCACTTGACCCCGCCCGGCCTCAGCCGATATTTCGGGTTATCCCGTCGTTCAACCCACTGCATGTCGATGCCCGAAGGCGCCCTGGACCGTGAAACCCTGCAAGCTGTCGGCGTGCTGAAGCGCGCCGTGGACGAGGCGCGGGTGCCGGGCGTGCTGGAGTTCCGGATGCTGTCCAGCGCGCTGGACCGCACGCTGGAAACGGAAGACGTGCATGAACTGAACGAGGCCAAGCGCGTTTACGAGACGTTGGACGGCGAATGCCGGACGCTGGTCGTGGAGCGCGCCACCACCTTGGCCCGTGCCGAGGCCGCCGAACGGCGGGCGCCGCATGGGGAAGGGGAGGCCGAGGTCGCCCCCATCGCTGCGGCGAAGCCGCAACCCCCGGCGTCGCCGCCTTTGGCGCCTCCTCCCGGGGCGCCGCCCGGCCTGCGCGGCGGCAGGACCATGCGTCCGGCCACCGGTTTCCTGGCGGCGCTGAACGGCGTTCGCTCCGCCTCGCGGAGCCAGCCGCCGGGGCAACCAAAGGCGGACGGCGCTTCCGACAGCCGCGCCACCGCGAAGTCGCGGCTGATGGCGGCGGTGGAGGAGCGGCGCGAGAGCGACCAGGGCGCGCGGCTCCATTCCGGCGGGCCGCCATCGGACAGCGACTGACAGAGATGAGGATGATCAGGGAATGACAGCGTTCAGGGTCGGGGATCAGGTGACGATCCACAACAGCCAGACCGGCCCCGAGAGGATCGCCACCGTCGATGCCTTCACCGAGGGCAACCGCTGCATGGTGCTGTCCGACGGCACCAAATGGCGGGCGGACGGCCAGCGCCAGTGGCGCGTCGGCAGCAGCTATTACAAGGGGCCGGTGGTCGAGCGGACGCGGCCCGGCGACGTCGACATCGTGACCCGGCGCCGCGCCATCGGCGTGATCCGCAAATTCGCCCAGGACCTGAACATGGACAGCCCGTTCGACGCGGCGGCGCTGACCCGTATCGTCGAGCGGATTCAGGCGGAGCAGGCTGCGGCCCCCAAGCCCGCAGCGTCCGAGGACTGAGCTTCCGAAGCCGCCGGCCCCTTTCCGTCGTGGGAGGGGACGGGCGCTCCGTGCGTGTTGCGTTAGTATGCGAATGCGTATCATTATCATGGTATGCAGCCGTGAACCGGCCAGGCAACCGCATTCGGGCTGAACTCACATGACGGTCAAGAGGAAGGACGGAACGCCGCATCCGAAACCGGAGGCGTCTGCTCAGGGCAAGGCCGTTCCCCGCGACCAGGAAAATCGGCTGTCCCGTGGCCGTCTGATCGTCGCGCTGGACGCGCTGCTGTCGAAACGGAACGTCACGCTGGCCGCCCGCGACCTCGGTCTGCAGACATCGGCGCTCAGCCGGCTCCTGGGGCAGATGCGCGAGGCGTTCGGCGATCCCCTGTTCATCCGCTCCGGCCGCGGCCTGGTGCCCACGCCGTTCGCCGAAGCGTTGCGCCCGCGCGTCCAGGCGATGGCCCGCGGGATCGACGCTCTGTTCGAGCCGGCGGCGGAACGCCCGGCGCTCGACGAAACCTTCGATCCGCGCTGGAACGTGCCGACCGGCATCGCGGCGCCGCCGCTCCAGGTGCGGCCCGCCGGCCTGCTGGAGGGGCAACCGTCGCCGGCCCGGGTCGACGCGAAACTGCAGGGGATCGGGCCGGATGCCCCTGCGCAGGACCGTCTGGCCCGCCACATCGGCGTGCTGGGCATCGCCGGGGGCGGCCATGGCCGCCCGCTGACCGCCGAGGAGGCGGAGGAGGCGATGACCATCATCCTGGCGGGTGAGGCCGATCCGGTGCAGGTCGGCGCGCTTCTCGGCATGATGCGGATGCGCGGCTCGACCGCGCCGGAACTGGCCGGGATGGTGCGGGCGATGCGGGCGCACGTCGCCGCCGGGCTGGGCCGGACGATCCAGGCGGACATCGACTGGCCCTGCTTCACTTCGCCCAACTACCACAACCCGCCCTGGTTCTTTCACGCCGCCCGGCTGGTCGCGCAGGCCGGCCACCGGGTGCTGCTGCACGGCGGCACGGGCTGCAGCGCGGCGTCCGGCCGGTACGAGTTCATCGCGCCCACCGTGGGCATCCCGGTCTGCACCAACGCGCGGGAGATCGCGGCGGCTCTGGCGGCGCAGCGGATCGCCTACGCCCCGCTCGCCGCCCTGTCCCCTCAGATCTACCGGCTGATCGGCCTGCACCGGCTGACCCAGACCCGTTCCGCCGTGTTCGAGGCCGTGCATCTGCTGAAGCCGGCCAAGACCAAGACCTCCCTGCTGGGCGCGGCCAAGCCGACCTACCGGGAACTGCACCGCGACGCCGCCCGCATCCTGGGCTGGAAGCACATGGCCGTGCTGGGCAGCGTGCGCGACGTCGCCCAGTTCACGCCCTTCCGCCCGTCCTCCATCCACCGGCTGGTCAACGGCGCGGCGGAGGACCTCCTCCTGCCCGCCTGCATGGAGGAGCCGCCGCCGACGCCGCGCCCGCGCGGCACCAGCCTGGAATATTGGCAGGGGGTGTGGACCGGTGCGGTGCGCGACGCGCGGGCGGAGCGCATCATCGTCGGTACCGCCGCCTTCGCCCTGTTCGCCCTTCCCGGCGCCGCCGGGCCGGCCTTCGCCGACGCCCTGCGGCTGGCCGAACAGCTCTGGAAGGCCCGTCTCGGGCAGGGCGCGATGGCGGTCCGGATTCCGTCCTGACGGACAAAAGACGTTCGGGCCGCGGCGCTCCCCCATATTGAGAATAATTCTTATTATCGGAGTTGCTGCTTTGCAACAGCCCGGTTTCGCACACTCCCGCGCGATCCTCTGAAAACGCCTGAACAGACATTTTAAATCGTTGTAGCACATATGAAAAGCGGGTGTCGGCCCACGTCTGGGCGGGCTGCCGGAGGGTCCCTCATGGGCCTCCGCCAAACGACATATCCCCGCATGCGACGGGGCTGAACAAGGGTGATTTTGCAATTTAGAATTATTCTGAATGATCGCCGTTGAAGGGGGCGCCTCCCCGCTTGGTAGATACCCGCCGCTGATCGGCGCATCCGCCACGACGTTTTTTCGGGAGAGCCTCATGTTGCAATCGAATGTCCCCGACCGCCTCCGACCCATCATCGCCGGTGCCGCCGCGACGGCGGGGCTGGCGATGTCCTTCTCCACCCTGGCGACGGTGGCCGAGGCGCAGACGGCCGGTGCCGGGGCCGGTTCGGGGACCGGGACCGCGCCGGGCACCGCGGCCGGTGACGCCACCGTTCTCGACCCGGTGCGGGTCGGCGCCGACCGTCCGGCCGACACCGGCAACGTGAACGCCAAGCCCACCGGCATCTCCCGCCTGCCCGACACGGTCAAGGACACGCCCCGCGTCGTCAACGTCGTTCCGGAAGAGATCATCGAGCAGCAGCGCGCCACGACCCTGGAACAGGTCCTGCGCAACGTCCCCGGGATCACCATCTCGACCGGCGAGGGTAACGGCGGCCAGAACGGCGACCAGTTCCGCATCCGCGGCCTGACCGCCCGCGGCGACATCTACACCGACGGCCTGAAGGACTTCGGCGTCTACACCCACGACGTCTTCAACACCGAGTCCGTGCAGGTCTTCAAGGGCCCGTCGGGCAACGGCTTCGGTGTCGGCAACTCCGGCGGCGTCATCAACCAGGGCACCAAGAAGGCCGGGCTGGACAAGCGCTACAACGTCGAGCAGTCGGTCGGTTCCGGCCCCACCTACCGCACCACGGTGGACGTGAACCAGCCGATCAACGAGACGACGGCGCTGCGCTTCAACGGTCTGTACCACGACCAGGACGTCGCCGACCGCGACGAGGTCGAGGCCAAGCGCAAGGGCTTCGCCGCCGACCTCGGCGTCGGGCTGGGCACCCCGACGACCTGGCACCTGAACTATTCCTATTTGAACGGCGAGAAGACGCCGGACATGGGCCAGCCCATGATCCGCGGCCGCGACGGCATCGTCCGACCGGCGCCCGAGTTCGGGCTCGACCGGTCCACGTCCTACGTCCGCAATCTGGACCGTGACGACACCGACAACCACATCGTCACCTCGACCCTGGCCCACGAAGTCAGCAAGACCCTGTCCTTCTACAACGACAGCCGCTACAGCCATTACGAGCGCGATTTCGTTTCCACGGCCCCCTCGGCGCTGACCGCCGCGGCCAACACCGCCTTCCTGAACGGCGGCAACCCGGTGATCGGCTATGGGGCCGGTGGCGGCATGGCCTTCAAGCAGAAGGGCTGGGGCGTCCAGAACGTTGCGGGTGTGAAGGCGGAGGGCAATTTCCTCGGCCTGTACCACAAGGTGAACGGCGGCCTGGACCTCAGCTACCAGAAGGACGAGCGGCGCGGCGGCACCTGGGTCAACCGCACCAACACCCAGACCATCCGCAATCCCAGCCACAGCTATCCGGCCAACGCCTTCATCACCTACCCGGCGACCGGCGTGCGCGAGTCCAGCGTCGCCAACACCGGCCTGTTCGTCACCGACCGCGTGTGGCTGTTCGACCAGCTTTCGGTGCAGGGCGGCCTGCGCTGGGATTACTTCCGCACCACCTTCAAGTCCGCCGACCCGGCGGTGATCGGTGGCAACGAGAGCACCCGCACGCTCAGCCCGTCGGCCAGCCTGATCTACGAGCCGACCAAGGACGTGTCGCTGTACGTCTCCTACGCGCGCTCCAACAAGCCGATCGGCGTGGACATCGCGGCGCAGGTCACCAACGGCACGGCGGAAACCCCGCGCAACGGGCGTGACTTCGATCCGGAAAAGACCGACCTCTACGAGATCGGCGGCAAGGCCGACTTCCTCGGCGGGCGGCTGGGTCTGAACGGCGCGCTGTTCCAGATCGAGAAGAGCAACACCTACTCCGTCGATCCGGCCACCGGCACGGTCACCGACGGCTTTTCCGAAGCCGGTCTCGGCACCCGCATCCGCGGTTTCGAGGCCGGGGTGAGCGGCAAGGTGGTCGAGGGCTGGAGCGTCTACGCCAGCTACGCCTACCTCGACGGCGAGATCAAGGAGTCGCGGACCAACGCGGCGGTCGTTGGCAACGAGGCGCCGAACGTGCCGAAGAACAACGCCAGCCTGTGGTCGACCTACGAGTTCGCCCCCGGCGTCGTGCCCGGCAAGGTCATGGTCGGCGGCGGCATCCAGTACGCCTCGGAATATTGGGCCGACAGCGCCAACACCGCCCGCGTGCCGGAGACGGTCTCGCTGGACAGCGTGGTGTCCTACGAGATCAACAACCTGTCCCTGGCGCTCAACGCCTACAACCTGACCGACCACCGCAACTACGCCTCGGCCTTCAACGCGTCGCGCGCGGTGCCGGCCTCGGGCCGCACCTTCATGCTGACCGCCGGCGTCACCTTCTGATCCCGGCCAGGCCGGACCGTGTCCCGGACCATCCTCCGGGGGCCGGTCCGGCCTTCTTCTTCTGCAAAAGGATTCCTCCCTGTGCTTCTGCAAATCCCCGACGTTCTGACCGCCGACGAGGTCGCCCACTGCCGCGCGGTGCTGGAGGCGTCGCCCTGGGTCGATGGCCGCGTCACCGCGGGCTCCCAGGCGGTGCTGGCCAAGAACAACCTGCAGATCCCGGAGGAGAGCGACACCGCCCGCGAGTTGGGCGTGGTCATCCTGAAGGCGCTGGGCCGCAACCCGGCCTTCAATTCGGCGGCCCTGCCGCTGCGCGTCCTGCCGCCCATGTTCAACCGCTACGACCTGGACATGACCTACGGCAACCATGTGGACAACGCCATCCGGGCCATTCCGGGCACCGGCGGCCTGCGCATGCGGGCTGACGTCTCCACCACGATCTTCCTCAGCGACCCCGGCGAGTATGACGGCGGCGATCTGGTCGTCGAGGACACCTACGGCACCAAGGGCGTGAAGCTGCCGGCGGGGCACGCGGTGGTCTATCCGTCCAGCAGCCTGCACCGGGTGACCCCGGTGACGCGCGGCTCGCGCTGGGCCTCCTTCTTCTTCACCCAGTCGCTGGTCAAGGACGACGGGCTGCGGGCGATGCTCTACGACCTCGACGTCGCGATCATCGACCTGCGCCGGGAGCTGGGCGACCAGCACCCGTCCGTTCTGGCTCTGGTGAACCACTACCACAACCTGCTGCGGCGCTGGGCGGAGGTGTGATGGCCGGCATCGCTTCCTGTTCGACGGAAGGGCCGGGCATCATCGACGTGCAGCTCGCCCTGGGGCAGCAATGCCTCGACCGCGGCGGTGCCGCGCGGGCGCAGGCGATGGAGTGGTTCCGCATCGCCGCGCGCAGCGGCGACGCCCGCGCCGTGAACATGCTGGGCCGCTGCCACGAGCACGGCTGGGGCGTGCCCGCCGACCCCGTCCAGGCCGCTGCCCATTACCGCCGGGCCGCCGAGCTGGGCGATGCTTGGGCGCTGTTCAATCTGGCCGACCTGCACTGCCGCGGCGTGGGCGTTCCGGCGGACGACGCCGAAGCCTACCGCCTCTACGCCGCCGCCGCCCGCCAGGGCAACGTGAAGGCGCTGAACATGCTCGGCCTGTTCCACGAGGCCGGGCGCGCCGTGGCCGAGGACGGGGCGGGCGCCCGCCAGCTCTTCCAGGCCGCCGCCGAGGGCGGGGACTGCTGGGGCCGCTTCAACCACGCCCGCCTGCTGTTCCAGGACGGGCGGACGGAGGCGGCGCTGGCGTGGTTCGCGCGGGCGCTGGAAACCGGTTTCCCCGACTTTTACCGCGGCATGGCCGCCGCCCTGGCCGACCAGCCCGACCCGCGCCTGCGCGCCCTGGCGCGGCGGGCGGGCGAGTTGGCGGAGGGCGGCTGTCCCTCTCCCGTCCCGGGAGAGGGAAGGGGCCTGCGCGACGCGCGGGAAGGGTGAGGGTACGGCCAAGGATTGGTTCTTTGATTCTCGGCTTTACCCTCACCCGCCCGCTTCGCGGGCACCCTCTCCCGGGACGGGAGAGGGGTTTGGCGGCACGTGCGTTTGAAGGATTCCCGCGATGAGCGTTCCCGCCGACACCGTCTCGCTTTACGACTACGAGCGCCACTTCACCGCCCGCGTCGATGCGGCGACCCGCGCCTACATCGCGGGGACCGGGGCGGACGGCATCACCCGGCAGGCCAACCGCGACGCCTACGACTGGATGCGCCTGATGCCGCGGGCGCTGCGCGACCTGTCGGGGGCCAGCGCGGCGACGAGCCTGTTCGGGCAGGCCATGCCCTATCCCATCCTGATCGCGCCGATGGCCTTCCACCGGCTGGTCCATCGCGACGGGGAGCGGGCGACCGCGCAGGCGGCGGGCCTCACCGGCACCTGGATGACCGTCAGCACCCAGTCCAGCGTGACGCTGGAGGAGGTCGCGGCGGCGGCCGGCGGGCCGCTGTGGTTCCAGATCTACACCCAGCCGCGGCCCGAGGACACGCTGGCCCTGGTGCGGCGGGCGGAGGCGGCGGGCTACCGAGCGCTGGTGCTGACGGTGGACGCGCCGGTCAGCGGCCTGCGCAACATGGAGCAGCGCGCCGGCTTCCGTTTGCCGGACGGCATCGCCCCGGTCAATCTGGCCGGTCTGGCGCCGGACCCTTTCACCCCGTCGCGCCCCGGCAGTCCGGTCTTCCAGGGCATGCTGCACGCCGCCGCCACCTGGGACACGGTGCGTTGGCTGTGTGCCGAGACGCGGCTTCCGGTGCTGCTGAAGGGAATCATGAACCCCGACGACGTCGATCCCGCCGTCGCGGCGGGGGCGGCGGGGATCATCGTGTCGAACCATGGCGGGCGGACGCTCGACACGCTGCCCGCGGTGGCGGAGGTGCTGCCGCTGGTCGCCGCCCGCGCGGCGGGCCGCCTGCCCATCCTGGCGGACGGCGGCATCCGGCGCGGCACCGACATCCTGAAGGCCCTCGCGCTGGGCGCCGACGCGGTGCTGGTGGGCCAGCCGGTGCTGCACGCCCTGGCGGTCGGCGGCATGGCGGGCGTCGCCCACATGCTGACCATCCTGCAGACCGAACTGGAGGTCGCCATGGCGCTGAGCGGACGGGCGCGGCTGGCCGACATTGACCGTTCGGTGATCTTCGACCCGACGCATCGCTGATCGGATTTCCCTCTCCCGTCCCGGGAGAGGAAAGGGGCCCGCGCAATGCGCGGGAAGGGTGAGGGTACCGGCAACGGGCCAGTGCTTCGATCCTCGTGCGACCCTCACCCGGCCCTTTGGGCCACCCTCTCCCGGGGCGGGAGAGGGGAATTGGTGCTCTTTACTGGTAATACAGCGCGATGCGCTGGCCGGCGTTCTCCATCACCTGGGCCTCGACGCCGTAGACGTCGCGGATGACGTCGGGCGTGATGATGGCCTCCGGCGGACCCTGGTGCACCACCCGGCCGTCGCGCATCGCGACGATGCGGTCGGAGTAGCAGGAGGCGAAGTTGATGTCGTGCAGCACCAGCACGATGGTCTTGCCGAATTCGTCGGCGGTGCGGCGGAACAGCTTCATCATCGCCACGGCGTGCTTGACGTCGAGGTTGTTCAGCGGCTCGTCGAGCAGGATGTATTCGGTGTCCTGGCACAGCACCATGGCGATGAAGGCGCGCTGGCGCTGGCCGCCCGACAGCTCGTCCAGGAAGCGGCCGGCCAGCGGCTCCAGGTCCAGATAGCGCAGCGCGTTGCGGATGTGCTTGCGGTCCCCGTCGGTCAGGCGGCCCTTGCTGTGCGGGTAGCGGCCGAAGGCGACGAGGTCCTCCACCGTCAGGCGCGACATGATCTGGTTGTCCTGGCGCAGGATGGACAGGCGGCGGGCCAGCACCTCGCCCGGCGTGGTGGTCACGTCCAGCCCGTCGATCTCGACCGTGCCCGACGACATCGGCAGCAGGCGGCTGATGATCGACAGCAGGGTCGATTTGCCCGCCCCGTTCGCCCCGATCAGCGAGATCACCCCGCCCGCGGGAAGGGACAGGGACACCCCATCGACGACGACGGTGCCGTTGTAGCGCTTCGTGATGTTCTTGACGTCGATCATCGGGCCGACCCCCGCACCAGGATGAACAGGAAGGCGAGACCGCCCACGAACTCGATGACGATGCTGAGCGCGGCGTTGTAGCCGAACACCCGCTCCAGCACGAGCTGGCCGGCGACCAGGGTCAGCACGGCGAGCAGCACGGCGGCGGGCAGGATCAGCGCGTGCCGGTGCGAGCGGATCACCAGATAGGCGAGGTTGGCGACCAGCAGCCCGAAGAAGGTCACCGGCCCGACCAGCGCCGTGGACACCGACACCAGGATGGACACCATCACCAGCACCGCCATCACCGCACGCCGATGCTCCACGCCGAGGTTGATCGCCGCGTCGCGCCCCAGCGCCAGCACGTCGAAGGTGCGCCGCCACCGCCAACCGGCCAGCGACACCGCCAGCACGACCAGCGCCGACACCGTCAGCAGCTCGACGTCCACCCGGTTGAAGTTGGCGAACAGCCGGTCCTGCACGGTCAGGAACTCGTTGGGGTCGATGATGCGCTGAAGGAAGTTGGTCACGCTGCGGAACAGCACGCCGAACACGATGCCGACGAGCAGCAGCAGATGCAGGCTGCGCCGGTTGTCGCTCCGCCCCGCCCCATTGAACAGCCACCAATAGAGCAGGCCGGAGAAGACGACCATCGACGCCACCTCCACGCCGAAGCGCAGACGCGGATCAAGCGTGGCGACGAGGCCGCTGCCGAACTGGAAGACCAGCACTGTCTGGATCAGCCGGTACAGATAGTCGAACCCCATCACCGACGGGGTGAGGATGCGGTTGTTGGTGATCGTCTGGAACAGCACGGTCGACACGGCGACGGCGTAGCCGACCAGCACCATCGCGGCGATCTTGGTGCCGCGGAAGGCCAGGATGAAGTCCCACTTGCCGCGCGCGCCCAGAGTCATGAACAGCGCGATCGACAGCAGGGTCAGCGCCGACAGGCCGCCCAGGACGACCATCGGCGACAGGATGCGGCGGTCAGCCGGCATGGCCGTTCCTCCGCAGCAGGAGATAGAGGAACAGGGCGCTGCCGATGACCCCCATCATCGTCCCGATCGGAATCTCGTAGGGATGGATCACCAGCCGCCCGGCGATGTCGCAGGCCAGCACCAGCCCGGCCCCCATCAGCGCGACCCAGGGCAGGGACCCGCGCATATTGTCGCCGCGGACGAGGCTGACGACGTTGGGGACGATCAGCCCGAGGAAGGGGATCATGCCGCAGGTCGCGATCACCGCCGCGGTGGTCATCGACACGATGACCAGACCCAGCGCCATCACCTTGCGGTGGTCGATGCCCAGGTTGGTGGCGACGTCCCGCCCCATCCCGGCGACGGTGAAGCGGTCCGCCGCCAGATAAGCGACGCCGGTCAGGGCGGCACTGAGCCACAGCAGCTCGTAGCGGCCGAGCAGGATGGCGGAGAAGTCCCCCGTCTCCCAACCGCGCACCGACTGGATCAGGTCCTGGCGGTAGGCCACGAACTCGGTCATCGCCGTGATGACCCCGCCCAGCATGATGCCGACCAGCGGCACGACCAGCGGCGAGCGCAGCGGCACCTGCCGCAGGATCGCCAGGAACAGCCCCGTCCCCGCCAGCGCGCACAGGCTGGCGACGGCCATGCGCCCGAACACCGGCATCTCCGGCGCCAGCAGCGAGACCATCATCATGCCGAAGATGGCCGATTCCGCGGTCCCGGCGGTGGAGGGCTCGACAAAGCGGTTGCGCACCAGCATCTGGAGGAGCAGGCCGGACACCGCCATGGCGGCGCCGGCGAGGATCAGCGCCAGCGTCCGGGGAATCCGGCTGACCAGCAGGACCTGCGTGGCCTGGTCCGGGGCGCCGCCGAACAGCGCCGCGAGGCTGACGTCGCTGACGCCGACGAACAGGCTCCAGACGGCCAGCAGGCCAATGCCCACGGTCGCCAGCGGGAGTGTGGCGATTGGCAGGGTCTTCACGGATCAGGACTTCTTGGACAGCGCCGCCAGGAGATCGTCCACGTCCTGCTGGAGCGCCGACAGCCCGCCACCGACGATGTACCAGTTGCCGCCGTTCAGATAGACGACCTGGTTCTTCTGCCAGGCGGTGGTGCGGCGGACGATGTCGTTGTCGAGGAACTGCCGGGCCGGCTTGCCGTCCTGCCCGATGGCGGCGTCGCGGTCGATCACGAACAGCCAGTCCGGGTTGGTCTCCAGGATGAATTCGAAGGAGATGGCCTGCCCGTGGTTGGCGACCTTCAGGTCGGGGGCGGCGGGCTGGATGCCGAACTCCGTGTGCAGGATGCCGAAGCGCGACCCCGGACCGTAGGCGCTCATCTTGCCGCCGGTGGTCAGGACCAGCAGGCCCTTGCCGGCGTTGCCCGCCACCGCCTTCAGTTCGGCGATGGAGGCGCGCAGCCGGTCCAACCTCTGCTTGACCTCGGCGGTCTTGCCGAAGATGCGGCCCAGCGTCTCGATGTTGGCGATCGAGCTGGCCAGGAAGTCGGTCTGGTCGGTCGTCATGTCGAGCGTCGGCGCGATGCGCGACAGCTCGGCGTATTTCGGGGCCGACCGGCCCCCGGCGATGATCAGGCCGGGCTCGGCGGCGTTCACCGCCTCGTAGTCCGGCTCGAACAGGGTGCCGATCTTTGCGTAGGACGGCCCGTCATACTTGGCGAGGTGCGGCGGCTTCAGCCCCGTGGGCACCCCGGCGATCGCGACGCCCAGAGCGTCGAGCGTGTCCAGCGAGGTCATGTCGAAGACCAGGACGGGGTCGAGCTTCGGGGGAAGCCGGGTCTCGCCCTGCGCGTGCCGCACCGTCATGTCCTGGGCGTGGCCGGGAACGGGCGCCAGGGCGGCGAGGCCGACCACGGCGGCGGTCATGGCGAGGGCGTGGCGTCGGGTCAGCTTCATCCTTGACTCTCCTTCAACTTTGCCGGGACGGCCTATGCCGGAAGGGCGGGCGCACTGTGGTCCCGAACGCGGCGGATCGTCAATGCGAATCGCTCGCATTCGCAGTATGCTTGCCGGGCGTGGCTGAGGATTCCCGCTTTCCCTCTCCCGTCCCGGGAGAGGGAGGGACCCGCCGCGAAGCGGGGGGAGGGTGAGGGTGCTGGCAAGGTTCAGCGATTTGATCCTCGCGTCACCCTCACCCGGCGCCTCTGGCGCCACCCTCTCCCGGGGCGGGAGAGGGAATAAGCGTCTCGGGGGCTTGTGTCTCGACATGTCACGATATATCTTAGACCTATCGAAACACAGTGGAGCCCCTGTCATGAGGTTTTTCCCGAATCCCTTCTGCGGCCGGATGCGCCGCCATCATCCCGGCCCGCACGGCGACGGCCCCCATGGTGGCGGTCCCCGTCACGGCGGCGGCCGTCACGCCGCGGAGGCCGGCTGGGGCCATGAGCGTCACGAGCGGCGCGGTGGGCGCGGCGGCCGACGCGGCGTCTTCGAGGCGCCGGAGCTGCGGCTGGTCCTTCTGAAGCTGATCGCCGACGAGCCGCGGCACGGCTACGACCTGATCCGCGCCGTCGAGGAGCTGACCGGCGGCGGCTATGTGCCCAGCCCCGGCGTGATCTACCCGACCCTGTCGCTGCTGGAGGAGATGGGCCACATCGCCAAGGCGGACGCCGAAGGCGCGCGCAAGCCCTTCGCCGTGACCCCGGAGGGCACCGCCCAGCTCGCCCAGGACGCGGCCACCGTCGACGCCCTGTTCGCCCGCCTCGCCGCCCTGGCAACCCGGCGGGCCCACACCGATGGCGCCCCGATCCGCCGCGCCATGGAGAATCTGAAGGCCGTGCTGATGCACCGGCTGGGGCGCGAGGGCGTCGACGCGGACACGGTGCACGCCGCCGTCTCGATCATCGACGAGGCGGCCCAGCGGATCGAACGTCTTCCCTGAATTACCGGCCTAAATTACCGGCCTGAATCACCGGTACCAAACAGAAGGATCGTCATGAGACACGCCAGCAGCGTCCGCGTCCCGACCCCCAACGGCAGCCGCTACCTCCAGCAGCTCTGCAAGCACTGGGCGCACAATCTGACGGTGGAGTACACGCCGGAGGCGGGGAGCGTCGTCTTCCCGCACAACGCCCGCGGCGCCGATTGGCCGGGTGATGCCACCCTGACGCTCCAGGCCGGGCCGGACGCGCTGGACTGCCGGTTGGACGCCAGTTCCGCGGAACACCTCGCCGCCCTCAAG
Source organism: Azospirillum brasilense (assembly GCF_008365405.1). Lineage (GTDB taxonomy): Bacteria > Pseudomonadota > Alphaproteobacteria > Azospirillales > Azospirillaceae > Azospirillum > Azospirillum brasilense_D. The sequence goes on along the minus strand of NZ_QOKV01000015.1, from coordinate 36,833 downwards.
GGCGCGCTGGAGCGCCACCTCGACCGCTTCGCCTTCCGCGAGGTGCCGCTGGCTTATCCCTGGCGGGACGAGGCGGCCTGATCCGGCCGTTCCTCTTGTCCTTGTTCTGACAGGGGATTTTTGTCACCGGAATGTTCCCCGGCATGCATGGATATGCCTTGAACTCCCCCACCCGAATACGGGAAGAACCATCCTGAAGAAACAGGGGTGGCCGGAGGGGGTTTCCATGCCGAAGCGCGGCAATGGTGGGGTGGGGCGTTTTTCCGGCTGGCGTGCCGTCCTGGGCGCCTGCGCCGTCGCGGCGCTCGGCGCTGTCGCGCCGGCCGCGTCGGCGGCGGAGCTGTCGATCGTCTTCACCTCGACGATGGCCGACATCGAGCCGGTGGAGGGCGAGGGCGGCCTCGCCAACCTCGCCACGCTGCTGCGCACCAAGCGGGCGGAGGGCAACACGCTGTTCCTGCACGGCGGCGCGTCGCTGACCGCGGGCGTCCTGTCCACCTTCGACCGCGGCGCCCACATGATCGATCTGCTGAACGAGCTTCAGCCCGACATGATGGCGGTGACCAAGCGCGACCTCGGCTTCGGCAAGGACGAGCTGACCCTGCGCAGCTACGAGGCGCGCTTTCCCTTCGTCAGCGCCACCACCATCGACCGCAACACCGGCAAGGTGATGGAGGGGCTGGAGCCGTCGGTGCTGCTCGAGACGCCGGTGGGCAAGATCGGCGTGGTCTCGGCGATCTCGCCGGAACTGACGGTGCAGTACATCGTGCCGGACATCGAGGTGCGCCCGCCCGCCTCGATCGCCGCGGAGGCCCGCGCGCTGCGCGCCCAGGGCGCCGACTATGTGGTCGCCATCCTGGACAACGCCCCGGAGGCGGTGGAGGCGCTGCGCGGCGAGCCCGCCATCGACGCGCTGCTCCAACTTTCCGCCACCGGCAAGGACGTGCTGGAGGCCAATACAGGAAAAGTCTTCGGCGTCCACGTCAACGTGAAGGGATCGGCCTTCGTCCTGCGGCTGGACGGCGACGGCAAGGCGCCGCCCGCGCTGGCCGGCGCAGACATCGTGCCGCTCGCCGGGCTGCCGCCGGACGCCGCGATGGAAAAGCGGGTCGGCGTCTATCTGGCCCGGCTGTCGGAACTGCTGGACATCAACATCGGGACGACGGCGACCCCGCTCGACACCCGCCGCGCCGCGATACGCACCAGCGAGAACGCCTTCGCGTCGCTGATCGCCGACGCCATGCGCGGCCATTTCAACACCGACGTGGCCTTCATCAACGGCGGCAACATCCGCGGCAACCGCCAGTACGAGGCGGGGACCATGCTGACCCGCCGCGACATCCAGCGCGAATTGCCCTTCCGCGACACCATCATCGCCGTGACCCTGCCGGGCAAGGCCCTGCGCGAGGCGCTGGAGGTCAGCGCCGCCGGGGTGGACAACCAGAAGGGCAGCTTCCTCCACCCCTCCAACATGGCGGTGGTCTACGACCTGAAGCAGCCGGCGGGCAGCCGCGTCGTCTCCGTCACGGTGGGCGGCAAGCCGCTCGACCCGAACGCCACCTATTCGGTCGCCCTGCCCACCTATCTGGCCCAGGGCGGCGACGGCTACGGCATGCTGAAGTCGCCGGGCGCTTCCTCCCCCTCCTCCTCCTCCGGGAGCGGCGGCAAGCTGCTGTGGGAGATCATGGCCCAGCACCTGACCGACCGCGGGACGGTGTCGCCCCGCCTCGACGGCCGCATCACCGAGCGTTGATGACGAGCCGGCCCGCCACGACCGCGCCGGCCCCGCGCGCCCCCTTCCGGGGCGGCGTCGGGCGGCGCGTCGGGCTGGGCCTGCTGGTGATGGTGGGTGTGCTGCTGGGCGTGTCAGGCACGGCGCTCTACGACCTCGCGCAATTCCGGCACGCCCTGTCGGACCTGTCCAACGGGGCGTTGCCGCGCATCACCACCGGGGCGGTGCTGAACGGCGGCCTGCAGCAGGTGCTGTCGCAGGCGACCCGGCTGGGCGGGGCGACCAGCCATCCCGAACGGCGGGTCACCCTGGCCGAGCTGACGGCCAACCTGACGGCGGTCACCCGGTCGGCCCAGGCCCTGTCGGACATCGAGGGTGGCGCCACGCTGGCCGGCGTCCTGGGGACTCTCGTCCCGACGCTGGCGGACCTCGACCGGCTGGTCGCCGAGCGCATCGACGCGGCGGCGCGGAGCGACGATGCGCTTGACGAGACCCGGCGCCTGTCGGCGGAGGCCGGCGCTCTGGTCGCCGCCGTGCTGCCGACCCTGCCGGCGGACCGGCTGGGGCCGTTGACCGCCTGGACCAACACGGTCAACCGCGTGCTGAACGAGAGCACCCACGCCGGCAACAGCCGTTTCCAGCGCGAGATCGCGCGCGCCCAGCGGGACGCGGCGGCGGCGCTGTCGGCCCTGCCGGCGCTCCACGCCGGGCTGCCGCCGGAGCAGGCGGAACGTTTCGCCGCCCTGCACCGGCGGCTGGAGACGGCGCTGCTCGGCCCGACCGGCCTGCTGCCTAGCCTGATGGAGCGGCAGGCGGCCATCGCCCGCAGCAAGGCGCTGACCAACCAGGTGCTGGTGATGGTCGAGGAGGTCGTGAAGATCGCCCACGCGCTGTTCGAACGGATCAACGCGGCGGCGGCGGATGAGGCGGACGGGCTGTCGGAACTGGCCGCGACGCAGAACCGCATCCTGGTCGGGCTGGGCGCGCTGGGCTTCCTGGTGGCGCTCGGCGTGTATCTGTACCTGCGCCGCTTCCTGACCCTGCGTCTGGTCCGGCTGAACGACGCGGTGCTCGACCGGGTCGAGGGGCGGGAGACGCCGCTGCCCGACGGCGGCACCGACGAGATCGCGACCATCTCCCGTTCGATCCGCCATTTCCTCGACGAGATCGCGCGCCGCCAGCAGCAGGTGGAGGAGGCCCGCCGCCGCGCCGAGGAGGCGTCGCGCGCCAAGGGCGACTTCCTGGCGAACATGAGCCACGAGATCCGCACGCCGATGAACGCCATCCTCGGCCTCAGCCACCTTGCCCTGCGCGCCGGGCCGCCGCCGCGCCAGCGCGGCTACCTGACGCGCATCCGCGCCTCGGCCACCGCGCTGCTCGGCATCATCAACGACATCCTCGACGTCTCGAAGATCGAGGCGGGCATGCTGACGCTGGAGCGCGTGCCCTTCGATCTGTCGGCCGTGCTCGACATGGTGGCCGGCACCGCCGCCCTCTCCGCCGAGGAGAAGGGGCTGGCCCTGCGGCTGGAGGTCGCTCCCGACGTGCCGACCGCCCTGCTGGGCGACCCGCTGCGGCTTGGACAGGTGCTCCTCAACCTCGTCAACAACGCGGTGAAGTTCACTGAGAGCGGCAGCGTGGTCCTCGGCGTGAGCGCCGCGGCGCGAGGGGAGGTGGATGCGGAAACCGAGCTGCGCTTCGCCGTGCGCGACACCGGCATCGGCATGACGGCGGAGCAGGTCGCCCGCCTGTTCCAGCCCTTTGCCCAGGCCGACAGCTCGACCACCCGGCGCTATGGCGGGACCGGGCTGGGATTGGCGATCAGCCGGCGGCTGGCCGTCATGATGGGCGGCGGCATCGCCGTGGACAGCGCGCCCGGCCTGGGCAGCACCTTCCGCTTCACGGTCGCGGTCGGCGTGCAGAACGGCGCCACCGCGGCGCTGTCCGCCCTGGCCGATCCAGGGCTTGCGGGCTTGCAGGTGGACGAGCCGCTGCGCGGCCTGCGCGTGCTGGTCGCCGACGACAACGCCGTGAACCGGATGGTCGCGCGGGAGTTGCTGGAGGACGCCGGGCTGGCCGTCACCGCGGTCGGCAGCGGCGGGGAGGCGGTGCGGCTGGCGCTGGAGCCGGGGGCGGGCTACGCCGCGCTGCTGACCGATGTCCAGATGCCGGACATGGACGGCTTCGCGGTGGCGCGGGCGATCCGCCGCCATGTGGGTCCCGACCGCCTGCCGATCATCGCCATGACCGCCCACGCCCTGGAGGAGGAGCGGCGGCGTTGTCTGGACGCGGGCATGGACGACCACATTGCCAAACCGGTGGAGCCGCACCGCCTCGTCGCCGTGCTGAACCGCTGGCTGAAGCCGTTCGGGCGGCGGGAGGCTTTGCCGGTTGCCGAGTTCGTAGAGACGGATGCCGGGCTTCCCGACTCGTTGGAGGGATTCGACCTCGCCCCGGCGCTGGCGCGGATGAACGGGCGGACGCGCACGCTGCGCCGGGCGATCCTGGACTTCCTCGACCGCTACGGCGACGCGCCGGTCCGGCTGGAGCATGTGCGCAGCGCGGGAGACGGGCCGGCGCTGGAGCGTTACGCCCACGGGCTGCGCGGCAGCGCCGGAACGGTCGGCGCGATGGCCGCCAGCGCTGCCGCCGCGGCGCTGGAGCTGGCGGCGCGCGAGGAGCGGTGGGAGGCGATGCCGGGGCTCGTGGCCGACCTGTCCGCCGCGCTCGGTCCCGCGCTGGCTTCGGCGGAAACGCTGCGCGCCGCGGAGATGGCCGTGGAGGCCGTGCCGGACATCCCGATGGCTCCTCTGGTCAGCCCGGAAGGGCTGGAGGAGGCGCTGCATTCACTGGAGGAGGCGTTGCGCAGCGGCAGCCTGTCGGCGGCAGCCCGCTTCGCCGCTCTGCGCGGCCTGCTGGCCGGGCGCGGCCATGACGAGGCGGTGGACAAGGTGGGGCGGGCCGTGGAAGCGTTGGACTTCGCCGCCGCCCGCGCGGCGCTGGAACGGCTCACCGCCGCATGCAACAGGGAACGGGACCGGGAGACGACGCCGTGAGCGGTGGTCACATTCTGATCGTCGATGACGACACGGCCAACATCCGCGCGCTCGCCAGCGTGCTGGAGGACCGGCACGAGGTGCGCTTCGCGACCTCCGGCCGCCGCGCGCTGGAGCTGGCCTCCGCCGACCCGCCGGAGCTGGTGCTGCTCGACGTGATGATGCCGGGGCTGGACGGCTACGCGGTGTGCCGCCTGCTGAAGACCGATCCGGCCACCGCCGACGTTCCGGTGATCTTCATCACCTCCCTGTCCAGCCCCGAGGAGGAGGCCTTCGGGCTGGAGACCGGGGCCGTCGATTACGTGACCAAGCCCTTCAGCCCGGCCATCGTGCGCGCCCGCGTCGCCACCCACCTGTCGCTGCGCCGGGCCAACCGCAGCCTGAAGGACGAGAACCAGCATCTGGAGGCGCTGGTCCGCGAGCGCACGCGCAAGCTGGCCCAGGCCCAGCGCGAGAAGATGGCGGCGCTGCGCCAGATGGTCGCCGGCGTGGCCCACGAGATCAACACGCCCATCGGCGTGGCGCTGGGCAGCGCGTCCCATCTCGGCGACCGGGTCGCCGCGATGACGGAGCGGCTGGCCGCCAACCAGCTCCGCCGTGCCGAGCTGGAGCGCTTCCTGGCCAGCGCCGGGGAACTGGCCGCCCTGCTGTCCGGCACCATCGCCCGGGCCGGGGAGATCGTGCGCTGCTTCAAGGGAGTGGCGGCGGACCATGGCGGGCTGCGCCAGACCATCGCGCTGAAGCCCTTCCTGGAGCAGGTGACGGAGAGCCTGCGCCCGCAGTGGGAGCCGTTGGGGCACCGCATGGCGGTGGACTGCCCCGCCGACCTGCGCATGGTCAGCAACCCGGCGATCCTGTCCGCGATCCTGGAGCAGCTCGTCCGCAACGCGCTGGAGCACGCCTTTCCGGCGGGGCGGAGCGGGCTGGTGACGGTCGCGGCGGCGGCGGCCGGGCCGGACAAGATCCTGCTGTCGGTTGCCGATGACGGGGCTGGACTTGCCGACGGGACCGCCGGGCGCATCCTGGAGCCCTTCTTCACCACCCGCCGCGGCACCGGCTCGGTCGGGCTCGGCCTGAACATCGTGGACAATCTGGTGTCGGACCGGCTGGGCGGGTCCTTCACCATCGCCTCGCGCGCCGGGGGCGGCACCCTGGCGACCCTGCATCTGCCGGCCCGCACCCCGCCGGATTTGTGAGCGCCGTCCCGGGCCCTTGCGGCTGTCCGCGCTCTTGTCTCGCCTAGGAGGGAATCCGTGATGTCCGATCACCGCCAAGCCCGCGCTGCCTTCGCCGACCTTCACCGGACCGGCTGCTTCGTCATTCCCAATCCGTGGGACGTCGGAAGCGCTGCAATGCTGAAGCATCTCGGGTTCCGCGCGTTGGCCACCACCTCGGCGGGCTTCGCCTTCGCGCGGGGGCTTCCCGACGCCGATTGGGCGGTGCCCTGCGGCGACATGCTGGCCCACATCGCCGACATGGTCGGGGCAACCGACCTGCCGGTGAACGCCGATTTCGAGTCCGGCTATGCCCATGACTGCGAGGGTCTGGCGCGCAACGTGCGTCTCTGCGCCGACACCGGCGTGGCGGGCCTGTCGATCGAGGACGCCACGGGCGACCCCGCGAAGCCGCTGTACGACATCCACCATGCCGTCGAGCGGGTGGCCGCCGCGGCGGAGGCGTTGCGGGGAACCGGCGTCCTCCTGACCGCACGTTGCGAGTCCCTGCTGGTGAATCACCCGGCGGCCGTCGAGGAGGCGTTGCGCCGCTTGCCGGCCTACGCCGCAGCTGGAGCGGATGTCCTCTACGCGCCGGGCTTGCGGACCCCGGACGTCATCAAGGCGGCGGTCGACGCCGTCCATCCGAAACCACTCAACCTGCTGGTGTCGTCCCCGATCGGCCTGTCGGTGGAGCAGATCGCCGCCTTGGGCGTGCGGCGCATCAGCCTGGGCAGCGGGCTCAACCGCGCCGCCTGGGGCGGCTTCCTGCGGGCGGCCCGCATGCTGGCCGACCACGGGCGCTTCGACGCCCTCGACGAGGCCGAACCGTTCGATGCGCTGAACGGCTTCTTCCGGGCGCATGGCCGGCGAACGCCCTGAACGGCGGATCGCGGGCTTCCCGCGGACACGAGAAGCCCATCCCGGCGGGAGTTACCGCCCGGCCGACCGGCCTCGCGGGGCATCGAGGAAGAAGCGCAGCATCTCCCGTGACGCGTCCGGCCCGCGCGGATCGGTGTAGGAGCCGGCCGGGCTGCCCCCCGCCCAGGCGTGCCCGGCGCCCTGGATCGTCCATTGCTCGCACAGGGCAAGGCCGGAAGCGTCGGTGTGGATGCGGCGGCTGTAGCCATGCCCGCCCGGCACCTGGCCATGCTCCACCGTCGTCCGCAGCCCCGCCGCGCTCGCCCCGGATTGCGCGATGACGTCGTCGCCGTTGCGGGGATGAACCGTGCTGTCCCGATCGCCGTGAAAGACGATGGTCGGCACCGGGCGGGCGGACGGCCGCCCCACCGCTCCACCTCCCTGGCGCATGGCCGCGAAAGCGGAGGGAATGTCGTGGGCGGCGCCTTGGGGAAGGCCGGAATGGACCCCGACGGCGGCATAGAGATCGGGATAAGCCGCTCCCATGATGACCGCCGCCGCACCGCCGGCCGACAGGCCCGCGACGAACACACGGTCGGCGTCGACGGCATGGTCGCTCATGACCCGCCGGGTGATGCCCGCGATCAGCGAGGGCTCGCCGTCGCCGCGCCGCTGGTCGGCGGGGTTGAACCAGTTCCAGCACCTTTGGGCGTTGGCCGAGGACGGCTGCTCCGGGTAGACGACCAGACAGCCATGCTCCTCCGCCAGCCGGTTCATGCGGGTGCCGGCGGCGAAGTCGTCCGGCGACTGGGTGCAGCCATGCAGCATCACCACGAGGGGAAGCGGCTGGCCGTCGCGACGGTTGGCCGGAACATAGAGCTTGTAGGAGCGCGTTCCGGCCGCGTTGTCGTAGGACGCCGTCGTGAAGGAGGCGCCGTCCGGCAGCGGATCGGCGGCCGGCCGGGCGAGGCCGCCCACCCCGAGGTCGAGGCCCGCCGGCATGGCGCGGGCGGCGAGGCCGCGCAGGGTCTCGCCCAGGCCGGCGCGCGGTCCGGAATGGAACCGGCCTGCGAAGGCGCTGCCGGGCTTGAAGGCGTTGCCGGGCTTGAAGGCCGTGGCGCGGCGTGGCGGCGCATCCGGGATGTCCGGCGAGGCGTCCACCCGAAGCGGCTCGGCGTCGATGATGGTCGGGCCGGCGCCGGGAGGTGCCGCGGACTCCCCTCGCAGCAGGCGTTGAACGAGGGCGGTCGCCCCGGTGAGGTCGCCGGCTCGGGTGAGGCGCAGCGCCTCGGCCATTCCGGCGGGGACACGGTCGGTCATATCAGGAGCTTTCTGGGCTCGGACGGGGCAAGCGGGAAGGTCCCGTCCGTCGTCTTTCAGGAATGCGGCCTGCGCCCTCAGCGCATGCGGTCCGCAAGAGCCGCCTTGACGGCGCTGCTGGCGTGCAGCGCCCCCAGCACGGCGATCGACGCGATGGTGGCGCGGGCGAGGTCCGGGGTGACGTCCTGGGCGATCGTGGCCAAGCCGAGGACACGGATGTCGAGCATCTCGCCGGCATCCCGCGCCGCCTCCAGATCGCCGCGGCTGTAGTGGCGCAGGCCGAGATCGACGCGTTTGCGCGTCACGGCCTGCCGCAAGGCGTCGCCATGGCGGTCGATCTGGTTGCGGATGGCGGTGCGGATGAGGTCGGTGCGGTTCGCGTAGAACCCTTCCTGCACCAGGAGATCGATGTGGCCGAGGTCGACATAGCCGAGGTTGATCGTGATCTTCTCGCTGTCCCCAACCTTCGGCTTCTGATCGCGGGCGTTCTCTGACATCGTTTCACCATCCCATCACCATCCACTGGGATGGTAAATGGGGGCGTTGGCGCGTCGATCAAGGGGAGGGCGTCGTCATGGTGGCGAGCGGTTCACGACCGCGAAGCCAAGCGACTGTCCCGGCTTCCTGTCCGGGGAGGGGGTGGGACCGATCCACTGGACCGGACCCACCCCCTTGCCGCACGCCTTACTGGCCCTTGCCGTCCGAGGAGACGGCGGCCGCCTCGCTGGAGGAGGCCTGAGTGGAACCGCCGGCACCCTTCGCCGGGCTGCCGGGCACCCACCAGCGGCGGGCCTCAGCGTCCGCGCCATCCGGAGCCGCATCCGCACGGGTCTTCAGCATCGAGAAGACGATGGAACCGCCGACCAGGAAGGCCGTGATGCCCAGCGCCACCGCCGTCGGCATCTTGTAGATGTCCACCATCATCATCTTGGCGCCGACCACCACCAGAACCAGCGACAGGCCGTACTTCAGGTAATGGAAGCGGTGGATGATCGAGGCCAGCGCGAAGTAGAGGGCGCGCAGGCCGAGGATGGCGAAGACGTTGGAGGTCCAGACGATGAACGGGTCGGTGGTCACCGAGAAGACCGCCGGGATGGAGTCCACGGCGAAGACCAGATCGGTGAACTCGATCAGGATCAGCACGAGGAACAGCGGCGTCATCATCCGCACGCCGTCGCGCATCACGAAGAACTTCTGCCCCTCGTAGCCGTCGGTCATGCGGAAGCGGGAGCGGACGAACTTGACGATCCGGTTGTTCTCCATGTCCGGCTCGTCGTCCACCGACATCAGCATCTTGATGCCGCTGAAGATCAGGAAGGCGCCGAAGATGTAGATGATCCAGTGGAATTCCTGGATCAGCGCCGTGCCCGCCACGATCAGCACGCCGCGCATCACCAGCGCGCCCAGGATGCCCCAGAACAGCACCCGGTGCTGGTACTGCGGCGGCACCGCGAAATGCGTGAAGATCAGCGCGATGACAAAGATGTTGTCGACGCTCAGGCTGTATTCGATCAGGTAGCCGGTCAGGAATTCCAGCCCCTTTTCGGAGCCCTGAAAATGAAAGACGCCGGCCGCGAAAATCATCGCCAGCGTGGAATAGGCCGCACAGCGCATCAGCGCCTCGCGGCCGGAGATCACGTGGGATTTTTTGGAAAATACGCCAAGATCAAAGGCCAAAAGCACGGCAACGAAGACGGCGAAGCCGGCCCACATTAAAACGATCTGGTCCATGGAACTGTCCCTTGCTTCATGCACTCCGCTCCCGCAAGCGGAGACTTCGATCGTCACATGAGCAGTCCGACATCACCGATGCGCCACGGCGGGACGCATCGGCCAGAGGGGCCCGGACTGGAATCTCGACCGCAAGGTCTGCGGCCGACGGAAAAGCGCACGCAACGGCTCGGCCGCGGCGCGTCAGGACACCCGCCTCCATCGTTTGCCGTGGAGACGTGGCGGTCGGTCAGGATGTTGGTGTGGTGCGGTCCATGTCGATGTCTCCCAAAGGCCCGTCGGGGGCCATCGTCCGGCGGTGGACCTTGTGGGGGAGCGGGACCCAGGGGGGAGGATAGGGCCAGCTTCCGCAAGGCCGCGCCAAGGCGACGGCTCAATGGGAAGTCCGACATCACAGCGCCGGGCGACGCTGCCAGAGGGGCCCGGACCTCGACCGTCATGTAGTCAGGCCCCGGCCCGGCGACAAGAGGGGGCATGGCCTTCGCGACCCGTGATCGGCGTGTCGGCGGAATGCGGCTTGACCGGAGCCGTTCCGCCCGCGTAGCTTCGCACCCGACGGTTGCCCGAAAGGGCTGAAAATGGGAACACGGTGCGGACCCCGCGGCGATTGGCCGTGCGAGGGTTCTACGCCGGGGCTGCCCCCGCAACTGTAAGTGGCGAGTCGTCCATCGGAATGCCACTGGGATCGCGATCCTGGGAAGGCGATGGGCCGACGATAACCCGCGAGCCAGGAGACCTGCCGTCAGTCGTGGTCACACGCGAACACGTTCGGGCGGGGTGCACCGAAGGTCGTCGAACCGGGACTCCGTTCGCGGAGCGTCCGGTGGGACTTCGTTCGCGGTGACGTGCCACCGGCGTCCCGCCCGAGGTCTCAATGAGTGTCCGCGTTCCCCGCCTTCACCGGACGGCGTCCTTCGCCGCCCTTCTGGGAAGCCTTGTCCTTCCCGTGTCGGCGTTCCCCGCATCGGCCTTCGCCGATTCCCCCACCGTCACGACGCTTCCGCCGGTCTCGGTGACCGCCAACCGCGTCCCCACCGCCGCCGAGGAAACCGGCAGCGCCCTCACCGTCATCACCCGCGAGGAGATGGAGCAGCGCCAGACCCGCCTGCTGTCCGACGCACTGCGCGCGGTTCCCGGCGTTGCCGTCAACCGCAGCGGTCCGATGGGCACCCTGACCCAGCTGCGCATCCGCGGGTCGGAGGGCAACCAGACGCTTGTCCTGATCGACGGGATCGAGGTCAACGATCCCGCCGCCGGCTCCGAATACGATTTCGCCAACCTGCTGGCCGGCGACGTGGAGCGCGTCGAGGTGCTGCGCGGCCCGCAGAGCGCGCTCTACGGCTCCGACGCGGTCGGCGGCGTCGTCAACATCGTGACCCGCCGCGGCGCGGGCGCCCCCAAAATCCGCGCCGCCGTCGAGGGCGGGTCCTTCGGCACCGCCGCCGGGCGGGCCTCCTTCGGCACGGGAACCGACCGCTACGACCTGTTCCTCAGCGGCCAGGGCGTCACCAGCGACGGCGTGTCGGTTGCCGACCGGCGGCTCGGCAACCCGGAGAAGGACGGCTACCGCAACGGCACGCTGACCGGAAACGCCGCCGTCCGCCCGACCGAGCGCAGCGAGATCGCGGTGACCGGCCGCTACACCCGCTTCCGCACCGACACCGACGGCTTCGTCGGCGGGCGCGGCGCCGTCGATGACGGAACCAGCACCGCCGGGGAGCAATATTTCGGGCGCCTCCAGGGCAGGATCGCCCTTCTCGACGGGCGGTGGGAGCACATCGTCGGCCTGACCCATGGCCGCCAGCAGCGCGACTACCGCGACGACGCCAAGACGGTGACCAGCCGCTACGACGGGCGCAAGACCAAGGCCGACTACCAGACCAACCTGGCCTTGTCCGGCGGCCCCGCCGACCATGTGCTGACCGCCGCCGTGGAGCGTGAGGAGGACAAGGCGATCAGCCGCAGCAGCTTCTCCAGCTTCGACCGCTCCATCGGCTCCACCGGGCTGGTGGGCCAGTACAAGCTGGGCCTGTTCGACCGGCTGACCCTGACCGGCAGTGTCCGCCACGACGGGAACGACCTGTTCCGGGACGCCACCACATGGCGCACCACGGCGGCCTATCGCGTCGAGGACAGCGGAACGACGCTGCGCGCCTCCTACGGCACCGGCGTCAAGAATCCCACCCTGTTCGAGCTGTACGGCTACACCGCCACCTACGCCGGCAACCCGACCCTGAAACCGGAGCGGGCGCGCGGTTGGGACACCGGCTTCGATCAGGCGCTGTGGGGCACGCGGGCCGCCATGGACGGCACGTGGTTCGACCAGCGCATCCGCGACCTGATCACCGGCACCGGGCGGACCTCCGTCAACATGCCGGGCGAATCCCGCATCCGCGGCTTCGAGCTTGGCCTGTCGGTGGAGCCGCTGGACCGGCTGACCGTCCGCGGCTCCTACAGCTGGACCGACGGGGAGGACTCCGCAGGGGCGGAATTGGTGCGCCGGCCCAAGCAGCTCGCCAGCCTGACCGTCAATCACCGCTTCCTGGAGGACCGGGCGAACGCCAACCTCGGTGTAGTCTACAACGGGCGGTCCAGCGACTGGGCCTACGATCCCGTCTACAACCGACAGGTCGTCAACCTCGCGCCCTACACGCTGGTCAATCTGGCCGGCTCCTACGCGCTGTCCCAGGGGGTCGAACTCTTCGGGCGGGTGGAGAACCTGTTCGACCGCCAGTATCAGGAGGTCTGGACCTACGGCGCGCCGGGACGGGCCGGCTATCTCGGGCTGCGGCTGTCGCTGTGAGGCCCATCCGTCTCGGGCTGGCCGCCGCCCTCCTGCTGTGTGCGGGAGGGCCGGCGGCGGCGTGGGAGGCGCCGTCCGCAAAACCGCAGCGCATCGTCTCCCTGAATCTCTGCGCCGACGAGCTGCTGTTGCGGCTGGTCGGGCCGGAGCGCCTCGCCGCGGTGACGTGGCTGGCGCGCGATCCCCGCGCCTCCACGGTGGCGGACCGGGCGGCGCGGGTGCCGGTCAACCACGGGACGGCGGAGGAAATCCTGCCGCTCAACCCCGACCTGATCGTCGCCGGGCGCTACACCACGCGGGTCGCGGTCGGGCTGCTGACGCGGCTGGACGCGCCGCTGCTGGAGCTGGACGTCCCGCAGAGCGTGGACGGGGTGGCGGAGCAGATCCGCGGCCTCGCCCGCGCCGTCGGCGAGCCGGAGCGGGGCGAAGCGTTGGTCGCCGGCCTGTTCGCCCGCCTCGACGCCCTGCCCCCCGCGCCGCCGGGGCCGCGCCCGACCGCGGTGGTGCTGCGGCCCAACGGCTTCGTCGCCGGGTCCGGGTCGCTGGTGGACGAGCTTCTCACCCGCGCCGGGCTGGAGAACATGGCCGACCGCCTGCCACTGGGCAGCCAGGGCGCCCTGCCGCTGGAGGCCATCATCCTTGGCGGCGCGGATGTGCTGATCGTCGACGCCGCACCCGACGCCCCGCCATCGCTGGCCGGCGCCCTTCTGCATCACCCGGCCCTGAAAGCTCTAAAACATCAGGTCCGCACCCTGTCGCTGCCAACCCGCCTGTGGACCTGCCCCGGCCCGCAGATCGCCGAGGCCGCGGAGCGGCTGGCCGCTGCGCGGGAGGCCGTGCCATGAGCCGGGAGTCCCGCATCCCCTACGCCGCCCTGGTCGGCGGGCTGATGGGTCTGGCGCTGGCGCTCTGCGCGGTGTCGGCGGCGGTCGGCTATGTGCCGTTCGACCTGGGCGCCGCTTTGTCCGACTGGCTCGCCGGGCGCCCCACCCTGGGCGCGCTGGTGCTGGCCGAGCTGCGCCTGCCGCGCGCCCTGCTGGGCCTGCTGGTCGGCTTCAGCCTGGGGCTGACCGGCGCGGCGATGCAGGGCTGGCTGCGCAACCCGCTGGCCGAGCCGGGGCTGGTCGGCGTGTCGAGCGCCGCGGCGCTGGGCGCGGTGATCGTCTTCTACAGCGGCCTGTCCGCCGCGCTGTCGCTCGCCCTGCCGCTGGGCGGCATGGCGGGAGCCGCCACCGCCGCGGTGCTGCTGAACCTGATGGCGGCGCGGGGGGCCGGAACGACCACGCTGGTCATCGGCGGCATCGCCATCAACAGCCTTGCCGGGTCGCTGACCGCGCTGGCCCTCAACCTCGCCCCCAACCCCTACGCGGCGCTGGAGATCGTGTTCTGGCTGATGGGGTCGCTGGCCGACCGCGGCACCGACCAGCTCTGGCTCGTCCTGCCGCCGATGCTGGCGGGCTGGGCGCTCTGCCTGTCCGGGGCCCGCGCGCTCGACGCGCTGACGCTCGGGGAGGACGCGGCGCGCAGCCTGGGCTTCGACCTCACCGGCCTGCGCGTCCGGCTGATCGCCGGGGCGGCGCTGGCGGTGGGCAGCGCGGTGTCGGTCACCGGCGCCGTGGGCTTCGTCGGGCTGGTGGCGCCGCATCTGATGCGCCCGCTGGCCGGGGCGCGGCCGGGACGGCTGCTGCTGGTGGCGGGCCTCGCCGGGGCGTGCCTGACGCTCGCCGCGGACATCGCCGTCCGGCTGCTGCCGACGCGGCCGGAACTGAAGCTGGGCGTGGTCACCGCCCTGATCGGGGCGCCCTTCCTGATCGTCCTGATCGCCCGGCTGCGGCGGGAGGAGGCGTGATGCGCATCGAAACCCACGGCCTGTCCGCCAAAGCCGGCGGGCGGACGATCCTGACGGACATCCATCTCGCCATCGAGCCCGGCGCCTTCACCGGCCTGATCGGCCCGAACGGCGCCGGCAAGACGACCCTGCTGCGCCTCCTCGCCGGTCTCGCCGAGCCGGCGGCGGGCCGCGTCACCTTCGATGGCCGGACCGCCGCGCAGGTCGGACGGCGGGCGCTCGCCCGCGCCATCGCCTATCTGCCGCAGAGCGGCCCGGTGCACTGGCCGCTGCGCGCCGAGGCGCTGGTCCTGCTGGGCCGGCTGCCCCACCGTGGCCCGCTGGGCGGGGTCACCGCGGCGGACCGCGCGGCGGTGGAGCGGGCGCTGTCCACCGCCGACGCCGCGCACCTGCGCGGGCGGATCGTCGGCACCCTGTCGGGGGGCGAGCGGATGCGCGTCCTGCTGGCCCGCGCCCTGGCGACCGAGGCGCCCGTGCTGCTGGCCGACGAGCCGGTCGCCGCGCTCGACCCCGGTCATCAGCTCGCCTGCATGGCGCTGCTGCGCGACGCCGCCCGCCGGAGGAGCGGCGTGGTGGCGGTGCTGCATGACCTGACCCTGGCCGCCCGCTTCTGCGACCGGCTGATCCTTCTGTCGGACGGCGGCGTGCTGGCCGACGGGCCGCCCGACACAGTGCTGACCGACGACACCCTGCGCGCCGCCTACGGCATCGCCGCCCACCGTGGCGCGGCCGGCGGCGAGCCCTTCCTGCTTCCTTGGCACACCCTGCCATCCTCGACGCCAAAACCGGAGACGACCCGATGAGCGACCTGTCTTCCCTGCTGCGCGACGCGCTGAACGATCCGGCCACCGGCTGGAGCCTCGGCGCGTTCGGCGCCATCGCGGAGTTCATCCGCGACCCGGACGAACCCGTCGTCCTGCGCGGCGACGGCCCGGAGCTGGAGGCGCGGACCGCCCGCGGCGGGCTGCGCCTCCGCCCCGTCCCGGCCATCCGCCCTGTGCCCTACCGGACGCGCAACGGCGGCCTCGCCGTGGCCCTCTGCCTGCCCCGTCACGTCGGCGCCATGAACCGGCGCGGCGTGGTGACCGAGCTGGGTCCCGACCGCGAGGCCATCGCCGAAGCGGACCGCGGGACCCTGCTGTTCGACCTCGGGCTGGAGGTCTTCCAGACCGACGTCTGCGTGCGCAGCGCCGATCCCGCCACCATCGCCCGCCTCCGCGCGGTGGTCGGGACGGAGCTGCTGGCGCCGGGCAACCCTTTGCCGCCCGACCTGCCGGCGCTCAGCCCCGACCGGGTCTTCATCGGCCCCTTCGGGCGGATCGAGGTCAGCCAGCCGATTCCCCCGCCCAACGGCCGCAGCCCGGAGGGGCCGCACACCCACGTCCTGCCGAAGCTGCTGGCCCATGGCCGGACCCACGCGGCGACCGTCCCGATCCCGGACGGCTGGGTGCCAAGCCTGTACCTGTCCCCACCCGCCGGGTCCCACGCCGCGTGGGAGGAACTGGGGCGCTGAGTCCTTGCCCCCTTCCCAACCTTCTCCCCGCGAAGCTTTGCGCAATCCATGAACTTGCGCTGGGGATCTGCGCCGACAGCGGAGAAGGGTTGGGGTGGGGGCTTGCGGGAAGCTGGTAGGGGGACAACGTCGAAATGACTTGACGATCAGAAGCGGCGGAAAAGCGCGCGCTCGACGGCGTTCGCCTCCCAAACCCGTGTTCCCGTGATCATGGCCACCGAGCATGGCGCAGGGCTCGACCCGGATGGCCCACCCCTGCACTTCCTGGGTGAGGGCGCGGTTTTTCTGCAACGCGGCCTTGCGTCCGGCGCCGGTGCGGGAGCGCGGGAAATGTTTCACCATTATGAATTTATGGATATTCTGCGCAACCATTGAACGTCCCCGGCCGCGCCGGCGGATCGCGGCTGACGCAGGAGAACGGGCAATGACCGGACGGACCTCTCCCATCGCATCGGTGGTGCCGGGACGCATCCGCGTGCGCCACCCGTTGCTGCGCGGCAACGACCGCTTCCAGGAGGCGCTGGGCCGCCTGGAGGCTCTGGACACCATCCGGGTGACCGAGAGCAACCCGGCGGTGGGCAGCTTTCTGCTGAGCTACGACCCCGCCGTGATGACGCCGGATGACGCCCGGTCCCGGGTGGAGGCGCTGCTGTCGGCGGTTCTGCACCCCGCGGAGGCCCCGCCGCCGTCGGATGCTCCGGCTCCCGCCGCGGAGGGCAAGCCCGCCGCTCCGGACCTGAAATGGCGGATCAACCGCGCGGCCAAGATCGGGATGATGGGCAGCATGGCGGCGACCCTGGCGGCGTTGGGGGTGGGCAAACGCGTTCACGCCGGCTTCGGCACGCTGTTCGTCGCCTTCATGGTCGTGCACATGACCGTGCAGCGCAAACGCCTCTTCCAATGACGGACCGAAAACCGAGCATGCCCGACGATTTCCTGACCCGGCTGGCCGCCGCCCTGACCATCGCGCACCACATTCCGGGCCGGGTGCGGCTGAAGCTCGACGGCGCCGCGGAGCGCGGTCTGGCGGCGCTGGCCGACGACGCCAAGGCGCTGCACCGGGCGCTCACCGGGGCGGAGGGCATCCGCTCCATCGCGCTGAACCCGCTCGCCCGCTCCTGCACCATCGAATACGACCCCACGGTGATCCCGCCCTCGGCGTGGCCGGATCTGCTGCGTGGGGAATCCAGCGCGGCGGCCGGGACGCTGTTGCGCATCGCCACCGCCGGCATTGCGGGCGGTGCGCCCGAAAGGAGACCATGATGCTGCCGCTTCTGACCTTCGCGTCCGGCGTGATCGCCGGGGCCATCGGCGTCCGGATGATGAAGAACGCCAAGGCCAAGGCCGATCCCACGATCGCCGACCTTAGGCCCGCCGACCTCAAGACCGTCGATGTGAAGGCCGCCGCGCGCGAGGGCGCCGGCAAGGCCCAGACCGCGGTGCGCGAGGCCGCGGTCACCGGCCTGCTGGCCATCGAGCGGACCTCCGCCGGTCTGCGCTCCCGCCTCGCCACGCCGGTGGTGGAAGCCCCCGCGGATGCGGCGCCCGCCGAGGCGGAGCCGGTGAAGGACGATGCGGCGGAGGCGGCGAAGGAGGATGCGGCGGAGCCGGCGAAGACCGAGCCGACGCCGTCCGCCGCACCGGGGGCCGCGTGAAACGCGCGAAGCGGCGCGGCAAGGCGCGGGGCTCCGGCACGCTCGCCGCCGACTTCACGCGCGGCATGGTGGCGACCGGCCTGCTGACCGCCGTCCAGGACCGCTGGGTGACGGGCGCCGAGCCTCCCGCGCCGCGCACCATCCTGCGCCACGGCCTGCAGGGCGGTGCGGCGCTGGCCGCCGCCAGCGTCGCCGCCGCCGCCCTGCGCAACCGCGACTACGCGCGCCTTGCCCTGGCGGTTGCCGCCGGGGCGGCGGGCGTGGTCATGATCGAGCATCTGCTGAATCCGGCGGAAGAGCCGCCGCAGGAACTGCCGAAGAACGAGGACCTCCATGGCTAAGAAGACCAAGAAGGCGTTGAAGAAGCTGAAGAAGCAGCAGCGCCAGTACGAAGCCGCCATGGCCGCCGGCGGCGCCTCCATGGGAGGTGGCATGGGCGCCGGCATGGGTCGGGGGCAGGGGCTTCTCGGCGGGCTGAGCGGTCTTCTCCCGTCGCGCCGGTCCGAGCAGTTCCTGGTCGGGCTTCTGGTCGGGGCGGCGGCGGCCTATGTGCTGTCCGACGAGGAACTGCGCGGCAAGATCGTGAAGTCCGGCCTGAAGCTCTACGGCAACCTCGCCGGTGGCCTTGCCGAGATGAAGGAGCAGATGGCCGACCTCCAGGCCGAGCTGGAGGCGGAACAGGCCGGAGCCTCATGAGCGGCCTGCCCTGGTTCCTGCGGCTGGAGCCGGTCCATCGGGTTCCGGGGCGCATCCGGCTGCGCTACGCCTGCCGCCCCGGCGCCCCCGACGACGCGGCGACCCTGCACCGGGTGGTGGAGGCGGTCGCCGGGGTGACATCGGTTCGGGCCAGCCGCGCCGCGCGGTCGCTGGCCGTCCGCTACGATCCGGTGATGACCGACGCCACAACGCTGTGTCTCGCGCTGGCCGCCCTGCCGATTCCCGAACCGGCTCCGCCCGCCCCGACGGCCGAGGGCGGGGAGAATCACGGCGCGACGCTGGTCCGCAGCCTCGCCACGCTGGCCGGCGGCTTCCTGCTGCCCATGCCGCTGCGCCTGCCGCTGTCGCTGGCCGTCGCGATGCCGATGCTGCGCGAGGGCATGGCCATCTACGGGCGGGAGGGCGTCAACTCCCACGTGCTGGAAGCGGCGGCGGTGGCGATCTCTCTGGCGCGGCGGGATTTCACCGCGGCCAACACCACCGTCTTCATGCTGGCGCTCGGCGAATACATGGAGGAGTCCATCGCCCGCCGGTCGGACGCGCTGCTGAAGCGGCTGCTGCGCCCGTCGAGCGATCAGGTGTGGCTGCTGCGCGACGGGGTGGAGATCCAGGTGCCCGCCGACACCGTCCTGGTCGGCGACAGCGTGGTGATCGGCGCCGGGACGGTGATCCCGGTGGACGGCACGGTGCTGAGCGGGGAGGCGACCGTCAACGAGGCCGCCATGACCGGCGAGAGCGCCCCGGTGGTCAAGCAGCGCGGCTCCGCCGTCCTGTCCGGCACGCTGATGGAGGAAGGGCGGCTGGTCGTCTACGCCGAGCATGTCGGCAGCCACACCGCCGCCGCCCGCATCGCCGATTACGTCGAGCAGTCGCTGACCGCCAAGAGCGAGGCGCAACTCGACGCGGCGCGCTTGGCCGACCGGCTGGTGCCCACGGTGCTGAAGCTGGCCGGCGGCTCCTTCCTGATGACCGGCGACTGGCGCAGCGCCGCGTCGGTGCTCCAGGCCGACTATTCCTGCGCGCTGAAGCTGGCGACCCCGGTGGCCTTCAAGTCGGCCATGTACGGGGCGGGGCAGGCGGGCATCCTGATCAAGGGCGCCAACGCGCTGGAGCGGCTGGCCCAGGCCGACACGGTGATCTTCGACAAGACCGGCACGCTGACCACCGGCGACCTGCAGGTGACCGATTCCATCGCCTTCGACCTGACCTTCAGCCCCGACGACCTGATCTGCCTCGCCGCCTCGGTGGAGGAGCATTACTTCCACCCGCTGGCGATGGCCGTGGTCAACGCCGCCAAGGAGACGCACAACCGCCACTTCGACCATCAGGAGGTGAAGTTCATCGTCGCCCACGGGGTGGCCAGCGTCATCGACGGCAAGCGCATCGTCGTCGGCTCCCGCCACTTCATCGAGGACGACGAGGGCATCGACACCACGGCGCACCGCGCGGCCATCGACGCGCTGCACCATGACGGAAAGACGCTGCTGTTCATCGGCTTCGGCGGGGTGCTGGCCGGCGTGCTGGCGCTGAAGGACAGCGTGCGCGCGGCCAGTGCCGCGACCATCGCGCGGCTGCGGCGGGCCGGGGTGAAGCGGGTGCTGATGCTGACCGGCGACCACCGCGACCGCGCCGCCGAGCTGGCCGCGGAACTGCATCTCGACGGCTTCCACGCCGATCTGCTGCCCACCGACAAGGCCCGCATCATCGAGGATCTGAGCCGCGACGGCGCGCGCATCGCCTTCGTCGGCGACGGCATCAACGACGCCCCGGCGCTGGCCGGCGCCCATGTCGGCATCGCCATGCAGAAGGGGGCGGACATCGCCCGGCTGACCGCCGACGTGGCGCTTCTGGAGGACCGGATCGAGCGGGTGGCCGACGCCAAGGAGACGGCGAACGCCGCCATGGTGCTGATCGCCCGCAACTACCGCCTGACGGTCGGGCTGAACAGCGCGATCCTCGGCGCCGCCGCGCTGGGCCTGCTGTCCCCGGTGGGGACCGCGGTGCTGCACAACGGGACCACGATCGGGATTCTGCTCAACGCGCTGCGTCGCGCGCCGGCCGCGGGCCTGCCCTCTCCCTGAACCTGGGTCAGAACCAGGATGTCAGGGCCGGGATGGGCTACCCCGTTCGCGCGCACCCAAAATTGTCACGCGCCCGCCGCCCGTCGGATGGATGAAGTCGCCGACCCCGGATGTTCATTCGGGTGAGACGCATCCTGGAGCCATCATGACGCACATCCGTTTCGCCCCCAAATCCCTCGCCATCGCGCTGCTGGCCGGCGTGGCGGCCCTGGGCGCGGGGGTGTCCCCGGTCCTCGCCGACCCGCCGGACTGGGCGCCGGCCCATGGCTGGCGCGCCAAGCAGGAGCGCCATCATGAGCGCGAACGCCACGAGCGTGGCCGCCACCACGAGCATGGCTACATCGACGGCGGCTATGGCGACGGGCGCGTGGTGATCGTCCGCCGGCCCCCGCCGGTGGTGGTCTACCAGGAGCCGCCGGTCGTGCACTACGCCCCGGCCCCCGTCTACATCGAGGAACCGCCCCCGGTGATCGTCCAGCAGCGGCCGCGCGTGGTGCGCGCCGCGCCGCAAGTGGTGGAATGCGGGCCGCTCGACGGCGATCTGGTCGGCGTGTTGGGCGGGGCGGCGGTCGGCGGGCTGGTCGGCTCGCAGTTCGGGCGCGGCGATGGCAAGCTGGCGGCGACCGCCGCCGGCACGCTGGGCGGCGCCATGCTGGGCGGCGCGATGACCCGCGGCGGTGGCTGCTGACCCCTCAGCCCACGCCCCAGCCGCCGGTGTCCGGGAAGGGAACCGGCGGGGCCGGGGCCGTGGTGACCGTAGACGGCGCCGTCAGCCCCTCGGGCAGCGGCGGCGCGTCCGCCGGGGTTGGCAGAAGACGGGCGGCCTTCGCCCACCAGCGCGGCTGCGCCGCTTGGATCGACCGGACGGCGGCGGCGGCCTGCTCCGCATCCGCATAGAGGCCGAAGCAGGTCGCCCCGCTGCCCGACAGGCGGGCCAGCAGGCAACCGCCGGTGCCCTCCAGCGCCGCCAGCACCCCGGCGATCACCGGGGCGACGGTCAAAGCCGGTGCGGTCAGGTCGTTGCGCCGCTCCGCCAGCAGCGCGGCCAGCGCCGCGGCGTCGGCGGGGGCCTCGGTGAAGCGGGCCGGGGCCGAGAAGGAGCCACCGGAAGCGCCCTTGCGCGCCTTGAACACGGCGGGGGTCGGCACCGGTACGCCGGGGTTGACCAGCACCGCGAAGGTCTCCGGCAGGGCCGGCGCCTCCTCCAGCACTTCCCCCACGCCGCCGAAATAGCAGCTCCGCCCGGCGACGCAGACCGGCACGTCGGCGCCCAGCGACGCCGCGACCTCGTAGAGCCGCCGGTCGGCCACCGGCACGCCCCACAGCCGGGCCAGGGCGCGCAGCGTCGCCGCCGCGTCCGCCGAGCCGCCGCCAATCCCGGAGGCGATGGGCAGGACCTTCTCCAGCGTGATCATCGCGTCGGCCTCGCGCCCCAGCCGGGCGGCCAGCGCGTGGGCGGCCCGGATGACGAGGTTGTTCGCCGCATTCTCCCCCATCAAGGCCGGGCCGAAGGGGCCGGAGATGGCCAGCCGCGGCCCGACCGGCGGCAGGTCCACCCCGCGCAGCGCGATCCGCGCCACGCCCGGCTGCACCGTCACCCGGTCCGCCACGTCGGCGAAGGCGACGAGGCTGTCCAACTCGTGATAGCCGTCGTCCCGGCGGCCCACCACATGCAGATAGAGGTTCAGCTTGGCCGGCGCGGCCTCGGCGATGGCGCTCATGGTCGGGTCCCCCGAAACGAAAAGCCCTTCTTCCCGGCAGGGGGAAGAAGGGCTTTATGCGGCATGGGTGCGGCGAGCGCCAGAGCCTATGCAGGCGCCGCTTACTGAAGCTTCGGCGCGGCGGCCTCGGCGGCCTTGGGGTCCACCAGACCCTTGTCAAGCTTGGCCCGGATGTCCTCCTTCTGCGGCTCCTCCTCCGCGGTGCGGAGCGCGCGGGTCCATTGGAAGCGGGCCTCGTTGCGGCGCCCGACGCGCCAGTAGGCGTCGCCGAGATGGTCGTTGATGGTGGCGTCGGTCGGCTTCAACTCCACCGCGCGCTCCAGCTTCTCCACCGCCCCTTCGAAATCGCCGGTGCGGTAGAGCGCCCAGCCCAGGCTGTCGACGATGTAGCCGTCCTTGGGGCGCAGGGCGACGGCTTTCTCGATCATCTTTTTAGCCTCCTCCAGGTTCAGCCCGCGGTCGACGTAGCTGTAACCCAGATAATTCAGCAGGAAGGCCTCGTCCGGCTTCAGCGCCAGCGCCGCCCGCAGGTCGCGCTCGGCGTCCGGCCAACGGTCCACCTTGTCGTAGGACATGGCGCGGGCGTAGAGCACCGCCCAATGCCGCTCCTCCGGCGTGCCGATGCGCTCCAGCGCCTTGCTGTAGCTGTCGGCGGCCTCGCCGTAACGCTTGGCGACGCGGTACAGGTCGCCGAGCCGGATCAGCGCGTCGGTGCGCTCCGGACGCTCGGCGGACAGGGCGGAGAAGGCGGCGATGGCGTCGTCGGTGCGCTCCAGCCGGGCGAGGCTCTCGGCGGCGCGCAGGCGGGCGGTCCAGCCCAGCACCGGGTCCTTCTCCAGCGCCTGGAACTCGACCAGCGCGTCGGCGTGGTGGTCGCGGTTCTCCATGATGTCGCCGATCATCAGCCGCGCCAGGGACAGGTCGGGGCGCAGGTGAAGGGCGATCCGCCCGAACAGCAGGGCGGTCTCCTCCGCCCCCTCGTGATGGATGGCGCTGCCCAGGTCGAACAAGGCCTCCGCCAGCCCCTGCTTGGCGTCGGACACCACCGGGGCGGCGGCCTTGCCCTCGTCCAGCGCCTTCAGCGCCGGTTCGACCATCAGGCTGTCGGGATTGCCGGCGCGGAAGGACTCGTACAACTTGCGGGCCTCGTCCTTGCGGCCGGTGCGCTCGTAGAAGCTGCCGACGATCTGGATGACGCGCAGCGGCGCCTCCTTGTCGATCACACGGGCGAAACGCTCCCCGGCGGCGTCCTTGCGCCCGCCCAACTCCAGCACCAGACCGGCGTGCAGGTCGTGCAGGGCGGCGAAGCCGCTGGCGGTGGAAAGCGGCTCCAGCGCCTTCAGCGCCGCGTCGGTCTTGCCCTCCGCGGCGGCCAGCCAGGCGTCGATCAGCGGGCCGATGTACTTCGCCATGCCTTCCTTGGGCATGCGCGCGGCCATGGCCTTGGCTTCCTTCAGCTTGCCGCGGGCCAGATTGTCGGAGGCCAGCAGGGCGATGGCCATCTGCGGGTCGTTGTCCTGCTCCAGCAGCCGCTTGGCGAGGTCGATGGCGGCGTCGAACTGCCCTTCGCCCAGCTTCAGCAGATAGGTGCGGCGCAGCAGGGTCAGGTCGCCGGGGTCGGCGGACAGGGCGTGCGCCATGAACAGGGCGGCGGCGGCCCAATCGTCCTGGCGCTGGGCGAAGCGCCCGGCCAGATAGCTGCCGGTCGCCGAGGTCAGCGACGGACGCTCCGTCGTTGCCGGGGCCGCGGCGGCGGCGTGGCCGGCCGGCAGGAGGCCCGCCGTGGAAAGGAGCAAGGCACCGAGCGCCGTCCGGCCAAACCGGGTCCGCCCAAATCGGAATGTCATCATGCCGCGTCCACCTGCACGCCTACGGAGTCCGGATCAGGAAAGCCTGAAACTCGATTCCTCAGTCTAACACCAACCGCGCGCAAGGGTTAACCACGCTGCGGCCCGAACCATCGCATGTCTCGGCCGCCCGTCGCCGTCAACGCCACTCGGCGGCGACCCGCCCGATGATCTCCGGGCGGAGGACGTCCAGCGCATGGGCGTCCATGTGGGCCGCCAGCGACTCCGGCATGTCCGGCGACAGGGCCGCCCCCTCCACCCGCCAGCGGGCCATCCAGGACAAGGTGCGCAGCCAGGTCAGCCGGCGCAAGGGCCGGCGCCACGGGCGCACCGCCTCGGCCAGCGCGGGTGGCACCGCCGCCTCCCAGGCCGCGTGGAACGCCGCGACCTCGTCCGGCGCCAGCACCGCCGCGACCTCCCGCTCCCACTTGGTGGAGCTGTAGAGGCTGGCATGGGCGAGGTCGATGGCCGGGTGGCCGTACTGGGCCTTCTCCAGATCGGTGAACCATGCCTTGCCGACGGCGTCGATCAGGAAGTTGCCGGGGTGGACGTCGCTGCCGACCAGCGTGATGGGGATCGGCGCCGCGCAGCGGAAGGCGCGGGCGTCGTCGAGTTCCCGCTCCAGCAGGGCGAGGACGTCCGGCGTCAGCCCGGCGCGCTCGAACCACACCGCCTGCCGCTCCACCTGGGCCAGGGTCGCCGCCACCGGGTCGGCGGGGGCGGGCAGGGGGGCACGCTCGCTTTCCGGCGGCAGGGGCAGGGCGTGCAGGGCGGCGAGTGCCCGCGCGATGGCCGGCATGTCGGCCGGCAGGCGCGGCGGGCGGCCGACGATCTCCGTCACCACCAGCGCGCCCATGGGCAGCTCCGGCCCCGGCGGCAGGACGGCGGCCAGTTCCGGCGTGTGGCCGCCGGGGGCGGCGCGGCGGAAGGCGGTGGCCTGCTGCTCCAGATTGGCGAAGGGGTCGAGCCCGAGCTGGCTCCAGCGCGGGACGCGGGCGACCAGGCCCTTTCCCGCCAGCCGCACATGGTCGTGCGCCACGCCCCGGCGCGGCATCGGTTCCAGAGCGCCGCGGGGCAAACCGGCGAAGGCCGGCAGCCGCGTCAGGGCGCCGTGAAGACCGGCGGTGCCAGTCAAACCTGAGGTGCCAGTCACACCTGAGGTGGCAGTCACACCTGAGGTGGCAGTCACACCTGATGCTCGCGCAGGCGCGGCATCAGTTCGACGAGGTTGCAGGGGCGATGCCGGTTGTCGAGCTGGAAGACCAGGATGTCGTCCCAGGCGTCGCGGCAGGCGCTGGGCGAACCCGGCAGGGCGAAGATGTAGGTGCCGTTGGCGACCCCGCCGGTCGCCCGGCTCTGGATCGTCGAGGTGCCGACCTTGGCGTAGCTGAGCTGGCGGAACAGCTCCCCGAAGCCGGGGATCGGCTTGTCGAACAGCGCCTCCACCGCCTCCGGGGTCACGTCGCGGCCGGTGACGCCGGTGCCGCCGGTGGTCAGCACCACGTCGATCTCCGGATCGGCGATCCAGGCCTGGACCTGGGCGCGGATGGCGGCGACGTCGTCCTTCACGATGGCGCGGGCGCCCAGCCGATGGCCGGTGCCGGTCAGCCGCTCCGCCAGCGCGTCGCCCGAGCGGTCGTCGGCCAGCGTGCGCGTGTCGGACACGGTCATGACGGCGATGTTGACGGGCAGGAACGGGCGGGATTCGTCAATTTTCGGCATCGGCGGATTCGGCGTGTTGCGCGACCTGGGTGGACCGGGCCGCCGGGAAGACATCCACCGGCATATAGACCGGCCAGCCGCCCGCCGCAACGGCGTCCAGCGATTCGATTTCCTGCCCCAGCCGCAGCCGGTAGATCCAGAAGTTGGCGACGACCTTCTCGACGTAGTTCCGCGTCTCGGCGTAGGGCAGGCTCTCGATGAAGAGAAGCGGGTCGTTGCCGATGTCCGACAGCTCCCGCCGCCAGCGCGCCAGCGTGCCGGGACCGGCGTTGTAGGCGGCGGCCAGCAGGAACAGGTTGTTGCCGATGTCCTGGCTGTTCAACAGCTCCGCCATGTAGCGCTGCCCAAGCTCCATGTTGGTGGATGGGTCGAACAGCCCGGCGCGGGCGGCGTCGGCCTCGCCGATGTCGGCGTTGCGCTCCTGCACATGCTGGGCGGTGGCCGGCATGATCTGCATCAGGCCGGTGGCCCCGGCGGAGCTGACCAGCCGCGGGTCGAAGCGCGATTCCTGCCGCATCACCGCGAAGACCAGCGCCCGGTCCACGGCGAAGCCGTCGCGCGGCTTCCAGTGCGGCACCGGGTAGAGGGCCGCCGTGTAGGGCGCGCCGTCCGGACCGGCCACCGCGTTGCCGACCTGGAGAGCCAGCCCCGGCAAACCGGCGCGGTCGGCCAGAGCCACCAACGCCTGCTCGGCCAGCGCGTCGCCGCGCGGGTGGATGCGGCGCAGCTCCAGCTCCGCCGCTTCGCGCTGGCCGGCCTGGATCAGGGCGATGGCGCGGGTGCCGCCGGGCAGGGCGGACAGCGCCTTCAGATGGTCCCCGGTCAGCTCCGGCGTGCGCCAGTTCAGGTCGCCCGAACCGCCCAGCTTGCGGTGGGCGAGCAGGCCATAGAAGGTGTGCGGATAGCGCGCCGCGGCGGCCAGATGGGCGCGGGCCTGGTCCTCGCGGCCCCGGCGGGCGTGGGCGCGGGCGGCCCAGAAGCCGGCGGCGGAGGCCAGCCAGGGCGACTGCGGGCCGGCCTCGGCCAGATTGGTGAAGTGGCGGGCGGCGCGGTCATACTGCTTCAGCCGCCAGGCGGCGAGGCCGGCGATCCAATGCGCCTCCGTCAGCGCCGGACCGGATCGGGCGGCACTGGCCGAGGCCAGCGACAGCGCCTGCGTCACGTCGCCGGAGTAATAGAGCGAGGCGGCGATCCGCGCCCGCGCCTGGTCATACTGCACCGAGTCGAGGCTGCGCCCAAAGTCGTCCTGGTTGAGCAGGGCGAGCGCCGCCCCCGGTTTGCCGGCGCGCAGCAGGTCGGTCACCCGGGACGGGGTGGTGTGGTTGGTGCGGCTGGCGGTTCGGCTGCGCGGGGCGACGGAGATCCTGGTCTTGTCCTCGGCGGCCTCGGCGCTCTTGTCCGGGTCGCCCTGCTCCTCGTCTGAGATGCTTTCCGGCAGCGGTTCGGGGCGCAGGCCGCCCAGCCGCTCCAGCGATCCGGTCAGCCGCTCCCCGTCGCTGCCGCGCGGCGGCTTCAGGGCGCGCTGCTGGCCGGCGGGGGCGCGCCGCTGGGCCAGCGCGTGGATGCGTTCCGCGCCCGGCAGGTCGCCGTAGCGCTGGAGCCAGCCGGCCAGCTCGTCGTAGCCGGCCTTGCGGTCGGGGTGCAGATAGCGCTGGCGCAGCACATGGCCCATCAGGCGGCGGTCGCGCAGCAGGCGGATTTCCCAATCGGCGCCTTCCCACTCGCCCCGTTCCTGGAGGGCGAAGATGCGCCGGTAATGGCGGGCATCCTCTTCCGTCAGCTGGACGGCGCGCGCGTCGGCGTCCGTCGCCAGAAGCAGGTTCTGCTCGGCACGATCGAATCCCGGCGGGACGACGGGTCGTCCATCCGGCGCGTGGATCACAAGGCCGGCCTGGGCCGGACGATAACCGCCCGTCGGGTCGGGTGCTGCGCACAGCGCCAGCGCCACCCCCGCCATTCCCAGGACCTTCCGCCGCAGCGAGACGGTATTTGCTGCGCTGCACAATATCCGGAACATGGTATTCGAATAACCGCAGTGGACGGGAATCGCAAGAAGATGATTCCCCAACAGCGGTCAAGCTCGTCCGTTCGTAAGGATTTTCAGCAACTTAGTGGGGGTAGAAAAATGGCCCTAGCCCGGTGGGAAGACCCATTTGGCATAAGGTCATGGGACTTTCTGTGCCGATTGGCGCAACGGCATAGCGGAGACTTGGTAAACCAACCCGATCTTTCGAAGTACTTGAGTAATGTTTGGAATGTCTAGGGATGTCGAATGTTCGAACGACCGCGCAAGAAAAGACGCAATAAGAGGAGCATTTTAGAAATCAGCGCCGTTAACCATCGCTGTGGCGGGTTTGCCCCCTCCCCTGCGTCAGCGGGGGAGGGCTGGGGTGGGGGCAAAACGACTCTTGCGGTGACTCAACCCGGAAAGCGCTGGCGCAGGGTCAGCAGGTCGCGCCACGCCTCGCGCTTGGCGATGGGGTTGCGCAGCAGATAGGCCGGGTGAAGCATCGGAATGACCGGCAGCGGGCCGGGCAGGCCGGGGGAGGCGTAGTCGAACCAGCGGCCGCGCAGGCGGGTGATGCCCTCCGCCCGGTTGAGCAGCGTCTTGGCGGAGGTGCCGCCCAGCGGCACGAGCACCTTCGGCCCGATCAGCTCGACGTGCCGCTCCAGGAAGGGCAGGCAGGCGGCGATCTCCGCCTGGGTCGGCGAGCGGTTGCCGGGCGGGCGCCAGGGCAGGATGTTGCTGATGTAGACCGTGCTGCGATCGAGCCCCACCTGGGCCAGCATGCGGTCGAGCAGCTTGCCGCTGACCCCGACGAAGGGCTTGCCCTGCCGGTCCTCGTCCTCGCCCGGCGCCTCGCCGATCAGCATGATGTCCGCGGCGGGGTTGCCGTCCGCGAAGACCGTGTTCATCGCCGTCGCCTTCAGCGGGCAGCCGTCGAAGGCGCGCAAGGCCGTTTCCAACTCCTCCAGGCTGCGCGCCTCGGCGGCGCGGGCGCGGGCGCTCGCCCCGGCCTCGCTGGCGCCCAGCGGCAGGTCCGCCGTGACGGGCGCACCGAACATCGACGCGCCGGACGGACCCCCGAACGCCGACCGCGACGCCGGCGCCGGGGCGGGGCGCGCCGCGGCGGGCGGCAGCGCGGACGCCCCGGCCGGCGCACGCGCCACCGCCGGCCGAGCGGCCAGCAACGCCCAGTCCAAAGGCTCGTCCCCGATCGCTTCGTCGCACCCGATGTCGACGTGCCAGCGCAGGGCGGCGAGGATGTCGGATTGGTCAATCATCGTTTGACCTTACCACGGGTCCTGTGGTCTTACATGGGCTTAGATATCCTTTTTGGCGGGTGCGAAAGGCATACGCCGTTCCGAAAGCCGCCGGACCCTGCGGAAATGGCCCCGGCGCTTCAATCAAGCGGGAGGCATGGGGACCATGGATCGCGATCCGCGCGAGGTGATGGAGTACGACGTTCTTGTCGTCGGAGCCGGCCCGTCGGGCCTGAGCGCGGCCATCCGCCTGAAACAGCTCGCCAACGAGGCGGGGCAGGAACTGTCGGTCTGCGTCGTCGAGAAGGGCTCGGAGGTCGGCGCCCACCTGCTCTCCGGCGCGGTGTTCGAGCCGCACGCGCTCGACGAGCTGATCCCCGACTGGAAGGAGAAGGGCGCGCCGCTCACCACCCCGGCGCGCGAGGACCGCTTCCTCTTCCTCACCGAGACCAAGGCGCTGAAGTCGCCCTTCGCCCCGCCGCAGATGCACAATCACGGCAACTACATCATCAGCCTGGGCAACCTCGCCCGCTGGATGGCCGGGCAGGCCGAGGAGCTGGGCGTCGAGATCTACCCCGGCTTCGCCGCGGCGGAGGTGCTCTACGACGACAGCGGTGCGGTCAAGGGGGTCGCCACCGGCGACATGGGCATCGGCAAGGACGGCGAGAAGACCGCCAACTACACGCCGGGCATGGAGTTGCACGCCAAGCAGACCATCTTCGCCGAGGGCTGCCGTGGCTCGCTGACCAAGACGCTGTTCGAGCGCTTCGACCTGCGCCGCGACGCCGATCCCCAGACCTACGGCATCGGCATCAAGGAGCTGTGGGAGGTCGATCCCGCCAAGTCGCAGCCCGGCCTGATCGTCCACACCATCGGCTGGCCGATGGACCCCAAGACCTACGGCGGCTCCTGGCTCTACCACATGGAGGGCAACCTGGTGTCGGTCGGCTTCGTGGTCGGTCTCGACTACGAAAACCCGCACCTGTCGCCCTTCGAGGAGTTCCAGCGCTACAAGACCCACCCGGCGATCCGCCCGACCTTCGAGGGCGGGCGGCGCATCGCCTACGGCGCGCGGGCGCTCAGCGAGGGCGGGTTCCAGTCGATCCCCAAGCTGACCTTCCCCGGCGGTCTGATCGTCGGCGACGCGGCGGGCTTCCTCAACGTGCCCAAGATCAAGGGCAACCACACCGCGATGAAGTCGGGCATGCTGGCGGCCGAAGCGGTGTTTGAGCTGCTGTCCGCCGAAGCGCCGGCGCGCGAGGCGGTGGCCTATCCGGAGAAGCTGAAGGCGTCCTGGGTGTGGTCGGAACTGCACGCGGTGCGCAACATCCGCCCCGGCTTCCAGAAGGGTCTGTGGGCGGGTCTGGCCAACGCGGCCTACGAGACGGCGACCAAGGGCAAGTCGCCCTGGACGCTGCACCACCGGCACGGCGACCACGAGACGCTGAAGAAGGCGTCGGAGATGCCGAAGATCGCCTATCCCAAACCCGACGGGGTGGTGTCGTTCGACCGTCTGTCCTCGGTGTATCTGTCGAACACCAACCACGAGGAGGACCAGCCGGCCCACCTGACGCTGAAGGACGCGTCGGTGCCGATCGCGGTCAATCTGGCGCTCTACGACGCGCCGGAGACGCGCTATTGCCCGGCGGGCGTGTACGAGATCGTGCGGGCGGAAGACGGCCGCGACCCGCGGCTGCAGATCAACGCGCAGAACTGCGTGCACTGCAAGACCTGCGACATCAAGGACCCCACCCAGAACATCAACTGGGTCGTCCCCGAGGGCGGCGGCGGGCCGAACTATCCGGGCGGGATGTAAGGACCGCCCCGGCCGCCCCTCTACCGCCGGGGGCCGAAGCGCTTGCGCGGGGCGCCGCGGAAACCGGCCTTGGGCGGCGGCTCGCGCCGCTGCCCGGCGGACCGCGCCCCGCGCGTGGCGAGCAGCTCGGCCAGACGCCGGCTGATCTCGCCGCGGCGGCCACGAACCGCCTCCCGCTCCGGGAACAGGGGCGGGAACTTGCGCGCCGCCCAGTAATACAGGTCGCAGGCCCGCGACAGCCCCTCCAGCGCCGCCCCGTCCAGCCCGTCCAACCGCGCCGGGACGAAGCGCCCGAGGGGAGACGGTTCCCCGGCCTCCACCGCGCCGAGGATGGCGGCAAGGATGCGGGCCTCCGCCTCGTCCTCCAGATCGGCGGGGACCAGCAGCAGGTCGAGCTTGGCCGGCAGGCTCAGCCGCCGCTCGTCCAGCATCACCGCCAGCCGCCGCATTCCGGACAGGTCGCCCACCCGGTAGGGCGACCCCGCCGTGCGGGCGTCGGCGAAGCAATCCAGCAGCAGGACCGTCTCCTCCGTCCCGATGTGCTCGGCCAGACGGGCCAGCATGGCGCGGGTCGGCCGCACGGTCAGCGGGGCGTCGGCGCGCAGCCGGCCGTCCGCCTTCTCCAGCAGAGTGCGCAGGGCCTGCGGCGTGCCCCGCCCGACCACGCCGAACTCCCCCGACTCGAACTTGCCGAAGCGCCCGGCGCGGCCGGCGATCTGCTTGACCTCCGTCGCGCTCAGCGGGCGGACGCTGGTCCCGTCGAACTTTTCCAGCGCAGTGAACAGCACGCGGCGGCAGGGCAGGTTCAACCCCATGCCGATGGCGTCGGTCGCCACCACCACGTCGGCCTCGCCGGACAGGAAGCGCGCCGCCTCGCGCCGCCGCACCTCCGGGGCCAGCGCGCCGTAGACCGCGGCGACCGACAGGCCCTTGGCGCGCAGCGTGTCGCGCACGGCATGGATCTCCCGTCGGGAAAAGGCGATCAGCGCGTCGCCGGGCTCCACCTCCTCCCAGTTCAGGCGGCGGTCGATCAGGGTCAGCGGCACCTTGCGCTCCAGCTCGATCACCTCCAGCCGCTCGCCGAGATGGGCCGCCACCCGCTCGACCAGCGGACGGGCCTCCGGGGCGCCCAGGATGTAGACGGTCTCCGCCGGCGCGCCCATCAGCGCCGCCGTCCAGGCCCATCCGCGATCGGGATCGGCGAGCATCTGGATTTCGTCGATCACCGCCACCTCCACCGGGCGGTCGGGGTCCATCACCTCGATGGTCGAGGCGGTGTGGCGGGCGCCCGGCGTCGCAATCGCCTCCTCGCCGGTCAGCAGGGAGGCGGGCGTGCCCTCGGCGTTCAGCCGCTCCATCACCTCCAGCGCCAGCAGGCGCAGCGGCGCCAGATAAATGCCGTCATAGGCACCCTTCAGCGCCTCGATGGCGTGGTGGGTCTTGCCGGAGTTGGTCGGGCCGATCACCAGCACCAGCCGCCGTCCCAGCCCGCGGGCCACCGGGAACAGCTTCTCGAAGCGGGCGAGGTCGAAGTGCCGGTCGACATAGGCGCGGCCGCGCGCCTCCGCCCGCTCGCGGCGCCAGACGGCGAACTCGCGGTCCCAGCGCTCCAGCAACTCGTCCACCCCGTGGCGGTTGCGGGCGGCGCGGGACAGCCGGTCGGCCAGCGACGCGAAGGTCCAGCCGTCATCCGCGCCGTCCGCCTCCCCGGCGTAGCGGTGCAGCCGGGCGGCGGCGCGCGACAGCGCGTCCTCCAGAGCTGTAGCCAGCGCCGGGTCGCCCTCCAGCCGCAGGGCCAGATCGTCGTCCGTCAGGTCAGCCAGTTCCATGGCGTCGAGCACGCGCGACACCTGGAGCCGCACCGGGGCGGGCAGGCCGGGCCAGGGCAGGTCCTCGCTGCGCACCGCCCGGACCCGCGTGCGGTCGTCCGCCGGGTGCAGGCTGGTCGACCAGCCCTCCAGCGCGCGGCGCCCCTGGGCGAGCAGGGCGTTGCGCCGCCGCGCGCGGTCGAGCGTGCCCTGGATTTCCAGCAACACCGCCTCGCGGCGCTCCACCGGGACCAGCAGGTCGCGCTTGCCCTTGGGCAGCGGCAGGCCGAGCGGCACCAGGCCCAGCCCCTCGCCATGGGCCACCCGAGCCACGCCCGCCGCGGCGGCGGACACCACGTCGGGGTGGGCGCTGGCCAGCTCGTGCACCAGATGCGGGTCGGCGGGCTCGCCATCTCCGGACGGGGCGGCGTTGGAAGTGTCGGGGGAGGTCATGTGCATAGGGCGTGGTCTCTGGAGAACTTTTCACAAATTCGCACTGGCGGTCCGTGGCCATCCATGTCATGAGCCACGTCCCGCAGGGGCAGTCCCGGCCCCGAGGCAGGCATCAAGCCATGACCAGACCGCTCCGCGCAAAGATTCTCCGACCCGACCTCGATCCGGCCGCCCGCAAGGGCGCCAGCGGGGAGAACCGCTGCCGCTGCTGCGGGCGGCCCGGCGGCGCCGTTGTGCGCTGCCTGCCGGACGGGCGCTGGTACGACGCCGCCGACCAGACCTGGCGCGACGGGCGCGGGCGGCGGGCGGCCTGGCCCGACGTGGTGGAGTATGCGGAGACCCGCGACGTGCAGGTCGTCGTCCGCCCGGTCCGCCCCTCCGGCAACCCGGAGGCCCGCCCGAAGAATCTCTGCCGCCGCTGCCACATGCAGGAGGAGGCGCTGCGCAACGCCATCCGCTCCCGCATCCGGGCGCGGATGCGCCGCGCGCTGGGCGACCTGTTCCTCGGCGACTATTCGGCGCCCGGCATCCTGGAGCGCGCGATGGCGCTCTACCGCCGCAAGCCCTGACCCTTAACTGACCCTCAAGGGGTCGCTACACGGGCTCCTGCGGCTCGCCGGGCATGGGCGGGGCCTCCACCGGTTCGTCCGGCGGGGCGTCGGGCGGCAGCGGCATGGGGATCGGAACGTCGGGTTCCTGCCGGGGCGGCGGGTAGGGGCTCATGTCCGGTCTCCGGTGATGGGGCGGGGTTGCCCTGTGGAAACACCGCCCCGCCGCATTCGCTCCGTTGGTTTCTCCACCGGTGCGGCGCATGACCAAAATCAAAGCGGCGGCCCGGCTCATCGCGGACAATGCCCGCGAAAGGATCGCCCGCCCATGCCCCGAAGTTTCATTCTCGCTCCGCTTGCCAAGACCCAGGCCGATCAGGCGCTGCCCGTCGTCCAGACCCTGCACCGTGACATGACGCTGGACGAGTGGCGGCAGGTGGCCGCCCTGTTCCTGCAGGACGGCGGCGATGGCGGGGTGATGGCCTGCGAGATGAGCGACGGCCACATCCGCGGCCTGTTCTGCTACCGAGTCAGCGCCGAAGGGATGATCCGCGTGCTGACGGTGCCGATCTTCATCGCGGTGGGGCTGTTCGACGCGGCGGTGACCTCGGCGGCGCAGGCCGACGGCATCGACCTGCTGGCGCGCAAGCTGGGCTGTTCGACGGTGGTGGTGGACGAGCGCGGCTGCGTCGTCGCGGCGACCGCGCCGAAGCTCGACGCCGCGGGCCTGTTCAGCCGGCTGGGCTACCGCCGGGTCGGGCAGGCCTTCGTGAAGGACGTGGCCGCGGGGTTCGGCGGCGAGGGCTATCCGGTGGCGGGCCGGGCCTGAAACGGAATGGAACGCGGGATCAGGCGGCGGCTTCGAGCACCGCCGGATTCTCGATGCGGATGCGGTCGTTGGTCAGGCGGGTGATCGCCCCGGCACCCTCCAGCTTGCGCAGCACGCGCGACAGCGTTTCGGGGCGCAGGCCGAGATAGGCGCCGATGTCCACCTTCGGCATGGGAAGGAAGACGCTGGGCGTGCCGTCGGCCAGGGGCCGCGACCGCCGCGACAAGGCGAGGAGGAAGCTGGACACCCGCTCCACCGCCGTCTTGCAACCGAGCAGCAGGATCTGGTCCTGCGCCGCCGACAGCTCGACCGAGGTCATGGCGAGCAGCCGCCCCTGGACCGCCGGGTGCCGCTCCATCAGGCGGCGCAGCGCCGTCCGCGACATCCGGCAGACGGTGGAGGCGGTGACCGTCTCCGCGGTGTAGGCGTAGCCCGTGCCCACGGCCAGCCCGATCACGTCGCCCGCGGTGGCGAAGCCGGTGATCTGCTGCCGGCCGTCCGGCAGGGTCTTGTAGAGCTTCAGCATGCCCGACATGACGGTGAAGACGGCCTCGGCCTCTTCCCCCTCCATCACCACCGGGGTCGCCGACAGCAGGTCCAGCGGGCGGGACGACGTCGACAGGGTCGGCAGATCCCCAGCGGCCAGGGCTCCGCACAGGCCCTTGCTCCGCGCCGAGCAGCCGGCGCAGCGGCCGGTCACCGTCTCCGCCGACCGCGGCTGCGGGGCGGGCATCGGCGGCGGAACGACGGCTGCGGTGGTGGTGGCGGCGACGGAGAAGGTCATGGCTGTACCTCTGGGCTGTCTCGCTTCGGCGCCATGGAGCGGCGCGCTCGCTTCGGACGTCCGGCCCAGACCAAAGCATCAGACTAAGGTCTTGGAACCGAGCCAAAGGTATGAGTTGTGACCAGGAGCCGCCCTGATCTGGATCAACCGGACCCGGGATCGATAGGTGACGGGGCGACCGGACAAGGCAACGGCCCGGAGGATGGTCCGGGCCGTGAGGCATGTTTTCGCTGAGGTTCAGAGGGTCCGGCCGGGCCGTCCGCGCGGCGGGAAGCGGCTGGAGGTGGCGCGCATGGTGCCGTCCGCCATCGGTATGGCCCCGGACTCCGCATCCTCCTCGTCGCCGCGGGGGCGGCGGGACTCGCGGTCCGTCACCCGCGCCGCCTCGGCGCGGGAGATCGAGGATTCCAGTTCGCGGATGCGCGCCTGCAGGCTGCCGACGACCGCAGCACCCGCCTGACGGGACTTGAACTGTTCGAGATCCTGCTTCAGGCGGAGCAGCTGACTTTTCTGTTCCGGGAGGCTCGGCCCGTCGCGGCGCTTCGTCACGCGATAGACTTTTTCGTCGAATCGGTTCACTGCGTTTCTCCTGTCTGCTCTTAAGCAGATTGGGTCGACGCGCCGCTGCACCATCGTTCGAATGGGATAGGCCCTGGATTTCCACCGCTGGTGGCAGCGGAAGCGGCCTCCTTCCGGCGGTCAGGGCATCCGTTCGTTGACGCTCCGCTCGGCGGCGACCGCAGCGGCCAGGGCGTCGCGGTAGCGGCGCAGCCGCGCGTAGGTCGGCCAGGCCATGCCGACCAGCGGGTCGCACCAGTGGACCAGCACCATCAGCCCCATCCCGGCGAATCCGCCGATCAGCGTGCCGGAGAGCAGGCCGGGCAAGGCGCCCAGGATCCAGGGATCGGACAGCCGCCCGGCGTCGTAGGCCTGCATCCCGGCCATCCCCAGCGTGGCCGCCAGGGCCAGCAGGATCCCGACACGGCCCGGCGCGTACCAGATCCGCAAATCCTCCCGAGTCAGCCCGTAATCCTCGGGCACCGGTCGCGCCATGGCGTCCGAGGCGCCGCCCGGGCGCGCGTCGCCATCCCGGGACGTGCCGGTTACCTCGACCGGGGTTCCGCCCCCTTCGATCACCCGCCAACGCCGCCGTGGGCAGCCGCCATCGTCTTCCAGCCGTTCCATCGCGCGATATTGCGCGGGCGGAGGGGATTCGGCAACGGCGCTGTTGCGCGGTGCTCTCGCCCGGAGATTCAGCCGGGGCGGCCTGCCGCCGATCCCGTACCGGCCGCCGGCCGGAAACCGCCATCGGACAGCATGGCCTCGCAGTCCGCCTCCTGGGCATACTTCACGATGCTGCCGTCCGCCAACCGCAAATCATAGATCGTGCCCCTGAGCGTGGTGTAGGAGTTGGGTCGCTCATTTGGTCTCCGGCTGGTCTGGCCGGGATTGTCAGGCAGCCACGTCGGGCAGGCTGACGAGGGGATCATCGCCGAGCGGGGCGATGGT
>NZ_QOKV01000014.1 GCF_008365405.1 Azospirillum brasilense | reverse complement strand
GGTGACCAGCACCTCCTTGCCGCCGGGCTGGATCGTGCCCCACCGCTCCAGCGCATCCACGCACAGCGCGGCGGTGTAGCCGGCGGTGCCGATGCCCATCGCCTCCTCCGGCGAGAAGACGCCGGGCGGCGGGCGGGTGCTGATGGGCGGCGTGGATCTGGCGGGACAGCGGCCCGACCGCATCGCCCGCGCCGGGATCGCCCGCACCTTCCAGGCGGTCAGCCTGCCGGAGGGCGCCAGCGTCCTGGCAGCGGTGGCCGCGGCGCGGCTGGAGCGCGACGGCTCGATCGCCCAGGCCGAGGCGCACGCCCTGTGGGCGCTGGAGCGGCTGGGTGCGGCGGACCTCGCCCCCAAGCCCTGCGCCGGCCTGCCCGCGGCGCTGCGCCGCCGGGTGGAACTGGCCCGCGCGCTCGCCCGCCAACCCGCCGTGCTGCTGCTCGACGAGCCGGCGGCGGGGCTGACCGACGGGGAGAAGGCGGAGTTGGCCGATCACCTGCGCGCCATCGCCGCCACCGGCACCGCGCTTCTGGTGGTGGAGCACGACATGGGCTTCCTGCTGCCGCTCGCCGGTCATGTGCTGTGCCTGGACCAGGGGCGCCCGCTCTATGCCGGCCCGCCGGAGGGGGTTCGCAGCGATCCCGCCGTGGTTGCCGCCTATCTGGGCGAGGGGGCGTGATGAGCGAATCCCTGTTGCAGGTCGAGGGGCTGAGCGCCGGCTATGGCGGGGCGATGGCGGTGGACCGGCTGTCGCTCTCCGTGGCGGCGGGGGAGGCGGTGGCGCTGCTGGGCGCCAACGGGGCGGGCAAGTCCACGCTGCTGAAGGCCATCCTCGGCCTCGTCCCGGCGACAGCCGGGCGGGTCCGGCTGGCCGGGGAGGAGATCGGCGCCTTCGCCCCGGAACGGCGGGTGCGCCGCGGCCTGGGCTATGTGCCGGAGGGGCGGCGCGTCTTCCCCGGCATGAGTGTGCGCGACAATCTGGAGGTGGCGAGCCACCTGGGCCGGGCCGAACGCGCCCGCGACCTGGAGCGCGTCTTTGCCCTGTTCCCGGCGCTGGAGGGCAAGGCGGAGGAACGGGCGTGGCGCCTGTCCGGCGGGCAGCAGCAGATGCTGGCGGTGGGCCGCGCGCTGATGGGCCGCCCGCGGGTCCTGCTGCTCGATGAGCCGTCGCTCGGCCTGTCGCCCAAGCTGGCCGGGGAGGTCTTCGCCGCCGTCCGCGCCATCGCCGCCGCCGGAACGGCGGTGTTGGTCGCCGAGCAAAGCGCCGCCCGCGCCCTGTCCGCCGCTGGGCGCGTCGTCCTGCTGCGGCTCGGCCGGGCGGTCCATGACGGTCCGGTGGAAACCCTGCCCGCCGAGGCGCTTCGGGACGCTTTTCTGGGAGGCTGATTTCGTTGCCGAGGGTAGCGCCGGACGCAATTCGGCATTGCGGCAACAGGCCGGGATCTTTGTCGTGACTTTCTCGTCTTGCGCTTGCCGATCCCAGATGGCGGGGCTAGCTTCCGGCGTCGCCCTGCCCGTAAGGATTACCTCTGCCATGCTGGACAAAGCCGTCGCTGCTGCACTCTCCTCCCTTCTTCTGCTGGGCGCCGCCGCTGCCCACGCCGATGGGGCGCAGGTGGCGGAACTGGTCCCCGTCAACCCGCCGACCATGTATTACCCGGCACCGTCCTCCGGGCCGGCGCCGTCACCCCGCACCGTTGCGCCGGCGCCGACCGCCGCCGATCCGGCCGAGAAAACCGGGCCGGCCGAGCTTGAGGATGGTTGGGAGGGCGGCCCGTCGCGCGACCGGGACGGCAAGTTCGCCTACTGCGCCATCGAGGGCCGCTTCGACACCGGCCATGTCCTGATGATCGCGCGCAACGTCAAGGGCGAGGTCAATCTCGGCATGGGCATCCCGGGCGCCGAGCTGCCGGGCGGCGAGCAGTGGAAGGTCAAGGTCGTGGTGGACGGCAAGCTGACGCGCGAACGGCGCGCGCTGGCGCCCAAGCCGGATATGCTGGTCATCCCCAACGGCAAGGACGAGGAACTCTACACCGCCCTGATGAACGGCAAGGAGGTGGTCTTCGCCTCCGACGCCGACCGCATGGCCTTCGCGCTGAAGGGCACCAAGAAGGTGCTCACCGACCTGAAGACCTGCGTGGACAAGGCCGGCGCCGTTCCGCCCATCGACACCCGCACCAAGAAGGTCGCGACCCGTCCCGACGAGCTGCCGGAAGGGCTGGCCGACCTGCTGAAGGCGGCC
This sequence comes from Azospirillum brasilense, assembly GCF_008365405.1. Classification (GTDB taxonomy): domain Bacteria; phylum Pseudomonadota; class Alphaproteobacteria; order Azospirillales; family Azospirillaceae; genus Azospirillum; species Azospirillum brasilense_D. Next base: position 167,551 of record NZ_QOKV01000014.1, on the reverse strand, counting down.
GGCGTGCGCGACGTCAAGCGCGTGTCGCTGGAGAATGTGCCGAAGGGCGAGCGCCCCGCCGACATGGCCTGGCGCATCGGCCCGATCGTCGGCGGCATCCGCGAGCGGATGGTGGAAGAAGGGTCCAAGCTGGAGGATCTGTCCGCCGGCTACGTCGACGCGATGAAGAAGCGCTGCGAGGGCGGCACGCCGACCGCGTCGCTGAGCGCCGTCGAGGACCTGCCGGGCCTGATGCTGCGCACCGGTTCGGTCGATTGCGCGCTGAAGGAGGGCAAGATGCACGTCTCGCTGACCTTCTTCCTGTCGCCGGGCCGCCTGTTCACGATCCTGTTCCATGAGGCGCAGGAGGCCGACATCGGGTTGGCCGACAAGGTGCGCGACAATCTGGCAGAGGTGCTGCGCCGCCTCGCCGTCAACCCGCCGTCTGCCCAGCCTTCGGCTCCGCCGTCCGGCGCCTCTCCGGCTGCGGCCCAGAAGGGCAAGCCCTAAAGGGTTAGGGCCGCGCCGCGCGGTTGACGGCGCGGAGGCAGGGCACACATTGTCCGGCATGCCGGATGACATGACGGGAATCCGGGGCGCCGCGGGGGAAGCGGCCGGCGCCCTGACCAAAGCGCGAAACCCCGGCCGGCGGTTCCTGAGGGTGCTGACACGGCGGAGCCTGCGCGACAGCGTGCTGGGCGTGCTGATGCTCGCCGGGGCCATTGGCGCCGGGGTCGGGCTGGCCGTGGCCCTGCTGCACGAGGCGGTGGTCTGGACGCAGTCCGTCGTCTTCTCGGTGGCCCATGGGCAGGATCTGGGCGAGGCCGCGCTGGCCGACCCCTGGCGGACCCTGCTGGTCCCGGCCGTCGGCGGCCTGCTGCTCGGCGTGATGGTGAAGCTGGTGCGGCGCTGGCGCTCCAACGACATCGTCGATCCCGTCGAGGCGAACGCGCTCTACGGCGGCAAGATGTCGCTGATCGACAGCCTGCGCCTGACCCTGGCGACCCTGCTGTCCAACGGCTCCGGCGCGTCGGTGGGAATGGAGGCGGCCTACACCCAGGCGGGGGCGGGCATCGCCTCGACGCTCGGCCAAAAGCTCCATCTGCGGCGGGCGGACCTGCGCACGCTGGTCGGCTGCGGGGCGGCGGCGGCCATTTCCGCCGCTTACGGCGCGCCGCTGGCCGGCGCCTTCTACGCCTTCGAACTGGTCATGGGCGGCTACACCATCGCCACGCTGGCCCCGATCGGGGCGGCCTCGGTCGCCGCGGTGGCGGTGGCCCATTGGCTGACCGACCCGTCCCCGGTCCTGTTCTTCGGCCGCCCGGTGGCGGTGGCGGGCTGGGACTATGTGGCCTGTGGGGTCCTCGGCTTCCTGGCGGGTTGGCTCAGCATCCTCGCCATGCAGGCGGTGACGGTGGCCGAGCGCGGCTTCCGCGCGCTGCCCATCCCCGTCTGGGCACGCCCGGCGCTGGGCGGGCTCGCTTTGGGCGCGCTGGCGCTGGCGGTTCCGCAGGTGCTGGGGGCCGGCCCCGGCGCCGACCCGTCGCAACTGGCCCGCGGGCTGGAGGCCATGGCGGTGCTGCTGGTCGCCAAGATCGTCGCGTCGGCCCTGTCGCTCGGCTCGGGATTCCGCGGCGGGCTGTTCAGCGCCTCGCTGCTTCTCGGCGGGTTGTTCGGCGGGCTGGCCTATGGGGTGATCGAACTGCTGGTGCCGGGGCTGGGGCTCGACCGGATGCTGCTGGTGCTGGCCGGCATGGGTGCGGTGGCGGCGGGCATCATCGGCGCGCCGGTCACCATGGTGCTTCTGGTGCTGGAGGCGACGCAGGATTTCTGGGCGGCGTCCGGCGTGCTGATCGGCGTGGTGGTGTCGACCACCGTGGTCCGGCAGGCCTTCGGCTATTCCTTCGCGACGTGGCGCTTCCACCTGCGCGGCGTGCCGATCCGCGGCGCCTACGACGTCGGCTGGGTGTCGGAGCTGACGGCGATGCGGCTGATGCGCGGCGACGTGAAGACGATCCTGACCACCCAGACCCTGGACACGCTGCGCCGCCTGCACCCGCTGGGCGCCGCCAAAACCGTCTTCGCGGTGGAGCCGGACGGCTCCTACGCCGGCATCATCGACATGGGCGCGGTGCACGACCCGTCGCTCGGCGACGAAGACGCGAAGACTCCGGTCGGCGAGCTGGCCCGGCACGCCGACGACTTCCTGCGGCCCGGCGAGGACGTGCGCAGCGTGCTCCAGCGCTTCTGCAGCGCCGAGGTGGAGTCCTTGCCGGTCGTGACGTCGCCCACCGACCGACGGATCGTCGGCTACGTCACCGAGGCCTACGCCCTGCGCCGCTACAGCCAGGAGCTGGAGCGGCAACGGGGCGAGGAGCTGGGCGAACGCAGCCTCTACGGGCGGGACTGACCGCCCGTTCGGCGGCGGCGGTCAGTAAACCTCCGGCACCCAGTTCTGCTTCGACTTCTTCGGCCGCTTGTAGCCGTCGTCGCCCTGCCGCGGCGGCAGGTCCAGCTCGACCGGGGCGATGTCCTGGTAGGGGATCCGCTGAAGCAGGTGGTTGATGCAGTTCAGCCGGGCCTTCTTCTTGTCGTCGGCGTCGACGATGTACCAGGGCGTCAGCTTCTTGTCGGTGTGCTCCAGCATGGCGTCCTTGGCCTTGGAGTACTCGACCCAATGCTTGCGCGATTCGAGGTCCATCGGGCTGAGCTTCCAGCGCTTGATCGGGTTGCGCATCCGCTCGGTGAAGCGCTTCTCCTGCTCCTCGTCGCTGACCGAGAACCAGTATTTGATCAGGATGATGCCGGACTGGACCAGCATCTCCTCGAACAGCGGGCAGGCGCGCAGGAACTCCTGGTACTCCGCGTCGGTGCAGAAGCCCATGACATGCTCGACGCCGGCGCGGTTGTACCAGCTCCGGTCGAACAGGACGATCTCACCCTTGGCGGGAAGCTGCGCCACGTAGCGCTGGAAGTACCATTGCCCGCGCTCCTTCTCGGTCGGCGTTCCGAGCGCCACGATCCGGCAGACGCGGGGGTTGAGGCTTTCGGTGATGCGCTTGATGACGCCGCCCTTGCCGGCGGCGTCGCGCCCCTCGAACAGCACGCAGACCTTCAGGCCGTTGACCCGCACCCATTCCTGCAGCTTGATCAGCTCGAACTGCAGCCGGGCCAGCTCGTCGATGTATTTGACCTTCTTGCCGCCCTTCGCCGCCTTGCCGCCGCTCAGCTCGCGCCAGTGGGATTCGATGGCCGCGACTTCCTTGGCATCGCGCAGCACCTCGCCGCCGGTGGCCGGCACACCGAGCCCGAGGTCCTTCAGCTTCAGCGCTTTGCGCTTCTTCCGCGGCTTGTCCTCCGCCCCGGCCTCGGCACCCGTCTTGACCTCGTCCATCGAACGCACCCTGCTTATTGTTTTACCCGCGAACCAACGCTAGGAGATGCCGGCGCGTCAGGCAACCGCCCGCACGCCCACCGCGACGAAGTGACCGAGGCCAAGGGCGGCGGCGGTCAGTCTTTCTCCTTGGCGTCGAAGGTCAGATGCACGCCCAGCACCTCCGCGGCGATCCGGGCGACGGTCAGGTCGATGGGCGGCGGGGCGACGTTGACGCCGCGGCTCAGCGCCTCCGTCACGATCTCCATCACCTTCAGGCGGGCGTGCCATTTGGAGTTGGCGGGAACCGCCTGCCAAGGCGCTGTCCCGGTCGAGGTCTTCTCGAACATCGCCTCGATGGCCTTGCTGTAGTCGTCCCAGCGGGCGCGGTTGCGCAGATCCTCCTCGGTCAGCTTCCAGCGCTTGTAGGGGTTGCTCAGCCGCTCGCGGAAGCGGTTGAGCTGCTCGTCGGGCGTGATGTGCATGAAGATCTTGATGATGCGGACCCCGTCGTCGGTCAGCATCTTTTCGAACTGGTTGATCTCGTCGTAGGCGCGCTTCCACTGCTCCTTGTCGGCAAAGCCCTCCACCCGCTCCACCAGCACGCGGCCGTACCAGGAGCGGTCGAAGATGGCGAAGGTGCCGGGGGCGGGCAGCTTGGTCCAGAAGCGGTAGAGGTAGTGCTTGCCCTGCTCGTCCGCCGCCGGGGCGCCGATCGGCCAGACATGGAAGCCGCGGGGGTCGAGCGGTTCGGTCAGGCGGCGGATGCAGCCGCCCTTGCCGGCGGCGTCCCAGCCCTCGAACACCAGGATGGCCCGGCGCTTCTCGTGCCAATAGGTCTGCTGGATGTGCAGCAGGTCCTTCTGGAGTTTGGCGAGGCGGCGTTCGTAGTCGTCCTTGCTGCCGATGCCCTCCGCCGTCATATCGAGCTTGTCGAGCCGGATCTTGCCGTTTCCGTTGCCCATGCACGCACCTTTCGAAATGTCTGGCCCAAGTCTCAGGTTTCGGAACCTTCGCGCTTCGCAGGGGTTGAGCGCGTGCGCCCCGCAGGGCGCGCGTTGCAACCTCGCGATGGTCCTTCCGGTGATGGTCCTTCGGCCGGTGACGGTCTTCTGGACGATCCATGGGAGGCGCCACGCTTGTCAACCAGCGGCGACCGGCTGGCGTGCCGCTGCCGACCAGGAGGATTTCCCCGATGGCCACCGCCGGACCGCGAATCTACAACCTGTTTCCCACGCTCGTCGGCCCGATGCGCGACTGGGCCGGGCATCTGCCCCGCATCCAGGGCATGGGCTTCGACTGGCTGTTCCTGAACCCGATCCATTATCCCGGATTCTCGGGCAGCCTCTACGCCGTGAAGGACTATTACCGGCTGCATGACCGCATCCAGGGCGGCGCGCCGGAGCATCCGGACGAGCTGCTGCGCGGCTTCATCGCCGAGGCGGGGCGGCACGGCCAGTCGGTGATGCTCGACCTCGTCATCAACCACACCGCCAAGGACGCCATCCTGGTGGGCGAGCATCCGGACTGGTACCGGCGCGATTCCAGCGGCGACCTCTACAGCCCGCGGGCCGTCGACCCGGTGGACCCGTCGCGGGTGACCATCTGGGGCGACCTCGCCATGCTCGACTATGAGCGGGCGGATGTCCGGGCCGGGCTGACCGACTATTGGACGCGCTACCTGCGCCATTGCATCGGCCTCGGGGTGAAGGGCTTCCGCTGCGACGCCGCCTACCAGATCCCGGCGGAGGTGTGGAAGACGCTGATCGAGCGTTCCCGCGAAGCCGATCCGGAGGTCAAGTTCTTCGCCGAGACGCTGGGCTGCACGGTGGAGCAGGTGCGCGATCTGTGCGGGGCGGGTTTCGACTTCCTGTTCAACAGCGCCAAATGGTGGGACTTCAAGTCCGACTGGCTGCTCGACCAGTATGACGAGTTCCGCTGGATCGCCCCCTCCATCGCCTTCCCGGAAAGCCACGACACCGACCGTCTGGCGGCCGAGGTCGGCAGCCAGGACACCGAGCGGCTGGCCGCCCAGCTGAAGATGCATTATCTGTTCGCCGCTTCCTTCTCGACCGGCGTGATGATGCCGGTGGGGTACGAATACGGCTTCACCCGCAAGCTGGACGTGGTGAACACCACGCCGGACGATTGGGAGGACCCGAAGCTCGACCTCACCGGCTTCATCGGGGCGGTCAACGCCATGAAGGCGGACAGCCCGGCGCTGAACGTCGAAGGGCGGCAGCGGCGGGTGACCTCTCCCCACAATCCGGTGATCGGGCTGATCCGCGACACCGGCGGATGGGCCAACGGGAGCGGAGAGGGTTGCAACGTCCTGCTCATCAACCCGGATGAGAACCAGCCGCACGCCATCGACCCCGGCCCGCTGCTGGCCAGCACCGGCGGCGGCTTCGCCGACTTCGAGGACGTGACCCCGGAGGCCGAGCCGCTGCCCTTCGAGCCGGGCCGCGACCTGCGGCTGCGGCCGCTGGAGATGCGCGTCTTCCGCGCCCGCCCGGCGCAGAGTCGCCCCATCGAACTGAACCATCTGGGCGAGCGCGGGGCGGAGCACGACGCCGGCACCCGCGCCTGGATGGACGAGCTGGCCTCCCGCCGCGTCACCATCGAGAACGTCTATCCGGAGCTGGACGGCGGGCGCTTCCCGGTCAAGCGGGTGGTTGGCGACGTGATGGAGGTGTGGGCCGACATCTACACCGACGGTACCTTCGTCCTCGGCGCCGCCGTCACCTACCGCCCGGTGGACGAGGAGGAATGGCGCGAGGTGCCCATGACCTTCGTCGACAACGACCGCTGGGTGGGCAAGCTGCCGCTGACCCGCAACACGCGCTACCGGTACAGCATCCTGGCGTGGCGCGACGTCTGGGAGAGCTGGCGCGCCGATTTCAAGAAGAAGCACGACGTCGGGATGGACGTCAGCCTGGAACTGATCGAGGGCCGCCGCTTCGTCGAGCACGCGGTCGGGCAGAATGAAGGCGAGGGCCGCGCCGTGCTGGAGCGGGTGGTGGAGCGGATGAACACGCTTCATGGGCCGGAACTGATCGCCTACGCCCTGTCCGACGAACCGCGCCACGCCATGGCGAAATATGGCGAGCGGCAGTATCTGTCCCGCTACGGCTGCGACCTTGAGGTCTATGTGGACCGCACCGCGGCCCGCTATTCGGCGTGGTTCGAGATCTTCCCGCGCTCGGCCTCCCCGGACCCGTCGCGGCCCGGCACCTTCGACGACGTGTCGACCATGCTGCCCTTCATCCGGGGCATGGGCTTCGACGTGCTGTACTTCCCGCCGATCCACCCGATCGGTCGCAGCTTCCGCAAGGGGCGCAACAACACGTTGAACCCCGGCCCGAACGATCCAGGCGTGCCCTACGCCATCGGCGCCACGGAGGGCGGGCACGCCGACATCGACCCGATGATCGGCGACTTCGACGGCTTCCGCCGGCTGGTCAAGGAGGCGCGGCGGCACGGCATCGAGATCGCGCTGGACTTCGCGGTCCAGTGCTCCCCCGACCATCCCTGGATCAAGTCGCACCCGCAATGGTTCTACTGGCGCCCCGACGGCACGATCCGTTACGCCGAGAACCCGCCGAAGAAGTACCAGGACATCGTCAACGTCAGCTTTTACCGCGAGGCCTATCCGGACCTGTGGTACGCGCTGCGCGACGTGGTGCTGTTCTGGTGCGACGAGGGGGTGCGCATCTTCCGCGTCGACAACCCGCACACCAAGCCCTTCCCCTTCTGGGAATGGATGATCCGCGAGGTGCAGGACCGCTACCCCGACGCGCTGTTCCTGGCCGAGGCCTTCACCCGGCCCAAGCTGATGCGGCGGCTGGCGAAGATCGGCTTCACCCAGTCCTACAGCTACTTCACGTGGCGCAACACCAAGGCGGAACTGACCGAGTATCTGACGGAGCTGACCCAGGGCGAGTCCAAGGACTATATGCAGCCCAACTTCTTCGCCAACACGCCGGACATCCTGCCGCCGATCCTGGTGCATGGCGGGCGGCCCGCCCACATGATGCGCGCCGTGCTGGCCGGCACCTTGTCGGGCGTCTACGGTCTCTACGCCCCGTATTTCGTCTGCGAGGCCGACCCCTATCCGGGCAAGGAGGAGTACAACCACTCCGAAAAATACGAGATCCGGCACTGGGACTGGAACAAGCCCGGCAACATCGTCGACTACGTCACGCGCTTGAACAAGATCCGCGCGGAGAACCCGGCGCTCCATAAGTTCACGAACCTGAAGTTCTACAACGCCTATGACGACAACATCCTGCTCTACGGCAAGATGACCGAGAGCAAGGACAACGTCATCCTGATCGCGGTGAACCTCGACCCGCACAACGGCCATGGCGGCACCATCGAGGTTCCGCTGTGGGAACTTGGGCTCGACGACGGCGCCCACGTCCAGGTGGAGGATTTGTTCACCGGCCAGCGCTTCACCTGGATCGGCAAGTTCCAGCATGTCTGGCTCGACCCGCAGCAGAACCCCGCGGCGATCTGGCGCATCCGTCCGCCGGGACGGTGACGGGAAGGGGGCGCGTGGAGCCCCCCTACACCACCAACCCACCGAAACGCTGGCGTTCCCGCCCAGCCCAAGCTAGAACCGCGCCGGTCCGTGACGGTTCTTCCTTGTGGGGGACGGGTGCAGTACCGACTCGACGACGAGGCGTCCCTGTGTTCGATCGACATCCTGGCTCAGGCGGTCGAGCGCATCTGCGTCAAAGGCGTGCTGGAGTTGCGCATGCTGCGCAACGCGCTCCGCGAGGCGGCCACAAGCCCGACCCCCGACGCGGTGAAGTTCGCCTTTGCCATGTTTTCGCGGGTGGACCGCGACTATCGCCGCCTGATCGCGCACGAGGCGCTGACCCTCGCGACCGAGCAACGGGGGCGTTACGCCTCCCCCCGGCCGCGGGCGGTGCGCCGCCCGCGGATGCTGTGATAGGCCACCGTTCTCAGGCCACCGCCGGTTCGAAATCCATGGCGGGCGACACCAGCTGTTCCACCGCCGGACGGGCGAACAGATAGCCCTGCATCAGCGTGATCCCCAGATCGCGCAGCGCCTTCGCCTCACCGGGCGTTTCGATGCCCTCGGCCACTGGGGTGATGCCGAGATCGCGGCACACGGTGAGGATCGCGCCGACGATGCTGCGGCGGGTGCGGTCGGTGTCGATGGCGCGGGTCAGCTCCATGTCCAGCTTGATGATGTCCGGCTGGAACTCGGCGAGCAGGTTCAGGCCGGAATAGCCCGAGCCGAAATCGTCGATGGCGGTGTGGAAGCCCTGGCGCTTGTATTCGGTGAAGATCGACTTCAGATGGGCGCCGTCGACGACCCGCTCGTTCTCCGTCACCTCGAAGATGATGCGCTCCGGCGGGAAGCCGGTGCGCTTGGCGGCGGCCAGCGTGGCGCGGATGCAGGCTTCGGGCTGGTAGACGGCGTTGGGCAGGAAGTTGATCGACAGCCGGGTGTCGGGCTGCTGGCCCATCCCCAGGCTGGCGGCCAGTTCGATGGCCTTGACCCGACAGGCCTGGTCGAAGGCGTAGCGGTTGGCCTCGGTCACTTGGCCCAGCACCCAACCGGCCCCCTGGCCGTCAAGGCCGCGCACCAGCGCCTCGTGCGCCCAGGGCCGCCCGCCGCCGACATCGACGATCGGCTGGAAGGCCATCGTGAAATCGAACCCCAACCCCTCGGCGCACAACCCGCCGCACCCGCCGCCCATGTTCCGCTCCGCCGTCATGCCCGTTTCTCTCGTGGGGTGATTCTATGTTAATTCATTATAGTGCGTATATTGTCTCAAATTTATCCAACGCAAGGTGTGACATCGGACCTGGAAAAAGGGTCTATGACGTTATTACTCCGTTCTTCGCTATTCGGCGGCGGCTTTATTATGTCTCTGGATCGCCGTCCAAACGGAAAGCGGGGTCGCTGGCATGTCGATGTGGTCGATGCCGTAGTCCGACAGCGCGTCCACCAGGGCGTTGATGACCGCGGGCGGCGCGCCGATGGCCCCGGCCTCGCCGGCGCCCTTCATGCCCAGCGCGTTGGTGGTGCTGGGCACGCAGTTCAGCTTGATGCGGATGTCCGGCACGTCCACCGCGCGCGGCATCTGGTAGTCCATGAAGGAGCCACTGAGCAGCTGGCCGCTGTCCGGGTCGAACACCACCCGCTCCTGGAGCGCCTGCCCGATGCCCTGGGCGACGCCGCCATGGACCTGCCCCATGACCAGCAGCGGGTTCACCACCGTGCCGAAATCGTCCACGACGGTGTAGCCGACGACCTCGACCACCCCGGTGTCGGGATCGACCTCGACCTCCGCCACATGGCAGCCGTTGGGGAAGGTGTTGGCCGGCGGCGTCCAGCGGGCCACCTCGGTGAAGGCGATGGGGCCTTGCGCCGCCGCTTTGGCGGCCACCTCCTTGAAGGAGACGCCGCGGTCGGTGCCGACGACGCTGAAGCGCCCCTCGACGAACTCGACGTCCACCGCGGCGGTCTCCAACAGATCGGCGGCGACCTCGGTCGCCTTGGTCACCACCCGCGCCGCGCCCTCGGCCAGCGCCGCCCCGCCCACCGGGACGGAGCGGGAGCCGCCGGTGCCGGCCCCCCAGGACACGCGGTCGGTGTCGCCCTGGATCACCTCGACATCCTCCGGCGGGACGCCCAGCCGGTCGGCGATGATCTGCTTGTAGGCGGTCTCGTGGCCCTGGCCGTTGGTCTGGGTGCCGATCATCAGGACGATGCGCCCGTCGCCGTTGACCTGGACCGTCGCCTGCTCCGCGCCGCCGCCCGCGCAGGCCTCGATGTAGGTGGCGATCCCCGCCCCGCGCAGCTTCCCGTGCGCCTTCGCCGCTGCCTTGCGGGCGGGCAGGCCGGCATAGTCGGCCAACTCCAGCCCGTCGCGCAAATTCTGCTCGAACGCGCCGGTGTCGTAGGTCTGGCCCATCGGGGTGGCGTAGGGCATGGCGGTGGGCGGGATGAAGTTGCGCCGCCGGATCTCCGCCGGGCCGAGGCCGGTGACGCGCCCGGCATGGTCGATCAGCCGCTCCAGCAGATAGGCCGCCTCCGGCCGGCCGGCGCCGCGGTAGGCGTCCACCGGCTGGGTGTTGGTGAAGACGCCCTTCACCCGCACATAGACCGCCGGCGTGGTGTAGGAGCCGACGAGCATCGCCGACCCGGCGTCGGTCGGGATGAAGGGGCCGTAGTTCGACAGGTAGGCCCCCAGGTTGGCGACCGTGTCCACCCGCAGCCCGAGGAAGCGCCCGTCGCCGTCCAGCGCCAGCCGGGCGCGGCTGACATGGTCGCGTCCGTGATCGTCGCTGAGGAAGCCCTCGGTCCGCTCCGCCGCCCATTTCACCGGCCGGTTCAGGCGGCGCGCCGCGAACAGGCAGACCATGTATTCCGGGTAGTTGAACAGCTTCATGCCGAAGCCGCCGCCGACGTCGGTTGTGACGACGCGGAATGTCGATTCCGGCAGGCCGAACAGCTGGGCGAACTGCTTGCGCAGCCCGTGCACCCCCTGGCTGGTGACGTAAATGACCAGTCGGCCGGTCTCCGCCTCCACCGCGGCGAGGCAGGCGCGGCCCTCCATCGGGTTGGCGACGACGCGGTTGTTGACGATCTCCAGTTCCACCACGCGGGCGGCCTTGGCAATCGCCGACTCCACCGCCTTCTCCTCGCCCTGCTCCCAGTCGAAGCACAAGTTGCCCGGCGCCTCGTCCCAAACCTGCGGGCAGCCCGCTTCCAGCGCCTCCGCCGTGCCGGCGATGGCGGGCCGGTCGTCGTAATCGACCATCACCAGCTCCGCCGCGTCGCGGGCGGCGTCCAGCGTTTCGGCCACGACAACGGCGACCGGATCGCCGACGTGGCGCACGCGTCCCTTGGCCAGCGCCGGGCGGGGCGGGGCGACGTAGGGGGAGCCGTCGCGCTGGGTCAGCGCCGCGGCGCAGGGGATCGGCTGGACGCCCTCCGCCTCCAGGTCGGCGACGGTGAAGACGCCGAGCACCCCCGGCTGCGCCGCCGCCTCCGCCGCGTCGATCCCGCGGATGTCGGCGTGGGCGTGGGGGGAGCGCACGAAGACCGCGAAGGTCTGGCCGGGAAGCGACACGTCGTCGGTGTAGCGCCCGCCGCCGGTCAGAAGGCGCGCGTCTTCGGTGCGGGGGACCGGCTGGCCGATGCCGAACTTCATCATGGGGCGGGGTCTTTCCTGTTACGCGGGCCTGTGGCGTGGGGAGACACCCGGAGAAGATAGGCGGAGCCTTGGCCGGCGAAAACCCTCGGTTGGGCATAAGCCGGCGGTGGCGTGGGAGCGCCGGGCCACCTATTCTTAGGCCATGTGCGGACGCATGATACTCGCCACGCCGGCCGCGGAGGTTCAGCGGCTGTTCGGCTTTCCCGAGCTGCCGAACCTCCAGCCCCGCTGGAACGTGGCCCCCACCCAGCCGGTGCCCGCCGTGCGGCGGGAGGAGGATGGGCGCCATCTGGTGACCCTGCGCTGGGGCCTCGTGCCCTTTTGGGCGGACGACCCGTCCATCGGGGCGCGGCTGATCAACGCGCGCGGGGAGACGCTGGCCGAGAAGCCGTCCTTCCGCGAGGCGTTCCGCAAGCGGCGCTGCCTGGTTCCCGTGGACGGATTCTATGAGTGGAAGGCCGAGGGCAAGCGCAAGCAGGGCTACGCCATCCGCCGCCGCGACCGCGCGCCCTTCGCCTTCGCCGGCCTGTGGGAGCGCTGGAACGGCCCGAAGGGCGGCCCGGCCCTCGCGGAGCCCCTGGAGACGCTGACCATCGTCACCACCACGGCGAACGCGGTGCTGAAGCCGCTGCACGAGCGCATGCCGGTGATCCTGGACGAGACGGACTGGGACCTGTGGTTGGACCCCGCCGCCCCGCTGCCGGTGCTGGAGGGGCTTCTGAAGCCGGCGCCCGACGCGTTGCTGGAGGCCCATCCGGTGGGGCCGCGCGTCAACAACGTGCGCAACGACGACGAGGCGTGCGCGGCTCCTTTGGACGATGCACCGCCCAATGACGCGCCGACCTTGTTCTGAGCGGCTCGCTCCTTTGGTGGCGCTCCTCGTCCTGTGCTCAACCGGAACGGTGTATGCCCAGGGAGGGACGACCAAAGGCAAGGTCGCCAACACCCCCAATGAAACGTTAAAAGGACAGGGCGTTGCCATGGAAGGCGATACGCTGTCCATCAAGGGGACGCCGGTTCGCCTCATGGGCATCGACGCCCCCGATGTCGGGCAGAAATGCCGGAACCGTTACGGGCAGGAGCTGGACTGCTTCCGCATCGCCACCGCGGTGCTGGCCAGCCTGATCAAGGACCAGGAGGTGACCTGCACCATCGCCGAACGCGACCGCAACGGCCAGCAATTGGGCGAATGCCGGGTGCTCGGCGTCGATCTGGGGGCGGCCATGGTGGCGCGTGGCTGGGCCTTCGCCTACCGCAGCCTGTCGCCGGCCTACGCGTCCAGCGAGGCCTTCGCGCAGAGCCGCCGGCTGGGCTTGTGGGCGGGTCGGGTGGAGAAGCCCTGGCAGTGGCGGTCGCGCCAGCAGCGGGAGCAGGCGCGGTAGGTCCTGCGGTCCGGTTCGGCCATCTGGCCTCTGCCAACGGAGGAAGGGGGACTCGGCCTTTTTTTCGGTTCGCCCTCCTTGGGGGGCGTGATAGTGTTTCAGAGTGTTAACAAGTTATGAATCAAGCCGACCGGCCAGCGCCCCTCGGTGCCGAAGGCCGGACGGACCCACCCACCGGCGCGGAAGAACGGGTCATGCGAGTCTACGCACGCCAGCTCTACGATCACCTCCCTTACCTGCGCCGCTACGCGCGTGCGCTGACCGGAGCGACCGAACGCGGTGACGAACTCGTGACGCGCTGCGTCGAGGTCGCCGTGATGGCCCCCTCCCGCTTCGGGCTGGAAGCGGGGGCGCGGGTGCCGCTCTACGCCCTGCTGAATCTGCTGTTCGACGAGGACGGGGACGGGCGGCCGACCCCGTCGCCGCACCCCATCGAACGGGCGCTGGCGTCCCTGCCGGAAGGCGAGCGGCGCATGTATCTGCTGATCACGCTGGAGGGGCTGACGGTTCCCGAGGCCGCCCAGGTGCTCCAGATCCCCGCGCCGGAGGGCCAGGACCGGCTGACCGTCGCCCGCGACAAGGTGCGCAACGCCTTGACCCAGCGGGTGCTGGTGGTCGAGGACAACCCGATCCTGGCGATGGAGATCGGCTCGCTGGTCACCGACATGGGCCACGTCGTCTGCGGCACCGCCAACAACGAGCAGGAGGCCCTGGAACTGCTGGAGGTCGAAAAGCCGACGCTGGCCCTGCTGGACGTCCGGCTGGCCGACGGCGGCAGCGGGGTGGAGGTCGCCCGCCGGCTGCGCCAGAAGCGGGCCATGCGGACCATTTTTGTCACGGCCTTCGACGGTGACCTGGAGGAGGCGGACGCCCGCCATCTCGGCCAGATCGTCCGCAAGCCCTTCACCAACGAGGCGATCCAGGCCGCGATCTCCCGCGCGGTCTTCATGCCGAGCCCGGTGGCCCTGGCGTAAAACTGCGGGTCGGATTGGACATGCGAAAAGGGCGGCCCCGTCGGGCCGCCCTTTGCATGTGTGCTGCCGTGTCCCCGTCGGTCAGACGGTGGTGCGGCGACCGGCGATCATGCGGTAGATGGCCAGGATGATGATGGCGCCGACGATGGCGCCGATGAAGCCGGCGCCTTCGCCCGCCCGGTACCAGCCGACGGCCTCACCCAGATAGGTGGCGACGAAGGCACCCGCGATGCCGAGCAGCGTGGTGATGATGAAGCCGCCCGGATCGCGGCCCGGCATCAGGAACTTTGCGACGATGCCGGCCAGGAAGCCGATGATGATCGTCCAGAGAATACCCATAACCTCTCTCCCTCCAGTATCGATGTCCTCGATCCCACGCAGCCATAACGCCCGAAACGGCGTTTGGTTCTGCCCGAAGGAGGACCCCCTTGCGGATAAACCCACCTGGAGCATGGCCGGGAGGGAGAGGGTTAGGGCCGGAGATCAGCTCCGCAGCCCGCGGATGTTGGCGGCGTAGCGGTCCGGCCCGCCGGTGAAGGTGGCGGTTCCGGCGACCAGAACGTCGGCCCCCGCTTCGATGGCGATGCGGGCGGTCTCGCCGTTGATGCCGCCATCCACCTGGAGGTCGATCGGCTTGCCCAGCGCGTCGATGCGGCGGCGCAGCTCGTGGATCTTGGGAAGCTGGCTGGCGATGAAGCTCTGCCCGCCGAAGCCCGGGTTGACCGTCATGACCAGCACCAGGTCGAGGTCTTCCAGCAGATAGTCGACGGCCTCCAGCGGGGTGGCCGGGTTCAGCGACAGGCCGGCCTTCTTGCCCAGCGACTTGATGAGCTGGATGGTGCGGTGGACGTGCGCGCCGGCTTCCGGATGGACGGTGATGATGTCGGCGCCGGCGTCCGCGAAGGCGGCGATGTAGGGGTCCACCGGGGTGATCATCAGATGAACGTCGAAGGGCTTGGCCGTGTGCGGGCGCAGCGCCTTCACCACCGCCGGGCCGATGGTGATGTTGGGGACGAAATGGCCGTCCATCACGTCGATGTGGATGTAGTCGGCGCCCGCCGCATCGATGGCGCGCACTTCCTCGCCCAGCCGGGCAAAATCGGCGGAGAGGATGGACGGGGCGATCTTGACCGGGCGCATGGCGGAAATCCTTGGCGTGAACGGTGCGGGAAGGGCGGTGGAAAATCCGCCTTCCCATATCATGCCTCCCCCGCCGCCCCAACCCCTCTCGCCGCCCGTCTTCGCCGTCAGGCCGGTTTGCAGCCGGGCTTCAATCCCGGGTCGCCGGAAAATTGGGGAGGGAGACTGACCGCCCCCCGCCCAAAAGGCAAGGCGCGGATCAGAAGCCGGCCAGCACGATCTTGCCCTTGGCCCGCCCGCTTTCGAGCAGGGCGTGGGCGCGCATCAGGTTGGCGGCGTTGATGGCGCCGAACGTCTCGGCCAGCGTCGTTCGGACGGTGCCGGCGTCGACGAGGCGCGACAGCTCGCTGAGCAGCGCGTGCTGGGCGGCGATGTCGGCGGTGCCGAACAGCGGCCGGGTGAACATGAACTCCCAGTGCAGCGACACGCTCTTGCGCTTCAGCACCATGACGTCCAGCCCCGCCGGATCGTCGATCAGCGCGACGCGGCCCTGCGGGGCGATCAGGGCGGCGATCTCCGGCAGATGGGCGCCGGTGTCGTTGGTCGAGAAGACGAAGGCCGGGGCGCCGATGCCCAGAGCCTCGACCTGGGCGGCCAGCGGCTGGCGGTGGTCGATGACATGATGGGCACCCAGATCGCGGCACCAGGCCTGCGTCTCCTCGCGGGACGCGGTGGCGATGACCGTCAGGTCGGTCAGCTGCCGGGCGAGTTGGATGGCGATGGAGCCGACGCCGCCGGCCCCGCCGACGATCAGGATGGCGTTCGCCGCCCCCGGCACCGGGCGGCGCACGTCCAGCCGGTCGAACATGGCTTCCCACGCCGTGATGCTGGTCAGCGGCAATGCCGCGGCCTGGGCGAAGTCGAGGCTGGCCGGCTTCGGCCCGACGATGCGCTCGTCCACCAGATGGAACTCGGCATTGGTGCCGTCGCGGTTGATGGCCCCGGCGTAGAAGACGGCGTCGCCCGGCTTGAACAGCGTGGCCTGCGGCCCGACGGCGACCACGACACCGGCGGCGTCCCAGCCCAGCACCTTCATGGCGCCCGGCGCCGGCGGCATGTTGCGGCGGACCTTGGTGTCCACGGGGTTGACCGAGACGGCCTTGATTTCGACCAGCAGGTCGCGGCCCTGGGGTTCGGGGCGGGGACGCTCGACGTCGATCAGGGCGTCGGGGGCGTCGATGGGCAGGGATCGGGTGAAGGCGACGGCGCGCATGGCCTCAAGTCCTTATGCTTGTTGCGGCGTGGTGTGCTCTGCCGACAGACTTGCGCCTTGCAGCACCGGGGCGCAAGAATGCACATGAAACGCACATAGTGTCGAAAAGGATACCGTCATGGCCCGCGTTCCCCACGCCAACCTGGATTGCTCGCCGGGCTGCCCGGTGGAGGGCGTGCTCGCTCTCATCGGCGGGAAGTGGAAGGGGCTGATCCTCTATCATCTGCTGGACGGCACGCTGCGCTTCAACGAGATCCGCCGCCGCGTGCCGAACGTCACCCAGCGCATGCTGACCACCCAGCTCCGCGAGTTGGAGGCGGACGGGCTGCTGGTCCGCACCGTCTATGCGGAGGTGCCGCCGCGCGTCGAATACAGCCTGTCGCCGCGCGGGCAGAGCCTGGAGCCCATCATCCTGGCGCTGAAGGCCTGGGGCGAGGAGCATCTGCGCCCCGCCACCGCCGCTTCTGCTGTCGTCGCCGCATGAGCGCCTTCGTCCCGCCGCCCCCTCAGCGTCCGTGGGGGCACCGCCTGTTCTTCCCCGCCGCCGCGCTCTACGGGGCGCTCAGCGTGCCGCTGTGGGTGGCCGGCTATTTCGGCTGGCTCGGCATCGGCTGGACCCCGGCGCTGCACGCGCACGAGATGCTGATGGGCTACGCGCTGGCGGTGGTCGGCGGCTTCCTGCTGACGCGGCCGTCCGGCGTGGCGCTGACCGTCGCCTTCGCCGCGTGGCTGGCCGGGCGGCTGGCGGTGCTGGCCGGCCTGCCGCCGGAAGTCGCCGCTCCGTTGGCGCTGGCCTACCCGGTGGCGCTGTTCGTGATCGCCGGCGTGCCCTTCCTGCGCGCCGCCAAGAGTGGCCACAACATCCTGTTCGGCCCAGTGATCGGCGCCTTCGCGCTGGCCGAGACTCTGGTCTGGTGGGGCGGCGACGGTGGGCGGACGGGCGCGCTGTTCGCGCTGCATCTCGTCGGCATCCTGATGCTGGTGATGGGCGGGCGAATCATCCCGTCGGCCACGGCGGGAGAAGTCCGCAAGCAGGGCGGGACACTGGTGGAGCGGGTGCAGCCGCGCCTGGAATGGGCGGGCGTCGCCGGGGCGGTGCTGGCCGCCCTGACCGTGGCCGCCGGAGTGACGACCGGTCCGCTGCCCTGGATCGGGGCGGCGGGCGCCGCGCTGGCCGGGGTGACCGCCTGGGCGCGTCTGGCGCGTTGGCGGACCGGCGCCGTGCTGAAGCGTCCGGACCTGTGGAGCCTCCATCTCGGGTACGGCTGGCTCGGGCTCGGCTGGCTGTTCCTGGGCGTCGAGCGGCTGGCTCCGCTGACCGGCGGGGCGGGCTGGCACGTCATCGGGGCTGGCGCGCTGGGCACGCTGGCCGCCTCCATGATGGTGCGCGCGACCCTGCAGCGCGAGGCGATGCCGCCGGACTTCTCCCGGCCCGCCACCGCAGCCATCGCTCTGGTCGGGCTGTCCGCCGCGCTGCGGGTCGCCGCGGCCAGCACGGCGCCGGACCTGCTGATGCCCGCGGCGGCGTTGGCCTGGATGGGAGCGCATCTGCTGGTGCTGTGGGTGCTGCTCCGCGTGCCGAAGCGGATACGGGCCTGAGCCATCCGCCACTTGACGCTCCCCGCCGCTCCTCCGACACTCCGAGGCAACGGCCAGTCGCAACGGGCCACGGAGAGACGCAAGCGCGTCCGCAGGGGGGATCATGAGCGACGCATTGGAACCGGCCCGCAGCGCGGGCGTCGTCGGGCTCGGTTCCATGGGCATGGGTGTGGCGCTGTCGCTGCTCCGCGCCGGCTTCCGGGTCGTCGGCTGCGACCTCGACGCCGCCAAATGCATGAGCCTCGTCACCCATGGCGGGGAGGCCGCGGGATCGCCCGCCGACGTCGGGCGCCGGGTCGACCGCGTCATCGTCCTGGTCGCCACGGCGGAGCAGGCGGAGGAGGTGCTGTTCGGCGCCGAGGGCGTGGCCGGGACCCTGGCGAAGGGCGGCGTGGTCGTCCTGTCCACCAGCGTCCCGCCGGACATGGCCGCCGCGGTCGGGCGCCGGCTCGCCGAGCGGGACCTGCTGATGCTGGACGCGCCGGTCGGCGGCGGCCCGGTGCGCGCGGCGGAGGGGCGCATGGTGGTGATGGCCTCCGGCCCCGAGGACGCCTTCGCGCGGGCGGCCGACCTGATCGCCGCCGCGTCGGGCACGCTGCACCGCGTCGGCACGGAGCACGGTCAGGGTTCCGCCGTGAAGGCCGTGGAGCAGATGCTGACCGGCATCCACGCCGCCGCGGTGGCGGAGGCCACTGCCTTCGGTGTCCGCGCCGGGGTCGATCCGCAGCGGCTGGCCGAGATTCTCGCCGCCGGTCCCTTCCACATCCCGTCGCAACGGCCGCTGGGCATCGTCGGGACCGATCTGGGCACCGTGATGGACGCCGCGCGGCGAATGACCGTTCCGACGCCGCTGGCCGCCTCCGCCCTGCAACTCTTCACCATGGCCGCTGCGGCGGGGCTGGGGCGCGAGGGCGACGGCGCGCTCGCCCGGATTTTCGACCGGCTGGCCGGCAACCCTCTGGAGGGCTGAGAAACCATGTCATCGACACCCAAATCGCTGGTCGTCACCGGGGGCGGCCGAGGCATCGGGGCGGCGGTCGCCCGGATGGCGACGCAGCGCGGCTATGCCGTGACCTTCTCCTACATCGGCAACGCCGCGGCGGCGGAAGCCACCGTGGCGGCGGTCCGCGAGGCCGGCGGGCAGGCCCAGGCGGTGAAGGGCGATGCGGCGCGGGAGGAGGACATCCGCGCCCTGTTCGACGCGGCGGAGGACCGCTTCGGTCCCACCGCCGGGCTGGTCAACAACGCGGGAATCATCGGCCCCTACGGGCGGCTCGACGAGGCCGCGCCGGACGACCTGCGCCGGATGCTGGACATCAACGTGACCGGCGCGGTCCTCTGCGCGCGGGAGGCGGTGCGCCGCATGTCCACCCGCCATGGCGGGAAGGGCGGGGGCATCGTCAACGTCGGCTCCATCGCCGCCGTGCTGGGTTCGCCCAACGAGTATGTGGGTTATGCGGCCAGCAAAGGGGCGGTGGACAGCCTGACCGTCGGCCTCGCCCGCGAGGTGGCGAAGGAGGGCATCCGCGTGAATTGCGTGCGGCCCGGCCTGATCGACACCGACATCCAGATCATTCCCGGCAAAGGCAACCGGCTCGACAACCCCGCTTTGATCCCGCCCGCCGGGCGCGCCGGGACGGCGGATGAGGTCGCCGAGACCGTGCTGTGGCTGCTGTCCGACGCCGCGTCCTACGTGACCGGCGCCCTTCTCAACGTCTCCGGAGGCCGCTGAGCCATGCCCGCTTCGAGTTCCTTCGTCATCGGCCATCAGGACATCGTGGAGGCCGCGGCGCGGCTGGACGGTTTCGCCGTGCGCACGCCGCTGCTGGAGAACGCCCTGCTGAACGAGCGGGTCGGCGGGCGGGTGCTGCTGAAGCCGGAGGTTCTTCAGCGCAGCGGCTCCTTCAAGTTCCGCGGCGCCTTCAACCGCCTGTCCCAACTGACGCCGGAGGAGCGCCGGGGCGGGGTGGTCGCCTGGTCGTCGGGCAACCACGCCCAGGGCGTCGCCGCCGCGGCGGCGCTGCTGGGCATGCCCGCCGTCATCGTCATGCCCAGCGACGCCCCGGCCCTGAAGATCGCCAACACCCGCGGCTACGGCGCCGAGGTGGTGCTCTACGACCGCTGGACCGAAAGCCGCGAAGGCATCGCCACGGCCATCGCGGAGGAGCGGGGTGCGGCCACCGTGCCGCCTTACGACCACCCGCAGATCATGGCCGGGCAGGGCACGGTCGGGCTGGAGATCGCCGCCCAGGCACAGGCCATCGGCGCGGTTCCCGACGACGTGATCGCGCCGTGCAGCGGTGGGGGGCTGATGTCCGGGGTTGCCACGGCGGTCCGCCACAGCTTTCCCGGCGCCCGCCTGTGGGCGGCGGAGCCGGCGGGCTTCGACGACGTGGCGCGCTCGCTGGCCGCCGGGGAGCGGGTGGAGAACGTCGCCGGGCAATGTTCCATCTGCGACGCGCTGCTGACCCCGACGCCGGGCGCCCTGACCTTCCCGGTGATGAAGACCCTGCTGTCCGGCAGCCTTGCCGTCACCGACGCCGAGGTGAAGGCCGCCATGGCCTACGCCTTCACCGTGCTGAAGCTGGTGGTCGAGCCGGGCGGGGCGGTCGGGCTGGCCGCCGTGCTGACCGGCAAGCTGCCGGCGGAGGGCCGCACCGTCGCGGTGGTGCTGAGCGGCGGCAACGTCGACGCCGCGACCTTCACGGACGCGCTGGCGTCGTCTTAGCGCGCTCCAGCACGTAATAGACGGCGCCGGGGGCGAACTTCTTGCGGACCGAGTCGCGGTGGTACGCGATGTTCCACCGCGTCAGCGCGCAGGCGGCCTCGTCCAGCCGCACCAGCAGCGGGTTGCCGTAGGGCAGGGGGACGCCCATCAGCGGCCCCAGCCGCTCGGTCAGCGGGAAGGAGCAGAAGCGGCGCTGCCGCACCGTGAAGCCCAGCCGGGCGAAGCGCTCCTCCAGCCATTGCACGGGGAAGCCGCGCTCGTTCGCGGTCAGGCCGCGGCGGGGCTGGCGCCAGTCGCCCATGGTGCTGATCGGCTCGCGCAGGATGAACAGCCCGCCGGGGGCGGTGACGCGGGCGAACTCGGCGAGCAGGGCGCCGGCGTTCGGGATGTGGTGCAGCGTGTGCAGGCAGACGGTCAGGTCGTTTGCCCCGTCCGCGCAGTCGATCCGCCCGCCCAGCCTGGGCCGGCGGTACTCCGCGGGGGTGCCGGCGATGTCGGTCCGCCAGAAGCGCTCGATGGGCTCCACGGCCAGGAAGCGGTCCACCTGCCCGGCGATCGGCGCCACGTCGTCCCCCGCGGCGCAGCCGAAGGCCAGCGCCTGCCGGAAGCGCCGCCCGGCCAGGAAGCGGAAGGCGTGGCGGTGGTTCAGCGCGTGGTATTCGTAGCGGTAGCCGGGCCTCTCGGGCGCGGTGCGTGCGAACTCCGCCGCCGGGTCCCGAGCCTCGACTCCGTACCAGCCGGCGATCCGCGCCGCGTCGAAGTCGTCGCCGTAAAGGGCGGCGCCGGAGAAATACTGGTCTTCGAAACTGGCGGACTCGAAATTTGCGGTCATGGGGACTGGCGCTCCGCTGGATGGGCGGGGCGACGATAGCGCGCCGGTTCCGGCGGAAACATTCAGCTTGCCCGCCTAGGACGGAGGGGAAGTCCTATGGCGGAGCGCGATCGCGGAGCGTGAAGGGAGCGCCTCCGGTTGGCAGGTCCCTATCCTTAAGAGGGTGCTACAACCGGATGTCGCTCTGGAACAGGCCGAGGTCGAGATGCTCCATCGGCACACGGCGGGCGCGACGGCGGTTGAAGCGTCGGACGGCGTGGCGGGCGCGACCGATCAGCGAGGCGTAGCTCTTCAACGTCTTGGGCATGTCCGTTCTTCCCAATCTGTGTAGGGGGTGAACGGATCACAGCTATGACGGGTCCATGTGACAAATTCTATCGCACTGCACACCGTCCCGAGGAACGCCGTGCCGTGCCGCCTGTTCGAGAAGGAATACCCCCAAAGACACGGGCAACCCATGGTGAGGAGGCGGCGATGAGCGGCGTTCTGAAGGCCGTCATTTTCGACGTGGACGGCACATTGGTCGACTCGGTGGATCTGCACGCCCACGCCTGGGTGGAGGCGATCCGGCATTTCGGTTACCACGCGGAGTTCGACGCGGTGCGCTCCCAGATCGGCAAGGGCGGCGACCAGCTGATGCCGGTCTTCGTGCCGGAGAAGGATCTGGACCGCATCGAGGACGAGCTGGACCATTTCCGGCACGAGCTGTTCGCCCGCAAGTACATGCCGAAGGTCCGCGGCTTCCGCCGGGTGCGCGGCCTGTTCCAGCATCTTCACGCCGAGGGGTTGCGCATCGCGCTCGCCTCCTCCGCCAAGGGGGACGAGCTGGAGCGCTACAAGCGCGCGGCGGAGATCGAGGACTTGGTGGACGTGGAGACCTCGTCCGACGACGCGGAACGGTCGAAGCCCCATCCGGACATCTTCGAGGCGGCGTTGGAAAGGCTAGGCCTGCCGGCGGAGGAGGCGGTGGTGGTCGGCGACAGCCCCTGGGACGCCAAGGCGGCGGGGCGGGCCGGGCTGACCGTGGTCGGCGTTCTGTGCGGCGGCTTCGCGGAGCAGGATTTGCGCAAGGCCGGCTGCGCGGAGATCTTCCGTGATCCGGAGGATCTCCAGCGCCGCTTCGCCACCAGCCTCATCGGGAAACGCAGCCCGCGCGCCATGGGCCTCTCCCAGCCCGGTGGGTCTCAGCCGGGGCGGCCGTCGGCCCGCGGGGCGAGCAGAATGGGCGCGTAGACGTACAGGTAGCAGGCGAAGGCCGCGATCCAGGCAGCGCCGGCGCCCTCCAGGGCGGTCCAGTAGAGGCCGCCCGGCAGCTCGGGCGCCAGCACCCGCAGCAGCGCGGCAGCGGTCAACAGGATGTAGCCGGCCACGGTCGGGCGGGTCACCACCAGCATCCGCCCGGTGTGGCCGAGCGTGGCCCGCGTCATCACCGCCAGGATCATCGTGGCGAAGGCCCCCGCGGTCAGCGCATGGACCCAGGCGGAGCTTTCCACGCCCGCCCCCAGCAGATGCGCGGCTTTCAGCGCCAGCGCCGCCGGCACCCAGGCGTAGCCGAGATGCAGCACCCACAGGATCGGCTGGTCGAGCGTCTTCGCCGGCTGCCAACCGGCCAGCCGCAGGGCGTGGGCGAGCGCCGCGACGAGCGCCAGCAGACCGGCGATGGCGGTGCCCGGCAGAGCGAGGTCGGCGGGGATCATCAGCAGGGTCGAGACGAGCGTCACCTTCTCCACCCAGGGGCGGGAGACGACGGTGCCGTCCAGCCCGCGCAGCCGCAGGGCGTTGCGGGTGAAGGCCGGGACGATGCGCCCGCCGATCACCGCGATCATCATCAGCACGACGCCGATGGCCAGCGTCTCACCCAGCGCGGTCCCGCCGGACAACACGCCCAGCCAGTCCAGATGGAACAGCAGGTTGGCGGCTGTCAGCAGGCCCAGCAGGGCGAGGAAGGCGGTGTTGCGGATCTTGCCCGCCGCCACCAGCGGCCCGGCCAGAGCCACGCCGAGCGCCGGCAGGAAGGCGAGGTCGAGGATGGCCGCAACCGGCAACGGCACGCCGATGAAGGGCAGCAGCGCCACCCGCCCGGCCAGCCACAGCCCGGTCAAGCCGGCCAGCGGCAAGCCGGCCAGCGCCTTGGTCCCCGTCCAGCTCGGCACGGCGGTCAGCAGGAAACCGGCCACCGCGGCAACCACGAAGGCGAACAGCATCTCGTGCGCGTGCCAGGAGGCCGCCGGGACGGCGCTGTCCGGCCAGGACCCGGTCGCCAGAACGGCGATCCAGGCGGCCAGCAGGACGGGCGCGGCAAGGCCGGAGAGCAGGAAGAAGGGCCGGAACCCATAGGCGAAGATCAGGGGGACCGGCGGACGGTCCGGCTGGTCGGCAACGGAACTGGTCATGGCGTTCCCCGCGCGTTGGAGGCATCGGTCATGCCGTCACACTGCGCCGGGGGCGGTCACCCTTCTTTGACCGCCGTCAAATAGAAACCCTCCAAACAAAAATCTGGCGCGTTGGAGAAAAAGCCGCGGTCAGACCGTGATGCCGTTTTCGGCCATCAGGCGCTTCAGCGCGTCGCGGGCGGGCGCGTCCAGCACGGGAAGCCCATCGCGGGCCGTCAGCACGAAAGCGCCGGGATCGGCCAGGGTGCGCAGGGCGAAACCGCCCACGCGCGGCGGACCGCTGCTCAGCGGCGCGTCCTCGTAGATGGGCGAGAAGGTGCAGCCCAGAAGCATGGCGCGGGCGATCAGCGTCTCGTCCGACGAACCGCCCGACGCCGGGCTGTTGATGCCGAACAGCAACCGCTCGGCCTCGCCGCTGGTGACGAGCCCGCGTTCCTGCAGGATGTCCACCATGGCGGAGGTGGTCATCACCGGCGCGGCGCGGCCCTTCCAGCAGAAGCGCCCGTCGTCCCACCCGATGTCCAGGCAGCGGTAGATCATGTGCGGATCGGCGCCGCCGGGCGATCCGGCGACGATGTAGTTGACCCGAAGCAACCCGTTCCACGCCCCCGCCGGAGCGACGATGCAGGAAACACCGCGCCGGGTCAGGCGCAGATAGGTGTCGTTGATGCCCGAAGGCTCGAAATCGAACAGCATGGCTGGCTCACCTTGATCGGGGACCCCGCTCCCCTCGAACGAAAAAGGTGAGCATGGGTTCCCGCAAGGCAACATGGCCATGCGTATGGTATTCCTCTCCGCACGCGCAAAAAGGGTATAGGCGAAAGTTCAGGGCTTCGGGCGGAATGCCTTGCAGACCAATGGGTCAGTGTCGATGCGCGCCGCGCCGATCAGATCGAGGCAATACGGAATTGCCGGAAAGACCGCCATCAGGCAGTCGTGAATGGCCGAAGGCTTGCCCGGAAGGTTCACGATCAGGCTGCCGCCGCGGATTCCCGCAGTCTGGCGAGACAGGATGGCGGTCGGCACCACGGTCAGGCTGACCGTCCGCATCAGCTCGCCGAAGCCGGGCATCATCTTTTCGCAGACCTGCTCCGTCGCCTCCGGCGTCACGTCCCGCGGGGCAGGGCCGGTGCCGCCGGTGGTGACGATCAGGTCGCAACGCTCCCGGTCGGCCAGCTCGATCAGGGTGGCGGCGATGCCCTCGCGGTCGTCGGGAATGACGCGAGCCACCGGCTCCCAGGGGGAAGCGACGATGCGCTCCAGCTCCGCCCGGATGGCCGGGCCGCCCTTGTCCTCGTAGATGCCCTGGCTGGCCCGGTCGGACACGGTGACGATGCCGATGCGGGCGGGCTTTGCGGAGGTCATGGGCGGTTGTCCTTATGGAATGTCCGGCAGGGTTATTTGCTGCCCGGCCCCAGGAACACGCTCTTGTAGCTGTCCCGGTCGTTGTTGTTGGTGTCGGTGAGCTGGAAGGTGACCGGGGTGGAGGTGTCCGGCACGGAGTCGCGCGGCACCGTGACGTAGACGCGGTAGGTCGCCACGCTGTCCGGGGAGGCGGAGATGTGGCTGACCGCGCTGCCGCTGTCCTCGTCGCGTTCGCCCACCACCTTCACCTCGGCGCCCGCGATGCCGGCGGCGGCCAGCGTGTAGGAGCGGTCCTGGCGGGTCTTGTTGGAGACCTTGAAGGTGTAGGCGTTGCGGATGGTGCCGTCCTGCAGCGTGACGAACAGCGGGGCGCGGTCGCGCTGCACGGCGATGTCCAGCCGCGGACGCAACGCGTAGCTCCAGGCCATGGCGCCGGTGATCACCAGCATCAGCAGGCCGTAGACGATGGTGCGCGGGCGGATCAGCCGCCACTGGTAGGTCTTGCCCTGGGCGCGGGTGTCCTGGGCGGCCAGGCTGTCGAAGCGGATCAGCCCCTTCGGCAGCTCCTGCGACACCATGATGTTGTCGCAGGCGTCGGCGCACAGGCCGCAATTGATGCAGTCCGCCTGCTCGCCGGTGCGGATGTCGACGCCGACCGGGCAGACCTGCACGCACTGGCCGCAATCGATGCAGTCGCCGAAGCCCTTGGTCCGGCGTTCGTCCCAGCTCTGCGACTTGCGCTTGGGGCCGCGGGTGTCGCCGCGCAGCGTGTCGTAGGTGACGACGAGGCTGTGCTCGTCCAGCATCGCGGTCTGGATGCGCGGCCACGGGCACATGTAGTAGCACATCTGCTCGCGCGTCCAGCCGGCCATGATGTAGGTCATGCCCGCGAACAGCGCGAAGAAGCCCGCCGCCTCGTAGGTCGCGTCGAAGGTCAGCAGATCGACGGCCAGGCGCGGCGCGTCGGTGAAGAAGGCGACGAAGCCGAAGCCGGTGATGACGGACAGCGCCAGCCAGCCGGCGTGCTTGCCGGTCTTGCGCAGGACCTTCCTGGCGGTCCAGGGGGCCTTGTCCAGGCGGATGCGCTCCGCCCGGTCGCCTTCGAAGGCGCGCTCGATCCAGACGAACAGGTCGGTCCACACCGTCTGCGGGCAGGTGAAGCCGCACCAGACGCGCCCGGCCAGCGCCGTCGCCAGGAACAGCCCCAGGGCCGCCACGATCAGGACGCCGGTGAGGTAGTAGATTTCCTGCGGCCAGATCTCGATCCAGAAGATGAAGAAGCGCGGCGTCGTCAGGTCGAACAGCACCGCCTGGGCCGGCGCGTCGGGGCCGCGTTCCCAGCGAATCCAGGGGGCGATGAAGAAGGCCGCCAGAAGCACCCAGGTCAGGATGGTCTTCCAGCGCCGGTAGCGTCCGGAGACGGCCTTCGGGTGGATCTTCTTCTGGCTCTCGAAAAACTGGATTTTCGCCGGCGTGACAGCGCTTCCGTCTGGCATATCGTCTGCCTTGGCTCCGGATAGGGACGCAAGACCGGACAATAGCGGACAGGACCCGAGCGCCTCTTGATCGGGATCAAGACGAGAACGGATTTGAAAAATCCCTATGGATCATAAGGATTTTTCAGCGGCGCCGGTGACCGGCCGGATTCCCGGCTGTAATACGTCCATCAGCCGATTGGCTCAAGCTTCGTTTCGCAATGCGGAAACGTTTCCGCCATCCTCCGCCTCCGCACCGTCGGGCGCCGCATCCTGCGGTCCCGGCCGGGACGGGGAGGGACGGGTGACGATGTAGACGGCCACCGCCGCCATGCAGGTCCCCGCCAGGATGGGAACCAGCGGCGGGCCGGCGGTCAGCGCCACGATCGCCCAGCTCGCGCTCATGCCGACCAGCGCCGCCGCTTTCGCCTTGCGGGGGATCGCCCCTTCGGACTGCCAGCCGCGCAGTAGCGGGCCGAAGCGCGGGTCGCGGTACAGCCGGTCGCGGAGCGCCGGGCTGCTCTTGGCGAAGGCCCCGGCGGCCAGCAGCAGGAACGGGGTGGTCGGCAGGAGCGGCAGCACGGTCCCCGCGATGCCCAGCCCGACCGCGGCGTAGCCCAGCGCCAGCCACAGCCGGCGCCGCAGGGGGGAGGCGCAGACGGGTGCATCCTCCGCAAGGGCGGTCTGGTCATCCATGGGGTGAATGTAGGACGCTCACATCGCCAGGACCAGCACCGCGTAGCGGGCGGCCTTGCCCGCCGTGACCAGCAGCAAAAACACCCGGATGTCCACCCGCAGGATGCCGGCCACCAGCGTCAGCGGATCGCCGATGAAGGGCATCCAGGCCAGCAGCAGGGACCAGACCCCGAAGCGCTGGTACCAGCGGGTGGCCCGCGCCACCATGGCGGCCGGAACCGGGAACCAGCGGCGGTCCTGGAAGTGCATCAGGTAGCGCCCGAGCGCCCAGTTGACCATCGACCCCAGCACGTTTCCCACCGTGGCGAACAATAGCAGCGCCAGATGGTCGTAATTGCCGGTGGCGTGCATGCCGACCAGAAGGATTTCCGATTGGGCCGGGAAGATGGTCGCGGCGAGGAACGCGGTGAGGAACAGCCCGCCGTAGGCGGCAAACTCGGGCATGCGGCGGTCGGTCCTTCCGGGCCAGGGGGTGGCGGAGGCTAGAACATGGGTGCGCATGCAGGAATGCGGGAGGTGCCATGGTGCGGCTGCGATAATCTGGTGTAGATTCATTTTGTATGAATTCGGTACGGATGGACTCGGTGCCGGAATGAATGGGAGTGTTCGCGGATGGCCGCTGCCGGCCTTGCCCGCTTCGATGCCGACGGGCGCCTGATCTGGGCCAACGCCGCGTTCCAGGCGTCGCTGGGCGGTTGTCCAGGGGACGGCCTGGATGCTCTCCTGGCGGCGGTTCCGGCGTGTGAGGACGCGGCCGCAGCGGTGGACCGGCTGCGCTCCGGACAATCGGTGGTGCTCGTGGCTCCCTCCGGTTGCGGGCGCTCGACGCTGATCCCGGCGGAGGGCGAGGGCGGCGAGTTGGTGCTGACCCTCGCCGACGGCGGGGCCCTGGCGGGACCGCCGGACGAGACCGGTTTCATCGGCCTGGAGGATCTGCTGGGCGACCGGGCGGGCGAGGCGGAGCGGGCGATCACGCAGGCCATCGCCGTTCCCTTGGTGGTGACGCGGCTGTCCGATGGTCTGGTGATGGCGGTCAACCAACCGGCCGGCGCGCTGTTCGAGGTGCCGCTCGACGACGTGGTGGGGCGCAGCTTCGCCAAGGCCTACTACACCGATCCGATCGAACGGGAACGGCTGCTCACCGCCCTGCGCGACGGGGCGGGTGGCGTGGACGGCTTCGAAACCCGGCTGTGCCGGCCCGACGGCAGCGATCTCTGGGCGATGGTCTCCGCCCGGCGGTTCCGTTTCCGGGGCGAGGACGCCATGCTCGCCTGCATCAGCGACATTTCCGCCCGCAAACGGACCGAACAGGCGCTCGAAGCGCTATGGGATCAGACCAGGGCGGTTCTGAACGGGCTGGGCCAGGGGGTGATGGCCTTCGACCAGGGGCTTCGGCTGGTTGCCTGGAACGGGCGTGCCGCGGAGCTTCTGGGGCTGGAGCCGGAATTCCTGCGCTACCACACGTCCTACGCTGCCATCGCCGGGCGGGTCGGGGAGGGGCTGGCCTTCGGGCAGGGGAACGCGCGCCCCGACAGTCTGCCCGCCTCCCTGCCGGACATCGGCCCTCCCTTGGCCTTGGCGGAGCCGCTGCCGGCCCGGCCCGCGACGGCGGAGCGGGCCTGGGAGTGCACCCGCTCCGACGGGCAGGTGGTGGAATGTCTGACCCGGCCCCTGCCGGACGGCGGCTTCGTCGTCACCTACACCGACGTGACAGAACGGCGGAACGCCGAGCGGGAGATCATCGCCAGCCGGGAGCTGTTCGAACTGGCCATCCGCGCCGCGCGGGAGGGGATCTGGCAATGGGACCTGCGCACGGGGGAGTTGTGGCTGTCGCCCTACTGGTGGGGGATGCTCGGCTATGGCGAGGACGAGATGGTCAACACCGCCGCCCGCTGGACCGAGCTGATCCTGCCCGAGGATCGCGAGTTGTCGGCCCGGATGGCCCGCGACCTGATCAACGGCGCGATGGGCGAATGCCAATTCATCCTGCGCTTCCGCCACAAGCGCGGCACCGTGGTCCATATGCTGAGCCGCGCCATCCGTGTTCTTGGTCCGGACGGCGAGTTGTTCCGCATCGTCGGTTCGCACACCGACGTGTCGGACCGCGTCCATGCGGAGGAGCGCGCCCACGCCGCGCGGGAGGAGGCCGAACGCGCGCTCCGCGACCTGAAGGAGGCGCAGGCCCATCTGATCCAGTCCGAGAAGATGGCGGCGCTCGGCTCCCTGGTGGCAGGGGTGGCGCATGAGATCAACACACCCATCGGGATCGCGCTGACCGGCGCCTCGCTGGTGGCGGAGCGCACCCGCCTGATCCGTCGTGACTTCGAGGCGGGAACGCTGCGCCGGCCCGACTTCGCCGATTTCCTCGACATGGCGGGGGAGGCGGCGCACCTGATGCTGCTGAACATCGACCGCGCCGCCCAGCTGATCCAAAGCTTCAAGCAGATCGCCGTCGATCAGGCGAGCGAGGAGCGCCGCGTCTTCGATCTGCGCGACTACATCGACGAGGTCCTGCGCAGCCTGGGCGTCCGGATCAAGCGGGCGGCCCACGGCGTGGAGGTGGATTGCCCGGCCGATCTGCTGATCGACGGCTATCCGGGGGCGCTCAGCCAGGTGCTGACCAACCTTGTCATGAACTCGATCATTCACGGCTACGCGCCGGGGCAGCACGGGACGCTGCGCGTCGCCGTGCGCTCGGTGGGTGCCGACGAGGTCGAGCTGGTCTACGCCGACGACGGACGCGGCATCCCGCCCGCACTCCACGGGAAGGTGTTCGAGCCCTTCTTCACCACCAGCCGTGGAACGGGCGGCAGCGGGTTGGGCCTGAACATCGTCTACAACATCGCCACCCGCAAGCTGAAGGGCCGCATCGCGCTCGACAGCGCGCCGGGCCGCGGCACGGCCTTCACCTTGCGCTTTCCCCGCGTCGCGCCGGCGGAGCGTGCCACCGCCTGAGGTCCGCTCGATGCCTCACTGCGCGTCCACCCAGGCGATGCGCAGGATGTTGGTGTTGCCGGGGGTGCCGAAGGGAACGCCGGCGGTGATCACCAGGCGCTGCCCCTCCACCGCCAACCCATCTTCGTAGGCGCAGCGGGCGGCCTTCTGGACCATCTCGTTGAAGTCGGCCACGTCGGCGGAATGCACGCTGTGCACCCCGTAGGCGAGTTGCAGCCGCCGCGCCGTTTCCAGGCTGGAGGTCAGGCACATGATCGGCACTTCCGGCCGCTCGCGGGCGGCGCGGAGCGTGGTCGAGCCGCTGGTGGTGTAGGTGACGATGGCAGCGGCCTGGATGGTGTGGGCGACCTGCCGCGCCGCCGCGGTGACGGCGTCGGTGGAGGTCTTCTGCGGGTCGGGGTGCTGGGCGTCGGTGATGGTGCGGTAGAGCGGGTCCTGCTCGACCCGGCGGGCGATGCGGTCCATCATCGACACCGCCTCGATGGGGTAGGTGCCCGCCGCGGTCTCCGCCGACAGCATCACCGCGTCCGCCCCGTCATAGACAGCGGTCGCCACGTCCGACGCCTCGGCGCGGGTCGGCGCCGGGGAGCCGATCATCGATTCGAGCATCTGGGTGGCGACGATCACCGGTTTCCCGGCCTTGCGCGATTCGCGGATGATCCGCTTCTGGATGCTCGGCACGTCCTCCGCCGGCATCTCGACACCGAGATCGCCGCGGGCGACCATGACGCCGTCCGACAGCTCGACGATGCGTTCCAGATGCTGGATGGCCTGCGGCTTTTCCATCTTCGACAGCAGGGCGGCCCGCCCGGCGACCAGCTTGCGCGCCTCCGCCACGTCCTCCGGCCGCTGCACGAAGGACAGCGCCACCCAGTCCACCCCCTGGTCCAGGGCGAAGGCCAGATCCTCGTGATCCTTCGCGGTCAGCGGCGAGAGCGGCAGGACGACGCCCGGCACGTTCACGCCCTTGCGGTCGGACAGGCGGCTGCCGGACAGCACGACGCAATCGGCGTGGTCGGGGCTGCAAGCGACGACGCGCAGGCGGACCTTGCCGTCGTCCACCAGCAGCTCCGCCTCCGGCTCCAGAGCCGCGAAGATCTCCGGGTGGGGCAGGCCGACGCGGGTCGCGTCGCCCGGCTCGGTGGAGAGGTCGAGGCGGATGCGGTGCCCCGGCCCCACGGCGACCGGGCCGTCGGCGAAGGTGCCCAGCCGCAGCTTCGGCCCCTGGAGGTCGGCCATCACGGCGATCGGGTGGTCGAGTTCCGCCTCCAGGGCGCGCAGCGTGGCGAGGCGCTGCCCGTGGTCCTCGTGCGTGCCGTGGCTGAAGTTCAGGCGGAAGACGTCCACGCCCGCCTCGAACAGCGCGCGGATCATCTCCGGCGTGGCGGTGGCCGGCCCCAGCGTGGCGACGATCTTGGTCAGGCGGAAGCGCCGGAAGGGGATGCCTTTGCGGGTCATGGGACTGCCTTCTGATATGTGCCGTTCGGGGCGGGCCCGCGCATCTCAATTTCTGCCGTCCGGCTTGTCAACCGCGGTCCGCCTCCCCACAATGGTCGGGCATCGGGAAAAGCACGGTAACGCCGCAGAACAGCCTTGACAGATTTCCGGCTTTTTCTATAGTCGCACCCTCCCGCGGCCCAACCGGCCCGGCGGGAGACATTGTGCGTCCCGTATCCGTGTTTTGCCTTTTGGCCTTCGGGCCTCGGCGTCCGGATCGGGGATCAATCGGTGTGTAGGCGGCCCATGAGGGCTGCCGTTGAGATATCGAGGAGAGCAGGCGTGGCGCGTATCGCTGGCGTCAACATCCCCGCGCAGAAGCGCGTGGAGATTGCGTTGACCTACATTCATGGCATCGGCCCCTTCAAGGCCAAGGAAATCTGCACGAAGCTGGAGATCCCGGCGGAGCGCCGTGTGAACCAGCTCACGGACGACGAGATCCTCAAGATCCGCGAGACCATCGACGCCGACTACCGCGTCGAGGGCGACCTGCGCCGTTCGGTCGCCATGAACATCAAGCGTCTGATGGACATGGCCTGCTACCGTGGCCTGCGTCACCGCAAGGGCCTGCCGGTCCGCGGTCAGCGCACCCACACGAACGCCCGCACCCGCAAGGGTCCGGCCAAGCCGATCGCCGGCAAGAAGAAGTAAGAGGACGCACGGACCATGGCCAAGCCCTCAGCCGCTTCGCAGCGTCTTCGTCGTCGCGAGCGCAAGAACATCACCGCCGGCGTCGCTCACGTGAACGCCTCCTTCAACAACACGATGATCACCATCACCGACGCGCAGGGCAACACCATCGCCTGGTCGTCGTCGGGCACGATGGGCTTCAAGGGTTCGCGCAAGTCGACTCCCTACGCCGCCCAGGTCGCCGCCGAGGACGCGGGCCGCAAGGCCCAGGAGCACGGCATGAAGACCCTCGAGGTCGAGGTGAAGGGTCCGGGTTCGGGGCGTGAGTCGGCGCTGCGCGCTCTGCAGTCGATCGGCTTCCAGATCACCTCGATCCGCGACGTCACGCCGATTCCGCACAACGGCGTCCGTCCGCCGAAGAAGCGTCGCGTCTAAGAAGCATCGCTACTCCGCACCCGCGGGGACCCGCCGTTCCGGGACAGGCGCCGCAGCCATCGCGGCGCCATCGGATGGGAACGGCCGGTCCCCGCGGACGTGTGTCCACCCCGATGGCATGAGGTAATACCGTGGCTCTTCAGAAGAACTGGCAGGAACTGATCAAGCCGAACAAGCTGGACATCCAGCCCGGTGACGACGCCGACCGCGTGGCGACCGTCGTGGCCGAGCCGCTGGAGCGTGGCTTCGGTCTGACGCTCGGCAACGCGCTGCGCCGCGTGCTGCTCTCCTCGCTGCAGGGTGCGGCCGTCACGGCGATCCACATCGACGGCGTGCTGCACGAGTTCTCCTCGATCCCCGGCGTGCGCGAGGACGTGACCGACATCGTCCTCAACATCAAGTCGATGGGTCTGCGCATGGGCGGTGACGGCCCGAAGCGCATGCGCCTGCGCGCCGAAGGCCCCGGCGAGGTGAAGGCCGGCATGATCGAGACCGGCGCGGACATCCAGGTGATGGACCCGGACCTCGTGATCTGCACGCTGGACAACGGCGCCCGCCTGAACATGGAACTGACGGTCGAGACCGGCAAGGGCTACGTCCCGGCCAGCCAGAACCGTCCGGAGGACGCCCCGATCGGCCTGATCCCGGTCGACGCGCTGTTCTCGCCGGTCCGCAAGATCTCCTACAAGGTCGACAACGCCCGCGTCGGGCAGGTCACCGACTATGACCGCCTGTCGATGGTCGTCGAGACCAACGGCGCCGTGAAGCCGGACGACGCGGTGGCCCTGGCCGCCCGCATCCTCCAGGACCAGCTGCAGCTGTTCATCAACTTCGAGGAGCCGACCCACGCGGTCGCCGAGGAGAAGCACGAGGAGGTTCCGTTCAACAAGAACCTGCTCCGCAAGGTGGACGAGCTGGAACTGTCGGTCCGTTCGGCCAACTGCCTGAAGAACGACAACATCGTCTACATCGGCGATCTGGTGCAGAAGACGGAGGCGGAGATGCTCCGCACCCCGAACTTCGGCCGCAAGTCGCTGAACGAGATCAAGGAAGTGCTGGCCCAGATGGGTCTGCACCTCGGTATGGAAATCCCGAACTGGCCGCCCGAGAACATCGAAGAGCTGGCCAAGCGTCTGGAAGAGCCGTACTAAGTCTCGAACGTTCCATTGCCCCCTCCCTGACCCTCCCCCGCCTTCGGCGAGAGAGGGGACAAGCTCCCTCTCCCGCGAGAGCGGGGGAGGACCGGGGAGGGGGCAGTATGTTTCCCAGGGCCACCAACCGGCCCGCCCCGCGCCGTACCAGCTCGAACGACTGGGCGGTCGGGTTCACCACCGGCTCCCCGAGGGGGGCCACGCCATGAAGGAGGACCGTCATGCGTCACGGCGTTTCCGGACGTAAGTTCAGCAAGACCACCAGCCACCGCAAGGCCATGTTCTCGAACATGGCGAACGCGCTGATCAAGCACGAGCAGATCAAGACGACCCTGCCGAAGGCCAAGGATCTGCGCCCGATCGTCGAGCGTCTGATCACGCTCGGCAAGAAGGGTGGCCTCGCCAACCGCCGTCTCGCCTTCGCGCAGCTGCGCGACGACGCGATGGTGACCAAGCTGTTCACCGTCCTGGCCGACCGCTACAAGGACCGCCAGGGTGGCTACAGCCGCGTCCTGAAGGCCGGCTTCCGCTACGGCGACGCTGCCGCCATGGGTGTGATCGAACTGGTCGACCGCGATGTCGCCGCCAAGGGCCAGGATTCCGGCCCGGTGGAGATCAAGGACGAAGTCGAGGCCGAGGGCTGAGCCCCCGGTTGAGTTTTCGTGAAATCTAATCGTCGCCGTTGCCCACCGGGCTGCGGACGACGATATAGGTGACCGACCGGCCCTCCCTTCGGGTTCACCCCCGGAGGGAGGGTTTCCGGTTTTCGGGCTCCGTCACTTCGGGAGGGCGCCGCGCGCGCGGTATGCTGAAACCTCTCTACAACCGGATTCTCAAGCTCTCCGCCCGCAAGGACGCCGTCTGGTGGATGTCCGGCGTCTCCTTCGCGGAAAGCTCCTTCTTTCCTCTGCCACCCGACATCATGCTGGTGCCGATGTGTCTGGCGGAGCCCAAGAAGCTCTGGCGCTACACCAACATCTGCGCCCTGGCCTCGCTGATCGGCGGGCTGTTCGGCTATGCGGTCGGGTTCTATCTGTTCGAGAGCGTCGGACGGCTGATCATCGACCTCTACAACGCGCAGGAGTCGTTCCAGCGCTTCCAGGACATGTTCGCCGAATTCGGCCCCTGGTTCCTGATCCTCAAGGGCATCACGCCCATACCCTACAAATTGCTGACGATCACCGCGGGATTTGCGCACCTCGACCTGACGGTGTTCATCCTGTGCTCGATCGTCGCACGATTCTCGCGATTCTACATGATCGCGATTCTGCTGCATTTCTACGGGCCGCAGGTCCGCGACATCATCGAGAAGCGGCTGATGCTGGTGACGACCGTTCTGCTGGTCATCATCATCGGCGGATTGCTCAGCTTCAAATTCGTGTGAGCGGCGCGGGGCTTGCCCCGCGCGTCACTCGCAAACCCGCAGTCAGTCCGGCCAAAATCAATCGGGCATGCCACGGTCCTGGCGGTCGCGCTCCGATGGGGGCAGGGCGTTGCGCTCGCGGCGGTCCCGCATGACCATCACGCCGATGGCCAGCGCCATGCCGATGCCGGCCAGCAGGGGCAGGACGACCTCGCCGGCGCTGACGGTGGGCATGGCGAGCATGCGCACGACGAGCAGCAGCAGGCCGCCGATCAGGAGCGCCACGAAGATGGTGGTCGATGTCCGGCGGCGCGGCGTCGGGCCGGGATTGTTGGGACTCATTTGAGGCATTCCCTTATCGCTTGCGTTCCCGGCATAGTGGGCGCCGAGCCCGCGGCATGGTCCAATGCGGGGGACCATCCGCCAACGTCCGGGGTCACGCAAGAACAATGGGAGTCAAAGCCGAGATGTTCCGTCCGAAACTCATTCTGGGGCCGGTGCTGGCCCTCGCCCTGGTTGCGCTCGCCGCCTGCGCGGACGCGCCGGGGCGTTCGTCCGGCGCCGCCGTGGGCGGTGCTCCGGCGGCCTCCACCACGGCCCCGACAGCGGCCCCCTCCGGATCGCCGGCGGCCTCGCGCCCGGCCCGCGGGGTCGAAGACCCGTCGCTTCGCTTGGACGGCGGCGTCGGCAGCGACGACTCCTGCCGGACCCAGTGCGAGCGCAGCAACAACTCCTGCATGGACTCCGTGGCCGCGCGCGTGCAGAGCGGGCTCGACCGTCCGGACCGCGGCGGCATCTTCTCGCCGACCGACAACTGCCAGCATTCGCTGCGCATGTGCTACCAGCGCTGCGGCGCGCCCACCAACCAGTGACCGGTCCGGTGCGATCGGTGGATCGGCGATGAGCAAGCGCGGCGCCTCCGGTGCCTCCGGCGGCCTGTTCGAGGCGGGCGCCCCCCGCCCGCTGGCCGACCGGCTGCGCCCGCGCAGCCTGGGCGAGGTGGTCGGGCAG
Organism: Azospirillum brasilense; assembly: GCF_008365405.1. Classification (GTDB taxonomy): domain Bacteria; phylum Pseudomonadota; class Alphaproteobacteria; order Azospirillales; family Azospirillaceae; genus Azospirillum; species Azospirillum brasilense_D. The sequence continues at coordinate 131,159 of NZ_QOKV01000014.1, read as the reverse complement.
GAGCATCTGCTGAAGCCCGACGGCCCGCTGGGCCGCATGGTCGCCGCGCGCCGGCTGGCCTCCATGATCCTGTGGGGGCCGCCCGGCTGCGGCAAGACGACCATCGCGCGGCTGCTGGCCCTGTCCACCGATCTGCATTTCGAACCGCTGTCGGCGGTGTTCTCCGGCGTGGCCGATCTGCGCAAGGTGTTCGACGCGGCCAAAGCGCGGCGCGCGGCCGGGCAGGGCACGCTGCTGTTCATCGACGAAATCCACCGCTTCAACCGCTCACAGCAGGACGGATTCCTGCCTTATGTGGAGGACGGCACCGTCACGCTGGTCGGCGCCACCACCGAGAATCCGTCCTTCGAGCTGAACGCGGCGCTTCTGTCCCGCGCCCAGGTCTTCGTGCTGAACCGGCTCGACGACGCGGCGCTGGAGAAGCTGCTGTCGCGGGCCGAGGCGGAGATGGGCCGTCCGCTGCCGCTGACGCCGGACGCGCGTGCGGCGCTGAAGGCGATGGCCGACGGCGACGGGCGCTTCTGCCTGAATCTCTGCGAGGAACTGTTCGCCCTGCCGGTGCCGGAGGACGGCGGGCTTCTCGACAACAACGCGCTCGCCACCGCCATTCAACGCCGCGCCCCGCTCTACGACAAGGCGCAGGAGGGGCACTACAACCTCATCAGCGCGCTGCACAAGTCGTTGCGCGGGTCGGACACCGACGCGGCGCTCTACTGGTACGCCCGCATGCTGGAGGGCGGGGAGGACCCGCGTTACATCGCCCGCCGGCTGACCCGCTTCGCGGTGGAGGACATCGGCATGGCCGACCCCAACGCGCTGGCGCAGGCCACCGCCGCCTGGGAGGCCTACGAGCGGCTGGGCAGCCCGGAGGGCGAACTCGCCATCGCCCAGCTGGTCATCTATCTGGGAACCGCGCCGAAGTCGAACGCCGGCTACACCGCTTACAAGAGCGCGGTGCGCGCCGCCAAGGAAACCGGCAGCCTGATGCCGCCCAAGCACATCCTGAACGCCCCGACCAAGCTGATGAAGCAGATCGGCTACGGCAAGGGCTACGAGTACGACCACGACACGGCGGACGGCTTCTCCGGCCAGAACTACTTCCCGGAGGGCATGCCGCGGCGGGCCTTCTACCAGCCGGTGGAGCGTGGTTTCGAGCGCGAGATCAAGAAGCGCCAGGACTATTGGGCGCGACTGCGCGACCGCAAGGCCGCGGAGGGCGAGGAGTAGGCGCGCCTCATGGCTTCGGGTAGGCGGTCGCGAGGATCCAGGCCGGGGCTTCCGGGGGACCGGAAACCTCGAACACATAGGTCACGGTTTCGCTGGTGAAGGGCTGCGCGCGAACGCAGCGCCCCGCGCCGTCGGTTTCCCCGCACCACAGCGCTGGCACCCGCACGTTCAGCGTCTTGCCGAACTGGGTGCCGCCAAGCTCCTCGCCGCACAGGAGTTCGCCCGGATAGCCGGTCAGGGCGCGCCATGCGGCGTCCCAGGACCGGTGATCGGCGAACATCGGCGTGCCGACGCTCTGCACGGCCTCGGAAGGCGGCACCGCGCCCGGAATGTGCCGCGCGAGGTGCCCGCCCTCCGCCGTGTTGCGGTCGGGGTCGGCGGACCGCTGGACGCTCGCGATGTCAAGGCACGGGGCGCTCCGCGCCGGGGCGGCGGCCAGGGTCAGGCCGGCGGCGAGCAGGCCGGCGATCTTGCGGGTGGGCATGCGGGCACTCCAAGTGCAATGATCCTGTGCTGATTGTTGGACGTTCGGTTTTCAGCTTGGTGAAATTGGATCGGGGCGATCGGGCATGACGACGGGGGACGCGATTCCGGCCTTCACGCGCTTCGTCGCCATCGACTGGTCGGGCGCCGTGGGCAAGCGCTACGCCGGCGTCGCCGTCGCGGAATGCGGCGCGGAGGGGCCGCCGCGGATCGTCGCGCCCACGGAGCGGCAATGGTCGCGCAGCGCCGTGTACGACTGGCTGCTCGACGGGCTGGAGCGCGGGCCGGCGCTGGTCGGGATCGACTGCGCCTTCTCGCTGCCCTTCGACGTGGCCGGACGCTACTTCCCGGACCCCGACGCGGCGACGGCCTTCGACCTGTGGGACCGGGTGGAGGCGGTGGCCGGGGCAGAGCCGGACTTCGCCGGCGGTGGCTTCGCGGCGCACCCCGACTATGGCGCCGACTTCTGGCGCGCCGGGACGCAGCCGGACTGGTACCGCGACCCGCACCGGCTGACCGAGCGGTTGTGCCGGGCCGACGGCTACGGCAGCCCGCAGAGCCCCTACAAGCTGATCGGCGCCAAGCAGGTGGGGAAGGGCGGGCTGGCCGGGATGCGGATGCTGCGCGCCCTGAAGCGGGCGGCGCCGGATCGGGTGGCGGTCTGGCCTTTCGAACCGCCAGGGCCGGGGCGCACCGTCTTTTGCGAGATTTACCCGCGCCTGTTCCTCATCCGCGCCGGCTTCGGTCTTCGCAAGATCCGTGACGGGGCGGCGGTCGACGCCGCGCTGGCCGTCCTCGGCGCGCCGCCCGCCGGCCTGTCCGGGGCGGTGACCGACCATGACGCGGACGCGCTGGTCTCCGCGGCTGGGCTGCGCTGGCTGGCCGGGCGGGAGGAGGTCTGGAGCCCGCCGGTTCTGGACGACCGCACCCGGCGGCAGGAGGGCTGGATCTTCGGGGTGGGCGACCGGGGTGGCGGGGTTGACGCGCCCGGCGCGTGACAAACCGCTGTATTTCTGGCTCTAATCCGCGCGGGATGCCCGTCGTCCCGTCCGTTCCGGAGGTTCCGTGATCGCATCACCGTCCACGCTCGCCGCGGTTGCCGTCGGTGGGGCCGTCGGTTCCATGGCGCGCTATCTGCTGATGACGGCGGTCGGCCATTGGTTGGGCACGCAGTTTCCCTATGGGACCCTGATCGTGAACGCCGTAGGCTGCTTCACCATGGGCGCGCTGGCGGAGCTGGCCGCACTGGTGTGGTCGCCTTCGCCGGAGTTGCGGGCGCTGCTGATGGTCGGGGTGTTGGGGGGATTCACGACCTTCTCCTCCTTCACGCTCGATGTCGGTCTGCTGGTGGAGCGGAACGCCCTGCCGGCGGCGGCGGGTTACATCCTGGCCTCGATGGTGCTGACCATCGCGGGTTTCTTTGCCGGCCTCGCGGTCGTGCGTTCTCTTGTTTCGGTGCCCGTTTGATGAGTGAGAACAAGTCCCCCAGCGTGGAAACCCGGACCGTGACGTCCGACGAGGCCGACGTCCGCCTCGACCGCTGGTTCAAGCGCCATTTCCCCGACGTGGGTCACGGCTATCTGCAGAAACTGCTGCGCACCGGCCAGATCCGCGTCGACGGCAAGCGGGCGGAGACCTCGACGCGGCTCGCCGCCGGCCAGTCCATCCGCATCCCGCCGCTGGCCGAGTGGGCCAAGCCGGAGGGCGCCCCCGCGGCCCCCGCGCCGAAGAAGCCGGCCATGTCGGACAAGGACATCGCGGCGCTCCAGGCGCTGGTTCTCTTCAAGGACGGCGACGTCATCGCGCTGAACAAGCCGGCCGGCCTCGCCGTTCAGGGCGGCACCAACACCACCAAGCATCTCGACGCCATGCTGGACGCCCTGCGCTTCGACGCGAAGGAGCGGCCCAAGTTGGTGCACCGGCTGGACAAGGACACCTCGGGCGTCCTGCTGCTGGCGCGCAACACCTTCGCGGCGTCCAAGCTGACGGAGCAGTTCCGCGGCCGCGACGTGCGCAAGATCTACTGGGCCGCCACGGTCGGCGTGCCGAAGCCCTACCAGGGCAAGATCGACCTCGCGCTGGCCAAGGAAGGCGGGCCGCAGGGCGAGCGGGTGGCCGGCGACGAGGACGACGGCAAGCGTGCCGTCACCTACTACTCGGTGCTGGAGAATCTGGGCAAGCAAGCGGCCTTCGTCGCCATGTGGCCGCGCACGGGGCGCACCCACCAGCTCCGCGTCCACATGAACGCCATCGGCACGCCGATCCTGGGCGACGGCAAATACGCCGGGCAGGGGGCCTATCTGCCGGGCGCCGAGGTCCAGAAGAAGCTGCACCTGCACGCCCGCCGCCTGATCCTGCCGCACCCGCGCGGCGGCAACCGGATGATCGACGTGACGGCGCCGCTGCCGGATCACATGCTGACGACCTGGAAGTATCTGGGCTTCAGCGCCAGCCTGAAGGGCGATCCGTTCGAGGGGGTCGAGTAGAAGCGGGGGTTTACCCCGCCTCGCGCGCCTCCAGAAACGCCGTAAGCTGCTCCGCCGCCTGCCCGACATGTTCGGTGACGAGCCGGCAGGCGGTATCTGCGTCCCCCGCCCGGCAGGCCGCCAGCAGCACTCGGTGCTCGTCCTGCGATCGCGGCCGGTAGCCCAGCGCCGCGAACTGGAAGCGCAGATAGCGGTCGGCGGCCAACAGATGCTGCTCCGTCAGCGCCAGCAGCCGGGGCCGCCCGGCCCGCGCGTAGAGTGTCATGTGGAAGCGCCGGTTCAGCTCCCCCATCCGCCCTGGATCGGCCTCCCCGTCCATCTCCGCAATCAGCTCCTCCGCCTGATCGAGGTCCGCCGCCGTCAGGCCGGGCAGCGACAGGCGCAGCGCCATCGGCTCCAGCGCCATGCGGATCGCCCCGATGTCGGCGCCGTCCGCCGCCGAGATTTCCGCGACGACCGCCCCGCGGTGCGGGTGGAACTCGGCCAGCGCCCGCGCCTCCAATTGGCGCAGCGCCTCGCGCACCGGCATGCGGCTGACCCCGAAGGTTTCCGCCAACTCCTCCTGCCGCAGTGGCGTGCCCGGCGCGATGACCCCGGTCAGGATCGCCTCGCGCAGCGTCGCCTCCACGAACTCCGTGGTGGTGCGGTGGCGCGGCTGCGCGCGCGCCACGAGGCGTGACAGCCCATCGTTGACCGCCATGCGTGATCTCCCCTTGCCAGGATATTGGATCCAATCTATCACCGGTCTCATCGTCCTGCACCCCCGATGGAGGGTCCCAAGCCATGTCCTCTTCCGACACCGTCCCGGCAACGGGCCTTTCGACGGGGCTTTCCCTGCGCGCGGTCGGCGCCGGGCTGCTGGCGGCCCTGGTCGGCTACGCCAGTTCGGTGGCGGTGGTCATCCACGGCCTGACCGCCGTGGGCGCCAGCACGGAGCAGGTGGTGTCGGGCCTCGTCCTGGTCGGGGTCGCGATGGGCCTGACGGCGATGGGGCTGAGCCTTTATCGGCGCAAGCCGATCAGCATCGCCTGGACGACGCCGGGCATGGCGCTGCTGGCCGCCACCGGAGCGGTGGAGGGCGGATTCGCCGCCGCGGTGGGGGCCTTTGTGATGACCGGCGTGCTGATCGTCCTGGCCGGGCTGTGGTCGCCGCTCGGCCGCTGGATCGCCGCGATTCCGAAGCCGCTGGCCAACGGCATGCTGGCGGGCATCCTGCTGAAGCTGTGCCTCGCCCCCTTCTTGGCGGTGTCGCAGGCGCCGGGTATGGCGCTGCTGGTGCTGGCGACCTGGGCGGTGGTGGGGCGGGTGGCGCGTCTCTACGCCGTGCCCGCCGCGGTGGCGGTGGCGCTGGGGGCGATGGCGCTGGACTCTTCAGGCGGTTTGGCCGGCGGGGCGGCGCTGTCCGGTGCGCTGTGGCCCGGCGTGACCTTCGTCCAGCCGGTGTTCACCTGGGAGGCGATGGTGGGCATCGCGCTGCCGCTGTTCGTCGTCACCATGGCCTCGCAGAACATTCCCGGCCTCGCGGTTCTGGCGACCTACAACTACGTCCCGCCGACCCGCCCGATCTTCCTGGCGACGGGGGCGGCCTCCGCCCTGACGGCGCTGGGCGGCGCGCCCACCGTCAACCTCGCGGCGATCACCGCGGCGCTCTGCGCCAGCCCGGACGCCGACCCGAACCCGGCGCGGCGCTGGCAGGCCGCCTTCGTCGGCGGCATCGGCTACATCCTGTTCGCCGGGCTGGCCGGGGTGACGGCGGTGATGGTCACCCGTTCTCCGCCGATCCTGATCGAGGCGGTGGCCGGGCTGGCCCTGGTCGGGGCCTTCGGCTCCGCCCTGATGGGCGCCGTGCAGGTGGAGGCGAACCGGACGGCCGCGCTGGTCACCATGCTGGTCACCGCCTCCGGCCTGTCCTTCGCCGGGGTGGGCTCGGCCTTCTGGGGACTGCTGCTGGGCGGGGCAGCGCATCTGCTCCATTGGCGCCCTTCGGTGTCGCAGCCGGCAAAGTGATGCCTTTGGCATCACCCTTTCGATCAATGCTCTGGCATTGATCTGTCGGGTTATACGGCCGGAAAACGATTCAAATGATCGTTCTCCGGCCGTATGAGTTGCGCTTTCCCAATGCGGGCCGCATAAGTCCGGTACGACCCGCGTCCCGGAGGCGATGCTCGTGAGCAGCTCAGAGAATGCCCGTCCCCTGCGGCTGGCCCTGTTCGATTGCGACGGCACGCTGGTGGACAGCCAGTTCGCCATCATCGACGCCATGACCACCGCCTGGGCCGCCCACGGTCTGGGCGAGCCGGACCCGCTGGAGGTGCGCCGCATGGTCGGGCTGCCGCTGGTGCAGGCGGTGTCGCACCTGCTGCCGAACCTCGACACCGACCGCCATGTGGCCGTCGCGGAAAGCTACAAGGACGCCTTCGCCGCTCTGCGCCACCGCGGCGACCTGCACGAGCCGCTGTTCCCCGGCCTGCGCGACACGCTGGACGCGCTGGAGGCGGAGGGCGTGCTGCTGGGCGTGGCGACCGGCAAGTCGCGCCGTGGACTGGACGCCGTGCTGGCCCATCACGGGCTGGCGGAGCGCTTCGTCACGCTCCAGACCAGCGACATCGGCCCCGGCAAGCCGCACCCCGACATGGTCTTCCGCGCCCTGGCCGAAACCGGGGTGGAGGCGGCGCGGACGGTTGTGATCGGCGACACCACCTACGACATGCAGATGGCCCGCAACGCGCGGGTCGCGTCGGTCGGCGTCTCCTGGGGCTATCACGCTGTGGCCGAACTGGAGAGTGCCGGGGCCGACCGCATCGTCCATCGCGGGCGCGCGGTGGCCGGCGCCGTGCTGGACCTGTTGCACCGTTAAGAGAGCATTCGAAGGACCCTGATGAAGCGCTTCTATAAGACCGCCTCTGTCGACGAGGCCGCCGGCGGCGGCTTCGAGGTGCGCCTGGACAACCGCCCGATCCGCAGCCCGGCCAAGGCGCCGCTGGTCTTCGCGAGTTGGCCGCTGGCCCAGGCCGTCGCCGCCGAATGGGACGCCCAGCCCGAGGACATCGCCCCGGACAGCATGCCGCTGATGCAACTCGCCAGCACGGCGGTGGACCTGATCAGCAAGGGCCGGGCCGCCATCGTGGACGGCGTGGCCGCCTATGCGGAGACGGACCTGCTCTGCTACCGCGCGGAGCATCCCCGGAACTTGGTGGAGCGGCAGGCGCAGCGCTGGCAGCCGCTGCTCGATTGGGCGACGCTGCGCTACGACGCGCCGTTGCACGTCAACGCCGGGCTGATGCCCAAGCCGCAGCCGCCCGAGGCGCTGCGCGCCTTGCGCAACGCGGTGGAGGCCTACGACGACTGGACGCTGTCGGCACTCCAGACCGCGACCGGTTCCTGCGGCTCACTGATCGTCGCGCTGGCGCTGGTCGAGGGGCGGATCGACGCCGAAGAGGCGTTCGAGGTGTCGCAGCTCGACGAGACCTTCCAGATCGAAGCCTGGGGCGAGGACCCGGAGGCGACCAAGCGCCGCGCCGCCCTGCGCGTGGACATCGCTGCCTGCCGCCGCTTCGTCGATCTGCTGCGGGCGTGATCATCGATCGGGTGAGGATGGAATAAAGCGCCGCGGTGGGCGTCCTGTCAGTGAGGGCCGGGTCCGATTGCCCACCCCGTCACGACAGGGAGGTTCCGTCCATGCACCGCTTCACCCGCTTCACCGCCGCCGCGGCGACCGCGCTGGCGCTCGGCCTCGTGGCGCCGTCCGCCTTCGCGCAGGGCGCCATGCCCGCCAAGACCGGCCAGTCGGCCGGCGGCCCTGTGCTGACCGACAGCAAGGGCATGACTCTCTACGTCTTCGACCGCGATTCGGGCGGCAAGTCCGCCTGCAACGGGCAGTGCGCCGCCAACTGGCCGCCGCTGATGGCCCCGGCGGGCGCAAAGGCGATGGGCGATTATTCGGTCGTCACCCGCGACGACGGCTCCATGCAATGGGCCTACAAGGGGAAACCGCTCTATGGCTGGGCGAAGGACGGCAAGCCGGGCGACACCACCGGTGACGGGGTGAACAACGTCTGGCACGTCGCGCGTCCGTAAGCACGGCCCTGAACAGGGGAAAGCCCCCGCGGCGCTGGGCCGCGGGGGCTTTTCATGACCGGACCGGCTGTTACTGGCCGGTGCCCGACGGGGCGGCCGGCGGAGTGCCGGTGGCGCCGCCCGGAGCGGTCATGGTGCCGGAGGTGCCGGTGGAGGAGCGGCTCGCCGCACCGTTCACCGTGTCGCCGGCCTTGTCCTTGTTGCGGTTCAGCGAGGTGGTGGTGTCGGAGTATTCGAACTCCGGCATTTCCTTCACCTGATCGCGGGTCATGCCCGAGAGCTGGACGCGCTCCTGCTGGGCGTCCCAGTTGGCTTTGCCGATGTCCACGGCGATCTGCTTCTCGCCGATGCCGAGGAAGCCGCCCGAGGAGATCACGAGCTGCTGGGCCTTGCCGTTGCTGTCGAGGATGATGTCCTCGACCTCGCCGACCTTCTCGTTGTCGGTGCCGTAGACGTTCTTGCCCATCATGTTCTCGGCGCTGGCCATCTGGCCGCCGGTCAGCTCGGAGGCGCTGCCGGTTGTGGCGCTGCCGGTCGCAGCGCTACCCGGGGCGCTGCCGCTCTTGTTCATCTCGGTCGCGGTCGGGGCGCCGGTGGCGGGGCTGCCGGTGGTCGGCGACGTGGTCTGCGCCATCGCCGTGCCGGTCATCAGCGCCAGGACGGACGCAGCAGCGATGATTTCCCTACGCATAACTCACTCCTCTCCGTGTTTCGGCGTGTCGGTTGAGTGCCTTGGTTTGTCTCGGCAAGGCACAACGACAACAGGGGCTCGGCGGGAATGGTCACGCGGGAAATCGGAAAAATCTTTCGGCTAGCCCGTGCAAGTTTCGGGAATAAAAGTGACGAAGAACTCAAAAGCTTGCCCAGACTGGCTTTGCCGGCGTGACTGTGGCCTCTCCGGCTGTCAAGACCAATCCGTCTTGCCCCGCACGGGTGAGGTCTTCCAGCCGCAACAAGGCAAGCGCCGTCGAGCCATGGCCGCTGCGGATCTCGCCGACCTCCTTGCCCTCGAGCGTCACCGGTGTGCCAGGGGTGGGCAGGGGGCCGTCCAGCGTCACCGGGAACAGCTTCTTCTTGATCAGGGCGCGGTACTTGGTGCGGGCGGTCAGCTCCTGCCCCATGTAGCAGCCCTTGTCCCAGGAGATGGCGTTGAGGTCGTCCAGATCGTTCTCCAGGGGCAGCGCCTTGTCCGGCGTGAGGTCGCGGCTGCCCTCCGGAACGCCCAGCGAAAGGCGCAGCCGGTCGTAGTCCTCCGCGCCGCGCGGAACGAAGCCCGCCGCCTCCAGCGCCGCCGCGGCGCCGTCGCGCGGCAGGAAGGCGCGGGCGCCCAGCGCCGGCAGGCGCGGGTCGGTGAAGGCGACGCCGCCCGCGAAGGGAACCGCGGCGCCGGCCTCCTCCGGAAGGCCCAGCCGGGCGAGGGCGTCGCCGCCAAACAGGACGACGGCCATCAGGGCGCCGGCCCGGTCCTCCAGCGTGATCTTGGAGCGCAGCTTGTACATCTTCAGGCGGCGCAGGAATTCCTCGCGCCGGTCCGTCTCGGGGTCGAGCAGGAGGGCGCCGTCCGATTCGGCGATGCGGAAATCGTGCAGGAACTTGCCTTGGGGGGTCAAGAACAGGGCGTAGACGGCGCGGTCCGCTGTGACGCGGCGCACGTCGTTGGACACCAACCCTTGCAGGAAGGCCGCCCGGTCCTCCCCCGCGACCGCGATGACGCCCCGGTCCTCCAGGATTGCGTAGCCCGCCTGTTCCGCCGTCATGCCCTTGCTCCGATTGTCCCGTCCAAGTCCCCGATAGTTGGGCGAAGGGGGCAGGGGAGGCAAGGGTGGCGAGGGCTGTGCCCTTGCATGGCGCGTCCGCCTTTTCCGCGGACGCGCCACGGTGCAAGCCGTGGTCGATAGACCTTCAGATAGGCCGTCAGGCGGCTGGAGGTTCGATCCGCAGGACCTGCACCGACTTGGTGCGGCCGTCGAGCGTGCCGTAGGCGATGGATTGCCCCTCGGACAGGCCGAGCAGGGCGGCGCCCACCGGGGTCAGGATCGAGATGCCGTCCTGGCGCCGGGCCGCTTCGTCCGGTGTGATGAGTGTGGCGGTGTGCCGCGTGCCCCGGTCGTCCGCGAAGGTGACCCGGCTGCCGAGCCGGACGAAGGGCGTGCCGCCGTCGCCGCCGTCGGGAGGGTCCGCGACATCGGCGCGGTCGACCTCGCGCTGGAGGAAGTCGATGACACCGGCGGGCCGGCTGAGATGGGCGAGAAGGACGTCGAGACGCCCGAGATCCTGGGGGGTGATTCGGATCGGCGGCGGATCGCCGAGCATCGACTTGCGGTTCATTCCAAAAGCTCCATAAGCAAAGGCCGCCGGAAATGGCGGCCCTTTCCATAGCTGATGACGACGGCGGCCTCTTGTCAACCGTGCGGCGGCGTGGCATCTGTCCGTGTGCGAAGCAACTGCTGATTTGTTGGGTCATCTGCCGCTTTGTTGGGCTGCCCGGGCGCCTGGAACGGGGCACCTGAAACGGGGCGAATGACCGCAGGCTGGGCAACCGCTTCCCCTGTTGACGGCGAACAGCTTTGACGGGCAAGACTCTCCGAAAGTGGCATGGCTTTGGCAATGCCCTGCCGACTTCACCCCTACCCGGTTCGTCTCCTTGGATTTCCCATCCGTGTCATCCCCTCCGCACCGGCTCGAACTGCGCGGCATCACCAAGCGCTTTCCGGGCTGCCTGGCGAACGATCGGGTCGATCTCGTCCTCCGGCCGGGCGAGATCCACGCGCTGCTGGGCGAGAACGGCGCCGGCAAGTCGACGCTGGTGAAGATCATCTACGGCGTGCTGCACGCCGACGCCGGCCGGATCCTGTGGAACGGGCATGACACGCGCATCCCCGACCCGGCGGGCGCCCGCCGGCTGGGCATCGGGATGGTGTTCCAGCATTTCTCCCTGTTCGACACGCTGACGGTCGCCGAGAACATCTCGCTCGGCCTCGACCAGCCCGGCCCGATGGACGCGTTGTCGGCGCGCATCGCCGAGGTGTCGGAACGCTACGGCCTGTCGCTGGACCCGCGCCGCCACGTCCACACCCTGTCGGTCGGCGAGCGGCAGCGGGTGGAGATCGTGCGCTGCCTGCTCCAGGACCCCAAGCTGCTGATCATGGACGAGCCGACCTCGGTCCTGACGCCGCAGGAGGCGACCCGCCTGTTCGAAACGCTGCGCCGTCTGGCGGCGGAGGGCTGCACGATCCTCTACATCAGCCACAAGCTGGAGGAGATCCGCGCGCTCTGCGACACCGCCACGGTGTTGCGCGGCGGGCGCGTCGTGGGAAGCTGCGACCCGCGCCGGGAGACCGCGCGCAGCCTCGCCGAGATGATGATCGGCACCGAGCTGTCCACCCCGGAACGGCTGCCGCAGGCGGCGGCCGGGGCGCCGAAGCTCCAGGTGCGGCATCTCTCCACCACCTCCGACAACCCATTCTCCACCAACCTGAAGGACGTGTCCTTCGAGGTGCGGGCCGGCGAGATCCTGGGCATCGCCGGCGTGGCCGGCAACGGGCAGGCGGAGCTGATGGCCGCGCTGAGCGGCGAGGCTCTGGTGCCCGACCCGGCCTCGGTCGCCATCGAGGGGCGGCCCTCCGGCCATCTCGGCCCGCGCGAGCGGCGCCTGCTCGGCCTCGCCTTCGTGCCGGAGGAGCGGCTGGGCCGCGGCGCCGTGCCGGAGTTGAGCCTGTCGGAGAACGCGCTGCTCTCCGGCTACGCCCGCGAGCCGCTGGTGCGCAGCGGGCTGGTGCATTTCGGGCGCGCACGCTCCTACGCCGAGCGGATCATCGGCGCCTTCAACGTGGTCACCCACGGCCACCGGGCGGAGGCGCGGTCGCTGTCGGGCGGCAACCTCCAGAAATTCATCATCGGCCGCGAGATCCTGCAGAAGCCGCGCCTGCTGGTGGTCGGCCAGCCGACCTGGGGCGTGGACGCGGGCGCGGCGGCGGCGATCCACCGGGCGCTGATCGACCTCGCTCGCGCGGGTGCGGCCGTCCTGGTGATCAGCCAGGACCTGGACGAGCTGTTCGTGCTGAGCGACCGCATCGCCGTGCTGTTCCACGGCCATTTGTCGGAAAGCCGCCCCACCCACCACACCAGCGTGGAGGAGATCGGCCTGCTGATGGGCGGCCTGTTCAACCACCCGCCCGACGAGGATGAGGTGGACCGTGCGGTGTGAACGCGACTTGCCCCCTCTCCCGTCCCGGGAGAGGGAAGGGACCCGCGCGGCGCGCGGGAAGGGTGAGGGTCCGGCGTGGAGAAAGCGCCTGATCCTTGCGTCACCCTCACCCGGCCGCCTGCGGCGGCCACCCTCTCCCGGGGCGGGAGAGGGGACGACGTGCGTCGGAGCCTTTGCATGACCCTCCTCCGTCTCGAACCCCGCGGCGAGGCGTCGCGCGCGATGGTCTACGCCACGCCGCTGCTGGCGGTCGCGCTCACGCTCGTCAGCGGCTTCCTGCTGTTCTGGGCCATGGGCTTCGACCCGGTGAAGGCGCTGCACGCCTTCTTCATCGCGCCGCTGCTGTCGCTGCGTGGCCTGGGTGAGCTGGCGGTCAAGGCGACACCCTTGGTGCTCTGCGCCATCGGGCTGGCCATCGGCTTCCGCGCCAACGTCTGGAACATCGGGGCCGAGGGGCAGCTCACGCTCGGCGCCATCACCGGCGGCGGTCTGGCGCTGGCCTTCTACGGCGAGGGCGGCTGGTGGCTGCTGCCGTTGATGATCGTCGCGGGCATGGCCGGCGGCGCCCTGTGGGCGGCGATTCCCGCCTTCCTGCGGGTGCGCTTCAACGCCAGCGAGATCCTGACCAGCCTGATGCTCAACTATGTGGCGCTGCATCTGCTGAACTACCTGATGCACGGCCCTTACCGCGATCCGGACGGCTTCGCCTTCCCGGAATCCCGCCTGTTCGAGGCCGACGCGGTGCTGCCATTGCTGGTCGCCGGGACGCGCGTGCATCTGGGGTCGCTGTTCGCCCTGCTGGCGGTGGCGGCGGGTTGGTTCCTGATGGCGCGCACCTTCATCGGCTTCCAGATCAAGGTCATCGGCCTGACCCCGACGGCGGCGGGCTACGCCGGCTTCAACCAGAAGAAGATCATCTGGCTGACGCTGCTGCTGTCCGGCGCGCTGGCCGGCTTGGCCGGGCTGGGCGAGGTCGCCGGGCCGATCGGGCAGATGAACCCGACCATCTCCCCCGGCTACGGCTACACCGCCATCATCGTCGCCTTCCTGGGGCGGCTGCACCCGGTGGGCATCCTGCTGGCCGGCTTCCTGATGGCGCTGTCCTTCATCGGCGGGGAGGCGGCGCAGATCGCGCTGGGCCTGCCCAAGGCCATCACCGGCGTGTTCCAGGGCATGCTGCTGTTCTTCCTGCTGGCGACCGACGTGCTGATCCGCTACCGCGTGCGCTTCGGCGCGAAGCGGGCTGCCGGGTCCGGGGTGGGGAGGGCCGCGGCATGAGCGCCGAACTGGCCCTTCTCGGCCCGATCCTCGCGGCCATGCTGGCCGCCGCCACGCCGCTGCTGTTCGCCGCACTCGGCGAACTGGTGGTGGAGAAGTCCGGCGTCCTGAACCTCGGCGTCGAGGGCATGATGCTGGTCGGCGCCGTCTGCGGCTTCGCCGTTGCGGTTCAGACCGGCAGCTCCACCGCCGGATTCGTCGCGGGGGCCGCAGCGGGGGCGGGGATGGCGGCGCTGTTCGGCATGCTGACCCTGCTCCTGCTCGCCAACCAGGTGGCGACCGGCCTCGCGCTGACGCTGTTCGGCGTCGGCCTGTCGGCGCTGATCGGGCAGGGCTTCGTCGGCATTCCCATCGCCGACGTGCCGGAACTCTACATCCCCGGCCTGACCGACCTGCCGGTGATCGGCAAGGCGCTGTTCGGGCAGGACGCGCTGGTCTATCTGGCGCTGGCGGCGGTGCCGGCTGTGCACTGGTTCCTCTACGCCACGCGCAAGGGGCTGATCCTGCGCGCGGTGGGCGAAAACCACGCGGCCGCCCACGCGCTCGGCTACAAGGTCATCCGCATCCGCTTCCTCGCGGTGCTGTTCGGCGGCGCGATGAGCGGCATGGGCGGGGCCTTTCTCTCGCTCGACTACACGCCGATGTGGGCGGAGGGCATCTCCTCCGGGCGCGGCTGGATCGCGCTGGCGCTGGTGGTCTTCGCCACCTGGAAGCCCGGTCGCGTGCTGCTCGGCGCGTGGCTGTTCGGTGGGGTGACCATCGCGCAGCTCCACGTCCAGGGGCTGGGAATCGACATTCCGTCACAACTCTTGTCGATGCTGCCTTATCTGGCTACCGTCATCGTCCTGGTGGTGATTTCACGGGATGTCGCCCGAATCCGGCTGAACGCGCCGGCCAGCCTCGGGAAAGTCTTCCATCCTGACGCCTGACGGGCGCCGGGATATCGGCAAGTCTTACGTTCGTGCTCAATCAATTGGATCAGGGAGCAAACACGTGAACAGAAGGACCATGGGCAAGGCCCTGATGGGTCTGGCCACCGGCGCCGCCATGCTGGCGCTGGGCGTCGGCGCGGCCGACGCGCAAGAGAAGATGAAGGTCGGCTTCGTCTATGTCGGTCCGATCAGCGACCACGGCTACAGCTACCAGCACGACCAGGGCCGTCTGGCCGTGGAGAAGGAGCTGGGCGACAAGGTCACCACCACCTTCGTCGAGAACGTGCCCGAGGGTGCCGACGCCGAGCGCGTGATCGAGCAGCTCGCCTCCTCCGGCCACAAGCTGATCTTCACGACCTCCTTCGGCTTCATGAACCCGACGCTGAAGGTCGCGCAGCGCCATCCCGACGTGAAGTTCGAGCACGCCACCGGCTACAAGCGCTCGGCCAACGTCGCCACCTATTCCGCGCGCTTCTACGAGGCCCGCACGGTCATCGGCCAGATCGCCGGCAAGATGACCAAGTCGAACATCATCGGCTACATCGGCTCCTTCCCGATTCCCGAGGTCGTCAGCGGCATCAACGCCTTTACCATCGCCATGCGCGAGGTGAACCCGAAGGCCGAGGTGCGCGTGGTCTGGGTGAACAGCTGGTACGATCCCGGCAAGGAAGCCGAGGCGGCCAAGGCCCTGATCGACCAGGGCGCCGACGTGATCTCGCTGCACACCGACAGCCCGGCGGCCATCCAGGTCGCGCAGGAGCGCGGCCTGTGGGTGTTCGGCCAGTCGTCGGACATGACCCGCTTCGGCCCGAAGGCGCACCTCACCGCCATCGTCGACGATTGGCGCGAGTATTACGTGAACCGCGTCAAGGCGGCGCTGGACGGCTCCTGGAAGTCGCAGGACACCTGGGGCGGCTTCAAGGACCACATGCTGTTCCTGGCCCCCTACAACCCGGCTCTCCCGGCGGACGTCGTCGCGGCGGCCGAGAAGACCCGCACCGACATCATGGAAGGCAAGCGCCACTCCTTCCAGGGTCCGGTGAAGGACCAGTCCGGCAAGGTCGTGATCGCCGAGGGCAAGCAGGCCACCGACGAGCAGATCCTGAAGATGGACTGGTACGTCGAAGGCGTGCAGGGCAAGGTTCCGAAGTAAGCCGGAACCGGTCGCCAAGTAAGGAAAAGGGAGGCTTCGGCCTCCCTTTTTTGTTGCCCGCTTCTCAGCCCGGCTGGCGGCCCAACGCGGCCCAGCCGGCGGGTGCGAGGCGCATCACCTCCGGTCCGCTGCCGGCGGGGTTGGGCTCCATCGTCACCAACTCCCGATTCTCGAACCAGACCCAGCGGGGAACCTCCGCCGCGGTGGGGACCCAGCCCCCGGCCATCTTTTCCAGCACCGCCAGATCGGCGGCGGCGATCGGGAATTTCGGCTTCGCCGGGGCACGGTTGGGCGCGGCAGGGGCGGGCTGGGGCGCCGTCGGGGCGTCCTGCCCGGCGCGGGCGTGTATCCAGGCCGTCTGGAAGGCGGTCAGAGCTTGGTTCAGTTCCCCGCGCAGCGGCTCGGACGGGCAGCGCAAATAGCGGTCCAGCAGGGCGTGCAGGGATTCGGCGGTGGGGGGCGGGGTCTCGGGCATGGGGCGGTTCCGTGGTCGGCGTGGTCCGGCACCGCAGCCATAAACGCAAGGGGCGGGAGAAGACAAGGGGCAGGAAAAGAAAGGCTCCGCCGCTTCAGGGAGCGCGGCGGAGCCTGTCGAGGAGGCACAATCCCCTGTGCTGCCTGACTCCAAACACGCGGGCCGGGCCGCCGGTTCCACCTTCCCTTCCGGGGTGACCCGCAAGGCTGCGGTCCGAAAGCCGGGGCGATGCGTTGACAGCCGCAGGACAGGCTCTCGCGTCGGAAAGGGAAGCGCATCGTGGGGAACGGATTTCAGAAAGCGTCGCGGGTCATGTATTTCCTGGCGACCGGCGTGTTGATGCTGTTCGCCCTGGTGTTCATCGGTGTGGCCGCCTATGCGGTGTTTCACAGCCTTCTGCTGCTCGACATCGAGGCGACGACCCACGGGCTGCTGGACGGCGTCGGCATGATCGTGCTGGCCATCGCCGTCTTCGAGATCGCCAAGTATCTCTACGAGGAGGAGTTGGAACACGACCGTGAGTTGCGGCACGCCGACGAGGCCCGCCGCACCCTGACCAAGTTCCTGACCACCATCATCATCGCCGCCAGCCTGGAAGGGCTGGTGCTGGTGTTCGAGGCCCGGACCTCGCAGATGAGCGACATGGTGTATCCGGCCATCCTCCTGATGGTCATCGTCTTCATGGTGCTTGGGCTCGGGCTCTACCAGCTGATCAGCCGACGGGCGGAGACCATCGACCCGAAGGAGGGGGATTCCTGACCGCCCCCCGCGTTCCAACATTGCTGGGAGGAGTTGTCTATCCCTCTCAGCCAGAGCGGAGCGCCCCCATGTTCGACCCCGCCCAGATCGGCCGGATCTCTCCCGTGGAGCAGGCCGACGCCCTGCGCACCCTGATCGCCGTCTTCGCCACCGCGGTGGTGCGGCCCGGCGAGAAGGCGCCGCGCAACGCCGTCAGCGCCGAGATCGTCGACATCCTCGACGAGGTGCCGGCGGAAAGGGTGGAGGCGGTGGCCCAGCTCTTCACCATGATGGCGCTGCGGCTGCGGCGGAAGGGGCGGCCGCGCCGCACCGCCTTCCGCCTGACCCTGGAGACGGCGTTGCTTGCCCGCTCCTACGTCGGGGAACCGGCGCCTCAGAACGAAACCAGCTACCTGTCGTCCGACCGGCCGGGCCTGGGGACGATCGACGACGCCTGCAACGAGATGCTGGAGCGGATGGCCGGCGTGCCGGACGCCGACCAGCGGGCGTGGCTGACCGCGCAGGTGATTGCCACCGGCCTGATCGACGCCGACCGCCGCCACCGGCTGGGCGGCCCGGACCGCGACCTCGGCGACATGGCGGTGGCGGAGTTCCTGCTGCGCACGGCGGCCCAGTATCTCGCGGCCACCGCCGTCCGCACCCCGCCCGGAGAGGGCAAGGGCTGAGGCCACCAGCAGGGTCTCATTGCAGGGCGATGATCGCGGCCATGGTCGCGTAGCGCTCGATCGATTGGGAGGAAGGCGACCGCATCGCCTGCCGGGTGATGGCGAGCTGGTTCTCGTGCGAGACCGGCTGGCGCACCCCCAGATGGGCGACCACCTTGGCGAGCGGCACGACGTGGGCGGAGGACAGCTCCCAGTTCACGATGGCACCGCCCGCCGGGCGTCCGGGCGTGACGGCGGATTGCGCGACCCGCAGCGTGATCGAGGAGGCCAGGGACTCCAGACCGGTCACCGGGACGAAATACAGTGTGAAGCTCCGCGAGGTGGGACGCCATGGCTGCGCCGCCCGGCAATCGGGGAAGGCGAGGCCGGTCTGCTCGTGGAACAGGCGCTGGAGTGCTGCGAGCGGGCTGGTGACGCTCTCGTAACCGCCGCCGGGAAGCGCCCACTGGCCCGCGGCGTCGACGACCCGCGGCTCCGCCGGGCCGCGGCCCCACCAACCGCTGACCTCGCGCCGCCGGACGATCAGGACCTTCGTCCCCTCCAGAAACGCCACATGGACATGGCGCATCGCCTCTTCCCCCGCATCCCGTTGCCTTCGCTGCCGGAGACGGATGGGCGGCGCGGGGCGTGAACGGTCTAAGGGGAGGGGACCACGCGGTTGCGCCCTTCGGCCTTCGCCCGATACAGCGCGGCGTCGGCCACTCGGAGGGCGTCGTCGATGCAACCGGGGGCGCCTGGCGCCACAGGAGCGACGCCGAAGCTGGCGGTCATGCGGAACGAATCGCCGTTCGGCCCCATTTCCTGCGCGGCGACGCGCTGGCGCAAGCGCTCCGCCACGACCGACGCATCCGCCAGAGCGGTGTTGGGGAGAAGAACCACGAACTCCTCCCCACCGTAGCGCCCGATCAGGTCGCCGGGGCGCAGGGCGCCGTCCAGCGTCCGGACGAAGCGCTGCAATGCCTCGTCGCCGGCGGCGTGGCCGCGGCTGTCGTTGATGCGCTTGAAATGGTCGATGTCGGCGATCAGCAGGGACAGGGGCTGCCGCGACCGCAGCGCCCGGCGGATCTCCTCGTCCGCACGTTCCAGAAGGGCGCGCCGGTTGGCGACGCCGGTCAGCGGGTCGGTCTGCGCCTGCGCGACCAGCAGCCGGTGCATCTCGGTGATGCGGCCGCCCGCCTTCAGCCGCGCCTTCAGGTGGGCGCGGTTGACCGGCTTGTGGATGAAGTCGTCCGCTCCGGCGTCCAGCGCCTTCATCTCGTAAAAGGGTTCGTCATGGGACGTCATCAGGATCAGGTAGCTGTAGGCGGTGCGCGGATCGGCCTTCAGGTGCCAGCACACCTCCAGCCCCGACAGCCACGGCATCTCCCAATCGATGATGGCGATGTCGAAGGGTTCGGCCTGGGCACGCTCCAGCGCTTCCCGACCGTCCTTGGCCAGGATCACCTCATGCCCGTAGGACGCCACCTGCTCCGAGAGCATGGTGCGCATCAGGACCGTATCGTCGGCAATGAGCACGCGCATGGCGGAAAACTGCCTCATACCTTCGTCTGCGGTCAATGAGCAGCGGACGTCTGCGGTGTCATTTTCAGGCGCCTGCCCCTGCCGTCCTATCGCCTTCTCGGTAACGTTGCGCCTAAGGTCGTGGTCGCCCCGCCGCGGCCCTTGCGGCATAGTACGGGCCGAACGGGGCGCCCATGTCCGGGCGCGCAACGCAAGAGGGAACAGCATGGCCCGCTATACGGGCGTCTACGGATTTCCGGAATCGGCGGACGGCGCGCGGCGTCTGGCCGATGCCTTGAACGTTCCCTGCCACATCGCCGAACTGCACCGCTTCCCCGACGGGGAAAGTCTCGTCCGCCTGCCCGAACCGGTGGAGCGGGCCGTGGTCTACCGTTCGCTCGACCGTCCGAACGACAAGCTGGTGGAGCTGACTCTGGCCGCCTCCGTCCTGCGCCGCCAGGGCGCCACGGAGCTGTGCCTCGTCGCCCCCTACATGGCCTACATGCGCCAGGACGCGGTGTTCCGCCCCGGCGAGCCGATCAGCCAGGCGGTGGTGGGGGACTGGCTGGGCCGGCTCTTCGACCGCTTCGTCTGCGTCGAGCCGCACCTGCACCGCACCCACACGCTGGATGAGGTGTTCGTCGGGCGCCCCTCCGTCTGCCTCAGCGGCGCCGGGGCCATCGCCGACCGGCTTCGCCGTGACGGGACCGCGCCCGACGCCGTCATCGTCGGCCCGGACGAGGAGGCCGCCCCGCTGGTCGAGGCGGTGGCCGGACCACTCGACCTCACCGCCCTGGTCGGGCGGAAGGAGCGGCGCGGCGACCGCGACGTGACGGTGACGCTTCCCGACGGCGCGCCGCTGGCCGGGCGGCCCGTGGTGATCGTCGACGACGTCATCAGCTCCGGCGAGACCATCTTCTCCTGCGCGCGGGCGGCGCGGGCCGCCGGGGCGGCGTCGGTCCGGGTGTTCGGCGTCCATGCCCTGTTCGACGCCGCGGTGGCCGCCCGTTTCGAGGCGGAAGGGCTCGGCACGCCGCTGTCCTGCGACGGGGTTCCGCACCCCAGCAACGCCCTGCCGCTCGCCCGGCTGATCGCCGACGCGCTGGCAGCCCCCTGTTGACGGCGCCCTGTTGATGGCACCTTGTTGACGGCCCGGTAACCCTTCGTCAGGCAGGATAGGGGGACAGGGCACAACAAGGCGGGGTTTCGCCATGACACTGTCCCTCACCTTCCACGGCGCCGTCGGCACGGTCACCGGCTCCTGCTTCCGCATCCACACCGGCGACGGCGACCTGCTGATCGACTGCGGCCTGTTCCAGGGCACCAAGACGGTCAAGGAGCTGAACTACCGGCCTTTCCCCTTCAAGCCGTCCGCCGTGAAGGCGGTGCTTCTGACCCACGCGCACATCGACCATTCCGGCCTGCTGCCGAAACTGGTCCGTCAGGGCTTCAAGGGGCGGGTGCACACCACCGCCGGCACCGCTGACCTGCTGGCCTACATGCTGCCCGACAGCGGTTACATCCAGGAGATGGAGGTGGAGCGGCTGAACCGCCGCAACCGCCAGCGCGGGCGCCCGGCGGTGGAGCCGATCTACACCCAGGCCGACGCCCAGGCCGCCATCCGCCACCTGCACGCGGTCGATTACGGGGAATGGGTGAAGGTGCTGCCCGGCATCCGCGCCCGCTTCTGGCAGGCCGGGCACATCCTCGGCTCGGCGTCGGTGGAACTGGAGGTGACCCGCGGCGGGGTGACGGAGACGATCCTGTTCTCCGGCGACCTCGGGCCGGGCGG
This sequence comes from Azospirillum brasilense, assembly GCF_008365405.1. Taxonomy (GTDB): domain Bacteria; phylum Pseudomonadota; class Alphaproteobacteria; order Azospirillales; family Azospirillaceae; genus Azospirillum; species Azospirillum brasilense_D. The sequence goes on along the minus strand of NZ_QOKV01000014.1, from coordinate 110,125 downwards.
CAAATCCTTCCACGCCGACGCGGAGGGGCCGCCGCGGCCGGACTGGATGGTGCTGGAGACCACTTACGGCAACCGCGAGCGGGTGGAGGTGGGCGAGGCCGAGCGGCAGGCCCTGCTGCGCGACGAGGTGCGGGCGGCGCTCGCCGCGGGCGGCACGCTGCTGATCCCCGCCTTCGCGGTGGAGCGCACGCAGGAGCTTCTCTACGACCTGCACCGGCTGTTCGACCGCGGCGAGATTCCCCTGGTCGACGTCTTCCTCGACTCGCCGCTGGCCGACGCGGTCACCGGGGTGTTCCGCCGCCATCTGGCCGATCTCGGCACCGGGGGCGATCCCTTCGCCCGGCCCAACCTGCACCGCGTGCGCTCCGTCGCGGAAAGCCAGAAGCTCAACGCGATCAAGGGCGGCGCCATCATCATGGCGGCCAGCGGCATGTGCGACGCCGGCCGCATCCGCCACCACCTGAAGAACCATCTCTGGCGCCCGGAGGCCACCGTCCTGCTGGTCGGCTATCAGGCGCCGGGAACGCTGGGCCACCTGTTGCAGCAGGGGGCGGCGAACGTGCGAATCCATGGCGAGGAGATCGCGGTGCGCGCCCGCATCCGGTCGCTGGACGTCTATTCCGGCCACGCCGACCGCAGCAGCCTGCTGGCCTGGGTGGCAGCGCGGCAGGGGGTGGGGCGCGGCCTGTTCCTGGTCCATGGCGAGGAGGAGGCCCGTGCCGGCCTGCGCGACGCCCTGGTCCGCCGCGGCTGGGACCCGGCATCGATCCGCCTGCCCGAACTGGACGAGGTGGCCGACCTGACCGCCGCCACTCCGGCGCGCACGCCTGCCATGGCCCAGGACGGTCCGCCGCGGCTGGAGCCGGAGGCCGTGTCCGCAGGGCGGGATTGGCACAACCGCTACGCCGCTTTCCTGCTGGACCTGCACCGGGCGTTGGACGCGGCACCCGACGATGCGGCGCGCGAGGCGCTGCTCCGCGGGATGGGCGACCGCCTGCCGCAGGCGGAGGGGCTATCGGCGAAGTGAACGGTCTGCCCTCGGTCGGGCGGCGCATGCTATAGATCAGTGATTGCAGATCGGTGACGGCCGCGAAACAAAGGGATGGCGGGGCGATGGGGAAGGTGGCGAACATCGTGGTCCAGATGGCGCGGAAGCTGACCGACGACAACGCCCGGCTGGGCCGTGTTCGCAACGCCGGCAAGCCCAAGACCTTTCCCCATTTCCGGGAGATCCGGAACGCGTATCTGGATATCCAGGGGCTGGTCTTCTCCATCCAGGAACGATTGCAGGAGGCGGGGAACGAGCTGCCCTCCAACTTTCCGCAATGGGTGATCCGGCAGAAGTTGACCGCCATCGCCCATTTCACCGACATCAGCTACGCCTTCGTCAGCGACCCGCCCTTGGCGCTGACCAGTTCGCTCGGCGCCTTCGACGTGCTTCAGGCCGAGCAGAAGGCCTTTTCGGAAACGCTGAACGCCTTCGACATGATGCTGATGGAAGCCGGCATCGACGACAAGACCGCCGACGAGCTGGACGCCACCCGCACGAAGATCGAGCAGATCCTGGGCATGATCGAGACGCTTCTGGAGAACAGCCCCAAGGTGCTCCAGGAGTTTTGAACACCGCCGCACGCGAAGGGCGATTGCGGAAATATTTATACGCTTTTCGCAAAGGCGCATTCTGGTTAAGGTCTACCGGCGCGCGTCGTTCCATCCGGCAATGTCCGGGTCGGCGGCGGACGGCAGAGGCGCCCCGAAGGGCGCGGCGGCGGCGTGACAGGCAGCTTCGGTACGGCCATGCAGAGGTCTTCAAGCCCCGATCCGATCGACCTCGCGCCGGGCGAGTCCGCGGTGGATTCGGTGACCGTCCCGAAGCGCCTTCCCCTGCTGGCCCTGATGGCCGCGCTTCTGCTGACCGCGCTGGCTTGGTACGACACCCGGCAGCGCGTCGCTGCGGACGCCGAAAGCCGATTCGCCCTGCGGGTGGAGGAGCTGCACCGCCGGTTCGAGAACCAGATCCAGGTCTATGTGCAGGTGACGCGCTCCGCCGCCGCCCTGTTCACCGCCTATCCGGACGTGAAACGCGCGGAATGGAACCGCTTCGTGGATGGGCTGCACCTCGCTGAGCGCTTCCCAGGCATCACCGCCGTCGCCTTCGCGCGGGCCGCCGATCAATGGACGGGGCCGGAGCTGGTGACGGAGGCCCGGATGGATGGGCTGCGAGGCTTCCGAATCTGGCCGGAGGCGACCGGTCCGGTCCGGCTCGTCACCCTCTACGCCGCCCCGGTCAACGAACGCACCCTGCGCACGCTCGGCTACGACCTGCTGTCGGAGCCGGTCCGTCGCGCCGTCGCCGAGCAAGCGCGGGACAGCGGCGAACCGGCGATCACCCGCGCCGTCACCCTGCGGCTCGACGAGGGCGAATCCTCGCCGCCCGCCGTCCTGGTGTTCCAGGCCGTCTACCGGGACGGACAGAGCCCCGCCACGCAGGAGCAGCGGCGGGCCACCTTCGCCGGGCTGGTGATGACCCCGATCCACGTCGCTCCGCTGGCCGAGTCCGTGTTCGGACGGATGAACGACATCGCCGCGACGGTGTTCGAAGGGCGGCGGGAGTTTCCGCTCTACCGCAGCCGCCCGGAGCCGTCGGACCAGCCGGTGCTGACGGCGAGCCGGGACGTCACACTGGGCAGCCGCGCCTGGTCCGTCCAGTACGAAAGCCGTTCGAGCTTCGAAGAAGGGGTGGACAGCTGGAAGCCGACGCTGGTCCTGGCGACGGGCCTGTCGCTCAGCGTGCTGCTGTCCACCCTGCTGTGGGCGCTGGCCGCGACGCGCGACCGGGCGCTGGTGATCGCCGGGCGCATCACCGCCTCGCTGCGCCGTCGCGAGACGGAGCTGGACCTGCTGTTCAACCAGGCGCCGCTGGGCATCGCCCTGATCGGGCCGGACGCCAAGATCACCGACTGCAACCCCGCCTTCGCCCGTGCGGTCGGGGTGGGGCGCGACGGGCTGATCGGAATCGACACGAAGCTGCGCGCCCAGGACCCGGCGGTGGTCGCCGCCATCGACGCCGCCATCGCCGGGGAAAGCGTGCGGCTGGAGGTCGACCGGCTGCTTCTGGCCGGTGGACGGCATAGCCATTTCTCCCTTCACCTCCAGCCGGTGTCCACCCCCGGCGACCCGCCCTTCGTCATGGCCTTCGTGGAGGACATTGGCGACAAGCGGCGGGCCGAGCAGCACATTCACTATCTCGCCCATTACGATCCTTTGACCGGCCTGCCCAACCGCGTCCTGCTGTTCGACCGCATCGCACAGGCCGCCCGGGAAGCGCGGCGCGACGGCGGCAAGGTCGCCGTTCTGTTCATCGACCTGGACCGTTTCAAGGTCATCAACGACAGCCTGGGCCATTCCTTCGGCGACGAGGTGCTGCGGTCGGTGGCGCGGCGGCTGCACGGCGGGATGCGGCCGACGGACACGGTGGGCCGGTTGGGTGGCGACGAGTTCCTGATCGTCGTCCCGGCCATCCGCAAGCCGGAGGAGGCCGCCGCGGTGGCGGAGAGGGTCCTGGCGCAGCTCGCCGCGCCCTTCGCCATCGGCGGGCGGAACTTCGTGGTGTCGCCCAGCATCGGCATCAGCCTGTTTCCCGACGACGCGGAGGATGCGGAGGGTCTGATCCGCTGCGCCGACATCGCGATGTACAACGCCAAGGACGCCGGGCGGAACGCCTACCGTTTCGTGACGCGCGAGATGGGCGCGCGGTCCCGCGAACGTCTGGATCTGGAGGCGGCGCTCCGCCGCGCCCTGCAGAACCGGGAGCTGTTCCTGGTCTATCAGCCGCAGCTGCGCATTTCCGACGATCTCGTGGTCGGGGTGGAGGCGCTTCTGCGCTGGCGCCATCCGGAAGCCGGTCTCATCATGCCCAACCGCTTCCTGCCCGTGGCCGAGGAAACCGGCCTGATCCAGGCCATCGGCGACTGGGTGCTGGACGAGGTGTGCGCCCAGATCCGCCGCTGGCGCGACCGGATCGGCTTGACGGTGCCGGTCGCCGTGAACGTCTCCGCCCAGCAGTTCCGCGATGGGCAGCTTCCCGCCAAGGTGGCCACGGCGCTCGACCGCAACGGCCTCCAGGGCTGGGAGCTGGAGATCGAGGTGACCGAGGGCGCCCTGATCGACGATGTTCCCTCGGCCATCGCGACGCTGCGCGCGCTGAAACAGCGCGGGTGTCTGATCGCGCTGGATGATTTCGGCACCGGCTACTCCTCGCTCAACTATCTGCACCGTTTCCCGATCGACAAGCTGAAGATCGACCGGTCCTTCATCCACGATCTCGAGCAGGACGGGGCGGGCGATTCCATCCCGCGCGCCATCGTCGGGCTGGGCCGCAGCCTGGGCCTGTCGGTGGTCGCCGAGGGTGTGGAGACGGAGGCGCAACTCCAGCTTCTGCGCAGCCTCAAATGCGAGAGTTTCCAGGGCTATCTGTTCAGCCGCCCGGTCCTGGCGGAGGAACTGGAACCGATCCTGGCGCTGCGTGCCGCCCGCGGCCACCACGCCTCGAAGGCGGAGCCTATGGCCAGGGAGCCGGTGTAGCGGCGGTCAGCGGGGGAAGGTCACCACGCCTTCCTCCGCGGCCTGCCACGCGGGCTTCGCGTTGTGACCGATGGTGCGCCGCTCCTCGTCCATCCGGTCGCGATGGCGCTGCATCGATCGGCGGTGGCGGTTCAGCCCGGCTGCATCGCCGTCGCCCGACCCGTCATCGTCCCGCACCCAACCGCGCGCCACCGCCGTTCCGGCCAGAATACCGAAGCCGGCAACCACCGCGGCGGTGATCCAGGGGTGCATCCTGGCCTCGGTGTAGAGGCTGGTTTCGCGCACGAAGCGGTGCCGGCCGGCGCGCTCCCGTCCGTCGTCGCCGTGGCTGTGCAGGGCGTCGTTGCGCGGGCGGAGCGGGCCGCCGGAACGGATGACCCGCGGCAGGGTCCGCTCCATGATCCGGTCGGTGAGCCGGGGCGCGAAGGTCTCCGCCAGCGCGAACAACTTGGCGCCGCCGCCGACATACAGGTCGCGCATCGGCCGGCGGGCGCAATGCAGGATGGCCTTCGCCACGACCTCCGGCGCGTAGACCGGCGGCGGGTTGTTCGGCTCCACCTCCATCAGATTCAGGGCGTGATCCTCGTACAGGCTGTCGACGGCCGCCGGCTTGATCAGGCTGACCGAGATGGGCGCGCCCTCGGCCTCCAGCTCCATGCGCAACGCGTCGGTGAAGCCCTTCACGGCGTGCTTGGTGGCGACATAGGCGCCCTGGAGCGGAATGGCGCGGTCGGACAGCACGCTGCCGATGTTGATCAGCGCTCCGCCGTTCCGCCTCAGATGGGGGATGGCCGCCTGCGAGCCGTTGACCACGCCCCAGTAATTCGTCTCGAACAGGCGGCGGTGGTCGTCCGGAGCGGTGTCCAGGAGCTTGCCGATGATCGCCACGCCGGCGTTGTTCACCCACGTGTCGATCCGGCCATAGCTGCGGACCGCCGCGTCGGCCACCCGCCGCACGGCGTCGGGGTCGGCCACGTCGGCGACGCAGTGGATCGCGTCCCCGCCCGCGGCGCGAATCTCCTCCGCCGCCTGGGCGAGCGCGTCGCGGTCGCGGGCGACCAGAACGACTTTCGCGCCTTGCCGGGCGGCCATGCGGGCGGTGACCAGCCCGATGCCGCTCGACGCGCCGGTGATGACGATCACCTGCTCGTCAATGGGTTTGAGCCGCGGTTGCATGGGTCTCCCTCCTCCATCGTTCGATTGTCGAAATCGGAGCGTCATCCGCTGTGAACAGGCGGTGCGGCGGAGCGTTGCCGCCGGGCGGTGCGTCCGGGCCACTCCGAAAGGAGGGTTGGCGGGCCAGCGAAGCGGCACAGCTTTACCGTGACCTGTCAGGCGGGGGAGGAAACAGCGCCCATGCTCAAAACAGCCGCCAAAGCCGGCGGGCTCGCCGACCGATTTCGCCGGGTGCGCGCCACCTCGGCGGAGTTGGCCCGCGGGCTGTCGCCGGAGGATCAGGTGGTGCAGTCCATGGCGGACGCCAGCCCGGTCAAATGGCATCTGGCCCACACGACGTGGTTCTTCGAAACCTTTCTGCTGAACCCGAATCTGCCGGGCTACCGGCCCTTCGATCCGACCTTCGGCTATCTCTTCAATTCCTATTACGAGGCCGTCGGCGCCCGCCATCCGCGGCCCCGGCGCGGCCTGTTGACGCGGCCCGGCGTGGCCGAGGTGGCGGCCTACCGCGACCATGTGGACGCCGCCATGCTGACCCTGCTGGAACGTGGCGACGCCGAACGGCTGGCTCCTCTGGTGACGCTCGGCCTCGCTCACGAGGAGCAGCATCAGGAACTGATCCTGATGGACCTGCTGCACCTGTTTTCCTGCAACCCGGTCGCGCCGGCTTACCGGCCCTACCGCCCGGCCTTGCGCGGCCCCGCCCACGAGGGGCGCTGGATCGCGGTGGACGGCGGGATCGTCGCGGTGGGGCATGACGGCGAGGGCTTCGCCTTCGACAACGAAGGGCCGCGGCACGAGGTGCTGCTGCGCCCCTTCCGCCTGTTCTCCCGCGCGGTGACCAACGGGGAGTGGCGGGCCTTCGTCGAGGACGGCGGCTACCGCAACCCGGCGCTCTGGCTGTCCGACGGCTGGTCCACCGTCAACGCGGAGGGGTGGGAGGCGCCGGCCTACTGGCGGCGCGGCGAGGACGGCGGCTGGCGGGAATTCACCCTGCTGGGCGAACACCCATTGGACGAGGACGCCCCGGTCTGCCACATCGGCTTCTACGAGGCCGACGCCTTCGCCCGCTGGGCCGGCAAGCGCCTGCCGACGGAGGCCGAGTGGGAAACCGCCGCCGCCGGACTCTCCTCTGCCGGCAACACGCTGGGCAGCGGGTTGCTGCGCCCGGTGGCCGCCGCGGCGGGCGATGGCTTGGTCCAGATGTTCGGGGATGTCTGGGAATGGACAGCCAGCGCCTACAGCGGCTATCCGGGCTTCCGCCCCGCCGCCGGGGCGGTCGGCGAATACAACGGCAAGTTCATGGCCAACCAGTATGTGCTGCGCGGCGGATGCTGCGCCACGCCGGATGGCCATGCCCGCGCCACCTACCGGAATTTCTTCTATCCGCACCAACGCTGGATGTTCAGCGGCGTGCGCCTCGCGGAGGACGCCTGATGACCGCTATTTCCGCCGCCCGCGCCCATCTCGCGCAGGGGCCGGCGCAGGACGACGTGTTCCTGGCCGACGTGCTGGAGGGGCTGTCCCGCCCGGACAAAAGCCTGCCCTGCAAGTACTTCTACGACGCCGAGGGCTCGGCCCTGTTCGACGCCATCTGCACACTCGACGAGTATTACCCGACGCGGACCGAGACCGCGCTGCTGCACGACCGCGCCGACGAGATCGCCGCTCTCGCCGGGCGCGGCGCCACCCTGGTGGAACTGGGCAGCGGGTCGAGCGTCAAGGTGCGCATCCTGCTCGACGCGCTGGACGCGCCGGCCATGTATGTGCCGGTGGACATCAGCCGCGACCATCTGATCGCCGCCGCCGCCCGGCTGGCCGGCGACTATCCGGTGGTCACGGTGGTGCCGGTGGCCGCCGATTATGTGCGCGGCTTCGCGCTGCCGCGGGGCGCCGCGGCGGAACGGACGATGGCTTTCTTCCCCGGCAGCACCATCGGCAACTTCCGGCCCGCCGAGGCGATGACCTTCCTGAACGGCCTCGGGCGGCGGCTCGGTTCCGGCGCCCGGTTGCTGATCGGTGTGGACCTGCGCAAGGACCCGGCGGTGCTGGAGGCCGCCTACGACGACTCGCGCGGCGTGACCGCCGCCTTCAACATGAACCTGCTGGCCCGCATCAACCGCGAGCTGGACGGCACCTTCGACCTGGACCGCTTCGCCCATGTCGCCCGCTACGACACCGCGCGCGGGCGCATCGAGATGCATCTGCGCAGCCTGGACGACCAGACCGTTCATGTCGCCGGTCATCCCATCCGTTTCGCCCGTGGCGAGACGATCCACACCGAGAATTCCTACAAGTACTCCGTACCCGGCTTCCGCCGCCTCGCCGCCCGCGCCGGCTGGCGCACCGAGCGGAGCTGGACCGACGAGGACCGGCTGTTCAGCCTGCACTGGATGGTTCGGCATGGCTGACCCCGTTTGGCACCGGGAACACCGGGATCGGGGCCGGGGTTGAGTCCCGTCGAGACACCGCAACAACGGGACAGGACCAATGACCAGCATCTTCGACCGGATCAAGCAGGACCACGACACCATCCGCCGCCTGCTCGACGCGGCCGAGAAGGCGGACGGCGACGGGCGCGCCGCCTATGAGGACTTGCAGCGCGAGCTGTGGGCGCATGGCAAGATCGAGGAAGCCGTCTTCTACCAATCGCTGTCCAAGGCCAAGAACACCAAGCAGGAGACCACCGAAGGCCTGAACGAGCACCACATCATCAACGGCTTCCTCGACGAGCTGAACGCCATGCCCGCCGACAGCACCGCCTGGAAGGCCAAGCTCCAGGTGCTGGGCGAGGTCACCCGCCACCACCTCGACGAGGAAGAGGAGGAGCTGTTCGAGGAGGCCAAGAAGGCGCTCGACGACAAGCGCGCCGAGGAACTCGGCAGCATCTACGGCGAGCGCAAGAAGCAGATGCTGGCCGCCCTGGCCCCGCTGCCCAAGAGCGCATAGCAAGCGCGTGACGCCAAACGCGACAGCGTTCCAGTGAAACGGTGGACCGCAGTCTCTTGCGCCGGGGCTTCCCGCCGTGACAGGCTGCGGTCTTCCGTTCCGCTGCACGAACCGTCGCCATGCCCCCGATTGCCAAGCCCGCCCCGAAATCCGCCGCCGGCTCGCTCGCCTCCTTCGCACCGTGGGCGGGGGAGGGCGGCGTCCGCGTTTATCTGAGGCCGGTCGGGCTGCTGCCCATCGCCGCCTGGAGCGCCGGCGCGGCGGTGCCACTGGCCGGCGGGCGTTTTTCCTTCGCCACCGCCGAACTGATCGTCCGGCAGGGCACGCGGATCGAGCGGGCCTTCGCGCCGCTGACCGAGATCATGGCCTGGGGGTGGGAGCGCGGCACTGCCGTGGCGCAGAGCCTCGACCGGCGGCTGGGCGCGCTGACCCGAGGGCGGGCGCCGTTCGGCGGGCTGGACCTCGGACGCCCGCGGATCATGGCCATCGTCAACGTGACGCCGGACAGCTTTTCCGACGGCGGCGACTTCTTCGACGCCGCGGCGGCCATCGCCCATGGCGAGGCGATGCTGGAGGCCGGCGCCGACCTGCTGGACGTCGGCGGCGAATCGACCCGTCCCGGCTCCGCCCCCGTGTCGCCCGAGGATGAGGAGGCCCGCGTCCTGCCGGTGGTTCGCCACTTCGCGGCCAAGGGCGCCGTGGTATCGGTGGACACGCGGCACGCGCGGGTGATGCGCGCGGCGCTCGACGCCGGCGCGGCGCTGATCAACGACGTGGCCGGGCTGCGCGATCCGGGTGCGCTGCCGCTGGTCGCGGAGAAGGCGGCCCCGGTGGTCGTCATGCACATGCGGGGCGAACCCGGCACCATGCAGCAGAATCCGGTTTATGAGGACGCGGCGCTCGACGTCTTCGATTGGCTGGAGGAACGGGTGGCCGCCTGCCTCGCCGCCGGGGTGCCGCTGGAGCGCATCGCCGTCGATCCCGGCATCGGCTTCGGCAAGACGGTGGAGCACAACCTCGACATCCTGCGCCACACCGCTCTCTATCATGGGCTGGGCTGTGCCCTGCTCATCGGGCTGTCGCGCAAGACCCTGATCGGCAAACTGTCGCGGAGCGAGCCGCCGAAGGAGCGATTGCCCGGCTCGCTGGCCGGAGGGCTGGAAACGCTGAACCAGGGCGCGCAGATCCTGCGTGTCCACGACGTGCCCCAAACGGTCCAGGCGCGCGCCGTCTGGGAGGGGCTGCATCCCGCACGGGTGCCGTGATCGCATGACGCGCATAGCCCTTTGGCGTCTGCGCGGAAGGGTTCTTGACCCTGCCCCCCGTGCCAAGCGATGACATTTTCACACATCCGCACTTGCGGTACAGTGACTGGGCCATTCCCGAGGATTTTCATGACGCGACACCTGTTCGGCACCGACGGCATCCGTGGCACCGCAAACATCGATCCGATGACGGCGGAAACCGCCCTGCGCGTCGCGATGGCGTCCGCCTTGCAGTTCCGCCGGGGCGACCACCGCCACCGGGTCGTGATCGGCAAGGACACCCGTCTGTCGGGTTATCTTCTGGAGCCGGCGCTGACCGCGGGCTTCATTTCGATGGGCATGGACGTGGTGCTGCTCGGCCCGCTGCCGACACCCGCCGTCGCCATGCTGACGCGCTCGCTCCGCGCCGACCTCGGCGTGATGATCTCCGCCTCGCACAACCCGTTCCAGGACAACGGCATCAAGCTGTTCGGGCCGGACGGCTACAAGCTGTCGGACGCGGTGGAGATCGCCATCGAGACGCGCATGGGCCAGCCCTTCGCGCCGGACCTTGCCGGCTCCGCCGATCTCGGCCGCGCCTCCCGCCTGGAGGACTCGACGGGCCGCTACATCGAGTATGTGAAGAACACCTTCCCGCGTGGCCTGCGGCTGGACGGGCTGAAGATCGTCGTGGACTGCGCCAACGGCGCCGCCTACCGCGTCGCCCCGAAGGTGCTGTACGAGTTGGGGGCCGACGTGATCCCGGTCGGGGTCAGCCCGGACGGCCTGAACATCAACAAGGATTGCGGCGCCACCGCCACCCGGACCCTGCAGGAGCAGGTGGTGGCTCACAGCGCCCATTTGGGCATTGCGCTGGACGGCGACGCCGACCGCCTGATCATGGTGGACGAGGCGGGGCGCGTCGTCGACGGCGACCAGGTGATGGCGCTGATCGCCTCCTCCTGGGCGCAGGCGCAGACTCTGAGGGGCGGCGGCGTGGTCGCCACGGTCATGTCCAACCTGGGCATGGAGCGGCACCTCCAGGGGCTGGGCATCGCCCTGGTCCGCACGCCGGTCGGCGACCGCTATGTGGTGGAACATATGCGCGAGCACGGCTACAACGTCGGTGGGGAGCAGTCGGGGCACGTCGTGCTGTCTGATTACTCCACGACCGGCGACGGGCTGATCGCCGCACTCCAGGTTCTGGCGGTGCTGATCCAGTCCGGTGGCCGGGCGGCCAGCGAGGTCTGCCAGGTCTTCGCTCCGGTGCCGCAGAAGCTGACCAACGTCCGCTTCGCCGCCGGGTCGAAGCCGCTGGAGATCGCCTCCGTCCAAGCGGCGATCCGCGATGGCGAGGCGCGGCTGAACGGATCGGGGCGCATCCTGATCCGCAAGTCGGGGACCGAGCCGGTGATCCGCGTCATGGCGGAAGGCGACGACGAAGGGCTGGTGCACGCGGTGGTGGCCGATATTGCCGGCGCCATCATGGACGCCGCCCGGCTGGAGACCGCATCCTAGGCGCAACATCCAACCAGACGACCAGACGGAAGCAATCCCGATGCAGGCCCACCCGATCAACGGCCGTGTTCTCATCGTCGCCGGGTCCGATTCCGGCGGCGGTGCCGGCATTCAGGCGGACATCAAGGCGGTCAGCGCGCTGAACGCCTTCGCCATGACCGCCATCGCGGCGCTGACCGCGCAGAACACGACGGGGGTCTATGGTGTGCTGCCCGTTGATCCGGCCTTCGTCGCCCTGCAGATGAAGGTGGTGCTGGAGGATCTCGGGGCCGACAGCATCAAGATCGGCATGCTCGCCAACGCCGCCGTCATCGAGGCGGTGGCTGGCGAGTATGAGGAGCGGGCGATCAACGTCCCGCTGGTCGTCGATCCGGTGATGGTTTCGAAGAGCGGCCATTTCCTGCTGGAGCCGGACGCCGTGCAGACCCTGCGCAAGCGCCTGCTGCCCCACGCGGAACTGGTCACCCCCAACCTGCCGGAGGCCGAGGCGCTGACCGACATCCCGGTGCGCAACCTGGACGACATGCGCCGTGCCGCCGAGATGATCCGCACCTTCGGGCCGAAGGCCGTCCTGCTGAAGGGCGGCCATCTGGAGGACGAGCGGCTGTGCGACCTGCTGCTCACCGAGGACGGCGAGGAGGTGTTCGAGGGGCGGCGCATCCACACCCCGCACACCCACGGCACCGGCTGCACCCTGGCCTCGGCCATCGCCGCCGGTGTCGCCCAAGGCTTGGGCGTGCGTGATTCGGTGGCCCGCGCCCGCGCCTATGTGGACGAGGCCATCCGCTCCGCCCCCGGTTTCGGGCACGGCCACGGCCCCCTGAACCACCTGCACACGGTCCGGCCGTTCCCGTAAGGGCGCGGCCGTTCCGCCTCTTCAAACGATCGACAGCATCGCCGTCTGCGGGTTGTCCAGAAGATCCGCCAGCGTGCGCAGGCCGCGCGCCAGTTCGTCCCGGCTGTGCGGGTGGCACAGACCCAGCCGCACGGCGTGGGGGGCGGCGGCCCGGCCCACGGCGAACACGTCGCCACCGGTCACCTTCACGCCGCGTCGCAGCGCCTCCGCGATGAAGTCGTCGCGCCGCCAGGGCTCGGGCAGGACCAGCCAGAGATGCTGTGCCCCCGGATGCCCGCAGACGGCGCTGGCGGGCAGGATGGAGCGGGCGATCTGCTGGCGCGCCATCGCTTCCCCGCGCTGGGCCTCGGCGATGCGGTCGGCGCTGCCTTCAAGGATCCAGCGCGTGGCCACTTCCGGCGGCAGGGGCGGGGACGAGTATTGCAGGGCGCGGATGACCGCCTCCACCCGCTGCACAAGGGCCGGCGGAGCGACCACGTAGCCGACGCGCAGGCCGGCCGACACGCTCTTGGACAGGCTGTTGACGTAGACGGTGACGTCCGGGGCGATGGCCTGGATGGGCTTCGCGTCTTGGACCAGGAAGCCGAAGACATCGTCCTCGACCAGCATCACCCCGTAGCGGCGGGCGATGGCCGCGATCTCCACGCGCCGGGCCTGCGGCATGACGGAGGCGGTGGGGTTGTGCATGGTCGGCACCAGATACAGCGCCTTGGGCGCCAGACGGCGGCAGGCGCTGTCGAAACTGTCCGGGACCACGCCATGCTCGTCGATGGCGATGCCCTCCAGGTGATAACCCTCCACCGCGCTCAGAGTCTTGATGCCGTAGTTGGTCAGCCGTTCCGTCAGCACGACGTCGCCGGGGCGCGCCACCGCGGCCAGCGCCACCGCCATGGCGTTCTGCGCGCCGGTGGTCAGCAGGATGGTGTCGGCGGAGGCTGTTACGCGGTGCTGGCGGGCCAGCCATTGCGCTCCGGCGGCGCGGTGGGCCGGGAGGCCGGCGTGCGGTGCGTATTCCAGCAGCGCTCCCAGGTTCGGCGAGGCGCCGATGGCGGCCAGGGTGGCCCCCATCATCGACACCGACATCGGGTGCTCCGGCGTCACGACGGTCATGTTGATGATCGACGGTTCGGGTCGGGGTGTCCAGGTGAAGGGGTCGGAGGGAGGCATGTGCCGCTGCCCCTGCACGAAAGTGCCGCGCCCGACCTCGCCGCCGATCAGCCCGCGCTTCTCCGCCTCGGTATAGGCGCGGGTGATGGTGCCGACGGTAACGCCGAGGCGGTAGGCGAGGTCGCGGTGGGTGGGAAGCCGCGTGCCGGGGGCAAGCCGTCCGCTGGCGATGTCGTCGGACAGGGCGTCGGCGATGGCGCGGTAACGGGGGCCTTGCCGGCCGTCCAGATCAGGAACCCAATTTGTCATGGGGACAATGATGACATTGTGCCAATCCTTCGGCAAGTGTCACCGCATTGTCGCTATTGTGCGTGTCCGGGTGTATTGTGTCGTCGGGAACCCGGACGCCCGGGCGGGCGTTGCAGTCAGGACCGCCCGGCGCCGCTTCGGCATCCCTCTCGCGCCGGGTACAGCCGGGAGAAAGCAGGCATGAGCGCCGAAAACGCCATCCGACACACCTACGACCGCTTCTTCGGAGGCGCGCGGAATCTCGGGCCGCTGGAACGCGCCGTGTCCACCGGCCTCGGCCTCGTCATGGCGGCGGGCGGCGTTCGCCGCGGCGCCGACGTGCGGGGCGCTATCATGGGGCTGGCCGGGGCCGCCCTGGTGGCCCGCGGCATGAGCGGCCACTGCCCGCTGAAGGCCATGGTGTCCGACCAGGATCACGACCGTTTGTCCGGTCCGCGGCCGGAGCGCTACAGCCCCGGCGAAGGGCCGCTGGAGCGCACGCCGGCCCGTACGGCGTCCTATTCCTGACGCAACGGAACGATCATGATGACGAGGAAGCGGCACGGCGGCGCCGCTTCCACTCCTTCCAGCGCCGCTCGCCGCGCACCAGCGCGCGGTTGATCGGTGGACGAAGGAAGGGAACGTCATAGGCGAGCAGCACGAGGCCGAGGGGCAGCATCCAAATGCCCAGCACGGGCAGGAAGCTGAACAGGCCGCCGAGAATCAGCAGCAGCCCGGCGGGGACGCGCACCCAGGTCGCCCGCGGCTCGCGGAGCCAGCCCAGCAGCCGCGCCATGGAGTCGGGAAGCTTCTCCTGGATGCGATCCACCCGCCGTTCGAGGCGTCTGTGGTGCTGGTCGCTCAACGCGGCACTCTCCATCTTGTTGATCCGGCTCTGGTGGTTGTTGACGGTGAAGCGGCGCCCCGGCTTTGCGGACCGGCCGTTCCCAAGCCGCCATATGGGAACAGCCGGGCGTGTTCCAAGCTCCCATTCGTGTGGAGCCAGTGAGCGGGCGGGCATCTTGAAAGGCGTCGGCCACGCGGCCAACTATTAGGGCAATCAGGGTCCGGGCCCCTCTGGCAGCCGAGTCGCCGGTTACGAGGTTGGGGGCTGCGATGTCGGATCTCTTCATCTGCTTTTGCGCCGACGGGCGTGACCGCATCTGGAGGGTTCTTCGATGGACAGCGCAGCCATCCCTTCCCGCCGCTTTTCCGCGGCCGGCCCGCCGCCATGCGTCCGCCGCCGGTCAGAGGCTTGCCGGTCAAAGGCTTGAACGAGGGAGTTTTCGCAATGTTCGACCAGTATCCCAACCAGAGTCGTTGGGGCGCCGGCACCGCGGGCGTGGACCGTGCGGCGTTCGACGAGGGCCTGCGCAAGCACATGCTGCGGGTCTACAACTTCATGATGCTCGGTCTGGCCGTGACGGGCCTGGTGGCCCTGTTCGTGGCGAGCACGCCGGCGCTGTACGTGCCGATCTTCACGACCCCGCTGAAGTGGGTGGTGATGCTGGCGCCGCTGGCCTTCATCATGGTGCTGTCCTTCCGTTTCCACGCGATGTCGGCGAGCGCGCTGCAGGGGCTGTTCTGGGCCTTCTGCGCGGTGATGGGCGTGTCGATGGCGTCGATCTTCCTGGTCTTCACCGGGGCCAGCGTGGCGCGGGTGTTCTTCATCACCGCGGCGATGTTCGCGGCGATGAGCCTGTGGGGCTACACCACCAAGGCCGACCTGTCGAAGATGGGCTCGTTCCTGATGATGGGCCTGATCGGCATCGTCATCGCCAGCCTCGTCAACATCTTCGTCGGCTCCAGCGCGCTGCAGTTCGCCATCTCGATCATCGGCGTGGTCATCTTCACCGGCCTGACCGCCTACGACACCCAGCGCATCAAGGAGGAGTACGCCGAGGGCTACGGCCACGAGGGCAACACCAAGCTCGCCGTCATGGGCGCCCTCTCGCTCTACCTCAACTTCATCAACCTCTTCCAGATGCTCCTCCAACTCATGGGCAACCGCGAGTAACGGGCACGGACAACAGGTGGCGTCTCGGCGCCATCCTACGGCTAGGCCGGTCGCTTCACGCGACCGGCCTTTTTCATGGACCGGCCTTGTTCATGGAATGGTGCGTTCCGGGTTGCCGCCTGCAGCGAGGCCGCGAGCCATATGGCAGTGCCGCACGTTGTTCTCCCGTTTCGAACGGCACATCCTCAGGAGCGGCAATGAAGGACCGGATTCGCCATTACTGGGCATTTCTCCGCGCCAGCCTGTGGTTCGTTCCGGTCGTGATGGGGGGAGTGGCGGCCGTGCTGGCCGTCGCGCTGCTCACCTGGGGGCGCGGCGCTGTGGAGGACGCCACAGATTACTGGCTCCTCTACGCTGGAGACGCCGGTAACGCGCGCCAACTGTTGTCGTCCCTGCTGACCGGCATGATCACCATGACGTCGCTGGTGGTTTCGATCACCATGGTCGTTCTGACCCTGGCGGCCGGACAGATCGGCCCCCGCCTGATCCGCAACTTCATCCAGGATTGGACGACCCAGGTGGTGCTGGGGCTCTTCCTGGCCGACATCATCTATCTCCTCGTCGTCTTCCGGACCATCGACGGAAACCAGGCTGACACGGTCCCCCACTTGGCGGTCAGCGCGGGGACCGGACTGACCGCGCTGTGCCTGTTCGTGTTGCTGGTCTATGTCCATAAGCTCGCCCGCTCAATCATCTACGACAATGTGGTTCAGCGGGTCGCGGCGGATCTGCGTGAGGTGACGGTGGCCTTGCTGCCCGAGCGCGGCGACGGCCCTTCGGAAGTGCCGCCCGAACTGGGCAATGATTTTGCCTGGGTAGACCTCGGCCAGGATGGGTACGTCCAGGCGATCGACCTGGACAGGCTGGTCGCCGCGGCCCGCCAAGCGGATGCGGTGATCCGCCTGGACGTCCGGCCCGGCCACTACGTCATCGGCGGCGGCGAGCATGTGGCCGTGTTCACGGTCGGCGCCTGCACGGCCGACCTGTCCGGGGCGATCCGCGGTGCCTTCATCGTCGGTTCCGAGCGCACCCCGACCCAGGATGTGGAGTTCGGCATCCGCCAACTGGTGGAGATGGCCACCCGAGCCCTGTCGCCGGGGATCAACGACGTGTTCACTGCCTTGGCGGTGATCGACAACCTCTCGGCCTCGATGGCGCGCATCTTCGATCGCGCAATCGAGCCGATGGTTCTGCGCGACTCTGGCGGAGTTGTCCGGGTTGTGCGGGACGTGACCGGATACGATGGCTTCATCGGTGCCGGCTTCGATCAGATCCGGCAGGCCGGAAGCGGAAACGCCGCGGTGCTCATCCGGCTCGTCGACGCCATTCTTCGGTTGGCTCCGCGCGTACGGTCGGACGCCCAGCGGGAACCGCTGCGAGAGCAGCTGGACATGATCCTGGCGGCGGGCGAGCAGAACATCTCGATTCCCCGGGATCTGAGCATTCTTCGGGCCCGCTGGAGGCAAGCGACCGAGCGTCTGGAGCGCTGACGCCCATCGGAAGCTGCACACAGGTTCGCGCGGGCCGTTCCGACGCGACGTGTGTGGCGCGCGAGATACATCCGACATCGGAAATGTAATGGTGACAATAATGACATTAACCGGCATAGTTGCGCGGACATAATCACCATTGTCTCGATTGTTCGGGGCTGAATGTTTTGACGGAGGAGATTCATCATGCGCACCACGGAAGCGACCCGCTCGTCCGGATCGTCCTCGTTCACGACCGTCTTCAAGGTCATCGCGCGCGCCCTTTCCGTCGGCATCCGCCCCGTCTGGTTCGTGATGGAAGCCGGCCTGATCGTCACCGCCCGCAACGCGGATGGCGATCTGGTCGGCGTCGCCCGGTCCGTCACCGATTTCGCCTTCTGCTGCTACCTGTCCGACCTCGCCGTCGATCGTGCCTGCCAGGGGCGCGGCATCGGCAAGGAACTGATGCGCCGCACCCGCGCCGCGGTGGGGGAGGGCGTGACCTGCCTTCTCCTGTCCGCGCCCAAGGCGGTCACCTTCTACGAAGCGGCGGGGATGGAGCGGCACGCCCAGGCGTTCCTGTTCACCGAAAAACCCTAAGGAGGCACCGTGCGCCTTCCCCTTTATCAGGTCGATGCCTTCGCGGACGCGGTGTTTGCGGGCAACCCGGCGGCGGTCGTGCCGCTGGAGGACTGGCTTCCCGACGCGACTCTCCAAGCCATCGCGGCGGAAAACAACCTGGCGGAGACCGCCTTCCTCGTCCGCCGCGGCGACGGTTACGAGATCCGCTGGTTCACCCCGACGGTCGAGGTGGACCTGTGCGGTCACGCCACGCTGGCCTCGGCCTTCGTCATCGCGACGATGCTGGAGTGGGGCTGCCCGCGCATCGACTTCGCCACCCGGGAAGCCGGAACCCTCAGCGTCACCCGCAACGGCGACCTTTACACGCTGGATTTCCCAAGCCGCCCGCCGGAACCGCTGGCCGGGCCGCCGGCCGGCCTGCTCGACGCGCTGGGCGGACCGCCGCCGACGGCTCTGCTGAAGGCGCGCGACCTCGTGGTCGTATATGACGACGAGGCGACGGTGCGCGGCCTGACCCCCGACATGAGCGCCCTGGCCCGGCTGGAGGATTTCTACGCGGTCATCGTGACGGCGTCGGGCAGCGGCGGCGTGGATTTCGTCTCCCGCTTCTTCGCGCCGGCCCAGGGGATTCCTGAAGACCCGGTGACCGGCTCCGCCCATTGCACGCTGATCCCCTACTGGGCGCGGCGGCTGGGCAAGGAGCGGCTGAAGGCCCGGCAGGTCTCGGCCCGCGGCGGTTCCCTGTCCTGCGAGCTGGTGGGCGACCGTGTGAAGATCGCCGGGAAAGCGGTTCTCTATATGGATGGCGCCATCTACATTTAGCGCCGTCCATACGAGGACCAATGGAACGGGAGGGCAGCGGGCATGGTGGGGCGTTATTTCGAGGATTTCCGTGTCGGTGACGTGATCGACACCGAAGGGGCGACGGTCACCGACAGCCAGATCATGGATTTCGCCCAGCGCTTCGACCCGCAGCCCTTCCACATGGACGCGGTGGCCGCCGCGGAGGGGCCGTTCGGCGGGCTGATCGCCAGCGGCTTCCACACCCTGTCCCTGACCTTCCGGCTGTTCCGCGACACCGGGGCCATCACCGGCACCAGCCTGGGTGGCTCGGGTGGCGACGAACTGCGCTGGTTGCGCCCGGTGCGGCCCGGCGACACGCTGCGCGTCCGGGTCGAGGTGGTGGAGGCCATCCCGTCCCGCCGCGGCGACCGCGGTACCGTCCGGCTGGCCTACACAACGCTGAACCAGCATGGCGAGGCGGTGATGACCATCACCTTGAACCACATCGTGGCCACCCGCAGCGTTCCGGCCGAATAGGAAGGACAAGCGCGGCCTGTTCCGTCGCGCGTCTTGATCCGCAGGCCCGGCCCCTGTATAGCCTCGCCCCTTCCATCACGGCGGGGGTTCCCATGACGGCTTGCGGCCTCGATTTCGGCACGTCCAACACGACGCTCGGCGTGCGGACGGCGTCCGCGGCTGCCGGCACGGGAGGGGACGGCTACGGCTTGCTTGCCCTCGACGGCGCGCGCACGACCCTGCCCAGCGCCGTCTTCTTCGATTTCGAAGCCGACGCGGTGACGGTCGGGCAGGCGGCCATCGACGCCTATGCGTCGGGCGTCGAGGGGCGCTTGATGCGCTCCATCAAGTCGATGCTGGGCACCGACCTGATCGACGCGGACACCGCGCTGCGCAAGGGCCGGATCACGTTCCGCGCGGTCATCGCCACCTTTCTGGCCGCGGTCAAGGAGCGGGCGGAGACCGCGCTCGGCGGCGAACTGACCGATGTGGTGCTTGGGCGCCCGGTGCATTTCGTGGACGGCGACCCGGCGGGCGACGCCGCGGCGGAGGAGGTGCTGGGCGAGATCGCCCGTTCCGTCGGCTTCCGCGGCATCTCCTTTCAATATGAGCCGATCGCCGCCGCGCTCGACTACGAGCAGCAGGTGGAGCGCGAGGAGTTGGCGCTGATCGCCGACATCGGCGGCGGCACGTCGGACTTCTCCATCGTCCGCATCGGGCCGGAGCGGCGCGGGCGGGCCGACCGCAGCGCCGACATTCTGGCCAACGACGGCATCCGGGTCGGCGGCACCGACTTCGACCGCGACCTGTCGCTGGCGACGGCCATGCCGCTGCTGGGCCACGGCAGCGCCATGAAGCGCCCCGGTCTGCTGGCCCCCAAGCATCTGTTCTTCGATCTGGCGACCTGGTCGAAGATCAACTTCCTCTACACCGCCAAGGCGATGGCTGACCTGGAGCGCCTTCAGCGCGATTCCGCGACTCCGGACCGCATCGAGCGGCTGATCGGCGTGGTCGAGCACCGGCTGGGCCATGCCCTGGCCATGGCGGTGGAGCGCACCAAAATCGCCCTGTCCGACGGGCCGGAGGCCGGCCTGCTGCTGGATTGGGGCGGCGGCGGCATGACGCGCCCGGTGTCGGTGGACGAGTTGAATCAGGCGACGGCGATCCTGGCCGGCCGCATCGGCGGGCGGGTGCGCGCCTGTCTGGCCGAGGCCGGCACGCTGCCGGCGGAGATCGACGCGGTGTTCCTGACCGGCGGCTCGACGCTGCTGCCGCAGGTGCGGGCGGCCATCCTGGCCGAACTGCCCGGCGCCCGCGTGGTGGAGGGCAACATCTTCGGTTCGGTCGGCACCGGCCTGACCATTGAGGCGGCGCGGCGCTTCGGCGGCACCGCCTGAGGCGCCCTACAAGTCTCGGACAAGGAAAAGCCCACCGACGTTGCCGTCGGTGGGCTTTTTTCTGCTCTGCTCCGCGGTTCGGCCCTCCGGTGGTGCCCGCCGCGCCGCGAGGGCAGGGCGAGCACCATGAACCGGCGGACCGAGGTCCGATGGATCAGACCGAGTAGTACATCTTGTACTCGATCGGGTGCGGCATGGTCTCGAAGGCCAGCAGCTCCTCGGTGCGCAGGTCGATGTAGGACTCGATCATGTCCTTCGTGAACACGTCGCCCTTCTGCAGGAAGGCGCTGTCGGCCTTCAGGCTGTCCAGGGCCTCGCGCAGCGAGCCGCAAACCGTCGGAACCTTGGCCAGCTCTTCGGCCGGCAGGTCGTACAGGTTCTTGTCCATCGCATCGCCCGGATGGATCTTGTTCTGGATGCCGTCCAGACCGGCCATCAGCAGGGCGGCGAAGGCCAGGTACGGGTTGGCCGACGGGTCCGGGAAGCGAACCTCGACGCGCTTGCCCTTCGGCGACGCGACGTACGGGATGCGGCAGGAGGCCGAACGGTTGCGGGCCGAGTAGGCCAGCAGCACCGGAGCCTCGTAGCCCGGGACCAGACGCTTGTAGGAGTTGGTCGTCGGGTTGGTGAAGGCGTTCAGCGCCTTGGCGTGCTTGATGATGCCGCCGATGTAGTACAGCGCCAGCTCCGACAGGTCGGCGTACTGGTTGCCGGCGAACAGCGGCTGGCCTTCCTTCCAGATCGACTGGTGCATGTGCATGCCCGAGCCGTTGTCGCCGAAGACGGGCTTCGGCATGAAGGTCGCGGTCTTGCCGTAGGCGTGGGCGACGTTGTGCACGACGTACTTGTAGTACTGCATGTTGTCGCCGGTGCGGACCAGCGTGTCGAACTTGATGCCCAGCTCATGCTGCGAAGCGGCCACCTCGTGGTGGTGCTTCTCGACCGGCACGCCCATCTCGGCGAGCACGCTCAGCATCTCGGCGCGCAGGTCCGAGCCGCTGTCGACCGGAGCGACCGGGAAGTAGCCGCCCTTGACGCCCGGGCGGTGGCCCAGGTTGCCGTCCTCATAGTCCTTGTCGGAGGTGTACGGGCCTTCCTCCGAGTCGAACTCGTAGGACACCTTGTTCATCTCGACCTTGAACTTCACGTCGTCGAAGACGAAGAACTCGGCTTCCGGGCCGAAGTAGGCGGTGTCGCCGATGCCGGCCGACGCCATGTACTTCTCGGCGGCCTTCGCGATGCCGCGCGGGCAGCGGGCGTAGGGCTGGCCGGTCGACGGCTCGTACACGTCGCAGAGGATGTTCAGCGTCGGCTGGGCCGAGAACGGGTCCATGACGGCGGTGGTCGGGTCGAGCTGGAGGATCATGTCCGACTCGTTGATCGCCTTCCAACCGGCGATCGAGGAGCCGTCGAACATGATGCCGTCTTCGAACACGTCCTCGTCGATGGTCGAGACGTGCTGAGCGGTGTGGTGCAGCTTGCCGCGCGGGTCGGTGAAGCGGAGGTCCACGTACTTGACGTCGTGTTCCTTGATCAGGTCGAAGACCTTGCTGATGTCGGACATATCTCTTTTTCCACGCTTAAGAGGTTTGGGTCCCGCTGCGTCAAACCGACCAAGGGGCGGGTGACGGCGCTCGCGGCGGACGTTATGTCATGCCTTTCCCAAGCGCACAACGTGACAGCACAAAAAGTCGCGCCCGGTGGGGCTTCCACGCACGGATCGTTCCGCTCGCGGTTGCGACGGTCTGCGTCGGCCGGCTCGGCGTCGGCCGGCTTTGCGTCGGCCGGCTTTGCGTCGGTTGTGGGCGGGGCTGGTTCATGGTGGCCGGTGGTCGGGTTCTCGGGACGCGATCAGATCGCGTCGCCTCCCTTCTCGCCGGTCCGGATGCGGACAACTTCTTCCACGGGGGTGACGAAGATCTTGCCGTCGCCGATCCGGCCGGTATGGGCGGCCTGCTGGATCGCCTCGATCGCCCGCTCCACCAGGGAGTCCTCCATCACCACCTCGATCTTCACCTTCGGCAGGAAGTCGACCACATACTCCGCGCCGCGGTACAGCTCGGTGTGCCCTTTCTGACGGCCGAAGCCCTTGGCCTCGGTGACGGTGATGCCCTTGATGCCGACTTCGTGAAGGGCTTCCTTCACTTCGTCGAGCTTGAACGGCTTAATGATGGCTTCGATCTTCTTCATGGGTCTCTCGTGTACGAGGTGCCAACGCCGGCAGGCACCGTCCACGGCTCTGCCGACGGTCCGATGTAAAGCACGTTGCGTGCCAATCGGAGCGGTTGCGGTCCGGCAGCGTGGGATGCCGGGGCGCAACGCACCGATGCCACCGGGGGCGGCACGCGGCTGCCGACGGATGAGGCGAAGTGAACAATATTTGTGCACAACCTGCAAGCAATCCGCGCAGCCATACCCTTTCGGAGGGGCTAGGGCCGGCTTTCCAGATTGATGAACACGGTGAAAAATAGCGCTTGACCCGACCCGTCCCTTGGGGCAAATAGGCGACCCCGGTGGCGGTGGTAGCTCAGTTGGTAGAGCTCTCGGTTGTGGTCCGAGCGGTCGTGGGTTCGAGTCCCATCCATCGCCCCAGTCCCCCTTGACGGTGGATGCGCTCGCCTCGTGAGGAGTTCACGTCGGCGTTGCATTGATCGAAACGGCGGGTGGGGTTTTTACAGACGGTTCATTCCGTCCTCCGGTGGCGGTGGTAGCTCAGTTGGTAGAGCTCTCGGTTGTGGTCCGAGCGGTCGTGGGTTCGAGTCCCATCCATCGCCCCAGTCCTTCCTTCCAATTCCAGTGCCAAACAGGCCATATCTTTCATTCCTCCTGTGCCCGTCTATGCTGCGGCCGTCGCGGTGCTTATTGTGCCGGGTAACGGTGATGCGGGATTGCGGCGGGTGGAGGCGATGGACGAACTGCTTTCCGTGGCGGAGATGTATCGCGCCGACGCGCTGACCATGGCGGGCGGCGTGCCGGGGCCCGTGCTGATGGAGGCGGCTGGGGCCGCGGTGGTGCGTGCGGTCTGCGAGCGCTGGGCGCCGCACCCGACCGTCGTCCTGTGCGGTCCGGGGAACAACGGCGGCGATGGATTCGTCATCGCGCGTCTTCTTCTCGAAGCGGGCTGGCCGGTGCGGCTGGCCCTGCTGGGGTCGCGCTCCGCCCTGCGCGGCGACGCGGCGGTGGCGGCCGGGCGCTGGACCGGTCCGGTGGAGGCCGCCGATCCCTGGCTGCTGGAGGGCAATCCCCTGGTCATCGACGCGCTGTTCGGGGCCGGGCTCGCCCGTCCGCTCGACGGCATGGCGAAAGAGGTCGTCGAGGCGATGGCCGGGCGCACCGTCGTCGCCGTCGACGTACCGAGCGGCCTGCACGGCGACAGCGGCCGAGTGATGGGGGGCGCCCCGCAGGCGGCGCTGACCGTCACCTTCTTCCGCCGCAAGCCAGGCCATCTGCTGCTGCCGGGCCGGGTCCTCTGCGGGGAGGTGGTGGTCGCCGACATCGGCATTCCCGACACCGTGCTTGACGCCCTCGCGCCGCAAACCCTGGTGAACGGCCCCGACCTGTGGCGGCAGCGCTACCCCTGGCCGCGGCTCGACGCGCACAAATACGCGCGGGGGCACGCGGTGGTGCTGGGCGGGGCGCGGATGACCGGAGCGGCGCGCCTGTCGGCGCGGGGCGCCCTGCGCGCCGGGGCGGGGCTGGTGACGGTGGCCTGTCCGCCCGAATCGATGCCCATCTATGCCGCCGGCTCGCCCAGCCTGATCGTGACCGCCGTGGCGGATGGCACCGCCTTCGAGGCTCTTCTGGCGGACCCGCGCAAGAACGCCGTGCTGCTGGGGCCGGGCGCCGGCGTCGGGGCGGACACGCGGGACCTCGTTCTCGCCGCTCTGGGAGCCGGAAAGGCGTGCGTGCTGGACGCCGACGCCCTGACCAGTTTCACCGAGTCGCCCGCCGACCTGCTCGGTCGGTTGAGCGAACGCTGTCTGCTGACCCCGCACGAGGGCGAGTTCGCGCGGATCTTTCCGGATCTCGCGGCGGTGGAGGGCGGGAAACTGATGCGCGCCCGCGCCGCGGCGGCGCGCTGCGGCGCCGTTGTCCTCTTGAAAGGTGCCGACACGGTGGTCGCGGCACCGGACGGACGAACCGTCATCAACGCCAACGCTCCGGCCGATCTGGCGACCGCAGGGTCGGGAGACGTGCTGGCGGGCGTCGCGCTCGGGCTGATCGCTCAGGGAATGGACACGTTCGACGCCGCCTGCGCCGCGGTCTGGCTGCACGGCGAAGCGGCGACCGCGTTCGGACCGGGCCTGATCGCCGAAGATTTGCCGGATGCGCTCCCAGGGGTGCTGAAGCGGTTGAAGGCGGGGACGCGCTGACGCGGGATTCCGTGGGCATATATACGCCTGGACAGGGGGCTTACTCTTAAGGCCGGGCTCAAGCTATGGCTTGCCGAGCGCGCCTCCGCACGCCAGACTCTTGGGTATGAGCGAGACGCCCGAGATCAAACCCGCCGAGCCCGTTCCGTCCCAGCTTCCCGCCACCGCCGCGGGAGCGCCGCCGGGGCTGCTCGACCGCACGCTGGACACGCTGCGCGCGGGCTGGCGCGAGATCGCCGCCTCCGCCCGTGGTGTGGTCGGCGCGGCGCCGCGCGCCAATCTGCCCAAGGAAGACGCGGAGCGGCTGAAGGAACAGATCGAAGCCTGCCTGGAGGGCCGCGGCGGCGAGGTGTCGGCGCGGGCGCGGGCCGCGCAGCTCGGCCGCACCTATCTGGCGCTGGACGGGCAGGGGCGGCGCAATTTCCTGATGATGCTGGCGCGCGATTTCGACGTGGACCGTGCCGCCGTCGATCAGGCGATGGCGACCTTCCAGACGGCGGGGGACCCGGTGTCGCGCGGCCACGCCGAGCGCGCCTTGCGCCGGGCGCTGGAGCCGCCGCGGCTGCGCCTGCTGACCCAGTTCAACGGCCTACCGGAAGGGGTGAAGTTCCTGGTGGACCTGCGCGCCGAGCTGATGGAGATGGCGCGCGGCGAGCCGCTGCTCCAGGCGCTGGAGGACGATCTCAAGAGCCTGCTGCGCAACTGGTTCGACGTCGGCTTCCTGGAGATGCGCCGGATCACCTGGGACAGCCCGGCCTCGCTCCTGGAGAAGCTCATCAAGTATGAGGCGGTGCACGAGATCAGCGGTTGGCGCGACCTGAAGGACCGCCTCGACTCCGACCGCCGCTGCTTCGCCTTCTTCCACCCGCGCATGCCGAACGAGCCGCTGATCTTCGTCGAGGTCGCGCTGGTCCAGGGCATGTCGGACAATGTGCAGGCGCTGCTCGACCCCTCCGCCCCGGTCTGCGACCCGAAGAGCGCCGACAGCGCCATCTTCTATTCCATCTCCAACGCCCAGGTGGGGCTGGCGGGGATCAGCTTCGGCAACTTCCTGATCAAGCGGGTGGTCGACGGCCTGACCGGGGAGTTTCCCAACATCAAGTGCTTCGCCACCCTGTCGCCGATTCCCGGCTTCCGCCGCTGGCTGGATCGGGAACTGGCCGAGCGCGGCGATTCGCTGCTCACCCCGCCCGAGGCGGAACGCATCGCGGAAGTCATGACCAGTCATCCGGGAAACGGCGAATCGGAGACGGACGGCGACGCGGACGAACGTCCGGTGCTTGCCGGCGCCCTGGCTCTGCCCGACTGGCACACCGACGACGAGCTTCTGAAGGAGCTGCGCGGCCCGCTGATGCGGCTGTGCGCGCATTACCTGACGACGGCGCGCGCATCGGACCGCCGCAGCGAGCGGGCGGACACGGCGCCGGCGCGGGCGCTCGACCCGGTCGCCCACTTCCACCTCAGCAACGGCGCCCGCATGGAGCGGCTGAACTGGCTGGGCGACCGGTCGCCCAAGGGGGTTCGGCAGTCCTGCGGCATGATGATCAACTACCGCTACAAGCTGGGTGAAATCGACGCCAACCACGAGGCTTACCGGGGGGAGGGCAAGGTCAACGCCTCCTCCGCGATCCGGTCCTTGGGCAAGGGGGGCGCATGAGGCGGTCGGCCCTTCGCCGCCGCCCGTTCCGGGCCACCCTCCAATGGCGTGCGGAACGGCGCCCATTTTGCCTGTTTGCGGCGCGAACCCTGTGCTATAGAGCGGACTTCGCCGGCAGTCCGTCGGGTGTTCCGCACCCGTCGCGGGCTGTCTATGCCATTGCGGGCGTGGCGGAACTGGTAGACGCGCCGGATTTAGGTTCCGGTGACTTCGGTCGTGGGGGTTCGAGTCCCTTCGCCCGCACCATGGCAACAGCTTGGACCGCATGGGAACACACGGTTTCGGGCCGCCCGGACGGGCGCCGCCGGGCCGGACAACGAGATAGGCTTTCGTTCCGATGAACATCACCGAGACCAGCGCCGACGGCCTGAAGCGCGAGTACAAGGTCGTCATTTCCGCCCAGGATATCGAACAGAAGGTGCAGGGCCGGCTCGAAGAGCTGCGCCGGACGGTGCAGCTCCCCGGCTTCCGTCCGGGCAAGGTGCCGGTTGCCGTGATCAAGCAGCGCTACGGCGGCAGCGTGCTGGCCGAGGCTCTGGAGGATGCGATCGCCGACAGCTCGCGCCAGGCGCTGAACGAGCGCGGCCTGCGCATCGCCATGCAGCCGAAGATCAACGTCGAGAAGTACGAGGACGGCGGCGACCTGTCCTACACCATGGGCGTCGAGCTTCTGCCGGACATCGAGCCGGGCGATCTCAGCGGCCTGGAGCTTGAGAAGCCGGTCGCCACGGTCGAGGACTCGGCCGTCGACGAGGCGCTGACCCGTCTGGCCTCCGCCCACTCGGTGCAGGCCCCGGTCACCGAGGACCGCGCGGCCGAGAAGGGCGACATCGCCGTGATCGACTTCGCCGGTTCGGTCGATGGCGAGGCCCTGCCGGGCATGGACGGCAAGGACTACCCGCTGGAGCTGGGCGCCAACCAGTTCGTTCCGGGCTTCGAGGACCAGCTGGTCGGCGCCAAGGCCGGCGAGCACCGCACGGTGAAGGTCACCTTCCCGGCCGACTACCCGCACGACCGCCTGAAGGGCGCGGACACCGTGTTCGAGGTGGACGTCAAGGAACTCCGCAAGAACGTCCCGGCCGAGGTCAACGACGACCTCGCCAAGGAGTTCGGCATGGAGAGCCTGGAGAAGCTGCGCGAGGCCGTCGGCGACCGCATCAAGAGCGAGTACGCCAACGTGTCGCGCCTGCGCGTCAAGCGCCAGCTCCTCGACAAGCTGGCCGAGGCGCACTCCTTCGAGGTCCCGCCGGGCATGGTGGACGTCGAGTTCGAGGGCATCTGGCAGCGCCTTCAGCAGGAGCTGAAGAACGGCACCGCCGGTGACGACGCCGGCAAGCCGGAAGAGGAGCTGAAGACCGAGTATCGCGGCATCGCCGAGCGCCGCGTGCGTCTGGGGCTGCTGCTGTCGGAGATCGGCCGCCGCAACGACATCCAGGTGACCCAGGACGAGATCAACCGCGCCCTGATCACGGAAGCCCGCCGCTTCCCCGGCCAGGAGCGTGAGGTGTTCGAGTTCTTCAAGCAGAACCGGGAAGCGCTGGAAAACCTCCGCGCCCCGATCTTCGAGGACAAGGTCGTCGACTACATCCTGGACCAGGCCAAGGTGAGCGAGAAGCCGGTGTCCGCCGAAGAGCTGATGAAGGATCCCGACGAGGAGGCCGAGGCGGCCTGATCGTTAGAAAGGTTGAGGGGCGGCCTACCGGTCGCCCCTTTCCATTCCTATATGTAAACTGCTCAGACGACTAACCGAGCTGCGGGAGCAGGGAAGACCACCATGTACGACTTCGAACCGAAGATGAATGCTCTGGTCCCGATGGTCATCGAGCAGACCAACCGGGGCGAACGAGCGTACGATATTTACTCGCGCCTGCTGAAGGAACGGATCATCTTCTTGATCGGTGGCGTGAACGACGCCGTCGCCAGCCTGATCTGCTCGCAGCTGCTGTTCCTGGAATCGGAAAACCCGAGCAAGGACATCGCGCTCTACATCAATTCGCCGGGCGGTTACGTTTCGGCCGGCCTCGCCATCTACGACACCATGCAGTACATCCGTCCGCAGGTGTCGACGGTGTGCATGGGGCAGGCGGCCTCGATGGGCTCGCTTCTGCTCGCTGCCGGTGCGCCGGGCAAGCGCTTCTCGCTGCCGAACAGCCGGATCATGATCCACCAGCCGTCGGGCGGCGCCCAGGGTCAGGCCTCGGACATCGAGATCCAGGCCCAGGAGATCCTGAAGCTGCGCTCGCGCCTCAACGACATCTACGTCAAGCACACCGAGCAGTCGCTCGACACCATCGAGGCGGCCATGGAGCGCGACAAGTTCATGTCGCCCGAGGAGGCCAAGGCCTTCGGCCTGATCGACGAGGTGGTGGAAAAGCGCCCCGGCTCGATCGGCGACGGCAACGCCGCCTGATAGGGCGCGCGAACTAATGATTGATTGCGCCGGTTCCCTGTTGTTGAATGATGGGGAACCGGTCCGATGGATCGGGTTCGATGAATGAGTGAGTGGATGCGTTAACCTTGTCTCGGGCCTTCCCCGGGACAACCTTTGAAAGGACCGGCGTCGGGGGACGCCGCAGGCGGTTGACAGGTTATACGGATCAGTCCCCCGCGAGATGACGGAGTACCGATGAGCAAGTCCAGCAGCGGCGATTCGAAGAACACGCTCTACTGCTCCTTTTGCGGCAAGAGCCAGCACGAGGTCCGCAAGCTGATTGCCGGTCCGACGGTGTTCATCTGCGATGAATGCGTCGAGCTGTGCATGGACATCATTCGCGAGGAGAACAAGACGACCCTCGTGAAGTCCCGCGACGGCGTGCCGACCCCGCGCGACATCCATGCGGTACTGGACGATTACGTGATCGGCCAGCATCACGCGAAACGGGTCCTTTCTGTTGCGGTGCACAACCACTATAAGCGGTTGGCGCACGGAACGAAGCACAACGACGTCGAACTTGCGAAGTCCAACATCCTGCTGGTCGGCCCCACCGGCTGCGGCAAGACGCTGCTCGCACAGACGCTCGCCCGGATCATCGACGTCCCCTTCACGATGGCCGATGCCACGACTCTGACCGAGGCGGGCTATGTCGGCGAGGACGTCGAGAACATCATTCTCAAGCTGCTCCAGGCCGCCGACTACAACGTCGAGCGGGCGCAGCGCGGCATCGTCTACATCGACGAGGTCGACAAGATCAGCCGCAAGTCCGACAACCCCTCGATCACGCGCGACGTGTCGGGCGAGGGCGTGCAGCAGGCCCTGCTGAAGATCATGGAAGGCACCGTCGCCTCCGTGCCTCCGCAGGGTGGCCGCAAGCACCCGCAGCAGGAGTTCCTGCAGGTCGACACCAGCAACATCCTGTTCATCTGCGGCG
Source organism: Azospirillum brasilense (assembly GCF_008365405.1). Classification (GTDB taxonomy): domain Bacteria; phylum Pseudomonadota; class Alphaproteobacteria; order Azospirillales; family Azospirillaceae; genus Azospirillum; species Azospirillum brasilense_D. Next base: position 80,241 of record NZ_QOKV01000014.1, on the reverse strand, counting down.
GCGCCTTCGCCGGGCTGGACAAGATCATCGCGCAGCGCGGCAAGGGCACGTCGATCGGCTTCGGCGCCGACGTGCGCGGCCCGGATGAGCGCTCGACGGGCGACATCCTGCGTGAGGTCGAGCCCGAGGATCTGCTGAAGTTCGGTCTCATCCCGGAATTCATCGGTCGTCTGCCGGTGGTTGCCACCCTGTCCGACCTGGACGAGGCAGCTCTGGTCGAAATCCTCACCAAGCCGAAGAACGCGCTGGTCAAGCAGTACCAGCGCCTGTTCGAGATGGAAGACGTCCGTCTGGAATTCTCCGACGACGCCCTGCGCACCATCTCCCACAAGGCGATCCAGCGGAAGACCGGCGCGCGCGGCCTGCGTTCTATCATGGAGTCGATCCTGCTCGATCCCATGTTTGATCTGCCGGGTCTGTCGGGGGTGGAAAGCATCCTGGTCAACAAGGAAGTGGTCGAAGGGCGCGCCAAGCCGCTTTACGTTCACGCCGAACGCCGCGGGGAGCAACAGGCACCGGGTGCCTGAATTCGCCGCGGCTGATCAGAGTTGGATATGGGGAAGGGCGCCTTTGGGCGCCCTTCGTCGTTTTCGGCTTTTGCAGACATCGGGGGCGCCAGCCGGGCCGCGGAGCGGTCGGACCGGCATGCCGCACCGCCATACGGAATTGGGGTTCTGGCCCTTGAAGGGGGGCTATGGCTGTGCCACGTTAGAAAAAGTGCCGGTTTTCGATCCCTGTGCTCATCCCCCGAGGCGGGGGTCTTCCCAGGCCCATCCCGGGCTGACGGCGTCCCAATGAAAGAGGCCCAATCAATGTTCGAAATCCCTCGTGGTGCCCTCTATCCGGTCCTGCCGCTCCGCGACATCGTGGTTTTCCCCCACATGATCGTGCCTCTTTTCGTCGGCCGCGAGAAATCCGTGCGCGCCCTGGAAGACGTGATGAAGGACGACAAGCAGATCCTTCTCGTCACCCAGAAGAACGCCGCGCAGGACGATCCGACGCCGGCCGATATCTACAGCGTCGGCACCGTTGGGACCGTGTTGCAGCTGCTGAAGCTGCCCGACGGAACGGTGAAGGTGCTCGTGGAGGGCGGCCAGCGCGCGTCCATCACCAAGTTCGCCGAGAACGAGGATTTCTTCCAGGCCCACGCCGACCTCGTCGAGGAGAAGGTCGGGGAAAGCCAGGAGCTTGAGGCGCTGGGTCGGGCCGTCGTTTCGCAATTCGAGCAGTACATCAAGCTGAACAAGAAGATCCCACCGGAGGTCCTGGTCTCGATCAACCAGATCGAGGAGCCGGGCAAGCTGGCGGACACGGTGGCGTCCCACCTCGCGCTGAAGATTCCGGAGAAGCAGCAGCTTCTGGAATGCGCCACGGTGTCGGAGCGGCTGGAGCGGGTCTATGCCTTCATGGAAGGCGAGATCGGCGTTCTCCAGGTGGAAAAGCGCATCCGCAACCGCGTCAAGCGGCAGATGGAGAAGACCCAGCGCGAGTACTACCTCAACGAACAGCTCAAGGCGATCCAGAAGGAACTCGGCGAGACCGAGGACGGCCGCGACGAGTCGGCCGAGTTGGAAGAGAAGATCAACAAGACCCGCTTCTCCAAGGAAGCCCGCGACAAGGCCCTGGCCGAGCTGAAGAAGCTGCGCTCGATGAGCCCGATGTCGGCCGAGGCGACGGTGGTGCGCAACTACCTGGATTGGATGCTGTCCATTCCGTGGAAGAAGCGCACCAAGGTGAAGAAGGACCTGAAGCTCGCGCAGAAGATCCTCGACGCCGACCATTACGGCCTGGAGAAGGTCAAGGAACGCATCCTCGAGTATCTCGCGGTCCAGAACCGCATGAACAAGGTGAAGGGGCCGATCCTCTGCCTCGTCGGGCCGCCCGGTGTCGGCAAGACCTCGCTCGGCAAGTCGATCGCCAAGTCCACCGGGCGCAACTTCGTGCGCATGTCGCTGGGCGGCGTGCGGGACGAGGCCGAGGTCCGCGGCCACCGGCGCACCTACATCGGCTCGATGCCCGGCAAGGTCATCCAGGGCATGAAGAAGGCGAAGTCGTCCAACCCGCTGTTCCTGCTGGACGAGATCGACAAGCTCGGCGCCGATTGGCGCGGCGACCCGTCGTCGGCCCTGCTGGAGGTCCTCGACCCCGAGCAGAACGGCACTTTCAACGACCATTACCTGGAGGTCGACTACGACCTGTCGGACGTGATGTTCGTCTGCACGGCCAACACGATGCGCATGCCGCAGCCGCTGCTGGACCGTATGGAGATCATCCGCGTCGCCGGCTACACCGAGGATGAGAAGGTCGAGATTTCCAAGCGCCACCTGATCGAGAAGCAGGTGGAGGCCAACGGCCTGAAGAAGGGCGAGTTCGCCATCTCCGACGACGCGCTGCGCGACCTGATCCGCTACTACACGCGGGAGGCCGGTGTCCGCAGCCTGGAGCGCGAGATCGCCAACCTCTGCCGCAAGGCCGTGAAGGAGATCCTGATGAAGGGCGCCGCCGGCGCCAAGGTCTCGGTCACCCGCCGGAATCTGGACAAGTACGCCGGCGTTCGCCGCTTCCACTTCGGTGAGGCGGAGCTGGAGGATCTGGTGGGCGTCACCACCGGCTTGGCCTGGACGGAAGTCGGCGGCGAACTGCTGTCGATCGAAGCGGTCAGCCTTCCCGGCAAGGGGCGGGTGACCACCACCGGCAAGCTCGGCGACGTCATGAAGGAGTCGGTCCAGGCGGCGGAGAGCTACGTCAAGTCGCGGGCCACCGCCTTCGGCATCAAGCCCACGCTGTTCGAGAAGCGGGACATCCACGTCCACGTGCCCGAAGGCGCCACCCCGAAGGACGGCCCCTCGGCGGGTGTGGCGATGATCACCTCGATCGTCTCGGTTCTGACCGGCATCGCGGTCCGCAAGGACGTGGCGATGACCGGCGAGATCACGCTGCGCGGCCGGGTGCTGCCCATCGGCGGCTTGAAGGAGAAGCTGCTGGCCGCTCTGCGCGGCGGGTTGAAGCATGTGCTGATCCCGAAGGACAACGAGAAGGACCTTGCCGAGATTCCGGACAACGTGAAGCGCGGCCTGGAGATCATCCCGGTCAGCACGGTGGACGATGTCCTGAAGCACGCCTTGGTTCGGGAACTCGAACCCATCGAGTGGAAGGAACCGGAGGCGGTCGAGCCGGCGGTCGCCAAGCCGCAGCCCGACGGCGGCGGCGAGGTGCTGCGTCACTGATCACGCCCGGCGTTTAAAGCGCTCTTAAAGCCCTACCGTGCTTCGCATCGCCCGCCCGTCTTCAATTGACGGGCGGGCGATGTCGCGTCTATCGTTTTAATGCGTGAAGTCATTGGGCGGCTTTGCTTCCATTTTCTTTGCCGGATTGAGAAGGGGTGAAGCAAGTGAACAAGAACGATCTGGTGGCGCACGTCGCCGACGCCGTGGGTTTGTCTAGAACCGATGCGACCAAGGCGGTCGACGCCGTCTTCGACGGCATCGCCGACTCGCTCAAGAACGGGGAGGAGGTTCGTCTGGTCGGCTTCGGCACCTTTGCGGTCTCCGAACGCGCGGCCAGCGAGGGCCGCAACCCGCGCACCGGCGAGAAGATCGCCATTCCCGCGTCGAAACAGCCGAAGTTCAAGCCGGGCAAGACCTTGAAGGACGGGCTGAAGTGATGACGTCTTGAACGGCCAGGGCATTCCGGGCATAGTGCGCGCCGGTCAGCACAGGCTGGCCGGCTTTGCGTTGTCGGGAATGCCAATCCGGTCAACGACGCGGCGCGGGCGATTAGCTCAGCGGTAGAGCATCTCGTTTACACCGAGAGGGTCGGGGGTTCGAAACCCTCATCGCCCACCATCGCGCCCGATCCTCCCGGCATCTCCATTTCAAATTCGTGATTGACAGATCATGCGTCGGGCGGCTAGAAACCGCCCATCGGCGACGGGGCGTGGCCCCGGAAACTGCGTTGCGATCCGAGACACGGACGTCTGTTCTGCGCATTTCACATCGCCGCATCGCGCGGGTGTAGCTCAGTTGGTTAGAGCGCCGGCCTGTCACGCCGGAGGCCGCGGGTTCAAGTCCCGTCACTCGCGCCATTCTCTCCCTTTCCATTTTCCTTTTTGCAATAAAAACGAAGCCTTCACGGCTTTACCGGCGGGCTCGCAATCCCTATATCCGATTAGCTCGACCCGCATATCCGATAAGCCGGATAGAGAGAAGGGTCATTTAAAAAGTTTGGTAATACCAAGGACATCCGCTCATTTCCGCAGAGTGGATTCATTGGCCGAAAGCGATTCAAAGCGCTTTCCTTGATCACGCTCTCGTCATATATTCCGGCCCGTCTGATGGGCTAATCCAAGGCATTCCAGCCACGACACCGCGCGTCGGCCGATTACGGCCGTACCGGCGATCGTGGCGTGGGCTTATGGGAGGACCGCGGTGACCAACCCGCTGATCATTGAGTACCTTCCGATCCTGGTGTTCCTGTTGATCGGTATCGCGCTGGCCGTGGTGATGGTTGGCGCGTCTTACGTCATCAGCCCGAAGAACCCGGATTCGGAGAAGCTCTCCCCCTACGAGTGCGGCTTCGAGCCGTTCGAGGATGCCCGCACGAAGTTCGACGTGCGGTTTTACCTGGTCTCCATCCTGTTCATCATCTTCGACCTCGAGGTCGCCTTCCTGTTCCCGTGGGCCGTGGCGCTCGGGGACATCGGCCTCTTCGGTTTCTGGTCGATGATCGTGTTCCTCGGGATCCTGACCATCGGCTTCATCTATGAGTGGAAGAAAGGAGCTCTGGAATGGGAGTAGAGGCTGCCAAGCTGGCGCCGATTCCGCCCGGACCGGAACAGGACGCCTATCTCCGCGCGGTCACCGAAGAGATCCAGGAGAAGGGTTTCATCACGGCGAAGTACGAGGACGTGCTCGCCTGGGCCCGCACCGGTTCCCTGTGGCCGATGACCTTCGGCCTGGCCTGCTGCGCGGTGGAGATGATCCACGCCTACATGAGCCGGTACGACCTGGACCGTTTCGGCGTCATTCCGCGCCCCAGCCCGCGCCAGTCCGATTGCATGATCGTGGCCGGCACGCTGACCAACAAGATGGCCCCCGCGCTGCGCAAGGTCTATGACCAGATGCCGGAACCGCGTTGGGTGATCTCGATGGGCTCCTGCGCCAACGGCGGCGGCTACTATCACTACTCCTACTCGGTGGTGCGCGGCTGCGACCGGATCGTTCCGGTCGATATCTATGTGCCGGGCTGTCCTCCGACCGCGGAAGCGCTGGTCTACGGCATTCTGCAACTCCAGAAGAAGATCCGGCGCGGCAACCGCATCGCTCGCTGAATAAGAAAAAGGCAGGTCCTGGCCATGTCCGAACAGGCGTTGAAGGAACTTGGGGACCATATCGCCGCGACGCTCGGCGATGACGTCCTGAAGGTCGAGCTGAAGCTTGGCGAGCTGATGGTGACCGTCCGCCGGCCCTCGCTCATCAAGTCGCTCACCTTCCTGCGTGACGATCCGACCTGCTCGTTCGAGCAGTTGCTGGACGTCACCGCTGTGGATTGGCCGGAGCGGGAGGAACGCTTCGAGGTCGTCTACATCCTTTTGAGCTACAAGCACAATCGGCGCCTCCGCGTGAAGGTCACGACCGACGAGGACACCCCGGTGGTCTCCGCCGTGCCGGTGTACAACGCGGCCGGCTGGTTCGAGCGTGAAACCTGGGACATGTTCGGGATCTTCTTCTCCGACCATCCGGATCTGCGCCGCATCCTGACCGACTACGGCTTCGAAGGTCACCCGTTGCGCAAGGACTTCCCGATGACGGGCTATGTCGAGTGCCGCTACGACGAGGACCAGAAGCGAGTCGTCTACGAGCCCGTCCGCTTGACGCAGGATTTCCGCAGCTTCGACTTCCTGTCGCCCTGGGAAGGCATGACGAACGTGATGCTGCCCGGCGACGAGAAGGCCCAGGCCCCTGACACCGGGAGCAAGCCGTGACCATCGCCACGTCCGCACACCCCTCCGCCGGCCAGTCCGGCGGCAAGACCCAGATCAAGCCCTACACCATGAACTTCGGGCCGCAGCACCCTGCGGCCCACGGCGTGCTGCGTCTGGTGATGGAGCTGAACGGCGAAGTCGTCGAGCGCTGCGACCCGCACATCGGCCTGCTGCACCGCGGCACCGAGAAGCTGATCGAGTACAAGACCTACCTGCAGGCCGTTCCCTATTTCGACCGCCTGGACTACGTCAGCCCGATGTGCATGGAGCACGCCTATGTGCTCGGCATCGAGAACCTGCTGCAGATCAAGGCGCCGCTGCGCGCCCAGTACATCCGCGTCCTCTTCTCCGAGATCACGCGCATCCTGAACCACATCCTGTCGATCACCACCGGCGCGCTCGACGTCGGCGCGATCACGCCGGCGCTGTGGGGCTTCGAGGAACGCGAAATCCTCATGGAGTTCTACGAGCGTGTGTGCGGCGCGCGCCTGCATGCGAACTATTTCCGCCCCGGCGGCGTCGCGTGGGATCTGCCGGCTGGCCTGACCGACGACATCTGGGAGTTCACGGAGCGCTTCCCGAAGTTTGTTGACGACATTGACAATCTGCTGACGAACAATCGCATTTTCAAGCAGCGGACGGTCGACATCGGCATCGTCACCAAGGAAGAGGCGTTCAACTGGGGCTTCACCGGCCCGATGCTGCGCGGTTCAGGCGTCGCCTGGGACCTGCGCAAGTCGCAGCCCTACGAAGTCTACGACCGCATGGACTTCGACGTTCCGGTCGGCCTGACCGGCGACTGCTGGGCGCGCTACCTCGTCCGCATGGAAGAAATGCGCCAGTCCAACCGCATGATCCGCCAGTGCCTGAAGGAGCTTCCCGACGGCCCGGTGCGCGCGGAGGACCGCAAGGTCTCCCCGCCGCCGCGCGGCGAGATGAAGCGGTCGATGGAAGCGCTGATCCACCATTTCAAGCTCTTCACCGAGGGCTTCCACGTCCCGGCGGGCGAAACCTACACCGCCATCGAGGCGCCGAAGGGCGAGTTCGGCGTGTATCTGGTCTCGGACGGCACGAACAAGCCGTACCGCTGCAAGATCCGCGCGCCGGGCTTCGCCCACCTGCAGGGCCTCGACTTCATGTCGAAGGGCCACATGCTGGCCGACGCGGTGGCCAACATCGCGTCCATGGACATCGTGTTCGGAGAAATTGACCGATGAGCGCCCCGGCTCACGACCCGGCCAAGGAGCCGGCCTCCTTCGCCTTCACTCCGGAAAATCTGGAACGGGCGAAGGCCATCATCGCGAAGTACCCGGTGGGCAAGCAGGCCAGCGCCTGCATGCCGCTGCTCGATCTGGCCCAGCGCCAGAGCGAGGGCTGGCTGCCGCGCGTCGCCATGGACGCCGTGGCCGACCTGCTCGGCATGCCGCGCATCCGCGTGTACGAGGTCGCGACCTTCTACACGATGTACAACAAGACCCCGGTCGGTAAGCACGTCATCCAGGTCTGCACGACCACGCCGTGCTGGCTGCGCGGGTCCGACGACATCGTGCACACCTGCGAGCGCAAGCTGGGCATCGGCGTCGGCGAGACGACCGCGGACGGCCAGTTCACACTGCGCGAGGTCGAGTGTTCAGGCGCCTGCGTCAACGCGCCGGTGGTCCAGATCGGCGACGACTACTATGAAGACGTCAGCCCGGAACACATGGAAACGATCATCGACGCCCTCAAGAGCGGCGAGATCCCCAAGCATGGCTCGCAGATCGGCCGGCAGTCCTCCGAACCGGTGGGCGGCCCGACGACTCTGAAGGCCTTCACCACCACGGCCGATTGAGGGGGATGCGATGCTTCGCGACGAGGACCGCATTTTCACCAACCTGTACGGCTACCAGAGCTTCGGCCTGGACGCCGCCCGGAAGCGTGGTGACTGGGACAACACCAAGGCCCTGATCGCCCAGGGCAAGGAATGGATCATCGAGCAGGTCAAGGAATCCGGCCTGCGCGGGCGTGGCGGCGCCGGCTTCTCGACGGGCATGAAGTGGTCCTTCATGCCGAAGAATGTGACGGACAAGCCGGTCTACCTCGTCATCAACGCCGACGAGGGCGAGCCGGGCACCTGCAAGGACCGCGACATCCTGCGCCACGATCCGCACAAGCTGATCGAAGGCTGCCTGATCGCCGGTTTCGCCATCGGCGCGTCGGCCTGCTACATCTACATCCGCGGCGAGTTCTACAACGAAGGCTCCAACGTCCAGCGCGCCATCGACGAGGCGTACGAGGCGGGGCTGATCGGCAAGAACGCCTGCGGCACCGGCTACGATTACGACATCTACATCCACCGCGGCGCGGGCGCGTACATCTGCGGCGAGGAGACGGCGCTCATCGAGTCCATCGAGGGCAAGAAGGGCCAGCCGCGCAACAAGCCGCCGTTCCCCGCCCAGGCCGGTCTCTACTCCTGCCCGACCACGGTGAACAACGTCGAATCCATCGCGGTGGTTCCGACCATCCTGCGCCGCGGTGCGGCGTGGTTCGCCGGTCTCGGCCGTCCGAAGAACACCGGCACCAAGCTCTTCTGCATCTCCGGGCACGTCAACAAGCCGTGCAACGTGGAAGAGGAGATGGGCATCCCGCTGAAGGAACTGATCGAGAAGCACGCCGGAGGCGTGCGCGGCGGGTGGGACAACCTGCTGGCGATCATTCCCGGCGGTTCGTCGGTGCCGCTGCTGCCGAAGTCGATCTGCGACACGGTCCTGATGGACTTCGACAGCCTGCGCGATGTGCGGTCGGGTCTGGGCACCGCGGCGGTGATCGTGATGGACAAGTCCACCGACGTGGTGAAGGCCATCGCGCGCCTGTCGCAGTTCTACGCCCATGAAAGCTGCGGCCAGTGCACGCCGTGCCGCGAGGGCACCGGCTGGATGAACCGCATCATGCAGCGCATGGTGACCGGCAACGCGCGCGTCGAGGAAATCGACATGCTGCTGGAGGTCACCAAGCAGATCGAGGGGCACACCATCTGCGCGCTCGGCGATGCCGCGGCCTGGCCGATCCAGGGCCTGTTCCGGCATTTCCGGCCGGAGGTCGAGCGCCGCATCCTCGACTACCGCAACGCCGCCAAGTCCTTGGCGGCCGAGTAAGGAGCCCGGTTTCCCATGCCGAAACTCACCATCGACGGGATCGAGATCGAAGTCGAGCCGGGCACCTCGATCCTGCAGGCCTGCGAACAGCTGGGCATCGAGATCCCGCGCTTCTGCTACCACGAGCGTCTGAGCGTGCCGGCGAACTGCCGCATGTGCCTCGTGGAGATGGAGCGCGCGCCGAAGCCGGTGGCCGCCTGCGCCATGCCCTGCGGCGACGGGATGGTCGTCAAGACCAACACCGACCTCGTGCACAAGGCCCGCAAGGGCGTCATGGAATTCCTGCTGATCAACCACCCGCTGGACTGTCCGATCTGCGACCAGGGCGGCGAGTGCGATCTCCAGGACCAGGCGATGGCCTACGGCTTCGACCGTGGCCGCTACGGCGAGAACAAGCGCGCCGTCCAGGACAAGTACATGGGGCCGCTGATCCGGACCGAGATGACGCGCTGCATCCACTGCACGCGCTGCATCCGCTTCGTGAACGAGATCGCCGGCGTTCCCGACCTCGGCGCGGTGAACCGCGGCGAGCACATGGAGATCACCACCTTCGTCGAGAAGGCCATCGGCTCGGAGCTGTCGGGCAACCTCGCCGACGTCTGTCCGGTGGGCGCGCTGCTGTCCAAGCCCTACGCCTTCACGGCCCGTCCGTGGGAGCTGCGCAAGACCGAGACGGTCGACGTGCTGGACGCGGTCGGCTCGAACATCCGCGTCGACACCCGCGGCCCCGAGGTGATGCGCGTCCTGCCGCGCGTCAACGAGGACGTCAACGAGGAGTGGATCGCTGACAAGACCCGCTTCGCCTATGACGGGCTGAAGCGCCAGCGTCTCGACCGCCCCTACGTCCGCAAGGACGGCAAGCTCCAGCCGGCGAGCTGGGCCGAGGCCTTCCAGGCCATCGCCGCCAAGGTCAAGGGTGTTCCGGGCAACCGCATCGCCGCCATCGCCGGCGATCTGGCCGACACCGAGTCCATGCTGGCGCTCAAGGAGCTGATGGCCGGCCTCGGCTCGGCCAACATCGACTGCCGCCAGGACGGCGCCCTGTTCGACACGTCGTCGCGCGCCGGCTACCTGTTCAACAGCGGCATCGCCGGGATCGAGCGGGCGGACGTCATTCTGCTGGTCGGCACCAACCCGCGTTGGGAAGCCACCATCGTCAACGCCCGCATCCGCAAGCGCTACCTGATGGGTGGCCTGAAGGTGGCGGTGATCGGCGAGGCCCGCGAGCTGACCTACCCGTACAGCCATCTCGGCACCGGGACGGACGCCCTGCAGCAGCTCGTCGACGGCACGCACGCCTTCGCCGATGCGCTGCGCGGCGCCAAGAACCCGATGGTCATCCTCGGCGCCGGTGCCTTCCGTCGCAAGGACGGCGCCGCCGTCCAGGCCGCGGTGCGCAAGCTGGCCGAGACCTTCAACGTGGTCCAGGACGGCTGGAACGGCTTCAACGTGCTGCACACGGCGGCGTCCCGCGTCGGCGGTCTGGACGTCGGCTTCCTGCCGGGCGAGGGCGGTCGCGGCACCGCCGGCATCGTCGAGGGGGCAGGGAAGGGCGAGATCGACGTGGTGTACCTGCTGGGCGCCGACGAGATCGACACCGCAGCCCTCGGCAACGCCTTCGTGGTCTACCAGGGCCACCACGGCGACAAGGGCGCCCACCGCGCCGACGTCATCCTGCCGGGTGCCGCCTACACCGAGAAGAACGCCCTCTACGTCAACACCGAGGGCCGTCCGCAGCAGGCGCGTCTCGCCACCTTCCCGCCCGGCGAGGCGCGGGAGGACTGGAAGATCCTGCGCGCCTTGTCGGAACAGCTCGGGCACAAGCTGCCCTACGACAGCCTGACGCAGATCCGTCGCCGTCTGGCCGAGGTCAACCCGGTCTTCGCGGCGGTCGGCACGGTCACGCCGGCCCCTTGGGCGCCGTTCGGCTCAGAGGGTGCGCTCGACGCGGCCCCGCTCCAGTCGCCGGTCGCGAACTACTACATGACCGACCCGATCAGCCGCGCCTCGGTGACCATGGCTCGTTGCGCCGAGACGTTCGTGAAGCCCGCCGTGAAGCCCGCCGAGAGCGCTCAGGAGAGGACCGGTACCCATGGCTGAGTTCTGGAGCGGCTTCCTGCTGCCGCTGATCATCATCGTCCTCAAGATCCTGGCGATCGTCGTGCCGCTCCTGGTGGCCGTGGCCTTCATGACCTACGCCGAGCGTAAGATCATGGGCGCCATGCAGCTCCGCCAGGGGCCGAACATCGTCGGCCCGTTCGGGCTTCTGCAGCCTTTCGCGGACGGCTTGAAGCTGTTCGCGAAGGAGCAGATCCTGCCGGTCGGCGCGAACCGCTTCGTGTTCTATCTGGCGCCGATGCTGACCTTCTTCCTGGCGCTGGTCGCCTGGGCGGTCATTCCCTTCGACTACGGCATGGTGCTGGCCGACATCAATGTCGGCATCCTGTATCTGTTCGCGATCTCGTCGCTGGGCGTGTACGGCATCGTGATGGCCGGCTGGGCGTCAAACTCGCGCTACGCATTCCTCGGCGCGCTGCGCTCGGCGGCGCAGATGGTGTCCTACGAGGTCTCGATGGGCCTCGTCATCATCTCCGTCCTGCTCTGCGTCGGCTCGCTGAACCTGACGAAGATCGTGCAGGCGCAGGAGACGATCTGGTTCGCCATCCCGCTGCTGCCGATGTTCGTCATCTTCTTCATCTCGGCGCTGGCGGAAACCAACCGGTCTCCCTTCGACCTGCCGGAAGGCGAGTCGGAGCTGGTGGCCGGCTTCATGGTGGAATACAGCTCGGCTCCCTTCGCGCTCTTCTTCCTTGGCGAATACGCCAACATGATCCTGATGAGCGCGATGACCAGCATCCTGTTCCTGGGAGGCTGGCTGCCGCCGCTGCCGTTCGCGCCCTTCACCTGGGTGCCCGGTCCGATCTGGTTCGCCCTGAAGATCGCCTTCTGCCTGTTCGTCTACGTGTGGGTCCGCGCGACCATGCCGCGCTACCGCTACGACCAGCTGATGCGTCTGGGCTGGAAGGTGTTCCTGCCGTTCTCGCTGCTGTGGGTCGTGCTGACGGCCGGCGTGCTGGTGACGTTCGGCTGGCTGCCGAAGTGATCGGCGCCTGAACGGACGATCGGATCGAGTTTCAAAGAGAAAGCGCGGGCGCCACCCGGAACGGGGCGCCCGCTAGGAAGGAGACGAAGAGGCCATGGCGTTCCTCGATCGTGCGGCGCGCAGCCTGTTCCTGACCGAACTGTTGGGCGGCCTCGGGCTCACCCTGCGCTACATGTTCAAGCCCAAGGTGACCCTGAACTACCCGTTCGAAAAGGGCCCCATTAGCCCCCGCTTCCGCGGCGAGCACGTCCTGCGCCGGTATCCCGGCGGCGAGGAGCGCTGCATCGCCTGCAAGCTGTGCGAGGCGGTGTGTCCGGCCCTGGCCATCACCATCGAGGCCGAACCGCGTGAGGACGGCAGCCGCCGCACCACGCGCTACGACATCGACATGACGAAGTGTATCTACTGCGGCTATTGCCAGGAGGCTTGCCCGGTGGACGCCATCGTGATGGGTCCGAACTTCGAGTTCTCCACCGAGAACCGTGAAGAGCTTTTCTACAACAAGCAGAAGCTGCTGGCGAACGGCGACCGCTGGGAAGCGGAAATCGCCCAGAACCTCGCGGCCGAGGCGCCGTACCGGTAAGTCGTCGCAGTGCGGTAAGCGGAAACGGGGATAACGATGATTGTTCAAGGCATCGCCTTCTACGTCTTTGCCGCGCTGCTGGTGGCCTCCGGTGTGATGGTCATCTCGGCGCGGAATCCGGTTCATTCGGTCCTTTATCTGGTCCTGGCCTTTTTCCAGGCCGCCGGCCTGTGCGTGCTGCTCGGGGCCGAGTTCATCGCGATGATCCTGGTGATCGTCTATGTGGGCGCGGTCGCGGTCCTGTTCCTGTTCGTGGTGATGATGCTCGACATCAACTTCCGCGAGCTGCGGGCGGGTGCGTTGCAGTACCTGCCGATCGGCGGGCTGATCGGTCTCATCCTGCTGGCCGAGCTGGCCGCCGTGCTCGGCGGCTGGATCATCGCCCCGGCCGCCGAGAAGGCCGCCTCGGCGCCGGTCGCGGCGATGGCTGGAGCGACCAACACCGAGCAACTCGGCCAGCTCATCTACACCCACTACGTTTATCTGTTCCAGGCGTCGGGCCTCGTGCTGCTGATCGCCATGATCGGCGCCATCGTCCTGACCCTGCGTCAGCGTGAGGGTGTCCGGAAGCAGAACGTCGGCTCCCAGCTCGCCCGTCGGCGCGAGGACGTGGTCGCCATCCGCAAGGTGCCGACCGGGGAGGGCGTGTGATCATGGAAATCGGTCTCGGGCATTATCTGACGGTCTCGGCCATCATCTTCACGCTCGGCGTCCTCGGCATCTTCCTCAACCGGAAGAACGTCATCATCATCCTGATGTCGATCGAGATGATGCTGCTCGCCGTGAACCTGAATCTGGTGTCGTTCTCGGTCTTCCTGAACGATCTGGTCGGGCAGGTCTTCTCCATGATCATCCTGACCGTCGCCGCCGCCGAGGCGGCCATCGGTCTCGCCATCCTGGTGGTGTATTTCCGCAACCGCGGCTCCATCCGGGTCGAAGACATCAATCTGATGAGGGGCTAAGGCAGCGCCATGGAAGTCCTTGTCGTATTCCTCCCGCTCCTGGCGTTCCTCGTCGCGGGTTCCATCGCCCTGTTCGGCGGGCCGAAGGCGGAGCCGGCGCACGCCGGCGGCCACGATCATCACGGGCATGACCACGGTCATGATGCCCATGCGCACGACGCGCACGCTCACGACGAGCATCACGACGACGGCCACGACGACCATCACGTCGTCGCCGGGCCGCCCACCGTGGGCGACCGCGCCGCGCAGTTCGTCACCACCGGTGCCGTTCTGCTCTCCGCGGTCCTGTCCTGGGTGCTGTTCTTCGACGTCGCCGTCGGCGGGCATCCCCGCACGATCGAGCTGATGAGCTGGATGCGCAGCGGCGGCCTGGACGTGTCGTGGGCGCTGCGCGTCGACCAGCTCACCGCGGTCATGCTGGTGGTGGTCAACACCGTGTCGTCGATGGTCCACCTCTACTCCATCGGCTACATGGCCGAGGACCCGCAGAAGCCGCGCTTCATGGGCTACCTGTCGCTGTTCACCTTCGCCATGCTGATGCTGGTGACGGCCGACAACCTCGTGCAGCTCTTCTTCGGCTGGGAAGGCGTGGGTCTCGCCTCCTACCTGCTCATCAACTTCTGGTACGAGAAGCCCTCGGCCAACAACGCGGCGATCAAGGCCTTCCTGGTCAACCGCGTCGGCGACTTCGGCTTCGTGCTCGGCATCTTCGCGATCTTCGTCCTGACGGGCTCCGTCCAGTTCGACGCGATCTTCGCCAAGGCGCCTGAGCTGGCCGGCCAGACGCTGCATTTCCTCAGCTGGAACTTCGACGCGCTGACCGTCACCTGCCTGCTGCTCTTCATCGGCGCCATGGGCAAGTCGGCCCAGCTCGGCCTGCACACCTGGCTGCCGGACGCCATGGAAGGCCCGACCCCGGTGTCGGCGCTCATCCACGCGGCGACCATGGTGACCGCCGGCGTGTTCATGGTCTGCCGCCTGTCCCCGGTCTTCGAATACGCCCCGACGGCGCTGGAGATCGTGGCCGTGGTCGGCGCCCTGACGGCCTTCGTCGCGGCGACCATCGGCTTCACCCAGTTCGACATCAAGCGCGTCATCGCCTATTCGACCATGAGCCAGCTCGGCTACATGTTCTTCGCCGCGGGCGTCTCCGCCTACGGCGCCGCGATGTTCCACCTGTTCACGCACGCCTTCTTCAAGGCCCTGCTGTTCCTCGGCGCCGGCTCGGTGATCCACGCCCTGCACCATGAGCAGGACATGCGCAACATGGGCGGCGTCTGGCGGAAGATCCCCTTCACCTACGCGGTGATGTGGATCGGCAACCTCGCGCTCGCCGGTCTGCCCTTCTTCGCCGGCTACTACTCCAAGGACATGATCCTGGAGGCGGCCTTCGCCTCGGCCAGCCCGGTCGGCAAGTTCGCCTTCGCGCTCGGCATCGCCGCGGCTCTGCTGACCGCCTTCTACTCCTGGCGCCTGCTGTTCATGACCTTCCACGGCAAGCCGCGGATGGAGAAGTCGGTCTTCGACCACGCCCATGAATCGCCGATCGTCATGCTGATCCCGCTGGCGGTGCTTGCGGTGGGCGCGCTGTTCGCCGGCTTCGGCTTCCACGAGCTGTTCATCGGCCACAGCATGGAGCATTTCTGGGGCAAGACCATCCTGGTGCTGGCGGACAACAACAGCATCGAGGCGGCCCACCACCACACCCCGGGCTGGGTCAAGCTGGCTCCGCTGGTCGTCGGCCTGATCGGCATTGCGCTCGCCTACATCATGTACATGGCGATGCCGGGCCTGCCGGAGAAGGTCGCCACCACGTTCCGTGGCGTGCACCAGTTCCTGTACAACAAGTGGTACTTCGACGAGCTGTACGACCGTCTGTTCGTGCGCTCGGCCAAGTATCTGGGCTACGGCCTGTGGAAATCCGGCGACGGCGCGGTGATCGACGGTGTCGGTCCGGACGGGATCGCCGCCGCCACCCGCGACGTCGCGGCGCGCGCCAGCCGCCTCCAGTCCGGCTACGTCTATCACTACGCCTTCGCGATGGTGATCGGCGTGGTGCTGCTGGTCGCCTGGCTCTCGGTGTTCGGTTGAGCGGTTTGAAGGGGAACAAGAACAATGGCTAGCTGGCCGCTCCTGTCGTTCACGACCTTCCTGCCGCTGGCCGGTGTGGCGCTGATCCTGCTCTTCTGCAGGGGCAACACGCCGGATGTGGTTCGGAACGTCCGTTACGTCGCGCTCTGGACGACGGTCATCACCTTCGTCCTGTCGCTGTTCATCTGGTTCAACTTCGACCCGCGCAACCCGGGCTACCAGCTCGTGGAGAAGGCGGAGTGGATTCCGGAATTCGGGATTTCCTACCACATGGGTGTGGACGGCATTTCGATGCTGTTCGTCATCCTCTCCACCTTCCTGATGCCGCTCTGCATCCTCTCCTCCTGGGAGGCGGTGCAGAACCGGGTGAAGGAATACATGATCGCCTTCCTCGTGCTGGAAACCCTCATGGTGGGGATGTTCTGCGCGCTGGACTTCGTCCTCTTCTACATGTTCTTCGAGGGCGTGCTGATCCCGATGTTCCTGATCATCGGTGTCTGGGGCGGTGCGCGGCGCGTCTACGCGGCGTTCAAGTTCTTCCTCTACACGCTGCTCGGTTCGGTCCTGATGCTGCTGGCCATCCTGGCCATGTACTTCGCGGCCGGCACGACGGACATCCCGACGATCACGGCGACCCATTTCCCGCGCAACATGCAGCTCTGGCTGTGGCTGGCCTTCTTCGCCTCCTTCGCGGTGAAGGTGCCGATGTGGCCGGTGCACACCTGGCTCCCCGACGCCCACGTCGAGGCGCCGACCGCCGGGTCGGTCATCCTGGCCGGCGTCCTGCTGAAGATGGGCGGCTACGGCTTCCTGCGCTTCAACATCCCGATGCTGCCCGAGGCGACCGAGTATTTCGCCCCGATGGTCTACGCCCTGTCGATCGTCGCGGTGATCTACACCTCCCTCGTCGCCCTGGCGCAGGAGGACATGAAGAAGCTGATCGCCTACTCGTCCGTCGCCCACATGGGCTTCGTCACCATCGGCATGTTCGCGCTGAACCAGCAGGGCATCGAGGGCTCGATCTTCACGATGCTGTCGCACGGCATCGTCTCGGGCGCGCTCTTCCTCTGCGTCGGCGTCGTCTATGACCGGCTGCACACCCGCGAGATCGCCCGCTACGGCGGTCTGGTGAAGAACATGCCGAAATACGCGGTGGTCTTCCTGTTCATGACCATGGCCTCGGTCGGCCTGCCGGGCACCTCCGGCTTCGTCGGCGAGTTCCTGGTCCTGCTCGGCGCCTTCCGCGACAACACCTGGGTCGCCTTCCTGGCCGCCACCGGCCTGATCCTGGGCCCGGCCTACGCGCTGTGGCTGTTCCGCCGCGTCGTGTACGGCAAGCTGGTCAAGGCGGACGTCCGCGCGATGTTCGACCTGAACACCCGCGAGGTTGCCATCTTCCTGCCGCTGATCGTCGTGGTGCTGTGGATGGGCGTCTACCCGAACAGCTTCCTGAACGTCACCTCGGCGTCGGTCGGGCAGCTGATCCAGACCTACCAGACCAAGCTGGCCGCCGCTCAGGGCGGGGCCGACGTCTCCGTCGCCGCGCGCTAGAGGTTCCGACATGACCGCTGTGTTTCCCGACATCTGGCCGGCCCTGCCGGAAATCTTCCTCGCCTGCGCCGGCATGGCTCTGCTGCTGATCGGCGTGTTCCGCGGCGACGGCTTCACGCGCCCCATCGGCTACATGACGATGGTGGCGCTGCTGCTGGCCGCCATCCTGACCATGGGCTACGGCACCGGCCGGGTCGTCACCTTCAACGGCCTCTTCGTGATGGACGCCTTCGGCGTCTTCATGAAGGTGCTGATCCTCGTCGCCGCCTCGCTGTCGGTCCTGCTCGCGCTCGGTTTCAACGAGCGTGAGAAGATGGCCCGGTTCGAGTTCCCGGTGCTGATGCTCTTCGCCACGCTCGGCATGCTGATGATGGTGTCGGCCAACGACCTCATCTCGCTGTATGTCGGGTTGGAGACGCAGAGCCTCGCGCTTTACGTCATCGCGGCCTTCCGCCGCGACAGCGCCAAGTCGTCGGAAGCGGGCCTGAAGTACTTCGTGCTCGGCTCGCTGTCCTCGGGGATGCTGCTGTACGGCGCCTCGATGGTCTATGGCTTCGCCGGCACGACCTCCTTCGACAAGATCGCCGCCCTGTTCGCCGGCGGCGCGCACCCGTCGGTGGGCGTCATCATCGGCCTGGTCTTCGTCGTCGCCGGCCTGGCCTTCAAGATCTCCGCCGTGCCGTTCCACATGTGGACGCCGGATGTCTACGAGGGTGCGCCGACTCCGGTCACGGCCTTCTTCGCCGCGGCCCCGAAGGTCGCCGCCATCGCGCTGGTCACCCGCCTGCTGATCGAACCGTTCGGTCATCTGGCCCACCAGTGGCAGCAGATCATCATCGTCAGCTCGATCCTGTCGATGTCGCTCGGCGCCTTCGCGGCGATCACCCAGAGCAACATCAAGCGTCTGATGGCCTACAGCTCCATCGGCCACGTTGGCTACGCCCTGGTCGGTCTCGCGTCCGGCACCCAGGAAGGCGTGCGCGGCGTGCTGATCTACATGGCGGTCTACATCGTCATGAACATCGGCACCTTCGCGGTCATCCTGTGCATGAAGCAGCAGGGCCGCATGGTCGAGGAGATCAAGGACCTCGCCGGCCTGTCGCGCACCAACCCGCTGCTGGCGGGCGCGATGGCGGTGTTCATGTTCTCCATGGCGGGCATCCCGCCGATGGCCGGCTTCTTCAGCAAGCTCTACGTCTTCCTCGCCGCGATCGAGGCGCAGCTCTACACGCTGGCGGTGATCGGCGTGCTGACCAGCGTCGTGGGCGCCTACTACTACCTGCGCATCATCAAGATCATGTATTTCGATGAGCCGGTGGAGGCGTTCGACAAGATCGGCGACGACGGGATGACCGGTATCCTGATCGCCACCGGCCTGTTCACCCTGCTGTTCTTCGTGGTTCCGGCGCCGATCCTGAACTACGCGGCGGCGGCGGCGGCCTCGCTGTTCGCCGGATGACGGCAGGCAACGAAGCGGAGGCGGCGCGCTTGCGCCTGCCTCCGGGCTTCCGGGTGATGGCCTTCGACTCCGTCGGCAGCACGAACGACGAGGCGAAGGCCTTCGCGCGTTCAGGGGCTGCCGAAGGCACCATCGTCTGGGCGAAGCGTCAGGACTCGGGCCGCGGCCGTCGTGGCCGGGCCTGGACCTCGCCGGAAGGCAATCTTTACAGTTCGACCATTCTGCGCCCCTCGCGCCCACCGGCCGAGGCGGCGCAGATTTCGTTCGTGGCGGCGCTCGCCATCGCCGACACCGCCGCCGCCGTCCTCCCCGATCCGGAGGGCGTGCGCTGCAAATGGCCGAACGACGTGCTGGTGCATGGCCGCAAGCTGTCCGGCATCCTGCTCGAGTCGGAGGCCACGGCCGGGGGAGGGGTCTCCTGGCTGGTGCTCGGCGTCGGCATCAACCTGCGGCATTTTCCCGAAGGCACGGACTACGCGGCCACCTCGCTGGCGGCGGAGGGCGCTCCGGCGCTCCAGCCCGCGGGGCTGTTGGAAATCTACGCGGAGCAATTGGCACGCTGGTATGGCGTCTGGGCGGAGCATGGCTTCGGCCCCGTGCGCGACGCCTGGCTGAAGCGGGCGCGGGGTCTTGGCGAGCCCATCGTCGTCCGTCTGCCGGACCGCACGCTGACCGGCACCTTCGCCGATCTGGACAGCGACGGCGTTCTGTTGCTTGATCGGGATGACGGGGCGGGGCGCCAGCGCATCGCCGCCGGAGACGTGTTTTTCCCACCAGCGGTGGAGACCTGAGAGATGCTGCTCGCCATCGACGCCGGAAACACCAACGTGGTGTTCGCGATCTATGAGGGCGACGAACAGCGCGGCCTGTGGCGCACGGCGACCGACAAGAAGCGCACCGCCGACGAATACATGGTGTGGGTGACCCACCTGATGGCGCTGAAGGGCCTGGGCCCGGCGGACATCGACAGCGCCATCATCGCCAGCGTCGTGCCTGGAGCGACCTTCAACCTGAAGCGCCTGTGCAAGGATCATTTCGGTTGCGAGCCGCTGGTGGTCGGCCAGCCGGAGGTCGATCTCGGTACGCGTGCGCTGGTGGATCGCCCCGACGAGGTCGGCGCCGACCGGCTGGTCAACACGGTGGCGGCGGCGGCCACCTACAAGACGCCGCTGATCGTCATCGACTTCGGCACGGCGACGACCTTCGACGTGGTCGACCGCGACGGCAACTACCGCGGCGGCGTCATCGCGCCCGGTCTGAACCTGTCGCTGGAGGCGCTGCAGATGGCGGCGAGCAAGCTGCCCCGCGTCGAGATCCAGCAGCCGGGCCACGTCATCGGCACCAACACCGTCGAATGCATGCAGTCCGGCGTCTTCTGGGGCTATGTCGGCCTGATCGAAGGGCTGGTCAACCGCATCCGGGCGGAGTACGGCGAGCCGATGACGGTGGTCGCGACCGGAGGGCTGGGTGTGCTTTTCGCCAAGGCAACCCATGTAATCGAACACACCGACGGCGAACTCACGCTGCGCGGCCTCCTCCTGATCCACAAGCGCAACACGGCCCAATGACCCAAACCGACTCCGCTCCCTCCGTCCACCCGGTCGAGGGAGACGGCGACCTGTTCGCTCCCGAGGACGACGCGCTCTACTTCCTGCCGCTGGGCGGTTCGGGCGAGATCGGCATGAACCTCAACCTCTACGGCCATCGCGGCAAGTGGTTGATGGTGGATCTCGGCATCTCCTTTGCGGACGACACGATGCCGGGGCTGGACGTCATCATGCCCGACCCCGCCTTCATCGCGGAGCGCCGGCACGACCTCGTGGGCATCGTGGTGACGCACGCGCACGAGGATCACCTGGGGGCCATCCAGTATCTGTGGCCGCAGCTCCGCGTGCCCGTCTACTGCACGCCCTTCACCGCCGCCGTGCTGCGCGCCAAGCTGCACGAGCGCGGGCTGGCCGGGGTGGTGCCGGTGCACGAGGTGGCGCTGGGCAGCACCATTGAGGTCGGCCCCTTCTCCGTCGAGTATGTGACGGTCACCCATTCCATTCCCGAGCCGAACGCCCTGGCGATCCGCACCGGCGCCGGCACGGTGCTGCACACCGGCGACTGGAAGCTCGATCCCGAGCCGCTGGTGGGGAAGGCCGCCGACGAGGAGCGGCTGCGCACCATTGGCGACGAGGGCGTGCTGGCGCTGATCGGCGACAGCACCAACGCTCTGGTGCCCGGCAGCTCCGGGTCGGAAGGCAGCGTGCGCAAGACGCTGACCGAGCTGATCGGGCAGTTTCCCGACGTGCGGGTCGCGGTGAGCTGCTTCGCCACCAACGTCGCACGGCTGGAGAGCATCGCCCACGCGGCGGCGGCGCATGGGCGCCACGTCGCGCTGGTCGGGCGGTCGATGTGGCGGATCAACGAGGCCGCGCGCTCCAACGGCTACCTCGCCGACGTGCCGGCCTTCCTGACCGAGCATGACGCCAACTACGTGCCGCGTGACAAGCTGGTTCTGGTCTGCACCGGCAGCCAGGGGGAGCCGCGCTCCGCGCTCGCCCGCATCGCCTCGGACGACCACCCCCAGGTGTCGCTTCAGCGCGGCGACGTGGTGATCTTTTCCTCGCGCGAGATCCCGGGGAACGAGCGGGCCATCGGCCGCATGCAGAATCTGCTGGTTGCGCAGGGCATCCGCATCGTCACCGCCGACGAGGCGCCGGTCCATGTCTCCGGCCACCCGGCGCAGGACGAGTTGGTCCGCATGTACCAGTGGGTGCGCCCGCGCATCGCCATGCCGGTCCACGGCGAGCAGCGCCACCAGTTGGAGCACGCCAAGCTGGCCCGCGCCTGTCAGGTGCCGGAAGCCCTGGTCCCCGGCAACGGTGACCTGATCCGGCTGACGCCCGACGCGCCGCCGCGGGTGGTCGCGCAGGTCCGCTCCGGCCGCATGGCGCTGGACGGCAAGCGGCTGATTCCGCTCGACACCGGTCTGATGCGGGCGCGCCACCGGATGGTCCACAACGGCGCCGCCGTCGTCACTCTGGTGATGAACGGCAAGGGCGAGCTGGTGACCGCGCCGCAGATCGCGGTGATGGGGCTGCTGGACGACTCGGCGGACCGCGACATGCTGCTCGACGTGGTGGACGCGGTGCGCGAGGCCGTCGCCGAGATGCCGAAATCGGCCCGTGCCGATGACGAGCAGGTGCGCGCCGCCGCCCGAATCGCCGTCCGACGCTGCTTCAACGCGACGCACGGCAAGAAGCCGATGACGGACGTGCATCTGGTCCGTGTATAAGCGTTTCCGACTTTACGCCTTTTGGGAGGACCCATGATCGGGAAGCTGAACCACGTCGCCATCGTCGTGCCGGATCTGACGGCGGCGACCGCGCTCTACCGCGACACGCTGGGTGCCGCGGTGTCCCAGCCGGTGGACCTGCCGCCGCACGGCGTCACCGTCGTCTTCGTCACCCTTCCCAACACGAAGATCGAGCTGCTCCATCCCTTCGGCGAGACGTCGCCGATCGCTGGCTTCCTGGAGAAGAACCCGTCGGGCGGCATCCACCACATCTGCTACGAGGTCGACGACATTCTGGCCGCCCGCGACCGGCTGAAGGCGCAGGGTGCCCGCGTGCTGGGCGACGGCGAGCCGAAGATCGGCGCCCATGACAAGCCGGTTCTGTTCCTGCATCCGAAGGACTTCTGCGGGACCCTGGTCGAACTCGAGCAGGCCTGAGTCGAAGGGAGGCATGGGATGGGCTGGGTGACGGGCATCAGCGTCTATGTGGTCGTCTGGTGGGTGGTGCTGTTCGCGGTGTTGCCCTGGGGCGTGCGCACCCCGGCCCAGCCCGAGCCGGGCATGGCGAGCAGCGCGCCGGAGCGCCCGCGCATCCTCCTGAAATTCGCCGCCACCACCCTGGTCGCGGCGGTGGTGTGGCTGGTCATCTTCGCCATCGTGCAGTCGGACCTGATTTCCTTCCGCGAAATGGCCAAGCCGCACTGATCCCACCCTCGGATGGAGCCTTCGCGTGAGCCTGACCTATTGCGACGCGGCGCCCGGCCACGCGCATCACGGCCCCTACCACGACACCGAGTACGGGTTCCCCAGCGCTGACGACCGGGTGCTGTTCGAACGGCTGATTCTCGAGATCAACCAGGCGGGCCTGTCCTGGCTGACCATCCTGAAGAAGCGTGACGCCTTCCGCGCCGCCTTCGACGGCTTCGACATCGACCGCGTCGCCGCCTATGGCGAAGCGGAGCGGGAACGGTTGCTCGCCGATCCGGGAATCGTCCGCAACCGGTTGAAGATCGACGCCGCCATCGAGAACGCCCGGCGGATCATAGCCCTACGTGGTTCGCACGGGTCTTTCGACGGCTGGCTGCGCGCGCATCACCCCCTGAGCAAAGCGGACTGGGTTCGGCTGTTCAAGCGCACCTTCCGCTTCACCGGCGGCGAGATCACCGGAGAGTTTCTGATGAGCCTCGGCTACCTGCCGGGCGCGCATCAGGTCCATTGCCCGGTCTGGTCCGAGGTCGCCACACTCGATCCCCCCTGGATGATCGCCGTCCGGCAGGGGTTCGCAGGATACGACGCTCATAGAACGGGCATATCGCAGCCCACGACGTAATCACCCGCCTATGTCTTGGGCGAATTCTGCGAATTCTTTGGCAACGACTTGGTTTACTCCAAATTCCGTCTTGTCATCGGGTGAGGTCGGGTTCAATGTACTTTGTGTGACGAGAGGGGTTCTTCCCTCTTTTCCGACGCCTGGTGGCGATTCCTCCCTAAACCTCGGGCCGCGCCGCGATCGCCGCGCGGTCCTTTTTTCGTCCCGGCCCGGTTCACGCAGCCCAGAGCCACCGTCGTCCGTAGGCAGACGGAGCGTTGTGCTTCGGTACAGAATGAATTAACCCTTTATCGGGTATAGCTCGTCCAGCTGTGCAGGAAGCGGGCAAGCGTCCGTTCCGACTTTGGATTCAAGCGCGGCGGCGTTCGCAGGCAGAATTTGCGGCCGTCAGCGGGGAGAACGATGTCGAGGCGCCGATGACCGCGGGTGATAACGAGAAATTCGAGCAGTTCGCGGCCATTCTCACCGCCGAACTGCTCGACCGCACTCGCAAAAGTCTTGAACTGTTGACCCCCGAGGAGCAGCCGGCGGCCAAGCTCCCCTTTGCCCTGACCCCGTCCTTCCAGGAAATGTATGCCGAACTGGTGCGTGTCGGGATCTTTCCGGTCCTGCTCAGCCGCCGCCCGGTGCGGGCCATCGTCGGCGACGTGGATTGGCCGCGGGACGGCCGCGACTATCTGCTGACGGTTCTCGACGACCGCTCCAACGCCGTCTTCACAGCGTGGGATTACGCCTGGGACGCGTTGTGGGACGAGCGGAAGGTGGGGGCGGATGGCGGCGCTTCGGCGCCGGCCAAGAAGCAGGGCTTCTTCGCCTCCCTGTTCGGGCGGAAGGCCAAGCCGGAGACGAAGACCGCGGAGCAAAGCGGGGAGGGGGACGTCATGGCGGGCCTCTACACCATGCTGAACGAACAGGCCGAGCGGCGGGGCTACCTGCCGCTGTTCCACGACGACATCAAGGTGCTGAAGGGGCTGGTCCGCGTGAAGCCGGCGCGCATCTTCAAGGCCTGGAAGGAAATCAACCAGTATCATCACCAGGAATTCTACCTGTCGGGGCAGGATCAGGCGAAGCCGGGGGTGACTTCCGAGTGCCTGCAGAAATGGCATTACAACCTGCCCGACCGGATCGGCGAATTCCTGGTGTTGAAGGCGGCGGTGGACATGGAATTCGTGAACAAGCCCTTCATCGGCAAGTACATCCGCCAGTCGGCCCGCACCCAGGAGGAGGCCGAGAAGGGCATGCCCTACCTCGCCACCTATTGGAAATCCATGAACCAGTCCGCCGCCGCACAAGGCTGAGGCACCGCCATGATCCGCCGCTCCGGTCCCCTACTTGTCGCGTTTCTAGCGCTGTCCGAAGGGGCGGCGGCGCAACCGGTCGACCTGTCCGCCTGCCGATTCCTGACGGCCCATCGTCCGGCGGCGGGGGTGGAGTACACGCCGGGTGTGGACGTGAACGGCAAGGCGGTGGCCCCCGCCGACCTGCCGGGTTCCGCGGGATCCGCGCCACCGTTGGAGCGGTTCGACATCCCGGTGACCGTGGATTTCGCCCGCCGCATGGGCTTCCCGGTGCCGCAGGGTGCTGTGGCGCCGGGCGTCGAGGTCGGCTATCTGACCTGGTACGCCAACCGCCTCTACTTCAACGGCCAGCCCATCGGTGGGCCGAGCGAGGCGGAGGTGTACGCCTATTGCCGCACCGTCCGATAGGCCGGTCCGCCCTTCGCTGCATGCCGTGACGATGGACAAGCGCGCGGTGGCTTCCTAAAGTCCCTGTCCCTGTTGCGGCCCGGCGACCAGCCGGACGAATCCCCTCGAAACCGAGAGCAGAGCCATGCGGCTGTCCACCTTCTTCCTGCCGACCCTCAAGGAGACCCCGACCGAGGCGCAGATCGTCTCGCACCGCCTGATGCTGCGGGCCGGGATGATCCGCCAGACCAGCGCCGGCATCTACGCCTGGCTGCCGCTGGGCCATCGGGTCCTGAAGAAGATCGAGCAGATCGTCCGCGAGGAGCAGGACGCCGCCGGCGCCCAGGAACTGCTGATGCCGACCATCCAGTCGGCGGAGCTGTGGAAGGAAAGCGGCCGCTACGACGATTACGGCAAGGAGATGCTGCGCATCACCGACCGTCATGACCGCGAGATGCTGTTCGGCCCGACGAACGAGGAGATGATCACCGACATCTTCCGCGCCTTCGTGAAGAGCTACCGCCAGCTTCCGCTGAACCTCTATCACATCCAGTGGAAGTTCCGTGACGAGATCCGTCCCCGCTTCGGCGTGATGCGCGGGCGTGAGTTCCTGATGAAGGACGCCTACAGCTTCGACATCGACGCGGCCAGCGCCCGGCGCTCCTACCAGAAGATGTTCCTGGCCTATCTGCGGACCTTCGCCCGCATGGGGCTGAAGGCCATCCCGATGCGCGCCGACACCGGCCCCATCGGCGGCGATCTCAGCCACGAGTTCATCATCCTGGCCGAGACCGGCGAGAGCGGCGTCTTCTGCCACAAGGACTGGCTGACCCTGGACGTGCTGCAGAACGCCCCGGGATTCGACGAGGATCTCCAGCCCTTCTTCGACACCTACACCTCGATCTACGCGGCGACCGACGAGAAGCACGAGCCCGGCAACTGCCCGGTTCCGGAGTCGGATCTGGTCTCGGCCCGGGGCATCGAGGTCGGTCACATCTTCAATTTCGGAACCAAGTATTCGAAGCCGATGAACGCCGTCGTCGCCGGTCCGGGCGGCGAGCCGGTTCCGGTGGAGATGGGGTCCTACGGCATCGGCGTGTCGCGCCTGATGGGCGCCATCATCGAGGCCAGCCATGACGACAACGGCATCGTCTGGCCGGACGCCGTGGCACCCTTCAACGTCGGCCTCGTCAACCTCAAGGTCGGCGACGCCGAGACCGACCGCGTCTGCCAGGAGCTGTACTACAAGCTCCGCGCCAACGGGCTGGACGTGCTGTACGACGACCGCGACGAGCGTCCGGGCGTGAAGTTCGCCGACATGGACCTGATCGGCCTGCCGTGGCAGCTCGTCGTCGGGCCGCGTGGCCTGAAGAACGGCGTGGTCGAATTGAAGCGCCGCGCCACCGGCGAGAAGCAGGAGCTGTCGGTGGAGAGCGCGCTGGAGAAGCTCTCGGCGTAATCCGGATCCACCGATCCATCGCAAACGCGCCGGCAGCAATTGCCGGCGCGTTTTGCTTTGCGCGATTCGCCGTTCGGATGGCGGCATTCCGGTTGACTCCCGGCGTACTTCCCCCCTGGTCGCATGGGGAGGACTGGAGCTGCTATCGTCGCCGACAATCGAGTAGAAAAACTCTCAGAGATTGCATATTTTGCTTTGACTCAGCTCCTGGAAGTTTCAATGATTTCGATGGAGTTCGTTTCCTGCGGGTGTTCGGCGCGCTGAACACAGGCCTTGGTGGGTCAGCTCCATCGCTAATGTCGAGCCCAACCCAGGGAGGACGAGCAACATGAGCTTCGCGTTCAGCCCGATCGGATCCAATCGCATCAGCCTCACCGCCGGCAGCACCAGCACCCACGCGCTTCCCTCCGTCGGGCGCAACGTGCGCATCGCCAATCTCGGTCCGTCGGATGCGCGCATCAAGTTTACGGCGTCCTTCACGTCGACCACCATGAACACGCTGACAATCCTGGCACGCACGGTTGAAATCTTCGATCGCCAAGCCAATGGCTACATCACCGGTACCGGGGATAACGGAAACACGATTCTTGACGTGACCACGGGGGAAGGGCAGTGACATGGCGGTGCGCGCCGTGTCCGTCCGACCTCCGCTCTGGGTGGTCGTCTCCCTTGTCTCCAGCCCCGGCGCTTCCCTGACGGAAGGCGATTTCCTGCGGTTCGACAAACCGTTGGGAGGCAGGCTGACGGTGTCCGACCAGGGCATTCTTTTGCCAGCGGGCCGCATCTTCAAACTGTTGGCTTCCTTGCGCTGTCAGGTCCAGGGCGAGGGCATCGGCCGGTTCCGCTGGATCGTGACCACCGGGGAGGCGAGTGTTGCCACCACGGACGCGCTCGTCGGGTCCGCCGGCCCTGGCGCTTCTCCGGCGGCCGGACAGTCGCAAGCCCATGCGGTGGTAACCACGACGACCGAAACCACGGTTCAACTGTGCATCGCGACGCTGGAAACGCTGAGGCTGCTTCATGCCGAAGGTGTCGCGGACATCACGGAAATGTCCTGAGGCCGTGGGCAGGGGGCCGTCGCCCTTTTCCTGCCACGGTCACGGCCTTATGTTCGGAGCGGCGTTTCGCAAGAAACGCCGTTTCCGTGCCCTCCCAGGACAACTCATGATCTTCTCCGCTTTCGAACGCATGGTCGCGATGCGCTATCTGCGGGCGCGCCGCCAGGAAGGGTTCATCTCCGTCATCGCGGGATTCTCGCTGCTGGGCATCGCGCTCGGCGTGGCGACGCTGATCATCGTGATGTCGGTGATGAACGGCTTCCGGGCGGAGCTTCTGGGCCGCGTGCTCGGCTTGAACGGCCATCTCAACGTCTACAGCGTCCGCGGCGGCCCGCTGCCCGACTACGACCCGCTGGTGCAGCGGCTCCAGGGCGTGCCCGGCGTGGTCGGCGTGACGCCGACGGTCGAGGGGCAGGCGCTGGTCTCGGTGCGCGGGGTCGCCTCCGGCGCGGTGGTGCGCGGCGTGCGGCCGGAGGACTTCCGGGTGCGTCCGACGCTGTCCCGCAACATCGTGCGCGGCACGGCGGAAGCCTTCGGCGAGGACAACATCGCCATCGGCATCCGCATGGCGCAGCGGCTGGGTCTGGTGGTCGGCGATCAGCTGACCCTGATCGCGCCGCAGGGCAACGTCACCGCCTTCGGCACGGTGCCGCGGATGCGCAGCTTCACCATCGGCGCCGTGTTCGACGTCGGCATGTTCGAATACGACAACAGCTTCATCTTCCTGCCCCTGCCGGAGGCCCAGGCCTTCTTCCGCACGGGCGAGGCGGTGACCTCGCTGGAGGTCTTCGTCAGCGACCCGACCCGGATACGGGAGGCGCGCGACGCCATCCAGGCGGTGGTGGCCGGGGTGGGGCGGGTGGTCGACTGGCAGCAGTCGAACGCCAGCTTCTTCACCGCGCTCCAGGTCGAGCGCAACGTGATGTTCCTGATCCTGTCGCTGATCATCACCGTGGCCGCCTTCAACATCATCTCCAGCCTGATCATGCTGGTGAAGGACAAGGGGCGGGACATCGCCATCCTGCGCACCATGGGCGCCACCCGCGGCATGATCATGCGCATCTTCTTCCTGTCCGGCGCCTCGGTGGGGGTGGCGGGGACGCTGCTGGGGGTGGCGCTGGGCGTGTCCTTCGCGCTGAACATCGAGACGATCCGACAGGGCATCCAGGCGCTGACCGGCACCAACCTGTTCAACGCCGAAATTTATTTCCTGTCGCAACTGCCGGCGAAGATCGACTGGTCGGAGGTGGTCCAGGTCACCCTGATGGCGCTGGGCCTGTCCTTCGCCGCCACCGTCTACCCGTCCTGGCGGGCGGCCCGCCTCGATCCGGTGGAGGCCCTGCGCTATGAGTGAGCCGATGCTGGAACTGTCGGGGATCGTCCGCACCTTCGAGCAGGCGGGGACGGAGCTTCAGGTGTTGCGCGGGGCGGAACTGACCGTCCATGCCGGCGAGCTGGTCGCTCTGGTCGGCCCGTCGGGCGCCGGAAAATCGACCCTGCTGCACATCGCCGGCCTGCTGGAGCGCCCCACCGCCGGCACCGTGCGCATCGCCGGGACCGACGTGTCCGCCCTGGACGACGGGAAGCGGACGGAGGTGCGCCGCCGCTCGGTCGGCTTCGTCTACCAGTTCCACCACCTGCTGCCGGAATTCTCCGCGCTGGAGAACATCGTGCTGCCGCAGATGATCAACGGCGTCGCCAAGCGCACCGCCCGCGAGCGCGCCCTGGAACTGCTGCGCATGGTCGGGCTGGAGCCGCGCGCCGGCCATCGTCCGGCCCGCCTGTCGGGCGGCGAGCAGCAGCGGGTCGCCATCGCCCGCGCGCTGGCCAACGGACCGGGCCTGCTGATCGCCGACGAGCCGACGGGCAACCTCGACCCGCACACGGCGGAGGGGGTCTTCGCCATGCTGACCACCATCGTCCGACAGGCCCGTGTCGGTGCCCTGATCGCCACCCACAATCTGGAGCTGGCGAACCGCATGGACCGGGTGTTCGAGATGAGCGACGGTCTTCTCGTGGAGCACGCCCGGGTTTGATCGCCGTCGTGGCGCGGCCGGGCAACCGGCCAAACCGCGTAAGAGTGGCATCGCCGTTCGGCGGATTGGTGATCGGCGCGTCCTGGGGCAGACTTCGCGCAACCCAACAAGGAGGGACCGGAGTCCATGGATCAGAAGATCATCGATTTGTACGACGAGTACACCCATCGGCCGCTGCCGCGCCGCGTCTTTCTGGAGCGGCTGGCGGTGCTGGCGGGCAGCGCGGCGGCCATACCGGCGATCCTCTCACAGATCGAGCCGAACTACGCCCTGGCCGCCGAGGTGCCGGAGGATGACAGCCGAATCGCCACGGACCGCGTCACCTTCCAGGGTGCGACCGGCGACGTTCAAGCCTATCGGGCGCGCCCGAAGCTGGCCGAGCAGGCGCCGTCGGTGGTGGTGGTCCACGAGAACCGTGGCCTGAACCCCTACATCGAGGACGTGACGCGGCGGCTGGCGGTGGCCGGCTTCGTCGCCATGGCCCCGGACCTGCTGTCCCCGCTGGGCGGCACCCCGCAGGACCCCGACCGCGCCCGCGAGATGATCGGTCAACTCGACCCCGACAAGGCGGTGAACAACCTGATCGCGTCGATGAGCGACCTCATGGCCTATCGCTATTCGAACGCCAAGGTGGGGGCCATCGGCTTCTGCTGGGGCGGCGGCATGACCAACCGGCTGGCCATCAAGGCGCCGGACCTCAAGGCGGGCGTCGTCTTCTACGGTCCGTCGCCCGACCCGGCGCTGGTCACCACCATCAAGGCGCCGCTCCAGCTCCATTACGCCGGGCTGGACAACAACGTGAACGCCAAGGTCCCGGCCTATGAGGAGGCCCTGAAGAAGGCCGGCAAGTCCTACGAACTCTTCATGTACGAGAACGTCAACCACGCCTTCCACAACGACACGTCGGCGGAGCGCTACAACAAGGAAGCGGCGGACCTCGCCTGGGGCCGGTCCGTGGAATTCCTGAAGAAGAAACTGACCTGACCGGTCATGACCGAGTCGTAGGGCCGGGTCAGAGCCGATGGGTGGCGGGCCGTGCGGAGGGCAGCTTCAGCACGGCCACCGCCAGCCCGGCGAGGACGAGAAGCGCGCCGGCCATCTTCAGCGGGGTGAAGCTCTCCCCCAGGAACAGCGCGCTGGAACTCATGCCGAAGACCGGCACCAGCAGGGAGAAGGGCGCCACCAGGCTCGCCGGGTAATGGCGCAGCAGGAAGCCCCAGGCGGCGAAGCCGAACAGCGTCGCTCCGAAGGCGATGTAGGCCACCGCCCCGACTCCCAGCGGAGTCAGATGGGTCAGGGCCTGCCATGCCCGGTCCGGCCCCTCCAGCCCCAGCGACAGCAGCAGCAGCGGGATCGGCGGCACCACGCTGATCCACAGCATCATGCGGAACAGGTCCGGCGCCTTGGCCTGCTTCATCAGCAGGTTGGCCACGCCCCAGGTCGCAGCGGCGGCGATGACCAGCCCCAGCCCGAGCAGCGAATCGCCCGCCGGCATCTCCAGCGCGATCAGGCCGATTCCGGAGAAGGCCACCGCCATGCCCAACACCTGCTTCGGTCCGGGCCGCTCGCCCAGAACCGCCGCGGCGAACAGGGCGGTGAAGAAGGCCTGCGATTGCAGCACCAGCGACGACAGCCCTGCCGGCATGCCGATGTCCATCCCGACGAACAGCAGCGAGAACTTCACCACCCCCAGCACCATACCGATGCCCAGGATGAAGCGCCAGGGCACCGGCGGACCGCCGCGAACCCCCAGGAAAAGAAGCGGCAGCGCCGCCAGCGCGAAGCGCAGGGCGCAGAACAGGATGGGCGGGAAATCCGCCAGACCGACCTTGATGGCGACGAAGTTGAGGCCCCAGATCGCCGCAACGACGAGGGCAAGGCCAATGTGAGCGGTGCGCATGGGGTCGAGGCTAGACCCGCAAGACCCGGCAGTCAACGTGGCGCAATGGCACGCAACACGGGTGAGAGCGTCCGCATCGCTTTACTTGTCCGTGTGCAGGATGCGGCACTCGTCCAACGCCGCCAGCGCCCAGGAGGAACCGCCCAGGTTGACGTCGCCGATGTCCGTCCCGCCGCCGTCCCGTTGCAGCGTCACCGCGCGCGACCGCATGAAGGGTTCGAAGAGATCCTCGTATTTCGGTAGTTCGACCGGAACCACCACGCCGCCGTCGGGCATGGGGCTGGCCTCCAGCGCCATGGTCTCGCCGTCGGGGAAGATGGCGGTCAGGCGGCTTTCCGTGTCCGTGTTGGCCTGGGCGTGCTGGTCGGCGTTGACCAGCATGGCGGCTCCCTTCGCCGTCGCCCGGAAGGAGAGGGGGGAGGAGTCGTCCGTCCGCGTGGCATAGCAGTAGGCCGAGCCGGTCTTGGTCGCCGGGTGGGCACGCACGACCCAGCCCTTGTTCTGCGCGACGACGCGCCCCGGCGCATCGGACAGGGGGGAGGCGGCGGTTTCGGGCGGCGGCGGCCGGTGGGTCTGCTCCGCGGACGGTGCGGGGGCACCGGTGGTCTGGCAAGCCGTGAGGAGTGTGGCCGCCAGCACCGCCAGGACGGCGCTGGAGCGGATGCGGCGCATGGAACGGGTCATTCTTGGATCGTGGCTCTGCCTCTTTCGATAGCACGAACACGCATGATCGGGAAATCTTCCCTTACCTTCGATAGGGCCGGCGCATTGCCGCATGGCCGGGCCCGCGCTTGGTCCCTTGCAGATGCGGGCGGGATGCGCGACGACTAGGGGAGACTTCCCCCCTTCGCTGGAACCGGTGCCCATCTCCGCCATGCCCCACGCCGACTTCATCCACCTGCGCGTCCACTCCGCCTATTCCCTGTCCGAGGGCGCCATCAAGGTGAAGGAGCTGGTCAAGCTCTGCCAGAAGAAGGGCATGCCGGCGGTCGCCGTGACCGACACCGGCAATCTGTTCGGCGCGCTGGAGTTCGCGCTGGCCGCCGCGGATTCGGGCGTGCAGCCGATCATCGGCACGGTCCTGGGCATCACCCGAGTCGGCCCCGCCAACGGCAAGCCGGGCCTGCCGGGCAAGACGGCGTCGATCCCCGACCAGCTCGTCCTGCTCTGCCAGAACGACGAGGGGTACCGGAACCTGATGAAGCTGGTCTCCAAGGCCTTCCTGGAATCCGACCCGATGGCCGGGCCGCAAATCCCGCTGGACGCGCTGGAGGGCCACTCCGCCGGGCTGATCGCGCTGACCGGCGGCCCCGCCGGCTCGGTCGGGCGGCTGCTGGGGGAGGGGCAGAAGGATCTGGCGCTCGACGTGCTGGAGCGGTTGAAGCGGCTGTTTCCCGGTCGGCTCTACGTCGAGCTCCAGCGTCATCGCGATCATTTCCAGGTGATCGAGGATGCCATCGAGCCGGCGCTGATCGACCTCGCCTACGCCCATGACCTGCCGCTGGTCGCCACCAACGACTGTTACTTCGCGACCGAGGACATGTACGAGGCGCACGACGCGCTGCTCTGCATCGCCGAGGGCGCCTACATCAGCCAGACCGAGCGCCGCCGCCTCACCCCCGACCACCGCTTCAAGTCGGCCGAGGAGATGCGGGACCTGTTCAAGGACCTGCCGGAGGCGGTGGACAACACGGTCGCCATCGCCCGGCGCTGCTCCTTCCTGCTGAAGCCGATCAAGCCGATCCTGCCGCCCTTCCCCTGCGAGGGCGGCCGCGACGAGGGGGAGGAACTGCGCGCCCAGTCCCGCGAGGGTCTGGAAATGCGGCTGAACAGCGTCGTCTACAGCCTGGACATGACGCCGGAGCAGCGCGCGGAAACCCGCAAGACCTATTTCGAGCGGCTGGAGTTCGAGCTGGACGTCATCGTATCGATGAAGTTCCCCGGCTACTTCCTGATCGTGTCGGACTTCATCAAATGGGCCAAGTCGCACGACATCCCGGTGGGGCCGGGCCGCGGGTCGGGCGCGGGCTCGGTCGTCGCCTGGGCGCTGACCATCACCGACCTGGACCCGCTGCGCTTCGGCCTGCTGTTCGAGCGCTTCCTGAATCCCGAACGCGTGTCGATGCCCGATTTCGACGTGGACTTCTGCCAGGACCGCCGCGAAGAGGTGATCCGCTACGTCCAGGACAAGTACGGCTACGACCGCGTCGCCCAGATCATCACCTTCGGTAAGCTGCAGGCCCGCGCCGTGCTGCGCGACGTCGGGCGCGTGCTCCAGATGCCTTACGGGCAGGTGGACAAGATCTGCAAGATGGTCCCGAACAACCCGGCCAACCCGGTGACGCTCCAGCAGGCGCTCGACAGCGAGGAGATGCTGCGCCAGGCCCGTGACGGGGACGAGACGGTGGCGCGCCTCGTCAACATCGCGCTGAAGCTGGAGGGGCTGTACCGCCACGCCTCGACCCACGCGGCGGGCGTGGTGATCGGCGACCGGCCGCTGCACGATCTGGTGCCGCTGTACCGCGATCCGCGCTCGGACATGCCGGTCACCCAGTTCAACATGAAGTTCGTCGAGCAGGCCGGGCTGGTGAAGTTCGACTTCCTCGGCCTGAAGACACTGACCGTGCTGAAGACGGCGGTGGACCTGATCCCGGAAAAGCCGGACCTGACCACCGTCACGCTGGACGACGTGAAGAGCTACGAGCTTCTGGGCCGCGCCGAATCGACCGGCGTGTTCCAGTTGGAAAGCTCGGGCATGCGCGACGTGCTGCGCCGGCTGAAGCCGAACCGGCTGGAGGACATCATCGCGCTGGTGTCGCTCTACCGCCCCGGCCCGATGGACAACATCCCCAAATACATCAAGGTGAAGAACGGCGAGGAGCCCGCCGATTACATGAACGACGCCCTGGAGCCGATCCTGAAGGAGACCTTCGGGATCATGATCTACCAGGAGCAGGTCATGCAGATCGCCCAGGTGCTGTCCGGCTATTCGCTGGGCGGCGCCGATCTTCTGCGCCGCGCCATGGGCAAGAAGATCAAGGAGGAGATGGACAAGGAGCGGGACAAGTTCGTCGTCGGCGCCAAGGGGAAGGGCGTCGATCCGGATCAGGCCAGCATGATCTTCGATCAGGTGGCCAAGTTCGCCGGCTATGGCTTCAACAAGAGCCACGCCGCCGCCTACGCCCTGGTCGCCTACCACACCGCCTATCTGAAGGCGAACCACCCGGTGGAGTTCATGGCGGCGTCGATGACGCTCGACCTCGGCAACACCGACAAGCTGAACGTCTTCCGGCAGGAGCTGGTGCGGCTTAAGATCAAGCTGCTGACGCCGGACATCAACAAGTCCGACAGCATCTTCGGGGTGGAGGCGCTGCCCGACGGCGGCAAGGCGGTGCGCTACGCGCTGGCCGCGGTGAAGGGCGTCGGCCTGCCCGCCATGAAGGCAGTGGTGGAGGAGCGGCGGAAGAACGGCCCTTATAAAAGCCTGTTCGATTTCGCCCGCCGCCTCGACCTGAAGACCATCAACAAGCGCCAGCTGGAGAACTTGACCTGCGCCGGCGCCTTCGACGGCATCAACCCGAACCGCGCCCAGGTCCACGCGGCGCTGGAGACGCTGATCCGCTACGCCCAGGCCGAGGCGGCGGAGCGCGACAGCGGCATCGGCAACCTGTTCGGCGGCGCCGGGGGCGGGCTGAAGGAGCCGGACCTGCCCAAGGTCAAGGAATGGGAGCCGCTGGAGAAGCTGAAGCACGAGTTCGGCGCCATCGGCTTCTACCTGTCCGCCCACCCGCTGGACGCCTTCGCCGGTCCGCTGGCCCGCATGAGGGTGGTGCGCTCGGCGGACCTCGCCACGGCGGTGACCGGCGGCGGCTCGACCCGGCGCAGCGTCGCCGGCATCGTGGTCAGCCGCAAGGAGAAGACCGCGAAGTCCGGCAACCGCTTCGCCTTCGTGGAACTGTCCGACGGCAGCGGCGGCTACGAGGTGACGGTCTTCTCCGAGGTGCTGGCGACCAACCGCGACCTGCTGGAGGCCGGGCGCCCGGTTTTGATGACCGTGGACGTCCAGATGAACGGCGAGGACATCCGCCTGACCTGCCAGGAGGTGAAGCCGCTGGAGGACGCCGTCGCCCAGGTCTCCGACGGTTTGAAGGTGGTGGTGCGCGACGGCGGTCCGGTGGAGAGCATCCGCGGCATGCTGGAGCGGCTGGCCCGCGGCAAGGGAAAGATCCACCTGCTGGTGGAGATCGACCCGTTGAAGGAGGTGGAGATCCAGCTTCCCGGTTCCTTCAACATCACCAACCAGAGCCGCGCCGCGCTGAAGGCGGTGCCGGGCGTGGTGGAGGTGGTGGAACTGTAATCGGGTACACAGCTGGAAAAGGCCGCGCCGGGATGTCATATTCAAGCCATGCCGAACCTCGCCCGCCAGATCGACGATGAAGCCGCGGAATCCGACGCCCTGAAGGCTGCGGTGGCAAAGGCGCGCGCAGACCGGCGCGGTGTGCCGCACGAGCGGATGCGGGAATGGCTGTTGCGGGTGGCCGAGGGTGAGTTCGGTGCGGAGCCACCGGAAACTCGCGACCTGTGACGGTCGTCTGGCGAGCGGCAGCGCGTGCTGATCTCGTCCGCATTTTGCAATACATCTCGCAGGAAAATCCGATCGCCGCGCGGCGCTTGGCCCAGGAGTTGGTTCTGGCGGGAGATAGCCTGCAGGTTTTTCCGCGACGCGGTCGCCGGGGCTTGGTCGAGGGTACGCGAGAACTGGTTGTCGTCCGTCCCTATGTCATCGTCTACGACATCGGCGAGGACGAAACCGTTTCGATCCTGCGGCTTTGGCACAGCGATCAAGATCGCGGTTAGCCGCTGAAAAAACAGGATCGCGCTCCCGACCGAATTGCCAAACCGGTGTTGCCAAAGCGGTTCCGGCGGGCTATGTAAGCGCCGTCGTCAAAACCTCACGCGGGCTGGCGGTCCCTCGGCTTTACCCCGATGGCCCGATCCGGTGTCCTGTCAAACGGACAGTGCCCGCGGCGGAGCAACCGGAAAAGGACTTTTCCAAATGGCTATTCCGTCTTTCACCATGCGCCAGCTGCTCGAAGCCGGCGTCCACTTCGGTCACCACACCCGTCGCTGGAACCCGAAGATGGGTCCGTACATCTTCGGCGTGCGCAACGGCGTGCACATCATCGACCTGGAGCAGACCGTCCCGGCTCTGCACCGTGCTCTTCAGGCCGTCCGTGACGTCGTCGCCGGCGGCGGCCGCGTCCTGTTCGTCGGCACCAAGCGCCAGGCCCAGGAGAAGGTGGCCGAGGCCGCGTCGAAGTGCGGCCAGTACTACGTCAACCACCGCTGGCTCGGCGGCATGCTGACCAACTGGAAGACCATCTCCCAGTCGATCAAGCGCCTGCGCGAGATGGAAGAGCGTCTGGGCGGCGACACCTCGGGCCTGACCAAGCGCGAAATCCTCGAACTGACCCGCGAGCGCGACAAGCTGGAGCGCGCGCTGGGCGGCATCAAGGAGATGGGCGGCCTGCCGGACGTCCTCTTCATCATCGACACCAACAAGGAGTCGATCGCCGTCAAGGAAGCCAACAAGCTCGGCATTCCGGTCATCGCGGTGATCGACAGCAACTCCGATCCGGACGGCGTGGCCTTCCCGATCCCGGGTAACGACGACGCCCTGCGCGCCATCGACCTGTACTGCGAGCTGGTGAATGGCGCCGTGCTCGACGGTCTGCAGGCCGAGATGAGCGCCGCCGGCATCGACGTCGGCTCCAGCGAGGAGGCTCCGGCCGAGCAGCTGCCGGAAGCCGAAGCGGAAGAGGCCGCGCCGGCTGAGCAAGCCCAGGCCTGATCCCGGTGATACGGGGCAGCCGGGCCTTATGACCTATGGCCCGGCTGCCTTTTTTATGAGTTGTTTGGATCAACCCGATCCGCTTGGATCTGTTCGGAAGGAAGAGGGCGAAACCATGGCCGAGATTACCGCCGCGCTCGTCAAGGAACTGCGCGAGAAGACCGGCGCGGGCATGATGGACTGCAAGAAGGCGCTGGCCGAGACCCAGGGCGACCTCGAGGGCGCCGTCGATTGGCTGCGCAAGAAGGGCCTCGCCGCCGCCGCCAAGAAGTCCGGCCGCGTCGCCGCCGAGGGTCTGGTCGCCGTCGCCACCGCCGGCACCGCGGGCGCCGTCGTCGAGGTGAACGCCGAAACCGACTTCGTCGCGCGCAACGACAAGTTCCAGGCCTTCTCCCTGAAGGCCGCCGAGCTGGTCCTGTCCGGTTCGGGCGACGTCGAGGGTCTGAAGGGCACCGCCTATCCGGACGCCGGCCGCACGGTCCAGGAAGAGCTGACCAACCTGATCGCCACCATCGGCGAGAACATGAACATCCGCCGCTCGGCCAAGCTGTCGGTTCCGGCGGGCGTCGTCGTGTCCTACGTCCACTCGGCCATCGCGCCGGGCCTCGGCAAGATCGGCGTTCTGGTCGCCCTGGAGTCGACCGGCGACGTCGCCAAGCTGAACGAGCTGGGCAAGCAGGTCGCGATGCACATCGCCGCCGCCCGTCCGGACGCCCTGGACATCGCCGACGTTGACACCTCCGCCCTGGAGCGTGAGCGCAACGTGCTCGCCGAGCAGGCCCGCGCCTCGGGCAAGCCGGAGAACATCGTCGAGAAGATGCTCGAAGGCCGCATCCGCAAGTACTACGAGGAAGTGGTGCTGCTGGAGCAGACCTACGTGATCGACGGCGAGACCAAGGTCCGCAAGGTCGTGGAGAACGCCGCCAAGGACGTCGGCGCCCCGGTCAAGGTGACGGGCTTCGTCCGCTTCGCGCTGGGCGAGGGCATCGAGAAGGCGGAGAGCGATTTCGCCGCCGAAGTCGCCGCCGCCGCCGGCCAGAAGTAAGGACCCGGCGTTCCGCCGCACGCGCTCTTCACACCAACCGGGAGAATGCCCCCCATGGCCCAGACCACCGGGACCACCGAGCCGGCTGACGGCATCCGCTTCAAACGAGTCCTGCTGAAGGTGTCGGGCGAGGCGTTGATGGGTCAGCGCGACTACGGCCTCGACCCGGAAGTGGTCAACCGCGTCGCCAACGAGGTGAAGGCGGTGATCCAGCTGGGCGTCCAGGTCAGCCTGGTCATCGGCGGGGGCAACATCTTCCGCGGCGTGAAGGGTGCGGCGAGCGGCATGGAGCGCGCCTCGGCCGACTACATCGGGATGCTCGCCACCGTGATGAACGCCCTGTCGATGCAGAGCGCTCTGGAGCGGATGGGTGTGGCGACCCGCGTGCAGTCGGCCATTCCCATGTCGTCGGTGTGCGAGCCCTACATCCGGCGCCGCGCCATCCGGCACATGGAGAAAGGCCGCGTGGTGATCTTCGCCGCCGGCACCGGCAACCCCTTCTTCACCACCGACACCGCGGCCGCTCTGCGCGCGTCGGAGATGGGCTGCGACGCTCTGCTGAAGGGCACGCAGGTGGACGGCGTCTACACCGCCGACCCGAAGAAGGTGAAGGACGCACAGCGTTACGAGCGCCTGAACTATCTTGAAGTTCTGGCGAACGACCTGCAGGTGATGGACGCTTCCGCGATCTCCTTGGCGCGTGAGAGCCACATCCCCATACTCGTGTTCTCGATCCACACCCCCGGCGCCTTTGCCGAGGTGATGCAGGGCCGGGGCAAGTTTACGATCATCAACGAAGAAACGGAGTGAGCCGTGGCTGCGCCTGATACATCGGACCTCCAGTCGGATCTCAAGCGCCGCATGGAAGGAGCGCTTGAGGCGTTTCGCAAGGAATTGAGCGGTCTGCGCACCGGCCGTGCCTCCGCCAGCCTGCTTGAGCCCGTCACCATCGAGGCCTACGGCGCCCGCATGCACCTCAAGGAGGTCGGCACCGTCAGCGTGCCGGAGCCGCGCCTGATCGTCGTGCAGGTGTGGGACCGCGGCATGGTCAAGGCCGTGGAGAAGGGCATCCGCGATTCGGGCCTCGGCCTGAACCCGCAGACGGAAGGCCAATCGATCCGCGTGCCGCTGCCCGACCTGACGCAGGAACGCCGCAAGGAACTCGCCAAGGTCGCCCACAAATACGCCGAGCAGGCCCGCGTCGCCGTGCGCAACGTTCGCCGCGACGGCATGGACGGCCTGAAGAAGGCCGAAAAGGCCGGCGACATCTCGCAGGACGAGCACAAGGGGCTCGGCGAGAAGGTCCAAGCGCTCACCGACCAGTACATCAAGCTGGTCGACGATGCGCTTGCGGCGAAAGAAAAGGACATCATGCAGGTCTGACGGCATGCGCGACGCGGAAGACAGCCGCCCCCTGCGCCCGCCCGCGCACGTGGCCGTGATCATGGACGGCAACGGGCGCTGGGCGAAGTCCAGAGGGCTGCCCCGCACCGCCGGCCATAAAAAGGGCGTGGACGCCGTCCGCCGGACGGTCGAAGCCGCGGGCGAACTGGGGATCGGCTATCTGACGATCTTCAGCTTCTCGTCCGAGAATTGGCGTCGGCCGGAGGAGGAGGTGTCCGACCTCATGCAGCTCCTGCGCTTCTACCTGCGCAGCGAGATTGCCGACCTCCACCGGAACGGCGTGCGCCTGCGCGTCATTGGTGACCGGGCCCGCCTGTCCAAGGACATTGTCGGCCTGATCGACAACGCCGAGAATCTCACGCGCGACAACCGCAAGCTGACCCTCGTGGTGGCGTTGAGCTACGGCTCCCGCCAGGAGATCACGCTGGCGGCGCGGCGTCTGGCCGAGGAGGTGAAGGTGGGGACGCTCGATCCCGCGGACATCACCGAGGACCGGCTGTCCGAACGCCTGTTCACCGCCGACATCCCGGACCCCGACCTGATCGTCCGCACCAGCGGCGAGAAGCGCATCAGCAACTTCCTGCTCTGGCAGGCGGCGTATGCCGAGCTGGTCTTCGTGGACACGCTCTGGCCTGACTTTTCCAAGCGTGACCTGGAGGCGGCGATTGAAGAGTTCCACCGACGGGAACGTCGCTTCGGCGCAACCACCGGCACCCGCTAAATCCGGCGACCTGAAGACGCGCGCCATCTCGGCGCTCGTCCTGGCTCCGCTTGTCCTGGCGGCCGTCTGGGCCGGCGGCTGGGTGTTTCACGTTCTGATCGCGCTCGGCGCCGTGGCCTCCGCGGTGGAGTGGAGCAACCTCGTTCCCTGCCGCCGCAAGGCTGCGGCCATCGCGTTATCGGTGGCCGGCGTCCTGCTGGCGCTGGCGGCGCAGATCGCCGCCGGGCCGTGGGCGGCCGTCGTCGTCGCCATCCTGGCCACCGCTGGTGTGGCCGTGGCCTCGGGCGGGCCGGACCGCGGTCTGTCCGGGGGCGGGATCCTCTACATCGTCGCCGGGCTGGCTGGGCTGATGTGGCTGCGCGACGATCCGGACTCCGGCCTCGCGCTGTTCCTCTTCACCATGCTCGGGGTCTGGGCGACCGACATCGGCGCCTACGCCGCCGGACGCACCATCGGCGGGCCGAAGCTGGCCCCGCGCATCAGCCCGAAGAAGACCTGGGCCGGCCTGATCGGCGGCATGGCGTCCTCCGCCCTGGTGGGGTGGGGGGTAGCTCTGGCGGCGGGCGCGCAACGGCCGCTGCTGGCTCTTGCGGTGGGCGCCGTCCTGGCCGTGGTGGCGCAAGCGGGCGACCTCTTCGAATCCGCGGTCAAGCGCCGTTACAACGTGAAGGACAGCGGCCATCTCATTCCTGGTCACGGGGGAATCCTGGACCGCATCGACGGGCTGCTGTCTGCCGCCCCGGTGCTGGCCTTGTTCCACGCGACCATCGGCACGGCAATCGCATGGTGGTGACTGGGTCATGGTTGTGAAGGCTGAAGGGGCGGGGGATGCGCCGCGCCGCGTGACGATCTTCGGTTCGACCGGGTCGGTCGGCACGCAAACGGTGGATTTGGTCGCCCGCGATCCTGAGCGTTTCGCGGTGGAGGCGCTGACCGCCAACCGCAACGTCGCCCTTCTCGCCGAACAGGCGCGGCAGCTCCGCCCGAAGCTGGCTGTGGTCGCCGACCCCGCCGCCTACGCCGACCTCAAGGCGGCGCTGGCCGGTACCGGCGTGGAGGCCGCCGCCGGCCCCCAGGCGGTGGCCGAGGCCGCCGAGCGTCCGTCCGACTGGGTGATGGCCGCCATCGTCGGCGCCGCCGGGCTGGAGCCCACGCTGGCCGCCGTGCGCCGCGGCGCCTGCGTCGCCTTCGCCAACAAGGAGGTGCTGGTTTGCGCCGGCGCCCTGATGATGGAGGAGGTGCGCCGCCACGGCGCCAACCTGCTGCCGGTCGACAGCGAGCATTCGGCGATCTACCAAGTCTTCGACTTCGACCGGCTGGACAGCGTCCAGCGCCTGATCCTGACGGCGTCCGGCGGCCCCTTCCGGACCAGGGACCGCGCCTTCATGGCCGCGGCGACGCGTGAG
Organism: Azospirillum brasilense; assembly: GCF_008365405.1. Lineage (GTDB taxonomy): Bacteria > Pseudomonadota > Alphaproteobacteria > Azospirillales > Azospirillaceae > Azospirillum > Azospirillum brasilense_D. The sequence continues at coordinate 38,197 of NZ_QOKV01000014.1, read as the reverse complement.
CAGGCGGTGGCCCATCCGACCTGGGAGATGGGCGCCAAGATCTCCATCGACAGCGCCACCATGATGAACAAGGGGCTGGAGATCATCGAGGCGCATTTCCTCTTCGGCATCCCCGAAGAAAAGATCGATGTGCTGGTCCACCCTCAATCGGTCGTGCATTCGCTGGTCGAGTATGTGGACGGCTCGGTCCTGGCGCAGCTCGGCACGCCGGACATGCGGACGCCGATCGCCTACGCGCTCGGATGGCCGGCGCGCATCCCGACGCCCGCCGAACGGCTGGACCTCGTCAAGGCCGCAACCTTGACCTTCGAGGCGCCGGACCCCGAGCGATTCCCGGCCCTGAGGCTCGCCCGGGCCGCCTTGCAAAGCGGTGGGGGCGCTCCTACTATTCTCAGTGCCGCCAACGAGGTGGCCGTGCAGGCGTTTCTCGACCGCCGGATCGGCTTTCTCGACATCGAACGGATCGTCGAGGGGGTGTTGGGCACGCTGCCGCACCGGCCGCTCCGCGACCTGGGCGCGGTGCGCGACACCGATGCCGAGGCGCGCCGCGTGGCGGCGGACCAGGTCGCGGCCCTGGCACGCTGAGTCTTTTTCCGGGCGCGGACCACGAAGGAGCCGCTCCGGGATGCAAAGGATGTGATGGACGTCATGGGCGGCTTCGGGACCACGCTTCTGTCTTTTCTGCTGGTCCTCACCGTGCTCGTGTTTGTGCACGAACTCGGTCACTACCTCGTCGCGCGCCGCAACGGCGTGCGGATCGAGGTCTTCTCCATCGGCTTCGGCCCGGAGCTGTTCGGCTGGACCGACCGCTCCGGAACGCGCTGGAAGTTCAGCGCCATCCCGCTCGGCGGCTATGTGAAGATGTTCGGCGACGCCGACCCGGCGAGCACGCCCGGCGCCCACACGCAGAGCATGAGCGCCGAGGAGCAGGCGGTGTCCTTCCACCACAAGCGGCTCGGCCAGCGGGCGGCCATCGTGGCGGCGGGACCCATCGCGAATTTCCTGTTCGCCATCGTCGCCCTGACCATCCTCTTCGCCACCGCCGGCCAGTCCTTCACCCCGCCGGACGTCGGCGGCGTGCAGCCGGGCAGCGCCGCGGAGCGCGCCGGCTTGCAGCCGGGCGACCTGATCGTCTCGATCAACGGCAGCGGCATCCAGCGATTCGAGGAAATCCGGCAGATCGTTTCGATGCAGCCGGGCGCGCCGCTGGAGATGGTGGTGCAGCGCGACGGACGCCCGGTCAATCTGACGGCGACTCCGGACGTGCGCGAGGTCACCGACCGACTCGGCAACACCCACCGCATCGGCCAGCTCGGCATCATGCGCGGCGGAGCGGAAACGAAGCGCCACGACCCCTTCACCGCCCTGTGGCAGGCGGGCCGGGAGGTCGTCGGCATGGTGTCCGGCACCTTCGTGGCGCTCGGCCAGATGATCGAGGGATCGCGCGGCACCGAGGAGTTGGGCGGGCCGCTGCGCATCGCCCAGATGTCCGGCGAGGTCGCCCAATCCGGCTGGTACCCGCTGATCTGGTTCATGACGTTCCTGTCGGTGAACCTCGGCATGATTAATTTGTTTCCGGTTCCGCTGCTTGACGGCGGCCATCTGATGTTCTACGCCCTGGAAGGACTCCGTGGGCGTCCTCTCGGACCTAAAGCACAAGAATACGGTTTCCGCATCGGGCTTGCTTTGGTATTAACGCTCATGGTTTTCGCCACGTGGAACGACCTCGTTCAGCTTCGCGTGGTGGATTTCTTTAGGGGGCTGATATCCTGAGGGATGCCCCCAAAGCCAGGGAGCGAGCTTTGCGGGTGTCGAGCAGGGTTCTGGCGTTCGGCCTGATGGCCGGTTGCGCCATGACGACGGTTTCTCTTGCCCTTTCCCACGCAGCCTGGGCCCAGGCGGGCGCGCCCAATTCGGGGGCGGCGAAATCCGCCGCCTTCGGTGACGGGACGCTGGTCGCCCAGATGTTCTCGGGCGGCACCATTCGGGACATCCGGGTGGAGGGCGTTCAGCGCATCGAGCCGACGACGGTCCGCTCCTACCTCGCGGTGGCGCCCGGCGATCCCTTCGATCCCGATCGCATCGACCAGTCGCTGAAGGCCCTGTTCAACACGGGCCTGTTCGCCGACGTCGTGCTGAAGCGCGACGGCGACGCGCTGGTGGTGCAGGTGGCGGAAAATCCGATCATCAACCGCATCGCCTTCGAGGGGAACCGGCGCATCGAGAAGGAGAATCTGGAGAAGGAAATCCAGCTCCGTCCCCGCGTCGTCTACACCCGCACGCGCGTTCAAAGCGACGTGCAGCGCATCCTGGACATCTACCGCCGCCAGGGCCGCTTCGCCGCGACCGTCGAGCCGAAGATCATCCAGCTCGACCAGAACCGCGTCGATCTGGTGTTCGAGATCAACGAGGGTGTGCGCACCGGCGTGCGCAGCATCACCTTCATCGGCAACGAGAAGTTCTCCGACGGGACGCTGCGCGAGGCGATCCAGACGCGGGAAAGCGCCTGGTGGCGCTTCATGACGTCGGACGACAACTACGATCCGGACCGCCTGAACTACGACCGCGACCTGCTGCGCCGCTATTACCTCAAGGAAGGCTACGCCGACTTCCGCGTCGTCTCCGCCGTGGCGGAACTGACGCCGGACCGCGAGGACTTCGTCATCACCTTCACGGTGGACGAGGGCGAGCGCTACAAGTTCGGCAAGATGGACATCAGCACCTCTCTGAAGGCGTTGGACCCGGAGCAGCTGCGCAGCGTGCTGACCACGCGCGAGGGCGACTGGTACAACGCGCAGGAGGTGGAGAACACCATCACCAAGCTGTCCAACGCGGTCGGCGACCTGCAATACGCCTTCGTGGACGTCCGGCCGCGCATCTCGCGCAACCGCGAAAACCAGACCATCGACATCGTCTACGACATCGTCGAGGGACCGCGCGTCTTCGTGGAGCGCATCGACGTGACCGGCAACGTCCGCACGCTGGACAAGGTGGTCCGGCGCGAGATGCTGCTGTCCGAAGGCGACCCGTTCAGCACGACCAAGCTGCGCCGCTCCGAGCAGCGCATCAAGGATCTCGGCTACTTCGAGCGCGTCAACATCACCACCGCGGAAGGCTCGGCACCCGACCGCACGGTGATGAACGTCGAGGTGACCGAGCAGTCCACCGGTGAAATTTCCATCGGCGCCGGTTACTCGACCTCGGACGGTCCGCTGGCCGACTTCTCGATCCGCGAGCGCAACCTGCTGGGCCGCGGCCAGGACCTGCGCTTCGGCGCTACCGTGTCGGGCAGCCGCCAGGAATACGACGTCTCCTTCACCGAGCCGTACTTCCTCGACCGCGACCTGTCCGCCGGTTTCGACCTGTTCCGCATCACCCGCGACTATCAGGACGAAAGCTCCTTCGACGAGAAGAGCACCGGCATGGCCCTGCGCATGGGCTACCCGCTGACGGAAAACCTGCGCCAGCGCGTCTATTATCAGCTCCAGAACACCGACATCACCAGCGTCCCCAGCAGCGCGTCGCAGTACATCCAGGACCAGAAGGGCGCGCGCCTGACCTCGCTGATCGGGCAGGAGTTGACCTACGACCGCCGCAACAGCCGCCTGAACCCGACCGAAGGCTACTATATCCGGTTGACGAACGATCTCGCGGGCCTGGGTGGCGACGCGCGCTTCCTGCGCAACCGTCTCGGCGCGGGCTATTACCTGCCACTGTTCGACGAGAGCTGGGTCGTCAGCGCCACCGGCGAGGTCGGCTACATCGTCGGCATTGGTGACGACGGCATCGCCCTGTCCGATCGCTTCTTCATCGGCGGTGACACGCTGCGTGGTTTCAACACCGCCGGCATCGGCCCGCGCGACTTGCGCACCGGCGACGCCCTGGGCGGCACCCGCTACTACCGCGGGTCGGTCGAGATGAGCTTCCCGGTCGGCCTGCCTGAGGAGTTCGGGTTGAAGGGGCACGCCTTCACCGACGTCGGCACGCTGGGCAAGGTCGACATCAACGATCCGCTCGTTCCCGACGACGAATCGGTCCGCCTGTCGGTCGGCACCGGCTTGTCCTGGCGCTCGCCCTTCGGGCCGATCCGCCTTGACTTTGCGGTCCCGATTCTCAAGGAAGATTACGACAAGAAAGAGATCTTCCGCTTCAGCTTTGGAACCAGGTTCTAACATGCAGTTCAGCAAGCTCAGGGCGCTGGTCGCCGCCGGTGCGGTGATGGCGGGCGTCGCGATGGCGACGCCGTCCTTCGCCCAGGACAAGCCGACCGACAACCTCAAGGCGCCGGTCATCGCCGTGGTCGACGTTCAGAAGATCATGCAGGAGTCGAACGCCTCCAAGGGCGTCTCGAAGTCCTTCGAATCGCTGCGCGAGACCTATCAGAAGGAAATCGCCTCGCTGGAGGACAAGCTGCGCAAGTCCGAGGAGGAATTGCGCAAGCAGCAGACCGTGCTGGCTCCGGATGCGCTGGCCAACAAGCGCCGCGACTTCGAGAAGCAGGTCGGCGAGGTCCAGAAGACGGTGCAGAGCCGCAAGCGCGCCCTGGAGAACGCGCTGAACGAGGCGATGGCCGTGGTCCACAAGAGCATGGTGGAGATTGTCGCCGACGTCGCGCGCGAGCGCGGTGCCAATCTGGTCCTCGCCCGCCAGCAGTTCGTTCTGGTCGACACCCAGCTCGACGTCACCGACGTGGTGCTGGAGCGCGTGAACAAGAAGCTGCCCCAGGTCGCGCTGACCGTTCCCAAGCAGTAAGGCGCGCGCGGCGGTAAGGCGTCGGCGGACGAGCCGCCACGCTTCCTCTCGGGGAGGCGTGGCGGCTTTTCGTTTGTGCCGCGACCGCGGCGGCGCCGGAAAGCCGGCGGCGTCGGGATTGCCAAATCCCTGGAAATGGGGCACAAGGGGCTTCGTCCCGTGCCGCCGCAGGCGCGGCGCGGGGCGTTTTCGTGGATTTTGAAAGGCGGGCGGCCGGACCATGGATGTGACGGCGGACAACAAGAAGATAGCCGACCTCGACATCATGCGGATCATGGAAATGATCCCGCATCGCTATCCGATTCTGATGATCGACCGGGTGATTGACATCACCCTGGGCGAGAGCGCCACCGGCGTGAAGAACGTCACCATCAACGAGCCGTTCTTTCAGGGGCACTTCCCGTCGCGACCGGTGATGCCGGGCGTGATGATCATCGAGGCGATGGCGCAGACCTCCGCCGTGCTGGTGGTCGCCACGCTGGGCAAGGAGTCCGAGGGCAAGCTGGTCTATTTCATGACCGTGGACGAGGCGCGTTTCCGCCGCCCGGTCACGCCCGGCGACACCATCCACATCCACGTGACCAAGCAGCGCCAGCGCGCCAACGTGTGGAAGTTCAAGGGCGAGGCCAAGGTCAACGGTGTCCTGGTCGCCGAAGCCGTCTATTCCGCCATGATCCTGGACGAGAAATGAGCGTTTCCATTCACCCGACGGCGGTCGTCGATCCGGCCGCCACGCTGGGCGAAGACGTTTCCATCGGTCCCTTCTGCGTGGTCGGGCCGGATGTCCAACTCGGCGACCGCGTGCGCCTGACCTCCCACGTGGTGGTCGAGGGACGCACGCGCATCGGCGAGGACTCGGTCATCTATCCCTTCGCGTCCATCGGCCACCGCCCGCAGGACCTGAAGTTCAAGGGCGAGCCGTCCGAACTGATCATCGGGCGCAACAACCAGATCCGTGAGCATGTCACCATGAGCCCCGGCACCGAGGGCGGCGGCATGGTCACGCGGATCGGCGACAACGGGCTGTTCATGGTCGGCGTCCATGTTGCCCACGACTGCGTCGTCGGCAACAACGCGGTTCTGGCGAACAACGCCACGCTGGCCGGGCATGTGGAACTCGGCGATTTCGTGACCATCGGCGGGCTGTCGGCGGTCCGCCAGTTCGTGCGCATCGGGTCGCACGCCATGATCGGCGGCATGTCCGGTGTGGAGAAGGACGTGATCCCCTATGGCCTCGTCATGGGCGACCGGGCGCGTCTGGCCGGTCTGAACCTCGTCGGGCTGGAGCGTCGCGGCTTCCAGAAGGACGAGATCCACGCCCTGCGCGCCGCCTACCGCCTGCTGTTCGGCAACGAAGGCACCTTCGCCGAGCGCATGGAGGAGGTCGGGCGCGACATGGGGCAGCAGACGCTGGTCGCCGACGTGCTGACCTTCGCACGGGCCTCGCGGTCGCTCTGCCAGCCGCGCGAGGGCTGAGGCGGTCGCGCTCCGGTTTCTTCTGTTCCGTAGTCTGGGAGAGTCCCGGCCATGTCGCAGCCTCTTCCCAAGCTCGGCATCCTGGCGGGCGGCGGCACCTTGCCGGCCCGCATCGCCGCCGCGGTGCGCGGCCAGGGGCGCGAGGTCTTCGTCGTCGCCTTCGACGGCCACACCGACCCCGCCACCGTCGAGGGCCTTCCTCATCTGTGGAGCCGCTTCGGCGCGGCCGGCAGCATCATCGACCGGCTGAAGAGGGAGAAGGTCGCGGAGCTGGTCTTCGCCGGGCCGGTGCGCCGGCCGTCCTTCACCGAGCTTCTTCCCGACTGGTACACCACCAAGTTCCTCGCCAAGGTCGGCACGCGCGCGCTCGGCGACGACGGGCTGCTGCGCTCCGTCGCGCGGGAACTCGAAGGTGAGGGATTCCGCGTCGTCGGTCTGCACGAACTCCTGGGCGAGCTTCTGACCCCGGCTGGGCCGGTGGGCCGGCTGCGTCCAGACGGCGAGGCGGAGCGCGACATCGCCCGCGCCGTCGAGGTCGCCCGCACACTAGGTACGCTCGACGTCGGGCAGGGCGCCGTGGTGCAGCAGGGGATCGTGCTCGCCGTCGAGGCCATCGAGGGCACCGACGCCATGCTGGCCCGCTGCGCCGGCTTGGCGCGGCCCGGGCCGGGCGGCGTGCTCGTCAAGGTGAAGAAGCCGCAGCAGGACCGCCGCCTCGACCTGCCCACCATGGGCGTGACGACCGTGGAGAACGCTGCCCGCGCCGGTCTGCGTGGCATCGCGGTGGAGGCGGGCGGCAGCCTGCTTGTGGACCGCGCCGCGGTGGCCGAGGTCGCCGACCGGCTGGGTCTGTTCGTGGTCGGCATCACCGTTTCATCGGAGCATCGGCCTTGAGCGATCCGCTGATTTTCCTGATCGCCGGGGAGCCCTCCGGCGACGCGCTGGGCGCGCGGCTGATGGCCGCCTGCAAGCGGCTGACCGGCGGGCGGGTGCGCTTCGCCGGCATCGGCGGCGAGAAGATGGTCGCGGAAGGGCTGGACAGCCTGTTCCCGATGGGCGAGCTGACGCTGTTCGGCGTGTTCGAACTGCTGCCCCATCTGCCGAACCTGCTGCGCCGCATCGACCAGACGGTCGCCGAGATCCTGCGGCTGCGGCCCGACGCGGTGGTCGGCATCGATTCGCCGGGCTTCACGGTGCGGGTGTCCAAGCGGGTCAAGGCGCAGGCGCCGGGCATCCCGCTGATTCATTACGTGGCGCCCACTGTCTGGGCGTGGAAGCCGAAGCGCGCCGCCAAGTACGCGGCGATCTACGATCATCTGCTGGCCATCCTGCCTTTCGAGCCGCCCTACTTCGAGAAGGAAGGGCTTCCCTGCACCTTCGTCGGCCATTCGGTGGTGGAGAGCGGCGCCGGGCATGGCGATGCGCAACGCTTCCGCGAGGCCCATGGGCTGGCCCCGGATGCGCGCATCGTCGCCGTTCTGCCGGGCAGCCGGAAGGGGGAGGTGTCTCGCCTTCTCCCCGACTTCCGCGCCACGCTGGAACGCTTGCTCCCGAACCATCCGGGGCTGGTCGCCGTGGTGCCGACCGTGGCGACGGTGCGCGACCGCGTGGCGGCGGAGGTGGCGGGCTGGCCGATGCCCACCATCCTCGTCGAGGGCGACGGCCCGAAGTACGACGCCTTCGCGGCGGCGGAGGCGGCTCTGGCGGCGTCCGGGACTGTGGCGCTGGAATTGGCGCTGGCGCGCCTGCCGACGGTGATCGCCTACCGCCTCAACCCAGTGACGGTGGCCTTGTACCGGCGGCTGATCCGGGTCAAATACGTCAATCTGGTCAATCTGATGCTCGACCGCATGCTGGTGCCGGAACTGCTTCAGGAGGACTGCCGGCCGGACCGGCTGGCCACTGAACTGGGCCGCCTGCTCGACGATCCCGCAACCCGCGCGACGCAGATCGACGGGGTGGCGGAGGTGGCGCGCTGGTTGGGGCAGGGCGGAACGCCGCCCAGCGAACGCGCCGCCCAGGTCGTGCTGGAGGTTGCCGCCGGCCGGTCGGATAAGACGAGGCCGGATAAGACGAGAGCGCAAGAACCCGCTTGGGAGACGAGACCATGAGCCAATTCCGCCTGCTGCACACGATGCTCCGGGTCTATGATCTGGAGAAGTCGCTGGACTTCTACACCCGCCTGCTCGGCATGAAGCTGCTGCGCCGCAACGACTACGAAGGCGGGCGCTTCACGCTGGCCTTCGTCGGCTACGGCGACGAGAAGGACACCGCCGTCCTGGAACTGACCCACAACTGGGACCAGGCCGAGCCTTACGCCATCGGCACCGCCTACGGCCACATCGCGCTGGGCGTTCCCGATATCTACGGCACCTGCGAGCAGCTCGCCAAGGAAGGCGTCAAAATTCCGCGTCCGCCCGGGCCGATGAAGCACGGCACCACCGTGATCGCCTTCATCGAGGACCCGGACGGCTACAAGGTCGAGCTGATCGAGACGAAGTAAGCGGTCTCACAGCGTCTTGTAGAAGAGGACGGTGTCGTGGAAGGCGCCGTCCGCTTCCACCGTATAGCCGGGGATCAGCCCGGCGCGACGCCAGCCTGTCGCTTCATATAAGGGCTCGCCGCGGTCGCCCTTCAGTGTATCGAGCACCAGCAGCGACCGCCCCAGACCACGGGCGGTGTCCTCCACCGCCGTCATCAGCCGCCGCGCAACGCCGTTCCGCCGGTGGCGCGTGAAGACGAGCAGCTTCTGTACCTCGGCGCGGTGCGCGCCGTTCGGCTTGGTGCACAGTGCCAACTGGACGCTTCCCAACAGTTCTCCCGCTGGTCCTCGCACGATCAGCAGACGGTGCGCACCGCCGGACAGCAGCCCGGCCACACCGTCCCAGAAGGCCCGCTTCCAGTAAGGGGCCAGCGGGGCGTGGTAGCCCACCGAAGCGCCGCTGTTCACCGCGTCCTCCAGAAGAGCTTCCAGTTCAACGCGCAGGCGTCCGTCATCGAGAGTGGAGATGTCGGTGATGGACAAGGTCATCGTCATGTGAGGTGCCGGGATGGTTCGGTTTCTGCGCCCAAGCCTGCCCGCCGCTCCCGCGGTCCACAATTGACTTCGTAGGGCATGGGTGTGAGGAATCCTCACATCGACCTCCAGAGACGCCGCCGATGCCGCGCCTTCCCTTCACCGCCCTGGCCGCTTTCGAAGCGGCGTCCCGCCACGGCAGCATGACGCGCGCCGCCGACGAGCTTGGCCTGACTCACGGCGCGGTCAGCCGTCAGGTGAGCGATCTGGAGAAGCGGCTGAAGGTCCGCCTGTTCGATCGCACCCCGCAGGGGCTTCACCTGACCGACGCCGGACGCGACCTCGCACAGGCCTGCACCGCGGGGCTGGGGCGGGTTCAGGAAAGCTGGGACCGCATCGCCGGACAAGGGCCGGAACGGCTGCGCATCGCCGCACCGCGCACCTGGGCGGCCTTGTGGCTGGTGCCCCGCCTGGGGCGCTTCCTGGACGGCCGGTCGGACCTGCGGCTGGACATCGAGGGGGGCAACACCGACCGCGCGTCGGAGGCCGAGGCGGGTTGGGCGGTCATCCGCTACGTGCGCGGCGGCGATCCCGGCCCCGCGGGGGCGCTTTTGTCGGAAGAGCCGCTGTTTCCGGTCTGCGCTCCGGCGCTGGCTGAACGGCTGTCCGGACCGGCCGACCTGTCCCGCCAGACGCTGCTGCATTATCAGGCATCCCCGGACTGGAGTCTGTGGCGCGCCGGCAGCGGGGTGGAACTGGACGGCGCGGGCGGCCTGAGCTTCTCGGAATCGGTGATGGTGATCCAGGCGGCCATGGCCGGGCAGGGGATCGCGCTGGGGCGCCCCTCGCTGGTGCTGGAGGCGCTGGAGGCGGGACGGCTCGTCTGCCCCTTCGGGCCCGCGGTGCCCTGCGGCGACCGCTACGTGCTGACGGCGCCGGCCGATGGGCGCGGGCGTGGTGTGCTCCGCGCTTTCCGGCACTGGCTGCTGGCAGAGGCCGCTGCGGATCGGGCGCGGTTGGAGCGGCTCGGCATACTGCTTCCGCAAGGCCGCGCTGGCGCCTGATTCCGTTTCGTGGTTATATCCGCCACCGGATGTATTCGGAGCGGAGACACGCCACCATGCTGCGCCTATACGACAATCTGTCTTCCGGAAACGGCTACAAGTGCCGGCTGCTGCTGCACAAGCTCGGCATCGCCTATGAACGGGTCGAACTGGACATCGACCGGGCGGAGACCCGCACTCCGGAATTCCTGGCGCGGAATCCGAACGGGCGCATTCCGACGCTGCAACTGGAGGACGGCAGCCATCTGCCGGAATCCAACGCCATCCTCTGGTATCTGGCGGAGGGTACACCTTACCTGCCCAACGACCGGGAAGGACGTGCGCGGGTCCTGCAATGGATGTTCTTCGAGCAGTACAGCCACGAGCCGAACGTCGCGACCGTGCGCTTCTGGATCACGCACCACGTGGAGATGACGGAGGAGCGCAAGCTCGGGCTGGTGACCAAGCGCCGGCTCGGCTACGACGCGCTGGGCGTCATGGAAGGGCATCTGGCGGAGCGCCGCTTCTTCGTGGGCGATCGCTTCAGCATCGCCGACATCGCGCTCTACGCCTACACGCATGTGGCGGAGGAGGGTGGGTTCGACCTGTCCGGCTACCCGGCGGTGCGCGCATGGATGGAGCGTGTGGCGGCGGAAGGGCCGCACATCCCGATCACCCAGGGCTAAACGGTCAGATCAGCACCACCGCGGCGATCATCGCCACAATCACCGCATAGAAGACGATGCGGCGAAGCCGCCGCGACAGCGGCGGCTTGTTGTCGTTCGCGACGGGCTGGCCCTGACGGACCCGCCGCGCCGGAACGATGAACGCAGCCGGGCTGCGGGCGGCTCCGTCGGAGCCGCCCGTCCCGATGTGTGCTGTCGGCCGGTTAGCCACGCTCGGCCAGCGGGATGAAGTCCCGCTTGGTCGCGCCGGTGTAGAGCTGACGCGGACGGCCGATCTTCTGGACCGGGTCCTCGATCATCTCCTTCCACTGGGAGATCCAGCCAACGGTGCGCGCCACGGCGAACAGCACGGTGAACATGCTGGTCGGGAAGCCCATCGCCTTCAGGATGATGCCCGAGTAGAAGTCGACGTTCGGGTACAGCTTCTTCTCGACGAAGTACGGGTCCTCGAGGGCGATCTTCTCCAGCTCCATCGCGATGTCGAGGAGCGGCTCGTCCTTGATGCCCAGCTCGGCCAGGACCTCATGGCAGGTCTTGCGCATGACCTGGGCGCGCGGGTCGTAGTTCTTGTAGACCCGGTGGCCGAAGCCCATCAGGCGGAAGTTGTCGTTCTTGTCCTTGGCGCGGCGGACGATCTCCGGGATGCGATCGACGGAGCCGATCTCCTCCAGCATCTTCAGCACGGCCTCGTTGGCGCCGCCGTGGGCCGGACCCCACAGCGAGGCGATGCCGGCGGCGATGCAGGCGAACGGGTTGGCGCCCGACGAGCCGGCCAGACGGACGGTCGAGGTGGAAGCGTTCTGCTCGTGGTCGGCGTGCAGGATGAAGATCTTGTCCATGGCCTTGGACAGGACCGGGTTGACCTTGTACGGCTCGCACGGCGTGCCGAAGGTCATGTAGAGGAAGTTCTCGGCGTAGGACAGATCGTTGCGCGGGTACATGAACGGCTGACCGACCGAGTACTTGTAGGCCATCGCGGCGATCGCCGGGATCTTGGCGATCAGGCGGTGCGCGGCGATCTTGCGCTGCACCGGGTCCTCGATGTCCGTCGAGTCGTGGTAGAAGGCCGACAGCGCGCCGACGACGCCACAGAGAACCGCCATCGGGTGGGCGTCGCGGCGGAAGCCGCTGTAGAAGCGGGTCAGCTGCTCATGCACCATCGAGTGGCCGCGCAGGATCCCCTCGAACTCTTCCTTCTCGGCGGCGTTCGGCAGGTGGTTGTTGAGGAGAAGGAAGCAGACCTCCGGGAAGGTCGCGTGCTCGGCAAGGTCGTCGATGGCGTAACCGCGGTGCAGCAGGATACCCTCGTCACCGTCGATGTAGGTGATCTTGGACTCGCAGCTGCCCGTCGAAGTGAAACCCGGATCGTAGGTGAAACAACCGGTCTCGGCGTAGAGCTTGCGGATGTCGATCACGTCCGGACCCGTGCTTCCCTTCATCACGGGCAGGCTGACCTGCTTGCCAGTCCGGTTGTCGATCAGGGTGAAGGTATCGGCCTTGTCCGCGGTTTGGGTCATCTCGGCACGTCCTTATCTTTAGGGTTGGGGCTTAACGCCCTTTTCGAATGCGCGCAGCATAGTTCTATGCCGGGCGGATATCAACGCACGGAAGTTATCCCCGTGCTGCAGTTGCGGCATCCTTCATCCGGGCCAGCGTTTCCGCGCGGCCCAGGATCTCGGCCACCTCGAAGATGGGCGGCGACACGGTGGAGCCGGTGAGCGCCGCGCGCAGCGGTTGGGCGATCTTGCCCAGCTTCTCGCCCCGCTCCTCGGCGAAGGCGCGCACCAGCCCTTCCAGGGCGGCGGCGGTGAAGTCCGCTTCCGCCTCGAAGCGGGCGGCGAGGTCGGTCAGGACGCCGCGGCCCTTCTCGTCCAACAGCGCGGCGGCTTTCTCGTCCATCGCCAGCGGACGGGCGGCGAGGTAGAAGCGGGCGCTCTGGGCGAGATCGACCACGGTGCGGGCGCGCTGCTTCAGCCCGTTCATGGCGCGGATCAGCAGATCGCGCTCCGACTCGGTCAGCGCGCGGCCAAGCTCGGCCTCCAGTCGCGGAGCGGCCAGACCCACGAGGCGGGCGTCGTCGGCCAGCCGCATGTAGTGGGCGTTCAGGTTCTCCAGCTTGGCGAAGTCGAAGCGCGAGGGGGAGCGCCCGATGCCCTCCAGGTTGAACCACTCCACGGCCTGTTCGGTCGAAATGATCTCGTCGTCGCCGTGCCCCCAGCCGAGCCGCAGCAGGTAGTTGCGGATCGCCTCCGGCAGGTAGCCCATGTCGCGGTAGGCGTCGACGCCGAGCGCGCCGTGGCGCTTCGACAGCTTGGCGCCGTCCGGCCCGTGGATCAGCGGGATGTGGCCGAACTCCGGCAGGTCCCAGCCCATGGCGTTGTAGATCTGGATCTGGCGGAAGGTGTTGGTCAGATGGTCGTCGCCGCGGATGACGTGGGTCACGCCCATGTCGTGGTCGTCCACCACCACCGCCAGAAGATAGGTCGGGGTGCCGTCGGCGCGCAGCAGGATCAGGTCGTCGAGCTGGGCGTTCTGCACCGTCACCTCGCCCTGGACGCGGTCCTTCAGGACCGTCTCGCCCTCCTGCGGCGCCTTCAGGCGGATCACCGGCTTCACGCCGGCCGGCGCCTCGGAGGGGTCGCGGTCGCGCCAGCGCCCGTCGTAGCGCACCGGCTGGCCCGCAGCCTTCTGGGCGGCGCGCATCTCCTCCAGCTCCTCGGGGCTCGCGTAGCAGTGGTAGGCGCGGCCGGCGGCCAGCATCTGCTGCGCCACCTCGGCGTGGCGGTCCTTGCGGGCGAACTGGCTCACCGCGTCGCCGTCCCAGTCGAGGCCGAGCCAGGACAGGCCGTCGAGGATGGCGTCCACCGCGGCATCCGTCGAACGCTGGCGGTCGGTGTCCTCGATGCGCAACAGGTACGTGCCGCCGTGGTGGCGGGCATACAGCCAGTTGAACAACGCGGTGCGGGCACCGCCGATGTGGAGAAAGCCGGTGGGCGACGGGGCGAAACGGGTGACGACGGTCATGGGTGGCTCAATTCCGGGTTCGGCGCTGCTACAGTGCTGCGGCGGCCGCGCGGCGGCTGCGGCGGTGCGACTGCGGTGGTGCGGTGGTGTAACACATTAACGGCGCCGGAGGCATTTGCCTTGCGCGCATAGGCGACAGTATGGCCCACGGGGTTGAAGAGGGCATGGCCGGAGGTTTGGCGGCGGAGGAGGGCGATGCCGGTCCTGTCCGTCGCGGCCTCGCCGCGCGCCTTTCCGCGGCGGCGGCGGAATGTCTCGCCGCGGAGCGGGAGCGCTGGGCGCTGTGGCTGCCGGTGGGAACCGGGGCGGGCGTGGCTCTGTATTTCGGCCTGCCCGCCGAGCCGCCGCTCTGGCTGGGGCCGGGTGTTGCGGTCGGTTGTCTGCCTCTGTTGTGGCTGGCGCGGCGGCGTCTGGCGCCGGTCGTCCTGCTGCTGGGCCTGTTGAGCGTCGCTCTGGGCTTCGCCGCGGCGCAACTGCACAGCGTGGCGGCGATGGCGCCGATGCTGACGCGCGAGCTTGGACCGGTGCAGGTGACCGGGCGGGTGCTGGCGGTCGAGCGGCAGCCCACCGGCACGCGGTTGATGATCGGTGAACCGACGGTGGAGCGGCTGGCCCCGGAGGCGACGCCGGAGCGGGTCCGCCTGCATCTGCCGGCCAAGGTGACACCGCCGGAGGCCGGGACGGTGGTCCGGCTGCGCGCCATGCTCCACCCGCCGGCCGCCCCGGCGGAGCCGGGAGCGTTCGACCTGCAGCGGCGCGCCTATTTCGAAGGCTTCGGCGCGGTCGGCTTCGTCATGGGCGCCCCCGTCGCACAGGAGGCGCCATTGCCAGGCGGCTGGCGCCGGGTGACCGTGGCCTTCGAGCGGGCGCGCGCCGCCATCGCCGAGCGGGTTCGTGCCGTCGTGGCCGATTCCGCGGAGGCCAGCGTCACCGCCGCCCTGCTGAACGGCGACGCGGCGGCGATTCCAGGACCGATGATGGACGCCTTCCGCGACAGTGGCCTCGCGCATCTCCTGTCCATTTCCGGCCTGCATGTGGGCATTGCCGCGGGGATCGTCTTCTGGGTGGTGCGGGCGCTGCTGGCGCTGGTTCCCTGGGTGGCCCTGCGCTGGCCGATCAAGAAGATCGCGGCGATGGCCGGCATCCTGTCGGCCATCCTGTACACGCTGTTGGTGGGCGCGCCCTTGCCGACGCTGCGGTCGGTGCTGATGACCGGCCTTGTCATGGGCGCGGTCATCGCCGACCGGTCACCGATCAGCATGCGGCTGGTCGCCTTCGCCGGCATCGTCACCGTCCTCTACGACCCTGAGGGGATGCTGGGGCCGAGCTTCCAGATGTCCTTCGCGGCGGTCGTCGCCCTGATCGCTGCCTTCGAACGCTTCACGCCCTGGGCGGTGCGGCAACGGCGCGAGATGGGCTGGCTCGGCCGGGGAGCCATGACTCTGGGCGGCATCGCTTTTTCCAGCGTGGTGGCGACCGTCGCGACGACGCCATACGGGCTCTATCATTTCCAGCAGGTCGCCTTTTACGGCGTGCTGTCCAACATGGTGGCGATCCCCATCACGACGGTGTGGATCATGCCCTTCAGCCTGCTCTCCTACCTGCTACTGCCCTTCGGGCTGGAGGGGGTGGCGGTGACGGCGATGAGCTGGGGCGTCCGGCTGGTCATCGAGACGGCAGAGCGAACCGCGGCGCTGCCCGGCGCCACCGCGTTTCTGCCGGCCATGCCCGACGCCGCCATCGCGGCGATCACGCTGGGCGGGCTGTGGCTGGCCATCTGGACGGGACGCTGGCGCTGGCTGGGGCTGGTCGCCTTGACCAGTGGACTGGTCGCCCCGGTCTTTGCGTCGCGGCCCGACATTCTGGTGTCGGAGGACGGAAAGCTGATGGCCGTGCGCGGCGCGGAGGGGATTCTCAGCCTGTCCGCCGCCA
This sequence comes from Azospirillum brasilense, assembly GCF_008365405.1. GTDB lineage: Bacteria > Pseudomonadota > Alphaproteobacteria > Azospirillales > Azospirillaceae > Azospirillum > Azospirillum brasilense_D. Next base: position 22,268 of record NZ_QOKV01000014.1, on the reverse strand, counting down.
GCGACGGGCGGGTGGCGAACAGTTGGAGGCGGCGCGACGGCATGGAGAAGCCGGAGGACAAAGCCGGTCAGGACGTCTGGCCGCTCGCCGGGGTGAGCCTGGACGGGCGGCTGCGCTGCGACGCTCTGGGATGCCTCTACCGCGCGCGGGGACAGACGGTGGCGCTGCTGCGCCAGCCGGACGCCTTGCCGGAAGATTGCGCGCTGGCCGATGCGGTGGTGACCGTGGTCCCGTCGCGCGGATGCCGGGCGCCGCTGGTCATCGACCGCTGGCGCCTGCGGCGGGAGGGCGCGCACGCGCTCACCCTGACGGACAAGGGCATCCGCGTCGAGAGCGTGCGCGACCAGCGCGGCGACCGCCCGTGGACGATGGGAAGAACGCTCCCCGATGGAAAGACCGGGGCGCGCTGAACCGTCGCCCCGGAGCATCCTGCCGTCAGTACTTCCGCACCAGACCGACAAGGCGGCCCTGCACGCGGACGCGGTCGGCGCCGAAGATGCGGGTCTCGTAGGCGGCGTTGGCCGGTTCGAGCGCCACGGTGTTGCCCTTGCGGCGCAGGCGCTTCAGCGTGACCTCGGCGTCATCGACCAGAGCGACGACGATCGAGCCGTTGTCCGCGCTGTCGCAACGCTGGATGACCACCGTGTCATGGTCGAGGATGCCGGCCTCCACCATGGAATCGCCGGCGACCTCCAGCGCGTAGTGGTCGCCCATGCCGAGCATGGCGGCGGGAATGTCGACGAAGGCGGAACCGTCGCGCAGCGCCTCGATGGGCGTGCCCGCGGCGATGCGGCCGTAGAGCGGAAGCTGCACCGATTCGGACGCCGGGTTCGCCTCCCGTCCCGCGAAGCTGAAGTCACCCTTGATGACGTTGGGCTGGAACTTGGCGCGCGGCGGCCGGGTCCGGGCGGTTTCCATCCCCTCCGGCAGCCGCAGCACCTCCAGCGCGCGGGCGCGGTGGGGCAGGCGGCGGATGAAGCCGCGCTCTTCCAGCCCGGTGATCAGACGGTGGATACCCGACTTGGACTTCAGGTTGAGAGCGTCCTTCATTTCATCGAAGGAAGGGGACACACCGCCCTGTCCGAGCCGCTCGTTGATGAAAAGCAGCAATTCATGCTGCTTGCGCGTGAGCATTTGTGCCTCCCGACCGGTTCCGCACTAGATATGGAACAAAAGCAAAACGTTCCCTTATGTTCTAGTTTGGTTCTTAACCTCCGTCAAGCCCTACGGATGAAATCAATCGCAAATCGACGGATAGGACTCCCAAAGCGATTGCCAAAGGGATTGGGGGTGCAGAATGGATTAAAGCGACAGGACACCGCCGCTCAATGGGATCACCGTCACGCGGTCGCCCGCGGTTGCGGCGGGGGCCTGCGGTTCGCGGACGATCAGGGCGTCGGCTTGGGCCAGCCGGGACATCATCGCGCTGTCCTGGCGCGGGAAAGGGGTAGCGACCGGCTCGCCGTCCGGTCCGACGGACAGCGTGGCGCGCAGGAAATCCGTGCGGTCGTCGTTGGCCTTCAGCGATGCGCCGAGTCGCGCCATGAGCGTAGCGTTCTCGGCGGGCAGCCCCTGAAAATGGCGGAGCAGCGGCACCAGGAACAGCAGGGCGGCCACCCCGGTGGACACCGGATTGCCGGGCAGGCCGAGCAGCGGCACGCCGTTCGCCGTCCCGAAAATCAACGGTTTGCCGGGCTTCATGGCGACGCGGTAGAAGTCCAGCGACAGCCCGCCCAGCACGTCGCGCACATGGTCGTGCTCGCCTTGCGAGGCGCCACCCGTGGTCACCAGCAGGTCGCAGCCGGCCGCCCCGGCGGCCATGGCGGCAAGATGCTCCGGATCGTCCTTGGCCACGCCGAGATTGTGCGCGACGCCGCCCTGGCTGGCGACCAGCGCGCACAGGCCGATCGCGTTGGAACTGACGATCTGGCTCGGCCCCAGCGGATCGCCGGGCAGGGCGATCTCGTCTCCGGTGGCGAGCACGGCGACCCGCGGGCGGCGGTGGACGCGCAGCCAGGGCAGATTGGCCGCGGCGGCCAGGGCGACGTCGCGGGCGGTGAGCAGCCGTCCCTTGGGAAGCAACTCCTCACCCGCGGTGAAGTCCAGACCGGCGGGGCGGATGAAGCGGCCCGTGGGCACGGCGCGCCCGACGCGCACGCGGTCCCCGGTGTCTTCGCAATCCTCCTGCATCACCACGGCGTCGGCCCCGGCGGGCAGGGGGGCGCCGGTGAAGATGCGCACGGCCTCGCCTGCTCCGACCGATCCGGCGAAGGCGTGGCCGGCCGCGGACTCGCCGATGCGGCGCAGAGTGACCGGCGCATCCGCCGAAGCCGAGACGATGTCGGCGGCGCGGACGGCCCAGCCGTCCATGGCGGCGGCGGCAAAGGGCGGCTGGGTCAACCGGCCGACGGCGGGCTCCGCCAGGACGCGCCCCAGCGCGTCGGGCAGCGGCACCGTCTCCGCCGGCAGGACGGTGAAGGCGGCGAGGATGCGGGCGCGGGCTTCACCGACCTGCAGCATCAGACCGCGCTCCCCCATTCGCCGCTCTTGCCGCCGGCCTTGTGGAGCAGCTTGACCTCGGTGATGGTCATGCCGCGGTCCACCGCCTTGCACATGTCGTAGACGGTGAGTGCGGCGACCGACACGGCGGTCAGTGCCTCCATCTCAACGCCGGTCTGGCCCCTGAGCTTGCAGGTGGCGGTGATGTCCACGGCGTTGCGCTCGGGGTCACAGGTCAGGTCGACCTTGACCGAGGTCAGCATCAGCGGGTGGCACAGCGGGATTAGGTCCGGCGTGCGCTTGGCCCCCATGATGCCGGCCAGCCGGGCCACCGACAGGACGTCGCCCTTCTTGACGCCGCCCTGGAGGATGAGCGCCAGCGTTTCCGGCTGCATCAGGACGGAGCCGCGGGCGGTCGCCGTGCGCTCGGTGTCGGCCTTGTCGGACACGTCCACCATCACCGCGCGGCCTTCGGCGTCGAAATGGGTGAAGCCGCTTGCGGGCTGGTCGGTCATAGGGGTTTCTCCAGGAACAGGCTCAGCGGGTCCGGGGCGTAGGGGCCGAACGGGCCGCGGTCGGTGAAGCCCTGCTTGCGGTAGAGTGCGATGGCTTCGTCCTGATAGACGCCGGTCTCCAGCCGCAGCAGGGACAGGCCGGCGCTGCGGGCCTCGTCCTCGATGCGTTCCAGCAGGCGGCGCCCGATCTGACCGCCGCGCGCGGTCGGCTGGACGAACATCCGCTTGACCTCGCCATAGCCGCCCTCGATATCGATGCGCACGGCGCCGCAGCCGACCACGGTTCCGGAACGCCGGGCGACCAGGAAGCGGATGTCCGGCTTGGCCAGCGATTGCAGGTCGAGCAGATGGTTGCTCTCGGCCGGATATAAGTCGCCCAGATAGCGGTCCAACTCCTCGATGAGCTGGACCACTTCGTCCTGGAGCGGGCTTTCACGGGCAATGGTCACGTTCGGCACGGCGTCGCTCCTCCCCATTGCTTTTTATTTGGTATCAGGCGAGCAGGGCGCGGGTGGCCGCGGTCACATCCTCCTGCCGCATCAGCGATTCACCGACCAGGAAGCAACGCGCGCCCACCGCCGCCATGCGCGACAGGTCCGCCGGGCTGTAGAGGCCGCTCTCGGCGACCAGCATGCGGTCGGCGGGCACATGGGCGGCCAGTTCCTCGGTCGTGGCGATGTCGACCGCCAGAGTCTTCAGGTTCCGGTTGTTCACGCCGAGAAGCGGGGTCTTCAGCGCCAGCGCGCGGTCCAGCTCCTCGCGGTTGTGCACCTCGACCAGCACGTCCAGGCCCCAGGCGATGGCGGCGTCCTCGATCTCCGTGGCCTGCGCGTCGCTCAGCGCCGCCATGATGATGAGGATGCAGTCGGCGCCGAGCGCGCGGGATTCGGCGATCTGGTAGGGATCGACCATGAAGTCCTTGCGCAGCACCGGCAGGTCCACCGCGGCGCGGGCGGCCAGCAGATAGTCGTCGCAGCCCTGGAAATAGGGCTCGTCGGTCAGCACCGACAGGCAGGTGGCGCCGCCCTCGCGGTAGGCGCGGGCCAGCGACGGCGGGTCGAAATCCGGGCGGATCAGGCCCTTGGACGGGCTCGCCTTCTTGATCTCGGCGATCAGGCCGTAGCGGCCGCCGTCGACCGTGCGGCGCAGCGCACGGATGAAGCCGCGCGCCGGGTCGGCGGCGCGGGCGGCATCCTCCACCACGGACAGCGGGCGGGCAGACTTGCGGGCTTGGACCAGCGCGCGCTTGTCGTCGCAGATGCGGGTCAGGACGTCGCTCATGGCGCGGCAACCGGTTCGTTGGTGGCGGACGAATTGGTGATGGACACAAGGCGCTGGAGCACGGCGCGGGCGCCGCCGCTGTCGATGGCGTGGCGGGCCTGCTCGACGCCTTCCTTGAGGTCGCCGGCCTTGCCCGCCACATGCAGCGCGGCGGCGGCGTTCAGCAGCACGATGTCGCGGTAGGCGCCCTGGGCACCGTCGAACAGCGCGCGGATGGCCTCCGCGTTCACATGGGCGTCGCCGCCCTTAAGAAGCTCCGGCCGGGCGCGGAAGATGCCGGCCTGCTCCGGCTCGATCTCGAACACCGTGACCTCGCCGTCCTTCAACTGGGCGACGGTGGTCGGGCCGGTGGTGGTGATCTCGTCCAGCCCATCGGAGCCATGGACGATCCAGGCGGCCTCCGACCCCAGGCGCTTCAGCACATGGGCCAGCGGCTCCACCCACTGCCTGGCATAGACACCGAGAAGCTGGCGCTTGGCGCTGGCCGGGTTGGACAGCGGTCCCAGCAGGTTGAAGATGGTGCGGGTGCCCAGCTCGACGCGGGTCGGGCCGACGTTGCGCATGGCGAGGTGGTGGCGCGGCGCCATCAGGAAGCCGATGTGGGCATCCCACAGGGCCTTGCGCACCAGACCCATGTCGCAGTCAAGATTGACGCCCAGCGCGCCCAGCACGTCGGCGGCGCCCGACTTGGACGACATGGCGCGGTTGCCGTGCTTGGCCACCGGCACGCCGCAGGCGGCGATGACGACCGCGGCGGCGGTGGAGATGTTGTAGGTGCCGGAGCCGTCGCCGCCGGTGCCGCAGGTATCGATGGTGCCCTCGGGCGCCTCCACCGGGATCGCCTTGGCGCGCATGACGCGGGCGGCGCCGGTGATCTCGTCCACCGTCTCGCCGCGCACGCGCAGCGCCATCAGGAAGCCGCCCATCTGCGACGGGGTGGCGTTGCCCGACATGATGATGTCGAAGGCCAGCGAGGCCTCTTGCTCGTTCAGGGCGTTGCCGGCGGCGACCTTGGCCAGGATCGCCTTCATGTCGGCCAGGTCGCCGTGCGGCGCGGACGGCGTGCTCATGCGGCGGTCTCCAGCCGGCGGGTCGTGTTCAGGAAGTTTTCCAGGATCTTGTGCCCGTGCTCGCTCTCGATGCTTTCCGGGTGGAACTGCACGCCGTGGATCGGCAACTCGCGGTGGGACAACGCCATAATCAAGCCGTCCTCCGTCTCGCCCGTCACTTCCAGGCAGGCGGGCAGGGTGGCGCGCTCGACGATCAGCGAGTGGTAGCGGGTGGCCCGGAAGGGCGAGGGCAGGTCCTTCAGGACGCCGCGCCCCTGGTGGAACATGCGGTCGACCTTGCCGTGCATCGGCACCGGCGCGCGCAGCACCGTGCCGCCGAAAGCCTGCCCGATGGCCTGATGGCCCAGGCACACGCCCATCAGCGGAACGCCGGCCTTGGCGGCGGCGTCGATCAGCGGCAGGCAGATGCCCGCCTTGTCCGGGTCGCAGGGGCCGGGCGACAGCACGATGCCCTCGGGGCGGAGCGCCATGGCCTCCTCCACCGTCAGGCTGTCGTTGCGGCGGACGTCCAGCTCGGCGCCCAGTTCGCCCAGATAGTGGACGAGGTTGTAGGTGAAGCTGTCGTAGTTATCGATGAGCAGCAGCATGGGGCGCCCCGGCATCCTTCCGGCCTGTCGTTTCCGGTCCGTTGGTCACGGTCCAATCGTCCCGGAATAGCGTTCCGGCCTTGTTCCAAGGCGGGTACCCTAGCGGCTGAGGCCATGGATTTCCAGCCCGTCCGAACCTCGACTTGGCGGAGAATCAGCGGCAGAGGAACTGTGGCGCCATTGCGGGCTTGTCCAGGACCATGCCGCGCGCGTCGGTCTCCTCGGTGATCTGGCAGCGCCGCACGGTGCGCGGCAGGTCGATGGCCAGCGTGGCCTGCGTTCCATTGTAACGGCAGATCAGGAAGACGTTGTCGCGCCGCGCGGCGGGGAAGTCCCATTGTCGGATTTCCGAGCGGCCCCGCCGCAGGCTGCGGTCCGGCTCCAGCCCCGCCGGGGCGGCGGGCAGGGAGGGAGGCGTCATCTGCGCCGTCCGGTCGCCCTCGACCAGAGCGACGCCGGCGAAGGCGTGCTGGTCCTTCGCCGGGTAGGGCGACCAGCCGCCGGGCGCCTCCGGCTGGGCCTGCACGGTCAGGCTGGGCGGGCAGCGGACCTCGTCGGCGAGGGCCGGCGGCGCGGCGGCGGCGGTGAGGACGGCCAGGAGGGGTAGGGCGCGAAGCATGGCGGGTCACAGCATAGTCCCAGCCGGCGGAGACCTCCACCCCGCTCCGCTGTTGCAGGGACGGTGCGGGGGTGCCACCTTGCGCGCAAACCGGAAACCAGGGTTCGAGATTCCTTTCCATGGCCAGAAAATCGCCGCGCAAGCCCCAGAAAGCCGCGGCACGGAAGCCATCACCGAAAACACCGGCCGCTGCATCGGGACGGACGGCATCGGGGCGTGCCATCTCGCCGGTCCTGCTGGCGCTGGCCGGTGTGATCGCGGTCTTCGCGGTGGCGCTCGGCGCGCGCTTCATCATCGGGCGCGACGCGCCGGAGACGGAGACCGTCGTGGAGCGGGAGGCGCCGGTCATCGCCCCGGCCGCGCCGATCAAGGCGCCCCTACCCCCCAAGGTCGCGGAGGCACCGCCCCCGCCTCCGGTTCGCGAGGCCGAACCCGCTCCGGCGCCGGTTCCCGCGCCGACTCCGGCTCCGCAGGTGACCGAGGCCCCGGCTCTGGCCCCCGTTCCGGTTCCCGCACCGCCCCCGCCGCCGGTCCTGACGCCGAAGCCGGTGGTGGCGATGCTGCCGCCTCCCATGGTCCCGGCGGAACCGCCCAAGGTGGCTCCCGGCTCACCATTGTGGAAGAAGAACGCGCTGCCCTTCCGGGCCCCGCCGGGCAAGCCGGCCATCGCCATCGTCATCGACGACATGGGCGTGGACCGCAAGCGCTCGAACCGCACGGTGTCGCTGCCGGCGCCGCTGACGCTGGCCTGGCTGCCCTACGCCCACGAGCTGCCGGCCCAGGCCCGCGCCGCCCGCGCCGCCGGACACGAGCTGATGCTGCATCTTCCCATGGAACCCAGCGGCTCCGCCGATCCGGGGCCGCTGGCGCTGCGCGTGTCGCTCGACAAGGGGGAGATCCTGCGTCGGACCAAGGCGGCGCTGGACAGCTTCGACGGTTATGTCGGGGTGAACAACCACATGGGCAGCCGCTTCACCGCCGATTCCGCGGCCATGGCGCCCGTGCTGGGGGAGATCGCGCGGCGCGGCCTGTTGTGGCTGGACAGCCGGACCACCGCGAAGAGCGCCGGCCTGACCCTCGCGCGGGAACTTCAGATGCCCTTCGCCGGACGCGACATCTTTCTGGACAACGAGATGACCGTGTCCGCGGTGCGCGGCCAGCTCGCCAAGACGGAGCAGGTGGCGCGCAAGCAGGGCTACGCCATCGCCATCGGCCACCCGCACGATGCGACAATCGACGCACTCGCCTCCTGGATGCCGGAGGTGCAGAAACGCGGCTTCGTCCTGGTTCCGGTCAGCGCCGTCGTGCGCGCCCATCACGCCGGCGGGTGACCGCCGGTCCCGCTTGAGGAGAGTTCCATGGCTGACACCTACAAGGTCGGCGGCATGACCTGCGGCGGCTGCGCCCGCTCCGTCACCAACGCCATCGGCAAGCTGGCGCCGGGCGCCGCCGTGACGGTGGACCTGGACGCCGGCACCGTGGCGGTGGAGGGCGGAGTCGCCCCGGAAACGGTGAGGAAGGCCGTGGAAGGCGCCGGCTTCGACTTCAGCGGCCAAGCGTGAGGAAGACTTAGGCCTGAGAAAGACTTAGGCCGCCGGAGGACGGCGCAGCCGCCACACCAGCAGGCCGCCGGCCCAGGACAGCGACACCACCAGGGCGACGCCGAGCGCGACGAACCGTCCGGCGGGTTCGGCCAGCAGATGGGCGGTGGTCAGCGCCAGGGCGAGGCCGGGGTTGGTCAGCAGCGCGCTGCGCATCGCCGCGGCGACCACGCCGCCGCCCAGGCGGCCGTGCAGGATCACCGTCAGGCTGGTGAGGGCGATGGGGAACACAGCGGCGATGCCGGTGGCCGCCGGCCCGATGCTGTGGCTGAGCGTGGTCACGGTGGCGACCAGAAGGCCGACCAGGCCGGCGCGGGCCGGGATGTCGTACCAGCGCGACCGCGCCACCCGGACCGTCTTGTCCTGCGGGATCGGCGCGGACACCGCCCAGGCGGCGATCCCGTAGCAGGCCAGCGTCAGCAGCAGCGCCAGCGGCAGAGTCCAATCGACGGCGGAGCGCAGGGTGGCCGCCACGGCGATCCAGAAGGCCGAACTGGAGACGACCGTCGCGGGCATGCTCCAGAGCGGGGCGATCCGCACCAGAAGCGCCAGATAGAGGACGATGGTCGCGTTGCCGACCATTCCCGACAGGGCGGCGTCCGCGACGAAGGGATCGCCATGCTCCATCGCGAGCATTACGAAGGCCGGTCCGGTGGAGACGGGCAGGGCGGTGATCATGCCGCCGTAGAAGGGGCCGGCCTTCTCCGCCGCCAGCGAGGCGGCGACGACGACCAGGGCCGCCGCCACGATCTTGACGATCAGCGGCAGCAGCAGCGCATCGAGGGGCATGCGGTCCTTACCGGGCAGAGGTCTCGCGGACGGTTTCCTCCGCGGCGCGGATCAGGGCCATCGACTTGTTGACGGTCTCCTGATACTCGGCCTCCGGATCGCTGTCGGCGACCACGCCGCCGCCGGCCTGCACGTACATCATGCCGTCCTTCAGCACGGCGGTGCGCAGCGCGATGCAGGTGTCCATGGCGCCCGACGCGCCGAAATAGCCGACGCAGCCGGCATAGACCCCGCGGCGGGCCTTTTCCAGCTCGTCGATGATCTGCATGGCGCGGACCTTCGGCGCCCCCGACACGGTTCCGGCCGGGAAGCCGGCGATCAGGGCGTCCAGCGCGTCGTGCTTCGGGTCGAGATCGCCCTCGACGTTGGAGACGATGTGCATGACGTGGCTGTACAGCTCCACGATCATCTTCTGCGTCACCTTGACGGTGCCGGTGCGCGCCACTCGGCCCACGTCGTTGCGCCCCAGGTCGAGCAGCATCAGATGCTCGGCCAGTTCCTTGGGATCGCTCAGCAGATCCTCGGCCAGCGCCTGGTCCTCCGCCGCCGTGGCGCCGCGCTTGCGGGTGCCGGCGATGGGACGGACGGTCACCTTGCCGTCGCGCACGCGCACCAGGATTTCCGGGCTGGAGCCGACGACCGACAGCTCGCCGAAGTCGCAGTGGAACAGGAAGGGCGACGGGTTCAGGCGGCGCAGCGTGCGGTACAGCGCCAGCGGCGACGGCTTGAAGGGGAAGCGGATGCGCTGGGACGGCACGACCTGGAAGATGTCGCCGGCCCGGATGTACTCCTTCGCCCGCTCCACGATCGCGTGATACTCCTCGCGCGTCGTGTTGGAGGTCCAGGCGAGCGGCAACCCGTCCTTGGTCCGCGGCTCCCGCCGGTAGGGCAGGGGGCGCTCCAGATCGGCCACCGCGTCCATCAGACGCTCGCGGGCGTCGCCATAGGCGGCGTTGCCATCGACGCCCGGCTTCGGCCAGACGGGGGTGACCAGCGTCACCGAATCGGTGTGGCTGTCGAAGATGGCGACGATGCTGGGACGGGACAGGATGGCGTCGGGGATGCCCAGCTCGTCCGGGTTGTCGTCCGGCAGCCGCTCCATCAGCCGGACCATGTCGTAGGTCAGGTAGCCGAACAGGCCGGCGGCCATCGGCGGCAGGGCGTCCGGCAGGTCGATTCGGCTCTCGTTGATGAGGGCGCGCAGCGACTCCAGCGGGGCGGTGTCGATGGGCTCGTAAGCGTCGCGGTCGTGCAGGGCGTTGCGGTTCACCTCCGCCCGGTCGCGGCGGCAGCGCCACACCAGATCGGGCTTGAAGCCGATCACCGAGTAGCGGTCGCGCCGCGATCCCGCCCCGCGCTCCGCCGATTCGAAGAGGAAGCCGTAGGGGCGCCCGTCGGCCAGCTTCATGTAGGCGGAGACCGGGGTCTCCAGATCGCTGACCAGCGTGGTCCACACCACCTGCGGCTTGCCGGCCTCATAAGCGGTGTGGAAGGCGGCGAATTCCGGCTGAACCTTCACGGGACGGGCCTCGGCTGAGTGGGGCGATTGAGTGGGGTTAGTTGCCGCTGGCGAAGAACTGGTCGATGCGGTTGCGGTGAACCTCGACCGGGTAGCTGTTGCGCAGCGCGTTGCCGAACTGGGCCATGATGTCGCTTTCCAGCCCCTGGGCGACGGTGCTCTCCACGGTCGCCAGCGTGGCGTCGCTGGCCGCCGGGTCCGCCGGGATGATCTCCTTCAGGCGGGCGACGACCTGGCTGTCGGCGGTGGCGCCGGTCACCGTCTCGCCGGGCTTCCCCTCGAACAGCTTGCGCACCAGATCGCCCGGCAGGCCCTCGACCGAACGGGCGTCGCGGGTGAAGGGCGTGGTCATGGCGAAGCTGGCGCCGGACTGGCTGGCGACGTCCTGCGCCGCGGCCTCCGAGCCCTGCTTCAGCTTGGCGGCGATGTCCTGGGCCTTCTCGGCGGCCAGCTTGGCGCGCTTGTCGTCCTGCCAGCCGGCGACGGCCTGATCGCGCACCTCGGCCAGCGGCTTGGGCGCGGCCGGCGTCACGCCGTCGACGCGCACGGCGTAGAAGACGTTGTTGGGGGCCTCGGTCAGGTTCGAGGTGGCGCCGGAGGCGAGCTGGAAGGCGGTCTGCACCATGGCGGCGAAGTTCGGGCGGCCCGGGGCGGCGTCCTTGCCGTCCGGCGCCTTGCCGCTGCTGTCGACCGCGGCGATCTTGGCGATGGGCAGCGACTGGGCCTGGGCGACCTCCTCCAGCGGAGCGCCGCTGGCGAGCTGGTCCTCGACCCGGTTGGCGATGGAGTAGAGCGAGTCCATCGCCTTCTCCTTGCGCAGCTCGGCCAGGAGCTGGTCGCGGGCCTCCTCGAAGGTCTTGGTGGCGCCCGGCTGGATGGCGGTGACCGTCAGCACATGCCAGCCCAGCCCGCTGCGCACCGCGTCGCTGACCGCACCCTGGGCCAGCGCGAAAGCGGCGTCGCCGATCTCCGGCAGCTCGTTGCGGGTGACGTTGTCGAGCGTGATGACGTCGGTCCCGGCGTCCTTGGCGGCGGCGGTCAGGCCCTTCGTCTTGGCGGCCTCGGCGATCTGCTTCGCCTTCGCTTCGTCGTCGGCCAGGACCATCCCCACCGTGCGGCGCTCCGGCGTGCCGAGTTCGTCGGCGCGCTCGTCGTAGGCGGCACGGAGTTCGTTGTCGGGGATCTGGATGTCCTTGGCGATCTCGTCGGCGGAAAGCTGGGCGATGCTCAGCGCGCGGTATTCCGGAGCGGTGAAGCGGACCTGATGGTCCTCGTAATAGCGGGTCAGCTCCGCCTCGTCGGGCACGCCGACATCGCCGATGGCGGCGTTGGGCAGGGTGACCACCTCGGCCACGCGGCGCTCCCCGCGGAAGCGGTAGAGGTCCTGGACCAGCGGCTTCGGCGGGGTCACCCCGGCGCCGACCGCACCGGCGACCAGCTCGCGCGCGGTCTCGCGGCGCAGCAGGGCGACGTAGCCGTCCTCGGTCAGCTGGTTGTTGCGCAGCACGCTGCGGAACTGGGCCGCGTCGAACTGGTTCTGCGCGTTGCGGAAGGCCGGCTCCTCGGCGATGCGCTGGCGCACCACGTCCGGGCCGACCGAGATCCCGGCGTCGCGCGCGGCCTGATCGTAGAGCGCGCGCTGCACCAGCGCCGACAGCGACTGGTCGAGCAGGCCGAACTGGCGCGCCTGTTCCGTCGTCAGGTTGCCACCGACCATCGGGCGCAGCCGCTCCATCTGGCGGCGAAACTCCTGGTCCAGCTCCGCCCGGTCGATCTCCACCTTGCCGACGGAGGCGACGGTGCTGGAGATCCCGCCTGTGCGGATCATGTCGCCGATGCCCCAGGCCGCGAAGCTGACGATGAGGAGCACGAACAGGATCTTGACGACCCACGAACCGGCGTAAGTGCGGATGAACTGAAGCATGGGACCCGAAGTGAGTGCGCAATGGGCGGCCCTGCGGCCGGGGCGGCATCATAGGCACCCCGCGAAAGCCCGGCAACACCCCATTTCCCCCGCGATTCCCCATCGGAAAGAACCCGTTGGACGGGTGGAAATGCCAGTCGCTCCTTGCTAGACAGGGGGCGCACTTTGAAAACGAACACCCACACCAACAAACGAGAGCCGGAGGACGAAAACGCCATGGCCGCACGCCGCAAACTGATTGCCGGGAACTGGAAGATGAACGGGCTGAAGGCCGACGGGCTGGATCTCGCCTCCGACCTCGCCGGGCGCCTGACGGGGGCCGGGACGGTCGCCTTCGACATGCTGGTGTGCCCGCCCTTCCCGCTGCTGTTCCCGGTGGGCGACGCCATCTCCGGCAGCCCGCTGGCGCTCGGCGCGCAGGACTGCCACGCCAAGACCTCCGGCGCGCACACCGGCGACGTCAGCCCGGCCATGCTGACCGACGCCGGCTGCCGCTACGTCATCCTCGGCCATTCGGAGCGCCGCGCCGACCACGCCGAATCCGACGCGCAGGTCGCCGCCAAGGCGGCCGCCGCCCACAAGGCGGGGCTGATCGCCATCATCTGCGTCGGCGAGACGGAGGCCCAGCGCGACGCCGGGCAGGCCAACGCCGTCGTCGCCAGCCAGCTCAAGGGCTCGATCCCGGAGGGCGCCACCGCGGCGAACACCGTCATCGCCTACGAGCCGGTCTGGGCCATCGGCACCGGCAAGACCGCGACTCCCGACGACGTCAAGGCGATGCACGCCCACATCCGGGCGGAGCTGGCCGGCAAGACCGCCGATCCCGACGCGGTGCGCGTGCTCTACGGCGGCTCGGTCAAGCCGGGCAACGCGGCGGAACTGATGGCGGTGGAGAATGTGGACGGCGCGCTGGTCGGCGGCGCCGCGCTGAAGGCGGACGATTTCTGGGCGATCGCCACCAGTTGCCGCTAGCATATCGCGCAGGACCGCGTTAAAAACAGTGGGCGCGCGCCACGGGCCCTTGCCAAGGTCCGTGGCGCGCTGTTGGTTTGGGCGGTCCCTGCGGACCGCTCCGGGAAGGGATCAAGGGAACGGGCTGCATGGAATCGGTGCTTCTGGTCATTCACCTGCTGATCGCCCTGGCGCTGGTCGGGGTCATCCTGATCCAGCGGTCGGAAGGCGGCGGTCTCGGCATCGGCGGCGGCAACATGGGGGGCATGATGTCCACCCGCGGCACCGCCAATCTGCTGACGCGGACCACCGGCATCCTGGCGGGTTGCTTCATGGCGACCAGCCTGGTCCTGGCGGTCCTGGCGGGCGCGCACCGGGCGCCGACCTCGATCATCGACACGATGCCGGCCCAGCCCGTGGCCCCGGCGGCTCCCGCCCAGCCGGCCACGCCGGCGCAGCCCGCTCCGCCGGTCGCCCAGTAACAGCGGCCCGGCACAACGCGACGCGGCTCCGGCCGGGTCTGACGTGAGGCGGCCTCCCCCGAAGCCGCCTCTTTCTTTTGAGGATCGTCGATCTGGGCAGCGCCCGGGAGACGGTCCGAACTCGGGGAACGGATCAGGCTCTGAAGGTCTTCGGACGGACATGACTCGCTACATCTTCATCACCGGTGGCGTCGTTTCCTCGCTGGGCAAAGGTCTGGCGTCGGCGGCGCTTGGGGCGCTTCTCCAGGCGCGCGGCTACAAGGTGCGGCTGCGCAAGCTGGACCCGTACCTGAACGTGGACCCCGGCACGATGAGCCCGTACCAGCACGGCGAGGTCTATGTGACCGACGACGGCGCTGAGACCGACCTCGACCTCGGCCATTACGAGCGCTTCACCGGCGTGGCCGCGCGCCGTGGCGACAACATCACCACGGGCCGCATCTATTCGAACGTGATCGCCAAGGAGCGCCGCGGCGACTATCTGGGCGCGACCGTGCAGGTGATTCCGCACGTCACCGACCAGATCAAGGACTTCATCGGCGCCGAGACGACCGACGAGGACTTCATTCTCTGCGAGATCGGCGGCACGGTGGGCGACATCGAGTCGACCCCCTTCCTGGAAGCCATCCGCCAGTTCGGCAATGAGGTCGGTCCGGAGAACGCCCTGTTCATCCACCTGACCCTGCTGCCCTACATCCCGACGGCGGGCGAGCTGAAGACCAAGCCGACCCAGCATTCCGTGAAGGAGCTGCTGGGCATGGGCATCCAGGCCAACATCCTGCTCTGCCGCGCCGACCGCCCGATCCCGGACAACGAGCGCCGCAAGATCGCGCTGTTCTGCAACATCCGTCCGGAGCGCGTCATCGCCGCCCTGGACGTCGATTCGATCTATCAGGTGCCGGTCAGCTATCACGAGGAAGGCTTCGACACCCAGGTTCTGGCCTATTTCGGCCTGCCGACCGAGGGCAAGCCGGACCTGTCGCGCTGGACCAGCATCGTCGAGCGCGTGCGCAAGCCGCAGGGCGAGGTGACCATCGCCGTCGTCGGCAAGTACACCAGCCTGCTCGACAGCTACAAGTCGCTGGCCGAGGCGCTGACCCACGGCGGCATCGCCAACAACGTGAAGGTCAAGCTCGACTGGATCGACTCGGAGATCTTCGAGGACGACAGCGCGGTGCAGCGGCTGGAGAACGTCCACGGCATCCTGGTGCCGGGCGGCTTCGGCTCGCGCGGCACGGAGGGCAAGATCCGCGCCGCCCAGTTCGCCCGTGAGCGCAAGGTGCCGTATTTCGGCATCTGCTTCGGCATGCAGATGGCGGTGATCGAATCAGCCCGCAACATGGCCGGGATCGTCGACGCCGGCTCGACCGAGCTGGGCAAGCCCGGCAACCCGGTGGTCGGCCTGATGACCGAGTGGATGCGTGGCAACAGCCTGGAGAAGCGCACGGAAGGCACCGACCTGGGTGGCACCATGCGGCTCGGCACCTACCCGGCGAAGCTGGTCCCCGGCAGCAAGGTGGCGGAGGTCTACGGCACCACCGACATCACCGAGCGCCATCGCCACCGCTACGAGGTGAACGTCTATTACAAGGACCGTCTGGAGAAGGTCGGCCTGCTGTTCTCCGGCCTGTCGCCGGACGGCGAACTGCCCGAGATCGTCGAGATCCCGGACCATCCCTGGTTCATCGGCGTGCAGTTCCACCCGGAATTGAAGTCCAAGCCCTTCGACCCGCACCCGCTCTTCACCTCCTTCATCAAGGCGGCGATCGAGCAGAGCCGTCTGGTGTGATGTGACCATACGGGGGAGGGCATTCCTCCCCCGCGTGTTCCGGTTCCGGGTTTCCCGTGGGTATAGTGAGAGCGGCGGCCGAGCCAACGGCCGCCGCTTTTGCGTTACGGGCCAGGAAAGAAACCAAGGGAAGGGACACAACCATGACCGACATCAGCATTCCCGCCGGCGACGGCGGCAGCTTTTCCGCCTATGTGGCCAAGCCGGCGGGCGGCGGGCCGGCGCCGGGACTCGTCGTCATCCAGGAAATCTTCGGGGTCAATCAGGTCATGCGCGACCTGTGCGACGGCTTCGCCGCCCAGGGCTGGCTGGCCGTCTGTCCGGACCTGTTCTGGCGGCAGGAGCCGGGCGTCCAGATCACCGACAAGACCCAGGAGGAATGGAACCGCGCCTTCGCCCTGATGAACGGCATGGACCAGGACAAGGCGGTGGACGACCTCAAGGCCACGCTCGCGTGGCTGCGCCAGAATCCGGATTGCACCGGCAAGGCCGGGTCGGTCGGCTACTGCCTGGGCGGCCGGCTGGCCTACATGATGGCGGCGCGCTCCGATTCCGACGCCAATGTCAGCTATTACGGCGTCGGGCTCGACGGGCTGGCCGGCGAGGCGGCGAGCATCACCAAGCCGCTGCTGATGCACATCGCCGAAAAGGACCAGTTCGTCCCGGCGGAGGCTCGGGAGAAGATTCTGGCCGCGGTGAAGGGCAACCCGAACGTCACCGCCCACGTCTATCCGGATGTGGACCACGCCTTCGCCCGCGCCGGCGGCGCCCATTTCGACGCCGAGGCAGCGAATCTCGCCAACGGACGCACGGCAGCCTTCTTCAAGCAGCATCTGGGTTGACGCCATTCCGGTTGACCGGGATCGCCGATATCTGGGAAGGAAGGAGCAGCGCGAGGGGGCATTGGCATGCGTCCCCTCGCATTGCTTTTTGGAGAGCACGGGATGACCACCGCCAAGACCGTCCAGATCGGCACCCTGACCATCGCCAACGACCGGCCCTTCACCCTGATCGCCGGCCCGTGCCAGATGGAAAGCCGCGACCACGCGCTGGAGACGGCGGCGGCGCTGGTGGAGATGACCGGCGCGCTGGGCATCGGGCTGATCTACAAGTCGTCCTTCGACAAGGCCAACCGCACCTCCATCAGCACGGCGCGCGGCCTCGGCATGGACAAGGCGCTGCCGATCTTCGCCGAGATCAAGGAGCGCTTCGGCTGCCCGGTGATCACCGACGTTCACGAGGCCGACCAGTGTGCCGCCGTGGCCGAGGTGATGGACGTCCTTCAGATCCCCGCCTTCCTGTGCCGCCAGACCGACCTGCTGATCGCCGCCGCCAAGACGGGCCGGGCGGTCAATGTGAAGAAGGGCCAGTTCCTCGCCCCCTGGGACATGAAGAATGTCGCGGCGAAGCTGGTGGCGTCGGGCAACGACAAGGTGCTGCTGTGCGAGCGCGGCGCCAGCTTCGGCTACAACACGCTGGTGTCGGACATGCGGTCCCTGCCGATCATGGCGGAGACCGGCTTCCCGGTGGTCTTCGACGCCACCCATTCCGTGCAGCAGCCGGGCGGGCAGGGCACCACCTCCGGCGGCCAGCGGGAGTTCGTTCCGGTGCTGGCCCGCGCCGCCATCGCCGTGGGCGTCGCCGCGGTCTTCATGGAGACCCACGAGAATCCGGACTGCGCCCCCAGCGACGGCCCGAACATGGTCCCGCTGAAGGACATGCCGGCCCTGCTGGCGCGCCTCCAGGCCTTCGACCGTCTGGCGAAGGCCTGACGAGAGGGCTTGACGAAAGGACAGGTTCGGGAACGGCGTGCCGGTCCCGGCGTTGCCCAGGCACCGCGGGCGCCGCGCTTATGGTGGAGCGCCTGCGGATAAAGCCATGGAGCAACGCCATGAAGCCGATCCGCCTGTGCGCCATCGCCGCTTTCGCCAGCGTCGGCGCGATGATCGCCGTTCCCGCCCTCGCGCAATCGACCGCGCCGTCCTCATCCACCCACTCGACCACGCCGATGCCGCAGGCCAAGCCGGCCATGCCGCCGGGCACCAGCGGCAGCACCACGGCTCCGCCGATGGGCAGCGGGGCGTCCTCGTCCACGGGGGCGGCGAAGGCCAAGGTCATCGACCTCAACACCGCCGGCAAGGATGAGCTTCAGACCTTGCCGGGAATCGGAGAGGCGCGGTCCGAGGCCATTGTGAAGAACCGCCCCTACCGCTCCAAGGACGAACTGGTCAGCAAGAAGATCGTCCCGCAGAACGTCTACGACGACATCAAGGGCCACATAGCCGCGGTCGGCGGTTCGAAAACCAGCGCCTCGGCGGCAACGGCCCCGAAGAAATGAGCAATCCCCTCTCCCCTCTGGGGAGAGGGTCAGGGTGAGGGGGTGCGCTTTTGCCGGACGCATCGCCACGCGCATCCCCCTCACCGGCCCTCCGGGCCACCCTCTCCCCGGAGGGGAGAGGGCTACGATGGCTCTACAGGGATGGTTCTACAGGCTGAAGCTCCGGTAGGTGATCGGTGCCTCGGCCGTGCCGCCATCCTCGGCGGCGATGTTGGCTAGCAAGCCGTGATGCTCGGACAGGTCGCACACCGGGTCGGTGTTGTCGGCGTTTCCAGTCAGCGCCAGCGCCTGACAGCGGCAGCCGCCCCAGTCGATCTCCTTCTGGTCGCAGCTCCGGCAGGGTTGCGGCATCCAGTCGGTGCCGCGGTAGCGCTGGAAGGCGGCGGAGTTGGCCCAGATGTCGGCCAGCGGGCGCTCCGTCACCCGGTCGAAACTCATGCCGGGGATCGTCTCGGCGGCGTGGCAGGGCAGAACCGAACCGCTGGGCGTGACGTTCAGGAATTTGCGGCCCCAGCCGCCCATGCAGGCCTTGGGGCGCTTGGCGTAATAGTCAGGCACCACGTAATCGACGACCAGCCGGCCCTTCAGCTCCGGCAGGCGGGCGCGCACGCGCTCGTCCATGCGGATCAGCTGGTCACGGGTCGGCATCAGGGCGGCGCGGTTCTTCAGCGCCCAGCCATAATACTGGACGTTGGCGATTTCGATCCGGCCGGCCTTCAGCTCCAGCGCCATGTCGAAGAAGTCGTCCACCCGGTCGATGTTGTGGCGCTGCACGATGGCGTTGACGGTCAGCGCCATGCCGGCGTCGGTGACCGCGCGCGCCACCTCCAGCTTCTTCGGTTGGCCGCCGGGGAAGCCGCTGATCAGTTCGGCCTTGGCCGGCACCGTGTCCTGAAAGCCGATCTGCACATGCTGGAGCCCGGCGTCGCGCAGCCGCTCCAGCCGTGCCCGGTCGAGCAGAACCGCCGAGGTGATGAGGTTGGCGTAGAGCCCAACTCCGGTGGCGTGGGTGATCAGCGCTTCCAGGTCCTTGCGTGCCGTCGGCTCGCCACCGGAGAAATGCACCTGGATGATGCCGAGGTCGGCCGCCTCGTCGAGCACGCGGCACCATGCGGCGGTGTCCAGCTCGCGGCTGGCCGGGTCGAGCGCCAGCGGGTTGGAGCAGTAGGCGCAGCGCAGCGGGCAACGGTGCGTCAGTTCCGCCAGCAGGGCCAGCGGCGGTTCGAGTGCGGTCGTGGCGCCACAGAAGGTCATCGGTTCAGGAACCCCTTCGTGATCATGTCGCCCAACAGTTCCAACACGTCCGCGGCGATCTCCTCACGCGGCGCGTCGAATTGCACGGCCAGCGTCGCGATGGCTGCGCCCACCGTCACCGGAGGCTGTCCTTCCGGAGACTGTGCAGTGACGGCCCGCACCACCTCCAGCGCCACCTCATCCAGGATCAGCACGCGCTCCGGTCCCAGAAGCTGCCAGTGGCCGCGCACCCGGTCCTGGCGGAGCATGACGCCGGGGGCCAGCCGAACCCGGTCCTCCTCGCGCACGCCGTCCGTCATCGCGCGTAGACCGGCGGTTCCATGTCGTCCGGCACGAAGGCGCCGGGCGGGATCAGGCCGGGGGACACATAGGCGTGGTGAAGCGCGTCCAGCTGTGCCCAGAGAAGCTCCGCCTTGTGGCGCAGCGCGGCGATCACCTGCTGCTGCTGCTCCGGCGTGCGGGCGTTGTCGAGCACGTATTCGAGCCCGAACTCGACGTCGCGCGGCGCCTCGTCCAGCCTCTTGCGGAAATAGGACAGGGTGGCGTCGTTGGCAAAGGCGTAATAGGCCTCGAACCCGGCGATGCGCTCGCGGTGGATGGCCGGGGCGAACAGCTCGGTCAGGGACGAGGCGACGGCCTCCAGCGTCGATTTGCTCGACACGAAGTTAACGTAGGAATCCACGGCGTAGCGGGTCGCCGGCAGGATGCCCGTCAGCGAGGTCACATAGTCGCGGTCCAGCCCCAGCCCGTCGGTCAGACGCAGCCAGCGCTCGATCCCGCCGACCTTGCCCTCCTCGCGCTGGCGGCTCTCGCCGAAGCCGTCATGGTCGAGCACGCGCTGAATCCAGATGCGGCGCAGGGCCGGATCGTCCATCCGCGCCATCAGGGCCAGATCCTTCTTGGGGATGCAGACCTGATAGTAGAAGCGGTTCAGCGCCCAGGCCTGGACCTGCCCGCGCTTCAGCTTCCCGCCGTGCAGCAGTTTGTGGAAGGGGTGGAGGTCGTGGTACTGGCGCTCGCCGATGGCGCGCAACTCGCGTTCCAGGTCCTCGCGCGACAGCGCTGACGTCATAGCGTGAACTCCATCCCGTCGTGGGCGATCTCCCAACCTTCGGCCTCGGCGGCGGCCCGTTCGGGCGAGTCGTCCAGCAAGGCCGGGTTGGTGTTGTTGATGTGGACGAAGACCTTGCGCCGCACGCCCAGCCCCACGAAGGAAGCAATGGAGCCGTCAGGGCCGGACATGGCCATGTGGCCCATGCGCTGGCCGGTCTTGCTGCCGGTGCCGGCGCGGATCATCTCGTCGTCGGTCCAGGTGGTGCCGTCGAACAGCACCAGCGGCGCCCCGCGCAGCCGGTCGGCCAGCCAATCGGGCATGGCCGAGCAGCCGGGGATGTAGAAGAACTCCCCGTCGCCGTTGCGGTCGCGGATGCGCAGCGCCACCGTGTCCTCCGCCACCGACCCGAAGCCGGCTGCGGACGGGTCTTCCAGATAGAGCGCGACCTTGCCGGGCACGGCAAAGGCTTCGATCTCGAAGGGGAAGGGCGTGCCGGTGGCGTCGGCGGGAACCCAGGGCCGGTCCAGCGCCATGGCGCGGCGCGGCGCAAGCTCCGGATTGACCACGCGGAAGACGGCGTTCGCCTCCAGCACGCCGTGCACCCGGTCGGTGGCGTAGACGGCCAGCGGCTGGGATTCGCGCAGCGTCAGCAGGCCCGCCACATGGTCGATGTCGGCGTTGGTCAGCACCGCCGCAGCGATGGGACTGTGGCGCACAGCGGTCTGCGGGTGCAGCGCCGGGTTGGCGAGGATCTGCTGACCGATGTCCGGCGATGCGTTCAGCAGCAGCCAACGTCCGTCGCCGCCGCTGACGGCGAGCGACGACTGGGTGCGCGGGCGGGCCGCCGGGTCGCCGGAGCGGGCACGGCGGCAGCCGTCGCAGTTGCAGTTCCATTGCGGAAAACCGCCGCCTGCCGCGGAGCCAAGGACAAGGATCGTCAGCATGGTGTGCCCTTCCTAATTAGGCGGCCCGAATCAGGCGGCGGTCGTCACGCATGGAAATTGGCCAGCGCTCAGAGGCGGGCGCAGGCGTAGGCGTTGATTTCGGTGCCGACGGCGATTTCGACGATCTGGGGCTTGCGCCAGGTCTTCATGGATGGGTCCTCCGCACTTGGATTGGCCTTGGGGTGTGTCCCGCCCGCAGCGGGCGGTCCCCGCTAGCGAACGTTAGAACGCTACGAGTGCTGGACAAGATGGTCTATGCGACTTTGGAAGCAGGTGCGCTGCACAACCGGATAGGGTGCTTCGCCGTCTGGGCGTCTTTCCCCGAGTGTTTGCGCCCCAGCGGCCTTGCATCCCCCCTCACGCAAGGCTATCAAGCCCGCGCGCTTCTTTTTCGCCTGGAAAGATCATCCGCCTGGAAAGATCATCCGGTGGACGCGCGCAACGCGGAGGAAGGACAAACATGAGCGCCATTACCGAAATCCACGCCCGCGAGATCCTCGACAGCCGTGGGAACCCGACCGTCGAGGTGGACGTCCTGCTCGAATCCGGCGCCTTCGGCCGCGCCGCCGTTCCGTCCGGCGCCTCGACCGGCGCGCACGAGGCGGTGGAACTGCGCGACGGCGACAAGGGCCGCTACGGCGGCAAGGGCGTGCTGAAGGCCGTGGAATCGGTCAACGGCGAGATCTACGACGCCATCGCCGGCCTCGACGGCTCCAACCAGCGCGCCCTCGACCTCGCCATGATCGAGCTGGACGGCACCCCCAACAAGGGCCGGCTCGGCGCCAACGCCATCCTCGGCGTCTCGCTCGCCGTCGCCAAGGCCGCGGCGGAAGAGGCTGCCCTGCCGCTGTTCCGCTACGTCGGCGGCGCGTTCGCCAACCTGCTGCCGGTGCCGATGATGAACATCATCAACGGCGGCGCCCACGCCGACAACCCGATCGACATCCAGGAGTTCATGGTCATGCCGGTCGGCGCGGAGAGCGCCGCCGAGGCCATCCGCATGGGGTCGGAGATCTTCCAGGCGCTCAAGAAGAAGCTCAAGGACGCCGGCC
>NZ_QOKV01000013.1 GCF_008365405.1 Azospirillum brasilense | reverse complement strand
CCGCTGGAGACGTCTGGTTCGAGATTATGAAGCCCGGATCGACGTCTCCGGCGGTATGATGCAACTCGCTATGGCAAGCCTGCTACTTCGACGTGTCTGCCATTGAACCGGTTGTCAAACGGGCTCTGAGAAGATGGCGGCTGATGTTCCGTCGCGCCAAACCTATGGGAGGTGGAGGGGCCGGCGAGATATTGGTTAATAGCTGCATTGCCAAACCTCTTGATCATCAAAAGGTTGCTGTCGGTATTTTAAATTATAGACTCCTTATACTCTTTCTATTAAAGTGTGCAATGATTTTATAGTCCGGGACATTGTTGCGTGGTGAAGATTCGCAACAATATGAAAAATGTGTTTTGTCATAGTTTATCTTATTATGTTTGGCATTGATATTGTTGCGAATTGAGTATGATGCATAAGGCGTGACGGGGTATCGTCGGCCTATTTTACGGCTATGCTCCGTCTCATTAGCATAGGCGCGCCGGATGGTGATCCAGATCAAGTCAATCGGCGGCACAATGAGGGACTGTTGCCGTGATGAGCCCAAGCGTTGAAAGATCGGCGGCGAAAAACCGGGGGCTGTGTTTCAGTCCCAACCGAGTTTTCGATGCCACTTTTTCCTGATGAGGGCGGTGCTCAAGCTAAACCCCGTGCATTGCCACAGGAGGCGGCCATGATGCCAACCGGTGACCTTGCGGAAGTCGGGCATCTCCATGCCGAACTCATGAACGCGATTGCCTTGGCCCTGGCGAGCGGCAGGCATCGCGATCAGGATTTGCTGTTTCTCTTTCAATGGGTACAAGAGGTGGGACAGGCCGAAGCAATGGACCGCGTCCGGTCCGTTGCAAGCGAGGCGTCGGACCGGACAACGGAGATGGACTGCCAGAGCGTGTTGCGGTCACTCGTCTGCACGCCGGCACACACGCCTCTCGGGATCGCCGCGAAGCTGGCGGTCGCATGTGCGATGTTCGACGCTTTCAAAATGGCTCAGGAGGCGCCGGGAGGTCCTGTGGCGCCCCATGTCATTCTGTCCGCTTTTTTTGACGCCATGGCCCAGGCTCAGCTGCTTCCGTTGGAGCGGCCAAGCCTTCCGCACTGATTCCAGGCTGAGGAGGCGGTCATGCAATCAGACTGCCAAGCGTGCCCGCTGCGACGTGACGGGTTGTGTGCAAGCGTTGCGGATGAACAGTTGTCCAGCTGGGCGGCGATCAAACGCCCGGCCCGCACCATTCGTGCCGGCGCCAGTTTGTTTGTCGAAGGTGACGAAAACGAGATGGTCTACATCGTTCGCCGTGGCTGGGCGTTGGCGTCCATGATGCACGAGAACGGTCGGCGCCAAGTGCTGCGTTTCGTCATGCCGGGAAATCTGGTCGGCTTCGAGCGGGCCCCCGACGGTAACATGCCCTGCACGGTCGAAGCGCTCACCGATCTGATCGTCTGTCCGATGCCACGCCATTCCCTGATGCGCTTTTGCCAACAGGTGCCGAACGTTGCCTTGCGGATGGCATCCTTGCTCGCGGCCGAAACGATCTCTGATTGGCGGCTCCTGGGCGGGCTCGGCACCCGCACCGCCGCGGAGCGGATTGCCCGGCTTCTCCTTGCCCTTTACAATCGGCAACGGCAAAGGACCGCACCGGACATTTCGGACGTGACGTTGCCGATCAGTCAGGTCCTCATTGCCGATGCCACAGGACTGACACCGGTCCACGTGTGTCGGACGCTCAAGGAGATGCGTACGGCTGGTCTGCTGTCTTTCGCGAAAGGCCACCTGCGTGTGCTCGATTGGATGCGGCTCACTGAACTGGCCGAGATGAACGACGCCACGGCACCTCAGCCACTCGCCAAGCAGGACGTGTCGTTTCCACTCACCAATCCACGGGACCGCGGGCGATTGTCACAAGATTTCCGGAAACCATTATTGAACTCGCCCGAGGTGCGCGTAATTCATGTTATGGACTCTTCCAGCCGATCCGCTTCGAAATAACTCTGAAATCAGTGGTTATCGATCGATTGGTCCGTCGATTTAAATGCTGTATGCCAAGGACCAGGAGAGGAATTCTGAATTCCACCTGATGCAAGCAGCGACCGCACAGCGGAAGGACGCCACCTCAGACGGTCAGCACCGCCGCTCCGGTGACGGTCCCGCAGCGCAGCGCTTCCACGGCTTCATTGGCCTGGGCGAGGGGAAAGGGCGTTGTGCGGGTCCGTACGGGGATGCGGGGCGCAAGCGCCAGGAACTCCTCCCCGTCCCGACGGGTGAGGTTGGCGACGGAGCGGATCACCCGCTCACCCCATAGGATGTCATAGGGGAAGGAGGGAATGTCGCTCATGTGGATGCCGGCGCAGACGACGGTGCCCCCCTTCACCACAGCCCGCAGCGCCGTCGGCACCAGCGCGCCGACGGGGGCGAAGAGAATGGCGGCATCCAGAGGCTCCGGAGGGGGCTCTTCAGACCCGCCGGCCCATGCCGCGCCAAGATCACGGGCCAGAGCCTGTGCAGCTTCGTCCCCAGTCCGCGTGAAAGCGAAAACCCGCTGATCCCAGTGCCGGGCAATCTGGATGACGATGTGCGCAGCGGCCCCGAAGCCGTAAAGACCCAGGCGCTCCACCTCCCCGACGGCCCGGAGGGCGCGGTAGCCGATCAGGCCGGCGCACATCAGCGGCGCCGCTTCGATGTCGGTGTAGGACGGGCCGACAGGAAAGGCGTAGCGAGCGTCGGCGACCGCCATCTCGGCGTAGCCGCCGTCGATCTGGTAGCCGGTGTAGCGTGCGCGGTCGCACAGGTTCTCGCGTCCCGAGCGGCAATAGACGCATTCGCCGCAACTCCAGCCGAGCCAGGCGATTCCCACGCGGTCCCCAAGATGAAAGCGCTCCACGCCCGGCCCGGTTTCGAGGACGCTCCCGATGATCTCATGGCCGGGAATAAGTGGCAGTTTGGGATGCGGCAACTCGCCGTCCATGACGTGCAGGTCGGTTCGGCACACCGCGCAGGCGTGAACGGCGATCAGGATTTGGCCCGGTCCTGGCTCTGGGTCCGGCAGCAAGGCGGGAATCAGCGATGCGCGCGGCTGTGGCAGGATCATCGCTCTCATGCTCAGCCCTCCATGTGAAGGTCTGCTTCACGATCGTTCTGGACATTGGCGGCCTCCTGCGACCTCGATCCAGGTGCGCGGCGCGGAGTGGTTGGGCTCGCGTCAGCGCGACATCCCTTGCAGGTAGGCGATAACGTCATCGATCTCCGAGCGTGAAAGATTCAGGTCGGGCATCGGCGGGTGAGGAAAGGCCAGCCATTGCCGCAACCAGTTCGGGCTGCGGTTCGGATCGCGCGCGATGCTGGCCAATGTCGGGACCGCGTCGGTGCCGCGCACAACACGGCTGTCCGCATTGCTGTCCGAGGTTAGGTGGCAGGCGGCGCACCAACGGTCGGCGATTCTTCTGCCGGCTTCCGCGTCCGCCGCCTGTGTCACGTCCGCCATGGCGAGAAACGTCATCAACACCCCCGCGCATAGGCCCGTCTTCATTGCAGGCCTTCCTTTAGGGACATCAGGTACGCGACGACATCGTCCGTTTCTTCCATGGACAGACGGATGTTCGGCATGACCGGGTGGGATGTCCGCAGGTAACTGCGCAGGGCCATTTCGGTGATCCCTGGATCGCGCATTCGCTCCACCAGGTCGGGCGCAGCAAGCTCCTCCTGCATGGGGGGCGGCTTAGCCATCGGCGGCTGCGACACGCGGTGGCACTCGCCGCAGACCTCCTCGACCAAATGGCGCCCGAAGCCGATGCTGCCCGGTCCATCGGACGCGGCGCGCGCGGACGCGGCAACAATCAACGAAACGATGATGGCTCCGACCGCTAGGCTGGGCAATCGGCACGGAGTGTCGACCATGTCAGGCCTCCCTGTGCCACGGGGCTGGTGCAATGGATACAGCGTCTTGTGCAGAAACGGCGGTCCGCCCGAAGCCGGCGGCAAGCCGGAAAGGTTCTGCGATGATCAACTGCATGCTATGGCTGGGGCGCTCGGGAAGTCCACTCTTCGTACGAGGTACATGGCTGACAGGGCTCAGAAGGGCGCAGGACAAAAAGACGCAGGATAAGGCGCTTGCGCAGCGCCATCGCCGCCTTTGAACCGCGCCGGCTTTGTCGGAGGCCGGAATGTAGGGATCACGCCGCCGTGGCGACGTTTTCACGCGAACGCCATCCGCAACGCGCGCTCGTGGACCTCGGGGGCGTATTCGGGTGATGACGGTTTCGTCATGATGACCCCATCGTCTCAGAACAGGGAGTCTCCGGAAAACTCGGAGCGGTTCAGTGTCCGACGACCCACGCAGGATGGGCCGCGGGAGGCCACGCTGTTCCTCGACCGCCTTGTGGACGGCGCCCCAATCCACCCGTGACGCGGCACGACCTGCGGCGCGTGCAACGATCGCCTCAAGATTCGGAAAGTCGGGCGGGTCGAAGCGCCCTGTTTCCTCTAGGGCATCGGCTTGCCGGGTCGTCAGGTGAACCTCGATGTAAAGGCTGTCGCCGACCCAGCCGAGTTTCACCGGCTCGTCCACGACACGAATCTGGGTGCCGATGGGCACCTCCTCGTACAGGCGCCCGATATCCCGGTTGTGCAGGCGGAAGCAGCCGTGGCTCACGCGACGCCCAACACCATAGGGTTTGTTGGTTCCATGGACGATGATGCCCGTCCAGCCGAGGTACAGTGCCTTGGGCCCCAGCGGGTTGTCCGGCCCCGGCGGGACATAGGGCGGCAGGTCCGGGTCCTCCTCCCGCATGCGCGTGGAAGGCATCCAGGGCGGGTTGACACGCTTGGCCCGGACGTAGGTGGA
Organism: Azospirillum brasilense; assembly: GCF_008365405.1. GTDB lineage: Bacteria > Pseudomonadota > Alphaproteobacteria > Azospirillales > Azospirillaceae > Azospirillum > Azospirillum brasilense_D. Next base: position 182,774 of record NZ_QOKV01000013.1, on the reverse strand, counting down.
GCCGGTCCGCAGGTTGGCGGCCTCGGCACCGATTCCCACTGGAAAACTGGCCGGCGGCTTCCCCCGTGCGAAGTGATACAGGCGCTGCTCCGCAAGATTGATCACGATGCCGCTGCGCCCCCCGGATGGAAGGATATGCGCCGTCGGCAGCACCACGAGTGTTCGGTCGCCCGGCAGCCACGGGTCGATGGCTGGATTTGCCATGATGATCTCGGTGTAGCCGAGATCATTGTCGATGGCGATGTCGGCCAGCGTGTCGTCCGCTGACGCAAAGAGAATACCGAATGGCAATGGTCCAATGATGTCGGCCGCCGCCACCGGCACCGGAGCAAAGGCCAGGGCCGCCAGGGCAGTGACGACGCTTCCGATCGAACGGAACAGGACGGCAGCGCCCACGGTCACCTACGGCCTCTGTCCGACTAAGAGCGGGTTTTCCGCTGGCTGCGGCTGAACATGCGTTCCGCCTTCTCGTTCGCCGCCCTGGCGTCCGCCGCTGCGGCGCGCGCCTGTTCGGCCGACTGCTGGGCGGCGCTGGCGGCCCGCGCCGCCTCCGCCTTGGCGTCATTGGCGGTGGCTTGCGTCTGGATCAGAAGGTTGCGGTCTTCCGCGCTCAACCCCGAGCACCCCGCCGCGAGCAGGGTGCCCAGCACGACGACGGATACGTTGCGCAAGGACATCGCCATATCAATCTCCTGTCTTGGATCCGAGAAACAAGGCGACCGGCAGGAGTGCGGAATCTCCGCTGCAGGAGGGCCGCCCCGCCCAGTCGCCCGCTCGCCCGGCATATCGAGCGTCGAGCATGGACGAAGGCGGAGTCGAGGCATTAACCCAGGTAAAGGCGGCGCATCGTAAAGACGCGGAGATCGGGCGGAGCCCGACCTCTTTCGGTCGAAGCGTCCCTGTGGGCGCCGCCTTTTGCGGGTTAACCCTATCCGCGAGCGCTGATCTTGATGCACGTTAATGCCCCGGGGCATCCTTCGGATAGGCTGCGGGAGTCCATGGTGCGGAGCGTGGACCCAGTCCTTCCGGAGCCAGCCGATGACGCTGCCGCTGACCGACCACGGGCCGCTGACCGAGCACGGACCGTTGACCGACCACGGTCCGAGCCCTGGACGATCAAAGATCCCAGCGGAACGCCGTGTTGCCCGACATCCCGGCTGGCTGTTCGGGCTCGCGCTCGCGCTGACGGCCGCCGCAATGCTGCTTTCTCACGCTGTGGGCACCCGCAACGCCGCGCCCGCTTACCGCACCGGCCCGGTGGCCCGTGGGGCGGTTACCGCGTCGACCACCGCGTCGGGCACCGTCAACCCGGTCGTCACCGTGCAGGTGGGGTCGCAGGTGTCGGGACAGATCAGCGAACTGCTCGCCGACTTCAACACCGAGGTGAAGACCGGTCAGCTCGTCGCCCGCATCGATCCTGCGCTGTTCGAGACACAGGTGGCGCAGGCGGCCGGCGACCTCGCCGTTGCCCAGGCGGGCATCGAGACCCAGCGCGCCACCGTCATACGGGCCAACGCCGACCTGGAGGCCGCGCGCGCCACGCTGACCAACGTACAGGCTCAGCTGCGCAAGGCCCAAGCGCTCCTGTTCAACGCCAGGAGCAGTTATGAACGCACGCAACGGCTCTTCGACCGCGGAAATGCCTCCGCCTCGGGCCGCGACAGCGCGAAATCCGCCAACGACGCCGCCCAGGCGGAGGTCGAGGCTCTGACCGCGCAGGAGATCAGCCAGCAGGCAACCGTCCGCTCCAGCGAGGCCCAGCTTACCCTCGCCCAAGCCAACGTGGCGAGCGCGATGGCGTTGGTGCAGCAGAAACAGGCGGCGTATCAGGGAGCGCGCATCAATCTGGAGCACACGCGCATCGTCGCCCCGGTGGACGGCACCGTCATCCAGCGCAACGTCGACCGCGGCCAGACGGTGGCGGCCAGCTTGCAGGCCCCGGTGCTGTTCACCATCGCCCAGGATCTGACGGCCATGCAGGTGGACGCTTCCGTGGACGAGGCGGATGTCGGGACCGTCCGGGTGGGCCAGGACGTGCACTTCACCGTGGACGCTTTCCCCGGCCGCCGCTTCACCGGGGCGGTGATTCAGATCCGCAAGGCGCCGCAGGTCGTGCAGAACGTCGTCACCTACGACGTGGTCATCTCGGCGCCCAATCCCGATCTCGCACTCCTTCCCGGTCTGACCGCCAACATCCGCATCGTCGCCGACCACCGCGACGACGCGCTGCTGGTTCCCAGCGCCGCCTTGCGCTACCACCCGGCCAAGGCCGCCCCGCCGAGCAGCCCGCCATCCCAGCAGACGGGCGAGGTCTGGGTGCTGAACGCCGCTGGGCAGCCGGAGCGCCGCCCACTTCGGCTTGGTGTTTCCGATGGCAGCATGGTGGAGGTCGTCGAAGGAAAGCTGGGAGTCGGAGACCGTGTCGTGCTCGGCGAAACGGCGCTGTCCACGGCTTCGGGTGCCGTTCCATCCATGGGCGCCGGACCGCGCATGTGACGCCGGCGCTTCAGACATCGGGGAGTCCAGCCATGGGAGACTGGCTGATCGAGACCGAGCATCTGTGCAAGGATTACCGGCTGGGTAACGTACCGTTGCGTGCGCTCGACGACGTGTCGGTTCGCATCGCCCCTGGCGAGTTCGTCGCCGTCATGGGACCATCCGGATCGGGCAAGTCCACCTTCATGAATCTGCTCGGCTGCCTCGACAGCCCCAGCGGCGGCCTCTACCGCCTCGACGGCCGTGACGTCTCGCATCTTGCGCCCGATGAGCTGGCGGTCGTGCGCAATCGCTTGATCGGCTTCGTATTCCAGGGATTCAATTTGTTGCCGCGCACGCCCTCGGTCGAGAATGTCGAACTGCCGCTCGTGTACGCGGGAGTTTCAGCACCCGAGCGGCGCCGTCGTGCCTTGGTCCGGCTGGCCGAGGTCGGTCTCGCCGAGCGGGCGTGGCATCATCCCTCGCAACTGTCGGGCGGCCAGCAGCAGCGTGTCGCCATTGCGCGCGCGCTGGTCAACGACCCGCTGCTGATCCTCGCCGACGAGCCGACCGGCGCGCTCGACTCGCGCACCAGCGTCGAGGTCATGGCGCTGTTCCAGACCTTCAACGCGCGCGGCATCACGGTTATCCTGGTGACGCACGAACCGGACATCGCCGCCTTCGCCCGGCGCACGCTGCGCTTTCGCGATGGCCGGCTGATGGACGATCGGCCGGTGGCGGCGCCCCGCGTGGCCTCCGAGGTGCTGGCGGGCCGGCGCCCGGCGGAGTCCACGGCATGAACCTCCTGTCGTCCATCCGCATCGCGCTCGCCGCGCTGCGCCTCAACCTGATGCGCAGCGTGCTGACGATGCTCGGCATCATCATCGGGGTGGGATCGGTGATCACCATGATCGCGGTCGGCGCCGGGGCGGAAGCCCGCATCGCCGAACAGATCAACAGCCTCGGCTCCAACCTGATCGTGGTGGTGTCCGGCGCCATCACCTCGGGCGGCGTGCGTCTCGGCTTCGGCACCGAGATGACGCTGAGCGAGGATGACGCACAGGCTCTGGAGAGGGACATTCCCGAAATCCTGGTGGCCGCACCGGGAGTCCGCGGCAGCGCGCAGGTCATCTACGGCAACCTGAACTGGTCGACCGTGATCGTCGGCTCCACCCCCGACTTTCTGACGGCGCGGGATTGGGGCGTCGTCCAGGGCCGGCCCTTCGAGCAGGCCGATCTGGACCGGGCCGCCAAGGTGGCGCTGCTCGGCCAGACGGTGGCCACCACGCTGTTCGGCAACGCCGACCCCGTCGGTCAGATGATCCGCATCAAGAAGGTGCCCTTCACGGTGGTCGGCGTGCTGGACCGCAAGGGGCAGAGCATGCAGGGGCAGGACCAGGACGACACCATCGTCATGCCGCTGAGCACCGCGCGGAACCGCGTTCTGGGAGCCAGCGAGGTGAACCGGCGGGCGGTGGGCGCCATCCTCATCAAGATGCGCGACGGCGTCGACATGCACGCCGCCGAGGTGCAGATCCATGGCCTGCTGAGGCAACGCCACCATCTTCAGCCGGCGCAGGACGACGATTTCTGGCTCCGCAACCTGTCGGAGGTCGCCCAGGCGCAGGAGACCTCGTCGCGCGTGCTGACCCTGCTGCTGGCGGCGGTGGCCTCGGTGTCGCTGGTGGTGGGCGGGATCGGCATCATGAACATCATGCTGGTCAGCGTCACGGAACGCACGCGGGAGATCGGCTTGCGCCTCGCCGTCGGGGCGCGAAGCCGCGATATCCTGAGCCAGTTCCTGATCGAGGCGCTGACCTTGTCCCTGACCGGCGGGCTGACCGGAATCGCCGTCGGCGCGGCGGCCTCCTTCACCATCGGCCATTGGGCGCACTGGCAGACGGAACTCAGCGTGTCGGCCATTCTCCTGGCCGTTGGCTTCGCGGCGGCGGTTGGTGTCTTCTTCGGCTTCTACCCGGCCCGCAAGGCCTCCCGCCTCCAGCCGATCGAAGCCCTTCGCTACGAGTGAACAGGCCAAGGCAGCGGGACGCAGCGTGCAAGGAGACGGGCGGTATGGGAAGCGATCCCGACAGCGTCGCCCTGGCCAGCCAGCCGCTGGACTCCCTCCTCGCCGGGATCGGAAGCACGGCGGGTGGGTTGAGCGGCGCCGAAGCGGACGCGCGGTTGACCCGCTGCGGGTCCAACGACCTTTCGGCGGTGCGGCGGAGGCCGTTGTGGCTCCAGTTCCTCGACCGCCTGCGCAACCCTCTGCTGATCATCCTGCTTCTGGCCAGCGGATTCTCGGCCATGGCCGGCGACTTCTACAGCTTCGCCATCGTCATGGGCATCGTGTTCGTCAGCGTCGTTCTCGACTTCGTTCAGGAAGTCCGTGCCGGCAACGCCATCGAGGACCTGCGCCGCTCGGTTGCGCTGCGGGCCAGGGTCCTCCGCGATGGCCAGGAACGCGTGTTGCCGGTCGAGCGGCTGGTGCCGGGCGACGTCGTGCAGTTGGCCGCGGGCGACCTCGTGCCGGCGGATGCCCGACTGATGGAGGCGCGCGACCTCTTCGTGAACCAGGCGCTGCTGACGGGCGAGCCTTATCCGACCGAGAAGCACGTGGCCGACCTGCCGCACGTCGTCGATCCCGGCGAGGCGACCAACACGCTGTTCATGGGCACGTCGGTCATCAGCGGCACGGGACGGGCGGTGATCCTGCGGACCGGGCGCGCCACCCTGCTCGGCGCGATGGCGCACAGCCTGAGAGCGGCGCCGCCGCCCACCGATTTCGAGATCGGCGTGCGCCATTTCGGTCTGCTGATCCTGCGTGTGACCGTGTTCCTTGTGCTGTTCGTGCTGCTGGCGAACGTGCTGTTCCACCGGCCCTGGCTGGAATCGCTGATGTTCGCGGTCGCACTGGCGGTCGGGCTGACACCGGAATTGCTTCCGATGGTCGTGACGGTGACGCTGGCCCGCGGCGCCCTGCGTCTCGCCGAACGCAAGGTGATCGTCAAGCGGCTGACGGCGCTGCACAATCTGGGAGCCATGGATGTCCTGTGCACGGACAAGACCGGTACCCTGACCGAGGCGCGCATCCGTCTGGTCCGGCACATCGATGCTCAAGGACAAGACAGCGACGAGGTGTTCCGGCTGGCCTGGCTCAACAGCCGCTTCGAAAGCGGCATCCGCAGCCCGCTCGACGACGCCATCCTGGAGCATGGCCAACCGGATGCCGTCGATTGGCACAAACTCGACGAGGTCCCCTTCGACTTCGAGCGCCGGCGCGTCTCCGTCCTTCTGGAGCGCGGCGGACAGCACCTGCTGATCGTCAAGGGGGCGCCGGAGGACGTCCTGCGCCTGTCCACCCATTACGAGCCGGGGCCGGGGGAGCCGAGCGCCTTCGACGCCGAGGCCAGGGCGCGCGTCCGGCGCCTGTTCGAACAGTTGAGCGACGACGGGTTCCGGGTGCTCGGCATCGCCTCGCGCGTGGTCGGGCCGGACCAGCGGGAAGCGCGGGTCACGGACGAGACCGAACTGGTGTTCGCCGGCTTCGCCGCCTTCCTCGACCCGCCCAAGGCCGACGCGGCGGCGGCCGTGCACGCCTTGTCGAAGGCCGGGGTCGCCGTGAAGATACTGACCGGCGACAACGACCGCGTGACCCGGCACGTCTGCCGCGATCTGGGCATTCCCGTGACCGGTCTGATCACCGGCGACGAGCTGCGCGCCATGAGCGAGGAGGCGCTCCGCTTGCGGCTCGCCAAGGTGAATGTGTTCTGCCGGCTGTCGCCGCCGCAAAAGCAGCGCGTGCTGCTGGCGCTGAAGCAGCGCGGTCACGCGGTGGGCTTTCTCGGCGACGGCATCAACGACGCGGCGGCGCTGCACGCCGCCGATGTCGGCATCTCGGTGGACGGCGCCGCCGACGTGGCCAAGGACGCGGCGAGCCTGATCCTGCTGGAGCACGACCTGTCGGTGATCCACGGCGGCGTGCTGGAAGGCCGCCGCACGGTCGAGAACGTCACCAAATACATCCTGATGGGAAGCAGTTCGAATTTCGGCAACATGCTGAGCATGGCGGGCGCCGCGCTGGTCCTGCCCTTCCTGCCGATGCTGCCGATCCAGGTGCTGCTGAACAACCTGCTCTACGACGCGTCGGAGATCGGCATCCCCTTCGACCGCGTCGATCCGGAAACCATCGTCCGCCCAGTCCGCTGGAACATGGATCTGATCCGTCGCTTCATGCTCATCCTGGGGCCGGTCAGTTCCCTGTTCGATTTCCTGACCTTTTATGCCCTGCTGACCATCTTCGGTGCCGGGGAGGCGCTTTTCCAGACCGGCTGGTTCGTGGAATCCCTGGCGACCCAGGCGCTGATCATCTTCGTCATCCGGACGCGGCGGTCGCCTCTGGTCAGTCGGCCGCATCCACTTCTGGCGGCCTTGTCGGTGGGGATGGTCCTGCTTGCGGCACTCATCCCGCTGAGCCCGCTCGGCCCGCTGTTCGGCTTCGTAAGCCTGCCATTGGCCTTTTTCATCTTCCTGGCGGGGACCGTCGCTGCCTATCTGATTCTGGCCGAGTGCATCAAGCGCTTGTTTTATCGCTGGTTTGGGCGACAGGTGCGACGAGGGGCGATGGCGGCGGGCCGGTTCCCGCACGGACCGTCCAGCCCGCGATCCGAGCACCGAGCGCATGATGCCTGACGATACGATGATTCACGCGGTGCGGCACGAAGCTGCAGCGCAGGGAGGCCGGCCCGAACCGTCGCCGCCATCGATCGCCAGCTATGTGTGGCGCCACAGCGGGAAACACCAAGGCGGGCTGTCGGTCCTATCCGCCATGGTCTTCCTTTTGAGCGTGTGGCCCCATGAAATCCAGAGGCGCATCGTCAACGACGCCATTTCGTCCGGATCGCTTTCGGCGATCATGGGGCTGTCCATCGTCTCTCTCGGCATCGCCATTCTTGAAGGCCTGCTCAAGTTCATCCTGAACCTCTACCGTGGCTGGGTCAGCGAAACGGCGGTGAGGCACCTGCGCATGACGATTCTCCGCTTGTGCGGCCATGCCTCGCAGTCGAGCGCTTCGCATGAACAAGACGGTGTGGCGATCGCACCGGTCCTGTCGGAGGCGGACCCGCGGTCCGGCAAGTCGCCGTCGGTGCCCATTTGACGGGGCGGTCGTTTCAATAGGAGCGTCACCTTTCTTCGGAGAAGGCGTCGCCAAGTCTGCCGAACAACGATGGTTGAAGCGATCATTGGGTCATGGCACGGTTTGCGAGGCCTGACGCCGAAGGCGGAAAGGAACGCCCTTACTCTGGGATCCCTTAATCTGAGATCCCTTAATCTGGGATAAGGCAGCACAGCGACGGGTAGGCAGGATCTCCGAGTCTTTGTCCTTATTTGCATGAAGCGCTCGGGAGGCCCCATGATCAAGAACATCCTCATTCCGGTCGGCGGTCTTCCCACCGATGCGGCGCTTCTGGAAGAGGCCTTCGCGCTGGCACGCCTCTTCGCGGCCCATATCGAGGTCCTGCATGTTCGGCGCGATCCGCGCGATGATCTGCCCTTGTACGGCGAAAGTGTTTCCGCCGAAATCCTCCAGGAGGTCGTCGATGAAGCCGAGCGCAAAGCGCAGAAAACCGCGGCGGCGGCCCGGCGGATGTTCGATGAAATGGTGGCCAGAGCCTCCGCAATCGTGACGGAGCGGCCCGCGGAAGGATTGGCCAAGGGAAACGGCGTGTCGGTTTCTTGGCGCGAGGCGACCGGCCCGACCGCCTGGATCCTGCCGGCACGGGCGCGCTTTGCCGATCTGACCATCCTGGCCAGGCCGGCCGGCGAGCCGGTGGACTTGGAGGTCTCCCAGTGCGTGCTGTTCGAGTCGGGCCGTCCCCTGCTGTTGACCGGCGGTGCCATGGAGCGGCTCGACACCGTCGCCATCGCCTGGAACGGCAGCCTGTCGTCGGTGCGCGCGGTCGCCGGCGCCATGGGCTTCATCTCTCGGGCGCGCAAGGCCTCCATCCTGATCGCGGACGAAGGCCCCATGGATGCCCTGGCTGGCGTGCTCCGGGGGCGGCCACGGCCGCAGCCGCAGCTTTTGGCCGACCACCTCGTCTGGCACGGCGTCCAGGCCACCATCCACAAGGTCGGCCGGGAAGGCCAGCCGATCGGTGCAGCCCTGGTGGAAGCGGCGCACGCTCTGAATGCCGGATTGCTGGTGATGGGTGGCTACGGGCATAGCCGGATGCGGGAGATCATACTGGGCGGTGCCACGCGCCACGTTCTGACGCATCCCACTGGCTGCGCCGTGTTGCTGGCCCATTGACCGGCCAAGCTGGAGTGGCCCTCCTATCACGCGATATGAAGGCGGGAACCGCCTCGCTCGATCTCTTCATAAACCCGAACCTGAAGGTCCGACCAACAGCCTCGACCCGTGAGCCACCTTCAAAGACGGCGAATCACAGCCTCAGCTCCGGCGCAACTCCGATTCACCTTTCATGCACGATGCTCTAATCCTGGCGTTCTTTCGTCACGCCGGAAAAACCTCGGAAGGCTTCGGTCACATCTTTCATGACCTGCGGGAAGAACGCGACACGGCCGGCAAGCGGACCTTCGTTGATTGGCGTGGGGCGGGGGAGCGGACGCGGCAAAGGGGGCGGTTTGCCAGAATTCTTCTCGTCGGTACGGGGAGGCTCATAGAAATGCAGAGCCAACTGGCCGTCGGGTTCGGCAGCGTAGGGAAGTCCGGGCTCGGTCCGGCGCTCCGCACCGGGAAGGACATACTGATCGCCCTGGGCGGTCCTTTCCGTCAACGGCATCCAAGACCCCCCTTTCGCCGGTTAAAGCCTCGTTCAACCTACCAGATTTCAGCCAATCCGCTCTAGGGAATACGGCTGATTATTGAGTGCATGCTGGCGATCGTCGGCGCCACCCCGGCGGACCGGAAGGAACGGATCGACATCCAGGCGCGTGGCCTCGCCATCGGCCTGGACAGCGCTGCTGGGTGCACAAGACCGCCAACGTGCTGAACAGGGTGGCCACGTCCGCGCCGCCGGCGATGAAGCAGGACCTGCGCGAGATCCGGATGGTCCCGGACCGGGAGACGGCGGAAACCTGGCGGCGGCTGCAGGGCGAGAACCGGTTGCCCAAGGTCGTCCACGGCGTCACATTCCGCGACGGCATCGAGGTCATCGAAGCCGTGTCTCAGAACGCCGCCTGACCGCCCCGTCACCCAATCTCCCGCATAGCTCGACGCTGAAATTATTCGCACACGACGACTTCGGCGGACGAGAGGCGATGCAGCAGGTGCCGGCGGCGGCGTTTGTCCGGCGGCAGCAGCTCGTAAAGAAAGGTCTCGATGGGCTTCCAGACCGAGACCCAACCAAGGATGACGAAGCTCTCCTGCAAAATCCGGGTCATCGGGCGAGCCGGAAAATTGTTGGAGATCTGCCAAGCAAGGAAAAGGCAGATGGATAGAACGACAAAACCGATCAAGGCCGCTTGGCGCCACGTTCGGATGGACTCGCGATTCCTTTTCGCCTCGCCCGCAGCACAGGCGGCGAAATGGCCGGTCAGCGCGGCGGCGACATCGAACGGCGGACACCGCGTCATCTCCTTGGCCGGAAGATGGATCACGATGCGAACCGGCTGATTCACGGGCAGTTCCTTCACCCGCCTCAGGAAATACTCCTCGGCGCCCGGCGTCAGAGTGCCTTCGCGGAACGGCGACGGATCGACGCTGTCGAACAACTGCGACAGGTGGCAGAGCCTGATGTCGATGACGTTGTTCTTCGTTTCCACCGGCATCCTCATTTCCCGCGTTCAAGACCGAATGTCCCAAGGCGGTCACACCGCCGATGGACGGGCCGAAGCTGGCTTGCGCACCGTCTCGCGGCGGCTGAACCACGCCACATAGAGCGTCGGAAGGAAGACGAGCGTCAGCAGCGACGCGACAAGGAGGCCGCCCATGATCGCGAAGGCCATCGCACCCCAGAACACCGTGAAGGCAATCGGGATGAGGCCGAGCACGGTAGAGGCGGCGGTCAGCATGATCGGGCGGAACCGGGAGCCGCAGGCTTCGACCACGGCGTCCGGGATGGCTCGTCCGGCGGCCCGCTCCGCCTCGATCTGCTCGATCAGGATCACCGCGTTCTTCGCGATCATGCCGACGAGCGCAAGGACCCCCAATATGGCGACGAAGCCGAGCGGCTGACCGGACGCCAGCAGCGCCAGAACGACGCCGATCAGGCCGAGCGGCACCACGCTCAGCACGATCGCCAGACGCTGAAAGCTGCGAAGCTGGACCATCAGCACGGTCAGCACGAGGAGCAGCATCAACGGGACGACGGCGAAGACCGACGCGCGGCTCTTGGCGCTTTCCTCCGCGATTCCGCCGACCTCGATGCGGTATTCCGGCGGCAGGGCGGTCGACAGGTCGGCGATGCGGGGCGCCAAGGCGTCGATGGCGGATTCCGGCGGGACGCCGGGCGCCACGTCCGCCTGCAGCGTCAGGGTCGGCTGACGACCGCGCCGCCAGACCAGCGGAAGATCCTGGGTGTAGCCGAAGGACGCCAATTGGTTCAGCGGAACGCTCCGTCCGTTCGGCAGGGACACCGGCAGGCTGCGCAGCGTTTCCACCGACAGGGTCTGCCCGCGGGCGTCCCGCGCCAGAACGTCGATCAGATAGATCCCGTCGCGGATCGGCGTGACGGAGCTTCCCGAGACGGCGGCGTTCAGCATGGTGGCGACGGCGGCCGAACTCAAGCCCAGGCGCCGCGCTTCGTCCTGGTCGATCCGCACCCGCAATTTGCGGGCGGTTTCCATCCAGTCGAAGTTGATCCGTCGCGTCTCGGGGAACGTCGCGACAACCTGCGCGAGCTTCATCGCGATCTCGCGCACCTCGCTCGGGTCCGGCCCGACGACGCGGTACTGCAGCGGCCATCCCACGGGCGGCCCGAGTTCCAGCGGGTACACGCGGGCGACGGCGTCCGGGAACTCCTCGGCCAGCAGGGTTTCCAGGCGGGATTGCAGCCGTTCGCGCGCCGCGATGTCCGTGGTCACGACCACCGTCTGGCCGATGAAGGGGTTGGCGAGCTGGACGTTCAGCGGCAGGTAGAAGCGGATCGCGCCGCGCCCGGCATAGCTGCTCCAGCGCGCGACCCCCGGCTCCTTGGCCAGCAGCGCGTCGAACCGCTCGACCGCCTCGCGCGTGGCGTGGATCGAGGCGTTCTGCGGCAGGCGGAGATCGACCAGAAGCTCGACCCGGTCCGACGGAGGGAAGAACTGCCGCGGCACGAGACCCAGCGCCAGGATCGCGGCGACGAACAGGCCGAGCGTCGTCGCGATCGTTACTCCGCGGAACCGGATCGCCGCGTTCAGAACACGGCGGTACAGCCGCAGCACGGCGCCGGGCTCTCCGCCACGACCCGGCTTGGGCGGCCGCAGCAGCATCATGCCCAGGACGGGTGCGAAGACGGTCGCGACGAGCCAGGACGCGATCAGAGCGATGCCCACGACGGCGAAGATGGAGAAGGTGTATTCGCCGGCGGAACTCTGCGCGAACCCGATCGGCACGAAACCGGCGATGGTCACCAGCGTGCCGGACAGCATCGCGATGGCCAGGGCCTTGTAGGGATACACGGCGGCGACCTCCATCCGGTCGCCGGCGGCGAGCCGCCGGGTCATCGCGTCGATGGTGGTCATGGCGTCGTCCACCAGCAGGGCGAGCGCGATGATCAGCGCGCCCAGCGAGATGCGCTGGAGGTCGATGCCGAGGAGATCCATCGCGGCGAAGACGATGGCCAGCGTCAAGGGAATCGTGATCGCGACGATGGCGCCCGCGCGCAGGCCGAGCGCGACGAAGCTGACGATCAGCACGATGACGACGGCCTGCCACAGCGACGTGATGAAGTCGGAGATCGCCTCGTCGACCGTGCGCGCCTGATCGGCCACCAGATGCGCCTCGATCCCCATCGGCAGGCCGGCGCCGATGCGCGCCATCGCCGCCGAGACGTTCCGGCCCAGGGCGAGGATGTCGCCGCCCGGACGCATCGCGATGGCGAGCCCGATCGCCGGCTCGCCGTTCACCCGGAACAGCGGCTGGGGCGGATCGGCCAGATCGCGGCGCACCTCGGCCAGATCGCGCAGGCGCAGCATGCGCCCGCCGGCCACGAAATTGACGTCGAGGATGTCCTGCTCCGACGCGAAGGCGCCCGAGACCTGCAGGGACAGCGCCTCCTTGCCGGTGCGCAGCACGCCGGCCGGGCGCACCGCATTCTGCGCCTGCAAGGCGGCGATCAGGGCGCCGGGCTCGACCCCCAGCCCCGCCAGCGTCTCCAGCGAGAAGTCCACGTAGACGCGCTCGTCCTGCTCGCCCAGAAGCTCGATCTTCGAGACGTCCGGGATGAGCAGCAGGCGCGAACGGACGTCTTCGACGGCGTCGCGCAGTTCACGGTGCGTGAACCCGTCGGCGGTGAAGCCGTAGATGATGCCGAAGGTGTCGCCGAAGTCATCATTGAAGCCGGGACCGAGGACGCCCTGCGGAAGGGTGTGGCGCATGTCACCGACCCTCTTGCGCACCTCGTACCAAGTGTCGCTCACCGCGCGGCCCTGGGTGCTGCCGACCAGATCGACGAAGATCACGGCCGTTCCGGGAACCGTGTAGCTGCGCAGCGTGTCGAGGTTCGGCACCTCCTGCAGCGTCCGTTCGATCCGCTCGGTCACCTGCTGGAGCGTTTCGTCCAGGGTGGCGCCCGGCCACTGCGCCTGCACCACCATGGTGCGGATGGTGAAGGCCGGGTCCTCCGCCCGGCCGAGCTTCAGGAACGCGAGGGTTCCAGCCAGGACGACTCCGATCATCAGGAAGAGGACCAGGGAGCGGTTCCGGATCGCCCACGCGGAAAGATTGAAGCCGCTCATGGCCCGGCCCCGAGCATGCGGACCTTCTGCCCCGGCCGCAACGCCTGCACGCCCGCGGTGACCACGACCTCGTCGGCTTCGAGGCCGCGCGCGACGATGACCCGGGCGAGGTCGTAGCGTTCGAGGTCGATGTTGCGCAACGCGACGGTGCTCGTCGCCTGATCGACGATCCAGACCGCCGGCTGCCGGTTCGCCTGCGTCAGCGCCGTTGCGGGAATCTCGAAGCCGCCCACGCCGCCGGTCCGGATCGACCCGGTGACCGTCGAGCCGAGGCGCATCGCGTCGGGCGGGTCCTGAAGGCCGACCCGGACCGTGAAGGTGCGGGTCACCGGGTCGGCCTGCGGTGCCACTTCGCGCACGCGCCCCATGGTCTGCACCGCGGGGTCGGAGGTCAGGGCCACCGTGACGACCGGGTTGGCCGGGGCGATCCGGAACACCGGTGCCGGAACGTCGAAAACGGCGTCCCGCCCGTCCCGGCGGGCCAGATGCACGATCATGCGGCCGGCCGCCACCACCTCGCCGGGTTCGGCGCCGCGGGCGGTGACCGTGCCGGGACCGTCGGCCACCAGCTCCGTGTAGCCCAGATGATCCTTCGCGGTGTCGAACTGCGCCTGCGCCGCATCGACCTGCGCCACCGCCGCCTTCAGCGCCTGCGCCGCTGTGTCGTAGCGGGCGCGGGTCGTCCAGCCCTGGCCCAGGAGGGTTGCCTGCCGCTCGTAGTCGTTGCGTGCCAGCGTCTGCTGTCCCATGGCGGCGCTCAGGTTCGCCTGCGCCGTTCTCAGGGCGTTGCGTGCCGGTTCGGGGTCCAGGCGCGCGATGGCTTGCCCCGCTTCGACCTGATCGCCGACATTCACCAGGCGCTCGATCATCCGCCCGTCGATGCGGAACGCGAGGTTGACCTCGTCCTGCGCCTGGATCTGGCCGGACAACGACAGGGTCTCGCCACCCTCGTGCTTGATGACCGTCACCACCCGCACGGGGCGGACCGGGTCCGCGGCGGGTTCCTCGCCGGAACCGCATGCCGCGAGCAGGATCGACGGCGCGACGGCGAACAGAGCCCATCGGCGGCGTGCGCGTTCGGCTCGTTTGTGGTTCACGGATTCCCCCATTTTTTCGGCGTCCGGCGATCCCGATGTGACGTTCGCCCTAGATTCCGAGGCGCTTGAGCAGGCTGGCCAGAACGATCAGGACGACCAGGGCGAGCATCGGTATGGCGGCGGCGACGACGAAGACGTCGCCATAGGAGTCGCGATGGTTGAGCCGGCAGACGGTGAGCAGCGTGATGACGGCGCCGTTGTGCGGCAGCGCGTCGAGCGCACCCGAGGCGACCGCCGTCACCCGGTGCATCACGTCGAGCGAAAAGCCGGACGTGTGCGCCATGTCCACGAAGGCGGGGCCGAGCGCGTCGAGCGCGATGCTCATGCCGCCGGACGCCGAGCCGGTCATCGCGGACAGAACCGCCACGGACGCCGCGACCGACACCAGGGGGTTGCCGCCGCCGATGGCAAGAACGGCGTGGCTGATCGTCCCGAAGATCGGAAGGGCGGCGATCACCGCGCCGAAGCCGACGAGGCTCGCCGTGCTGAAGATCGGCAGGACCGAAGCGTCGGCGCCCCGGTCCAGGCTCGTGCGCAGATCGCCCAGACGGTTCCAGTTGCCGGCGATCAGAAGAAGGATGGCGAGGAACAGCGCCACGATGACCGCCCATACGCCGCGCACGGCCTCGATGGTCGTGGCCCCGAACCGCGGCTCGGCGAGGAAGGCGGTGTCCATCCGGGGAGCGACGACCTGGACGAACAGGAAGTTGCTGGCAATGACCACGACGATCGGCAACACGGCCAGCGCGGCGGGGGGCAGGGCCTCCGTGTCGGCGCGTCCCTGCGGGGCGGGTTCGGCGGAGAGTTCGGCGATGTCGAATCCCTCGCATTGCGCGCGTTCGCGCACCACGCGATCCAGCTCCGGGGGACCGTCGACATGGTCGCCGTACCCCTCGCCGGAGGCCTTCGCGGTGGCGGCGCGCCGGTCCAGCCACAACACGCCCAGCGCGAACATCACGAGCCCACTGACGATTCCGAGGCCCGGCGCGGCAAAGGCCGTGGTGCCCAGGAAGGGCATGGGGATCGCATTCTGGATCGCCGGCGTTCCCGGCAGGGCCGACATGGTGAAGGTGAAGGCGCCCAGCGCCAGGGCGCCCGGTATCAGCCGCTTCGGGATGTCGGCGTCGCGGAACAGGGCGGCGGCCACGGGGTAGATCGCGAAGGCGACGACGAAGGCCGACACGCCGCCGTAGGTCAGGACGGCGCAGCACAGCACCACCGACACGACCGCACGGTCCGGTCCCAGCCGGGCGCTGACCAGCCGGGCGAGGGATCGCGCCGACCCGGTGTCGTCCATCAGCTTGCCGAAGATCGCCCCAAGCATGAACAGGGGAAAGAAGGCGATGATGAAGGAGCCGGCGTTGGTCATGAAGATCTGGGTGTAGGCGCCGAGGATCGGCAGGCCGCCGGTCAGCAGGGCGGCGAGCAGCGCGGCCGCCGGTGCGGCGATCAGCAGGGTCACGCCGCGATAGGCCAGAACGATGAGCAGCGCGAGCGCGACGAGGACGAAGGCGAGATCGATCATGGCGGTGGCTCCGTGGGGGCCTGCTCAGGGGGCTCCGTGCGAAGGCGGTTGCGGCGGCTCGGGGTAGCGCGCGTCGTAGGGATAGCGGGGAAAGTCCTTGCCGAGCCTCCGCCAGTCCGCCAGCCACCCTTCTGTGACGGTTCGCCCTTCCTCGCGAAGCGTCGCGAAGTAGTCCGGGCAGCGGTTGAATTTCGAGGTGTGCTTGAGGCCCCAGGCGGTGTCGCGGGTCATCTTGATGGTCCGGACTGCGACGATCTTATGATTGTCCAACGGTGGACGCCCGTTCCCGTACCGCTCGATCCATTGGTTGATCGTCATGATGGCGTCCAGTTCCTGGTTGAGCGACAGGTTGCCGGCCAGATCGTTCTCCCGGTCCCGGATGTCCTCGAGACCGATGTTCGGGGAGGCGGGGTGGAATTCCTGGGGATTGATGCGCACGATCCAGATCTCGTCCGGCTTTTCGTCCTTCACCTTCGCGTCGAGAAGGTCGCGCACCGGCGGGTTGCGCGAATACAGGCCATCCCAGTAATACCCGTTGCGGGTGACGGTCCGTCCGGGCACGCAGGTCGGAAACACCATGTCGGGGATGACCTGGGCGGGCAGGACCTCCGGAAGCGTCCCCGACGCCGCCACGCCCGCCAGCGAGATCGCCCGGCGCATGCGCCAGCGGGTGATGTCGTACTGGTTGATCTCCCGGCCGTCCGGCCGCAGACCCTTCTGTTCGAGGGTCTTGTTGGAATCGAACACCTCGAAATTGCCGCTGAGCACCTCGATGGCGCCGGCGAGAATCCGGATGTCGGCTTCGGCCACCCGCGGCCAATCGATCGTGTCGAAATGCGGGCACAGGTCCTTCAGCAACTCCGGAAATCCAAGATATTGCCAACGGGCTCCCATCATGTTGAGGCCGGCCAGTCCAAGTTGACCGACGGGGGAGTAGGGGTTGGACACCGGCAGCGGCAGTCCCTGTGATTTCCACCCCAGTAGGGTGGCGACCAGATGGTTGTGGGCGGCTTCGGCCGGGGTGATCGCGGCGAAGGTCGTCCACAGGAAGTCCAGGCGCTCGATGGCCTTGCCGATGGTGCCGCACGCCGTGTCGGCGGTGTTCGGGGCGAGGCCGTACCAAACCGCCAGCGCGCACAGCGCGCCCGCCGACGTGCCGCTGATCGCGACGATGTCGAAGGTGTCGCCGTCCCGCGGGGTCTCGTCCCAGCCCTGCTTCGTCGTCAGGATGGTTTTCAGGACGCCCCAGGTGAACGCGGCGTGCGTTCCTCCACCCTGGCAGGCGATCGCGACCTTCTTGGTGGCCATGTCTTCACCGCCTTCCAGGGTGTCTAGGGGGACCGGTCGTTGGGCAGCAGGTGGCTTGAGGCGTCCCCGGACGTTTCCGGTGCCAGGGTTTCCTCGATCCGCCCCAGCAGGTAGGGGAAGAAGGGGTTGGACGACATGCGGAGCAGGGCGTCCATGCTGACGATCAAGGCTCCGCGCTCTCCACGGGCGGCGACCGCGCCCAGATGGATGCCGAAATCTTCGTTGGGATCGGGGTGCAGGCCGTAAAGGGAGTCGCTCGTCGGAAACGGAAGGGCGACGTGCGAAAGCGAATAGACGTCGGCGGGATAGATCAGCCCCAGTTCATGCACCTGTTCCGTCGCCGTGCCGGCCTCCATCGTGCGCGCGACCACGTCGGGGCGCTCCGCATCGGCGTTGGTGATGATCGTGGTTCTGAACCGGCGGGGCGGATCGGGCAGGATGCGCGCCAGCATGGTGTCGGACGCCGAACTCAGGAGCGGGCCGAACTTGGTGTTGCGGTTCACGTCGAACAGCACGAGTTCGCTGCCGTTGGCGGGCAGGTGGGCGTACAAGCCGGACAGGATCGCACGCGTGCTGACGGTGAAATCCATCACGGACTGGAAGGTGAGGATCGGCGGAAGGCCGTCCAATCGGCCATGGCCCGCAAGGTTCGCGATTCGGCTCTGAAGAGCCGATGTCAGCAGATGCGACTGCCGTGCGCCGTTGACCGGAAACGAGTTGTACTTGAAGGGGTTGAATTCCGGCACCACGCCGAGCCAGGCGGCCTTAGCGAATGGGGGGAAGATCGCGGGCAAACCGGCCAGCCCGGCGAAGCGCGCGAATGCGGTGATCCCGATCATCGGCGAGATCAGAACGATGCGGTCCGGGCGTTTCAGCCGGGCGTCGTCGAGGGCGTCGAGGGCGTACATCATCGCAAGCGCGCCGCCGTTCGAAAACCCGACGACGTGAAACGGTTGGTCCGGGGCGATTCGCCGCTGCGCTTCCCGTGCCGCCAATCGGGTGGCTGCCAACCAATCCTCCCAATCGATGTCCGTCAGGCCTGCGGGAACCGTGCCGTGGCCGGGCAACCGGATGGCGATGGCGACGAATCCGTACGCCTGATAAAGGCGGGCGATGTGACGAAGGCTGTAAGGGGAGTCGGTCAAACCGTGAAGGAACAGCACCGCTCCTTTGACCGGACCGTCGGGCTCGAGCACATAGGAACGGTTCCAGTCCCGCGAGAACTTCCCAGGGTAGATCGGGCTTCCATCGAAATAACGGTTGACTGGTATGCGCTCCCCTGGGGGCAGTTTCTGGCTGACTTCCGCCCGCACACTGTCGAAGATGGCAGCCTCTGTCTTCATGTATTCGGTCCAGCCGCTGCTCTCCAGATCCTTCCTGTGCAGTTCCTGCGGTACGAAGGTATGCCAAATCTCGAGTGGCAGGCCACGTTGCGAGTCATAGGCGCGCACAAGAAGAAGGACGGCGACACTCACGGCGAGCAGCGTGATTATTCTCCTTAAAAATTTTTGTGCCCACAGTTTCATGAAGATATGACTTTCGAGTTTGGCAGGGTTCGCTTGGCCACCGAAAATCTATAGGAATGCTAACGCAATGATCATGCCGCAACGCGATCGGGCATGCTCATGTTATGCAAAGGGCATTTTTGATGAAAGGCTTCCATATTGACTAATCAGGTCATTCATTATGAGTTATGGCATCACACCCAATTTACGGCAGCCGTTTCGACGAAAATGACTTTATTAAGAACGCAAGTTCTGCGTGATTGATGATGTTTAGTGTATGAATAATTGAACGGGCCGGCGTGATCATAGGAATCGATCTGGGCTGCGCCGCATTCCGCATCGGTGTTTACAACCCGAGTTCGTCCCTCGGATGGAAGGGGGATAGCCCTACGCTGTGCACCGGCTTTGGGTGAAGCGTGGAAGCATCCTGCGGCGTACCCGCTGGACGGCCGAATCGTCATTTTGCGCCGGGAGGATCGTGCCGATGAGACGGTTGATCGCCTCCAACGCCACCTTCGCCTTGTGCTCCGCCGAATGCCGCCTCGGTTTTCCCGTCATCGGGTCCGTCCTTCATCCTGGGCGAACCAAGCTTATCCAAATGTCGGGAAAACGGGACCGGCTCACTCCGTCTCCGCCGTCTCCCGTGGGCGGCTCAGCGCGTAGTGCAGGGACAGGGCGTGGATCTGCTCCTCCGTCAGGTTGCGCACAGCGGCGCCCATGATCCTGGACAGCGGCGTGTCGCCGTGCGCGTCCCTCTGCCAGAGGCGGAGCTGGTCGGCGATGTAGCTCGCGTGCTGGCCGTCGAGGCGGGGATAGCGCGGGTCGCGGTCCTCGCCATGGCAGCCGGAGCAGGCCGGCACGCCGGTGTCGCGGTCGCCGGAATCGGCGAGCCGGGCGCCCAGCTCCAGCAGGGCCGGATCGGCGTCGGCGGGCGGGGGCGGGTAGGGCGCCGCCGTTTGCCCCGCATAGTGGTCGGCGAGAGCACGCAGGATCGAATCGTCCAGCCCGGCGGCCACCGGCTGCATGATGCCGCTGTGCCGGCCCCCCTCGGCGTAGGCCTTCAGCGCGTGGAAGAGATAGTCGGCGTTCTGGCCGGACAGGCGGGGGAAGGCGGCAGTGCTGTCCCCGGGGCCGCCCCCGGCGCCATCATAGCCGTGGCAGCGGGCGCAATTGTCCAGAACCTCGCGAACGGAGCCGTCCAGCATTTGCAGATCGGCCAGGGCCGAGCGGTCGCCGTCGGGCGGCGTTTCCCCGAAGGCGAGGCGGCGGTATTCCTCGGCGCTCATGCCGTCGAGCCGGCGCAGGAAGGCGGCAACCGCCCACGGCTCGTCGTCGCGCGCCTGCGCCGGCCAGGCGGGCATGCCGGCGTATTTGATGCCGTTGTAGGTGATCCAATAGAGCTGCTTGTCCGTCCAGTCCCCGGCATGGCCCGGCAGGAAGGGCGGGGTGGGCAGCATGTGGCGCGAGATCGGGTTGCGCCCGACATCCGGCGCGCCGTGGCAGGGAGCGCAGCCGTCCTCGTAGTGGCCGGCGCCGCGCCGGATCAGCGCCGGGTCGTCGAGGTCGGGCGGATCGCTCACGAAGGCGGCGTGCGTCTCGATGGAACTGCGCATCGCCATGCCGAAGAACCAAGTGACCGGCGGCCAGTGCTCCTTGCTCGCGGCGATGCTGTAGAGCCCCGACCAGGCGAACAGGAAGCCCCCCACCGCTTGGGCGCCCAGAACCAGCCCGATGATCGTCAGAACTCTGCGCATGGATGGGACGCTCCGGCGGTTGAGAGTGTTCGTCTCCGAATGAATGCTCCCCCGATGACCGAAGTTCCGGCGGAACCTGCGGCCTTGCCGTGAGTTTAGCCGTGCAACGACGATGCCCGCCGCCGCGGGCCAACGCCGCGAGGGGGGTGCATGGACCGCAGGTCTGGCCGCAGCGAAGGATGCAGACGGAATTGGCGGGGGGCGGCCCTGGCCGGCGGAATGGGCCTCCTGGCGGCCTGCGAACAGGGTCCGCAATCCGCGCTCCACCCCGCCGGAAGCAACGCCGAGGCGATCCTCGACCTGACATTGCTTCTCGTCGCCGGGGGCGGGGTCATCTTCCTTTTCGTCATGGCGCTGGCGGGGTACGCCGTCATCGCCCGGCCGGAACGCTTCCCCGGAAGCCGCGCTTGGATCATCGGCGGCGGCATCGTCTTTCCCATCGTCACGCTGACCGCGCTTCAGGTCTACGAGTTCGCGGTGGCCCGGCAATTGTCGGACACCGGCGGGGTGGAGCCGCTGCGCATCGAGGTCACCGGCCACATGTGGTGGTGGGAGGTCCGCTACCCTGGTGTGGGGGAGGGGGATGAGGTGTTGCGCACCGCCAACCGCCTCGTCATCCCGGCCGGGCGGCCGGTGGAGGTGGTGGTGACCGCGGCGGACGTCATCCACAGCTTCTGGGTGCCCAGCCTGGGCGGCAAGATGGACATGATCCCCGGCCACGAGAACCGGCTGATCCTGGTCGGGGAGCGGCCCGGCACCTACCGCGGCCAGTGCGCCGAGTACTGCGGCGCCCAGCACGCGCTGATGGCCTTCGACGTGGTGGTGGAGCCGCCCGAGCGTTTCGAGGACTGGCTGGCCGCCGAGCGCCGCCCCGCCGCTGAACCCGACGGGCCGCAGCAGGCCGCCGGGCGCGACGCCTTTCTGCGTGCCGGCTGCGGGGCCTGCCACACGGTGCGCGGGACGCCGGCCAACGGGGCGGCCGGGCCGGACCTGACCCATGTCGGCGGGCGCGGCGCGCTGGCCGCCGGGACGCTGCCCAACACGCCGGAAGCCCTGGCCGGCTGGATCGCCGGGGCGCAGCACATCAAGCCGGAGAACCGCATGCCGTCCTTTCCGATCCTGGGCGGCGACGATCTGCACGCCATCGCCGTCTGGCTGGAGAGCCTGAAATGACCCCGCCGCTCGACGATGCCGCCCTGCCCAACCGCCTGCCGCGCCCGCCGGAGGAGTTGGAGGCGCTGAAGCGCGCCTGGAAGCCGACCTCCGGCCTCGGCCTGCTGAAGGAGGTGAACAACAACATCATCGGGGTGATGTACATCGGCACGGCGCTGCTGTTCTTCGTCATCTCGGGCACGCTGGCGCTGGTCATGCGGACGCAGCTCGCCGTGCCGGAAAACGACGTGCTGGGGCACAGCCTCTACAACCAGTTCTTCACCGTGCACGGCACGGGCATGATGTTCCTGTTCGCCGTGCCCATCGTCGAGGCCATCGGCGTCTTCCTGCTGCCCTCCATGCTGGCGGCGCGCGACCTGCCCTTTCCGCGGCTGTCGGCCTTCGCCTTCTGGGCCTACCTGTTCGGCGGGCTGGCCTTCTTCTGCTCGCTGATCTTCGAGGTGGCGCCGGACGGCGGCTGGTTCATGTACCCGCCGCTGACCAGCATGAAGTTCTCGCCGGGCATCAACGCCGATTTCTGGCTGCTCGGGATCGGCTTCATCGAGATTTCGGCCATCGCCGGGGCCATCGAGATCATCGTCGGCATCCTGCGCACCCGCCCGCCCGGCATGACGCTGGACAAGATCCCGGTCTATTGCTGGTCGATGCTGGTCATGGCGGGGATGATCGTCTTCGCCTTCCCGGCGGTGATCGTCGCGACCGCGCTGCTGGAGATCGAGCGCGCCTTCGACTGGCCCTTCTTCATCGCGGAGCGGGGCGGCGACCCGCTGCTCTGGCAGCACCTGTTCTGGTTCTTCGGCCATCCGGAGGTCTACATCATCTTCCTGCCGGCGGCGGGGCTGGTGTCGATGATGGTGCCGACGCTGGCGCAGCGGCCGCTGGTCGGCCACGACTGGGTGGTGGTGGCGCTGGTCGGCACCGGCTTCTTCAGCTTCGGCCTGTGGGTGCACCACATGTTCGCCACCGGTATCCCGCCGCTGAGCCTGAGCTTCTTCTCAGCCGCCAGCATGGCCGTGTCGGTGCCCGCCGGAATCCAGGTCTTCGCCTGGATCGCCACGCTGGGCAAGGGGCGGCTGCAATGGACGGTGGCGACGTGGTTCCTGCTGGGCTTCCTGTTCATCTTCGTGGCCGGCGGCCTGACCGGCGTGATGGTGGCGGTCATCCCCTTCGACTGGCAGGCCCATGACAGCTACTTCGTGGTGGCGCACCTGCATTACGTGCTGATCGGCGGCATGGTCTTCCCGGTCTTCGCCGGGCTGTACCACTGGTGGCCGACGCTGAAGGGCACCATGCTGTCGGAGCGGCTGGGGCGCTGGGCCTTCTGGATGATGTTCATCGGCTTCAACGTCGCCTTCTTCCCCATGCATGTCAGCGGCCTGATGGGCATGCCGCGGCGCGTCTACACCTACCCGGGGGATCTCGGCTGGAACGTCCTGAACATGGTCTCGACCGTCGGGGCCTTCGTGATGGCCTTCGGCGTCCTGCTGGTGCTGATCGACATGGCGCGCGACGCCTTCGGCCGGGGGCGCCCGGCGCCGGAGAATCCGTGGAAGGCGGGGACACTGGAGTGGATTCCGAACGACGACTACGCAACGCGCAGCATCCCGCACGTCCGCTCCCTCTACCCGCTGTGGGACAACCCGACCCTGTCGCGCGAGGTGCAGGAGGGTGCCCATTATCTGCCCGGCGCCCCGACCCGCCGGCGCGAGACCATCGTGACCAGCCCGATCGAGGCCCGGCCCCAGTATCTGATGCCGATGCCCGGCCCGCATTGGAGCCATTTCCTGGCCGGGCTGTTCACCGCCGCCCACTTCATCTGTCTGGCGGTGCAGCTCTACTGGGTGTCGCTGGTGCCGGGGGTGTTGGCCATCGCCTCGGTCTTCTGGTGGGTGTGGAGCCTGGACAAGGGCGCCGACCACCCGCCGCAGGACGTCGGCGGCGGCTGGCGCGTGCCGGTCTATCTCCAGGGATCGGAGAACCATTCCTGGTGGGGGACGGCGGTCCTGCTGCTGGTGGACGGGACGGCCTTCGCCTGCCTGTGCTTCACCTACGTCTTCCTGTGGACGGTCAGCCCGGACGTCTGGCCGGTGGGCACCGACGCCCTGCCGGGGCTGGGGTGGCTGTTCGGCGAGGCGGCGCTCTGGGTCGTGGCGGCGGGGGCGATGCTGCTGGCGAGCCGCGCCGTGGCCGGCAACCGCTCCTGGGCGATGCGGGGCCTCCTGCTCGCCGGTCTCCTGCTGATGCTGGCCGCCGCGGTGGCCGAGCCCTACAACCACATCGGCAGCGGCCTCGTGGCGTCGGAGAGCGCCTACGGCGCGATCGTCTACATGCTGGCCTCCTGGCAGGTCTTTCACGTCGTGATCCTGGTCCTGATGACCGGCTTCACGCTGGCGCGCTCCTTCGCCGGATTGCTGCACGCGCAGCGCCGGGTCACCTTCGACAACGTGATGCTGGTGTGGCTCTACACCTGCGGGCAGGGCGTGGTGTCGCTCCTGCTGGTGCATCTGTTCCCGCGGCTGGCCGTGTGAGGTGGGGCATGGAGAAGACGGCGTTCACCGCGACCTTCACCGGGATGATGTCGGCCTTCCTGATCTGGGCGGCCCATTTCGCGGCGGTCTACGGCATCAACGGGCTGATCTGCGCCCGCGAATGGGACGGGGTGGAATTGTACGGCCACCCCGTCGCGGTGGTTCTGATCCTCGGCGCCACGGCGGTCGCCCTGCTGCTGGCCGCCGGCGTGCTGGCGGCGGCGCTGTGGGGCGCCGCGCCGGGCCGGCGGGCCAGCGAGGACCCACGCCGCTTCATCCGCCTGTTCACCGCGCTCGCCGCTGCGGGATCGCTGGTCGCCATCCTGTGGAACGGGCTTCCCGCCCTGCAGGTGCCGGCCTGCGGCTGACCCGGTTGTCTCACTCCGGGATCAGCCCTCGGGAATCAGGCGCCGGTAGAGGTGCCATGTGGCGTGGCCGAGCACCGGCATGACGATCACCAGCCCGACGAAGGCGGGCAGCGAGCCGAGCAGCAGCCCGCCCGCCACAATCAGGCCCCAGAGTGCCATGGGCTCGGGATTCCTCAGCGTCGCGCGGACGGAGGTGCGGATGGCCGTCGCCACGCCGACCCGGCGGTCCATGAGAAGCGGGAAGCTGACGACGCTGATCGCCAGCGCCAGAACGGCGAACAGGAAACCGACCCCGATCCCCAGCACGATCATCGCCCAGCCGGCGCGGGTGGTGAACAGCGCCTGGGTGAAGGCGCTCCAGCCCTCCGGCGCCAGCGGGGCGAGGGTGGCCATGTAGATGAGCTGCGCCGCCACCAGCCACAGCAGGAACACCGCCGTCAGGATCGCCCCCATCGCCAGGATCGCCCCGAAGGCCGGGGAGCGCGCCACCGCGAAGGCGTCCACCCAGGACACGCGGTCACCCCGCTCGCGCCGGCGGCTCATCTCGTACAGGCCGACCGCGGCGAAGGGGCCGATCAGCACGAAGCCGGAGGCCAGCGGGAACAGCAGGTGCAGCGCGTTCTCGTTGAACACCACCTCCGCCAGCAGCAGTCCGACCAGCGGGTAGATCAGGGCGATGAAGAGGACGTCGGTCCGGCAGGCCATGAAATCATGAAGCCCCTTCCGCAGCGCGTCGCGCAGGTCGTCGCTGCGGATGCGCCGTACCGTGGGCTCCAGCGCCGCCCGTTCCCGCGCCGGCGGGGCGATGGCGTGGCCCGCTTCGGCCAAGCCGTGGGACCAGGATTTGAAATGGGCCGCTCCCCATTCCGCAGGGTTTCGGATGGTCATGTCCGTTCCTCCCGAACCGTTCGTTCAGGGAGCGCGAGCCCGCCCGTGCCCGGTCGCGGCCTTCGCTGTCGCGGCCCGGCGGTCACAGGAGGTCCCGCGCCCCGCCATGCACGGATGATACGCCGACGAATGGTTGGTGGGACTGTTCATTGGGGGAGGGGAGGGCGCCGGGGGGCGCCGGGTTTTCCGGAACCGGCGTTTGTCCTATTGTCCTGACCGTACGGAGAAGACACCGGGGATGGGAATGGCGGAAGAGAACAACCGCAAGGCCGTGCTGGCCCGCATTCATGGCAAGGTGCAGGGCGTGTGGTACCGTGGCTGGACGGTGGATACGGCGAACCGGCTGGGGCTGGCCGGCTGGGTGCGAAACCGTGGCGACGGCACGGTGGAGGCGCTGTTCGCCGGTCCGGCGGACGTCGTCGACCGGATGCTGGAGGCCTGCCGCCGCGGCCCCTCCGCCGCCATGGTCGGCGACATCGCCGTGGAGCCGGCCCGCGATCCCGGCCCGGGAGTGTTCGAGCAGCGCCCGACGCAGTGACGGCGGGGCGGGATGGTTAGCCTTCTGTTAGCCATACGCGGCTAGGCTGTCGGGTGCGGATGGGGGGGCAAGCGGACAGGGATGAGCGGCAAAAGGCCAGAATCAGCGCTCCGGCTCCTGCGCGGCACGCTTCTGTCGCTCGGCATGCTGACGACCGGAGCCGCCTGGGCCAAGGGGCCGCTCGACCGGACCGAGCCGGGGCACATGCCGCCGGTGCCGCCCGGCGGCTACGACCTGCCGCTGTCGCCACCGGTGGTTCGGTACCCCTTGCCGCCGCAATGGGTGACGATCCGCTCCACCCAGGACTGGCGGCACGCCGGAACCTTCGAGAAGGAGCTGAGCAAGGCCTGCGCCTCCCGCCAATTCCGGGAACAGATGCCCATGCGCTACCGCGCCATCTTCAAGGGCGAGGTTCTGGGCGTCGCCTTCGGCCATGGCCTGAACCTGCACGATCCGAAGAAGCAGGCGAACCGAAAGCTGATCTACCTGTTCCGCAACGGCGACAGCACCGGCTGCACCATCGTGTCAATCACCAACGAGGATTTGCGCGTCCTGAACGACGCCCAGTCTGCCGGGGCGCCCACCGGGACGCCGAAGCGGTAAAGGTCATTTCCCTTCCTGCCCGCCGCCGAACACCTGCGCGAAGCTGGCGATCAGGGCGGCGTCCACGTCCCCCATGGCGACAAGATGGCCGAGCGCCACGATGGAGGTCACCCCATGCTCGCTGATGCCACAGGGGACGATGCCGGCGAAGTGGGACAGATCCGGCTCCACGTTCAGGGCGACGCCGTGGAAGCTGACCCAGCGGCGCACCCGCACGCCGATCGCGGCGATCTTGTCCTCCTGGCCGGGCGCGCCGCCGTAGGGTTGCTTGTCCACCCAGATGCCGACCCGGCCCTCCCGCCGTTCGCCGCGGATGTTGAAGGCGGCCAGCGTGCGGATCAGCCAGTCCTCCAGATCCTGGACGAAGGCGCGGATGTCGGCGCCGCGCGTCTTGAGGTCGAGCATCACGTAGGCCACGCGCTGCCCCGGCCCGTGATAGGTGAATTGCCCGCCGCGCCCGGCCTGATAGACGGGGAAGCGGCCAGGCTCCAGCAGGTCCTCCTCCCGCGCGCTGGTGCCGGCGGTGTAGAGAGGCGGATGCTCCAGCAGCCAGACCAGCTCCGGCGCGGTGCCGGCACGGATGGCCTCGACGCGCGCTTCCATCTCGGCCAGCGCGTCGGGGTAGGGGACGGGCGTGTCGCTGATGCGCCACTCCACCGCCCGCCCGGAAGCGATGGCGGTATCGGCGTCGGGACCGGGGGCGGCGGAGGGCGGAACGGGGGCGGTGAGGTCGGTCATGCCGACGTTATGAACTTTCTTTGGCAAAAACGCGAGACGCCGCTTGATCGGGCGTTGGGGATCTGCTATTCCCCCGCTCCACCCGATGAGGGGAGCAGTTCCCTCCTCGGTTCTACCAGCCTTGTGCGGTCGTGGCGGAATTGGTAGACGCGCAGCGTTGAGGTCGCTGTGGCAGAAATGCCGTGGAAGTTCGAGTCTTCTCGACCGCACCATCCTCCCTCCGGGAGGAACGAGATGTTGAAAGGGCGCCCGTCATACGGCGTCCTTTTGTTTTTTCGCGCGAAGCAGGGGCCGACAAACAGCCCAAGGCGGGGGAAGCGGTTCCGTCAGCCAGGACCAGCCCGGATGCCCGTGACATGAACCTTCCTCTCCATTTGTCGCTCGCCGAGGCGGAGGCGCGGCACTTGGTCGACGGCGATGGGCATCCCATCGTGGAGTCGCGCGAGTTGTTGCCGGCGCGGGAGATCGAGGTCGCGCCGCTGGCTTTCGGCGACACGGATTTCTCGCATCGCCGGGTTTTCGAGCGTCCCTACGAGGGGGCATGGTGCGAGTCGGTCTACCGCTCGGCGCCGGTGCGGCTCTACCGGCTCCGCGGCGCCCTGGTCCATTCGTCGTCCGGCATCGTCATGCTCAGGCCGGTGGACCAGACCACCGGACAGACCGGGCTTTGCCTGCTTGATGAAACCATCCAATACATCGAACTGGCGGAGCATGGCATCCATCTCGACCGTGATGTCGGCTCGATTTCAGTGTCGAGCGAAAAGTTCAGCCGGTTGCAGAATCGCGCCGTTCACCTTCTCGCACCGGGTGGAGCTTATAATTATTACCATTGGAACATCGATGTGATGTCCCGTTTTTCCGTCCTGCCGGAAAAGTACCTTGATGATGTCCTTCTTGTTCCGCCCTTGCGGTGTCAATTCCAGTGGGATTTTCTGAACGGCGTCGCGAGCCGCCGGGCGGTGCGGCTTCAGGCAGTCCATGCGCCGGAAACCGTCGAAGTGGACGAGTTGATTCTCATACCCAACATTGGCGATTTCGGTCATTTCCCGCGCCCGGAGCAGTTGCGCGTCTTCGCCTCTTCCGGCTTGGGTGCGCCGTCGACGGCGACTGGCCGCCGGTTGTACATCGCGCGCCGGAACGCGGAGCATCGCCGATTGCTGAACGAACAGGAGGTCATCACCCTCCTGGAAGCGGCCGGTTACGAGATTCTCGAATGCGAGACGCTTCCGCTCGCCGAACAGGCGCAGCGATTTGCCGAGGCGTCGCACATCGTGGCTCCGCACGGTGCGGGCCTGACCAATGTGGTTTATTGCGACAGCCGCGCGGCGCTGTGCGAACTGCAGATGGATCTGAACGTGAACTGGCTGTTCCGGCGGTTGGGCAATCTCAAGGGCATCCGCTACGGATGTGTGGTCGGTGAGAACGACGGCCCCTGGGAGCCGTTGCGGCCTCACAACAAGGCGTGGCGCCTTCCGGTCGACCGGTTGGCTGCGGTTCTGAAGAGGGAGGGCTTCCTGTAACGCCGGGCCGCCTCCTCAGCGGAACTCCACATACTGGTCGAGCGCCACGCGGCGCATGGTCTGCACAATGTAGGGTTGCGCATTGTGCACGGTCACCAGTCCCTTCGCGTCGCGGCAGCGGTTGGCGAGGACGAACAGCATGCCGATCGCCGCGGAGTCCAGGAAGGTCATGTAACGCAGGTCCAGCCGCACCTCGGGCCGCGCGCCGATGTCCCAGTCCGCCAGCAAATCATGAAACTTGCGGCTGTCGTCGTAGGTGAAACGCCCCGACAGCATGATCCCTTCCTGACCGTCGATGTCGGTGTAGGCGTACTCCATCGTCACATCCGTTGGCCGGTGGTGTCTGTTTTTCGCTGCCTGCGCGGGGAGAAAAGCCACGCGCGCATTATGGGTGCACGAATTGCGCAGCCCACGCAAGCATTGCGCGAGGGTCTGGAGAAGCCGGAGCGGCCCGCCGCGCTGGACAAAACGGCGGCACACCTATATTCGGTGGGCGCCCCGGCGGGAACCCGCAAGGGCTCCCCACCAACCCGCAAACGCCGGTGCGCCATGGTCGGCCGATCGCAGGACCATGCCGTCACGCCGCATTGCCATCGTACAGGGAGGGTGCCGCCATGCACACCGACCGCCAGGAACCGGATCGTATCCAGGACGATGTGCCGCACCCGGCCGAACGCCCCGATCCGCCCCGCGAGGACGGCGAGGAGGAGCGCGCCTATGGTGTGGAGCCGGAGTTCGTCGAGGAGGTCGTCGAACGGCTGCACGCCGGACGGCGCGACGATCTGCGCGCCGAGCTGGACACGCTGCATCCCGCCGACATCGCGGATCTGATCGAGCAGCTCGGCCACGACGACCGGGAGGCGCTGGTCGGCGTCCTGCGCCCGGACTTCGACGGCGAGGTGCTGAGCTACCTCAACCCCGATCTCCGCGAGGAGATCGTCGAGCTGTTCGAGCCGAAGGAGCTGGCCGCCGCCGTCGCGGAGCTGGACACCGACGACGCCGTCGACGTCATTGAGGACCTGGACGAGGACACCCGGCGCGAGGTGCTGGAGAATCTGCCGGCCGCCGACCGCGCGCTGGTCCAGGAGAACCTGACCTACGACGAGTACACCGCCGGCCGCCTGATGCAGCGTGATCTGGTGGCGGTGCCGCAGTTCTGGACGGTGGGCAAGACCATCGACTATGTGCGCGCCGCCACCGACGAACTGCCGGAGGACTTCTACGACATCTTCGTCGTCGATCCGATGCACCGGGTGGTCGGTGCGGTGCCGCTGTCGCGCCTGCTGCGCCAGAAGCGGTCGGTCCGCATCGCCGATCTGGTGACGGAGGAGGTGGACACCATCCCCGCCACTATGGACCAGGAGGAGGTGGCGAACCTGTTCCGCCAATACGCCCTGGTCTCCGCCCCCGTGGTGGACGCCGGTGGGCGGCTGATCGGCGTCATCACCGTCGACGACGTGGTCCACATCATCGACGAGGAGGCCGAGGACGACATCGGCAAGCTGGGCGGCGTCGGCGACACCTCGATCTACCGCTCGGTTCTGGAAACCTCGCGCTCGCGCATTTCCTGGCTGGGGCTGAACCTGTTCACCGCCTTCGCGGCGGCGGGCGTCATCTCGCTGTTCGAGGCGACCATCGAGCAGATCGTGGCGCTGGCCGTGCTGATGCCGATCACCGCCTCGATGGGCGGCAACGCCGGGACCCAGACGCTGACCGTGGCGGTGCGCGCCCTGGCGACACGCGAGCTGTCGTCCTCCAACGCCCCCCGCGTGGTGGGTAAGGAGGTGCTCGTTGGGCTGCTCAACGGCGCCGTCTTCGCCACGCTGGTCGGGGCCATTGCCGCGACGTGGTTCGAGCCGATGATCGGCTTGGTCATCGGCTGTGCCA
Source organism: Azospirillum brasilense (assembly GCF_008365405.1). Taxonomy (GTDB): domain Bacteria; phylum Pseudomonadota; class Alphaproteobacteria; order Azospirillales; family Azospirillaceae; genus Azospirillum; species Azospirillum brasilense_D. The sequence continues at coordinate 151,965 of NZ_QOKV01000013.1, read as the reverse complement.
TGGTCATCAACCTGTTCGTCGCCGGCCTGTGCGGGGTGCTGATTCCCATCGGACTGGACCGGCTGGGCGTCGATCCGGCGGTGGCGAGTTCGGTCTTCCTGACCACCATGACCGACGTCATCGGGTTCCTGTCCTTCTTGGGGCTGGCGTCGCTTTTGTTGTTGTGACCAACGAAAAGGGGCTTGCCAAAGGCGGTCCTCTTCCGGATGATCCGGGCATTGGCTGGGGTGCCGTGCGGGATGCGCTCGTGCGGCTGAGATCACACCCATCGAACCTGTCTGGATAATGCCAGCGAAGGGAGCCGCCGCATGGTATCCGCGCCCTTATTTCATTCTGATTCCGCGAAACCCACCGTCGCCGTGATCGGCGCCGGGGTGGTCGGCCTCTCCATCGCCTGGAGGCTGGCCGCCGCCGGCTGCCGGGTCGAGGTCTTCGACCGTGGCGCCGCCGGCCGGGGCGCCAGCCACGCCGCGGGCGGCATGCTCGCCGCCTGCGTGGAGACCGAACCCGGCGAAGAGAGCCTTCTGCCGCTGACCCGCGCCTCGCAGGACCTGTGGCCCGCCTTCGCGGCGGAGCTGGAGGCCGCGTCCGGCATGGCGGTTGACCTGCGCGACGAAGGCACGATGGTCATCGCGCTGAACGCCGACGACGCGGCCAAGGTGCGCTTCCTGCACGACTTCCAGACCAAGCTCGGCCTGCCGGTGGAATGGCTGAGCGGGGCGGAGGTGCGGCGGCGCGAGCCCTATCTCCAGCCCGGCGTGGCCGGCGCGCTGTTCTGCGCCGGCGACCATCAGGTCGACAACCGCAAGGTCGCCGCCGCCCTGCATGCCGCCGCCCTGCGGGCCGGCGCCGTGGTGCACGAGTATGCCGAGGTGTCCCGCATCGAGATCCGCGGCGGCCGGGCTGTCGGCGTCCAGGTCGGCGACCGGCTGTTCGAGGCCGACCGGGTGATTCTGGCCGCCGGGGCGTGGTCGGGCTGGATCGACGGGCTGTCCCCGGCGGTGCGTCCGCCCGTGCGCCCGGTGAAGGGCCAGATGCTCTGCCTGCGCATGGACTCCCGGCTGCCGCTGCTGCGCCATGTGGTGTGGACCCCCGGCACCTACCTGATCCCGCGGCTGGACGGGCGGCTGCTGGTCGGCGCCACGACGGAGGAGCGCGGATTCGACGATCGGCTGACCGCCGGGGGCCAGTTCGCCCTGCTGGAGGGGGCGTGGCGTGCCCTGCCGGGCATCGCCGAACTGCCCATCGAGGAAGCGTGGGCCGGCTTCCGCCCCGGCACCCGCGACGACGCCCCGATCCTCGGCCTCTCGGAGGTAGAGGGGCTGGTCTATGCCACCGGGCACCACCGCAACGGCATCCTGCTGACCCCGGTCACCGCGGAGTCGATCGCGCGGCTGATCCTGACCGGGGAGACGGATTCGGTGATCCGCCCCTTCGCGCTCGACCGCTTCGCCCAGCCCAAGGGAGCCGCGGCATGAGCGCCCGCATCCGCGTCAACGGGCGGGAGGAGGACCTTGCCGTCCCCACCGTAGCCGCCCTGCTGGCCGGGCGGGGAATCGCCGCGGGCACGCGCGGGGTCGCCGTCGCCCTCAACGGCGCCGTCCTGCCGTCCCGCCGCTGGGAAGAGACGCCGCTGTCCGCGGGGGACGCCCTGGAGATCATCCGCCCCGTGCAGGGCGGCTGAGCGCAGGGCATTCCCAATCAAAGGCATTTTCCCTCTCCGGCCCCGGGAGAGGGTGGCCCGAAGGGCCGGGTGAGGGTCATGCGAGGATCAATGCGCTGATTCTTGGCGGCACTCTCACCCTTCCCACGCTTCGCGCGGGCCCCTTCCCTCTCCCGAGGCGGGAGAGGGCATATCAATCGTCGAGGACACACCCATGAACGACACGCTCACCATAGCGGGCCGTGAGTTCCGCTCGCGCCTGTTTCTCGGCACCGCCGGCTATCCGAACCAGCAGGTCATGCTCGACGCGCTGGAGGCCAGCGGCAGCGAACTGGTCACGCTGGCCATCCGCCGCATCAGCCTGGACGGCTATTCGGAAAGCCTCGTCGACGTCATCGGCGACCGCGCCGGGCTGCTGCCCAACACCGCCGGCTGCCTGACCGCCAAGGAGGCGGTGCTGACCGCGCAGCTCGCCCGCGAGGCGCTGGGCGTGGACTGGATCAAGCTGGAGGTCATCGGCGACCGCGAACTGCTCTATCCCGACGTCGAGGAACTGCTGCGCGCGACCGAGGAGCTGGTGGCCGATGGCTTCACCGTTCTGCCCTACTGCAACGACGATCCGGTGACCTGCCGCAAGCTCGCCGACCTGGGGGCGGCGGCGGTGATGCCGTTGGGCGCCTTCATCGGCTCGGGGCTGGGCATCCGCAACCCGCACGCCATCGAGACGATCTGCGCGCGCAGCCCGGTGCCGGTGGTTCTGGACGCCGGGATCGGCACGGCGTCGGACGCCGCCCTGGCGATGGAGCTGGGCTGCGCCGCCGTCCTGCTGAACACCGCGGTGTCGAAGGCGCGCGATCCGGTGCGCATGGCGGCGGCGATGCGCGACGCGGTGGCGGCGGGGCGGACGGCCCGTCTGGCCGGGCGCATGCCGAAACGCGCCTTCGCCGAGGCGTCGAGCCCGCAGCTCGGCTTGATCGGAACGTAAGGCTGGCGCAGGGTAGGGGCCGTCCGATTTGAACCCCCGAAAACGATCAGAGAGACCCGAGACGTGCCCAAGATCTTCGAACCGCGCGACCCGGACTGGGAGGCGCGCTGCCGCGCCAGCTTCGAAATCCAACCGATCTGCAAGACACTGGGGATCGAACTGACGTGGCTGGAGCCCGGCTTCTGCGAGATGCGCCTGCCGTTCCGCGCCGACCTGACGCAGCAGCACGGCTTCTTCCACGCGGGCATGGTCAGCACGCTGGCCGACAACGCCGGGGGCTACGCCGGCTACACGCTGATGCCGGCGGGCAGCGAGGTCCTGGCGGTGGAGTTCAAGGTCAACCTGATGTCGCCGGCCAAGGGCGAGGTGATGATCGCCCGCGCCCGCGTGCTGAAGCCGGGCCGCACCCTGACCGTCACCAGCGTCGAGATTTCCATGCTCGACGGTGGCATGGAGAAGGACTGCGCCATCATGCAGCAGACCCTGTTCTGCCAGGCCCCCGCCTGACCCGTCCCAACCCCTTCCATCCGATCCAGGAGGTTCGCATGCCGCTGTCGCGTCTTCTCGGTGCCGCATTGGTCGCGGGCGCCGCCACCCTCATCCTGGCCCAGCCGGCCTTCGCCCAGAAGAAGGAGCCGCCGGCCTGCGGCGCCGTGTCCTTCCGCGCCATCGCTCCCGGCGCGCCGGATGGCGAAACCGACGCCGGCCTCTACAAGTCCCGATTCGGCAAGATCGAGGTGAAGGCCGAGGTGAAGGGCGGGCAGGCCACCAACTACTACATGGTGCTGAACGGCAAGCGCATCGACGCGTCGGCCAACCCGCCCAAGGCCGCGGATTCCTGCCTGACGTCGAAGAGCGTCAAGCTGCCCTACCAGAAGCAGGCGGCCGGCGCCTGCACCGGCAACCGCTTCCGCGTGGTGATCGACCGCTCCGGCAAGCAGCCGGTGGCCCTGTTCTTCGGCCTGCACGGCGACGATTGGGCCTATTGCAGCGGCACGACGCTGGAAAAGGGCGCCTGACGAGAGGCTTCGCGACCGGGAGACCGCGCATGACCGGCACCATCGCCCATCTATTCGCCGCGGGATTGTTCCTGCTGCTGACGCATTTCGGCATTTCCAGCACGCCGCTGCGCGCGGCGCTGGTCGGACGGCTGGGCGAGAAGCCCTATCTCGGCCTCTATTCGCTGATCTCAGCGCTGGCCTTCTGGTGGCTGGCGGCGGCCTACAACGCGGCGCCCTCCGTGCCGTTGTGGCCGCCCGCCGGCGGGCTGGCCTGGGTGCCGGTCCTTCTGGTGCCGGCCGCGCTGTTCCTGCTCGTCGCCGGCCTTTCCACCCCCAATCCGACCTCGGTCGGGCAGGAGACGCTGCTGACCGGCGACCGGGAGCCGGTCCGCGGCATTCTGCGGGTGACGCGCAACCCGTTCCTGTGGGGCGTCGGGTTGTGGGCGGTCGCCCATATGGTGCCGAACGGCGATCTCGCCTCGCTGATCCTGTTCGGCACGCTCGCCCTGCTGGCGCTGGGCGGCAGCGTCCTGATCGACGCGAAGCTGGCGCGGCGGCTGGGGGCGGCGTGGGACCGCTACGCCGCACGCACGTCCAACCTGCCCTTCGCGGCGATCCTGGCCGGGCGCCAAAGCCTCGTCTGGCGAGAGATCGGCTGGTGGCGCCCGGCGGTGGCTCTGCTGGCCTATGGCGGGCTGCTGCATCTGCACCGGATGCTGTTCGGCGTGTCGCCGCTGCCCTGGTGACGGTCCGCCTTCACCCTTAGCCCGCCGCTCTCAGAACGTCATGCCGCGCACCTGATCGCGCAGCGTGTTGCGGGCGGTGTCGGCCTCCTTGCGGGCGGTGGTCAGCTCGCGGGACAGACCGTCCAGGCGGGTTTCCTGCTCGCCCATCTTGGCGATGGTCCGCTTGAACAGGTCGCTGTCGCGCGGCAGCGTGGCGAGGTTCTGGCGCAGCCGCTCCTGCTCCTTGCTGATCTCCGCCTGTTCGCGCTCCAGGTCGGCGACGCGGCGCTCCTTGTCGGCGACGGCGCCGCGCAGGGTCGCAACCTTCGCCAGGGCCTCGCGCGCCGCGGGCGGCAGTTCCGTGGAGGAAGCGTAGGCCCGCACCTGCTCCGGCGACATCTCCGAAATGCCGAACCGTTCGATCCGCGGGCGCTCCAGAGCGACGGCCAAGGTCACCGTCTGGCCGGCGGGCACCGCCACCGGCAGGCGGTAGGCGTCGGCGGTCAGGTCCGGGGCGGCTCCGCCCGTCGCCCCGCCCGTGGGCTGCACCAGTTCCCAACCGGAACGCCGCGGGTGCTCGACGATGACGGTGCGGTCCTCGCCCGCCGCGCCGGCGATCCGGTAGGTGGTGGTCTGGCGGTCGGTCACGGTCAGCTGCAGCACCCCATCGGCCAGGGTGGCGCGGGACAGGGTGCGGCTCGGCTGCTCGGAGCGGTCCACCGTCACCGCCTGATCCACCGCGAAGCTGAGGATTCGGCTCTCGCCCGCCGGAAGCGTGGCCAGCCGCGCGTCGCCCACATAGGCGGCGGCCCCGCCCAGCCGCTCATAGAGCGTCAGCACGCCCGGCGGCAGGCCGGTCTCGCCCGAGTCGCCGTTGCTGAGGCGCAGCGCGGCCAGCGGGTGGCGCGGCTGGGTGTTGGGCTGGTAGAGCGACAGCCGCTCCGCCGGGATGGCGCGGGCGGTGATCGGCATCATCATCGTGCCGCCGTTGGCCAGGGTCACCGGCTGCGGGTAGCGGAACAGCACCTGTGCCGTCGCCTCCGTGCTTTCGGCGGGGGTGGTCTCCGCCGCGCGCTGCGGCATCGCCCCGGCGAAGGGCGCACTCATGGCCGGCGCCGGGGCGGGCGGGGCGGCCATGGCGGTGGGGGCGCCGGACTCGGTGGCGGCGCGCGAGCGGACGGCCGGTTCCATGGCCTTCGCCATCGCGTCGGCGGCCACGGCCCCCTCGTCGGGGGGAGGCAGGACGCGGCCGAGCACCTCCACCGGCACCTCCGGCCGATTCACGAAATAGGCGGAGTAGAGCGCCTGCCGGAAGGTGACCGGATTGCCCGAGGCCACCGACAGCTCCACCCCCTTCCAATCGTCGCCGCTGAGATTTTCCAGCACGGCCCAGCCCTGCAGGTCGCCGGTGCCGCCCTCGCTCCCCTTCGCCGATCCGGGCGCCGATTCGGGCAGGGTCAGGCGGTAGGTCGCCTTCCACAGCGGGGCGGCCACCACATAGGCGACGCGCACGGTGCGCTCGGCGTCCGCGTCCGCGTCCGTCTGCGGGGCGGTGGTGCGGATGGTCAGGCGCCGCCGCTCCTTGCCCGCCGCTCCAGCGACCGCGGCCAGCGCGGTGTCGAGCTGCTCCTGCACCCGCGGGTCGGCGAAGCGCAGGGAATCGGTCTCCTCCAGGACGAGCTGGCGCAGCCCCTCCGCGGTCATCAGGCTGACCCGGTTGCGGGTGACGGTGCCGCCGCCGTTGGGAAGCTGGGTGTATTCCTCGGTCACCGAGAGCAGCCGGCCCGACACCGCGCGGGAGCCGCTGGTCTGCACCTCCGCCCCCTTCATCGCGTTCAACAGGGCGGTGGGGGAGGCGAGATCCTCCGGCGTGAAGGGCAGCTCGCGGAAGGCGGTCTCCAGCGGCTCCTGCCCCGGCAGGTCCACCGTGCCGATGCCGCCGTGGTCGTCGTAGACCACGATGCTCTTCAGCACGTCGTCCACCTGATCGCGGCGCACCTCCAGGGTCAGCGCCGCGTCGCCGGACACGCGCGCCTCATGCTCGAAATAGCCGACGCCGCCGGTGGACAGCAGCACCCGCTTCAGCGACAGCGCTCCCGGCGGCTGGTCCGCCGCCAGGGCGGGCGCGGCCAGCAGCGGCACGGCGAGGGTGAAGAGGGCGGCTTTCGTGATCCCGGACATGCGGGTTTCTCCCGTTATGGACGATTGGGCGTTCTTGGCCCGGCTGATTGGACCCGGCTGACTGAGCCCGACTGATTGGCCCGGCTTACGCTTTGATTTGGGAAAGATTTGGGCAGGCGGAAAGGACCGAACCGCGCCGACATGCCGCGGAACCGCCGCTGGTCAGGGTTTGTGCGGATTCGGCCCTCTGTGACATAAAGGTGCCAAGTCGGTTTTGCTGACTATAAAGAACACGAACAATAAAGGGAGGGGAGAGCCATGAATCCTGGCGAGAGCGGAGCTGAAGGGGTGGCCGGCGGCTGGCGGGGGGACGGCGTTCGGGCCGTCGTGGCCGGCAGTGTGGCCGGGGCCGCGGGTGCTCCGGACCGGCGGTGGGTGTTCGTGTCCGGCACCTCCGGCTTCGATGCGGAGCGTCGGACGATGGCCGGCGACGTGGAGGAGCAGGCACGCCAGACCCTGCGCAACATCCGCCGGACGCTGCGGCGGTCGGAAGCGGACTTGTCGGATGTGGTGCGGATGCGGGTCTATCTGGCGGACGCCGCGGACTTTCCTCGGGTTCAGCCGATCCTGGCGGAGGAGTTCCGCGACCGCCCGCCCATCGGCACGACCATGGTCTGCCCGCTGGCCGACCCGCGCATGAGGATCGAGATCGAGGTCACCGCGCGCTGTTGAGCGTTTCGCATCTCCGGCTCAGGGCTCGCCGACCAGCGTGCGCGCCGATTCGATGTGGCGGCGGGCCTCGCTCAGCAGCGCGCGGTGCTGGGCCAGCGCTTCGCGGATCGGCAGGCGGCTGTTGTAGACGCGCACCTCGTTCAGCAGGCGGTCGGCGCGGTCGAGATGGGCCATCCGTTCCAGGCACTGGTCGAGCACGAGCATCGTCATTCCCCTTCGGTGCGGGCTTTTGCCTTTCGCCTCGCGGCTGAGAGGAATAAACCAACCTGTGATGACCGCGTGATTTCAGGAAACCGGCTTTTTCGTTTCGTTCGCACGGTGGGATGTTTCAGCCGATTCACCCAGCGGTCGTGCGGCGAGTGCCTGTTACGGGCTTGTAACCGATTGCGTGCACCCATGGCGGTGAGCTATGAAGAGGACGGGAGGTAACGGCCATGCACATTCTCGCGGTCGATGATGACGAGCCGGTGCGCGAACTTCTGGAGTCCTATCTGGCTTCGGAAGGCTATCGCGTGACCACCGCACCGGACACGGCCGCGGCGAAGAAGGCGTTGGAGAGCGACTCCGTCGATCTGGTGGTCTGCGACCTGCGGCTTCCGGACGGCGACGGGCTGGGGCTGGTCCGTCAGATCCGCACCGAATCGCACATCCCCGTCATCATTCTGTCGTCGAAGGACCAGGATGTGGACCGCATCGTCGGTCTGGAGCTTGGCGCCGACGACTATCTGACCAAGCCGTTCAACCCGCGCGAATTATTGGCTCGCATCAAGGCCGTGCTGCGCCGCGTCTCCGGCGAGGGACGCCCGCCGCGCAGCCCTGACGACCTGCGCGCCGTTGTGCAGTTCGCCAATTGGGAGCTGGACCTGACCGCCCAGCGCCTGCGCAGCCAGGATGGGCGCGAGGTCGAGTTGACCAAGGCGGAGTTCGGCCTGCTCGCCGCCTTCGTGAAGCGCCCGCAGCGGGTGCTGACCCGCGACCAGCTGCTGGACCTGACCCGCGCCGACGGTGCGGAGGTGTTCGACCGTTCCATCGACGTGCTGATCCTGCGCCTGCGCCGCAAGATCGAGGCGAATCCGAAGGAGCCGCGCATCATCAAGACCGAGCGCGGCGCCGGCTATGTCTTCGACGCCAAGGTGAAGACGGTCTGATACCGAAGGCGTTTGATGGCTTTCATCAAACGCTTTCGGTTCAAACCCGACAGCACATGGCGCAGCCATGTGCGAAAGGGTCATACGGCCGGCCGATCATGGGACTGTTCATGCGCCGGCCGTATGAGTCCCGTCCAGCCGTCGGCGGCTGGACGGAACCTTCGGCGCGCGCTAGCCTTTCCGGAAAAGCAGAACCGGGAGGAACCGCGGATGGCCGACCCCATCGATTTCTACTTCGACTTCGCCTCGCCCTACGGCTATTTCGCCAGCCGCCGCATCGAGGAGCTGGCTGCGGCGCATGGCCGCACCGTCACCTGGCGCCCGATCCTGCTCGGCGCCATCTTCAAGGTGACGGGGATGAAGCCGAACCTTCAGCAGCCGTTGCGCGGCGAGTATCTGGTCCATGACGTGGGCCGGATCGCCCGGCTGACCAACGCGCCCTTCACCTACCCCGATTCGGCCCCCGCCAACAGCGTCGCCGCGTCGCGCGCCTTCTACTGGCTGACTGACGAGCATCCCGAGCAGGCGAAGCTGCTGGCCCGCACCCTCTACCACGCCCATTGGGGGGAGGGGCGCGACATCGGCCCCGCCGAAGCGGTGGTGGAGATCGCCGGCAGGCTCGGCCACGACCGGGCGGCGGTGGCCGCAGCCCTCCAGGACCAGACCGTCAAGGACCGCCTGCGCGCCGAGAACGACGCGGCGGTGGACCGCGGAGTCTTCGGCTCCCCCTTCGTCATCGTCGACGACGAACCCTTCTGGGGCTGGGACCGGCTGGACATGGTGGAGCGCTGGCTGAGCACGGGCGGCTGGTAATCCCGTTAGGGGAGGGCGGCTGAAAGTCCTGCCATCGGGACCGGCGGTGGCGCTATAAGGTGGGCACCTCCGACAACCGGTTCGCGCATGGACCAGATCCTCCCCGACCGCCGCCCCAGCAAGGCCGCCGGCCCCGCCCATACGTCCCGGCCGCGCGCACGCCGGTCCTGGCTGACCGGCGCGGTGCTGACCGCGCTGATGCAGGGAATGATCGCCCTGTCCATCCGCTCGGTGTCGGGCGATCTGGCCATCGCCCTGCTGGGGTCGGTCGGCCTCGTCGTCGGCGCCTTCCACTATCTGTTTCCGGGAAGCCAGTTCTTCAGCCTGGCCCTGGCGAACTTCATCGGCGTCTACGCCTGCGTCTTCGTCTTCTTCCTGGAAAGCAACTTTCACAGCATCCCGTCGCACATCCAGGCCGCCGCCTTCGCGATCCCGCTGATCGCCTTCCTTGGGGGTGCGTGGTGGCGGGCCAACACGATCCGCAGCATCGTGATGTCGCGGCGGTTGCGCGACGGCGGGCATTTCGACCGCATCTTCCTGTGGATGGCCCCGGTCTGGGGCATCGGCGCGCTGACCTTCCTGCTGCCGGGGCGGGAGGTGTCGCCGGAGATGCTGACGGCGATCTTCCTGCTGTCGATGTCGGCGATCGGAGTCGTCGTCGCCCTCGTCGCCCGCGACATCGCCGTCTTCCTGCTCGACGCCGGGCTGCTGTTCGAGGGCTTCTTCCAGCAGGCGGCCCGGCTGGTGCTGCCGGCCTTTGCCTTTCTGACCTTCTATTCGCTGTGCATCATCATGTTCGGCGCCTTCTACACCATCCTCGACCGCTTCATGGTGGAGCCGAACTTCATCATCGACGGCGTGCGCCGCGACCTGACCTTTCCGGAGGGGCTGTACTTCTCGCTGGTCACCTTCGCCACGGTCGGCTACGGCGACATCCACCCGGTGACGGGGGCGGTGCGGCTGATCTGCGGGGTCGAGATCGTGATGGGCGTCCTGCTCCTGCTGTTCGGCTTCAGCGCCATCATCGGCCACGCCGCCCCGCGGGACCGCCGCGACCGCGACGGTCCATTGTAAGGCGGGTCAGGGAGCGAGGAACACCGTCTCGGCCTGATGAGCCACCCCGTCCGACAGACGGGTCAGGGTGAGGGTCAGCGGCGTGGAGCCGGCCACCGCGGCGCCCGCCGGGGCGCGGACATGGATGCGGTGGGTCTGCACCGTGTCGGGTTCGGCGCCCAGCACCGGCGCCGCGCCATCGGCACTCCCGCCGCCGGCCGCCGTCACCGTGGCGCCGCGGGGGCCGGAGACCGTCAGGCGGTAGCCCTGCGGGGCGCGGGTCATGTTGGAGATCTTGACCGTGTAGCTGTTCTGGATCGCGCCGTCGGACAGGGTGACGTAGAGCGGCGCCCGGTCGCGCAGGACGGAAACGTCCACCGTCGGCTCCAGCAGCACGCCCAGCGTCATCATCCCGCCGACCACCAGCATCACCAGCGAATAGATGATGGTGCGCGGGCGAACCAGCCGGTAGGGCTCCGGCTTGCGGGCCACCGCCTTGGCCTCCTGGGCGGACTGGGTGTCGTAGCGGATCAGCCCGCCGGGGCGCCCGATGCGGGCCATCACGTCGTCGCAGGCGTCGATGCACAGGCCGCAACTGATGCAGTCCATCTGCAGGCCGTCGCGGATGTCGATGCCGGTCGGGCAGACCTGGACGCAGGCCTTGCAGTCAATGCAGTCGCCCAGCCCCTCGGCGGAGCGCTCCGCCCAGCTCTGCTCCTTGCGCAGCGGCGCGCGGCCGTCGCCGCGCCAGTCCTGATAGGTGACGGTGAGGCTTTCATCGTCCAGCAGGGCGGCCTGGATGCGCGGCCAGGGGCAGACATAGACGCACATCTGCTCCCGCATGAAGCCGGCCATGGCGTAGGTGCAGGCGGTCATGAACAGGATCCAGCCGGTCGCCACCGGCCCCGGCTGGAAGCGCAGCAGGTCCGCGACGTAGCCCGGCGCGTCCACGAAGTAGAAGAGGGCCGAGGCCCCGGTCGCCAGGGCGATCAGCAGCCAGACCGCGTGCTTGGCCGTCTTCTTGGCCAGCCAGCCGGCGTTGCGCGGGCCCTTGTCCAGCCGGATGCGGGCGCCGCGGTCGCCTTCGATCCATTCCTCCACCTTCACGTAGAGGTCAGTCCACACCGTCTGCGGGCAGGTGTAGCCGCACCAGACGCGGCCGGCGAGCGCCGTCGCCAGGAACAGCCCGACCGCCGCCAGGATCATCGCGCCCGTCAGGTAGTAGATGTGCTGCGGCCAGAGTTCGAGGGCGAACAGGTAGAAGCGCTGGCTGTCCAGATCGAACAGGATCGCCTGGTTCGGCAGGCCGGCGCCGCGGTCCCAGCGCAGCCAGGGCAGCAGCATGAACAGCGCCAGCAGGCCCACCATCAGCGCCGACTTGATGCGGCGGAACCGGCCGCGCGCCGCCTTCGGGTAGATCTTCTGGTGCGGTGCGTAGAACGGAGCCGGGGTCGAGGAAGCCGGGGTGGAAGGGGCCGGAGCGGAGGGCGGCGGGGGAAGGCTGGACGAGCGGGCGAGATTCTGCATGGCGTGCCTCTGCGCAAACATCCGCACCACCCGAGCGGTGGCCTGCGGCATGGCGCCGACTGTATGCCTTCAATCGCCACATCCGCAAGCGCGATTGAATGCATTCAATGGAGGACGTGTATGGAAAATCCTGATTTTTCGGGAGGCGATCCCAGCAATGCGACACTCTGAAGCAGGCTGATGATCGGATTCAGATGATGACGCCCGCGGTGGCGGGGGGCAGGACCAGGGCATCGGCCAGGATTTCCAGCGCGCGGCGGGTCTCGTCGCGGTCCAGTGGAGCGCCCAGGCAGAAGCGCAGGGCCGCGGGCACGTCCGGCGTGGTGGCGAAGGCCTCCGCGGCCACCGCCGAGATGCCCCGGCTGCGCAGGTGGGCGGTGAACTCCCCGCCGGTCCAGCCGTCCGGCAGGGTGAGCCAGAGATGGAAGGCCTCCCGCTTGGTGACGATCCGCTCCGCCGGCAGGAGCGATTCGGCGAGCGCCCGGCGGACCATGGCCTCCGCCCGGATGGCGTCGCGCACGGCCTCGGCGGTGCCGTCGGCAATCCACAGCCGCGCGATGGTGGCGGACAGCGGGGCGGCGATCAGCGTGGTCGCCCGCTGCGCCACCGCCACCCGGCGGGCCTGCCGGGCGTCGGGTGCCGCCACATAGGCGATGCGCAGCGCCGGGGACACGCATTTGGCAAGTCCGGCGACGTGGTAGGTCAGCTCCGGCGCGAAGGCGGCCAGCGGCGGCGGCGCCGTTTCCGGCAGCGGGCCGTAGATGTCGTCCTCGATGATCGGAACGTTGTGGTCGCGCACCGCCGCGGCGACCGCCCGCCGCCGCTCCTCCGGCATGGTCGCGGTGGTCGGGTTGTGGAAGGTCGGGATGCAGTAGAGTGCCTTGGGCCGGTGCTCGGCGAGCGCGGCGCGCAGCGCGTCGGGGTCGATGCCGTCGGCGTCCATCGGAACGCCGACCACCCGCAGCCCGAACTGGGCCGCCGCGGCGCGGAAGCCGGGGTAGGTCAGAGCTTCCGCGCAGACCGTGTCGCCGGGGCGGGCCAGGGCGGAGAGCAGGGCGAGCAGGGCGGCCTGCGTGCCGGGCGCCACCAACACCCGCTCCGCCGTCAGGCCGGGCAGGCGATGGCGCAGCCAATGGACCGCCGCCTCGCGGTCCTCCGGGCTGTCGGCCCCGTCCGGGTAGCGCAGCAGGTCCGGCAGCCCCAGAGCCGCGGTGGCCGCGGCGACGCCGCGGGTCATGCGGGCGGTGAGGGCGGCGGAGTCCTCCGGCTGCGGCGGCTGGTTCATCGCCATGCTGACGGCCAGCGGCACCGTGCCAACGGTGGTGTGCGGCTCCGCGGCGAAGGGCGGGGGAACATGGCCCGTCTTGCGCACGAAGGTTCCCTGCCCGACCCGCGCGTCGACCAGCCCGCGGTGGCGCGCCTCCCCATAGGCGCGGCTGACGGTGGTGAAGTCGATGCCCAGCCGGTCGGCCAGAATCCGCTGCGGCGGCAGCCGGTCGCCGGGCCTCAGCCGCCCCGCCCCGATGTCCGCCGCGATGGCGTCCGCGATGGCGATGTAGACGGGCCGGCTGCGGTCCTCCAGCGAGGGCGCCCAGTCGATGGGGTGGGAAGCGTTTTGAGGGGCGGGAAGCTGCGGCATGGTGATCCTTGCAGGGAGGCGGGGCGCTCCCTTCCAGACATTAGGCCCGGCATTGTATGGATTGTCAATGTGCGCGTCGGGAATGTGCCACCGGCCCCGCCAGCCCCCCGTTCATCGCGGGGTGTTCCACCCTGGACAACAGACTCCGCAGTCAAAGCGTGCGCAGAAAAAAGGCCACCGGGGTGGTCCCCGATGGCCTTCGAGTCTAGGGAGGAAACGTCCAGGACGTCGCACCGGCCGCCGCAATGGCGGCCCACAACGCTTGAACACAAGAGGAAGCATACTAATATATTAATATGAAAGCAAGCAGAGAATCGAGGGTGGCAATCCATTTTCGATGCCGGCCCACGGTTTCGCCGCTCCCGCTTCCGTCCCGCCGGAGCGAGGGGAGGGAAGCGGCGCCCGCAGGGTCAGCCGCTGTTGCGCAGGCCGGCGGCGACGCCGTTGATCGACATCAGGATGCCGCGCCGCACCCGCTCGTCGCTGCTGCCGGCGCGGTGGCGCCGCAGAAGCTCGACCTGGACGTGGTTCAGCGGGTCCATGTAGGGGAAGCGGTTGCGGATCGACCGCGCCAGCAGCGGGTTCTCGCCCAGCAGCTCGTCGTGGCCGGCGATGGCCAGCAGATGGCGCCGGGTGCGCTGCCACTCCTCGCGGATGCGGCCGAAGATGCGCTCGCGCAGCTCGACGTCCTCCACCAGCTCCGCGTAGCGCGAGGCGATGGCGAGGTCGCTCTTGGCCAGCACCATGTCCATGTTGGACAGCAGCGACTTGAAGAAGGGCCAGGCGCGATTCATGCGCTGGAGCAGGGCGAGCCCGTCCGGCTCCTCCTCCAGCCACGCCTCCACGGCGCTGCCGAAGCCGTACCAGCCCGGCAGCATCAGGCGGCACTGCGCCCAGGAGAAGACCCAGGGAATGGCGCGCAGATCCTCGATGCGGTCCGACTTGGTGCGCGAGGCTGGACGGCTGCCGATGTTCAGCGTGGCGATTTCCGAGATCGGCGTGGCCGTGCGGAAATACTGGGTGAAGCCCGGCGTCTCGTAGACCAGCCCGCGGTAGGCGCCGAAGGCCAGCTCCGACAGCCGCTCCATCGCCGCGTAGAAGGATTCCGCCGGCTCGACGCGGTTCTCCAGGTCGAGCAGGGTGGCCTCCAGCGTCGCCGCGGTCAGGACCTCCAGGTTGCGCTGCCCGACCTCGGGGCGCCCATACTTCGAGGCGATGACCTCGCCCTGCTCGGTGATGCGGATCTGGCCGGACACCGCGCCGGTCGGCTGGGCCAGGATGGCCTGATAGCTGGGGCCGCCGCCGCGGCCGACCGAGCCGCCGCGGCCATGGAACAGCCGCATGCGCACGCCGTGCCGGTCGAACAGCTTCGCCAGCTCGATCTCCGCCTTGTACAGCTCCCAGCCGGAGGTCAGGAAACCGCCGTCCTTGTTGCTGTCGGAATAACCGAGCATCACCTCCTGCTCGTCCCCGCGCGAGGTGACCAGGGCGCGGTAGGCGGGCAGGGTGAACAGCCGCTCCATCGTCGCCGGGGCCTGCCGGAGATCCTCGATGGTCTCGAACAGCGGGACGATGTTGAGGCCGAGCGCCGGGGCGCCCCCCGTCTCCGGGCGCAGCAGGCCGGATTCCTTGAGCAGCAGCGCCACCTCCAGCAGGTCGGACGCGCCGTCTGTCTTGGAGATGATGCTGTTCGGCAGGGCGGCGGGTCCGTAGGTCTCGCGCAGCTGGCGGGCGGCGAAGAAGATCGCCAGCTCGCCCGCCGTCTCCTCCGAATAGGCGTGGTAGGGCGAGTGGAGCGGGCGCGGGCTTTGGATTTCCTCGGCCAGCAGGGCGATGCGCTCGTCCTCCGACAGGGCGGCGTAGTCGGCGCAGCGGCCGGCGACGGCCAGCAGCTCCGCCACCGTGCGCTGGTGCACGTCGGAGTTCTGGCGCAGGTCGATCGGGGCCAGATGGAAGCCGAAGGTCTTCACCGCGATGATCAGGCGGCGCAGCCGCCCGGCGGCCAGACGGCCCGCCCCGTGGGCCTTCAGCGAGGCGGCCAGCACCTCCAGATCGGCCAGCAGCTCGGCGCTGGTGGCGTAGGGATCGCCCTTGCCGACCGCGTTGCGCAGCGCCTCATGCTGGTCGAGCGTCCGCGAGGTCGCCGCCAGACGGGCGTAGATGCCGGTCAGGGCGCGGCGGAACGGCTCGTCGGCGCGGTGCGGCGAATGGTCGGGGGAGCGCTTGGCCAGCGCCTCCAGCTCCGGCGAGGTGCCGAGCAGAAGCTCGGACAGCGGCAGCTCGCCGCCCAGCTCGTGGATTTCGGTCAGATAGTGGTCGAGCGCGGCGGTCGATTGCAGGCGCATCGCCTCGCGCAGGATCGGCGCGGTGACGAAGGGGTTGCCGTCGCGGTCGCCGCCGATCCAGGAGCCGATGCGGAAATAGGGCGGCAGCGACCACTCCCGGTCGGGGAAGCGCTTGGCCAGCAGGTCCTCGAAGCGGCAGAACAGCTTGGGCAGCTCGGAGAAGAAGGTGTCGGTGTAGTAGGAGATGCCGTTCTTCACCTCGTCGATCACGGCGAGGCGCTGCGGGCGCAGCATGCGGGTGCGCCACAGGGTCAGGATGGCCTCCTGAAGCGCGTCCATGTTGGCCTCCGCCTCCTCCGGCGTCAGGCGGGAACGGTCGCGGGTGTCCAGCAGGGAGGCCACCTTGTGCTCCAGCGCCAGGATGCTCTTGCGCTGGACCTCGGTCGGGTGGGCGGTCAGCACCGGGCTGACCTGCGCGATGTCCAGCACCCCGGCCAGCCGGTCCGGCGCGACGCCGGCGGCCTCCAGCCGCTCCAGCGCGTAGGGCAGGGTGCCCTCGCGCGCCGGCGAGCCGGCGATGGCGTGGTCGCGGGTGCGGCGGATGTGGTGCTGGTCCTCGGCGATGTTGGCGAGGTGCAGGAAGTAGGAGAAGGCGCGCACCACCGACATCATCGTGTCGCGCGGCAGGCCGTTCAGGATCTCGGCCATCTCGCGGCGGGCGGAGTCGTCGTCGTCGCGGTTGAAGCGCACCGACGCCTGGCGCACGCTTTCGATGACGCCGTAGACGCCGTCGCCCTCCTGTTCGCGCACCGTGTCGCCGAGCAGGCGGCCGAGCAGGCGGATATCCTCCCGCAGCGGGAAATCCTTGTCGTCGGTGCCAGTGTCGGTGCCGGTTTCGGTGTCGCTGACCGGAGCGGTGGAATGGAGGGCGGCGTCGGTGGTCATCGTGGGTCGCTCCGGCTGTGCGAAGGTGGAACCGTCGAAAGGATCGGCGTGCAACTGTAAAGCAGTTTGCTGCACCCGCTAAAGCCCTTTTTCCCTTGTGGGAGAACGGCTTCGGCACGGTTGCGGACGCCGCCGCCCCGGTGGCGCCGGTTGCGCTGCGGTGTCCGCACAGATCTATCACTTGGCCGAAGGGCCCGCCACGGCGGCGCGCGATCCTTCCGCCATGCGGAGACGGCTGCTGTTCAGCGTCGCATTTATACTAGTATATCAAATCCGCTGGCAAGGCTCGAGGCTGGGACCCGCGGCGTGTTCAGGGCGCGCCGAACCGTCCCGCCGGCAGCCCGACGACGCCGGGGGTGCAGGCGAACAGCCCACCGGCGAGCGGTTCCCCAGCCGGCGCGTCCTGGGCGGCGGTGGTGATGAACAGCCGGTCCAGCCCCGGCCCGCCGAAGGCGCAGGAGGTGACGTTGGACACCGGCAGCCGCACCACCCGGTCCAGCGTCCCGTCCGGCCGGAAGCGGCTGACCCGCCCGCCGCTCCAGTGGGCGACCCAGAGGTGCCCCTCGGCGTCGCAGGTCATGCCGTCGGGATAGCCGTCCTCCTCACCGAAACGGAGGTGGACGCGCTTGCCGGACAGGGTGCCGTCCGCGGCCAGGGTGAAGGCGAAGACGGTTCGGGACGGGCTGTCGGTGTGGTAGAGCGTCCGCCCGTCCGGTGACAGGGCGGGGCCGTTGCTGACCGTGTAGCCCTTGTCCGCCCGCTCCACGGAACCGTCGGGCCCGATGCGGTACAGCGCGCCGGAGGCGTCCTGTTCCGCGTCATCCATGCTGCCCACCCACAGCCGGCCGGCAGCGTCGGCCATGGCGTCGTTCAGCCGGTTGCCGGGTGTGTCCTCCTCCAGCCGCAGCATCTCGGGTCCCATCGAGAGCCGGTCGCCGTCGAGCGTCAGGCCGACCAGCCGGCGGGAGCGCAGCCCGGCGACGAAGCCGGCGCCGTCCGCCCGCTCGACCAGCCAGCAGGCGGCTTCCTCCAGCGGCCAGTCACGGCCCCGGCCGTCGGCGGGGGTGTAGCGCAGCAGGCGCGACCCGCGGATGTCCACGGCGAACAGGGCGTTGCGCGACGGCGACCAGACCGGCCCTTCGCCGAGCTGCGCGCCGGCCTCCCAGACACAGTGAGCGTCCATGGTCACGGTCTCCTTCTCTGACTGCTCCGCGCGATGCCGCGGGTCTTTTCGTCACAGGTCCAGGGTGGCTTTCGCGGCAAGTCTTTTGCAGCGTTCCGGCGCGGGAAGTGGCAAAAAGAGCGCGTGGCGTTCGCCGGTCCCATGCCCATATGGGGCTTGGCCGAACGATCGAACCGACGTTTGAACCAACGTTCGAACCAAAGTTTCAAGGCAGTATTTTTCCGAGGGAGGAATTCACCCATGTCTGCCCCGACCCGACTGAAGCCCGGCGTCGTGACCGGAGAGGACTACCGCGCGCTGATCGCCGCCTGCCAGGACGGTGGTTACGCTCTGCCGGCGGTCAACGTGGTCGGCACCAACGGCATCAACGCCGTCCTCGAGGCGGCGGCGAAGAACCGCTCCGACGTGATCGTGCAGCTGTCGAACGGCGGCGCCCGCTTCTACGCCGGCGAGGGCATGAAGGACGCGCTCCAGGCGCGCATCCTGGGCGCGGTCTCGGCCGCCCAGCACGTCCATCTGCTGGCCGAGCAGTACGGCGTCTGCGTCGTCCTGCACACCGACCACGCGAACAAGGGCCTGATCCCCTGGGTCGAGGGCATGATCGGCCATGGCGAGGAGCATTTCCGCCGCACCGGCCGTCCGCTGTTCAGCTCGCACATGCTCGACCTGTCGGAGGAGTCGCTGGACTTCAACCTGTCGGAATGCGCCCGTGTCCTCAAGCGCCTCGCCCCGCTGGGCATGAGCCTGGAGATCGAGCTGGGCGTGACCGGCGGCGAGGAGGACGGCATCGGGTCGGAGGACCTGGACGCCGCCAACAACGCCCACCTCTACACCCAGCCGGAAGACGTGCTGCGCGCCTATGAGGAGCTGTCGCCCATCGGCCATTTCTCGGTCGCGGCCTCCTTCGGCAACGTGCACGGCGTCTATGCCCCGGGCAACGTCAAGCTGCGTCCGGAAATCCTCGGCGCCTCGCAGGCCCTGGTGGCGGAGCGTCACGGCGGCGGCGCCAAGCCGCTGGCGCTGGTGTTCCACGGCGGTTCGGGGTCGGAGAAGGAGAAGATCGCCCAGGCGGTCGGCTTCGGCGTGTTCAAGATGAACATCGACACCGACACCCAGTTCGCCTTCGCCGAGTCCATCGGCGGCTTCGTGCTGGAGAACGAGGCGGCTTTCCGCCATCAGATCGACCCGCAGTCGGGCAAGCCGCTGAAGAAGCTGTACGACCCGCGCAAGTGGCTGCGCCTGGGCGAGCAGGGCATGGTCCGTCGTCTCGACGAGGCCTTCGCCGATCTGGGCGCTTCCGGCAAGTCGCTGGCCGGCTGATCGGTCGGGATGTGGGGGTGGGGGGCCGACATGGCCGCTCGCCCCTACACCGACGGCACCACCCCGATCACCGGCTCCGGCGGCGTCGTGATTGCCGCCGGGGCCGGGGTTGGAGCCAGGACCGGCGCCGGGGGCGCCGTGAAATCCACGGCCAGTTGCTCGACCGTCATCGATCCGACTCCCGCCGCCACCTCGGCGCCGAACTGGAAGCCGAGAATCCAGTCTGTCTCGCTGACGATCCCGCGGGTCTGAAGCTCATCCAGCAGCCCATCCAGGTCCAGCGTCCCGGCCAGCCGGTCGTCGCCGTATTGCAGAACCGTGTATTCCCAGTCGATCGGGTTGCCGTCCACCCCGCCGCTGAACACCGGCTTGTTCCACAGCGTGGCATCCCCCTGCGCGTCGGTCAGCGTGGCGACCGGCTCCCCGGCGGGGGTGAAGTAGCCGCTGTGCAGCCACACCATCACCTCGTCGGTCACGCCCTCGATCCCCTTTTTCGGGTCGTCGCCGATCCACAGGCTGACGGCGACGTTGTAGAGATTGGTCGCTCCGATCAGGCCGACCTTGTAGGTCACGTCGAAATTCGGCAGGTCGGCGATCCGCGCCGGCAGGACCGCGCTGGTGGACGGCGCGCCGTTCCACGGATTGACGCCGTGGGTCAGCTCCGGGTAGGCCCGCACCGGGTAATTCTCGTAGGTCAGGGCGCGCCGGCTGTCGTAGGGCCAGTTCCAGCTGATCACCGTCCCGTTTGGAAAGGTCGCCTCGTTGAGGACGATGGACTGGGTGAAGTCCTTGCCGTTGCGGTAGCCGCCCGGATTCCAGACGTTGCTGCTGGCCGCCCAGCCGCCGGCCTCCAGCCGGTTGGCGCTTCCCGTCAGCGTCGTGGTCATGGTGGGGTCCCCGCTCCGTTGCATTCTGTGCGGCGTCGGGGCTTCAACAAGGGCGGGCGGCGATGATCGCGGCGGCGCTCACCGCCCGGCGGACAGCCGGCGGTCGATGTCGCGGGCGAGCCGATCCATCGGGCTCGTCGGCTCGATGATGTCGCGCCATTTGTTGTGCCAATGGAAGCAGAAGGCGCCGGGGAAGAAGCTGTCGAGGTCGAAGGCGACCGGCGACGCCTTCATGAATTCATTGAAGTGCAGCACCGGGTTGTCGATCCATCCGGCGTCGAACCAGGGGCACGGCAGCACGAGGATGTCCATCGGCGTGTCGTAGACCAGGCCGGCTTGCTGGAAGCCCCAGCCGCGGCCGCGGTTCCGGATGAACTCGATATTGCCCTTCATCGCCTCCGACCGCGGCGTCGGGGAGATGTAGAGCGCGCCGTTGGGATAGTTCTGCCGCTCCCACCGGTAGGCCAGGATCTTGCCGGGAAACTGGTTCAGGAGCGGCGTGACGCTCCTCAGGAACAGGCAGTCGAGGTCGAACCACACGCCGCCGTATTTGTAGAGCAGGATGTACCGGACGATGTCGGAGTAGAAGGACGCGTCGATCGACCGCCCCAAGTCGTTTCCCTCGAGAAAGGTGCCACGGCATTCGTCGCGCTCGGAAAAGGCGCGGATCTCGGCGTATTCGCTGATTTCGCTCAGATATCCGTTCTCGACGCCGTTCTGCGTCCAGAGGATGATTTTGTTCGCGCGGCCACGGACGTTGAACAGATGGCAGCTTTTCACTGAAATGAGGTGCTTCTCGTTCAGCGGGCCGTCCCAATAGGCGTGGAAGGTGAGCGGTTCGGCCGGGGGCGTCTCGTCCTTGATGAGCTTGGCGATCTCGAGCGCCAGAAGTTCATGGGAGAAATCCTCCGGCGAGAACTTTAGCACTTCCATCGATGGACCCTTCACGACGCCGTTCTTGGGGGATCTCCCGCCGAACGCCGTTATGCAACAGGTCCGGCGGGGCAAGCAACCTCACCCCCCCCGACGGGAAGCCTTCACTTGCCCTTGCGGGTCAGCAGGAAGGCGAAGACGCCGATGGTCACGACGAACACGCTGACGGCGCCGGCCAGGGCGATGTAGGTGGTGGTGTCGAAGTTCATGGCGCAACCTCCATCGGTTGAAGAGACAGGACAGGATCAGGGGGCGAGGAAGACGGTCTCGTGCTGGACGGTCAGCCCGTCCGGCTGGCGGGTGACGACGAAGGCCGTGGGGGTCGAGGGCTGGCGCAGCGCCTCCTTCGGCACGCGGACCAGCACGCGGTGGGTCGCCACGCTGTCGGGATCGGCCTCGACCAGGACGGAGCCTTCCGCCGCCTCGCCCTCGCCGCCGGCCACCGACAGGACGGCGCCGGGAAGGCCGGTGACGGACAGGCGATAGCTCTGGGCCGCCCGCGTCATGTTCAGGACCTTGACCGTGTAGGCGTTTTGGATGTCGCCGTTGGACAGGGTGACGAACAGCGGCGCGCGGTCGCGCAGGATGTTCACGTCGACCTTCGGCTTCAGCACCAGACCGGCGGCCATCATCCCACCGACGACGGTCAGCAGCAGCGTGTAGATGATCGTCCGTGGGCGTACCGGCTTGAACGCCGGCTTGGCTCCGTTGGCCCGCGCGATCTGGGCGTTCAGGGAATCGAAGCGGACCAGATCGCCGGGCCGCCCGATCTTCGCCATCACGTCGTTGCAGGCGTCCACGCACAGGCCGCAACCGATGCAGGCGAGCTGCGGGCCGTTGCGGATGTCCACCCCGGTCGGGCAGACATGGACGCAGGCCCCGCAATCGATGCAGTCGCCCAGCCCCTTCGCCTTGCGCTCCTCCCAGCTTTGCGAGCGCTTCAGGTGGCCGCGGCCCTCGCCGCGCCAGTCCTCATAGGTGACGGTCAGGCTCTCCTCGTCCTGCATCGCCGCCTGGAAGCGCGGCCAGGGGCACATGTAGATGCACACCTGCTCGCGCGCGTGGCCGGCCAGCAGATAAGTCGTCGCGGTGAACAGCCCGATGAACAGCAGGACGTTCGAGGTCGCCTCGAACCGCAGCATCTCCAGCGCCAGCGTCGGGGCATCGTTGAAGTAGAAGACCCAGGCCCCGCCGGTCAGCAAAGCGATCAGCAGCCACGCGGCGTGCTTGGCCGCCTTCTTGCCCAGCTTGGCCGGCGACCAGGGGGCGTGATCCAGGCGGATGCGGTCGCCGCGGTCGCCCTCGATCCGGCGCTCCACCCACAGGAACAGGTCGCTCCACACCGTCTGCGGGCAGGCGTAGCCGCACCAGACGCGGCCGGCGAGCGCGGTCGCCAGGAACAGGCCGATTGCCCCCAGGATCAGCGCGCCGGTCAGGTAATAGACCTGCTGCGGCCACAGCTCGATGAAGAAGAAATACAGGCGGCGGCCCGGCATATCCACCAGCACCGCCTGATCCGGCGCGTTGGGGCCGCGGTCCCAGCGAATCCAGGGGGTGACGTAGTAGAGGCCGAGCAGAAGGATCAGCGTCAGCCATTTCAGCCGGCGGAAGGTGCCGCCGACCGACTTCGGGTAAATCTTGCTGTATTTGGCGTAGAGGCCGCTTTTGCGCGCAGGTTCCGTGGGGTGGGGGGCGGTAGACGGTTCGGTGGTGGAAACGCTCATCATGGTCGTCCGTGGTTCGGCCCGCGGACACATGGGGCAAGGTCGGGGCAAGGGCGGGGCAGGGGGCGGGCCGTCCCCGCAGGCTAGGGAGACGGCGCGGCGCCGCCTTTGCGAATCCGCAAACGGACGGGGGTGGGGGGCGATTTTTGTCGGAGGGGCGTTGGGGTGGGGGCAAGCTCCTCTACCCGTCCAGCGCCACCGCCTCCAGCGCGGACAGGTCGCAGACGAAGACGTTCGGCGCCCGCTCGGCCACCAAACCGGCGCGCTTGAACTCGGCGATGGTGCGGCTGGCCGTCTCCATGCCGACGCCGAGCATGGCGCCCAGATCCTCGCGGCCCGACAGCAGGACCGGTTCGTTCGGACCATCGGCGGCGAGCTTCAGGAACAGTCGGGCCAGCCGCCGCCGGGCGCTGCCGGTGGACAGCTCGGTCAGCCACTCGTCGGCCTGGTGCAGGGATTGGTACCAGCGCTCCATCAGGCGGGCGTGCAGGCGCGGCGTCTCCTTGCTCAGCCGCTCGACCACGGCCCGCGGCAGGCGGCAGGTCTCGGCCTCCTGAAGCACGACGGCGGTGTGCTCGTAGGGTTTGCCGACCAGCACTTCCAGCCCGGCCACGGCGCCCCGGCGGAGCAGCCGGACGATGCGCTGCGTGCCGTCGGGGAGGAACTGGACCAGCTTCACCAGCCCGCTGCGGATCGTGTAGAGGGAGCCGCCCTCGTCCCCCGCGCTGTAGAGCGTGGCGCCGGGCTGGAAGCGCAGCTCGTCGATGGGAATGTGGATCAGGTCGAAATCCTGGTCGCGCAGGTCGCCGAACAGGACGAGGTCCCGTATGGCGCAGCTGCTGCAGCGCGCGGTACCCAGCCGCGCGGCGTCGATTCCGTTCCGATGCACCCCTGCCCGCCTTCCGTCCGCTGGCCCCGTTCCGCCCGAAGCTCCGGAGCGAATTTTACGCGGTCCGGTCGAAAAGTTCCAACCGCGTGGATCCGTCCCGGGCGATATCCCGTATCCTGTTCTCCCCCCTTACCCACGTTGCGCCCAACGAAAGGCAATCTATATGACTAATAGCTTATGATCTTGTTCTGAAGTGGTATTGTCTCAGTCAGTCTCCGTTGATAACCAAAGAGATGCCCACGACGTCAAACATTCGACATTATCTGAAATCATCGAATAGACCGTACGGCGAGCAGGGCATTAAGGAGCGACCTATTGGATTTTCTTTGTTTTCGGAGTGAACGCTGCCGCAAGGACCGGCGCCATGACCGTCGGTGATTTGGATCTCGACGCCTGCGGCCGCGAACCGATCCACCGCCCCGGCAGCATCCAGCCTCACGGCATGCTGTTGGCCTTTTCCGGAAACGACGCCGGCGCCACTCTGATCCAGGCCAGCGCCAACGCCGCGCCGGCGCTTGCCCTGCCGCTGGAGCAGGCGTTGGGTCAGCCGTTGGAACGGGCGCTCCACCCGCAGATCGCCACCGCAGTCCGCTCCTTCCTTGCCGCCGGTCCGGTGCCGTCCCGCCCGGTGCCGGTCACCGTGACCGAACTGCCCGGTGCCGGCCGTCACCAGCTTCTCGCCCATGCCGTTCCGGACGCGGCGGGCAACGGTGTGGTGATCCTGGAGCTGGAACGGCTGGACGGGCAGGAGACTGACCTTCTCGACCACGTCTACCCGCGCATGCGCGAGGCGCTGGAGCGGCTGGATGCGTTGAACGCGCCGGCGGACCTCCTGAACTGCGCCGCGCAGGAGGTGCGGGCGCTGACCGGCTTTGACCGCGTGCTGATCTACCGCTTCGACGCCGATTGGCACGGCACGGTGGTGGCGGAAGACGGGAACGGGCGGTTGCCCTCCTACATGGATCTGCGCTTTCCCGCCTCCGACATCCCCACCCAGGCGCGCGAGCTGTACCGGCTGAACCGCCAGCGGCTGATCCCCGATGCCGGCTACGCCCCGGTGCCGCTGGTCGCGCTGCCGCCGGTTCCCGCCGGGGCGGCGCCGCTGGATCTCAGCTTCTCCGTCCTGCGCAGCGTGTCGCCGGTGCATGTGCAATACATGCGGAACATGGAAACCGCCTCTTCCATGTCGGTGTCGATCCTGCTGCACGGGGCCTTGTGGGGCCTGATCTCCTGCCACCACCGGGAGCCGAGGGCGGTGTCCTACGCCGTGCGCTCGGCCTGCGACCTGATCGCCCAGATCCTGTCGGTGCGCATCGCCGCGGTGGAGGACCGGCGCGACGCGGAGCACCGCATCGCCCTGCAATCCATCCAGGCGCGGCTGCTGGCCGCCATGGCCCAGGCCGATCCCTTCATCGCCGGCCTGACCGAGCATCCCGACGACCTGCTGCACTTCGCCAACGCCAGCGGAGCCGCCGTCGTCTTCGAACGGCGCTGCACGCTGGTCGGCGACACCCCGACGGAAGAGCAGGTGCGCGACCTCGTGGACTGGTTGGCCACCCAGGGCGAGCCGGAGCAATTCGAGACCGACAGTCTGCCCGCCCTCTACCGGGCCGCCGCGGACTTCGAAGGCAAGGCTGCGGGGCTGCTGGCCATCGCCGTGTCGAAGCTGCACGCCAGCTACGTGCTGTGGTTCCGGCCCGAGGTGGTGCGCACCGTCCGCTGGGGCGGTGACCCGCGCAAGCCGCTCGACCGCGACGGGCAGCGATTGTCCCCTCGCGCCTCTTTCGAGACGTGGAAGGAGACGGTGCGCCACCGCGCGCTGCCCTGGACCGCGGCGGAGCGCGACACCGCCGCCGCGCTGCGCCACGCCGTCATCGGCATCGTCCTGCGCAAGGCCGAGGAACTGGCCGCCCTGTCGCGGGAGCTGGCGCGCTCCAACAAGGAGCTGGAGTCCTTCTCCTACTCCGTTTCCCACGACCTGCGCGCGCCGTTCCGCCACATCGTCGGTTACGCCGAGCTGTTGCAGGAGCTGGAGTCGGACCAGTTGAGCGCCACCGGAAAGCGCTATCTGGACGTCATCGTGGACGCGGCCAACAGCGCCGGCACGCTGGTGGACAATCTGCTGCACTTCTCCCAGATGGGACGCAGCGAGCTGACCCCCGTCTCGGTGGACATGAGCGTCCTGGTGGCGGAGGTGCGGGAGACGCTGGCGCCCGACACCGCCGGGCGGGCCATCGAATGGAACATCGCCCCGCTGCCCACGGTGCGCGGCGATCCCGTGATGATGCGGCTGGTTCTGCAAAATCTCTTGTCGAACGCCATCAAATACTCCCGCGACCGGGAACCGGCGCGCATCGCCGTGGGTTGCGAAGACCGGCCCACCGAAACCATCTTCTTCGTCAGGGACAACGGGGTCGGCTTCAACCAAGCCTACGAGAAGAAGCTGTTCGGGGTCTTCCAGCGGCTGCACCGCAACGAGGAATTCGAAGGCATCGGCATCGGCCTGGCCAACGTGCGCCGCGCCGTGGAGCGCCACGGCGGACGGACCTGGGCCGACGGGCGGCTCGACAAAGGAGCGATCTTCTACTTCACGCTGCCGAAAGCCGGGATGGCGAAACCGGATCCGCGCGATCTCGATGAGTGACCTGAAACATGAGTGACCTGAAACCCATCCTGCTGGTCGAAGACAATCCGCGGGACCTGGAGCTGACCCTGGCGGCGCTGGAGAAATGCCAGCTTGCCAACGACGTGATCGTCGCCCGCGACGGTGAGGAGGCGCTGCGGATGCTGACCCGCCGCGATCCGGAGACGGGGCAGCCGACCCAGCTTCCCGCCGTCGTCCTGCTCGACCTCAAGCTGCCGAAGATCGACGGGCTGGAGGTGCTGGAGCGGGTGAAGAGCGATCCGGAGACCCGGCACGTTCCCATCGTGATGCTCACCGCGTCGCGCGAGGAAAGCGACCTCGTGCGCAGCTACAAGCTGGGGGTGAACGCCTTCGTGGTGAAGCCGGTGGACTTCAGGGCCTTCTTCCAGGCGATCCGCGATCTGGGCGCCTTCTGGGCGATCCTGAACGAACCCCCGGTCGGCTGCGCCCGTCGTCCGGCGGGAACCCCGCCCGCGGGAAAAGGCGCCTGAAGGAATGCCCGCCGGAATGCCAGCCGCCGTGACCATCCTGCATCTGGAAGACAGCCCGCTGGATTGCGAGCTGGCCTGCGCGCGCCTGCGCAAGGCGGGGATTTCCTGCGACGTGACCCGCGTGGACACCCGCGCGGCCTTCGAGACGGCGCTGGTCAAGGCGGCGGTGGACGGGCGGCGCTTCGACCTGATCCTGGCCGACTTCTCCCTGCCCGATTTCGACGGGCTGGAGGCGCTGGGCATCGCCAAGGCCCGCGCTCCGGAAACCCCCTTCCTGTTCCTGTCCGGCCGCATGGGGGAGGAGACGGCGGTATCGGCGCTGAAGATGGGTGCCCGCGACTATGTGCTGAAGCAGCGGCTGGCCCATCTGCCCGCCGCGGTGGAGCGGGCGATCCTTGAGGCCCGCACCCTGGCCGAGCGGCGGCAGGCCGAGGAGAATCTGCGCCGGCTGCGGCAGGCCATCGACGACATCCGCGACTACGCCATCGTCACGCTGGACCTGGGCGGTCGCATCACCTCGTGGAACGAGGGCAGCCGCCGCCTTTTCGGGTACACCGAGGAGGAGGCGCTGGGCCATCCGCTCTCCCTGCTCTTCGCGCCGGAGGAACGCGGCGCGGAGAACATCCGCGGCCTGCTGGCCGGGGTGGCGGGGAAGGAGCGCTGCGAAGTCGAATGGATCCACGCGGCCCGGGACGGGCGGCGCTTCTTCGGCTCCACCGTGCTGACCGTGGCGCGCGACGCCACGGGCGCGCCGGCCGCCTATTCGGTGGTGGTGCGCGACATCACCGACCGCCGCGCCTCGGAAATCGCGCTGCGCGACAGCGAGGCCAAGTTCCGCGCCATCGCGGAAAGCATGCCGCAGCTCGTCTGGTCGGCCCCGCCGGACGGCCTCCCCGACTATTACAACCTGCATTGGTTCGCCTACACCGGCACCCGGCCGGAGGCGATGACCGGCACGGCCTGGATGGAGGTGGTCCATCCGGACGACCGGGCGCGGACCGCCGCCCTGTGGACGGGCGCGGTGCGGTCCGGTGGCTCCTATGAGGTCGAGTACCGGCTGCGCGGTGCGGAGGGCCGATACCGCTGGTTCCTCGGGCGGGCGGTGCCGCTGCGCGACGGGGACGGACGGATCACCCGCTGGTTCGGCACCTGCACCGACATCGACGACGCGGTGAAGGCCCGTGCGGCCCAGGCCGACGCCCGCGAGGATCTGGAACGCCAGGTGGCGGAGCGCACGGCGGAGTTGGTGGCCGCCAACCGCCGGCTGCTGGGCGAGGTGGCGGAGCGGCAGCGCGCCCAGGCCGACCTCAGCGCGCTCTACGCCAAGACGCCGGTGCCTCTGCACTCCCTGGATGCCGAAGGGCGGCTGCTGAGCGTCAGCGACCGCTGGCTGGAGTTCATGGGCTATGAGGGGCGGGGGCAGGTCATCGGCCGCAACATCGCCGATTTCATGCCGCCGGACGTCGCGCGGGAACACCGGGAGCACCGCTGGCCGGAGTTGCTGCGGCTCGGCGCGTTCCAGGATATGCCCTACCGGCTGGTCAAGCGGTCGGGGGAGGTCGCCGACGTGCTGGTCTCCGCCCGGATCGAGCGGGACGGGCGGGGCGGCTTCCTGCGCACCATGGCCGCCGTGGTCGACGTCTCCGCCCGCCTGCGCGCCGAGGCGGAGCGCGAGCGGGCGGAGGAGGCCCTGCGCCATTCCCAGAAGATGGACGCGCTGGGCCAGCTCACCGGCGGCATCGCCCACGATTTCAACAATTTGCTGACGGCGATCTCCGGCAATCTGGACCTGCTGCTGTCCCGGCTGGACACGGCGGAGCGGGCGGACCTGCGCGACTACGCCGCCCACGCCAAGGTCGGGGCGACCCGCGCCGCCGGGCTGACGCAGCGTCTTCTCGCCTTCGCCCGGCGGCAGCCGCTGCGCCCCGATGCGACGAAGCCCTGCGTGCTGGTCCAGGGCATGGAGGACCTGCTGCGCCGCACGGTGGGCGAACAGGTGTCCATCGCAACCGACTGTCCGCCGGACGTCTGGGCGGCCTGGTGCGATTCCAACCAGTTGGAGATCGCGCTGCTGAATCTGGTGGTGAACGCCCGCGACGCCATGCCGGACGGCGGGCGCATCACCATCACCGCCGGCAACGCCCATCTGACACAGGCCGACGTGGCGGGCGACGTCTCCGGCGCGGCTGCCGGCGATTATGTGGTCATGACCGTCGCCGACACCGGCATGGGCATGCCGCCCGACATCATCAAGCGCGCCTTCGACCCCTTCTTCACCACCAAGCCGATCGGGCAGGGGACCGGGCTCGGGCTGTCGCAGGTCTATGGCTTCGTCAGCCAGTCCCACGGGCTGGTGCGCATCGACAGCGAGGCCGGGCGGGGCACCGCCGTGCGCCTCTACCTGCCGCGTTGCGACGGGGAGGAGGGCGCAGGCCTGTTGCCGGGGGCCGCCGCGGCGCCCGCCACCAACAGCGCGGTGGACGGCGCGGTGGACGGCACCGCCGGAACCGTGCTGCTCGTGGAGGACGAGGCGCTGGTCCGCATGGTCGCGGTGCAGGCGCTGGAGGACGCCGGGCTGGACGTCGTCGAGGCGTCGGACGGGACGGAGGCGCTGGAGCTGCTGGACGGCGGCCTGCGCGCCGATCTGGTGGTCACCGACGTCGGGCTTCCCGGCATGAACGGGCGGCAGCTGGCCGAGGCGGTGCATGAGCGGCGGCCCGAGTTGGGGGTGCTGTTCATGACCGGCTACGCTTACGACGCCACACTCGGCACCGGCATCCTGGAGCCGGGCTGCGAGGTGCTTCAGAAGCCTTTCGAGACGACCGCGCTGGTCGCCCGCGTCACCGGCATGCTGGCTCACACGCGGGGTGGCGGCGTCGCCATGCGCGACTCCGTCCCGGAACGCCGCTGCGAGTGACGCGTTATCCTCCTCTAAGGAGGAGTCCGGCCCCGCGCACGGACTCCGCGCGGGGGGAGGACGGGCGATGCTTCAGGTCTCCGAATCGCAGGTGCGCCTTGGGTTTGCGGCGCCGGACAAGACGGAGGCCATCCGCATCGCCGGGCGGGCGATGGTCGACAGCGGCCTGATCGACCCCGGCTACATCGACAGCATGCTGGGCCGCGAGGCGGTGTCCGGCACCTATCTCGGCAGCGGCATCGCCATTCCCCACGGGCTTCCCGACGCGCGCGATCTGGTGCGGCGGACCGGCGTGGTGGTCGTCCAGTTCCCCCAGGGCGTCGATTGGGGCGGTGGGGAGCCGGCGCGGCTGGTCGTCGGCATCGCCGCCAAGTCGGACGAACACATCGCCGTGCTGCAACGGCTGACCGGCGTGCTGGGCGACCCCGCGGAGGCCGCGCGGTTGGGCACAACCCGTGACCCGCGCGCCATCATGGCCGTGCTCAACGGCGAAGCGCCCCCAGCACCCGCAACGGAGCCCGTCGCGGTTCCCATCGACGGGGACTCCATAGCGGTCACCGCCCCGTCGCCCCACGGGCTGCACGCCCGTCCGGCGACGGCGCTGGTCGAGGTCGCCAAGCGCTTCCACGCGGAGATCGCCGTCCGGCACGACGGCACCACGGCCAACGCCAAGAGCCTGATTTCCCTGCTGCGGCTCGGCGCGTCGGGCGGCCGGCCGCTGACCGTCACCGCGTCGGGCGAGGACGCCGCGGCGGCGCTCCAGGCCATCCGCGCCGCCTTTGACGCGGGACTGGACGAGCCTGCCCCGACGGCGGCTCCCGTTGAGGAGCCGGCCCCGCGGGCCGCGCCGGCCGATCTCGACTATGAGGGGCTCGATTATGACGGGCGGGTGATCGCCGGAATCTCCGCCTCTCCCGGCGTCTCCACCGGCCCGGTCTGGAAATTCCAGCGGGAGGAGCTGACGGTCGCCGAGACCGCCCCCGATCCCGAGGCCCAGCACCGACGGCTGGACCAGGCGCTCGCCGCCGCCGCCGCCGACCTGCGCAACCTGCACGAGGCGTTCTGGAAGAAGGCCGGCGCCGCCAAGGCCGCCATCTTCAAGGCGCATCAGGAGCTTCTCGACGATCCGGAAATGGTCGTCGAGGCCCACGCCCTGATCGACCGGGGCAAGAGCGCCGGCTGGGCGTGGCGCGCGGTCTACGAGGAGCGCGCCGGCACGCTGGCCCAACTCGCCGACCCGCTGCTGGCCGGGCGGGCCGCCGACCTCAGCGACGTCGGGCGCCGGGTGCTGCGCCTGCTCGCCACGGTGACGGAAACCATGGCGGCCCTGCCGGATCACCCCGTCATCCTGCTGGCCGAGGATCTGGAGCCGTCCGACACGGCGAAGCTCGACCCGGCCAAGGTGTTGGGGCTGTGCACGGCGGGGGGCGGCGCCACCTCCCACACGGCGATCATCGCGCGTTCGCTGGACATCCCCGCGGTGGTCGCCGCCGGGCCGTCGGTGCTCGACCTGGAGAACGGGCGGGCGGCGATCCTCGACGGCGACGGCGGCGTTCTGGTCGCCGACCCCAGCGAGCGCGACCGCGGCCGCGCCGCCGAGGCCCGCATCAAGGTGGGCGAGCGGCGCGAGGCCGAGCGGCTCGACCGTTACAAGCCGGCCATCACCACGGACGGCCGGCGCGTCGAGGTCGCCGCCAACATCTCCGACCCGGCGGAGGCGGTGCAGGCCGTGGAGGCGGGCGGCGAGGGCGTCGGGCTGATGCGCACCGAGTTCCTGTTCCTTCAGCGCGATCTGCCGCCGGACGAGGAGGAGCAGTTCGCCGCCTACCGGACCATGGTGCGGGCGATGAACGGGCTGCCGATCATCCTGCGCACGCTGGACATCGGCGGCGACAAGAACGTCCCCTATCTGCGCATGCCGGCGGAGGGCAACCCCTTCCTGGGCGTGCGCGGCATCCGCCTGTGCTTCGAGCGGGAGGACCTGTTCCGCACCCAGCTGCGCGCCATGCTGCGCGCCTCGGTGGTGGGGCCGGTGCGCATCATGTACCCGATGATCGCCGCCCCCGCCGAGCTGGAGCGCGCCAAGGCGATCACCGAGGCGGTGCGGCGCGAGCTGAATGTGCCGCCGGTCGAACTTGGCATCATGATCGAGGTGCCGTCCGCCGTGATGATGGCCGACCGGCTGGCGCGGGAGGTGTCCTTCTTCTCCATCGGCACCAACGACCTGACGCAGTATGTGCTGGCGATGGACCGTCTGCACCCGGTCCTGGCCCCGCAGGCGGACGGGCTGCATCCCGCCGTCCTGCGCATGGTGGAGCGCACGGTGGACGCCGCCCGCCGCGCCGGCATCTGGGTCGGCGCCTGTGGTGGCGTGGCCGGCGACCCTGCGGGGGCGGTGCTGCTGTCCGGGCTGGGCGTCACGGAGCTGAGCGTGGCCATTCCCGCCGTTCCCTCGGTCAAGGCGCGGTTGCGCGCCATCGCCATGGCCGATGCCGAACGCACCGCCCGCGACGCGCTGGACTGCGCCGACGCGGCGGAGGTAAGGGCTCTGGTCCGTCACCGTTTCGCCGACGCCGGAGGCGTGTCATGACCGCAGCATCCACCCCACGCCCCGGCGTCGTCACCGTGACGCTGAACGCCGCCATCGACCAGACGCTGGACGTGCCGGGCTTTGCCGCCGGGGCGGTCAACCGGGCGGTCGCCGAGACGCGGACCGCCGGCGGCAAGGGCATCAACGTGGCCGCCTTCCTGGCGGGCGGTGACACTCCCGTCACCGCCACCGGCTTCCTCGGTGAGGAGAACACCGCGGTCTTCGACGCGCTGTTCCGCCGCCGCGGCATCCGCGACCGCTGCCTGCGTCTGCCCGGCCGCAGCCGGGTGAACATCAAGCTGGTGGACCGGGAAGGGCGCTCCGTCACCGACATCAATCTGCCGGGCCTGCATGTTCCGGCGGAAAGCTGGCGGGGGCTGCTGACCGTGGTGAACGATCTCGCCGCCGCCAACCGGACCTTCGTCCTGTCGGGCAGCGTCCCCATGGGCGTGCCGGACACCGCCTACGCCGACATGGTCACCGCTCTGCACGCTCGCGGCGCCTTCGTGGTGGTGGACGCCAGCGGCCCACCGCTGCGCCGCGCCGTGGCCGCCCGTCCCGACATGGTGAAGCCGAACGCGACGGAGCTGGCGGAACTGCTGGGTCGTCCCCTGAACGGTCGGGCCGAGGTGGTGCGCGCCGCGCGCGACTTGGCGGAGTCCGGCATTGCGCTCGTCGTCGTGTCGCTGGGCGCCGAAGGGGCGGTCTTCGTGGAAGGCGGCCGCGCCTTGCTCGCCGTGCCGCCGCCCGTGGAGGTCGCCAGCACGGTCGGCGCCGGGGACGCCATGGTCGCCGGAGTCGTCGCCGCCCGGCTGGAGGGCATGGGGTTGGAGGACTGCGCGCGGCGCGGCACCGCCTTCGCCGCCGGCACGCTGTCCCGCCTCGGCCCCGAACTGCCGCCGCCGGAGCGGCTCGCCGAGCTGATGCGGGCCGTTCGGGTGGAAGAACTCTAAGGGTTTCAGCGCCGGAGGGGATCGCGATGGCAAAGCTCGTGGCTGTGACCGCCTGCCCGACGGGGATCGCCCACACCGTCATGGCGGCCGAGGCGCTGCGCCGCACCGCCGCGCTGATGGGGCATGGCATCGCGGTGGAGACCCAGGGGTCGAACGGCGTGCAGACGCCGCTGTCCGCCGCCGATATCGCGGCGGCCGACGCGGTGATCCTGGCCACCGACATCGCGGTGGACGATTCCCGCTTCGCCGGCAAGCCGATCCTGCGCACCTCCACCGCCGCCGCCATCCGCGACACCAAATCGGTGATCGGCAACGCCCTGGGGCATGTCCCCGACACATCGCCCGCTCCGATCCCGGTTCCTCCCAAACCGACCCCTACGGTGGTGCGCAGCCCCGGCCTTCTGGTCGCCATCACCGCCTGCCCGACGGGGATCGCCCACACCTTCATGGCGGCGGAGGCGTTGAAGCAGGCCGCCCAAGCCAAGGGCTACCGCATCAAGGTCGAGACCCAGGGCTCGGTCGGTGCGAAGAACGCGCTGACGGAGGAGGAGATCGCCGAGGCCGAAGCCGTGATCATCGGCGCCGACACCCACGTCGCCACCGACCGCTTCGCCGGCAAGCGCCTGCTGAAGACCTCGGTGGGGGAGGCGCTGAAACAGCCCGCCCGCGTGATCGACGAGGCGCTCGCCCTACCGGTCCCGACCACCACGGGGAACGCCGCCGCTCCCGCCTACGCCGACGCGGTGTCGGGCGCCAAGGCGCGGCAGAAGGAGGCGCAGTCCGGACCCTACAAGCATCTGCTGACCGGCGTGTCCTTCATGCTGCCCCTCGTGGTGGCCGGCGGCCTGATCATCGCCTTGTCCTTCGTCTTCGGCATCGAGGCCTTCAAGGAGCCGGGAACCCTGCCGGCGGCGCTGATGCAGATCGGCGGGGAGGCCGCCTTCGGGCTGATGGTGCCGGTGCTGGCGGGCTACATCGCCTACTCCATCGCCGACCGGCCCGGCCTCGCCCCTGGTTTCATCGGCGGAATGCTGGCCGCGAAGATCGGCGCCGGCTTCCTCGGCGGCATCGTGGCGGGGTTCCTGGCCGGCTACATCGCCCGCTGGCTGCGCGACACCATCCGGTTGCCTCAGACTCTGGAGGGGCTGAAGCCGGTGCTGATCATCCCGCTTCTGGGCACGCTGGCGGTCGGCTTGCTGATGATCTACGTCGTCGGCACACCGGTCGCCGCGATCATGAACGGGCTGACCGCCTTCCTCCAGGGCATGACCGGCGCCAACGCGGTGGCGCTCGGCGCGCTGCTCGGCGCCATGATGGCGCTGGACATGGGAGGGCCGGTCAACAAGGCGTCCTACACATTCGCGGTGGGGCTTCTGGCCTCCAGCACCTACACGCCGATGGCCGCGGTGATGGCGGCGGGCATGACGCCGCCGCTTGGGCTGGCGCTCGCCACCATGGTCGTGCCCAGCCGCTTCACCCTGCAGGAGCGCGAGGCGGGCAAGGCCGCGGGCGTGCTCGGCCTCGCCTTCATCACCGAAGGGGCGATTCCCTTCGCCGCCAAGGACCCCTTGCGCGTCATCCCCGCGGCCATGGCCGGATCGGCGGTGGCCGGCGCCCTGTCGATGTGGTTCGGCTGCGGGTTGCGGGCGCCGCACGGCGGCGTCTTCGTGTTGGCGATCCCCAACGCGGTGGCTCCGCTCGTCCCCTACATCCTGGCCATCGTCGCCGGGACCATCGTCACCACGCTGGCCCTGATGATCCTGAAGCGCCGCGTGGAGGCGGACCCGGCCGCAGGGCCAACGCTCGACACGGCGGCGTCAACCTCGACCAGGCCCGCGCCCAGCGGGGCGGCGCGCTGATGACCTGAGACCGCCACACCCGCTGATTGTCGGTTCTACCGCAAATTAGTTTTAATTTTCGCCAAAATTGAAAGAACTCGACAACTCCAGAGTGCTATCGCTAGCTTTGCGATGTTCCGCCGCCGGCCTGTTCCGCAGCCCCCCGGAGGAACGGCAGCCGGCGGAGCGTGATGAGGATCTCGTATCGCATAGCGACGGTGGGGGGAATCCCGGTGGTCATCGCGGCGCTGATCGCGGTGTCAGCCTGGATATTGCTCGAACGCGCCGGTCGGTCGCGCGAGGCCGCGGTCCTGGCCGGCACCGTCTACCGCGAGATGATCGCCGCCACCGCGGCCCGCAACGACTTCATCCACTCCGCCCCCGAAGGCCGCCTTCCCCATGAAGTCACCTTCCGCCGCGCCACCCACGGCGCGCGGGCGGCGCTGGACGCGCTGGGCGGGCTGGCGGACCAGGGCATCCAGGCCGACGCCGTGGAGACCGCCCGCCGCGCGTCCGACCGTCACGCCGCTCGGCTGGAGGAACTGGTCGATGCGATCGCCTTCAGCGACGCCCGCGCCCGCGGCATGGCGGAGCAGGAGGCGCGACTGCTCGCCCTGGCCGAACAGGCACGCCAGCGGCAGCACGCCGCCAACACCACACTCGTCGCCTCCCTGGCCGAGGTCGACCGGCAGATGCGCGACAGCCGCGACCTGGTGTACGGTCTGCACGCGTTGCGGGAAGCGATGCTGAACACCCGTCTGGCCGCCAAGGACGAGGCGGCCGTCGCCGAATTGTCCGACTCGCCAGCCGATTCACCGCCGGGGTCCAGAGACTTGGCCCGGTGGCTGGACCAGGTGGAGCGAACCGCCGACAGCCTTGCCGCGTCGCTCGCCGCCGCCGGCGCTGATGGGACGGCGGTGGCCGAGCTGACGCGTTTGCGGGCCGAACGGCTGGACCGGGGGACGCTTTCGGAGTTGGCGCCGCGCTATGACGCGCTCGTCGAGCGGGTGCTGAAAGCCGCGGACACCGGATACAGCGCCGCTCAGGCCGAGGTGGCGGAGCTTCTGCGCCACACCGTGTCGGCCCACGCCATGGAGCAGGAGACCCAGACGCTCGCCATGACCGCCCTGACGCTCAGCGGACGGACCCTGAGGGCGCTGGAGCGGCGCGACACGCGCGGCCTGCGCGATGTTGCCGCCGAGAGCGGGCGGCTGCGCGACCGGGTAGCCGGGCTGCCCATCTCCCCGCTGATCCAGGACGAGATGCTGGCCGCCATCACCGCCTGGCGCGACGGGCTGGAGCGGGCGACCGACGGGCTGGCCCGCCAGAACGGCGCCATCGCCGCGATGGACATGGATGCCGCCGCGGTGATGAACACCGCCCGCCGTCTGAACGACCTGTTCCAGGACAGCGCGGTGCGCAGCGCCGACCTGCTGCGCTCCACCCTGCTCATCGGGGCGACCGTCGGCCTGTTGTTCGCCGTCGGGGCGGCGCTCCTGGTGGCCGGCGGGATCACCCGGCCCCTGCGCCGTCTTCAGTGCGCCACCCAGCGGCTGGCCCGCAACCCGCGCGACGGGCGGGTGACCGACCTGGAGCGGAGGGACGAGCTGGGTGACATGGCCCGCGCCGTCCATCACTTCGCCGCCGAGATCAACCGCCGCGAGGACGAGTTGCGCCGTGCCAAGGAGCAGGCGGACTCCACCCTGGCGGAGTTGCGGCGGACCCAGGCCCATCTGGTGCAGGCGGAGAAGCTGGCCGCGCTGGGGCAGGTGGTGGCCGGCGTGGCGCACGAGATCAACACGCCGCTCGGCATCACGCTCACCACCTCCACGCTGATTCGCGAGAAGGTGCCGAAGATGAAGCACCTTCTCGATTCCGGCCAGTTG
This sequence comes from Azospirillum brasilense, assembly GCF_008365405.1. Taxonomy (GTDB): domain Bacteria; phylum Pseudomonadota; class Alphaproteobacteria; order Azospirillales; family Azospirillaceae; genus Azospirillum; species Azospirillum brasilense_D. Next base: position 115,073 of record NZ_QOKV01000013.1, on the reverse strand, counting down.
CGCCGCCGCGAGCTGGAGCGTTTTCTGACCGACATGGGCGACGTGTCCGAGCTGCTGGTCAACAACACAGTCCGCGCGGCGGAACTGGTGCAGCGCTTCAAGGAACTGGCGGTGGACCCGGCGGACGAGAAGCGCCGGCGCTTCGACCTTCGCCTTTGCCTGATGCAGGCGGTGGAGGCGCTGGGAGCCTTCTGGGAACCGGCGGAACACCGGGTCGTCGTGGACTGCCCGCCGGGACTGATGATGGACGGCTACCCGCAGGCAATCGCCCAAATCGTCTCGCACCTGTTGCTGAACGCGGTCAACCACGGCTTCTCGGGCGGGGAGGCGGCGGATGGGAATGGGCGGTGCGGCACCGTGACGGTCCGTGCTTGCAAGGCTGCGGCGGATGTCGTGGAACTGGTCGTCGCCGACGACGGGCGGGGCATCCCGGTGGAGCTTCGGGCGCGGATCTTCGACCCCTTCTTCACCACGCGCCGCGACCGTGGACACGCCGGGCTTGGCCTGCACATCGTCCACAACGCGGTCAGCCAGCTCGGCGGCACCATCAGCTTGGAGGAGGGAGAGGCGGGGGCGGACGGGGCGCGCTTCGTCATCCGCCTGCCTCCCGCCACGCCGGAGAAGGAGGGCGCGTGACGCAGGCGGACGCTTGCGCGCCGCGCCGGTTCCGGTTTACTGCAAGACGGGTCCGTTCGACGATTTCCCGTTTGATGATTTCGGCGCGGGGTGTGGGGGCATGGCGACGATCGAGGAAGCCTACGCGGTCGCCATCGACCACCATCAGGCCGGGCGGCTGGACGAGGCGACGATCATCTACCAGCGCATCCTGGACGCCGATCCGGAGCAGGCCCACGCCTCGCACCTGCTGGGCATCGTCGCCGGGCAGCGGGGCCGGCATGCCGAAGCCGTCGCGCTGATCGGCGCCGCAGTGGCACGGGACGGGCTGAACACCGACTTCCTCGGGAATCTGGGCGCGGCGTTGAAGGCCGCCGGTCGGTATGATGAGGCCATCCGTCATTTCGCCCGCGCCCTGGCGCTGGAACCGGCGGCGCGCGGCGTTCCGGGCAATCTCGGCTCCGCCCTGGCCGCCGATGGCCGGATCGGCGCGGCCGTGCCCTGGCTGGGGCGCGCCGCCGCCCTCGACCCGGCGCAGTTCGAGACGCTCCTGAACCTGGGCATCGCGTTGCGCGACGCGGGCCGGTTCGACGAGGCGGAAACGGCGCTGGAAACCGCCAAATCCCTGCGCCCGGACCATCCGCACCCGGTCTGCGAGCTGGCGGTGCTGAAGCTGGCGCTCGGCGATTTCGAAAGGGGGCTGGCGCTTTACGAACGGCGCTGGGACTACACCGGCCAATCCGCGGCGGTGTCCGGCAAGCCGGTGTGGCGGGGCGAGGACATCGCCGGCAAAATCATCCTCCTCTATTACGAGCAGGGCCTGGGCGACACCCTGCAATTCGTCCGCTACGCGCCGCTGCTGGCCGACCGCGGCGCGCGGGTGCTGCTGATCGTCCAGCCGGAGTTGCGCCGCCTTCTGGCCTCGGTGCGGGGCATCGACCATTTGGCCACCTACGACGACGCGGCGGGACTGCCGGATTTCGACCTGTGCTGCCCGCTGATGAGCCTGCCCTTCGCCTTCGCGACGCGCATCGACGGGATTCCCGCCGGCAAACCCTACATCACGCCGCCCCCCGATCAGGTGACGGGCTGGGCGGAGCGGCTCGGCTGGAACCGGACCGGAGAATGCGCCGGAAAGCGCCCGTTGCGCGTGGGGTTCGTCTGGTCGGGCAACCCGCGGCGCCACGACCCCACCTCCCACGCGATGGACCGCCGCCGCAGCGTGCCCTTCGCGCTGATGGAACCGCTGCTGTCGGTGCCCGGGATCACCGCGGTCAGCCTCCAGGTCGGGGACGCGGCGGAGCAGGCGCGGACGGTCGTCGCGGCGGGGCTGCTGACCGACCCAATGGCGGGCGTGACCGACTTCGCCGACACCGCGGCCATCGCGGCGCATCTCGACCTCGTCATCACCGTGGACACGTCGGTCGCCCACCTTGCGGCGGCGATCGGGCGCCCGGTGTGGATGCTGTCGCGCTCCGACGCCTGCTGGCGCTGGTTCCGCGGGCGCGACGACAGCCCCTGGTACCCGACCATGCGCCTTTACCGGCAGGAGTCGCCCGGCGACTGGGGGCCGGTCATGGCACGCGTGGGCCATGACCTTGCCGCAGCCGCGGCGCGGGATCAGAACTGCGCCGAGGCGCTCAACAGGAAGGCCCGGCCCGGCTGATAGAGCGGGGTGACGGTGCCGAACTCCTGCCCGTAGGTGGCGCGGTCGGCGTAGGTCTCGTCGAAAAGGTTGCGGACGTCGAGGCGCAGCGCCAGGTTGGCGTGCTCCGGCAGCCGGTGCTCCACGAACAGGTTGGCCGTCTGATAGCCCTTCAGCGGTTGCTGCCCGGCCTGGACCTTGTCGTAGTCGAGCACGAACTCCACGTCGGCGCCCAGGGTCAGGTTCCAGGATTGCACGGTGTGGGCGCCGCCGACGGTGAAGACCTGCCCGATCGGCGTGGCGAGGTAGGTGCCGGTGTCGGAATCGGCGGGCAGTCCGTCGATCGTCACGTCGATGTCGGCGTATTTGGCGCGGATGAAGCCGTTCGTCCAGGCGTAGCCGAGACCCAGCTCATAGCCTTCCGACCGCACGTCGCGAGCGAGGTTGGCGCTCGTGGCGGCAAAGCGCGCGGCGCGGGCGTCGTCCAGCTTGGTGCGGAAGATCCGGCCTTCCGCGGTGAAGCCTTCGTAGCGGGCCTCCAGACCGGCCGTGCTGTTGTAGGCCGTCACCGGGCGCGGACCGGCGCCGTAGTTCCAGGCCGGGTTCATGATGTAGTTCTCGGCCAGTTGGATGCCGCCCCAGCCGCGGGACACCCCCGCCTTGGCGGTCAGGTGGCGGGGAAGCAGGTCGAACTCGCCCGAGATGTTGTGGCTGAGGCCGTGGTTGGTCCACTCCCGTCCGGTCGTCCCCTCGAAGGTCTGGCGGTCGCCGCGCAGGCCGAAGGACAGGCGCAGACGCTCCATCGGCTCCAGCCGGGCTTGACCGTACAGGCCGTTGTTGCGCGCCTTCTCGGTCGCGGACATCGTCCGGTCCCGGTAGTTGGCGCGGTCCACGTAGAAGTCGGTGCCCGTCGTGAACGTGCCGATCCGGAAGCCGAAGCTGTTCTCCAGCTTGCCGTTGAAGGAGCTGGTCGCCCCCTTGCCCGGATAGCTCCCCGGCACGGTGCTGCTGCCGACCGGGCGGGTGAAGATCGGCGTCTCCACGTCGGTGCGGCCATAGGCGAGCACCAGCTTGGGGTTCCACAGCTCCGTCGGCAGCGCGTCGGTGTAGGTGAAGACCATGTTTTGGCGGTCGAGCGAATAGTCGCGCACGCGCGGCTCCCAGGCCGGGCGCCCGGCCAGCGACCCGATGTTCGCGCGGAAGGGCCGCGGCGCGTCGTCGTAGACCCGCTCGTAGCTGGCCTGGAAACGGTGGCCGCTCTCCGTCTGCACCGCCGCCTTGCCGAGGCCGCTGACCAGATCCGTCTCGGTGCCGTCCACCTTGCGCCCGTTGCCCGCGGTGTATTTGCCGCCCTTGCCGTAGGTCACGGTGCCCAGCGCCTCCAGCCCCTGGTGGCGTCCGAAGCCGGCGAGGTTGGTGGTCAGGCCGGCGCCGTTGGTGTTGAAGGTGGTCTTGCCGAAGGCGCCGACGCCGTCGCTCGCCAGGAAGTCGCTGGCGTCCTTCGTCTCGTAGGCGATGGAACCGGCGAGCGCGCCCGGCCCGGCGTCGGCGGGGGCGACGCCGGCGTCCACCCGCGCCACCTTCAGCAGCGCCGGGTCGATCAGCGTGGTGCCGTTGTGGTGGAACACCTTGTTGTTCTGCCGGCTGCCGTCGATGGTGACGGCCAGATTGGTTTCCTCGACGCCGTTCACATAGACCTTCTGCGACATCGGCACGGAACTGCCCACGCGGATCGTCGGCTCACCGGAGAAGACGTCGCGGAGGTCTCTGGGATTCTTGCGCTCCAGATCCTCCCTGGTGATCGTGATGCTGCCGCTTCCGCTGCCGGCGCCGGTCGAGGCGGTGACCGACACCGGCGCCAGCATCGTGACGTCGCCGGTCGGGGCCGGAACCAGCGTCGCGGAGCCGGATCCGGTCATGCGGTAGCCGACGCCCGTCCCGGAGAGCAGCGTGTCGAGCGCCTGGGCGGGCGACATGCTGCCCGACACCGGGCGGGAGTTGCGCCCGGTGGACAGATCGGCGGAATAGCCGATCTGCCAGCCGGTCTGGCGCGCGAAGGCGTCGAGCGCCGCGGGCAGGGGCTGCGCCGGCAGCGCGAAGGCCATCGTCTGCGCGGCGCCCGCGGCCGGTGCGGGCTGCTGGGCCAGGGACGGGGAGGGGAGGGCCAGGAGACCGCCGAGCGCGGTGGTCGCCATCAGGGCCATGACCAGATGCCGGGCGGCGGTTCCCCGCGCGCATACCAAGAACTTGCCTGTCGAAACCGTCCGGCCTTCCATTCCTCACAACTCCCATCTGCGCTGGTGGCGGGGGCGTGATGACCGGTGTACGGACTGTGCCCCCTCTTTTCGGCAGACGCACGGGGGTGTGGCGTCTCACAAAAAAAGACCTGCAAAAAGGACAAAGCCGATCGAAGCCGGGCTTATCGAAGCAGGATGATCCCGGCGGGAAGCTCGGTCACGCGGGCGCCCACCACATCGGCCAACGAGCGGATCGCACCGGTCGGGTCGTCCAGCCGGTAGTTTCCGCTGACCCGCGCGCCGGCCAGCCGGTCGCCGATCAGGATGACCGGTGCGGGGTGGTAGCGCCGGATGGTGTCGACGACCGCGGCGAAGGGCTGGTCGTGGAAGACATAGCGCCCGTCCTTCCAGGCCAGTGCGACCGCCGGATCGGGTCGGGCGGGTGCCGAGAGACCGTCCGCAGTCGCCGTCACCCCGTCGCCCGGAACGAGGGCCACCGTCTGGCCCGGCGGCTCCCGCCGGCTGACCGACACCCGTCCGCGCTCCAGGAAGACGGTGTCCTGCCCGCCGACCGATTGCACGGTGAAGGCGGTGCCGGTCACCTCCACCTCGCCGAAGCCGGCGGTGACGCGGAAGGGGCGGGCGGTGTCGCTGACCACGTCGAAATAAGCCTGCCCGCGCAGCAGCCGGACATGACGCCGTCCGTCCGCGAAATCGAGCGCGACCGCCGAATCGGTGTCCAGGATCAGCCGCGACCGGTCGGGCAGGGTGATCTCCCGCCGCTCTCCGGTGGCGGTGCGCTGGTCGGCGGTCAGACGAAGCGTCAGCGTCGGTTGGAGATGAACGCCGATGGCCAGCAGCAGCGCGGCGGCGGCCAGCGAGGTCCGCCATCCGCCCCACCATGACCGCCGCATCGTCGCGGAACGAGCGGCGGCCGACCGACTGGAGGAGCCGGCTGGAGACATCGTCGTTTGCAGCTGTTGAGCGTGCGTCGCCGCCTGCAATTCAGGCATGGTCCCAAGCGTCGACAGACGGTCAAACGCCGCGGCATGGCGCGGGTCGCGGTTCCGCCATGCCTGATAGGCGGCGTCGGTGTCCGGATCGGCGGGCGCGTCGAGAAGCGTCACGAACCAAGTGAGCGCCTCGTCCATGATCGGGTCCGCATGCCGATAGGCCCTGGCATCCTGTCGACCGTCCGCCTCGTCCTTCTCCACGCTGGTCTTCCACTCTTCCTGTGACCGGACACACGTACAGTTGAGACGTTTCAGCGCTCAAGGGATCACAATCCGCGCATCTCGGATCCAAAAATCTCAGCCCACAGCTGTGATCGCTCGCGCCTTCGTCCAACTGGCTTGACATTTCAAATTGAGAATCATTATCAATTTCAACAATGCAAGGCCGCCGATGTCGCACCGACCGCGGTGGTGCCCCCTCCGCTGCCGTGACCGACAGGGCTATCATGTCCGCAAGCCTCATTGCGATCTATCTCGATCACCGCCGCTCGCTGTTCGGGTGCGCGATGAAGATCGTGCGCGATCTTCAGGTCGCCGAGGATCTGCTGCAGGAAAGCTATCTGCGGGCCTGCAAGGCCGTGGAGAAGGGACCCATCGACAACATCGGAGCCTTCCTCCACCGGACGGTCCACAATCTCGCGCTGGACCATCTCCGGCGCTGCCGGACCCAGGAACGGTTCGAGGCCGGTCCGGCGGACACCGTCGAGGCACTGCGCATCGCCGCGGAAATCCCTTCGGCGGAGGAGCGCCTGCTGCACCGTGAACGGCTGTCGTGCTTCATGGACGCGCTGGACCGATTGCCGGCGCGGGCTCGTCAGGTGTGGCTTCTGAACCGGGTCGAAGGCATGTCCTATCCTCAAATCGCCGTCCATCTCGGCGTGTCGCAGGGAACGGTCTTCAACGACATGAAACTGGCCATGGGCCATTTTGTGGACGCCATGGCCCGCGCCGACCGGGCGGAACCGGCCGCCCGCCGGGTCGTCGTAGGCGCGGATTCGTCTTTCCCTGGTTCGCAGGAAGGGGCGGGCCGACCCCCGCATGACGAAGAGCAAACGCAGTGAGACGATGTTGGATGTATGCTGCGATTGCATGTGACTGGAGAGGCAGGAAATCCCATAAGCTTTCTTATGGAAAATGAAGCCGTTTTGGATCCGCATCGCTGGGGCGATCCAGCGCCTTGGACAGGAAGCGCCTGTCGATGGTCCGGTTCAGGGAGGCCCGCTTGCCGCAAGGAAAAAATCGGCGTGACGATGATCACGCTCGACACTGGACGGGACGCGGCTTCCGGTCGCCCTGGTCGGAAAGATGCCCTATCCGGCGTTGTCCACCAGGAAGCGCTCGAAAGCATCCACGTCGAGCGGCCGGCTGATCAGGAAGCCCTGGATGCGCGTGCAGCGCTGGCGACGCAGCATGTCCGCCTGCTCCTCCGTCTCCACCCCCTCGGCGATGGTGTCGAAGCCCAGGCTGTCGGCCAGATTCACGATGGTGTTGACGATGGCCGGGTCGGTGGCCGACTGCACGATGTCGCGGACGAAGCTGCGGTCGATCTTCAGCGTGTTGATCGGGAACCGCTTCAAATAGGCCAGCGAGGAATAGCCGGTCCCGAAATCGTCGATGGACAGGCGGATGCCGATCCCCTTCAGCCCGTGCAGGATGGTCACCGCCTTCTCGATGTCGCCGATCATGGCGCCCTCGGTCAGCTCCAGTTCCAGCCGCTCCGGCGGCACGCCGCTGCGCTCCACCACGTCGCGGACGAAGTTCACCAGACGCGCGTCCTGGAACTGGCGCGGCGACAGGTTGACCGACACCGACGCGATGTCCAGCCCCGCGGCCAGCCAGCCGGCCAGCCGGCCGCAGGCCTCCTTCAGGGTCCAGGCGCCGATCTCCCAGATCAGGCCGGTCTCCTCGGCCAGCGGGATGAACTCCGCCGGGCTGACGAGGCCGCGCACCGGGTGGTGCCAGCGGATCAGCGCCTCCGCCCCGATCACCCGGTGGGAGCCGCGGTGCGGCATGTCCACCTTGGGCTGGAAATGCAGCGCGAACTCCTCGCCGGTCGCGGCGGCGCGGCGCAGGTCGCTTTCCAGCCCCAGCGTGAAGCCGGTGCGCTCCCGCATGCCCGCCTCATAGAAGACGAACTTGCATTCCGGGTTGCGCTTGGCGTGGTACATGGCGAGGTCGGCGTTGCGCAGAAGCTGGTCCGCCGTCTCGCCGTCGTCGGGGAAGAAGGCGACGCCGATCGAGGCGCCGCAGAAGAGTTCCTGGTTGTGGACGGCGAAGGGCTCGCCCATCGAATAGAGGATCTTTTCGACCAGCCGGGCGCCGGCGGCGCGGTCCACCGCGTCGGGCGCCACGATCAGGAACTCGTCGCCGCCCAGCCGGCCCACCGTGTCGGACACGCGGGTGCAGTTGCGCAACCGCTTGGCCACCAGCTTCAGCAGGTCGTCGCCGGCGTGGTGGCCCAGCGTGTCGTTGACCTGCTTGAAGCGGTTGAGGTCGAGGAAGGCGACGGCGACCTTGGTGCGCATGCGCTGGGCGCGGACGATGGCCTCCTCCAGCCGCTCGTTGACCAGCCATCGGTTCGGCAGGTCGGTCAGCCGGTCGAAGCTGGCCTGATAGCGGATCTGGTGTTCCTGGTCCTTGCGCTGGCTGATGTCGGCGAGCGTCAGCACGTAATGCTCCAGCGCCCCGCCTGGCGCGCGCACCGCCGTGACCGACAGCGAGGCCGCGAAGGCGTCGCCGGAGTGGCGGAAGCTGGTCACCTCGCCCTGCCAGCGCCCGTCCGTGCGGGCGGTGCGCCAGATGTCCTCGATGAAGGCGCGCTCGTGCGAGCCGGGGGCGAAGATCACCAGCGGGCGGTGGAGAAGCTCCTCCCGCTGGAAGTCGGTCATCACCTCGTAGGCCGGGCTGACCGCCTGCACCGACAGGTCAGGATCCACGATCAGGATGCCGTCGGCCACGCTGTCGAAGACGGTGGCGAGCAGGCGGATCTTCTCCTCATGCTGCTTGCGCTCGGTGATGTCCTGGACGGTGCCTTCGTAATAGCGGATGCGGCCTTGCGGATCGCGCACGCAGCGCGCGTTCTCCGAGATCCAGATGATCGAGCCGTCGTTGCGGAAGACCCGCGCCTCGAAGCTCTGCACCACGTCGCGCTCGGCCATCAGGCGGGCGAAGGCCTCGCGCTTGCCGGGGTCGACGTAGAGCTGGCCGGCGATGTCCGTCAGGTTGTCGATCAGGTCGGCCGGCGACCGGTAGCCGTAGATCCGCGCCAGAGCCGGGTTGACCCGCAGGTAACGCCCGTCCACCGTGGTCTGGTAGATGCCCTCGACCGCGTTCTCGAAAATACTTCTGTATTGCTCTTCCGTCTCTTGGCTCATGGACCGGGCCTCATCTGGCGCGAGAGCGTTGGCCTCAGGAAAAAGCATGCGAAGGACCTGAGCGGGCAATTGCGATGGACGCCTTTTTTGCGCCGCAAAAAAGTAGAAGGCGGATCGCGACGCGCGTCAAGGCGGTTCGTTTTATATTTTTCACAATTGCAATAAAAGAGGCGTATGACCCTCCCCGCCCGCACGTTGCATCACCGCGGCAACGGGTGGCGGATGGGCCACAGACTCGGCCCCTGGCGCAGACACGTGAAAAGGGCCGGATCGCTCCGGCCCTTCCTGTGCGCGGGATTTCCGCCCTGTAAAAAAGCGCTGCCGGGATCAGTGCCCGTGCGTGCCCGTCTTGGCGCCTTCCTTCAGGACGAAGTGGCGCGAGCAGTAGGGGCATTCGACCTTCCCCTCGGCGCTCAGCGTCAGATAGACCAGCGGGTGGCCGAGCGCGCCGCCGCCACCGTCGCATCCGACGGTCAGGGTCTCGACTTCAATCGTTTCAACTGGCTGCATGGCAGACATCCTCCACTTTGACACACGCGCGCGTTAACGCCATCGTTAAGATGCCCACCGAATGAGGCACGCGCGCGGGGTCGGATCATACCCAACGCGCCGGACGGATCAAGTGATTGGACAGTGATCGCCCCCGTGGGTTCGGACTCGGGGCACGACCGGAAAGGCCCTTTCAATTCCATGGTTGCGCACGCCCCGCTGAACGACGCCGCCCTGCCCGCCCACGCCGTCCCCGCCTATGCCGTGGAGGTGCGCGGCCTCACCAAGACCTACCAAGCCTCCGGCAAGGCCGGGCCGAAACAAGCTCTGAAGGGCATCGACCTGGCGATTCCGCGCGGGGCGGTGTTCGGGCTGCTGGGGCCGAACGGGGCGGGCAAGTCCACGCTCATCAACATCATGGCCGGGCTGGTCAACAAGACCGGCGGGACGGTGTCGATCTGGGGAACCGACATCGACGCCCATCCGCGCCAGGCGCGGGCGTCGATCGGCGTGGTCCCCCAGGAACTGAACATGGACCCTTTTTTCACCCCGCGGGAAATGCTGGAGCTTCAGGCCGGCCTGTACGGCGTGCCCAAGGCCGAGCGCCGAACCGAGGAGCTGCTGGAAGCCGTGGGCCTGCGCGACAAGGCCGATGCCTACGCCCGATCGCTGTCGGGCGGCATGAAGCGGCGGCTGATGGTGGCGAAGGCGATGGTCCACACCCCGCCCGTCCTGGTGCTGGACGAGCCGACCGCCGGCGTGGACGTGGAACTGCGCATCCAGTTGTGGGAGCATGTGCGCAAGCTGAACCGCGAGGGCTCGACGGTGCTGCTGACCACCCACTATCTGGAGGAAGCGCAGGAGCTGTGCGACTCCATCGCCATCATCAACCACGGCACGGTGGTGGCCTGCGAGCCGACCGCGTCGCTGCTCCGCCGGGTGGACGCCAAGGCGCTGACCGTGCTGGTCGACCGCGACCTGGACGCCGTACCGGCGGAGTTGTCCGCCTTCTCCGCCGAACTGGCCGAGCCGCGGCGTCTGATCGTCCGCTACCAGCCGAGCCGCCAGCGGGTGGGCGGCATCCTGGCCGCGCTGGCCGGGGCTGGGCTGGGGGTGGTCGATCTCAGCACCGAGGAATCGGACCTGGAGGACATCTTCCTGCAATTGACCGGCGGCGCGCACGCCCGCAAGGAGATCGCGCACGATGCAGCCTAGCGCGGCCGGCCGGATTGCGAGCATGATCGTCGGGATCGGCCTTCTGCTGTCCGGCTGCGCCGCGGCCTATCAGCCGATGGGCCTCCCCGTGGCCGAGCCGGCCCTGACCGACAGCGCCCTGATCGCCGCCGACGGCTTCGAATTGTCGCTGCGGCGCTGGCTGCCCGAGGACGGGGCGCCGCGTGCGGTGGTTCTGGCTTTGCACGGCTACAACGACTATTCCAAAGCCTTCGAGGGGGCCGGGCGCAGCCTCGCCGCGCGGGGGATCGCCGTCTACGCCTACGACCAGCGCGGGTTCGGCGCGACGCGGAACACCGGCATCTGGCCGGGCACCGACACGCTGGTGGCCGACCTGAAGACGGCCGTTTCGCAGATCCACGCCCGCCACCCCGGCCTGCCGGTCTATCTGATGGGCGAGAGCATGGGCGGTGCCGTGGTGCTGACCGCGATGACCGGCCCGAATCCGCCCGCCGTGAACGGCACGATCCTGGTCGCCCCCGCCGTCTGGGGCCGCGACGCGATGGGCTTCTTCCCACGGGCGCTGCTCTGGCTCAGCTACAACACGGTCCCGGGGATGGTGGTGCACCCGCCGAAGGATCTGAGGATCCAGGCGTCCGACAACATCGAGATGCTGCGCGCCCTGGGCCGCGACCCGCTGGTCATCAAGGGCTCGCGTGTCGATGCGCTGGAGGGGCTGACCGACCTGATGGGCACGGCCCTGGCCGCCTGCGGCCATTTGTCGGTGCCGTCCCTGGTGCTCTACGGCGCCCACGAGGAGGTGCTGCCCAAGACACCGGTCAACCGCGCGGTCGAGGATTTCGAGGCCGGCGGACGGCATGTGGTAGCGATCTATCCCGATGGCTGGCACATGCTGCTGCGCGACCTGAAGGGTCAGGTGGTGGTCAACGACATCGCCGCCTGGATCGAGAATCCCAAGCAGCCCCTGGCGAGCGGCGCCGACCGCAACCGCAGCCTCCTGGCGGCGAAATAAGCGCGGATGGGCGGCCCCGGCGGGGTGTGAAAAAATGTCGAAAGGAGTGTTTGCACTGGGCGAGGCTTTTCGCTATGGTGCGCCTCCGCTGATGATGGACCCGTAGCTCAGCTGGATAGAGCGCTGCCCTCCGAAGGCAGAGGCCGATGGTTCGAATCCATTCGGGTCCGCCAGCGATTTCAAAGGCTTAGCCGCAATGCGGACTAGGCCTTCTTCGTTTCGTCCTGGCCAGCATCCCCGCGTTTCTGTAGCAACACACCCGCTACGCCGGTTCTCGAATGGCGGGGGACAATTCGCGAAGGCCTTCCATCGGTTCGCCGCCGGATCGGCCCTCCTTCCCCCCTCCCATCAAGTACGCGGCCGTAACCCCGGTCACCCCTCCCCAGACCACATGGGCAGTCAGCATCAAGGTGTTGCGGGCGCGTGGATGACGCGTCGCAGGCGTCAGGATGCGCATCGCTGGAATCCACCCCAGATAGCTGGCACCCCAGACCGCAAGGCCATAGCCGATTCCCGTCGCCACCGCCGGTCCGCCGACCCGTTGCGCGATCGCCGGATACAGCGCACCGGCAGCGGCGCCGTAGCCGTAATGCAGGGCAAGCGTCAGGTCGCGGCGCTCCGGTTCGTCCATCGCGTCCATCACACCGGTCGGGCCGACGACCCGGTCCGTGATCAGGCGCGGCGGCAAGGGGTAACGGTCCTTCTCCGGCAGCGCGCGGAACATCGCGCGCATGGCCGCCGTCATGGCGACGGTGCCGGCCAGTCCGGCGATGGCTCCGGCGACAGAGTGGTTCATGGGAAACTGACCAAAGGTTGTTGTGTGGAGCCTCCAATCAACAGGACCCCTCCTTTCAAGGTTCCTGGCGAGGCTTCGGGGGCGGCGGGGAAACCTCTTGCTTGGCCAAGCGTTGAGGGACCAGGGCGTGGCATCCGACTCAAGGTGCAGTACATGCGTCGCTTCCTGCGGGACAACGGGCTGTCGGTCGCCTTGTTCGGGCTGTTCCTCGTCTCCATCGTCGGGCAGGTGCTGGCGGGATGGCGCGCCCTGGCGGAGGAGCTTCGCCTCCATGCCCAGCCGGCCGTCGGCTTCCTCGACTATCTGACCACCGGCCATTTCCTGTCGGCGACCTTCGAGAACTGGGAGAGCGAGTTCCTCCAGATGTCGGTCTATGTGCTCCTGACCGCCATCCTGGTCCAGAAAGGCTCCTCGGAATCCAAGAAGCCGGAAGAGGCCAACCCGGAGGACGAGGCGCCCGAGCGGCGGCGCGGCGACCCCGACGCGCCCTGGCCGGTGCACCGGGGCGGCCTGCTGCTGCGGCTCTACTCCCACTCGCTCAGCATCGCGCTGGTCAGCCTGTTCGTGATGTCCTTCGCCCTGCATCTGGCGGGCAGCACGCGGCGCTCGAACGAAGAGGCGGCATGGCATCACCAGCCCACCAAGACCATGGGCGAAACCCTGGCCGATCCGGAATTCTGGTACGAGAGCTTCCAGAACTGGCAGAGCGAGTTCCTGTCCATGGGGGTTCTGGTCGTGCTCGGCATCTATCTGCGCGAGCGCGGCTCCCCCGAATCCAAGCCGGTCGCCGCCCCGAACCGCCAAACCGGCGACTGAAAGTCCGGCCCGCCACCGCCCGTCTTCCGGCGTCGGGCGCGCTCGACTCTCGGGCCGCCTTCGGCCATGGTATCGCCCCGAAGGGAAGAGGCCGCATCATGTCCGACGAAAAGACCACCGACACGCTCCAGACCGCCACCGAAGCCCCCGCACCCGCCGGGGACGGCAGCGGCCTGTATCTGGTGGACGGGTCGGGCTTCATCTTCCGGGCCTTTCACGCCCTGCCGATGCTGAACCGCCCGGACGGCACGCCGGTCAACGCGGTGCTTGGCTTCTCCAACATGCTGCTGAAGCTGCTGGCCGACCTCAAGGCCTCCGCGGTGGCGGTGGTCTTCGATTCGAAGCGGCTGAACTTCCGCAACGAATTCTATCCCGAATACAAGGCCCACCGCCCCGAGCCGCCGGAGGAGCTGAAGCCCCAGTTCGCCCTGATCCGCGAGGCGACGGAGGCCTTCTGCCTGCCCTGCCTGGAGCTGGAGGGCTACGAGGCCGACGACCTGATCGCCACCTACGCGCGGCTGGCCAACGAGGCCGGGCGCGAGGTCACCATCGTGTCGTCCGACAAGGACATGATGCAGCTCGTCCGCCCCGGCGTGCGCATGCTCGACCCGCTGAAGAACAAGCCCATCGGCCCCGACGAGGTGTTCGAGAAGTTCGGCGTCGCCCCCGACCGGGTGGTGGACGTGCAGGCGCTGGCCGGCGACAGCGTGGACAACGTGCCGGGCGTGCCGGGCATCGGCGTGAAGACCGCCGCCCAGCTCATCACCGAATACGGCGACCTGGAATCGTTGCTGGCCCGCGCCGGCGAGATCAAGCAGCCGGCCCGCCGCCAGAAGCTGATCGACTTCGCGGAGCAGGCGCGGATCTCCCGCCGCCTCGTCCTGCTGGACGACCACGCCCCGCCGCCGAAGCCGCTGGAGGAGCTGCGCGTCCGCGAGCCCGACCACCAGAAGCTGATCGACTTCCTGCGCGCCCAGGGCTTCCGCACCATCGTCAGCCGCGTCGAGGCGGAGATGCGCAAGGACGGCACCATCGCCGACGGCGCGGCCCCCTCCGCCACGCCGTCCGCCGGCGCGGCCAAGACGGCCGCCCCCTCCCCCGCCCCGGCGGCGGAGGCCGGCGCGCCGCGCAGCCGCCCCGCCCCGCCGACCGACGTCGAGCAGCGCTACGAACTGGTGCAGGACCTCGACGCACTGGCCGTCTGGCTGGAGCGCGCCCGGACCACCGGCGTCCTCGCCGTGGACACCGAAACCAACTCGCTGACCCCCGCCACGGCGACGCTGGTCGGCATCTCGCTGGCGACCGAGCCGGGGCTGGCCTGTTACATCCCCCTGGCGCATCAGGCCCCCAACGCCGCGGCCAGCGGGGAGCTGTCCTTCGAGACACCGGAAGCGCCGAAGCAGATCCCGGCGGAGGACGCGCTGAAGGCCCTGAAGGAGGTGCTGGAGGACCCGGCGATCCTCAAGATCGGGCACAATTTCAAGTTCGACCACCAGCTCTTCGCCCGCCACGGCGTGCGCGTGTCGCCCGTCGACGACAGCATGCTGATCTCCTATGTGCTGGAGGGCGGCGCCCACGGCCACGGCATGGACGAGCTGGCGGAGTTGCACCTCGCCCACACGACCATCCCCTACAAGGAGGTCTGCGGCACCGGGAAGAACCAGATCACCTTCGACCGCGTGCCGCTGGACAAGGCGCTGGCCTACGCCGCGGAGGACGCCGACGTCACGTTGCGGCTGTGGCGGGTGCTGAAGCCGCGTCTGGTCGACGAGCGGATGGTCACCGTCTACGAGACTCTGGAACGCCCGCTGGTGCCGGTGATCGCCGACATGGAATCCTGCGGCATCCGCGTGGACCGGGCAGCACTCGCCCGCCTCTCCCAGGACCTCGCCGTGCGCATGGCGGAGATCGAGAAGGAGGTGCACCAGCACGCCGGGCGCAGCTTCAACATCGGCTCGCCCAAGCAGCTCGGCGAGATCCTGTTCGACGAGATGAAGCTGGGCACCGGCAAGAAGGGCAAGACCGGCGCCTACTCCACCGATTCCAGCGTGCTGGAGGAGCTGGCGGAGCAGGGCCACGTCATCGCCCAGCGCGTGCTCGACTGGCGCCAGCTCGCCAAGCTGAAGAACACCTACACCGACGCGCTCCAGGCCCAGATCGCCGAGGGGACGGAGCGGGTGCACACCGCCTTCGCCATGGCGGCGACCAACACCGGCCGCCTGTCCTCGACCGACCCGAACCTGCAGAACATCCCGGTCCGCACCGAGGAAGGCCGCAAGATCCGCCGCGCCTTCGTGGCGGCGCCGGGGCACAAGCTGATCTCCGTCGACTACTCGCAGATCGAGCTGCGGCTGGTCGCCGAGATGGCCGACATCGCCGCGCTGAAACAGGCCTTCCAGGACGGCATCGACATTCACGCGGCCACCGCCAGCCAGGTCTTCGGCGTGCCGCTGGATCAGATGACTTCGGAGATCCGGCGCAAGGCCAAGGCGATCAACTTCGGCATCATCTACGGCATTTCCGGCTTCGGGCTGGGCCGCCAGCTTGGCATCGCGCCGGGCGAGGCCAACGCCTTCATCAAGGCCTATTTCGAGCGCTTCCACGAGCTGAAGGTGTGGATGGAGGCGACCAAGGCCTTCGCCCGCCAGAACGGCCATGTGGTGACTCTGTTCGGGCGGCGCTGCTACATCCCCGGCATCCACGACAAGAACGCCGCCCGCCGCGCCTTCGCGGAACGGCAGGCGATCAACGCGCCGATCCAGGGCACCGCCGCCGACATCATGAAGCGCGCCATGGCCCGCGTGCCCGGCGCCCTGAAGGAGGCCGGCTTCGACGAGGTCCGCATGCTGCTCCAGGTGCACGACGAACTGCTGTTCGAGGCGCCGGAGGATCAGGCCGAACGCGCCGCCGCCCTGGTGCGGCAGGTCATGGAGGGGGCCGCGACGCTCGGCGTGCCGCTGGTGGCGGAGGCCGGCATCGGCGGCAACTGGGACGAGGCGCATTGAGATGTCCAGCCAGGATTCCGGCGCCAATGGCTCTGCCGAGCCCGAATTCGAGGCGCTGATCCGCTACATCCAGGAAGCCCGCGGCCTCGATTTCCGCGGCTACAAGCGCACCAGCCTGCAACGGCGCATCCGCCGCCGGATGGAGGAGGCCGGCTGCGAGGATTTCGCCGCCTACCACGGCCTGCTGGAAGCCGACCCGCAGGAATTCATCCATCTTCTGAACACCGTGCTGATCAACGTGACCTCCTTCTTCCGCGACACCGAGTCGTGGGACGTGCTGCGGAAGGAGGTCGTCCCGCAGATCCTGGCGCAACGCTCCGACCGCGACCCCATCCGCATCTGGAGCGCCGGTTGCGCGTCGGGGGAGGAGCCCTACTCCCTCGCCATGCTGTTCGCCGAGGCGCTGGGCAAGGACGCCTTCATCAACCGGGTGAAGATCTACGCCACCGATCTGGACGACGCGGCGCTGAACACCGCCCGGCACGCCATCTACTCCCCGCGCGACGTGGAAGGCGTGCCGTCGCCGTTGCTGGAACGTTATTTCGAGCGCACCAACAACCACTATGTCTTCCAGCGCGAGCTGCGCAAATGCGTGATCTTCGGGCGCCACAATCTGGTGACCGACGCCCCGATCTCGCGCATCGACCTGCTGGTCTGCCGCAACCTGCTGATTTATCTGGAAAGCGAAACCCAGAGCATCGTCCTGCCGCGCCTGCACTATGCGCTGATGAACGATGGCGTCCTGTTCCTCGGCAAGGCGGAAACCCAGCTCGCCCGCTCCAAGATGTTCGAGCCGGTGAACCTGAAGAGCCGCATCTTCCGCAAGGTGCCGCAGGAATGGCGGCGCAGCCTGGGCGGCAGCCTGACCATCGCGCCGGACCAGAACAGCCACCGGCAGAGCTTCCAGAGCCGCCTGATGGAAGGCATCGTGGACAGCAGCGCCACCGCCTATCTGTCGGTCGACGGCGACGGCATCCTGGTCTTCGCCAACGCCATGGCCCGGCGGCTTCTCGACGTGGGCGAGATCGATATCGGCCGCCCGTTCCAGGACCTGTCGATCTCCTACCGCCCGGCGGAGCTGCGTTCGCGAATCGAAGAGGTGCAGAAGACCGGGCGCGCGGTGCGCATCGAGCATCAGGAATTCGCCCGCCCGCCGGGTGAGCCGATGCGCCTGAGCATCGAGATCTCCCTGCTTTACGGGCGCGACGGCAAGCCCTTCGCCACGCTGCTCGGCTTCACCGACACCAGCCGGCATTTCCAGGTGCAGCAGGAGCTGGAAGCGGCCCAGGAGAGCCTGGAGACGACGATCGAGGAGCTGCAAAGCTCCAACGAGGAGCTGGAGACGACCAACGAGGAACTCCAGTCCACCAACGAGGAGTTGGAAACCACCAACGAGGAACTCCAGTCCACCAACGAGGAGCTGGAGACCATGAACGAGGAGCTGCGCTCCGCGAACGAGGAGCTGGAGGTCGCCAACGAGGAGTTGCGCCGCCAGGGCGAGGAATCCGGGGAGTTCCGCCGCTACTCGGAATCGATCCTGCGCAGCATGGACGTCGGCATCATCGTCCTGGACCAGGATTTGCGCGTGCGCTCCTGGAACCGCTGGGGCGAGAACATGTGGGGCCTGCGCGCCGAGGAGGTGCAGGACGAGGACTTCCTCGACCTCGACATCGGCCTGCCGGTCCAGCGGCTCCGCAACGATCTGGAAGGGGTTCTGCACAGCGAGGCGCCGCCGCAGCCGGTCACGCTCAACGCCGTGGACCGGCGCGGCCGCGCGGTGACCTGCCGGGTCCGGCTCTCCCCACTGCTGTACGAGGCGCGGGAGGCTCGCGGCGTCGTCCTGATCATCGAGGACGTGACCGACCAGACCCGGACCGAAGCCCTCGCCGGCTATCTCGGGCGGGTCATCGGCGAATCCCTGAACGAGGTCTATTTCCTCGATCCGTCCAGCTTCCATTTCCTGCTGGTGAACCGCGGCGCCGAGACCAAGCTGGGCTACAAGCTGGAGCATCTGAAGCGACTGGCCGTCCACGACCTGATGCCCGAGGTGCCGGCGGAGCGCTTCCGGGCTCTCGTCGCCCCTCTTCTCTCGGGCGACAAGCAGGAGGTGGTCTTCGAAACGGTGATGCAGGGCAGCCAGCGCGGCCCCCATCCGGTCGAGGTCTGCCTTCAGCATTTCGGCGGGGAACAGCCGCCGATCCTCGTCGCCATCGTGCACGACACCACCGAACGCCAGCATCTCGGCGCGGATGGCGGCGAAAAGGCGGAAGTGGAGTAAGGGGCACTCAGAAGCGGTCAGGGGTGCCGCTTCCGGGGGACATGGACGGGCGAATCCACTCCTCCCCCAGGAAGCGGATCAGCACCTCCGCGCGCTCGCGCGCCTCGCGCCCGGCCTCGTCCCAGCGTCGGGCGGACAGGGTCTGCCTCTTGGCCTCCGCCGTCTCGGCGAGGCGCAGACACAGGGCGGCGCGCTCGTTCAAGGCCCGCAGCGCCACCTCGAACGCCTGCTCCACCCCATGAAACTGCGCCTCCTCCAAGCTGTCGGCGCCGAACCGATGGCCGATGTGGCAGGTGAAATAGGGCAGCGTGTCCACCCTGGTTTCCTGGAGCGCCCCCCCGCAATCCGGGCAGGTCAGGGCGGCCGGCCTGTTCAAATCATATATGCCTTTCATCGGCGCCTCCTTGGAAACCGCGGGCGGCGCTGGGCCGGTCGCCAACGCGCCCGCCACGATCAGGTCACCCTCCTTCACAAGGTCCCGGTCTTCGCCCGTCGCGCACCGGCGGGAGACGGTCCGATCAATCCTCTCCCTCGGCGATCATGCCGCCCGCCAGTTCCTGGCCCTGTTTGGACAGCACCTCTTTCAGCATCGACACGGTCCGCTCGGCCTCCTGCGCCGACCGGGTCCAATTGGCCTCGACGGTGGGGTGCCCATGCTCACGGGCTCGTTCGGCCAAGCGCCGGAACATGATCGCTCGGTCCTCGTGTGTGCGCAGGGCAATCCAGATAGCCTGTTCGATCGACTCCCGATGGGACTCCGCCAGCGTCGTGGGCCCGTAGGCATGGCCGACCTTGCAGCGGAAGCGCAGCAGCGGACCGTCCTCCACCTCCACCAGATTGCCCCCGCAGTCGGGGCAGCTCAGCGTGCTCGGTTTGCCGACGGAGGCGGTGAATTCCGGCATCGCATCGAACTCGTTCTCGGGGATGCGCGCCTCGATCGCGATGTCGGCGGGCACCGGCACGGCGGGGCCAGGCGGCTCGTTCAACGAACAGACCAGCAACGCCGGGAGGTCGGACAGCGGGGCGCAGGCGTCCACCGAAACCTGTTGCATCGCGTTGCGCGGCATGCCGGGCCACTCGGCGTCCTCCGGGTCCTGCACCATTGCCAGCCCACCGCAGCGCTTCACGGCGCGCAGCCCGGCGGTTCCGTCGTCCAGCGTGCCGGACAGGATCAGCCCCACCGCCCGCGGGCCATAGGCGACCGCCACCGACCGGAACAGCGGGTCAATGGCCGGGCGGCAACGGTTTTCCCGCGCCCCACGGCGCACCAACGCGCAACCGTCCCTGACGAGCAGGTGATGATCGGGCGGGGCGACGTGAATCCAGCCTGCCCGCACCGGCTCCCCGTCCTCGGGATGAAAGGCGGGAAGCCAGCCGGCGCGCGACAGCAAGGTCGGCAGCACGCTGTGCGTGGCGCCGACGTGCTGAACAACGAACACCGTGGCCGTCACGTCGCGCGGCATCGCCGCGAACAGGTTCCGCAGGGCGGTGATTCCACCGGCGGAGGCCCCGATGGCCAGGATGTCCCTCTTATCCATGAGCCGGAAACGACAGAATGTTCATGCACGGCATTAACAGCAGGGCGATGCAGAAATTCCGGCTTTGGTTCTATCACTTTTCCACGCGCGCACTGTTGAGCGGGCTGTGCAATCATTCGCTTCCAACGAGAGGGGTGAGTTTGGGAAAATCGGCATCCATCCGCGCAGGGGGCGATGCGCGCGAGTCCGAGCGCGACGTGTTGCTCCAGCGTGTCGCCGAACTGGACCGGAGCCTGGAACAGGCCCTGGTGACGGCGGAGGATGCCCTCGAGGAAGCCCGCCTTCTGGCGGCCGACCGGATTCAGCTCGAAGAGGAAATGACCGCGCAGCGGCATGAGATCGCCGCGCTGCGCGAGCGCCTCACCGCGTCGGAAACCCGCCGGGCGGAGCTGCTCGACGCCTTGGCGGATTCCGACCAGCGCTTGAACACGCTCCGCCGGGATGAGACCCATCTGTCGGAGGAGCTCCAGACCTCCTACGAGGAGCTTCAGGTCCTCACCGAGGAACTGGAGCAGGCCAACGCTGATCTGGAGCAGCGGGTTGAGGAGCGCACGGCCCAGCTCACCGAAAGCGAGCGGCGGTTCCGCACCCTGTTCGAGGCGATGGACGAGGGATTCCTCCTCGCCGACGTCCTGTTCGACGGCGACCGGCCGGTGGACGTGCTGTACCTGGAGATGAATCCCGCGGCGCGGCGTATGACCGGGGAGGACTTCGTCGGGCGGCGGCTGCGCGAGATCAGCCCGGCCTTCGAGGACCACTGGTACGAGGTGTTCGGCCGCGCGGCGCGCGACGGTGAATCGACGCGGACGGAGCTGTATGCCGGACCGCTCGAAAAATGGATCAATTTCTACGTCTTCAAAGTCGGCGCCCCCGAGCAGCGCCGCATCGCGGTGATCTTCCGCGACGTGACCGAACGGAAGCGGACGCAGGAGCAGCTCAAGCAAGCGAAGGAGATGGCGGAGGCGGCGAACCGGGCCAAGACCAAGTTCCTCGCCGCGGCCAGCCACGACCTGCGCCAGCCGATCCAGGCGGCGGCTCTCTATGCTCATGTCCTGCTCGGGTCGGTCGGCGCCGACCCGATCGCCCAGGAATCGCTCAACCGGCTGAAGGCGTCCATCGACAGCCTGAACGGCATGCTGAGCGGGCTGCTCGATCTGTCCCGGCTGGAGGCCGGCGTCATCGAGGTGGCGGTCAGCGATTTCTCGCCCACGGCCCTGATGACCCGCTTGGCCGAGGAGTTCCGCGGCGTGGCCGAGGCGTCGTCCATCGAACTGCGCTGCCGGCCCGGCCGCTTGGCCGTGTCCACCGACCCCCATCTTCTGGAACGGCTGCTGCGCAACCTGCTGTCCAACGCCATCGCGCACGGCCGGCGCAAGGATACGGACGGTCGAGGGCGGGTGCTGGTCGGCTGCCGCCGCCGGGCGGACGGGGTGGAGTTCCAGGTGTGGGACAACGGGCCGGGCATCCCCGAGGACGCCCGCGAGGCCATCTTCGAGGAATTCCGCCAGCTCAACAATCCGGAGCGCAACGCCACCCAGGGCTTCGGGCTGGGCCTGTCCATCGTGTCGCGCCTCGCCCGCCTGCTGGGGGCGGAGGTGGCCCTGCGCTCGCGGGTCGGCTCGGGTTCGGTCTTTTCGGTGACGGTGCCCTACGCCCGCAAGCCGGAGGCCAGCGCCGCGGTGGTTCCGGTCGCCAACCGGGAACCGCGGCTGAAAGGGCGCACGGTGCTGCTGGTGGAGGACGACGAGCAGGTCCGCCGCAGCATGACCATAATGCTGAAACGCTGGGGCCTGCGCGTGGTCGCCGTGTCCTCGGCGAGTGAACTGGCCGCGGCGCTGCCCGGCCTGCGGCGCCCCCATGTGGTGCTGACCGACTACCGTCTGCCGGGCGGCGACTCCGGACGCTCGGTGGTCGAGCTGGTGCGCCAGCGCTGGCCGGTGCCGGGCATCATCATCACCGGCGACACCGCCCCGGAGCGGTTGCGCGAGGCCATGTCGCTCGGCTGCCGCCTGCTGCACAAGCCGGTGCTGCCCGCCGATCTGGCCGGGGCGCTGGGCGAGGTTCTGCCCTCCTAAAAGTGGCGCACCGGTGCGGGGCTGCGACCAATAGTCCCTTGTTCCTTCGGCATAGTCCGATTAACCTAATCCCTTACTCGGATTAAGGGGTCGACCGGGACATGCCGGCTTTAATCGGAAGCATCGGACGCAGGCTGGGCCGCGCCGCCGTGATGGCGGGCGGGGTGGCTTTGCTTCTGCAGCTTCTGGGCTGGGCCTTCCTGATTCCGGTGGCCAACGCCGCGACCGGCGAAACGGTCATGATCTGCACGCCGCAGGGCATGGCCTCCATCGCCCTCCCCGACGGCCCGCCCCCCGACTCCCTGATCCCGGACGGCAAACCCACGCTGTCCATGGGCGAGGATTGCCCGGTCTGCGGGCTGGTCGCCGGCCTCGCCGCGCCGCCGCCGCTTCTGACCGTGGTGCTGCCCGTCTCCGTCGTCGCCCACAGCTCCATCGGACTGCCCGGCCAGCACATCGCCGCCGGCTGGTTCCTGTCGCGGCTGAAGGCACGAGCGCCCCCGGCCCTCGTCTGACCGCCCTCGGCATGCGCCGTGTGATCGCCGCGCCCGGCTTTTGAGCTTGGCGGCGTGGCCCTCCCGGCCGTGCCCACTCCACCCCTCACGCCAGCCTTCGCACCGCAACCCGCCGGTCCCGATCCCTTGCGCCGATTGTCGCGCGGATCGACGGCCGGGCGGGACGGCAAGGCTGCGCCGATCTTCACTCGTCCGATTCGAGAACGAGCGCCCTATGATTCGCCTGTCCACCGCCGCCGCCGCGGCGAACGCCCCCCGTTTGTCCAATCGTCTTCTCGCCTCCACCGCTCTTCTGACGGGCATCCTCGCCGCTCTCGGCGCGCCGGCCGCAGCCCAGACCCCGCAGGCCCTGCCCGCCGTCCCGGTCGAGACGGAGACGGCCCCCGCCGCCACGGTGCCGGAGAAGGGCCTGTCCCGGCCGCTCGGCACCGGCACGCTGGACGCCGCTGAGATCGCCAGCCGCAAGATCGCCAGCCCGGACGCCGCGGCGCTGCTGCGCAGCCTGCCCGGCGTGTCGCTCTACAGCGCGGGCGGATTCTCCAGCCTGCCAGCGCTGAACGGTCTGGCCGACGACCGCGTGCGCGTCCAGCTGGACGGCATGCCGATGACCGCCGCCTGCGCCAACCACATGAACGCGCCGCTGTCCTACGCCGACCCCGCCGTCATCGGCGCGATCGAGGCCATCGCCGGCGTCACCCCGGTCAGCAAGGGCGGCGACAGCATCGCCGGAACCGTCTCGGTGACCAGCAAGCCTCCCGTTTACGCCCAGCCCGGCGAGCCCATCCACGGCGAGGGCAGCCTGTCCACCATCTACCGCTCGAACGGCAACGGCACCACCCTGTCCGGCACCGCCACCGCGGCGACCGAGCGGTTCAGCCTGCGCTACACCGGCGCCTGGAGCCGGGCGGACGACTACAAGGACGGCGACGGGGACAAGGTCCGCTCCACCCTCTACAACGTGCAGAACCACGCCCTGTCGGCCAGCGCGCGCAAGGACGGGCACGAGATCACCCTGTCCGGCGGTTACCAGTATTCGCCCTATTCCGGCTTTGCGAACCAGCGCATGGACATGACGCTGAACCGCGGCACCACCCTGAACGGCCATTACAAGGGCGCGTTCGACTGGGGCACGCTGGACGGCCGGGCCTTCTGGCAGCGCACCGTCCACGCCATGAACTTCCTGCACGACAAGGGCGGCGCCGACCGTGGCGGCATGCCGATGAACACGGACTCGCACGAGATGGGCTACGCCGTCTCGGCGGAGGTGCCGCTGTCGGCGCAGGACACGCTGCGCGTCGGCAACGAGCTGGTCCGCTACCGCATCGACGACTGGTGGCCGCCGGTCGCCGGGTCGGCGATGATGTCGCCGCTGACCTTCGTGAACCTGAACGACGCGCGGCGCGACCGGCTGGGCACCTTCGCGGAATGGGAAAAGCGCTGGACCCCGGCCTGGACCTCGCTGCTCGGTGTGCGCAACGACGTGGTGTGGATGGAGAACGGGCCGGTCCAGCCCTACTCCTGGGCCGACCCGATCCGCACCGGCATGATGGGCATGGGTATGGGCATGGCGAACCCGGACGCGCCCGCCGCCACGGCCTTCAACCGGGCTGACCGCTCCAAGACCGACGTGAACGTCGACGCCACGGCACTGCTCCGCTTCGCGCCGTCCGCGTCGGAACGCTACGAGTTGGGCTTCGCCCGCAAGACCCGTTCGCCCAACCTGTACGAGCGGTTCGCCTGGGGCACCGGGGGCATGTCCTCCACGATGATCGGCTGGTACGGCGACGCCAACGGCTATGTCGGCAACCCGGACCTGAAGCCGGAAACCGCCTACACGGTCGGCGCCACCGCCGCTTGGCAGGACGCCGAGGCCAAGCGCTGGTCGGTCAAGGTCACGCCCTATTATTCGCACGTCGAGAACTTCATCGACGCCGACCGCATCGGCAGCCTGTCGAACGGCTTCGTCCAGCTGCGCTTCGCCAACCACACGGCGGAGCTGTACGGCATCAACGCCGAGGGCCGCAGCATCGTGCACCAGGACGAGCGACTGGGCGAGTTCACGGTGGGCGCCGTGGTCAGCTACGTCCGCAGCCGCAACCTCGACACCGGGCGCGACCTCTATCACATCATGCCGCTGAACGGGACGATCGACCTGGGCCACCGGTTGGGCGACTGGAGCAGCGTCCTGGAATTCCAGATGGTCGGGCGCAAATTCCTGGTGGATTCCGGGCGGAACGAGCCGGAAACCCCCAGCTACGCCCTGGTCAACTTGCGCACCAGTTACGTCTGGGGCAATCTGCGCGCCGACGTCGGGATCGAGAACCTGTTCGACGCCCACTATTACCTGCCGCTGGGCGGCGTCGATTACGGCGATTTCCGCGCCAGCGGCAACCGCCAGCCGATCGGCGCCCTGGCCGGCATGGGGCGGTCCTTCAACCTCGGCCTGACGATGGCCTTCTGATGGAGGCCGGCTGACGAGGCCCCCGCCTTGCGCGCGATCCGCCTGCATGAGCGTCCCCAGCCGGCCCGCCGGCCGCTGGGGGCGCTCGCCCTGTCCGGGACGCTGCACGCCGGCATCCTGGCCGTCCTCCTGTCCGCCGCCGGAGCGGCCCCCGGCACGGTCGCGGAGGAGACCGGCGCCGTCAGCCTGAACGAAACCACGCCGGTGATCGAGGTGATGCTGGTGGCGTCCGAGGCGGACAGCGGCCCGCCGCCGGCCGCGGTCGCCGAACCGGAGATCACCCCGGAGATCGAACCGCAGCGGGAACCCGCGCCGGAACCGGAGCCGGAGCCCACTCCCGAACCGGCGACCCCGGAGGCAGAACCGACCCCGGAACCCGCACCAGAACCGATCCCTCCACCACCACCCAAGCCGCTGCCGAAGCCAGCGCCAAAGCCACCCGTCAAGGCGATGCCGAAACCGCAGGCGGCCCCTGTTCAGAATCCCTCCCCGGCGCCGTCCGCCGGAACCGGAACCGGTCGCAACGCGGCGGCGGCGGTCGAGCCGGTGTCGGCCAGCCGGGGCGCGATGGTGGATTACGGGGCGCAGGTCTGGGCCTGGATCGGGCGGCACAAGCCGGAGAAGGTGGTCGGCGGCGGGCAGGCCACCGTCAAGCTGACCCTCGGCACGGCGGGCGAGGTGCTCGACGCCGCCATCCTGACGTCGAGCGGCGACGAGGCGCTGGACCGCGCCGCCCTGGCCGCGGTGCGCAAGGCGTCTCCCTTCCCCACCCCGCCGCCCGGTCTGTCGGCAGAGGACCGCGTTTTCTCCGTGCCCTTCCTGTTCCGCCCGCGGTAAATCCGGCGCGTCGGAAGTGGTGCTCAACCCTGCCCACCCCCACTTCCCGTTTGCGCTTTGCGGCTCCACGTAGGATAAAGCGCCCCAATTCCCGAGATTTCCGACGGCGAGCACCCCCATGGGCTTCAATTGCGGCATCGTCGGCCTGCCGAACGTCGGCAAGTCGACCCTGTTCAACGCGCTGACCGCCACCCAGGCGGCCGAGGCGGCGAACTTCCCCTTCTGCACCAAGGAGCCGAACGTCGGCCGCGTCGGCGTGCCCGACCCGCGGCTGGACAAGCTGGCGGCCATCGCCAAGTCGCAGAAGATCATCCCGACCCAGCTCGAATTCGTCGACATCGCCGGCCTGATCCGCGGCGCCTCGAAGGGTGAAGGTCTGGGCAACCAGTTCCTCGCCAACATCCGCGAGGTGGACGCCATCGTCCACGTCCTGCGCTGCTTCGAGGACGACGACGTCACCCATGTGGAAGGCAACGTCGATCCCCTGCGCGACGCCGAGGTGGTCGAGACGGAGCTGATGCTCGCCGACATGGAGAGCCTGGAGCGCCAGCTCACCAGCCTCCAGAAGAAGGCCAAGGGCGGCGACAAGGACTCCAAGATCAAGGCCGATCTGATGGAGCGCGCGCTGAAGGTCCTCCAGGACGGCAAGCCGGCCCGCGTCGTCGAGGTCAGCGACGAGGAGTGGCCGGTCTTCAAGCAGTTCATGCTGCTGACCGCCAAGCCCGTCCTCTACGTCTGCAACGTCGAGGAGGCCTCGGCGGCCACCGGCAACAGCCTGACCGCCAAGGTCGCCGAAAAGGCCAAGGCCGAGAACGCCGGCATGGTCGTCATCTCCGCCGCCATCGAGGCGGAGGTCGCCCAGCTCTCCGACGCCGCCGAGAAGCAGGAGTTCCTGGAATCCCTCGGGCTGGAGGAGACCGGCCTCAACAAGCTGATCCGCGCTGGCTTCCAGCTTCTCGACCTCATCACCTTCTTCACCGTCGGCCCGAAGGAAGCCCGCGCCTGGACGGTGCGCCGCGGCGCCAAGGCCCCGGAAGCGGCCGGCGTCATCCACACCGATTTCGAGCGCGGCTTCATCCGGGCCGAGACCATCGACTTCGACAGCTACATCACGCTGGGTGGCGAGCAGGGCGCCAAGGACAACGGCAAGATGCGCCAGGAAGGCAAGGAGTACGTCGTCAACGACGGCGACATCTTCCATTTCCGCTTCAACGTTTGATTGGACAGCCGCGCAACCCTTCTCCTCTCTGGGGGAGAAGGGTTAACGCCTCCCAATCTTATCACCGTCAGAGAATCCGTTAACTCTTTCGTAAAACTGGAAAAACCGCTTAAATACCCCTGAGATATGGTTAACAAGCCTCGCTTCGGCTGTTAAGCCCATTGGAATGGGTGACAACCGAGGGCTGGACCGGAGGGGATATGGCGGTGAACCAGAACGCGACCATCGCGCCGGGTGCCATCGCGCCGGGTGCCGGCACCTTCTCCGACCGCGTGCGCGACGCCATCCGGCACGGCGAGTTGCGCCTCGCCTTCCAGCCGCAGGCCGACACTCACAGCGGGCGGTTGACCGGGTTCGAGGCGCTGTCGCGCTGGCGGCTCGACGACGGCACGGTGATCCCCCCCGACGTCTTCATTCCCATGGCGGAGACCAGCGACGCCATCCACATCCTCGGCGAATGGACGGTGCGCCGCGCCTGCGAAACCGCCGCGGGCTGGATGCAGGAGGGCATCGCCGACGTGCCGGTGGCGGTGAACCTGTCGGCGCGGCAGTTGGAAGACCCCGGCTTCGCCCGCACCGTTCTGGGCATCCTCGCCGAAACCGGTCTGCCCGCCGCCAATCTGAAACTGGAGCTGACCGAAACCGCCCTGTTCGAGCACAGCGAGTCCTCGCGCGAGGTGCTGACGCAGTTGCGCGGCGCCGGGGTGCGATTGGTGCTGGACGATTTCGGGACGGGCTATTCCTCGCTGTCCCTGCTGCGCCGCGTGCCGGTCGAGGCGCTGAAGATCGACAAGCACTTCACCCAGGCGATGGTGCAGGACCGCGACGCCGCCGCCATCGTGCGCGCGATCATCGACCTCGCCCACGCGCTGGGGATGCAGGCGATCGCCGAGGGGGTGGAGACCAACGACGAGCTTTTGTACCTGCGCGCCTACCGCTGCGACCGCATCCAGGGCTATCTGCTGGCCAAGCCCCTGGACACGGAGCAGGTCCCTGACTTCATCCGGCGGCTCGCCGCGACGCCGACAGGCGGATGACCCGCTCCGTCTCGTCCCATTCGGTCAGCTCCGCGGCCTCGTCGATGGTGGCCCAGCGCGCTTCCAGGGCATCGTCGGCGCAGACCGCCTCGCCCTCCGGGCTCTCCGCCGCCACCTCGACGATGGTGTAGTGGTACTGGACGGTCCCGGCGTCGTCGAGCGTCATGGCGTCCACCACGGTGACCACCTCCGTCGGCACGACGTGCAGGCCGGTCTCCTCCAGCACCTCGCGCACCGCCGTCTCGAACACCGTCTCGCCCACCGACTGGGCGCCGCCGGGCAGGCTCCACTGCCCCATCCGCGGCGGGCGGCCCCGGCGGATCAGCAGCACCCGGTCGCCGCGCCACACCACGGCGCCCACCCCCACCCAGGGACGGTCGGGGTATTCGCG
The DNA here is from genome assembly GCF_008365405.1 of Azospirillum brasilense. Classification (GTDB taxonomy): domain Bacteria; phylum Pseudomonadota; class Alphaproteobacteria; order Azospirillales; family Azospirillaceae; genus Azospirillum; species Azospirillum brasilense_D. The sequence goes on along the minus strand of NZ_QOKV01000013.1, from coordinate 86,526 downwards.
GCCGGAACGGTCTGCGGGGGGTGTGGTGGATTCGGGCAATGCGGACATGGCGGCTCCTCGTTGCGCTTGACCCGACGCTAACCCAGGGGGACAGTCGGATACCAGTGGCCATGAGGCCGAACGAACCGCCCCCCGGACAGCGAGCCCCGGACGCCGCCATGAAGCTCAACGAGATCCGCACCTTCGTCGCCGTGGCCGAGGCCCAGTCGGTGCAGGAGGCCGCCCACCGGCTGGGGCTGACCCAATCCGCCGTCTCTCGCCTGATCCAGCGGCTGGAGGCGGAGCTTGGCGTGCTGCTGTTCGACCGCCAGACCAAGCCGCTGGCCCTGACCCGCGACGGCGAGATGGCGTTGGCCCACGCGCACCGGGTCCTGAAAGCGACCGACGAGCTGTCGGACGCCTTCGCCGGAGCCGCCCAGCCCCAGGGGTTGCTGCGGCTGGGCGTGGCCCATGTGCTGACCGCCATCGCCGCGCACCATCCGCTGGACCGGCTGCGCGCCGCCTTCCCGGGCCTGACCGTCCGCCTGCATTCGGACTGGAGCACGCCGCTGGTCGAGCAGGTGCGCAACGGCACGCTGGACGGCGCGCTGGTGCTGACCCACGACGCCCAGACGCCGCCGGACGACCTGGACGCCGTCTGCATCTCGCGCGAGCCCGTGCGTGTCGTCGCGTCGGCCGAGCTGGCCGGACAGCGGGACTGGACGCTGCCGGCGATGAACGCCGTGGGCTGGGTGCTTCAGCCCGACGGCTGCCAGTACCGGACCGCCATGAGCCGCGCGATGGCACAGCACGGGCCGGCGCTGAACGTCACGGTGGAGGGGTTCGACCAGTCGCTTCTGCTGTCGCTGGTCGCCCGTGGCGTCGGATTCGGGTTGGCCCCGCTGCGGCTGATCGCCCCGACCCTGCACGCCGCGCAGGTGCGGCCGCTGGAGACGCCGGACTTCGCGCTGACCGTCGCGGTGTGGCTGCTGCGCGGCCGCTTTACCGGGCGCATCGGTCCCGTCTTCGACGTGCTGGAGGACAGCCTGCTGGACCTGCTGCCCCCGGCGGAAGAGGCGCCCCTTCCCCTGCCCTGCCATTCCGCGGCCGAATAACCTTCTTTCCCATTGTGAATTTGCTGCACGCCCGACGCACGCTTATCGTGTGACCCTGATGAGGCGCGGGCCGACGTTGCCGCACCGGCCACAGCCCGCGCCGAGGGAGGATAACTTGGACACCAGCAACCGGGTGGGCGGGGCGCCTTCGCCACGCTCCTGGCGGACGCCGGGATTCGTCATCGCCTGCGGCTGCCTGATCGCCATGCTGGCGTTCGGCCCGCGGTCCAGCATGGGCCTGTTCACCGCACCCCTGTCGGAGGCGCACGGCTGGGGCCGCGACGTCTTCGCCCTGTCGATCGCCATCCAGAATCTGGTCTGGGGCATCGGCACCCCCTTCGCCGGCGCGCTGTGCGACCGCTACGGCCCGGCGCTGGTGCTGGGAATCAGCGGGATTCTCTACGCGCTGGGGCTGGCGCTGATGCCCTACGCCGACACGCCGCTGATGCTGCATCTCAGCTCCGGCCTGCTGATCGGGCTGGGTCTGGCCGGGGCGTCCTTCGGCATCGTCATCGCCGGTTTCAGCCGCATCGTCCCGCCGGAGAAGCGGAGCTGGTCGATGGGCGTGGCCACCGCCGCCGGTTCGATGGGCCAGTTCCTGTTCGCCCCCACCGGCCAGGCCTTCATCGCCGCCTACGGCTGGCAGACGGCGCTGATCCTGTTCGGCGCCTCGATGCTGATGATCCCGGTGCTCGCCTCCTCCTTCGCCGGGGCGGGCGGGTCGAAGAGCGCGCAAGCCGTCACCGGGGCCGACATCGGCTTCGCCGCGACGATCCGGCAGGCCTTCAAGCACCGCAGCTACGTCCTTCTGGTCACCGGCTTCTTCGTCTGCGGCTTCCAGCTCGCCTTCATCACCACGCACCTGCCGCCCTATCTGACCGCCGCCGGGATCAGCCCCGGCCTCGCCTCCTGGGCGATGGCGCTGATCGGGCTGTTCAACGTGGTCGGTTCCTACATGTCGGGCGTGCTGGGCGGCAAGATGAGCAAGCGCCTGCTGCTCTGCGCCAACTACACGCTGCGCGGCCTGTGCACGGCGATCTTCATCCTGCTGCCGGTCACCCCGGTGTCGGTGATCCTCTACGCCGCGGCGATGGGCCTGCTCTGGCTGTCCACGGTGCCGCCGACCTCCGGCCTCGTCGTCCTGATGTTCGGCACGCGCTATCTCGGCATGCTCTACGGCTTCGCCTTCCTCAGCCATCAGGTGGGCGGTTTCCTCGGCGTGTGGCTGGGCGGCGTGCTGTATGAGCGCGTCGGCTCCTACGACGTGGTGTGGTGGGCCAGCGTGGCCCTGGCCTTTGCCGCCGCGGTGGTGAACTGGCCGATCGCCGAGAAGCCCGCCCCCTCCCTGGCGGCGGAAGCGAAGGCCTGAGGCCATGACCAAACCGGCGCCCGCGCCCACCTCTCCTCCCAGCTTCGGCCATGGCTTCGCGCTGGCGCTCGGCGCCCTGGCTCTGGTCGTCTGGGCGGTGGTGACGGGGGTGGCGCTGACCCAGGCGGCCTTGAACGAGGAGGATGGCGGCACGGTGCTGGCCGTCTTCCCGCCGGGCACCCCGACCGCCGAGGCCTTCACCGCGGTGGTCCGCGCCGGTGGCCAGCCGGTGCGCCAGACCTGGATCCCCTTCGCCTGGGTCGCCCGCAGCGATGGCGGCGGCTTCGTCGGACGCCTGAAAGAGGAGGGAGCGGTCACCGCCTACGGCGAGCTGTCGGTGGGTCCGGCGCTGGGCGGTTGCGCGGTGGTCTCACTGGACGACAAGCGCCCGGTCGGCTTCCAATTCAAGTGACGTCAAAAACCCGTCATCAAGCGGTAACGGGACCACAGTTCGGCTATTGACAACCCCCGCAAGGAGGAGCAGGCTATTCCTCAGAGCAACACTGGTTGAGGTGAAGACGCGGTGGACACCGCATCAAGTTGGCCAAGTTGCCAGCTTCTCATCACAGCAAATGTTCCCGTAGTCAGGAGGGTGTGATTGTCATGAGTCCACCTGCGCTTACTTGAGGAAGCCGACCTGTTCGGCCACACATTTCTGAACATTGCCGTTGAGACGGCTCAACCATTGCGGATGTCCTGGCACAACCGCTGAAACCCCCGCCCCCCGCGCGGGGGTTTCGCTTTTTCGGCTTCCCACGCCGCCCCTCATTTCCTCGGCGACCCAAAGAAAAACCCCTCCCCCGCGGGTGCGGGAGAGGGGCGAAGGCTTCGTGTCGCTTCAAACGGGTCCGCAGACCCAGGAGTCATCGCACCGGCCGATCAATACATGTGCTGACCGCCGTTGATCGACAGGGTCGAGCCGGTGATGAAGCCGGCGTCGTCGCCGACCAGGAACAGCACGCCGCGGGCGATCTCCTCGGCCTTGCCGAGACGGCCGACCGGAATGCGGGCGACGATCTTCTCCAGCACGTTGGGCGGCACCGCGCGCACCATGTCGGTGTCGATGTAGCCCGGCGCGATGGCGTTGACGGTGACGCCCTTGGCCGCGCCCTCCTGCGCCAGCGCCTTGGTGAAGCCGTGGATGCCCGACTTGGCGGCGGCGTAGTTCACCTGACCGTACTGGCCGGCCTGGCCGTTCACCGAACCGATGTTGACGATGCGGCCGAAGCCGCGCTCGCGCATGCCGTCGATGACGTTGCGGCAGAGGTTGAAGCAGGAGGTGAGGTTCGTCGCGATGACGTCGTTCCACTGCTGCGGAGTCATGCGGTGGATCACGCCATCGCGGGTGATGCCCGCGTTGTTCACCACCACGTCCACCGGCCCGAGTTCGGCGGTGATCTTCGCGATGCCATCCTTCACGGCGTCGAAGTCCGACACGTCGAACTTGTAGACCGCGATGCCCGTGCGGGCCGAGAATTCCTTCGCCTTTTCATCATTGCCGGCGTAGTTGGCGGCGACGACATAGCCGGCGTTCTTCAACGCGACGGAGATGGCTTCGCCGATACCGCGCGTTCCGCCCGTGACGACTGCAACTCGAGCCATTGGCTCCTCCCCCAAAGCTTGATGTTGGATTCTTTATCGGTTTCTGTAGGCGCACATACGAAGCGGGCCGCACCCCGGAGGGAACGGCCCGCTTTTCATCAGCCCCGCTCGACGGTAAGGGCGATGCCCATGCCGCCGCCGATGCACAAGGTGGCGAGGCCCTTCTTGGCGTCGCGCTTCTGCATCTCATAGAGCAGGGTGGTCAGGACGCGGGCGCCGGACGCGCCGACCGGGTGGCCGAGCGCGATGGCGCCGCCGTTGACGTTGACCTTGGAGGTGTCCCAGCCAAGGTCCTTGTTGACGGCCAGGGCCTGCGCGGCGAAGGCCTCGTTCGCCTCGATCAGGTCGAGGTCCTCGTGCTTCCAGCCGGCCTTCTCCAGCGCGAGGCGGGACGCCGGGATCGGGCCGGTGCCCATGATCGCCGGATCGACGCCGGCGGTCGCCCAGGAGACGATGCGGGCCAGCGGGGTCAGGCCGCGGCGGGCGGCGTTCTCGGCGGTCATCAGGACCAGCGCGGCGGCGCCGTCGTTGATGCCCGAGGCGTTGCCGGCGGTCACCGTGCCGTCCTTGGAGAAGGCCGGGCGCAGCTTGGCCAGCGATTCCGCCGTGGTGCCGTGCTTCGGATACTCGTCGTCGGCGACGATGATGTCGCCCTTGCGGCCCTTGATGGTAACCGGGATGATCTCGTCCTTGAAGCGGCCGGACTTCTGGGCGGCCTCGGCCTTCTGCTGCGAGGCGGCGGCGAAGGCGTCCTGCTCGTCGCGGGTCAGCTGCCACTTCTGGGCGACGTTCTCGGCCGTCGTGCCCATGTGGTAGCCCTTGAAGGCGTCCATCAGGCCGTCCTTCAGCATGGTGTCGAGCATCTCGGCGGCGCCCATCTTCACGCCGTTGCGCAGATGCATGACGTGCGGGGCCTGGCTCATGCTCTCCTGGCCGCCGACGACCATGACCTCGGCGTCGCCGTTGCGGATCGCCTGATAGCCGAGCGCGACCGAGCGCAGGCCCGAGCCGCAGAGCTGGTTGATGCCGAAGGCGGTGGCGGAGGCCGGGATGCCGGCGTTGACGGCGGCCTGGCGGGCCGGGTTCTGGCCCTGGCCGGCGGTCAGGATCTGGCCCAGGATGACCTCGGTCACCTCCGCGGCGTCGGTCTTGGCGCGGCTCAGCGCTTCGCGGATGGCAATCTCACCCAGGTAATGGGCCGGTACGGCGCTGAGCGCCCCGTTGAAGCTGCCGATGGGAGTACGCGCTGCGCTGGCGATCACAACCTCGGTCATGTTGACGCTCCTCAGATTTTGTCAGTTTTATTATCGTGACAGGGTGCCGCACGGAGTGAGAAAAACCTTATGCGCGGATTTCTCGCAATGCAAGACACCTGACAGGCTGCGGTTATCCTGCCGCACTAAGCCATTCGGCCAGGGGACGCCAGACGCCTGTTTCGGCTCCGGCGCTGACCACCATGCCAATATGACCAAGCGGCGGCCTGATCATTTGCGCGCTGCCGATTGATCTTGCCAAGGCCACCGCGGACGCGGGCGGAACGATGCGGTCGCGCTCCGGGATCAGCGCCAAAACGGGCATGCGCAACCGCTCCGGCTCCACCGGCTGGCCGGCGACCAGCCATTCGCCACGCGCCGTGTCGTTGCGCCCGTACCAGCCGGCCAGCGTGTCGCGCGCCACCCCGGCGACCAGCGGCACCCCGTCGTTCAGCCAGTCCTCCAGCGACACGAAGGCGAGCGCGGCGCGGCTGTCCGGCTCCATACGGGCGAACTGCGAGAACTTCTTCAGCGCCAGCAGCGGGTCGAGCTGGGCGAACAGCCCCTGGAGAACGTCCACCGGCAGTTCCCCCCAGGCGTCGAGCAGCGGGCCGAAGGGCTGGAAAAAGCTCGCGGCGCGGCGGGCCATGCCGGCGTCCTCCGCGTGGAAGTCCCAGGGCGTGGCCAGCAGGCCGAGTGCCGCGACCTCCTTCGGGCGGCGCTGCGCCAGCGCGGTGGCGAGCAGCCCGCCCATGCAATAGCCGACCACCGGAACCGGGCGGCCCACCGCCTCCACCACCGCGGCGAGCGCCCGCTCCAGCCGCCCGGCGATGTAGTCGGTCAGGCTGTAGCGCCGCTCCAGCGGGCCGGGCGTGCCCCAGTCGATCAGGAAGGGACGCAGCCCCTGCGCGACCAGCCAGCGCATCAGGCTTTTGCGCGCCGACAGGTCGAGGATGTAATGGCGATTGACCAGCGACGGCACGAAGAGGACCGGCGCGCCCGTCGCCGGGCCGAGGGCGCCGTAGTCGAGCAGCCGGGACGTCCCTTCCGTCCACAGCACCGGCGGGTCGGGAAGGTCACGGCGGTAGGGGTGGCGGCGGTAGCGCTCAATGCCCGTCAGGGCGAGGTCGAGTTGGCGGCGGACCGCCCGGTCAACCGTCTGGGCGAACGCGTCCGCGTCGGTTGCGGCGATCCGTCGGCGCAGGTCCTCCGCCCGCTCCCGCAGATGCGGCTTCCATGGCAGCGAGCCGTTCCTCAAGTGCGGTAATGCGGCGGAGGAGCTGAGCAGTGTCGCCGCCACCGTCGCCAGATGCAGCGCCAGGGGCCGCGGCCCCAGCCGTGGGCTGGGTTGCGGGGGTGGGGGCATCGTGGCGTTGTCCCCGGTCACGCGGCTCTCCCTCGGAGGACGGCTGGGATGAGGCCGGCTGGAACGGGGCTGGCGTGGGATTCCAGCCGGTGCCCGGCGGGCTGGTGTAGGCGAAGCCGCCCGGCCCCAGGACGAAGGGCGCCATCGCCGCGGCGCCCTGCGCCATCATCTGGAACAGGCGGGCGGCGGCATCGGCCATCTCGGGATCGGCGGCGCAGGCCGCCCATTGTTCCTGCCACAGGTCGAGGTACCGTTGCGCGAGCGTTTCCAGGGACGGGGTGTCGGATTCGGACGATTCGGCCATGGCCGGGAGTATATGGGGGAGGCGGTGCGCTTGACCAGAGCCGCGAAGGACCGATCGAAAATGCCGCAAATCCCGAATTACCCGGGCGCCGTCCACCTGCGGTCGCAGCGCTGCGGCACAGCACTGGACAGGGTGCATTCCTTCGAGTAGTCCTTATATCTGGAACATACCCGCCGCACGACCCTTCTTGAAAGAAACAGCGATGGCCGACAAGGAAGACCAGAAGTCCGCGACGATCACGATCAAGAAGTACGCCAACCGGCGGCTCTACAACACGGCGACCAGCAGCTACGTGACGCTCGACCATCTCTGTCAGATGGTCAAGGACGGGCTCGACTTTGTGGTCTATGACGCGAAGACCGGAGAGGACATTACCCGTTCGGTCCTGACGCAGATCATCGTGGAGGAGGAGAGCAAGGGCCAGAACCTGCTGCCGATCAGCTTCCTGCGCCAGCTCATCGGTTTCTACGGCGACAACATGCAGTGGATGGTGCCGCGCTACCTCGAATATTCGATGCAGTCCTTCTCGCGCAACCAGGAGCAGATGCGCGACTATTTCCAGAACACGCTGGGCGGCATGTTCCCCTTCGGCCGGCTGGAGGAGGTCGGCAAGCAGAACATGGCGATGTTCGAGCGGGCCATGCGCATGTTCTCGCCCTTCGGCGGCGCCGAGGATGGGCAGCCGGGCGAATTCCCCGCCCCCCCGCCCCGCCCCCAGGCCCCCGGCCCGTCCGCGGCTCCGCCGACCGGCTCGGCAGCGGCCATCCACACCTATGAAGAGCTTCAGAAGCAGATCGACGACCTGCAAAAGCAGATCGCCAGCATCGCCAAGCCGGCCCGCCCGGCGAAGCCCGAAGGGAAATGAGCCGCAGCGTCCATCGCATTGTATGGCCGTCACGGTGATGGCTCTGCGGCGCGGGGCGGGGAAAGTTCCCCGCCCTTTTCTGTTTTTTCGGCACCAGTGGCACGCCCGGCTGTTTGTTCAACGGAACGGTCCAGAGGAGGAACGCCATGAAGACCGAGTTGCAGATGACGATGGAACTGGAGGTTGCGGACGCTCAGGACGCCCAGCGGTTCGAAGAGAAGCTGCGCGGCTGGCTGCGCCACCAGAGTCAGGTGGTGTCGGTGTCCAGCACCCACAGCGGCGTCGGCAACGACGTTGCGTGGCGAGACGCCCGCCGGGCGGCGTTCGGCTCACCACTGCCCAACCCCTTCGCGCCGGGCCGCAGCCGCTGAGGCCTGTCGGTTGATCGCCGCCGAAGCGCCCGCCCCGCCCTCCTTCGGACGGGGCGGGCTCCTCCCGCCCTAGGAAAGCGTGTCAGCCGCGAAAGATGTGCGGCACCATCGCCGCATCGGAGCCGACCCGAGGGTCCGCCGATTCGCGGATCGACATGCCCAGGCACTTGTCCCCGATGATCCAACAGTGCAGGAGCGCGTGGACGCCCTCCTCCTCGAAGATCGGCGGGGTTTCCAGCCAGACCCGCCCCCCCGGATACTCGGCGCTGCCGGTGTCCGAGACGGTGCGGCCATGAGCCGTCATGCGCTGGGCCGCGTCGTCCAGCCCGAACAGGCTGCGCTCCGTCACGGCGTCGCAGCCCTCCAGTTCCTGGGGGTCGAGCGCGGCGCGGCACAGGTTCGGGTGGCGCGGGTAGAGCGACCAGAGCGTCGCCAGCAGACCATGGTTCGACATCGGCCAGCACCACAGCGGCGATAGCATGCTCATGCCGCCCGTCCGCAACTTCTGCAGGAAGGCGTCGTCGGCCAGCCCCTGCCAGGGGTAGATCTTCGTCAGCCAGGAGGCCGCCCGCCCCTCGTCGTCGATGAAGCGCTGGCCGTCCCATCCCAGACTTTGCAATGGCAGCAGATGCGTGGCGATGCCGGCCTCCGCCGCGGTGGCGGCCAGATAGACCAGTTCGCTCTCGCGCATCGGGTCGGGGGTGGCGCAGGCGAGATGGACGAGTTGGCGGCCCGGCATGCCCGCCGCCAGTTCCTCCCAGCGCTCCACAATCCCTTCGTGCAGGCCGTTGAACTGGTTGGCGTCGCCCATCAGGGCCTCGCGCCAGTTGCGCTGGATGATCGAGGCGGCGAACAGCCCCTCCGGCGTGTCGTAGTTGCAGGCCAGCAGCTTGACCGAATCGCGCCCGTCATAGGCCAGCGTCAGCCGCCCGATCAGCGCGCCGGCCCGCTCGTTCAGCCGGCCCGCCGCCCAATAATCGTTCCAGGAGGCTTCCAGCAGCCGCGCCACCCCGCCGCGGACCCCCAGCCGGGCCAGCGCCCGCCCGTCCATCGTCGCGCGCAACGCCTCGCGCAGCATGGTGTGCAGCTCGTCGGCGACGCTTTCGATCAGGTCGATCTGATGGGCGGAGAACTCATACCGCACATCCTCGCGCCAGAAGGCGCCGGCGCTCATCGCGCGGACGCCATAGGGGTATTTGCGGAGCCCCGGACGCCAATCCGCACGGGGTTTCATGACTGCTCTGCGCATCGTGTGCTTACCGGGCCGCCGGATTCAATCCATGGTTTTGCCCCGCTGCGGCGCGCCGCTTGCGGCCGTCCGGGATTTGGTGGGGGCGGATCATTGCGGCGCAAACGCGCCAACACAAGCGCCTTGCGCGCCCGTCCCTCCGTTTTTCCACGCTTCCCCTCTCGGATCTCACAGGCCGGGTGGGAACGCTTGTCAGTACGTGCGGCCGGCCAGCCAAGCCGTAATGGCGCTCTCCATCGCCCCGGCGGTCGGATCGCCGTGCTCCGGGCCGGTTCCCACCATGGGAAGCCCGGCCGCGACGGCGATGTCCTCCGCCGGGGCGCCGGTCCCGACGAACAGGTCGCAGCGCCGCAGCAGGGCGCACAGCCCGTCGAAACCCAGCCGCCCGACCGCGTTCACGCAGGCGCCCCCCGCCTCCCCGGCGATGCGTGCCGCGGCTCCCCTGGCGGCCTCCTCGCCGACCAGGATCATGGCGGTGTCGCCGCGCGCGGCAAGGCGGCGGCACAGCTCCGACAGGCTGCCGGTGCCGACGGACGCGGACAGGCCGACCGCGCAGCGCCAGCGCGCCGGAACGCCCTCGGCCAGAAGCGCGACGGCGACCCGCTCGCCCGCAGGGGAGGTCCAGACCTCCGTGGCGGGGTCAGGCTCCCTGGCGGTCAGTGCCCCCAGCAGGCCGGCGGGAGCCGGCGCGACGTGGGTCAGGAAGGCGTCGGCGTAATAGCCGCGCACCGGCCGGCCGACCCTGCAACCGAGGCGGAGCGGCGCCCCCGTATCCTGCATCAGGCGGTTGGCGAAGCTGGTATCCTCACCCCGGCCGGGATTGATCGTCAGGTCGAAGGCGCCGCTGAACTGCTGGCCGATCTCCTGGCGCACGGCGGTCACCAGCGCGTCGTCGGGCGCCCGTCCCTTCAGCGGCGGCAGGTTGACCCGCTGGTTGACGTAGGGGCAGAGGGCGAGCGCCGCCTCCGCGTCCGGCGTCGCGAAGGCGGTGATCCGGGCGAGCGGCAAGGCCCGCCGCAATTCTCTCAGGAAGCCGGACGCCCGCAGCACGGCACCCATGCCGTCCAGCAGGAACACGCCGACGCTTCGGAGCAGGTCGGTCGGGAAGGGCGGCGGTTCGCCGGGGACGAGCGTGCGGCGGCGGACGGCCGGGCCCGAGCCCCGCAGCAGCGCCACCGCCGGCGCCGTCGAGGCGCCCCGCGCCGGCGGCACGAAACCCCAGGCTTCGTCGGCGTCCGGGCGCGCCAGCGGCTCCACCATGGCGTGCTCGGCGCGGGCGACGGTCGCCGCGTCGGTCACCCAGGGGAAGAAATCGCGCAGCGGAAGGGTGCCGCTGCCGACCGCTCGACCCGCGACCTGCAACGCGTCCCACCGACGGACCGCGCCGTCGTAGCCGTAATAAACCTCCTTGAACGCGACCTGCTCCCGCGTGGCGTAGGCGAAATGCTGGAAAACCAGCCCGCCCGCCGCCGTTTCCTCGTGAAGGAAGGGGTTGGCCGCGCCGAGTTCGAGGTCCGGCCCATCGGGCTGCGGGCGCATCAGTCGGGGCGGAACGTGCGAGTGCCAAAAATCCCCCGGCCGATACCGCCAGGTCCGCAGCCATTCGTAGGCGCGGTAATTGCCGTAATGGTCCACCTTGTCGAGGACCAGGGATGGGCCGACAAAGAACTGACAGAGGTACAGCGCCGCCGTGCGCGATGGCGAATCAAGGAACATCTGGCGCGCACGGGCGATCTGCTCCGCCGTCCACAGTTCGTCCGCATCGACCTGCCAGAGCAGGCAGTCCTCCGTCATGGCAGCCAGCGGCGCGGTCACCATCTCCACCTTGCCCTGCCAGAAGGCACCGGACGGCTTGCGGTAGACCGACACGCGCCCGGGCTCCTCCGCGGCGATGCGGTCCAGATATTCCGAGGTTCCGTCGCTGCTGCGGCCGTCGCGGTGAAGGTCCTGCGGGACGCGCCCGCCCCGTTGCGCGCACCAGGAGGAATCGCGGACCTGCTCCGCCACCCCCTCCACGATGTGCCAGCGCCAGGGAAAGGGCAGTTGGCGAAACACCTCCAGGTGATAGCGGATGAAGGGATCGCCGTTCAGCACGATGGTCAGGAAATGAACCGGTAGCATGCCCGCAACCCCGTCCTTCGCCCGTTGATCCGGCCTCGCGCAGTCCGCCGGACCTTGTCGGTTCCGCAGGAGCGGTGTCAAGGAAGCCGTGCGACTCCTCCGATGGGTTGCCATCCCCCTCTTGACGACGGGGGACCCCGCCCCTACCCTGGCGCCGGTTATGGTTCCCCGCGCCATCCGGTCGCGGGGCTAAGAGGGAAGCCGGTGAACCGCCCCGATCGGGGAGAAACGGCAAATCCGGCGCTGCCCCCGCAACTGTGAGCGGTGAGCGGCATCGTCCTTTCCGTGTCACTGGCGCCGCCTGCGGGAACGGGCGCCGGGAAGGCCGGACGATGCCGCCTTGACCCGCAAGCCAGGAGACCTGCCGTAACCGAACGAACGTCCTCGGGCGGGGTGCCCCGGTGGTCGCTTGCCGATGTCCGGCCCGACGGCCGCCCGTCTTCCGCAAGCCGTCCCTCCGGTGCGCCCATCCAGGGGACCAAGGGGGTTGCGATGCCGGTGCCTGCCAGCAACGACGCCCCTCCAAACGCATGGCAGACTCGGAAAGGGCATAGAGCATGCACATCGAACCCGGCGTCGTCGACGGCGCCAAGATCGCTCTCAGCTACGCGACGGCCGCCGGCGGCTTCGCGATGGCCGGAAAGCTGGCGCACAACGACGTCCGCAACAACGGCGGGGTCGCGCCGCTGGTGCTGCGCAGCCTGATCGCCACCGCGCTGGTCTTCAGCTTCTTCGAGGTGTTCCCGCACCACCCCGTGGGCGTGTCGGAGGTTCACCTGATCCTCGGATCGACGCTGCTCCTGCTGTTCGGTGCCGGTGCGGCCTCCATCGGCCTCGCCGCCGGCCTGCTGATCCAGGGCCTGTTCTTTGCGCCGTTCGACCTGCCGCAGTACGGCATGAACGTCACCACTCTGCTGGTCCCGCTGTGGGGCATCAGCCTGCTGGCGAAGCGGATCGTTCCCGACGCCACCCCCTATGTCGACCTGAAGTATTCGCAGGCGCTGGCGCTCTCCACCGCCTACCAGGGCGGCATCGTCGCCTGGGTGGCCTTCTGGGCCTTCTATGGCCACGGCTTCACCGCCGAGACCATGACGGAAGTCGCCTCCTTCAGCGCCGCCTACATGACCGTCATCATCGTCGAGCCGCTGGCCGACCTCGCCGTGCTGGCCGTCGCCAAGGCGCTGCGCCGCCAGAGCCAGGGCCCGCTGTTCAACATCCGCCTGCATCAGGGCGCCTGACCGGGCCTCCGGACCAGACGGTTCACAGGAAGGGCGGCGGGGACATCCCCGCCGCCCTTTTCCGTTCAGATCACCAGCTCGCCCTTGCGGATCGCCGCGTAGCGGCGGTTCACCGCGCCCCAATCGACGACGTTCCACCAGGCCGCCAGATAGTCGGCGCGCCGGTTCTGATACTTCAGGTAATAGGCGTGCTCCCACACGTCGTTGCCCATCAGCACGGGCACCCCTTCCATGGCCGGCGAATCCTGGTTCGGGCGGGCGGCGATGGCGAGCTTGCCCGACGACGGGTCGGCGGTGACGAAGACCCAGCCGCTGCCGAACTGCCCGGCGCCCGCCGTGTTGAAGCGGCTCTTGAAATCGTCGAAGCTGCCGAAGTCGCGCGTGATGGCAGCACCCACCTCGCCGTCCGGGGCGCCGCCGGCGTTCGGCCCCATGATGCTCCAGAACATGCTGTGGTTCGCGTGCCCGCCGCCGTTGTTGCGCACCGCGGTGCGGATGCTTTCCGGCAGCTCCGGCACCCGCTTCAGCAGGTCGGCCAGCGGCATCGACTGAAGGTCGCCGTGATTGGCAAGCGCCTTGTTGAGGTTGTCCACATAGGCCTGATGGTGCTTGCCGTGATGCACGCCCATGGTCGTCGCGTCGATGTGCGGCTCCAGCGCGGCGGGCGCGTAGGGGAGCGGCGGCAGCGTGAAGCCCTTACCGCCCGGAGTTTGAGCCAGGACGAAGCGCGGCGCCACGGCCAGCACCAGCGCGGCGGCTCCGGCGGACAGCAGCAGTTGGCGGCGATCCAGGCGAACGGACATGGGACCTCCCAATGTGTGTTTCGTGCCGAACAACGGGGAAGCGACAGCCTCAGTGCGCCCCGCAACTCACTCAACAGGGCAATGGGCGTACTCATTCGGTGCCGGCGGACCATTCGCCACCTGATTTTACAACCGGACCTTTCCCGCCAGGCCGGCGGATGCCGACCGGGCCACCCCCATCGCCAACGCACGCCAACGTCCCAGACGGAATCGGGAGGGTGCCGCCGCCGGCTTCCTGACCGGAGCAACCGGTGCGGTTCCCACCGCCTCATGGATCTTGCGGGCGCGGCGCTCCCGAAGCAGCAAGCGCATCACCTCCTCTTCCGTGACGAGGCGTCCGGCCTTGGCCGAGGCGAGGCTGGCGGTGTCCTGGAGGGCGGCGACCTGAGCCAGAGCGCCGGTCAGCCCCTTTGCCGCGGCGGTTTCCAGCGCTTCGCGATGAATGGCGAGGATGAATGGCTTCAGCCCGCGGTCGGGCGATCCGTGCGGCGATGTCGGCATGGCGGAAAGACTCCGGGGATTCGTTCGATCGGGTGAGTCATCATCCGACCGATACCGCCGCCACGGCAAAGGCCCCTAAGGATTAACCCGCCACCCCCCGCTCAGGGAGGCAAGGGCCACAAGCCCGGACATCGCGACTCGGCATGGTGGCGCAGCGATCACAACGGCATCGTCAGCGTCATCCGTGTGCCGGTGTGCTGGCGGTCATGGTGCAGTGTCGCTCCCAGGTTGAACGCCATGGCATGAACGATGCGGGTGCCGAAGCCGGTCCCCTGCGGAGCGCCGCCACCAGGAAAGCCGACCCCATCATCCTCCACGCTCACCGACAATTGGCCTTCGACAGCCACCGCGCGGACACGGATGCTGCCGCTCCGGCCTTCGGGATAGGCGTATTTGCAGGCATTGGTGACCAGCTCGGTGACGATCACCGCCAAGGACACCGCCTAGCCGCTGGCTCCGAGATCATAGCAACGCTGGACTTCCTGCCGGTCGTCCGTGGTCGTCAGAACCACCACGGGAAAGCGCTTCGTGTTCGGGTTGGCTTTGACCTTGGCCAGAACGTCGCCCCCCGTCATGTCCGGCAGATTCAAATCGAGCAGAATAAGAAGAGCCCGCCCCGCGCTCGCCCGGCCGGTTCCGTCTTGTCCGAACAGATAGGTGAGCGCGGTCGTGCCGCTGGTGAAGGGAATGATCTCATTGGTCATCCCTCCCCGGCGGATGTTCTTCTCGATCAGCCGGGCATGACCTTCTTCGTCCTCGATCATGACAATGCACGCCGCCAGTGGGTCACGCTTCATCAGCCAGTCTTTGCAAGGACAGGGTCGGATCTTCAGGAAGGCTTATGCGAAAGACGCTGCCCTGTCCAAGAATCGAGTCGACGGTGACCTCGCCCTCAAGACGCCGCACCCTGGTCCGGACGTAGGCCAGCCCGATTCCCTCTCCGGGGCGGTCCTGCACGCCGGAGCGGCGGAACAGTTCGAAGATGCGCTCGTGATCCCCCGGCGCGATCCCCCGGCCCGTTGTCGATGACTTCGGAGATCAGACGTTTCGCCTCGGCGTATCCTCGGATCTCGATCCGGCCGGGCCGGGCCGGGCCGGGCCAGATTGAGATACTTGATCGCGTTGTCGATCAGGTTTCCGAAAATCTGCCCCAGGGCAAGCCGGTCGGACACGACGGGGGGCAGGGAACCGGCAATGTCGATGACGCACCGCAACTCGCTGGCTTGGTGATGCTGGCTGAGAAGCGTCCCCGCGGCAACCCGCGTTGCGGACATCCGCCCGACGGCCTGGGAATAGTGCCCCGTGCTTTCCGCCAGCCACCCCGACATCGTGACGATTCCCAACAGCGCCACCGCGCCGGCGAACAGCATCAGCAGGGATCGGCGGGTGACCGTGGCGCTGGATGTGGACATCGCGGGCGGTTGATCCGAACCAGGTCGGGAGGAGGCCCGAATGCTAACGCGCCGCCAAGGGCAAGCAACCAAAAAGCGATGAGGTGGCCCTCGCCGCCGCCCTGCGACAGGCTGACGCCAACCCCTGGCCGCCACCCAGCCCCTCCCCGCCGCGCCATTCCGTCACCGCTTGCCCGACCCGCAAACGGTCGATGTCGGCCTCGTCCACCTTGGCCGTCACCGTCAGTCGCTCCAGATCGGCGATGCCCAGAGGGGACTGGCCGCCCCTGTCAAAAACGGTCTTCGATTTCTATTCCGCCGCTTCAATCTCCACCGCTGCATTGAAAATTATTTGATTACGAAGTAATTTCGCGCATTCCGACGAATCATTTCTTGCTGTTTGATCGTTTTCCGGTAATTTGTTAAGTAATCCGCAACCCCACGGAAAGGGTTTGGGAACCATGAGTGCCATCAGCGCCCCCGGTTCACAGATGGGCAACTTTCCGCCTTCTCGTGCAATCCCTCACACGACGACGGACGTGTTCGTGAAGAAGGCCGACACCGCCGCCACGAGCGGTTCCAGCCCGTCTTCCAAGGTCGAATTGTCCGATCGCGCCAAGGCGCTGATGGCGAAGGCAGAGCAGGAGCGCGCGGTTGCGAGCCAACTTGCGGCGCATCTGGCGGGGGGCGGCCGCAACGCCGCGGCCATGATCCCGGCTTCCATGAACCCTCTGGCCATGACGCAATGGGCCGACAGCGGCGCGCCGTCCAAGCAGAGCGCATCGGGACAGGCGTCGGACGGCATCGCCGCCGTCAAGGAATGGGCGAAGTCGGATGTGTTCCGGAACGCCGCCAAAGCCGTTGCGGACGATCAGGTCCGG
This sequence comes from Azospirillum brasilense, assembly GCF_008365405.1. Lineage (GTDB taxonomy): Bacteria > Pseudomonadota > Alphaproteobacteria > Azospirillales > Azospirillaceae > Azospirillum > Azospirillum brasilense_D. Next base: position 70,118 of record NZ_QOKV01000013.1, on the reverse strand, counting down.
TCCCTGGTTCGCGACGGCCAGCTTTCCCAATTGCCTGCGCTCGATGACGATCAGCTGAACCAGTTGAGCGAGGCGGAGAGGAACATTTATGGCACGGTCAGGTCTCTCCAGGGGCTTTACGACGGCATGCCGAAAACGATGGACCAGGCTCTGGCCGACCGGAAGAAGCTGGTTCTCGAAGCATACCCGGATGAGATCAGCCGCATGAGAAGCGGGCTTGCCTCCGGTTCCCTGAAAAAAGAGGATGGATGGGAAGACATCATCGCCAGCCGCGAAGCCGAACTCGCCGCCGCGCAACAAGGAACGATGAAAATACACGCTGTGAATGACTCGAACCTCGTGCAGTCGAAGAGCGAGTTCACGGTCACCCACGATTCCAATGGTTGGAGCGCCAGGGGGATCACGGTGAACGGCAACGCCTCCGCCTTGCAGGAAGCGTTCGGCACCAAGAACATGCAGGTGGGGTCCAGCCCGTACACCGGCGACTATGTGATCACGTGGTAAGCTCGCGCACTGCACGGATGAGGCGCGCCGTTTTCACAGTACAGAAATGTGTAAAATTTCGTGGTGATCCTTCATTTCCCACGACATGGCTCCCCTTCCGGAAAGCGGCGTGCTAGGGTTCGGTCCGGCCTGTTGAAGGACCCATGACCGGACCGACGACCGGGCCGGTCGGGAACATCAGGACATCTGCGCCATGAACCACATCGTCGCCCCCTGCCTCAAGGAACAGGGCCTCAAGGAACAGGGCCTCAAGGAACTGGACCGTCCGGAGACCTCTCTTCTGGACGGCGTGGACGGCATGTGGGCGATGCTGCGCGCCGAGGCGGAAAGCGTGGTCGTCAAGGAACCTTGGCTGCGCCCCTTCATCGACACCGCCATCCTGCTGCACCACGATTTCCCGTCGGCGCTGGGCAGCCTGCTGGCGCGCAAGCTGGGCGATTCCTACATCTCCGCGGACCAGCTCGCGATGCTCGTGCGCTCGGCCGTCGCCGACGCGCCCTGCATCGTGGAGGAAGCCTGCTCCGACCTCCAGGCGATCTGCACGCGCGACCCGGCGGCCGACAACTGTCTGACGCCCTTCCTCTATTACAAGGGCTTCCACGCGCTGGAATGGCACCGCATCGGCCATTGGCTGTGGCGGCGCGAGCGGCGCGACCTCGCCCATTTCCTGCAGAGCCGGGTGTCGGAGGTGTTCGCGGTGGACATCCACCCGGCGGTGCCGGTCGGGCGCGGCGTCTTCATCGACCACGGCACCGGCGTGGTGATCGGCGAAACCGCCGTGGTCGGCAACGACGTGTCGATTCTTCAGGAGGTCACGCTCGGCGGCACCGGCAAGGAGCATGGCGACCGCCATCCGAAGGTGCGCGACGGCGTCCTGCTGTCCGCCGGCGCCAAGATCCTCGGCAACATCGAGATCGGCAGCCGCGCCAAGGTCGGGGCCGGCAGCGTGGTGCTGAAGGACGTGCCGCCCTGCGCCACCGTGGTCGGCGTCCCGGCGCGGATCGTCGGCTGGTGCCGCGACACGGTGCCGGCGCTCGCCATGGACCAGACGGTGCCGGAGCCGGAGTATCACATTTGACGGGCCGGGCGATTCCGCACCGGGAATCCTCAGGGAAAGAAGATGTCTTCGATCCTGCGATCGAAGGTTCGCGCAATCGCAAAAGCCAAGGGAAGGCTGGGGTCGTAGCGCCCATTCTCGATGGAATTGACGGTCTGGCGGGACACTTGGAGGCGTTCCGCCAAGTCACCCTGGCTCCAGCCGCGGGTGGTCCGGATGTCCTTGAGAGCGTTTTTCATCGATAGCGCCATTGGGCGACCAGAACCCCGGCAACCCACAGCACCGCCATGAGCGGCCAGACATGGAACGCCCGCAGCTCCGGCGCGCCGGCACTTTCCGCAAAACCCCAGGCGAAGGTCACCAGCGCCGTTCCCGTGAACGACAGGGCGATCGCGTCGAGCTGGATACGGCGCTGGAGTTCGTCCATGCGCCACAGCCCCCGCAAAACGGCCCAGGCGACCGCAGCCATGCCCAGGATCGGCAGGAGCGCGAGCGCCAGCTTCGCCCCGCCCTCCGGCTGAAGGACGCGCTCCGCCAGGTTGGCTCCGAGCAGAAGCGCCGCGTAGAGAGCCAGAGCCCCGGACAATTCGACGCCGTAGCGCTTGATGCTGAACATCCCCCGCCCCTTCCATGCCGCCCAATGACAAGGAAGCTTTACATACGACGCCTCGGCACTGTCAAGGCTGCTTTACATCTCGCACCATCGAACCACGGTCAGGCCGGTCGGACGACGGGAGCGCTCCGAAACTCCGGCGCGGTCATCTCCTCGCGGGTGAGCGCGATGAACAGGTCCACCACCGGGCTCTTGGAGCGGTTGGCGTCGAAGGCCACCTGGAACGGCGCCTGATAGGACAGGACCTTGGGCAGCAGCACCCGCAGCCGCCCGGCCTTGACGTAGGGGGCTGCGTAATGGTCCGGCAGATAGCCGGCGTAGGCGCCGGACAGGATCAGCCGCGCCGCCCCCTCCATGTCGCTGACCGTCGCCTTGGGCGTCGATATGGCGAAGATCTTCAGGTCGCGCGATCCCCAGTAGCTGCGCGCGACCAGCCGATAGCGGCGGATCTCGTCCAGGTCGATGGCCTCGTCCGGCAGGGTGAACAGCGGGTGCCCGTCGGCCACGCAGAAGTGGATCGTCTCGTTGTAGAGGTCCTGGTAGGACAGGCTGGGCACGATGCGCGGAAAGCTGGCGATGGCGAGTTGCAACTGCCCGCCGATGACGTCGCGCAGCAGCTCGTTCGGCGGGCGCACGTTGATGATCAGCGACACCTCCGGCGCCGCCTCGGTGAAGCGGGCAAAGACGCGCTCCAGCGGGGCGCGCGGGTCGGTCAGCGTGTTGTCGACCAGCCCGACCGCCAGCGTGCCGGTCAGCCGCTCGCGCAGCCCGCGCACCCGCCCGCGGAACCGCTCCAGCGTGTCGAACACGCGCCGCGCCTCGTCATAGACCGCCTGCCCTTCCGGAGTGAGCTGGAAACCCGAGCGTCCCCGCCGGCACAGCCGCAGGCCCAGGCGCGTCTCCAAATCGGCGAAATGGGTGGAGATGGTGGACAGCGACAGGTTCAGTTCGCTCTGCGCCGCACTGAATCCACCGGCCTCGACGATGGTCATGAACAACCGCAGCAGGCGCAAATCCACGGTTTCCAGCTGAATCATCGCCACGACGCCCGCCCTCCCCTGCCCCACCCGACGGGTCCGGCGCCCCCAATACTTCGACCCGGATCGAAGTAAGATACAAAACTTTCTGATTTTCGGGCAACGCCGCCGGGGGTCTAATGATCGCAGGCTGCAATGCTGGCCTCACGAACAGATAAGCTCGTCCGCAAGGAAAGGTCGCATCCATGAACGAGACGACGGGTAAGCAGGGACTTCACGCCGCTTTGGCCGGCGGCATCAGCCGGCGCGCCGTTCTGGCCGGAGCGGGCACGCTGGCCACGGTGGCCGCCATCGGCTTTCCGAACATCGTCCGCGCCCAGTCGAAGACGCTGAAGGTCGGCGTCTACGGCGGCTACTTCAAGGAATCCTTCGAAAAGCACATCTTCCCGGAATTCTCCAAGGCCACCGGCATCACGGTGGAGGCCATCGCCGAGCCGACCGGCGAGGCGTGGCTGGTCCAGCTCGAACAGGCGGCCCGCGCCCGCCAGGCGCCCGCCGACGTCTCGATGATGTCGCAGGTGGCGATGCTGAAGGGAGCCTCGGCGGAGCTGTGGGCGCCCTTCGACCTGTCGAAGATCCCCAACGCCGCCAAGGTCGTCCCGCACCTCATCAACAAGTACCCGGACGGCAAGGTCAGCGGCATCGGCGCGGTGTCCTGGTACATCACGCTGGTCACCAACACCAAGAGCTACCCGCAGGCCCCGGACAGCTGGGCGGCCCTGTGGGACCCGGCGAACAAGGACAAGCTCGGCCTGCTGGCGCTGGTCAGCAACAGCTTCCTGCTGGAGGTCACGGCGGCGACCTTCTTCGGCGGCACCAAGCATCTCGACAGCGAGCAGGGGCAGCTCGACTGTTTCAAGAAGCTGGCGGAGCTGAAGTCCAACGTGAAGCTCTGGTACCGCGACGAGGCGCAGTTCGAGGCCTCGCTGAAGTCCGGCGAGATTCCGATGGGCCAGTATTACCACGACGTGACCGGCCTCGCCGCCGCGGACGGGCAACCGGTGCGCTCGACCTTCCCGAAGGAGGGCGGCATCCTCGATTCGGGAAGCTGGGCGGTCACCCGCGCCTCCAAGGCCGGCGACCTCGCGCATGTCTTCGTGGACTACATGTGCCAGCCGTCGATTCAGGCCCTGCTGTCGCGCAAGGTCGGCACCGCCCCGACCATCGACCGCAAGATGACCGACCTGACGGATCAGGAGTTCGCCGCCGTGTCCTCCGACATCGCGCCGATCATCCCGCGCTACGACCTCTACACGAGCAAGTCCGACTGGCTGAACCAGAAGTGGACGGAAATGATCGTCGGGTGAGTGTGTAAACCCTCTCCCGTCCCGGGAGAGGGAGGGACCCGCCGCACTGCGGCGGGAGGGTGAGGGTGCCGCCAAGGATCAGCGGACTGATTCTCGGCCGTACCCTCACCCGCTCTCGGCGGACCGAAGGTCCGCCTGCCGCGTCAGCGCTGGCTTTCAGCCAGCGTGAGAGTCCGCTTACGCGGGCACCCTCTCCCGGGACGGGAGAGGGGATTCACTGCCTCCATCAAGACAAAGCCATCCCATGTCAGCCCTTGTCCTCGACGGTCTCACCAAACGATACGGTCCCGTGACCGCGGTGCACGGCGCGTCGCTGCGCATCCCGCACGGGCAATTCGTCTGCCTGCTCGGCCCGTCCGGCTGCGGGAAGACGACGCTGCTGCGCATGATCGCCGGGCTGGAGGACCCCTCTGGCGGACGGCTGGTCATCGACGGACGCGACATCACCACGGCCCCCGCCCACACGCGGGAATTCGGCATGGTGTTTCAGTCGCTGGCCCTCTTCCCGCACCTGACGGCGGGCGAGAACATCGCCTACCCCCTGCGCATCCGCGGCGCCACGAAGGCCGAGCAGCGCAAGCGCGCCGAGGAGCTGCTGGAACTGGTCCGCCTGCCCGGCGTCGCCGACCGGCCGGTCTCCAAGCTGTCGGGCGGGCAGCGGCAGCGCGTCGCCATCGCCCGCGCGCTCGCCCTGTCGCCCAAGCTGTTCCTGCTGGACGAGCCGCTGTCGGCGCTCGACGCCAAGCTGCGCGAGGCCATGCAGATCGAACTGAAGCAGCTTCAGCAGCGACTGGGCATCACCACCATCGTCGTCACCCACGACCAGCGGGAGGCGATGACCATGGCCGACCTCGTGGTGGTGATGTCGCAAGGGCGCATCCATCAGGCCGCCCCGCCGATGGAGGTCTACCGCCAGCCCGCCGACGCCTTCGTCGCCGACTTCATCGGCATGACCAACCTGCTGGAGGGCGAAGTCACCGCCCCCGGCACCGCCGCCGTGCCCGGCGGCACCCTGCATCTGCCGGACCTGCCGCCGACGGGCCGCGTCCTGCTGTCCGTCCGTCCGGAGGACGTGATCGTCCACCCTGTGGGAACCGATGGGCCGAACCGGCTGACCGGCACGCTGTCCTTCATGCGCGACCTTGGCGCCAGCGTGGAATTCCGCATCGACGTGGCCGGGCGGGAGATCGTCGCGCTGTCGCGCCCGCAGGACCGCCCGCCGGTTGCCCCCGGCGGCGCCCTGACGGTGGAGTTCCCCCCGGCGGCCTGCGTCGTGCTGCCGCCGATGGCGGAGCGCCCGCAATGATCCGCCGCGCGCCCCGTGGTCTGGCCGAGCACGCGCCGATCCTGTTCCCGGCGCTGATGCTGGTCGTCTTCTTCGTCATCCCCTTCAGCCTGATGATCGCGGTCAGCGTCTTCCGGCGCGTGCCCGGCGGCTTCTACGAGCCGGACCTCGTCTTCGCCAACTACGAGCGGTTCCTGACCGCTTTCTTCGGCGGGGTGATGTCCTTCTCGCTGGGGCTGGCGGCGCTGGTCGCGACGCTGGCGGTGGGCATCGCCTTCCCCTTCACCTACCGGCTGGTCAAACTGTCGCGCGGCGCTCAGATCCGCTGGCTGGTCTTCCTGCTGTCGATCCTGTCGCTGTCGGAAGTCATCATCGGCTTCGCCTGGTCCACCCTGCTGTCGCGCACCGCGGGCATCACCAACCTGTTCGTGGCGCTGGGCCTGATGGCCGAGCCGCAATCGCTGAGCCCCAGCTTCGGCGCGCTGCTGGCCGGGCTGGTCTATCAGGCCTTCCCCTACACGGTGCTGGTGCTCTACCCGGCGCTCGCCCGCCTCGACCCCTATCTGGAGGAGGCGGCGCGCACGCTCGGCTCCTCGCCGCTGCGCGCCTTCTTCACGGTGGTGGTCCCGGCGCTGCGCAACACCATCGTGGCGACCACGATCATGGTGTTCGTCTTCGCGCTCGGTTCCTACCTGCTGCCGCAGCTTCTCGGGCGGCCGCAGCATTGGACGCTGTCGGTGCTGATCACCGATCAGGCGATCTACCAGTCCAACATGCCCTTCGCGGCGGCGATGGCCGTCTTCCTGGTGCTGGTCAGCCTCGCCCTGGTCGGGCTGGCGCTGCTCGCCGGGCGGCGGGAGGAGACGGCCTGATGCTGATGCGCACGCTGAATTCCATCGCCGCCGGCCTGATCGCCCTGGTCCTGGCCGCCCCCATCCTGGTGGTGGCCGGCGTCTCGGTGAACGAGAAGAAGGCCCTGACCTTCCCGCCGCAAGGCTTCTCGCTCGCCTGGTACGCGGAGGTCTTCACCGATCCCGGCTGGCGCGGCGCGCTGCTCACCAGCCTCGTCGTCGCCACCCTGTCGGCAGCGCTGGCGGTGCTGATCGCCTTCCCGCTGGCCTGGTTCCTGTGGCGCTGGCGCGCGCCCTGGGCGCGGGCCTTCGAGGTGCTGGGCATGACGCCCTTCATCCTGCCGCCGGTCATCACCGCGCTGGGCTTCCTCAGCTTCTGGGCGGCCGTCGGCGAGTACGGGTCGCCCTGGACGGTGGTGGTCAGCCACGCGGTGTTCTTCGTGACGCTGCCGCTGGTCACGCTGTCGCTGGGCTTCGGGGCGGTGGACCGCTCCTACGTCGAGGCGGCGGCGACCATGGGGGCGGACGACCGGACGGTGCTGCGCACGGTGGTGATGCCGCTGGTGCGGCCCTACGTGATCTCCGGCTTCGCCTTCGCCTTCGTGCTGTCGCTGAACGAGTATATCGTGGCCTACATGGTGGTCGGCTTCACACTGGAAACGCTGCCCATCAAGATCTTCAACGCGCTCCGCTATGGCTACACCCCGACCATGGCCGCCGTGACGGTGCTGTTCGTGTCGCTGACGGCGGTGGTCTTCGGGCTGATCGCGTGGTTCGGCGACCTGCCCCGCCTTCTCGGGGCCTGGGCGAAAAACGACTGACCTTTTTTCAGAGAGATTCGGACGATGATCGACCCTCAGAAGCTTGATCGTTTGCGTACGAAGTACAGCGGCTCCGGCGGCGACGACTTCCACGATCCGGAGTTCCAGCGGGTGGCCGCCCTCCAGTTCTCCGGCGGTAAGCGGGTGCAGCCCTTCGCCGGGGTGTCCACCCTGCTCGACGCCCCCTACCGCCCCGACGCGGCCGACGCCGCGGACTTCGGCGGGCTGGACATCGCGCTGATCGGCGTGCCGATGGACCTCGGCGTCACCAACCGGGCCGGCGCCCGCCTCGGCCCGCGCGCCGTGCGCGGGATGGAGCGCATCGGCCCCTACGAGCACGCCCTGCGCATGGTCCCGGCGGCCTCCTGCAAACTGGCCGACGTCGGCGACGTGCCGCTGTCCAGCCGCTTCAGCCTGGAGGCCTGCCACGGCGACATCCTGGCCTTCTACAACCGCGTGATGGACGCCGGCGTCGTTCCGCTGTCGGTGGGCGGCGACCATTCCATCACCTATTCGATCCTCAAGGCGCTGGGCCGCGAGCGTCCGGTGGGCATGATCCATTTCGACGCCCATTGCGACACCGGCGGCCCCTACGAGGGCGCCAAGTTCCACCATGGCGGCCCGTTCCGGCAGGCGGTGCTGGACGGCGTGCTGGACCCGGAGCGCACGGTGCAGATCGGCATCCGCGGCAGCACCGAGTATCTGTGGGAGTTCTCCTATGACAGCGGCATGACCGTGATCCACGCGGAGGACATCCCGGAGCGCGGCATCGCCAGCGTCATCGAGACGGCGCGCAAGGTGGTGGGCGACGGGCCGGTCTACGTCTCCTTCGACGTGGATTGCCTGGACCCGGTCTTCGCCCCCGGCACCGGCACCCCGGAGGTCGGCGGCCTGACCACGCGGGAGGCGCTGGCGATCCTGCGCGGGCTCGACGGGCTGGACATCATCGGCGGCGACGTTGTGGAGGTGGCGCCCCAGTACGACGCCACGACCAACACCGCCCACGCCGGCGCGCAGATGCTGTTCGAAATCCTCTGCCTGTCGGTGCGCGCCCTCGCCAACCGCCAGGGCCGAGGCTGACGCCATGCGGCTGACCCTGTTCCAGGCGGACGCGGAGCCCGGTGCGCCGCACCGCAACCTGGACCGTCTGGAACGGGCGGCGGCGGAGGCGGCAGAGCGCGGCTCCGCCCTGCTGGTCGGGCCGGAAATGGGCCTGACCGGCTACGACATCGGCGCGGAGACGGTCCATGCCCTGGCCGAGCCGGCGGACGGGCCGATGGCCGCGCGGGTCGCGGACATCGCCCGGCGGCACGGCATCGCCATCCTCTACGGCTATCCGGAGCGCGGGGCGGACGGCGCCGTTTACAACGCCGCGCAACTGATCGGATCAGACGGTCGGTCCCTGCTGAACCAGCGCAAGGTGCATCTCTACGGCGAACTCGACCGCGGCTCCTTCGCGCCGGGCGGCGACGCCTTCCCGACCGCGGAGGTCGGCGGGCTGCGGGTCGGCGTGGCGATCTGCTACGACGTGGAGTTCCCGGAACTGGTGCGCCGCCACGCCCTGGCCGGAGTGGACGTGTTGCTGGTGCCGACCGCGCTGATGGCGCCCTACGAGATCGTCGCCACCACCATCGTCCCCGCCCGCGCCTTCGAGAACGGCATTTTCGTCGCCTACGCCAACCGCTGCGGGCACGAGGGGACGCTGCGCTATTGCGGGCTCAGCAGCGTGGCGGCGCCGGACGGATCGGTGCTGGCGCGGGCCGGCGACGGCGAGGCGCTGCTGACCGTCGAGCTGGATCCCGCTCTGCGCAGCCTCGGCACGCATCTGGCGGACCGCCGCCCGGACCTGTACGGTGCGGTCTCCAGTACGCCTGGGAAGGGCGGTTCGTAGAGGAAGCACAGGACATGCCGGTCACCATCGACGACATTCACGCCGCCGCCGAACGGCTGGCCGGACGCATCAGCCGCACGCCCTTCCTGCGCTCGGAAACCCTGTCGCAGATCACCGGCGCCGAGGTCTGGGTCAAGCTGGAGAATCTCCAGTTCACCGCCTCCTTCAAGGAGCGCGGGGCGGCCAACCGGCTGCTGCACCTGACGCCGGAGGAGCGGCAGGCCGGGGTGATCGCCATGTCGGCCGGCAACCACGCCCAGGCCGTGGCCTACCACGCGAAGCGGCTGGGCATCGCGGCGACCATCGTCATGCCGCGCTTCACCCCCTTCGTGAAGGTCAAGCGCACGCGCTACCACGGCGCCACCGTCATCCTGGAGGGCGAGTCCCTGGCCGAGGCCGCGGCCTTCGCCCATGACCTCGCCAAGCGGGACGGGCTGGTCTTCGTCCATCCCTACGACGACGACGCGGTGATCGCCGGGCAGGGCACCGTCGTTCTGGAGATGCTGGCGGAAGTGCCGGACCTTGACGCGCTGGCCATCCCGGTGGGCGGCGGCGGGCTGGCCGCCGGCGCCGCGGTCGCCGCCCGCGCGCTGCGGCCCGGGCTGGAGGTCGTCGGGGTGGAGGTCGAGACCTACCCCGCCGCGGCGCAGCGCCTCGCCGGGCAGCCGGTCAAGGTCGGCGGCCCGACGGTGGCCGAGGGCATCGCCGTGCGCGACGTCGGCGACCGGCCCATGGACATCCTGAAGCAGAACGGCTGCGACGTGGTGCTGGTGCCCGAGGCGGTGATCGAGCGCGCCATCGCCATGCTGATCGAGGTTGAGAAGACCGTGGCGGAGGGCGCCGGGGCCGCCGGTCTGGCCGCCCTGCTCTTCCACCCCGAGCGCTTCCGCGGCAAGCGGGTCGGGCTGATCGTGTCGGGCGGCAACATCGACACGCGCACGCTCGCCAACGTGCTGATGCGCGGCTTCGCCCGCGACGGGCGCCTGATCAACCTGGACATCGACGTGGCCGACCAGCCCGGCGCGCTGGCCCAGGTGGCCCGCATCGTGGCCGAGTGCGGCGGCAACATCATCGACGTGCAGCACCAGCGCCTGTTCGGCGCCTTCTCCGTCAAGTCCGCCGAGGTCGCCCTGCTGATCGAGGTGGAGGACGAGGGCCACGGCGACCGCATCACCGACGCCCTGCGCGGCGCCGGCCTGCCCGTCCGCAAGGCAGTGGTGGCGGAAGCCGCGCAGCCGCTGTCCAGCGCGCGGCCCTGACCCGAGGCCCTTCACCCGAGGAAAAATAGCCCTCTCCCCAGAGGGGAGAGGGGATATTGGGGCTGCCCATGGATTGAGCACCCCTCCCTGGCACCGCCATCTTTCGCGGCACATCCCGGCGAGCTTCGCCACAATCCTCCGCCCCGCCGGTTGTGGCACGGGCCATGCATTTCGCGCCTGTTCATTCGCGGAGGTCATGGATCATGTCGTCGGTGGTGTCATCACAGCCAACCCATCCGGTTGACGAGAAGCTTCCGCTGCTGCGCCTGCTGGCGCTGGGGATGCAGCATGTGATGGTGATGTACGCGGGGGCCATCGCCGTGCCGCTCATCATCGGCGGCGCGCTGAAGCTGCCCAAGGACCAGATCGCGCTGCTCATCAACGCCGACCTGTTCGCCTGCGGCATCGTCACGCTGATCCAGACGCTGGGCTTCTGGAAGTTCGGCATCCGCCTGCCGGTGATGATGGGCGTCACCTTCGCCGCGGTCGGGCCGATGGTCGCCATGGCGGGGAATCCGTCGCTGGGGCTCCTGGGCATCTACGGCGCGGTGATCGGGGCGGGCGTCTTCGCCACGCTGGCCGCGCCGGTGGTCGGCCGCCTGCTGCCGCTGTTCCCGCCGGTGGTGACGGGGACCGTGATCGCCATCATCGGCATCTCGCTGATGCGGGTGGGCATCACCTGGGCCGGCGGCGGCGCCGGGAACCCGAACTTCGGCGATCCGCTCTATCTCGGCGTCGCGCTGTTCGTTCTGGCGGTGATCCTGCTGGTGACCAAATACGCCAAGGGCTTCTGGGCCAACATCTCGGTCCTGCTTGGCATCGTCGCGGGCTTCGCCCTGACCATGGTTCTGGGGCTGGTCAGCTTCGACGGGGTGGGACAGGCCAAGTGGGTGGATGTGATCTACCCGTTCCAGTTCGGCATGCCGGTGTTCGAGTTCTGGTCGATCCTGACCATGTCGCTGGTGATGATCGTCGTGATGATCGAATCCACCGGAATGTTCCTGGCGGTGGGCGAGATGGTCGGCCGCCCGGTGACGCCAGAGCAACTGACCCGCGGCCTGCGCACGGACGGGCTGGGCACCCTGATCGGCGGCGTCTTCAACACCTTCCCCTACACCTCCTTCTCGCAGAATGTCGGGCTGGTCGGCATCACCGGGGTGCGCAGCCGCTGGGTCTGCGTGGCGGGCGGCGTCATCCTGGTCGCCTTCGGCCTGTTCCCGAAGCTGGCGCACGTCGTCGCCTCCGTCCCGACCTATGTGCTGGGCGGGGCCGGGCTGGTGATGTTCGGCATGGTCGCGGCGACCGGCATCAAGATCCTGGCGAAGGTCGACTACACGGCCAACCGCGGCAACATCTACGTCGTCGCCATCAGCATCAGCTTGGGCATGGTGCCGCTGGTCGCCGACAAGATCTTCCAGAAGATGCCGCCCTTCCTGTCGCCCCTCCTGCACAGCGGCATTCTGCTCGGCACCATCGCGGCGGTCCTGCTGAACCTGTTCTTCAACGGGCTGGGCAAGGCCGACGCAAAGGCGTTCGTCGCCGCCGCCAAGACCGCGGAGGCGTAACCCTCTCCCGCCCTGGGAGAGGGAGGGGCCCGCCGCGAAGTGGCGGGAGGGTGAGGGTTCGGCCAAGGATCATCGCACGGATTCTCGCATGACCCTCACCCGCCCGCTTCCGCGGGCAACCCTCTCCCGGGGCGGGAGAGGGATTATTATGACGTCAGACTCTTACGCCGCCGGCTCGCTGCCGTAGACCGATTTGGTCTCCAGGAACTCCTCGAAACCGACCTCGCCCCACTCGCGGCCGATGCCCGACTGCTTGTAGCCGCCGAAGGGGGCCGCGAGGTCGATGGAGGCGCCGTTCAGATGCACCATGCCGGTGCGCAGCCGCTTCGCCACCGCGCGCGCCTCGTCCACCGTGCCGGCGTAGACGTAGCCGGACAGGCCGTAGAGCGAGTCGTTGGCGCTGCGGATCGCCTCCTCGATGTCCTCGTAGGGGCGGATGGTCAGGACCGGGCCGAAGATCTCCTCGCGCATGATGGTCATGCTGTCGGTGGCGCGGCTGAAGACGGTGGGCTTGGCGTAGAAGCCGCGCTCCAGCCCCTCCGGACGGCCCGGACCGCCGCACAGCAGGGACGCCCCCTCCGCGATGCCGGCCTGGATCAGGCGCTGCACCCGCTCGTACTGGCGCTGGTTGGCGATGGGGCCGACGCCGGTGCGGTCGCCACGCGGATCACCGACCACCAGACGGGCGCAGACCTGGGCGGCGATCGTCTCCGCCTCGTCCAGGCGGGAGGCCGGGACATACATGCGCGACGGCGCGTTGCAGCTCTGCCCGGTGTTGGACATCATCGACCGCACGCCGTGGGTCACCGCCTTGGTCAGGTCGGCGCTCTCGCAGATGATGTTGGCGGACTTGCCGCCCAGCTCCAGCGACACGCGCTTGATGCTGTCGGCGGCGTTGTGGGACACCGAAGCCCCGGCCCGCGTCGAACCGGTCAGCGACACCATGTCGACCAGCGGGTGCGAGGCCAGCACCGGGCCGACCACCGCGCCGTCGCCGTAGAACATGTTGAAGACGCCCGCCGGCACGCCGGCCTCGTGCAGGATCTCGGCGAAGATCCAGGCCGAATAGGGGGCGAACTCGCTGGGCTTCAGCACCATCGTGCAGCCGGTGGCGAGCGCCGGGGCGACCTTGCAGGCGATCTGGTTGATCGGCCAGTTCCACGGCGTGATCATGGCGCAGACGCCGACCGGCTCACGCAGGATGCGGGTGGTGCCGCGGGTCCGCTCGAACGGGTACTCGCGGGCGGCCTCAAGCGCCGTCTTGAAATGAGCCAGACCCATGAAGGCCTGCGCCGGCTTGGACAGCGCCGCCAGGGGGGCGCCCATCTCCTCGGTGATGGCGTCGGCCACCTCGTCCATGCGCTTCTCGAAGAGCGCGCAGACGGCGGCCAGCAGCTCCAGCCGCTCGTTCAGCGGGGTGCGGGAAAAGCCGTCGAAGGCGGCGTGGGCCGCGGCCACCGCGCGCTGCGCGTCCTCCGGCCCGCCGAGCGCCACGGTGCCCGACACCTGCTCCGTCGCCGGGTTCAACACCTCCATCACGGTGGCGCCCGCCGCGGGTTCGGTCCAGGCGCCGCCGATGTAGAAGGATTGGCAGGTCTTCATCTCTAATCCCCTCGCTCTCTTCGTTGGCGTTTTCGGGTGAACCGATCCTGCCCCGTCCGGGGCCGTTTGCCAAAGCTTTCCATCGGGAAAAACCGGATAGGTCAGAAGACCGGACCCTGTTGACAGTTCAATGGTTTCAAGCTCTGATCGTTGAACACATACGCGCCGCCGCCCCGCTTGCGGCGAGCCGAACGACAAGAATCGGGCCGCAACAACCGCGGTCCAAGGGCTGGGAGCCTGCTTCACGGGTACAAATCAAACGTACAATCAGGGGGACGAGGGATGACCTTACGTGATCGGCATTGGCGTGATTGGCGCCTTGCGGGTGTGCAGCGTTCCGGAATCGTCAAACCACTCCTGCCGGCGGCGGCGTGCCTGGCCCTGCTGGCTGCGGCCCCAACGCCGTCGCAGGCCGCCACCCTGACGGTCGGCACCTCGGCGGAGCCCAGCGCGCTCGACCCGCACTACCACAACCTCGGCCCCAACACCCGCGCCCGCAAGCATGTGTTCGAATCGCTGGTCAGCATGGACGCCAAGATGCGGCTCCAGCCCGAACTGGCGGAAAGCTGGCGCGCCGTTGACGAAACCACCTGGGAATTCAAGCTGCGCAAGGGTGTGAAGTTCCACGACGGCACCGAGTTCACGGCACAGGACTTCGTCTACTCGGTCTGCCGCATCCCGAACGTCGCCAACAGCCCGTCCTCCTTCACCGTCTACACCAAGGGCATCGCGGCCATCGAGACGCCGGACCCGCACACCCTGATCATCAAGACCGGCAAGCCCTACCCGCTGCTGCCGATGGAGCTGTCGACCTTCGGCATCATCTCCGCCAAGGCGGCGGGCGGCGAGGCCATCACCTTCGACAAGGCGGGCTGCAAGGCCGATTCCTGGCCGACCACGCAGGCCTTCAACGACGGCTCGCTGATGATCGGCACCGGGCCGTTCAAGCACAAGTCCTACACCAAGGGCGACCGGCAGATCCTGGAGCGCAACCCCGACTATTGGGGTCAACAGCCGGCCTGGGACACGGTGGTCTTCCGCCCGATCACCAGCGACGGGCCGCGCGTCGCCGCCCTGCTGGCCGGTGACGTGGACCTGATCGAATCGCCGCCGGTGCAGGACATCGAGCGGCTGAAGTCCGCCCCCAATGTCTCCTTGGCCCAGGCCCAGTCGAACCGCGTGATCTATCTGGCGCTGGGCGTCCAGGACACCCCGCCGACCATCACCGGCACCGACGGCAAGAATCCGCTGAAGGACCCGAAGGTGCGCAAGGCGCTGTCGCTGGCGGTGGACCGCGACGCCATCGTGAAGCGCATCATGATGGGCGTGGCGGAGCCGGCGAACCAGTACCTCCCCGCCGGCTTCTACGGCAACAACCCGGAGGTTACCGTCGCCACCGACGCCAACAAGGCCAAGCAGCTCCTGGCCGAGGCCGGCTACCCGAAGGGCTTCCAGCTCACGCTCGGCACGCCCAACGACCGCTACATCAACGACGACAAGGTGGCCCAGGCGGTCGCCCAGATGTTCACCCGCATCGGCGTGCAGACCCAGGTCGACGCGACCACCGCCAACGTCTTCTTCTCCAAGCGCAACAAGCAGGAATACAGCGTCTTCCTGGCCGGCTGGGGCGCCGATTCGGGCGAGATGTCCTCGCCGCTGAAGGCGCTGATCGCCACGCCGATCAAGGAGAAGGGCTACGGCACCACCAATTACACCAGCTATTCCGACCCGGAGTTGGACGGCATGCTGGACACCGCGCTGGCGACCGTGGACGACGCGAAGCGGGAAAAGCTGCTCCAGGCCGCGGTGAAGCGGGCGGTGGACGCCGACATCATCATCCCCCTGCATTACGAGGTGACGGTCTGGGCGATGAAGAAGGGGCTGAGCTACGAACCGCGCGCCGACCAATATACGTTGGCCCAGAAGGTGACCCCCGCGAAGTGAGCGTTTCATCCCTCTCCCGCCCCGGGAGAGGGTGCCCGCGCAGCGGGCGGGTGAGGGTCGTGCAAGGATCAGCCCCCTTATCCTTGGCTTTACCCTCACCCTCCCGCCGCCATGCGGCGGGCCCCTCCCTCTCCCGGGACGGGAGAGGGGGCGACGCTCCCTCATCCGTCACACCCGTGGGGTAAAGGCGCCATGCTTGTCTTCATCCTCCGGCGGCTGGCGCAGAGCGCGGTCGTCGTGGTGGCGATGTCGGTGCTGGTCTTCGCCGGCATCTTCGCCATCGGCAACCCCATCGACGTGCTCATCAGCCCCGAGGCCGACGAGTTCGAACGCGCCGCCGCCATCGCCCGGCTGGGGCTCGACAAGCCCATGCACGAGCAGTTCATCCGCTTCGTGGACAGCGCGCTCGGCGGCGACCTCGGCACCAGCTTCGTGCACGGGGTGCCGGCGCTCGGCCTCGTGCTCCAGCGCTTCCCGGCGACGCTGGAGCTGGCGCTCTGCGCCATGCTGGTGGCGGTGGTGCTGGGCATCCCGCTGGGGCTGTGGGCCGGGCTGAAGCCGGACAGCCTGGCCGGGCGGGTCATCATGACCGGCTCGATCCTCGGCTTCTCGCTGCCCACCTTCTGGGTAGGCATGATGCTCATCATGGCCTTCGCGGTGACTCTGGGCTGGCTGCCGGCGGGCGGACGCGGCGAGACGGCCAGCCTGTTCGGCGTGCAATGGAGTTTCCTGACCGCCGACGGGCTGGCGCATCTGATCCTGCCCGCCGTCAATCTGGCCCTGTTCAAGCTGTCGCTGGTCATCCGGCTGGCCCGCGCCGGCACGCGGGAGGTCGCCTTGCAGGACTATGTGAAGTTCGCTCGCGCCAAGGGGCTGTCGCCCGCGCGCATCGTCGGGGTGCACATCCTGAAGAACATCATGATCCCGGTGGTCACCGTCCTCGGGCTGGAGCTGGGCAGCGTCATCGCCTTCTCGGTGGTCACGGAATCGGTCTTCGCCTGGCCGGGCATGGGCAAGCTGCTGATCGACAGCATCCTCCAGCTCGACCGGCCGGTGGTGATCGCCTACCTGCTGGTCACGGTGCTGCTGTTCGTCGTCATCAACCTGATCGTCGATCTGGTCTATTCGCTGCTCGACCCGCGAATCCGGTTGGGCGGAGGGCGGGCATGAGCACGGTTGTGGCCAAGGCTCCGGCGGTCGAGACTCCCTTCCTGCGGCTGGCGCGGGACTTCGCGCGGGCGCGCACCGCGCTGGCCGGGCTGGCGGTGCTGGTGCTGATCGTGCTGGCCGCCCTGTTCGCCCGTTGGGTGGTGCCGCAGGACCCCTACGACCTCGCGCAACTGGACATCCTCGACGGCATGATGGCGCCGGGGTCGCTGGGCGGCGGCGGCTGGACCTACTGGCTGGGCACCGACGACCAGGGGCGCGACATGCTGTCGGCCATCGTCTTCGGCCTGCGCACCAGCCTGCTGGTCGGGGTGGTCGCCACGCTGATCGCGCTCGCCGTCGGGGTGGCGGTCGGGCTGCTCGCCGCCTATGCGGGGGACCGGGTGGACGGGCTGGTCATGCGGCTGGTCGACATCCAGCTCTCCTTCCCGGCCATCCTGATCGCGCTGATCCTGCTGGCCCTGCTGGGCAAGGGGGTGGACAAGGTCATCGTCGCGCTGGCCGCCGTGCAGTGGGCCTATTACGCGCGGACCATCCGCGGCTCCGCCCTCGTGGAGCGGCGCAAGGAGTACATCGAGGCCGCGCAGTGCCTGGCCTTGCCCCACCGGCGGATCATGATGCGCCACCTGCTGCCCAACTGCCTGCCGCCGCTGATCGTGGTGGCGACGGTCCAGGTCGCCCACGCCATCGCGCTGGAGGCGACGCTGAGCTTCCTCGGCGTCGGCGTGCCGGTGACCCAGCCGTCGCTGGGGATGCTGATCGCGTCGGGCTACCAGTACATGCTCTCAGGCGATTACTGGGTCAGCCTGTTCCCCGGTCTCGCCCTGCTGGTCACCATCGTGGCGATCAATCTGGTGGGGGACCGGCTGCGCGACGTCCTCAACCCGCGCCTGAACCATTGAGGGGCACGCGATGACCGAACCCCTGCTGCGCGTGGACGGGCTGAAGACCCATTTCCTCACCCGCGCCGGCACCGTGAAGGCGGTGGACGGAGTCGACCTGCGGCTCGACCGCGGCGAGATCCTCGGGCTGGTCGGCGAGTCCGGCTCCGGCAAGTCGGTGACCGGTCAATCCATCCTCGGCCTCGTCGATCCGCCGGGCCGGGTGGTCGGCGGCCGGGTGCTGTTCCAGGGCGAGGATCTGGTGGGCGCCGGGGAGAAGCGGCTGCGCGCCATCCGCGGGCGGCGCATCGCCATGATCTTCCAGGACCCGATGATGACGCTGAACCCGGTGCTGAGCATCGGCACGCAGATGGTCGAGGCCGTGCGGGCTCATGACAAGGTCAGCCGGGCCGAGGCGTGGGAGCGCTCGCGCCGGGCGCTGGCCCGCGTCGGCATCGCCTCGCCTGACGAGCGGCTGGCCGCCTACCCGCACCAGTTCTCCGGCGGCATGCGCCAGCGCGTCGCCATCGCCATTGCCCTCCTCCACTCCCCCGACCTGATCATCGCCGACGAGCCGACGACCGCACTCGACGTCACCATCCAGGCGCAGATCCTGTTCGAGGTGCAGAAACTCTGCCGCGAGACGGGAACGGCGCTGATCTGGGTGACCCACGACCTCGCCGTCGTCTCGGCGCTGGCCGACCGGGTGGCGGTGATGTACGCCGGCCGGGTGGTGGAGACCGGGACGGTGGCGGAGATCATCGGCAGCCCGCGCCATCCCTACACCCGCGGTCTGCTGGAATCGGTGCCCAGCCGCAACCGGCGCGGCGTGCCGCTGCGCTCCATCCCCGGTATGACGCCCTCCGTCCTCGACCTGCCGGAGGGCTGCGCCTTCCGCCCGCGCTGCGACCGGTCCAGCGGAGCCTGCACCGTGATGCCGGAATTGAGCGGCGAGCGGGAGGACCGCGCTTGGCGCTGCTGGAATCCCGTCGCGGCCGAAGCGCGGGGAGACGCCGCATGAGCGCCGCACCCATCATCGAACTGGACGGCCTGACCAAGCGCTTCTCGCGCAAGCTGGACGTGGTGGAGCGCTTCGCCCGCCGGCTGGGGGCGGCCATCGACGACCGTGCGGTGCAGGCGGTCAGCGGCGTGGATCTGTCCATCGCCGAGGGCGAAGTGGTCGGGCTGGTCGGCGAATCCGGCTGCGGCAAGAGCACGCTGGGCCGCATGGTCGCCGGCATCCTGCCGCCCAGCGCCGGCACCCTGCGCTGGCGCGGCCGCGACCTGCGGGAGCTGTCCCCGGCCGACCGCCATCACGCCAACCTGAAGATCCAGATGGTCTTCCAGGACCCCATGGCCTCGCTCAACCCGCGCCTGCGCGTGGCGGACATCGTCGGCGAAGCGCCGGTGGTCCACGGGCTGGTCCCGCGGCGGGAAGCGGACGACTATGTGGCCGCAACCCTGCGGCAGGTCGGGCTGGACCCCGCCTATCTGCGGCGCTACCCGCACCAGTTCTCCGGCGGCCAGAGGCAGCGCATCGGCATCGCCCGCGCGCTGGCGGTGAAGCCCGACGTGCTGGTCTGCGACGAGTCGGTGGCGGCGCTCGACGTCTCGATCCAGGCGCAGATCATCAATCTGTTCATGCGCCTGCGCGCGGAGCTGTCGCTGACCTATCTCTTCATCAGCCACGACCTGGGCGTCGTGGAACACATTTCCGACCGCACCGCGATCATGTATCTTGGACGGATCGTGGAGTTGGCCCCGACACCGGAGCTGTTCGACAAACCCAATCATCCCTATGCCAAGGCGCTGTTGGACGAGGCGCCGCGCGTGTCCGTGGAGAAGCGGCGGTTCGCGCCGATCCGCGGAGAGATTCCATCGCCCCTCGACCCGCCGTCGGGCTGCGCCTTTCACCCGCGCTGCCCGCACGCGATGCCACGCTGTTCGGCGGAACGCCCGGCTCTGCGCGCGATCGCGCCACGGCGCTGGTCCGCCTGCCATCTGAACGAAACCACAGGTCCATGATGCCCTCACCCGATCCCGCCGGCCCATCCGCGTGCAGCCCGCGCACGCTGGAGCTGCTGCGCGACCTGATCGCCTTCGACACGACCAGCCGCAACTCCAACCTCGACCTGATCCACTACATCCGCGACCATCTTGCGGCGCTGGGCGTGTCCAGCACGCTGGTGTTCAACGAGGAGCGGACCAAGGCCAACCTCTACGCCACCATCGGTCCGGCGGACCGCGGCGGCGTCTGCCTGTCGGGCCACACCGACGTCGTGCCGGTGGACGACCAGGACTGGTCGAGCGATCCCTTCACCCTGACCGAGCGCGACGGCAAGCTGTTCGGGCGCGGCACCGCGGACATGAAGGGATTCATCGCGGCGGCGTTGGCCATGGCGCCGGACTTCCTGGCCGCCAACCTGACGACACCGGTCCATTACGCCTTCTCCTACGACGAGGAGTTGGGCTGCCTCGGCGTGCCCGGCCTGCTGACCCAACTCGCCGGGATGGCGGTGAAGCCGCGCCTGTGCGTCGTCGGGGAGCCGACGCGGATGCGGGTGATCGTCGGACACAAGGGCAAGGTCGCGCTGCGCTGCCGCGTCCACGGCCACGCCTGCCATTCCTCGCTCGCCCCGCAGGGGGTGAACGCCGTGGAGTACGCGGCGGAGCTGGTGTCCTTCCTGCGCGGCATGGGCCGCCGCTTCGCCGAGCAGGGGCCGTTCGACCACGATTACGACATTCCCTACACCACGGTGCACACCGGGGTGATGGAGGGCGGCACGGCCCGCAACATCGTCCCGTCCGACGCCTCCTTCGAGTTCGAGATCCGGCATCTGGCCGACCATCCCGTCGCGCCAATGCTGAAGGAATTGCGGGACTTCGCCAAGACGCTGGAGCCGGAGATGCGCGCCGTGCGCCCCGACGCCGGCTTCTCCTGGGAAACCCTGTCGGACAGCCCGGCGCTCGACACCCCACCGGAGTCGGAGGAGGTGACGCTGGTCAAGAACCTCGCCGAGCAGAATGGCCACGGCAAGGTGGCCTTCGGCACGGAGGGGGCGCTGTTCACCAGCATCGCCAACATCCCCGCCGTGGTCTGCGGCCCCGGCGACATCGAGCAGGCCCACAAGCCCGACGAGTATGTGGAGCTGAGCGAACTCGCCCGCGCCGAGCGCTTCCTGCACCGGCTGAAGGACGCTGCGAAGAAGGGCCTGTAATGCAAAAGGGCCGGAGCGTTTCCGCTCCGGCCCCTTGATCGACGTCCATCAGACCGTTGCGCTTCGCCGGTCAGTGGACCTCCACGCTGACGATGGCCGGCAGGGTGCGCAGGAAGTCGGCCCCCGTGTCGGTCGCCTCGACGACGAGGTGACCGCAGCGGTCGTGCCCGCGCAGGCGGGCCTCCGCGCCCATGCCGGCGGTGCGCAGCACCTCCGACAGGTCGGACACCGCGGTGCGGACCCAGGCACGATGCTCGGCCAAGCTCTTGTACGCTGTTGCTTCCGACTGATTCAGGGTGACGGTAAAGGTGTGCAGCTCGATGGTCATAAGAGCTCCGGAATGAACCGATTGTTCTGGGACAAGCTCAGTGTTTGACGCTGTTCGAGCATCCGCTCCGCCCCAACCGGACGGTGTGTGAAAACAAGCTGGAAAGGGACGTGCGGACACTTGCCGGATGGCGGATAAGCCGGGGATCAGCCGATCGGCGAAAAGGGTCCCTTTCGATTTGGGGAGCAAACAAACCGTAGTGTAACTGAATTTGGCGGCCGATGCTTGTGATATCGTGGGAACGCTGCCCTGCACCAAGCGCGTTCACAGGCAATAAAAGGGTTAGCCCCGGCATGGCCACCCCCGGCGCGGCGCGGGTCCTTCAGACCGCCCTCAATCCAGGAAGATGTCCGGCGCCAGCGGGGCGCCCGGCTTGACCGCATAGGGCTCCAGGTCGGTGACGCCCTCCTCCGCCAGCACCTCGTCGTCGATGAAGAAATGGCCGGTGCAGGTCCGAGCATCGCGGGTCAGGACGGCGTGGGCGGCGTCGGCCAGGATCTCCGGCTTGCGGCAGTTATCGAACTCGGCGGCGCCCTTCAGCATGGCGATGGCCGCCGTGCCGATGATCGTGCGCGGCCACAGGGAGTTCACGGCGACCCTGCCGCGGAACTCGGCGCTCATCCCCAGCGTGCACAGGCTCATCGCGTATTTGGCGATGGTGTAGGCGGTGTGGTGCTGGAACCAGCGCGGATTGAGGTTCAGCGGCGGCGACAGGGTCAGGATGTGCGGGTTCGAAGTCTTCAACAGATGCGGCAGGCAGGCCTGGGAGCAAGCGAAGGTGCCCCGCCCGTTGACTCCCATCATCAGGTCCCAGCGTTTCAGCGGGGTGTCCAGCGTGCCGGTCAGGCTGATCGCGCTGGCGTTGTTCACCAGGATGTCGATGCCGCCGAACGCCTCCACCGTGCGGGCCACCGCCTCGGCCACCTGGGCATCGTCGCGGATGTCGCAGAGGATCGGCAGCGCCTTGCCACCGGCGGCCTCGACCTCCTCCGCGGCGGAGAAGATGGTGCCGGGCAGCCTGGGGTGCGGTTCCGACGTCTTGGCGGCGATGACGACGTTGGCGCCATCGCGGGCGGCGCGCAGCGCGATCGCCTTGCCGATGCCCCGGCTGGCGCCGGTGATGAACAGGGTCTTGCCCGTCAGCGTGCGCGCGTCCGTCATGTCGCTTCCCTCCCCATGGTTCTTCCGCCGGAGCCGGTCCGTTGTCGGCGATGCTACCACACATCCCCGGGACGCCGTCCATACGCATTGGTTATTCAATTGACCTATGCGTCAATGCACCCTTCCCGTCTAGACTGCGCTTGCCCTTCCTTTTTGGAAAAGCCCGCCTGATGCCCCAGCCGCTGTCCCGCCGTTCCGTCCTGGCGCTGGGCGCCGCCGGCCTCGCCACGCTCGCCGCTCCGGCGCGGGCGCAGGACTTCGCGCCCGGGCTGCTCTACGCGGTCGGGCAGAAGTTCGACAAGAGCTTCAACGAGGGCGCCTTTACCGGGGCGGAGCGGTTCAAGGAGGCCACCGGGATCGCCTACCGCGACTATCTGCCGGCCAGCACGGCGCAGTTCGAGCAGGCGGTGGCCGCCCTGCTGCGCCGCGGCGTGACCGACCTCGCTCTGATCGGCTACTACTACGCCGCACCGCTCGCCAGCCTCGCGCCGAAACACCCCGCCGTCCGCTTCACCCTGGTCGATGCGGTGGTGGAGGCGCCGAACGTCCAGTCCGTGACCTTCAAGGAGCAGGAGGGGGCCTTCCTCGTCGGCATGCTGGCGGCCATGGCCTCGCGAACGGGAACCGTCGGCTTCATCGGGGCGCTGGACATCCCGCTGATCCGCAAATTCATCGCCGGCTTCCAGCAGGGCGCCCGCCACGCCCGCCCGGACATCGGCCTGCTGGTCAATTTCGTCGGCACCACCCCCGCCGCCTTCAACGACCCCACCACCGGGGCGGAGGTGGCGAAGGCGCAGTTCCAGCGCGGCGCCGACGTGGTGTTCGCCGGGGCGGGCGTGTCCAACTTCGGCATCTTCGCCGCCGCCAAGGACGCCGGACGCTTCGCCATCGGGGTGGACAGCAACCAGAACCACCTCTACCCCGGCACCATCCTGACCTCGATGCTGAAACGGGTCGATCTGGCGGTGGAGCGCGCTTTCGGGGAGGGACGCAGCGGCGCCTGGACTCCCGGTTCGCGCGCCCTGGGGCTGGCCGAGCGCGGCGTCGATTACGCGCTGGACGACAACAACCGCGCGCTGGTCACACCCGCCATGCGCGACCGGCTGGAGGAGGCGCGCGCGGCGATCATTCAGGGACACATCCGCGTGCGGGACGCCGCGTAAGGCTGTCTCAAGCGTATTGCGGTTCGACCCCGACGGCGAAGCTCACATCGGCGCCGCGCAGGGTCTCGGCCGTGGCGCGGATGCGCGTCAGGTCGGTGCCGTGCAGGATGGCGCGGGCGAGGCTGGTGTCGCGCAAGTCGGCGCCGGTCAGGCTGGCCTCGGCAAGGTTGGTCGGCCACAGGCGGCTGCCGTCCCCGGCCAGATCCACCGGGCGCAGCCGCGCCCGCCACAGCTTCGCCCCCGCCAGATTGGCGCCGCGCAGGTTGCAACCGGACAGGTCGGCGCTGGTGAAGTCGGCCTCGCGCAGGTCGCAGTAGGACAGGTCCGCCATGACCAGCTTCGCTCCGGAGAAATCCGCCCCGCGCAGCCCGCAGAAACGCATCACGCTGCCGGCCAGGAGCTGGTTGGCGAAGTTGTAGCCGCGCAGGTCGACGCGCTGCATCTCCAGCCGCAAGCCGGCGGCGGCGTTGCGCTCGACCCAGAGCTGGTGGGCGGAAATGCTGTCGGCCATCCGCCCGGCGAGGCTGACCAGCCCGGTGCCGTCGACGTCGATGCCGCGCCGCTCCAGCGTCTGGCGCAACTCGTCGTCCAGCCGGGCGCCGCACAGCAAGGCGCCCTGCATCTCCACCCGCTCCATCACCGCACCGATCAGATTGGCGCCGATCAGGATCGTTCCGGTCATGTCGCTGCCAGAAAAGGTCGCGCCGCAGAGATCGCAGCCGGAGAAGTCGCACTGCGCCAAGCGCGCGTCGGACAGGATGGCGCGGGCCATCTTGGACCCGATGAAGGTGGTGCTGCCGTCGGCGTTGCCCGCCGGCTTGCGTTCGTCCGCCCCCAGCATCATGCCCTTGCGCAGGTCGGCGCCGCGCAGGTTGGCCTCCTCCATCATGGCGCCCTCCACCCGCGCGCCGCGCAGATCGGCGCCTTCCAGCGACGCGCCGGTGAGGTCGGCCTTGGACAGATCGGCGCCGAACAGGTCGGTGCGCGACAGAACGGCACCGTTCAGCCGGGCGCTGTTCAGGCTCGCCCCGCTGAGCTTGGCGCTGCTGAGGTTGATGCGGCGCAGCCCCAGGCCCGACAAGTTGTGGAAGCTGAGGTCGGCGCAGCGTCCCTTCATGCTGGGGTCGCGCGTCAGCCATTGCTGATGCTTGACCAGCGCGTTGCGGATCGCCCTCAGATACCGCTCTTCCACGTGCGACGTCTCCGCGCCGTCCAGCCGTTGCTGCCGGCATCGCACGCCGGTTGAACGATCGGGACCCTTGCCACGCAGGGATGCTACCAGAACCGCCGGAAAAAAGCGAAAGCCCTGATCCGGCGCGTCTCAGCGCAGCGTGTCGGCCAGCAACGCGCCGCGCGACGCCATCATGTAGAGGCCCATGTGGTGCGCCGGCTCCTGCGGGTGGGCCGCCGTCTCCGGAAGGCCGAGGTCCTGCGCCGTTTCCCCCGGCAGGTCGTAGGTGGCGCAGCCCGGCTCATAAACGACCACGTCCTTCAGCGTCGGCATCATGCCGTGGTTGCGCGCGGACAGCAGGGTCAGGACAAAGTCCATCACGCACACATCGGTGCAGATGCCCACTGTGACGACCGACACCAGCCGGTTGCCGTTGACCCAGTCCACCAGCCGGTTGCGCCCCGCCTTTCCCGCGCCGTCCGTTTCCGTCGCGCCGATGAAGAAATTGATGCAGTCCTTGGCGATCAGGGTCGCCGACGGCTCCGACTCGAGCCAGGCCAGCTCGGACACCAGCTCGTCATGGCCGGTGCCGACCAGGCAATGCGGAAGGTAGGGCGGCTCCGGCTTGTCCGGGGCGTGGCGGTCCAGCGAGACGCAGATCGGCCAGCCGGCACCGGCGAAGCGGCGGGCCAAGCGGTCCGTCTCGGCGATCATGCGGTCGACCTGGGCGTTCGGCGCCGCCGGGGCGAGCGGACCGCAACCGACGGCGGCGAATCCCTTTACCTCGTCGATGATCACCAGCCCGGTGCCCCCGGCGGGCATCGCGTAGTCGCCGAGCGCCACCGGGAACGTGCGGCGGATGATGTCCAGCGCCTCGTCGCTGCGAGTCAACAGGTCCAGCATGGGTCCTCCCTTTCGAATGGCGGAAATGACCGTCCTGTTACCGGACGGGGGCAACATTTCAGGACTGTGTCCAAGCGCTGCGACATTGTGGCCGAACGCTTGCGCATGGGTCAGAAAAGATCAATGGAATCCAGGTCGGTCGACCGGTTGTTGCAACCGCAGGACATATTCCTGTCTGCATCCGGCGTGCCATGCGACGGAATACCGCAATGCCAAGCCGTGAAACCCGGTCCTCAATAAAGGAGACGCGAAGCTTCTGCCGCAACCAGAAGGTACACCAATGGTTCTATCGGCCGAGTTCCTGGGCATGCTTCTGCTGGTCACCAGCGCCGCGGCGCTCGGCCTGTCCATCGTCATCGACGTCGGGCAGATCACGTCGGAGAAGGCGCGCCAGACCATGATGATGCGCCAGCACGACCGGAAGAAGACGGCGCTGGGCGAATGGACCCGCAAGCTGGAGCAGCGGCGGGAGGAAATGACCGCCTTTCAGGCCCGCACCACCGAATGCAACGGGCGCCGGCAGAAGGCGCTGTCGGAGCTCAGGGCGCTGGAACTCACCAAGGTGGAGTTCGTCCATGAGCTGGGCGACGGCGAGGAGGCCGGTTGTTTCTGGGCCCGGCTGACCGTGCAGGACGAATTCCCCGCCATCGAACGGCGTGACGTGATCTTCGCCCGCCAGATCTGGAGCTACCCCAACGTCGCCCATGTCTGGACCTATTCCGTCGATCAGGCGGCGGCGATGGCGCGCGTCTCCTTCACCGTGAAGAACGGCGTCCTGCCGACCCTGGTCGTTCCGCTCGCCCAGGCGCCCGACCCCGACGCGGAAGGAGCGGCGGCATGACCGGGATGATGCTCTATCTCAGCCTTGGGCTGATGGTGCTGACGGTGCTGTCCAACCGCTATTGGCGGCGGCAACTGGAAGGTCTGCGGCAGGCCCAGTTGCGCATCCGCGAGAAGATGGAGGAGGTTGGGAAGGACGTGGAGGACATCGCCACCGCCTATTCCCAGGTCACCCAAAAGCACGCCGAGGCCGAGAAACGCGCCCTGAAGGCCGAACAGGACATGCAGGCCGCCCTGAACGAGCTGGAGGCGAGGCAGGCGGCGCCGATCGTGCGCTATCACGTGTTTGACCGCTCCGAGCCTCGTCCGGGCCGGTTCTGGGAAGCCGCGGTGCGTCACTTGCCGAGCGAAGCCACCGTGATGACCGGGCAACGCGGCTGGGTGGGCATCCGCCGCTGTCTGCTGACCGCCGAAACGGAACGGGAGGTGCGCGAACGCGTCAGCGCCCGCTACCCGCGCAAGGCCGGATTCCAGGTGTTGGAGGTGGTGCCCTGCCGGGTTGCCGGCCTGTCGGTGAACCGCATCCCCGAACTCAGCACCTTCCGCCGCTCCGCCCCGCCGGAGGAAGCCGCGCGGCCTCCCCGCCGAGCCGCCGGCGGCCGTTGACACAGACACCGACGGCCCGGCGGAAGACGACTGGCCCGCGGGAAAAGGCACCGCCCTCCCCGCGGACCATCCGCGTCAGCAGTATTTGCGCAGCATCTCGCGGACCTTGTCCGCCATGTCCGGACGCTTCAGCGCGTGGGCCAGCGTGGCTTCGATGAAGCCGACCTTGTCGCCGCAGTCGTAGCGGGTGCCTTCGAAGCGCAGACCGTGGAAGGGCTGGGCGCCGATCAGCTTGGCCATCGCGTCGGTGAGCTGGATCTCGTTGCCGGCGCCACGCTGCTGCTTCTCCAAATGGTCGAACACCTCCGGCTGCAGGATGTAGCGGCCGATGATCGACAGGGTGGAGGGCGCCTCTTCCGGCTTCGGCTTCTCGACGAGGCCGCGCACGGTGGCCAGACGGCCGTCGTCCTTCTCCACGTCCAGGATGCCGTAGCTGCTGGTCCGCTCGCGCGGGACGTCCACGACGGCGACAATGTTGCCGCCCACCTCGTTGTAGGCGTCGACCATCTGCTTCAGGCAGGGGGTGTCGCCCTGGACGAAGTCGTCGGGCAGGACGATGGCGAAGGGGTCGTTGCCGATCACCGCCCGCGCACACCACACCGCGTGGCCGAGGCCCAGCGGGACCTGCTGGCGCGTGTAGAAGCAGCGGCCCGGCGCGATCTCGCTGTGGCGCACCACATCGAGGGCATCCTGCTTGCCGCGCTCCTCAAGGGTGCGGTTCAGTTCCGTGTCGGTGTCGAAATGGTCTTCGATGGCGCGCTTGCTGCGGCCCGTGACGAACACGAAATCCTCGATGCCGGCGGCCCGCGCCTCTTCCACGGCATGCTGAAGCAGAGGCCGGTCGACCAAAGGCAGCATTTCCTTCGGAATCGCCTTGGTGGCCGGCAGAAAGCGCGTACCGAGACCGGCGACGGGGAACACCACCTTGCGCACAGGCTTTCGCATTGGGGTTCTCTTGTGGTTGCTTGCGGAAATACTTCGAATATGGAGACGATTCGCAGGTTTGCAAAACGCTCGTCCAGCTTTCTGCCACAGAGAATTCGGTGGCGCAACTCCCCTTCCGTAACCCGGCAAAAGGTTAGTTGCGCAGCAGCAAATCCTTCGCTTGGTTGATCTTGGCTGCCAAATAGGTGGACCCCCCATGATCTGGGTGCACTTTCATCATCAGCCGTCGGTGAGCGTCCTTTACCTGTTCGGGTGTGGCTCCGGGCGACAACCCCAAAATATCATAGGCCTCGTCGCGGGTCATAGAACCGCCGGCGCGGCGGCCACCACTGTCCTTTGACCCGGAATTGTTCGCACCTCCAACGGATTGTTCTTCGGTGGTCTGCCAGCTGGGATGGGCACGGTCCAGCCACGCTTCCAGCACGGAGGCTGATTGCGGATCGTCGCGCCGGCAATCCTCCAGCAGCGCCAGCAGTTGCCCCAGCGTCAGCGACTCCAGCGTCCGCCCGCGCCACGGCCCGTGCAGCACCTCCCCCGCCATCGCGCCGGTGTCGTGCTGCAACGTCATCCGCAGATAGAGGGTCTCGATCTGCGAGGTCTGCCCGCCGCCCGCAGAAGCCCCGTAGGACGACGGGCGGAAGACGTCGCGCAGCGTCCGCCAGCGCGTCAGCAGCGGAAAGGCCAAGGCGCCCAGCATCATGGCGGTGCCCAGCCGCCCGGTCAGGGTCAGGACGACGACCGTCACGGCCGCCAGCGCGATGCCGCCATAGCGCACCGCCGTGGCCAGCGTCCGCGGGTCCGCGGACACGAAGACGCGGGCCAGCATGGCGAGGCCGGCCACCAGCGCGATGCCCAGGAGAAAAAACCCAAACATCCCGCTCTGTCCCATCTCTAGCCGAATCCTGCCCTATGATGCATGGCTTTGCCCCCCGCGTCCCCCCTGACCGCTCCCGAGTTGGCTGGTGAGAAGCCGCACCGCGTCGCCCCGCCCGCGGCTGTAATGCTCCAAAGCCGCCCGGCCGCCCGCCGCGTAGACGGCGACCGCGCTCAACAGGTCCCGCAATTGCTGGGCGGACGAGCCGTCGAACGGGCAATAGGCGCCGCCGCTCAGCCGCGCGATGGTCTGGAAGGCACGTTTGGCGATCAGATCCCCGCGCTCGTGGAAGATGAAGACCGGGACGCCCAGCAGCCCCAATTGGCCCGCCTGATGGGCAAGCTGATCGACGTCCTCCTCCATGCAGTCGCCGACGAAGACCAGCGCGTTGACCTTGCGGTCCCGCGTCTGCTTGATGCAGTGCCCCAGCACGCGGGCGATCTGGGTCTGGCCGGCCATGCAGGACACCGCGGTCATTCGCCGCAACAGGTCCTGCGCGTTGCCGACCCAGGGGCTGGCTTGGCATTCGCGGAATCCACGGTAATAGACGAGCTGGATGTCCAGCCCGCCCAGCGCGGAGGTCGCCTGGAACATCTCCCCTTGGATCTGGCAGGCGCGGTCCCAGGTCGGCTCGCGGCTGGCCGTGGCGTCCATGGCGAACATCAGACGCCCGCGCGGCCCCCCCGTTGCCCGAGGAAGGGCCGCCACACGGCTCAGGAAGTCGTCCACCTCGGTCTGGGTGGATCGCTGCTGCGCCGGCAGATTGTCGCGTTCACCCATCGCCCGTATCCCTTCGCGCGGTGACTCGTCATTCCGTAAAGATGGGCGGCGCGGCGGCGTAGGTCCAGACGTGTCCACAGCGCCGCTTGTTGGGCAACAGACCGTGCGCCGCTGTGGTTCCGCGGCGCGAAACCGCCGGCGGGCTTGCCCCTCCCCCCGCGCCGTGCTTGGGTGGCGCCCATGAGCGACGCCGGTACCACCTTCACCCCCGCCACGCTGCGCGCCCGAATCCTGCACGAGGACGCGGACGTCTTCATCATCGACAAGCCCGCCGGGCTGGCCGTGCACAAGGCCGGGCGGATCACCGATCATCTCGACCTCTATCTGCCCTTCCTGGCGGAAGGGGGGGCGGAGGGGGACGGCACGCCGCCGCGGCTGGCCCACCGGCTGGACCGCGACACGGCGGGTTGCCTCGTGCTCGGGCGATCGCTCTGGGCGTTGAAGCGGCTGGGCGACATGTTCGCCGCCGGCCATGTCGAGAAGTCCTACTGGGCGGTCAGCGAGGGCATCCCGGAGGAGGCGGAGGGGGTCATCGACTTCCCGCTGCTGAAACTGCTGATCCCCGGCGCCTGGAACATCGTGACGCACCCCACCGGCCAGCCCGCCGTCACCCAATATAGGGTGCTGGGAACCGGCAACGGGCGGGCGTGGCTGGAACTGAGGCCACGGACCGGGCGCACCCACCAGCTGCGCGTCCACAGCGCGGCCATCGGCTGCCCACTGGTCGGGGAGCCATACTACGGCCCGGTGCGTGTGCCGCCGGGGAACCTGCATCTGCTGGCGCGGTCGGTCACCTTCACCATGGCCTTCGACCGCGAGCCGGTCACCGCCGTGGCGCCGCCCCCACCGCACATGCGGGACGCGCTGACCGCCTGCGGCTGGACGGAACAAAGCGGGACGTAACAGTCAGCGCCCGACCTCGGTGACGCCGTCGGCCAGCCAGACCATGCGGCCAAGCTCCGCGTCGCCGCCACGCAGGGCCTTGCCCTTGCCGACCACCGTCCGTCCGGTGTTGTCCTGGATCGGCCCGCGGAAGACGGCGGCGTTGCCGTTGGCGAGCTGCATCCGCGCCGCGTCGGCGTGGGCCCGCGCCTCCACCCCCACCGCCGGGCCGTAGGCGGTGTTGCGCACGAAACCCTGGTCGAAGCCGCCCTGGCGCAGATGCTTCCACGGCTTTCCTGCGGCGATCAGCGCGACGGTCTCGGCATAGGCCTTCTCCCAGGCCCATTCGGCCCCGGTCAGGAAGCCCTGCGGCGCGAAGGCCGACAGGTCGGTGTGCAGGCCGCAGCACAGGATGCCGTGCGCCTCCGCCACCTCGCAGACCGGGCGCGCTCCGTCGAGCTGGGCGGCCAGCACGTCGGCCCCGCCATCGGCCAGCGCGCGGGCAGCCTCCGCGACCTGCCGCGGCGTCGCCGTCTCGCCGACGAAGGCGACGCGCAGCGCGGCTGCGGAATCGGCGCGCCGGGTGCCCAGCGCAAAGGCGTTCACGCAGCGCAGCACGTCCGGCGCGGGGTGGGAGGCGACGAGGCCGATTGTTTTGGCACGGCTGGCGTAGCCGGCGACAAGACCGGAGATGTGCTGCGCCTCGTCGAGATAGCCTTCGAAGAAGCCGGTGTTGATCGGCAGGCGGTCGCGGTCCAGCGGCGCGCCGGAAAACAGGAACACCGTGTCGCGGTGGGCGTCGGCCTGGGCCAGCAGCCCCGGCAGCGCGTCGCCCGCGGCGGTGACGATGACGACCCGGCAGTTCTGGGGACCGACCAGTTCCTCCGCCGTGGCGGCCAGCGTGCCGGCGGCGTGCTCACGCTCCTCCAGCCGCAGGCCGGGCAGGCCGGTCAAGGCGCGGGCGGCCTCCGCATGGGCCTGGTTAAAGCCGAAATCCGCGCGGTCGCCGCAATAGAGGACGCCGACACCAAGGGCGGACGGTGCCGAGGATGCCGATTGCCCAAACGCCTGGGACGCCGTCGGAAGCATGGCCGCGGCCCCGAAGGCGCCTCCGAAAGCCCGGAGGACGTCCCGGCGGTTATGGACCCGGCGGTTAGGGATCAATGTCTTCATGCCCGCCTCCCGATGACGGGGGACTATAACCTCCGGAAGGCGGTCAAACCAAGCAATTCGCCTCAATTCCCATTCCGGAGCCCTCCTGTAGCCTTTAAAGGGGCGGCCTTAGAAATGGAATCGGCATTCCATCCGGCCAATGCAGCAGATGGCTGGCGCAGCGGCGGCAATCGCTGCTGCCGAAGCCGGGGATCGGCACCGGCAGGCCGGACAGCGTCGCCACCAGGGCGCATTCGTCGCCTCCGGGCACGATCCAGGCGCCGAGCATCCGGCCCGCCACGGTCAGCCGGTCGATGTGCCAGCGCTCCGGCTTGTCCCGGCGGAAATGGCGCCCGACCCGCGCCCGCAGGCCACCCGGGCCTCGCGCGCTGCCGCAATAGAGGTAACGGCCCGGCGCCAGCACGCGCTCCGGCTTGCCGGGCAAGCGAAAGGGCAGTTCCTGCTCCAGGACGATCAGCAGCGCATAGGCGCCGGGCTCGGACGGCAGGGTGTCGGGGCGTTCGTGGAATTGAGGATCGGACAGCATGGCCGCGCCAGTCTACCGCTGCCGAAGCGTCGGGGCACCTGTGCTAATCGGACCTTTCACCCCAGCGGCGCGCTCTGCTATCACGCCCGCATCATGTCCCTGCTCGACCCGCTGTTCCGCCAGCATCTCGACCGCCTCGACCGGCGCCACGCGCGCCGCCATCTGCTGCCCGTGCGCCCGGAGGGGGCGGGGCGCATCCGGCGCGGCGGGCGGACGCTGCTGAACTTCTCCAGCAACGACTATCTCGGCCTCGCCTCCCACCCCCTGCTGGTGGAGCGCGCCGGCGACTGGACGCGGCGCTGGGGGGCGGGGGCCACGGCGTCGCGCCTCGTCTGCGGCACGCTGGAGCTTCACGCGGAGGTCGAGGCGAAGCTCGCCCGGCTGAAGGGGACGGAGGCGGCGCTGCTGTTCAATTCCGGCTGGCAGGCCAACGCCGCGGTCCTGCCCGCCCTGTTCGACCGCGAGCTTCTGGGCGGCGACGCGCTGGTCTTCACCGACCGGCTGAACCACGCCAGCCTGCACCATGGCTGCGCCGCCGCCGGGGTGCGGCAGATCCGCTTCCGCCACAACGACCTCGATCATCTGGAAACCTTGCTGGTCCAGCGCGCGGGGGAGCCGGGCACGCGCTTCATCGTGACGGAGAGCGTCTTCAGCATGGACGGCGACCGCGCCGACGTGCCGGCGCTGGCCGCCCTGGCGGAGCGGCACGGCGCCTTCCTGTTCCTCGACGAGGCGCACGCGACCGGCGTGCTCGGCCCGCGCGGCATGGGACTGGCGGCGCTGGGCGAGGGGCGCATCGACCTCGCCATGGGGACCTTCAGCAAGGCGCTGGGCGGCTTCGGCGCCTATGTGGCGGGGTCGAGGGCACTCTGCGACTATCTGGTGAACCGCTGCGGCGGTCTGATCTACGCCACCGCCCTGCCGCCCGCCGTGCTGGGGGCGATGGATGCGGCGCTCGACCTCGTGCCGACGCTGGACGCCGAGCGCGCCCGGCTCCAGGCCATGGCCGAGCGGCTGCGCGCCGCCTTCCACGGGCTGGGCATCGCCACGGCGGGATCGAGCACGCAGATCGTCCCGGCCATCACCGGAGCGGAGGAGGACGCCCTGGCGCTCAGCCGGCGGCTGGAGGAGAGCGGCATCCTGGGCATCGCCATCCGCCCGCCGACCGTGCCGCCGGGCACCAGCCGCCTGCGCTTCGCCCTCTCCGCCGCCCACACGGACGCCGACCTGGAGACGCTGATGGACGCGGTGGCCGACGCCTGGAGCCCGCGATGACCCAGCGGGCAATGACTGCGCCGCTGCTCGTCTTCGTCCATGGCTGGGGGTTCGGCCCCGCCGTCTGGGACGCTGTGCGGGAGGCCATTCCAGAGGGGGAAAGCGTGGCGGTGGATCTCGGCTTCTACGGCCCGCCGTCGCTTTCCGCCCTTCCCGCCGGACGCCCCGTCATCGCAGTCGGCCATTCCTTCGGAGGGCTGTGGCTGCTGCACGAGCGGCCCTTCGCCTGGGACGGGCTGGTGCTGGTCAACGGCTTCCCCCGCTTCACCGAGGGCGACGGCTTCGCCCCTGCCACGCCGCGCCGTGTGTTGGACCGCATGATCGCGCGCTTCGACACCGCGCCGGAGGCGGTGACCGCGGACTTCCTGCGCCGCTGCGGCGCCGAGGCCCCGCTGCCTGAGGGGCTGGATGCGGCCCGGCTGGGCGAGGCGTTGCGGGCGCTGCGCGACTGGGACGCCCGCGATGCGCTCACCGGCCCGGCGCTGGCCCTGGCGGGGACGCAGGACCCCATCGTGCCGCCAGCCATGACCGAACAGGCGTTTCGCGGCCATCTTACCCCTCTCCCTTCTGGGGAGAGGGTGGCGCCGAAGGCGCCGGGTGAGGGGGTTCTCGGGGAACCGGACGATCAGGCATTGCGCAACCCCCTCACCCTAACCCTCTCCCCAGGGGGGAGAGGGAATGGTGGATGCCGTCGGATTTCGGTCGAATGGCACTACGAGGGCGGGCATCTGCTGCCGCTGACCGCGCCGGGCTGGTGCGCCGAGCGGATCGCCGCCTTCGCCGCCGGACTGACGGCATGACCGCCGACCCGCGCAAGGCCGCCATCGCCGCCGCCTTCGGCAAGGCCGCCTCCCGCTACGAGGAGCACGCCGCCGTGCAGCGCATCGCGGCGGAACGTCTGGCGGAGCGCGTCGCCCACCTCCCCCTGCCGCCCCGCCCCCGCGTGCTGGAAATCGGCTGCGGCACCGGCTTCCTCAGCCGCGCCCTGCGCGAGCGGATCGGGCCGGCGGACTGGCTGCTCACCGACCTGTCGCCGGACATGCTGGCGCGCTGCCGCGCCGCGCTGGGCGACCCGACCGATTCCGCGTTCCGGATCATGGACGGGGAACAGCCGGACCTCGACGGCCCCTTCGACCTGCCCTTCGACCTGATCGTCTCAAGTCTCGCCCTGCAATGGTTCCGCAACCCCGCAGCCGCCCTGACGCGCTGGTCGGAAATGCTGGCGCCGGGCGGGCGCATCGCCGTCGCCACGCTCGCCGCCGACAGTTTCCGGGAGTGGCGGGAGGCCCACCACGCGCTGGGGCTTGAGGCCGGGGTGCCCGCCTACCCCACCCGCCACGCCCTCGACCGGCTGTGGCCCGCCGGGGGCCGCGGAGCGGTGGAGGAAGAGCGGCTGCTCCGCCGTCATGCCGACGGTCTGGAGTTCCTGGCCGAACTGAAGGGCATCGGCGCCCATCTGCCGGCGGAGGGCCGCCGCCCCCTGCCGCCGGGCGCCCTGCGCCGCGTGCTGCGCCGGCTGGAACGGCCGGAAGGACTGACCATGACCCACCACATCGCCTACGGCCTGTTCCGCAAGGACGGCGCCCAGCCCCGCGGGGTATTCGTCACGGGCACAGACACCGGCGTCGGCAAGACGCTGGTCTCCGCCGTGCTCGCGCGGGCCTGGGACGCCGCCTATTGGAAGCCGCTGCAAACCGGCCTGAAGGACGAACCGGGCGACACCCCCACCGTGGCCGCCCTCGCCGCCCTGCCCGCGGACCGCGTGCATCCGCCGGCCTACGCGCTGGCCGAGCCGCTGTCCCCGCACGCCGCGGCGGAGCTGGAAGGCGTCGCCATCGACGCTGATGCCCTGGCCCTGCCCGACACCGACCGCCCGCTGGTGGTGGAGGGGGCCGGCGGGCTGCTGGTGCCGGTGACGGAGGACGTCTTCATCATCGACCTGATCGCCCGCTTCGGCCT
Source organism: Azospirillum brasilense (assembly GCF_008365405.1). Taxonomy (GTDB): domain Bacteria; phylum Pseudomonadota; class Alphaproteobacteria; order Azospirillales; family Azospirillaceae; genus Azospirillum; species Azospirillum brasilense_D. The sequence continues at coordinate 34,530 of NZ_QOKV01000013.1, read as the reverse complement.
GCCGGTGGTGCTGGTGGCGCGCAGCACGCTCGGCACCATCAACCACACGCTGCTCAGCCTGGAGGCGCTGCGGGCGCGCGGGCTGGCGGTGGTCGGGGTGGTCCTGAACGGCCCGCCCAACCCCGGCAACCGCGCCGCCATCGAGCGGTTCGGCAAGGTCCGCGTGCTGGCCGAAATTCCAACGCTCGACCGAATCGACGCCGAAACCGTCGCCGAGGCGGCGGCGCTCATTCCTTCCTTCGACAGCGTGTTCCCATGACCGATACCATCGCCTTGGATCGCCGCCACGTCTGGCATCCCTTCACCCAGGCGCAGACCGCGCCGGAGCCGCTGGCCGTCACCCACGGCAAGGGAGTCAGCCTGTTCACCGAGGACGGGCGGGAGATCCTCGACCTCATCTCCTCCTGGTGGGTGAACCTGCACGGCCACGCCCACCCGGCCATCGCCGGAGCCATCGCGGAGCAGGCGCACCGGCTGGAGCAGGTGATCTTCGCCGATTTCACCCATTCCCCCGCCGCCCGCCTCGCCGCTCGGCTGGCCGAGGTGCTGCCGGGCGGCCTCGACCGCGTCTTCTACTCCGACAACGGCTCGACCGCGGTGGAGGTAGCGCTGAAGCTCGCCTGGCAGTACTGGCGCAACAAGGGCGAGGTCCAGCGCCGCCGCTTCCTCGCCTTCGAGGGCAGCTACCACGGCGACACCTTCGGCGCGATGGCGGCGGGGGTCGGCTCCGGATTCTATGAACCGTTCCACGAGCTGCTGTTCGCCGTCGACCGCATGCCCTACCCCGCCACCTGGGACGGCGACCCGGAGGTCGAGGCCAAGGAGGCCGCGGCGCTGGATTGGCTCGACCGCTGGCTGACCGCCAACGGGGCGGAGCTGGTCGCCGTCATCATCGAACCGCTGGTCCAGGGCGCGTCCGGCATGCGCTTCTGCCGCCCGGAGTTCCTGCGGGCCATGGCGGCGCGGGTGCGGGCGGCCGGCGCGCTGGTGATCTTCGACGAGGTGATGACCGGCTTCGGCCGCACCGGCGCGCTGTTCGCCAGCCACAAGGCCGGAGTGGCACCGGACCTGATCTGCCTGTCCAAGGGGCTGACCGGCGGCTTCCTGCCGCTGTCGGTCACCGCCTGCGGCGCTTCGATCTACGAAGCGTTCCTCGGCGCCGGCTTCGACCGGGCCTTCGCCCACGGCCACAGCTTCACCGCCAACCCGCTGGGCTGCGCCGCCGCACTGGCCTCGCTGGAGCTGACCACCTCGGCGGAGACCGCCGCCAACCTCGCTCGCATCGAGACGCGGCACCGCGCCGCCATCGCCGACCTGTCCAGCCACCCGAAGCTGTCGCGCGGGCGCGTCATGGGCACCATCGCCGCCATTGAGGTGAACGACGCGCAGGGCTACACCGCCGCGGTCGGGCAGACGCTGAAGCGCTTCTTCCTGGAGCGGGGATTGCTGCTGCGGCCGCTCGGCCCCGTGATATACCTGCTGCCGCCCTACTGCGTGACGGACGGGCAGCTGGACCGCGCCTACGCCGCGATCCGCGACGCCGCCGACACCCTTCTCTGATTCGCTTTTCCCGAGGACCGACCATGCCCGACACCGCCATGCAGACCGCGGATTCCATGACCACCGCCGCCACCGCCGCCCGGCGCTGGACCCGCGACGACATCCTGGCCCTGTTCGAGCTGCCCTTCATGGAGCTGCTGCACCGCGCCCACGAGACGCACCGCCAGCACCACGACCCGAACAAGGTCCAGCTCTCCACCCTGCTGAACATCAAGACCGGCGGCTGTCAGGAGGACTGCAAGTACTGCGCGCAGAGCGTGAAGTACGACACCGGCGTCGAGGCGGAGAAGCTGCTGGACCGCGCCCAGGTGCGCGCCGCCGCGGAGAAGGCCAAGCAGGCGGGCGCCGGACGCTTCTGCATGGGTGCCGCGTGGCGGGAGCTGAAGGACCGCGACGTCGAGAAGCTGGCGAACATCGTCCGCGACGTGAAGGAGATGGGGCTCGAGGCCTGCATGACGCTGGGCATGCTGACCCGCCCGCAGGCCGACGCGCTGAAGGACGCCGGGCTCGACTACTATAACCACAACCTCGACACGTCGGAGGAGTTCTACGAGCAGATCGTCTCCACCCACAGCTACCGCGACCGGCTGGACACGCTGGCCAACGTCCGCGACGCCGGGCTGAAGGTCTGCTCCGGCGGCATCGTCGGGCTGGGGGAGAGCCGCACCGACCGCGCCGGCCTGCTGGAGACTCTGGCGAACCTGTCGCCGCAGCCGGAAAGCGTGCCGATCAACAAGCTGGTGTCGGTCGCGGGCACCCCGCTGGGCGGTGTCGACGCGCTGGACGCCTTCGAGTTCATCCGCACCATCGCGGTCGCCCGCATCCTGATGCCGCGCTCCTACGTCCGCCTGTCGGCGGGCCGCCGCTCGCTCAGCGACGAGGGACAGGCGCTCTGTTTCTACGCGGGCGCGAACTCCATCTTCTATGGCGACAAGCTGCTGACCACCGGCAATCCGGAGCATGAGGCCGACCGGCGGCTGTTCGACCGGCTGGGGCTGGAGGCCGACGGCGGCGCCCACTGACGCGCCGGCGTCCCCGGTCCCTGCGCAAGAATCGCCAGGGGGAGGACGCCGAGCATGGACGACATCGCCGCCAAAGCACCCAAGACCCACTACACCTCGGCCGAGGTCACGGCCCTGTCGCATCTCTACAGGGCCGAGATCTACCGCAGCACCGTCTGGCGGACCCGGCTGGACGCCACCACCAACTGGGCGGTGGTGACCACCGGCATCGCCCTGTCGCTGACCTTCAGCAGCGCCACCGCCTCCCCCCTGCCGCTGGTGCTGGTGGGGCTTCTGGTTGCCGTGTTCCTCTACATCGAGGCGCGGCGCTACCGCTTCTTCGACTTCTGGCGGATCCGCGCCCATGTGCTGGAGCTGTATTTCCTCGGCCCCATCCTGCGCGGCCAGGGCGACCAGTTCGCCCGAGGCTGGAACGAGACGCTGTTCCAGGACTACCAGAACCCCAACCTGCACATCACCTACCTGGAGGCGGTGGGCCGCCGGCTGCGGCGGAACTACGGTTGGATCTTCCTGATCCAGGTGGTGGCCTATCTGGGCAAGCTGATGATCCACCCGGTGCCGCTGTCGAGCCTGGACGAGCTGTTCGCACGGGCGACCATCGGGCCGGTGCCGGGGGAGATCGTCTTGCTCTGCGGCCTCGCCTTCCACGGCACTTGGATGGCCATCGCCTTCCGGACCTTCCGCAGCCGCCGCGGCGCCGACCGCGAGCGCCCGCCCCCGCCGGCCACCGACGCCGTGCTGGATCTTGCCCGCGGTCCGTGAGGGCCATGACGGATTTCCCTTTTCGCGCAAGGGATAAGGGGTAGTTTTCCGTCCGGCCTGCCCCTTTCGCGCACCGTGGCATAAATGGGATCAGCACCGTCGCGCTCACGCTATGCAACGGATCGTCTTGTGTTCTCCTTCCGCGGGGGGCTAGAAGGGGCTCCATCGGATGCGGTTGCGCGGTCATACCAGAAGGACACCCGTTCGCCGGGCTGATCTTCACCGGTTCCCCGCACAGCCGACGGCCGGACGACCATAGAGGTGAACGAGGATTTCACGATGGCGAGCCAGGGCGAGAACAAGTGGGTTTACTGCTTCGGTGCCGATGCCACCGAAGGCCGGGCGGACATGAAGAACCTGCTCGGCGGTAAGGGAGCCAATCTGGCCGAGATGGCCAATCTGGGCCTCCCGGTTCCTCCGGGTTTCACCATCACAACCGAGGTCTGCACCTATTTCTATGCCAACGGCCGCAACTATCCGCCGGAGCTGAAGGCCCAGGTGGACACCGCGGTCAAGCAGCTGGAGCAGGCCATGGGCGCCACCTTCGGCGATCCGGCCAACCCGCTGCTGGTCTCGGTGCGCTCCGGCGCCCGCGCCTCCATGCCGGGCATGATGGACACGGTGCTGAATCTCGGGCTGAACGACGCGACCGCCGCCGGCCTCGCCAAGCGCTCGGGCGACGCCCGATTCGCCTACGACAGCTACCGCCGCTTCATCCAGATGTACTCGAACGTGGTGCTGGACGTTGACCACCACCATTTCGAGGAGATTCTGGACAACCACAAGCGCGACAAGAACCACAACCTCGACACCGACCTGAGCGCCGCCGATTGGCAGGCCGTCATCGAGGACTACAAGAAGGCCGTCGAGCACGAGCTCGGCAAGCCCTTCCCGCAGGACGTTCAGGAGCAGCTGTGGGGCGCCGTCGGCGCCGTGTTCGGCTCGTGGATGAACGCCCGCGCCATCACCTACCGCAAGCTGCACGACATCCCCGCCGACTGGGGCACCGCCGTCAACGTGCAGTGCATGGTGTTCGGCAACATGGGCAACGACTGCGCCACCGGCGTGGCCTTCACCCGCAACCCGTCCACCGGCGAGAACGCCTTCTACGGCGAGTACCTCGTCAACGCCCAGGGCGAGGACGTGGTGGCCGGCATCCGCACGCCGCAGCACCTGACCATCGCCGGCAAGGAGGCCAACAAGTCCGACCTCCCCGCGATGGAAGAGGTCATGCCGGAGGTCTTCAACCAGCTGAACGAGGTTCGCCTCACGCTGGAGAAGCACTACCGCGACATGCAGGACATCGAGTTCACGGTCCAGCAGAACAAGCTGTTCATGCTGCAGACCCGCAACGGCAAGCGCACCGCCCCGGCGGCGCTGAAGATCGCCGTCGATCTCGCCAGCGAAGGGCTGATCGACAAGGCCGAGGCCGTGCGCCGCATCGACCCGGCCTCGCTCGACCAGCTTCTCCACCCGACGCTGGACCCGAAGGCGGAGCGCAAGGTCATCGCCAAGGGCCTGCCGGCGTCGCCGGGTGCCGCCTCGGGCAAGGTCGTCTTCACCGCCGACGAAGCGGAGACGCTGGCCGGCCAGGGCGAGGCGGTCATCCTCTGCCGCGTCGAGACCTCGCCTGAGGACATCCACGGCATGCACGCCGCCCGCGGCATCCTGACCACCCGCGGCGGCATGACCAGCCACGCCGCCGTGGTGGCCCGCGGCATGGGCCGCGCCTGCGTGTCGGGCGCCGGTGACCTGCGCGTGGACTACAAGTCCAAGATCATGTCGGTCCGCGGCGTCACCATCAAGGAAGGCGACATCGTCACCATCGACGGCTCGACCGGCGAGGTGATGCTGGGCCAGGTGCCGACGATCCAGCCGGAGCTGTCGGGCGACTTCGCCACGCTGATGGGCTGGGCCGACTCGCTGCGCCGCATGAAGATCCGCACCAACGCGGAAACCCCGCTGGACGCCCGCACCGCGCGGAAGTTCGGCGCGGAGGGCATCGGCCTGTCGCGCACCGAGCACATGTTCTTCGACCCGGACCGCATCCTGGCGGTGCGCGAGATGATCCTGGCCGAGAACGAGGCCGGCCGCCGCGCCGCTCTGGCCAAGCTGGAGCCCTTCCAGAAGAAGGACTTCGTCGAGCTGTTCACGATCATGTCGGGCCTGCCGGTGACCATCCGCCTGCTCGACCCGCCGCTGCACGAGTTCCTGCCCAACACCGAGGCGGAGATGGCGGAGGTCGCCAAGGCCACCGGCACCGACCAGCTCAAGGTGAACCACCGCGTGGTGCAGCTCCACGAGGCGAACCCGATGCTCGGCCATCGCGGCTGCCGCCTCGGCATCACCTACCCCGAGATCTACGAGATGCAGGCCCGCGCCATCTTCAGCGCGGTCGCCGAGGTCTCCAAGACCACGGGCGAGACGGTGATGCCGGAGGTCATGATCCCGCTCATCGTCACCAAGACGGAGCTGGACATCCTCAAGGCGGTCATCGACCGCGTCGCCAAGGAGGTCATGGACTCGACCGGCGTCACCTTCGAGTACATGGTCGGCACCATGATCGAGCTGCCGCGCGCCGCGCTGAAGGCCGGTGAGATCGCCGAGACGGCGGAGTTCTTCTCCTACGGCACGAACGATCTGACCCAGACGACCTTCGGCCTGTCGCGCGACGACGCCGGCGCCTTCCTGCCGGAGTACCAGCGCCAGGGCATCCTGGAGCACGACCCGTTCCAGACGCTGGACCAGGACTGCGTGGGCGAGCTGATCGCCATCGCCACGGAGCGCGGCCGCAAGGTCCGTCCGAACATCAAGCTCGGCATCTGCGGCGAGCATGGCGGCGACCCGGCCTCCATCTCCTTCTGCGAGAAGGTCGGGCTGGATTACGTGTCCTGCTCGCCCTACCGCGTGCCGATCGCCCGTCTGGCCGCCGCCCAGGCGGCGCTCGACGCCGACACGGTGAAGCGCGACTGACCGGTACCCGACGACGCGAAGGCCCCCACCCCTGGGGGCCTTCGTTTTTTGAGGGATGGTTCCGTGGACACTGACGCCGCCCTTCCGACCCGGCACATCGACTTGTTGACCGACCGCCTCGTCGCCTGTCTCGACGAGGGCGACGGCCCCGCCGCGGCCCGCGCCGCGGTGGTGGCGGTCCATTCGGGTCCGCGCTCCTGGACCGCCGGCATCGCCCGCGGCGGCGCAGCACCTCCGCCGGTCACCGCCCGCTTCCTCGTCTACAGCATCACCAAGACCCTGTCCGCCGCCGCCCTGCTGCGCTTGTGCGGGCGGGGCCTGATCGACCTCGACGCTCCGCTGGACCGCTGGTTGCCGGACTTCGCGGCGGCCGACCGGATCACCCTGGCCCAACTGCTCGCCCACCGCGCCGGGCTGCGCAATTACGGCGGCAGCCCCGCCTACCACGCCGCCGTGCGAGCGGGCGAAGAGCCGTGGAGCGAGGACGGCTTCCTGGAGCGCTGCCGCGCCGCCGACCTGTTCGCCCCGCCGGGCCGGGAGTTCTCATACTCCAACATCGGCTATCTGCTGGCGAAGCGCGTGCTGGAGCGGGCCACCGGCCTGCCCTTCGCCCAGGCCCTCGACCGCGAGCTGTTCCGCCCGCTGGGCCTGACCGGCTGGTCGGTGCCGACGGAGCGCGGCGACCTGTCCGGCCTGTGGACCGGCCCCAGCCCCTATCTCGGCGGCAAGGGCGGTCCGCCCGCCGACGTGGCCGCCCTCTACCATCCCGGCTGGGTGGCCCACGGCGTGGTGGCCGCGACGGCGGAGGACATCGCCGGCCTTATCCATGCGCTGTTCGCGGACGGCCTGCTGCCCGACGCCCTGGCGGCGCGGATGCAGGACTCCTTCCCGGTGCCGGGAACGATGCGCGGGCGCCCCTGGGTGGAGCCGGGCTACGGCCTCGGCCTGATGGTAGAGTGCGACGCGCAGGCCGGCCCCTATTGGGGACACACCGGCGGCGGGCCGGGCGGATCGGCCTGCGCCTATCACTTCCCAGCCCGCAAGCCGGGGGAGGAGCCGGTGACCGTCGCCCTCTTCACCGATGGCGAGGACAACGACCAGGCGGAATGGATGACCGTGGAAGCCGCGGAAATCCTGCGGGAGTGACCCGTCAGCGCCGCTCGAACAGCTCCATTTCCCCTTCCATCGGGGTGCGTCGCAGCGCCTGGAGATAGTCCATCTCCTGATGCACCGTCTCCCGCTCCGCCTCGGGACGCAGCAGGCGGCGGAAGGCCCGCCCGGTGGCCGGAAAGAAATGGACGCGCCGCCCCTTGTCCCCGCCCAGATCCTGAACGGCCAGCGCCAGCCCCTCCCGCCGCACATAATCCACCGCGAAGGCGGCGTTGGCGGCGCCGACGTCCAGGCTGGTGTCGATGACGCGGGCCGCCCCGAACAGCTTGACCTCCATCCGCTCGCGGCGGGCGCCGCGCTCCAGCAGGTCGTTGATCAGCCACTCCATCGCCACGCTGCCGTAGCGGGTCGCCACCCCATACCCCTCGCCGCCGGATGGGGAGCCGGGCAGCAGGAAATGGTTCATGCCGCCGACCCGAGCCACCGGATCGTTGACGCAGGCGGCGACACAGGAGCCGAGCGTGGTCACCAGCATGTCGTCGTCGCGGCCGGAGATCCGGTGATGACCCAGCACCACCGGCACCACATAGGCCCCGAACTCGCGGTCCAGATAGCTGCCGTCCGCGCGCGGCCCGTCGCCTTCCGCACCACGGCGGTCGAATCCAGCGGAGGATTGGAAGTGAAGCGGTCCGGACAGAGGCATCACCGTCAGCCTCAAAGGAGCAGAAACGTCGACGATGGTAGCCCGTGGTACTTAAAGAAAATACAACAAGTCCGTATGCTCCACCGTCCTGGTCGGCCCCGGGGGCTGCGTCACAGCAGAACGACCCAGGACGCCTCCCGCCCCTTCGGCGCGGCGCGCGCCCGCAGCAGCACCCGCTGTCCGGAGTCCAATCCGGTCAGGTTGCAGCGGCGCAGGACGCTCTTGTGGACGAAGACGTCCTTGGCTCCGTCGTCCGCCGTGACGAATCCGAAACCCTGCTCCGGCTTGAACCACTTCACGGTGCCCGTCAGCTCTTCCTCGGGGCCGGATGCCGCGTCGCGGTGCGCGTTGCGACCTTCAGTGGGGGTACCGGTGCTCATCACCTCCAGGATATCGGTCACCTGCGGCCCTTTGCCACCCGGAAGCACCCGGCACAGAAGCTCGGCCCCCTCGCCGATCTCGTGCAGCCCGGCCCGGTTCAGAACGGAGATGTGAAGAAAGGCGTCAGCCGTGCCGTCCTGCGGCGCCGCGAAGCCGAAGCCCTTGACCGGATCGAACCATTTCACCAGGACCCGGACCTGAACGCCCTCGCCCGAGAAAGGAGCGTCCAGAACGCCGCTGGAGTGCGGATCGGCTGTAGACACGAGTCCGAACCTTTCGGTCGAGGCGCCAAGCGCGGTGAATCGGGTTCGACGCCACCCGGCATCGCCGGATCATCCGCCAAGCATGAATTTAGCCACACGGAAAATAGGGTTTCCAGCGTAATTTTTTCTTCACATCCGCCGTTTGCCTCTGGCGGCGGCCCCGTCACAGGGACCATTTCTCCGGATGACGGGTTACAAAAAGGGCTACAATGCGCCAAAGGGCCCCTCCACAAGCCTGAACAGGCACCGGGGCCGAACAAGAGCCGAACAAGGGAGGGAAGAGGATGATGGGGGATGCGGCCCGCAGACTGCCGGACCAGAGCTGGACCCTGGGCTACCCGCCCGACGTGGACTGGAACGCGCCGATTCCGGTGAAACCGCTGACCGCGCTGCTTGAGGACACGGCGGCCCGTTTCGCGGAGCGTCCCTTCCTAGACTTCATGGGCAAGCGCTCGACCTATGCGGAGGTGGCGCGGATGGTGGACCGCGCCGCCCGCGGCTTCCAGGCGATCGGCGTCGGCAAGGGCGTGCGCGTCGGGCTGTTCCTGCCCAACACGCCCTATTACGTAATCTGCTATTTCGCGATCCTGAAGGCCGGCGGGACGGTGGTGAACTTCAACCCCCTCTACGCCGAGCGGGAGCTGCACCACCAGATCACCGACAGCGGCGTCGAGCTGATGGTCACGCTGGACCTCACGGTGCTCTACGGCAAGATGGCGCGCATGCTCGCCGAATCGGGGTTGAAGCGGCTGGTCGTCTGTCCGATGGCCGACATCCTGCCCTTCCCCAAGAACTGGCTGTTCCCCATCGTGAAGCGGGCGGAGGTCGCGCGCATCCCCGCCGACGACCGTCACCTGTCCTTCCGCCGGCTGGTCGCCAACGACGGCGCCCCGAAGCCGGTCGCCATCGACCCGGCGGAGGACGTGGCGGTGCTGCAATACACCGGCGGCACCACCGGCGTGCCCAAGGGCGCCATGCTGACCCATGCCAACCTCTACGCCAACACCGAGCAGTGCAGCCTGTGGTTCGTCGGCGCGCGGCAGGGGGAGGAGCGGATGCTGGGCGTCCTGCCCTTCTTCCACGTCTTCGCTATGACCGTGGTGATGAACTTCAGCATCCGCATCGGGGCGGAGATCGTCATGCTGCCCCGCTTCGAGCTGGACCAGGTGATGGAGACCATCCACGCCAAGAAGCCGACGCTGTTCCCGGCGGTGCCGACCATCTACACGGCGATCAACCACCACAAGCATCTGGAGAAATACGACCTCTCCTCGATCCGCTACTGCCTGTCGGGCGGCGCCCCCCTGCCGGTGGAGGTCAAGGAGGCGTTCGAGCGGAACACCGGCTGCGTCCTGGTGGAGGGCTACGGCCTGTCCGAGTCCTCCCCCGTCGCCACGGCGAATCCGATAACCGGGTTGAACAAGGCCGGCTCCATCGGCCTGCCCCTGCCCGGCACGCTGATCGAGATCGTCAGCCTGGAGGAGCCGCGCCGCGTCCTGCCCGTCGGCGAGAAGGGCGAGGTGTGCATCCGCGGCCCGCAGGTCATGAAGGGTTACTGGAACAAGCCGTCGGAAACGGCGCTGACCCTGGTGGAGGGGCGCCTGCACACCGGCGACGTCGGTTTTATGGATGAGGACGGCTACACCCACATCGTCGACCGCATCAAGGACATGATCCTGTGCAGCGGCTTCAACGTCTACCCGCGCAACGTCGAGGAGGCGATCTATCTGCACCCCGCCGTCGCCGAATGCGTGGTCGCCGGACTGCCCGACGAGTATCGCGGCCAGACGGTGAAGGCCTACATCCGCGTTGACGACGGCAAGACCCTGACGCGGGAGGAGCTGATCGACTTCCTCAAGGACAAGCTCTCTCCCATCGAGATGCCCAAGGCGGTCGAATTCCGCGGCGAACTGCCCAAGACAATGATCGGCAAGCTGTCCCGCAAGGCCTTGCTCGACGAGGAGGAGGCGCGGCGGCGCGCGATGTGAGCGGTCCCTGTTCCGCGTCCTGGCACAGCCTGCCGCGCACCGCCCTCACCGGCGTCCCACCTTCCACAGTCCGGCTGACACAACACCACCAAAAGCTGGCAAGGCACTTTATTTCGCGGGCGCGGTCGCCAGGGTGACCTTGTTCATGAAGTTCTCCGCCTGTCCCTTCACGACCAGCGGGAAGGCGTCGGCGACGGCGTCGATCAGCGGGTCGAGCCAGCTCTGCTCGGCCTTGGCAAAGTCGTGCAGCACATAGCCGCTGACCCGGTCCTTGTCGCCGGGATGACCGATGCCCAGGCGGATGCGCCAGTACTCCTTGCCGAGATGCGCGTCGATGGAGCGCAGGCCGTTGTGCCCGCCATGGCCGCCGCCTTTCTTGACGCGGATCTTGCCGGGCGGCAGGTCCAGCTCGTCATGGATGACGACGACGTCCTCGGGCTTCATCTTGAAGAACTGAACGGCGGCGGTGACCGACTGGCCGGACAGGTTCATGAAGGTCAGCGGTTCCAGGGCGATCACCTTCTCGCCCCCGATCGTGCCCTCGGCGGTCTGGCCCTGGAAGCGCTTGCGCCAGGGGCCGAAGCCGTGGCGGCGGGCGATCTCCTCCACCGCCATGAAGCCGATGTTGTGCCGGTTGCGCGCGTATTCGGCGCCAGGGTTGCCCAGTCCCACCAGCAGCAGCATGGCGCAGTCTCCTCATCTCGGAACGGCGTGAGCCGGAAACGAAACAGGGGGCCGAAGCCCCCTGTCGCAAACACCCAAAGGTGGCTTCCAATCAGGAAGCAGCAGCCTCGGTGCCCTCTGCCTCTTCGGACTTCAGGCCCGACGGGGCGACGATCGTGGCGATCGTGAAGTCGCGGTCGGTGATGGTCGAGGCGACACCCTCCGGCAGCTTCACCGAAGAAATGTGGATCGAATCGCCGACGTCGTAGCCCTCGCAGGAGATCGTGATCTGCTCCGGGATGTTGCCGGCGGAGACGGTCACGTCCAGCTCGTGGCGGACGATGTTGAGCACGCCGCCGCGCTTCAGGCCCGGCGACTTCTCCTGGTCGACGAACTCGACCGGAACCTGCACGGTGGTGCGGGTTTCGGCGGAGACGCGCAGGAAGTCGACGTGCAGCGGGACGTCGGTGACCGGATGGAACTGCACGTCGCGCGGCAGGACCCGGTGGGTGGCGCCATCGACGGTGACGTCGAACAGGTGCGTGAAGAAGCCCGCCTGGTTCAGAACACGGGTGAACGTGAACTTCTCCAGCGAAATCATGATGGGGGCCTGCTTGCCACCGTAGATCACGGCCGGGATACGGCCATCACGACGGGTCTGGCGGGCGGTCCCCTTGCCGGCCCGGTCGCGCGCTTCGGCGCTGAGCGGAACGATCTGCGTCATCGGAAGAACTCCTTGAACGGAAAAAAGCGCCAGCCTCCAGGGGTGCTGACGCGTGGGCGCGGTGATTAAGCCATGCGGGGCGCGGCGTCAAGGAAAGAGTCCGGAAACTCCCGGATGGCCCTTATGAAAAGATGGCGCCCATGAAAAAAGCCCTTCCCCCGCGGAGGGGAAGGGCTTTTCGCGTGGTAGGCCGGCGCCGTTAGGAGAACAGGCTCGACACCGAACGCTCCTCGCTGATCCGGGTGATCGCGTCGGCAAGCAGCGGGGCGATGGTGAGCTGGCGGATGTTGCGGGACACGCGCACGGCCTCGGTCGCCTGGATGCTGTCGGTGGTGACCAGCTGCTCCAGCGGCGACACGGCCACGCGGGCCACCGCACCGCCCGACAGGACGCCGTGGGTGCAATAGGCGTGGACCGACTTCGCGCCGGCGTCCATCAGGGCGACCGCGGCGTTGCACAGCGTGCCGCCCGAATCCACGATGTCGTCGAGCAGGATGCAGCGGCGGTTCTTGACGTCGCCGATGATGTTCATCACCTCCGACACGCCGGCGCGCTCACGCCGCTTGTCGATGATGGCGAGATCGGCGTCCAGCCGCTTGGCCAGCGAGCGGGCGCGCACCACGCCGCCGACGTCGGGCGACACCATCGTCACCTCGCCGATGTCCTCGAAGGTCGCGCGGATGTCCTTCTCGAACACCGGGGCGGCCATCAGGTTGTCGGTCGGGATGTCGAAGAAGCCCTGGATCTGGCCCGCGTGCAGGTCCATGGTCAGCACGCGGTTGGCGCCGGCCTGGGTGATCAGGTTGGCGACCAGCTTGGCCGAGATCGGCGTGCGCGGGCCGGTCTTGCGATCCTGGCGCGCATAGCCATAGTAGGGGAGGACCGCCGTGATGCGCCGGGCCGACCCGCGACGCAGGGCGTCGATGGTGACCAGCAGCTCCATCAGGTTGTCGTTGGCCGGGAACGACGTCGACTGGACCACGAACACGTCTTCGCCGCGCACGTTCTCCAGGATTTCGACGAACACCTCCATGTCCGAAAAACGGCGGATGCTCGCTTTGGTCAGCGGCACGCCGAGACAGGTGGAGATGGCCTCGGCCAGCGGACGGTTGCTGTTGCCGGCAAGCACCTTCATCGCAGTCGGCTCTCTCTGCAGGGAATAGGTTCCGGTGCGCCCGTCAGTCCCTTGCCGACGCCGCCCCTTGAAAACGCGGCGGACCATAACAAAGGGGCGCACCTATGTAAACGTTCCATGACGGGCGGTTCAAGACGCCGCAGCCAGCCGGCCCTGCGATTCCCGCATGGCGCAAGCGTGGCGGCAGGCGGTGGGCGAGGGCCGCCCGCGCATCACCGCACCGCGAACTTCGCAAGGTGCGATTTCATGGGCAGGTCGGCCTTCACGAAATGGTCGAAGAACCAGAATTGCAGAAGCTCGTCCGCTTTGCCCTTCACATAGGCGTACTCGAAGGCGGACTCCTCGGCGTCCACCTGCCCGATGATGTCGTCCAGCAGGGTGGCCAGCCGGCGGTGCTGCGCCCGGTGCTCCTCCAGATGCGGGTAGCGCATCGAAGCCTGGACCCGCTCCTCCCGCAGGAAATGGCGGACCGAGACGCGGCGCAGCTCGCTCAGCAGAGCCAGCGCCGGCTTGCGCTCGGATTCCTCGCCCGGCAGGGCGACGAAGCGGCGGATCAGCTCGTGCTGCATCCGGTGGTCGGCGTCCAGCCCGCCGTTGTCGAGCACCATCCGCGCGCTGCGCCAATCGCCCCGCCCGTCGCCTCGAAGCGTGTCTTCCCGGTGCGTGTCCATCGTCATGCCGGCGTCTCCCCCTCCGGAATGCCCTTACCCTTGAGAATCAATCTTACCCGAAATGGGTCGTATCGCAATCAGTCAGAGGTAAGAACAATTTTAGGGCGCAGGATCTTTCTTACGTGCTCAGCCCTGAAGGACGATGGCCGAGAGGCCGCGCCCATAGTCCTTTTCGCCACGCAGGCAGGACCGGCGGTAGCTGAAGAAGCGGTCCTCCTCGACCACCGTGTCGTTGGGGCAGCGCTGGATGATCTCCACCCCGGTGTCGCCCAGGCGGCGGGTGATGTAGCCGGCCAGATCGAACAGGAAATGGTCCGGACGGCGGGCCGGCGCGAAATAATCGCGGTTGCGCGGGTCTTCTTCCAGGAAGGGGGCGGGAAATTCCGGCCCGACCTCGTAGGAGCGCTGGGCGATGCAGGGCCCGATGGCGGCGACGATGCGGCTGCGCTTGGCGCCCAGCTCCTCCATGCGCGCGATGGTCGCTTCCAGCACGCCGCCCTTGGCGCCCTTCCAGCCGGCGTGGGCGGCGCCGATGACGCGGGCCTTTTCGTCGGCGAACAGCACCGGGGCGCAGTCGGCGGTCAGGATGCCCAACGCGATGCCCGGACGGTCGGTCGCCATGGCGTCGGCGTGGGGCGCCTGATCGGGGGTCCAGGGCTCGGTGACGGCGATGCAGGTCGGGCTGTGCACCTGATAACAGGTGACGAGCCGTTCCGGCGGAACGTCCATGCGGGCCGCGGCGCGCGCACGGTTCTCCGCCACGGCGGCGGGCGCATCTCCGGACCCGAAGCCGACGTTCAGCGAGGCGTACAGCCCCGCCGACACGCCGCCGGTGCGGGTGAAGAAGGCGTGTCGGATGTGGGTGATGTCGTTCAGCGCGCCAAGCGTAATCACGAACCCGTCCCTTTGCTGTCGCGGTCTCTTGTTAGGATGCCAGTTCCGGGCTTTCGAAGCCCGCCGGAGGCCCCAAGCCGGGCGAGGCGAGGGCCAACACCTTGAAGAGGGTGCCCATTTGGTCGGGCGCGATCAAGCGGGCCAGTGCGGAGTCGATGTCCGTAGCCTGCTTCGCCGTGGCGCTGCGCTTCAGCGCGGCAGCGCGCGGCTGGATGCCCAGCCGGATCAGCCAGTCGCCCTGGTCCACCGGGCCGAAGCCCTCCGCCCCACCCTCGCGCGCCGCCGCGGCGATGGCGGCGAAGTCCACATGAGCGGTCAGATCGGCCTCGCCCGGCGCGTCCAGCACCGGGGCGTAGGCGTGGCGGCGCAACGCCTGGAGCGTGTCGCCGACCGCCGGCCCGCCGCGGTAGCCGTAGTCGATCGCCAGGGCCGCGCCGGGGTGGGCGGCCAGACGCTCCCCGATCAGGCGGGCCACCGCCTGCGAGGCCGGAGAGACCTCGACCACGCTGCCCTCCGGCGCGTCGCGCAGGGCCGGCGGGATCAGCCGGGCTCCGGCGCTGCCGAAGGCCTCCAGGACGAAGCGGAAGCGGGGCGTTTCGGCGGATGCGGCGGGGTCGATGTCGATCAGCCGCTCGAACCAGCCATGGTTGGTCTTCTGGACCTGACGGATCGGCAGGGCGTCGAAGAACTCGTTGGCGAGGATCAGGGTCGGGCCTTCGGGCACGTCCTCCAGCCGGTCGTGCCAAGCGACCGAAAGGCCAGCCAGGGTTTCCTTCTGGCGGGCGCGCAGCGTCGGGCTGGTCTCGACGAGATGGACCTGGGCGGCCTCGCGGAAGGCGGGGACCAGCGCGGCGGCGCGCAGGGCGTCCTGCATCAGCGTGCCGCGGCCCGGCCCGAGCTCCACCAGATGGAAGAGGGCGGGGCCGCCCAGCCGCGCCCAGGTATCGACGCACCACAGCCCGGCCAGCTCGCCGAACATCTGGCTGATTTCCGGGGCGGTGGTGAAGTCGCCGGACACGCCGAAGGGGTCCTGGCGCATGTAGTAGCCGAATCGCGGATGCCCCAGCGCCTCCGCCATGAAGGCGGCGACCGACAGCGGCCCGTCCATCAGGATGCGGCGGGCGAGGTGGTGGGCGAGGCTGTCCGGGGCGGCATCACTCATGACGGAACCTTCCGACCTCAGACGGCGGCGGGGCGGCGGCGGGCCTGGGCGACCAGCCAGACACCGAACAGAACCATCGGCACCGACAAAAGTTGTCCCATCGTCGCCCCGGCGTAGAGGAAGCCGAGCTGCGCGTCTGGCTCGCGGAAGAACTCCGCGATGATTCGCGACAGGCCGTAGCCGATGAAGAAGATGCCCGCGGTCATCCCCGCCCGCCCGCGCACGGCGGGCATCCGCACCAGGATGGCCAGGAGGACGAACAGCACCGCCCCTTCCAGAAAGGATTCGTAGAGCTGGCTGGGGTGCCGCGGCACCTGCAGCGGGTCGCGCGGAAACACCACCGCCCAGGACACGTCGGGCGCCGGGCGGCCGTACAGCTCGCCGTTGATGAAGTTGGCGATGCGGCCGAAGAACAGCCCGATGGGAGCCGCCGCCGCGATCAGGTCGCCGAAGGCCAGCGGCGACAGGCCGCGCTTCCAGCAGAACAGCAGGATCGCGCCGAGGACACCGATCAGCCCACCGTGGAAGGACATCCCGCCGTGCCAGACCATCAGCGCGTCGAGCGGATTCTGGAGGTAGAAGGGCAGGTTGTAGAACAGCACGTAGCCGATCCGCCCGCCCAGGATGACGCCGACCACGGCCCAGGTCAGGAAGTCGTCGTAATCCTCCGCCGAGGGGCGGCCCGGCGTGCTGCGGGCCAGCGCCAAGCAGTAGCGCCAGCCGAGCACGAAGCCCGCCAGATAGGCCAGCGCGTACCAGCGGATGACGATCGGCCCGAGTTCGAACGCCACGGGGTCGATGGCGGGGAAGGCGATGGCGAGCATGCGCGGCGGGTGCCTTTTGTTGTTTGGGCGTTTCCCCAGACGGGGAGAGGCGGGACCGTCAGCGGTAGGGGTCGGGCTGCGACAGGAAATCCTGGACGTAGCGGCGCACGCCCTCCTCCAGCTCGGTGAAGGGCTGGTCGAAGCCGGCGGCGCGCAGGCGTTCGGTGCGCGCCTCGGTGAAATACTGGTACTTGCCCTGAAGCTCAGCCGGCATGTCGAAATACTCGACGCGCGGCTCCAGCCCCAGCGCGGCGAAGGTGGCGAGCGCCAAGTCCTTGAAACTGCGCGCCTTGCCGGTGCCGACGTTGAACAGCCCGCTGACCTGCGGGTTGTCGTACAGCCAGAGCATCACGGCCACGCAGTCGTCCACGTGGATGAAGTCGCGGAGCTGCCCGCCGTCCTCGAACTCCGGGCGGTGCGACTTGAACAGCCGCGCCGGCTCGCCGGCCTTGAGCTTGGGGTGGAGCTTGGCGACGACGCTCATCATGTCGTCCTTGTGCCGCTCGTTCGGGCCGTAGACGTTGAAGAACTTCAGGCCCGCCCACTGCGGCGGCAGGATGTCGCCCTCCGTCACCACGCGGGCGACGCGGCGGTCGATCAGATGCTTGGACCAGCCGTAGGCGTTGAGCGGGCGCAGGGCCGCCAGCGCCTCCGGCGACCCGTCGTCGTCGAAGCCGGCGGAGCCGTCGCCGTAGGTCGCGGCGGAAGAGGCGTAGATCAGCCGCGCCCCCCGCCAGGAGGACCAGCGCCAGAGGTCCAGCGTCAGCGCCACGTTGTTGGCGACGATCTTGTCCACGTCGCGTTCCGTCGTCGCCGAGATGGCGCCGAGGTGGAAGATCACGTCGATCTCCGCCGCGTGCTGGTCGAGGAAGGCGAGCGCGTTCTCCGGCGCGACGAGGGTGGCGAGCTCCCGCTTGGCGAGGTTCTGCCACTTCTCCCCGTCGCCGAAGCGGTCGATCACCGCGACGTTGGTGATCCCGCGCGCGGCCAGGGCCGCCACGAGGTTCGAGCCGATGAAACCGGCCCCACCGGTGACCACGATCATGCGCTTTTCCTTGCCGCCGGACCGAAAGAAAGGACGAGCGTCCTTATAGGGTCCGGGGAGCGGGGCTGCAAGGTGGGGAGGGTCTCAAGGCTGTTCAGAAAGTGGCCGAACGTCGCCGCAAGGCGCCCGACACACACTGTGAGCGAACACCGTGTTTATGGCGCGGTGGAATCAACACCGGGCCGCCATCGAGGACCGGATCACGCCTCCGCCGGAGCGGCGGCGCGGCCGGTCCACACCGCCAACAGGCCCTTCTGCAGCAGGATGAAGACGAACAGCAGAACGCCGATGGCGATCTTCGTCCACCAGCTGCTGAGGCTGCCGTCGAAGGTGATGTAGGTCTGGATCAGGCCCTGGATCAGCACGCCGATGAAGGTGCCGACCACATAGCCGTAGCCGCCGGTCAGCTGGGTGCCGCCGATCACCACCGCGGTGATGGTGTCCAGCTCCACCCCCGTCGCCGCCAGCGAGTAGCCGGCCCCGGTGTAGAGCGAGAAGACGATGCCCGCCAGCCCGGCCAGCAGCCCCGACAGGGCGTAGACAGCCACCGTGGTGCGGCCCACCGGCACCCCCATCAGCTCCGCCGACTGGCGGTTGCCGCCGAGCGCGTAGAGGTTGGCGCCGAAGCGCGTCCAATGGGCGCACACCACGGCGGCGGCCACCACCCCCAGCATCAGCAGCGCCGGCAGGGTCAGCCTCCCCCCGCCGTCGAAGCGCAGCGCCAGATCGCCCAGCTCCGCGTAGAGCGGGTGGTTGATCGGGATGGAATCGGTGCTCAGCACGAAGCCGAGGCCACGGGCGACGAACATGCCGGCCAGCGTGACGATGAAGGGCGGCATCTGGAAGACGTGGATGACGGCGCCCATCGCCGCGCCGAAGCCGCCGGCCACCGCCAGCGCCACCGCGAAGGCGGAAAAGGGGTGCCAGCCGCCCTGCTCGATCAGCACGGCCAGCAGCACGGTGGTGAAGCCGATCACCGCCCCCACCGACAGGTCGATGCCCCCGGACAGGATCACGAAGGTCATGCCGACCGCGGTGATGCCGAGGAAGGCGTTGTCGGTCAGCAGGTTGCCGACGACCCGCAGCGAGGCGAAATTGGGAAACTGCGCGGCGCAGAGCAGGAAGCCGACCACCAGGACGGCGCTGGTCACCAGCAGGGGAAGGAAACGGTGGATCATGGCGTCACGCTCCCGCACTCGGGCTTTGGCTCTCGGGCTTGGCCCGTGACGGGGTCGGCGCCCGGACCGGCCGGTGGCCGGCCGGGCGTGGCAGGAACAAGGTCAGGGTCGGCGACTGCAGAAGCAGGACCACCATCAGGACGCCCGCCTTGACGATCAGGTTGAACTCCGGCTTGAAGCCGCTCAGCAGGATGCCGGTGTTCATCGCCTGGAGGATCAGCGCCCCGACCACCGACAGCAGCAGCCCGAACCGGCCGCCGAGCAGGGACGTGCCGCCGACCACCACCGCCAGGATGGCGTCCAGCTCCAGCCACAGGCCGGCGTTGTTGGCGTCGGCGCCGCGGATGTCGGCGGCGACCACCAGACCGGCGACCGCGGCGCACAGGCCGCACCACACATAGACGGCGATCAGCACGACCGGCGTGTTGACGCCCGCCCCGGCGCTGGCCAGCCGGTTGACGCCGACCGCCTCGATCATCAGCCCCAACGCGGTCATCCGGACCAGCAGCGCGGTCACCCCCAGCAGGACGGCGGTGATGACCACCGGCATCGGCACGGTCAGGAAGGAGCCGCTGCCGATGAAGGCGAGGCCTGGGCTGGTGAAAGTGACGATCTGCCCTTCGGTGACCAGCTGGGCGATGCCGCGGCCGGCGACCATCAGGATCAGGGTGGCGACGATCGGCTGGATGCGCAGGACCGCCACCAGAAGCCCGTTCCACAGGCCGCAGAGCAGGCCGGCCCCCAGCGACGCCGCCAGCACCGGCGCCAGCCCCCAGCCCGCCTGGGTCAGGGTGGCGGCGACCGCGCCGGAGATCGCCATCACCGCGCCCACCGACAGGTCGACGCCGCGGGTGGCGATGACCATGGTCATGCCGATGGCGAGCAGCGCCACCGGGGCGCCGCGGTTCAGCACATCGACCAGACTGCCGAACAGCCGGCCGTCCTGCAGGCGGATGGAAAAGAAATCGGGGAAGAGCAGCCAGTTGGCCAGCAGCACGGCGGCCAGCGCGCCGTATTGCGGCAGGTTGCGCGACGGGCCGGGAGCCGACCGCGTCATGGGCGCGGCTCCACGGGAACGGGTTCCGACGCGATGGCGGCGACGATGCGGTCCACGGCGACCTCCCCTCCCCTCAGCTCCGCCACATGGCGGCGGTCGCGCAGCACGACAACGCGGCGGCTGTAGGCGACGATCTCCTCAAGCTCCGACGAGACGACCAGCAGCGCCATGCCGTCGGCGCACAGCCGCTCGATCAGGCGGATGATCTCGGCATGGGCGCCGACGTCGATGCCGCGCGTCGGCTCGTCGAGGATCAGCAGGCGCGGCTCGGTCGCCAGCCAGCGGGCGAGCAGCGCCTTCTGTTGGTTGCCGCCGGACAGAAGCTGGATCGGCTGCTCGGCGTGCGGCGTGCGGATGTCGAGCAGGCGGATGAAGCGGTCGGCGATCTCCTCCTGGCGGCGGCGCGGGATCGGCCGCAACCAGCCCTGCCGCGCCTGGAGCGCCAGGATGATGTTCTCGCGCACCGACAGCGCGCCGACGATGCCCTCCTTCTTGCGGTCCTCCGGGCAGAAGCCGAAGCCGAGCCGGATGGCGTCGCGCGGCCCGCGCAGCCGCACCGTCCGTCCGTCCACCGCCGCCTCGCCGCGGTCGGCGCGGTCCATGCCGAAGACCAGCCGCGCCGTCTCCGTCCGGCCGGAGCCGAGCAGCCCGGCGAGCCCGACCACCTCGCCGGGGCGGATGTCGAGGTCGAAGGGCTCGACGCTGCGCGCCTTGCCGTAGCCGCGGAAGCGGACCAGCGGCGGCCGGGCGTCCTCCTCCGCGTCGTCGTCCGGCGGGGCGATGCGGTGGGCCGCCGCCTCCAGCTCCCGCCCCAGCATCATGGCGACGAGGTCGAGGCGCGACAGCTCCGCGGTGCGCCGCTCCCCCACCAGGCGGCCGTTGCGCAGCACGGTGATGCGGTCGCACAGCGCGTAGACCTGGTCGAGGAAATGGGTGACGAAGACGATGCCGATGCCGCGCGAGCGCAGGGTCCGCATCACCTTGAAGAGGACCGTCACCTCCTGCGCGTCGAGGCTGGCGGTCGGCTCGTCGAGGATCAGCACCTTGGCCGACATGTCCACCGCGCGGGCGATGGCGACGATCTGCTGCGTCGCCACCGAGAAGCGGCCGAGCGGCGCCGTCACGTCGAGGGTCAGGCCGTAGGGGATCAGCACCGCCCGCGCCCGCCGCCGCATGGCGCCGCGGTCGACCAGACCAAAACGCATGGGCTGCCGGCCGAGGAACAGGTTCTCCGCCACCGACAGGTTCGGCAGCAGGTTCACCTCCTGGTACACGGTGCCGATGTGCAGGCGTTGCGCCTCCTCCACGCCGCGGGGGGCGATGGCCCGCCCTTCCAGCGTCACGGTGCCGGCGTCGCGCTGGTAGACGCCGGTCAGCGTCTTGATCAGCGTCGACTTGCCGGCGCCGTTCTCGCCGAGCAACGCGTGGATCTCGCCGTGGCGCACGGTAAAATCCACGCCGTCGAGCGCCTGGACGCCCAGGAAGGCCTTGGACAGGCCGCGCACCGCCAGCAGCGGCGACGACGCGGTGGGGGTGGGGTCCGTCATGCGGGGGTCTCGCCGGCGATGCGTCGGGACGGGGCCGGGTCAGTAGGCGTCCTTGCGACGTTCGTACTCGGCCTTGGCGGTGTCGGGGGTGAACAGGGCAGACTCCGTCTGGATCCATTTCGGCGGCGCCTTGCCGTCCTTCTTGAAGGCGACCAGCGCGTCGAAGGCCGGGCCAGCCATGTTCGGCGTCAGTTCCACGGTCGCGTTCGCCTCGCCCTCGGCCATCGCCTTGAAGATGTCGGGCACGCCGTCGATGGACACGACCAGGATGTCCTTGCCCGGCTTCAGCCCGGCCTCCTTGATCGCCTGGATGGCGCCGACCGCCATGTCGTCGTTGTGGGCGTAGACCGCGCAGATGCCCTTGCCGCCGTTCTCCGCCTTGATGAAGCTCTCCATCACCTCCTTGCCCTTGGCGCGGGTGAAGTCGCCGGACTGGGTGCGGACGATCTTCATGCCGGGATTTTTGGCGACGACCTCGTCGAAGCCCTTCTTGCGGTTGATGGCGGGGGAGGAGCCAACGGTGCCCTGGAGTTCGACCACGTTGCAGGTGCCGCCGGTCTGCTTGGCCAACCATTCGCCGGCGACCCGGCCCTCCAGCACCGTGTCGGAGGTGACGGCGGTCATGTAGAGGCCGGGGTCCCGGGTCTCGATCTGGCGGTCGAGCAGGACGACGGGGATCTTCGCCTCCTTTGCCTCCTTCAGCACCGAATCCCAACCGGTCGCCACCACGGGGGCGATGAAGATGGCGTCCACGCCCTGGGCGACGAAGGAGCGCACGGCCTTGATCTGGTTCTCCTGCTTCTGCTGGGCGTCGGAGATCTTCAGGTCGATCCCGCGCTTCTCGGCCTCCGTCTTGGCGGTCTTGGTCTCGGCGGCGCGCCAGCCCGATTCCGAGCCGATCTGCGAGAAGCCGACGACCAGCTTCTTGTCGGCGGCCTGCGCACCGCCGAGCCCGATCAACAAGGCCGCGGCGGCTGCGGCGGAGATCAGCCATGTCCTGGACATACCGTTTCACTCCCCTGGGTGTCTTGTCATCGATCCGGGCGGCGCCCGCTCGCATCTGTTCGTTGCGCCAACATTAGGCGTCGAAAACCATATCTGTCCAATACGATTCTCGACCGAAGCGATACCGAAACCGGCATGATCGCCCGATGCGGGCAAAGCGATGGCGGTCCTTCCCTCACCGCTGTCCTTTTCTCAGGCTTAGCCGGGCACGCCGTCGATCCGCCGCCACAGGCCGAACGGGTTGCCGTCGCGCAGCGCCTCCGGCAGCAGGGCGGCGGGAATGTCCTGGTAGCAGACCGGGCGCAGGAAGCGCCGGATCGCCAAGGTGCCGACCGAGGTGGTCCGGCTGTCCGAGGTCGCCGGGAAGGGGCCGCCATGGACCATGGCGTGGCAGACCTCCACCCCGGTCGGCCAGCCGTTGGCGAGGATGCGGCCCGCCTTGCGCTCCAGGGTCGGCAGAAGCGCGGCCACCGCGTCGCCGTCCGCCGGTTCCATCTGCACGGTCGCGGTGAGCTGGCCCTCCAGCCGTTCGGCGACGG
Organism: Azospirillum brasilense; assembly: GCF_008365405.1. Lineage (GTDB taxonomy): Bacteria > Pseudomonadota > Alphaproteobacteria > Azospirillales > Azospirillaceae > Azospirillum > Azospirillum brasilense_D. The sequence goes on along the minus strand of NZ_QOKV01000013.1, from coordinate 11,324 downwards.
TCCGCATCGTTGCCGCGTCTGGGCAGCGGATCAGCAGGGACGCCGCCCCGAACACCTCGTCCTGCAAGGCCGTGTCGGCGAGGAAGGCGTCGGCCGTCGTGCCGAACAGGGCGGCCTGTGCCTGGTTCGGGCCGGAACAGGCCAGCCCGCGGGCGAGCGTCGCCACGGCGGCGCTGCCGGACAGCCGCGCCACCCCTGAATCATAGGCGGCGTGGATGGCCGGGGTCAGCATGGTCAAGGCGGCGCTGCCGCCCAGCGCGTCCACCGCGGCGGCCAGGAAGCGGTCGAGGTCCGGCCCGTCGACGCCCAGCAGGATGCCGGGGTTGGTGCAGAACTGTCCGGCGCCCATGGTCAGCGAGGCCACGAAGCCCTTGCCCAGCGCCTCCGCCCGTGCGGCCAGCGCCGCCGGCATCAGGAAGACCGGGTTGATGCTGCTCATTTCCGCATAGACCGGGATGGGTTCGGGCCGGCGGGCCGCCGCTTCCATCAGGGCGAGGCCGCCGCCGCGCGAGCCGGTGAAGCCCACCGCCTTGATGCGCGGGTCGGTGACCAGCGCCGTTCCGATGGGGTTGCCGACGCCGAACAGCAGCGAGAAGACGCCCTCGGGCAGCCCGCAGGACACCACCGCCGCCTGGATGGCCCGGCCGACCAGTTCCGACGTGCCGGGATGGGCGGAATGGCCCTTGACCACCACCGGGCAGCCGGCGGCCAGCGCCGACGCGGTGTCGCCGCCGGCCACCGAGAAGGCCAGCGGGAAATTCGACGCGCCGAACACCGCGACCGGGCCGAGCGGGATGTGGCGCTGCCGGACGTCGGGGCGCGGCAGCGGCTGGCGGTCCGGCTGGGCCGGGTCGATTCGGGCCTCCAGCCAGCCGCCCTCGCGCACCGTCTGGGCGAACAGGCGGAGCTGGCCGACGGTGCGGCCCCGCTCCCCCTCCAGCCGCGGGCGCGGCAGGCCGCTCTCGGCCATGGCGCGGACGATCAGCGCGTCGCCGAGGTCGAGGATGTTCGCGGCGATGGTCTCCAGGAAGGCGGCCCGCGCCTCCAGCCCGGTTTCGCGAAAGGCGTCGAAGGCGGCCCAGGCCAGCGCGCAGGCGCGCTCGACCTCCACCGCCCCGCCGCCGCCGAAGACCGGCTCCAGCTCCGCGCCGGTGGCGGGATCGACGGCGCGGAAGGCGCCGACGGAGCCGCGGTGGCTCTCGGCGCCGATCAGCATCTCGCCGGTGATGGTGGTCATCATGGGTCTCCCGGTTTGGCGGGTCGTGGTGGCGGCGCCCTCAGCGCGCCCAGCGCAGGACCAGCGGGTCGAGGCGGCGGGCGGCGTCGAGCAGGCCGGCCCGGCTGGCCGGGTGCGGGTCCGCCAGCGGGTGGCGCACGGCGTCGCAGGCGATGATGCCGCCCTCCTTCATCAGGATCTTGGCGGTGGCGAGGCCGCATTGCCGGTTCTCGTGGTTGATCAGCGGCAGCCAGCGCCCGTAGGCCGCCACCGCCGCCTCGCGGTCGCCGGCGAGGAAGGGGTCGATGATCTGGCGGATGCCGTCGGGATAGCCGCCGCCGGTCATGGCGCCGGTCGCCCCGGCGTCGAGGTCGGCCAGCAGGGTGATCGCCTCCTCGCCGTCCCACGGTCCTTCGACGGCGTCGCCGCCCAGCTCGATCAGCCGGCGCAGCTTGGCGGCGGTCTGCGGCACCTCGACCTTGAAATAGGCGACGTTGGCGATCTCCCGCGCCATGCGGGCCAGCAGCTCCGCCGACAGCGCGGTGCCGCTGACCGGGGCGTCCTGAATCATGATCGGGATGTCGATGGCGTCGGACACCCGCTGGAAGAAGGCGGTGATGCCCGCCTCGGGCACGCGGATGGTGGCGCCGTGGTAGGGCGGCATGACCATCACCATGGCGGCCCCCAGCTCCTGGGCGCGGCGGCTGCGCGCGGCGCAGGCGGCGGTGCTGAAATGGGTGGTGGTGACGATGACCGGCACCCGGCCGGCGACGTGGCCGAGGATGGTCTCCATCAGCAGTTCCCGCTCGGCGTCGGTCAGCACGAACTGCTCGGAGAAGTTGGCAAGGATGCACAGGCCGTCGGAGCCGGCGTCGATCATGAAATCGACGCAGCGCGTCTGCCCGGCGAGGTCGAGGTCCCCCGTCTCGGTGAAGATGGTGGGAACGACGGGGAACACTCCCCGATAGGGGCGGGCGCTGGAGGCCATGGCCGTTGGGGTCCTTCTGTCGGGTGGATTGCAGGCCGGGTCAGCCGGGCGGATGCCCGAAGCGGCCGGGCGGCAGGCCGCGAACGCCGCCGGGATCGCACTCGAACAGCGCGCCGGCCAGCGGTTCGTCGGGGCGGCCATGCGCTGCGGTCGTCACGAACAGCCGGTCGAGGGCGGGGCCGGCGAAGACGCAGGAGGTGACCCGCGACACCGGCAGCGCGGTCGCGCGGTCCAGCGTGCCGTCGGGCCGGAAGCGGCTGACCCGCCCACCGTCCCAATGGGCCACCCACAGGCCGCCCTCGGCGTCGCAGGTCATGCCGTCGGGATAGCCGTCGGCCTCGGCGAAGCGGATGTGGGCGCGCTTTCCGGACAATCGCCCCTCTCCGTCGAGGTCGAAGGCGTGGATTGTCCGCGCCGCGCTGTCGGTGTGGTAGAGCGTCCGCCCGTCCGGCGCCAGGGCCGGGCCGTTGGCGACGGTGTAACCCTCGTCCACACAGGTCAGGGCGCCATCGGGGTCGAGCCGATGGAAAGCGCCGGACGCCATCTCCTCGCCGTCATCCATGCTGCCGATCCACAGGCGCCCCTGCGCGTCGGCCTTGGCGTCGTTTAGCCGGTTGCCCGGCCGGTCGGGGTCGATCCGAGCCAACTCCCCGGCGATCACCGCGCGGCCCGGATCCAACCGCAGGCGGACCACCCGGCGCGAGCGCAGCCCGGCGATGAAGCCGTCGCCATCGGCGCATTCCACCAACCAACAGGCCGCGTCCTCCAGCGCCCAATCCGCTTGGGACCCGTCGTCGAGCCCGTGGCGCAGAATCCGCGATCCGTGGATGTCGACGAAAAAGACGGCGCCCTGCCCCGGCGACCACAGCGGGCCTTCGCCCAGGAGCGCCCGGACGGGCCAGACGCAACGAACCTCCTGCGGCATGCCCTGTCGCCTCCTCCTCGCGGTCCCGTTCCGAATTTTGTTGACCATGCCAACAATAGGGAGCGTTCTGATAATCGTCCAATACGAATATCGGCGCCTGCGATACGAGATTTCGTATGCCGGCAGTATCGCCAGACCGGAGGCTCCCGCCCGTGACCCCGCACCGTTTCCCGGCCAACTGGTTCCTCAAGGCCCGGCTGAAGCTGCGCCATCTCCAGCTGTTCGTGGCGCTGGATGAGCACCGCAACCTGCACCGCGCCGCCGCCAGCCTGACCATGTCGCAGCCGGCGGCCTCGAAGCTGCTGGGCGACCTGGAGGAGTCGCTGGGCGTCACCCTGTTCGAGCGCCATGGCCGCGGCGTCGAGCCGAACTGGTACGGCGGCCTGATGATCCGCCACGCGCGGGCGATCCTCAGCGGCTTGCAGGAGGCGGGGGAGGAGCTGAACGACCTGCTGGCCGGCCACAGCGGCAGCGTCTCCATCGGCACGGTGATGGCCCCGGCGGTGGAGCTGGTGGTCCCGGTGATCACCACGCTGACCCGCGAGCATCCCGACCTGAAGATCGCCGTGGCGGTGGAGACCAGCGACGTGCTGGCCGAACGGGTCCGGCAGGGCGTCATGGATTTCGCGATCGGCCGCCTGCCCGACCACGTCGACGCCGCGTGCTTCGACTATCAGGAGATCAGCAGCGAGGAGCTGTGTTTCGTCTGCCGCGACGGCCACCCGCTGCTGCGGCTCGGCCGCCCGCTGACCGCCGCCGATCTGGTGGACGCCACCTGGATTCTCCAGCCGCTGGGCAGCCTGCTGCGCAGCCGGGTCGAGGCGCTGTTCCGCGCCGAGGGGGTGCCGCCGCCGCGCAAGGTGATCGAAAGCGCCTCCCCGGTCATCTCCCTCGCGATGGTGGCCGAGAACGATTCGGTCACCGTCTTCGCCCGCGCCCTCGCCCAGGTGTTCTCCCCCACCGGCTGCTGCACCATTGTGCCCTTCCACAAGCGCTTCAGCGTCGAGCCCTACGGCATTTTCTGGCTGAAGGACCGCCCGCTGTCGCCGGGTGCCCGCACCGCCCTGGCCGCCTTGCGGGCGGCGTCCGACGCCAAGATGCGCCGCGCCCAGGAAACACCGCAGCCGGGTCCTTCAAGCGATACACAAATGCATATGGATTCCGCCGATAATCGTATTTGACAGTTATGGTTTTTCGGCCGATTGCTAGCCTTACAAACATTGCGCCACCCGACACCCGTTCAAGTGCCGCGGGTGTGGCCAACCCGGTGCCGCAGAAGGGGGAGGAAATCGGCCCATGTCTTCTTCGTTCACGACCACACTGGCCGGGATGGCCGTCGGCGTGCTGGCCCTGACCGCTGCCGCCGCGCCGGCGCTGGCGCAGGACAAGCCCACCGTCGGCATCGCGATGCCCACCAAGTCCTCGGCCCGCTGGATCGACGACGGCAACAACATGGTCAAGCAGTTCCAGGCCAAGGGCTACAAGACCGACCTGCAATACGCCGAGGACGACATCCCCAACCAGCTCGCCCAGATCGAGACGATGGTCGCCAAGAACAGCAAGGTTCTGGTGATCGCCGCCATCGACGGCACGACGCTGACCGACGTGCTGCAGCAGGCCAAGGACCGCGGCGTGAAGGTCATCGCCTACGACCGGCTGATCCGCGGGTCGGAGAACGTGGACTATTACGCGACCTTCGACAATTTCCAGGTCGGCGTGCTCCAGGGCAGCTACATCGTCGACGCGCTGGGCCTGAAGGACGGCAAGGGTCCTTTCACCATCGAACTGTTCGGCGGCTCCCCCGACGACAACAACGCCTATTTCTTCTACAACGGCGCCATGTCGGTGCTGCAGCCCCACATCGACAGCGGCAAGCTGAAGGTGGGCAGCGGTCAGGTGGGGATGGACAAGGTGTCCACCCTGCGCTGGGACGGCGCCACCGCCCAGGCCCGCATGGACAACCTGCTGAGCGCCTTCTACGGCAACCGCCGCGTCGACGCCGTGCTGTCGCCCTACGACGGGATCAGCATCGGCATCATCTCCTCGCTGAAAGGGGTCGGCTACGGCTCGCCGTCGCAGCCGATGCCGGTGGTGACCGGGCAGGACGCCGAGGTGCCCTCGATCAAGTCGATCCTCGCGGGCGAGCAGCGCGCCACCGTCTTCAAGGACACCCGCGAACTGGCCCGGGTCACGGTCGAGATGGTCGACGCCGTGCTGGGCGGCGGCACGCCGCCGGTCAACGACACCAAGACCTACGACAACGGCAAGAAAGTCGTCCCGGCCTATCTGCTGAAGCCGGTCAGCGTGGACGCGTCGAACTGGAAGAGCACGCTGGTCGGCAGCGGCTACTACACCGAAGCCCAGTTCAAGTGACGAAGGGGCGCAGGGCGGGCGCCGACCGGCGCCCCCCGCGACCGGCCTGAGTTCGATCGCGCGATCGGAGGATTCTCATGGACTCCATCCTGGAGCGGTCCAGTCTGGCGATGCCGATCCTGGAGATGACGGGCATCACCAAGACGTTTCCCGGCGTGAAGGCGCTGGACGACGTCAACCTGTCGGTCCGCGAGGGCGAGATCCACGCGCTGATCGGCGAGAACGGCGCCGGCAAGTCGACGCTGATGAAGGTGCTGAGCGGGGTCTACCCGCAAGGCAGCTTCGACGGCGAGATCCGCTTCCGCGGCCAGCCCCAGGCCTTCCGCGGCATCGCCGACAGCGAGCGGCTGGGCATCATCATCATCCACCAGGAGCTGGCGCTCGTCCCCCTGCTGTCGATCACCGAGAACCTCTTCCTCGGCAACGAGCAGCCCAAGCGGGGGCTGCTCGGGGGCAACGTCATCGACTGGGACGCCTCCACCCTGCGGGCGCGGGAGCTGCTGCGCCTCGTCGGGCTGCATGATCCGCCGGAAACCCTGATCACCGACCTCGGCGTCGGCAAGCAGCAGCTCGTGGAAATCGCCAAGGCCCTGTCCAAGGAGGTCAAGCTGCTGATCCTGGACGAGCCAACCGCCAGCCTGAACGAGAGCGACAGCGACGCCCTGCTGGACCTGCTGCTTCAGTTCAAGGCGCGCGGGATCGCCTCCATCCTCATCTCGCACAAGCTGAACGAGATCGCCAAGGTCGCCGACCGGGTGACCATCCTGCGCGACGGCACGACGGTGGAGACGCTGGACTGCCGCGAGGCGGTGGTCAGCCAGGACCGCATCATCCGCGGCATGGTCGGGCGCTCCCTGTCCGACCGCTACCCCAGGCGGACCACCGTGCCCGGCGAGGTGCTGTTCGAGGTCAAGGGCTGGAGCGCCGACCACCCGGCCCATCCCGGCCGGCGCGTCGTCCGGGACGTGAACCTGACCGTCCGCCGCGGCGAGGTGGTGGGCATCGCCGGGCTGATGGGCGCCGGCCGCACCGAATTCGCGATGAGCCTGTTCGGCCGCTCCTACGGCCGCAACATCCGCGGGCGGGCCTTCTTGAACGGGCGGGAGATCGACGTCTCCACCATCAGCCGGGCCATGGCGAACGACCTCGCCTACGCGACGGAGGACCGCAAGCATCTCGGCCTCGTGCTCGACAACGACATCCGCCACAACGTCACGTTGGCGAACCTCAAGGGGGTGGCGAAACGCTGGGTCATCGACCATGAGCGCGAGGTCCAGGTGGCGGAGGAGTTCCGGCGCCGGCTGCGCATCCGCTGCCCCGACGTGTTCCAGGAGACGGTGAACCTGTCGGGCGGCAACCAGCAGAAGGTCGTGCTCAGCAAGTGGCTGTTCGCCGACCCGCAGGTGCTGATCCTCGACGAGCCGACCCGCGGCATCGACGTCGGCGCCAAGTACGAGATCTACACCATCATCAACCAATTGGTCGCCGAGGGCCGGGGCGTCGTCCTGATCTCCTCCGAAATGCCGGAGCTGCTGGGCGTCGCCGACCGCATCTATGTGATGAACGCAGGCGCGATGGTCGCCGAGATGCCGGCGGCCGAGGCCAGCCAGGAGAAGATCATGGGGGCGATCATGCGCTCCGGCGAGACGCTGATGTCCGGGGAGGCTCTGCCATGAGCGCCGAACTCAACCTTCCGGCGCGCGGGCCGCGGGTGTCCATGGGACGGTTCGTGAAGGCGCACATGCGCGAGTACGGCATGCTGCTGTCGCTGGTCGCCATCGTCCTGTTCTTCCAGTACATGACCGACGGCACGCTGCTGCAGCCGCTGAACCTGACCAACCTCGTTCTGCAGAACAGCTACATCGTCATCATGGCGCTGGGCATGCTGCTGGTGATCGTCGCCGGGCACATCGACCTGTCGGTGGGGTCGGTCGTCGCCCTCATCGGCGCGCTGGCGGCGACGCTGATGGTGCGGCTCCACCTGGACTTCGTCACCACGACGCTGCTGTGCCTGCTGGCCGGGGCGGCGATCGGGGCGGTGCAGGGCTTCTGGGTCGCCTATCTGCGCATCCCCTCCTTCATCGTGACGCTGGCCGGCATGCTGGTCTTCCGCGGCCTGTGCCTGATCCTGCTGGCCGGCCAGTCGGTCGGCCCCTTCCCGGTGGAGTTCCAGCGCCTCAGCTCCGGCTTCATTCCGGATTTCCTGGCGCTGGACGCCTTCAACTTGGGCAAGTTCCACCTGACCAGCCTGCTGCTCTGCGCGGCCGTGGCCGCCGCGATGGTGGCGATGAACACCAGGGTGCGCCTGCGCCGGCAGAGCGTCGCCATCGAGCAGGAGCCGCTGCCGCTGTTCGTGGCGAAGAACGTCGCGCTGGTCGCCGTGCTGATCTATGTCGGGCAATTGCTGGCCTCCTACCGCGGCCTGCCCAACGTGCTGATCATCATGAGCGTGCTGATCGCGCTCTACAGCTTCGTCACCCGCAACACCACGGTGGGGCGGCGCGTCTACGCGCTGGGCGGCAACGAGAAGGCGGCCAAGCTGTCCGGCATCGACACCCGGCGGCTCAGCTTCTACACCTTCGTCAACATGGGGGTGCTGGCGGCGCTGGCCGGGCTGATCTTCGCCGCAAGGCTGAACACCGCAACGCCGAAGGCCGGCGTCTCGTTCGAGCTGGACGTGATCGCCGCCTGCTTCATTGGCGGCGCCTCGGCGTCGGGCGGCGTGGGCCGGGTGACCGGTGCGGTGATCGGCGCCTTCATCATGGGCGTGATGAACAACGGCATGTCGATCCTGGGCATCGGCATCGACTGGCAGCAGGTCATCAAGGGCATGGTGCTGCTCGCCGCCGTCACCATCGACGTCTACAACAAGAACAAGGCGTGAGAGCCGTCATGACCCGTTCCACTCCCGCCCCGCTCACCGTCGGCATCGTCGGCTTCGGCAAGATCGCCCGCGACCAGCATGTCCCGGCCATCGCCGCCACCGGCCTGTTCCGGCTCGCCGCGGTGGTCAGCCCGCACGGCGCCACCCCGGAGGAAACCGGGCTCCGCGACGTGCCGGTCTTCCGCAGCCAGGCGGAGATGCTGGCCGCCCTGCCCGGCCTCGACGCCGTGGCGATCTGCACGCCGCCCGCCGTCCGCCACGCCCTGACGGTGGAAGCGCTGCGCGCCGGCAAGCATGTCCTGATCGAGAAGCCGCCGGCCGCCACCCTGACCGAGCTTCGCCTCCTGCTCGACGCGGCGGAGGGCGCCAAGCGCACGCTGTTCGCCGCCTGGCACTCCCGCTTCAACGCGGCGGTGGAGGAGACGCGGCGGCGGCTGGCCGGCGCCACCGTCCGCCACGCCGCTATCACTTGGAAGGAGGACGTGCGGCGCTGGCATCCGGGCCAGGACTGGATTTTCGCGGCGGGGGGCTTCGGCGTCTTCGATCCCGGCATCAATGCCCTGTCGATCCTGACCGCGATCCTGCCCGGCCCCGTCGTCGTCCGCGACGCCGAATTGCGGGTCCCCGCCAACCGCGACACGCCCATCGCCGCGACGCTGCGCATGGAGGGGGTTGCGGGCTCCGCCGTCGGGACGGTGACCGCCGCCTTCGACTTCCTCCAGGAGGGCGAGCAGACCTGGACCATTGCCATCGAGACGGAGAGCGGACGGTTCGACCTGACCCACGGCGGGACGCGGCTGAGCGAGGACGGCGTGCCCGTGATGGCCGAGCCCGACAGCGAGTACCAGCGCATCTACCGCCGCTTCCACCAACTGATCGCGGACGCGACCGGCGACGTCGACGCCCGTCCGCTGCAACTGGTCGCCGACGCCTGTCTGATCGGGCGCTGGCGCACCACCGACGCCTTCCACTGGTAACGCGCCGGGCGCACCGCCCGGCCGACTCCCAACGACGCCCGAACGAGGCTCCGAACGACCCCGGCGCCGGCCGTACCCCGGTCCGCGCCCCCAACCCGAATTGGTGCCGACATGTCCGATACGAAACCCTCCACCCAGCACCCGGAATTCGGCTCCGGCCGGCGGCTGCGGTCGCGCGCGTGGTTCGACAACCCCGACAACCCCGACATGACCGCGCTCTATCTGGAGCGCTACCTGAATTTCGGGCTGACGCGGGAGGAGCTGCAGTCGGGCGCGCCGATCATCGGCATCGCCCAGACCGGCTCCGACCTCAGCCCCTGCAACCGGCACCATCTGGTGCTGGCCGAACGGCTGCGCGAGGGCATCCGCACCGCCGGCGGCATCGCCATCGAGTTCCCCGTCCACCCGATCCAGGAGACCGGAAAGCGGCCGACCGCCTCGCTCGACCGCAACCTCGCCTATCTCGGCTTGGTCGAGGTGCTGCACGGCTACCCGCTTGACGGGGTGGTGCTGACCATCGGCTGCGACAAGACCACCCCCGCCTGCCTGATGGCAGCGGCCACCGTGAACATCCCGGCCATCGCCCTGTCGGTCGGCCCCATGCTGAACGGCTGGTTCCGCGGCGAGCGCACCGGCTCGGGCACCATCGTATGGAAGGCGCGCCAGATGATGGCGGCCGGCGAGATCGACTATCAGGGCTTCATCGAGCTGGTGGCCTCCTCGGCCCCCTCGACCGGCTACTGCAACACGATGGGCACGGCCTCCACGATGAACTCGCTGGCCGAGGTGCTGGGCATGCAGCTCCCCGGCTCCGCCGCCATCCCCGCCCCCTACCGCGAGCGCCAGCAGGCCGCCTACGAGACCGGCAAGCGCATCGTCGCGATGGTCCGCGAGGACCTCAAGCCCTCCGACATCCTGACCCGCGACGCCTTCCTCAACGCCATCGTCGTCAACTCCGCCATCGGCGGCTCGACCAACGCGCCGATCCACATCAACGCCATCGCCAAGCACATCGGCGTGCCGCTGACGGTGGAGGACTGGCAGACCCACGGGCACGACGTGCCGCTGCTGGTCAACCTCCAGCCGGCCGGCGAGTATCTGGGCGAGGACTTCCACCGCGCCGGCGGCGTGCCCGCGGTCGTCGCCCAGCTGATGGGCAAGGGGCTGATCCGCGAGGGGGCGCCCACCGTCAACGGCCGGACCATCGGCGAGAACTGCCGCGCGCAGCCGATCCTCGACACGCGGGTGATCCACTCCATCGACGAGCCGCTGATGCCCAGCGCCGGCTTCGTGGTGCTGCGCGGCAACCTGTTCGGCGCCGCGATCATGAAGACCAGCGTCATCTCCGACGAGTTCCGCGAACGCTACCTGTCCAACCCCCAGGACCCGGAGGCGTTCGAGGGCAAGGTCGTCGTCTTCGACGGGCCGGAGGACTACCATCACCGCATCGACGACCCCAGCCTGGGCTTCGACGCCTACACCATCTTGGTCATCCGCGGCACCGGCCCCATCGGCTATCCGGGGGCGGCGGAGGTGGTCAACATGCGCCCCCCCGCCACGCTGATCAAACAGGGTGTGCATTCCCTTCCCTGCATTGGCGACGGCCGCCAGTCCGGCACCTCGGGATCGCCCTCCATCCTCAACGCGTCCCCGGAGGCGGCGGCGGGCGGCGGGCTGGCCCTGCTGCGCAGCGGCGACCGGGTGCGCATCGACCTGCGCCGCGGCAGCGCCGACATCCTGATTTCGGAGGGAGAGCTGGCCGACCGCCGCGCCGCGCTGGAGGCCGCGGGCGGCTACCCCATCCCGCCGTCGCAGACCCCCTGGCAGGAGATCCGTATCCGGCATCGCCTCCCCACGTAGCCCAGGTTTCAGCCGGTCCGTAGTCTTCCGCGCGTACCGATCAGCTGCGGGAGGCGAGGATGGGATCGACGGGGACGGGCTCGGGCGAGTCGTTCTGGCGG
>NZ_QOKV01000012.1 GCF_008365405.1 Azospirillum brasilense | reverse complement strand
CCGAGGCCACGGTGATCGTCACCGTCACCGTGTCGCCGACCTTGGCCGCCTGGTCGGGGATCGTCACCGTGGTGATCGACGGCGGCGTCGTGTCGGCCGTGTTGTTCGTCACCGACTGGTTGGTGACGCTGGCCGGGGCGTTGCTCGCGGTGTCGGTCAGGTTGCCGGTGCCTGGGTTGTAGTCGAGCGTCACCGTCTCGCCCTGGGTGACCGCCGAGGCCAGCGTGAAGGTCAGCGTGGTGGTGCCCGAACCGCTGGCGTAGGTCGCAACGCGGCTCTGGCCGGCGACCGTGACGGTCAGGCCGGCGGCGCTGCTCGCCGACATGGCTTCGGCGAAGGTGACCGTCAGCGCCGTGCCGTTCACCGCCGCCGAGGCGATGGTCGGCCGGTTGGCGTCGATGCGGTCGGCGCCCTGGCTGATCGCCGTGGTGTAGGGGGTGTTGGAGTTGCTGGCGCTGTCGGTCAGCACGATGTTGACCGGCACGTCCACGCCCGCCGCCACGTCGGTGCCGCCGCTGGTCACCGTGAAGGTGGCGGTGTAGGTGGTCGCGTCGACCTTGGTCAGGTTGCCGAGCGCGAAGCCGCCGACCGTGCTGCCGTTGCCCAGCGTGTAGGTGTCGCTGTCCGACGCCACGGTGATGGTCACGGTCACCACGTCGCCGATCTTCATCGCCGTGTCCGGGATCGAAACCGTGGTGATCGAGGGCGGTGTCGTGTCGGCGGGAGCCGGCGGCCAGGTGACGGAGGTGTCCACGCCGCTCAGCGTCAATGTCTGATAGGGCGTGTAGATGGTCTCGACGCCGGACAGGAAGATGGTGCCGGTGGTCTCGGTGACGGTCACCACATCGTTGCCGGTGCCGCCGATCACGGTTTCCAGCGCCTCCACCTGGATCGTGTTTCCACCGTTGCCGAACTGGATGACGTCGGTGCCCGCATTGCCGACGATGGACTCGACGGCCGACACCGTCATGGTGGTGCCCCGGCTGGTGTTCACCGTCACCACGTCCGTGCCGGAACCGCCGACCAGGGTTTCCAGCGCCTCCACCTGGATGGTGTTTCCGCCGGTGCCGAGGTGGACGACGTCGTTGCCTGCCTTGCCGACCACGGACTCGATCGCCGAAACCGCGAGGGTCATGCCGTCGTTGTTGAGCGCGACGACCATGTCGTCGCCGGAACTGCCGATCATCGTCTCGATCAGCGACACCAGCATCGTGCTGCCGCTGGTGTTCCAGGGGATGCCCCCGTCGCCGACGACCGCCGTCCCGTCCCGGAGCGTGACGTTGACGACATCCTTGCCGCCGCCACCGATCAGGGTGTTGAGACTTGCCACCGTGATGGTGTTGCCGACGTCGAGGAGAATCGCGGTGTTTCGGCCGCCGGTTCCACCAACGATCGTTTCGATCGACGACACGGCAAGTGTGCCGGCAGTGCTCTGGAGATTGGCCGTGCCGGACTTGAAGGACATCGTCGCGACATCGTTGCCGCTGCCGCCCATGAGGGTCTCCAGGAAGGCGACGCCGATCGTGTTGCCGCCGCTGGCCAGATGGACGACATCGTTAACGGAAGCGCTGGCGTTCCCTAGGACGATCTCGATGCCTTCCAGAAACATCGTGTTGCTGCCGGTGCCGCCTATGGTGGCGACAAGGTCCAGGCCGTTGGTCCCGATCAGCGTCTCCATCAGGGCCACCGCCATGGTGCTGCCGACGGAGCCTGCGGCGTTGATGTTGATGACGTCCTTGCCGGCGCTGCCGATCATCGATTTCAGATAGCCCACCGACATGGTGTTGCCGGTGGTGCCGGCGAGCGTGATGAGGGCGGTGCCGGTGGTCGCGCCGAGGATCGTCTCGAGCGATTCCACCACCATGGTGGCGCCGGTGGACGTCAGCAGGACCCGGTCGTTGCCGGAACCGCCGATCAGTGTCTCCAGTGCTTCGACCGTGATCGTGTTGCCGCCCGTGCCGGCTAGCGTGACCACGTCCTTCCTGGTGCTGGATGTGCCGCCGATGATGCGGTCGAGGTTGGACACGCTCAGGGTCTGGCCCTGGGTGTTGAGCCTAACGCCCTGGGTGCTGCCGTTGCCCCTGATCCCGGACCAAACCTCCGTCGAGGAGAACGTGTAGTCCGAGCCGCTCGTGAGCGTCAGTGTTCCACCAGCAGCCATCTCATCCCTCGTGCATCGGCGTTTTTTCCAGGCTCCGCGGCTCTGGCAGCAGGAGCGTGGCGGCTTGTATACGATTGGCCACTAATTCCCAATAGTGGGTAGGTCAAGTTAATAATTTATCTACGCTTACTTGCCGCAGGCCCGAATCATCGAAGCAACATCCACGCATCTGCCGAACATCGACACATCACATTGGCGACGCACAACTTCATCTTTACGAGGCCTATCTGCGAGAAATGCGACGAATTATTTCCTGAAGCCCTCTTCTTGTCGCGCGTCGGTTGCTTTGCTTCAGAAGAAAAGCAATTTTCTTGGAAGCTGGAATCGGGCGAAAACAATTATTAACCATAAATTATACGAAAGACATTCGCGGATCGTATTCGTGCGCGTGGGTGAGTGGTCATGGCGTCGCCCTCAGGGGCAAGCGGTTGACAGTCACGCCATCAAACGAGTCTTTGGTCGCAACGTGGTCTTGCGGTTCGGCCACGGCGAACCAGGGGGACGAGGATGGACCATGCACAGGCCACGACCACGCTGGAGGCCGCCCTCGCGGCCAACCCCCGCGACGATGGCGCCTGGACCATGCTTGGCCATCTTCTGCGTCGTGTGGGAAAGCTGGACGGCGCCATCGCCTGCCACCGGCGGGGCCTGGAGTTTGCACCCGCGAACGCCGGCATCTGGAGCAACCTGGGCAACGCCCTGGTTGAGGCCGGTCGATTCGACGAGGCGCTGGCCGCGCATGCGGAGGCGCTGCGGCTCGAACCGCACACCCCGGCCTTCCTCTTCAACAACGCCGTGGCCCTGCGTAAATCGGGGCACTTCAAGGAGACCCTCGCGATGATCGAGCGGGCGGCGGCGGGCGGAGTCGCCACGCCCGAGTTGCGGTGGGAGCGGGCGCTCGCCCGGCTTCAGGTCGGCGACTACGTCCACGGCTTCGCGGATTACGAAGCCCGGCGCGGGCTTGCCGCCTACCATGGCCGGCCACCGTCGGAACGGGCCTGGAACGGCGGCGCGCTCGACGGGCGCGCCCTGTTCCTGTTCGCCGAGCAGGGATTCGGCGACGCCATCCTGGCGGGGCGCTACGTGCCGCTGGTCAGGGAGCGGGGCGGCCGGGTGCTGTACGAATGCCATCCGGAGCTGCGCCGGGTGCTGTCGGGGTTGGGCGTCGACGAGGTCCTGCAACCGGGGAACCCGCCGCCGGCCTTCGACGTCGAGGCGTCGCAGATGAGCCTGCCGGGCCTGTTCGGCACCACGCTGGCCTCGGTCCCGCCACCGGCCACCCTGACCGTTCCGGCCGTCTCCCGCGACAAGGCCGCCCATCGGCTCGGCGCGCGGGAGCCGGGCACGCTGCGCGTCGGGATCGTGTGGTCAGGGCGGGTGACCTTCGGCGACAACGGCCGGCGCGCCACCAGCCTCGCCCGGTTCCTGCGCTTCGCCGAGGTGCCGGGTGTGCGGCTCTACAGCCTTCAGAAAGGACCGCCCGAGGCCGAACTCGCGGACAGCGGCGTTGCCGGCCATTTGGTGACGCCGCTCGGCCCCGATCTCGACGATTTCGCCGACACGGCGGCGATGCTGGAACAGCTCGACCTCGTCATCATGACCGACAGTTCCGTGGCGCATCTCGCCGGGTCCCTCGGCACACCGGTGTGGAACCTCGTGCAGCACGTCCCCTACTGGATCTACGGCATCTCCGGAGACCGCACGCCCTGGTACCCGACGATGCGGCTGTTCCGCCAAGGCCCCGACCAGGATTGGGAACCGGTGTTCGCCCGGGCGGCGGTCGCCCTGCGCGAGGAGGTCCGCCGCATCACCGGCCGGTGATGCGGCCGGCGCTTGGCGCTCGGCATTCCGCCGCCGCGTTCCGTTCGCGCCCAAGCCAGAGCCTCCACATGTCGCGGTAGGCCGCCTCGACCGCCGCCGCGAAGCCGCGATGGTCGCTGAGCGCCGAGCGCTCCATCCGTTCCGGCATGCCGCGGCGCAGCGTGGCCAGGCGCTCCGTGTCCCCTGCCAGGCAGACGGCTGTTTCGACGTAACCGGCCTCGTCCGTCGCGATGAACTCGTCCAGCCCGCACTGAGTCAGCAGGCTGGCACCCACCCGCGCGACGTGATGACGACCGGCGAGCGTGATCACCGGCACGCCCATCCACAGCGCTTCGCAGGTGGTGGTGGTGCCGTTGTAGGGGAAGGGGTCGAGCCCGATGTCGATCCGGTCGTAGGCCCGCAGATGGTGATCGATCACATCCATCGGGGGAAGGAGGTCGACACGGCCAGGGTCCACGCCGCTGCCGGCGAATTGCTGGAGATAGCGCGCGCGTGTCGGCGCGTCGGCGAAGGCGCGGCTCTTGAGACACAGGCGGGCGGACGGCACGCGCGTCAGGATGGCCGACCAGACCCGCAGCACCTCCGGCGTCACCTTGGCGGCGTTGTTGAAGGACCCGAAGGTCACGAAACCGTTGACCAGCGCCGGCGGTTCGTCGCGCGCCGTGACGAACCGCAACGGCTGGAAGGCGAGAAACCCCTTGGGCAGGCGGACCAGCCGCTCGGCGTGCCAGGAGTCGGTGAGGCCCGGCGGGTCGGCGACCGCGTCGGTCAGGCGGTGGTCGATCGCCGGCATGCCGGTGGTGTCGGGGTAGCCCAGCCAAGCGACCTGGATCGGGGCCGGCTTGCGGGCGAACAGCAGCGGCCGGCTGTGCGCCGTGTGGCCGGCCAGATCGACCAGGATGTCGATGCGGTCGCGCTCGACCAGCGCGGCGGCGGCCGCGTCGTCCAGCGCGACCAGCGACCGCCATCCGTCGGCCAGACTCCTCATGCGTTCGGTGATCGCGTCGTGATGGTTCGAGGTGGCGTAGCAGAACACCTCGATCGCGCCGCGGTCGTGCTCGCGCAGCAGGGGCTCGATGAAATGGGCGCAGGCGTGGGCGCGGAAGTCGGGGGAGACATAGCCCACCCGCAGCCGGCGGCCGAGGTTGCGATCGTTGAGGAATCCCCAGTCCAGCGGCATCAGCGGGCGGGCGTGCCGCTCGTTCCAGTGCGCGTGGGCGCGGGCGATGACCTCGGGAGGCACCCAGGGCGTGTAGTGCAGGGCAAACAGCAGGTTGGAATGGAGCAGGGTCAGATCGGGGTGGCGTTCGACCCCGCTTTGGAAGACCGCGATGGCCTCGGTGATCCGTCCTTGCTCCTTCAGCGCCTCGCCGAGGTTGACGACGGGTTGCGGCAGGTCGGGCTGCGCCTCCATCGCCGCCCGGTAGCAGTCCACGGCGCGGCTCGATTCCCCGAGGTCGCGGTGGACGTCGCCCATGTTGCTGTGGGCCCCGCCCATGCCGGGCTTCAGCCGCACCGCCCGGCGGTAGGCGGCGATCGCCCGCTCGGGCTGCCGCTCCGTCTTCAGGAGGTTGCCGGCGTTGAACCAGGCGTCGGCGTAGTCCGGGGACAGGGACAGCGCCACGCGCACCGCCGCCAGCGCCCCCGCCGGCCGGTCGAGGTCGGCCAGCGCGCAGGAGAGGTTGCTGCGGATCGGCGCGTCGTCCGGCAGCGCCGCAACGGCCCGGCGGTAGCAGGCGACGGCCTCCTCCCACCGCCCCGTGCCGCGCAGCAGGATGGCCAGATTGTTGTTGGCGTGGGCGTGACCGGGATCGTCGCGCAGGATCGCCCGGTAAACGGCCTCGGCGGCGTCGAGCCGGCCCGCCCGATGATGCTCCAGGGCGGCGGCGAAGCTCCGAACCGCCGCCGTTTCGGCCGGGTTCCCCATCAGCGCAGACCCGCGTCGTCGAGGATGGCGAGCAGCCGGTCCGCCGCGCGGGCCCAGGTGAAGCCTCGCACCAGATGGTCGCGTGCCGACGGGGGGCCGGTGTCGTCGCCGCGGATGATGGCGGTCAGGATGTCCGCCGCCGCGTCCTCGTCCGGGTGCCACCAGTCGAGCCCGTGGAACGGCGGGTAGGCCTGCTCGCTGTAAGGCAGGCGCGCGGGGCGGACGGCCGCCGGGATCAGCCGGGCCACCCGCTCGTCGAGATAATCCAGATAGGACGAATGGCGCGGCGCGATCAGGCCCAACCCCATGGCGCCGGCCTTGGAGAGGGGAAGGTCCCAGCCCTCGCCGTGCGACATGCTCCAGTAATGGGTCGCCGCCCGCAGCAGCCCCGTCATGTCGGCGTCCGACAGGAGCTGGTTGATCAGCACCACCGGCGCCGCGTCGGCCATCCGCTTTCCGACGGCCTCTTCCGTCCGCCGGACCAGCGCGCCGAGTTCCGCACCGAACGCCGGGTTGGTTCCCTTGCCCAGCTTCAGGATGAGCACCGCGTCGTCGGCGCGCGCCGTGCTGCGCAGCCAGACCCGCAGCAGGCCGTCGATGTTCTTGCGGGGAATGAAATCCGAGACGTTGACGAAGCGGTGCCGATAGCTGGAGACCAGCCGGCCGCGCGGATCGACCATGGTCGGCGCGGGGACGCCGCCGTCGGAAACCTCCGGATCGACGCCCAGGGG
This sequence comes from Azospirillum brasilense, assembly GCF_008365405.1. Taxonomy (GTDB): domain Bacteria; phylum Pseudomonadota; class Alphaproteobacteria; order Azospirillales; family Azospirillaceae; genus Azospirillum; species Azospirillum brasilense_D. Next base: position 188,587 of record NZ_QOKV01000012.1, on the reverse strand, counting down.
GCACACCCGCAGACGATCCTCCGGATAGCCCTGCGCCGCCCAGGCCACGCGGGACGATTCCGTGGGCACGATGATGAGGTCGCTGTGTTCGCACTGGCGACGCCAGGCCGGGGGTATGCGGGTTCCCTCGAACATCGAGAAGGTCACAGTGGCCAGCCCGGGCACCCGCTCGACCGCCAGCGGAATGAGGAAGTTCACCAGGGCCTTGGCGGGAACCGGCGGGTCGAGATCCTCCTCCCGCCAGGATTCCGGACCGGTGATTCCGATCGCCTGGAGGGGCACGGCCCGCTGGCGCAGCGTCCGGATGAAGCGCTGGCAGAAATAGCCGTAGCCTGTGGCGCTTGCCAGGGCCCCGCGGATCGCCAGCCCCATTTCGGCCCCCATCCCCGAGACCTGCGCCGCCGAAGCGGCGGCCCGGTATCGCCCACAGCGCGCCAGGCCGTTGACCGCCTCGGAGGCGGCCGGGTCGAGCCGGAGCGCGTGGCGGAACACCCCGGCGGCCTTATCCAGCCGGCCGAGCCGCAGCAGCGTCTCGCCGAGTTGGACATAAGCGAGGCCCCCCTCGGGCGCGATCGCGAGCGCCCGGCGCAGGTCGCGCACCGCGGCCATGAAGTCGCCGGCGAGCATCCCGATCAGGCCGAGATTGTACCATTGCACGCTCGGGCGGGGATCGAGCCGGGCGGCGCGCACCAGGAACCGGACGGCCCTGTCCAGGTCGCCCATTTCCTGAAACACCGTGCCCAACCGGCTGTAAAGGGACGCGGACTCCGGCTGCACCGCCGCCAGCGCGCGCAAGGCGCGCCCGGCGGACGGCCACTCCTGGCGGTGTTGCAGGACGATGCTGAAATTCGTCAGCGCGGCGGCGTCGCCCGGATCGGCGCGGACGGCCTCGCGCAGCGCCTCTCGGGCCGCGCCGTCCTGGCCAGCCGAGAACAGCGCGGCACCGAGGAGGTTGAGCGCATCGAAGCGCCCCGGCTCCGCCGCCAGCACGGCCCGGCAGGCGTCGATGGCCTCCGTCAGCCGCCCGGCGCGGTAAAGCCGGGACGCCGCTTCGATCCCATCCGTCATGACACCCCCGCGGCGCGGCGGGCGACCGCGGCGGCGATGCGGGCCATCACCCCGTCCCAATCGTTCCGGCGCGTCATGCGGAACAGCCGGGTCTGCGGGTACCAGGGCGTGCGGTCGGGAAGGCGCATCCAGCGCCAATCCCCCAGCCACGGCAAGGCCAGGAACACCGGACGCCCCATGGCGCCGGCGATGTGGCCGACCACGGAATCGCAGGCGACGATCAGGTCCATGCCCTCGATGATCGCGGCGGTGTCGACAAACCCCTCATCCTCACCTTTCCCGTCCCGGTCCGGCAGCGAGACGATTCCCAGCCGGTCGTCGGGCCGCTCCCACCGGCCGGGTCCGTCCGCCTTTTGCAGGCTGTACAGCCGCACCCCGGAAAGGTGCGACAAGCGCGCGAAGCGTTCCAGCGAAATCGAGCGGTCGGCCCCCGCGGCCCGCCACTGGATGCCCACCCGGAAATCGCCCGGCCGCCCCGCCTCGGCGATCCGCCGGCGCCAGAACGCCGAACGGTCCGGATCGGCCCGCAGATACGGAACGCCGCCGGGAATCGTCGCCACCGTCGTCCCGCAGCGATGGGGCAGGCTCATCAAGGGGAGGAGGCAGTCGGCCTCGGAAAGCGGCTCGCCGCGCGCCACCAGCACGTCGATGCCGGGAACGCCAGCGAGGAGGCGCTTGAGCGGCGGCTGGCACTCGAAGACCGTGCGGGCTCCCATCGCCTTGAGCACAGCCATGTAGCGGATGAACTGCACGGTGTCGCCGAGACCCTGCTCGAAATGGACCAGGATGGTCTTGCCGGCGAGCGGGCCGCCGCCCCACAGCGGTGTGCCGGGGCGGTCGCGGTTCCATTGCCAGACGGCTTGGCGGGTGCGCCATTCGTACTCGGCCGTGCCCTCCGCGAAGTTTCCGGCGGTGAGCAGGCTGACGCCGAGATTCTTGTGATGCTCGGCGGACCCCGGCTCAAGCCGGACGGCCCGCCGGTAGCTCACGGCGGCGTCCTCCGGCCGTCCCTGGGACAGGATCGCCGCGCCCCGGTTGTTGTTGGCCGCCGCCGAACCCGGTTCCAGCAGCACGGCCAGCCGGTAGGCGGCTTCGGCCCGTTCGGGCTCGTCCACGGCCATCAGCGCGTTGCCGAGGCTGAACGCCGCGTCCGGGTAACCGGGCCGCAGCGCCACGAGACGGAGAAGCGGCGCTACGGCCTCTTCGGGCAGACGGCGCTCGATGAGCAGCGACGCCCACTGGAACAGCGTGTCGGCGTCGTCCGGCCGCAGGCGGTGGGCGGCCCGCAGCGCCACCGCCGCGTCGTCCCCGCGTCCCAGGCCGCGCAGCACCAGCCCCAGGACGAACCAGGCCACCGGATGATCCGGGCGGATCGCCGCCGCCGTTCGGAAGGAGCACGCCGCAGCCTCCAGCGATTCGGCGTCGACGTGACGCAGGCCCGAGCCGAAGCACCGGTCGAACGCTTCACCGGCCCCGTCGAACGTCGCCTCGATCACCCGCCCTCTCCCTCCACGTGGTCGACCCGGCAAATGGGCCCGGCAAATGGGTTTGGAATTGCCGCGCCCGATGGTAACCCTTTTCCCGACGATTTCACGCTCCGCACGCCTCCACGACGGTCCAGGAGGCGGCGGCACCGAGGGGAAGCATGAGCACGGCCCGGCATTTTGCGTCCCCCGCCGAAGCGTTGGGCTACGCCCTGATGCTGCATCAGAACGGCCGGCACGCCGAGTGCGGCGCGGTGTGCCGCGCGATCCTGGCGGTCAAGCCGGACCATCATGGCGCGTCCTTCCTTCTGGGCGTCGCCGCCTTCACGCTTGGTCGATTCGAGGAATCGCGGCGCCATTTCGCCGTCACCATCGCGCTGAAGCCGGATCTGGCCGACGCCTGCTTCAATCTGGCGCTTCTGCTGCGCCGCCGGGGCCGTCTTGCCGAGGCGGCGGCGCTTCAGGCGCGGGCGATCCGGCTGGCCCCCGGGCAGGCCGATGCCGAGCGGATCGTGGCGTTGGGCGCGATGCTCCGCGAGTTGGGCCGGGCCGCGGCGGGCCGCGCCGTTCTTCGCCGGGCGGCCGCGCAGGCGCCGGACGACACCGAGGCGTGGCGCGAGTCCGGCCACGCGTTGCGCGATGCGGGCGAACCGGGCGCGGCGGCCACGGCCTATGGGCGGGCTTACAGTCTCGACCCCAGCCGCACCGAATCCCTCGGCGACCGGCTCCATGCCGCCCTCTCGCACTGCGACTGGAGCACGTACGACGATCTGTGCCGGCAGGTCCTGGCGGTCATCGACAGCGGCCGGGGAATCACCCTGCCGCTGCTCACCCTGCTGATCGATACGAGCGCGGCGCAGCAGGATCGTGCCGCCCGCCACTTCCACCGCGCGGTGGTGCAACCGGCGGCCGTCCCGCAAGCCGTCGCGACGGCCCCCGTGGCGCGCGCCCTCGGCGCCCCCTCCGGTGATGGTGGCCGGCTCACCGTCGCCTACCTCTCCGCCGACTTCCACGAGCACGCCACCGCCTATCTGGCGGCCGAGCTGTTCGAACTGCACGACCGCGACCGCTTCCGCGTCGTCGCCTGTTCCTACGGTCCCGACGACGGCAGCCCGACACGCCGCCGCCTGGAGGCCGCCTTCGACGCCTTCCACGACATCCGCGGCTGCGATGCGGAGCAGGTGCAGGCGACGCTCGCGGCCGAGGGCGTCCATATCCTGGTCGATCTCAAAGGCTACACGCGGCACGTCCGCTTCGATCTTCTGGCGTGCCGGCTGGCGCCGGTCCAGGTCGCCTATCTCGGCTATCCAGGGACGATGGGCGGCGATGCCTTCGACTATGTCATCGGCGACCGCTTCGTCACGCCGCCGGACCATCAGCCGCATTACCGGGAGCGGCTGGTCATCATGCCGGACTCCTATCAGGTCAACGACCGGCGCCGGCCGCTGGACATGCCGGTGCCGGACCGCGCCGCCTGCGGCTTGCCGCCGGACGGTTTCGTCTTCTGCGCGTTCAACGCGCCGTTCAAGATCACCCCGTCGCTGTTCGGGCTGTGGATGCGCGTGCTGGCGCGGGTGCCGGGAAGCGTGCTGTGGCTGCAGCAGGCCGGCCGGGATGGTGCGAACAATCTGCGGCGCGAGGCGGCGCGGCGCGGGGTCGATCCCGGCCGTCTGGTCTTCGCCCCCCACCGGCCGCAAGCCGAGCATCTCGCCCGCTACCGCTTGGCCGACCTGTTCCTCGACAGCTTTCCCTACACCGGCCACACCACCGTTTCGGACGCCTTGTGGATGGGCCTGCCGGTGGTAACGCGGATCGGCGACACCTTCGCGTCGCGCGTCGCCGCCAGCCTGCTGAACGCCGCCGGACTGCCCGAGACGGTCACCACCAGCTTCGACGGCTACGAGGCGCTGGCGGTGCGGCTGGCCGATGATCCGGCGACGCTCGCCGGCTACCGCCGCCGCCTCGCCGCCGCGCGGACGACGGCCCCGCTGTTCGACAGCCCCCGCTTCACCCGTCACCTGGAACGCGCCTACCGGACGATGTGGGACCGCCACACCGCCGGCCTGCCGCCCGCGTCCTTCACGGTGCCGTCCCTATAGCCACCACCTGTTCCAGCGCCGCCCGCACGTCGGCGACAACGGACGCCCAGTCGCCCGACGTCGTTTGCCGGAACAGGCGCATGGTCGGGTACCAGGGGGTGGTGTCGCCACGGTCCATCCAGCGCCAGTCGGCGATGTCCGGCAACAGCGTCCAGACCGGACGGCCGAGCACCCCGGCCAGATGGGCCGGTGCCGTGCAAGAGCTGATGACCAGGTCGAGGGTCTCCATGATCGCCGCGGTGTCGGCGAAGTCGGCGATCTCCGCGCCGAGGTCGGTGAAGGACGGCGGCAGAGGCCCGCAACGCTCCAGATCCTGCCGCCCGGCCCCCTTCTGCAAACCGAAGAACACGACGCCTGGAACGTCGAGCAGCGGCCGCAGGGCGGCCAGCCCCGGCGAGCGCCGGCGGTCGTCCTTGAATTCGGGGTTGCCGGCCCACACCAGGCCCACCCGCAACCGTGCTCCTGTCTTCGGACCCAGCCGTCGTCGCCAGAACGCGATCCGTTCCGGTTCGGCGAACATGTAGGGAACCTCGGCCGGGACGGTCGCCAGCGTGGTCCCGAGCCGGTGCGGCAGGCTGAGCAGCGCGGCGTGGGCGTCGTGCGGCGGCGGGGAGTCGGAACGGCCGACGACCCCATCCACACCGGGGAGCGTGGCGAACAGGCGGACGAGCCGGTCGTCGCACTCGACGATCACGCGGGCGCCCCGGCGGCGCAGCAAGGGCGCGTAGCGGGCGAACTGGATGCCGTCGCCGAGCCCCTGCTCGTCGTGCAGCAGGATCGTCAGGCCCTCCGGGTTCCCGCCCTCCCACACCGGGCTCGGCAGGCCGCGCGGCGTGACCTGACGGTCGGCCAGACGGGTGCGCCACTCGTATTCCCGGAACCCCGCCACCAGCTCGCCGCGCAGCAGCAGACAGGTGCCCAGCAGCGTGTGCGCTTCGGCGTGGTTCGGATCGCGGTCGATAACGCGTCGGCATTGGGCCTCCGCGTCCGCGATGCGCCGCAGCTTGCTGAACACCAGCCCTAGGTTCAGCCGGGCCGAGATGAAGTCCGGGTCGATCGCCACCGCCCAATGCAGCACGCGGGCCGCCTCTTCGTCCCCACCGGTCCGCAGGGAAAGGGCGAGCCCCAGGTTGCTGAGCACGCCGGGCTCGGCAGGGGCGAGCGCCAGCGCCCGCTGTCCGACGCCGACCGCCTCGTCGTGGCGGGCCAGATTCTTCAGCGCGATGCCCAGGTTGGCGCGGGCGCGATGGTCGTCGGGGGCGAGGCGGACCAACTCCCGAAGCACGCCCTCCGCCTCGCCGTAACGTTGGCGCATCAGCAGCGCGTGGGCGAGATGGAAGCGGTGGAAGGTGCCGAAGGGATCGAGGACGACGCACCGGCGCAGCGGCCCGATCGCCTCCTCCGGCGCGTTGCGGCCGAGTTTCTCCATCGCCAGGGCATGAAAGGCGTCGATGGAGGCGGGGTCGAGGACCAGGGCACGACGATGCTCCGACCCGGAGTCCGCGATCGGCTCCTCCGGGACTGGCGGGCCGGCGTCCGGCGAGATCCAGCCGAGCGCGCGGAAATGCTCGATCCGCTCGCGGATCAGCCGGGGGAAGCCGGCGTCGATGGGGACCGGCGCCAAAGATGTCCACATGCCGGGAACGGCGCCGCCGTCGAAGCGCCCGGTGGCGTAGAAGCGATCCAGCCGTTCGCGGTTCGCCGCCGCGTCCTGATCGAAGGCCGCGATCATCTCGCGGTGGGCGAAAGCCTGCAGCTTGGCGCGGAAGCGCTCGACCCCGCCCATCCAGGTGAAGTGCCAGCCGGCGTCCGGGACGACGCGCCCATGCCCCAGCTTGGTCAGGTAGCGGGCGCGGTTGGCGCCGATCTGGCGGATCAGCTCCCACGGCGCGGCGGCCACCGACACCCAGGGATCGGGCGATTTGAGGTCGAGGAAATAGAGGAAGATGTCGAGGTGCGGCGCGAACAGCGAGCGGCCGTCGTCCGGCTCCCGGCGCAGTCGCTCCATCACCCAGGGGCGGAGGATCTCGTCGGCGTCCGAGACGACGATCATGTCCGTCGGGTCGCAGCCGTCGAGGCCGCGGGTGATCGCGTCGCGCTGGTGGGCCTCACGCTGCCATGCGAAGCCGCCGGGATCGTCGTCGACGACGACGTGGATGATCTTGTCGGCGTAGGCCGCGAAGCGCGCGCGGTTCTCCGCGTAATGGAGGGGCTTGGGATCGCCGGCGTGGGTGAAGGTCGCCTCGACCAGGACGAAGCGATCGACCACCGCGTCCAGCTCGGCCAGCCGCACCTCCAGGAGGTCCAGCTCGTTGTGGAACTGGAAGCAATCGTAGATCCGGCGCCCGCCGGGTGGCGGGGCGGCGGGCGGCGGCGTGTCCGTCAGCGTCGTGACGTAGGCGAACCAGGCGTCGAACCCGCGCAGCGTCGTCCAGACGGCCGACCGGTTCTCCTCCGTGTTGTGGTCGAGCCGCAGCGAACGCTCGATCAGCGCGATCAGTGCCCGCGCCTCCGCCCGCCAGGCCTGCTCCTCTTTGGCCGAGGGGCGGGCGTTCAGGTGGGCGCCCAGCGCGCCCAGCAGGCGCTGCTGCGCGTCGGCCAGAGTGGCGGTGACGGCCGCCATCGTCGTGCCCGGCGCGGCGCCGCTCCTGTGGTCGCCTCTCAGCTCATCGAGCCACGCCAGCCAGTCCCCGGCCCGTCCGGCCCAGCTCATCCCGGCGGTGACGTGATCGACCTGTTCGCGAAGCCGGAGCCCGACGGTCGCCCGATCGTCGCGCCACTGGACGAGGGCTGCGCCGGCGGCTTCGGCGAAGCGGACGGCGTGCTCCGCCGGGTCCTCCGGAACCGGGATCAGCCGGGCAAAGCCCGCCGTGGTCTCCGGCAACGCCCCCAACGCGCTGGACACGACGAGACAGCCGGCGGCCAGCGCCTCCATGGCGGCGATGCAGGAGGTCTCGGCAAAGCGGTTCGGGTAGGCGAGGCCGGTCGCGCCGCGCAACGCGTCGGCCAAGGCACCTTGGGAGACCGCCCCCACATAGTCCACGCCCTCGGTCTCGCGGCAGCGCTGGTAGAGAGCGCCGTAGGGGTCGCGGTCGGCTGGGACCTGATAGCCTTCCAGGCTGGAGAACACCCGGACGGTGGTTCCGGGGATCGCCGCCCGCAGGCGAGGAACGCTGTCGAGCAGCACGTCGAGGCCGCGGAAGGGCGTGCTGGTGTAGGCCAGGACCGGCGGCCAGGGCTTCGCCGCCCTGATGTCGGCCCCCGGCGGGAACAGGCCGGAGAAGGCCGGCGCGATGCCGTTGCGCAGGATCCGGCAGCGCCGGCGGTCGAGGCCGAAGGCCGTGAGGTAGCCGTCCATCTGCCAGCGGCTGACGAAGGCGTAGCCGTCCCAGCAGGCGCGCGCCTCCGACTCCGCGACACATTGCGCGGCGGGTTGGTCGACGGCGTGCTGCATCCACAGGATCAGCTTGCGGCCGCCGTCGAGGGCCGCGCGCAGGCGGATCAGCGCCTCCGTCGGGCAGCCGTTGAGCAGCACCACGACGTCGAAGGCCCGCATGTCCTCCCAGGACACCGCGCCGGCGGGCAGGCAGCGCACCCCGCGCACCGAGCCGGGCGTCCGGGCGCCGTTGACCAGCGTGACCTCAAGCTTGGAGGTGGCCAACTTGGTGGCGGCCAGCGCCTCCGCGAGGTAGCACAGCGCCGATTGCGAACCACCGAGCGGGCGCAGGCGTGGCGTGTCCGGCGTGTAGTCCCCACCCGCCGGGTCGAGAAAGGCGATCTTGACAGTCATGCTGACTCGGGCTGGATGGCTCGCACTTGATGGCTGGCGCTGAACAGCGGCTCACGCTGTGGATCGGCGCCTGCGTTCTGCTATCCTACCATCCAAGGCCATGGGCAAAAAGGATGTGCGGCGCGTGACGGAGTCGGCAGCTGTGGATGGCGGGACCCCGCGCGTGGAGCAGAACTTGGCGCAGAATCTGGCATTGACGTGGCAGCTTTCGGAAATCCACGGCTGGGGTCTGGTCGGCGTCCACACGGCGCTGCATCTGATCGACCGGGGGCGGCCACCGCTTTTGCTGGAAAAGCCGCTTCTGTCCACCCTGCGGCCGGAGAACCGGGAAAAGCTGGAATGCCTGATGGACGGCCATCGGCAGATCACCGCCATCGCCGACCGGTCGGGCAACCGGATGCTCGGCCTCAACGACTGCACCGTCCTGCACGCGCTCGGCAACGGCTTCGTCGCCGGGCCGTTCTCCACCCGGTTCCGCGGCAGCCGCAACGTCGGGGTCATCGCCTTCGAGGACACCCTGTTCGACGAGGACACGCTGCGCCGCGCGCGGAGCTACGACAAGCTCGTGGTCCATTCCGATTACAACCGGGCGCTGCTGGCCGATCAGGGTTTCACCGACGTCGGCTGCGCCTTCCAGGGCGTGGACCCGGACGAGCTGGCGCCGGTCCCGCCGGCCCGGCGCTTCGGCGACCGCTTCGTCGTCTTCTCGGGCGGGAAGGTGGAGTTCCGCAAGGGGCAGGACATCGTGCTGGCCGCCTTCCGCCGGTTCCACGAGCGCCACCCCGACGCGCTGCTGGTCACCGCGTGGCACAACCCCTGGCCGCACACCTCCGCCGACATCGCGGAGTCCCCCCTGGTGCCCTCCGCCCCCGCCGTGGGCGACAACGGCAAGCTGCGCATCGTGGAATGGGCGATGGATTGCGGCGTGCCACCGGAGGGCTTCGTCGACATGGGCTTCCTCGGGCGCGGCCAGATCCCCGCCATCCTGGCGGAATGCCACGCCGCCCTCTTTCCCAACCGCTGCGAGGGGGCGACCAACCTCGTCGCCATGGAGGCGATGGCCTGCGGCGTGCCGGTCATCCTGTCGGCCAACACCGGCCATCTCGACCTGATCCGCGACGGCAACTGCCTGCCGCTGCTCCGGCAGGACCCGGTGGCCGATCCCGCCGGGCGGCGACGCGGCTGGGGGGAATCGTCCGTCGAGGAGGCCGTCGCCCACCTCGAAGCCCTCTACACCGACCGCGCCGCCGCCCGTTCCCGCGCCGACAAGGCGCGGGCCTTCCTGCGCGGCGAGCGGACTTGGCGCGCCTTCGCCAAGACTTTCGTGACGGCGGTGGCTCAGGGATGACGCCGGATATCGTGGATTCCGACGGCACCCCGTCACACCGGGCGGCGCTCGCGAACGATCCGGCCGATGCGGTCGCGTGGCAGCACGCGGCGCACAGCGCCCGCGCGGCGGGCGACGACCTGCGGGCGATCGCGCTGTTCGTCCGGGCCGCCCGCCTGCACGGTGACTTTAAGGCGCTCAGCCGGCAGATCGGGGAGCCCCTGGGCCGCGCCGCCGGACGGGCCTTGAGGCGCGTGCAGGACGGGGCGGCCGACGAGGCGGCGTCGTTGCTGGAACCCTTGGCGCGCGTCGTGCCGCCACAGGGCGATCTGGCCCGCGCCTTGGGTATCTTGCGGCTGGTCCAGGGCCGCGACGCGGAGGCCGAGCGGCTTCACGCCGCCGCGGGCTTCGAGGATTGCGGGCTGGGAGTCGCCCTGCGGGGGATCGCGCGCCACAAGGCCGACACCGACTTTGTCGGCACCGTGGTGATCCCCGCACACCGGATGGAGGACACCATCGAGCGGGCGCTCGACAGCGTCGCCGCGGCGGCCCGCGTCTATCGCGAGACGATGCGGGACCCGCGGGCGCAGGTTCATGTCTGCGTCGTCGATGACGCCTCCCCCGACGGTACGGCGTCGCGGGTCCTGCGCTGGGCGCGGACTCATCCGGAACAGAGCGTCGCGCTGATCGCGAACAACCGCAACCAGGGGGCGGGGCGGTCGCGCAACATCGGCGCCGCCGCGGGACTTGGCCGGTACATCTGGTTCCTCGACGCCGACGATTACTTTTTCGAGCGGCATTTCGTGCTGACGGCGACAGCGCTGGACCACACCCCCAACGCCGGGTTCGTCCGCACCGGGATGCAGTTCGACAGCATCGACCATGAGATCACCCCCGCGTGGCGCGAGGCGTCGGAGCTGAGCTACCCCTGCAACCTTTGCGTACGGCGCGCCTGCCACGACCTGATCGGCGGCTTCCCGGAGGAGGCACCGTTCCACCCGGCCATCGCGGACGACGTGGCCTACGGCCGGGCGCTCCACAGCATGTTCGGCGGAGTCCGGATCGCGGAGAAGACGGTCCACTACACGATGCGGGCGGACAACGCCCTGTCGCGGCAGCGCCAGACGATGACCAGCGGCGCCAAGCCGACGGAGCAGGTCACGTCCGACCCCCGCTACGTCGCGATCGAGATCCTGATCCAGCGCCGCATCCACGCGCTCAACGCCAAGAAAGCCGCGCTTCTGCGCGACGGCGGCTGGACCGGACCACCGTTCCTCACGGCTCAGGGGAAAGCCGGAGGTCCGTCTCCGACCCCGGCGGCGGACCTTTCGGAAAGCCGGGACGCCCCGCGCGCCAACGATCTCCTCGCGGTGGCGAAGGAGACCATCCAGGCCGGGCAGCTCGACCGCGCCGTCGCCGCCCTGACCCGCGCCGCCGCCGAGGACCCCGGCCGCACCGAAACCTGGTTCGAGTTGGGGTTGCTCGCGCACCGGCTGCGGCGCGACCGGCTTGCGCTGACGGCCTTCCGGGCGGTGGCGTGCCTTCACCCCGGGGCGGCCGCCGCGTGGTGCAATCTCGGCTCCATGCTGGTCGACGCCGATGCCCATGCCCAGGCGGTTCCCAGGCTGCGCCGCGCCCTGGCGCTCCAGCCGGACCTCACCAACGCCCAGCACCTGCTGGGCCGCGCGAACCGGCGGCTCGGGCAGGACCGGCAGGGAGCGCGGGCGCTGGAGCGCGCGCTCCGGCTGGACCCGATGCGGCCGGACCTCAACGCGGACTGTGCGTCCGCCGCCCTGACCCTCGGCGACGCGCCGGGCGCGGCGGAGCATGCCCGGCGGGCGCTGCGGCTCAGCCCGGAACTCTACGGCGGCCACGCGGCGCTGGCCGCGGCCCTGGAGTTGCTCGGCCGTCCCGACGCGGCGCTGGTGGCCTGGGAGCGGGCGATCCGCTGCAACCCCGGGTTCGGCGAGGCCTTCACGCGCCGCGCCCTGTCCCTGCTGACGCGGCGATGGGGGCCGCCTCCGGCACCCGTCCCGGCGGGCGGGCCGGGCCGCCGCCTCGCCTCGACCGTCCTGGGGCGGAACGGACGGTTCGGCAACCAGCTTCTCCAATACGGCATCCTGCGCCTCTACGCCGCTCGGCACGGCCTCACCCTGGAGGTTCCTCCGTGGCTCGGCCGCCACCTGTACGATCACAACGATCCCCTGCCCGGCCCGGCGCTGCCGGGCGTGGCGGAAGCGGACGGGGAAGCGGCGCTGACCGCCTCCTTCCGCGGGGAACCCGCCACCCTGTTGGCGAACCGCGACGTGTCCGGCTATTTCTGCGGTGACATGACCCCCCTGGCGCCGTTCAGGGAAGAGTTCCGCGCGCTGTTCACGCCGGGCCGCCACCTCCGGCCCCACGCGGATGCGCTGCTCAGCCGTCTGCGCGACACCGGGCGGACCGTCGTGGCGCTGCACCTGCGGCGCGGGGATTTCGGCTGGGGGCGGTTCTGGATCGCCCCGGCGTCCTGGTATCGGCACTGGCTGGAGACCGTCTGGCCGACGCTCGACCGCCCGCTCCTGTTCATCGCGACCGACGACCCCGCCCAACTGCGGGAGTTCGCCGCCTACCGCCCCGTCACCGCCCGCGATCTGGCCGAGCCGATCGCGGGTGCGGAGTTCTTCACCGACTTCCACGTCCTCTGCCACGCCGAGCGGGTCGCCATTTCCAACAGCTCCTTCTCCTTCGTCGCCACCATGCTGAACCGCAACGCCGGCGGGTTCCATCGGCCGGACCTGGCGCGCCGGGCCCTGGTCCCCTACGACCCCTGGGCAGCCCCGGTCCTGATCTGATCGCCGCACCCCGAACGCACGGACAAAGCACGGACGCATGGCCTTCCCCACCAAAGCCACCCTGGATCGACCCGACCCCACAGCGCTCGTCGCGGCGGGCCTCGCCCATCACGGGGCCGGCCGGCTGGCCGAAGCGGAGAGCGCGTACCGGCGGGTTCTCGCCGATCACCCCCGTCATCCGGACGCCCTGCATCTCCTGGGCGCGCTGGCGCTTCAAGGCGGCAAGCCGGCGGAGGCCGTGGAGTGGATGACGCAGGCCATCCGCTCCGCCCCCGACAACGCGGCCTGCTTCTCCAACCTCGCCAGCGCGCTGCGGCGGCTCGGCCGGCGTGACGAGGCCGTGGCCTGCTGCCGGCGCGCCCTGGCGCTGGACGCCGGCTCCGCCGACGCGTTCAACAACGTCGCGAACGTTCTGTCGGACCAGGGCCGGCACGGCGAGGCCGCGACCGCGCTGCGCCGGCTGCTGCACCTCAAGCCGCGGCTGACCGAACAGCGGCTTCTGCTGGCGCAGGCGCTCATCCTGGACGGCCGCGCCGAGGCGGCGATCGAGGAGTTGATGGTGCTCCTCGGCATGACGCCGTCCTCGGTCGCCGCCTACGCCAACCTGGGCATGGCCCACCGCCGTCTCGGCCGGGCCGACGAGGCGGTCCGCTACTACCGCTGCGCGCTCGGCTTCGCGCCGGGCGATCCCGGCGTCCTCAACAACCTGGGCGTCACCCTCCAGGATCTCGGGCGGCTCGACGAGGCGGTGGCCTGCTTCCGGCAGTCCATCGCGATGCAGCCGGACGCCGCGCACACCCACCTCAACCTCGGGCTCGCGGCCCGCGACCTGATGCAGGTCGACGAGATGATCGCCCTGACGCGGTCCGCGGTCCGGCTCGACCCGGCCCTGGCGGAGGCGCACACCGCGCTGAGCTTCGGGCTGCTCATCAAGGGCGAGTTGGAGGAGGGGTTCGCCGAGTACGAATGGCGTTCGCGCATGGCCGACTTCCCGTCGCCCCGGCGCAGCTTCGCCTCACCCGCCTGGGACGGCTCCGACCTCACCGGCCGGACCCTGCTGGTCCATGACGAGCAGGGGGTGGGCGACACCATCATGTTCGCCCGCTTCGCCCAACAGCTTCAGGCGCGGGGCGTACGCGTCGTCATCGAGTGCAACAGCCAACTCGTCCGTCTGCTCTCCGCCATGCCGGGCGTCGAAGGTGTGGTCAGCCGGTTCGACCCACCACCGCCGCACGACGCGCACGTTGCCCTGGCCAGCCTGCCGCACCGGCTCGGTACCATGCTCTACACCATTCCCGCCGATGTGCCTTACCTACGCGCCGAGCCGGACCTGGTGACACGCTGGGCGGCGCGCCTGGGGCCGCCGCCCAGTCCGCGGACGGGGCTGCGGGTGGGTCTGGTGTGGGCGGGAAACCCCGGTTTCAAGGCCGACAACATCCGTTCGCCGCGCCTGAAGGCGTTCCTTCCGCTGCTGGACGTTCCGGGAGTCACGGTCTTCGGCTTGCAGAAGGGGGCGGGACGGCAAGACCTGGAGACCTGCGGGCCGCTGCCGCCGTCCTTTATCGACCTCGGCGCCGAGATCGCCGACTTCGCCGACACCGCGGCGATCATGGAAAACCTCGACCTCGTCATCAGCTCCTGCACGGCGCCGGCCCATCTGGCCGGGGCGCTCGGCCGGCCGGTCTGGACGGTGCTGCCCTTCGCCCCCGACTGGCGCTGGCTGGACCAGGGGATGTGCACGCCGTGGTACCCGACCATGCGCCTGTTCCGCCAGGACCGGCGTGGCGCGTGGGCGCCCGTCGTCGGCCGCGTCCGCGCCGCTCTCCAGGCTCTTGCCCGGTCCCGCCCCTGACCCGCGGCACCGGGCTTCACGGCGTCCAGGGCTCGAAGGGCCGGATGCGGCGGGCGGCGACGTCCGGCTCGACGAACAGGCGGGCGCGGGTGTTGAGTCGGGCGGCCAGCGCGCTGAAACCGCTGGCGGCGCTGGTGCCGACCACGTCGGCGTTCATCAGCACGTGGAAATCCTGAAGGAAGTCCAACCCCGCCCATTCCTCCACGACGTCGGCCCGCGTTAGGGGATGGAACTCCGCGAAGGCGTGCCGGACCGCCGCGACGTCATCGCTGGCCACATAGAGCACCGGCCGGTCGAGACGCGGCCACCAGTCGCGCAGCCAGTCGACATACCAAGCGGTCTCTGTGATCGGGTAGTTGCACGTCACGAAGTCGCCGCGCCGGATGTGGAGCGCGACCACCGTGTTCCCCGCCGCCCGCAACCGTTCGACCGCCGGGACGAGATGCGGCTCCCAGACCCGGCGCGGCCTCAGCCAGGACTGGACGCGCTGCCGGTATTCCCGCCTGTGCTCGAACAGGAACAGGGGCGAAAGGATGTCGCGGTCGGCGATCGGCGCCCGCTCCGTGGTGCCGCTGACCAGCTCGTTGAGGATGCGGCGGGAAAACAGCAGCGGCGGCAGCGGACCCCTCTGCGGCGGATCGTTCAGCTCGAAGAAGGCGCCGCCCACCCAGTCGGGAGTCTCCAGCACGAAGCCGTGCTTCTCGGCGTAGAGCCGGACCAGGATGTATTCCAGGACGGTGTGGGCGAAGCGGCCCCGGGTGGCCAGCGACGACGAGGTCACGCGCGGGGGCCGTTGCCCGCCGTCCGACCCCACGGCGGCGGGGCGGACCAGTTGGAGCCCCTGATTGGCCAGGGTAGCGCGCAAGGCGGCGAGCGACTTCACGGTGAAGAACCAGCCGTTGTCCCCGCGGACCGCCGCCAGCCGGTCACGGGCGGCGTGAGGGGCGCCAGCCCGCAGATCGAACGCGGCGAGCGCGGTCAGGCATTCCCCGCGATAGGCCACGCCGCCAAGCGGCGTCGAGGCCAGCCGGGTGAAGAACGCCCGACCCTCCGCCAGCCGGTCGCCTCGCAGGAAGACGTTGGTCAGCAACTCGATGCTGAGGGACACCTCGACGCCCGGGATCGGCAGGCTTTCGACCATTTCGGCTTCGGCCTCGGCCAAGCGGCCCAGATCGCTCAGCACCGTCGCCACCCGCAGATGGGCGAGGGCAAGCCCCAGCCGCGCCGACCGCCGGTAGGCGCGCAGAGCCCCCAGGGGATCGCCATGGGCGTACAGGGCGTTGCCGAAATTGTACCAGTATTCCGGACTGGCCGGGCCGAGAGCCAGCGCGCGCCGCAGGCTGGCCTGAGCCGCAGCGTCATCGCCGCGTTCAAGCAGGGTGTTGCCCAGGTTCATGTGGGCGGGCGCGAGATCGGCCTTGACCGCGATGGCGCGGAGCAGGCTGTCCACCGCCTCGTCGAGCCGGCCGGCGCGGCGCAGGACCACCCCCAGATCGTGATGGACCTCGACCGAACCGGGATCGAGGCGGGCGGCCCGGCGCAGCACTTGAACGGCTTGCGGTGTCCCGGCGTCGCCCTGGGCCTGGAAGGCGTCACCGAGGTTGCGCCAGGCCTGTGGATGGCCCGGATCGAACAGGGTCAACCGCCGCCAGTCGGCGGTGGCCTCCGCGCCCCGGCCGGCCTTGTCCAGGATGGTGGCCCGGTTGGCGCGCGCCTCGACCCAGCCGGGATTGAGCCGAAGCGCGCGCCCGATCAGAATCAGGCATGGCGCCGGCTGGCCGCTCTGCCAAGCGGCCATCCCGAGCAGATACAAGGCGTTGGGGTTCGCCGGGTCGGCTTTCAGGACCCGACGGTAGAGAGCGGCCGCCTCGGGAACGCGGCCGGCGCAATGATCGGCGAACGCGATGGCCAGGACTTCACCGATCGTGGCCATCACCCCATCTCCCTCGACCTTCGAACCGCAACCCGGATTTCAGACCCGTGTCCGGGCGGCCGAAGGTAGCCCAGCGATGGCTGGCCGATCAACTCGGAGGGGGCCGGCTCGTTCCCGTGCAAGACGGAACGGTCAAAACATCGTCAGCTGGTCGCCGCGCGCCGGAGGGGGTTTGAAGTCGGCGCAGTTGAGGGCGGCGTCGCGGGCGTTGAGCCCCAGGCGCCGGCAAGCCAGCTTGAAGCGCTTCGACAGCAGCTCCGCCACCGGACCGGAGCCCTTCATGCGGCTGCCGAATTGGGACTGGTACAACTCCCCCTCGCGGCACTGGCGGATCAGGCTGAGCACCCGTTCGGCGCGGTTGGGCGCGTGCTCGCGCAGCCATTCCTCGAACAGATCGGCGATTTCCAGCGGCAGGCGCAGGAGGATGTAGTTGGCCTGCGTCGCCCCGGCCTCCGCTGCCGCCGTCAGGATGGCTTCCAGCTCATGGTCGCTGAGCCCCGGGATCATCGGGCTGGCCAGCACCGCCACCGGCACGCCGGCCGCCGTCAGCTCGCGCATGGCGGCGAGGCGCCGCTGCGGCGTGCTGGCCCGCGGTTCCATGCGGCGAGCGAGGTCGCGGTCGAGCGTGGTGACCGACAGCGCGACGTTGACCAACCCCTTCGCCGCCATCGGCGCGAGGATGTCGAGGTCGCGCAGGACCAGCGCCGACTTGGTGATGATCATCACCGGCTGCTTGAAGTCGCGGCAGACCTCCAGCACCGCGCGGGTGATGCGCTGCTCCCGCTCGATGGGCTGGTAGGGATCGGTGTTGGCGCCGAGCGCCAGCGGCTGGCAGCGGTAGGACTTGGCGCGAAGCTCCGCCGCCAACAACTCCGCAGCACGGGCCTTGCGGAAGATCTTCGTCTCGAAATCCAGCCCCGGCGACAGGCCGAGATAGGCGTGGGTCGGGCGGGCGAAGCAATAGATGCAGGCGTGCTCGCACCCCCGATAGGGGTTCACCGAGCGTTCGAAGATCACGTCGGGCGACGTGTTTTTCGACAGGATCGAACGGGCCGTGTCGTCGAAGACCTGGGTCGGGACGGTCTCCGTCAGCGCTTCGTTCTCGCCCCAGCCGTCGTCAGCCAGCACCCGCGTCTCCCGCTCGTAACGGGAGGTCAGGTTGCTGATCGCCCCCCGTCCTTTCAGAGCCTGCCGCGGAATCTCGTCCATGGCAGAAGGATAGCGGCGCCAAAACAGAACGTAAAGGGAACAATCATCCTTCTTTTGGACGCGGGTGGGAACCGATCGCCCTTGACGGCCCGCCCCCGCGCGCCTAGCTTTCCGGTCATGACGACGCGCACGCACCATTCCAGCCGCTATTATCCGCTGCTCCCATAGGGCGGCGCGTTCAGTCTTGACCACATGAACCATGCCGCCGCTGACCGGCGGCATGTGCTTCGACAGATGATCTCCGGGACGCGGCCCTTCCCTTCCGGAGATCAGCACCATGGCGACCCCCGCCGCTTCCAGCCCCTTCCAGTCCGACTTCCTGCGCGTGCTCGACGAGCGCGGATTCCTGCACCAGGGCAGCGACCTGTCGGGCCTCGACGCCCTGCTGCGCCAGGGGCCGGTCGGCGCCTACATCGGCTTCGACGCCACGGCGGACAGCCTGCATGTCGGGCATCTGGTGTCGATCATGGTGCTGCGCTGGTTCCAGAAGACCGGCAACCGGCCCGTCGTGCTGATCGGCGGCGGCACCACGCGCATCGGCGACCCCAGCTTCCGCGACACCAGCCGCCCCATGCTGGACGACGCGCAGATCGCCGCCAACATGGGCGGCATCGGCCGGGCCTTCGCCCAGTACCTGTCCTTCGGCGAGGAAGCGACCGGAGCGGTGATGGTCGACAACGCCGACTGGCTGGACGAGCTGCGCTACATCCCGATGCTGCGCGACATCGGGCGCCATTTCACCGTCAACCGGATGCTGAGCTTCGAGTCCGTCAAGCTGCGGCTCGACCGCGAGCAGCCGCTGACCTTCCTGGAGTTCAACTACATGATCCTCCAGGCCTTCGACTTCCTGGAGCTGTCGCGGCGCCACGGCTGCCGGCTGCAGATGGGCGGGTCGGACCAGTGGGGCAACATCATCAACGGGATCGAGCTGGCCCGCCGCGTCGACGGGACGGAGCTGTTCGGCCTGACCACGCCGCTGCTGACCACCGCGTCGGGCGCCAAGATGGGCAAGACGGCGGCGGGGGCGGTGTGGCTGAACGCCGACCGGCGCAGCCCGCACGACTTCTGGCAGTTCTGGCGCAACACGGAAGACGCGGACGTCGGCCGCTTCCTGCGCCTGTTCACCGAGCTGCCGTTGGACGAGATCGCCCGGCTGGAGGCGCTCCGGGGATCGGAGATCAACGAGGCCAAGAAGATCCTTGCTCACGAGGCCACCGCCCTCTGCCATGGCGCGGCGGCGGCCGCCGAGGCCGGGGAGACCGCCCGCCGGGTCTTCGAGGAGGCCGGGGCCGGCGGCGGCCTGCCGACGGTGGAGGCCGCCCGCGCCGACCTCGCCGCCGGCGTCCGTCTGGCCGACCTGCTGACCGCCGCCGGGCTGGCCGAGTCCAAGGGCGCTGCGCGGCGACTGATCCGCGACGGCGGAGCGCGGGTCAACGGCACCCCGGTCACCGACGAGGCGGCGCTGCTGACCCCGGCGGACCTCGACGGGGACAGGCTGATCCGCCTGTCCGCCGGCCGCAAGCGCCACGCGCTGCTGCGGGTTCGGTGAGCAGAGCCGGAGCCGGGCGCTCTCAGCGGCCCCCGGCTTCGGCCACCACCTGCTTCAGGTGATGGGACGACACCGGCTTGTGCAGGATGGCGAAGCCGCTGCGTTGGGCCTCGACGATGCGTTCGGGGGCGGTGTCGCCGGTCAGGATGATGCTGGGGATCGACGCCCCGCAATGGGCGTGGATGGCGCGCAGGGCTTCCGGCCCGGTCTTGCCGTTGCGCAGCCGGTAGTCGGCCAGGATCACGTCCGGCCGCCGCCCGGCCTCGTCGAGCAGGCGGATCGCCTCGTCCCCCGCGGTGGCGGCGATGACCTCGTAGCCCCAGCCCTCCAGCATGGCGCGCAGCCCCATCAGGATGATCACCTCGTCGTCGATGATCAGGACGAGCCGGCACCCGCCGCCCTCCGTCCGGCCGACCGCGGGAACCGTCGTCACCGCGGGGCGCGGCGGCTCGGCGGCGGGAACGGTGACCAGGAAGGTCGATCCGCTGCCCGGCCGCGATCGCAGGGCCACGGAATGGCCGAGCAGAGCGCAGAGCCGCCGCACGATGGCGAGGCCGAGGCCCAGCCCCTTCTCGCGGTCGCGCTCCGGGTTGCCGAGTTGGGTGAACTCCTCGAAGATGTCCTCCTGGCGGTCCGGCGGGATGCCGGCGCCGCTGTCGCACACGGCGATGTGGAAGCGGCGGCGCGACCGCCGCACGCCCAGCAGCACCCCGCCCCGCCCGGTGTAGCGCAGCGCGTTGTCCAGCAGGTTGCGGACGACCCGCTCCAGCAGCATGGGGTCGCTGCGCGCGTGGAGCGTGGTCGGAACGACGCGCAGGGTCAGGCCGCGCCGCGCCGCCTCCGGCGCGTATTCGGCGGCGAGGCGCTCGAAGAGGGGCTGGATCGCCACGGTGGAGGTCACCGGCTCGACCACCCCGGCGTCGAGCTTGGAGATGTCCAGCAAGCCGTCGAGCAGCCGCTTCAGCGCCTCCAGCGCCTGCTGCATGGTCTTCAACGTGGCGTGGGCCGGGGTGCCCTGCGTCTGCTCGCCCAGCGCCGAGGTGAGGAAGAACAGCGACTGCACCGGCTGGCGCAGGTCGTGGCTGGCCGCGGCGAGGAAGCGCGATTTCGCCCGGTTGGCCCGCTCCGCCTGGTCCTTGGCGCGGCGCAGCGCCGATTCGGTGCGCTTGCGCTCGGTGATGTCGCGCAGGATGGCGGTAAAGAAGCGGTCTCCGCCGTCGCTCCAGGCCGACAGCGACAGCTCCAGCGGCACCGCCAGCCCGTCGCGGCGCCGTCCCTCCACCTCGCGCGCGACTCCGTCGGCCAGCCGGTCCGGGCTGAGAGGTTCCGAAATGAGGCCACCCGGGATCAAACGGCGCACGTCGGCCCCAACCGCGTCGGCGGGGCAATGGCCGAAGATGCGCTCCGCACCGCGGTTGTAGGTGTGCACCGTGCCATTGGCATCCACCAGAAGGATCGCGTCGGCGGCGGTTTCCAAGAGGGAGCGGTGGCGCTCCACGGCCCGCCGGATCGCCCGTTCGTCCTCCTTGCGGCGGGTTACATCCTGGGCATAGACGGCCAGCCGGTCGCCGGTGGCGAACAGGCGCAGGGCGTACCAGTCGCTGTTGCTGGTCAGCCGGATTTCGAACTCCTCCGGCTCCCGCCGGTCCAGCGCGTCGCGCAGGCGCGCGGCGAAGGGTTCGGCCACGCCGGGCGGCAGCAGGGCGACGAAGACATGCCCCAGGAGATCCCCGCCGTCGCCGAACAGGCGCGCCGCCTTTTCGTTGGCGAAGGTCACCCGCCCCTCATGGTCCAGTTCCACCACCGCGTCGGTTGAGGCCGCGAGGATGGCCGCCATGCGATGTTCGGCGGCGTGGGCGGCGTCGCGGGCCAGTTCCCGCGCCTGAAGCTCCTGCGCCATGGAATCGAAGGCGCGGCCCAAGGCACCGATCTCCGAGCGGTCGCCCGGCCGTCCGATCCGCGCGTCCCGGTCCCCGGCGCTCCAGCGCTCCACCACCCGCTTCAGACGGGCCACGGGGCGCAGCACGAACAGGCGCGCGCCGATCCAGGCCGCGGCCAGGGACAGCGCCGCCGCCAGCGCCAGCAGGAGGGCGCTCCGCTCGGCCGCGGCGGTGACGGGGCGCAACGCCTCCGTCCGGTCCAGCCCGACCGCCAGAAACAGATCGCGGACTTTCTGGTCCACCGGGGCGTAGGCCAATATCCGCGGCTCGCCGTCCAGGCCGGCAACCTCCGCCACACCGTCGGACGGCGCGCGCAACAGAGCCATCAGCGGTTCCGGGAGCGGTTTGCCCACCCGCTGGTCTTCACTGCCGGGGAAGCGGCCCAGCACGGTGCCGTTGCGGTCGGCGAGCACCAGCATGGCGTTCGGCGGAAACGGCTTTTCCGCCAGATACTCGCGCAGCCATCCGGCGTCGAGCGCGATGGACACCACCCCCGCCATGCGGCCCGCCCCGTCGGTGTAGGGCGCCGCGAAGGGCAGCACGGGACGCCCGTCCATCCGCCGCACCGCATAATCCCCGACGACGAAGCCCTGCCCGTACAGCGCCATGCGGATGTGCGGCAACGCCGCCACCATCAGGCCGTTCAGCTTGGCGTCGCTGGCGCAGCGGACCGAGCCGTCGAGATCGGTCAGGGCGATGCCCTTCACCCGCGGCAGCCGGCCGCGCAGGCGGTTCAGGATGGTGGAGCATTGCTGCGGGTCGATGGCCAGCCGCGGCGCCATTTCGGCCACCGTCACCAGCACGCCGCGCATGCCCTCGACGACCCGCTGCTGCTCGTCCTGGATCAGCGTCAGCAGGCGGCGGGCCTCCGCCTCGGCTTGGCGTTCACCCGCCTCGATGGCAGTCAGGCTGGCGTGGCCAAGGATGCCGATGGCCGGCAGGCTGGCGAGGAGAACGAGCAGGACAAGGCGTGTGAGAATGCTCATCGGCGGCCTGGGAACAGATCGGCGGAAGGGAACGGCACAATCCTGCACTTCCCAAGGGACGGGCGGCACCCCGGGTCCGATGCACGCCGTCATATCCGCGGCAGCGGTGTCCCGCTACCCCGCCGGCCACATCCTTACCTTTGCGTTTACCAAATGGAAGGACCGCGCTCAACCGACTATTTCGCATACGAATTATAAAGACGCCGGATGGAGGGGCTCACGCCAAAAAGAAACGGGCCGTTTCCCAGATGGGAAACGGCCCGTTCGGCATGGTGCTGCCGGTGTTGCGTTGCTGGTATCAGCCGCGGGTGCTGCCCGAAGCCCGGTCGCCGGTGGCGACCGTGTCGCTGGCCGGCTTCTGCGTGCCGGCGCTGGCGCTGTGGCTGGAGGAGCAGTCCGCGCTGGCGACCCCCGCCGTCAGGAGGGCGGCGAGACCGAACAGAACGGCTACCGGCTTGGCTCCATGAGACATTGGATCACCTCCTTTCAAAACTGTTGAACACCGCAACAGCATGTGAGGACGATCCGGCGCGAGTCAACGCCTTATACCGCCCGTACAGGGTGCGAGTCCCTCACCCGCCCCGGGAGAGGGTGCCCGCCAAAGCGGGCGGGTGAGGGTCTCACGAGAATCAAGGCACCGATCCTTGCCTGCACCCTCTCCCTTCCCACGCTTCGCGCGGGCCCCTTCCCTCTCCCAGGACGGGAGAGGGTTGTGGCGAGTCCGATCACGCCGTCTCCAGCGCCTCCCGCATGGTGCGGAACAACTCCGCCTTGTCCTCGAAGCCGATGCCCGGCTGGTCCGGCAGGCGGACGCGCCCGTCCTCCACGGCGATGCTGTCGGCAAAGCCGCAGAAGGGCTTGAACACGTCCGGGTAGGACTCGTTGCCGCCCAGATGCAGGCCGGCGGCGATGTTCAGCGACATCTGGTGGCCGCCGTGCGGCACCACGCGGCGGCTCGACCAGCCGTTCTCCGCCAGCATGTCCAGGGTGCGCATGTACTCGACGAGGCCATAGCTGAGTGCGCAGTCGAACTGCAGCCAGTCGCGGTCCGGGCGCATGCCGCCGTGGCGGATCAGGTTGCGGGCGTCCTGATGGCTGAACAGGTTCTCGCCCGTCGCCATGGGGCCGTCATAGTGGTTCGCCAGCTCGGCCTGGAGCGCGTAGTCGAGCGGGTCGCCGGCCTCCTCGTACCAGAACAGGTTGTAGGGCTTCAGCGCTTCGGCGTAGGCGATTGCGGTCTTCAGGTCGAAACGGCCGTTGGCGTCCACGCAGAGGTTCTGCCCATCGCCGACCACCTCCAGCACCGCCTCGATGCGGCGCAGGTCGTCCTCCAGCGAGGTGGCGCCGATCTTCATCTTCACGACCTTGTAGCCGCGGTCGCGGTAGCTGCGCATCTCGTCCTGGAGCGCCTCCACCCCCTTGCCGGGGTAATAGTAGCCGCCCGCGGCGTAGACCCAGACCGACTCGTCGGCCACGCCACCGCGGTAGCGGTCGGCGAGCAGGCGGTAGAGCGGCTTGCCGGCGATCTTCGCCACGGCGTCCCACACCGCCATGTCGATGGTGCCGACCGCGACCGAGCGTTCGCCGTGGCCGCCCGGCTTCTCGTTGGTCATCAGCCGCGCCCAGATCCTGAACGGGTCCAGGTTGCCGTTCGCCTCGTCGATCAGGCTGTCGGGGGCGGCCGAGGTCAGGCGGGGGATGAAGCGTTCCCGCATCAGGCCGCCGGCGCCGTAGCGTCCGTTGGAGTTGAAGCCGTAACCGATGACCGGCTTGCCGTCGCGCACCACGTCGGTGACGACCGCCACGGTGGAGCAGGTCATCTGGCTGAAGTCGATGTAGGCGTTGGCGATGTCGGACTTGATGCCGACGGTCTTTTCCCGGATCTCCACGATGCGCATGGCGCTGCTTCCCTTTGGCTTTTCCGATGCCCTGGGCCGCAGGATAGGGATGGACGGGACCGCCGGGCCAATGCCAGTTTCAAATCGCATGATGCGCGTCCGGCATGGGCTGATGAGTCACCGATGGAACTGAACTGGCTCGAGGATTTCCTCGCCCTGGCGGAGTGCGGCAACTTCTCCCGCGCGGCGGAGGGACGCAACCTGACCCAGCCGGCCTTCAGCCGCCGCATCCGTGCGCTGGAGGACTGGACCGGCACGCCGCTGTTCGACCGCAGCACCCAGCCGGTCGGGCTGACCGAGGCCGGGCGCCGCTTCCGCCCCTTCGCCGACGAGACGGTGCGCCGCCTCCTGCAAGGGCGGGAGGAGGCACGGCTGGCCGGCGGGGCGGCGGCCACGGCGCTGCGCTTCGCGGCGACCCACGCGCTGTCGCTGACCTTCTTCCCGACCTGGCTGAGCCGGCTGGAGGGGCAGGCGCGGCTGGGCGCCATTCACCTGCTGTCCGACAGCATGCAGGCCTGCGAGCAGGTGGTGACGCAGGGGCAGGCGCAGTTCCTGCTGTGCCACGCCCATGCGGCGGCTCCCTCCCGGCTGGAGGCCGGGGCCTTCCGCTCGGCCGCGGTGGGGAGCGACCGTCTGGTGCCGGTCTCCGCGCCGGACGAGGCGGGCGCGCCGAAGCATCCCCTATCTGGCGGGGGGGTATCCGGCGGCGGGGCCGCCCTGCCCCATCTCGCCTACAGCCCGGAATCCGGCATGGGACGCATCGTCACGGCGGCGCGCGGCGGCTTTCCAACGCCCCTGGCACTCGATACCGTCTTCACCTCGCACCTTGCCGCGGTGCTGCGCACGCTGGCCCGCGACGGGCGCGGCGTGGCGTGGCTGCCGGACAGCCTGATCGCCGAGGATCTGGCGCAGGGACGGCTGGTGCGGGCCGGCGGAGCGGGCTGGGAAATCCCGGTGGAGGTGCGCCTGTACCGCCCACGCGCCCGTCAGAGTCCGGCGGCCGAGGCTTTCTGGACGCTGGCGGCGGAACAGGCGCCCCAGCATGGGAGGGAACGGGAATGAGCGAAGCGGATTACAGGCTTTACGGGGCCCCCGGCTGGGGGTCCGTCCTGACGGAAGCGATGCTGGTCCAGTGCGGTGTTCCCTTCGTCTTCGAGGACGTCGCGGGCTTCGACGCGCCGGGCGAGGCACGGCAGAGGCTGCTGGCGCTGAACCCGCTGGGGCAGATCCCCACCCTGGTCCTGCCGGACGGGACGGTGATGACGGAGAGCGCGGCCATCGCGCTGCTGCTGGCCGAACGGCACCCGGACGCCGGGTTGGCGCCGCCGCCGAACGCACCGGAGCGCGCCGCCTTCCTGCGGCTGCTGGTCTGGCTGGTGGCGAACGTCTACCCGACCTTCACCTACGGCGATTATCCGGAGCGCTGGGTGACGGAGGCTCCGGAGACGCTCGGCGCGGCGATGGTGGAGCAGCGCAAGACGCTGTGGCTTTGGCTGGAATCGCAGCTGGGCGATGGCCTATGGGTGTTGGGGGAGCGCTTCAGCGCGCTCGACATTTACATTGGGGCGATGGTGCATTGGCGGCCCCACCGCGCCTGGTTCGCGGAACACGGCCCGAAGCTGTCGCGCGTAGCGGAGCGGGTGCTTGCCCTGCCGAATCTGGCGCCGGTCTGGAACCGGAACTTCACGCCGGCGTCCTGAACCGGGACGCACCGAGTTCATACAGCACGGGGGCGACCGTTGGGCCGCCCCCGTTCAACATTCAGCATTCGTGACTTCAGGCTCGCAGATCAACGCTCGTTGAAGGCGCGATACACGATGTAGGCCGGAGTCGCGCGCAGCCAGGCGGCGAGGAACTCGCGGACGGCCTGGAGGGCGGAGGACGGGGCGCGGTCGCTGCCGATGTGGCTGTAGGTCGAGCTGTTCATGATGGTCTCCAATCGTTGGGAGGCGTTATCGGGGGCGTTGTTCGTTGAGACCAATATGCCCTGGTATACCCAATACCACACGCGCGCTTCTTGCAGGGCAGACCCCAAAAAATGCAACGCTTTCAATGCTTTAAACATCACGCATTCAGCATATTGAACTGTTCGTACAGCGGACGTCGAATTCTTGCCGCATCGCGGGAAGCGGCGGTCTAGCCAAAGCCGCCCCACAACCCCACTTCTCGTGTCATGCCGCGCGACGACAGCCAGCCCCGCTTTCCCGCCGTCCCGTCCGACCACTGGGACGGGCGCCGCTTCTTCAACCCGCACGCCGATACGGACAAGGGACCGCGCGAGCTGTGGCGGCTCTACAAGGCGCGCGGTCCGCGCTGGACGCCGCCGGACCCGCAACCGCCCCGCCCTTTCCGCGCCGTCACCCCGGCGCGCGGCGAGGTGGCGGTGACCTTCATCGGGCAGGCGACCTTCCTGATCCAGATCGGCGGGGCGGCCTTCCTGACCGACCCCGTCTATTCCGACCATGCCGGCCCCTTCGGGCGGCTTGGGCCGAAGCGGGTGCGCCCGCCCGCGGTGCGCATGGAGGATTTGCCGGCCATCGACGCGGTGCTGCTCAGCCACAACCACTACGACCACCTCGACGCCCCGACGCTCCGCCACCTGGCGCGGCGGCGCGGCGTGCCGCAGGTGATGACGGGGCTGGGCAACGGCCCGATGATGCGCCGGGCTGGCTTCGACGCGGTGCACGAGTTGGACTGGTGGGACAGCCTGCCCGGCCCGCACGGCACCCGGGTCACCTTCGTCCCGGCGCAGCACTGGTCCGCCCGCAGCCCCTTCGACCGGCGCCGGACGCTGTGGGGCGGCTTCGTCGTCGAGACGCCGGAGGCCGCCATCTATTTCGCGGGCGACAGTGGCTACTGCCCGCATTTCCGGGAGATCGGGCGGCGGTTCGGCGCCATCGACGTCGCCCTGCTGCCGATCGGCGCCTACGAGCCGCGCTGGTTCATGGCCGCCCAGCACATGAATCCGGCCGACGCCGTGCGGGCGCACCGGGATCTGGGGGCGCGGCACAGCGTCGCCATGCATTTCGGCACCTTCCAGCTGACCGCCGAGGGCATCGACGCCCCCATCCGGGCGCTGCACCACGCGCTGGCCGAGCAGGCCGTCGATCCCGGTCGGTTCGCCATCCCCGGCTTCGGCGAACCCCTGCGCTTCCGCCGCCCTTCGGCCTAATGGCGAAGGGGAGGATTCGCCCAGCAGCCTATGGCGCAAGCGTCATGGACGAGACCGCGCGGATCGGGGTAACGCCTTGAGGGACAGCACCCACCATACAGGCGGAGCCGGGCGTAAATGCAGTTGGAAATCAGTGCCTTCGTCAGTTCCCTCGGCAGCGAATCGGACCACGGCCCCGACGCGCTGGAGCGGGTGCGGGAGAGCATGCGGTCCCTGGCCGACACGCTCGCCGCGCTGAACCTGGGCATCGTTCTGGAAGTGCGCGACGTACAGCGTCTGCAGACCGTCGCCCGCATCGTCCAGGCCAACGCGCCGAACCGGTAACCGCCCGGTTATCGCCGCAGCGGGCAGGCCCGGCGGGCCAGCCGGGCGTTCAGGTCGCCGCTCTCCACCACCGGTTCGCCTTGGCTGCGCATCACGAAGCCGAAGGTGTCCATCACGCGGTCCAGGACGATCTCCTGGTCGTCCGGGCGGCGGCTGACCATCACCACGGCGTAGGCGGCGGAGCGGGCCACCGCCGGCTCCCCGCGCAGGCCGCGCACGCCCCAGCCGGCCAGCGCGCCCTTGCAGCGGAACAGCTCCACCGACAGGCCGGCGCCGCCGGTCGCCCCGGCCACCACATAGCCGGCGGCCACTGCCAGCGGGGCCAGCAGCCCGTCCCAGTCCAGACAGTCCTCCCGCGACACCCACATGCCGCCGACCGAGCAGGGGGCGGCGCCGATGGCCTCGCCCAGCCCGGCGCGGAAGGCGCGCAGCACCTCGACCGCCTCCGCCGCGGGCATCGGTTCCACCCGGTTGCCGTCCGGCATCAGCATCAGGCGCCCCGCCCACTCGGTCGAGGGGGGAAGCTGTTCGGTGAGGCGGGCGAGGAGGGCTTCGCGCGCCTGGGCGAAGGGAACGACCTTGGACATGGGGAACAGGGACCAGCGGCAGGGGACGGGAACCGGGGCCGGAAGGAAGCGAAAGCCACGCCCCCTGTCAACCGGCGCGCGAGGGCTTCGCCACATTTCGGCCCCATTGTCACGGCCCTGCATCGCCGCCGCCGGCGAAGGACAGAAAATCCCTCCGCCGGGTCGTTTTCCCCTTGCCAGCCCCCCGAAAGGGGCTTATAAGCCGGCCTCCGTTCCGGATTAGCTCAGTCGGTAGAGCAGCGGACTGTTAATCCGCGTGTCGCTGGTTCGAGTCCAGCATCCGGAGCCATATTGCGGGTGTAGCTCAGTTGGTTAGAGCGCCGGCCTGTCACGCCGGAGGCCGCGGGTTCAAGTCCCGTCACTCGCGCCACCTTCCCTCTTCGGTGGCCTTCTTCTCCCCCCTCCTCATCGCATCACGGTGACCGTGGCGGCCTCCGTCCGGCTGATCACCACCTCGTCGCCGGGCTTCACCGTTTCCAACCCCTGCACCTCCGGCGGGACCGGAACCGTGCGCGTGCGCCCCTGCGGCCCGCGCAGCGTGACCGTCCGCCGGCCGAGGTCGATGGCCTCGACGACCTCCGTCACCTGGGTGGTGGTGATCGCCGACGCGCGCGGCATCTCGCCGACCGCGGCGCGGTCCGTGCTGCTCCTCTGAATGGCGCCCGGCCCGCCGCCCGGCGGCTGGGTGACGATGTTGGTCAGGCGGGCGTACTCGATCTGCACGGTGTCGCCGACCTTGATGCGGTTGAAGTTCCGCACTTCGCTTCCGGCGGTCACCGCCTCCTCCCGCCCGTCCGGGAATTGCAGGATCACCGTCCGGGCCGCCTTGTCGATACCGCGGACCTTGGCGGCGGAGCGGACATTCTCGACCATGGACAGCCGGGGCGTCGGCTCCACGCTCGCCGGCGCCATCGCGGCGGACGGCGGCGCGGTTTCGGACGCCGGCGCGCAACCGGCCAGGACCGCGCCGGTCAGGAACACCGCCAGGACGGCACGGGTTTGGTGCTTCATGGGATCGCCTCCACCTCTTCTGGGACCGGCTCCCGGGCCTGTGGCCGGTTCGCTTTGGTCCGGTTCGGGCGCAGGAACGGCACGGTCGTGCGGATGTTCCATATCCCGACCCTGGCCGACCCTGGTGGCCGGGGCAACTTACCGTAAGTTCGCCCCCTCGACCCGTCCGATGGATGGGAGCAATCACCCGAGGGGGTCAGAATTTGAACACCGCCTCCATCCCGACGAAGTGGATCGTCTTCGCGGGGCCGGTGTCCTGAAGAAAGGAGCCGGGCCGGAACAGCGAGTAGGACAGCAGCCCCTCGACCGTGCGCCCGGCGGCGTAGGACAGCACAAGCTCCCCCTGCGTGCCGATGTGGCGCGATCGCGATTCGGCGCCAGAGCGGAGCAGGTTGCCGGACAGGTCGTAGACGCCGTCCTCCAGGCTCATCCGCCAATAGGCGATGGCCGAGGCGGAGAGGCTGAATTCGTCCGACAGCGCCAGATCAAGGGAGGGATGCAGGTTCATCAGGTTCAGCGGCCCGACCAGGGTCAGCTCCCCGAAATACTTGGCGCGGGGGAACAGGGGGTTGAAGGTGCCCAGGCGCCCGTCGCCGGGATCGCGGTCGCCGCTGGCGATGTTCGCCTTCAGCCCAAGCCGCGGGCGCAACGGTACGCTCTCCCAACGGTGGCCGGTGTCGCTGGCGACCGACCATGCAGCGATGGTGTCGCCATCAATGCGCCCGGTCTGGAGCATGGCCTCCCAGTTCCAGTCCCAGCCGTCGGCCTTTCCGAACAGGCGGGTGCCCAGCGTATGCCGCTCCTCCCGCCCCTGCCCGCCCTCGAAGGACGCCGCCCGGTTGCCGTAGCCGATGTAGTAGGCGTCCAGCCCCGTGCCCCAGCCCGCAGCCGCGCCGCGCGTGGCGTACAGCCCCCAGGCCGACCGCTTGCCGTCGCGCTGGTCGTCGAACAGGTCGGGCGCCGCGCGGACCGGGCGGCCGAGGAATCCGTCCACCCGCCAGGGGCCGGCGGTCACGATGCCCGTCACCGCGTCGAAGGCGCGGGGGACGTTGGCGCCGTAGCGCAGGCTGATCAGCCGCTCCGACCCGTAGGCGAGCATCTGGCGCCCCGCCCGCAGCGTCCCCTGCGCGTCCCCCAGCGGGACGGAGAGGTCGGCGAAGCCTTGCAGCAGGTCGGCGCGGTCGACGTCCGGCGCCCCCTCCGGCCCGAGCTTGCCCGCCGAGCCGGCCATGATCAGCTGCCCGAAGACCCGCAAGGCCGGGCCGACGCGCAGGTCGGCGTAGGGCAGCAGGCGCCACAGGCCGTAGGCGTCGTTTCTCGGCTCGTCCTGCCCCCAGCCGCTGTTGCGCACCGCCTCGCCACGCAGCCGCGCCTCCAGCCCGGTGGACAGGGAGACCGTGCCGCCGGGGGTGAGCGGGATCGCCTTGAAGCGCTCCCAGAAAGCGCCGCTGCCCGCCGCGGGGTCGAGGAGGTAGCGGTAATCCTCGTCGTAGCGGCTGTTGGTCAGCGGCGGGGGCGTCTCCGCAAGGGTCTCGGCGGGGGCCGCGGCGGACTGGAGCAGCAGAGCCGCGACCAGCGCCCCGCGCCACCGCCTCACGAGGCCGGCCCCGCGCCATGCTCCAGCGCCAGGAAATGCGACACACGCGGCGGCCCGTCGCCGCGGTGGAAGGCCAGCGCCTCCTTCTGCACGTCCGCGTCGGCGTTGGACACCCGGCGGTGCTGGCGCTGGTGCTCCGCCCAGGATTCCACGAAGAACCACTCCAGCACCCGCTCCGGATCGCCGGAATCCTGGCTGACGCCCCAGGCGTAGGCGCCGTCCCGCCGCCGCGCCTCCGACAGGCGACGGAGCGCCGCGTGGAAGGCGTGCTGGTCGGCGGCGGCCACCCGGTACTCGATGGTGATCAGCACCGGGCCGCGGTCGTTGCGCACCGGCTCGGCGGTCAGCGGCTCCGGCCAATGGTTGGACGGGGTGAGGTCGGCCTCGCCCTCCGGCAGCGGCACCGCGCGCGACAGGATCGCCACGGCGAGCAGCCCGGCGGCGCTGACCCACAGGGTGGCGGGCACGCCGATCGCGTCGGCCAGCGCGCCCCAGCCAAGGCTGCCCGCCGTCAGGGCGCCGTTGAACACGGTCAGGTACAGCGCCAGCCCGCGCCCGCGCACCCAGTTGGGCAGGATGGCCTGGGTGGTGGCGCTCAGCGTCGTCAGCACGGCGATCCAGGCCGCCCCGGCGCCCAGCAGGACCGGCAGCGCCAGCCAGCGCGGCGGGGCCAGCGCCAGGATGCCCATGACGACGGCGGTGACCAGCGCCGCCGCCAGCATCAGGCCGTCCGCCCCCAGCCGCTCGCGCAGGCGTGGCAGGACGGTCGCCCCGCCGATGGCCCCCGCCCCCACGGCGCCCAGCAGCAGGCCGTAGAAGCCCGGCCCGCCGCCCAGCATCGGCCCGGCGACGATGGGCAGCAGGGCCCACAGGGCGCTGGCGCAGGCGAAGAACAGGCCGGCGCGCAGGAAGACGCGGTGCAGTTCCTTGCTGGCGCGGGCGTAGCGCAGCCCGGCGCGCAGCGCGCCGCCGAACTGCTCCGACAGATCGTCGCGGGCGTCGGGGGTGCGCCGCCACCACAGCAGGGCGGCGATGACGATGATGTAGGAGGAGACGTCCACCGCGTAGGTGGCGGCGGCCCCGGCGGCGGCCAGGATGGCGCCGCCCGCCGCCGGGCCGATGGCGCGGGCGATGTTGATGCCCAGGCTGTTCAGCGCGACGGCGCCCTTCAGCTCGCCGCGCGGCACCAGTTCCGGCACGATGGACTGCCAGACCGGCGCCATCAGCGCCGCCCCGACCCCGCCGAGGAAGGTCAGCCCGGCGATGGAGGCCACGCTGGCGACGCCCAGCCATGCCTGGACCATCAGCGCGGCGCTGACGCAGGCGAGCAGGCACTGGATGACGATCAGCATCCGCCGGCGGTCCATGATGTCCGACAGCACGCCCGCCGGGATCGCCAGCAGGAAGATCGGCAGCGAACCCGCCGCCTGGATCAGCGCGACGGTGGACGGCGAGCCCGATAGGTCGAGCACCAGCCACGCGCTCGCCACGTCGCGCATGAAGGTGCCGACGTTGCCAAGCACGGCCGCCACCCACAGCACGGCGAACAGCCGGTTGCTCAGCGGCGCGAAGGCGCCGGCGGGCTTTTGTGCGGGGGGCGTGGTGCCGGGGGTGGGAACGGTCTCGGCGGTCATGCGCGGCCTCCCCGGCGGTGGGTCAGCACCGCCGCCGCGGCGAAGCCGCCGACGATCGCCAGATGCTCCAGGAAGGTGGCGGTCTGCCGTGCGCGGTCCGCCCCCTCATAGGTCCAGAAGGCGTGGGCGAGCAGCGTGGCGACCACCGTGAAGCCGGCGAGAATCCCGGCGCCGAGCCAGCACCAGCGCCGTGTCAGAAACAGCGCCGACCCGCCGAGCTGGGTGACGATCACCGCCACCGCGACGAGGACCGGCAGGCCGAGCCCCAGCCCCGCCGCCTCCGCCACGGCGCCGTTGAAGTCCGTCAGCTTGACCAGCCCGCTGACCACGAAGGGCGCCGCCAGCGCGAGGCGGGCGAGCCAGGCGGTCCCCGGCCAGTCGAGCAGGGCGGCGACCGGCGCGGCGGCGGCGTCCTTGCGCGAGGAGAGGGTGTCGGCCATCGTTGCGCTCCCCCTCAGACCGCCCAGCAACCGCAACCGAACACGCCCCAGAAGCTGCGCGCGTCGGACGAGGGCACGTCGGCGCCCAGCGCCGCCGCGTGGTCGTGGCCGTGCACCGCGCAGCCGGAGTGGCAACCGCACTCCGCCGCCTGCCGCTGCACCGTCTTGGGGTCGCGGTGATAACCGCCGACCGTGGCGACCGGCGACCAGTCGGGCATCGGCTTGGGCAGCGGCGGGGCGAGTTTGTCGTAATCGCCCTCGCCATGCACCACGGCGCCGCCCAGCAGGGTCAGGACCGAACGGATGTGGGGGATGCGGTCCTCCGGCACGGCCATGTAGTCGTCGCTGAGCAGCGCCGCGTCGGCGAGCTGCCCGGCCTCGATCCGGCCCTTCCTGCCCTGCTCGTTGGAGAACCAGGTGTTGGCCTCCGTCCACAGGCGCAACGCCGTCTCGCGGTCCAGCCGGTTCGCCATCGGGTAGAGCGACAGCCCGCCCACCGTCTTGCCGGTGACCAGCCAGGACAGCGAGACCCAGGGGTTGTAGCTGGCGACGCGGGTGGCGTCCGTCCCGGCGCCCACCGGCACGCCGGCGGCCATCATCTTGGCGATGGGCGGCGTGGCCTCGGCGGCCTTGGCGCCGTAGCGCTCCACGAAATACTCGCCCTGGTAGGCCATGCGGTGCTGCACGGCGATGCCGCCGCCGAGCGTCGCGATGCGGTCGATGTTGCGCTCGCTGATCGTCTCGGCGTGGTCGAAGAACCAGTTCAGCCCCTGCAGCGGGATGTCCCGGTTGACCTTCTCGAAGACGTCGAGCGCCCGTCCGATGGTCTCGTCGTAG
The DNA here is from genome assembly GCF_008365405.1 of Azospirillum brasilense. Classification (GTDB taxonomy): domain Bacteria; phylum Pseudomonadota; class Alphaproteobacteria; order Azospirillales; family Azospirillaceae; genus Azospirillum; species Azospirillum brasilense_D. The sequence goes on along the minus strand of NZ_QOKV01000012.1, from coordinate 155,016 downwards.
GTGGCGTGCAGCCGCCACGGCCAGCGCCGCTCGGCCAGCAGGCGGACCACCGGCTCCAGGTCCGTCTCCATGTTGGGCGGCATCTCGGGCCGGGCGACGCGGAAGTCCTCGAAGTCGGCGGCCGAATAGACCAGCATCTCCCCCGCCCCGTTCAGGCGGTAGCGGTCGTCGCCATCGCCCGGCTTGACCTTGTCCGACCAGGTGGCGAAGTCCTGCAGCTCCTCCTTCGGCTTTTGGGTGAACAGGTTGTAGGCGATGCGCAGGGTCATCTCGCCGTCGGCGTGCAGCTTCTCGATGATCGCGTAGTCGTCGGGATAGTTCTGGAAGCCGCCGCCGGCGTCGATCACGCTGGTGACGCCCAGACTGTTCAGCTCCCGCATGAAATGGCGGGTGGAGTTGACCTGATACTCCTCCGGCAGCTTCGGCCCCTTGGCGAGGGTGGAGTAGAGGATCATCGCGTTGGGCAGGGCCAGCAGCAGGCCGGTCGGGTTGCCCGCGGAGTCGCGCTGGATCTCGCCGCCCGGCGGGTTGGGCGTGTCCTTGCCGTAGCCCACCGCCCGCAGCGCCGCGCCGTTCAGCAGCGCGCGGTCGTAGAGGTGCAGGATGAAGACCGGCGTGTCGGGGGCGGCGGCGTTCAGCTCCTCCAGCGTCGGCAGGCGCTTCTCGGCGAACTGGTGCTCGGTGAAGCCGCCGACGACGCGCACCCACTGCGGGGCGGGGGTGCGGGCTACCTGGGCGCGCAGCATCGCCATGGCGTCGGCCAGCGTCGGCACGCCGTCCCAGCGCAGCTCCATGTTGTAGTTCAGGCCGCCGCGGATGACGTGGATGTGGCTGTCGATCAGGCCGGGGATCAGGCGGCGCCCCTTGGCGTCGATCACCGCGGCGTCGGGGGCGGCGGCGGCGCGCACCTCGGCCTCCCGCCCCACGGCGAGGAAGCGCCCGTCGCGGATCGCCACGGCGTCGGCCTGCGGGTTGGCGCGGTCGAGCGTCGTGATGCGGGCGTTGACGATCAGAAGGTCGGAGGAGGGCATGGCGGCATTCCCAAGGCGGGTGAACAGGGGCGAGGCGAGCAGGGTGGTGGCGGCGCTTCCGGCGATGGCGCTGCGGCGACCGATACCGGGGCGACCGATCCCGGTCCGGCCGGTCATGCCCGGCCCCGCGGGGGTGCATCCGCGGCCGGGGCCGGCGGATTCGCGGCATCGGGAGCGGCGGCGCTGCCGGCCTGCGGACCCAGGATGTGGCGGGCACAGTCGTTCTGGATGAAAGCGAGAACCGGCTGCCCGGCGATCAGCCGCTTGACCACCGGCACCGCCTGCTCGCCGACCAGCATGCCGAGCAGGCCGATCAAGGCGATCGTGGGCGGCGCCGGGGAGCGGACGCCGAGAAACGCGTAGAGGACGCCGACCAGGATGCCGGCGCCGAGGGAAAGCAGATAGGGCATCATGGCGTGCCTGTTCTTCGTCCGAATGGGCGGAAAAAGGCGGACCGGCCCCGGGAAGGGTCGGGACCGGTCCGCCGCGGCGCGGGGCATCAGGCGCCGCAAGCCGAGCGCCGCGATCAGGCGGCGGCGCTGTGGCCGCCTTCCGACGCGCCAAACATCGTCTTGGCGTAGATGATACCCAGGCCATAGGCGCCGCCGTACTTCTTGGCGATGCCGGTGGTCATCTCGTAGGTCTCGGTGCGCGCCCAGTCGCGCTGCAGTTCCAGCATGTACTGGAGCGAGGTCATCGGACGCACGCCGGCCTGGACCATGCGGTCCATGGCGCGCTGGTGCGCCTCGACCGAGACGTCGCCGCAGGCGTCGGCGATGACGTAGACTTCGAAGCCCTGGTCCAGCGCCGACAGGGTCGGGCCGACGATGCAGACCGAGGTCCACAGGCCGCAGAAGACCAGCCGGGTCTTGCCCAGGCCGTTCACCCGCTTGATGACATTGGCGTCCTCCCAGGTGTTCATGGAGGTGCGGTCGGTGACCTCCGCCCCCGGGAAGGCCTCGGTGATCTCGGAGAAGATCGGGCCGGAGAAGCTCTTTTCCGCGACCGTGGTCAGGATGGTCGAGACGCCGAAGCCGGCGGCGGCGTGGGCGACCAGCGCGGTGTTGGTGCGCAGCGTCGTGGCGTCGATCGAATGGGTCGCGAAGGCCATCTGCGACTGATGATCGATCATGATCAGCGCGTGGTCCTTCGGCGAGACGAGCAGCTTGCCGGGAGTCGCGGTGGCGGTGATGGTCATGTCTCTATCCCTTTTGTTTTTGGCGCCGGTGCCCCGGGCGAGCCCTGCGGCGATGCCCGTGGCCCGGCGGTGCGTCGAAGCATCGGCCAGGGACGGAGGGCGGCGACATTGAACTTGCGTTTGCCGGCCCTATACCTTGGTATATCAGGCCAAGGCGTCTCTCGCCGCCGGTGCCGGTCAGGGTAAAGGGACAGGGGTTGGGGGAAGACGTGACCCGACGGCCGGGCGAGCGACGGTGATGCGCACGAGGGATGTCCCCGGAGACCAGCGGTTTCTTCTGGCGACCCTGCCCCCGGGGGCGGGGCAGACGCGGCTGGCCATCGGCACGGTGGCGGGGCTTTTGGCCGCTCTGGCCATTGCCGCACCCTTCGCCCGCCTGACGCTGGACGGAACGGCGGTCCTGCTGCCCGCCTACGCCACCGCGGTCCTGCTGACCGAGCTGATGACCGCCGTCCTGCTGTTCGCGCTCTACGCCACGCAGCGCACGCCGGCCCTGCTGGCGCTGGCCGTCGGCTATCTGGTCACGGCGCTGCTGATCGTTCCCTGGGCGCTGACCTTCCCCGGCGTCTTCGCGCCGACCGGGCTGCTCGGCGCCGGCTTGCAGAGCACGGCCATCGTCGCCGCCGGGCGCCGCATCGGCCTGCCGCTGTTCATCCTGGCCTACGCGCTGCTGAAGGCCGTGGAGGCCGGCCCGCGCGAGGCGCACCGCCCGGCCCTGCCGGCCATCGCGGGCGGCGCGGCGCTGGCGGCGGCGCTGGCCGGGGGCCTCACCGCCTTCGCGCTCGCCGACGACGCCCTGCTGCCGCGGCTGATGGTGGACACCCTGCGGGAAACACCGCTGTGGCGGGTCGTGCCGGTGACGGCGCTGGCGCTCTGCGCCGCCGCACTGGCCGTCCTGTGGCGGCAGCGGCGCTCCGTCCTGGACCTCTGGCTGATGGTCGTCCTGGCCGCCTGGGCCATCGAGACCTGTCTGCTGAGCTTTATCAGCGGCGGGCGCTTCAGCGCCGGCTGGTGGTCGGGGCGGCTGTTCGGGCTGGCCGCCTCCAGCGTCGTCCTGCTGGTCCTGCTGGCGGAGATGACGACGCTCTACGGGCGGCTCGTCCGCTCGGTGGCGGCGGAGCGGCGGGTGCGCGACGCGCGTCTGGCCAGCCTGGAGGCCCTCTCCGCCTCCATCGCGCACGAGGTCAACCAGCCGCTGGCGAGCATGGTCACCAACGCGGGCGCCGGGCTGCGCTGGCTGGACCGCCCGTCGCCCAATCTGGTGGAGGTGCGGGCGGCGCTGAAGCGGATCTCCGACGACGGGCACCGCGCCGCGCGGGTGATCGCCTGCATCCGCGATTCCTTCCGCAAGGCACCGCCCCAGCGCCGCCGGCTGGACATCAACGGCGTGATCCGGAGCGCGCTGGACCGCACGGAGGGCGAGCGCCGCCTGAACCGCATCGCCGTCCGCACCGACCTGCAGCAGAGCCTGCCGCCGGTCAACGGCAGCCCGGTGCAGCTCGAACAGGTGCTTCTGAACCTGATCGCCAACGCCGACGACGCGATGGGCGCGGTCGCCGACCGCCCGCGCGTGCTGAGCATCCGTTCGCGCCGCCGCGGGCTCGCGGACGTCCTCGTGTCGGTGGAAGACACCGGCACCGGGTTGCAGGCGTCCCAGGAGGAGCGGTTGTTCGAACCCTTCTTCACCACCAAGGAGCATGGAATCGGCATGGGGCTGACCATCTGCCAGTCGATCGTGGAGGCCCATGGCGGCCGGCTGTGGGTGGCCGCCAACCAGCCCCACGGCGCCGTCTTCCGCTTCACCCTGCCCGCCGACGACGAGCCGAAGCGGCCGGCCGCCGGCGCGGCGCTGGAGCGGACGCGATGACCGACCGGTCCGCCGCAGCCGCCGGTGAAACGCCCTTCGTCGCCATCATCGACGACGATCCGTCGATCCGGGAATCGCTGGTCAGCCTGCTGCGCTCCGTCGGGCTGACCGCCCTGCCCTTCGCCTCGGCGCAGGAGTTCCTGCAGCAGCGCCTGCCCGACGCGCCGGGCTGCCTCGTGCTGGACGTGCGGCTGCCCGGCCAGAGCGGGCTGGAGTTCCAACGCGAACTGACCGGGGCGGGCATCCATCTGCCGGTCGTCTTCATCACCGGCCATGGCGACATTCCCATGTCGGTGACGGCGATGAAGGCCGGCGCCGTCGAGTTCCTGGCCAAGCCCTTCCGCGATCAGGACCTGATCGACGCCGTCCACACCGGCATCGAGCGCGACCGCGACCGGCGCCGCGCCGTCGACGCCCTGTCCGACCTTCAGGAGCGCTTCCGCAGCCTGACCCCGCGCGAGCGGGAGGTGATGCGGCTCGTTGCCGCCGGGCAGCTCAACAAGCAGATCGCCGCCGAGTTGCAGCTCAGCGAGATCACCGTGAAGGTCCACCGCGCCAGCGTGATGCGCAAAATGCAGGCGCGGTCCCTGCCCGATCTGGTCCGCATCGCCGACAAGGTGACCCTCGCCGGCGACGCCTGACCGGTCCCTGCTCAGGCCCCCTTGATGAAGGCCAGCACATCGGCGTTGAAGCGATCCTGGTGGGTGGCCGTCAGGCCGTGCGGCGCCCCCTCATAGACCGTCAGCGTCGCCTGCGGCGCGATCTCCACGGCGCGGCGGGCCGCCGCGTCGATGGGCACGATCTGGTCGTCGTCGCCGTGGATGAACAGCGTCGGGAGCGCCATCCTCTTCAGATCCTCGGTGAAGTCGCTTTCCGAGAATTGCTGGATGCAGTCGTAAGCGCCCTTGATCCCGGCCATCATGCCCTGGAGCCAGAAGGACTGGCGCAGCCCCTCCGACACCTTGGCGCCGTCGCGGTTGAAGCCGTAGAAGGGCATGGTCAGGTCGAGGAAGAACTGCGACCGGTCGTCGTAGGTGCCCTTGCGGATGCCGTCGAAGACCTCCATCGGCAGGCCGCCGGGGTTGGCCGCGGTTTTCAGCATGATCGGCGGCACCGCCCCGACCAGAACGGCCTTGGCGACCCGCCCGGTGCCGTGGCGCCCGATGTAGCGGGCGACCTCGCCGCCGCCGGTCGAATGGCCGATCATCACCGCGTCGCGCACGTCCAGCGCGTCGAGCAGCTCGGCCAGATCGTCGGCGTACTGGTCCATGTGGTTGCCGGTCCAGGTCTGGTCCGACCGGCCGTGGCTGCGCCGATCATGGGCGATGACCCGGTAGCCCTGCTGGCCGAAGAACAGCATCTGCCCGTCCCAGGCGTCGGCGCTGAGCGGCCACCCGTGCGAGAAGACCACCGGCTGTCCGCTGCCCCAGTCCTTGTAGAAGATGCGGGTGCCGTCCTTGGTCGAGATCGTGCTCAAAACCCCCTCCATTTTTTCGGGCGCGCGAAAGATCCGCGGCGCGAGGGGAAGGCGGACACCGGCCTTTCCATGGGCAGCGCGGAACGTCGTCGGCGTCACAACAGTGCCGAAAGCGGCCCGGCCTGGAAACTATACGGAGGTATCGGTGGGCCGCCCGTGCGTATGGGAGGAGGCTGGGAGGCCCGCGCCCCTGAATCGCGGGAAAGGACGGAGAGAACGGAAAGGCACGCGAACCGGCACCGCCGCAGTTCTCTCGAGAGTGGAAATATTTCGTTTTTTCAATCAGTTCCGGTGCTATCAGCGGGCATTTGGCGTCCTTTGCGTCTTCCGAACAGCCGCGTCATCGTTTATCTTCGGCCAGCGGTGGGCGCAAAGCCTATCCATCTGGGAAATGAGCGGGCGGTTTCTTGGGGGAGCAGAGCTTGCGAATGCTTGTCGCCGTAGCTGATGAACTGCGCCGGCAAAGCCGCAGCGTCATCATACGTCTTATGCTGTTTGGACTAGTTCTGGTCTTTGTCGGTGCCTGTGCGCGCATCTGGGTCCTGTCCTCCTTCTTGGAGGACAAGATCAACAACCTGACCTCGTCCCAACAGCAATCGACCGCGTCCTACGTCGCCCACGACATTGACGAGAAGATCAAGGCCCGGCTCGACCTCCTGCGCCGCGCCGCCGGAAGCCTGCCGTTGGCGAACCTCGACGATCCCGCAGCCCTGCGGGATTGGCTGAAGACGCATCACGAGATCGCGCCCCTCTTCTCGCGCGGCTTGATGGTCGTCCGGCCGGACGGGCACGGAGTCTTCGCCGATTACCCGGAACGGCACCGCCCGCCCGATTTCGACGTTTCGGATCGCGACTGGTTCCGGTCGGCGCTGGACACCCGCGAACCGGTGATCGGGAGGCCCGCCCGCTCCGCCATCGACGACGAGCCGATGATGGTCATGGCGACGGCGGTCACCGACGCCGCCGGAACACCGGTCGCGGTCCTGGCCGGCGCCACCGCCCTGTCGTCGCCCGGCTTCCTCAATCTGGTGCAGGGAAACCGCATCGGGCGCAGCGGCGGCTTCCTGCTGGTTTCCCCCCGCGACAAGCTGTTCGTATCGGCCAGCGATCACGGCATGATCCTGACCGCGACCCCGCCGGAGGGGGTGAATCCGCTGCACGACCGGGCCATGGCCGGTTACCGCGGCACCGGCATCACCGTCAACGCGGCGGGGGTGGAGGAATTGTCGGCCATCGCGGCGGTCCCGACGGCGGGTTGGTTCCTGGTCGCCCGGCTGCCCACGGCGGAGGCGTTCGAGGGGGTTCGCGACCTGCAGACCTTCATCGCCACCAACAGCCTGATGATCGCCGCCTTCGCCGTGACCGTGCTGTTCTTCGGCATGCGCCGCTTCTTCCGCCCGCTGACCGAGGCGGCGCGGCGGATGCACCAGATGGCCGACGGGCATGTCGAGCTGTCGCCCCTGCCGGTCCACCGCATGGACGAGGTCGGGGAACTGGCGCAGGGCTTCAACTATCTGCTGGGCAAGTTGCGGGAGCAGGAGGCCGCCCTTCGGGCGAGCGAGGCGCGGATGGCGCATATGGCCCATCACGACGCGCTCACCGGCCTGCCCAACCGCGCCATGTTCCTCCAGCGGCTGCAACAGGCCGTCGACCGGGCGGAGCGCGGCGGCATGCTGTTCGCTTTGCTCTACATCGACCTCGACGGCTTCAAGCCGATCAACGACACCCACGGCCACAGCCGGGGCGACGAGGTCCTGCGCGTGGTGGCGCGGCGCCTGTCCGGCCTGCTGCGCCGGTCCGACCTGATCGCCCGCATCGGCGGCGACGAGTTCGCCATCATCCTGGAGGTGGAGGCGACCCGCGCCGGGGCGGAAACGGTCGCCGACAAGTGCCGGGCGGCGTTGGAGGAGCCCATTCTGATCGACGGGCTGCGGCTGCCGCTCGCCCTGTCGATCGGCGTCGCCGTCTACCCGCAGGACGGTCGCGATTCCCAGCAGCTCATCGTCCACGCCGATCAGGCCATGTACGCGGTCAAGAGGGGCGCCGCCCGGGTCCCCGCCCTGTAGGCGCTTCCGCTCAGTGGCAGCTTGATCCGCCGCCGGAGGGGCCGCAGCCCGTGCACCCGCCGCCGCAGCCGGGACCCTTCGGCGCGGCGCGGCCCAGCAGGCGGGCACGCAGCCCGGCCGGAAGGATCACCCGCCACACCGTCCACGCCGCGGCCAGCGCCACAACCACCGCGACCAGCAGATTCTGCCACATGGCTATGCCCTCCCCTTACAGCAGCGCCCCTCACAGCAACGCAGACGCGACGCGGTAGGTGACGAAGCTTGCCCCGTAAGCCAGCGTGATCATGTAGACGAACATCACCACCGGCCAGAACCAGCCGTTGGTCTCCCGCTTGACCACCGACAGGGTGGCGACGCATTGCGGGGCGAAGACGTACCAGGCGAGCAGCGACAGGGCGGTCGGCAGGCTCCAGGAGGCGGCCAGCGCCCCGGCCAGCGAGGATTGCAGCGCGTCGCCGCTCTCGCTCAGCGCGTAGATGGTGCCCAGCACGCCGACCGCCACCTCGCGCGCCGCGATGCCCGGCACCAGCGCCACGGCGATCTGCCAGGTGAAGCCGATGGGCGCCAGCAGCGGTTCCAGCGCGTGGCCGATCATGCCGGCGATGGAATACTGGATGGCCGGTTCGGTCGCTCCCTCCGGCGCGGCGGGGAAGCTCGCCAGGAACCACATGACGATCATCAGCGCGAAGATCGTCGTGCCGGCCCGCGCCAGGAAGACCTTGGCCCGCTCGAACAGGCCCAGCGCGATGTCGCGCGGGTTGGGCAGACGGTAGGCCGGAAGCTCCATCAGCAACGGTTCGCGCGCGCCCTTGAAGACGGTCTTCTTGAGCACGAAGGCGACGGCCAGCGCCGACAGGATGCCGGCGGCGTAGAGCGCGAACATCACCAGCCCCGGCAGCCCGACCAGCCCGCCCACCAACTCCCGGTCCGGCACGAAGGCCGCGATCAGCAGCGTGTAGACCGGCAGCCGGGCCGAGCAGGTCATCAGCGGGGCGATCATGATGGTCGCCAGCCGGTCGGCCCGGTTCTCGATGGTGCGCGCCGCCATGACGCCGGGCACCGCGCAGGCGAAGCTGGACAGCAGCGGGATGAAGGCCCGCCCGTGCAGCCCCACCCCGCCCATCAGCCGGTCCAGCAGGAAGGCGGCGCGGGCGAGATAGCCGGTCGCCTCCAGCACCAGGATGAAGAAGAACAGCACGAGGATCTGCGGCAGGAAGATGACCACGCTGCCCACCCCGGCGATGATCCCGTCGGTCAGCAGGCTGCGCAACGCCCCGTCCGGCAGGGTGGCGGCCACCCAGTCCTTGAGCCCGCTGACCGCGCCGTCGATCAGGTTCATCGGCGCCTCGGCCCAGGCGAACACCGCCTGGAACATCAGGAACAGCACGAGGAACAGGAAGGCCAGCCCGAACACCGGGTGCAGCAGAACGGCGTCCACCCGCCGGGTCGCCAGCGGCGGCAGGCCGGCGTCGGCCACGCAGCCGGCCAGCAACCCCTCGACCTCCTGGTGGTAGGCCCGCAGGTCGCGCGAGGAGGGCTCGCTCCAGCCGCAGGGGGCCGGGGTTTCGGCCGCGTCCGCCGCCATGGCCATGGCGCCGTCGATCTGCTCCAGCAGCGGCTGGACGCCGCCGCGGCGGATGGCAACGGTCGGCACCACCGGCACGCCGAGCGCGGCGGACAGGGCCGCCGCGTCGATGCGGCAGCCGCGCTTCTCCGCCGCGTCCATCATGTTCAGCGCCAGGATGATCGGGCGGCCCAGCCGCTTCAACTCCACCACCAGCCGCAGGTTCAGGCGCAGATTGGTGGCGTCGGCGACGCAGACCAGCAGGTCGGGGCTGTCCTCGTGCGAGAAGCGGCCCAGCACGACGTCGCGGGTCACCTCCTCGTCGGGGGAGCGGGCGCGCAGGCTGTAGGTGCCCGGCAGGTCGATCACCTGGACGCGACGGCCGAGCGGGCTGACGAAATGCCCGATCTTCCGTTCCACGGTGACGCCGGGATAGTTCGCCACCTTCTGGCGGGAGCCGGTGAGCGCGTTGAACAGGGCGGTCTTGCCGCAGTTCGGGTTGCCGACCAGCGCGATGCGCGGCGGCAGGGCGGAGTCCAGGACCGACATGGCCGGATGTCCTTGCAGGAGGTCGCTTCGAAGGAAGGAGATGACGCTGCGCGTCAGGCGGCGGGCGCCACCAGCACGGCGCGCGCCTCGGCGCGGCGGAGTGCCAGCGTGTGCTCGTTCACGCGGATGGCGATGGGGTCGCGGCCCGGAAAGGCTTCGTGCAGGACCTCGACGTGGGAGCCCTCGACCAGCCCCATCTCGATCATCCGCCGCTCCAGCTCCCCTTCGGGAAGGGTGGTGACGACCCACCGCTCATCGACGCCGGTCACGCGGGCGCGCTCGCCCTTCTTCAACTCGCCCAAATGCCGTCCACCGGGGGACTGGCCCGTTTCGGGGGTGGGATGACCGCTCATGACTGCACCTGATCGCACCGGGAGGTGGGGGGCGCGTTCGTATCCGCCCCTCTTCGCCGCGAATGATCCTGCGAAGCGTTCGCATTCGTCCAGCCGGCTAAATGTCGCAGGAGCCTTGTAAAACAAGCGTATCGACCACACCGGGTTTAGGGTTTTGCGGGAACCGCAGCGCCCTTCGCGTCGCCTTTGGCCACGGGAGCCGGCACCCTGGCGGAGCGGTCGAGGTTGGCTTGCGCGGTCTTTGCTGGCCCGCTGTTCGGCGCGTTGCGGACGATCTGGCTCCAATCCTCCCGCGCACCCGGCAGATTGCCGGCCTGCGCCTTGATGTTGGCGCGCAGCAGCAGGGCGTCGGGGTCGCCGGGGCGCAGGTCCAGCGCGCGGTCGATGTCGGCCATGGCCTGCCGGTCGTTGGCCAGCGCCTTGTGGGCGGCGGCGCGGTAGAGATAGGCCTCGGCCCGCCGCGGGTCCTTCGCCAGCGCCGCGTCCAGGTCGGACACGGCGTCCCAGAAGCGTTCCGTCTCGGCCCGCGCGATGGCGCGGTCGATCAGCAGGTCCACGTCACCCGGTTGGAGCGCCAGCGCGCGGCTGTAGGCCCGCTCCGCCCGCGCGTTGTCGCCGGCGCGCAGCCACGCCCAGCCGGCCCGCCCGAGGATCGAGGCCCCGGCCTTCGGGTCGTCCTTGCCCAGCACCGGGGCCAACTCCTCCAGCCGCGCCCCGGCGGTGGTGAAGTCGCCCTTGTGGAACAGCGCCAGCGCCTGGCACAGCCGGGCATGGTCGCCGCCGCCGCGGTTCAGCCAGGTCTGCGCGCTCTCCAGCGCTTCGGCCGGGCGCTTCTCGGCGAGCGTCAGGCAGGCCTGGAACTCCCGGTTGTGATCGACGGCGGGAGCGGCAAAGGCCGGGCCGGCGGAGAAGAGCGCCAGCGCGGCCGTGATGAGGTAAGCGTTGCGTCGGTTCATGGCGGCCTTACACTCCGTCATTGCCGCTCCCGACGCAAGGACCCCGCAAGACATGGCTTCACCCCGTCTGTTCGTCTTCGGCCTGGGCTTCACCGCCCGCGTGTTCGCCGACCGGCTGAGGGCCGAGGGCTGGCGGATCGCCGCCACCTGCCGCGGCGAGGACAAGCGCGCCGCCCTGGAGGCGCAGGGCGTCGAGGCGTTCCTGTTCGACCGGGGACGACCGCTGGAGGACGCCCGCGCGGCGCTTGCCGGCACCACCCACCTGCTGGTCAGCGTCCCGCCCGACGAGCGGGGCGACCCGGTGCTCGACCAGCACGCCATGGATCTGGCGGACCTGCGGACGCTCGACTGGGCCGGCTATCTCTCGACCACCGGGGTCTACGGCGACACCAAGGGCGACTGGGTCGGCGAGGCGGCGTGGCTGCGACCGACCGGCGAGCGGCAGAAGCGCCGCGTCGAGGCGGAGCGCGGTTGGCTGAACCTCTACCGCCAGTACGGCGTGCCGATGCATCTCTTCCGGCTGGCCGGCATCTACGGGCCGGGGCGCAGCGCGCTGGACAACGTGCGTGACGGCACCGCCCGGCGGGTGGACAAGCCCGGTCAGGTGTTCAGCCGCATCCATGTCGAGGACATCGCGGCGACGCTCCGCGCCTCGATGGACAAGCCGACGCTGGGCGCGGTCTACAACGTCGCCGACGACCTGCCCTCCCCCTCCCACGAGGTGGTGAGCTACGCCTGCGGCCTGCTGGGGGTGGAGCCGCCGCCGCTGGTGCCCTTCGAGGAGGCCGGACTGTCGCCGATGGCCGCCAGCTTCTACGCCGACTGCCGCCGGGTGAAGAACGACCGCATCAAGCGCCAGCTCGGCGTCGAACTGACCTACCCCGACTACCGCGCCGGGCTGGACGCCCAGTTCGCGGCGGAAGGCGGGCGCTAGAGTCGCAGGGACGCGAATCGACACCCTCTCGTTCCGGCCGTATTCCCCCTACGGCGGCACCCGGCGGGGGCGTCACGGGCCTCCGGATGGGCTGGAATCGTCGTTTCCGGCGACCGCTCGACCGCGCCGAACGAATTTGGTTCGGCAGAACCGACGTTGTGGTATCATGCGCCCCCGTTCCGGCCCGCTGGATTGTGGCCGGACCGGCATGGGTACGCCTGCGAATCGCAAAAAACACGACCTGCCGAGACGACGACCAGCATGAACATCATCATCGAACGCGCCGCCCTTCTCCGGTCCCTTGGTCATGTGCAGAGCGTGGTGGAGCGCAGGAACACCATCCCCATTCTGTCCAACGTGCTGTTGCGGGCGAGCGACGGCGAGCTGTCGCTGGCCGCCACCGACATGGACCTGGAGATCGTGGAAACGGTCCCGGCCACGGTGACCCGCGCGGGCGGGACCACCGCCCCGGCCCACACGCTGTACGACATCGTGCGCAAGCTGCCCGACGGCAGCCAGGTGGAGCTGGACATCGGCGGCGACGGCACGATCCTGACGCTGCGCGCGGGGCGGTCGCAGTTCAAGCTGTCCTGCCTGCCGATCGACGATTTCCCGCAGCTCTCCGGCGGCGACCTGCCGCACCGCTTCGACCTGACGGCGGGCGATCTGCGGGCGCTGGTCGACCGCACCCGCTTCGCCATCTCGACCGAAGAGACGCGCTATTACCTCAACGGCATTTATCTGCACGCCGCCAAGGCCAAGGCCGGCGGGTCCGAGCTGCCGGTGCTGCGCGCCGTGGCGACCGACGGCCACCGTCTGGCGCGGGTCGAGATGCCGCTGCCGGAGGGGGCCGCCGGCATCCCCGGCGTCATCGTTCCGCGCAAGACCGTGAACGAGATCCGCAAGCTGATCGACGAGGCCGCCGACCGCATCGAGCTGTCGCTGTCGGACAACAAGATCCGCTTCGCCTTCGACTCGGTGGTCGTGACCTCCAAGCTGATCGACGGCACCTTCCCGGATTACGAGCGGGTCATCCCGGTCGGCAACGACAAGACGATGGAGGTGGACGCCAAGCTGTTCGCCGCCGCCGTGGACCGCGTCGCCACCATCTCCACCGAGAAGAGCCGGGCGGTGAAGCTGTCGCTGACCCGCGGCACGCTGACCCTGTCCGCCACCAGCCCCGAGGCCGGCAGCGCCACCGAGGAGCTGGAAGTCAATTACCAGGAAGGCCCCCTGGAAATCGGCTTCAACTCTCGCTATCTGCTTGATATCACGCAGCAGATCGAGGGCGAGGGCGCGCGCTTCTCGCTGGCCGACGCCGCGTCGCCGACCATCGTGCGCGACGTTGCCGACCCCACGGCCCTTTACGTGTTGATGCCGATGCGTGTGTGACCGGTCCGGACGGATCGGCGCTTTTCGGACCGGTGCGCTCCGGACCCCGTGTTTGACGGGGTGCGGCGGCCCGGTCCTCGCATCCCGGATCGGACGCTTTGCTCGACGCCAGACAGACTTCGCCCTATCCCGTCCCCGTGATGGACACTCCGGCCGCTTTGGCGGTGACGCGCCTGACCCTGACCCGCTTCCGCGGTTATGACAGCGCGCGCCTGGAGCCCGACCACCGCCCGGTGGTGCTGACCGGACCGAACGGCGCCGGCAAGACCAACCTGCTCGAAGCCGTCAGTTTTCTCGCCCCCGGACGTGGCCTGCGCGGCGCCAAGCTGTCGGAGGTCGAGCGGATCGGCGGCAGCGCTGGCAATGGCACGGGCGCCGGCTGGGCGGTCGCCGCCGTGCTGGACACCCCCACCGGCCCGGTGGAGATCGGCACCGGCCGCGAGCTCAGCGCCCAAGCGGCGTCCGGAGCCGAGCGCGACCGCCGCGTCGTCCGGGTGGACGGCCACCCCGCCAAGGGCCAGACCGTGCTGGCCGAGCATGTCGCCGTCGTCTGGCTGACCCCGCAGATGGACCGGCTGTTCCTGGAGGGCTCCAGCGGGCGCCGTCGCTTCCTCGACCGTCTCGTCTTCGGATTCGACCCCGCCCACGCCGGCCGGCTCAGCCGCTACGAGCACGCCCTGCGCGAGCGCGCCCGCCTGCTGCGCGAGGGGCATCGCGGCTGGAACGGCGACGAGGGCTGGCTGAGCGGGCTGGAGGACCAGATGGCGACAACCGGAGTCGCCGTGGCCGCCGCCCGCCGCGACGTGGTGCAGCGGCTGCGCGCCGCCTGCGGGCGGGCCGTCGGCCCCTTCCCCGGCGCCGACCTGACGGTGCAGGGCACGGTGGAGCGTTGGCTCGACGACGGCCCGGCGCTGGCCGCCGAGGACGCGCTGCGCCGCTCGCTGCGCGACAGCCGGCGGGCCGATTCGGACGGCGGCGGCGCCACGCTGGGACCGCACAAGAGCGACCTCGCGGTGCGCCACGCCCAGAAGGACATGCCGGCGGCGCTCTGCTCCACCGGGGAGCAGAAGGCGCTGCTGATCGCCATCATGCTGGCCAACGCCCGCCTTCTGGCGGCGGAGCGCGGGGCCGCCCCGCTGCTGCTGCTGGACGAGGTGGCCGCCCATTTGGACCCGCAGCGGCGCGAGGCGCTGTTCGACGAGATCCTGGCGCTGGGCGCCCAGGCCTGGATGACCGGCACCGACGATTCGGTCTTCGGGCCGCTCGGCGGTGCCGCCAAACGCTTCCACATCGAGGATGCGACCGTGACCCCGGCCTAGCGCTCGAAAATGGGCGCTCAAAAAGGGCTCAAAAGCCCGGAAAATCACCGACCGAAGTACGGTATTCCGCCGAAACCCAACGCAGTCTGCTATAGTCGAGCCATGGCACAGGAAGCACTGAAGAACGACCTCCCGCAGCAGGATTACGGCGCGGAATCGATCACCGTCTTGCGCGGGCTGGACGCCGTGCGCAAGCGTCCGGGCATGTACATCGGCGACACCGATGACGGCTCCGGACTGCACCACATGGTCTACGAGGTCGTGGACAACGCGATCGACGAGGCGCTGGCCGGCTACTGCGACGCGGTCGTGGTGCAGCTCAACGCCGACGGGTCGGTCACGGTGCGCGACAACGGCCGCGGCATCCCCACCGACATCCACTCCGAAGAGGGCGTGTCGGCGGCGGAGGTCGTGATGACCCAGCTCCACGCCGGCGGCAAGTTCAACCAGAACTCCTACAAGGTGTCGGGCGGCCTGCACGGCGTGGGCGTGTCGGTGGTGAACGCCCTGTCGGAAACGCTGGAGCTGCGCATCTGGCGCAACGGCCGCGAATGGTTCATGCTCTTCCGCCATGGCGTCGCCGATGCCCGCTTGGCCGACGTCGGCCCGGCTCCGATGGTGGACGACGGCAACGGCGGGCAGAAGCCGCTCTCCGGCACCGAGGTCACCTTCCTGCCGTCCAAGGACACCTTCACCAACACCGAATTCGATTTCGCGACTCTGGAACACCGGCTGCGCGAGCTGGCCTTCCTGAACTCCGGCGTGCGGCTGGTGCTGACCGACGCCCGCGGGGTGGAGCCGAGGGTGCAGGACCTGCATTACGAAGGCGGTCTGGAAGCCTTCGTGAACTGGCTCGACCGCTCCAAGGTGCCACTGCACAAGCCGGCGATCTCGATCAAGGCGGAACGCCCGACCGAGCATGGCGGCGTGGTCACCGTGGAATGCTCGCTCCAGTGGAACGACAGCTACCACGAGACGACTCTCTGCTTCACCAACAACATCCCGCAGAAGGACGGCGGCACCCACCTCGCCGGCTTCCGCGCGGCGCTGACGCGGGCGATCAACAACTACGCCAACGAGTCGGGCATCGCGAAGAAGGAGAAGGTCAACCTCTCCGGCGACGACGCGCGCGAGGGGCTGACCTGCGTGCTGTCGGTGAAGGTGCCCGACCCGAAATTCTCCAGCCAGACCAAGGACAAGCTGGTCTCCTCCGAAGTCCGCCCGGTGGTCGAGGCGGTGGTCGGCGAATGCCTCGCCCAGTATTTCGAGGAGCATCCGGCCGACGCCAAGCGCGTCGTCCAGAAGGTGGTCGAGGCCGCCGCCGCCCGTGAGGCCGCCCGCAAGGCGCGCGAGCTGACCCGGCGCAAGGGTGCGCTCGACATCGCGTCCCTGCCCGGCAAGCTGGCCGACTGCCAGGAGCGCGACCCGGCGCTGTCCGAACTCTTCATCGTGGAGGGCGATTCGGCGGGCGGTTCGGCCAAGCAGGGCCGGTCACGCCAGTTCCAGGCCATCCTGCCGCTGCGCGGCAAGATCCTGAACGTGGAGCGGGCGCGCTTCGACAAGATGCTGTCCTCGGCGGAGATCGGCACGCTGATCGCGGCGCTGGGCACCGGCATCGGGCGCGACGAGTTCAACCCGGACAAGACGCGCTACCACAAGATCATCATCATGACCGACGCGGACGTGGACGGCAGCCACATCCGCACGCTCCTGCTGACCTTCTTCTTCCGGCAGATGCCGGAGCTGATCGAGCGCGGCTACCTCTACATCGCCCAGCCGCCGCTCTACCGCATCAAGCGCGGCAACGCGAAGGAGCGGTACCTGAAGGACGACCGGGCGCTGGAGGAGTATCTGATCGAGGCGGCGCTGGGCGACCTGTCCGTGCGCCCCGCCGACGGCTCCCTGCTGACCGGCGAGCCGCTGCGCGAGATGGTCGAGCAGGCGCGCGGCGCCCGCCTGCACATCGAGACGCTTGCCCGCAAGGCCGGCAACCTGTCGGTGGTGGAATCGGCGGCGGTGAGCGGCGCCCTGTCGGTCGCGCTGTCGCAGGACACCGCCCAGGCGCAGCAGGCGGCCGAGACGGTGGCTGCCCGGCTGAACGCGCTGGACGTGGAAGGCGGCTGGCGCGGCGAGAGCCTGTTCCAGGGCGGTTATGCGCTGGTGCGGACGCGCCGCGGCGTGACCCACCGCCATCATCTGGACGCCGACCTGCTGAAGAGCGCCGAGGCCCGCAAGCTGGACGCCATCGCGGCGGACCTGAAGCGCGTCTACGCCGAGCCGGGCCGCGCCTTCGAAAAGCAGAAGGAGAGCCGCAGCCTGACCGGCCCCGTCGCCCTGTTCGACACGGTGATGGAGCTGGGCCGCCGCGGCGTGACGATCCAGCGCTACAAGGGCCTTGGCGAGATGAACCCCGACCAGCTCTGGGAAACCACGCTGGACCCGGCCAAGCGTTCGCTGTTGCAGGTGAAGGTCAACCACGCCGACCAGGCGGAAGAGGTCTTCTCCACCCTGATGGGCGACATCGTGGAGCCACGCCGCGAGTTCATCCAGGAGAACGCCCTGAAGGTCGCCAACCTGGATGTGTAAGTAGTTCTTGTGGTCCTTAACGCAAAGTTTGAGAAACCGAACTCTATGATTGAGAAAGGCTGCGCCTGAGCGGAAGCGGATTCCGCATCCAGAACGGGTAGAAAGCTAAGGGCGGATCCAATCGGGTCCGCCCTTTCTCACTCGGGTCCGACCGCCAAGGATCTCGGGCCACTGCAGTTAGAGGCTTGGGTCGATGACCGTAAAGCGGAGGTCCTGTGCGATCGCGTCCAGGACGAGGATGCTGTCTCCGCCTCCGAGATCGACATGCACGCTTCCCCCCAATTCGATGACGTGCTCTGCCCGCCATAGCGCCGTACCGATGTCCTGCTCGAATCCCTTCAGAATGATGACGTCCAGCAGCGGGTCGAGAGCGGTCAGCACATCAGCGCCGCTGCCTGGGGCGAAGAAGAATTGGTCGCTCTCGCCGTCCCGCTCGGCAAGCAGCACATCATCGCCGACACCACCATCCACAATGTCGCGCCCAGCCCCCGGCACGAGGACATCCCGCCCGGACATGCCATAAAGGCGATCGGCACCTTCCGCCCCGTCGATGAAGTCTGCGCCGGCGCCGCCGTTCAACCGATCGTCCCCGGCACCGGCCAAGATGTGGTCGTCACCACCCAATCCATGAATCCGATCCGCACCATCTCCGCCCAGCAACGTGTCGTTGCCTTCAGATCCTCGGTGGATACCGTCCGGTGCTGCGATGACACCGAGCAGCTTGGCCGTGTGATCCCAATAGTCGTTCCCTGTTCCAGGGGGAAGCTCCGCGAGTACGATGGTGCCGTCCGTCGTGCCGTCGGACAGGAAGAACCGATCGGTTTTGGCGGCGTAATCACGATCGAACCCCAGCATGTGGCCATCAAGATCCCCGAGGAGCTTGTCGCCGAAGGCTCCCCCCGATGTGTCCTGCACCTTGTGTGTGCCTTCGGGCGTGCCATCGGTCACCCACAGAGCAGCGGGATTGGCTCCGCTCTGGTCCGTCAGAAAGAAGGCCCGGCCGCCGGCAATCTCAATGTCCTGGTACATCCAATCGTTCTGATGAAGTTCGGCGGTGCCCCCAGCTGTGCCATCGCTCGCCAGCAGGCGTTGCGAGCCCGACCAATAGCTTTCGTCTAAGAAGAGAAGGCGATCTCCATCATCGCCGGGCAGTCCCGTATCGAGCCATCCGAGCGGGTTGGCGAGTTCCTGGCTCGGCAGAAAGCTTACCTTGCCAGTAGCCTCCTCCAGAATTCCGATCAGCGAGGCAGAACCTTGTTCCACCCGGTAGGTATCCATGTCGGTTGTGAACACCACATGGCCGTCACGCACGCCGGCGATCCGCTCAAGGTCCCAGCCCTGCATGGTCAGGTCGCCAAGATAGCGCGTGCCCTCGGACGTGCCATCGGTGACCCAGAAGGTTGAATGACGGACGGCGGTAGGCCACTCCATGCTCCCGGTCCAGTCGATCACATTCGTGACTGACACCACGATCCCCTCGGGCGAGGAGGAATAGCGGACGGCCCCGCTGTCGGGGATGAGGTTCGCGAATGCCGTCGCGGCGCCATTGCCATTGACGAAGGTGAGCTTGGAAGGCCAGGACGCCGTCCCCTCGTGAAAGGCCACCCCTCCGTCATTCATGCTGACCAGCGTTATGCCGTGGGACCAGGAGGGCAGCGGCGCCATCTCATGGAAGAGGAGAGTTCCGGCGGCGGTGCCATCGGAACTCCAGATCCCATCCTGAGTGTCACCGTCTGCGTGCAGGTAGATCCGGCCGTGTGCAGCTGTCAACGCCGATGGGGAGGACCCTTGTGTCCCTGGCATGAGGTCAGCGACCATCCGCGTCCCCGCCGCGGTTCCGTCGCTCACCCACAGTTCACGGCCGTGGATCCCATCGTCCGCAGTGAAGAACAGCCGGTCGCCGACCACAGTCAGGTCGTCCGGGGTGCCTGATGCGGCGCCGGCCGCAGCGTCGAACATCCGGGTCCCGCTGCTGGTGCCATCCGTGACCCAGAGTTCGCGTCCGTACAGGCCGTCGTCGGCGGTGAAGAATACCTTGCCGCCGGCAACGACAGCGTCCTGGGGAGCGCTTCCCTCCTCGCCGGGTCTGATGTCGGCAATAAGGCGCGTTCCCAACGGCGTGCCGTCGGTGGCCCAAAGTTCAGCGCCCGTGTTTTGCATCGTGGCCGTGAAGACAGCGATCTTCGTTAGTGACATGCCCCCTCCAATCGGACGAAGCATTGATCAGAAGATTGCATGTTGCAGAATGACAATTTTGGGATGAACACGTCCTAAACATAGTCATATTATTTCATTATTATAGTCTTGATAATTTTATACTGTGTATGGTCCCTGATGGGGACGCGCCATAAGCCAGGCGTGATTATACGTTAAGGGGACAAACCAAGAGCCTCTGTCCTCCAAGCTGTGCCGAACTGCAACGGAAGGTTTCGTCCGATGACATCCCAA
Source organism: Azospirillum brasilense (assembly GCF_008365405.1). Lineage (GTDB taxonomy): Bacteria > Pseudomonadota > Alphaproteobacteria > Azospirillales > Azospirillaceae > Azospirillum > Azospirillum brasilense_D. Next base: position 135,276 of record NZ_QOKV01000012.1, on the reverse strand, counting down.
GCGGGATCGGGCTCCTGCGGAGTGTCGAAACACGGTAAGCCTTTCATGTCCCTGGTTGCTCCGATCAGCGTGATCTGGTAGGGAAGGTGCATGCCGCACCGCAATACGCCGCCTTGACCGATCCGCTTTAGTGTCCTCCGACCCCGCTGGGTCGCCTGGGGATGATCGTCATGTGGCGGACGCTGCGCCTTCACACATCCTGCCGTGATGCCGGCCGGCTTCTTTGGAGCCGCCGCGCCCCTCCTTTTCCACGAGCTTCATGACATTCAATTTGCAACGACTCCGTACGGAGTGGTTCGGCAACGTGCGCGGTGACGTGCTTGCCGGGCTGGTCGTCGCCCTGGCCCTCATCCCGGAGGCCATCGCATTTTCCATCATCGCAGGAGTCGATCCCAAAGTCGGGCTCTACGCCTCCTTCTCCATCGCCGTGATCATCGCGATCGTCGGTGGCCGGCCGGGAATGATCTCCGCCGCAACCGCGGCCACCGCGGTCCTGATGGTCACCCTGGTGAAGGACCATGGTCTGCAATACCTGTTGGCCGCGACCGTGCTGGCCGGCGTGCTGCAGGTCGGCTGCGGCCTGTTGCGGCTGGGCGTCCTCATGCGCTTCGTGTCGAAATCGGTCATGACCGGCTTCGTCAACGCCCTGGCCATCCTCATCTTCCTGGCTCAGTTGCCGGAACTCATCGGTGTCACTTGGCTTACCTACGCCATGGTCGCCGGCGGCCTCGCCATCATCTATCTGGTGCCGCGGGTGACGCGCGCGGTCCCATCGCCGCTGGTGTGCATTCTGGTGCTGACCGCACTGTCGGTCGCGTTCGGCCTCGATGTGCGCACCGTGGGTGACATGGGCGAGTTGCCCTCAACCCTGCCGGTCTTCCTGCTGCCCCAGGTGCCGCTGTCCTTCGAGACACTGTGGATCGTCCTGCCTTATTCCGCTGGGATCGCGGTGGTCGGGCTGCTTGAATCCCTGATGACGGCGGCCATCGTCGATGATCTGACCGATACCGGCAGCGACAAGAACCGCGAGTGCATCGGACAGGGCATTGCCAACGTCGCCACCGGCTTCATCGGTGGCATGGCCGGCTGCGCGATGATCGGCCAGTCGGTGATCAATGTGAAGTCGGGCGGCCGGGGGCGGCTCTCCACCTTCTGCGCCGGCGTCTTCCTGCTGTTCCTGATCGTCGTGCTGGGCGACTGGGTGCGCCTCATCCCCATGCCGGCGCTGGTGGCCATCATGATCATGGTGTCGATCGGCACCTTCAGCTGGGTTTCGCTGAAGAACCTGCGGACGCACCCGCGCAGTTCCAGCATCGTCATGGTGGCGACCGTCGTTGGTGTGGTGGCGACGCACAATCTCGCCATCGGCGTCCTGATCGGCGTCCTGCTGTCCGGCCTGTTCTTCGCCGGCAAGGTGGCCCAACTGTTCCGCGTCAGCTCCGTCCTGTCGGATGACGGCACCGCACGCACCTACACCGTCGAGGGACAGCTGTTCTTCGCCTCGGCCGAAACCTTCACCGCCACCTTCGACTTCCGGGAGGCGCTGGAGACGGTCACCATCGACGTCAGCCGCGCCCACATTTGGGACATCTCCAGCGTCTCCGCGCTCGACATGGTGGTGCTGAAATTCCGTCGGGAAGGGGCCGAGGTCGAGATCGTCGGCCTGAACCGTGCCAGCGAAACCATCGTGGACAAGCTGGCGATTCACGACAAACCGGGTGCCATGGAGCGCCTGCCGGCCCATTGAAGGAGGATGGGCAATGACATGCCGGCTGACACTGGTGGACGGCTCAGCCTACACGCCGAGCGTTTGTGACCATGCCGCCTGGGCCGACGGGAGGAGTCCGCCGCGCGCCCTGACTTCACCGGCAGCCTCAGCCGCCATGACACCCTCGGCCCCGACGACCTGGCGGTCATCGCCCGGCGTCGCCGACCGCTCAACCGCCCCCAAGTACAAAACAACCATTTGGAGCAACATCACCGCGGGGTGAAAGGGCGCACACGGCCGATGCGCGGCTTCCACCAGCCGAACAGCGCTCACCGCTTCTGCCGCGCCCATGATGAGGTGCGCAACGTCGTGCGGCCGGCGACCAAGCGCAAGCAGGACGTCCCGGCCGCCCGGCGCCCACTCGCCAGTCCTGGCGTGAGAGCTGACGGAACCGTCGATGGGATAGGAGGGAGGCTTCAGGACGTTCGACCAGGCGCGCAGCTGACCTCATCCCATGCTTGAACAGTAAGATGCCGGGCGATCCGACCGTCGCGCAGCTCGAGGGTCATCGCCGACATCACATGGCACCCGTCAGGGTAGGCGCACTCCTCAACGAATGCGGCGCGGTCCACCCCAATCACCTCTCGACCGACACGATGCGTCATGTTCCTGGAGCAGACATCGCGCCAGAATGCCGTGATTTCTTCTTTGCCCAACAGCGTCATCGGCGCGCTGGGCGGACGGTTGCGATCGACGATGATCATCTCGGCATCATCGGTATAAAACTGGACCAGTGTGTCGGCATCGCTGCATTCGATGGCTCGTTTCAGGTCACTGAAATCGATGGTTTTCGCTGCCGACGTGGTCATGGCACCCCTCCATGGGAAAGTTAAGGTGCGAAAGCGCCAAAATACGCCTCTGGATGCGGCAAGTCCGCAGCGCGGATGGGTATAGAACGGCCGTCCTCGCGTTCACGGAGCCCGCGGATCAGGCCATCGGCGTGGGACCAATGGATGTGGAGGCGCATAAGACGCGCCGGGGTTCCAGCACCACCTGATCATCATGCGTTTATCCCAATTATTCTGAACCAAAATAGGGATGACTAAACCCACTTATGGAAGAACCGACAAGCCCCTTTCCTTCGCATCATGAACCTCTGTGTCGCGATACCCTCCCTGTTAGGCGCGTGGCGACTTGAGAGGTTCCTCCATGGCCACCTGGACCCCCGATCCCAGCTTCTATCCGTCTCCACGTATGGCGATGCAAGCTCCCCCGGAGCGGCTGGCCTATGTGGCGATGTTGAACACGGACACCGCCGCCCGCCCGGATGCCCTCGGTGTCGTCGACGTCGATCCCGGCTCTTCGGGGTACGGCCGGATCATCAGCCGCCTCGACATGCCAAATGTCGGCGATGAGTTGCATCATTTCGGCTGGAACGCCTGCAGTTCCGCTTTGTGCCCTTACGCGCCTCATCCGCACGTCGAGCGCCGCTACCTCATCGTACCGGGGCTGCGGTCCTCGCGCATTCACATCGTGGACACCAAGGCGGACCCAGCCCATCCAAAGATCGTCAAGGTGATCGAGCCGGAACAACTGGCCTCCCGCGCCAACTATTCCCGCCCCCACACGCTGCACTGCGGTCCCGAGGGCATCTATGTCAGCGCGCTCGGCAACGGCGGGGGCAATGGCGGTGGGCCGGGCGGTGTGTTCCTTATCGACCATGAGACGTTCGACGTGCTCGGCCAATGGGAGATCGACCGCGGCCCGCAGTTCCTCTCTTACGACGTCTGGTGGCATCTCGGCCAGGATACGATGATCACCAGCGAATGGGGTACGCCCGACATGATCGAGGACGGCCTCAACCCGGACCTTCTGCTGGGTGCGAAGTATGGTCGACAAGTCCACTTCTGGGACCTGCACCGCCGCCGGCATCGGCAGACCATCGATTTGGGTCCGGAGTATCAGCTGGCACTGGAGTTGCGCCCGGCGCACGATCCGACCAAGGCGCATGGCTTCATGAACGCTGTGGTCAATCTGAAGGATCTCTCCTCGTCGATCTGGCTGTGGCATCGCGACGGCGGCCAGTGGGCGATGCGGAAGGTCATCGACATCCCGGCTGAACCGGCCGATCCGGATCAACTGCCACCCATTCTCAAAGGCTTCAAGGCGGTGCCGCCGCTGGTCACCGACATCGACCTGTCGCTGGACGACCGTTGGCTGTACGTGTCGTGCTGGGGCACCGGAGAGATGCAACGCTACGACGTCTCCGACCCCTTCCGACCCAAACTGACCGGCTCGGTCCGGTTGGGCGGGATCGTCGGGCGCAGCCGACATCCAAGTGCTGAAGGAGACCTGAACGGCGGCCCGCAGATGGTCGAGGTCAGCCGTGACGGCAAACGGGTCTACTTCACCAACTCGCTGTACCGGAGCTGGGATGAGCAGTTCTATCCCGAGGGCATCAAGAGTTGGATGGTCAAGCTCGACGCCTCCCCGGAGGGTGGCCTGAGCATCGACGAGCGGTTCTTCCTGCGGTTCGACGACGGTTTCCGCGGACACCAGATCCGGCTGGAAGGCGGCGACGCGTCCTCGGACTCGTACTGCTATCCATGAGCGATGCGTGGCAGTGGCTGGCGCTGATCGGCCTCGGCGCCTTCCACGGAGTCAACCCGGCCATGGGGTGGCTCTTCGCCGTAGCTCTCGGACTTCAGGAAGGCCGCCGCGGGGCAGTGGTCAAGGCGCTGCCACCCATCGCGCTGGGCCACGCGCTGTCAGTGCTGGTGGTGGTGATCAGCTTTACCATGGTCCAACTGGTCATCCCGCCAGATCTCCTGAAGCCGGCCACGGTGACGGTGCTGATCGGCCTTGGTGGCTATCGGCTGGTGCGTGGCTACCGGCATCGGGTGCGGGTCGGCATGCGCACAGGTTTTGCCGGGCTGGCGCTGTGGTCGTTCCTGATGGCATCGGCGCACGGGGCCGGGCTGATGATCCTGCCCCTGCTGCTGGGCATGCTCGCGCCGGCCCAACTGATGGCGCTGTCGCTGTGTGGACCGGGAGCCGAGATGACGGGCATGATTGCCGCACTCGGGTCGGCGGCCGCCGGACTGGCTGTCGTCCTGGTGCATATGGCGGCCATGCTGGTGGTAATCGCGATCGTGGGGCTGGTGGTCTTCGAGACCGTCGGGCTCGGTATCCTGCGCCGTGGCTGGGTGAATTTCGATCTGGTGTGGGCGGGCGCTTTGATCGGCACCGGGATTGGTCTCCTCCTCCTGAAATGACTGGCTTTGGCGCTACCGACGGTGTGTTGCAGCGAGGTGAGCGGAGCAAGAGATCGCCCCCCGTTGGCGCTCAGGCAACGCGAACGGATTCAGGGCGTCCGAGGTCGAGCATACGGTTGAGGGCCGCGACGCCAACGGCGACCTCGGTGGCCTGCGCCTGATCGGAGTGGAAGCGCGGCGTGTCGCCGAGGACACCTTTCCAGCGCGCCATTTGGGGCCACTACAGGAAAGAAGGCCACCAACCGGGCCGTCGCGCTTTGCGGACTGTCCCGGTCAGGTGCGTTGTGTGCTGCAACCGACCAGCTCCACCCGTCGTAAAAACGAGGAAGAGAACGTACAATGAAATTCCCGCCACCGATGATGCAGAATGCGTCGGTGGCAGTGTGTAGGCTGAACTTTGTCGGTAGCATGCCGATCACTTGGATCGTGTATCGCGCGATAAGGAGAGAAGTGGAGCTGTATCGGTCGATCCACGACGGCCATTTTGCGGAGCGCCACTTGCGGATCTTAGTGGTAAATATCATCAGTGAGTGATTTTGGAGCTGAGGCGGACATTTCTTGCTTTTCTACATTCACATAACTCTTATTTTCGTGTGCAAGACGGATCGTGCCTTCGATCAGGAAATAGCTTTCCAAGCAAGGATTTCCGACCATGCCGAACAAGCCCAAGGAAGTCCTCGACCGTCGAGACTTCATGCTCGCGCCCATAGTCACGGCCGGCATGTCGGCTGCTCTCGCCACAAATGCCAGTATTGTCAATGCGCAGGATAACTCTGCCTCTTCTGCCGTTCCGGCATCACAAGGGACGGTCTATGTCGGTGATGTCATCGACGGGAGGAAAGTCGTCAGCAAGCTCGACGTCAACGACCTGACGCCCGGGCAGAAGCACCTTCTGTATTTCCAAGGTGTCGAGATGCCCACCGGACAGCATTGGTATGTCTCCGTGACGGTCGCCAGGGGAGCAAAGCCGGGCAAGCGCGGTGTCCTGGTCAGCGGCGTGCATGGTGACGAAATGAGTTCCATACACACGGTGCAGACCGTAATGGACCAGCTCGATCCGGCGCAAATGTCGGGCACGGTGATGGCGGTTGCGGACGTGTCCCGCCCGGCCCTGGAAAGCATGCAGCGCAGATGGCCCAATCAGGGCAGAGGCATCGACCTGATTGATATGAACCGGGAATGGCCCGGAAACGAAGACGGCGCCACCGCACCCAGCCGACACGCCGGGCTCCTGTTCAACCGCCTGCTGCGGCCGAACGCTGACTTCGCGATCGACTTTCACACCGGAACAACCGGATTTGAGGTCACCGCATTCAATATTGCCGGCATGGATGTGCCCGAGGTCAAGGCGATGGTGGAACTCTATCCCGTCGGCCAGATCTTCGACAACCATGTCTATCCTGGTGTCCTGCACAACGCGTTCATGGACCTGGGTATCCCGTCCTTCACGCCGGAGATCGGCGCCGCGCGCGTGCTGGACCTCACGATGATCCCCCTGTTCGTGGAGGGCACGATGAATGTCCTCAAGCATCACGGCATCGTTGCCGGACCAATGGGGCGTACAAGCAAGGACGTGGCTGTCTTCATCGGCAACAGTGCGTTCCCGATCCTTGCCACTGCGGGAGGGATCATCCAGCATCTGGTCAAGCTCAACGACAAGGTCGAACCTGGACAGCCGGTGGCCATCCAGCGCAACAGCTTCGGCGAAGTGGTTGCGGAGTATAGAAGCGGTGTGACCGGAGAGGTAACGGGGCAGCGCAGCGATGCAATGTCCGAACCCGGCAACCCTCTGGTATTTATTCTCTTCAACAAGGTGGCGCCGGAGGACGTCGAAACCTATCCCGAATAAGGGGCGCGCCATGGATTTGGCATGATCGCGGACTGCCAGCCTGTGTTTCGGTATGGGGTTCCGACGCCTATCGGTGTCCGAGCGTGTTGATGACAATAGAAGTCATAGGGGCCCAACCGCACGCTGTTTCAAATCTCAGGAAACTTCGCGCGATGGAGGTTGGGTCGGCTCAGGGTAGCGCGCGTCGTTGGGATAGCGGGGGAAGTCCTTGCCGAGCCTCCGCCAGTCCGCCAGCCACCGTTCGGTGACGGTCTGCCCTTCCTCGCGAAGCATCGCGAAGCAGTCCGGGCAGCGGTTGAATTTCGAGGTGTGCTTGAGGCCCCAGGCGGTATCGCGGGTCATCTTGACGGTCCGGACCGCGACGATCTTGTGGTTGTCCAGCGGGGGACGCTCGTTTCCGTGCCGCTCAATCCATTGCGCTCGATCCGTTGGTTGATCGTCATGATGGCGCCCAGCTCCTGGTTGAGCGACAGGTTGCCGGCCAGATTGTTTTCCCGCTCCCGGATGTCCTCGAGGCCAATGTTTGGTGAAGCCGGATAGAACTCCTGGGGGTTGATGCGCACGATCCAGACCTCGTCAGGCTTTTCGTGTGGCATCGGCACACCGGCAGGATCTGGCCCCCGTCGCCGAACATTCTGATCAAAGGATTCGCCACCGGCCTCGCCGTCGGGGCTATCCCGTCAGAAAACGCTCCAGTCCGACGATGGCCGCCTGATCGCGATAGACGGTGGGAAGCGCGGCGGTCTGGCGGGCTTTCCGAATGGTCCGCGCCGCCGGGTCCCGCCCCAGACAAATGGCGTCCTCGATGAAGTCGTCCGGGCTCTTGGCAACGGCATCGGCCATACCGAGGCGGTCCAGCAGGGCGGCGGCAAGCCGTCCGCGCATGAAGCGCCCCCGCGCGGTCACCACCGGAAGCCCCGCCTCCACCGCCTGCAAGGCCGTGTTGAATCCGGAAAACCCGATGCTGTCGAGATAGACGTCCATCACCCGCAGCGTGGCGAGATACGCGTCATGGTCGAGTTGGTCGGCAAAGACGCAATATTCCCGGCTGTCGAGGCCCTGGACGGCGAAAGCCCGTTCCAGCCGGTCTTCCAAGCTGCGGGTGACGGTGGCCTGGCGGTGCCGGAAGAACAGGAACCGGCTGCCGGGCAGGGCGGCGGCGATGGAAGGAAACACATGGTCGTGCTGCGGCAGATACTTGAACAGGCTTTGACTGCACAGGAAGGCGGGCGCCCCGCCGGGCAGGCCAAGCCGGCCGCGCGTGACCGACACGACGGGCCGCCGCGTGGGCTCCACATGGCAACCGAGGTTGGGCAGCCGGACCAGACGCTCGCTGTAGAAGGCGTCTCCATCGGGTGGCTCCAGCAGATCGCCCGACAGGTAATGGTCGAGAGTGGGAAGCCCCGTCGTGTCGGGGTGCCCCCACGCCACGGCCTGCACCGCTGCCAGGCGCAGCGCCGCGAGCCGATGAGTCATGGGCTCCATGCCGACCTCGGGGAACAGCAGCACGTCGGGCTGGTCGGCGACGATGGTCTCCGCCCAGCGCTCCACGACACCGAGTCCGCGCCGGAACACCGCGCAACGCGATGCGGCCAGCGCGGTGCACGCATCCTGCTCCCCCGTGACATGGTATCCCAGAAGGGTGAACCGCTCCGGATCGAGCCGGGTCAGCCAGCCGGCCAGGATCGCCCGCCAGACAGAATGGTCGTGGAAATAGGACGAGACGATCCCGACCCGCAGCCGCGTCCGGGCCGGGCGGGGACGTGTGGAGGCACGGGGCGTTTCCGGGGTGGTGGGGATGCGACTCCCCAGACGCGCCGCCATCAGCCCCGCCACGATGCCGCCGTAGGTCTCCTGCAGAGTCCGGTTGTCCATGCCCTGGTAGGCCAGCAGGAAGGGCAGATGCGAGCCCGCAAGGTCGCAGGCGCTCAGCCGCGCCTCAATCGGCGCGCTGGGGCCGATCAGCCCGTCGAGCGCGGCGAGGTGGCGCGCGTAGGCTTCCCGTCGGGACGCCAGTTCCGCTCCGTCGGCATAGACGTGGCGGAGTTGTCCGACACACAAGGCCATGCGGCAGGCGGCATCCTCCGGTACCACCTCCACCCCCCGGGCCCAAAAGCCGGTGGCCATGGTGTCTTCGCCCCGGCCGGCGTGGAGCACTCCCAGCGCATACAGCAACCCAGGATGGTCCGGGGCGGCGCGCAACCCATGGCTCATCACCCGCAAGCCGTCGGATGGGCAAGGTCCGGAGAACGCGCTGCCGAGCCCGAAATAGGCGTCGCCGTTGTCGGGCTGGCAGGCGATCGCCCGACGGAACGCCGCCGTCGCCGCCTCGGTGCGTCCGAGTTCGGCGAGCGCCGCGCCGAGATTGACCGGCATCGTCGCAGAGCCGGGCGCAAGCCGCGTGGCGCAGCGGAAGGAGGCCACCGCCTGCTCCACGGCACCGCCGGCGCGCAGCAGATTGCCCAGGTTGTTGCAGGCCGCAACATGGGTGGGGTCGAGCACGATGAGACGACGATAGGCCGCCGTTGCTTCCGCCGCCTCTCCCCTTGCCCGCAACATCCGCGCGAGGGAGAAGCACAGGCCGCCATCCTCGGGCGTCAGGCGCAGTCGTTGCCGGAGCACCGATACGGCCTCGTCGGTCGGAGCACCCTCGGCCAGCACCGGCGCCAGACCGGCAAGCGCATCCGGATGGCCAGGGCACAACGTCAGCGCCCGGCGGTGGAGCGCGACCGCCTCGTCCGTTCGGCCCAGCGCCATGGCCAATTTGCCGATGTTGGCGTGGAAGTCGGCAATGCCCGGAGCGCTGGCGATGGCCCGACGGATCTGCGCCATCGCCTCCACCGGGCGGCCCTCCTGCCCGTCGAGCACGCCCAACAGGTGCAATGCATGAGGCTGGTCCGGCTCGACAGCAAGGATTCGGCCGTATAGCTCCCTGGCCTCCGTCAGTCCCCCCTGAAGATGATACTCGACCGCAAGTCCCAGCGCTTCCCGCACCGTCGCCATGGAGAGTTCCCGCCCGCTTGCCTCCGCACCCTCGACCAGGACTTGATTCCGGCTCCAACAACAAGGACCCGAAATTGCGCCGTGTCACGTGTTCTTAAACCATGAGGCTGCGACACCTGTCGAACGGATTCCGGCCAACGCAGCCCTGCCCGACAGACCTCGGCGACGACGGCATCGCCCATGCCCTGGACGCGGTGAGCCAATCAGAAGCGGTGTGATGAGCAGCGCGCCGATGATTGGCGCTGCTGACAATTGGCCGAACAAATGCTTGAAATAGCTGTAATTTTTCTGACGCGCTGCGTTGCACACTCAGCGTATCAGGTATTTGGTATGCCAGTGTAAGGTCTTCTGCACCAGACATGAAGGAGACGGACCATGGCTTACACCACCGCATCGCACATCGATCACGACGGCCGGCTGTCGGGGATCGTCAAGGGCGTTCGTGAGTTCGTCAGCGCCTGGTTCGAGGCATCCGCCGCCTACACCGTTTATCGTGAGCTGTCGGCCTTGAGCCGGGCCGAACTGGCCGCTCGTGGCCTGCGCCGCGAAGACGTCGGCCGGGTCGCCATGGACCTGCCGAAGCTGATGCGCGAGTAACCCGTGTACGGCCCTCTCCGCGTCAAGAGATTGGGTCAGGAGAGCGCCTTTTGCAGCTCCTCCTTGCTCATGCGGGAGCGGCCGGGCAGGTTCTGCTGCTTTGCCTTCTCGTAGAGGGCCGCGCGGGTCCGGTTCCCATCGGCGGGATGCCGGAACGGCGCCGTCTTCCGGGCAACGTCGTCGGGCTGCTTTGAAAACTGCCTGCCCTTCGTCGTGTCGGCGCGCTTCTTGTCGCTGGTGCGCCGGTAGTCCGCTTCGGACAGGTGTTCGCGGGCCTGCCGGGGGAGGTAACGTTCCCCCGTTTCCGCGCTCGGCTTGCCGGAGCGCGTGCCCCACTCCTCGTCGGTCCACCGGCTCAGGCTGTTGCCCGCGCTCTTCGGCCCCGTATAGCCGCCACCGCGCCGTTTGTATTCCTGAACGGCCATTTGAGCCTTGCGGGCGGACCACTGGCCGGGCTCACCGCCTTTGTCGCCCTTCAGGATGCTTGCCTTCACCGTCTCCCACATACGGGGGTCGGTGCGCTCGGCGCGGGATGCCATGTCGCCCTCCTGCCTGTGTCTCACGTCCACAAACAGGGCGATGGGGCAATGGTGCCGCGCCGAGGACCGTTTCCATGGCCGGGGACGCGGCGCGATCAGCCGCGCGCCGCAAGCTCCTCGTGGGTGATGCGCTGGAGCCCGCCCTCGGTGCCGACGACATAGACCTCGTCGGCGTTGCGGATGGTCGCCAGACGGTGGGCGATGACCAGGGTGGTCCGCCCCTCCGCCAGCTCCATCAGCGACTTCTGGATCTCCCGCTCGGTCCGGGTGTCGAGCGCGGAGGTCGCCTCGTCGAGGATCAGGATCGGCGGGTTCTTCAGGAACATGCGGGCGATGGTCAGGCGTTGCTTCTGCCCACCGGATAGCTTCACGCCGCGCTCCCCGATGATGGTGTCGAGCCCCTCCGGCAGCGAGGCGATCAGCCCGTCCAGATGCGCCCGCCGCGCCGCCTCCATGATCTCCGCGTCGCCGGCGCCGAGACGGCCGTAGGCGATGTTCTCGCGGATCGTGCCGCCGAACAGGAACACGTCCTGCTGGACGATGCCGATCTGCCGGCGCAGCGAGGCCAGCGTCATGGCGCGGATGTCGATGCCGTCGATGCTGATGCGCCCCTCCATGACCTCGTAGAAGCGCGGCAGCAGCGAGCAGATCGTCGTCTTGCCGGCGCCCGACGGCCCGACGAAAGCGACGGTGGAACCGGCCTTGATCGACAGATCGACGCCCTTCAGCACCGGGCGCGCCGGGTCGTAGCCGAAGGACACGCCCTCGTAGCGGATGTCGCCCTTCAGCGCCGGGGCCGGGACGGCGCCCGGCGCATCCGCGATGTCCGGCCGGGTGTCGAGGAGCTGGGTGTAGCGGCGGAAGCCGGCGATGCCGCGGGGGTAGGTCTCGATAACCGCGTTGATCTTCTCGATCGGGCGGAAGAAGGTGTTGACCAGCAGCAGGAAGGCGAAGAAGCCGCCCTGGGTCAGCTCGCCCACCAGAACGAAATGGGCGCCGGTCAGCATGACGACGATCAGGATCAGCCGCATGCTCATGTAGCTGAGCGTCGTCGAGGCCGCCATGATCTTGTAGGCGGCGAGCTTGGTGGTGCGGTAGCGGTCGTTGTCCTCGGCGAACAGTTTGCGCTCGTGGTCCTCGTTGGTGAAGGCCTGAACCACCCGCATGCCGCCGACATTCTCCTCGATGCGGACGTTGAAGTCGCCGACGCGGGAATAGAGCGACTGCCAGTTCTTCGTCATCCGCCCGCCGTAGCGGCTGGTCACGAAGGCGATCACCGGAACGATGGCCGCGGTGATCAGCGCCAGCGGCAGATGCACCACCGCCATCAGCGTGAAGGCGCCGACGAAGGTCATCACCGCGATCAGCAGGTCCTCGGGACCGTGGTGCGCCACCTCGCCGATCTCGTCCAGATCGCGGGTGACCCGCCCGACGAGATGGCCCGTCTTGTTGTTGTCGTAGAAGCTGAAGGAGAGCTTCTGCAGATGGTCGAAGCTCTTGCGGCGCATCTCCGTCTCGATGTTCACGCCAAGCATGTGGCCCCAGTAGGTCACGATGGCCATCAGCCCGCCATTCGCCATGTAGATCGCCAGCAGCGCCACCGTGGCGGCGACGATCAGCGGCCAATCCTGGGTCGGCAGGAGCTGGTCCACGAAAGCGCGCACGGCCATCGGGAATCCCAGCTCCAGCAAGCCCGACAGGACGGCGCACACGATGTCGAGGACCAGCAGGCCGGTGAAGGGACGGTAGTAGGAGAGGAAACGGCGAAGCATGGCTCTTCTCATTGCGGAACGGCGGAAAGGGTCAGGGGAAGGCGATGGTGCGGGCGTCGGACCGGCCGAGCAGTCGGACCAGATAGGGACCGGCGAGCACCGCGGCGAACAGGCGGACCAGAGCGAACAGGCGCTCGTCGGCGAAGTTCAGCCGTGGCCGGTTCATGCCCCGGATGTCCAGCCCATCGACGTAACGGTCCCCCAGGACGGACATGTCAAATGGAGGTCGAGATGGGTGAGCCGGCGGACGTTCACCGTGCGCGACCACGCCCGCAAGTCGGTGGGGACATAGCTCAGCGGTTGCGCCGGCCGACCTCGCCACGGCCGGGCGACGCCATGACGTGCAGCCCGCCCTCCCCCGCCTGATCGAAGACCGCCAGCCGCCGCGGGGCCTCGAATCCTCCCCCGAGCCGCCAAACCTATAGGACAAAATGGAATTGCGAACAAGTCGCATTCTTATTTGATGTCCTGCTCCGCGGGCGAGGAGCGGTGGAGTGTGGACGGATGGCGATGGGCGATGGGTGGCTTGTTTGGCAGAATGCACCGGGGTGGTGGGTCAGGGTGACGATGCGCACGTCCTTCGGCACCGGGCTGCTTCGGAGAAGCATGCCCGGCGGGGAGAGAAGGGCTGAGCTCACTCGGGCAACCCAGCCAGCCTTAGCCCCTCCGCAAACCGCGTGAGATCCTCGGGACGGTGGATCGGCAGCCACTCCCTGAGAGTGGAGACGCGCAAGGACGGGTCGAGCGCGCGCATTTGCTGCATCGTCCGCCGCGCGTCCTCCGTCCGCCCAGCCAGCGCGTGGCTCGCCGCCGTCAGGGCGATGGCGACCAAAAGGCTGGGCAGGTTCCCCAACGCCTTGTCCGCCCAGGCCACGGCGCAATCGTAGCGCCCGGCGAAGAAATGCGCGAGCGCCGTCCCCGCCTGCATCCGGAACATCTCCGGGTCCAGCGGGCTCAGGCGGGCGGCATGGGCGAAATGCTCACTCGCGCTTTCCGTTTCACCGCGGAAAGCGCGCAGGTAACCACCGAGGAACCAAGCGGGGGCGAAATTGGGGTTGAGCAGCACGGCCCGGTCGATGAGCGCGATGCCGCCATCGAGATCGCCGGCGAAGTGGCCAAGCGCGTGCCCGGCTCTCGTCAGCGCGACCGCGTCATCGCGGCCGAACTCCACCGCCAGCCGCGCCAGCCGCACCCCTTCGGCGATCTCCAGGGGGCGGTCGGTCATCCAACCGTTCACCTTGCGCCAGAGATGGCACCAGGCCGCCCCGCCATAGGCCGATGCGAATTCCGGGTCGAGGCCCGTCGCCTTGTGGAACAGGGGCAGCGCCGCGTCGATCGCCTCGCGGGTTCCGCTGTGCAGCTTCGCCATGCCGCGGAGATAGTAATCGTAGGCGTCCAGGCTTTCCGTCGGCTTGCGCTTGGCGCGCTCGATCTCCGCCCGCTCGAGCTGCGGTGCGATCGCGCCGACGACGCTTTCGGCGATCCGGTCCTGCAGTTCGAAAAGGTCATCGAGCATGCCTTCGAAGCGCTCCGCCCAGAGATGCATCCCGCTCGTCGCGTCGATGAGCTGCCCGGTGATGCGCACCCTGTTCCCGGCCTTGCGGACGCTGCCCTCGAGCACGTAACGGACGCCCAGCTCGCGGCCGACGTCCGTCACATCCACCGCCCGGCCCTTGTAGGCAAAGCTCGAGTTGCGCGCGATGACGAACAGCCAGCGGATGCGCGACAGGGCGGCGATGATGTCCTCCACCACGCCGTCGGCGAAATAGTCCTGCTCCGGGTCGCCGCTCAGGTTCTGGAACGGCAGCACGGTGATCGAGGGCTTGCCCGGCAGGACCGGTGCGGACGGCGTCTCCCGGCCTTCGCTGGAGGCGCGGCTGGCGATGCCTGACCCGCCGGGCTGCGGCGTCTCCCCGATCGCGCCGACTTCGGCCGCCCCGACTTCGGCCGCCCCGCCTTCGATCGCCCCGACGAAGCGAAATCCCTTGCGGGGGACCGTGCGGACCAGGCGCTGCTCCCCGCCGCTGTCGCCGATGGCCTTGCGAACCGCGTTGATGTGGCTGGTGATGGTCGATTCGGAGACGATCCGTCCGTTCCACACCGCCTCCAGCAGATCGTCCTTGCTGACGACGCGGTCGTGGTTGCGGACGAGATGCAGCAGCAGGTCGAAGACCTGCGGGCCGACGCCCACGACCTGCCCGCGCAGGGTCAGTTCCCGGCGCTCCTGATCGAGCACACACTCTCCGAAACGGAACGGCAAGGCCCGCACCTCCCTGGACCGAGCGTCCTCGCCACCCTGTCCGGGGCGACGGGCGAACGATGTGCGCCCTTGATAGCACGGCGGCGCGTCGCCGGCTGCACCGTTCGCGTCGAGGCACGTGGCACCGTATGGCCTCCTTGGACGGAAATCCAAGCGTCCTTGGAGGGCAATTCAAGCCCGCCGCAAGGACTTCCCCGGCGTGCGCAGGCATTCTCCCTTCCATCGACGGCGCTGGTTTCCGTCGAGAAGCGGAGAGCCCCCATGAAGATCGTCGTCATCGGAGGCACCGGCCTCATCGGATCGAAGCTGGTGCAGACCCTCCGCGAGCGCGGCCACGACGCGCTCGCAGCCTCGCCAAAGACGGGCGTAAACACCATCACCCGCGAGGGCTTGGCCCAGGCGATGGACGGAGCCGCTGTCGTCGTCGACGTGACGAACGCGCCGGTCTGGGAGGACAAGGCCGTCCTCGACTTCTTCGAGACCTCGGGCCGCAACCTGCTCGCCGCCGAAGCGGCCGCCGGTGTCCGCCACCACGTCGCCCTCTCGATCGTCGGCAGTGAACGGCTTCCCGACAACGGGTACTTCCGGGCGAAGGTCGCCCAGGAACGCCTCATCAAGGCGTCGGGCATTCCCCACACCATCCTGCGCGCCACGCAGTTCTTCGAATTCGTCGGCGGGATCGCGCAGTCGGCCACGGTCGACGGGGAAATCCGCCTGTCGCCGGCGCTGATCCAGCCGATCGCTTCCGACGACGTGGTGGCGGCCCTCGCCGAGGTCGCGCTCGCGTCGCCGGTCAACGGCACGCTCGAAGTCGCCGGTCCGGAGGCGATCCCACTCGACGAGCTGGTCCGGCGCTTCCTGCAGGCGACGAAGGACACGCGCAAGGTCGTGCCGGACATCCACGCGCGCTACTTCGGCGACGTTCTCAACGATCAATCGCTGACCCCCGGCCGGAACCCCCGCCTCGGCGCCATCCGGTTCGAGGACTGGCTCGTCCTACAGGCCGCGCGCTGAAGGACTTCGAAGACACCCGGCGGCGGCCATGGGCCGGCGCAGCGGGAACCGCAATCAATTGATGATAGGAAAGGCAAAGAACATGGCACGCTTGGCTTGGTACGAGGTTGCGCCCGACGGCGCGAAGGCTCTGTTCGGCGTCCATCATTACGTCACGAAGCGCACCAACCTGCCCGAGGAACTCATCCACCTCGTGTTCCTCAGGGTCTCGCAGATCAACGGCTGCGCTCACTGCATCGATCTGCACAGCCGCGACCTCCGGAAGACCATGTCGATCGACAAGGTCACGCTGGTGCCGGTGTGGGAGGAGGTCCCGCACCTGTTCTCCGACACGGAGCGCGCGGCCCTGGCCTGGGCCGAGGAGGTGACGCATGTCAGCGAAACCCACGCGTCCGACGCCGCCTATGCGGCGGCATCAGCGGCGTTCGAGCCGAAGGATCTGGTCGATCTCACCATCGCCATCGCTGCGATGAACGCCTTCAACCGGCTGGGTGCCCCCTTCCGTCTTCCGGTGGCCGCCAAGGCCTGAGCCGATGCGGATGGGAGCGGTGGCGTGGCGATCAGCGGCGACGCTGGGACACCCCCAACAGGGAACGAGGGAATGGACACGCTCGAGGACAGGGGGGCCGTCGTCGCCGGCACAAACGCCACCGGCGAACGCTCCGCGGTCGGCGCCGCCGCGGCGCCCCCCAACAGAAGAAGGACGGTCGGCGTGCTGCTGTGCCTCGGCGCCGTCTTGGTCGCGGCGGGCGGGTGGAACTGGGCCCGTTCAAACGGCGGGACGGCGACCGACAACGCCTATGTCCGCGGCGACGTGACCTCGCTCGCCCCGAAGGTCGCCGGCTACGTCACGGCCGTCGAGGTTGAGGACAACCAGACCGTCGGAGCCGGCGACGTCCTGTTCCGGATCGACGATCGCGACTACCGCGCCCGGCTGGCCCAAGCGGTGGCCAATGTCGAGGCGGCCCAGGCCCGGCTTACGAACGTCGATGCGGAGACCCGGCTTCAGCATGTCCTGATCCGGCAGGCCGAAGCCCAGAGACGGTCGGCCGTGGCTGAGATGACTCTCGCGGCCAAGGCCTACGACCGCCGCCGTGAACTGATCCGCGGCAACGCCGTCAGCCAAGCCCACCTCGATGAAAGCGACGCGGCGCGTTTGAAAGCGGAGGCGGGCGTGTCGGCCGCCTCGGCGATGGTCGAGGCCCAGCAGCAACGCATCGCCGTCCTTGCCGCGCAACGCGACGCGGCCTTTGCCGCCGTGGCCCAGGCCCAGGCCGCGCGCGACCTCGCCCAGATCGATCTCGAGAGCACCGTGGTGCGCGCGCCGGTCGGCGGCGCCGTCGGCAACCGCCAGGTCCGCGTCGGCCGCCTCGTCGCGCCGGGCGCCTCCCTGCTCGACATCGTTCCGGTCGACGATATGTGGGTGGTGGCGAACTACAAGGAAACCCAGCTCGAACACATCCGGCCCGGCCAACGCGCCCGCGTCTCCGTCGACGGTTATCCGGACGGGACGCTCGACGGCGTGGTCGACAGCCTTGCACCCGGCAGCGGGTCCGCCTTCAGTCTGCTGCCCGCGGACAACGCGACGGGGAACTTCGTTCGCGTCGTTCAGCGCGTGCCGGTGAAGATCCGGCTTGTCGGCAACCCGTTGCCCGGCCGCCTCGTGCCCGGCCTGTCGGCGCGTGTCGAGATCACCGAGGGAGGCGACCAATGACCACCGCCCCCACGGCCACGCCGGGCCACGAAGGGGCCGCGGCCGAAGTTTTCCTCGTCGCCGGCATCCTGCTCGCCACATTGACGGAGGCGGTCGCCGGCACCGTGCTGTCGCTCGGGCGTGGCAACATCATGGGCGCCACGCACGCGACCCCCGATGAGTTCGCCTGGCTGGACATCGGGTACACCACGCTCAAGCTCATCGGCTTCATGGCAGCCCCCTGGCTGATGACCCGCATCCCTCCGCGCGGCGTGGTCGTCGGCTCGACCTTGGCCATGGGCATGGCGTGCGGCATGGCCGCCGTGACCGATCGGCTGGACCTGCTGGTCGCCCTTCGCACCGTCCAGGGCTTCGCCGGCGGCATCCTGCTTGTCGGGGGGCAGACTATGCTGTTCCTCGCCTGTCCGCGATCCCGCCAGCCTGCCCTGCAAGCCCTGTTCGCCATGGGGGCTGTCGTCGCTCCCGCAGCCATCACCCCGGCCTTTCAGGGGGCGCTGCTCGACAGCCAATCCTGGACCTGGATCTTCTTCAGCGTCGTTCCGCTGGCCCTGGCGGCCGCGGGGCTTCTGCTGATCGCCGACAAACCGATGCCCGCCGCGACCGCGTCCCGTCCTTTCGACGGGCTCGGCTTCGCCCTGATCGCCGTCACGCTCTTCTGCGTCACCTGCGTCCTCAGCCAGGGCAGCCGGTGGGATTGGTTCGAGGAGCCCCGCATCCTGTGGCTGACCGTGACCGGCGCAGCCGCTCTGCTGGTCTTTCTCGGCCAACAGGCGTTGATGAAAGGCCAGGGCCTGCTCGACGTCTCCCCGTTCGAATCGGACGCCTTTTCCTTCGCCTTCATCGTCAGCTTCGTCGCCGGCGCCGCCCTGTTCGGAAGCGCATTCCTGATTCCGTCGTTCGCCCTGTCCGTCCTCGCCTTCACCCCCACCGAGGCCGGCCTGCTGCTGTTGCCGAGCGGCGCGCTTTTCACCGGCTCGCTCCTGATGGCCGCCTTTCTGATTCAGGTGCGCCGCGTCCCTCCGTTCGCCACGGTGCCCTTCGGCATCCTGACCATCACGGGCGCCATGTGGATGCTGTCCGGCTCGACCGCCCAGAGCGGTGCTGACGATATGATGGCGGCGATCCTGCTGCGCGGCCTAGGCCTCGGCTTGCTGTTCCTGTCGATCACACTGATCGCTTTCGGCACCCTCGACCGCCGGAGTCTGGCGGCTGGAATCGGTCTCTTCAACACCGGTCGCCAGCTTGGCGGCCTGATGGGAGTCGCGGCGCTCCAGACCCTGATCGACCATGACATCCCCGCCAACGCCGCGGTCCTCGGCGCCAACGTCACCGCGGGAGGCCCCATCCTCATCGAGCGGCTGATGACCACCGCAGCCACGCTGACGGCGAAGGGGCTGGAGACGGCGACCGCGAGCCGGGTCGCAACGAGCCTTCTGGGCCGGACCGTGACGGGTCAGTCCACGGTGATCGCCTTCGACACGGCGTTCACCGCCGTCGCCCTGCTCTTCGTCATCGCCGCTCCCGTGCTGGTCGGCATCAAGATCGGCCTCTCTCGCCGCAAGATGGCGCGCGCTGCGCGTTTCCGTGGCGGTGGCGGTGGCGGTGACCACTGAAATCCGATGCGATGGGCCGGGCGGGATGCGCGGCTGTGAACACAGCGCGCAGGAAGGAAAAGCGTCGTACGCCGCGCTGAGGCAACCATCGACCATCCTGGAAAGGCTCGACGCCGGCCACATGCGATGAGGGAAGAACGACATCCACGGATCATCAACGGTCTCATCCGACCCTTGTGGACGGTAGCCACCCCACCACTGTCATCTCCGGCCACCCCGATCAACTCACACCTTGACAGTTCACGCCGCCCGCGCCGACTCACGACAAGCAGCAAGCACCACCCCGCGCAGCCAGCGGTGGGCCGGGTCGGCGTCCTGCCGGGGATGCCACATCTGCGTCACCACGACCTCATCCAGGGCGATGGGAAGCGGCAGGGTGCGGACCCCAGCCACGCCCGCGGCAACCTGACGCTCGGACACCAGGGCGGTCAGGTCGGAGGCGCGGACGATCGCCAGGGCCGCCGGGAAGCTCGGCACCACGGCCACCACCTTGCGCGCAAGGCCGAGGGCGGCCAGCGCCTCGTCCACCCGGTCCCGCACCAGCCCGCGCCGCGAGGTCAGCACATGGCCGCAGGCGGCATACTGTTCCGGCGTCACCGCCTCCAGCCGGGTCAGCGGATGGCCGTCCCGCACGGCGGCGACCAGCCGGTCGCGGAGCAGGCTCTGCACCTTCAGCTCCGGCGTGGTTTCCGAATGCACCCCGATGTCGAGGTCGATCAGCCCGTCCCGCAACGCCTGCGCGTCGCGGTTGCCCCGCGGCGCGAAGCGCAGCAGGACGCCGGGGGCTTCGGCGGCGACGCGGCCGACCAGCCGGGCGGCGTAGACCTCGATGAAGCTCTCGCTGGCGCGCAGGGTGAAGCTGCGCTCCAGCCGGGCGATGTCGATGGCCTCCGCCGGACGCAGCACCGCGCGGACTTCCTCGGCGAGGGCGGGCACCCGCTCCCGCAGCTGGATGGCCCGCGGCGTCGGGACGAGGCCGCGCCCGGCCCGGACGAGCAGCGGGTCCCCGGTGACCGCGCGCAGGCGCGCCAGGGTGCGGCTCATCGCGGAGTCGCTGAGGCCGAGCCGCCGCGCCGCCTTGACGACGCTGCCCTCCGTGAGCAGCGCGTCGAGCGCGATGAGCAGGTTGAGATCGGGATCGGCCATGGGTGCCGAGGCTAACACATGGCGTTCAATGCAGGAATATCCTGCACAGGCGGCGTCTTCCGCCATGCCATTGGAGGGGCAAAGTTGATCCAACCACTGTTGGAGAGTTCGATGCCCCGTTCGACCGTTGCCCGAACGCCAGATTCCCCACATCCGGACGGGCTGCCCATGCCCCGCCGCGCCGTGGCCGGCGCGTCCGTCATCGCCGCGATCGTGCTCGTCGTGCTCGACGGCGCCATCGCCAACATCGCCCTGCCGACCGTCGCCGGCACCCTCGGGGTTCCGCCCGCCGACACCGTCTGGATCATCACCGCCTACCAATTGGCGCTGGTGATCGCGCTCCTGCCCGTCGGCGCCCTCGGCGAGAGTCTCGGGCACCGCAAGGTGTTCGCCGGCGGGGTGCTGCTGTTCACCGCAGCCTCCGCCGGCTGCGCCCTGGCGCCGACGCTGCCCTGGCTGATCGCCGCGCGCTTCGTCCAGGGGCTCGGCGGCGCGGCGGTGATGGCGCTGGGCGTCGCGCTGCTGCGCTTCGTCTATCCGCAGCGGCTGCTCGGCGCCGCCATCGGCTGGAACGCCCTGGCCATCGCGCTGGCCTCGGCGGCGGGACCGACGATCGGGGCGGGCATCCTCGCCGTCGCCCCCTGGCCGTTCCTGTTCGCGGTCAACATCCCGGTCGGCCTCGTGGTTCTGGCGACCGCCCGCGTGCTGCCCGCCGTCGTCGGCACCAGGCGCCGCCTCGATCCCGCCAGCGTCGCCCTCAACGCCGGCTTCTTCGCCGCCCTGGTGATGGGGGCCGAGACCGTCGCGTCGCAGCCTCTGCGCGGCGGCGCGCTGCTGCTGGCCGCGGTGCTCTGCCTTGCCGGATTGGTCCGGCGCGAAAAGGAACGCGAGGCCCCGCTGGTGCCGCTCGACCTGCTGCGGGTGCGCTCCTTCCGCCTGTCGGTGGTCGCCTCAATCCTCTGCTTCACCGGCCAGATGGCCGGCGCCGTGGCCCTGCCCTTCTACCTGCAGCACGGCCTTGGGCAGGACATCGTCACGGCGGGGCTGTTCCTGGTGCCGTGGCCGCTGGCGACCGCCGTCGCCGCACCCATCGCGGGCCGGCTGTCCGACCGCGTGGGGACGGGCTGGCTGTGCGCGCTGGGTGGTCTGCTCCTCGCCGCCGGTCTCGCCCTGGCGGCGGTCTGGCCGCTCGGGCAGGACGCGCGGCCGCTGCTGGCCTTCATGGTGATGTGCGGTTTCGGCTTCGGGCTGTTCCAGACGCCCAACAACCGCAACATGCTGCTGACCGTGCCCAAGGCGCGCAGCGGCGCCGCCGGAGGGATGCAGGGCACCGCGCGTCTGGTCGGGCAGACCGCCGGGGCGGTGCTCATGACCGTGCTGTTCTCGCTGCTGTCCGGCCCGGACGCGGCGCCGCGCCTCGGCCTCGCCCTGGCCGCCGCCCTCACCCTGGCGGGCGGCCTGACCAGCCTGCTGCGCGTTCCCGCGCGCCGCACGGCGGAGGCCGTGGAGGCGCCGGCCCCCGGCCGCTGAGCCCGGCCCTCCGGGGATCGTCAGCCGCGCCGCGCCGCCTCGATCGCGGCGATGTCGATCTTCGTCATGCCCATCATCGCCGCGAAGGCGCGCCCGGCTTCATCGCCGCCGGCCGCCAGCGCCTCGGTCAGCACGCGCGGCGTGATCTGCCAGGAGACGCCCCAGCGGTCCTTGCACCAGCCGCAGGCGCTTTCCTGCCCGCCGTTGCCGACGATGGCGTTCCAATAACGGTCGGTTTCCTCCTGATCGTCGGTGGCGATCTGGAACGAGAAGGCTTCGTTGTGTTTGAACGTCGGCCCGCCGTTGAGGCCGAGGCAGGGAACGCCAGCGACGGTAAACTCGACGGTCAGCACGTCGCCCGCCTTGCCGGACGGGTAGTCGC
Organism: Azospirillum brasilense; assembly: GCF_008365405.1. GTDB lineage: Bacteria > Pseudomonadota > Alphaproteobacteria > Azospirillales > Azospirillaceae > Azospirillum > Azospirillum brasilense_D. Next base: position 112,874 of record NZ_QOKV01000012.1, on the reverse strand, counting down.
CGGGAGCGCGATGAACGGCCCCCACCGCGCTGTCGGGAAAGACCGTGGCGTAGAAGCGGGCCGCGGCCTCCGCGTCCTTGTCGTACCAGAGGCAGATCGTGTTCTTGGCGGTCGTCATGGTGTGTCCCCTCCCCTTCGGTGCCTTGCTGGCAAGCGCAGCGACAGGATAAAGCAGCGCCGCCCGAACCGGAACGCGTGAGGATGCGCTGGCGCCCCTGTTGACGGGAGGGTTGCAATCCCTTTCGCAGAGGTGGCGCATGAGCGACCCGAAGAAGCCGGACGACACCGGCATCCATCCCCCGCGCAGCTACGATCCCGACAGCCAGAAGCCGGCGAACGACCGTGACGAGGCCGCGCCCGGCACGCCGGGAACCGGCGAGGACATCGACCCGAGGACCGGCGAGACCTTCACCGAGGGCATCGGCGGCGCCTGACCGCCCTTATCGCCCAGCCCTCATCGCCCAGCGGCTAAAGCCTGCATGGTCACGCGGGCGGCGCTGGCGATGTGCTCGTCGTAGAGCTGGCGCGTGCGGACGGTGTCGCGGGCGGTCATCGCCTCGTAGATCTCGCGGATCTCGCGGATCGTGTTGGGCAGCCGTCCCGGCTCGGCCAGCGACACCCCGCGCAAAAGCTGGATGCGGTTGTGCAGCGCCTTGAGGATCTGCGCCATCGTCGGGTTGCCGCAGCCGGCGATCAGCGTGTCGTAGAACATGGTCTTCGCCGTGCGGATGCGCGACGGCACGCCTTCCGCCGCCGCCGCCTCGAAACCCGCCATGGCGTCGGTCAGGATCGCCCACTGCGCCGGACTGGCCTGGGCGATGAACTCCGCCGCGGCGAGACTCTCCAGCGCCCCGCGCACCTGATAGATCTGCCGGACATCCTCCGCCGTCAGCGTCACCACCTCCAGCCCGCGCTGGGGCACGTTGTGGACCAGCCCCTCCGCCTCCAACTGGCGCAGGGCCTCCCGCAGGATCGGGCGGCTGACCTGCAACGTCTCGCACAGCTCACGCTCGACCAGCCGGTCACCGGGGGAATAGCGCCCGTCGGCGATGGCCGCGCGCAACAGGTCGATCACCTGCTGGCGCAGGGGAGCGGCGACGCGGACAATATTTAGCGGCAAATTTGACATAAAATTTCTCTTCTTGTCAGACAGTATGACGATCTGCTTGCGCCACACTACCACGTTCGATTAGCATACGTATCAGCGGCGGCCCATAGGGGCGAACGCCACACCCACCACACCATACCATCACCTCGTACACAGGAGGCAGGCGTGCAGCGGAGTGCACAAGCGAGCGCCGTTTCAAAAAGCGCCGACGAGCCTGCGGCGGCGTCCGACCCCAACCGGCAGAGGCGCCGCGAACGGCTGCTTCAATTCGGCACGCTGGTCCTGCTGCTCGCCGTCTGGGAATTCGCGGCACGCGACGCGAACAAGCTGCTGGTCGCGGTGCCCAGCGACATCGCCGTGGCGACCTGGGAGCTGCTGCTGAACGGCGAGCTGTTCTCGGCGACCATCGACAGCATGTCGACCTTCGTCCTGGGCTTCGTCATCGCCTCGGTCATCGGCATCGTGATCGGCTTCGCGATGGGCACGAACCGCACGGTGGAGGTGATCCTCGATCCCTACATCAACGCGCTCTACGCCATGCCGCTGGTGGCGCTGATCCCCATCCTGATGCTGTGGGTGGGCATCGGCTTCCTGGCGAAGATCACGATCATCATCCTGTTCGCGGTCTTCCCGGTGATCATCAACACGGTCACCGGCGTGAAGAACGTGGACCGGCATTACCTGGACATCGGCAAGGCCTTCATGGCCTCGCGGTTCATGGTCTACCGCCAGATCATCGCTCCCTACGCCCTGCCCTACGTGGCGAGCGGCCTGCGCATCGCGCTCGGCCGCGGCATCATCGCGATGATCGTGGCGGAGTTCCTGACCTCCATCTCCGGCCTCGGCGGCCTGATCATCAACTACACCAACGCGTTCGAGACGGCCAAGGCCTTCGCCCCGGTCCTGGTGGTGGCCCTGCTCGCCAACGCGCTGACGGTTCTCGTTCAAAAGGTCGAAGAGCGTTTCGGCCGCTGGCGCCGCCGCTGACCGGCCCGCCTCCCCCCGCACCACACGCGCCCCACACCACACCGGATTGAGGAAGGAAGAGGGATCATGAGCATGATGTCCCGTTCGCTGAAGGCCGCCCTGCTGGCGGGTGCCATCTCCGTGGCGATGAGCACCGCCGCGCTCGCCGCCGACGCGCTGAAGATCGGCATGCCGGCCAAGATGTTCCTGAACCTCGTCGAGTTCGTCGCGCAGGACCAGGGCTTCTACGAGAAGAACGGCCTGACGGTGGAGCTGGTGCACATCGCCGACAGCTCCATCCCCGTGCGCTCCCTGATCGCCGGGGAGCTGGACATCAGCCAGGCCGGCATGTCGGAGACGCTGGCGGCGGCCGACAAGGGCGGCACGCTGAAGACCATCGGCGGCGTCCACACCGGCCTGCATTACGCCTTCTACGCCAACGCCGCGTCGGGCGTGAAGGACGTCACCGACCTGCCCGGCAAGAAGGTCGGCATCTCCTCCCCCGGCTCGCTGCCGCACGTCGTCATCACCGCCCTGATGCGCCAAGCCGGCATGAGCGAGGAGCAGATCAAGTCGGTCCAGTGGGTTTCCCTGAAGGGCTCCTCGGCGCGCATCAACGGCATCCTGACCGGCACCATCGACGCGACCGTCTCCAACTACGACCCGAAGGCGGCGCACGACAAGAACGCCAAGGTGCTGTTCGTCGTCTCCAAGAAGCTGCCCAACTACGTGATGACCCCCTGGGACGTGAACGACCAGACCATCGCCAAGAAGCGCGACGTGCTGAAGCGCTTCGTCAAGGCGGAGCTGGAGGCGACCCGCTGGATCTTCGACAACGAGAAGGGCGCGCTGGACGTCGCGAAGAAGCACTTCGACTACAACGACGAGCAGCTCGCCGAGTTCTACGAGTTCTACAAGGTCGGCGGCATCTGGAACCCGAACGGCACCGTCACCGCCGAACAGGCCAAGTACATGCAGGAGCTGAACGTCGAAGGCGGCCTGCAGAAGGCCGTCCACCCGGCCGAGAAGGTGCTCGACACCAGCATCGTCCAGGAGGTGCTGGCGGAGATCGGCACCTACAAGCAGCCGTAATCCCGCCGGGGCCGGCGGCGCACCGCCGGCCCCCTCCCCCGCTCCGCCCCCGCCCCGCCTGCCGTCCCGCTTCAAGACCCGGTGCCGCCCCATGCCCAAGCTGTCCGTCCGCAACCTGACCAAGCGTTTCCCGGTGTCCGGAGGGCCGTCGATGACGGCGCTCGACGGCGTCGACCTGGACGTGGAGGAGGGTGAGTTCATCGCCTTCGTCGGGCCCAGCGGCTGCGGCAAGACCACGCTGCTGCGCATCATCCAGGGGTTGGAGACGGCGACCAGCGGCGAGATCCGCATCGACGGCAAGCCGGTCACCGGCCCTGGCCACGACCGCGGCTTCGTCTTCCAGCAATACGGCCTGCTGCCCTGGCTGACCGCCGCCCAGAACATCGGCTTCGCGCTGGAGGCCAAGGGCATCCCCGCCGCCCGCCAGGGCGAGACGACCGAGCGCGTGCTCGCCACTGTCGGGCTGAAGGGCTTCGGCGACCGCTTCCCGCACCAGCTGTCCGGCGGCATGCAGCAGCGCGTCGGCATCGCCCGCGCCCTGGCGATCGAGCCGGAGATCATGCTGCTCGACGAGCCGTTCGGCGCGCTCGACGCGCTGACCCGCGAGATTTTGCAGAACGAGATGCTCGGCCTGACCGAACGCATGGGCAAGACGATCCTCTTCGTCACCCACAGCGTGGACGAGGCCGTCTGCCTCGCCGACCGGGTGGTGGTCATGTCGCCCCGCCCCGGCCGCATCCGCGAGATCGTGCCCATCGACATTCCGCGCCCGCGCGCCAGCCTGGGCGAGGCGCTGCGCGACACGCCGGAATACGTCGCCAAGCGGCACCAGCTGTGGACCCAGCTGATGGATCTGGTCTGAGCGCCCCCCTTCTCCGGAACCCAGGAGGTCCCATCGTGTCAGTCGTCCCTGACGATCACGAGTGGCAGTACAACCCCCGCCATTCCGTTCCCGACTTCGCGCGCCACGCCGAGCGCGCCGCCGCGCTGAGCCGCGCCGTCCGCGAGCGTCACGCCGCGCGCTACGACATCGCCTACGGCGACAGCCCGTTGTCCACGCTCGACGTGTTCCCGGCGGCGACGCCCGGCGCCCCGCTGCACGTCTTCCTGCACGGCGGCTATTGGCGCGGACGGGACAAGGCCGATTACAGCTACGTCGCTGACGCGCTGGTGCCGCGCGGCGTCACGACCGTGGTCATGAACTACGACCTGTGCCCGGCCGCGACCCTGCCGGAGATCGCGCGGCGCACCCGCGAGGGGCTGCGCTGGATTCACCGCAACGCCGCCTCTCTGGGCGGCGATCCCGACCGCCTCACCGTGTCGGGCCATTCCGCCGGGGCGCATCTGATCGCCATGGCATTGGCCGAGGACGCCGGGGCCGGGGCCGGGGCCGGGGCCGACCGGCTGGAGGATGGCGCCATCAAGGCCGCCGTCCTGATCAGCGGCATCTACGAACTGGCGCCGGTGCTGGACATCACCGTCAACGAAACCATCGGGCTGCGCCCGGAGATGGTCGACGGGGTCAGCCCGATGCGCCACCCGCCGTCCACCGCCACGGCCCTGACGGTCGTCGTCGGTTCGGCGGAGACTCCCGCCTGGATCGCCCAGTCGCGCGACTTCGCCACCCTGTGCCAGTGCCGCGGCTCGCGCTGCTCTTATCACACGCTGGCCGGGGAGGATCACTTCTCGATCATGGCACGGATGGAAACGCCGGACGACGCGCTGTCGCGGCTGGTGCTGGATGCGGCTGGAGTAGAAGAATGATCGTCATCGATGAAACCGCCGCCCGCCGTCTGGTGTCCCCCGCCGACGCGATCGAGGCCATGGACATGGCCTTCCGCGAGGTTTCCCGCGGGCAGGCCCGCAACTTCCCGGTGGTGCGCGAACGGCTGCTGCCGGGGCCGGACGTCTACGGCATCAAGGCCGGCGGCGACCTCGCCATCGGGCTGCTCGGGCTGAAGATCGGCGGCTACTGGACGGGCAACCGCGCGCGCGGCCTGACCAACCACCAGTCCACCACCGTGCTGACCGACCCGGAGACGGGTTGCCCGACGGCGCTGGTCAGCTCCAACCACCTGACGGGGCTGCGCACCGCCGCCGCCTGCGCCATCGGCATCCGCGAGCTGGCCCGGCCCGACGCGCGGGTGCTCGCCCTGATCGGCACCGGCGGGCAGGCCGCGCACCATCTGGAGGCGGCGCTTCTGGTGCGCGACTTCGACCGCATCCTGGTGGCCAACCGCGACCGCGCGCGGGCCGAGGAACTGGCCGCCTCCTTCGCCGGGCCGGTCCCCGTCGAGGTCGTGGACGCCGAGACCGCAGCGCGCAGCGCCGACGCGCTGATCACCCTGACCACGGCGCGCGAGCCGGTGGTGCAGGCCGGCTGGGTCCGCCCCGGCACGCACATCTGCGCCATGGGCGCCGACACCGCCGGCAAGCAGGAGCTGGACCCGGCGATCCTGCTCGGCGCCGCCGTCTGGGTGGACGACTGGGCGCAGGCCGCCGCACTCGGCGAATGCCAGCACGCGCTGGCGCACGGCCTGACCCGCGAATCCATCCGCGGCACGCTGTGCGACGTGCTGGAGGGCAAGGCGCCCCGCCGCGCCGGCGCGGACGAGATCACCGTCTTCGATTCCACCGGCATGGGCATCCAGGATCTGGCGATCGCCGCCTGGGCCGTCCGCGCCGCCGATGCCGCCAAGGGCGACGTCGGCTCCACCATCCACCGCATCGATTTAGCGCGTTAACACCCAAACAGGGCGCCGCCCGAGGCCGACATGCAGTTGAAGAATGTGCGCATCGCCGGGAAGATTCTCGGCATTGTGGTGGTGTTGGGCACCGTTTCGGTGTCCACCGCCCTGGTCAGCGGCTACGGCCTCGCCACGCTCGGCGGGGAGTTGAACCGGGTCGAGGGGGCGGGCCGCGAGGCGACGCAGGGCGCCCGGCTGAACCGCTATCTGGTCGAGCTGAGCCGCGCCGAGTACCAGATGGGCGCCAACCCGGCCAGCGTCGCCACCATCGAGGCCGTCGTCGCCGACCGCAAGGCCGAGGTCCGCGCCCATCTGGAGCACGCCCGCGCCGGCGCCGACGCGCAGCAGCGCCCCCTGCTGGACGGCATCGAGACGCAATACGCCGCCTATGTCGGCAGCTTGGACGCCACGGTCGCGGCGGCGAAGAAGCACGCCGACATGGGCATCACCTACGCCCGGCGCGAGGTGCTGAACAACGTGTCCGGCAGCCAGGAACAGGTGGAGGCGCTGATCCGCGCTGTCCAGGACTACAACGGCCTCACCGTCGCCAAGACGGCGCGGATCTCCGAGGAGGCGGAAGCGCTGGCCGACCGGACCACGTGGCTGATCGCCGCGGTCGCCCTGCTCGGCATCCTCGCCAGCGGGCTGATCGGGCGCTGGCTGTCGGCGCGCGGCATCGTCGGCCCCATCGTGGAAGCGGTGTCCTGCCTGCGCCGTCTGTCGGGCGGCGACCTGACGGTGGTCATCACCGGCGCCGATCGCCGCGACGAGGTCGGCGACATCGCGCGGGCGCTCGCCGTCTTCAAGGACAACGCGCTCGACCGCCAGCGCATCCAGGCGGAGCAGGAGGCCGAGGCCCGGCACAAGCTGGACCGCGCCGAAGCGGTCGGCGCGACGATCCTGCGCTTCGACCGCGAGGTCGGCGAGGCCCTGCACGTCATGAAGGATGCCGCCGCCGCGCTGGAGGCCACCGCCAACTCCCTGTCCGCCGGGGCGGAGCAGGCGTCGGAACGGATGACCGTCGTCGGCGCCGCCGCCGAGCAGACCGCCGCCAACGTCCAGACGGTCGCCGCCGCGACGGAGGAGATGACCGCCACCGTTCAGGAGGTGTCGCGCCAGATGAACGAGGCGCGCGGCTTCGCCGACGAGGCGACGCGGCAGGCCCAGCAGGCCCAGGAGCGCGTCGGCGCCCTGACCGAATCCGGCCAGCGCATCAACGAGGTGATCGACCTCATCCAGGGCATCGCCAGCCAGACCAACCTGCTGGCGCTGAACGCCACCATCGAGGCCGCCCGTGCCGGCGAGGCCGGCAAGGGCTTCGCCGTGGTGGCGAGCGAGGTCAAGCAGCTCGCCAACCAGACGGCGCAGGCGACCGACGAGATCCGCAGCCAGGTCGGCTCCATGCAGGAGACCATCGGCGGCGCGGTATCGGCCATCCAGACGATCGCTACGGTGATCTTCCGCCTGAACGAGATGGCGACCGCCGTCGCCGCCGCCGTCGAGCAGCAGGGCGCGGCCACCGCCGAGATCGGCCGCAACGCCGTCCAGGCTGCGCAGGGGACGGCGGAGGTGACGGGGACCATCGGCACCTTGCGCGTCGCCTCCGAATCGACCGCCGCCGGATCGGCGCAGGTCCTGCAATCCGCCCGCGAGGTGGCCGGCCGCGCCGTGGCCCTCAAGGGCAGCGTCGACGCCTTCATCGCCGAGGTGAAGACCGCCTGATCCCTCCCCCAATCCATCGTCCATAACCGATCGGCCAGATCAATGGGTTGAGCGGCGCGCCGGCAACGGCCAGAATGCGGCGGTGCGGCGCGAGACGACCGGCGGCCTCCGCCGGTTTCCCTCTCGTGTGCTTTACCGCAGGACCGGTTGGGAGAGGATCACGATGACGGTTGACGGCGCGGCTCGGACCATGAGCTTTGGGTCACTCTATCGCCATGGGATGGCCCGGGTCGCGGCCTGCACGACGCCCTGCACGATCGCCGACCCCATGGCGAACGCCGCGGCGGTGCTCGACAGCGTGCGGGAGTGCGACGAACAGGCGGTCGCGGTCGCGCTGTTCCCCGAACTGGCGCTGTCCGGCTACGCCATCGACGACCTGTTCCTTCAGGATTGTCTGCTCGACGCGGTGGAGAAGGCCGTCATCCATCTGGTGGAGCAGTCGCGCGGCCTGATGCCGCTGATCCTCGTCGGCGCGCCGCTGCGCCACGCCGGCCGCGTCTACAACACGGCGGTCGCCGTGCATCGCGGCCGGCTGCTGGGCGTGGTGCCGAAGGTCCATCTGCCCAATTACCGGGAATTCTACGAGCGCCGCCATTTCGCCTCCGGCGCGGGCACCGAGGGCGGGACGATCCGCATCGGCGCTCACGACGCCCCCTTCGGCCCCGACCTGCTGTTCGCGGCGGAGGACCTGGACGGTCTGGTGGTCCACGCCGAGGTCTGCGAGGATCTCTGGGTCGCCGTCCCGCCCAGCTCCGAAGCGGCGCTGGCCGGGGCGACGGTGCTGGCGAACCTGTCGGCCAGCAACATCACCATCGGCAAGGCGGAGACCCGCCGCCTGCTCTGCAAGTCGCAATCGGCGCGCTGCATCGCCGCCTATCTCTACTCCTCCGCCGGGGCCGGGGAATCGACCACCGATCTGGCCTGGGACGGGCAGGCGTCGATCTTCGAGAACGGCGAGACGCTGGTCGAGACCGAGCGCTTTCCCAAGGGCGCCCAGATGGCCGTCGCCGACGTCGACCTCGACGTGCTGCGCCAGGAGCGGCTGCGCATGGGCACCTTCGACGACAACCGCCGCTCGCACGGGGCGGTTTTCCGCAAGGTCGCCTTCCGCGTCGATCCGCCCCGCGGGGACCTGGGGCTGCGCCGCAACGTGCCGCGCTTCCCCTTCGTCCCGGCGGCGCGGGAGCGTCTGGAGTTGGACTGCTACGAGGCCTACAACATCCAGGTCGCCGGGCTGGTCCAGCGGTTGCGGGCCACGGGCATGCCGCGCATCGTGATCGGCGTGTCGGGCGGGCTGGATTCGACCCACGCCCTGATCGTCGCCGCCCGCGCCATGGACCTGCTCGACCGGCCGCGCACCGACATCCTCGCCTTCACGATGCCGGGCTTCGGCACCAGCGACAAGACCAAGGGCAACGCCATGCGCCTGATGAGCGCGCTCGGCGTGTCGCACCATGAACTCGACATCCGTCCCGCCGCCAACCAGATGCTCAAGGACATGGACCACCCCTTCGCCCGCGGCGAGGCGGTGTACGATGTGACCTTCGAGAACGTCCAGGCGGGTCTGCGGACCGACTACCTGTTCCGCCTCGCCAACCAGCGGGGCGGCATCGTTCTGGGCACCGGCGACCTGTCGGAGCTGGCACTCGGCTGGTGCACCTACGGCGTCGGCGACCAGATGGCCCATTACAACGTCAATTCGGGCGTCCCGAAGTCGCTGATCCAGCATCTGATCCGCTGGGTCATCGGCTCCCGCCAGTTTCCGGACGAGGTTCTGGACACGCTGGGCGCCATCCTGGCAACAGAGATTTCGCCTGAGTTGGTCCCCGCCGGCAGCGACCGCGCCCTGCAGAGTTCGGAGGCCGTCGTCGGCCCCTACGAGCTTCAGGATTTCCATCTGTTCCACACGCTGCGCTACGGTCTGCGCCCGTCGAAGATCGCCTTCCTCGCCCTGCACGCCTGGTCCGATCCGGCGCGCGGCGACTGGCCGGCGGGCTATCCGGTGGAGAAGCGCACCGCCTACACGCTGGCCGAAATCCATTCCTGGCTGCGCGTCTTCATCCAGCGCTTCTTCGGCTTCAGCCAGTTCAAGCGCTCGGCCATGCCCAACGGGCCGAAGGTGACGGCGGGCGGGTCCCTGTCGCCGCGCGGCGACTGGCGCGCCCCGTCCGACGGCAACGCCCGCATCTGGCTGGCGGAGCTGGAGCGCGAAGTTCCCAAGGAGTAGCCGCCCTACCCCGCCGCACCGGTCCGTTCGTTCATCACCAGCCGCCCGGCCGGCCAGGAGCGGACCAGCCCGGCAGCGCGCAGTTCCGGCAGGGCGCGGGCCACAGTGTCGTGCGACAGACCCGTCGCCTCGACCAGCGCCGGCCCGGATTTCGCTCCGCTCCGCAGAGCGTGCAGCACCGCCGCGGTCGGCGTTCCGGCCTGGGCGAGCGCCGCCTCGCTGCGGGCGGGACGGTTCGCCCGGCCGGCGGCGACCATCGCGGCGATGGCGCGGAGCTGGCCCAGCCGGTGCATCGCCTCGGCGCCGCGGTCCTCGCGCAACGCCAGCGCCGTGTGGCAGCGGGCGACCTCCCGCGCCAGGGCGGCGAGGTTGGCGGCACGGTCCTGCACGAGGCACAGCGCCACCTCCTCGGCGAGGGTGTCGAGATCCGCGTCGGCTTCGTCCCAGCGGCCGGCCTCGACGGCGTCCCGGATGCCGTCGGCCAATTCCCGATACGCCTCCCCGCTCATGGACAGCCCTCCGTCTTCAGCTCCGGCCAGCCTTGCGGCTCCCAGCGCGCCGCGACGCAGCCGGGCTCCGGCGCGTCGATGGGAAGCGACAGCCGGCGGATGCGCGAGGATTGCGCCGGATCGGCGCGCGGCTGGAAGAACAGCGCGACCCCGCAATCGGTGATGCGCTTGTCCTCCTCCCCGTCGGCGTCGCAGACGCGGTTGAAGCGGTGCGAGAAGGACATGCTGTTCGCCACCACCACCCGGCACGACCCGGCGCGGGAGGACTCGTCGCCGGCCTGGGCCTGCCACCGCTCCTCCGTCAGGCCGGCGTCCATCACCGGCGTGACGATCCAGTCCAGCAGTTTGGCCCGGCACAGCCACGCCGCCGGCTGCTCGCGCCCGAGATCCTCGCAGATCATCACCGCCAGCCGGCCCATGTTGGGCAACTCCACGATGGTGACGCCGTCCCCCGGCGCGATGAATTCCTTCGCCGCGTCGAGCAGCCGGCCGTCCGGGCCGCGCACGTCGTAGGAGCGGCACTGGTCTGCGTCGAGGTCCCAGCAATGCAGCTTGGTCTGGCAAAAAATCTCGGCTCCCGTCCGGTCGAGCAGGACCGCTGTGCTGCGCGGCTTGCCGCCCTCCTCCCCATCCTGCCGGACGCCGACGAGAACGTAGCGAAGCGGGCCGTCCAAGGCGTGACGCCGCACCGCCGCTTTGATGGCGTCGAGCGTGGCAGGATCGGCGGTCACCTCGGGAAAGACGACGATGGTCGCGCCTTCGGCGGCCAACGCGTCGATGGCCGACGCCGCACGGGCGCCGAGGTCGCCGGGAACCGCGGCGTACCAGTCCGCGCCGTCCTGGGAAAAGGTCCGAAGGGCGAGGTCGTCCTCGGCCAGGGCGAGCGGAACGACGCCGACGATGGGCGCCCAAGCGGGATCGCTGGGGCACTGGTCGGCGACCTCGGCAACGCGCTGGAAGGCCAGCGAGACGGGCCGTTCGCCGTCCTCACCGTGGGGGCACTCCGCAGCGAGAGTCGGCGGCAGCAGAAGGAGGTTGTGGAACAGATCGGCCACGTCGAAGGACCCGCGCAGAGGCGTCACCTCCCGGATGTTCACCGAGCGGTCGAACAGGCCGGGCCGCAGGATGAGCTGGCCATCGGCGGCGTCACCGTTGAAGCGCCCATGCCGCTTGTACCATTGCCGCGCCCGCAGATGACCATCGGACAGCGCGCTGCGCGCCAGGAAGCGCGAGGCCAGCGGCGCGAACCATTGGTCGATGGCCTGGGCCGCCAGGACTGTCCGTTCCAACGGCGTCCCCTCGTCGGCCGTGTCGACCCATGCCTTGAGCGCATCGGCGCCGTCGTCGGCCTCCAACAGCGCCATCAGACGGCGCAGCGCATCACCCGCGTCATCGGGTGCGAATTCCAGGCGCTGCGCGGCGCGTTCGGTCTCGTTCGGGTCTCGGTCCAGGTGGTGCCGCAGCGCAACGAACAGATCAGCCGGATGCATGCCTTCAACCACGCGAAGCGACGGAATGGGACGTGATGTCTGCCCTGTTGAACAGCACGGCGGCGCCTTGGTTTCGTGGTTACGGTGTCGAACGCGGGCCAGCGCGCCTCGGCATCCTTTTTGACGGGGAGCGAAAAGGGGTTGGCCGCCCCTCGCTTAGCGATGCATTAACCATGATCGCCGGACCATGGCTCCCGGACAGCGTGCCTCGGACGAGGCGAAGCAGGGGAGCGTGGCTCATGACGGGACGGGTGCTTGGCGGACTGATGGCCGCATGGGTGTTGTGGAGCGGTGCCGCCGCCGCGTCGGCGCTGTGCCCGGTCCCGCCCGGCGCGGATCCAGCCGCCGCCGGATTGACGCACAGCCGGGCCGCCCTGGCCGCCGGGCAGCCGCTGACCGTCGTCGCGATGGGGTCGTCCAGCACGGAGGGCGTCGGGGCCACCGGCGTCGCCGCCACCTACCCCGCCCAGCTCGACGCCATTCTGGAGCAGCGTCACGCCACCTCGGCCATCCAGGTTCTGAACAAGGGCATCGGCGGCGAGACGGCGGGGGCCAACCTCGTCCGCTTCGACAAGGACGTGCTGGCCGCCAAGCCGGACCTCGTGGTCTGGCAGGTCGGGACCAACGACAGCTTCCAGAAGGTGCCGCTCGACGCCTTCGCCGCCACCCTGCGCGACGGCATCGCCCGCATCCGCAAGACCGGCGCCGATGTCATCCTGATGAACCCGCAGTCCTTCCCCGGCGAAGTCAAGGTCGAGTCCTACGCCGCCTATGCGTCCACCGTGGTCGCGCTGGGCCGCGAACTCGACGTGCCGGTGCTCGACCGCTACCGCATCATGGCCTGGTGGCTGGAGAGCCGGCACTTTGCCGCCGATCAGGTGCTGAGCACCGACGGCCTGCACCTGAAGGATCTCAGCTACCGCTGCCTAGCGGAGTTCGTCGCCGACATGATCGACACCCCGCGGGTGGTGAGCGAGAAGACCGCGGCGCGCTGAGCCTGTCTGAGAGTCCCTCTCCCGCCCCGGGAGAGGGTGCCCGCGAAGCGGGCGGGTGAGGGTCGCACGAAGATCGGGGATTTATCCTTGTCGACACCCTCACCCTTCCCACGCCTGCGGCGCGGGCCCCTTCCCTCTCCCGGGGCGGGAGAGGGGATATCCCCACCCGTCAGACGACCAGTTGCGCCCCCAGGAACTGCCGGAGTTCCGGAGTCCGGGGGTTGCCGAAGACCTCTTCGGGCGGGCCGATCTCGTGCACGCGGCCCTGGTGCATGAAGACCACACGGTCGCAGACCTCGCGGGCGAAGCGCATCTCGTGGGTCACCATCATCAGCGTCATGCCGTCGGCGGCCAGCTCCTTCACCACCGCCAGCACCTCGTTCACCAGCTCCGGGTCGAGGGCCGAGGTGATCTCGTCGCACAGCAGGGCCATCGGCTGCATCGACAGCGCCCGCGCGATGGCGACGCGCTGCTGCTGCCCGCCGGAGAGCTGGTCGGGGTAGGCGTCGAACTTGTGGCCCAAGCCCACCCGCTCCAGCATGCGGCGGGCCATCGCCTCCGCCTCGCGGGCCGGGGTCTTCTTGACGACCATTTGCGACAGCATGACGTTGCGCCCCGCCGACAGGTGCGGGAACAGATTGAACTGCTGGAAGATCATGCCGACCTTCAGCCGCAGCGCCTTCAGGTGCAGGTCGTCGTTGATGAGCTGGGCGCCGGCCACCATGATCGAGCCGTCGTCGATCATCTCCAGCCCGTTGACGCAGCGCAGAAGCGTGCTCTTGCCCGAACCGCTCTTGCCGATGATGGCGACGACCTCGCCGCGCTCGACGTCCAGGTTGATCCCTTTCAGGACTTCGACGTCGCCGAAGCGCTTCTTCACCTCAGTGATCGCGATGAGCGACATTGAGCTTCCTTTCCAGAATCTGGCTGCTCTTGGACAGGGGCCAGCACAGCGCGAAGTAGATCAGGGCGACCAGCCCATAGACGGTGAAGGGCTCGAAGGTCGCGTTGGTGACGACCGTGCCGGCCTTGGACAGCTCCACGAAGCCGATGATCGAGGTCAGCGCCGTGCCCTTCACCACCTGCACCGAGAAGCCGACGGTGGGCGGGACGGCGACGCGCACCGCCTGGGGCAGGATCACGTAGCGCATCTGCTGGACGTAGCCCATGCCGAGGCTGGCCGACGCCTCCCACTGGCCGCGGGCGACCGATTCCACGCAGCCGCGCCAGATCTCCACCAGGAAGGCCGCCGTCCACAGGATCAGTGCCAGCCCGGCGGCCAGCCAGGCCGGCACGTCGATGCCGAACAGGCCGAGCCCGAAGAAGGCGAGGAAGAGCTGCATCAGCAACGGCGTGCCCTGGAACAGCTCGACATAGCCCTGGACGAAGATCCGTCCGGCCCGCGCCTTGCCGATGCGCAGGTAGAGCAGCGCCATCCCCAGCAGCCCGCCGCCGATGAAGGAGACGAGCGAGAGGACCACCGTCCAGCGCGCCGCCAGCAGCAGGTTGCGCAGGATGTCCCACAGGGTGAAGGTCATCATCGCGCGGCCCTCCGCGGGAACAGCATCTTCCCGACGCCGCGCAGCGCCTGCCGCAGGGCCAGCGCCAGCAGCAGATAGAGGCCGGTGGTCAGGAAATAGCTCTCGAAGGCGCGGAAGGTCCGCGACTGGATGAAGTTGGCGGCGAAGGTGATGTCCTCCGCCGCGATCTGCGACACCACCGACGAACCGAGCATGACGATGACGATCTGCGACGACAGCGCCGGCCAGATCCGTTGCAGCGCCGGGATCAGCACGACGTGGCGGAAGGTCTCGAAGCGGGTCATGGCGAGGCTGGCCCCGGCCTCGAACTGGCCGCGCGGGGTGGCCTCGATGCCGGCGCGGATGATCTCGCCGCTGTAGGCGCCGAGGTTGACGATCATCGCCAGGACCGCCGCCTGGAATTCGGTCATCTGCACGCCGAGCGACGGCAGGCCGAAGAAGATGAAGAACAGCTGGATCAGGAAGGGCGTGTTGCGGATCAGTTCCACATAGGCGACGACCGGCGGGCGCAGCCAGCGCGGGCCGAGCGACCGCGTCCAGGCGCAGGCGATGCCCAGCGCCACTCCGAACAGCGTGCCGATCAGGGTCAGTTCGACCGTCGTCACCAGCCCCTTCAGGATGACGGGCCAGTATTCGGCGATCCATGAATAATCGAAGCGGTAGGTCATGCGGCCCTCCGGTCAGCCCCCCGTACGCCGGGCCGCCGTGGGGGCCGAAGCCACCCGCGGCGTCCCGGCCCCATCGTCGTCAGAGGTCCTTCGGCAGGTCAGCGGACAGCCACTTCTGCGCGACGGCGTTCAGCGAGCCGTCGGCCTTGGCCGCCGCCAGGATGCCGTTCAGCTTTTCCAGCAGGGCCGGCTGCTCCTTGCTCAGGCCAATGTAGCAAGGGGAGTTCTTGATGAGGAACTTCAGCTCCGGCCGCTTCGGCGGGTTGCGGGCGAGGATCGCCGCCGCCACGACGTTGCCGGTTGCCACCACCTCGACCTGACCGGACAGGAAGGCGGAGATGGTGCCGTTGTTGTCCTCGTAGCGCTTGATGACCGCGTCGGCCGGGGCGATCTTGGTCAGTTCCAGATCCTCGATGGCGCCGCGGGTCACGCCGACGGTCTTGCCGGCCAGATCCTCCGGCTTCGCGGCGGTGACGCCGGCCGGGGCGAAGACGCCGTTGAAGAAGGGCGCGTAGGCGTCGGTGAAGTCGATGACCTTCTCACGCTCGGCGTTCTTGC
This sequence comes from Azospirillum brasilense, assembly GCF_008365405.1. Classification (GTDB taxonomy): domain Bacteria; phylum Pseudomonadota; class Alphaproteobacteria; order Azospirillales; family Azospirillaceae; genus Azospirillum; species Azospirillum brasilense_D. The sequence continues at coordinate 97,251 of NZ_QOKV01000012.1, read as the reverse complement.
CAAGGCTGGAGATGACCAGATCGACCTTGTTGGTCTGCAGGAAGGGGATGCGGTTGGCGCTGGTCACCGGCACCAGTTCCACCTTCACGCCCATCTTGGCGCCGATCAGCTTGGCAACGTCGATGTCGTAGCCGAGCGGGGTCATGTCCGGGCCGACCGAGCCGAAGGGCGGGAAGTCCTGCGGGACGGCGACGCGCAGCGTGCCGCGCTTCGTGATGTCCTGGAGGGCGTCGGCCCGCGCCGCGGGGGCCTGGGCGATGGACAGGCCGGCGACGGCGGCGACGGCCAGGGCGAGCAGGGTCCTGCGCTTCATGTCTCTAACTCCTCCGGTTGGTCTGGATGGAATGGTTTGTGTGAAAGGGGTCAGGCGGGGGCGCCGGGCGAGAGGATCTCGCGCAGGCCGGCCAGGGGATCGGGGGCGGCGGCGAGGTCGAGGCCGTCCTCGACGCGTCGGATGTGCTCGTCCATCAGCCGCGCCGCCCCGGCGTAGTCGCCGTCGGCCAGCAGCGTCACGATGCCGGCGTGGTCGTCGCTGGACGCCGCGGCGTCCTGGTCGGACTGGTAAAGCATCGAGACCAGCGTCGTGCGCGCGGTCAGGTCGCGCAGGATGTCGGTCAGGAAGGGGTTGCCGAAGGCGTGGGCGAGGTGGATGTGGAAGTCGCCGAGCAGGCAGGTGCGCGACCCGACATGGCCGGTGTGCAGCGCCTCGCGCTCCTCCTCGACATGGGCGCGCAGGTGGGCGACGGCGTCCCCCGGCAGCGTGTGCCCCGGCAGCCTGTGCAGATCGCGCAGCATCCCGGTCTCGATGACCCGCCGCGCCTGGAAGGCGGCCCGCGCCTCCGTCGCCGAGGGCTCGACGACGAACCAGCCGCGCCGGGCGCTGACATGGACGATGCCGCGCGTCTCCAGCCGCATCATCGCCTCGCGCACGCGGGTGCGGGACACGCCGTAGACCTCGGCCAGCTTCGCCTCGCCCAACCGGGTGCCGGGCCGCAGCCGGCCGCCCAGGATGGCGGAGATCACGCTGTCTTCGATGCTGTCGGGAAGCTGGGTCATCAGGCTGCCGCACCAATCTTGTATACAAGACTGTTGAGCAAGCGGCGTGCCAGCCGGAACGGCGCGGAATCGCTGGGTGGCGGCGTCTCTTTTGATTAAGAACCAGGCAAGGCCCCGACCTGATTAAGCCTTATGCACGGATTTGCGGCACCGGCGCCATCGGAGTTGCGCCCTGAAGCCGCGACGGCGGAACCATCGGCCGCCGCGTCCAGTTGGGCTTGGGGAATCCCGCTTTTTCAAAGAGGACAATGTCCATGGCTCGCGCAGCCACCCGTTCCCTTGCCATCGTCACCGGTGCGTCCACCGGCATCGGCCTCGAACTCGCCAAGCAGTGCGCCCGCAATGGCTTCGACCTCCTGATCGCCGCCGACGATCCGGCCATTGAGGAGGCCGCCAAGGAGCTGCGCGCGCTCGGCGTCACGGTCGAGACGGTGCAGGCGGACCTCGCCACCCTCGACGGCGTCGACAAATTGTGCGCGGCGGTGAAGGGCCGCCCGGTCGACGCGCTGCTCGCCAACGCCGGCCACGGGCTGGGACACGGCTTCCTCGACCAAGACTTCCAGGAGGCCCGCCACGTCATCGACACCAACATCACCGGCACGCTGTACCTGATCCAGACGGTCGGGCGCGGCATGCGCGACCGCAAGCAGGGCCGCATCCTGATCACCGGCTCGATCGCCGGCTTCATGCCCGGCACCTATCAGGCGGTCTACAACGGCACCAAGGCCTTCATCGACTCCTTCTCCTTCGCGCTGCGCCACGAGATCAAGGACTCCGGGGTGACGGTCACCTGCCTGATGCCTGGCGCCACCGACACCGAGTTCTTCGAGCGCGCCGGCATGGAGGACACCAGGATCGGCCAGGGCAAGAAGGACGACCCGGCGATGGTCGCCAAAGTCGGCTTCGACGCGATGATGCGCGGCGACGGCGACGTGGTGGCCGGTTGGAAGAACAAGCTGCAGACCGCCATGGCCGCCGTGACGCCCTCCGGCGTGCTGGCCGAGCAGCACCGGAAGCAGGCCGAGCCCGGTTCGGGCCACCACTGATCGGCGGTCTCCCGCCCCCCTTCCCCCACCACCCGTTACGGAGGAGCCCCGCATGAAAGCCCTGGTCTGGCACGGCACCGCCGACGTCCGTTACGACACCGTCCCCGACCCGGAGATCGAGCAGCCCCGAGACGCCATCGTCAAGGTCACGTCCTGCGCCATCTGCGGTTCGGATCTGCATCTCTACGACCACTTCATGCCCGGCATGGAGAAGGGCGACATCCTGGGTCACGAGTTCATGGGCGAGGTCGTGGATGTCGGGGCCGAGGCCAAGAGCGCCCTGAAGGTCGGCGACCGCGTCGTCGTGCCCTTCACCATCTGGTGCGGCGAGTGCGACCAATGCCGCCGCGGCAACTATTCGGTCTGCGAGCGCTCCAACCGCAACAAGGCGATGGCCGACAAGCTGTTCGGCCACACCACGGCCGGGCTGTTCGGCTACACCCACCTGACCGGCGGCTATCCCGGCGGGCAGGCGGAATATGTGCGCGTCCCCTTCGCCGACCGCACCCATGTGAAGATCCCGGACGGGCTGACCGACGAGCAGGTGCTGTTCCTCGGCGACATCTTCCCCACCGGCTGGCAGGCGGCGGCGCAGTGCGACATCCAGCCGACCGACACGGTGGCGATCTGGGGCTGCGGCCCGGTCGGGCAGATGACGATCCGCAGCGCCATCCTGCTGGGCGCCAAGCAGGTCATCGCCATCGACCGCGTCCCTGAGCGCCTGTCCATGGCCAAGGCCGGCGGCGCCATCACCATCAACTTCGAGGAGGAAAGCGTCGTCGAGCGGCTGAACGAGCTGACCGGCGGCAAGGGTCCGGAGAAGTGCATCGACGCCGTCGGCATGGAGGCGCACGCCACCGCCACGCTCGATTCCATGTACGACCGCGCCAAGCAGGCGCTGGCCCTAGAATCCGACCGCGCGCACGTGCTGCGCGAGATGATGTATGTCTGCCGCCCCGCCGGCACGCTGTCGATCCCCGGCGTCTATGGCGGGCTGATCGACAAGGTCCCCTTCGGCATGTCGATGAACAAGGGCCTGACCTGGCGCATGGGCCAGACCCACGTCAACCGGTGGACCGACGATCTGCTGCGCCGCATCCAGGAGGGGCAGATCGACCCGTCCTTCGTCATCACCCACACCGTGGGTCTGGCCGATGGGCCGGGCATGTACCAGACCTTCCGCGACAAGCAGGACGGCTGCATCAAGGTCGTGCTCAAGCCGTAACAGGGAGGCGCAACATGGCGTATTACCGCAGGAATTCGTCGGCGGACCGGATGGCCCGTGGTTTGGGCTGGTTCAGCATCGGGCTGGGTGTCGCCGAACTGGTGGCCGCCCGTCCCCTCGCCCGCTGGATGGGGATGGAGGAGCAGGCCGGGCTGATCCGCGCCTACGGCGCGCGCGAGGTGACGACCGGCGTCGGGCTGCTGGCGATGGGCGACGCCCGGCCTTGGATGTGGGGCCGGGTCGCCGGGGACGCGCTGGACCTCGCCACGCTGGCGTCGGCGCATCACGACGGCAACCCGCGCCGGGAGAACGTCGCTACGGCGCTGGGCGCGGTCGCGGCGGTGACGGCGCTCGACGTGCTGTGCACGGCGATGCTGCACCGCGAGGAGGCAACGGCCGGGACGCCGCCCCCTGACTACAGCGACCGCAGCGGCCTGCCGCGCCCGCCCGCCGCCATGCGCGGTGCCGCCAAGGACGCCCCGATCCCCGCCGACATGCGGACCCCGGACATCCTGCGTTTCGAACCGGCCAAAGTGGGTCAGCAACACCCCGCCTTGCCGGCGCCGTAACGGGCCTGCAGACGGTTGTCGAGGAACTCGGTGTAGGTCATCGCCGGCTGGTCGGGGTGCCGGGTCCGCATGTGCTCCAGATAGGTGTCGTAATCCGGCACCCCGATCATGAGCTTGGCCGTCTGCTCGAAGTAACCGCGGAACCGGCTGAGGTTGCTTTTCAAGCCGCTCATAAGGCGTGTTTCCCATTGTATAGGCACGGTCGCTCCAACCGCCGCCTCGAACATCCCCTCTCCCGCCCCGGGAGAGGGAGGGGCCCGCCGCGAAGCGGTGGGAGGGTGAGGGTACCGCCGAGAATCAGCGCAATGATTCTCGCACGACCCTCACCCGGCCCTTCGGGCCGCCCTCTCCCGGGACGGGAGAGGGGCTTGGCTGCAACTCCTGCAACGCTCAATCCCCGGCCCGCGCGGTGGCGCCGCCGGTCGGGATTTCCCGGGTGGTCGGGCGGTCGCTGCGCAGCGCCTTCAGGCAGGACAGGACGCCGAAGACCAGCACCGCCAGCACGACCAGAACGAACAGCGACGCCAGCGCCGCGTCCAGGTAGTCGTTGAAGATCACCTGCCGCATCTGCTCCATCGAGGTTGCCGGGGCGAGCAGACGGCCCTCGTTGGCGGCGGTGCTGAAACGCTCGGCGTGGGCGAGGAAGCCGATCGCCGGGTTGCTGTGGAAGACCTTCTGCACGCCCGCGGTCAAGGTGCAGATCAGCAGCCACGTCGCCGGCACCATGGTCACCCAGGCGTAGCGCTCCCGCTTCATCCGGAACAGCACCACCGTCGCCAGGATCAGGGCGATGCCCGCCAGCATCTGGTTGGAGATGCCGAACAGCGGCCAGAAGGTGTTGATGCCGCCCAGCGGATCGATCACCCCCTGATAGAGGATGTAGCCCCAGGCGGCGACGCACAGGCCGGTGGCGATCAGGTTGCCGGCCCAGGACGCCGTGCGCTGCAACGGCTTGAAGAAGACGCCGAGCAGATCCTGAAGCATGAACCGCCCGGCGCGGGTGCCGGCGTCGACGGCGGTCAGGATGAACAGCGCTTCGAACAGGATGGCGAAATGGTACCAGAAGGCCATCATGCCCTTGCCGCCGAACAGCTCGGAGAAGATCTGCGCCATGCCGACCGCCAGCGTCGGCGCGCCGCCGGCCCGTGACAGGATGCTCACCTCGCCGACGTCCTGCGCCGTCTGGGTGATCATTTCCGGCGTGATGACGAAGCCCCAATTGTTGATCACCTGGGCCGCCGACTCCGCCGTGGTGCCGAGCAGCGCAGGCGGGCTGTTCATGGCGAAGTAGATGCCCGGCTCGATGCAGGAGGCGGCGACCAGCGCCATGATGGCGACGAAGGACTCGGTCAGCATGCCGCCGTAGCCGATGAAGCGGGTGTGGAGTTCGTTCTCCACCATCTTCGGCGTGGTGCCGGAGGAGATCAGGGCGTGGAAACCCGACACCGCGCCGCAGGCGATGGTGATGAACAGGAACGGGAACAGGCTGCCCGACCACACCGGGCCGGTGCCGTCGACGAAGCGGGTGACGCTGGGCATCTTCATCGGCGGCGCGACGAGCAGGATGCACAGCGCCAACATCACGATGGTGCCGACCTTGAGGAAGGTCGACAGATAGTCGCGCGGCGCCAGCAGCAGCCACACCGGCAGCACCGACGCCACGAAGCCGTAACCGATCAGGATCCAGGTGATCTGCACGCCGGTCAGCGTGAAGACCGGCGCCCAAGTCTCGCTCTGCGCGACCTGCCCGCCGAGCAGGATGGCCGCGATCAGCAGGAAGAAGCCGATGATGGAGATCTCGCCGATCCGGCCGGGGCGCAGGAAGCGCATGTAGACGCCCATGAACAGGGCGATCGGCACGGTGGCGGCGACCGTGAAGAAGCCCCACGGGCTGTTGGTCAGCGCCTTGACCACGACCAGGGCCAGCACCGCCAGGATGATGACCATGATCATGAAGGTGCCGAACAGCGCGATGACGCCGGGGATGTCCCCCAGCTCGGCCTTGATCAGCTCACCGAGCGACCGCCCGTCGCGGCGCATCGAGACGAACAGGATCATGAAGTCCTGGACCGCCCCGGCGACCACCACGCCGGCGAGAATCCACAGCATGCCCGGCAGATAGCCCATCTGGGCCGCCAGCACCGGGCCGACCAGCGGGCCGGCGCCGGCGATGGCCGCGAAATGGTGGCCGAACAGGACGTACTGGTTGGTCGGAACATAGTCCAACCCGTCGTTGTGGCGCATCGCCGGCGTCGGGCGCGCCGGGTCCAGCCGCATGACGCGGGTGGCGATGAACAGGCTGTAGTAGCGGTAGGACACCAAGTAGGTGCAGACGGCGGCCACGACCAGCCAGAGGGCGTTGATGGTCTCGCCGCGCGCCAGGGCGACGGTGCCGAGCGCGAAGGCACCCAACACGGCGAGAACCAACCACGGTGCATGATTGAGGATGCGGGGCATGCGTACTCCTCCCAAACGATTCGCAATCGTCGAAAAGCACGATGAACCTGATGAAAACGATGGAGAACCATCCTCCCATCACGCCCGAACGGAAAGAGCAAACTCGCCGGACGCGACAAAATGGGTCAGAAATAAGGCGTAGCCTCAATTTGGGCGAGCACTCCGTCGCCCTTGGACGATCAGGGCGCCATGGACGACTCCGGCGCCCAGGCTGGTGTGGCCGCTGAACATGACGAGGCCGAGTCCCCAGCCCTGCCACCCCACGAGGAGGCCCAGCGCCCCCAGCAGGGAAACCGCCCCGCCGACGCGCAGGGCGACCGTCGCGGGCGTCGGCAGGGACCGTCCGAACAGGTCGTGCTGCGGACGGTCCATCGCGAAGGCCAGCGCGGCGAAGCCCGTCAGGCACAGGATGAAGGACGACAGATGGATCATGGTCATCCCTCACGCAGCACGGCGCCGCCGGCGGGTTTGTTAACGGCTTGGTGGACGGGCTTGCGGGCGGCCCGCGTCTTGGGCTGGTGGCGGAGCGTGCGGACCGCCAGCACGGCGTGGAGCGCCGCCAGCGCCCAGCACATCAGGTCCATGCCGATGAACACCCAGTCCCCTTCAGCCAGGCTGCGCCAGAAAGGCCGGTGCGTGGTCGCGGCGTTGAGCACGGGCAGCAGCGCCAGCAGCGCCGCGGCCAGCCACAACTGCTCGACCCAGGCTTTCTTCGCCGGGCGCAGCACGCCGTGCAGCAGCGTGAGCGCCCAGACGATGAAGAAGCTGTGGATCTCCCAGTTGGCGCGGTCCGCCAGGGTCTCCGGCAGCAGGCGGTTCGCCCACAGGAAGGCCGCCATGGCGATCGACAGGCCGGCGATGCTGGCGATGTTCAGCCGCTCCACGACGTGGAAGCCGATGTGGGGCCGGGCTGGATCGGGCAGCTTCTGCCGGCGCTTCACCGTCCACATCACCAGACCGGTCCCCACCATGGCGGTGCCGGCGAGGCTGACCAGGAAATAGAGCCAGCGCGTTACCGAGTCGCTGAAGCGTCCCAGATGCAGGGCGTAGAGCACGCCGCGGGTCTCCGCCGCCGGCCCCACCCCTTCGTGGACGGCCAGCAGTTTCCCGGTGGTGCCTTCGAACTCCAGATATTGCGGGCTCATCGACACGCGCCCGCCGTCGCCGCGCGCCACCGCCACCCGCGCCGCCGCGTCGCCCGGATGGGTGGCGGTGACCCGCCCGACACCGTCACGGCCCCAGCGCTCCTGGGCGTGGCGCACCATGTCCTCGATCGAGGCGAGCGGCGCCGCCTCGCCGCTGGGTTTGCCCGGCTGGATGAAGGCGCTGAGTTCGGCGTTGAGCTGCTGGCGCTCCGCCGCGGTCTTGATCCCCGCCTGCTGGCCCCAGGGCATGTAGAGCGCCATCAGCGTCACCAGCCCGGTGTAGGTGATCATGGCGTGGAACGGCAGCCCGAACACCGACAGCGCGTTGTGCGCGTCGAGCCAGGAGCGCTGCCCCTTGCCCCAGCGGAAGGTGAAGAAATCGATGAAGATCTTCTTGTGGGTGATGACCCCGCTGACGATGGCCACCAGCATGAACATCGCCGCGATGCCGGCGAGCCAGCGCCCCCACACCACCGGCATGTAATGGAACTGGAAATGGAAGCGGTAGAAGAAGTCGCCGCCCAGCGTCGCGCGCGACGACACCGTCTGCCCGGTCGCCGGATCGAAATTGCCCTCGCCGAAGCCGCGCTGCCCGGGAGCCGTCCCGGCGGTGCGCCAGAAGGCGTAGACGCTGTTGTTGCGGGCGTCCGGCAGGCGCAGGCTCCATTGCGGGCTGCCCGGCACCAGGGCGACGAGTTCGTCGGCCACCCGCTGGGCCACCGCGGCCTGATCCGGAACCCCGCTCTGCGCCGGCAGTTCGGGGCGCATCCATTGCGACAGCTCGTCCTTGAAGTAGGACACCGTCCCGGTGAGGAACATCGCGTAGAGCACCCAGCCGAGAAGCAGCCCGACCCACGTGTGCAGGTCGGACATGCTCTGGCGGAGGCCGCGGCCGTCGGGGCGCGCTTGCTGGTCCGTCGTCACGCTCGGGCTCCCCATCACCAGACCGACCACGCCGCCAGAAGCAGCGGCGCGGCCACGACAAGAAGGCCCGCCCAGGCGCGCAGCGCGCTGCGGACCGCGAAGACCCAGATCACGGCGGCGGCGTAGACGAGGAAACTCGCCAACTGGCCGGTGAGCACCGCCTGCGGCGTGCTCATGGGAAGCGCCAGCACCGCCACGCTGGCGAGTGCCGCCAGCGCATAGCCGCCGAACAGGGCGGCGGCTATGCGCGAAACGAGCGGGCCGAAAGTGCGCACCCGTCCGGCCACGGAGGTCATTTGTTGGGCGTCGCCGCCGGGCCGGCGGGAACCGGCGCCAGACCGTCGGGGTGGACGTAGGTCACCGTGGTGACGTAGCTGACGCCGTCGTACTTCTCGGCGCCGTTGGCGCCCTGGCGCTCGCCGGGGGTGCGCTCGTTCAGGCTGACCTCGGCCACGTAGGTGCCCTTCCACGGCAGATCGAAGGTGACCAGACCCTGCTCGTCGCTGTGCTCCTCCTTGGCCCAGCCGGACTGGGTGACCAGCATCACCTTGGTCTTGGCCTTGGGCTGGCCCTGGAAGACCAGCTTGAACTGGCCGGGCTTGCCGGTGGGCACCAGATCCAGCGTCAGCTTCGGCGCCTGCTCGGCGAAGCCGGTGATCAGGCGCGCCGCGGGGTGGAACCAGTTGGTGGTCTCCTTGTCGCCCTGCTTCCACGTGTAGAGCGGGTAGAGCGCGTCCTCGGCGACGATGCTCTCGCCGTTGGCGGCCTTGAAGGGCAGCGCGAAGCCGTCGGCGGTCTTGGCGGCCTCGACCTTCCGCTCGCCCTTGGCGGAGAGGAGGGTGCCGGCCGGCTTGCCGAACTTGTCGAGCAGGCCGGGCGAGACCTCGCGCAGGTTCTCGCCGAACTCTCCGAAACGGATCGTGGCGTTGCCCTGCTCGGGCTGCTCGATCCAGATCTGGTGGGCTTGGGCGGGCATGGCGGCGGGCATGGCGAAGCCCAGCGCGGCGATGAGGGCAAGCGACAGTTTGTTCATGACGAATTCCAGGACGATCAAGAGGGTCAGAAATCGACGGTGGCGGACAGCAGCACGGTGCGCGGCGACCCGACGGTCACGTAGGTGCCGGTGGTCAGCCAGTACTCCTTGTCGAAGAGGTTCTCGACGCTGGCGCGCAGCACGACGGGCTTGCCCGATACGTCGGTGGTGTAGCGGGCGCCGATGTCGAAGCGGGTCCAGCCGTCGAAACGCAGCGTGTTGGCGTTGGTCAGGTAGGAACCGGACGTGTGGATCACGCGTCCGTTGAGGGCGAGTCCCTCGACCCACGGGGTGTCCCAATCCAGGCTGGCGGAGAAGCTCTTGTCCGGCACGCCGGCGGCGTCGTTGCCCTCTTCTGAGGCGACAGCGGTCTTCGTCAGCTCCGGCTTCAGGAAGGTCGCGCTGGCCATGGCGCGCAGGCCGGGCAGGATCTCGCCGTAGGCGGACAGCTCCAGGCCGCGGTTGCGCTGCTCGCCGTCATAGGCCAGTTCGTTGGACGCGGTGCGGATCGAGCTGGGGCGGGTGATCTGGAACACCGCGGCGGTGGTCGTGATGGTTCCCCAGTCGACCTTGACGCCGCCCTCGAGCTGCTTCGACTTGTAGGGTTCGAGCACCGCGCCGGTGTTGGCGTAGCCGGCGCCGACGATGGTGCCGCGCGACAGGCCCTCGGCGTAGTTGCCGTAGACCGCGACGTTCTCCAGCGGCTTGACGACCAGACCGGCGAGCGGCGTGGTGGCGCTGGCGTCGTAGTTGCTGGTCTGCGCGCCGGTCGTCGTGCTGAAGCCCTTCACCTTCACCGTCTGGTCGCGCACGCCGAGCGTCAGCAGGACGCGGTCGTTGACGAAGGACAGCGTGTCGGCGATGGCGATGCTGCTGAGCGTCGTCTCGGCCGACTTGCGCGGATCGGTGCGCGGCGCGGTGATGACGGGCAGCGGCGCCGGGTTGTAGATGTTCGACGGGGCCGAACCGGCGGCCTGGATGTAGGCGTTGCCCTCCTCCCGCTGGAAGCCGGTGTAGCCGATGTTGACCTGATGGCGGACGGGACCCGTCTCGAAGCGCAGGCGCGCCCCGGCCGTGCCGCTGACCGTCTCGCTGTAGGAGTCGTAGTAGGAGTTGCGGACCGTGAAATTGCCGAGCGCGTTCACGGCCGGGTTGGACTGCGGGAACACCTGATCGTTGGTGCCGTCGCGGTAGCCGATGCCGGCGTAGGCGGTCAGCCAGTCCGTCACGTCGAACTCGATGTTCGAGGCGATGGTCTTGTCCTTCTGGACCAGCTTGGTGTTCGGGTACCAGTTGCTGCGCGCGTCGGGCGGCGACGGGATGGCCGTCGTCGTGGGAAGGATGCTGATCTGCGGGCGGAAATTGTCGGTGTCGTCGCGCTGGATGATGCCGTCGAGCGACCAGCGCAGCCGCTCGCCCCGGTAATCCACCGCCAGCGAGCCGAGCCCGGTCTTCACGTCGCCGTCTTCGATCGAGGCCTCGCCGCCGCGGAGCAGGCCGTTGAAGCGCACGCCCCAGGCGTTGTTCTCGCCGAAGCGGCGCCCGGTGTCGACATGGACGCCGAAATTGGCGTCGCTCTGGTAGAGCCCGGTCACGCGGGTCAGCGGCTGATCGCCGGCGCGCTTGCTGAGGATGTTGATGCCGCCGCCGATGCTGCCGTTGGGGGCGATGCCGTTCATCAGCGCACCCGGCCCCTTCAGCAGCTCGATCCGCTCGATGATCTGCGAGGGCACGCGGTTGGAGGACACCAGCCCGTACATGCCGTTGAAGCCGACGTCACCCGACGGAACCGCGAAGCCGCGGATTTGGAAGGTGTCGTCGAAACCGTTGCCGCCGGTGGTCGTGCGCACCGACGAATCGTTGATCAGCGTGTCCGCCGCCGTGCGCGCCTGCTGATTCTCGATCAGTTCGGAGGTGTAGTTGGTCGTGCTGAACGGCGTGTCCAGCGTGTTCCTGCTGCCCAGCAGGCCCAGCGTGCCGCCGCGCGCCACCTGACCGCCGGCGTAGGGCGGCGGCGGCTCGCCCGGCAGCGTGCCGGCGTTGGCCGAAACCTGGACGGTGGGCAGCACCGTCGCCCCGGCCGGGGCGTTCGCGACCGGCACGGACCCTTGCGCGACGAGGCCGTACCCCGAGGACGTGCCCGCGATCTGATAACCACTGCCGTCCAGCAGGCGGCGGAAGCCGTCCTCGACCGTCGTCGTTCCGCGCAGCCCCTGGGAGGTCTTGCCCCGGACCTGCGACGGGTCCACGGCGATGCTCACCCCGGCCTGGGCGGCGAAGCCGCGCAGCGCGGCATCCAGGGGGCCCGGCGGCACGTTGGCGTCGACCGTACGAGCCGCCGCGGTCTGAGCCTGCGCGGCCGGGGCGAAGGGAAGGCCGCCCGCGAGGACGGCGCTGGCAAAGCAAACGGCCATGGCGACCGGGCGCAGACCCGGTGCAAGGACATTGTGCGCGGCGCCGCGGCGGCGGACGGTCAGGCGCAGAGCGTCCTTGCCGCAAGATTGAGACATTGAGCCAGTTCCTCTACCAAAGGGTGTATATGTGGCGTAGCGTCAGCGACCGGCACCCTGTCCGTTTCAAATAAGCCGAACATCTGCGCTGATCGCCTGAATGCGAATGATTTTCATTCTAAGCATCAGGGTGAGGATTGCGCAAGGGGGCAACGTCACCGTCCTGGTGATCGTGTGCGTCTTTATGTCCGTGATTTCTCTAGGGGAATTCCACAGGCAACGTCAGCGCCCGCAAGCGGGCGCGAAAGGCGGGAGAGGGTTTGGCATCAAGCCGACAGGCTCAGGCGCTGCCGCGCACCAGCAGTTCGAACCCCACGTCCTGGGTGCGGTTCTCCACCTCGCCGCCCTGCATCCGCCGCAACAGGAGGTTGGCGGATTCCGTGCCGATCCTGCGGCTGGCGATGGCTATGGTGGTCAGGCCCGGCGTCAGTTGCCCGGCGATGTCGTAATTGCCGAACCCGGTGATCGCCAGATCCTTCGGCACCGAGATCCCCAGGCCGCTGCAGGCCAGCAGGGCGCCGGAAGCCAGCACGTCGCTGACGAACACCACCGCGTCGGTGTCGGGATGCTGCTCCCGGACCAGCTTCAGCAGTTCCACGCCGGTCGCCATCACCATCGGTCCGCTGGCGACCGTGACGACGCGCGGCGTCACGCCCGGAAAATGACGCTCATGGGCGTCCAGGAAACCCTTCAGACGCTCCTTGGCGCGGTGGTCGCCCGGCTTCATGACGCCCGTGAAGGCCAGACGGCGGTAGCCGCGCCCCACCAGATGGTCGACCACGCTCATCAGGGCGGCGTGGTTGGAGAAGCCGACCAGCATGTCGACGGGGCGGTTCGTCCAGCTCCAGCTTTCCACCACCGGAACCCCGGTGCGCTTCAGGAGGGCGGTGGTCTCCTGGGTGTGGCGGGTGCCGATGATGAAGAAGCCGTCGGGGCGCCGCCCGCTGAAGCTGCGGACCAGCGACTCCTCCCGCCCCGCCATGTAGTCGGTGTGGCCGAGGAAGACCTGATAGCCCTCCGGCAGCAGGACGTCGGTCAGCCCCTGGATGGTTTCCGCGAAGATCGAGGCGGAGATGGTCGGGATGATCGCCGCCACCGTCATGCTGCGGTTGGAGGCGAGGTGGCTCGCCGCCAGATTCTGCACGTAGCGGGTTTCGCGCACCGCCTCTTCGATGCGGGCGAGCGTGTCGGGGCCGACGCTGCGCGGATCGCGGAGCGCGCGCGAGACCGTCTGCGTGGAGACGCCGGCGGCCTGCGCCACATCGGCCATCGTCACCGCGCGGGTCGCGGAGCGCCGCCGTGACTCCGCCTTCCTGAGCGAAAGCTGTCCTTCGTCCGACACCTGGGATGACCTCTTATCCTGCCTCCGCCGGCCCGCCTTCCAGCACCGACCGGCCGCCTTCTTGTGCATGGCCGGGCCGCCGGTTGCAAGCCGGGTGCGGCACCGTTTCCACAATCCATAGCGCATTTCATGTTAGCGGTCACGCGAACGCTAACGTCATCGCTCACCAAAGATGCTTGATTGCCCCAACCAATCATGTTACCGGTCACGTTAGCGGTCACTCGAAACGAACGCGAAGGCGGACGATCCGGGGGCCGCGGGGAGGAACACCGCGGCGGCCCGAGGGCCGGACGGCGGGCACGCAAAAAAGACAAGCAACGAAGCAGGCAAGACATGAGCGTTCTTGCGGACAGCGTCGCCTGGATCACCGGCGGCGGCAGCGGAATCGGGGAGGCCGGCGCGCGGGCACTGGCGCAGGGCGGCGCCACCGTCGTCCTGTCCGGACGGCGCGACGACGCGCTCGACCGCGTGGCGGAGTCCATCCGCGCCGCCGGCGGCAGGGCCGAGACCGCGGTCCTCGACGTGGCCGACGAAACGGCGGTGCGGCGCATGGCGGCGGCGATCCTCGACCGCCACGGACGAATCGACACGCTGGTCGCCAGCGCCGGGATGAACCTGCCGAACCGCAGCTTCCGCACGGTCGGATCGGAGGGCTGGCGGCGGCTGATCGACGTCAACCTCAACGGCACCATGCACGCCATCCAGGCGGTGCTGCCCGCCATGCGGGAGCGCCGGTCCGGCACCGTCATCATCGTGTCCTCCTGGGTCGGGCGGCACGCGCTCGTCCTCGGCGGCCCCGGCTACAACGCCACCAAGCAGGCGCTGGTGACGCTGAGCCACAGCCTGAACATGGAGGAATGGCGCAACGGTCTGCGCTCCTGCGTGGTCATGCCGGGCGAGGTGGCGACCGACCTGCTGGGCCAGCGCCCCTCTCCGCCGCCGGCGGAGGAGATGGCGCGCCTGCTCCAGCCCGACGACCTGGGCCGCACCATCCGCTTCGTGGCCGAGATGCCGCCCCACGTCTGCGTCAACGAAATCCTCATCAGCCCCGTCTGGAACCGCGCCTTCTTCACCGAAGCCCCGGTGACCAACGGCTGACCGAATCAATCCTTCCGCCCCATCCTCCGCCCCATCTTTCCGCCATGGCCGGCGGACCCACGGCAACAAGACCCGGACATCATGGACAAGAAACGCAACATCCTAAGCGGTTACCGTGTGCTCGACTGCTCCATCGCCATGGCCGGCCCGCTGGCGGCGCAGCGCCTGGGCGACCTCGGCGCCGACGTGGTGAAGGTGGAGCCGGTGACCGGCGAGTGGCAGCGCCACACCGCGGCGGGCGGCATCACCGGCAACAAGGTGAACGTCTCCTTCCTATCGCTGAACCGGAACAAGCGCTCGCTCGCCGTCGACCTGAAGAACGCCGAGGGCAAGGCCCTGCTCATGGAGCTGGTCAAGACCGCCGACGTGTTCCTCCAGAACTACCGGCCCGGCGTCGCCAAGCGGCTGGGCGTGGACTATGAATCGCTCTCCGCGATCAACCCGCGCCTGATCTACCTGTCGATTTCCGGCTACGGCGAGACCGGCCCCTACGTCCAGCGCCCAGGCCAGGATCTGTTGCTCCAGGGCATGTCCGGCGCCATGCTGTCGGCGGGCCGCGAGGGCGAGGCGCCGACCCCCGCCGGCCAGTATCTGGTGGACGCGATCACCGGCTACACCGCCTTCGAAGGCGTTCTGGCCGCCCTGCTCCACCGCGAGCGCACCGGCGAGGGCCAGCTCGTCCAGGTCAACATGCTGGACGCCATCACGACGATCCAGATGCAGGAGCTGTCGGTCTTCACGGTCGGCGGCAAGCCGCAGACCCGCTCCGCCGAGCCGCACGCCCACGTCTACATCCGCGCCCCCTACGGCGCCTTCGCGACCAGCGACAGCTTCATCATCGTGGCCTTCCCGCCGCTGAAGCTGCTGGGCGAGCTGATCGGCGAGCCGTCCTTCCTCGACATGGAGGACGAGACCGACAGCTGGTCGCGCCGCGATGAGATCTTCGCCAAGACCCGCGACCGGCTGACCGCCAAGACCTCCGCGGAGTGGCTGGAGCTGTTCAACTCCGCCGGGGTCTGGGCCGGACCGGTCTACGGCTACGCCGACCTCGTGAACGACCCGCAGATCAAGCACAACGGCACCTTCGTCGAGTACGACCACCCGACCGAGGGCCGCGTCAAGACCCCGGGCTTCCCGATCAAGTTCTCCAAGACCCCGTCGGAGGTCGAGCGCGGCGCCCCCCTGACCGGCGAGCACACCCGCGAGGTGCTGGAGGCCGCCGGCTTCACCGCCGAGGCCGTCGACCGCCTGCTGGCCGCCGGCGTCGTCGCCGCCACCGAGCCGGAGGCGGAGGAAGAGGAGGTTCGGGCATGCGCTACCGCGCGCTGACCTGGGACCACCCGCGCGGCTACAACGCCTTGGCCGCCGCGGCGGCCGGGCTGGACGAGGCGCGCGACGGGCTTGCCATCGACTGGGACAAGCAGCCGCTCGAAGGCTTCGAGGCCCATCCGATCGGCGACCTTTGCGCCCGCTACGACCTGATCGTCCTCGACCACCCCCATGTCGGGGAGGCCGTGGCGGAACGCGGCCTGATCCCGCTGGAGGACCTGTTCACCGCCGAGGACATCGCCGGCTGGCAGCGCGACAGCATCGGGCCGAGCCTCGCCAGCTACCGCTTCGCGGACCGGCACTGGGCGCTGCCGCTCGACGCGGCGACGCAGGTCACGGCCTGCCGCGCCGATCGGATGGACGGGCCGATTCCCGTCACCTGGGCGGAGGTGACGAGCCTGTCCGAACGGGCGCCGGTCGCCCTGTCGCTGGCCGGACCGCACGCCTGCCTGACCTTCCTGTCCATGGCCACGGCCTTCGGCGAGCCGCCCGCGGTGGCCGATCCCGACCGGCTGGTCTCGCCGGAGGTGGGGACGCAGGTGCTCGACCTCATGGCGACCCTGGCCGGGCGGATGCCGGCGGCGGTGCGCGGGCTGAACCCCATCGGGCTGCTCGGCCACATGGCCCGCACCGATGACGTGGCGCTCTGCCCGCTGGTCTACGGCTACGTCAACTACGCCGCTCCGACGGCGGCGAGCGACAAGCCGGTCACCTTCGCCGACGCGCCCCGCGCCACGGCGGACGGGCGTCCCGGCTCGACGCTGGGCGGCACCGGCATCGGCGTCTCCGTGCGCTGCGAGGTGACGCCGGCCCTGCTCGACCATCTGCGCTGGCTGCTCGGCGCCGAGGCGCAGCGGAGCTTCATCCCGGCCCACGACGGCCAGCCGAGCCGCCGCGACGCCTGGGCGGACGAGGCGGTGAACGCCCGCTGGGGCGGCTTCTACCGCAACACCGCCGCGACGCTGGAGGCCGCCTATGTCCGCCCGCGCCACGCCGGCTACATCGCTTTCCAGGCCGACGCCGCCGCGATGATCCGCGACGCGCTGGCCGAGGGCACGCCGCACGCCGCCTTGCTCGACCGCCTGCAACACCGCTACGCCGCCAGCCGCCCGGTTGCCGGCGCCGAACGATAAGGCCCATCCCATGGACTCGCTCAACACCCCCGATCCGGCGCTCGGCGCGGTCACCGTCACGGTGGACGGTTTCGTCGCCACCATCACGCTCGACCGCCCGCAGAAGCTGAACGCGGTGACCCCGGAGATGGCCGCGGAGCTGGTCGCCGCCGTCGCCCGCTGCAACGCCGACGACGACATCCGCTGCGTCGTGCTGACCGGCGCCGGGCCGCGCGCCTTCTGCTGCGGCTCCGACATCCGCGAGTTGGACCGCTACGACACCGCCTGGAACTTCCGCAACCGCGAGGATTATTGCGACGCCATCCGCGGCTTGCGCAAGCCCAGCATCGCCGCGGTCAACGGCTACGCCTTCGGCGGCGGGCTGGAGACGGCGATGAGCTGCGACATCCGCATCGCGTCGGAGAACGCGCAGTTCGGCGCGCCGGAGATCAAGCTCGGCTGGATCGGCGGCGGCGGCGTGGCGGCCTTCCTCTCGCACTCCATCGGCACCTCCAACGCCGCGATGATGATCCTGACCGGCGACCCGATCCCGGCGGACAAGGCGCTGGCCTGGGGCCTCGTCAGCGAGGTGGTGCCCGCCGACCGCCTGCTCGCCCGCGCGCAGGAGATCGCCGCCATCGTCGCCAGCCGCGCGCCCATCGCGGCGGAGACGGCGAAGCTGAACCTGAAGGCCGCCCACACCATGCCGGTGGAAAAGGCCATCGAGTACGAGCGCGACCTGCAGACCATCTGCTTCGCCACCGCGGACGCCGCCGAGGGGCGCGCCGCCTTCAAGGAAAAGCGCAGCCCGGTCTTCCGGCGCAAGTAAGACGAGGAGCGGACACCATGAGCAAGCGACCCCTTCCCCTCGACCCCGCCGCCGCCCTGCCGGCGGACGAGGGCGCGCTCCTGGTCGGGCGCGCCTGGCGCCCCGGCGTCGGCCCCTCGGTCATCGCCGTGCGCGGCCGGGACGTCTTCGACATCACCAGCCGCGACGCGCCCACCGTGCGCGATCTGGTGGAATCCGGCGCCGCCGCGGCCATCGCCCGCGACCTTCCCGGCGAATGGATCGGCACCGCCGCCGCCATCCTCGCCAACTCCGACGAGGACCGGCGCGACCCGGAGCGGCCCTGGCTGCTGGCTCCCATCGACCTCCAGGCGGTGAAGGCGTCCGGCGTGACCTTCGTGGTCAGCCTGCTGGAGCGCGTCATCGAGGAGCAGGCGCGCGGCGCCCCGGAAAAGGCGCTGGCCATCCGCGCCGACATCGACGCGCTGATCGGGCGCGACCTGTCCAGCCTGAAGCCCGGCTCGCCGGAGGCCATGGAGGTCAAGAAGGCGCTGATCGCCCGCGGGGTGTGGTCGCAGTATCTGGAGGTCGGCATCGGCCCCGACGCCGAGATCTTCACCAAGGGCCAGCCGATGTCGGCGGTCGGCACCGGCGCCCATGTCGGCATCCCGCCCTATTCCGTGTGGAACAACCCGGAACCGGAAATCGCCGTCCTGGCCTCCAGCCGCGGGGACATCGTCGGCGCCACGCTCGGCAACGACATGAACCTGCGCGACGTCGAGGGGCGCTCCGCCCTGCTGCTCGGCAAGGCCAAGGACAACAACGCCAGCGGCTCCATCGGCCCCTTCATCCGCCTGTTCGACGACCGCTTCACGCTCGACGGCGTGCGCAGCGCCGAGCTTGGGCTGGTGGTCGAGGGCAGCGACGGCTTCCGGCTGGAGGGCTCCAGCTCCATGTCGCAGATCAGCCGCGACCCGGTGGAACTGGTGGAGGCCACCATCGGCGAGAACCACCAGTATCCGGACGGCTTCGTCCTGCTGCTCGGCACCATGTTCGCGCCGGTCAAGGACCGCGACCGTCCGGGCGAGGGCTTCACCCACAAGCTGGACGACGTGGTGACCATCACCGCCCCGGCGCTGGGCAGCCTGACCAACCGGGTCCGCCATTGCGCCGACTGCGCGCCCTGGGACTTCGGCGCCGCCGCCCTGATGCGGAACCTCGCGGGCCGCGGCCTGCTCGGCTGATGCCGCCCCGAGACCGAGAGCAGCGAGACCAAGAGCAGCGAGACCAAGAGCAGCGAGACCAAGAGCAGCGAGACCAAGAAAGGACCCGCCCGTGACCCTCACCGGCATGATGCTGATCGGCGCCGAGAGCCACCGCGGCCGCAACGGCGAGATCCACGCCATCGACCCGTCCACCGGGGCGACGCTGGACCCCGCCTTCGGCGGCGGCGGGGCGGCGGAGGTGGACCGCGCCTGCCAGCTCGCCTGGGACGCCTTCGACCGCTTCCGCGAAACCGCACCGGAGGACCGCGCCGTCTTCCTGGAGGCGGTCGCCCGCAACATCCTCGACCTCGGCGACTCCCTCATCGTCCGCGCCATGGCCGAAAGCGGTCTGCCGCGCGCCCGGCTGGAGGGGGAGCGGGGCCGCACCGTCGGCCAGCTCCGCCTGTTCGCCGCGGTGGTGCGCGAGGGCAGCTGGCTCGGCGCCCGCATCGACCCGCCCCAGCCGGAGCGCGCGCCCCTGCCCCGCCCCGACCTGCGCCAGCGCCGCATCCCGCTCGGCCCCGTGGCGGTGTTCGGCGCCAGCAACTTTCCGCTGGCCTTTTCGGTGGCCGGCGGCGACACCGCCTCGGCCTTCGCCGCCGGCTGCCCGGTGGTGGTCAAGGCCCACTCCGCCCATCCCGGCACGTCGGAGCTGGTCGGCCGCGCCGTCCAGGCCGCCGTCGCCGAATGCGGGCTGCCGGAGGGCGTCTTCTCGCTGATCTTCGGCGCCGGCTCGTCGGTGGGCACGGCGCTGGTCGCCGACCCGCGCATCAAGGCGGTCGGCTTCACCGGGTCGCGCCGCGGCGGCGTCGCGCTGATGGAGGTGGCGGCCAAGCGTCCGGAACCGATCCCCGTCTACGCGGAGATGAGCAGCATCAACCCGGTCTTCCTGCTGCCGGCGGCGCTCGCCGCGCGGGCGGAGGCGCTGGGCAAGAGCTTCGTCGCCTCGCTGACCCTGGGCGCCGGGCAGTTCTGCACCAACCCCGGCATCCTGTTGGGCGTCGACGGGCCGGACCTCGACCGCTTCGTGGCGGCCGCCGTGGAGGCGCTGGGCGGCAGCGCGGCGCCGACCATGCTGACCCCGGGCATCCACGCCGCCTTCGACGCCGGGGTGGCGGCCCTGTCCGGCAACGCCCGCGTGGCGACGCTGGCCCGCGGGCTGGACGGCGATGGCCCCAACCGGTGCCGGGCGGCGCTGTTCGCCACGACCGCCGACGCCTTCCTCGACGATCCGGCCCTGCGGGAGGAGGTGTTCGGCGCCGCCTCGCTGCTCATCCGCTGCCCGGATCTGGACTCCTTGCGCGCGGTGGCGGAACGGCTGGACGGCCAGCTCACCGCGACGCTTCAGATGGACGCGGCGGACACCGGAGCGGCGGCGGTCCTGCTGCCGACGCTGGAGCGCAAGGCCGGCCGCATCCTGGCGAACGGCTGGCCGACGGGCGTCGAGGTCTGCCACGCCATGGTGCATGGCGGCCCCTTCCCGGCCACGTCGGACGGCCGCACGACCTCGGTCGGCACGGCGGCCATCGAGCGGTTCCTGCGGCCCGTCTGCTACCAGGACATCCCGGCCGAACTGTTGCCTGAGGCCCTGCGCGACGGCAACCCGCTGGGGCTGTGGCGCCGGGTCGACGGAGCGTTGGGCCGGCACTGAACCCCGACCACCGGCCCGCATACTCTGGTATGGTTCCCGGATTGCGGGCCAATCCAACCAAAAAAGACAGCAAACGAACAAATTCAGAGGAGGACGCAGCATGAAGCCGTTTCTGAGCGCAATCACGGGCATCACCCCGATCCTGGCCGGCGGGCTCGCCGCCGCCCTGGCGCTGGGCACCGCGTCGGTCGCCCTGGCCCAATCGTCGGGCAAGACGGTGGTGACCTTCGCTGCGTCCCACTTCGCCGAGGTCGGCCGCGGCGACCGGCTGAAGGCCTGGGTGGAGAAGTTCAACCAGTCCCAGCCCGACATCGAGGTAAAGCCGGTCACCATCCCCTTCTCCTCCTTCGCCACCACCATCTTCACGCAGATGGGCGGCAACGGCGGCCCCGACGTGATCCGCTTCGACCTGCCGGAATTTTACGCCGCGGTGGCCGCCAAGTCGGTCCTGCCGATCGACGACATCGTGAAGGACGGTGCCCACAACTTCACCGCCGCCGACCAGTACATGAAGGTCGAGGGCAAGCGCTACGGCTTCGCCTTCGACACCGCCAACTACGCGATGGTCTACAACGCCGCGCTGCTGCCCAACGGCACGCCGCCCAAGACCTTCGAGGAGTTCGTGAAGCTCGGCAAGGAGGCGACGAAGGACGGCAACTACGGCTTCGCCTTCCGCGCCACGATGGCCGAGCGCGGCGGCGTCTGGTACGACCTGACCAACTTCGTCTACGGCTTCGGCGGGCGCTGGTCCAAGCCGGACGGCACGCCGACCTTCAACAGCCCGGAGGTCGTGGCGGGTGTCGCCGCCTACAAGACCGTCTATGACGCCGGCATGATCCCCAAGGGCACCGACGCCGCCACCTACCGGCGGATGTTCTGGGAAGGCAAGGTCGCCATGGAGATCGACAACGGCGGCGTCGCCACCATCCTGACCTCGCAGGGCAAGGCGCACCCCATCGCCGCCGCCCCGTCGCCCTTCCCGCACAAGGAGCAGGGCATGATCCTGGCTCCGGTGACCATCAACGCCAACACCAAGGTGAAGGACGCCGCCGGCAAGTTCCTGCAATGGGCGCTCCAGCCCCAGCAGCAGCAGGAACTCCAGACCCTTCTCGGTGCGGCCAACGTCGCGACGACGGTGGAGCGCACGCCGGAGGAGCTTCAGGCCATGCCCTGGCTGAAGGTCTACGACGCGCAGACCCCGAACAGCGTCCCCGCCCTGCCGCAGGGGCTTGAGACCAAGGCGCCGGAGATCCAGCAGATCATCGTCCAGCAGCTCCTCAAGGTGCTCCAGGGCGGCGTCGCCCCGCAGACCGCCATGGACGAGGCGCAGCGCCTGATCACCGCCCGCGTGCTCGCCCAGAAGTAACGCCTTCATCGGCGGCGCCCCGGCGCCGCCGGTCCCAACTCCGGATACCGCATCATGATGAGCAGGACCGTGAGCCAGCCCAGGGCCGCCGCGCGGCGCGCGCCGATCGACCATGGCCGCTGGGTTCCCGCGCTCTTCGTCGCCCCGGTGGCGCTCTATCTCCTGGTCTTCCAGGGCTACCCGCTGGTGCAGGAATTCCTGCTCAGCGTCACCTCCACCTCGCTGCTCTCGCCCGGCCAGCAGACCTACGTCGGGCTCGACAATTACCGCGAGCTTGTCTTCGACCCGGAGTTCCATCAGGTCCTGCGCGTCACCGCGGTCTACACGCTGGTCTGCGTGGTCGCCTCCATCGGGCTCGGCCTGCTGGCGGCGCTGCTGCTCGACGGCACCTTCCGGGGGCGCGGCATCGCCCGCGCGCTGGTCACCATTCCGTGGGCCGCCCCGCCGGTCGCCGCGGCGCTGATCTTCGTGTGGATGTTCAACGCGCAGTACGGCCTGTTCAGCCACCTCGCCCAGTTCCTCGGCTTCGCCGACGGCGGGGTGAACTGGCTGGACGAGCCGTCCTTCGCCCTGCCGGCCATCCTGATCACCACGATCTGGCAGATCTTCCCCTTCTCCTCCGTCGTCATCCTGGCCGCCCTCCAGGGTGTGCCGTCGGAGCTGCGCGAGGCGGCGGTGATCGACGGGGCCGACCGGCTCAGCATCTTCCGCGCCGTCACCTGGCCGACCATCCGCCCGTCGGTGGCCCTGCTGACCCTGCTCATCACCGTGTGGTCGCTGCGCCGCTTCGACGTGATCTGGCTGATGACCCAGGGCGGCCCGCTGGGCGAGACCAACACGCTGGTCATCGACCTCTACCGCCGCGCCTTCGTCTACCTCGACCTCGGCCGGGCGGCGGCGGTCGGCATCATCGGGCTGGTCGTCGCGATCCTGGTGACGCTGGTCTACTTCTGGCTGTCGACGCGGGCGGAAAAGGCCGCCGGAAAGCGGTGATGTCATGAAACACAATTCCACGGCCCGCACGCTCGCCGTCCTGGTCCTCCTCGGGGTGGCGGCCTTCCCGCTCTACTGGATGCTGGTGACCTCGCTCACCCCGTCGGAGCGGCTGTTCGACGACACGCCGAACCTGCTGCCGACGCTGTCGCAGATCGGCACCTACGCCGCCGCCTTCACCGAGACCTCGCTGCGCCAGTGGCTGGTCAACAGCCTGATCGTCGCGGTCGGAACCACGGTGCTGAGCATCCTTTTGTCGGTGCTGCCGGCCTACGCGCTGTCGCGGCTGACCTTCAACGGCAAGCTGCTGCTCGGCTTCGCGCTGTTCATGACGCAGATGCTGCCGGAAGCGATGCTGGTGGTGCCGCTCTACGACATCTTCACCAAGCTGTCGCTGCTCAACACGCTGCTCGGCCTGATCCTGGCCAACACGGCCTTCACGGTGCCGGTGGTGACCTGGATTCTGAAGGGCGCCATCGACGGCGTGCCCTCGGAGATCGAGGAGGCCGCAAGGGTGGACGGCTGCTCCCGCCTCGGCATCGTGCTGGCGGTGGTGGTTCCGCTGATCGCGCCGACGCTGGCGGCGGCGGCGGTGATCGCCTTCTTCCACGGCTGGAACGAGTATGTCTTCGCCCAGACCTTCATCAGCGACGACGCCCTGCGCACCGCCTCGGTCGGCCTCGCCAGCTTCGTGGGCGAGCTGAGCACCCCGGTGCACACGGTCATGGCGGTCGGCTTCATCTACACGCTGCCGGCGGTCGTCTTCTACCTGTTCGTCCAACGCTACGTGGTCGCCGGCATGACGACCGGCGGCGTCAAGGGCTGACCGTGGGCCGATCCCGCCCCCCTTGCACCGACACGCCCGAGAGATAAAAGGGAAAAGCCCATGGCTATCAAACTGCAGAACGTCACGAAGTCCTTCGGTTCCCTGACCGTGATCGACAACGTGAGCCTGGAGGCCGGCGACGACGAATTCCTGGTGCTGCTCGGCCCGTCGGGCTGCGGCAAGTCCACCATCCTGCGCATGATCGCGGGGCTTGAGACGGTGACCAGCGGCGAGATCCATCTCGGCGGCAAGCGGGTGGACGAGCTGCCGCCCAGCGACCGCGACATGGCCTTCGTCTTCCAGTCCTACGCGCTCTACCCGCACATGACGGTGCGGCGGAACATCGCCTTCCCGCTGATCATGCGGCAGTTCCGCTGGTGGTTCCACGTCCCCTTCATCGGCGACTATTTCAAGCGCCGCATCGAGAACTCGCCGGAGGTGCGCGAGCTGGTGGAACGCACCGCCGACACGCTGGCCCTGACCAAGGTGCTGGACCGCCACCCGCGCACCCTGTCGGGCGGCCAGCGCCAGCGCGTGGCGCTCGGCCGCGCCATGGTGCGCGAGCCGTCGGCCTTCCTGATGGATGAGCCGCTGTCGAACCTCGACGCCAAGCTGCGCACCGCAATGCGGGCGGAGATCACCCAGCTCCACCAGCGGGTCGGCGGCAACTTCGTCTATGTCACCCACGACCAGATCGAGGCGATGACCATGGGCACCCGCATCGCGTTGATGCGCGACGGGCACCTCCAGCAGTACGGCACCCCGCGCGAGATCTACGAGAAGCCGGCCAACACCTACGTCGCCCGCTTCATCGGCACGCCGCCCATGAACCTGATCGACGCCGAGGTCGAGGGCATGACCGTGCGCATCGGCAACAGCGTCCTGCCGCTGCCCGACAAGGCCGAACGCCCGGGCGGCAGCAGCCGCATGAAGATCTGGCTGGGCCTGCGCCCCGGCGCGCTCGCCATCGTGCCGCCGGGCCAGGGCAAGAGCCTGCCGGGCACCGTCACCCTGGTCGAGCATGTGGGGGCGGAATCGCTGATCTCGGTGAAGCTGTCCGGCGTCCACACCGCCCACGACGACGACGGCGGCCTGACCGACGAGGTGATGGTCTCCGTCCCCGGCTACAGCGAGCTGCGCGTCGGCGAGGCGGTCGGGATCGACTGCCTGCTGAAGGACTTCTCGCTGTTCGAAAAGGACAGCGGCCTCCGCGTTGGCGGACGGGCGGCGGAGGATTTCCTGGCCGGGGGACGCGTCGGCACCATCCGCACGGCCTCCTGACGCGATCCGTACGGACGGCGCCGCGCAGCCACCCCAGGGTTGGGTTGGCGGGTGCGGCGCCGTTTCCGAACACCACTTTTTAGAAAGGCACCTCCGCCTCTTTCACAACCAAAGTCTCAAATGTGTCAATAATCGACAATTTGCTTCCGCATGAGCCAAAATTCATGCAGTAACCATCCCCGCCCTGCGGGGATTTCGTTGTTGTGTGACCGCCGATCCAAGAAGAATTAACTTCCGATCGGCCAAAAGACCGGCAGCGTTCAGAATTTCTTTAACAAATCACTTTGTTATTGGCCTTCCCGATACGCGACCGCCGCGATGGCGAGAGGGCCACTATGCCGGACACCCTGGACGCTACCGCCCCGCTCCTGACCATCCCCGATGCCCTGGCGTCCGAAGCGGCGGCGGTGCTGCTGGGCGGCGATCCCGGCGCGCTGAAGGCCGTGCAGGAGAAGCTGGCGGCGGCGCTGACCGGACAGGGCCTGCCGGAAGGCGCCGCGGGCAGCGTGGCGGACGGCTGGATGCGCGACGTCGCGGCGGGGGTCGGCGCCAGCGCCACGCCCGATGACGCGATCGCCCAGGCGAGCCGGATCGCCGCCGGCACCGCGGCGCGCATGGCGGAAGCCGCCCAGGAAACCGCGGCGCTGACCGGGGAGCAGCGCTTGGCCGTCGCCCTGGCCCAGGGACAGGGAATCGGGCCGGGTGGCGCGAACGATCCCAAGGCGGCGTCCGACCTGTCGGCCGCTCTGTTCAGCGGGGTGATGGACCCGGCGGCCCGCCCGGCGGGGGCCGCCGATCCGATCGCCGCCCTGTCGCAGGCCTTGACCGCTCCCCCCACCGCCCCGGCGATGCCGGACGCCGTTCCCGTCTCGCCGTCCGACAAGCTCGCCGCGGCGCTCGCCTCCGGCGTGGGGGTGCAGGACGCGGTGACGGCGCTCGGCCCCGGATCGGGCGGTCACTTCGCCGAAGCGCTGGAGCACGCCCTGTCCAGCGGCGCCGACGCCGCCGGCGCCATTGCCGAGGCTCAGGCGTTGAGTGCCGCCGGCGCGGTCCAGACCAATTCCGTCGCAGTCGAACAGACCGACGGCGCGCGCCTGCTCGGCGCCCTCGCTGCCGGAAAGACGGACGGCGCAAGCGGCGCGCTGGCGGGCAACCCAGCCTTCACCAGCGTCCTGAACGACGCGCTGGCGCAGGGCGCGCCACCCGACGCGGCGCTCGGCGCCTCGGCCCGGGCGCAGACGGACATGGCGGCCCGGCAGGAGGCCGCCGCCGTGCCGGCGAAGCCGGCGGACGCGCTGGTCGCCTCGCTGTCGTCCGGCCAGAATGTGGCGGCCACCGTCAAGACCTTCGCCGCCGCCGCCGGGCTCGACGGCGCGGCGGCCGGCGGCTTCGGCGAGGCGCTGGGGCGGGCCCTGTCCAGCGGTCAGGAGATGTCCGGCGCGCTGGGATCGGCGCAGCAGACCGTGTCCACCACGCTGGCCCTGTCCGCCGAAACCGCAAAGGGCGTCAAGAGCGACGGGCTGATCGCGGCGCTCGCCAGCGGGCAGAACGTCCAGCAGGCGGTGCAGGCGCTCGGCGGCTCCGGCGCCGCCTTCAACGCCGCGCTCGGGCAGGCTCTGGCGGACGGGCGTGCCCCCGGATCGGCGCTCGCCGCCGCCCGCCAAGCGGCGGAGACGGTGCAGCAGAACGCCCAGGGCAGCGAAGTTCCCGTTTCCGCCGAGAACAAGGCGCTGGCCGATCTCGCCAACCCGCCGCCCGCAGGAGAGGCGGCCAAGGACGGCGCCAAAGGAGACGGCGACAAGGGCGGCGGGGAGAAATCCGCCGAGCAGGTCGCCGAAGCCCCGGCCGAGGGCAAGGAGGGCGGCAAGGACGAGGGCGGCGAGAAAGACGGCGCCAAAGAGGAAGGCGCCAAGGAGGACGGGGCCAAGGAGGACGCGAAGGGCGAAGCCGCCGATAAGACCGCCGACGCGTCCTCGGCGGAGGGCGAGGCGCCTCCGGCCGCGGCCAAATCCAGCATGGGAAGCGAACCCGCGCTGAAGCCGATCAGCTTCGACGCGGCCGGAACCGCCAAGAGCGCCGACACCGCCGCGCCGAGCGCCACCGCCCCCGCGCCAACCACCAGCGCCCCGCCCGCCTCCCCGGCGGTCACCAAGGCGCTGACCAGCGACCCCTTCGCCGTCGCCGCGCAAATCCAGCAGCAGGTCGCCCGCGCCATCGAGGCGGCCGCCGCCACCCTGCCCGCGGCGGTGCCGCCGGTGGCGGCCCCCACCCTCTCGGCCGGCTTCGACGCGGCGGCCTTCGCGAAGGCCCTGGCGATCGCCGAGGGCACCGCGGCCCCGGCCGGTTTCGCCGTCTTCCACCTGATCGAGGCGATGTTCCGGCCCGGCGAGGCCGGCAGCCGCGTGATCGGCGTCGCCGTGGTGGCGAACCCGGACTCCCCGTTCGGCGTCTGGCAGTACAGCGTGGACGGCAGCGTGTGGCAGGCGGTGGGCACGGTCGGCGACGGGGCGGCCCTCGTTCTTCCGGACAGCGCCCTGCTGCGCTTCCTGCCGGCCGCCAACTGGAACGGCACCGCACCGTCGCTCGGGCTGCGGGCGGTGAACGGCGAATGGGCCGAGGGCTTCAGCGGCGCCGAGCACCGGCTGTTCACGCTGGACGGCGTCGGCGGCACCACCCCGCTGTCGGGGGACGTCGCTCCCTTGACGCTGGAGGTGACCCCGGTGAACGGCGCCCCGGTGGCGACCGGCGCGCAGGCGGTCCTCGCCGCCGTCGCCGAAGACACCGCAAACCCGGCGGGCGCCGGCGTCGCGTCGCTGTTCGGCGGGCTGTTCTCCGACCCCACCGACGCGGTGTTCGGCTCCGCCGGCAACGGCTTCGCCGGCGTGGCGGTGGTCGGCAACGCGGCGACCGCCGGGCAGGGCGTCTGGCAATATTGGACCGGTTCCGCCTGGACCGCCGTGGGCGAGGTCGCAGAGGGAACGGCGCTGATCCTCGCCGCCGACGCCAAGCTGCGCTTCCTGCCGGCGGCCAACTGGAACGGCACCACCCCGGCCCTGACCGTCCGGCTGATCGAGGACGGCGGTGCGTCCGTTGTCACCGGTGGCCGCGTCGACCTGACGACCGGCGTCGGCGGCATCACCGTTTACAGCACCGGCACCATCGCCCTGACCGGGACCGTCACCCCGGTCAACGACGCGCCGGTCGCGATCGGAACGACGACGCTTCTGCCGGCGGTCGCCGAAGACGCCGCCGATCCGTCCGGCGCCACCGTCTCCACCCTGTTCGCCCACCTGTTCTCCGATCCGGCGGACGCCGTGGCGGGCGGCTCCGCCGCCAACGGCTTCGCCGGCGTGGCGGTGATCGCCAACGGTGCGGACACCGCCCAGGGGCAATGGCAATACTGGACCGGCACGGCCTGGACCGCCGTGGGAACGGTGTCGAATGGCAACGCCCTGCTGCTGTCCGCCGACACCAAGCTGCGCTTCCTGCCCGCCGCCGACTGGAACGGCGTGCCGCCAAGCCTGGTGGTTCGCCTGATCGACGATTCGCAAGGGTCGGTCACCAGCGGCGAGCGGGCGGACGTGACGGGTGCCGGCGGCGACAGCCGCTACAGCCTGGGCACCATCGCCCTGACCACCGGCGTTGAGGCGGTCAACGACGCTCCGGTGGCGACCGGCACGACGGCCACCCTGCCGACCATCGCCGAGGACATCGCCAACCCGGCGGGTGCCACCGTCTCCGCCCTGTTCGGTCACCTGTTCTCCGACGCCGCCGACGCGGTCAGCGGCGGCTCGGCGGCCAATGGCTTCGCCGGCGTGGTGGTGGTCGGCAACGCCGCCACCGTGGGGCAAGGAACGTGGCAGTACTGGACGGGCACCACCTGGGCCGGCATCGGCGCTGCGAGCGACGCCAACGGGCTGCTGTTGGCCGCCAACACGGCGCTGCGCTTCGTTCCCGCCGCCAACTGGAACGGCATCACCCCGGCCCTGACCGTCAGGCTGATCGAGGACGGCGGCGCGCCCATTGTCACCGGAAACCGCGTCGACCTGACCGGTGGCGTCGGCGGCAGCACGGTCTACAGCGCCGGGACCATCGCGCTGACCGGAACCGTCACCCCCATCAACGACGCGCCGGTCGCCACCGGAACGACCGCCACCCTGCCGATGATCGCCGAAGACGCCGTCAACCCGGCGGGTGCCACCGTTACCAGCCTGTTCGCCCACCTGTTCTCCGACGCGACGGACGCCGTGAGCGGCGGTTCCGCCGCCAACGGTTTCGCCGGGATCGCCATCGTCGGCAACGCGGCGACCTCGCAAGGCGTCTGGCAATACTGGACCGGCACGGGCTGGACCGCCGTGGGCGCCGCCTCGGACGGCAACGCCCTGCTGCTGGCCGCCAACACGGCGTTGCGCTTCGTTCCCGCGGCCAACTGGAACGGCACCACCCCGGCTTTGACCGTCCGGCTGATCGACGACTCCCAAGGGGCCGTGACCAGCGGTGGGCGGGTCGCCCTGGCGAGCGTGGGCGGCGACAGCCGCTACAGCGCCGGCACCGTCGCCCTGACCACCACGGTCAGCGCGGTCAACGACGCCCCCGTGGCGACGGGCACGGCGGCCATCTTGACGCCCATCGCGGAGGACACCGCCAACCCCACGGGCACCACCGTCTCCAGCCTGTTCGGTCCTCTCTTCTCCGACGCCGCCGACGCGGTGGGCGGCGGATCGGCGGCCGACACGCTGGCCGGCGTGGTGGTGGTCGGCAACGCCGCCACCGCGGCGCAAGGAGCATGGCAGTACTGGACCGGAAGCGGCTGGACCGACATCGGCGCAATCGGCGGCGGCAACGGCCTGCTGCTGGCGGCGAACACGGCGCTGCGCTTCGTTCCCGCCGCCAACTGGAACGGCACCACCCCGGCCCTCACCGTCCGACTGGTCGACACGTCGCAAGGCCCGATCGCCAGCGGCGAGCGGATCGACGCGACGAGCGTCGGCGGAGACAGCCGTTTCAGCGCCGGGACCATCACGCTGACGGGCACCGTCACCTCCGTCAACGATGCCCCGGTGGCAACGGGCACGGCGGCCACACTGCCGACCATCGCCGAGGACACCGCCAATCCGACGGGCACCAGCGTCACCGCCCTGTTCGGCCATCTGTTCTCCGACCCGGCGGACGCGGTGGGCGGCGGCTCCTCCGCCAACGGCTTCGCCGGCGTCGCCATCGTCGGCAACGCGGCGACCGCCGGACAGGGCGTCTGGCAGTACTGGTCCGGTTCCGCCTGGATCACCGTGGGCGCGGTGGCCGAGGGGGCGGCGCTGGTCGTCGCCGCCAACGCGCTGCTGCGCTTCGTTCCCGCCACCGACTGGAACGGCACCACCCCGGCCTTGACCGTCCGGCTGATCGAGGACGGCGGCGCGCCCGTCGTCACCGGCGGCCGCGTCGACCTGACGGCGGGCGTCGGCGGCAGCACCGTCTACAGCGCCGACACCATCGCCCTGACCGGAGCCGTCACCCCCGTCAACGACGCGCCGCAGATCACCGCCGGCACGGCGGCGCTGGCGACGGTGAAGGGCGTGGCCGTGGCGGTCACCGGCCTGTCGCTGTCCGACGTCGACGCCGGCGCGCTGCCGATGCTGGTGACGCTGAGCGCCGGCCACGGCACGCTGACCCTGGCCGATGCCGGGTGGGACGCCGTCATCACCGGCAACGGAACGGACACCGTCACCGTCCGTGCGACGCTCGCCACCATCAACGGGCTGCTCGGCGCCGCCAACGGGCTCCTCTACACGGCCAGTTCCTACACCGGGGCCGACGCCATCCGGATCGTCGTGAACGATCTCGGCAACGGCGGGGCCGGCGGGCCGCTGACCGCGACCGCCTCCATCGGAGTCACCGTGGCGCCGCCGAACGCCTCCCCCATCCTGATCGACACCAACCTCGACGTGACCGTGGCGGCGGAGGCCCTGGCCGCCCCCACCGCGGGAGCGGTCGGCTTCGCGGTGTCCAAGCTGGTCGGGCTGAACGGCAGCGGCCCGGCGAACGTCACCGACGCAGACGCGGGCGCCCTCACCGGCATCGCCCTGACCGGCGCCAACGAGAGCTATGGCCGCTGGTGGTTCTCCACCGACAACGGCGCCAGCTGGAGCCTCGTCGGCGCGGTCAACGACAGCGATTCCGCCCTTCTGCTGCGTGCCACCGACCGGCTCTACTTCCAGCCCGACGCCGCGGTGCCGGCCACCGTCAACGGCGCCCTGACCATCCGCGCCTGGGACCAGACCACCGGCAGCGCCGGGTCCAAGGTCGCCGTCACCCTCGGCGCCGGCAGCGCCTTCTCCGCCGCGACGGACACCGTCACCCTGCATCCCGGCGTGCTGATCCCCAACGGCTCCTTCGACAAGGGGCTGACCGGCTGGAACTACACCGGCGGCGCCACGGTGGGCGCCACGGGCGACGGGCATGAGGGCACCCTGACCTCCGCGGGCGGGCGGTCGCCGACGCAGTTGGAGGACTTCCTCGGCCTCGCCCACGGCTCCATCGCCACGGCGACCGGGACCATTCCCTCCTTCGGCAACGCGATGAAGCTGGCCAGCACCGTCACCGTGACGAAGGACACGACGCTGACCTTCGACTGGACCTTCATCTTCTCCGACCCCGGCTATCACGACTTCGCCTTCGTCAGCGTCAACGGCGTGGTCACGCTGCTCGCCAAGGACGCGAGCGCCAGCGGCAAGTTCAGCGTGGTGATCGCGGCCAACAGCACCCTGTCGCTGGGATTCGGCACCTCCGACACCAGCGATAACAGCGTCAACCCGATCCTGCGCGTCGACAACATCAAGCTGACCTCCGTCGCCAGCGACCCCATCGTGCTGGACATGGGCGGTGACGGGCTGGCCCTGCGGGCGCTGACCGACGGCGTCCTGTTCGACGTCAGCGGCGACGGCGTGGCCGACCGGACCGGCTGGGTCGGCAAGGGCAACGCCCTTCTGGTGCGCGACGACAACCACAACGGGCGCATCGACGACGGGCGCGAACTGGTGTCGGAGCATTTCGGAGCCGGCTCGAGCGGTGGCGGCTTCAACAGCAGCCTGGAGGCGCTCGCCTCGCTCGACAGCAATCGTGACGGGCGGTTGGACGCCGCCGACGAGAGCTTCGCCACGCTCCAGGTCTGGCAGGACGCCGACGGCGACGGGGTGAGCCAGCCGGGCGAGCTGCGCACGCTGGCTGACGCCGGAATCCTCTCCATCGCCACCACGGCGACCCCAACGGACACGACGCTTGCCGGCAACCAGATCCTCGGCACCACCAGCATGACCATGGCCGACGGCAGCAGCCGCCTGGTGGCCGGCGTCACCTTCGACGCGCAGGCCACCGCCGCGGCGCAGCTGCACAGCCAGCCGCTGGCCGCGTTGCCGCAGGCCGATCACGGGCGCTTCGACTACGCAGCGCTTCTCTCCTCCGGCCTGGGCCTGCCGGACACCGTTCCGGTTGTGCAAAACGGCCTGGATGCGCACAACGGCGATTGGGCCATGACCGCCCACACCGCCGACACACACCACGCCACAACCCACGCCTCGACGATTGTGCCGGTCGCAGAAAATTCATGAGCGACTGACAGAATTCGACGCATTTTTAGGTATTTGGATACTGTTTTGTCCTAAATGAGTATGAGAGTTCTCGACTAAGATCATCATCGCTGTAGGCCGAAGAGCCTAGACATGCGGCGATCTCCAGGACCCTCATGCACAAGTTTTGTCTTATCGCCACGGTTGCGCTTCCGCTCCTGACCGGAGCCTCACAACCTTCGGTTGCGTCTCCGCGCGACGAGGTGGTGGCGCTGATCGG
Source organism: Azospirillum brasilense (assembly GCF_008365405.1). Classification (GTDB taxonomy): domain Bacteria; phylum Pseudomonadota; class Alphaproteobacteria; order Azospirillales; family Azospirillaceae; genus Azospirillum; species Azospirillum brasilense_D. Next base: position 64,397 of record NZ_QOKV01000012.1, on the reverse strand, counting down.
CAAGGCAACGGAGACCCACGACCGCCTGCGTGGGGCGGAGGCCGCTGCAGACGGGGCCCGCAACGCCCTGCGGGTCAGCCATGGCGGCTGGTTCCCGACGCTGAGCCTGTCGGCCAACGGCGGGCGTGAGAGCACGACCAAGCCGGCCGGCCTGCCCAACACGGACATGAACGCCTCGCAGTTTTCGGCGCGGGCGACGCAGCTGATCTGGGACTTCGACGCGACCAACGCCGACATCCGGCGCGCCCAGGTGACGCTGGTCCGCGCCGACATCGCGGTGGAGCGCACCCGGCAGGAGCTGCTGGTGGAGGGCCTCACCGCCTACGCCAGCCTCGTCCGCGCCCACCAGCTCCTCGCCTTCGCGCGCCAGTCCGAGGACAACATCCGCCGCCAGACCGGGCTGGAGGAGGTGCGGCTTCAGGAGGGCTTCGGCTTCTCCACCGACGTTCTCCAAGCCAAGAGCCAGCTCGCCGGCGCCCAGGCGCGCCGCGTCGCGGCGGAGGAGGCGACGCAGAACGCGCAGAGCCGCTTCCAGGCCTTCTTCGGCCATGTCCCCTTCCAGGTGAGCAACGCCCAGGTCCTGGCGATGACGCGCGCCGGCCTGCCCGTCTCGATGGACGCGGCGGTGGAGGAGGCGCGCCGCCACAACCCGCGCCTTCAGGAGCTGGCCCTGACCGCCGCCGCGGCGCAGGAGGCGGTGACCTCGGTGCGCGGCCGCACCCTCTACCCGCGGATCGACGGCTTCGTGGAACACAACATCAAGCGCGACGTCGCCGGCCAGTCCGGGCGGCAGAACGAGCTGCTGTTCAAGCTCCAGGTCACCTTTTCGCTGAACACCGGCCTGACCGCGCTCAACAGCATCCGGCTGGCCGAGGCCGACCTGCGGGCCGCCGACGCCACCTGGGCCGACCAGGAGCGCACGGTGCTGGAGACCGTCCGCAACAGCTGGAACCGCCTGGAAAGCGCCCGCGCCCAAGTCCAGTTGCTGAACGATCAGGCGAGCCTCGCCGCCGGCTTCCTCGACGTGGCGCGGTCGGAACGAGAGCTGGGCACCCGGTCGCTGATCGACATCCTGTCGGGCGAGACGACGCTGATCAACGCGCGCAGCGACGCCGCCGCGGCGGAGACGGAGCTGGTGCTGGCCGGCTACCGCCTGCTCGCCGCCATGGGCCGGCTGAACGCCGCCGACATCCAGACCAAGCCGATGCCGAAGCTGGCCCCGATGGGCCGCGGCGCCTTCCGCGATATGGGCCGGCGCGGCACGGGAGAGCAACGATGAGCGGCGGCGCCCTTGGGCTTCTCGCCCTGCGGCTGCGCGCCAACCTGCGGCTGACCGCCCGCGTCTTTGCGGCGTCGCTGGCGGCGAACCTGCTCGGGCTGGCCTCGTCCTTCTACACGATGCTGGTGCTGAACCGCTACGTGACGCACGGCGTCGATTCGACGCTGGCGGCGCTGACCGTCGGCGTCGTGCTGTCCATCGCCTTCGAGCATCTGTTCCGCCACGTCCGGCTGGGCATCGCCGGGCGCATCGGGCGGGCCGAGCACGAGCGTCTGACCACCGGGGCCTTCGGCATCCTGATGACCGCGCGCAGCGGCGCCGGATCGGCGGAGGGCGACGCGGCCCGGCGCGAGGCGTTGCGGGCGCCGGAGCAGATCGACTCCGCGCTCGGCTCCGCCAACCTCGCGACTCTGTTCGACCTGCCCTTCGCGCTCGGCTTCATCCTGGTGGTGGCGCTGATCTCCTGGCCGCTGGCGGCGATCTGCCTCGTCTTCACGCTGCTGGCCATCGCCGCCGGGCTGCTCGCCCAGGCGGACATGCGGGCGGTCGGGCGCGACCTCGCCCAAGCCGGCGCCGACGCCCAGGGGCTGGTCACCACCGCCATCGTCGGGCGCGACGCGGTCGCCCTGTTCGGCGGCGCCAAGCCGCTCCTCGGCGACTGGCAGCGCGCGGCCAAGGCCCTGCGCGTGGTCCGCGAGCGCATGTCGATGCGCCAGGGCCGCGCCCAGTCGGCGGCGCAGAGCCTCCAGGCGCTCCAGGGCGTGGCGGTGATCGCGACCGGCGCCGTCCTGGTGGTGCGCGGCGAGCTGGACGTCGGGTCGCTGATCGGCATCAACCTGCTGGTCGGCCGCGCGCTGGCCCCCTTCACCCGGCTGGCCCAGATCGGCGAGTCCCTGGCGATGGCCCGGCAGGCGCAGGCGCGGCTGGAGCAGTTCGCCCGCACCGCGGTCGAGCCGACCGGCGGCACCAGCCTGCCCCGCTACGCCGGCACGCTGGAACTGCGCGACCTGACCTTCACCCCGCCGGGCGGCGTCACTCCGCTGCTGCGCCGGCTGACCCTGTCGGTGCCCGCCGGCAACATCCTGGTGCTGAAGGGCCGCAACGGCTCCGGCAAATCGACGCTGATCCGCCTGATCGCCGGGCTGGCCGACCCGCAGGAGGGCGCGGTGCTGGCCGACGGGGTGGACATCCGCAAGTTCGCCCCCTCCTGGTGGCGCCAGCAGATCGGGCTGCTGCCGCAGGAGCCGGTGTTCCTCAACCGGACGATCCGCGAGAACCTGCTGCTCGCCAACCCGCGCCTGTCGGAGACGGAGCTTCACGCCATCCTGCACCGCGCCGGGGCCGACCGCACGGTGGCCGACTGCGCCCAGGGCCTTGACACGCCGCTGCGCAACTTCGGCCACGAGCTGCCGACCGGCCACCGCCGCCGGCTGGCGCTGGCCCGCGCCCTGGCGGTCGGCGGTCGGCTGATCCTGCTCGACGAGCCGACCGACGGGCTGGACTCCGAGGGAACCGCCACCGTCTACCGCACGCTGATCGAGCTGGCGCGCAGCGGCCACACGGTGATCATCGCCTCCCACGACCCGCGCATCCTCCAGGGTGCCTCCCTGGTGCTCGACCTTGACCAACCGAACAGCACGGCCGCCGTCCGCGAGCCGGTGGGGCTGGTGACGCCGTGAAGCCGCTCCCCCTGCTGATCCGCAAGCCCGCCGCCGGCGCGGCCGCAACGGCACCGGTCACCCTGGCCGGCGCCGTCACCGTCACCGATGAAACCGAAAGCCGCTTCGGCGACGGCCTGTTCGTCGTCAGCATCGCCGCTTTCCTCGCCGCGCTCGGCTGGGCGGCCATCGCCGAGCTGAACGTCTCCAGCAGCGCGCCCGGCGACGTGGTGCCGCTGTCCTACAACCAGTCGGTCCAGCATTTCGAGGGCGGCATCGTCCGCGACATCCTGGTGCAGGAAGGCGATTCGGTCACCGCCGGCCAAGTGTTGGTCGAACTGGACCAGACCAAGATCCGCGCCGATCTGGAGGAGCTGAAGCTGCGCCTCGGCTCGCTGTCCGCCGACACCGCGCGGCTGGAGGCGGAGGTCGGGCGCCGCGAGGCCATCGCCTTCCCCGAGCGGCTGCTGCGCGAGCGGCCCGATCTGGTGGCGCAGACCCGCGACCTGTTCCGCGCCCGCCGCGACCGGCTGGCCTCCGACCTCGACATCCAGCGCCAGGACATCGCGCAGCGCGAGCAGCAGGTGGCCGCCGTGCGGGCGCGCATCGGCGGCTCGCAGGTGGCGCAAGGGCTGATCCGCGAACAGCTGTCCATCAGCGAGACCCTGCTGAAGCGCGAGATCACCAACCGCATGAAGCATCTGGAGCTGCTGCGCGACGACGCCCGCGTCAGCAGCGCCATCGCCGAGGACCGCGCCACCCTGGCCCAGGCCGAGGCGGCGCTGGCCGAGGCGCGCAGCAAGCTGGTGTGGATCGGCCGCAAGTACGAGGAAGAGAGCCGCAACGCCCTCGACGAGGCGCGGCGCAACCACGACGAACTGTCGCAGCGCCTGACCCGCTACCAGGACAGCCTGGACCGCAGCAGCCTGCGCGCGCCCATGGACGGCATCGTCAAGACGCTGGCCGTCTCGACCAAGGGCGCCGTGGTCAAGGCCGGCGAGACCGTGGTGGAGCTGGTGCCGCGCGACGGCAAGCTGGTGGTGGACGCCCGCCTGCCGGTGCAGGACATCGGCTATGTCCGCCCCGACCAGCCGGTGGTGGTGACGCTCGCCGGCGGCGACGCCTCGCGCTTCGGCCACATCGAGGGGCGGGTGCGGACGATCAGCCCGGACACGCTGCTCGACGCCAACAAGCAGTCCTACTACAAGGTCCGCGTCGAGCTGCCGGTGACCCGTTTCGACTACGGCGGCAAGACCTACGAGCTGTTCCCCGGCGTGCGCGTGACCTGCAGCATCCTGACCGGGCGGCGCACCATCCTCGACTATGTGTTCTCGCCGGTCCTCAACGGCCTCCAGCACGCGATGCAGGAGCAATGAGGATGGGCACCCCTTTCCCCGCGTCCATTCCCCTCTCCCGTCCCGGGAGAGGGAGGGACCCGCGCGAAGCGCGGGAGGGTGAGGGTCGTCCAACGGCGCGACCACCCGATCCTTGCATTCACCCTCACCCTTCCCGCTTCGCGGGCCCCTTCCCTCTCCCGGGACGGGAGAGGGAAACGACCGCTGACCGCCCGAGGCCCACCCCATGCTGAGCTCGCTCCAGCCCCGCTCCCGGCCGCCGCTGCGCTGGTCGCACCTGACCAAGAAGGCGCGCTTCGCGCTGATCCTGGCGGCGGCGATGCTCGTCACCGTGCTGGTCTCCCTGGTCGTCCGCGCCGGCTTCCTCGGCGACAGCGCGCGCGAGCCGCTGACCGTCGCCGTCGTCGGGCCGCTCAGCGGGCCGGACGCGGCGCTCGGGCTGGCGCTGCGCAAGGGGGCGGCGCTGCGCGCCGACACCATCAACGCGGCGGGCGGCATCGCCGGACGCCCGGTGGTGGTCAAGCCCTTCGACGACGAGGGCGACAAGGGCAAGTCGCTGGAGATCGCCCGGCGCGTCTCCAACGATCCCTCCATCCTCGCGGTGATCGGCCACACGCCGGACGCCACCGACAGCGCGACGGCGATCTACGCCCAGCGGCAGATCCCGCTGATCGCCCCGCGCCCGCTGGTCCGCCCGGCCGACGCCGCGCCCAGCCCCTGGCTGTTCAGCATCACGCTGGACCGCACGCACGAGACGCGCTTCCTCGCCAACTACGTGCGCAACGTGGTGGGCGAGCCGACCGTCGCCATCGTGCGCGAGGACAGCGAGCAGGCCGCGTCGCAGGCCGGCCAGTTCGACGCGATCCTCCAGCGCTTCGGCACCAAGCTGGTCGGCCAGTGGACCTTCGCGCCGGGCCGCGGCGGTGCGTCCGCCCTGCCGGCGCTTGCCCAGGCGGTGAAGGAGAAGATGCCGACCGGCGCCGTCGTCGTCATCGGCTCGGCGGTGGACAGCGCGCGGGTGGTGGTGGCGCTGCGCGACGCCGGGGTGCGCAACCTGATCGCCGGCAGCTCGGAGATGGCCTCCTCGGCCTTCCGCACCGAGATCGTCGCCCAGGCGCAGGCCAACCCCAAGGCGCTGACTCCAGAGGCCTACGGCCACGGCCTGCTGGTGTCCTCGCCCGTGCTGTTCGACACGGCGAACGAGCGGGCGCAGCGCTTCTACGGCCAGTATGTGAAGCGCTTCAACGCGGTGCCCGACTGGGCGGCGGCACTGGGCGCCGACGGCGTCGACCTGATCGCCGGCTCCATCGCCAAGACGAACACCGCCGCCGGTAAGCCGGACGGCGAGGCGCTGCGCCGCGCCATCGCCGATCATGACCGCGCCGAGACCGCCTTCCAGGGCACGGTCGGCACCTGGACCTTCGACAGTCGCGGCCAGGCGACCCTGCCGGTGATGATGGCCTCCTACAACGGCCTGAACCCGGTGGCGGCGCTGACCCAGCTCCAGCCGATCCGCGAGGCCGGAGTCTCCAACTTCCTGGAGGAGGTCACCAAGGGCCGGGCGCTCTACGTCAACGACCGCTTCATGTACAAGACGGACGTCATCTACACCGGCGTCCAGCTCCACGAGATCCGCGACCTGAACCCGGACGCCAACGAGGCGACGCTGAACCTGACGATCTGGTTCCGCTACCGCGGCGCCTTCAACCCGGCGGACGTCGTCTTCACCAACGCGGTCAAGCCGGTCGAGCTGGGCAAGCCCTACCGCGAGGAGCGCGGCGAGGTCACCACCTACGTCGCCTACCGGATCGAGGGGCGCTTCGCCCTGAACGTCTTCGACCAGCGCCCGCCCTACGGCAGCCAGACGGTCGGCGTCAGCTTCCGCCACCGGACGCAGAACCGCAACACGGTGATGTTCGTCACCGACGTTCTGGGCATGTCGCTGGTCGACACCAACGACTTCGTGGAGAAGCTGAAGGCGATGGCCGCGGCGGAGACCGCGTCCGCCGCCGATCCGGGCCTCGCCGACCGCTTCCGCCGCGCGCTGGAGGGCGAGAGCGAGAGCTCCACCCTGCTCGACCAGCTCCGCGCCAAGCGGGTGCTGGCGCCGTCGCCCGGCTGGCGGCTGGCGCGCGCCTGGATCTCGCAGGACGTCGCCTCGGTCGGCAGCGAGGGCGATCCGAACTATGTCGGTTTCGGGCGCCCGCAGCCGGACTTCTCGCGCGTCGACTTCGGCGTGGTCGCGGCACCGGACTCCCCGGCGGCGCGCGACTTCATCCACCGCGACTTCTTCGTCTACATCGCCATCTTCAGCGCCGTCCTGGCGGTCTTCGCCGCCGTCATGGACCGCCGCGACCGCGGCCAGTTCTGGAAGATCCAGACGCTGTTCATGCGCATCCTGTCCTGGCCGCTGCTGCTGATGTCCGTCGGCAACATCGTGCTGGACCAGGCGGTGGCGACGCTGCCGCCGAGCGGGATCGCCATGGTGGTGAACGGCGTCAACGTGCTGTGGTGGATCGTGCCGGCCATCCTGGTCGACCGCACGCTGGAGCGCTTCGTCTGGACCCCGCTGGAGATCCGCACCCAGCGCAAGATCCCCGGCATCGTTCGCCGCTTCTCCACGCTGATCGTCTTCGGCTTCGCCGGCTGCGGCATCATCGCCTTCGTGCTGAAGCAGCCGATCACCAGCCTGCTCGCCGCCTCCGGCCTCGTCGGCATGGTCATCGGCCTCGCCATCCAGGCCAACATCGCCAACGTCTTCTCCGGCATCGTGCTGAACATCGAGCGGCCGTTCCAGATCGGCGACAGCATCCAGATCACCGATCTGGTGCGCGGCGTCGTGGTCGACATGACGTGGCGCACGGTGCGCATCCGCAACGTCGCCGGCTTCATCGTCGCCATGCCCAACGCCAAGGTGTCGGAGGCGACCGTCGTCAATTTCAGCGCGGTCGACCGGGTGTCGATGAAGCTCGAATACTACGCCGACGCCCGCCACGACCCCGGCCGGATGGGCGGCCTGCTGACCACCGCCCTGCAGAACGCCGACAAGGTGCTGCCCAGCGCCACCGGCGGCCCGGCCTTCGTCCGCTACGACGGCATCCGCGGCGTCAACGGCCAGTGGCTGTGCAAGTACAACCTGTTCTTCTGGGTCGAGGATTACGACGCCAGCTTCGTCGTTCCGGAGCTGGTCTGGCGGTCCGTCTACCGCACGCTGGCCGAGGCCGGCATCGAGCCGACCCCGCCCGACCTGATGGAGGCCGCCGGCCCCGCCGCGGTCGCCACCAACGCCCAGCGCCAGGCAATTCCGGTATGAGCAGGACCATTCCGATGATGCGAACCCTGATCGCCGCGACGGCGCTGCTGCCGGTCCTGCTCGCCGGGACGGGCTGCGCGCCGCTCGGCACCGAGCGCCCCGGCGCGATCCTGGAGAAGCTGGCCGACGGCGACTACGACGTCGGCATCCGCTACCCCGCCAAGCGCACCCGCTACGTGATGATCGTCGAGGAGGACGAGGACGGCTTCGTCGTCACCAACCGCCCCGCCGGCGCCCGCGAGGTGGACGCCGCCCCGGCTTCAACCCCGGTGGCGGCGCAGCCGCAGCGCAACGACCGCGTCCTCGCCCCCTGCGCCGAGGCGACCGGAAACTGGTACCGCCACACCCCGGCGGGCTACGTCTGCGTCGGTCGGTCGACACCCGGCGGCGGAGGCTGACATGAAGCGCCTCGCCATGCTTCTCGCCCTGACGCTTGCCGGCTGCGCCGCCAGCGGACCCATGCCCAATGCGGGGCGCGCCGACGCGCCGGTGCTGCGCATCGTCGCCGAGCCCGACGCCAACGGACGCCGCCCGGTCGCGGTCGACGTGGTCCGGGTGGCTGACCCGGCTCTGGCCGGACGGCTGGCCGGGCTCGACGCCGCGGGCTGGTTCCGCGACCGCGAGGCGCTGAGCGCCGAGGTCGGCAACCGCATCGCCATCGCCTCCTGGGAGATGGTGCCGGGTCAGAGCGTGCTCCTGCACAGCCTGCCGCCCTTCGCGACACCCCCGACCCAAACCCTCGTCTTCGCGCGGTACGGCGCACCCGGCGCCCACCGGCAGACGCTGGACGGCGCCGGCGCCCTGGACGTGCGGCTGGGACGGGACAGCTTCACCGTGGCTCCGCTGACGGAGGGAACGCCGTGACTGCCCAACCCGCCCTGGCGCAAGCCAACCCGACGAAGGCGGCCCCCGTGGGGGCCAAGCCCGCCGGCACGCTGGCCCTGTTCCGCGCCTTCCAGGAGGATCTGCTCGCCGGCTGCGCCGACGCGCAGGCCCCGGCGGGGACGGTGGCCGACCGCCTGACCGCCACGCTCCACGGGATGAGCGGCGCCGCCGTCTCGCAGGGGCCGGGCGCGCACGGCACGGTGGTCAAGGCGGTCTTCGCCATGGCCATGCTGGCCGACCGGGCGCTGGCCCAGACGCGGCCCAGCGACGCCGTGGTGTCCAGCCGCCTGTTCGGCGCGAACGCCACCCTGCAGACCCTGTTCGTGCAGGCCGACGACCTGATCCGCCAGGGCGCCAAGGCCGACCGCGGGCTGGCCGCCGTCTATCTCGCCACGCTGGCGCTGGGCTTCCCCGACGACGCCCAGGCGACCGCCCGCCGCCCCGCCCTGCACCGCATCGTCGTCGGCGAGCGCGCCGCGGCCAGCCATCCCAGCCCGCGCGCCTGCGAGCCGACGGACGGCGCCGTGCCCGGGTACCTCGCGCCGTCCACGCGGCGCTGGTGGTGGGCGGTCAGCGGGACCGCCGTGCTGTTCCTCGTCGTCTCGCACCTGCTGTGGGCCGGCGCCGTCGGCGGCATTCAACGCGATCTGAGCGGCGCCCGCGCCGCGGTCGAGGACATGGGGCTGTCATGGTCCTACTGATGCTCACGCTGGAGCTGGTGCTCTCCACCATCGGCTCCGCCATCGTCTATCTGCTGTCCTTCGCCGTCACGCTGGCGCCCTACGCGCTGCTGGCGCTGCCGCTCTACATCTTCTACCGCCTCGGCCGGATGGTCTGGCCGAAGTTGCGCCGCTGGCGGCGCAAGCCCGCCGCCAAGGGTGCCGGGCAGAAGAAGGCGCCCGCGCGCCGGGCCGCCCCGCCGGCGCCGCTGCGAGTCCGCGCCGAGGCGCCGCCGCCGACGAAGGCCGCAGCCAACACGCCGCCCAACGCCCGCGTCTACGGCGAGGGGCTGGACATCCTGACGCGGCAGATGCGCGGCCCCCTGCGCCGCGGCGACATCCCGTGGTTCCTCGCCTTCGGCGTCGGCGGCCCGGCCCTGCTCGCCACCGACCCGACCCATGTCCGCTGGCCCGAGGACGGCAACGGCGAGAACGGCTGCTGGTGGTTCTGCGAGGGTGCGGCGATCCTGCACGCCGGCGCCGATTCCGCCGACGGCTCCCGGCTGGGCGCGTCCTGGCCGGCGCTGGTCGCTGCGATGCGCAAACGGCCGATGCGCCGCCCGCTGGACGGCATCCTGCTGATGGTCGGCGCTGATGAGCTGCGCGCCGCCGCCGAGCGCCCCGGACCGCGCGACGCGCTGGCCAAGCGGGGCGCCGCCCTGCGGGAGCGCCTGCGGACTCTGCGCGACGACCTCGGCGTGGTCGGCCCGGTGCATGTGGTCGTGGTCCGCGCCGAGTCCCTGGACGGCTTCACCGACCTCTGCGCCGCCATGCCCTCCGCCCTGCTGGACGGCGTGCTGGGATGGACCAACCCCCAGGACTGGGCGAAGCCCTTCGAGCCGCGCCGCATCGACGAGGCGTTCGAGGCCATCGCCGCCGACATCGCCGTTCTGGAGGCCGACGCCTTCGCCGCCGGCACCGCCGGGGTGCGGCTGCCGCTGCTGCCGGCATCCCTGGACACGCTGCGCCATCCGCTGGCGCTGTTCCTCGACGGCGCCCTGGGAGGCGACGACCAGGCGGAGCCCTTCCCGCTGCGCGGCATCGCCCTGACCGGCGCCTACGCCCCGGCCACCGGCGGGCGCCGCCCGGTCTTCGCCCGCAACCTGCTGCCCGGCCGCGCCTTCGCCGAGGCCGGCTACGGGCGGCCGTCCGACGCCGCCTACCAGCAGGCCCACAAGCGCCGCCGGATGGCCCAGGCCGCGCTCGCCGCCTCGGTCGCCGGCCTGTCGGTCGCCGCGTGGCAGGGCGTGTCCAGCGTGTCCGCCGGCAGCCCGCCGGTCGCCGCCGCCACCGCCGACCTGCGCCGGGCACTGCTGGCGCGCGACGCCGTCACCGACGGGGCTCTGGCCGGTCGGGTGATCGCCGCCACGGCGGTGATGGAGCGCAGTTCCCTCGCCACGCCGCTGCTCCCGACCTCGCTGTTCAGCACCTTCGACGAGGACAAGAAGCGGCTCGCCTCGGTCACGCTGCGCCGTTCGGTGCTGCGGCCGATCCGCGACGCCCTGCTGCCCAGCGCCACCATGGCCGACCTGCCGCCGGTCGCCAACCCGCAGCGGGTGGAGGATCTGCCCGCCTTCCGCCGGCTCGCCGAGCAGCTCGACCGCATCGGCGGGCGGCGCGACGCGCTGGAGCGCTACGACCGCTTCCGCCGCAACAGCGGATTCGACGAGCTGAACGCGCTGGCCGAGAGCGTCTACGGCGCCGTTCCCCGGTCGCCGCTGACGGCGACGGACGGCTACATCACCCGCATCGCCGCCGGCGCCGACCTGCCCAACCTCGACGCCCGGACCATCGCCGCGGCGGTGCGTGCGGAATCGGTGCAGCTCGCCGCCCCGCTGGCCGAGGAGCTGTACGGCCGCAACCCGCTCCGCCAGCGCGCGGAGGCCTTGGCCGAACGGCTGCGCGGCCTGCCGGAGACGCCGACCGCCGAGGATGTGGACGACGTCCGCCGCCTGACCGGGGCCGTCGCCGAGGCCGTTTCCTGGCCGATCGCCGGCGCCCTGCAGGAGCCCGCCCGCGGCCTGCCCGACGCGATCCGGGTGATCCTCCAGAAGGCCGCCATCGCCGACCTGCCGGGCCGCGACACCACCGACCGCATCACCGAGGCCCTGTCCACCGCCGCGACCGGCGCCCGCGCCGCCGTCCTGGCGCTCGACACGCCGCAGACCGGCCCCCTGTTCGCCGTCAGTGACGGCGGAGCCCTGGCCCTGAACCCGGCGGTGACCGCGCTGCCGGACGCCCTGGCCGCCGCCCTGCCCGCAGCGGTTCCCGACGCTCCGCCCGCCGAGGTTGCCAAGCCGGCCGAGCCAAAGCCCGCCGCGCCGAAGCCGGAGCCGCCAAAACCAGAGCCGGCCAAGCCGGTCGCGGCAGCCCCCCCGCCTCCCCCGCGCCCGGTCCCGTCGCCGGAACCCGCGGCTCCGCCGCCCGCCGTCGTGGAAGCGCCTGCCGTCGTCGCGCATCTGCCGACCCTGCCCAGAATGCCGGTGGAAGCCCCGGTCCCGGACAGCGACGTCGCCCTGTCGAAGCTGTCCAGCGCCTTCGCGCAAAGCCTCGCCGGACGCTTCCCCTTCGTCGGCTCCGAACAGGCGCGCGGCGCGCCGGACGCCGACCCGCAGGACGTCCGCCGCTTCTACCGGCAGTTGGACGAGCACCGGGCGGCGGTGATGCGGACCGCGACCCCCGAGGTCGCCGCCTTCATGGAGCGGATGGAAGCCGCCCGCCCGCTACTGGAGGCCATCGCGCGCCCGGCCCCCGTCAGCATCCGCCTCACCTACGGCGCCAACCGCGCGCAGGAGGTCGGGGCGGAGCACATCATCGACTGGTCGGTGCGCTCCGGCGCCAGCGCGGTAGGGGCTTCGGCCAACGGCGGGACGCTTGCCTGGACGCCGGGCCAGCCGGTCCTGCTGAGCGCCCGCTGGGCCGCCGGGTCGCCCTTCCGTCCGAAGGGTGCCGCGGCCGGCGGAACCGCCGCGGCGACCGGCGACACCATCACGCTGGCCGAGCGCGGACCGTGGGCGCTGCTGCGCCTGCTGAAGAGCCACGCCCCATCCTCGTCGCGGGACGGCCTGCTGCTGCGCGTCGCCCTGCCCACGCAGACCATTGAGGGACAGCCGGTGCGCGACACCGTCCTGGTGCTGGGCGCGGCGGTCAACGCGGGCGGGCGCAACGAGCTGTCGGCGCGCGCTCTCGACCTGCCGTCACGCTTCCCGCAGAGGTAGTGGAGGTCGATGCACAAAGAAAAGCTGATGATGAACTTTGTTACAATTCGCAGAAAGATGACGCAGCTTCCGACAAAAACACCGACGGTGGTCATAGGCATTTAATGCGTTGTTAAGTACTGAAAATGTATCAAGTCGTTGGGGCATATTGGATCGTTGGGCGGTCATTCTCCGCTCAACTCCAGCCTCGAAGACCATCGTCAAATTTACCATCGACAATAGGGACATTCTTTTACCAATCGCTTCGACAGCGGTTGATTGGCGATGCTTTGTTTCTTTCGGAATGCCAAACTTGCGACGGATAACGTCCTAAGACGCGTGTTTAAGCCGACCGTTTCCACCTGAAATCAACCTCACCTGACCCTCGAAAGGTTTCGGATCATGGTAGACCGTAAGAAGCGCGCCCAGGAACTGATCAAGTATCACAGCTACGCCTCGGGCGCCTTCGGACTCATCCCCGTTCCCGGCGCGGACGTCGCCGCGGTCAGCGTGGCCCAGCTCAACCTGATCCATAAGCTCGCCAAGCTCTATGAGATCGAGTTCGCGCAGGAGCGCACCCGCGCGATCATCGGCGCGCTGATGGGCGGCGTCATGCCCGGCGCGCTGAGCTCCAGCGTGCTCGGCTCCGCCGTGAAGGCCGTTCCGTTCATCGGCACCGCCCTGGGCGTCGCCGTCATGCCGGCCCTGTCGCTGGCCGCCACCCAGGCGCTCGGCCGCGTGTTCGCGCGGCACTTCGAGACCGGCGGCACGCTGCTGGACTTCGACGTCGAGACGATGCGCGAGCATTTCCGCAAGGAGTTCGAGGCCGCCCGGAACGACGCCGGCAAGGACGAGGCCCCCGCCGCGGCGCCGCAGATGGAAGAGCAGCCGGTCCAGAAGGCCGGTTAAGGGCACGACGCCGGGGCGCCGGGCAAAGAAGGAAGCATCGCCGTGTTCGAGCTGATCTACATCGGTCTCTGCCTGCTGGTCGGGTTTCTGGGGATCGGCCGCCGCGGCGGCTTCCTGCTTTACGCCTTCCTGGCGGTGGTCCTGACGCCGCCCGGCGCCCTTCTCGTGATGATCCTGCTGACCACCCGCGGCAAGAAGCGGGCGAAGGCATGACGGCGGCGACGGCGTCCATCCTCCGCCCGATCCTGCGGCTCCTACTGCCGGTCCTGCTGGCGCTGTTCGCCGCGGTCCTTCCGGCGCGCGCCGAATACTGGACCATCGCGTCGGAAGACCATTTCCCGCCTTACAACTACTCCTTCAACGGCACCCGCACGGGGATCGACACCGAGATCGTCGTCGCCCTGCTGAAGGAGCTGACCATCACCCCGGTCCACCGGCCGCTGTCCTGGACCGAGGTCGTGCGGTCGATGGACGAGAACACCGCCGACGTCGGCTTCCAGTTCATCGCCTCGCCCGCCCGTTTCGCGCAATACAACATGATCGGCCCGTTCCGCACCGGCACGACCGTCTTCATGGTGCGCAAGGACTCTCCCATCGCCTTCGAGCGTCTGGAGGACCTGACCCCCTACCGCATCGGCGTGGTCGACGGCTTCGCCTACGCGCCGGACTTCGACGCCGCGACCTATCTGGAAAAGGTCCCGTCGAGCAGCAACGTGGTCAATTTCCGCCGCCTGATCCTGGGCCGGGTGGACGTGATCGTCGGCGACCTGCATGTGCTGAACCACATGGCCAAGCAGGACGGGCGCCTGAAGGACGTGCGCGTCCTGCCCAAGCCGCTCGGCCTGATCCCCCGCTACATCGCCATGCCCAAGGCGCGCAAGGAGAAGGCCGAGCGGCTGCAGGCCGCCTTCGTCAAGCTGCGCGACAACGGCACGATCACCCGCATCCTCGACTCCTGGCTGGCGGAGTGAGGCGGAGCGATGAGCAAAAGCAAGACAACCAAGCGTGTCGCTCCCAGCCGGCCCGTCTCGGCTCTGCTGCCCCTGATCGGGCTGGCCGACCGTGAGATCCTGACCCGGCTCGTGGTCACCGGCTGCGTCGCCGCCACCGCCAACCTCATCAGCCTGATGAGCCTCAGCGCCGAGCTGAACGGCTGGATGCGCGGCGAGGTGCTGGACACGCCCTTCCTGATCTTCTGCCTGTCGCTGCTGGTTTCCTACGCCTTCAGCAAGCGCTTCGTCGGGCTGGTGCTGACCACCGGCTTCAGCGCGCTGGCCGGGGTGCGGCGGCGCTTCCTGCAGACCGTCACGCTGGGCAATCACGCCGACATCCTCGACATGCAGGCCCGGCGCTCCTTCGACCTCGGCAACCACCATCTGGAGCGCATCGCGGCGCTGCTGCCGAACCTGTCGATCGCCGCCAACATGATGCTGGTGGCGGTCGTGGCCTACCTCTACCTGTGGACGCTGACCACGGTGGGCGCCACCCTGCTTCTGGTGGCCGGCGCGATGATCGGCGGCTGGTACGTGCGCGAGGCGCAGCGGACCCGCGCCCTGCTGGGCCAAGCCAAGGAGTCCGAGGTGCGGATGCTCCAGGGCTTCTCCGAGATCGTCGGCGGCAACGCCGAGATCAAGCTGGGCAAGGCGCGGCGCGACGAGCTGGCCCAGGCGGTCGAGGCCGACGTCGCCCAATGGGAGGACCTGAAGCGGCGCCACGGGCGCAATCTGGGCGAGCTGTTCTCCTGGATCGCCACCATCGTCATCGGCTTCTCCGCGGTCTTCGTCTTCATCTTCCCGCGCATGGGCGCGCTGTCGGCGGCGGAGCTTCCGCTGGTGACTTCGGTCATCCTGTTCCTCGCCCGGCCCCTGTCGAAGTTCCTCAACGCCGTGCCCGACTACATCGCGGCGGAGGATGCGGCGAACCAGCTCACCACCCTCCTCGCCGCCATGCCGGCGGCGGAGTACGCGCCGTCGAAGCTGGCCCGCGCGCCGCGCCGCTTCTCCGCCATCGAGCTGCGCGGCGTGCGCTTCGCCTACCGCGCCGGGCTGCGGCCCGAGCCCTTCGTGATCGGTCCCATCGACATGACCATCCCGGCGGGCAGCGTCGTCGGCATCGTCGGCGCCAACGGGTCGGGCAAGTCCACCCTGCTGCGCGTCATCCCGCTGCTGTTCCGCCCGGACGAGGGGCAGGTGCTGCTCGACGGGCAGGCGGTGGAGGGCGACCGGCTGGAATCCTACCGCGACCTGTTCTGCGCGGTGTTCCAGGACCACCACCTGTTCACCCGCCTGCCGCAGGGGCCGACCTTCGACGCGGAGCTGTTCCGCGAGATGCTGGCCTATCTGAAGATCGACCATCTGGTTCCGGAGACCGGCGACGGCCTGCTGAACCGCGACCTGTCCAAGGGCCAGCGGCGCCGCGTCGCCCTGGCCGTCGCGGTCGCGGAGGGGCGTCCGATCATCATCCTCGACGAATGGACGTCCGACCAGGACGCCGAGTTCCGCACCCGCTTCACCAACGAGATCATCGGCAAGCTGCGGGCGCTCGGCCGCACCGTGATCTTCGTGTCGCACGACGGCAACGCCTCGTCGGTCTGCGACGTCACCATTCACATGACAAACGGGCAGATGGACACGCCGGCCGACAAGGCCGCGCCCCGCCCCGCCACGGCTTTGCTCCAGGAGACCGCGTGACATGGCTGACCAGGCCTTCACCTACGACGACGCCGACGCGACGCCGCAGCCGAAGTCGCGCCTGCGCGCGCTGCTCGGCCACTGGTACGAGGAGCACCGCCGGTCGCTGCTGTGCACGCTGCTGGTCGGCATCCTGATCTTCCTCTACTTCGCGCCGTCGATCGTCGTCTTCATCCCCGCCGGCCACGGCGGCGTGCTGTGGAAGCGCTTCCACCAGGGCACCCAGATGGCTCCGGCCCTGGCCGAGGGCGTGCACGTCATCTTCCCCTGGGACAAGATCGAGGTCTACGACCTGCGCCTGCAGGAGGACACCCGCTCCTACTCGGCGATCGCCAACGACGGCCTGAACGTCAGCATCGAGATCACGGTGCGCTACCGCCCCTATGCGGAGATGCTGGCCGCCCTGCACAAGAACGTCGGGCCAAACTATCTGGAAGTGCTGCTGGTGCCGGAGGTCGGGTCGGTCTCGCGCGAGATCGTGTCGCGCTTCAAGGCCGACGAGCTCTACGCCCACCGCCGCCTGCGCGTGCAGACCGAGACCTTCGAGCAGGTCGCCGACCGCGTGATGTACGCCCAGATCATCGGGGCCGAGGACACGCCGAAACCCGACGGGCGGACCAAGACCGGCTACATGCTGATCCAGGACATCCTGATCCGCAACGTCTCGCTGCCCGAAGCGATCATGGTGTCGATCGAGCGCAAGATCCAGCAGGACCAGGCCGCCCAGGAGTACCAGTTCCGCCTGCAGCGCGAGCTGTTCGAGAGCCAGCGCAAGCAGCTCGAAGGCCAGGGCATCCGTGCCTTCCAGGAGACGGTCCAGGCCAACCTGACCGAGAACTACCTGCGCTGGCGCGGCATCGAGGCGACGCTGGAGCTGGCCCATTCGCCCAACGCCAAGATCGTCGTCATCGGCAACGCCGCCAGCGGCGGGCTGCCGCTGATCCTCGACGCGGCCTCTGGCCAGGGCGCCACCCTCCCGATGCCGGGCGCCCCCGCCCCCGGTGCGCCGCATGCGGGTGCACCGGGCACCGTGACCCTGCCGCAGACCAGCTTGCCGCCCAGCAGCCTGCCGGTCCCGCCCGTCTCGCAGCTCCCCTCGCTGAGCGGCGACGGCACGCCCGGACAGGTGCCGGTCGCCCAGATGCCCAGCCTGAACACCGCCGGGGCCGAACCCACCACCCACCGCTCGCCGACCGCGCCGGTTCCCGGCGTCAAGCCCGAGCCGGCGGGCGCCGCCAGCGGACCGGCCAAGGACGGGAAGGCCGCCTCGGCCCCCATCCTGTCGAACATGTCGCCGTCCCGCCTGATCGACCTCATCCAGTCCAAGTGAGCCGGCGATGGACCTCTGGCGCATCCTGAGACGCGACGCCCTGCGCAACATGCAGCCGCTGATGCTGCTGGCGGTGCTGGCGGCGGCCCTCAACCTCGCCCTGCTGACCTCGCTGAACAGCGCGCTGGTCATCATGGACGATCCGGAGGGGTTGCAGCGTCTGCTGTTCATCTTCCTGCTGTCCGCCTTCTCCTGGCGGTTCGCGCAGGGCTGGATGATGAGCGCGGCGTCCAAGCGGATGCAGGCGGCGCTGGCGATCCTGCGCGTCGACCTGCTGCGCCGCGCGGTGGCCGCCGACCTGCCCGACGCCATGGCGGTCGGCTCCACCCGCCTCGCCCAGGTGGCCGGGCCGGAGCTGCAACTGCTCGCCCAAGCGGTGCCGACGCTGGTCATCAGCTTCCAGTCGGTCGCGGCCATCGTGCTGTGCCTGCTCTACCTCGCCTCGCTGTCGAACGCCGCGGTGCTGATCGTGCTGGCCTTCCTGACGGTCGGCGGCATCCTGATCACCCGCTCCGTCCTGCGGCTGGAGCGGCTGTCGGAGACGATCCACGAGGCCGAGGGCGCGCTGTCCGAACGATCGGACCACATCCTGCAGACCCTGCGCGAGTGCAAGCTGAACCGCCGCCGCGCCGCCAACGCGCTGTCCGACGCCACCGCCTGCGCCGAGGCGCTGCGGACGGAGCGCCACCGCTTCGGCGCCGAGTACAGCCACTATTTCACGCTGAGCGAGCTGACCTACTACGCGGCGCTGGCCGGGATCATCTTCCTGCTGCCGGCGGTGACCAACACCGACATCACGACCGTCGTGCTGGCCGGCCACGCCGCCGCCTTCATCGCCTACCCGGTCATCACCATCGTCGCCTCCTACCCCTCCTACATCAGCGCCGAGACCGCCGCCCGCTCCTATCTGGCGGTGGAGGCGGAGCTGAAGGCGCCGCCCCGCCCCGCGCAGCGCCGGGCCAAGGACGCGCCACCGACCGGCTTCGCCGACTTCGCCACCATTGCGCTCGACGGTGCGTCCTACCGCCACCCCGGGCGCGACGGCACCGGCTCCTTCACCGTCGGCCCCATCGACCTGAAGGTCGAGCGCGGCGACGTCGTCTTCGTCACCGGCCACAACGGCGCCGGCAAGAGCACGCTGATCCACCTGCTGCTCGGCCTCTACCCGGCGCAGCGCGGCAGCCTGACGGTGGACGGCGCGGTAGTGACGGCGGACACGCTGGGCTCCTACCGCGACCTGTTCTCCGTCGTCTTCTCCGACAACCACGTCACCCGCCAGCTCTACGGCGCGGTGTCGCCGGAGGACGGCTTCGCCGACGAGCTGCTCGACCTGCTGGAGATGTCCGACAAGGTGGCGGTCAATGACCGCGCCTTCACGACGGTGGACCTGTCGCAGGGGCAGAAGAAGCGCCTCGCGCTGGCCGCCGCCCTGCTGGAGCGCAAGCCCGTGCTGGTGCTCGACGAGTGGGCGGCCGACCAGTCCCCCTACTTCCGGCGGAAATTCTACCGCGAGATCATTCCCTGGATGAAGGCGCGCGGCATCACCGTGATCGCCGTCACCCACGACGACGCGTACTTCGACGCCGCCGACGTGCAGATCCAGGTCGAGCAGGGCGGTCTCCGCCGGCTCGACGCACCCGCCCTTCCGGCCCCCGACCTGCTGCCCGCCTGAACCCGGGCCCGCCGGTCACGGCCATCAGCCATCCCTCCCCTCCCCCAGACGCGAGACAGAGGCACACCATGATCCTTCTCACCGGCGGCACCGGCTTTCTCGGTGGTTCCTTCTACCTCGACGCCGTCAAGAACGGGACCGCGGCGGACTGCCTGCTGCTGATCCGCGGCGCCGACGAGGCCGCCTGCCGCGCCCGTCTCGCCACCAACCTGATGCGCTGCGTCGACCGCGCCACGGCCCAGGCCTACGCCGATCTCTGCCAGATCATTCCGGGCGACCTGCAGTCGCTGGCGACCAGCGCCGACCCGCGGCTGGACGCGGTGACCCACATCGTCCATGTCGCCGCCGACACCTCCTTCGACAGCCGGCATTCGGTCTGGCAGATCAACGTCGACGGCACGCTGGCGCTGGCCGCCCGCGCCCGCCGCATGAAGCACCTCCAGCGCTTCCTGCACATCGGCACCGCCTTCTGCTGCGGCGAGACGCCGTGGCTGGAGATGGTCGAGGAGGCCCCGGCCCCCGGCCACGACACGCCGCACATCGTCGAATACACCCGCAGCAAGGCGGCGGCGGAGCGCGCGCTCGCCGCCGGCTTCCCCGACCTGCCGATCGTCGTCTGCCGCCCGTCCATCGTCGTCGGCCACACCGCGATGGGCGTGCGCCCGAGCGCCAGCATCTTCTGGTTCTTCCGGCTGGTCGACCGCACCGGCGTCCTGCCCTGCTCGCCGGACGGCTTCATCGACATCGTTCCGGTGGACTGGGCCTCGGCCCGGTTGCACGACCTGCTGCGCAAGCCCGAGCTGAAGCACAACCTCTACCACATCTCCGCCGGCCTCGGCAGCCGGACCCTGTGGAGCGACTTCCAGGCCGCCTTCGCCGCGCACGGCCATGAGGGCACCCGCCCTTACAGCTTCTTCGACCCGAAGGGTCCGGAAGGCTGGAAGCCCTTCGACCGCGCCTTCCGCCTGGCCTTCCCGCAGCGCGACATCCTGCACCGGACGATGATGGCGGGCGGGCGCAAGTACCACCGCTTCACCGCGCAGGACATCGCCTTCGACAACAGCCGCCTGCTGGCCGAGGGCTTCACCCCGCCGCCGCGCTTCGCCGACTACATCGGCGTCTGCCTGACGAACCCCGGCACGACCATCGCCGAGCAGTTCGTCGACGACGCCGCCAGCTTCGAGTTCGACGAATCGCTGGCGCCGGCCGGGTCGCCGGCCACCGCCGCCGCTTAAGTCTTATCGCCGGAGAAGGACGCCATGCCGCTTCTCATCGCCACCCGCGTCGCCTCCAGCCCGATCCACGGGCTGGGGCTCTTCGCCGAGGAGGCGGTCGCCGCCGGCACGCCGGTGTGGGCGTTCGACGCCCGCATCGACCGCCTGCTGGCGCCCGACGACGCCGTGCTGGCCGAGTTTCCCCAGGTCGCCCGGCTGCTCGACTTCCACGGCTGCGTGATCGAGGGGGTCGGCGTCCTTCTGCCGGGGGACGACGCCCGGTTCCTCAATCACGCGGATGGTCCGTCCATCGGGCGGGCCGATCCCGGCGACTGGCGGCGCTTCGTCGCCCGCCGCGCCATCGCCGCCGGGGAGGAGATCACCTGCAACTATGAGGACATCTGCGCCGACGTGCGCGAGGCCGGGGCGGCGCTCTATCTGACCGGTGCCGGGGGATGACCAGTTCTTCGTCCCGTCCTCCCCTGCGGACCAGCTTCGTTGAGCCAGTGGCCCTGACGCCCGAGCGGCGGGCGGCGATGTTCGCCCTGCTCAGCGTCTGGTTCGAAGGCTACGGCGAGGATTACTTCAATGAGGAGCTGGAAGACCTCGACCACTGCGTGCTCCAGGAGGACGCCGGGACCGGGGAGCTGGTCGGCTTCGCCACCGTCTACCGGCAGGCGGTGGAGATCGACGGCACCGCCGTCGGCGCCTTCCACACCGCCCACTGCATCCTGGAGCGCCGCTTCTGGGGGTCGAACGATCTGGTGCGCTCGATGGTCGCCGAGATGGTCGCCCGCGCCCGCGCCGACCGCTCGGGACGGCTGTGGTACTGGAGCTACAGCGCGGTCGGCTACCGCTCCTACCGCTACATGCCGATGCTGTTCGTCCGCCACACGCCGCATCCGGACCAGCCCCCCGACGCCCTCGACCGGGCGTTCCGCGACCACATCGGGCGGGAGTGCTTCGCCCAGTACTACGACGCCGACACCGGAACCGTGGACTGGCAATGGCAGGGCTACGGCCTGACCGAGGAGGCCCGCGCCATCAGCGAGGCCAAGCTGGACAGCCCGGCGGTCGCCCAGTTCCGCCGCATCAACCCACGCTGGGCCGACAGCGTGGAAGTCCTCTGCCTTGCCCGGCTGCAGGACGACAACCTCACCGCCTTCGGCCGCCGCTGGTTTCCGGCCAATAGCCCTCTCCCCCCTGGGGAGAGGGTGGCCCGTAGGGCCGGTGAGGGGGTTGCGCTTTTGCCGAACGCGGCGCCACGCGCAACCCCCTCACCCTAACCCTCTCCCGGAGGGGAGAGGGGATACCAAAACATCGCCCCCGCAAGCCTCGACCCTGGAATGACGACGCCCATGAACGCCTTCTCCCTTCGCGCCGCCGCTCTCGCCGGCACCGCCTTCGCCGCCCTGACGTCGGCTCCGGCCCTGGCCGAACCGAGCTTCGACCTGATCCTCGGCGGCGACGCCTATTTCCAGGGCGCCTACATCCGCCAGCAGCGGGACGACGGCCTGCGCTCGCGCGAGTTCGCCAACCGCTACCGTCTGGTCGTCACCCCGACGGCCACCGCGGACAACGGCCTGACCTACGGTGCGCGGCTGCGCATCGTGGCGGGCAACGGCGATCCGACCGTCTCGACCCGCAACATCGAGAACGACCGCGCCTTCCTCTTCGCCAACGGCGGCTTCGGCACGATCCAGGCCGGCGTCATCAACGGCCTGTCGGACGAATACGGGATGATCGGCCCGAACGTCGAGGGCGTGGCCGGCAGCCCGGACAGCAACGGCATCCTGTTCCTGAACGGCTCGTCCACCTTCGGCGCCCTGCCTCTGGCCGCCACCAGCATGCGCACGCTGATCGCCTACGACACCGGCACCAAGCTGGTCTACATCACGCCGAGCTTCGGCGGCCTGTCGGCGGCGGTGTCCTACATGCCGCGCAGCGGCGACTCCAACAGCTCGGTCAACCGCCGCACCACGGACGTGCTGGGCGACCTGCTGTCCTTCCGTGACGTGGTCGAGGCCGGCGCCGCCTTCCAGACCGCGGTCGGAGATTTCAGCGTCGAGGGAAGCGCCTTCTACGCGACCGGCCAAGCGGTGCGCCAGACCGACGGCGTCGTCAGCCAGTCCTTCGAGGATCTGAACTCCGTCCATGTCGGCGCCAACGTCGGCTACGGCCCGGTGAAGGTCGGCGCCAGCTACGCCTACAGCGGCGACAGCGGCTACGCCGAGGGCCTCGCCCAGACGCGGGCGCAGCAGAACTGGATCTTCGGCGCGCAGTACACCGCCGGGCCGCTGCTGTTCGCCGCCAACTACCTGCGGGCGCTGGGCAACGACAGCGCGACCATGTCCACGCCGAGCAAGGCGGACATCTGGCAGGGCGGCGTGACCTGGACGGTCGCCCCCGGCTTCACCGCCGGGCTGGAGTACGACTACGTGCGGTCCACCCTGCAGGCGGGCCGCCCCGACGGCGGCGACCTGAAGGACCGCGCGCACATCGTGATGCTCGACACCCGTCTGGCCTTCTGATCGGGCCGACCGCTGCGGCCCTGGATCAATCCGGGGTCGCAGCGTTTTCGCACCATCGACCCGCGCTTAAATCGTTTGTTGGCACCACGGAGCGCGGTCTACCCTGGCCACCCGAATCAACGTCAAAAGGGTGCGCCGGTGTTCGCGTTCCATCTCGCCTTTCCCATCCGGGACATCGAGGAAACCCGCCGTTTCTACGTCGATGTCCTGGGCTGCCGCGAAGGGCGCTCCACCGAGCGGTGGATCGATTTCGACTTCTTCGGCAACCAGATCTCCGCCCACCGCTCGTCCGAGCCGCGCTCGACGGAGACCAGCATGGTCGACGGCAAGGCGGTGCCGCTGCATCATTTCGGGGCGGTGCTGCCGCGCCCCGTCTGGGACGCGCTGAGGGAGCGGCTGGAGGCCGCCGGCGCAACCTTCCTTCTGGAGCCGCAGATCCGCTACCCCGGCAAGCCGTCGGAGCAGGGGACCTTCTTCATCCTCGACCCCTCGGGCAACGGGCTGGAGTTCAAGAGCTTCACCAGCGAATCCGGCATGTTCGCCCAGGTCGAGGCGACCTGACGCGCCAGGAATCCTAAACCGGCGGAGCGGAGTCCGGAGCCGGCGGCACGGCGCTCTCGACCGGCGGGACCGGAGGGGGCGCCGGCACGTCGTCGCTGCCCTCGGTGCGGTCGCGGTAGAGGGCGGCGCGGGCGAGCAGCATCAGCGTGATCGGCGTGGTCACCACCATGAAGACCGCGATCAGGATCTCGTGCAGCACCAGCCGCGACTGCAGCACGGTGAAGCACAGCATCGAGGCCAGCAGGACGAAGCCGATGCCCATGCTGGTGCCCAGCGTCGGGGCGTGGACGCGTTCGTAGAAGCTGCGCAGCCGCACGAACCCGATGGACCCGATCAGCGCCAGCGCGGCGCCGAGCAGCAGGAACAGCGCCACCGGGATCGCCGCCCATACCGGCAGGTCGGCCAGATGCGTCATTCGATCACCTCTCCGCGCATGAGAAACTTCGCCAGCGCCGCCGTCGCGACGAAGCCGAGCAGCGCGATGATCAGCGCGGCCTCGAAATAGAGCGTGCTGCCGGTGCGGATGCCGAAGGTCAGCAGCAGCATCGTGGCGTTGACGTACAGCGTGTCGAGCCCGAGCACCCGGTCCTGCGCCCGCGGCCCGCGCAGCACGCGGTAGGCCGCGCAGGCCATCGCGGCGACCAGCAGGATCTGCGCCAGGACGATCGACCAGAGCAGCAGCGTGGCGGTCATTCGAAGATCTCCATCAGGCGCTTCTCGTACCGACCCTTGATGGTGTCGATCCAGGTGCTCTCGTCAACCAGATCGAGGATGTGGAGAAGGATGGTGTTGTTCGCGGAGTTGTATTCCACCCAGATCGTCCCCGGCGTCCCCGTGATGATGCAGGCCAGCGTCGCCAGCCCGTAGGGCGCCCGCATGTCGAGCGGGATGCGGAGGAAGCCGGACACCCGCTCGGTCTTGCGCGGGTTCAGGATGATCTTGGCGACCGCGACGTTGGAACGCGCGACGTCGGCGATCACCAGCGCGGCGAGCGCGAGGGCGGCGCGCGGCCGTTTCAACCGTCCGCCCGGCGGGTCGAGCGCCGCGAATCCCCAGACCGCGACGGTCGCCAGGATGGCGCCCATCAGGATCGAGCCCAGCGCCACGCTCTCGGTCAGCAGCAGCCACATCGCCACGAGCGCGGCGGTCAGCAGCGGGTACGGCCACAAGCGCTTCATGGCGCGACTCCCTTGCCGGTCCCCGGCGCGGCGGTGGTCATCACCCCCTGGACGTAGCGTTCCGGCCCGTGAAGGGAGCGGGCGGTATCCTCCATGTAGCGCATCACCGGCCCAGCCTGGACGGTCAGCGCCACGCAGAGCGCCAGCAGCAGCATCACCGGCCCAAGTTCGACGAGGCGCACGCGCGGCAGATCGCCCGCGGGCGACGCCCAGAAGACGTCGATGCCGGTGCGGCTCATCGCGACGACCGTCGCCAGGCCGGACAGGATCAGCGCCGCCATCAGCGCCCAGGTGGTGAAGGGCAGCCCCTCCGCCCCCTGCGCCAGCATCGGCGCCAGGATGGCGAACTTGGCGAGGAAGCCGGACAGCGGCGGCAGGCCGGCGAGCAGCAGCGCGCAGGCCATGAAGGCGATGCCGAGGATCGCCATGATCGCCGGGATCGACACGCCGATGGCATCGTCGTCGTCCGACTCCTCGTCCTCGCCCTCGCCGAAGGCCTCGCGCGTCACGGCCAGCACGTCGGCGCCGACCATGCGGCCGCGCTCGACCAGCTCGATCAGCAGGAACAGCCCGGCGATCGCCAGGACGGAGCTGGTCATGTAGAACAGCGCCCCGCCGGTCACCGCCGCTTGGCCCGCGCCGACGGCGGCGAGCAGCGTGCCGGAGGAGACCAGCACGCTGGCCCCGGCCAGCCGCGCCAGATTCTGCGTCGCCAGCACCGCGATGGAGCCGAAGGCGATGGTCAACACCCCGCCGATCAGCAGCCAGTGCCCGCCGAACCCGGCCGAGGTCCCGGCGCTGTCGCCGAAGACCAGCAGCCAGATCCGGATGATGGCGTAGATGCCGACCTTGCTGAGGATCGAGATGATCGCCGCCGACGGCGCGCCGACCGTGGTGTAGGTGTTCGGCAGCCAGAAGCCCAGCGGCCACATGCCCGCCTTGATCAGGAAGGCGACGCCGAGGATCGCCGCCCCGGCCTCCAGCAGCCCGCGGTCCTCCGGAGCGATCCCGGCGATGCGCACGGCCAGCTCGGCCATGTTCAGCGTGCCGGACACGCCGTAGATCATGCTCACCCCGATCAGGAAGAGCAGCGATGCCGCCAGGTTGATGGCGATGTAATGCAGCCCGGCGCGGACGCGGGCGAGGCCGGAGCCGTGCAGCGCCAGCCCGTAGGAGGCGGCCAGCATGATCTCGAAGAAGACGAAGAGGTTGAACAGGTCGCCGGTCAGGAAGGCGCCGTTCAGCCCCATCAGCTGGAACTGGAACAGCGAATGGAAATGCGCCCCCGCCTTCTGCCAGCGCGCCAGCGCGAAGACCAGGGCGGACAGCCCGAGGATGCCGGTCAGCACCAGCATCATCGCCGACAGCCGGTCGAGCACCAGGACGATGCCGAACAGCGACGGCCAGTCGCCCAGCCGATAGACGCGCACGGTGGCGTCCGCCCCCGTGGCGGTGTGGTCCGTCAGATAGAGCAGCAGCACCGCCAGCGCCAGCAGCGCCGACGCCGACACCACGCCGAGCGTGGCCTTCAACGCCCGCCGCCGCTCGTCGATCAGCATCAGCAACGCGCCGACCAGCAGCGGGATGACGATCGGCGCGATCACCAGATGATTCATCCAAGCGCTCATTGGCCACCCGTTCACCGGGACTTCTCCTTACCGTCCACATGGTCGGTTCCCGTCAGGCCCCGCGCGGCGAGGAGCAGGACGAGGAACAGCGCCGTCGTCGCGAAGCTGATGACGATGGCCGTGAGGACCAGGGCCTGCGGCACCGGGTCGGCGTGGGTGGCGAGGCTGCCGGCCATGCCGCGCTCCAGCACCGGGGCCGCCCCGGTGCGCAGGCCACCGGTCGAGAAGATGAAGAGGTTGACGGCGTAGGAGAGCAGCGACAGGCCGATGATGACCTGGAAGGTGCGGGGACGCAGCAGCAGCCAGACGCCGGAGCCCGTCAGCACCCCGATCCCGAGGGCGAGGATAAGTTCCATCAGTCGTCTCCGGTTGCGGCGGTCGGGGCGGTGGTCGGAACCGGAGCGGACGCGGGCGGCGCGCTCACTGCCGCGGCGCGCGGCGCGGCGGCGCGATGGCCGCGGACCGACTGGCGGGCCAGCGCGATCAGGGTCAGCATGGTGGCGCCGATGACCAGCGCGAACACGCCGATGTCGAACAGCAGCGCGCTCGCCGTCGGAATCTCCCCGATCAGCGGCAGGTCCGCGTAGGCGAAATAGGTGGTCAGGAAGGGCCGGCCGAACAGCAGGGCGCCCAGGCCCGTGCCCGCGGCCAGCAGAAGCCCGAGGCCCATCCAGCGCAGCGGCAGCACGCGCAGCCGCGCCTCCACCCACTGCGTGCCGCCCAGCATGTATTGCAGGATCATCGCGATCGACCCCATCAGCCCCGCGGCGAAGCCGCCGCCGGGCAGGTCGTGGCCGCGCAGCAGCAGGAACAGCGCGACCATGCCGACCACCGGGAACAGCAGCCGCGCGATCACCGACGGGATCAGCAGCCAATCGGCCACCGTGTCGCCCTCCCGCCGCTCGGGTCGGGCGATGTCGTAGGCGCTCTGGTCGCGCTGCTGCTCCGGCACGTCCACGCTGTCGGGGGCCGGGCGGAAGCGGCGCAGCAGCGCGTAGGCGGTCAGGGCCACCACCCCCAGCACGGCGATCTCGCCCAGCGTGTCGAATCCGCGGAAGTCGACCAGGATCACGTTGACGACGTTGGTGCCGCCGCCCTCGGTGTAGGCGCGCTCCAGGAAATGCTGCGCCAGGATTTCCGGCGGGAAGCGGGTCATCACGCCGAAGGCCAGCCCGGCCATGCCGAGCCCGGCGGTGATGGCGATGGCGAGGTCGCGCAGGCGGCGTCCCGTCCGCATCACTTCCGACGTGCCGGTGCCGGGAAGCCGCTTGGGCAGCCAGCGCAGGCCGAGCAGCAGCAGGATGGTGGTGACGATCTCGACCAGCAACTGGGTCAGCGCGAGGTCGGGGGCGGAGAACCAGACGAAGGTGACGCAGGTGACCAGCCCGGTGCCGCCGAGCAGGATCAGCGCGGCGAGGCGGTGGAACTTGGCTTGCCACGCCGCCCCCAGGGCGCAGGCCGCGCCGATCGCCCAGATCAGGGCGAGCACGGGGTCGATGCCCTGCGGCACCAGATTGCCGGGGCCGAGTCCGCGCCGGTAGACCGCCCAGCCCGCGGCCAGGATGGCGACGCAGACGACCAGACGGAGCTGGGGCTGCAGGCGCCGGGTGCCCAGCAGCCCTTCCAGCGACCGGGCGAGGCGCCAGGACAGGAAGACCATGCTGCGCTCGAACATGCGGCGGCCTTCCAGACGGCTGATGAAGGGCGGCCCCTCGATGTTCCGGCGGAACAGCGGCTGCAGCAGGAAGTAGAGCGTCACCCCAGCCGCCAGGGCGAGCAGGCTCATCACCAGCGGCGTGTTGAAGCCGTGCCAGACCGCCAGGCTGTATTCGGGCGTCGCGGCGCCGAGCGCGGCGTGGGCCGCCATGTTCAGGTACGGACCCACGGTGGCCGCGGGCAGCAGACCGATGATGATGCAGGCCAGCGCCAGGATCTCGACCGGAAGGCGCATCCAGGCCGGCGGCTCGTGCGGCCGGTGCGGCAGGTCGACCGGGTCGGGGCCGAAGAAGGCGCCGTGGATGAAGCGCAACGAGTAGGCCACGGCGAAGGCGCTCGCCACCATGGCCGCGAAGGGCAGGATGTCGAGGAGGAAGGTCACGGACCCCTGGGCCGTCAGCGTCTCGGCGAAGAACATCTCCTTCGAGATGAAGCCGTTCATCAGCGGCACGCCCGCCATGGCCGCCGCCGCCACCATCGCCAGCCGCGTCGTGAAGGGCATGAAGCGGTTCAGGCCGGACAGGCGCCGGAGGTCGCGGGTTCCCGTCTCATGGTCGATGATGCCGGCGGCCATGAACAGCGACGCCTTGAAGGCGGCGTGGTTGAGGATGTGGAAGATCGCCGCGACCATGGCGAGTTCGCTGTTGAGCCCGAGCAGCAGCGTGATCAGCCCGAGATGGCTGATGGTCGAATAGGCCAGAAGTCCTTTCAGGTCGTTCTGGAAGATCGCCACGTAGGCGCCGATCAGCAGGGTGGCCAGACCGGCGCTGCCGACGATCCAGAACCACGCCTCCGTTCCCGCCAGCACCGGCCACAGCCGGGCCATCAGGAAGACCCCGGCCTTCACCAGGGTCGCCGAATGCAGATAGGCCGAGACGGGGGTGGGCGCCGCCATGGCGTGCGGCAGCCAGAAATGGAACGGGAACTGCGCGCTCTTGGTCAGGGCGCCCATCAGGATCAGGACCAGCGCCGGCAGGTAGAGCGCGTGCCCGCGGATCTTGTCGCCCGAGGCCAGAACGACGTCGAGGTTGTAGCTGCCGACGATGTGGCCGAGCAGCAGCACCCCCGCGAACAGGCACAGCCCGCCCGTCGCGGTGATGGTCAGCGCCATGCGCGCGCCGTCGCGCGCCGCCGCCGTGTGGTGCCAGTAGCCGATCAGCAGGAAGGAGAAGAGGCTGGTCAGTTCCCAGAAGAAGGCGAGCTGGATCAGGTTGCCGGAGAGCACCACCCCCGTCATCGACCCCATGAAGGCCAGCAGGAACGCGAAGAAGCGCGGGACCGGGTCGTCCGCCGACATGTAATAGCGCGCGTAGAGCACGACGAGCACGCCGACCCCGAAGACCAGCCCGGCGAACAGCCAGGCGAAGCCGTCCATCCGCAGCGTGAGGTCGAGGCCGAGCGACGGCATCCAGGCCATCGAATGGCGGATCACCCCGCCCGCCGCCACCGTCGGATAGGCGGCCCACACCAACCCCAGCCCGATGATCGCGATCGCACCGGCCAACCACGCCGCGGTGTTGCGCGCGTGCGTCGGCAGCATCCCGGCGACGATCGCGCCAACAAACGGAAGGCCGGTGGCGGCCAGGAGCAACAGGGCATCGGACATGGTCTGTGACAAAGGGGGTCTCGGGCAATCGGAGGGGCCAAAATGCTGAGAACTGTCGGCTTTACGAATATAGGAAGGATGGAGGTCCCTCGCCGCGCCGGCCGGACGTCGTCAGGTCAGAAATCGCTCGGTCAGAAATCCTCGTCGTCAAGCTCCCGCTCGGCGTTGGGGGGAAGCGCCTGCCGGACGAGTTCCACCACCGCGTCGGGCGTCTCCGCCTGCCGCAGCTTGCGCAGGGATTGCGGGTCGCGCAGGGCTTGGCAGATCTCGCCCATGACGGGGAGCAGGCCCTTGCGGGTCGCGGTCGGCCAGAGCACGAGGAAGAACAGGTCCACCGGCTCGTCGTCGCGGGCCTCGAAATCGATGGGTTTGCGGAGCCGCGCGAACAGCACCAGCGGGCTCTCGGCCCCGCGCAGCTCCGTGTGGGGAAGCGCCACGCCCTTGCCCAGCGCCGTTGAGCCGATGTGCTCCCGCGCCTGCAGGGCCTTGAGAATATCCTCCTTTGGTGCCGCGATGCGGCTGGCCGCCTCGGTGGCGAGAAGGTCGAGCAGGGTTCCCTTGTTGGCCGGCCCTGCATCGAGAATGACGTTGTGTGCGGACAAGAGGTCCGAGATGTTCATTCCTGTCTCCATGGGTGGCAAACCTTCCGTCTCCTGTCCCGGCCAGCCGCGGCCCGCGCCGGGATGGCCGTGAACCAACAGACTTCCAATCAAATTCGGCACGCCTTGTCCACAGTGCCAATACCCACAGCGCCAATCGCCGCCAGGACCGGTGGCTGCCCCACCCCACGGACACGCAGCCCCGGTAAGGCCCGCGCCTCGCAACACATGACCTCGTCCATCTCAGCCCCTGCCGCAGGCTCCACACCCATTTTGGGAATGGAATCGCGCCCCGCAAGTGGCGGGGTCGCCTTCCATCTACGTCTTGGCCGCGGCTGTAATCCCGCGATCCGCGTGAAGGGGGCAAAAAACGGACAGGCGGCACGGGGCGAATCCAGCCCATCGCCGCACCGGAAGCCGATGCGGGCAAGGCTTGGAACTTCGGAAAAGCTTCAAGGGCTTGAGCCCATGCGGGACGCCCCGCCCTCTCCCCCGCCATGGGGAAGGGCGGGGCGGGGCCGTCCCGTCCTTAAGCGAGCATCCGCACCGGCTCGCCGGCGTGCCAGGCGAGGATGTCGTCCAGCGCGTCGCGGTAGAAGACGTCGTAGTTCTCGCGGGTGACATAGCCCAGATGCGGCGTCAGCACCGTGTTCGGCGCCTCCAGCCAGGGGCTGTCCACCGGCAGCGGCTCCACGGGGAAGACGTCCAGACCGGCGCCCGCGATGCGATGCTCGTGCAGGGCCGCCAGCAGGGCGTCCCCATCCACCAGACCGGCGCGCGACGTGTTCACGAAGAAGGCGGAGGGCTTCATCGCGTCGATGTCCTCCGCCCCGACCACGCCGCGCGTCCGCTCGCCCAGCACCAGATGGACGCTGACGATGTCGGAGGTGGCGAACAGGTCGCGCTTGTCCAGCCGGATGACGCCCGCCGCGGCGGCCCGCTCGTCGGTCAGGTTGGGGCTCCAGGCCGCGACCTCCATCCCGAAGGCCTGACCGACCTGCGCCACCTGGGTGCCCAGCTTGCCCAGCCCGACGAGGCCGAGGCGCTTGCCGGCCAGCCCCTGCGTCAGGCCGGCCTGCCAGCGCCCGGCGCGCAGGCCGCGCTCCTCCTGCGGGATGCGCTTGGTCAGCGCCAGGATCAGGCCCCAGGTCAGCTCCGCCGTCGGGGTGCCGACCATGCCGGTGCCGCAGACGGTGATGCCGCGGGCCTTGCAGGCCTCCAGGTCGATGGCGTTGTTGCGCCCGCCCGTGGTGACGAGAAGCCGCAGGTTCGGCAGCGCGTCGATCAGCGACGCGGGGAACGGGGTGCGTTCCCGCATGATCACCAGGACGCTGTAGGGGGCGAGCATCCCCGCCACCTCCGCCGCCGGGATCGGCCGTTCGAAGACCGTCAGCGCGCTGCCGTTGGGCAGGCGATGCCATTCCGCCAGATCGCGCGCGACGTTCTGGTAATCGTCGAGGATGGCGATCTTCATCACGGCTTCGCGAAATAGGGCGCCAGATTGGCCCGGATGCGCTCCACCGCCGGCGTCACCGCTTGCGGAACCTGGAAGGTCTGGCCGGTGATCGTCTCGAACGCCTCGATGTAGACGCGCGCGGCCTCGAGCACGACCTCCGCCGGAATTTCCGGGATGGCGTCCTTGTAAGGGTCGCAGCGCTGGGTCACCCAGCTCCGCACGAAGTCCTTGTCGAAGCTCTCCGGGCGCTGCCCGGCCTCGTACCGCTCCGGATAGCTGGCGGCGAACCAGTAGCGGCTGCTGTCCGGCGTGTGGATCTCGTCGGCCAGGATGATGTTGCCGGCTTCGTCGAAGCCGAACTCGTACTTGGTGTCGACCAGGATCAGGCCGCGCGCCGCCGCGATCTCGCGCCCGCGGGCGAACAGGGCCAGCGCCTTCTCCGTCACCTCGTCCCACTGGGCCTGGGTCAGCAGCCCGCGCTCCACGATCTGGGCGGCGGTCAGCTCCTCGTCATGGCCGGCGTCGAACGCCTTGGTGGTCGGGGTGATGATGGTATCCGGCAGCTTCTGGTTCTCGCGCAGCCCGTCGGGGAAGACGTGGCCGTACATCTCCCGCCGGCCCTTCTTGTACATCGTCCACAGCGAGGTGCCGGTGGTGCCGGCCAGATAGTCGCGGACCACGATCTCCACCGGCATGATGGTCAGCCGCTTGGCGACCACGACGTTGGGGTCCGGGTATTCCAGCACGTGGTTCGGGCAGAGGTCCTTGGTCGCCTCGAACCAGTAGCGGGCGATCTGGGTCAGCACCTGCCCCTTGAAGGGGATGGCGGTCAGGATGATGTCGAAGGCCGACAGCCGGTCGGTGGCGATGATGACGCGCCGCCCGTCGGGAAGGTCGTAATTCTCGCGCACCTTGCCCCGGTAGTGGTTGGGCAGCTCGGGAATGGCGGCGTCCTTGACGACGTTGGACAGATGCGGAGCAAGCTGAGCGGTATCGACCATGGTTCCAGATCCGGCAAAAGGGAGGCGCATGATAGCGCAATCGCCGCGCGGGGCCAGCGCGGTTATAGTCCCGAATCCGATGAATGGGGACATCCGATGTGGGAGACGGGAGAAATTCAACTCTGTTATGCCGACCTGCGCGGGCTGGCGCACCGGCTGGAGGCGTTCCGCGCCCTGCTCTCCCCCGACGAGACGGCGCGGGCCGCCCGTTTCGCGACCGAGGAGCTGCGCACCCGCTGCGTCCTGCGGCGCGGGCTGCTGCGCCATCGTCTCGGGCGGGTCCTGGGCCGCGACCCGGCGACCCTGGCCTTCGCCTACGGCCCGATGGGCAAGCCTTTCCTCCCCGGCGGCCCGGCCTTCAACCTCGCTGACTGCAAGGATCACGTGCTGATCGCCATCGCCCCCCTTGAAACGGTGGAGTTGGGCGTGGACGTCGAACGGCTGCGCCGCCTGCCGGACGCCGCCGGAATCGCCGAGCGCTTCTTCGCGCCGGAGGAGCGCGACGCCTTCGCCGCCCTGCCCGAGGCGCTGCGGGACGAGGCGTTCCTGAACGGCTGGACCCGCAAGGAGGCCTTCATCAAGGCGACCGGCCAGGGCCTGTCGACGCCGCTCGACCGCTTCGCGGTTGAGTTGACGCCGGGCCGCCCCGCCCGCCTGCTCAGCCTGGACGGCGCGCTGGAGGCCGGTGACGCGGCGGAGTGGTCGCTGTTCGACCTGCGCCCGGCGCCGGGGCTGGTCGGCGCGCTGGCGGTGCGCGGCGACGGCTGGCGCCCCGTGTTCCGTCCGCTGGACGAAGCCTTCAGCGCTTGACGATTTCCCAGGCGATGCGCGCCGGTTCCTCGCCCAGCTCCGCGGAGCCGATGACGATCTCGCCGCGCGGCGGCAGCGCCAGCGGTTCGCCGGGCGTCAGCCGCCGCGGCTCCACCACCCCCGGAACGGCGATCTGGGTGCCGTTGCGGCTGAGATCCTCCACCATGAAGACGCCGTCCTGGCGCGACACCGCGGCGTGCCGTCGCGAGGCCGAGGCGATGTCCAGGACGAACTGGCATTGCGACGAGCGCCCGATGACGAGCTGGGTCCCGTCCTCCGGGATCGCCCGCGTCTGGCCGCGCCAGAACAGCACCAGCCGCTCCGCCGCCTTCGGGACGTCGATCAGAATCGTCTCCTGGGTCGCCCGCGTCACGGCGGCGACCGCCGGAGCGGCCAGCAAGGGCAGGCCGAGCGACCGCTCGCCGTCCGGAATCGCGGCGATCTTGGCGATCAGCCCCTCGGCCAGCGCGCGGGGAATGCCCGCGGCGCGCAGGCGGCGGCCCAGGCCGCTGCGCACGTCGTCCGTGCTGACGCCGGGCGCGACCAGCTCGCGGGCCGAGGTGATGCTCTCGAACTCGGTGGCGACCTGCCGGATCAGGACGCTGAGCTTGTTGCGCCCGAAGGGACTGGTGGCGAGGTCCAGCAGATAGCCGATGCGCTGGGCCGGTGCCGGCAGGCGGGTCGCCAGACGCTGCACCGCCGTGTCGAAGGGGGCGTCCTGCCCACCGGAACTCCACACCGTCTTGGCGCGCCGGGTCAGCGCCTCCGCCATGCCGGCACCGCCCAGGAAGCCGTCGAAGTTGGTCAGTCGGTCGACGATGACGCCGAAGGCCTTGCCCTCCGCGGCGGTGCCGGTGCGGGTCAGCGGGGTCAAGCCGGCCAGACCGCCCTGGATGCGGCGCAGCAGCGCCCGCCGCGTCTCGTCGAAGCCGCCGCCGCCCAGCGCGTTGGACAGGGCCAGCAACTCATCCGTATGGGGCAACCGGTCGTCGAGGTCGCCGTGCACCGCCGCGATCAGGCTGTGCAGCGCCGCCCCCAGGTCGGGCGCGTAGCCGATCAGCGCGCGCACCGGCTCCCGCCCGTCGACCGTTTCCGCCAGCATCTGGTCGAGCAGACGGCGGTTCGTCTCCTCCTCCCCGTCCTCACGGTGGAAGCGCAGCAGCGCCTTGACCTTGCCAGGCCAGTCGCGGCAGGGCTCCAGCACCGCGGCGAAGGCGTGGGTGACCAGCCGGTCGCGCTCCTCCGGCGGGCGCTCCGCCGCCGCCGCCAGCAGGCCGCCCACCCCGCCGCGGGCCAGCGCCGCGTCGAAGGGCGTCAGCGCGTCCGACCCCTGCGCCATCTCCTTCAGCGTGGTGAACATCCGCAGGAGCTGGTCGTGCCGGTCGAGCGGCTTCACGCCCAGCAGCGGCGCCTGAAGGGTGGCGAGCCGGCTGACCGCCGGGTTGAACAGCAGCGCCTCCCGCTCGAAATAGCGCAGCGGGTAGTAGCGGTGGAGTTGCTCGGCCGGGATCACCGCCTGATCGTCCCAATAGCCGCGCAGCAGGCGCAGCAGCAGCATCCGGCTCTCGAAGGAAAAGAGCTGGAGCGCGTCGGTGCAGAGGCTGGCGGGCCCGACGTCGGCCTCGTCGATAGAGGAGATGGTCGTCGGCTTGCCACCACCGGAGGTGGACTTCTGGAAGATGACCTCTTCCTTGCCCGCCTGATTCACCTTCAAAATCCGGACAACCGGAAATTTTGCAAGACGAAGCAAATACGCCGCGCGTTCCCGGGCCGCGGCCTCGTCGGGAAAGACACCGTCGATGTTGGGTTTGCCACCTTGTTCGACGACCACTTCGAACGTGACGCTTTGGCGCCGTGACATCATGGGCTTTGCAGCTCTTTCCCAAAGGCGTGGCGTCGTTCCAGACTGTAATGGTACGGGAAGCGGACTGTCTGCGCAGCAAGATTCCTGGCCCACCCCAGGATTGACGCGGATGCTGCCGGGGGCTTTGCGCTAGACTGTGCATCATGCGGCTTCCGACTTTCACCATCCTGCTCCTGCTGGCCTGCGTCACCGCGGTGTCGGCCTGCGCGTCCCCCACCGCCGCCACCGGTCCGGACGACCGCCAAGCGATTGCCCGCAACGGCTTTTCCGCCGATGACGTCGGTTACGTGCTGTTCGATCCGGACAGCGGCGCCGTTCTGGCGGAGCGGCAGCCGGCCAAGCCCTTCGCCCCGGCCTCGGTCGCCAAGCTGCCGGCGATGGCCGCCGCCCTGGCGGTGCTGGGGCCGGACCACCGGTTCGAGACCACGCTGCACATCACTGGACGGCTGGGCACCGGGCGGGTGGGGGACGGCGTGCTGGACGGCGACCTGATCCTGAAGGGCGGCGGCGACCCGTCGCTGTCCACCGAGGGGCTGACGGAGCTGCTGCGCGACCTCGGCGCGCTGGGCGTCACGCGGGTGACCGGGCGCTTCCTCTACGACACCTCCGCCCTGCCCGAGTTGCCGGAGATCGACGCCAGTCAGCCCTGGACCGCCGGCTACAACACCGGGGTCGGGGCGCTGTCGCTGAACTTCAACCGCTTCCGCTTCGACTGGGCGCGCCCCGCCACCGCGGGCCAGCCGGTACGGGTCAGCGCATGGTCGGTGTCCGACGCGGGGCGCGTGCCGCTGGACAGCGTGACGGTGCAGCTGGGTGCCGGGTCCGGTGCCGCCTTCACCCCGCTCGCCGCTGCGGTCGGAGAGCCAGAGGGCGAGCGCTGGCGCTTCGCCCCGCAACCGCGCATGGCGGCCAGCCTGTGGCTTCCGGTCACCCGCCCCGGCTTGGCGGCGGCGTACGTCTTCCGCCGGCTGGCCGCGGAGGCGGGGATCGCCCTGCCCGCCCCGGCCCCCGGCGCGGTGCCGCCGACCGCCACGCTCGCCGCCCTGCACCGCAGCGAGCCGCTGGAGGTCTTGGCCCGTCAGGTCCTGCGCTACTCCAACAACCTGTCGGCGGAGCTGATCGGGCTGGCCGCCGCCCGGCGGCTGGACTCTGCGGTGCGGACACTGCCGGAGTCGGCGGCGGTGCTGACCGCCCCGGCCATGCTGGCGGCCCCGCGCACCGACTGGACGGGGTTGCGGCTGCTCAACCATTCGGGCCTCAGCAGCGCGTCGCGGATCAGCCCGGCCCAGACCATGGCGCTGATCCAGGGCGCCGGCCCGACGGTCCTGGCCCTTCTGCCCGGCGAGGACGAGGGCAAGGTCCTGCCCCCCGGCGTGCGCGCCAAATCGGGCACGCTGGCCTACGCCAAGGCGCTGGCCGGCACGCTGACGACGGCGAAGGGGCGGACGCTCGGCTTCGCCTTCTTCGTCACCGACGAGGAGCGGCGCGCCGCCATGGACCGGACGATGGACCGCCGCATCGCCGAGATCCCTCCAGAGGCCCGCGCCTGGCTGGCCCGCTCCCGCAAGCTCCAGGCCGACCTGCTGGAGTTGTGGATCGCCGGCTTGTGAGGGTCTTCCCCCCTCTCCCGCCCCGGGAGAGGGTGCCCGCGAAAGCGGGCGGGTGAGGGTCGTGCGAGGATTGAAGCATGATCCTTGGTGGCACCCTCACCCTTCCCACGCCTGCGGCGTGGGCCCCTCCCCTCTCCCGGGACGGGAGAGGGGGCAATCGCGCCCGCAACCGCGACGCTTGGCGGAAGGCGACAGAGGGTTGTACACTGCGACCGAATGTCCCACCGAGGTTCTGGATGCCGATCACCCCGCGCGCACGCCGACTCCAGCAGGGTTCCGACACACCGGACATCGCGGCCAACCGCTACCACGACTGGCAATTGGGCGCGGAGGTGGTCAACATCGTGGTCGGCGGCTGCGTGGTCAGCGACGACCCGAACGTCGTCATCACCACGACGCTGGGCTCCTGCATCGCCGCCTGCCTGTTCGATCCCGTCGCGGCGATCGGCGGGATGAACCATTTCCTGCTGCCCGACCACAACGGCGACCGGCTGTCCATCTCCTCCCGCTACGGCAGTGCGGCCATGGAGCAGCTCATCAACCGGCTGCTGGCGGCGACGGGGCGGCGCGACCGGCTGCGCGCCAAGATCTTCGGCGGGGCCAGCGTGAACGGCGCCCCGCGCAGCGCCGGCATCGGCCAGCGCAACGTCGAGTTCGTCATGGAGTATCTGGCGGCGGAAGGCATTCCGACGATGAGCTGGGACGTCGGCGGCACGGCGGCCCGCGCGGTGCGCTTCTACCCGACCTCCGGCCGCACCCAGCGCCGCCTGATCGGGGAGGAGACGGTGCGCGACATCGCGCGGTCCGAGACCTCCTTCATGGACCGGCTGCGCAAGACCGGGATCGATGGCGACGTGGAACTGTTCTGATCCCCATGCTCCATGGATTGTCCCGCCTGTTGCCCGCCATCGCGGACCAGAATCTCGACGAGGCCGCCGTCTACCGGCGGGAGTCGCTGTACGAGCGCCCGCGCTATGAGGACGCCCACGGCCTGACGCCCGCCGCCGGCCCCCTGCTCTGCCCGCTCTGCGGGCGGGAGGCGGCGCGCTTCCTCCCCTTCGGCCTGGGCGGGCGGCGCAACGCCCGCTGCCCGGACTGCGGGTCGCTGGAGCGGCACCGCTTCCTGTGGAGCTTCCTGGCGGAGCGGACGGACGTGCTGCGCCGCTCGCTGCGCATCCTGCACACCGCCCCGGAGCCCTGCCTGGAGCCGTTGCTGCGGGCGCGGCACGGCCGGCGCTACGTCACGCTGGACCGCTTCAACCCCGCCGCCGACGTGCAGGCCGACCTGACCGACCTGCCCTTCCCGGACGGCCGTTTCGACCTCGTGCTGTCCAGCCACGTGCTGGAGCATGTCCCCGACGACCGCGCCGCGCTGCGCGAGATCGCCCGCGTCCTGAAGCCCTCGGGCCGCGCCATCCTGCTGTTCCCCTACGACCCCAAGGGGCCGACGCGGGAGGACCCGGCGATGGACACCCCGGCCAAGCGGCTGGCCGCCTTCGGCCATCCCTATCACTACCGGATTTATGGTACGGATACCCCCCAGCGCATGGCCGAGTCCGGGCTGGACGCCACGCTCGTCGCCTCCACGGCGATGCTGAGCGCGCACCGGCGGCGGCGGCGGCGCATCAACCGCAACCACCTGTTCCTGGCGCGCCCACGCGCCGGAGCCGACCGGGCGTCCGGGGAGGGGTCATGAGCCGCAGCGTCCGCAGCAGCATCCGCATCGCCACCTTCAACCTGGAAAGCCTGGACGACACCGGCGACCTCTCCTTCGAGGAGCGCGCCGCCGTGCTGCGCCCGCAGCTGGAGCGGCTGGACGCCGACATCCTGTGCCTTCAGGAGGTCAACGGCCAGCGCGAGGCGAAGGGGGAACCGCGGACCCTGCGCGCGCTGGCCCGGCTGCTGGAGGGCGGCCCCTACGCCGATTTCCACCGGACCTCCGGCGGCGAGGGGACCAAGCTGGCCGACCGCCACAACCTCGTGCTGGTGAGCCGCTGGCCGATCCTGGCGGCGCGGCAGTACCGACACGATCTGGTGCCGTCCCCGCAGGTCCGCATGGTCACCGCCGACCCGGCCCAGCCCGGCGGCGACGCCGTAACCTGGGACCGCCCGGTGCTGCATGGCGAGATCGAGCTGCCCGGCGGGCGGCGGCTGCACGTCTTCAACCTGCATCTGCGCGCGCCCATCGCCGCGCCGGTGCCGGGGCAGAAGAAAAACGCCTCCACCTGGAAGAGCGTCGGCGGCTGGGCGGAGGGCTTCTATCTGGCCTCGATCAAGCGGGCCGGGCAGGCGCTGGAGGCCCGGCTGGCGGTCGAGCGGGTGTTCGACGCCGACCCGCAGGCGCTGATCCTGGTGGCCGGCGACCTCAACGCCGAGATCGAGCAGACCCCTGTCCGCATCATCCGCGCCGACCTCGACGAGACCGGCAACGGCCATCTCGCCGGGCGGTCGCTGGTGCCGCTGGAACGCTCCGTCCCGGAGGAGCGGCGCTTCACCGTGCTGCACGGCGGCGACGCGGTGATGCTGGACCATCTGCTGGTGTCGCGCGCCCTGTTGGGCTGGTTCCGCTCCGCCGAAATCCACAACGAGGCGCTGGGCGACGAGTTGGTCGCCCACGCCACGGTCAGCCATTCCCCGGAAAGCTACCACGCGCCGCTGGTCGCCCGCTTCGAGCTGCCGGATCAGACGGTCACGGAGACGATGGCGCCCGGCGAACCGGCGCCGTAGGCCCCCGCGGCACGGGGAACGGCGGCCGGAGCGGTTCCCGCCGGGCTGGCGCCCGTCGCGGGCGTCGTTCCGGTGAACGGGGCGCCGCTCGAGGCGGTGACGCCGAATCCGGGTCCATCGCTCCGTCCGGCTCCACCCGGCGTGGCGGTACCGCCGGATGCCGCGGTCCCTTTGCCCGTGTCGTGGCCTTCCGTCGCCGCACCGGTCGCAACGCCCAGGCGGCTGGCGGTGCGGCGGTACTCCTCCACCACCTGTTGTGCCGGGATCTGGTTCTGGGTTTCGCCCGACGAGCGGTCGCGAAAATAGATGACGGCCAGCCGGGCGCCCTGGTCATAGCGCAGGACCGGGCTGATGTAGCCGCCGGCCACCACCACGGGATCGGAGGGGGACGCCGCCGGGCCGGATTGGTCCGCAGCGCTGGACGCGGTTTGTGAGGTCTGTGCCGCGGCATCGGCCACGGACGGCGGCGTCGGGACCGTCGATGCCGGAGTCGGCCGGTTCGCCTGGATGCCGGAGACGCTTCGGATGTCCATGGCTGGCCGCCTTTCCCCTGCGGGCCCGGCCCCGGACCAGCCGGGCGGGCCCCGATTGGACGACGCGCGATCAGACCGAGATGTTGAGGTTCTGTCCGCGGGTCGGGGTGGTGTTGCCGCCCGACGACAGGGCCTGCTGGCTCTGCTGCGCCTGCTGGTCCTGGGCCTGGACCTGCTGACGGCGATCCTCTTCGGCCTTCTGGGCCTGCTGGTTCGCGTCGGTTCCCCGTGTCTGCTGCAGGGCCGCCGGCCCGCTGCTTAACGGTGTCGTGAAAGGCTGCTGCTGATAGCCCCCTATGCCGCTGACGCCCATGACACGCACTCCTCGCTGTCCGCACTCCCACCCGGGTAGAGTAGGCAAAAATTGCCGCGCGTTCAAGTGGGACTCACGGCCTATCCCTCGCAAAACACGCGCAAGTCGCCGAAGCACTCGCTTTGCGCGTGGACTCGCTCAGGTCCGCTTCTTTTGTTTGCGAGGACTCGCCGCCCGTGGGTC
The DNA here is from genome assembly GCF_008365405.1 of Azospirillum brasilense. Taxonomy (GTDB): domain Bacteria; phylum Pseudomonadota; class Alphaproteobacteria; order Azospirillales; family Azospirillaceae; genus Azospirillum; species Azospirillum brasilense_D. The sequence continues at coordinate 23,860 of NZ_QOKV01000012.1, read as the reverse complement.
AGGCCGGTTCCGGCTCCAGAAAGGCGCCCTCGCGAATCGCGAAATCGAACCGTCCACCGTCCAGCGCCGTCACGTCGTAGGTCAGCGAGCGGTCGATGCCGTTGTCGGCGTTGAAGGTCAGCACCCGCGGCCGCAGCGTCGCCAGTTCGGTCGGCTGGCAGTACCAGGAGGCGGCGATGATGACCTCGTCCCCCGGCTGGCAGCTCCGCGCCGCCGAACCGTTCAGCACGCAGCAGCGCGACCCGCGCTCGCCATAGATGACGTAGGTGCTGATCCGCGCGCCGGAATTCTTGTTCCAGATCTCCACGAACTCCAGCGGGTAGATCCCGACCGCCTCGCAATGCTCCGGATCGAGCGTGATCGACCCCTGGTAGTTCAGGTTGGCGTCGGTGACGCGCAGGCAGTGCAGTTTCGCTCGAACAACCTTGATCATGAAGCCCCTCCCGGTCGGTGGCCGCGGGCCGGACGGCGGCCGGGGATGTTTGTAACCGCAACTGCGAAAACAGCAAGCGTTCCGGCGCCCGCAGTATGACCGGCGTCATACCGCCACCTTGGGCTGAGGCTTTTGCCTTTGGTGGTATTTCCATCCCGGATGCGATGCGGCATGTTCTGCGCCGGTTTCAAGCCCCCCGGCGCCACCCGATGATGTAGGGTCCAGGGCCCGGCTGCGCTTCCCGGACCCGGCAACGGACTGACGACATAGGAAGGTGTGCGCCCGCGATGGCTGCGACGGCATCCGCGACACGGTACGTGATCTTTTCCGTCTCCGGCAGGACCTTGGCCCTGCCGGCGAACGCCGTGCGCCGGTTTCTGCCGCTGCCCCGGCTCGACCGCCCGCCCGCGGCACCCGCCGTGGTTGCGGGCCTCTTCCGCTACCAGGGCCGCGCCGTCCCGGTCCTGCGGCTCGACCTGCTGTTCGGCTTCGAAGCCGCGCCGCCGGAGTTGTACGCCCCGCTGTTCCTGACCGACTGGGATGGCTGTCCGCTGGCTCTGCTGGCCGACCGGGTGCTCGACATCCTGTCCATCCCCGACGCGGAGAGGACGCCGGCCGACGCCGGCCTGACCTTCAACGGCTGCGCCGTGGCGACCATCCCCCACGGCGCCGGAACGGCCACGGTGATCGACCCGTCGCGCCTGCTGACCGAGGCGGAGGGCCGGCTGCTGACCGCCTTCCAAGCCATGGCCGGCGAGCGGCTGGCCCGTCTCGGCGCCACCGAATCGGCGGGCGATCCGGCGGATGAAGCCGGAGAGGCCGTCCGATGAACCGCATCGACGCCATCCTGCACGACCCCGTCTTTCTCCGTATCAAGGCCGCCGTCATCGGGGCGACCGGCCTCGCCTATTACGCCGACAAGGACGCCGCCCTGGCGGAGCGCATCAACCGCCGCCTGTCGGACAAGCCGACTCTCAGCCTGGCCGCCTATCTGGCGCAGCTCGCTGCGGAAGGGCCGACCGGGCCGGAGTATCAGGCGCTCATCAACGAGCTGACGGTCGGCGAGACCTTCTTCTTCCGCTACGCCGAGCAGTTCGAGGCGTTGTGCGCCGTCGCCATTCCGGAATGTCTGCGCCGCAACCGGGAGAGCCGCCTGCTGCGCATCTGGAGCGCCGGCTGCTCGATCGGGCCGGAGGCCTACACGCTGGAAATCCTGCTGAAGCGGCATTTCGCCGACCAGCTCCGCGACTGGCAGGTCAGCATCGTCGGCACCGACCTGAACGCCAGCTTCATCGAGACGGCGCGGCGCGGCGTCTACGGGAACTGGGCGGTGCGCGGCCTCGATCCGGCGGTCCTGGCGGAATGCTTCGACCGGAAGGGCGACCTGTGGGCGGTGAAGCCGCGCTTCCGCGAATGGACGAGCTTCTCGGTCTTCAACCTCGTGGACGGGCCGCTGCCCAATTACCCGCGGGGCCTGGGCGCGCTGGACGTCGTGCTGTGCCGCAACGTCATGATCTATTTCGACGAGCCGACGCGCACCCGCCTGCTGGACAACCTTCACGAGGTGCTGGTGCCCAACGGCTGGCTGGTGGTCGGCCACGCGGAAACGGGGCAGCAGGTCAACAGCCTGTTCACCCCCGTGCCGGTGCCGGGCGCCACCATCTACCGCAAGCCGCGCCCCGGCGGCGCCCCCACGGCGGCCCTGCCCGTTTTCACGCCGACCCTCGCCGTCGAACCGCCCCCCGCGGCCGAACCGAAGTTCACCGAGTCGAAACCCGCCGGGCCGAAGCCCGTGAAGAAGCGGAGCGCGGCGACGGCCCCCGTGGCGCGGCTGCGCGCCACCACGGCGAAGCCGGCGCCTTCCCTCGCCGTGGCCGCCTCCGAAGGCGACCGGGCGGCGGCGCTGGACGCCTGCATCGCCCTGGCGGAGCGCAACCGCCTCGACCCGGTGGTCCATTTCCGGCTGGGCCTGCTGGAGGAGGAGCTGGGCGTCGGCGACCCGATCGCCGCCTTCAAGCGGGCGCTGTATCTGGATTCCGACTTCGCTCTCGCCGATTATCATCTGGCGCTGGCCTATTGGCGGCGCGGCAAGCTGGCCCCGGCGCAGCGCCATTTCCGCAACGCCCGCGCCACCGTCGCCGCCCACGACGCGACGGAGCTGGTGGCCGAGGGCGGCGGCCTGACCGTGGCCGAGCTGCGCAGCATGATCGACCTCTGGTTCTCGGGTGAGGAGCCGTGATGGACGACCGGACCGAAGCCGGAGGATCGGCCAAGGAGGCCGCCAAGGAGACGGGCGGCATCGACTGGGCCGCCGTCCGCGCGCGTCTGGCCCGCCAGGGCCGGGAGGCGGAGGAGGTCGCGGCGCCGGGCGGCGCCTGGGCCGACGCGCTCCTGCGCCGCCGCGCCGAGGATCTGGCGCGCGTCCCCTCCGCCGACGAGGCCGACGCCGCGGCGGAGGCCGAGGCGCCGGTCGCCCTGCTGGTCGGGCGCGGGGCGGACGGGCTGTACGGGTTGGACCTGCGCCATCTGTCCCGCATCGTGCCGCTGCCGCGGGTGGCCCGCGTCCCCCACGCGACGCCGGAGCTGCTGGGGCTGATCGCCATCGACGGGCGGGTGATGCGCTTGCTCGACGTGGACCGGCTGTGCGGGCGCAACGCGGTCCCCGCGGGCGGCGGCTTCGCCGTCGTGCTGCGCGGCGGGGAACGGCCGGTGGCGCTGCGCCTGCGCACCGTGGACACGGTGACGGAGCTGGAAAGCAGCCTGAAGGCGCCGCCGGAAGCCGGCCCCTTCGTCACCGCCATCACCCGGGGCCGCGTCGCCGTGCTGGACGTGCCGGCGATCCTGGAGACGCTGAGGAGCATGAAAGAAGAATGAAACTGAAGGTCAAGCACAAGCTGATGCTCAGCTTCGGGGTCGTCTGCCTGCTGACCGGGCTGCTGGCGGCGTTCCAGATGATGCGCTTCGCGGACGGCATGAAGGTCATGATGGGCATCGCCACCTACGACATCCAGGTGTCGGAGGCGGTGCGCGAGATCGAGGTGACCGAAAGCAACCTGCGCAGCTACCGCGAGGCGGCAACCCACGCCGCGGCGCTGGCCCAGATCCAGGGTGGCGTGCCGGACATCACGCAGCTGCGCCAGCGCTATCGTGACGGTTCGGCGGTGATGTTCGAGCAGATCGACAACCTCAAGAGGATCGCCGGCGCGCGGGCCGAGGACGGCACCACGGAGGACCGGCGCCGCATCTGGGGCGAGCTGGTCGCTCAGATCAACAGCTTCGACCAGCATTCGCGTCGCATGCTGGAGGAAGCCAACACGCTGATGGACCGGGTGGCCGCCGGGACCGAGCCGGAGGCACTGGCGCGTCTGACCCGTGTGGAGGAGATGCGGGTGGCCATGGCGGGCCAGCTCGCCAGCCTGCACAGCGACATCAGCCGCCTGTCGGAGGCCGGGCGCCAGAACATCCGCGCCCTCTACGACGATGCCGTGCGCTCCTCGATCCTGGCGCTGATCATCGTGGTGGCCCTGGCCGTTGCCATCGCCATCCTGATCGGCAGCTCGGTCACCAAGCGGCTCGGCACCGCCATCGGCTACGTCACCCAGGTGGGCAGGGGCGACCTGACCAAGACGGTGGTCGTGCCCGGCGACGACGAGCTGGCCGAACTCGGCACGCATCTGAACGAGATGACCGGCAACCTGCGCAGCATGGCCAAGACCACCCGCGCCACGGCGGAGAGCATGCACGCCGCCACCGCGCAGATCCGCGCCTCCACCCAGCAGCAGGCGGCCAGCGTCGCCCAGCAGCTCGCCGCGGTCGAGGAGACGACGGCGACGCTCAGCGAGATCACCGAATCCGGCGCGCAGATCAACCGCCGCGCCCAGGACGTGGCGCAGAACGCCCAAGTCGCCGCCTCCAACTCCGAGACCGGCCTGAAGGCGGTGGAAGACACCAACCAGGCGATGGACGCCATCCGCGAGCAGGCGGAGGCCGTCGCCGAGAACATCGTCATCCTGTCGGAGCGCACCCAGGCGATCGGCGAGATCATCCTGACCGTCAACGACATCGCCGAGCGCTGCCACCTGCTGGCCCTCAACGCCGCCATCGAGGCCGCCGCCGCCGGTGAGCACGGCCGGACCTTCGCCGTGGTGGCGAGCGAGATCAAGAGCCTCGCCGACCAGTCGAAGGAGGCCACCGCCCAGGTCCGTTCCAACCTCAGCGAGATCCAGCACGGCATCAACGCCTCGGTCATGCTGACGGAGGAGGCGGTGAAGCGCGTCGGCGCCGGCAAACGCCAGACCGACGCCACCCAGTCGACCATCCGCGACCTCGCCGAGAGCGTGCAGGAGAGCGTGCTCGCCTTCCAGCAGATCGTCGCCGGCACCAACCAGCAGCAGATCGGCCTGGAACAGGTGATCCAGGCGCTCCAGAACATCCGCGAGGCGAGCAGCCAGACCGCCGCCGGCACCCGCCAGCTCGAAGGGGCCGCCACCAACCTCAACGATCTCGGCCAGGGTCTGGTCGAGGCCGTGCGGAACTACCGCGTGTGACCATGGCGACGGCACGCGGCGGCGAGGGTACGGACAAGGACGGACGAAAGGTGCGGGCGGCATGAACGACATCCGCACGCGCCTGCTCGCCGCCTTTGATCTGGAGCACAAGGAGCATCTCGCGGCCATCCGCGAGGCCCTGCGCGCGGTCGAAAAGGACCCGGCGCACCACCCCGATCTGGTGGAGATCCACCGCCGCGCCCACAGCCTGAAGGGCGCCGCCCGCGCCGTGGACCTGCCGGAGGTCGAGCGGCTGTCCCATTGGCTGGAGGCCGCCTTCATCGCCATCCAGCGCGGCACCGTGCCCTTCGACGCGGCGGCCCGCGACGTGGTGCGCCGCGCGCTGGACGCCATCGAGGACGTGGTGGCCTGGGCGACCCGCGGCGGCGGCGAGGTCGACATCGCCGAGGTTCTGGCCGAACTGACCCGCATGGGCGGCGAAGGCGGCGGCCCGGAACCGGTCCAGCGCCGCCCCTCTCCCGCCGCGGATGGCGCCCGGAGCACCTCTCCGGCCGCCCCTCCGACCGCCGCGCCGCGCCCGGGCCGCTCCGCCGGTCCCGCCGAGAGCGCGGCCCTGGTCCGCATCCGCAGCGCCGGGTTGGAACGGCTGTTCACCGCCGCCGCCGGCCTCCTGCCGGAGATCGAGAACCAGTCCGCCCTGGTCGCCGAGCTGCGGGAGCTGCGCGGCGAATGGCGGGCGCTGGAACGGAGCTGGCACGCCATGCGGCCCCGCCTGCTCCGCGGCGGCTCCCACGACGCCACGGGGGCCGGCCCCATCAGCTTCGCGGGCGACGAGACGGCCTTGCGGCTGTCCTCCTTCGAGCGGCGCTTCCGTGCGCTCGGCGCCTCGCTGGACGCGGCGCACCGCGCCCATGACCGCCATCTCTGGTCGCTGCGCCGCTGGGGCAGCGGCTTCCAGGACGAGGTGCGGCAGCTGCGCATGCTGCCGGCGGAGTCGCAGTTCAGCAACCTCGGGCGGATGATCCGCGACATCAGCCGCGCCCAGGGCAAGGAGGTCGAGGCGGACATCCGCGGGCTGGAGACCCAGGCCGACCGGGTGGTCCTGCAACGGCTGAAGGACCCGGTGCTGCACATCGCCCGCAACGCCGTCAGCCACGGCGTCGAAACCCCGCAGGAGCGGGTGGCGGCGGGCAAGCGCGCGGCGGCGACCGTCCGCTTCGAAGCCTCGGTCGTCGGGCGCCGCCTCGTCCTGCGCGTCGAGGACGACGGGCGCGGCCCGAACCGCGAGGCCATCGCCCGCCACGCCATCGAGCGCGGCCTGCTGGGCGCCGAGGAGGCGGACTCGGCACCGGACGAACGGCTGCTCGACCTGATCTTCGAGCCGGGCTTTTCCACCGCCCCCACCGCGAACGAATACGCCGGGCGCGGCATGGGCCTCGCCATCGTGCGACGGGAGGTGACCCGGCTCCAGGGCTCGGTGACGCTGGCCGCGCGCGAGGGCGGCGGGACCGTCGTCACGGTGGAGGTGCCGCTCAGCCTGCTCAGCCAGCGGCTGGTCTTCGTGGCGGTTCAGGACGACATCCTGGCGATTCCCAGCAACGATGTGGCGCGCGTGCTGCGCGTCCCGGCGGACACGCTGTTCACCGACCTCGCCGCCCCGACCATCCGGCTGGAGGAGGAGGACGTTCCGGTGACGCCGCTGGCGGCATTGCTGGGCTACGACGGCGCCATGCCGCCCGGCAACGGGACGCCGCTGGCTCTGGTCGTCCTGCGCGCCGCCGGGCGGCGGGTCGCGCTGGTCGTCGACGCGCTGATGGCCACCCGCGACTCGGTGGTCACCCCGGCGGAGGAGGTGGGAATCGACGCCGCCCGCTTCCTCGGCACGGTGCTGATGGATGACGGATCGCCGGCCCTGGTGCTGAATCCCGCCGCCCTGTCGCCGCGCCCCGGCATGGCGCTGCCGCCGCTGGTCCGCCCGGTCGACGAGTCGGCGCGGCGGCGCCCGCACATTTTGGTTGTGGACGACTCCATCACCACGCGAACCCTGGAAAAGAGCATCCTGGAAGCCCATGGTTACCGGGTCACGCTGTGCGTGGATGGGCGCGAGGCGGTCGAAACGCTCGGCGAACTGGAGGATGTGGACCTGATCATCAGCGACGTGGAGATGCCGAGGATGGACGGGTTCGCCCTGCTCCAGGCCGTCAAGGGCAACCTCATGACCTCCGACCTGCCGGTGATCCTGGTCACCTCGCGCGCCAGCGACGAGGACTGTGAACGCGGGCTGGACCTCGGCGCCGACGCCTACATCGTCAAGACCCGCTTCGACCAGAACGAGCTTCTGGCCGGCATCCGGCGGCTGCTGTGACCAGCGCCCGCAAGATCCGCGTCCTAGTGGTCGAGGACTCGCCGGTCGTCCAGCAGCTTCTCGCCCACGTCATCGGCGAGGACCCGCGGCTGGAGCTGGCCGGCATCGCCGCGTCCGGCGAACAGGCGCTGCGCATGGTCGACTCGCTGCGGCCGGACGTGGTGTCGCTGGACATCCGCCTGCCGGGAATCGACGGCTTCGCGGTGACCCAGCGGCTGATGCGCGACCATCCCGTGCCCATCGTCGTCGTCGCCTCCGACGTGCGCGACCTGGACATCCCCATGCGGGCGCTCCAGGCCGGGGCGCTGGCGGTGGTGGAGAAGCCGGGCAGCATGGCCCGCGCCGACTACCAGACCGTCGCCCGGCATCTCTGCACCCAGCTCACCATCATGAGCCAGGTGAAGGTGATCCGGCAGCGCGGGCGCCCGCGGAGCGGCGACGAGGAAACCCGTGGCGACGGCGGCCGCGGCAAGGGCGCCGCCGTCCCGCCCCCGCCGCCCCTGCCGCCGTCCACGGCGAAGCGGCAGTTCCGCGCGCTGGGGATCACCGCCTCGACGGGCGGGCCGGCGGCCCTGGTGAAGCTGCTGCGCGGGCTGCCGACCAACTTCCCCCTGCCGGTCTTCGTCGTGCAGCACATCGGCGCGCCCTTCGTGGCCGGCTTCGCCTCCTGGCTGGGGTCGGTCACGCCGCTGCCGGTGGCGCTGGCCTCCGACGCCCCGCACCGGCCCGGCCACGTCTATGTCGCCCCCGGCGAGCTTCATCTGACCGCCGAGCCCGGCGGGATGCGGCTGGCCCACGGCGGATCCGGTCTGCGGCCAGAGGCCGTCCGGGGACGTGCTGTTCTCCTCCCTGGCCTCGGCCTTCGGCGCCACCGCCATCGGCGTGCTGCTAACCGGCATGGGGGAGGATGGGGCACGCGGCCTCACCGCCATGCACCGGGCCGGCGCCTACACCATCGCAGAACACGCCTCCACCGCGGTCATCCACAGCATGCCGGGGACCGCGGTCCGGCTGGGAGGCGTTACCGAGGAGCTGCCCATCGACAAGGTGGCGGCCCGTTTGCTGGAACTGGTTTCGACGGGAGTGGAGCCCTCATGAGTGGACCCAGGGCGCTGATCGTCATCGCCTCGCAGACGCAGGGACTTCTCCTGAAGCTGATGCTGGAGGAGCAGGGCATCGAGGCGAGCTGCGTCGAAACGGTGGAACCCGCCGTCGCGGAGCTGTCGCGCCGTCCCTTCGACCTGCTGATGGTGGAGGCCGACGGCGAGGCCGCGCGCACGCTTGCGGAGCTGCGGCGGCGCTGCCCGGCCCCGGCGATGCTGCTGGGGTCGGCGGAGCGGGCGGCGGAGTCCGGCGTTCCCGCCGACGTGCAGCGGGTGGACCCCGCCGATTCCCAGGGCGTGGTGCAGCAGGCCATGGCGCTGCTCGACCGGCGCAACGCCCCGCCGACCGTGTCCGACATCCTGCAGCGGGCGCGCATCCTGGTGGTGGACGACAGCGCGACTTACCGCGAGTTCCTGCGCGCCGAGCTGGAGGAGGACGGCTGCCACGTCGTCGCTGCGCGCAACGCCGACGAGGCGGTGGCGGCGCTGGAAGACGGCGGGCTGGACTGCGTGATCCTCGATCTCGTGATGCCCGGCACCAGCGGCACCCAGCTGTGCGAGCGGTTCGACCGTTTCCGCCGGCGCCGTGGCCTGTTCTTCCACATCGTCATCCTGACCAGCCAGGAGGGCGACGACCGCCTGACCGCCAGCCTGACCGCCGGTGCCGACGACTTCGTGGGCAAGTCGCAGCCGATGGACATCCTGAAGATCCGCCTGATGGCCCTGCTCCGCCGGAAATACATGGTGGAGGACCATCTCACCCGCCTGTCCCCCCCAATGCCTTCCGCATAGGAGCGTATAGGGCTTTCAGGCGCTTTCATCCCCAGTGCACCAAAGGTTAAGGTGCTATACCTTCAGCTCCAGCGGTTAGAGAGACCGACGTGACGCCTCGGCACAGGAACAGCACCAGCATCGACGCCGCGCCAGCGGAGACGGAGTGCGTGGAGAACGCGCTGCGCATCTGCCGCACCGCCGCGCTGCCGGCCTTCGTGCTGACCGGGCCGCCGCACGCCGCCACCCTCTTCACCAACGACGCGCTCTGCGCCCTCCTCGGCAAGGAGCCGGCGGCGGGCGGGCTGCCGGCCCCGGCCTGGTTCGGACCGGTCTGGCCGGCGGTGCTGGGCGCCGTCGATCCACTGTTTTCCGGCGACACCGAGGGGCCGGTCGGCATCGGGCTTCTGCCCGTGGGCGACGCCGATCCCGCGGCGTTCCAGGGCGTGCCGCTGATCGAGGGCGGGCAGACGGTCGCCGTGCTGGCCCTGGCCACCCAGGCGGCCCCCGACGACCGGGTCGTTGCCCGCATGGAGCGGGCGATGCGCGCGGAGATCGAACGGACCACCGCCGCGCGCTCCCGCTTCCTGGCCTCGGCCAGCCATGACCTGCGCCAACCCTTCCAGGCGATGCGCCTGTTCCTCGACGCGCTGTGCAGCCAGATCACCGATGAGAAGGCTTTGAGCACGGCCGAGATGCTGGGCAACGCCATGACGGCGGGCGAGCGGCTGCTGAACGCGCTGCTCGACATCTCCACGCTGGACGCCGGCACGGTGACGCCGGACCCTCAGCCGGTCGCCCTGGACGAACTTCTGGGCCAACTCGTGGAGGAGTTCCGTCCTCAGAGCGAGGAGAAGGGCCTGCGCCTGCGCGCCCGCCTGTGCCCCGGCACGGTGGAGACCGACCCGGTGCTGTTCGGGCGGGTGATGCGCAACCTGCTGACCAACGCCATCCGCTACACCCGGCACGGCGGCCTCCTGCTCGCCATGCGGCGGCGCGGCAACCGCTGGCGCGTCGACGTGTGGGACACCGGCTTCGGCATCCCGGAAGAGCAGCTGACCGCCATCTTCGACGAGTTCCACCAGCTCCAGAACCCCAACCGCGATCCGACCCGTGGGCTGGGCCTCGGCCTCGCCATCGTGCGCCGGCTGGCGGAGCTTCTGGGTCTTCGGGTGGAGGTGCGGTCGCGCATCGGGCGCGGCACCGTCTTCTCCGTCTCGCTGGAAGCCGCGAGCCCGCTTGCCGAGCCGCCGTGCAGCCACGTTTCCCCGCCGCCCTCCACCGCGACGGCACCGCCCCTGACCGGGATGACGGTGCTGACCGTGGACGACGAGGCGATGGTGCTGACCGGGCTTCAGATGATCCTGGAAAGCTGGGGCTGCACCGTTGCCGCCGCGGGCGACATGCGGGAGGTCTTCGCGGTGCTGGACGCCCTGCCGGATCCGCCGTCGGTCATCCTGACCGACCTGCGGCTGCCTGGAAAGGTGTCCGGCTTCGACGTGATCGATCGGGTGCGCCGCCTCTACGGCCGCGAGATCCCCGCCGTGGTGCTCAGCGGCGAGACCGCCCAGAGCGCGCTTCTGGAAGGCCAGCGCCGCGGCTGCTCCTTCCTGCACAAGCCCCTCCACCCCGGCGATCTGCGCCAAGTCCTGGAGCGGCTGCGCGAGGGCGAGGAAAAGGGTGGGGAAAAGGGCGAGGGGAAGTAAGCCGCCCCCCTGCGTGACGTCCGTCCCGAAACCGCCTACACCCAGCGGTCGCCGTGGCTGTAGACGACCAGCCGGTTGCCGCGGGCGAAGCCGGCCAGCGACACGCCGCAGCTCTCCGCCATGCGCACGGCCATGCCGGTGGGGGCGGAGATGGCGACCAGCCCGCTGATGCCCAGCCGGGCGGCCTTCTGCACCAGCTCGTAGCTGGCGCGGCTGGAGGTCAGGACGAAGCCGCCCCGCCGGTCGACGCCTGTGCGCACCAGCCAGCCGATCAGCTTGTCCAGCGCGTTGTGGCGGCCGACATCCTCGCGCACCGCCAGGATCTCCCCCGCCGCGTCCACCCAGGCGACGCCGTGCGCCGCCCCGGTGGCGCGGTGCAGGGTCTGCCGCTCGGCGAAACGGGCCAGCGCCCGCTCCACCGCGCCGACCGACAGCCGCCCGCCCGAGGGAACCGGGCGGCCTGACCGGGCGATGGCCTGGAGGCTCTCCACCCCGCAGACGCCGCAGCCCGACCGCCCGGCAATGCTGCGCCGCTTGCCCTTCAGCGCCATGAAGCGCTCCATCGGGATCTCCATGCGCACCTCGATGCCGTCGCAGCTCTCCACCACCCGCAGGCTGTCCAGCTCCTCCGCGTCGGCAATGATCCCCTCCGTCAGGGAGAAGCCGAGGCCGAACTCCTCCAGGTCGTCGGGGGTCGCCAGCATCACCGCATGGACGATGCCGTTGTAGGCGATGGCGACGGGCACCTCCTCCACCACCGCGTCGTCGCAGAGCTGGGCGGCATCCGGACCCAGCCGCAGGACGGTCATGCGGTGGGTGGTGGACGGCGCTGCGACGTCGGTTGCGAGGCTCATGGCGGTGTCCTTATGGAAGATATTCCCTCTCCCGTCCCGGGAGAGGGAGGGGCCCGCCGCGAAGCGGTGGGAGGGTGAGGGTGCCGGCAAGGAAAAACATCTGACCCTTGCGCGACCCTCACCCGCCCGCTTCGCGGGCACCCTCTCCCGGGGCGGGAGAGGGGTTCAAGAGTCACGAATGCCCGGTTTCCTTGCCGGTCACCTGACGGAACCAGCGCGGATGGTGCTTGCGCGCCCAGGCGTGGGTGACCACGCCCTCGACCATCGCGCGGATCGTGCCCTGCACCCACAGCGCGGCGTAGACATGGACGATGATGCTGGCGATCAGCACCAGCGCGCTGGCGGCGTGGACCAGAAGCGCCACGCGGATGATCGGGATCGGGAAGTAGCCCGCGAAATAGGGCCGCCACGCGATCACCCCCGACACCAGCAGCAGGATCATGCACAGCACCATGACCCAGAACATGCCCTTCTGGCCGCCGTTGTAGCGGCCGATGTCGCCGACCTCGTTGCCCTTCATCACCTCCTTCACCGACATCATCCACGTCACATCCTCCTTGTTGATGAGGTTGTGGTGGGCGTAGCGGAAGAACTGGCGGGCGAAGGCCAGGACCATCACCACCCCGACGAAGGGATGGACGATGCGGGCGAGCTGCGGCGTGCCGAACACCCCGGTCAGCCAGAAGAAGGCCGGGTAGAAGAAGGCCAGCCCGGAGATGGCCAGCAGCACGAAGCAGACCGCCACGATCCAGTGGTTGATGCGCTCGGCGGCGCAGTAGCGTTGGATCAGCTTTTCCGACGTCTTCACAGCGCGTTCTCCCGTTCCTTATGCTTGGTCCCTTGGGCGGGCGGGGCCGGCGGCGTGCCGTGATCCGCCTCGTCCTCGTCATCGGCGCGGTTCGGGCCGACCGTGATGTAATGGAAGAAGCCGAACAGGCCGGCGGCGGCGACGCCCAGCGTCGCCAGCGGCTTCAGCATGCCCTTCCACACCCCGACCACGGCGCTGATCGACGGGTTGTCCGGCAGGCCGGAGTAGAGCGTCGGCTTGTCGGCGTGGTGCAGCACGTACATGACGTGGGTGCCGCCCACCCCGGCGGGGTCGTAGAGGCCCGCCTGGTCGTAGCCGCGCGACTGGAGGTCGGTGATGCGGGTCGCCGCGACCTCGATCATGTCCTCCTTGCTGCCGAACTGGATGGCGCCGGTCGGGCAGGTCTTGACGCAGGCCGGCTCCTGCCCCACCGCGACGCGGTCGGAGCACAGGTTGCACTTGTAGGCCTTGCTGTCGGCCGGGCTGAGGCGCGGCACGTTGAACGGGCAGCCGGAGATGCAGTAGCCGCAGCCGATGCAGTTCTCCTGATGGAAATCCACGATGCCGTTCTTGAACTGCACGATGGCGCCCGGCGACGGGCAGGCCTTCAGGCAGCCGGGATCGGCGCAGTGCATGCAGCCGTCCTTGCGGATCAGCCACTCCAGCTTGCCCTTCTCCTCCACCTCGTTGAAGCGCATGACCGTCCAGGCCTGCGCGGACAGGTCGGTCGGGTTGTCGTAGACGCCGACGCAGGTGCCGACCTCGGCGCGCAGCTGGTTCCATTCCGAGCAGGCGACCTGGCAGGCCTTGCAGCCGATGCAGACCGTGGTGTCGATCAGCTTCGCCACCTCCTGCGGGTTGCGGGCCTGCGGGGTCGGCGTCGGGGTGGCGGACCGGCGCAGGATATCGAGGGATTGCAGTGCCATGACTTACGCCACTCCGATCTTCTCGACGTTCACGAGGAACGCCTTGTATTCCGGGGTCTGGGTGTTGCAGTCGCCGACGGCGGGCGGCAGCGTGTTGGACAGGAAGCCCTTCTTGGCCACCGTCTCCCAGCCCCAGTGCAGGGGGATGCCGATCTGGTGGACGGTGCGGCCCGCCACCTTCAGGGCCTTGATGCGCTTGGTCACCACCGCCTTGGCCTTGATGTGGCCGCGCTTGGAGGAGACCTGGACCCAGTCGCCGGCCTGGATGCCCTTCTCCGCCGCCAGCGTCTCGCCGATCTCCACGAACTGTTCCGGCTGGGCGATGGCGTTCAGCCGCACGCTCTTGGTCCAGAACTGGAAATGCTCGGTCAGGCGGTAGGTGGTGCCGACGTAGGGGAACTGGTCATGGGTGCCCAGACGCTCGCGGTCGGCCTTGAAGATGCGGACCGCCGGGCTGCTGACCACCTTCGGGTGCAGCGGGTTGGTGCCGAGCGGGCTTTCCATCGGCTCGTAATGCTCGGGGAAGGGGCCGTCGACCAGCTTGTCGGTGCAGAACAGCCGCCCGACGCCCTCCGGGTTCATGATGAAGGGGTTCATGCCGTCGGCCGGCGGCGAGTCCACCTTGAAGTCCGGCACGTCGGCGCCCGCCCAGGCGGTGCCGTTCCAGGAAATCAGGGTGCGCTTGGGGTCCCAGGGCTTGCCCGACGGGTCGCAGGAGGCGCGGTTGTAGATGATGCGGCGGTTGGCCGGCCACGCCCAGGCCCAGCCCGGCGTGTTGCCGAGGCCCGCGTCGGTGTTGTCGCGCCGGGCCATCTGGTTGCCCGCCTGCGTCCAGCTGCCGGCGAAGATCCAGCAGGCGCTCATCGTCGTGCCGTCGTCGCGCAGCAGGGCGAAGTTGGGAAGCTGCTCGCCCTTGCGGGCCAGGAACTTCGCCGGGTCCTTGGGGTCGGGGATGTCGGCCAGCGCGCGGCCGTTCAGCTCCTTCGCCAGCTCCTCCGGCGTCGGCTCCAGCGGGTTCTTGTAGGGCCAGGAGAGGTTGAGGATCGGCTCCGGCGCGGTGCCGCCCTCCTTGGCGTAGAGGGTGCGGACGGCCATGAACAGCTCGGCCAGGATCTCCTGGTCGGTCTTCGCCTCGCCCGGCGGGTTGGCGCCCTTCCAGTGCCACTGCAGCCAGCGCGAGGAGTTGACGATGGCCCCGTCCTCCTCGGCGAAGCAGGTCGAGGGCAGGCGGAACACCTCGGTCTTGATCGACGCGGTGTCGACCTCGTTGACCTCGCCGTGGTTCTGCCAGAAGGAGGCGGTCTCCGTGGCGATCGGGTCGATCACCACCATGTATTTCAGCTTGGCGAAGTCCGCCGCCGTCTTGCGCGCGTCGGGGAAGGAGGTCAGCGGGTTGAAGCCCTGGACGATGAAGCCGTTGACCTTGCCGTTGTGCATCAGGTCCATGACCTGCAGCACGTCGTACATCTTGTCCCACTTGGGCAGCCAGTCGTAGCCCCAGTTGTTCTCCGCCGTCGCCTTGTCGCCCCAGAACCACTTCAGCAGGCTGACGAAGAACTTCGGCGTGTTGGCCCAGAAGTTCAGCTGGCCCGGCGCCTGCGCCTTCGGCGCGGTCTTGGCGATGTAGTCGGCGAAGGTCGGGTGCGCCTTCTCCGACGGCAGGGTCAGATAGCCCGGCAGGTTGGTGGACAGCAGGCCGAGGTCGGACAGGCCCTGGATGTTGGAATGGCCGCGCAGGGCGTTCACGCCGCCGCCCGGCATGCCGATGTTGCCCAACAGGAGCTGGATCATCGCCATGGTGCGGATGTTCTGGGCGCCCACCGTGTGCTGCGTCCAGCCCAGCGCGTAGAGGATCGTGCCGACCCGGTCGCGCACCGCCGTGGAGCCGAGATGCTGGCAGACGCGCAGGAAGGCGTCCTTCGGCGTGCCGGTCAGGTCGGTCACCAGCTCCGGCGTGTAGCGCGCGTAGTGGGCCTTCATCAGGTTCCACACGCAGCGCGGATGCTGGAGCGTCGGGTCGGTCTTCGCCGTGACGCCGTCCGCCTCGAACTCGTAGTTCCAGGAGGAGCGGTCGTACTGGCCCTTGGCCGCGTCGTAGCCGCTGAACAGCCCGTCCTCGAACCCGTAGCCTTCCTTCACGATGTAGGCGGCGTTGGTGTAGGCGCGGACATACTCCCACTGGATCTTGTCGTTGGCGACCAGCCAGTTGATGACGCCGCCCAGGAACACGATGTCGGAGCCGGCGCGGATCGGCATGTATTCGTCGGCCACCGCGGCGGAGCGGTTGTAGCGCGGATCGACGACGACGATGCGCGCGCCGCGCTTCTTCGCCTCGACGGCCCACTTGAAGCCGACGGGGTGCGCCTCCGCCGGGTTGCCGCCCATGATCAGGATGAAGTCGGCGTTGGAGATGTCCACCCAGCTGTTGGTCATCGCCCCGCGCCCGAAGGTCGAGGCCAGCGCCGACACGGTCGGGCCGTGGCAGACGCGGGCCTGCGCGTCGGTGCCGACGATGCCCAGCGACCGCATGACCTTCTGCGTCAGGATGCCCGTCTCGTTGGACGAGGCCGAGGCGGTCAGCATGGCGGTGGACAGCCAGCGGTTCACCGTCACGCCGTCGGCGGTCTTGGTGACGAAGTTGGCGTCGCGGTCGTCCTTGATGTGGCGGGCGATGCGCTCGATCGCCTCATGCCAGGAGATGCGCTTCCAGCTGTTGGACCCGGCCTCGCGGACCTCCGGGTGTTTCAGGCGGTTCGGGCTGTGGATGAAGTCCAGCAGGCCGGCACCCTTCGGGCAGAGCGAGCCGCGGCTGACGGGGTGATCCGGGTCGCCCTCGATGTGGATGATCTCGGCCTTGGCGTTCTTGGCACCGTCGCCCAGGCTGTACATCAGCAGGCCGCAGCCGACCGAGCAGTAGGGGCAGGTGTTGCGGATCTCCTTGGCGCGGGCGAGGCGGAACTGGCGCACCTCGGCCAGCGCCTCGGACGGCAGGAAGCCCAGAACCCCCATGCTGGAGGCGGCGAGACCGCCCGCCGTGACCTTCAAGAACTGCCGCCGTGATACCTGCATGGGTGTGATGGGCATGAAACCTCCCTGGTGTCGGCCCTGATGTCAGGATGTGCCGGCCCGGCGCTTGTGCGCCTGGAGCCGGGGCGCCGCACCGTCCGGGGTGACCCGGCCGAAGCGGCGCATCCTCCAAAGGGCAGATTCCGTGCCAGCCGGGGCCATGGGCGGAATGCGGGGAGTTTGCTGGGGCGGACGGACGGGCCGGCCATGCCCGCACCGCGCCGAGGGACATTTTGTCCAGCCGGCGATGGACAAAATGTCCCTAACCTTTGTGTGGAGGACAATCTGTCGGGGGTGTCCATTCCCTCTCCCGCCCCGGGAGAGGGTGGCGCCGCAGGCGCCTCTCACGCTGGCTGAAAGCCAGCGCTGACGGCGACAGGCGGATGCCCCTGGCATCCGCTGAGAGCCGGGTGAGGGTCGTCCGAGAATCAACGCCCCTGCCCGTTGCCGGTACCCTCACCCCTCCCACGCTTTGCGTGGGCCCCTTCCCTCTCCCGAGGCGGGAGAGGGAATACAGGTCCCCCTGGCACCGTTCTTGCGCTGTGCTATCCCTTCTTTACTGTTCGTGATTCGTGACCGGGAAAGCCACCATGACCGCCTCTTCCTCCGACGCTCCGATTTCCGAAGCGACCGCCGCCGCCATGGCGGCCGCCGGTCTGGTGCCGGGCCAGTCGCCGGCTCCGCTGCGCCTGCCCGACGCGGCGATCTTCGCCCGGCGGGCGGCGCGCCTGCGCGCGCTGGCGGAGGGGCACGCCATGGGCGATTGGCTGCGCTTCGTCGCCACGCTGGCCGACGCCCAGGCGGCGGTGGCCGCCACCCCCGCCGCCCTGCCGCCGGAGGAGCAATGGGCCGCCGACCTGCGCGCCCTGGCCGCCCGGCTGAGCAGCCTGCCCGGCGGCGCGCGCGAAGCCCTGACCGCGCTCGCCACGTCCGACGCCGACACCCTGGAGGCGCTGGCCGGGCGCTGGGCCGGCGACGCGCTGGAGGAGTGCGACCTCGCCGCAGCACCCTTCCTGGCCGCCGCCTTCCAGACCGCCTGGACGCGCCACGCCGCGGCGCTCGTCCCGGCGCCGGTGACCACCCACGCCACCGCCACGGCCTGCCCGGTCTGCGGCGGCGCGCCGGTCGCCGGGGTGTTGCAGGTCGGCATGGAGAGCGGCGGCCTGCGCTATCTCCATTGCGGGATCTGCCACACCGCCTGGCACCATGTGCGCTCGTCCTGCGTGGCCTGCGGCGATGGCAAGGACGTGTCCCAGCGCTTCGTCGAAGGGGCGGACGGCACGGAGGCCAACGGCGCGGTGCGGGCGGAGACCTGCGACGCCTGCCACAGCTATCTGAAGCTGCTGTTCCTGGACAAGGCGCCGAGCCTCGACCCGGTGGCCGACGACTTGGCCACCCTGGCGCTCGACCTGCTGCTGGGCGAGGAGGAGTACCGCCGCATCGGCGTCAACCCGTTCCTGACGGTTGCTGGGTAAAGAGACGCCGGGTCAAGGGGGATCAGCCCCCCGCGGTGATCCGCTGGGCGGCGAAGAAGGGCGCGGTCGGCTGGTCGGAATAGACGGCCTGCCGCCGCAGCCACAGGGTGAAGCGGGTGCCGCGCCCCGGAACGCTCTCCACCGTGATTCGCCCGCCGTAGCGCTGGACGATGGCGTAGCTGATCGACAGGCCGAGCCCCGTCCCGGTCTGCTTCTTGGTGGTGAAGAACGGGTCGAAGATGCGGGCCAGATCGCCCGCGGCGATGCCGTGGCCGGTGTCCTCGACCCCCACCAGCACCCCTTCGAAGGGCTCCGCCCCCGGCAAACGCTCGTCCGGACCGATGTCGCGGCTGTCCAGCGTCAGGCTCCCGCCCTCCGGCATCGCCTGCATGGCGTTGACGATCAGGTTGATCAGCACCTGCTGAAGCTCGCCGCGGTTCATCTCCACCGGCCCGCCCGCCTCGGCCTTCAGCGTCACCACGACCCGCGCCCGGTTCAGGTTGTGCCGGGTCAGCACCAGACAGTCGGACAGCACGCCGTTCACGTCGGTCGGCTCGGCGTAGCCGGCGAAGTCGCCGGGCCGGGCGAATTGCAGCAGCTTGGTCACGATGGCGTGGATGCGCCGGGTCTGCTCGTCGATCAGCCGGACCTCCTGGCGCACCGGCTCGATCCCGTCGCCCAGCACCTCGCGCAGCAGGTCGAGGTTGCCCTGGATCACCGCGACCGGGTTGTTGATCTCGTGCGCCACCCCGGCGGTCAGCTCGCCGATGGCGGTCAGCTTCTCGTTCATCACCAGCTGCTGCTGGGCGCGGCGCAGCGTGGCGTTGGCCTCCTCCAGCGCGGCGGTGCGCAGCGCCACCTTGCGGTCCAGCTCCTCGGCGGAGCGCTGAAGCTCCCACCGCCGCGCCGCCACGGAATCCAGCAGATGGTCGAAGGCGCGGGCCAGCCGCCCCAGCTCGTCCCGACTGGCGGTGGGGCCGATGCGCGCGGAATCCTCGCCCCGCTCGATGCGGACGATGACGCCGGCCATGCGCTCCAGCGGCCGGAAGATGGCCCGCGCGCCGCGCAGGCCGACCAGCGTCCCCAGCCCCGACACCAGCAGGAACAGCAGGAACAGCCCGGCCAGCGCCTTGTACAGCGTGTCGCGCAGCGGCGATTCCAGGAACCCGACATAGAGCATGCCGATCCGCCGCCCGGCGGTGTCGGCCAGCGGCTGATAGCCCGACACGTAGGTGTCGTTGACCACGAAGGCCGAGCCCAGCCACGGCTCGCCGCGGTCCAGCACCTTCTCCGCCACCGCCTGCGACGCCCGCGTGCCCAGCGCCCGCTGCCCTTCGAACAGCCGGACGTTGGTGGCGATGCGGGTGTCGCCCAGGAACAGCGTGGCGGTGCCCTGGCTGCCCAGCGGCAGCGAGGCGTCCTGATAGACGATGGTGTTCAGCCGGTCGACGATGCCCTGGTTGCCGTTCAGCAGCACCCCGCCTTCCAGCACCCCGAGCAGCCGGCCGTCCGGCCCGTCGAAGGGAATGGCGACCTGGATCACCAGCCCACGGTCCTCGGCCCCATGATTTTCGACATTGCGCGGATCGGGCCGGGCGGCGCGGGTCGGCACCAGCGGCGTGTGGGCGGCCCGGCGCAGCGCCGGGTTCAGCGCCTCAAGCTCCGCCGGGGCGAAGACCTCCAGCCCGTGCTGCGCGTAGCCGTGCAGCGCCTCGCGCACCACCGACCAGCCGCTGCGGTCCGCCGGGACGGCGAAGGACCCGCCCGCCCGCACCATGCCCCCGGCGTCGAGCAGCAGCAGATAGTCCAGCCCCTGCTCCTCGGCCTCCTCGTCGAGCAGCCGGCGCAGATCGGCCGGTGTGCCGCGCTCCAGCACCAGGGCCAAACGGTGGGAGGTCGCCACCCCCTCCAGCCCGTTGCGCAGCGACATCTGCACCCGGTCGAAGAACTGCCGCGCCGTCCCCAGGTCGGAGCTGACCTTGTTCACCAGAAGCTGGTCGTAGCCCTGCGTCCCCCAGGCCCAGACGATCATCAGCAGCACCGGCGCGCCGACCAGCAGCGGCGCCAGCACCAGCGCCAGCAGCTTGAGCCGCACCGACTCCGCGTAGGCCGCCGCCAGCCGCTTCATCGGATTGGAGCGGGGCGTCGGAAATTGGGGCGTCACACCCCCCATTCCACGCATTTTCGGTCCAGCGTCTTGCGCGACACCCCCAGCAGGTCGGCGGCGCGCGTCTTGCTGCCGTCGCAGCGCGCCAGCACGGTCAGGATGTGGCGCTTCTCCACCTCGGCCAGCGGCAGCACGTCGCTGTCGCCGTCCATGCGGACGTGGCGGACCGGACAGGGCGCGCAGGGTGGGTTCCCGGCCACCGCCGCGGCGCACAGGCTGGGGTCCGCGGCCAGACCCGCCTCCACCGCCGCGGCGTTGGCGGTGTCCAGATCGTCGAGCGGGAATTCGCCGAGCAGCAGCGACCGCTCCACGAAGTTGCGCAGCTCCCGCACGTTGCCGGGCCAGGAGTGGCACATCAACGCCCGCGTCACCTCCGGCGTCAGGGTCAGCGGCGGCACGGCCAGCCGCGCCGGCAGGAAGCGCATGAACAGCGCGGCCAGCTCCGGCACGTCCACCGCGCGCTGGCGCAGCGGCGGGATGGTCAGGGTCATCACCTCCAGCCGGTAGAACAGGTCCGGGCGGAAGCGCCCCGCCGCGGCCTCCGCCTTCAGGTCGCGGTTGGTGGCGGTGACCACGCGGACGTCCACCGGCACCTCCTGCTCGCTGCCGACCGGGCGGATGCGCCGCTCCTCCAGAACGCGCAGCAGCTTGGATTGCAACGTCAGCGACAGCTCGCCGATCTCGTCCAGGAACAGCGTGCCGCCGTGGGCGTAGTAGAACAGGCCCTTGCGCGCGTCCTTGGCCCCGGTGAAGGCACCGCGGGCGTGGCCGAACAGCTCCGCCTCGATCAGGTCGGCGGAGATCGCCGCGCAGTTCACCGCCACGAAGGGCCGGTCGGCGCGCGGCGACAGGTCGTGCAGCGCGCGGGCGACCAGTTCCTTGCCGACGCCGGACTCGCCCTGGATCAGCACGGTGGACGGGGTTGGCGCCACCCGCTGGACCAGTGAGCGCAGCCGCATCATGGCGTCCGACCGCCCGACGATCTCGTCGCGCCCGCTGTCCTTCTTCGACAGTTGCCGGCGCAGCACGTAGTTCTCGCGGGTCAGCCGGGTGCGCTCGACGCAGCGGTCGATGGAGTTCAGGATCTGCTCGACCCGGAAGGGCTTCAGCACGAAATCCGCGGCGCCGGAGCGCAGGGCGTCGATGGCGGTGTCCATGTCGGCGAAGGCGGTGACCAGGATCACCTCGCCGGCATAGCCGCCGGCCATCAGCTCCTTCAGCCAGTCCAGCCCCGAGCGGCCCGGCAGGGCGACGTCGAGGATGATCACCTCGGGGTGGATGCGCTCCAGCTTCTGGGCGCCCTCCTCGGCGCTGCCCGCCACCTCGACCCGCCAGCCCCGCCGCTCCAGCGCGCGCGACAGGAAGCTGCAAATGCCCTCCTCGTCGTCCACCACGAGGATGGAGGGCTTCGCCTGATCCTCCATCCGGCCCCCTTCCGGCGCGCTGCGGTCGGACGGGGTGGAGACTGGCGCGGTCATGGTCATCGGTGTGCACTCGGCGGCGGAAAGCCCCACAGTCTAAGGGACCGCAATCAAGCCGGGCCAGTGATTTCCGAAATCCGGAATAGTTCCAGCGTCCCGCTTGGACAACCGCGCCGCGCCGTGCGACGCTCCGCCGCTCATCGCACAGACCGGGAGCCGACCATGACCGACACCCGCGGATCATTCGTCCATGCCGGACCGCGCATCGCCGATACCGGCATCAATGACGCCGGCCACAGCGACGCCGAGTGGCAGGCGCGGGTCGATCTCGCCGCCGCCTACCGTCTGGTCGCCGAGCGCGGCTGGGACGACCTGATCTACACCCACATCTCGCTGGCCGTGCCGGGGGAGCCGGGGCGCTTTCTCATCAACCCCTTCGGCCTGACCTTCGACGAGGTGACCGCCTCCAACCTTGTGAAGATCGACATCCACGGCGCCATCATCGGCGACAGCCCCCATCCCGTGAACGCCACCGGCTTCGTCATCCATGGCGCCGTCCATGCGGCGCGCGAGGACGCGCGCTGCGTCATGCACCTCCACAACGAGGCGGCGGTGGCGGTGTCGATGCTGAAGGACGGGCTGCTCCCGCTGTCCCAGCACGCCCTGCGCTTCTACCGCGACCTCGCCTACCATCGGTACGAGGGGTTGGCCCTGACCGACAGCGAGAAGGTCCGCCTCGTCGCCAATCTCGGCTCCTGCCGGGCGATGCTGCTTCACAACCACGGCAGTCTGGTGACCGGGCGCACGGTGGCGGAGGCCTTCTGCCTGATGGACATGCTGGACAAGGCCTGCCGGATGCAGCTCGCCGCGCAGGCAACCGGCGCGGAACTGGTGTCGCCGCCGCCGGAGCTGTGCGACAAGACCTTCCGGCAGCTCACCGCCGATCCGGAGCCCGAAGGCGAACTGGAATGGCCGGCGCTGCTGCGACGCCTGGACCGGCGCTGCCCGGACTACAGAAACTGAGCTTTCCGGACCGCGGTCCGCAACAGAGGGAATGGAAGTACGATGCCGCTGATCAACGTTCAGCTTTTCGAAGGCCGCACGCCAGAGCAGAAGCGCGCCTACGCCAAGGCGCTCACCGACGCCTCGGTCGCGGTGCTCGGCTGCAGCCCGGAGGCGGTCGATGTCATCTTCCACGACGTGAAGAAGAGCGACTGGGCCAGCGGCGGCAAGCTGTGGTCCGATCCCGAGTGACATCCGCTTCCCGGACGCCCATGGGAAGCACTGCTCACTCCATGGGCATCCGAACAAAAAGCATGCACCCCAGCCCTCAGCCTGCGCTCAGACCGCACCCACCGTCTTGCCCGTGAGACGGTAAACCGCGGTGGCGACCGCCCGATCCTCGCTGTCGCCGACCTCCAGGCGCCGGTCGATGTAATTGCCGAGAAACTCGACCAACGCGTCGCGGGTGACCGACTGCACCCACTGGCCATGCCGGCCATAGGCTTGCAGCGTCCAGAATTCCGAGGCCATCAGCGCCGAACGGACGGATTTGGACGAGCCGTCCCAATGCGACCACAGAAAGTCGATGGCACTCTGAGCGACCGTAATCACCAAACCGGCATTGATTCCGCGTGACGCCATCGTAGTCTCCCTCTCAGCTTGCCGAGCGGACGCTCGTGAACGGAATTCGTTCAGCAAAAGCAGTGCCAGGGAGATCAAAACAAAAAGCCGTACCTCGTTCGGATGCGATTCGCCGGAAATCCAGACCAGACACGGGAGGAGTGGCCATGAACGCGCAGGAAGAGCAACGGGCGCGCAACGCGCTGAAATGCATCGACCGCGATCTCGACGCGCTCGACATCCAGATCGCCGCTTTGCAGGCGCGGCAACGATCCGGGACCTCCCTCGACCAATACATCCGCGTCCGCGACGCCCTGCTGACCGAGGCCCAGACGATCCTGACCCAACTCGACCACCGCTCCGGCAACCCTACCCCTCCCCCGCCTGCGGCGGGGGAGGGGTAGGGAGGGGGGAGGGGTAGGGAGGGGGCCCGCAGCGACACCTCAAGCACAACGAAAAGCCGGCGCCTCCCACAGGGGAAAGCGCCGGCCTTGCCGTTCATGAAGTCGATTGTCAAGTGTGTGTGAAACCTGCTGCGTCCACGTCCTTGGATGGCGTGGCGTGTGCCGTGGTGACCTGGCGGCGACCTACTCTCCCACGTCTTAAGACGCAGTACCATCGGCGCTGAGGCGTT
>NZ_QOKV01000011.1 GCF_008365405.1 Azospirillum brasilense | reverse complement strand
CATCGCCCCGCTCGGCGATGATCCCCTCGTCAGCCTGCCCGACGTGGCTGCCTGACAATCCCGGCCAGACCAGCCGGAGACCAAATGAGCGACCCAACTCCTACACCACGCTCAGGGGCACGATCCGGCGACGATCAAGCCGTCGCAGTTGTTGAGGCAGCAAATTTCCGGGCAAGATCAATGAATGCTTTGAACGCGGCAGACGAGTGTCGCCGGCTGGGATAGTAGAGGCAAAGCTGTTCCAGTGGCGGGGTCCGGTCTTCGAGAATGCGAACCAGGCGGCCGGCGGCAAGATCGCCTTGCACGTCGGACTCCATGAAGAAGCCGATCCCCACATCCTCCAGCACCGCCATGCGGGCGAGGCTGGCCTCGTCCAGGGTGATCGGGCCGTCCACGTCGATCTGGATCGGCTGCCCACCCTTCTCGAATTGCCACCAGTAAAGCGCTCCATTGGGCAGCCTTACACGGATGCACGGATGGGCAAGCAGGTCGGACGGCGACCTTGGCTGCTCCCGAGTCCGGAGATAGTTCGGTGATGAAACCACAATCACGATAATCGGGCGCATAGCGGCGGCGCGGACCGAGCGGCACCGCGATCATGTCGCTGGGGACGAGGTCCGCGGTGCGGATACCGAGATCGAAGCCGTCCGCAACGATGTCGATGAGCCGGCCCTCGGTGACGAGATCGGCATGGACCTGCGGATAGAGCCGCAGGAACTGGAGCAGGAGGGGAAGGATCTCACGCGCAGCCGCGGCAAAGCTGTTGATCTGCAAGGTGCCCGATGGCGTATCCTGCTGCGACTGGGCGTTTTCCATCGCCTCATGGATGTCCTGGAGCGCGGGACCGATTGTATCCACGAACTGCCGCCCGGCGTCGGTCAGGGAGACGCTCCGGGTCGTGCGATTGAACAGTCGGACGCCGAGTTGGCGCTCCAGCTTCCCGATGACGTTGCTCGGTGCGGTGGTCGACAGGCCAAGTTCCAGCGCCGCTGCCCGGAACGATCCGCGCCGCGCAATGGCGAGAACAGCATTAAATTCGAGCAGACCGTGTTTCGCCATTGTCCCGCTTTTCGCAATGCCGCATGCCAGTTTACCCCGATTATCGAGATTGATGTTTGCCTCTAAATCAACCTTGTCACGTCAAGGAGCCGAGCGATGTCGATCGAACTACCCAAACCCATAGCCGACTATGTCGAGGCTAATGCACAACTCGATGTGGACGGCATGCTGAAGCCTTTTGCCGCCGACGCGGTCCTCTTGGACAACGGAAAACGTCACAAGGGCCACGCCGAGCTGCGAAGCTTGTTTGAAGACGAGGTGATTGCGGTCAAGGCCATCTTCACGCCGGACACTGTTCGCGACGAGAACGGCCAAGTCGTGGCCGAAGGTCCTGCCCATGGCGACTTCAAGGGCAGCCCCATCCGCTTCACCTATCGCTTCACGCTCGAACACGACGCGATCCAAGCCTTGGAGATCACGGTATGAACATCAAGGCTGATCCAACTGAGTTCGCGGGAAAACGAGTGTTCATCAGCGGCGGCACCAGGGGCTTGGGCCGCGCTACCGTCGATCGCTTCCTGGCCGGCGGCGCCCGGGTGATCACCGCCGCCCGCGGAACTCCACAGCCGATCGACGGCGTCGAGTTCGTCCAGGCAGACCTGACGACAGCCGAGGGCGGAGCAGCCCTGGCCAAGGCGGCGCTCGAGCGTATGGGCGGCATCGACATCCTCGCTCATGTGATCGGCGGCTCGGCCTCGCCCGGCGGCGGCTTTCTTGCCCTGACGGAAGATCACTGGCTCGCCGAGCTGAACCTTAACCTTTTGGCCACTGTCCGCCTTGATCGCCTCTTGGCTCCGCAGATGATGGAACGGGGTGCCGGCGCGATTGTGCATATCACGTCTATCCAATCGATCCTGCCGCTTCCCGAATCGACCACTGGCTACGCCGCCGCAAAGGCCGCGCTCAGGACCTACAGCAAGTCGATCTCCAAGGAGCTGGGACCGAAGGGCGTGCGGGTCAACGCCGTCTCCCCCGGCTGGATCATGACCGCGTCGTCCGTCGACTTTCTGAAGCGTCTGCAGGCCGCCAATGGCGGAACGATTGAGGAGGCGCGGCAAGTTGTCCTTGATGCTTTGGGTGGGATCCCGATCGGGCGTGCGGCCGAGCCCGATGAGGTTGCCGATCTCATTGCCTATCTGGCCTCAGATCGCGCCGCCGCGATCCACGGCGCCGAGTTTATCATCGACGGCGGCACCGTTCGGACTGTCTGAGGTCATCGCCCCGACGTTCGCCCTCCGTGGCGGGCGTCGGGAAGCGGCGGGTCCTGTGGCGTAGGCATGACGCTCCCGGCCACCAGCTTTGTCCACGCCTGCCTTGTCCTAGGCAGATCGGCTGCTTGCAAACAAACGCCTGGATCGACGACAGGATCGGTTGGGGCGCATCATCCTCGCACCGCTCACCGCCGCGGCCATCTTCATCATCGCAAACCGACTCACTGCATTCTCAAAACCGCACCTCATCGCTGTTTATCTGACAATTGTCGCGCTGCCCTCAATCTTCACCATCGTGCGCCCCGCTCATCAATGTGCGTCGAGTGACGCCCAGCCGCCGATATGCGCGTAAACAGCGTCGCGCAGTTGTGCAATCTCGCGGTTGAGCTTTCCCAAAGCGTCGGGTGACTGCCCGGAGGCACGGAGCAATGTATCGCCCAGGCAACCGGCTTTGGAGCGCAGAGCCAGTCCTTGATCCGTCAGCGACACGATCACCTGCCTCTCGTTGGTCGGGTTGCGCGTGCGATGGATCAGTTCCACAGCCACGAGGCGTTTGAGCAAAGGCATCAGCGTGCTGGATTCAAGGGAGCCCGATTGCCGACGCTCTGCTCGGCGCGGCCGGCTCCCTTGGCATCCCGCGCCACGTGTAGCGGCCCGCAATCATCGACGGTCCAACCTGATTTCATCGGTCATTTCCGGCCCACAATCGGTGAGACCATCGCCCACGGCAAACCCGAATTACCTGAGATCGAACCCTCATTGCGTGAGACGGACCTGCAATCATCGGGCTCAGACCGATTTGCGTGAGACGGATCGGAGAGCACCGCTCCGCTCGACCAGCATCGTCGTCTCCGACGCTTTCGCCAGCAGCTTGGCGATCACGGCCGCGAGTTGATGCTGCGTGTACGGCTTGGCGAGCCGCGGCAGGCCTGTGGCCGTGCCCTCTGACAACTCGGCATAGCCCGTCGCCAGCAGCACCGGCAGGTCGGGCCGGAGCGCGCGGGCCGCCTCAATGAGTTCAACGCCGGTCATGCCCGGCATCGCGTAGTCGGTCAGCAACAGGTCGATCATTTGATCCTCGCGCAGCAGGTCGAGCGCTTGCGAACCCGAATGCGCTTCCAGAACGGTGTGCCCAAGGTCAGTCAGCATGTCGACGGTGCTCATGGCGATCAGCGCGTCGTCGTCGACGACCAGGATGGTGGCGGATGGTGCGTCAACAGCCGAGACCTCGACCGGCTCCGCCGCCCGGACTGCTGCCGCCTGCGGTAGCCACAGCTCGGCCAGCGTGCCCTGGCCGGGCACGCTCGACAGCCGTAACGCCCCACCGGATTGCACCGCCAGACCATGGACCATCGACAACCCAAGCCCGGTGCCTTTGCCGACGCCCTTGGTCGTGAAGAACGGCTCGACCGCCCGCGCGAGGGTGTCCGCGTCCATGCCGGTGCCGGTGTCGCGAACGCTCAGCCGCAGGTAGGTGCCGGGCGCCAGCCCAAGCGCCTCATCGGCCGGCACCTCGTCCAGGCTCACGCTCAACGTGCCGCCGTCGGGCATCGCGTCGCGGGCGTTGACGGCCAGGTTCAGGATCGCCAGTTCGAGCTGGTTGGGGTCGACCAGGGCTGGCGGCAGCACGGCGGGCGCGTCGATCCGGACCACCACGCGCGGGCCGATCGAACGCTCCACCAATGTCCTGATGCCGGTCAGCAGCCCGGTGAGATCGACGCTCTGAGGCTGCAGGTCCTGCCGGCGGGCGAAAGCCAGAAGCCGCTGGGTCAGTGTCGCCCCACGCTGCGCGCCCTGCATAGCGCCCGCAAACAGGCGCTCCGTGGCGGCGTCGGCGGGCAGGCGCTTGCGCAGCAGCTCGAGGTTGCCGAGCACGGCCATCAGCAGGTTGTTGAAGTCGTGCGCGACCCCGCCGGTGAGCTGGCCCAGGGTTTCCAGCTTCTGCGTCTGGCGAAGCTGCTCCTCGGCCCGCTCCCGCTCGCGGATCTCACCGCGCAACCGCTCCAGCGTCGTCGCCAGTTCGCGGGTCCGCCCGGCCACCGTGGCCTCAAGCGTCGCGGTGAGACGCTGCAGGGCCTCTTGCGCCGCTTTCTGGGCGCTGATGTCGACGATGACCACGAGCGCTCCGCTGACCTCGCCCGTCGTGTGGTGCACCGGCACGCCACTGACCCGGGTCCAGGTCAGTGATCCATCGGGCAGGCGATGCTCGAACTCGACGCCGTGGACCATGTCGCCGCGCAAGGCCCGAGCCCCGGGAAACTGCTTCCGGGTGAGACGGCGGCCCTGCGCGTCGTACGCGATCCAGGTCTCCTCGCCATCCGGCTGCCGGGACGGGATGACCGCATCCGGGAGAAAGCGGCGGAATGCCGGGTTGCACAGCATGGTCCGGCCGTCCCGGTCCACCAAGCTGACGCCGACCGGCAGGTGCTCGACCAAGGTCGCGAAGCGGGCCCGCTCGTCGGCGAGGTCCGCCAGAAGGCGGTCGCGCTCGGCAAGCCGCGCCCGCGCTTCGTACTGCCGGCGGCGGCCGCGCAAGCCGGTGCGCACGATGCTGATCAGGGTGGTCGGGTGAAACGGGCGTTCGAGGCAGGTGACGTTCCCGAGCAGTTCGGTCAGCCGCGCGGCCTCCGATGTCCGCTCGGGGCCGTCGCTGCGCATGGTGAGCAGCACGACGGGAAGATCCGACCATGGCGGCTGCGCGGCGATCCTGGCCGCAAGCCCTCGGAGGTCGGCGGTGCGCACCGCTTCCTCGGCGAGGATGAGCAGCCCGGCGCCTTCGTCCAGCGCCCGGCATAGCGCGGGCAGATCGGGACACGCGTGCGCGCCGATCCCAGCCTCGCCCAGCAGTGCCGACGCGACGGTGGCGTCCCGGCCGCGCGGCGCCAGGATCAGCGCCCGCCCCGCGGCCTCGGACCCGCTCACGCCGGGTCGTCCCGCAGCAACGGCTCATCCTGGCCGACGTAGACCGGCACGCCGCGCAACACACCCTGGAACGCCTCCAGGGGCGGCCCGAGGCTGATGCCCTGGTCGGTGATGCGGTACTCGCGGATCGTGTCCTCGTGCGCGCCGGTGCGCTTCTTGATGACCGAGATCGCCCGCCGGACCCGGCCCAATGCCTCGAAGTAGCGCAGCAACACGACGGTGTCGGCGAGGTAGGTGACGTCGATCGGCGCCTGCATGTCGCCGATCAGGCCGTGCTGAGCGATGGTGAGGAAGGTCGTCGCGCCTTGCCGGTTCAGGTAGAGGAGCAGCTCGTGCAGGTGCAGGACCAGGAGTTGCTCCTCCGGCATCGCCGCCTGGTAACCGTTGAGGCTGTCGATCGCCACGGTGCGGATCTGGTGGGCGTCGACCAGGGCCCGGACCCGGTGCGTGAACTCGCCGGGCGACAGCTCCGCCGCATCGACCTGCTCGATGATCAGGCTGCCGCGGTCGCGCTGGGCTTCGAGGTCGAAGCCCAGCGCCTTGGTCCGGGCGAACAGCAGGCCGAGCTCCTCGTCGAAGACGAACAGTGCCGCGCGCTCGCCCCGCGCCATGGCGGCGGTCGCGAACTGGACGGCGAGCAGCGACTTGCCGGTGCCCGCGGGGCCGAGGATCAGGGTGCTCGAGCCGCGTTCCATACCGCCGCCGAGCAGCCTGTCGAGTTCGGCGATGCCGCTGGCCAGAGGCTCGCCGGTGAAGTCGGTGCGGTGCTCGGCGGCGATGAGCCGGGGGAACACCCGGAGGCCGCCGGTGGCGATCGTGAAATCGTGGTAGCCGCCGCGGTATGCCTGGCCGCGGTACTTGAGCACGCGCAGGCGCCGCCGCTCCGCCCCGTAAGCCGGTGCCAGCATCTCCAGGCGGATCACGCCATGCGCGATGCTGTGGACCGTCTTGTCCATGGTGTCGGTGGTGAGATCGTCGAGCAGCAGTACGGTGGCGCCGTGCCGGGCAAAGTAGTGCTTGAGCGCCAGGATCTGACGCCGGTAGCGCAGCGAGTCCTGGGCCAGCAGGCGGATCTCCGATAGGCTGTCGAGCACGATCCGCGTCGGCTTGGTGCGCTCGATCGCCTCGAACAGCAGCCTGGTCGTCTCGCCGAGTTCGAGGTCCGCGGAGTAGAGCAGGCTCTGCTGGTGCGCCGCGTCGAGCAGGCTCTCGGGCGGGACCAGTTCGAAGACCGTGATGGCATCGCTGAGCGTCCAGTCATGCGCGGCGGCGGCCTCGCGCAGCTCACCCTCGGTTTCCGACAGGGTAATGTAGAGCCCGGGTTCACCGGCCGCGGCGCCCTCGAGTAGGAATCGCAGGGCCACTGTGGTCTTGCCGGTGCCGGGGCTGCCCTCGAGCAGGAAAACACGGTCCCGGGTGAGGCCGCCAGCGAGGATGTCGTCGAGCCCGGCGACGCCGGTCCGGGCCTTACGCGTCGGGTCAGAGGGTGCGGCCATGGCGGGTCAGGATCTCGGTTTTGAGGGTGTCGGGCAGCGGGTGGGCCGGAATGCGCTCGAGCGTGCCGGCGAGGGCGCGCTGCGCATGCCAGAGATCGTGCGTCAGTTGCAGGTTGAGCCAGAAGCGGCCGGGTATGCCGCAGAGCCGGGCCAGCCGGGCGGCCATCTCGGGGGTCACGGCGGCGGTGCCGGCCAGCACGCGATGCAGCGTCTGGCGGGCGATCGCGAGCTCCTGGGCGGCCCGGCTCACCGTCAGCCCGAGTTCGGGCAGAACGTGGTTGCGCAGCACGGCGCCGGGATGCGGCGGGGGCTCATCGGACGGCGAGGGTGAGACGGGCATGGGCCAGGACCAGAAGGAACCGTGGGATCACATGTAGCGCTTTGCGTGACAAAATACGCTTGGACACACACCATCGTCCTTTTGGCATAGAAGAGCCGCCTGGATGCCTTGCTGGCAGCACACCGAGGGCAGGCGGTGCATTCATCGTCCGGGCGTTGATCGGGTTGAGGCTGTATCGCTGAGGGATGGGCAAAGGGACGGAGCCGCCCGAAGCCGGTTGACGCTGGCGAAGCATACCGAGGCACTGCCATGTCACTCCACCGTCAGCCGTCCCCTCCGTCTGTTCCGGAGGAGACCGCGCGGGTTGCCCGCGCTGCTTTTCTTCCCAAGGGCAATCCCTATCTGAAGCTGCGCGACGACCTCGGCCCGGTCTTCGTCGATGGGGACTTCGCCGACCTCCACCATGATCGTGTCCCGAGGAGTGGTGTCTGAGGGGGCGTAGGCGCTCTTCGGCGAGCTGAGGCTGCCGGTTTACTCCGCTGCGATGGACAGCGGGTCAGTGGCCTGAGGGTGGCACAGCTCGGTCAGGCTTTCCATGGTCCTGTAGCGCCGGCACACCGCCCACTCATCGTGCGGCTCCAGCAGCAAGGCGCCGGCGAGGCGCACAACCGCTCCTTCCCCAGGGAAGATGCCGACGCCGTTGGTGCGCCGCTTGATCTCGCCGTTCAGCCGCTCCAGTGGGTTCGTGCTGTGCAGCTTGGTGCGCAGGTCCTTGGGATAAGCCATGCAGGCCAGCACGTCGAATTCCGCCTCGTCCATCAGCGCCGCCAGCTTGGAGAAGCGGGGCCGCAGGCTGTCGGCGACCCGGCGCCCCTGCTCGTGCGCCGCCTCGGCGGTCTCCTGGGCAAACGCGGTGCGGATGGTGGCGGCACCCATCGTCTGGTGCGCCTTGCCCACGCAGGCCAGCAGATTCCTCATACAATGAACGCGACAGCGTTGGAGTGTCGCGCCCAGCACCTCGCGCCGGCCATCGGTGTTGACGCCGATCGCCAGTATGGCGGCCAGCGATACGATGCGGCCGTCCTGGCGCACCTTCACATACGTCGCATCCAGCCACACCAAGGACCAGTCCCCTTCCAACGGTCGGTTCAAGAAGGCGTGGGCCCGCTCGTCGATCTCCTTGCACAAGCGGTTGACTTGGCTTTTCGAAATCCCGGTCATGCCCATCGCCTTGACCAGGTCATCGACGTTGCGCGTGGAGATGCCCTGCACGTAGGCCTCCTGGATCACCGCGATCAGCGCCTTCTCCGCCGTGCGCCGCGGCTCCAGGAAGGCTGGAAAGTAGGACCCGCGCCGTAGCTTGGGGTTGATGGTCGTCAAGCAACCTCAACTTAGCCGAAGAACACGGTGACCGCCCGTTCCCGGACGGCTGGCCCGCCTGCGCCAGCTATGGGGAGCGCTCCGGCGGGCCAGCCTCATGCCTCAGACATCACTCGGGGGGACACAGCCACGGCACGGTGGTGCGAAGGCCGCGCCATCTGACGCCCGCCTCCATGGCCGCCCAACCCCATCCAGACATCATGCGGATTTCCGCCCATAGACCAGAGCGAGCATTAGGAAAGCGGCGATCCACAAGACACCCGCCAGCGGAATCAGCAACATCGTGTGCTGCGGGTCGAGTGAGGCCGCGATACATGCGCAGGCTGCCGCTGCCACGGCGAGGTGGATGCCGGTCGACAGCCGGGAGGTGGTGAGCGCATGCCTGTTATGGGCCAGAGTGGACTGCGTCATCATCACCGCCAGCGTCATGCCGCCGACGGCGCCCATGGTCCAGGCGTGGAGTGCCGCAGCGTTGAAGGCGGTGTCGCCGCCCAGAGAGGCCCAGGCCGCCAGCAAAAACCCGGCCGGGATGAAGGTGCGAGCAACGTGCAGGACGAACACGGGCAGCCCGGACGGCGCGCGGTGCGGTCGCCACCGTGCGAGCCGCGCCGTCTGCGTGAATCCGGCGGCCAGCAGCAAGGCGCCGGTGAGACGTTCGTCCAAGACACCATCTTCCCGCAAGATCCAGGTTGCGAGAGCCAGCAGCCCGAGCCCCATCGCCACCCTGTTGAAAAGGGTGGAGCGTACGTGCCGAAGGGGATTGCCGCGCGCCTTCCGCCGCTTTCCGGCAAGGCTCGGGGTGATCCCCCTGCCGTCCGGTATGATCCCGCCCCCCAGCATGGTCCAGGTCAGGAGCGCTGCCACAGCGAGGCTCGTGCCGTGGACACTTCGCCCGAAGCGCCACAGCTCCCAATGGAACAGGCTCTGCGCGCCGACTAGGGCGGCAAGGACGGTGAGGATCGTCAAGCTGCGGCCGTTTTTCGTCAGAAGGAATTTCCATCCGGCCACGGGTATGAGGGCGGCCGGGAACAGCAGGGCAAGCAGTGCGACGGTCAGCGGCTCCAGCGCCGCCGATCCGGCCACGCCCAGCCGCCCGACGATCCAGACCGCGATCAGCGCGGCAAACGGCCAGGCGGCTAAAGGCCGACGCTCGGTCCGGTTCCCCACAGCCGTCAACAGGACGCTGCCGACAATGACCGGCATGAAGCCGAACAGCAGTTCGTGCGCGTGCCAGGAGGAGGGGGAGAACGCCATTTCCAGGCCGATGAGGCCGAGGAACCATGGCACCCAGACGGCGACCAGCGTCGCGGCGCAGAGTGCCGCGAACAGGAGGAAGGAGTCGCAGCCGGCACGGGTATGGAGGGTGGTTTTCATCGGGGGGCGCCAGTGGGGTTTGCCAATCTCGCCGGAGATCAACACACCTCCGCCTCCTCTACGCGGGGCCGCGACAGGAAGGGCCAATAGACCTTGAGCCAGAGCAGGAAGGCCGCCGCCCAGAGCAACGCCGCCAGAGCGTGGGGCGGTCCGGGCGGCACCGGCAGAAGGCCCAGCTCCGGCAGGACCCGCAGCGCTACGGCCCCGATCAGCAACGCAATGGCCAGACGTGCCGCCGCTGGAAGGGGAATGGTCCGGCCGGTGTGGAACAGCCCGGCGATGGCGAAGACCGCCAGCACGCCGAGGCCCAGCCCGCCCATCAGCGCCACGTGCAGCGCCGGCGTTTCGGCAAACCCCGCCCCCAGCCGGGAGACGCCGATCAACAGCAGACCGGCGCCTGCCATCAGGCTCGACCCGGCCAGGGCCAGGATTTCCGTGCGGAAGAAGGCGCGGCCGATGAAGGATTCGGCGACCCGGTCGAGAAAGGCGGCCCCCGCGGCGACGGAGAGATAGGCGCTCACCGCGGGCGACAGCCCGGCGACCTCCCCGGTCAGGGCGATGGCAACCAGACCGGGTGCCAGATTGAGGCGTCCCGGATGGGGCCGGTACGGCGAACTGCCCTGGCTGGGGTCGAGGACGAGATTCGTGACGGGCACCGAAATGCGCGCCAGAACGAGGCCCAACAGCCCGAGCAGCACCAGACCGGCGGCGTGCAGCCCGGCCTGCGCCCACTCCACGTCACCGATGACAAACGCGACGTGGACCACGGCACCCGACACCGCGAGCGCGTTCAGCCAGAGCAGAACGCCGATCAGCCGGCTCGTGCGCTTGCGCCAGGACACCGCCGCGACGTAGACGGGCAGGGCGGCGAGCCACACCGTGTCGGCGATTGCGGCGACGACGGCCGCCCCGTCGGCACCGAGCAACCCGGCGACCCGCCCGATCCCCCACAGCGCCGCCAGCGCGAAGAGGGCGCGCCCTTGAAGCCGCCGGCTGTCGGTCCATTCCGGGATGGCCGTGGTGATGAAGCCGATCACCGCCGCGCCGAAGGAGCCGAACAGCATCTCGTGCGCGTGCCACAGCCCCGGCGGAATCGCGCCGTCGAAGGGCAGGGCGAAGCCGTTGACCACCGCCCACAGCAGCGGCCACAGCGCGGCGTGCAGGGCCGACAGCGGGAAGAACAGCCGCAGCCCCTCGTCGCCGAGGATGCCGGCGAGGGTCGGCGCGCGGGCGGCTCTGATCGCGTCCGTCATGGGGTCCGCCTTTCGTCGATGTCGTGGATGTGGCGGAACAGCGGATCGTCGGACAGGAACCCGGCGACCAGCCGGTAGACGGTGCCCTCGTCGCGCCCGCCCGGTTCGCCGGGAACGGCGCGCGTCCCGGCGATGCCGCGCCCCTGGGCGTCCATGACCACGACGCGGTGGGCGATGCGCACCGCCTCCATCAAGTCGTGAGTGATGAACAGGGCACCGAACCGCGCCCCGCGCGCCGCCTCGATCACCAGATCCTGCATGCGGCGCTTCAGGGCGACGTCGAGCGCGGTGAAGGGCTCGTCGAAATAGACGAAGTCGGGGTCGATCGCCAGCGCCCGCGCGATGGCGGCGCGCTGGCGCATGCCGCCCGACAGCTCGATGGGAAACTTGTCGAGGTCGGCGCGGTCGAGCGCCACCCGACGCGCGGCCTCCTCAGCCCGCTCCCGCCGTTCGCGGCGGGGCAGGCCGAGCAGGCGCAGCGGGTAGGCGATGTTGGCCCGCGCCGTCGCCCAGGGCAGCAGGCGCGGGTCCTGGAACACCATGCCGTGGCGGCAGTAGCGCCGCGCGACGCGGCCCCGCGACGGCTCGACCACCCCGGCGGCGATGTGCGCCAGCGTGCTCTTGCCGCAGCCCGAGGGGCCGACGAGCGCCGCCACCTCGCCCGCCGCCAGCGACAGGTCCACGGCGTCGAGCACCGTGCGGCCGAGATAGGCGTGGCCGATGCCGGACAGCGTCAGGGAGGGGGTGGCGTCCGTCGTTTCGCGGGTCATCGCGGAGTGCCTTTCAAGGGTCGGGTGTCAGAAGCTGACCTTCAGGCCGGCGTAGAAGGCCCGCCCGTCGCCCGGCAGATAGACCGCCTGGGTGGGCGACGCCTGATCGACGATCAGGGTCGAGGAGGCGTAGGTCGCGTCGAAGATGTTGCGGGCCTCGCCATAGACGCTGACACGCTCGTTGATGGCGTAGGTGCTGCGCAGATCGACGGTGGCGTAGCCGTCCGTGTAGACGCTGTTCATGTTGTCGACGGGAGTCTTGCCGGGATACCAGTCGACCTCCGCTCCCACCGACAGCGCCGTCGTGATGTCGTAGCGCGCCGAGGCGTTGATGACGTGGCGCGGCGCGCCGGCCAGCCGGTTGTCGCCGCGCACCGGGTCGTCCTGGAAGCGGAAATCCTGGAAGGTATAGGCGATCCGGCCGCTCAGCCGCTCGGTGAGGAAGGCCGACAGCCCGAGATCGACGCCGAAATGCCGCGTCCGGTCGGCGTTCACCGCGCCGAGCGAGGCCCCGGTGGCGTCGCGCAGGCTCAGCAGCTCGTTCTTGACCCAGGAATAATAGGTTCCGGCATCGACCGTGACGAGCCCGAAACGGCCGCGCCAGCCCGCCTCGACGGTGGTCGCCGTCTGCGCCTTGAGGTCCGGCGTGCGGTAGGCGGTGGAGACGAGGCCGGGCTGGGCCGGGTTCGGGCGCCCGGCGCTGCTGTTCGGCGTGCCGTTGACGGTGGCGATCAGGTCGTCGTGGGTGGGCGGCTCGAAGCTGCGGCTGAGGGCGGCGTAGAGGGTGTGGTCCTCCAGCGGCTTCCAGGTCAGGCCGAGGCTCGGGCTGAATCCGGTGTAGCTGCGGTCGTAGCTGGTGTCGCCGGCGGGGATCGAACCGGCGGGCAGCGCCACCCGCGGGTTGGCCGGGTTGAAGGCGATGGTCGGCCGCCGCGCCGCGCCGAAGGTGTCGTCGTTCTCGCGCGTGGCGTGGGTGACGGTGAGTGCCGGGGACAGGGTGACCGCGTTGCCGAGCGGCAGGTTCAGGCCGCCGTGGAGCGCCAGGGTGGAGGCGTCCAGTGTGCTGCGTCCGAACAGGGCGCCCTGGCTGCCGGCGTTGTTCAGGTAGTCCTCGCGGTCCGCCGAGCCGACGACGTAGCGCAGGGTCGTCTCGAACAGCGGCAGGGGCTGGTTCGCGTCGGGGCTGTAGGCGTAGCGCGCGACGGCGGTGACGTCGCCGCCCTCCGTCTTGCGGATGCCCGAGGAGATCGGGAAGCGGAACGTGTCGTCCGTGTGGGTGTAGCCCAGCGCCACGTCCAGCAGGTGCGCCCCGAAGGTCGCCGTCGTCCGGTTGCCGACGCGGAACTGCTTGGCCTCGCGCTCGGGCCGGTCGCGGACGACGTTCGGTCCCGGATTGGTGGCGACGCCGTTGACCACGCGAGGGCCGGTGTAGACCGCCTTGGGGTTGGATTCCAGAAGCTGGCGGGTCAGCGGGCCGGCCACATCGAAGGACAGGTCGGTGTAGCCGGCGAAGAAGCGGGTGGTGACGGTGTCGGACAGCACGGCGCCCACGTTGGCGTCGAAGCCGGTGCGCTCGGAGCTGTTGTAGTCGCGGTAGCCGTCACGCTGGCTGCGCTGGACCTGGACCAGCCCATCGAGCTTTCCGGCGCTGCCGCCGGCCTGCAGGCTGGTGTTGAACTGGCCGAAGCTGCCGCCTTCGACGCCCAGCCGGTAGCCCGGCGCGGAGGAGCCGGTGGGGGAGATAAAGTTGATCGCCCCGCCCAGCATGCTGGCGCCCAGCCGGTTGGCGGTGTAGCCGCGGTAGATCTCGGTGAACTCCGCCTGCCGCGGGTTGGCCAGCCCGACGATGTAGGAACCGTCGGCCCGGTTCAGCGGCAGGCCGTTCTGCAGGGCCAGGATGCCGCGCTCCACCGGATTCTGCTGGAGCCCGGAGCCGCGGATCTGGATGCGCGGCTGGTCGTTGCCACCGAAGAAGTTCTGCACCACCACGCCGGGCACCCCGGACAGCGCGTCGGACACCGTGACGTTCGCCTTGCCGGCCAGATCCTCCTCCGCCACCAGGGCGGTGCCGCCGGGGATCGCCTCCAGACGACGGCGGTCGGTCGCCTCGGCGCTGTCGGCCTGTCCTTCGACCATGACCGGGGAGAGGACGACGGCGGCCCCCGGTGCCGCCGACTGCGCGTGGGCCGGCGGCGAGGCCGCGGCGCCCAGCGAGGCCAGGGCCAGTCCGGCCAGAAGGATGGGGGCGCGGGTGGCGGTGTCCGCTCGCGCGGTTCGGAACGCCGCTTGGCCGGCCTGTCCCCGTGTCGTCATGGTGCTCGTTTCCCCGAAAAGGCCGATGTCTCGGACTTAAATGCAAATGATTGTCGTTCGCATTTTATCGGCCTTTCGGGCGGGCTGTTTGTCCGCGGTCAAGTTCGAGGCGGAAAAGCAGCGTGCACGGTCGATTTTTCCGCCTTGATTCTTCCGTCAGCGCCTGCCTTGGGGATCAGCGCTTGACGCCCCAGGGGCGCGCGGCGTTGCGCCAGCGTTCAAACTCGGACCGGATGGGGTGGACCAGCGTGTATTCGACGACGATCAGCCCGGTCACCGCGATCAGCACCCAGGCCAGCGCCTCGGCCACGTCGAGGTTGGCGCGGGCGGCGGCCAGCGCGCCGCCGATGCCGCCGGTGTTGGCGAGAAGCTCGGCCATCACCGCCACCTTGAAGGCCGAGCCGAGCGCCACGGTCAGCGCCGGGAACAGGAAGGCGGCGACATGGCGCAAGCCCAGCGTGGTCAGCCGGGCGAGCGGGCCGGCGCCGAAGGCGCGGGCCATGTCGTCCAGCCCGCGGTCGCGGGTGACGGCGCCTTCGGCCACGCCGACGAAGACCACCGGTGTGGCGGCGACCAACACCGTCGTGATGATCGTTCCGTCGGTGGAGCCGAACCAGATCATCGCCAGCACGATCCAGGCGATGGGCGGGACCCCCAGCAGGACGGTCAGGATGGGGCGGGCCAGCCGCATCGTCGCCGGCGAATAGCCAGCGGCCAGCCCGCCCGCCGCGCCGGCAAGGGCGGCCAGCGCAAAGCCCTCGACCGCGCGCAGCGTGGTCTGACCAGCCAGTTCCCAGGCGGCGGGATCGGCGGCGATGGTCAGGCCGGCGGCCAGCGTCGCCAGCGGGGCCGGCAGGATGAAGTCGCCGTAGCGCTCATGCCCCGCCTGCCAAAGCGCGGCGAACAAGGCCAGCCCGGCCAGCCCGGCCCAGCCCGACCACAGAAACTGCCCGACCCGGCCCAGCCGGTCGAGAACCGCGTCGGCGCGCGCCGTCGTCATGCCCCGCCTCACAGATAAAAGTCCGCGGCAGGCGGCGCACCGCCGATGATCTTGGGGTCGAACTCCGCCAGGGCGCGGAAGACGGCCTCTATCGGTTCGCGGACGGCACTGGCGCGCTGGGCGACCAGATTGGAATGAGGGATCGCCTGCTCAATGACCGGCCAGGGCAGGCCGAGCGGTGCGGCGGCATCGCTGGCGGCCCGTGCCGGGTCGGCGTTGACCGAAGCGGTCGCCTTGACCAGGGCGTCGTGCAGAGCCTCGACGGTGGCGGGGTGCTCCGCCAGGAAGGCACCGGAGACACCGAGGCCGGCCTGCGGCAGCACGGTCGCCAACCCGGTGGCGGTGCCCCAGGCCTGCTGAATGTCGAGGACCCGCGTCACCGTCTTGCCGGCTATCCCGGCGCGCAGGATGGCGGCGGAGGCCGCCGGCTCGGGCAGCAGGGCGGTGTCGGCCCGCCCGGTGACGAGAAGCTGGATCGCTTCCATCGGCGTGCCGGTGAATTGAAGGGCGACATCGCCCTCGGCGGTCAGCCGCTCCGCCGCCAGCAGGCGCCGGAACACATATTCCGGCGTGTCGTTGCGGAAGGGAATCGCGACGCTCCGGCCCTTCAGAGCGCTCATCGAGGTCAGCGACGGGTCGGTGGACAGCAGATACAGCAGCCCGTTGGTCATCACGTTGACCAGCCGGACGCCGAGGCCCTTGTTGAACAGGTTGGCGGCGGACTGGGTCGGCAGCACGAAAGTCTGCATGGTGCCGGAGGTCAGCCCGGCGCGCAGCTCGTCGGGGGTGCGCCACGCCTTGAACACCACCTTGTCGGCGACCGGGCGGAGCAGCCCGGAGGCGATGGCGTGAACCAGCGTGATCGATGGACCCGCCGGCGGTCCCCACAAGGTCAGTTGCGGTAAGGGGGCCGCGATGGCGGCGGCGGGACGGCGGAGGGCGGGAGCGGCCAGCAGGGCGGCGAGCCCCGCCAGCGCGGCGCGGCGGTTCGGGCGGATCATCGGATGCGCCCTCAGCGGTTCGCCGTCTTGTCGGCGAGGGCGGCGCGGTCGATCACGTCGTACAGCTCCAGATCCTCGCGGGCGATGCGGTGCTTGAGCGCGGTGACCACCTCCCGCGTCTCGCGGACGAAGGTTTCCGGATCCTTGGACACCGCCAGCGGGCCGGGCCAGCTTGCCCGGTAGCGGTCGAAGCGTGCGCGCAGGCTGCCCATTTCGGCCTGGAAGCGCGCCGCCGTCGCCCGCAGCGCCGGGGTCGGGTGGGCCAGCAGGCGCGGGTAGAGCGCGCTGTCCTCCAGCGACAGGTGGACGGTGAACACGCCGAACAGGTCGCGGACCGTCGTGGCGAGAGCGGCGGCGTTCGCCACCGGGGACGGCGCCGCCAGCAGGGAGTCGATCCGGTCGACGAGCTGCCCGACGGTGGCGTGGTGATGGCGGTACAGGGTGGTGCTGATGGCTGCACTGGACATGACGAGGTCTCCAACCGGGGCCGCCGACGGATGGGCGGTGCGTGACGGTGAGAGTGCCGGCTGGAGCGTCGCCGATCGTTGTGCCAGAGCAAGCAGGGGGAAGGTCAGGGAAAAAACGACGTGGCGGGGAGCGGGACGCTCGGCCCCGGCTCCCCGCCACGGTTAAGGCGACGGTTCCCTCAGGGACGCTCAGTCGTCCCCGTGCCCGTGGGCGAGCGCCGGACCGGTCGGCACCGCGGCCGGCTTGCCGGCCCCGACCAGCGTGCGCAGCAGGACGTAGAAGACCGGGGTCAGCATCAGGCCGAACAGGGTGACGCCGATCATCCCGGCGAACACCGCGACACCCATCGCGTGGCGCATCTCGGCACCGGCGCCGGTGGAGGTGACCAGCGGCACCACGCCCATGATGAAGGCGATGGAGGTCATCAGGATGGGCCGCAGCCGCAGCCGGCTGGCCTCGATGGCGGCCTGTACCACGCTGCGCCCCTGATGCTCCAGCTCGCGGGCGAACTCGACGATCAGGATGGCGTTCTTCGCCGACAGGCCGACCAGGACCATGAAGCCGATCTGGGTGAAGACGTTGTTGTCGCCCCCCGTCAGCCACACCCCGGCCAGCGCCGACATCAGGCTCATCGGCACGATCAGCAGGATGGCCAGCGGCAGGGTCAGGCTCTCGTACTGCGCCGCCAGCACCAGGAAGACGAGCAGGATGCTGATGGGGAAGATCCACAGCGCCGCGTTGCCGGCCAGGATCTCCTGATAGGTCAGGTCGGTCCATTCGAACCGCACGCCGCGGGGCAGGGTCTCCTGGGCGATGCGCTCCGCCGCCGCCTGCGCCTGGCCCGACGAATAGCCGGGGGCCGGGCCGCCGTTGATGTCGGCGGCGGTGTAGCCGTTGTAGCGCACCACCATCTCCGGCCCGTAGCTCTGCTTGACCGTGACCAGCGAGGAGAGCGGCACCATGTCGCCCTGGGCGTTGCGGGTCTTCAGCAGGCCGATGTCGGCGGATTCGGCGCGGAAGGGCGCGTCGGCCTGGACGCGGACCTGGTAGACGCGGCCGAAGCTGTTGAAGTCGTTCACATAGAGCGAGCCCAGATAGATCTGCATGGTGTCGAACACCTCGCCGATGGGCACGCCCTGCTGCTTGGCCTTCACGCGGTCGAGATCGACGTCGAGCTGCGGCACGTTGATCTGGTAGCTGGAGAAGCTCGGCCCCAGCTCCGGCGTTTCCATGGCCTTCTTCAGGAAGGAGCCGACCGCCGCGTTCAACGCCTCGTAGCCCAGCGCGCCGCGGTCCTCGATCTGCATCTTGAAGCCGCCCAGCGTGCCGAGACCCATCACCGGAGGCGGCGGGAAGATGGCGACGAAGGCTTCCTTCAGCCCGGCGTAGCGCTTCTGCAGATCACCGGCGATGGCGGCGGCGGAGAGCGACGGGTCCTTGCGCTCGGCGAAGGGCTTCAGCGTGACGAAGACGATGCCGGCGCTGGAGCTGTTGGTGAAGCCGTTGACCGACAGGCCGGGGAAGGCGACGGCGCTCTGCACGCCGGGGCGGGCGAGCGCGATGTCGGTCATCTCGCGGATCACCGCCTCCGTGCGGTCGAGCGAGGCGCCGTTGGGAAGCTGGGCGAAGCTGATGAGGTATTCCTTGTCCTGCGCCGGGACGAAGCCCATCGGCACGGTGCGGCCGAGCAGCACGGTCACGCCGAGCAGCCCGACATAGACCAGCATCATCAGTCCCTTGTGCCGCACCACCCCGCCGACGCCGCGGCCGTAGCCGGTCGAGGCGCGGTTGAAGACCCGGTTGAACAGCCGGAAGAAGCCGCCGAAGACCCGGTTCATGGCGCGGGTCAGCCAGTCCTGCGGCTGGTCGTGGCCGCGCAGCAGCACCGCCGCCAGGGCCGGCGACAGGGTCAGCGAGTTGAAGGCGGAGATGACGGTGGAGATCGCGATGGTCATCGCGAACTGCTTGTAGAACTCGCCGGTCAGGCCGCTCATGGCCGCCAGCGGCACGAAGACGGCGACCAGCGTCAGCGCGATGGCGATGATCGGGCCGCT
Source organism: Azospirillum brasilense (assembly GCF_008365405.1). GTDB lineage: Bacteria > Pseudomonadota > Alphaproteobacteria > Azospirillales > Azospirillaceae > Azospirillum > Azospirillum brasilense_D. The sequence continues at coordinate 183,280 of NZ_QOKV01000011.1, read as the reverse complement.
GACCTCCTGCATGGCGCGGTAGGTGGCCTCCTTGGCCGACAGGCCGTTCTCGATGTTGCGCTCGACGTTCTCCACCACGACGATGGCGTCGTCCACGACGATGCCGATGGCCAGCACCATGCCGAACAGCGACAGCGCGTTGATCGAGTAGCCGAGCCCCAGCATCAGCGAGAAGGTGCCGACGATGGACACCGGGACCGCCAGCAGCGGGATGATCGAGGCGCGCCATGTCTGGAGGAAGACGATGACCACCAGCACGACCAGGGCGACCGCCTCCAGCAGCGTGTGGATCACCGCGTCGATGCTGGAGCGGACGAACTGCGTCGGGTCGTAGACGATGCTGTAGTCGACGCCGTCCGGCATGTCGGCCTTGAGGTCGGCCATGGTCGCCCGGATGGCGTCGGAGATGGCCAGCGCGTTGGCGCCCGGCGACTGGTTGATGCCCAGCGCCACCGCCGGCTTGTTGTCGAGCAGCGAGCGCAGGCCGTACTGCGCCGCCGCCATCTCGACGCGGGCGACGTCGCGCAGCAGGGTGACGCCGCCCTGCTCGCCGGTCTTCAGGATGATCGCGCCGAACTCCTCCGGCGTCGTCAGGCGCCCTTGCGCGTTGATCGAGAGCTGCAGGGGCGTGTCGGGCAGCGACGGGGAGGCGCCGATGACGCCCGCCGCGACCTGGACGTTCTGCTCGCGGATCGCCGCCACCACGTCGGACGCGGTCAGGCCGCGCTGCGCGACCTTGTTGGGGTCGAGCCAGACGCGCATGGAATAGTCGCCGGCCCCCCACACCTGCACCTCGCCGACGCCGGAGATCCGGCTCAGCCGGTCCTTGACGTTCAGGATGGCGTAGTTGCGCAGGTAGGTCATGTCGTAGCGGTCGTTGGGCGACAGCAGATGCACGACCATGGTCAGGGTGGGCGAGCTTTTGACCGTCGTCACGCCCAGCCGCTGCACGTCGGACGGCAGGCGCGGCAACGCCTGGGCCACCCGGTTCTGCACGAGCTGCTGCGCCTTGTCCGGGTCGGTGCCCAGCCGGAAGGTGACGGTCAGCGCCATGTTGCCGTCGCTGTTGGCCTGCGACTGCATGTACAGCATGTTCTCGACGCCGTTGATCTGCTCCTCCAGCGGGGAGGCGACCGTTTCGGCGATGACCTTGGGATTGGCGCCCGGGAATTGGGCGCGCACGACGACCGACGGCGGGACGACCTCCGGGTATTCGGAGATGGGCAGCTGGAACAGCGAGATCGCTCCCGCCAGGAACAGCGCCACCGACAGCACGCCCGCGAAAATCGGGCGGTCGATGAAGAATTTCGAGATGTTCATGATGGCCTTCCCAGCGGGCGGCATGGGGTTTGGACGCAAGACCCCCTCCGTCCTCCGCGGTGCGGCGGACGGTTGGGCAGGGGGCTAGGCTGTTACTGGTTCGAGGCGGTTTCGACGGTATCCGCCGGTTTGCCCATCGCCACGGTCTTCGGGCTGATGCGGGCGCCGGGGCGGGCGTGCTGGAGGCCGTTGACGACGATGCGCTCCCCGGCGGCGAGGCCGCTCTTGACCACCCGCAGCCCGTTCTGGGCGGCGCCGGGGATGATCTCGCGGTACTGCACGGTGTCGTCGCCGCCGACCACCAGGACGAATTTCTTGTCCTGGTCGGTGTTGATGGCGCGGTCCTCGACCATCAGCGCGTCGTGCGGGGTGCTGCCGCCGACCTTGACGCGGGCGTAGAGACCGGGGACCAGCATGCCGTCCGGATTGTCGAACTTGGCGCGCACGCGGATGGTGCCGGACACGGAATCGAGCCGGTTGTCCACATGCTCCACCGTGCCGCCGCGCGAATAGCCGCTTTCGTTGGCGAGGCCGAGTTGCACCGGCACGTCGGCGGCGTCCTTCACGCTGGCGATGTGGCGCAGGTAGGTCTGCTCGTCGACGTCGAAGGAGGCGTAGATCGGCGAGACCGAGACCAGGGTCGTCAACGGGGCCGCGGAGGCGCCGGACGCCACGACGTTGCCCACCGTCACCTCGGCGCGCGAGACGCGGCCGGAAATGGGTGCGGTGACCTGGGTGTGCTCCAGGTCGATGCGGGCGAGGTCGAGCGCCGCCTGCGCCGCCTTCAGGTTGGCGCCGGCCTCGCGGGCGGCATTTTCCTTCTCGTCCAGGGTCTGGCGCGAGACGGTGTTGTTCTGCACCAGCCGCTGGGCGCGGTCGAGGTCGGCGGTGGTGAAGCGCACCGCGGCCTGCGCGGCGGCGACCTGGGCCTCGGCCCGCGCGACCTCGGCGACATGGGGGCGCGGGTCGATGGTGAAGAGGGGATCGCCCTTCTTCACCAAAGCGCCGTTGCGGAAATGGACGGCGGTGATGGCGCCGGACACCTGCGGGCGCACCTCCACCCGGTCGACCGCCTCCAGGCGGCCCGAGTAGGACTGCCAGTCGGTGATCTTGCGGGCGACGACCGGCGCCACGTCCACCTCGGGCGGCGGCGGGGCGGCGGTCGCCGCGGCGGGGGCGTCGGCGTGGCCCTGGGTGGTGACGACACCGGCGACACCGGCGGTCGCGGCGCCGACGGCGAGAAGGAGGGCAAGCTTCGAAGGAGACAACGACATGGGACCACTCTCCTGGGGAGGATCAGACGGGGACGCCGCGGCTGTCCGCGGGGGACAGGCGGCGGCGGAAAAAGTCGGCGACCGCCAGCAGCACCGGGCGGTGGCCCGGCAGGGCGGCGTGCGAAATGGCGGGGAAGCGGGTGACCTCGGTGGGCACGCCGGCTCCGATCAGGTTGGCGGCGTACTGCTCCGCCTCGATGCGCAGGACGTCCTTCTGCGCGGTGACGATCAGCGTCGGCGGCAGCCCGGCCAGCCGGCGCGAATCCAGCGGTGCGGCGTAGGGGTGCACGCGCTGCGCCGCGTCGGGCAGATAGGCGCGGTAGCAGCGGGCGTAGGCGGTCGCCGGCACCTCGCACTGCATCGCCTGGGCGTCGCCGGCGCGGGTCAGGCTGGGGTCCAACATGGGGCCGAGCAGGGCCTGCGCGCGGATGTCCACCTCGCCCTGGTCGCGGGCGAGGAAGGTCAGCGAGGCGGCGACATGGCCGCCGGCGTCGTGCCCGGCCACGCCCAGCCCGCCCTTGGCGATGTTCAGGTCGCGGGCTTCGGCCAGCGTCCACAGGGCGGCTTGGTGGGCGTCGTGGGCGGCGGTGGGAAAGCAGTGGGCCGGGGCCAGCGAATAGCCGACCGAGACGACCAGCGCCGGCACGCTCTCCGCGATGGCGGCGGCGGCGGTCTCCGCCTCCTCCAGCGAACCGGAGGTGAAGCCGCCGCCGTGCAGGTATAGCAGGGCCGGGACGGTCAGCCCGATCAGCGGCCGGTAGAGCCGCAGCCGGATGTCCTGGGCGTGGCCGGCGATGGTCCGGTCATCGACCGCGATACGGCAGGGCGCCGTTCCGGTACTGCGTGTGTTCGACGGTTCCGACGAGCGGCCCATGATCCGACGGTGCCCCAGCACCCCTCCCGCATTGCAACAGGAGGGAGTGTGGGCGTTTGGCCGGTCGGAATAAATACGCGGTCAACGGCAACACAATTCGGATCGGATGAACAATCCCGCTTACATCACACAGAGGCAGGCGTCCTCCGGCTCGGTGGTGGCGGGGGTCGGCGCGGGCTTCTCCCGCTCCGGGCACTCGTAGCCGTCGATCTCCTCGCCCTGCATCAGCGGGCAGCCCTCGAACAGTTCGGCGACCCAGTCGACGAAGGCGCGGACCTTGGGCGACAGGTGGCGGTTGTGCGGGTAGAGCGCGGAGATCGGCATCAGGGCCGGGCGCCACTCCTTGAGGATCTCCACCAGGGCGCCGCTGCGCAGGTGGGGCAGCGCCATGAAGCGGGCGATCTGCCCGATGCCCAGCCCCTCCAGCGCGCAGGTGACGTAGGCGTCTGCGTCGTTGACCGAGACCGGGCCGTTCAGCTTCACCTCGCGGGTGACGCCGTCGCGCTCGAAGCTCATCTCGTGCATCTTGCCGGTGCGGGTGAAGTAGTTGACGGCGGTGTGGCCCTCCAGCTCCTCGATGGTCCTGGGGATGCCGTGGCGGGCGAGATAGGCCGGGCTGGCGACGGTCACCGGGCGGAAGGCGCCGACCCGCCGGGCGATCAGGCTGGAATCCACCAGATCGCCGACGCGCAGCACGCAGTCCACCCCCTCCTGGATCAGGTCGATGGGGCGGTCGCTCATCCCGATCATGATCTCGATGTCGGGGTAGCGGGCGTGGAATTCGTGGATGGTCGGGATGATGATGAGCCGCCCGACCGAGCCCGGCATGTCGACCCGCAGCCGTCCGCGCGGCGTCTTGCGGGCGCTGGTGAAGGAGGTTTCGATCTCCTCCAGGTCGGACAGGATGCGGGTGGCGCCCTCCAGATAGGCGGCGCCGTCGAGCGTCAGGCTCAGCTTGCGGGTCGTCCGCTGGAGCAGGCGCACGCCGAGCGCCGCCTCCAGATTCTGGATGGTCGTCGTCACCGAGGCGCGCGGCAGGCCCAGCGTGTCGGCGGCCTTGGTGAAGCTGTTGACCTCGACGACGCGGACGAAGACGCGCATCGCGTGCAGTTTGTCCATGGTCGGTCCATCGACGCAAGTGGCTATGGCCCGCACACGAACGGAGCGGGCCGGGCTGCGCCTATCTAAGCACAGCCCGGCGCGAAGTCGATGGGGCTTTGGTGGGGCGCGACGGCAATCGCTTTTTAACGTGAAATCCCTCTCCCGCCTCTCGCGCCCGCATGCGGGCGCTGACGGCGTCAGGCGGCCTTTGGCCGCCGAGAGCCCCGGGAGAGGGTGCCCGCGAAGCGGGCGGGTGAGGGTAGAATCAAGGATCAAAGCCTGATTTTCGGCTGCACCCTCACCCTTCCCGCGCCCTGCGCGGGCCCCTTCCCTCTCCTGGGGCGGGAGAGGGACTTCAGGACAGCCGCCTTGAATTGGCTCCCTCAGGTCGCTGGCGCCGGCTTGGTCGCGGCCGGGGCGCGGCCAAGCGTCGGAACCAGCAGCGCCGCCCCCAGGCAGAGCAGCCCGGCGATGAAGAAGGCCGGCAGATAGCTGTCCAGCGTGCTGCGGGCGTAGCCGGCTCCGAAGGCGGCGCAGGCGGCACCAATCTGGTGCCCGGCGAAGACCCAGCCGAAGACGAGGTTGGCGCGCTCCCGCCCGAAGCGTTCCGCCGTCAGCCGGACGGTCGGCGGCACGGTGGCGATCCAGTCCAGCCCGTAGAACACCGCGAACAGCGACAGACCGTAGAGCGTGAAGTCGGAATAGGGCAGGAACAGCAGCGACAGGCCGCGCAGGCCGTAATACCAGAAGAGGAGCCAGCGGTTGTCGTAGCGGTCGGACAGCCAGCCCGAGGCGACCGTGCCGACAAAGTCGAAGATTCCCATCAGCGCCAGCAGGCTGGCCGCCCGCACCTCCGGCACGCCGAAATCGACGCAGAGCGGGATCAGGTGGGTCTGGATCAGCCCGTTGGTGCTTGCCCCGCAGATGAAGAAGGTGGCGAACAGCACCCAGAAGACCCGCGTCTTCGACGCGTCGCGCAAGGCGCCCAGGGCGGCGGCCACCACCGATCCGGCGGACGGCGGCGGGGCGGCTGCGGCGCCCTCCTCGCCATAGGCGGCCAGCCCGAGGTCGGACGGACGGTCGCGCATCAGGGCGAGCACGGCCAGCGCCGCCACCCACAGCAGCCCGCACAGCAGAGCCAGCGCCACCCGCCAGCCCATTTGCTCGGTCAGCATCGACAGCAGCGGCATGAAGACGAGCTGCCCGGTGGCCGAACTGGCGGTCAGCAGGCCGACGACCAGCCCGCGCCGCCGGCTGAACCAGCGCGTCGCCACGGTGGCGCCCAGAACCATGGCGGTCAGGCCGGTGCCGAAGCCGACGACGAAGCCCCACAGCAGGATCAGTTGCCAGACCTCGCGCATGGTGAGCGACAGCAGCAGCCCGCCGCTGACCAGCGTCAGCGAGGACAGCACCATCCGCTTGACGCCGTAGCGGTTGATAAGGGCGGCGGCGAACGGCCCCATCAGGCCGAACAGCAGCAGGCGGATGGCCAGGGCGATGGAGATGTCGGCGGTGGACCAGCCGAACTCGCGTTGCAGGGGCAGCAGCAGGACGCCGGGGGCGCCGACCGCGCCGGCGGACACCAGCATGGTCAGGAATGTGACGCCGACGACGGCCCAGCCGTAATGGACGTTGCGCCGCGCCAGCGCGACGGCGACGGGGGAGGACAGCATGGATGGGGTTCCGGTCTAGCGGAAAGGGTCAGGCGGGCCGTTCGACCGCGATGGCGGTGGCCTCGCCACCGCCGATGCACAGGGAGGCGACGCCGCGCTTCAGCCCCCGCGCCGCCAGCGCGTGCAGCAGCGTCACGATCAGCCGCGCGCCGGTGGCGCCGATCGGGTGGCCGAGCGCGCAGGCCCCGCCGTTGACGTTCAGCGCGTCGCGCGGAATGCCGAGGTCCCGCTGCGCCGCCATGGCGACGACCGCGAAGGCCTCGTTGATCTCGAACAGGTCGATGTCGCCCACACCCCAGCCGACGCGGTCGAGCAGCTTGCGGATCGCCGGGATCGGTGCGGTGGTGAACCAGGCCGGGTCCTGGCTGTGGGTGGCGTGGCCGAGGATGGTCGCCAGCACGGGCAACCCCTCGCGCTCGGCCAGCGAGCGGCGGGTGAGCAGCAGCGCCGCCGCCCCGTCGGCGTTGGCCGAGGAGCTGGCCGCGGTGATCGTGCCGTCGCGGCGGAAGGCCGGCTTCAGGGCGGGGATCTTCTCCGGCGCGACCTTCAGCGGGTTCTCGTCGTCGGCGACGGTCCGCTCGCCACCTTTGACGGCGAGGGTGACGGGCGCGATCTCGGCGGCGAAGGCGCCGCTCGCGATGGCGGCGCGGGCGCGGGTCAGCGTCTCGACGGCGTAGGCGTCCTGCTCGGCGCGGGTGAAGCCGTAGAGTTCGGCGGTCGCCTCGCCGAAATCGCCCATCGGGCGCCCGCCCTCATAGGCGTCCTCCAGCCCGTCGAGCATCAGGTGGTCGAGGATGCGGTCGTGCCCGATGCGGTAGCCGCCGCGCGCCTTGGCCAGCAGATAGGGCGCGTTGGACATCGACTCCATGCCGCCCGCGACCACGAGGTCGGCGGAGCCGGCGCGGATCAGGTCGTGGGCGAGCATCGTCGCCTTCATGCCGGAGCCGCAGACCTTGTTGACGGTGGTGGCGCCGGTGGCGTCGGGCAGACCGGCGCCGCGCGCCGCCTGCCGGGCCGGCGCCTGCCCCTGGCCGGCGGGCAGCACGCAGCCGAGCAGCACCTCGTCCACCCGCTCCGGCGCCAACCCGGCCCGGCTCAGCGCTGCGCGGACGGCGTGGGCGCCCAGCGCGTGGGCGGGCAGGGCCGACAGCTCGCCCTGGAAACGGCCGAGCGGCGTGCGCGCGGCGGACACGATGACGACGGGATCGACGGCGGGATCGGTGGCGTCCATGATCGCGAGCTCCTGGAAGGGGTGGGGATCACTGCACCGTCAGCCCGCCGTCGACGTTGATCGACTGGCCGGTGATGAAGGACGCGGCGTCGGAGCACAGCCAGACCACGGTGTCGGCGACCTCGCGCGGCTGGCCGACGCGACCCACCGGGTGCAGCGGGCCGAGCGCCGCGTTCACCGCCTCCTCCCCGCCGAAGGAGCCGGCGCTCATCGGCGTCTGGATGATCGCCGGGCAGACGGCGTTGACGCGCACGCCGGACTTGGCGACCTCGATGGCGACGCTGCGGGTCATGCCCTCCACCGCCGCCTTGCTGGCGGAATAGACGCTGTTGCCGGCCAGCCCGATCTGGCCCAGCACGGACCCGGTGGACACGATGGCGCCCTTGCCCTGCCGCAGCATGATCGGCAGCTCGTGCTTCAGGCACAGCCAGACGCCCTTGATGTTGACGGCGACCATGCGGTCGAAGTCGGCCTCCGTCGTGTCGGCCACCGACCGGCCGAAATGGATGCCGGCGTTGTTGAAGGCGTAGTCGAGCCGGCCGTGGTCCCGCTCGATCCGGGCGAACAGGGCGGCGACCTCCTTGGCGTCGGCGACATCGGCCTGGACGAAGACGGCGCGCCCGCCGGCCTGCCGGACGAGGTCCACCGTCTCCAGCCCCTCCGTCTCGCGCCGCCCGGTGACGATGGCCGTGGCGCCCGCCTTGGCGAAGGCCAGCGCGGTCGCCCGCCCGATGCCCGAGGTGCCGCCGGTGACCAGGGCCACGCCGCCGCTCATATCCGTCATTGTCCTCTCCTTGATCGCTGAGTTATGATGATGGGCATCATGAATGGACTTATTCATGACGTCCATCATGAATATCGCCGCGACCTCCCACGATGGAGGCGTGGCAGCCATGCACAAGGTGACGACGTGAAGGTTTCCAAGGAAAAGGCGGCGGAGAACCGGGCCGCCATCGTCAAGGCGGCGGGGCGCCTGTTCCGCGAACGCGGGTTCGACAAGGTCGGGGTGGCGGAGATCACCAAGGCCGCCGGGCTGACCCACGGCGGTTTCTACGGCCATTTCGCCTCGAAGGACGCGCTGGCCGCCGAGGCGTGCGAGGCCGCCTTTGCCGAGAGTCTCGACCGGCTGCCCGCCGACGAGGCGTCGCCGGAGGGAGCGCTCAACGCCTTCCTGACGCGCTACTTGAGCGAACGGCACCGCGACCAACCGGACGCCGGCTGTCCGATGGCCGCCTTCGCCGGGGAGGTGGCGCGCCAGGACCCCGCTGTGCAGGAGCGCTTCGGGACCGGCGTCGAGCGCTTCTTCGAGGTGGTGGAAGAGCGCCTGCCGGAGCGGGACGGGGAAGGCGCCACCGGGCGCCGTGACCGCGCCATCGCCATCGTGTCGGCCCTGATCGGCGGCATGGCGCTGGCCCGCGCCACCGCGCAGGCCGATCCCGACCTGTCGGTGGAGATCCTGGCGGCGTTGCGCCGTCAGCTTGGGATCAGCGGAGACGGTGGGGGGGGAACATTCTCCCGCGTGAAGGTCAGCCCGTAGGGCTCGGAGGCGCTGTGGTGATGACGCCGGTCGGCAGCTCGCGGACGGTCACCGGGGCCATCGGTCCCGCCAGGGCCGCTGGTTGAAACAGGTCGGTGCCTCGGCAAGATTGACCTCCGGCCCGGCGATGGCGTTACCTGTCCGGGATCAGCCTGGGCGAGGACCAGATCGGGGATGCCGCGCGCCGCTCCGCCCGGGTTGGTATTGCGGACCGGATGGACGGTTGCCGCTTTCCCGGAGACCGCCCGCCCATGACGCACACTGCTCCTGTCCGCCCGCCGATGGGCGCCGAAACCCCGTTGGACCGTCAATTGCGCCTTTGGCGCAACCACCATCGCCTGGCGCCGCCCGACGAGCGGATGCGCGCCCTGACGGAGCGGTGGCTCGGCCCCCATCTTCCCTCCCTGGAAGCGCTGATGCTGGAACTGCGCCACGGCGTCGATCGGGATCGGGACGAGGGCCGGCTGACCTTTCCAAAGCGCCGCTACGCTTATCCGAAGGGTTTCTGCCGCGAGATCAGCGATGCCGTCTTCGAGCGGCTGCGACGGCGGATCGCCGCGCCGGACACGCCAATCACGCAGGCACTGGCGGCCTTCGTCGGGGAGGGCGGTCGTCTGTCCCCAATCTGGGGGGCGCTGCGTGGCAGCTATTTCCAGAACGCCATGCAGGTCGGCGCCCTCTACGTCGATGCGGCCAACGACACCGTGACCACCACCAAGCCCAAGGTCGAGATTTTGCCCCTGGAGGAGAGCGGGCTCGAACCCGTCGTCGAGGTGGCCCACTTCGCCCGGATCGCCCAGGTCTACTGGGGCGGGACCATCTGGGCGAACACCCTGTTCCCGCGGCTGGCGCCGGTCTTTCCCATCCTCTACATCGACCCGGATGGGCGCCCCCGCCTGCACCCGGACAGCCTCGGTGTCTTCGCCGAGAATATGGCCGGCGGCTGCCGGTCGGCCCTGGCATTCCTGGAGCAGGAACGGGATGGCGGGCGCGTTCTGCCGGCCGACGTCGCGGCGGCGCTCGCCCCGTGGCGGACCCATGGCCCCTGGTTCGAGGAGATGTGCCCGACGCCCGACTGGGACCGGCTCCGCGCCTGCTTCGCCCAGGCGGGCGATCCACAGCGGCCATACCGCTCGGCCCAAGGCTTTGTCGGCATGATGGAGGCGGTCAAGCGCGCCGGGGCGGTGTAACGCTCTCCACAGCCCGGCCCCTTTACGGACCGGCGCCCCGACGATAAGCTGGAGCCATTGAGTTTTGCTATGGCCGCTCCGGCAGCGATGCTGTGGAGCAGGAAGGTCCGATGAACGGCATTCCCAACATCCGGCATTTGCGGGCCTTCCGCGAGGTGGCGCGGCGCGGCAGCATCAGTCAGGCGGCGGAGCATGTGCATCTGTCCCAGCCCGCCATCACCCAGGCCATCGCCAAGCTGGAGGAGGAGGTCGGCACCCCCCTGTTCGAGCGGCGGCCGGACGGCATGGCGGTGTCGGCGATGGGCGTGCTGTTCCTCGACCGCGTGGAGCGCGCGCTGGACCGCCTGCGCACCGGCACGCGCGAGGCGGTCCGCATCGGCGGGCGCAAGGGCGGCCTGCGCGGCGTCGCCGACTTCGACCAGCTTCTGACGGCGGCGCAGATCCGGGCGCTGGCCGCGGTCGCCGACGCCGGGAATTTCAGCCTCGCGGCGCGCACCGTCGGCATCTCGCAACCCACCCTCCACCGCGCCGCCCGCGATCTGGAGCGGCTGGCGGGCATGGCGCTGTTCGCGCGGACGGCCGCCGGCATCGCTCTGACCCCCGCCGCCAAGGCGCTGGTGCAGCACGTCAAGCTGGCGATCGCGGAGCTGGAGCAGGGATTCGCGGAGGTCGGCGAGGGGCTGGGCGGCGACACCGCCCGCATCGTCGTCGGCAGCATGCCGCTGTCGCGTCCTTTCATTCTGCCGACCGCCGTCAACGCGCTGGTGCGCGAGCGTCCGGACGTCCAGTTCGACGTTCTCGACGGCCCCTACGACGACCTGCTGCACGGGCTGCGCCACGGTGAGATCGACGTGCTGATCGGCGCGTTGCGCGACCCGCTGCCCATCGAGGACGTCGTGCAGGAACCCTTGTTCGAGGACCCGCTGGTCGTGGTCGCGCGTGCCTTCCACCCGCTGTCCCGCCGGCCCAAGCTGACGCTGGAGGAACTGGCGGGGTGCCAATGGGTGGTCCCGCGCCGCGGCACGCCGACGCGCGACCGGTTCGAGGCGCTGTTCGCCGACGGGCCGCCGCGCGGTCTGGTCGAGACCGGCTCACAGATTCTGGTGCGTGGCCTGCTGCTGGGCAGCGATCGGCTGACGCTGATCTCGGCGCACCAGATCCGGCATGAGCATGAGCTGGGCCTGCTGGTCATCCTGCCCGTGGAGCTGGCCAACACCGAGCGCACCATCGGCCTCACCGTGCGCCGGGGGTGGCGCCCGACCGCGACGCAGGCGCATTTCCTCGACCTGCTGCGCGCGGCCGGGAAACAGGCCGTCTCGCCGGTCCCCCGCCCGTGAGAGGCCATTCAGAACGGCACCGCAGCGCTATTCAAAAATTGGATAGGCCGGTCCGTCATTGAATGACGCCGGCAGCGTGTCGGCGTGCTAGCCATGCCCTTTGGAGGGGAGGTGGACTCCCGGCGCACGGACGGAGGCGGCGATGACGGTGCGGCACCAGCGGACGGCCAAGGTGGCCTTCATCGGATTCGGGGAGGCGGCGTCGGCCTTCCGCTTCGGCTGGCGGGGGGCCGGGCTGGCCGACACGGTCGCGGCCTTCGACATCAAGACCGGGTCCGCCGACGGGGTGGTGCGCGCCCGCAAATGGGCGGACTACGTGGCGGCCGGAGTGACCGGCGCCGAGCGGGTCGAGGACGCCCTGGCCGGGGCCGCGCTGGTCTTCTCGCTGGTCACCGCCGATCAGGCGCAGGCCGCCGCCCGCAACGCCGCCGCCCATCTCGTCCCCGGCGCCCTGTTCTTCGACGGCAACTCCTGCGCGCCCGGCACCAAGCGGGAGTCGGCGCAGGCGGTCGAGGCGGCCGGCGGGCGCTACGTCGATCTGGCGGTGATGGCGCCGGTCCATCCGAAGCTCCACAAGACGCCGCTGCTGGTCGCCGGTCCGCACGCCGCCGAGGCGCTGGCTGCCCTGTCGGCCCTGGAGATGAGCGCCAGGGAAGCGCCGGGACCGGTCGGCACCGCCTCCTCGATCAAGATGATCCGCAGCGTCATGATGAAGGGGCTGGAGGCGCTGTTCCTGGAATGCGTTCTGGCCGGGCGCAAGGCCGGGGTGGACGGGGTGGTGTTGGACTCCCTGGACGTCACCTATCCCGGTTTCGGCTTCAAGGAGCGCGCCGCCTACATGCAGGAGCGCGTCATGACCCACGGCGTCCGCCGCGCCGCCGAGATGCGCGAGGTCGCGCGCACCGTCGATGAACTGGGTTTGACCGGCGGCATGGCCCGGGCCGCCGTCGACTGGCAGCAGCGCGTCGGCGACCTCAAACTGGACGCCCGTGCCATCGGGGAGGGCGATTACCGGGCGCTCGCCGATGCCATTCTGGCGCGGCTCGACCCGGTCGAGCGGTGAGAAACGGCCCCCCGCTACCCGGAGCGGGCCGCGCGCCGGAAGGCGGCCGGCGTCTTCCCGGTCAGCCTCTTGAAGACGCGGTTGAAGTAGCCGGGGTCCTGGAAGCCCAGCTCATAGGCGATCATCGCCACCGGTGCGGCGATGTAGACCAGCCGGCGCTTCGCTTCGAGCAGCAGGCGGTCCTGCACCACCTCGAAGGCGGAGCGGCCGGCGAGATGCCGGCACAGGCGGTTCAGCCGCGATTCCGTGATCCCCAGTGCGTCCGCGTAGCGCGGGATCGTCCAATGTTCGGTGACATGGTCCTCGACCAGCGCGCGGAAGCGGGCGAACAGCTCGGTGCGCACGCGCTCCGCCGGGTCGGCGCCGGCCGCCGCCGCGCGCTGGCGCTCCAACAGCAGCAGGACGCCGCGCAGCAACCACTCGCACATCGCCGACCGGCCGAGCTGCGGCCAGCGGAACTCCGTCATCAATTGATCAAGCAGCGTTGAGACGCGCTCCGCCGCCGCCGGGGCGTCGGTGAAATCGATCAGGCAGGGGCGCACGAACAGCGCCTCGAACAGCGGGCGGCTCTGCGCGCTCGCCCCGTCGAACAGCATCACCTCGGCCACCGTCAGCACATAGCCGTGGCTGCCCGGCCGGAACTGGAAGGAATGCACCACCGCCGGCGGAACGACGATCACGCAGGGCGCCGCGACCTCCGCCACCCGGTCGTCGATCTGCACGCGCGCCCCGCCGTCGAGCACCGCCACCAGCTGGAACAGCCCGCGGTGGGTGTGGGAGCCGATGCCCCAGTCGTAGAGGCGGCTGCGGCTCTCGATGTCCTCGATGTGGATGAATTCGGCGTCGGTGAGCCGGGCCTCCTCGCCGTAGAGCGCGAACAGCGGCACCGCCTTGGAACGCGTGTGTGCTCCCCCTTCCGCCGCCGGTTCCATGCCGTCCTCCCCCGCGCCGTCGTTTGTCGGAAAAGTACTATTTTCCTTCCGCTTCGTCCATTCCGCGGCAAAGGTGAATCCGTCTAGGATGCAATTGTTCGCGGCCTGAACGGTTCGCGTCGATCCAAACCAAAAACCGCCAATTGGCCGCCCGCCGCCGCGGGTGTCGGAGGACTGCGCCCGATGTTTCGCTTCGATCCCTACTCACCGGCCGTCGATGCCGACCCGTTTTCTTTCTACAAGACCTTGCGCGACGAGCATCCCTGCTTCTGGAGCGAGGAAGCCAACATGTGGGTGCTGTCGCGCTACGACGACATCGTCACCGCGCTGAACGACTGGGAAACCTATTCTTCGGCCAAGGGCAACCTGATGGACGAGATGCCCAACCGCGCCGGCAACACGCTGGGCACCACCGATCCGCCCCGCCACGACCGCCTGCGCAGCATCGTCCAGTTCGCCTTCACCAAGAAGGCGGTGGAAGGGCTGACCGAACCGGTGCGCGCCTCGGCCAACCGGGCGCTGGACGCGGTACAGGGGGAGAAGACCTTCGACTTCGTCGGCGACGTCTCCAGCAAGGTCACGGTGGACGTGCTGTTCGGCCTGTTCAACCTGCCGCGCGAGAACGAGCGGATGGTGCGCGACAAGGCCGTGCTGATGGTGCAGTCCGATCCGCGCACCCGGCAGAAGGGGCCGGAGCATCTCGCCGCCTTCCAGTGGATGAGCGAATACGCCAAGGAACTGGTGGAGTTGCGCAAGCGCGAGCCCGGCGACGACCTGATCACCGCCCTGATCCAGGCCGAGGTCGCCGGCGAGAAGCTGGCCGACCGCGAGGTGCAGATGACCATCACCACGCTCATCATGGCCGGCATCGAATCCCTGTCGGGCTTCCTCGCCATGTTCGCCCTGAACCTCGCCGACCACGCCGCCGCGCGCCGCCGGCTCGCCGCCAACCCGGCGCTGATTCCCGACGCCATCGAGGAATCGCTGCGCTTCAACACCTCGGCCCAGCGCTTCCGCCGCTGCCTGCAGAAGGACGTCGAGCTGCACGGCCAGACGATGCGGGCCGGTGATTTCGTCTGCCTCGCCTACGGCTCGGGGAACCGCGACGAGCGGCGCTTCGCCAACGCCCATCTCTACGACATCGACCGCAAGCCGAAGGGGCATCTGGGTTTCGGCGGCGGCGTCCACGCCTGCCTCGGCACCGCCTTCGCCCGTCTGGCCGCCCGCGTCGCCTGCGAGGAGTTCCTGAAGCGCGTGCCGGAGTTCGTCCGGGTGCAGGACCAGCTGCCCTGGATGCCCTCCACCACCTTCCGCAGCCCGACCCGCCTCGAACTGGCGGTCGGCTGAGCAAAGGGACGACGGCGCGGCCGGGGGAGGCTCCGGCCGCGTCGCGACGCGCAACACGCTTTTCCAAAGGAATTTTCGGCCATGGCGAAGGTCACCTTCATCGAGCACGACGGCCTGGAGCAGGTCGTGGACATCCCGACGGGCTGGACCCTGATGCAGGGCGCGGTGCAAAGCGGTGTCGCCGGCATCGAGGGCGAGTGCGGCGGCTCCTGCGCCTGCGCGACCTGCCACTGCTACGTGGACGAGGCGCTCGTCGACGCCCTGCCGCCGCCCAGCGAGACGGAGGAGGAAATGCTCGGCTGCACGGCGTCGGAGCGGCGGAGCAACAGCCGCCTGTCCTGCCAGATCCGGGTGAGCGACGCGCTGGACGGCATCGTGGTGCGCCTGCCGGAGGCCCAGAGCTGATGGGCGGCCCGGCGCAAGCGGACGCGGGAGTGGTCATCGTCGGGGCGGGGCAGGGCGGCTTGCAGGTCGCCGAATCCCTGCGCGCCGAGGGCTATGACGGTCCCATCACGCTGATCGGGGAGGAGGCTTCGGCTCCCTATCACCGGCCGCCGCTGTCCAAGGCGATTCTCGCCGGCACTATGGAGGAGGCGCAACTCGCCATCCGCGGCGCCGAGGTCTTCGAACGGCAGCGCATCGCCCTGCTCACCGGGACGCGCGTCACCGCCATCGATTGCTCCGACCGGCAAGTCAGCTTGGAGGACGGGCGCCGCCTGGACTATCGCGGGCTGGCGCTCGCCACGGGCGCGCGGGTGCGCCGTCTGCCGATCACCGGTGATGAGCTGGACGGCGTTTTGGGCCTGCGGTCGCTGGACGACGCGCGGCGGATACGCGGGGCGCTCGACCGGGCGGCGCGGGTGGTGGTGATCGGCGGCGGCTACATCGGGCTGGAGGTCGCGGCGGCGGCGCGCAAGCGCGGCCTGGAGGTGACCATCCTGGAGGCGGCGGACCGGCTGCTCGCCCGCTCGGCGACACCGTTCCTGGCGGGCTTCTACGCCGACCTTCACCGCTCCAACGGCGTGATGGTCGAACTGGGGGCCAAGGTGGTCGAGCTGGACGGGCAGGGTGGCCGCGTCACCGCCGTGCGCACCGCCGACGGGCGCTCGCATCCGGCGGATCTGGTGGTGGTCGGCGTCGGAATCGTCCCCGACACGGCGCTGGCCGAAGGCTGCGGGCTGGCGTGCGATGGCGGCGTCCTGGTGGACGATTGCGCCCGCACCGACGATCCCGCCATCGTCGCGGTCGGCGACTGCACGGCCCGGCGCACCGGCACCGGGACCCTGCTGCGGCTGGAATCGGTCCAGAATGCCGTCGAGCAGGGGAAGTCGGCCGCCGCCGCGCTGCTGGGGCGGGAGCGTCCCTTCACGGCGGCGCCCTGGTTCTGGTCCGATCAGTATGACGTGAAGCTGCAGATCGTCGGCCTGTCCGCCGCTTGCGACCGGATGGTGCTGCGCGGGTCGCCGGAGGATCGCCGCTTCTCGGCCTTCCATTTCCGTGAGGGCGCCCTGGTCGCCATCGACTCCGTCAACCGCCCGGCGGACCACATGGTCGGCCGCAAGCTGCTGGACCGCAAGGCTGCCCTGACGCCGGAGCAGGCCGCCGACGAGGGCTTTCCGCTGGCGTCCCTGACGCGGTGATCCCTGACGCGGTGATCCCTGGCGCGGTGATCCCTGGCGCGTTGACCGTTGGATCGTGACGCAAAGAAACAGGCCGGTGCAGCGCGCGCTGCACCGGCCTTGCGCTTTTGGCCCCGTCCGCCGGGGAACGCGTCGGCGGACGGGGACCAACGGCGGCGGTTTCCCGATCAGGCCGCGCTTTCCAGGACCAGCAGGCCGGCCCCGGTGTTGGAGATCGGGATGTGGTAGTTGCTGTGCACCTTCGAGACCTTCCGGCCCAGAGCGCCACGCATGATCAGCCAGAGGATCAGCTCCGCCCCCTGGGCGCCGGCCAGCCGCACCAGATCGTGGATGGAGTATTTCGCCAGCGCTTCCGGCTCGTCGACGATCTTCTCCAGGCACATCAGGTCGAAGTCCTTGTTGATGAAGCCCGCCCGCTCGCCGTCGAGCTGGTGCGACAGGCCGCCGGTGCCCAGCACGACCACCTTCAGGTCCTTGGGGTAGGACGCCACCGCGCGGCCGATCGCCTCGCCCAGCTTCAGGCAGCGCGCCGGGGTCGGCAGCGGGTGCTGCACCGTGTTGACCGCCACCGGGATGGTGCGGACGGGACGCTGGGTCTGGTCGGGCCACAGCAGGGCCATCGGCACGGTGAAGCCGTGGTCCACCGCCATCTCCTGGCAGGAGCAGATGTCGAACTCGTCGTTCACCAGCGATTCGATGATGTGCCAGGACAGCTCCGGGTCGCCGGGGTAGGGCGGCAGCGGCTTCAGGCCCCAGCCCTCGTCCTTGTTCTGGTACTCGAAGGCGGCGCCGATGGAGAAGGTCGGCATCTTGTCGAGGAAGAAGTTCAGCCCGTGGTCGTTGTAGACCACGATGGCCACGTCCGGCTTGACCTCGGCCAGCCATTCGCGGGCCTTGGGATAGCCGTCGAAGAACGGCTTCCAGTAGGGGTCCTCGAACAGTTCGTTGGCGATGGCGTTGCCGATCGCGGGAATGTGGGAGGTGGTGACGCCACCGACGATCCTGGCCATGGTCTCAGTTCCCCGCCGCCTTGAGCTTCGCCTTGAATTCCTCGACCGTCATGCCGGTCTGCTGCGCGCCGATGTCCTGGACATTCAGGCCGAGCATGCCGACGAACTTGGCGAGGTAGTAGATGTTGCCGCCGGCCGCGAGCAGGGCCAGCGCGTTGCGCTCCTTGATGGCCGTCTTCTGCTCGTCGGTCAGGCCGAACTTGGTGCAGTAGGCGTCCTCGTCGGCCAGGAACTCCTGCCGGGCCGCCGCCTCGTTGAACGAGTAGCACATCTTGTTGAGTGGATAGCCCTTCATCGCCATCCGGCCATCGAAGATGGTGGTTCCCGGAATGGCCTCGTGTGTCGACGGCGCGCTCATGGGTGTTTTCCTCCTTATCGTTTCTGTTGATCGTTTCCGGCTTATTCGGGCCAGTAAAGCCGCATCGGGTTGTCGACGAGAAGCGCCGTCCGCTTGGCCTCGTCGGTGGCGATGCGGGGGATGACGTCGACCAGATGCCCGTCGTCGGGCATGTGCGAGGTCATGTTCGGGTGCGGCCAGTCGGTGCCCCACAGCACGCGGTCGGTGAAGCGGTCGACCAGCAGGCGGGCGAAGGGCACCACGTCGTCGTAGGCCGGCGGACCCTGGACGCTCAGCCGCTCGGGGCAGCTCACCTTGCTCCAGACCTTCGGGTTTTCGGCCATCAGGGCGACGAATTTCTGGAACTGCGGGTGGTCCACGCCCTTGGCGATGTCCGGGCGGCCCATGTGGTCCACGACGATGGTGGTGGGCAGCTCGCGCAGGAAGGGCGTGAGGTCGTCGAGGTCCGGCGCCTCGAAATAGACCACGATGTGCCAGCCGAACCGGGCGATCTTGTCGGCGATGCCGAGGAAGACCTCCTTGGGCGTGGCGTCCACCAGACGCTTGACGAAATTGAAGCGCACGCCGCGCACCCCGGCCTCGTGCAGTTCGGCCAGCTCGCCCTCGGTGATCGACGGGCCGACCGAGGCGACGCCGCGCGCCAGCCCGTTGGAGGCCCTCAGCGCGTCGACCAGCGCCCGGTTGTCCTTGCCGTGGCAGGTCGCCTGGACGATGACGTTGCGCGCGAAGCCCAGATCGTCGCGCAGGGCGAACAGCTTTTCCTTCGGCGCGTCGCAGGGGGTGTATTTGCGCTCCGGCGCGTAGGGGAAGCGGTCGGCCGGGCCGAAGACGTGGCAGTGGGCGTCCACCGCGCCGGGCGGCGGCGTGTAGGCCGGCTTGCTCGGGTTCGGGTGGAAGGGACGGTAGTCGGCGTCCATGGAAGGCTCCCTTCGGGGAAAGAGATCAGTCGGCGTAGACGGTGCCGTCGAACAGCTTGCGGGCGGTGCGCAGCAGGGCGGCGCGGGTCACCGTTCCGGCCTCGTCCAGGTCGAGGACCACGGTCATCTCGCCGGTCGGGTGCTCGACGCTCAGCGTCCGGGTGGCGCCGTCGGGGATCACGGCGAGCGACGCGGCGGGCGAGCCCTCCAGCGCGCAGGCGGTGGCGACGCTGACCGCACCGAGCACGCCGATGGAGGCGTGGCAGCGGTGCGGGATGAAGGTCCGGGTGGAGATCGCCCCGCCGCTGGCCGGCGCGCTGACCAGCGTCATCTTCGGCACCGGCTTGTCGGTCACGTCGCCCAGATTCATCCGCGGCCCGGCCTGCCGCCGGATGGATTCCAGCCGCGCCTTCAGCGCCGCGTTGGCGTCGAGATCCTCCCGCGTCTCGTCGCCGCGCACCCCGAGGTCGGCGGCGCGCAGCACCACCACCGGCATGCCGTTGTCGATGCAGGTGACCGGAACGCCGTCGATGACGTCCACCACGTTGCCCGTCGGCAGCAGCGCCCCGCAGGAGGAGCCGGCGGTGTCGCGAAACTCGATGGGGATCGCCGCCGCCGTGCCGGGCACGCCGTCGATGTGCGCCTCGCCCCGGTAGGTGACCGCGCCGCCCGGCGTCGGCACGCTGGCCACCGCCACCTGCCCGGTGTTCTCCATGTGGATGGTCACCGGCGTCACGCCGTCGCGGGCGGCGACGAGGCCGCGCTCGATGGCGAAGGGGCCGACGCCGGCCAGGATGTTGCCGCAGTTCTGGGCGTCGGTGACGATGGCCTTGTCCACGAAGACCTGAAGGAACAGGTAGTCCACGTCCACGCCCGGCCGTTCCGACCGGCGCACCACCGCCACCTTGGAGGTCAGCGGGTCGGCGCCGCCCATCCCGTCGATCTGGCGCGGGTCGGGCGAGCCCATCACCCGCAGCAGGAAGGCGTCGCGCGCCGCCGTGCCGGGCGGCAGGTCATCGGCCAGGAAATAGCCGCCCTTGGAGGTCCCGCCGCGCATCCAGAGGCAGCGCACGCCGTCAGACATAGCGCAGCCCCTTCGCCGCGAGCGGCCCGCGCATGCCGTAGAGGTCGAGGCCGAGTTCGCCGGCGGCCAGCCGCGCCCGCTTCTCCTCCTCCTTCGCCAGCCGGTCCTGCGCCTTCGCCAGTACGTCGGCGGCTTCCTCGCGGCGGACCACGCAGACGCCGTCGTCGTCCGCGACGATCACGTCGCCGGGATTCACCAGGGCGCCCGCGCAGACCACCGGCACGTTGACCGAGCCCAGCGTCTCCTTCACCGTGCCCTGGGCGCAGACCGCGCGGGACCAGACGGGGAAGCCCATGTCGGTCAGCGTCCGGACGTCGCGCACCCCGGCGTCGATGACCAGACCCGCGCAGCCGCGCGCCTTGGCCGAGGTCGCCAGTAGGTCGCCGAAATAGCCGGCGTCCGACGGCGAGGTGGTGGCGAGCACCAGGATGTCGCCGGGCGTCACCTGCTCTATGGCGACGTGGAGCATCCAGTTGTCGGCCGGTGGGGCCAGCACGGTCACCGCCGAGGCGGCGAGCTGGGCGCCCGGATAGATCGGCCGCAGGGCGGAGGACAGCAGGCCCTTGCGGCCCTGCGCCTCGTGCACGGTGGCGACGCCGCACTCGGCCAGACCGGCGATCACCGCCGGGTCGGCCCGCTCGATGGTTTGGACGACGACGTTCATCACAGCTCATCCACGGTGCGGGGATAGACCGACTGGAAGCCCTCGGCGTAGCGCGCGTTGCGCCCGCCGGCCTGCCCGCCGGAGTTGCGGCGGAAGTGGTTGCCGCGGTTCTGCGCCAGGTTGGTGTAATAATCCCAGAGATGCTCCTGCCCGGCCATGCATTCGATGGCGGCGCGCTTGTTGTCCCACACCTCGGTGATGTCGAGGAAGACGTCCGGCTTCCAGCCCATCTGCTCGGTCTGGTGCGGCTCGAACAGGTAGAGCTGCGGGGCGCCGAGCACCTTCTGCCCCGGATTGTGGCCCCAGGCCTGGGCGATCATCCGGCATTCCATCAGGACCTTGGTCGCGTAGGAATGGTCGGTGTTGTAGGGGTCGTAGTGCGAGTGGCTCATCAGGAAGGCCGGCTGCACCTTGCGGATCACGTCGACCAGACGGAACTTGGCCTCGCGGTCGATCTCCAGCGGGTAGTCGCCGAGGTCGAAGAACTGGATGTCGTGGGCGTTCAGCGCCTTGGCGGCGGCCTCGGCCTCCTTGCGGCGCTCCGTCTTCACGTGGTCGAGCGTGCAGCCCTCCTGCTTCCACAGCTTGGCGGACTCGCCGCGCTCGCCGTAGGACAGGCAGACGATGGTGACCTCGTAGCCCTTCTTCTGATGCAGCGCGATGGCGCCGCCGGCGCGCCACACGAAATCCGCCGAGTGGGCGCTGAGCACCAGCGCTCTTTTGTTCTGTGCCATGAATGTCCGCTCCCCAGTGTGGGCAGTCTGATGGTGGGCAGCCTTGTTGCGGGCAGTCCGATTCCGATGGCCCATCATCCGCCGGCCCGCCGGCAAATCCTATTTCGAACTCCCGTCCTTACCATTTGGTTTTGCTATAGGAGCATTCTCCAATCGGTTCGCGCGGCAGGTTCTTCGGCGCGGGAGGGCGCCCAGGGCCGGCACGAAGATGTCCTGTCTCGCGTAATCTCATGTCGAATCATGGGTATAGGACATACGGGGCTGTGCTTTCTGCTGCGCTGCGGCGCAATGGAACAGCCGGGTCGGGATGGTCCGGGCGGGGACGCGGGCAGCCCGCTTCACCTCTCCGCTATTCAAAAAACAAATGGGTTCTTCGCCGAACGAATTTCCTTGGCGGCGGGCGGGATGATACCCATTCGTCCATGAGGGATTAAGGGGCAAAGAGCCGGACCCGCCGTTGCGGGGGCTCGCGGCCCGGGACAAGGGATTTCGGGAGAGGACGCGATGAGGATTTGTGTGGCGGGGGCCGTGGGCGCCTTCGGCGTGAAGCATCTGGAGGCGGTCGCCGCCATCGACGGGATCGAGGTGGTCTCGGTGGTCGGCGGCGAGCCGGACGACATCGAGGGCTTCGCCAAGGCGCGCGGCATCCCGCACTGGACCAAGGATCTGGCCGAGAGCCTGGAGCGCTCCGACGTGGACGCGGTGATCCTGGCCACCCCGACGCCGGTGCACGCCGCGCAGGCGATCCAGTGCCTGGAGGCCGGCAAGCATGTGCTGGTGGAAATCCCCATGGCCGACAATCTGGCCGACGCGGAGCGGCTGGTCGCGGTGCAGCGGGCCAGCGGTCTGGTCGCCATGGCCGGGCACACCCGGCGCTTCAACCCCAGCCACCAGTGGATTCGCAACCGGGTCCAGGCGGGGGAGCTGACGATCCAGCAGATGGACGTGCAGACCTACTTCTTCCGCCGCTCCAACATGAACGCGCTGGGCAAGCCGCGCACCTGGACCGACCATCTGCTGTGGCATCACGCCTGCCACACGGTGGACCTGTTCCAGTACCAGACCGGCGAGGTCGCCAGCCAGGTGCACGCCCTGCAGGGGCCGACGCACCCGCAGCTGGGCATCGCCATGGACATGAGCATCGGCATGAAGGTGCCGTCGGGGGCGATCTGCACCCTGTCGCTATCCTTCAACAACGACGGGCCGCTGGGTACCTTCTTCCGCTACATCTGCGACAACGGGACCTACGTCGCCCGCTACGACGATCTGTACGACGGCAAGGACAACAAGATCGACCTCAGCGGCCTCACCGTGTCGACCAACGGCATCGAGCTGATCGACCGCGAGTTCTTCGCCGCCATCCGCGACGGGCGCGAGCCCAACGCCAGCGTGGCGCAGTGCCTGCCGGCCATGCGGACGCTCGACCGCCTGGAGAAATCGCTGAACGCCTGATCGGGGAACGCGTCAGGCCGCAATTCCCAAAACCAAGAAGACGGGACGCAAAACAAAAAACGCCCCGTGACGAGTCCCCCCGAGGAGGAAACCCATGCCAACCGCGCGCAGCGTCGACGTCCAAGCCTTTCTCAACGAGCACCCCTTTTCGCGATACCAGTGGCTGGTGTTCGCGCTGTGCTTCTTCATCGTCCTTCTGGACGGCTTCGACACGGCGGCCATCGGCTACATCGCCCCGTCGCTGACGACGGAATGGGGCATCGCGCGGCCGGCGCTGGCGCCGGTGCTGAGCGCGGCGCTGTTCGGGCTGGCCTTCGGCGCCCTGTCCGCCGGGCCCCTGGCCGACCGCTTCGGCCGCAAGGTGATCCTGATCGGCTCGGTCCTGGTCATCGGCACCGCCTGTCTGGCCTCCGCCTTCTCGGGCAACCTCGACCAGCTCGTCATGCTGCGCTTCGTCACCGGTCTCGGGCTGGGGGCGGCGATGCCCAACGCCGTCACGCTGATGAGCGAATATTGCCCCGAGGGGCGGCGCGCCATGGTCACCAACGCCATGTTCTGCGGCTTCCCGCTCGGCGCGGCCTTCGGCGGCTTCCTCGCCGCCTGGATGATCCCGCTGTGGGGCTGGCGCAGCGTGCTGGTGCTGGGCGGGATCGCGCCGCTGGTCCTGGCGGTGGTGCTGCTGGTCCTGCTGCCGGAATCGGTCCGCTACATGGTCGCCCACAACCACCCGGTGGAGCGCATCCGCGCCGTGCTGCGCCGCATTTCCGAGGCGGCGGCCGGGGCGGCCAGCTTCGTGATGACCGAGAAGGCCCCGGCCACCAAGGCGCGGAACGGCATCGCGGTCGTGCTGTCGCGCGGCTATCTGGTCGGCTCGATGATGCTGTGGGTCGCCTACTTCATGGGGCTGGTCATCTTCTACGCGCTGATCAACTGGATGCCGATCCTGTTCAAGGACGCCGGGCTGGCGCCGCGCGACGCCGCGCTGATCGCCGCGCTGTTCCCGCTGGGCGGCGTCGGGGCCATCCTGTCGGGCTGGCTGATGGACCGCTTCAACGCCAACAAAATCATCGCCTTCGGCTTCGTGCTGACCTACGGCGCGGTCTACGCCATCGGGCAGGTCGCCGGGAACGTCGGGCTGCTGGTGGTCACGGTCTTCGCGGCGGGCACCATCATGAACACCGCCCAGACCTCGCTGCCGGCGCTGGCCGCCAGCTTCTACCCGACCCACGGGCGGGCCACCGGCGTGGCGTGGATGCTGGGGCTGGGCCGCTTCGGCGGGATCGGCGGCTCGTTCCTGGTGGCCGAGCTGGCGCGCCAGCAGCTCGACTTCACCAGCATCTTCACGATCGTCGCCATTCCGGGTCTGGTCGCCGCTCTGGCCCTGCTGGTCAAGCAGTTCGTCCATCCCGAGGACCGGTCGAGCGGCACGGGCCGGACCGTCGAAGCCCTGGGGCATTGAGTTTTACTATAGCCTGCCCATAGGCTTTGCGTCCTGGCACCGTCGGTCGCCGTTTCGGATGTCCATGCCGCATTGCAAAGACACCCCGAACGTTATTCAAAAAACGAATGGGGCCTTCGCCCAACGAATGAGCGCAGCGCTGCGATCGCTGATATCCCTGCTGTGGTGACGGTATCGGCGGCCTGCGCCTCCGGCCCCGGCGAACGCCAAGACGTCCCCAAGCAACGCCCCCCAATCAACGACGAAAAAGCACGGGGGCTTTCAAAACGAGGAGGAAACATGTCCGGAACATTTCGCAAGGCCCTGCTGGGCACGGCTTTCCTGTGCGCCCTCGCGGTTGGTGGCGGCACTGGCCCGGCCTGGGCCGACACGATCAGGGTCGGGGTGATCGCGCCGTTCTCCGGCCCCTTCGCCACGGTCGGCCAGACCTTCAAGCAGGCCATCGAGGTCTATCAGGCCCAGCATGGCAAGACGGTCGCCGGCAACACGGTGGAGTTCGTCTACAAGGACCTCGATCAGGCCAACCCGGCGCAGAGCAAGGCCCTGGCCCAGGAGCTGGTGGTCAAGGAGAAGGTCGGCTACCTCGCCGGCTTCTTCTTCACGCCGGACGCGCTGGCGGTCGCCCCGCTGATCGACGAGGCGAACATCCCCTGCGTGATCTTCAACGCCGCGACCTCGGCCATCACCGAGAAGTCGCCGCGCTACGTCCGCACCTCCTTCACCCTGTGGCAGAACACCGTGCCGCTGGCCGAGCATGTCGCCAAGCAGGGAATCCGCAAGGTGGCAACCGCGGTCAGCGACTACGGCCCCGGCATCGACGGCGAGACCGCCTTCAAGCAGACCTTCGAGAAGTCCGGCGGCAAGGTGGTCGACAGCATCCGCATGCCGTTGAAGTCCACCGACTTCGCCCCCTTCATGCAGCGCATCAAGGATTCCGGGGCGGAGGCCATCTACGCCTTCCTGCCCGCCGGCCCGACGACGCTGGGCTTCGCCCGGGCCTTCAGCGACACCGGCCTGAAGGCCGCGGGGATCAGGTTCTTCGGCCCCGGCGACATCACGCAGGAACCGGACCTGCCGGTGCTCGGCGACGCGGCGGTCGGCATCACCACGACCTTCAACTACAGCCAGGCCCACGAGTCCGACCTGAACCGCCAGTTCCTCGCCAAGCACAAGGAGCTGTTCGGCTCCTCCGACATCGTCACCTTCACCTCGGTCGGCGCCTATGACGGCGCACACGTCATCTACCGCATGGTCGAGGCGACGGGCGGCAGGAGCGACGGGGCGAAGGCGGTGGAGGCGGTCAAGGGCATGGCCTGGGAAAGCCCGCGCGGCCCGGTGCGGATCGACCCCGAGTCCCGCCACGTCACCCAGACCATCTACCTGCGCGTGACCGAGCGCAAGGACGGCCGGCTGCAGAACACCGAGGTCGCCGGCTTCCCCGAACAGCCCGATTACGGCTTCAAGGTCGGCAAGTAGGACCATCGACGGCCCCCGTCCCCGGCGGGAGGGGGGCCTGTCCGCGCTGGAGTTCCTGATGGAAACGCTTTTCGGCATCGTGGTGGACGGGGTCGCCTACGGGATGATCCTGTTCATCATCTCGGTCGGCCTGTCGGTCACGCTCGGCCTGATGCGCGTGGTCAACCTCGCGCATGGCGCCTTCGCCATGGTCGCCGGCTACGTCGCCTCCTACGCCGCGCAGGGGCTGGGCCTGCCCTACGCCGTGGGTCTGGTGGCGGCGGTCCTGTTCACCGTGCTCGCCACGCTGCCGCTGGAGAAGCTGCTGTACCGGCGCATCTACGGCTCCGCCAACGAGCTGGCCCAGGTGCTGCTGACCATCGGCCTGACCTTCGTCATCGTCGCCGGGATCAACTACCTGTTCGGCCCGACGCTGAAGCGCATCCCGCTGCCGGACGCGCTGCTCGGCACCGTGGCGATCGGGCCGAAGTCGATCCCGGTGCACCGCGCCTTCGTCATCGCCATGGGGGCGGCGACCGTGCTGGGCCTGTGGTGGCTGCTGGAACGCACCGACTTCGGCATCAAGCTGCGCGCCGCCGTGGACGATCCGAACATGGCCGCGGCGCTGGGCATCCGGACGGAGCGCCTCTACACCGCGACCTTCGCTCTCGGCACCGGGCTGGCGGCGCTGGGCGGCGTGCTGGGGGCGGAGCTGCTGCCGCTGGAGCCCTATTACGCCATCCGCTACATCGTCCTGTTCCTGGCGGTGGTTGCCGTCGGCGGAGCGGGCAACATCCTCGGCTCGGCCGCCGCCGCCCTGGCGCTCGGCATCGTCGACACCGCGGGCAAATACCTGATCCCCAGCTTCGGCGAGTTCTTCTTCTACGCCGCGCTGATCCTGATCCTGTTCCGCTGGCCGCACGGCTTCTTCCAGGGGAGGGCCGCCTGATGAGCGGACGTCACACGGGAGCGGTGGCCATCGATCCGTCTCCGCAGGCTGTCGCGCGCGGCCCCTGGCTCCGCCGGGCGCTGGGCGGGGCCGCGTTTCCGCTGCTCGCCGCCGCCGGGCTGGCCGCCTTCTGGCTGTTCCCCAACGACCTCGGCCTGATGACGCGGATCGCCGCGACGGCGCTCTACGTCCTGTCGCTCGACCTCGTGCTCGGCTTCGGCGGCATCGCCACGCTGGGGCAGGCGGCGATGTTCGGCACCGGGGCCTACGCCGCCGGCATCGCCGCCGTGCATCTGGTGAGCGACCCGCTCGTCCTGCTCGCCGTCGGCGGTGTGGCCGGCGGTCTGGTCGCCCTGGTCACCGGCGCGCTGATCCTGCACGCGCGCGGCCTGACGCTGCTGATGCTGACCATCGCCGTGGTGCAGATCGTCCAGGAGGTGGTCAACAAGGCGCGCGACCTCACCGGGGGCAGCGACGGCCTGTCGGGCATCGAGCCCAGCCCGCTGTTCGGCCTGTTCCGCTTCGACATGTTCGGGCGCACCTCCTACCTGTTCGCGCTGGCGGTGCTTCTGGTCGGCTTCCTGGTGGCGCGGCGGATCGTCCGCTCGCCCTTCGGGCTGGCCTGCCGGGGCGTCAAGGAGGACCCGCTGCGCATCGCCGCGCTGGGCGGATCGCCGCGCCGCTATCTGGTCACGCTCTATGCCATCGCCGGGGTGTTCGCCGGCGTGGCCGGGGCGCTGACCGCGGTGACCAGCGGCATCGTCGGGCTGGACAGCGTCAGCTTCTCCTGGTCGGCGGAGGCGCTGGTCATGCTGGTGCTCGGCGGCGCCGGGAGGCTCGTCGGCGCCATCATCGGCACGGTGGCCTTCATGACCATCCATCACGTCATGGCGGCGATCGACCCCTTCCACTGGATGCTGTTCATCGGCCTGTTCCTGATGGGCACGGTGCTGTTCCTGCCGGGGGGCATCGCCTCGCTCGCCGACCGTCTCATCAAGGGGAACCGGGCATGACCGCGCTTCTCGACGTCCAGGGGCTGAGCAAGAACTTCGACGGCCTGCAGGTGTCCGCCGACATCACGCTGGCGCTTCATCCCGGCGAGCGCTGCGCGCTGATCGGGCCGAACGGGGCGGGCAAGACGACCTTCGTCAATCTGGTGACCGGCGTGCTGGCGCCCAGCGCCGGCACCATCCGGCTGGCCGGGCAGGACGTCACCCGCCTGTCGGCCCAGGCGCGGGTGCGCCTCGGGCTGATCCGCTCGTTCCAGGTGGCCCGGCTGTTCCGCTCGATGACGGTGCGCGAGCATCTGGAGCTGGCCGTTCTGGAGCGCGAGCGGAAGACCTTCCGCCTCTTCGCCTCGGTCCGGCGCACGCCGGGGCTGGCGGACGAGGTGGCCGGCCTGCTCGACGGCATGGGGCTGGTCCCGGTGGCGGACACCGCCGTCGGGGCGTTGGCCTACGGGCAGCAGCGCCTTCTGGAGATCGCGCTGGCGCTCGCCCTGAAGCCCAAGCTCCTCATCCTCGACGAGCCGGCGGCCGGCGTGCCGCATTCGGAAAGCCACCGCATCCTCGACGCGCTGGACCGGCTGCCGCCCGATCTCGCCGTGCTGATGATCGAGCACGACATGGATCTGGTCTTCCGCTTCGCCAAGCGCATCGTCGTGCTGGCGCAGGGGCGCCTGCTGTGCAGCGGCACGGCGAAGGAGATCACCGCCGATCCGCGCGTCCGCGAGGTCTATCTGGGGAGCCGGGCCAATGCGCCGCACTGAAGGAACGCTGGAGATCACCGGCCTGACCGCCGGTTATGGCGAGACCCGCATCATCGAGGACCTGTCCTTCACCGTGCCGGCCGGTGGGCGTATGGCCCTGCTGGGCCGCAACGGCATGGGCAAGACCACGACGCTGGCCACCTTGGTCGGGCAGACGACGCGGCACGCCGGCAGCGTCCGGCTGGACGGCGTCGAGCTGAGCGGCCTCAACTCCTCCGCACGGGCGGCGGCCGGGCTGGGCTATGTGCCGCAGACCCGCGACATCTTCCGCTCGCTGACGGTGGAGGAGAATCTGGTCACCGGGCTGAAGGGCCGGCCGCGCTCCGCCCTGGAGGAGGCCTACGCGCTGTTCCCCCGCCTGAAAGAGCGGCGGGGCAATGGAGGGGGCGCGCTCTCCGGCGGCGAGCAGCAGATGCTGTCCGTCGCCCGCGCGTTGCTCGGCCAGCCGACGGTGCTGCTGCTGGACGAGCCGCTGGAGGGCCTGGCCCCGGTGATCTGCGATCAGCTGATGCAGGCGCTGGCGCAGCTGACCGTCACCCTGATCCTGGTGGAGCAGCAGGTGGACCGCGCCCTGGACTTCGCGCAGAGCGCGGTGATCCTCGAACGCGGCCAAGTGGTGCATGAGGGGGCGGCCGCCGCTCTGCGGGACGACCACGCCCTCATGGAGCGGCACCTCGGCGTCGCGCTCGCGGTGTAGCGGACCTGCGGGATCAGTCGGCGCGGACCGTCCGGTCCGCCGGACCCGTGCCGACGATGCGGACCCACAGGTCCTGCCACGCCGCACGCGAGGCGTCGCGAGGGGTCTGGAAGGTTTCCACCGAACCCACCAGACTCCCCGTCGGGTCGACGACGGCCCGGATGCCCCAGAAGCCGAGCGACGAGATGCCCGGCATGCCGTAGCGATGGTCAAGCGCCTGAACCAGGGTGTTCCGCGACTCCAGCGGCTGCTCGCGCCAGATGAGATTGTCCATCGAGAACCACCGGAAGACCTCGGCCTCCGGGGTTGCTGCGACCGCTTCGATGGCCGGGGAGCGGTGCCGCTCGAACCGCTCCCACTGGATCTTCCCGTCGCTCAGCACGGAGTGGAAGCCGACCAGCACCGCGTCCGGGGTTTGGGCCACCACCCGGCGCAGCAGCGGCTGGAACAGGGTCGGGTAGGCCGTCACCGGGGCCGTGCCGCCGATCTGCGCCCTGGCAAGCGCCTCGACGCGGTCGTTGATGGCCCAGCCGCCGAGCGTGTAGGCCGTCACCAGGATCAGCGCCGCGCCCGCGATGTCCTGCGCCAGGGTCGCCCGCTTGCGGAGCGCGACGCCGGCCACCAACGCGAACAACAGGATCAGGCTGTAGATCGGGTCGATGATCGGCATCGCGTTGATCGCGAAGCGCGTGTCGGTGAGCGGGTAGAGCCACTGCGTGCCGTAGGATGTGAAGACGTCGATCACCGGGTGGGTCATCAGCGCCAGAATGGCCAGCCAGACCCAGGCGCGCCGCGCCTCGCCGTCGCCCCATTGGCTGTCGGGACCATGGCGGCGGCGCTGCCAGCGCCAGACCAGCCAGCCGAGCAGCAGGCCGGCGACCGGGCCGAACAGGATCGAATGGGTCAGGCCGCGGTGATGGACCCAGTTGGCGAAGGGACCGCCGATCCAGCCGGCGGCGACGTCGAGGTCGGGGATCAGCGCGATGCCCGCGCCGACGGCGAGCGCGCGGCGGCCCAGCCGGCGGCGGAAGCCGGCCTGCGCGACCGTGGCCCCGAGAAGCATTTGGGTGACGGTGTCCATGGTCCCTGGTGATGTGGTGATGCGCCGGGGTCAGGCGCCGGGGGCGATCGCCAGCATCCGCTTCAGCGCGTCCGAAATCTCCTCGACGCGCACCGGCTTGGGCATGATCGCGATCGGGTCCGGAAAGCTCACCTTCAGCTTATCGGAAATCTCGCCGGTGGCGTAGCCGCTGACCACCACCACGGGCAGGCCGGGCTCCTCGCTCCGCAGGTTGCGGATAAGCTCGTCGCCGGCCATCACCGGCATCCTGAGGTCGGTGACCAGGGCGTCGAAGGAATCGTCCTGCCAGATCTTCAGGGCCTCCTGGCCATTGAAGGCCGTGGTGACCCGAAACCCCTCGTCCATCAAGCCATGCTCCAGCGCCATGATCGCGATGGCTTCATCATCGACCAGCAGGATATGGCGGGGTTCGGTCATGTCGGCTCACCGTACGGAAGAAACACAGTCCGGGGGGCAGGGCAATACGCTTCAGCTCCAGGTATAATTGTAACGGGCGGCCCCCGCAAAAACAAAGCCGAACGGTTTATGGTTGTTGCCGCGGCTCTTTCGGGGAGCTTGCAACCCTTGTTCGTTCCGCGGGGATGTGCGCATTCTTCCCGATGCGAAGCGGTGCAGCCGGGCCGTGGTGCGATGCCACGAACCGAGGCTCCGATCCGAAACCCACAACCATAGGATAACCCGCGAACTTGAAGATCGGTCTGAGGGCGATGTTGATCGCGTGCCTGGGGGGTGTCGGGCTGGCCTTCACGGCCGGCACCGCGGCGATTTTGCAGGTCGAAGCCGGAGACCGGCTTCAGCGCATGATCGGCGAGCAGTTGCACCTGTACGCCGGCCAAGTCGCCGACAAGCTCGACCGTGGCATGTTCGAGCGCTACCGCGACCTCCTCGTCGTAACGAGCCTCGAGACGATCCGCGCGACCGACACCTCCCGCGATTCACGGCGCGCCGTCCTTCAGAAGCTTCAGGACAGCTATCCGGACTATGCCTGGATCGGCTTCATCCGGCCGTCCGGCCTCCTCGAAGCGGCGACGGGCCGCGTCTATGAAGGCATGGACGTCAGCGCGCGCGATTGGTGGAAGCAGGGGTTCGACCGTCCCTATGTCGGCGATGTGCATGACGCGGTTGTTCTGGCCAAGATTCTTTATGCAAACCGGCTGGAGATTCCACGTTTCGTCGACCTTGCGGCGCCGGTGCGCGACGAGCAGGGGACGCTGACCGGCGTCGTCGCCGCCCATCTGAGCTGGGATTGGGCGTCGGAGGTCGAGCGCTCCGTGCTCGGCCAGATTTCCGAGGACGCTGAGGTCGAGGCGATGATCCTCTCCGCCGACGGCACGGTGATTCTCGGACCCAAACCCCTGGTGGGCAAGCCGCTGGCTTTCGCGTCGGCGCAAGGGCGGGGCGCGTGGGTCGAATCCTGGCCGGACGGGCGCCGCTTCCTGACGAGCGTTGTGCCAACGAAGGGCTACCGGGATTATCCCGGGCTGGGGTGGAGCGTCGTGCTCCGCCAGCCGGTCGATCAGGCGATGGCGCCGGTCGCCGAGCTGCGGAACCGGGTGATTGCGTGGGGAATCGGCGCCAGCCTGTTGGCGGTCCTCGTCGGCCATGTTCTGGCGACGTGGCTGTCGGCTCCCCTGCGCGCCATGTCCAGGGCCGTCAAGGCCGCGGGCACCGACGGCGCGATGCCCCACCTGCCCCTGACCGGCCGCTACACGGAGGCGGCCACGCTGTCCGGGGCGCTGCACACCTACGTGAACGACCTGCAGGAGGCGGACCGGCGGCTTCGCGGCACCGTTGCCGAGAAGACGGTCCTGCTTCGCGAGGTCCACCATCGCGTGAAGAACAACCTGCAGGTGATCTACGGGTTGATGATGGTGGAGATGCGCCGCCTGCCCAAGGGGGACCTGTCGCGGGGCCGCATCGAAGCGCTGGCCGGGCGGGTGACGTCGATGGGGCGCCTGCACGAGCAGCTCTACACCTCCGGGGACCTGATGAACGTCGATTTCGGAACGCACCTGCGCCAGCTCTGCGACGCGCTTCAAGAACTTCTTCCGAACGAGGCGATCACCATCCACCCCGACACGGACGACGTGTCCTGCTCCATCGAACTCGCCACACCGCTCGGCCTGATCGCCAACGAACTCGTCGTCAACGCGCTGAAGCACGCCTTTCCGGAGGGGAGAAGCGGAACGGTCACGGTCCGGCTGCGGCAAGCGGGCGACCGTCTGACGATGACGGTGGCCGACGACGGCATCGGCTGCCCGGATATGCCGCCCAGGGGAGGGACCGGCATGACGCTGGTCGATGCGCTTGTCCGGCAGATCGGCGGCACCATATCCTTGGATGGCCGGCATGGCTGCACCGCCACGGTCAGCGTGCCGTTCATCGCCGACGCGCACCGCCCCGTCGCCGTCCACGCGTGATGTGATCGCGGTCTCACCCCTGCGAGGCGCCCGCCAGCGTCCTGTATGAGTTCCGTTCTTTTCCGGAAAACGGGCGATACGGCTCAGTCCCCGCTTGTAAAAGCCGACGGGTCCTCCCACCTGGGGTCGATCAAGATTGTTTCGGGGCCTGCTGTCCTCAGCCATGGCCAACCGGTTTGGGTCTCTTTTCCCGAAGTGAATTTGATCCCTTCCCGATGTCGGGCGGGGCAACAGCAGCAGGGGAACAGACCCATGGCTAACGGCACCGTGAAATGGTTCAACTCCACCAAGGGTTACGGCTTCATCCAGCCGGATGACGGTTCGGTGGACGTCTTCGTCCATATTTCCGCCGTCGACCGCTCCGGTATCGGCCAACTCAACGAAGGGCAGAAGCTGTCGTTCGAGGCCGTCTGCGACCCGCGGCGGGACAAGGTTTCGGCCGAGGATCTGCGCGCGCTCTGAGCGCCGCGGACCCCGGATTTCAACACAAGACAACATCGGCCGGCGGGCATCGCCCGCATCGGCAACAGGATTCGCATGACCATCAAACTTCCTTCGACCGGGGTGGCGCAGGCCGCCCAGCCTCAGTATCAGCAGCCCGTTCCCGCAGTCGAGCCGGCGTGGGCGCCGGGGTGGCCCCGCCTCACCCCGCGCGAGATCCGCCAGATCGTTCTCGACACTATGGGCTAACCGCTTCATCCGTATCGAGAAAGCCTTTCCACAGGAACCACCGCGAGGACAGCCGCCCAATGCTCGTTCAAGTCCGCGACAACGATGTGGGGGGCGCTCTGCGCGTCCTGAAAAGAAAAATGCAGCGCGAAGGGCTTTTTCGTGAGATGAAGCTGCATCGGCGTTACGAGAAGCCCTCGGAGCGCCGGGCACGACAGGCAGCGGAATCGGTCCGGCGGCGGCGCAAGCTGCTGCGCAAGCGCCTACTGCGCGAGGGCTATTGACCGTGGCCGCCGATGCTTTAAATTGAGGGACGGCGTCAGGGCCGTCAGCACCCATTCCGGTTCCTCGCCGGACAGACCGTTGGAGACAGGACATAGCTAAACTCTACGATGCGGACCCGGTCCGCGAAGGCCCGCGCATCAATCGGGAAATCACGGCACGCACGGTGCGCCTCGTCGGGGCCAACGGTGAGATGATCGGCGTGGTCTCGCTGCGCGACGCCTTCGACGCTGCGGTGGAGGCCGAGCTCGACCTCGTCGAGGTCGCTCCCCAGGCGGAGCCGCCTGTCTGCAAGATCCTCGACTACGGCAGGTTCCGGTTCGAGGAGCAGAAGAAGGCCAACGAGGCGCGCAAGAAGCAGAAGATCATCGAGATCAAGGAGCTGAAGCTCCGGCCGAACATCGATGATCACGATTACGACGTGAAGATGCGGGCCGCGCGGCGCTTCCTCGAAGAGGGCGACAAGGTCAAGATGACCATGCGGTTCCGTGGCCGCGAGATGGCGCACCAGGATTTGGGCATGAACGTGCTGATCCGTGTGCGCGACCAGTTCGAGGACATCGCCAAGGTCGAGCAGATGCCCCGGATGGAAGGGCGCATGATGGTCATGGTCATCGCCCCGCGCTGACCGGCCACTGACCAGCCGGCGCGTTTGATGGCAAGGGGACCGCCCTCCATGGGGCGGTCCCCTTGCGTTTTCAGCCACCGGCCGCCGAAAGCTCTCCTCACCGCACGTACTTTTCACCGGCATCGCTGAACCCAATCGACTCGGCCCTGTTTAGAGGGGCACGGTTGAACGGGAGCACTCTCGATGCTGCGCCTTCGCCACGGCCTCGCCGTTTCGTGCCTTCTCGTCCTGCTCTTTTCGGGCGGGGTCCTGGCCCAGCAACCGGCGAACGCTCCACCCCCCACGGTCACGACCGAGGTGGTCCGCGAACGGGAGGTCACACCGACCAGCGAGTTCATCGGTCGCGTCCAGGCGATCCAGGACTTCGAAGCCCGCGCCCGCGTCGAGGGTTTCATCGAGCAGGTGGCCTTCCAGGAAGGCCAGAACGTCACCAAGGACACCCTGCTCTACGTCATCGAGCAGGCGCCCTACCAGGCCGCCGTGGACAGCGCCAAGGCCGACCTCGCCCGCGCCCAGGCGACCCTTCGCGAGTCCCAGCGCGCCTTCCAGCGCGCGCAGGAGCTGCGGACCCGCGGCAACATCTCCCAGGCCGACCTCGATCAGGCCCAGGCGGGGCAGGAGACGGCGGAAGCTGACATCATGCAGACGCAGGCCAAGCTGCGGCAGGCGGAGCTGAACCTCGGCTACACGCGGATCGCCTCGCCCA
This sequence comes from Azospirillum brasilense, assembly GCF_008365405.1. Lineage (GTDB taxonomy): Bacteria > Pseudomonadota > Alphaproteobacteria > Azospirillales > Azospirillaceae > Azospirillum > Azospirillum brasilense_D. Next base: position 148,428 of record NZ_QOKV01000011.1, on the reverse strand, counting down.
TCGACGGGCGCATCGGCGCCACCGCGATGACGGTGGGCGACCTCGTCAACCCGTCCAGCGGTCCGCTCGCTACGGTCGTCCAGCTCGACCCCATCCGGGTCGTCTTCTCGGTCAGCGACCGCGACATCCTGGAGGTCCAGCGCGCCGCCCCCGATCTCGCCTCGGCCGACGCGGTGAACCGCTTCGTGCCGGCCCTGCGGCTGGCCGACGGCTCCGAGTACGAGCAGAAGGGCAAGGTCGCCTTCGCCAGCAACCGCATCGACCCGCAGACCGGGACCATCCCCGTCTACGCCGACTTCGCGAATCCCAAGGGATTTCTGCTGCCCGGCCAGTATGTGACCGTCCTGATCCGCCCGGCGCAGACCGAGCGGCAGCCGGTGGTGCCGGTTTCCGCCATCCAGCAGGACCAGCAGGGCAGCTACGTCCTGGTGCTCGACCAGCAGAACCGGGCGCAGCGCCGCCCGATCGAGCCCGGACCGCAGCTCGATCAGGTCGTCGCCGTGCCGAAGGGCGTCCAGTCCGGCGAGACCGTCATCGTCGGCGGCGCCCAGAAGGTGCGCCCCGGCATGGTCGTGCAGCCGGAACGAGCCCCCCAGACCGCCGAGCAGCCGCGAGGATAAGCGCCCATGTTCTCCGGCCTGTTCATCCGGCGCCCGAACCTCGCCATCGTCATCGCGCTGGTCGTGACCATCGCGGGCGCGCTGGCCATCCTGGCCATCCCGGTGGCGCAGTTCCCGCCGATCACGCCGCCCTCGGTGCAGGTCTCCGCCACCTATCCCGGTGCCAACGCCCAGGTCGTCGCCGACAGCGTCGCCGCCCCGATCGAGGCGCAGGTGAATGGGGTGGAGGGCATGCTCTACATGTCCTCGACCAGCACCGACACCGGTGCCTACACGCTGTCGGTCACCTTCGCGCAGGGCACCGATCCGGATCTGGCCCAGATCAACGTGCAGAACCGCCTGTCGCTCGCCACCCCGACCCTGCCGGTGGAGGTGTCGCGCCAGGGCGTCACGGTGCGCAAGCAGTCGTCCAACATGCTGATGGCCGTCAACGTCTTCTCCCCCGGCGGCCGGTTCGACCCGATCTTCATCTCCAACTACGCCAGCATCAACCTGCGCGACGCCATCGCTCGGGTGCCCGGAGTCGGCGACGCGCAGGTGATGGGCGCGCTGACCTACGCCATGCGCGTCTGGATGGACCCGAACCGCATGACGGCGCTGGGCATCACCGCGGCGGACGTGGTCGCGGCGATCCAGAACCAGAATCTCCAGGCCTCGGCCGGGCAGATCGGCGCCCCTCCCGTCCCCGACGGCCAGCAGCAGCAGCTGACCATCCTCGCCCGCGGCCGGCTGGACGACCCCAAGCAGTTCGCCGGCATCATCGTGCGCACCAACCCGAACGGCGGCGTGGTGCGGCTGGGCGACATCGGACGGGTGGAGCTGGGGGCGCAGAGCTACGGCTCCACCGCCAAGCTGGACGGCGATCCGGCGGCGACCCTGGTCGTCTACCAGTCGCCGGACGCCAACGCGCTGGACGTCGCCAAGGCGGTGCGGGCGGAGCTGGACCGGCTGTCCGGCCGCTTCCCGGAGGGGCTGGACTACACCGTCGTGTTCGACACCACCAGCTTCGTCAGCGCGACGATCGAGGAGATCGTGCTGACGCTGGGCATCACCTTCCTGCTGGTGGTGGTGGTCATCTACGTCTTCCTGCAGGACTGGCGGGCGACGCTGATCCCGACCCTGGCGATCCCGGTGTCGATCATCGGCGTCTTCGCCGTGCTGCTGGTGCTGGGCTACAGCGCCAACACCATCACGCTGTTCGCGCTGGTGCTGGCGATCGGGCTGGTGGTCGACGACGCCATCGTGGTGGTCGAGAACGTCCGCCGCGTCATGGAGGAGCATCCCGACCAGCCCGCCCCCTCGGCCAGCCGCATCGCCATGGAGCAGGTGACCGGCGCCATCGTCGCCTCCACCCTGGTGCTGGCCGCGGTGTTCGTGCCGGTGGCCTTCCTGCCCGGCATCACCGGCCAGCTCTACCGCCAGTTCGCGGTCACCATCACCACCGCCTTCCTGATTTCCGGCATGGTGTCGCTGACGCTGACCCCGGCGCTGTGCGGCCTGCTGCTGCGCCCGCCGACCCCGCCCTGGCGCCCGCTGGCCGCCTTCAACCGCGGGCTGGACGGGGTGCGCGACCGCTACGGCGGCCTCGTCGGCTGGCTGTCGCGCAAGCTGGTGATCGGGATCGCCGTCTTCGCCCTGCTGACCGCCGGGGCCTTCCTTCTGCTGCGCGGCCTGCCCACCGCCTTCCTGCCGTCGGAGGACCAAGGGTACTTCTTCGTCAACGTGCAGTTGCCGAGCGCGGCGTCGCTCAGCCGGACGGAGGCGGTGATGAACGACGTCACGGAGCGGCTGCGCGCGACGCCGGGGGTCGCCCATGTGATCTCCATCGCCGGCTACAGCATCCTCAGCGGGGCTGCCTCCAACGTCGGCCTGCAGATCGTCGTGCTGAAGCCCTGGGGGGAGCGGGGGGCCGCCGAGACGGTGGACGCGTTGCTGGGCCGGCTGAGGCCGCAGCTCGCCGCGGTGCCGCAGGCGACCATCGCCGCCTTCAACCCGCCCTCCATCCCCGGACTCGGCAGCACCGGCGGGTTCCAGCTCCAGGTTCAGGCGCTGGGCGGGCAATCCGCGCAGCAGCTGGGCGCGGTGCTGCGCGGCCTGCTGGTCGCCGCCAACCAGGACGCGCGGCTGTCGGCCGTCTTCAGCACCTTCAGCCCGGACGTGCCGCACCTGTTCGTCGACCTCGACCGCACCAAGGCGGCGCTGCTCGGCGTCTCGCCCGGCGACGTCTTCACCACGCTGCAGTCCCATCTCGGGTCGCGCTATGTCAACGACTTCAACCTCTATGGCCGGGTCTTCCAGGTGCAGGTCCAGGACGCCGCGGAGTACCGGGACGAGGTGGCGGCCATCGACCAGCTCTATGTGCGGAGCGCCTCCGGGGACATGGTGCCGCTGCGTAGCATCGTGAGCATCCGCAACACGCTGGCCCCCGACAGCCTCGTCCGCTACGACCAGTTCCTCTCCGCCGCGGTCAACGGGAACCCCGCCCCCGGCGGCAGCTCCGGACAGGCGCTGGCGGCGATGCAGGAGGTGGCGGACCGCACCCTGCCGGCGGGCTACGCCACGGAATGGACCGGCCTGTCCTATCAGGAAAGCCGCATCGGCAACCAGACGGTCATCATCTTCGGGCTGGCGGTGCTGTTCGGCTATCTGTTCCTGGTGGCGCAGTACGAGAACTGGCTGATCCCGCTGGCCGTTCTGCTGTCCGTCGCCATCGCGGTGCTGGGGGCCGGCATCGGCCTGAGCGTCGCCGGCATCGCCAACGACGTCTACGCGCAGATCGGCCTCGTCCTGCTGGTCGGCCTCGCCGCCAAGAACGCCATCCTGATCGTCGAGTTCGCGCGGGAGCAGCGCGCCGCCGGTCACCCCATCATCGATTCCGCGGTGATGGGCGCCCGCCAGCGCTTCCGCGCCGTGCTGATGACGGCGCTGGCCTTCATCCTGGGGGCGGTGCCGCTGCTGGTCGCCACCGGCGCCGGAGCGGCCAGCCGGCGGTCCATCGGCACCACGGTCTTCAGCGGCATGACCGCGGCGACGCTGATCGGCATCATCTTCGTGCCGGTGCTGTTCGTCGCCTTCCAGCGCCTGACCGAGCGGCTGGTTCCACACCGCGGCCCGGCGGACGTGCCTGCGAGGACCTCTCCGGCGGAATGACCCCGCGCTTCGGCTAAGCCTCCGTCTCCGTGGTGATGCCGTGCTTGCGCAGCTTCGCATAGAGGTTGGTGCGCGACAGGCCGAGGCTTCGCGCGGCTTCGAGCTTGTTGCCCTGCGCGTCGTCGAGCGCGGCGAGGATGAGGGAACGTTCCAGCTCATCCATGCTGTCGGCGAACGGACGCTTGCGCGCCGGCGATGCGGTTGGCCGGGCGGCCGCTCCGGGAAGGATGTCGGCGAAGTCGTCGGCCAGGATGCGCTCGCCTTCGGTGCGCACATAGACCTGTTCGATGACGTTGGCCAGTTCACGGACGTTGCCCGGCCAGTCGTGCCCGCGCAGCGCGTCGAGCGCCGCGGGGGTGAGGTCGCGCATCGGCTGGTCGAGGCTCACCGCCATCCGCTCCGAAAACAGTGAGGCGAGGATCTCCAGATCCTCCTTGTGGTCGCGCAGCGCCGGAAGCTGGATCGGGAAGACGTTGAGCCGGTAGTAGAGGTCCGAGCGGAAGGTGCCGTTCCGCATCATCTCCGGCAGCGGCCGGCTGGTCGCGGCGATGATGCGGACATCGACCTTGATCACTTGGTTGGAGCCGAGCGGCTCGACCTCACGCTCCTGAAGCACGCGCAGCAGCTTGGCCTGGAGCGGCAGCGGCATGTCGCCGATCTCGTCGAGGAACAGCGTGCCGCCATGCGCGAGCTGGAATTTTCCAGGCCGCGGCTGGCGGCCGGCCCCGGTGTAGGCGCCCGGCGCGACGCCGAAGAACTCCGCCTCCAGCAGGTTTTCGGGAATCGCCGCGACGTTGATGCCGACGAAGGGGCGGTCGACCCGATCCGAGGCGGCGTGGATCGCCTGCGCCACCAACTCCTTTCCGGTCCCCGTCTCGCCCAGCACCAGCACCGCCGAGTTGATCTGGCCCGCCTTGCGCACCAGCCGCTTCACCTGGAGCATCGCCGGGCTGAAGCCGACGAGGTTCTCGACCGAGTATTTCGGCGCGCGGCTGGCGGCGAGTTCCTGTTCCATCCGCGCGAGGCGCGATTGCAGCTTGTTGAAGCGCTCGGCGATGGGGCGGAGGTAGGTCAGGCTGTTCTTCAGGGCGAAGGCGAGGGCGCCGATGATCTCCCCCTGCTCGTCGCGCAAGGGCAGGCGGCTCACCAGCAGCGTGTGCTCGCCGTAGCGCATGATGTCGAGCGGGAAGGAGCGGCCGGTTTCGACCACGTCGCGCATCTGGCTGTGCGGGATGACCCGTTCGATGGGCTGCCCCACCACCTCGGTGAGGGAGCGGATGCCCAGCAGCGCCTTGCGCTTGTCATCGAACCAGACGTGCTTATCATTGGACCAGACGATCCGCGCGTCCTTGTCGACGAGGATGGCGCCGTCGATCATTTCGTCGATCATCACCATCAGGGCGCGCGCCGCCGCGAAATGCTCGTCCCGTTCCGCCGTCATGGCCCGCCCCCCGTCGCGTCGTTTATGTCAATATTCTGAACACTGTTTGTCAAAATTCAGCACACGACGGAAGCCCTGAATCGCAGGCCGATGGCGGCGAAGGGTTCAAATCCGCAGGCAATCCACCCGCTGGCCCGGCCGAATGCCCTCCATACCAACAATTCCCATCGCTGGCACGCCCCTTGCTTTGATTGCGGCAAGAAAATATGTGCACCGCGAACAATTGGCCGGACGGCCGTCGCGGCGGCGCTCGGGCAGGGGGGACGCGACAAAAGCATGACGCAGCAGCGTATTGGAATCATCGGCGCCGGGCTGATGGGGCATGGGATCGCCCAGGCGTTCGCCGTCGCCGGGCACCCGGTCGACATCCACGAGCCCGATCCGGGCCGCCGGGCCGGGATCGTCGAACGGGTTCGCGGCAACCTTGAGACTCTGGGAATGGACACCGCCGCCGCTGACCGGGTTCGGCCCTGCGCTTCCCTGGAGGACGCGGTCGGCCGGGCGGACGTCATTATCGAAGCGGTTCCGGAGGACCTGCCGCTCAAGCAGCGCATCTTCCTGGCGGTCGAGGCCGCCGCCCCGCCCCATGCGCTTCTGGCGAGCAACACGTCGGTGATCCCGATCACCCGGATCATGGAACCGCTTCGGGACAAGAGCCGCGCCCTGGGCACCCACTGGTGGAACCCGCCGTACCAGATTCCGCTCGTCGAGGTCATCCAGACCGCCGACACGGACGACGCGGCGGTCGCGGCGATGATCGGGCTGCTGGCCACCATCGGCAAGACGCCGGTGCATGTCCGCAAGGACGTTCCCGGCTTCATCGGCAACCGTTTGCAGCACGCGCTCTGGCGCGAGGCCATCGCGCTCGTCCAGAACGGCGTGTGCGACGCCGAGACGGTGGACGCCGTGGTCAAGGCCAGCTTCGGCCGCCGCCTCGCCGTCCTGGGGCCGCTGGAGAACGCCGACCTCGTCGGCACCGACCTGACCCTGGCGGTGCACGAGCATGTCCTGCCCGACCTTGACCGGACGCCGGAACCGTTGCCCCTGCTGCGCGACCTCGTCGCGTCCGGGCGGCTGGGCATGAAATCCGGCGCCGGCTTCCGGACCTGGACGGAGGCGCAGCGGACCGAGACCCACGCTCGTCTGGCGGCCCACCTCCAGCGGCTGGACAGCGTCGAGCGCGGGTGACCGCGCGCCGGTCACGCCGTCCTTCCTTTCGAACCGAACCCACACAGAGACTGTCCCATGGCCGCAACACAGAAGGCACCACAGAAGAAGGTCATCATCAGCTGCGCGCTGACGGGGTCGATCCACACCCCGACCATGTCGGACGCGCTGCCGGTGACGCCCGATGAGATCGTCGAGCAGGGCGTCGGCGCCGCCGAGGCCGGGGCCGCGATCCTCCACCTGCACGCCCGCGATCCCCGGACCGGGCAGCCGACGCCGGACCCGGCGGTGTTCATGCAGTTCCTGCCGCGCCTCAAGCAGTCCACCGACGCGGTGCTCAACATCACCACCGGCGGCTCGCTCAACATGACGGTGCAGGAGCGCCTTGCCGCCCCGCTCCAAGCCCAGCCGGAGATGTGCTCGCTCAACATGGGCTCGATGAACTTCGGCATCTTCCCGCTGGCCGACCGCTACCAGGGCTGGAAGCACGACTGGGAGGAGCCCTATCTGCGCAGCACCGACGATTTCATCTTCCGCAACACCTTCCGCGACATCGCGTACATCCTGGAGCATCTGGGAGAGGGCTGCGGAACGCGCTTCGAATTCGAGTGCTACGACGTCGGGCATCTCTACAACCTCGCGCATTTCGTAGATCGGGGGCTGGTGAAGCCGCCCTTCTTCGTCCAGACCATCTTCGGCATCCTCGGCGGCATCGGCGCGGAGCAGCGCAACCTCGTCTTCATGCGCGAGACCGCCGACCGGCTGTTCGGCACGGATTACGAATGGTCGGTGCTCGCCGCCGGGCGTCACCAGATCCCCTTCACGACCATGGCCGCGGTCATGGGCGGCAACGTCCGGGTCGGGCTGGAGGACAGCCTGTATCTCAGCAAGGGCCGGCTGGCCCGGAACAGCGCGGAGCAGGTGGCGAAGATCCGCCGGATTCTCGAGGAGCTGTCGCTCGAGGTCGCCACCCCCGCCGAGGCGCGCGCCATGCTCGCCTTGAAAGGCGCCGATCAGGTGGCCTTCTGAACCGCGACACGCCACTGACCTCCATGACGCCCGAAAGAAGGACCGAGATGCGAAACAGGAATGCCGTCGTCACCGGCTCCACCACCGGCATCGGGCTGGCGACCGCCCGCGAACTGGCCCGCCAGGGCTGCCATGTGATGCTCAACGGCTTCGGCGACCGCGCGGAGATCGACCGGCTGTGCGCGGACATCGCGGCGCAGAGCGGCACGACGATCGTCTATTCGGGGGCCGACCTCAGCCGGCCGGAGGAGGCCCGCGCGATGATGGCGGAGGCCGCGGCGACGCTCGGCCCCATCGACATCCTGGTGAACAACGCCGGGGTGCAGCATGTGGCGGCGGTGCACGAGTTCCCCGACGACAAGTGGGACCTGCTGCTCGCGGTCAACCTCAGCGCCGCCTTCCACACCATCAAGGCGGCCGTGCCGGCGATGCGCGAGCGCCGCTGGGGGCGCATCGTCAACACGGCGTCGGTCCTCGGCATGGTCGGCGCCCCGCACAAGCCCGCCTACGTCGCGACCAAGCACGGCATCATCGGCCTGACGAAGTCGGTAGCGATCGAGGTCGCGGAGCACGGCATCACCTGCAACGCGGTGTGCCCCGGCACGGTGCTGACCCCGATCATCGAGAAGCAGATCGCCCAGCAGGCGCAGGTCACCGGCCTGCCGGAGGAGCGGGTCCTTCAGGCGGTGTTCCTCGACCGCATGCCGACAGGCCGGCTGATTCCGCCGGAGGAGGTCGCCGCCGCCATCGCTTTCCTGTGCTCCGACGCCGCCGCGTCGATCACCGGCACCGCGATCCCCGTGGACGGCGGCTACACGACCCACTGACACCCAAACCACCAAGAACAACACCCTAGGGAGTGAACCATGCGCAGCACCCGTCTTGCCGGCCTTCTCACCGGCGCCGCCTTCGCCGCCCTGGCGTCCGGCACGGCCCAGGCCCAGATGTCGGACAACGTCATCAAGATCGGCATGCTGTCCGACCGGTCCGGCATCTACGCCGACATCAACGGCGAGGGCTCGGCGGTCGCCGCTCGGCTGGCCGCCGAGGAGTTCGGCAACGCCATCAACGGCACCAAGATCGAGATCATCGTCGGCGACCACCAGAACAAGGCGGACATCGCCGCCAACCTCGCCCGCCAGTGGATCGACGTCGAGAAGGTCGACGTCGTCGCCGACGTGCCGAACTCGGCCGCGGCGCTGGCCGTGCAGGGCATCACCAAGGACAAGAAGCGCATCTTCCTGATGTCCGGCCCCGGCTCCACCGATCTGACGGGCAAGGACTGCAGCCCCTACGGCTTCCTGTGGACCTGGGACAACCACGCCGTGGCGTCCTCCACCGCCCGCGCGCTGGTCGAGCAGGGCAAAAAGAGCTGGTTCTTCATCACCGCCGACTACGCCTTCGGCCATTCGCTGGAAACGGAGGCCGCCAACACCGTCAAGCAGCTGGGCGGCACCATCAAGGGCAGCGTCCGCCATCCCCTGGCAAGCTCGGACTTCTCGTCCTTCCTGTTGCAGGCGCAGGCCTCGGGCGCTGAAGTCGTCGCCTTTGCCAACGCCGGTGGTGACACCATCAACGCGGTCAAGCAGGCCGCCGAGTTCGGCATTCCCCAGGGCGGCCAGACGCTGGCCGGTCTGCTGCTCAACGTCAACGACATCCACGCGCTGGGTCTCGACACCGCGCAGGGGCTGATGCTGGCGAACTCCTTCTACTGGGACATGAACGACGAGACCCGCGCCTGGTCGAAGACGTTCGAGGAGCGGACCGGGCGCAAGCCGTCGATGAACCAGGCGGGCGTCTATTCGGCGGTCAAGCATTACCTGAAGGCCGTGCAGGAGGCCGGCACCGACGACGCCGACAAGGTGGCCGCCAAGATGCGCGCCACGCCGATCACCGACATGATGATGAAGGACGCGAAGATCGCCGACAACGGCCGGATCTTCAACAACATGTATCTGGCGCAGATCAAGACGCCGGGTGAGTCGAAAGGGGCCTGGGACTACTTCAAGATCCTCAAGACCATCCCCGGCGAGCAGGCCTACATCAACCCGAAGGACAGCGGCTGCCCCCTGGTGAAGTGACGGTGGAAGGGGGGCGAGCTCGCTCCCCTTTCGACGTTCGGTCGTTCCGCGCGGGATCGGTCGTACAGGCCTCTTCTCGGGCCGGACATCATACCGTGGGCGGATGATGGCTTCCATCATCCGCCCACGGTCAAACCCGACAGATCAATGCGATAGCATTGATTGAAAGGGTGATACGGACGAAGCCTTCAGGCGCCGTCCGTATCACTGATACTTGGCGTAGACCCAGAGAACGCGTGCGTCCTCGTCCCCCTCCGAAACCCAGAGATGGGGCGTGCTGGCGTCGTAATACATGGAATCGCCGGCTTCCAGCCGCAGCGGCTCGTAGATCTGGCTGTGCACGACCAGCGTGCCCGAGACGACGTGGAGGAACAGCTCCGCGTCGTACTTGGCCCATTCCGGGTAGGCGTCGAGCGAGCGGGCGACGACGGTGGTCATGATCGGGGTCATGACCTTGCTCGTTAGGTCCGGGCAGAGCCAGGCGTTGTTGCAGGTGCCGGTCGGGAAGGGACGGCCCTGTCCCGACCGCGTCACCGACCGGCGTCCGGCGACGCGCAGCGCCGGGGTCGGCCCGCCGATGATTGCCGCCGCGTCCATCTCGAAGCCGGCGGCGATCTTCAGGAGGGTGGTGACGGTCGGCGACAACTCGTTCCGTTCGATCTTGGACAGGGTGGACACCCCAACCCCGGTGCGGTCGGCCGCCTGCTGGAGCGTCAGCCCCATCCGCTTGCGCAGGTTCTTCAGCCGGACGCCAAGGTCCAGCTCTCCGTCCGCCCCTCCCTGGGACGGGGAGGAAGAGGCCGCGTCGGGCCGTTCGATCACATCCATTGCGTCGTCCGCCGCCGGTCGTGTCGCGATTCGTCGTACATGCTTGGTCGTCAGGGCGGGCCGCTTCATTGAGGGTCCTCGAACACCAGAACCTTTCCAGGATTCATCATATGGTCAGGGTCCAGCAACGCTTTGATCTGCGTCATCAGCCGGTAGCGCGTCGGGTCGATGGAGCGGGCGAGCCGTTTGCGGTTGCTGAGGCCGATCCCGTGCTCCGCGCTGATCGAACCATCGCAGGCGAGCGTCGCCGTGTCGACAATCTCGTTGATCCGCCCCGCCGTCGCCTCGAAGTCGGCGCGCGAGGGAAAGGCGTCGTGGTCGAAATGGATCACCGCGTGCAGGTTGCCGTCGCCGACATGGCCGACGAACAGCAGCCGCGCCTGCGGGAAGGCGTCGCGCACGCCGCGCTCCGTCTCCGCCGCGAAATCGCCGAGCCGGTCGAGCGGCACCACCGTGTCGTAGGAAACGCTGATGCCGGCGACCTTGTTCGCCTCCGACACCGAATGGCGCAGGCGCCACAGCGCCTCCCGCTGCGCGCCGCTCCTGGGGATCACGGCGTCGGCGACGAGGCCGCGCTCCAGCGCGTCGGCAAGGCAATCCTCAAGAATTGAGGACAGATCCATGGCGGCGAAGCTGTCCTCCGCCTCGATCAGCACGTACCAGGGGTGCGGTTCCGCGAAGGGCAGGGTGCAGCCGGGAATGTGGTCGAGCACGAACTGCATCTGGGAGTGCGACATGACCTCGTAAGCGCTCACCCGGTCGCCGAAGCGGGAGCGGACGGAGGCCAGCAGTTCCAGCGCCTGGTCGAGATGGCCAGCGCCGGCCATGGCGGTGGCGCTTGTCTGCGGCTGCGGGAACAGCTTCAGCACCGCTGCCGTGATGATCCCCAGCGTGCCCTCCGCCCCGATGAACAGGTGGCGCACGGCGTAGCCGCTGTTGTCCTTGCGCAGCCGCTTCAGGTCGTTCATCACCGAGCCGTCGGGAAGCACCACCTCCAGCCCCAGCACCATGTCGCGCATCGGGCCGTAGCGCAGCACCGCCGTGCCGCCGGCGTTGGTCGCGATGTTGCCGCCGATCTGGCAGCTCCCCTCCGCCCCCAGGCTGAGCGGGAAGAGGCGCCCGGCCTCCTGCGCGCGGGCCTGCAGATCGGCGAGGATGCAGCCGGCCTCCACCGTCATGGTGTTGTCCAGCGCGCTGACCTGCCGGACCCGGTTCAGCCGGTCGAGCCGCAGCACCACCGTCTCCTCCGAGAAGGGCGTGGCGCCGCCGCACATGCCGGTGTTGCCGCCCTGCGGCACGATCGTGCCGCCATGCTCGCGCACCAGCAGCACGGTCGCCGCCACCTGCTCGGTGTTTGCCGGATAGACGGCGCACAGCGCCGTGCCATCGTAGCGGCCTCGCCAGTCGCGGGTCAGCGGTTCCAGATCCGCCGCCTGCGTGACCACGTGGCGCTCCCCCAGGAGCGTGCGCAGCGACGTCAGCAGAGCCTGTGGGTCACGCATCGGGCAGGTCCTTGTGGCTTCGGGGCCGGAGGAGGGGCGCCGGGGTGGAGATCGGTGAGGCGCACAATCGGCCGGGGCGATCGGACGTTGACGATACTGTTTCTCCATGTCTAGCATACGAAAAATTGTTCCCGAAAAGATAATTTTTGCCGGAGCAGCACCCAATGGGCACATCCTGCGAATCGTGCGATGCACGCGTCCTCCCGCGGAAACCGGGGAGATGGCGGTGACCGCGTCGCTCAACATCGCCGAGGCCCGGCTGCGGGCACGGTCCCGCCTCCCCCGTGGCCTGTTCGAGTACATCGACCGCGGCACCGAGGATGAAACCGGCATCGCGACGAGCAAAACGGCGCTCGACAGCCTCACCTTCAAACCGCGCGTGTTGGTGGACGTGTCGAAACGCGACGCCACCACCCGCCTGTTCGGGGTGAGCCAGCCCATGCCGCTGGTCGTGGCGCCCACCGCCGTGGCCGGGCTGGTCTGGTACGACGGCGAGGTGGAGCTGGCCAAGGCCGCCGCCGCGGTCGGCATTCCCTTCTGCGTTTCCACCCAGTCCATCACCTCGGTCGAGCGGATCGCCGGCGAATCCGGGGCGCGGCTGTGGTTCCAGCTCTATGTCTGGCGCAGCCGCGAGCGCACCCGCGAGCTGGTGCGGCGCGCCGAACGGGCCGGGGCGGAGGCGCTGGTCCTGACTGTCGACACGGCGGTGACGCCCAACCGCGAATACAACATCCGCAACGGTTTCGGCATTCCGATCAAACCGTCGCTGCGCGCCGGTCTGGATTGCCTCGCCCACCCGCGCTGGTTCGCCGGGGTCTTCGCCAAGTACCTGCGCAACGGCGGCGTGCCGACCTACGCCCACTATCCCGACGAGTTCCGCACCGCGCTGGGGCGGGTCGCCGTCGGGGACGAGATCAGCCTCGCCCAGGACGTGGGATGGGACGACGTGCGGAGCTTGCGGGACGCCTGGAAGGGCAAGCTGATTTTGAAGGGCGTGCTGCGCGCCGACGACGCAGAGAAGGCGGCCGAGCTGGGGGTGGACGGGATCGTCGTGTCCAACCACGGCGCCCGCAACCTGGACCACGCCATCCACCCCGTGCGCTGTCTGGCGGACATCGCCGAGCGGGTCGGCGACCGGATAACCGTTCTGGCCGACAGCGGGGTGCGGCGCGGCAGCCACGTCGCCGGCTATCTGGGGCTTGGCGCGCAGGGCGTGCTGCTTGGCCGTGCCGTTCTCTACGGGCTGGCCACCGACGGAGCGGCGGGTGCGCAGGCGGTGCTGGAGATGGTCCGGCGCGAGCTTCTCACCACCATGGGTTTCCTCGGCGCCCCGACCGTGGCCGACATCACGGGGACGGTGGAACGGCCACGTTGACGTGTGTTGGCGCGCCGGATTTTATCGTATCATCACTTTTCATCCATGAAACGATTTGTTGTTGCAGCAAAAGGAAAAATAGGGTCACATCTCCTTTGTCGGAAGCGGGCGGGGCCGGATCGAGGTCTCACAAGGGACGCTTCATCGCCCCCGTTCCCTCCGGCCCCCACCCGAGCGTTGGTCCGGGTGCGGGTTCAGGCACGAATTTCCGGCGGTGCGCCGGTCTTTGGCGATTTCATCGGACTCGCTTCATCGCGCTTTTTCCGATCGTCCCAAACCGGCTTCCCGCATCGCGGGGGCGAGGCCGCCCCGCGGCCGCAGCACACCGTCACGCCACGCCTCAAACGCCACGCTTAGGAAATCCGAGGACCCCATGGCACTCACCCATTCGGAGATCAGCGGTCTGTTCAGCGCCATCGTCACGCCGCTGACGGTCGACGGTTCCGTCGACATCGCCGGCCTGAAGCGGCTGGTGCGCCATCAGCTCGACGCCGGGGCGTCCGGCGTCGTGCCGATCGGCGGCACCGGCGAGTATCCCGCCCTGTCGCGGGACGAGCGCAAGCGCGTCGTCGCCGCCTGCGTGGAGGAGGCCGGCGGCAAGCCGGTGATCCCCGGCGTGCTGTCCACCGGCTTCCAGGACGCGGTCGAGGCGGGGCGCGACTTCGCCGCCGCCGGGGCCGCCGCGGTGATGACCGTCACCCCCTATTACGCCGCCGGCACCCAGGAAGGCATGCGCGCCTATTTCCGCGCCTACCGCGACGCGGTGGACCTGCCGGTCATGCTGTACCAGATCCCGCGCCGCACCACCGTGGCGGTCACCGCCGAGGGCGTGCAGGCGATGGCGGAGGACGGCTCCATCATCGGCATGAAATTCTCCTCCTACGACATGCCGGAATTCATCAAGACGATGAAGTACGCCGGCGACAAGATCTCGGTGCTGAGCGGCGAGGAGCCGCTGTTCGCCACCCACGTCGCGCTGGGCGCGCGGGGCGGCGTGCTGGCCTCGGCGACCATCTACCCGAAGATCTGGCTGCGCATCTTCGCGCTGGCGCGCGCCGGCAAGCTCAACGAGGCGTTGGCCGAGCAGACCCACATCGATCCAGTGGTGAATTCCATCTTCCTGGAAACCAACCCCGGCCCGCTGAAGTCCTTCATGGCGATGGCCGGCATGCCGGTCGGCGGGGTGCGGCTGCCGCTGACCGCGCCGACCACTGAGACCACCGAGAAGCTCCAGGCCGTCGCCCGGCACGCGCGCGACATCGCGCTCGCCTGACGGCCAAAAGGAGCACTCCGGGCGCTCCTTCCCCCGGAAAGCGCCCCAACAACGCGAAGCCGCGGCGGCGGCCGGTCAACGAACACGGAATGGCCTGACCACACGTAAAGACACACACGTCGAGACACATCCGCTCGGACAGCCCGACGGACCACAAGGGAGACGGACATGGTGAATCGCAGGGAACTGGCTGGGTTTCTGGGCGCCGGCGCGGCGGTCGGGGCTTTCGGGGCCACCATGGCGGCGGGCATCGCCCCGGCGGCGGCGCAGGAGGGCGGCAGCTCCTTCGACCGGGTCCTGAAGGCCAAGAAGCTGCGCATCGGCGGTGTGGCGACCGGCGCCCCCTGGATCATGAAGGACCAGACGACCGGCCAGTGGTCGGGCCAGTTCTGGGACATCGGGTCGGCGCTGGCCGCCGACATGGACGTCGGCATCGAGGTGGTCGAGACCACCTGGGGCAACGCCATCCTCGACCTTCAGGCCAACAAGATCGACGTCATGTTCGGCATGAACCCGACGCCGAAACGCGCCCTGGCCGTCGACTTCACCGTTCCGGTCTACAACAGCGCCCTGGTCGTCATCGCCAAGCCGGGCTTCGAGCCGAAGAGCTGGGCCGACATGAACAAGCCGGAGGTGAAGATCGCCGTGGACGTCGGCTCCGCCCACGACCAAGTGGCCAGCCGTCTCTGCCCGAACGCCCAACTCATCCGTTTCAAGTCGCTGGACGAGGCGACGCTGGCCGTGCGCAGCGGCCGGGCCGACGCCCAGTCGATCTTCTGGATGGGCGGCGTGCGCGCGGTGAAGCGCGACCCGTCGCTGGGCAAGGTGGTCGTGCCGCGCCCGGTCTTCGGCTCGACCTCCAACGCGGCGGTGCGGCGCGAGCCGGACAAGACCCTGCGCGACTTCGTGAACACCTGGATCGTCTACGCCCAGGGCCTGGGCCTGATCCGCGAGGCGGTGGTGAACAGCCTCGCCAAGGTGGACATCGCCATGAGTGACATCCCGGAAGGCATCACTTTTTAAAGGACCCGCCGACGGATCTATCGACGGACCTGGGTTCCGATGACGCACGGCGGCCGGTCCCACGGGGATTCGGCCGCCGTTCCGAAGTTTTGCAAGCAGGCCCGCCATGTACACCTTCAACTTCGAGATGCTCTGGGGATACCGCTGGCTGTTCCTCAACGGCACGCTGGTCACCATCGGCCTGACGGCCGCCGTCGTCGTGCTGGGCCTGCTGCTCGGGCTGATCGGCGGGCTGGCCCAGCTCTCGCGCTTCGCGGTGCTGCGCTGGATCTCCTGGGCCTACATCGAGCTGTTCCGCTGCACGCCGCTGCTGGTGCAACTCCTCTGGTTCTATTACGCGCTGCCGATGCTGACCGGCATCCAGATCGACGCGGTAACGGCCTCCGTCCTCACCCTCTCGCTTTACGGCGGCTCCTTCTACGCGGAGGTGATCCGGGGCGGCGTGGTCTCCATCGAGGCCGGACAGTCGGAGGCCGGGCTGGCGCTCGGCATGACGCCGGCCAAGGTGATGCGGCGCATCGTTCTGCCCCAGGCGGTCAAGCGGATGATCCCGCCGCTGATGAACCAATCGATCATCCAGTTCAAGAACACCTCGCTGGTGTCGGTGGTGGCGGTGCCCGATCTGCTCTACCAGGGGCAGGTCGCCGCGACGGACACCTTCCGCCCGCTGGAGGTCTACACGATCGTCGCGCTGATCTACTTCGTCGTGCTGGTCCCCCTAACGGCCATCGTGAAGCGGGGCGAAAAGCAGCTCCAGACGGGTCACTGACGTTCCCCTGGCGATCCAACGTGAGAGGCCCCTTTCCATGAGCATTCCCAAGATCGAAGTCGCCGGGCTGAGGAAGCAGTTCGGCGAGCTGGTCGTCCTGCGCGACATCAACCTGAAGGTCGATCCCGGCGCCGTCGTGGCGCTGATCGGCCCCTCGGGGTCGGGCAAGTCCACCCTGCTGCGCTGCCTCAATCTGCTGGTGGTGCCGAACGGCGGCCGGGTCCGCATCGGCAACGACGCCTTCGACTTCGAGACGGGCAAGGCGCTGCCCCGGCCCAAGGCGCAGGCGAAGTTCCGCTCCAACACCGGCATGGTGTTCCAGCACTTCAACCTGTTCCCCCACATGACCGTGCTGGGCAACGTGATGGAAGGGCCGGTCTCCGCCAAGAACATGCCGAAGGCCCAGGCCGAGGCGATCGGACGCCGGCTGCTCGCCAAGGTCGGGCTGGCCGACAAGGCCGAGGCCTACCCGGACCGGCTGTCCGGTGGGCAGAAGCAGCGCGTCGCCATCGCCCGCGCGCTCGCTATGGAGCCGGAGGTGATGCTGTTCGACGAGGCGACCTCCGCCCTCGACCCGGAGTTGGTGTCGGAGGTGCTGGGGGTGATGCGCGACCTCGCCGCGGAGGGCATGACAATGATCATCGTGACTCATGAGATCGCCTTCGCCCGCGAGGTCGCCGACCGCGTGATCTTCATGCGCGACGGCGTGATTGTGGAGGAGGGGCCGGCGCGCGACGTCATCGACCGGCCGCAGCAGGAGGCCACACGCGCCTTCCTCAGCCACTTCCACACCCGGAGCTGAGCCGGCTCTATTCCTGCTCGGGCAGGCGGAAAGTGGCGACGGCGTCGCGGAACTCCCCCAGGAAATCCTGCGCGAGGGTGGACAACGACCGCTGCGCCGAATGCAGCACGGCCATTTCGAAGGTGATCGCCGGCTCGAAGGGGCGGATGGCGACGCCGCGCCCCGCATATTCCTCCGCCGTGAAGGGATCGACGATGGAGATTCCCGCTCCGGCGGCGACCATGGCGCAGGCGATCATGGTGAGCTGGGTTTCCACCCGCGTGGACCGGCCGACGCCGTGCTCGGCGAACACGGCGTCGATGGAATAGCGCATCAGCGTGGCGGCGCCGAGCGCGATGAAGGCTTCGCCCGCGAAATCCTCCGGGACCAGCCGCTTGCGCGCGGCCAGCGGGTGGTTGCTCGGCACCACGGCGACCGCCCGCACGCGCGGCATCCGCTCGCACAGCACCGTCGCGTGCTCCACGGCCGACTGGCCGAAGCCCAGTTCGCACTGGCCGGCGGCCACCCAATCCAGCACCTGCGGGGAGCTGCTGCCCCATAGCGACACGTCCACCCGCGGCCGTTCCTCAAGGAAGCGGGCGACGAAGCGCGGCAGGAAGCCGATGGCCATCGCCGGCATGGCCGCCACCCGCAGCGTGCCGGCCCGCCGCTCCTGGAGGTCGCGCGCCGCCTGCTCGATCCGCTCCAGCCCGACGAAGGACCGCTCCACCTCCTGGTACAGGGACATCGCCTCGCTGGTCGGCGCGATGCGCGAGCCGCGCCGCTCGAACAGCGTCAGCTTCAGCGCGTATTGCAGGTCGGCGATCAGGCGGCTGACCGCCGGCTGCGAGATGTTGAGAAGCTCCGCCGCCGCGGTGATTCCGCCGCTCAGCATGACGGCGCGGAACGCCTCGATCTGGCGGGGATTGAGCATTCGCGGGCGGTCCGAACCGTGGCAGATGCGTTGCAGCATAACATTCGTTTATAGACACCGCCAACAATTCGATTTGACGATTATGCCGACGGGGCGCGACGCTTCGGGGGTGCGACAAAACGCGCACCGCTGGGAAACGAACCGGAACCGGAACAGGAGAGGGACAGATGCGAGCGTTGGTGTACGGCCTGATGGCAACCGCCGCCCTGGGATGTGGCGCCGCGCAGGCGCAGCAGAAGACCCTGTATGTCGCCGCCTACGGCGGGTCCTTCGAGCAGACCATGCGCAAGGACATCATCCCGGCCTTCGAGAGCAAGACGGGCGTGAAGGTAGAGTATGTCGCCGGGAATTCCACCGACAACCTCGCCAAGCTCCAGGCTCAGAAGGGCAACCAGCAGATCGACGTGGTGATCCTGGACGACGGGCCGATGTACCAGGCGGTGGCGCTGGGCTTCTGCGCCGACATCGCCAAGGCGCCGGTCTACGACGATCTCTACGATCTGGCGAAGATTCCCTCGGGCAAGGCGGTCAGCGTCGGCGCGGTCGGCACCGGCATCGTCTACAACAAGAAGGTCTTCGACGAGAACGGCTGGCCCGCCCCCGCCTCCTGGAAGGACATCGAGGACGCCAAGTTCCGCAAGAAGCTGGTCGTCCCGCCGATCAACAACAGCTACGGCCTGCACGCGCTGGTGATGATGGCGCGGCTCGACGGCGGCGGCGAGAAGAACATCGATCCCGGCTTCAAGGCCTTCAAGGACAAGGTGAACCCGAACGTGCTCGCCTACGAGCCGTCGCCGGGCAAGATGACCGAGCTGTTCCAGAGCGGGCAGGCCACCGTCGCCGTCTGGGGCTCGGGCCGCGCCAAGGCGCTGGCCGACACCGGCTTCCCCGCCGCCTTCGTCTACCCGAAGGAGGGCGGCATCGTGCTGGCCTCGGCGGCCTGCGCCATCACCGGCAGCAAGCAGGCGGCGGAAGCCCAGCAGTTCATCCAGCACATGCTGTCGCCGGAGGTGCAGACCGTGATGGCGACCGGCGCCGGCTTCGGCCCGGTGAACAAGACCGTCACCCTGACCGCCGACCAGCAGGTGGGCATCCCCTACGGCCCCGAGCAGATGGGCAAGCTGCTGGTGGTCGACTGGGACACCATCAACGCCAACCGCGAGGCCTGGAACAAGCGCTGGACCCGCGAGATCGAGCGCTGACCGCCGCTTCCGGCCCGCACCCGCGGCGGGCCGGACTTTTCCAGGCTCCTTGGTGGGAGACGACGCCATGCCTTACCTAGTCCTCGATCGGCTGACCAAGCGGTTCGGCCCCTGGGTCGCCGTCGACAACCTGTCCCTGACGGTGGAAAAGGGGGAGCTGGTCTCGCTGCTCGGCCCGTCGGGCTGCGGCAAGACCACGACGCTCCAGATGATCGCCGGCTTCCTCGACCCAAGCGCCGGTCGCGTCACGCTGGACGGCGCCGACCTGCTGGCCAAGAAGCCCAACGAGCGCGGGCTCGGCATCGTCTTCCAGAGCTACGCCCTGTTCCCCCACATGACGGCGGCGGAGAACGTCGCCTTCGGGCTGGAGATGCGCGGCATCCCGCGCGCCGACCGCGACCGCATGGTGCGCGACGCGCTCCAGCTCGTCGGGCTGGGGGCCTTCGGCGACCGCTACCCGCGGCGCATGTCCGGCGGCCAGCAGCAGCGCGTGGCCCTGGCCCGCGCCATGGTCATCAAGCCGAGCCTGCTGCTGCTCGACGAGCCGCTGTCCAACCTCGACGCCAAGATGCGCGAGGAGATGCAGATCGAGTTGCGGCGCATCCAGCGCAGCGTCGGCACCACCATGATCCTCGTCACCCACGACCAGGCGGAGGCGATGGCCCTGTCCGACCGGGTGGTCATCATGAACAAGGGCCGGGTCGAGCAGGTCGACGCCCCGCAGGACGCCTACGACAACCCGGCCAGCGCTTTCGTCGCCAACTTCCTCGGCCGCACCAACCTGCTCCAGGGCACGGTGCGCCGCGACGGCGCCGGGCGGCGCATCGATGTGGCCGGGACGGCGTGGCCGGTGGCGGCGGAGCTGCCGGACGGCCCCGGCCTGCTGACCGTGCGGCCGGAGAAGGTCCGCTTCGTAGACGGCGCCGGCGTGCCGGGCCACGTCCGGGCGCGGGTCTTCCAGGGCACCCAATGGCTGTTCGAGATCCGCACGGAGGCCGGCGACCTGACGGTGATCCGCCAGCACGACGGCCAGACCCTGCCGGCGGAGAACGAGCCGGTCATGGTCGGCTGGCGCGCGGAGGACATACGCGTGATGGCGGGTGAGGCATGACCGCCGTGGACGCTCACAAATCCCTGATGGATTCCCCAGGCGCGGCGGCCGATTCCGCCCCGCCGGATCGGCCGGAGCGGCGCCCCCTGGCGCCCTACCTGCTCAGCCTGCCGGCACTGGCGCTGTTCGCCGTTCTGCTGCTGGTGCCGCTGGTTATGACCGGGCTGCTGTCGCTGAACAGCTTCGGATTCTACACGGGCATCGAGAACGTCTGGCAGCTCGGCAACTACATCGACATCGTCACCGACGACTATTTCCACGAAATCTTCCTGCGCACCTTCCGCATCGCCGTGGTGGTGACCCTGCTCTGCGCCGTGCTCGGCGCGCCGGAGGCCTACATCCTGCGCCGCATGCGGTCGCCCTGGCGCGGCCTGTGCCTGCTGGTCGTCTTGGGGCCGCTGCTGATCTCGGTGGTGTCGCGCACGCTCGGCTGGGCGCTGCTGTTCGGCTCCACCGGCATCATCAACACGGCGCTGATGGCGGTCGGGCTGATCGCGACGCCGATCGAGTTCATGTACACCGAGACCGGCGTCATCATCGCGCTGACCCACGTGCTGGTGCCCTTCATGGTGCTGTCGGTCTGGGCGTCGCTGCAGCGGCTCGACCCGCAGGTGGAGAACGCCGCCCTGTCGCTGGGCGCCAAGCCCTTCACCGTACTGCGCCGGGTGGTGCTGCCGCAGGTGGTGCCGGGCATCCTGTCGGGCTCGATCATCGTCTTCGCGCTGGCCGCCAGCGCCTTCGCCACCCCGGCGATCATCGGCGGGCGGCGGCTGAAGGTGGCGGCGACGCTGGCCTACGACGAGTTCCTGAACACGCTGAACTGGCCGCTGGGCGCCGCCATCGCGATGCTTCTGCTGCTCGCCAACATCGTGATCATCGTCGGCTGCAACCGGCTGGTCGAACGTCGCTACAAGCAGGTGTTCGAATGAACCGCAACGGCCCCGTCGCCCTGGTCTTCCACACGCTGTTCCTGGCCTTCCTGCTGGCGCCGATCCTGGTCGTCTGCGTGGTCGCCTTCACCTCGCAGGGCTATCTGTCGCTGCCGACCGAGGGGCTGTCGCTGCGCTGGTTCAAGGCCATCGGCGACAACCCGGAATTCGCGCGGGCCTTCCGCGACAGCTTGCTGCTGGGGGCGGTCAGTTCCACCATCGCGGTGGCCTTCTCGGTCCCGGCGGCGCTGGCCATCGCCCGCCACCAGTTCCGCGGGCGCGAGGCGATCACGGCGCTGTTCCTGTCGCCGCTGATGGTGCCGCACATCGTGCTGGGCATCGCCTTCCTGCGCTTCTTCACGCAGATCGGGCTGGGCGGCACCTTCGCCGGGCTGGTGCTGAGCCATGTGGTCATCATCCTGCCCTTCGCGCTGCGGCTGATCCTGGCGGCCTCCACCGGCATGGACCGCTCCATCGAGAACGCCGCGGCCTCGCTCGGCGCCACCTCCTGGACGACCTTCCGCCGGGTGACGCTGCCGCTGATCCTGCCGGGCGTGGCGAGCGGCTGGGTGCTGGCCTTCATCAACAGCTTCGACGAGGTGACGATGACCGTCTTCATCGCCTCGCCCGAGACGACGACGCTGCCGGTGCGTCTTTTCCTCTACATCCAGGACAACATCGACCCTCTGGTCGCCGCGGTGTCCGCCTCGCTGATCTTCATGACGGTGGCGGCGATGCTGGTGCTCGACCGGCTCTACGGGCTTGAGCGGCTGCTGGTCGGCCGCGGACAGGAGTGACCGTCACCATGACCGAGTTAACGAGGTCCGACTGCGACGTCGCCGTGATCGGCGGCGGGCTGGTCGGGTCGGCCATCGCCTGGGGCCTCGCCCAGCAGGGGCAGACGGTCGCCGTCCTCGACGAGGGGGACGTCGCCGTCCGCCCGTCGCGCGGCAACTTCGCCCTGGTCTGGGTGCAGGGCAAGGGGCTGGGCCTGCCGGAATACGCCGGCTGGACCAAGATGTCCTCCGACACATGGACCGGCTTCGCCGAGCGGCTTCAGGAGCAGACCGGGATCGACGTGTGCTACCGCCGGCCGGGCGGCTTCCTGCCCCTGCTGTCGGAGGAGGAGATGGAGCGGCGCGCCGGCCAGCTCCAACGTCTGCACAACCAGCCGAACGTCGTCCGCTACGACTACGAGATGATGGACCGCGCTGCCGTGGCGAAGGAGATGCCCTTCATCGGCAAGGATGTGGTCGGGGCGAGCTACTGCCCGCTCGATGGCCATTGCAACTCGCTGAAGCTGCTGCGCGCGCTGCACAGCGGGATGAGCCTCTCCGGGGTCTCCTACCGTCCGCACCACCGGGTGGAGCGGATCGAGCCGCGCGACGGCGGATTCCGCATGGTCACCGCCTCGGGGGACGAGCTGCGGTCGGGCAAGGTGGTCATCGCCGCCGGCCACGACGCCCGCCGTCTGGCCCCCATGGTCGGGCTCGACGCCCCGGTGCGACCGGAGCGCGGCCACATCATCGTGACGGAGAAGACCGCCCCCTTCCTGAACTTCCCGGTCGGCTTCATCCGCCAGACCGACGAGGGCGGCGTGATGATCGGCGACAGCTTCGAGGATGCCGGGCTCGACACCACGGTGCGCAACGGCGTCACCTCGACCATCGCCGACCGCGCGCTGCGCATCTTCCCGCTGCTCGGCAAACTGAACGTGGTGCGGACCTGGGCGGCGCTGCGCGTGCTGACCCCGGACGGCTTCCCGATCTACGAGCAGTCCACCACCATGCCCGGCGCCTTTGTCGCCACCTGCCACAGCGGCGTGACGCTCGCCGCCAACCACGCGCTGGCGCTGGCGCCGCACATCGCCGCCGGCACCCTGCCCGACGAATTCTCGGCCTTCAGCGCCCGGAGGTTCCATGTTCCAGCGGTTGCCTGACGCGGGCGGAGAGCGCGTCTCCTTCACCATCGACGGCCGCCCGGCCGAGGCGCTGTCCGGCGACAGCGTCGCCGCCGCCCTGATCGCCAACGGGGTCGGCGCCTGCCGGACCACCCCGGTGTCCGGCGCCCCGCGCGGGCCCTACTGCATGATGGGCGTGTGCTTCGACTGTCTGGTGACCATCGACGGCACCGGCAACCAGCAGGGCTGCCAGATCCGCGTCCGCCCCGGCATGCGGGTGGAAACCCAGAACGGCAAGCGGGAGATCGAGCGGTGACCGACTTGAAGCCTCGTTACGATCTGGCGGTGATCGGCGCCGGCCCGGCCGGCCTCGCCGCCGCCACGCTGGCCGCCCGCCGCGGCCTGTCCACCGTTCTGCTCGACGAGCAGACGGCCCCCGGCGGCCAGATCTACCGCGCCATCACCCGCTCGCCGGTGAAGAATCCCAGCGTCCTCGGGACTGATTACTGGCACGGCGCCGATCTGGTCGGGCCGTTCCGCGACAGCGGCGCCGATTACCTGCCCGGCGCCGCGGTGTGGAGCGTCTCGCGCACGCTCGACATCGGCCTGTCGCGCGACGGTGCGGCGCGCATCCTGCCGGCGCGGCACGTCATCCTGGCGACCGGCGCGCTGGAGCGGCCCTTCCCGGTTCCCGGCTGGACGCTGCCCGGCGTGATGGGGG
The DNA here is from genome assembly GCF_008365405.1 of Azospirillum brasilense. GTDB lineage: Bacteria > Pseudomonadota > Alphaproteobacteria > Azospirillales > Azospirillaceae > Azospirillum > Azospirillum brasilense_D. The sequence goes on along the minus strand of NZ_QOKV01000011.1, from coordinate 124,592 downwards.
CCGGGGCGGCGCAGATCCTGCTGAAGACCTCCGGCCTCGTCGCCTCGGGCGGCGTGGTCATGGCCGGCACCGGGCCGCTGCTCTGGCTGCTCGCCTGGCAGTATCTGCGGGCCGGCGCGCGCATCGACGCGATCCTCGACACCACGCCGCGGGAGAACTGGCGGCAGGCCATGCCGCTCCTGCCGGCCTTCGCCCGCTCCGGCTATGTCGGCAAGGGGCTGAAACTGCTGCTGGAGGTCCGGCGCAAGGTCAAGGTGATCGGCAACGTCTCCGCCCTGCGCGCCGAGGGCGACGGGCGCGTGCAGTCGGTCGTCTATCGCCAGGGCAATGGGGCGGAGCAGCGTCTTCCGGCCGACACGCTCCTGCTGCATCACGGAGTGATCCCCAACATCAACCTCGCCAACGCCACCGGCTGCGCCCAGTCCTGGGACGAGGCGCAGCGCTGCTGGGTGCCGGACGTCGACGGCTGGGGCGCCACGTCGGTGGCGGGAGTCTCCATCGCCGGCGACGGGGCCGGCATCGGCGGCGCGCTGGCGGCGGAGCACCGCGGCCGGCTGACGGCGCTGGACGCCCTGCACCGGCTGGGCGCCATCGACCGCGCCACCCGCGACCGCGACGCCGCCCCGCACCGCGAGGCGCTGGACCGGGCGCTGCGCGGCCGCGACTTCCTCGACTCGCTCTACCGGCCGGGCCAGGACTTCCGCGTCCCCGCCGACGACACCATCGTCTGCCGCTGCGAGGAGGTGACGGCGGGGCAGGTGCGCGACGCCGTGAAGCTGGGTGTCAGCGGGCCGAACCAGACCAAGTCCTTCCTGCGCTGCGGCATGGGGCCGTGCCAGGGGCGGCTGTGCGGCCCGACCGTGGTCGAGGTCATCGCCGACGCCCGCGGCGTCTCCCCGGCGGAGGTCGGCTACTACCGGCTGCGCCCGCCGGTGAAGCCGATCACGCTGGCCGAACTCGCCTCGCTGCCCAAGGCCGAGGACGAGGTGGCCGCCGTGATGCACCACTGACGGGGCAGGGGGACGCCATGCCGGAGCCGGACGTCATCATCGTCGGGGGCGGCCTGCACGGCTGCTCCACCGCGCTGCACCTCGCCCTGCGCGGGGTCCGGGCGCTGGTGCTGGAGAAGGACCACATCGGCCGCCACGCCTCCGGCGTGAACGCCGGCGGGGTGCGCCAGCTCGGCCGCCACGCCGCGGAGGTGCCGCTGTCCGTCGCCTCCATGGCGCTGTGGCACGGCATCCGCGACCTCGTGGACGACGATTGCGGCTTCGAAAGCCACGGCCAGCTCAAGGTCGCGGAGACCGAGGCGGAACTGGACTCCTGCCGGGAGCGGGCGGCCCAGCTCGCGGCACTCGGCTTCACGCACGAGGAGGTGGTGGATCAGGCGGAACTGCGCCGCCTCGTCCCGTCCATCGCGGAGCATTGCCTCGGCGCGCTGGTGTCGCGCCGGGACGGGGCGGCCATCCCCTACCGCACGACCTTCGCCTTCAAGCGCAAGGCGGAGAGCCTGGGTGCCCGCTTCCACGAGGGGGCGGCGGTGGCGCGGGTCGCCAGCTCGGGCCGCAACTGGCGGGTGGAGACGGCGGACGGCGTGGCGCACGAGGCGCCGATTCTGGTCAATTGCGCCGGGGCCTGGGCCGACCGGCTGGCCGCCCAGCTCGGCGAGCCGGTGCCGCTGGAGGTCATCGCCCCCATGCTGATGATCACCGCCCGCGTGCCGCCCTTCCTGAAGCCGGTGGTCGGGGCGACGGGCCGCACCCTGTCCTTCAAGCAGTTTCCCAATGGGACGGTGCTGATCGGCGGCGGGCTGTTGGGCCGCGCCTACCGCGACGAGAACCGGACGGACCTGGATTTCGCCAACGTCACCACCAACGCCCGCACGGTGTGGGACCTGTTCCCGATCATGCGCAGCGCCACCGTCGTCCGCTCCTGGGCGGGGATCGAGGCGCGGATGCCCGACGACATCCCGGTGATCGGCCCCAGCGGCACGGAGGAGGGGGTGTTCCACGCCTTCGGATTCTCCGCCCACGGCTTCCAGCTCGGCCCCATCGTCGGGCGGATCACCGCCGACCTGATCACCCGCGGGGCGACCGACCTGCCCATCGACGCCTTCCGCATCCAGCGATTCCACCACACGGCGGCCGCCGCGTGACCGCTCCGGCGGAGCGGCCTTTTCAGGAGACCGATGTTTTGACGATTCAGCGTTTCGATTGCGGCCCGCGGATGAGCGAGATGGTCGTTCACAAGGGCGCACACAACGGCACCGTCTATCTGTGCGGCCAGATCGCCGATTTCGAGGCGATGGGCGGCGTCACCCACGACGTGACGGCGCAGACCCGCGACGTGCTGCGCCAGATCGACGTTCTGCTGGAGCGCGCCGGCACCGACAAGAGCCGGCTGCTCACCGCCACCGTCTATCTCGCCGACATGGCCGGCTTCGCGGCGATGAACGCGGCGTGGGACGCCTGGGTCGACCGCGCCAACGCCCCGGCCCGCGCGACCGTCGAGGCCAGGCTCGCCGACCCCGACCTGCTGGTCGAGATTCAGGTGATCGCCGCCCTCTGACCAGCTTTCACTGACTTTCCAAACCGGAGTCCATCATGAAACGTCTGGCCCTCGGGCTGGCGATGAGCCTGTGTGCCCTCGCGGCGGCCGTCCCCTCGGATTCGCGCGCCGATGGTCCGCCGCTGCGCATCGCGACGGAGGGCGCCTACCCGCCCTTCAACATGACCGCCCCCGACGGCACGCTCGGCGGACTGGAGGTCGAGCTGGCCAACGCGCTGTGCGAGCGCATGAAGCGCCGCTGCACCCTGGTCGCCCAGGATTGGGACGGCATCATCCCCGGCCTGCTGTCGCGCCGCTACGACGCGATCATGGCGACCATGAACATCACGCCGGAGCGCGCGAAGGCCATCGCCTTCTCCGTCCCCTACATGGTCGTACCGGCCTATTTCGTGGCGGCCACCAGCGGCGGCATCGATGGAACCGAGACCACCCTGGCCGGCAAGTCGGTCGGCGCCCAGACCTCGACCACCCACTACCGCTACGTCGAGAAGCATTTCGGCAAGACGGTCTCGCTGAAGAACTACGACACCGCGTCGAATCTGCTGGCCGACCTGAAGAGCGGGCGCATCGACGCCGCCATCACCACCGGCGCCACCGCGTCCGACTGGGTGAAGGCCGACGCCTCGAAGGCGCTCCAGCTCGTCGGCAAGCCGCTGGTCGACGCCGAGGTGTTCGGCCCCGGCGTGGGCGTCGGCCTGCGCAAGGAGGACGCCGACCTCAAGGCCGCCTTCGACGCCGCCATCGCATCGGTCGTCCAGGACGGCACCCTGGCCCGCATCGCCGCCAAGTACGTCGATTTCACCGTCACCCCCTGACCCGCAACCCCACCGATACCAACCAAAACCGGGAGAGTTCTCGTGATCAAGCGCGTTGAGAAGACCAAGATCATGCACCGCGTCGTCGTCAGCAACGGCATCGCCTTCCTCGGCGGCATCATCGCCGACGACGTCAGCGTCGGCATGCAGGAGCAGACCGCCCAGATCTGCAAGAAGCTCGACGCCGTGCTCGCCATGGCCGGGACGGACAAGACGAAGCTGCTGTCCGCCCAGCTCTTCATCACCGACATGAAGGCCAAGGACGGCATGAACGCCGCGTGGCTGGAGTGGCTGAACGGCGACGACCTGCCGGCCCGCGCCACCATCGGCGTGGCCGACCTGGGCGACCCGTCGATCCTGATCGAGGTCGTGGTGACGGCCGCTGTTTAACGGCGGATAAAAAGAACGGGGGCGCCCGGCACCGTCATGGTGCGGCGGGCGCCCCCGGTCAACGAGCCCGACCGTGATCGGCGGCCGGCCTCACGCCATGTCCTCACGCCATGTGGCGGAGGACTTCGTTGCTGCCGCGCCAGATCATGTCGAGCGCGACGTAGGAGATGATGGCGAGGCCGACCCAGCCGATCCAGCGGTGCTTGTGCAGGACATGCGCGATCATGTTGGCGGCGGCGCCCATCAGAACGACCGACAGCACCAGACCGATCACCAGGATGGTCGGGTGTTCCTTGGCGGCGCCGGCCACCGCCAGCACGTTGTCGAGCGACATCGACACGTCCGCCACCACGATCTGCCAGATCGCCGCGCCGAAGGTGGTGGCCCCCGCCGCCGCGACGGCGGCGTTGCCCGCCACACCGGCGGTGACGGTGCCCGAGGGGTCGGGCGCGTCCATCGCCTCGTCGGGGGCGATCTCGTCCGCGCCATGGCTGCGCAGCTCGCGGTACATCTTCCAGCACACCCACAGCAGCAGGACGCCGCCGGCCAGGGTCAGGCCGATGATGGCGAGAAGCTGGGTGGTGATCAGGGCGAAGAATACGCGCAGCCCCATGGCGGCGGCGATTCCCCAGAAGATGACCTTGCGGCGCTGGGCCAGCGGCACCGCCGCGGCGGCCATGCCGACCACGATGGCGTTGTCGCCAGCCAGAACGAGGTCGATGGCGATGACTTGGAACAGCGCGGCGAGCGCGTCGGCTGTGAACAGATCGGTCATGCGGTGCCTTCCTCTTACATAGGGCAAGAGAGCAGCACCCACGGGCGGGACCAGGCACAGGGCAGAAACGCTGCCGGCAGGGGCGGGCGGGGGCCACTCTGAATGTCTCCAGTCCGACATCACAGTTCAGGGAACTGTCAGAGGGGCCCGGCCTGGTGAGCCGGTCTTTATACCAACACTCCCGACACCACAACTCCGGTTTCGCCGGGGCGGCCATGCGATCGTGTATGGGGTGGGGACGGCACGCCCGCGCCCCGGCCATGGACGCGGGCGCGCCGTTTCGCTCAGAAGGGCAGAGTGCCGACCGGCGTGCCGTCCGCCGTCTCGATGGACAGGGCGGTCCAGCGCGGCGCCCGGCCGCCGCTGCGGCTCACCGACAGGGCGGCCGCGTCCGTGCCGGTGATGGTCAGCAGGCAGACGGACTCGTCGCGGCACACGCTTTCCCCGTCGTCGTCGAACAGGGTCAGCGGGGCGTAGCCCTCCGGGCCGGGGAAACAGCGGACGGTCAGCGGGCCTTCCGCCCAGGACGGGGCGGGGCCGAGCGGCAGCAGCGTGCCGGCCCGGACGAAGGCCGGGCACACCCCCAGCGGCGCCCCCACGGTGACGCGCCCGCCGCCGTCGTAACGCTTGCCGTCGCGCAGGTCGTACCAGCCGCCGGGCACCGCCGGCAGCCAGACCTCCAGCTCCGTCCGGCCGGGGTCGAGGACCGGGGCGACCAGCAGCCGGTCGCCGACCATGGTGCTGTCCTCCTCCTCGTAGGCGGCGGGCTGGTCGGGGAAGTCGTAGAACAGCGGCCGCATCACCGGGTCGTGGTCGCGGTGCGCCCGCCACAGCAGCGTGTAGAGCAGCGGCACCAGCCGCTCCCGCCAGTCCAGCGCGGCCTTCACCTGGGGCAGCAGCTCCGGATAGGTCCAGGGCTCGGTGACGCTGCCGTCGTCGTTCCAGGAATGGATGGTGAAGCGCGGCCACCACACCGCCTGCTCGATCCAGCGCATCAGCAACTCCGGTTCCGGACGGGGACCGGCGAAGCCGCCCACGTCGTGGCCGTAGTCGAACAGGCCCGACAGGCTGAAGCCGTGCCCCATGCGCAGGTTCCAGCGCAACGTCTTCCAGCTCGTCCGGTTGTCGCCCGACCAGGTCTGCACGTAGCGCTGGAGGCCCGGCCCGCCGGAGCGCGAGATCAGGTAGGGGCGCTTGTCCGGCGCGTGGGCCACCTGGGCCAGATGCGAGGCGCGGATCATCAGATGGGTCTGCACCGGGCGCAGCGTCGCCATCGTGCCGCCATGGCCGTTGACGTCGCAGACCGCCGCGTCGTCCCAGATCTCGAACTCGTTGTTGTCGTTCCAGGTCGAACCGATGCCGCGCTCCAGCAGCTCCCGCGTGACGTTGGCCATCCACCAGCGCGTGGTCGCCGGGTTGGTGAAGTCGAGATAGGCGCCGTCGCCGCCCCAGAACTGGGTGATCTGCGGGCTGTCCGGGGCGTCGCTGTCGCGCACGAAGCCGCCGAAGCCCTGGACCTCGGCGAATTTCGGGTGGTCGTCGAGCAGCGCCGGCTTGATGTTGGCGACGAGATGGACGCCGGCCTCGGCGAACTTGGCGGTCACCGCCTCCGGCTCGGGGAACTTGTCGCGGTTCCAGTGGAAGACGTAGCGCTTGTCGCCGATCATCGTGTAGCCGGACGACATCTGGAACGACCCGCAGGGCAGGCCGTACTCCTTCAGCGCGTCGAGGAACCCGAGCAGCCGCACCCCGGCGTCCGGCGCGTCGGTGTACTGCATGGTCGAGCCGGAGTAGCTGATCGCCCAGCGCGGCCGGAAGGAGGTGCGGCCGGTCAGGGCGGTGAAGTTCGCCACGACCTGCGGAACGCTCGGGCCGAACAGGACGTAGCAGTCGAGATCGCCGTCCGACGCCTCGAACCGGATGAAGTCGCCGTGGTAGGCGTCGATGGTCTGGCCGAGGTCGAAGAGGCCGCGCGACAGGTTGTCGTAGAAGACGCCGACCGCCGCGCCGCCGCGCTCCGGCCGCACGCTGAGGCAGAAGGGGATGTGCTTGTAGAGCGGGTCGCTCGTCTCCGCGTCGTAGCCGAGCGCGTCGGTCGTCCCCATGGCGAGGCGCCGGCCGCGCTTGTCGGTGCCGCCGCTCTTGTCGCCGAAGCCGTGGTAACGCTCCCCGGCGTGGCTGACCAGATGGTGGGCGAAGCGCGGGGAACGGTCGTCGAACAGGTAGGGCTGGGTCGGCCGGTCGGCGAGGACGAGCCGCCAGCCGTCGCCCTCGGCCGCCGGCTCGTACCAGCGCAATGCCAGGGGCGAGCGCTGGACCACGACGCGCCAGCCGGGGGTGGTGACGGTGACGCTGTCGGCGCTTTCCTCGACCGCCGCGGGCGTGCCGGGAAAGCCGGTCAGGTCGCGGCGGTCGCGCCCGTCGATGGGGTCGGCCTGCGCGGGGTCGGTCTGGCCCGACAGCTCGGGCGCCAGCGACCAGGTGCGCGGCGTGCGCAGCCCGCCCGGCCGCTCGATGAGGACGCGCGCCAGCGCGGGCCCCAGCGGGAACAGGGTCAGGCGGTAGCCGCGGTCGAGGTCGAAGGCGATCCCCCGGGGGCCGGTTTCCGCCCCATCGCGGGACGGGGCGGGCGCAGCGAGGGAGGCGCCGGTCAGCGTACGCATGGCGCATGAACTCCTGAAGTCATGAGACCTGAAGTTGGAAGGCCGATCCTGAGGGCAGGGCGCGGCTTACTTGATGAGGCCGAAGAGGCGGGGCAGCCAGAGCGACAGGCCGGGGACGTAGGTGACGATCAGCAGCGCTGCGGTGCTCCAGGCGAAGAGGGGGATCAGGGGCCGGATCACCTGCTCGATCGACACGCGCGCCACGGCGCAACCGATGAACAGGGCGCTGCCGGTCGGCGGCGAGACGATGCCCAGGCACAGGTTGAAGACCAGGATCACCCCGAAATGCACCGGGTCCACCCCCAGCTCGACCAGCACCGGAAGGAAGATCGGGGTGAAGATCAGGATGCCCGGCGTGATGTCCAGGAAGGTGCCCATCAGCAGCAGGACGATGTTGACCAGCAGAAGCGCGATGATCCAGTTGCCGGACACCGACTGCACCCAGTCGCCGATGATCTGTGGAATCTCGGCCAGCGACATCACGTAGGCCATCGCCATGGAGGTGCCGACCATCAGCGCGACCACCGCGGTCGCGACGATGGTGTCCACCAGGATCTGCCCGATGTCGGCCACCGACAACTCCCGGTAGGCGAGCGCCAGGGCCAGCGCGTAGACGACCGCGATGGCCGATCCCTCGGTCGCGGTGAAGACGCCGCCGACGATGCCGCCGATCACCACCACGATCAGCCCCAGGCTGGGCAGGGCGGACAGCAGGGCGCGCGACGACTGCGACAGGGTCGGGGAGGGCAGGCGGGCGTAGCCGCGCTTCTTCGCCATCATCCAGGCCGGAATCATCACCGCCAGGCCGAGCAGGATGCCCGGCAGGTAGCCGGCGACGAACAGCGCCGCGATGGAGGTGCCGCCCGACACCAGCGAATAGACGATGAAGGCGCCCGATGGCGGGATCAGCAGTCCGGTGATGCAGGAGGAGATGTTGACCGCCGCGCTGTAGCTGCGGTCATAGCCGGCCTTGTCCATGGACGGCTGCATGGTGCCGCCGATGGCCGAGGCGGCGGCCACCGCCGACCCCGACACGCAGCCGAACATCATGTTGGCGAGGATGGTGATCTGCGCCAGCGGACCGGGCATCCAGCCGACGAAGACCTTGGCGCAGTCGATCAGGCGCCGGGCGATGCCGCCCCGGTTCATGATCGATCCGGCCATGAAGAAGAAGGGGATCGCCAGCAGGGCGAAGCTGTCCAGGCCGGTGGCGATGCGCTGCGCCGTGACCGAGATCGCCGGCAGCGGCGGCATGATCGTCAGCAGCGCCGTGATGGAGGCGAGCCCGGTCGCGTAGGAGATGGGCACGCCGAAGGCCAGCAGGGCGACGAAGGCGGCGCTGAGAACGAGGGCGGGGGAGAAGTCCATGGCTGCGTTTCCGCGACGGAAGGGGTGGGCGTCAGTCGAGCGAGACGGCGTGGCTGGTCACGCCCGGCCCTTCGCGCAGGCTCTCCAGCAGGGCGATCAGCGTGTAGACGAGGGTCAGCGCGCCGGACAGCGGGATCACGGCGTAGACCATCCACATCGGCACCTGGAGCGCCGGCGTCACCTGACCCAGCATGCGCGCCTTGTCCACCAGCAGCCAGCCGCCGCCGCACAGGATCGTCACCGTGAACAGGGCGACCAGTGCCGCGATGGCGATCTCCACGACCCCGCGGGGCCGGGCCGGCAGAAGATCCACCAGCCCGGTGATGGCGATGTGCCCGCGGTTGCCCAGCACATAGGCCGCCCCCAGAAGGCTGACCCAGATGAAGGCGAAGCGGGCGATCTCGTCCGTCGCCGACGTCGAGACGTTGAGCGCGTAGCGGGCAACGACCTGCCACACCACGCAGCCCAGCATGACGACCGTCAGCGGTACGGTGATGGCGAGCACGAACCGGTCGAGCGTGCGGTGGACGGTTGCCAGCATGGGTGCGCTCCTTCTGCGACGCGGCGGGCGGACGGACAAGAGGGACGGGGACTTACTTCACCGCCTGGATGCGGTCGGCGAGCGTGGCGAGGGCCGGGGTGCCCTTCAGGTCGTCGTACATGGGCTGCACGACCTGACGGTAGGCCGCCTTGTCGGCGTCCACGAACTTGACGCCCATCTTCGCCGCCTCGCCCTCGGCCTTCTCCAGCTCGGCCGCCCAGCGCGCGTTGTGGGCCTTGGCGCTGTCGCGGGCCGCCTGGCGCACCAGCTCCTGCTGCTCCGGCTTCAGCCGATCCAGCGTGGCGGTGGCGATCAGCACCACGTCGGGAACGCGGGTGTGCTCGTCGCGGGTGTAGACCTTCATCACCTCGCCGTGGCGGGCCAGCGTCAGGGCGGTCACGTTGTTCTCCGCCCCGTCCACGACACCGGATTGCAGGGCCGTGTAGACCTCGCCCCAGGACAGCGGGGTGGCGGTGGCGCCGAGCAGGTTGACCATGCGGGTGGCGATCGGGCCGGGCTGGACGCGGACCTTCAGCCCCTTCAGATCCTCCGGCTTGGCCAGCGGCTTGTTGGCGTAGAAGCTGCGCGTGCCGTTGTCGTAATAGGCGAGGCCGACGAACGCCTTGGCGCGGCTGGAGGCCAGGATCTCCTCGCCGACCGGGCCGTCGACCACCTTGAAGAAGTGGTCGTTGTCGCGGAACAGGAAGGGCATGTCATAGACGCCGAAGCCCGGCTCGAAGGCGGCGAGCGGCGAGGCGTTGGCGTGCACGAGGTCGAGCGCGCCGTTCTGCATCTGCTCGATCAGTTCGCGCTGCTGGCCGAGCTGGCCGGCGGGGAACACCTTGATGTCCAGATCGCCCTTGCTGCGCTCGCGCACCAGCTTGGCGAACTCGTCCAGCGAGACGTCCACCGGGTGGCCCTTGGCCAGCCCATGGCCGAGGCGCAGCGTGGTCTTGGCGGCGGCCGGCCCGGCGAGGGTCAGGCCCATGACGGCAGCGACGGCGGCGGCGAGAAGGGCGGCGTGGCGGCGGTTCAACGCGAACATGACGGTTCCTCCGGTTATCGTGATTTGGCTGTATCGGTGTGCGGCGATGCGGGCGCCTCGGCGTCGGCCATCGCCCGGTAATGGTCCGCAAGGACGGCGAAGGCGCGCTTGCGGGTGGTCTTGTCCTCGGCGATCAGCCCCTTGCGGTTCCAGCCGCGCTGGAAAGCGGTCTGCCGCCGCTCGGTGCGGAAGTCGTAGAGGACCCAGGGCGTCATCCCGCGCACGTAGGGGGCGGTGGCGAGGATGGCGAGCTGCTCGCGGTAGACCGCCTCCTGGCAGTCCTCGGTGAAGAGGTCGCGCGGGCCGCCGCGCAAGCCCGCCACCGCGTCGGCGCCGAATTCGGAGATGACGACCGGCTTGCCGGGGGCGGAGTTGGCGAGGAGCCGGCGCAGCCCGTCGAAGGAGGGCTCGTACCAGCCGAAATACTCGTTGAGGCCGATCACGTCGAGATGGTCGGCCAGCCGGTCGGCGATGGCGAAGCGTTCGCGGTCGATCAGGCAGGCCGCGGTCACCAGCCGCGTCGGGTCCAGCCGGCGCGCCAGCGCGGCCAGCCGCGCCATGAAGGACAGGCGGGCGTCGGTGTCGGCGTTCTCGTTGCCGACGCCCCACAGGATCGTGCTGGCCCGGTTGCGGTCGCGGGCGATCAGCTCGGCGAGCTGATTCGCGGCGTCCTCGTAGGTGTCGGGGTTGGCGAAGTCGATGGCCCAGTAGACGGGAATCTCCGACCACAGCATCAGCCCGACCTCGTCGGCGATGGCCGCCGCGCGCGGGTCGTGCGGGTAGTGGGCGAGGCGCAAAAAATTGCAGCCCAGCGCCTTGGCGTCGGCATAGCGGCGGCGGATGTCCGCCTCGTTGCTGGTCTTGCCGAGCAACAGGTCGTCCTCATGGACGGAAACGCCGCGCAGGGTGATGTCGCGCCCGTTGAGGAGGATGCGCTCCCCCGCCACGGCGATCTCGCGGAAGCCGACGCGGTCGGCCACGCAATCGTTTCCGAAGCGCAGGGTGACGCCGTAGAGGCGGGGCGAGTCCGGCGACCACAGCTCCGGGGCGAGGTCCAGTTCCACCCGCCCGCGTCCGGCGGTGATGGGAACAGGGGAGGGCGGCAGCAGCCCGTCGATGGCGACGGTCGCCGTGCCGTCCACCGGGTCGGACAGGGTGACGTCCACGGCGACGCGGCGGAAGCCGCTGCCCGGAACCAGCGCCACGCCGAAATCCTGGATGAACACCGGAGGCAGCCGCAGCAGAGCGACGGAGCGGTAGAGGCCGCCGTAATTGAACCAGTCGGTGTGGCGCATCGGCACCCGGTCGGTCCGGCGCGCGTTGTCGACCTGGATCTGGAGGCGGTTCGGGCCGGGGCGCAGATGCCCGGTCAGCTCGACGCAGAAGGGCGTCGAGGCGCCGCGGTGCGCGCCCAGGAATCGGCCGTTGAGGAAGACGCGCGCCTCGTAGGCGGCGGCGCCGATGTGCAGGACGGTACGCTCCCCGGCCTCGCCGGGTGTGTGGTCCAGCGTCCGCGTGTACCAAGCCCCGCCCTCGTAATGCCGCCACTCGGGGCGAAGCATGTTCCAGCAGGCGGGGACCGGGGCGGTCTGCCACGCGCCGTCGTCGTAATCGCGCGGGACGGTCCAGTCCGAGGCCGGCACTGGCTCGTCGGCGTACCAGCCCTGGCGCAGCCCCTCGTCGTGGGGATCAATGGTAAAGCGCCAGTCGCCATCCAGCGATTCGACGGCGCGCCCGGCGACGGTCACCAGGGTTGCGGCGCCCACCCGCCCGCGGGCGAAGGCGTCGGCGTAGCGCTCGTCATGAAGATGGTCGTAAGGGTCAACGACCGTGGCGCGGTCGGCGCCTTCGGCTGTCATGAGCGTCCTCTCCCTCATTTTCTTGTCCGCGCCCGCCTCGTGGGAGGGGCGTGGTGAGCAATTCGTCCATCCGCCGGCGTCGATAGCGATGTCACCGTCGAGGGAAATCGATTACCCTTGCGGAAACAATAGGCGGGCGTGCATCTCTACGCAACCGGTTTTCACGCCGCCGTCGACCGCCAACCCTCTTGCGCAGACCGAGGTGCCATGCCCCCGCCAGCCGACCGCAAGCGCGCCTCGCGCACGGAGCGTGCGTCGCTCACCCCGTCGCTCGCCCAGGTGGCGGCCCGCGCCGGGGTGTCGGTCGCCACCGCCTCGCGCGTCATCAACGGCGTCGCGAACAAGGCGACGGAGGAGACGGCGGAACGGGTGAGGGCGGCGATCCGCGAGCTGGGCTACCGGCCCGGCAGCGTCGGGCGGGCGCTGCGCCGCCGGGAGAGCCGCATCGTCGGCGTGCTGGCCGCGAATCTCGCCAATCCGTCCATGGCGGCCATCGCCTCGTCCATCGAATGGTCGCTGCGCGGGGAGGGGCTGGTGATGTCGCTGTGCGACACGCACGAGCGCGCCGACGTGCAGGACGAGTACATCCGCGAGATGCGTGCCCAGCTCGTCCGCGCGATGATCCTGGTGGGGGCGGTGGACAGCCCGGCGCTGGACGAGGCGCGGGCCGCCGGCGACACGCTGGTTTTCGTGAACCGCCCGGACCCCGGCGACCCGTTCTCGCCCTATGTCGGACTCGACAACGCCGGGGCCGGGGCGGAGATCGCCGACCGGTTGCTGGAGCGCGGGGTGCGTCGCATCGGCGTCCTCCACGCTTCGCTGGACCGCACCGCCGGCCATTGGCGCCTGCTCGGGCTGTTCGACCGGCTGGCCGCGGCGGGGGTGGACACGGCGGCGATCCCCTGCGCCACCGGGCCGGGGCTGGATCACATCGTGGCCGGCTATCACGCCATGGGCACGATGCTGGAGCGGCCGGACCGCCCGCCGGTGATCGTCTGCCTGAGCGACCTGCTGGCCTACGGCGCCTACCGTCGCGCCCGGGAGGCTGGGCTGGACGTGCCGGGCGACGTGGCCTTCTTCGGCTTCGACGACAACCCGATCAACCCCTGGATCGCCGACTGGCTGAACTCGGTCCGCGTGCCGTCCGACCATTTCGGCCCGGCCATTGTGGGGATGCTGCACCGGCTCTGGGACGGAGAGGAGCGGCCGGCCCCGCTGCTCCTGGCCCACCAGCTGACCATCCGCAATCGCCGTCTGCCGGGCGAGACTGCACCTGTCTCGGGGAGTTGAGCCAAGCTCCGAACCCCGTGAGTCGATGAGCAGTCGGACCGATACATGGCTTGGGCTTTGCGGCAGTACCCACTCGAGTGGGCCAGATGGCGCGGGTGGGCGTGGACAGCGTGTCAGGTGGCCGCCGCCTTCCGAGCCGGCTCAAAGCCACGGGCCTGATGCAGCGCTCCACCGTGTTGGTATCCATCTCGACCCGGCCGTCGTCCAGGTGGACGCACAGTGCTTTCCATCAGCCGAGCCCATAACGGATCGCCTCGGCCAGCTTGCCGAAAGCACGGTCCGGAGCCTGCTGCACCGGCGCGCAGGCACCAATCAGCAAATGCGCTGGTTTCCGCGGGGCGTTCACCGGATGCTGAAGGTGCGCACCGCCGTGATGAACGGCACACTTGCCGCGGACCACACCGCTGCCGAGCCATACGCCCGCCGACTTTCCGGCGGGCGGCTTGAAGGCCTCCAGGTTTGAGACGGTCTCTCCCGGACAATCGGATCACTTTCGTGTGGTGAGCCCAACTCGGCGCGACCGCTGACGGAACCCCGCTGCTCCAGCCTCAGGCAGGTTCGCCGATGGTCAGCGCGATGGTGCCGACCTGGGCAATCGAACCTTCGATCCGGTTACCGGGCCTGACCGGGCCGACGCCTTCCGGGGTGCCGGTGTAGATCAGGTCGCCCGGTTGCAGGTGGTAAAGGGTGGACAGATGGGCGATCAGCTCTGGAATCGACCAGATCAACAGAGTCAGGTCGGAGGACTGCTTCGTCTGGCCATCGACCCGCAGTTCGAGCGTCCCGCTCGTCGGGTGGCCGCACTCCGCCACCGGGACGATCTCCGACAGCACGGCGGAGTCTTCGAAATCCTTGCCGATGTCCCAGGGCCGCTGCTTGGCGCGGGCGGCGAGCTGCAGGTCGCGCCGGGTCATGTCGAGGCCGCAGGCATAGCCGTAGACCACGTCCAGCGCCTGTTCCCGCGTGACGCGGAAGGCCGGCTTCCCGATGGCGACAACCAGTTCCATCTCGTAATGGTAGTTCTCGGTGGACGGCGGATAGGCGATGGCCGCCCCGCTCGGGACGTAGGTGCCGGGGGACTTGGTGAAGTAGAAGGGCGCCTCGCGGTCGACCGGCACGCCCATCTCGCGGGCATGGGCCTCGTAATTCCGGCCGACGCAGAAGATGCGGTTGATCGGGAAGCGGGCATCGGTGCTACGGACCGGGGCGGCGGGAAGCGGCGCTGGATCGAAGACATAGCGGGTCAAGTCGGTTCGTCCTTGGATGGGGTTGAGTTACTCGGCGTCGGGCTGGCGGCCCGGCTCCGCAGCCTGGAAGGCGGGCAGGGCACGCGCAGCCGCGACGATGCGGCGGATGGTGGGATAGGCGTCGAGCGGGCAGTTCATCCGCTCCGCGTTGAAGACCTGCGGGACGAGGCAGACGTCGGCCAGCGTCGGCTCGTCGCCGAAGCAGAAGGTGCCGGGCTGCGGGCTGGTCGCCAGCATCGCCTCCAGCCCGCGGAAGCCCTCCGCCACCCAATGGGCGTACCAGGCGTTGCGCGCCTGCTCGTCCAGGCCGAGATCGTCGCGCAGGTGGTTCAGGATGCGCAGGTTGTTGACCGGGTGGATGTCGCAGGCAATGGCCAGCGCCACCGACCGCACCCAGGCGCGGCCGAACGGGTCGCGCGGCAGCAGGGCCGGGGTGGGATGGGTCTCATCCAGATAGTCGATGATGGCGAGCGACTGGGTCAGCGCCCTGCCGTCCTCGACCAGCGCCGGCACCAGCCCCATCGGATTGACGGCGAGATAGCCGGGCGAGCGTTGCTCCTTCCGGCGCAGGTGGATGAAGTGCTGCTCCGCCTTCAGTCCCTTCAGGTTGAGCGCGATGCGCAGCCGGTAGGCCGCGGACGACCGGAAATAGCCGTAGACCTCCATCGGCATGCTCCTCAGTCCTTCACCCGGTTGCCGCGGTCCTCGCGCCACAGGCCGAGCTTCTGTTGGGCGATGCGGTCGGAATAGCTGAAGATCACCGCATCCTCGTCGGCGTGATGGCTCACCCATTTCCAGCTCGGCACGACGAACACGTCCTTCGGCCCCCAGGCGAAGGCCTGGCCGTCGATCGTCGTGGTGCCGCGGCCCTCGACCACCGCGAAGATGGTGGCGTCGGTGCTGCGATAGGCGCTGGTTGCGAAATCCTTGGGCAGGAGTTGCATGAAGGCCGACATGGTCGGCATCGGCGAACCGCCGTCCACCGGATTGACGAACCGCATCTTCAGCCCGTGGCAGGGGTCCCAGTCCTGCTGGCGGCGCATCGTCTCCAGCGCCTCGCGCGTGCGGGCATAGGGATAGTTGAAGATGGGGGAGGACGGCTGCGCCGCCTCGTAATCGACCGGCAGCATGTTGGCGCCGAACTGAGCCAGCGAATGGCCGATCGGCCGGGTCAGCGGCTGCTCCTCCTCCGGGTAGGATTCGGCGAAGGAGGCGTCGTAGAAGGAGACCGTCGGGATGTCGAGTCCGTCGAGCCAGATCATCGGCTCGTCGCTGTGGTTGCCGTGGTCGTGCCAGGCGCGCGGCGGGGTGATGACGAAATCGCCGACCTGCATGATGGTGCGCTCGCCGTCCACCGAGGTGTGGGCCCCGGTGCCGTCCAGCACGAAGCGCACCGCCGACTGGCTGTGGCGGTGGGCCGGCGCCACCTCGCCCGGCAGCACCAGCTGAAGCCCGGCGTAGAGCGAGGTGGTGATGCGGTTCTGGCCGGGCATGCCGGGATTCTCCAGCATCAGCACACGGCGCTCCGCCTCCTTGGCGGTGATGAGGGAGCCCGCTTCCAGCAGCAGCTCCTTCATCTCGGCGAAGTTCCACAGATGGGGCACGCAGGCGCTGCGCGGCTCGCGGGTGATGATGGCGCCCATCACCGACCACAGCGGGTTCAGGTTGCGCTTGCTGATCTTGTCGTAATAGGCCTGCCGCTCGGGCGTGTCGGCGGGCGGTCCGGAGATGGACATGTCCTCTGTTCCTTTCTGTCAGATGGCGTCGCCGAGGCCGGTCACGCCATAGAGCCATGCGACGCGGTCGTAATGCTGCTCGCGGCTCGAATTGCCGAGGACGGCGTTGCGCAGCGCCGCCTGGCCGCCCGCCGGGTGGTAGACGTACTCGCCCATCAGGCGGGAATTGAGCTGGACCCGGCCGGTGCGGGCGAAACGGTCGCGGTTGTAGGCGGAGAAGGCGGCGTCCAGGTTTCCTTCCGTCTCCGCCATGTGGTGCGAAAGGTTGACCGCGTCTTCCAGCGCCATGCAGGCGCCCTGCGCCAGATATTGCAGCATCGGGTGGGCGGCGTCGCCCAGCAGAACGACACGGCCGTCCACCCAGTCGGGCGTCGGATCGCGGTCGCACAGCACCCAGAGCTTCCAGTTCTCGCCACGCTCGATGATCTGCTTGGGCCGGTCGGCGATGTGGCTGAAGCCCTCGTACACCACCTCCCTGGTCACCGGCACGCCGGCCACCGCCTCGGCGGCGTCGTTGTGGCAGGTGACGACGAGGTTGAAGACCTTGCCGCCCTTCAGCGGGTAATGGACGATGTGGCATTTCGGGCCGGCCCACAGCGTCGCCGCGTTCCAGCGCAGATCCTCCGGCATCTGCTCGGTCGGGATGACCGAACGGAAGGTCGTGTGGCCGGACACGCGCGGCTGGGCGTCGCCGACCACCTGCGCCCGCACCTTCGACCGCAGCCCGTCGGCGCCGACCAGCGCCGAGCCGGTCAGCCGCCCGCCGTCGCCGAGCGTCACGGTGACCGACGCGCCGTCCTGTTCGTAGCGCTCCACCGACGAACTGGTGCGCAGCTCGATCAGGTCGCTGGTCCGGCAGGCGTCGAGCAGCACCATGTGCAGGTCGGCGCGATGGACGACGGCGTAGGGATTCTTGAAGCGCCGGCGGAACGGCTCGTCGAGCGGGATGGCGGCGATGCGCTCGTCACGGACGGCGTCCATCAGCACCAGATGGTCGATGTAGACGGCCTTGGCCCGTGCGGCGTCGCCGACGCCGAGCCAGTCGAAGGCGTGGAAGGCGTTCGGGCCGATCTGGATGCCGGCGCCGATCTCCCCCAACTCGGGGGCCTGTTCGAGCACGATCGAGCGGAAGCCCTTGCGGGCCAGCCCCAGCGCGGCGGCCAAACCGCCGATGCCGCCTCCGGCGATCAGGATGGGACGGTCAGGCATGTGTGTGTTCCTCTGCGTGATCTCTGGTCTTTCACAGCGTGGCGAGCAGCCCGCCGTCCACGGGGATGACCTGTCCGTTGATGAAGCCGCTGGCCGGGCCGGCGAGGAAGACCGCCACCCCGGCGATGTCGTCGGGCGTTCCCCAGCGGCGGGCCGGCACATCGCTCTCGATGTAGCTCCGGAAGGCCGCGTTCTCCTGCATCGCCACGGTGAAGCCGGTGGCGACGAAGCCGGGGGCGATGGCGTTGCAGGAGATGCCGAGCGGCCCGTATTCCACCGCCAGCGCCCGCGTCATGGCGGCCAGCCCGCCCTTGGCGGTGGCGTACGGGCTGATGGTGCCGCGCGCGCCGAAGGCCGCGACCGACGACATCAGCACGATGCGCCCGCTGCGCCGCTCCACCATCGACGGCAGCACCGCCTGGCAGAGGTTGAAGGCGCCGTCGACATGGGTCTGCCACAGCGACGCCCACTCCTCCGGCCGGTACTCCAGGAACGGCTTGCGGATCTGGTTGCCGGCGTTGCTGAACAGGCTGTCGACGCGGCCCCAGCGGTCGAGCACCGCGGCGACGCCGGCCCGCACCGCCGTGGGTTCGGCGACGCTGAAGGGCACGGCCATCGCCTCCAGCCCGTCGTCGCGCAGGCTCGCGGCGGCCTGCTCCGCGCGGTCCGCGTCGAGGTCGTTGACGGCGACGCGGGCACCGGCCTGCGCGGCGGCGCGGGCGGCGGCGAAGCCGATGCCGCCGGCTCCGCCGGTGACGAGGAAGACGGAGCCGCCGAGCCCGAAGCGGCTTTCCAGAAAGGCCTGAGCGGACATGCGCCGGCTCCTGTCGGTGGAGAGGGGAGGGAAGGGAGGATCAGAGCTTCTGCAGCTTGCAGGCGCCCGACGGGGCCGGGGTCGCCTGCTCGGCCGGGAAGGACATCGTCACCACCGGGCGCAGCTTGCCGTCCGTCTCGGCGACATGGCCGAAATAGTTGGGCAGGATCAGCTGGTTGTCCTCGGGCCGGAAGGCGACCCTGCCGAGGATGGTGTCGAAGCTGCCGCCGCTCATCGCCCGGGCGATGTCGATCGGCTTGACGCTCTTGGCTTTCTCGACCGCCTGGAAGATGACCTGCATGCCGAGATAGGTCTCGCCCTCGAAGTTGGAGGGCTGGTCGCCGTTGTAGTGCTTGGCCCAGGCGGCGACGAAGCTCTTGTTCTCCGGCGTGTCGAGAGTCGAGCTGTAGTTGATGATGCCGTGGATGCCCTTGGCGGTTTCGCCCATCGCCTGCACCGTGTTGTCGGTGACGAAGCTGACCCCGGCGGTGAAGACGCCGTCGAGCAGGCCGAACTGGCGGGCCTGGGTGGCGAAGCTGACGGCGTCGCGCCCGGCCAGCGCCACCCACAGCCCTTCGGCGCCCGACGCCTTGATCTGCTGGATGTAGGCGGCGTAATCGGTGGCGCCGAGCGGCGGGTAGAGCTCGGCGACGACCGATTTGCCGTTGGCGGTGGCGGCCTCCTTGAAGCCGGCGCCGGAGCCGCGGCCCCAGGCGCCGTCCATGCCGATGATCGCCCATTTCTGTTCCTTGCGGCCGGCAAGCCAGGGATTGACCACCGCCGCGTCCTGCGCGTCCTGGTGGTTGACCCGGAAGGCGCGGCGGACGCAGGAGTCGCCGGTGATCTTGTCGCTCTTGGTCACGGTGGCGACATAGAGCGCGTCCCAGCGGTCGAGCATCGGCGCGATGGCCAGCGCTTCGCCGGACGCGATGACCCCGGTCAGCACCTTGTAGCCTTCCAGCGCCAGCCGTTCGGACTGCTTGCGGGCGAGGTCGGGCTTGGCCTCGGTGTCGAGGATCTTGGCCTCGACCTTGTGGCCGGCGACGCCGCCCCGGGCGTTGGCCTCGGCGATGGCGAACTCGACGGCACGCTTGGCCTGGTTGCCGAGGTCGGCGTAGGTGCCGGACATGGCGGTCGGCACGCCGATCTTCAGCATGTCCTGGGCATGGGCGGTGCCGGTATGGACGATGCCGGAAAGGGCGAGGGCGAGCACGCTGGCGGCGCCGAGGGCGCGAAGCTTGAGGCTGTTCGTCCTGGTCACTGTTTCCTCCATGGTTTTGTTTTTCTTCCGTCTCCCGCTCCGGGAGAGGGCATTCAGACCGCGATGTGCTTCTTCAGGCTTTCCTTGGTCAGGCCGGCCATGGCGCCCTGTTCCGCCACCTCGCCCTTGGACAGCACGTAGTAGCGTTCGGCCACCCGGCGGACGAGGCTGTAGTTCTGCTCGATGATCAGCAGGCCCGTGCCGCCGTCGGCGACGTGGCGCAGGTTGTCGGCCAGCTCGTCGACGATCACCGGGGCCAGCCCCTCGCTCGGTTCGTCGAGCACCAGCAGATGGGGGTTGGCCATCAGGGCGCGGCCGATCGCCAGCATCTGCTGCTGCCCGCCCGACAGCGCCGTCCCCGGCGTGTCGGCCCGCTCCTTGAGGATCGGGAACATCGCGAAGACCCGCTCGACGGTCCAGGCGCCCTTGCGGCGGACGGCGGCGCCCAGGATCAGGTTCTCGCGCACCGTCAGGTTGGGGATGATGCAGCGCCCCTGCGGCACGACCGAGATGCCGGCGCGCGCGGCTGTGAAGTGGCGGATGTCTCCCACCGCCTTGCCGGCCAGCCGGATTTCCCCCTGCATGCGCCGGGCGATGCCGAGGAAGGCGTTGACGATGGTCGTCTTGCCGACCCCGTTGCGGCCCAGCACGGCGACCCGCTCGCCGGCGTCGATGCGCAAATCCAGGTCGTGCAGGATGCGGGCGCCGCCATAGCCGGCGACGACGTTGCTGAAGGCCAGAAGTTCGCTCATGCCGCACTCCCGAGATAGGCGGTGACGACCTCGGGCGAGCGCCGGATCTCGTCCGGCGTGCCTTCGGCCAGGACGCGGCCCAGTTGCAGGACGGTGATGCGGTCGCAGATGGAGAAGACCACCTCCATGTCGTGCTCGACGATCAGGACGGTCACCTTCCAGCGCTGCGCCAGATCGCGCAGCAGGGTGGCGAGCCCCAGCGATTCCCGCATCGACAGCCCGGCCGCCGGCTCGTCGAGCAGCAGCACGCGCGGCCGTCCGATCAGCGCCAGCGCCAGATCGAGCCGGCGCTGCTCGCCATAGGCGATGTCGCACGCCCGCGCATCGCCCAGACCGGTCAGCCCCAGCTCGTCCATCACCTCGTGGACGTTGGGCTTCTCGGCTTGCCGGGCGGCGATGTCGAGCTGCTCGCGCACCGACAGCTCGGGAAAGATGTTGGTCTTCTGGAAGGAGCGGGCCATGCCGTGGCGGCGGCGCTCCTGCACGCCCATCGCACCGATGTCGCGGCCGTCCATCCTCACCTGTCCGGACCAGACGGCCGCCCGGCCCGACAGCACGTCGATCAGCGTCGACTTGCCGGCCCCGTTCGGGCCGATCAGGCCGCGGATTTCGCCGTGGGGAACCGCGATGTCCACCTTGTTCACCGCGAGGAATCCGCCATAGGGACGGGTCAGCGCCGTGCCCTCGATGGCGTAGGTGCCGTTCATCGATCCGTTCTTCGGCCCGCTCATGCCCTGCCTCCCGTCCTGCGCAGCAGGCGCCCGGCCAGTTCCGCCAGGGTGCCGGCGATGCCGGCCGGCATCAGCACGGTGACGACGATCACGGTGACGCCGATCATCGCCGGCCAATGCTCGGTCAGGTTCCCGGCCAGATCCTTGAGGAAGAAGAAGATCATCGCGCCCAGCGCCGGCCCCCACAGGAGCCGCGGGCCGCCGATGACCGCCATGATCAACGCCGAGCCGGACAGGCTCCAGTGCAGCACTTCGGGCGAGACGAAACCGTTGTAGAGTGCGAAGAGAAGCCCGGCCAGCGCCGCCACGAAGGCGGAGATGGCATAGGTCGCGGCGCGCGGCAGCACCGTGCGATAGCCGATGAAGCGGGCGCGCTCCTCATTCTCGCGGATCGCCTCGGTCAGCCGGCCGAAGGGGCTGCGCACGGTGACGTAGAGCCCGAAGATCACCAGCGCCAGCAGGCTCCAGCACAGGACGAACATCGTCTCGGGTTGCTGCACGACGGAGATCGGCAGGCCGAACAGGGTGTCGGGCAGCGGGATGGCGAAGCCGTCGTCGCCGTTGGTCAGCCCTTGCGCCTTCATCGAGAATTCGTGGAAGGCCTGCCCCACCGCGAGAGTCAGCATCGAGAAGGCGACGCCGGGAACCCGCACGATCACCAGCCCGAGCAGGAAGGCCGTCAGCGTCGGCACGGCGAGCGCCAGCACCAGCGCCAGCTCCGCCGGCAGCACCTCGTGGCGCAGCAGCAGGCCGAGGCAGTAGGCCGACACCCCGTACCAGGCGGCGTGGCCGAAGCTGACGACGCCGTTCTGGCGGATCAGGAAGCCGACGCCGACCGCCAGCATCCCGCCGATCACCGCCTGGGTCAGCAGCGTCAGCACCAGCACCGAAGCGACCACGCCCGGAAGGCCGAAGCCGACGCCCAGCGCCACGGCGAGCAGCAGCCAGGACAGGTGCGACCGGCGGGGGGCGACGACGCGGGCGCCGGTGAGGTTCATGGTTGCGCGGCTCATACGTGGCTCCCTGCGAATCCGGTCGGCCGCCACACCAGGACCGCGACCATCAGGAGGAAGGGCACCATCGTCGCCGCCCAGGGGACGTAGATGATGCCGAGATTGTGGATCTGGCCGATGGCGAGCGCCGCGATCAGCGCGCCGGAGAAGCTGCCGAGCCCGCCGACCACCACGACGATGAAGGATTCGATCAGGATCGACCCGCCCATCGACGGCGACAGCGCCAGCAGCGGGGCGGCGATGGTGCCCGACAGCCCGGCCAGCCCGGTGCCGACGGCGACGACCAGCGCGCTGACCCGGTCGGTGTTCACCCCCTGCACCGCCGTCGTCACCGGATCGATGCTGGAGGCGCGGACGAACAGGCCGACG
Source organism: Azospirillum brasilense (assembly GCF_008365405.1). Lineage (GTDB taxonomy): Bacteria > Pseudomonadota > Alphaproteobacteria > Azospirillales > Azospirillaceae > Azospirillum > Azospirillum brasilense_D. The sequence goes on along the minus strand of NZ_QOKV01000011.1, from coordinate 102,146 downwards.
CGGCTGAAGCGCAGCCACAGGGCGAGCCCGACGCCGACCGCCGCCGCGACGGCGATCACCAGAAGTCGGTAGGTCGGGAAGGGCTGGCCCAGGATGTCGACGCTGCCCGCCAGCATCTCCGGCAGCGGCAGGGAATGGGTCTCCTTGCCCCAGACGGTGTGGGCGAGATCCTCCAGGATCAGCAGCAGCCCGAAGGTGACCAGCACCGTGGCGATCGGGTCCTGGCGGCGCAGCGGCCGGAACACCGACACGTCGAGCAGGGCGCCGGCCACCGCCAGCACCACGGCGGCGCCCAGGACACCCGCCCAGAAGCCGGCGACGGTGGCGATGCTGAAGCCGACATAGGCGCCGATCATGAACAGGCTGCCATGGGCGAAGTTAACCACCCGCCGCAGCCCGAAGATCAGCACCAGTCCAACCGACACGATGAAGAGCAGGCCCCCGTAGACGAGGCCGTTGAGAACTTGGATCAGCAATGCGTTCGCCATCTTGGGGAACCCTTCGATGCCGGTCAGCGCAGATAGGCGCCGCCGTTGATGTCGAGCACGACCCCGCTGAGGAAGGAGGCGGCGGGCGAACAGAGGAAGGCGATCGGCCAAGCGATCTCGTCCGCCGAGGCCACGCGCGGCACCAGCTGCGCGGCCACCGCCGGGGAGGGCTGGCCGGCGATCATCGCCGTCGCCGTGGCGCTGGGGGCGACCGCGTTGACGCCGACGTCGGGCGCCGCGCGGCGGGCCAGCCAGCGGGTGAAGGCGTGGACGCCGCCCTTGGAGACGACGTAATGCGCGCCCGTGGTCGACATGGTGCCGCCGGTCCATCCGGCGACCGATCCGACCAGCACGATCCGCGCGCCGCCGCGCGTCCGCATCGCTGGCAGGAAGGCGCGGGCGAACTGCATCGGTGCCAGCAGATTGACGTGGATGATCTCGTGGAAGGAGTCCTCCCACTCCAGCGAGTCCCAATCGTCGAAGGCGATGGCCCCGGCGTTCAGCACCAGCCCGTCGACGCCGCCGACGGCTTCGGCCAGCGCGTCGATGGCGGCACGGTCACGGACGTCGCAGACATGGGCGGTGGCTCCGGCACCGACCGGCGCCAGCTCCTCCGCCAGGGCCGAGCAGTCGCGGATGTCGGTCAGCACCAGTTCGGCGCCCAGCTGTGCGCAGGCCCTTGCCGTGGCCGAGCCGATGCCGCCGGCCGCCCCGGTGATGAGCACGCGCTTGCCCTTCAACGCGAACGGAGTCGACCCGAATGGAATCGTCATGGCGTCCCTTTCCCTCTGTTTTCTCGCGGAGCTTCGCGCAAGGGGCAGGGCAGGCATCCGGCATCCGGCCTGTCGCCGCGCCTGTGGGCCTTGCCCGACAGGGGATTCGTCGCCCCCGGTCGTGCCTTGGCTGTCCGCTTGTTTTCTGAAAGACCGCTTCTTCTGGAAGATCGCTTTTGAAAGACCGTCCGCTGGACGACCGCCGATCCGTTCGGCGATGCACCGGCCGACGCGTCTCGCGGGCCAATTCATAAGTATGCTGTCAGAAAGCTAACTGTCAGTATGTATACTGTCAATCAGTTTTTCCGAAGATCGGAACCGCGGATTGTCAATGCAACGGATCGACGCCGGGCGGTTTAGGATCGCGCCATTCCCCACATCAGGCAGGAGTCCTCCATGCACCGCGCGTTCAGCCATGACGCCGCGTCGATCGGCATCGTCGGGGCGGGCACCATCGGGACCAGTTGGGCCGCGCTATTCCTCGCCACCGGACGGCATGTGACGGTGGTTGACTCCGACCCGCAGGCGATGGCCCGTCTGCGGCCCGCCATCGAGGCGGTGGCCGGCGATCTGGTGGCGCTCGGCGTCGGCGATCCGCGCTCCCATTGGGACCGGCTGACCGCTGCCGGCGGCGACTGGGGTTCGCTGGCCGGCGTCGATCTGGTCCAGGAGAACGGGCCGGAATCCCTGGCCGCCAAGCGCGCGATCCACGCCGCCGTCGAGGCGGTGGTGCGGCCCGAGACCCTGATCGCGTCGAGCACCTCCGGCCTGATGCCGAGCGACCTGCAGGACGGGGCCCGCCATGCCGACCGCATCCTGATCGGCCATCCCTTCAACCCGCCGCACCTGCTGCCGCTGGTCGAGCTGGTGCCGGGCCGGCAGACGGCGCCCGAGGCGGTGGCGGCGGCCGAAGCGGTCTATCGCGCCGTCGGCAAGGTGCCGGTGGTGCTGCGTCGGGAAATCGCCGGCCATCTGGCGACCCGCCTCGTGGCGGCGCTGTGGCGCGAGGCGGTCTATCTGGTGGAGCAGGGGGTCTGCGATCTCGACGACATCGACCGCGCCATCGCCGCCGGGCCGGGACCGCGCTGGGCGGTGCTGGGGCAGGGGCTGTCCTACCACCTTGGGGGCGGAGCCGGCGGATTGGCCCGCTTTCTGGAGGTGTTCGACGCGCCGATCCGCTCCTGGTGGGACGATCTCGGCAGCCCGGTCTTCGATGCCGACAGCAAGCGGGCGCTGGTCGCCGGGGCCGAGGCGCTGGAGGCGTCGGTCGGCGGGCGCGACGCGCTGATCCGCCAGCGCAACGAGGCGCTGCTTGCCGTGTTGCGCGCGCCGGGCCCGCTCTCGGCCCGGCTTCCGGGCAGCGAGCGGGCGCCGGACTGACGTCTGCCTTGCGGTGATGCCGTACGGGACAGGAGCGGGCGGCGTCAGCGCGCCGCCGCCCGCTCCTCCCGACCGGCCATGGCTTTGCCGGCGGCATCGCTCTTGCCCGCCGCGTGCATGGCCACCCGGTAGGCGAAGACCAGAGCCGGGCCGAGCGTCGTCCCCGGGCCGGGATAGGTGCCGGCCATGATCGAGGCCATATCGTTGCCGCAGGCGTAGAGCCCCTGGATCGGGTCGCCGGACTCGCCGAGCACCTGGCCGTCAACATTCGTCGCCAGTCCGGCGCTGCAGGCGATCTCCGCCGGCCAGACCGCGACGGCGACGAAGGGAGCCGCCTCGATCGGCTTGAGGCACGGGTTCGGCTTGTTCTCCGGATCGCCGTTGAAGCGGTTCAACTCGCTGTCGCCCTTGCCGAAATCGAGGTCGCTGCCGGTCCGCGCGAAGCCGTTGTGCCGGCGCACGCTGTCCGCCAGCCCGGCCGGATCGACGCCGATCTTGCGGGCAAGATCCTCCAGCGTCGGGGCGGTGGTCAGATAGCCGCTCTTCTCGTGCGGCGCCAGGTTCCGGGTGCCGGGATGCACCACACCGAGACCGTACTTGGCGACGAAGGCGGAATCGCAGATCAGCCAGGCCGGCATGGTCGGCACCAGCTTGTGCGAGTCGAACATCGCCTCGACGAAGTCGTGGTAGGACGCGCCCTCGTTCACGAAACGCCGGCCGGCGGCGTTCACCGCGATCAGGCCGGGCTTGGCGCGGTCGAGCGCCAGATGGGGGAACAGGCCCCTCCAGTTCCCCGTCCTGCGCGTCACCGACACCGGCGTCCAGAATGCGCCGCCGCGATGCTGGTCGCCGTCGATCCTCGCGCCGGCCGCCTGGGCCAGGGTCAGCCCGTCGCCGGTGTCGGTTTCGCAGGCCAGCGAATGGACCGGAACCGGCTGCGGCATGAAGGCCTTGCGGAACTCGCGGTTGTGGGCGAAGCCGCCGGTCGCCAGCACCACCCCCTTGCGCGTCCGCACCCGCAGCGTCCGGCCGCCGCTGTCCACCACGGCGCCGACGACGCGGCCGTCCTGGCGGCCGTCCTCCCGCACAAGCTCGCGGATGGCGGTGTCGAGCCGGATGGGCACCTTGTGCTTGCGCAGGCTGTAGAACAGGCGGGCCACCAGCGCGTTGCCCATGGCGATGCGCGTGCCGCGCGGATATTTCAGCCGGTCGGACAGGTAGCGCAGGAACAGCTTGGCCGAATGGGTGAAGTTGGCCGCCGATTTGAAGCGGCCGATCAGGCGGGGGATGTCGTCCTTTCCGACCATCATGCCGCCGAAGATCATGAACTCGCCGATGGGCGGCCGGACCAGCCGGAAATCCTCGCCGAGCAGGCGGCCGTCGAACGGCTTCGGCACGATCGCCCGTCCGGTCACCGCCGCCCCCGCCATGTTCTGCTGATAGTCCGGGTGGCGCCCGCAGGGCAGGAACTGGACGTCGGTGCGGGTGTCGTAATAGTCGATCGCCGCCGGCCCGGTCTCCAGATAGACGCTGCGCAGGTCGCGGCCCTTGGGGCCGCCGACCAGCCGGTCCATGTAGATCTCCGCCTGCTCCGGGCTGTCGTCGTAGCCGGCCCGCCGGCTCTGCGTGTTGCCGGGTATCCAGAGAGTTCCGGCGGAGGTGGAGGCGGTGCCGCCGATCTGCCCGGACTTCTCGCAGACCATCACCTCCAGCCCTTCCAGTGCGCCGACCAGTGCGGCGGCCATGCCGCCCGGCCCGGCACCGGCAACCAGAAGATCGACCTCGGCGTCCCACGCGGTAACTTGTGCCATTCCTTGTGTTCTCCGTTTCCTCCCGCGCGGTCGAAGGCTCTTATCGTCGCTTGACCTTTCGACCGGCTGCGGCCTTGCCGCGTTTCGTGTGTCCATCGGTGACGGCGGGCGGTGCGCCGGTGTCCTCGGCCGTCTCGCGGTCGACGACCAGCCGCAGCGACGATGGCATGGTGTCGTTGTGCAGGTTGACCAGCTGCGTCAGGAGCTGGATGAACGTCTTGCGGTCGGCCGGCCGCAGGGGTTCCAGGATGCGCTCCTGAACCCGCTCGACCGCTGCGGTGACGGTGACCAGCATGTCCCGGCCGGCCGGCGACAGGTACAGAAGCTTGATCCGCTTGTCCTCCTCGCTCGGTCGGCGATAGACGAGGTCCTTGGCCTCCAGCCGCTCGATGACGCCGCCCAGCGTCGAGCGGTCGAAGGCGATCAGCCCCGACAGCCGGGTGGCGTCCACCCCCGGATTCTCGTCGATGGCGACCAGGGCCGCATATTGCACCGAGGTCAGATCGTGGACCGTGCACTCTTCGGTGAAGAGGGCTGTCGAAATCTGCTGTGCCCGCCGGAGAAGATGTCCGGGCTTGGCGTAAAGTTCATCCATGGCCATGCGCGCACCTGTCGATCCTGTTCATGTTGCGGTGATACTCCCATACGGAGGCCGCTGGCAGCACAACCCGCACGACCTGTGCCGTGTTCTTTCGCCATCCCGTCCACACTCTCCAGTGGTCGGCGGGCCAGTGGTCGGCGGGCGCCCCATTCTTCGGGTGCAAAACCGTCCGTCCCACCCGCGATATTGACAGGATGCAATCAGTATGTAAGCTGACATTACGTATGCTGTCAATATTCGCGATGCCCGCTGCAGGCGTCCCGGCTGGACCAATGGGGCCGGTGCGGCGCCGGGCCGGAGCATCGCCGTTCCGCCCGCCATCGGGCTCCCAATCGAGGATCCTCGCATGTCCCCCCTTCGCATCGCCGTCGCCGGTGCCGGCGTCATCGGCAAGACTCACATCGAAGCCATGTCCGACCCCCGGCAGGACGCGCATCCATGCCGGCTGGCCGCCATCGTCGATCCGGGCGAGGGGGCTCGCGCGCTCGCCGAGCGGCACGGGGTGCCGCACCATGCCGACATCGGGGCGCTGCTGGAGTCCGGTGAATTGCCGGACGGCGTCATCGTCGCCACCCCCAACGCCACCCATACGCCGATCGGCATCGCCTGCATCGAGCGCGGCATTCCGGTGCTGGTGGAAAAGCCGATCGCCGACACGGTGGAGGCGGCACGGCGGCTGACGGATGCCGCCGAGCGTGCCGGCGTGCCGCTGCTGGTCGGCCATCACCGTCGCCACAACCCGATTCTGCGGATGGCGCGCGAGGTGATCGGGCGCGGCGATCTCGGCGCGCTGGTGACGGCGACGATCCTCTACACCTTCCTCAAGCCCGACGGCTATTTCGACGCCGCCTGGCGGCGGGAGGAGGGCGGCGGTCCGATCCTGATCAACCTGATCCACGAGATCGACACCCTGCGCTTCCTGTGCGGCGACATCGAGAGCCTGCAGGCCTCAAGCTCCAACCGGAGCCGCGGCTTCGCGGTGGAGGACACCGCCGCGGTGCTGCTGCGGCTGCGCAACGGGGCACTGGCGACCGTCAGCCTGTCCGACGCTGCCGCGACCCCCTGGAGCTGGGACATGACCACCGGCGAAAGCCCGCAATTCGCCCGCCAGCATGTCCCCACCCATTTCTTCTCGGGCACCCACGGCTCGTTGACGGTGCCGACCCTCGAACTCTGGCGTTACGAGGGCGGGCGCGGCTGGCTCGATCCCTTCACCCGGACGGCGCTGCCGCTCAAGCCCGGCAACCCCTATGCTCTGCAACTGGCCCATTTCGCCCGGGTGATCCACGGCGAGGAGGCGCCGTTGGCCAGCGGCGCCGACGCCACCGAGACCCTGCGCGCGACCCTGGCGGTGAAGGAGGCCGCGGCGACCGGCCAGCCGGTCCGGCTGCTGGATGCCTGATGGGGCCGCCTGACGGGGATGGGGCTGCGCGTCGCCGTGCAGCCCTTCCGTTTCCCATCGGCCGTTTCCCATCGGCCGTTCCCCGGATCAGGCCAACGCGGTGTCCGCCTGCCCGGTCGTGACCGGCAGTTCACGGATGGGCGAGAAGGAAGTCGGATACAGGATCCGGTTCTCCATGGTCATGATCATCGGCCGGATCTTGGCCAGACAGCCCTGCCATTGCGCGTTTCCGGCCAGCCGCGCCCGCCTTGCCCGCCGGTCCTCCAGGTCGGCATATGCCCAGAGATGGACGAGCTGGTTCTGGGTGCCGAACTCGGTCACGAAATAACCGAGGAATCCGCCCAGGATCGGCTTCTGCGCCGGCAACCCCTCCGTCTCGTAGATGCGCAGATACTCGGCGAGGCTGACGCTGGTGTGCAGGACATACGTGCGTTCTTCGACGACCACTGGAAACTCCCTGTCGATGCTGTGCCGATGTCGGGGATGGCCGGCCGGTCCCGGCGTCATTGCTTGGCGACGAGGCTGCAGGCCGGGTCGGGCGCCTTCCAGGCCTCTTCCGTCGGAATGGTCGAGACCAGCGTGTAATAGTCCCAGCGCTCCTTCGATTGCTGTGGGGCCTTGACCTGGAACAGATACATCGGGTGCAGCTTGCGCCCGTCGATGCGGACCGAGCCCTGGCCGTAGGCATCGTCGTCGGTCGGCAGCTCCTTCATCCGGGCGACGACCGCACGGCCGTCGGCATCGCTGCCCAGCGACTGGACCGCCTTCAGGTAATGCGTCACCTGCGAATAGACCGAGGCCTGGTAGGCGGTCGGCATCTTGCCGTGGCGTTCGAAGAAGCGCTTGGAGAAGGCGCGGGTCCTGTCGTTCAAGTCCCAGTAGAACGGAACGCTGAGCAGGGTCCCCTGCGCCGCATCCAGCCCGAGCGCATCGATGTCGGTCAGATACACGGTCAGGCCGGCGAATCTCTGGCCGCCGTCGAGGATGCCGAACTCCCTGCCCTGTTTCACCGTGCTGGTGAAGTCGGCGGTGGCGTTGGCCAGCCCGATCACCTTCGCTCCCGATGCCTGCGCCTGCAGCAGGTAGGAGGCGAAGTCGGCCGAATTCAGCGGTGCCCGCACCGAACCGACCACCGTGCCGCCGGACTGCTTCACGATGTCGCCGGCCTGCTTCTCCATGTCGTGGCCGAAGGCGTAGTCGGAGGTGATGAAGAACCAGGAGGTTCCGCCCTGCTTGACGACCGCCCGCGCCGTGGCGTTGGCCAGGGCGTAGTTGTCGAACGCCCAATGCACATGGTTGGGCGAGCAGGAATCGCCGGTCAGCCGGTTGGTGTTGGAGCCGGACACGATGGCGACCTTGTTCTTGTCGCGGGCGATCTCGACCACCGCCAGCGCGACCGAGGAATTGGCGATCTCCGCGACCATGTCGACGCCCTGGACGTCGTACCATTGCCGCGCGATGGCGGCGCCGATGTCGGGCTTGTTCTGGTTGTCGGCGGCGACCACCTCGACCGGCGTGTCGCCGATGCGGCCGCCGAAATCCTCGACCGCCATGCGGGCGGCCGTCACCGATCCCTGGCCCATGATGTCGGCATAGAGGCCGGACTGGTCGTTGAGGACGCCGATGCGGACGACATTGCCGGTGTAGGCGGCCGATGCGGTTCCGCTGGCCGGTGGACCCAGGGTCAGGGCCAGGCCCAGCGCCAGTGCCGGAGCGCGCGTGTTCATGATGTCCCTCCCACGGATTGTCTGTTTTTTGGATGGCGGCGGGCGTGGGGCCGGACGGTTCCGCCGGCCCGGTCGAACCGGGTCGGATCAGGAACGCACGCCGCCTGATCGCACACCACTCGACGACCGCCGCATATTGACAGTATGCGTATAATCAGTGTACATCACGATTGCGTGCTGTCAATAATCAGCTATGCGGCGTTTCCTGCCGCTCCATCGGCCCAGCCGGACAGCAGCGCCTCCGCACCACCCCCACAAACTTGGGATCAGGGACCATGTCGCCAGAACAGAACTATCCGGCGGTTCGCTTCGTCGTCCAATACGGTTTTTGGCTGGCCGTCGTCGCTGGGCTGGCCCCGCTCTTCGTGGCGGTGGTGGCGCTGCTGTCCGGCTGGGGCGGTGGCGCCGCGCTGGTCCTGGCGCTGAGCGCTCCGCTGCTTTTCCTGGTGATGAAGGCGTTCGCGGAGTTGGTCGCCATCATCTCCGACATGCTGCTGCCGAAATAGGCGCCGGGCGGCAAGCTCACACGCAACCGACGGGCAAAACGCCCGCGAAGCACATTCCGGGAGGGAAGAGACCGCATGAAAACCGATCTGGTCGTCATCGGCGCCGGCATCGCCGGGCTGGTCACCGCGAACCGCGCCGCCGAACTCGGACTGGGCGTCGTCGTCCTCGAAAAGGGCAGCGACGACCGCTACCTTTGCAACTCCCGCTACACGGGCGGCGCCTTCCACATCGGCATGCGCAGCCTGAACCGTCCGGTGGAGGAGGTGAAGGACACCATCCGCGGCGAAACGGACGGCTTCGTCGACGAAGCCCTGGTGACGATGCTGGCGACCGAGGCGCCGCGCGCCGTCGACTGGCTGCGCCGGCAGGGGATACGCTTCATGAAGGCGGGCCCGCGCGACTGGCAGGACACCGTGCTGGCCCCGCCGGCCCTGCCGCAGCCGGGATTGAACTGGGAGGGGAGGGGCGGCGACACGCTGCTTCGCACGTTGGGCGGCGCGTTGGAGAAGCGCGGCGGCAGCATTCACCGCGGGGTGCGCGCCCGCGAACTGATGATGGAGGGAGGCCGCTGCGTCGGGCTGCGGGCCGAACGGAACGGCGAGACGCTGACGGTTGAGGCCCGGGCGGTGGTCATCGCCGACGGCGGATTCCAGGGCGACCCGGACCTCGTGCGCGCCCATGTCTCGCCGGCTCCCGAGGCGGTCCGCCAGCGCGGCGCCGGCACCGGCGGCGGCGACGGGTTGCGGATGGCCGCCGCCGCCGGGGCGGCGCTGCGCGGCACGCCCTATGTCTACGGCCACATCCTGTGCCAAGACGCGTTGACCAACGATAAGCTGTGGCCCTATCCGTGGCTCGACGAACTCGTCATGGCCGGGCTGGTGGTGGACAGGACCGGCGCCCGGTTCGTCGACGAAGGCCGCGGCGGCGTCTATGTCACCAACCGGATCGCCAAGCTCGACGACCCCCTGGGGGCGACGGTGATTTTCGACCGCCCGATCTGGGACGGGCCGGGGACCGAATCGATCATCCCGGCCAACCCGCACCTGTCCCGCGTTGGCGGAACCATCATCGAGGCCGACACGCTGGAGGGGCTGGCGGAAAATCTCGGGATTCCCGCCGACCGGCTGGTGGCGACGGTCGCCGCCCACAACGCCGCGGTGGATGGCGGCGACACCGCCGGCCTGACGCCGCCGCGCAGCACCGGCCGCGCGCGTCCCTTCCCGATCCGCAAGGCGCCGTTCCTGGCGATCCGCCTGGTTGCCGGCATGACCTACACCATGGGCGGCATCGCCATCGACGACCACAGCCGGGTCAGGCGCGAGGACGGCACGCCGATCGGCGGCCTGTTCGCCGCCGGAGCGACGACCGGCGGGCTGGAGGGCGGCGACGCCATCGGCTATGTCGGCGGCCTGACCAAATCATCGGTTACCGGGCTGCGCGCGGCCGAGGCCGCCGCCGCCGAGCTTGGGCACGCCGAGCTTGGGCGCGACGGGCATGGCGGGAGCGGGGTGGGGCGGTGAGGCCGGAGATGGAGAGCCCGTCCACCGGCGAATCCCCGGCCGCACCGCCGCTGCTGTGCAGGCCGGTCGCCCTGCGCGGGACGACGCTGCGCAATCCCATCGTCATCTCGCCGATGTGCCAGTATTCGGCGGTGGACGGCGAGGCCGGCGACTGGCACCGGGTGCATCTCGGCCGCTTCGCCATGGGCGGCGCCGGCATGGTGATGGTCGAGGCGACGGCGGTGACCGAGCAGGGGCGGATCACGCCCGGCGATCTCGGCCTGTGGGACGACCGGCAGATCCCCGGTCTGCGCGACATCGCCGGAACGCTGAAGGCGCTCGGCGCGGTTCCCGGCATCCAGCTCGGCCATGCCGGGCGCAAGGCGGCCACCCAGCGGCCCTGGCAGGGGCATGGCCCGCTCGCCGCCGCCGACGCGGCACGCGGGGAACCGCCCTGGCCGGTGATCGGTCCAAGTCCGCTGCCCGTCGCCGACGGCTGGCAGGTGCCGGCGGAGCTGGACCGCGCCGGTCTCGCCGCCCTCGTCGAGGCTTGGCGAACCGCGGCGGCGCGGGCGCTGGAGGCGGGGTTCGAGGCGGTGGAGCTGCATTGCGCCCACGGCTACCTGCTGCATCAATTCCTCTCGCCGCTCAGCAACCGGCGGACCGACGGCTATGGCGGCGATCCGGCAGGGCGCTGCCGCTTCCCGCTGGAGGTGGCGATGGCGGTGCGGGCGGTCTGGCCGGCCGACCGACCGATGTTCGTCCGCATCTCGGCGACCGACTGGATCGAGGGCGGCTGGACCATCGAGGACAGCGTGGCCTTCAGCCGCGACCTGCGGGACGTCGGGATCGACGTGATCGACTGTTCCTCCGGCGGCATGACGGGAGTCTCGGCCACCGCGGCGGCAGTGCCGCGCCATCCCGGTTTCCAGGTGCCGTTCGCCGGGCGGATTCGGCGGGAGGCCGGGATCGCGACCATGGCGGTCGGCCTGATCCTCGACGGCCGGCAGGCGGAAGCGATCCTGCGCGATGGGGAGGCCGACCTCGTCGCCATCGGGCGGGAGGCGCTGGCCGATCCCAACTGGCCGCTGCACGCCCGGCAGCAGCTGTGCGACGGGAGCTTCGACGGCTGGCCGGAACAGTCCGGCTGGTGGCTGGCCCGCCGGGCGCGGACGCTCGACCGCAAGCGGAACTGACGACGCCAGTATCAGACAACGACAGGCGGCGGACCGGCGCGCTCCTCGTGGCGCGGCGCCGGAAGCCTGCCCATTGGAAAAGGGATCGAAATGAACGCGGATGTCGTTCGCGAAGAGACGGACATCGTGGTGGTGGGCGGCGGCGGCTCCGGCCTGACCGCCGCCATTTTCGCCCGCCGGGAAGGCGCGCGGGTCATTCTGCTGGAGAAGCACACGGAGCTGCGCGGCAGCACCGGCCTGTCGATCGGGTCGATCACCGCCACCGGCACCCCCCATCAGCGCCAGGCGGGCATCGTCGACGATCCGCAGGCCCATTTCGAGGATATGGGGAAATTCGCCGCCAAGTTCGCCGGCGACCGGGCGGCGGCGGCCGACAATGAGGAACTGCGGCGCATCCTGGTGGAGAATGTTCCGGCCAGCGTGGACTGGCTGATGTCGCTGGGAGTGACCTTCTACGGTCCGATGCCGGAGCCGCCGCACCGGCAGCCGCGCATGCACAATGTGCTGCCCAACTCGCGGGCCTACATCTATTTCGTGGCGCGCGAGGCGCGCCGCGTCGGCGTCGACGCGCGGGTCAACGCGACGGTGGAGCGGCTGCTGGTGGAGGATGGCCGCGTGGTCGGCGTGGCGGCCCGGATCGACGGGCGGCCGCACGAATTGCGCGCCCGCCGCGCGGTCGTCCTGGCGACCGGCGACTACTCGTCCAGCCCGGACTGGAAGCGGCGCTTCAACCCGGCGGTCGCCGAGGTGGACGGCGTGAACACGACGAACGTCGGCGACGGACACCGGTTCGGCGAGGAACTCGGCGCCGAAGTGAAATTCGGGGAGGTCGTCTACGGCCCGAACCTGCGCTTCATGCCGCCGGCCAACCCCAGCGCCCTCCTGCGGCTGCCGCCGCACCGGCTGCTGACCGGCGCCATGCGCCTGGCCCTGGAAAGGCTGCCGACCTGGAGCCTGCGCCCCTTCATCCTGTCCTTCGTGACCACCTATCTCAGTCCGGAGCCCTCGCTGTTCCGCGAGGGGGCGATCCTGGTCAACAAACGCGGCGAGCGCTTCGCCGACGAACTGGACCGCCCGAACTACGCCCTGGCCGAACAGCCCGACAAGGTGGGCTACATCGTCTTCGACGACGAGGTGGCGCGCAGGTTCGGCAAATGGCCGCACTTCATCTCGACCGCCCCCGGCGTCGCCTACGCCTACCTCCAGGACTACAAGCGGACGCGGCCGGACCTCTACCATCGCGGCCGGTCGATCGAGGAGTTGGCGGCCTCCATGGGGGTGCCTGCCGCGGCATTCGGCAAGGCGATCAGCGCGCACAATGCCGCTCCCGGCGGTCGGCCTCCCATCGGCAAGGGGCCGTTCCATGCGCTGGGACCGGTCAAAAGCTGGATCATCCTGACGGACGGCGGCCTGACGGTGAACCGCAACCATCAGGTGACGCGCGGTGATGGGCAGGCGATTCCGGGCCTCTACGCCGTCGGGTCGGTCGGGCAGGGCGGTCTGCTGCTGGAAGGGCACGGCCATCATCTGGCCTGGGCCTTCACGTCCGGCAGACTCGCTGGCATTCATGCGGCTCGCACTGATGCCGGAATCACGACGCGACGGTGAAGTTTCGGTCCTCGCGCCTCAGCTCGTCCAACAGGTCGTCGATGATGCGCAGCGCCTAGGCCGTCGCCGCGTTCGGTTCGGTTACGGTCGGGCGGATGAGGAACAGTGTGCGCATCAGCGGCGGCTCGACGATCGGCCGGATCACCAGGGCGCCGGCCTGGATGTCCTCGGCGACGGCGCTGTGCGGCAGGATCGCACAGGCCAGTCCGCGCCGGACCATGTCTTTGATCGCCTGCATGGATTCCAACGAGAAGGCGACGTTCGGCACCAGCCCGCGCGCGGTCATCGCGTCGGTGACCAAACGCCGGACCAGATCGCCCTCGTTGGGCATCGCCAGTTCGGCGCTGGCGATGCCTGCCAGCGTCACCGGCCCAGTCCCGTCGAACCGCGAACCCGGATGGGTGATCAGGCACAGCGCCTCGTTCAGCCGCGGTTCGCGGTGCAGCATGCGGCTGTGCGGCGCCGTGTAGGCCAGCGCAAGATCCAGCTTGCCCGACGCGACATGGCCGATCAGTGCGTTGGCTCAACTCCTCGAACAGCTTCAGTTCCACCCCCGGCAGGGCGCCGTGCAGCCGTTCCATCAGCCGGCCGGCCAGCAACCCCGACAGGCTGGGGGTCAGCCCCACGGCCTGTGTCCTCGGAACCTTCCCGGCCACCTCGCGCAGCGACCGTTTCAAATCCTCCAAACGCCGCACCATCAGCCTCGCCTCTTCCAGGAAGAGGAGGCCGGCCGGGGTGGGTGCCGGTGACGGTGCGGACCAGCAGCGGCACGCCGAATTCCCGCTCCAGCGCCTTGATCGGCACCCCCAATGCCGGCTGCGCGATGTTCAGCGCCAGCGCAGCCTTGCTGATGCTGCCCAGTTCGCAGACCAGGATGAAGCTTTCCAACTGGCGGCTGCGCATCGGCGGGGTCCATCGTTCCGGCGGTTCGCATCGCTTGCACGCGGTCTGCCAAGGGGCAGGACGCGATGCGCGTGGTCCAAAGCCACGCACCGGCGGCGGGGGAGGGCAAACAATTTTTATATGGGGGTGGTCCAAAGCTGTCCTGGACAGGGCCGGCGGCCTGCATTTGTATGCTTACAAAACAAACAGAATCCAGGCGGAACGCCGAACGCCCGTCACCGGGAGGGAGACACAACCCATGCGTGGCCTATCGTCAGAAAGAGCACCGGTTCCCAAGGACCCGGCAGGCGCGTCCCATCCGGCGCAACCCATTCCCTCCGGCCGCGCCCAAGGCTCCAACGGCCTGGCGGCTGGAAGCCATGCGGTGATGACGGGTGTCACCCGCATCTTCGGACCGTCCATGCCCTGGGGCCGGTCGATCTGGAGCTTCGGCGGGGAGAATTCTTCTCCATCGTCGGGCCGTCCGGTTGCGGCAAATCCACCCTGCTCGACGGGTTGGCCGGACTGAGCAGCCCCACCGACGGCATCATCACCTTCGAGGGCAAGCGCGTGCGCGGCACGGTTCCCGACGGGGTCGGCGTGGTGTTCCAGGAGGATGCGTCCTTCCCCTGGCTGAGCGTGCGCGACAACATCGGCTTCGGCCTGCGCCGTGCCGGATTCCGTGGAGCCGAGGCGGATGACCGCGTGCGCCATGCCATCGATTTCATGGGGCTGAACGATTTCGCCGACGCCGATCCCAACCAGCTGTCCGGCGGCATGCGCCAGCGCGTCTGCATTGCCCGCACGCTGGTCATGCGTCCTGATGCGTGTGGTGATGAAGGGCACCGTGCCGGTCTGACGGGTGCGTCTTCGGCGGTCGTTGAAGCGACCGCCGAAGCCCCGCCGCAAGCTCGGCATCGGCGTCGCTGCTGGGAATCGGAACGGTGCCGAGAACGGGCTGGCCGGCATAGGCACGGGTTCGTCTTTTCCCGGTTCAACGGAAGGAGCGGGCCGACCCCTGAAGCCGGTAAGCTTATGTACGGATACAAGAGTTGCACTTCGGGACAGAAACTACCCCTGCATGGCACAAATATCTCATAAGATGAATTATGGAAAATATTACGCAAAAGTGACCGCTGGGATGGCGCTGTCAGACTCCCGTTGCCGGGCTAAGGGCGGGCCCACATCTGCGCAACGCCTTTGTAATCGGCGATCGCGCCATCGGCGTGAACCAAGGTCAGGTTCTGGGCTTGGGCCTGTGCCACCAGCATGCGGTCGAACGGGTCCGGGTGTGACCACTCCAAACCTCCGGCCCGCTCCGCATGAACCGGGTCGATGGCGAGCGGGAGGAAGTTGTTCAAGGCAACGGCCGCGCTCGGAGACCCGGTGAAAGCCAGCTTCCCCTTGCTGCTCTTGATCGCGATCTCCCACACGGAGGCCGCGCTCACATAGACGCGATTCTCCGGGGCGGCAATTGCGGCTCGCACCGCCGGACTGATCGGATCGGCGCCGGCGTCCCACCAAAGGAACACATGGGTGTCGAGCAGCAGGTCCATCAGCGGCCTGCCCCTTTATCCGGCCCTTCGTCCGGAAAGCCACCGGCAAACAGCGCCTCGATCTGCGCGTCGGGATCGTCGAAGTCCGGTGCGATCCGGGTGACGCCCAGCGCCCGGGCCGGCTTGCGAGGCTCCGTCACCTTGGGCAGCGGAACCAGCTTGGCCATAGGAACACCGTTCTTGGCAATGACGAACTCCTCCCCGGCCGCCGCCCGGTCGACCAAGCCCGAAAGGTGTGTTTTCGCGTCATACAAGCTGATATGGCCCATGGCATCCTTCCCTTGACCAGCTTGACCAATGTGGGCCGGGCCGTGGGTTTGGTCAAGTTGGTTAAAGGCGATCGGCAAGCGGGGTGGAGGTTTTGGGTTTCCTGAAAAGCAGGATGCGCACCAGCGTCGTTCCGATCGCTCCTTGAGCAACCGTCAGGGCCGTCACCACCGCCGCTCCGGTCATGCCGAAGACCGGGATCAGGACGGCGCCGAGAAGGACGCACACCGCCAACTGCAGAAGATTCAGCCGGCGCAGCGTGCGTCCGTGTCCTGTCATGGCCAGCAGAATGTCCTGGCAGGCCAGAAGGCAGTTGATCATCTGGCCTACGGCGAGAATGCGCAGCGCCGTCGCCGCGCTGCCGAACCCCTGCCCGACCAGATCGAGCAACAGCTCCGGCACGACCATCATGACCGACACCATCGGCAGACCCAGCGCCGCGACGGTCAGCATGATGGCACGGTTCATCGCCAGCAGGCGGGACGTCTCGCCGCGGCGATGCAGTTCGGCGTAATTGGGCGCGGCGAAGGTGCCGATGCTGATGATGACGACCCAGACCAGCATGGAGATGCGGTTCGCCACGCTGAACGCCCCGACCGAGGCCGCGTCGACGAACACGCCCAACGCGAGCACCGGCAGCGATGCCAGCGACACCTGCACCAGCTCGACGACGAACAAGGGAAGCGCCGTGTGCCACAGCGACGGCAAAGCCTCCGTCCGCCCGTCCGCAGACGCGGCATTGGCAGACGCGGCATCGGCAGGCCCGGAATGGTCGGTGAACCGGCGGCGGTCGCGCGCGAGAAGGACCAGACCGACCGCGACGCTGAGAGTCAGAGCGCCCGCCAGAGCCAGGATCAGAGAATCGAGGCTGGAAACCCCCGCCAGAAGAGCGGCAAGCATCAGCACCGGCCACAGCGCGTTCTGCACGAACTGCGCCGCAACGCCCCGCTTCAGCCCCGCCAGAGCGGATCCGATGGTGATGGTCAACGTCTGCGGCACCAAGGCCAGGGCGGACAGGCGCAGCGGCGTTTCGAGATCCGGCGCCTCGAACAGCAGGTGCGACGCCGGCCCGGCCAGGGCATAGGTCACCACCGCGGCCAAGGCCGCGGCGAGTCCCGTGCCAACCAGTCCGGTCCGCAGGTCGCGCCCGGCCGCCCGCCCCTGGCCGATGGCCAGTTCGGCGGCGATGTGCCGCGTGATCGCCCGTTCGAGCCCAAGCCGCGCCATGGTTGATGCCAGGCCGATCCAGGTCAGGCACAGGAAGAACAGGCCGGCGTCATGGGCGCCCAGCGCACCCGCCGCTATGATATAGAGGCCAAGCTTGCCGGCGACCTCCACCCCGCGCAACCCGAGGCCGATGCCATAACGCCCGAGGGCACGCCATGTCTGGAGACGCATCACGCTCTGTGGGATAAGGGGTTTTTGCGGAAGCGGAAGACATCCGCGGACGCGTGGGGAACGGCCGTGTAGGGCCGCGTAAGGAGAGCCGTCGGTTGATGACCAGTGTGACGAAAGGGCGATGCCACCGGAGCGTTCGGGCGGCGCTGGCTCTGTGCCTTGCCGCAGCCCTGCTCGGGCAGGGCCGCCCGGCCGCCGCGCAAGACACGGAGGAATGGCGCGCCGTCGACATCCGCCAGGAAATCCGTGCCCATTTCGACCGTCTTCCCTATGGCTGGTGGATTCGCGAACCCGAGCTGCACTTGAACACCTACGAGGTCGAGGTCAACATTCCCGATTGGTGGCACGGCAACCCGACCTCTGCGGTGAACAATTTGTGCCCCGAGCGGCAGAGCCGCATCTGGAAGGTGGCGAAGATCCTGACCTTGCGCCCTTTCTTCCAGAAGCGGCCCTGGCCCGAGGTCGATTGCCGCCGCTGAGGCCGTCGATGCGAGGCCGTCAGGTCCTGCTCGACTGCCCCAGGGCCGCGCGCAGCCGGTCGGCCATGCCGTCGCGCGCCACGAAGATGAAGTTGTTGATGTAGACCTGGCCCTTGACGCGGTGCGTGCCTGCTGCGTTCAAGGCGGAGCGGGACTGGTGGCGGGCCGGATCGAAGCTGTCCAGCGTAGACAGGCGTCCCGCCAGGACGAAATAGCCGCGATATCCCAGCGGGGTCAGCAGAGCCTGCAGCGCCGCCAAGGCTCCGGGATTGTGCCGCTCCTCCGCCTCGATCAGCAGATTGGGACGGTCACGGTCGATCAGACGGAGACCCCCGCCGACCACCGCGGTCTCATGCCCCTCCACATCGATCTTCAGAAACCCGACCGGTTGATCGTCGTAGCGGTCCAGCGTCCGGCGCGGGACGGTCACCGCCTCCACCTCTTCGCCATGGGCGCCCACCGCCCCCCTCTCGACCGAAGCCAAGGCGGACGAGCGCGGCACATGAAGCACGATGGAGCCGTCGCCGTCGCTCAGCGCACACCCCTCCACCCGCAGCCGGCCGGACGCGATCAGCGGCGCGAACTTGCTCTCCAGCAACGCCGCGAGTTTCGGGTTCGGCTCGAAGGCGGTCACGCTGGCTGACGCACGGCAAAGCCAGAAGGTGTAGATGCCGCTGTTGGCGCCGATGTCGTAGGCGGCCTCCCCCGGAACGCACAGGACGGGAAGAAGGCGCAGCTCCGGCTCGGCGTAGTAGGGCGCGAGCCGGTCGCGAAGCCAGGTCAGTCGGCGGAACATCCGCGGGTGACGGAGTTCGATCGCGGCTTTCAGTGAAGACAGTCGGTGGTTCATGGCGCGTGGCTCGGTGGGGCTGGGGCCGGCATCCTGGCACCCAACCAAAAGTGGGGGATTTCGGCAAAAAGCAAATAGCTAAAAATTGAGACAAAATGCTTCAAAAGCCCAACCACCCCATGACAGATCTATACCGGACGTGGTAAGCCATACAAGTAAAGTGCTCGACCCACACGCTACGGTACCCATAAAAGATGCTGTCCCAACATCTGGAAAATCGCAGGCAGAGCCAATCGGCTGACCAGCTGGAAGGCTCGCCGGCTCAGCAATCGCATGGGGTACTTTTTTCCAGCGGCGTGTCGGCATTTACGCCGCGCGATCTTCTGATACTCGCTTTTTATCACAAGCGCATCATCCTGATTGTCGCTCTTCTTTCGATCATCGCCGGCTTGGCAGCCGCCACCTCTGCGCGCACACGCTACGCCGCGGAAAGCTTGGTCATGATGATGATCGACCGCTCGCATGCGGGGATCAGCGACGTGGCCGGCACCCTGCCCTCCGTCCTGTCGATCGACGGGCTGAAGTCGGTGGACAGCGAGATCCGCATCCTGGAAAGCCGCCGGGTGATCGAGGACACGCTGAGCGCGCTGGACCCCGTCACCCTGTTCCCGGAAATCGCGCACCCTCGCCTCTTCGGGCTCCTGCCCGCCGACAGCCCGCAGGACCAGCTCGAAAAGGCCATCGACAAGTTCAAGCGCCGCCTTCAGGTGGAGCAGCAGTCCTCCTCCAACATCGTGCGTCTCAGCTTCAACCATGAGGACCCGGACCTCGCCGCGGACACCGTCAACGCCCTGGCCGACGCCTACCTGAAGCGCCGCCGCGCGATCTTCGACATTCCGCGCTCGCCCTTCCTCGCCTCCGAACTGGCGCGCCATTCCGACCAATTGAAGAGCATCGAGGGGCAGATCCAGGCGCTGAAGTCCGAGTACGACATCGTCGACCTCGTGCAGGAAAGCCTGCTCGCCGCCAATCAGGTGGACAGCATCGTGCAGCGCCGCCGACAGACCCAGGAGCGTCAGGCCGCCCTCCAGGCGGAAGTCGCCGCCGCCAAGAAGCGGCTCGCCGCCCTGCCGGAACGGGTGTTCGATTTCAAGGAACAGAGCAACCAGAACCAGAACGACGACGACCGCAACGTGCTGCTCCGCCTGGAGCTGGAGCGCGACCGGCTGGCCTCGCAGTTCCTGCCCGACTACCCGCCGCTTCAGGAATTGGAGCGGAAGATCAGGACGGTTCGCCAGTCGATGAAGGGCAGCGACAAGCCGGTGTTCAGCACCACGCGCGAGGTCCGCAACCCGACCATCCCCTTCCTGAGCAACCATCTGCTGACGCTGGAGATCGAGCAGGACGCCGTGGCCCGGCAGCTCGACGAGCTGAACCGCCAGCACACGGTGGCGGTGGAGAAGGTCGGCCGCCTGCGCAAGGCGGAAAGCGAACTGCGCGACCTGGAGCGCACGCGCAGCGTGATGGAGGACATCTACCGCGACTACGCTCAGCGCACCGAGGCCGCCCGCGCCGAGGAAGAGGCCGCCAAGGTGCGCTTCTCCAATGTCCGCGTCGTGCAGCCGGCGGTGGCGCCGGCGACCGGGACGAGCATGGCGCCGAGCTTCATCATCGCCGGGCTGGTCGGCGGCATCCTGCTCGGCGGGGCGGCCGGCGTGCTGGCGACATGGCTGCGCCAGGTCTACATCCTGCCGCACGAAATCGAACGCGACTTGGGCGTTCCGGCCATCGCCAGCTTCTCCGACACCGATGGCGAGCTGGTGTCCCCCGGCGCCCAGCAGGAGCTGATCCATCTGGCCGCCCAGTTGCGTGATCACGGCGCCGACGACCAACCGATGGCCCTGATCCAGTTCGTGACCGCCAACGACGGCGACGGCGATGCCATCGTGGCGCGCGGTCTCGCGCTGGAATTCGCCAAGGGGCGGGGCCTGCGGACGCTGGTCATCGACCTTTGCGGCGACGGCACCGGCCAGCTGGCGGCGATCAACGCCGGGGCGGACGACAAGATGGACGGCGAGGCGGACGGCGGAACCGGCGACCGGCTGCCGACCATCGAGCCGCAGGGGACCGGCGACCTCGAAACGCTGCCCTCCGCCGTGCCGCTGCTCTGGGTGTCGCGGCAGGCGACGGGGTCGGCGCTGGGCAGCCTGCGCACCCCCATCGCCCAGTCGCGCCAGATGCTGGAGCGGCTGAACCAACGCTTTGACATCATTTTGATTCTATCACCGCCGATCGGGAACAGCCATCTTGCCCGCCGGCTGTCGCCGATGGTGGACGCGAACATCCTGGTCGCCCGTGCCGAGCACACCCGTGCGCCGGTCGCGGCCCGGATGCGCGACTCCATCCTCGCGTCCGGCGGCGACATCGTCGGGCTGGTGCTGACCGGCCGCCACTTCCACATTCCCCAGGTGATCTACCGATGGCTGTGATGCCGATGGCTGTGAGAGGGGCGGCCGCGATGCGGGGCTTCCTGTTGGCGGCGTTGCTGGCGCTCGGCGCGTGCACCGGCCAATCTGTAAGTCCCAGGGAGGCGATGCCCGAGGGCTTCGCCCGGTGGGAGGATTCCACCCCAGCCTACCGGCTGGGTCCGGGGGACCGTTTCCAGGTCAAGTTCATGCTCGTCCCCGACATGGACGAGGAGGTGATGATCGGTCCCGACGGCTCCGCCGGGCTGCGCATGGCCGGTCAGGTCGACGCCGCCGGGCTGACGCCGGGCGAGCTGGCCTCCGTGGTCGAGACGCGCGCGCGGCGCTGGATGCGCGCGCCGCAGGTCAGCATTGGGCTGAAGGAAACCCCGTCGAACCGCGCCTATATCGGCGGCGCCGTCGCCCGCCCCGGCCCCTACCTGCTGAACGGCCGGATCGGCGTGATGGAGGCGATCACGCTGGCGGGCGGCTTCGACCGTGAGGCGCGGTACGAGGAGGTGGTGCTGATCCGCCGCAACCCCGAGAACAAGCCGATGCTGCGCACCATCGACACCCGCCGGTTCCTGGAGACCGGGACGGCGGTCGGTGACGTGCCGCTGGCCGCCGGCGACATCCTGTTCGTGCCGCGCAGCTCCATCGCCGAGACCGGCCTGTGGGTCGAGCAGTTCATCAACCGCGTCGTGCCGTTCGAGCGTGTGTTCAGCTACACGATCGGGCGCCAGACCGGCGGCGCCGTGACCTTCCCATGACGAAGCTCCAGACCGAACCGGGGCGGGAACATCCCACGGACACCGTCTTCGGGGTCGCCATCACCCGTCTCGACGTGGCCGGCGCGGCCCAGGCCATCGCCGCGCGGGCTCCGGAAGCCCCCTTCGCCTATGTCGTGACGCCGAACGCGCAGCACGTGGTACGGCTCCACCGAGGGAGCGACGCCCGTTTCCGCGCCGCCTACGACGGCGCGTGGCTGCGGCTGTGCGACAGCCAGATCATGCGGCACCTGTCCCGCCGGCTGTTCCGCAAGCCGTTGCCCAGCGCCAGCGGCAGCGACCTCACCGCCCACCTGTTCGCGCACGTCATCACGCCGGACGATTCCGTCACGGTGATCGGCGGCAACGACGAGCTGGAACGTCGCCTGCGCAGCCGCTTCGGGCTGAACCGGCTGGCCCGGCACGAGCCGCCGATGGGCTTCTCCGCCGACCCGCAGGAGGTCGAGCGCTGCGTCCGCTTCGTGCTGGACCACCCGGCCCGCTTCGTCTTCCTGGCGGTCGGCGCGCCGCAGTCGGAATGCCTGTCGCTGGCCATTCGGAACACCGGACGGGCAACCGGCGTCGGGCTGTGCGTCGGCAGCTCACTGCTGTTCGTCACGGGACTGGTGGAGCGCGCCCCGCCGCTGTTCCGCCGCCTCGCCCTGGAATGGCTGTACCGGCTGGCCCAGAATCCGCGCGGTCACGCCCGGCGGGTTTTCGTGGAGTCCCTGCCGCTCCTTGGCATCGCCCTGTCCGCCTGGTGGTCGGAACAGCGGGACCGGACACGGCCGAAGCCGGCGGCGCGCCCATGATCGTCGAGCTGGGAGCCCGGCAGCGCGGACGCATCCTGTCGCCGGTCCGGGCGGCCGCGCCGCACCGCGCCCTGCCCCGCTCCCTGACGGTGTTGATCCTGCTGGCGGTGCTGCCCCTGTTCGGGCAGAGCTTCCATTATCTGGTCGATGTCCCGCCGCTCTACGCCCTGTCGAAAAGCTGGCCGGTCCTGACCATCCCGCTCGCCGTCTACGCGATGGCGCAGATCGAGCTGCCGTTCAAGTCGCTGTGCATCGCCCTGCTCGCCTACCTCGTGGCGATCACCCCGGCGGTGTCCATGGTCCAGCTCGGCAACGGGCTGACCGACGCGATGGCGACCACGGTCAAGGTCTGGCCCTTCGCCTATTGTTTCTCGCTCGCCGCGCTGCTGACCCTGCTGCGCCCGACGCTGCCGCAGGTGCGCGGCGCGCTGATCGCGCTCGGCGCCGGCACCTTCGTCGTCATGCTCGCTCTATGGCTGGTCGTCCCGCCGGAGGCCTACGCCACCGACCCGCTGAAGAGCAAGCTGCTGATGTACGACTTCGAGCGCGGCTACCGCATCTTCATGCCGATGTTCTTCGGCGTGCTGTTCCTCTTCTACCTGTCCCGGCGGTTCTGCGCCTACCGGGAATGGTGGACCATCCCGCTGCTGCTGGCCGGGCTGCTGCTGATGGTCCTGATCTACAAGCAGCGCACGGTTCTGGGCGGCGTGGTCCTGGTGGTCGGCTTCGCCATGATCACCTCGGCGCGCGGCTGGTGGCGCATCCTGGCGGTCAGCGCGGCCCTGCTGGCGACCATCGTCCTGGCCGCCGTCTACAGCGTGGACCTCGCCAACCGGGCCGAGCAGATGCTCGGCGCCTCCCTGTCGATCCGCCAGAACTCCATCGTCCTGGCGCTCGACTTCCTGGAGGTGACGCCCTTGCGCTGGCTGCTGGGGGTGGGCGCCATCACCCGCTTCAGCAGCGTGACCCTGGCGGACATCCTGGGCAGCGATCAGTTCTATCTCGCCGACATCGGCTGGATCGGCGTCGTCTTCGAATACGGCGTCATCGGCGCGGTGCTGATCGCGGCCTTCTACGTCGCCGCGCTGCGCACCGCCCGCCGCTCCGCCGACCGTGACGACCCCATGACGCTGGCGCTGGGCGATTACGTCCTGTTCGCCCTGGCGACCTCCACCATCTACTCCGTCGTCTTCACGCCCGGCGAGGTCGCCAGCGTGATGGCGCTCGCCCTCTTCTGGCGCAACGCCCGCCGGCAGGCCGGCGCCCAGCGCCCATCCAGCCCCCCGAAACGCCCCGTCTTCAGCATGGGAAGGCCATGACCGCCTCCACCTCCACCGCCGCCGCCACCTCCGCATCCCCGGCCTTCTTCCGCCGCCTGCGCCGCCTGCTGGCCCATCCGGGTTTCCGCGCCGAGCCGGTGCCGGTCCTGGCCCGCGCCGCCCTCTGGCTCGGCTGCGTCGCCCTGAAGCGCAGCCCGCGCTTCCGCCTGACCTCCGGCGGCGAGCAGCTGCGCGTGCCGCCGGATCTGCGCTACACCTCCGTCACCTCCTTCGTGCTGCGGGATTGGTCGGAGCCGGAGCTGCGCGAACTCGACCAGTTCGTGGCCCCCGGCGCCGTCTTCATCGACGCCGGCGCCAACATCGGGCTTTACACGCTGAAGGCGGCACGGCTCGCCGGGCCGGACGGCATCGTCGTCGCGGTGGAGCCCGGCACCGTCGCGGCCGACCGGCTGGCGGCCAACGTCGCCCTGAACCGCTTCGCCACGGTGCGTCTGGTCCGCAAGGCGCTGTCCGACCGGAACGGCACGGCGGTGCTGCATCACGTCTCGGCGGGCGGTGACCTCCAGGCCTTCTCCCTGCTGGGCGACAGCGCGACCAAGGAGGGCGAGGAGGTGGCGACGGTGACGCTCGACAGCCTCGTCGAGGAGTTGAACCTGCCGCGCATCGACTGCATCAAAATGGACGTCGAAGGGGCGGAGCCCATGGTGGTCGAAGGCGCGCGGCGCAGCCTGGAGCGCTGGCACCCGACCATTCTGTTCGAAGTGAACAGCGCCATCCTGCACCGCCGCGGCGAACGCACCGACGGCTGCTGGGACCGGCTGGAGGCGATGGGCTATCGCTTCTGGCGGCTCGAACAGGGCCGTCTGGTGTCGATCACCACGGTGCCCGCCGACTTCTGCAACGTGGTCGCCATGCATGGCGGAAATTCCCCGTCATGAGCATGGCCGGGGAGACGCATGGTTCGCGCAAAGAGGTCGTTGAACGCAGGCTTTCCGAGATTCTCCAAAATGCGACAAAATCGGAAAATCCGGTTGTGACTCTTTGTCGAAATTTATCGCGTCGGCGTCGCCAATGCTGGCTTAAGCCATTTTAAATAGTGTGTTAGTAAGAGGTCGTCATGTCACCTCAACCATCAATAGCATTTTCGTCGCCGCTGCACCGCTATGTCCAGCACGGTCATCGCCGTGTGGACGGCTGGCTGTCGCGCCTGGATGCCCGCCTGATCGCCACCGTCGGTGTCTGGCAGACCGCCGAGGGCGTGACGGGGAGCCTCGGCGAGATCGGCGTCCATCACGGACGGCTGTTCATCCTGCTGGCGCTTGTGCGCAAAGCGGATGAGCGGGCCTTCGCCATCGATCTGTTCGACGACCAGCAATTCAACGTCGACCAGTCGGGGCAAGGCGACGAGACGGCCTTTCGCGGCAACCTCGTCCGCTTCGGGATCGAACCGGCGTCGGTCGAGGTGGTCAAGGGCAACTCCCTGGCTCTGTCCTGGAGCGGCCTCGCCGACCGGCTGGGTCCCGCGGTCCGCCTGTTCAGCATCGATGGCGGCCACACCGCCGACGTCACGCGCCATGATCTGGGTATCGCTGACGACAGCCTGGGCGACGGCGGCGTGATCGTCCTCGACGACTACTTCAACCCGGAATTCCCCGCGGTGTCCGAGGGCATGTGCCGCTTCATGGCCGACCGGCCGGGAGCCCTCGCCCCCTTCGCCATCGGCGACAACAAGCTGCTTCTGGCCCGCCCGGACTGGGCCGAACGCTACCGCGCCATGGTGGTCGGCGCGGTGCCGGCGCGCCATTTTGTCCGGGACACCGAACTGTTCGGCCAGCCCGTCACCGTGTTCCGCACGCCGCGGACGCCGATGCAGTTCATCCGGCAGACCGGCCTGACCCGCCGGCTTCGCTCCCATCCGCTGGGGCAGGCGTTGAAGCCGATCATCCGCCGCTTCGTGCAGGGGTAAGAGACCACCATGCGCGACGACGTGCAGGTCCGTTTTCCGGCTGAAGAGCGAAACGCCGTTCCGGACCCTGCCGCGTTGCCGCCGCCGGCCGCCGTGCCAGACGCCGAGCCGGAGGTCGGGCCATCCCCCGGCGATTTCGCCGGGGCACGGGATGGCTGGCTTCACTGGACGCATGGGCTCGTCAACCGGCTGGTGAAGGGGGCCGACGGGGTCCTGCTGGCCCTCGCCGGGCTTGCCGCCTGGGCCGTCTGGACCGCCCGGACGGACGGCGTGTCCTTCGACGACGGCCGCCTGCTCATCCAGGCGGTCATCTTCACGGCCGTCACGCTCGGCGTCTATCTGCGCAGCATGACCACCATCGGTGCCTACCGTGTCGAAAACTACCGGCACTGGGGGAAGTCGCTGCTGGACGTGGTCGGCGGCCTGCTGCCGGCCGGAACCGTCCTCTCCCTGCTCGTCTGGGCCTTCCTGCCGGAGGTCGGCCCGTCGGACATGCTCGCCCTGTGGGGCGGGACGGCGCTCGCCTGTCTCGGGGCTGGCCGCATCCTGGCGGCCCGGGGGGTGCGCCTTCTGGAGGAGCGCGGGGTGCTGCGCCGCCGGGTCGTCATCCTGGGCGCCACCGACGTGGCGGGGCGGATGATCGAGCATTTGGACCGGCCGGAGCACCGGGCGAACTACAGCATCCTCGGCTTGTTCGACGACCGCGACAGCGATCGCCGGCCGGCGTCCCTGGCCGGCTTGCCGGTGTCCGGCGACCTGACGGACTTCAAGCGCTTCCTGCCGGACAACCGTGTGGACATGGTCGTCATCGCGCTGCCCTGGCGGGCGGCGATGCGCATCCACAGCCTGCGCATGCAGCTTCAGATGATCTCCCTCGACATCCTGATTCCGCTGGACGAGGAGAGCATCCGGCTGCGGCTCGCCAACCTTCGACACATCGGCGACATCCCGGCTTTGCTGGTGATGCGGCAGCCGCTGCGCGGCATGCAGATCATCGTGAAGCGGATCGAGGACGTCGTCGTCGCGGGCCTCGGTCTGCTCGTCGCCTCGCCCTTCATGCTGGCCGCGGCCATCGCGGTCCGCCTGGACTCGCCGGGGCCGATCATCTTCCGGCAGACCCGCGTGGGCTTCAACAACCGCCCCTTCACGATGCTGAAGTTCCGCACGATGAAAGTGGACGACAGCGACGACGGCGCCATCGGCACCAGCCGCGACAACCCGCGGATCACCCGCGTCGGCCGCTTCCTCCGCCGGACGAGCATCGACGAGCTGCCCCAGCTCTTCAACGTGCTGACCGGCGAGATGTCGGTGGTCGGCCCGCGCGCCCATGTTCCGAACATGCGGGTCGGCAACCAACGCTACGCCGAGGTGGCGCGCGAATACGCGGCGCGCAGCCGCGTCAAGCCGGGGATCACCGGCTGGGCCCAGATCAACGGCATGCGCGGCGGCATCCACACGGTCGAGAAGGCGCGCGTCGGGGTTGACATGGACATTCACTACATCGAGAACTGGTCGCTATGGCTCGATGCGAAGATCATCATCAGCACCGTGACCACCGGCCTGTTCGGGCGCGACGTGTTCTAGGCCTTCTGGCCCTCGCCGTCGGGCTGTTGGCGGGTGGCATGGCCAAGGCGAAATCCGACGGGTTGCCGGCGCGCCCGCTGCTCGTCTACCACGACAGCTGGTACGAGCGCCCGGCCACCGGCCCGGCCGCCACGACGCTGGCGACGCTCCCCGGCTACATGAATCTGGTCGCCCTGTCCTTCGCCCGGCCGGACGCCGCCTATCCCGGCCGCCTCGACCTCAAGGGGACCGGCCTGCAGTACGGCTTTTCCGGCATGGTGCTGAGGGATGCCATCACGCTTCTGAAGCAGCGCCAGCCGGGCACCCGTGTGCTGCTCGCCGTCGGCGGGGCCAATTACGCGAATTGGGACGCGCTGAACCTCGACGCCCTGGTGCGGCTGGTCCGGGATCTGGGCGTCGACGGGATCGATCTGGATTATGAGCCGGAGATGCCGGGTTGTTCGGTCCGGCCACCGGGGCGGGTTCGCTGCCTGTCCGACGCGGCGTGGCAGGATCTGGTCACGCGTTTCCGCGCCGCCTTCCCGCGCCCCCTGCTGCTGACCGTACCGGGCTGGAGCATCGGGGCCTATGGCGAGGGTGCATTCCGGGACGCTCCGCCGCGTGGCCCCCACACCGGGTCGATGCTCAACCTGCTGCGCTCCCCGCAGGCCGCGGCGATCGACCTCGTGTCCATCATGGCCTATGAGGGCGGCCCCACCTTCGATCCCTGGCAGGCCTATCAGGCTTACCGGCAGGTCTGGAAGGGGCCGCTCGCCCTCGGCGTCCAGGTGCCGCCGAGCCAACTCGGCGGGCCGACCTACACGGTGCCGCTGGCGGAGCGGCTCGCACGGGACGTCGCGCAGGACCCGCAGGGCGGCATGATGCTCTACCCGCTGCTGGGGCGTCCGCCCGGCGCGGTCGGTCCGGACAATCCGGACGGCCGCCTGCTGTCCCAGGCGCTGTGCCGCGGGTTGGGCCTCGACGGCTGCGTCGAGGCGCTTCGTTGAAGGTCCCAAGCGGAAAAGACCGATGCCGGTTGCTTTCGCACAGGCATGACGCCTCCTGACTTTCAGACGATCGCCGTGCCCTATCCCCTCACCTGCCTTCGTCAAAGATATTTTCCCAGGCCGATCTATCGATTGCGAATGATTCGCATTCGTGCTTAGGAGTGGGCTGCGAGGTTTTGGGAACGGGTGTCGTCCACGTCATGGCTGAAAGAGACCGGTCTTCCCTGCTGGGTCTGCTGCTCGACCATTATGAAGAGATGACCCGCCATCTGGCCCGGCGCCTGGGGTCGCTGTGCCTCGCCGAGGACGTCGTGCAGGACACCTATCTGCGGCTGCGCAGCCTGACCGCCCTGCCGGAGATCGACAACCCACGCTCCTACCTGTACCGCATGGCCGACAACATCGCGCTCGACCGGATGCGTGCTGAGACCCGCCGGGGGCGGCGCTTCGCCCCGGCGGAACTGGGGCTCGACCTTCCGCTGGACGAGCCGGACGCCGAGGCGACGCTGGAGCACAAGCAGCGGCTGGAACGGCTGAGCCGGGCGCTGGACGAACTGCCGCCGCGCTGCCGCGAGGTGTTTCTGCTTCACAAATTCGATGGGCTGAGCCATGCCGACATCGCCGCGCGCCTCGGCATCTCGCGCAGCATGGTGGAGAAGCATGTCATGAAGGCCCTGGCCCATTGCCGCGACCGGCTGGCGCTCTGATGGAGCGCGAGCGCGACCAACCGGATTTACCGCACGACCCGCGGGACGCGGCCCTGGCGTGGTTCGTGCGTCTGGAATCCGGCGACGCCGACGCGGCGGACCGCCGGGCCTTTCACGCCTGGCTGGCGCGGGACCCGGCCCACCGCCGTGAATACGACCGGCTGGCCGGGCTGTGGGGCGATCTGGACCGGGTGGCCGACCCCCGCGGGAATCGCCGTGCCGCGCCGACGCGGCGCCGTTTCCTGGCGTTCGGCGCCGCTGGCGGGGCGGCGGTCTGCGCCGCGGCGCTGGGCGGAGCGGTCGTCCTGACCGGCTGGCCGGGCGATCTGAAGACCGGAATTGGCGAGCGGCGGACGGTGGCGCTGGACGATGGCTCGGTCCTCACCTTGGACGCCGACAGCGCGCTCTCGGTCGAGTTCTCCGCCAAAGAACGGCGCGTCCGTTTGACCGAGGGGCGGGCGCATTTCGTCACCGCTCCCGACCCGCAACGCCCCTTCGTCGTGACCTGCGCCAACGGGCGCGTCGCCACGGCCGACGCCAGCTTCGTGGTGCATCGCTGCCTGGACTCCGTCGTGGTGGCGGTGGAGACCGGATCGGCCAGCCTGACCACCGGGTCTGAAGCTCCCCTTCCCATCGCCGCCGGACAAAGCCGGTCCTACGGCCCCGACGGTCCCGGCCCGCTGCTGAGCCAGGGTGTGGCGGTGGAGAACGCATGGCGGCACGGCCGACTGGTCTTCCAGGGACAGCCGCTCGACGCGGTGATTGCGGACCTCAACCGCTACCACCCCGCCCGCATCGTGCTGTGGGACCGGCCGCTCGCCGGATTGCGCTTCGACGGCAGCGTGGACATCAGCCGGCCGGACGCAGCCCTGAACGCCATTCTCCGCACGCTCCCCTTGCGCACGCTGCGCCCCGTTCCCGGCTTGGTCATCATCCGTTCCGTCTAGCCGGTTCATATCGAATTTTTCCAAATCGAGGTGAGGTCGTTCACACCGGGCATCGTCGTGACTTGCATACACGAAAATGCAACTCATTCGCAAAACGACGGGGTCTTGGTGATGATCGATAGCGGGGGGCGCCGGCTGCGGGGGCAGACGGCGCAGGGGAAAGACGTGCGCGGGAAAGCGGTACGGGGTGGCTGGACTCCGGCTCTGTTGGGCATGCTGCTGGCATCGACTGCGCTTCACGGCGCAATGGCGGCGCCCGCAACGACCGGGGAAACACCCGTTCAGGTGGCCCAGCAGGGCCGGACCGTCTCCTTCGCCATCGCCGCCGGACCGTTGCCGGGCGTGCTCGCCGCCTATGGGCAGGCCACCGGCCTTCAGGTGCTCTACCCCTCCGACATCGCGCAGGGCGTCTCCTCGCCGGGGGTGACGGGCACTCTGGCGCCACAGGACGCGCTGATCCGCCTGCTGGCCGGCACGGGCCTGATCGCGCGCTTCGTCGACGCCGACACGGTGACGCTGGAGAAACTGCCGGCCCATGCGGGCAGTGCCACGGTGCTCGACCCGGTGACCGTCCAGGGCGGTATCCCCGGCGATCCGGGCCGCAGCGAGGGCACCGGTTCCTACACCACCGGCTCGACCGACAGCGCCACCAAGCTGACCCTGACGCCGCGCGAGACGCCGCAGTCGGTCAGCGTGATGACCCGCCAGCGCATGGACGACCAGGGGCTGAACGAGATCCGCGACGTCCTCGACCAGACGGTCGGCGTGGCGCGGTTGCAGGCCGGCGCGCTGGGCAGCGACGGCACCGAAATCTACTCGCGCGGGTTCGCGGTCAAGAATTTCCAGGTGGACGGCATTCCGCGTTCGACCGTCTACGGCTTCGACGATTCCATCTCCGACATGGCGGTGTTCGACCGCGTCGAGGTGGTGCGCGGGGCGACCGGCCTGCTGAACGGAGTCGGCGATCCCTCCGCCGCGGTCAATATGGTCCGCAAGCGCCCGACCCCGGTCCTCCAGGGCTACGCCGAGGGGCAGATCGGCTCCTGGAACCGCTACCGCGGCGAGGCCGACCTGTCGGGTCCGCTGGTCGAGAACGGCCGCCTGCGCGGGCGCGTCGTCGGCGCCTATCAGGACAACGACAGCTTCATCGACCGCCTGCACGAGCGCAAGAAGGTGCTCTACGGCATCCTGGAGGCCGACGTCACCGAGGACACGACCTGGAGCGTCGGCATCGAGTACCAGAAGCACCGGTCCGACGACGCCTCCCGCGCCGGCTTTCCGCTGTTCTATGCGGACGGGACGAAGACCAACTTCCCCCGCTCCTACAACAGCGGCGCCAACTGGGCGTATTTCATGCACGACAACCTCACCGTCTTCAGCGACCTGAAGCACCGCTTCGGGAACGGCTGGACGGCGACGCTGAACGTGGAGCGCAACAACCGCGAGTATGACGGCCTGCTCGGCTACGCGGTGCGCGGCAACCTGAACCGGGACGGGTCCGGCATGGGGATCTGGCCGGGCCGCTGGAACTCGGATCTGGAGCAGACCTCGGTCAACGCCGACGTCAGCGGACCCTTCGAACTGTTCGGACGGCAGCACGAGCTGATGGCCGGTGTCGGCGGCTACTACGCCAAGCGCAAGGGACTCGACTACCCGCTCTGGTACATCACCGGCTACGACTACTCGATCCCCAACTACTTCACCTGGAACGGCAACATCGCCCAGCCGACGCTCAACCCGACCGGCTGGTCGCAGACGGACGAACGGCAGATGGCCGCCTACGCCGCGACCCGGCTGCGCCCGACCGACGCCCTGTCGTTCATCCTGGGCGGCCGCATCAGCCGCTGGTCGCAGGACGAGAAAAGCCATCCGAACACGGGCGTGGCGACCGTCAAGAAGCGGTCGGAGAATGGGGTGTTCACGCCCTACGCCGGCATCGTCTACGACGTGACCGACATCTGGTCGGTCTACGCCAGCTACACCAGCATCTTCAAGCCGCAGGACTACAAGGATGTCAGCGGCCAGACCCTCGATCCCCTGGACGGCAACGCCTACGAGGCGGGCGTCAAGGCCGAGTTCTTCGGCGGCCTGCTGAACGCCAGCGCCGCCGTGTTCCTGATCCAGCAGGACAATCTGGGCGAGGTCGATTCCGGCCGCTTCACCCCGGACGGCGGGCAGGCCTACCGGGCGGTCAAGGGTGCGGAAAGCAAGGGCTTCGAGCTGGAAGTGGCCGGCGAGGTGATGGCCGGCTGGCAGGTCGGCGGCGGCTACAGCCACACCACGGTCAAGAACGCCAACGGCCAGCGGATGATGACCTACGTGCCGCAGGACACGTTCAAGCTGTTTACCACCTACCGGCTGCCGGGCGCCTGGGACCGCGTGACGGTGGGCGGCAACATCAAGTGGGAAGGCGACATCCACAACGGGACGGGTGCCCGGCGGTATGACCGGGACGGCTACGCGGTGGTCGATCTGATGACGCGCTATCAGATCACCGAGAAGGTGGCGGCCACGCTGAACCTCAACAACCTGTTCGACGAGAAGTACCTGAGCAGCATCCAGACCAACGGCTATTATGGCCAGCCGCGCAACGTCCTGCTGTCCCTGCGGGCGAGTTGGTGATGACGGCGCGGCGGGCGGCGGGCGCGCCGGGCACCGGACGGCGCCGCCATCGCGGCTTCATCGCCGCCGCGGTGGTGCTGGCCGGATTGGCCTCCGCCGCCCTGCTGCGCCCGGCCGATCCCGCCGCCTCGGCGGAGGTGGCGGTCGTCGGCCGCGGCACGGTCGAGGACACGGTGACGGCGCTCGGCAAGATCCAGCCGCGCGCCTACGTCGATGTTGGCGCCCAGGTGTCCGGCCAGTTGACCCGGCTGCACGTGGCGGTCGGGCAGATGGTCCGCGAGGGCGATCTGCTGGCCGAGATCGACCCCGCCCTGCAACAGGCCAAGGTCGAGGCCGGGCGGGCCGAGCGCGCCCGCCTGACCGCCCTGCTGGCCGAGCAGCGGGCGCGCGCCGACTTTGCCGAGGCCCAGCTTGCCCGTCAGGCGGCGCTGCGGCGCAGCGGGTCGGGGCGCGGCGAGGCCTTCGATCAGGCCCGCATGGAGGCGCGCATCGCCGCCGCCCAGGTCGAGGCCACCCAGGCGCAGATCCGCCAGACGGACTCGACCCTCCAGGCCGACGAGGCGCAGCTCGGCTACACCCGCATCTACGCGCCGATGAGCGGCACGCTGATCGCGGTGGACGCCCGCCAGGGCCAGACCATCAACTCCGCCTACGAGGCGCCGGTCCTGATGCGGATCGCCGACCTGTCGGCGATGACCGTGTGGACCCAGGTGTCGGAGGCCGACGTGACCCGGCTGAGGGACGGCATGCCGCTCTACTTCACCACGCTCGGCCATCCCGGACGGCGCTGGACCGCGCGCCTGCACGAGATCCTGCCCGCCCCGCCGAAGCCGCCCGCCTCGGGGAACGGCGGCTCGTCCGCGTCCGGCGGCGGCGGAGCGGCCAACAGCGTCGTGCTCTACACCGCGCTGTTTGAGATCGCCAACGACCGGGGGGAGCTGCGCCCGGACATGACCGCCCAGGTCTTCTTCGTGGCCGCCGCGGCGAAGGACGCCGTCACGGTGCCGGTCGCCGCCCTGACCTCGGCCACCCTGAACCCGGCCGACACGGCGGCGGAATGGCACCGCGTGACGCTGATCGGCAGCGGCGGCGCCATCGAGACGCGCGAGGTCCGCGTCGGGGTGCGCGACCGCTTCAACGCCCAGATCCTGGAGGGGCTGGCCGAAGGCGAGCGGATCGTGGTGGGCTGGAAAACCGACGACGGCCGCCCACCCAAGATCGGGTTCCGGCTGTGAGCGGCCCGCTTCTCGTCCTGGAGGACATCCGCAAGACCTACATCAGCGGCGGCGGCCTGGCGGTCGAGGTGCTGCGCGGCGTCTCCCTGACCGTCGAGGCAGGGGAGTTCGTCGCCATCGTCGGCAGCTCCGGCTCCGGCAAATCGACGCTGATGAACATCCTCGGCGGGCTGGACCGCCCGACCTCCGGGCGCTACCGCGTCGACGGGCGCGACGTGACGGCGCTGGAAGGCGACGAGCGGGCGGCGCTGCGGCGGGACGGCTTCGGCTTCGTCTTCCAGCACTACCATCTGATCCCCGGCACGACGGCGCAGGAGAATGTCGAGATGCCGGGCCGCTACGCGGGCCTGCCCGCCGCGCTGCGCGAAGGCCGCGCCGTCGCGTTGCTCGGCCGCCTGGGGCTGGAGGAGCGGCGCCATCACCGCCCCAACCAGCTTTCGGGCGGTCAGCAACAGCGCGTGTCGATCGCGCGGGCGCTGATGAACGACGCCCCGGTGATCCTGGCCGACGAGCCGACCGGTGCTTTGGACAGCGCCAGCGGGGCGGAGGTGGTGGCGCTGCTGCGCGAGCTGTCCGCCGCCGGGCGCACGGTGATCCTCATCACCCACGACCGCAAGGTGGCGGAGGCCGCCGGCCGGGTGATCGAAATGCGCGACGGTCGCATCGTCGCCGACAGCGGCCGCCCGGCCCCGTCGCCGGCAGCCCCCTCCCCCGCCCCGGCGGAGCGCGTGGCCGCCGGCGCCTCCCTGTGGACCGACGCCAGGGAAGCCCTGTCGGCAGCGCTGCGGTCGCTGGGGGCCAACGGCTTCCGCACGGCGCTGACCCTGCTCGGCATCGTCATCGGCGTGGCGTCCGTGATTGCCCTGCTCGCCATCGGCGAGGGCGCCAAGCAGGCGGTGATGGCGCGGGTCGGCGCGCTGGGGGTCAATCTGGTCTATGTGGTGGCGGGCAGCGGCGATCCCCGCCTGCCGGCCACGCCGCTGACCGAGGCCGACGGCGAGGCCATCCTGGACTTGCCCAACGTCGAAAGCGTGATGCCCTTCCTCGCCACGCCGGTGATGGTCCGCCACGGCAACATCGACCACCGCACCGAAGGGCTGGCGACCTCGGCGTCGCTGCCGCTGACCCACCGCTGGCCGGTCGCCCGGGGGGCCTTCTTCACCCGCGCCGACGAGCGGGCCGGGGCGGCGGTGGCGGTTCTCGGCCACCGCGTCGCCGAACGGCTGTTCCCGCGCGGGGAGTCGCCGCTGGGCAAGCATGTGCTGGTCAACAACATTCCCTTCTTGGTCACCGGCGTGATGGCGCAGAAGGGCGACCTGACCGGCAACCAGAGCACCGACGACTGGGTGTTCGTGCCGCTGTCCACCGGCGTGCAACGGCTGATCGGCAAGCCGGACCTGGAGTTGATCCTCGTCTCGGTGCACGACGTGGGGCGGATCGCGCAGACCCGCGACGCCATCCAGGCCCTGATCGCCGGGCGTCACGGCCAGGAGGATTTCCAGATCCACGACGGGACCGCGCGCATCCAGGCGGCGGCGGAGACCCAGGACACCATGACGCTGCTGCTCGGCTGCGCCGCGGTCATCACGCTGCTGGTCGGCGGCATCGGGGTAATGAACATCATGCTGGTCAGCGTGACCGAGCGGACCCGCGAGATCGGCATCCGCATGGCCGTCGGCGCCCGCGCCGCCGACATCGAGCGGCAGTTCCTCATGGAGGCGGCGCTGGTGGCCGGGCTGGGCGGTTTGGCCGGGGTGGCGCTGGGGCTGGCCGGCGGCGCGGTGATCGGGCTGCTGGCGATGCCGGTGGTCTTCACCGCGACCGCGATCGCCGGGGCGGTGGTCTCCGCCGTGCTGACCGGCATGGTCTTCGGCCTGATCCCCGCCCGCCGCGCGGCGCGGCTCGACCCGGTGGCGGCGCTGGCGAGCGAGTGATCGAGGGGTGTCGGGGAGGGGGCAATGAGTTCAGAGAGGGGGCAATGCCTCCCTCACCGCAGCCCCGCCTCGACCTGCTCCGCCATCCGCCCCAGCGCCGTGTCCATCGCCGCCGGCGGTCCGCTCTCCAAACTGTCCATCACGATCAGCCGGGCGCCGCCGTCCGTCACAGCCTGGACAATCTCCGGTGCCGGCGGACGATGGTGCAGCACCACGGGGATCGCCTCGGCCTTCAGGGTGGCGGTCAGCTCGGCCAGACGCTCGGGCGTCCAGTCGCGGTCGTCGCGGGTCCAGACCCGGCGCAGGTCGAGCCCGAGGTCGGCGGCCAGCGTGGCGAAGCGGTCGGACAGCGCCGCCGCCGACGGGTCCGGCAGAGCGGCGAAGGCCTGCGCCGATTGGGACGACACCGTCAGCAGCGCGCGCTTCAGCGCGGCGAGATTTGCATCGATGGCGTCCTTGGAAGCGGGGTAGAGGCGCCGCAGGTCGGCGGCCAGGATGTCGGCCATCCGCCCGGCGTTGGCGATGCCCAGCCAGGGGAAGGCCGCGCCTCCGTTGACAGCGATCCCTGGGAGGGCGCCGTCCACCGGGCGGGCGGCGTCGATCTCGACGAGGCGGATGTTGGCCCGCCGCGCCAGCGGGTAGAGCGGGTCCTCGGCCCAGGCGGAGCGCAGGGTCAGCACCGCGTCGGCCTTGCGGGCGGCTTCCGCCAGCCTGGCTTCGCCGCGCCCGCTCAGGAAGGCGTGCTGGCGCCCCATGGGGATGGCCGGCGGAACCACCGCCTCCACCACCACCGACGTGCCCTTCGTCAGCGCCTGGGCCAGCCCGGCGGTGACCGGATGCCCGGCGAGCACCGTCTCGGCGGAGGCACCCGCCGCCGTGGACAGCAGCAGGAGCGCCGCGAGCGTGACGCGATTCATCCCTCTTCCCCCTTCATGAACAAGCGCGCCAGCAGCGCGCCCAAAAACAGCAGCCCCGCCGCCAGGATGATGGCGCCGCCCGACGGTACCGGCAGGGCGAGTTGCACGGGCAGCAGGATTCCGGCCACCGCCGCCACGCTGGCGAAGGCGACCGACAGCAGGAAGAAACCGCGCAGCGACGAGGCGACGACCCGCGCCGCGGCGGCGGGAATGACCAGCAGCGCCCCCACCAGGATCGCGCCGATGATCTTGACCGACGCGACGGTGACCACCGTCACCAGCACGATGAACAGATAGTCCAGCCCCTTCACCGGGACGCCGCGCACCCGCGCCAGCGCCGGGTTGAAGCTGGCGAGCAGCAGCCGGTTGAACAGCGGCAGCATCAGCGCGGTCACCCCGAGGGCCACCGCCAGCAGCACGGTCAGGTCGCGGTCGTCCACCGTGAGGACCGAGCCGAACAGCACATTCTCCAGGATGTGGATGTTGACCCGGCTGGCCAGGATCAGCAGCAGGCTGGCGCCGAGCGCAAGCGACACCGACAGGAAGACGCCGATCAGCGTGTCGGAAGTCAGGTTGCTGCGGTTGCGCGTGTAGTTGACCAGCAGAGCGAACAGCAGGCAATAGCCGAACAGGCTGGCGTAGGGGCCGGTGTAGGGCTCCCCCACCAGGATGCCGATGGCGACGCCGGTCAGCGCGGCGTGGCCGACCGCCTCGGAAAAGAAGGCCAGCCGTTTGGTCACCACCAGCGTGCCGAGCCCGCCCAGCACCGGGCCGATGACCAGCCCGGACAGCAGCGCGTTGACGAGAAAGCCGTGGGTCAGCCCGGCGGGCAGCAGCCCGGCCCCGGCCCAGCCCTGGACCAGGGCGCGCAACGCCTCGAAGCTCATGACGCGATCCTCATGACGCGATCCTCTCGGCCGCCGCGCGGCGGGGAACGGCGGAGAACAGGTCGAACACCCGCTCCGGCGACAGCATCTCCAGCGGCGGGCCGTCGAACAGCACGCGCCGGTTCAGGCCGGTCACCCGCGTCGCCAGCCGGCGCACCTGGGCCAGATCATGCTCGACCCACAGGACGGTGGTCCCGGCGGCGGAAAGTTCGTCCAGCAGCGTTTCGAAGATGGCGATCCCGGCCTCGTCGAGCGCGGTCATCGGCTCGTCCAGAACGATCAGGTCCGGCGCCGGGATCAGCGCCTGGGCGAGCAGGACCCGCTGCCGCTCGCCCCCCGACAGGGCGCCGAAGCGGCGGCGGGCCTTGCCGGCCATGCCGACGCGGTCCAGCGCTGCGCCGTAATCGATGCGGCGGTCCGGCCCGAGGAAGGCGGGGCGGCGCTGGCAGAGCACGGCTAGGAAATCCTCCACCGTCAGCGGCAGGCCGCGGTCGAACTCGACCGATTGCGGCACATAGGCGACCGTGCCCGGCCCGTCGCCCGGCCAGTCGAGCCGGATGGTCCCGCGGTGCAGTGCCTGCCCCAGCAGGGCGCGGACCAGCGACGACTTGCCGCCGCCGTTGGGGCCGACCAGCGCGTGCACGGTGCCCGCCGCGACGCGCAGGGACACGCCGTCCAGGATCACCGTGCGCCCCAGCGTCAGGCCCACCGCATCGAACAGGATGGCGGGACCCGTCACGGTGCCGCCTCCGCCATCGCCAGCACCAGCGTGTCGAGGTTCCGGGCCATCTCCCGCTCGAACAGGTCCGGCGCGTAGTCGCCGTGCGAGATGTGGGAGAAGGCGTAGAGCCGGATGCCGGTCTCGCGCCGGATCGTCTCGACATAAGCGCTGGGGAAGTTCAGCTCCGAGAAGATCACCTGCACGTCGAGCTTGCGCATCGTCGCGATGGTCTCGGCGAGTTGGGCCGGGCTCGGCTCGATGCCGTGGGCGGGCTCGACGACGGCGGAGACCTCCAGCCCGAACTCCCGCAACAGGTAATCGTAGGCGCCGTGGATGGTGGCGACGCGCAGGCTGGCGGTGCCCGCCGTCGCCAGCTTCGCCAGCGCGTCGGCCCGCAGCTGGCGCAGGCGGCGGGAATAGGCACGGGCGTTGGCAGCGTAGGCGGCGGCGTTGTCCGGGTCGAGCCGCCCCAGTTCGCGCGCGATGGTCGAGACCTGGAGAACCGAATTGGTGATCGACAGGAAGCTGTGCGGGTTGACCACCTTCCCCGCCGCCCGCGCCGCCGTTCCGGCGGCGGGCAGAAGCGGCACGTCGGCGTTGGCTTCGACCACCGGCAGCGACGGCTTCGCCGAAGCGGCGATCATCCGCCCGGCGAAATCGTCGTGCCCGATGCCGTTCAACACGATGGCGTCCAGCCCGCCGATGCGCTGGATGTCCTCCGGGCGCGGCTCGTAGGCGTGCGGGTTGAAGCCGGCGGGGATGATCGGCACCACCTCGGCCGCGTCGCCGACGATGTTGGCGACGTAGGAATAGTAGGGGTGCAGGGTGACTCCGAAGCGGCGGCGCCCGGCGGGAGCCGCCAAGGCGCGTGTGGGCATGGCCGCGGCGGCCAGAGC
Organism: Azospirillum brasilense; assembly: GCF_008365405.1. Lineage (GTDB taxonomy): Bacteria > Pseudomonadota > Alphaproteobacteria > Azospirillales > Azospirillaceae > Azospirillum > Azospirillum brasilense_D. Next base: position 63,056 of record NZ_QOKV01000011.1, on the reverse strand, counting down.
ACCGGCCAAGATCAGGCGGCGGTTTGGGAGGATGCTCATCGGGTCACCCCGGCGGTGAAGGTGGAGACGATCCGCTTCCAGCCGGCGGCGGTCAGCGCCGCGTCCTCCGGCGGGGCGGGCGGGGCTTCGGCGGCGCGCTTCAGCCAGATCTCGGCGCCATGGCCGTCCAGCCGCAGGACCAGGGACCCGGCCAGCTCCGGCGCGGCGGAGACGCCGGCGTAGGCGATGCCATCGCCGGTCCCGGCGAGACTCCAGGCGTGCCCGCCGCGCGCCGCGGCGCTGGGGTCGGCGGCGAAGGGCGGCAGGGCCTCGGCGGCCAGCTCCTCCGGCGTCGGCGCCCGGCCCTCCGCCTCCCGCAGGGTGGCGATCTCCTCCCCCGCCGCCTTCAGGTCGGCGTAGAGGCCCTGCTCGGCGGCGGTCAGGCCGGTGCGGGATTCGATGAGGTGGGCGGCCAGCGGAGCATCCGCGTCCGGAGCGGCACGCAGCCCGACCGCCAGGGTGGCGGACGCGAGAATGGCGCCGGCGGCCAGCAGGACCCACAGGGTTTCGCGCTCGGCCCCGGCGCGGCGGACGATCTGGTGATGCATGGTTCCGGCTTCGCTGAGGGCGCTACTTGATCGCCGTGTGCTCAATCTCGACGGTGTGGCCGGGGCCGGCGTCGAACAGGACGTAGAAATCCTGCGCGGGGCGCTGGAAGGACAGCGTGGAATCCGGCCCCAGCTTGCCCTTGACCAGCACCTGCTCGTCGTAGGCGATGACGTCCAGCACCACGCCGGGCGCCTTCGAGCCGTCAGAGAAGCCGCCGGTGCATTGCACGGTGTCGCCCTCCGCCATCCGGCATTCGCAGATCGGGTAATGGGCCTCCGCCACACCGGCGGCGCACAGGGCGAACAGCCCCGCCAGGGCGAACAGGCGGTGGGTCTTCATCGCTTTCCTCCAAAAATCTCGCCCAGCGGCAGGGAGGCCTGATGCACCCCGCCGCTCCAATCCTCCATGGTCACCCACAACTCCTCCGTGCCGGCCAGCTCGTCCGGCACGGTCACGTCGGCCTCCCGCTCATAGGGATTGCCGAAGGCGAGCGCGCCCGCGGTGCGCAGACTGCGCGGCTTGCCGACGCGCAGGAAGACGCCGCGCACGCGGTCGATGTCGGCGGGTCGGATGTGGATGCGGTACTCCTTCATCCGCTCCCCGGTCGGCATGCGTCTGGGAGTCTCGTCGTAGGTCGCCAGCGTGACCGGGAAGGGGCCGACGGCGACGTCCCGGCGGATCTCGGGCGGCACGAAGATCGGCTTCGGGCTGAAGTAGTCGGGAAGGAAGGGAAGCGGCACCAGCATCATCAGGGCGCTGAGATGGAACTTGCCGCGTTGCCAGAGCTTACGCATTGGACGATCCCTCCGCCAAGCGCAGCCCCCGCACCGCCTCGACCGTGGCGCGGGCGGTCCGCTTCATCCAGATCAGCATGCCGCTGAAGATCAGCGTGGTCATCAGCAGGCCGAAGGCGAACCACACCAGCTTGACCGGCAAGCCGCCGAAATCGCCGGTGTGCAGGGCGCGCATGATGGTGCGGGTCAGCTCGATGCCGGACGCCGCCTCCATCCCGCCCTCGATGAGGATCACCTCGGCGGTGAAGGGATTCACCCGAACATAGTCGGGCAGCAGCGGCACCTGTCCGCTGGACCCCGCCACCGTCGCCGGGTCGTAGGCGGTGCCGGGCAGCCACAGATAGCGCAACCGCATATCGGGCAGGGCCGCCATGGCGCTGGCCATGATGGCGTCGACGTCCGGCTTCGGCGCGGTCGCCGTCACCGGGATCTGGTCGCGGGCCAGCAGCACCGGCGCCTTCCCGCCGCCCAGCCCCATCCCGAGATGGAACAGCATCATGTAGATGAGGAACCACAGGCTGGTGACGGAGATGACCGCGATGAACCAGATCGACCATGTGCCGGCGACGCGGTGCAGGTCGCCCCACATCACGCGCGGCGCCTGCCGCCAGCGGATGCGCGGCTGGTAGAAGGATTTCCAGAACCGCTTGTAGACCACCAGCCCGGTGACCAGCGACCCGACGAGCGGAATGGCCAGCAAGGTCACGAGGTACCAGCCCACGGGGAAGGTCATGAGCCAACCGTGCAGCGCGCGGAAGAAGCTCTGAAACGAGTTGCCGGTGGACAGCCCCTGCACCGCCCCGCTGATCGGATTCACCCAGGCAGTGGTCGATGTTCCGTCGGGCATCGCCATCCGGGCGCCGACCGCCATGTGGGAGCCGCCCCAGCTCAGCGAACTCACCCGCCCGCCCGGCGCCGCGGCCTCGGCGGCGGCGATCAGCGCGCTAGCCGGCAGCGGTTCCCCGGCACCCGACGCCCGCATGGCGGGATTGACCAGCCACATGATCTCGGTGCTGACCACGGCGATGGTCCCGGTCAGGCTGACGAAGAACAGGAATGCCCAGAGGGGCATCGCCAGCCAGGAGTGCCACAGGAACCACAGCCGCGTGCGCGACTTGCCAACGCTCATCTCGTCCTCTCCGAAGGAACCACCGGTCCTTCTGCTCAGACGAACGGGCGCGCCTCCCGCCTCACCGCCAAATGCGAAGAATTCTCATTATCGTTTTCAGGCCGGTGATTCAGCGGCCGCCTCACCCTTCCCAGCGGTGGGACAGCACGAAGCTGTAGCGCTCCGGACGGACGTGGAAGACGGCGTGGTCGGCGCAGGCGCCGTCCGCGAAGAAGGATCGCCGGATCATCACCAGCACCGGCATCCCCGCCGCCCCGCCGAGCGATTCGGCGACCGCCGCGCCCGCAGCCTCGGCCTTGACCTCGACATCGGCGCCGACCACCGGCTGTCCGGTGACCTCCCTCAGGATGGCGTAGATCGGCTTCTCTCCCGCCGCCGCCCAGTCGACGCTGGCCAGTTCCGCCGACAGCAGGCTGCGCCCCAGCGCCACCGGCTCCCCGTCCACCAGATGCAGGCGGCGCACCTCCAGGCAGTTGGGGCCGAACTGGCCCGTCAGGTCCGGTGGCGTGGCGGTCATCCCGGCCGACAGGTGGCGCATGCTGGCGTTCAACCCCTGGAGGCGCAGGGATTCGTGGAAGCTGCGTAGCCGGTCCAGCGGATGGCGGACCCGCTTGCCCGCCGTGAAGGTGCCCTTGCCCTTCCGCCGCTCGATCAGCCCTTCCGCCTCCAGCCGGTCGAGGGCGAGGCGGACCGTCACCCGGCTGACCGTGAAGCGGATGCCGATCTCGCTCTCGCTCGGCAGACGGCCCGACGGTTCGAACCGGCCCACGGCGATTTCCTCGCGCAGGCGGTCGGCGATCTGCCGATAGAGGGCCGTCGCGTTCTCCCGCACCAAACTGTCCCGCATCGGGGCCACCGTCCCCTCCCCGCCCGTGGCGATCGTGTCCGCGTCTTGATGCCACCGGAGTCCGGCCGGCTCAAGCACGTCGATCCTCCCCGAACACGTCGCTATCCGGTGGGGCACCTTACATGTCTTATATTGTATCATCAAACTTGTTATGCAATGTATTAGCCGTTGCGGCGCGCCGCCCCATGCCCGAGGTCCCGTCCCATGAGCGATCCTGTCCCCACCGGCCACATCGCCCCCGCCGGCCTTTACGAGCGGAACAAGGCCCGTCCCTTCCTCGGCGCCACCGTCTGCTCCCACCGGCAGCTGGTGGCCGGCGAATGGACCGAGGTGACGCTGACCTACGAGGTCGGCGGTTCGGGACTCGCCGACGGGGCGGGGATCAAGCTGGCGATGAAGTTCTATTCGGACTGGGCGCTGTTCCAGACCAGCGACCCCACGGCGGCCAACTTCGTTTCCGCCGAGTACGAAGCCGGACCGCTGGTGCCGGGGCAGAGCCCGGCGACCGTGCAGGCGCTGAAGGTGCGCTTCGACCAGAAGGGGCACGAGCGGCCCTACCAAAAGGCCATCGTCATCGACGTGATCGACGGCTATCTGAACCCCGGCGACCGCATCGTGATCCGGCTGGGCGACCGGCGCCAGGGCGGGCCGGGCACGCGGGTGCAGACCTTCGTCGAGCAGGGCTTCCGCTTCCGCGTCTTCATCGACCCGCTGGGCAGCCAGAAATACGCGGAGGTGCCGGGCGACTGCGTGATCGACGTCGTGCCGGGCGCCCCCGCCGCCCTGCGGCTGGTCGCGCCGCGTCTGATCGCCCCCGGTCCGGCGTCGCTGCTGCTGCGCGCCGACGACGCCTGGGGCAACTGCTGCCTCGACGCCACGCTGGACGCCACCCTCACCGTCACCGGACCGGAGGGCGAAAGCGCAAGGACGGTCGCGCTGGCGCCCGACCCGAGGGCGAACGGTTGGCTGGTCCGGCGCGAGGCGCTCGACCTCGGTGCTGGGGAATGGCGGATCGTCGCGACGGCGCCGGGCCTCGCCCCCACCGAAGCCTTCATCACCGCGGAGAATGGGGCGCCGCGCGCCGTCTACGCCGACCTGCACGTCCATTCCAACGACACGGTGGGCACCAACGACACCGCCTACAACCTGTCCTACGGGCGCGACGTCGCCGGTCTGGACGTGCTGGGCTACACCGCCAACGACTTCAACGTGACGGAGCGCGCCTGGACCGAGGCGGTCGGCCTGATCGACCGCTGCAACGAGCCGGGCCGCTTCGTCTGCTACCCCGGCACGGAGTGGTGCGGCAATTCCGCAGCAGGCGGCGACCACAACGTGATCTTCCTGCGCGACGGTCCGCCGCGCTTTCCGGCGGACGGGCGGGGCCAGCCGGTGCGCTCCTTCGAGTGGAACGAGTCGACCCGTGGCGCGCTGCGCCCCGGCGCCTGGCCGCTCGACGACCTCTACGCCGCCTATCGGGACGATCCGGAGGGCCATCTGCTGATCCCCCATGTCGGCGGGCGGCGCTGCAACCTCGATTGGCACCACCCGGAGCTGGAGCGGCTGATCGAGATCGGCTCCGCCTGGGGCCAATTCCACTGGGTCTATGCGGAGGCGCTGGCCCGCGGCTACCGGCTCGGCGCGTCGGCGAGCAGCGACGAGCACCAGGGGCGCTGCGGCGGCGGGGCCCCGGCGACCGCGGTGTTCGGGGCGCGCGGCGGGCTGACCGGCGTCTTCGCCGACCGACTGGACCGCGCGTCGGTGGGCCAAGCGCTGCGGGCGCGGCGGACCTTCGCGACGACCGGGGAGCGCAGCTTCGCCAGCCTGCGGCTCGGCGACCGCTGGATGGGCGAGGTGGTGCGGGCCACGGCGGGCGATGCGCTGGACTACCGCCTGCTTGGCGACCGCGGGTGGGAGAATCTCCGCCTGTTCGACGGCGACCGGCTGGTCTGGGAACGCGACCTGCACCGGGAACTCGGCCTGTCGGAGACGAGGATCCGCCTGCGGTTGGGCGGCGCCCGCATCAAGGACCGCTACCGCGGCGCCTATTGGGATGGCGGGATCACCGTCACCGGCGCCGCGGTGCAGCGGGTCGAGCCCTTCGGCTTCGACCATCCGGAGCAGGGCTGCTGGCGCCGCGACGCGACCACCGTCGCCATCCGCACCGTCACCCACGGCGACAGCGATGGCGTGGAACTGGCGCTGTCGCGGCTGGCCGGGGCGCGCATCCAGGTGCGGCTCGCCATCGGCACCTACGTGAAGGTCGGCAATCCGCTGACCCCGCCGCCCAACCCGCACGCCCCCGAGGCGGTTCTGGACATCGACGGCGATACGCTGCTGGCCGACGCGGGCTCCGGGCGGGTCACCCGCGTGCTGCCCGGCACCGAGCTGGAGGTGACGGTGGAGCGCGTCACCGAGGCGCCGCTGCCCCGCGACCTCGCCGGGCGCATCCCACTCGCCGACCTCGGCCTCGCCCCGGGCCGCGAGCATCCGCTGTTCCTGACCGCGCGCCAGCGCGACCAGTCGCGGGTCTGGACCTCGGCCCTGTTCCTGACCCCGTGAGCCCTCCGCTCAGCTCCTTGCCAAGTCCGCAGTGGCGGGACGGAAGGTGTCCGGGTATAGGGTCGCCCGGACGACGCTCCGCCCCGTCTCTGGAAGCGGCGGAGCGTCTGGCCTTCCGTCCGAACGCCATCGCGCGCAGCCTGACGACTCAGCGTACCAACCTCATCGGCGTCGTCATGGCCTTCGGCGCGCTGGACGCGGCGCGCACCGCGCTCGGCCTGCGGGTGCCGGAGGATGTTTCGATCGTCGGTTTTGACGACGTGCCGATGGCCGCCTGGCCGAGCTTCGCCCTGACGTCCGTCCACAACCCGGTGGACGGCATCGTGACGACGCTGATGGGCATGCTGGAACGCCGCCTTGCCGAACCGGAAGCCGGGCCGGTCCTGCACCGTCCGGCCCCCTGGCTGGTACGCCGGGGGTCGGCACGGCTGTAGTCTCCGGCGACGGGAAGGCCGCTCAGCGGGACGGCATCACCGCTTTGCCCAGCGCTTTGGCCAAGGCCGCATCGTCGTAGGGCTTCGGCAGATGCACGCCGCCGTCGGGCGCCCGGTCGGCCCCCGATGCGAACACGACCGGCAGCGCCGGATGACGTTTTCGCAGCGCGGCGGCCAACTGCCCTCCCGACATCCCCGGCAGGCTGATGTCCGTCAGCAGCACGTCGACGGGCTGCGTCTCGGCAATCGACAAGGCCTCCTCGGCATTGCCCGCTTCGGCGACCGAATGCCCGAGGCCGGTCAGCATCTCCACCGTGACGAGGCGGATCAGCGCATCGTCCTCCACCAGAAGCACGCGCAAGCCCTGACGGCCGTCCACCGGCGTCGGCGCGGGTTCGCCGGACGGCTTCGGTGCCGCTTCCAGCCGTCCGGGCTGGCCCTCGGACCTCTGCTGCTGGTTGCGCAGGACATGCCGGACCTTGCGGGACAGCGCCTCGCGGGTGTAGGGCTTGCTCAGCAGCTCGACGCCGAGATCGAGCCGCCCGCCATGCACGATCGCGTTCTCGGTGTAGCCCGAGGTGAACAGGACCGCGATCCCCGGCAGCCGCTCCTTCGCGCGGCGCGCCAGGTCCGGGCTGCGCAGCGGCCCCGGCATGACGACGTCGGTGAACAGCAGGTCGATCGGCACGCCGCTTTCCACGATCGCCAGCGCGCTCTGCGCATCCCGCGCCTTGAGCACGCGGTAACCGAGGTCGGACATCATCTCGACCACGGTCGCGCGCACGTCGTCGTCGTCCTCGACCACCAGCACGGTTTCCGACCCGCCCGCCTCCGGCCCGGTGTCGATCACGGTCACGACGTCTTCCGCCTGATGCGCGCGCGGCAGATACACCCGGACCGTGGTGCCCTGGCCGGGTTCGCTGTAGATCTTGACGTGCCCGCCCGACTGCTTGACGAAGCCGTAGACCATGCTGAGGCCGAGGCCGGTGCCCTGCCCCTCCGGCTTGGTCGTGAAGAACGGCTCGAAAACGTGGTCCAGCACATCCGGCGGAATGCCGCAGCCGGTGTCCGTCACCGCCAGCATGACGTACTGGCCGGGCGTCACCTCGGCGTGCCGGGCGGCGTAGGGATCGTCGAGGAAGGCGTTGCCGGCCTCGATGGTCAGCCGGCCGTGGCCGTCCATGGCGTCGCGGGCGTTGATCGCCAGATTGAGCAGAGCGTTCTCGACCTGGCTTTCGTCGGCGAAGGTGGTCCACAGGCCTCCGGTGATCATGGTCTCGATCTCGACGCCCTCGCCGAGCACGCGGCGCAGCATCTCGTCGAGCCCACGGACGAGCCGGCCCAGATTGACCACGCGGGGGGCGAGGGGCTGGCGGCGGCCGAAGGCGAGGAGTTGGGCGACCAGCTTCGACCCCCGGCTGACGCCGCTCAGCGCGTTCTGCAGCCGCTGTTCGGCGCGGTCGTTTCCCGCGATGTCCTTCGCCAGGAGCTGGAGGTTGCCGGAGATCACCTGGAGAAGGTTGTTGAAGTCGTGCGCCACCCCGCCGGTCAGCTTGCCGACCGCGTCCATCTTCTGGGCTTGGCGAAGCTGCGCCTCGACCTGCTCCCGCTCGGTGATCGCCGAGGCGATGCGCTGCTCCAGCAGGTCGTTCAGCCGCCGTTGGGCGTCCTCGACCTCCTTGCGCTCGGTGATGTCGATCACCGAACCGATGTAGCCGAGGAACCCGCCGTCCGAACCGAAGCGCGGGGCGGCGGCGTCGATCGCCCAGCGGTAGACCCCGTCGGTGCGCCGCAGCCGGTACTCCAGCCGGAACGGCTCATGTCCGGCGTTGGCGTCCAGGAACACGTCCGCGGCGGCCTGCCGGTCGTCGGGATGAATCGCGTCCAGCCAGCCGAAGCCCAACCCCGTTTCGGGAGTCTGGCCGGTGAACTCGTACCACGACTTGTTGAGATAGGTGCAGGAGGCGTCGAGTTCGGTGACCCACACCATCACCGGGGCGTGGTCGGCGAGATTGCGGAAGCGCGCCTCGCTCTCGCGCAGAGCGTTGTCCACCTCGCGGCGCAGGCGCACCATGGCCAGGGCGGTGTCGACACGGGCGATCAGCTCGCGCGCCGAGAACGGCTTGACCAGATAATCGTCGGCGCCGGCCGACAGCCCCTCGACGCTCGCCTCTTCGCCCGCGCGGGCCGACAGCAGGATGACCGGCAGGTCGCGCAGGTCGGCATCCTCGCGGATCGCGCGCAACAGGCCGAAGCCGTCCAGCACGGGCATCATGATGTCGGTCAGCACGAGATCCGGACGGTTCGCGCGGATCGCCGTCAGGGCGGCCTGGCCATCGGGCACCGCCTCGACGGTGTAGCGGCCATTCAGCAGGCGGCTCACATAGTCACGCATGTCGGCGTTGTCATCGGCCAGCAGGAGGCGCGGGCACGCGCCCGTCTCCCGCGCCACGACCGCCTCCGACGCGCCGGTGAACGGGTCCGCCCCCTCGCCTTCGGCGGCAGCCGAACCGGGCAGCCAGCGCAGCGCCTCCTCGACGTAGGTCTGGGTGCGCAGACCGGCTGCGGCGCCGGTCGGCTCCGACAGGACGCGCTCCTGCGGCAGATGGGCGGTGCCGAACGGCACGGTGATGATGAAGACCGAGCCGTGGTCCATCTCGCTCTCGACCCGGATCGTGCCGCCGTGCAGCTTGACGAGTTCCTGGACCAGGGCGAGGCCGATGCCGGTGCCCTCGTGGCTGCGCCCCCGCGCGCCCTCGACCCGGTGGAAACGCTCGAACAAGCGCGGCAGCTCGGATTCGAGGATGCCCGTGCCGGAATCGCTCACCCGGAGTTCGGCGCCCTCGCCGACCGGCCTCAGCGAAACCGCGATCGCGCCCTGGAAGGTGAACTTGAAGGCGTTCGACAGCAGGTTGAGGACGACCGTCTCCCACATGCCGCGGTCGACATGAACCGGACCGGGGAGCGGAGGGCAGTCGACGACGAGGCGCAGCCCGGCCCGCTCGCAAGCCGAGCGGAAGCCGCTCGCCAGTTCCGCCGTGTAGGCGGCGAGGTCGGTCGGCTCGTAGCGCGCCTGGGTCCGACCGGCCTCGATGCGCGAGAAATCCAGGAGCGCGTTGACGAGCTTGAGCAGGCGCTGCCCGTTGCGATGGACCACCATCAGGTCCTCGCGATGGTCCCGCATGCGCTCCGGCTCGGCCTGCAACACCTCCTCGAGCGGCCCCAGCATCAGGGTCAGCGGCGTGCGGAACTCGTGGCTGATGTTCGAGAAGAACACCGTCTTGGCGCGGTCGATCTCGGCCAGCATCTCGGCCCGCCGGCGCTCGGCCTCGTAGGTCTGGACGTTGGTGATGGCCGCGGCGATCTGACCCGCGACCAGCCCCAGGAAGCGCCGGTAACCGTCGTCGAACAGGCGGAACGGATTCAGACCGACGACAAGAAGGCCGGCCCGCCCCGCCTCGCCGCTGGCCGGGATCGGGATCGCCGCGGCCTGGGTCGGCGGGCGCCGCCAGACGCCGGGCGGCAGGTCGGCGCCGAACTTTGCCGCCAGATCGCCGATCAGCACCGGGTCATGGAGCGTCGGGGTGAAGGGCCACACCGAGGTGCCGTCGACCGCCAGCGTTTCCGGAGCCGCCGGATGGCCGCGTCCGATGCCGCAAGACCCGGCGAGGGCGGCGCCGGCCCCATCGGGCTCGGCCACATAGAGCAGCGCGAAGGGCATGTCCCGCGGGTTGGTGGCGAGCGCCTGGGCGCTGCGTGCGCACACCTCCGGCAGGGTGCGGGCGTCGGCGGTGCCGCCGGCCAGATCGCGCAGCAGGGTGAGCTGCCGCTCGCTGATGATCCGCTGCGTGTCGTCGGTGTTGGCGCAGATGATGCCGCCGGGGCTGCCGTTGTCGTCGGGCACCGGACTGTAGGAGAAGGTGTAGTAGGTCTCCTCCGGATAGCCGTTGCGCTCCATGAGAAGGAGCTGCCCCTCGACGTAGGTCCCCTCGTCGCCCGTCATGGCCGTCGCCAGCATCGGGCCGATGTCGTCCCAGATCTCCCGCCAGACGACCGATGTCGGCCGCCCGAGCGCCCAGGGATGCTTGCCGCCAATGATCGACTTATAGGCGTCGTTGTAGAAGTAGATCAGGTCCCGGCCCCAGCCGACCCAGATCGGCTGACGGGAGGTCAGCATGATCCGCACCGCCGTCTTCAGGCTGCGCGGCCAGTCCTCGGGCGGGCCGAGCACCGTCGACGCCCAGTCGAACGCGCGCATCTGGGCGCCCATCTCGCCGCCGCTGGCGAGGAAATCGGGAGCGGCGGAGATGTCGGTCTGATTGGCCATGCGCAGACGTCCCGTCCTTCCTGTTCTCATTGCCCCCTACAACAGGGGCGTAACCGTTGGTGCACAGCGGAACGCCACTTTAAGCTGATCAGGGGGGTACGGCGAGAAACGATTTGTTAGACCAATGGCCATAGGCCAAGGTTTCAAACCGGGAAGGATCGGCCGAGGGCGTCGGCATCGCCGTTCACGCGAAGCGCTTCGCTCCGGCGACGCACAGCACGATCAGCCCGGTCACGGCGATCATGCTCCAGGCCACGGGCTCGTTGAGCAGGAGCCCCGCCAGCGACAGCCCGAAAAACGGTTGGAGCAGCTGCAGCTGCCCGACCCCGGCGATGCCGCCGAGCGCAAGGCCCCGGTACCAGAAGACGAAGCCGACCAGCATGCTGAAGACGGAGACGTAGGCGAGGCCGATCCAGGCCGGAGCCCCGATGCCCGCCCAGGCGTCCGGCATCGTCGCGAGCGCCACCCCGGCCATCACCGGCATCGTCAGCACGAGCGCCCAGGAAATGACCTGCCAGCCGCCGAGACGGCGCGACAGCACCGCGCCCTCGGCGTAGCCCAACCCGCAGAGCAGGATGGCCGCCACCATCAGGCCCGCCCCGGTGAGCGACGCCCCGCCGCCCTGCGCCAGGGCGAAACCCACGACGGCGAGGCTGCCCAGGACCGAGAACAGCCAGAAGACCGGCTTCGGCCGCTCCCGGCCGCGCAGCACGCCGAACAGGGCGGTGGAGAGCGGCAACAAGCCGATGAAAACCATGGAGTGCGCGGAGGTGATGTGCTGCAGCGCCAGCGCGGTGAGCAGCGGAAAGCCGACGACCACGCCGAGCGCCACGACCACGAGCGGTGCGAGATCGCGGCGCAGCGGGCGGGCCTGTCGCAGCACGGCCAGCAGGGCGGCCGCCAGCACGGCGGCGATCAGCGCCCGGGCGGACGTCAGGAAAAGGGGCGTGAAACTCCCCACCGCGACGCGCGTCGCCGGCAACGACCCGCTGAAAATGAGCACACCCAGCAACCCGCTGCCCCAACCCGCCGTCGCCCACCGCATCCCATCGTCCTTTCCGGTCCCATGCCCGTTGCTGGGCGAACCTAGCGCGGCGGGCGCTGGCGGAGACAGCAACGATCCCATACAATTTCACCAAACTGTACTGGTACCGAGAGGGCTACAGATGCCGAAGGCGGCGCAATGACGAGCCGAATGGGCACACGGACCGGCGAGGTGATGGACGCGATCCGCCAGAGGATGGCGGACCGCCGGCTGTCGCCGGGAGACAGGCTGCCATCCATCCGCCGCTTCGCCACCATCATGGGCGTGTCGCCGTCGACCGTGGTGGAGGCTTACGACCGTCTCGCCGCGGACGGTGTTGTCCGTTCGCGGCCCGGTTCCGGCTTCTACGTCTCCGGAGCCCTGCCGCCGCTGGCCCTGGCCGAGGCCGAACCGCGCCGCGACCGGGCCATCGATCCCTTCTGGGTGTCGCGGCAGTCGCTCGACGCCGGAGCGGACATGCTGAAACCCGGCTGCGGGTGGCTGCCGGCGGACTGGATGCCCAACGCCGCCCTGCGCCGCGCCATCCGCCGCCTCGCGCACGCCGACGACGCCGTTCTGGCGGACTACGGAAGCACGCGCGGCTCGCTCGCCCTGCGCCGGCTCCTGGCGCGGCAGTTCGCGGAAGAGGGGATCGCGGCGGGAGCCGACCAGATCCTCCTGACCGGATCGGGAACCCAGGCAATCGACCTGATCTGCCGCTTCCTGCTGCGCCCCGGCGACGCGGTGCTGATCGACGACCCTTGCTATTTCAACTTCCAGGCCCTGCTGCGCGCCCATCAGGTCCGCATCATCGGCATTCCCTACACGCCGAACGGGCCGGACACCGCGCTCTTCGCCGAAGCGCTGGCCGAGCACCGCCCACGCCTCTACATCACCAACTCGGCGCTCCACAACCCGACCGGCGCCACGATGTCGCCGCAGACGGCGCACCGGCTGCTCACTGCCGCCGCCGCCCATGACGTCACCATCGTCGAGGACGACATCTTCGCCGCTTTCGAACCGGACCCCTCACCGCGCCTCGCCGTCCTGGACGGGCTGACCCAGGTCATCCGGATCGGCAGCTTCTCGAAAACGCTCTCCGCCTCGGTCCGCTGCGGCTACCTTGCGGCACGGCCGGACTGGGTGGAGGCACTGGTCGATCTGCAGGTCGCGACGAATTTCGGCGGTCCAAGCCCGGTCGCCGCCGAACTCGTCCTGATGACCCTCGGCGACGCCGGCTATCGCAAGCATCTCGACGGGCTCCGCCGCCGCCTGACTCGGGCGCGGCGCGAGACGGCGGACCGGCTGGCGGCCATCGGCCTGCACCCTTGGCTGATGCCGCGCGGCGGCTTCTATCTCTGGTGCGGCATGCCGAACGGCCGGGACGCGGCGGACGCGGCGCGGGCGGCGCTGGACGAGAGGGTGGTCCTCGCGCCGGGCAACGTCTTCAGCGTGAACCAATCGGCCGCCGGCTGTCTGCGGTTCAACGTCGCCCAGTTGAGCGACCCGCGCGTCTTCGAGGTTCTGAGCCGCGTGACGGCGGTGCAAGGGTGAGTTCCCCTTCGACGACCGATGCGCGGCTGCCCGTCCTGCGCTACCATGGACCCTGGAGCCACTATAGGGTCATGAGGGATTTTGATGGTGCAGCAGGATCTGTCCATCGGCGCGCTTGGCAAGCTGACCGGCACCAAGGTCGAGACCATCCGCTTCTATGAGAAGATCGGCGTCCTGCCGGCGCCCGCCCGCACGGCGGGGAATTATCGCAGCTACGGCCACGACCATGTGCGGCGGTTGACCTTCGTGCGGCGGGTGCGCGATCTCGGCTTTCCGCTGGACACCGTCCGGGCGATGCTGGACCTCGCCGACCAGCCGGACCGCCCTTGCGGGGAGGTCGACGCCCTGGTGCTCGAACAGCTTCACGAGGTGGAGCGGAAGATCGCCGATCTGGAACGCCTGCGCGGGGAGCTGGACCGGCTCGCCCACCAGTGCCGGCGCGGTGGCCGGATCGCGGAGTGCCGCATCATCGAGGCGCTGTCGCCCCACCACGAGGATGGCCGCTGCTGCCCGTAACCCGGCAGGACCGGAGCGCCCGGACACGAGATCCATATCAGGAACCGAGACATGGCAGCCATCACCCGCGCGGATCTGGAGAACCATCAGGTCGCCGTCTATTTCGCCGCGGTCGCCGCCGGGCTGCTCGCCGCCGCCGTCGTGCCGGGCGACGCCTGGGGCGCGGCAATCAACCCGTCCCTCGCCGCGCTGATCTACGTCACCTTTCTTCAGGTCCCTCTGGCCGACCTGCGGCGGAGCGTCACGAACGCCCGTTTCCTGCTGGCCCTGCTTCTGGTCAATTTCGCCGTCGTCCCCTGCGTTGTCCTCGGCCTCGTTTCCCTTTTGCCAGCGGACCCGTCGGCGGTGCGCCTCGGCGTGCTGCTGGTGCTGCTGGCGCCGTGCATCGACTATGTCGTCGTCTTCACCCATCTCGGACGCGGCGACGCCCGGCTGGTGCTGGCGGCCACGCCGGTTCTTTTGCTTGTCCAGATGCTGCTTCTGCCCATCTACCTCGGCCTGTTCGCCGGGGAGGGAGCGGCGGCGCTGATGCAGCCGAAACCCTTCATCGACGCCTTCGTCTGGCTGATCGCGGTGCCCTTGGTCTTGGCCGGAGCGACGCAGGCCTGGGCGGCGCGCGGCGGTGCCGGACAAGCCGCCGCGACCACCATGGCGTGGCTGCCGGTGCCGCTCATGGCGGTGGTGCTGTTCCTCGTCGTCGCCGCGGTCGCCGCCGACGTGGCCGCCCAGGCGCGGGCCGTGGCCCTCGCCGTGCCGCTCTACATCGCCTTCGCGGTGGTGATGCCATACGCCGGGCGGGCCGTGGCGCGCCTGTTCCGGTTGGAGACCGAGGCGGCACGGGCCGTCGTCTTCAGCGGCGGCACCCGCAACTCCCTGGTCGTCCTGCCGCTGGCCTTCGCCGTTCCGGAGGGCGGGACGTTGGTGCCGGCGGTCGTGGTGACCCAGACCCTCGTGGAGCTTGTGGCCATGCTCACCTACGTCCGCTGGGTGCCGCGCCTCGTGTCCGCACGCTGAGCCTGTGTCGCGTCCTGCCTGCGAACGCGAAACAACGGCGGCTTCCCGGGCAGCGGCAAGCCACCCTGTCATCGCACTCGCCCGCCCGCGCCGGTAATGGCACTCTGGGAGGAGCGGCGGATTTGCGGATAGGGTGTGTGGATCGTGCTTCACCATGATTTGGCGACGCTTCGGCTGTTCGTGAAAGCGTGCGAGCTGAAAAGCCTGAGCCGCGCCAGCGAGGCCCTGAATCTCGCGGTGTCCGCGGCCAGCCGGCGCATCCGGCTGCTCGAGCATGACGCCGGAATGCCGCTGCTGAAGCGGCGCCCGCACGGCATCGAACCGACCCCAGCCGGGCTGCTCGTGCTCCGCTATGCCCACGACATGGTCTATCTGGGGGCGCAGCTTGAGGCGATGCTCGCCGAATACCGCTCCGGCGTGCGCGGTCACGTCCGCGTCTACGCCTCCTCCTCGGCGCTGGTGGAATGCCTCGCCGCGGATCTCTCGCGCTTCGCCGCCGAGAATCCCGGCATCAAGCTGGAGCTGGAGGAACGCCCCAGCGCCGACACGCTGGACGCGCTGTACCACAAGAAGGCCGACATCGGGGTCATCGTCGGCGGCCGGGGAACGGAGGGGCTCGTCCGCTACCCCTATGCCAAGGACCGGCTGTGGGTGGCGCTGCCGCGCGGGCATCGGCTGGCCGACCGGCCCAGCCTGCGCTTCGCCGAGCTTCTGGACGAGGAGCATGTGGCGCTGGAAGGCGGGACCGCCGTGCATGGACTGCTGGCCGAGCGGGCGCGGGCGGAGGGCCGCTTCATCAAGGTGCGCGTCCAGGTCCGCAGCTTCGAAGTGATGTGCCAGATGATCAGCCTGGGGCTGGGGGTCGGCGTCCTGCCGAAGCGCGCCGTGCTGCCTCTGTCGAACGCGCTCGGCGTGGAGCTGGTCGCCCTCGACGAGGAGTGGGCGGAGCGCAGTTTCGAGATTTGCGTCCGCTCCCTGGACGCGCTGGATGCGCCGAGCCAACGGCTCCTGGACTTCCTGCGGGAGCAGGCCGTGCCGAAGCCATGATTTCGAAAAATTCGAAATCAGGTGTGTCGCAATTGTTCTTCTAGCCAACTGTGCAGACCCTCATCATCAGGTCCGGCGATGAGGGAGTGGGCCGAATGTCCTGGACCATCCAGAACCCCGATGTTCTTGACGACCCCCACGGGGGCGGGCGCGGTTTCGCGGATTGGAGCGGCCTTCCACCGACGGCCCGCGCGGACGCCGCCGCGGCCTGCGCGGCCTGGGCGCCGGAGGTTCAGGCCCGCTTCCGGTGCTTCGTCGAGTTTGGCACCTCCGAAGCGGACGCCGCCGGCCCGCTGGCCGGCCTGCCCTACGCCGCCAAGGACATGTTCGACAGCGTGGGGCGTTCGCCCGGCTGCGGTCTTCCCGGTGCGGCGGAGGACGCCGCCCCGGCACCGGAGCGGGCAGCGGCGGTGCTCGAACGGCTCGACGGGGCCGGGGCGCGACGGATCGGTTTCACCACCATGACGGCTCTGGCCTACGAGCCTTCCGGCGTGGGCAAGGCGCTCAACCCCTGGAACCGCGAGTTCGTGCCGGGTGGGTCCTCGTCCGGATCGGCGGTCGCGGTGGCGGCCGGCGCGGTGTTCGCCGCGCTGGGATCGGACACCGCCGGGTCGCTGCGCATCCCGGCGCAGGCGTGCGGCGTTACCGCCTGGAAGCCGACCTACGGCGCGGTCCCGGTCGCCGGGGCGATGACCCTGGCCCCCAGCCTCGACACCATCGGACTTCTCGCCCGCAGCGCGCGCGATATCCGACTCATGGCGCCCGTACTGGCGACGGACATGGAGTTCCTATCCGAACCGCCGGCCCGCGTCGCCCTCCTGTCCGACGCGGTCGAGGCGTCCGAAGCGCCGATCCAGACGGCTTGCCGCGAGGCCGTGGAGGCCCTCGCCGCCTGCGGCGTCTCACTGGAACAGCGGCCGGGCCTGCCTGCCATCGAGGCGCTGTCCGACCCCCTCTTTCTCATTCTCCAGGCCGAAGCGGCGGCCCAGCATGGCGGGCTCTCCCTCGCCGCGCGGGACCCAAACCTCGCCCGGCGGCTCGCCAAGGGCCGGGACATCGCACCGGACCGCCTCGTGGCGGCAAAGGCGGCGCTGTCCGGCGCCACGGCGCCCGTCCTGGCCAAGCTGTTCGGCGAGGCCGGCGCCCTCCTGCTGCCGGTCATGCCGATCCGCACGCCGCCGGTCGCCGTGGCCGATCCGGCTTCCCCGGACTTCCACGCGGCGACGCTCTACCGGCTCAGCGCCTACACCCGTTTCGTCAACGCCCTCGGCCTGCCGGCGGTCGCCGTGCCGGCCGGCTTCGACGACCGAGGGATGCCGGTGGCGCTCCAGATCGTCGGCCGTCCGGGCGCGGACGGCGCGCTGCTGGCGCTCGCCGCGGCGCTGCAGGCGCGGACCGGCTGGCACCGGCGGCGGCCCAGCGACATCACCGATTTTCCCAGCCCTCTTGCAGAGCGTGGCTCATGACCCGATCCGAACCCGCAAAAGCTCTTGAGCACATCCGAGTCCTGGATCTCACGCGTGTGCGCGCCGGCCCGACCTGCTGCCGCGTGCTCGCCGACTTCGGGGCCGACGTCGTCAAGGTCGAGGCGCCGCCGGGCGTCGACCGCAACGAGGGGATGAGCGGCCCCCGCCACGGCTACGACATGCTGAACCTGCACCGCAACAAGCGGTCGCTGTCGCTCAACCTCCGCACCCCGCAGGGCCGCGACCTGTTCCTTGAGCTGGTGCGCACGGCCGACGTGGTGGTCGAGAACTACCGGCCCGACGTGAAGGACCGCCTCGGCATCGGCTACGACGCGCTGCGGGCGGTGAATCCGCGGATCATCCTGGCCTCGATCTCCGGTTACGGCCAGTCCGGCCCCTACCGCGACCGCGCCGGCTTCGACCAGATCGCCCAGGGCATGGGCGGCCTGATGAGCGTGACCGGCCTTCCCGGCCAGGGACCGGTCCGGGCGGGCATCGCGGTCGCCGACAGCGCCTCCGGCCTCTACGCCGCCATCGGCATCCTGGTCGCCCTGTCGGAGCGCGAACGCTCCGGCGAGGGACAATGGGTCCAGACCTCGCTTCTGGAATCCCAGATCGCGCTGATGGATTTCCAGGCGGCGCGCTATCTGGTGGAGGGCGAGGTCCCGCAGCCGGCGGGCAACGACCACCCCTATTCGACCCCCATGGGCGTGATGGCGACGGCCGACGGCCACCTGAACATCGGCGTCGGCGGCGACGGCCAGTGGCGGTCCTTCTGCCGGGCCATCGGGCGCGAGGATCTCGCCGACGCCCCCGAATTCGCCACGCAGGAGCAGCGCTTCCGCAACCGCCCGACGCTCAAGCCGCTGCTGGAGGAGGTGTTCCGCACCCGCAAGACCGCGGACTGGCTGGAGCGGCTGGAGGAGGAAGGGGTTCCGGCGGGGCCGATCTACCGCATGGACGAGGTCTTCGCCGACCCGCAGGTCGGGCATCTCGGCATCGCCGTGCCCTGCGAGCATCCCGCCCGCGGCGCCATGCGCCTCGTCGGCCAGCCGGTCGGCCTGTCGCGCACCCCCGCCCGCATCGAGCGGCCCGCCCCCGACGCGGGCGAGCACACGGCGGAGGTGCTGGGCGCCATCGGTCTGTCCCCGGCGGACGTCGCCGCCCTCAAGGCGCAGGGGATCGTCTGATGGCCGAGCAGGAACCGGGAGCGGTTGGCGGCGTGGTGGGGCTGGAGGTGTCGGGTGGGGTCGCCCGCCTGACGCTCGACCAGCCCCGGCGGCTGAACGCGATGACGCTGGAGATGTGGCGCTCCCTGCCCGAGCGCATCGGCCGCGCCGTGGCCGACCCCGCGGTCCGCGTCCTGCTGGTCCGCGGTACGGGGGAGCGCGCCTTCTCCGCCGGGGCCGACATTTCCGAATTCGGCACCGTCCGCGCCGACGCCGCCCAGGCCGCCGCCTACGAGGAGGCGGTGTCGGCGGCGACCGAGGCGCTTCTCGAAGCCCCGGTGCCGACGGTCGCCGCCATCCGCGGCATCTGCTTCGGCGGCGGGCTGGAGCTGGCGCTGTGCTGCGACCTGCGGCTCAGCGACGACGGCGCGCGGTTCCGCATGCCGGGCGCCCGGCTCGGGCTCGGCTACGGCTTCCCCCTGGTGCGCCTCGTCGTGCAGCGGATGGGTGCCGCCGCCGCCGCCGACCTGCTGTTCAGCGCGCGCATCGTGACGGCGGACGAGGCGGCGAGCCTCGGCATCGTCCAGCGCGTGGCCGCCGCGTCCGCCTTCGACGGCGCGGTGGAAGACTATATCGGCCTGATCGCCGGAAACGCGCCGCTGACGTTGCGCGCGGCGAAACGGGCCATGCTGGAAGCGCTGCGGACCGACGGTCCGCCCGACACCGAAGCGGTGGACGCGCTCGTCGCCCGCTGCTTCGCCAGCGCCGATTACGCGGAGGGGCGTGCCGCCTTCGCGCAAAAAAGAGAACCCGATTTTAAGGGAAAGTAAGGCGGAGGATCGGCCCCACGGGGCGGCGAACCATAAACAGGGAGACAAGTCATGAACTGGAAGCATCTGGGTCTCAACACCATCGGCGCGGTCATCGCCGGATGTCTGGCGTTGTCGCCCGCCGCGCGCGCGGCGGAACCCGCTCCCCTGCCGAAGCCGGTCGAGCTGACGGTGGGTTATCAGAAGGTGGGCCATCTCGCCCCGGTGGTGATGATCACCGACGACCTCAAGAAGCTCGGCGTCGAGCTGAAGACGGTCGAGTTCGCCCGCTACGCCGACGCGCGCACGGCACTCCTCGCCGGCTCCCTCGACATGGCCACCGTCGGACCGGCCGACCTCGCGATCTCGCTGGCCCAGGGCGCCACCGACATGGTCGGCATCATGGGCGTCGGCAGCTCCCCGAAATACGTGATCGGCCGCAAGGGCGTGAAGCTCGACAGCTGGGATGACCTGAAGGGCAAGAAGGTCGCCATCGCCCCCGGTTCGGCGGTGTGGTTCCAGTTCGCCGCGACCCTGACCGAGAAGAACATTCCCTACAACAGCTTCCAGGCCGTGAACATCCAGGGCGGCGGCGCCAACTTCGACCAGGCCCTGCAGCGCGGCGAGGTCGACGCCATCGTCACCTGGGAGCCCTTCGAATCCATCCCCGTGATGGAAGGCTACGGCTTCTTCGCCAAGAATCTCGAATACAGCCAGTCCAAGTCGGTCGGCGCCGAACTCGGCATGCTGGCCGCCAACCGCAAGTCGATGGCCGAGAAGCGCCCCGCCATGGAGCGCTTCGTCTGGGCCTATCTGCAGGCGCAGAAGACGCTCGCCGCGTCGCCGGACGCGTTCACCAAGGCCTACGCGTCGCTGACCGGCCTCGACACCAAGCTCGCCGCCGAGGCGTCCAAGGTGATCGAGCTTGGCTCCGTCACCACGGTCGACCAGATCAAGCGTCAGGCCAAGGCCTTCAACGAGCTGGGCGTGATCCCGAAGGACGTGTCGGGCGACATCGAGAAGTACTGGGACGCCTCCTTCGTCGAGAAGGCGCAGTGATTTGGAACGCCGCCGCCCGCTTCGGCGGGCGGCCTTCCGACAGCGTGGCGGCCGACAAGAATGGCGGAGGACTGGAGAGATGAATGACGCGCCCGCAAGAGCTCTGGACGCGGCCCCCGTGCCGGCGGCTCCGAAGGTGAAGAGCCGGGGCCTGTTCCCGGCGGGCCGCACCGGGGCGGCGATGCGCGCGGCGCTGCTGCCCGTCCTGGTGATCGCGGCGTGGCAGCTCGCGGGATCGGGCGGCTCGCTGGCCGGCGGAGTCCTGCCGACGCCCGACCGGGTGTGGGAGGCCTGGATCGTCTGGGCCTTCGGCCCGCAGGGCATGGGCCTCAACCCCTACAGCGGCACGTGGCTGAGCAACGTGCTGTTCTCGTCGATGCGCGTCGCCCAGGGCTTCGTGCTCGCCATGGCCATCGGCATCCCCGCGGGGGTCATGATCGGCTGGAGCCGCGCCGTGTCCGGCACGGTGGATCCGACGATCCAGCTTCTGCGCCCCATCCCCATCACCGCGTGGCTGCCCTTCTCCATCGCCGTGTTCGGCATCCAGGACATGGGTGCGATCTTCCTGATCGCTCTCGGCGGCTTCTACCCGATCGTGGTGAACGCGACGCACGGCGCCCGCGACGTCGACCGCAACTGGATCCGGGCGGCCGAGATGATGGGGGCCAGCCGGTTCGACGTGCTGCGGCGCGTGGTCCTGCCGGCGGCGCTGCCGGCCATCTTCACGGGCCTGCGCATCGGCCTGGGCATCGCCTGGACGGCGGTCATCGTCTCCGAGATGGTCGCGGTCAAGTCGGGGCTCGGCTACGTGCTGTGGGACGCCTACTACGTCGGGCGCATGGACGTGGTCATCGCCGACATGCTGTCGATCGGGGCCATGGGCCTGCTGAGCGACCGCCTGATCGTCACCGTCGAGCACTGGGCCCTGCGCTGGCGCCGGCTCCAATCCGCCTCGCGCTAAAGCACGGAGACACACATGGGCACCATACGTTTCCGCGAGGTCGTGAAGACCTACCCCGGCAAGGAGCCGGTCGTCGCGCTCGACCGCGTCAATCTCGACATCGGCGAGGGCGAGTTCGTGGCTTTGCTCGGCCCCTCGGGCTGCGGCAAGTCCACCCTGCTCAACCTGATCGCCGGCTTCGAGGACATGACCTCCGGCGCGCTGACCTTCAACGGCGGCACGGTCGACAGCCCCGGCCCGGAACGCGCCGTCGTCTTCCAGGAGGCGGCCCTGCTGCCCTGGCTGACGGTGGAGCAGAACATCGCCTTCGGGCCGAGCGTCCAGAAACGCCCGCGCGCCGAGTACGAGCCGAAGATCCGCGAGCTGCTCCGCATCGTCGGGCTGGAGCGCTTCGCCGACTCCCTGCCCTCGCAGCTCTCCGGCGGCATGCGCCAGCGCGTCGGCATCGCCCGCGCCCTGGTCATGGACCCGAAGGCGCTGCTGATGGACGAGCCGTTCGGCGCGCTCGACGCCCAGACGCGCATGAGCATGCAGCAGCTTCTGCTGGACGTCTGGCAGTCGCTCGGCACCACGGTGCTGTTCGTCACGCACGACATCGACGAGGCGATCCTGCTCGCCGACCGCATCTGCATCATGTCGGCCCGGCCGGGGCGGATCACCCGCGAGATCACCGTCGATCTGCCGCGGCCCCGCTCGGTGGATCAGCTGACCGACCCGGCCTTCATCCGGCACAAGGCCGCCATCATGGCCGAGATGCGCGCCGCGCAGAAGGAACACGCATGACCAACCCCCGGATCAGCTACCGCCTGTCCGACACGCGGCCGGCGCTGCCCGACTTCCAGGGGCGGCGGATCATCGCCCATCTGGTCGTCAACGTGGAGAACTGGCGCTTCGACGAGGCGATGCCGCGCACCATCATCACCCCGCCCCACGGGCGGGAGACGGTGCCGGACGTGCCGAACTTCAGCTGGGCCGACTACGGCATGCGCAGCGGCCTGCCGCGCATCCTGACGCTGTTCCGCGACCGCGGCGTGCCCGCCTCGACCAGCCTCAACGCCGGGGTCATCGACGCCTACCCGCAGGCCGCCGAGGCCATGCTCGCCGCCGGCTGGGAGTTCATCGGCCACGGCATGCACCAGAAGGCGATCAACCACGCCGGCGACGGCGAGGAGGCGCTGATCGAGGCCGCCCTGGACCGCATCCAGCGCTTTACCGGCAAGCGCCCGCGCGGCTGGCTGAGCCCCGGCCTGCGGGAGACGGTGCAGACGCCCGACCTGCTGCGCCGCCAGGGCATCGACCATGTCTTCGACTGGGTGGTGGACGACCTGCCGAGCTGGATGCGCACCGCGCACGGCCCGCTGCTCGCCATGCCTTACAACCTGGAGATCAACGACTCCATCGTCTACGCCATCGAGAAGCACGCGACGGGCGAGATGCTGAGCCGGCTCGGCCACACCCTGCAGCTGTTCGAGCGGGAATGCGCGGAGAACCCGCGCGTGCTGGCCATCGGCCTGCATCCGCACCTGATCGCGGTGCCGCACCGCCTGCACGAGCTGGAAGCCATGCTGGACCTGTTGCAGGCCTCGCCCAACGTCGCCTTCGCCACCGGTCCGGAGATCGCCGACTGGTACGCGGCGGCGGAGCCGGCAACCGAACAGGCGGAGGGCTGAGCGATGGATTTGAACCTGTCCGGAAAGCGGGTCCTCGTCACCGGGGGCTCGAAGGGCATCGGGCTCGCCTGCGCCGAGGCCTTCGCCGCCGAGGGCGCTCTGCCCGTCCTGGTCGCCCGCGACGCGGCGGCGCTGGAAACCGCCGCCGCGGGCATCCGCGCGCGTCACGGCGTGGCGGTCGAGACGATGGCCGCCGACCTCGCCAACGGGGAAGCCCGCGAACGCCTCGCCGCGGCGCTTCCCGGCATCGACGTGCTGGTCAACAACGCCGGGGCGATCCCCGGCGGCAGCGTCCTCGACCTCGGCATGGTCGAATGGGAAGCGGCGTGGCAGCTGAAGGTCTTCGGCTACATCCACATGACGAAGCTCTTCGTCGAGGCGATGCGGCAGCGCGGCGGCGGCACCATCGTCAACGTCATCGGCATGATGGGCATGACGCCGCGCTGGGACTACGCCTGCGGCTCGGCGGGCAACGCGGCGCTGATCGCCTTCACCCAGGCGGTGGGCGCCCGCAGCACCGACTGGAACGTCCGCGTCTTCGGGGTGAACCCGTCGGCGACGCGCACCGACCGGGTCGCGGCGGTTTACCGCAAGCGCGCCAAGACGCGCTTCGACGACGAGGAACGCTGGGCCGAAGCCCTGGGCGATCTTCCCTTCGGACGCCTCGCCGAGCCGTCCGAGATCGCCTCCCTCGTCACGCTCCTCAGCTCGCCGCGCGTCGCCTACCTGTCGGGCTCGGTGGTCGACATGGACGGCGGTGGACGGTTCCGCTGAACCGGATCGCGCGATGGCCCTCCCCGGTCAAGCCGGATGGGCCATCGACGCGTCCGCCGTGACGCTCAGGTCCAAACCCGCTCCGTGCCTTGTCGATGGAGCGTCGATGTCGATGGATCGTCCGTGAGCCGTCCTTGCGGTCAGCCCCGGGCGCGACGCGCACGCCACAGCAGCGCCAGCGTCACCGCCAAGCCGGTGGCCAGGACCGCAACCGCCGGCGACGGCGCCCACCCGAGCAATCGGGTGAGGCCGTGGATCTGGGCGGTCACGCCCTGCGCCTGGGCCGCCACGCCTTGCGCTTGCTCGGCAAGGTCCTGCACCTGCCGGGTCACCTGCAGCACCGGCGCCATCACCTCAGCCACCACGCCGAGCGAACCGCCGAGCGCCAGCGTCCCTGCGGCGGCACCGACAGCGCCGGCAGGCACGGAGGGCGCCGCCGGCTCGACCGTCTGCGCCATCGGACCGTCGTCGAGCGCACGGCGCCAGTCCGCCCCGCGGAACAGCAGTTCCTCGGCACGCCGACGCCGCACCAGACCGGGCAGCACCCGACCGCCGCCATAGACCCACGCGCCGAACTCGGCGGCGGCCCCGGCGGCATCACCGGCGTTCAGCTTGCGCAGCAGGGTCGAGGGCTTTCCGCTGCGCAGGCGGACGAAGCCGTCCTTCCCCGGATCCTTGCCCTTCCTGGACCGGCCCGGCCCGACGTTGAAGACGAAATCGATCAGCGCGGCCCGCTGCCCGTCGGTCAGGGGCACGGTCACCGCACCGTCCACCACCGTGGCCGCCTCGACCAAGTCGCCGGCGAGCAGGCGCTCGGCCTGATCGGTGGTTATGGTGTCGCCCGCGGTCACGGCCTGCGTGTGGCCGTAGCCGATGGTCCACACGCCGACCGGGCAGCGGTACGCGGTGCGGGACAAGCCTTCGAAGTGGCGGGCCAGATCGAGGGCGGCAGGCGGGGGAGCCGCCCGAAGGGTGGCAGTCATGGTCACTCCTGTGGTGATTCAAGTCTGTTATCGTTCCAGCCCGAGAGGGACCGCGCCCGCAGGGTGCTCGAAGGGGCACCCTCGAACCCCACCGGTTTCAGCCGCCCCGCGGTTCTGGAAGCGGTCCCGCCGATCAGACCGCCGGCTGCAAAAGCCGGAGCGGTGGCGGGGCCGGGCGGGCACGGGATCAGCATTATCTCCTACAATATGGAATATATTCCTTTCTCTGTAAAGCGTCTCTTCGCGCCGCGGTTCCGGGCGAACGCTGGACGTAACGCGCCGACGCCTCCACACTCGACAGCAACGGCGTTGGCGCCGGAGAGGGGGAGAGGGGACGCCATGGCATTCGCCCACACTCTGGCCGGAACGCGGTACGGGTTTCCCGACTTGAAGACGCTGCTCGCCCGCGCCTCGCCGCCGCGCTCCGGCGACGCGCTGGCAGGGCTGATCGCCGCCAGCGCGGCGGAGCGGGTGGCCGCGCAGATGGCTCTGGCCGACCTGCCACTGCGGCACTTCCTGACCGAGGCGGTCGTCCCCTACGAGGCGGACGAGGTGACCCGGCTGATCGTCGACGGCCATGACGGCGCCGCCTTCGCCCCGGTCGCCCATCTGACCGTCGGCGGCTTCCGCGACTGGCTGCTGTCGGAGGCGGCGGACGCGGCGGCCCTGACGGCGCTCGCCCCCGGGCTGACGCCGGAGATGGTCGCGGCGGTGTCGAAGATCATGCGCTTGCAGGACCTGATCGCCGTCGCCGCCAAGACCCGCGTCATCACGCGCTTTCGCAACACCATCGGCCTGCCGGGGCGCCTCTCCACCCGGCTGCAGCCCAACCACCCGGTGGACGACCCGCGCGGCATCGCCGCCAGCGTCCTCGACGGGCTGATGTACGGCAGCGGCGACGCGGTGATCGGCATCAACCCGGCCACCGACAGCGTGGAGGCGATGACCGCCCTGCTGGAGATGCTGGAGGAGCTTCGCCTGCGCACCGGCGCGCCGATCCAGTCCTGCGTGCTGGCCCATGTGACGACGGCGCTGCGGGCGATGGAGCGCGGGGCGCCGGTCGATCTGGTCTTCCAGTCCATCGCCGGGACGGAGGCCGCCAACCGCGCCTTCGGCGTCTCGCTGGCCCTCTTGGACGAGGCGTGGGAGGCCGGACGGGCGCTGAACCGCGGCACCGTCGGCGACAACCTGATGTATTTCGAGACCGGCCAGGGCAGCGAGCTGTCCTCCGGCGCGCACGAGGGGGTGGACCAGCAGACGGTGGAGGCGCGCTGCTACGCCGTCGCCCGCCGCTACCGGCCGCTTCTGGTCAACACGGTGGTCGGCTTCATCGGGCCGGAATACCTCTATGACGGCAAGCAGATCACCCGCGCCGGGCTGGAGGACCATTTCTGCGCCAAGCTGCTCGGCCTGCCGATGGGCTGCGACGTCTGCTACACCAACCACGCGGAGGCCGACCAGGACGACATGGACGCCCTGCTGACCCTGCTCGGCGTGGCCGGCTGCACCTTCATCATGGGGGTGCCGGGGGCCGACGACATCATGCTGAACTACCAGAGCACCTCCTTCCACGACGCGCTGTATGTCCGCCAAGTGCTGGGCCGTCGCCCCGCGCCGGAATTCGAGGCGTGGCAGGAGGCCGCCGGCATCACCGATTCCGCCGGGCGCCTGCGTTTCGACCCCGCCGCGTCCTCCCTTCTGCCCGCCCTGCCCCTGCCGGAGGAGCAGCCATGACCGAGTCCAGACCGGTGCCCCTCCCCTCCCCGGCCCAACCCGACCGCTGGGCGCACCTGCGCCGCCACACCGACGCGCGCATCGCGCTGGGCCACGCCGGGAGCGGCCTGCCCACCGCCGCCCACCTCGCCTTCCAGGCCGCCCACGCCCAGGCGCGCGACGCCGTGCACACGCCGCTCGACGTTGCGGCGCTGCTGGCGGCGCTGGCGGAGCGCGGCTGGCCGGCGGTCCCGGTGACCAGCGCCGCGCCGGACCGTGCCGCCTACCTGAAGCGCCCGGACCTCGGCCGGCAATTGTCGGAGGAGTCGCAGCGCCGCCTGTCGGAGCCGGTCCGCGCCCCCGACGTGGTTCTGGTGGTCGGCGACGGGCTGAGCGGCACCGCCGTGCAGGCCAACGTCATCCCGGTTCTGGAATCACTGATTCCGAAGCTCCAAGCGGCCGGGCTGCGGGTCGGGCCGGTGGTGGTGGCGGAGCAGGCGCGGGTGGCGCTGGGCGATCCGGTCGGCGCGCTGCTCCAGGCGCGGGCGAGCGTCGTCCTGATCGGCGAGCGACCGGGACTGAGCGCCGCCGATTCGCTGGGCCTCTATCTGACCTGGGAGCCGCGGCCCGGTCGGGTGGACAGCGAGCGCAACTGCATCTCCAACGTCCGAGTCGGCGGCCTCGCCCCCACCGCCGCCGCAGCCCAGGCGGCCGCCCTGCTCACCGCAATGTTCGCCCAGCGGCGGTCGGGCGTCCTGCTCGCCGCCGCGGCTCCCGCCGCTCCGGCGGAACTGCCGGGCGGCGGCGTTCCGTAACCGATCCGCACCGGTGCGGCGGCGGAATGTTCGCATTCGTCTTAATCCCATTGCGACAACCGGCGATGCCAAGCACAATCCCCCGGCAAAACAACCGGGGGCTCGGGGTGGCTGCGATGGGAAAGACGCGTGTGCTGGTGCTCGGCGGCGGGCTTGGGGGCGTGTCCGCCGCGCTGACTCTCACGGCGACCGAGGCGTTGCGCGAAAAGTTCGACGTGACGCTGGTCAGCCACGGCTGGCGGCTGGGCGGCAAGGGGGCCAGCGGCCGCAACGCCAAGCAGGGCCAGCGCATCGAGGAGCACGGGCTGCACATCTTCCTGGGCTTCTACGACAACGCCTTCCGGATGGTGCGCGGCGCCTACGCGGAGTGGGACGAGCCCGCCGACTACGCCTTCCAGACCTGGCAGGACGCCTTCCGCCCGCTGTATCAGGTGACGCTGATGCAGGACATCCCGCGCTTCGGCAAGACCCGCTGGCATTCCTGGAACCTCGACTTCCCCGAGCGCTCCGGCACGCCCGGCGACCCGCGGTCGCTCGGTCCGAACGGCTTCGCGGCCTTCCTGATCGGCGCGCTGCAAAATCTCGTCGCCAAGCACGACCATCTGCCCAGCCACCTCACCGCGAAGCTCGGGCTGGACGCTCTTGAGAAGGCGCGGACCCACATCGAGGAGGCGGGCGACGACGCCCTCGACCACGGGCTGATCGTCGATCTGCTCAAGATCGTCCAGAAGGGCTTCCAGGCGGTCCTGGAACCGCTGCTGAAGCTGTCGGACGAGGGCTGGGAGTTCGCCTGCTTCGCCGATTTCGGCCTCGCCTTCGCCATCGGCTGTTTCGCCGACGTGCTGCCCTACGGCAAGGACGGCTTCGACCGCATCAACGGCGAGGACTTCCGCGAGTGGCTGCAGAAGAACGGGATCTCCGACACCTTCGCGTGGTCGGCCCCGGTGCGCCTGCTCTACGACATGTGCTTCTCCTACAAGAACGGCGAAGCGACCGACGGGCCGGAGAACGCGCGCTTCGCCGCCGGCGCCGCGGCGGAGATCCTTCTGCTGATGGGCTTCGCCTACAAGGGCGCGCCGCTGTGGAAGATGAACGCCGGCATGGGCGACACCGTCTTCACGCCCGCCTGGTTCGTGCTGAAGCAGCGCGGGGTGGACATCAAGCTGTTCCACCGCCTGACCAAGCTGGAAACCTCGGAAAACGGCGCCTGGGTGGAGCGGGTGCGCCTGAACCGGCAGGTCGATCTCGTCAACGGCGCCTATGACCCGTTCGTCAAGGTCGGCTACGGCGACGACGGGAAGTGGCTCTACTGCTGGCCGTCCGAGCCGGACTGGAGCCAGATCGTCGACGGCGACAAGATCCGCGACGCCGGCATCAACCTGGAATCGGTGTTCTGCCACTGCACCGCCGGCGAATCGATTCTGGAGGTCGGCAAGGATTTCGACCTCGTCGTCCTGGCGATGCCGCCCGCCGCGCTGGCCGAGCCGGCGGCGGAGCTGATGGACGCCAATCTGCGCTTCAAGCAGATGGTCGAGGTCACCCCGGCGGTGCCGACCCAGGCGGTCCAGCTCTGGATGACGCCGAGCATCGAGGAGATGGGCTGGAAGGCCGGCCCGACCGCCATGACCAGCTATGTCGAGGAACTCGACAGCTGGGGCGAGATGAGCCACCTCATCCCCGCCGAATCCTGGCCGCCCGGCACCGTCAAGGCCGTGGAGTATTTCTGCGGCACCGCCCGCTGGCCGGCCGGCGCCCCGCCCTACGCCTGCGGCCTGCCGCAGCGGATGGCCGCGGACGTCCGCCGGGATGCCACGCAGTGGCTGAACGCCAACATCGGGGTGCTGTGGCCCAACACGGTCAAGGACGGCGTGTTCGACCAGAGCCAAGTCTATTCCTCCTACTACCGCTACAACCTCGACCCGTCGGAACTCTACGTGCAGTGCTTCCCGGCGACGGTGGAGACCCGGCTGACGCCGGGCGACAGCGGCTTCGTCAACGCCTTCCTGGCGGGGGACTGGACGCGGACCTGGTTCAGCGCGGGCAGCGCCGAAATCGCCGTCCTCTCCGGAAAGCAGGCCGCCGAGGCCATCGCCCGCCAGACCATCGACCTCACCCCGTCCGATTGAGAATCCTGATTCAATGCGCGTAATCGCAGCGTTTGCCGCGGCGGCCACCCTGGCCGCCGCGTTTCCGTCCCATGCCACCGACGTCTACACCTTCGAAGGGTTCGGGGCCGTGTCCATGGGCATGGGCGGCACGGGGGCGGCGTCCGACATCGGCGGCGCCGCCATGATCTTCAACCCGGCGACCCTGACGCAGCGCTCCTCCTCCTATCTGGAGGGCGGGCTGGTGGTCGCCGCCCCGACCGGGCTGCGCGCCACGCAGACGCAAACCGGCGAGGTGGCGCACGGCAAGGACACCTTCCCCTTCCAGGGCTACTACATCCCCCAGGGCGGTTTCGTCTGGCGGCATGAAAATCTGGCCCTGGGGCTGGGCGCCTACGCCCAGGGCGGATTCGGCACCGATTACGGCGAGGGCAGCTTCATGGCCCGCCTGCCGTCCGGCGTCGACAGCGGGCTGCGCACCAGCAGCGAGGCGATGTTCATGCGCGTCCCGCTGGCCGCCGCCTGGGACGTGACGCCGAAGGTCACGGTGGCGGGCGCCATCGACTATGTGCGGGCGGGGCTCGGCTTCCGCGTCCTCCAGGGGGCCGACCAGCTCGGCGCGCTGGCCGCCACCGGGCGGCTGACCGGACAGGGGCCGATGCTGGGCGCGGCCAGCACCATGGTCGGGATGGGCGGCGGCGTCTATTTCGACATCTTCGACCCGTCGATCACGCGCGCCGGGGTGGAGGGCGATGGGGTGAGCGGCCGGCTCGGCCTGACCTGGAAGCCGCAGGCCGACACCACCGTCGGCGCCTTCTACCAGTTCCGCACGGCGCTCAACAACCTGACCGGCGACGGCTCGGTGATCGTGCTGGCGCCCGACGGCACCCGGCTGACCCAGCCCGCGAAGTACACGCTGGGGAATTTCCAGCTCCCCGCCGAATTCGGCATCGGCGTCAGCCACCGGCTGCGGCCCGACCTGACCGTCGCCTTCGACTACCGGCGGGCCTTCTGGGCGCAGGCGCTGCGCCAGTACAACATCCGCGTCGACGTGCCGGGCCTCGGCACCGTGTGGGAGACGCTGCCGCAACGCTACCGCGACATCAACATCTTCGCGGTCGGTGCCGCCTACCGGGTGACCGACGCGCTGACCCTGCGGGCCGGCTTCCGCTGGGCCGACAGAGTGGCCCCGGCGGAGGACATCGTCTCGGTGATCCCGGTTGTCATCACCAAACACGCCAGCCTCGGCGTCGGCTACGCCTTCTCCGAGACCGTGCGGCTGGACGCCGCCTTTTCGCACGGCTTCCAGGAATGCGTGAGCAACGGCACGCCGCCCAACGGGTCCGCCGTCAATCCGGGGAAGTTCTGCAACGGCACCGACATCGTGGCGCTGAGCCTCAGCGCCTCGTTCTGACGATCTTTCATATCGGAGGAACGGGCGCCGGCCCTTTCCAGGACCGGCGCCCGTTCCCTCACTCCGCCTGCCAGACCACCCGGCCGGGGTTGGCGCGGAAGTCCATGTGGATCTGCATGGCGAAATCCACATGGACGGTGGCGCTGCCGTCCGGTCCGGCCGCGAAGCCGAAGTCCGAGATGACCTGATGGCTGGCGTAGTCGGCCACCCGCAGCGTGAAGTCGCCGCGCATCGGCCACGCCCCGCGGAAGCGGTCGACGTGCATGGGGCAGTCGATCAGTGCCTGATAGCAGGCCCGTTCGCTGTCCGGGGCGCCCCGGAACTGCTTCAGGTTGATGACCGGCACCGTGCCGGCCAGCAGCGATTCCACCGCCTTGACGGCGACCTCCACCCCCTCGACCAGACCGCCGGGGCACAGCAGGGCTTTCAGCGCGTCGCCGAGGTCGGCGGCGAGATCCTCAAGGCTCTGCCACGCCAAGCCGGGGGTCCACGGCCCGCCCTCCACCGTCAGCAGGGGGGCGAACACCCCCTCGCAATCGGAGGACAGGGTGCGGAACAGCGTCGTCTCGCAGACGAAGCGCGGGGCCTCGGCCCCCTCCTCCGGCAGCGTGATGCGGCCCAGCGACTTGGCGAAGCCCCATCCCTCCCGCCCGCAGACCAGCGGAATGGTCGCGTCCGGAAACACGTAGGGCATCCACAGCACCAGCCGCGGCCAGTGGCCGGGCCGATGCTCGATCAGCGGCAGCCACAGCGAGGCTTCCCGGTAGGGAATCCAGCCGAACGGCTCGGTCGGGCTGGTGCAGCGCCCCACCGACAGGAAGGTGCACAGCGCCACCGGACCGGCGACCTCGTAGCGCACCGCCCCGGCGGGCGCCGCGTTCAGCAACTTGTCGACCAGCGCCTGGGTGTTCACCGGGTTGCTGCGCACGACGAAGGCGGTGGCGAGGCTGTCGGTGAAGACGCCGGGCGCGGCGATCGACACCTCGCCGTGCCCGGCGAAGGAGACGTAGCGGGGGGCGGTCACGACGGCGCCCCGTTCAGGAAGTTCTCGCCGGAGATGAACAACGGCGTTCCGGAGATGGCCCGCGCCGCCTGCATGCCGGACATCACCGTCGCCTCGATGCAGGAGGTGTTGAAGCCGGTGCGGACCCAGCAGCCGGCCAGGAACAGGTTGTAGAACCCGCTCGCATCGGTGCGCAGCCGGAACTTGGTGGAGCCGGCGGCGCTGCCCGGCAGCGTTTCGGTGGGATCGACGTTGGCGCGGATGATCTGGTGCGACAGCCGCTCCCGCCCGGTGCCGTTCCATGGATCGTAGAGGACATTCCAGTTGAAGCCGACGCCGCCCTGGCCGGAGACCGTCGCCTTCGGCCAGAAATTGCCCATGTAGGCGTCCAGCCACTCCGCCGCGCTGTCCGTCACATTGTCCAGCGCCTCCTTCGGCACTGCGAGGTCGGTGGTCGGCCGGGCGACCAGACCGGTCTGCCAGACGCCGCAGATGTAATGCACCGACTTTGGCGTTTCAGACTGGGGCGCACCCGTCTCGCCGGGGCGGAACTCGTAGGGCAGAGTCTGCCCCATCTCCGCCCAGATCGACCAGGGCTCCGGCCCGGCGACGGCGGCCGGCTGGCCCGGCTCCCAGCCCAGACCCTGGAGGTCGGGGCCGCACCACAGCTGCATGGACAGCGTCGGGATGATGCCGATGTTGCTGGTCATCGCGTTGAAAGCCGGCGAGGCCGCCTGCAGCTCCGCCGCCAGGGTCGGCTGGTCGTTCATCGCCTTGAAGCCGCCCATGGAGATGCCGAGGACGGCGACGTCGAAGTCGCGGCCACGCTGCAGCGTCTCGGTCCCGACCGGCTCCCACGCGCACCAGTGCGACTCCAGAGAGGAGTTGTTGGTGGCGAGCGCCGCCTGGACCTTGTCGGCGTCCTTGATCTGGTCCCACAGCGGCTCCAGCGGCCAAGCCAGCAGGAACTTCTTGTCCTCCAGCGGCACGGTGATCAGCGGCTGGTAGTCATCCGCGCCGTCGACGAGATCGACCTGCCGGGCGAGGCGGACGGTCTCGACCAGCGCGCGGTCGTCGGACAGGCCGATGTCCTCGACGCGGCGGAAGAACTTCACCTTCACGCCGTTCTGGAGCAGGGTCTGGTAGATGGGCGCGATGATGACCTCGCCCATGCCCGCTTCCATGTTCCACATCACCGATTCGCGGCAGGTGGCAAACATGCGCACGCAGGACAACGCCGCGACGCCGGCACCCCAGTTGGGCTGACGGTAGTCGCCGTCCTTGTACTGCATGAAGGTGTCGTAGCAGGTGCGCAGCGAGCAGCTCTGCTTCAGCGCCGCGGCGTCGCCGCCATGACGGATCAGCCAGTCGGTGAACTCAAGGTCATCCAGCGAGTCGGCGGTGCGCTTCTCGATCCCGAAATCGGCGATGATGCCGACGGTGAAGGGAAGCACGAAGGCCAGCAGGTCGCGGGCCACGTGGTTGCTGGGCAGGGTGGCCGCCGCGGCCTCGATCAGCCGCAGCAGCTTCATCAGGTCGTGGAAATGCTCGACCGGCGGAGCCGCCGACGGGTTGGACCCAGGCCCATTCTGCGGCCCGCCGGCCAGCGCCCGGATCAGCCGGTGGGCGGCGACGGCCGCGTCCTTCGCGGTGGTCACGGCGGCGCCCTTCACCAGCGCCTCGGCCTGCGCCAGATGGCGGACCTCCCGGTCCCTCCAGTTGCGGATCGCCTCGGCGAAGCGGGTGGCCAGCGGCGCCGGAAGGATCTGCTGGTCGGCCGGCAGGACGGGCATCGGCGCGACGGTGCGGCCGTCGATGTGGACCAGCTTGCCGTCGACGATCAGGCCGCTCAGTTCGTCCCAGTTCTCGAACACGTCACGCACCACGCCGACCAACGACGCGATGGCCTGCGGCAGGGTCGGCATGACGTTGGCCGAGCCCGGCTCGCCGCCCAGCACCGGCCAGGTCAGCGGCCAATAGGCCGGCTTGCCGTCGTCCAGCACCATGCCGATGGGGGTGAAGCGCTGCGGCTTCAGCACGTCCCGCCAGGACTGGAACGTGTTGTCCGGCGAGCGCTTCCAGACGTCGAAGACGTCCTGGAGCATCTTGAAGGCGTTGTTGTAGAAGCCGAACCAGACATGCAGGCCGTGCTCCTGGATGCGGTTCCACTGGTCACGCCCGGTGGCGCCCTTGCCGCCCAGCCGCCAGCCCATCTGGTAGATGGTGACGTCGTAGCGCGCCCGCTTCTCGTCCGTGTCGGACAGGAAATGCGCCGTGGTGAGGGCCCCGACGCCACCACCCAGAATTGCAACCCTCGTCTTCGCCATGCTCTCCCCCCGGCAGATCCGGCATCCCCGCGACGGTGCCGCGGAATTTCGCGGTACTCGTCAGAAATTGCGGGGGAGGTTAGCATAAATTGTCGTACCGCGATTGAACTATTACGCCGTTTCGCCGATGCTACCGCCCTATGACCCGTGCGATTGCCAAGCAAAAATCGTGCAAAGCCCCGGCTGCCACGCCCTGCGCTTGCTCCACCGTGGCGCGACCTTCTATAACTGACGGCGCAACCACGCGACATAAGGATGCTGCGTCGTGATCGGGGCCATCCCCACCGCAACCGTGCCGGCGTTACCGGGCTTCCGCGTTGTCGAAACGCTGCATGCGGGGTCGCGCTCGACCGTGCTGCGCGCCGTCCGGCGCGACGACGGCCTGCCCGTCATCTGCAAGCTCCTGTCCGGCGAGGACATCGGCAGCGAGGACAAGGCGGCGTTCCAGCGTGAATTCGCCATCACCCGCCGGTTGCGCCACGCCGGGATCGTGGAGGCGCTGGACTGCGTCCCCCACGGCAACGGGCTGATGATGGTGTTCCGCGACATCGGCGGCGCCGCGCTGGACAGCCTTCCGGACGTGCGGACGGAGGACGTCGCGGTCTTCCTGCGGATGGCGCTCCAGGCCGTCGACGCGCTGGCCGCCGTGCACGACGCCGGGGTCGTCCACAAGGACATCAGCCCAGGCAACCTGATCTGGAATCCGGCGACCGGCCAGTTCAACCTGATCGACTTCGGCATCGCGTCGGAATTATCGCGGGAAGAGGCGGGCGACCCCGACGTCGGCGCCATGGAGGGTACGCTCGCCTACATGGCGCCGGAGCAGACCGGCCGCATGAACCGGTCGGTGGATTACCGCGCCGACTTCTACGCGCTGGGTGCCACCTTCCACGACTTCCTGACCGGCCAGCCCCCCTTCCCGTCCGGCGATCCGCTGGAGCTGGTGCATTGCCACATCGCGCGGACGCCCGTGCCCGTGCACAAGCTCAACCCGCTGGTGCCCGAGCCGCTGGCCGCCATCGTGGCCCGGCTGATGGCGAAGAACCCGGAGGAGCGCTACCAGAGCGCCTTCGGCCTGCGCGCCGACCTCGAACGCTGCCTGACCGAATGGCGCGGCCACGGCCGCATCGAGCCCTTCGCGCTGGCCAGCCGGGACGTCCGTCCGGTGCTGCGCATCCCGCAGAAGCTCTACGGCCGCACCGCGCAGTTCCGCGTCCTTCTCGACGCCTTCGGGCGGGCCGCCGCGGGCGGATTCGAGGCCCTGCTGATCTCCGGCTATTCGGGTGTGGGCAAATCGGCGCTGGTCCGGGAACTGCACAAGCCGGTGATCGCCCGCCACGGCTTGTTCATCACCGGCAAGTTCGAGCCGCTGAAGCGCGACATCCCCTACGCGCCGGTGATCGATGCCTTCAAGACCCTGGTGCGGCAGACCTTCGCCACCGGCCCGGAGTCGCTGGCGCTGTGGCGCGCCCGCCTTCTCGCCGCGCTCGGTCCCAACGGGCGGATCATCACCGACGTCATCCCTCACGTCGAACGGCTGATCGGCCCCCAGCCGCCGCTGCCGGAACTGGGTCCGGTGGAGGCGCACGAGCGCTTCATCTACGTCTTCCGCAATTTCGTCCGCGTCTTCGCCGGGGCGGGGCACCCGCTGGTGCTGTTCCTGGACGACCTGCAATGGGCCGACCTCGCCACGCTGAAGCTTCTGGAAGGGCTGGCGGGCGATCCGGACCTCGGCCACTTCCTGCTGGTCGGCACCTGCCGCGACACCGAGGTCGATGCGGCCCACCCGCTGCGCCACACGATCCAGACCTTCGCCGAGCGCGGCGTTCCGGTCCGCGACGTGTCGCTCGGCGGGCTCGACGCCGATGCGGTGGTGGCCCTGCTGTCCGACACGCTGCACGCGGCCCCCGACGAGGTGCGCCCTCTGGCCGAACGGCTGATCGCCAACACGCTGGGCAATCCCTTCTTCCTGGGCCAGTTCCTGGAGTCGCTGGAGCAGAGCGGGCTGATCGCCTATGACGGCCTCGCCGGAGTGTGGAACTGGAACCTGGAGGCCATCGAGTCCCAGCGGATGGAACGGATGGTCGACGACGTCGTCACCTTCGTGGTTCGCCGCATCCGGGAACTGCCCGCCGAGACGCTGACCGTCCTCCAGACCGCCGCCTGCATCGGCAGTGCCTTCGATCTCGCCACCCTGGCCGAGGCGAGCCGGCGGACCTCCGCCGCGACGGCGGCGGCGTTGTGGCCGGCCCTGCGCAGCGGGCTGGTGGTCCCGGTGGGCGACGCCTATCGCTACGCCGACATGGAGAGCGTGTCGCCGCGCGCCACCTACCGTTTCGTCCATGACCGGGTGCAGCAGGCGGCCTACAGCATGCTGCCGGACGCCGACGCGCTGGCCTGCCATCTCGCCGTCGGCCTCGTTTTGGAACGCAGCCAGGGCTTGCCGGGCGATCGGTCGCCCGACCGGCTGTTCGCGATCACCAACCAGCTGAACCGCGCCCTGCCCCTGCTGTCGCCGGAGCAGAGGGAGCGGCTGGCCCGTTACAATCTTCTGGCCGGGCAGGCGGCGCGCGCCTCGGCGGCGCTGGGGCCGGCCTTCGACTATCTCATCACCGGGGTCGGGCTGCTCCCCGCGGACGGTTGGTCGCGCCTGTACGACTTGGCGCTCAGCCTGCACGCCGAAGCGGCGGAGATCGCGGCGGTGAATGGCGACGTCGCCGCGGTGACGCCGCTGGCCGAGTCCATCGAGGCCAACGCCCGCACCGTCCTCGACCGTGCCCTGGCCTACGAGACGCAGATCCAGATGCACGTGTCGCGGCAGAACCTGCCGGCGGCGCTCGGCGCCTGCCGCACCGCCCTGAGCCAGCTCGGCAGCCCGATCCCGGAGCGGGCGGACACCCGGCATGTGCTCAAGGAACTCGCCACGACCAAGCTGGCGCTGCGCGGCAAGGGCGAGGAGGACCTCGTCAACCGCCCGCCGCTCACCGACGCGCGTCTGCTGACGATCGGGCGCATCGTCTCGCGCGTGCTGGCGAGCGCCTATCTGCACGACACCAACCTCTACACGGTGCTGCTGCTGCGCATGGTCCGGCTGTCGGCGACCGAGGGGATCCTGCCAGCCTCCGGCATCACCTACGCCACCTATGGGCTGCTGCACTGCGCGATGCTCGGCGACGTCCCGGCGGGCGCCATGTACGGACGGGTGGCGCTGCGCGTGCTGGACCGGCTGAACGCCAACCAGGGCCGCGCCCAGACGCTGTTCGTGGTCAAGCTGTTCATCGAGGTTTGGCACCAGCCGGTGGCGAAGGCGCTGTCCGGCCTCCTCGACGCCCACCGGATCGGCCTGGAAACCGGCGACATCGAGTACGCCGCCTATTGCCTGAACAATGCGGTCGCGCAAGGGCTGTTTCTCGGCCATCCCCTGCGGCAGCTCCAGCAGACCGCGGCGGGCCACGCCGCCGCCATCGCGCGCCTGAACCAGCAGACCGCGGCGGGCGTGTTGCGGCCCCACCAGCAGCTCATCGCCAACCTGCTGGGCGAGTCCGAAGACCCCACCGCCTTCGCCGGCCCTCACGTCACGGAGGCGAGCGACGTCCCGGCCCTGGCCGCCAGCGGCAACCGCCTTGCCCTGGACACGATGCACAGCCATCTGGCCTATCTGAACCTGCTGTTCGGTCGGATCGACGAGGCGCGGCACTGCATCGCGAAGCGCCGTCCCTTCGCCGACGCCTCCATGGGCATGGTGATGAACCTGCGCATGCGGGTGGTCGCCGCCCTGATCGACTTCGCCGCCTGGGACCGCCTCCGCCCCGCCGAGCGGCTGCGGGCGCGGGCCGCGGCACTCGGGCTGGAGCGCCGGCTCCGCGGAGCGGTCCGCCACGCGCCGACCAATTTCCGCCACCTGCTGGCCCTCGTTGTGGCCGAACGGCTGCGTGCCACCGGGCGGCTGGACAAGGCGCATCGCCACTACCAGACCGCCGCCGAGTCCGCCCGCGAGCAGGGATTCACCCACGACGAGGCCTTCGCCTGCGAGCGGGCCGGCGAGGCCGCCTTGGCACGCGGCGACCGCTTCACGGCGAAGGCGATGCTCTTCCAGGCCCGCCACGCCTACCGGCGCTGGGACGCGCTGGCGAAAGTCAGGGCACTGGATGCCCGGCTGGCCGAGCTGTTCGGCGAGACGGCGGCGGACCAGGGCTCCATCGACGATGGCTTCCCGCCGCAACGCCCGGTCACCGCCTCGTCGCGGCGGCGCTCCTCCTCCGGGTCCAGCTCCCACATGGTGGATGTGGAGACGGTGATCCGCACCTCGCAGGCGCTGGCCCAGGACATCCGGCTGGGCGACCTGCTGTGGACGCTGATGAAGCTGGTCATCACCAACGCCGGGGCGACGCGGGGCTGCCTGCTGCTGCCGACCGACGGCGCGTGGCGGATCGAGGCCGACGCCGCGAGCGAGGGCGACGCCGCGGAGGTCCTCCAATCCCGCCCCCTCGACGACGCGGCGCCGGTCCTGGTGCGCGGCGTTGTCGACGCGGTCATCCAGACCGGGGAGCCGGTCGTTCTGGCCGACGCCGCGAACGACGGCGATTTCCAGTACGACTCCTACACGCGGATGGCGCAGCCGCGCTCCGTGCTGTGCCTGCCCTTGCGCAACCGCAACCAGATGGTCGGCATCCTCTATCTGGAGAACAACCTCGCCGCCGACATCTTCAGCCCGGAGCGGCTGGAGCTGCTCAACCTCCTGTCGGTGCAGATCGCCATCTCCATCGAGAACGCCCGCCTTTACGACGGGCTGGAACGGCTGAACCGCACGCTGGAAGCCCAGGTGGCCGAGCGGACCCGCGAGGTGGCCGAGCAGTCTCAACTGCTGCGCGCCACCCTGGCCAGCATGTACGACGGCCTGGCGGCCTTCGACGCCGAGGAGCGGCTGCGCGTCTGGAACGAGCGCGCCATGGCCCTCTTCAGCCTGCCGGACACGCTGCGCCGGGTCGGCGTTCCATATCGGGAGCTGAGCGCCGCGGTGAACGCCTCCGGGCAGCTTCTGACGGCGCTGGTGCCCTCGCCCCTGGTCAGCAGCCCCAGCGAGATCGAGTTCGCCGACGGCCGGGTCATCCAGGTCCGCAGCAACCCCATGCCGGACGGCGGCATGGTGCAGGTCTATGTGGACGTGACGGTGGACCGCAGCCGCGAAAGCGAGCTGCGCGACGCCCACGAACAGCTCCACGCCGCCCACGCCCAGCTCAAGGCCACGCAGCAGCAGCTTGTCCAGGCGGAGAAGATGGCCTCGCTGGGGCAGCTCGTCGCCGGGGTGGCGCACGAGATCAACACGCCCATCGGCATCGTGATGACCAGCGCCTCCTATCTCGGCGAGAAGATCAGCGCGCTCGAAACGCTGTCCGACACCGGCAAGATGCGCCGGGCCGACTTCCAGGACTTCATGCAGGCCGCGCACGACGCCGCCACGCTGATGATCAGCAACGCCACCCGCGCCGCCGATCTGGTGCAGAGCTTCAAGCAGGTCGCCTCGGACCAGACGCGCAGCGACCGCCGCCGGTTCGACCTGCGCGGCTATCTGGAGGAGGTTCTGGTCAGCCTGCGCCCGACCTGGCACCGCCCGGGCCATGAGGTGCGGCTGGAGTGCCCCAAGGGCATCGAACTGGACAGCTACCCCGGCGTGATCGCCCAGATCGTGACGAATCTCATCACCAACTCGGTCAACCACGCCTACCGGGAAGGCGAGAAAGGCCGGATCGCCATCACGGCGCAGACGCTGGAGAACGACGGGGTGCGGCTGGTCTATCGGGACGACGGCTGCGGCATCCCGGCGGAGAACCACGGCAAGGTGTTCGAGCCCTTCTTCACGACACGGCGGGGCACCGGCTCGACCGGACTCGGCCTGCACATCGTCTTCAACCTGATCACCGGCCAGCTCGGCGGCACCATCCATTTGGACAGCCAGCCCGGCGAGGGAACGCGATTCACCGTCGAGTTCCCCTGCCGTGCCCCCGGAAAAACGCCGCAGAGCTGAGATGGTGAGCTGAGACGGCGGACGCTTACTCCGTCTCGGGGTGGCGCTTCTCGAACTCCCAGACGCGCTCGAAGCCCATCAGGCGGGTGAAGTCGGGGAAGGGATACAGCTCCCCCCGATACTCGGCGCTCGACCCCTTGGCGAGGATTTCGCCGTAGGCGCTGCGCAGCGCCGCGGCCATCGCCAGGAAGCCGGTGGCCGGGAAGATGGCGATGCGGTAGCCGAGCGATTCCAGCTGCGCCCCGGTCATCACCGGTGTGCGCCCGCCCTCCACCATGTTGGCGATCAGCGGCTTGCCGATGGTCCGGCAGATCCGCTCCATCTCCGCCTCGCTCTCCGGGCTTTCCACGAAGATGATGTCGGCGCCGGCCTCGGCGTAGGCGTCGGCGCGGCGCAGCGCCTCGTCGAGGCCCAGCGTGGTGCGGGCGTCGGTGCGGGCGATGATCAGGAAGTCGCTCGACGACCGCGCCTCGCAGGCGACGCGGATCTTGCGCACCATGTCCGCCATGGGAATGACGCGGCGGCCCGGCGTGTGGCCGCACTTCTTCGGGAATTCCTGGTCTTCGAGCTGGATGGCCGCGGCCCCCGCTTCCTCGTAGCCGCGGATGGTGAAATCGACGTTCAGCAGGCCGCCATAGCCGGTGTCGCCGTCGGCGATCAGCGGCGTGGAGGTGCCGCGTGCGATGGCCCGCACCCGGCCGACCATGTCGCTGAAGGTGGCGAGCCCGGCGTCCGGCAGACCGAGATGGCTGGCAACGGTGCCGTAGCCGGTCATGTACAGCGCGTCGAACCCCATGCCGTCCGCCACCTTGGCCGAGATCATGTCGAACACGCCGGGGGCCGAGATCAGGCCCGGCTGCGACAGGCGCTGTTTGAGAGAAATGGTCATGTCTGTGGAATCTCCGGAAGTCTTTACGAGGTCCGCCGGTGCATGCGCCGGTCGATGTGCAGCAGGCCGGCGCTGATGAGCACGGCGGTGGTGGCGAGGATCAGCACCACGGCCATCATGGTGCGCACGTCGTGCCCGCCGATGGCGTTCATGACGAGGTAGCCGAGGCCGCGCTGCGAGGCGAACATCTCGCCGATCAGCACGCCCAGCAGGGTCAGCGAGAAGCCCACCCGCAGGCCGGACACCAGTTCCGGAAGGGCGGCGGGCAGGATGATGGTGGAGACGAGCTGGAGCGGCGACAGGCGCATCACCCGCGCGCTGCGCAGCATCACCGGCGGGATGGTGCGGACCGCGTTCATCGTGAAGATGATCACCGGGATGATGCCGTGGATCGTCCCGAAGGCCACCTTGGCCGACAGGCCCAGCCCGAAGGCCAGAAGGATCACCGGGTAGAGCGTGATCTTGGGCAGCGAGTAGAGCGACACCAGGATCGGCTCCGCCACCTCCCCGGCCAGCCGGTTGATGCCGAGAACGATGCCGATGGTCAGCCCGCCGAGCACCGCCAGCAGCAGCGAATAGAGCAGAGCCACGCCGGTCTCCGCGACGTGCGGCCAGAAGGTGGCGGAGCCCAGCAGTTCGACGGCGCGGGCCAGCGTGTCGGCGGGCGAGGTCAGGGCGACGCTGCCGACGATCCAGTGCAGGACCTGCCACAGGGCCACCAGCGCGACGATGACGAGAAGCGTATCGGTCTTTCCGTGCATGGCCGTCAGCGCCTCCGCCGCTGCATGATCCGGCGCTCCCAGGTGAAGAGCACCGCGTTGAGCACCGTCACCAGGACGATGATGAACAGCATCAGCGCGTACATCCGCGCGTTGTCGAAGTTGTTGAAGGCATAGGCGATGCTGTAGCCGATGCCCGAGGAGGACATGATGAACTCCGCCGCGATGACGCCGATGAAGCAGTAGGCGATGGCCAGCTTGGCCCCGGTGAACAGGAAGGGTGCGGCGCTGGGCAGCTTGACCATCAGCGCGGTGCGCACCGGGTCCATGCCGTGGACGCGCGCGGTCTTCAGCAGGACGCGCGGAATCCTGTCCAGCCCGTTCAGCGTGTTGATGAGCATCGCCACCACGCCGAACAGCGTGCCGATCACCACGATGGGCGCCGCCCCCAGCCCGAAGATGACGATCAGCACCGGGTAGAAGACGAAGAAGGGCACGGCGTAATAGGTCGCCAGGAAGGGGTCGAGCGCCCGGCGCACCCGCGGCATGGCGTGGATCGCCACACCGGCGACAAAGCCAAGCAGGATCGAGGCGATCACCGACATGGCGACGTTGCCCAACGTCTCGCCGATGTCGGCGCTGGCCGCCCCCGAGGCGAGAAGGCGGTAGAGGTCGCCGGCCATGACGCTGGGCGCGGGCAGGACCGTCTTGGCGATGACGCCGGCGCGGCACAGCACCTCCAGCATTAGAACGGCGCCGCTCACCACGATCAGCCGGAGCCAGCCCGCCCAGCTCACGACCCACCCCCGGCGAGGCCCGCCGCCTTCAGGCTCTCCTCGCGCAGCAGGCGCCACAGCCGGGCGGTGATCTGGCCGAAGCCGTCCTCGCTGGCGATGCGGGAATCGCGCTCGCGCGGCCAGCCGGTTTCGATCTCCTCGATGATCCGCCCGGGCCGCGACGACATGACGCCGATGCGGTCCGACAGCATGGCCGCCTCGTCCAGCGCGTGGGTGATCAGCATCACCGTGGCCCCGGTCTCGCGCCACAGCTTCAGCAGTTCGTCGCCCATGATCAGGCGGGTCTGCGCGTCGAGCGCGCCGAACGGCTCGTCCAGCAGGATCAGGCGCGGGCGCATCACCAGCGTGCGGGCGATGCAGACGCGCTGGCGCATGCCGCCGGACAGCTGCACCGGATAGGCCTTGGCGAAGTCCTTCAGCCCGACGAAGCCGACGGCGTAATTGACCCGCCGCTCGATCTCCGCCGGATCGACGCCCGCCCGGCGCAAGCCGAAGGCAATGTTGTCCCACACGGTCAGCCAGGGGAAGGTGGCGTCCTCCTGGAACACCACCCCGACGCCGTCCGGGACCTTGCCGGCCACCGGCTTGCCTTCGAAGGTCACCGACCCCTCGGTCGGCACGGACAGGCCGGACAGCACGTCGAGCAGCGTGGACTTGCCGCAGCCCGACGGTCCGACGACGGAGAAGAACTCCCCCTGCCGCAAGGTCAGGTCGACGGGGCCCAGCGCGTGCACCCCGCCGTGGCCGGGAACGCCGTAGATGCGGCTGACCCCCTTCAGTTCCGCGTGGACGGCCGGGGCGGGGATAGCTCCCGCTTCCTCGTGCAGATCGCGCTTGGCGGCGACGTTGGCTTTCATCGGGGGCTTCCTCCCGGTCATCGGATATCGTCAG
The DNA here is from genome assembly GCF_008365405.1 of Azospirillum brasilense. Lineage (GTDB taxonomy): Bacteria > Pseudomonadota > Alphaproteobacteria > Azospirillales > Azospirillaceae > Azospirillum > Azospirillum brasilense_D. Next base: position 19,634 of record NZ_QOKV01000011.1, on the reverse strand, counting down.
GCGGATTATTTCAGGCCAATCACTTCAGGAACGAGGCATCGGCGTGCTTCGACCAGTTGACCTTGCCCTTGACCTCGCCGATGATCTCCAGGCCCTTGATCAGGTTGTTCATTCCGTCATATTCGAAGTCACCGGCACTCCAATATTTGATGGCCGCCAGATTCTTCAGCGCCTGCAGAGCGATCGCCTCGTCGATGTCGTAGTATTTGGTCATGATCTTCGCGGTCTCTTCGGGGTTGGCGTAGACGAAGTTCACCCCCTTGCGCCGTGCCTCGATCAGCTTCCGCAGCTTATCGCCGTTCTTCGCGGCGAACTCCGACGTGGTGACGCCCACGGTCTGCACCATGGTCGGCAGCTCGGTCTCGACCGCGAAGACCATGCGGTACTTGTTCTGCACGCGCGCCCAGATCGGGTCCATCACCGGGGCGGCGGCCACCCCGCCCTGCTCCAGCATGGTCAGGCCGCCGCCGACGCCGCCCGCCGACACGCCGTCCACCGTGATGCCGTGCTTGTCCGTCACCATGGTCAGCAGCATGTCGGTGACCGACTTCGGGCTGGTGAAGGCGACCTTCTTGCCGTCCAGGTCCTTGGCGGTCTTGACCGGCGAGTCCGGCTTGGTCACCCACAGGATCTCGCCCGCCGTGCGGACGCCGGTGTGGATGATCTTCACGTCCAGGCCCTGGTTGATCGCCGCCACCGCCGCCGACAGGGCGACCTCGCCGTAGGGCATCGGCGCCGCCATGACGTTGCGCATGGTCGTGCCGCCGCCCTTGGAGGTCAGGACGCCGGTGATGTCCAGCCCCTGCTCCTTGTAATAGCCCTTCTCCATGGCGACGGCGTAGGGCGCGCCGTACATCAGGACGCCCCAGTGGGTGACGGTAATCTCCTCGGCCTGCGCCGGGACCGCCGGGGCCAGCGTGGCGAGCGCCACTCCCATGGCCGCTGCCCCCAGGACCGCCTTGCGCTTCATCGTGGTCATGAACGACATCGCTGTTCCTCCCAATGTGCCGCTGGCCTTTCCGGCCATGCGCGTTGACCCGGACCCGTCAGGCGGTGGGCAGGGCGTGAATCCACGGGCGCTGCGCCCGGTCGCGCGCCTCGAACGCCGCCATGGCGGCGTCGTGGCGCAGGCTGGCCCCGATCTCGTCCAACCCTTCCAGAAGGGCCTGCCGCCGCGCCGTCTCCATCGTGAAGGGAAACTCCCGCCCGTCCGGGGCGGTGACGCGGCTGGCCTCGATGTCCACCGTCATGGCAGCGGCCGGCGTCGCCTGGGCGACGGCGACGAGATGGGCGAGCGCAACCTCGTCCAGAGTCACCGCGGCCAGACCGTTCTTCTGGCAGTTCTCGTGGAAGATGCTGGCGAAGCTGGGGGCGATCACGCAGCGGATGCCGAAGTCCATCAGGCTCCACACCGCGTGCTCGCGCGACGAGCCGCAGCCGAAATTATCGCCGGCCAGCAGGATTTTCGCCTCCCGCCAGGGGGCTTGGTTCAGGACGAAGTCCGGCCGTTCCTGGCCGTCGTCGTCGAACCGCCATTCGGAGAAGAGGCCGGCGCCCAGCCCGCTGCGGTGGATGGTCAGCAGATGCGCCTTGGGGATGATCGCGTCGGTGTCGACGTTGGCGCGCGGCAGTGGTGCGGCGATCCCGGTGATGCGGTTGATGGGTTCCGGCATGTCAGACGCTCCCTTCCAGGCTGCGGGCATCGACGATGCGGCCGGCGACGGCCGCCGCCGCCGCGGTGGCGGGGCTGGCGAGGTGGGTGCGCGCCCCCGGCCCCTGGCGGCCTTCGAAGTTGCGGTTCGAGGTGGCGACGCAGCGCTTGCCCGGCGGCACCCGGTCGGCGTTCATCCCGGCGCACATGGAACAGCCCGGCTCGCGCCATTCGAAGCCGGCGGCGGTGAACACGCGGTCCAGCCCCTCCGCCTCGGCCTGCCGGCGCACCTGGCCCGAGCCCGGCACGACCAGCGCGCGCAGGCCGGCGGCGATACGACGGCCCTTCAACACGGCGGCGGCGGCCCGCAAATCCTCGATGCGGCTGTTGGTGCAGGAGCCGATGAAGACCATGTCCACCGGCAGGTCGCGGATAGGCGTCCCCGGCTCCAGCCCGATGTAGTCCAGCGCCCGGCGCATTGCCTGCCGGCGCTTGGGGTCGGCCTCGCGCTCCGGATCGGGCACGGTCTCGCCGACGCCGATGCAGTCCTGCGGGCTGGTGCCCCAGGACACCTGCGGCGTGAGGCTGGAGACGTCCAGCTCGATCTCTGCGTCGAAACGCGCGTCGGGATCGCTCGCCAGGGCGCGCCACGCACCCACCGCCTGCTCCCACAGCACGCCCGCCGGGGCGAAGGGGCGCCCCTGGAGATAGGCGAAGGTCACCTCGTCCGGGGCGATCAGGCCGAAGCGCGCGCCCAGCTCCACCGACATGTTGCAGACGGTCATCCGCTCTTCCATGGAGAGCGCGCGGATGGCCGGACCGGCGTACTCGACGCCGTAGCCCGTCGCTCCCGCGGTGCCGATGGTGGCGATCAGCTTCAGTACCATGTCCTTGGCCGACACGCCCGCCGGGCGGGTGCCGCTGAAGGTGATGCGCATGGTCGGCGGGCGGCGCAGGATGGCCGTCTGCGTCGCCATGACATGCTCGACCTCCGACGTGCCGATGCCCCAGGCCATGGCGCCCAGCGCACCGACCGTGCTGGTGTGGCTGTCGCCGCAGACCAGGGTGGCGCCCGGCAGGGCGATCCCCAGCTCCGGCGCGATCACATGCACGATGCCCTGGCGCACGTCGCCCAGATCGAACAGCGCAACGCCGGTGGCCTCCGCGTTGGCACGCAGGGCGCGGATCATCTCCGGCCCGCCCGGCACCGTGTCGTCGGTGCGGCCATTCTCGGTGGAGACGATGTGGTCCGCCGTCGCGAAGGTCAGGTCGGGGCGGCGCAGCCGGCGCCCGGCGGCGGCCAGCCCCGCGTAGGCCTGCGGGCTGGTGACCTCGTGCAGCATGTGGCGGTCGATGTGGAGCAGCACCCGCCCGTCGCCCAGATCGGCGACGACGTGCTGGTCCCAGATCTTGTCGATGATGGAACGCGGCGTGTTCATGGCGTTGCCTCCCCTCACTCGGCGGCCCGGTAGGCCTGTTCGCGCTCGTAGTAGTCGGGGAAGCCGACAAGGTCCTTCAGCGCTTCGAAATCGGCCTGGGCCACCCGGCTTTCCTGCCCGTCCGCCACCGCGGCCAGGGCGGCGCGCATGGCGTCGATGGCCGCCGACATCAGGGTCAGCGGGTAAGCGGCGAGCTTGAAGCCCAGCGCCTCCAGCTCGCGCGGCGGCAGCATCGGCGTCTGTCCGCCGCGCACCATGTTCGCCATCGCCGGCCGGTCGATGCCGGCGCAGAAGGCGGCCATCTCCATCTCGTCGTGCGGAGCCTCCATGAAGATGATGTCGGCGCCCTCCTCCACGAAATCCTGGCAGCGCTCCAGCGCCGCGTCGAAGCCGTGCACGGCGCGCGCGTCCGTCCGCGCCAGGATCAGGATGTCGTCGGACCCCGACCGGGCGGCGTCGACGGCGGCGCGGATCTTCATGCGCGCCTCGGCCCGCCCGACGACCTGCTTGCCTTTGGTGTGGCCGCAGCGCTTGGGGCTGACCTGATCCTCGATCAGGACCGCGGCGGCCCCGGCGCGGGCGTAGTCGCGCACGGTGCGCTGCACGTTCATGGCGTTGCCATAGCCGGTGTCGCCATCGCCGATCACCAGCAGGCCGGGGGCCGCCTGACAGACGTTGCGGAGCTGGTCCAGCATCTCGGCGAAGGAGATCAGCCCGGTGTCGGGCATCCCCAGCCGGGTCGCCGAGACGGCGAAGCCGCTCATCAGGCTGACGCGGAAACCGGCCTGCTCGATCAGCCGCGCCGACAGCGCGTCGAAACAGCAGGGCATCAGGTGAAGGCCGGGAGCCTCCAGCAACGTTTTCAGGCGTTGTGCGGGTGTCGTCACCGGTTGTATCCCTCCCTTGCCGCCGCGTCCGCCGGCAGCGTCCAACAGGGCGCACCGGAAGCGGGCTATTAATTTGTTGTGTCAACGAACATAATGCGTCATTGTATACAACGCAACCCGAAAAGTTCAGGCGCCGGACAGAAGCGCGAGAGAGGTGGGCATGTCGGACAGCGGTGGGGCTCTGGCGCCCCAGTGGGATAATGGATTTAGCGGCGGCTCCAACCGCGCCGCCGACCGTGCCTACCGCTTCATCCGGGAGGGCATCCTGGCCAGCCGCTGGCCGCCGGGCGCCCATCTGCGCGAGCAGGAACTGGCCGAACTGACCGGGGTCAGCCGCACCCCCGTGCGCGAGGCGCTGCGCCGACTGTCCGCCGACGGGCTGCTGCAACTCGTCCCCAACCTCGGCGCCAAGGTGAACGCCTGGACGATCCAGGACCTCGATGAGATCTTCGGACTGCGCGCGACGCTGGAAAGTCAGGTGGCCGGTCTCGCCGCCAGCCGCGCGGAGCCGCAGCATCTCGTCGAGCTGGGAGCGCTGTGCGACGCGATGGAGGCGGTGGTGGGGGATGGCGACGCGGTGGATTTCTCGCGCATCACGCCGCTGAACGACCGGTTCCACGGCTTGCTGATCGACATCGCGGGGGATCGGCGCCTGGGCCAGATGATCCGGCAAGTGGTGGAGATGCCGCTGGTTCTGCGGACCTTCGCCCGCTACAGCCGACGCGACCTCGCCCGCAGCATGAACCACCACCGTGAGATCGTCGAAGCCCTGGCCGCCCGCGATGGGGAGTGGGCGTCGTCGGTGATGCGCGCCCATGTGCGCGCCGGGCGGGCCGTCTTCACGGTCCCGAAAACGGAGTGAGCATCATTGTATACAACGACAGCACGCCGATCCGGGCGAGCGGATCGCCCATCGGCGCAGCACAAAGGTCCCGGCGCCCTGATGAGGACGCCGGGACGAAGTCCAGGACGCGACTGAGGAGGACCGGTCAGGCGACCAGGAAGCCGGCGCCGACCGGATCGTTGCGGTCGATGACCCAGCGAGCGGTGCCGAGGATGCTGGCCGTGCCCTTGACGGTCGGGCGCACGGCGCGCACGCCGTTCAGGCGGGTCTCGCCGAGCAGGCTGCCCTCGAAAGTGCCGGTGCCGAGCAGGCCCTCGGAGCGGATGGTGTCGCCGATCGCCATCTTCCCGCGCGCCTCGAACATCGCCATCATCGCGCTGGTGCCGGTGCCGCCCGGCGAGCGGTCGAGCTGGCCGGCGCTGAAGACGTGGACGTTCTTGTAGAAGGCGCCCTCGATGGTCGGCTCGTGCCAGAAGGTCACGAAGTTGAAGTTGTTGATGTGCGCCGACGCCGGGTGCTGGATCGCCACCTTCTGGCGGAGCTGCTCGCGCGCCAGGATGCCGTAATGCGACAGGGCGGTGCCGTTCTCCGCCCCGATGCGCAGCGACGTGCCGGTCAGGTCGATGATGCCGAAGTAGTTGCCGCCCCACACGATGTCGGCCTTCAGCGGGCCGATCTCCGGCAGCTCGAACTCGACGTCCTGCGCGGCGACGTAGGCCGGGACGTTCTCGAACCTGGTCCACAGCACCCGGTCGCCCTCATGCGCCACCTCGGCGACGACGAGGCCGGCGGTGGTCTCGAAGCGGATCGTGGTGCGCCCGTTCTCGCCGCGGCGGACAAGGCCGTTGGCGACCATCGCCATGGCGACGGCGATCGTGCCGTGGCCGCACATGTGCGAATACTGGGTGCCGTCGATGTAGATCAGGCCGGCGTCGTAGTCCGGGCCGGACGGCGGGGTCAGGAAGACGCCGAACATGTCCTTGTGGCCGCGCGGCTCGCGCATCAGGGCTTCGCGCAGCCAGTCGTAATGGGTCTCCAGGAACTGGCGCTTCTCCAGGATGCTGGAGCCGGCTGGATAGGGGATGCCGCTGTGGATGATGCAGAGCGGCTCGCCCTCGGTGTGGGTGTACAGGACATCGAATGCGTCTTGCATGCGCATGGAAGGACCCTTTCGTGGATCGGATTCAGTGTTGGATCGGGGGGATGAAGCGGGGGGTGTCGGGACCGGCGGTCAGCGCCGGTCCGACAGAAGGTGCAGCCCGACGGTGAGGTCGAGGATGATGATCGCCAGGGCCGCCACGCCGATGGTGATGGAGGACACCGCGGCGATGACCGGGTCGATCGTGTACTGGACGTAGTTGAAGAGCTTGACCGGGATGGTCGTCATCTCCGCCGTGGTGTTGAAGATGCTCAGCTCGACGTTGATCCAGGAGGAGATGAAGGCGAAGATCGCGCCGCTCGCCAAGCCGCTGCGGATCTGCGGCAGCGTGACGAGGAAGAAGGTCTCCATCGGGCGGGCGCCCAGGTCGGCGGAGGCCTCCTCCAGCGCCCGCTGCTCCGGCGTCAGCTGCGGCAGGACGGAGCGCAGGACGAAGGGCATGATGATGACGATGTGCCCGACCAGCAGCGCCGTGAAGCTGCGCATCAGGCCCAGCGCCGCGCAGTATTGCAGGAGGGCGGCGCCCAGCACGACGTGCGGCAGGACCAGCGGCGACATCAGCAGCGACAACAGGAACTTCTTGCCCGGAAACTCGCAGCGGGCGATGGCCAGCGCCGCCGGGACGCCGAGGAGCAGGGCCGCCGCCGTGGCGACCAGGGCCAGCAGGGTGCTGGTGCCGAAGGCCGCCAGATAGGAGGTGTCGCCGAGCATCCGCCCGTACCAGTCGAGCGTCAGCCCCTGCGGCGGGAAGGCGAGGTAGCTGGTGGCGGTGAAGGAGGAACCGACGATGACCAGAAGCGGCAGGATCAGGTAGGCCATGACCGACCAGGACACCACCCGCAGAAGAAGCCGTGCGATCATTGGGCTTTCCTCCCCGTTGCGCTGGCCCCGGCGTTGCCGATCCAGCCGGCCAAACCGACCAGGACCAGCGTCATGACCAGCAGCGTCATGCTGAGCGCGCCGCCGTAGTTCACGTCGAAGACCGTGCTGTACTGCTGGAAGATCAGCATGGGGAAGACCGTGATCTTGCCGCCGCTCAGCAGGGCCGGCGTGACGTAGGCGCTGACCGCCAGAGTGAAGACCATGACGATCCCCGACATCAGCCCCGGCAGGCAGAGCGGAAAGGTGACCGTGCGGAAGGTGTCGAAGGGCGTAGCGCCGAGGTCGGAGGAGGCGTCCTCCAGCGCCGGGTCCACCGCGGCCAGCGCGTTGCCGACGGCCAGCACGATGAAGGGCAGCAGGATGTAGACCAGCCCGATCACGATGCCCAGCTCGGTGCCGAGGAAGCGCATCGGGCGATCCAGGATGCCGACCCCGACCAGCGCGTCGTTGACGAGGCCGTTGCGGCCCAGCAGCACCATCCAGCCGAAGGAGCGGACGATGTTGCTGGTGAACAGCGGCAGCACCAGCAGGATCACGCAGGTCCGCCGCAGCGCCGCCGACTTGACCACCCGCACCAGATAATAGGCCAGCGGGTAGCCGAGAAGCGCGCAGGCCACCGTGGTCAGCCCGGCGATGCGGAAGGTCGCCGCCAGCACGTCCCAGTGATACTGGTCGAACAGCACCCGCGCGTAGTTGCCGAGGGACGGCACGCCGCCCGCCATCAGGCTGGACGACACGACCACGATCATCGGAACGGCGAAGAAGGCGGCGAAGAAGGCGACCGGGGCCGCCAGCAGGGGCAAGGCTCGGTTCATGGCGGCGCTCATGGTCGTGCTCATGGTCCGGACCGGTGGGTGGCCGGCTCGGCGATGATGTGGACGTGCCCCGGACGGAAGCCGACGAAGACCGGCGCCCCCGGATTCAGCCCCTCCCCCGCCATGCCCAGCCGGCGGCTAGCCAGAAGATGCTCGCCGACGCGCACCGTCACGACGGTCTGCCCGCCGGTGTCGATGACGTCCTCGACGAAGCCCTGATCGGTGATCAGGCCCGGCGCCTCCGGCTCCTTCAGCAACTCGACATGCTCGGGCCGCAGCACCGCGGTGTAGCGCTGCCGCGTGTCGGCACCGAGATGGGGCAGCAGCGCCGACCCCACCGCCAGCCGCACCCCGGCGTCGCCCTCCGCCGTTCCCGGCAGCAGGTTGGCCTCGCCGATGAAGTCGGCGACGAAGCGGCTGGCCGGACGGGTGTAGATGGCCCGACCGTCACCGACCTGCTCGATCACGCCGCGGTTCATGACGACGATGCGGTTCGCCATGCTCATCGCCTCCTCCTGATCGTGGGTCACGAACACGAAGGCGATGCCGAGCTTTTCCTGGAGGTGCTTCAGCTCGATCTGCATCCGCTTGCGCAGCTTCAGGTCGAGCGCGCTCAGCGGCTCGTCGAGCAGGAGGAGCTTCGGGCGGTTGACGAAGGCCCGTGCCAGGGCGACGCGCTGCTGCTGGCCGCCCGACAGCTCCCGCGGGTAGCGCCCCGCCGCGGAGTCCAGCCCGACCAGCTCCAGCGCCTCGCGGGCCCGCTCCAGCGCCTCACCCCGCGCCACCCCGTGACGGCGCGGCCCGTAGGCCACGTTGTCGAGGATGCTCAGGTGCGGGAACAGGGCGTAGTGCTGGAACACCGTGTTCAGCGGGCGCCGGTGCGGCGGCAACCGCGTCACATCCTCCCCACCGATCCGGATGGTCCCGGAGTCGGGGGAGAGGAAGCCGGCGATGCAGCGCAGCAGGGTCGTCTTGCCGCAGCCGCTCGGCCCCAGCAGGGCGACGAACTCGCCGTGGGCCACATCCAGCGACACGTCCCTCAGCGCGTGGTACGCGCCGAAATGCTTGTCGATGGAGCGGATGGAGAGCAGGGCGTCGGACATGATGGGGCTCCCCGGCTGGCTGCGGTTCACTGGCGGGCGAGTTCGCGGTTCCAGGCGTCGGTGATCGCCGCGCGGTCCCGGTTGATGTCCGCCCAATTGAAAAGCTGGAGGTTCTTGACCGACCCGCCGACACCCCAGGGCAGCTTGCGCTCGACGTCCGGCGACACCGACACGTTCTGCACCGCCGGACCGAGATAGAGCTTCTCCGCCAGACAGGCCGACGCTTCCGGGGTCAGGGCGGTGTCGATGAAGCGCTGGGCGTCGGCCTTGTGCGGGGCATTCTTGACCAGATGCAGGCGGGCGTCGGTGGCCCAGACGCCTTCCTTCGGGACGGCGAAGCCGATGGGCAGGCCCTTGTCGGCCAGATCCCAGGCGCCGACGTTGAAATGCGCGCCGATGATCGCCTCGCCGCTCTGGTAGGCGTTGCTCGCCGCCCCCGAGCTGTCGAAGTAGAGCGCGGTCTTCAGCGTCTTCAGCTTTTCGAAGGTCTTGGACAGGTCGCCCGGCGGGTTGCCCCACATGCGGTTCAGGAACATGACGAACGGCACGCCGGAGGAGTTGGCCGGCGACGGGATCGTCACCGTGTCCGCGAATTCCGGCTTCCACAGGTCGTTCCACGAGGTCGGCGGGGTCTTGATCTCCTTGGTGTTGTAGGTCAGGCCGAGCGAGTAGTAGCCGGACCCCACGGCGAAGACCGACCCGTCCGCCTTGTAGATCGCCTCCGGCAACGCCTTCGCCAGGTTCGGCACACCCGTCGGGTCGATGGCGTCCAGCACGCCCGCCGCCTGCGCCATCTCGCTGATGCCGCCGTCCATGTAGGCGACGTCGAGCGTCGGCGCGTCCTTCTGCTGCTGCAGCTTGGCGAAGGTCACGGTCGAGGTGCCGATCTCCGGCACGACGCGGACGCCAGTCGCCTTGGTGAAGGGCTCCGCGACGCAGGTGCGGAAGGCCTCGCCCCAGTTGCCGCCGTACCAGGCGACGCGGATCTCGCCCTGGGCCGCGGCCGGCAGGGCGTAAAGGGAGACACCCGCCGCCAGGACGGCGGACAGGGCGGCGAGGCGGGCGGTGGTGCGGGTGGCGGCGCGCGGATGGGTCATGACCGGTTCCTTCGTGGTGTCGGTCCAGCGGGCGTCAGAGCCATGGTTCGTTCGAAAGCTAATTGTTCGAGCGTATTTTCCGATAGAAGAATGCTGCCGAATCCTTGAATATTTCCGACATGCCGACGCCCAGACCCGACATGCCGGACGCCCCGGACCGCGACGCCCCGTCCCCCGCCGATCCCCGGTTGCGCATCGGCTTCGTGCTGCTCGATCAGTTCACGCTGACCGCCTTCTCCGGGTTGATCGACGCGCTCCGGCTCGCCGCCGACCCCGGAGGGCGCAGCCGTCAAATCGACGCAAGCTGGACGGTGATGAGCGTCGGCGGACAGCCGCGCCGGTCGAGCTGCGGCGTGCTGGTGACGCCCAACAGCGACCTGCTCGCCCCGGCGCCCTTCGATTACGTCGCGGTGTGCGGCGGCAACGATTACCGGAACGAGGTGCCGGGACCGGTGACCGCCTATCTGCGCGCGGTGGCGGCGCAGCGGGTGCGGCTTCTGGGCATCTGCACAGGCACCTTCGCCATCGCGCGCGCCGGCCTCGTCGGGACACGCCGCGTCTGCGTCCATTGGAACGTGCTGGACACCTTCCGCGAGCGCTTCCCGTCCGCCAACGCCTCGGTGGACCATCTCTTCATCGACGAGGGCGACCTGATCACCTGCGCCGGATCGACGGCGGCCATCGACCTCGGCCTCTACCTCGTCGGGCGGCACTGCGGTGGGCAGAAGGCGCGGCAGGCCGTCCGCCACATGATGCTCCAGGACATCCGCCCCGGCGCGCTGCCGCAGGCGCATTTCTACGCGAACCTCGACGGCGTGACCGACGGCCGCGTCCGACAGGCAACGCATTTCATTGAACAGCGGCTGGACTCCCCGCCCTCCGTCGAGGCCATCGCCCGCTACGTCGGGGTCAGCGCCCGGCAGCTCGAACGCTCCTTCCAAGCGGCGCTGGGGATCTCGCCGTCGGCCTTCCAGCGCCGGCTGCGGCTGGATTACGGCCGCTGGCTGCTGGAACACACGCGCCGGACGATCACCGAGATCGCCTTCGACTGCGGCTTCGCCGACGCCGCCCATTTCTCGCGCGACTTCAAGACCCAGTTCGGCGAGATGCCCAGCCGGGCGCGCAAGGGCAAGCGTGAGGACGCCACCCAGGCACCGTGACGGTTTCGCCCACGGGGACGCTTAAGCCGCCAGCCCGTGGTCGATGGCGATGCGGATCAGGGCGCGCGTGCTGTCGGCGCCCAGCTTGTCCTTGATCTGGGTGCAGGCGTTGGCGACGGTCTTCTGGCTGATGCCCAGCGCCTCGGCGATGGCCGCCGCGGTCAGGCCGCGGCCCACCAGCGCCAGAATTTCCCGCTCGCGCTGGGTCAGCACCGCCAGCGGGTCGTCGGTCGGGGCCAGCGCCATCAGCGCCAGTTCGCGCGCCAGCGCGTGGTCGAGATGGACGCGGCCCGCCAGCACGCAGCGCACCGCCGTCACCAGCGTCTCCGGAGCGTCGTTCTTGGTGACGTAGCCCCTGGCCCCCGCCTTGAGCGCCCGCGCGGCGATGGCCGGGTCCTCGTGCATGCTGAAGATCAGCACCGGCACCGCCGGGTTCTCCGCCCGCATCACGCGCAGCACGTCCATCCCGCCGCCATCCCTTCCAACGGCGCCCCCCGGCAGGTTGAGGTCGAGGATGACCACGTCCGGCCGTTCCGAGCGCCACAGCGCCAGCGCCGCCGCCACGTCGGCAGCCTCGACGACGCGGCCGAGCCCGGCTTCGGCGAGCAGGCTCTGGCAACCGGCGCGCACCACCGGATGATCGTCCACCAGGAGGATCGTCGGGGTCATGCCACGCCCTCCAGCCCGACCGGGACACAGGGCAGGCAAGCGGCCACGCGGGTGCCCTGCCCGCCGTCCGATCCGATGCGCAGCGTGCCGCCCAGCGCCCTCACCCGCTCCGCCATCCCGGCAATGCCCAATCCACCCTGCTCCGCCGCACCGGCCGGCCCTTCCCTGAATCCCAGCCCGAACCCCGGCCCGTCGTCGGTCACCAAGACCTCCACCCGGTCGGTCCGGCGCCGCACCGTCACCGAGACGTTGGTCGGCCGGGCGTGGCGGAGGGCGTTGACCAGCGATTCCTGCGCCAGCCGGAAGACCGTCAGGCGCAGCACCTCGTCCAGCCCGTCGATGCCGTCCGGTGTTCCGTCCTCGTCCACGTCCAGCGACCAGCGCACCTGCGGCTCCCGCCGCGCCCACTCGTCGATCAGCCCGGACAGCGCTTCGCCCAGCGGCAACTGGTCGAGCAGGGCCGGGCGCAGTCGGACCAGGATGCGCCGGCTCAACCGGTGCACGTCCGCGGCCATGGACAGCACGGCGCGGGCGCGTCCGGCGATCTCCACCCGCTCGCTGATGGTGGCTTCCGGCTTCGGCTCCTCGCTCAGGCGCAGGATGCGCCCGGCGTCCACCTTGATGGCGAACAGCGCCGCCCCCAGCTCGTCGTGGATTTCGCGGGCGATGTCCCGGCGCTCACGGTCCTGCGCCTCGATCAGCCTCTGGCCGAGCCGGCGGTTCTCCCGACCGGCCGCGGCCAGTTCCTCGGCCAGGGCGGCGATGCCTGTGCCCAGCCGGACCAGCTCCGGCACGCCGCCGCCGGCGAGGCCGCCCCGCGGTCCGGGTTCGTAAACGCCTTCGCGCAGGCGCCGCACCGCCGCCTCGATGCGGGCGAGCGGGGCGAGCGCCCGGCCCACCGCCATCCAGGCGCCGCCCAGCAACAGCAGCCCCGCCACCAGCATCGCCAGGGCGAGGTCCCGCATGTCCTCCCAGACCTCGGCCACCTCGTCCTGCGGTTCGGCGACCACGGTCAACAGGACGCGCCCATCGGCACCGGTCAGCGCATGGGCCTGCGGCGTCACGCCGATCAGGGCTACGAACCAGCCGGGAACGGCCCCATGGGCGGCATCCCCCTCGCCCAGGGAGTCGGGCGGCGCCTCGCCTGCGATGAAGCGCAGATGGCGCAAGCCCAGCCGGTCGAGCGCCACGACGGCGTCCGGACTTGGCCCCCGCCCGGCTTCCGCCCGCCCGACAGCGATGCCGAGATCGAGGGCGGAGGCCATTTCCGCGCGGACGGCGTCGCGCGCGTTGGCGATCATCACAGCCGCGCCGGCCACCGCCAGCAGCGCCAGGAACAGCCCGATCAGGGCCAGCATGCGCATTCGCAACGACATCGCCGTCTGATCCTTCCGATACGCTTATAGGACCATCGGCGGAATGTTAACCAAGCAACCGGTCTCCGCGCTATGCGTCCTTCGAACGAGGCGAAAGCCGACGGACGGGTCTCCTGCCGCGGCGGCAGGAATTTTTCCCGCCACCTCCGGGACGTCATCATACGCGCGTTGCAAGAACGTCGTCCCCGTATCGTCCAATAGAACCGAAGAACCGCCAAGACGAACATTGGGGGCGCAAGACGCGGTGCCGGAACCGGGGCGGATCGGGCGGACGATCCGCCCCGGAAAAAACGGCCTTTCACGGGGGAAACGCATGACTTTATCCTTGGACACCAAGTCAGGAAGCAAAGCCGGACAAATTCGACGCCGAATCATAACCGCGGTGATGGCCGGCTTCCTGGCTTCCACCGCTCCGGCGGCCTGGGGAACCGCCCAAGCCGCCGAGGTCACCTGGGACGACATCGCCAACGACGCGAAGTCGGCCGGCGACGTGCTGATGTACGGCATGGGGGTGGAGGGCAAGCGCTTCAGCCCGCTGAAGCAGATCGACACCAGCAGCGTGTCGCGGCTGGTCCCCGCCTGGTCCTTCTCCTTCGGCGACGAGAAGCAGCGCGGGCAGGAGACGCAAGCGCTGGTCCATGACGGGGTGATCTACGTCACAGCCTCCTACTCGCGGATGTTCGCGCTGGATGCCCGCACCGGCAAGCGGCTGTGGACCTACGCCCACCGCCTGCCCGACGACATCCGCCCCTGCTGCGACGTGGTCAACCGCGGGGCGGCGATCTACGGCGACAAGGTGTTCTTCGGCACGCTCGACGCCTCGCTCGTCGCGCTGAACAAGGACACCGGCAAGGTCGTCTGGCGCAAGAAGTTCGCCGACCACAAGGTCGGCTACACCATGACCGGCGCGCCCACCGTCGTGAAGGACCAGAAGACCGGGCGCATGCTGCTGATCCACGGCTCGTCCGGCGACGAGTTCGGCGTGGTCGGCCGCCTGTTCGCCCGCGACCCCGACACCGGCGAGGAAATCTGGATGCGCCCGCTGGTCGAGGGGCACATGGGCCGGCTCGACGGCAAGGACAGCACCCCGACCGGCAACGCCAAGGCGCCGTCCTGGCCGCGCGACAAGGACGGGCAGCTCGTCGAGGCCTGGAACCACGGCGGCGGCGCGCCCTGGCAGAGCGCCACCTTCGACGTGGAGACCAACACCATCGTCATCGGCACCGGCAACCCGGCGCCGTGGAACGGCTGGGCGCGCTGGCCCGGCGACAGCCTCTACACCTCCGGCCAGGCCTACGTCGATCCGACCACGGGCGAGTTGAAGGGCTTCTACCAGCACACACCCAACGACACCTGGGACTTCTCCGGCAACAACGAGCTGGTGCTGTTCGACTACAAGGACGCGTCGGGCAAGACGGTCAAGGCGACCGCGCACGCCGACCGCAACGGCTTCTTCTACGTCACCGACCGGACGAAGCTGGCGGCGGCAGGGGGCGAGGCGAACAAGCCGAACAGCGTGCTGGCGGCCTTCCCCTTCGTCGACGGCATCACCTGGGCCAAGGGCATCGACCTGAAGACCGGCCGCCCCATCGAGGTGGAGGGCCAGCGCCCGCCGCCGCCCGCCGAGGGCGAGAAGCGCGGCAAGGCGGTCGAGGTCTCCCCGCCCTTCCTCGGCGGCAAGAACTGGAACCCGATGTCCTACAGCGAGGACACCGGCCTGTTCTACATCGCCGCCAACCACTGGAAGGAGGACTACTGGACGGAGCATGTCGGCTACAACCCCGGCTCCGCCTATCTCGGCATGGGCTTCCGCATCCACAAGATGTTCGAGGACCATGTCGGCGTCCTGCGCGCCATCGACCCGACGACCGGCAAGGTCGCCTGGGAGCACAAGGAGGAGTTGCCGCTGTGGTCCGGCACCCTGGCGACCGCCGGCGGGCTGGTCTTCACCGGCACCGGCGACGGCTACGTCAAGGCGTTCGACGCCAAGTCGGGGGCCGAGCTTTGGAAGTTCCAGACCGGTTCCGGCATCATCTCCTCCCCGGTCACTTGGGAACTGGACGGGGTGCAGTATGTCGGCATCACCACCGGTTACGGCGGCGCCGTGCCGCTGTGGGGCGGCGATCTCGCCGACCTCACCACCCGCGTGACCCAGGGCGGCTCCTTCTGGGTGTTCAAGCTGGCCGACGTGAAGGTCTCCAGCGCCAAGTAACGACCCGTCAGCGGGGAAGCGGGCGTGCCGGCCCGTTTCCCCGTACCGGTTTTCCAGCCTTGCAGCGATGGGAGGTCTCCCCATGAACCGCCTCTTCCGGCCCGCCTTCGCCCTGTACGCCCTGCTGTCCCTGTCCGGCCCCCTCACCGCCCCTTTGGCGGCCGAGGTCGAAACCGCCAGCCTCGGCGGCGGCGAGGAGGAGCGCGTCACCGAGGTCGCCGGCTGCGTCCTCACGGCCAAGGCGGTCTGCCCCGGCATCGACCTGCGCCACCGCAACCTGCGCAGCCTGTCGCTGGCCGGCGCCGACCTGCGCGGCGCCAACCTGATGCGGGCCGACCTGCGTCACGCCGATCTGCGCGGGGCCGACCTCAGCGGCGCGATCCTCGACGGCGCCGACCTGCGCACCGCCTTCCTCCAGGGCACGCGCCTGTCCGGCGCCCGCCTGCGCGGCGCCAACCTGGAATTCGCCCGCGCCAACGGCGCCGACCTGCGGCAGGCCGACCTGACCGCCGCCAATCTGGAGGCGCTGCGCGCCGACAAGGCCGACCTCACCGGCGCCAACCTGGAGGGCGCCAACCTCCAGGAGGCCAAGCTGTCCCTGACCAACCTGTCGCAGGCCAATCTGGAGGGCGCGAAGATCCGCTTCGCCATCTTCCAGGACGCGCTGATGACCGACTGCCGCTCCTGCCCCACCGACTGGTGACGGGAAGGCCGGCGGGCGGAGCTTCGCCTGTTCGGCCAACGGCTGCCCGAGGGAGGAAGCCGAGGCCCCTTACCGGGTGGACACCGCTCGGCTGAAGGGGCTCAGCGGGGCGGCGTGGCTTAAAGCGCCGTCACTCACAGCGCCGCCAGCACCTCATCGAGCGTGGCGAGGAACAGCTTCGCGTCCTCGGACGAGAAGACCAGCGGCGGGCGGATCTTCAGGATGTGCCCCTCCTGGCCGGTCGCGCTGATCAGCACCCGGCGCTGGCGCATGCCGTTGACCACGCGGGCCGTCTCCTCCGCCGCCGGGGTCTTCAGCTGGCGGTCGCGCACCATCTCGACGCCGATGAACAGGCCGCTGCCGCGCACGTCGCCGATCAGCTCATGCTTGGCGGCGAGCGCGCGCAGGCCGTCGATCATCTGCGTGCCGACCGCCAGGGCGTTCTCCTGCAGCCGGTCCGCCTTGATCACGCGCAGCACCGCCAGCGCCACCGCGCACGACACCGGGTTGCCGCCGAAGGTGTTGAAATAGCGCTGGCTCTTGCCGAACGCCTCGATCACCTCCGGCCGGAACACCGCGCCGGCCACCGGATGGCCGTTGCCCATCGGCTTGCCGACCGTCACGATGTCGGGCACCAGCCCGTGGCGCGCGAAGCCCCACATGTGCGTGCCGAGCCGCCCGAAGCCGGGCTGCACCTCGTCGGCGATGAAGATACCGCCGGCCTTGCGCATCACCTCCACCGCCGGAGCGAGGAAGCCGGCCGGGTCGGTGAAGACGCCGCTGCTGGAGAAGATGGTGTCGACCAGCAGCGCCGCCGGGGCGATCCCCTTCTCGCGCAGGTCGGCGATGGCAGCCTCCACGGAGCGCGCGAAGGCGGCGCCGACCTCGGCCTCCGGCATGCGGTAGCCGTCGGGCGCCGGCACCACGCGGACATGGTCGCCCAGCTTCACCGCCGCACCCAGCGAGGGCGACATCTCGGCCAGCGCCGAGGTCACGCCGTGGTAGGCGTTGTGCGCGATGACGACGCCGGTGCCGCCGGTGTGGACGCGGGCGACGCGCAGGGCCAGATCGTTGGCCTCGCTGCCGGTGCAGGTCAGCATCAAGTGCGACAGCTCCGCCGGGAACTCCGCCAGGAAGGCTTCGGCGAAGTCGAGGATGCCGTCCGTCAGGTAGCGCGTGTGGGTGTTCAGCACGGCCGCCTGCCGGGCCATCGCCTCCACCACCTCCGGCCGCGAATGCCCGACCGAGGCGACGTTGTTGTAGGCGTCCAGATAGCGGTTGCCTTCGGCGTCATAGAGGGACGAGCCCTCCCCGCGCACGACATGGATCGGGTCGGCGTAGAACAGCCGGTAGGCCGGGCCGAGCAGCTTCTCGCGGCGGGCGATCAGGGCGCGCTCGCGCTCCGGCAGGGACCCGGCGGAATCGGGCGCGTAGGCGTTGATCATGGTCATGGCGGTTCACACTTTCTGGCAGGCGAGATGGAGCAGGCGGCGCGCGGTGGCGGCCTCGTCGCCGGTCAGCCGGTCCAAGCCGGCGAAGGCGCGTTCGGCGTTGCGCAGGATGTAGGCGGCGTTGGCGGGGTATTCGGCCGCCCGCCAACTGGTGATGCCGATGGTCAGGGCGAGGCGGCCCGCCACCAGATCGGGCAGCAGTTCCACCTCGTCCTCCGTCAGCGGCAGCACGGCGTTGTAGGCCCGGGTCATCTCGACCACGGAGCCGAAGGGCGTCTCGCCGCTGGTGACGTGGTAGGCGAGCGCCGTCGCCAGATCATTGGCCAGCGGCGCCCGCAGCGCGTCGCCGAAGTCGATGATCCCGGTGACCGTCTCGTGCCCGACCGGATCGACCACCGCGTTGTGGGGGTTGAGATCGTTGTGGATCACCTGATGCCGCAGGGCCGGCAGACGGGGGGCGACCTGATCGGCGAAGCGGGCGACGAATCGCTCGACCATCCGGCGGCGCCGGTCGTCCGCCACGTAATGCAGCCGGTCGGCGACGCTGGCGGTGCGGGTGATGTCCCACAGCAGGTCGCGCTCCGAGCCGGGATGCTCGTAGTCGGCCAGCGCCCGATCCAGCCGGGCCAGCGTCGTTCCCAACGCCCGCATCAGACCCGGCGAGGGCGGCGCGGCGTGGAGCGGCGTTCCTTCGAGATAGGTCAGCAGCCGCAGCACCATGGCGCTGCCGTCGATGTGGACGATCGCCTGGGCCGCCCCGTCCAGCGTCGGCACGACCCGCGGCACCGGCAGGGACGGGTCGCGGGCGGCCACATGCTGCATGGCCCCGGTCTGGAAGCTGGTGACGAGCGTCGGCTCCGCCGGGTTGGTGAACTTCAGCACATAGCCCCGCCCATCCCCCCCTCGCTCGTTGGGCGCGGCGATGTGGAAGTTGCGGTCGCGCTCGCTGCTCAGCTCGCGGACGGTGCCGGTCACGCCGAACCACCGTTGCAGGATGGCACCGGCCTCCTCCGCGGAGATCGCCGGCGCGGCGGTGGTCAGAACGTCACCCTGGATCGGGGCCGGTGTCATCGCCGGTGTCTCCTCAAGGTTCGAAGCGGTCAATGTTTGATGCATCATAGTGGCGTGTGGATCGGCTGAGGAAGCGGATGGGATCGGCGGGGCATCAGACGGCGAGCGCCTCGGGATGCACGCCGTCGATCCTCTCCAGGATCGGGCCGCTGGCCAGCAGGATGTCGGCCTGGATGGCGGCGGCGGCGGCTGGGCCGTCGTGGCTGCGGATGGCGTCCATCAGCGGGTAATGGTGGTCGATCATCGTGCGCCCGGCACCGCCGTAGACGTCGGCGATCAAGGGTCCCATCTGCAGCCACAGCCGCCGCAGAATGTCGCCGAGCACCGGCATATCCGCGAACTCGGACACCTTGAAATGGAAGATCTGGTTGAGTTCGGTGGCCAGCGCGGTGTTGCCGGCGGCCATCGCCTCCTCGTTGCGCTTGAGCAGGGCGTCCAAGGCCGCGATCTGCGCGGGCGTCGCCTGCTCGGCGGCGCGGGCGGCGGCCAGCCCTTCCAGATTGACGCGGATGTCGCGAATCTCCAGGTACGTGGCCCGGGTCAGCATCGGGACGCGGATGTCGCGCGGCGAGCGCAGCACCAGGGCCTGATCCTGCACCAGCCGCAGGATGGCGTCGCGCACCGGCGTGACGCTCGTCCCCAGCCGGTCGGCCAGATCACGGATCTTGAGGCGGTCGTTCGGCTTGAAGGCGCCCTTCATCAGGGCCTCGCACAATTTCTGGTAAATCGTGCCGCCGAGATTGTCGTGCTCGAGAAGGGTGAGATCGAACCCGCTCATCCTCCGCCCTTCCCCGTCATCCGATGCATGATGCATCATAATACCGTGAAAAGGGGGCAAAGGTCAAGGCGGCCCGCAGGATCATCCAGAGCTGTCGCATTTGGCCGTCATGGTCCTCTTCCTACCGAAGGGCTTTGCGATAGAGCCGGATTTTGGGTGTCATAAGCGTATTCCGTAGCGAAGCAGCTCTGTTGCAAAGTTGGCCGGCATGGATCGTGCCCCTGAGCGTGGTGTAGGAGTTGGGTCGCTCATTTGGTCTCCGGCTGGTCTGGCCGGGATTGTCAGGCAGCCACGTCGGGCAGGCTGACGAGGGGATCATCGCCGAGCGGGGCGATGG
>NZ_QOKV01000010.1 GCF_008365405.1 Azospirillum brasilense | reverse complement strand
GTGTGCCTTGGTGACCTGGTGGTCATGGCGAGGCTCCCAACACCCGATCCCATTCCGAACTCGGCCGTGAAACGCCTCAGCGCCGATGGTACTGCGTCTTAAGACGTGGGAGAGTAGGTCGCCGCCAGGTCACCACGGCACACGCCACGCCATCCAAGGATGTGGACGCAGCAGTTTCACACAAACACTTGACAATCGGCTTCATGAACGGCAAGGCCGGCGCTTTCCCCTGTGGGAGGCGCCGGCTTTTCGTTGTGCCTGGCCGTCGCTACGGGCCCCCTCCCTAACCCTCCCCCGCCGAAGGCGGGGGAGGGGATCAAGGCGGTGGGAGACAGACGAGGAAAAATGGGGGCATGTTATGCCGACGGCTGATGACGTACCTGATTGCGAAAGCTGTGGGGCTTGTTGCGCCTATTCCTGGGAATGGCCAACTTTCATCGGTGATTGGGATGGCGACGGGATCATGGAGCACCTGAAGGAGGACGGCCGCATGCGGTGCAACGGCAATCGCTGTGCGGCTCTGATGGGAACCCTCGGCGAATCCGTCTTTTGCAGCGTTTATGAGCACCGCCCGCTGGTGTGCCGGGAGTTCACGGCGGGAAGCGACGCCTGTCACACCGTCAGGTCCCAACTGGGGCTGCAAGATTGAACCAAGCCCCGACCCGGTGACGCAGGCTGCGCCGGCGGTCTTCCTCCGGGGCCGGGGCGATGTCCCAATCCCAGGCGCGGTCGGGAGAGGGAAGATCGAGCCCCCAGAGAGAGGTCTCGCGTTCCTGCACTGCGCCACTCTCCACCCAGAGACTTTCCGTATCGGTGAAGAGCGTGGCCTGTTCGGCGACACGGGCGAGCCAAGAGCGATGCGTGTGTGCCAGGGTTCGGGCGAAGCGTTCCCGCTCCGCCTCGGGCGTGCTCGGTGCCCTACGGTCGATGGCGTCCAAGGGCAGGAGCGGGAGCTGCGACAGGAGATTGCAGGACACGGCGAGAGCGAATCGCTCCCCCGGCAGGTCGGGTGGCGACGGCGAGGGAAGCGGTGAACCGTCGGAGAGAGCGGCGTCCAGCGGCGCCAGCGCACCGGTGACGTCGAGAGTGAGCAGGCGGACGTTGGGATGGCGTCGCGCCTGCAGGCGAGCGGTATGGGTGTGAACCATGTCGACCAGCACCACCTCGCCGAATCGCTCGGCCAGCAGCGGCAGCGGAACCTCGATCAGCAAGCCCGACCCCGCCACCAGTGCCCGCCCGCCCCGCGGCGCCCGCTCGGCGGCCTCTTGGACGAAGCGGCGGCAGGCATCGACATGGGGCGCCCAGGCCCGCCGCTGGCGCCGGTGGCGGGCTCCGAGGGCCAGCGCCTCCGCCAGATAGCCGTAGCGGCGGGCCAATGGCGGGCAAGGGGTGATCAGGTACTCGAAGGCTTCCCTCAGCATGGCCGCATCCCGCTCCGTGCGTCTTTCACCGGTCCGGTCCTTGACCCGGAGGGAACCCCCTTGACCGGAACGGGTGGCAGGGTACCTATGGCGGCATGGTGGAGATCAAGAGGAAAGCGGCCCTGGTCACCGGGGCGGGAAAGCGGATCGGACGCGCCATCGCGCTCGATCTCGCGGCGCGTGGCTGGCGGGTGGGGGTGCATTTCGGGCATTCCCGCAGCGAGGCCGACGCAGTGGTGACGCAGATCGTCGGGCAGGGCGGCGTTGCCGTGGCGCTTCAGGCCGATCTGGAGCGCGAGATGGACGCGCGGGCGTTGGTGCCCGAAGCCGTGGAGCGGCTGGGCACGCTGTCGCTGCTGGTCAACAACGCTTCCCGCTTCGAGCGGGACGAGGTGGGGGACGTGACCCGCGAGTCCTGGGACCGCCACATGGAGGCGAATCTTCGCGCTCCCTTCGTGTTGAGCCAAGCCTTCGCCGCGCAGGTGCCGGGCGACAGGGAGGGGTTGATCGTCAACATGATCGACCAGCGGGTGTGGAACCTCACCCCGCACTTCATCTCCTACACCCTGTCGAAGGCTGGCCTGTGGACGTTGACCCAGACGCTCGCCATGGCGCTCGCCCCGCGCATCCGGGTCAACGCGATCGGACCAGGCCCGACGTTGAAAAATGTCCGGCAGACGGATGAGGAGTTCGCCGCGCAGCGTGACGCGACTCCGCTGAGGCGCGGCCCCTCGCCGGAAGAGATCTGCGCGGCTCTGCGCTTCCTCATCGACGCGCCGTCGGTCACCGGACAAATGGTCGCGCTCGACGGTGGCGAGCATTTGGGATGGGCGCAGCCGTCCTTGGGATTCGTGCCAATGGAATAGGCGGTTCGGCCAGGAGTCGTCTGGCCGTTCAGCGGACAACCCCTTGGTGGGTTGGGCGCCCCGGCAAGAGGACCGCGCGTTGTACACATCCGTCCTCATCGGCGCAAGGGGCTGTTTGCACGATCTGGAAAAATAGCGGCGCAGCGCCAAAGTGCCGACTTGACTCGGGGTGTCTCCAGCAAAAACAACATCTTAGGTGAAATGCCCAAATTTTGTGCATAGCTTTGGAATCCCTTGGGCCGCCTTGGTTCCTCTGGGGTAACCCTTGGGTTATCGACACACTTATCCACAGGAGTCGTGGATATCCCGACGGATGCCCACGGAAGAGGTGGATCGTTCGTCTTAACCATTCAGGACAGGGGGTGGTTGACCCCCTCCCCGGACCCGACGACATTCGAGACATGGCCGACACCGCAGACACCCCCACGGACCTCATCCTCCCGGAGACGGACAACGCCGACCTTCTGGGCGCCGACCTTCTGGACGCCGACGCACCAGGCGCGGATATCCAAGGCGTGGACAAGACGCCACGCCCGCGACGGCGCCCCGCCGATCTCGCCCGGGGGGCGGAGGTGATCCGCGACCACCTGAAGACCCTGCCGCAGACGCCCGGCGTCTACCGCATGCTGGCGGGCGACGGGGCCGTGCTCTATGTCGGCAAGGCCAAGAACCTGAAGCGGCGGGTGTTCAACTACACCCAGGTCAACCGCCTGCCCGTGCGACTGCAGCGCATGGTGTCGGAAACGGAGACCATGGAGTTCGTCACGACCCACACCGAGGTCGAGGCGCTGCTCCTCGAATCGAACCTGATCAAGCGGCTGATGCCGCGCTACAACGTGCTGCTGCGGGACGACAAGACCTTCCCGCACATCATGATCACCAAGGACCACGACTATCCGCAGCTGACCAAGCACCGGGGGGCGCGGTCGCGCGACGCCGACTATTTCGGCCCCTTCGCCTCGGCGGGGGCGGTCAATCGGACGATCACCGCGCTCCAGCGTGCCTTCCTGTTGCGCAACTGCGCCGACACGGTGTTCGCCGCGCGCACCCGGCCTTGTCTGCAGTACCAGATCAAGCGCTGCACCGCGCCCTGCGTGGAGCGGGTCAGCCCGGCGGAGTATCAGGCGCAGGTCGATCAGGCCCGCGCCTTCCTGTCCGGCAAGAGCCGGGACATCCAGACGGAGTTCGTCGCCAAGATGACCGAGGCGGCGGAGAATCTCGACTACGAGACCGCCGCCCGCTACCGCGACCGTATCCGCGCTCTGACCGCGGTGCAGGCGCACCAGGACATCAACGTCGAAGGGGTGATCGAGGACGCCGACGTGATCGCTGCCTATGCGGAGGGCGGGATGACCTGCGTGCAGGTGTTCTTCTTCCGCGGTGGGCGCAACTACGGCAACCGCGCCTACTTCCCCAGTCACGACAAGAGCGCCGAGACCCCGGAGGTGCTGGCCGCCTTCATCGCCCAGTTCTACGAGAACAAGGCCGCCCCCGGCCTCGTCCTGGTCAGCCACGACCTGCCGGAGCAGGAGCTGCTGACCGAGGCCCTGGCGCTGCGCGCCGGCCATCGGGTCGAGCTGGCCGCGCCCAAGCGGGGCGACAAGCGGCGCATCGTCGAGCACGCCCTGACCAACGCGCGCGAGGCCCATGGGCGGCGGCTGGCCGAAAGCTCGTCGCAGGCGCGGCTGCTCGACGGGGTGGCGACGGTCTTCGGGCTGGACGCCCCGCCGCAGCGGATCGAGGTCTACGACAACTCCCACGTCCAGGGCGCCCACGCCATCGGCGCCATGATCGTCGCCGGGCCGGAGGGCTTCATCAAGAACGCCTACCGCAAGTTCAACATCAAGACCGAGGGCGCCGCCGGCGACGACTTCGCGATGATGCGCGAGGTCATGGCCCGCCGCTTCGGCCGGGCGATCAAGGAGGACCCGGAGCGGACGCAGGGCACTTGGCCCGATCTGGTGCTGATCGACGGCGGCATCGGGCAGCTCAACATGGCGCTGGGCGTTCTGGCCGATCTGGGGATCGACGACGTGACGCTGGTCGGCATCGCCAAGGGGCCGGACCGCGACGCCGGGCGGGAGCGCTTCTTCATGCCGGACCGCGCGCCGTTCCAGCTGGAAATGCGCGACCCGGTGCTCTATTTCCTGCAACGGCTGCGGGACGAGGCGCACCGCTTCGCCATCGGCACCCATCGGGCGAAGCGCACCAAGGCGTTGGGCAAATCCATGATCGACGAGATCCCCGGAATCGGACCCAGCCGGAAGAAGGCCCTGCTTCACCATTTCGGGAGCGCCGTCGCCGTCTCCCGCGCGGGACTGGCGGATCTGGAGTCGGTCGAAGGGATCAGCAAGACGGTGGCGAAAAAGATATACGATCATTTCCATTCAGACGGTTAGAATGACGCCGCCCGCCGCGCGTTTCCCCCGATTCCAGAGTTGCGACCGATGCTGACCAGCCTGCCGAACCTGCTCACCCTGTCGCGCATCGCGGTGATTCCCGTCGTGGTCGGGCTGTTCTACGTGCCCGAGGCATGGGCCGCCTACACGGCCTGCGCCCTGTTCGCCGCGGCTTGCATCACCGACTGGTTCGACGGCTATCTGGCCCGCGCCTGGGAGCAGGAAAGCGTCATCGGCAAGTTCCTCGACCCCATCGCGGACAAGCTGCTGGTCGCCGCGACCCTGATCATGCTGGTCGCCTTCGCCCGGCTGTCCGGCGTGTCGGTTCTGGCCGCCGTGGTCATCCTGCTGCGCGAGGTCCTGGTGTCGGGCCTGCGCGAGTATCTGGCCGGGTTGAACGTCGGGGTGCCGGTGACCTGGATGGCCAAATGGAAGACGACGATCCAGATGGTGGCGATCGGCTTCCTGATCGTCGGCGACTACGGCCCGGTCCACATCCCGGTCACGCTGATCGGCACGCTGGGCCTGTGGGTGGCGGCGATCCTCACCTTCGTCACCGGCTGGGACTACATGCGCGCCGGGCTGAAGCACATGATGGCCCACCAGCCGGCCAAGCCCCGGAAGGGCGCGCCGGGCAACCCGGCCCGCACGCCGGGCTGAGCCGCGTTTCGGGGCCGAGTCGCTTTTTATCGCAAAGGCTTTCCGGCTGGCGGCAGAGCGGACCACAAATCCGGTTTGTCCGTTCGCATGCCCGTGTGTTTCTGCTATGTGACCGGGGAACGCCCGCGCAGCGATGGGCGGCAAGGCGGAGGATAGGGGCTTCCATGAAGATGTTCGGCCTGACGGGGTGGAGCGGCAGCGGCAAGACGACGCTGATCGTTCGCCTGATCCCGGCGCTGATCCGGCGTGGCCTGACCGTTTCGACCATGAAGCACGCGCACAAGGGCTTCGACATCGATCATCCCGGCAAGGACAGCCACAACCATCGCGAGGCCGGCGCCACCGAGGTGCTGGTCAGTTCGCCCCGCCGCTGGGCGCTGATGCATGAGATCCGCAACGACGAACCGGAACTGTCCCTGACCGAATTGCTGCCAAAGCTCTCGCCCGTCGATCTGTTGCTGATCGAAGGGTTCAAGCGCGAGCCGCACGAGAAGATCGAGGTGTGGCGCGCCTCGGTGGGCAAGTCGCTGATCGCGCGCGACGATCCGAGCATCGTCGCGATCGCCAGCGACGGGCCGGTGCCGGACGCCGGGGTACCCGTGTTCGACCTGAACGACGAGGAGGCCATCGCGTCCTTCATCATCGAGCGTTGCGCGCTGGACCGGTGCAGGGCAACGGGGCAGGCTGTCTGAGACGGCGGTGTGCAGGGTGGAGTAGGGCAATGGCTCAGCTTAGCGACGATTGCTTCGCCTTCGGCGGCGAGATGATGGCGGTGGACCGGGCGCTGGAGCTTCTCTCTGGCCGCCTTCACCCCGTCACCGCGACCCGCCGGATCGGTCTTGCCGACGCCCTGGGCCATGTGTTGGCCGAGGATGTCGTCGCTCCGTTCGACGTGCCGCCGCACGACAATTCGGCGGTGGACGGCTACGCGGTCTTCTTCGACGACCTGACGCCCGACGCGGCCACGCGGCTGCCGGTCACGGCGCGCGTCGCCGCCGGCCACGCGCTGGACCGTCCGGGGCGGCGCGGCGAGGCGGTGCGCATCTTCACCGGCGCCCCGATGCCCGAAGGCTTCGACACGGTGCTGATGCAGGAGGACTGCAAGGCGGGGGAGGGCACCGTCGCCATTCCCCCCGGCATCCGCCGCGGCGCCAACCGCCGCCGCGCTGGGGAGGACATGGCACAGGGCAGCACCGTCCTGACCGCCGGACGCCGGCTGCGGGCGGAGGACATCGGCCTGCTCGCCTCGCTGGGGCAGCGGGAGGTGACGGTGCGCACGGCTCTGCGTGTCGCCGTCTTCTCCACCGGGGACGAGGTGCGGGAGCCGGGCGTGCCGTTGGAGCCCGGCTGCATCTACGATGCCAACCGCTTCGCCCTGATCGCCTCGCTGCGCCAGCTCGGCTGCGGCGTGACCGACCTGGGCATTCTGCCCGACCGGCTCGACGCCGTTCGCGGCGCTTTGGCCGAAGCAGCGGAGACGCACGACGTTCTCATCACCTCCGGCGGCATGTCCACCGGGGAGGAGGACCACGTCAAGGCGGCGGTGGAAGCGTTGGGCGGCCTGCATTTCTGGCGGCTGGCGATCAAGCCGGGACGGCCGGTGGCGCTGGGCACGGCCAAGGGAGCGGTCTTCGTCGGTCTGCCGGGCAACCCGGTGGCGGTCATGGTCACCTTCCTGCGCATCGCCCGCCCGATCCTGCTCCGGCTGATGGGGGCGGCGGACGAGGCGCCCGCCTTGTTCCCGCTGCGTGCGGGCTTTACCTACAAGAAGAAGGCGGGGCGGCGCGAGTATGTGCGGGCCACGCTCGCCCGCGCCGCGGACGGGGTTTTGACCGCGGTCAAGCACCCGCGCGACGGGGCGGGCATCCTGTCGTCGATGGTCGAGTCCGACGGGCTCGTCGAACTGCCGGAAGAGATCACCCGCGTCGAGCCGGGGATGATCGTGGATTTCCTGCCTTTCAGTGAGGTTCGGTGATGAAGATCCTCTATTTCGCCTGGCTGCGCACCAAAATCGGCGTGGCGACCGAGACGGTGGACCTGCCGGCGGAGGTCCGGGACGTCGGCGCCCTGGTGGCGTGGCTGAAGACCCGCAGCCCGAAGCACGCCGACGCGCTCGCCAACAGCACGGTGGTCAAGGTCGCGGTGAACCAGGAGCATGTGCCCTACGACCACCCGGTCGGTCCCGGCGACGAGGTGGCCCTGTTCCCGCCCGTCACCGGCGGCTGAGAAAGGAAACCTTGCCGTGACGGTGAAGGTGCAGAGCGAGGACTTCGACGTCGGTGCGGAGCTGGCCGCGATGACCGGCGGCAAGACCGGAATCGGCGGGGTGACCCTGTTCGTCGGGCTGGTTCGCGACATGGCCGGCGGCGAAGCCGTCAGCGCCATGACGCTGGAGCATTATCCCGGCATGACCGAACGGCAGTTGGAGGCCATCGAGGCGGAGGCACGGGCGCGCTGGCCACTCGACTACGCGCTGATCATCCATCGCTACGGGCGGCTGGAGCCGGGCGACCGGATCGTGCTGGTCGCCACCGCCAGCGCCCACCGCGAGGCGGCCTTCGAAAGCTGCCATTTCCTGATCGACTGGCTGAAGACAAGGGCGCCCTTCTGGAAGATGGAGGCCACTCCGGAGGGTGAACGCTGGGTAGAGGCCAAGGATTCGGACGACGTGGCGGCGGCCCGCTGGACGAAACCGACGTGAAGTGAGAGGCAGGGCACAGACGGCGGTCTCCTCACGGTGATTGGATCCGCTCCCGCGCAAGGCTGTGCGCGCATGCGGAGTGTCCGATCATGCGAACCCGGTTCCTGCTCGCCGGACTGGCGGCTCTGTCGCTGGGCGCGTTCCTGTCGTGCCCGGTTCAAGGGAAGGATCGGCAAACGGCGGAGCGGGTTCTAACCGACCCGGTCAGCGGCTGCCGCGTCCGCGACCCTGATCCGAGCCGGGGGAGGTCCGTCCGCTGGAGCGGCGCCTGCCGCAACGGTTTCGCTCACGGTGCCGGTGTTCTTGAAATGTTCGATGGGGCGGAGCCGGCGGACTGGACCGAGGCGGTCTTCGTCGATGGTCGGGCGGAGGGGCCTGGACGCAGCGGTCGCGCGGATGGGACGATCTTCCAGGGCCGTTTCCGGCATGGCCTTGCCACCGGCCCGGGGATGCTGACCCTGCCGGACGGTCACCGCTACGTCGGCGGGTTCGCGTTCGGGCGCCCGACCGGGCAGGGGGAGTTCGTTGCCTCCATGGGGTTGCGCTACCGTGCGCGGGTCGACCGGGACGGGCGGGTGTGGCCCGGCGCGCTTCTCGGCTCGAAGCCTCTCGAGCCCATCCAGTCGGCCGAGCGGCCGGATCTGAAAGGCCCGGCGGCGCCGGGCAGCCTGGAGGAGTGGTTGCGCACGCCGCCGTGGGATTACCGTGCTCCGGTTGGGAGCAATCCAGGCCGGCCCAATCGGGACCGGCGTTGACCAGCTTTGCACAGGCGGCGTTT
The DNA here is from genome assembly GCF_008365405.1 of Azospirillum brasilense. Classification (GTDB taxonomy): domain Bacteria; phylum Pseudomonadota; class Alphaproteobacteria; order Azospirillales; family Azospirillaceae; genus Azospirillum; species Azospirillum brasilense_D. The sequence goes on along the minus strand of NZ_QOKV01000010.1, from coordinate 197,539 downwards.
GCCAGACGCGCCGCGCCGTGGTGACATCCTGGACCTCTTCGGAAGACGGCGATGAACTGGCAGACTCTCGGATTCTTCTTCGCAACGGCCTTCGTGCTGTCGATGACCCCCGGCCCCAACATGCTGCTGGCGATGAGCCTCGGCCTGCGCTACGGCGTGCGCCGCGCGGCCTGGGGCGGGCTTGGCATGTGCGTGGCGCTGACGACGATGGCCACCCTGTCGGTTCTGGGACTCGGCGCCCTGCTGGCGGCATCGGAGCCGGCCTTCCAGGCGGTGAAGTGGGCGGGCGTGGCCTATCTGACCTGGCTCGGCATCGCCGCGTGGCGGGCGCCGGTGCCGGACGGCTCGCCGCGCGTCAGCGGCGCCGCGGCAGCGGAGGAAGCCCCGGCCCATCGCCTGTTCCTGCGCGGGCTGCTGGTCGCCTTGAGCAATCCGAAGGCGCTGGTCTTCATGGCCGCCCTTTTCCCGCAGTTCATCGATCCGGCGGCCCCGCTGATGCCGCAACTCGTGGCGCTGGTGGCGATCATGGTGGTGATCGAGTTCGGCTGGATCATGGCCTACGCCACCGGGGGCAACAGCATCGGTGCGCGCCTGACCAGCGGGTCCGCGGCCCGGACCCTCAACCGTCTGACCGGCGGCCTGATGATCGGCGCCGGCGGGCTGCTGGCCCTCGCCCGCCGGCTGTGATCACTCAGTCCATCCGGCGAAGCGTCGTCTCCAGACGGCCCTTGCCGGAGCGGTCCAGCCAGGTGGCGGACAGGCGCCCGTCCGTCCGGACGCTGTAGCGAAGCACGTTGCGCCCCTTCTCGTCGAACACCAGCTCGTCGTTCTCGATGCGGCCCTTGCGCTGGGCGCGCTCCATCGGCTGGTCGGCCTCCATGCCCGGCCCCAGCACATAGTCGGCGTAGACGGCGTCGCCGTCGACCCGGTCCACCGCCAGCGCAATCTCCCGCCCGTTGATGTAGGCGCCGTACCAGACGCCGAGGAAGGAGCGGGCGCCTGTGCCCGCCGAGGAGGAGGTGCCACTGCCGGTGCGCGGCTCCGGCGCCGCGGCCCGCATCAGCTCCGCGCTCGGCGTGCGGCCCCAGGATTCGTCGCAGGAGGGGTCGCCCCGGCGCGGCGGCGCCTCGGCGAAACGCAGGATGCAGGTGCCGAAGCGCCGGACGAACATGCCGGTCGTCGCGGCGCCATGGCCGGTCAGCAGGGCCGGCTGATCGACCACGATGTGGTCCAGCCCGCGCGAGGACAGGATGCCGCGCGCCGATTCCCCGCGTCCGCCGGGGTCGAAATCGTCGCCGTGGAAGAAGAACAGCATCACCCGCGCGTTGTGGATGCCGCGCAGGATCGGCCAGAGCTGCGCCGCGTTGTCGCGGAAGCTGTCGTAGGAGTCGGAGAAGTTGCCGAAGGCGGCGGGGGCGGTGCCGACGACGGCGTCCACCCGGTCGCTCTGTCCGGCGGCCATCAGCGAGAGGAAGGCGCCGAAGGACTGGCCGGTCAGCACGACCTTGCGGTAGCCGCGGTCCTTCAACTGGTCGGCATAACCCGCCAGCGCGCGGGAGCTGTTCGGCAGCGTGTCGCTGACCCGCATGCGATCCAGCCGGAACACGTCCCACCCCGCGTCCTTCATGGTCTTCATGTAGAGCGGGGTGGGGGCGTTCGAATCCTCCACGTCCACCGACCGGCCGTGGCTCCACACCACCGCGCCCCGGGCCATGGTCGGGCCGAGCAGGGCACCGTCGCCATAGGCCGGGTTCAGGTGAATCTGGGCCGCCGCGGTCTGCGCCGTACCGAGCATTGCCAACGCCACCATCAATCCGAGCAGCGCCTGTCCGACTGTCCGCCTCATCCTTCCACGCTCCTGTCTGCGGGCGTGTGAAGGGTCTCGGAATATGGTTAACCCTACCTTTCCATCAGGACAGGCCGGCTTATGTCACGGGGCTTTGTCACAGCTTCCCGCTTTGGGCGCCCTGCGTCAGAAGGTCCACAAGCTGCAAATGCGAATGACTCGCAATTCATCTGCGAGTCGTCTAAGGTTGGCTCCGTCACTTCAGTCGGGAGGGGTCAACATGTGCGATTCTGTGAGCGAGGGAAGGTTGTCCCCTTGGACGGTGTCCGATCTGACAACGGCCGAGCGTGCGCTGCTGACCGGCTTCCGGCAGTGGTTCCGTCACGGCACGGCGGGCGCGATGGCCGCCATGCGGGCCAGCTTCGGTGTGGCCGGCGTGCCGTCGTCGGCTTTGCTGCCGTTGTTCGCTCTCCTGGGAACCTTCGCCGTGACCAACGCGGGCCGGCCGGCGTTCCGCTGCCCCTCCTGCTCGCGGGTCGGGATGGACGAGTTGGCGGTGCTGGACGCGCTGGCCGCCATGCAGGCCGGGGAAGGCGATGTGACGACCCAAGTGTTCGACCGCTGGCTTCCCCTGGTCGCCCTGACCATGGCCGCCGATTCCGCACGGGAACTTGCCGACATTTTGGACGGCGCGCGCATCCGTCTGCCACGCCGTCGCCCGGCCCGGCTCATAGCGCTGGCGGCGGAGTGACCCGCGCAAAGCCGGCGCCAATCTGCCATGCCGTCCGGCTGAACAGGGGTTTGCGCATAATCCACTGATCGATGGGCACCTGGACCAGTTCGCCGGCCGGGGTGCGGTAGGAATAGCGTCCCCGTTCGGTGCCGCGCAACTCGTATCCCAGCCGCTCGTAGAAGGCGAGGACCCCGGCGTTGTCCCGGTCCACGCCCAGTTCCGATTCCGAATAGCCGTGATCGAGCGCGGTGCCCTCGGCGGCGGCCATCAGCCGTGTGGCGATGCCCCGGTTGCGGAAGGGTTGGAACACCCGCAACGCCCACAGCGTGGCGCGGCGCAGATGCCGTTTGCGCTGGAAGTCGATGCATATCTGGCCGGCAGGAAAACCGTTGATCTCCGCCACCAAAAGGGCTCCGCTACCGCGTTCCTGGGCACGGAAGGCGGTGGCGAGGATTTCCCGGTGCGGCGTGTGCAGCCCGAACCATTCGAGATCCGGCAGGTCGGTGCGGCAGGCCGGGCGAATTGCGACGGGCAGGCTGATGACATCCTGCGACGCGGTGGCGGCGTCCATTCCTCCTCCGGACTTCATACCATCTGATGGAATGAACGGATCGACGCTGGCGGCGTTCCCCGCGCCCGATGAAAGTCTTACCGAGCAAAACCTTCCTGTGAAACGCAACAGAAAGGGAAAAATTTACGAAAATCATTCTGTAAGCCCATCATGCGGATGAATTCAACAACCGAAAGGATATGACGATCGTCATTGTTGACGAAATAGGATGATTCTTGATAAGTCTCTAAACGATTTGGAGCAAAGACGCAGCCGTTCGGCGACAAGGCGCGACTCTCAAGCCGAGAGAAAGCGCCAGAAGAGAGGGGGACCGCGCGATGATCAAGATTGTCAACCTCGGGCGCACCGGCCTTTTCGTGGCGATGCAGAATGGTGCTTTGACGACCATCGGCGGCCGCAGCCATTGGCGTTCGCTCGACGATCTCCGTTCGGCGGCCAATGCGGCAAAGATCAAGGTCAGCGATACGGTTCTCCGCACCGTTCTCTGACGGCAACGCCCGTATCGCCCGCATGAAAACGGGTCGTTCAACTCAGTGCCGTTCAACTCAGTGAGTCGGCGGCATTGATTAGGCCGCCGGCCACAGTCTGTTGAAACGATCAGCCGGCCCGGACCCGCGCCAGGAAGCGGTCGACCTCGGCCCGCAGATTGTGCGATTGAATGGACAGCTCATTTGTCGCCGACAGGACGCTGCGCGCTTCCGACCCCGTGTCCGACGCCGAGGAATTGACCCGCACGATGGTCTCGCTGACCTCGCGGGTGCCGATCGACGCCTGCTGGACGTTGCGGGCGATTTCGGTGGTGGCGGCGCCCTGCTCCTCCATGGCCGAAGCGATGGAGGTCGAGATGTCGTTGATCCGCGCGATGGTTTCGGAGATCGAGCGGATGGCGAGCACCGCATCCTGCGTCGCACCCTGAACCGCGCCGATCTGGGAGTTGATCTCCTCCGTCGCCTTGGCGGTCTGGTTGGCGAGGCTCTTCACCTCCGAGGCCACGACCGCGAATCCTTTGCCGGCCTCGCCGGCGCGGGCCGCCTCGATCGTGGCGTTCAAGGCGAGGAGGTTGGTCTGGCTGGCGATGTCGTGGATCAGCTTCACCACCTGGCCGATCCGACTGGCGGCGTCGGCGAGCCCCTGCACGGTGTTGTTGGTGCGCTCCGCCTGTGACATAGCCTCGCCGGCGATGGCGGCCGACTGGGTTACCTGATGGCTGATCTCGCCGATGGAGGCGGTCAGCTCCTCCGCCGCCGCAGCGACGGTCTGGATGTTGACGGAGGCTTCCTCCGCCGCCGCAGCGACCTGGGTGGACTGAGCGCTGGTCTCTTCGGCGGTGCGGCTCATGTTCTGGGCGGTGCCTTGGAGTTGCTGCGCGGCGGAGGCCACGGCCTGCACCACGCTCTTCACCTCGCGCTCGAACGAGTCGGCGGTGGTTCCCAACTCCCGCGAGATGATCGCGGCGGTGTTCAGGTCGACGTAGACCGAGGTCGCCAGATCCATGTCCAGGAAGACCGCCTTGTTGATCGCCTGCATCAGCTGGGCGAGCTTCTCCGGCTTCTTGCGGTAGACTTGATAGGCGAGATCGATCAGCTTGTTCAGCGTGAAGCAATAGGCTCCGGTGTACCAGCGCGGTTCCAAACCGATGCGCTGGTGGGCCTGCCCAATCTTCAGCACCTGCGCCATGTAGGCATCGTCGAAGGTGCCGGTGAAAACATTCTTCAGCCAATGCTGCTTCTGCATGTCGCGTGCCCGGCTGACCACCGTGGGATTGGCGAGCAGCGTCGCGACCTGTGGGACCGAGCGCAGGTAGCCGTAGAATTCCTCAAGGATCTGATCGATGCGCTGGGCGAGATGGGGTTGGAATTCCCGAAGGACTGCCTTGGTGGGTTCGTCGATTCGCAAGAAGGAGATGCGGTCGAGAATGGACTGTGTCTGGGCAGAATGCGACATGGATCAATTTCCCCGCGAAAATGGGACCGCATCAGATTAGCGCAACTTGTTTTTAATGCAAAGTAACTAACCTGCGGTCGGCACTATGGAGGGTTACGGTGGGTGTGAAAACCGGCAGCGTTGTCGCAGGCACAGCAAATCATCAGACGTCAATAAAATAGAAAACCGGCGGAGCCGTTTGGCATCCGCCGGTATGTCGTGAACCGTCGTGAGACTGTCTGTTCGTTTACATTAGGCGGCCATATGGGCCGGTGCGCGGCGCAGCGCCTGGGCGGCGCTGAGGACCGCCTTTTGCAGCTTTTCGAAGGCTCGCACCTCGATTTGGCGTACCCGCTCGCGCGACACGCAGAACTGCTGGCTCAACGATTCCAGAGTGGACGGGTCCTCCTTCAGGCGGCGCTCGAACAGGATGCGGCGTTCACGGTCGTCCAGACGCTCCAGGGCCTGTCCGACCAACCGGCGGCGCAGCGCCAACTCATCGGCATCGGCGATCACGCTCTCCTGGGTCGGGCGGTCGTCGGCCAGAAGCTCCAGCCAGTTGGTTTCGCCGTCGCTGGACATGGCAGCGTCGAGCGAGCTGTCGTTGGACGACAGCCGGCGGTTCATCTCGATCACCTCCTGCTCCGGCACATCCAACTCGGTCGCGATGGCGGTGACGGTGGACGGGGACAGGTCGCCCTGTTCCAGTTCCTGCATCTGGCTCTTCAGGCGGCGCAGGTTGAAGAACAGCTTCTTCTGCGCGGCGGTCGTGCCCATCTTCACCAGGGACCAGCTGTGCAGGATGTATTCCTGTATGGCCGCGCGGATCCACCAGGTGGCGTAAGTCGCGAAACGGAAACCGCGTCCCGGATCGAATTTCTGAGCGGCCTGCATCAGACCCACGTTGCCTTCGGCGACGAGGTCGACCAGCGGCAGGCCGTAGCCGCCGAAACCGCGGGCGATCTTGATGACCAGCCGCAGGTGGCTGCCCACCAGACGCTCCAGCGCATGGCCGTTCCCGCGGTCGCGCCAAGCGACGGCCAGCTCGCGCTCTTCGTCGGGGGCTAGGATGGGGAACCGCTTCGACTCCTCGACATAGCGGGTCAGGCTGGCGTTTTCACCAGTCAGGAGTTTCTTGAGCACACCGGCCTCCTCTCTCCAACGCTCCACCGTCTCTTGCCGTGGAACCTTTTCGATGGCCGTTCGCAGACGCCCATCGTTTCGGCATTTTTATTGTGGGGATTTGCCGAAATTATCCAGGAACACGTCAATCAGACACTGATACTGTGCCGCCACCACCAAGTTGGATCAAGCCTTGAAACGGCGGTGCAGCAATATTTTTTGGCGTATATCCGGACTATTCGGTCCTTATGAATGCCAAAAAGATCGGAAGAACTTTTGGGAGATTGGCGAAAATATGACGGCTTTCGTTTGAGGTGAAGGCAGAGGTATTTCTCTCCGCTTTTTCATCACTCGGTCGGCGTTCGGTATATTTTTCATAAGCTATGGCCATACAGGCTAATGGAGGCGGCCGCCCGGCATAGGACGTTCCTCAGGGGTGAGAGGGGCGGGGAGCAACCGCGACCAGCGGCGACGCTTGTGTTCCGCCGGTCAGCAGTCGTGCTATGCCGGGAAGAATCCCAGGAAGACGCGAGGCGAGAGATCTCACCATGAACATCCGCGACAGCCGACCGGGCGATCTGGTGCACATCGAGGCGATCTACACCCACCATGTCCTGACCGGCACGGCCAGCTTCGAGGAAGTTCCACCCAGCCTGGAAGAGCTTGCCCGTCGGCGGGACGACGTGCTGGCCCGGGGCATGCCCTATGTCGTTGCGGAGATGGACGGCAGGGTCATAGGGTATGCCTATGCAGGCCCTTACCGGCTGCGCACCGCATACCGCTACAGCGTCGAGGATTCGATTTATCTCGCCCCGGACTGCATGGGGCGCGGTGCGGGCCGGGCCTTGCTCTTGGCGGTGATCGACCGCTGTGCAATGGCTGGTTGTCGCCAGATGATTGCGGTGATCGGCGACAGCGGCAACGCCCCGTCCATCGGTCTGCATCGCAGCCTCGGCTTCGAGCCGGCGGGCCTGCTGAAGGCGGTTGGATTCAAGTTCGGGCGTTGGGTGGACAGTGTCCTGATGCAGCGCCCGCTCGGCAACGGAGATGCGTCGTCACCCGCGGAGCATCGATGAAGGGTGTTGATTGGACCGGACAACGGTGCGTCGGTTCGTTCAACGGTTCGAGTGACAGCAAGAACGGGCGCATCTTGTGGATGCGCCCGTTCTTGAATGCTCCGCGAAGGGCTGAGGGTTAGTCCTGCACGACCCGCTTGCGGCCCAGGCCGAGCTTCGTGGCCATCTCCGACCGGGCCTTGGCGTAGTTCGGGGCGACCATCGGATATTCCGCCGGCAGGCCCCACTTGGCACGGTAATCGTCCGGGGACATGTCGTAGACGGTCTTCAGATGCCGCTTCAGCATCTTCAGCTTCTTCCCGTCCTCAAGGCAAATGATGTATTCCGGGGTTACCGACTTCTTGATCGGCACCACGGGGACCAATTCGGCCTTGGCCGGTGCGGACTTGTCTTCACCAAGACCGTTGAAGGCCGCCTGCACGTTGAGGATGAGCGCCGGCAGGTCGGCGACCGGCACCGTGTTGTTGCCGACATAGGCCGAAACGACCTTGGCGGTCAGGGCCTGCAGTTCCGATGCTTCGATGGTCATGGCCGCGTTCAGCTCCGTTCCCCTGTGGATCAGCCGTGGATTTGGGCGATGTCGATCAGACGTTCACCACGTCGCGCAATTGCTTGGCCGGCTTGAACCGCGGCGCCTTGGACGCGGCGATCTGCACCACCTCGCCGGTGCGCGGGTTACGCCCCTCGCGGGCGGCGCGTTCGGCGACTTCGAAAATGCCGAACCCGGCAAGACGCACATCCTCGCCACGACCGAGAGCCGAGGAAATGCCTTCGAACACCGACTGGACGACCTTCGCCGCATCGGATTTGCGGATGCCGGCGTTGGTTGCGACGGTCTCGATGAGCTCGGCCTGGTTCATGCGAAACTCCTGGTGCTTTTGCGCGTGTGGATTTTTCCGTGTTCTTGGCAGATTGAATCCATTGGCACAAGAGCGATGGCCGGAAAGGCAACCATAAGTGTTTTGCCAATGACGAGTTCTTGCATCCCCTGTGGCCCAGATGCATCAAAGCGACCGCCCACCGTGGCACAACGGTGCTGAGCCAGCGGAAAACGGAGGATGTTTTCCGTCGATAGTTGATCGACTCGCCGAATGCAGGCACTGAGCAGGCCTTGAACGGAAAAACAGCAACACCACTTGCGTGGCGTTCGGGTCCGGGCCCCTCTGACGGCTGAGGCGTCAGCCGTGATGTCGGATCCCGCTTGAATTCACTGCAGACGCAGCGCAATCAAGTGGGGCTGTTTATGGATTCCCTTGTCGCTCCCGTCTTTCTCGATTTCATGGGAAAGCCGGTGTGGGTCTGGCTGACCTTCATCGGCATCGTTCTGGCCTTGCTGGCCTTCGACCTCGGCATTCTCAATCGCCGTGACCGTGAGATCGGCGTGAAGGAAAGCCTTCGCCTCTCCGCCTTCTACATCACCGTCGCCCTTCTGTTCGGTGGCTGGGTCTGGTGGTCGATGGGCGATGCGGCGGCGGCCCAGTACTACACCGGCTTCTTCATCGAAAAGAGCCTGTCGCTCGACAACGTCTTCGTCATATCGCTGATTTTCACCTACTTCGCGGTCCCGCGGACCTACCAGCACCGCGTGCTGTTCTGGGGAATCCTGGGCGTGATCGTGATGCGCGGCCTGATGATCGCCGCCGGCGCCGCGCTGGTCAGCGAATTCCACTGGGTGCTTTATGTCTTCGGCGCCTTCCTGCTGATCACCGGTGTGAAGATGCTGTTCGCCGTGGACAAGGAGCCGGACCTCGCCAACAACCCGGCGCTGCGCTTCCTGAACCGTCATATGCGGATCACCGACGGTTTCCGCGGCCAGAACTTCTTCGTGCGGGAGACGGGTCCGGATGGTCGGACCGCGCTCTATGCAACACCGCTGTTCCTCGCGCTGATGATGGTCGAGTTCGCCGACCTGATCTTCGCGGTGGACAGCGTGCCGGCCATCTTCGCCATCACCACCGATCCCTACATCATCTACACCAGCAACATCTTCGCCATCCTCGGCCTGCGCGCGCTCTACTTCGCGCTGGCGGCGATGGTCCACCGCTTCCGTTACCTGAAATACGCGCTGGCGCTGGTGCTGGTCTTCATCGGCGGCAAGATCTTCTACACGCAGATCTTTGGCAAGCCGGACCCGCTGATCTCGCTGGGCGTGACGCTGACGTTGATCGTGGGCGGCGTGGTGGTTTCACTTCTCAAGACGCGCAGCGAGGGCAAGCGGCTGCCGGCGGAGTGATGCCGGTCAGCCGGTGAAGCCCAGGCGCTTCAGGGCGGCGATGCTCTCCTTCGCGCTGGTGTGGAGGATGAAGTCGCCGCCCGCCTGCGTCCAGGGATCGCGAGCCTTCTCGCGGTCATCCACCAGGACCGTGCCCGGCCCGCCATGGCGATGCTTGTCGCGGGCCATGCAGGTGATGACTCGCACATGGCGGCCCAGCATATGCGCGACCCAGCGCCGCTTCTGTTCCGGCGCCCAGGAGCCAAGCGGCAAACCGGTGAGGATGGTCGGCGCGTAAGGTTCGCAGAATCGCCAAAGATCCTGCGCGTCGTGCATGAACTCCAGCGTTCCGAAGAAGTCGGGATGGCGGGACAGTTCCCGCCACATGACCTTCATCGGGATCTCCTCCGGGCGTTTGCCGGTGACCGCCTTCACGCCGCGATCGAAATCGGCCAGAACGCCGTCGAGGTCGAGAAACAGCTTGGGTCTTTGCATCGTCTGTCCTGTCCAGCCCGTCCAACGTCCAGTCCGTCCAAATCCGGATGAGCGCGACCGCAGAGTACCGGTCGCACGGAACCTTCGCCAGCCGGTCGGGTTGCACCCGAAGACATAGGCGCACGGCTTCTGTGCGGCAGGGGGATTCGGATGACGGTCATAGGCATTTCAGGATCATACGGCGGTCTGAATCTGGGGGACGAGGCGATCCTCACATCGGCCATCGAGCAGTTGCGCGCCACGGTGCCCGGTGTGGAGGTGGTGGTCTTCTCCCGCAACGCCGCCCACACCCGCGAGAACCACGCGGTCGAGCGCGTCCTGAACCCGCGGGAAGCCATGCGCGACGAGATCACCCCGGAGGTGGAGCGGCTCGACCTTCTGCTTCTGGGCGGCGGCGGCATCCTCTACGACAGCGAGGCGCAGACCTATCTGCGCGAGGTCACCATCGCGCAGAATCTGGGAGTACCCACCTACACCTTCGCCATCGGCGTCGGTCCGCTGAAGGACCGCGTGGAGCGCGACGCGGTGCGCGAGGGGCTCGACCGCATGACCGGCATCACCGTCCGTGAACCGAGCGCCAAGCGGCTGATCGAGGAGATCGGCGTGCGGATCCCGGTGACGGTGACCGCCGATCCGGCGCTGCTGCTGACGCCGGAGCCTTTCACCGAGGAGATGCTGGCCGAGGCCGGCATCCCGCGCGGCCGCCCCCTGGTCGGCCTGTCGGTGCGCGAGCAGGGCGCTGCGGCGCCCGAACTCAGCGACGCGGCCTATCACCAGCTTCTTGCGGAGGCGGCGGACTACATCGTTCAGCGCTTCGGCGCCGATGTGGTGTTCGTGCCGATGGAGCGCGCCGACGTGCGGGAGGCGCACCGTGTCATGGGCCGCATGGCGGTGTCGGAACGCGCCCATCTGCTCCAGTACCGCTACACGCCGCGCCAGATCATCGGATTGATGGATCATTTCGAAATGGCCGTGGGGATGCGGCTGCATTTCCTGATCTTCGCGGCCATCACCGGCACGCCGCTGATCGCGCTGCCCTACGCTTCCAAGGTGTCGGATTTTCTGTCCTCGGTCGGGCTGGAGCCGCGGGCGACGGTGTCCCACACCACCGCCGGAACCTTCCTCGCCGACCTTGACCGCCTGTGGGACCACCGTGCGGAGCAGAAGGGACTGCTGCGCGACCGGATTCCCGTGCTGATGGAGCGTGCCCGCGAGACGGCGCCGCTGGCCCTGCGGACGGTGGCGCCACGCGCTGAAGCGGCGGCCGAAGCGGCGGAATGACGAAAGGAGCCAGCCTTGCCAATTCTGCCCTGTCCACCGAACCCGGTGTCGGTCACCCTGCCGCCGCGCCGCGCCATGAAGGTCGCGCGCTGCCACGTGCTCGTCGTCGGTGGTGGCCCCGCCGGCATGGGGGCGGCCATCGGCGCCGCCCAGTCCGGGGCCGAAACCATCCTGGTTGAGCGCTACGGCTTCCTCGGCGGCAACGCCACGGCGGCCCTCGTCATGCCCTGGATGAGCTTCTACACCCAGCGCGGTTCGGTGGCGGTCGTGGACAACACCCGCCTGATGCCCCAGGACCACGGCCCCGGCGAGCCGGTGGTGGGTGGGGCGCTGGCCGTCTTCCTGGGCCGGCTCTACACCAACCAGGGGGCCATTCCGCCCTCGCCGGACACCGGCTTCACCGTTCCCTTCGATCCGGAGGTGCTGAAGGTCACCGCGCAGCAGATCCTCGACGAGGCCGGCGTGAAGGTGCTGCTGCACGCCTTCGCCTCCACCGTCCTCGGCGAGCCCGGGAAACCCGACGCGGTGGTCTTCGAGACGAAGTCCGGCCCGGTGGTCATCGAGGCCGACGTGATCGTGGATTGCACCGGCGACGGCGACATCGCGGCGCTGGCCGGCTGCGATTACGAGGTCGGGCGGGAGGAGGACGGGCTGACCCAGCCCATGACTCTGATGTTCCGTATGGTCGGCTTCGACCACGACGCGTTCAACGGCTATGTGCGGGAGCATCCGACGCAATGGCGCGGCGTGCACGGGCTCTGGGACCTCGTGTCGAAGGCCACCGCCAACGGCGACCTCGATCTGGCGCGCGAGGACATCCTGTTCTTCGCCACCACCCATCCCGGAGAGATTGCCCTGAATTGCACACGGGTCACCGGCGCGCTGGGCACCAACGTCTTCGACCTGACCCGCGCGGAGTGGGAGAGCCATCGGCAGGCCGCGCAGATCGCCAATTTCCTGCGCAAATACGCCCCCGGATTCGCCGACTCCTACACCTGCCAGACCGGCACCGGAATCGGCATCCGCGAGACGCGGCGCATCGTCGGCGACTATGCCATGACCGCGGACGACGTGCTGGGTGCGGCGAAGTTCAAGGACGCCATCGCGCGCGGCACCTACCCGGTGGACATCCACAGCCCGACCGGCCGCGGCACGGTGCTGAAGCGCGTGCCCTCCGGCGAGTGGTACGAGGTGCCGATGCGCGCCCTGCTGCCCAAGGGGATGGAGAAGCTGCTGGTGGCGGGCCGTTGCATCTCCGGCAGCCATGAGGCTCATTCCTCCTACCGGGTGACGCCCACCTGCATGGCGACGGGACAGGCCGCTGGGGTGTGTGCGTCGATGGCGGCACGGCGCGGCGAGCGCACCCGCGACATCCCGGTCGGCGCCATCCAGCGCGAGCTGCTGCGTCAGGGTGCCCTGTTGCGCGAGCCGGAGGCGTAGGGCTTCCTCGGGGTCAGCGCATCGCGAAGAGTTCCTGGTGGAAGCGTTGGTCCACCGGCAGGCCATGGGCCGCGAAGTCGTGCCGCAGCGCCTGCCCGAAGCCCGTCGGGCCGCAGAACCAGACGCTCGCGTCACGCCATTGCGGCACCAGGGCACGGATGCGCTCGCCATCCAGGCGGCCGTCCCGGCTGTCGATCAGGACATGGAGGCGAACCCCCGCTGCCGCCGCGTCGGCGGTGAGTTTCGCGATCGCGTCCCCGTCGTACTCGCTGGTGGTGTGGAAGAAGTCGATGGTTTGCCGCGGCCGTTCGGCGCTTGCCGCCAGGAACTTCATGCGGGCGATGAAGGGCGTGACGCCGATGCCGCCGCCCACCCAGATCTGGTGCGGGCAGGAGTCGTCGAAGGTGAAGCAGCCGTAGGGCCCTTCCACCGTCACCGCCTGGCCGACCGTCAGCCGTTCCCGCAGCCGCCGGGTGTGGTCGCCGAGTTCCTTGACCACGAAGGTAATCCGGCGCTCGGCGTCGTTCCAGGCCGAGGCGATGGTGTAGGGATGGGCGCCCTCCGCGTTGTCCGATGTGGCGAAGGCGAACTGGCCCGCCTTGTGGCCCGGCCAGCCCTGCGGAACGTCGATCGCGACCTCAAGGGTGTGCACGCCGGGAAAGTAATGGAGCGCGCCGATTGTGCCGGAAACCCGCCGGTCGGCGGCGACCCGGCCGAGAAGAACGACGACGGCGGCCCAGGCGCTGGCGGCGAGCAGCAGCGCCATCACCCAGCCGATCGGCGAACTCCAATAGGCGAATTTGGTCAGCACGACCGTGTGAAACACCAGCACGGGATAGGCGATCGCCAGAAGGCGGTGCGTCTTGAAGAACAGCCGGTAGGGGAGGCGCTTGAACAGCGCCAGCGCAATCAGCAGAACGACCGCGTAGAAGGCCCATTCGCCGAGCCATTCGGCGGTACCGCGCAGGCTTCGGAGCGACTGCTCAAAGGAATCCTCGGGAATGGCCCGCGGCCCCCGTTGCGGCCGGACCAACCATCCCCAGCCCACCGCCCATTTCGGCCCCTGGGCCCACAGCCAATGGACGACCGCAGCGACGAGGCCGGCAACACCCAGCCACTTGTGCAGGCGGTACATCTTGTCGAGTCCGCCGAACCACGCCTCCGGCCAGCGCGGCCGGAGCGCGAGGATCATCGCCATGCCCATGCAACCGATGGCGATGATCCCGCTGTATTGAACCAAAGAGCCCCGTAGACCGAAAAAACCGTCTGCTCGCAACACGTCCGGTTCGGCGGCAAGCCATAAAATCGTCAAAAGCGCTAAAACACCCCATAAAGACAGTTTTATTCTATTCATGGCGACATCCTCCGTGTCGGCCACCGTCAAGGTGCGGATGGAGGGATGCTTCGCTATCGCCTTTCCGGTGACAAGCCGATTCCGATCATCGCAGCCATTCGAATCTTCGGCCACGGCAACGGTGGGGGATGACGAGGAATTCGGTTACTTGCGAATCCAGACCTTGGTTTCGATGAAGCGGTTGGCAAGGAAGCGGTAGGTCTGCTTCTGCAACTGCTCGACGGCGGTGGACTTCTCCATCGGGGTGGTGTCCCAGGCCTGGAGGATGTCTTCCCATTCCAGAAGCCTGGCGCGCAGGTCGTCGCGAATCTTGCGGATGAAGGTCACGGTGGTGTCGAAGGACTTCAACGCGCCGAAGATCTCGCCGGTCTGGGCGTCCGCCTGCTCGAAGACGGCATCATAGTCCTTCAACGGCTTGCCCAGCAGCCCCTGCATGCGCGCGACCTCGTTGCACAGGGTGCGGTCGGTCCGGTAGATCTGGGTCAGCCGGGTCAGCTTGCCGCTGATGGCGCGGATGGCGTTGAAGCGGTCGCGCAACGCCTCGATGTAGGACAGTTCCTGGGTCAGGTCCTCGATGCGGTCGGTCAGGTACTGCTCGTAATTGTCCTTCAGGTCGAGCTTCGCCGCGATGTCCTTGAAGGCGGCCTTGACGCGCTGCTTGGTCTGCGGGTCCTCGACGATCTGCTCCAACTCGTCGGCCTTCACCACGATCATCTCGCTTCCGGAGATCGAGGAGACGAGCTGCACCGTCAGACGTCCCCGCGCGATGTTCCGGTGCTTCTCCTCCACCGACCAGGAGGCGCGGCCGTCCAGCAGTTCCCCCGGAATCTGCTCGCCGGGGCGGATCTGCTTTACATAGGCCAAGCCCTTTGCCACCACGTCCAGCAGCTTGGAGTCGCGGCTGTCGTCCTTGATGTCGAAGGATTCCATCAGCGTGTTGAAGGGTAGGGCGGCCTTCAGATCGCCCAGCAGGATGTGGAGCACCGGCTGCTTGGAGGACGGATCGATGCAGAAGAAGGCGCCGGACAGGCTGAAGACCTTGTGCTCGAAATCGAAATGCGTGTCGCGCATCGGCGCCGCACTGGCAGCGCCTTCCGTGCTTCCGGTTGCGGGATCGGTGACGTCGGACATGGGCAGGGACCGGAAGCGGGAATGGGACGGGCAGGTTACAGCAGATCGCGCAGCCGGAACCAGAGCATCGCAAGGACAAGCGCCGGTGTGCGGAATCGCCGCCCGCCGGGGAAGGGCAGGTGGGGGATGCGGACGAACACGTCGAACCGCTCGGCCGTGCCCCGGACCGCCTCCGCCATCACCCGCCCGGCCATGCCGGCCAGCGCCACGCCGTGGCCGGAATAGCCGTGGGCGAAGTAAGTGGTCGGCGTCAGCCGTCCGACATGCGGCATGCGGTTCATGGTGATGGCGACATGACCACCCCAGAAATGATCGACCGCCGCGCCGCGGAGCTGCGGGAAAACCGCCAGCATCTTGGACCGCATGGCGGTCTTCAGCCCCGGTGCGTCCAGCCCGGAATAGCTGACGCCGCCGCCGAACAGCAGCCGGTGGTCGGCGGAGCGGCGGAAGTAGTTCAGCACGAAGTTCATGTCGCTGACCGCCAGATTGGTCGGCAGCAGGGACGTTGCGGTGGCCTCGCCCAAAGGCTCGGTGGCGATCATGTAGGTGGCGACGGGCATCACCACGGCCGACAGGCGCGGCGCCAGCGCCCCCAGATAGGCGTTCCCGGCCAGAACGAGGAAACGTGCCGTCACCCGGCCCTTCGCGGTGGTGGCGACGGGCCGGTCCCCGGTGTCGATGGCGGTGACGCGGCTGTCCTCGAAAACCCGAACGCCGGCCCGCCCGGCGGCGCCGGCGAGGCCCAGTGCGTAGTTCAGCGGGTGCAGGTGGCCGCTTCCGTCGTCGGCCAGCCCGCCGACATAGGCGTCGCTGCCCACCACCGCCCGCATCGCCTCGCGATCGAGCGCGCGGACCTTGGTGTAGCCGTAGCGGTCGCGCATCTCGCGCTCCATTGCCGCCACGTCGTCCATGTGGCGCGGCTTCACCGCCGCGTGGGCGAAGCCCCAGGTGAGGTCGCAGGGAATGGCATGCTTCGCCACCCGTTCGGCGATCAGCGCCTTGGAGTCCTCGCCGAGGTCCCACAGGCGCCGGGCATCCTCCGCTCCGACCCAGCGCTCGATGGTGCTCATCGACTTGTTGTAGCCGGTGATGATCTGCCCGCCGTTGCGGCCCGAGGCGCCCCAGCCGACGCGGTTGGCTTCCAGCAGAACCACGTCGTAGCCCTGCTCGGCCAGTTCCAGCGCGGTCATCAGCCCGGTGTAGCCGCCGCCGATCACGCAGACGTCGCAGGACAGCGAGTCCTCCAGTACCGGGTGCTGCGGGTGCGGAGTCGCGGTGTCGGCGTACCACGAGCGGATGTGGGATGATGTCGGCATGACCGCCGAGTTAGGGGAGGGACCCCCGCCCCGTCAATGATTCCAGCGGTCATATGGGCAGGATCTTTGTTCCCCTCTGGCGTAAGGAGGGGGTGCGGGATCATAGTATGGCGGTCGTTCACAGCAGGGAGGGGCTGCCCACCGTCCGGTGCGGTCCATACGTTCATGGGTTTCATGGAAGACTTCATCAAGAAGAACCGCATCACCGAAGTGGAATGCCTCGTGCCCGACATGTCGGGCATCGCGCGCGGCAAGATCGTGCCCGCCGAGAAGTTCCTGCGCATCCTGCGCGACCGCGGTCTGCGGCTGCCCGAGGCGATCTTCGTCCAGACCGTGACCGGAGAGTATCCGGAGGACGACTCGGTCACCTCGGACGAGAATTCCGACATCTACATGATCCCGGACGAACGGACGATCCGCTTCGTCCCCTGGTACGAGGAGCCGACCGCCCAGGTCATCACCGACTGTGTCTACGCCGACGGCAGCCCGGTGAACTTCTCGCCCCGCCATGTCCTGAAGCGGGTGCTGTCGCTCTACGAGGAGCGCGGCTGGAAGCCGATGGTGGCGCCGGAGCTGGAGTTCTTCCTCGTCCAGGTCAATAAGGACCCCGACTACCCGCTGGTGCCGCCGGTCGGCCGCAACGGGCGCGTGGAAAGCGGACGGCAGGCCTTCGGCATCGACGCGGTGAACGAGTTCGATCCGATCTTCGAGATGGTCTACGACTTTTGCGAGGCGCAGGACATCGACATCGACACCCTGACCCACGAGGCCGGGGCGGCGCAGATCGAGATCAATTTCAACCACGGCGACGCGCTGGAGCTGGCCGACCAGGCCTTCCTGTTCAAGCGGACGGCGCGCGAGGCGGCGTTGCGCCATCAGGTCTACGCGACCTTCATGGCCAAGCCGATGCAGAACGAGCCGGGCAGCGCCATGCACATCCACCAGTCGGTGGTGGATGCGGATTCCGGACGCAACCTGTTCTCCGACGCCGGCGGGGCGGACACGCCGCTGTTCATGTCCCACATCGCCGGGCTCCAGAAGTATCTGCCCTACGCGATGCCGCTGCTGGCGCCGAACGTGAACTCCTACCGGCGGCTGGTGCCGAACTCCGACGCGCCGATCAATGTGCATTGGGGCCGCGACAACCGCACCACCGGCCTGCGCGTTCCCGTCTCGCCCGCCGATTCGCGCCGGGTGGAGAACCGGGTGGCCGGCGCCGACGCGAATCCGTACCTCGCCATCGCCGCGTCGCTGGCCTGCGGCTATCTCGGCATGGCCCAGGGGCTGGAGCCGACCGACCCGGTGAAGGGGTCCGCCTACCGGCTGGCCTTCACCCTGCCACGCCACCAGGGCGACGCGCTCCAGAAGTTCAACGCCTGCAAGCCGCTGAAGGAGGTGCTGGGCGAGAAGTTCCTGGACGCGGTGACCTGCGTGAAGGAGGCCGAGTACGAGGCCTACCACCGGGTGATCAGCTCCTGGGAGCGCGAGAATCTTCTGCTGAACGTTTGAGCATTTTTCCGCCCCCTTCCGCCACTGCCGCGGAAGGGGGCGTTTGCGTTCCGCAAAAGCCCGGAAAACCCCCAGCAAACCCCCCGCAAACCGTTGACAACCAACCCCCCCGTGGGTGCAATAGCGCTCGCGCCGGGGACGCCGTGCGATGCACGCCGCCCCCCACGTCGAATGGAAAAAAGTCGACCAGTCACGAACTGACGAACGATCCAGAATTCGGGGGCTTTCTGCATGAAACGTTTCGCTCTCAGCGTCATCGGCGCCGTCGCGGCGATCGCCATCGCCGGCCCGGCGCTGGCCCAGGCCAAGAAGCCGGTCAACATCTACATCTGGAACGACTATCTGGGCGAATCGACGCTGGCGGACTTCACGAAGGCCACCGGCTACGACACCAAGGTGGACCTCTACGACAGCCTTGAGCTGCTGGAGCAGAAGGTGCTGGTCGGCAAGTCGGGCTATGACGTGATCGTCCCGACCGCCGAGCCGACCCTGTCGCGCATGATCCAGGCGAAGGTCGTGGCGCCGCTCGACAAGGCGAAGATCCCGAACCTGAAGAACGTCGATCCCAAGGTTCTTAAGCTCCTCGAGAACTCGGACCCCGGCAACAAGTTTGCCGTGCCCTATCTGGGCGGCACGGTCGGCATCGCCATCATCCCGGAGAAGATCAAGGCCGTCGCCCCCGACGTCCCGCTCGACAGCTGGGACCTGATCTTCAAGCCGGAGGTGGCGAAGAAGGTCGCGGCCTGCGGCATCACCGTGATGGATTCGGCCATCGACGTGATCCCGTCGGTGCTGAACTACCTCGGCCTTGATCCGAACTCCGAGAAGAAGGAGGATCTGGACAAGGTCGAGAAGACGCTGCTGGCGGTCCGCCCCTACATCAAGCAGTTCGTCACCGGCCAGAACATCAACATCCTGGCGGGCGGCGACGCCTGCGTCGTCATGGCCTACAACGGCGACGCCATCCAGGGTGCGGCCCGCGCCGAGGAAGCCAAGAACGGCGTGAAGGTCGAGTACATCACGCCGAAGGAAGGCGTGCAGGTGTGGTGGGACACGCTGGCCATCCCGGCGGACGCGCCGAACAAGGAGGGCGCGCACGCCTACATCAACTTCATCCTGGACCCGGCGAACACCGCCGCGATCTCCAACACGGTCAGCTACGCCAACGCCGTTCCGGCCTCGTTGGCCTCGGTTGACGAGGCGGTGAAGACCAACCCCGCCGTCTTCCTGCCGGAGAACAGCAGCCTCAAGCTGTTCGCCCTGAAGTCGATCAAGCAGACCACCGACCGCGCCCGCACCCGCGTCTGGACCAAGGTCAAGACCGGCAAGTAAGCGCGCCGCGAACCGGCACGCACGACACGCGCCCTGGTCGTTTCCCATCGGGAACGGCCGGGGCGTTCCCATGAGAAGAGGACGCCGAGAGGAGCCGCATGGCCGTCCAGCCGATCCGCAAGCCCACGCGCCTGGAACCCTGGCAGGACCCGGGACAGAAGCCCTATGTGCGAATCGAGAAGGTGACCAAGACCTTCGGCGATTTCGTCGCTGTGGACGAGGTCAGCCTGTCGATCTACCGGGGCGAGTTCTTCGCCCTGCTGGGCGGCTCCGGCTCCGGAAAGACGACCCTGCTGCGCATGCTGGCCGGGTTCGAGACGCCGACCGAGGGCAAGATCTTCATCGACGGCGTCGACATGGCCGGCATCCCGCCCTACGAGCGGCCGGTCAACATGATGTTCCAGTCCTACGCCCTGTTCCCGCACATGTCGGTGGAGCAGAACGTCGCCTTCGGCCTGAAGCAGGACGGCGTCGCCAAGGCCGAGATCAAGGAACGGGTGGGGGCGATCCTCGACCTCGTCCAGCTCGGCCAGTTCGGCAAGCGCAAGCCGCACCAGCTCTCCGGCGGCCAGCGGCAGCGCGTGGCGCTGGCCCGCTCTCTGGTCAAGCGGCCCAAGCTGCTCCTGCTCGACGAGCCGCTGGGCGCGCTGGACAAGCGGCTGCGCGAGCGGACGCAGTTCGAGCTGGTCAACATCCAGGAGAAGCTGGGCGTCACCTTCATCGTGGTCACCCACGACCAGGAGGAGGCGATGACCATGTCCTCGCGGATCGCCGTGATGAACCACGGCGTCATCGCCCAGACCGGCACGCCGACCGAGATCTACGAATACCCGCAGTCCCGCTTCGTCGCCGAGTTCATCGGCTCGGTGAACATGTTCGAGGGCCGGGTGGTGGAGGATCAGGCCGACCATGTGCTGATCCGCTCCGAGGACGCCGGCTGCGACCTCTACATCAACCACGCGGTGGCGGTCCCCGCCGGCGCCACGGTGGGCGTCGCCGTCCGCCCGGAGAAGATCGCGCTGAGCAAGGAGCCGCCGGCCAACGCCGCGACCAACGCCGATGGGCGCAACGTCACCAGCGGCATCGTGCGCGAGATCGCCTATCTCGGCGACGTGTCGATCTATCTGGTCGAGCTGAAGACGGGCAAGACGGTGCGCGTCACGGCGCCCAACGTGGTGCGGCGCACCGAGATGCCGATAACCTGGGACGACGAGGTGCATCTGAGCTGGCGTCCCTTCGCCGGGGTGGTGCTGACGCAATGATCGATCTTCTGCGCCGGATCGGCCTGTGGGGGCGGGGGGTGGTGGTCGCCATCCCCTACCTGTGGCTTCTGCTGTTCTTCCTGGTGCCCTTCCTGATCGTGTTCGGCATCAGCCTGTCGGAGGCGATGCTGGCGCAGCCGCCCTACGCGCCGCTGATCGACTGGCTGGTGGACGAGGACGCGGAAACGACCAAGCTCCAGATCCTGCTGAACCTGTCCAACTATCTGCGGCTGGGCGGGGACGACCTCTACATCCTGGCCTATCTGAACTCGGTGAAGATCGCGCTGGTCACCACCGTCTGCTGCCTGCTGCTGGGCTACCCCATGGCCTACGCCATCGCCCGGGCGGAGCCGTCCAGGCGCGGGCCGCTGATGATGCTGGTCATCCTGCCCTTCTGGACCAGCTTTCTGATCCGCATCTACGCTTGGATCGGCATCCTGAAGGCCAACGGGGTGGTGGACAACCTGCTGCAATGGACCGGTCTGACGACGGAGCCGTTCGAGCTGCTCTACTCGGACTGGGCCGTCTACATCGGCATGACCTACTGCTATCTGCCCTTCATGGTGCTGCCGCTCTACGCGACTCTGGAGAAGCTCGACCCGACGCTGCTGGAGGCGGCGGCGGACCTCGGCTGCCGGCCTTGGAAGGCGTTCCTGACGGTGACGCTGCCGCTGTCTCTGCCCGGCATCATTGCCGGGTCGCTGCTGGTCTTCATCCCCTCGGTCGGCGAGTTCGTGACTCCGGAACTGCTGGGTGGTCCGGACACGCTGATGATCGGCCGCGTCCTGTGGAACGAGTTCTTCGCCAACCGCGACTGGCCAGTCGCCTCGGCGGTGGCCATCGCGCTCCTGCTGTTCCTGGTGGTGCCGATCATGGTCTTCCAGCATGTCCAGGGACGCCAGACGGAGGCCGGGCGATGAAGCAGATGGGAAAACTGGCCTGGGCGCTGTGGTTCGGCTACGCCTTCCTCTACGTGCCGATCGCGCTGCTGATCTTCTACTCCTTCAACGAATCGCGGCTGGTCACGGTGTGGGGCGGCTTCTCCACCAAGTGGTACGCGGAGCTTCTGCAGAACGACCAGCTTCTCGGGGCGGCCTGGCTGTCGCTCAAGGTGGCGGCGATGTCGGCCACCGCGTCGGTGGTGCTCGGCACCGTCGCGGGTCTGGCGCTGGCCCGTTTCGGACGGTTCCGCGGGCGGACGCTGTTCGGCGGCATGATCACCGCGCCGCTGGTCATGCCGGAGGTCATCACCGGCCTGTCGCTTCTGCTGCTGTTCGTGGCGCTGGAGCAGGCCATCGGCTGGCCGGACGGGCGGGGCATGACGACGATCACCATCGCCCACACCACCTTCACCATGGCCTATGTGGCGGTGATCATCCAGTCGCGTCTCGTCAGCCTGGACGAGAGCCTGGAGGAGGCGGCGATGGACCTCGGCGCCCGCCCGGCCAAGGTGTTCTTCGTCATCACGCTGCCGATCATCGCCCCGGCCATCGTGTCGGGCTGGCTGCTCGCCTTCACCCTGTCGCTCGACGACGTGGTGGTCGCCAGCTTCGTGTCGGGTCCGGGCTCCACCACGCTGCCGATGGTCATCTTCTCCAGCGTCAAGTTCGGCATCAGCCCGCAGATCAACGCGCTGGCGACGCTGATGATGGTGGTGGTCGCCACCGGCATCTTCATCGCCAGCCTCGTCATGGCGCGGCAGGACCGTCAGCGGAAGCGGGACGAGCAAATGGCGGTGCAGGGGGGCTGAAAAGCCTCCTGCCACCCCCGAACACCGCCTCATAGGGGCTATGCCATCCGGCCGCGGACGGCGGGGGTGGCCGTTTGCCGTTGCATTTGCTATTCTGTGGGCATCTGCAACAGCGAATGAGGCCGTATCATGCGCGCGCTCTTATGGTTCCCGATGCTTCGTCTTGGTTTTTCGATGCCTTTTTCGGTGCCGAAGCGCCGTTATTCGGACCGTCCGCCCTCCCGCCGCTGAGCGGTCGAGCGCGCCGCCCTTCCGGGCATTCCGATGGCCCCTTTGGTGGCCGTTGCCAAATCCTCCGCTCCGTGGTTAGGGTGACCGTGGGTCACGGGTGACGCCGTGACGACCCGCTCCGGCCATGCACAAGAGCCGGACCGTTCAGGGATTTGGCAGGAGATTCAAAGATGGCGACACCGGCGGCGGAAGGCTTCACCATGCCGGGCGAATGGGCACGGCACACCCGCTGCTGGATGGCGTGGCCGTGCCGGCCCGAGACGTGGCCCGAGGGGGCTTTCGACGCCGCCGCTGCCGCTTACACCGACGTCGCCCGCGCCATCAGCCGCTTCGAGCCGGTGACCATGGTCTGTGATCCCGCCGACGTCGCCGATGCTTCGCTGGCCTGCGGGCCGGGCGTCGAGATCCTGCCCTTGCCGATCAGCGATTCCTGGATTCGCGACACCGGACCCAGCTTCGTCACTGATGGGAAAGGGCAGGTGGCCGGCGTCCATTGGCGCTTCAACGCCTGGGGCGGCAATTACCCGGACAGCGCCAAGGACCAGCAGGTCGGCCGACTGATGCTCGACCATCTCGGCATGCGCCGCTTTGAAGCCCCTCTGATCATGGAGGGTGGCTCCTTCCATGTGGACGGGGAGGGGACGCTGCTGACGACCGAGCAATGCCTGCTGAATCCGAACCGCAACCCGAATCTCGGCAAGGCGGAGATCGAGGAGTTGCTGAAGGAGCATCTCGGCATCTCCAGCGTCATCTGGCTGGGCGAGGGCTATCAGGACGACGAGACGGACGGTCACATCGACGAGATCGCCCTCTTCGTGAAGCCCGGCATCGTCATGGCGATCACCACCGACGATCCCGGCGACGCCAATTTCAAGGCGTTCCAGGACAATCTCGACCGGCTGAAGCGCGCCCGCGACGCCCAGGGGCGGGAGCTGGAGGTCATCCCGGTCCGCCAGCCGGCGCGGCGCGACGAGAACGGCGTGCGGCTGACCTTGTCCTACACGAATCTCTACATCGCCAACGGCGGCATCGTCATGCCGGCCTTCGAGGATCCGGCGGACGACGAGGCCTTCCGGATCGTGCGCCGGGCCTTCCCGGACCGCGAGGTGGTGCAGGTTCCGGCGCTGGACATCGTGCGCGGTGGCGGCGGCATCCACTGCATTACCCAGCAGCAGCCGGCGGTCTGATCGGACACCGTCGTTGGTTGGCAGAAAGGCGAGGGCACTTGCAGCCTTCGCTTTTTAATCGGTCACGGCGTCGATTCGGATCTTGAATCGGTGGGTGCACGGGCGCATATTCTTAACATGCAGTTAAATCCGCTCAATATGCCTCCAATGGCAAAGCCTCAGCCGCCGATCACACCGGCGATGCAGATGGCCATGTCTCCGGCGGTTCAGGCGGCGCAGCAGACCACCCCCACCGTTCGCACCCAGACAGTCCAGGCCACCCAAGCGGTCGGCAAGACGGACCAGACGCGGGACACCCGCAACGCGACCCAATCGGGGCAGGCGGTGGACCCGCAGACGGCGGCCGTTCAGGCGCGGACCAACGGCACCGGCTACGGTGGCAAGCAGCGCGGCACGCTCCTGGACGTCAGCGTCTGAGGCGTTTTTACGCGTCCTTTCCTGCTGTTCAATCTGCAGGCTCTCCGCCATTATCCTATGCAAAGCCGAGGCGGTTTTTCGCGTTGCCGAAGGCTGTTTCCAGGAAGCTGGTTCGGCTGTAACGCGCTGGAGCCGTTCGCGTGATGCATTCCGCCCTGATCGACATGATCGCCGCCGGACAAACGGATGTTGGCCGTGTCCGTTCGCGCAACGAGGACGCGTTTCACCTCGACCCGGCGCGCGGCTTGGCAGTGATATGCGATGGCATGGGGGGGCACGCCGGCGGCGACATCGCCAGCCGCACCGCGGTGGAGGTGGTGGCCGCGGTCATCGCCGCCCAGGACCGTGCCGACGAAGGCCGGACGCCGTCCCAGGCGGAAGAGGAGAAGGCGGCTGCGGACGCCGCATCGACGGTGCGTTCCGCGGTGGTGGCCGCCAATCGCCGGATCAACGCCCTGAACCGCCAGCGCGGCTACGCCGAAGGGCGCGGCATGGGAACCACGCTGGTTGGGCTTTGGCGGGTGCCGGGAACTGGTCGCGTCATCGTGTTCCACGCCGGGGACAGCCGGCTGTATCGCCTGCGCGACGGCGAGCTGCGCCTGCTGACGCGTGATCACAGTCTTTACCAAGTCTGGCTGGACAACGGACGCCGCGGACAAGCGCCCCATCGCAACATCATCGTTCGCGCGCTCGGCACCGGCGAGCGGGTTGAGCCCGACATCGCCGTTCACGATCTTCAGCCCGATGACCTGTATCTTCTGTGTTCGGATGGGCTGACCGGCATCGTGCCGGAGGGCGTGATTCAGCGCATTCTCACCCAACAGCCGCCGCTTGCCGGCGAAGACGCCTGTGCCCGGCTGATCGCTCTCGCCAACGGGGCGGGCGGGCCGGACAACATCACCCTCATCCTTGCGCGATTCGTCCTTCTCCCGGCCTGATCCAGTGGCGCATTCAACGCGCCCTGGTTTTGAGGAAGCGTGCGGTGGCGACGGTGGCCGGTGCGGCGGAGTCCAAAGCCTGTTTCAACGCCGGAAGATAGGACGCCGCTGCCTCGGCTTCGGGACGCGGCGCGGCGAACAACGGTGTTGGGCTGGCGACCACGACGATCAACTCGTGACCGTAGGGTGGCCCGATGCTCCAGAATCGCCCTCCGGCGCCGCGCTCACCCAGCCGGCGAACCGCACCGGACGCCACGCGGCCGCTGATCTCCAGAGGGTTGGGCAACAAATGAATCACGTCGCCGTCCGACGTGAAATAGTCCACCTGCAGGTGCGCTGGAAAATCAGGGGCTACAATGTCAAACATCAAGTCTTGGCCGTCCTCGAACGGTGTTCCGGTGGCATTCTTGAATCGGATCAACAAGGACGACGCCGCGCCGGCGTTGGCAGCCCGAAAAGGGCCGATCAGGGTCAGCGGTTCGCACAGGGCAGGGGAGACCCGCTCGATCTCCACAGCGGCCCGCTGGCCGGTAAGGAAATCCTGGGCGAGCAGCGCGAGACTGTCCGGATCGGTGTCGCCCGCGGTCAGGCCGGAGATCGCAATCCTCTGGTCCTTGCCGACGGCGACCTCCAGTTCGGCACAATGAAACTCCGTCAAGGCCGTCCGCAACGCCGACAGATCGGGCACGGCGGGAGCCGGCGGATCGTCCGGTGCGGGAAGCGCCTGCGCCGGTGCGGTTTCGCCGTCCGTGGAGGGGTCGGAGGCGGTGGAGGCATGAACCGACCACGCGCTGGCTCCGATGGCAGCGGCAAGCAGCGCAGCGGCGCATCGATGCCGCCATGTCGTTGGCGCAAACGTCGGCGCGAAGGCGTCGTTCACCGGAACCTGACCGTTGGGTACAAACTGTGTTTTATGTAGCGTGCATTGCGGACATCGCCAAGGGCAGAGGCACCCTGCCGTCAAGGCCAGGGACGATCATATAATCTATATTATGGAAAATATTGTCGGTGCGCAGAGAGCAGGGCACCAATCCGTCCCTTTCGGCGTTCTGGCCGATGGACTATCGTCTCGGCTCATTCCCATATCCATTCCCTTCGATGAAGGCTGCGCCTTATGCCTCGTTCCTCGTGGCTTTTCGGTCCCGCGCTGTCGCTTTGTCTGTTTCCGTTCGCCGCCATGGCCCAGACGCCGCCCGATTGCACCAGACCATCCAGTCGCGCCGACCGGACCATCTGTGCCAGTGCCGATCTGAAGGTCGCCGCCGAGGATATGGCGACGCTTCTGCGCGAGACCTTGGAAAACACGCCCACCGATGGCCGGGACGTCATCGAGCGCGCGCAGAAAGCGTTCCTGACCGAACGTGACGGCACCTGCGCCGACACATCCGCCATCCCGGCTTGTCGAACCCTGTATGAGGCGCGCGCCGCCGACCTGGCCGCCCAGAATTCGGCTGCCCAGAGAAAGCTGGCTGCGGTCGTCGCCGGAATTCCGAAAGATGCCAAAGCCGCCGCTGTGGCGCTTCAGCGCTACAATGGTGCACCGGCAAAGGCATGGTTGGTCTATCTCTATCAGAGCGGCGCCGTGCCGGTGGCGGACAAGGATCCCACGGTGCGCAAGCTGGTGGACGATATCTTGAACCGAGGTCTGCCAAGAGACCCCTACCTTCTTGAAGAAATGGCAAATCTCGGCGACGTGCCGAGCGCCCCTCTGGGCACGTCGCTGCTGTTTCTGCGCCATGTCCTGTCGACCACGGAGATGGACGCGCCCTGCTTCCTGTTCACCAAACATGGGCAGCCGGCCTTCGAAGCCTTTGGCGCCTTCTGGGGCAATGCGCGCGACGAGACGCCCGGCCTGTGTCATCCGTCGTCCTCCGTGTTCGATCTGCCGGAATGGAAAGCCGTCTCCGCCCACATGGACCCGGCGATCGAACCGGCCCTGGTCGAACGTGGCAGCATCCGTCACGGCTACGAGCGCCAGTTCGAGGTGGACGACCTTCAGGCGTCCTTCGTGCCAAGCACCCTTCTGGAAGCGCCCATGTCCGCCGAAGCCAAGAAAATGGCCGAGCAGCGCGGCCGGGCCGTGGCCGCCTTCCGGTCCTGGAGCGATTTCGACATCTGGCCGGAGACCGAATACCGTGCGGCGGTGCGCACTCTACCTGCAGCCATCACTGCAACATCAAAGCTTTACAGAGAGAAGTTCAAGCTGAATCCTCAGACAGCGGATCAGGCGGCCAAGGCGGCCGCGGACCGGTTCATCGCCGGACGGCTGGGCCTCATCATGCCGGACGATTGACCGTCGCCCTACCCCATCCCGTCCCGACCCGGATGGTCAAAGCTCGATGACGAGCCCGTCATAGGCGGGCTCGACACCGGGGGGAAGCAGCCGGCGGAGCGTGTCGTAATCCATGGTCTGGTCCATGTGCGTCAGGTAGGCCCGCTTGGGGCGCACCCGCGCGATCCATTCCTGCGTCAAGGCGAGATGGGCATGAACCGGGTGCGGCGGCTCGATCCGGGCGCAGTCCACCACCCACACCTCGACACCCTCCAACGCCGCGAAGGCGTCTTCATCCAACCTCACAACGTCGGTCGAATAGGCAAACTTATCAAAGCGATAGCCAAGGGTCTTCAGATATCCGTGATCCTGCTCGAAGGGAACGATCCGGCGACCGCGCACCTCGAACGGGCCTTCTACGGCGCGAGGCGTCAACACCGGGCGGTAAAAGGGTTCACCGGGGCGCAGAGGCTCGAAGCAGTAGCCGAAACGCCGCTCCAACTCGGCCAGATCATCGGCGCTGCCAAAGGCGTCGATGGGCGCGTGCATGGCGCGGCACAGTTCCCTGAGTTCGTCGATGCCATGGGCATGGTCGGCGTGCTGGTGCGTCCACAGGACGGCATCGAGCCGCCGCACATCCGCGTTGAGAAGCTGCTGGCGCAGATCTGGGGAGGTGTCGACCAGTATGCTGACGTCACTGCCCTGCCCGGCCCTCTCCTGCTCCCATTCCACCAGGATGGACGGACGCATCCGGTGGTTCCTGGGGTTCGCCGGGTCACAGGAGCCCCAGCCGAGACCGATTACGGGAACGCCCCGCGATCCGCCGCAGCCGAGGATCGTGACCCGCTGGCCGGTCATGCGGTGACCTGATTGGCCGTTCCGGCGCGCGGGAACAGGCGGAAGAAGTTCTCGGTGGAGATTCGGGCCATGTCCGCGGCGTCCACACCCTTGACCTCGGCGACGCAAGCCGCGGTGTGGGCGACGTAGGCCGGCTCGTTTCGCTTGCCGCGGAACGGCACCGGCGCCAAGTAGGGCGCGTCCGTCTCCACCAGAATCCGGTCCAGCGGAACGTCCTTCACGATGGCGCGGAGGTCCTCCGACTTCTTGAAGGTGACGATCCCGGAGAGCGAGATGTAGAATCCGAAATCCAGAGCATCTTCAGCGAGTTGACGCCCGGAGCTGAAGCAGTGCAGCAAGCCGTGGACCGGCTGTCCGGCGGCCTCCTCGCGGATGATCCGCATGGTGTCGTCGTCGGCGTCGCGGGTGTGCACGATCAGCGGCAGGCCGGTGTCCAGGCTGGCCCGGATGTGCCGGCGGAAGCACTCCTGCTGAACGTCGCGCGGGCTCTTGTCGTAGAAGTAGTCGAGCCCGGTCTCGCCCAGCCCGATCACCTTCGGATGCTTCGACAGCGCGACGAGGCGCTCGACACTCACCCCAGCGATCTCCTCCGCCGCTTGGTGCGGATGGACGCCAAGCGAGCACAAAACATCGTCATAGCGCTCGGCGACCGCCAGAATGCGGTCGAAGCGCGACAGGTAAGTGCAGATGGTCACCATCCGCCCCACCCCCGCCTGCCGGGCGCGGTCCACGACCGCGTCCAGTTCCTCGGCGAAATCAGGGAAGTCGAGATGGCAATGGCTATCGACCAGCATCGTTCGTCAGCTCTTCGCTTCGTCCACATAGCGCGGGAACACGCCCTGCGGCGTGGGCAGCGGCGTGCCGGCGATCAGCGCCCCGCCCGCCCCCAGCCGGTCGAACCCGCGGGCTTCCGGCCCCTGCGCCAGCTGGTCCAGGATCTTCGCCGAGGCTTCCGGCATGATCGGCTGGGTCAGGATGGCGAGATGGCGGATGGTCTCGGCCAGCACGTACAGCACCGTGGCCATGCGCGCCGGATCGGTCTTCTTCAGCGCCCACGGCGCCTGCTCGTCGACGTAGCGGTTGCCGTCGCCGATCACCGCCCAGATGGCGTCCAGCGCCTTGTGGAAGGCCTGCGCCTGGAACTCCGCCCGGACGATCGGCAGCAGGTTGCGGGCGGCGCCGAGCAGGGCCTCGTCGGCCTCGGTGAAGGCGCCCGGCTGCGGGACGGCGGCCCCGCAATTCTTGCCAATCATCGACAGGGACCGCTGCACGAGGTTCCCGTAATCGTTGGCGAGGTTGCCGTTGATCCGCTGCACCATCTGCTTGTGCGAGAAGTCTCCGTCGTTGCCGAAGGGCACCTCGCGCAGCAGGAAGTAGCGGGTCTGGTCCAGGCCGTAGGTGTTGACCAGCGTCTCCGGCGCGATGACGTTGCCCAACGACTTGGACATCTTCTGGCCTTCGATGGTCCACCAGCCGTGCGCGAAGACGCGCTTCGGCGGGGCCAGCTTGGCGGCCATCAGGAAGGCCGGCCAGTAGACGGCGTGGAAGCGCAGGATGTCCTTGCCGACCATGTGCAGGTTGGCCGGCCAGTATTTGGCGTACTCGCCGCCCTCGTCCGGGAATCCGACCGCGGTGATGTAGTTGGCCAGGGCGTCCAGCCACACATACATGATGTGGTCGGGGTTGCCGGGCACCGGGATGCCCCACTTGAAGGTGGTGCGGCTGACCGACAGGTCCTTCAGCCCCGACTTCACGAAGGCCATCACCTCGTTGCGCTTGCCGGCGGGAGCGATGAAGTCCGGGTTCTGCTCATAGAACTCCAGCAGGCGGTCCTGCCAGGCCGAGAGGCGGAAAAAGTAGGACGGCTCCTCGACCCATTCGCACTCGGCGCCGGTCGGGGCGATCTTCTTGCCCGACGGCGACGTGGTCAGCTCGTCCTCGCCGTAGAAGGCCTCGTCGCGCACCGAGTACCAGCCGGCGTAGCTGCCGAGATAGATCTCGCCGGCCGATTCCAGACGGCGCCAAAGCTCCTGCACCGATGCGATGTGCCGCGGCTCCGTGGTGCGGATGAAGTCATCGTTGGAGAAGTTCATCAGCGAGACGAGGTCGCGGAAATTCTTCGACACGCGGTCGGTGAACTCCTGCGGCGCGATGCCGGCGTTCATGGCGGATTTCTCCACCTTCTGGCCGTGCTCGTCGGTGCCGGTGAGGAACTTCACGTCATAGCCGTCCAGCCGCATGAAGCGGGCCAGCACGTCGCAGGCGAGCGTGGTGTACGCGTGCCCGATGTGGGGCACGTCGTTCACATAATAGATCGGAGTCGTCAGGTAAAAGGTCTTCGACCCGGTCATGTCAGAGGCTCTCCCGAGAATGCGCCGGCCCGGCGCGTCGCCGGTCCGGATGGGCGTGGTGTGTCGTCCGTGTTAAGTAGCAGCCGCTTCCAGCGTCGCCAAGGCGTTCAGGACCACCTGTTTGCGGTCGAGATTGGCGGATTCCGCACGGGCGAAATGGCGTTGGACCTTTTCCCACACCTCCACCCAACGTTCAAGGCCGCGGGCGTTGGCCAGACGGGTCATCAGGGCGGCCTCCCCGGCCACCACCTCTGCCGGCCAGGCGCCGCGGGCCAGCGACCGGACGAAGCGGGCGAGCCACCAGACGAGCAGGTCGGTGGCCGTCTCGTACAGACCGTCGTCCTGCTTGCGGGTCAGCTTGTCGCCAAAGGCGTGGGCGGCGACGACGTCCAGTCGCGGCAGGGTGCCGAGCAGACCGATGAGTTCCCGGTAGAGGTCGAGCCCGCCGGCCTCGGCCAGCCCGATGGCCCGCCCGATGCTGCCCTCCGCCAGCCGCGCGAGCGCCGCCCGGTCCTCGCCGCCGAGGTCCGGACGATGCTGGACCAACAGGTTGAGAACCGTTTCCTCAGGAAGCGGTTGAAGCGTCAGCTTGCGGCAGCGGGAGCGGATGGTGGGCAGCATGCCGCCGGGGTTGTCGCTGACCAGAAGCAGCAACGCGCCGGACGGCGGCTCCTCCAAAATCTTGAGAATGGCGTTCAAGCCACTGAGATTCATACGGTCCGCGCCGTCGATCACCGCCACGCGCCAGCCGCCCTCGGCGGCGGTCTTGCGCAAGAAGGGGCCGATCTTGCGCACGTCGTCCACGGCGATGTCGCGCTTCAGCCGATCGCGCTTCTCGTCGCGCTGGCGCTCCACGGTCAGCAGGTCGGCGTGCCCGCCCGAGGCGACGCGGCGGAAGACCGGGGCGTCCGGAGACAGCGCCAGCGTGGCGGGCGGCGGCGGCGCGCCGAACAGGCCGGCATCCGGCGGCTCGTGCACCTGGGACAGGACGAAGCGGGCGAAGCGGAAGGCCAGCGTCGCCTTGCCGATCCCCGGGGGGCCGCCGATCAACCAAGCGTGTGGCAAGCGCCCGGAGTTCCAAGCGTCAAGCAGCAGGCGCTCGGCGTCGTCATGGCCGGTCAGTTCGGGGTTGCGGCGCGGGGCGAGGGCATCCTCCTCCGCGACCGGTTCTGGCGCGCGGGCGCGGCTCACCTCAGGAGGCTCCCAGGCGACGGGTCACTTGGTCCAGAATGGCCGCCTGTACCGTTTCCACGGGGTGTCCGGCATCGACGACCGCGCAGCGCTCCGGCTCGCGTGCGGCGATGTCGAGGAAGCCGTCGCGCAGGCGGTGGTGGAAGGCGACGTCCATCCGCTCGTAGCGGTCCTCCCCGCCGCGGCGGGCGGCGGCGCGGGCCAGCCCCTCCTCCACCGGCAGGTCGAGGATCAAGGTCAGGTCGGGCCGGAAGTCGCCCAGGGCCGTGGCCTGGAGCGTGGCGACCAGATCGCGCCCCAGCCCGAGCCCATAGCCCTGATAGGCCATGGTGCTGTCGAAGAAGCGGTCGCAGATGACCCAATGGCCGGCCTCCAACGCCGGCCAGACGGTGCGTTCCAGATGGTCGCGGCGGGCGGCGGTGTGCAGCAGCGCTTCGGTCACCGGACCCCAGCGGCCAGTCTCGCCCGACACCAGAAGGCCGCGGATCTCCTCGGCGCCCGGCGAGCCGCCGGGCTCGCGGGTCAGCACGACCCGCTTCCCCCAACCGATCAGCGCGTCGGCGAGCAGGCGGATCTGGGTGGTCTTGCCCGCCCCTTCGCCGCCCTCCAGCGTGATGAACCGCCCGCGCGTCATGGTCTGCTCCCGATGGTGATGTGGCCCGCCGCGTTCCGGATTCCGGCGGTGACGGGCCGGCTTACACCAATCAACTCGCCCCGAAAATGAGGAACTTCGCCGCCGCCAGGGCGCGGCCGACGAAGCCCAGCTTCTCCACGTCCTGGGCGGCGACCACCGGGAACTCCTTGCCTGGGAAGCCCGGCGCCGACACCACCACCTTGCCGACCACGTCGCCCTTCTTCACCGGCGCCGCGACCGGGGCGTTGCTGACCAGCGACACCTTCATGCCGCCGCGGTCGGCGCGGGCCATGGTGACCTTCATGTCCTCCGGCACGGTGACCGGCACGCTGTCCTGAGCGCCCAGCCAGAGCGGCACCTGATCGACCGTCTCGCCCGCCTTGAACAGGGCGTAGGTGGCGAATTCTCGGAAGCCCCACTCGATCAGCCGGGCCGACTCGTCGGCGCGGGCCTGCATGCTCGGCAGGCCGTTGACCACCAGGACGAGACGGCGCCCCTCCCGCTCCGCCGAGGCGGTCAGACCATAGCCGCCGGCCTCGGTGTGGCCGGTCTTCATGCCGTCGACGTCCATGCCGCGGTAGAGCAGCGGGTTGCGGTTGCCCTGGTTGATGCCGTGGTACTTGAACTCCCGGATCGAATAATAGTGGTAGTATTCCGGGAAGTCCTTGATCAGATGCTCGGCCAGGATCGCGAGATCGCGGGCGGTCATGTAGTGGTTCGGATCGGGCCAGCCCGTCGCGTTGGTCAGGTTGGTGTCCTTCAGCCCCAATTCGCGAGCGCGCTTGTTCATGCGCTCGGCAAAGGCCGATTCGGAGCCGGCGAGACCTTCGGCGAAGACGATGCAGGCGTCGTTGCCCGACTGCACGATCACGCCCTTGATGAGGTCATCCACCTTGATGTTGTTGTGCAACTCCACGAACATCTTGGAGCCCTGCATCCGCCACGCGCGCTCCGACACCGGCAGCGTGCTGTCCAGCGTCACCCGGCCTTCCTTGATCGATTCAAAGACCATGTACATCGTCATGATCTTGCTCATCGAGGACGGCGCCATGCGCTGATCCGGGCTCTTCTCGAACAGCACGGTGTTCGAGGTGATATCGACCAGGATCGCTTGCTTGGCGATGGTTTCGATGCTGGCGGCGTGAGCCACCGGCCCCACCCCCGCCGCGAACAGCGCGACCGCAAGGCCCATGGCGAAACGGGTGCGGGCAACGCGGGTGCGGACGACAGCGACCATGACAACTCCCTTCGAAACGCGGACTGGACAAGACGTGAAACGGAACGAGGCCCGGTGCCGGGCCAAGCTTGGACTGGGCTCGCGGGTGATCAATCAACCACGATTTTGGCGTCGGTAAGGCCGGCTTGGAGGATCTGGTTCAAAACGGCGTCGGCGGATTCCACACTGGCCAGCGGCCCCACCCTCACCCGCTGCAGCCGCTGCCGACCGGCGACCGTCTGGGTGACCTGCGCCTGCTGGCCGAGCGAGGCCAGGCGGGCGCGCACGCGGGTGACGTTGTCCGGACTGCCGAAGGCGCCGACCTGGACATAGATCTGCTCGTAGGGCTTGACCGGCAGCTCGGCGACCACCGGGGCCGGAACGAAGCGGCCGTCCACCATGTCGCCGGCCACCGTGGTGGGCGGCGGCACCGGGGCGCGGGCGACCGCGGCGGAAATGGCGCGGGCGGCGCCGTTGACCTCCACCGCGCTGCGCGGGGCGGCCTTTGGCGACGGGCCGTCCAGCTCCGCCAGCATCGGGGCCGGCGTGCCCTGGCGGGCCGCGGCGGCGACCGCGCGGCTTTCCTCCGCCAGAATCTGCACGCGCACCTTGGCCGTGCCTGTGCCTTCGAACCCAAGCAATTGCGCGCCGCGCCGCGACATGTCGATGATTCGCCCGTTGGCGTAGGGGCCGCGGTCGTTGATGCGAACCACCAACGACCGGCCGTTGTCGAGATTGGTGACGCGCACGAGGCTTGGCATGGGCAAGGTCTTGTGCGCGGCCGTCAGCTCATTTTGGTCGTAAACCTCGCCGTTGGCGGTGACCTTTTGGTGGAATCCCGGCCCATACCAGGAGGCGATCCCGGTCTCGCTGTAGGAGTAATCCTCGGTGGGATAATACCAGACGCCGTTGACCTGATAGGGCTTGCCGACCTTGTAGACGCCGCTGCGCGGCAGTCCGGACGAGGATGGCGCGGGCGGCGCGGTCGCACAGGCGGCGAGCGTCAGCGCTCCTGCGAGCACGGCCGCCCCCCTCAGCATATGCGCGCGTCGCATGGCCCCACCCCGCTAAATCTGGTGGGGCCACTCTAGCCGAGTTACCTCCCCGCGCCAACCGCGCAACACCCGTCAGGATCCCGCCTGTGCTGCATCGCGGTCATGGGCGGGCCCCGGAAACAGCGAATCGGTCCGCCCCATCAGGCGGTAGGCGACGAGGCCGATCCACTCGCGGACCGGGTCCTGGAGCGCGTCGATCTGCTTGTCGAACTCGAAGCGGACGAAGGGGCGCCCGCCGAACCGCGTGCGGTAATCGACCGGATAGGGAATCACCTCCCAGCCGACCTGCCGGAAGATGCCGACCGACCGCGGCATGTGCATGGCCGAGGTCACCAGGACCCAGGTCTCCTCCGGCTTCGGCCGGACGAGCCGCTGGCTGAACAGGGCGTTCTCCCAAGTGTTGCGGGACTCGTTCTCGTAGGTCACGCGGTCTGGGTCGATTCCGACCTGCCGAAGCGCGCCGCGGACGGCGAGGTCCTCGCGCAGGTCCAGGGCGTCCTGCCCGGCCAGCCGCCCCGAGCCGCCGGTGAACACCGCACGCGCTTGGGGGTAGCGGCGGATCAATTCAGCGAAGCCGAGAACGCGTTCCGCCGCGTCGTTGACGGACGGCTCGCCGCGGTCGCGGGTGATCGGCGGGTTCACCGCCCCGCCCAGCATAATGATGCCGTCCACCCGCTCCGGCAACTCGGGGCGGGGAAAGCGCTCCTCCAGCGGCAGCGCGACCCATGAGGCGATCGGCGTGACCATGACGATGACGAAGCCGACGGTGACCGCCACGACCAGCCGCCGCCCCCAATGGGCCAGACGGCGGGTGAACAGCAACACCGTCCCGGCGGTGAGGATCAGCACGAGCAGGTTGCCCGGCGAGACCAGGAGCCACAGCAGCTTCGACAGCACGAAGGACAACAGCCGACCTCCCCTTTCGATTTCCAGCGGTTTCTAGATACGGGCGTTCACCATGAATGCCCAGAGGCGACGGCACGGTAACGAATCCGCCATCAATCCGTAACAGCGGCGTCTTCGGCGGCGGGTAAGGTCCGCGGCGCAACCAAGGATTTACCGCATATGCTGTCGAACATTTCCATCGGCACGCGAATCGCGCTGCTGGTCGCCGCGTCCGTGGTCACCTTGGGCCTTCTGGGCGGGACGGTCACCGTCGGCGCCCAGCGCATGTTCGAGGCGACCGCCGAACTGGACCAGTTCCGCGACGCCTATGAGCACACCGCCGCGATCGAGCGCCGGGCCAGCCGCCTGCGCTTCCAGGCGCTGCGCTTCGTGGCCGACCGCGACGAGACGGCGGCCGAGGCCTTCGCGAAGAACGCGGAGGAAGCCTCGCGTCTGCTGGACAACCTCAAGGAACGCGGTGTGGAGCGCCTGCCGCCGGAAGAGTTGGACCACCTGTCCCAGGGCATCGGCACGCTGAAGGAGCGCTTTTCGTCGGTCGTCGCGCGGGCGAAGGAACTGGGTCTGTCCGACGACAGCGGTCTGCGCGGCGTCCTGCGCGCCTCCGCCCGCGCCATCGAGGACGAGTTGAAGCAGTGGCCGAACGCCGACAAGCTGACCGGCCGCATGGAATCCATGCGGAAGATGGAGAAGGACTTTATCATCTACAGCGACGAATCGCTGCTGTCCGGCCACCGCAAGGCCTTCAACGAGTTCACCTTCTTCCTCGCCGATTCGGGGCTGGACACGGCCACCCAGACCAAGCTGGAGAAACAGGCCCGCACCTACCGCACCGACCTCGGCCGCTTCGTCGACGCCACCAAGGCCTTCCGGGCCGAGGTGCAGACCTTCAACGACGCCTTCCAGGCCATGGTGCCGCGTTTCGAGGCGCTGCTGGAGTCGGCCAACGCCGGCATGGCCGGAGCGGTGGAGACTCAGAACCGGGTGCGCGGCGAGGTGATCGCCAACGTGCTCCAGGTCGGCTCCGTCCTGCTGGTCGGCTTCGCGATCATCAGCCTGCTCGTTGCCCGCAGCATCACCCGGCCGTTGCGCCTGATCGAGGGCGTGATGGAACGACTGGCCGGCGGCGACCGGACGGCCACCGTGCCGGAGACCGGGCGGCGCGACGAGATCGGCGCGATGGCCCGCGCCGTCAGTGTGTTCAAGGAGAATCTTCAGCGCACGCATGAGCTGGAGCAGGAATCCCGCCGGGCCGAACGGCGGGCGGAGGAGGAACGGGAAAACGCGCTCCGCGCCATCGCCCACGACTTCGATTCGGCGTTCGGGCGGGTGCTCCACACGGTTGATCACGCTGCCGACCAGATCCGCAACGGCGCGCACATCCTGCGCGACACCGCGGAGAAGATGAAGGAGCAGGCCCTGGACACGTCGGAAAAGGCGGAGCGGACCTCGGAAGTGGTCGGCATCGTCAACAACGTGTCGCGCACCCTCTCCGCCTCGATCGGGGAGATCGGCGGGCGGGTGACCACCTCCAGCACGGCCATCCGCCGCGCCGTCGATCACGCCCGGCAGAGCGACTCGGCGGTGGCGGCGCTGGCCGACAGCTCGCAGCGGATCGGGGAGATCGTCCGGCTGATCAACGACATCGCCGGACAGACGAACCTGCTGGCGCTGAACGCGACCATCGAGGCCGCCCGCGCCGGCGAAGCCGGCAAGGGCTTCGCCGTCGTCGCATCGGAGGTCAAGGTCCTGGCCAACCAGACCGCCAAGGCGACCGAGGACATCGCCGGTCAGGTCGGGGCCATCCAGGAGGCCACCGGCTCCGTCGTCGAGGCGATCCGGGCCATCCGGACCACCGTGGAGGAGGTCGCCCACCTGTCGGAGGACGTATCCGCCGCCGTGCGCGACCAGCTCGAACAGACCGAGGAGATCGTCGGCGCGGTGGGCCGGGCCAACGACAACACCCACGAGGTGACCGAGAGCGTCAGCACCATGGCGATCACCGCCGCGGAGACCGGCAAGTCGGCCATCGAGATGATCTACTCCGCCGCCCAACTGGCGGACGAACTCCGGCAGCTCGAAGCCGACGCCGACCGCTTCGTGTCCTCGATCAAGATTTGAGTCCTCAGACCGTCATACGGCCGGCGCATGAAGAGTTCCATGATCGACCGGCCGTATGACCCTTTCGCACATGGCTGCGCCATGTGCTGCCGGGTTTGAACCGAAGGCGTTTGATGGAGGCCATCAAACGCCTTCGGTATCAGGCATTCTTCAGACAAAGAGAAAGGGCAGGAACCGAAGCCCCTGCCCTTGCTCACTTTTGGGGTCTGGATGACCAGCCTTACGCGGCCAGCATCTCCAGCGCCTTCTGCAGCTTGTCGCGGGCCTGCGCCGCGGTGTCGCGGCGGTCGCGCTGCTCCTCAATCACCTCTTCCGGCGCCTTGGCGACGAACTGCTCGTTCGACAGCTTGGCGTCGATTTTCTTGATCTCGCCGGACAGCTTCTCGATCTCCTTGGTCAGGCGCGCCCGCTCCTTGTCGAGGTCGACGATGCCTTCCAGCGGCAGGATCAGCGTGGCCTCGTCGAGCACCGCCTGGACGGCGCTCTTGGGCACCGGGCCGGACAGCGGCTCGACGCTGGCCAGACGGCCCATGCGCAGGACCAGGTCGCGGTGCGTGTCCAGCCGCTTCAGGCTCTCCGGACCGGCGTCCTTCAGCTTCAGCTCGATCTGCGCCGCGGGCGGGACGTTCATCTCCGACCGCATGGAGCGGACCGAGGAGATCGCCCGCACCACCCAATCCATCTCGTCGCGGGCGGCGGGGTCGATCAGCTCCGCGCCATGCTCCGGCCAATGGGCGGAGATCAGGCGGTTCGCCCGGTCGTCCGAAAGCTGCTCCCACAGCTCCTCCGTGATGAAGGGCATCAGCGGGTGGAGCATGTGCAGGATCTCGTCCAGCACCCAGGCGGTGGTCGCCCGCGTCTCGGCGATGGCGGCCTCGTCCGAACCGTTCAGGATCGGCTTGGTGAACTCCAGGTACCAGTCGCAGAAGGTGCCCCAGGTGAAGGCGTAGGCGGTGTTGGCGGCCTCGTTGAATTTGTAGGCCTCGATGGACTCGCCAACCTTCTTCGCCGCCTCCGCCAGAGCGCCGACGATCCAGCGGTTGACCGTCTGGGTCAGCCCGACCGGCTTGAAGCCGGGGACCGGGGCCACCCCGTTCATCTGGGTGTAGCGCGCGGCGTTCCACAGCTTCGTCGCGAAGTTGCGGTAGCCCTCGACGCGGCTGACCGCCAGCTTGATGTCGCGGCCCTGGGCGGCCATGGCCGTCAGGGTGAAGCGCAGGGCGTCGGTGCCGTACTGGTCGATCAGTTCCAGCGGGTCGATGACGTTGCCCTTGGACTTCGACATCTTCTGGCCCTTCTCGTCGCGGACCAGGGCGTGGATGTAGACCGTCCGGAAGGGCACGTCCTTCATGAAGTGCAGGCCCATCATCATCATCCGGGCGACCCAGAAGAAGATGATGTCAAAGCCCGTCACCAGCACGTCGGTCGGGTAATAGCGCGCCAGCTCCGGCGTCTCGTCCGGCCAGCCCAGCGTGGAGAAGGGCCACAGGGCCGACGAGAACCAGGTGTCCAGAACGTCCTGGTCGCGGGTCAGCGCCACATCACTGCCGTAATGGGCCTTGGCCGCGGCGATGGCCGCCTCCTCGGTCTCCTCGACGAAGAAATGGCCGTCCGGGCCGTACCAGGCGGGAATTTGATGGCCCCACCAGATCTGGCGGCTGATGCACCAGGGCTGGATGTTGCGCATCCACTCGAAATAGGTGTTCTCCCACTGCTTGGGTACGAACACCGTCTTGCCGGTCTCCACCGCCTCGATGGCCGGCTTGGCGAGCGTGGCGGCGTCGACGTACCACTGGTCGGTCAGCCAGGGCTCGATGGCGACTCCGGAGCGGTCGCCGTGCGGCACCATGTGGGTGTGCGGCTCGATCTTCTCCAGTAGGCCCAGCGCCTCCAGCTCGGCCACGACCTTCTTCCGCGCCTCGTAGCGGTCGAGCCCGCGGTAGGCCTCGGGGACCTCGTCGCCGGTGATGCGGGCGTCGCGGTCCATGATGTTGATGGCCGCGAGGTTGTTGCGCCGCCCGACCTCGAAGTCGTTGAAGTCGTGCGCCGGGGTGATCTTCACCGCACCCGAGCCGGTCTCCGGATCGGCGTACTCGTCGCCGACGATGGGGATCCGGCGGCCGACCAGCGGCAGGACGACGTTCTTGCCGATCAGGTCCTTGTAGCGCTCGTCCTCCGGATGCACGGCGACGCCGGTGTCGCCCAGCATCGTCTCGGGGCGCGTGGTGGCGACCACGATGAAGCGGTCCGCCTCGCCTTCAATGGGATAGCGGAAGTGCCAGAGGTTGCCCTTGATCTCCTTCTGCTCGACCTCGAGGTCGGAGATGGCGGTGTGCAGCTTGGGGTCCCAGTTGACCAGCCGCTTGTCCTTGTAGATCAGACCCTGCTTGTGCAGTTCCACGAACACCTTGCGGACGGCGCGGCTCAGCCCCTCGTCCATGGTGAAGCGCTCGCGCGGCCAGTCGGGCGACGCGCCCAGCCGGCGGAGCTGGCGGGTGATGGTGCCGCCCGATTCGGCCTTCCACTCCCACACCTTGTCGATGAAGGCGTCGCGCCCGAAATCGTGGCGCGTCTTGCCTTCCTTGGCGAGGTTGCGCTCCACGACCATCTGGGTCGCGATGCCGGCGTGGTCGGTGCCCGGCTGCCACAGGGCGTCGCGCCCGCGCATCCGGTTGTAACGGGTCAGAACGTCCTGGAGCGTGAAGGTCAGCGCGTGGCCCATGTGCAGGCTGCCGGTCACGTTCGGCGGCGGCATCATGATGGTGTAGGGCTTGCCGTTCGACTCGGTCTTCGCCGCGAACGCGCCCGTCTCTTCCCACAGCCGGTAGTGCTTTTCCTCGACCTCGGCGGGCCGGTACGTCTTTTCCAACATCACCAGGAACTTTCGCTTACGAATTCAAACGGAATGCGTGGCGGGCGTGGCGCCGCTCAGAATTTTTGGGAGCGCCGGATCATCCGGTCGATTTCCTGCTGCACCAGCCGTTCGACGATGGTCGGCAGATTCTCGTCCAGCCACTCCTTCAGCAGCGGCTTCAACAGTTCGCGGACGACTTCCTCCACGGTGCGGACGCCGACGGGCATCGGGCCGATGGACAGGTCGTCGCCGAGCTGGCGCGCCAGATGCGTGAAATGGTGGGACGATTCCTCGGCCACCCGGCGGGAGATCAGCCCGTCATCGAGTCCCGACGGACGAATGCGTGGTCGCGGCGGAGGCGGCTCGTCGTCGTCGAAATCGTCGAAAGCCGGCGCCGGACGTTTCGCGGTCGGTCGCGGCGGCGGGGGCGGCGGTTCGGGGTCCGGCGCATGATACGCCGGCTCCGGATCGGCCATGCCGCCGAAGGACGGCTCGTCGCGCCACGGATCGGGCTCCGGCTCGTCGGGCTCGTCCCTCCCCTCGTCCTGGAGCATCTGGGTGAGTTCCAGAACGTCATCGTCGTCATCCTCCATGGGAGGCGGCGGCGGGGGCGGCGGAGGAGGTGGTGGTGGCGGGGGTGGCGGCGGGGGCGCCGCTTCCGCCTTCGCGGGTTCGCCATCCTCCGAGATGATGCGGCGGATGGAGGCGAGGATCTCCTCCATCGACGGTTCTTGCTGGCCTTTATCGCTCATCGTGGCAAACCCGGAGACGTCATCCTGACGCGGACACTAGGGCAGGACTGGGTAAAAAGCCACCAGACAAAAACGGCCCGCCGAGGCGGGCCGTTTCGATCATCCGGGGACGATCACCCTTGAAGGGGCGCTCAAGTGCGTTCACTCCGGCACGCCGGTTCCGATCCACTTGTTCCGCACCTGCTTGTAGTGCGTGTCGGCGTCGTAATACTGGACCGGCAGGTTGAGCTGCCGCGCCGTCAACTGGCCGATCGCGCCGAGGACCGTGAAAGCCTGGACCATCTCGGTCCGCTGGGCGCGGACGAGGTTGACGCGGGCGTTGAGCAGTTCCTGCTCCTGGTTCAGCACGTCAAGCACGGTGCGCGATCCGACCTGGGCTTCCTGGCGCACGCCTTCCAGCGCGATCTCGGCGGCCCGGATCTGGGAGTTGTAGGACTCAATGCTCGCCCGCGCGGCCTGCAGCCCCTGCCACGCGCTGATCGCCGCCTCAACCGCTTGGCGACGCGTGTCGTCGATCTGCAGGCGGGCCTGATTCGCCGTGTGCTTCGCCTCGCGGGTCAGCGCTTCCGGCAGGCCGGCCTGATAGAGCGGGATGGTGATCTGCGCGGTGAGCTGAGCGCCGTCCTGCCGCTTGATGTCGATGCCCGACGAACGGCCGGCGTCGATGGTGCGGTTGGCCTGCGCCGACAGGTTGGCCGACGGGAGCAGGCGGCCGAACTGCTGGTCCACCGCCTCGCGCTGCGCCGCTTCCGTGTAGGTTGCCGACAGCACCGACGGGTTGTTGGAGCGGGCCATCTCGACGACTTCGTCGAGCGTCCCCGGCAGCTTGAACTTCGGCTTCGGCGCCTTCAGCTTGCCCGGCATCGAACCGACGACGCGCTCATAGGTCGCGCGCGATGCCTGCAACGTGCCTTCGGCGGAGATGCGGGCGGCGATGGAGGCGGCCAGACGCGATTCCGACTGGCTGACGTCGGTGCGGGTGTATTCGCCGACGCGGAAACGATCGCGCGCGGCGTCGAGCTGGCGGCGCAGGACCTGCTCGTTGTTGGCCTGCAGCTCCAGCACCGCCTGATTCTGCACGACGTCCAGATAGGCCGCCGCGGCGTTCAGCAGGATCTGCTGTTCGTTGGCGAGCACGGTGGCGCGCTGGGCTTCGACGGTACGCTCGGCGCGGCGGACGGCCGGACCTACGGTCGCGTCGTAGAGCGGCTGGGTGGCGGTGACGCCGACGCTCTTGGCGTTGTTCTCGGCGCCGGTTTCGCCACCCTGAAAGGTGCTGTTGGTGGCGTTGCGGGTGATGCCCGCGGTCGCCCGCACCGTCGGACGGTAGCCGGACAGAGCCTGCGGGACGCTTTCGTCCACGGCGCGCTGGCGCGCGCGCTGGGCGGCGAGCGCCGGGTTGTTGGAATAGGCCTGCGCTAGCGCGTCTTCGAGGGATTGGGCCGACGCGGTGTCGATGCCCCCGACGAAGGCAACCCCCAGCGTGAGGGCGGTCGCCATCAAATGGCGCGCGAAACGGCTTCGCACAGTCATGTTCAATAGACCTTCATGTTCGGGTCGATTCGGCGCGCCCAGGCATCCACCCCGCCATTCAGATTGGTGGCGCGGGAAAATCCCTGGGAACGCAACCACATGGTCACCTGCGCGCTGCGTCCGCCGTGATGGCAGACGACCACGATGTCGCGGTCCCGCGGCAACTCCCCGACGCGGGCGGGCAGCGCCCCCATCGGAATGTGGAGGCTGTCGGGAAGGGCGCAGATAGCCACCTCCCCCGGTTCCCGTACGTCGAGCACCAGCGGATCGCCACCCGATGTCCGGATGCGGTCCAGATCCTCGACGTCCATGTCAAACGGCGCCGGCATGCCTTGATTCTCC
The DNA here is from genome assembly GCF_008365405.1 of Azospirillum brasilense. Taxonomy (GTDB): domain Bacteria; phylum Pseudomonadota; class Alphaproteobacteria; order Azospirillales; family Azospirillaceae; genus Azospirillum; species Azospirillum brasilense_D. The sequence continues at coordinate 154,391 of NZ_QOKV01000010.1, read as the reverse complement.
GCTGCGGGCCGCAGGACCGCGGCCGGTGAAAGGCAAGGTGACAGGCTGGGGGACAAGTCGAAAAGGGCCGAAGCCCCTGGGATCACTCACTCAGAAATCAGAATACGAATTTCGGCTTGGCTTCGAAACCGGGCAGCGGGTGCGTGTGCGCCTCGAACAGCGTGCGGGCCGAGGTGACTCCGCCGCTGCGCTGATACAGCTTCACTTCGCCGACCCCGCGGTCACCGAGAACGGCGGCGACCAGCCGGCCGCCCTCGCCCAGCTGGGCCAGGATGCCCTCCGGCACCTCCGACACCAGTCCCTCGATCACGATCACGTCGTAGGGGGCCTGCTGCGGGTAGCCTTCGGTCAGCGGAGCGGTGATGACGACGGCGTTGTCGACGCCGACCGCGCTCAGCGATTCCGTCGCCTGCCGGGCCAGCTCGGCGTCGGACTCGATGCCAACCACGGTGGCCGCGAGCCGGGCCAGCACGGCGGTCGAATAGCCGGAGCCGCTGCCGATGTCGAGCACGACGTCGGTCGCGTCGATGCCCACTTCCTGGAGCATGCGGGCGAAGACCATCGGCTCCATCAGATAGCGGCCGTTGCCGATGGCGAGATCCTCGTCCACATAGGCGATGCCGCGCGCCGCCTTTGGAACGAACTGTTCACGGGGAATGTCGAGCATGGCATCGACCAGGCGCTGGTCGGTCACCTTGTTCGGTCGGATCTGCCCTTCGACCATGTTGAGACGGGCGGCGGCGTATTCGGACATGGCGGTCGCTTACAATCTGGTGGACGGAGCGCGGCGCCAAGCCGTAGTGCGCGGCCTCGCTGCCTCGTCGCGTATATATCTTCAAAGTCTCACGAACACAACGCCGCACCGGATCATCGAGATAACGCGACGAAGGCGCTTGACCACCCCCATGAACCGCAGTATACGTCCGCTCCCACGCCGCGGCGCTCCCGCTAGGGGGTGCCGGACGCAAGGATGGCGCGGTGGCAGAGTGGTGATGCAGCGGACTGCAAATCCGTGTACGTGGGTTCGATTCCCGCCCGTGCCTCCATCCTTGACCGTTGGATACCTTAGGGTTTTCAGCCTTTCGCCCTGAAGCCCGATGGCCCAGGGCACTCGATTTTCTCCCATTGCTCCCATTGCCCCCAAGGTTTCGGCCTTGCCCGGAGGTGGCCGTTCGTGGTTTGAACCGTCACCCAACGAAGCCCTTTTTCTGCCCTGCCGACTCGCCGTAGTCCTGCCCCTATCCTTCCGGGCGCGAATGGCGGGCTGGGGGTCTTGGGAGCCGAATCCGGGACGGTGCTACACTGCCCCCCTCCCTATCAATTGTGGCTCTTGCCACAGTGTCCGAGTCTGGGGGCGGTAGGCGGGGGATGCCAGCGGCGAAATTCCCGACGCTGCAAGCCGGAACAACAACGAACGACCGACCTTTGCCCCATTCTTTAAAGAAACGGGAAAGAAACGGGGCCTTCAGGAAACCCGGAGCGGTTTTGTCAGTTTGGCTAGCGGCCCCTCCCCCGCAGAAGTAAGCTGCGTGGACAAGAACGCTGGGAGGATTCCCATGGCCCGATGGATCGCGTTGTTCACCGATACGCCGGAGATGCTGGAGGTTCGTCAGCAGCATGGCGCCGCCCATCTCGCCTACCTTGATGCCAACCGCGATAAGATTTTGATCGGTGGCGGTCTCCGTCCGGAATCGGGTGCGCCCTTCGTCGGAGGCTTGTGGGTGCTCGACGTCGAGAGCCGGGACGAAGCGGTGAAACTGGTCGAGGGCGATCCCTACTATCGGCCGGAATTCAGGCGCTACGAGTTGCTGGTTTGGGGCAAGGCCATCGATCGACCGGTCACGTTGTAGCGGTTGCGAGCTGCGCTGACCTCTCCATAGACAGCGTGCTCGTGCCGGAGCGTGCATCACGCGACCGCCATCGCTTTGGCCGCCTGTGACCCGAGCCACGCCCGCACCGCCACACCTCGCCGGTGTATGCAGCGCTATGGTCAGCCCCCCACTGCTGCGCCCAATTCGCTTGGCTTGGGCCTGCTCAACCATGTTGGCATCGACCGTGTTGGCCGTCAGCCACCCGAGGTTTCATGCTCCGCGATGGTGGAGAAGCGGCAGCGTTGGAGCGCCCGCCGCAGGGCGGACACACGAATCGTAAGGCGCTCGGCTTCCCTGCCCCGCTCCGGCCGTCTTTTTTTGCCATCAAAAGACTTGGCAAGCATTGGATGGTCAGCTATACAGCCGCACACGCCGGACGTTGCATCTCGCAAGGCCGGTCAGACTGATCCCGGTTAGCTCAGTCGGTAGAGCAGCGGACTGTTAATCCGCGTGTCGCTGGTTCGAGTCCAGCACCGGGAGCCACTTCGATGAAAAGGCCGAGTCCCTGTGGGCTCGGCCTTTTCTCATAGCGGAATTCTTCTCCACCGCTTCCGGCATCATCCGAAGGAACGAGCGTTCCGACCGAAGGCCTGATGCCGCCGCATGCCTCCCGGCGTTACACTTTCATAGAATACCCTTCGAGTCGGGATTGCGCCTGTTCAGCGGTGGAGGCGACCCATGACCATTTTCCCACTCAACTTTCATTTCCTCGCGCCGAAGGACGGGACTTCACAGTCCGATGGCCGGCAAGGAGGCGGTGGCTGGGTCGGCGCGGTGGCGATCATCGCCCTGTCCATGGCGGTGGCCGTCGCCCTGCTGAGCGTCGATTGGAATCGGATGCTGTTTCGTGGCGAGGCGGTCTTGCCGGAAAACCAGCGCTCCATGGTGGTCACACCGATGCGCCGCTGAACCGAAGCGCAGAAGGGCAACCGACACCAATGCAGCCCCGTCCCGTTCGCCTATCGGGGTTGCGGGTCATCGTAGATCAGGCGGTTGTCCGCGGCCTCGCCGGCGGGGTCGCCGATGTCACGTTTCCATTCGCCGCACCAGTCGGTGGAGAGGGTGATCGGAAAGCGTCCTTCCGTATCGCGGGGGGTCACCTGCGGTGGAAAGCGGCGGCACAGGCCCTTCGGTCCCCTCTGGCGGATGCCCTGCCCTTCCCAGAACAGGCAGGTGTAGCAATTGTCGATTCGCTTCATCGTGGGGACGCGCTCCTTCCTTCAACGGCGGCGTCCCGGGGCGGCGATCCGGCCCGGGAGCGGCGGCAGTGTCGGTCAGCCGCCCCCTCCGCGTCGATGAAGAAATGCGCGCCGGTGTCGGCGGCAGCGCGTCACTCGTGCCGTGGCTTGCCTTTGCGCATGTCATCGGAGTGCTGGACGTAGAAGGCCTTGATCTCCGCATCCAGTTCGAGTTTCCGGCGCTCGCCGGGCGAACCGGCTGGCTCGTCGGCGAGACGCTGAAATTCCTCCACCGCCTGTTCGAGTTCGCGTTCGCTGTTGATGGGCATCGTCCCGTCCTTCGTGGTGTCGCTGATACGGGTAACGTTGCGCGGCGGGCGGAGGTTTCACGGACCGGTCAGAGAGGCTTCGGTCGAATCGGGGAACCCCTTGATGGAAGCGCCCCGACGCTCATGTTTAATCCGGGGATCGAGCAATCCGGCGTCCGCCCGACTCGACTCCGCCAAGGGAGGGAAAAATGACGGGTCGCTGGCGCCGCATCCCCCGGACGATGACCTTGTTTGCGACCTTCTTTGCGGCCTTCCTCACGGTGCTTCTTCCCATCCCTGCGGCGCGGGCCGACCAGCTCGACGCGGCGAAGCTGTCGGGCGCCCTGGTCCGCATCTCCGCCACCATCCTTCCCGACAGCCAGAGCGCTCGCTCGCTCGGCACGGAGCGCGAGGGGACCGGCGTCGTCATCGACGGGGCCGGACTGATCCTCACTATTGGCTACACGATTCTGGAGGCGGCGCAGCTCCAGGTCACCACCGGCGAGGGGCGCGGCTATCCCGCGGAGTTCGTGGCCTACGATCAGGCCAGCGGCTTCGGGCTGCTGCGCGCCGGCATGGGGTTCAGCGCCGCACCCGTCCGGCTCGGCGACTCCGACGCGATCAAGGAGGGGGAGCGCGCCATGGTGCTCACCCGGCAAGGGTCCACCGGGGTGCAGCCGGTGCTGATCGCCGCGAAACGCGAGTTCGCCGGTTACTGGGAGTATCTGCTGGACGAGGCGATCTTCACCACACCACCGATCATGGGTTTCAACGGCGCCGCCCTGATCGACCGCAAGGGCGAACTGGTCGGGATCGGCTCGCTGATCGTGCGCGACGCGGTTCCGGCCCATGGCGGCATTCCCGGCAACATGTTCGTTCCGGTCTCCGCCCTAAAGCCGATCCTGGCCGACCTCCTGGCGTTCGGACGGCGGCAGGAACCCGCGCGGCCGTGGCTGGGCGTCACGCTGCGCGAGGAGCAGGGCCGCCTGATGGTCGAGCGGGTCACCCCACAGAGCCCCGCGGCGACCGTGGGAATCCAACCGGGCGACATGATTGTCGGGGTCGCCGGCCAGCGGCCAAAGGGGTTGGCGGATTTCTATCGCAAAGTCTGGGGCCTGGGCCCGGCCGGCGTCACCGTGCCGCTGGAGCTGCTGCGCGGCCCCAAGCTGGAGCCGGTCGCCGTCCCGTCCGCCGACCGCTACAGCACGCTGAAGCTGAACCCGACCTTCTGAGGGAAAATCCCCGGTCGCCTCGCCCCGGACGGGCGGATGCGCTACATCCTTGGACCGTGCACGCCCCGCAAGCCAAGGAGCCCCGCCCGTGGATCATCCGGACATCGAGGTCCAAGAGAAGAAGAGAGTCTACGACGGCTATCTCAAGGTCGACGTCTACCGCCTGCGCCACAGGAAGTTCGACGGCTCCTGGAGCGGTGTCCTGCCGCCGCGGGAGGTCTGCGTGCGCGGCGAAGCCGTGGGCGTGCTGCTTTACGATCCGGACCGCGACAGCGTGGTGCTGATCGAACAGTTCCGGGTCGGCTCGGCTTCGGCCGGCGGGCGGGGATGGCTCACGGAAATCGTCGCCGGCCTTCTGGACGAGGGCGAAACGCCCGAGCAGGTGGCGCGGCGCGAGGCCATGGAGGAGGCCGGTTGCACCGTCCAGGACATCGAGACGATCTGCGACTACTATCCCAGCCCGGGCGCTTACGACGAGCATGTCACCGTCTTCTGCGGACGGGTGGACAGCCGGGGCCTCGCCGCGACGGGCGGCTGCGCGGACGAGCATGAGGACATCCGCATCATGGTCGTCCCGGCCGACGAGGCGATCCGGCGGCTCGACGAGAACACGCTCAACAACTCCATCGCCATCATCGCGCTGGGATGGTTCGCGCGGAACCGTGACCGGCTGCGTGCCCAGTGGATCGGAAAATAGAGAGGGCTGGGAAGTAGAAAGAACGAAGAAATTTCGTTCAATGCTGCATTTCACAAGCCGACCTTGAATTCCCTGGTGCGCAATCCGATAGTGTTGCCCGGTTCATCATTCGATTCGGGAGACAGTCCGTGGACATCCGCACCGGCTTCATCGGCTCCATCGGCAACACGCCGCTGATTCGGCTGGAAGGGCCGTCGAAGGCCACGGGATGCGAGATCCTGGGCAAGGCGGAGTTCCTCAACCCCGGTGGGTCGGTGAAGGACCGCGCGGCCCTGGCCATCGTCCGCGACGCCGAACGCCGGGGCCTGCTGCGCCCCGGCGGCACCATCGTGGAGGGCACGGCGGGCAACACCGGCATCGGACTGGCGCTGGTCGGCAACGCGCTCGGCTACCGCACCGTCATCGTTATGCCGGAGACGCAGAGCCAGGAGAAGAAGGACATGCTGCGCCTCGTCGGCGCCGACCTTCGTCTGGTGCCGGCGGTGCCCTATTCCAACCCCGACAACTACGTCCGCTATTCGGGGCGTCTGGCCGAGGAACTGGCGAAGACCGAGCCGAACGGAGCCGTCTGGGCCAACCAGTTCGACAATGTGGCGAACCGCGAAGGCCATCGCCTGACCACCGGTCCGGAAATCTGGACCCAGACCGAGGGGCGGATCGACGCCTTCACCTGCGCGGTGGGCAGCGGCGGCACGCTGGCCGGCGTCGGGCTGGCGCTGAAGGAGCGCAATCCGGACGTCCGCATCGTTCTGGCCGACCCGATGGGTGCCTCCCTCTACCATCACTACGCCCATGGGACGCTGAAGGCCGAGGGCAGCTCGATCACCGAAGGCATCGGCCAGGGCCGGATCACCGCCAACCTGGAGGGCGCTCCGGTCGATCAGGCGCTGCAGATTACCGACGAGGAGGCCCTGCCGGTCATCTTCGACCTGATCAAGTCGCAGGGTCTGGTGTTGGGCGGTTCCAGCGGAATCAACGTGGCGGCGGCCACCCGAATCGCCAAGGAGATGGGGCCGGGCCACACCATCGTGACGATTCTCTGCGACGGAGGGCAGCGCTACCAATCGAAACTCTTCAATCCGGCCTTCCTGCGTGAGAAGAATCTGCCCGTGCCCGATTGGCTGGATTCGTAAACGCACCCGAGGTTCCATGGAACTGATCTTCCGCGAGGACGCCTACGCCACCTCCTGCACCGCCACCGTGACATCCGCGGACGAGCGGGGCATCCGGTTGGACCGGACGGTCTTCTACCCCAACGGCGGCGGCCAGCCCGGAGACACCGGGCTGCTGCGCATCGCCGGTGCCACACTGCGTATCGTGGACACGGTGAAGGGCGACGGGCCGGACGACGTCATCCATGTGCTCGAGCCTGGGGCGCCCCTGCCCGCCCCCGGCACGCCAGTGGAAGCCGAGATCGACTGGGACCGCCGACATCGCCACATGCGAATGCACACCGCGCTGCATCTCGTCTGCGCGGTCCTGCCCGGCGCCTCGATCACCGGCGCTCAGGTCGGGGCGGAGCGCAGCCGCGTCGATTTCAACGTCCCGACCGAGGGGCTCGACAAGGAGGCCATCGCGGCGGCCCTGAACCGGCTGGTTGCCGCGGACACGCCGGTCGGCTCGCTGTGGATCACCGACGAGGAACTGGACGCCAACCCCGAGTTGATCCGCACCCTGACGGTGAAGCCGCCGCGGGGTCACGGCCGCGTCCGGCTGGTGGACATCGCCGGGGTGGACCGCCAACCCTGCGGCGGCACCCATGTGAAGCGTCTGGGCGAAATCGGCGGGCTCGACGTCGTGAAGATCGAGAACAAGGGCAAGCAGAACCGGCGCGTGATCGTCGCGCTGCGTGATTGAACGGGGAGATACTTCATGACCGAGTCGCAAACCACGCTCACCCTCCCCGGCCCGATCGTCCCGACGGCTTGGCTGGCGGAACGGCTGGGCCAGCCGGGCCTGCGCGTCCTCGACGCCTCCTGGTTCATGCCCGGTTCCGACCGCGACCCGGGCGCCGAGTTCCTGGAGCGGCACATTCCCGGCGCCGTGCGCATCGACATCGACGACGTGGCGCAGCCGGACACCCACCCCCTGCCGCACATGGTGCCGGACGAGGCGACCTTCGCGGCCAAGGTCGGGGCGCTCGGCGTCGGCAGCGGCGACACGGTGGTCGTCTATGACAGCGCTGGCATGGCCACCGCCGCCGCGCGTGTCTGGTGGATGTTCCGCCTGTTCGGGCACGGCCCCGTCGCCGTTCTGGACGGTGGCCTGCCGAAATGGATCGCGGAGGGCCGTTCCCTGGAAGCCGGCCCGGCCGACCCGGCCCCGGCGGCGTTCACGGCGGCGCTGCGGCCCGGCTTGCTGCGCCGAGCCGACGACGTGCTCGCCAACATCGACTCGCAAGTGGATCAGGTGGTGGACGCCCGCGGCGCCAACCGCTACGAGGGCGCTGTCGTCGAGCCCTGGCCGGGCCGCCGCAGCGGGCGCATCCCCGGCAGCCTGAACCTGCCCTTTACGGACCTGATCGACGCGGAGAGCAAGACCCTGCTGCCGCCGGAAACCATCGCGGAGCGGGCGAAGGGCGCCGGTCTCGACCTGGAGCGTCCCATCGTCGCCTCCTGCGGCAGCGGCGTGACCGCCTGCGTGCTGGCACTCGGGCTGGCCGCGGCCGGCAAGGAGGACGTGGCCGTTTATGACGGGTCCTGGGCGGAATGGGGGCTGCGCAGCGACCTTCCGCTTGAAACCGGGCCGGCGAAGCGGTGAGCGGTGCGCTGAGCATCCGCCATTATGAGGCGGCGGACCGCGACGACGTGGTGGCGCTGTGGACCGCCTGCAACCTCGTGGTCCCGTGGAACGACCCGGTAGCGGATATCGAGCTCGCGGTATCGAAACCGAACGCCACGATCCTGATCGGCCGCGACGGGGACCGTACCGTCGCATCCGTCATGGTCGGTCATGACGGACACCGCGGCTGGTTTTACTATCTGGCGGTCGATCCCGCCTGTCGCGGGCGCGGCCATGGCCGGGCGATGGTCCGGGCGGCGGAGGGCTGGCTTGTGGAGGCAGGCATGCCCAAGGCGCAACTCATGGTGCGCGCGACGAACCACGCCGTGGTGGCGTTCTATGAGCGGCTGGGCTATGCCACCGGTCCCGTTACCGTGATGCAGAAATGGCTGAAGACCGATTCTCCCTGACGCCGCCTCCCCGGACGTCCCTGTCGCACTCCCAGCTCGCGGCGCCGGCGCCGCCCGGCTGCCTGTCCGTCATCGTCACCTATCTGGAGATGACGACGCCACCGGCCCACGCGGCGCTGCCCCGCCCGGCGGGCGACGTGGCGCTGGTGCGGGCCAACCCGCCGACCGCCTCCTACTACCGCTATCTCTACGACACGGTGGGCGAGCCCTGGCTGTGGCACGAGCGGCGGCGGATGCCGATGCCGGAACTGGGGCGTGTCGTCACCGACCCGCGGGTCGAGATCTGGGTCCTCTACGTGAACGGCACGCCGGCCGGCTACGCCGAGATCGACCGGCGGGAGGAGGACACCGATCTGGCCTATTTCGGGCTGATCCCGGACTTCATCGGCCTGAAGCTCGGCCCCTGGCTGCTCGACACGGCGATCCGGCTGGCCTGGCAGGGCGGGACGACGCGGCTTCTCGTCAACACCTGCACCTTCGACCATCCGAAGGCGCTGCCGCTCTACCAGTCGATGGGGTTCGTGCCCTACCGGCATGTGACCCGCGAAATCCGCGATCCCCGGCTCCTCGGCTGGCTGCCGCGGACCTCGGCCCCGCACATTCCGATCAACGAGTGACGGGCCGTCCAGGTTCGCTCTTCGCCGTTCCGAACGCCGGGAGTCCGTCGCCATGACGAAGGGCATTCTGTTCGCGTTCCTGGCCTTCGCCTTCTTCGCCTGGGGCGATGCGCTGGTAAAGGCGATCGGGCATGGGCTGGACCCCTTCGAGGTCACGTTCTTCGCCTACATCCTGCCGTTGCTGCTCTCCCCGGTCTTCATGACCAGGGGCGACCGGGTCGGTGATCTGCTGCGCTGGAACCGGCCCTGGCTGATGACGGTGCGGCTGGTCTTCGTGGCGGCGTCCACCCCGCTCAGCGTCATGTCGTTCCGAAGCCTACCCTTTGCGGAAGCCTTCGCGATGATCTTCCTGATGCCCAGCCTCGTGACGCTGCTCTCGATCGTCGTGCTGAAGGAGCCGGTGCGCTGGCGTCGGCGGCTGGCCATCGGGGCGGCCTTCATCGGCGTGCTGATCGTCGCCCGCCCCGGCTTCCGCGAACTGCTGCCCGGCCATTTCGCGGCGCTCGGCTGCGCCTTCAGCTCCGCCGTCGTGGTCATCACCGGGCGGATGATTGGGCATTCCGAGAAGCGCTTCACCCTGATCGGGACGGTGTTCCTGTCGACCGCCGTCGCGTCCGGCCTGCTGATGATCCCCGGCTTCGAGTGGCCGACGCGGGAGCAGTGGATTCTGACGGTGGGCTTCGCCACCACGACCTTCGCCGCCCAGGCCCTGTTCACCCTGGCCGCCGCCTTCGCCCCGGCCGACCGGGTGGGGGCGGCCCAGTACAGCCAGATCCTGTGGGCGCTGGCCATCGGGGCGATCTTCTTCGACGAGTGGCCGGACCTGCTCTCGCTGGTCGGCATCGTCATCGTGGTCGGTTCCGGGCTGTTCATCTTCGCCCGCGAACACGCCCAGCATCCAGATCCTATCCCTGATCTCATCCCCGAGCCGGTTCCCGGCGAGGAGCCGGAAATCAGTTCAGAATCTCTCCCAGAGCCGCGACCAGAGCCCGGTTTTCGTCCTCCCGCCCGACCGTGATGCGCAGGCAGTCGGCCAGCCCGTAATCCTGGGTGGGCTTCACCAGGATGCCGCGGCGCGCCAGATGGTCCAGCACCGCCTGGACGCCGAGCGACGGGTCGGTCGGGATGCGCGCCAGGATGAAGTTGCAGACGCTGGGATAGACGCGCACGCCGAGCTGCTCCAGCTCGTGGCTCAGCCAGGGCAGCCACGCGCTGTTGTGGGCGAAGGTCGCCTCCTCATGCTCGATGTCGGCGATGGCGGCCTCCGCCGCGGCCTGGGCGGCGATCCCGACGTTGAAGGGGCCGCGCGTCTGGTTGACCGCCTCGATCACCCCCGCCGGGCCATAGGCCCAGCCGACGCGCAGCCCGGCCAGCCCATGCAGCTTGGAGAAGGTGCGCACCATCAGGACGTTGTCGGAAGACTCGACGATCTCCGTCCCGTTGCTGTAGTTGTCGCGGCGGCAATAGTCGGCGTAAGCCGAGTCCAGAACCAGCAGAGTGTGCGACGGCAGGCCGGCGCGCAGCCGCAGGACCATGTCCGACGGAATGTAGGTGCCGGTCGGGTTGTTCGGGTTGGCGAGGAAGCAGAGCTTCGTCTTCTCGTTCGCCCGGTCGATCATCGCCTCGACATCGACGACCAGATCCCGTTCCGCGGCGACGACCGGGGTCGCCCCGGCGGCGCGGATCGCCTTCATGAAGCCGCGGTAGCCGTGCTCGTGGCACAGCACTTCGTCCCCCGGCCCGGCGAAGGCCTGGGTGACGAGGTGGATCATCTCGTCGGAGCCGTTGGCGCAGGTGATGTGGCCGGCGTCCAGATCGTAGCGCCGGGCGATCGCGTGGCGCAGGCGGTCCTGCGACCAGTCGGGATAGCGGTGGATTTGCGCCGCCACATGGCGGTAGGCGGTGAGCGCCTTCTTGCCGGGTCCCAGCGGATTGACCGTCAGCGACAGATCGACCCAGGCGGCCCCGTCCTCCGGTGGTCGGGCGGGACGGTAGGGCTTGATCTGGCCAATTCCGGGACGGGGACTCAGCAGCTCCATCAGGCAGGCTCCGTTGTGCATAGCGGCAAACAGCACGAACGGACTGCATTCAACCCGAAACCGGCACAACCCGCCAGCGTTCGTTGCGGGTTGCGCTGGTTTACCGCGCCGGAACAAGCCACTCCGACGCGGTCGGCGGGTATCAGTGGTTCAGGATCTGGCTGAGGAACAGCTTCGTCCGCTCCGACTGCGGGCTGTTGAAGAACTCGTTGGGCGTGTTCTGCTCGACGATCTCGCCGCGGTCCATGAAGATGACGCGGTCGGCGACCGACTTGGCGAAGCCCATTTCGTGCGTCACGCAGAGCATGGTCATGCCGTCCTCGGCCAGACCGATCATGACGTCCAGCACCTCCTTCACCATCTCGGGGTCCAGCGCGGAGGTCGGCTCGTCGAACAGCATCACCTTCGGGCTCATGCACAGCGAACGGGCGATGGCCACACGCTGCTGCTGCCCGCCGGAGAGCTGGCCAGGGTACTTGTGCGCCTGCTCCGCAATGCGCACCCGCTTCAGGTAGCGCATCGCCATTTCCTCCGCCTCGGCCTTCGGCTTCTTGCGGACCCAGATTGGGGCGAGCGTGCAATTCTCCAGCACGGTCAGGTGCGGGAACAGGTTGAAGTGCTGGAACACCATGCCGACTTCGCGGCGGACCAGCTCGATGTTCTTCAGATTGCCGGTCAGCTCGATGCCATCGACGACGATGGAGCCCTTCTGGTGCTCTTCAAGCCGGTTCAGGCAGCGGATCATGGTCGACTTGCCGGAGCCGGAGGGGCCGCAGATCACGATCCGCTCCCCCTTGGCGACCGACAGGTCGATGTTCTTCAGGACGTGGAACTCGCCGTACCACTTGTGCACGCCCCGGCACTGGATGATCGGCTCCCCCTGGGGGAAGCTGCGCGCGGCGCCGGCGGTTTGGGCCATGGTCATCTCTTTTCCCTTTCCCTCAGCGACGGTGACCGCGATGCAGGTCGCGTTCGAGCTTTTGGCTGTATTTGGACATCGAGTAGCAGAACACCCAGTAGATCACGCCGATGAACAGGTAGGCCTCGCGGTAGAAGCCGCGCCACGCCGGGTCGGACAGCGCCGCCTTGGCGGTGCCCAGCAGATCGTAGAGGCCGATGATGATGACCAGCGACGTGTCCTTGAAGAAGCTGATGAAGGTGTTCACCAGCGGCGGGATGGAGATGGCGAGCGCCTGCGGCAGGATGATCTTGCCCATCGCCTGCCAGTAGTTCAGGCCGAGCGCGTCCGCCGCCTCGTACTGGCCCTTCGGAATGGCCTGAAGACCGCCGCGGATCGCTTCCGCCATGTAGGCGGCGGCGAACATGATGAAGGCGATCTGGGCACGCAGCAGCTTGTCGAAATTCACGCCGGTCGGCAGGAACAGCGGGAACATCACCGAGGCCATGAACAGCAGGCTGATCAGCGGCACGCCGCGGATCAACTCGATGTAGGTCACCGAAATCACGCGGATGGCCGGAAGCTGCGAGCGCCGACCGAGCGCCAGCAGGACCGACGCCGGGAAGGCCACGGACAGGCCGACCACCGAGAGCATCAGCGTCAGCGGCAGGCCGCCCCACAGCGTGTTCTCGACATAGGTCAGGCCGAGCACGCCGCCCCACATCAGCACGCCCACCGCGGTGAGGCCGGCGATCCAGACGAGGGCAAGCCAGGGCTTCCAGAAGCGGCGGTCGCAGCTCGCCAGCACCAGCGCGATGATGATCACGATGGTGATCAGCGGCCGCCACTGCTCCTCGTACGGGAAGGTGCCGAACATGACGAAGCGCAGCTTCTCGCTGACGAAGGTCCAGCAGGCGCCGCCCTCCTGCCGGCACACCTGGGGCGGCGTGCCGAAGCTGTTGGCGCTGAAGATCAGCCAGTCGAGAAGCGGCGGGATCGCCTTGAACAGCAGCCAGGCGATCAGGATGGTCAGAAGCGCGTTGTACCAGGTGTTGAACAGGTTGTTGCGCAGCCACGCCACGGGGCCGACGGTGTTGGACGGCGGACGCTCGTCGGGGATGCTTCCGGTGGGGACGTTGCCGGTATGGACGTTGTCTGTCATGGCCGTCAGCGCTCCACCAGCGCGATGCGCTTGTTGTACCAGTTCATGAAGATCGAGATGCCCAGGCTGATGACCAGATAGGTGCCCATGATCATCGCCACGCCCTCGATCGCCTGACCGGTCTGGTTCAGCGTCGTGTTGGCGATCGACACCAGATCCGGATAGCCGATGGCGAGCGCCAGCGAGCTGTTCTTGGTCAGGTTCAGATACTGGCTGGTCAGCGGCGGCACGATCACCCGCAGGGCCTGCGGCAGAACGACGAGCCGCAGCGTCTTGCCGCTGTCGATGCCGAGCGCCCTCGAAGCTTCCGTCTGGCCCCAGTTGACCGCCAGGATGCCGCTGCGCACCACCTCGGCGATGAAGGCGGCGGTGTAGACGACCAGCCCGACCAGGATCGCGAAAAACTCCGGAGTGAGGACCACGCCGCCGACGAAGTTGAATCCCTGCAGCTTCGGCACGTCCAGCGCCGTCGGCGCGCCGCCGGCGATGTAGGCGATCAGCGGCAGGCCGATCAGCAGACCCAGGGTCGCCGATCCGATCGGGAAGGGTTGACCCGTCCGCTCCTGCCGGGCCTTGGCCCAGCGCCGCAGGAAGATCACGCCGATCACCGCGATGGCGAGCGCGAAGCCCATTGTGCCCCACACCGGGTCGGCAGAGGGCACCGGCACGAACAGGCCGCGCTGCGACAGGAACACGCCGGGAATCGGGTTCAGCGCCTGCCGCACCGGCGGCATGCTTTCCGAGACCAGCGCGTACCAGAAGAAGAGCTGGAGCAGCGGCGGGATGTTGCGGACGATCTCCACATAGGTGGAGGCCAGCTTGGCGATCAGCCAGTTGCTGGACAGGCGGGCGACGCCGATCAGGGTGCCCAGCACGGTCGCCAGCACGACGCCGATGATCGACACCTTCAGCGTGTTCAGCACGCCGACCAGGAAGGCCCGGCCGTAGCTGTCCCGCGGATGATAGTCGATCAGGCTCTCACCAATGCCGAAGGAGGCCTCGCGGTCCAGGAATCCGAATCCCGTCGCGATGGACCGCTTCGACAGGTTGTCGAGCGTGTTGTGAATAAGGAACCAGCCGACCGCGATGACGATGCCGACCACCAGAACCTGGTAGAACACGGCACGGACCGTCGGGTCGCTGAGGGAAAATGAAACACCGCCAGGCGCGCTTGGGCGCGCGGTGTCCCGGGTCTCGCTGGCCACGGTTCTCTCCCCTCACCAGCATGGCGTAAGGGCGTCGGCCGCCTCCCGAACGTCCGCCGCAACTTGCGCCACGTATATCGTCTCCCAAACGGGCCTGCGGCACGGGCATTGATTCTTGTCGCCCTGTGGCCGCCCCGCCCGTCGTCAAAAAAGGAAGGACCGCGGGCCTCCCTGTGGTCCGCGGTCCCCCTTTCCGTCCTCAGCGGATCGGCATCGCGTACTGCAGACCGCCATTGGTCCACAGCGCGTTCAGGCCGCGCTCCAGCTTCAGCGGGGTCTTCATGCCGACGTTGCGCTCGAAGATCTCACCATAGTTGCCCATGGTCTTGATCACGTTGTAGGCCCACTTCTCGTCCAGGCCCAGCGCCTTGCCCATGCCCGGTGAGGTGCCCAGGATGCGCTGGATCTCCGGGTTCTTGCTGTTCACGAACTCGTCGACGTTCTTGGACGTGATGCCCATCTCTTCGGCCTGGATGGTGGCGTAGACGGTCCACTTCACCACATCGAACCACTGGTCGTCACCGTGGCGGACGGCGGGGGCCAGCGGCTCTTTGGAGATGATCTCCGGCAGGATGACGTGGTCGTCCGGAACCGGCGCCACGCCGGCGCGGGTGCCGGCCAAGCCGGAGGCGTCCGTCGTCAGCACGTCGCAGCGGCCGGCGAAGTAGGCGGCGTTCACCTCGTCGTTCGACTCGATGACGACCGGGTTGTAGGACATGTTGTTGGTGCGGAAATAGTCCGCCAGGTTCAGCTCGGTCGTGGTGCCGGCCTGGACGCAGACGGTGGCGCCGTTCAGCTCCTTGGCGCTCTTCACGCCGAGCTTCTTGTTCACCATGAAGCCCTGGCCGTCATAGTAGGTGACCGGGGCGAAGTTCAGGCCGACCGAGGTGTCGCGGGTCAGCGTGACGGTGGTGTTGCGCGACAGCAGATCGACTTCGCCGGACTGGATGGCCGGGAAGCGCTGCTGGGCCGACAGCGGGGTGAACTTGACCTTGTTCGGGTCGTTGAACAGCGCAACCGCGACCGCGCGGCAGTAATCGACATCGAGACCGGTCCAGTTGCCCGAGCTGTCGGGGTTGCCGAAGCCCGGAAGGCCGGCGTTCACGCCGCACTGGACGAAGCCGCGGCCCTTGACGGCGTCCAGCGTCGGACCGGCCTGCGCGCCGGTGACGGCGCCGAACACCACGGCCGCGGCAGCAGCGGCGAGGATTCCCGATTTCATATTAAGCTCCACCCTGTTCTTGCGTTTTTACGCTTAGGTTCATGCATTGCGCGCCCCGCATGGCGGACACGCGCGTGTGACAAGAGTGCACCAACCGCATCCGGCTTGTCGAATCATCCTTAAGCCGTGCATTTGGCTTGGTTATCCCTTACAGAGGCTTTGGGAAAAGAAATCTTTGGTGGCCGGGTCCATCTTGGAATGTCGGGATACGGGCGCCATCACTGTTGTTGCGGGAAGACCCATGAACGACGCACGAAAAGATACGATCCTCGGGCACGCCGGGCGCAGCCCGCGCGAGAATCACGGAATCGTGAATCCGCCGGTCTACCATTGCTCGACGGTGCTGTTCCCGACGCTGGAGGAGTTGGAGGCGAGCGACCGCACCCCCTTCGACAGCATCAACTATGGGCGCGTCGGGACGCCGACCACGCTGGCCTTCGAACAGGCGGTGGCGGAGCTCGAGGGCGCCTATCGCGCGGTCAACACCGGCTCGGGCCTGAACGCCATCGCCACGGCCTTTTTCGCCTTCAGCAAGGCGGGCGACCATGTGCTGATCACCGACAGCGCCTACGGTCCGACCCGCCGATTCGCCAACGACACGCTGGCGCCCTACGGCGTGGAAGTCGAATACTTCGATCCCACCATCGGCGCCGGGATCACCGCCCTGCTGAAGCCGAACACCAGTGTCGTGTTCCTCGAATCGCCGGGCTCCCTGACCTTCGAGGTGCAGGACGTCCCGGCGATCGCCGCAGCGGCCAAGACGGTGGGCGCCACGGTGATGATCGACAACACCTGGGCCACCCCCCTCTTCTTCCAGCCGCTGCGGCACGGGGTGGATGTTTCGATCCACTCGGCCACCAAATACATCGTCGGGCATGCCGACGCGATGCTGGGCGTGATTTCCTGCGCCAACGAGGCGCAGTGGCTGGCGGTGAAGAAGGCCGCGACGCGGACGGGCACCTGCGCCGGACCGGACGACATCTATCTGGGTCTGCGCGGCCTGCGCACCCTCTCCGTCCGCCTGAAGCAGCACGAGGCAAGCGCGCTCGCGCTGGCCGGTTGGCTGTCGAAGCAGCCCGAGGTCACCCGCATTCTGCATCCGGCCTTCCCCGAGTGCCCGGGCCACGCGCTGTGGAAGCGCGACATCGGACGCTCCTCCGGTCTGTTCTCCATCGTCATGAACGCGGTGCCGAAGCCGGCCCTGTCGGCCATGCTGAACTCCCTGGAGCTGTTCGGGCTGGGGTACAGTTGGGGCGGGTTCGAGAGCCTGATCCTGCCGGCACGCCCCGCCGCCGTCCGCACGGCGACCCGCTGGACCGATCCCGGCACCGTCCTGCGCCTGCACGCCGGGCTGGAGGACGTGGACGATCTCATCCGCGACCTGGACGGCGCCTTCACCCGCCTGAGGGCCGCCCTGTAACGGGCGGGTCCGGACACGCGGCACACACGAGGATTGGACATCATGACGGACGCCACCGCGTTCGAGCCTGCATTTGAACCCTCATTCGAGGACGTGATCGCAGCCATCGCCTTCAACGCCGACGGGCTGGTCCCGGCCATCGCACAGGCGGAGGGAAGCGGCGAGATCCTGATGATGGCCTGGATGAACCGCGAGGCCGTGCTGGAAACGCTGCGCACCGGCCGCGTCTGCTACTGGTCGCGGTCCCGCAAGGGGTTGTGGCGCAAGGGCGAAACCTCCGGCCAGATGCAGAGGCTGAAGGATTTCCGCGTCGATTGCGACGGTGACACCCTGCTGATGATCGTGGAACAGGACGGCGTGGCCTGCCACACCGGACGGCGCAGTTGCTTCTACCGCGCGCTGCGTGATGGGAAACTCGAAGTTATCCAGGATGTCGAGACCGACCCCTCGGTTCTCTACGGACACACGCATAAGTAAGACGCTAAACCTTCGCTGCAATGCGAAAAGTGTTTGATCTATGTCAACGTAGCTTGGGGCGGGAAGAGGTAGAAAGCTCTTGTCTCTAACCCTCCCTGTATTCGCCTATGCCGGGGGTTCCAATGGAACCCTCGGCTATTTTTTTGCCCAAAGTCAAAGCCTGTCCGGTTGCAGCGCATCGATAAAATTATCGCAGATTGATGCAGATCAACGAAGCAGGTCGCCCGAACAGTTAAACAGATCTTGTCTCTAACCCTCCCTGTATTCACTTAGCCGGAGATTCACTGGATCTCCGGTTTTTTCTTGTACGGACGGCGGAGATTGGGATTGCGTTACGGACGGTGCCGCGTGCGGGTCCAGCGCATGACGGCTCCGATCACGGACAGAGGGACGACAATCACCGCTCCGATCAGGATGTAGGGCAGCGCCCAATGGAACATGTCCGCGGCGAGCCGGGCGATGTCCTGGATGGTGGCCCAGCTGTTGGTCAGGATGCTGGCCGGATTGATGTCCAGAAAGGACAGAGCCAACCCGACCACGAAGCACAACAGAAGCGTTCTGACGACCCAACCCACCAAGACATCACCTCGTGCTGACGCCGAACGGCGTGGGATTGATCAAGCGCCCCATGAAACGTCACCGGCACGGAGGCCGTTCCTTGCGGTAGATGGTTATGGTGGTGGCGCATGAGAACGCCTTGCTCCCGCCTCGCGCAGGTGCTTTCGGGTTATCCCCATTTTCTGTGGATAACTTTGTGGATGAGTCTTCAAGCCTGTTGGAGGGGCGGCGACTTGCCATCATGCCCCCAAATTGGGCATGGTCATCACGTGGCGAAACCATTGGATACACTGCAAATCGTCAGCGTTGTGCCGCAACCAAAGGCTTTGCCACCCCTTCGCCTGCGACACACGGGATATGGGGATAACTGTGTTGAGCGTTTTTGGAATCGGACCTGAGTCCGCCAATGGTGTCCAGCGGACCCACAGGCCGATGATGAGCAAACGATACTGCAGAGAAAGGTGGCGACCCCAGCAGGATTCGAACCTGCGACCTATCGCTTAGAAGGCGATTGCTCTATCCAACTGAGCTATGGGGCCCCGGTCCGGATCAGAAGCGCGGACGATCCATACGGAAATTGTCGGCGTAGTTGCGCGGACGGACGCGGCGCACCGGCGCATCCTGAACCGTATAGTCCCAGCCCTTGCGCTGGGCGAAGGCGACCGCCTCCTCCGACGTCTCGAAACCGATGCGCACCTGGTTCAGCGTGTCGCCGGAGCTGATCCAGCCCATCAGCGGCTCCGGACGGCGCGGGGTTTCGATCTCGTATTCGAGCAACCAACGATGCGTCTTGGCACGCCCGGACTGAGTGGCCGCTTTGCTCGGCTGGTAGATCCGGACCTTCATGACGCGGCATCTCCTCTGATACGTGCGTGGTGCATCGTTCGAATTTCGTTGGTCGGGGCGCCCGGATTCGAACCGGGGGCCTCCAGTACCCAAAACTGGCGCGCTGACCAGACTGCGCTACGCCCCGACGTCGCGCAGTGGAATACACGAACCCTGAGCGGACGGCAAGACGCTGCCGCATCTATCCCGCAGGGTGGACCTTTCGTATGATGCCGCCCCTTTCGACCGCGCCGATTGCTCCCTCCGTGAACGCCACCTCCTCGTCCCCTCCCCGTCTCGCCGTCTTCGTGTCCGGTCTGGACGACACCCCGGCCGGGCGTGCCGCCGTGGCTCTGGCCGATGCCCTGCGGCGGCGAGGATATGGGCTCGATGTCATGGCCCCGATGGGGGGAGGATTGTTGCGGGCGGCGCTGCACCCGGGCATCGGCCAGATCGACCTCGCCAAGCGCCACACCGGCACTTCCGTCCTCGCGCTTGCGCGGATCGTCGCGGAGCGGCGGCCGGCCGGCCTGATCGGGGTGGGAGGGGACGCCGGACTCGTCACCCTTGGCGCCGTCCGGCTGGCGCGGCAGGGCACGCCCGCGGCGGTGCTGGAGGACCAGCCGCCGTCCGTCGGTGGGGTGCGGCGCGCCTTGCGGAGGTGGCTGCACCCGCGCGCCTGCATCGTGGTGAGCGGCGCCGCCACGCCCCCTGAGGAGGCGGCCCGGCTCGTCCTGACCGCCTTCGGGTTGCCCGATGAGGCTCGTTAGGGCCGCCGCGCCGTCACTTTGCGGTGCCGAAGACCGGGTGCACCACGCGGTCGCCCGGGCGGATGCCCAGTCGCGCGCTCATACCGCCGTTGATCTCCAGAATGGCCTTCACCGGACCGGCCGAGTTCACCGCGTCCAGCGATCGCGGCACGGCGTTGGCGTGGATGTTCACGATCCGGCCGTCCGTGCCGATGAAGATCATGTCGAGCGGGATCAGCGTGTTCTTCATCCAGAAGCTGGCCGGCTGCGGGCGGTCGTAGATGAACAGCATTCCGGAGTCGGCGGCCATCTTCTCGCGGAACATCAGCCCCTGCGCCTGCTGCGCCGGGGTTTCCGCCAGTTCCACGTCAAAGCGGTACTTGCCGCCGCCGGCCGTCTCGACGGTCAACGAGGAGCGCGCGAAATTCTCCAACGCCGACGCCGGCAAGGCCGGCAGCAGAATTGCGACCCCCATCAGAAACCCGCCCAAAAGGCCACGCACAGCCCGTCCGATCATCGCGACCAACCCATTCCATGACATCCAGAGCTGGGACGATGCCGTCGCGACGTGCGGCTGTCCAGCAGGCTCTTCGACGGAGTCACGCCGCCGTCCGGTCGGTGGCGGTGGTGTAAATGTCCTTGGTCAGCGGCTTGATCTGCTTGATCTGGTAGCCGGGGCGGGCGCTGAAGCGGCGGATGGCCCGCTCCCCGGCTTCCCGGTCGCTCTCGGCCCAGACCAGATAGTCGCGGCCGCGCGCCCATTCGACGGCCAGCGGGTGCAGGGCGTCGATCTCGCCGATCTGGGTGTTGACGACGGTCACCAGCCATTCCCTGTCGTTCGGATTGCGCCGGTCGGTCAGGATCAGGAGTTGGGGCCGCTGTTTGGTCTGCGCCTCGGACAGGCGCCGCTGGATGTCCGACTGCTTGCGGCGCGCCTCGACGGTGTCGGCCATACACTCCTCGATCTCCTTAACGATGTGCTCCTCCTCATGCTGAAGCCGGCGGATCGTCGCCTCCAGCTTGCCGATGGTGTCCTTGGCGGCGCGCATCCGGCTGCGGCTCTGCGCAACCTGCGAATCGACCGCAAGCAGCACATTGCCCAGCCACGCCCCGATGGCGATGATCCCCAGGATGATGAGGAAGTTGATCATCATGATGAGGGCGCCTTGATGCGGGCGGGGTTGAGGCGGCCCTGCGTCTTCTGGAACGTCTTGGTGAAGCCCATCTTGAAGGGGAACGCCACCTCGACGAGTTGCTTGGCCTCCTCCGCGTTGGACGCCCAGACCTCCGCCACGTTGGCGCAGCGCCAGATCGGGTTGACCTGGGACTTGTCGCCACCGGAAGAGGCCTTCTCCTGGGCGACGTTCACCATGAACTTCGACAGGCCGGCCTGAGGGTCGCCCACCTCGTGCACGAACACGGGCGGCTGGAGGGCGATTTCCGCGATTGCCCGCTCCATCTTGCGGTTTTCGGTTTCGGCGCGGTGCTTCTCGGCGGACGCTTGGTTGCGCCGCTGCACCTTGCCGTTCACCCGGTCCTGAAGTTCGTGGATCTCCGCATGCAGGACGTAGATGCGGTTCTCAAGCTGGTCGATGCCTGCGGAGCGATGAAGAAAGTCGGGCAGGAAACGCTTCAGCATCATGGCGACCGGCACCGCGGCCAGCATCATCGCGGCGATGGTCAGCAGGAGCAAGGTGGTGTTGGACATCGGCGGCCTGCCCCTCTCCCTCTCCGGCTCCCGGCATGGCGTGATTCATCGAAATGACCAGCGGACAGCGCGAGTCGCGCAAATCAGGCTGTCCGATTCGTCCCAATACGTCAACTGCGTGACATACGTGAATGAAAAACTTTCCAAAGATTATCCAGTGCGGACCATCTTCGTGATTGCCGCAGCGGCAACGCGACGCACCTCGTCGCGCAGCGGACCGGGACGCGGCGCGTCGGCCAGGGTGGTGAACCAATGCGCCGGCGGATTGCGCCCGGCGGCGCGCGACCAGGACAGCGCCCGCAGCACGCCCTCGGCCTCCGGCGTCGGCGGCACCGCCGGGTCGATGCCGTTCAGCACCGCCCAGATCCCGGCCCAGCAGCGTCCGACGGACCAGGGATTGTAGCCCCCGCCCCCAACCACCATCAGGCGCGGCGCCAGCCCCATCAACGCCCTCACCGCCTGCCACAGCGCGCTGTTCGACAGCTCCAGCCGGCTCAGCGGGTCTTCGGCGAGCGCGTCGGCCCCGGTCTGAATGACCAGCGCCTGGGGGCGGAACGCCTGTCCCAGCGGCAGGATCACCGTCTCCAGAAGGTAATCCATCTCCGTGTCGTTGAACGCCGGCGGGACCGGCAGATTGAAAGCCAGAGCGCCGGGCCGATCCTCGGCCTTGCCGGTGAAGGGCCAGCGCCCGTCCTCATGGACCGACAGGGTCAGCACACGATCGTCGTCGGCGAAGGCGTCCTCAACCCCATCGCCGTGGTGGGCGTCGAGGTCCACGTAAAGCACCCGTTCGATTCCGGAATCGAGCAGAGCCAGAATGCCCAGCACCGGGGCGTTGAGGTAGCAGAAGCCGCTGGCCCGCCCCGGACGGGCGTGATGGGTGCCGCTGGCCGGGCTGTAGACGATGCCGGCGGGCGCCTCCGCCAGCAGGCGCCCGGCCAGGACGGCGGCACCGGTGCTGATGGCGGGACGGCGGTACATCTCCGGAAAGACCGGATTCTCCATCCGGCCGAGGTTGTAGCGCTCCCCTGTTTCGGCATCCACCCGCTGATCCGCCTCTGCGCGGTGGAGGGCGGTGATGTAATCCGGGGTGTGGAAGCGGCCCAGTTCCTGCGGCGACGCCAGCGGGCTGTCGCGGTAGACCGCGTCGGGCAGCCATCCCATGGCACGGCTGAGGTCGATGGCGGTGGACACCCGCGGAATGGCCAGCGGGTGCTTCGCTCCATAGCTGGAGCCCCGGTAGATCTCGCTGCCCAGGAACAGCGGGCGGGCGGGAAATTCGTTCGGAGAATCGGTCGGCATGGGGTGGAGAGGTGGAGCGGCGACAACCGTCCGTCAACGTCTTGTGCACAAGGCCCCTTGTCGTGGCCTCATGGCGATCTCTTTTCTTGAGGGGGCTTGGCCCTTGGGGTCTGGGACATCCGCGGGGGGAGGCACGGCATGGACGGTGCGTGGCGTCTGGCGGGGATGGCCGCCGCGGTTCTTGTCGTCGGCGGAGCGGGCGCGCCGGCCCAGGCCGACACGCCGGTCGATCTGGAATTGGTGCTGGCCGTGGACGTGTCCGGCAGCGTGGACGCGGAGGAAGGCCGCCTCCAGCGGGAGGGTTACGTCGCCGCCCTCACCGACGCGAAGGTCCAGGCGGCCATCCGTGGCGGCCCCTATGGGCGCATCGCCGTCACCTATGTCGAATGGGCCGGGGACAGCTTCCAGCGCATCACCGTGCCCTGGACCCTGCTGAGCGATCACGGCAGCGTCGAGGCCTTCGCCTCCTCCGTCGCCGAATCTCCCTATCTCAGCGCGCAGTGGACCTCGATCAGCGCGGCCATCGACTTCAGCGTCCGCCTGTTCAACGACAACGGGTTCGAAGGGGCGCGGCGGGTGATCGACGTGTCGGGCGACGGGGTCAACAACCGCGGGCGCCCGGTGCAGTGGGCGCGCGACGAGGCGGTCGCCGCCGGGATCACCATCAACGGCCTGCCGATCCTCAACGACCGGCCCAATCCCTGGGGCGGGGCGGCGCCGACGAATCTCGACGGCTATTACGAGGAGCATGTGATCGGTGGGCCGGGCGCCTTCCTGGTGCCCGCCGTCAGCTTCGAAGCCTTCGCCGACGCCATTCTGAGCAAGCTGCTTCTGGAAATCTCCGGCCTTCCTCCCGGACACGGCGTGGGCGGACGCACAGGCTTCGCCAGCCGCTAGCCGGGTCGTTGCCAGATTGGCTCAACAAACATTACCTATGGAGTGCCGGTCATCCGGTTCGAAACCTGCGAGCGAGACCATGCCGATCAAGACGATCCTGCTGCACATGTCGAACGACGACCGCCATTCCCAGCGGCTGGCGGTGGCCGCCATCCTCGCCAAGCGATTCTCCGCCTTCGTCGAGGTGCTGTTCGTCGCCACGCCGGTGTCCATGCCCGCCGCGGTGACCGGACGCGCCGCCTCCTACGCCTACATCGCGGAGGCCACGGCCATTGCCCACGAGAAGGCCGAGCAGATCGAGCAGGAGGTGCGGCAGACGCTCAAGGACTGCTCCTACTCCTGGACGATCGAGGAAGGCGACCATGTGGAGTTGCTGGCCGCCCGCGCTGTCTACGCCGATCTGGCCGTGGTGACACAGAGCCACGACGACGAGCGCGGCGACCGGGTGGCACTCCAGGTGCCGGACCGGCTGCCGCTGACCAGCCCCTGCCCCACGTTGGTTCTGCCCTACGCCGCTCCGCCCACCGCGGCGATCGGGCGCCACGTCGTGGTGGCCTGGAAGAACACGCGGGAGGCGGGTCGTGCCGTGCGCAACGCCCTGCCCTTCCTGAAGGAGGCGGAGAAGGTCACGGTGGTCACCATCGACCCGCCGGGCCACAGGCTGGACAGCGGGCGCGATCTGATGATCTGGCTGGAGCGCCACGGCGTGCGCAGCCAGCATCAGGCGACCATCTTCCAGGGCGGCGACGTCGGGGACGTCCTGATCAGCTCTTGCCGCGAGTTGGGCGGCGATCTTCTGGTGATGGGGTCCTACGGCCATTCCCGCCTGCGCGAGATGGTCCTCGGCGGCGCCACCCGAACGGTTCTGGCGAATCTGGACGTGCCGGTGCTGATGTCCCACTGACGGGGAAACGCCGGGCGGCGACGGGCCGCCCGGCATCCGAGCCCAGATATCCGGGGCTAGAGGAAGAACACCCAGGTCACCAGGACGAACAGCGGCACCAGGATGCCGAAGGACCACAGCATGTAGCCGAAGAAGCTCGGCATCGCCACGCCGCGCTCCTCCGCGATGGCCTTGACCATGAAGTTCGGCGCGTTGCCGATGTAGGTGTTGGCACCCATGAACACCGCGCCCGCCGAAATGGCCGCCAGGGTCACGGCAAGGTCGGTCATCAACACCTGCGCGTCGCCGCCCGCCGTGTTGAAGAAGATCAGGTAGGTCGGTGCGTTGTCGAGGAAGCTGGACAGGATGCCCGCCGCCCAGAAATAGGCCGCCGGGACCGGCTGGCCGTCCTGGTTCACCGCCGCGATGATGGCGCCCAGCGCGCCGTCGGTGCCCGCCTTCAGGATGGCGATGGCCGGGATGATGGTCAGGAAGATCGCCGCGAACAGCTTCGCCACCTCCAGGATCGGCCCCCAGGTGAAGGCGTTCAGGCGGCGGCTGCGCGCGCTGGTCAGCACCAGCGACAGACCGGTGATGCCGAGAAGCAGCAGGTTGCTCACGATCGTCTCCAGCGGCACGTGGATGTGGTAGATCTCCACCCCCACTCCCGGATGCCAGACGCCGCTCAGCAGCACCGCGCCGACGATGGCGACGAGGAGGAGCAGATTGACCGCCCCCTCGATGCGCACCGGCTCCCGCTCATGCACGCCCTCGATCAGCGGATGCTTGCCGGGGTCCTTGGTGTGCAGGTAGAGGTCGACCAGGAAGTAGATCGCCAGCAGGCAGCCCGCCACCAGCACCATCGGCCAGAACAGGTGCACGGTCGGCCAGAAGAAGCCGACCCCCTTCAGGAAACCGAGGAACAGCGGCGGATCGCCCAGCGGCGTCAGCGAGCCGCCGACGTTCGACACCAGGAAGATGAAGAAGACGACGGTGTGCACCTTGTGCCGCCGGTGCTCGTTGGCGCGGATCAGCGGCCGGATCAGCAGCATCGAGGCGCCGGTCGTTCCCATGAGGCTCGCCAGCAGCGTGCCCAGCCCCAGCCCCAGCGTGTTCGCCAGCGGCGTTCCCACCAGGGTGCCGCAGATCCGCACGCCGCCCGCCACTGTGAACAAGGCGGTCAGCAGCACGATGAAGGGAATGTATTCGAGAAGCAGGGTGTGCAGCAGCTCGTAGGTGGCGAGCCCCGCCCCGAAGGTCAACGCGAAGGGCAGCAGGAAGGCGATGGCCCAGCCGGCGGCGACCTTGCCGAAATGATGGTGCCAGAAGGACGGCGCCAGCAGTGGCATCAGCGCGATGGACAGCAGAATCCCGACGAAGGGAATCACCCAGAAGACGTTCAGGTCGCGCCCGTCGAGATGTGGTGCCCCCGCCGCTTCCGCCGCCAGGGCCAGCCCCGGCACTCCGGCGACAGCGAGGCCTACCAGGGGAGCGGCAAGTGAACGGGCGAGGCGATGTCGGGTCGGTCGGGCGTCGGTCATAACACGCATTCATCTGTAATATCAGTTACCGAAGTATGCGTCTCCGAAAGGGCTAAGCCAAGCCGGAACGCCCCTTCGGGATTCCCTTATCGGCCGTGCGTGAATAACGTGTCTCTAGCCGCAGGGCTTCAGTTCGAGGGGACTCGGCATCGGCCCGCCGATCCAGCCGTGGAGCGGACGGCAGGTCCCCTCCACGCACAGTTCGTGCTCCGGCGTGAAGGAGGAAGCGGCCAGAACCACCCGTTCCAACGGCGGCACCGCCGGCACCCAGACCCACCAGCCGGCGGCCAAGCGGGCGCCCGCGGGCGGCTCCATCCCGGCGCCGCCCCCCTTCACACGGGCTTCGGCCAGGACGAGACGTCCGTCCTCGATGCGCCATTCCTCCCGCCATTCGGTCTTCTCCACCGAATGGGTCCAGGAGAGCGAGAAAGCGGACCCTGGCAGGGCGGCGAGAACCGCCCCGCCGAGCGCCGACAGGCATAACGCTGCACTCATGCCGGGGCGCTGCTCCGCCGCACGCGGCGCAGGCGATGGCGCTGCCACAGCAGGAAGGCCGCCGTCATGACGAATCCGGTCTCGTCGGTTACCGGAAGCGCCACGACGAACAGGAAGGCGGCCGCTGCCGCGAACACCCGCTCCGCCAGGTTGAGAGGCGTCCAGAAGAAGCCGATGGTCGCCGCCCCCCACAGCCCGATGGCGATCAGCGCCTTGATCAGGACATAAGCGACGGCCAGCGGATCGGTGGTCTGGAGCATCAGCGCGGGGGAATAGACGGCCATGAAGGGCACGACATAGCCGGCCATGGCGATCCGCGTGGCGATCCAGCCGACCTGCATGTGTCCTGCCCGGCAGATCGACGAGGCCGCCAGCGCCGCCAGCGCCACCGGCGGTGTCAGGTCGGCCATGATGCCGAAGTAGAAGACGAACATGTGCGAGACGATCAGCGGAACGCCCATCTGCAGCAGGGCCGGCGCCGCGATGGCCGCCGTGACGATGTAGTTGGCCGTCGTCGGCAGTCCGGTGCCCAGCAGGATGCAGGCCAGCATGGTGAGGATCAGCGCGACCAGCAGGTTGCCGCCGGAAAGCTGAACAATCGTGCCGGCGAAGCTGGAGGCCAGACCGGTCAGCGTCAGCATGCCGATGAGCACCCCCACCAGCGCGCAGGCCACGCCAACGCCAACGGCGTTCTTGGCGCCGTCGGCGAGGCTGTTTACAAGCACGGCCAGAGTCTCCCGCCCGCCTTTCACGATCAGGCAGGGGATGACCAGAAGCCCGACGATGGCGAAGGCCAGATGCTCCGTCCGCCAACCCATCCGCCACAGCGCCGCCGCGACGAGGCCCAGCACGACCCAGAAGGCGACGCGCAAGGCCATCGGCCCGATGGAGCCGACGATCCTGGTGCCGAGGATCAGCGCGATGGTCGACGCGATGCCGATCACCCCCGCGAACAGCGGCGTGAAACCGGAGAACAGCAGGTAGACCAGCGCCGCCAGCGGCAGGATCAGGTACCAGCCCTCGATCAGCGCGCGCGACACGCTGGGGCACTGGTCCTTCGGCAAACCGACGAGGTTGCGCTTGCCGGCTTCCAGATGGACCATCCAGAAGGCGCTGCCGAAATAGAGAATCGCCGGGATCGCCGCGGCGATGGCGATGTCGCTGAAGGGGACGCCGATGGTCTCGGCCATGATGAAGGCCGCCGCCCCCATGACCGGCGGCATGAGCTGCCCGCCCATGCTGGCCGTGGCCTCGACCGCTCCGGCGAAGGCCGGGCGGTAGCCGAAGCGCATCATCAGGGGAATGGTGAACTGGCCGGTGGTCAGCACATTCGCCACGCCCGAGCCGTTGATCGTCCCCATGAAGCCGGAGGAGATCACCGCCACCTTCGCCGGCCCGCCCTTGGCATGGCCGACGAGGCCCAGCGACACGTCGTTGAACAGCTTGATCATGCCGGCGCGCTCCAGGAAGGCGCCGAACAGGATGAACAGGAAGATGAAGGTCGCCGACACGAAGGTCGGCGTGCCGTAGATGCCCTCGGTCGACAGGTACAGGTTGTCGATGACCTGATCGATGTCGTAGCCGCGGTGGGCCAGCCCGAAGGGCAGGTGCCGCCCGAACAGTGCGTAGGGAATGAAAACGCCGCAGATGATCGGCAGCGCCCATCCCATGATCCGTCGTGCGCCCTCGAACACCAGCGCGATGGTGATCGCGCCGACGATCAAATCCGTGGTGTTCGGATCACCCGCCCGCTGGATGAGATCGACCTCGAACACGTAATGGTAGAGGCCGAGCGCAAAGGCCCCCAGGCCGAGCAGCCAGTCGTACCAGGGCACGCTGCGCCGTTCCCCGTGCGAGCGGAAGCCGAACAGGGTGAAGGTCATCAGAAGCAGGAACCCGACATGGACCGACCGGACGACCATGCTGGACAGCGGGTTGAACGCCGCCGTCCAGATCTGGAACAGGGAGAAGGCGACGGCGATGGCGAAGACGGCCTTGCCGGCGACGCCTTCGAAGGCCACGACCGTCGAGGGATTCTCGCGGTCGATGGCCTGGCGGATCTTGTTGTCCGCGTCTTGGGAGGATGCGCTCATCGCACGGGGGCTCCGGGACGACGGGGCGCGCTTACATCAGACCCTTTTCCTTGTAGAACTTCTCCGCACCCGGATGCAGCGGCACCGGCGACTGGGTGGCGGTCGCGTCCAGCTTGATCTGCTTGGCGGCGGCGTGGGCCGCGGCCATCGCGTCGAGATTCTCGAACATCGCCTTGGTCATCGCATAGACCGCGTCGTCCGACACGCCGGCGTGGGTGACCAGCAGGTTGCGCACCGCCGCGGTCGGCACCGGCTCGCTCTGGCCGCTGTAGCTGTTGGCCGGGATGGTCTCGGCGATGTAAGCCGGGTCGCCGACCTTCTGGATCACATCCGCCGGGATCGACACGATGGTGATGTCCTGCGAGGTCGCCAGATCCTTGATCGCCGCCACGCCGAGGCCCGCGGAGATCAGCGTCGCGTCGAGCTGCCGGTTCTTGATCAGGTCCACCGATTCGGCAAAGGGCAGATACTCGGTCTTGGCGAAGTCCTTGTAGCCCAGCCCGGCGGCGGCGAAGATCGCGCGGGCGTTCAGCTCGGTGCCCGACTTCGGCGCGCCGACCGACACGCGCTTGCCCTTCAGGTCGGCCAGCGTCTTCACGCCGGAGTCCTTGCTGGCGACGATCTGGATGTAGTTGGGGTAGATCGCGGCGACGGTGCGCAGCTTGGTCAGCTTGGTCTTAAAGCCGGCCTCCTCGTCGCCCTTCCAGGCGCCGCTCAGCGAATCGCCGAGCGAGAAGGCGATCTCGCCGCGCTCCGACTGGAGGAGGTTCAGGTTCTCGACCGACGCCTTGGTCGCCTGGACCGTAACCTTGGCCCCCGGGATGGCCTTGCCGTAGATGCCCGACAGCGCCACGCCCAGCGGGTAATAGACGCCGCTGGTGCCGCCGGTCAGGACGGTGACGAACTGCTCGGCCTGGGCCGGCAGCGCGGTGAGCATGCAGACGCCGACCGCGGCCAGGAAACGCTTCATTCTACTTCCCTCCCAAAAGGCTGTCCGTCTCGGATCGTTCGTAAGACGCTTTGGTTTGCGTCGGATTGTTGGGTATCCTAACTTGCGGGCGGTGGGTCCGCCAGTCCGTAGGATCCGAAAGAAACGCGGCGGTTCGGCGCAAGCATTCTCCCTTCGGAGGAGGCCGAACGGCGTCTTGACCGGATAGGACGACGCCCCCCTATCCTTGTTCCGGTAGGTCCTGCGCCACACTTTATCCCGCAGAGTTGGAAGAACCGTCGAAAGAAGCGTCGCGAAGGTCGGGGCAACAGAACGTCACCAACAATGGGAGGACAGCGGATGCCGTGTACCGTTTCCATGACCGTCAACGGAAAGGCGGTTTCGCGCGAGGTGGAGGAGCGGACCCTGCTGGTCACCTTCCTCCGTGACCAGCTCGGCCTGACCGGCACCCATGTCGGTTGCGACACCAGCCAGTGCGGCGCCTGCGTCGTCCATATCGACGGGCGGTCGGTGAAGTCCTGCACCATGCTGGCCGCGCAGGCGGACGGCGCCGCGGTCACGACCATCGAGGGGCTGGCGGCGGCGGACGGCACGCTGCACCCGATGCAGGCGGCCTTCCGCGAGCATCACGGCCTGCAATGCGGCTTCTGCACGCCGGGCATGGTGATGAGCGCCGTCGATCTGGTGACGGCCAACCCGTCGCCCAGCGAGCACGAGGTCCGCGAAGGGCTGGAGGGCAACATCTGTCGCTGCACCGGCTACCACAACATCGTCAAGGCGGTGATGGCCGGGGCGGAGGCGATGCAGGGCGGCACGATGAAGGCCGCCGCCGAATAAGCAACGGGCAAAGGCTCTCATGGGAGGAACACGAAGATGGCGAACCCCACCGGCATCGGCGCTTCCGTGCGCCGGCGCGAGGACGCGCGCTTCCTGACCGGGCGCGGTACCTACACCGACGACATCAACCGGCCCGGCCAGACCCACGCGGTCTTCGTCCGGTCCCCCTACGCCCACGCCCGCATCACCGGAATCGACGCGGCCGAAGCCATGCAGGCCCCCGGCGTGATCGCCGTGCTGACCGGCGCCGACATGGAGACCGACAAGGTCGGCAGCCTGCCCTGCGGCTGGCAGATCCACTCCAAGGACGGTTCCCCGATGAAGGAGCCGCCCCACTTCCCGATCGCCCGCGACCGCGCGCGCTACGTCGGCGATGCCGTCGCCGTGGTGATCGCCGAGACACGCGAGCAGGCGAAGGACGCCGCCGAGCTGGTCATGGTCGATTACGAGGAGCTGCCGGCCGCGGTGACCTCGCTGAAGGCGCTTGAGGGCGGCGCGCCGTTGGTCCATGACGACGTCGGCGGCAACCTCTGCTTCGACTGGCATCTCGGCGACGCGGCGGCGGTGGACGCCGCCTTCGCGCAAGCGGCCCACATCGCCAAGCTCGATCTGGTCAACCAGCGGCTCATCCCCAACGCCATGGAGCCGCGGGCGGCGCTCGGCGAGTACGACCGGGCGACCGGCGAGCACACGCTGACCACCACCAGCCAAAATCCGCACGTCATCCGCCTGCTGATGGGCGCCTTCGTTCTCGGAATCCCCGAGCACAAGCTGCGCGTCGTCGCCCCCGATGTCGGCGGCGGCTTCGGCTCCAAGATCTTCCATTACGGGGAGGAGGCCGTCGTCACCTGGGCGGCGAAGAAGGTCGGGCGCCCGGTGAAATGGACCGCCGAACGCTCAGAGAGCTTCCTGACCGACGCCCACGGCCGCGACCATGTCAGCCACGCCGAGTTGGCGATGGACAAGGACGGCAACTTCCTGGCGCTGCGCGTCGCGACCATCGCCAACATGGGCGCCTATCTGTCGACCTTCGCGCCGTCGATCCCGACCTACCTCTACGCCACGCTGCTGGCCGGCCAGTACAAGACCCCGGCGATCTATGCCGAGGTGAAGGCGGTCTTCACCAACACCGTGCCGGTGGACGCCTACCGCGGCGCCGGGCGTCCGGAGGCCTGCTATCTGATCGAGCGGCTGGTCGAGGTCGCCGCGGCCGAGACGGGCATCGACAAGGCGGAGCTGCGCCGCCGCAACTTCGTGCCGGCCAGCGCCATGCCCTACCAGACTCCGGTGGCGCTCCAGTACGACACGGGCGACTTCGCCAAGAATCTCGACATCGCCCTGCCGCTGGTCGACTACGACGGCTTCGCGGCGCGCAAGGCCGAGTCCGCCCGGCGCGGCAAGCTGCGCGGCATCGGCTTCGCCACCTACATCGAGGCCTGCGGCATCGCGCCGAGCAACGTCGCGGGCGCACTCGGCGCGCGGGCGGGGCTGTACGAATCGGCGGAGGTGCGCTTCCACCCCACCGGCTCGGTAACGGTCTTCACCGGCTCCCACAGCCACGGGCAGGGGCACGAGACGACCTTCGCGCAGCTCGTCTCCGAGCGTTTCGGCGTGCCCATCGAGAATGTGGAGATCGTCCACGGCGACACCAGCAAGATCCCCTTCGGCATGGGCACCTACGGCTCGCGCTCCCTGGCGGTCGGCGGGTCGGCCATCGTCAAGGCGATGGACAAGGTGGAGCGCAAGGCCAAGAAGATCGCCGCCCACATGCTGGAGGCCGCCGAGGCCGACATCGAGGCCAAGGATGGGCGCTTCGTCGTGGCGGGCACCGACAAGGCCCTGACCATCGGCGACATCGCCCTGCAGGCCTACGTTCCGCACAACTTCCCGCTGGACGAGTTGGAACCGGGGCTGGACGAGCAGGCCTTCTACGACCCGAAGAACTTCACCTACCCCAACGGCTGCCACGTCTGCGAGGTCGAGATCGACCCCGACACTGGCGTGGTCCAGGTGGTCAGCTTCGCCGCCGTGGACGATTTCGGGCGGGTCATCAACCCGCTGATCGTCGAGGGGCAGGTCCATGGCGGGCTGGTCCAGGGCATCGGGCAGGCGCTCTACGAGAACTGCGTCTATGACGAGGAATCCGGTCAGCTCATCACCGGCTCCTACATGGACTATTGCATGCCGCGGGCGGACGACGTGCCGTCCTTCACGGTGCGCTACCACGAGGACCAGCCCTGCACGCACAACCCGCTGGGCGTGAAGGGCTGCGGCGAGGCCGGGACCATCGGCGCCTCGGCCGCCGTGATGAACGCGGTGGTGCACGCCCTGTCCGAGTACGGCGTCACCCATCTCGACATGCCGGCGACCCCGGAGCGGGTCTGGCAGGCGATCCGGCGCCACACCCCCGCCCAGGCGGCCGAGTAAGAGGGAGGAGACATCATGTACGCCTTCACCTATCACCGCCCCAAGAGCGTCGCCGACGCCGTCGCCCTGCTCGGCCAGTTCGAGGACCCGAAGCTGCTGGGCGGCGGGCAGACGCTCCTGCCGACGCTCAAGCAGCGCCTCGCCCGGCCGAGCGACCTGATCGACCTCGGCCAAATCCCGGAGCTTCAGGGCATCCGGGAGGAGGCCGGCGGCCTGACCGTCGGCGCCTTCACCCGCCACGCGGATGTCGCCCACTCTGACACGGTGCAGCGCGTCATCCCGGCGTTGGCCAGCCTCGCCGAGGGCATCGGCGACCGGCAGGTGCGCAACATGGGCACGCTTGGCGGGTCGATCTGCAACGCCGACCCCTCCGCCGACTACCCCGCCGCGGTCGTCGCGCTGAAGGCCACGGTGCGGACCGACCGACGGGAGATCGCGGGCGACGACTTCTTCACCGGCATGTTCGAGACGGCGCTGGAGCCCGGCGAGATCGTCACCGCCGTTCACTTCCAGAAGCCCGACAAGGCCGCCTACGCCAAGTTCCGCAACCCGGCCAGCCGCTACGCCATCGTCGGCGTCTTCGTGGCCGTGTTCGGGAACGAGGTGCGGGTGGCGGTGACCGGCGCCGGCCCGTCGGTCTTCCGGGCGGACGACATGGAGGCGGCGCTGGCCCAGGACTTCCGCGCCGACGCCCTGAACGGCGCGTCGGTGTCGGCGGCCGGGCTGAACGCCGACATCCACGCCAGCGCCGACTACCGCGCCCATCTGGTGCGGGTGATGGCAAGGCGCGCGGTGGAGGCGTGTGGGTAACCATCGTCCCTCTCCCGCCCCGGGAGAGGGTGGCGCGAAGCGCCGGGTGAGGGTACCGTCGAGGATCGGTGCCGGATTCTTGTCGGCACCCTCACCCTTCCCACTGCGTGGGCCCCTTCCCTCTCCCGGGGCGGGAGAGGGAGTTTTCCCGCTGGATGACGGATTGTCATGCCCAACACCCTCCCCGCCTCCGTCGATGACACGCTGGACCTGCTGCGGCGGGGGAACTACGTCGCCGACCGCTCGCTAGCGACGGCGCTGTACCTCGCGCTGAAGCTGCGGCGTCCGCTGTTCCTTGAGGGCGAGGCCGGGGTCGGCAAGACCGAGATCGCCAAGGTGTTGTCCGCCACGCTGGGCCGGCGCCTGCTGCGGCTGCAATGCTACGAGGGGCTGGACGTCGCCGCGGCGGTCTATGAGTGGAACTACGCCCGGCAGATGATGGAAATCCGGCTGGCCGAGGCGTCGGGCGACCGCGACCGGGACGCGCTTAGCGCCGATCTCTTCTCCGAGCGCTTCCTTATCAAGCGCCCGCTGCTCCAGGCGTTGGAACCCGACTTGGCCGGTCCTCCCGTCCTGCTGATCGACGAGTTGGACCGCACGGACGAGCCGTTCGAAGCCTATCTCCTCGAAATCCTCTCCGACTTCCAGGTTTCGATTCCGGAGTTCGGCACGGTCACGGCGCCGGAGCCGCCCATCGTCATCCTGACTTCCAACCGCACCCGCGAGATTCACGACGCGCTGAAGCGGCGCTGCTTCTACCACTGGGTCGATTACCCCAACGCCGAGCGTGAGCGCGCCATCCTGGCGGTGAAGGCGCCGAACGCCGACGCGCGGTTGGCCGCCCAGGTGGTCGGCGTCGTGCAGAGCCTGCGCGGGATGGACCTCTACAAGGCGCCGGGCGTGGCGGAGACTCTGGACTGGGCGCAGGCGCTGGTGGAACTGAACCAGCTGGAGCTGGAGCCCTCGGTCATCAACGACACGCTGGGCACGCTGTTGAAGTACCAGGACGACATCGCCCGCATCCAGGGCAGCGAGGCCGCGCGCATCCTGGCCCAGGTCAAGACGGAACTCGCCGCCTCCACGGCGCGGTGAGCGGCCATGCAGGGCGGCCTCGCCATCAACCTGATGCACTTCGCCCGCGCGCTGCGGGCGGCCGGGCTGCCGGTCGGGCCGGGCAAACTGCTCCAGGCCGTGGAAGCCGTCGAGGCGGTGGGGATCGGCAACCGGGCGGACTTTTACTGGGCGCTGCACGCCGTCTTCGTGAATCGGCGCGACCAGCGCGAGATCTTCGACCAAGCCTTCCACGTTTTCTGGCGCAACCCGGACATCCTGAAGCGGATGATGGGCATGATGCTGCCGACCATCCGTACCGAGTCCGCGGATGCCCAGGACCCGCTGTCCCGCCGCGTCGCCGACGCGCTGCGCGGCACCGCGCCGGAGGCCGAGGGGCCGGAGAAGTCGGAGATCGAGGTGGACGCCGCCTTCACCGTTTCGGCCCAGGAACGGCTGCAGGAGAAGGATTTCGAGAAGATGTCGGCGGCGGAGATGGCCGAGGCCAAGCGGATGCTCGCCCGCATCGCCTTGCCGGTCGCCGAGGTGACGACCCGCCGCCACCGTCCCGACCCGCGGGGGCCGCGTGTGGACCCGCGGGCGACGCTGCGGCGGATGCTGCGCTCCGGCGGCGATCTCGCCGATTTGGCGCGGCGCAGCCGCCGCACGCGGCCGCCGCCGCTGGTGGTGCTGTGCGACATCTCCGGCTCCATGACGCGCTACTCGCGGATGCTGCTGCATTTCATGCACGCGGTCAGCAACGACCGCGACCGGGTGCACAGCTTCGTCTTCGGCACCCGCCTGACCAACATCACCCGCCATCTGCGGCACAAGGACGTGGACGTGGCGCTGGACGCCGTGTCGGCGGCGGTGGCCGACTGGTCGGGGGGAACGCGCATCGGCACGGCTCTGCACGCCTTCAACCGGACCTGGGCGCGCCGGGTCCTCGGCCAGGGGGCGGTGGTCCTGCTCATCACCGACGGGCTGGACCGGGATGCCGGCGAGGGGCTTGCGGCGGAGGCGGAACGGCTGCACAAGAGCTGCCGCCGTCTGGTCTGGCTGAACCCGCTCTTGCGGTGGGAGGGGTTCGCACCAAAATCCAGCGGTATCCGGGCCTTGTTGCCGCATGTGGACGACTTCCGCCCGGTCCACAACCTGAACAGTCTGGCCGGGCTCGCCGACGCGTTGAACCGCGACGGGCCGCGACGGGCCGAAAGCCTGCGCAAGTGGCTGAAGGAGGCCGCATGAAGGACGATATTCTGGAGCAGGCCGCGGGCTGGCGCGCGGAGGGCCGCAAGGTAGCCCTGGCGACGGTGGTCGCCACCTGGGGATCCTCCCCCCGCCCGGTGGGCAGCCAGATGGCGGTGGACGACGCCGGTTCGATGATCGGCTCGGTCTCCGGCGGCTGCATCGAAGGGGCTGTGGTGCATGAGGCGCGCAAGACCATGGAGGATGGCGAGCCCCGGATGATCTCCTTCGGGGTCAGCAACGAAATGGCCTGGGAGGTTGGGCTGGCCTGTGGCGGCCGGGTGCAGGTCTATGTCGAGGCCGTGGAATGAAGCGCGACATCACCGAACGGCTGCTGGCCGCCCGCAAGGCCGGGCGTCCCGTAGCCCTGGTCACCGACCTCGGCACCGGTTTGCAGACTCTCGTCTACGAGGACGCCATCCACGGCGGCTTTGGGCTGGAGGACGACCTCCTGGACGAGGTGCGGGAGCGGCTGCGCCAGGATCGTTCCGGCCTCGTCAGCGATTTGGAGGATGAGGAGGACGGCGTCCAACTGTTCGTCCAGACCCACAACCCGCCGCTGCGTCTGCTGGTGGTCGGCGCCGTGCACATCGCCCAGGCGCTGGCCCCACTCGCCGCGCTGACCGGCTACGCCGTCACGGTGATCGACCCGCGTGGCTCCTTCGCCACGGAATCGCGCTTCCCCGGCGTTTCCCTGCACGATTCCTGGCCGGACGAGGCGCTGTCCGCCTTGACGATCGACAACCGCACCGCCGTGGTGACCCTGACCCACGACCCCAAGCTGGACGACCCCGCTCTGCTGGTGGCGCTGCGCTCCCCGGCCTTCTACGTCGGGTCGCTCGGCAGCAGGCGCACCCACGCCAAGCGGCTGGAGCGGCTGAAGGAGCAGGGTGTGACCGACGCGGAGCTGGCGCGCATTCACGCCCCGGTCGGGCTGGACATCGGCGCCGTGACCCCGGCGGAAATCGCCCTGTCGGTCATGGCCCAGATCACCGCCGTGCGGCGCAAGGCCAGCGCGGCCTGACAGGAGTTCATCGCCATGTTTTTCGGCCCGCTGCCCCTGCGGGAGTTGGAGGGCGCCATCCTGGCGCATTCGGTCCGCCGCGGCTCCGTCAGCTTCAAGAAGGGCCGCGTCCTCAGCGCCGAGGACGTGACGGCGCTGCGCGACGCCGGCCTCACCACGGTGACCGTCGCCAAGCCCGGTCCTGACGACGTGGGCGAAGACGCCGCCGCCGCCCGCATCGCCGCCGCCCTGAAGGGGCAGGAGATCACCGTTGGCGCCGCCTTCACCGGCCGCGTCAACCTGTTCGCCGAATCGCGCGGCCTGTTCGTTCCGGATGTCGAACGGATCAACGCGCTGAACCTCATCGACGAAAGCGTAACGGTCGCCACCCTGCCCGCCTTCGCGCCGGTCGAGCCCGGCCAGATGGTCGCCACAGTCAAGATCATCCCCTTCGCCGCCCCCCGCGGTGCGGTGGAGGGGGCGGAGGTCGAGGCGTCCGCCGGGATGCCGGCGCTGCGCGTCGCTCCCTTCCGTCCGCTGACCGCCGCGCTGATCCAGACCCGCCTGCCCGGCGTGAAGGACAGTGTCCTCGACAAGACCGTGAGCGTGACGCGGCAGCGTCTGGAAGCGATGGGCGGAAGGCTGGTCCGCGATTCGCGCTGCTACCACGGCGAGGCGGCTCTGGCCGACGCCATCGCGGCGGCGGGGCGTGTCGATCTGCTGCTGATCGCCGGGGCCTCGGCCATCACCGACCGGCGCGACGTGCTGCCGGCGGGCATCGAGCGGGCGGGCGGCGTGATCGAGCATTTCGGGATGCCGGTCGATCCCGGCAACCTGCTGCTGATCGCGCATATCGGGGAGACGCCGGTGCTCGGCCTGCCCGGCTGCGCGCGGTCGCCCAAGCTGAACGGGTTCGACTGGGTGCTCCAGCGCATCGCCGCGGGGATTCCAGTGACTCGGGCCGACGTCATGCGGATGGGCGTCGGCGGCCTGCTGGCCGAGATTCCCAGCCGGCCCCTGCCCCGCGCCGGCGCCGGCGCCGTCGCGGCGGAACCGCCGCGCGCGCCGCGCATCGCCGCGCTGGTTCTGGCCGCCGGACGGTCGAGCCGGATGGGCGGCAGCAACAAGCTGCTCGCCGATGTCGGCGGGGAGCCGCTGGTCGTCCGCACGGTCGAATCGGTGCTGGCCTCGCAGGCCAAGCCGGTGGTGGTGGTGACCGGCCACATGGCGGAGGCGGTGTCCGCGCCGCTGGCCGGGCGCCCGCTGACCATTGTCCACAACCCGTCCTTCGCCGACGGACTCAGCGCCTCGCTGCGCGCCGGGCTGGCCGCCCTGCCGGCGGATGTCGACGGAGTGGTGGTGTGCCTCGGCGACATGCCGCGCGTCACGCCGCAGGCCATCGACCGGCTGATCGCCGCCTACAACCCGCTGGAAGGCCGGACCATCTGCGTCCCGACCGTCCATGGCAAGCGCGGCAACCCCGTTCTGTGGGACCGTGGTTTCTTCGCGGAGATGGCGAAGCTGAGCGGCGATGCCGGAGCCAAGGCCCTGCTGGCCACCCACGCCGATCAGGTGGTCGAGGTGCCGGTGGAGGACGGCGGCATCCTCTACGACGTGGACACGCCGGAACTGCTGGCGGAGCTTCGCGGCTAACGTTCAGGCCGCCCGTTCGATCACCAGATCCAGCCAGCGGCGGGAGATCGTGCGGGCGACCGTCTCGGCGGCGGGCAGGTGCCGCTCCAGCGCGGCATCGAGCCCGTCGAGGATGGCCCGGTTGCGCTCCCGCGAGTCGACGCCGAACTTCTCCGCCCAGCCGCGGACGATGGCGGCGTCGGCCTCCGGGTGGAACTGGAAGGCGTAGAGGTTGCGGCCGAGCCGGAAGGCCTGACGCATGCAGGCCTCGCTCCAGGCCAGCGGCACGGCGCCCTCGGGAAACTCGAAGGTGTCGTAGTGCCACTGCACCATGTGCAGCTCCGGCGCCAGCCCGCCGAGCAGCGGATCGTCCGAAGCGGCGTTGAACAGCCGGACCGCGCCCACGCCGATCTCCGCCACCGAATGGCGGTAGACGCGGGCGCCGAAGGCACGGGCGGCCAACTGCGCGCCCAGGCAGATGCCCATCACCGGGCGCTCCTCCGCCGCGAAGGCGCGAATCAGCGCCATGACTTCCGGAAAGTGCGGACCCTGCGCGTCGTTCCAGGCGTCCTGCGGGCCGCCGAGGACCAGCAGCCCGTGATAGCCCTCCGGCGTGGCGGGCAGCGCCTCCCCTTCGTCCGCGGCGACGGTGACGAGCGTCGCGCCGAACTCGGCCAGTGCGTCCCCGACGAGTCCGGCGGGGGCGTTTCGGTTGTTCTGAACGACCAGGATGCGCATGGAGGGGCCACGTCGATGAAAGCGGATGCCCCGTTCATGAGCGGCGGAGGCGGCGAAATCAAGCGGCGCAAGGCGGCTATGCGCCGCGCCGCGGGACGGCGTACAGTGCGAGGACGCGAAGGAAGCCTTCAACGTCCCCAGGGAGACGAGATCGATGCTGACCCGGATTCGCACGCTGGCGGGGGCCGCCGCCCTTGCCGGCACCCTGCTTTTCCCGACACTCGCCGCCGCGCAGAACGGCACCGTGACCTTCCTGCACTTCAACGACATCTACGAGATTTCCCCGGTGAAGGGCCGCGGCGGTTTCGCCCCCCTGATGACGGTGCTGAAGGCGGAGCGGGAGCGCAGCGCCGGCGCGCTGACGACGGTCGGCGGCGATTTCCTGTCCCCATCACTGCTTTCCGGAACGACGCGGGGCGCACAGATGCCCGACCTGTTC
Source organism: Azospirillum brasilense (assembly GCF_008365405.1). GTDB lineage: Bacteria > Pseudomonadota > Alphaproteobacteria > Azospirillales > Azospirillaceae > Azospirillum > Azospirillum brasilense_D. The sequence goes on along the minus strand of NZ_QOKV01000010.1, from coordinate 114,690 downwards.
AACGCCATGGGCATAGACGTCGTCGGCTTCGGGAATCACGAGTTCGATTTCGGTACGGAGGTGCTGAAGGCCCGCATCGCCGAATCGAAGTTCCCCTGGGTCGGCACCAACATCGCCGGACCGGACGGCCAGCCGCTCCCCGGTTCGGTCGCCACCTGGACGAAGACCGTCGGAGACGTCAAGGTCGGCTTCCTCGGCGTCCTGACTCCGGAAACCGCGCATCTGTCCAGCGGCGGGGCGGAGGCGACCTTCACCAACGTGCAGGCCGCCGCGGCCCTGGCGGTGAAGGCTCTGCGCGACGCGGGGGCGAACGTCGTCGTGGCGCTGACCCACCAGACCATCACGGAGGACCGCGATCTGGCGGTCAAGGTGAAGGGCATCGACCTGCTGCTGGGCGGCCACGACCACGACCCAATCAGTTTCTACGAAGGATCGACCCTGATCCTGAAGGCCGGGGCGGACGGCCATTATCTCGGCGTCATCGATCTGGCGGTCAGCACCAAAGCCACGGACAAGGGACCGGCGACCACCATCGCTCCCGCCGGCTGGCGCTTCGTCACCACCGCCGGGGTGGCTCCGGACGCCGAGGTCGGGGCGCTGGTCAAGCGCTACACCGACCAGCTCGACGCCACGCTGGCCGGGGTGATCGGGCGGACGGAGACTGACCTGGACAGCCGCAAGGACGTCGTCCGCTCGCAGGAGACGACGATGGGCAACCTGATCGCCGACGCGCTGCGCGACGGGCTGAAGGCCGACATCGCCATCACCAACGGTGGCGGCATCCGCGCCGACACGCTGCACCCGGCGGGCAGTTCGCTGACCCGCAAGGACATCTTCGCGGAGATGCCCTTCGGCAACGTCGCCGTGCTGACGCTGCTGTCCGGCGCCGATATTCTGGCCGCGCTGGAGCATGGCGTGTCGAAGGTGGAGGACAAGGCCGGGCGCTTCCCCCAGGTGTCGGGCCTGACCTTCACCTATGACCCGACGCTGCCGTCCGGCACCCGTGTGACCGGCGTGACGGTGGGCGGCCAGCCGCTCGACCCTGCCAGGACCTACCGCGTGGCGACCAACGACTACATGCTGAAGGGCGGCGACGGCTACGCCGCGCTGACCCGCGGCCGGACGGTGGTGGACGCGTCCGGCGCTGTGCTGATGGCGACGATGGTCATGGATTACGTGGAGGCGAAGAAGACGGTCGCCCCGAAAGTCGAAGGCCGCATCGTCGCGAAGTGACCGGAGCGCGCGCAAAAAAGAACGCCCCTGGACCGGCCGGTCCGGGGGCGCAAGGCCAGGATGGATCGTTGGTGAAGCGTCAGGCGCTGCGGCGCACGTGGCGCGCGGCCCCTTCGGCCCGCGCGTTCAGCCGCCGCACCGCGTCGTTCGCGGTTTTCGCCGACAGCTCCGACACCTTGACGCTGCGGTTCAGCAGAAGTTCCATCTCGTCTTTGACCATGCTGCTCTGCGCGGCATAGAGGTCCTGAACGGACCGGCTGCGCATCATCGCGTTGATGCCTTCCGCATTGCGGGCCATGGCCTCCTGGGCGAAGCCCATCCATTCGCGCATGATGGACTGCATTCCGTCCATCAGCACGGACCCGCACTGCGTCATGACGTCCATGTTCTCGCGGGCCTGCTGGGCAACCTCGCCCTGGGCTTCCGCGGACAGGCCCATCATGCGGTTGAGTTGATCGGTGGTCTGGCCGGCGACCTGGCCGGCGACCTGGGTCGCCTTTCCCATCATGTCGCTGGCCGTATCGGCGCCGCGCTGGGTCGTCTCCGCGGCGGTTTCCGCCATGCGGCGGGTGGTGTCCTCGGCAACATTCCGGCCTTTGGCGGCGGTGTCGCGCGCGATGGTCTGCGCGTCCTTCTCTGAAGCCATCTGCCTTGCTCCTGGTTTCGTTCCGTCCGAATCGGACGCTCCCCCCAATTTTTCTTGAGTGCCGCGATTTTTGTGCAGTGCGACACAAACAACCATATACCATGGTGGCGAAGAATAGTTCCACAACTCTAAAAACTAACCTTACCTACTTTTTTGCGGATACAGAGAAGTCTCCGCCGGGATTTATTGAAGAGAGTTTCGTATCAAATTTCATGAAGTGTTTTAATTGATCCAAAGAAAATCACCAAGCCGTGCCGTAAGAGAGATGCGGATGGCCGGCGCACACCCCAAATTCTGAGGTACGACACCCTGAGCCGGCGCGCTGCCCGTCCTGGTCCGGCACCGGCCCACCCGCGGAGGATGCCCATGCTCATCGGCGTGCCGACGGAAATCAAAAACCACGAATACCGCGTCGGGCTGACCCCGGCCTCGGTCCGTGAACTGACGCATCATGGGCACAGCGTGCTCGTGCAGGCGGGAGCCGGCGCCGCCATCGGGCTGGACGACGAGCACTATGAAGCCGTCGGGGCGAAAATCGTACCAGACGCCGCAACCGTCTTCGCCCGTGCGGACATGGTGGTAAAGGTGAAGGAGCCCCAGCCGCAGGAATGCGCGATGCTGCGCCGGGGTCAGATCCTGTTCACCTATCTGCACCTCGCCCCCGATCCGAAGCAGACCAAGCTGTTGCTGGACTCCGGCGCCGTCGCCATCGCCTACGAGACGGTGACCGATCCCCGCGGCGGCCTGCCGCTCCTGGCGCCGATGAGCGAGGTGGCGGGCCGCATGTCGGTGCAGGCCGGCGCCCATTGCCTGGAGAAGGCGCAGGGCGGGCGCGGCGTCCTGCTCGGCGGGGTGCCCGGCGTTCCGGCGGCCAAGGTGGTGGTGCTGGGCGGCGGCGTGGTCGGCACCAACGCCGCCCGCATGGCCATGGGGCTGGAGGCGAAGGTGGTCGTCATCGACAGATCCTTGCCCCGGCTGAAAGAGCTGGACCTGCAATTCGGCGCCAAGCTCCAAACGCTCTATTCGACCGTCGACACGATCGAGGAGCATGTGCTCGACGCCGACCTCGTCATCGGCGCGGTTCTCGTGCCGGGGGCGGAAGCGCCGAAGCTGGTCACCAGGGCGATGGTGGAGCGGATGCGGCGGGGCGCCGTGGTGGTGGATGTCGCCATCGACCAGGGCGGCTGCTTCGAAACGTCTCACCCCACCACCCACGCCGAGCCGACCTATCTGGTGAACGGGGTGGTCCATTACTGCGTCGCCAACATGCCGGGGGCGGTCGCGCGCACCTCGACCTTCGCACTGAACAACGCCACCCTGCCCTTCACGCTGGCGCTGGCCGACCAGGGTTACCGCGCGGCGCTGGCTCGCGACCCGCATCTGCGAGCCGGCCTGAACATCCACGCCGGGGCGGTCACCTGCAAGGCCGTGGCCGATGCGCAAGGGCTGGATTACCAGCCGTCGGAAGAGGCGTTACGGCTGTAAATTCTGTTTCCGGAGGGTGGCGACGCCATCGCCCCCTTCCGCAACCGGCGTTCAGGCCGACCGCAGCCGCGAGAATCGGAAATCGCAGTGGCTGGCGCCGCCGGCCAGGGTTTGCGTTCGATCCAAGTGAATGCCGCGTGTCGCGTAAGCGTCGAAATCAAGGCCGCAGATGTTCGGCAAAAGGTCCTTGTCGCCATGACGGGCCGCGAATTTGCAGAAACCGCAGGCTCTGTAGTTGATGCCGAACGTGAAATCATCCCCCGGTCCCGGCTCGACGAAGTCGTAGACGAAATCCTCGGGAAACTGCTCCTGACGACTTTTCTCCGCCTGCTCGCGCAGAAACGCCTGATTCTCCGGTGACAGGAACTGTTCGCCCGCGGCGAGCCGTTCCGCTTCCAGAACGGTGAGCAGCTGGGCCTTGTAGGTTTCCCGCTCGATCTCGCCGATCACGTGCAGCGACACGCCGTGCCGCCGGAGCACCCGGCTGATGGCCATGAAACCAAGGAGACGCATGAAGAAATCGCTCATGCGACTGTCCGCGCCCCCGACATAGGGCATTTGCGTGAGCACGATGCCGAACTCGTCCATCACCTCCCGCTTGATCCCATCAATGCTGGATGGATGAACGTGCTCGCCCAACATCGCTTCGGCAAGATCGAGGCGATGGCGCATGGCGGCCTCCATCGCGCTGCGATGATCCTCGTAAAATGGATGGACCATCTCAGCCATTGGGTGCTCCAAAATGAATAACTGCAGTCATCTCCTGGCTCATGGGCGTTTTCCGCCGAAGCGGGCGGCGATCTCTCCGACGATTCCGCGCCTGAACAGCAGCACACAGGCGACAAAGATCACGCCGATCACCACCGGCACCGGCAGGTTGCTCGCGGCCAGATAATTCTCCAGTGCCACCACCAGCGCCGCCCCGACCACCGGCCCGAACAGCGTTCCGATGCCGCCCAGCAGGGTCATCAGCACCACCGCGCCGGACATCTGCCACTGCACGTCGGTCAGGGTGGCGAGTTGGAAGACGATGGCCTTGGTGCCTCCGGCCAGACCGGCCAGGGCGGCGGACAGGACGAAGGCCATCAGTTTGTAATGGTCGGTGCGGTAGCCGAGCGACACGGCGCGCGGCTCGTTCTCGCGGATCGCCTTCAGGACCTGCCCGAAGGGCGAATGCACGGTGCGCCAGATCACCACGAAGCCGAACAGGAACACCGACAGCACGGTGTAGTACATCGCCATCGGCTGGCTGAGGTCGATCACTCCGAACAGATGCCCGCGCGGCACCGCCTGGATGCCGTCCTCACCGCCGGTGAACTTGAGCTGCAAGGCCATGAAAAAGACCATCTGCGACAGGGCCAGCGTGATCATGGCGAAGTAGATGCCCTGCCGCCGGATCGCCAGCGCCCCGAAGGCCAGTCCGAGCGTCGCGGAGAAGGCCGTTCCCAGCAGGATGCCGAGTTCCGGCGGCAGTCCCCAGACCTTCACCGTGTGGGCGGTGATGTAGGCCGCTCCGCCGAAGAAGGCGGCGTGGCCGAAGCTCAAGAGGCCAGCGAAGCCGATCAGCAGGTTGAAGGCGCAGGCGAACAGCGCGAAGCACAGCACCTTCATCACGAAGACGGGGTACAGCACGTACGGCGCGGCGATCAGGACCAGCAGCAGCACGGCGAGGGCCAGCAGGCCCGGCGTCGCCGGTCGTCCGGTGGCGGGAGCCGCGGTGTCGCGGCGGACGGCGTGGATCTCGGTCGCCATGGGTCACCTCTCCCGCCCGAACAGGCCGGCGGGCTTGATCAGCAGCACCACGGCCATGATGACGAAGACGACGATGTTGGACGCCTCCGGATAGAACACCTTCGTCAGGCCTTCCAACAGCCCGAGACCGTATCCGGTCAGCACCGCCCCCAGAATCGACCCCATGCCGCCGATGACCACCACGGCGAAGACGACGATGATGAGGTTGGAGCCCATCAGCGGCGACACCTGATAGATCGGCGCCGCCAGCACGCCGGCCAGCCCGGCCAGCGCCACGCCGAACCCGTAGGTCGCCGTGATCATCAGCGGCACATTGATGCCGAAGGCCTGGACCAGAACCGGGTTCTCGGTTGCGGCGCGCAGGTACGCGCCGAGCTTCGTCCGTTCGATGGCGTACCAGGTGGCGAGGCAGACGACCAGCGAGGCGACGACGACCCAGCCGCGGTAGTTGGGCAGGAACATGAATCCAAGATTCTGCCCGCCGCGCAGCAGGTCGGGGATCGGGTAGGGCTGGCCCGACACGCCATAGAAATGGCGGAAAATCCCCTCCACGATCAGCGCGAGGCCGAAGGTCAGCAGCAGGCCGTAGAGATGGTCGAGCTTATAGAGGCGGCTGAGCAGCGTCTTTTCCAAAAGCACGCCGAAGGCACCGACCACCAGCGGCGCCAGCAGCAGCGCCCACCAGTAGCCGATCCCCGCCGTGGTCAGCAGCAGCCACGCCACGAAGGCCCCCAGCATGTAGAGCGCGCCGTGGGCGAAGTTGATGACGTTCAGCATGCCGAAGATGACCGCCAGCCCGAGGCTGAGCAGCGCGTAGAAGGACCCGTTGATCAGCCCCAGAAGAAGCTGCCCGAACAACGCCTGGGGCGGGATGCCGAAGATGGTGGACATGTGTGGTTCGCCTCCGGCCGTTCTCCGACCGTTTTGCGCGGCGGGTGATCGCCCCGGCCCCCGGCCCCGCACGCGGCGGCGGAAGGAACGCCGGGGCGGGCGGGAATCAGCCCGGCAGCTTGCAGCCGCTTTCCGCCAGGGTGGCGAAGGCCTCGTCGCCGGGGATGGTGCGGATGATCTGGTAATAGTCCCACGGCCCCTTGGACTCGCTGGGCTTCTTCACGCGGGCCAGATACATGTCGTGGACCATGCGCCCGTTCGGCAGGATCTTGCCATTCTTGGCGAACATGTCGTTGACCGGCATCTCCTTCATCTTGGCGGCGACGGTCGGCCCATCGTCGGTCCCCGCCGCCTCGATGGCCTTCAGGTAATGCTTCACCGAGGAGTAGCTGCCGGCCTGCACCATGGTCGGCATCTTGCCGGTCTTCGCCTTGTACTTCTCCGACCAGGCGCGCTTCTCGTCGTCCATGTCCCAGTAGAAGCCGGTGGTCAGGACGAGGTCCTGCGCGACCTGGAGCCCCAGCGCGTGCACGTCCGACAGGAAGATCAGCAGCCCGGCCAGCTTCTGCTGCCCGCTCTGCGTCAGGCCGAACTCCGACGCCTGCTTGATCGAGGTGATGGTGTCGCCGCCGGCGTTGGCGAGGCCGATGACCTGGGCGCCCGACGATTGCGCCTGCAGCAGGAAGGAGGAGAAGTCCGCCGTGTTCAGCGGCGCGCGCACCGCGCCCACGACCGTGCCGCCGGCCTTCTTCACCTGCGCCGCCGTGTCGGTTTCGAGCTGGTGGCCGAAGGCGTAATCGGCGGTCAGGAAGAACCAGCTCTTGCCGCCCTCCTTCACGATGGCCTGACCGGTGCCGACGGCCAGCGCGCGGGTGTCATAGGCCCAGTGGAAGCCGGTGGGCGAGCAGGCGTCGCCGGTCAGACGCGAGGTCGCCGGACCCTGCATCAGAAAGATTTTCTTCTTCTCGCGCGTCACCTCCTGCACCGCCAGGGCGACGCCGGAGTTCGGCACGTCGACGATGACGTCCACCCCGTCGCGGTCGATCCATTCGCGGGAGAGGTTGGACCCGATGTCCGGCTTGTTCTGATGGTCGGCCGCGATGACCTCGATGGGCTTGCCCAGAACCTTCCCGCCCGCCTCCTCCACCGCCATGCGGACGGCGACCGCGGAGCCTTCACCGCCGAGGTCGGCGTAGAGGCCGGAGCGGTCGTTGAGGACGCCGATCTTCACGACGTCGCCCGAAACCTTGCCCTGCTGGGCCTGCGCGGAACCGACGGCCAGCGCGGCGAGCGCCGCTCCGGCAAGCAGACGTGCAATCATTCCATTCCTCCCGGTTCGAATTCGAACGTTTCTGCTTGTTGATTCAGACACCCAGATACGTGTGCAGCTTCTCCATGTTGGCGGCGAGCTGGTTGTTCGGGATCATGTCCACCACACGACCTTCCTCCATCATGTAATGGCGGTCGGCAATGGTGGCGGCGAAGCGGAAGTTTTGCTCCACCAGCAGGACGGTGAAGCCACGCTGCTTCAATTTACGGACGGCCACCCCGATCTGTTCGATGATCACCGGCGCCAGCCCCTCCGTCGGTTCGTCGAGAAGGATCATCGTGGCGCCGGTGCGCAGGATGCGCGCGATGGCCAGCATCTGCTGCTCCCCGCCCGACAGGCGGGTGCCCTGGGTCGAGCCCCGGCCCTGCAAATTGGGGAACAGCTCGTAGATCTGCTGGACCGTCATGCCGCCGTCCTTGACGACGGGCGGCAGGGTCAGATTCTCGTCGACGTTCAGCGAGGCGAAGATCCCGCGCTCCTCCGGCACATAGCCGATGCCGAGGCGCGGGATCCTGTGCGGCGCCATGCCGATCAGTTCCTGCCCCTGGAAGCGGATGGCGCCGGTCCGCTTGCCCACGATGCCCATGATGGAACGCATGGTGGTTGTCTTGCCGGCGCCGTTGCGGCCCAGCAGGGTCACCACCTCGCCCTGGCGGACCTCCAGGTTCACCCCGTGCAGGACGTGGCTTTCGCCGTAGAAGGCCTGGAGATCGGAGATTTCCAGCATCGCGGCCTTCACCGCAGCGCCGTCAGGCATGACCGCTCCCCATATAGGCTTCGCGGACCTTCGGGTGGCGCGACACGTCGGCGTAGGGGCCTTCGGCCAGGATCTCGCCGCGGGCCAGCACGGTGATCCAGTCCGACAGGTTGGAAACCACGGACAGGTTGTGCTCCACCATCAGGATCGTGCGGTTGGCCGAGACCCGCTTGATCAGCGCCGCGATGCGGTCGATGTCCTCGTGCCCCATGCCGGCCATCGGCTCGTCCAGCAGCAGCATCTCCGGTTCCAGGGCCAGCGTCGTGGCGATCTCCAGCGCACGCTTGCGGCCATAGGGAAGCTCCGCCGCCGGCCGGTGGGCGTAACCGGTCAGCCCGACATCCTCCAGCAGTTCCATCGCCCGCCCGTTCAGCCGGTCGAGCACCGATTCCGATTTCCAGAAGTGGAAGGAGTTGCCGAGCGGCCGTTGCAGCCCGACGCGCACATTCTCCAAAACCGACAGATGCGGGAACACCGCCGAAATCTGGAAGGAGCGGATGATGCCAAGGCGCGCCACGTCCGCCGGCTTCACCGCGGTGATGTCGCGCCCGTTGAACAGGATGCTTCCGTTGCTGGGCTGAAGGAACTTGGTGAGCAGATTGAAAACGGTCGTTTTTCCGGCCCCGTTGGGACCGATCAGCGCATGGATGGACCCCCGTTTCACCCGCAGGCTGACGTCGCGGACGGCGACGAAGCCCCGGAATTCCTTGGTCAGTCCGCGCGTCTCCAGAATGACGTCACTTGCCATATCCTCCCCATTCCCTGTTTTCAGCGGCCCGTCGCGAGACCGCCCGTTGTTTGGTTCAGGTTTTCAGCAATCTGTCACACGTACAGCTTACGGAAAGAACTTAATTCCGTCCATCCGGAAGCATCGAAGGCGTGACAAAGCATGGCCGGATGGCGGAGCCGTCGGCAAAAGGGGGCCGTGGGAGGCCGAAACGCGGACATGAAAAAAGCGGCCACGCAGGGCCGCACACCGACTCGCGGCACGCCGCCGGACTCAAGGCCGGAGGCGTGCCTTTCTCTTTCGACGCAGGAGCCGGAAACCGCGGTACCGATACGACTCAGGCGGTCGCGGATCAGGCCGCCGAGGTCAGCGGAAAGCCGCTGTAGTCGAGCGACGCGGACCAGAAGCGTTCGAGCTTGCGCAGGGTCTCGTTCGCCTTGACCAGCTCCTCGTCGCTGAAGCCGGCCTTCTCCAGCGCCGTCAGGTGGCGCTCGAACATGCGGCTGATCTTCTCGCGGAGATCAAGGCCCTTCTCCGACAGGCGGACGCGCACCGACCGGCGGTCGTGCGGCGAACGCTCCTGCCCGAGATAGCCGTTCTCGACCATCTTCTTCACGTTGTAGGACACGTTGGAGCCGAGATAATAGCCGCGCGCCGTCAGTTCGCCGACGGTCATCTCGTCTTCGCCGATGTTGTAGAGAATCAGGCTCTGGACGTTGTTGATGTCCTGGATACCGAGCCGGTCAAGCTCGGTCTTCAGCACCTCGAGAAAGTGGCGGTGAAGCCGTTCGATCAAGAGGATGCTTTCATAATAGGGTTTGCGCACCGCGGTCTCCTTTGGCTCGTACCGGACATGGGCCGACCTGTGGCCTTTCCGGGGTCCTTAAGGGGAGATTAACCGATCATTGTCCGGCAATCACCTCAATAATGCCCCAAAAGCACAGCCCGGGTTGTAGAACAGCCTGGCTCTGCGGAATACCCCCGTCCTGCCGTGCCAAGCCCCGTCGCGCGCCAGGATGTGCCTGGAATCCAGGCACCCCGGCGGCGTTCCCGCCCGGCGAACCGGGCGGCAAGCCGACCCGTCTCATCCGACCCCCGACAACAATGGTCAGGCCACAACAACGGTCAGGTTTGAGACAAGTCCCGCAAGGATTTCCCCGATACTAACGCAGAAACGCGCGGAATGTGCCCGTATCCGTGCACGTTCAGAGTGCAATAAAGGGGAGCGGGCCTCTTCATTCGGTAAAGTGCAAATCCCCGCCAACGGGCTCGGCGAAGTAACCGGCCACCTCTTCAGCCGTCACTTCGGCCAAAGAGGCCGGCGACCAGCGCGGATTCCGGTCCTTGTCGACCAGCGCCGCGCGGATACCTTCGTAGAAATCATGGTGGGCGAGGAAGGCGAGGCTGAGGCGAAGCTCCTGGATCATGCAGCCGTCGAAGTCCAACTTGGCGCCGCGGCGCAGCGCCTCCAGCGTCACCTTCAGGCTGGTCGGCGACACCCGGTTCAGCGTGGCGAGCTGGCCGGCGGCCCACTCCGTGCCTTCGGCCTCCAGGGCGGCGACAATGGCCTCCACGCCGTCATGGGCGTAGCAGCGGTCGATGGCCGCGCGGTTGGCGGCGACCGGCGGTTCCCCGGCTTCCTCACGATGGCGGGCGACCGCCTCGTCGGCCGGCACGCCGTCGGCCAGCTCGGCGATCAGGGACTCCAGCTTGGCGCTGGGGACGAAGGCGTCGGCGGCGGCGACTTCGATCATGTCGGCCGCCTTCAGACGGTCTCCGGTCAGGCCCAGCCAGATGCCGACCTGTCCGGGCAGGCGCGGCAGGAAGTAGGTGCCGCCGACGTCCGGATAAAGCCCGATCCCCGTCTCCGGCATGGCGAACATCGTCCGCTCGGTCACGATTCGGTGCGATCCATGCACCGACAGGCCGACGCCGCCGCCCATGCTGATGCCGTCGATCAGCGCCACATAGGGCTTCGGGCAATTGTGGATCAGGCGGTTGAGGATATACTCCTCGCTGAAGAAGGCGCGGATGGGCGCACCGTCGCCCTCCCCCGCCTTGGCGGCCTTGCCCGTCTCGTACAGGTTCACCACGTCGCCGCCGGCGCAGAAGGCCTTCTCCCCGGCGCCCTGCACGACGATGGCCTTGACCGCCGGATCGGCCGTCCAGGCGCGCAGTTGCGGGTCGAACAGACGAATCATATCCAGCGTCAGGGCGTTCAGCGCCTTCGGGCGGTTCAGCGTCACCAATCCGATGGAGCCGCGGCGTTCGAACAGGATCTCGGCGAACTGGATCTCGGCAGGGTCGCTCATGGTTCCGGTCGTTTCCATTTGTTCGTTTGTGGGGCGAATTGATCGGTTTCGGGCGATGATACGGGCGGCGGGCGGCGTGTCAAACCGCGGTTTCGCAGCGCAGCGTCGCGGAACACCGCCCCGGCTTCAGCCGTTGCCGCACCCACAGTCATGAGCGGGACAGTTCCATGATGGCAGCCTCAGCAGCGCAAGCGTCACGTCGGGAGGGACCGGGCCGCAAGACGGCCATCATCCTCAACCGGTCCGCGGGAACGCTGGCCGGACAGCCGATCGACGACACGGTGGCGGCGATCCGAAGCGCCTTCGAGCGGCATGGGGCGGAAGTGTCGCTGACCGCGGTGGAGCCGGCCGATTGCGAATCGGAAATCCGCAAGGCCATCGACTCCGAGGCGGAGCTGGTGATCGTGGGCGGCGGCGACGGAACCATCCACACCGCGGTCAACATGATCCTGCCCACCGGCAAGATCCTGGGCATCCTGCCGCTCGGCACCATGAACCTGCTGGCGCGCGATCTGAAGACGCCGCTGGACCTCGACGAGGCGTACGAGGCCCTGGCCGCCGGGGAGGTGAGCAGCATCGACGTGGCGGAGGTGAACGGCGAGGTCTATCTGAACAGCTCCGTCCTCGGCTTCTACCCCCAGGTGGTCCAGGAGCGCGAGGAGAAGCGCAAGCGGCACCGCCTGCTGAAATGGCCGGCGATGGCGCTCGCCATGGTCCGCACCTTCCGGCGGCTGCCCCTGCTGGACGTGCGGATCGATTGGGGCGACGGGCCGCGCCGCGTGCGCACCCCGATTCTGGTGGTCTCCAACAACCCCTTCGACGGCGAAGCGGGCAGCATGCTCCTGCGCCGCGACCGGCTCGATTCCGGCAAACTCGGCGTCTATGTGGCGCGGCAGCGCGACCCGTGGGGGCTGCTGCGGCTGATGGGGCGCACCGTGCTCGGAACTTGGCAGCAGGATGAGGAGTTGGAAACGCTGACGGCCACGCAACTGACGGTGCACAGCCGGCGGCGGCGGCTGAAAATGGTCAACGACGGCGAAATCCTGCAGATGGAGCCGCCGCTGAACTACCGCATCCGCCACAAAGCGCTGAAGGTTCTGCTGCCCAAGGCGGCCCCCGAGGCGAACGGAACGGCGGACGGCGCGTGACGGGAATGACTGCCGGGGAGGTGTCGTGAAGAAGCTCGCCCACATCTCGGACCTGCATTTCGGACGAATCGACCCGCTGGTGGTCGACGGCCTGCTGGCCGACCTGACGGCGGCGCGGCCCGACCTGATCGTCATCTCCGGCGATCTGGTCCAGCGCGCCAAGGCCCGCCATTTCCTGGAGGCGCGGGCCTTCCTGGAGAAGCTGCCCTTCCCCTACCTGGTGGTGCCGGGCAACCACGACATCCCGGTCTACAACGTGGTGCGCCGCTTCCTCGACCCATTCGGCAACTACAAGCGCTACATCACAAGCGACCTCAGCCCCTTCCACATCGATTCGGAAATCGCCGTGCTGGGGATCAACACGGCGCGCTCGGTCATCACGGATTTTTCCGAAGGGCGCATGAACAAGGCCCAGATCAAGCGCGTGCGCGAGGTGTTCTGCGAGGTGCCGGACACCGTCTTCAAGGTGCTGTTCACCCACCACCCCTTCCTGCCGCCGCCCGACGCGCCGAAGACGAAGCTGGTCGGGCGGCACAAGCTGGCCCTGCCGGCGCTGGAAAGCTGCGGAGTGGATCTGCTGTTGGCCGGGCATCTGCACCGCGCCTATTCCGGCGACATCATGACCCACCACACCCAGGTGGCCCGCTCCATCCTCGTCGCCCAGGCGTCCACCGCGACCTCCACCCGCCTGCGCAACGAGGCCAACGCCTACAACCTCATCGCCATCGAACCGCCGCGCGTCACCTTCGAGGTGCGGTCCTGGGAGGGGGCGGCCTTCACCGGCGGCCTCGTCTCGCAATGGCGAAAGGATGGGCACCGCTGGGTCATGGAGATGCAGGACTCGGGATTCAGACCTGTGAGCGGTGCGGCTTGAGTCGCGGCGGCCATGCGGCGTAGGATCGCGCCGCAAGTTTTAAGAGCACATCAGGTCCCTCGCATGTCCGCTTCGCATTTCCGGTCCCCGGCGTCCTTCCCGCGCACCCGGCTCCGCCGCAACCGCGCCGACGCCTGGACCCGCCGCCTCGTCGCCGAAAACCGCCTGACCGTGGACGACCTGATCTGGCCGGTCTTCGTCATCGAGGGGCAGAACCAGCGGGTGCCGGTGGCCTCCATGCCCGGCGTCGAGCGGCTGACCATCGACCTGCTGACCGAGGCGGTGGCCGCGGCCGGCGACCTCGGCATCCCCTGTGTCGCCCTCTTCCCGGTCGTCGGCGCCGAGGGCAAATCGGAGGACGCGGCCGAGTCCTACCGCCCCGACAACCTGATGAACCGCACCATCCGCGCGCTGAAGGCCGCGGTGCCGCATGTCGGCATCCTGGGCGACGTGGCGCTCGACCCCTACACCACCCACGGCCACGACGGGCTGATGCGCGACGGCTATATCCAGAACGACGAGACGGTCGAGGTTCTGGCCCGGCAGGCGCTGTCGCAGGCCGACGCCGGCGTGGACATCGTCGCCCCGTCGGACATGATGGACGGCCGCATCGGCCTGATCCGCGACCGGCTGGACAGCCATGGGCATGAGTTGGTGCGGCTGTGCTCCTACGCCGCCAAATACGCCTCGGCCTTCTACGGCCCGTTCCGCGACGCGGTGAATTCGGGCGGTTTCCTGAAGGGCGACAAGAAGACCTACCAGATGAACCCCGCCAACACCGACGAGGCCCTGCACGAGGTCGCCCTCGACCTGCAGGAAGGGGCGGACATGGTGATGGTGAAGCCCGGCCTGCCCTATCTGGACGTCATCCGCCGGGTCAAGGACACCTTCGCGGTTCCGACCTTCGCCTACCACGTCTCCGGCGAATACGCGATGCTGCGCGCCGCCGCGCAGAACGGTTGGCTGGATTACGACAAGGCGCTGCTGGAAACCCTGACCGGCTTCAAGCGCGCCGGTTGCGACGCGATTCTGACCTACGGCGCCGTCGACGCGGCGCGGCGGCTGCAGGAGGGTTGAGCCTCCCGCGCGAGGCCGCGCTCCGGCGCGGCCTCCGCTCGCTCTTCCGTTACTTCGGCGTGCCCTTCCACACCTGGAACTGCGGCGTTTCCAGCAGCAGGTCGGCGTGGCCGAAAGCCGTCTTGAACAGCTTGCCGACGCCCGCCGTCCGCTGAGTCACGGCGACCAGCGAGCCGCGCAGCTTCAGATACTGCTTGGTGCCGGCGACCAGGGCCTCCAGCATCCCGAAATCCTCGTCCTTGCCGCGGTGGAGCGGCGGGTTCGAAACGATCAACCCGAAGCGTTCCCGCGCGCCGAGCCCGGCCAGCCCGTCGCTCAGCACGCATTCCGCGTCCGGCACGTTCTGGCGGGCGGCGTGCAGGGCCACCGCGTCGATGTCGAGCAGGGTCAGCCGGGCGTCCGGCGTGCGCTCCCGCACCGCCCGGGCGATCACCCCGGCGCCGCAGCCGAAGTCCAGGACGGCGGTGCCGGCCGCGATCTCCGGCAGGACCTGGAGCAGACATTCCGTGCCGGTGTCGAGCCGGCCATGGGCGAACAGGCCGGGGTAGGACACCAGATCGAGCGCGTCGTCACGCCCCGGCAGCGGCAGCGCGACGGTCTCCCGCCAATCCTCCAGGTTGCCCTTGGCCGAATCGTTGGTCCGGCGGGTTTCCAGCAGGCGGGCGCGGCGCTTGATGGTCAGCGTCTCCACGCCGTCCGCCAACCCGTCGAAGCGCTTCGGCGCCGAGGTGATGCCCTCGTCGTTGCTGCCGGCGATCCACAGCGGCGCCCCCGCCGGCAGGCGGGCGGCCAGGGCGTGCAGCGCCATCTCGAAGGCGGCCCAGCCGCGCGGCAGGCGCAACACCGCGCCGTCGAAGGCGCCGTCCGCCGGCCAAGCAGTGGCCGGCTTGCCGTCTAGCCCCAGGCGGTGCCAGGAAACGACCTCCGCCCCGCCCTCGGCCAGGGCCTCTTCCATGGCGCCGTCGGTGTCGCCGGCCACCAGGATGCGGCCCTGCGGGCGGCGGTCGGCCAGGGCCTCCGCGGCGACGCCGGCCACTGTGGAATCGCGGTCGGTCGCGCGGTTGGACAATCGGCTCACAGGCTCTTTCCCTTTATCCCCTGGTTCCTCAACCCTTGTCGCGCATCAGGCGCGCCTTGTCGCGCTGCCACGACCGTTCCTTCTCGGACTCGCGCTTGTCGTGCTTCTTCTTGCCCGTGGCGAGGCCGACCTCGACCTTGGCGATGCCGCGGTCGTTGAAATAGACGGTCATCGGGATCAGAGTGATCCCCTTCTGCTTGATGGCGCCCATGAGCTTGCTCAGCTCGCGGCGGTGCACCAACATCTTGCGCGGGCGCTTGGTCTCGTGCTGAAGCCAGCGTCCCGCCTGCCCGTATTCCGGGATGTAGGCGTTGAACAGGTACAGCTCCCCGTTCTTGAGGCCGGCGTACGCCTCGTTGATGCTGGCACGGCCGCCGCGCAACGACTTCACCTCGGTGCCGGTCAGGATCAGACCGGCCTCCATGGTGTCTTCGATGAAATAGTCGAAGCGTGCGCGGCGGTTCTGTGCCGCCATGCGCCTTGGTTCGGGCTCGCGGGCGGCCACGGATCCTCCTTCCCTGGGGCGGGGTGCTGCCGTCCCTTAGGACAGCAGCCCGGCCTTCTTCATCGCGTCGCGGACGATGGTCCGCGTGCTTTCCGACGCGGCGACCATCGGCAGGCGAACCTCGTCCGAGGATTTGCCGAGCAGGCTGGCGGCGTATTTCACCGGCGCCGGGCTCGTCTCAACGAACATGGAATCGTGCAGCGGGGTCAGCAGGTCGCGGTACTTATAGGCGGTGGCGAGATCGCCCTTGCGCCAAGCCTCTTGCATCGCGGCGCACTGGGCCGGCGCGATGTTCCCCGTCACCGAGATGCAGCCGACGCCACCCTGCGCGTTGAAGGCCAGCGCCGTCGCATCCTCGCCCGAGAGCTGGATGAAGTCGGGACCGACCTCCTGCAGCAGGCGGACCGGGCGGGCGAGATCCGCCGTGGCGTCCTTCACGCCGATGATGTTCGGCAGCTTGGCGAGGCGGGCCATCGTTGCCACCGACATATCCACGACACTGCGGCCGGGAATGTTGTAGATAACGATCGGCAAATCCGCCGCGTCATGGATCGCTTTGAAATGCTGGTACAGACCTTCTTGCGTCGGCTTGTTGTAATAGGGCGTGACGACCAGCGCCGCGGTGGCGCCGGCCTTCTTGGCGTGCTGGGTCAGCGAGATCGCCTCCTCGGTGGAGTTCGACCCGGTGCCGGCGACGACCGGAACCTTCCCGCCCGCGGCCTCGATGCACAGCTCGACGACCCGGTTGTGCTCCTCGTGGGAGAGGGTCGGCGACTCACCCGTGGTGCCGCACGGCACGAGACCGTGGGTGCCCTGCGCAACCTGCCACTCGACGAAGGACTGGAAGGCGGCCTCGTCCACTTTCCCGTTTTTAAACGGGGTCAAAAGAGCGACGATGGAACCGTACAACATGCCTGCCACCTCCGACGGACTTCAAGAAAAGTGTCGCGCACCTTAGCCGCACCCGTTCCCCCGAGCAAGAGCGCCCGGATGATCATCCGACATGCCGCCCGTTCCGCCACCCGTTCCGCCATTGCCGCCGCCCTGCTGGGGCTGATCGTGCTGGCCCAGCCCGCCGGGGCGGCCAGCCTGACGGCGCAGGACCTCGCCGTCTACCGGCAGGCCTTCAAGGCGGCCGACAACGACCGCCACGACGAGGCGCTGCGCCTCGCCGCCCAGGCGTCCAACAAGCTGCCGGCCAAGGTGATCCGCTGGATGGCCCTGGCGACTCCCGGCGGCGGCAGCTTCGACGAGATCGCCGCCTTCATCCGCGAGAACGGCGACTGGCCCAACCAGGCGCAGCTCCGCCGCCAGGCGGAAAAGGCGATGCCCATCGACCTGGACGAGGACCGGGTGCTCGCCTGGTTCAAGCAGTACCCGCCCCTGTCCAACGAAGGCTTCATGCGCCACGCCGACACGCTGCTGGCGACCGGCAACGCCGAGCGCGCGGTGCGGATGGTGCGCGACCGCTGGGTGGAGGCGAACTTCACGTCGGCGGACGAGGAGCAGTTCCTGGCCCGCTACCGCTCGCACCTGCGTCCGCAGGAGCACAAGGCACGCATCGACCGCCTGCTGTGGGAGCGCCAGGAAGCCGCGGTGCGCCGCATGCTGCCCTTCTTCGACGAGGCTTACGACCTGCTGATCGAGGCGCGGATCGCGCTGGACGGCGACGCCAAGAACGCCGACGCGGCGCTGGCCCGCGTCCCCGCCTCGCTGCGCAACGACCCCGGCCTGCTGTTCGACCGCGCCCGCTACCGCCGACGCAAGGGCGACGACGCGGGCGCGCTGGAGATCATCGCCCAGGCGCCCAAGGACATGGGCCGCCCTCAGGCCTGGTGGACGGAGCGCCACATCCTGGCCCGCCGCGCCATGGTGAACGGCGACCACAACCTCGCCTACCGCTTGGTGACGGCGCATGGGCAGACCGAGGGCAGCGGCGCTGCGGAAGCGGAGTTCCTCGCCGGCTTCCTGGCGCTGCGCTTCCTCGACGACCCGTCGAGCGCCTTCAACCACTTCCACAAGCTCTACCGCTCCGTCGGCGCGCCCATCAGCAAGGCGCGCGGCGCCTACTGGTGCGGGCGCGCGGCCGAGGCGCTGGGCCAGACGGCGCAGGCCAAGGACTGGTACACCAAGGCCGCCCAGTACGGGACGACCTTCTACGGCCAGCTTGCCGCCCGCCACGCCGGCAACGGGCGCATCGCCCTGCCCGCCGAACCGCGGGTGTCGAACGCCGACGCCACCGCCTTCGAACGGCGGGAGGTGGTGCGCGTGACCAAGCTGCTGGCCGAAATCGAGGGCAACACCGACGAGCGGGTCACCGCCTTCCTGCGCCGCATCAGCCTCGACGCCAAGGAGCCGGCGGATTACGTGCTGGCCGCCAAGCTGGCCCGCGAGGTCGGTCGCCGCGACCTCGCCGTCGCCGCCGCGAAGGACGCCGCGCAGAACGACGTGTTCCTGGTGGAAGCCGGTTATCCGATGATCGAGAGCCGCCCGTCCGCCCCGGAAATCGCCCTGGTGCACGCCATCATCCGGCAGGAGAGCACCTTCAACACCCGCGTGGTGTCGTCGGCCGGAGCGCGCGGCCTGATGCAGCTCATGCCCGGAACGGCGCAGCTGGTCGCCGGCAAGCTCGGCGTCAAGCACGACACCGCGAAGCTGATCAGCGACCCGGACTACAATGTGCGGCTCGGCTCGACCTATCTGGCGGACATGATCGACCGCTTCAACGGCTCCTACATCATGGCCATCGCCGCCTACAACGCCGGCCCGACCCGCGTGCGTCAATGGATCGACACCTACGGCGACCCGCGCGGCGAAGCCATCGACGCCGTGGACTGGCTGGAATTGATCCCGATCTACGAAACCCGCAACTACGTCCAGCGGGTCATGGAGGCCATGCTGGTCTACCGGGCGCGCATCCAGGGCGCCAAGGCCGAGCTGAACCTGGACAAGGAAATCCGCCGGTAAGTGGCGAACGATCCCTCTCCCGACCCGGGAGAGGGATCGATACGCTTCGATCAAAGCCGAATATTCGAAAGTCTCAAAAGCCGGCTCATCTCTGTCACATACCAAAATCGAAATCGTCCAAATTTCGTCATTTTCGTCTGAAGTGGTAACTCTTCTTCCTGTCCGGAAGATGAATTGCATTTAATTCTCTATTAACCACAAGCCGACAGAATTCTCATGCACGGACGGACCGTGTTTCTCTTTATTCCGTGATTGGGAGCCTACCATGCCAGCACCGATGGTCGCCGATGAAGTCCGCCAGGCGTGCCGCATCCACGCGCGCCTTTTAGACGCCTTCATCACCTTGACGGAACAGGAACTGGCGCAGCTCGCCCCCGGTTTCGCCGAGGAAAGCCTGATGGAATCGCTGGAGAAGATGCGGGCCGCCCGCAAGAGCTACGGCGCCCTGGGCGGTGTCGTTGCCTTGGAAGTGGTGGCGTCAAACGCCGCCTGACCAATAGGCCTTCCGTTCGGCGGACTTTCGATTGGGAACAGGGGACCGCTAGTCCTGCGGCGAGTCCCCGTTGCCCGCACCACCGGACTGCCGACGCTGCACCTCGCGCCATTTGGCAACGTTCCGGTTGTGATCCGGCAAGGTCTTCGCAAAGACATGCCCGCCGCCGCCATCGGCGACGAAATACAGGAAGTCGTGCTTTTCCGGATGCAGTGCCGCCTGGATGGACGCCCGCCCCGGATTGGCGATTGGCCCCGGCGGAAGCCCCGCCGCAACGTAAGTGTTGTAGGGTGACTCGAACTTCCAGTCGTTGCGGGTCAGGGCCCGGCCCAGTTCCCCGCTGCCGTCGGTCAACGCGTAGATCACGGTCGGGTCCGACTGGAGCTTCATGCCGGTTTCCAGACGATTGACGAAGACGCCCGCCACTTTGGCGCGCTCCGCCGCGACGCCGGTTTCCTTCTCCACGATGGACGCCATGGTCAGCGCCTGCTGCGGAGTCTCGTAAGGCAGGTCCGGACCGCGATTCTTCCAGGCGTCGTTCAGCGCCTGGGTCATCGCGTGCTGCATCCGCTCGACCAGGGCCGAGCGCGAATCGCCGTAGGAATAATGATAGGTTTCAGGCAGTACGGCGCCGTCCTTCGGAACCGTCTTCAACTCGCCGGTCAGCGCCGGCTCGGCATCGAGAAGCGCCACCACCTGGGCGGAGGTCAGCCCTTCCGGCACCGTGAAGCGGCGAACCACGGTCTTGCCCTGGCGCAGCATCTCCAGCACGCCGTCGACGCTGATTCCCGCCGGGAAGGCATACTCCCCGGCCTTCAACGGCCCCTGGAGCTTGGCCGCGAAGAGGAACAGGATCGGGGACTCGACGACCCCCGCATCCTCAAGCGTCAGCGCGATCGCTTCCAGCCCGCTGCCTCGCGGAATGACCACCGTCTCGGCATGCTCAAGCGGTCCGGGGGCCATCACACGGAGGGCACCCCAGAACACCAACCCGCTGCCCGCGGTGAGGACGGTCAACGCCCCCGCCGCGACTCGGAGGCCCCAACCCATCGGCGGTCTCCGCGATGCTTCGCCGTTCAGGCGAATTCCTTGAAGATCAGGGAGGCGTTGGTGCCGCCGAAGCCGAAGGAGTTCGACAGCGCAGCCCGCACGCGGCGCTCCTGCGCAACCTTCGGAACGAGGTTGACGCCGAGGCAGCTCTCCGATGGGTTCTCAAGGTTCAGCGTCGGCGGAACCAAGCTGTGGTTGATCGCCTTGATCGAGTAGATCGCCTCGACCGCACCGGCGGCCCCCAACAGGTGGCCGATGGCCGACTTGGTGGAGGACATGGCGAGGTTGTCCATCGCAGCACCGAACAGACGCTTCACCGCGCCCAGCTCGATCTCGTCGCCGAGCGGCGTCGAGGTGCCGTGCGCGTTGACATAGTCGATGTCCGACGGGTCCATCCCAGCCCGCTTCAGCGCGTTGCGCATGGCACGGAACCCACCGTTGCCGTCCTCCGCCGGAGCGGAGATGTGGTGGGCGTCGCCGGACATGCCGTAGCCGACCACCTCGGCGTAGATGTGGGCACCGCGCTTCTTGGCGTGCTCCAACTCTTCGAGGACGACGACGCCGGCGCCCTCGCCGATCACGAAGCCGTCACGGTCCTTGTCGTAGGGACGCGACGCCTTTTCCGGCGTGTCGTTGAAATTCGTGGACAGGGCGCGCATGGCGGCGAAACCGCCGACGCCCAGCCGGCTGACCGCCGCTTCCGTGCCGCCGGCGACCATCACGTCCGCATCGCCCAGCATGATCAGACGCGAGGCGTCGCCGATGGCGTGAGCGCCGGTCGAGCAGGCCGTGACCACCGCGTGGTTCGGACCCTTGAAGCCGTGCTGGATGGAGATGTGACCGGACGCCAGATTGATGAGGCAGGCCGGAATGAAGAAGGGGGAGATGCGGCGCGGGCCCTTCTCGGCCAGGGTGACCGCACCCTCGGCGATGCCCGGCAGACCGCCGATGCCCGAGCCCACCATGACGCCGGTGAGTTCGCGCTCCTCCTCGGTCTGGGGAACCCAGCCGGAATCCTTGATCGCTTCGTGGGCGGCGGCGATGGCGAAGATGATGAAATCGTCCATCTTCCGCTGGTCCTTCGGCGGAACGAAGGCATCAGGGTTGAACAACCCGTCGCCATCCCCGCGCGGGACCTGCCCGGCAACTTTCGAGGCCAGATCGGAGGCGTCAAAACCCGTGATGGCGCGGATGCCCGATTGGCTGGCGGTCAAACGCTCCCAGTTGAGCCTGTGGCCGACACCGAGCGGCGTGACCAGACCAAGGCCGGTAACGACGACACGTCTCATGGGGTATTCCTTGACCTTTCCTCGGAAAACTCAGCGACGGCCAGGCCACTTTGGAAAGCTGCCTGGCCCTCTTGCGCCAGCGCCTGATCAGGCGGCGGCGTTCGCCTTGATGAAGTCGATGGCGTCCTTCACCGTCAGGATCTTCTCGGCGGCGTCGTCCGGAATCTCGCAGCCGAACTCTTCCTCGAAAGCCATAACCAGCTCGACCGTGTCGAGGCTGTCGGCGCCGAGATCGTCGATGAAGGAGGCGTTCTCCGTCACCTTCGACTCCTCGACCCCGAGGTGGTCCACAACGATCTTCTTAACGCGCTCGGCGACATCGCTCATTTTTTAAGACCTTCCAATCCTTGAGACCGCTCGGGCGAATTCGGCCGGCTCAACACGCGGCTGCGTGCCTTCCTGCCACAAAAAGCCCCGTCCGATAACACATTTTTACAGCCTTGACCAGCGCCCGCGGGAGCCGGTCCGAACCTGTGGTTCAGGCAGCGAATCCGCCTCAGATCATGGCCATACCGCCGTTGATGTGCAGCGTCTGGCCGGTGACATAGGCGGCCTCATCGCTCGCCAGGTACACGACTCCGGCGGCGATTTCCCCCGGCTCGCCCATGCGGCCGGAAGGAATGGCGGTGAGCAGCTTGTCCTTCTGCTCGGAATTCAGGGCGTCGGTCATCGCCGTGGTGATGAAGCCCGGCGCGACGCAGTTCACGGTGATGCCGCGCGACGCGACCTCCGCGGCCAGCGACTTCGACATGCCGATCATGCCGGCCTTGGAGGCGGCGTAGTTGGCCTGGCCGGGGTTGCCGGTGACGCCGACGATCGAGGTGATGCCGATGATGCGGCCCCAGCGGCGCTTCATCATGCCACGCAGCACGGCGCGCGACAGGCGGAAGGCGGCGGTCAGGTTGACGTCCAGCACCGACTGCCAGTCGTCGTCCTTCATGCGCATGGCCAGTTGGTCGCGGGTCAGGCCGGCGTTGTTCACCAGGATGTCGATCTGGCCGAGCGCGGCCTCCGCGTCCTTGGCGAGCTGCTCGGTCCCGGCGGCGTCGGCGAGGTTGCCGGGCACCACCAGAACGCGGTCGCCCAGTTCGGCGGCGAGCGCCTCCAGCGGGGCGACGCGGGTGCCGGACAGGGCGACGGTGGCGCCCTGCGCGTGCAGCGCGCGGGCGATCTGCGCCCCGATGCCACCCGAGGCGCCGGTGACCAGCGCCTTCTTTCCGGTCAGGTCGAACATGGAATGCCTCACAGGGTCTTCAGGAACGATTCGACGTCGGCCGGACCCTGCACGGAGGCGCCGGCCAACTCCTTGTCGATGCGCTTGGCGAGACCCGACAGCACCTTGCCGGAGCCGAGCTCGACCAGCGTGTCGACGCCCTGCTCCTTCATATAGAGCACGCTCTCGCGCCAGCGAACCATGCCGGTCACCTGCTCCACGAGAAGGCGGCGGATCTCGTTGGGGTCCGACACGGCCGACGCGGTCACGTTGGCGACCACCGGAACCGCCAGCGCGTTGATGGTCACGTTGGCCAGGGCCTCGGCCATGGCGTCGGCGGCGGGCTGCATCAGCGGGCAATGGAAGGGCGCGCTGACCGGCAGGCGCACGGTGCGCTTCAGCCCGCGCTCCGCCGCGATCACGATGGCGCGCTCGATGGCCTCGGCGTGGCCGGAGATCACCACCTGCCCCGACGAGTTGTCGTTGGCGACGGTGCAGACCTCTTTCTGCCCCGCGGGGGTCTTGGCGGCGTCGGCGGCGATGGCCTGGGCCTGCTCCAACTCGGCGCCCAGCAGGGCGGCCATGGCGCCCTGCCCGACCGGCACGGCCTTCTGCATGGCTTGGCCACGCAGCTTCAGCAGGCGCGCGGTGTCGGCCAGGGTGAAGGCGCCGGCGGCGCACAGGGCCGAATACTCGCCCAGCGAATGGCCGGCGACGAAGGCCGCGTGCTTGCTCAGGTCGAGCCCGCCCTGCTCCTTCAGCACCCGCATGACCGCGACGCTGACGGCCATCAGGGCCGGCTGGGCGTTCTCGGTCAGCGTCAGGTCGGCCTCGGGGCCTTCGAACATCAGGCGGGACAGGCGCTGGTTCAGCGCGTCGTCCACCTCTTCAAAGGTGAGCCGCGCGACCTCGAACGCCTCGGCCAGCTCACGGCCCATGCCGACGGCTTGGCTGCCCTGGCCCGGAAAGACGAACGCCCTGGTCATGCTGTTTGGGAACCCTAGTAAAAAGGCGCGCCACCCGCGGCGCTGCCGTTGAATTCGGCGACAGTCATACCCGGCCTTTCGGGCAAGTCAAGCGATGCTCAACGTTGAAGGGCTGGAATTGGTGCCTTTCTGTTGCTTTTCCGGCGTTTTTTCATTGCTGCAATGCAAAGACGAACGGAGAGGACGGCCTGTCCATGGCCTGCCGAAGACGACATCGCCGGAATCGCGGGCCGGCCGATGTTTCCGCTTGTCGGGATAGGGCTTTTGTGCATACTGCGCCGCTTCATAACTCCTTGCCGGTGGCTCGCGTGCCGTCGGCTAGGCCCGGGCGGCTGATCCTGTCCATAGGGGATGGGGCGCAGCGCCGGACCATGAACAGCCATGGGGAGTATAATGGCTCTTTACGAGTGCGTGCTGATCGCGCGCCAGGACATCTCGGCCGCCCAGGCCGAACAGCTCGGCGAGCAGTTCGCCCAGATCATTCGCGACAACGGCGGCCAGGTCGCCAAGACCGAATACTGGGGTCTGAAGACGCTCACCTACAAGATCAAGAAGAACCGCAAGGGTCACTACACCCTGTTCAACCTTGACGCCCCCGCCGCCGCCGTCCTCGAGATGGAGCGCAACATGGGCATCAACGAGGACGTGCTGCGCTTCATGACCGTCCGCGTCGATGCGCTGGACGCCAACCCGTCGGTGATGATGCAGAGCCGCGGCGAGCGTGGTGACCGCGGCGATCGCGGCGATCGCGGCCCGCGCCGCTTCGACGATCGTGGCCCGCGCCCGCCGCGTCGCCAGGAGCCCACCGTTGCCGAAGGGGAGAACGCCTAAATGTCCGACAAGCAGACCTCGGGCGCTCCGGCCCGCACCGGTGGCGGTCCCCGCCGTCCGTTCTTCCGCCGCCGCAAGACCTGCCCGTTCTCGGGCGCAAACGCCCCGGCGATCGACTACAAGGACGTCAAGCTCCTGTCCCGCTTCATCTCCGAGCGTGGCAAGATCGTGCCGAGCCGCATCACCGCGGTTTCCGCGAAGAAGCAGCGCGAACTCGCCCGCGCCATCAAGCGCGCCCGCTTCCTGGCCCTGCTTCCCTACGTGGTGAAGTAAGGACCGAAGCGGACAACAGGCAAAGGCAATCCCATGGCCTCGCCCCTGGCCGCCCCTCTGGCGGCTGCCATCGGTGTCGGCGTGGTCAGCGCTTTCTTCTACCTCGCCGTTCTGTTCGGCGGGTTCGGAGCGCTGATCCTGGGCTATCTGGCGCCGCTGCCATTGTTCCTTGCGGGACTGTGGCTCGGCTCCACCGCCTCCCTTCTCGCCGGTGCGGCGGGGACGGTGGCGGTCCTGGCGGTGTCGTCCAGCCTTCTGGTGTCTCTCGCCTATCTGGTGACCGCGGCTGTCCCGGTCATCCTGGTGGTGCGGCAGGCGCTGCTGGCGCGGGCGGCTCCCGACGGGAGTGTGGAATGGTATCCTCCGGGCCGGCTCCTGATGGCGCTGACCGGCATGGGACTGGCGGGCCTTCTGGGCGCCGCGGTTCTGACGCTCGATCAGCCCGGCGGGCTGGAGGGAGCGGTGCGGGAAACGCTGGGCCGCATGGCGGACCAGATGTTCTCCGCGCAGGGCCAGCAGGCCCCGGACCCGCAGGACATCTGGATGGCCGAGGTGTTGCCGGGCTTCGCGGTGATCTCATGGCTCGTCATGACGATCGTCAACGGAGCCCTGGCGCAGGGCGTCCTGATGCGGTTCGGCCGCAACAAGCGCCCCGCCATGCGGCTGGACGACCTGGAACTGCCGCGGTGGCTCGCCACGGCGTTCCTGCTGGCCATGGTGGCGGCCTCGCTGGCGTCGGACCCGGTCGGGTTCCTCGCGGTCAACGCCGCGCTGATCCTGGCCCTGCCATTCGCCTTTGCCGGGCTTTCGGTGGTTCATGTGTTCGCCCGAAGCCGGTCGGCCAAGCTGCCGATCCTCGTCGGGTTCTACATGTTCCTGTTTCTTTTCGGTTGGCCGATCGTGCTGATGGTCGGTCTTGGCATGATCGAGCAATGGATTGGGCTGCGTCGCCGTCTCCGGCCCGCCGGCCCCGATCAGGAGGACGAGTGATGGAAGTTATTCTGCTGGAGCGGGTCGAGAAGCTCGGCCAGATGGGCCAGGTCGTGAAGGTGCGTCCCGGCTTCGCCCGCAACTATCTGCTGCCGCAGAAGAAGGCCATGCGCGCCACCAAGGCGAACATGGCGTTCTTCGAGAAGCAGAAGGCCCATCTGGAGGCCGTCAACCTGGAGCGCCGCAAGGACGCCGAGCAGGTGGCCACCAAGATGAACGACGTGTCGGTCGTCGTGATCCGTCAGGCCGGCGAGACCGGCGTTCTGTACGGTTCGGTGACCCCGCGCGACGTCGCGGACGCCCTTGACGCCGCCGGCTACAAGGTCGACCGCAAGCAGGTGTCGATCGAGACCCCGATCAAGACGCTGGGCCTGTTCAAGCTGCGCGTCGTCCTGCACCCCGAGGTGAGCATCTCCGTCACGGTGAACGTCGCCCGCTCGCAGGAAGAGGCTGAACTCCAGCGCTCCCGCGGCGGCATGGTCACCGCGGCCGACCTGCGCGACGACGAGGACGAGATCGAGGAGGCCCCCGAGGCCCCCGAGGCCGAGGTTTCCGAGGAGGGCTGACCGCCCGCTCAACGAGACCAGTCCGCTCGTCCGGAAGCCGCCCGCCCCCGAAAGGGGCGAGGCGGCTTTTCCGCTTTCGGCGCCCCGCATCATCCGGCCCTCCCCCATCCGGATGCGCCCGACGCCCCGTTCCCTGCCCCGTCCGGCGGGTTGCCTCTCCCCGCTCCGAACTCCGACTCTCGTTCCCGGTTGATTCGCTTGCGGCGAACATCCGAACCGAGTCGCGTTCGACGGACGTGGAGATGCCCGATGCTGCTTGCCCGCCTGCTCAGCCCGGCCCTGACCACCGGTGCTCTGGACATCGTCGGTGCCGATGGGCGGAGGCACCGGGTCGGGGTCGGCACCCCGTCCCTCACGTTGCGCCTGCACGACAGGGCGTTGCACCGCGACCTCGTGGTGAATCCGCGGCTTCGATTCGGCGAAGCCTACATGGACGGCCGCCTGACCATCGAGGGTGGCTCCGTCTATGATTTCCTGGCGCTGCTGTGCGCCGGGCCGGACAATGTCCAGGGCGCGCTGGGCAGAATCCGGGAAGCCCTCTCCCCCGCGCTGCGGCTCTTCCAGCAGAGCAATCCCCTGCGGCGGTCGCGGCGCAACGTCGCCCATCATTACGATCTGTCGCGGGCCTTCTTCGAATTGTTTCTCGACCGCGACCTGCAATATTCCTGCGCCTACTTCCCCACCACCGACGCCGGGCTGGAGGAGGCGCAGGAGGCCAAGAAACGGCACGTTGCGGCGAAGCTGCTGCTTCGGCCCGGCATGCGGGTGCTGGACATCGGGTGCGGCTGGGGCGGCATGGCGCTCTATCTCGCCCGCATGACCGGCGCCCAGGTCACCGGAATCACCTTGTCCCGCGAGCAGCTCGCCGTGGCGCGGGAGCGGGCGGCCCATGCCGGGCTGGCCGGTCAGGTCCGCTTCGAGCTGCGCGACTACCGGCAGATGGAAGGACGCTTCGACCGCATCGTCTCGGTCGGCATGTTCGAGCATGTCGGGGTGCCCTATTATCCGGTCTTCTTCGCAAAGCTGCGCGACCTGCTGGCCGAGGACGGGGTGGCGTTGCTTCACGCCATCGGACGGTCGGATGGACCGGGGTCCACCAACCCGTGGTTCCGCAAATACATCTTTCCCGGCGGCTACTCGCCCGCCCTGTCGGAGGTGATCCCGGCGGTGGAGAAGGCCGGGCTGTGGAACACCGACGTCGAAATTCTGCGCCTTCACTACGCCGAGACCCTGCGCCACTGGCGGGAGCGCTTTGCGGCCCGGCGGAAGGAGGTCCTCGACATGTACGACGAACGTTTTTGCCGAATGTGGGAGTTCTATCTGGCCGGGGCGGAAATCAGCTTCCGCCACCAGGGACATATGGTCTTCCAGATGCAGTTGGCCCGCTCGCTGGGCGCCGTTCCGCTCGTTCGCGACTACATGCATCGCACTGAAGCAGCCTTGGCCGATGCGGTGCCGCCACCCTTGCGCACCGGCCGGACGATCGGCGCCAACAACGCTTGACCAGCGGCGTTCGCGCCACATCGACACACAGAGTTTGCCAAGGTCCAACACCTTGATGTGACGTTTGAATTTGCCGTTGCCCCCAGCTTTCACCGGCTGTGGATGAAAGTTACTCACAGGATTGTGGGTATTCTTAACCCGATCGCACAGCTTTGCGTGCCGCCCTTTGCTAAAGTGCCGCCATGGATGACAAGACCACCCAGCTTTTCGAGCCGCGCCCCCTCGACGGCGGGCTGTCCCGTGCCGGTGCCGCGAAGCCGACGGCGGAATACCGCACGCCGCCGCACAACGAGGAGGCGGAACAGGCGCTCCTCGGCGCCATCCTGGTGAACAACAAGGCGTATGAGAAGGTCGGCGAGTTCCTGCGCGCCGAGCATTTCTACGACCCGGCGCACCAGCGCATCTACTCGGCCATCGCCAAGATGGTGGAGCGCGGCCAGATCGCCAATCCGGTGACCCTGAAGGCCTATTTCGACAACGACGTCGAACTGGCGCCGGACGGCGGCGCCGGCTATCTGGCGCAGCTCGCCGCCAACGTCGTGACGGTGGTCAACGCGGGCGATTACGGCAAGACGATCCACGACTTGTTCCTGCGCCGGCAGTTGATCGAAGTCGGCACGGACATGGTGAACGAGGCGTACCAGCACGACCTCGACATCGACGCCATGGACCAGATCGAAACGGCGGAGAAGCAGCTGTTCGACCTCGCCTCGACCGGCGACGTGCGTGGCGGCTTCATCGCTTTCTCCGAGTCGCTGAAGGCGGCCATCGCCACGGCGGAGACGGCCTTCCGCCGCTCCAGCCACGTCACCGGCGTCACCACGGGCCTGCGCGACCTCGACCGCAAGCTGGGCGGCCTGCACCCCTCGGACCTCGTCATCCTCGCCGGGCGCCCCTCCATGGGCAAGACGGCGCTCGCCACCAACATCGCCTTCAACGCCGCCAAGGCGCACATGCGCACCAACGGCGGGGAGGGCGCGCCGGTCGGCTTCTTCTCGCTGGAAATGTCGGCGGAGCAGCTCGCCACCCGTATCCTGGCCGGCGAGGCCGAGGTATCGGGCGACAAGATTCGCCGCGGCGAGATCAAGGACAGCGACTTCCCCAAGTTCGTGGCGGCCAGCCAGGAACTCAGCCGTGTCCCCTTCTTCGTGGACGACACGCCGGCCCTGACCATCGCGGCGGTGCGCACCCGCTGCCGCCGGCTGAAGCGCACGCACGGGCTGGGCATGGTGGTGGTGGATTATCTCCAGCTGCTGCGCGGCGGCTCGACCAAGGGCAACGAGAACCGCGTGCAGGAAATCTCGGAGATCACCCGCGGCCTGAAGGCCATCGCCAAGGAGCTGGAGGTGCCGGTGCTGGCGCTGTCCCAGCTCAGCCGCGCGGTGGAAATGCGCGAGGACAAGCGGCCGCAGCTCGCCGACCTGCGCGAATCGGGCTCCATCGAGCAGGACGCCGACGTTGTGATGTTCGTTTACCGCGAACAGTACTATCTTGAGCGTGCCGAGCCGGCCCGCCGGCCGGAGGAGTCGGAGGACAAGTACAACGACCGCTACGCCAACTGGCAGAGGCGCGCCGCCGAGGTGCACAACACCGCGGAGGCGATCATCGCCAAGCAGCGCCACGGCCCGATCGGCAGCGTCCGCATGTTCTTCGACGGCCAGTTCACCAGATTCGGCGACCTCGACACGACCCATGACTTCGGCCCCACTGAGTGATCCGCTGGCCCGCGCCGGCGCCGTCCTGACCATCGACCTCGGCGCCGTGGTCGCCAACTGGACGCAGCTCCGCGACCGGGTGGCGCCCGCCGAATGCGCCGCCGTGGTCAAAGCGAACGCCTATGGCCTGGGGGTGGACCGCGTCGTTCCGGCGCTGGCTGCCGCCGGCTGCCGGACCTTCGTCGTCGCCCAGTTCGAGGAGGCCCTGGCCGTCCGCGCGGTGGCGCCGCCGGAGGCCCGCGTGCTGTCGCTGGGCGGCCTGCCCGCCGGCACCGCGCCGGACTTTACGGCCCACCGTATCCTGCCGGTTCTGAACCATCTGGGCGACATCGCCGGGTGGCAGGCCCACGCCAAGACGCAGGGAACGGCCCTGCCCGCCGTCGTCCACATCGACACCGGCATGAACCGACTCGGGGTCGGTCCGGACGAGCTGGACACGCTGGTCGGTGATCTCTCCCGGCTGGAGGGAGTGGATGTCCGGGTGTGGATGACCCACCTCGCCTGCGCCGACGAAGACTCGGTGATGAACAGCCAGCAGCTCGGGCGCTTCCGCTCGGCGATCGGGCGCCTGCCCGCGGCCGCGGCGAGTTTCGCCAATTCCTCCGGCATCTTCCACGGAACGGCCTTCCATTTCGACCTCGTGCGGCCCGGGTGCGCGCTCTACGGCGTCAACCCGACGCCCGGTGCCGTGAACCCGATGCGGGACACCATCCGGCTCGACGCCCGGCTGCTTCAGGTGCGCAACGTTGACAGCCCTATGACCGTTGGCTACGGTGCCACGCACCGCGTTGCGGCGAGAGGAAAAATCGCAACCATCGCAGTGGGTTATGCCGACGGATATCTGCGCTCGCTCAGCGGGTGCGGCCATGTCTTCGTCAATGGCGTGGCCGCTCCGGTGGTTGGGCGTGTTTCGATGGATCTGGTCACGGTGGACGTCAGCCACCTTCCCGACGAGGCGGTGACGCCCGGCGGGCTGGTGGAACTGATCGGCCCGAACCGCCCGGTGGACACCGTGGCGAGCGAGGGCGGAACCATCGGCTACGAGATCCTGACCTCGCTGGGCGCGCGTTACCACAGGGTCTACCGCGACCCGCCGCCGCCTGAGGTCGCTTGATGGGTTTCCTTGCCGCCACCGGACGGGCCTTCCTGATCTTTCTGGAAGCCACCGGAAAGCTCGCCATGTTCACCGGCGCCGCCTTGTCGCACTGCGTGCGTCCGCCGTTCTACCCGCGGCAGATCCTGCGGCAGATGATCGACATCGGCTACTACTCGCTGCCGGTGGTCGGGCTGACCGCGCTGTTCACCGGCATGGTGCTGGCGCTGCAGAGCTATTCCGGCTTCTCCCGCTTCCAGGCGGAGGGCGCCATCGCCACGGTGGTCGCCCTGTCGGTGACGCGGGAGCTGGGGCCGGTGCTGGGCGGCCTGATGGTCGCGGGACGCATCGGTGCCGCCATGGCCGCAGAGATCGGCACCATGCGCGTGACCGAGCAGATCGACGCGCTGTCGACCCTGTCGACCAACCCCTTCAAGTATCTGGTGGCGCCCCGCCTGATCGCCGGGCTGGCCATGCTGCCGCTGCTGGTGCTGGTGGCGGACATCATCGGCGTGTTCGGCGGCTTTCTGGTCGGCGTCTACCGGCTGGACTTCAACCCGGCCTCCTACATCGGCCGGACCTGGGAGTTCCTGGAACCGGTCGACGTGATCTCCGGCCTCGTCAAGGCGGCGGTGTTCGGTTTCATGGTGTCGCTGATGGGCTGTTACCACGGCTACCATTCGCGTGGCGGCGCCCAGGGCGTGGGTGCGGCGACGACCAACGCGGTGGTGTCGGCCTCCATCCTGATCCTGGTGTGGAACTACCTCATCACCGGCATCTTCTTCTCGACGAAGTGAGCGCAGAGCAATGAGCGAGTCCATGTCGCAGGTTCCCCCCGCTCATCCGCCGAAGATTTCGCTGAAGAACGTGCACAAGGCGTTCGGACCGAAGGTCGTGCTCAACGGCATCGACCTGGAGGTCGGGCGCGGCGAGTCGCTGGTCGTCATCGGCGGGTCGGGCACCGGCAAGTCGGTGATGCTGAAGTGCATCCTGGGCCTTCTGTCCCCGGACAGCGGGTCCATCCGGGTCGACGGCGAGGAGACGACGAAGCTGCGCCCGCGCGAGCGGGAGAAGCTGCTGCACAAGTTCGGCATGCTGTTCCAGGGTGCGGCCCTGTTCGACAGCCTGAAGGTCTGGGAGAACGTCGCCTTCGGCCTGATCCAGGGCGAGCACATGCCGCGCGCCAAGGCCAAGGACATCGCCATCGCCAAGATGGGCGCGGTCGGCCTTGGCCCGGAGGTCGGGGAACTGTTCCCGTCGGAGCTGTCGGGCGGCATGCAGAAGCGCGTCGGCCTCGCCCGTGCCATCGCCGACGAGCCGGAGATCATCTTCTTCGACGAGCCGACGACCGGCCTCGACCCGATCATGGCCGACGTGATCAACGAGCTGATCGTGAAATGCGTGAAGGACCTCGGCGCCACCGCCGTGACCATCACCCACGACATGGCCTCGGCCCGCAAAATCGCCGACCGCGTCGCGATGATCTACCAGGGCCGGATCATCTGGACCGGCCACGCCAACGACATCGACCATTCCGGCAACCCCTACGTCGACCAGTTCGTCCACGGCCGGGGCGAAGGGCCGATCAAGATGCAGGTGCGGGCGCTGTAAGGCGCCGCAACGCCGGTTCGTGCAAAATTAACCTGCCGCCCGGTAGGGTCGGCCACAAAGCACGCCGGCCACCACGGGCCGGCGCCCCATCGGAGAGACGAGTATGGCGGACATCACCACGAACGGACTGGCCTTCGCGAGCTTCATGCTGAGCGCCAAGATTCTGGAGACGCTCCAGGCCAAGGGGCTGCTGACCAACGAAGAGACGGTGCAGACCATCAAGAACGCCCACGAGCAACTCCTCAAGAACGACAACCAGCTGTCGCTCGAAGCCGCCGACGCGCTCGCCCATTTCTTCGCCGGCCCGACCGACGGGAAGTGACCGTCACGGCGCCGGACGCGCCGCCGACCGCGCGAGGTTATCGCGCAGCTCCGGCAGCAGGACGGCGCCCAGCAGGGCGACGACCGGCAGCAGGGCGTAGTCGCCCTCTGCCGCCGCGGCGATCAGGTCCGCGCGGGTCAGCAGTTCCAGCCGCATCTCCTCCAGATCGCCGGAATCCGGCTCGGCCACTTTCCGGGCGTTGCGGGCCTGGAACAGGTGGCAGACGCAGCCACGCTGGTTGGCCTGCACCACGTAGGAGCCGAGCGCGGTCCACTCCTCCGCGACATAGCCCGTCTCTTCCAGCAGTTCCCGCTTGGCCGCCGCCAGGGGCGCCTCCCCCGGATCGATCCCGCCCGCCGGAAAGGTCTGGGTGACGCGGCGCGGGCCGTGCTTGTATTGGCGCAGCATCAGGACACGCCCATCCGCGTCCTCGACGAACATCTGAACAAAGTCGCCCTGTTCAACCTGGTAAAAGTTCTCGACCCGCTGGCCGTCCGGGGTCTCGATGGTGTCGGCGTGCACCCGGACGAAGGGGCCGGCATCGAGCAGGGTGCGGCGGTCCAGCACGGTCCAGGGCTTCAGGTCGCCCCCGCTCATGCCGCAGCGGCTCCGGCCGCGGTTTCGTAGGGCGGCTGGGTGTAGCCGGCCGGCGACAGGGTGAAGATCTCGCAGCCCGTTTCGGTGATGCCGACCTGATGCTCGAACTGGGCGGACAGGGAGCGGTCGCGGGTGACGGTGGTCCAGCCGTCCGACAGGATCTTCACGTCCGGTTTGCCGGCGTTGAGCATCGGCTCGATGGTGAAGACCATGCCGGGAACCAGCAGAACCCCGGTGCCGCGCTTGCCGAAATGGTCGACATGCGGCGCGTCGTGGAACACCCGGCCGATGCCGTGCCCGCCGAAGTCGCGCACCACGCCGTAGCGATGGGCTTCCGCCAAGGTCTGGATGGCGTGGCCGATGTCGCCCAGATGGTTGCCCGGCTTGGCCTGCGCGATTCCGGCCATCATCGCCTTGTAGGTGATGTCGACCAGCTTGCGCGCCTTCACTCCTATCTTCTCGCCGACGAAGAACATGCGGCTGGTGTCGCCGTACCAACCGTCCAGGATCACCGTCACGTCGATGTTCACGATGTCCCCGTCGACCAGCGTCTTGTCGTCGGACGGAATGCCGTGGTTCACCACATGGTTCGGCGAGATGCAGCTCGCCGCCGGATATCCGTGATAGCCGAGAGTCGCGGGGATGGCGCCATTGTCCCGCATGAAGGTCTCGATCAGACGGTTCAGATGGCCCGTGCTGACCCCCGGCACCACCTGGGGCGTGATGTGGTCGAGCGTCGCCGCGGCCAACCGCCCGGCCTTGCGAAGTGCCTCGAACTCCTCCGGGCCGTGCAGCGGGATCTTCCGCGCGTCCTTGTCCGCCACCGTGTCACCTCACATCCGTTGTTCATCGTGGTTCCGGGACAGAACCTACCACCGGAACAGCCGAGAAAAGCCCCAGCTTTTTATCACCTCTGCCATAGGATTTAGAACGTCACCTTGCTATATGTGGGGCGCTGCCGCTCCAACCAATCGCTAGACCTTTGGCAAAGCCAACCACCCGCTACGTCTGCCAGGCCTGCGGCGCCTCCTTCCCGAAATGGGCGGGTCGCTGCGACGCCTGCGGCGAATGGAACACCCTCGTCGAGGAAGCCGCTCCGGAGGCTGCCCCCAAGGGGTTGGGCGTGGCGCGCGGGCGCCGGCTGGACTTCGTGGGGCTGGCCGGGTCCAGCGAGGCACCGCCGCGCCGCATGACCCGCATCGAGGAGTTCGACCGCGTCTGCGGCGGCGGCCTCGTCCCCGGATCGGCGATCCTGATCGGCGGCGACCCCGGCATCGGCAAATCGACCCTTCTCCTCCAGGCCATGGCCCGGCTGTCGCAGGAACACCGCTGCGCCTACGTCTCCGGCGAGGAGGCGGTGGACCAGGTGCGGCTGCGCGCCGTCCGCCTGGGCTGCGCCGCCGCACCGGTCCAGCTCGCCTCGGCGACCAGCGTGCGCGACATCGTGGCCTCTCTGGACGGCACGGACGGGCCGGAGGTGGTCGTCATCGACT
Organism: Azospirillum brasilense; assembly: GCF_008365405.1. Classification (GTDB taxonomy): domain Bacteria; phylum Pseudomonadota; class Alphaproteobacteria; order Azospirillales; family Azospirillaceae; genus Azospirillum; species Azospirillum brasilense_D. The sequence goes on along the minus strand of NZ_QOKV01000010.1, from coordinate 79,883 downwards.
CGATCCAGACCATGTATGTGGACAATCTGGACAGCGCCCCTGGCACCGTCGCCCAGGTCCGGGCCTCCGCGCAGGAGTTGATCCGCGTCGCCAAGCGGCGCGGCTGCGTCCTGCTGCTGGTCGGGCACGTCACCAAGGAAGGCACCATCGCCGGCCCCCGCGTGCTGGAGCACATGGTGGACACGGTTCTCTATTTCGAAGGCGAGCGCGGCCACCAGTTCCGCATCCTGCGCGCGGTCAAGAACCGCTTCGGCGCGACGGACGAGATCGGCGTGTTCGAGATGACCGATGCCGGGCTGGGCGAGGTCGCCAACCCCTCCGCCCTGTTCCTGGCGGAACGGCGCGGCGACGTGTCGGGGGCCGCGGTCTTCGCCGGCATGGAGGGCTCCCGCCCGGTGCTGGTCGAGGTCCAGGCGCTGGTCGCCCCCTCCCCGCTCGGCACGCCGCGGCGCGCGGTGGTCGGCTGGGATTCGGCGCGGCTCGCCATGGTGCTGGCGGTGCTGGAGGCGCGCTGCGGCGTGCAGATCGGCGCCAACGACGTCTATCTGAACGTCGCCGGCGGTCTGCGCATCACCGAGCCAGCGGCGGACCTCGCGGTCGCCGCGGCGCTCGTCTCCTCCCTGACCGGGGAACCGGTGCCCGCCGACGCCGTGGTCTTCGGCGAGGTCGGCCTGTCGGGCGAGGTGCGCGCCGTGGGCCAGAGCGACGCCCGGCTGAAGGAAGCCGCGAAGCTGGGGTTTTCAACGGCGATCTTTCCGGCTAGACGGAACGGCAAGAAGCCGGGGCGCGGCGACACCGGCCTGAAATCGGTCGAGCTGCAACAGCTCAGCGAATTGCTGCCGCTGTTCCAGGCCGGATCGGGACCCCGTCCGCCGCGCGGCCGGGATTGATACGAGACTCTAGAGCGAAAGCGCACGAGGCGTAGCGGCGTTATGGACACCTTCCCGATCAACCCGGCGGATCTGGCCGTCATCGTGGTGCTTCTGCTGGCGGCCCTGCTGGCCTTCACCCGCGGCATGGTGGCCGAGGTGCTGTCGGTCGCCGCCTGGGTCGGTGCGGCGCTGATCACGCTGAACGCCCTGCCCCACGTTCTGCCCATCGCGCAGACCTACATTCATGTCGAGATGGCCGCCTACGCCGCGTCGGCGGTGGCGCTGTTCGTCGTCAGCCTTGTGGTTTTGACAATCCTGGGCCGCGTCGTGTCGCGCGGGGTGCAGAATTCCGGCCTTTCGGCGCTCGACCGCTCGCTGGGCTTCGTCTTCGGCCTGCTCAAGGGTGCAATCCTCGCCTCCGTCGCCTATCTCTTCTTCGTCTGGCTGGTGCCGAACCCGGCGGAACACCCGACGTGGCTGCAGAACGCCAAGACCCGGCCGATGCTGGTGTCCGGCGCCGCCATGATTTACGAGGTGATGCCGGACTCGCTGCGCAAGGACGGGCTGGGCCAGATGGACATGGCGCGGGAGCGCGCGCGGCAGGCGGTGGAGGCCAAGCAGGCCCTGGACCGCCTGTCTACTCCGGTTCCCGGCGCGCCGAAGACCGGTGGTGCGTCGCCATCCGATACCGGCTATAAGGACCGGGACCGCGGCGACCTTGAGCGACTGATCCAGAACGCACGCTGAACGCCGCATGGTGCAGAGTGCCTGTGAGTAACGCCCCGCTGGCAAAGAGGCCGCCGGGGCAATGCCCTTTGGTGATGCTGTGTATGACGAGGATCTTCCGATGCTGACGACGCATCCGTTCGACGACGACAAGCTGCGCGAGGAGTGCGGCGTGTTCGGCATCCACAGCCATCCGCAGGCGGGGGCCATCACCGCGCTCGGCCTGCATGCGCTGCAGCATCGCGGCCAGGAAGCCTGCGGCATCGTCAGCCACGACGGCGACCGCTTCCATCTGGAACACACGCTCGGCCTCGTCGGCGATCACTTCTCGTCGGAAGCGATCATCGGCAAGCTGAAAGGCCCGCAGGCCATCGGCCATGTCCGCTACGCCACCACGGGCGACACGACGATCCGCAACGTCCAGCCGCTCTACGCCGATTTCGAGTTCGGCGGCTTCGCGCTGGCCCACAACGGCAACCTGACCAACGCCCACACGCTGCGCCGCCAGCTCGTCCGCCGCGGCTGCCTGTTCCAGTCCACCACCGACACCGAGACCATCGTCCATCTGATGGCCATCGCCCGCGGCGGTTCGCCGGTGGACCGGCTGATCGAGGCGGTGCGGCAGGTCGAGGGCGCCTTCTCCCTGGTGGCGCTGACCCCGAACGAGGTGATCGGCGTGCGCGATCCGCTGGGCGTCCGCCCGCTGGTCCTGGGCAAGCTGGGCGACACCCACATCGTGACCAGCGAGACCTGCGCCCTGGACATCGTCGGCGCCGAGTATGTGCGCGACGTCGAGCCGGGCGAGATGGTCGTGCTGAACGACCAGGGTGTGCAGAGCCTGCGCCCCTTCCAGCCGCAGGGCCGCCGCTTCTGCATCTTCGAATACATCTACTTCGCGCGGCCCGACAGCGTGATGGAGGGCTCCTCCGTCTACAACGCGCGCCAGCGGATCGGCGCCGAGCTGGCCCGCGAATCGGGCATCGACGCCGACGTGGTGGTCCCGGTGCCCGACAGCGGCGTGCCGGCGGCCCTCGGCTACGCCACGCAGAGCGGCGTGCCCTTCGAGCTGGGCATCATCCGCAACCATTATGTCGGCCGCACCTTCATCGAGCCGACTGACCAGATCCGTCACCTGGGCGTGAAGCTGAAGCACAACGCCAACCGCGCCATGATCGAGGGCAAGCGGGTGGTGCTGGTGGACGACAGCATCGTGCGCGGCACGACCTCCAAGAAGATCGTCGAGATGGTGCGGGCCGCCGGGGCGAAGGAGGTGCACATGCGCATCTCCAGCCCGCCGACCTCGCACCCCTGCTTCTACGGCATCGACACGCCGGAGCAGAGCAAGCTGCTCGCCCACCGCATGTCGGTGGAGGAGATGCGCGAGTTCATCCAAGCCGACAGCCTCGCCTTCATCTCGCTGGACGGCCTCTACCGGGCCATGGGCGCGGAGCGCCGCGACCCGAAGAATCTGACCTTCTGCGACGCCTGTTTCACCGGCGACTATCCCATCGCGCTGACCGACGCGCTGGATCACCCGCCGGTCGAGGCGAACGTCCGCATCCGCGCCTGACCGCCTGACCACCGCCGCGACGGGCCGGCCGCAACCCAGCGGACCGGCCCGTTCGCCAATCCCGCTACCGAACATCGTCGAGTCGCCGCCATGTCCCGTCTTTCCGGCCGCACCGCCCTCATCACCGGCGCCTCGCGCGGCATCGGCGCCGCCATCGCCAAGCGCTTCGCCGCCGAAGGCGCCCACGTCATCCTCGCCGCCCGCACCGTCGGCGGACTGGAGGAGACCGACGACGCGATCTTCCAGGCCACGGGCCGCAACGCCACGCTGGTCCCGCTGGACCTGCGCCAGTTCGACAAGATCGACCAGCTCGGCTACTCGATCTTCGAGCGCTTCGGGAAGCTCGACATCCTGGTCAGCAACGCCGGCGTCCTGGAAGCGCTGGGGCCTGTCGCCCATTACGATCCGAAGCTGTGGCAGCGCGTGATGGACGTGAACGTCACCGCCAACTTCCGGCTGATCCGCTCCTTCGACCGGCTGCTGCGCGCGTCCGATGCGGGGCGCGCCGTCTTCGTGACGTCGGGCGCCGCGAACGCGCCCTACCCCTACTGGAGCCCGTACGGAGCCAGCAAGGCGGCGCTGGAGATGATGGTGAAGACCTACGCGATGGAAATCGCTTCGTCGAACCTGCGCGTCAATCTGGTCGATCCCGGCATCGTGGCGACCAAGCTGCGCATGCAGGCCTTCCCTGGCGAGGACCAGACCAAGCTGGCCCAGCCCGACGATGTGACCGAAGCCTTCGTGGAGCTGGCGGAAGCGTCCTGCACCCGCCACGGCGAGGTGGTGTCGGCACAGGGGTGACTTGCGGATCTCTCCTTTTCACGCGCCTGAGGCTGACCCCGGCATGACACCCGAACAAATCCAGGCCCGCGTGCTCTACCGCGATGGGCTCATGCTCATCATCGACAAGCCCGCCGGCCTGCCCGTTCACGCCGGGCCGGGCGGCGGTCCGAATCTGGAACGCCATTTCGACGCCCTGCGTTTCGGCTTTCCGAAGCCGCCGGGCCTCGCCCACCGACTGGACCGCGACACCTCGGGCTGCCTGATTTTGGGGAGGCATCCGAAGGCCCTGCGCAAGCTGGGGAAGCTGTTCCAGGACGGTAAGGTCGACAAGACCTACTGGGCGGTCGTCGCCGGCAATCCGCCCGAGGAACAGGGACGGATCGAACTGCCGTTGAAAAAGGTGACCAACAAGAGCGGCGGCTGGCGCATCGTCGTGGCCGACGACGGGCAGAGCGCCGTCACCGACTACCGGGTCCTCGGTCGCGGCGAGGGCACCACATGGCTGGAGTTGAAGCCCCACACCGGGCGCACGCACCAGATTCGTGTGCATTGCGCCACGGCGCTGGGCTGCCCACTGCTGGGCGATCCGCAATATGGCGGTCCGGAGGGGCACCCGCTGCATTTGCAGTCGCGGGCCATTTCGCTGCCCCTCTACCCCTCCCGCGAGGCGGTCGGCGCGGTGGCGCCGGTTCCGCCCCACATGCGCGCGGCGCTCGCCGCCTGCGGTTTCGAAGGAGACGACCCGGCCTGACGGCCGGGACGCCGGGCTGTTACGCCCGCCACTCGGCGCGCTTCTCCGTGCCGGTTTCCGTCTCGTGCACCATGAAGCCGACATAGCCGGCCACGATGGCGAGCACGGCGTGCAGCCAGATGTCGTTGCCGTGCAGCGGCACCAGACCGAACAGGGTGTTCAGCCCCGGGATGAAGCCAAGGACGGTCAGAACGGCGTAGGCCACGGCCACGCTGCGCAGATAGCTGCGCGAGGCCAGACGGCTGGAGAAGTAGGCGAAGAAGCCCCACAGGCCGAACAGAAGATGCACGATGTTGTGCAGCAGGTTCACCGGGAACAGCCCGAGCAGATAGCCATGGAAGGATTCGACGGCAAGGGTCATGCCTTCCGGAGGCGGGCTCAGGAAGGTCGGAATAAAGCCCAGTATGCCGATGGCCGTAAAGGCCGCGGCATAGACCAGCGTCACGTTGCGCCACCACATGTGTCTCTCCGTTGGCAGACAGGGGATGAAACCGCCTTACCAACAGAGGGTTTAGAAGCAGCGTTCCCTTAATTCGGCCGCAGTCTCAGGCGGTCACCGCCTCCATGGTCACGGCCTTGACCGGGCACACGCCCACGCAGTCGCCGCAGCCGGAGCAGCCACCCTCCTCGACGATCGGCAGCCAGCGGCCGCGCCCCAGCGGACGGAAACGGATCGCGCCGCGGTCGCAATGGTCGCCGCACATCCGGCAATCGGTCCCGATATAGGACAGGCACGCCGCGCCGATACGCGCCTCCAACGCTTGCGGTGCCGCCGATGGTGTTTGGGGCCTCGCCGGTTCGGACCGGAAGCGCCCTCGGAAAAGATCCGCGCGACTGACCGCCATGATGGCCGCCCTCTCCTTCCTTTTCCGCTGTGTCGTCCTTGCTGCATTCGCGAATGCCGAGCATCGGCGATGGCGGTACACTGACCTTTCGTGCACCACCCGACCTTGACCGTCGTCAAGGTCCGCACCGCACCGGAAGGAAGGACGGCATGGTCCCCATCGGCAACACCACGGCGCGCTGGATGACGCTTCGTTACGGGCTGGCGCTCGGGGTGATCGCGCTGTGCACGCTGGCCGGCTTCATCATGACCGAGCGGGTCATCGACCAGCACGCCGACATGCTGGAGGTCGTGAACATTTCGGGACGCCAGCGCATGCTGTCCCAGCGTACCGCCCTGCTGGCGGAGCAGCTCCGCAACGCCCCGACCGACGCCGAGCGGCGCGCGCTGACCGCTCGGCTGGCCGAGGCGACCGACATGTTCGAGAACGCCCATCGGCGCCTGACCGGCGCCGACGAGGGGCCGGCGATGGGCAAGGACGTGCGGCGGCTCTATTTCGACGGGCCGGAACCGCTGAACGATCTGGTGCTCCGCCACATCGCCGCGCTCCGTGCTGTGATCGCCGCCGGCCCCGCCGGCCTGCCCCGCGCCATGCCTGAGGCCGACCTCGTCACCCATCAGGCGCTCGGCCCGCTGCTGGCGGGGCTGGAGGACATGGTGGCGCGCTACCAGGAGGCGGGCGAGCGTGGCTTTGCCACCCTGCACAATCTGGGCTTCGCCGCCCTGATCCTGACGCTGCTGACCCTATGCGCCGAGGTGCTGGTGATCTTCCGCCCGATGGTCCGGCAGGTGCAGCGCCAGTTCGCCGACATCACCCGCATGACTCAGGCGCTGGAGCAGACCAACGTCACTCTGGAAGCCCAGGTGCGCGCCCGCACCGCCGAGCTGCACACCGCCAAGGTGGCGGCGGAACAGGCCCATCTGGCGAAGTCGCGCTTCCTCGCCCACGCCGGGCACGACCTGAAGCAGCCCCTCCAAGCCATCAACATGTTCACCGGCATGCTGGAACGGCAGCTCGACAAACCCCGCGCCCTGGCCCTGGTGAAGGATCTGCGGCTGGCCCAGCGGTCCATGCACGACCTGTTGAACGCCATCCTGGACATCTCGAAGCTGGAATCCGGCGTGGTCGAGCCGAAACCCGCCGACGTCGCCTTGTCTGCCCTGTTCGACCAGTTGGAAGCGGAGTTCACCGGGATCGCCGAGGATAAGGGGCTGCGGCTGCGCATCGTGCCGACGGACCTCTCCGTGCGGACGGACCCCTTCCTGCTGGAACGCATCCTGCGCAACCTGCTGACGAACGCGGTGCGCTACACCGAACAGGGCGGCGTGCTGATGGGTTGCCGGCGCCGCGGCGGCACGGCATGGATCGAGGTCTACGACACGGGCCGAGGCATCGCCGAGGCCGACCGCCGGCGCATTTTCGAGGAGTTCGTCCAGCTCGATCGGCCCGACCGCGACCGCAGCGAGGGAATCGGGCTTGGCTTGGCCATCGTCGACCGGCTGGCCCGGCTGCTCGGCCACCCGCTGGAGCTTCGCTCCGTCGAGGGGCGCGGAACGGTGTTCTCCGTGGGAGTCCCCTTGGTCCCCAGCTTACACGAGACGGTCGTGGCCTGATTCCTTGACCAGAAGCACCGCCTGGGTCCGGCTGCCCACCCCGAGCGCCTTCAGCACGCCTGTGACGTGTGTCTTGACGGTGGACAGGTTCAGGCCCAGACGCTCCCCGATCTCCTGGTTCGATAGGCCCTGAGCCAACAGGTCCAGGACCTCCAACTGGCGGCGGGTCATGCCGTCGAAGACGCTCGGCTCATGCGGCTTCGCGATGGCCGGCGCCTGGGCGATTCCCGGCATGCCGAGCACCGGCGGCACGTAGGAGCCACCGGCCATGACCAGACGCAGGATGTTCACGACCAGCACGTCGTCTGTGGATTTCGGGATGAAGGCCCGCACCCCGCGCGACAGCACGGCGCGCATCTCGTCCGGCGAGTCGATCATCGAGAAGACGACGACCGGCACCGGCGCCACCCGCTTCACCACCGCCTCCACATCGTCCAGCCCACCGAGGCCCGGCATGCGCAAATCCATGATGATGAGGTCGTAGGGTCCCTGGTCCAGCAGCTGGATCAACTGACCGAAGCTGGTCGCCGCCGCCACGCTGGCCTGTTCGTCCAGCTCCCCGACCAGATGGGTCAGGCCACTGCGAACGATGGAGTGATCGTCGGCGATCAATACCTGCATGACAACCCTGCTTCGGCGGAGGCGGCTGGTGGGGACGACCCAATGGGACAGGGTCCGCTGGGACCGGGCCGGACTCGGTCGTCTCAAACCAAAGTGCGGCTTCCGGTATGAACCTCATACGCCGACGGGAGGTTTCATGCCACAATTGATGCATGATTCCGCAATGCCGCGCGTGCTTCTGCCGCAGATGCGAAAAAGGCGCCGCGGAGGCGGCGCCCTTCTCTCGCTCCTGATCACGCCGATCGGCCCCGAAGGACGCCGGCGGCCCGCCGGATCACTGCACGCGGATGAGTATCTGCGCGCGGCGGTTCGACGGCTCGCGGACGTTCGCACCGGTGTTCACCAGGAGCTGGGTCTCGCCCTTGCCCTCGACGGTGATCTGGTTGGCGGCGACACCCTTGCCGACCAGCGCGTTCTTCACCGCGTCGGCGCGGCGCAGCGAGAGCCGCTGGTTGTAGGCCGGCGAGCCCGAGGTGTCGGTGTGGCCGACCACATGGATGCTGACCGCCCGCACCTGACCGGCGGAGGCGGCGGCATCGCCGATGATCTTGTCGGACGCCGCCGTGATGTTGGCCTTGTCCCAGTCGAAGAACACCAGATACTCCGACTGCGGCTGCGCCTGCACCGGGGCCGCCGGAGCGACGGCCGCCGCCGCCGGGGCCGCCGCCGGGGCGCCGAAGGTGTAGCGAAGACCGGCCATGACGGTGTGGTTCTGATACTCGCCCTTCACGGTGGAGCTGGCGAGGCCGGCCGGGCCGCCCAGATCGAACTTCGGATCGAGCGTCGCGAAGTAGCGGTAATCCAGCGTCAGGGCCAGGTTCTGGCTCAGGGCGTAGGACACGCCGGCGATGCCCTGATAGGCGAACACCCAGTCGCGGTCATCGAAACCGCCGAGGTCCAGACGGACCTGGGCGATACCGGCGCCGACGCCGATGTAGGGCGTGAAGGCGGTGCCCGTGTTGATGTCGTACAGCACGTTGCCCATGAAGGCGAGCGAGCTGGCCTTGCCGCCCAGACCGTTCACCGCCGCGTTGGCGCTGTCGGTGCTGTCGATCGCGTTGCGCCAGCGCCACGCGAACTCCAACTCGGCGCGCGGGCCGGCGGCCGTCGCGTAGCCGGCGGAGATGTCGCCGATGCCGCCCAGCTTGAAGCTGGTGCTGGCGTCCGTCGGGGTGTTCTCGAAGCGCAGATCGGCGTCGCGCGTCCAGTTCACGCCGGCGCCGGCGCCGACGTAAAAGCCCTCGGTCGCGGCCATGGCGGCGGTCGGCAGCATCGCCGCGAGCGCCGTTCCGAGCAGAATCCCACGCAGAGTCATTTTCTTCTTTCCTTTGTGCACGGCGTTGCCGGGGCTGTCGAAGCGAACCGTTCGAAAGGCGGATGTCTGAAGACTCCAGCCTTCATCGGGCAAGCCCGCCGCATTCCGTCGGCGGTTGAAGCGTCATGACTTCGAGATATCAGCAACCACCCACCGTCACAAGTCCTCTGCGACAAGATGAACAGAGATGTTGCATTTCTGCATTACCCGAACGTTCGTCACACTCTTCATATTCCTTCGAGAACAAAGCAATCGCTCGCCGAATTCTTCCTAATCCCATTGGGTGAGGCGCATGACTTTTGGGGTATTTTTGCAGTTAGCACAAACAATCCAGACACACGAAAGCACCCCGCCTTCGGCAGGAGCAGCACACCCACGGAGTCACTGACAAGAAGCCGACGGAACCGGCGCCGGCGTCCCGCTCAATCCTGCGGTTCGGCGACCGTTTCGAACTGGGTGGGGTCAAGAAGGGCGGAAACCGCCAGGGTTTTCAGAGTCTTGTGGTCGTCGGACCGCTGAAGTTGGGCGTGCTGGGTGCCCAGCCCATCCTTGCGGATGGCGATCACCTGCCAGATGCCTCCGCCGGGGCCCAATTTGCGGAACATCTGGCCTTCGACGACTTCGCGCTTTCTGCGCATATCCGATCTCCAAAACCCAAAAACGTCAAACCCGCCAACCTCGCGGATACGGCAGGCCATTCAAACACCAAACCGCCCCCGGTTGGCGAGTGTCCGTTGTGCGCGCCACGCATACCGAAGCCGGGATGTAGCGGTGCTGCAACAACCGTCTTCGCACCTGCGGAACAAACCGCCGACCCGCCGTGTTGATGCCGTCATGAAAATCGATCACGACGTGCTCCTGTTCGCGACCCGCCTCGTGGAAGAACTGGGCGAGTCCGCCATCCGCATCAGCCGCGTCCGCCTCGTCGAACTCACGGCTGCGAACAACCTGCGCGCCGCCGCCTTCTGGCGCGACGTGATGAACACCTCCGAGAGGCTTCTGGCGGAGCGCTCCCCGGCTTTGGCCCCTCCTCCGACATCCCCTCCAATGGCTCCTTCGATGACGGCGCAGCCGGCCACCCTCTGAACCACACCGCAGACACCACGCCACGCAAAAGGCCCGGCGGTTTCCCGCCGGGCCTTTGCACGACTTCATTTCCCTGAGGAAACCAGATCGTACGTCCGGGACGTTGGCCCCGGCTTACTTGACCCCAGCTTACTTGACCTGGGCGTACTGGCCGTTGTTCCAGCGGTACCAGACATAAGCCGGCGAGGTCACGTCGCCCTTGGCGTCGAAGCCGATCTTGCCGATCACTGTGTTGTAGCTGTTCTTGCGCAGAACGTCGGCGATCTTGGCCGAGTCGGTCGAGTTGGCCTGCTTGGCCGCCTCCGCCCAGATCTGCAGAGCGGCGTAGGTGTAGAGGGTGTAGCCCTCCGGCTCATAGCCGGCCTTGCGGAACTTCTCCACGGCTTCCTTGGCTTCCGGCATCTCGCGCGGGTCCGGGCCGAAGGTCATCATGGTGTTCTCGCCGGCCGGACCGGTGATCGCCCAATACTCGTTGGTCACCAGCGCGTCGCCCGACACGATCGGGGCGTTCAGGCCCTGATCCTTCATCTGGCGGGCCAGCAGACCGGCTTCGGTGTGGTAGCCACCGACATAGACGACGTCGACGGCTTCCTGCTTCAGCTTGGACACCAGCGCCGAGTAGTCCTTCTCACCCGCCGTGTAGGCTTCGTAGACCTTCTCCTTCTGGCCGCCGGCGTTCAGCGCCTTCTGCGTCTCGTCGGCGAGTCCCTTACCGTAGGCGGACTTGTCGTGCAGGATCGCGACGTTCTTACCCTTGTAGTTGTCCAGCAGATACTTGCCGGCGATCTGGCCCTGCTGGTCGTCACGGCCGCAGACGCGCAGCACGTTCTTCAGACCCTGCTCGGTCAGCTTCGGGTTGGTCGAGGCCGGGGAGATCTGCAGGACGCCTTCCTCGGCATAGACCTGCGAGGCCGGGATCGAGGAGCCCGAGCAGAAGTGACCGGCGACGAATTTCACGCCCGCCTTGGCGAGCTGGTTCGCCACGGCGACGGCCTGCTTCGGGTCGCAGGCGTCGTCGCCCACTTCCAGCTTCAGCTTCTGGCCCAGGACACCGCCGGCGGCGTTGATGTCGGCAACCGCCTGCTCCATGCCCTTCTTCATCTGCTCGCCGAAGGTGGCGTACTGGCCGGTGATCGGGCCGGCGGTCGCCACCGCGATGTCGGCCTTCGCCACCGAGGCGGTCATAGCGGTCGCCGCAACCGCAACGAGGAGGGAAAGCTTGTAGTTCATAGTTTCGTTGGCTCCCTGTTATGAGTCGTACGCCGGCCCCGCCGGGGCCTTTTCACCGGTCCCCCAAGGGCTGGGGGCGCCGGTGCCGACAAGGTTCCACTATAGTCCGATCATCGCCAAGTGCGACAGTTTCACCCGCGTCCTGGTCGCGATCGGACCCATGGAATTCGCAATCATTCGGCGAGCGTTCCGCCGACGCGCTCGCGCCAGCCGAAGGGTCCGGAACGCTCATACAGCCAAGGATACTGGGACACCATCCGGCGCGCCATCGAAATGCGGTACGTGGTCAGGGTGATCGCGCCGATCACCAGGGTGTGCACCACGAATCCATACACCGACAGGAGCTGGCCACCGAACAGGCCCCAGACCAGGAACCGGTCGCCCAAGCCCAGCAGAACGGAGTAGGCGATGGCGCTCGACACGGGCTTCCAGCCCTCGGCCAGGGTCTGGCCGGTCAGAACGCCGCAGCCGCCGAACACCAGGACCGTCAGGCCCAGGAACACCGGCAGAGAGGACCCGAGAACGCCGTCCATCAGTGACCTCCCTCCAGATAGGCCGAGCGAACTTCCTCGTTCGCCAGCAGTTCGGCACCGGTCCCCGACATGGTGACCTTGCCGTTGACCATCACATAGCCGCGGTGGGCGAGCTTCAGCGCGTGGAAGGCGTTCTGCTCGACCATGAACACGGTCATCTTCTGCTCGCGGTTGATGTCCTTCACCGCCTGGAAGATCTGTTTCACCACCAGCGGGGCGAGGCCCAGGGACGGTTCGTCGAGAAGCAGCAGCCGCGGCTGGCTCATCAGCGCGCGGCCGATGGCCAGCATCTGCTGCTCACCGCCCGACATGGTGCCGGCGCGCTGGCTGATGCGTTCCTTCAGGCGCGGGAACAGAGTCAGGACCCGCTCCAGCTCGTTGGCGAAGCTGCCCGGCTTGGCGGTGATGGACCCCATCTGCAGGTTCTCCAGCACGCTCATGCGCGGGAAGATCCGGCGGCCTTCCGGCGACTGGGCGATGCCCAGGCGGACCAGCTCGTAGGTGGGCATCTGCGTGATGTCCTGCCCTTCGAACGTGATCCGCCCCATGCGGGCGCGCGGACTGCCGCAGATGGTCATGAGAAGCGTGGACTTGCCGGCGCCGTTGGCGCCGATCAGCGAGACGATCTCGCCGGCCCCGATCTCGATGTCGACCCCCTTCAGCGCCTCGATGGCGCCGTAGAAGGTGTGGACGCCCGATACCTTCAGCATGGCTCAGGCCCCCTCCCCGGCTCGCTTGGCGACCTCCGGCAGGTCGGCCTTGATCTCCGGCGGCAACTCCTCGTCCTCTTCCTCGCCCAGATAGGCGCGGATGACCGCCGGGTCGTTCTTGACGAAGGCCGGATCGCCGTCGGAGATCTTCCGCCCGTAATCCAGCACCACGACATGGTCGGAAATGCTCATCACCACGCTCATGTCATGCTCGATCAGCAGGACGCCGATCTTGTGCTCGTCGCGGATGTAGGTGAGCAGATCGGCCAGTTCGCCCGACTCGCGCGGGTTGAGGCCCGCCGCCGGCTCGTCCAGGCAGAGCATCACCGGCTCCGTGCACATGGCGCGGGCGATCTCCAGCCGGCGCTGGGCGCCGTAGGGGAGATTGCCCGCCTCCCAGTCCGCGAACTCGAGCAGGCGGACGCGGTCCAGCCAGTATTTGGCCAGATCGACCGCCTCCCGCTCCGTCCTGGTGTAGGACGGCAGGCCGAGCAGGCCGGCGATGGAGAAGCCCGAGGCGCGGATCAGCTTGTTGTGCTGGGCGACGATCAGGTTCTCCAGGACGCTCATGCCGCCGAACAGGCGGATGTTCTGGAAGGTGCGGGCGACGCTGGCCTTCTGCGAGATGCGATAGCCCGGCATCCGCTCCAGCAGGAACTCCTTCCCGTTGGCGTGGCGCAGCGTCAGCCGGCCCACCGTGGGGGTGTAGAAGCCGGTGATGCAGTTGAACAGCGTGGTCTTGCCGGCGCCGTTCGGGCCGATGATCGCGGTGATCTCGCCGTTGTTGGCCGAGAAGGAGACGTCGTTGACCGCCACCAGCCCGCCGAAGCGCATGGTGAGGTGTTCGACCGTCAGCAGGGGCGTGGTGGTCATGGATTGTGTCGTCATCACTTCGCGCTCCCCCCGGCAATACCCTGGCCGCCGGCGGCGGCGGTGCCCGCGGCGGGGCCGCCGGCTCCACCCTTGGGGCGGCCGTGCAGGAGGATGGTCGGGTCGCGGTGGGCCAGCAGGCCGCGCGGACGCCACAGCATGATCAGCACCATGCCCATGCCGAACGCCAGCATGCGGTAGTCGGCCAGTTCACGGAAGGCTTCCGGCAGGCCGATGACCAGAAGGGACGCCACGACGACGCCGATCTGGCTGCCCATGCCGCCCAGCACGACGATGGCGAGGATGATCGCCGATTCGATGAAGGTGAAGCTCTCCGGGCTGATGAAGCCCTGCCGGGTGGCGAAGAAGGACCCGGCGAAACCGCCGAACATCGCCGCGATGGCGAAGGCCGCCAGCTTCATGTTCGTGCGGTTGATGCCCAGCGAGGCGCAGGCGATGTCATCCTCGCGCAGCGCTTCCCAGGCACGGCCCAGCGGCAGCTTGCGGACGCGCATGGTGAACAGGTTCACGACGAGCGCCAGCACGAGGATCAGATAATAGAGGAAGATGATCCGGTGCAGCGGGCTGAACTCCAGGCCGAACATCTCGTGGAAGGCCGCGGTACCCTCCGCCGGAGTCCGCGTGAAGTCGGCGAGGCCGAAGAAGCTCGGGCGCGGAATGCCGGAGATGCCGTTGGGACCGCCGGTGAATTGATACCAGTTGATCAGGATGATGCGGATGATCTCGCCGAAGCCCAGCGTCACGATGGCGAAATAGTCGCCGCGCAGGCGCAGGACCGGGAAGCCCAGCAGAACGCCCGACATCGCCGCGAGGAAGCCGGCGAGCGGCAGGCAGACCCAGAAGCTGAAGCCGAAATAATGGGCCAGCAGCGCGTAGGAGTAGGCGCCCACCGCGTAGAAGGCCACGTAGCCGAGGTCGAGCAGGCCGGCGAGGCCGACCACGATGTTCAGCCCCCAGCCCAGCATGACGTAGGTCAGCAGCAGGATGCCGATGTCCAGCAGCTGGCGGTCGGCCAGCGGCGTGAACGGGAAGGCCAGCGCGACGACGACGGCGATCGGACCGAGCCAGCGGGACGCGTGCTGCACCTGCGCCGCGATGTGGTCCATCCGCTTGTCGCGCTCCGCCTGCGACAGCTTGGAACGGCCGGTGCGGATCGCCAGGATGGCGCGGATCGCGATGACCGCGCCACCGGCGATCAGGATGACCCGCAGGGCCTCCGTCGGCATGGCGATGAAAAAGCCCGCGGCGGTGGCGGCGGCGGCCAGCACCAGGACGGTGACGGCGTGGCCCTCGCGGATCAGGCAGAGGCCGAGACGGCCGAGGAAGACCAGTCCGACGGCGGCGGCCACCTCGTTCCAGCGGGTCTCCAGCCCGAGGCCGGTGGGACGGTCCACCGTGCGCAGGCCGACCAGCGGGATCGTCAGGAGAAGGGCGACGAAGGCGGTCATCGCCGCCTCCTTCAGGATCGCGGGCCAGGCGATGGCCCGCGGCGAAGACAGGGAAATCGCGGTCATGGCCTCACACCTTCTCGATTTCCGGACGGCCCAGCAGGCCGGTCGGACGGAAGATCAGGACGAGCACGAGAATCGTGAAGGTCGCCACGTCTTTCCATTCGCTGCCCATGTAGCCCGACCAGAAGGCCTCGATCAGACCGATGACCACGCCGCCCAGCATGGCGCCCGGCAGCGAGCCGATGCCGCCGAGCACCGCGGCGGTGAAGGCCTTAACGCCGGCCAGGAAGCCGATGTAGAAGTCGATCACGCCGTAGATCAGCAGGACCATCATGCCCGCCACGGCGGCCAGGGCGGCGCCCATGACGAAGGTCAGCGAGATGACGCGGTCGACGTTGACGCCCAGCAGGCCGGCCATCTTCTTGTCCTGCTCGCAGGCGCGCTGGGCGCGGCCGAGCGAGGTGCGGGTGATGAGCTGGGTGAAGCCGTACATCAGCGCGATCGTGATGACGATCGTCGCCAGACGCACATAGCTGACCGACACCGCGCCGTCCATCATGGTCAGGTTGCCCGGCAGGATCGGCTGCAGCGGCTTGCTGCGGGCGCCCTGTAGGATCTGAACGTAGTTCTGCAGGAAGATCGACATGCCGATCGCCGAGATCAGCGGCGCCAGACGCGGCGAGCTGCGCAGCGGGCGATAGGCGATGCGTTCCACCGTCCATCCGTAGACGGCGGTGAACAGCATCGACGCGACCAGCATGACGAGAAGGGCCAGCGGAACCCAGGTGATCCCCAGGCTGCCGATGGCCAGGAAGGTGATGAGGGCCACGAAGGCGCCGATCATATAGATCTCGCCGTGGGCGAAGTTGATCATGCCGATGATGCCGTACACCATCGTGTATCCGATCGCGATGAGGCCGTAGATGGCGCCCAGCGACAGGCCGTTGATCAACTGCTGAAGAAAATATTCCATTGTCTTACCTCGCCTCGGCGCGATGCGCAGGCTTCGGCGAGCGAGACAAGCGCGCTCGTACACCAGTCACGTGAAGTGCCACTCCCCGAATTGGCTTACCCGGGCTCTTGAGCGCGGGGCCAAGATTGTTGTGTGAGCGGAACGTTAGCCCAGCGGCTCTCAACAGAGCAAGAGGGCAAACCCGCACTCTATATGCGGTAATACCAATTTTCCGAGAATTTGCAATATCGATTCATGTCAGTTCCGTGAAGTTTGCGCTTGCCTTCTACCATAGCGAATGCATCGCATGAAAAAAGCCCTCTCCACCATGGTGAAGAGGGCTTCGCAACAACTGTGCCACTGCTGCGATGCATGATGCCGGATCGCCTATGACCTCCGGCATCACCATCGATACTGGCCGGTCAGCGCTTGGCGGAGACCACCTGGGTCTTCGCCGGGGCCTTGGGCTTTCCGGGGGCCTTGGCCGTCGCCTTGCCGGTCGACTTGGACGGCGCCGCCGCGCTGCCGCCGCGCGAGGCCGGGGCCTGGGCGACGTCGTAATTCACGTCCGGGTTGCTGACGACCTGAACGTCGCACAGCGGCTTTGACGACAAATGCATCAGGCCGGCGCTTTTTTCATCGCCGGTCAGGACGCGGATGTCGTCCGCCGTCAGGTCCATGGCCGCTTTGGAACGGTCCACGAAGTTGGCGCAATAGAGCCCGGTGCCGATCACCGCGGCGCGGCGGCTGACCTCGTTCGCCAGCTCGGTGCGGAACATGTCGAACTGCCGCGTCGCGTTGCCGCCGCCCTTCTTGCGGAAGTGGTCGATCATCGACGCTTCCGAATTGGAGATCAGCGAGCGGTTCTTGATGGTGAAGTCCTGGTACAGGTTGAACGGCTTCTTGTCCGGATTCACCTGCTGGCAGGTCAGCCCGACCACCATCATCTCGGTGTGCATGCGGATGGTCTGCTCCGCGGCATGCTCCGCGCGGCTGTAGCAGGCGCCGGGCTTGGTCGCGGCGCTCTTGGCAGCCGTGCTTTTCGCGGCGGCCGGCTTCGCGGTGGCCTTCGCAGCCGTTTTTTCAGCAGCCGGCTTCGCCGCCTCCTTGGCGACGGCCGGCAGCGCGGTGCCGGCGAACAGCACGGCGAGGCCGACGGCGGCGGCGCTGCGCAAGGTGAAGGAAGGAATGCGATGGGCGGCGCGCTGGCGATTCATCGTTGGTCCGGCTCCGGTGGCCCTGATTGACGGGCGGAATCCGACGGATCACGCCCTCTCCTTCGCTGGTTCTACAAGATCCCGACAGACGGTCAACCCATATCGCCGGAGCAAAGACCATTTGTCCCAGCCTGTGGCGCGAGAGTCGCCAGAGAGGTCGGATGGTTGCTTGGCTTGCGGGTCGCCGGTCTTTCCCAGTATTGCAACAGTCCCGGCGTCCGTCTGTGACGCGGGCCACACATCAGGGCAATTTTCCCCATGAAGCGCACCGACCTTCCTCCTTCGCTCATCCGCATCGGCATCGACCTCGGCGGCACAAAGACGGAAGGGATCGCGCTCGGCGCGGCCGGAGAGGAGCGCGCCCGCTTCCGCGTCCCTACACCACGCGGCGACTACGACGCGACGGTGCGGACCATCGCCGATCTGGTGGCGCAACTGGAGCGCGCGACGGGATCGGCGGACGCCACCGTCGGGGTCGGCATTCCCGGCACCATCTCCCCGGCGACCGGGCTGGTGAAGAACGCCAATTCGACCTGGCTGATCGGCAAGGCCTTCGACCGCGATCTCGCCGCGGCGCTCGAGCGGCCGGTGCGGATCGAGAACGACGCCAACTGTCTGGCGGTGTCGGAGGCGGCGGATGGGGCCGGGGCCGGCTGCGGCGTCGTCTTCGCGGCGATTCTCGGCACCGGCTGCGGGGCGGGAATCGTCGTGGACGGCCGTCCGCTGGGCGGCCGCAACGCCATCGGCGGCGAGTGGGGGCACAACCCCCTGCCCTGGCCCACCGACGAGGAGCGGCCCGGACCGACCTGCTACTGCGGCAAGTCAGGCTGCCTGGAGACCTTCGTGTCCGGCCCCGCGGTCGCCGCCGACCACCGCCGGATCGCCGGGGCGGACCTGACGGTGGAGGCCATCGCCGCGCAGGCGGAGCGCGGCGGCGCCGCCGCCCGCGCCACCCTCGGCCGGCTGGTCGACCGGCTGGGGCGCGGGCTGGCGGGGATCGTCAATGTCCTGGACCCGGACGTGATCGTGCTGGGCGGCGGGCTGTCGAACCTGGAGTTCCTCTACACCGCCCTTCCCCCGGCCATCGCCCGCTGGACCTTCTCGGACAGCGTGGACACCCCGGTCCGCCGCGCCGTCCACGGCGATTCGAGCGGGGTTCGGGGGGCTGCCTGGCTGTGGCGGCCCGAGGAGGCCGCGGCTACCGCTCGAAGGTGTATTCCGGATTGAGCGTCACCTCGCGCGGGGTGCCCGGCACATTGTCGCCGCCACCGCCACGCCGAGCCGCCGTTGCCGCGCCGCGCCCGTCGCGGACCGGGGGCGTCAGCGAGTTGGTCCGGGAGTAGGAGGGGGTGGCGCGGGCCGGATCGGTGCCGTAGCCGCGCGAGCCGGCGCGGAACTGCTCGCCGTTGCCCATGGCGCCCCAATGGGACGGCCGCGCCCCGGGAATCGGTTGGGCCTCTTCCATGCGGCGCATGTGAGGGCCGGTCGGGACCATCTCCTCATACACCCAGGAGGGGTATTCCTGCCTCTGCGCTTCGGCGGGTGCGGCAAAGGCCAGCACCGCGAGGGTCGCTACAGTCATCGTTCGAAGCATGACACGGCGGCCTTCCATCCTTTTGCGTGTGGAGGACGGATTCCGCCGGATGCGGCCGCGCATGTCCAGGGAGGAGGCGGGTTACTCAGCCCGCACCCCCATTCGGCAACCTCTAGCCGGAGGACACCCCATTCCGGCATGTTCAGGGGCGCGGCGCACCATAAAGCGTCAGGGTCAGCCGCTTGCCGGTGTTGTAGTTGAAGCCGGTGAAGCGGCCGAGCGGCTCCGGCTCCGCCCCCTTCAGAGCGGCGCGGAACTGCGCCTCCTCCCGGTCCGTCACCAGAGCCAGCCCGCAGGACGGGTTCTCCGCCAGATGAGCGGCGGCGCCCGTTCCATGGGTCAGGCGCGTGTCGGTTCCCAGCAGGAAGACGAGGCTCGGTTCCGAATAGCCGGCGGAGGCGACCACGCTGTCCGTGCAGGGGCGCACCGCCGCGACCGTCCGCGCGGCCTGCCGGCTGATCCACACGCCGTCGATGCCCGGCAGGACCGCACCATAAGTGCCCGCGTACAGCACCGCCGCCGCCGCCAACCCCGCCGAGAAAGCCGACGTCTCGCGACGCTGGGCGAACAGGCGTACGGCCAGCGCGTACAGCACCAGCACCACCGGCAGCATGGCGACCGCCACCGGATCGACGCGCCCGTCCACCAGATAGGGGATCACCGCGACCGCGACCGTCAGGGCGCCGAAGCCAATGGCCCCGAGAGCGGTGGCGACCGAGAACAGACCCCACCGCGGCGCGTCGGCACGGCGCAGGAAATGCTCGCGCGCCGCGGCGGCGGTCAGGATGGCGATGGCCGGGAAGACCGGCAGCGTGTAGTGCAGCAGCTTGGTCGGCACCGCTTCGAAGACCAGCCAGCTCGGGATGATCCAGGCGACGCAGAAGCGCACGGCGTCCGCCACCGGCCCGGTGCCCTTGCGATGGCGCCACGCCCAGGGAACGGCCAGCAGCGCGATGAAGGACCAAGGCGCGAAGGTCACCCAGAAGGTGCCCAGGTAATAGCCGGGCGGCAGGCCTTTCGCCTCCTGCCCGCTGACCACCTTGCCCATCATGTCGTGGCCGACCGATTCCGCGAAGAAGGCGCCCTTGGTCTTGACCGTGATGGCGATCAGCCAGGGCGCCGCGATGGCGACCACGATGGCGAGGCCGACCAGCGGGCGCAGCCGCTTCAGCCAGCCGGCCCGGCGGTCGAGCACCGCCAGCACCAGCGCCGTCGTGCCGGACACCAGCAGGACGATGGGCCCCTTGATGAGAATGCCCACGCCCGCGGCGATCCAGAAGGCGAGCGGCGCCGCCCAGCCGGACCGCTCCGCATGGCGGTTCAGATAGAGGCTGGCCAGCGCCGCCTGCCCGATCACGATGGTCGAGAGCAGCACCGCGTCGGTCTTCGCCATGCGCGCCTCGACGCCCAGCACGACGCAGGAGGCCATCATCAGTCCGGCGAGAAACCCGACCGTGCCGCCGAACATCCGCGCCCCGGTCCAGGCCGTCGCCAGCACCGCCAGCACCGCCCCGATCAGGGAGGGGATGCGGAAGGTCCAGATTTCCTTCGGCATCCCGCTTGGCCCGTCGACCAGCCGCGTCGCCGCGGTCTGCAGCCAGTAGATGCCCACCGGCTTCTTGTGGCGCGCCTCGTCCTGGAAGCGGATGTCCACATAGTCGCCGCTTTCCAGCATCTGGTGGGACGCCTGGGCGAAGCGCGCCTCGTCGCGGTCGAAGGGCGGCAGATCGAAGAAGCCGGGCAGGAACAGCAGGACGCTGAGCACCGCCAGGGCCAGATAGGCCAGGACCGGCAGGCGGCCGGCCGAGGCCTTCGGCACCGCGCTCACGGCGTGCCCGCCGTGTTGCCGTCCGACCCGCCGTTCCGGCGGTTGTTCAAGACGAAATAGAGGTTCCGGAAATAGATGATGAGGCCCAGCCCTTGCCCGAACATGAACACCGGATCACCCCGCTGGATCGAATAGGCCAAGAGAAGAACCCCGCCGCCGATGGAGAAATACCAGAAGAGGTCCGGCACGATGCTGCGCCGGGCGCGCTCGCTGGCGATCCATTGCACGACGAAGCGCATCATGAAGAGCGCCTGCGCAAAAAAACCGACGCCGACCCAGATCAGGTCGGCGGTGCTTTGGCTCTGATACCAGGCGATGGCGCGTTCGAGCATCGGGCGGCGACCGGTCCGGACGGAAGAGGGATCAGCGGTCTTCGACCGCGGGCGACAGCGCGGTGCGCCGCTTCAGCCAATAGACGCCCAGCAGATCGACCACGCCGATCAGCCCGCGGCGCCAATTGGTGTATTTGGACACGCCGCGTTCCCGCGGGCGGTGGTTGACCGGCACGTAGGCCACCGGATGCCCGTGCGACCGGAACAGGGCGGGCAGGAAGCGGTGCATCGCCCCGAAGAAGGGCAGATCGAGGAAGGCGTCGCGGCGGAACAGCTTCAGCCCGCAGCCGCTGTCGGTGCAGCCGTCCTGAAGGAAGGATTGCCGCACCGCGTTCGCGAAGCGCGAGGCCAGCCGCTTGGACAGCGTGTCCTGCCGCTTCTTGCGCAGACCGCCGACCAGGACCGGCGCATCCGGACCGCCCTTGGCGGCCAGGGCGAACAGGGCGGGGATGTCGGCGGGATCGTTCTGGCCGTCGCCGTCGAGGGTGGCGATCCACTCCCCGCGCGCCGCCTTGACCCCGGTGCGCACGGCCGCGCTCTGCCCGGACCGGCGGACATGGCGGACCAGCCGCAGACGACCCGCGGCGACCACGGGCGCGAGGCGCGTCAGCGTGTCGTCGCTGGACCCATCGTCCACATAGATCACCTCGAAGGCGCGGCCCAGCACGTCGGCGGGCGACAGCGCACGTTCGATCTCTTCGAGAAGGGGAAGGACGTTTTCGGCCTCATTGAAGACCGGAACCACGACCGACAGCCGCACGGGCGGACGGCCCTCGGAATCTACGCTCACTGGATTAATCCCATTCGCCAAGTGGCGGGCAAATTACTCCCGCCGCCCGGCAAACGGTAGAGGAAAAGGTTGGGACAGCCCCTGGGGACAGCCTCCGGCTGCCCTCAGCCCCTGCGGTCCTCGATGGGCATCGGCACGTAGCGCAGGTCGCCGTCGCGGCTGAGCAGCATCAGCACGGTCTTGCGACCCTGGCTGCGCGCGTCGTCGACCAGACGGTTCAGATCTTCCGGTGTCTTCACCGGTTCCTGCCCGGCCTCCACGATGACGTCGCCGGCCTCGATCCCGCGCTCGCTGGCGGCGCTGGCATCGCCGACTTCGGTCACCACCACGCCGTCGACATCGGGATTGATGGAGAAGCTGTCGCGCAGGCCGGGGGTCAGTTGCGACAGGGTCAGGCCGAGGACCTGCTTGCTGTCGACCGTCGTCTCCGGACGCGGCGCCCCGCTCGACCCGGACAACGCGACCTGCTCCTGCGGCTCCAACTCGCCCACCGTCACGGTCAGGGTTTCGGCCTTGCCCTCGCGCACCAGTTCCAGCGGCACGGCGGACCCGATCTTGGTCGCCGCGACGACACGCGGCAGTTCGCGCATCTGCTCGATGGACTCGCCGTTGAAACGGGTGATGACGTCGCCTTGGCGGACGCCGCCCTTTCCGGCCGGGCCATCCGGAGACACGCTGGTCACCAGGGCGCCCGCCGGCTCCTGCATGCCCAGGCTCTCGGCGATGTCCGGAGTCACGCCCTGCACCTGGACGCCCAGCCAGCCGCGGCGCACTTGGCCATGATCGCGCAACTGTTCGATGACCGGACGTGCGATGGAGGATGGGATGGCGAAGCCGATGCCCACCGACCCGCCGGTCGGCGAATAGATGGCCGTGTTGATGCCGATCACCTCGCCGTTGAGGTTGTAGAGCGGCCCGCCGGAATTGCCGCGGTTGATCGAGGCGTCGGTCTGCAAATAGTCGTCGTACGGCCCCTGCTGGATGTCGCGCTGCCGCGCGGACAGTATTCCCGCCGTCACCGATCCGCCGAGACCGAAGGGATTGCCGATGGCGACCACCCAGTCGCCAACCCGCAGCGCCTCGCTGTCACCCCAGGGGGCGGAAACCAACGGCTTCTTGCTGTTGACCTTGAGGACCGCAAGATCGGTCGGCCCATCCACGCCGACGAGTTTCGCGGGCAGTTTCGTACCGTCGTGCATGGTGACGGAAATCTCCGCCGCCTCGGACACCACGTGGCTGTTGGTGACCACGAAGCCCGCCGGGTCGATGATGAAGCCGGACCCCAACGCCGCGGTCGGGCGCGGCGCCTGTTGCTGCTGTTGCGGCTGGCCGCGCTGGCGGTCGCGAAACTCGCGGAAGAACTCTTCAAAAGGCGAACCGGGCGGAAATCCGGGACGTTCCGGTCCGCGCGGTCCCGCCTGTGGACCGTCCTGCGGCGCCGCCTGGGTGGTGGATATGAAAACCACGGCGTCCAACTGCTTCTCGGCGAGTTCGGCGAAGGTCGGGGGAGCGTTGGGCGGCAGAGCGGACGCCAGCGGCGGTGCCGCCGGCGCCGGTGGTGCTCCACCCGCATCCTGTGCAAACGCCGGTGCCGCCAAGACGAGAAGGACAGTGACAAGACCCGCGGGCGCGGCGGACGCCGCCAATCGCGATGCGGATCCAAACGTCAATCCGGACATCAATCCGGCTTGGCGCTGGACGAAGCCGGACAAGGGCCGGAATCGATCGATGGAATGCGGCATGTAGGAAACTCCGCCAGTCGGACAGCGCGCGCCTTAGCGATGGGCGCCTCATGTCAACAGAACGCTCCGCAACGCATTCCGGACCGCCATGGTTTTTCAAACCTCTTTGCAACCGCTTCCTGTACGACCGGTTCGTGAAATACAGTTTTTAAAATTTTCGCCCGCGGATATTCCTATGCGGTCCGCGCAAGCAGCCGCCACAAGGCAATCCAGCTTTCGGACTGAGGCTCCGGCATTCCGCCTAAGCGCAATTTTTCCATGTGGCGCAAAGTTCTTCTGGCATTTTCCCAGCAAGTTCCCGATATTCATCCGTACCGACAACATCGCACGCAAAAACGGCTCCTGACGTGATGCTTGTGCACGCGCCCGCGTGCCGATGCGTCAGTAGGCGCGCGATACGGCCCAAGCAGCGTACGCATGACTCAAAATTCACTTTGGCAACCGAGCGACATAATGAACGCAGAAACCGGGTCCGAACCGGAGGCTCCGAAGAAGCGCGGACGAATCCCCCAGTCGGCATGGCCGCAGATTCTTGAGCGTTACCGTTCCGGCGCAACCCTTTCGGCAATCGCGCGTGAATTCGAATGCACGCCGAGCGCCATTTCCTACATCATCCGCAAGGCCGAGGCGGCCAGCGACAAGGATGCCCCGGTCGAAGAAGGCGCGCCCACCGAGGCCGCCGGCGACGCCACGGCGGAAGCGCCGGCCGGCGACGCGCTGGCGGAGGAACCGCCGCCCGCTCCGGTTGCCGCTCCGGACGCTCCGGCACCAGCCAAGCTGGCGCGCCGCGCCACGGCCCCAGCTCAGGCCCCCCAAAACGCGGCTCCGCCGGCAACACCGGTTGCCGCACCCCAGCCCACGCCGGTTCAGCCGTCCGCGCCGGCACAAACCGAGACGTTGCGCCTCAACCGGCCGGAGCCGCAGCCGGCTCCCCAGCCGGCCCCGGCTCAACCGGCAGCGGGCCAACCGACAGCAACGCCCGCCCAGCCCGCATCCCAGCCCGCCGTCGCGGATGGAAGCCGCCCCGCCGGCACCAACCCTCCGCCGATCGATGCCGTCGAGGCGCGTCTGCGCGACACGGCACGCGGCTGCCTGAACGCATACCGCGGTTGGCGCCAACAGCCGGGCGAAGCGTCGATCCAGACGCTGTCGGAAGCGGTGCACGAGCTGCGCAAGGCCTTGGCCCGCATCGAGATCGACATGTCGGCCAGCCGCCGCGAAGAGCAGGCGCTCCGGCCCATTCCGATCCCGGCGCACCGCACCGCACGCCGCACGCCGTAAGACCGGGCCATCAGAACGGGTCCTTCGCAACGCTGCTTGGGTTACCGAAAAGCCCCTCCCCATCGCCTGGGGAGGGGCTTTTTTCATATCCCCGATCATTCATTACAGGTCGTTCGACCTAGGACGTCCGGAGGGGTCGCCTACCTCCAACGCCACCGGAAAAAGCCCTACGGCCTTCATTGGAATAGCGGCTATAATGGTGGGAACAAGGCAATCATAAGCCGGAGGAACGCCCCATGACCTTCCGCAAGAACACCGAACTGCCCGAATCGGTGAAGCGATGCCTGCCGCCGCCCGCGCAGGATATCTACCGGTCGGCCTTCAATCACACCTGGCAGGGCTGCCGGTCACCGGAGGCTCGCCACGCCATGCAGCGCGAGTTGTTGGCCCATAAGGTCGCCTGGGCCGCGGTGCGGCGGCGTTACGAACCGGACGGCAGCGGGTGGCGCCCCAAACATTGAGGCGTCACGGTTCCGTTTGGGCTCGTCACCCCTGGGCGCGCCGCATGCGCCGTCACTCCTTCTCGACCACGGTGAAGCTGCTGAGGTCGCCCTTGGTCCGTTCCTCGGACGGCAGTCGCCCTTGAACGATGTAACAAATGTTTTCGGCCACGTTCGTGGCGTGGTCCCCGGCCCGCTCGATGGCCTTCGCCACGAACAGCAGGTGGGTGCAGCCGGTGATCTGCGCCGGCGACTCCATCATATAGGTCAGAAACTCGCGGAACAGGCTGGTGTAGGCCGCATCCACCTGCCCATCCCGGTTGCGGACGGCCATCGCGCGCTCGGCATCCTGACCGTCATAGGCCGCAATCACGTCGCGGATCATGCCGAGCACCGTCTCGCCCATCCATGACAGCGACGCGACGGGCGGTTCCACCGGCAGATCCGCCAGGGTGACCGCGCGCTTGGCGACCGAACTCGCGAAATCGCCCATGCGCTCCAGATTCGAGGCGATCTTGAGCGCCGACACGACGTCGCGCAGATCCTTCGCCATCGGCTGACGCAGGGCCAGCAACCGCACGCACAACGCTTCCAGTTCAAGTTCCAGCCGGTCGATCTCGGCGTCGGCCTCGATCACCCGTGCAGCCTTGCCGGCGTCCCGCTCCGCGATGGCCTCAAGCGCGACGGCGAACTGCTCCTCCACCAGCCGTCCCATGGTCACGATGATCTGGTGCAGGCGCGCCAGTTCCGCGTCGAACGCCGCCACCGTATGTCCGCCGGTCATTCCGAACCCCCTCCCTTTGTCGCTTCGCCACACAGCACCGGTCCATCGTTGCATCGCGCCCGGCAGCGGAACAGCATGTTAACAAATAAACCAGATTATCCTATGACACTGCTAACGCGCTGGAGTAACCGCGCCCATCCCCCTGCGCCGTGCCGGGAACGGGCCGATTGTCGGACGGGGTCATGACGCCACATGAGTTGGTCGCCGTGCTGGAAAAGCACGAGCGTTGGCTGAAGAACCGGTCGGGCGGCAATCGCGCCAACCTGACCATGACCAACCTGGAGGGATCGAATCTCGCCGGGGTGGAACTGACGCAGGGCAAACTGTCCGGGGCCAACATGGCCCATTGCGACCTGTCCAACGCGAATCTCAGCCACGCCGACCTGTTCGCCGCCCATCTGACCAAGGCCGACCTGACCGGCTGCAACCTTTACCGGGCGGATCTGCGCGGCGCCCACATGCGCGGCGCCAAGTTGAAGCGGGCGATCCTGAAGGAAGCCGACCTGCGCGGCGGCGCGCTGCTGTATGGCGGGAACGGCGCCAACGGCAGCAAGGGCCTGGACTTCGTTCGCTCGGACCTGTCCGGCAGCGACATGGACGACGCGATGATGTCGAACGCCAACCTGTCCGGCGCCGACCTGACCGACGTGTCGATGAACGGGGCGGATTGCGAAGGCGCGCTGATGGCGGGAGCGACGCTGATGCGCTCCACCATGAAGAACTGCAACCTTGCCCGCGCCGACCTGCGCGGCTGCAACCTGTCCGGCGTCAACCTGCAGGGCGCCATCCTGCGCGACGCCAACCTGAACGGCGCGGTGCTGGCCGGCGCCAACCTGCGCAACGCCGACCTCCAGGGCGCGAAGATGGAGGGGGCGGACCTTGCCGGGGCGGACACCACCGGCGCCAACATGGCGCGCTCCGCCGAGAATTTCTCGATTCAGATCCAGGAAGCGCTTCACAATCACTACACCTGGATCAACACCAACGGCGCCATGGGATCGCGCGCCGACCTCAGCGGAGCGGACCTGTCGCACATCGACCTTCACGGCGTGAATCTGTCCGGCGCGAACCTGCGCGGTGTGCGGCTGGTCGGCGCCAAGATGCGCGATTCGCTGCTCATCATGTGCGACATCTCCGCCGCCGACCTGACCGACAGCGACTTCAGCGGCGCCATCCTCGACGGGGCGACGCTTCGCGGCACCAACCTGTCCGGCGCCCGCTTCGATGGGGCGGGCATTGGCTGGGTCGACATAAAGGGTCCGGACGGCCGACCGACCGGGCGGCTCTGGGCGGCCAATCTGACCGGCAGCAACTTCACCGGAGCGTCCTGCATCCGCACCAACATGCGCGGGGCTAATCTGGCGGGCTGCGACTTCTCCAGCGCCGACCTGACCGGGGCTATACTCAGCGACGCGAACATCCGCGACGCACGCTTCACCGGCGCCAACCTGACCGGGGCCAGCCTGCCGCCCCCTCCCGATCCGGACGACTGACCGGAACGATCGGCGCGGGATTCGTTTGGTTGCCGCGCCCCCTACCCCAGATCGTCGTCCCCGCCGACGGGCGGCAATCCGCCAAGATTGGCGGCCACCCGGCGCAGCACGCTGACGGTCAGTTCCAGTTCGCTCGGCGAGATGTCCTGGGTGGCGGCTTCCTCGATTTCCTCCGCTCCCGGCAGGATGTCGGCCCGCAACGCCTTGCCCTTCGGCGTCAGGTAGATGTTCACCTTGCGGCGATCGTGGGGGTTGCGCACCCGCTGGACGAGATCGCAGCGTTCCAGATTGTTCAGCGCCGTTACCGTGGTGGGTTCCATCATGCCGACGCGCTGGCTCAATTCGCGCTGGGTCAGCCCGTCCTCCTCCCATAGGGCACGAAGAAAATACCATTGCCCCATGCTGACGCCGTGGTCGGCGATGCGGATCTGCAGCGCACGCGCGATGGCGCGATGCACCTCCCGCACGGCGCGCGGCAAGGTCATGACAAACGGGGGGAGCGCGTCGGCATCCTCCCCTTGCGGCTCAGCGACGATGGGTTCCTGTCTCTTGAAACGCCCAACCATGACGACGATCTCTCGGCAGGCGTCCGTCAGGCCGTGGTGCGGTGCAGCGGACGAAATCAACTTGCCCGATCATACCGTCTCTCGGAAAAATCGCAAAGCGTTTGCGGATTAAAATTTCTTGTACCTGAAATAATATATCACATAACCATCCCGAGATCTCTCGGGGAGATTTTCATATTTATGCGTATGACTTTCAAGTTCTGCACCGACATCGGACAAGGGCGGGGAATTGCCCGGCCTGGAAACGTGGACGAATCTGAAACGTTTGTGACAGGGCGGCGATGGGGTTGCGCGCCCAGCCGTCCGCCCATTAACACGGCACAGCACACGCAAGAGCACAGGAGCACCAGCTTATGCGCCCCACCACCGAACGCACCGTCACCGTTGCGGCGACCCAGATGGCCTGCGGTTGGGACCGCGACGCCAATGTGAACGGCGTCGAGCGCCTCGTGCGCGAAGCGGCGGCGCGCGGCGCTCAGATCATCCTGCCGCAGGAACTGTTCGAAACGCCCTATTTCTGCAAGGACCAGAAGCAGGACCTGTTCGCCCTCGCCCACCCGGTCCAGGATCACCCGGTGATCGCTCGGATGAGCGCGCTCGCCCGCGAACTCTCCGTGGTCATTCCCACCAGCTTCTTCGAGCGGGCGCGGAACGCCTATTACAATTCCCTGGCGATGATCGACGCGGACGGCACGGTCCTTGGCGTCTACCGCAAGTCCCACATCCCGGATGGCCCCGGCTACCAGGAAAAATACTATTTCAACCCTGGCGACACCGGCTTTCAGGTCTACGAGACCCGCTACGCCGCCATCGGCTGCGCGATCTGCTGGGACCAGTGGTTCCCGGAATCGGCCCGCGCCATGGCACTGAAGGGGGCGGAGATCCTGTTCTACCCCACTGCCATCGGGTCCGAGCCGCAGGACGGTTCGCTGGACAGCCAAGCCCACTGGACGCGGGTCATGCAGGGCCATGCCGGAGCCAACCTGATGCCGCTGGTCGCCTCCAACCGCATCGGGCGGGAAGAGGGAGACACCTGCGGGATCACCTTCTATGGCTCCTCCTTCATCGCCGGGCCGACCGGAGAATTGGTCGCGCAGGCCGACCGCGACAGCGAGACGGTCCTGACCGCCAGCTTCGACCTCGACCGCATCGCCGCCCAGCGCGCGTCCTGGGGCATTTTCCGCGACCGCCGGCCGGAACTTTACGGCCCGCTGCTGACCCTCGACGGCGAGTCCCCCGTCCGCCGCTGAAGCCCCGGAACCGGACCGTCCGGCATCAGACCATGATGCCGGCGGTGCCGGTCCGCCGGCCGATGCCGAAGGCCGACGCATAAGCCGCCGCGCCGCGCGCCGCGAGCGCCGGCGCGGCGGAATCGCTTGGCGACGCGCCGTCCTCTCCAGCGTCCTTCCCATCGGATGAACCGCCGCTCCGTGCGCCCGGCTCTGAACCCTTCCTCTGCAACTCCTGCTGCGCCTGCATCTTGGCGGCATCGGCCTGCTGGGCGACGCGAAGGTCCTGGGCCGAGGGGTCGGACGGCGCCAAGGCCGCCGCCTTGACCGTGTCCATCTTGCGGACGGTGGCTTCGGGGTCGCTCTCCGCGCCGACGTCCACCTGCACTTCGCCGGCGGTTGCGTAGTTTTTGCCGTCCGGGCCACGGGTGAAGGTGAAGGAAGCTCCACCCGCGTGAGGGCCGCCCGCCGCCTGATGCGCCGCCTCGTGCTGGCGGACACTGGCATCGATGCGTCTGAGTTCCTGAACCTGCCGCTGCTGATCGTCGGTCAGCGTTCCCGGCTGTTCGGCGGCCTGAGCGCTGTCCGGGGCCCGGTCACGCGCCGCCTGGCCGTACCGCCGAAGCGGCACACCATAAACGCCACGGGTCGATACACCGGCAACCATGGCCGCGGCTCCTGCGCGTTCCACGCGATGACCGTCAGTCTACACGCAGCATGGCGGCGCGGCAACGCAGCTTGGCCGTTGCCTTTTCCGGGTTATGCACGCATTAGTATTCATTGCATCAGACTTTGACGGCCAATACGGAACCTGACCACGGTGCCAGCACCATCGATGTGTGACTCCGCGCGCAGAATTCTCGCCCTTTTGGTGCCGATGGCGGCACTGATGGCCTGGGCGCTCGCCGTGTCCGCCGCGGAGCCGGCATCTCCGGTGCTGCACGCGCGCAATACGGCGCCATCCTCCCAGGCGATCCCGCCGCCTCGCGGCGGCACCACCCGTCCCGCTCCCGCCTCGGACTCCCCGTCACCGATCGAGGCCGCCTACAGCGAGCGGGCGGGCTCCGTCCTCCTTCAGTTCGGCTACGACCAGTTCGGCCAGGACCCGCCACGGCGCGACGGATCGGGCGGCGTGCAGGCGGACTATACGCTGGGTCCGGGCGACGAGCTTCTGGTGTCCCTGCGCGGCCAGAAATCCATCAGCAAGCGCCACCTCATCGACGGGGCGGGGCTGCTGACCGTCGACGACGTGCGGCCCGTCGTGGCCCAGGGACTGACCCTGGCGGAACTGCGCGCCCAGTTGGCCGACGCCGTGACGGCCTCCTTTCCGAACACTGAGGTGTATGTCTCAGTGACGGAAATCCGGCGGATCGGCGTCCTGGTGACCGGCGCCGTGGCGCGTCCAGGCCGTCAGGAGATCGGTGCCTTCGCCACGCTGATCGACGCGTTGACCGCCGCCGGCGGTGTCACCCGCGGCGGCTCGCTCCGCCGCATCCGCCTGTTTCATGCGCACGCGGCGGCAAACGCCCCGGCGACCGGGTTGCCCATCGACCTTTACGACCTGTTCATGACCGGGGACGGCGCGAACGCGGGCATTCGGTTGCGCGACGGCGACCGCGTCTTCGTGCCGCCGCTCGGCCCCACGGTGGCGCTGGCCGGGTCGCTGAAACGTCCCGGCGTCTATGAGCTTCCACCCGGCGAGGACCGTCTGCCGATCGCCGTGGCGCGGGAGATGGCCGGGGGTCTTCTGCGGCCCGGTGCGCATCGGGTGCTTCGCTACGCCATCGGTCCGAACGGCGAGGAGCGGGCGGAGGAGCTGTCCGACGCGGACACCGCCCAACTGGGCGACGGCGACCTGCTGCTGCTGGCGCCCCGCCGGGAGGACCGGCGCGGCGATCTGCGGCTGGACGGCCATGTCCTGCGCCCCGGCGCCCGGGCGCTGGAGCGGACCCCGACCATCGGGGCTCTGGTTTCAACGGCCGATCTGGGGGCGGCGCCCTATCTTCCCTTCGCGGTGCTCGCCTCCATTCATCCGGACAACCGCTCACGCATCCTGCAACCGATCGACTTGGGGGCCGTGCTCGCCGGCCGTGACCGCCGCCCCCTTGCCGAAAACGACGTTCTTTACGTGCTGGGCGCCGACGATGTGGACTTCCTGACCTCCGAACCGGTGCTGGAGCTTCTGCGCGGGGCGCGCGAGCCGGCACAGGACGCGTGCCGCGGCCTGATGGTCCTTGCCCGCGCCCTGACGGCCCAGCCGGACGGACCGCTCGCCCACGGCCCCCAGGCACAGGCGGCGGCGCGGCTGACCGGCGGACGCACCCCCTGCCCGCCCCTGTTCGAAGCCGTTCCCGACCTGCTCGTCTTTGCGCTGGAGCATTCCACCCTGCTGATGGGCGGTGTCCCCCGCCCCGGTTTCTACCCCTCCACCGGGCGGGGCAGCGCTGCGGAGCTGGCGCTTGCCGCGGGCGGGCCGGAGTCCGGCGCTCACGCGCCCGCCTTCGGCGGAGCATCGCAACACCGTCCGGCGGCGGCAGGGACCATCGTGGAACCCGACGATCCCGTCTACGAGCTGACCGGCCACGCCCGCCGCCCCGGCGTCCGTCCGCTGGCCGGGGGTTCCACGCTGCGCGACGCGCTGACCGGCGGCGATGCGCTGAAACGGGACGTCTATCCCCTATTGGGCGTGATCGAGCGCTTCGACCGCCGCACCCTCGCCCATCGTCTGATTCCCTTCTCGCCGCAGGAGGTGGCGTCCGGACAGGCCAACCGCGCGCTCTCCGACGGCGATCGGGTGCGCCTGCTCTCCACCGCCGAGGTCCGTTCGCTGGCGAGGTCCCCGGACAAGGAACGCAAGTCTGGGACGCCACCGACCGACACCGGACCGCCGGACGCCGAACCATCCGACACCGAACCGCCGCTCCCCGGCGACATCGCGGAACTGGTGAGGGAACGCGGGGTGCA
Source organism: Azospirillum brasilense (assembly GCF_008365405.1). Taxonomy (GTDB): domain Bacteria; phylum Pseudomonadota; class Alphaproteobacteria; order Azospirillales; family Azospirillaceae; genus Azospirillum; species Azospirillum brasilense_D. The sequence continues at coordinate 47,674 of NZ_QOKV01000010.1, read as the reverse complement.
GGTGCGGGGCGCCGTGCGAACCCCCGGCACCTATCCCGTGGCGGAGATGGCGACCGTCGAGGCCCTTTTGGCAACCGCCGGCGGCCTCGCCGCGACCGCCGATCTCGCCAGCCTGGAGGTCACCACCGCCACCGGCCAGCGCCGCCGCCTGGACCTCAACGACGGCGCGTCGGCCCGGACGGCGTTGCGTCCGGGCGACAGCCTGCGCGTCAACCCCAAACCCCAGGCGTTGGAGGCGCGGGCCGTCACCATTTCCGGCGCGGTGCGCCGTCCCGGCGCTTACGATGTCGCACGCGGCGAGACGCTGTCGTCGCTGATCGACCGGGCTGGCGGCCTGACGGAGGAAGCCTATCCCGCCGGGACCAGCTTCCTGCGCGACAGCGAGCGCAAGCGCGAGCGCGCCTGGTTCGACCAGCAGGCCCGCGACCTGGAGCGCTGGATGGTGCAGGAGGTCGAGAAGGGCGAGGCCGCGCGCTCGGACGTGGTCGGGCTGGCCCGGCAGCTCGCGACCCAGCTGCGCGGCGTGGAACCGCTGGGCCGCATCGTCGTCGAGGCCGATCCCCTGGTTCTGCGCCAGCGACCGGAACTGGACGTGCTGCTGGAGCCGGACGACCGCATCCTGATTCCGAAACGTCCCCTCACCGTGACCGTGACCGGCGAGGTGCTTCATCCGACCGCCGCGCAGTTCGTCAGCGGCAAGACCGCCGAAGCCTATCTCCGGGAGGCGGGCGGTGCGAGCCGCAACGCCGACGACGCCCGCATCTTCCTGGTTCTGCCGGACGGGCGGGCGCAGCCGCTGTCCCTCTCCTCTTGGAACCACACCGTCACGGCGATCCCGCCGGGCTCGTCCATCGTGGTGCCGCGCGACCCGAAGCCGTTCGATCTGATGGAGTTTTCCAAGAACATGGGCACCATCCTCGGCCAACTCGCCATCTCGGCGGCGGCCATCGCGGTGATCTCCGAGTGACGGGTAAAGCGGGACAGGTCCGGTTGGCCGTGGTCACCGTGGTCCGCGACGACCTGCCCGGCCTGCTCGCCACCCGCGCCAGTCTGCGTGCCCAGACCGTGGCGGCCTACGACTGGTTCGTGGCGGATGGTGCTTCCACCGACGGGACAGCCGCATGGTTGGCCCGCCAGGGGGACGAGGCGGCTTGGTGGCGCTCGTCGCCCGACCGCGGCCTGTACGACGCCATGAACGTCGCGCTGGATGCCGTTGCCGAACGGTCATTCTCCTGCGGCCCTCCGTGCAGCCACGTCCTGTTCCTCAACGCCGGCGACCGGCTGGCCGATGACCGGGTTCTGGAGCGGCTTCTTCCCATCCTGGCCGCGCGTCCGGACGCCGGCCTGTTCTACGGGGATGCGCTGGAAGAGCTTCCCGGCGGGCGGCTGATTTTGAAGCCGGCGCGCTCGCACCGCCGCGCCCTGCTGGGCATGTTCACGCATCACCAAGCCATGGTCTACCGGCTGGCGGTCTTGTCCAACGTCCGATTCGATCTGCGCCACGCGCTGGCCGCCGACTATGCGTTCACCTTGACCGTCCTCAAGCAAGGGGACCCGGCCCACCGATTGCCACTTGCGGTATGCATTTTCGCCCCTGGCGGGCGGTCCCAGCAGGACCCGGCGCGCGGCCGGCGGGAGCAGGCGATCATCCGCCGCGAGCTGCTTGGGCTGGGCCGGACGGCCAACGCAACATTATGGGGATTACAATGGCTTGCTCTTACCCTGCGCCAGACAATTCCATGGCTTTATGCGAAATATCGTTTCTCAGCAAATGAACGATCGTTTCTTTCATAAGCTTTGTCGACTGTTCCACGCATCTAGCTATTGATGCGCACGAAAAGTTGCATAGAATTTACTTTCTGACCTAACCAATTTCCCTGGTGGCGCGAACCACCTCCATACTGAGGGTCTATTATGAGTGCCACGAAATCCAAGCTATCACCCGCCCACACGCTGTCACGCCGTGGCGAGGGGCCAAACCCGATCGACATTCATGTCGGCGCCCGGCTGCGCCTGCGCCGGACCCTGCTCGGCCTGAGCCAGGAGAAGCTGGGCGAGGCGGTCGGCATCACCTTCCAGCAGCTCCAGAAGTACGAGCGCGGGTCCAACCGCATCAGCGCCAGCCGCCTCTTCAACCTGTCGCAGGTCCTGGGCGTCCCGGTCAGCTACTTCTTCGAGGACATGCCGTCGCCGGAGCACATCGCCACCCCGTCGCCCGACCTTCCGCCGTCCGAAACGGAGGAGTTCGAGTCGATGGCCCGCCGCGAGACCCTGGAACTGGTTCGCGCCTACTACCGGATCGAAGATTCCTCCGTGCGCAAGCGCACCTTCGACCTCCTCAAGGCGCTGGGCGGCGAGCGCGCTCTGGACGAGGCGGTGTAAGGCACGGCACCATCGACCGACCCTCAGTCATCGGTGGACGCGGGAGGTTTGGCACGCCGCCTCGCGTCCGCGATCTTCACGCCGATCTGCCAGTAGTAGAAGGCCCGCGCCAGAGCGTGTTGGAACCCCGGACCACCGTCCAGGAAGCCCAGGCGCCAAACATACCCATACAGAAAGACCAGGAGCGGACGGGCCGGCACCACGCCGAACCACGTCTTGAGCCATCGGCGCGCTCTGGATTCCCGAGCGATCAGATCCTTCATCCTCCCATCAGACCGCAGTGCCGCCTCCCAGTCGGCGTAACGGGCGTGTCGGTCGAACCACGTCGCGACCGGCTTGTCGTCCGCATGGTCCAGGCTGTGGCGCAGCCGTCCGACGGTGCCGGCGATCATCGGCTGGTAATGGCCTTCGACCTCCCACATGGTGGCAACGTCGAGGTCGGGCACGGTCGGGAAGTGCGCCTTCCTGCGGTCGAACAGGGCGAGTTTCCGGTTGCGCGCGCCGAAGCGCAGGCGCCGGCCCAGAAACACCGGATGACCATCGATGAAATACCCGGCATGCCGCGGCCCCGCGGTCATCAGCGCGGCGATCTCCTCCACCAGCGCGCCGCCGAGTCGCTCGTCCGCATCGACGAACAGAACCCAATCCTGACGAAACGGCAGTCGGTCCAGGCACCATTGCTTCTTCTTCGGGTACCGCCCGTCCCACCGGAAGGGCACGACCCGCGCCCCCGCCGCCTCGGCGATGGCCGGCGTTCCATCGGTGCTGCCGCTGTCCACCACGAAGCGTTCGGCGAAACGCTCCAACGCGGGCAGACAGCGGGGAAGGTTGGCCGCCTCGTTGCGGGTCATCACCACGACCGACACGGGGATCACGGAGCCGCCTCCCCACCCGCCCGCCACAGGCGCCGCAGACTGACGACGAGCGCCCCGGCCACCAGACCAAGCAGCGCCGCCATGGGAACGACCGTCAGAGGATTCGGCCAATCCGGGCGCTGCGCCGCGGCCGGTGGTTCGATGGCGTCCGCCGCCAGCGGCAGATCGACCTCAATCATCATGGCGATCCGCTCCTGCTCCGACAGCAGGTCGGCAAGGGCGCGGCGGTGCTCCGCCACGGTGATCCCGGCCAGACGGGCGCGGGCATGGGCGATCTGCGCGGCGCTGCGCCGGGACGCCTCCGCCCGCAGATGGGCGTCGGTCGCCTGGGCGGCGGCGGAGAGGATCCGCAACGCCATGGCGCGGTCGGGATGGCGCAGCCGCAGCCGCCGCATCGGCCCGCTGCCGACCATGTCGACGGTCAGCCGGTCCCGGAGCGCGCTCGCCACCCGCTCCGCGTCGGGTTCCACCCAATCCGACCGGCCGACGAGCGCGAGGAACAGCCGCTTGGCGGACGCCATGGGTCCGGGCGCAGGGCGCCAGCCCCCCGCCTCGTCATCCCAGCGACCGGGAAACAGGCCGCGCAGCAGCACCGGATCGGCCATCATCCGCTCCGCCACCGGGATGGAGGTGAAGAGCTGGAGGTAGCGCGCGAAATCCGAGAGGATCTCATCCCCCGGACCGGGTTCCGACGCGGCGGCAGCGGCTTCCCGGCCGATCAGAACGGGCAACCGCGCCCCCATCGCCGCCGCCCCGACGCGGGCGGTCGGCCCGATCACCATCACCGCGGTGTATTGTGGAACCACCAGCCGCAAGGCGGTCACGGATCCTGCCACGCCCAATGCCGCACCGATGAACAGGATCGGCCACCCCTCCCGCATCATCCGCAGGAACCGGCGCAACCGCAGGCCCGACTCCGCCGCCTCGGCCTCCAACGGAGAGCGGCGCAGCGGCATTCCATCAGGCATGCGGCAGGCTCCGCCCGGGCAGGACGGATGCGCCGCGCAGCCCCGTCTGGCGCAACGCGCCCGCCAACGCCGCGAATCGACGGGCCGCTGCCGTGGCGTCCCAGGCCGATGCGACGGCCAGCGCCCGCGCCCCGTGCTCCGCGCACAAGGCCGGGTCGAGGGCATAGCGACGGATCGCGCCGGCCAGTCCGGCCGCGTCGTCCGGTGCCAGCCTTTGCCCACAGCCGTCCAACATGGCCGCCGCGTCGCTGCCCGCCGGTCCCAGGAACAGGCAAGGCCGGCCAGCCGCCAACGCGCCGGCCACCTTGCTGGGCACCAGCAGCCCTTCGGCCCGCGGGTCCATGGTCGCGAGATGCAGATCCGCAGCGGACAGGCTCTCGGCCAGCCGGTCCGGCGGCTGGAGCGGCAGCAGCCGGACGTTCGGCAGCCCACGCCGCTCCACCGCCTCCGCCACGGCGGCCCGCCGCCGCCCCTCCCCGATCAGCACAATTTCGACGGTGGAATCGCTGCGGGCCAGCAGCGTCGCCGCGTCGAGCACGGCGTCCATTGGATGGGCCAGCCCCATGTTTCCCGAATAGGCCACGGTGAACCGGTTGCCCAGACCATGCTCCAGCCGGAACGGATTGTCCGCGCGCGGCACGGGCCGGATGCGCGGATCGGGCCAGTTCGGCAGGACGGTGATCCGTTCCGCCGGCACCCCCGCCGCCGCCAGCCGCCCGGCCATGCAGCGCCCGATGGCGACCACCGCGTCATGGCGGCGAAGCGCCCGGGCGCTCGCCACCTCCGTCATCCGCATCAGCGGTTCCGGCAGGCGGATGCCGAGCACCGGCAACAGCGCCGGAAACACATCCTGGCTCCAATGAATGGACGCCGCGCCATGACGGGCGGCGATCAGCGGCCCTGCGCAAGCCAGCAGCGGCGGATCGGTCATGGTGACCACAACGTCGTGCCGCGGCAGGCGCAACGCCCGTTGAATCAGACGCACCGCGGCCGCGAGATAGCCGCGGGCGGTCAACCGCGCGTCTCTGCCTCCCGCCCCCACATCCGGTGGGCGCCCTCCGCCCGTGCGGCGGACGGTGACGCCGGGCGGCGCATCGCTGGGGCCGCACCCGTCCGCGACGACGGTAACCCGCCAGCCGATCGCCGCCATCCGCTCCGCCAGATCGGACACGCAACGCCCGGTCGCCCCCCTTCTCCGGAGGAAACACTCGGTTGACGAACAGGATGGATGGAGAATCCACGAGAGAATGATCACTGCGGTGGTTTGACACGCATAAGTATGCATTTCCCTCAGCGTGTCGGCAACCGCTTCCCGCGCTCCACCGCCAGCGCGGCGAGGGTGAGCAGAAGGCCGGTGTCCAGATACTTGAAACTGGTGTGCACGCCGAGCGCCATCACCAGCGGCGCCGACACCGCCCATCCGAGCGCCGGATCGGACCGCAGGAGCGCCAGCACACGCGGAGCAAGAGCGCCCAGATAGACGATCAGCGCGCACAACCCCACCACACCGGTCTTGGCAAGTGCGTAGGTCACGAGCGTGTGGGTGTAGGACACGCGCCAGCCGCCCACCGCCGGGTTGACGAGGAGCGCCCCCCAGCCCTGCCCGAACAGGAAGGCAGCCGGGGAGGACAGGGCCTGCCCGAGCGCGGCCTCCGCCTCCTCCCACCGGGCGTTCGCCCCGGCCAGCCGGGTTTTCTCGGCCACCTGTCCCAGGGCGCCCAACAGCGCTTCGGGGAAAAGCGTCACAATCAGCAGCGCCGTTCCCGCCGCCCCCAGCACGGCCAGCGGCGCCCGGCGCAGCCACCACAGCGCCAAGGCGGCGAAGGCTGTCGCGGCAAGCCCGAGCGCCATCCGATGCACCGCCCCGGCCAGCGCCACCAGACACAGCAAGCCACTCAAAACAGCGGCCACACCGGCGACGCGCCGCAGCCACCCGCCGCGCCTCAGCATCCCGACACCGAAGGCCGGCAGCGCGATGGCGGCGAACAGGACCGACGGCGCGTTCAGCAGATAGACGCCGCCATCCGCCATCGCCCGGACGCCGACGGCGCCGAAGCCCCAGTCCACCTGCTTCCACCAACGCAACGCGAACCCCACACCGGCCACCGCCAGACCACCGGCCAGCAACCCCACCGCCCAGTCGGGGGCGGCACGCAGCAACGGCACCAGAAGCACGGGAAGGAACAGGTAAAGAAGGGGCACCACGTCGCGCACCATGTCGCCCAGCGCCCAATCCAGCCACACACCGCGCATCAGCGGGCACCACAACAACACCGCCAGAGCCAGCACCGCGGGCGTCTCCCACGGTGGCGAATCGCCTTCCAGCAACGTCTGGCCCGTCGCCACCGACAGGGGGCGCCACAGCCCTATGCCCAGAACCAACAGCGCGCCGATCATCGCCTCCGCCGGACGGACCTCCGCAGGGGCCGGCGCGCTCAGCAGACCATAGAAGACGAGCGCCAGGAACAACCCGGCGGCCCGCCACTGCGCCCCTTCCCCTTCGCCCACGCGCTCTCCGCCATCGGTCCGACTCGAACAGGCGGCAGCATTCCATGACACAGCGAAAAAGGGAACGACCGATCAGATCCGCAACGGTCAGGCGTAACGCAGCTCGGCACGGTCGAGCCGGTAGAACAATCCCTCCAAAGGATTCAGCCGCAACGTGCCGGTTATCAGCATTGGGGCCTGCGATTCACGGACCGGGATCTGGCTGTGGACGTGCAGCATCGTCGAGGGGCTGGGCCGATGACAGGCCGGACAGGAAATGGGATTGGCGGCAAGGATGAAGCGGTTGTGGGCGGGTGCGTCGCTCAGCGGCACCATGAAGCCGCGCACCGTCACCAGTTTTCCCTCCAACGCCTTGATGCGGGTCGGAAAGACCGGGTTGGCAGCCGGCCCTTCCATACGAACCTGCACCAGATCCCGCCACAGCGCCGTCGTGTCGTCCAATGGCAGATGAAACGGCCCGGCGGGGTGCGTGGGCTCGCTGGCGTTGGTGGCCCAGATCGCCCAGCCGGCCACCGGGGCCAGCGCGAGCGGCAGCAGAACCTGTCGGCGCGACGTCATGGCTGTCCTCCCCCTCGATCCTGCCCGTTTCGGTCGTTCATTCGACCGTTCATTCGATCGTTGAAGGCGCCCTTGCGGCCTTATCTCAGACCGTCGTGCTTATGGTCGAATTGTTCCCGAGCCTTCGCCCAAGGTCAACAGGCGAGCGATAGGCCATACGTAAGAGGTCGCTGTGCAGCGACTTCGGGCCTCGCTTCGCCGACCTATGGGATTGACGCGGCTTCCGGCCTATACTTTGTAAGAGCGGCAACCACCGATAAAAACCTCAACCGATAAAAACCTTACAAGCGGGAACCAACGCGGCATGCAAAAAGGGTCAGCACCGAAGGACAAGCCGGCGCATCTCCGCCTGTCCGAAGACCAGACCACCGAACTGGCCGACATGTTCCGCCTGATGAGCGACCCCAGCCGGCTGCGCATCATCCTGGCCTGCCTGGACACCTCGACCTCGGTCGGCGACATGGCGGCGGCGCTGGGCCTGTCGCCGTCCCTGGTCAGCCATCATCTCCGCCTGCTGCGGGCGGGACGGCTGATCCAGGCGGAACGGCGCGGCAACCGCGTCTTCTACCTGATCACCGACGAGCACATCCGGCGCGTCCTGTCGGACATGGTCGACCATGTGGCGGAGGAAAGCGAAGGCGACCTGGAAGCCTGAGGCGGTTCCGGTTGCGGCGGCTTCGGCCGCCACAACCCGTTGAAGCCTTTATAACAAATCCGCAATAGGATTTGACCGCCATGCCGGTTGCGCCGCATAGTTCCGTTTATGCTGCGGCGCATCAAACCGTTGTTGCACGAATGGTCTGTCGAGTGAGGCCAGGAAACCAAGGGTGTTGGCATGGAGACGTTCCGCTTCCAGCCGGGGGAAACCCCCGTCCTGCTCAGCATCCCACATGTCGGCACCGTCGTGCCGCCGGACATTGCGGCGACCATGACCGACGCCGCCCTGGCGGTGCCGGACACCGACTGGCATCTTGACCGCCTGTATCACTTCGCCCCGGCGCTGGGGGTCGGCTTCCTGAGGCCCATCGTTTCGCGCTATGTGATCGACCTGAACCGCGCTCCCGACGACGCCCCCCACTCCGGTGCCAGCAACACCGAACTCTGCCCCCTCACCACGTTCGATCACCAGCCGGTGTACAAGCGGGGGCGGGAGCCGGACGCAGCGGAGGTGCGGCGGCGCATCGACGACTATTGGCGCCCCTATCACGAACAGCTCAATGGCGAGCTTCAGGCGCTGAAGGACCGCTTCGGCGTCGCGGTGCTGTTCGACGCCCATTCCATCCGGTCGCGCGTGCCGCGTTTCTTCGATGGGCAGATCGAGGACTTCAACCTGGGCACGGTGGACGGGGCCAGCGCCTCGCCGGCGTTGGTCGGCCGGGTGATGAACGTGCTCACCGCCACCGGGCGCTTTTCCTCCGTGCAGAATGGGCGCTTCAAGGGCGGCTTCATCACCCGCCGCTACGGCAACCCCGCCGACAACATTCACTCGATCCAGCTCGAGCTGTCGCAGGTCACTTATATGGACGAGGAGGCTCCCTTCGGCTTCCGCGAGGAGGCGGCGCGTCAGGTGCGCCCGACCCTGGAGCGGCTGCTGAGCCTCGTCGTCGAATGGGCGTGGGAGAACGCCGCCGGCCGCCGGCGCAGCGCCTTCCTGTAACGGCCGGTCCGGCCCTCAGACCCAAACGCCCCGCACGTAGGGCGTCAGTTGCGTGTCCTGCATGATGATGTGGTGGACCAGCCAATCCGCCGTAAAGGTGTAGATTCGCTCGGCATTGTGGTGGGTCGGGTCCCGCGTGAAGACCGCGGACAATTCGCTCAAGGTCCGCACCGCCTCGTGATGCTGGCGGACATGCTCCTCGAACTTTGGATAATGCACGGCCTGCATAATCTTCTCTTCGCGGGCGAAGTGCTGCTGGGTGTATTCCAGCAGCTTCATGAGGATCTTTGCGACACGCACCGGCATGAAACCGCGCGCGTTCAGCGCAGCATCCAATTCGTTCAGATACTCGATCAGGTGCTTGTGATCTTCATCGATGGACGGCTGGCCGACGCTGAGCTGCCGCCTCCACGTAATGACACCCATGAACCCTCCGCACCCTGTCTTCCGCGGCCACCGGGCAGTCCCGCCGAAAGCCACCGCATTGAAGGGAAGCGCGCCGTACCTGCGCAACTGAAGATGAAGGTGCGCAATCCGTCAAAAAACCGTAAATACCAGACGCCGCGACCCTTGTTACCGCCGACTCCGCGACCGGCGGCCTTTGCCTGCATTATGGGCGCATTTTCTACAAAACGAACGCATACGATGGTCACATGGCATTTTGCCGCACCAAGACGAAGACGCGGAAAGGCAGGGGAAACTTCATGTTTCCGCCTGCCTTCACACCGGTTTTATGAAGAAGAGGCGATGATCGGCCGCCCCAACTTATCTGTGAACGGCTGCTCGGTCAGCCGACGATCGAATAGCCGCAATCCACATAGGTGGTGCTGCCGGTGATTCCCTTGGCGCCGTCCGTCGCCAGGAAGGCGGTGGTGTAGCCGACCTCTTCGATGGTGACGAGGCGCTGCTCCGGCGCGCGCTCCGCGGCCTTCTCCATCAGCTCGTCGAAATGGGCGATGCCGGAGGCGGCGCGGGTCTTGATCGGACCGGGGGAGATCGCGTGCACGCGGATGCCCTTCGGCCCCAGTTCCGCCGCCAGATAGCGCACGCTGGCTTCCAGGGCGGCCTTCACCGGACCCATGACGCCGTAATTGTCGATCACGCGGTTGGCGCCGAAATAGGACATGGTGAACAGCGAACCGCCGTCCTTCATCAGCGGCTCGGCATAGCGGGCCATGCGGATGAAGGAGTGGCAGGACACGTCCATCGCCATCTGGAAGCCCTCGCGCGAGCAATCGACGACGCGGCCGTGCAGATCGTCCTTCGGGGCGAAGGCGATGGAATGCAACGCGAAGTCCAGCTTGCCCCACTTCTGCTCGATCTTCTCGAAGATGGCCTTCAGCTCACCCTCGCCGGTGACGTCCACCGGCTCGAAGATTTCGGCCTCCAGCTGTTCAGCCAGCGGCTCGACGAAGCGCTTCGCCTTGTCGTTGAGGTAGCTGACCGCGAGATCCGCGCCCAGCGCGCGGAAGGCGCGGGCGCAGCCCCACGCGATCGACTGATCGTTGGCGATGCCGAGCACGAGGCCCTTTTTGCCTTCAAGGGTGGCGGCGGCGGGGATGATCGTGGTCATAGGCTGGCTTTCCCGGATTGCAAGGTGGCCGGATTCAGAGTGCGCCAGATCGGATCACTCGAATTGTGCAACGCACCATAATGCAATCGAAGGTCATAGGCAACTTGTTAAAGTCGCAATATATCCGACATTATCGCTTTGTTTATCCGTAACACAGCCTTCACACAGCGAAGACGCGAAGTCCGCAACGGCACTCCATGCCCCTTTCTTGCGTGTTCATGGAGAAGACCGCAACAAAGACAAAGGCCCCACCTTTCGGAGGGGCCTTTGTCACAGGACCAGAAACGATCAAACGGCGCCGGGCGTGAAGGACGGCGGATCGCTGGCCGGAAAGGACTCCATAGACGCCTCGTCCACCTTCTCTTTCTCGTCGGCATCGTCGTAGATGTCACCGGGATGTCGGGAATACCGATGGACGCCCTGTTCCACATCCTCGGCGGGGGTGCTCGCCCCGTGATGGCCGCCCCGCTCCTCCATCATCGCCTTTGCCGGGCAATAGCCCGTCAGTCCGCGAGCGACCAGAGCGCCGCCGGCCAGCGCCAGCGCCGCCCCGGCAACGGTCGGACGGCGAAGCCCGAGCACGGCGAGAAGCCCGCCCCCGACCAGCGACACCAGACGTTCGGTGTGCCCGACGTTGATCATGCGTTCGAGATCGTCCGGCAGGGCCGCGTTGCGGCTGCCCATGCCCTGTTGGCTCGTCATCGCCATCGCTGCTCTCCTCGATCTTTTTCTATAGTCACTGCTTCGGGGGTCACTGCTGCGGAGCGGGCGGCGTGGACCCGCCCTGGTGTCCGCCCTGGTCCGGCGCCGGCGCGGCGCCGGTCGAACCGGACGAGCCCGGCTGCGCCGTCCCATCGGGCTTGCGGGCCGTATCGGCCAGTGTGCGGGCCTGCGACAGCTCGCGGTTCAGCCGGTCCACCTCCTGCGAGAGACGTTGCACCTCCGACTGGAGCTGCGGCGTCCCCGCTGCACCGCCCTCCGGCATACCAACCGCAGCGAGGGCCGCACCGTCGCGCATCCAATAGGGCTGGACCCCGTAATAGGTGTGCAGCGCCATCGCCCATTGCCGGTCCGACATGTCCGGACGGTTGGAGCGGGTGAACTGGGGCGCCGCGGTCAGCCGGTCCTTGGTCACGTTCAGGACATAACCGTCGCCGGCCTGCGCCGGCTGGACCAATGCCCATGGAACAGGGAAGTTGCGCTCGCCCAGACCGAGGAAGCCGCCGGCCTCGACCACGGCGTAGGCGACGCGCCCGGTGTTCGGATCGACCACCAGTTCGGAAATGGAGCCCATTTCCTCGCCGCTGGCGTTGTGCAGCTTGGCCTTCGACAGGTCGTCGGCGGCGACCACGCGCGGATGCTCGACCGCGCGCAGCAGCGCGTCGGCCTCACCCAGGATGGTCTGGCAGGCCGGCTCGCCGCCCCGCTGCCCGGCGCGCTCGGCGGTCTGGCGCAGGGCGCGGAGTTGGCCGATCTCCTGCGGGCTGATGGAGGCGGGAGTCTGGTTGCCGGCGGCCTCCAGCGCGCCGATGCGCTGGCCCAGCCGGTTCACCCCCTCCGGGCAGGTCTCGGCGAAAGCCGGCCAAGGCCCGAGCGCCCCCGCGATCATGGCGGCGCTGAGGAGCAGGCGTTTCATCGTGGGTGCCTCCGGCTTGGTTTCCGTGCGTGTGCGTCTCACGCGGGGAAAACAGCACGGCCAAGACGGAGGTTCCGCGCCTGCTTCTTCTGCGAAGCGGTCAGCCCGGAAGCGGCAACCCGCCCCGCTGAACGATGAAGGACTGGACGGCGTCCACCCCCTGCCCCGTCTTGATGTTGGTGAAGACGAAGGGCCGGTCGCCGCGCATCTTCCTGGCGTCGCGGTCCATCACCTCCAGGCTGGCGCCGACCAGCGGGGCGAGGTCGATCTTGTTGATGACCAGCAGGTCCGACCGGGTGATGCCCGGCCCGCCCTTGCGCGGGATCTTGTCGCCCGCCGACACGTCGATGACGTAGATGGTCAGGTCGGCCAGTTCCGGCGAGAAGGTGGCCGCCAGATTGTCGCCGCCCGATTCCACGAAGATCAGGTCGAGGTTCGGGAACTTGCGGTTCATCTCGTCGACGGCGGCGAGGTTGATCGAGGCATCCTCGCGGATCGCCGTGTGCGGACAGCCGCCGGTTTCCACCCCCATGATCCGGTCCGGCTTCAGCGCGCCAGAGCGGGTGAGGAATTCGGCGTCCTCCTTGGTGTAGATGTCGTTGGTGATCGCCGCGACCTCCCAATCGTCGCGCATGCGCTTGCACAGCGCGTCGGTCAGCGCCGTCTTGCCGGAGCCGACCGGCCCGCCGATGCCCACGCGCAGGGGGCCACCATGGCTCTTGGAAATCGGGGCGGTCATGAGCGGAACAACCTCGTGTATTGGGTTTCGTGGATCATGGAGGTCCAATCGACGGCCATGGCGCGGCTGCCCAGATCGTCGAGCGGGGTGGCCAGCGCGGCCTCCGCCGCAGAGTGCACCACGGAATCGAGCGCCGCCAGGGCCTTCTGCCCGTCCGTCTGCCCCAGCGGCACCAGCCGCACCCCGGCGGAGACGAGGTTGGCGGCAAAGGCGTGCAGATAGGCCGACAGGGCGGGTCCCTCCGGCACGCCGATCAGCGCGGCCGCCAGTGCCACGGCGACGGCGTAAGCGACCGGGCGGCCGCCGTCGGCGATCACCCGGTCCCAGCGCTCCATCCCTTCCAGCGGCCAAGCAGCCCGCACGGCGATGAGGAAGGCCTGCCCCTGCGCGCGGCTCTCCAGCGCGGTTTCGGAGGAGGCGCGCATGGCGTCGGCGCGCTCGACCGTCCAGGCGAAGCCCGCCTCGTCGTCCGCCAGCATCGCGCGATGGGCGGCAACGAAGAGCATGCCGTCGGTCCGCCCGGCGCCGTGGCGCAGGATGCCGTCCATCCAGCGCGCCAGCGTGTCGCGGTCGCGGACGAGGCCCTGCTCCACCGCCGCCTCGATGCCGTGGCTGTAGGAGAAGCCGCCGACCGGGAAGGACGGCGACAGCCAGGCGAGGAGCTTGGTGAGGTGGGTGGCCGAGACGGGCCCCCACCCCGACCCTCCCCCGCTGCGCGGGAGAGGGTGCCTATCCTTGTCCAAGTCCCCTCCCTCGCGAAGCGGGGGAGGGTTAGGGAGGGGGCAAGCGCCCTCAGTCATGCGAATGCCCGTGGGAATGCCCATGGGAATGGGAGTGCCCATGCGCGTGGGAATGGGAGTGGCTGTGTGAATGCGAATGACCATGATCGTGGTCATGCCCATGATCATGGACGTGCGAGTGGCCGTGCCCCTGCCCCGAGTAGGCCCCGCCCTCCGGCGCGAAGGGCGCGTGGATGGCGGCGACGCTGGCCCCCAGCCCCTTCAGCATGTCCTCGATCACATGGTCGCGGCGCAGGCGGATGGTCTCGCCGACGATCTGCACCGGCAGATGGCGGTTGCCGAGATGCCACGCGATGCGGGCGAAGCCCTCCGTCCCGCCACCGCAGCGCACCTCCATCAGCTCCTCGTCGGCGGCGACCACGCGCAGGAAGGCGCCGTCGCCCAACTCCAGCCCGTCGCCATGGTCGAGCGCGACCGCGCGCGGCAGGTCGAGCAGGAAATCGGACCCTCCGTCGTCCGTCATCACCATGCGCCGCCGGTGGCGGTCGTCGAAGGCGAGGGTCACCGTGCCGGCCTCGCGCTCGGCGGGCCAATGGCCGCGGGCGTGGACTCGGGTGGCGCGGCGGAGCGTGTCGGTCATGGAGAAAGCCGTTCGAAGGGTGTGGGCCGGCCGAAGAAACGTCCCGCGAGGGCGCCGACCGGTTCCGCCGCTCCCGTGGTGAAGAAACGAAGGACGCCCGCCGCCTCGCTCGGCGCGGGGGCGTATTCGGGGTGGCGCTCCAGGTAATTGTCCAGCGAGCGGGCGACCAAGCTGGGCTGGCACAGCACCTCCACCCCCGGCGGCAGCGCCTCCGCGAAGAGATGCGCCACCAGCGGGTAGTGGGTGCAGCCGAGCACCGCCGCGTCGAGCGGGCGTCCATCCAACTGCGCCAGCAGCGCCCGCACATAGCCGCGCACCGCCGGGGCCAGTTCCGCGTCCCCCGCCCCGCGCTCGATCAGCGGGACGAGGTCCGGGCAGGCCTGCTGCACCACCCGGACGTCAGGCGCCCGCTTGCCGATCTCGCGCGGGAAGGAGCCCGACGCGACGGTGGCCGGGGTGGCGAAGACGCCGACCGTCCGCGGCTCCGGACGCCAGTCGGCGGCGGGGCCGTCCTGCATCCAGGGCACGCGGGTGATGGCCTCGACCATCGGCACCAGGACGCCCAGCACGTTGCGGCCCGGATGGGCCACGGGCAGCCACGTCCGCTGCATCCGCCGCAGGGCCACTGCCGCCGCCGTGTTGCAGGCCAGGACGACCAGCCCGCAGCCCTGGGCGAACAGCCGCTCCACCCCCTGGACCGTCAGGCGGTAGATGTCCTCCTCGCTGCGCGGGCCATAGGGAGCGGCGGCATGGTCGCCGAGATACACGAAGGGACGCCCGGGAGCGGCGGCCACCAGCGCGCGCAGCACCGTCAGACCGCCATGCCCGGAATCGAAGACACCAATCACGAACCCGTCACCCCACACTCAGAACAGGAAGTACCGCTGCGCCATGGGCAGCACGTCCGCCGGCTCGCAGGTCAGGAGCTGGCCATCGGCGCGCACCTCGTAGGTTTCCGGATCGACCTCGATGTGGGGTGTGGAATCGTTGTGGATCATCTGCTTCTTGCCGATGGCCCGCACCCCCGTCACCGCGACCAGCTCGCGCCGCAGGCCGAGCGAGCGCAGCGCCTCGTTCTCCAGCGACAGCTTGCTGACGAAGGTCAGGGAGCTGGCCTGCATCGCGCGGCCAAAGGCGCCGAACATCGGGCGGTAATGCACCGGCTGCGGCGTCGGGATGGAGGCGTTGGGGTCGCCCATCAGCGCCGCCGCGATGGTTCCGGCCTTCAGCACCATGTCCGGCTTCACGCCGAAGAAGGCCGGCGACCAGACCACCAGATCGGCCAGCTTGCCGACCTCGATCGAACCGACGACATGGGCGATGCCGTGCGACAGCGCGGGGTTGATCGTGTATTTCGCGATGTAGCGCTTGACGCGGAAGTTGTCGTTCTCGCCCCTCTCCTCGGCCAGACGCCCGCGCTGGACCTTCATCTTATGGGCGGTCTGCCAGGTGCGGATGATCACCTCGCCGACCCGGCCCATGGCCTGGCTGTCCGAACTCAGCATCGAGAAGACGCCGAGGTCGTGCAGGATGTCCTCCGCCGCGATGGTCTCGCGCCGGATGCGGCTCTCGGCGAAGGCCACGTCCTCCGGGATGCGGGGCGACAGGTGGTGGCAGACCATGAGCATGTCGAGATGCTCGTCCACCGTGTTCACCGTGAAGGGCCGCGTCGGGTTGGTGGAGCTGGGCAGCACGTTGGGCAGGCCCGCCACCTTGATGATGTCCGGCGCGTGGCCGCCGCCCGCCCCCTCGGTGTGGAAGGCGTGGATGTTGCGGCCTTTGAAGGCGGCGATGGTGTTCTCCACGAAGCCCGACTCGTTCAGCGTGTCGGTGTGGATCGCCACCTGGATGTCCGTCTCCTCCGCCACCGTCAGGCAGGTGTCGATGGCGGCGGGGGTGGTGCCCCAGTCCTCGTGCAGCTTCATGCCGCAGGCGCCGGCGGCGATCTGCTCCAGCAGCGCGTCGGGACGGCTGGCGTTGCCCTTGCCGAAGAAGCCGAGGTTGATCGGCAGCCCCTCCGCCGCCTGGAGCATCCGGGCCATGTGCCACGGCCCCGGCGTGCAGGTGGTGGCCGACGTGCCGGCCGCCGGGCCGGTGCCGCCGCCCAGCATGGTGGTGACGCCGCTGTTCAGCGCCTCGTCAACCTGCTGCGGGCAGATGAAGTGGATGTGGGCGTCGATGCCGCCGGCGGTGACGATCTTGCCCTCGCCCGCGATGACCTCGGTCCCCGGCCCGACGACGATGGTCACGCCCGGCTGGACGTCCGGGTTGCCGGCCTTGCCGATGCCGGCGATGCGCCCGCCGGTGATGCCGATGTCGGCCTTGACGATGCCCCAGTGGTCGATGATCAGCGCGTTGGTGATGACGGTGTCCACGGCGCCGCCCTGGCGCGAGGTCTGGGCCTGCCCCATGCCGTCGCGGATCACCTTGCCGCCGCCGAACTTGACCTCCTCGCCATAGACGGTGTGGTCCTTCTCGACCTCCACGATCAGGTCGGTGTCGGCCAGCCGGACACGGTCGCCCACGGTGGGGCCGTAGAGAGCCGCGTATTCGGCCCGGTCGATGCGATGCGCCATTGTCTGATGCCCTCCGCTGGCGCCCTTTACAGGCTGCCGTTGACCTTGCCGTTGAAGCCGATGACCACGCGGTTGCCGGCGTAGGCGACCAGCCGCACGCGCCGCGTCTGCCCCGGCTCGAAGCGCACCGCCGTCCCGGCCGGGATGTCCAGACGGAAGCCGCGCGCCTTTTCACGGTCGAAGGTCAGCGCCCCGTTCGTCTCGGCGAAGTGATAGTGCGAGCCGACCTGGATCGGGCGGTCACCGGCGTTGGCGACGTCCAGCTCCACCGTGTCGCGGCCGGCGTTGAGTTCGATCTCGCCCGCGGCGGGGATGATTTCACCGGGTTTCATCGGGGCTCCCCTTAGCGAATCGGCTGGTGGACGGTGACGAGCTTGGTGCCGTCGGGAAAGGTGGCCTCGACCTGGATTTCGTGGATCATCTCCGGGATGCCGTCCATCACCTGATCGCGGGTGATCACCGTCGCGCCGTCGCGCATCAGCTCGGCCACGGTGCGCCCGTCACGGGCACCTTCCACCACATAGTCGGTGATGAGGGCCACCGCCTCGGGATGGTTCAGCTTCACGCCACGCTCCAGCCGGCGGCGCGCCACCATGGCGGCCATGGCCACGAGAAGCTTGTCCTTCTCGCGCGGTGTCAGGTTCATGGGGCTGTCTCTCCGCCTACCCGATGGTTTGGCGGGATTATGCCACGTTGCTGCGATGCGCCAATCCCGTTTCGACAGGCGCTGTACGCTTTCGATTGGGTCAGACTTCCCACAGTCTTGGCAACCGCACCGGCAGCCCAGCCGCCGCCGAGCGCAGATGCGACCACAGCGCCGCGTAGGCGCCGCGCACCGACCGCGCCTCGCCGCCCAGGATGCGGACGACCAGCAGCCCGTCGAAGGCGGTGGCGCCGACCCGCACGCCCTCCAGCCCCTCCGCCGCCGCGCGCAGCGCCTCCAGCCGGCTCGCGGCGTCGGGAGCGGCGAACAGCAGCGTGGCACAGGCCCCGGCTCCGCCGAAGCCAGCCGGGTGGGCCAGCGTCTCGGCGAGGTCGCCGTCCATGTGCAGGGCGTCAGCCCAGGCGAGGCGGCCGTCGCGCACCACCTCCCAGGCGTCGCGGACGAGGCCGCGGGTGACCGTCTCGCCGAAAGCGGCGCGCCCGAAGACCAGCATCTCCCCGGCGATCAGGCGGGCGTCGCTCTCCAGTTCCAGCCGGGTCAGGCGGCGCAGGCGGGAGCCCTCGAAGACGATGGCCTCCTGCGGCATCCATTCCAGCCAAGCGCCGGCCTCCACCGTCACGCGGGTGTCGATGCGGCAGTCCGCCCCGGCGGAGCGGTAGACCTTCTCCGCCGCCTGGGTCGTCACCAGCGCCGCCGCCCCCGGCCCCGCCGACAGGGCGACGTCCAGCCGGTCGCCGCCAACCAGCCCGCCGGAGGTGGTGACCAGAACCGCGATGGGCAGGTCACCCGCCCGCGGGTCGGGCAGCAGCACCCGCAGCGGGTCGTGGTGGTAGAGCGTGGCGAGCCGCGTGGCCCCATGGCGATGCTCGAACCGCACCGTCGCCGCGCCGTGGACGGCGACCTTCTTCATCAACGCATCAGCCACCAGCGGAACCCATCCCTGCTTTCAACTTCTGGGCCTTTACATCCTCGACGGCCAACAGCACGCGTTCCGGCGTCGCGGGCGCGTCGAGGCGCACGGGCAGCCGGTGGCCGCCCACCGCCGCGACGGCGTCCTTCAGCGCCAGCCATGCCGAGATGCCGAGCATCAGCGGCGGCTCCCCGATCGCCTTGGAGCGGAACACCGTGTCCTCCCGGTTGGGGCGGTCGGTGTAGAGCGCGACCCGGAAATCCTCCGGCAGCGAGCGCGAGGTCGGGATCTTGTAAGTGCTGGGCGCGTGGGTGCGCAAGCGTCCCTCGCCGTCCCACCACAGCTCTTCCGACGTGACCCAGCCGAGCCCCTGGACGAAGGCGCCCTCCACCTGCCCGAGGTCGATGGCCGGGTTGATGCTGCCGGAGCAGTCGTGCAGCACATCGGCGCGGGGGAAGCTATACTCGCCGGTCAGCGTGTCGATCAGCGCCTCGGTCACCGCGACGCCGCAGGAGAAGTAGAAGAAGGGCCGCCCCTCGCATTTCTCGCGGTCCCACCAGATCTTCGGCGTGGCGTAATGGCCGGTGGAGGACAGCGATACCCGGTTCAGATAGGCGAGCTTCGCGACCTCCGAGAAGGTCATGGCGTGGTTGCCGGCGAAGACGGCGTTGTCGCGGAACTCCACCTTGTCCGGCGTGGTGTGGCAATGCTGGGCGAGGAATGCCACCAGCCGGTCGCGGATGGTCCCCACGGCGATGCGCACCGCCATGCCGTTCAGGTCGGTGCCGGCCGACGCGGCGGTGGGCGGGGCGTTCGGCACCTTGTCGGTGGCGCTGGCGGTGACGCGCACCCGCTCGACGTCGATCTGGAACTCCTGGGCGGCGATCTGGGCCATCTTGGTGTGGATGCCCTGCCCCATCTCGGTCCCGCCGTGGTTCACCTGGATGGAGCCGTCGGTGTAGACATGCACCAGCGCCGCCGCCTGGTTCAGGTGCTTGACGGTGAAGGAGATGCCGAACTTCACGGGGGTCACCGCCAGCCCCTTCTTCAGCACCGGGCTGCGGGCGTTGAAGGCGTGGATCTCCTCCCGTCGACGACGGTAGTCGCCGTCGCGTTCGATCCGGTCCATCAGCTCGGCCAGGATCTCCGGCTCCTCCACCGGCATCCCGTAATGGGTGGTGTCGCGGCCCGGTCCGCCATAGAGGTTGGCGCGGCGCACGTCGAGCGGGTCCTTGCCGAGGGAGCGGGCAATCTCGTCCACCACATGCTCGATGGCGATGACGCCCTGCGGCCCGCCGAAACCGCGGAAGGCGGTGTTGGACACCGTGTTCGTCTTGCAGCGGTGCCCGGTTATCCGCGCCGCCGGCAGGTAATAGGCGTTGTCGGCGTGGAACATGGCGCGGTCGACCACGCCGTTGGACAGGTCCAGCGATACGCCGCAGCGCCCGGCGAGGTCCATCTCCAGACCCTGGATGCGCCCCTCCGCGTCGAAGCCGACGTCGTAGCGCACGAAGAAGTCGTGGCGCTTGCCGGTCATCAGCATGTCGTCGTCGCGGTCCAGGCGGAACTTCACGGGCCGCTTCGTCGCGTTCGCCAGGAGGCCGGCGATGGCGGCGATTTGCGCCGGCTGGCTCTCCTTGCCGCCGAAGCCGCCGCCCATGCGCCGGCATTCCACGGCGATGCCGTGCATCGGACGCCCCAGCACCTGGGCGACGGCGTGCTGGACCTCCGCCGGGTGCTGGGTCGAGGAATGGACCAGCAGGTCGCCGTCCTCCTTCGGGATGGCGTAGGCGATGTGGCCTTCCAGATAGAAATGATCCTGCCCGCCGACCTCCAGCGTGCCGGTCAGCCGGTGCGGTGCCCCGGCAACCTCCGCCGCCGCGTCGCCACGCCGGAAGGTCAGCGGCGGGGAGACGAAGCTGCCCTTTTCCAGCGCCGCCTCGGCGGTCAGCACCGCCGGCAGGTCCTCGTAATAGATCTCCACCAGCCGGGCCGCCGCGCGGGCCTGCAACAGCGTCTCCGCCGCCACGGCGACCACCGCCTGCCCGGCGTAGGTTACCAACTCGTCGGCCAGGATGGGATCGCCGCGCTGGATGGTGCCGATGTCGCCGTCCCCCGGAACGTCGGCGTAGGTCAGGACAGCGTACACCCCCGGCGCCTGCTTCGCCCGCGACAGGTCAATGCCCAGAATGCGCGCGTGCGCCCGCTCGGACAGCCGCACCGCGACATGCAGCGTGCCGGGGAGTTCCGGTATGTCGTCGGTATAGGCCGCGGCGCCCATCACATGCTTGCGGGCGCTTTCATGCTCGATGCCCCGGTGGACACCGCCGCGGATCGGTTGGATGGTGCCGCCGTCAGCCATGCACGGCCTCCAGGGAGGGCAACTCGGCCCCGGTCGTGTGAAGAAGAAAGCGCATCAGCAGGTTCTTCGCCACCAGCGCCCGGTAGCGGTCGCTGGCCCGCATGTCGGTCATGGGTCGGAAGTCGCGGTCGAGCGCCGGCAGGGCCGCCGCCACGGCGTCCGCCGTCCAGGGCTGACCGGCCATCACCGCCTCCAGCGCCGGGGCGCGGGCCGGGGTCGCCGCCATGCCGCCGTAGCCGGCGCGCAGCTCCTCCACCCGCCCCTCCCCGTCCAGCGTCAGCAGGAAGGCGGCGCAGACGGCGGAAATGTCCTGGTCCCGCCGCTTGGACACCTTCCAGGTGGCGAAGCGCTGGCCGTCGTGCGGCAGGGGGATTCGGATGCGTTCGACGAACTCGCCCGGCTTCAGGTCGTTCTTGCGGTAGCCGTGGTAGAAGCGGTCCAGCGGCAGCTCCCGCCGCACGCCGCCCCGGTTCAGCACCAGCGCGGCGCCCAGCGCCAGCAGGGCCGGCATGCTGTCGCCGATGGGCGAACCGTTGGCAACGTTGCCGCCCAGCGTTCCCGAGTTGCGCACCTGCGCCGCGCCGATGCGGGTGACCAGGGCGGCCAGTTCGGGCAGGCGGCGCTCCAGGACCGGCAGCAGGTCGGTGTAGGTCACCGCCGCGCCGATCGCCAGCGCATCAGCCCCCTCTTCGATGCGGTGAAGCTCCCGCACCTGGGCGAGGTGGATCAGCGTGGGCAGGCTGCGCCCCTGCTTGGTTACCCACAGCCCGACATCGGTCGCCCCGGCGACCAGCGTGGCGTTCGGGTGCGCGGCAAACAGGGCGGCCAGCTCATCGACGCTCCGCGGCGCGTGGAAGCAGGCGGCGCCGTGGGTCAGGGTCAGGGACCCGTCGCGCTGGATGGAGCGCAGCAGGGTGGCGATGCCCTCCTCCGCCCGGTCGAAGCGGTCGTCGGTCCGCTCCGCCGCCATGGTCCGGGCGGCGTCGAGGATCGGGCGGTAGCCGGTGCACCGGCACAGATTGCCGGCCAGCGCGTCGTGGATCGCCCCATCGCTCAGACGCCCATCGGCAGCGCACCGATCGTGATGAAGCGCGAAGAGCGCCATCACGAACCCCGGGGTGCAGAAGCCGCATTGCGAGGCGTGCTTGTCCACCATCGCCGCCTGGACAGGGTGCAGGTCTCCGTCTTCACCCGCCAGATCCTCGACGGTCAGCAGCAGCTTGCCGTCGATCATCGGCAGGAAGAGGATGCAGGCGTTGACGGCGCGGTAACGCACGCGCCCGTCCGCGGCAAGGTCACCCAGCACCACCGTGCAGGCGCCGCAATCCCCTTCGGCGCAGCCTTCCTTGGAACCGGGTCGCCCGTTGGCGCGCAGCCAGTTCAGCACCGTGGTGGTGGGATCGGCGTCCCGCACCTCCACCACCCGTCCGCCGAGCACGAAACGCACAGAGCCCGTCATTGTCCCTCCTGTCGGGCGTTTCCGTCATAGTGCCGGAAAGTCTCCGCAGGCCGCAATGGCGGGCCGGCCGTCTAGCCATAAAGGCATGGTTCGGATGGATAAACGGCTTCTTCGGAAGGCGTCAGGTGTCCTCGGGGAAGCAGCCGCTGCGGGCGGCCACGACGGCGACCTGGGTGCGGTTGCGCACGCCCAGCTTCTGCATGATGGCCCGCACATGAACCTTCACGGTGCCTTCCAGCACGCCCAGTTCCCGCGCGATCTCCTTGTTCGAATGGCCGGCCAGCAGAAGCTGGAAAACGTCGCGTTGCCGGTCGGTCAGCCGGTCGAGGATCTGGCCCGAAGGACGCGCGACCTCCGCCGCGACGTTGCCGGACAGGACGGCGCGCGGCAACGGCAGGAAGGTCTCCCCGGTCAGCGCCAAGGAGATCGCGTGTTCCAGCACCGCGGTGGAGCTGGTCTTCAGGATGTAACCCCTAGCCCCCAGCCGCACGCTGTCCACGATGTCCGCCACCTCGTCAGACCCGGAGATGACCAGCAGCGGACGGCGTCCCAGGACCTCGACCATGCGGCGCACCCCGTCGCGCCCGCTGCGGTCGCCCAGATTGAGGTCGAACAGGACCAGCGTCAGATCCGGCGTACGGTCGGCGATGGCCATCGCCTCGTCCAGCGAGCCAGCCTCCAGCACCTGCGCGTCCGGGTGGATCTCCCCCACCGAAAGGGCGAAGCCGTGCCGCACCAGGGGGTGGTCATCCACCACTAGAAACGTTTGCGCTCTGCCGGCCACCGACCGCTCCTTGCCGCGCGTCTGCAGCTGAACTTCCATTGCTTTGCTACCCCATCAAGCCGCCGGAAACCGGATTAGAAAACAAAGATGCCCTAAACCGGCCCGGCTTTCTGTCCAGCGGAAAAGTATAAAGGTACCTCTTTTGGACTTTGCAGAAGCAGCGCCATGCTAATTTCTATCGTTTCGAAGCCATTTATGATTCATTCGTATCGAGCTTCTTCCAAGCATCTTGCGCCGCTCCCTGACCATCCGTATAAATCATCGGGACAACCAGCGTAAAGCACGCTTTTTCGATACAATAAAGACGGTTTTTTTCCCTTTTCCCAGGCGAAAACGGACAACGATTGGCGTTGTGCGCTGCTCGTCACGGGTGGCGTCACGGAGGAGTCTCGATGAAAACCTGGAACGTCATGCTCGTGGACCATGATCGGCTGTTTTCGGCGGCGCTGGGAACGCTCATCAGCGGCGGCCCCTTCCGCGTCTGCCACCACGCCGCGACGGTGGAGGATGCCGAGGCGGCCATCGCCCAGGGTGTGCAGCCCGACCTGATCGTGGTGGCCCTGGGGGAAGCGACGAACGATGAAGCCGGCGGGGTGAAGCGCCTGCGCGCCGCCACCAGCGCCCGCATCGCGGTGCTGGCCGACGCCATCGCCGACCGCACGCTGTCGCTGTCGCTGAAGGCGGGCGCCGACGCCTATCTGAACAAGTCGATGTCGAGCGAGTCCCTGCTGCGCGCCCTGCAGCTGGTCATGCTGGGCGAGGTGGTCTATCCGACCCATGTCGCCAGTCTGCTGATCGCCAACGCCAACAGCGAGCGCCCGCAGCCGGAGCGCGCCCAGCCCGCCAGCAACGAACTGTCGAAGCGCGAGGTTCAGATCCTGCGCTGCCTTCTCGCCGGGCAGTCGAACAAAGCCATCGCGCGCAACCTGCACATCACGGAATCGACCGTGAAGATGCATTTCAAGAACGTGATGCGGAAGATCAACGCCCAGAACCGCACGCAAGCCGCGGTGTGGGCGATCCAGAACGGCCTGTCGCCGCTGGCGTCCGTTTAGAGAGTTTGTCCCCTCTCCCAGCGCAGGGGGAGGGGACGGTGCATTTTCACTCCGCCGCGCTGCGGTGGGAGCCGTGGCGGCCTTCGGCGAACTCCTCCACCATCTTGCGGCAGAAGGCCGGCAGATCGTCCGGCTTGCGCGAGGTCACCAGACCCTGGTCGGTGACGACCTCGCTGTCTTCCCAGTTCGCCCCGGCGTTGCCGAGATCGGCCTTCAACGATGGCCATGAGGTCATGCGCTTGCCCTTGGCGCCGCCCGCGTCGATCAGCGTCCAGGGGCCGTGACAAATCGCGGCGATGGGCTTACCCGATTGGACGAAGCTGCGCACGAAATCGATGGCCTTGGGCTCCAGCCGCAGCGCGTCGGGGTTGATGACGCCGCCCGGCAGCACCAGAGCGTCGAAGGTGCCGGGGTCCGCCTGATCGAGCGTGACGTCCACGTCCACCCGGTCGGCCTTGTCGTGGTGGTTCCAGCCCTGAATCTGGCCGCCCTGGGGCGCCACGATCCGCACCTCGGCGCCTTCGTTGCGCAGCGCCTTCACCGGCTCGGTCAGTTCGACCTGTTCGAAGCCGTCGGTCGCCAGAACGGCGACGGTCTTCTTCTCCAGTTTTCCTGCCATGGGATCACCTCCTCGGTTGGCCTGTCCGGTCAGCAACCGGCGTACCTCTGGGGAGTTCCCTCCGGAACCGCCGCGCCCCCCCCATGTTCCCTTTGACGGACCGCGCGTCACAATCGGGAGCACAGACCCATGCGTTACAGCGGCACTTCGGCGGGCATCCTCGCCGCGTTCGCCATCGCCACATCCCTGACTCTGGGCGTTCCTCAACCTGTCCAGGCACAACCTTCCCAGTCCGCCGAAACGGTGCGGACCGCGGAGGCATCCTATCCCCGGCTCTACCAGGGCTGGCGGGCCGGCGTGATCGTCGGGACGGACGTCGAGGGGCTGCTCGGCGAGGAGCTTGGGCAGGTGGTGGATCTCGTCGTCGGCCCGGACGGGCGGCTGGAAAGCGCGGTGATCGAGGCGAGCGGCATGCTCGACGTCGGCGAGGCGCGCTTCACCGTGCCCTGGCACCAGCTCATGCCCGGATCGGTGGACGGAGTCCTGGCCTATCCGGTCACCGGCCCCGACACGCTGGACCTGATCCGCCGCCAGCAGCAGGCGGCCAGCCGGCCCGGCGACTGGCGCGTCTCCGCCCTGCTCGGCCAACCGGCCAACACGGAGGGCGGGGCGACGGAAGCCGGCTTCTTCGGCACGGTGGAGGATCTGGTGTTCGACCGCAACGGCGCGCTCAAGGCCGTCGTGGTGACGCCCGAACCGGAGGGCGAAGGCCCCTACGCCATCGCCTGGAAAGCGGCGGCGCTGGAGCCGGGCCTGACCTCCGTCACATTGCAGGCGACGCCGGATCAGGTGAAGGCGCTCGGCTCGTTCGACGCGGCACGCATGAAGGAATTCAACACCGCGCGCCTGAACCAGGGGGCCCAGGCGCGTCGGGAATAGGCCCGTCAGGCCGTAGGGCGGGCCACGCCGCCGACCGTCGGGCGGCTGGCCGCAGCAGCAGAACGGCCGTAGCGGGCCACCGTCAGCCCGTCCATGTCGATCTCCGTCCGACGCCCGCCGACCACGTCGGCGACCACCCGGCCCGAGCCGGCGGCCATCGTCCAGCCGAGCGTGCCGTGGCCGGTGTTGAGGAACAGGTTGCGCACAGGGGTCGGACCGACAATGGGCGTGCCGTCCGGCGTGTTCGGGCGCAGTCCGGTCCAGAACTCCGCCTTCGACAGGTCACCGCCCGTCGGGAAGAGGTCGCCGACCACATGGTCGAGCGGACCGCGGCGGCCCGGACGCAGCGTCAGGTCGAAGCCGGTCAGCTCCGCCGTGCCGCCGACGCGGATGCGGTCGCCGAGGCGGGTCACCGCGATCTTGTGCGTTTCGTCCATCACCGTGGATTCCGGGGCGCCCGCCGGATCGACGATGGGCAGGGTCAGCGAATAGCCCTTCACCGGATAGACCGGTAGGTCCAGACCGAACGGCTTCACCAGCGTCGGGGAGTAGCTGCCCATGGCGACGACGTAAGCATCGGCGGTCAGCGTGCCGGCGTCGGTGACCACGCCGGTGACGCGGCGCCCGTCGCTCTCCAGCTTGCGGATGCCGGTGTTGTAGCGGAACTCCACCCCAAGCTCCGTCGCCAGCGCGGCCAGCGCGTTGGTGAAGCGGAAGCAGTCGCCCGTCTCGTCGCCGGGCAGCAGCAGGCCACCGACGATCTTCTCCTTGACCAGCCGCAGCGCCGGCTCGACGGCCGCGCAGCCCTCGACGTCCAGCAGGCTGTAGGGGACCTTGAAGCGATCGAGGACGGCCATGTCGGTGGCGGCGGCGTCCACCTGCTTTTGGGTACGGAAGAGCTGGAGCGTGCCCTTGGCGCGCTCGTCGTAGCGGATGCCGGTCTCGTCGCGCAGAACGCGCAGGCAGTCGCGGCTGTATTCGGCCAGCCGGACCATGCGGCCCTTGTTGATCTCGTAGGAACGCTCGTTGGCGTTGGCCAGCAGCTTCAGGCACCAGGACCACATCGCCGGGTCGAGCTTCGGCCGGATCACCAGCGGGGAGTGCTTCATCAGCATCCACTTCACCGCCTTCGCCATCAGGCCCGGCGCCGCCCAGGGCGCGGAGTAGCCCGGCGACACCTCGCCCGCGTTGGCGTAGCTGGTCTCCAGCGCCGGACCGGGCTGCCGATCCACCACCGTGACCTCGTGCCCGGCCTTCGCCAGGAAATAGGCGGTGGAAACGCCGATGACGCCGCTGCCGAGGACGATGACGCGCATGTGAAGACTCCCGAGATCACGGATTTGTTCGCATCCCATTCGCAAACGCGATGCCAAGTGCCGGAAGCCGCGGAAACGCTGGAGCGGACGGTCGGGTGCCGGACAACGCTGTACATGAATCGTTACACTGCGGTCGGAAAGCGCTTCCTGCTCCCCTGATAAATTGATGTAAAACAGCAGTTTGCCATCACCGTACAAAAAACGTTACGGTGTATACAGATGTTTACGGACGCGCCCATCGTGGTACAATTCCTCCTCCACCGGGGAAAGCCATGCGCATCGACGTCCTGTTCGCCGACCGGGTCGGCATCGCCCATGAGATCCTCGCCGTGCTCGCCAAGCGGCGCCTGAACGTCGTGGCGGTGGAGGTGGACCCGCCGCACATCCACATCGACGCGCCGGAATTGGACGTGCCGGGCTTCGGCGCGCTCGATTCCGCGCTGCGCGCCGTGCTGGGGGTGCAGTCCGTCACCCCCATCGACATCCTTCCGGGCACCCGGCGGCGGCTGCATCTGGACGCGCTGCTGGCTGCCCTGCCCGATCCGGTTCTGGCGGTGGACCGCGCGGGCCGCATCGTGGTGGCGAACGCCGCCGCGGCGACGGTCGCCGGACGCAGCGAGGCCGCCCTGACCGGCGCCGATTTCGGACGGCTGTTCGGCGATGCCGAGCTGTCCGACCTGCTGGTGGACAGTGGTTTCCGCCTCGCCGCCGGGCAGGAGGTCACGTTGAACGGCCAGCCCTTCCTGCTCGACGCCACCCCCATCGTGGAGGACGGGCGTTCCGCCGGCGGCGTGGTCACCCTCTTCGCGCCGAGCCGGCTGGGGGAAAGGCTGAACGCGCTGCAAAATTTCGATGAGGGCGGCTTCGACCGCATCCTCGGCGAGTCCGCCCCGGTCCGCGCGCTGAAGGCGCGGGCAGCGCGGGTCGCGGCGGTGGACGCGCCGCTGCTGATCCTGGGCGAGACGGGCACCGGCAAGGAACTGATCGCCCACGCCTGCCACCGCGCCAGCCCGCGCCGCGACAAGCCCTTCCTGGCGCTGAATTGCGCCGCCGTGCCGGAGAATCTGGCGGAGAGCGAGCTGTTCGGCTACGCCCCCGGCTCTTTCACCGGGGCGCAGCGCGGCGGCAAGCCCGGCCTGCTGGAGCTTGCCCACGGCGGCACCGTCTTCCTCGACGAGATCGGGGAGATGTCGCCCTATCTCCAGGCCAAGCTGTTGCGCTTCCTCAACGACGGGCGCTTCCGCCGCGTCGGCGGCGACCGCGAGCAGACGGTGGATGTGCGGGTGGTCAGCGCCACTCACCGCGACCTCGACGCCATGGTCGCCGAGCACAGCTTCCGCGAGGACCTGTTCTACAGGCTGAACGTGCTGTCGCTCCAGGTCCCGGCGCTGCGCGAGCGCGGCGACGACATCCTTCTGCTCGCCCGGCACTTCATCGCCCGCGCCTGCGCCCAGGCCCGCCGCCCGCCCTGCCGGCTGACCGTGGCGGCCAGCGCCGCCCTGCTCGCCAACCCCTGGCCGGGCAACGTCCGCCAGTTGGAAAACGTCATCTTCCGCGCCGTGACGATGAGCGACGGCGCCTATCTCGACGCCGCCGACCTGGAACTGGCCGGCGCGCGCATGGACGCCGAAACCGGCGGCGAGACCGCCGAGCCGTCGAGCTGGAACGAGGCCGCGGCGGCGTTCGAGCGCGGCCTGCTCCGCCGCCTCTACCCGCGCTACCCGTCCAGCCGCAAGCTGGCCGCCCGCCTCCACACCTCGCACACGATGATCGCGAACAAGCTGCGGAAGTACGGGATACCGGACGGGACGTGAACGCCGCTCTAAAGGCGCGAGCGTTCCGCCTTGCTGTAGTTGCTGAAATGGCCCTCCGCGGCGGCGGCGCCGCGGGCGGTCTTGAGGAATTTGTCGGCCTTGGTGTCCGGCGCGATGCGCGCCACCTTCCGCTCCAGCGCCGCCGACCCGCAGGAGGCGCAGACGGGGGTGTCCGACGAGCGCACCAGCGCTTCGAAGTCGTGGTCGCAGGCGGTGCAGTGGTAGGAGTAGAGCGGCATGGGAGTCCTCACACGGGTCGGGAACCAGGCGCACCCATCATATCACGCAATTTTCTTATGGGTATAGCGCAGTGCAGCATTCTCACGCCGCCGATCCGTTCCGCGCTAGGATGCCGATACGAAGAATGAAGGAGGAACGGGTGATTTACGCCTTCAACGACAAGGTCCCGCAACTGTCGCCCAACTGCTGGGTGGCCCCCAGCGCCACCGTGGTCGGCGACATCCTGCTGGAGGAGGACGTGTCCGTCTGGTGGGGCGCGGTCATGCGCGCCGAGGAGGAGCGCATCCACATCGGCGCCGGCAGCAACGTCCAGGACAACGCCGTCCTCCACGTCGATCCGGGATTCCCGCTGCTCATCGGGAAGAACGTGACCATCGGCCATCTGGCGATGGTGCATGGCTGCACCGTCGGCGACGGCAGCCTGATCGGCATCGGCGCCACCGTCCTCAACGGCGCCCGCATCGGCCGCGACTGCCTGATCGGCGCCCACGCCTTCATCGCCGAGGGCAAGGAGATCCCCGACCGCTCGCTGGTGCTTGGCGCGCCGGGCAAGGTGGTGCGCACGCTGTCGGACGAGGATGTGGAGCGCATGCGCGCCCCCGCCGCGGTCTACCAGGAGCGATGGAAGAGCTACGCCAAGGGCCTGCGCCCGATCACCGTTCCCGGCCAGTCCTGATGCGCCACGGCGTGGGGTGCCCTCAGGCTCCGGCCCCCTTGATGAAGAAGTACAGGGTCAGCCCCACGCCGATCGACACCACCACCCACTTCATCACGTCGCGGCTGACCCGCTTCGCCGCGTGGGCACCGACGTAGCCGCCGACGATGGCCGACACCGCCATGACGGCAGTTTCCGGCCAGGACACCGCGTCGGACAGGCAGAAGGCCGCCACCGCCGCGCCGTTCATCAACGCGGCCAGCAGGATGCGCAGCCCGTTCATGGCGTGGATGTCGCGCAGGCCGAACAGGGTCAGCGCCGCCAACATGAGGAAGCCGATCCCGCCGCCGAAATAGCCGCCATAGATGGCGATGACGAACTGGACGACCAGAACGGAGCGCCCTCCGAGCCGCAGCCGGGCGGCCAGCGCCGGCATGAAGCTGCCCACCGCGAAGACCGCCGTCGCGAACAGCAGCAGCCAGGGCACCAGCCCGGCAAAGGCGCGGTCCGGCGTGGTCAGCAGCAGGACGGCCCCGACCACCCCGCCGACGAGGCTGACCACGGAGAAGGCGGTGACGCTGACCTCCGTCACACCGCGGATCTCGTTGCGGTAGGCCCAGGCGCTGGCCATCTGGCCGGGGAACAGGGCGACGGTGCTCGACACGTTGGCGCTGACCGGCGGCACCCCGGCGAACAGCAGCGCCGGGAACGTGATGAAGGCCCCGCCCCCGGCGACGGCGTTGAGAACGCCCGAAGCGAACGCCGCGACCATCAGCAGCACCATGGCAAGCATCGCACCCCCACCGTCAGCTTCTCTATGTATTTGGCATGCCAGCTATCGTTGTGGGCACCCTGACAAACGCCATAGGAATAGGGTGACCCATGGGAACGAGGGCAAAGCACTGTCGTAAAAATGCGATTTCACTGATTGTTTGCTATATTAGCCATTGACGAGCCTTGGCATCTGGTATACCAAATATCCATCGCCTGCCACTGCCCGATGCCCAGGTGCCGCCGACGGCCTTCGACCGGCCCAATGCGGCTCCACCGGTCAAGCTCCGGTCCCCCGCGGGGGTCTCCGTGCAGGGCGCGCTTACGCAACCCGCTGTCTGGTGGAGGGCTCGCCATGAAAGTCGCCGACATTCTTCGGACCAAGGAATCCCGCGTCGTCACCGTCCGTTCCGGCGAAACCATCGAGGAGGCGATCCGGCTGATGCGGTCGGAGAACATCAGCGCCCTGGTGGTCAAGGACGTCTGCCGGACGGAGGGCAACGCCGTTGCCGGCATGCTGTCGGAACGCGACGTCGTCTACGCGCTGCTGGAGCGCGGCGCCTCCGTCCTGAAGACGCCGGTCTTCATGCTGATGTCGCGCGCGCCGCAGACCTGCTCACCCGACGACAGCCTCGTCCACGCGCTGGAATTGATGGACCGTCACCACATCCGCCATCTGCCGGTGCTCGACGGCTCCACGCTGGTCGGCGTCGTCAGCGCCCGTGACTTCACCAAGCTCCAACTCACCGAAATGGTCGCCCATACCCAGCCGCCGGCGCAGGAAACCCCGGTCTACGCCCACTGACCGCGGCCCAGCGGAAGCGAAAAGGCCCCAGCCGAAAGGCCCGTCGTCTCCTTTGACGGCGGGCCTTTCTCATGGCCTCTCAACCATCAGTCACCGGCGCTCTCGGCCCAGCGCAGCAGCAGCGCCACGGCTTCCGGCGGCTCGGGGCGGATCATCGGCACGCTGCCCAGAATCACATGGCCCGCCCCGCCGTCCACAGTGATGATCTCGCCCGCCCGGACGGTCAGGTCGCCCATGGTCATCACGCCGGCCGCCGGATCGACACGCAGCATGCGCGCTCCGGTGACGCAGGGCAGCCCCATGGCGCGGGCGACGGTGGCGGCGTGGCTGGTCGCGCCGCCGCGGGCGGTCACCACCGCGCAGGCCACCTGCATGCCGTGCACGTCGTGGGGAGAGGTTTCCGGACGGCACAGCACCACCGCCACGCCCTCCGCCGCCAGCCGGACCGCCTCGTCCGACGTGAAGACCGCCGCACCCGTGGCTGCGCCGGAGGAGGCCGGAAGGCCGCGGGCGATCACCTCGCGGGGGGCGTCCGGATCGGGGATGGGACGCAGGCTGTCCGCCAGCGCCGGCAGATCGGCGCGCCGCACCGCCTCGGCCCGCGTGATGATGCCGGCTTGCGCCATCTCCGTGGCGATGCGCACCCCGGCCTCCGGCGTCCGCTTGCCGGCGCGCGACTGGAGGATGAACAGGCGCCCCTGCTGGACGGTGAACTCGATCTCCTGCATGTCGCCGAAATGGCGCTCCAGCCGGTCGGCGATGCGGCCCAACTCGGCAAAGGCCTCGGGGGCGACCGCCTCCAGAGAGGCCTTGGCGCCGGCCAGCGGCCCCGGCGTGCGCAGGCCTGAGACGATGTCCTCGCCCTGGGCGTCGGCCAGGAACTCGCCGCACAGCACGGCCTCGCCGGTGGACGGGTCGCGGCTGTGGGCGACGCCGGTGCCGGACGCGCCGCCGCGGTTGCCGAACACCATCGCCTGCACGGTCGCCGCGGTGCCCCAATCGTCGGGAATGCCGTGAACCGCCCGGAAGGCCACCGCGCGGGCGTTGCTCCAGGAACGGAAGATGGCCGCAATGGCGGCGAAGAGCTGGGTCCGAGCGTCCTGGGGGAAGGGCTCTCCCGCCTCGCGCTCGATCACCGCGCGGTAGGCGGCCGCCACGGCGCGCCAATCGGCGGCGCCCAGGTCGGCGTCGCGGGTCAGCCCGCGCCCTTCCTTGTAGGCCTCCAGCGCCGCGTCGAAGAGGTGGGCGCCCACCCCCTGCACCACCGTGCCGTAGGTCTGGATCAGCCGGCGATAGCAGTCGTAGGCGAAGCGGGTGTCGCCGCTGCGCGCCGCCAGCCCCTTCACCGTCGCGTCTGTCAGACCGAGATTCAGGATCGTGTCCATCATGCCGGGCATCGACGCCCGCGCGCCCGACCGCACGGACACCAGCAGCGGGTTCTCCGACCCGCCGAAGCGCGCGCCCGCAACACTTTCCAGCCGGTTCAGCGCCTCCTCCACCTGGGCCGTCAACCCGGCGGGAAAGCCGCCCTGCCCGGCGCGGTGCCGGCGGCTGGCCTCCGCCACGATGGTGAAGCCCGGCGGCACCGGCACGCCCAGCCGCGCCATCTCGGCCAGCCCGGCGCCCTTGCCGCCCAGCTCCGCCAGCATGCCGCCGTGCCCTTCCGCACCGCCGCCGCCGAAAGCGTAGACCCACCGCTGTCCACCGGCCGGCGGCAGCGCCGCGTGCCCGGCGACCACGGCGGCACCAACGGCGATGGCGCCGCTGGTGTCGGTGGCGCCTTGGATGATGGACTGGTGGAGCATGGACCTATCCTCGCGTCGGCGTGGTGTTCAGGCGCCCTGCGGACATGAACGGAAATTTTCTCCGATCAAACCGATATCTTATTTCCTCATAATGCCACTTTGCGCACTGAGTGCAATGCACAAATAGTCGCATTTGCGACGATAACGCTTCGGCGGCGCAAAAAGGCACGGAAAATTCCGCATGGCGGAATTTTAGGCGAGTTGGTGACCAGAAATTCGGAATAGCCCGACGCGCTTAACCCAACCGTGCCTGCTCCAGCGGAACTTGGGTCAGGGGATAGCCCAGCCCGTCCGGGATGCTCAGCACCGGACCCTCCGGGGTGTCGGCGGGACGGGGCAGGATGGGGGTGAGGGGGTGGAAGCGCGCGGCCTCCTCCATCGCGTGACGGACCGTGCGGCAACCGGCCAGACGCAGCAGGGTCATGCGGGTGGCGAAGACCAGAGACAGCCGTTCCGCCTCCGCCTCGGCCAGGATGGCCCGCGGTGTGCCCCAGAATCCGGCGACCGCCTCCACCCCGTCGACCACGGCGGTCTGGCGCGGCGGCGCCTTGGCGAGGAAGAACAGGGTGTCGTAGCGCCGCCACACGCTCTCCGGCGTGACCCAGCGGGCGAAGGGCACCAGCGCCGCCACGTCCGGCTCCAGCCCCGCCGCCAGCAGCCGGTCCAGGAAGGTCCCACCCGACGCGCTGCGCAGCCCGTCGAGAAGGGCGACATCCACGGTGCCGCCGGCCAGCAACAGCCCGCATTCCTCGAAGGCCTCGCGGATCGCGGCCATCCGTTGCGGCATGTCGTCGGTCAGCGGCAGGGACAGCTCCCGCCAGGGCAGTTCCCTGTCCTCCGCGTCCAGCCGCCCGCCGGGAAACACCGTGGCGCCGGGCGCAAAGCGAAGGTCGCGGTGGCGCTGGATCATGAAAACCTCCAGCCCGTCCACGCTGTCGCGCAGAAGGATCAGGCTGGCGGCGGAAAGCGGTTCGACAGGCGTGTTCATGGCATCGTCCTGGCTGATCGCGGGCGTGCAGTGTCCGCCCGCGGGTCGCCCGCGGTCAAACCAACCGTGTGACTTCCCGCTATGTGGAAAAGCCATAGCGGCGGTTTGACCCCCACCCCACCCCGGTCGCAGCATCGCCCCACCACCACACAGTCACCGCCTAAAGTCATCGCCCTCTCAGGAGGCCCGCGCCATGCAGCGCAACCGCAGCACCAAGATCGTCGCCACTCTGGGGCCGGCCAGTTCGACCTACAGCCAGATTTTCGCCCTCGCCGAGGCCGGCGTGGATGTCTTCCGCCTGAACGCCAGTCATGGCACGCAGCGCGACCACGCCGAACGCTACCGCCAGATCCGCGCGGTCGAGGAGACGGTCGGGCGCCCCATCGGTGTGCTTCTCGATCTTCAGGGTCCGAAGCTGCGCGTCGGCACCTTCAAGGAGGTGGCGGTGATCCTGGCCGGCGGCGATCGCTTCCGCCTCGACCTCGACCCGACCCCCGGCGACCGCAGCCGCGTCTGCGTTCCCCATCCGGAGATCTTCGCCAGCCTGGAGCCGGGCCACGAGCTTCTGCTGAACGACGGGCGCATGCGCCTGCGCGTGCTGAGCTGCGGCCCGGACCACGCCGAGACCGAGGTCATGGTCGGCGGCACCCTGTCCGACCGCAAGGGCATGAACGTCCCCGGCACCACGCTGGCCCTCAGCGCCCTGTCGGAGAAGGACCGCAGCGACCTGCAGTTCGGCCTGACGCTGGGCGTGGACTGGATCGGCCTCAGCTTCGTGCAGCGGCCCGAGGACATCCTGGAGGCGCGCGCCCTGATCGGCGACCGCGCCCACATCATGACCAAGGTGGAGAAGCCCGCCGCCCTGCCCCGGCTGGAGGAGATCATCGCCCTGTCGGACGCGGTGATGGTGGCCCGCGGCGACCTCGG
The DNA here is from genome assembly GCF_008365405.1 of Azospirillum brasilense. Lineage (GTDB taxonomy): Bacteria > Pseudomonadota > Alphaproteobacteria > Azospirillales > Azospirillaceae > Azospirillum > Azospirillum brasilense_D. The sequence goes on along the minus strand of NZ_QOKV01000010.1, from coordinate 12,769 downwards.
CGTAGAACTGCCGCCTGAGGATGTGCCCGGCCTGCAGAAGCGGATGATCCGGATGAGCCGCGCCGCCGGCAAGCCGGTGATCGTCGCCACGCAGATGCTGGAATCCATGATCACCGAGCCGACGCCGACGCGCGCCGAGGCGTCGGACGTGGCGACCGCCGTCTATGACGGGTCGGACGCCGTGATGCTTTCGGCGGAATCCGCGTCGGGCAAGCACCCGGTCGAGGCCGTGGCGATGATGGACCGCATCATCCGCCGGGTGGAGCGCGATCCGCTCTACCGCCGCATCATGGACTCCGAGCACCCGAGCCCGGAGGCGACCACCCCGGACGCGCTGTCCGCCGCGGCGCGCCAGATCGCCGAGACCATTTCGGCCGCCGGCATCGCCACCTTCACCAGCACCGGCTCCACCGCGCGGCGCGCCTCGCGCGAACGGCCGACCGTGCCGATCCTCGGCCTCAGCGCCGAACGCGGAACCGCCCGCCTGCTGTCGCTGGCCTGGGGCGTGCACCCGGTCTGGACCGCCGACGTGCAGAACTTCGCGGAAATGGTCGAGCGGGCGAGCCTCGTCGCCGCCCAGGAGGGCATCGGCGTGCCCGGCCAGTCGCTGATCGTGACGGCGGGGGTCCCCTTCGGAACGCCCGGCACCACCAACAGCCTGCGCGTGGTCACGATCACCGCGAACGGGCTGAACAGCGCGGCCGAAACCGCCGCCGCGATCAAGACCCACGCGCCGGCCTGACACCGTATCGGTGCCCTTCCCTCCTCACCGGGGGCGGGGCACCTTCACTCCAGGAAGTCGCAATGCTTCTCGACGTGCGCCGCCAGACCCAGCGTGTGATCACGGATCAGGTGTTCGGCCTGATCGACGTCGCGGCGTTCCAGGGCCTTGATGATTTCCTTGTGGTCATGGATCGACCGCTCCGCCCGGTTGTCCTGGCCGATGGTCAGCTTGCGGATCGCGCGGATGTGGATGAACAGGTTGTCGGTCATCTCCTGGATCAGCTTGGACCCGCTGAGCCGGATGATGCTCTTGTGGAAGGCGATGTTGGCGTCGGAGTATTCGTTGACATGCTCCTTGGGGTTCCGCATCTCGAAGTTGCGGAACAGGTCCCACAGGGTCCGGATGTCCTCGTCGGTGGCCTGCGTCGCGACCATCCGCCCGGCCATGCTCTCCAGCGCCGCCCAGACCTGGATCATCTCGACGATCTCGGCCTTGGTCTTGCGGATGACGAAGATGCCCCGGCGCGGCTGGAGGCGGATGAACCCCTCCTGCTCCAGCAGGGTCAGCGCCTCGCGGATCGGCGTCCGGCTGACGCCCAGCAGCTCGCTGAGCTGCCGCTCCTCAAGCCGGATCTCGTCGTTATGGTCGTAGATGTCCATTTGCGAGATGGCTTGCTTCAACGCATGATACGCCTGAGCGCGGAAGGTCGATCCGGTGTCGAGCGGCTGGACGTTGATCGGCGGAGGGTTCATGGTCGGCACCGTTCCTCAATGCTGGCCGTCCGGAAGCACCCCACTGTGCGCCGGCCCGGTCGTGCGAAAGGCATCGCATCGTTTTCGTATATGAGATACCAGATGCACATTTCGGGCTGAAAAGTCCAGGACCACGATAAGGAAAGAGCGTTTCCGTTCGCTTCTCTTCCCTACGGTTGTCCGCCTTTCAAGGACTTGAGCAGGTCGGGCAGGCGGTCCGGCGTCCGCATCACCACTCCCATGACCGCCACTCCGGCGGCCCCTGCGGCCAGACACTCTCCGATATTGCCCGACTCCACGCCGCCGAGCGCGATGATGGGAAGGGAACTGTCCGCGGCCAAGCGTCTCAGCTCCTCCGTCCCGACCGGCGGGCCGTAGCCCGGCTTGCTCGGCGACGGAAAGACGGGCGACAGCGTGACGTAGTCCGCCCCGCCCGCCGCGGCCCGGCGAATCCCCTCCGCGTCGTGGGCGGACAGCCCGACCAGAGCGCCGGGGCCGAGCCGCTGCCGCGCCGCCGCCACATCAGCCCCCTCCGGCAGATGCACCCCGTCCGTTCCGGCGGCCAGCGCCAGATCCGGATCGCCGTGCAGCGTAACCAACGCCCCCCAGGGCCGCGCCCGCTGCACCAGGGCATGGGCCAGAGCGACCTGCCGGGACTCGTCCAGGTCCTTCTCGCGCAGCGACAGCCAGCGCAGGCCCCCGGCGAACAGTCGCGCCGCCAGGTCCGGCAAGGGCTGCGCCGCCTGCCGCCGGTCCGTGATCGCCAACAGGCGGGGACTCGGGATTGCCATCATCCGATCACGATGACAGCGCCATCGGGACTGTGCAAGTGCAGCATAATTGTCCGGCGCGCCGTGAAGGACTGCCCCGTTCGGCGCGATTTCCATCACGCGGAAAGGATTCGCCAACACTTTGCCAATAGCCGCTCCACTGATGAAAGCTCAATCCAACGCAACAGCGACCCGTTACGCGAGGGAGGAGACCAAGCCATGGCTAGGATGATGGCGATTGAAGCGGCGGTGCATGTCCTGGAAAAAGAAGGCGTGTCCGTTTGCTTTGGCGTCCCCGGAGCGGCCATCAATCCGTTCTACGCGGCGCTGCAACGCAACGGCCGCATCGGCCACGTTCTTGCGCGCCATGTCGAAGGCGCGTCGCACATGGCCGAAGGCTACACGCGCGCCAAGGCCGGCAACATCGGCGTCTGCATCGGCACCTCCGGCCCCGCCGGCACCGACATGATCACGGGCCTCTATTCGGCCTCCGCCGACTCCATTCCGATCCTGTGCATCACCGGCCAGGCGCCGCGCGCCCGCCTGCACAAGGAGGATTTCCAGGCCGTGGACATCCCGTCCATCGCCAAGCCGGTCGCCAAGTGGGCGGTCACCGTGCTCGAGCCGGGACAGGTCCCCTACGCCTTCCAGCAGGCCTTCCACCTGATGCGCTCCGGCCGGCCCGGCCCGGTGCTGCTCGACCTGCCGATCGACGTGCAGATGGCCGAGATCGAGTTCGATCCCGACACCTACCAGCCGCTGCCCACCTACAAGCCGGCGGCGACCCGCGCCCAGGTCGAGAAGGCGCTGGAGATGCTGAACGCGGCGGAGCGTCCGCTGCTGGTGGCCGGCGGCGGCATCATCAACGCCGACGCCAGCGACCGTCTGGTGGAGTTCGCCGAGATCGCCGGCCTGCCGGTCATCCCGACCTTGATGGCCTGGGGCGCCATTCCGGACGATCACCCGTTGATGGCCGGCATGGTCGGTCTGCAGACCGCCCACCGCTACGGCAACGCCGCCATGCTGGCGTCCGACGTCGTGCTGGGCATCGGCAACCGCTGGGCCAACCGCCACACCGGCTCGGTCGACGTCTACACCAAGGGCCGCAAGTTCGTGCATGTGGACATCGAGCCGACCCAGATCGGCCGCGTCTTCGCGCCGGACCTGGGCATCGTGTCCGACGCCGGGGCGGCGCTCGACCTCTTCATCGAGGTGGCGAAGGAGTGGAAGGCCGCCGGCAAGCTGCGCGACTGGTCGGAGTGGGTGAAGACCTGCCAGGTCCGCAAGCGCTCCATGCTGCGCCGGTCCGACTTCGCCAACGTGCCGATCAAGCCGCAGCGCGTCTATCAGGAGATGAACAGCGCCTTTGGCGAGGACGTCTGCTACGTCTCGACCATCGGCCTGTCGCAGATCGCCGGCGCGCAGTTCCTGCACGTCTACAAGCCGCGCCATTGGATCAACTGCGGTCAGGCCGGCCCGCTCGGCTGGACCCTGCCGGCGGCCCTTGGTGTCCGAGTGGCCGATCCGAAGCGCAAGATCGTCGCGCTGTCCGGCGACTACGACTTCCAGTTCCTGATCGAGGAGCTGGCGGTGGGCGCCCAGTTCAAGCTGCCCTACATCCATGTTCTGGTGAACAACAGCTATCTCGGGCTGATCCGGCAGGCGCAGCGCGCCTTCCAGATGGACTTCCAGGTCCAGCTCTCCTTCGAGAACATCAACGCCCCGGAAATCGGCGTCTACGGCGTTGACCACGTCGCGGTGGCCGAAGGCCTCGGCTGCAAGGCCATCCGCGTCACCGACCCGGACAACCTGCAATCCGCCTTCGCGCAGGCGCAGCAGTGGATGGACGAGTTCCAGGTCCCGGTGGTCGTCGAGGTCATCCTGGAGCGCGTCACCAACATCGCCATGGGCACGGAGATCAACAACATCACCGAGTTCGAGGACGTGTTGGACGTGCCCGCGGACGAGCCGGAGCTGGTGCGGGTCTGATCGGCGCGACGCCTGCCCCAATCCCCTCCCCCGCCCAGCGGGGGAGGGTCAGGGTGGGGGCAAGCGGCCCGACCTGATCCACAGTTCCGCAGGGTGAAAAAAGGCGGTCACCGCGTTGACGCTCCGCCTTCACCCTTCGATCCTGACCGCCAACCGGCCAAGCCTGTAACGAACATCCGGCCCGAAACGAACCTCCGGGAGAGAGACATGCCCAAGTTCGCCGCCAACCTGACGATGCTCTACAACGAGCTGCCCTTCCTCGACCGCTTCGCCGCGGCGGCGAAGGACGGCTTCACCGGCGTCGAGTATCTGTTCCCCTATGCCTTCGAGAAGGACGCACTGGTCGAGCGGCTGGCCGCCAACCGGCTGACCCAGGTCCTGCACAACCTGCCGGCGGGCGACTGGGACGCGGGCGAGCGCGGCATCGCCGTCCTGCCGGACCGCGTGGGCGAGTTCCAGGACGGGGTGGGCCGCGCCATCGAATACGCCACGGCGCTCGGCTGCAAGCAGATCAACTGCCTCGCCGGCAAGGCCCCGGCGGGCGTGGCGGCGGACGCGCTGGAGCGCACCTTCGTCGACAATCTGTCCTTCGCCGCCAAGGCGCTGAAGCAGGCCGGCATCCGCTTCCTGGTCGAGCCGATCAACACCCGCGACATTCCGGGCTTCTATCTGACCAACACCGCCCAGGCGGAACGGATTCTGGAGGCCGTCGGCTCCGACAACCTCTTCATCCAGTACGACGTCTATCACATGCAGATCATGGAGGGCGATCTCGTCCCGACCATCCAGCGCCTGCTGCCGAAGATCGCGCATGTCCAGATCGCCGACAATCCGGGGCGCAACGAGCCGGGCACCGGCGAGATCAACTACCCCTTCGTCTTCGCGGCGCTCGACCGGCTCGGCTACAACGGCTGGGTCGGCTGCGAGTACAAGCCGGCCAAGGGGACCAGTGAAGGGCTGGGCTGGATGCGCGCCGCCACCCCCGGCGAGACCGTCGCCGCCTGATGGCCGCCGCCTGATCGCCATCCCTTTCGACCGCCCGAACACAGAAGAATTGAGGACACAGCCATGAACATTGGATTCATCGGTCTCGGCATCATGGGCCGCCCCATGGCCGGTCATCTGGCCGACGCCGGCCACACCCTGTTCGTCTACGACATAAACCCGGCCCCGGAAGACCTGTTGGCCAAGGGCGCCACGGCCTGCGGCTCCAGCCGTGAGGTGGCGCAGAAGGCCGACATTATCTTCACGATGGTCCCCGACACTCCCCACGTGCAGGCCGCCCTGTTCGGCCCGAACGGCGTCGCCGAGGGGCTGTCCGCCGGCAAGATCGTCGTGGACATGTCCTCGATCTCCCCGATCGAGACCAAGGCCTTCGCCCAGCGCATCAACGAGCTGGGCTGCGAGTACCTCGACGCCCCGGTGTCCGGCGGTGAGGTCGGCGCCAAGGCCGCCTCGCTGACCATCATGGTCGGCGGTCCGGACAAGGCCTTCGAGACGGTGAAGCCGCTGTTCGAGAAAATGGGCAAGAACATCACGCTGGTCGGCGGCAACGGCGACGGCCAGACGACGAAGGTCGCCAACCAGATCGTCGTCGCCCTGACCATCGAGGCGGTGGGCGAGGCCCTGCTCTTCGCGTCGAAGGCCGGCGCCGACCCGGCGAAGGTCCGTCAGGCCCTGATGGGCGGTTTCGCCTCCTCGCGCATCCTGGAGGTGCATGGCGAGCGCATGGTGAAGCGCACCTTCGATCCGGGCTTCCGCATCGAGCTGCACCAGAAGGACCTGAACCTCGCTTTGTCCGGCGCCCGCGCGCTCGGCGTGTCGCTGCCCAACACGGCGACCTGCCAGGAGCTGTTCAACGCCTGCGCCGCCCAGGGCGGCAAGGCTTGGGACCACTCCGGCATGGTCCGCGCGCTGGAGCTGCTCGCCAACCACGAGATCGGCCAAAACCACCGCGTGACCGAACCCGCGGAGTGAGGTCGCTCGATACTCCCTCTCCCGACCCGGGAGAGGGAGGGGCCCATGCGCAGCATGGGAGGGTGAGGGTACCGCCAAGGATCAGCGATCGATCCTCGCACGACCCTCACCCGCCCCTTCGGGCCACCCTCTCCCGGGACGGAGAGGGCTAAGGAGGCTCTCCTCCCCATTGCCCACCGCGCCAAATCCGTTAGCATTCCCAGCACATGAGGACCGGCGCCGGTGAACGGCGCGGCTCAGGGAAGGGACAGAACCGAACCATGACGACCACCGATCCCCGCGCGCTTCTGACCGACATGTTCCGCGCCGCCGTCGCCTCGGCGCAGCCGGCGCTGTGCGTGCCGCCGCATCTTCCGGAGCCGCCGAAGGGCCGCACGGTCGTCGTCGGCGCCGGCAAGGCCGCGGCCTCCATGGCGAAGGCGGTGGAGGATCACTGGAGGGGTCCGCTGTCCGGTCTGGTCGTCACCCGCTACGGCCACAACGTGCCCTGCGAGCGGATCGAGGTGGTCGAGGCGTCACACCCCGTTCCCGACGAGGCCGGCCAGCAGGCGGCAAAGCGCATCCTCGACATCGCCGCCTCGCTCGGCCCCGACGATCTGATGCTCTGCCTGATCTCCGGCGGCGGTTCCGCCCTGCTCGCCCTGCCCGCCCCCGGCATCTCGATGGCCGACAAGCAGGCGGTATCCAAGGCGCTGCTCCGCTCGGGCGCGAACATCACCGAGATGAACTGCGTCCGCAAGCACCTGTCGGCGATCAAGGGCGGGCGGCTGGCCGCGGCGACCAAGGCGCGGGTGGTCTCGCTGGTCATCTCCGACGTGCCGGGCGACGACCTGTCGGTGATCGCCTCCGGCCCCACCGTACCCGACCCGACCAGCTACGCCGACGCGCTGGCCGTGCTGGAGAAGTACGGCATCACCCCGCCGCAGCCGGTCATGGACCATCTGCTGGCCGGGCGCGACGAGAGCCCGAAGCCCGGCGACCCGCGGCTGGAGCGCGTCAGCACGGTCCTCGTCGCCACCCCGCAGATGGCGCTGGAACGCGCGGCGGAGGTCGCCCGCAAGGCCGGCGTCACCCCCGTCATCCTCGGCAACGCGCTGGAGGGCGAGTCGCGCGAGGTCGCGCTCGTCCACGCCGGCATCGCCCGCCAGATCGTCGAGCACGACCAGCCGGCGGCCAAGCCCTGCGTCCTGCTGTCCGGCGGCGAGACCACGGTGACAGTCCGCGGCAAGGGCCGCGGCGGGCGCAACGCCGAGTTCCTGCTGGCGCTGACCGTGGCGCTGGACGGGATGACGGGCGTGCATGCGCTGGCCGCCGACACCGACGGCATCGACGGGACGGAGGACAACGCCGGCGCCCTGCTCGCCCCCGACACGCTGGCCCGCGCCGCCGAGGCCGGCGTCAACGCCAAGGAGCGGCTGGCCGACAACGACGGCTACAGCTTCTTCAGCGCGCTCGGCGACCTGCTGGTGACCGGGCCGACCCTGACCAACGTCAACGACTTCCGCGCCGTCCTGGTCCTGTGACGGGCGGGGCGCCGCCGGCCGATTTAATATATCACTTATGGCCAGGGCGGCGCCCGCTCACGAAAATTTGTTGCTGACTCCACGGATTATCCGCCACACTCACCGTCAAGGCATCGCGAATATGGCGTCTGGCATGCCAATGGCACGCAACCGGATTGCCCCGTTCGAAGGATAAAGCGAAGCGGTCGGGCACCGAACGCACCCCGCGCGCGCCAGGACAAGAACGAGATCGCGGACCATCCGGGAGGAACCATATGCGCCAAACCGGTGCGCAAAGCGCCCTGCCTGTCGGCGGGCGTTGGATGCAGTTGCTTGCCGGCGTCATCTGCATGTCGATGATCGCCAATCTCCAGTACGGGTGGACCCTCTTCGTCGAACCCATCGACGACAAGCACGGTTGGGGCCGTGCGGCCATCCAGGTGGCCTTCACCATCTTCATCGTCACCGAAACATGGCTGGTGCCCGTCGAGGGCTGGTTCGTGGACCGCTTCGGCCCGCGGATCGTCGTGCTGTTCGGCTCGGTGCTCTGCGCCGCCTCCTGGGCGTTGAACGCGGTGGCGGATTCGCTGCTGCTGCTCTACGTCGCGGCAGCCATCGGCGGCATCGGGGCGGGCGCCGTCTACGGCACCTGCGTGGGCAACGCGCTGAAATGGTTCCCCGACCGGCGCGGTCTGGCCGCCGGCATCACCGCGGCGGGCTTCGGAGCCGGCTCCGCCCTGACGGTGGTGCCCATCGCCACGATGATCGAGACCTCGGGCTACGAGGCGACCTTCATGGCCTTCGGGCTGGGTCAGGGGCTGGTGGTCTTCGCTCTCGCCTGGCTGCTGGTCGCCCCGCCCTCCGCTCCGCTCGCCCGCAGCGGCTTCGCCGCCCCGCCCGCGCAGCGGCAGTACACGCCGAGCCAGATGGTCCGCACGCCGGTCTTCTGGGTCATGTACGCCATGTTCGTCATGGTGGCCGGCGGCGGGCTGATGGCGACGGCCCAACTCGGCCCGATCGCCCAGGATTTCGGGCTGGCCCACGCGCCGGTCAGCGTCCTCGGCCTAACCCTGCCCGCCCTGACCTTCGCCCTGTCCATCGACCGGGTGCTGAACGGGCTGACGCGTCCCTTCTTTGGCTGGGTGTCCGACCACATCGGGCGCGAGAACACCATGTTCATCGCCTTCGCGATCGAGGCGGTGGGCATCGTCGCGCTCAGCCTCTACGGCCGCGACCCGGTGGCCTTCGTGCTGCTGACCGGCTTGGTCTTCTTCGCCTGGGGCGAGATCTACAGCCTGTTCCCGGCCTGCTGCGCCGACACCTTCGGGTCGAAGTTCGCGGCGAGCAACGCCGGACTGCTCTACACCGCCAAGGGCACGGCGGCGCTGCTGATCCCCTTCGCCAACATCATCGCCGACGCGACGGGAAGCTGGCACGCGGTCTTCCTTCTGGCCGCCGCGGTCAACGCGCTGGCCGCCGTGCTGGCGCTGTTCGTCCTGCGCCCGATGCGGAAGCGCATGGCGGCGGAGTCGCTGGGAACGCGCGCCGGCCGGAGCGTGACGGCAACACCCTGACGCTCTCTTCCCTCCCCCCGCCTGGGGAAGGAGCCGAAGCGAGGGGGCGCCCGCAAGGGCGTCCCCTTTTCGATTCGGGCGTTACTCCGCCGCCTGTCCCTCCTCCAGATAGATCTCCCCGCCCTTGGCGCGGAAGCTCTCCGACATCTCGGCCATGCCGGAGTTGGCGTACTCCCGCACCTCCTGCGTGATCTTCATCGAGCAGAATTTCGGCCCGCACATCGAACAGAAATGCGCGACCTTCGCCCCCTCCGCCGGCAGGGTCTGGTCGTGGAAGCGCTCCGCCGTCTCCGGATCGAGCGACAGGTGGAACTGGTCGCGCCAGCGGAACTCGAAGCGGGCGCGCGACAGGGCGTCGTCGCGTTCCTGGGCGCCGGGATGGCCCTTGGCGAGGTCGGCGGCGTGGGCGGCGATCTTGTAGGTGACGACCCCCACCTTCACGTCGTCGCGGTCCGGCAGCCCGAGATGCTCCTTCGGCGTGACGTAGCAGAGCATCGCCGTGCCGAACCAGCCGATCATGGCGGCGCCGATGGCGCTGGTGATGTGGTCGTAGCCCGGCGCGATGTCCGTGGTCAGCGGCCCGAGCGTGTAGAAGGGCGCCTCGCCGCACAGGGCGAGCTGCTTGTCGACGTTGGCCTTGATCTTGTGCATGGGCACATGGCCCGGCCCCTCGATCATCACCTGCACGTCGTGCTTCCAGGCGATCTTGGTCAGCTCGCCCAGAGTCTCCAGCTCGGCGAACTGGGCGGCGTCGTTGGCGTCGGCGATGGAGCCGGGACGCAGCCCGTCGCCCAGCGAGAAGGCGACGTCGTACGCCTTCATGATCTCGCAGATCTCCTCGAACCGCTCGTAGAGGAAGCTCTCGCGGTGGTGGGACAGGCACCATTTCGCCATGATCGAGCCGCCGCGCGACACGATGCCGGTGGTGCGCTTGGCGGTCAGCGGGATGTGCGCCAGCCGGATGCCGGCGTGGATGGTGAAATAGTCCACCCCCTGCTCCGCCTGCTCGATCAGCGTGTCGCGGAAGATTTCCCAGGTCAGGTCCTCGGCCTTGCCACCGACCTTCTCCAGCGCCTGGTAGATCGGCACGGTGCCGATGGGGACCGGGCTGTTGCGCAGGATCCATTCGCGGGTGGTGTGGATGTTGCGGCCGGTGGACAGGTCCATCACGGTGTCCGCACCCCAGCGGATCGACCAGACCATCTTGTCGACCTCCTCGCCCACCGAGGACGCGACGGCGGAGTTGCCGATGTTCGCGTTGATCTTGGTGAGGAAGTTGCGGCCGATGATCATCGGCTCCGATTCGGGGTGGTTGATGTTGGACGGGATGATCGCCCGCCCACGCGCCACCTCGTCGCGGACGAACTCCGGCGTCACATGGTCGGGGATCGAGGCGCCGAAATCGTCGCCGTCCCGCGCTGCCGCCTCGGCCAGCCGCTGGCGGCCCAGATTCTCGCGGACGGCGATGTACTCCATCTCCGGCGTGACGATGCCGGCGCGGGCGTAGGCCATCTGCGTCACCGCCCGGCCCGGCTTGCCGCGCAGCGGACGGCGCCCGGCGCGGTCGAAGACGGGCACGGCGCGCGTCTCGCCGACGCGCAGCCCGTCGTCCTCCGGACGGACCTCGCGGCCCTCATAGGCTTCGACGTCGCCGCGCCCCTCGATCCAGGAGCGGCGCAGCTCCGCCAGACCGCGGCGGATGTCGGTCTGCACGGCGGGATCGCTGTAGGGGCCGGAGGTATCGTAGACGCGCACCGGCGGCTCGCCACCGCCGACATGGATGTCGCGCATCGCCACCCGCAGGTGGGGGAAGCGTTCTCCGGCCACATGGACCTTGCTGGAGGACGGCAGCGGGCCGGTCGTAACCGAGAAATGGTCCGACGGCGCGGTGTCTTTCGAAGCGGGGGGAAGAGAGTCGGGCATCTGCTGTGGATCTCCATCGCACATAGGATCGTTGGAGACCCGGGTGTGACGGAGTGGCAGAACGGACGACCGGAGCGGTTCCCATGGAGGGGTGCGCGATGGGGGTGCGCGTGACCGTGGCCCGTTTGTTCCTGTCCCTACGCCGGTACGACCCGGATCAGGTTCAAAGGGTTCGGCGCCTTACGGCATCATCTCAGCCCCGTGCTATGGGGCTCCCCTTGGAACGTCGCCATGCTGAACGATCCGCCCCACCGACGTCAATGCGATTCATGGCGCGATTCACGGCGAACCCAGCCCGATCAATGCAATTGTCGCGATTCTGGTATCCATTATCTGGTATACAAAATCCTATTGCGTAGCCTGAGCCGGGCCGCTATGCTGCATCACAACAACAAGAAGCAACGTCCCCCTCCCGAGTGCCCGGAGCCCGTCCCATGCTCGAATCCCAGATGATCGCCTTCGTCGCCCTGGCCGGCCTGATGGGCCACGGCCTGACCCTGCTGATGCGGGAGGATGACGAGTGGACTTCCGATCCGCAGGACGAGCAGCCGGACGGTCTCTGGTCTTCGGACCGCTTCAACCAGTCCGGCGAGGGCCACAACCGTCCCTTCTTCCTGGAATGAAGAAAGGCCGCCGCGCGGGGTGCGCGCGGCGGCCTTCATCGGAGGACTGTAACCGGAAGTGTGCGGGCCGATCAGTGGCCGGGCTGCACCGCCAGCCCACCCGCACCCTGCCGGGCGGCGAGTTCGGCGTTTCGGGCATGGTGCCGGCGCAGCATTGGCCGCAGGACCGCGATGGCGCAGAAGGCCGCGATGAGGTCCATGGTGGCGCAGATGTAGAGCACGGTCGCCCAGGTGCCGGTGGCTTCCATCAGCAGGTTGCCCAGCGGGACCAGGAGGGCCGCGACGCCCTTGGCGCAGTACAGCACGCCGTAGATCTTCGCCGCGTGCTTGGTGCCGAAGGTGTCCGCCGAGGTCGCGCTGAACAGGCTGTACACTTCGCCCCAGGCCAGGAACACCATGCCCGACAGGATCAGGAACATGATCGGGTCGTGGCCGAAGCGGCTGAGCATCAGGATGCCGATGCCTTCGAAGGTGAAGGCGATGAACATCGTCGCTTCACGGCCGATGTGGTCGGAGATGAAGCCGAACAGCGGACGGGAGATGCCGTTCATCACGCGGTCGAGCATCAGCGCGAAGGGCAGTGCCGCCATGGTGATGCCGAACAGGCTGATCGGGGCTTCCTTGACGCCCAGATCGTGGGCGATCACGCCGAGCTGGGCCACCGCCATCAGACCGCCCGAGACGGTGCAGATGAACATGACCATCATGACCCAGAAGACCGGCGTCTGCAGCGCTTCCTTCAGCGTATAGTCGCGGCGCGACTGCAGGACCTTGGTCGAGGCCTTGACCTGTTCCTTCTGCGGAGCGCGCAGGAAGAAGGCGGCGGCGATGATGATCGCACCCTGCAGCAGGCCGAACCAGAAGAAGGTCGCCTGATAGCCCGACGAGTGGATCATGTTGGCGATCGGCAGGATGGTCAGGGCCGAGCCGGCGCC